>NZ_CP127295.1 GCF_030285665.1 Amycolatopsis mongoliensis
CCGGGGGAGTGGATGCGGGCATGAGAAAAGGCCCCGGGAGAACCAAAGTTCTCAACCGGGGCCTTCCCCAACATAAGTTCGGCGGTGTCCTACTCTCCCACAACCCTTCGGTTGCAGTACCATCGGCGCTGTCAGGCTTAGCTTCCGGGTTCGGAATGGGACCGGGCGTTTCCCTGACGCTAAAACCACCGAAACACTACGAAACAACCACACCCCCCACAAACACGAGGGCCGTGTGGTGTTTCAGAACCGTAGAGTGGATGCGTAACACCTTCGTAGACAAGTCCTCGGCCTATTAGTACCAGTCAACTCGACAACACATCACTGTGCTTCCATTTCTGGCCTATCAACCCAATGGTCTCTTGGGAGCCTTAACCCACAAAGGGTGGGATACCTCATCTTGGAACAGGCTTCCCGCTTAGATGCCTTCAGCGGTTATCCCTTCCGAACGTGGCCAACCAGCCATGCCCCTGGCGGAACAACTGGCACACCAGAGGTTCGTCCGTCCCGGTCCTCTCGTACTAGGGACAGCCTTCCTCAAGTATCCTACGCGCGCGGCGGATAGGGACCGAACTGTCTCACGACGTTCTAAACCCAGCTCGCGTGCCGCTTTAATGGGCGAACAGCCCAACCCTTGGGACCTACTCCGGCCCCAGGATGCGACGAGCCGACATCGAGGTGCCAAACCATGCCGTCGATATGGACTCTTGGGCAAGATCAGCCTGTTATCCCCGGGGTACCTTTTATCCGTTGAGCGACACCCCTTCCACCAGGAGGTGCCGGATCACTAGTCCCGACTTTCGTCCCTGCTCGACATGTCTGTCTCACAGTCAAGCTCCCTTGTGCACTTGCACTCAACACCTGATTGCCAACCAGGCTGAGGGAACCTTTGGGCGCCTCCGTTACTCTTTAGGAGGCAACCGCCCCAGTTAAACTACCCATCAGGCACTGTCCCTGAACCAGATCATGGCCCGAGGTTCAGATTCCCAATTCGACCAGAGTGGTATTTCAACAACGACTCCACAGTAACTAGCGTCACCGCTTCACAGTCTCCCACCTATCCTACACAAGCCGAACCGAAAACCAATACCAAACTATAGTAAAGGTCCCGGGGTCTTTCCGTCCTGCCGCGCGTAACGAGCATCTTTACTCGTAGTGCAATTTCGCCGGGCCTGTGGTTGAGACAGCCGGAAAGTCGTTACGCCATTCGTGCAGGTCGGAACTTACCCGACAAGGAATTTCGCTACCTTAGGATGGTTATAGTTACCACCGCCGTTTACTGGCGCTTAAATTCTCAGCTTCGCCCCAAAAGGCTAACCGGTCCTCTTAACGTTCCAGCACCGGGCAGGCGTCAGTCCATATACATCGTCTTGCGACTTCGCATGGACCTGTGTTTTTAGTAAACAGTCGCTTTCCGCTGGTCTCTGCGGCCACCCACCCCTAGTCCGCAAGGGACTTCAAGGTGTTTGGCCCCCCTTCTCCCGAAGTTACGGGGGCATTTTGCCGAGTTCCTTAACCACAGTTCACCCGATCGCCTTGGTATTCTCTACCTGACCACCTGTGTTGGTTTGGGGTACGGGCCGTGCATGCACTCACTAGAGGCTTTTCTCGGCAGCATAGGATCACTCTACTTCGCCTCAAACGGCTACGCATCACGTCTCAGCCTCATGGAACACGGATTTGCCTATGTTCCGGCCTACACGCTTACACCAGTACTACCACTCACTGGCGGAGCTACCTTCCTGCGTCACCCCATCGCTTGACTACTACGAAATCAGGTCCCACGCTCCACACACACCCCGCCATCCGAAGATATTGGGACGCGGCTTCGGGTGGTTAGTATCAAACGCCTCGTCATGGGCGCACATGCTCGGGTACGGGAATATCAACCCGTTGTCCATCGACTACGCCTGTCGGCCTCGCCTTAGGTCCCGACTTACCCTGGGCGGATTAGCCTGGCCCAGGAACCCTTGGTCATCCGGCGGCAGAGTTTCTCACTCTGCATTCGCTACTCATGCCTGCATTCTCACTCCCACACCCTCCACGACTGGCTTCCGCCGCCGCTTCCCTGGATGCAGGACGCTCCCCTACCCATCCACACCACTAGACAAGAGACTCAAGGCCTCAAGCCGATGTATTGCATGAATGACACAGCTTCGGCGGTGTGCTTAAGCCCCGCTACATTGTCGGCGCAGGACCACTTGACCAGTGAGCTATTACGCACTCTTTCAAGGGTGGCTGCTTCTAAGCCAACCTCCTGGTTGTCTGGGCAATCCCACATCCTTTCCCACTGAGCACACACTTAGGGGCCTTAGCTGGTGTTCTGGGCTGTTTCCCTCTCGACGACGAAGCTTATCCCCCGCCGTCTCACTGCCACACTCTCACACCACGGTATTCGGAGTTTGGTTGATTTCGGTAACCCGGTAAGGCCCCTAGACCATCCAGTAGCTCTACCCCCGTGGTGAAACATGTGACGCTGCACCTAAATGCATTTCGGGGAGAACCAGCTATCACGGAGTTTGATTGGCCTTTCACCCCTACCCACAGCTCATCCCCTCAGTTTTCAACCTAAGTGGGTTCGGGCCTCCACGACGTCTTACCGTCGCTTCACCCTGGCCATGGGTAGATCACTCCGCTTCGGGTCTAGACCACGCGACTCAATCGCCCTATTCAGACTCGCTTTCGCTACGGCTACCCCACACGGGTTAACCTCGCCACGCAGCACTAACTCGCAGGCTCATTCTTCAAAAGGCACGCCATCACCCAAAGGCTCTGACGGCTTGTAGGCACACGGTTTCAGGTACTCTTTCACTCCCCTCCCGGGGTACTTTTCATCTTTCCCTCACGGTACTCGTCCGCTATCGGTCTTCAGGAAGTATTTAGGCTTACCGGGTGGTCCCGGCAGATTCACAGCAAATTCCACGAGCTCGCTGCTACTCGGGAACACCAAACAAACAATCAACGACATGTTTTCGCGTACGGGGCTCTCACCCACTCCGGCCCGCCATCCCAAGCGGTTCCACTAACATACGTGACCATTCCGAGGACTGTCAGATCCTCGACGCTGGGTCCCACAACACCGCACATACAACGCCTGACAGCTTGACATATACACGGTTTAGCCTCTTCCGCTTTCGCTCGCCACTACTCACGGAATCACGGTTGTTTTCTCTTCCTACGGGTACTGAGATGTTTCACTTCCCCGCGTTCCCTCCACACACCCTATATATTCAGGTGCGGGTAACACCACATCACTGGTGCTGGGTTTCCCCATTCGGAAATCCTCGGATCACAGCTCGGTTGACAGCTCCCCGAGGCTTATCGCAGCCTCCTACGTCCTTCATCGGCTCCTGAAGCCAAGACATCCACCATGTGCCCTTAACAACTTGACCACAAAGATGCTCGCATCCACTCTACAGTTCTCAAACACCACACCAGAAACAAACAACGTTCCAGGGCTATGCTCTAGCCCTGAGGCGTGCTGCCTCAGGACCCAACAGTGTGCTTCATGAACAACTTGCCCTCCAGGCGCCGGCCCTTCGTTCCACGACCGCAAGCGGTCAGTACTAGACGAGGCATTGCCAACCAGAACAAGCCATAACCAGTAGTTCCACAATTCCTTGAGCAACCGGAACAAGCACACATTCGGCACTTGAGTTCCAGCCACCCCACCACGGTAGTTCCGGGAATCCCGGCCGAGTGGATGTGTTGTGCTCCTTAGAAAGGAGGTGATCCAGCCGCACCTTCCGGTACGGCTACCTTGTTACGACTTCGTCCCAATCGCCAGTCCCACCTTCGACCACTCCCTCCCTTACGGGTTGGGCCATGGGCTTCGGGTGTTACCGACTTTCATGACGTGACGGGCGGTGTGTACAAGGCCCGGGAACGTATTCACCGCAGCGTTGCTGATCTGCGATTACTAGCGACTCCGACTTCACGCAGTCGAGTTGCAGACTGCGATCCGAACTGAGACCGGCTTTAAGGGATTCGCTCCACCTCGCGGTATCGCAGCCCTCTGTACCAGCCATTGTAGCATGTGTGAAGCCCTGGACATAAGGGGCATGATGACTTGACGTCATCCCCACCTTCCTCCGAGTTGACCCCGGCAGTCTCCCACGAGTCCCCGCCATAACGCGCTGGCAACGTAGGATAAGGGTTGCGCTCGTTGCGGGACTTAACCCAACATCTCACGACACGAGCTGACGACAGCCATGCACCACCTGTACACCAACCACAAGGGAAGCCCCATCTCTGGGGATGTCTGGCGCATGTCAAGCCCAGGTAAGGTTCTTCGCGTTGCATCGAATTAATCCACATGCTCCGCCGCTTGTGCGGGCCCCCGTCAATTCCTTTGAGTTTTAGCCTTGCGGCCGTACTCCCCAGGCGGGGCGCTTAATGCGTTAGCTACGGCACGGACAACGTGGATGTCGCCCACACCTAGCGCCCAACGTTTACAGCGTGGACTACCAGGGTATCTAATCCTGTTCGCTCCCCACGCTTTCGCTCCTCAGCGTCAGTATCGGCCCAGAGACCCGCCTTCGCCACCGGTGTTCCTCCTGATATCTGCGCATTTCACCGCTACACCAGGAATTCCAGTCTCCCCTACCGAACTCAAGTCTGCCCGTATCGACCGCACGCTCCACGTTAAGCGTGGAGATTTCACGGCCGACGCGACAAACCGCCTACGAGCTCTTTACGCCCAATAAATCCGGACAACGCTTGCACCCTACGTATTACCGCGGCTGCTGGCACGTAGTTAGCCGGTGCTTCTTATCCAGGTACCGTCACTTGCGCTTCGTCCCTGGCGAAAGAGGTTTACAACCCGAAGGCCGTCATCCCTCACGCGGCGTCGCTGCATCAGGCTTGCGCCCATTGTGCAATATTCCCCACTGCTGCCTCCCGTAGGAGTCTGGGCCGTGTCTCAGTCCCAGTGTGGCCGGTCACCCTCTCAGGCCGGCTACCCGTCGTCGCCTTGGTAGGCCATTACCCCACCAACAAGCTGATAGGCCGCGGGTTCATCCTGCACCGCCGGAACTTTCAACAACACTTCATGCGAAGCGTTGTGATATCCGGTATTAGACCTCGTTTCCAAGGCTTATCCCAGAGTGCAGGGCAGATTACCCACGTGTTACTCACCCGTTCGCCACTCATCCCCACCCGAAAGTGGTTCAGCGTTCGACTTGCATGTGTTAAGCACGCCGCCAGCGTTCGTCCTGAGCCAGGATCAAACTCTCCAACAATGAATAGTTTGATCGAGACTATTTCTCA
The DNA here is from genome assembly GCF_030285665.1 of Amycolatopsis mongoliensis. NCBI lineage: Bacteria > Bacillati > Actinomycetota > Actinomycetes > Pseudonocardiales > Pseudonocardiaceae > Amycolatopsis > Amycolatopsis mongoliensis. The sequence continues at coordinate 5,269 of NZ_CP127295.1, forward strand.
ATCTAGATTTTCTCAAAGGAACCTCATACGAGGTTTCATATATAAGCTCTACTGGCTTAGTTCACTAGCACACTGTTGAGTTCTCAAGCAACACACTCCGAATCCACCCGCTTTACCGGCGGCTAAGATCCTCGGCGTTTGTTTCAAGCTTTGTTCCGAGGCTATCACCTCGGTTCAGGACCACCCACTCTACCACGTTCGTGGGAGCTTGGTTCGTGGCCCCGGCGGCCGCCCGGTTTCCCTGGCGACTTGGAGAACTTTACATGCCCTCGAAACCCCCTCGCACAGGGGGGGTCCCTTTATTCGCGCCAGGCCGCTGACCTGCGTCGATCTACGACTGGGGCTGCCCTTGGGTCGCGACGACCGTCAGCGCGACGAGCGCGGCCGTCAGGACCGCGGCGACGTGGATCGGCGCCGGCGTGAACGACGCCGCGACGACGAGCACCGCTGTCACCGGGAAGCCGATCGCGATCGGGCGGCACTCGTTGGCCGGTCCGATGTGCAGCAGCCACACGCTCAGCAGGAAGACCGCCACCGGCACCGTCGTCGGCAGCGCCGCGGCCACCCCGCCGAGGTCGTGCAGCGTCCCCGTGTCGTAAGCGACCGCCACCTCGAGCCCGGCCCCCACGGCCGCGGCGGACGCGAAGATGAGGTAGTGGCCGTAGCCCCAGCTCATCGACGTGAACATGGTCGGCCGGCGGACGAGCCGCGCGTGCCCCGGCCGGTCGAAGTACAGCCACCACATGGAGAACACGAGCACCAGGCCCGCCGCGGCCAGCGAGATCAACGCGCCGAGGTGCCCGGGCTCGGCCGCGCCCTCCTTGATCGCGGTCGTCGCGCTGAGGATCACTTCGCCGAGCACGATCAGGGTGAACAGGCCGTACCGCTCGGCGATGTGGTGCGGGTGCCACGTGGTGCCGTGCCGGCTCTCCGCCCAGACCGGGACCGCCATTTCCAGCACCGCGAACACGACGAAAGCGATCACCTGCACTCCGTGCGGCAACCACAGGTAGGAAACCCACAGCACCTGGACCATCGCGATGCCGACGGCGTACCGCAGCGCGGCGGGGCGGCAGCCCGGGTCCGACCGCGCCGCCCGCAGCCACTGGAACACCAGCGCGAGCCGCATCAGGACGTAGCCGGCCACCATCAGCCGGAAGTCGCCTTCGAACGCGGCCGGCACCGCGGCCGCGACGGTCAGCCCGCCGGCGATCTGCACGAGCGTGGCCAGCCGGTACGGGACGTCGTCGGTGTCGAACGCCGAGGCGAACCAGCTGAAGTTCAGCCAGCCCCACCAGATCGCGAAGAACACCATCGCGAACGACGAGACGCCGTGGGCGGCGTCCCCCTCGGCCAGCGCGTGGTGCAGCGACGCCGCGGCCTGGCCGACGGCGACCACGAAACAGAGGTCGAACAGCAGTTCCAGGGGCGTCGCGACGCGGTGGTCCTCACCGCTGTCGCGCGAGCGCATCGGCCGGTACCAGCCCCGGGTCCGGTACCCCGGCCGCAACGGCTGCTCGGTCATCGGCGCTCCCCGGGCTCGTGGCTGTCGGACGCGGTCATCCCAACATGATCACGAGCCGGGTGGAAGCACGACACGGAGGAACGGACGGGCCCGGTTCCCCCTCACCCGGGCCCGCCCGCCGCCGTCACGCGCCGGCAGCCGCCGATGGGCATCCCTTCCGCGAGTGCCGGACGGTCCCCCGCGGACGCCGACACTCACTGGACGGAAGGTGACCGAGTGTGTCCATTCCCTCGAACTCCGGACGCCTCGATCGCTCGGGTCGGTCACCCCATCCCCGGGTGACCGACCGATTGCCACTGTCGGTAGCCGAAGCCGCGCAGTGAAGGCTCCATAAGATCTACCCGGTTGCTCTGCGTAGCACCAGTGTCTTTCCGTGCTCGTCACTCGTTTGGAGCATCGCTAATCTGCCGAAAGTAGTGTCTCAGCCGCGGTGCACGTCCGAGGCGGCCGCCTCGGCCCTCCGAGCCGCTCGTTCCTGCTCGGAAGTTTGCGCACGGTGGTGCCGCGCCCGGAGTTCGGCGATCGCGAGGGCCAGCGCGGTGCACGTCAGACCGGCCGCGCAGCACAGCGCGACGGTCAGCGCGAGCGGGTAGTCCGTCGCCGCGCCGACGACGGTCCCGAACACCGACGCGAGCACGGCGGTGCCGATCGCGGTGCCGATCCGCTGCCCGGTCTGCAACGCGCCGCCCGCCACCCCCGCCATCCGGACCGGCACGCACTCCAGCGTCAACGTCGTGTTCGGCGAGATCACCATGCCGCCACCCACGCCCGCGAACAGCAGCGGCAGCGCGAACGCCCACCCGGACGCCGACGGCGGCACGAGCTCGGCGAGCAGCGCGACGGCGAGCAGGCCCAGCGCGACCATGGTCAGGCCGGTGACGGTCAGCCGCCGGCCGAAGGTCGGCACGAGCCGCCCGGCGACGGCCGCGGACACCGCCGAGCCGACCGCGAACGGCGTCACCGACAGCCCGGACTGCAGCGGCGTGTAGCCGAGGCCCTGCTGGAAGAACATCGCGAAGACCAGCCAGATCCCGGCGAACCCGCAGAAGTAGAGAGCGCCGACCGCGGCCCCGGCGGAGTACCCCGGGGTGCCGGTGAACAGCCGCGTGTCCAGCAGCGGCGTCCGGTCGCGCCGGACGACCGAACGCTCCCAGCGCACGAACGCGAACCCGAACACCAGCGCGACGACGAACATCCACCACAGCCGCGCGGGGCCGTCGGTGTCCGATTCGATGACCGGGAGCAGCACGCCGAGCACGGCGACCGCGAGCAGCACGATGCCGACGAAGTCGATCTCCGACCGCACCCGGAACTGCTTCTTCTCGCTGCGCGGCAGCAGCCGCAGGGCCAGCGCGAACGCGAGGACCCCGATCGGCACGTTGACGTAGAACACCCAGCGCCAGCCGTCCTGGGCGCCGAAGACGGCGAGGATGAACCCGCCGAGGATCGGGCCGACCGCCGTGGAGATCCCGACGACGGCGCCGAACATCCCGAACGCGCGGCCGCGCTCGGCGCCGCGGAAGAGGTCCTGGATCAGGCCGGTGTTCTGCGGGGTCAGCATGCCCGCCGCCACACCCTGGGCGAGCCGCGCGATGACCAGCGTCGTCTCGTTCGGTGCCGCGCCGGCCAGGGCACTGGTGATGACGAACGCGGCGAGCGCGCCGAGGAACATGGTCCGGCGGCCGAACGCGTCGCCGAGGCGGCCGCCGGTGACCAGGACCAGCCCGAACGCCAGCGCGTAGCCGGAGACGACCCAGCGGATCCCGCCGCTGCTCGCGTGCAGCCCGGTCTGCATCGACGGCAGGGCGACGTTGACGATGCTGACGTCGAGCAGACCCATGAACCCGGCCGTCAGCGAGACGGCGAGCGCTTTCCAGCGCCTCGGATCGGGTTCGTACGACATGGATGAGCTGACCTCACGCGTGTTCACCGGCTGGGGATACCCCACTCAGCAAACACGAAAGGCGGGATCCGCGCGCGTTGTGCGAATCCCGCCCTTCGGCGGATCAGGTGGACGCGGTGATGCCGCGGATGCCCTTGAGCTCCCCGATCAGCATGGAGCTGACCTTCACCGGGTAGTCGTAGAGCGCGAAGACCGTCTGGTTCTTGCCCACCAGCTTCAGGTGCACCGGGGTTTCGCCCTTGTGGGCGAGCAGCGTGGACCGCAGCTCGCTCACCACCGACTGGTCGATCTTCTCCGCCGCGGCGAGCAGGACCAGCGGCGGCTCGTCGTCGCCGTTGCCCGTGCCGACCTCGGACAGGTCCAGCGTCGCGAGGCCGCCGCCGAAGACCGACATCTTGTCTTCGCGCCAGTTGACCCGGCCCTTGACCAGCACCGCGTTGTCCTCGATCAGCTCGCCCGCGAACAGCGCGTACGACTTCGGGAAGAAGAGCACCTCGAGGGAAGCGTCCATGTCCTCGACCGTGCAGATCGCCCAGGGCTCGCCCTTCTTGTTGACCCGCCGCTCGAGCGAGGTGATCAGCCCGGAGATGACGATCTCGCCTTCCCGCGGCGGATCGGCGAGGATCGAGGCGATCGGCTTCGGGGCGTGCTTGCGCAGGATCCGCTCGGCGCCGTCCAGCGGGTGCGCCGAGACGTACAGGCCGAGCATCTCCCGCTCGTAGGCCAGCAGCTGCTTGCGCGGGTACTCCTCCTCGCCGAACTTCAGGTGCGCGAGCGGCGACGACGACGGCTGCGCCTCCCCCTCGTCCCCGCCGAAGCCGAACAGGTCGAACTGGCCCATCGCCTCCTGGCGCTTGAGCGGGACGACGGCTTCCACCGCGTCTTCGTGGACCTGGATCATCGACAGCCGCGTGTGGCCGAGCGAGTCGAACCCGCCCGCCTTGATCAGCGACTCGATGACCCGCTTGTTGCAGGCCACGAGCTCGGACTTGTCGAGGAAGTCGGTGAAGGAGGCGTACTTGCCCTTCTCCGCGCGCGTCTTGATGATCGACTCGACGACGTTCGCGCCGACGTTGCGGACGGCACCCATGCCGAAACGGATGTCGTCCCCGACGGCCGCGAACCGCAGGGCCGACTCGTTGACGTCCGGCGGCAGCACCTTGATGCCGAGGCGGCGGCACTCGGACAGGTAGACCGCCGACTTGTCCTTGTTGTCGCCGACCGACGTGAGGAGGGCCGCCATGTACTCGGCCGTGAAGTTCGCCTTGAGGTACGCGGTCCAGTAGGAGACCAGGCCGTACGCGGCCGCGTGGCTCTTGTTGAACGCGTACCCGGCGAACGGGAGGATCGTGTCCCAGAGCGCCTTGACGGCCTCGGCGGAGAACCCGCCGGGGACCAGGTCGCTGGCCTTCATGCCGGCTTCGAAGCCCTCGTACTCGAGGTCGAGGACTTCCTTCTTCTTCTTGCCCATCGCGCGGCGGAGCACGTCCGCGCGACCCATCGTGTACCCGGCCACCTTCTGGCCGATGTGCATGATCTGCTCTTGATACACGATCAGGCCGTAGGTGTCGGCCAGGATCTCCCGCAGCGGCTCGTCGAGCTCCGGGTGGATCGGCTTGACCTTCTGCCGGTTGTTCTTCCGGTCCGCGTAGTCGTTGTGCGCGTTCATGCCCATCGGGCCGGGGCGGTAGAGCGCGCCGACCGCGACGATGTCGTCGAACACCGTGGGCTCCATGCGCCGGAGCAGGTCGCGCATGGGCCCGCCGTCCAGCTGGAACACGCCGAGCGTGTCGCCGCGGGCGAGCAGCTTGTAGGTCTCCGGGTCCTCGACGCCCAGGGTATCGAGGTCGATGTCGATCCCGCGGTTGGCCTTGATGTTGTCGATCGCGTCGCCGATGACCGTCAGGTTCCGCAGGCCCAGGAAGTCCATCTTCAGCAGGCCGATGGCCTCGCACGACGGGTAGTCCCAGCCGGTGATGATCGAACCGTCGTCACGCTGCCAGAGCGGGATGGCGTCGGTCAGCGGGTCGCACGACATGATGACCGCGCAGGCGTGCACGCCCGCGTTGCGGATCAGGCCCTCGAGGCCGCGGGCGGTCTCGAAGATCGTCTTGCACTCTTCGTCGGTCTCGACCAGGGCGCGGACCTCGGCGGCCTCGCCGTAGCGCTCGTGCTTCGAGTCGACGATGCCCGAGAGCGGGATGTCCTTCGCCATGATCGGCGGCGGCAGCGCCTTGGAGATCTTGTCCGCGATCGCGTAGCCCGGCTGGCCGAAGTGGACGCGCGCCGAGTCCTTGATCGCGGCCTTGGTCTTGATCGTGCCGAACGTGATGACCTGGGCGACCTTGTCCGAGCCGTACTTGTCGGTCGCGTACCGGATCATCTCGCCGCGCCGGCGGTCGTCGAAGTCGATGTCGATATCGGGCATCGAGACGCGCTCGGGGTTCAGGAACCGCTCGAACAGCAGCTTCTGCGGGATCGGGTCCAGGTTGGTGATGCCCAGGACGTACGCGACGAGCGAGCCGGCGGCCGAACCACGGCCCGGGCCGACCCGGATGCCGACGCGGCGGGCGTAGCTGATGAGGTCGGCGACGATCAGGAAGTAGGCCGGGAAGCCCTTCCCGATGATGACGTCGAGCTCCTTCTCGATCCGCTCGGGGTAGCCCTCGGGCGGGCCCTCCGGGAAGCGCCACTTCAGGCCCTTCGCGACCTCTTCGCGCAGCCAGCCGCCCTGGTCGTAGCCCTCGGGGACCTCGAAGAACGGCAGCCGGTCCTTGTGCGCGTAGACGTCTTCGTACGACTCGATGCGCTCGGCGATCATCAGCGTCGTGTCGGCCGCGCCGGGGACCTCCTTGTCCCAGTACTCGCGCATCTCGGCGGCGGACTTGAGGTAGTAGCCGTCGCCGTCGAACTTGAAGCGGGTCGGGTCGTTGAGGGTCTTGCCGGCCTGGACGCACAGCAGCGCCGAGTGGGTGTCGGCCTGGTCCTTGGTGACGTAGTGCGAGTCGTTGGTGGCCAGCGGCTTGAGGTCGAGCAGGCGGCCGACCTCCAGGAGGCCCTCGCGGACCGACCGCTCGATCGGCAGGCCGTGGTCCATCAGCTCGAGGAAGAAGTTGTCGGCGCCGAAGATGTCCTTGTAGTCGGACGCGGCCTGGATCGCCGCCTCCTTCTGGCCCAGCCGCAGCCGGGTCTGCACCTCGCCCGACGGGCAGCCGGTGGTCGCGATGATGCCCGAGTGGTTTTCCGCGATCAGCTCGCGGTCCATGCGCGGCTTGCGGTAGTAGCCCTGCATGCTGGCCAGGGAGGACAGCTTGAAGAGGTTGCGCAGCCCGGTGGCGTTCTGGGCGAGCATCGTCATGTGGGTGTAGGCACCGGCGCCCGAGACGTCGCCGCCCTCGCCGAGCTCGTCGGAGCCGCGCTGGTTCGACTGCCCCCAGAAGACCGGCTTCTTGTGGAATCGGCTCTCCGGCGCGATGTAGGCCTCGATGCCGATGATCGGCTTGAGGCCGTGCTTCTTCGACTGCTGGTAGAACTCGTCGCCGCCGTACATGTTGCCGTGGTCGGTCATGCCGACCGCGGGCATGCCGAGGCGCGCCGCCTCCGCGAAGAGGGGAGCGATCTTCGCCGCACCGTCGAGCATCGAGTACTCGGTGTGGACGTGCAGGTGGACGAAGGAATCGTTCGACACCAGCGAAAACCTCCCCTAGGTGAATGGGACCGGCGCGCCCGGGTCCCTCACCCTAACCCGTGGCACCGACAGTCCTCGCACGTGCTCGCCGGGGTCGATTCTGCTCCTCGCGGGCGGTGTTCCGCCGCTGCGACGCGCCCCCTCTTCGGGCGGTGGTGATCACGGTGCGGCGGGTGGGCACCGGGCGCGGTCGGGCGGTCACGCGGGGCCGCCTTCGGCGGGTTGGCGGGTGTGGGTTGGCGGGGTGGCTTGGCGGGCGTGGGGCGGGCTGCCAGGGTCGCGAATGACTCATTCGCGGCGCCGAAGGTCGCGAATGAGTCATTCGCGACCTTCCGCCCGGCCGATGGGGTTGGCTGGCACGCGGCCTGACGGCGGCGACTGCGCTCGGAGGGGCAGATCTGGCGAGCCCGGAGGTTGGCCGCGGGCCGGGCCGCGGTGGCGGTGAGTTCCTGGGGCGTCGTGAATGACTCATTCATGTCGTCCGACGACATGAATGAGTCATTCACGTCATCGGGGCGGGCTGGCGCGCGAAGGAGGAGAGGCTCGTCGGACGTCATGAACGGCCCTTCGTGACCTGGCAGCCGCCCCGGCGCCGAGGTGAGGTCGGCCACAGCCGCCCTGGCTCGCGTTGACAGCCCGTCCCCCGGAACCGAACATTCCCCGCATGAACCTGTCTGACAGCCAGACAGCCGGACAAGGTGGTCCCCGGCGGGTGAGCGCCATGGAGGCCGTGCTGGCCCACCTGCGGCGGCTGATCGAACGCGGGGACTACCCCGTCGGCGCCAAGCTTCCCTCCGAAGCGGCCCTGAGCAGGGAGTTCGAGGTCAGCCGCTCGGTCATCCGGGAAGCCCTGCGCGGCCTGCAGGCCCTCGGCATGACCGAGTCCAAGACCGGCAAGGGCACCTTCGTCACCGCCACCGGGCCCGCCGACAACCCCACCTTCGGGCCCTACTCCGCCCGCGACCTCATCGAGGTGCGCCGGCACGTCGAGATCCCCGTCGCCGGGTACGCCGCACTGAGACGCAGCCAGGACGACCTCGACCTGCTCGGCCACCTCGTCGAGCGGATGGACGCCGAGACCGACAACACCGCCTGGGTCGCGCTCGACTCGCTCTTCCACATCACCATCGCCCAGGCCTCGGGCAACCCCGTCTTCGGGAAGGTGATCGAAGAGATCCGGGACGCGCTGTCCCGCCAGTCCGCCTTCCTCAACCAGCTCGGCGACCGGCGCCGGCAGTCGAACGTCGAGCACCGGGAGATCGTCACGGCGATCGAGAGCGGCTCCGAAGAGCGAGCCGTCGCCGCCATGACCGCGCACCTCACGCACGTCGAAGCCACCCTCACCAGCATCGTGAACGGGGACCAGTGACCGAACAGACCCTCACGGCCACCACCGCGGACGCGGGCGACGCCGGCTACCGCAAGGCCCTCAAGCCCCGGCACGTGAACATGATCGCCATCGGCGGGGCGATCGGCACCGGCCTGTTCCTCGGCGCCGGCGGGCGGCTCGCGCAGGCCGGGCCGGCGCTCGCGATCGTCTACGCCGTCTGCGGGCTCTTCGCCTTCTTCGTCGTCCGCGCGCTCGGCGAACTCATCCTCCACCGGCCCTCCAGCGGCGCCTTCGTCTCCTACGCCCGCGAGTTCATGGGCGAGAAGGGCGCGTACGTCGCCGGCTGGATGCACTTCCTCAACTGGTCGACCACCGGCATCGCCGACATCACGGCGATCGCGCTCTACGCGCACTTCTGGTCGTTCTTCTCCCCGGTCCCGCAATGGGTGCTCGCGCTGGCGGCGCTCGCCGTCGTGCTGACGCTGAACCTCGTCTCGGTGAAGCTGTTCGGCGAGATGGAGTTCTGGTTCGCCATCGTCAAGGTCGCCGCGCTCGTGCTGTTCATGGTGATCGGGATCTTCCTGCTGGTGACGCAGACGCCGATCGACGGCGCCACCCCGGGCCCGCAGCTCATCACCGGCCACGGCGGGATCTTCCCGGCCGGGCTGCTGCCGATGGTCCTCATCGTGCAGGGCGTGGTGTTCGCCTACGCCTCGGTCGAACTGGTCGGCGTCGCCGCCGGCGAGACCCCGAACCCGGAGAAGATCATGCCGAAGGCGATCAACTCCATCATGTGGCGGATCCTGGTCTTCTACGTCGGCTCGGTGGTCCTGCTGGCGATGCTGCTGCCGTGGAGCTCCTACTCCAAGGAGCAGAGCCCGTTCGTCACCGTGCTCTCGCACCTCGGCGTGCCCGCCGCCGACAGCGTGATGAACCTGGTCGTGCTCACCGCGGCGCTGTCCAGCCTGAACTCCGGCCTCTACTCGACCGGCCGGATCCTGCGGTCGATGGCCAAGGCGGGCTCGGCGCCGAAGTTCACCGGCGTGATGAACCGCAACCAGGTGCCCTACGGCGGCATCCTGCTCACCGCGTCGGTCTGCGTGCTGGGCGTCGGGCTGAACTACCTGGTGCCGAAGGAGGCCTTCGACATCGTGCTGAACTTCGCCGCGATCGGCATCCTCGCCACCTGGGCGATCATCGTGGTCTGCCACCTGCTCTTCGTCCGCAAGACCAAGCGCGACGGCGTCGAGCGGCCGGCGTTCCGGCTGCCGTTCTCGCCGTACACCGAGATCGCGACGCTGGTGTTCCTCGCCGCGGTCGTCGTGCTGATGGGCTTCGACGAGACCGGCCGGATCACCCTGCTGGCCCTGCCCGCGATCGCCGTCGCGCTGGTCGCCGGCTGGTTCGCCGCGCGCAAGCGGATCGACATGCGCGCGTTCGACGAGGAGGGCGTGTGAGTCACGAACCCCTGGTCGAGCTGGTGCGCGACGGCATGGTCGAGGGCGTGCACCACGGCTCCGCGATCGTGCTCGCCCCGGACGGCACCACGCTCTTCGCCGCGGGCGACCCGGACGCCGCGATGTACCCGCGGTCGACGGCGAAACCCCTGCAGGCGACGGCGATGGCCCGGCTCGGGCTGCGCCTGTCCCCCGCCGGGTTCGCCATCGCGGCGGCCAGCCACTCCGGCGAGCCGATGCACCTCGACGCCGCGACGGCGGTGCTCGCGGGACGCTCCCCCGACGCGCTGGGCAACCCCGCGGACTTCCCGTTCGACCCGATCGAGCGCGACCACTGGGTCGCCGCCGGGCGCGCCCCGGGCCGGCTCGCGCACAACTGCTCCGGCAAGCACGCGGCGATGCTCGCGACCTGCGACCTGAACGGCTGGCCCGCCGCCGGCTACCTCGACCCGGCCCACCCGTTGCAGCGCGCGATCGCCGGCACCGTCGAGGACCTGACCGGGCGGCGCATCGACCGGGTCGCGGTGGACGGCTGCGGCGCGCCGCTCTTCGCGACGTCGCTGCGCGGCCTCGCCACCGCCGTGGCGAAGATCGCCACGGGCGCGTCCGGGACGCCTGAGCACCTGGTCGCCGACGGGATCCGTCGGCACCCGGAGCTGGTCGGCGGCAGCCGCCGCGACGTCACCGCCGTCATGCGCGCGGTGCCCGGGCTGATCGCGAAGGACGGCTTCGAGGCCGTCCAGGCCGCCGCGCTGCCGGACGGCACCGCGATCGCCTTCAAGATCGCCGACGGCGGTGACCGGGCGCGCCCGCCGGTGCTGGCCGCCGCGCTGAGGCTGTGCGGGATCGACGTCCCGCCCGGCCCGGAAAACCTGCGCGTCACCGGAAAACTGGCCGAGAGCATCTCCGTGGGGAGCCCGCGATGACCACCCGCCGCGAACACGACCTGCTGGGCGACAAGGACGTCCCCGCCGACGCGTACTGGGGCGTGCACACCGCCCGCGCCCGGGAGAACTTCCCCATCACCGGCACCACGATCGCCGCCTACCCGCACCTGATCTCGGCGCTGGCCGCGGTCAAGGAGGCCGCCGCGCGCGCCAACGCCGAGCTGGGCCTGCTCGACCCCGAGATCGCGGACGCGATCGGCGAAGCCTGCCGGGAGATCCGCGCAGGCGCGCTGCACGGCGAGTTCGCCGTCGACGTCATCCAGGGCGGCGCCGGGACCTCGACCAACATGAACGCCAACGAGGTGATCGCGAACCGCGCCCTCGAGCTGCTCGGGCACGCCAAGGGCGACTACCACGTCGTGCACCCCAACGAGCACGTCAACCTCGGGCAGTCGACGAACGACGCGTACCCGACCGCGGTCAACGTCGCGACGATCCTCGCCGTGCGCGAGCTGTCCGAGTCGATGGTCGTGCTGGAGCGGGCGTTCGCCGCCAAGGCCGTCGAGTTCCACGACGTCCTGAAGATGGGCCGCACGCAGCTGCAGGACGCGGTCCCGATGACGCTCGGCCAGGAGTTCGGCACCTACGCGGTGATGCTCGGCGAGGACCGGCTGCGACTGAACGAAGCCGTCGCCCTGCTGCACGAGATCAACCTCGGCGCGACGGCGATCGGCACCGGCCTCAACGCCGCGCCGGGCTACGCCGAAGCCGCGTGCCGCCACCTGCGCGAGATCACCGGGCTGCCGGTCGTCACCGCCGCGGACCTGGTCGAGGCGACGCAGGACTGCGGCGCGTTCGTGCACCTGTCGGGCGTGCTGAAGCGGATCGCCGTCAAGCTCTCGAAGAGCTGCAACGACCTGCGGCTGCTGTCGTCGGGCCCGCGCGCCGGGCTCAACGAGATCAACCTGCCGCCGGTGCAGGCGGGGTCGTCGATCATGCCCGGCAAGATCAACCCGGTCGTCCCCGAAGTGGTGAACCAGGTCGCGTTCGAGGTGATCGGCAACGACGTCACCGTGACCATGGCCGCCGAGGCCGGGCAGCTGCAGCTCAACGCGTTCGAGCCGATCATCCTGCACGCGCTGTCGGAGAGCATCACGCACCTGGGCGCGGCCTGCCGGACGCTGGCCACGAAGTGCGTCTCGGGGATCACGGCGAACGCCGACGTCCTGCGCGGGTACGTCGAGAACTCGATCGGGCTGGTCACGGCGCTGAACCCGAGCATCGGCTACGCGGCCGCGACCGAGATCGCGAAGGAGGCGCTGGCGACCGGGCGAGGCGTGGCCGAGCTCGTCGTCGAGAAGGGCCTGATCCCGGCCGAGGAGCTGGCGAAGCTGCTGCGGCCGGAGACGCTCGCCCGGGTGCTTTAGTGGGGCGCGCCCGCCCGGCAGCCGGTATCGTCGATCCGGAAGGCAGGACTCCACTTCGGAAGGCTGGGCGCCCGTGCTGGACCGACTTGTCGACAAGATGCTCGGACTTCCCCGAGCCGAAGGCCCGAAGCCGGTCGTGACGCGCGATCTCACCGTGCCGATGCCCGACGGCGTCACGCTGCTCGCCGACCGGTACGCCCCGGCCGGGACGACGTCGGCGCCGGTGGTGCTGATCCGCACGCCCTACGGGCGCAAGGGCATCCTCTCGAAACTCTTCGGCGACACCTTCGCCCGGCACGGGCTGCAGACGGTCATCCAGAGCACCCGCGGCTCGTTCGGCTCCGGCGGCGAGTTCCGGCCGTTCCACCTCGAGCGCGAGGACGGCGTCGCGACCGCCGAATGGCTGCGCGCGCAGCCGTGGTGCGACGGGAACCTCGCCATGGCCGGCGCCAGCTACCTCGGGCACACGCAGTGGGCGGTCGGGCCCTACCTCGACCCGCCCCTGGCCGCGATGTGCCTCGGTGTCACCGCGTCGGAGTTCGTCTCGACGTTCTACCCGGGCGGCGTGCTCGCGGCGGACAACATGGTCTCGTGGTCGGCGATGATCGGCCGGCAGGAAGAGCGCTTCGCCGCGCTGCCGAACCCGCTGCAGAAGCGCAAGACGCGGAAGGCGATGTCGTTCCTGCCGCTGAGCCGCGCCGACGTCGCCGCGATCGGGAAGCCGGTGCAGTTCCTCCAGGACATCACCGAGCACTTCGTGCCGGACGACGACTACTGGGCGATGTCCGACCACAGCGCCGAAGTCGCGAAGCTGGACGTCCCGGTGTCCATGGTCACCGGCTGGTACGACCTGTTCATCGGCTCGCAGCTGCGCGACTTCCGAACCCTCGCCGAGGCGGGCAAGGCGCCGCGGATCACGATCGGGCCGTGGGCGCACGGGGAGCCCGCCAGCATGGGCCCGATGATCCGGGACCAGCTCGGTTTCCTGCGCGCCCACCTGCTCGGCGACCGCACCTTCCTGCAGCGCGCCCCGGTCCGCCTCTTCCTGCAGGGCGCCGGGACCTGGCTCGACTTCGAGTCGTGGCCGCCGCCGTCGACGGCGACCGCGGCCCACCTGCGGCCGATCGGCGGGCTCGGCGAACGGGCCGGCGACGAGGCGCTGCCGACGACGTTCACCTTCGACCCGGCCGACCCGACTCCGGCGGTCGGCGGGCCACTGCTGACGGGCGAGTGGAAGCAGCGGGACAACCAGGAGGTCGAGGCGCGGCCGGACGTCCTGGTGTTCACCGGCGAGCCGCTGCCGTCGGACCTCGACGTCATCGGCGAGGTGACGGCGACCGTGCACGTGCGCACCGAGCTCGGGCACGCCGACATCTACGTCCGGTTGTGCGACGTCGACTCCGGCGGGGTCTCCCGCAACGTGACCGACGGGATCCGCCGGCTGCGGCCGGGGTTCCCGTCGGCGGACGCGGACGGCGTGGTGACGGCGGAGGTGACGCTCGACCCGACGGCCTACCGCTTCCGCCACGGCCACCGGCTGCGCGTCCAGGTGGCCGGCGGGGCGTTCCCGCGGTTCGCGCGCAACCACGGGACCGGCGAACCGGTCACGTCGGCGGTCGACGGGAAGCCGAACCGGTTCGAGGTGTTCCACGACGCCGCCCGGCCGTCGAAGATCACCCTGCCGGTGTTCAACAGCTGACGGTGCGGTGGTGGCTGGTCACCCGGCCGTCGTCGTGCACCACGTGCAGCAGCAGCGAAGGCGGCCGCTCGTAGTCCAGCGGCCCGCCTTCGTCCCAGCCGCGGTCGGCGCCCGGCTCGGCCGGCAGCAGCGACTGCGAGACGACGCCGGGGGCGATGCGCAGCGGCACCCCGGCGAACGTCGTCGAAGCACCCGTGTGCACGTGCCCGGCCAGCAGCGCCACCACGCGCGGGTGGCGCAGCAGGACCCGGGCGAGCCGCTGCTCCCCCGACTGCCGGATCGCGTCGACCAGCGGGACACCCACCTCGACCGGCGGGTGGTGGAAGGCGACGACCGCCGGGCCGTCGCCGCCGGCGAGGACGCCGTCGAGCCAGTCGATCGTCTCGTCGGCCAGGAAACCCGCGCCGCGGCCCGGGATCGTCGAGTCGCACATCGCGAACAGCACGCCGCCGACCTCGTGGGCGACGTCGACGGGTGCGTCGGAGGCGGGCAGGCCCAGCAGTCCGGTGCGGAACGCCGCCCGGACGTCGTGGTTGCCGGGACACACCAGCACCGGCGCCGGGTGCTTCAGCAGCTCGGCGGCGCGCGCGTACTCCGACGCCGCACCGTGGTCGGCGATGTCGCCGGTGACGACGACGGCGTCGATCGGGCGAGCCAGCCCGCCCAGCCAGGCCATCACGGCGGCGACGCGGTCCTCGGCCCGCGGGCCGTCGTCCAGGTGCAGGTCACTCAGGTGCGCGATGATCATCTTTCGTCCTTCCCCAGGTACGCCAGCGCTTTCACCCAGTTGCGGACGAGCACCGCGGACGCGGTCGGCAGGTCGCCGTCGCGCAGGGACGCGGCGATCCGGCGGTGCTCGCCGATGCTCTCCCCGGCGCGGTCCGCTCCGCCGAAGTAGCACGATTCGTACCGCTTGAGCAGCGGCTTGGTCTGCTCGATCAGCCGCAGCAGGTGCGGGTTCGGGCAGCGCGAGAGCAGCAGCGCGTGCCACCGGTCGTCCACTTCGGACAGATCGTCGCCGCGCTCCAGCGCCGCGGCCATCTCGTCGGCGACGGCGTCGAGCGCGTCCGGCAGCCCGGCCAGCTCCAGGGGCGACGTCCAGCGCAGGGCGAGCGCTTCGAGCTCGGCCAGCAGCGGGTAGAGGCGGCGGGCTTCGTCCGGGTCGAACGGCGGCACCAGGAACCCCCGCCCCGGCGCGGAAACGAGCAGGCCGCGGTCGGCGAGCCCGATCAGCGCCTCCCGCAGCGGCGTCCGGCTGACGCCCAGCTCGCGGGCCAGGTGCACTTCGTTGACGCGGGCGCCGGCGGCGAGCCTCCCGTCGAGCACGCGGGTGGTGATCTCCTCGATGAGGTCGCTGCGCAGCGGGGTTCGGGCCACGTTCGCAGTATTGCATACAGAAAGGACCTACTGTATTCAGTTCACATGGCCTTCGACGTCGACCGCGCCCGCCGTGAAACGCCCGGCTGCGCCGAAGTGGTCCACTTCAACAACGCCGGTTCCGCGCTCCCCCCGGCCGTCGTGACCGACACCGTCGTCGACTACCTCCGCCACGAAGCGCTGGTCGGCGGGTACGAAGCGGCTGCCGAGGCAGCGGACCGCCTGGACGCGGTGTACGCCTCGGCGGCACGGCTCGTCGGTGGCGAGCCCGACGACATCGCGCTCACCGACAACGCGACCCGCTCGTGGCAGGCGGTGTTCTACGCGCTTCCGTTCAACGCCGGCGACCGGATCCTCACTTCCCGCGCGGAGTACGCCAGCAACGCCATCGCGTTCCTGCAGGTCGCCCGGCGCACCGGCGCGGTCGTCGAAGTGGTCGGCGACGACGAGTCGGGGCAGCTGGACGTCGAGGAGCTGCGGCGGCGCGTCGACGGCGACGTCAAGCTGATCGCCGTCAGCCACGTGCCCACCCAGGGCGGCCTGGTCAACCCGGCCGAGGAGATCGGCGCGGTCGCCGAAGCGGCCGGCATCCCGTTCCTGCTCGACGCGTGCCAGTCGGCCGGCCAGCTCGACCTCGACGTGACGCGCCTCAAGTGCGACGCGCTCTCCACCACCGGCCGCAAGTACCTGCGCGGGCCGCGCGGCACCGGGTTCCTCTACGTGCACCCCCGGCTGCGCGAACGGCTGGAGCCCGCGATGCTCGACCTGCACTCGGCGACCTGGGTGTCGCCCACCGAGTACGTCGTCGACCCGACCGCCAAGCGCTTCGAGGTGTGGGAGCGCGACTTCGCCGCGGTGTTCGGCCTCGGCGCGGCGATCGACTACGCACTCGGCTGGGGTTTGCCGGCCATCGAGACGCGTGTCGAATCGCTGGCCGCCACCCTGCGCGCCCGGCTCGCCGAAGCCGGGGCGCGCGTGCACGACGTCGGCGCCCGCAAGTGCGGCATCGTCACCTTCAGCGTCGACGGCACCCCGGCCGGGGAGATCAAGGCCCGGCTCGCCGAGGCGAACATCACCACCTCGATCTCGTCGCGGACGTCGGCCCAGTTCGACTTCACCGCGCGCGACCTGCCGGACATGGTCCGGGCGTCGGTGCACTACTACAACACCGAGGACGAGATCGACCTGCTGGTGCGGCAGGTGGAAAAGCTCTAGAAGGCGTCGACTCCGGTCAGCTCGGCCGAAACCGTCCACAGGCGCTCGGCCAGGACCGGGTCGATCGCGTAGTCCTTGACGCCGGTGCGGCCGCCGTCGGCGGGCGCCGGCTCGGCGATCTCGCAGTCCTCGAGGTAGACGCCGCCGAGGCCGTCGAGCTGCGGGGACGTCGCCGCCCACACCTGCGTCGCCGCGCCCTGCTCCGGCGTCTTGGCGCCGCCGGTGACCTGCCCGGCCTCGTCGACCATGCCCGCGTCGACCAGCTCCTGACGGTCCAGGTGGCGCACCAGCTCGGTCAGGATCCGGCCCGGGTGCAGGGCGAACGCGCGGACGCCGTGCTCGCGCGCCAGCTTGTCGAGCTGGACCGCGAAGAGGACGTTCGCCGTCTTCGCCTGGCCGTAGGCGAGCCACTTGTCGTAGCCCTGGCGGAATTCGAGGTCGTCGAACCGCACCGGGCCGTAGTGGTGGCCGCGCGAGGACACCGAAACCACGCGGGCGCCCGGGGTGAACGCCGGCCAGAGCCGGTTCACCAGGGCGAAGTGCCCGAGGTGGTTGGTCGCGAACTGCGCCTCCCAGCCCGGCCCGACGCGCGTCTCCGGCGACGCCATGATCCCGGCGCTGCCGATGAAGATGTCGATCCCCCGGCCCGAGGCGAGGAACCGCCCGGCGAAGGCGCGGACGCTGTCGAGGTTGCCGAGGTCCAGCTCGTCGATCTCGACGTTTTCGAAGCCCCGCAACGCTTCTTCGGCTGTCGCGCGGCGGCGGGCCGGGACGACGACGTGCGCGCCCGCCCGCGTCAGGGCGCGCGTCGTTTCGAGCCCGATGCCGGAGTAGCCGCCGGTGACGATCGCGAGCTTGCCGGTCAGGTCGATGCCGGCCAGGACCTCGGCCGCCGTGCTGGTGGCGCCGAAGCCCGAGCCGATCTTGTGCTGTGCAGTGGTCATACCCCGACGCTAGGAGCTGGAGTGAACTCCAGCGCAACCCCGAGTGACGCAGGGATCAGTCCTTGAGCAGCTGCCGGGCGATGACGAGCTTCTGGATCTCGCTGGTGCCCTCGTAGATGCGGAACAGCCGCGCGTCGCGGTAGATCCGCTCGACCGTGACGCCGCGGACGTAGCCCATGCCGCCGTGCACCTGGACCGCGCGGTCGGCGACCCGGCCGAGCATCTCGGTGCAGAACAGCTTCGCCGACGACGGCCCGAGCTTGCGGTCCTCGCCCGAGTCGTACTTCGCGGCGGCTTCGTGCACCATCGCGCGGCCGGCGGCGAGCTCGGCGTGCGACTCGGCCAGCAGCGCCTGCACGAGCTGGTACTCGCCGATCACGCGGCCGCCCTGGCGGGCCGTCCGCGCGTAGTCGACGGCTTCGGCGAGCGCGCGTTCGGCCATGCCGACGCACAGCGCCGCGATGTGCAGCCGGCCGCGGGCGAGCGAGGCCATCGCGATGCCGAAGCCCTTGCCCTCCTCGCCGACCAGCGCGCCGGCGGACAGCTCGACGTCGTCGAAGACCACCTCCGACGTCCACGCGCCGGCCTGGCCCATCTTGGCGTCGTGCGGGCCGACGGTGACGCCGTCCGCGCCGGCGGGCACCAGGAACGCCGAGATGCCGCGGCTGCCGGTGCTGTCGAGGTCCGTGCGCGCGAACGCGACGAAGACCTCGGCCAGCGGCGCGTTGGTGATGAACCGCTTGGTGCCGGACAGCCGGTAGCGGTCGCCGTCGCGGACCGCTCTGCTCGTCAGGCCGCCCGGGTCCGAGCCGGCCTCGGCCTCGGTGAGCGCGAACGACGCGATCGCCTGCCCCGCGGCCAGCCGCGGCAGCCAGCGGGTGCGCTGGTCCGGCGTCCCGTAGTGCACGATCGCCTGGCCGGCGATGCCGTTGTTGGTGCCGAACAGCGACCGGAACGCGGGCGTCGTGTGGCCGAGCTCGATCGCGAGCCGGACGTCTTCGGCCATGCCCAGGCCGAGGCCGCCGTACTCCTCGGGCAGCGCCCAGCCGAACAGGCCCAGCTCGGCGGCCTTGTCCCGGATTTCGGCCGGGATCTCGTCGCGCTCGTCGATCTCCGTCTCGCGCGGCACGACCTCCTTGCGGACGAAGTCCCGCACCGCACCGAGCACCTGCCCGAAAAGCTCCGCGTCCATGCGTCGCACCGTACCCGGTAGCGTGCGGCGCGTGAGCACCTTCTTCGCCGTGGCAGAGCAGCACCCGGACCGCCTCGCGGTGCTCGCGCCGGACGGCACGGCCGCGACGTTCGGCGAGCTGGCCGCGCGGGCGAACCGGCTGACGCACGCGCTGCACCGGCTGGGGCTCGGGCCGGGCGACGGCGTCGTCGCGATCGTCCACAACGGACTCCCCTACTTCGAGCTGCTGTTCGCCACGCTGCAGGCCGGGATGTACTTCACCCCGGTCAACTACCGGTCGTCGCCGGCCGAAATCGCCTACGTGGTGGAGAACAGCGGCGCGCGGGTCGTCGTCGCCGACGCGGACATCGCGCGGGGCTGCGCCCTCGACGTGCCCCGGTTCTCGGTCGGCCCGGCCGAGGGCTGGGGCGACTACGCGTCCTGGGGCGAGGACGAGCCGTCGACCGCGCCGCAGCCGCGGACCGCCGGCCAGACGATGCTCTACACCTCGGGCACCACCGGGCGGCCCAAGGGCGTCCGGCGCGCGCTGAGCGGGAACCCGCCGGCCCTGCACCCGATCCACCGCGACCTGATGGCGCTGTTCGACGTCCGGCCGGGGCCGGGCGTGCACCTGGTCGCGTGCCCGCTCTACCACGCCGCGCCCGGCTCGTTCGCCGTCAACGCGATGCACCTCGGGCACAGCGCGGTGCTGATGGACCGCTTCGACGCCGAGGAAACCCTGCGGCTCATCGAACGGCACTGCGTCACCGGCACCCACCTGGTGCCGACCATGTTCCACCGGATGCTGCGGCTGCCCGAGGACGTCCGCGCGCGCTACGACACGTCGAGCCTGGTGAGCGTGATCCACGGCGCGGCGCCCTGCCCGCGCGAGGTCAAGGAGCGGATGATCGGCTGGCTCGGCCCGGTGGCGCACGAGTACTACGGCGCGTCGGAAGGCCTGATCTGCGGTGTCACGGCGGCCGAATGGCGGGAAACGCCGGGAACCGTGGGCCGGCCGCTGACCGGCGTGCGGCTGAAGATCCTCGACGACGACGGTTCCGAGGTGCCGGACGGCGAGCCCGGCACGATCTGGTTCAGCTCCGCGCACACCGCGATCGACTACCTCGGCGACCCGGAGAAGACGGCGGCCAACCGGTCCGGGGAGTTCATCACGGTCGGCGATTTCGGGTACCGCGACGCCGAAGGCCGCGTGTTCCTGCTCGACCGGCGGACCGACCTGATCCTTTCCGGCGGCGTCAACATCTACCCCGCCGAGATCGAGGCGCGGCTGCTGAGCCACCCGGACGTCGCCGACGCGGCGGTGATCGGCGAACCGGACGAAGAGTGGGGACAGCGGGTCGTCGCCGTCGTCGAGCCGGTGCCGGGCGTGGTGCCGGACGACGCCCTGGCCGCGCGGCTGGCCGAGCACTGCCGCGGCGAGCTGGCCGGCTTCAAGACGCCTAAGCGGTTCGACTTCACTGATCGCCTCCCCCGCACCGAATCGGGCAAGATGATGCGGCGCACCCTGCGCCAGGCTTGAGGGAGGACCGCCCGATGCGCAAGACCGTCACGCTCTTCGCCGCGACCGCGCTGGCCGTCACGCTGGCGTCCGGGACCGCGTCCGCGACGCCCGGCAGCGGCGTCGCCGGCACGATCCTGGCCCAGAAGACCATCGGCCACACCGACTACACACTGCGGGAGATCACCATCCAGCCCGGCGGCTACACCGGCTGGCACTTCCACGACGGCACGCTCTACGCGTACGTGAAGGCCGGGACGCTGACGCACAACCTGGCCGACTGCAGCATCGACGGCGTCTTCGGCACCGGGCGCGCGTTCACCGAAAAGCCCGACCAGGTGCACATCGGCCGCAACCTCGGGACGACGCCGCTGGTGCTCGAAGTCCTGTACGTGCTCCCGGCGGGCAGCCCGCTGTCGGAGGACGCGCCGGACCCGGGCTGCGGCTTCTAGCTCGAGAACCAGCCCGCCGCGTCCAGGCGGTAGGCCGCGGGACCGACGACCGCGCGCAGATCGGTCTCGAGCGCGGTCATCCGCTCGGCGCCGACCGTGCGGGCCCAGTCTTTTCGCAGGTCGTCGAAGATTTCCGCGGACTTCGTGAGCGCGTCGACGCCGTGCGCGGTGAGCCGCACGATCTTGCGGCGCGCGTCATCGGGATCGTCGGCGCGCTCGGCGTACCCGAGCGCCTCGAGCCGCTCGACCGTCTTGCCGGCCGCCTGCTTGGACACGCCGAGCCGGCGGCCGATCTCCGACGCCGTCGCGCCCCGGACCCCGATGGCCTGCATGGCGAAGCCGTAGGACGGGCGGACGTCCGGGTGCCCGCGGCGCGCGAGCTCGGCGTGGAGCCGGTCGATGAGCGTGCGGAACCCGCCGAAGAGCAGGAAGGGCAGCTCGTAGCCGGGCGCGTCGGTCATCACCCCTTGCCTTTCTCGACAACCAGGTTTACGGTTTCGACAACCACGTTGTCGATACTACGTCTGGAGACGTCTTGTTCCCCGATCACACCCCGGAGTCTGCACCCCCGGCCGCCCGCCCGGCGATGGCGGCCACCGCGAAGAAGTTCGGCCGCGTCCCGTCCGCCGTCGCGCGCCTGGCGACGTCCCCCGAACTGCTGACCGGCTTCCTGAAGCTCAACGCGATCTTCGAGTCCACGACACTGCCGGCGCTGGACCGCGAAGTGCTGGTCATGACGGTGGCGGCGCGCAACGGCTGCCACCTCTGCGTGGCGATGCACACGGCCACCCTGGAAGGCCTGTCCGCCGCACCGGAGCTGGTGGCGGCGCTGCGGGCGCAGTCTTCGCTGCCTTCACCGAGATTGGAGGCGCTGCGGCGGTTCGTGCTGACGGTCATGGACACGACGGGCGACGTCCCGCCCGCCGAGCTGGCCGCTTTCACCGGCGCCGGTTACACGGCGCAGAACGCCCTGGAGGTGGTGCTGGGGATCGGGACGTACACGCTGTCGACGTTCGCGAACCGCCTGACGGACGCGCCACTGGACGACGCTTTCGCCGGCCACGCTTGGCGCGCTACCGCGGTCTGACGGTGGTTCCGGTCGCGTCGCCTTCGACGAAGGCGCGTCAGGCCTCGGCGACCGGCGTTCCTTTCCATCGCTGCCGCGGTTTCATCCCTTCGCTTCGGCGATCGGTCGCCGGCTACTCGCCGGACACGGCCCCGAGGTTCATGTGACTCAGGTCTCACCTCTCACGACGTCCGGTCGCGGCGCGCGGCTCCGACCCCTGGGTGTTCAACCACCGAGAAGGAGTCGACATGGACAAGCCGGCCGGACGGCGGGAGTGGCTGGGGCTGACGGTGCTCGTGCTGCCCACCCTGCTCGTCGCGATGGACATGACCTCGCTGTTCCTCGCGCTGCCGCAACTGAGCGCCGACCTCGGGGCGAGCGCGACCGAGCAGCTGTGGATCACCGACAGCTACGGCTTCGTGGTCGCCGGCTTCGTGATCACCATGGGCACCCTCGGCGACCGGATCGGCCGGCGCCGGCTGCTGTTCGCCGGAGGCGCCGCCTTCGCGGCCCTGTCGGTCGTCGCCGCGTTCTCCACCAGCCCGGCGATGCTCATCGTCGCCCGCGGCGCGCTGGGCATCGCCGGGGCGACGCTGATGCCCTCGACACTCGCCCTGATCACGAACATGTTCCGCGACGGCCGGCAGCGCGGGAAGGCCATCTCGATCTGGGCCACCTGCCAGTTCGCGGGCGGCGCGGCCGGCCCCGTCCTGGCCGGGTTCCTGCTGCAGCACTTCGCGTGGGGCTCGGTCTTCCTGGTCGCGGTCCCGGCGATGGGCGTGCTGCTCGCCGCCGGCCCGTTCCTGCTGCCGGAGTTCCGCACCCCCGCGGCCGGGCGGCTCGACTTCGCCGGGGTCGGGCTTTCGCTGGCCGCCGTGCTGCTGATCGTGTTCGGCCTCAAGCAGCTGACCACCGGGGACCTGCTGGTGCCCCTCGCTGCGCTCGCCGCCGGTGCCGCACTCGGCACCGTCTTCGCCCGCCGCCAGCTGACCACGTCGTCCCCGCTGCTGGACCTGCGGCTGTTCCGCAACCGGCCGTTCACCGCGGTGCTGGTCGCGCTGGTGTTCGCCGGCGTCGCGATGGCCGGCGTCGGCCTGCTCGTGACGCAGTACCTGCAGAGCGTCCTGGGCTACTCGCCGCTCGCGTCGGCGGTGCTGTTCGCCCCGATGGGGCTGGGCGTCGCGGTGGGCACGATGACGGCGCCGGCCCTGACCCGCCGGATGGCCCCGGCGACAGCGATCGCGGGCGGCCTGGTGGTCTCGGCGGCCGGCGGCATCCTGCTGGCCTTCACCGACGGCGCGGGGCTGGTCATGGTGGGCATCGCGGTGCTGACGCTGGGCACGGGCCCGCTGTTCGCGCTGGGCATCGGCCTGGTGGTCGGCTCGGTCCCGCCGGAACGAGCGGGCTCGGCGGCGTCGATGGCCGACACGGGCAACTACCTGGGCGGCTCGCTGGGCCTGGCCCTGATCGGCCTGACGGCGACGGCGGTGTACCACGGGGTGTTCCCGGGCGGCACGACGCTGGCCGTCGACGTGGTCCGGCCGGAGGTGGCGGACCAGGCGAAAGAGGCGTTCACGACGACGGTGAACGTGACGGGCGTGATCGCGGCAGTGCTGTTCGCGGGCCTGGCGCTGCTGGTGACGGCGATGCGTCGCCCCGCGAAGGGTGAGCCGGTGGGCGCAGCAGGGTTCGAACCTGCGACCGCTCGGGTGTAAGCCGAGTGCTCTTCCGCTGAGCTATGCGCCCCCTCGGGCGGCGGCCCCGGAAAACCGGGAGCCGCCGTCCGGGGAAATCAAGCCAGTTCGGCCACGGCCTTCTTCCAGCCCTGCTGGTCGCGGGCCTCGCCCGGCGCGTTGACCTCCGCGAACCGCACCACGCCGTCCTGGTCGATCAGGAACGTGCCGCGGACCGCCAGGCCGGCCTGCTCGTTGAACACGCCGTACGCCTTGGCCACCTCGCCGTGCGGCCAGAAGTCGGACAGCAGCGGGAACTGGTAGCCCTCCTTCTCGGCCCACGCCTTCAGCGAAAACGGCGTGTCGACCGAGACGCCCAGGACCTGGACGCCCTTGCCGTCGTAGTCGGCGAACTCGTCACGGAGCTGGCACAGCTCGCCGGTGCAGATGCCGCTGAACGCGAACGGGTAGAAGACCAGCAGCACCGGCTTGTCACCCCGGAAGGACGACAGCTGCACGGGCTGCTTGTTGTAGTCGTTGAGCGTGAAGTCAGGGGCCTCAGAACCGACCTCGACGGTCATACCGCGTTTCCTCTCCCGTACGGACACGTGCCTGCGACGACAACCCTATCGTGTCAGCCGGGCGGGACCTGTTCAGCGCTGCTTCGACTTCGACTTCGGGGAGACCAGGCGCGTGCCGATCCAGTTCGCCCCGACGCTCATGTTGGCGGTCTGGGCCAGTCCGACGACGGGCACCGCTTCGGCGATCTCGCTCGGTTCGACGTGCCCTGGCTGTCCCGTCTTCGGGGTGAGCACCCAGATCACGCCGGTCTCCTCCAGGGGGCCTCGTGCGTCGATGAGCGCGTCACCCAGGTCGCCGTCGTCCTGGCGCCACCACAGCAGCACCACGTCGATGACCTCGTCGGCGTCCTCGTCGAGGATGTCCCCGCCGATCTGCTCCTCGATCGCCGCGCGGACGTCGTCGTCGACGTCCTCGTCCCAGCCGATCTCCTGGACCACCATCTCGGGCTTGATGCCGAGCCTCTCGGCGACGCTGGTCTGATCAGCGTCTCCCGCGGCGACCACTGCTTTCACTCCTCCAACTACGACGGAGCGTGGCGTCCGACCCCCTCTGTGAGGGTACGGCTGCGCCACACTCGGCGACCCGGTTGCCGATAGCGAACACTGGTGCGGCTCCGCGCGCAACCGTCCACACCGGATCTTTGACAACTCGTGTCGCAGGATACGGCCCGCCACCGGCCTCCCGCGACGGCGTTTCGGGTACCTCCGGAGACCGGTCTGCCACCCCTTCGGGGGGCGTCCCCTAGGGTGGGGAGGAAGAAAACGCGCGCGCGATACACCGCGCGCGGGGAGTGGCTCGACCGGGTCGGCTGATGTTACCGCTCAGTAGCGGTGCGGAAGCCGGGACGGAAGACGACGATGGAGAGTCGTACACCCCCGAGTACGAGCACCACCGGCTGCAACTTTTCGCAAGGAGACCCCTTGGCCCCGCAGAACGACGGCGCCTCCGGCAAGGAGACCCCGGCACGCGTACGCGTCATCCGTGACGGATTGGCGGCGCACCTGCCCGACATCGACCCGGAGGAGACCGCCGAGTGGCTGGACTCCTTCGACGAGGCGCTGGCCAGGGGAGGTCAGCAGCGGGCCCGGTACCTGATGCTGCGCATCCTGGAGCGCGCCCGGGAACGCAACGTCGGCGTACCCGCGCTGACCTCGACGGACTACGTCAACACCATCCCCACCGAGAACGAACCGTGGTTCCCCGGTGACGAGGAGATCGAGCGCCGGTACCGGGCCTACATCCGGTGGAACGCCGCGATCATGGTGCATCGGGCGCAGCGCCCCGGCGTCGGCGTCGGCGGGCACATCTCGACCTACGCCTCCTCCGCCGCGCTCTACGAAGTCGGGTTCAACCACTTCTTCCGCGGCAAGGACCACTCCGGCGGCGGCGACCAGATCTACATCCAGGGCCACGCCTCCCCCGGCATCTACGCCCGCGCGTTCCTCGAGGGCCGGCTGACCGAGCAGCAGCTCGACGGCTTCCGCCAGGAGTACTCGCACGCCGGCGAGGGCGGCGGCCTGCCGTCGTACCCGCACCCGCGGCTGATGCCGGAGTTCTGGGAGAACCCGACGGTGTCGATGGGCCTCGGCCCGATGAACGCCATCTACCAGGCGCGGTTCAACCGCTACCTGCGCGACCGCGGCATCAAGAACACCGACGACCAGCACGTCTGGGCGTTCCTCGGCGACGGCGAGATGGACGAGGCCGAGTCGCGCGGCCTGATCCACGTCGCGGCCGGCGAGGGCCTCGACAACCTGACCTTCGTGATCAACTGCAACCTGCAGCGGCTCGACGGCCCGGTGCGCGGCAACGGCAAGATCATCCAGGAGCTGGAGTCGTACTTCCGCGGCGCCGGCTGGAACGTCATCAAGGTCATCTGGGGCCGCGAGTGGGACTCGCTGCTGCACGCCGACCGCGACGGCGCGCTGGTCAACCTGATGAACGTGACGCCCGACGGCGACTACCAGACGTACAAGGCCAACGACGGCGCCTTCGTCCGCGAGCACTTCTTCGGCCGCGACCCGCGGACGAAGGACCTGGTCAAGGACCTCTCCGACGCCGACATCTGGAACCTCAAGCGCGGCGGCCACGACTACCGCAAGGTCTACGCGGCGTACAAGTCGGCGCTGGAGCACCACGGCCAGCCGACGGTGATCCTGGCCCACACCATCAAGGGCTACGGCCTGGGCCCGGCGTTCGAGGGCCGCAACGCCACGCACCAGATGAAGAAGCTCACCCTCGACGACCTGAAGCTGTTCCGCGACTCGCAGCGGATCCCGATCAGCGACGAGGAGCTCGAGCGCGACCCGAAGCTGCCGCCGTACTACCACCCGGGCGCGAACTCGCCCGAGATCGAGTACCTGATCGGCCGCCGCAAGGCGCTCGGCGGCTTCCTGCCGGAACGCCGCCCGAAGGCCGCCAAGGCGCTCGTGCTGCCCGGCGACAAGGTCTACGAGGGCATCCGGAAGGGCTCCGGCAAGCAGGAGGTCGCCACCACGATGGCGTTCGTCCGGCTGGTCCGCGAGCTGGCGAAGGACTCCGAGATCGGCAAGCGCGTCGTCCCGATCATCCCGGACGAGGCCCGCACCTTCGGCCTCGACTCGATGTTCCCTACGGCCAAGATCTACAACCCGCACGGCCAGACGTACACCTCGGTCGACGCGAGCCTGATGCTGGCCTACAAGGAGTCCGAGAAGGGCCAGCTGCTGCACGAGGGCATCAACGAGGCGGGCTCGACCGCGTCGTTCACCGCCGTCGGCACGTCGTACGCGACGCACGGCGAGCCGATGATCCCGATCTACATCTTCTACTCGATGTTCGGGTTCCAGCGGACCGGTGACGGCCTGTACGCCGCCGCCGACCAGATGGCCCGCGGGTTCGTCCTCGGCGCCACCGCCGGCCGCACCACGCTGACCGGCGAGGGCCTGCAGCACGCCGACGGGCACTCGCTGCTGCTGGCGGCGACCAACCCGGCCGCGGTCGCCTACGACCCGGCGTGGTCGTTCGAGATCGCGCACATCGTGAAGGACGGCCTGCGCCGGATGTACGGCGAGGCCGGCCCGGACGGCAACGGCGAGAACGTCTTCTACTACATGACGATCTACAACGAGCCGTACCAGCAGCCCGCCGAGCCGGAGAACCTCGACGTCGACGGCCTGCTGAAGGGTCTGTACAAGTACGCTGGCGCGCCCGAGGGCGACGGCCCGGAGGTGCAGATCCTCGTCTCGGGCGTCACGATGCCGGACGCGCTCAAGGCCCAGAAGATGCTGGCCGAAGAGTGGGGTGTGCGGGCGTCGGTGT
Source organism: Amycolatopsis mongoliensis (assembly GCF_030285665.1). NCBI lineage: Bacteria > Bacillati > Actinomycetota > Actinomycetes > Pseudonocardiales > Pseudonocardiaceae > Amycolatopsis > Amycolatopsis mongoliensis. Next base: position 32,484 of record NZ_CP127295.1, read on the forward strand.
GGTCGGCCACGTCGTGGACCGAGCTGCGGCGCGAGGCCGTCGAGATCGACCACGACAACCTGCTCTACCCGGGCAGCGAGCCGCGCGTGCCGTACGTCACCGAGGCGCTTTCACGCGCGAACGGCCCGGTCGTGGCGGTGTCGGACTGGATGCGCGCGGTGCCGGACCTGATCCGCCCGTACGTGCCGACCGACATGCTGACGCTGGGCACCGACGGGTTCGGGTTCTCCGACACCCGGCCGGCGGCGCGGCGGAAGTTCCTGGTCGACGCCGAGTCGATCACCGTCGGCGCGCTGTCGATCCTGGCCAAGCGCGGCGAGGTCGACCAGGCGAAGGTCCTCGAAGCGGCCACGAAGTACCGGCTCGACGACATCGCGGCCGCCGGGCCGCAGACGTCGGATTCCGGCAGCGCGTGACCTGGTGCTAGAAAGGGACCCGGCAGACATCCGATGTCTGCCGGGTCCCCGCTCGCGTAGGGAGTTGATGAAGGTGACGAAGCGCCGACTGCCGAAGCCGGACGAGCTGAAGCAGCTCCTGCGACCGAAGCCGATCGTGCTGAACCCGACCGAGCGGCGCCTGGCGAACGCGCACACCATCGCCGACCTGCGGACGGCCGCCCGCAAGCGCACCCCGCGGGCGGCGTTCGACTACACCGACGGCGCGGCCGAGCTCGAAGACAGCCTGCGCCGCGCCCGGCAGGCCTACCGGCGGATCGAGTTCCACCCGAACGTCCTGCGCGGGGTGTCCGATGTGGACACCACTCGCGAGATCCTCGGCAAGACGTCGGCGCTGCCCTTCGCCTTCGCCCCCACGGGGTTCACGCGGATGATGAACCACGAGGGCGAGGCCGCCGTCGGCCGCGTGGCGCAGCGCAACGGCATCCCGATGGGCCTCTCGACGATGGCGACGACGTCGATCGAGGACCTCGCCGAGGCGGCGCCGGAGGCCCGCAAGTGGTTCCAGCTCTACGTCTGGCGCGACCACGGCGCCGGCGAAGATCTGATGAATCGCGCGTGGGCGGCGGGCTACGACACGCTGATGCTGACCGTGGACACCCCGGTCGGCGGCGCGCGCCTGCGCGACGTCCGCAACGGCCTGACGATCCCGCCGGCCCTGACGCTCAAGACGTTCCTCGACGGCGCGACGCACCCGGCGTGGTGGTTCAACCTGCTCACCACCGAGCCGCTGCACTTCGCGTCGCTCAGCCACTTCGACGGCACCGTCGCCGAGCTGCTGAACAAGCTGTTCGACCCCACGCTGAACTACGACGACCTCGACTGGGTGCGGCAGACCTGGCCCGGGAAGCTCGTGGTCAAGGGCGTGCAGAACGTCCAGGACGCCCGCGACGTCGTCAAGCACGGCGCCGACGCGGTGCTGATCTCGAACCACGGCGGCCGCCAGCTGGACCGCGCGCCGACGCCCCTGGAGCTGCTCCCGGCGGTGCTGGACGAGCTCCAGGGCGGCGCCGAGGTCTGGATCGACACCGGCATCCTGTCCGGCGGCGACATCGTCGCGGCGATCGCCCGCGGCGCCGACGCCGTGCTGATCGGCCGCGCGTTCCTCTACGGCCTGATGGCCGGCGGCGAGCGCGGCGTCCAGCGCTGCGTGGACATCCTGCGCACGGAGATGGTCCGCACGATGCAGCTGCTCGGCGTCCGGACGCTGAAGGACCTGACGCCGAGCCACGCCACCCTGCGTTAGACCTGCGCCTGGCCGCCGTCGACGAAGAACTCGACCCCGTTGACGAAGCTCGCCTCGTCGGAGGCCAGGAACAACGCGGCGGCGGCGATCTCCGCCGGGTCCGCGAGGCGGCCGAGCGGCACCTCGGCCGCGAGGCCGTCGACGAGGCCCTGCTGCGCGTCGTCGTCCACCAGGCCCAGCAGGCCCGGCGTGCGCGTCGGGCCCGGGCTCAGGACGTTGACCCGCGTGCCCGTTCCCTTCAGGTCGAGCGCCCAGCTGCGGGCGAAGTTGCGGACCGCCGCCTTCGTCGCCGCGTAGACGCTGAAGGCCGGGGAGACCTTCGTCGACGTCGTCGATCCGGTGAGGATGATCGACGCGTTCGCGTTCAGCAGCGGCAGCGCCTTCTGGACGGCGAAGAGGACACCCTTGACGTTCGTGCCGAACGTGGTGTCGAACTGCTCCTCGGTGATCTCGCCGAGCGGGGCGAAGCCCCCGCCGCCGGAGTTGGCCACCAGCACGTCCAGCCCTCGGCCCCGCTCCGCCACCGCCCGGTAGAGCTCGTCCAGGTCGGCCAGGTTCGCCGAGTCCGCCCGGACCGCCGTCACGCCGCCGCCGATCTCGGCGACCGCGTCGTCGAGGGCCTCCTTGCGACGGCCCGTGATGAAGACGTGCGCGCCTTCGGCCGCGAAGCGCTTCGCGATGGCGAGCCCGATGCCGGTGCTGCCCCCGGTCACGACCGCGGTCTTGTTCTCCAGGTTCACGATGCCCTCCAAGTTCTTGACTATCTAGTCCAGAACGTACGCCGTTCTGGACGAGATAGTCAAGAATGGGTAGCCTGACCCCATGGCGAGACCCCGGAGCTTCGACGAGGCAGCGGTCCTGCGCGCGGCCAGGGACCAGTTCTGGGAGCACGGTTACGCGGGCACGAAGGTCGACGACATCGCCGCCGCGACCGGCCTCGGCAAGGGCAGCCTCTACGGCGCCTTCGGGGACAAGCACGCGCTCTACCTGCGCGTCTACGACTACTACTGCACCGAATCGACCGATGGCGTGCGGCACCAGCTCGAAGGCCCCGACGACACGGCCCTCCGACGGCTCGGCGACCACGTGCGGGCCATCGCCGAGTCGGTCGCCGCCGACCGGGAGCGCCGCGGCTGCCTGATCGCGAAGGGCGCCGCCGAATGCGCGGAGCACGACGAGGCGGTCGCCGCGCGGACCCGGCGGGCGTTCCGCGACCTGCAGGACTACCTGACGGCGTGCATCGCGGGCGCGCAGCGCGCGGGCGACATCGACACCGGCCCGGACCCCGCCCACCTGGCCGGGCTCGTGCTCGCCGTCCTGCGCGGCCTCGAAGCGCTCGGCAAGGGCGGCGTCGAGCCGGACAGCATCCGCGCGATCGCCGAGACCGCGATCGCCGTGCTGCCCCGGCCGGTCAAGCCCTGACCCGTTGGGCCAACCGGTCTCAACTTCTTGACGGACCGGCCGGTTTGTGACGAAGATCTCGGGCACTCGCCGAAAGGCCGTTTTCGCATCGTGGAAAACGGAGGTCGCCCGTGTTCGTGCAGGATCTGACTCCCCTCGGTTCTCTTGGCCTGTCGGCGCTCGTCGCCGTGCTGCCCCTCGCCACCGTCCTCGTGCTCCTCGGCGCCGTCCGGATGCGGGCGCACCACGCCGCCCTGATCGGGCTGCTCGTCGCGCTCGTCGTCGGGATCGCCGCGTACGGCATGCCGGTCGTCCAGGCCGTCTCCGGCGCGTTGCAGGGCGCCGCGTTCGGGCTGTGGCCGATCATGTGGATCGTCGTCAACGCACTGTGGATCTACCGGCTCACCGTGCGGACCGGGCACTTCGACGTCCTGCGCCGCTCGTTCGGCCGGATCTCCGACGACCCGCGGATCCAGGCGCTGATCATCGCCTTCTGCTTCGGCGCGCTCATGGAGGCCCTCGCGGGCTTCGGCGCGCCGGTCGCGATCAGCGCCGTGATGCTGGTGGCCGTCGGTTTCCACCCGGTGAAGGCCGCGGTCGTCGCGCTGGTCGCGAACACCGCGCCGGTCGCGTTCGGCGCGATGGGCACGCCCGTCGTCACGCTCGCCCAGGTCACCGGCCTGCCGCTGCAGCAGGTCTCGTCGATCGTCGGCCGCCAGACGCCGCTGCTCGCCCTGGTCGTGCCGCTGCTGCTGGTGATCATCGTGGACGGCAAGCGCGGCCTGAAGGACACCTGGCTGCCCGCGCTGGTCTGCGGGGTCGCGTTCGGGCTCGTGCAGTTCCTCGCGTCCAACTTCGTCTCGCCGCAGCTGGCCGACATCGGCGCCGCGCTCGCCGGTGCCGCCGCGCTGGTCGCGCTCCCCCAGACCCGCCGTCCGGTGCCCGAAGCCGTCCGGATCGGCATGGGCGGGACGACGACGACAACCGAAGAAGCGCCGCCCGAGGACTCCCGCAACGACGTCCTCAAGGCCTACCTGCCGTACGCGCTGATCATCGTGATCTTCTCCCTGGCCGTGCTGCCGCCGATCAAGAAGCTGCTGGACAAGGCGACCTGGAAGTTCCACTGGCCGGGGCTGAACGTCGTCGGCCCGAACGGGAAACCGGTGTCCGGCAACACGTTCTCGCTGCCGTTCCTCAACACCGGCGGAACCTTGGTGCTCCTGGCCGGGATCCTGACGGCGGCGATCCTGGCCGTGTCGGCGAGCGGCACCGTGCAGGAATGGCTGGCGACGGTCAAGGAACTGCGGTTCGCCATCCTCACCGTCACCGGGGTGCTCGCGCTGGCCTACGTGATGAACCTGTCCGGCCAGACGTCGACGATCGGCACGTTCATCGCGGCCGCCGGCGCCGGCCTCGCGTTCCTGTCGCCGGTGCTGGGCTGGTTCGGCGTCGCCGTCTCGGGCTCGGACACGTCGGCGAACGCACTGTTCGGCGCGCTGCAGGTGACCGCGGCGAACAAGACGGGCCTGGCCGCGGACCTCCTGGCCGCAGCCAACAGCTCCGGTGGTGTCCTCGGCAAGATGGTCTCCCCGCAGAACCTCACGATCGCCTGCGTGGCGGCGAACCTGCCGGGCGAAGAGGGCAAGCTGCTGCGGAAGGTGCTGCCGTGGAGCCTGGGGCTGCTGCTGGTGATGTGCCTGATCGTGTTCGGGCAGAGCACCGCGGCGCTCAGCTGGATGCTGCCATGACCTGACGGCCGGCCACCCGCTTCGCGGAGCGGTTCCAGCTCCACCAGCCGTGCACGACGAGCCCGGCGAAGACGATGTAGATCGCGGCGGAGAAGTACAGCCCGGACGAGATCTGCAACGGCACGCCGATCGCGTCGACGACCAGCCAGACCAGCCAGAACTCGACGAGCCCCGCCCCCTGCGCACCGAAGGCGACGAGGGTGCCGACGAAGATGGCGGCGTCCGGCCACGGTGCCCAGGACGCGTCGAGCGCGTCGAGCACCAGGGCCATCACGGTGGTGCCGGCAACGAAGGCGCCGAGCATGGCGAGCCGTTCGACGAGCCGTCCCTGCCGCACGACGACGCCGAACACCGGGTCCTGGCGGCGGGTCCAGGCCCACCAGCCGTAGACGGAGATGGCGAGGATGGCGACCTGGCGGGCGGCGAGCCCGCCGAGGTGGGCCGAGGCGTAGACGGCGAACAGCAGCACGGTCGCGCCGACCTGCACGGGCCACGTCCACAGGGTGCGACGCTGCGCGAGGAACACGACGGCGAGCGCGAAGACTTGCCCGGCGAGCTCCGCGATCGAGATCCACTGACCGAGCACCGTGATTCCGTGGTGCAGCAGGAAATCCACCTGACGCCCCTTTCGTCCTACCGCATCAAACATGCGCCGGAGGGGGTGAATTCCCTAGAGACTGTGAGCCGCGGAACATCCCACCGCGTGGACGTCGTCGCCGAGGCGGAGCGTGCCGCCGCGGACGACCCGGGCCTGCACGCCGAACGTAACGCCGGCGGTGTCGGAGATCGTCTTGAGCACCCCGGGCGCGGCCGGCAGCCCGTCGCCCCAGCGTAAGCCGTGAATGGCTCATTGCGGGACTTGAAGTCCGTCAATGGGCCATTCACGGCTTCGGGGCCCGGCGGCGCGTCGGGGCCCGGCGGCTTCCTCGCCCGCCGGGCCCCTCCCGGTCCGCTCCGCTCAGAGCTGCGGGCGCGGGGTGCCCGCGGGCGGCGTCGGGGTGTTGTCCGCGCCGACCGTCGCGCGCGGCGGCGCGCTCGTGCCCATCTCGCCGGTGCGCTGCGCCGGCGTCTCCGCCATCTGCTGCTGCATGTTCGCGATCCAGCCGCGCCAGCGGTCCTGCGCCGGCTTGATCAGGCCGCCGCCGAAGCCGACCACGATCACGCCGCCGATCGTCGCCAGCACCGCGATCAGCACCGGGCCGGTGATCGCCGTCGCGATGTTCACCTGGCCGAGCGCCGCGATGATGCCGAACGCCATGATCAGCCAGTAGGCGCCGGTGGCCAGGTACCGGCCGGCCGGGCGGCCCGCCATCGCCGACGAAACGACGTCACGCACGACCTTCGCGATCGCCGCGGCGACCACGACGAGCACCAGTGCCACGACGATCCGCGGCAGGAACGCGATGATGTCGTTGAGCAGCTGGCTCACCGGGTTGGTCGGCCCGAAGACGCCGAACGCCAGCTGCAGCGCGATCAGCAGGATGAAGTAGTAGACCAGTTTCACGAGGATCCCGGTCGCGTCGATCTTCTGCTGGCCGACGGTGCCGGAAAGACCGGTCTTCTCGATCAGCTTCCCGAACCCGGCCTTTCCGAGGACGAGACTCAACCCTTTCGCGACGGCCTTCGCGATCAGCCAGCCGATCAGCAGGATGATCAGGAAACCGACGAGTTTCGGGACGAACGTGGCCACGAGATTCCACGCCTGCCCGAGCCCGTCCTTCAGTTGCTGGCCCATACCGACTCCCTCCAAGGGTTTGCGCCCGAATCGCCCACCCGCCGATTCGGGGTGGTGCCGCTTTGTGCACCGGATCGTTGATCAGGTACCCAGCGGCGGCAACTCGTGCGCCCCACGATCGAGTGAGACGACTGGCGCGCGAAGATCACCCGTGGCCATACTGGTTTCACCGGTGGGGACCGGGGAGACGAGGCCGTCCGGCGCAGCGTAAACCGCAAGCGCCGGGCGGCCTCGAGCATTGGGGGGAATACGCGTTCCGGCCCCCGGACACCGGAGGCGTCCGAGGGCCGGATGAACGATCGGCGAACTTCAGGCGGCGCGCAGGGCGTCGCGGAGTTTCACCTTCGCGCCGGTGCGCATGACCGCATTCCGGTAGATCCGCGCGGCCAGCCAGATCAACGCCGGAATCAGCAGCACCACCAGTCCCACCGACACCACGGCTTCCCAGACCGGCACCCCGCCCATGGCCAGCCGCATCGGCATCAATGTCGGCGAGAACACCGGAATCACCGAAAGCACTTCGACGAACGTGTTGCCCGGATCGCTCGGCAGCACGGAAATGCCGACCACGTATCCGGCGATCACCAGCATCAGCGCGGGCATCGTCGCGCCACCGACGTCTTCCTGGCGCGAAACCAGCGCCCCGAGCGCGGCGAACACGATCGAGTACATGAAGAACCCGAGCAGGTACCACACGATCAGCCACACGACGGTGCCGACGGCCGCCGAAACCGAGATCGTGAGCACGTTCGTGGCCAGTCCGGCCACCACCCCGCCGACCCCGATCACGACCATCTGGATCAGCCCGACCACGCCGATGCCGAGCACCTTCCCGGCCATCAGCTGCCACGGCTTGATCGTCGACAGCAGCAACTCGACCACGCGCGACGTCTTCTCCTCGACGACGCCCTGCGCGACGGTCTGGCCGTTGATCATCAGGGACATGTAGATCAGGATGCCCGCGATGATGCCCAGCACGAGCTGCTGGCCGTTGTAGTCGTACGGCTGCTCCAGCGGCGGGTCCTCGATGAACTTCGCGGACCCGACCGCGGCCTGGAACCGGGCCGGGTCGCCGCCGAGCCCGGTGATCTGCTGGGTGATCGCCACCTGCTGGGACAGCAGCTGCAGGACGTTGGCCAGCTTGCCGTCGAGGTCCTTCTTCACCTGGACGTGCACGGTCTTGCCGTCGCCGGTGAGCAGCGCGTCGATCGAGCCGTCGGCCAGCTTCGCGCGGCCGGCGGCCTCGTCGGCGACCTGGACGACGTCGATCTTCTCGCCGACCGTCTGCCCGCCGGCCCGCAGCGGTGCCGAGAGCGGGGCGGTCGCCGGCGTGTAGCCGACGGTCGAGTCGGCACCGCCCCCGCCCGAGATCAGCTTGATCAGCACGATGCCGACCACGATCAGGAGCAGCATGACGACGGTCGCGATGCGGAACGCCTTCGACTTCACCCGGGTGGTGATCTCCCGGGAGGCGACCAGGCCCACCGCGGCCGCCGGGCTCATCCGGACGTCCGGAACCGGGGTGCTCATGCGGGGACCTCCTGCGTGACGACGGAACGGAACAGTTCGGTCAGCGACGGCTGCTCGCGGGCGAACTCGTGCACCCGCCCGGTGGCCAGCGCCGCCTTGAGCACGACCTGGTCGTCGGCGCCGTCGCCCAGCTCGAGCTCGGTCACCGACCCCGTCCGGCCCAGCACCTTCACCCCGGGGAGGGCGTCGGCCCAGCCGTCGGCGGCGTCGGGCGCGTCGACGCGCAGCCGGACGGCGCCACCCGCGCGCAGCTCCTCGACGGTCCCCTTGGCGACCATCTGTCCACTCCGGACGATCCCGACCCGGTCGCAGAGCCGCTCCACCAGGTCGAGCTGGTGACTGGAGAACACCACCGGCACACCGTCGGCGGCCTTCTCCTTGAGCACCTGGCTCATCACGTCGACCGCGACCGGGTCGAGGCCGGAGAACGGCTCGTCGAGCACCAGGATCCGCGGTTCGTGCACCAGCGCCGCGGCGAGCTGGACGCGCTGCTGGTTGCCGAGGCTGAGCTTCTGCACCTCGTCGTCGCGGCGCCCGGCGACGCCGAGCCGTTCGGTCCACTTCTCCGCCGACGAGCGCGCGTCGGCCGCCGACATGCCGTGCAACCGGGCGAGGTAGGTCAGCTGCTCGGCCACCTTCATCTTCGGGTAGAGACCGCGTTCCTCGGGCATGTACCCGATTCGGCGCCGCGTTTCGTGCGTCACCGGTGCGCCGTCGTAGCGCACTTCGCCGGCGTCCGCGGAAAGCACGCCGAGCGCGATCCGCATGGTGGTGGTCTTGCCGGCACCGTTGCTGCCGACGAAGCCGAACAGCTCGCCCGGCCGCACGTCGAACGTCATTTCGTGCAAAGCGACCACGTCACCGAAGCGTTTTGAGACCTTGTCGATCTCCAAACCGGCCATTCCGGTTCCCCCGTTCATTCACTGGCTCCCCCCGCTCGCGATCCTAGGCAGTTCCTACACGCGCCGCATAGCACCGCGCGTTGCCGCCGGGGGCTGCGAAAGGTGCGGGCACGTAGGATCGCGTGCGCCATGGATGGAACCACCGCCCCGCGCCGGGTGCCGAAGCACCACGGGCTCTCCGCGAAGACGCTTCGGCGGCTGGAGCACGCCTCCGGCAGCCTGGCGAGCGCGAGCATCGCGGTGATGGAGCGGCGGCTGACCTGGTTCGCCCGGCTGCCCGCCGACCAGCGCGCGAGCGTCCTGATGATCACGCAGGCGGGCGCCGCGGGCTTCGTCGACTGGCTGCGGGACTCGAAGGAGGCACTGAAGCTGACGACCGAGGCGTTCCGCGACGCCCCGGCCGAGCTGTCCCGGTGGGTCAGCCTGCGCCAGGCGGTCGGCATGGTGCGCCTGGCCATCGAAGTCTTCGAAGAGAAGCTGCCGGAGTTCGCCGCGAACGAGGCGGAACGAGCGGCGCTGATCGAGGGAATCCTGCGCTACGGCCGGGAAATCGCGTTCGCGGCGGCGAACTCGTACGCGGCGGCGGCGGAGGCCCGCGGCGCGTGGGACGCCCGCCTGGAGGCGTTGGTCGTCGACGGGATCGTCCGTGGCGACGCGGAGGAGTCCGTGCTCTCGCGCGCGACGGCGCTGGGCTGGGAGCCGTCGGGGGCGGCGACGGTCCTGGTGGGCAATCCGCCGTCGGAGGACCCGCCGACGGTGGTTTTCGAGGTCCGCAGCCGGGCGGCCCGCGTCGGCCGCCCGGTGCTGCTGTCGGTCCAGGGCTCCCGGCTGGTGGTCGTGGTCGGCGGCCCGACCGAGGGCGGTGTGAAGGAGCGCGAGATCCTCACGCGGATGTCGGTGGCGTTCGCCGACGGCCCGGTGGTGGCCGGCCCGACGGTGCCGTCGCTGGCGGAGGCGCACCACAGCGCGACGGAGGCGTTGTCGGGGCTGCGGGCCGTGGTCGGCTGGCCGGGCGCGCCCCGCCCGGTCCGTTCGGCGGACCTGCTGCCGGAGCGCGCGCTGTCGGGCGACGCGGAGGCGGAACGCCTGCTGGTGGACACGATCGCGCGCCCGCTGGAGGAGGCCGGCCCCACGCTGCAGCGCACGGTGGAGGCGTACCTGGAGAGCGGCGGGGTGCTGGAGACGTGCGCGAAGACGCTGTTCGTCCACCCGAACACGGTCCGGTACCGGCTGCGGAAGGCAGCCGATCTGACGGGGCGCCAGGCGACGGACCCGCGGGACGCCCTGGTGCTGCGGATCGCGCTGGCGGTGGGCCGGCTGGCGAGGGCCCGCGGCCTCTGGTGACCCCGTCCCGAGACGGGCGTCACGTGATGGACTTAACAGCGAAAGGTGATTGAACCCGACAAGGCTTCCGGGTTACGCGCGAGCTTCTCCGGCGCGTCTTTGGAGGTTTCCGACAAAGACGCCGCACAGACACTGTGAGCGTCGGCATCACGCCGAAGCACCGTGAGCGTGTTGTCTTGAAGGGTGACAGCAGCAGTCCTCGCTCCCGGTCAGGGGTCCCAGGCCCCCGGCATGTTCACGCCCTGGCTCGACCTCGACGGCGCGCGCGAGCGTGTCGCGCTGTGGTCCGAGCGCGCGGGCCTCGACCTGCTCCGCCTCGGCACCGAGGCGGACGCCGACGAGATCCAGGACACCGCGGTCGCGCAGCCGTTGATCGTCGCGCTGTCGCTGCTCACCTTCGAACACCTCCAGGCCACCGCGCCGGTGCCCGCGGACGCGCCGGTCGCCGGGCACTCCGTCGGCGAGCTCGCCGCCGCCGCGATCGCCGGGGTGCTGAAGCCCGAAGACGCCGTCGCGCTCGCCGCCGTCCGGGGCGCCGAGATGGCGAAGGCGTGCGCGCTGGAACCGACGTCGATGGCCGCGGTCATGCTCGGGGACCCCGAGCAGGTCGTCGCGTGGCTCGAAGCACAGGGCCTGACCGCCGCGAACCGCAACGGAGCGGGGCAGATCGTCGCCTCCGGTGCCGCCGACGCCATCGCGAAGATCGTCGCCGAGCCCCTCGAAGGCACGAAGATCCGCGCCCTCAAGGTCGCCGGCGCGTTCCACACGCAGTACATGGCGCCCGCCGAAGAGGCGCTGCGCGCCCACGCCGCCGAGCTGACCCCGGCCGACCCGACCCGCCCGCTGCTGTCCAACGCGGACGGCGCGGTCGTCACCAGCGGGGCCGAGTACCTGGAGCGCCTCGTCGCGCAGGTCACCCGGTCGGTCCGCTGGGACCTGACGATGGACGGCCTGGTCTCCCTCGGCGTCACCCGCACCGTCGAACTCGCGCCCGCGGGCACGCTGACCGGCCTGGTCAAGCGGCAGCTCAAGGGCGTCGTCACCACTACCACCGCGCTGAAGACGCCGGCCGAGCTGGCGGCGCTGCGCCAGGAGGACGCCTCGTGACCGACCGACCCGCCCTGAGCCTCAACCCCGGCTCCCGCGGCAGCCGCGTGCTGGGCATCGGCAGCGCGCAGCCGGACAAGATCGTCACCAACGACGACCTTTCGCAGCTCATGGAGACCAACGACCAGTGGATCCGTGACCGCGTCGGGATCATCGAGCGCCGGTTCGCCGAGAAGGACGAGTCGCTCACCGACTTCGCCGTCGCCGCGGGCACCGCCGCGCTGGCCGACGCCGGCGTCGACCCGTCCGAAGTGGACACGGTGATCCTGCCGAACTGCACCATGCCGACGCTGATCCCGAACGCCGCCGCCCAGGTGGCCGCGCGGATCGGCATCCCGAGCCCCGGCGCGTTCGACCTCAACGCCGCGTGCGCCGGGTTCTGCTACGGCCTCGGCGTCGCCTCCGACCTCATCCGGGCCGGCTCGGCGAAGAAGGTCCTCGTCATCGGCGCGGAGAAGCTCACCGACTCGGTCGACCCGGTCGACCGGGCCAACGCGATCATCTTCGCCGACGGCGCGGGCGCCGCGGTCGTCGGCGCGGCCGACGAGCCGGGGATCGGCCCGGTCACCTGGGGCAGCGCGGGCGACCTGGTCGACCTGATCTACATGCGCGACGACAAGTACATCTACCAGGAGGGCCAGTCGGTCTTCCGGTGGGCGACCACGAAGATCGCGCCGATCGCGATGCAGGCGCTCGACGCCGCCGGGCTCAAGCCGTCCGATGTGGACGTGCTGATCCCGCACCAGGCGAACCTGCGCATCGTCGAGGCGATCGCGAAGAAGCTGCGGGCCAACGGCGCCCGCGAAGACATGGTCGTCGCCGACGACATCAAGTACTCCGGCAACACCTCGTCGGCGTCCATCCCCCTCGCGCTGGACCACATGCGCAAGGCCGGGACGGCGAAGCCGGGCGACGTCGTGCTGGCGGTCGGGTTCGGCGCGGGCCTGTCCTACGCCGGGCAGGCGTTCGTCTGCCCCTGATCACCGTTACGCTCCCCGCGGGCACTCGCCCGAGGGCATCCAGACCCAAGAAACACCGAGAAGGGAACAACCCCATGGCTGACAACGCTGAGATCCTCGCCGGCCTCGCCGAGATCGTCGAAGAGGTGGCCGGTGTGGCTCAGGACGACGTCACCGCCGAGAAGTCGTTCGTGGACGACCTGGACATCGACTCGCTGTCGATGGTCGAGATCGCCGTGCAGGCCGAGGACAAGTTCGGCGTCAAGATCCCGGACGACGAGCTCGCCAACCTGAAGACCGTGGGCGACGCCGTGAACTACGTGTCGGCCAACTCCAAGTAAGTCTGTTCCCTCCTTGAGGAGACTCCCATGAGCAACATCGACGTCGTGATCACCGGTCTCGGCGCCACCACACCGCTCGGCGGGGACGTGACGTCCACCTGGGACGGTCTGCTGGCCGGGCGGAGCGGGATCCGGACGATCGAGGCCGACTGGGTCGAGGAGCTGCAGCTGCCGGTCAAGATCGGCGGCATGCTGGCCGTCGATCCGTCGGAGGTCCTTCCGCGGGTGCAGGCCCGCCGGCTGGACCGCTGCGAGCAGGTCGCACTGATCGCCGCCCGCCAGGCGTGGGCCGACGCCGGGTACTCGGAACCGACGGACGAGCACACGGACGTCGACCCCGACCGCCTCGGCGTGTCGATCGGCACCGGCGTCGGCGGCCCGGTCACCCTGCTCACCCAGAACGATCTGTTGCACCAGCAGGGTCTCCGCAAGGTGTCGCCGCTGACCGTGCCGATGCTGATGCCGAACGGCCCGGCCGCGCACGTGGGCATCGACCTGAAGGCGCGGGCCGGGGTGCACTCCCCGGCCTCGGCCTGCGCTTCCGGTGCCGAGGGCATCGCGAGCGGGGTGGAGATGATCCGCTCCGGCCGCGCCGACGTCGTGGTCGCCGGGGGCGCCGAAGCGTGCATCCACCCGATCACGCTGGCCGGGTTCGCCCAGGCCCGCACGGTGTCCACGCGCAACGACGACCCGGCGAGCGCGTCACGTCCGTTCGACGCGAGCCGCGACGGCTTCGTCCTCGGCGAAGGCTCCGGCGTGGTCATCCTGGAGCGCGCCGACCTGGCGAAGGCGCGTGGGGCACGGATCTACGCGACGATCGCCGGGCACGGCATCACCTCGGACGCCTACCACATCACGGGCAACCACCCCGAGGGCATCGGCCAGATCGCCGCGATGCGCGCGGCGATGAAGATGGCCGGCGTGACCGCCGCGGACGTCGGGCACGTGAACGCCCACGCGACGTCCACTGTGGTCGGTGACATCGGCGAGGCGGCGGCGATCCGCAACGCGGTCGGGGAACACCCGGTCGTGACGGCGCCGAAGGGCGCGCTGGGCCACCTCGTCGGCGGTGCCGGCGCGGTCGAGGGGATCATCACGATCCTGTCGATCTACCACGGCATCGTGCCGGCCACCCTGAACCTGACCGACCTGGACCCGCGGGTGCAGCTGGACGTCGTGTCGGGCGAGGCCCGCAAGGTCGAGCTGACCGCGGCGATCAGCAACTCGTTCGGCTTCGGCGGGCACAACACCGCGCTGCTGTTCACCCCGGCCGCCTGAGTTCGTAGCGACGAAAAAAGGGGCCCGGCTTCGGCCGGGCCCCTTTTTCAGCATTTTTCGTGCTCGGGCGGCGGCCCGTTGTCGACGGCGTCGATCTTCAACCCGCTCCGCTCGGCGATCACCGGCAGCACCAGGCGCCACTTGATGCAGGTTTCCGGGAAGAAGTCCGGGGCGTCGGCTTTCTCCTGCCTGCTGGTGAAGCCGACGAGGACCCGCAGCGACGCGTTGGCGCCGCGCTCGATCCGGTAGACCAGCGCGTTGGAGTCCGTTGTGGACCTGACGCCCTTCCGCCAGTCGGCGAGCGGCTGACGCGCGATCCGTTCGCTGCTGACGGTCGTCGTCCACTGCTGGTACTGCTTGGCGTTGATGGCCGCGAAGTACGTTTCGAGGAGCGCGTGCACGGCTTCGGCCTGCGGGTGCGCGTTCGCGTCGTCGGTCATCTCGACGAGGCCCGCCGATGCGCCGCCGGTGGCCGACGACGGCGGAGCCGTCGAGACGGTGGTCTCGTCGGCCGGCTGGTCGGGACGGCGGTAGACCTCGCGCGCGAGCAGGCCGGCGCCCACGGTCACGGAGAGCACCACGACCACGACGGGCACCAGCCAGCGCTGGCGGGAGCTGGGGGCGGGGGTGGTCACGCCGCAAAGCGTACCGGCACCCCCTCCCGCGGCTAGCCGACCTGGTGCAGCCAGGTCACCGGCGCGCCGTCGCCGGCGTGGCGGTAGGGCTCGAGCGCCTCGTCCCAGCTCGCGGCGAGGAGTTCGTCGAGCTTGTGCGCGAGCGACTCACCCCCGCGGGTCATGGCCACGAGGGCGCGCAGCTGGTCTTCGCCCACCACGATGTCGCCGTTGGCGCTGGTCCGCCCGTGCCACAGGCCGAGGCCGGGCGCGAAGCAGAACCGTTCGCCGTCGACGCCCGCGCTGGGCTCTTCGGTGACCTCGAACCGAATCATCGGCCACGCCTTGAGGGCGGACGCCAGTCTGGCGCCGCTGCCCGCGGGCGCGCGCCAGCCGCACTCGGCGCGAAGCTGACCCGGGCTGGCCGGCTGCGCCGTCCACTTCAGGTTAACGCGGGCACCCAGGGTGCCCGAAATGGCCCACTCGACGTGCGGACATACCGCAGACGGCGACGAGTGGACGTACACCACACCTCGGGTGCTGCCACGGGTGCTCACTGCTACCTCCGCTTGTTGCTCGACGAGGGACGTCTTCCCCTACGCCCTACTTCGAGCTGCAGCGCGGCCTCAGTGCGGCTCCCGAATGCCGCCTCCGATGCGTTGTAGCACATTCTGCACCCCAACCGTGCTGTTTGGCCACATGAACACCACAAGTCACCCAGGGCCCCACTTTCGGTGGGCTCGCGGCCGCGTCGTCCCCGTGTCGCACGATGGATACCACCGCGCGCGCTAGCGTGATGGACCGGAACGACGAGCAGGGAGGGGTTTCGGTGCGACTGGTGCGCCTGGAGCGGCAGCAGTCCCGGGTGGCCGACGACGTCCGGGCGGCGCTGGCATCCCTCGGCCGTGGCAGCACCGTCATCGGCGGGATCGCGCTGGTGGGCGTCGGCTCGGTGACCGAGCGCCCGATCGAGGCGGTGGTCCTGCTGCCCCACGGCGTGATCATCGTGATCGGCGTGGACCTCCCGGACCCGGCGCTGCGGCTGGAAGCCCCGCTGGGAGCGGAGTGGAAGGCCGACGGCTGGCCCCTGGTCGCCGACGACGACGCGATCAACCCGGCGACGGAAGCATTGGACGTCTCCCAGGCGTGCGAGCGGCGGATCGCTTCGCTGGTGCCGGGGACGGGCCCGGTGGGGACGATCGTCGCGGTAGGACCGTACGTGGAGACGGTCGACCAGCCGGCCGGGGACCTGGCGGGCCCGGTCCGGGTCCTGCACCCGACACCGACGACGATGCTGGCGGCGACGGTGTCGCTGGCGACGGCCCACCGGCCCCGGTCGGTGGACCAGGTGCGGGCGCTGATCCGCGGGCTGGCCCCGGAGGCACCGGAGTTTTCGGACGAGGTGCTGCTGGGCGAGGGGTTCAGCCGGTTCACCGACGACTCGCCGCCGGAGTCCCTTTGGGACAGTGGCCCGGCGGTGCCGAGTCAGGGCGGAGCGGCTGCCGCGGGTGTGGCTGCCGCGGGCGGAGCCGGGTGGCAGAGCAGAACTCCGGTTCCGGCCGGGCCCGAGCCCGTGCCCGCCGAGGACCCGGAGCCGGCGTCGGCTTTTGCCGAAAACTCGGATTCCGCAGCCGTCTCCACCGAAGATCCGGAATCCGCCGAACTCGCGGCCGTCTCCCTCGAGAACTCAGAGCCCGCCGAACCGACGGCCACCTCTACCGAGGACCCAGAGCCCGAAAACACGGCCGCCGCCACCGAGAACTCAGAACCCGGCGAACCCGCGGCCGCCCCCACCGAGAACCCCGAACCCACGGCCACCTCCGCTGACGGCGAGCACCCGGAGCCCGGCGCCGGGTCGCGAGCTGCCGAGCCCGTGCCCGAAGCGGATCTCGCCGTCTCCTCGCCGCACTCCGGCGACGGAGCATCGGCTCTCCCCCCGGATTCCGAGCGCACCGAAGTACTCCCGGTTCCCGCGCAAGAAGACTCCCGCGCCCTCCCGCTGTTCCCCGGCGCGGCCGCGCCACCGCCGCTTCCGGGTTCCGCCCGGACGGGCGACGATTCTTCGCTCGCGGACGACACCGAACGCACCGAGAACCTCGGCTTCCCAGCCGCGCCCGGCCGAACCGGCCCGCGCCCCGCCGAGCCCGGCGCCGCCGCACTCGGACAAGCCCCGCAGTCGCCGAAGCCCGAGCGAAGCGCTCCTCGTGCCGTCACGCTCGACCAAACCAGTCTGCTGCTCCCCGAACCCGCGACCGCCGGCCGGCCGCAGCCCTTCCCCACCCCACGGCCGGCTCCCCGCCAAGCCGCCTCGACCTCGAAGACCGTCCGCTGGCTGCCCCTCGCGGCGATCGGTCTCCTGATCGCCCTGGTCGTCGCCGCCATCGCCGTCGCCACCTCCGGGGACGACACCGCCGCCGCTCCCACCGGGCCGCCCACCCCGGCGACCCAGCCGCCGCCCTCGAGCACCACCGCGCCCGCGCAGAGCCTCCAGTTCGCCCTGCGCGCCGCCGATCGCGACCAGCGGTGTGCTTCCCACGCCTTCGGGGACGCCCAGGCCAGCCTGCAGCAGACCAGCTGCTCCGGCGTCCGGCGCGCGTCCTACGCCGCCACCGTCGACGGCCGGGCCGCCGCCGTCACCGTCGGGATCGTCGAGTTCCCCGATGCCGCTCAGGCCGCCGCCTTCAAGGCCGTCGCCGACACCCCCGGCGGGGGCGGGATCCTCGACCTCGCCTCCGAGACCGGGAAGTGGGGCGCCACCCCGCCGCCGCAGTTCGAGAACGCCGCCTACACCTCCCGGGCCGAAGGCACCTCCGTGCGGATCGTCCAGGCGGTCTGGGCGCCGGGACCGTCCACTCCGGACGACCCCGGCCTGGCCCGGGCCGCGAAAGCCGCCCTGGACCTGCCCGCCCAGTGACGGGGCCCGCTCGGTGACTAGAGCCCGTAGGCCTCCAGCAGCCGCAGCCACACCTCGCTGATCGTCGGGAACGACGGCACCGCGTGCCACAGCCGGTCGAGCGGCACCTCGCCGACGATCGCGACCGTCGCCGAGTGCACCAGCTCCGAGACGTCCTGGCCGACGAACGTCACGCCGAGCAGGACGTTCCGCTCGGTGTCGACGACGATCCGGGCCTTGCCGGTGTAGCCGTCGGCGTGCAGCGACGAGCCCGCCACCGCGATGTCGATGTCGACGACCCGGTCGGCCGAACCGGGCCGCGCGTCCGCCAGGCCGACGGCCGCGACCTCCGGGTCGGTGAACACCACCTGCGGCACCGCGTGGTGGTCGGCCGTCGCGGTGAACCGGCTCCACGGCTCCGAAGACACCGGCGTCCCCGCGGCCAGCGCCGCCACCGTGTCACCGGCCGCGCGGGCGCCGTACTTGCCCTGGTGGGTCAGCGGGGCGCGGCCGGTGACGTCGCCCGCCGCGAACAGCCAGCCTCCGTCCACTGCGGACACCCGGCCGGTGTCGTCGGTCTCCAGCGCGCGGCCGGCCTCGACCCCGAACGCGTCGAGGCCGAGCCCGGCGGTCGCGGGACGGCGCCCGGTCGCCACCAGGAACTCGTCGACGACGATCGTCTCGCCGTCCTTCAGCGTCAGCTCGGTCCCGGAGGCACCCGCGGCGACCCGCTCGACCCCGGACTCCGTGTGCACGTATGCGCCGGCTTCGCGCAGCCCGTGCAGCACGAGGTCGCCGGCGAACGCGGCGTTGCGCGGCAGCGGCCGCTCGCCGGTGATCACCAGGTGCACCTCCGAGCCCAGCGACGCGAACGCCTGCGCCATCTCGACGCCGACCACGCCGCCGCCGAGGATGCCCAGCCGGGCCGGCACGGACTCCGCCGACGTCGCTTCCCGCGAGCCCCACGGCCGGATCGTGTCGAGCCCGGGGATCGACGGCGTGTGCGGCACGCTGCCGGTGCACACGATCACCGCGTGCCGCGCGGTCAGCACGCGGTCGCCGTCCAGGGTCACTTCCCGCTCACCGGTGATCTCGCCGTGCCCGCGGATCGGCTCGACGCCCACCCCGCGGGCCCACTCGACCTGCCCCGAGTCGTCGCCCTTGCCGGTGAACCAGTCACGGCGCGCGAACACCGCCGCGGGGTCGAGCCGGTCGCCGACCGGCACACCGGGGATCCGCTTGGCCGCGGCGAGGAGGTTTCCCGGCCGCAGCAACGCCTTGCTGGGGATGCAAGCCCAGTAGGAGCACTCGCCGCCGAAGCGCTCGTGCTCGACGAGGGCGACCTTCAGGCCCCCGCGGGCCGCTCGTTCGGCGGCCACCTCCCCCACCGGACCCGCGCCGATCACCACTACGTCAAAAGTCTGTCCAGACATGGCTTCAGCGCACACCACCACGCGGGATCACGCAAGCCAGCGGTTATCCTCGTCTTCGAAGCTGCAAGACATCGGCGGCCCGGGTGCCGTCGGCCCCGGTGCGCGCGAATACCACGTTCGAGCACGGGAGGTTTGTCGTGGCCAAGAACACGGCTGTGCAGGTCCTGGATGATCTCACCGGCGAGCCCGCCGCCGAGACCGTCGGGTTCGGGCTCGACGGCATCGACTACGACATCGACCTCTCCTTCGCCAACGCCGACGCCCTGCGCGAACTGCTGCAGCGCTACGCCGACGCCGGTCGCCGCACCGGCGGCCGCAAGCGCCGGCCGCGGATCGTCCCGGGCGCGAAGAGGCCGCGCGCGAAGGCGGTCGCCGGTCGCCGGACGGCCACGGCCGCGGCGCCGAAGACCACGGCCAAGACGAAGGCCGCCCCGGTGAAGGCCGAGCCCGCGAAGACCCCGCGCACCCGGAAGGCGGCGGAGCCCAAGAAGACCACGCGGGCGACGGCGAAGAAGGTGCCGGGCGTCACGTTCTCCGCGGCGGAGCACCCGTAGGTCCACAGTAGACACGAGGTCCGTGAAGGCCTCCTTCCCGGCTCTTATGGCCGGTAAGGAGGCCTTCACGGCTTTCAGGCCGCGCGCTGGGCGCCGTCCGCGTGCCAGGAGGGGTACCGGTACCGCGTGTGCAGCAGCGCGCGCTGGCGGCCCAGCTCGGCCGCCGACGGCGGGCGCGGCACCAGCGTCCCGAGGATCTGCGACGCCGCCGCCCGGACCGCCGCCGCGACCGACGGGAACCCGGGCCGCAGCCCGTGCTCGGCCAGCGACGCCACGGGGCTGCGGTGGGAGTCGAGCGGCCGCGGGTCCGGCGGCGCGCTCGTCAGGTAGCGGCCGACCAGCGCGGCCGACGTCTCGACCAGCAGCGTCGAATGCGCCAGCAGCCCGGTCTTGGTGCGGAACACGGCGAACCCGCACAGCTTCGCGTCGTCGACGAACAGGCCGCGGTCGCCGATCCGCGGCACCAGCCCGAGCTGGTCGACCGCGGCGCTCATCACCTTGCCGAGCGTCTCCAGCGGCCGGTCGGTGGGCCCCGGCAGGACCAGGGTCACGTTCAGGTTGCCCGGGTCGTGGAACACGGTGCCGCCGCCGCTGGCCCGCCGCAGCACCGGGACGCCGTCGCGGGCGCACTCCTCGACCCGCACTTCGCGCGCGATCCGCTGGCCGCGCCCCACCACGACGCAGACCGGGTTGCGCCAGAGCCACAGCACCGGTGACTCGGGCGCAACCCGGAGGAGCGCTTCGTCGAACGCCAGGTTCTCGGCCGGATCGGTGAATGCCGCACGCACGTCCGACCCGGTCGTCATAACGCCTTGAGTTCCTCCACGATCTCGCCCACCGACGTCTTGGCGTCGCCGAAGAGCATGCTGGTCTTCGGATCGTAGAACAGGTCGTTGTCGATCCCGGCGAAGCCCGAGCTCATACTGCGTTTCAAGACGATCACGGACCGGCTCTCGTTGACCTTGAGGATCGGCATCCCGTAGATCGGCGAGCTCGGGTCGTTCTGCGCGGCCGGGTTGGTGACGTCGTTCGCGCCGATCACCAGCGCGACGTCGGTCTGGGCGAACTCGGAGTTGATCTCGTCCATCTCCTTGAGCTGCTCGTACGGCACGTCGGCCTCGGCGAGCAGCACGTTCATGTGCCCGGGCATCCGGCCGGCGACCGGGTGGATCGCGTACTCGACCGTGATGCCCTTCTTCTCCAGCAGCTTCGCCATCTCGCGGACGGTGTGCTGCGCCTGCGCCACGGCCATGCCGTAACCCGGCACGACGACGACCTTGCTGGCGTACGCCATCTGGATCGCGGTGTCGGCCGCGCTCGTCGAGCGCACCGGCCGCGCCTCCTTCGGCCCGCCGGACGCGACCGCCGGGCCGCCGCCGAAGCCGCCCGCGACGATCGCCGGGATGGACCGGTTCATCGCCTTGGCCATCAGGTTGGTCAGGATCGAGCCGGACGCGCCGACGATCATGCCGGCCACGATCAGCGCCGTGTTGTCCAGCGCCAGGCCCATCGCCGCGGCCGAGAGCCCGGTGAACGCGTTGAGCAGCGAGATCACCACCGGCATGTCCGCGCCGCCGATCGGCAGCACGACGGTGAGGCCGAGGATGCCGGCCGCGACGAGCAGCCCGACGATCAGGAAGCCGGAGTCGCCGCCCGCGACGATGATCACCGCGCAGGCCAGCGCGATCAGCAGGAGCAGGGCGTTGACCGGCTGCTGCAGCTTGCCCATCGTGATCGGGCGGCCGCTGATCAGCTCCTGCAGCTTGCCGAAGGCGATGTTCGAGCCCCAGAAGGAGATCGACCCGATGATCGCGGCGAACAGCGACGCGATCGCGATGTAGGCGGGCTCGTGCGCGTAGCCGTCGGTGGAGTTGAACTCGACCCAGGCGATGAGCGCGACCGCGCCGCCGCCGACGCCGTTGAACAGCGCCACCATCTGCGGCATCGCGGTCATCTTGACCTTGCGCGCCGACGGGACGCCGACGAGCACGCCGATCCCGACACCGAGGACGATGAGCAGCCAGTTGCCCATGCCCGGGGTGAGCAGGGTCGCGACGACGGCGATGCCCATGCCGACGGCGGCGATCCAGTTGCCGCGGACGGCGGTGCGCGGGCCGGTGAGGCCCATCAGGCCGTAGATGAAGAGGGCGAACGCGATGATGTAGAGGATCGCGATGAAGTCGGTCACTTCTCGTCCTCCTCGGCCGGCGCGGGCTTCTTGCCCTTGAACATCGACAGCATCCGGTCGGTGACCAGGAACCCGCCGACGACGTTGATCGTGCCGAAGGCGATCGCGATCACGAGCAGGATCTTGTTGAAGACGCCGTCGACGCCGAGGCCGAGCACGACGAGCCCGCCGAGCAGCACGATGCCGTGGATGGCGTTGGTGCCGGACATCAGCGGGGTGTGCAGGGTGTTGGGCACCTTCGAGATGACGGCGAAGCCGACGAACCCGGCGAGCACGAGCACCGCCAGGTTCTGCACCAATGGGCTCACGAAGTACTCCCTTCGCGCCCGGCCACGCAGGCACCGGCGACGATCTCGTCTTCGAAGTTCAGCTCCAGCGCGCCTTCCTTCGTCACGAGCAGCTCCAGCAGCTCGGTGACGTTGCGCGCGTACAGCTCGCTGGCGTGCGAGGGCATTTCGGCGGGCAGGTTCAGCGGGGAGGAGATGGTGACGTCGTGCTCCACGACGTCCTCGCCCGGCTTGGTCAGTTCGCAGTTGCCGCCGGTCTCACCGGCGAGGTCGACGACGACCGACCCGGCCGGCATGCCCTTGACCGCGTCCGCGGTGACCAGCGTCGGCGCCTTGCGGCCCGGCACCAGCGCCGTGGTGATCACGACGTCGAACTTCGTGATGGCCTCGGTGAGCCGCCGCTGCTGCTCCTCGCGCTCCTCCGGCGTCAGCTCGCGGGCGTACCCGCCTTCGCCGACCGCCTCGATGCCGAGGTCCAGGAACTGCGCGCCGAGCGACTTGACCTGCTCGCCGACCTCGGGCCGGACGTCGTAGCCGGTGGTCTGCGCGCCGAGCCGCTTCGCCGTGGCCAGCGCCTGCAGGCCGGCGACGCCGGCGCCGAGCACCAGCACCTTGGCCGGCGGCACGGTGCCCGCCGCGGTGGTGAGCATCGGGAAGAAGCGCGGGAGCTTCTGGGCCGCGAGCAGCACCGCGCGGTAGCCGCCGATGCTGGCCTGCGACGACAGCGCGTCCATCGCCTGCGCCCGGGAGATCCGCGGGATCGCCTCCATCGCGAACGCCCGCAGGCCCGCTTCTTCGAGCTTCGCGAGCCCGTCCGGGTTGCCGCGCGGGTCGAGGAAGCCGACGAGGACGGTGCCCCGGGCCAGCTTCGCGACTTCTTCGGGCGCGGGCGGGTTGACCTTCACGACGATGTCGGCGCCCCACGCGTCGCCGAGTTCGGCGCCCGCCTGGGTGTACGCGTCGTCACTCAGGTGCGCGCGGGACCCGGCGCCCGGTTCGACCAGGACGCGCAACCCTCGCTGCGCGAGCCTCCCGACCAGTTTGGGCACCATGGCGACCCGGCGCTCCCCGGGGCGTGACTCGGTCACCACACCCACGGTGAGCTGCTGATGCTGTTCGCTGTCGGCCACACGACCTCCTCATCGGCGAGGCACGATCCGAGGGTTGTACCACGTCGGACCGACACTCCCCAGTGACGTGGGTCGCAAGTCCGGGGGTTGTGCCAGAAGATACGAGCGCCGTCGGAGAACCGTTCAGCCGGTTTTCCACCGGGGGATGCCGAGCAGGATCAGGCGCAGCCGTTTTTCCGCCGTTCCGGTGATTTTCGCGTCTTCACCGGGGCGGGCCTCCAGCAGTTCGACCGTGGTCGTGATCATCACGGAAACGATCAAGTCGGCCAGCATGTGCAGGTCTTCGGTGCTCCACGCGCGCAGCGGGGTGAACCGGGCGAGGTCGATCGCGAGGTCGCCGGAGAACATGCGCAGTTCGACGGCGATGGCGCGGGCGAGCGGACCGCCGCCGTAGCGCTCGCGCGTCAGGAACCGGAAATGGTCCTCGTTCGCCCGGACGAATTGGTGGACCGTGGCCACCGAAGCGCTGATCATGCCCTGGTAGGTGTCGGGATCGGCGCGCGCCGAACGCATCATGCCGCGCAGTGTGCGCGTCGCTTCTTCGACGAGCGCGACGCCGAGCTCCTCCATCGAGGCGAAGTGCCGGTAGAACGCCGTCGGCACCAGGCCGGCGCCCTTCGCGACCTCACGCAGGGACAGCGTCGCGAACGAGCGGTCGGCCAGCAGGTCCAGGGCGGTGTCCAGCAACGCCTGGCGCGTGCGCTGCTTGCGCTCCTGACGACTTACTGGCTCTTCGGACACGGGGTCCAGCGTACGGACTTCTTTGGGGGGTGCAGGGGGCCTGCCCCCTGCCGGGGGCCGGGGCGGAGCCCCGCTGAACACAGCGTCCACCGCGTTGCTCACGTCACATACTCCGCCTTCCGCGTTGACAGCTGCTCCACTTCTGCAGTGCACTATTCAGTGTACAGTCGTTCACTGTAACTGAGGAGGTCCGATGACGGCGCTCATCCCCCGGCGGGTGCGCAGCCTCGCTTCGCTGGCCGAGGCGCTGCTGACACCGCACGGGATGGACCGCTACCTGGAGCTCGTCGACCCGATGCTGGTGCGCCGCGAGATCCGCGGCCTGGTCACGGCGGTGCGCAAGCAGACGCCGGACAGCGTCACCCTCACCGTCAAGCCCAGCCGCGCGTGGCCCGGCTTCACCGCCGGGCAGTACGTCCGCCTGCAGGTGGAGATCGACGGCGTCCGGCGCACGCGCTGCTATTCACCGTGCGGTTCGCAGTACGACGGCGAACTCGAGTTCACGGTCAAGGAGCAGGGCCTGGTCTCCGGGCACCTGAACCGCGCGATCGGCGTCGGCTCGGTGCTCAACCTGTCCACTCCGGACGGTGGGTTCACGCTGCCCGCCGCCCGCCCGGGCCGCGTGCTGCTGATCGCGGGCGGCAGCGGCATCACGCCGGTGCTCGCCATGGCGCGCACGCTCGTGACCGAGGGCCACACCGGCGAGATCGTGTTCGTGCAGTACTCGAACGGGCCGGCCGACGCGCTGTACCGCACCGAACTGGCCGAGCTCGCCGCCCGGCACCCCGGGCTGCGGGTCGTGCACGCCTACACGCACTCGAAGGGCGGCGACCTGAACGGTTTCTTCGCGCCGGAGCACCTCGCGCGCGTGGCGCCGTGGTTCCGCGACGCGGAGGCGTTCGTCTGCGGCCCGAAGCCGCTGATGGACGCCGTGCGTGATCATTTGGGTGAACGCGTGCACACCGAGGAGTTCACTCCGCCGGCGCTGACCTTCGACACGGCGAACGCCGAGGGCCAGGTCCGGTTCAAGCGCAGCGGACGCGAGTGCGCCAACTCGGGGAAGCCGTTGCTGGAGCAGGCCGAGGAAGCGGGCCTGTCCCCGGAGCACGGCTGCCGGATGGGCATCTGCTTCTCCTGCACCCAGCTCAAGACCGCCGGGCGCGTCCGCAACGCCAAGACGGGCGAGATCTCCGGCGAAGAAGACGAAGAAATCCAGCTCTGCATCTCCGTCCCGGTCGGGGACGTCGAGATCGACGCTTAAGGAGCCCACCATGACCGGTCTTCAGGATCGCCTGACCCCCGAGCAGGTCGAAGAATTCGGGCGCGAGCTCGACGAGCTGCGGCAGCGGACCGTCGACGACCTCGGCCAGGAAGACGTCGACTACATCCACAACGTCATCAAGACGCAGCGCGGCCTGGAGGTCGCCGGGCGGGCGCTGCTGTTCGCCGGGTTCTTCCCGCCCGCGTGGCTCGCCGGCGTCGGCGCGCTGTCGCTGGCCAAGGTCCTCGACAACATGGAGATCGGCCACAACGTCATGCACGGCCAGTACGACTGGACGCGCGACCCGGCGCTGAGCTCGCAGCGCTTCGAGTGGGACAACGTGGCGCCCGCCGAGAACTGGCGGCACTCGCACAACTACATCCACCACACGTACACGAACATCCTCGACAAGGACCGCGACATCGGTTACGGCGTCCTGCGGATGGACCCCGCCCAGAAGTGGCACCCGTACTACCTGGGCAACCCGGCGTACGCGGCGCTGCTGGCGGTGTTCTTCCAGTGGGGCGTGATGCTGCACGACCTGGAGTTCGACCGGATCGTCAAGGGCGAGCGCAAGTGGTCGGACACCACCGAGGTCGTCCGGAAGATGGTCAAGAAGGCGTCCCGGCAGGTCGGCAAGGACTACGTGCTGTTCCCGCTGCTGACCGGCCCGCTCGCGCCGCTGACCTTCGCCGGCAACGCGACCGCGAACCTGGTCCGCAACCTGTGGTCGTTCTCGATCATCTTCTGCGGGCACTTCCCCGCCGAGGTCGAGAGCTTCACCGAGGAGGAGACCGAGAACGAGTCGCGCGGGCAGTGGTACCTGCGCCAGATCCTCGGCTCGGCGAACATCACCGGCGGCCCGCTGTTCCACATCATGAGCGGGAACCTGTCGCACCAGATCGAACACCACCTGTTCCCGGACATCCCGGCGCGCCGCTACCCGCAGATCGCCGGCGAGGTGCGCGCGATCTGCGAGAAGTACGGCCTGCCGTACCACACGGGCCCGCTGCACAAGCAGCTCTGGTCGGTGGCGAAGAAGCTCGTGAAGCTGGCTCTCCCGCGAACTTCGCCGGCGCCGACTACGGTGGGAGCCGACCGGCAGCTCCGAGCAGCGTGAGGGTGACATGGTGGGTCAGTTCGAACGGGACAAGGACACCCTGCAGGTGATCACCGAATCGGCCGCGACGCACGTCGGCAACATCGCGAGCATCATCACCGGTGCGATCCGCGACATCGCCCGCGAGACGGGCGACTGGCTGACCGACGTCATCGAGATGCGCGAAGCCGCGCAGAAGGCCCGGGAAGACGACCCGGACGCCCCCTGACCCAGGGCTCGTGAAGGCCACCTCGAGTTCCTCGAGGTGGCCTTCACCGCTTTCCCGGCGCCGGAGCCGGGCGCTTCCCCCGGGCCGGGTAGGGGGAAAACCGGATGGGCAGGACCCGTCATCGCGCCCAGACTGACACCGTGACCAGCCTCGACGTCCCTCGCCCCCACCTGCTGCGCCGGGTGTTCGGGCCGCTGGCCGCGCGCGACTTCTGGGCCGAATACGCCTGGCTGTGGCTCTCCGGCCCGCTGACCCTGTTCTCGCTGCTCAGTTTCCTCGTCGTGCTCGCGGTCGGCCTCGGGCTGACGCCCGTGCTGCTCGGGTTCCTCGTCCTCGCCGGCGCTGTCTTCTACGCCCGTGGCCTCGGCGCCCTGCACCGCGGCCTCGCCAAGGTCCTGCTCGGCGTCAGTGTGCCCGTCCCGCGCCGGCCCGAGCTCAAGCCCGGGCTGTGGGCCTGGGTGCGGGCGCGCGTCGGCGATCCGGCGGGCTGGCGCGCGGCCGGCTATCTGTTGCTGCGCCTCCCCCTGACCTTCGCCGCGCTGGTCGCGATGGTCAGCGCGACGCTCTACGCCCTGGCCGCGACCCCCTTCGCCTTCTTCTGGTTCCCGCTGGGCGAGCAGCACCTGCCGGTCTACGACATCTACGCCGACAACTGGGCGGGCGCGCTCGCCTGGTCGGCGTCCGGGCTGCTGGTGCTCGTGGCGCTCCCGTGGGTGACGCACGCCTTCGTCGCGCTCGACCGGCTGCTGGTCGTCGGCCTGCTCGGCACGCGGGAGCTCTCCGAACGCGTCCGCGACCTCGAAGCCAGCCGCGCCACCGCGGTCGAGGACGCCGCCCTGCGGCTCAGGCGCATCGAACGCGACCTGCACGACGGTGCGCAGGCCCAGCTCGTCGCCCTCGCCATGAAGCTCGGCTTGGCCAAGGACGAGCTCGAAGACCTCGACCTCCCCCAGGTCAAGGAGCTGGTGACCGCCGCACACACCAACGCGAAGCAGGCGCTGACCGAGCTGCGCGACCTCGCCCGCGGCATCCACCCCGCCGCCCTCGACGCGGGGCTCGACGTCGCGCTGGCCACCCTGGTCGCGACGTCCGGGATGGACGCGCGGGTCGCCGTCGACCTGCCGCGCCGCCCGCCGCCGTCGCTGGAGACGATCGTCTACTTCAGCGCTGCCGAGCTGCTCACCAACGCCGCGAAACACGGCGGGCCGACGATCTACGTCGCAGTCACCGAAGAGCGGGACGTCCTGTGGCTGCGGGTGCGCGACCGCGGCCGCGGGGGCGCCCGGCTCGTCCCCGGCGGCGGGCTGGCCGGGGTCGCCGAACGGCTGCGGACCGTCGACGGCGAGCTGACCGTCGCGAGCCCGCCGGGCGGTCCGACCGAAGTGACCGCGCGGGTACCCCTGCCTTCCGGGGGTCCGGGTGGCGGAGCCCCCGGCCCGGGGTGAAGCCCCGGATGTCACAGCTGCCCCGCTAGGGTCGCGACATGCGGATCGTCATCGCGGAGGACTCGACCATCCTGCGCCAGGGCCTCGTCGAGCTGCTGACCTTCCGCGGCCACGAGGTCGTCGCCGCGGTGAAGGACGCCGACGCGCTGCGGGCCGCCGTCGAGGGCAACTCCCCCGAAGTGTCCATTGTGGACATCCGGATGCCGCCGACGCACACGGACGAGGGCCTGCGGGCGGCGATCTCGCTGCGCCGCGAATCGCCGGGCCGCGCGATCCTGCTGTTCTCCCAGTACGTCGAGACGAAGTACGCGGCGCAGCTGCTGGCCGATCGCGCGGGCGGCGTCGGCTACCTGCTCAAGGACCGCGTCGCCGAGGTGTCGGACTTCCTCGACGCCCTGCGCCGCGTCGCGGACGGCGAGACGGTGCTCGACCCCGAGGTCGTCAGCCAGCTGTTCTCTGCGACGCGCCAGACCGACGCGCTCAGCGGGCTCACCCCGCGGGAGCGCGAGGTCCTGGGCCTGATGGCGGAAGGCCGGTCGAACTCCGCGATCGCGGCGAAGCTGTTCCTCTCGGCCGGGTCGGTCGAAAAGTACGTGACGTCGATCTTCGGCAAGCTCGGCCTGTCACCGTCCGAAGGGGACAACCGCCGGGTGCTGGCGGTGCTGCGCCACCTCGGCTCCTGACGGCCGGCGCCTAGGCTGGGATGCATGTACTCCACCGAGATCGAGGTCCGCACCGGCTCCCAAGCCGTCGTCCACGACCTCACCCACGAGGCAGAGTCGTTCCTGCGCGACGCGGACGCCACCGACGGGCTGCTGCACGTCTGGGTCCCGCACGCCACCGCCGGGCTGGCGGTCCTCGAGACCGGTGCCGGCAGCGACGAGGACCTGCTGACCGCGCTCGACGAGCTGCTCCCCCGCGACGGCCGCTGGCGGCACCGGCACGGGAGCCCGGGTCACGGCCGTGACCACGTGCTCCCGGCCCTGGTGCCGCCGTACGCGACGATCCCGGTGCTCGGCGGCGTCCTCGCGCTGGGGACCTGGCAGTCGATCTGCCTAGTGGACACCAACCTCGACAACCCGGTCCGCAAGGTGCGGTTCAGCCTCCTGGCGGGCTGACCGGCCGGGCCAGAGCACGAGGAGAAGCCCGGCGGCCAGCAGCGCGCCGAGTACCCAGGCGCCGGTCGTGACGTCGGGTGCGCCCGGCACGCCCTGGAGCAGGCTTCGCAGGCCCTCGGTCGAGAAGCGGAACGGCGTCCACGACCACAGCAGCGTGCGGTAGGCCGGGTTCAGCAGCTCCGGCACCTGGCCGGCGACCGCGGGCGCGACCAGGTAGAGCGGGCCGAGGACGGCCATCGCGCGCAGTCCGAGCAGGCGCAGCAGCCCCGCCTGCAGGGCCGCGAAGGCCGTCGCGGCGAGGAAGACGAACCCCAGGACGCCGGCGTCGAGCGGCAGCGTGGAGTCCCACAACGCGAAGAACCCGGCCACGGCCGCCGTCACCAGCGCACCGGCGCCGACGACCTGCAGGAACCGCGCGCCGGCGCCGACCGTGCGGCCGGTGCGCCTGGCCAGTTGCGTCAGCGCGAGACCCGCGACGAGCGCGCCGATCCAGGCCAGCGCGGACGCGGCCAGCGGCGCGGTCCGGCCGGCGACGCCTGCCGGGTGCAGCACCTCCTGCTTCGGGACGCCACCGAGCGCCGCCGCCCCGGCGGTGAGCGCCTGCTGCGCGACCTGGGTGCCGGCCGGGTTGACCGCCCCCGATGTCACCACGGTCGCGGCCGGTCCCGGCGCGAGTTCGAGCACGCCGTAGACCTTCTTGTCCTCCAGCAGCTGCCGCGCGTCGGCCGGGTTGGTGACGGTCCAAGCGAGCTGACCGCCGCCGTGCGCGGCGACGCGCTGCGCGATGCCCTGCAGCGGGCCCGGCGGGGCGGCGACCGCGACCGGGACGCCGTCCGGCGCGGCCGTGGCCTGTGCGCCGAAGGTGAGGAACCCGAGCACCACCGCCACCAGCGCGCCGGCCACGGCGGCGACCAGGGCGAGCGCCCCGGCGGGGCGCCGGACAGGACTGGTCATGACAGCCTCCAGCTATTCTTCGCGTGTTGAATTACTGGTCAAGGTACGACCGTGTCCACGGAAAGTCAACGCGTGTTGAATAGTGCCGCCGGTAACCTCGAACTCGTGACGAAGAAGCGGCTGGTGCTCTGGGACATCGACCACACGCTGGTGGACTTCGCCGGGCTGGGCGCGTCCTGGTACGCGGCCGCGTTCACCGCCGCGACCGGGGCGCCGTTGCGCGTGCACCCGGTCTTCGGCGGCCGCACCGAGCTGGCGACCACGACCGAACTGCTCGTCGAGAACGGCTTCGAACCCGTCCAGGACACGATCCGAGCGCTGTTCAAGGCCCTGGTCGCGGAGTCGGAACGCGCGGCGCACCGCTTCGCGGCGGAGGCCCGGGTGCTGCCGGGCGCGGCCGAGGCGCTCACCGCGTTCGCCGGGCGGGACGACGTCGTCCAGTCGCTCGTCACCGGGAACCTACCGGAGATCTCGCGGCACAAACTCGCCGCGTTCGACCTGCTCGAGCACCTCGACCTGGAGATCGGCGGCTACGGCACGCTGTCGGTGCACCGCCCGGACCTGGTCCCGCACGCGGTGGGACTGGCGGCGGCGAAGCACGGCACCCCGTTCGACGCCGACGCGGTCGTCGTCATCGGCGACACCCCGAACGACGTCAAAGCCGCCCTGGCCCACGGGGCGCTCTCGATCGCGGTGGCGACCGGGCTCTACAGCGCCGACGAACTGCGGGCCGCCGGCGCGCACGTCGTGCTGCCGGACCTCGCCGACACCGATGCCGTGAAAACCGCCGTGTTCAGCTGAAAGCCGTCTTCGTCGTCCTCGGGAGGGTGTCAACCCTCATTCGAAGGGAGGACCCCTTAGGGGTAAATCTCCTTCCTTCGCCTGATGTGGCCGGAGACGGCCGTTCGCCACACTTCCGGGCATGGCTGAAACAGCGTCGGCGGCCGGGCCCGCCGGAGGGGGACGCATCCGCGGCACGGTCGCGGTGCTCAGACAGCGCCTGCCGTTCACCAGCAGCGTGGTGCTCGCGATGCTCGTGCTGGCCGTCGCGTCGGGGGCGCTCTGGAACGCCGCCGAGGACCGCGCGGCCTACCCGTTCGTCGCCTACGGGCTGCCGTCGCTGGAGGCGGGCCGGTGGTGGACCATGCTCACCGGGCCGTTCTTCGCCGTCATCCCCTGGTTCTACCTCCCGATGGTCGGCAGCTTCGCGCTCTTCGCCGGCTTCGCCGAGTGGCAGCTGGGAACGCGGCGCGCGATGGCCGTGACCATCGGCGGCCAGTTCGTCTCGGTGCTCGTCGCGACGCAGTTCCTCGCGCTCTGCGGCAACTCCGGCTGGCTCTGGGCCGAGCGCATGGCGGGCAGCCTCGACGTCGGGTTCTCCGGCGGCGCGCTCGCCGCGGTCGCCGTCGCCAGCGCGACGCTGCGGCCGCCGTGGGCGCTGCGGCTGCGGGCCGGGCTCTGCGTGTACGCCGGGGTCGCGATCGTCTACGTCGGCACGCTGGCCGACCTCGTCCACTTCTTCGCGCTGCTGCTGGCGATCCCGCTCGGCAACCGGCTCGTCGGGTCGCGGCGGGGGCCGTCGGCGGGGCCGAACCTGCGGGAGTGGCGGCTGCTGACCGTCGCCGGCCTGCTGCTGCTCACCATCGCCGAGATCGTGATGTTCCTGGTGCCCGGCGAAGGCCCGTTCGGCTCCACCGAAGGGGTTTCGCTGTCGGCGCCGGAGCTGGCGGTCCTCGTGCTGCTCGTCGTGCCGATGCTCAACGGGCTGCGCAAGGGCGGCCGCGTCGCGTGGCGGTGGGCCGTCGCGCTGTCGGTCTTCGTCACCCTGCAGGGGCTCGCCGCGGCCACGGTCTACGGCCTGGCCGACCTCTTCGGGGCGGACTACGACACCACCGGCCTGCCGCTGTTCTTCGTGGACAATCTCTTGTGGACGGTCGAGCTGGGCGTGCTGATCGCCGCGCGGCACGCCTTCCGCGTCCCTTCCCGGCGACGGCTCCGGCGCCACGCGCAGGGTCCCGGGGCGGCGCTGGCCCGCACGCTGCTCGGGCGGCACGGCGGCAGCACGCTGTCGTGGATGACGACCTGGCCGCGCAACACGTACTTCGTCCGCGAGGACGGCCGGTCCTACCTCGCCTACCGCCGGCACGCGGGCGTCGCCGTCGCGCTGGGCGACCCGATCGCGCCGGACGGCACGGCGGCGGCCACGGTCACCGAGTTCACCGCGATGTGCGAGAACACCGGCCTGGTGCCGTGCGTGTTCTCGGCGACCGAGGCGACGGTCGCGGCGACGCGCGAGCAGGGCTGGCAGCACGTCCAGGTCGCCGAGGACAACGTGCTCGACCTGGAGGGGCTGGAGTTCCGCGGCAAGGCGTGGCAGGACGTCCGGTCGGCGCTGAACAAGGCCGCCAAGCAGGACATCGACTTCCGGCTGGTCCGCTTGGCCGACCAGCCGGAGCCCATCCTCGCCCAGGTCCGGGCGCTGTCGGAGGAGTGGATGTCGGGCAAGGGCATGCCGGAGATGGGGTTCACCCTCGGCGGCCTCGACGAGGCGATGGACCCGGCGACGCGGGTCGGCCTGGCGGTGGACGCCGAGGGCACGGTCCACGGCGTGACGTCGTGGCTGCCGGTCCACACGGGCGCGGGCAAGGTGGGCGGCTGGACGCTGGACGTCATGCGCCGCAGCCCCCACGGCTTCCGCCCGGTGATGGAGTTCCTGATCGCGTCGGCGTGCGTGCAGTTCCGCGCCGAGGGCGCGCGGTTCGTCTCGCTGTCGGGCGCGCCCCTGGCCCGGTCCGGCGACGACAGCCCGGCGCGCACGGTCGACCGGGCACTGGAGACGCTGGGCCGCGTGATGGAGCCGTACTACGGATTCCGTTCCCTGCACGCGTTCAAGGCGAAGTTCCAGCCCCGGCGCGTGCCGCTGTACCTGGCCTACCGCGACGAGGCGGACCTGCCGCGGATCGGGCTGGCGCTGAGCCGGGCGTACCTGCCGGACGTCCGGCTGCGGGAGCTGGCGAAGCTGGCGCGCAAGCGCTGAGTCACCGGCGCGTGGTGGGCGGCGGGGTGGTCGTGGTCCGCTCCGCCGCCGGCACGAACCGGTAGCTCTTGAGGATCCCCACCAGGTCTTCGCGGATCGTCGGCCCGGAGCGGTCGCTGTCGGCGTAGGCCACCACCACGCCCGAGGCGCCCCCGGAGCCGAAGCCCATCGCCGCGACCAGAGCGTGCTTCGCCCAGCACGGACCGGTCTCGGTCGGGACGACCTCCGCGACCACGATCCGCGCCGCGATCTTCGTGCCGTCGGCCTTCGTGACCTGCGCGTCCGTGCCCGCGTCCGGGGTCACCTGCGCGAGCGGGCCGTTGTCCGGGCTGAACGCGCTCACTCCGAGGTCGGTCACGGCCTTGCGCGCGGCCTCCCCGGCGTCGGCCACCGGCACGGTGGTGACCCCCGCGCCGCCGAGGTCGGCGTGCTCGCAGAAGTCCTCGCCCAGGAACGCGCTCGTGACCAGCCGGATCCCCGGCGCCGCGGCGGTCTTTTCCCAGCCGTGCAGCGTGCCGGGTTCGGGCTTCCAGGACGGCGGCACGTCATAGGCGTACGAACCGTCCCGGGCCGCGACGGACTGCCAGCCGCTCACGACGGCGGGGACGCTCACCCGCGGCGACGGCGTCTCGACCACGGGCGTCCGCGGCGCGGGTGTCGACGCGGGCCGGTGCGCCTTGCCGACGCCCAGCGCGTTCAGCACGCCCGCGATCAGCGCGATGAGCACGAGCCCGACCCACGGCGCCCGCCGCCACTTCAGCGGCTTCGGCGCCGGGCGGATCCGCTTCGGCTGCGCTCTCGGTGGTTCGGGCGAAGGTGAGGGCACAGGCGTCGGCGCGTCCGCGGGTTCGTAGCCGCCGAACCCGCGAAGCGCCGCGTTGTCCTCGTACCCCGGCGTCGTGTCGTCCGAGCGCCGGGAGAACAGCCCCATCAGGACCGGACGAGCTTGACCAGGTGCTCGACGACGGCGTCGACCGCGATCTCTTCGCGCTCGCCCGTCCGCCGGTCCTTGACCTCGACGACGCCGTTGGCCAGGCCACGCCCGACCACCAGGATGGTCGGCACGCCGACCAGCTCGGCGTCGGCGAACTTGACGCCCGGCGTCGCCTTGCGGTCGTCGAGGATGACCTCGATGCCCGCCGCGTCCAGCTCGGCGGCGATCTTCTCGGCGCCGGCCGCGACGGCCTCGTCCTTGCCCGCGATGACGATGTGCACGTCGAACGGCGACACCTCGCGCGGCCAGATGATGCCGAGGTCGTCGTGGTTCTGCTCGGCGAGCACGCCGACCAGCCGCGAGACGCCGACGCCGTAGGAGCCCATCGTGATCCGGATCGGCTTGGAGTCGGGGCCGAGCGCGTCGAGCTCGAACGCGTCCGCGTACTTGCGGCCCAGCTGGAAGATGTGCCCGATCTCGATGCCGCGCGCGGCGACCAGGGTGCCCTGGCCGTCCGGCGACGCGTCGCCCTCGCGGACCTCGGCGGCCTCGATGGTGCCGTCCGGGGTGAAGTCGCGGCCGGCCAGCAGGTCGACGACGTGGTGGTCGACCTTGTCGGCCCCGGTGACCCAGGCGGTGCCGGGCACGATCCGCGGGTCGGCGAGGTAGCGCACGCCGTTGTCCTGCAGCGCCTTCGGGCCGATGTAGCCCTTGACCAGGAACGGGTTCTTCGCGAAGTCGGCCTCGTCGAGCAGCGCGACCTCGGCGGGCTCCAGCGACGCTTCGAGGCGCTTCATGTCCACTTCGCGGTCACCGGGCAGCGCGACGCAGACCAGCTCCCACTCCTTCGCGCCGGGCTGACGCGTCTTGAGCATGACGTTCTTCAGCGTGTCCGCGGCGGTGAACTCGCGGCCGAGCCCGGCCGCGTTGAGGAAGTTCACCAGCGTCTCGATGGTCGGCGTGTTCGGCGTGTGGTGCACCTGCGCCTCGGGACGGCCTTCGATCGGCTGCGCGGGCGGCGCGGGCGTGACGACGGCTTCGACGTTCGCCGCGTAGCCCGACTCGGTGCTGCGGACGTAGGTGTCCTCACCCGTCTCGGCGACCGCGAGGAACTCCTCCGACGCCGAGCCGCCCATCGCGCCCGAGGTCGCCTTCACCACGACGTACTCGAGGCCGAGGCGGTCGAACAGCTTGGTGTAGGCGGCGCGGTGCGCCTGGTAGGAGCGCTCGAGGCCCTCGTCGTCGAGGTCGAAGGAGTACGAGTCCTTCATGACGAACTCGCGGCCGCGCAGGATGCCGGCGCGGGGACGCGCTTCGTCGCGGTACTTCGTCTGGATCTGGTACAGCGTGACCGGGTAGTCGCGGTAGGAGCTGAACTCGCCCTTGACGGTGAGGGTGAAGAGCTCTTCGTGCGTCGGGCCGAGGAGGTAGTCGGCGCCCTTGCGGTCCTTCAGGCGGAACAGGCTGTCGCCGTACTCGGTCCAGCGGCCGGTCGCCTCGTAGGGCTCCTTCGGCAGCAGCGCGGGGAACTGGATCTCCTGCGCGCCGATCGCGTTCATCTCGTCGCGCACGACGGCCTCGATGCGGCGCAGCACGCGCAGGCCCAGGGGCAGCCACGAGTACCCGCCCGGGGCGACCCGGCGGACGTAGCCGGCGCGCACCAGGAGCCGGTGGCTCGGCACCTCGGCGTCCGCCGGGTCCTCACGCAACGTGCGAAGGAACAACGACGAAGTCCTGGTGATCACTGCGGGTCTCCCTGCTCCGGGCGGGTGTGAAAGTCCCGCTCAGGGTAGTCAATCCCCCGGCCGTGACTCCAACGGGTTACTCGGCGGCCCGTTTTCGTCGGTGCCGGCCGCTAGCTTGGGGGCATGGCGATCCGCATGGGCATGATCACGATCGACTGCGCGGACCCGCGCGGTCTGGCGGAGTTCTGGACGGCCGCGCTGGGCACGACGGTCGACCGGGACTACGAAGGCGAGTTCCTCGTCCTGGCGCCGACGGAGGGCGGGCTCCCGCTGGGGCTGCAGCGGGTGCCGGAGCCGCGCGCCGGCAAGAACCGGGTGCACGTCGACTTCGGCGGGGACGACCGCGCGGCGGAGGTGAAACGACTGGTGGAGCTGGGCGCGAAGGAGGTGGCCGAGCACGAGGTGCCGGGCCTGGCCTGGACGGTGCTGACCGATCCGGAGGGCAACGTGTTCTGCGTGGGCTGACGCGAGGCAGTGCGTTTCCCACCGTGATGGCCCGGTCGCGCCGCGGATCCGGCCGGCGCCCGCGTTCTGCCGTGCTGTGCCCGCGGCGGGTAGAAAGACGGCATGAACGCTCGCGTGCTGCTGCCGTGGACCGACATCGAGGTACCGGAGGGACTCGGCGCCGCCTACTACGACGGGGTCGAGCCTCCCCCGGCCGGGCTGGACGACGTCGAGTTCTACGTGCTGCCCTACGACCGCGGGCCGGAGCCGCCGAAGCTCATCGGGGAGCTGCCGTCGCTGCGGGTGGTGCAGTCGCTGTCCGCCGGCGTCGAAACCCTCGTGCCGCTGCTGTCGGAAGGGGTGCTGCTGGCGAACGGGCGGGGGCTCCACGACCTGAGCGTCGCCGAGCACGCCCTCGCGCTGATCCACGCGGCGCAGCGCGACCTGCCGCGGTGGTTCGCGCAGCAGGCCCGCGGTGCATGGGTGCGCGAGCACACGCGGTCCCTCGCCGACAGCCGCGTCCTGCTGGTCGGCCACGGCTCGATCGGGCAGGCCATCGAACGCCAGCTCGTCGCCGCCGAGGCCGTCGTGACGCGAGTGGCGAGCCGCGCGCGGCCGGACGAGGACGTCCACGGCGTCGCCGAGCTGCCGAGCCTGCTTCCCGAGGCCGACATCGTGGTGCTGGTCCTCCCGGACACCCCCGCGACGCGCGGCCTGCTCGACGCGAAGGCCCTGGCCGCCCTCCCCGACGACGCCCTGGTGGTGAACGTCGGCCGCGGCACGGCGATCGACACGGACGCCCTCCTGGCGGAGACGCGCACCGGGCGCCTGCGCGCAGGCCTCGACGTCGTGGACCCGGAACCGCTGCCCGCAGACCATCCACTGTGGACGGTTCCGGGCGTGGTCATCACCCCGCACATCGCCGGCGGGTCGGCGTCGTTCTACCCCCGCGCGAAGAAGCTGGCGGCGGAGCAGCTGAAGCGGTACGCGCGGGGCGAGGAACTGCTCAACCTCGTGACGGGGTGAGCACGTAGACGTGCCATTCGTCGTCGACGCGATAACCGCACCGCTCGTAGACCCCCAGGGCGCGGTGCGCGTTGTCGACGTCGACGTTCAGCGCCGACCGGTCGAACCCCGCGGCCTTCGCCGCCGAAAGCGTGTGCCCCAGCAGCCCTGACGCGACACCGCGGCCACGCAGCGCCGCCCGCGTTCCCACCCAGGTGGCGTAGTGCTCGCGAATACCCGTCGCCTCGGCTTCGGACGCGTAGAAGTGGCTCAGCACGAACGCGAGGACCTTGTCGCCGTCGAGGACGAGGAACGACAGGTCCGGGCGGAAGTCCTTCGAGCCGGTGACCAGGTGGCGCCAGGCGTCGGGCTCGTAGACCGTGCTGCCCCAGTGGTCGGCGAAGGTGTCGTTGCGGGCGTCGAGCGCGGCGAGGTCGTACTTGAAGTCGAACGGGACCGCGGTGAAGCCCTCCGGCAGCGGCGGCTGCGGCGGCAGGTCCGCGAGGCCGACACGCATGTTCACCATCGTGCGCGCGTGCGTGTACCCGGCGCCGGCGAGGACGCCGGCGATCCAGCGCTCGTTCTGGTGCACGCCGTGGTGCAGCTCGATCGGCGCGCCCGGGAAGGTG
This sequence comes from Amycolatopsis mongoliensis, assembly GCF_030285665.1. Classification (NCBI taxonomy): domain Bacteria; kingdom Bacillati; phylum Actinomycetota; class Actinomycetes; order Pseudonocardiales; family Pseudonocardiaceae; genus Amycolatopsis; species Amycolatopsis mongoliensis. Next base: position 70,270 of record NZ_CP127295.1, read on the forward strand.
CGCTCGTGGACCTCGCGGCTCGTCCGCGAAAACCACTCGACCAGGTGAGCGCCGACGGCGTCGGTCCGGTGCTCCGGGTGCACGACCGACTGGAGCCGGATCATGTGGACCGGGTTCGCGGCGTCGCGCCGGCGGATCAGGCCGTAGCCGACGAGCCGGTCGCCCGCCCAGGCGCCGACGGTCGCCCCGGCCAGGTCGATGTTGGGGCCCTCCAGCTCTTCGCGGAGATCTTCGTCGGTGAAGTGGTCACCCGTCCGGTCGACCTCTTCGGCCGCCGCGTAGAGCCGGGTCAGCGCGGGGACGTCGTCGAGGGTCAACGGGCGCCAGGTGAGGTCCATGGCGGGAGGCTAGGCCGGACGGCGGCGTCCGCGCACCCCGATTTACGCTCGGCGCGTGCTGGTGCTCCTTCCTCCCTCCGAGACCAAGGCCGACGGCGGCCGCGGCGGCCCTCTCGACCTCGGCGCGCTGTCGTTCCCCGAGCTGAACCCGGCGCGCGCGAAGCTCGCCGACGCGCTCGTCGAGCTGGCCCGTGACGTCCCGGCCAGCGTCTCGGCCCTGGGCCTCACCGAACGCCAAGCGGGGGAGGTCGCTCGCAATGCGGAGCTGCTGACGTCGCCGACGATGCCGGCGCTGCGCCGCTACACCGGCGTCCTGTACGACGCGCTGGACGTGAAGAGCTTCACGAAGGCGGGCCTGGAGAAGGCGCACCGGCGGCTGGCGGTGACGTCGTCGCTGTTCGGCGTGGTGTCGGCGACCGACCCGATTCCCGCGTACCGGCTGTCGGGCGGGAACTCGCTGCCGTCGCTCGGGACGGTCCGCGGGCACTGGAAGCCGGTGCTCGAACCGGTGCTGCAGCAGGTGGAGGGCCTGGTGGTGGACCTGCGCTCGGGCACGTACTCGGCGTTCGCGAAGCTGCGCCCGGACGCGGTGACGGTCCGCGTGGTGACGGAGAACGCCCGCGGCGAGCGCGTGACGGTCAGCCACTTCAACAAGGCGTACAAGGGCCGGCTGGCCCGCGAACTGGCCGTCACCCGGGCCGAACCGTCCACTGTGGACCAGCTGGTGAAGGTGATCACGAAGGCGGGCCTGGTGGTCGAACGCACCGGCGAGCACGCGCTGGAGCTGGTCACGGAGGGCTGACGGGCCGTTCGAAGAGGGCGCCGGAGGTGCGGTCTCCGGCGATCCGGACCAGCCGGAAGCCGTGGTTCCGGTAGTAGTCGTGCAGGCGGGTGTTGGTGGTCCAGGCGTCGAGCCGGACGGATCGCTTCCCGCGGCGGGCGGCTTCCGCGGCGGCCTGGTCGAGGAGCCAGGTCCCGATGCCCCGGCCGGCCAGGGCACGATCGACCGCGAGGTGGCTGAGGTAGAGCGCCGAGGCGGGGTCGTCGGCCGGACGCCAGAGCCCCTCGCCCGGGGCATCGCGCAGGGTCATGGTGGCGACCGGCGTCGGGATGTCGCGGGGACCTGACGCGGCCGGCCCGGACGCAGGCGAGCCGGCCGCCCCTGGCGCCGCGATTCCGCTCGGCGCAACCGGCGGCGCGCCGGCCTCAGCCGATCCTGCCCGGCCGGCCTGGCTCGGCACGCCAAGCTCGCCCGGCAAAGCCGGCGCGGTCGGGGCGGCCCGCATCTCCGCCACGCGGAGCGCACCGGTCCGCAAGTCCGGGCGCAGCTCGTCCGCGCGCCAGCGGGCTCCCTGCCACTGGTCGAGGCCCCGGCCGCCGAGCCAGGTGATCGCGCCGTCCAGGATCGCCAGCAGTTCCCGCACGTCCCCCTCCGTCGCCGGGCGGAGGCGATAGGTGCGGCGACAGGTGCTCAGAAGCGGTCCGGGGCGAACGGGGTCAGGTCGAAGCCCGGGTCCTCCCCCAGCGCGATCGACGCGACCAGCTTCCCCGCGAACGGCGCGTTCGTCAGCCCGCCCGCGCCGAAGCCCGTCGACACCGCCAGGCCCGGCCGGAGCAGACCCAGCACCGGCAGGCCGTCCGGCGTGCCCGGGCGGAAGCCGACCCGGGTCTCCGCCAGCGTCGCGTCCGCCAGGCCCGGTGCCACCGTCAGCGCGTTGGCCAGCACCTCGTGCTGGCCGGCCGCCGTCACGCGGTAGTCGAAGCCGGACTCCGCCTCGCGCGTCGCGCCCGCCACCACCCGGCCGCCGCCGAAGGCCAGGAGGTAGTGGCTCGTGCGCGGGAGGACCACCGGCCACGCCGACGTGTCCGTGTCCGGCAGGTCGAAGTGGCTGATCTGGCCGCGGTGCGGCGTCACCGGCAGGTCGATCCCCAGCGGCGCCAGCAGTTCCCGGCTCCACGCGCCGGCCGCGACCACGACGCTGTCCGCTTCCAGCGGGCCCGACGCGCTCGCGACCGTGCCGTCGGCCCGGAACGCGACCTCGCCTTCGACGAACTTCGCGCCCCGGCGCTCGGCGGCCGCCAACAGCGCCCGGCGCAGCTGGTGGCCATCGACGCGGCCGGCGCCGGACAGGTGCACCGCGCCCAGTTCGGGCGCCAGCGCGGGGAACAGTTCGCGCGCCTGCGCCGGGTCGAGCCGCCGGATCCCGCCGATCTCGGGCGCGTCCGCCGCCCGCGCGGTCAGCCGCTCGTGGGCCTCGGCCAGCTCGGTCTCGTCGGCCGACACGATCATGCCGCCGACGACCTCGAACGACGAATCCTCGAGCTCGGCCGTGAACTCGCGGTAGTACCGGCCGGCGGTCGACGCGAGCGGGTACAGCGCGTCTTCCCAGCGCGACGTCCACGGGCTGACGATCCCGGCGCCGGCTTCGGTGGCCGTCCCCGGCCGGGCCGCGTCCGCCACGACCACCTCCGCGCCCCGGCCCGCCAGGTGCCAGGCCGTTGCCGCGCCGCCGATTCCGCTTCCGATCACGAGCACTCGCATGTCCCCCACCCTGCCCGACGGTGCCGCGCCCGGGCCACCGGGATTGCCCCGCACGCCCGCCCGGCCGGCCGTATGCTGCGCGCCATGCCGAGCCGTGCCGAGCGGTATGTCGCCCATCTCGACACCCTGACCGGGAGCACCGAGCCCCGGCTGCAGCCGATCCCGTCGACCCACCCCGGGCTCGACGACGTCATCTCGTTCGTCTACGTCGACGAACCCGAACCGAGATACCTGACCGGCGCGACGTACGGCCTCTCGCTCGCCGATCACACCGAATGGCACGGCGTGAAACCGGAACTGTGGATCAGCGTCCGGTCCGACGACCCGGTCTGGGCGCTGGCCATCGGCTACCTCGCCGAGCAGCTGCGGGGCACCTGCCCGTTCGTCTACGGCGACACCATCGACTTCGGCGAGCCGATCGCCCCCGAGTCCGACATGACCGCTTTCGCCGTGTCGGCGCCCGCGGGCCTCGACGCGTACCAGTACACGCTGATCGACATCGGCGGCGCGCCGATCAGCGTCGCCGGCTGCTTCCCGGTGCACGACACCGAGCGGAAGTACATCCGCGAGCACGGCATCGACGCGTTCTGGCAGCTGGACTGGGACCTCTACGACGTCCGGCGCCCACCGGTCGTCTGATACGCGGCGGTCGCGAGCCGCACGAACGACCGGACCAGCGGGCCGGCGTCCTTCCAGGCGACGACCACCGGGTTCGGCGCCAGGTCGGTGAGCGGCACCACGGTCAGCTCGCCCGGCGGCCGGTGGCCGAGCGGCATCAGCCCGACGGTCCCGTTCCAGAGCACGGCCTGCAGGCATTCCTGGACGGCGCGCACCACCGGCCCCTCGCGCGGTTCGCCGCCGTGCCAGTACGACTGCCAGACCGGGTCGGTGCCGTCCGGGAACCGGAACCAGCGCCGGCCGGCCAGGTCGGCCAGCTCCAGGTGGTCGCGGCGGGCCAGCGGGTCGTCGGCGCGCAGCACCGCGCCCACCGGGTCGGTGCGCAGCCGGTGCACCGTCAGGCCGGTCTCGTCGAACGGTCCGCGGGTCAGCGCGACGTCGACCAGCCCGGCGCGCAGCCCGCACGTCGGGTCGGTCAGGTCCGTGTCGCGGACGCGGACCTCGACCTCCGGGTGCTGCCGGCGGTAGGCGTCGGCCAGCCGCGTCGCGTCCGGGTCGGCGCTGTCGGCGAGGAGGCCGACGGTGATCGTCGCGGCGCCGGCCGCGGCGGCCACGCGCACGCGCGCCCGGTCGGCCTGGTCGAGCAGGGCGCGTGCTTCGTCCAGCAGTGCCGCGCCGGCCGGGGTGAGCGTGACGCCCGCGGCCGAGCGCACCAGCAGGACAGCGCCGACGTCGGCTTCCAGCTGCTTGATCGCCCGGCTCAGCGGCGGCTGGCTCATGTGCAGCCGCACGGCGGCCCGGCCGAAGTGGAGTTCTTCGGCGACGGCCACGAAGTACCGCAGCGTGCGCAGCTCCATGACCGGCGACGATAGGCGCCCGGTATCGGCGCACCGAAACCGGTCTTGGACGCGGTCGGAGTCCCGGCGGTGGAATCGGGGCATGACCGACCTGACCGATCCCGCCGTGCGAGTGGCCGGTGCCCGGGAACTCGCCCCGGACCTGCTGGTGATCCCGAACGCCCGCGTCGACCTCGTGCCCAACATCGGAATCGTCGGCGGCACGGAGGCCGTCCTCGTCGTCGACACGGGCCTGGGCACCGCGAACGCCGCGGAGGTCCTCGCCTTCGCCGTCGAAGTCGCCAAGGGCCGCCGCCTGTACCTGACCACGACGCACTTCCACCCCGAACACGCCTACGGCGCGCAGGTCTTCGCCGGCGAAGCGACCTACCTGGTCAACCGCGCCCAGGCGGACGACCTCGCCACGAAGGGCGCGGGCTACCTCGAGATGTTCCGCGGCCTCGGCGAGGTGGTCGCCCGCCGGCTGGAGGGCGTCCGGGTGCCCGTTCCCGACGTCGTCCACGACGGCGTTCACGAACTCGACCTGGGCGGCCGAACGGTCCTGCTCCGGCCCACGGGACGGGGCCACACCGCCGGTGACCAGGTCGTCGAGGTGCCGGACGCCGGCGTGCTGTTCACCGGCGACCTGGCCGAGACCGGGCAGTTCGCGATCCTCCCGTGGTTCCCGCCGCACGACACGGACGTCACCGGCATCGGCTGGCTCGCCGTCCTGGACCGGCTGGCGCTCGGCGCGCCCCGGGTGGTGGTGCCCGGGCACGGAGAGGTCGGTGGCGTTTCGGTGCTCACCGACGTCCGCGACTACCTGCGCGAACTGCGGGACGAGACCTGGCGCCGCCGGGACTCGGGTCTCGGCGTGGCCGAGATCGCCGCCGAGGTCCGGGACCTGCTGGTCGGACGCCACCCGGAGTGGGCCGGACGCGAGTGGATCGAGCCCGGCGTCGGGTGCCTGTGCGCCGAGCACGACGCCTGACGGAGGCCGCCGGACGGGCCGCGGCCGGGCTCCCCCGGCGGTCCGTCCGGGCCCCGTGGGCGCCGGGTGCGCTCCGGTCGCCGGGAGTCGCTCCTCAGTCCGCTCGAACGCCCAGTACCGCCATCGCCGCGTTGTGGCCGGGAATGCCGCTGACACCACCTCCCCGCACCGCTCCCGCGCCGCAGAGCAGCACGCGTTCGTGGGTCGTCTCGACGCCCCACCTGCCCGCCTGCGCCGGGTCCGAGGCGAACGGCCAGGCCAGGTCCCGGTGGAAGATGTGCCCGGCCGGCAGGCCCAGCTCGGCCTCCAGGTCGAGCGGGGTCTTCGCCTCCACGCAGGGCTTTCCGCCCGGCCCGGTCAGCAGGCAGTCCTCGATCGGCTCGGCCAGCACGCTGTTCAGCGAAGCCAGCGTCGCGCGCAGCGCCGCTTCGCGCGCCTCGTCGTTGCGCCCTTCGAAGAGCCGGGCAGGCATGTGCAGGCCGAACAGCGTCAGGGTCTGCGCGCCGGCCGCGCGTTCGGCCGGGCCGAGGATCGACGGATCCGTCAGCGAGTGGCAGTAGATCTCGCACGGCGGCAGCGTGGGGATCTTCCCCGCCGCCGCCTCGCGATAGGCCGTCTCCAGCTGGGTGAACGTCTCGTTGACGTGGAACGTGCCGCCGAACGCCTCGGCCGGGTCGACGTGCGGGTCGCGCAGCTTCGGCAGCCGCGACAGCACCATGTTCACCTTCAGCTGCGCGCCTTCCGGCCGCTCCGGGGGCTCCTCGCCGAGCAGCCGCGCCAGGGCCGACGGCGCGACGTTCGCCAGGACGTGCCCGCCGCGCACGACGTGTTCGGCGTCGTCACGGCGGTAGCGCACCTCGCCGTCCGGGTCGATCGACAGCACCTCCGCGCCGGTCACGAGCCTCGCGCCCGCCCCGGCGGCCACCGCCGCGAGCGAGCCGGTCACCGCGCCCATGCCGCCGACCGGGACGTCCCAGTCGCCGGTGCCGTTGCCGATCACGTGGTAGAGCAGGCAGCGGTTCTGCCGCAGGTCGCCGTAATCCGCTCCGGCGAACGTGCCGATCAGCGCGTCGGTGAGCACGACGCCGCGGACCGTGTCGTCGCCGAACCACGACGTGAGCGTCTCGCCGATCGGCCGCTCGAACAGCAGTGACCACGTTTCGGCGTCACCGACGCGGTCGCGGAAGTCCACTTCGGACAGCAGTGGCTCGGTGAGGGTGCCGAAGACGCGTTCGGCGACACCGCCGGTCAGCTCATAGAACCGGCGCCACGCCGCGAAGTCCGATGTGGACCCGGTGACCGCGCGGAACGACGCCGCCGTCCGGCCGTCGTCCCCCGTGTCGACAAGGAGACCCGAGTCGCCCGTGGGCGTGTAGGACGACATCCGGCGCCGCTTCAGCCGCACGTCCAGGCCGAGGTCGGCCACGATCTTCTTCGGCAGCAGGCTGACCAGGTAGGAATAGCGCGAAAGCCGGACGTCGACCCCGTCGAACGCGCGGAACGACACGGCGGCGCCACCGGTCTCCCCGCGCCGTTCGAGCACGAGCACCGACCGGCCCGCCCGCGCCAGGTACGCGGCCGCCACCAGCCCGTTGTGGCCGCCGCCGACGACCACGACGTCGTAGGAATCCATCCGCTCCTCCTCGATCGGCTTGCCCGTTCATCGTGGCCACGCCCGTCCGCGGAATTCAAGGAAAGCGCACGAACGGTCCGTTCGCGCTATTCGGTTGCGCGCGCCCGGATCGGTCCGGCAAGCTGGAGCGCACCCGGCAGGGAGCCGGTGCGGAAGAGAGCGGGAGGTGCCTGTCGTGATGACTGTCCGGGCCCTTTCGCGCCCTCACCCACCCGCCCCCCGAGGCTGACCACGCGCCCGGTGGGGCATCCCTGACCAAGGAGAACCCCACCAGTGCGCCAGCACGACTTCGAAGACTCCGACCTGTTCGGCGAACGTCCGTCCCGCCGTCGCAAGCGGTCCGAGGACGACACCCCGCGGGCCCGCCGGGCCACGCGGTTCGACGACGAACCCGAACCCACCCGCAGCGGCCGGCTGACCGAAGGCGAACGCGTCCGGCTCGCCAAGCTCCGCGACGACGCCTACACCGAAAACCAGCTGCCGGACGGCGCCGACCGCTGGTCCACCTGGGACGACGCCGAGCACGGCCCGCTCCCCCGGCCGGACTGGGTCGTCACCGAGCTCGCCGCCGTCGACACCGACCTCGGCGTCCTCAAGACCGGCAAGGAGGCCGACGTCCACCTGCTGCGGCGCGGCCTGCCCGGCACCCCCGGCACGCTGCTCGCCGCGAAGCGCTACCGCAGCGACGAACACAAGCTGTTCCACCGCGACGCGGGCTACCTCGAAGGACGGCGGATGCGCCGCTCCCGGGAGACCCGGGCGATGGCGCAGCGCAGCGCGTTCGGCCGCAACCTGATCGCCGAACAGTGGACCGTCGCGGAGTTCGCCGCGTTGAGTCGCTTGTGGACGCTCGGCGCACCCGTGCCGTACCCGGTGCAGCGCAACGGCACCGAGCTGCTCCTCGAGTTCCTCGGCGAGGACGACGGGACGGCCGCACCCCGGCTGGCCCAGGTGCGCCCGGAGCCGGACGAGCTCGAGGACCTGTGGTTCCAGGCCACCGCGGCGCTCGAACTGCTCGCCTCGGAAGGGCTCGCGCACGGCGACCTCTCGGCGTACAACCTGCTGGTGCACCGCGGCCGGCTGGTGGTGATCGACCTGCCGCAGGTGGTCGACGTCGTCGCCAACCCCGGCGGCGTCGAGTTCCTCGCGCGGGACGTGCGCAACCTCGCCGGCTGGTTCCACGGCCGCGGGCTCGGGGAGCACGTCACGAACACCGATGAGCTGCTGGCGGAACTCGTTTCCGCCGCCGGGCTCGGGTGATTCCGCGGCGGCGTCGCGGATGTGGCACGGAACACGTCTGCGACGCCGCCCACAACCGGTTACCTCCATGCGGAGGACCAGGCCCCCCTCAGGTACTATCGATTCAGACCGCAACCGGCGGCGTGGATGAGTTGGTGTCCGTCGCCTCCAGAGCCACCGAATGGCTCGCGGTGATCCGCAACCCCCCAAGCGGCGCGCAGTGTCGGAAAAGCGCAAGACACAGTGTGCCGGGTCCGTCCCTGTGAACGCCCACGCACACCATCTTGCCCTGCCTGCGCGCGGGGAGCCCGGGCCTCCTTGTGACGAACCACGTCCGAGAGGCATTTGTGACAGTCACGTTCAACTCTGGTCCTTCCTCGACGTCCGCGCACGCGGGCCGTCCCGACCGTCGGCCGCGTCAGCGCCCCGCCGGTGGGGACACGCTGCGCGACGACGCGGTCGAGACGGTGGCGACCAGGACCTTCGCCGAGCTGGGCCTGCCGGAGCCGCTGCTCCGCGCGCTGGCCGAGGCCGGCATCACCAGCCCCTTCCCGATCCAGTCCGCGACCATCCCGGACGCCCTGGCCGGCCGCGACGTGCTGGGCCGCGCCCAGACCGGCTCCGGCAAGACCCTCGCCTTCGGCCTGGCCATGCTGGCCCGGCTCGCCGACGGCAAGGCCCGGCCGAAGCGCCCCCGCGCGCTGATCCTCGTCCCGACCCGCGAGCTGGCCATGCAGGTGGCCGACTCGCTGACCCCGCTGGCCAAGTCGCTCGGCCTGTGGTGCCGCACGGCCGTCGGCGGCATGGCCTTCGCCCGCCAGGCCGACGCGCTCTCCCGCGGCGTCGACCTGCTGATCGCCACCCCGGGGCGGCTGTCGGACCACGTCCGCCAGGGCACCGCGCACCTGGGCGACTGCAACTTCATCGCCCTCGACGAGGCCGACCAGATGGCCGACATGGGCTTCATGCCGCAGGTCCGCGAGATCATGGACCTCACCCCGCCGGGCGGGCAGCGGCTGCTGTTCTCGGCGACGCTCGACGGTGACGTCAACCGCCTCGTGCGGCAGTACCTGAGCGACCCGGTCACGCACTCGGTCGCGCCGTCGACCGCGAGCGTGACGACCATGGACCACCACGTGCTCCAGGTGTCGCACCAGGACAAGCAGGACATCATCACGCAGATCGGCGCCCGCGAGGGCCGCACGATCATGTTCGTCCGCACCAAGCACCACGTCGACCGCCTCACCGAGCGCCTGCGCGAGCAGGGCGTGAACGCGCAGGCCCTGCACGGCGGCAAGACGCAGGGGCAGCGCAACCGCGTCCTCGCCGACTTCAAGGAAGGCCACGCCCCGGTGCTGGTCGCCACGGACGTCGCCGCGCGCGGCATCCACGTCGACGACATCTCGCTGGTGCTGCACGTCGACCCGGCGGCCGACCACAAGGACTACCTCCACCGCGCGGGCCGCACGGCGCGCGCCGGGGCGTCCGGTGTCGTCGTCACGCTGGTCACCAACGACCAGCGCCGCATGGTCAAGCGGATGACCGACCGGGCCGGCGTCCGCGCCGAGTCCACGATGGTCCGCCCGGGTGACGAAGCACTGAACCGCATCACCGGTGCCCGCGAGCCCAGCGGCGAGCCGGTCATCGAGCGCCGGCGCGAGAACCCGCGTCGCGGCGGCGGCGGTGGCTTCCGCGGCGACCGCGGTTACGGCGGCGCGAGCCGCGGTGGCTACCGCGGCGACCGCAGCCAGGGCGAGCGCGGCGGCAGCAGCTACGGCGGCGACCGCGGTGACCGCGGTGGCGACCGTGGCGGTTACGGCCAGCGCTCCGGCGAGGGTCGCCCCGGCGGCTTCGGCGGCCGCGGCCGTCAGCCCCGCTCCGGCAACGGCGGCGGCTACGGCCGCCCGAGCCGTGGCCCGCGTCGCGGCTACGACAGCTGAGTTTCTCCCTGGAAGCCCCGGACCGCGGTCCGGGGCTTCCGGCGTTTCCGGGCCCGCTTCCCGGTCGCGCGGAGCCCGGGTGGGAGACTGCGGGACGTGACTACGCCGCCGACACTGCCGCCCGACGAGGTTTTCGACTGGCTCGACACCGAGGCGGAGAAGCGGGCGAACGCGGGGCTCGTGCGGCAGCTGCGGCCGCGTCCCGCCAAGGCGGACGAGCTGGACCTGGCCGGCAACGACTACCTCGGGCTGGCCCGTGACAAGCGCGTCGCCGGGGCTTCCGCGGCGGCCGCGCTGCGCTGGGGCGCCGGGTCGACCGGGTCACGGCTGGTCACCGGTTCGACCGAGCTGCACACCGAGCTGGAGCTGGAGCTCGCCCGGTTCTGCGGCGTGCAGGCGGCACTGGTGTTCTCGTCCGGGTTCACCGCGAACCTGGGCGCGGTGACGGCGCTGTCGGGGTCCGAGTCCGCGATCGTCACCGACAAGTACATCCACGCGTCGCTGATCGAGGGCTGCCGGCTCTCGCGGGCCGACGTCGCCGCGGTCGCGCACGCAACGCCGTCGGCAATCAAGAACGCGCTGGCGACCCGGCGGAAGCCGCGGGCGCTGGTGGTGACCGACTCGGTGTTCTCGGTCGACGGCGACCTCGCCCCGCTCGGCGAGCTGGCGGGGATCTGCCGCGAGCACGGCGCGGCGATGGTGGTCGACGACGCGCACGGGTTCGGCATCCTGGGCGACGGCGGCCGCGGCGCGGTCCACGCGGCCGGGCTGGCGGGCGCGCCCGACGTCGTCACGACGTTGACGCTGTCGAAGTCCCTCGGCGCTCAGGGCGGGGCGGTGCTGGGGCCGCGTCGGGTGATCAAGCACCTGATCGACACGGCTCGCAGCTTCATCTTCGACACCGCACTGGCGCCCGCGAGCGCCGCCGCCGCTTTGGCCGCGTTGCACGCGCTCAAGGAGGAGCCGGGGCTGGCGGAGAAGGTGCTGGAGAACGCGGGCAACCTGGCGATGTCGTTGCAGGCGGCCGGGTTGAAGGTGAGCCTGCCGGACGCCGCCGTGATCTCGGTTCAGGCGCCGTCCGCCGAGACGGCGGTGGCGTGGGCGGCGGCGTGCGCGGAGCAGGGCATCCGCGTCGGGTGCTTCCGGCCGCCGTCGGTGCCGGACGGCATTTCGCGGCTGCGGCTGACCGCACGGGCCGACCTCACGGAGTCCGATGTGGACCGCGCGGTGAAGGTGATCACGGCGACGGCTCCCCGCGGTGCGACCGCCTGAGCCGTACCCGGACGTTCGGCTCGCGTACCTGGAGGGTCGGCTCACGTGATTCCGGGCGGGACTCGCGTGATTGGGCGGGTATCTCGTGTGATCAGAGGGGCATCACGCGTGATTGGGGGGTCGACACGGGCTACTGCGGGAGGCGGCGCATGGTGATGTGCGGGATTCCGTCGTCGTCGACGTACTCCGCGCCTTCCGCGACGAAGCCGTAGCGCGCGTAGAAGCCTTGGACGTAGGTCTGGGCGTCCAGGACGTACTCGCCGGGGACCGTGAGGGCCGCGTCCATCAGCTGGGCCGCCAGGCCGCGGCCGCGGGCGGAGGCCGCCGTCACCACCCGGCCGATGCGGCGGACGCCGTCCGGGTCGAGGAGGACCCGCAGGTACGCCGTGACCCCGCCGTCGTCCTCGAACCACAGGTGGCGGGTGTCCGGCCGCAGGTCACGACCGTCCAGCTCGGGGTACGCCGCTTTCTGCTCCACCACGAACACGTCCACGCGCAGGCGGAGGATGTCGTGCAGCTGGGCGGCGGTCAGCTCGGGCCCGGTCGCGTCGTGCAGGGTCGGCATGCTCCCTGCTTATCACGCTCAGCCGAAGATGCGCGGCTTGGCCTGGGCCTCGATGTCGTCCGTGTACGCCGAGACGCGGGTGTAGACGCCCGGCTTGCCCGCCTTGCCGCAACCGTCACCGAACGACACGATCCCGATCAGCGTGTCGCCCACGACGAGCGGGCCGCCGGAGTCGCCCTGGCAGGCGTCGACGCCGCCCTCGGCGTACCCCGCGCAGACCATCGTCTTCTGGTCGTACACGGAGTAGTCGGAGCGGCAGGCGCTGTCCGACACCACCGGGACCTGGGCGCTGCGCAGGTAGTCGGAGCGGTCGCCGCCGTCGGCGACGCGGCCCCAGCCGAGCACCGTCGCTTGCGTGCCTTCGCGGTACGAAGCCGAGTCACCGTTGCCCGGCAGCTTCGCGGGCCGGTAGCCGAACTGGCCGCGGACGGTCATGACCGCGATGTCGTCGCCCTGCGTCGGGTCGGTGTAGCCCTTGCTGATCCAGACCTTCGACACGCTCAGGACGTCACCCTCGTCGGTGCGCTTGTCCTCCCGGCCGGCCACCACGCGGACGTCCTGCTTCGCGACCGCCTTGGCGCAGTGCGCCGCCGTCGCGACCGCCGTCGAGCTGACGATCACCGCGCCGCAGAACTGGTTCCCGCCCGAGTCGGTCAGGTACACCGCGTACGGGTGGTCCGAAAGGGACGCCTTGTCACCGCCCACGATCCGGGGCTGGTTGGCGGACGCCGGGTCCGCCGACGCCGTGCCGACCACGACCGGGACGGCCACCGCCGCGACCGCGAGGAGCGCGCCGCTCGCGAGCAGCAGGGATCGGCGGGACTTCACGGACATGGGACGTTCCCCCTCTTTCAAAAGCACGAGCAAGACCAGCACAAGACGAAGCACTCGGCACCCGGATGACTCCGGTGCGTGAACGAGCGGCGCTGAATACCCTAATCGGAGTGGGCCCGAAACGGTGTCACTGAAACGGGTGGACTCCGCGCTCACCGAACGCTTCTGTCAGGCTGGAGGAATGCGACGGACAGCGACGGCGGCCTGCGGGGCGGTCATGGCCCTCACACTGGCCGCCTGCACGTCGGAAGTCCCGCAAACCCCGCAGCCGGTGGCCGCGACGCCGTTCTCGACCGCGGTGGCCAAACCCCCCGCTCCGGTGACTTCGGCGCCACCGGCGACGTCGAGCGCGCCTGCCGTCACCTGGCAGGTGGGTGCCCGTCCGCTCCCCCTCCGCCCGGACGGGTTCGGCGAGATCGAGCCGACGCCACCCGAACTGGTGAACCGGGCACTTCCGACAAAAGACCTCTTGCCGCCGCCGGAGAACGACAGGTACCAGGCGACGGTCAGCGCCGTGTCCGCCGACGTCCTCGCGCGCAGCACCTGGCAGCCCGCCTGCCCGGTCAAGGCCGGCGACCTGCGCTACCTGACGATGTCGTTCTGGGGTTTCGACGGCCGCGCGCACACCGGGGAGATGCTGGTCAACGCGAAGGGCGCTGCCAGGATCACCCAGGTCTTCGGGCAGCTCTTCGCGGCGCGCTTCCCCCTGGAAGAGATGCGCGTGACCAGCCCCGAGGAGCTGACCGCGCCGCCGACCGGCGACGGCAACAACACCAGCGCGTTCGTCTGCCGCCCGGCGCGCGGACAGACGTCCTGGTCGGCGCACGCGTACGGGCTCGCGGTGGACGTCAACCCGTTCTGCAACCCCTACACCCAGGGCGACCTCGTGCTGCCCGAACTGGCTTCGGCCTACCTCGACCGGTCGCGTCGCCGACCGGGCATGGTCCTGGCCGGCGACGCGACCGTGCGCGCGTTCGCCGCGATCGGCTGGAGCTGGGGCGGCGCGTGGACCAGCCCGAAGGACCGGATGCACTTCACCGGCAACGGCCACTGACCACGTAATACGACGTTGAGCACAGGCGGGAACACCCGCCTCGCGCAGACGGTTGGCTAGGGTGAATCGACCGGACCCCAGCCCCGCGGAGGATGCAGTGCCCCACTACGACCTGGTGATCGTCGGGACGGGATCGGGGAACTCCATCCTCGGCCCCGATTTCGCCGGCAAGAAGACGGCGATCGTGGAGAAGGGCACCTTCGGCGGGACCTGCCTGAACGTCGGCTGCATTCCGACGAAGATGTTCGTGTACGCCGCCGACGTCGCGTACACGCCTTCGCACAGCGCGAAGTACGGCATCGACGAAGAGCTGAAGGGCGTGCGCTGGCGCGACATCCGCGACCGCATCTTCGGCCGGATCGACCCGATCGCCGCGGGTGGCGCGGAGTACCGCCGCAGCCACGAGGACAACAAGAACGTCGACGTCTACGAAGGCACCGGCCGCTTCACCGGGCACAAGGAGCTGCGCGTCAGCTTCCCCGACGGCCGCCCCGACGAGGTGCTGACGGCCGACAAGTTCGTGCTGGCCGCCGGCGGGCGCCCGGTCATCCCGGACATCCCGGGCCTGGAGGGTGTCGACTACTCCACGTCCGACACGGTCATGCGGCTCGACGAGCTGCCCGAGCGCATCGTCATCCTCGGCGGCGGGTACATCGCGGCCGAGTTCGCGCACGTCTTCGCGTCGTTCGGCGTGCAGGTCACGCTCGTCAACCGCTCGGCGAGGCTGCTGCGCGGGGAGGACGAGGACGTCAGCGCGCGTTTCACCGAACTGGCGTCGGAACGCTTCGACGTCCGCCTGGAGCGCAAGACCGTGCGCGCCCGCAAGACCGACACCGGCGTCGCGCTGGACCTCGAAGGCCCGCGGGGCGCCGAGACCGTCGAGGCCGACTTGCTGCTGATCGCCACCGGCCGGAAGCCGAACTCGGACCTGCTCGACGTCGCCGCCACCGGAGTGACCACAATGGACAGTGGGCACGTCGTCGTGGACGACTACCAGGAGACCGTGGTCGAGGGCATCTACGCGCTCGGCGACCTCTCCTCGCCGCACGAGCTGAAGCACGTCGCGAACCACGAAGCCCGGGTGGTGCAGCACAACCTGCTGCACCCGGACGAGCGGATCACCGCCGACCACCGGTTCGTGCCGCACGCGGTGTTCACCCACCCGCAGGTCGCGTCGGTCGGGCTCACCGAGCAGAAGGCTCGCGAGAAGGGCGTCTCCTGATGTGACGTCCAAGCAGGACTACGCCGGGATCGCGTACGGCTGGGCGATGGAGGACACCACGGGCTTCGCGAAGCTCCTGGCCGACCCGGCGACCGGGCAGCTGCTCGGCGCGCACATCATCGGGCCGCAGGCGTCGTCGGTGATCCAGCCGCTCATCCAGGCGATGAGTTTCGGCCTGAACGCGCACTCGATGGCGCGCGGGCAGTACTGGATCCACCCGGCGATGCCGGAGCTGGTCGAGAACGCCCTGCTCAACCTGCCGCTGGACTGACGTAGGTCCGTGAATGTCGCATTGAGGGACTTGAAGTCCCTCAATGCGACATTCACGGCTTTCAGAGGGTGATCGACCAGGTGTCCAGCGTGCCGGTGTCGCCGGGGCCGTAGTCGGTCACGCGCAGCTGCCACCGGCCGGCCGCCGGGGTCGCCGTCGCCGGCACGGTGAACGTCCGCGCACCACTCCACGGCGTGCACGTGCTGCCGCCGCTGTACTTGAGCGCGTACGCCTTGCCCTTCGGGTCCAGCAGCGTGATGCCGAGGTCTTCGGCGCACGTGTGGCGGATGGTCAGCGAGACGCCGATCGTGGTGGCCGCGCTGCCGGTGAGCGTCGAGGCGATCGGGCTGAACACCTGCTGGTAGTCACGGATGGCGTAGTCGGTGTCGTCGGTCAGCGTCCGGCCGCCACCACCGGCCTGAGTCCGTGCGGACACCGCCGCGCTCGCGGGTGAAGCGTTCCCGGCAGCGTCCTTCGCCTTGACCGTGAACGAGTACGCCGTGTCCGGGTTCAGTCCGGTGACCGTGGCGCTGGTCCCCGCGACGCTCGTGGCGAGGGCGGAGCCGTTGTAGACGTCGTAGCCGGTGACGCCGACGTCGTCGGTCGACGCGTCCCACGCGAGCGAGACGCTGTCCGACGTCGTGCCGGTGGACCGCGGGTTGCCGGGCGCGCTCGGCGCCGTCGTGTCCCCGGTACCGCCGCTGGTGACCAGGGTGAGCTGCCACTTGTTCAGCGCCTCGATGACCGGCTGGAACATCGACAGGTCACCGTCGCCCGGGTTCTGGACGCACTGCGCCGGGCCGCCGTCGTGCAGGCCGGTGGCCTTGTCGCCGAGCAGCCACCCGCCGCCCGAATCGCCGCCGAGGGAACACGCGGTCGTCCAGGTCAGGTCGTCGATGATCAGGCCCCCGCCGTAGTCGACGGACTTGTGCGTGTACTTGACCTCGCCGCACTGCCAGTGCGAGGTGTTGCCGGAGTGGCACACGCGGTCGCCGACCATCGCCTCGGCGGCGCCGGTGAGCGTGACCGCCGGCTGGCCCCAGGTGTTGACCGACGCCGAAAGGTTCCAGGCCGCCTCCGTCACCGCGACGACGCCCATGTCGCCTTCGCGGGCGTTGACGCTGTGCGTGCCGCCGACGTTCGACGTGCCGATCCTGTTCTGCTGTCCCGAAGCGCCGTACGCGGCCTGGTCGCGGTCGTTCGTGCAGTGACCGGCCGTCAGGAAGTGCTTGGCACCGCCGGAATCCGTCGCCGGGAAGCCGACCGAGCAGTTGGACTCGCTGCCCGGCCACCACGGGTTGCCGGTCTGGATCGTCCCCGACTGCTGCCGCGGCGACGTGGACGTCTCGGTGATCCGGACGCCGAGATCCTTGACGCGGGAAAGGAAACTGTCCGTCTCCGCGGTCTTCTTCGTCCGGTCGACGTTCACGCCGACCTCGTTGCCGCGGACGTCGACACCCCAGCCGTAGACGCCGGGGACGCCCTTGCCGACCAGCGCGCGGACGGCCGCGTCGGTGCGGTCCAGGTCGGCCTGGCTGCGGGCGACGACCCGGGCCGCGGCACCGGCCGCCCTGGCCTGGCCGGCGGCGCTCGACGAGGTGACGGCGACGGTCAGCTTCCCGGTCGTGGCGTCGAACCACTGCCCGGCCGACTGCTGCCGCACCGAAGCGGGCAGGGCGGCGGCCAGCCGGTGGGCGTCGTCCTGGGCGGTGAGCTGGGCGCGCGCCTGGTCCGCGGTGAGCCCGAAGGCGGCGGCCACGCCCGCCACCTCGGCGTCCGGGTGGGCCGGTGCCGCTTCGGCGGGCGCCAGGCCCAAGCCGAGCGCGGCCAAGGCGGCCACCCCCGTGACGGAAACGAATCTGCGCATCGGTTTCTCCTCGGATCGGCGAGTGGAGTGCGCAGACCGTAGAACGCGGGAAACACCGGATTGAAGATCCGGAAGTCCTTAACAGTTAACTGGCGGGCCAGTCCCATTCGAACCCGTACCGGCCCGGGCCGAAGTTCAGCGCGACCCCGTGCACCGCACCGGATTCCGGGACCACCTCGGTGCATTCGCCGGGCTCGGCGAATCGACGGCACACCGCCGGGACCGCCTCGGGCGAGAACCGGATTTCTAGCACGTATTCGCGGACCGGCAGCCGGAACTTGCGTTCGTAGTTCGTCGCGACCGGGTGCGGCGCGCGATTCACGAGCGTGTGCTCGGTGAGCACCGTTTCCCCGCGCAGGAGTGGCCGGGCGAAGAGCAGTTCGACCACGAGGAGGCCGTCCCCGGGCCGGTGCACACTGCGGCCCGCCCGGCACCCGCGCAGGCCCCGCAGCTCCGGCAGCGGCCGGTCGTGCTCGTCGAGGTGCAGGATCACCACCCAGCGGTCGGGGCCGTCGGCCTCGGCGCGCAGTACCTGCCGCGACCGGAACTCCAGCTCCTCACGGCCGGGGCCGACGAGGACCACGTCGTGCTGGCTGAGCCTGGTCAGCCGCTCGTCCCACCGGGTGTCCACATCGGACACGGCGGTGTCGATGCGCCGTTCGTCCGGCCAGAAGCGGCCGATCTCCGCGGGCGCGGACCGGCGCGCTCGCGGCGGCCCGAGCAGCGAGACGAGCGAACCCGCAGGCAGCTCGAGGACGGCTTCGAGCTCGCGGAGCCCGCGCACCGAATCACGCCGCTCAGGCCGGCTGCGGCCGGACTGCCAGTAGCTCAACGTCGCCGTCGTCACCGTGACACCGCGGGCCCGCAGGTGCTCGCGCAGCCGGTCCAGGCTCAGGCCGCGGGCGCGGATGGCCGCGCGCAGGGCGGCGTCGAACGGGCCCACGCGCAGCAGCGTCCCGAGGTCCGGCGACGGCACGGCCATCCGGTGATCTTAAGCCGCCGGCACCCGGACGAACGGCGTTAACAGTTAAGAATCAGACGAACCGGCGGCGGCCGGCGAGCGCGCCGAACACCATCTGGACCAGCAACAAGCCCAGCAGCATCGCCAGGGGCACCGACCAGCCGCCGGCGACGTCGTGCAGCAGGCCGAACAGGAACGGCCCCAGCGCGGCGAAGAGGTAGCCGAAGCCCTGCGCCATGCCGGACAGCCGGGCGGTGTCGGCTCCGGTCCGGGCGCGCAGCGCGATCACCGTCAGCGCGAGGGAGAACACGCTCATCCCGAGCCCGACCAGCAGGCTCCACAACAGCGGCGACCACGCCGGCGCGAGCATCAGCCCGGTCGTCCCGGCGAAGCCGAAGACGCCGAGGGTGACGATCCACCGGCCCTGGCCGCGCTGACGGGCGGCCATCGGCGCGACGACCAGGCTGATCGGCACGGCGATCAGCGAGACCAGGCCGAACAGCAGGCCCGCCTCGTCGCGCGGCACCCCGGCGTCCATCAGCACCTGCGGGAACCAGCCCATCGCGGCGTAGGCGTAGAAGGCCTGCAGGCCGAAGAAGACCGTGACGATCCAGGCGAGCCGGTTGCGCAGCAGCGACCGGCCGGCGTCGGCGGCGTCGGCGTGACGCGGTGCCCGGCCGGTCCCGCGGGCTGCGAGAATCCACGCCAGCAGCGCGACGACGGCCACCACCGCCCAGGAGCCCAGGGCCGGGCGCCAGCCGCCGAACGCGTCGCCGAGCTGCGGGGTCACCGCCGACCCCAGGGCGCCGCCGCCCTGCAGGGCCGCGGTGTAGACGCCGGTCATGACGCCGATGCGGGCCGGGAAGGAGTCCTTGATGACCACCGGGATGAGCACGTTGATCAGGGCGATCCCGGCGGTGGCGACGAGCGTCCCGCCGAGCACCACGGCCGGGCCGTCGAGCACGCGCAGCACGAGCCCGGCCGCGAGCGCGGTGAGGGCGATCGCGATGGCGGCGCCGATCCCGGCCCGGCGGGCCAGCAGCGGCGCGGCCAGCCCGGCACCGGCGAAGCAGAGCGTCGGCACCGTCGTGAGCACGCCCGCCCAGACCACGGAGGCGCCCAGGTCCGCGCGCATTTCGGCGAGCATGGGGCCGACCCCGGTGATGGCCGGGCGCAGGTTGAGGGCGGTGAGCACCACCGCGACCGCGAGCAGCGCGCCGGCGGTGACCACACCCGGCGTCCGGACCTCCACGGCGCCGTCCAGTTCGAGTTCACGGTTTCCGACGCGCATGACCGCTACTATCGCATACGTAGGATGATTGGATGAAGGGATGACTTCTGTGCCTCTGGCCACCACCCGGCGCACCGGCCTGGTCGACCAGGTCATCGAGCAGCTGCGGGCCGCGGTCGCGCAGGGCGACTGGCCCCTGGGCACGCGCATCCCCACCGAGGTCGAACTGGGCGAACAGCTCGGCGTCGGGCGCAACACCGTCCGCGAAGCCGTGCGCGCGCTCGCGCACACGGGCCTGCTCGAAGTGCGCCAAGGCGACGGCACGTACGTGCGCGCCACCAGCGAAGTGTCCGGCGCGATCCGCCGGCTCTGCGGCTCGGAGCTGCGCGAGGTGCTGCAGGTCCGGCGCACCCTCGAAGCCGAGGGCGCCCGGCTCGCCGCGCTGTCGCGCACCGAGGAGGAGGTCGCGGAGCTGTGGTCGCTGTTGGCCCGTCGCGAGACGGAGCTGCGCGAGCGGCGCTGGGAGGACTTCGCACACACGGATGCCGAGTTCCACACGGCCGTCGTCCGCGCCGGGCACAACGGGCTGCTCACCGAGCTCCACCGCGGGCTGACGGAGGTCATCACGGCGAGCGTCGCGGCGACGTCGAGCATCACGCCGGGTGTGCACCACGTGCCGGAGATCGGCCACGAAGGCCTCGCCGAAGCCATCGCCGAGCGCGATCCCGACCGCGCCGCCGCCGAGGCCTGCGGCTTCCTGGACGAGCTCCTGGAGCGCGTCGAACGCGCCTGACCGGCGCCCCCAATGTGGCCTTGGGTACGTCCCACGCACCCAAGGGGCCCTCCGGTGCGTTGAACGCACCGAAGGCCACATTGGGGCGCTTGCCCGGCCCCGGCTCGCTTGCGCCCCAATGCCACATTGGGTGCGTCCCACGCACCGAACGCCACATTGGGTGCGTCCCACGCACCCAATGCCACATTGGGGCGCTTGCCCCGCGCCGCACTGAGCTGCAGGTTCGTCGAATCTGGCACCGCTCTTGACCCTTAAGGGTGCCAATTCAGGGTTGTCGTGGTGCCACCGTGGTGCCACGGTAGTGCCATGGACCTGACGCCCTTCGTGGACGAACTCCGCCGGGAGCTCGCGGTCGCCGCCGAAGCGGCGGGCGAGGAAGCCGTCGCCCTCGCCGAGCGACTCACCGCGCCGCTCGAATCGGCGATCCGGCTCACCCTGCTCGACGCGCTCTCGGCCGCTGCCGACGAGATCACCCGCGACCTCGCCCCCGGCTCCGTCGAAGTACGCCTTCGCCGCCGTGAGGCCGAGTTCGCCGTTTCACTGCCCACCACACCCGAACCGGCGCCCGCGGAAGCGCCGCCGCCTCCGCCCGAGGCCGACGACGGCGCCGTCGCGCGGATCAACCTGCGGCTGCCCGAACAGCTCAAGCAGCGCGTCGAAGAAGCCGCCGGCCGGGACCGGATCTCCATCAACGCCTGGCTCGTCCGGGCCGCGAGCTCCGCGCTCGGTCCCGACCGCAGCCACACCACCCAGCGCCGGTCCGTCTTCGGCGAGAAGTACACCGGCTGGGTCCGGTAACTCCCACTCTTCTTCCTTCACGTCTCCGACCTGCGGAGACGCCACCCGAGCACCCCAGAAGGGCGCAGCCATGCCCGTTTTCCCCACTCCCGAGCCGATCACGGCCACGATCGACGTGAGCGTCGCCGACGTCCGGATCGTCGCCGGCGAGCGCGCGGACACCACCGTCGAGGTCACCCCGGCCGACCCGGGCGACAACGAGGACGTCAAGGCCGCGGCCCGGACCCGCGTCGAGTTCGCCCACGGCGAGCTGCTGGTCAAGGGCCCGAAGTACGTCACCAAGCTCTGGGGCAAGGCCGGTGCCCTGCACGTCACCGTCGAGCTGCCGGCCGGCTCGCGGGTCAACGCGACCTCTGCGATGGGCGACTTCCGCGTCAGCGGCCGCGTCGGGGACAGCCGGTTCAAGACGTCCGTCGGTGACATCCACCTCGACGAGTCCACCCGCCTCGAGGCGCACACGGCGACCGGCGACGTCACCGTCGAGCGGGCCAGCGGGCACGCCGAGATCGGCACCGGCTCCGGCGAGCTGCGGATCCGCGAGATCGACGGCACCGCGGTGCTGAAGAACTCCAACGGCGAGACCCGCGTCCACGAGGTCACCGGTGACGTGCGGGTCAACACCGCCAACGGCGACATCCTCGTCGACCTCGCCCACGCGGGCGTGCACGCCAAGACCGCGTCCGGTGACATCCGGGTCGGGGAGGTCGTGCGCGACCGGGTCGTGCTCGAAACCGCCGTCGGCGAGATCGAGGTCGGCATCCGCGAGGGCAGTGCCGCGTGGCTCGAGCTCAACTCCCTGACCGGCTCCGTGCGCAACACGCTCAGCGCCACCGACGGACCCGGCGGCAGCACCGAGACCGTCGAGGTCAAGGCCCACACCTACACCGGCGACATCGTCATCCGCCGCGCCTGAAGACTCCACGAACAAAGGGGAAGATCCATGTCAGACGCCATCGTGGCCGAGGGACTGGTCAAGAGGTACGGGAAGGTCACCGCGCTCGACGGAATGTCGCTGCGGGTACCGGAAGGCACGGTGCTCGGCGTGCTCGGGCCCAACGGCGCCGGGAAGACCACCACGGTCCAGATCCTCACGACGCTGCAGCAGCCGGACGAGGGCCACGCGACGGTCGCCGGGTTCGACGTCGTGAAGGACGCGCACGAGCTGCGTTCGCACATCGGCGCGTCGGGGCAGTACGCCGCCGTCGACCTCGAACTGACCGGGGCCGAAAACCTCGAGATGGTCGGCAGGCTGTACCACCTGGGCACCAAGCGCGCCAAGGCGCGCGGCCGGGAGCTGCTGGCCCGGTTCAGCCTGGGCGACGCCGCCGACCGCCCGGTCAAGGGCTACTCCGGCGGCATGCGGCGCCGGCTCGACCTGGCCGGCGCGCTGGTCGCCAACCCGCCGGTGCTGTTCCTCGACGAGCCCACGACCGGGCTCGACCCGCGGGCCCGCACCGAGCTGTGGGACGTCATCACCGAACTGGTCGCCGGCGGCACCACGCTGCTGCTCACCACCCAGTACCTCGAAGAGGCCGACCGGCTGGCCGACAGCATCGCCGTCGTCGACCACGGGCGCGTGATCGCCCGCGGCACCGCCGACGAGCTCAAGGACCTCGTCGGCGGCGAGCGGATCGAGCTGACCGTCGGCACGCACGACGACGTCGTCGTCGCGCAGCGAGCGCTGGCCCGGCTGGCCAGCGGCGAGCCGCAGGCCGAGGGCTTCCGGCTCACCGTGCCCGTGACCCACGGCGCGAAAGCGCTTACCGAAGCGCTGGCGCTGCTCGCCGTGGACGGTGTCGAAGTCCGTGACGTCGGCGTCCGCCGCCCCACCCTCGACGACGTTTTCCTGTCCCTCACCGGCCACGAGGTGGCCGAAACCGCGAAGGAGGCCGTGTGATGAACGCGGTGCAGATGGCCGTGACCGACGGCGCGACCGTCGCCAAGCGCAACTCGATCAAGATCTTCCGGTCGCTGGACCTGCTCGGGTCCCTCGTGTTCACGCCGGTGATGTTCGTGCTGCTCTTCGGGTACGTGTTCGGCAGCGTGATCGACATCCCCGGCTTGTCCTACCGCGAGTTCATGCTGCCGGGGATCTTCACCCTCGCGGTCGCGATGGGCGGCATCGTCACCGGCTACGGGCTGACCGACGACCTGCAGAAGGGCATCATCGACCGGTTCCGCTCCCTGCCCATGTCACCGGCCGCGGTGCTGATCGGGCGGACCACCGCCGACCTCATCCTCAGCACGGCGAGCCTGCTCATCATGGGCCTGGTCGGCCTGCTGGTCGGCTGGCGCATCCACACCGGCGTGCTGGAGGCGCTGGGCGGGATCGTCCTGCTGCTGGCGTTCTCCTACGCGCTGTCGTGGGTGATGGGCGCGCTCGGCCTGGCCGTGCGCAAGCCCGAGGTGTTCAACAACGTCTCGATGGTGGTCGTCTTCCCGCTGACGTTCCTGGCCAACACGTTCGTCGACAGCGGCCGGCTGCCCGGCCCGCTGCGGGCGATCGCGGACTGGAACCCGGTCTCGGCGGTCACCCAGGCGGCGCGGGAGCTGTTCGGCAACACGAGCGCGGCACTGCCGCCGCGCGACGTCTGGCCGATGCAGCACGCGGTCTTGGCTTCGGTGCTGTGGATCGCGGTGCTGCTGGCGGTCTTCGTGCCGCTTTCGGTGCGCTGCTACAAGAAGGCGACCAGCCACTGAAAAAGCTCGTGAGTGTTTAGGGCGGTTAGAACCGCCCTAAACACTCACGAGACTCACGGCAGGGTCAGGATCTCGCTGCCGTCGGCCGTCACCACGAGGGTGTGCTCGAACTGAGCCGTCCACTTCTTGTCCTTCGTGGTGACGGTCCAGTCGTCGGCCCAGATGTCGTAGTCGATGGTGCCGAGGGTGATCATCGGCTCGATCGTGAAGGTCATGCCCTCCTCGATCACCGTGTCGACGGAGGGCTCTTCGTAGTGCAGGACCGTCGGGGGCGTGTGGAACGCCGGGCCGACGCCGTGGCCGGTGAAGTCGCGGACCACGCCGTAGCCGAAGCGCTTCGCGTAGGCCTCGATGACCCGGCCGATGACGTTGAGCTGCCGGCCCGGCCGGACCGCCTTGATCGCCCGCATCGTCGCCTCGCGGGTGCGCTCCACCAGCAGGCGGGCCTCCTCGGAGACGTCGCCGGCCAGGAACGTCGCGTTCGTGTCGCCGTGGACGCCGCCGATGTAGGCCGTCACGTCGATGTTGCAGATGTCGCCGTCCTCGATCACCGTCGAATCCGGGATGCCGTGGCAGATGACCTCGTTGAGCGAGGTGCAGCACGACTTCGGGAACCGGCGGTAGCCCAGCGTCGAGGGGTAGGCGCGGTGGTCGAGCAGGAACTCGTGCACCACCTTGTCGATGTCGTCCGTGGTGGCACCCGGCTTGACCGCCTTGCCGCCCTCCTCCAGGGCCTGCGCCGCGATGCGGCTCGCGACCCGCATCGCCTCGATCACCTCGGGCGTGCGCACGCCGTTGCCGGTGTCCCGCTTCGGCGCCGGCTTGTCCACGTACTCGGGACGGGCGATGGAACTGGGGACGTCACGGCGCGGCGTCTGGACGCCGGGAACCAGCGGGGCACGAACGGACATGCCCCCACTTTACGACGGCCCGCTCAGCCGACCCCCGCCAGGAACCGGTGCGCGGCCTGCACCGCCGGTTTGGACGATCCGGCCTCGGTCAGCAGCACGGCGAACGCCAGGTCACCGCGGTATCCGACGAACCAGCCGTGCGAGCGGGAGCCGTCCCCGAACTGGGCGGTGCCGGTCTTGCCCGCGACGTCGGGGATGTCACGCAGGCCGGTCGCGGTCCCCGCCGTGACGACCTCGCGCATCATCGCGCGCAACGCGCCCAGGACGTCGTCCGACGGCGGGTCGCCGACGTTCTGCGTGGTCGCGGGCATGCCCTTGACGATCGACGGCGTCGGCACCTTCCCGGCCTGCACGGTGGCCGCGGCCAGCGCCATACCGAACGGGCTGGTCACCACCGTGCCCTGGCCGAAGCCGTTCTCCGCCCGCTGGACGGCCGAGTCGCTGGGCGGGACCGTGCCGGTCACCGTGGTCAGGCCGGGGACGACGAAGTCCGCGCCGATCCCGAACGAGCGGGCGGCGTCGGTGAGCGCCGTCGACGGCAGCCCGGCGGCGAGCCGGGCGAAGGTCGTGTTGCACGAGCGCGCGAACGCCGTCTTCAGCGGGACGCGCCCCAGGTCGAACCGGCCTTCGTTCGGGACGACGCGGTTCTCGATCGTCGTGGTGCCGGGGCAGTCGACGGGGCTGCCGGCCTCGACGTCACCGGCCGACAGCGCGGCCGCCGCCGTCACGATCTTGAACGTCGACCCGGGCGGGTAGCGCCCGGACAGGGCCAGTGAGCCCTCTTCGTCGGCGGCTTCGTTCTGCGCGACGGCCAGGATGTCCCCGCTCGACGGCTGGATCGCCACCAGCGCGCCCGGGTACTGCTCGGTGGCCAGGGCCTGCTCGGCGGCGGCCTGGATCCGCGCGCTGAGCGTGCTGGTGACCGCGGGCGACGGGCTCGGCGGCTCGGCCTTGAGCTCGGAGACCTCGCCGCCGGTGACGTCCCGGGTGACGATCCGCCAGCCCGCCGCCCCGGCCAGCTGCTGCTCGACCAGCGCGCGGATGCCGGGGAGGACCTGCTGCCCGGAGCCTCGGGTGACCGGCAGCAGCCGCTCCTGGCTGGCGAACCGGACGCCGGGCAGGTCGTAGATCACCGGTTTGACCCGCTGGTAGTCGCCGGCCCGCAGGGTGATCACCGGGTAGGCGTCGCCGGGCTTGGTCTTGTTCATCCCGTCGAGCACCGACCGGCCGGTGACCGACGGCTCGTACCGGTGCAGCGCCTTCGCAAGCGAGCCGGCGACGGCGCTCGCGTTGCCCGTCTTCTGCGGGTCGACGACCACCCCGATCACGGTCTGCGGGCGCATCAGCGGCACGCCGTCGCGGTCGAGGACCGGCGCGGTCTCGGGCAGCTGCGGCAGCAGGCCGAGGGTCTGGCCGACGGCCAGCTGCGGGTGCACGACCGTCGGCTGCCAGTGCACCTGCCAGCCGTTCTCGGCCGCGCGCAGCTGGGCGTCGGCGCGGTAGGTCCAGGTGCGGCCGTGCGGCAGGTGCCAGGTGAGCCGGTAGCCGGCGGTGACGGTGTCGCCGTTCGCCGGCTCCTTCACCTCTTCGTCGTCGACGTCCAGGGACTCTGGCTCGAGCACGCCGCGGACCTGGGACAGCACGGTCGTGGCCGCGTCCGGCGAATCGGTGTTCGCGGCCGCGGCGGCGACGTCCCCGGCCGCGACGGCGTCGAGGAAGGCGGAGAGGGCGTCCTCGGGACCGTCGCCCGAGCACCCGGCGGTGGTCGCGGCGGCGAGCAGCAGCACCGCGAGCGCACCGCGGCGTCGACGTGCACTCATGGCGGGATGATGCCTGGTCAGCAGGGGTGTCCCGGCCTCGAAACGCCGCCACGGAAGAGTGGCTAGAAGAGCACCGTCGCGTACTGGCCGACCTGCTGGAAGCCGATCTTGCGGTAGGCCGCGAGGGCGGGGGTGTTGAAGGCGTTGACGTAGAGGCTGGCGGTGCGGCCCAGGCCTTTCACGAGCCGGTTGACCACGGCGGCGGTGCCGGCGGTGCCCAGGCCGTCGCCCCGGCGTCCGGGGTGCACCCAGACGCCCTGGATCTGCCCGACCGTCGCCGACATCGCGCCGATCTCGGCCTTGAAGACGACCTCGCCGTTCTCGAACCGGGCGAACGCGCGCCCGGCGCCGATCAGCTCGGTGACGCGGGCGCGGTAGCTGGCGCCGCCGTCGCCGCTGCGCGGGTCGACGCCGACCTCCTCGATGAACATCGCGACGGCCGCGGGCAGGTACCGCTCGAGCTCGTCCGGCCGGACGGGGCGGACCAGCGGGTCGGCCGCGACCAGCGGCGTCGAGTCCAGGGCCATCAGCGGCTGGTCGTCGCGGACCTCGCGGGCCGGGCCCCACTCGTCGGAGAGCTCGTCCCAGAGGCCGATGACCTGCTCGGCCGGGCCGACGAGCGACGAGCAGGTTCGCTGGCGGCGTAGCGCGCGGTCGGCGAAGGAGCGCAACGCGGGCGCGTTGCCGCGCAAGGGGATCAGGTTGGGGCCGGAGAAGCACAGCCCTTGGAGCCGCCCGGCGCGGACCGGGCGGTTGTCGGCGGCCCAGAGCTCGCCACCGAGCCGCCACGGGTCGAGGCCCGCGGCCTCGACCCGGGCGCTGACCATGCAGCTGCCCACCGGGTCGGCGGCGAGCGCGGCACGGACCGCCGGATAGTCCCGATCATCGAGCAGCCGTGCACCTGCAAGCCGCAACACGGGGTCCAGGGTGCCAGATTCGGCGCCTGAACGGAACGCGAGGCCCCGGACACGGTGAGATGAACAGCCCGGGTCGCGGTTCGCGGGGAGAATGAGTGTATGCAGCGGTATACGTACAAGGTCGTAGAGGTCCGGGAGAAGCTCGTCGGGGGCAAGATGTCCGGCGGGAAGCTCGAGAAGCTGCTCAACGACCACGCCGCCGACGGCTGGCAGCTGAAGGCGATCACTTCGGCGGAGGTGAAGGGCCGTGTCGGGCCCGGCGGCGTGGACGGGTTGCTGGTCACCTTCGAGAAGCCGGTCGGCTGAGGCGCGGCCAGCCCCTCAGGGCGCGCCGCGGTAGGTGCCGAACGTCCAGGCGTTGCCCTCCGGGTCGCGCAGGCTGAACGTGTGCGAGCCGTAGTCCGTGTCGGTCAGCTCCGCGGTGATCTCCGCGCCCGCGGCCTTCGCCTTCGCGTGGATCTCGTCGACGTGGTCCGAAACCACGTACACCGCGCCGGTGCCGGGTTTCACGGCGTCGTGGACACCGTCCGGCGGGCGGACGCTGCCCAGCATCACCGCGCCGCCTTCGGGCCAGCGCAGCTCGGCGTGCGCGATCAGGTCGCCTTCGGGCACCACCAGCGTCTCGGTGAAGCCCAGGACGTCGACGAGGAAACGGACCGCCGCCGGGGCGTCGTCGTAACGCAGGGCGGGCCAGACGTTCGGTTCAGGAGTCATGCCCGCGAGTCTTGCCCGCCGCCACTCCCTCGTCTTGGAGGAACGGGAGCTCCTCGGCGATCCACGTCCCCGGCGTGCACCCGGCCAGCGCCCGCCACTCGTTGCTCAGGTGCGCCTGGTCGTAGTAGCCGCACTCGACGGCCAGCCCGGCCAGGTCCGAGCGCCCCTGCCGCAACAACCGCCCGGCCCGCTCGAACCGCAGTACCCGCGCCGCCTGCTTGGGCGCCAGGCCCAGCACCGCCCGGAACCGCTCACCCAGGTGACGGCGGCTCCAGCCGACCTCGTCCGCCAGGTCCGTGACGCGCACCCGGCCGTCCGCGCCCCGCATCCGGCGCCAGGCCTCCCCCAGCTCGGGCGGCGGCGCCACCGGATCGACCGCCCGCGCCGCCAGCACGTCGTCGAGCAGGGCGAACCGCTCGCCCCAGGTCGGCAGCTCCCGCAGCCGGTCCGGCAGCGAGCCCAGGCCGAACTCGGCCAGGTCGCACACCTCGCCGCTCAGCTCCGCCGCCGTGACCCCGAACAACGTCCGCACGCCCAGCGGGTCGAGCTCCAGCTGCAGCCCTTCCTGGCTGCGATCCTGCCGGATCAGCACCGCGCGCGTGTGCAGCCCGCCGACGAGCCCCTGCAGGCTGTGCCCGGCCATCCGGACCGGCCCCGCCAGGCTGATGACCAGCGTCACATGCCGGGACGGCAGACCTCGGTGCACGGGCAGCGTCACCTCGTCCTGCGCGTACCCGACATAGCGCGTGACCAGCGGCCGCACCACCGGGTGCGGCTGCCGGACGGCCCAGGTCACGCTCACGAATACCAGCGTAAACGTCACCACCGGCAGTTCGGGTTCTGCTAACACGGACAGTGCGTCCCCACCGCGGAAGGAACCCCCGATGACGATCCAGGAGCAGGCGCAGCAGCTGGAGCTGCTCGCCGACCAGGTGCCCACCGGCATCGCGCTCGCCACGAAGAGCGACCTCGAAGATCTGCAGGCACAGGTGATGGGCCTGCTCGGGGAGACGTCGACCGCGACCGCGATCCAGGGTTCGATCCAGCTGGCGTCGCAGCAGATCGACGAGGTCGCCGCCGCGCTGGAGAACGTCCGCCTGCAGATCCGCGACGCCGCCCAGCACCACCTGCAGGGCTGACCCCGACGGTCGTGAGTGATCAGGGCGGTTCTAACCGCCCTGATCACTCACGACCGGCTGCGGAAGAGCGCCTGGGTCAGCCGGCGGTGACGACCGGCTCGCCCTCGCCGAGGGACTCGCCCGCTTCTTCGGCGATGCGCATGGCCTCTTCGATCAGCGTCTCGACGATCGCGTGCTCGGGCACGGTCTTGATGACCTCGCCCTTCACGAAGATCTGGCCCTTGCCGTTGCCCGAAGCGACGCCGAGGTCGGCTTCGCGGGCCTCGCCCGGGCCGTTGACGACGCAGCCCATGACCGCGACGCGCAGCGGGATCTCCATGCCCTCGAGCCCGGCGGTGACCTGCTCGGCGAGCGTGTAGACGTCCACCTGCGCGCGCCCGCACGACGGGCACGACACGATCTCCAGCTTGCGCTGCTTCAGGTTCAGCGACTGCAGGATCTGGATGCCGACCTTGACCTCTTCGACCGGCGGCGCGGAGAGCGACACGCGGATCGTGTCGCCGATGCCCTGGCGCAGCAGCGCGCCGAACGCGACGGCCGACTTGATCGTGCCCTGGAACGCCGGGCCCGCCTCGGTGACGCCGAGGTGCAGCGGGTAGTCGCACTGCTCGGCGAGGATCTCGTAGGCGCGCACCATGACCACCGGGTCGTTGTGCTTGACCGAGATCTTGATGTCGTGGAAGTCGTGCTCGGCGAACAGCGACGCCTCCCACAGGGCCGACTCGGCGAGCGCCTCCGGCGTCGCCTTGCCGTACTTCTCGAGCAGGCGCTTGTCCAGCGAGCCCGCGTTGACGCCGATCCGGATCGGCGTGCCGTGGTCCTTCGCGGCCTGCGCGATCTCCTTGACCTGGTCGTCGAACTTCCGGATGTTGCCCGGGTTCACGCGCACCGCGGCGCAACCGGCCTCGATCGCGGCGAAGACGTACTTCGGCTGGAAGTGGATGTCGGCGATCACCGGGATCTGCGACTTCTTCGCGATGGCGGGCAGCGCCTCGGCGTCGTCGGCCGACGGGCACGCGACGCGGACGATGTCGCAGCCCGCGGCGGTCAGCTCGGCGATCTGCTGCAGGGTCGCGTTGACGTCGGAGGTGAGCGTCGTCGTCATCGACTGGACGGAGATCGGGTGGTCGCTGCCGACACCGACCGGGCCCACCTGGAGCTGGCGGGTCTTGCGGCGCTCGGACAGGACGGGCGGGGGCAGGGCAGGCATACCGAGTGCGACGGTCACGGCCTCCAGCGTACCTACCCCGACCGGGCCACCTTCACCATGTCAACCGTCACGGTGAGCAGCATTACGCCCCGTGCGACCCGCCACGGAGGGGCCGGAACCCCTCCGTGGCGGAGCACTACTGCAGACGAATCGGGTTGACGATGTCCGCCGTGACCGTGAGCAGGGTCACCGCGCCACCGATGAGCACCAGCACCATCGTGATCCCGGACAGCCTCGTGTAGTCGACGGGCCCGCCGGCCACCTTGCCCCGCCGGGCGCGGATCCAGTCGCGGACGCGCTCGTACCAGACCACCGCGATGTGCCCGCCGTCGAGCGGCAGCAGCGGCAGCAGGTTGAACACGCCGATGAAGAAGTTCAGGCTGGCCAGCAGGAAGAAGAACAGCACCCAGATGCCCCGCTCGACGGCCTCGCCGCCGATCCGGCTCGCGCCGACGACGCTGACCGGGGTGTTCGGGTCGCGCTCGCCGCCGAAGATCGCGGTGACGACGGCGGGGATGCGCTCCGGGAACTCGACGAGCCGCTGGGCCGTCTCGGAGAACATCGTGCCGGTGAAGCTGAACGTGGCGCCGACCGCGGCGACCGGGCCGTACTGCGTGGTGGCGGCCGGCAGCTGCGGCGAGGCGCCGATCATGCCGACCTCCTTGACGCCCGAGCTGCTCCAGCGCTGCACCTTCGGCACGTCGACGACGAGCGACAGGCGCTGGTCGCCGCGCTGGACGTCGAACTCCGTCGGGCCGCTGGTGGCCTGCACGGTGGCGAGCATCTCGTCCCAGGTCGCGATCGGCTTGCCGCCGATCGCGACGATCTTGTCACCGGCCCGCAGCCCGGCGGCCTGCGCGGGACGCGCGGCGCCCGGCGGGCAGGTGGGGTCCTGGGCCTGCTCCTTCGTCGTGGCCGAGCGGGCGCAGGAGGTCGAAGCCAGCACCGGCTCGGTCGTGGTGGGGCCGGCCAGGTTCGGCAGCCCCATCGTCACGGCCATCAGGTAGAGCACGACGAAGCCGAGGATGAAGTGCGTGATCGACCCGGCGGACATGACGACCGTGCGCTTCCAGGTCTTGAACCGCCACATCGCGCGGGGAGCCTCGTCCGGCGTCACCTCGTCGAGCGCTGTCATGCCGGCGATGTCGCAGAAGCCGCCGAGCGGGATCCACTTCAGGCCGTATTCGGTCTCCCCGCGACGCCAGGAGAACACCGTGGGCCCGAAGCCCACGAAGTACCGGCGGACCTTCATGCCGAAGGCCTTCGCGGTGACCATGTGGCCGGCCTCGTGCAGTGCGACGGAGACACAGATCCCCAGCGCGAAGAGCACCACACCGATGATGTAGGACACCCGCTACTTCCCCTCGATGATCGAACCGGCCCGCGCGCGAGCCCAGCGCTCGGCGGCGAGAACGTCGTCGACGTCGCGCGGTTCGCGACGCCACTCGTCGGCGGCTCCCACCACCTCGGAAACAGTGTCCACTATCGACGTGAAGCCGGTGTTCTGCGCCAGGAACGCCGCGACGAGCTCCTCGTTCGCGGCGTTGTACACCGCGGGCAGGCAGCCGCCCGCGGTGCCGCAGTGCCGGGCCAGCTCGACGGCCGGGAAGGCCTCGTCGTCCAGCGGCTCGAAAGTCCAGGTCGCGGCCTTGTCCCAGGTGCACGCGGGGGCGGCGTCGGGCACCCGGTCGGGCCAGTGCAGGGCGAGCGCGATCGGCAGCCGCATGTCGGGCGGGCTGGCCTGGGCGATCGTCGAGCCGTCGGTGAAGGTCACCATCGAGTGCACGATCGACTGCGGGTGCACGGTGACGTCGATCCGGTCGGGCTCGATGCCGAACAGCAGCGCCGCCTCGATCAGCTCCAGGCCCTTGTTGACCAGGGTGGCGGAGTTGATGGTGATCAGCGGGCCCATCGACCAGGTCGGGTGCGCCATCGCCTGCTCGACGGTGACGTCGGCCAGCTCGGCCCGCTTGCGGCCGCGGAACGGGCCGCCGGAGGCGGTGAGCACGAGCCGGGCGACTTCGTCCTGGCGGCCGGCGCGCAGGGCCTGCGCGATGGCGGAGTGCTCGGAGTCGACCGGCACGAGCTGCCCGGGCTTGGCCGCGGCGAGCACCAGCGGCCCGCCGGCGATGAGCGACTCCTTGTTGGCCAGCGCGAGGGTGGCGCCGGTGGCGAGCGCCCGCAGCGTCGGCTCGAGGCCGCGGGAGCCGGGCAGCGCGTTGAGGACGGTGTCGACGGGCACGGCGTCGATCAGCTCGGTGACCGCGTCGGAGCCCGCGAAGAGCCGCGGGAGCTTGAACTCGCCCTGCGAATAGCCGCGCTTCTGCGCTTCGGCGTACAGCGCGAGCTGCACGTCTTCGGCGGCGGTGGCCTTGGTCACGGCGACGGCCTCGACGCCGTGGGCGAGCGCCTGCGCGGCGAGCGCGGCCGGATCGGCGCCACCCGCCGCGATGCCGGCCACCCGGAAGAGGTGCGGGTTGCGGGCCGCGACGTCCAGGGCCTGCACGCCGATGGACCCGGTGGAGCCGAGCACGAGAACGCTTCGCGAGGTAGTCATCGCGAGTCATTGTCGCGCGGGGCGTCTCCGCGGCGCACCCGGAGGTGTGGGATCATCGGCGCGTCCGTGGTTCAAGGGTCTTGAGGAGTTCATCGTGGCAGGCAAGGCGGTCGAGAAGCGGCCCGAGGTCGACCCCCGCGACGAGCCGTCCGCGGCCTGGGGCTGGCACGGTTCGTTCCCGAAGGCCACCCGCATCGCCGGCTGGGTCAGCGCGATCATCCTGCTCGTGATGATCAAGGGCAACCACGAGAACAACACCGAGAACGTGTGGCTCGTCGGCCTCTCGCTGTTCCTGATCCTGCTGCTGGTGCTCGACATCCGTAAGCAGCGCACGGCCTGGCGCAAGTAGTTGGTGACCCGCTAACGTCGCGGGTCATGAAGCTGCGCTGGGGTTTGGCTCTCGTCGGTGTCCTGGGTGCGTTGCTGGTGGCGCCGGCTTCGGCTTCGGCAGCCCCGGTGGTCACGCGGTGCGAGTTCACCCCGACCCCCGACAACCCCGCGGCACGTCCCGTGGTGCGGCCGCTGCCGTTCGCTTTGACGCGCGGGACGGTCGACGTGACGTTCCGCTTCAACTACGGCCCGGTGACGGTGCGGCTGAACCGCGCCGGGGCGGCGCCGTGCGCGGTGCACAACATGGTTTCGCTCATCCTGCAGCGGTTCTACGACCGGTCGCAGTGCTGGCGGCTGTCCAACTCCGCTCGGCTCGGCGTTCTCCAGTGCGGGGACATCTACGAGGTCGAGAAGGGCGGACCGGGGTACAAGTTCCCCGATGAGGTTTCCGGTACCGAGACCTACCCGCGCGGGACCGTGGCGATGGGGAACCAGGGGCCGGGGACCAACGGGTCCGAGTTCTTCATCGTGCACTCGTTCGCGAACATCCCGGCGAACTACTCGGTGCTGGGCCGCGTGGTGCGCGGCATGGAGGCGCTGGACCACATGGTGGCCGACGGCATCATCCCGACCGACCCGAACGGCCCGCTGGACGGCGCACCGGCGCACCCGGTGAAGATCCAGCGGGCGTCGCTCGGCTGGTAGCCAATCGCTTCACGCCCCCACCCTCGGATGGCGCGGAGATCACGAGCGTGTTCACGCTCATGGACCACTACCAGCTTCGACGCCCGAATCGTCACCCCAAAGAGTGAATGGCCCGCTCGCCCAATTACATTGTGCGAGTCAGCAGCCTGAGGGGTCTCACTCGATGATGACGCACGACCAGTACCTGGCCACGCGCAGGTTCGCCGCCCTCGACGGGGTCCGGGCCATCGCCGCCGTGCTCGTCGTCTTCTTCCATTACGGGGGCCCCAACTGGGAGCGGGCCAACGGCTGGATCGGCGTCCACCTGTTCTTCGTGCTCTCCGGCTTCCTGATCACCACCCTGGCCCTGCGCGAGGAAGCCCGCGATGGCCGGATCTCGCTCGCAGAGTTCTACATCCGGCGGGTGTTCCGGATCCTCCCCGTCTACTACGTCGTCCTCGGGGTGGTCGTCGTCTTCGCCTACTTCCGGGGCATGGGCCTGCGGCACAGCGGGATCCTCGCCGCCCTTCCGTGGAACGCCGCCTTCCTCGGCGAGTTCCACCAGATGATCATGTTCGGCCAGGCCTGGACGCTCGGCGTCGAGCAGAAGTTCTACCTCGTCTGGCCGCTGCTCGCGTTCGGCCTCGGCGCGCTCGGCTTCGTGAAACGCCTGAGTCTCGCCGCCGGCCTCGTCGTGCTCATGTTCGCGCTGATCTCCTTCCTGCCTTATGCGACCTCGTACTCGCCGATCCTCATCGGCTGCGCGCTGGCGATCGTGCTGCACCACCGCAAGGGATTCGCCGCATTGCGCGTGTTCACGCACCCCGTCGCCGGGCTGGTGGTCGCCGCCGCACTGATCACGGTCCAGACCACATTCGGCGAGATCAGCGAGCTGCTCAGCGACGAACACGGTGTTGTCACCAGCACGGTCTACATCCTGCTCGCCGCGCTGCTGGTACCGTCGCTGGTCGCCGGCGGGCCGCTCGCCTGGGTCCTGTCCCTGCGGCCGATGCGGTTCATCGGGGAGCGGTCGTATTCGCTCTACCTCATGCAGGGCGTCATCGCGGTGGCGCTCGCGGGCGCGATCCCGCAGTTCGCCCCGCACCGGACGCTCACCGCGGTCGCCGTGACTTTCGTCGGGCTGCTGGCTGCCGATCTGCTCTACCGCTGGGTCGAGATCCCGATGATCGACGTCGGTCGCCGCATCATCGCGCGGCGCCGGGCCAAGAAGACGGAACCGGCGGAGGAGGTCGCGCTGGTCGCGGCCTGACTCCGGACGGGAAAGCCGGGTGCCGCGCAGTGCAGCACCCGGCTTCGAAACCACCGTCAGCGTTCGCTCGCCGGCGACACCAGTTCGCTCGGCCCGCCGCCGGACTCGCCGGCCACCGCGGCCAGCTCCTCGCCCACCGACTCGCGGTCCTTCGGGCGCGCGTCCTTCGTCAGCAACGACGCCACCGCGCCGATCAGGCAGACCGCGATCGCGAAGCCGAACGCCACCGCCAGGCCGGACTGGAACGGGCCCGAGATCAGGTTCGGGAAGAAGCTGCGGCCCGTCAGGAACGACGCCTGGTCCGGCGGCAGCGCCGTCAGCTGACCGCCCAGGAGCTGCTGGATCGGGTTGTAGCCCAGGAACGCCGCGAACAGCACCGCCACCGCCGGCAGGTGCGCCACCTGCGTGGCCGCCGCCTCGGGGACGCCGTGGGCGATCAGGCCGTCGTGCATCGTCGACGGGAGGCTGCTCGACAGGCCCGAGATGATCAGGCTGAAGAAGAAGCCGATCGACAGGACCATCGCCGCGTTCTGGAACGTCGTCATCATGCCCGCGCCGGAGCCGCGGGCGTCCGCCGGCAGGCTGTTCATCACCTCGGCGCGGTTGGGCGAGGAGAACATGCCCATGCCGATGCCGTTGATCAGCAGGATCGCCGCGAACGCCCAGTAGTCGAAGTTCACCGGCAGGATGATCAGCAGCAGGAACGTGATCGCCGTGATCAGCAGGCCGCTGGAGGCGAGCAGGCGGCTGCCGATCCGGTCGGCGAGGATGCCCGACGTCGGGGCGGCCAGCAGGAAGCCGACCGTCATCGGGAGCATGTAGATGCCCGCCCACAACGGCGTCTGCTCGAACGTGTAGCCGTGCTGCGGCAGCCAGATGCCCTGCAGCCAGATGATCAGGATGAACTGCAGGCCACCGCGCCCGAGCGACGCCGTCAGGTTCGCGATGTTGCCCCAGGTGAACGACCGGATCTTGAACAGCGACAGCCGGAACAGCGGGTTGTCGACCTTGGTCTCGATGATCACGAACGCGACCAGCACCGCGACGCCGCCGATCAGGCAGCTCAGGACCATCGGGCTGCCCCAGCCGGTCGGCGACGAGCCGTAGGGCTGGATGCCGTAGGTGATCCCGATCAGGACGGCGATCAGGCCGAGCGCGAAGGTGATGTTGCCCCACCAGTCCATCCGCGCGTGCTTGCGAACGCCGGTGTCGTGCAGCTTGAGGTACGCCCAGATCGTGCCGATCACGCCGAAGGGCACCGACACCAGGAAGATCAGGTTCCAGTCGACCGGCGCGAGCACGCCGCCGACGACCAGGCCGAGGAACGAGCCCGCGATGGCCGCGACGCCGTTCATGCCGAGCGCGAGGCCGCGCTGGTTGGCCGGGAAGGCGTCGGTGAGGATCGCCGAGGAGTTCGCCATCAGGAAGGCGCCGCCGACGCCCTGCACGATGCGCCAGCCGATCAGCCACAACGCGGCCGCGTCGCCGTCGAACCAGGTGACGGCCAGCATGATGGAGGAAACGGTGAAGACGGCGAAGCCGAGGTTGTACATCCTCGCGCGGCCGTACATGTCGCCGAGCCTGCCGAAGCTCACCACCAGCACCGCGGTGACCACGAGGAAGCCCATGATCATCCACAGCAGGTAGCTGGTGTTGGCCGGTTCGAGGGGGTTGATGCCGATGCCCTTGAAGATGTCGGGCAGCGCGATCAGCACGATCGAGGAGTTGATCGTGGCGATCAGCATGCCCAGCGTCGTGTTGGACAGCGCGATCCACTTGTACCGCGGCCCCAGTTCCGCGATCGAATACGTCCGGCGTTCCGCCACTGTGCAACCCTTCTGCTCGCAAAGTCCCTTAGCTAGGCTAAGCAACTTGCTTGCGTATGGCAACCAACTGGGCGATCCCCCTGCGAGAGCATGATCACACTCGCTTGACTGTCCTTTGTGGACCCTTTACTCGAACGGCCGGGGAGTGTGACGGCAGGGGCTCCTCGGCGGCCTGCCAGCGCCCCAATGTGGCCTTCGGTGCGTCTCACGCACCGAAGGCGGCCTTGGGTGCGTGAGACGCAACCAAGGCCGCCTTGGGGCGCTTGCGGTCTGGGGAAGTTCGCAGCGGGTGTGGACAACTCGGCCGCACGCGTCAGGGACTGTCGGTGCCTGCCGGTAACGGTGAAATCGGGGGTCCCCCTCACGGCCGGGCGGAGTCGGCGGCGGTCGGGTGTCAACGGACCAGGCGGCCGAGCAGCGCGACCCCCTCGGCGATCTCCGTCGACGTCCGGGCCGCGTACCCCAGCACCAGCCCCGGGCGCCCCGGGAGCTGCCGGTGCCACGACAACGGCTGGACCTTCACCCCCTCCGCCAGCGCGGCCGCCGCCAGCGCGACGTCGTCCAGGTCCGCGTCGAACGTGATCGTCAGGTGCAGGCCCGCCGCCGCGCCGTGGACGACCGCCGAGGGCAGGTCCGTCGCCAGTGACCGGATCATCGCGTCGCGGCGGCGGCGGTGCCGGGAGCGGACCACCCGCAGCTGACGCTCCAGCTCGCCCGTCTCCATCAACCGGGCCAGGACCAGCTGGGCCAGCACCGGGTTGCCCAGATCGGCGAACCGCTTCGCCGCCACCAGGTCGTCACGGAACCGCGCAGGCGCCAACAGCCAGCCGACGCGCAAAGCCGGCGCCAGCAGCTTCGACACACTGCCCGTGTACAGCACCTCCGGCAACATCGACCGGACCGCGGGCACCGGCGCGCGGTCGTAGCGGTGCTCCGCGTCGTAGTCGTCCTCCACGACGATGCCGCCCTCGGCCGCCCAGCGCATCAAGGCGCGGCGGCGCTCGCCGCCCAGGACCACGCCCATCGGGAACTGGTGGGCCGGGGTCAGCAGCACGGCCGGAGCGCGCAGGCCGGCGACCCGCAGGCCGTCTTCGTCCACCGGGACCGGTGGCGTCGCCAGGCCGCAGTGGTGCAGGTGCTGCCGAGCGCCCAGCGAGCTCGGGTCCTCCACGGCGACCTCGTCGATGCCGTGCTGCCGCAGCACCTCCCCCACCAGCGTCAACGCCTGCGCGACGCCGGCCACCACGATGATCCCGCCGGGGTCGACGCGGATGCCGCGGCTGCGCGCCAGCCAGTGCGACACCGCGAGCCGCATCGCCGGCGCGCCGCGGGGGTCGCCGTAGCCGAAATGGGACGGCTCCAGCTCGTCCAGCACCGCCCGTTCGGCCCGCAGCCACGCCGCGCGCGGGAACGCCGTCAGGTCCGGGACACCCGGGGTGAGGTCGATCCGGGCCGGGGCCGCGCGGACCGCGTCGAACACCTCGACGCCCGGCATCGACGTGATCACCTTCGACGGCGGCCGGATGTGCGCGGGCGCCGGCGGGAGCACCGGCGCAGCCACCACCACCGTGCCGGCCCGGCCGCGGCCCGCCGCGTGGCCGTCGTCGATCAGGCGCTGGTAGGCCTCGGTGACCACACCCCGCGACACGCGCAGCTCGGCGGCCAGGACCCGGGACGCGGGCAGCCGGCTCCCGACCGGGAGGCGGCCGTCGGCGACGGCGGCGCGCAGCTGCCCGGCGAGCCAGTCCGCGAGCCCGCCCGGCGGCGCCTCGCGGACGTCGAGCTGGAGGAAGTCCGAGCCTATGGACCCCTCAGAGAGCGACGTTTTGGCTCTGTCCATCGAGCCATTGTCGCAGCACGCTGGTCGTATGGACACCACTTACGTGCACGGATACACCGCACCCGAGGCCCGGCGCCTCGGCGACCAGGCCGACACCCTGGCCGGGCTGCTGCACGCCGGGACGGCCTATCCCGCCGGGAGCCGCGTGCTGGAGGTCGGCTGCGGCGTCGGCGCGCAGACCGTCCACCTCGTGGCCCGCAGCCCGGGCGCGCACCTGACCGCGGTCGACGTCTCCGAAGACTCCCTGGACCAAGCCAGGCGGAGAGTCCCGGGCGTCGAGTTCCGCCAGGCCGACCTCTTCGCCCTCGACGGCGAGTGGGACCACCTCTTCGTCTGCTTCGTGCTCGAACACCTGCCGGAGCCGGAGAAAGCGTTGGCACACCTGCAAACCCTGCTGCGGCCGGGCGGCACGATCACCGTCATCGAGGGCGACCACGGCTCGGCGTTCTTCCACCCGCGCAGCGAGCACGCCCAGGCGGCGATCGACTGCCTCGTGCGCCTGCAGGCCGACGCCGGTGGAGACGGGCTCCTCGGCCGGCGCCTCTACCCACTGCTCGCCGACGCCGGTTTCGACGACGTCAGGGTCGAACCGCGGACGGTCTACGCGGACGCGTCGAAGCCGGAGCTCGTCACCGGCTTCACCCGCGACACCTTCACCGCGATGGTCGAAGGCGTCGGCGAAACCGCTGTCGCGAACGGCCTCATCTGCGAGGCCGACTGGGCGCGCGGGATCCGCGACCTTTACCGCACCACCAGGGAATACGGAGCCTTCCACTACACGTTCTTCAAGGCAACAGCTCGCCGCACTCCGGGAGGAGCGTCATGATCATCGCCGTTCTCGCCGCCGTTGTCCTGCTCGCCTGGGCGCTCGACCACGCGTACCGCCGCCGTCCGTACCCGCGCAACCGCTTGGCGGGCAGCACGAACGTCTTCGACCGGGACGTCCAGCGGCTCGAAGGCGACCTGGTCGCCGACGAACGCCACTACCCGGCGGCCCGGTCCAAGGCCGCCAAGTGGTCCTTGACCCGGATCGCGCCGGGCACGCACTCCCCGGCGTAACAAGCCAGCGCGCGTTCCCAGTGCCCGCGCGCCGTTTCCGGCTCACCAAGTCCACAGTGGACTTCACCGAGCCCGCAGTAGGCCTTGCCCTGCTCGGGACGGCAGCCCGTTTCCTTCGCCACGGCCAGGGCTTCGCGGTGGTAGCCGAGCGCGTCCGAGGGCGCGCCCCGGGCCGCGGCCAGCGCGCCGAGACTGTTGAGCACCCGGGACTCCACGCCCCGGTCGCCGCATTCGCGGGCCAGGCCCAGCGCCTCCTCGAGGTGCTGGGCCGCCTCGTCGGGCCGGCCCTGCGCCAGCCGGACGTCTCCGAGGTGCTTGAGCGCGACGCTGCGGTTGGTCGGGCTTCCCGTCTCCTGCGCGATTTCCAGTGCCCGCTCGAGGTGCGCGGCGGCTTCGTCGTACCGGCCGCGCGCGTGCTCGACGTCGCCGAGGATGCCCAGCGCGTACCCCTCGCTGACCCGCACGCCCATGGCGCCGAAGTGCTCCAGCCCTTCCTCCAGTGCACGGACCGCTTCGTCGTGGCGCCCCAGAGCTGAGAGCGCGTCGCCCATGTTGACCAGCGCATACCCCTCGCTGGTGCGGTCGGCGGTGTCGCGGGCGAGGGCGTGCGCTTCCTCGAAATAGCCGATCGCTTCGCCGTACCGGCCGATGCCGCGGCAGGAACAGCCGAGCACCACCAGCACGAGGCCTTCGCTGGTGCGGTCGCCCGCCTTGCGGGCCAGTGACAGGGCTTCCGTCGAGTACGTGATCGCCTCGGCGAACCGGCCCAGCGCCCGGCAGACCAGGCCGAGGGTGTTGACCGCGTGGATCTCGGTGCGCTGGTCGCCGGTCTCGCGGGCGAGGACGAGCGCCTCCTCGAGGTACCGCCGCGCTTCCCGCGATCGGCCGACGCGCCAGTGGCCGAGCGCGATCAGGATGAGCGGCTCGGCTTCGGCCACCCGGTCGCCGGCGTCGCGGGCCAGCGCCGACGCGTGCGAGTGCAGCACCAGCGATTCCTCGTGGTAGCCGCCGACGTCCAGGTAGTGCCACAGGATCCCGGACAGCAGCCGGAGGTGGTCGGCCCACCCGTGCCGCGTCGCGTGCGCCGCGACGGCCAGGAGGTTGCGGCGCTCGGCTTCCAGCCACGCCGGCGCGTCGATGACCTTGATGTCCGGGTCGGGCACGTCCGGGCGCAGGTGCCGTTCCTGCGGCAGGACGGCGTCCATGGCCTGCGCGGCCGAGCGGACGTAGAAGTCGAACAGCCGCTGCTGCGCGTCGTGGCTCTCGGTCTCGTCCCGCGCCGCGAGCTCGGCGGCGTAGACGCGCAGCAGGTCGTGCTGCTGGACGCGGTCGTCGCCGGTCTCCTGCGCGAGGTGGGCGCGGACCAGGGTGCCGGTCAGCCGTTCCGCCTCCGGCAGGGGGACGCCGGCGAGCGCGGCGATCGCGGCGGGGGTCAGGTCGCGGCCCGGGTGCAGGCCGCAGAGCCGGAACACGCGCGCGGCGTCGGCCGCGAGGTGCCGGTAGGACCACGAGAAGACCGCGCGGACCGCGGTCAGCGGGTCGCCGCCGCCGTCGAGCAGGTCGAGCCGCCGGCGTTCGTCGGCCAGCTCGTCCGCGAGCGCGGCGAGCCGCTCCCCCGGCCGGCTCAGCGCCAGCTCGGCGACCAGCCGCAACGCCAGCGGCAGCCGGGCGGAGTACCCGATCAGCGCCTCGGCGGCGTCCGGCTCGTCGTCGACGCGCGCGCCGAGCAGCGTTCGCAGCAGGTCGAGGGCTTCGTCTTCGGTCAGCAGGTCCACGAGCACGCGGCGGGCGCCGTGCCGCGCGACCAGCCCGGGCAGCGCGTCGCGGCTGGTCACCAGGACCAGGCACGACGCCGAGCCGGGCAGCAGCGGGCGGACCTGCCCGACCGAGCCGGCGTTGTCCAGCAGCAGCACCATCCGCCGGCCGGTGAGCGCGGTGCGGAACTTCGCGGCCCGCTCCTCCTGCTCGGCGGGGATGTCCGCGCCGTCGACGCCGAGGGCGCGCAGGAACCCGGACAGCGCGTCGCCCGGCTCGACCGGCCGGACCGGGCCGTAGCCGTGCAGGTCGAGGTGGAGCTGGCCGTCCGGGAACTCGCCGAGGTGCCGCTGGGCCCAGTGGACGGCGAGGGCGGTCTTGCCGACCCCGCCGGTGCCGGACAGGACGGCGATCCGCGCGCCGGTCCCGTCGCCTTCGAGGAGGGCGTCCAGCTCGGCCAGCTGGTCGGTGCGGCCGCGGAAGCCGGCGACGTCGGCGGGCAGCTGGGCGGGGACGCGGGCCGGCGGCTCCGGGGCGGCGAAGTCCTGCCGCAGCACCTGCCGCTGGGCCGCGCGCAGCTCGGGGCCGGGTTCGATGCCCAGTTCGCCGTCCAGCCGCTGCCGGACCTCCTCGAACACCGCCAGCGCGGCGGCCTGCCGCCCGGACGCGGCGAGCACCTGCATGAGCCGGGCGTGCGCGGACTCGTTCAGCGGCTCCTCGGCGGTGAGCACGCGCAGCTGGACCGCCGCGTCCTCGGGGTCCGCGACCTCGGCGTACGCCATCACCGCCTTCGCGCGCTTCATCGCCAGGGCCAGCCGGGCGGGGTGCTGCCGGAGCCGTCCGACGTCGGCGAGCGCCGGGCCGCGCCAGAGCTCCAAGGCCTCGCGGTGGGCGCCTTCGGCCAAGAACGCTTCGAAACGCAGGAGGTCGAGGTCGTCCGCACCGGCGGACAGCCGGTAGCCGCCCTTGTCGGTGGCGATGAGGTCGGCGGGCCGCAGTGCCCGCCGCAGCCGCGCGACGTAGGTGTGCAGCAGGTCCAGGCACGACGGCGGCGGCTCGTCCCAGATGACGTCGACGAGGTCCTCGCGCCGGACGGTGTGGTTCGGCTGCACCGCCAGCATCGCGAGCAGCAGGCGCTGCTTCTCGGCGCCGATCTCGACCGGGGAATCCCCGCGCAGCACGGTGAGCGGGCCCAGGACGCCGATCCGCACCGGCTCCGGAGGTGCTTCGGCAAGCGCTTCCCGCAGCCGGCGTTCGGTCTCCGGCCGGGGCCGGCGGACGCTGCCGAGCTCGGCGTTGCGCACCGCGCGCAGGCTCAGCCCGGCGCGGCCGGCCAGCTGGGCCTGGGTGAGGCCGGCGAGCACGCGCCGCTCCCGCAGCCACCGGGCGAACGGCAGGCCATCGTCCACAGGCGTCCTCTCCCCGCGTGCCCCGCAGCGAACGTACCCCTCCAGCATTCCGATCGTGCCGCTCCACCTGTACCACCGAACGGCGAAGATAACCGTTTCCGCAGGTACCGACCGTGACGACGGAGCGGGCGGCGGGTACAGGCGCTCGTCCACCACGGTTTCCTAGGCTTTCCGGGTCCGGTGGTGGCGAGGGGTTCGGAGCAGCCGTCGCATGGGGTACGACGGCTGCACCCGAGCCTTCAGACGCCGAAGCGCCCGAGGAGGGCGCGCACGGCGGCTGGTTCCTCGACGTGGGCGTTGTGCCCGAGGCCGGTGAGGGTGACCGCGTCCGGGTCCAGCGCGCACAGCTGCTCCGGTCGGCTCATCGGGTCGTTCTCACCTGCCGCCAGCACGACCGGGCACCGCGCCGCGGCGAGCAGCGCCGGCATGTCCGGTGCGCCGACGCCGAACGCGGCCGGGTCCATCGCGAGGCGCCAACCTCCCTCGGTCTCGCGAAGCCCGGCCGGGTCCGCGGGCGCGATGCCGAGCAGCCCGGACACCTTCAGGTACGCCTGGTCGGCGTCGGCCTGCGTCTCGAACACCCGGGGCGGCCGCGCCGCGAACGTCGCCGCGCGCCCCAGGTCGTCCTGGGTCCACTCGACCTTCACCCCGAGGGCG
Source organism: Amycolatopsis mongoliensis (assembly GCF_030285665.1). NCBI lineage: Bacteria > Bacillati > Actinomycetota > Actinomycetes > Pseudonocardiales > Pseudonocardiaceae > Amycolatopsis > Amycolatopsis mongoliensis. The sequence goes on from NZ_CP127295.1 coordinate 114,073, forward strand.
AGCACGCCCGCGACCTCGACGTCGTACTTGCCGGACGCGAGTTCCAGCCCGAGCACCCCGCCGAGCGAGTGCCCGGCGACGAGGAACGGGCCGCTCCCGGGCAGCGCCCGCGCGACGGCCGTCGTCAGCGTCTCGAAGCTGTAGTGCGGGAGCGGCGCGGACGGCCCGTGGCCGGGCAGGTCGGGCACCAGCACGCGCCGGGGCACCAGTTCGGTCAGGTGGGCCCACACCGCGCCGGTCGCGCCGAGACCGTGCAGGAACAGGACGGCCGGTTCGCCCTCGCCGCCGGTGCGCATGTTCAGCGTGTCCATCGGAGCAGCCTGCCCCAGGACGGCGTGCGGAGCTAGGGTCGGCCTGTGGGGATCACCGATCCGGACACCTACGTGCGAGGTGTCCCGTACGACGAGCTGGCGCGGCTGCGGCGGGCGTCGCCGGTGGTGCGCGTCGACGACTTCTGGGCCGTGCTGCGGCACGCCGACGTGCGGCGCGTCCTGCGCGATCCCGCCCTGTTCTCCTCGCAGCTCGGCGGGACGCAGATCCGCGACCCGGCTTCGGCGGCCGACCTCGCGTACGTGCGCCGGATGATGCTCAACATGGACCCGCCGGAGCACGGCCGGCTGCGCGGGCTGCTGACGCGGGCGTTCACGCCCCGCGCGATCGCGAAGCTGACCGAGCGGATCGAGACGTCGGCGCGGGACCTGGTGGCGAGCGTCGCCGGCCAGGGCGCCTGCGACTTCGCGGCCCTGGCCGCCGACCTGCCGCTGCTGACGCTGGCGGCGGTGTTCGGTGTGCCGGAGCAGGACCGGCGGCTGATGTACGACTGGAGCAACCGCGTGATCGGCTACCAGGACGCCGAGTACGCGGTCAGCTCGACGGTCGACGCCTCGTCGGTGAGCGACCTCGCGCGGGCCGCCCTCGCCGTCCGCCCGTCCCCGGGTCCGGACGGGTCGATGCCGGACCCGCGCACGCGCGCCGGCATGCCGGACCTCTACGCGTACGCCAACGCGCTCGGCGAGTACAAGCGCGAGCACCCGGGCGACGACGTCATGAGCAACCTGATGCAGCACGTCGGCGACGACGGCGGGCGCGTCTCGCTCGCCGAGTTCGAAAACCTCTTCTGGCTGTTTTCCGTGGCGGGCAACGAAACCCTCCGCAACGGCCTGCCCGGCGGGATGCTGGCGCTGCTCTCGCACCCCGCGCAGTACCGGCGGCTGCTGGCCGACCGGGCGCTGCTGCCGTCCGCGGTCGAAGAGATGCTGCGGTGGTGGGCGCCGGTCATGCACTTCCGGCGCACCGCCACCGCCGACGTTTCACTGTCCGATGTGGACATCCGGGCCGGGGACAAGGTGGTGGTCTGGTTCTCCGCGGCCAACCGCGACGAGGCCGTGTTCGAGGACCCGGACGCGTTCGACGTCGGCCGCACCCCGAACGACCACCTGACCTTCGGCCACGGCCCGCACTTCTGCCTGGGCGCGCACCTCGCCCGCGTCCAGCTGCGGGCGATGTTCGGCGCGGTGCTGGACCTGCTCGGCGAAGTGTCACTCGCCGGTGAGCCGGTGCGGCTGCGGTCGAACTTCCAGAACGGCCTGAAGTCGTTGCCGATCCGGTGGGCGCGCTGATGGAGATCCGCGAGATGCGGGCGTTCGTCGCGGTCGCGGAGGCGGGCGTGCTGTCCAGGGCGGCGCGGCAGCTGCACGTGAGCCAGCCGGCGCTGTCCCAGACGATCACCGCGCTGGAACGCCGCCTCGGCGTCCAGCTGCTGGTCCGCACCAGCACGGGCGTCCAGGTGACCGACGCCGGGGCGACGTTGCTCGGCGAGGCCCGCGCGGTGCTGGCCCGCCACGACCAGGCCGTCGCGGCCATGGCCCGGCACACGACGGCCGGCGGCGGCGTGCTGCGCGTCGGCATCCCCTTGGAGCTGCCGCCGGAGCTGCTGCCGTCGGCCCTCGCGCGGCTGGCCGGGGACTGCCCGGACACGCGGGTGCAGGCCCGCCACCTGTCGTCGGTGGCGCAGGTGGCGGCGCTGCGGGCGGACGAGCTGGACGTCGGCCTGGTCCGCGAACGCCCGGCCGGGCCGGACCTCGACGCGCTGCTCGTCGTCTCGGAGAACGTGGGGGTCCTGCTCGCGGCGGACCTCGCGGAGAAGCTCGAAGGGCCGGCCGGGGTGCGCCTGGAGAGCCTGGCCGGGCTCGACTGGTTCGCCTTCGCCCGCGCGGGCAGCCCGGCCTGGTACGACGAGCTGGCGGCGACGCTGCGCAGCCACGGCCTCGACGTCGGCCCGGAGGTGCCGGAGGACCAGCGGCTGATCGTCGAGCTCAAGATCCCGGCGGTCAGCTCGGGTGCGGCTTACGCCTTCGCCCCGCCCGAGTGGCCGTACCCGATGCCGGACACGGTCCGGTGGCTTCCGCTGGCGGGGAATCCGATCGTGCGGCGGACCTGGGCCGTGTGGCCGGCGACGTCGCACCGCCGGGACCTCGCGAAGTTCGTCGCCGCGCTGGAAGACCATCGGCGCGGCGAATCGCGGGCATAAGGAGCGCCGAACGCCGGACCGGAAGTCCGGTCCGGTGCTTTCGCTTGAACCCGGTGACCGGGGAAACACCCCGGCCACGAGGAGTTGAGTGATGACTGAAGGACTGTCCGGGACCACGGCGCTGGTGACCGGCGGAACCAGCGGAATCGGGCGGGCGACGGCGGTCGCGCTGGCCGGGCTCGGGGCCCACGTGGTGCTGTCCGGCCGGGACGCGGCCCGCGGGGCGGAGGTCGTCTCGCGAATCCGGGCGGCGGGCGGGAAGGCCGACTTCGTCGCAGCCGACCTGAAGGACGCTTCGTCGGCGCGTGAGCTGGCGGCGCGGGCGCGGGAGGTGGGCGGGCACGTCGACGTGCTGGTGAACAACGCCGGGATCTTCCCCACCGGGTCCACTTCGGACACGGCCGAGGCCGACTTCGACCGCGTGTACGAGACGAACGTGAAGGTGCCGTTCTTCCTCGTCGCTTCGCTGGCCCCGGAGATGGTTTCGCGCGGCCGCGGTGCGATCGTCAACGTGTCGACGATGGTCGCGGCGCGGGGCATGGCGGGCATGGCGCTCTACGGCTCGTCGAAGGCGGCGGTCGAGCTGATGACCAAGGCGTGGGCGGCGGAGTACGGCCCGTCCGGCGTGCGCGTCAACGCGGTCAGCCCCGGCCCGACCCGCACCGAAGGCACGGCGGCGTTCGGTGACGGCCTCGACGAGCTGGCCTCGGCGGGCCCGGCCGGCCGGGTGGCCGCACCCGAGGAGATCGCCGCGGCGATCGCGTTCCTGGTGACCGAGGAGTCGAGCTTCGTCCAGGGCGCGATCCTCCCGGTGGACGGCGGGCGCTTGGCGGTGTGAGTCCCGCCGGGACGGCGTCACCGCAGGAAGGTGACGCCGTCCTGGGGACGCTCGTCCACGGTCAGCGCGAAGACGTCCGGCCGCGCGTAGTGCCCCGACACGTCGAGGCTCTTCCGCGCCGCCACGATCTCCTCGCGGTCGATCGATGCCGTGATCAGGCCTTCGCCGTCGCGCAGCGGTCCCGCCAGGACGTCGCCCAGCGGGCCGACGATCACGCTCCCGCCGCGGAACGGGTCGTCGCCCTCGCTCTCGTACGGGCACGCCGAAATCACGAAACCGGCCCTCGTCGGCGATGTGGCGCATCGACGCCTGCCAGACCTCGCGGTCGTCCGCCGTCGGGGCGCACCAGATCTCCACGCCCTTCGCGTACATCGCCGCGCGCAGCAGCGGCATGTGGTTCTCCCAGCAGATCGCCGCCCCGGCCAGGCCCACCGCCGTGGGGATCGCCGGGAGCGTCGAGCCGTCGCCGCGGCCCCAGAAGAGGCGTTCGCGCGCGGTCGGGACCAGCTTCCGGTGCTTCGCCACCAGCCCGAGATCGGGGTCGAAGAACACCGCCGTGCTGTACAGCGTCGAGCCGTCCCGCTCGATCACGCCGACGACCAGGCTCGCGCCCGTGCGCGCCGCGAGGCCGGCCAGCGCGGTCGTCTCCGGCCCAGGCACGGCCACCGACGCGCGGAAGTACTCGGGGAACGGCTGCCGGCCCGGGTACCCGCCGAGCACGGCTTCGGGCAGCACCACCAGCGAGGCACCGCGGAGCTCGTCCTCGAACTCCAGGATCCGGTCGACGGAGACACCGGTCCCGAGCTGCAGCGCCGCGACGACCGTCACGAGCGGGCAGGCTCGCGCCGCGGCCGCCACGGCACCACCGCGGACACCCGGCGCTGGTAGTCCGCGTACTCCGGGTAGCGGGACTTGGTGATGCTCTCGGTGAACTTCGTCGACCCGACGAACAGCAGCGTCAGCAGGACCGCGCCCACCACCGTCCACTGCAGACCGCCGGCGACGACGCCGAACGCCGCGACCGCCCACCACTGCGCCTGCTCGAAGAAGAAGTTCGGGTGCCGCGAGTAGCGGAACAGCCCCTCCTGGAGGAACCGCGTCGACGCGCGGCCCGCGTGCTTCTCCCGGTGGAACACCCACTGCTGCTGGTCGGCGACCGTCTCCCCGACGAGGAACGCGGCGAAGACCACCGCGACGACGACGTCGGCGACACCGAACGAGCCCTGGTGCTCCAGCGCTGTGTACGCGGGCAGCGTGATCAGCAGCAGGATCGCGTTCTGGTAGAGCGAGATGAAGAAGAAGTTGAACACCTGGAACTGCCACGGCGCCATCCGCTCGCGCAGCACCGCCCACCGGTAGTCCTCGCCGCCGCGGGCGTAACCACCCTTCCGGGCGAAGTTGAACGTCAGCCGGATCCCCCACAGGGTGACCAGCGCGAACATCACGTCCAGGCGCGCGTCGGCGAACCCGGCCGCGCCGGCGAAGATCGCCAGGTAGGCCACCGGGACGATCGACCAGATCCGGTCGACCCAGGAGTATTCCCTGGTCAGCACCGACATCACCCAAGTGCCGAGCGTCACCCCGGCGAAGACGTACAGGCAGACCCGCAGCGCGTCCATCCCCTCACCATAAGACCTAGGATCGCTCTCATGAACCTGCCGCTGCGGGACCGCAAGATCGACGTGTTCTTCGCGGTGCTGTTCTCGGCCTTCACGGTGACGTCGCTGATCAGCGACCTGCTGCCGACCGTCGGGGTCGACTTCTCGAAGCCGTCGGGCAACTTCTTCGTGAACTCGAACTACTGGTACGCCCACGACGCCGACCCGCTGTTCATGCACCCACCGGACTGGATGCGGATCGTCACCGGGCTCTCGGCGTTCGTCTACATGCCGTTCTACGTCGTGCTCGTGTTCGCGCTGCTGACCGGCCGCAACTGGATCCAGCTGCCGTCGGTGATCTACGCGACGATGATCGTCACGCTGACCGGGGTCGTCGTGTTCGGCGTCGAGTTCTTCGGCGACCCGGCCACCCGCACCGGCAACCCGGCGAAGTTCCTCGCGTTCAACCTGCCCTACGTCCTGGTGCCGCTCCTGCTGCTGGTCCGGATGCGCAAGCCACTCCCGTTCACCCGCCGTTTCTGACCGGAGGCGCCGTGCCGTACTCGTTCCTCAGCCACCTCGAATGCGCCCGGACCGGCGAGAGCCTCGACGCCGACGCGGTCCAGGGCCTCTCGCCGGCGGGCGCGCCGCTGCTCGCGCGGTACGACCTCGACGGCGTCCGCGAAGCCGTGACGCCGAAGGAGATCGCCGGGCGCGAGCCGACGCTGTGGCGTTACCACGAGGTGCTGCCGGTGCGCTCGCCCGAGCGGATCGTGAGCCTGGGCGAGGGCATGACGCCGTTGCTGCGCCTGCCGCGCTACGGTCGTGAGCTGGGGCTTTCGCGGCTGTGGATGAAGGACGAAGGGCTGGTCCCGACCGGCACGTTCAAGGCGCGGGGCGCCGCGGTCGGCGTCTCGCGGGCGGCCGAGCTGGGCGTGGGCGGGATCGCGATGCCCACGAACGGCAACGCCGGCGCGGCGTGGGCGCTGTACGCGGCCCGCGCGGGCCTGTCGAGCCTGATCGCCATGCCGGACGACGCCCCGGCGATCACCATGCGCGAGTGCGTCGCCGCGGGTGCCGAGCTGTACCGGGTGGACGGTCTCATCGGCGACGCCGGGAAGCTCGTCGCCGAGGCGGTTTCGCGTCGTCCGGGAGTGCAGGACGTTTCGACGTTGAAGGAGCCGTACCGCATCGAGGGCAAGAAGACGATGGGGTACGAGATCGCCGAGCAGTTCGGCTGGCGGCTGCCCGACGTGATCCTCTACCCGACCGGCGGCGGGGTCGGGATCATCGGGATCTACAAGGCGCTGCGGGAAATGCTCGAGCTGGGTTGGGTTTCCGGGCCGCTACCGCGGCTGGTGGCGGTGCAGGCGACCGGGTGCGCGCCGATCGTCCAGGCCTTCTCGCAGGGGGCCCGGGAGAGCGTGGTGTTCCCCGACGCCCGGACGGTCGCTTTCGGCATCACCGTGCCCAAGGCGCTGGGCGACTTCCTGGTGCTCGACGCGGTGTACGCGACCGGCGGCACCGCGGTGGCCGTCACCGACGAGGAACTGCTCGCCTCGCAACGGGAACTGACCACTTTCGAGGGCACGTTCATCTGCCCGGAGGGCGGGGCGTGCTTCGCCGCGTTGCGGCACCTGCGCGAGTCGGGGTGGCTCGGCGGCGACGAAGACGTCGTCGTCCTCAACACCGGCGCCGGAATCAAATACCCGGAGACGGTGCCCCTGGACGTCCCGCTGCTCGCTCGGGACGGTCGCATTCCCTAGAGGACCGAGCGGACCGTTTCGGGGTCGCGGGCGACGACCGTCGTGCCGTCGTCGGCCGTGATGATCGGGCGCTGGATCAGCTTCGGATGCTCGGCCAGGGCCTCGATCCACTTCGGCCGGTCCGCGGCGGTGCGGCCCCACGTCTTGAGGCCCAGTTCCTTCGCGATCGGTTCCGCGGTGCGCGTGATGTCCCACGGCTCCAGGCCGAGCCGCTTCAGGACGGCCTTCAGTTCCTTGGCGGTCGGCGGGTCGTCGAGGTAGCGGCGCACGGTGTACTGCGCGCCGGCTTCGTCCAGCAGCGACACGGCGGACCGGCACTTCGAGCACGCCGGGTTGACCCAGATCTCCACGGGCGGCAGCTTACCGTCCTGGTTTTGGAGCACGTGTTCTGTTACGGTCGCGGCATGCCCCGCCCCCGCGTCCACGACCTCGACGCGCTGCTCGACGTCGCCGAGCGGCTGGTCGCGTCGTCCGGCGAGGTCACCGTGCGTGGCCTGGCCGCGGCCGCGGGCGTGCCGAACGGGACGATCTACCACGCTTTCGGCTCGCTCAGCGCGCTGCTGGCGCAGGTCTGGCTGCGCGCGGCGACCGCGTTCCTCGACCTGCAGACCTCACGGGTGGACGCCGCTTCCTCCCCGGTGGACGCCGTCGTCGCGGCGGCCGACACGCCCGCGGTGTTCGCCTCCCTGCGTCCCGACGGGGCGCGGATGCTGCTGAAGGTGCGGGGCGATCGGCTGTTCGGGCCCGAGCTGCCCGACGAGCTGGCGGACGCCCTGCACGCGCTGGACAAGCGCCTGGTCGCGCTGCTCGTGCGGCTCGCGCGCGGGCTGTGGGACCGCGGCGACGGCCTGGCCGTCGAGGTGATCACCACCTGCGTCGTCGACCTGCCGACCGCGTTCTTCCGGCGGGACATCACCGATCCCCTGGTGCGGGAGAGGCTCGCCGCCGCCGTGCGGGCCGTGCTGACCGTGCCCCCTCGAGAGAAGGACCGACCGTGACCGTTTTGCACCTGGGCGACGACGAAAACCGCTTCTCGCCGGAGTGGCTGCAGCGCGTCCATTCCACTTTGGACGAAGTGGACGACGTGCTGGTGACCACCGGCGGCGGCAAGTTCTACTCGAACGGCCTCGACCTCGAATGGCTGATGGCCAACGGGGACAAGGCTGCCGAGTACGTCGCCGACGTGCAGGAGCTGTTCGCGCGCGTGCTGACGCTGCCGGTCCCGACGGTCGCGGCGGTCAACGGCCACGCGTTCGGCGCGGGCGCGATGCTGGCGATGGCGCACGACTTCCGCGTGATGCGCGGCGATCGCGGGTACTTCTGCTTCCCGGAGGCCGACATCAACATCCCGTTCACGCCGGGGATGGCGGCGTTGATCCAGGGCAAGCTGACGCCGGCTTCGGCGATCGCGTCGATGACGACGGGACGCCGGTTCGGCGGCGCGGACGCGTTGTCTTTCGGGCTGGTGGACGAGATCGCGGCCGAGGACGAGGTCGTGAAGGTGGCTTCGGAGCGGGTCCGCGCCCTGGCGGGCAAGGACCGCGGCACGCTGGGCGCGATCAAGGCGACGATGTTCGCCCCGGCGGTCACGGCTCTGCGGACTCCGGCTTAGGCCTCCGGCCCCCGGTATCCAGCTTATCGGGAGCCACCGACAGTTCCGGGTGGCCGCGACCCCGCCTCGAAGTCCGTGAATGGCACATCGAGGGACTTGAAGTCCCTCGATGTGCCATTCACGGCTTTGCGACCTCGGCCAGGCGGCGGCGCAGGTGGGCACGCTCGGGCTCGGTGCCCGCCAGGGCCAGGGCTTCGCGGTAGGCCTCGGCCGCATCGGTGTGGCGCCCGAGGCGCCTGAGCAGGTCTCCCCGCGCCGCCGGGAACGGGCTGTACTCGCGCAGGCGGGGTTCGTCCGCCAGGGCGTCGAGCAGCGGGAGGCCCGCCGCCGGGCCGTCGCGCATCGCCACCGCCACCGCGCGGTTCAGCTCCACCACCGGGGACGGCGCCAGCCCGCGCAGCACGTCGTACAGCCCCACGATCTGCGGCCAGTCCGTGCCCGCCACGTCCGGGGCTTCGTCGTGCAGGGCCGCAATCGCCGCCTGGACGCCGTACAGCCCCGGCGGCCCGCCCGTCAGCGCGACCTCGACCAGCGCGGTCCCCTCCGAGATCATCGCGCGGTCCCAGCGGCCGCGGTCCTGGTCGTCGAGCAGCACCAGGTCGCCGTCGGGACCCGTGCGGGCGTCGCGGCGCGCGTGGATCAGCAGCATCAGCGCCAGCAACCCCGCGACCTCCCGCTCCCCCGGCAGCAGCCGGCGCAGGATCCGGGCCAGCCGGATCGCCTCCTCCGCCAGGTCGAGCCGCTGCAGGTCCGGCCCCGAGCTCGCCGCGTACCCCTCGGTGAAGATCGAGTAGACGACCTGGAGCACGCCCGGCAGCCGCCCGGGCAGCTCGGCGGCGTCCGGCACCCGGAACGGGATCCGGGCCGTGCGGATCCGGTTCTTCGCCCGCACGATCCGCTTGCCCATCGTCGCGCTGGGCACCAGGAACGCGCGCGCCACCTCCGGCGTCGTCAGCCCGGCGAGGCAACGCAGGGTCAGCGCCGTCCGGTCCTCGGCGGGCAGCGCGGGATGGGCGCAGGTGAAGAACAGCTGGAGCCGCTCGTCCGGCAGCTGGCCGTCCGGCGACGGGGCGGGCGCGGCGCGGTCGGCCTCGACCTGCAGCACCGCGAGCCGGGCCGCGTAGGCCTGGTCGCGGCGCAGCCGGTCGACGGCCTTGCGCCGCGCGGTCGTCATCAGCCAGGCCCCCGGCTTCGGCGGCACGCCGTCGACGGGCCAGCGCACCAGCGCGGCCTCGATCGCCTCCGACGTCACCTCCTCGGCCAGGTCGAGGTCGCCGAACCGGCGGACGAGCGCGGCGAGCAGCAACCCGCGCTCCTCCCGGAACACCGCCTGGACCGTGGCTTCCACCCGCCCCGCCACCGGTGTCAGCTCTCGTAGTCGGCGAGCGGGCGCACCACGATCGACCCGCCGTCGCGCGAACCGGGGCAGCGGGCCGCCCAGTCGAGCGCGACGTCGAGGTCCGGGACGTCGACGACGAAGTAGCCGCCGAGCACCTCGCGGGACTCGGCGAACGGCCCGTCGGTGATCACCCTCTCCCCGCGGTCGTCGACCCGGACGGTGGCAGCCGTCGTGAAGTCGGCGAGCGGGTTCCCGTGGAGGTGGACGCCCGCCTCCTTGATCTCCTTGTAGAACAGCTGCCAGCCCTCCGGCGTGCAGCCGCCGGTGACGTCGCCTTCGTCGTTCAGGCCGGCGTTGATCAGCATCAGGTACTTCACGGGATCCTCCGGTTGCTCGGTTGCCGTACGCGGTGACTACGAACGGCCGGCGCCGCCTTGGACACCCTCGCCGAGAATTTTCTCATGTCAAGAAACTTTGACATGATGTCTGCTTTGTTTTACCTTGGCGACGTGACCCACGAAGAGAAGCGCGCCTGGATCCTCGGGATCGCCGCGATCGCGAGCTACGCGGTGTACCTCGTCCTGGTCCTCGGCCGGGCCGGCGAGCGACCGCTGGCCGAAGTCCCCTACGTCGCGACGCTGCTGTGGACGGTCGGCGCGTCGATCGTCGCGACGATCGTGCTGAGCATCGTCGCCGCGATCGCCTCGAAGGACGGTGGGAAGGACCAGCGCGACCGCGAGATCGGCCGGTTCGGCGAGTACGTCGGCCACTCGTTCGTCGTCCTCGGCGCCGTCGCGGCACTGGTGCTGGCGATGGCCGAGGCGCCGTACTTCTGGATCGCCAACGCCGTCTACCTGGCCTTCACCCTCTCGGCGATCCTCGGGTCGGTCGCCCGGATCTTCGCCTACCGCCGGGGTTTCCAGCCGTGGTGAAACCGACCCGCGTCACGAACTCGCTCCGCGCCCTCCGGTTCGCGCACGGCCGGATGACCCAGGCCGACCTCGCCACCCGGATCGGCGTCACCCGCCAGACCGTCATCGCCATCGAGCAGGGCCGCTACTCCCCGTCGCTCGAAATGGCCTTCCAGATCGCGCACGTGTTCGGCGTCCCGCTCGAAGAAGTGTTCCAGTACCCGGAGAAGTCACCGTGAAAGCCATCGTCCAAGACCGCTACGGCAGCCCGGACGTCCTCGAGTTCCGCGACGTCGGCAGACCGTCGCCCGGTGGCGGCGAGGTCCTCGTGCGCGTGCACGCGGCCGGTGTCGACGCGGGCGTGGGGCACCTGACCACCGGGCAGCCCTACCTGCTGCGCCTCCTGGGTTTCGGGTTGCGCCGGCCGAAGCTGCCGGTGCGTGGCCTCGACTTCGCCGGCACGGTCGAGGAGGTCGGCGACGGCGTCACGCGGGTCCGGCCGGGCGACGAGGTGTTCGGCGTCTGCCAGGGCGCGTTCGCCGAGCACGCCGTGGCACGGCAGGACCTCGTCGCGGCGAAACCCGGCGGCCTTTCGTTCGAGCAGGCGGCGGCCGTCCTGGTTTCCGGCGGCACCGCCCTGCAGGCCCTGCGCGACGTGGGCCGCGTCCGGCCCGGGCAGCGCGTCCTGGTCATCGGGGCGGCGGGCGGCGTCGGCTCCTTCGCGGTCCAGCTGGCCAAGGCCTTCGGCGCGGACGTCACCGGAGTGTGCAGCACCGCCAAGACGGACCTGGTCCGCTCCCTCGGCGCCGAGCACGTCGTCGACTACACGCGCGAGGACTTCGCGGCGCGGCGGTACGACCTGATCGTGGACACCGCGGGCCTGCGCTCGCTGACCGACCTGCGCCGGGCGCTGACCCCGCGCGGCACGCTCGTGATCGTCGGCGGCGAAGGCGGCAAGTGGATCGGCGGAATCCAGCGGGTCTTCCGGGCGGCGCTGCTGAACCCGTTCGTGCGGCAGCGGCTGTGCGGGCTCGTCTCCCGCGTGCGCGCCGCGGACCTCGAAGACCTGCGGGACCTGATCGAGGCCGGGCGGCTCACGCCGGCACTCGACCGGACGTACCCCCTCGCCGACGCCGCCGCCGCGATCGGCCACCTGCACGCGGGCCGCGCGGCGGGCAAGGTCGTGCTCATCCCCTGAAGCCGTGGTCCTTCAGCTTCTTGATCCGGTCGATGTGCGCCGGATGGCCGGCCAGCAGCCGGGCCCAGAGGCGCCGCTCGTCACCGCCGCCCAGCCGGATCCACTCGCGCAGCAGCCTGATCAGCTCCGCTCCGTAGCCCAGCCGCGCCGCCACGAGATCGGCTCGGTACTCGCCGAGCCGTTTCGACCAGCCCAGGATCGGGCCGAGCACCGGCGTCAGGAGCAGCCACGGGTCGAGGAAGGCGAGCGCGGTGAGGATGCCCAGCGCCAGCAGCACGGTGACGAGCACGGCCACCGACCGCCCGAAGGCGGCGAACGCCCGTCCGGCGTAGGGCACGGCCAGCGCGAGCACCCGGACGAGGCGGGCCAGGATCCGGGCCGGGAGCTCGAGCCACCACAGGAACAGCGAACCGCGGGTGTGCCCGGCCAGGTGGTGGCCCAGCTCGTGCGCCAGGATCGCCTCGAGGCTCGGCGGCGGGAGGTCGAGCGCGGTCCGCGTCACCGCGACGGTCCGGCCGCCCGCGGCGAAGGCGTTCAGCTCGTCCGAGCGCTCGACCCACAGCCGGTAGCGGCTGCCGTCGACGCCCGCGGCGGCGCAGACGGCCTGCCAGCTCGGGGTGAGCCAGGCGAGCTCGCGCGCGGTCGGCGACCGCATGCCGAACAGCAGCGGCAGCAGGAAGTGCTCGAACGCGGGCACGAAGGTGATCGCGCCGGAGAGCACCCAGCCGGCCGGGATGACCCAGAAGTACTCCGGCCAGGCGAGCTTCCCGGCGAGCGCGAGCACGAGCAGGCCGCTGGCGACCACGGGTATCGCGAGCACGAAGACGAACACGGCGGAGAGGTCGGGTCGTGACCGCCGATGCGGAAGAGGTGGCTGGGGCTCGCCCACGGGCCGTCAGCGAAACGCGTCCGCGTGCGCGGCCGCCCAGTCGGCGAACGTGCGGGCGGGCCGGCCCGTCACCTCCGCCACCGTCGGGGACACCGCCGCCTCGTCCAGGGTTCCGCCCACGTAGAAGTCCCAGAACGCTTCGACGTACTCGCGCGGCATGCTCGCCTCCAGCTCCGCACGGGTCTCGTCGTCGGACAGGCCGACGAACTCCAGCTTCCGGCCGAGCACCTCGGCCAGCACCGCGACCTGGTCGGCGGGCCGCAGCGCCACCGGGCCGGTCAGCTCGTGGATCCGCCCTTCGTGGCCGCCCGCGAGCGCCCGCGCCGCCACGGCCGCGATGTCCGCCGGGTCGATGGACGCGGCCGCCACGTCCGGGAACTGCGCGCGGACCGTGTCGCCCTCGCGCAGCTGCGGGAGCCAGCGCAGCGCGTTCGCCATGAACGCGCGCGGCCGCAGGAACGTCCAGTCCAGCCCCGACTCCCGCACCGCGCGCTCGGCGAGGGTCAGGTACGCCGAGACCGCGTTGTCCAGGTTTTCCAGCGCCGCCGAGCCGCCGGACAGCAGCACGATCCGGCGGACGCCCGCGTCGCGCGCCTTCGCCAGCATGCCCGGCATGTCGCGGTAACCCGGCAACAGGAAGATCCCGTCGACGCCCTCGAGCGCGTCGCCCAGGCTCGCGGGATCGTTGAGATCGCCCACGACGGCTTCGGCGCCGTCCGGGAGCGCGGCGTCCGGCCGGCGCACCAGCGCCCGGACCGGATCGCCCGCTTTCGCCAGCGCCGCAACCACTTCCGCGCCGACGTTGCCGGTGGCGCCGGTGACCAGGAACATCGCTCCACCCCCGGAGTCGGTTCCCGCCCAGCCTAGCGCCACCGGCTGCCGTCAGTCGTGCGCCGGCAGGTCGTCGAACTCGACGACCTGGCGCACCTCGACCTCGATCTCGAGGTCGAACAGCTCGACGTACCGCTTGGCGAACTCGACCGCCTCCGCCTGGTCGGCGGCGTTGATCAGCGCGAACCCGCCGATGACCTCCTTGGCCTCGGCGAAGGGCCCGTCGGTGACCCGGATCGCCGCGCCGCGCGGCTTGCGGACCAGTGCCCCCTTGTCCGACTTGTGCACCCCCTCCGCCGTGATCAGGATGCCCTTCTCCGCCGACTCCTGGATGAACCCGCCCATCTTCTGCATGAACTCCGGGCTGGGGTTCCACGCCTGCGGGTCGTTCTCGTCGATCCGGTGCATCATGAGGAAACGCATGGTCTGCTCCCTGGTTCTCGTCGGCCGGGGCCCGGGTCTTCCCGGGCTCGTCGACCGGCCTTCACCCCCGCGTCGATCAGCCGCTCGCGGCGTTCGACATTTTCCCCGGCGATTTTTCCGGAAGAGTACTGTGACGCGGGTCACTGGGAGGAAGGTGCTCGATGGCCGTTCTGCTCGCGATCGGTACGCGCAAGGGCCTGTGGCTGGCGACCAGCACGGACGACCGCACGAGCTGGGAGGTGACCGGCCCCCACCACCCGATGACCGAGGTGTACGCGGTCGGCATCGACACGCGCCGACCGGCGCCGCGGCTGCTCGCCGGGGTCACCAGCGAGCACTTCGGGCCGAGCGTGGCCACCAGCGACGACCTGGGCACCACGTGGCAGGAGCCCGACCACGCCCCGATCGCGTTCCCGCCGGACACCGCCGAGTCCCTCGTCCGGGCGTGGCAGCTCGTGCCCGGACCGGCGAGCGAGCCCGACGTCGTCTACGCCGGCACCGAGCCGTCCGCCCTCTTCCGCTCGACCGACGGCGGCCGCACCTTCGAGCTCGTCCGCGGCCTGTGGGACCACCCGCACCGCGAGCACTGGACGCCCGGGGGCGGCGGCAAGGCGATCCACACGGTGCTCCCCGACCCGGTCGAGCCGGGCCGCGTCACCGTGGCGATGTCGACCGGCGGCGTCTACCGCACCGAGGACGGCGGCGCGTCCTGGCGGGCGAGCAACACCGGCATCAAGGCCGTGCACGTGCCCGACCCGTACCCCGAGTACGGCCACTGCGTGCACAAGGTCGCGATGCACCCGAGCGCGCCGGACCGGTTCTTCGCGCAGGTGCACCACGGCGTCTACCGCAGCGACGACGCCGGGGCGAGCTGGCAGTCCATCGCCGACGGCCTGCCCAGCGACTTCGGCTTCCCGGTGGTCGTCCACCCGCACCGGCCCGAGGTGGTCTACACGTTCCCGCTGACCGCCGACGTCATGCGGTTCCCGCCCGGCGGCCGGTGCCGGGTGTACCGCAGCGAGGACGCCGGGAAGTCGTGGGAGGCCGTCGGCCCGGGGCTGCCGGACGGGTACTGGGCCGGGGTGATGCGCGACGCGATGTGCCCCGACGACGCCGACCCGGCCGGGATCTACTTCGGCTCACGGACCGGCGACGTCTACGGCAGCCGTGACGACGGCGACAGCTGGGAGCTGCTCGTCGCGCACCTGCCCGACGTCCTGTGCGTCCGCGCCGCGACGGTGTGACCGTGCGGATCACCGTGCTGCTGCCCGGCCCCCTGCGGGAGAAGGCCGGCGGCGAGTCCCACCTGGAGCTCGAGGTCGCCGAGCCGGCCACGCTGGGCGCCCTGCTCGACGTGCTCGCCGAGCGGTACCCGGCGCTCGAGCGGCGGCTGCGCGACGAACAGGCCGGGCTGCGCCGCTACGTGAACTTCTACGTCGACGGCGAGGAGTGCCGCCACCGCGGCGGCCCGTCGGCGGCGTTGCGCGACCGCGGCGAGGTGCAGATCATCCCGTCGGTCGCCGGAGGCTGACCGGTACGCCCTCCACCTCGGCGAACAGCGCCGCCGCCCGCGTGGCCGTCGCCGTCGCGCGCCGGCCGGTGCTGAGCAGCGCCAGGGCGAGGACACCGGCACCGAGCGCGGCCACCAGCCACCAGACGCCGGCCGTTTCCCCCGTCCCGGCAATGGTCCCGGCGAACGCGACACCCAGGGTCGTGCCGGTCTGCCGCCCGGCCGAGGCCAGGGAGCCGGCCACCCCGGCCATCGAGGCCGGCATCCCGGAGACGGCGGTGTTGGTGATCGGCGGGTTGACCGTGCCGAGGAAGACGCCGAACAGCAGGGAGACCGCCAGCACGAGCGAAAGCGGCGTCTCCGGGCCGAGCCACGCCGACGCGGCGCCGCCCAGGGCGAGCGCGACCCCGGCGACGACCAGCGGCAGCCGCGGCCCGCGCGTGCCGACCAGCCGTCCCGTCCTCGGGGACAGGACCAGGACGAGCACGCCGACCGGGAGCAGGCACAGCCCGGCCGTCAGCGCCGGCAGGCCGCGGACGTCCTGCAGGTACTGCGTGGTGAGGAACAGGAAGGCGCCGAACCCGCAGAGCGCGAACAGCGCCATGGCGATCGCGCCGCTGAACGGGACGCTGCGGAAGAGACGCAGTTCGAGCAGCGGGTCGGCGCGCCGCGGTTCGTGGCGGAGCAGGCCCACGACGCCCAGCCCGGCGACGGCGAGCAGGCCGAGGATCACCGGTGACGTCCAGCCGAGCCGGCGCACCTCGATGATCGCTTCCACCACGCCGCCGAGCACGACCACCACGAGCACCTGCCCCAGCGGGTCGAACCGGCGCGCCCGGGCCGCGCGGGACTCGGGCACGAACACGGCGGTGGCCACGATGGCGACGGCGATGATCGGCACGTTGAGCCAGAAGACGGACCGCCAGCCCAGGCTGTCGACGAGTGCGCCGCCGAGGATCGGCCCGAGCGCGAGCGCCAGGCCGGACATCGAGCCGAACACGCCGATGGCGCGGGCGCGGTCGGCCGGGGCGGGGAAGGTGGTGACGACGATGGCCAGGGCCACCGGGTTGAGCATGGTGCCGCCGACGGCCTGCAGCGCACGGGCGGCGACCAGCCAGCCGATGCCGGGCGCCACGCTGCACAGCAGCGACCCGATCCCGAAGACGGCGAGACCGGTCAGGAAGACGCGTTTGCGCCCGAACCGGTCGGCGGTGGACCCGGCGAGCACGAGGAACCCGGCCAGCACCAGCGTGTAGGCGTCGACCGTCCACTGCAGACCGGAGACGGACGCGCCGAGGTCACGGCGGATCGACGGCAGGGCCACGGTGACGATGGAGATGTCCATCACCGCCACGACGATGCTGGCGCAGCAGATCGCCAGCACCAGCGCCGGGTGGCGCGTGTTCGGAACGTTCATGACGACGACGGTAGGATTTAGAGCGTGCTCGAAGTCAAGCCGATCCCCGAGGCCGGGCTGACCATCGCCGAGGCGGCGCGCCGCACCGGGGTCAGCGCGCACACGCTGCGCTACTACGAACGAGCGGGCCTGGTGGTCACGCGGGTGGACCGCACCTCCGGTGGCCGGCGGCGGTACCGGCAGCTGGACCTGGACTGGATCAAGATCTGCACCAAGCTGCGGGCCACCGGGATGCCGATCAAGACGATCCGGCGGTATGCGGAGCTGGTCTGCGCCGGGCGGGGGAACGAGACCGAGCGGCTCGAGCTGCTGGAGTCGCATCGGGCCGATGTGCTGGCTCGGTTGGCGGAGTTGCAGGAGAACCTGGAGTTGATCGATCGGAAGATCGGGGTCTACCGGGGGCGGCTTGAAGCTGGGGATGCCGATGGGCTTTGGGCTCCGGGATCTTCGCGACGGGGGTAGCTCGGTTCGTGTGGCTGGTTTTTCAAGACGCGGCTTCGCCGGGGCGTGGGAAATCGGCGCTTGCTGTTCTTGCTTCCCTCTCGGTGCGGGAGCGCCGATTCCCCACGCAACGGTGTCCCTGCCGGGCTTCGCTTGGATCATCCTTTCGCGTGATGAACATGCGTGCGACTGCCGGTAATCTTGGTGTGTGGACAGCGAAGCGGTGTGGCAAGCGGATGCGGCGGCCTTGGCCGACCGCATCTCGACACTGCTCACTGTTGTTCGGTCTGCCGAGGCTGAAATCGGTGCCCTGCTCGTGGAAATCGAGTCGCGAGGTGTCATGGAGTTGTTCGGATATCGGTCTGTTGCGCGGTTGTTCGAGCACCTTGCCGATGTTCCCAAGACTGGCGCCGAGACCGTGGTGAAACGGGCTCGGGCTCTGAACTCCAGTCGGCTTTTGGATGGTGGCCCTGCACCTGCGGTTGCTCCCGCCACCGGTGCTGCTGCTTCGGGTGGGCGGTTGAGCAACCCGATGATCGACTCCATTGTCGGTGTCCTGCAGCAGGTTCCCGTCGAGCATCGCGATCGCGTCGAGCGGGATTTGCTGTCCTTTGCTGAGGATTCCAGGCACAAGCAGGTCGCTGCGCTGGGTGCGCGGATCGTGGCCCACCTTGATCCCGATGGCGCCGAACCCGACACCGCCGAGCCGGCCACGCCCAGTCGTGAACTGTCGTTGCGTCGCAAGAGATCCGGGGTCTGGGAACTTCAGGGCCGGTTCGATGACGAGACCGGTGCCCGTGCCAGTGCCCTGCTGGACTCCCTGGCCGAACGCCGCAGAGCCGACGACGGTCCCGACTTCCGTTCCCCGCAGGAACGCTACGGCGACGCGTTCTCCGACGCGATCGACCTCGCCCTGAATTCCCCGGACCTGCCCATGCAGGCGGGCGAACGAGCCCACGTCATGGTCGCGGTCTCGTTGGAGGACATGAAGTCTGGTGTCGGCCAGGCGACGTTGGGCGATACCGGCCGCATCTCGGCGGCCGAGGCCCGGATCCATGCCTGCGACTGCCAGATCATCCCCGCAGTCCTGGGCGGCAAGAGCGAGCCCCTCGACCTCGGCCGCCTCCGGCGGTTGGTCTCACCCGGCCTCCGCCGGGCGTTGTACCTACGCGACCGCGGGTGTGCCTTCCCCGGCTGCCATCGGCCACCCCGCCACTGCCAAGGCCACCACATCCGGCACTGGGCAGAGGGTGGCCCCACCGAGTTGGGCAACCTGGTCCTGATGTGCGGGCACCACCATCGGTTGCTGCACCGTTCCGGTTGGCAAGTCCGCATAGCTGCTGATGGATTGCCGAATTCCTGCCACCGGTGTTCTTGGACAGGCGGCGAAAACCCAGGCGCAACAACCTCCACCAACCGTTGCCCTTCGCAGCCTGACCAACGGGAAAGGCCCGCAGCCACCGGCTACGGGCCTGCACCCACGCGTCAGAACAGCGCTGCCTGGGCCGGCTCCTCCGGAGGCGGCTGTCCCCGCCGTCCGTTCAACGCGAACTTGTCCTCGATCGTCTCGTCCGGCTCCGGAAACCCGTACTTCGCGATCAACGGCCGGATCCGCTCCCCGATCGAGTGCCGGTAGGGAGTCTCCGAACCCGACGAGTACAGCTTCGTGTACTCCGCCACCAACGACGGATACTCCCGCCGCAGCCAAGCGAAGAACACGTCCTTCACCCCGCCGGACAAGAACAGCGAGTGGTACAGCACGTCGGTCGCTCCGGCCGAAGCCACCGCCGCGACCAGCTCCTCCAGCTGCGAAGCCGAATCCGAAAGGAACGGCAGGATCGGCGACAGGAACACCGTGCACTCCAGGCCCGCGTCCCGGATCGCGCGGACCGTTGCCAGGCGGGCCGTCGTCGTCGCCGTGCCGAACTCCACCGACTGCCGGAGCTCCTCGTCCAGCAGCGACAGCGACACACCCAAGTGCACCGTCGTCGCCCGCGACGCCTTGACCAACCGGGGGAGGTCGCGGCGGATCAGCGGCCCCTTCGTCAGGATCGAGAACGGTACCCGGTGCCCCGCCAGCGCGTCGATGATGCCCGGCATCAGCTCGTAGCGGCCCTCCGCGCGCTGGTACACGTCCGTGTTCGTGCCGAACGCCACGCGCGGCGGGAGCTTCCGCTTGCGGGCCAGCTCGGCGCGCAGAACCTCCACGATGTTCGTCTTGACGATGATCTCGTTGTCGAAGTCGCCGGCCACGTTCAGCCCGAGGCGCGTGTGGGTCGGTCTCGCGAAGCAGTACTGGCACGCGTGCGTGCAGCCGCGGTACGGGTTGATCGTGTACTCGCCCGGCAACATCCGCGCGTCCGCCGGGACGTGGTTCAACGCGCTCTTCGCGAGCACCTCGTGGAACGTCACGTCGCGGAACTCCGGCGTCCGGACGCTGCGCACCAACCCGGTCAGCCGGGCCAGGCCCGGCAGTGCGCCCGCGTCCACCCGGTCCGTGCGCTGGCCGCTCCAGCGCATCGCGTCTTCGCTCACCGGCCGAGCATGCCCGAAGAACCGGAGCCCCGGCTAGCAGGATTCGGACATCACCGCTACAGCGCTTCGCCCCACTGCCCCGGCCCGGAGACGTGCCGCGGGTCGGTGATCGCGTGGTAGCCGCCGTGCACGAACACCAGCGCCGGCGCGTGCCGGTCGTGGCCCGTGGCCAGCACCTCGCCGACGACCAGCGTGTGGTCGCCCAGGTCGAACTTCTCGGCCAGGGCGCACTCCAGCCAGCTCGCGCCGTCCAGCACGAGCGCCCCGGTCCGCTCCCCCGGCTTCGCCCGCAGGAACGCAATTTCGGAGACGCGCGAAGCACGCGGGCCGGCGAACCGGCGGGCCACGTCCCGGGCGTCCGCCGGCAGGATCGACACCACCCAGCGGCCGGTTTCGAGGAGATCCGCCAGGAACGCCGACTCCTTGCGGAAGGACAGCGAAACCAGCGGCGGGTCGAGGGAGATCGACCCCAGGGAGTTGACGGTCACGGCGTCGTGCCGCCGGCCGCCGGAGGTGTCGCGGTACGTCGTGGCGACGCACACGCCGGTCGCGAAGGTGCGCATCGCACCACGGAGGTCAGGGGACATGGCTCGGCTCACACGGCTTGGGGGAAACGGAAGAACCGGTCCGGGTCGTACCGGCGCTTGACCTCGGCGAGCCGGGCGGCGTTCGGGCCGTAGTAGGCGCCGCGCCAGTCCTCGAGGTCCGGATCGGTGAAGTTGACGTACGACGCGTCCGGCGCGAACTCGCCCGTTTCGGCGTGCAGCGCGTGCAGCCAGTCCAGGTTCGCCGCGGCGACGCCCGGTGCGTCCTGCTCGGTCCACGACGTGTCCAGGCTGAGCAGGAACTTCGTGTCCCGGTGCGGGAACGCGGTGTCCGCCACCGGGACGCGGCCGATCGCCCCGCCCCACGCGAACAACGCCGCCCCGGCGCCGTCGGGGTTGCCGCTGCCCGGCCACTTCTCGACGGCCCGGACGAGCGCCTCCAGCCCGGCGTCCGCGATCGCGTGCGGCGTGCACCGCGTGCGGACGGCGAACGCCCCGCCTTCGCTGCTGTGGTGCAGGAAGGACGCCGCGGCCCAGAAGTCCCGGTCTTCGATGTCCACGCGATCGGGAGCCGCGACGGCGAAGGCCGGCGCCAGCAGCTCCCGCAGGTCCGAGGCCGGGCCGAGGTGGTGGCCCACCACGGAAACGACGCCGTCGTCGCCCGCCGACCGCGCGATGCCGATCCGGGCGGAGAACTCCTCCGGCGCGGCGAGCATGACCCCCTGCATCGCGGCCGGCACCGCGACCGCGTGCGGCCACGCCCAGAGCACGACGCAGGTCGAGCCGGCCGGGGCCGGGCGCGCCTGGAACGTGAAGCTCGTGTTCACGCCGAAGTTGCCGCCCCCGCCGCCGCGACAGGCCCAGAACAGGTCCGGGTTCTCCCCCGCGGACGCCGTGACGACCCGGCCGTCCGCGAGGACGACGTCGGTCGAGACCAGGGCGTCGCACGTGAGGCCGTGCGCGCGGGAGATCGTCGTGACGCCGCCGCCGAGGGTCAGCCCGCCGATGCCGACGGTGTCGGAGTTGCCGAGCGGGAACGTCAGGTCCCACGGCCGCAGCCCGGCGTAGAGCGCCTTCATCGGCGTCCCGCCGCCGACGGTGACCAGCCCGGTGCCGCGATCGACGCGGATGCCGGACAGCCGTCGCAGGTCGAGCACCAGGCCCGGCCCCGCCGAGTGACCCGCGTAGCTGTGCCCGCCGCCGCGGACCGCCACGGGCACTGACTCCGTGCGGGCCCATTCGACGGCCCGGGCGACGTCTTCCGCGCGGGAGACCGAGAGCACCGCCGCGGGGCGGGTGGCGGCGAACCGCCGGTTCACCGGCGCCACGGCGGCGAAGCCGGGGTCGCCGGGGAACCGGAGTTCGCCCAGGCCGCGCAGGCCGTCCCAGGCGGTCATGACGCCCTGCTTTCCGCCAGGACTTCTTCGAGGTAGGAGACGCCGGTGGCCGCGTGCTCGCCGTAGCGTTCCCAGACCTCGCGCAGCACCAGGGTGCCGCCGTGCCACTGCGGGGTGTTGGTGCTGTGCCCGGCGATCACCTCACCGCTCGCCAGGACCATCGTGTAGGCCAGCCGCAGGACGCCGCCGGCGTCGCAGGTGCCGGTCACCGTGCCGCGCCGGACGTGGCCGCCCTCGAACTCGGCCCACACCAGGTCGCCCTGCTGGCGGTACTCCGCGTACGTGCCGTCGCCGCCGCCCAGCGCGCGGAACCGGCGGCCGTCGTAGTGGATGCTCATTCGTCCACGTCCAGGAGTCCGGCCGGCATCGCCAGCGTGGTGCCGGCGGGCGGCGGTTCGATCTCGGTCGCGGCCACCTCGACCAGCGAAGCCGCGTACGCCAGCCGCTGCCGGCACGTCGCGGCGTCGTCCGCCTCGCACACGACGAACGAGTGCCGTGCGATGTAGCCGCCCGGCGGCAGCCGCAGCGTGGTGCCGGGTTCGACCATCGGCGACGCCATGACCAGCCCGGGCGCGTCCCACGGCACCTCGACCGAGTGCACGACGCAGTCGTGGTCCGGGTAGCCGAACCGGATCCCGGCGACCCCGGACCGCGTCGGGGTGACGTCCGGGCGCTGGCCGGTGGCGACGTCGAACAGCACGCTGCCCGGGTCGATGCCGGTGGCCGTCTTGCCCAGGAACGGGATGAGGTCCCCGCCGAGCCGGCCGTTGACCTCGATGATCACCGGGCCGCGGTCGGTCAGCCGCACCTCGGTGTGGGTGATCCCGTTCTCGATGCCGAGCACGCGGTGGGCTTCGGCCAGCACGCGCAGCAGTTCCCCGTCGCGCAGCAGCGGGTCGCCCGCGTCGACGAGGTGGCCGGTCTCCTCGAAGAACGGCGGCATCCCGGTGCTCTTGCGGGCGACGAACAGCGGCAGGTACTCGCCCTTGTGGACGGCGCCGTCGATGCTGATCTCCGGGCCGTCGGCGAAGCCTTCGATGATCGCGCCGCCGCGGTAGGGCTCGTCGCCGACGAGGCTGGCCTCGTGCGCGACGCGGTAGGCGGCGTCGAACTCCCCCGCGTCCCGGGCGAGGGAGACCCCCATGCTGGCGCCGAGCGCGCGGGGCTTGACGACCACCGGGAAGCCGATGCGGGCGACCGCCGCGCGGGCGTCGTCGAGGTCGGCCGCGAGGTGGAAGCCGGGCTGCGGCAGGCCGGCGGCGGTGAGCCGGACGCGGCAGCTGTGCTTGTCGCGGCAGCCGTGCACGCCGGGGATGCTCAGGCCGGGCACGCCGAACTCGTCGGCCAGTTCGGCCGCGGGCATGACCAGCGGCTCGTCCCAGCAGAGCACGCCGGCCACCGCGTAGCGGGTCGCCAGCTCACGGGCGGTCTCGGCGAGCAGCGCGTGGTCGAAGACGTTGACCACGGTGATGTCGTCGAAGTACTCGTGCTGCCAGGTCGGCTTGAGGTTGTTGATCAGGACCAGCCGGAGCCCGTTTTCGCGGGCGCGGCGGGCGACGGAGCGGACGAGGTATTCGCGGTAGAGCTTGAGACCGCTGCCGATGACGAGCAGCGCGCCCGGGTTCGGAGTCATCGAAAGTCCTTTCGGATCAGAGGAACGAGGACTGGGTGGCGAGCTCGGCGACGACGGCCTCCGCGGCCAGCGGGGCGGTGCGGAAGCCGTCGGGGCCGCTGGCCGGACGGGCCCAGGCGGCGGGCCCGACGCGGACGAAGCCGGTGTCGCCGCTTTCGGCGGTGGCGTAGTGGCAGTGCTTGACCCGCACGACGTCGTATCCGTCCACATCGGACACGACGCCGGCCGCGAGGACGCGCGCCGCCCAGCCCGCGTCGTCGTCGGGGCCGGACAGGGTGGTCACCTCGCGCCGGACGGCGTCGGTGCTCACCTTGAGCAGGGTCCCCGCCACCGAGGGCAGCAGCCACGCCCGCCCGTCGGCGCCGAGCCCGCCCGCGGTGGGCGTCGCCGCCCACGCGTGGGCGAGCGCGGCAGGTGGGCGCAGGTAGACCATCGTCTGCCGGTGCAGCTCGACCGGCCGGTCGAGCAGCGCCCCGGTCCAGGGACCGGCGGCGACGAGCACGACGTCGCCGGTCTCGGCCGTGCCGTCGGCGAGCCGGACCCTCGCCCGGTCCGCGTCGACGGCGACGGCCTCCCGGCCGGGCCGCAGCTCGGCGTCCGGGTGGTGGCGCAGCCAGCGCGCGGCGGCGTGCAGCACGCGGTCGGCGAGCAGCGTCCCCGCGTGCGGCTCGAGCACGGCGCCGCTGCCCCGCGGGAACCCGATGAGCGGGTAGGCGGACGGGTGGACGATCCGCAGGGGCACCCCGGCGGCCGCCGCGGTGGCGACGGCCGCCGGCACGAGACCGGGCGGCAGGGCCTGCAGCACCCCGACGCGCCGGTAGAGGCCGGCACCCGGCAGGTGGTCGCACAGCAGGGCGTCGAGCTCACGCCACCGCCGGTGCAGTTCGGCGGCCCGCCGCGTGGCGGCCCGGTCCCCGACGACGAGGGCCCGCAGCGCGCGGTGCTGGTCGAAGGAGGTGGCACCGGGGTGCGGCACGGGGCCGCGCTCCAGCAGCACCACGCGGTGCCCGGCGAGGACGCACCGGATGGCGGTGAGCAGCCCGGTGATGCCACCACCGACCACGACGACCCGAAGGCCGTCGCTCCGGTCGCCGCTAGCCGGACGGCTTCCGCCGGACCCGGCGGTGGTGGTCCCGGGCAGCGTGGCGGCGCTGCCGAGGGGGTCGGCCACCGCGCCTCCCTGCCGGGTACCGGCGGTCATCGGCCGGCCTCCGCTTCCCGCAGCCGGGGCAGCACCGCCGGCGTGAACGACTCCGCGTCGGGCCCCGCGTCCGCACCCAGCGCCTGCTCCGCCAGGTCGACCAGGATCGGCGCCGCTCCGCGCAGCAGGCGGTCGACCTCGAAGCAGAAGCCGCCGGCGTCGGCGACCGTCACCTCGCGGCCGTCGAGGCGGGCCAGCTGCTCCGCGATCGTCTCCGCCGCCCGGTTCAGGCTGAACCCGGCCAGTTCGTACGACGCCGCGAAGCGCTCGGCCATCCGCGAAGCCGCGCGGCGCGACCGCGAAGACACCGGCAGCGGGCCGAGGCCGACCCACCGGTTCACCTTGTCCGCGACCCGGTTCCACGGCTCGACCAGCCGCGACGAGGTCACCCGGGCCAGCCCGTCCCGGCTGAAGCTGGTCCGCTGGTGCTCGGGGCTGGTCGCGGCCAGGTGGAACCGGATCAGGTCCCGCGGCACCTCGGCGGCCAGCTCCCGGCTCCACACCACGTGCCCGCGGCTGGTGGAGAACTTCCGGTGGTCCAGCTCGTAGAACTCGTTGGTGAGGTAGCGCGCCGGCAGGTCGTAGCGGCCGTCCAGGGCCAGGAGCATGGCCGGGCCGGCGATCGCGAACGGGTAGATGTTGTCGAACCCGAGGAAGTACACGATCTCCGAACCCGCGCCGGCGAGCCACAGAGCGTCCTCCGCGGCACCAGGACCCGACCGCTTCTCCGCGGCCAGCGCCGTGGCGTGCATGCTCCACGCCATCGGCTCGGCGTTCGGGTTGACGCGCTGCCCCGCGACCTCGGGGAAGGGCACCTCGATGCCCCACGAGATCGGGTAAGTCACGGGGAAGTCCGGCAACGGCCGCGACAGCATCGCGGCCATCGCCTGCGCCATGTGCGGCCGCATCCCCGAGGCGTGCGCGGCGAAATGCGCCTGAAGCTGCGGGCGGTACCGCTCGACCGGCAGCACCAGCACGTCGGCCTCGCGCAGCACCACGGGGTCCGAAGGGTCCAAAGTGGACCGGACGTCCAGCAGGTCCCCCGCGGCGACCAGCTGCCCGCAGCTCTCGCAGAGCCCCGCGCACCCCTCGGCGAGGCACTCCGGGCAGCTGCCGGACGCGAAGCCGTCCACGAGGAACTGCCCCGAACGCGAGGAGTACGGGAACTTCATCGTGCGCAGTTCCAGCTTGCCGGCCGAGTACAGCCGGCCGACGAAGTCGACGACCCACCCGGTGAACCGGTCGTCGTCGCCGGTGTAGCCGTCGACGCCGATGCCCATCGCGGCGAGGCTGGCTTCGATCTGCGCGGCCGAGGTGGCGACCAGCTCCGCCGGGGTGACGCCGCGCCGGTGCGCGGTCGTCACCACGAACGTCGAGGTGTCCTGGAACCCCGTGCCCAGCAGCACTTCCCGGCCCTGGGACCGGGCGTAGCGGGTGTGCACGTCCGCGGCCAGGAACGGGCCGGCGATGTGCCCGAGGTGCAGGTCCCCGTTCGCCGTCGGGGCGGGTGAGATGACGACGGTCCGGGCGCTCATGACACGCTCGCTTCGTGGCGGGCGGTGAACTGGGCCGACATCTCGGTGTCCCACCACACGCCGTAGTACTCGAAGTCCTGGTCGCCTTCGTTGGCGACGCAGTGGGTCGAGCCGGGCGGCAGCCGGACGATGTCGCCGGCCGAGAACGGGTGCGGCTCGCCGTCGACGACCAGCGTGGCGGCGCCGGCGAGGGCGATGAAGATCTCGTACTCGTGGTGGGAGTGCGCGGTGGACGTGCTGTGAGGGCGCAGGACGCACCAGGCGCCTTCGAAGGGCGCGTTGAGCTCCGGCCAGGGCAGCAGCCGCTGCGAGTCGAGCCCGTACGCGCGTTCCAGGTTGGCGCGGTCGAGGCGGTGGACGTCGATCATGCCGCCACCACCACGGACTTGCCCGACCGGCGGCGGTCGTCGTCCGGGCCCGCACCCTCGCCGCGGCGCTCGACGATGTCCCCGGCGATCTCGGCCGAGCGCTGGGCCAGCACGCTGATCAGCGAGTCGGAGATGCCGTGCGTCGCCTCGTTGACGCCCTGCAGGTACAGCGCGCCGAAGGAGTCGGCGCCGAGGTCGGCGCGGTAGCGGCGGTCGACGGAGATCCCGTCCAGGCCGATCGCGCCGGCCAGGCCGCGGACCATCGACGGCATCCGCGGGTCGAAGCCCGTGCCGAGGAACACCGCGTCGCAGCGGATCTGCTCGACCGTGTCGTGCTTGAGGTCGCGGACGTCGAGCACGATCTCCTCGCCGCCACCGGGCAGGGGTTCGGTCCGGGCGCCGACGACGTCGGCGGAGCCGCGGATCGTCGAGACCGGCTCGCCGAGCATCTTCTGCTTGTAGAGCATCGTGTAGAGCTCTTCGAGGAACGGTGCGGCCAGGCCGCCGTAGTTGGTCAGGCGCATCTCTTCCAGGACCTTCGCCCGCGCCTCTTCGGACATGGTGAAGAACTCGTCGACGAAGGACGGGAAGAACAGCTCGTTGACGAACTTGCTGGTCTGGTAGTCCTTGAGGGCGATCGAGCGCAGCAGCAGCGTCGGGGACGAGCCCGGCGCTTCCTGGTGCAGGGCCATGAACATCTCGGCCGCGCTCTGCGCGCCGCCGATGACGACCGGCCGCAGCGGCTTGCCCGGGCGGGCCAGGCCGGTCGTCCCCGCGATCCGGGTGCTGAACTCGGTGCTGTGCACGACCCGCTCGGCCGGCAGCCCGCGGAACACGTCCGGCACGTGGGCGTCCCGGCCGCCGCCGACGACCAGGTCGCGGCAGAGGATCGTGTCGCCGTCCGACAGCGGGACGGTGAAGCCGAGCACCTGGCCCGACTCCGAGTGGATCGGCAGGACCCGCTCGGCGCGGGCGTTGTAGCGCACCCGGACCTGCTCCAGCGAGTCGGCGACCCATTGCAGGTAGGCCGAGACCTGCCAGCGGAAGGGGTTGAAGGTGCCGAGGTTGACGAACTCGTCGAGCTCGCCGCGCTCGTGCATGAAGTTGAGGAACGAGAAGCGGCTGCGCGGGTTGCGCAGGGTCACCAGGTCCTTCACATACGAAACCTGGCTGCGTGCCCACGGCAGCATCAGGTTGCGCTGCCACTTCACGTCTTCGTACTGCTCGAGGATCATGGCACCGCCGGCGACGCCGGACCGGCCGCACTCCTCGAGGGCCACGGCCAGTGCGAGGTTCGCCGGGCCGGCCCCGATCATCAGGACATCCACTTCGTGGACGGTCATGGTCTTCTCCGCTTTCTGGATCGGCTTTCCGGATCGACGTGCGGCGCGCCGGGTCGCGGCGCGCCGCACGCGGTGCTACTTGCTGACGGTGACGCTGAAGAGGTCGAGCTCGCGGAACTGGGTGGGCTGGACGTTGTGCAGCCGGGTCGCCCAGGCCGCGGTGCCGGACTGCCACCAGATCGGGATGGTCGGCATGTCCTGCAGGACGAGCTTTTCGGCCTGCTGGTAGAGCGCCTGGCCCTGCTGCTGCGACGGGGCGGCGTCGGCCTGCTGGAGCAGGGCGTCGACCTTCGGGTTGGAGTACTGGCCGACGTTCGAGGCCGCACCGGTGCGGAAGAGCGGGTTGAGGAAGTTCTCGATCGACGGGTAGTCCGCGACCCACGCCGAGCGGTAGATGCCCGTGACCGTCCGGTTGTCGAGCTGCTTGCGGAAGTCGCCCAGCGTCGTCTGCGGGGTGAACTTGCAGGCGCGGCCGAGGGAGTCCTGGATCTGCCGGCAGATGACCTCCATCCACTCCTGGTTGCCGGAGTCGATGTTGGACGTCAGCTCGATGTCACCCTGGAAGCCCGAGGCGTCGAACAGCTGCTTGGCCTTCTGCGGCTGGTAGGTGCACAGCTCGCCGCACTGGTTGTCGAGGTGACCCTGCACGTTCGGGGCGACCAGGCCGTCGGCCGGGGTGCGGCCGCCGTTGAAGACCTTCTGGATCAGGGCCTTCCGGTCGATCGCCATGGAGATCGCCTGCCGGAACTGCGGGCTGGCGTAGCGCTTGTCGAACAGCGGGAACGCGATCGCCTGGTAGCCGAGGTAGGTGTAGGTCTTGCGCCGGTCCTCGGGCAGGTCCTTCTTGATCTTGCCGCCCTGGGTCGAGGTCCACGGCGTGAAGGACAGGAAGTCGAGCTTGTTCGCGAGGACGTCCGCGTACGCCTTGTCCAGGTCGGTGTAGAAGCGGAAGTCGATGCCGCCGATGTTCGGCTTCTGCGCGCCGGCGAAGCCGTCGAACCGCTTCACGACGAGGTCCTTGCCCGGCGTGTACGAGTCGAACTGGAACGGCCCGTTGCCGACGGGGTGCGCTTCGAACGCCTTGCGGTCGGCGAAGAAGCTCGCCGGCATCGGGAAGAACGCCGCGTAGCCGAGCTGGACGCCGAACTCCGAGAACGGCGCGTCGAGGGTGACGGTGAACGTCCTGTCGTCGACGACCTTCAGGCCCGGCAGCTCCTTGGCCGCCGGCCGGGCGGCCGGCTGCTTGCCGTCCGGGGTCGCGTTGTTGACCTGCGAGAAGCCCACGACGTGCGAGAAGTAGCTGGCGCCGGCCATCAGGTTCGGGGAATACGCGGTGTAGTTCCACGCGTCGACGAAGCTCTTCGCCGTGACCGGCGTGCCGTCGTGGAACTTCCAGCCGTCCTTGATCTTGATGGTCCACACCTTGGAGTCGGTGGTGGTGACCGAGTCCGCGACGGCGTTGTGCGGGGCGGCCGTCTTGGCGTCGTACTCGATGAGGCCGCGGAACAGCGTGCCCAGCACGCTGATGCCGCCGACCTCGGTGGTGTTGCCCGGCACGAGCGGGTTGGCCGGCTCGGTCTCGCTGTAGCTGATGACCGCGTCGCGATCGATGTTCGCCGCGGCGGGCGCGGCCGCGCCGTCCGGCGGCGGAACGGCGGTGGTGCCGCTCGGGGTGCTGCACGCGCTGAGCGTCACGGCCAGCACGGCGGCCGCGCACACGGCGGCCCGGAGCTTTCGCATGGGTGTCTTCCTTCTCTTTCGGGGTGGGGTGCGGGTGGAGTCAGCGCCGGCCGGAGGTGATTCCGAGCGCCAGCGGGAACGCGGGCCGGCCCCCGAGCAGGTGGGCGCCGGCGGTCTGCAGGATCCGGTCCTGCGCCACGATGTGCTGGCACATCGTGGTGGTGTCGCGCAGCCAGCGGTCCAGCGGCGAAGGCCGGTAGATCGCGGTGGTCTGCACGAGGTCGTAGAGGCGGGTGACGATCGAGCGCGCCGTGCGGAACGCGTGCCGCCGGGACAGCGGCAGCGCGGCCCGCTCGCGCGGGGTCAGGTCGTCGAGGGAGCCCCCCGCGGACAGGACTTCGTGCTGACGCCGCAAAGCGCCGTAGACGCCTTCGCGAGCAGCGGCGAAGTCGCCTTCGCAATCGGCCAGGGTGGTCTGCGTGCGGTAGTCGTCCTCACGGCCGGCGGACACGGCGGCGTCCGTGGCGTGGTCGAGTGCGGCGCGGGCGACGCCGAGCGCGACGCCCGGCATGTTCCGCATGTGCACCTCGGGCTGGGCCAGCGGACCCGAACCCCCGCGCACGTCGGCGAACGTCAGCGTGTGCTCGGCGGGCACGAACACGTCGGTGATCGTGTAGTCGCAGCTGCCGCTGCCCGCCAGGCCGGTGGTGTGCCAGGTGTCGAGGACCTCGACGTCGGCCCTGGGCACCATGAGCAGGATCGAGTCGTGCGGCGACCCGTCGGCGCCGGGCTCGGGCTGGCCGTCGCGATAGAGGAAGGCGCCGGAGACGACCCAGTCGGCGTGCGTGACGCCGCTGCCGAACTGCCAGCGGCCGGTGAGGCGGTAGCCGCCGGGGACGATTTCCGCGCGGCCGTTGGGAAAGAGCAGCCCGGCGGTCGCCACGTCCAGGCTGGGGAACATCTCCGCGGCGACCGCGCGGTCCAGGAACGACGCGTAGAGGCCGGTGTCCGACCCGATCATCGCGCACCACCCGGCACCGGCGTCGCCGTGGGCCAGGGCCTCGATCACCTCGGTCTGCTCGGCCGAGGTGAGCTCGGGACCGCCGTGGTCGCGGGAGAAGCCCATCCGGAAGACGCCGGTGCCCCGCAGGAGGTCCACGACGTCCGGGGGCAGCCGCCGGGCCCGTTCGATCTCCTCGGCGCGCTCGCGCAGCACCGGGGCGAGGGCCTGGGCCCGGGCGAGGATCTCGGCCGCGGTTTCCGGCGGGCGGACCGGCAGCGGCTCGACTACGGTCATCACATCACTTCCCTCGATGTCTTCTTCTCGGTCGCGCGGAGTCTTCCGGGCCGCGTGGAAGTGATTGAAGCCAGCGCTTTAATTGATGGAAACGGTTGTCCGGCAAGGAAAATCAACACAGCCGCAAATGAAGTAGACAGGCGAAGGGCCATGAGGGACGTTCGTCCCGCACCGGGGACGGCAGCCGCCGCACCGGAAACCGATCTCGGTCCAGTTCGCCGAAATCGACCACGAACCGATCATCGACCTCTGATCTCCGCGCACACCGGCCGGATGCAGCAATCACTGCGTCCGGGCGGGCGCGGGTAAGACGAATTCCGCGACAACCGCGTCACGCTCCGACAATGGCCGTTGCACACGTCACTGCGGAATTGATTTTCCGGCGACGACAACTCTGCCAGTCAACTGGAAAGGCCGCTGCAATGAGGAAGCCGGCACCCGGACCACGGTGCGGCACACCCCCTTCGCACGCCACCTGGAGGCTCGGCCGTGACCACCACCGAAAAACCCGCCGGCGTACTGGCCGTCCTGCGCCGGACGCCCACTCCCGTCCGCTCCCTGCTGGGGGGCGTGCTCGTCAACCAGCTCGGCGCGTTCGTCCAGACGTTCATGGTGCTGTACCTGGTCTTCCGCGGCTTCTCCGCGGGACAGGCCGGCCTCGTCATCGCCGCCTACAGCATCGGCTCGGTCCTCGGCGGCCTGGCCGGCGGCGAGCTGGTCCACCGCGTCGGCCCGCGGGCCACCATCACCGCCGCGATGGCCGGCTCGGCCGCGATCCTCGCCGTCGTCCCGTTCTTCGGCCGCCCCGGGCTCCTCGTTCCGCTGATGGCCGCGCTGCTGCTCGCGGGCCTCGCGACCCAGAGCTACCGGCCTGCGGCCGCCGTCCTGCTCAGCGAGCTGATGCCCGACGCCGACCGCGTCATGGGGTTCTCGATGATGCGGATCGCCCTCAACCTCGGCGCGGCACTCAGCCCGCTGATCGCGGCCGGGCTGATCCTGCTCGACTGGAACCTCCTGCTGTGGTTCGACGCGGCGACCGCGCTGCTCTACGCGGTGCTGGCGGTCCGGCTGCTGCCCGACCTCCGCGTCGGACGTGAGACGTCCGCGCCGGCCGAGAGCGGAACCCGGGCCGCGTACCGGACCCTGCTGCGCGACGGGCGGTTCTGGTTCTTCCTGGGCTCGGTGCTGATCGGGTCGGTCATCTACGTCCAGTACACGGTCGCGCTGCCGCTGAAGATCACCGCCGAGGGGCACTCCGCCGGCCTCTACAG
Organism: Amycolatopsis mongoliensis; assembly: GCF_030285665.1. NCBI lineage: Bacteria > Bacillati > Actinomycetota > Actinomycetes > Pseudonocardiales > Pseudonocardiaceae > Amycolatopsis > Amycolatopsis mongoliensis. The sequence goes on from NZ_CP127295.1 coordinate 146,181, forward strand.
CGTCGTGCTCGTGACCGCTTCGGCCGTGCTGATCCTGTGCGAATTGAAGATCACCTCGTACGTCACGCGCTGGCCGGGCCACGTCGCCGCGACGGCCGGGACCGTGCTGATGGGCCTGGGCGTCGCCGGTTTCGGGATCAGCGGCGGCTCGGCGGTCGCCCTCGTCGCGTGCACGGTCGTCTTCGTCTTCGGGATCATGACCAACGGACCGACGATGTTCGCCTACCCCTCGACGTTCCCCGCCGCCGTCAAGGCGCGCTACATCAGTGCCCACCAGGCGACTTTCGGCCTGGGCATGGCACTCGGCCCGCTGTTCGGCGTCGCCGCGTGGGTCGCGCTGGGCAACGGCGTCTGGTGGCTGTGCGGCGCGCTCGGCCTGGTGGCGGCGCTGTGCGCCCTGCTCGGCATGACGGCCCGCCGCGCCACCCCCTGAGATCCCGGACCCCGACGGCCGTCCGCTGCACGCGGGCGGCCGTCGAGTGTTGCCGCAATTCACCGGAATGACGTAAACAGCACCAGAAATGATCTACAAAGTGTCAGAGCAATGCACGAACGGGCTAACAAGACCGCCAAACAGCGGAAGAGACACCGGCCGCGAAGAGCGACGCTGAGTGAGTGAGGGGAAGGGGATTCACATGGGCAGACCAGAAAAGCCCGTCAACACGTCCGGTGGCATCGCCACCCAGTTCGCCCGGGAATTGCGCGAACTGCGCGCGCGGGCCGGCAACCCGACCTACCGGGAAATGGCCCGGTCGGCGATGTTCTCGTCGTCGGTGCTCTCCAGTGCGGCGAGTGGCAACCGGATGCCCTCGCTGCAGGTGACGCTCGCGTTCGTCGCCGCGTGCGGCGGCGACGACGAGGCGTGGCGCCGGCACTGGCACGCCGCGACGAGCGGCTATACGGAGCCTCCGTTCGGGGGGCGCAGGAGAAGACCGACGTTGTTCCAGCGGCGCGGTACCCCGCCGCACCCGGCGCAGCTACCGCAGCGGCCCCGGGGATTCACCGGCCGGACGGCCGAACTGGCGTGGCTGCGGTCCCCGTGTGACACGCCCCTGGTGATCAGCGGCCCGGCCGGCGTCGGGAAGAGCGACCTCGCGCTGCACTACGCGCATTCGATCGCCGCGGAGACCGACGGGCAGCTCTACGCCGACCTCGGCGGCCTGCGCCACGGCGGCGGCGCTCCACCCGGCCCGGCGACGGCCGACCTCCTCGACGGGTTCCTGCGCGCGCTCGGCGTCGAGGACGACCAGCTCTCCGGTACCTTCGACCACCGGGCCGGGCTGTACCGCACGCTGCTGGCCGAACGCCGGCTCGTCGTCGTGCTGGACAACGTCCAGGACGAACAGCAGGTGCGCCCGCTGCTCGCCGAAACCACCACGAGCACGACGCTGCTGGTCAGCCGCAAACGGCTGCTGGGCCTGCGCGACGTCCACCGGCTGCAGCTGAGCCCGCTGCCGCGCGGCGACTCGATCGCGATGATCACCGCGGCGCTCCCGCACGTCGCCGTCTCCGCCGGCCCCGACTGCGACCAGCTCGCCGAGCTGTGCGGCGACCTGCCGCTCGCGCTCGACCTGGCCCTGCGCAAGATCGCCTCGCGGCCGCGGCTGACGCTGCGGCGCGTCGTCGAAGAGTGGCGCCTCAAAGGCAACACCGTGGACTGGCTGAGCGTCGGGGACCTTTCCCTGCGCGACTCCCTGGACTCCGCCTACCGCACGCTCAGCCCGCCCGCGCGGGAGCTGCTGGAGCGGCTGGCGCAGACTCCGCCCGGCGGGTTCGACGGGGTGTCCGCGGCGCTGGACGAGCTCGTCGAGGAAATCGCCGACGCCGGCCTGCTCACGCACGCCGATCCGTACCTCGACGACCACGGCATGCCGCCGCCCGTGCGCGACTTCGTCCTCGGCATCGTCGAGGCCGGTGGACACGACCTCCCGGCCCTCGCCGGGCCCGTGTCCGCCTAGCAGCGGGACGGCCGGCAACGGCGCCGCCGTCCCCTTGTCTTCTCCGGGGAAGCCCGGCATTGATTGTCCTTTGCGGACAAGGCTCCCAGCCAAGTCCGCGATGGCCTGTAATCAGCACAGCACGGGTTTTCCGCTGACGCAGGCAGGTCGGACGCACCGGTCGTTCCGGCGGAACCCGTTCCCCACGGTTTCCCCGGAAGGACAGGTCATGCTCGACAACGGCATCCCGGTACGGACCCCGCCCACCCCGCGTCCGGGGCCCGGTGCTCACCGACGCTACGCGGCGTATTACGCCATGTCTGCTTCGATCATGCTGCTCGCCGCCGCGGTCTGGCTGTCGACCCGGCTGCGGCCGAGCACGGCATGGCACGACGTCGCGCTGTTCGCGCACCTCGCGTCCCTCATCCTGGGTTTCGGCGCGGTCCTGGTCGCGGACTACTTCTTCGCCCTGTGGGCGTTCGGGCGCGCGTCGTTCGCCGAAGCCGTCCACAGCGCTTCCCGGCTGCACCTGCTGGTCTGGGGCGGGTTGACGGGCCTGGTCGCGAGCGGCGCGCTGCTCTCCCCCGATCTCGGTTCCGCCGCCACGATCGTGAAGCTCTGCCTCGTCGGTGTGCTCGCCGTCAACGGCGTGCGCGCGACGGTGCTGGGCAACCGCATGGCCCTCGTCGAAGGCCCGGTCCCGGTCCGCCTGCTCGTCCAGGGCGGGCTCACCACGGCGGTTTCCCAGCTGTGCTGGTGGGGCGCGGTCGTCATCGGCTTCCTGAACGCGACCCGATGACCGTGCAGCTCTCCGGATCCGGCCGGACCCGCGGCCCCGCGGCCGATCCCGTCGGCGGTCGCGCGCCTCCCGGGCCGGGTTCTCCGCCAGTCCCGGACCGCCCGCCCACCCGACGAATCGAGTGACGATGACCCACCAACGGCTCCTGATGTGTTCCGCGCGGTACTTCCGCATCGACTACGAAATCAACCCGTACATGCACGTCGGCGTCCAGCCCGACGTCGAGGCCGCCATCACCGAACACGAGAACATCGTGGAGGCGCACCTGGCGGCGGGCCGCAAGATCGAGTTCGTGGACGCGGACCCGTCGTGCCCCGACATGACGTACACGGCCAACGCGGCGGTCGTCCGGGGAAAGCGTGCGGTGCTGGCGACGCTGCCTCCCGAGCGCGCGGCGGAGACCCCGCACCACCGGGCGTGGCTGGAGGCGCACGGGTTCGAGGTGGCTTCGACGCGCTACGCGTTCAGCGGCCAGGGAGACGCACTGGCGTGCGGGCCGGTGTTGCTGGCCGCCCACGGGCAGCGCACGGACGTCCGCGCGTTCCGGACCTTGGCGCGGCACCTGGACTACGAGATCGTCCCGCTCCGCACGACGAGTTCCCGGTGGTACGACCTGGATCTGGCGGTGGCGGTGATCCACCCGTCGGTCCTGGCTTACCACCCCCTCGCCTTGGACTCGCGGAGCTTGCGCACACTGCGCGGACTCGGCGTGGACCTGATCGAGGTGGCTCCCGCCGAGGCAGCGGCCTTCGCGCTGAACCTGATCAGCGACGGCCGGACGGTGACGATGACCTCGGGTGCCCCGCGGCTGGCGGCGGACCTGAGGTCGCTGGGGCTGGCGGTGACGGAGCTGGCCACGACGGAACTCCGCAAGGGCGGCGGAGGTATCCGCTGCACGGCGTTGACGCTGGACAACCCGGTCTGACGGCGGTGCCTGGCGAGGGGCGTCCCTCGCCAGGCACGCGGTTCGTCCGCAATGTTCCTTTTCAAAGCCGCTGCACAGCTCTCGCACATGAGCCCCCTACCTTCCTCCAGCAGGGTCGAAGGCATGGAAAACCCGCATCCGGCCTACGAAGGCCGCCCGCTGCCCCGGCCGCGGGACGAGGTCGTCGACCAAGGTCTCGGCTTCGACGTCCAGACGCTGCTCGACCGCCGCCGGGCGCTGCGGTTCCTCGGTCTCGGCGCGGCCGGCGCCGTGCTGACCGCGTGCGGCAGCGGCTCCAGTAGTTCTTCGAGTGTCGCGACGTCGTCGTCGACTTCGACCGCGTCCGGCGAAATCCCGGACGAGACGGCGGGACCGTACCCGGGCGACGGCTCCAACGGACCGGACGTGCTCGAGCAGAGCGGCGTCGTGCGCAGTGACATCCGGTCCAGTTTCGGCACCGGCAGCGGCACCGCCGAAGGCGTGCCCATGACCTTGGAACTGGTGGTGGCGGATCTGGCCAAGGGCGGCGCACCGTTCGCCGGCGTGGCCGTGTACGTCTGGCACTGCGACCGCGCCGGGCGGTACTCCCTTTATTCGGACGGGATCGAAAACGAGAACTACCTGCGCGGCGTCCAGATCGCCGACGCCGACGGCCGGGTGAGCTACACGAGCGTCTTCCCCGCCTGTTACGACGGCCGTTGGCCGCACATCCACTTCGAGGTGTACCCCGACCAGGCCGGCATCACCGACGCCACCCAGGCGATCGCCACGTCGCAGGTCGCGTTGCCGCAGAACGTGTGCGAAGCGGTCTACGCCCGGTCCGGCTACGAGCAGTCGGTAGCGAACCTCGAGAAGGTGAGCCTGAGCAACGACAACGTGTTCGGCGACGACAGCGGCGCGTTGCAGCTCGCCACGGTGACGGGAGACGTCACGAGCGGGTACCAGGTGACGCTGAACGTCGGAGTGAACACGACAACCAAACCCTCGGGCGGCGCGCCGGCGGGTGGGCAGCCACCGTCCCGGTGATGTCCTCGGCACCCAGCAAGCGGGAACCCGCCTCTGGTCAAGCCACCGGAGCTACGACGCGTGCCACCACGGCACGTCAGTGTCGCCGAACAGGACAACGAACAACGACACGGGAAACCGCCCGTCCCACGGAAGGAAGTCGACAACCGTCGTTTCGACTTCTTCAGCGCTGAGCAAACGGACACCAGCCTCCCGGAGCAAGGTGATGATACGGGCTCCCTCCGGAGGCGTCTCCGGTCCGACACCGACGACCACATCGGAGCGAGCTATCTCTCCGTCCACCGGAGTGCGGGCCAGCAGCGCGAACGGTCCTACAGCCGACAACCACAACGACCACACCGGCGTTTTCCCGCCGACCTGCACCACATACGAGAGCTGACGTCATCCTCGCGGTCGGTCCAGCCCTCCACCCGCAGGGGTCTGCCGCAACCGATCCACGAGGGGTTCCCAGGGCCGCGCCCGCAGAGCTTCGGAGAAGAATCCGTAATCCGGCTTCTGCAGGTCTCCATACGCTCGTCGCGCGTATTCGAGAAACTCGTCCATGCTCCTGCCCGTCCCTGGGTCCACGGTGAACGGTGCATTCCATGCTTACTGCGGCTCACTGTCCACTAGAGGTCGATGACGACCTTGCCGTGCACGTGCCGGCCGGCCTGCAACTCGGCCGCGCGGCGGATCTGCTCGATCGGGAAGCTCGCCGCGACCGGCACCCGGAGCCGGCCCGCCGCGACCAGGCGGGCGATCTCCTCCAGGGCGCCGGGGGCGGCGTTCGCGCCGTTGGCCGCCGATACGCCGTCGACTTGCGCGGCGATGGTGCAGATGCGGCTGTCCGGCACGCCGAGCTCCCTCGCGACGTGGAGCGTCTCCGTCCCGTGCAGGTCGATGGCGGCGGTGACACCGCCGGGAGCGAGGGCCCGGACCCGCTCGGCCAAGCCGTCGCCGTAAGCGACCGGCTCGGCTCCGAGACCACGCAGGAACTCGGCCGATGCCGCCGATCCCGTCCCGATCACCCGCGCTCCCGCGAGCCGGGCCAGCTGGACGGCGAACACCCCCACCCCGCCCCCGGCGCCGCCGATCAGGACGGTGTCGTCCGGGCCGGGGGCCACCGCGGCGAGGGCAGCCGATGCCGTGCGGCCGGCGATCGCGAGGGTGGCGGCGGTGCGGTCGTCGACGCCGTCGGGGGTGTGGTGGGCCTCGTTCGCCGCGACCGCCCCGGCCGGGTCGACCACCACGAAGTCGGCGACCGCGCGGGACAGGGCGCCCCCGAACACCCGGTCGCCGGGTGCGAAGCCGGTCACCCCGGCACCGACCTGGTCGACCACTCCCGCGTAGTCGGTCCCGAACCCGGCCGGGAGGCTCAACCCGAACCGGGCGGCGGTCTCGGCGTCGGCGGTCATGATCCAGTCCATCGGGTTGAGACCGGCCGCGGTGACCCGCACCCGGACCTGTCCCGGACCGGCCTGCGGAGCGGGAATCTCGCGGATGTTCAGGACTCCGGGACCGCCGAACGCGTCGAGCTGGACCGCCCTGCTCCTGGCCGTCGAATGCTGGTCACGCTGGTGCTGCATGGACGCCTGCCTCCTTGAAGTGAGGGAATGCAGCGAAACGGACTATGCTCCGTTTACCTGGGCAACCCTAACACAACCGGAGCGTGATCCGTTTTGAGCGAGGCGGAGATGCGGGAACCACGGGCGGACGCGATCCGCAACCGCGACCAGCTGCTGGCGGTGGCGACCCGCATGTTCGTGTCGGCTGACGAGCCGTCGATGCGCGCGATCGCCCGCGAGGCCGGCGTCGGCATCGCCACGCTCTACCGGCACTTCCCGACCCGGGAGTCGCTGGTCGACGCGGTCTACCGCGACCAGGTCGGGCGGCTGACGACCGGCGCCCGCGAACTGCTCGACCGGCTGCCCCCGGCGGCCGCGATGCGGCACTGGATGGACTTGTTCGGGGACTGGATCGCGACCAAGAACGGCATGCTCGACACGCTGCTCACGATGATCGACGCAGGCGAGATCGCCCACGCACAGACCCGGACCGAGCTACTGGCGGCCATCACCACCATTCTCGACGCCGGCCGCGCGGCAGGCGACCTGCGCTCTGACGTCACTGCCGAAGACATCGCCGCGTCCCTCATCGGCATCTTCACCGTGGCCCCCCGGCCCGAGCAGGAAGCCAAGGCCGGCCGCCTGCTGAACCTCCTGATGGACGGCCTCCGGCCGCCCGGCTGAGCCGCTCGAACCGGCGAGCACGTCAGGGAGCCGAAGCTGCTCAGCGCTCAAGCCACGGAGCCAGCAACGCCTCGAGGTCAGCGTCCGACAGCGCACGCGGTCCACCGTGGAACTCGTGCCACCGCGAAGCATCCCGCGCCGCGTTGTACTCCACCTCGAACGCCCGCATCAACACGTACATGAACGTCACCGAACTGAACCGCTCACCCAGCAACGTCCGCGCCTCACGCGCCACCTCCGTCGCGCCGCGACCGCACACGTCCGCGAGCTTCAACGATTCCGCAGCCGGATCCAACAGGCTCGGCGCATACATCACGACAATTTCTCCATCACAAAAGCAGAAACGAAAACTCAGCCTTCGGCGGCCAGCTGACCACAAGCCGCGGCGATCTCCTGACCCCGCGTATCGCGCACCGTGCACGCCACACCACCCGCGTTCACCAGCCGCACGAACTCCCGCTCCACCGGCTTCGGCGACGCGTCCCACTTCGAACCCGGCGTCGGATTCAACGGAATCACGTTCACGTGCACCAACTGACCCAAGTGCTTCCGCAACCGCTTCGCCAGCAACTCGGCCCGCCACGGCTGGTCATTGATGTCACGGATGAGCGCATACTCGATCGACACCCGCCGGCCCGACGTGTCCGCGTAATACCTGGCGGCGGAGAGAACCTCGTCCACCGACCAGCGCTCGTTCACCGGCACCAAGGTGTCCCGCAGCTCGTCGTCCGGCGTGTGCAGCGAAACGGCCAGCCGCACCTGCATCTTCTCGTCCGCCAGCTTGCGAATCGCCGGCGCCAAACCCACCGTCGACACCGTCACCGACCGCTGGCCGATCCCCAGCCCACCCGGCGCGGGATCGGTGATCCGCCGGACCGCGGCCACCACGCGCTTGTAGTTGGCCAGCGGCTCACCCATGCCCACCCTTTTACAACGCCTCTACCAGCGCATACACCAAAAGGTATCGCGAGGCTAAGCCCCTGACAGGCGAGCGGGCAGCAGCCGGAGCAGTCCTGTCCACCGACGCTGCACTATGCACCTGCGCTTGACCTGCTGCGTGGATCCTCAACTCGAGCGCGGGGCGGGCCGAAGCGCCCGCCCCGCGCTCGCGATCAAGTACCGGGATCCGGGATCACGTGAGGTCGGGCCTCGCTCGTTCGGTCAGCCCGCCCGAACAGCCGGCACTTATGACGCTTGCCGGGGTCGAAGAACGCTTCGATCTCCCGGGCCTCGCCTTCCGAGAGCCAACTCGCCGAGTACGACGTGCCGTACCAGTCGATCTCCCCTCCGGAGAGTTCGGCGATGGTGTCGTAGTCGTCCGGGTCGGTGCGGTCGCTGTAGTACCACGTGTCCCCGGCGCCGGCTCGCAGAAACTCCAGGGTGAAAGCCGGCGCGGATCCGGGTGCAGTGGCCTCGACCGTGACGAACAGGTACCCGCAGTCGCGGCCTTCCCGGCGCATCGACGCCACGCGCCCGTCGAACTCCCACATCGGCTTCTCCGGATCCTTCACGCGCTCACCACCACCGTCGGTGGTCGACATGGTAGTTGTTCTTCCACTTACCCTTGTCGGTAGCACGCCACTGGAAGTTCGACTGATACTTGCCGAGCTTCTTCTTGTAACTCGGCGGACGGTACTGCCGCAGTTTGTTCTTCGACAAAAGGAACTTTCCACCTGGGCCGACCCGGGTGGCTCCCCGGCCGACCCAGACCCGTCCCGCGATCCTCGACGTGACACGCCAGGCGCGGATACCGCCGGCCATGCCTTTGCTCGCAGCAGCGGTACGAACGATCTTCGCCGCCTTGAAACCGATCTTCGCGGCGAAGCCCACTGCAGCGACACCCGCGGCGATGTACTTGGTGGCACCGGCGGTCAGAGCCGACGCGGCGAACTGCGCGGCGGCCGCCCAGTTGCCCTGGATGACGTTTCCGACCGCGGCGACCCCACTGGCCACGGCACCGATCGGACCGGGAACCCAGGAAACCACCTCGGCAACCTTCGTGACCGCGGAAACGATGGAACTGAACCAGGAGTTGCCGTCCAGGTCCATCGCGTTGACCGGGTCACCGGCGGTGTAGTCGTAGTCGTTCGCGGAACCACCGTCCACCGGATCGACGGAGAGGAAGCGGCCGAGCAGCGGACTGTAGGGGCGCGCTCCCATCTGCACGATCGAAAGCCCGCCGGCGTGCTCGTAACCACGCTGGTACTGCCCGAGCCAGCCGTAGTCCAGCGAACCCGGCGAGTTGTCGGGCACGTTTTGCGAGTCGACCGCCCCGTTCGACCGCAACGGCTGCCCGAACGGGTCGAACGTCCGCAGCTCGCCGACCCGGTGCCCGGACGCGTCGGTCGTCATCACCAGATCGCCGCGAACCGACGGGTGGTCGTACGAGCTCGCCGAAGCACCCATCGCGGTGAAGTGCACACCACCGGGCAAGGACAGCGACACCGAGGTGAGCCGGCTGTCGGCGCTCAAAGTGAGGTCCGGCGTGTCGCCGTCCCCGGTGAAGCCGTACCGGACGACGGTGTTGTTGTCGCAGTCACGCGGGTCGCGGCGGGTGATCCGGTTCGTCGCGTCGCGGGTGTAGGAGACATCGGCGACGAGCGCGGGGACCGGCCCACGGGTGCTGACCCCGATGTTGCGGTCGGAACCGTCCCAGCGCAGCGCCGTCGTAGTCCCGTCGACAGCCTTCCAGCTCGTGGTATTGCCATCGGTGTCGTAGGCGAACTCCGACAGCACCGTCGCACCTTCGGTGGCGAGAAGCCGGTCGGCGGCGTCGTAGCAGTATCGGGTTTCGGCGGTGCCCGCAGCGGTCTGGTCCAGCAGCCGCATCCGGTTCGTGTTGAGACCCGCGTCGGCCTGCGTGCCGGTGGGGCAGGTCGCCGAAGCCGGTGACGTGAAGTCGTAGGTGTAGTGGTGACCGGTGACGTAGGCCTCGGTGAGCCGTCCTGCGGTGTCGTAGCCATAGTTCGAACCGTCCGGCCTGGCGTCCACCCCACCCAGCGACTCGTCGGTGACGGTGCCGGCGGCGGTACGGGTCACCTGCGACACGACGTCCTTGCCGTCGGCCGTTCGCCAGCCGAGGGCCAGGAGGCGCGCCGCGTTGTCCTTGGTGATCGAGGTCAACGCCGTGCCGTTGCCGTACGTGACGGAGGACAGTTCGCCGGCACCGTCGAAGCCCACGGTGGCGAGCACGACGCCATCCAGCTTTTCCGTGGTGACCCGGCCCGCGTCGTCGTAGCCGAACGAGATCGTCCGAGCGGCGTCCGCGGTGGACGGCGGGGTCAGCGTCGAGCTCAGCGTCCGCCCTGCCTGGTCATAGGCGGTGGTGGTGCGAACCCCGTTGACGTCGGTGTAGGCGACGACCCGGCCGAGGAGGTCCACCGTGGTGGTCACGGTGCCGTTCTCGTCGGAGATGGAACTCGTGAGCGGGTCACCGCCGACCGCGTAGTCGTGCGTCACGGTCCGTGCCGGTGCGTCCGCGCTCGCGGGCACGGTCTCGCGCAGCGGCCGGTCGCGGGCGTCGTAGACCGTGCAGGTCCAGGCACCACCGGTCGATTCGGCGACCACCCGGCCGGACGCGTCATAGACCTGCTCGTCCACTCGTGCCGGCCCCGACGCCGGCGCGGGCGAGGTCGTCAGCTTCGGCAGTCCGCCCTGGTTCAAGGCGGCGGTCCCGGGCGCGCAGGGATTGACCCGCGACTCGGTGTCGCCGTAGTAGCTGTAACCGGTCTTGGCGCCGGTGGCCTTGGTCTTGGCCGTCTTGCGGAGGTAGCCGGTGCCTGGCGGTTCATAGGAGACCGCGCCGGTGATGTTCGCGCCGGACGGGGCAGCCTGGCCGGACGTGGCCAAGCCGTAAGCCGGGTCGAGGCCGTTCTCACCGAAGCGCGTAACCGCGTTCTTGTCCGAGACTCCGCCCGATTCCGAGGCGGTCGTCGACGTCTTCAGGCCGTACCGGGGCTTGAGCTGGGTGCCGGGAACGGGCTGTTGCACGCCGGTGGGCGTGGTCCAATGCAGCTCTAATTGCGCTGTCAGGTCGAACTCGTAGTAGTCGACGCGGATGCGTTTCGCCTGCCCCGCGCTGTCGCTGTGGACTACGCCCTGGCGCCAGGCCGGAGTGGTGTTGCGCCAGTCGTCGATGACGATCTGGTCGTCGACCCAGACCCGGACACCATCGTCGGCGAGCACGCGGAGGGTGTAGTCGCCGGCGGCCGGGAAGACGATGTCACCGCTCGCCCGGAGACCGAAGTGATCGGCGGGAACAGCAGCGTTCGGGGCGTCGGTGTTCCAGTTCTTGACGAACGTCCCGTCCGCGGTGCCGAGGCCTGTGCTGTAGGTCTTCGGCAGGCCTGAAAGCTGATCGTTGCCGAACCACGAAACAGCCAGTCCGTTGATGCCCTCGTCGTAGCCGCTGTGGCCGTGTGACATCCCGCCGGGGCACGAACCACTGGGCAGCTGCCCGGAGAAGCACGACGCTGGCGCCGGTCCGTACGAGTCGACCGGGCGGTCCGCGTAGTCGTAGACCGTCGTCGACTTGCGCCCGGCCGGGTCGGTGGTCGAGAGAGCGAGGTCCTTCGGGGACCATTCCTGGGAAGTGGTCCGGCCTGCGGCGTCCGTGGTCGACGTAGTGCGGTCAGCGTCGTCGTAGGTGACCTTCGAGAAGAACCCGGCCGCCGGGTTCAGGCCGGCGATGTCGGTGAACGTCTGGCGGTTGGCGGGGTCGTAGCGATAGGCGCGGCTCGGCCTGGCCTGCCCGAGGGCCGGAACGGCGGAGACGACCGAGGTGGCCTTCGGCTTGGCGGTGGTGTCGTAACCGACTGTGTGAGTCAGGTCGCCTTCGCTGGCTTTGCGGTTCCCGGGATCTGCGGCGATCCAGTCGTTGGCGACGCTGTCCCGCATGCCCGTCAGCAGACCCTGCGCGTTGTAGCCGTAGTCCGTGATCTCCGAGCCCGGGTCCTCGATCCGGCCGAACTGGTTCCCCCCGACGTACCAAAGGCGCGTTTCGGTGTCGTCCCAGTAGCTGATCCGGCAGAGCATCTGCGAGGGTGGCAAAGCCTGCGCCCCGCTCGGCGGCGTGGCTCCGCCGTAGCAGTCGTCGCCTGCGCGGTTGTAGTGGAGCACCTGCGAGCGCTGGGAAACGGGGTCCTTGATCTCCCGCAGCCGAGAAGGCACACCGTCGTAGATGTACTGCAACGCAGCGGGCTTGCGTGCGTCGGCACTCGACGACTGGCTCTCCAGCTTGCCGTCGGCACGGAAGACGAACACGTCACCGCTGTCCGTCAACGTGACCTTGCCGCCGGCATCGACACCGAGCACGCCGTCCTCGTCGGCCGGCGGTGCGTAGCCACCAACGCTCTTCTTCGTCCAGGTGTGCTTCGCACCGGTGGCGTCGGTCAGGACGACGTTCTGGTCGGTGACCTTGGCCTCGGTGTAGCTCGAGCCCTCACCGTCCAGGTCGGCCGAGAGCGTCCAGCCCTGCGGCAGCACCGGCAGGTCCGAGGTGAACAGCCAGTCGGCCGGGACGATCTGCGGGGCGACAGTGGTGCTGTCGGAGGTGCGGACGAACAACCGCATCTTCGCCGCACCGGTCGCTTCGGCGTTCTCCACCTTGATCGGCACCCGCTGCCCCGCGGTCAGCGAGACACCGGTCGTCTGGGTCCAGTTCAGATCGCTCGCGCTGTTGACCTCGTAGACCTTGGCGCCGTTGATCCACACGGTGCCGCCGTCGTCATGCACCCCGGCGAACTGATAGGTCCCGGCGACCGGGGCCTGGAAGAACCCCTCCCAGCGGGCGACGAACCAGTCCGCGGGCAGGGCGGGGGCGAACGGCGAGTCGGTGCCCCAGTCGACGTTGACCTGCGGCTCGGGCCGCACCAGCACCGGCTGCTGCGCGTCATTGATGATCCCGTTGTGCGACAGGTCGACGAAATACGACGCCTTGAGGCCCTTGTTCTCCGCCTGCTGCGAGTTGTACGTCAGGGTCAGACCCGCGTTCCCGGCCACCGTGGTGAACGTGGGCAAGGACTGCGACGTCGTCACGTTGCCGTTGGCGAGGTTCACACTCACCGGCCCGGCGTCGTCCACGGGCGAGGGGCCGTGGTCACCGATCCGCTGGTCGATCTTGAGGTGGCCGATCCACGTCGGGGTGATCGTCGTGGCGCCGCTGTAGGTCATCGCCTGCCAGGTGTAGGCGACGCCGTCCTGCAAGATCCCTGCCGGAACCGTCCAGGTCGGCGTGGTCAGGCAGCCGGACTCGACCACGACACCGGACTTGGCGTCGGCGCCGGTGGCGATGCGGAAGCAGTACTTGACGGCCTCGCCGTCCGGGTCGGTGACCGGGTTGACCGACAGCGTCGGGGTCAGCGACGTCGACACCGTGCCGTCCGCTGGGGCGACCAGGGTCGCGGCCGGGGCCGGGGAGCCGGTGTCGACGGTCAGGGTGGCGTTGAGGTTCTTGTACGTCCACGTGCCGGCGTTCTCCGCGCCGATCATCATGAAGAACACCGAACCGTCGCGGGCATTGACCCGGTCGCGGATGAACCCGGTCATGCCTTCGCCGACGAAGCTACCGACGTCACCGACCAGCGCGCTGGTCATGTAGCCGCCGACACCGTTGAAGTTGAACGCCGACGCGTGGTATAGGTTCGCGTTCCAGGTCTTGAGCGAGCCGACGACGCTGGTATTGCGGGTCAGGTCCATGCGCGCGCCGACGACGGTCTTGCCGAACAGCGGCGAGTAGTCCATGTGGAAGACGCTGCGGTTGTAAGTGTCACCATTGGCCTGGCTGTTGCCGATCCGCAGCCCGCACGCGTCACAGCCGGTGCCGTCGGAGCGGTAGGAGTGCGACTCGGTGACGCCGTAGGTGAAGGTCGGGTCGACGGACACCGGGTAGACGCGCTTGGGGTCGCGCAGCCAGTTCGGGTCGACCGCGACGGTCAGCCACCAGGCCGCGCCGGCTTTGTCCAGGGTGTAGGTGCCGCCGGTCATCGCCGGCGCGGTCTCGCCGTTGCCCGCGGAGTCCCAGGTCTCGATCGGCGGCAGCACGATCTTCGCCGCACCCGCCTGGTCGGCCAGGGTGACCGCGCCGTTCTTTTCCAGCTTCGGCGTCAGGTCACCGGTGGTGAGCTTGAACTTCCACGACGAGCGGCCGTCGGCCGGCGGGCGCTTGAGCTTGATCGTCTCCTTCACCGCACCCGGCGTGACCTCGTAGTCCAGGTCCGTGCCGGCGGCGACCTCAGGGTAGGTGACCGAATCACCCTTCACCGCGGCCGCTGTCGGAGCGGCCTGGTCGAGGGCCAGTCCGGCGGTGTGGCCGCCGGACTCGACCTGCAGCACCGCCGCGTCGTTGGCCTTGGTGGCCAGGGACGGGCTCAGCGGGTGGTTGTCGGCGTCGGCGCGCTTGGTCGCCGGGTCGGTCTCCAGGGTGGTCTGGACCGGCTGCCACTGACCCTTCTCGTCCTGCACGTTCAGCGGCTGGTTCGACTGCCGCACCGAATGCGTGCCGTCCGGATTGACGTACTCGGTGGTGAACATCGACCGCGACACCGGCGTCGACCGCTGCGGGTCGAAATGCGTGCCCGCTCCCCCGTCCAGACGGCTCTGGGCAGCGAAATCCGCCTTCGACGGCGCCTGCGGCGCGATGGGCGCAGGCTGCGGTGAGGGCAGCAACCCGACGTCGCGCGGGTCGATCGGCTTCGGCGCTTCGGCCAGCCGCGGCGGGGCCGCGATCGCTTCGGTGCTGCCGACGAGCAGAGTCATCGTCAGGGCGAGCACGAGTGCTCTGACCCAGCGGACCAGATGGACAGGACGCGACAACCGCAGCACGACCAGTTCCTCCCCCGGCGACCCGGCATCTCGCCGCGGCCGCCCCCAACGGCCCGCGGAGCACAACTGCCGCCGCGGGATGGCGCTGGGCCTCCGCGCACGTCGTGCCCGGCTTGCCCAGGGTCGGGAATTCTCACCCCTCGCCCGCACCCTGCATCGCCGGAACCTCACACCGTCGTTACACCGTCAAGCGAGGTGAAGCACACAGTAGGCAACCGATCGCTGATCCGGTATAAGCCCAGGTCGCCGCCGCACGCATGCGAAAGTTCACCCGCTACGATCGCTCCCGGTCCCGCCGTCGCCGGACCCGATACGCCCTTTCGGCAGGAGACCCATGGCCCAGCCCGCGCTCGACGCCCCGGACGTCACCGCACCGATCCCGCGCACGACCGCGAAGGTCCGGCGGACTTCCGCGCCGCCGCTCGGCGTCTCGGCACTGTGGGTGTTCACCGCCGTTCCCGCTGCGCTGGCGCTTCTCGCTGCGGTACGCGCGCCGAAGATGCACGTGCTGCTCGACTTCTGGCACGTCTTCGCGAAGATCACGGACGACAACGGCCATCTCCTGCTCGGCCAGGTCTTCACCTACCACCTCGACCAGCCGTTCGTCGTGCCGTCGCTGCTGTTCTACGCCGATGCGGCGTGGTTCGACGGCGACAACCGCGTCCTGACCGTCCTGACCATCGCCCTGCTCGCAGTAGCGGTGTTCGCGCTGCACACGATGCTGCCGCGACACCTGAACACGACGACCCGAGTGGCACTGACCGCGGCCATGTCCTGGCTGCTGTTCAGCTCCCACGCCACCGAACTGTGGCTGCAGAGCACGAACGGCATCAGCTGGGTCCCCGCGGTGACGTTCTGCACGATCGCGATCGCCTGCGCTCACCACGGCCGCCCGATCGGCGCATACGTGGCCGCCGCGCTGGGCTGTCTCAGTTTCGGTGCCGCGTTGCCGATCTGGCTCGCGATCGCCTTCATCGCGTGGCTGCGCAAGGAATCCCGGCTCCACGTCGTGGTCCCTGCGGCAGCCGGGATGGTCATCCTCGCGGCCTGGTGGCTCACCAAGCCCGCCGGAACGCAGTCCGGGGCGACCGCCGCCTTCGACCCGGACGGACGGCTCTCCGTCGTCGCCGCCGCGGTCGGCGGACTGTGGTCGGTGGACATTGCCGTCCTCGCGGTCATCGCCGGCGGCCTGACCATCGCCATGCTCGCCCTGCTGCTACGCCACACGATCACCGACCGGCCGACGGCTGACGCCGGGTGGGCAGGTCTGGCTTGCTACGCCTTCGCGCTGGCTTTGATGCTCGCGCTCGGCCGGACCACGACGAACGTCCCCGGCGGCAACGTCGGGCTGATCAGCCGGTACGTCCTGGTCGCGGCGCTCGCCACGATCGCGCTGCTCGTTCTGACCACGCTGCACCGTCCACAGTGGTCACAACGCTACCTCGTCGTGGCGGTCGTCGCGCTGTCCCTGGTTACGCACGCCATCGGCGGCGGCAAGGCCGACCAGGTGCGCCGCAGCTATACGCCGCTGAGCCTGTCTGCGATCGCTCTCCGAGTCGACGCGCCCGCGGCGCTGGAGGCATTGCACATCCAGCGCGCCGCCGCCCCCGCGGCTCACGCGTTGCGTGCCTACCCCTTCAGCAGCGCCTTCACTCTCGGCTGCCACGGCCCCGAACTCGGCAGCCACCTCGAACTGACGACCGCGCAACCGATGTCCACCGGCGGCCCCGGCACCGCACGCGGAGCGCTCGACACTCCCGCCACCGACGCCGGCGCCATCACCACCGGCTGGGCCGTCATCAACGGCACCCAGCCGGATTGCATCCTCATCACCGACCAAACCGGCACGGTCACCGGCGGCGGCATCACCGGTCTGCCGCTCACCGCCGGACAAGCCACAACAGCCTCACCCGGCGCCACGGCCTGGCAGGCAACAGCAGGCCCGATGAACGGACCGCTCACAGTGCTCGCCGTCCAGAGCGGACGCCTCTACCGGATCAGCTGAACCACGGGTCAGCGCTCAAGCCACGGAGCCAGCAACGCCTCGAGGTCAGCGTCCGACAGCGCACGCGGTCCACCGTGGAACTCGTGCCACCGCGAAGCATCCCGCGCCGCGTTGTACTCCACCTCGAACGCCCGCATCAGCACGTACATGAACGTCACCGAACTGAACCGCTCACCCAGCAACGTCCGCGCCTCACGCGCGACGTCGGTGGCGCCACCGAAATCCGAGAGCTTCAACGATTCCGCAGCCGGATCCAACAGGCTCGGCGCATACATCACGACAATTTCTCCATCACAAAAGCAGAAACGAAAACTCAGCCTTCGGCGGCCAGCTGACCACAAGCGGCCGCGATCTCCTGACCCCGAGTGTCCCGCACAGTACAGGCCACACCGCCGGCGTTGACCAGCCGCACGAACTCCCGCTCCACCGGCTTCGGCGACGCGTCCCACTTCGAACCCGGCGTCGGATTCAACGGAATCACGTTCACGTGCACCAACTGACCCAAGTGCTTCCGCAACCGCTTCGCCAGCAACTCCGCCCGCCACGGCTGGTCATTGATGTCCCGGATCAAAGCGTACTCAATGGACACCCGACGCCCGGAAGTGTCGGCGTAGTACCGAGCAGCCGACAGAACCTCGTCCACCGACCAGCGCTCGTTCACCGGCACCAGCGTGTCCCGCAGCTCGTCGTCCGGCGTGTGCAGCGAAACGGCCAGCCGCACCTGCATCTTCTCGTCCGCCAGCTTGCGAATCGCCGGCGCCAAACCCACCGTCGACACCGTCACCGACCGCTGGCCGATCCCCAGCCCACCCGGCGCGGGATCGGTGATCCGCCGGACCGCGGCCACCACACGCTTGTAGTTGGCCAGCGGCTCACCCATGCCCATGAAGACGATGTTGGACAGCCGGCCCGGCCCACCGGGCATCGTGCCGTCGCGCATGACCGCTGCGGCTGACCGGACCTGGTCCACGATCTCCGCCGTTGACAGGTTGCGGTCGAGGCCGCCCTGGCCGGTCGCGCAGAAGGGGCACGCCATACCGCAGCCGGCCTGGCTGGAGATGCACAGCGTCGCGCGGTCCGGGTAGCGCATCAGGACGCTCTCCAGGAGCGTGCCGTCGTGGGCGCGCCACAGCGTCTTGCGGGTCGCGCCGTTGTCGGCCGCCAGGGCGCGGACCTCGGTCAGCAACGTCGGCATCAGGTCCGCGACCAGGCGGTCCCGCGACGCCGCCGGGATGTCGGTCATCTCCGCCGGGTCGACCGTCAGGCGCGAGAAGTAGTGGTTCGACAGCTGCTTCGCGCGGAACGGCTTCTCCCCCAGCTCGGCGACGGCGGCGGCGCGCTCGGCCACCGAAAGGTCGGCGAGGTGGCGCGGCGGCAGGCCGCGCTTGGGAGCGTCGAAAACGAGCGGGAGGGCAGTCATAACCGCACCAGTGTCCCACGCGACCCGAGCCACTGCCCGGGCCGCCCTGGCCGGGTGTACGCCAGGTCACCCGCGGACCGGACGGCGCCGCCGCCGTCCGCCCTGGCTAGATTGTCGATCGCCCGGTGAAACCGGCCGGGGCGCTCGTGAGTCCAAGGGCGGACGAAAGAGGTGAGCCCGTGCGGAGCCGTTTCATCCTGGCCGTCGCGGTGGTGCTGGGCACCGCCGCGTGCAGTACCGCCACCGGTGGTCAGGCACAGCCCGTCCCGACCGTGACCAAGGTCGCCGGGCCGCAGGTCGTCGTGGCGACCATGCACGTCGCCCTGCCCGTCGGGACGCGGTACACGGACAAGAGCCAGGACGGCCTGCTCGACGGCTGCGTCGCCGAAGGCAGCGCCGTCTGCCACGCGCGGCTGCTGGACCTGCGCGAAGCGGCTTCGGACCCCAACGCGCCCCTCAACCTGCCCAGCGCGAAGCGGCCCTTCGGCTGGTACACCGGCACGGACGTCCCGACCTGCATCACCGCCGCGTCGCCGCCCGGGGACGCCGCCGTCGCGACCGGCAGCGATCTCCTCGACTCCGGCTTCAAGCCGATCGGCCCCAAGAAGGCCGAGTACGGCAAATGGCAGGTCACCTGCCAGGACGCGACCCAGAACAACCAGGTCCGGATGTGGTGGCTGCCGACGAGCAAGATCCTCGTGGTCGAGTACGGGTCGTCCCGCGACTGGGACGAGAAGATGGACGCGATGCTCGCCGCGGCGACCTTCAGCTGACGACGTCCAGCGCCGCCCGGATGATCGCGTCCGTGTCGATGCCGTGGTGGCGGTACACGTCCTCCAGCGACCCGGACTGACCGAAGCCCGTGACGCCCAGCGCGACCGACGGCACCCGGTTGATCCCGGCCAGGAACGCCAGCGTGTGCGGGTGCCCGTCGAGGACGGTGACCAGCGGCTTCGCCCGCGAAGCCGGGAACGCCTGGTCGAGGATCCACGACTCCGCGCCGCCCCGGCCCGACCGGGCCTGCAGAGCCTCGAACAGCAGGCCCGGGCTGGTCACGCACACGACGTCGGCCTCGACGCCCACCTGCGCCAGCCGCACGGCCGCCGCCAGGGTGTCCGGCACCAGCGCGCCCATCGCCGCCAGCGTGACCGCCGGGGAAGACGCACGGCGCAGCAGGTACGCGCCCGCGACGGCCTGACGGCGACGGCGTTCGCGCGCCGCCGGGTCGGTGGGCACGTCGGCCAGGGTCTGGTCGACCGGGCGCGTGGAGAGCCGGAAGTACGACGACGTGCCGCCCGGCTTGCCGAGCCGGCCGAGCGCCGCCAGCAGCGTCCACTCGGTGTCGATCGCGAACGCCGGTTCGTAGCTGACGCAGCCGGGCTGCTCGATGCCGATCGACGGCGTGGTGATCGACTGGTGCGCGCCGCCTTCCGGGGCGAGCGTGACGCCGGACGGCGTGCCGATCAGGATCGACTGCCCGCCCGCGTAGATGCCGAACGACCACGGCTCCAGCGCGCGCTCGACGAACGGGTCGTACATGACGCCGATCGGCAGCAGCGGCTCGCCCCACCGGCTCCAGGTCGCGCCCAGCTCCCCCAGCAGTCCCACCAGGTTCGTCTCGGCGATGCCCAGCTCGACGTGCTGGCCGGTCGGCTTCTCCCGCCAGTGCATGATCGTCTCGGGGTCGTCCTCGAACCAGTCGCGGCGCTCGGTCGCCGACCAGACGCCGACCTTGTTGACCCAGCCGCCGAGGTTGGTCGTCGAGCTGACGTCGGGGCTGACCGTCACGACCCGCTTCGCCGCTTCGGGCGCTTCGCGCGTCAGGTCGAGCAGCACGCGTCCCAAAGCCGCCTGTGTCGTCGCGGTCCCGGACGGTGTCCGCCCGATGTCGACGGGCAGCTCGAGCGACGGCACCGAAGGGATGTCAGGACGGCGAAGGCGCGAAGCGACTTCAGTGCACAAGACCGCTTCAGGCGACCCTGATGCGAAGCCCTCCCACGGCGAAGCGAGGTCCGTCCCCAAGGAGGAAGCCAGCTCCTCCATCTGCGCCACGGTCAGCAGCGACGAGTGGTTCTGCGGATGTCCCTGCGTCGGAAGCCCGCGCCCCTTGACGGTGTAGCAGAAGATCACCGTCGGGCGACTGTCCGAAATGGACGCGAAGACCTCGTCCAGCGACCCGAGGTCGTGGCCGCCGAGGTTCCGGATCGCGGCCAGCAGAGTCTCGTCGTCCAGCGAAGCCACCAACGCGGCCAGCGCGGCGTTGCCCGCCGGCAGCCGGTCGCGCAGCTGGGCGGCGTCGCACCGCAGCAGCCGCTGGTACTCGGGGTTCGGCATCGCGTCGATGCGGGCCCGCAGCTCCGCGCCGCCGGGCCGGGTGAACAGCTCCTCCAGCAGCCGCCCGTACTTCAGCGTCAGCACCTGCCAGCCGGCCGCGTCGAACATGCCCTGCAGCCGCCCGGCCGCGATGTTCGGCACGACGCGGTCGAGCGACTGGCGGTTGAGGTCGACGATCCAGACGATCTCGCCGAGCTCCGCGACACCCGGGTCGAGGATGGCCTCCCAGATCGCGCCCTCGTCCAGTTCGGCGTCGCCGACCAGCGAGTACTGCCGGCCGGTGCCGGCCGACGAGCCCCGGGTGGTCAGGTAGCGGCGGGCCAGCGCGCCCCAGATCGGCGCGGTGGCGCCGATGCCGACCGAGCCGGTCGAGTAGTCGACGGGGTCGGGGTCCTTGGCGCGGCTCGGGTAGCTCTGCAGGCCGCCGAACTCGCGCAGCGTCGGCAGGTAGGCCTCGTCGAGCTCGCCGAGCAGGTAGTTGATCGCGTGGAGCACCGGCGACGCGTGCGGCTTCACCGAGACACGGTCCTCGGGGCGCAGGTGCCGGAACCACAGCGACGTCATGATCGAGACCAGCGACGCGCACGACGCCTGGTGCCCGCCGACCTTGAGCCCGGACGGGTTGGGCCGGACGCGGTTGGCCTGGTGCACGATCGCGGTGGCGAGCCACAGCACCCGCCGTTCGATCGCGGCGAGTGTGCCCGTCTCCCGATCGGTCGCGGAGGCCTGAGTCATCGTCGACACCCTTTCGTGCAGGAAGCGCCCCCAAGGACAGCACTGGTGGACGCAACGCACAACCGATGTCGCCGGAAGTGCGCAGAATGCACACCGCAGGCGGACGGCTCAGGTCTCCGGGTGCGCAGAATGCACGCGCTCGAGCAGGGGCGCCAAGCGGTACGGGACGAGCTCGCGCATGACGAGCGAGATGTTCGTCCGCTCAACCCCGGGCGAGGCCAGGATGTGCCCGGCGACGCGGTAGAGGTCGTCGGCGTCGACGGCGACCACCTGCACCATCAGGTCGCTCGCCCCGGTCAGCCCACACACCTCGGTGACCTCCGGGATCTCGGCCAGCGCGTCGGCGATCTCCGCCAGCCGCCGCTGGTCGACCTGGGCGTTGACGAACGCCCGCAGCGGGTAGCCCAGCCGGGCCGGGTCGATGCGGCGCTCGAACGACCCGAGCACGCCGCGCTGCTCCAGCCGCGCGAGCCGGGCCTGCACCGTGTTGCGGGACAGGCCCAGCCGCTCGGCCAGCGCGACCGCGGTGGACCGGGGGTCCTCCCCCAGCGCCTGGAGCAGGCGCGCGTCGATCTCGTCGATGGTGTCCGGCACGCGCCGATCTTCTCAGCCCAGGTACCGCCGCCTGCCGATCGGGACCACCAGGGGCGTGCCCGGTGAGCGCCCGGCCACGGAACCGAAGTTGCCTTCCGACTGTTTCCGATATATCGTGAACGTGTCGCAACCGTTCGAGAAAGGAACACCGACATGCGTAGGCAACGACACCCCTTCACCCAAGATCACCCCTTCGCCCAGGAACGTGGGCGCGCACCCTTCGGTGGCTTCGGCGACTTCCCCCCGGGCTTCGGCCCGCGCGGCGGACGCGGCCGGGGTCACGGACCGGGCCGGCGGGGTCACGGCGGACGGCGCAGCCGCCGCGGTGACGTCCGCGCCGCGATCCTGGCGCTGCTCGCCGAGCAGCCCCGGCACGGCTACGAGATCATCCGCGAAATCGGCGAGCGCTCCGGCGGCTTCTGGCGGCCGAGCCCCGGCTCGGTCTACCCGACACTGCAGCTGCTGGCCGACGAAGGCCTGGTCATCGGCAAGGACGAGCACGGCAAGAAGCTCTTCGAGCTGACCGACGCCGGCCGCACCGCCGCTGAGGAGCAGGACAGCACCCCGCCGTGGGAGCAGATCGCGCAGGACGTCGAACCCGGCGAGATCGGGCTCGCCAAGGCGGGCAAGAACCTGGCCGCCGCCGTCGTGCAGATCATGCGGGCGGGCACCGAGAGCCAGCAGGCCCGCGCGGCCGACGTGCTCAACGACGCCCGGCGCTCGCTCTACGGCATCCTCGGCGAAGACGAGGACGAGTCCTCGGCTTCTTCGGAAGAGACAGCCGAGTGACCTGGCAGGACGAGGCCGGTGGGCTTGACCCGCGTGTGGACGCGGTAGCCCACCGGCAACGTCAGGTCGTGCGCGCGATTCCCATTACGCTGCACCGACTCCGCGATCGCCTGTTCGGCGACTCGCTTGCTGAACTCGATCTTCAGCACCGCTTCGAGGTCGCCCACCGTGTCGAACCGCCACTCGGTGGCGACCCGCCGGCAGCCGAAGCCGGCCCGGGCGAAGAACCGTTCGACGGCGGCGGGGTCGTAGTGCGGTAGGTCGGCGCGCATCCAGGTGCCGTAGGGCTCACTGGTCACGTCGAGGTCGACGATCAGGAACACCCCGCCCGGCCGCAGCACCCGCTCGGCCTCCGCCAGCCCGGGCTCGCAGCCGGGCCCGAAGAAGTACGCCGTGCGCGCGTGGACGACGTCGACGCTCGCGCTGCGGACCGGCAGCCGCTGGGCCCGGCCCCTCCGGACGTCCACGTTCGGCAGACCCTTCACGCGCTCGAGCGCGCTTCGCACGAGCGGCTCGTGCGGCTCCACCCCGAGCACCGAGCGCGCGTCCCGGGCGAAGCGCGGCAAGTGGAACCCGTCGCCGCAGCCGACGTCCAGCACGTCCCGGCCGGCCCAGTCGCCCTCCTCGCGCAGCACTCGCCAGATCTCGCCGCCGCGGTCCTGCGCCCGGTTCTCCAGCTCGTAATCGGCCTGGTAGTACCAGATGTTCGGACTCGGCACGACCTCCGCGCGCCGGGACGACCACCGCACCGCTGCTCCTTCCGGGGCCTTCACCGCCGCCGGTGACTTTCCGGCGTCGAATCTTGGCGGAAAACTTACGGATCACGCCTAGAATTCGGTGGGTCTCGGGAGGAGCACCCATGGCGATCGACCCGTCCACCACCCCATCCCCGGTCCCGGCCGGAATTCCGTGCTGGATCGAGCTGGCCTGCCGCGAGCAGGCCGTGGCGGAAAGATTCTACGGTGCCCTCTTCGGCTGGACCTACACCACTCAGCGCGACCCGGCGACGTCCGACGGCCGGTACGCCATCGCGACGCTCGACACCGTCCCGGTGGGCGGTCTCTACCGCGCCGCCCAGGGCGCGCCACTGGGCTGGATGCCGCACCTGTCCGTGCCGCACACCGC
This sequence comes from Amycolatopsis mongoliensis, assembly GCF_030285665.1. Classification (NCBI taxonomy): domain Bacteria; kingdom Bacillati; phylum Actinomycetota; class Actinomycetes; order Pseudonocardiales; family Pseudonocardiaceae; genus Amycolatopsis; species Amycolatopsis mongoliensis. Next base: position 169,919 of record NZ_CP127295.1, read on the forward strand.
GAGCGCGGCCGAATGGGTGGAGCACCTCGGCGGAAAGCTGACGCTCGGCCCGATGCCGATCCCGCAGCGCGGCACGATCCTGCACGCCTACGACGCGTGCGGCGCGCCGGTGGTGTTCTGGGAGGTGCCACCGGACTGGCAGTTCGTCACCGGGATCCCCAACACCTTCAGCGGCGCGGACCTCAACACCCACGACGGCGTCGCGGCGGATCACTTCTACACCAAGCTCTTCACCTACGGGAGCCACCAGATCGGCGACGGCGAATCGCTGGACTACGTCGAATGGCTCATCGAGCACGAGCCGGTGCTGTACCGGTACGTGATGGGCTCGGAGTACAGCCTCGACACCCCGCCGCACTGGCTCGTCTACTTCGACATCGACCCGGCGCGCGGGGTCGACGCGGTCGCCGGCGAAGCGCTGATGAACGGCGGCACCGTGGTGATCCAGCCCTACGACACGCCGTTCGGCCGGATGTCGATCCTCGCCGATCCCGAAGGCGCCGTCTTCGCGGTGATCGACCACTCGCGCGTGTCTGAGGACTGGGGCCGCGCCGAGGTCGACGACCCCTACGACGACTGACGCTCGGCCAACGCCAGCCCGGCGACGAGCGCGTACCCGCCCGCCACCAGCCACATCCCGGTGGCGGGCAACAGCGCGCCGACGAGCGCGACCCCGATCGCGCCGCCGGTCTGGCGGGACGCGTTGAGCACGCCCGCGGCCAGTCCGGCCTTGCCCGGCAAGGAATTCATCGCCAGTGACGTCATCGCGGGCATGGCCAGCGAACAGCAGCCGAACACGACCGAGGCCACGGCGAACGGCACGAGCGCGCGGTCCGCGGGCAGCAGCGCGAAGCCCGCTGAGCCGACGAGCCCGGCCAGCGCACCCGCGACCATCGGGACGCGCGGGCCGGCACGCCCGGTCAGGCGGCCGCTGAAGAAAGCGTTGAGCCCGACCACCACCGTCAGCGGCACCAGGGCGAACCCGGCGGCGAGCGCGCCGAGCGACCAGGCACGCTGCAGGTACAGCGCGAGGCAGAAGAGCGTGCCGTAGAGGCAGAAGTTGAACAGGCCGCCGATCCCGGTCGCCACCGCGAAGTTCCGGACCTTCAGGATCCCGAGCGGGAGCACGGGATCCGGGACGCGCTTCTCGACCGCCACGAACACCACGCCGGCCACCACTCCCCCGCCGAGCAGCGCGAGGGTCCCGGGCGCGGACCAGCCGGCGTGCCCGGACTCGATGAACCCGGCGACGAACCCCGCGAGCGATGCCGTGCCGGAGACCTGGCCGGCGAGGTCGAGGCGGGTCGTCTCGTGCCGGGGCGGTTCCGCGACCGCGCGCCGCGTCAGGACGATCGCGACGATGCCGACCGGGACGTTGACGGCGAAGACGAGCCGCCAGTCGGCGAGGCCGACCGCGAGCCCGCCGAGCATCGGCCCGGCCGCCAGCCCGACGCCACTCATACCGCCCCACACGCCCAGCGCACGCGCGCGCTCCCGCGCGTCCGGGAACTGGTGGACGATCAGCGCGAGGGACGACGGCAGCAGCGCAGCGGCGCCCGCGCCCTGCACCGCCCGCGCGGCGATCAGCCAGGTCGCCGAACCGGCCAGCGCGCAGGCGATGGACGCGACGACGAACACGGCGACACCCGTTTCGAAGACCCGGCGCGAGCCCCATCGGTCCCCGGCGGCGCCCCAGGTGAGCAGGAACGCGGCGAGCGTGACGGTGTAGGCGTCGACGACCCACTGCAGCGCCGCCGTCGACGGCTCGCCGAAGTCGGCGCCGATCGCGGGGAGGGCCAGGTTCACGATGGTCGCGTCGAGCGTGATCATCACGAAGCCCAGGCAGACGGCGGCGAGCGCGAACCGGGAGCGGGTTTCGGTGAGCATGCCCCGAGTCAAACCCGCCGAAGCTTCGGCGGTCCACGAACCATCGCCTACGGCTCTTAGGCGGAACCTCGCACCGCAGGTCAGCCGAGCGGCACGAACGCCGAAAGCAGCAGCCAGGAGACCACCGCGGAAGGCAGCAGCGAGTCGAGGCGGTCCATGATCCCGCCGTGGCCGGGCAGCAGCGTGCCCATGTCCTTGACGCCGAGGTCGCGCTTGATCAGCGACTCGACGAGGTCGCCCAGGGTCGCGGTCAGCACGATCGCGACACCGAAGAGCACGCCCTGCCAGACGTGGCCGTCCAGCAGCAGGCTGAGGGTCAGCGCGCCGGCCACGACCCCGCCGACCAGCGAACCCCCGAAGCCTTCCCAGGTCTTCTTCGGGCTGATGGTGGGAGCCATCGGATGCTTGCCGCCGAGCACGCCGGCGATGTAGCCGCCGGTGTCGGACGCGACGACGCCGATCAGGAAGGTCAGGACCCGCCCGACACCGTCCGAGGGCGGCACGAGCATCGCCGCGAAGGCGCCGAAGAGCGGCAGGTAGGCGGCGGCGAACGCCGACGCGCTGATGTCGAGCAGGTAGCCCTTCGCACCGCCGGGCAGGCGCCACAGCAGGCATGCGAGCACGGTGAGGACGAACGCCGTGAGCGCGCCTTCCCGGCCGAACGGCCAGGCCAGCCAGATCATCGCCTGCCCGCCGACGAGCACCGGGATCACCGCGACCCGGGTGCCGGCGACCCGGCGCAGCACCCCGGCGAACTCGAAGGTGCCGACCGCGATCGCGATCGCGATGATCCCGATGAACAGGAAGCGCACGGTGAGCAGGGAAACGATGATCGCGGCGCCGAGCAGCAGCCCGACGCCGATCGCCGCGGGCAGGTTCCGGCCCGCCTTCGAGGCCTTCTTGGCCTCCGGCGCCGGCACGCCCTGGTCCGGGGCCGCCGAAGGCTCCGCCGCGCTCACCGGCCCAGCCGGCACCGAGCCTCCCGGCCCCGCCGGGGTGACGGGCGCGCGGCCCGCCTCGGCGGTTCCCGGGAACTCCGGCGCGGCCGGCTCCGGTGTGCCGGGAGCGGCCGCCGGGTGCTCTTCCCCGGTGGCGTCCACCCGGTCCTCGCGTTCCTCGCTCACCTGTGCCATCAGACCTCGAGCAGCTCGGCTTCCTTGTGCTTGACCAGCTCGTCGACCTTGTGCGAGTAGGTGTCGGTGAGGTTCTGCAGTTCCTTCTCCGCGCGCACGACCTCGTCCTCGCCCGCTTCGCCGTCCTTGCCGATGCGGTCGAGCTCTTCCTTGGCCTTGCGGCGGATGCTGCGGATGGTCACCCGGGCGTCCTCGCCCTTGCTCTTCGCGACCTTGACCATCTCCTTGCGCCGCTCCTCGGTGAGCTGCGGGATGACGATCCGGATCACGTTGCCGTCGTTGCTCGGGTTGACCCCGAGGTCGGACTCGCGGATGGCCTTCTCGATGGCGTTCAGCTGCGTCTGGTCGTAAGGCTTGATCAACGCCATCCGGGCTTCCGGCACGTTCACGCTGGCCAGCTGGTTCAGCGGGGTCGGCGCGCCGTAGTAGTCGACCACGATGCGCGAGAACATCGACGAAGTCGCCCGGCCGGTGCGGACCGACGTCAGGTCGTCCTTGGCGACGGACACCGCTTTTTCCATCTTCTCCTCGGCGTCGAGGAGGGTCTCGTCGATCACGGCTACTCCCGGTGTTGTGATGGTGTGGCGCTTGCTGATCCCAGCAGGTCTAGGCCGGCACCCCGTCGGCGGGGGTACTGACCAACGTGCCGATTCTTTCACCACTCACCGCGCGGGCGATGTTCCCCTCGGTGAGCAGATTGAACACGATGATCGGCATGTTGTTGTCCATGCAGAGGCTGAACGCCGTCGCGTCGGCGACCTTGAGGTCCCGCTCCAGCACCTCGCGGTGGGTGATCTCGCGGAACATCTCGGCGGTCGGGTCGCTCTTCGGGTCCGCGGTGTAGACGCCGTCGACGGCCTTGGCCATCAGCACGGCCTCGCAGCCCAGTTCGAGCGCCCGCTGCGCCGCCGCGGTGTCGGTGGAGAAGTACGGCATGCCGACCCCGGCGCCGAAGATCACGACGCGGCCCTTCTCCAGGTGCCGCTCGGCGCGGCGCGGGATGTAGGGCTCGGCGACCTGGCCCATCGTGATGGCGGTCTGCACGCGGGTGGGCAGGCCCTCCTTCTCGAGGAAGTCCTGCAGCGCCAGGCAGTTCATCACGGTGCCCAGCATCGCCATGTAGTCGGCGCGGTCGCGGTCCATGCCGCGCTGCGAGAGTTCGGCGCCGCGGAAGTAGTTGCCGCCGCCGATCACGACCGCGACCTGGACGCCGGTGCGGGCGACGTCGGCGATCTGCTGCGCGACCGAGTGGACGACATCCGGATCGACGCCGATCGAACCACCGCCGAACATCTCGCCGCCCAGTTTCAGCAGCACCCGCCGGTAGCCACCTTCGACCCGGTCACCCATCTATGTCGCCTCCTGTGTTGTTGGCCGCCTCCGCGGGAGGGAGTACGTCGGCGGGTGCCCTTGACCCTTGTTCGCTGTCTAGACCTGACAGTGCCCCGTCCCCGATGGACGGAGACGGGGCACTGGGGGTGAAACCTACGCCCGGACCTGGCCTCAGGCCTGGCCGACCTCGAACCGCGCGAACTTGGTCACCGTCACGCCGGCCTCGTCGAGCAGGGCCTTGACGGTCTTCTTGTTGTCCTTGACCGACGGCTGCTCGAGCAGCACGTTGTCCTTGTAGTAGGCGTTGACCTTGCCCTCGATGATCTTCGTCAGGGCCTGCTCCGGCTTGCCCTCTTCACGAGCGGTCTTCTCCGCGATGGAGCGCTCGTTCTCGACGATCTCGGCGGGCACCTCGTCGCGGGTCAGGTACTTCGCGCGCAGCGCGGCGACCTGCATGGCGGCCCCGCGGGCGGCCTCGGCGTCGTCACCGGTGAACTCGACGAGCACGCCGACGGCCGGCGGCAGGTCGGAACCGCGACGGTGCAGGTAGGTCGCGGTCTGGCCCTCGAAGGACACGACGCGGCGCAGCTCGAGCTTCTCGCCGATGCGGGCCGAGAGCTCCTGGACGACCTCGTTGACGGTCTTGCCCTCCAGCTCGGCGCCCTTGAGGGCGTCCACGTCGCTGGTCTTGAGGGTCTTCGCGACCTCGACGATCTTCGCGGCGAGCGCCTGGAAGTCGGCGTTCTTCGCGACGAAGTCGGTCTCGGAGTCGAGCTCGATCAGGACGCCGCCATCGCCGGTGACCAGGCCCTCGGCGGTGGCGCGCTCGGCGCGCTTGCCGACGTCCTTGGCGCCCTTGATGCGGAGGAACTCGACGGCCTTCTCGAAGTCGCCGTCGTTCTCCTCCAGCGCCTTCTTGCAGTCCATCATGCCGGCGCCGGTCATCTCGCGCAGGCGCTTCACGTCAGCGGCGGTGTAGTTCGCCATTCTGGTAAATCCGTCCTTTTCAGGTACGTGAAATCTCTGGGTTGCTACACCCGTGCGGCCGGCCCCGGGGCCGGCCGCACGGGCAGTGGACATCAGGAGGAGGCGGTGGCCTGCTCGGTGGCGGGCTCGACCGGGGCCTCGACGGCCGCGGCCGCCTCGGTCGCGTCGGCGGCGGCGGTCTCGGAGCCGGCGAGCAGCTCCTTCTCCCACTCGGCCAGCGGCTCGTCGGTGGCGACACCCGGCTCCGGCTTGGAGTCGGCCGAAGCACCGTTGCGGCTGGAGCGCTGCATGAGACCGGCGGCCGCGGCCTCGGCGACGACCTTGGTCAGCAGCGCGGCCGACCGGATGGCGTCGTCGTTGCCCGGGATCGGGTAGTCGACCTCGTCCGGGTCGCAGTTGGTGTCCAGGATCGCGACGACCGGGATGTTCAGCTTCCGAGCCTCGCCGACGGCGATGTGCTCCTTCTTCGTGTCGACGATCCACACCGCGCTCGGCACCTTCGACATGTCGCGGATGCCGCCGAGGGTCTTCTCGAGCTTGTCCTTCTCGCGGGTCAGCGTCAGGATCTCGCGCTTGGTGAGGCCGGCGAAGCCGCCGGTCTGCTCCTGCGACTCGAGCTCCTTCAGGCGGAGGAGGCGCTTGTGCACGGTCTGGAAGTTGGTCAGCATGCCGCCGAGCCAGCGCTGGTTGACGTAGGGCATGCCCACGCGCGCGGCCTCGTTGGCGATCGCTTCCTGAGCCTGCTTCTTGGTGCCGACGAACATGATCGTGCCACCGTGCGCGACGGTTTCCTTGATGAACTCGAAGGCGCGGTCGATGTAGGTCAGCGTCTGCTGCAGGTCGATGATGTAGATGCCGTTGCGCTCGGTGAAGATGTAGCGCTTCATCTTCGGGTTCCACCGACGCGTCTGGTGCCCGAAGTGCACGCCGCTGTCGAGCAGCTGCTTCATGGTGACGACGGCCATTGCCGGAATCACACCTCTTCTGTGTCGTGCGCGCTCGCGGTGGCGCGCTGCTCGGTTTTGTCGCTCGCGGCCGGGTGGCCGTTCGCCCTGGTGCCCGTGCCGGTGCCCGGACCCTGGAGCGAGGACTTCAGGGACCGCCGGACACCGTGCGACTCGCCCGGCTGGTGCTGCGAAGCCGGGGGAACGCGCACGTGCACGCGAAGTCAGCCCGCTCACGCGGACCGCGGAAAAGATTCTACCCCCTGCCACCAGCCCCTCCCCCACCGGCGGCCGCGGACGGACGGAGTTGTCCACATCGGGTTCGGTTATCCACAGATTCCGCATCGGGTCCCCGCGGGGGTCTGCGGTGCCGCAGGCTGGGGACGTGGAGTTGATCAGGGGTTTCCGGTGCTGGGCATCGGGTCGTGGCTGGGCGGTGATCGCCCTGGTCACGGTCGGTTTTGTGGTCGCGGGCGGCGCTGGGGTATCGGTGGCTGCGTGGTCGGCCGGACAGAGTACGGAGGCCGACGCCGGACCGGCCCGATCAGGGGTGGTGGCGTCACCTGGGCTGGGGATGCCTGCCACCTGGGCGGCCGACTCCGGCCCAGCATCGGTGCCGCTTCCGAGTGAGCCGGCCGGGCCCGAGGACGAGGCGCGGCCATGGTCGGCCGAACGAGCGAGTGCCGGATTCGCAGCGCCAGAGGCTTGGATCTCCGCCTACGCGGCAGAGCCCGCCGAATCGGCAGCGTTGTCCTGGTCGACCGCGCGCACGGTGGGTCCCTGGCCGGCCTCCGCCTCGTCGGCCGAGCTCCGGAACCCGGCGGGCGGGTCGCGAGCCGTGCCGCAGGCGCGGTTGGCCTGGCCGTTGTCACCCGTTCCGGTGGTCACCAAGTACTTCGACGCCCCGGAAACGCCCTACGGCGCCGGGCACCGCGGCGTCGACCTGGCCGCCGTGCCCGGTCAGGACGTGCTCGCGGCCGATGCCGGGGTCGTCGTCTTCGCCGGCCTCGTGGCCGGGCGGCCCGTCATCTCCGTCGACCACGACGGCGGCCTGCGCACCACCTACGAGCCCGTCGAGCCGAAGGTGGCCGTCGGGGACCAGGTCTACCGGGGGCAGGTGCTCGGGTCCGTCCTCGCCGGGCACCCCGGCTGCGCGATCGCCGCCTGCCTGCACTGGGGCGTGCGGCGGGGCGACGAGTACGTCGATCCCCTCGCCCTGACCGGGGAGGTCGGCGAGTTCCGGCTCAAGCCGTGGGGAGGTGGTCCGTGATCAGGAGCCGGTCTGCTCGACCAGCTTGGCGCGCAGCCGCATGACCGCCCGCGTGTGCAGCTGGCTGACCCGCGACTCGGTGACCCCGAGGACCTTGCCGATCTCGGCGAGGGTCAGGCTCTCGAAGTAGTAGAGGCTGACCACGATCTTGTCGCGCTCGGTCAGCTGCGCGATGGCCTGCGCGAGCTGGCGGCGGTTGTCCTGGTCGACGAGCACCGCGACCGGGTCGACGGCGTCGTCGTCGGGCAGCGTGTCGACCAGCGAGCCGCTGTCCTTGCCCGCGGCCACCAGGTCCTCCAGCGCGACGACGCTGGTGAGCTGCAGCTGGCCGTAGAAGTCGCGCAGGTCGTCGAGGCCGATGCCGAGCTCGGCGGCGAGCTCCGCGTCCGTCGGGGTGCGGTTCAGGCGGGCGCCGAGGCGTTCCATCGCGCGCTCGGCCTCCTTGGCCTTGCTGCGGACGGCGCGCGGCACCCAGTCCTGCGAACGGAGGTCGTCGAGGATCGCGCCGCGGATGCGCTGCATCGCGTACGTCTCGAAGCGCAGGCCGCGCTCGGGGTCGAACTTCTCGATCGCGTCGACGAGCCCGAAGATGCCGGACTGCACGAGGTCGCCCACGTCGACGTGGGTCGGCAGGCCGGTGCCGACCCGGCCCGCGACGTACTTGACCAGCGGGGCGTAGTGCAGCACGAGCCGATCGCGCGACGTCTGGTCGGGGCTGTCGGCGAACTGCCGCCACAGCGCCGCGATCCCGGCGTCGACGTCGTAGCCGGCCCGCGCTTCCGCGGGCACGGCGGCGTCACCGCGAGTGGTCACTCCGGTGGCGTCGGTCACGTGCGGTCCTGCGGTCATTGCACAGTCGTTCTCGGCATGCGGCTCAGTGTCGTCTCCGTGCTCGTGCGGATGCGCGTGCGCCGCCGGGCCCGCTGGTGACGACCCCGGCGAGACTCCCCGGGCCGCCTCAGGCCCTGGGGTGCGCTCGGTCATGGATCGCTTTCAACCGGTCGACGGTCACATGAGTGTAGAGCTGCGTCGTGGCAAGCGTAGCGTGACCAAGCAGTTCCTGAACGCTCCTGAGATCGGCACCGCCCTCCAGCAGATGCGTCGCCGCCGAATGTCGCAGGCCGTGGGGCCCCATGTCGGTGGCTCCGGGCACCGCCGTGACGGCGTCGTGCACCACGCGCCGCACCGCACGCGGGTCGAGGCGTTTCCCCCGCACTCCGAGGAAAAGCGCAGGCTCGACGCCGTCACCGGCGCTTTCCGCGGCGATCTTCGGCCGTCCCTCGGTGATCCAGTCGTCCAGCGCTTGCCCCGCCGGGACGCCGAACGGCACCACGCGCTCCTTGCCGCCCTTGCCGAGCACCTTCACGACACGACGGGAGAAATCTGCCTCGCCGACGTCCAACCCGCACAACTCGGACACGCGGATGCCGGTTGCGTAGAGCAGTTCGACGATCGCGCGATCACGCAGTGCGACAGGATCGCGCTGGGCCGCGCCGGCCGCCGACGCCTGCATGACCTCCCCCGCCTGCCCGGCGCGCAGCACCCCGGGCAGGGTGCGGTGCGCCCGCGGGGCGGCGAGCCGCCCGCCCGGGTCGGTGGCGAGGACGCCGGTGCGGTGCGCCCAGGCGGTGAACGTCCGCGCCGAGGCGGCCCGCCTCGCGAGCGTCGTCCGGCTCGCCCCGCCGGCCTGCTGGGCGGCGAGCCACGCCCGCAGCCGGGCGAGGTCCAGCTCCGCGAGCTCGCCACCGCCGTCCACGACGAACGCCAGCAGCGACACCGCATCGCCGACGTACGCCCGGACGGTGTGCGCGGACAGGCCTCGTTCCAGCCCGAGGTGCCGTTCGTAGCCGGTGACGACGGCCTGGACCGGCTCGGGCAGCCCGGCCCGGAGCGCGCGCAGGTCCGGACGGCGGCCCTGGCCGGAGCGTGATGGCGGCGGCATGGATGTCACGCTGCGCGAACAACCGCCATCGGTCAAGGATCGCCACGCGGGCCCACCGGACCGGCCGAACACTTTCGACGATTTCGCCCGGAATTCGTGGCGTTCACGCGCTTTCCCTCCGTCGTCGCCACCCCGCTTCCCCGCGGACCGCGAATCCGTCGATCTCCAGCGCCGGCAGCAGGGCCCGCACTTTCCGCAGCGGGAGCCCGGATTCGGTCGCGATTTCGGCGTCGGACCGGTCGGCGCGCACGGCCAGCGCCTCGTACGCCCGCAACGCCTCGGGGCCCAGCCGGTCGGTGGGACGTTTCGGCCGGGCGGCCGGGTCCTCGGCGATGCCGAAGCGGCCCACGGTCTCGAGGACCTCGTCGACGGTCGAGACGAGCGTCGCCCGGGCGTCGCGGATCAGCTCGTGGCAGCCGACGGACATCCCGGACGAGACGGGCCCCGGCACCGCCATCACCACCTTGCCGAGCGCGCCGGCGGTGCTCGCGGTGTTGCGCGCGCCGCTGCGGCGTCCGGCCTCGACGACCAGGGTGCCCTCGGTGAGCGCGGCGATGAGCCGGTTGCGGACGAGGAAGCGGTGCCGGGCCGGCGGGGTGCCGGGCGGGTACTCGCTGACGACCGCGCCGCCGTTGCGGACGATCCGGTTCAGCAGCCCGACGTGGCCCGCCGGGTAGCCCGCGTCGACGGCGCAGCCGAGCACCGCGACGGTGACCCCTTCCGCGGCGAGTGCCCCACGGTGGGCGGCACCATCGATGCCGTAGGCCGCACCCGAGAACACCGGGACGCCCCGGGTGGCCAGCCCGTACGACAGCTCGGCGGCGTGGTGCTCGCCGTACTCGGTGGCTGCCCGCGCTCCGACCACGGCGACGGCCCGATCGGCAGCGGTACCGAGCGCGACGTCGCCGGCGACCCACAACGCCACCGGAGGCGCGGCTTCGGACACCCCGCGCCGGGCCGCGAGTTCAAGGGCGAGCAGGGGCCAGGCGGGCCACTCGTCGTCCTCCGGCACGACCAGCCGGGCACCGGCCGCGGCGGCCCGCGCGAAGTCCTGGCCGACGAGGTCGTACTCACGACGCGCTTCGGTCGCCTTGAGCACCTCCGGCGGACAGTCGCCTCGGCGGACCCGGGCGGCTGCGTCGATGGGGCCGTGTTGGGCCACGAACGCGACCAGCGCCGCGGCTGGGGGCTCCGCTACCCGCAGGAGGTAGGCGCGGGCTCGGCGCAACTCGTCGAGGCTCATGCGGCTACCTGCAGCGGCAGGCGCCGAACGAGGGCTGTCGCGACTCACGTCGCCACCTGCAGCGGCAGGCGCCGGGCGGGAGTTGTCGGGGCTCACGGCGCCGCCTGCCGCGTGGCACTCGCCGGGAGTCACGCCGTCGCCCACGGGCAAGCGTGCCTCGTGCTGCTCGCCGGAACTCATGCCGCCACCCGCTCACGGAAGGCCAGCGCCGAGCCGACCTGGTCGGTGCCGGGGCGTCCCTCGCCGTCCAGGTCGGCCAGGGTCCAGGCGATGCGCAGGCAGCGGTCCGCGCCCCGGCCGCTCAGGGCTCCGCGGTCCATCGCCCGGTCCAGCAACTGCGTCGCGGCCGGCGAGAGCGTGAACTCGCGCCGCAAGGCCGGGCCCGGGACCTCCGAGTTCGATCGCCAGCCGTGGGCCTGCCAACGGTGGGCCGCCCGGTCGCGGGCCTGCAGGACCCGGGCGCGGACCGTTTCCGAGGACTCCGCCGTTCCCGTGTCGTGAGCGTTGATCGCGCTCAGGGGCCGTAAGCGGACTCGGAGGTCGACGCGGTCCAGCAGCGGGCCCGACAGCCGGCCGAGGTAGCGGCGGCGGGCTGTCGGCGAGCACACGCAGTCGGCGTCCTTCGGGGGTGCGCACGCGCACGGGTTGGTGGCCAGGATCAGCTGGAACCGCGCCGGGTACGTGATCGAGCCCTTGACCCGGGCGATGCGGACCTCGCCCTCCTCGAGGACCGTGCGCAGCGACTCCAGGCGCTGGCCGCCGAACTCGCAGACCTCGTCCAGGAACAGGACGCCGCGGTGGGCTCGGCTGATCGCGCCCGGTGCGGCCAGGCCACTGCCGCCGCCGATCAAGGCCGCCACCGTGATCGAGTGGTGCGGGGCCACGAACGGCGGCACCGTGACCAGGGGCGACGACTTCGACAGCGAGCCGTCGACCGAGTGCACCGCCGTCACCTCCAGAGATTCCTCGTGGGACAGGCGCGGCAAGAGTCCGGGCAGACGACGGGCGAGCATCGTCTTGCCGACGCCCGGTGGCCCGGTGAGCAGGAGGTGGTGCCCGCCCGCCGCCGCGACCTCCAGCGCCCAGCGCGCCTCCGGCTGGCCGACGACGTCGGCGAGGTCCGGCACCGCCGGTGGTGTCGGCGGCGCCGGGGGTTCCGGAGGCACCAGGCCGGCCTCGTTCTTCAGCCACGCCACCAGGTCGCGCAGGTGGGCCGCGCCCGCGACGTCGATACCGTCCACCAACCCCGCTTCGACCAGCGAGTCCGCCGGGACGACGGCTCGTTCGCAGCCGGCCGCGCGGGCCGCCAGGAGGCCCGGGAGGATCCCGCGGACCGGGCGGACGCGGCCGTCGAGAGCGAGCTCGCCCAGCAGCACCGTGCCGAGCAGCCGCGTCGCCGGGACCGAACCCGTCGCCGCGAGCACCGCGGCCGCGATGCCGAGGTCGTACGCCGAGCCGACCTTCGGGAGGTTCGCCGGGGACAGGCCGAGCGTCACCTTGCCGTCCGGCCAGGGTTGGCCGGAGTTGCGGACGGCCGAGCGCACGCGGTCCTTGGCCTCGCGCAGCCCGGCGTCGGGCAGACCGACCAGGGTGACGCGGCTCAGCCCGCCGCCGAGGTCGGCCTCGATCTCGATGACCCGGCCGTCGATGCCCAGCAAGGCGACACTCCAGGCTTTGGCGATGGGCATCAGAACGCCGCCTCGATGTGCTGGACGCGGGGGCGCGTGCCGGGCTCGGCGAGGATCGTCACGACGTCGTAGCGGACCGGGCACCAGCCGATCCGGAACTCGCGCAGCCAGCGTTGGGCGGCGCGGCGCACGCGCCCGGCCTTCTCCTCGGTGACGGTCTCCGACGGCAGGCCGAACTCGGTGCCGGTGCGGGTCTTCACCTCGCAGAAGACGACGCGGGTGCGGTCGGTGAGGATGAGGTCGATCTCGCCTTCGCGGCAGCGCCAGTTGCGGCCGAGCAGGACGAGGCCGCGGTCCTGCAGGTGCCGGGCGGCGAGGTCTTCGCCCCACGCGCCCAGGTCGCGGCGGTGTCTTGCGAGCTGGTCGGTGCCCGTCATCGTGTTCGCCCCCTCGTCGGTGCGCCGGTCACCGGGGCGGTCCCGGCGATCACGGTGCGTGTGCGTTCGACGATGCCAGGGGGCGAGGCGGCGAAACCAGACCGGGATCGCCGGACTGTGGACAACCGGGGGTATGTGGACAACCGGTCCACGGAAAGCGCCGGAAAGCGCGGAACTGTCGGCCCGCTGTGCTAGGGCGCGAAAAGATCACGCAAACGAACCGCGCCGGCCCGTCACGAGGACGAGCCGGCGCGGTGAAAGAACCGGTTCAGCCCGAGAACGGGCCGTCTTCGGGCAGCCGGAGGTCCGGCTTGTCGAGCTCCTCGACGTTGACGTCCTTGAACGTGATGACCCGGACGTGCTTGACGAAGCGGGCCGGGCGGTACATGTCCCAGACCCACGCGTCGGACATGCGGACCTCGAAGTACACCTCGCCGCCGCCGTCGCGGACCTGGACGTCGACCGCGTTCGCCAGGTAGAACCGCCGCTCGGTCTCCACCACGTACGAGAACTGGCCGACTATGTCGCGGTACTCGCGGTACAGCGAGAGCTCCATCTCGGTCTCGTACTTCTCGAGATCCTCTGCGCTCATGAAATCCGCGCCCCTCCTCGGGATCGTGCTGCTGCTCCGCCGGCGGAGCGTTCATTGTGACCCACTCCCGCGGCCGGGGCATGCAGCGGCAGGCTGAGTTGTGGCTCGAGTGCCTCGTCGAGGGCCGCGGCGAGCCCCGCGGCGGCGCCGGCCTCCATGGCCTTTTCCAGCGCCGCGTAGGTCAGCAGGACCGGCCGCGCGGGCCGCACGCCGTGCTTGACGGCCACCGTGGCGACGTTCGTGTACGACCACCGGTGGACGTCGCTGGGACCGTGCTCGCGCAGCGCCGCCAGGTGGTCGCTCGTGCTGTAACCCTTGTGCACGTCGAAACCGTAGTGCGGGAGGTCGTCGTGGTAGCCCGCCATGATGCGGTCGCGCGTCACCTTCGCCAGCACCGACGCGGCCGCGATGCACGCCACCGAGCGGTCGCCCTTGATCACCGCCGCGTTCGGGGCCGTGAGGCCCGGGACCCGGAAACCGTCGGTGAGGACGTAGCCCGGGGACACGCGCAGCGCCGCCGCGGCGCGCCGCATGCCCTCCAGGTTCATCACCCGGATGCCGTAGAGGTCGACCTCCTCCGTGGGGATGACGATCACGGAGTAGTCGACGGCCCGGGCGAGGACCAGGTCGTAGACCCGGTCGCGCGCCTTGGCCGTCATCAGCTTGGAGTCCGTCAACTCGGTCAGCTTCGCCGCGTCGCCCTGCTTGAGCACGCACGCCGCGACCACCAACGGCCCCGCGCACGCCCCGGCGCCTGCTTCGTCCACACCGGCGACCGGGCCGAGGCCACGGCGGTCGAGCGCGCCCTGCAGACCCCAGAAGAGGTCGCCGCGCACCACGGCCCGCGGCGGCCGGATCGGCTCGGCCGCGGTGAGGGGAACGGGAAGAGTCAAGGCTGGATCACCCGTCTGCCGGCACGGATCGGGGTGGCTAGCGTTTCCGCCCGGCCGCCCGGCGTACTCCGGACTTGAGCTTGCGCCCGACGAAGAGCGTCGGCCACGCCGCCGCGATGCCGGCCCCGAGCGGGAGGCCACTCTGCCAGGCCGGCGCACCGAGCGCCGCCGGCTGAGCCGCTTCCTGCGGGTTGTGGTCGGTGATCCCGCCCCACCGGCTCGGCGGCAGGACGATGATCCGCGCCTTGCCGATGATGTTGTCCACGGGGACCGCGCCGTTCACGCCGCCGCCGCCCTGGAACCGGGAGTCGTCGGAGTTGTTCCGGTTGTCGCCCATGACCCAGACCGTCCCGGCCGGGACCTTGACCGGCTCGAAGGCGCGTTCCGTCTGGTTGGAGGGGTCTTCCCAGTGGACGTACGGCTCGTCGAGCCCCTTGCCGTCCACGACGACCCTGCCCTGCGTGTCGCAGCACTGGACGGTCTGGCCGCCGACCGCGATCACGCGCTTGACGAAGTCGCGCTCGTCCGGCGGGGCGAACCCGACCAGCGAGCCAAGACCGCGCAGGCCCTGGACGATGATGTTGCTCGACTCCTGCGGCGCGATCTCGTTGTTCACCCACGCCGGCGGACCCTTGAACACGATCACGTCACCCGGCGAGGGCTCGGTGAAGTCGTAGGTGACCCGGTCGACGAGAATCCGGTCACCGGTGCATCCGGGGCACCCGTGCAGGGTGGCCTCCATGGACCCCGAGGGGATCATGAAGACCTTCGCGAGGAATGTCTGGATCAGGATCGTGAGCACCAGGGCGATCACGAGCAGGATCGGCAGTTCCTTCCAGAACGACCGTTTCTTGGCGGGCTTGGCTCGCCGCCGTCGGGATCCCCCGCGCTCCTCGGAGCGGGACCGCCTTGGCTGGTCCTCCTCGGAGCGATCGGGGTCATCCTCAGGAGCGTTCTGGGACACGGGTTCGGCCACGTCGTCAGGCTACCGGTAACCGGGTTGTGACTCAGTTAGCCGACGCCGTCTCGCGGTTCTCGCGGCGCTCCTTGATCTTGGCCTTCTTGCCGCGCAGGTCGCGCAGGTAGTACAGCTTCGCGCGCCGCACGTCACCGCGCTTGTGGACCTCGACCTCGGCCACGTTCGGCGAGTGCACCGGGAAGGTGCGCTCCACGCCGACACCGAAGGAGACCTTGCGAACGGTGAAGGTCTCCCGGATGCCGCCGCCCTGACGGCGGATCACGACGCCCTGGAAGACCTGGTTGCGCTCACGGTTGCCCTCGATGACGCGGACGTGCACCTTGAGCGTGTCGCCCGGGCGGAAGGCCGGGATGTCGGAACGCAGTGACTGCTTGTCCAGCGCGTCCAGGGTGTTCATCGGTGGTCCGTCCTCGTCTTCGTATGGCTTGCGTACACATCCCCCAGGCGCGCAACGACGCCGCTGCGGGCGACCCAGGGGGCTGATGGCGGGCTCGTGAACGAGGAAGTCCACTCACGCCAACCTGTCAAGTATTACAGACGCCGGCACCGGTCGAGTAACCGGCCCTAAGCCCGCTCGGGGTCCAAGCCCTCCAGGACCCCGCGATCATGCTTGTCGAGACTACCTTCCGGCAGGGCCGCCAGGAGATCGGGGCGGCGGCGGGCGGTGCGCTCCAGGGCCTGGTCACGCCGCCAGCGGTCGATCAGCGCGTGGTTGCCGGACCGCAGGACGTCCGGCACCGCCAGGTCCCGCCAGACCTCCGGGCGGGTGTAGCTCGGCCCTTCGAGCAGGCCGTCGGAGAACGAGTCCTCGGCGGCGGACCGCGCGTTGCCGAGCACGCCGGGCAGGAGCCGGACGACGGCCTCGACGATGACCAGCACCGCCGCCTCGCCGCCGACCAGCACGTAGTCGCCGATCGACACCTCGTCGACCGGCATCCGGCGGGCGGCGTCGTCGACGACCCGCTGGTCGATGCCCTCGTAGCGGCCGCAGGCGAAGACCAGGTGCTTCTCCTCGGCGTAGGCGTGCGCGAGCTCCTGGGTGAACGGCCTGCCCGCCGGCGTCGGCACGACCAGACGCGTCTCCGGCCGGCAGACGTCGTCCAGGGCCGGCCCCCAGATCTGCGGTTTCATCACCATGCCGGGCCCGCCGCCGTACGGCGCGTCGTCGACCGCGCGGTGGACGTCGTGGGTCCATTCACGCAGGTCGTGCACGCCGACCTCGATCAGGCCGCGGTCGATGGCCCGGCCCAGCAGCGCGGCGCGCAGCGGGTCGAGGTATTCGGGGAAGATCGTGACGACGTCGATGCGCAAGCGGTCACCACTTCCAGTATTCGGTGGCCTCGGCGTGCCAGGGAGACTCGACCTGCTGGTCGATCGTGAAGGCCATGCCGAGCCCCTGGGCGATCCGGATGTCGCGGCGCTTCGTCTCGCGGAGCGGCGAGCCGGCGGGCAGATCCTGGTCGGACGACCAGGACTCGCTCTGCGTGATGCACGTCCGGGCACCGAAGCGGGCCGAGCTGCACGGTGCGGGCGCGTGCCAGGTCTGCACGTGCTTGAACCGGAAGGACTTGCCGCTGCTCTGCTCCGTGACGGTCCCCTCGGCGACCAGCTGGTAGTCCGAAGACGGGACGGCCCAGCGGACGTAGTGCTGTTGTCCCCCGTGCGAAGGCAGCGGCGCGCAGGTGCCGCCCTGGCAGAGGGACTCGCTGGTGACGCGCTCGGTGTAGTAAGTGCTGTTGTCGCCCCAGCCGTCGAGGAGCACCCAGTCGCCGTCGCGGACGAAGTGCTCCGCGTACGAAGGCGGCCAGGTGACCGGGTCGCCCCAGGAGATCCGCGACTCGGTGGCCGACTGCGGCGACCAGGCCCACTGGTAGGCCTTCTCCCCCGGCGGCGCGTACTGGCCGGCGCTGCGCTGGAACATCAGCGAGAAGTCGCCGTACGTGGGGCTCGCCGCCTGAGCGGGCGCCGCCGTGGCCACGACGAAGAGCAGCGCACCGAGCGCGGCCTGCCAGGCTCTCATGCGTCGAGGAGCCCTTCCGGGGGGTCGAGCACGACCCGGCCGCCCGCGACGTCCACCGTGGGGACGATCGCGCGGACGAACGGCACCAGGACTTCGCGGCCCTCGACGTCGAGCTCCAGCAGTTCGCCCGCGGGCGAGTGGACGACCTCGACGACCTTGCCGACGACCGTCCCGTCGGTCAGCTCGGCCCGCAGGCCGGCCAGCTCGTGGTCGTAGAACTCGTCGGGGTCCGAAGTCGGCGGCAGCGTGTCCGTGTCGGCGAGCAGGAGTGCCCCCCGCAGCGTCTCGGCGACGTCGCGGGTCAGGACCTCCTCGAAACGCACCAGCAGCCGCCCGCTGTGTTCGCGGGCGGCTGCGATGGTGAGTTCCCTCTTGCTGCCGTCACGCAGCTTCGTCGTCACGGCCACACCGACCCTGAACCGCTCGTCCGGCGAGTCCGTGCGCACGTCCACCGCGAGTTCCCCGCGGATGCCGTGCGCCTTGGCGATTCGGCCGACTACGACGTCCATCCTGACCGTTTCCGAAAGGGGCTCAGCGATCGGTGTCGACGACGTCCACCCGGACGCCGCGGCCACCGATGCCGCCCATGACGGTGCGCAGGGCGGTCGCCGTGCGACCACCCCGGCCGATCACCTTGCCGAGGTCGTCGGGGTGCACGTGCACCTCGAGCGTGCGGCCACGACGGGTGGTCAGCAGCTCGACCCGGACCTCGTCCGGGTTGTCGACGATCCCGCGCACCAGGTGCTCGAGGGAGTCCGCGAGGAAACTCACTCGGACTTCTCGCCCTCAGCGGCCTCCGCCTTCTCGGCCTCGGCCTTCTTCGGGGCGGACTTCTTCTTCGGCGTGGTGGCCTCGGTGGAGGGCTCCTCGCCGGCCGCGGCCAGGGCCGCGTTGAACAGGTCCTGCTTGGACGGCTTCGGCTCGGCCACCTTCAGGGTGCCCTCGGCGCCCGGCAGGCCCTTGAACTTCTGCCAGTCACCGGTGATCTCGAGCAGGCGCTGGACCGGCTCGGTCGGCTGCGCGCCGACACCCAGCCAGTACTGGGCGCGCTCGGAGACGACCTCGATCAGGCTCGGCTCTTCCTTCGGGTGGTACTTGCCGATCGTCTCGATGGCCTTGCCGTCCCGGCGGGTGCGCGCGTCGGCGACGATGATGCGGTAGTACGGCGCACGGATCTTGCCGAGGCGCTGCAGCTTGATCTTGACGGCCACGGGTGTGGGTTCTCCTCGAATCTCTCTGGTGCTGGGCTGGGCGCACGCGGGCCGAGTGGGGACACGGACGCGGGCACCCGAAGGTCAGGAGCTTTCGCACGGTGAGAGGGTCCGGCGGAAGCAGGCAGTGCACCATTCTGCCAGACGGTCCCCGCGCACCGGGAAAGAGGCTCAGAAAGAGGCCACTCCGAGCGCCCCGAGCAGGATGGTCAGCGCCGGCAGGAAGTTGTTCACCTGGTGCGCGACGATGCTGCCCGGCAGCCGTCCGGTGACCAGCCGGGCCAGGCCGATCGGTACCGCGATGACCAGCAGCAACGTCGTGCGCAGCGGCTCCAGGTGGCTCGCCGCGAACACCGCCGTGGACAGCAGGAACGCCGCGACCCGGCCCCAGCGCTCGCTGCGCCACTGCAGCTGTTCGGCGGCGCCCCAGAGCAGCCCCCGGTAGATGACCTCTTCGCAGATCGGGCCGAGCAGCCACAGGTAGACGAACATCACGACGGCCGCCGAGACGGACATCTTCCGGTCCTCCACCAGTGCGCTGATCGCCGACGTCGCGTTGGCGTTGCCGACCAGCTGCGTCCAGAGGTAGGCGCCGATGGTGGTGAAGACGAGCCCGACGCAGCCGAAGCGGAACCCGGTCTTCACGTCGGCCCAGCGCCACTCCAGCCGCAGGTCTGCGAAGGGGCCGTTGCCCCGCACGTACGTGATCAGCACCGCGACGCCGGCCGCGATCATCGTCGGCAGCATGGTGCCGAGCAGCACGACCCGGATCGGCAGCGGGCCGGGCCCGGTGTCGCCGACCAGCACGGACACGAACGCGGCCGAGGCCAGCAGCACGGCCTCGACGAGCAGGAAGGCCCCGAAGCCCCAGCGGTGGCGCTGGGCGGGCGGCAGGAAAGCGGTCGCGGCGGGCTCCTCGGGCTCGGGGAACGGCGCGGCGTCGGGAGCCGGGTCCCGGGGCTGGGAAGTGGTCACGCGTTGCCCTCCGCGATCGTCGGCTCCTGTCCCGAGCCTAGCCGCCGGAGAGTGATCACACAGTATCCGTCCGACTACTGTCCATCGATCTTCGCAACCGCTCAGTGCGCGACGAACAGCAGGACGGCGGGCGGCAGGTTGTTGGCCGCGTGGGCGATCACCCCGGCGCTCACCCGGCCGGACAGGTGCCGGGCCAGCCCGATCGCGATGCCCTGGCCGAAGAGGGCGATCGTGCGGGTCGGCTCGCCGTGCAGCTGGGCGAACACCAGCGAGGTCAGGATGAGCACCACCCACGGCGGTACCCGGTGGAACTGCAGCGCGTTCCACAGCGTGCCGCGGACCAGCAGCTCCTCGGTGATCGGCGCGCCGGCGATGACGATCACCGCGGCGAGCACCAGCCAGACGGTGTCGCCGTCGAAGGTGTCGGCGAGGTCGCTCAGCGGGCTGTCGGAGACGTCGTCGGCGCCGTAGACGGCGATCAGCATCAGGTTGAGCCCGTAGCCGACGACCAGCGCCAGCGCGCCGCAGGCGAGGCCGATCCGGACGTCGCGCCAGGTCGGCTTCAGCCCGAAGTCGGCGCGCAGGCCCTCGCCCCAGCGCCACGAACCCACCGCCGGGCCGAGGCCGAGCAGGAGGTTGGGCACGAACGCGAGGAGCAGCAACGGGCCGATGTCGTGCAGCTCGAGGGGGTCGAACTCGCCGACGTTGCGGTTGACCGCCGCGGCGATGACGAGGTTGATCAGGTAGTAGCCGGCGATCCCCACGAAGAACGCCACGAAACACCAGTGCGCCCCCAGCACGCGCCGTGCGCCGTCGTCGTCCGTCACGGACCCAACGCTACTGTGCCGTTGATTGCCGATCCGACAGCAGCCACGGCGGAAACCGGTGCCTTGCGCTGACCGGCCGCGGAACGTGTCCGCCTGCTTTTGGTCGGATCGACAACGTGCCGACCCCGCAAGGAAAACGGCGGGGGTCACGCGTAGACGACGCCGCCCAGCACGATGTGCTCCGGATGCCGCAGGACGCCCAGGTCCTCGCGCGGGTCGCTCGCGTAGACGAGCAGGTCGGCGGGTGCGCCGTCGGCGATGCCCGGGTGACCGAGCCACTCGCGGGCACCCCAGGACGCGCTCGCCAGCGCCGCCTCGCGGGTCATGCCCGCGCGGTGCAGCGCCTCGATCTCGTCGACGAGCCGGCCGTGCTCGACCATGCCCCCGGCGTCGCTGCCCGCGAAGACGCGTACGCCCGCTTCGATGGCCGTGGCGACCATCTCGCCGACGCCGGCGTGCAGCGCCCGCATGTGGTCCGCGTACGCCGGGTACTTGCCGGCCTTGTCCGCGATGCCCGGGAAGTTCTCGATGTTGATCAGGGTGGGCACCAGCGCGACGTCGTTGCGGGCCAGCTCGGACAGCTGATCGGCGCGCAGGCCCGTGCCGTGCTCGAGGCAGTCGATGCCGGACGCGATCAGCCCCGGCAGCGCGGCTTCGCCGAACACGTGCGCGGTGACGCGGGCGCCGTGGTCGTGCGCGACCTTGACGGCTTCGGCCAGGACGTCGTCCGGCCACAGCGGTGCGAGGTCGCCGACGCCGCGGTCGATCCAGTCGCCGACCAGCTTGACCCAGCCGTCGCCCTCGCGGGCCTGCTCGGCGACGGCCGCGGGCAGCTGCGAGGGGTCGTCCAGCTCGATGCCGAGCCCCGGGATGTAGCGCTTGGCCAGCGCGAGGTGCCGGCCGGCGCGGATGATCGTCGGCAGGTCGGCCCGCTCCTGCAGCGGCCGGACGTCGATCGGCAGGCCGCAGTCGCGGATCAGCAGCGTGCCCGCGGCGCGGTCGGCCAGCGCCTGCTCGGTCGCCTCTTCCAGTGACACGGGCCCGCCGACGCCGATGCCGGGGTGGCAGTGCGCGTCGACCAGGCCGGGCACGAGGAAGACGTCCCGGCCCAGCGTCTCGGCGTCCGGCACCGGCTCGAACGAGATCCGGCCGCCGGTGATCCAGAGGTCCCGGGACTCGCCGCCGGGCAGGACCACCCCGGCGGCGTGCAGTGCCGTGCTCAATTGTCCTTGGGGTTCTTCGGCAGCTTGAACTTCGACGGGTCGAAGCCCGGGACGTCGTTCATGCCGCCGAGCTGCGACAGGTCGGGCATGCCGCCGGGCATCTGGCCACCGGGCGGCAGCATCGGCATGCCACCGGGGAAGCCGCCGCGGACCTTGGGCTGCGTCGGGCCGCGGCCCTTCTTGCCCTTCTTGCCCTTGCGGGACTTGGAGCCGCCCCCGCCGCCGAAGCCGAACCGGCCGGCCATCTGGGCCATCATCTTGCGGGCCTCGAAGAACCGGTTGACCAGGTCGTTGACCTCGCGGACGGTGACGCCGGAGCCGTTGGCGATGCGCAGCCGGCGCGACCCGTTGATCATCTTCGGGTTGTCGCGCTCGGCGGGCGTCATGCCGCGGATGATCGCCTGCAGCTTGTCCAGGTGCTTGTCGTCGACCTGGGCGAGCTGGTCCTTCATCTGGCCGGCACCCGGGAGCATGCCGAGCAGGTTGCCGATCGGGCCCATCTTGCGGACCGCGAGCATCTGCTCGAGGAAGTCCTCCAGGGTGAGCTGGCCGCTCGACAGCTTCGCCGCGGCCTGCTCGGCCTGGTCCTGGTCGAAGGCCTGCTCGGCCTGCTCGATCAGGGTCAGCACGTCACCCATGCCGAGGATCCGCGACGCCATCCGGTCCGGGTGGAAGGTGTCGAAGTCCTCGAGCTTCTCGCCGTTGGAGGCGAAGAGGATCGGCTGGCCGGTGACCTCGCGGACGCTCAGCGCGGCACCACCGCGGGCGTCGCCGTCGAGCTTCGTGAGCACCACGCCGGAGAAGCCGACGCCGTCTCGGAACGCCTCGGCCGTGGTCACGGCGTCCTGGCCGATCATCGCGTCGACGACGAACAGGGTCTCGTCCGGCTGCACGGCGTCGCGGATGTCCGCGGCCTGCTTCATCAGCTCTTCGTCGACGCCCAGGCGGCCCGCGGTGTCGACCACGACGACGTCGTGCTGCGCGTGCTTCGCCTCGGCGATGGCGCGGCGGGCGACGTCGACCGGGTCGCCGACGCCGTTGCCCGGCTCGGGGGCGAAGGTGACGACCCCGGCGCGCTCGCCGACGACCTGCAGCTGTGTGACGGCGTTCGGGCGCTGGAGGTCGCAGGCGACCAGCATCGGCGCGTGGCCCTGCTTCTTCAGCCACAGCGCGAGCTTGCCCGCGAGCGTCGTCTTGCCGGCACCCTGGAGGCCGGCGAGCATGATCACGGTGGGCGGGTTCTTCGCCAGGTTCAGCCGGCGCGTCTCGCCGCCGAGGATGCCGACGAGCTCCTCGTTGACGATCTTGACGACCTGCTGCGCGGGGTTGAGCGCCTGGGAGACCTCGGCGCCCTTCGCCCGCTCCTTGATCCTCGCGATGAAGGTCTTGACCACGCCGAGGGCGACGTCGGCCTCCAGCAGCGCGATGCGGATCTCGCGCGCGGTGGCGTCGATGTCGGCGTCGGACAGCCTGCCCTTGCGCGTGAGCGTCTGCAGGGCGGCGGTGAGCCGATCGGAGAGGGTGTCGAACACGGGTGTGCACGCTCCAGCTGGGTCGAGAGTGGCGCGCCGGACGAGGCCGGCCCTCCCGAGGGTAGTCGCTCCGGCTCCCCCACCTCGCGGGTACGCGAAGGTCACCCACGCAATCAGTACGCATACGTTTACTACTTCACGCGCAAGACTTGAGTAAAACCGGCTTTACCTGCCGAAATTTGCTAGCCACCGATGCGGCAGTCGGTAAACATGCGTGTATGACTTCCGCGACCAGACCCCGGCCGTCGCTCGCCGAACCGGCCGCCGACACCGACGAACCGGTCCCCCTCCGGCGGATCGCCGGCCTGTTCCGCCCGCACCGCGGACCCCTCGCCGCGCTGTTCGCGCTGATCGTGCTGCAGGCCGGCCTCGGTGTCGTCTCCCCGTTCCTGCTGCGCGAGATCCTCGACGACGCCCTCCCGCACCGCGACACGCTCCTGATCAGCGTCCTGGCCGCGGGGATGATCGCCTGCGCGGTCGGCAGCGGCTCCCTCGGCGTCGCGACCACCGGGCTGTCCAACACCATCGGCCAGCGGGTGATGAACGAGCTGCGCGTCACCGTCTACGGCCACCTGCAGCGGATGTCGCTCGGCTTCTTCACCCGGACGAAGAGCGGCGAAGTGCTCTCGCGGGTGTTCAACGACATCGGCGGCGTCGACAACGTCATCACCACGACCGCGGGGTCGATGGTCCAGAACGCGACCACCACGATCGCCATCACCGTCGCGCTGTTCGCGCTGGACTGGCAGCTCGCCGCGCTGTCGCTGATCGTCGTCCCGCTGTTCCTGCTGTTCACGCTGCGGCTGGGCAAGCGGCGGCGGACGCTGGCCCGCGGCCGGACCCGGCGGATGGCCCGGCTGACGACGATGGTCGAGGAGTCCCTGTCGGTCACCGGCGTGCTGCTCGCCAAGACGATGGGCAACGAACGGGCGATGCGCGAGCGGTTCGGCGCCGAGTCGCGGGAGATCGCGTCGCTGGAACGCGCGGCGGCGCTGGCCGGGCGCTGGCAGATCGCGTCGCGGTCGATGAGCCTGACCGTGATCCCGGCGCTGGTCTACTGGATCGCCGGGCTGGCGCTGGCGGGCGGCGCGTCGCCGTTCTCGCTCGGCACCGTCGTGGCGTTCACCAGCATGCTCAACCGGCTGGTCGCGCCGGCCAGCGCGATGCAGACCATCGGGCAGAACGTGGCGACGTCGAAGGCGCTGTTCGGGCGCATCTTCGAGGTGCTGGACCTGCCGGTGGAGATCAGCGACAAGCCGGGCGCGAGGACCCTGGACGTGCGCCGTGGCGACGTCTCGATGCGCGGGGTCTCCTTCCGCTACGACGACGAAGGCCCGCTGACGCTGAAGGACATCGACCTCGACGTCCCGGCCGGGACCACGACCGCGCTGGTCGGCTCGACCGGCTCGGGCAAGACGACGCTCGCGTACCTGGTGGCGCGGCTGTACGAAGTGAGCGAAGGGTCCGTGGCGATCGACGGGACGGACGTCCGCGACGTCACCCTGGCCTCGCTCGCGGCGGGCGTCGGGATGGTGTCACAGGAGACGTATCTGTTCCACGACACCGTCCGGGAGAACCTGCGCTTCGCGAAGCCGGACGCGACCGACGACGAGATCGAGGCGGCGGCGAAGGCGGCGCACATCCACGACACCCTGGCCGGGCTGCCCGAGGGGTACGACACCGTCGTCGGCCAGCGCGGCTACCGGTTCTCCGGCGGGGAGAAGCAGCGGATGGCGATCGCGCGGATCCTGCTGCGCAACCCGCCGGTGCTCATCCTCGACGAGGCGACCAGCGCGCTCGACACGCGCACGGAACGCTCGGTGCAGGCCGAGCTCGACCGGCTCGCCGCGGGCCGCACGACGCTGACGATCGCGCACCGGCTGTCCACTGTGGAGCGCGCCGACCAGATCGTGGTGCTGCACGAGGGGCGGATCGTGGAACGCGGGACGCACGAGGAGCTGCTGGCGCGCGACGGGCGTTATGCCCGGCTGGTCCGGGGAACCGCCTAACCTGGGGGCCATGCAGCCCGAACCCGACGTCGCCGCACCGGTCAGCGCGGACCCCGAGCTCGCCGACCTGGCCTGGCGGGTGCGCGAGGGCGTCGGGCGGCTGAACTGGCGGATGCGCGCGGAGCGGGACCCGAACGGCCCCGGCCCGGCGGTGCTGGCGGTGCTGAGCCGGCTCTACCGGGCGGGCACGCACACGCCGACCGAGCTGGCCGAGGCCGAACGGCTGCAGCCGCAGTCGCTGACCCGGATCCTCGCGTGGGTGACCGAACGCGAGCTGGTGACGCGCTCGCCGGACCCGGCGGACGGGCGCCGCTCGCTGGTGAGCATCACGCCGGCGGGGCTGGCGGTGCTGCGCGAGTACAGCGTCCGCCGGGAGCGCTGGCTGGCCGGCGCCATCGAGACGACGCTCTCGCCGACCGAACGGCAGCTGCTGAAACTGGCTTCGGAGCTGATGCTCCGGGTCGCGGAAGCCTGAAAGCCGCCGCGGAGACCCCTCGATCCCTCCACGGCGGCTTTCGGGCCACCCCTCGTTCGCGCCGCCTCCCCGCGGTGCGACACGGGTTCCGGGCACGGACCGCTCCTCCGTCGGCCCGCCCCGGAACCCTGGTGCCCGGACGGCTCACCTCCCCAGGGGCCGTCCGGTTTCCTCCCCCCTCGCCAGCGATCCGGTATCCGCTGACAGGACGAAGTCTGCCGCGCCGGAGCACCCGGCCAGCAGTGGGAGAACCCTCAATTACCCGTGGGTAGTAATACTCAGGACGTCTTCGTGCGACCGCGCGTCGCGGCCCTCTTCGCCGTCGTACGCGCCTTCGCCGCCCGCGACGCGGCGGCCTTGGCCTTCGCGACGGCCGCGTTGCGTGCGTCCTCGGCTTCGGACGCCGACTCCTGCAGGGCTGCCAGCAGCCGCGTGACGCCCTCCGTCTGCTCGGCGGCCGTCGGCTGGACGACTTCGGCGCCGTCGATCTTCGCCTGGACCAACGCCTGGAACGCCTCGCGGTAACGGTCGGGGTACCGGCCGGGGTCGAACTCGCCGGTCAGCTCCTCGACGAGGTTCACCGCGCGCCGCAGCTCACCGGGCCGGATGTCGACGTCGGCGTGGCGGAACGGGAAGTCGGGCGCGCGCACCTCGTCCGGCCACAGCATCGTCTCCAGCACGATCACCTGGTCGCGCACGCGCAGCGCCCCGAGCGTCTCGCGGCGGCGCAGGGCGACCGTGACCAGCGCGATCCGCCCGGACTGCTGCAGAGCTTCGCTGAACAGCACGTACGGCTTCGTGCCCGCCGGCTCCGGCTCGAGGTAGTAGCTCTTCGCGAACCAGATCGGGTCGACGTCCGCGACCGGCGCGAACCCGCGGATGGCGATCGTGCGGCCGGGCATCGGGAGCGACGCGAGCTCGTGGTCGGACAGCAGCACGACGTCACCGCCGGGGACGGCGTACCCGCGGACCATCTGCTCGGGCGGCACCTCGGCGCCGTCGACCTCGCACACCCGCTTCACCCGGACGCGGCCGCCGTCGGCCTCGTGCACCTGGTGCAGCGGGATCTCACGCTCCTCGGTCGCGCTGTACGCCTTCACCGGAATGGCGTAACTGCCGAATCCGATCGTGCCCGTCCACACTGCGCGCATGCGAGCCACCTCCGCAGCTCCAGGCTAGACAGGCGGCCGCGCGCCCCGACAGCTACAAACGGGTGTCAGGCGCGACGGATTCGCTCACACATTCGAACGACGGCGTGACCTCGTCGAGCGCTTCGGCCGCGCACCGGGCCGCGATGGCCGCCTCGCGCAGCACCTCGGTGACGACCTCGACGTCCACGGGCGGGGCCGCCGCGAGCGCGTTCGCCCCGCCTTCGACGCGGGCGGCGAGGCCGGCGAGCGCGTGGGAAATGGCTTCCTGGCCCGCGACCAGGTGCGCGACGACGTCGGTGAGCTCGGCGGTCGTGGCGCCCGGGCCGCCGCAGCGCAGGCTCGCGGCGAGCTCCTCCGCACAGGAGCGCAGATGGGTGGCGACGACCGTCGGCGGCAGGGTGAGCCGCGGCAGGTCCTGCATCGCTCACCCCTTCCGGACCGGTCAGATCAGCCATGGTGCCACCGCACTCGCCGTCATCGGAGCCGACACACCGCCACTCGCTTATTTGACCGATCGTTCTCGAAACAGCTAGGGTTTCGATCATGTCCCGGGTCAAGGAGTTCGACGTCGACGAAGCCTGCGACGCCGCGCTCGGGCTCTTCCGGCGTCAGGGCTACGAAGCGACGTCGGTGAGCGACCTCGTCACGCACCTCGGCGTCGCCAAGGCGAGCCTGTACGCCACCTTCGGCACGAAGCACGACCTCTACGTGACGGCGTTGAAGCGCTACGCCGAGCGGACCGACACCCGGGTCGTGTCCGAGCTGTCGAAACCGGGCTCGGGCGTAGCTGCGGTGCGGCGGCTCCTCGACGGCTACACCGCGGACATCCTGGGCGAAGACGGGCCCATCGGCTGCTTCGTCGTCAACGCGGCGATCGAGCTGCTCCCCCGCGACCCGGCGGTCGCCCGGATCGTCGAGCGCAGCTGGGACACCCTCGAGGTCGCCCTGACCATGGCGCTCGAACGCGCCAAGACCCAGGACGAACTCCCCGGCGGCAGCGACCCGGCGACGCTGGCGCGGTTCCTGCTCACCGTGCTCCAGGGACTACGCGTCCTGGGCAAGGGCACGGACGCGGCGAGCCGGCTGAACGCGGCCGTCTCGCAGGCGATGCGCATACTCATTCGAGACTGATCAGACCAGAAAGAAGGCACGTATGGGGGCACGGTTCGCAGGCAAGGTCGTGCTGGTGACCGGCGGTGGCTCGGGCATCGGGCTGACGACGGCGAAGGCGTTCGCCGCCGAGGGCGCGACGGTCGTCGTCGCGGGCCGGGACGAGCAGCGGCTCGCGTCCGCGGTGAAGGAGATCGGCGACGCGGCGAGCGCGGTGCAGGTCGACGTGACCGACTCGGCGGACGTGGCGCGGATGGTCGCCACGGTCGTCGAGCGGCACGGTGGGCTGGACGTCGCGGTCAACAACGCGGGCGTCCTCGGGTCGCCGGCCCCGGTGGCGGACCTCGACGAGGACGACTTCGGCGCGGTGATCGGCACGAACCTCACCGGCACCTGGCTGTGCCTGAAGCACGAGGTCGCGCACATGCGGGCGCACGGCGGCGGCGCGATCGTCAACATGGCCTCGAACATCGGCGCGCACGGCCGGCTGCCGCGCATGGCGGCCTACGCGGCGTCGAAGGCCGCGGTGAGCGCGCTGACCCGCACGGCGGCGCGCGACCACATCGCCGACGGCGTCCGCATCAACGCGGTCAGCCCCGGGGCGACTGCCACGGACATGTCGCTGCGTCCCGGTGAGACGGACGCGGACCGCGCCGCGCGGTTGAAGGACGCGATCCCGCTGGGCCGGGTGGGGGCCACCGCCGAGGTGGCCGCCGCGGTGCTGTGGCTGGCTTCGGACGAAGCGGCCTTCACCGTGGGGCACGACCTGGTGGTCGACGGCGGCGCGACCGCCTGAGCGGCCCCACCCGGGCCCGCGGTTCTTCAGGACTCACGGTTGCGCATGGTGACGTTCCCCTCTCGTGCCGGGACGGACTCGGGTGCACGGCGTGGTCAGGACTCGCGGTTGCGCACGGCTGCTCTCCTTCCGGACGTGGTGACGGGCGGGCGCGGGCTCAGGACTCGCGGTTGCGCACGGCAGGCTCCTCCCGGACGTGGTGGTGACGGGCTGCGACGGCTCAGGACTCGCGATTGCGCATGACGACCTCCTCGCTGCTGCACGGCGAAAATGCGGGCTTCGGCGGCTCAGGACTCGCGGTTGCGCATGACGGCCTCCCTTCACTGGTCCGATCGTGTGGCAATCGTCGATCGAGGTCGCCCGATGTGGTGAAGTGGACGCGGATCGTCGGATCACCCAGGGGAGTTGCACCGCCTTGAGTATGGACGGCGCCCGTCCGGCCGAACCCCGCGTGGGCCGGATCCGTGGGGCGCTTCTCCCTGCTCACTGGACCCTGTGGCGGCAGCGCGGGTCGCTGGTCTTCTACTGCTTCCTCGTCGAGTCCGTGGCGCTCGTGGCCACCGCCTGGACCGCCGTCTCGGTGCCCGTGGACGGGTGGGACCTGGTCGTCTTCGGCGTCCTCGCCGGCCTCGGCGTGCTGCAGGCGGAGCTGGGCCGGCAGATCGAGCGCGTCCGGCGGCTGGTGTCCGACACCCCGCACATCAACCTGACGTCGGTCTGGACGTTCGCCGGCGTGCTGCTCCTGCCGCCCGCGCTCGTCACGGCCCTGGTCGCCGTCCTCTACCTGCACCTGGCGACGCGCAGCCTCGCGCGGATGAAGCGCGTCCCGCCGTTCCGGACCACGTTGAACGCGACGCTGGTCGTCGTCACCTGCTACTCGGCCGAGCTCGTGCTCGCGCGCCTGGGCGTCCCCGACATGTACGCCGCGCTGACGTCGGGCTGGCGCGGCGTCACGGCCATCGCGCTGGCCGCGGTGACGTACTTCCTGGTCGCGGCGATCACGATCCTCCCGGCGCTGACGATCACGAAGCGCACGGTGAAGGCGTTCTTCGGCGGCCTCGGCGACAACCTCCTCGAGGTCGCGACGCTCTGCCTGGGCCTGCTCACGGCGTTGACGCTGGCGACGCTGCCCGCGCTCGCCGTCGCGATCGTGCCGCCGCTGCTGGTGCTGCACCGGGCGGTGCTGATCAAGCAGCTGGAGATCGCCGCCACGACCGACGAGAAGACGGGCCTGTTCAACACGACCGGGTGGCACCTGCTCGCTTCGCGCGAACTGGCCCGCGCCCAGCGCAGCACGCGAAGCACGTTCGGCGTGCTGATGATCGACCTGGACTACTTCAAGCTGATCAACGACGAGCACGGGCACCTGGCGGGCGACACGGTGCTACGGGCGGTCGCGGCGACGATCAAGAGCGCGGTGCGCGACTACGACTCGGTCGGCCGCTTCGGCGGCGAGGAGTTCGTGGTGCTGCTGCCGGACATCGGTCCGGCGGCGGTGCTCGCGGTGGCCGAGCGCATCCGGTCGGCGATCGAATCCCTGAAGGTCGAGTACGAGGACGGCAGCCGCATCCGCGTCATCGACGCCCTGTCGGCGTCCATCGGCGTGGCGACGTACCCGGACGGCGGCACGGCCGTCGAACGGCTGCTGCAGGCCGCGGACAAGGCCCTCTACCGGGCCAAGGACGCGGGCCGCAACCAGGTGGTCGACGGCACCGCCACCGCCTGACCCACTCCCCCCGTTTCCGGCCCTTGACCAGGCGACTTGTCATTTTTGCTCGGGCGAGCTAAATTTTGCTCATGCGAGCAAGAACGTTCACCGAGTCCGGCAGGCGGGCCCAGATCGTGCGGGCGGCGATCGAGGTGATCGCCGAGGCCGGCTACGCCAAGGCGTCGTTCAGCCGGATCGCAAAGCAGGCGGGCCTGTCGAGCACCGGCATGATCAGCTACCACTTCGCGGGCAAGGACGACCTGCTCGCGGCGTGCGTCGCCGAGATCGAGCTGGTCACCGGGGCGTTCATGCAGCCGCGCATCGACGCCGCCGTCGGGCACGTCGCGCAGCTGCGCGCCTACGTCGAAGCGAACGTCGCCCTCGTCGGGGAGCACCCCGCCGAGGTCCAGGCGCTGATCGACCTGGTGAAGAACGCCGGCTCGCGGAGTGACGCCGTCAACGGGCGGCTCGCGCTGTTCGAAGAGCACTTCCGCACCGGGCAGGCGGCCGGCGTCTTCGGCGCCTTCGACGCCCGGACCGCGGCGCTCTCCCTCACCGCCGGGCTCGACGCCGTGGTCGCCACGGCGGCCGCGGCCGTGCCCGGCCCCACCGAGCTCGCGCGCGTCGGCCGCGAGCTCGCCGACCTCTACGTGCGGGCGACCGCACCCGAATCCGCTGGGGGATCCGCATGATGATCGAAGCGAAGACCGAACCCGACGCCGGCCTGCGCCGGGTGGTCCGCGCCAACGTGCTGAACGTCGTGTTCGAAGTGATCGTGCCGATGGCGCTGTTCTACGGACTGCGCAGCGCGGGCGTGAGCCAGTGGTGGGCGCTGATGGCCGGCGTCCTGGTGGCCGCGCCGTACGTGCTGTGGACGATCGCGCGGAACCGCAAGATCGACCTGATCGCCCTGGTCACGCTGAGCGTCCTGGTGCTGTCGGTCGTGCTGGGCCTGCTGTCGGACGACCCGCGCACGCTGGCGATCCGCGAGGGGTGGACCGCCGCGCTGGGTGGCCTGTTCGGCGCGTGGATGCTCGTCACGGTCTTCGTCGGCCGGCCGGCGCAGCTGACGCTGGGCCGCACGATCGCCGAGGTCAAGCGCGGCGCCGAGGGCGCGGCCGCGTGGGCGGCCCGTTGGGACACCGACGCCCGGTTCCGGCGCGGCCTGCGGATCGACACGGCCGCCTGGGGTGGCGTGCTGGTGATCAGCGCGGTGAC
The DNA here is from genome assembly GCF_030285665.1 of Amycolatopsis mongoliensis. NCBI lineage: Bacteria > Bacillati > Actinomycetota > Actinomycetes > Pseudonocardiales > Pseudonocardiaceae > Amycolatopsis > Amycolatopsis mongoliensis. The sequence goes on from NZ_CP127295.1 coordinate 201,441, forward strand.
GCACATCGTGCTCGTCTACACGCTGCCGATCGACCTCATCTCCCTGGTCACCACCGTGCAGTGGTTCGCCATGCTGGCCGCGCTGATCGTCTGGCACGTCTGGTACCTCAAGAAGGAGAACCTCGATGCCTGACGTCCTGGTCGCGGGCGCCGGCCCGACCGGCCTGCTGACGGCGTTCGAACTGGAACGCGCCGGGCTCGACGTGCTGGTCCTGGAACGGGACGCCCGGCCCACCACGCAGTCGAAGGCCCTCGGCCTGCAGCCCCGGTCGGTCGAGGTGCTCGCGGACCGCGGCCTGCTCGCCGCGATCGAGCCGCACGTCCAGGCGAAGCTGCCCGCCGGGCACTTCTCGGGTCTCCCGATCGACTACACCGACCTGCCGACGTGCTTCCCGTACCAGCTCGGCGTGGAGCAGGCCCACGTCGCGGCGGCGATCGAGGCGCGGCTGCGCACCCCCGTGCTGCGCGACGCGGCCGTCACCGCCGTGGCGCAGGACGACGAGGGCGTCACGGTCACCGCGGGCGGGCGCGACCACCGGGCCGGCTGGCTCGTCGCCGCCGACGGCGGGCGCAGCACGGTGCGCACGCTGCTGGGCGCCGCGTTCCCGGGCACGCCGGCCCGGATCTCGCTGGTCGTCGCCGACATCAGGCTGTCGGCCAAGCCCGCCGGCCTGGCCGACGCGTGGCAGCTGCCGTCGTCGGGATCGGGATACCTGCTGCCGCTCTCCGGTGGCCGCCACCGCACGATCGTCTTCGGCGAGGAGCAGCAGCGGCTCGGCCGCGGCGAGCCGGTCACGGCCGGCGAGGTGCAGCGGGCCCTGACCGCCGCCCACGGCCCGGACATCGAGGTGGGCGAGGTGCTGTGGGCGTCGCGCTTCGGCGACGCGGCCCGGCAGCTGGAGCGCTACCGCCACGGCCGGGTGCTGTTCGCCGGCGACGCCGCGCACGTCCACCTCCCGGTCGGCGGCCAAGGCCTCAACCTGGGCTTGCAGGACGCGGTGAACCTCGGCTGGAAGCTGGCCGCGACGGTCCGCGGCACCGCTGCCGACGGGCTGCTCGACAGCTACCACGACGAACGCCACCCGGTCGCCGCCCGCGTGCTGGTCAGCACCCGGGCCCAGGCGGTGCTGGGCGTGCCCGACCCGGACGCGGCGGCCGTCCGGGAGGTCGTCACGGGACTGCTGGCCGTCCCCGAGGCCCGCCGAGCCGTCGCTGCGGAGCTCTCGGGCATCGCGGTGACCTACCCCGGGATCACCGGCCGCGCCACCGATGTGCCGGCCGCCGCGGACGGCCGCGCCGTCCTGGTCGGCGCGGCGCTGCCGGCGGGGTGGGCGGACCGGGTCGAGACTCGTGACGGCGCCGGGCCGCGGCTCGTCCGGCCGGATGGTTACGTGGCCTGGGCCGGCGGCCCGGGGCTGGCCGAGGCGCTGCTGCGGTGGTTCGGGCCGCCCGCGGCCGAACGGCCCGCCCCCGAGCGCGCGACGAGCACCGCCGGCGCGACCACGTGACCCGATCCGGTCACGAAGCCGCGGCCAGGATCGCCTGCTCCACCTCGCGCCGCCAGCCCGGCTCGATGCGGCCGCTGCGGGGCGTCACCGCGAACGAGTCCACCACCGCACCACCCAGCGTCGAGACCTTCGCCCAGCGGACCTCCGCGTCACAGCGGCGCAGCGCACCCGCGACCCGGAACAGCAGGCCGATCCGGTCGGCGGCGCGCAACTCGAGGACCACCGTGTCGGGGCCGCTCGTCTCGTCGTCGAACCAGAGGACCTTCGGCGCGACCGGGGCGTCCGGCGAACCGTAGTCGCGTTCCTTCGCCGCCAGGCGCTGGGTGAGCGGGAGGGTGCCGGCGACCGCGCGGGCGAACTGCTCGCGCAGCAGCGTCGCGTCCGGCAGGGAGCCGAACTTCGGCGACGCCGTGAACACTCCGGCGCGCCCGCCGTCGTGGCCGCGCAGGACCGCCGAGTGCACCTCCATCGAGTTCAGCGCCAGCACGCCCGCCGCCGGCGCCAGGAGCTCGGCGCGGGCCGGCACGGCGAGCAGCACCGTGACGACCTTGCCGTGCGCGCGGATCCGGATCTCGCCGGTGCCCGAAGCCACGGCCTGGGCGACGAGCTCGCGCTGTTCGTCGTCCATCGGCTCGGGCGCGGTGAAACCCTTTCCGCGCAACACTTCTTCGCAGCCGGTGACGAGCTCGGCGAGCAGCCGGGCCTTCCAGTCCGTCCAGACGCCGGGGCCGGTGGCCAGCGAGTCGGCCTGGGTGAGCGCGTGCAGCAGCTCGACCAGGACGAGGTCGCTGTCCAGGGTCTTGACCACCCGCGCCACCGTGGCCGGTTCGCTGATGTCGCGCCGGGTCGCGGTGTGCGGCAGCAGGAGGTGGTGGCGGACCATCGCCGACACCGTCGCCGCGTCCGCCGGGCTCAGCCCGAGCCGCGTCGCGACCTGGGCGGAGATCTTGGCGCCCAGCTCCGAGTGGTCGGCGTCGCGCCCCTTGCCGATGTCGTGCAGCAGCGCGCCGACCAGCAGCAGGTCCGGGCGCGACACCGTGGTGGTCAGCTTGGCGGCCTCGACGCAGGTGCGCACCAGGTGCCGGTCGACCGTCCACTGGTGCACCGGCGAGCGCGGCGGCAGGTCGCGGACCGCGCCCCACTCGGGGAACAGCCGGGCCCACAGCCCGGTCCGGTCGAGCGACTCGACCGCGTCGACCATGCCCTCCCCCGCACCCAGCAGTTCGACCAGGGCGTTCAACGCGTCGGGCGGCCACGGCGCCCGCAGCTCCGGCGCCGATTCCGCCAGCGCCTTGAGCGTGCCGAGCGCGATGGGCTTGCCCGTGCGCGCCGACGCGGCGGCGACCCGAAGCAACAGCGCCGGGTCTTTCGCCGGGACGGCGTCGCGGGCCAGCGCGACCTCGTTCCCGTGCAGCACCACACCTTCGGCGAGCGGGGTCCGCGACGGACGCCGGCCGAACCGCGGCTTCGGTGGCTCCACAGTGGACCGGAGCGCGACGTCCAGCGCGTACGCGATCGTGCGACCGGCGCCGGAAAGCTTGCGGGCCAAGGTGAAGCGGTCACCGAAACCGAGTTCGGCGGCCACCAGCTCGGCCTCCGGCGCGGACAGGATGTCCCGTTCGCGCCGGATCTCGCGTCGCAGCTCGGTGCGGACGTCGAGCAGGAGCTCCTTGGCTTCCAGGAGTTCTTCGCCGGGGCGCGCGGTGAGCTGCGCCGCGGCCAGTGCTTCCAGGACCGCGAAGTCCCGCAACCCACCGCGCCCGTGCTTGAGGTCGGGTTCGGCGGACTGCGCGATCTCGCCGCTGCGGGCCCAGCGCTGCCGGACCGACGCCGTCATGTCCGGGATCAGCTTGCGCGCGGTGCGGCGCCACTGGTCCCGCGCCGCGGCGACCAGGCGGCCGGTCAGCTCGGCGTCCCCGGACAGGTGCCGGGCGTCGAGCAGGCCCATGGCCGTGCGAAGGTCCTCCGAAGCGACCTTCAGTGCTTCGCCGGGTGTCCGGACCGAGTGGTCCAACCCGACTTTCGCGTCCCACAAGGGATACCAGAGCGCGTCCGCGATCTCGGCGATGCCGCTGGTGCCGTTGTGCACCAGCAGCAGGTCGAGATCGGAGAACGGCACCAGCTCCCGGCGGCCGAGCCCGCCCACGGCGACCAGCGCGACACCCGGTTCCGCGGTGTCGACGCCGGCCGCCGAGGCTCCCCTGCCCAGCCAGAACTCGTAGAGGTCGACCAGGGCCGCCCGCAGTGCGGACGCCCCCAGCCTCCCGTGCCTGCCCTCGAGCAAACGCTCGGTGGCTTTGACCAGTTCGCCCCCGTCGGCCATGTCCCGGACGCCTATAGCGCGTCCGTGCCGCGCTCGCCGGTCCGTACCCGGATCACCGTCTCGACCGGGGTCACCCACAGCTTGCCGTCACCGATCTTGCCGGTGTGCGCGGCCGTGGTGATGGCCTCGAGGACCTTCTCCACGTTGGTGTCGTCGGTCACGACCTCGATCTTCAGCTTGGCCACGAAGTCGACCGAGTACTCGGCGCCGCGGTAGACCTCGGTGTGGCCCTTCTGCCGGCCGTAGCCCTGGACCTCGCTGACCGTCATGCCCAGCACGCCCAGCTGCTCCAGCGCGGAGCGGACGTCGTCCAGCGTGAACGGCTTCACAATCGCCGTGATGAGCTTCATGCCTTGCTCTCCTCGAGTTTCGCGGTGCCGGTGGCGGACTTGACCGGGATCGTCGTCGGCTGGCCGATGCCGCCACTGGACCCGGTGAAGTCATACGCGCTCTCCGCGTGCTGGGCCTCGTCGATGCCGCTGATCTCGTCCTCGGTGCTGACGCGGAAGCCGCCGGCCTTCTTGATCACGAAGCCGATGATGAAGGACAGGACGAAGGAGTACGCGAGCACCGCACCGGCGGCCGCGGCCTGACGCCCCAGCTGGGTGAACCCACCGCCGTAGAACAGGCCGTCGGCGCCGAGCGCGTTGACGCTCGTGGTGCCGAAGAAGCCGATGAGCAGCGTGCCGACGATGCCGCCGACCAGGTGGACGCCCACGACGTCGAGCGAGTCGTCGAAGCCGAACTTGAACTTGAGCGAGATGGCGAGCGCGCAGAGGACACCGGCGATCAGGCCGATCGCGATGGCCCCGATCGGGCTCACGAAACCACAGGCCGGGGTGACGGCGACCAGGCCCGCGACCGCGCCGGAAGCCGCGCCGAGGGTGGTCGGCTTGCCGAACTTGAGCTGCTCGACCAGCAGCCAGCCGAGGACGGCGGCCGCGGTCGCGACGGTGGTGTTGGTGAACGCGACGGCGGCGAGGTCGTTGGCGGCCAGCGCCGAACCCGCGTTGAAGCCGTACCAGCCGAACCACAGCAGGCTGGCGCCCAGCAGGACGAACGGCACGTTGTGCGGACGGCCGGTGTCCTTCGGCCAGCCCTTGCGCTTGCCGAGCACGATCGCCAGGGCGAGGCCCGCGGCACCGGCGTTGATGTGGACCGCGGTACCACCGGCGAAGTCGAGCGCCTTGAGGTTGTTGGCGATCCAGCCGCCGACCGCGTTCTCGCCGACGAAGCCGTTGAACGAGAACACCCAGTGCGCGACCGGGAAGTACACGATCGTCACCCAGATGACGACGAACAGCGTCCAGCCCCAGAACTTCGCGCGGTCGGCGATCGCGCCGGAGATCAGCGCGGGCGTGATGATGGCGAACATCAGCTGGAACATGACGAACGCGAGCACCGGCAGCGCGTCCGTACCGGGCCAGGCCACGGCGGGCGCCGAATCGGTGGCGGCGACCGCGAAGCCGGCGAGCTTGCCGAAGGTGTTTTCCAAGCCGGCGAAGTGGAAGTTACCGACCAGGCCGCCGAAGGCGTCGTCGCCGAACGACATCGAGAAGCCGTACAGGGCCCAAAGCACCCCCACCACGGCCAGCGCGATGAAGTTCATCATCAGCATGTTCAGGACGCTCTTCGCGCGGACCATGCCGCCATAGAAGAACGCCAATCCTGGGGTCATGAGCATGACCAGCGCGGCGCTGGCCAGTACCCATGCGGTGTCTCCTGCGTTCAGCACATCGTCCTCCCGTGCCCTGGGTCCGTGCGATGGCAGTTTTGGCGCGCGGTGTTTCACGGGGCGGCGCGTGAGGTTTCGCCCGCGTGAACTGTCCGCGCCCGGTTGTTACGGCCAGGTTTCCCGGGACGTGTCCTGGAGTGTCCGGTTGCGTTACGTCGTGGTCGAATATCCCCATGACCTCGAGTGACCACGGGAATGACCCACTGCCACGCCAGGTCGGGGAAGCATTGCGCTGTTCGGTGTGCGGTACGCCGTTGGAGGCCGTCGATCGCACGCTGCGTTGCGAAAACGGCCACTCGTTCGATCTAGCCCGCCAGGGTTACGTGAACCTGTTGCACGCGCGAATCCCGGCCGGGACGGCGGACACGGCACCGATGGTCGCAGCCCGCGCGGACTTCCTGGAGTCGGGCGCTTACCGGCCGCTCGCGGACGAGCTGGCCCGCGTGTGCGCGGAGACCGGCGGTCTCGTGATCGACGCGGGCGCCGGGACGGGCTACTACCTCGCGCACGTGCTGGAGACGGCGCCCCAGGCGTTCGGCCTGGCGCTGGACGTCTCTGCGGTGGCCCTGCGACGCGCGGCCCGCGCCCACGCGCGCCTGGGCGCGGCGGTGTGGAACCTGTGGGAGCCGTGGCCGGTGGGCGACGAGGTGGCGTCGGTGGTGATGAACGTCTTCGCGCCGCGCAACGGGCCGGAGTTCCACCGCGTGCTGCGGCCCGGAGGCCTGCTGGCGGTCGCGTCCCCGGCCGCCGACCACCTCCAGGAGCTGGGCGACTTGGTGCTGTCGGTGGACGACCGCAAGGAGGAGCGCCTGGACGGCACCCTCGGCGAGTACTTCGCCCGCACCGGGCGGACGGAGGTCCGTCGGACGGCGCAGCTGACACCGGGGCAGGTCCGCCAGGCGGTGGAGATGGGCCCGACGGCGTTCCACCTGGACCGCGGCGATCGTCGTGCCCGCCTGGACGCGCTGACCGAGCCCCAGGCGGTGACGGTGTCGTTCACGGTCTCCACCTACCGGCGGCGGTGAACGCGTTCTGGAAGGCTGGGTGACGTGAAGCCCGACTGGACCGCGTCCGCGACGCTGCTCGCGGACGCGGAGTGGGTACGTGCCCGCATCGGCGGCGCGGCGAAGCTCTACGGCTGTGCCCGGCCGGAGGTGCTCGGCACGATCTGGTGGTACTCGCTGTCGTCGGTGCTCGTGGCTCCCGCGCTCGAAGGCCTGGTCGCCGGGGCACCGGCCGACCCGTCGCTCGACGCCATGGAGCTCGACCTCCTCGCCGACGGCCGGTTCCTCGGAGCTCGGTCCACCCGTCCCTTCTCGGGCGGGCTGCCCGAGCTGGGCGCCGCGTTCGGCGAGGCACTCGGCACCGCCATCACCACGATCGCCACCGTCACCGGCGCCCGGGCGCGTGCCCTCGGCGCCATCGCCACCGACTCGATCGGCAACCGGCTGCTGTGGACGCCCGACCCCGGGCGCGCGATGGCCCTGGCCGAGCCGCTCGTGGCCGCGATCGGCCTGGACCTGCCGAAGCCCCGCTTCCAGCAGGTCGGCCGGACGCCCGCCGTGCGGCGCGCGTCGTGCTGCCTGATCTACGAGGTCGGCAACCCGAAGTGCGTGAGCTGCCCGCGTCAGACACCGGCCGAGCGCGACGCGCGGCTCCGCGCCGCCCTGGGCTGACCCGCGTCAGTCGAGGACGGCCAGCTCCAGCCCGCGCAGCCGCTCCGGGTCGGCGATGACCTCGATGCCGGTGATCCGGTTCTCGTCCACCTGGAACGCCAGGACGACCGACAGCCGCCCCTCGCGCACCCACAGCAGCCCGGGCGAGCCGTCGACGAGCGCCAGCTCGCTGGCGCGAGCCCGTTCGGACGCCAGGACCGCGCCCTTGCGCACGTTCTCGACGCCGCGCAGCACGACCGGCGCCGGGCTCGGGCCGACGAACCGGTCCGCGTGCAGCACCACGTCCGGGTCGAGCAGCGCGAGCAGCGCTTCGAAGTCGCCAGCCCGCGACGCGGCCAGGAACGCCTCGACGACCTTGCGCCGCCGCGGCAGGCCCGCGTCCGCCGCGGTGCCGCCCTTGACCCGCCGCCGGGCGCGGCTCGCGAGCTGCCGGGCCGCCGCCGGGGTCTTGTCGATCATCGGCGCGATCTCGTCGAACGGCACGGCGAACATGTCGTGCAGCACGAACGCGACCCGCTCGGCCGGCGCCAGCGCGTCGAGCACCACCAGCAGCGCCAGCCCGACCGAGTCGGCCAGTTCGGCCTCCTGCTCGGGGTCGCGGCGGTCCTCCCCCTGCTCGGGCCGGCCGTCCAGCGGCTCCTCACGGTGATTGCGACGCGTCCGGAGCATCGACAGGCACACCCGCGCGACGACGGTCGTCAGCCACGCGCCGACGTTCTCGACCTCGCCCGTGTCGGTGCGGTCGAACCGCAGCCAGGCCTCCTGGAGAGCGTCGTCGGCCTCGCTCGCCGAACCGAGCATCCGGTAGGCGACCGCCCGCAGCCGCGCTCGCTCCTGCTCGAACCGATCGGTCAGCGTGTCCACCGTGTCCCGTTCCTTCCGCGCCGCAGTCGTAGCAGTAGACCCCGCGCCGGCGGCCGATGTGACGAGAACGCGCGACGCCGTGCGTGACCTCGGTCATCCCGGCGGTCAACCGCGCGTGGAACCGATCACCTGCCCATGTACCGCCCTCCTCGGCTCGTACCACGTCTCGCCCGCGGGCTCCCCCGCCATGTTCCAGCTCCATGAAATCCGCGGGGTGATCCGGGAGTACTGCCCGGGCCCGACCAGGCCGGTCCGTTCCACGGGCTCGTCCGCGTCGCCGTACACGCGGATCGCCCGGGCGATGAACGGCTGCAGCGACACCAGGTCGTCCACCACCAGCGCGACCTTCCGGCGGCCGGCGGCGACGTTCCGGAACTTGCGGGTCGCCGCCACCGCCGCGCCGACACCGCCGACCCAGAAGTGCTCGCCGTCGAACTCGAACGCGAGCGGGACGACGTCCGGCTGTCCACCCGCACCGAGCGTCGCCACTCGGGCCAGCGGTTGCGAACGCAGGTAGTCGATCTCTTCGGTGGTGAAGCTCATGAGCGCTCCTTCGTGATCCGGATCCACCTCCTACACGAACTCGTGAAGCCCGGATCGACAGCTCAGAGCACGCAGAACTCGTTGCCCTCCGGATCCGCCATCACGACGTGGTCAGGGCGGCCGTCCAGCTCGCTTTCGTACAGCACCGTCGCTCCCGCCGCGGTGATGCGGGCGACCGCTTCGACGACCCGCTCCCACCGCGTGTCCCACGGAACCTCGCGTCCGCCGCCCGCCTGGATGTCCAGGTGCAGCCGGTTCTTCGCGACCTTCCCCTCAGGCACCTTGAGGAAGCTCAGGCTCGGCAGGACGCCCTCCGGATCGCTCAGGTACGTGCCGTCGTCCCACTCCGCCTCGGGCACGCCTTGCTGGGCGAACCACGCTTCCCAGCTCGCGAACCCCGCCGGCGGCGGCCGCTCGATGTAGCCGAGGGCCACCGCCCAGAACCTCGCCAGCGCGCGGGGTTCCGCGCAGTCCATCGTCAGGCTCCACCGCACCGTCACGGGCGAAGCGTAGCCGCGAGAAGCGCGAATGAGCCCTTCGCGACGGCGATGCCCAGCGCCGCGACGTGGTCCTCGTTCAGCGGCGCGGCCGGGTCCGAAACCATGACGCTGGTGACCAGCGAGCGGCCGTCCGCGGTGCGCGCCAGGTAGTTCAAGGTCAGCACGCCGGGTTCGCTGCCGCCCTTGAACCAGACCTCCGGGAACTTCGCCCGGTCGAGTCCCAGGCCGCCGTCGTTCAGCGACAACGCGTGCCCGATCTCCGGCTGGTTTTCCTTCTGCAGCCCGGAGAACGCGCGGCACAGGTCGGCCGGCGAACCGAACCACTCGATGTCGTCGATCTTCTCGGGCGCCTGCCAGCCCTGGAGACCGGTAAGCGGAAGGCGTTCCAGCCCCGCGACCGCCGCGGAACGCGCCCAGCGTGGCAGCGCCAAGTAGGCATCCGCCCGAGCCGGGTACTGCGTGGCCTTGAGCTCGAACATCGCCTTCGTGGTCAGGAACGGGACGTTCGCCGACGGCCGCTGGTTGCCGAACGCGACGACCTGCCGCTGCACGGCGTCCCGGCCGAGCCGGTGGATCAAGTGGTCGGTCGCGGTGTTGTCGCTGATCGAGATCATCTTGTCGGCATACGCGGACAGCGGGAGCCGCGTGCCGGCCGGCTCGTTCTGCAGCACCCCGGACGGCAGGCTCTTCCAGTCGTCGCGGATCGCCAGCTGTTCACTCCAGGACGCCTTGTGCTCGGCGACCGCCTTGCCGAGCGCGCCCAGGACGTAGAGCTTGAAGGCCGAGCCCAACGGCCGCTGCACGTCGTCGTGCACACCGTGCACGGCCTGGCAACGCCCGTCCGGGAGGATCTCCGACGCGCCGAACGACACGCGGGCGCCGAGCGTCGCGAGCTGCGTGTCGACCTCCGGCCAGGACACCGGGACCGGGTCGTCCGGGCTCGCCCTGAGCCCGTCGATCAGCCCGGCCTGGTCCACGTGCAGGTCGAGCAGGTAGTCGTCGACGGGCCCGTGGACCGCGGCCGCCACGTGGTCCGGTGCCTCGGCGACGATCTGTTTCAGCTCGATGGGACCGAGCTTCGCGAGCGCGCCGTTGATGCCCGCCGTACCGCCCGCGGCGGTGAGCAGGACCTGGGCGATGTGCTCGCGCACCTCGGCATCGGACACCGGGACGCGGCCGGTCGCGTCGACCACCCACTCGAGCTGCTGCGTCGCCGTGGGCACTTCGGCGGCCTGGGCGGCCGGAGCCACCAACGGCACCAGGACCGCGACCACGCCCGCTATCGCTGTCTTCATCTATCCCCCTGTGTTTCCATCGTTCCCCCTTGGTCACCGGCTACTGTTCGGGCGGCCGGATCCACAGCCCGGCCACTCGGCCGTCTTCGCGGTAGGTCACCTGCACGGTCCGCTCGCCGGCCTCGAAGGCCAGCGGCATGTGGACGACCGTGTAGTCGCCTGTGGACCGCGCATACGGTTCCCCCATCCCCTCGTAACTTCCGACCGATCCGGCCACCTGGGCCCAGGCGAGCCGCAGCTCGTCCTCGCCGACCGCCGCCTGCATCCGGTCGTCGAAGTCGCGCCGCACCTCGTGCCACTGGCAGCCGACGAGCTCCGCCACGAGCCCCTCCGCACGGTGGATCGCGTCCGGCGGCTTCAGCTCCGTCATGGACGCTCCCGTCGCCGGATCGACCGGCCGGCCGAACCGCTGGAAGGCGGCCTGCCGGCTGGTGCCCAGCAGATCGCCGATCTCCTGCCACGTGTGCCCGGCCACCCTGGCCGCGTCCACGGCGTCCCGCAGTGTCCCTTCGGCGTCACGGACTTTCCGCAACGCCTCACCGACCGCGGCCAAAGGCCCTCCCGGCACAACGTCAAGAGTGGATTGACGCGGCTGGGTTGTCAAGTCATTCTTTACGTGCACTCGCTGCCGGCGGGCAGCGCTCCGGCAAGTGGCGTCGCAGTACTGGCGATTTCGACCAGCTCCGCGCCGAGGTGGCAGCGGCTTGCCACAGGAAGCACATTTCATGCTTTCGAGTGTAGCGCACGGAATTTCAAAGCGTGCTACGCTCGGCAGCACGAAATGGTCGCGCCCAGCACCTGAGAGGCGTGGCCATCGGAAGGGGAGGACGGTTACGGTGAGAACCGATGAGTGAACGCACCTGGGGCTTCCGCACCCGAGCGCTGCACGCGGGCGGGACCCCCGATCCGGCGACCGGCGCGCGGGCCGTGCCGATCTACCAGACCACGAGCTTCGTCTTCGAGGACGCCGCCGACGCGGCGAACCTCTTCGCGCTGCAGAAGTACGGCAACATCTACAGCCGCATCGGCAACCCGACCGTGGCCGCGTTCGAGGAACGGATCGCCAGCCTCGAAGGCGCCATCGGCGGCGTCGCCACCGCGAGCGGGCAGGCCGCGGAGTTCCTCACCTTCAGCGCGCTCACCGAGGCGGGTGACCACATCGTGTCGGCGAGCGGCCTCTACGGCGGCACGGTCACCCAGCTCACGGGCACGCTCCGGCGGTTCGGCGTGGGGACGACGTTCGTCAGCGGCGGGATCGACGACTACGCGGCCGCGATCACCGACCGGACCCGGCTGCTCTACACCGAGGTGATCGGCAACCCCGGTGGCGGCATCGCCGACCTCGCGGCACTGGCGGATCTCGCGCACTCCCACGACATCCCGCTGGTGGTGGACACGACGCTGGCGACGCCGTACCTGTGCCGGCCGATCGAGCACGGCGCCGACATCGTGCTGCACTCGGCGACGAAGTTCCTCGGCGGCCACGGGACGACGCTCGGCGGGATCGTCGTCGAGTCGGGGAAGTTCGACTGGGGCAACGGGAAGTTCCCCCGGATGACCGAGACCGTCGAGAGCTATGGCGGCCTGCGGTACTGGGAGAACTTCGGCGAGTACGCGTTCTGCACCCGGCTGCGTGCCGAACAGCTGCGGGACATCGGCGCGGTCCTGTCGCCCCACTCGGCTTTCCTGCTGCTGCAAGGGGTCGAGACGCTCCCGCAGCGGATGGACGCGCACGTGGCCAACGCCCGGGCGGTCGCCGAGTACCTCGAAGCGGACCCACGGGTGGCTTGGGTGTCGTACGCCGGGCTGCCCTCCCACCCGCACCACGCCCTGGCGAAGAAGTACCTGCCGGCCGGGCCGGGCGCGGTGTTCTCGTTCGGCATCGACGGCGGCCGGGCGGCGGGCGAGAAGTTCGTCGAATCGGTGGAGCTGCTGTCGCACCTGGCGAACGTCGGGGACGCGCGGACGCTCGTGATCCACCCGGCGTCGACCACGCACGCGCAGCTGTCGGAAGACCAGCTTGCGGCCGCGGGTGTCGGGCCCGACCTGGTCCGGCTGTCGATCGGCCTGGAAGACGTCGACGACATCCTCTGGGACCTCGACCAGGCCCTGGGCAAGGCGGTGGCCGGATGACCCATGCGGTGGGCGCCGTCGAGCGGCGGGCGATCCTCAACCGGACGAAGTCGGTGACGCTGGTGGGCGCGTCCGCCAACCCGGCGCGGCCCAGCTACTTCGTCGCGACGTACCTGCTCTCGTCGACGCGTTACGAGGTCACCTTCGTCAACCCGCGGCTGGACACGCTGTTCGGGAAACCGGTGTACGCCTCGCTCAAGGACGTACCGGGAGAACCGGACCTGGTCAGCGTGTTCCGCAAGCACGACGACCTGCCTCAGGTGGCGGAAGAGGTGATCGACGCCGGCGCGCGGACGCTGTGGCTACAGCTCGGCCTGTGGCACGAGCCGGTCGCCGACCGGGCGCGGGAGGCCGGGCTGGACGTCGTGATGAACCGGTGCGTGAAGATCGAACACGCGCGCTTCGCGGGCGGGCTCCACCTGGCCGGGTTCAACACCGGCGTGATCAGTTCCCGGAGGCAGTCGGCACCCTAGGGAAGAGAACGCCCGTTCCCGCTGTTGGCCGGGGTATGACCGAGAACCTGGGGATCACCTTGTCCGGCGGCCCGACCGCCCTCCTGGAACTGGGCGGCGTCCGGCTGCTCACCGACCCGACCTTCGACGCGCCCGGCGACCACGCCGTCGGTGAGCGCGTGCTGGTCAAGACCGAGGACTCGGTGCTGACCGAGGGCACGGTCGGCGTGGTGGACGCCGTGCTGCTGTCCCACGACCAGCACCCCGACAACCTGGACGACCGCGGTCGTGCGTACCTCGGGACGGTCCCGCTGACCCTGGTCACGCCCAGCGGGGCCGAGCGACTGGGCGGGACCGCGCGGGGGCTGAAGCCGTGGGAGGAGACGCGGGTCGGACCGCTGACGGTGACCGCGGTCCCGGCACTGCACGGGCCGGAGGGCGCCGAGCCGACGACCGGCGAGGTCACCGGGTTCGTGCTGAGCGGCGATGGCCTGCCGACGGTGTACGTCAGCGGGGACAACGCGTCGGTCGAGCTGGTGCGAGAGATCGCGTCGCGGTTCCGCGTCGACATCGCGGTGCTGTTCGCCGGCGCCGCCCGGACGGCGCTCTTCGACGGCGCTCCCCTGACACTGACCAGCGCGAACGCCGTGGAAGCGGCGAAGGTGCTCGGCGCGGCGAAGGTGGTGCCGCTGCACTTCCGCGGCTGGCAGCACTTCAGCGAAGGGCCGGACGCGCTGCGGAAGGAGTTCGAGGGGGCCGGCCTCACCGACCGTCTCGTGCTGCTCGAACCCGGGGAGCGCGCGGAGGTCTGACGCCCCCGGCAGCGCGGCGGCCCGCTGCCTGCCCGCGCACCGGACGACCGCCATCGCCCCGCAAGGGCCGGCGTCGGTCCACACCCGAGCTCAGGCGGTCGGCCACAGCCGACCTGAGCCCGGATGGCTCCCACCGGGGCGCGCGGCGGCCGGAGATGCCTGCTCCTGGGCCCGCGGCAGTTCGGCTCGCGCCCGTGAGAGGCTGGTGGCATGGCCAAACCCACCCCGCTGCAGTTCCGGAACATCCTCGTCGCCGTGCTGGCGGCGGCGGCCTTCGTCTGGAGCGTCGTGGCCGGGCTGCAGTGGTGGGTGAGTGCGATCATCGGCTGCGCTTGCGTGCTGTCGCTGGCCTCCGCCTACCTCAACCGCCCGGACGCGGGCTGATCGCGAGCCGTCGGCGACGGCCGACGGCTCGCGAAGCGAACGTCACCGCGTCTTGGCGAAGCGGGCCTTCACGTTGGTCCGGCCCGCTTCGGTGAGCCGGCCGAACAGGCGCAGCCTGGCCAGCCCGCCGTCCGGGTAGATGTCCAGGCGCGCCTCCGTCACCTCCGGGCCGTCCTTCACCGCGAAACGGTGGCGGGTGTCCGGCTGCAGGCGGGTCTTCGGCAGCAGGTCGACCCACTCGCCGTAGGTGCCGCGGCCGCTGATCGAGGCCCAGCCCGGGGCGTTGCCCTTGAGGTTGCTCGTGTCCAGCTCGGCGAACCGGACGATGCCCGCGCCGGCGAGGCGGAGGGTCACCCAGTCGTTGCCGTCGTCGCGGCGGCGGGCCGTCTCCCAGCCCTCGGCCTGGTGGGCTGCCAGGCCCGGGGAGAGCAGGTTGTTCGGCGACGAATAGAACTTGTTGCTGCACCCGGTGACCAGGGCGCCGTTCTCCAGCGCCGCCAGGTCGAGCGCGTCCAGGTCGAGCAGGTCCGGGTCCGGGATCGGCGTGCCGTGCACTCGCAGGCGCGCGACGCCGCCGTCCGGGTGCTGCGTCAGCCGCACGTGCGTGTAGCGGCGCGAACCGTTGACCGCGTAGAAGTTCTCCGTGTGGCCGGCCGCCGGCGCGCGGTCGACCAGGACGTCCCAGTCCGCCGACGCCAGCTCCGTGGCGCTCGGGTAGCCCGGCACCGAAGCCGCCTCGACCGACACGAACGGCGGGTAATTGCCCTTGAAGAACGCCGTGTCGACGATGACGCCGGTGACCGTGCCGGCCAGGCCGAGGCGCAAGATCGCCTGGTCGTCGCCCGGTTCGCGGTGGCGGCGGGTCTCCCAGCCGTCGTAGACCTGGCCCTTCGGGCCGAACGTCTCGGCGCGGTGCGCCGGCGTCCACGGGTTGACCAGGTTCTCCTTCTCGGCGAACAGCTCGTCGGTCGCCCACATCACCGTCCCGCCGAAGCGGCGTGACGCGAGGTCGGGCAGTTCTGTCCACTCAGGACGGACAGGGTGGTCGGACAAGGCAGCCTCCATTTCAGCAGTCCCCCCGGGTCAGCAACGTGCCGCGGGGCTCGTCGCCGGTGATTTCGGTGCCCCGCAACCACGTCGAGCGCACGACGCCGGCGAGCGGGCGCCGGTCGTACGCGCTGACCGGGTTGCGGTGCTTCAGCTTCGCGACGTCGACCACGAACGCCTCCTCCGGCGCGAACACGCAGAAGTCGGCGTCGTAGCCCACCGCGAGATGCCCCTTGCGGCGCATCCCGGCCTGCGCGGCCGGGCGCTCGGCCATCCAGCGGACGACGTCGGTGAGCGCGAACCCGCGTTGCCGCGCCTGCGTCCAGATCGCCGGCAGCCCCAGCTGCAAGCTGGAGATCCCGCCCCAGGCAAGCCCGAAATCGCCGCTGTCGAAGCGTTTCAGCTCCGGCGTGCACGGCGAATGGTCGCTGACGACGGTGTCGATCACGCCGTCGGCGAGCCCCTGCCAGAGCAGCTCGCGGTTGGCCGCCTCCCGGATCGGCGGGCAGCACTTGAACTGCGTCGCACCGTCGCGGATCTCCTCGGCGACGAAGCTGAGGTAGTGCGGGCAGGTCTCGGCCGTCAGCGCCACGCCGTCGCGGCGTGCCGACGCGATCAGCGGCAGGGCGTCCGAAGAGGACAGGTGCAGGATGTGCGCCCGCGCGGAGTTCCGCCGAGCCGCCTCGATCACGTGCGTGATCGCGAGGTTTTCCGCCTGCCGCGGCCGCGAGTGCAGAAAGTCGACATAGCGACCGCCATGCGGTTCCGGCGCCGAGTCGATCTCGTGCGCGTCTTCGGCGTGGACGATCATCAGCGCGTCGAAGGAACTCAGCTCCCGCAACGCTTCGTCGAGCCCGGCCGGGTCGAGCGGCGGGAACTCGTCGACGCCCGAGTGCAGCAGGAAGCACTTGAAGCCGAACACCCCGGAGTCGTGCAGGCCGCGCAGATCCCCGACGTTGCCGGGAATCGCGCCGCCCCAGAACCCGACGTCGACGTGCACGCGGCCGGTCGCCGCCGCGCGCTTGACCTCCAGGGCCGCGACGTCGACCGTCGGGGGCAGGCTGTTGAGCGGCATGTCCACGATCGTGGTCACCCCACCGGCCGCGGCCGCGCGGGTCGCCGTCTCGAAGCCCTCCCACTCGGCGCGGCCGGGATCGTTGACGTGGACGTGCGTGTCGACGAGTCCCGGCAGCAGCACGACGTCGTCGCCGAGGTCGAGCACGCGGTCGCCGGACAGCGAAGCGCCACCGGGTTCGACCGCGACGATCCGGCCGCCGTCGACACCGACGGTCGCCGGAACCTCGCCCTCGGCCGTCACGGCCCGGGCCGCGCGCACCACAAGATCCATCCGAAAACCCTTCTCCGGGAGGATTGAACCACCGCCGATTTCACAGTACGGAAAGGCGGTTTCGCACAACGACAGTAACCACGGCGCGCGCCGCTCGTCAACGACAGACCCGGCGCGTTACGGTCATCCTCGTGCGGCTTGAAGCGGAGTTCACCAGCGAACCGTTCCACGGCGAGGGTTCGCCGCCCGAGCACGCCCTCGCCGCACGGGACGCCGCCGCGGAAGCCGGGCTGGAGACCGACTTCGGCCCGCTCGGGACGCTCGCGCGAGGCGAGGCGAAGGCGCTGCTCGACGCCATCCCGGCCATCGCGAAGGCGGCGCTCGAGGGCGGCGCGACGCAGGTGACGCTGCAGGTGCGCCAGGTCGGCGCGAGCCAGGCCGTCGAACCGGCCGGCACGAGAACGCCGGAAAACCCGAGCGAACCGCACGACACGAGGAAAGCGTCCGAAACCGTCGTCGAACTGACCGACGCGCTCGCCCGGCTCATCGCCGATGTCGAGCGGGAACTCGGCGCGAAACTCGGCGAGCTCGACCGTCCCGGGAAGCAGCGCGCCGTCCGGCTGCTGCGGGAACGCGGGGCCTTCGGCCTGCGGAAATCCGTCTCGTCGGTGGCCGACGCGCTGGGGGTCACGCGGTTCACCGTCTACAACTACCTCAACCGAGAAGCCGACTGACCAGGGCTTTCAACAAAATGTTGACGGAACTCCGGCGCCGACGTACGGTCAGCGAGACGCCACTCACGAGGAGTTCCCCGTGCCGCTCACCCTCACCGACTTCAACGCCGCCGACGCCGACGACGTCCGTCCGGCGCTGACCGCCTGTCTCGCCGTCCCCCGCTGGGTGGACACGATTCTCGGCAACCGGCCCTACGCCAGCTGGGACGCGCTGACCGCCGCCGCCGAGCTGCCGTTGAGCAGCGACGAAATCCGGCAGGCCATGGCCGCCCACCCCCGGATCGGCGAGAAGCCGAAACAGGCGGGCACCGAAGGCGAGTGGTCACGATCGGAACAGTCCGGTGTGGACAATGCCGACGCGTTCGCCGCGGCGAACGCCGAGTACGAAGCCAAGTTCGGGCACGTCTACCTGGTGTGTGCCAGCGGCCGCAGCGGGGAAGAGCTGCTGAAGATCCTCGAAAGCCGGCTGGACAACGATCCCGCGACCGAACTCGCCGTCGCCGGGCGGGAACTGCTGAAGATCGCCGAACTCCGACTCGCGAAAGCGGTGACCGCGTGAGCCTCGTGACCACCCACGTCCTCGACACGGCGACCGGCCGCCCCGCGAAGGGGATCGCCGTCCGGTTCGAGACCGCCGAGGGGAAGCCGATCGCCGACGGGCGCACCGACGACGACGGCCGGATCCGCGACCTCGGCCCGGAAACCCTGGACCCGGGCGCCTACCGGCTGGTCTTCGACACCGGCGCCTACCTGGGCCCGGACGCCTTCTTCCCGGAGGTGGCGCTCACCTTCCGGATCTCCGACGGCGCCGCGCACCACCACGTGCCGCTCCTGCTCAGCCCGTTCGCCTATTCGACCTACCGAGGGAGCTGAACCGTGGCCATCACCCTGGGCCCCAACCAGTACGGCAAGGCGGAGGTCCGCCTGGTGACGGTGCGCCGCGACGGCCCCGTGCACCACCTGAAGGACCTCACCGTGTCGACGTCGCTGCGCGGTGAGCTCGCCGCGACGCACCTCACCGGCGACAACGCGGGCGTGCTCGCGACCGACACGCAGAAGAACACCGTGTACGCCTTCGCGAAGGAGGCGCCGGTCGGCGAGATCGAGGACTTCGCCCTGCGCCTGGCGCGGCACTTCACCGGCACGCAGGGGAACATCACCGGCGCGCGGATCAAGATCGACGAGCACGGCTGGGACCGGATCGCCGTCGGCGGCGAGCCGCACGACCACGCGTTCAGCCGCTCCGGCGACGAACGGCGCACCACGGCCGTGACGGTCCGGGACGGCCGCGCGTGGGTCGTGTCCGGCATCGACGGCCTGACGCTGCTCAAGTCGACGGGTTCGGAGTTCCACGGCTTCCCGCGCGACCAGTACACGACGCTCGCCGAGACCGACGACCGGATCCTCGCGACGGCGGTCACAGCGAAGTGGCGCTACCAGGGCGAGGGCATCGACTGGGCCGAGAGCCACCGCGAGATCCGGCGGCTGATGCTCGAGACGTTCGCGACGAAGCACAGCCTTTCGCTGCAGCAGACGCTGTACGCGATGGGGTCGGCGGTGCTCGAGGCGCGGCCGGAGGTCGCCGAGGTGCGGCTGTCGCTGCCGAACAAGCACCACTTCCTGGTGGACCTGAGCCCGTTCGGGCTGAAGAACGCCAACGAGGTGTTCTACGCGGCGGACCGGCCGTACGGGCTGATCGAGGGCACGATCCTGCGCGACGACGCCGAGGACCCGGGCCCCGCCTGGGACATCCACTGAGCCACCACGCCCGGATTGATAGAACGCTCTACCGATCCGGGCGTATCGTGGCGTCGTGGCAGGGACCAAGGAACGCATCATGGCCGCCGGCGCGGAACTGTTCCGGCGCAACGGCTACAGCGGCACCGGGCTGAAGCAGATCGTCACCGAGGCGAACGCTCCCTTCGGGTCGCTCTACCACTTCTTCCCCGGCGGCAAGGAGCAGCTCGGCCAGGAGGTCATCCGCACCTCCGGGCTCGCCTACATCCAGCTCTTCGACCTCTTCATCGCGCCCGCACCCGACCTCGTCAGCGGGATCGAGGCCTTCTTCGCCGCCGGGATCGCGACGCTCGAAGCCACCGACTACGTCGAAGGCTGCCCGATCGCGACCGTCGCGCTCGAGGTCGCCAGCACCAACGAGCCGCTGCGGGAAGCCACCGCGGACGTCTTCACCGCGTGGATCGAAGCCGGGACCGAGAAGTTCGCGAAGTTCGGGCTCAGCCGGGAGGCCGCCCGGACGCTCACCATCTCCGTCGTCAACAGCCTCGAAGGCGCGTTCGTCCTCTGCCGCGCGCTCCGGGACACCGAGGCCATGGCCGTCGCGGGCGCGACCAGCGTGGACATCGCCAGGCGGCTCCAGGACGAGCAACTTTAGTCGGGAATCCAACAAGAATACTCAACATGGCGCTTGACCGCGCAGCATCGGACATCGAAGCTACGCAGTGGTCTAGTCCTCCTGCCTTCAACACCGTCGTTCGGTTGGAGCCGCCATGCGCCGATTCCTCGCTGTCCTCGCCACCGCCGTCGCCGCCGCCGGGCTGGTGAACCCGTCCGCGGAAGCCCTCGAAAACGGGCTCGCCCGAACACCCCCGATGGGGTGGAACACCTGGAACACCTTCGAGTGCGACATCAACGAAACCCTGGTCAAGCAGACCACCGACCTCATGGTCAGCTCCGGGATGCGCGACCGCGGCTACACCTACGTCAACCTCGACGACTGCTGGATGACGCACAGCCGCGACGCCGCCGGCAACCTCGTCGCCGACCCCGCGAAGTTCCCCAGCGGCCTCAAGGCCCTCGGTGACTACATCCACGCGCACGGGATGAAGTTCGGCATCTACGAGAGCGCCGGCACCGAAACCTGCCAGCACTACCCCGGCAGCCTCGGCCACGAGCAGACCGACGCGAACAGCTTCGCGAGCTGGGGGGTCGACTACCTCAAGTACGACAACTGCGGCAGCCCCGCCGGCGAAACCCAGCAGGACTACGTCCGCCGCTACTCCGCCATGCGCGACGCGCTGAAGGCCACCGGCCGCCCGATCGCCTACAGCATCTGCGAGTGGGGCAACTTCTCCCCCTCGACCTGGGCCCCCGACGTCGGCAACCTGTGGCGCACCACCGGGGACATCACCAACAACTGGGGCAGCATCGACTCGATCTACCACCAGAACGTCGGACTCGCGTCCGCCGCGAAGCCCGGTGCCTGGAACGACCCCGACATGCTCGAGGTCGGCGACGGCATGGACTTCCAGGAGGACCGCGCCCACTTCACGCTCTGGGCCGCGATGGCCGCGCCCCTGATCGCGGGCGCCGACCTGCGCTCCGCCAGCGTCGCCACCTTCTCGACCTACCTCAACGGCGACGTCATCGCCGTCGACCAGGACCCGCTCGGCAAGCAGGCCACGCGGATCTCGTCGAGCGGCGGCCTGGATGTCTTGGCGAAGCCGCTCCAGGGCGGGGACGTCGCCGTCGTGCTGTTCAACGAGAACGGCACCACGAAGACCGTCTCGACGACGGCCGCCGCGGCCGGGCTGCCCGCCGCGTCGAACTACCGGCTGACCAACCTCTGGTCCAAGGAGCTGACCACGAGCACCGGCACGATCAGCGCGAACGTCCCGTCGCACAGCACGGTCGTCTACCGCGTCAAGGCCAACGCGAGCGGCAGCAGCATCGACACCGCCCACCCGCTGCCGGGTGCGTCGTCGTCACGCTGCATCGACATCAACGGCAACGTCACCACGCCCGGCACCAAGGTCGACATCTGGGACTGCGACGGCGGCCCGAACCAGTCCTGGACGTTCACCAGCGCCGGCGAACTCAAAGCCGCCAACGGCCTCTGCCTCGACGCCAACGAGGGCGGCACCACCGCAGGCACCCAGCTCATCGCCTGGACCTGTCACGGCGGCGCGAACCAGAAGTTCAAGCTCAACCCGGACGGCTCGATCACCGGCACGCAGACCGGCCTGTGCGTCGACGTCACCGGCGGCGACAAGCCCGCCGGCAACGTCAACGGCGTCCAGCTCGAGCTCTGGGGCTGCAACGACGACGCCAACCAGAACTGGCAGCTCAGGTAGCTCAGGTGTCCGTGAGGTGCTCCGGCCGCACCGGGACGCGCGTGAGCGCGAGCCCGGTCGCGGCCCGGATCGCGGCCACGATCGCCGGGGTCGACGAGATCGTCGGGGGCTCGCCGACCCCGCGCAGGCCGTACGGCGCGTGCGGGTCCGGGCGTTCCAGGACGTCGATGCTCATCGGCGGCATGTCCAGGACCGTCGGGATCAGGTAGTCGGTGAAGGAGGGGTTCCGGATCTTCCCGCCGGAGGTCTGGATCTCCTCCATCACCGCCAGCCCGAGGCCCTGCGCCGAACCACCCTGGATCTGGCCCAGCACGGCCTGGGGGTTCAGCGCCTTGCCGACGTCCTGGGCGCAGTCCAGTGCGACCACCTTGACCAATCCCAGCTCGGTGTCGACGTCGACGACTGCCCGGTGCGCGGCGAACGCGTACTGCACGTGGGCGGTGCCCTGGCCGGTTTCCGGATCCAGTGCGGAAGTGGGCCGGTGCCGCCACTCCACGGTTTCGTCGTAGACGTCGTCACCGAGGACGTCCACCAGGTCGGCGAGCACCTGGCCGTCGGCCGCGACGAGCTTGCCGCCCTCGACGCGCACCTTCCGGTCGAACCGGGAAAGCAGCCGCGCCCGCACCGCCACGCAGGCGGCTTGCACGGCGCCGCCGGTGACGTAGGTCTGGCGCGACGCCGACGTCGAGCCGCCGTTGCCGATCGAGGTGTCCATCGGCAGGATCGTCACCTGCTCGACGCCCAGCTCGGTCCGCACGATCTGCTGCATGATCGTCACCAGGCCCTGGCCGACCTCGCAGGCCGCGGTGTGCACCGTGGCCGCCGGCTCGCCGCCGACCAGCTGCAGGCGCACCCTCGCCGTCGAGTAGTCGTCGAAGCCTTCGGAGAAGCAGACGTTCTTGATGCCCACGGCGTACCCGACCCCGCGGACGACGCCTTCGCCGTGCGTCGTGTTCGAGACGCCGCCCGGCATGTGCCGCAGGTCGAACGGCCGCTCCGGCGGCATCGGCTTGTCCCGGACCAGCCCCAGCAGCTCCGCGACGGGCGCGGCGGAGTCGACGACCTGCCCGGTCGGCATCAGGTCGCCCTCGGTCATCGCGTTGCGGACGCGGATCTCGACCGGGTCCAAGCCGCAGGCGGCAGCGAGCTTGTCCATCTGCGACTCGTAGCCGAACGCCGCCTGCACCGCGCCGAAGCCGCGCATCGCGCCGCACGGCGGGTTGTTCGTGTAGGTGCCCCAGCAGTCGACCGACACACTGTCCACTGTGTACGGCCCGACGCCGAGCGTCGCGGCGTTCGCCACCACGGCACCCGTCGAGGACGCGTACGCTCCGCCGTCGAGGTACAAGCGCGTGCGCACGTACACGAGCCGGCCGTCGCGAGTGGCGCCGTGCTCGTAGTACATCTTCGCCGGGTGCCGGTGGACGTGGCCGTAGAAGGACTCTTCGCGGTTGTAGACCATCTTCACCGGCTTGCCGGTGTGCAGCGCGAGGAGGCACGCGTGCACCTGCATCGACAGGTCCTCGCGCCCGCCGAACGCTCCCCCGACGCCGCCGAGGGTCAGCCGCACCTTCTCGGCCGGCAGGCCCAGCGCGGCGACGATCTGCTGCTGGTCGACGTGCAGCCACTGAGTCGCGACGTACAGGTCGACGCCGCCTTCGGTGTCCGGCACGGCGAGCCCCGACTCCGGCCCGAGGAACGCCTGGTCCTGCATGCCGACCTCGTAAACGTCCGAGACGACGACGTCGGCCGAGACGTCCTGAGGACCGCGGCGGATCTTCACGTGCCGGACGACGTTGCCACCGTCGTGCAGCGAAGCACCTTCGCCCGCGACGGCTGCTTCGGAGTCCGTCACCGGAGAAAGCTCTTCGTAGGTGACGGTGATCCGCTTCATCGCGCGGCGCGCGGTCTCCGGGTGGTCGGCGGCGACCAGCGCCACCGGCTCGCCTTGGTACCGCACGACTTCGGAGGCGAGCACCGGCTGGTCGGAGTGCTCCAGGCCGTAGCGGTTGACGCCGGGGACGTCCTCGTGCGTCAGCACCGCATAGACGCCGGGCACTTTCAAGGCTTCGGTGATGTCGATCGCCGTGATCCGCGCGTACGGGTGCGGGCTGCGCAGGGTCACGCCCCACACCATGTCCTCGTGCCACAGGTCCGAGGAGTACGCGAACTCGCCGCGGACCTTCACGATGCCGTCCGGGCGCTGCGGCGACGTGCCGACGCCGCCGCCCGTCCGGGTGCCGACGGTGGTGGTCATCGGGCCTCCCTCAGCCGGGCGCTCGCCGCGGACAGCTCGCCGGCGATCTCGGACTCGTCCGCCTCGCGCAGCGTGCCGTCCTCGACGACGGCCTTGCCGCCGACGAACAGCCGGCGCACCGGCGGCGTCGTGCCCAGCACCAGCGCCGCGACCGGGTCGGTGATGCCGGCGTAGTTCAGGCCGGACAGGTCCCAGACGGCGAGGTCGGCGAGCTTTCCGGGCTCGATCGACCCCAGGTCGTCCGCGCGGCCGAGGCAGCGCGCGCCCCCCATCGTGCCCATCCACAACGCTTCCCGCGTGGTCAGCCCGCGCGGGCCGCCGCGCTGGCGGGCCTGCAGCAACGCCTGGTGCAGCTCTTCGCCGAGGCCGCCGGACTCGTTGGACGCGGCCCCGTCGGCGCCGAGCCCGACCGGGACACCCGCGTCGAGCAGGTCGCGGACCGGGGCGATGCCCGCGCCGATCCGGCCGTTGGACGTCGGGCAGTGCGCCGAACCGGTGCCGGTCGCGCCGAAGCGGCGGATGGCGTCGGGCGCGAGGTGGATGGTGTGCGCGAGCCAGACGTCGTCGGCGAGCCAGCCGAGCTTGTCGGCGTACTCGGCGGGCGTGCAGCCCACCTCGGCGAGGCACTGCTGCTCCTCGTCGAGGGTCTCGGCGAGGTGGGTGTGCAGGCGGACGCCCGTGCGGCGGGCCAGCTCGGCCGCGCCGGACATCAGGCGTTCGGTGACCGAGAACGGCGAGCACGGGCCGACGGCGATCTGCAGGTGCGCCCCGGCCGAGTCGTCGTGGAAGCGGCCGATCGCGGCTTCGGTGCCGGTCAGCGCCTCCTCGGTCGACTCGACGAGGTTGTCCGGCGGCAGGCCGCCGTCGGACTCGCCGCGGTCCATCGACCCGCGCACGACGTGCAGCCGGACGCCGATCCGCTGGCGGGCCGCGGCCAGCGCCGCGACCTGGTCGCCGCCGTCGCGCGGGAAGACGTAGTGGTGGTCGGCGACGGTCGTGCAGCCGGTCAGCGCCAGCCGGGCCATCCCGGCCGTGCCCGCGGCGTGCGTGATCTCCGCGTCGAGCCGGCCCCAGACCGGGTAGAGCGCGACCAGCCACTCGAAGAGCGTGTGGTCGGCGGCCATCCCGCGGGTGGCCCACTGGTAGAGGTGGTGGTGGGTGTTGATCAGGCCGGGCGTGACCAGGCAGCCCGACGCGTCGACGCGCTCGTCGAACTCGCCCGTGTAGACGCCTTCGCCGACCTCGGCGATGCGGTCGTTCTCGACGACGACGTGCCCGCTGGCGTACTCCTCGCCGCTGACGGTGGCGATCGCCCCGCCGGTGATGAGCGTCCTCACGCGACACCACCCTTCGCGACCGCGCGCACCGCGTCGAGGATCTTCTCGTAGCCGGTGCAGCGGCACAGGTTCCCGGCGAGTGCTTCGCGGATCTCCTCGTCGCTCGGATCGGGTACGCGGTTCAGCAGGTCGTGCGCGGCGACGACCAGGCCCGGCGTGCAGAAGCCGCACTGCACCGCGCCCGCGTCCACAAAGGACTGCTGGAGCGGGTCGAGCGTGTCGCCGTCGGCCAGGCCCTCGACCGTGCGCACTGTCCGGCCCTCGGCCTGCCCGGCCGCGACCAGGCAGGCGCACACCGGGACGTCGTCGAGGTAGACCGTGCAGGAGCCGCATTCCCCCTGCTCACAGGCGTTCTTCGAACCGGGGAGGCCGAGGCGCTCCCGCAGTACGTAGAGCAGGCTCTCGCCCTCCCAGACGTCGTCGGCCTGCCGCTGCTCGCCGTTGATCGTGACATTCAGGCGCATGCCCGCTCCCCCGTCCGGTGTTCGTCCCAGGCCCACGTCAACGTACGCCGTGCGAGCACCGACAGCGCGTGCTTGCGGTACGCGGCGCTGCCGCGGACGTCGTCGATCGGCGACGTCGCTTCGGCCACCAGCTCGCCGAAGCGGCGCTTCAGGGAGTCCGGCACCGCGTCCGGCGAGCCCCACGGCAGTTCGGCGGCCAGGAACTCTTCGGCGGCGCGAGCGCGGCGCGGGGTCGGCGCGGCGGACCCGATCGCGGCGCCCGCCCGGCCGTCGCGCAGGGCCAGTGCGAAGGAGCAGACCGCGATGACCATCGCGTTGCGCGTGCCGACCTTGGCGAACTGCTGCGGCCCGGCGTGCGCGGGCAGGTGGACGGCGGTGATCAGCTCGTCCGGGTCGAGCGCGTGCCGTTTCACGCCGACGTAGAACTCCTCCGCGCGGAGGATCCGGGTCCCCCGGACGGAGGCCACCTCGATCCGCGCGTCCAGGGCGAGCAGCACCGGGTGCGTGTCGCCGGCCGGGGACGCGGCGCCGAGGTTGCCGCCGACCGTGCCGCGGTTGCGGATCTGGGGCGACCCGACCGTGCGCGAGGCCATGGCCAGCGCCGGGACGGATTCACCCAGATCGGCGATGACGCGGGTGTAGGGGACGCCGGCGCCGAGCCGGACGGTGCCGTCCGATGTGGACCACTCCGTCAGCTCGGGGACCGTGGTCAGGTCGAGCAGGGCTTCGGGACGCCGGTGGTCGAAGTTCAGCTCGACCATGACGTCGGTGCCGCCGGCGATCGGCACGGCGCCGGGCCGTTCGGCCTTGAGGGCCAGGGCCTCGGCGAGCGTCGCGGGACGCAGGAACTCCACTCTCGCTCCTTCGTGACGGCGCCCTTCGTGAGGGCGATAGACCAGTAGACGCCGAAGGGACCACGGGCGGCAACGGCACCGAGCATGAAACGCACAGGAGCGAAACCCCGCGCGTTTGTGCTTTCCTACAAGCCTGATGACGACCGTGAAAACTCTGCTGGGCCTGCCGGGGCTGCGGCTGCGCCCACGGGCCGGAGCCGACCTGCTCGACCGGCCCGTGACCCGCATCTACGTCACGGAACTGCCCGATCCCGGACGGTACCTGTCGGCCGGTGAGCTGGTGCTGTCCGGCCTGCTCTGGTGGCGGCGCCCGGGCGACGCCGAGCCGTTCGTGGCCGCGCTGGCCCGGGCGGGCGCGGCGGCGCTGGCCGCCTCCGGCGCCGACTCCGGCGACATCCCCGGCGACGTCGTCGAGGCCTGCGAGCGGCACCGGATGCCGCTCCTGGAAGTGCCCGCCGACCTGTCGTTCTCGGTGATCACCGAGCAGGTGGTGCTGGCGCTCGCGGCTGCCTCCGAGAGCGCGCGCAAACGTTTGCAGGCCGCCGCGGACGCGCCCGTGGAGACGTTGCTGGAGAGCGCGTCGGCGGAGCTCGGGCTGCCGTGCTGGGTGCTGTCGGGCCTCGGCCGGGTGGTCGCCGGGGCTTCCCCGCTGCCGGTGCCGGCGGCGGAGGTCGTCCGCCGGTACGCGGCCAAGGAGTCCGGGCCACTGACGGTGGTCCCGGTCGAAGGACGGCACGCCGTGCCGTGGCTGGTCGCCGCCGGCGGCCCGCTGAGCACGGCGCAGGCGGAGCTGGCCGAAGAGCTCGCCGGACTCGTGGGAGTCACGCGGGCGCGGGCGGCCGCCCCCGAGGCCGAGGTGCCCGGCGAGGCGCGCGTCGTCGCGTTGCGGACCGAAGGCAGCGACGAGAGCCGGGACGTCCTGCGCGAGCTGCTGCCGGACGGGCGTCTGCTCGAGTCCGTCGGCGACACGTCGTACGCGGCGACCGCCCTGGTGCCGTCCACCACCGAGCTGTCCACTGTGGAGCCGCTGCTCCGCGCGTCGCGGATCCTCTGCGGTGTCGGCGATCCCGCGCCCCGCGACGAGGCGCGGGACGTCGCGGCGTACGCGCTCGCGGTGGCGGCCCGGCGCCCGGGCCGCGTCTCGGTGGTCCCGGCCGGCGAGGTGGACGTGCACCGGCTGCTGGTGGCCGGCGCCCCGGACGGGCTGCGCGCCGCGCTGCGCCGCCGGGTGCTCGGGCCGCTGCTCGAGTACGACGCCGAGCAGCACACGGACCTCGTGCACACGGTGCGGGTGTTCCTGGAGTGCTCGGGGTCGCCGACCCGGGCGGCGAAGGCGCTGCACGTCCACGTCAACACGCTGCGCTACCGCATCGGCCGGGCGGGCGAGCTGCTCGGCGCGGACCTGACGGAGTTCACCGACCAGCTCGACGTCTACCTCGCCTTGCGCGCCGGGGACCAGGCAGGATGATGGGCGGCGTGGAACCCGAAATCACTTCGGCCCGGCAGGCGGGGCACGACCCGCGCGTGCTGGCCTTCGGGCGGCTGCAGGGCGCGGCGAACCGGCTCGAGTACCTGCTCGGGCGGGCGCTGGAACGCGAATGCGGGGTCACGCACCTGATGTACGAGGTGCTGCTGATCGTCGGCCGCGCGGGTGCGGACGGGTTGACCATGCGCTCGATCGCGCAGGAGCAGGTGCTCACGACCGGCGGGGCGACCCGGCTGGTCGACCGGATGGAATCGCTGGGCCTGGTGACGCGGACGGCGTCCCCGCGCGACCGGCGCGTCCAGCTCGTGCGGCTGACTTCGCTGGGCGAAGAGACCACGGTGCGGGCGAGCCGGCTGCACGTGGAGAACATCGAGCAGTTCTTCTTCCGGCCGTTGCCGCCCGAGCACCACGAGCGGTTCGCCGAGGACCTGCGGACGTTGAGCCACTTCGCGCGGGACGCTCTCCCGCGGCTGCGTTAAAGCAGCGTCGCCGCGGCCAGCCCGAGGAAGAGCAGCGGAGCGGCGCCGGTGGCGAACTTGCGGGCTTTCAGGTGCGCGACGATCGCGCCCACGTAGAACAGGACCAGGCCGATCCCGGCGGCGACCCCCAGGACGGGCACGCCGAGCAAGCCCAGTGTGAGGCCCGCCGCGCCGGCGAGCTTGAGGGTGCCGAGCAGGGGCAGCCAGCTCGGCGGGACGTCGACGGCTTTCGAGGTGGCCAGGACGAACGGCGCCTTGACCAGGTCGGCGATGCCGATTCCGGCGTTCAGGACGATCACGGTGAGGACGACGGCGGTGTGCATGCCTTTCCGACGGGGCGGCCGCCGGGAAGGTGACCGGGCTGCGGCACACTCGCCCCGTGGGCAAGCAGAAGCGGCGCGTTCCGGCCGAAGAGACCGCGCGGCCTCGGACCGCCGAAGAATTCGGCGACGCCCTGCTGGCCGCGGCCTCCGAGGTCGCGCGGGGAGTCCGGGGTGCGGCCGGGAAAAGCGCGAACCGGCTGGCGCCGGACCTCGAACTGCCCGCCGAGGCGGCCGAAGGTGCCCACCGCGCCGGGCAGCACCTGATCGCCCGCGTCTGCCGGGGCGGCTGGCTGCCCGAAGACCTCCAGCAGGCGGCCCGGCGGCGCGTCGACGAGTTCGCCCGGTCCTTCGTGCTCGACGCCCTGGCCGCGTACGGAGAGCAGTTCCCAGGCCGGCAGGACCAGCTCGATGAGGTGGGCGCCGTCCGCTGGTGGACGGAGTCCGAACCGCACCTGCCGCAGTGGGCGGCGAAGCACATCCTGACCCCGGCCGAGGCGCTGACCTCCGTCATCGAAGCCCTGGGCTTCCTGATGACCCTGCCGGCGCTGACCCCGCCGGGAACTGCGACGCCGGCTCGCCCGGCGCACCACGCCGTCGACGAGAAGAAGCTGAGCCGGGTCCGCGCACTGCTGGCGAAAGCCGAGTCGAGCTCGTTCCCGGAGGAGGCCGAAGCTCTCTCGGCGAAAGCGCAGGAGCTCATGACCCGGTACGCCTTCGACCGGGTGCTGGTCGAGGCCGGCGAGGCCGGGCACGACGTGCCCGCGTCGCGCCGGATCTGGCTCGAGACCCCGTACGTCGACGCCAAGTCGCTGCTGGTCCACGTGGTCGCGAAGGCGAACCGCTGCCGGGCCGTCTTCGACCCGCGCTGGGACTTCGTCACCGTGGTCGGCGACGAGGACGACCTGGACTCCGTCACATTGCTGACGACGTCCCTGCTCGTCCAGGCGACGCGGGCGATGATCACCGACCCGGCCGGCCGGGACCGGGCGTTCCGGAAGTCGTTCCTCGTCTCCTACGCCACCCGGATCGGCGAGCGCCTGGAAAAGGCCGCCGCGGTCACGCTCACGGCCACGCCCGACGCGGACCGGCTGCTGCCGGTGCTGGCGTCGCACGAGCTGAAGGTGAACGCGGCCTTCACCACGCTCTTTCCCCAGGTGGTGGGCAAATCGGTGACCGTGCGCAGCCACGAGGGCTGGCACGCCGGACGGTCGGCCGCGGACCGCGCCCGCCTTCACGAGCCGGGGTCGTGAGTGGGAAACAGGGTTAGAACACTGTTTCCCACTCACGACCCTCAGGCGAGCCGCAGCGCGTACTTCTCCAGTTCCGGCCGCCCGAACGGCAGCTCGCTCTCGTCGAGCGCGCCGCAGTCGAGGCCGCGCAGCAGGTACACCGCCAGCGCCTGGGCCGTCGCCGGTTCGTCCAGGACACCCCCGGCCTGCTTGTCCGCATACGCCCGCAGCCGCTCCACCGCGGCCGGGAACCCCTCGCGGTAGAACGTGTACGTCGCCGCGAAGCGCGTCGGCAGCTGGTGCGGGTGCAGGTCCCAGCCCTGGTAGAACCCGCGCTCCAGCGACCGGCGGACCAGCCGCAGGTGCTCGGCCCACGCGTCCGGGAGCGCGTCGCCGACCGGCAGGCGGTTGGTCGAACCGTCCGACAGCCGGACGCCGGTGCCCGCCGCCGCGACCTGCATCAGGCCCTTCGCCAGGTCCGCCGCCGGGTGCTCCATGCTCTGGTACGCCGCCGCGATGCCCAGGCCCGCGCTGTAGTCGTACGTCCCGTAGTGCAGGCCCGTGCACCGGCCCGACGCGGCCTGCACGATCCGCGCCACCGACAGCGTCCCGTCGAGGTCCACAATGGACTGCGCGGTTTCGATCTGGACCTCGAAGCGCAGGGTGTTCTCGGGCAGGCCGTACGCGGATTCCAGGCGCGCCAGGACTTCCGCGGCCACCGACACCTGCTCGACCGCCGTCACCTTCGGCAGCGTGACGACGAACCCGGGCGGCAGCGGCCCGTTCTCGAGCAGCGCACCCAGGAAAAGGTCCAGGGTGCGGATGCCCCGCCGGCGCGTCGCCGCTTCGAAGCTCTTGAAGCGGATGCCGCAGAACGGCGTCCCACCGGTGGTGGCCAGAGTCTGGCCGGCCGCCCGCGCGGCCGCGTCCTCGACGTCATCGGGCACGCGGCCGAAGCCGTCTTCGAAGTCGATGCGCAGATCCTCGATGGGCTCGGTCAGCAGCTTCGCGCGGACGCGTTCGTACCCGCCGGCGTCGACGCCGAGGAGCTCGGCGTGCTCGATGAACACGCGCATCGCCTGCTTGCCCCAGTCGGCGACCAGGCGGGTGCGGTACTGCGACGCCGGCACGTACACCGTGTGCACCGGCTGCCGCCCCGGCCGCTCCCCGGGTACGACGCCGCGACGCGCGCGTCGGCCTCGGCCAGGCGCGCGTCGGCGGCGGCGTAGACGTCTTCGGGAAGACGCACTACTTGATCCGCTCGTAGGCGGGCAGCGTCAGGAAGTCCGGGAACTCGTCGGCCAGCGCGACCTGCTCGAACAGCTCGACGGCCGGCAGCAGCCGGTCGGCGGGGAGCTCGCGGGCCAGCTCGCCGCGGACGTCCGTCAGCACACCGCGCACCAGCTCCGACGTCACGACGTCGCCGGTGTCCAGCGTGGTGCCGTTCTTGACCCACTGCCAGACCTGCGAACGCGAGATCTCCGCCGTCGCCGCGTCCTCCATCAGGTTGTGGATCGCCGCCGCGCCGTTGCCGCTCAGCCAGGACGCGATGTAGCGGACGCCGACGTCGACCGCGGCGCGCAGGCCGGCCGCCGTCGCGCCGCCCGGCGTCGAGGCGACGTCCAGCAGCTGGTCGGCGGTCACGCTGACCTCGTCACGGGTGCGCTCGAGCTGGTTCGGCCGCTCGCCGAGGACCTTGTCGAACTCCTCCTTGCAGAGGGCGACCATGCCGGGGTGCGCGACCCAGGAGCCGTCGAAGCCGTCCGCAGCCTCGCGCGCCTTGTCGTCGTGGACCTTCTTGAACGCGCCCTCGTTGACCTCGGGGTCCTTGCTCGGGATGAACGCGGCCATGCCGCCGATCGCGAAAGCGCCGCGCTTGTGGCAGGTGCGCACCAGCAGCTCGGTGTAGGCGCGCATGAACGGCGCGGTCATGGTGACCGAGTTGCGGTCCGGCAGCACGAACTTCTCGCCCGCGTCGCGGAAGTACTTGATCACGCTGAACAGGTAGTCCCAGCGGCCGGCGTTGAGGCCCGACGCGTGCTCGCGCAGCTCGTAGAGGATCTCCTCCATCTCGAACGCGGCCGGGATGGTCTCGATCAGCACGGTGGCGCGGACGGTGCCGTGCTCGATGCCGAGCGCCTTCTCCGAGTGGGTGAAGACGTCGTTCCAGAGCCGCGCTTCGAGGTGGCTCTCCATCTTCGGCAGGTAGTAGTACGGGCCCTTGCCGCGCTTCAGCTGCTCGGCCGCGTTGTGGAAGAAGTGCAGGCCGAAGTCGACGAGCGCACCGACGGCTTCGCGGCCGCCGAAGGACAGGCCGCGCTCGGGCAGGTGCCAGCCGCGCGGGCGGACCACGATCGTCGCGTGCTCGACGTCGTCCTTGAGCGCGTAGCTCTTGCCGCCGCTCTCGAGCGTGATCGTCTCGCGAACGGCGTCGTACAGGTTGACCTGGCCGGACACGACGTTCGCCCAGTGCGGCGTGTTGGCGTCCTCGAGGTCGGCGAGCCACACCTTCGCGCCGGAGTTGAGCGCGTTGATGGTCATCTTGCGGCTGGTCGGCCCGGTGATCTCGACACGCCGGTCGCGCAGCGCGGGCGGCGCGCCGGCGACCTGCCAGTCCCCCTCGCGGATCTCCTTGGTCTCCGGCAGGAAGTCGAGCCTGCCGGTGGTCCGGGCCTCCTCACGACGCTTGCCGCGCGCCTGGAGCAGCTCGTCGCGGCGGCCCGCGAACGCGTCGTGCAGGCCGGCGAGGAAGTCGAGCGCCTCGGGCGTGAGGATCTCGTCACCGCGCTCGACCGGCTCGCCCAGCACCTGGACTTCAGAAGACATGGGGAAACACCTCGAAGGTTCGGATCTTTGGATAACGGCCCTACGGTTTTCTACCAGCCGGACTATAGTTTCTGCATAGCGGAACCTCAACGCCAACGTAAGGAGGGCCACCGGTGGCAGCGGAGAAGAACGGGCGCGACGGCGGCGTCCAGTCCCTGCAGCGCGCCTTCGAGCTGCTGGAACACCTGGCGGACACCGGCGGGGAGGCCAGCCTGTCCGAGCTCGCGACGCTGTCCGGGCTGCCGATGCCGACGATCCACCGGCTCATCCGCACCCTGGTCGACCTCGGATATGTGCGGCAGAACACCAACCGCCGCTACGCGCTGGGCGCGCGCCTGATCCGGCTCGGCGAGAACGCGAGCATGCAGTTCGGCGCCTGGGCGCGGCCGCTGCTGGCGGAGCTGGTCGAGGAGGTCGGCGAGACGGCGAACCTGGCGGTCCTGGAGCGCGACGAAGTCGTGTACGTGGCCCAGGTGCCCTCGAAGCACTCGATGCGGATGTTCACCGAGGTCGGGCGGCGGCTGCTGCCGCACGGCACCGGCGTCGGCAAGGCGATGCTGGCCCACCTGCCCGAGGCCGACGTCCGCGCGTTGCTGGAGCGGACCGGGATGCCGGCGTACACCGAGCACACGTTCACCGACGCGGACGCCCTGGCCGTCGAGCTTTCGCGTATCGCTTCGCAGGGGTACGCGCTCGACGAGGCGGAGCAGGAGCTGGGTGTGCGGTGCGTCGCGGTGGCGGTACCGGGCGCGCCGGTGCCGGCGGCGGTGTCGGTGTCCGGCCCGTCGGGCCGGCTGACCGCCGAAGCGGTGGCACACATCGCCCCGGCGGTGCAGCGGGTGGCGGACGCGTTGGGCGCGAGCCTGTCCCAGTCGGCGGTCACCGTCTAAGCCAGCTCACCCTTCAGCAGGTCCATCAACAGTCCGTCGTGCCAGGTGCCGTCCGGGGCGCGCTCGTAGTCGCGCATCAGCCCCACCGGGCGGAATCCCACCTTCGTGTACACCCGGATCGCCGTCTCGTTCGACGCCGCCGGGTCGATCGTCAGGCGGTGGTGGCCGGCGTCGAGCAGGTGGCGGGCCAGCGCCCGGAGCGCGTCCGTGCCGATGCCGCGGCCGTGGAAGTCCGGGTGCACCGAGATGTCGATGCCCGCGTGGCGGTACTGCGGCTCCAGCTCCTCGCAGCTCTGGATCAGCCCGACCACCACTCCGCCGAGTTCGATCACGTAGCACGTGTACCCGTCCTCGACGGCGTACAGGCCTTCGGTCTCGTGGTCCGGGTCGCCCCACCAGCGGGCGACCTCCGGCGTGGCCAGGATCTCGCGCACCCGGGCGCGGTCCGTTGCGGCGATCGGGCGCAGTCGCACCCGCTCGCCGGTGATGACAGTCATGATGGGTCCTCTCTTCGTAGCGAATGACGGCTTTGGCGCGTCTGCTACGAGGAGGGGCACGAGCGGAAGTGCGTCAACCCGGCATGCCCGGAGTGTGCGCCGCCGCACCGCCGCCCGTCATCCGATTTTCGCCGGAGGGACCGCCGATGGACCCGCACACCGGCGGCGCACTCGCCTGGCTCGCGCAGGGCGCCGCCTCGAACCTGCTGGACCGGCTCGTCGACCGCGCCCTCGACGGCTCACCGCAGTCACCCGCGTGGCCGCGCCCAGCCGGGGCACCCGCCGGGACGGTCGAGATCAGCGTGCGCCACCACGTCACCACCAAGGGGCGCACGCCGGTGATCCTCACGCTGCAGGAGGACGGCGGGCACACGGGCACGGTGTTCTCGGTCGTGCTGGGCCACACCGCCCGCATCGCGGTGCCGGGCGGCCGCTACTTCGGGGCGGCCATGGTGATCGACCCGCAGCGGCGCACCCGCTCCGGCCCGACGCTGCAGGGCATCGGCTGGTCCCGGCTGACGGTCGCGGCCCGCCGGACGTCGCCGTTCCTCATCCCGGTCCAGCGCCCGACGGCACCGGTGCTGCTGCAGCTGGGCCTGCGCAAGGCGGACGGGACGCCGCTCTTCCGGCTCTAGCCGAGCAGGGCGTCCACGAAGGCGCCCGGCTCGAACGGCGCCAGGTCGTCCGGCCCTTCACCGAGCCCGACGAGCTTCACCGGCACGCCCAGCTCACGCTGGACCTGGAAGACGATGCCGCCCTTGGCGGTGCCGTCCAGCTTCGTCAGCACGATGCCCGTCACGTCGATGACCTCGGCGAACACGCGCGCCTGCATCAGGCCGTTCTGGCCCGTCGTCGCGTCCAGGACGAGCAGGACCTCGTCGACCTTCGCCAGCTTCTCCACGACGCGCTTGACCTTGCCCAGCTCGTCCATCAGGCCCGTCTTCGTGTGCAGCCGGCCCGCCGTGTCGACCAGGACCGCGTCCACGCCCGTGTCCACGCCGCGCTTGACCGCGTCGAACGCCACCGCCGCCGGGTCGGAGCTCTCCTTGCCGCGGACGACCTCCGCGCCCACGCGCTCGGCCCACGTCTGCAGCTGGTCGGCCGCCGCCGCGCGGAACGTGTCCGCCGCGCCCAGCACCACCGTCTTGTCCTGGGCCACCAGGACGCGGGCGAGCTTGCCCGTGGTCGTCGTCTTGCCCGTGCCGTTGACGCCGGCCACCAGGACCACCGCGGGCTGCTTCTTGCCGTCGACGATGTGCGGCAGCGCCCGCACCGCGCGCTCGCTGTCGGTGGACAGCTCCGCCGTCAGCACCTCGTGCAGCACCTCGCGAGCCTCGGCGGGGTTCCGCACCGCACGGCGGGACAGCTCGTCGCGCAACCGCTCGACGATGTGGTTCGTGGTCGCCGCGCCGAGGTCGGCCATCAGCAGCGTGTCTTCGACGTCCTGCCAGGAGTCTTCGTCGAGGTCACCGGCGCCGAGCAGGCCGAGCAGGCTCTGGCCGAACACCGACCGCGACTTCGACAGCCGGCCGCGCAGGCGCTCCAGGCGGCCGGTCGCCGGGTCGATCTCTTCGACGACGGCCGCGGGTTCTTCGGCCTCGGGCAGCTTGACGTCGCGCACCGTGCGCTGCGGCGAGTCGCGCGGCACGGCGGCGTCGTCGCCCACCGCGGGCTGGCCGTCGACCTCCGGCCGATCTTCGACCGGGTGCTCGGGTGCCTCCGCCGTGCCGCCGGGCGCGAGCGCGATGCCCCCGCTGGCCGCGTAGCTGCCGCCCTTCGGTTTCTCCTCGACCTCGCGCCGGGCGTCCAGGCTGATCCGGCGCTTGCGCGCGACCAGCAGGCCGACCACCAGGACGGCGACCAGCACGACGACGGCGAGGACTACGAACAGGAACCAGGTGCTCGACACCCGTCCATCCTTTCATCCGCACCGCAGCGGCCCGGACACCCCGTCCGCACAGGCAATTCGTAACGATGTAGATCCCGATTGGGCCAAGACTTCACCACGCGGGTTGCGCCACCAGGAGGCCTGCACTAAACCCCTCCGGATGGGGATGCGCGCAAGCCACGGCTTCCGGGTGATCGGGCTGATTTCGGGCACGTCGGTCGACGGCATCGACGTGGCCGCCGCCGACCTGCACGCCGAAGACGGCACCGTGGTCCTGACCCCGCTGGGCGAGCTCGACGTCCCCTACCCGGACCCGCTGCGCGAAGGCCTGCTCGCCGCGTTGCCGCCGGGCTCCTGCACCGCCGGCGAGCTGACGCGACTCGACACCGGCGTCGGCCAGGCGTTCGCCGACGCGGCCGCCCGCGGCGTCGAAGAGCTCGCCGGCGGCCGGGCGGACCTCGTCGCCTCGCTGGGCCAGACGGTGTTCCACTGGGTCGAGGACGGCCACGTCCGCGGCACGCTGCAGCTCGGCCAGCCCGCCTGGATCGCCGAGCGCACCGGGCTGCCGGTGCTGGCCGACCTGCGGGCCCGGGACGTCGCCGCGGGCGGCCACGGCGCTCCCCTGGCGAGCACGTTCGACCAGCTGTGGCTGCGCGGGCTGGCCCAGGACACCGGTCACCCGGTCGCCGCGCTGAACCTCGGTGGGATCGCGAACATCACCGTGGTCGCCGACGGCGAGCCGGCGATCGCCTACGACACCGGGCCCGCCAACGCGCTGCTCGACGTCGCCGCCCACCGCGTCACCGGGCGGCCCAGCGACGTCGACGGCCGGCTCGCGCTCAGCGGGTCGGTGCGCTCCGACCTGCTCGCGCGACTGCTCGCCGACCCGTACTTCACCGCCGCGCCGCCGAAGTCCACCGGCAAGGAGTACTTCCACGCGCCCTACCTCGACGCCGCCCTCGCCGGGCTGCCGCCGGTCGACCCCGCGGACCTCCTGGCGACGCTGACCGAGTTCACCGCGGTGACCGTCGCCGACGAGTGCAAGCGCCACGGCGTCACGACGGTGATCGCCTCCGGCGGCGGCGTCGCGAACCCGGCCCTGTTGGCGGCACTGGCGCGGAACCTGCCCTCGGCGGTGCTCAAGACCAGCGACGACCTCGGCCTGCCCGGCGCCGGCAAGGAGGCGTACCTCACCGCGCTGCTCGGCTGGCTCACCTGGTGCGGCGTGCCCGGTACGGTGCCGTCCGCGACCGGTGCCCGCGGGCCGCGCCTGCTCGGCGCGCTCGTTCCCGGTGCCGGGCCCCTGATCCTTCCCGCCCCGCTGGGGGGCACCGTGACGCGGTTGCGAGTCGCGGAGAAGGCCGGATGACAGTAGGAGAAGTCCATGCGCGGTGTTGACCTCGCCATCATCGTGGTCTACCTGGCGGCGATGCCGCTGATCGGCGTGCTCGTCGGCCGCAAGCAACGGTCGGCGGCCGACTACTTCGTCGGCGAGCGCAGCCTCCCGTGGGGTGCGGTGATGCTGTCCGTGGTCGCCACGGAGACCTCGACGCTGACCGTGATCAGCACGCCGGGGCTGGTCTTCGGCAACGCTTTCCTGTTCCTGCAGCTGGCCTTCGGCTACATCATCGGCCGGACGATCGCCGCGTTCGTGCTGCTGCCGCGGTACTTCCGGGGCAACCTCGTGAGCGCGTACGCGTTCCTCGGGAAGCGGTTCGGCTCCGGGCTGCAGGGCACCGCGTCGGTGACGTTCGTGATCACGCGGCTGCTCGCCGAGGGCGTGCGCCTGTTCGCCGGCGCGATCCCGATCAAGGTGATCCTCGGGCACTACAACATCCACCTGGACTACTGGGTGATCGTCGTCATCCTGACCGCGCTGACGCTGATCTACGCCTACATCGGCGGGATCAAGGCGGTCGTCTGGGTCGACGTCATCCAGCTGTCGCTCTACCTGGGCGGCGCGGCGGTGGCGGCGATCGTGCTGCTCAACAAGCTGCCCGGCGACTGGTTCACGCAGGCGTCCGACGACGGCAAGTTCATGCTCGTCGACTTCTCGAAGAACCTGCTGACCAGCCCGTACGCCTTCGTGACGGCGGTGCTCGGCGGCGCGGCGCTGTCGATGGCCTCGCACGGCGCCGACCAGCTGATCGCCCAGCGGCTGATGGCCACGCGCAGCCTGCGCGACGGCCAGAAGGCGCTCATCGGCAGCGGCATCATCGTCACCATCCAGTTCGCGCTGTTCCTGCTGGTCGGCGCGATGCTGTGGGTGTTCAACGGCCGCAAGTCGGTCGCGCAGCTCGGCCTGCAGAGCCCGGACGACGTGTTCTCGCGGTTCATCATCGACGACCTGCCGGTCGGGGTGTCGGGCCTGCTCATCGCGGGTGTGCTGGCCTCGACCATGGGCGCGCTGGCCTCGGCGCTCAACGCGCTTTCGACGTCGACCGTGGCCGACCTCTACCAGCGGTTCACCAAGCGCTCGCCGGAGGATTCGAAGCTGCTGCAGCACGGTCGCATGTGGACCCTGATCTGGGCGGTCGTGTTCGCGGTGTTCGCGTCGCTGTTCTCGACCACGAAGAACTCGGTGATCGAGCTCGGCCTGGCCATCACCGGGTACACCTACGGCGCGCTGCTCGGGTCGTTCCTGCTCGGGCTGCTGATCAAGAAGGCTCGGCAGGCGGACGCGATCGTCGCGTTCGTCACGACGGTCGTGGTGATGGCGTTCGTCATCCTCGGCGTGAAGTTCAGCGCGAAGACCGGCGGTCTCCTCGGGATCGACTTCAGCAAGGCGGCCGGGGACAAGGTCGCGCTGGCCTACCCCTGGTACACCCTGCTCGGCGTGGTGATCACGCTCGTCGTGGGCGGGTTGCTCTCGCTGCGGCACCGGACGCCGGACCCGAAGGCGGCCGAATCGGAAGCCGCGGGCGAGGCGGAAGCGGAAGTTCCCGCCGCCTGATCCTTCTGAACCGCTTCCGGCGGGCGCCCGTGTCGATCTGCGGGAGCCCGCCGGTGAGCGGCGGGAGAATCGAAGGTGGGTTCATGAAACGGATGACGGTGGCGCTCGCGGTCGGTGCCCTGGTGCTCGGCGGCGCGGCGACGGCTTCGGCCAGCCCGGCGGCCCCGAAGGTGCCGGACGCGATCAAGGTCCCGGCCGGCAACCACGCGCTGGCGACCTACGCGGCCGAGGGCGTGCAGATCTACGGGTGCACCGCCGGCGCGTGGATGCTGATCCAGCCCGCGGCGGTGCTGTCGAAACACGGAAAGCCGGTGGCGCTGCACAGCAAAGGGCCGGTCTGGACGTCCATTGTGGATGGAAGCACGGTCGGCGCGGCGGCGGTGGCGAACGCACCGCGGGACGGCGCGATCCCGGAGCTGCTGCTCAAGGCGAACCTGAACACGGGTGACGGGGTGTTCGGCAAGGTGACGTACGTCCAGCGCCTCAACACGCGCGGCGGCGTGGCTCCGGCCGGGAGCTGCACGGACGGCGCCCAGACCGCGGTCCGCTACTCGGCCGACTACGCCTTCTGGGTCGCCGACTAGCCGGCGCCCCAATGTGGCGTTCGGTGCGTCTCACGCACCCAATGTGGCGTTCGGTGCGTCCCACGCACCCGACGCCACATTGGGGCGTTGTGGCCCAGGCCGTCGTAAGGTGGTGCGGGGACAGGGGGGTCACATGGGGTTCTTCATCGGCATCGGCGTTGTGCTCGCCGCGGTGCTCGTCGTCGCCTTGGTGCTCGACCGGTCGGACCGCAAGCGCGGGGTCAAGCGCGGGATGATCACGCCCCGCGGACGCCGGCCGCGGATCGACGACGCGCGGTGGATGGGCAGCGACCTCACCACCTACGAGCACCGGGCCCGGCCGGACGACCGGGCACCGCGGGACGACGCGTCTTAGCCGACCGCGACCGGTTCGTCGTCGGCCGTGCGCAGGCGCTGCGAGATCACCTTCGTGATGCCGTCGCCCTGCATGCTCACGCCGTAGAGCGCGTCGGCGATCTCCATCGTCGGCTTCTGGTGGGTGATGATGATCAGCTGCGACGAGTCGCGCAGCTGCTCCAGCAGCCCGATCAGCCGGCGCATGTTGGTGTCGTCCAGCGCGGCCTCGACCTCGTCCATGACGTAGAAGGGTGAGGGCCGGGCGCGGAAGATCGCGACCAGCATGCCGACCGCGACCAGCGACTTCTCGCCACCGGACAGCAGCGACAGCCGCTTGACCTTCTTGCCCGGCGGGCGCGCTTCGACGTCGACGCCGGTGCTGAGCAGGTCGTCCGGCTCGGTGAGGACCATCCGGCCCTCGCCGCCAGGGAACAGCACGCTGAACACCGTCTCGAACTCGCGGGCCACGTCCGCGTAGGCGCCGGCGAAGACCTCGAGGATCTTCTCGTCGACCTGCTTGATGACGGCTTCGAGGTCCTTGCGGGTGTCTTTGAGGTCTTCCAGCTGCGTGGAGAGGAACTTGTACCGCTCCTCCAGCGCCGCGAACTCCTCCAGCGCGAGCGGGTTCACCTTGCCCAGCAGGGAAAGGTCCTTCTCGGCGCGCTTGGCGCGGCGGGCCTGGGTGTCGCGGTCGTACGGCATCGGCGGCGGCGGGGTGACGTCCTCGCCGCGGTCCTTGGCCGCCTCGTACTCGGCCATCTCGCCCGCGCTCGGCGGGACCGGGACGTCCGGGCCGTACTCCTGGACCAGGTCGGTGAGGCCGATGCCGAAGTCCTCGGCGATCTTCGCTTCCAGCGTCTCCAGCCGGAGCCGCTGTTCGGCGCGCAGCACCTCGTCGCGGTGGACGGCGTCGGTCAGCTTCTCCAGCTCGCCGGTGAGCTCGCGGACCTTGGCGCGGACGCCGGTCAGCGCCGCCTCGCGGCTCTGGCGGCGGGCCTGGACCTGGTCGCGCTCGGTGGCCGCGCGCTGGACTGAGTGCTCGATGCGTTCCAGCGCGATCTCGCCGCCGTTGACGACGGCGTTGGCGATCTCGGCGCCGCGCTTGCGGTTCGCCGCGGCGCGCTCGGCGCGTTCGCGGGCCTGCTGCTCGGCGTGCGCGGCGCGGCGGAGCCCTTCGGCCTTGCCCGCGATGCTGCGTGCCCGCTCTTCGGCGGTGCGCTGCGCGAGCCGCGCCTCCATCTCCTCCTGCCGGACGACGGCCAGCTCCTCGACGGCGGCGTCGCGCTCGGCGGTGTCCGGGTCGTCCTCGACGGGCTGCTCGGCGACGGCGGCGAGCCGTTCCTCCAGCTCGGCGAGCTGGGCCAGGGCCTGCACGCGGCTCTGCTCGACCTTCGCGCGCTGGCCGCTGAACCGTTCGACCTCGGCCTGGGCCTGGCGGGCCGCCTGCTGCAGCCGGCTGAGCCGCTCCGACGAGCGGGCCTTGCGGACCTTCGCCTCGCCGAGGGCGTCCTTGGCCTGGGAGACCTCTTCGCGACGGGCCTGCTGCTCGGCGCGGGCGCCTTCCAGCTCGGCCGCGTACCGCTCCAGCGAACGCTCGGCCGTGCGGAGCCGCTCCCCGGCCTCGTCGACGGCGGCCTGGACCTCGATCACGCTCTCGCGCTTGCCGGAGCCACCGATCGCCCAGCGGGCGCCGAAGACGTCGCCTTCGGCCGTGACCACCCGGACCTCCGGGTGCGTCGCGACCAGGTGGCGGGCCGCTTCGAGGTCGGGGACCAGGGCCAGCTTGTCGAGGGCCTGTTCGACGGCGGGCCGCAGCTGCGGGGGCGCCGTGACGACCTCGCGGGCCCAGCGCGCACCTTCCGGCAGCGACGGCCACGAGTACGTGTCCACAGTGGACTCGGGTCCGCCGAGCAGGATGCCGGCGCGGCCGGAGTCGGTGTCCTTCAGGTACTTCAGCGCGCGCAGGGCGTCTTCGCCGCCCGAGACGGCGACCGCGTCGGCCACCGGGCCGAGCGCCGCGGCCAGCGCGACCTCGTGGCCGGGTTCGACGGTCAGCAGCGCGGCGACCGAGCCGAGCAGGCCCGGCAGCTCGTGGGATGCGCCGAGGAGCGCGCCCGCGCCGTCCTTGCGCCGCAGGCCCATCGACAGCGCCTCGACGCGCGCCTTCTCCGACGCGATCTCGCGCTCGGCGGTGCGTTCGGCCTTGACCAGCTCTTCGACGCGCGCCTTGGCCGCGTTGTTGGCCTCGACCGCGCGGTCGTGGCGGTCCATCAGGCCGGCGTCGTCGGACTCCTCGGCGCCGCCCTCGGCCTTGGCCATTTCGAGCTCTTCGACGGCGATCTCGGCGCGTTCGGCGGCCTCTTCGAGGGAGACGCTGAGGCGGTCGATCTCGTCGGAGGTGGCGCCGTTCTTGCTGCGCAGCGCTTCCACCTGGCCGGTCAGCTTGGCCATGCCCTCGCGGCGGTCGGCGATGGCGCGGACGGCGGCCCAGTGCGCGCGCTCGGCGGCCTGCACGCGCTGTTCGAGGTCTTCGCGCCGCAGGACGGTCTGGGCGAGCAGCTCCCGGGCCTCCATGACGGCCTCGTTGAGCTCTTCCTCCTGCTCGGCGACGCGCTCGGCCTCTTCGAGGAGCTCTTCGGGGTCGCGGCCGCCGGTCGCCGTCGAGACGTCGGCCGAGAGGTGGCGCTGCCGCTCGATCGCGAGCCGGACGGTGCCGCGCAGGCGCTCGGCCAGCGCGGACAGCTTGTACCAGGTCTCCTGGGCGGTCTGCAGCAGCGGCGCGTCCTCGGCGAGCGAGGACTCCAGCTCGGCTTCTTCGGCGGAGACGACTTCGAGGGTCTGCTCGACCTCGGCGCGGCGCTGGCGGGCGGTCTTCTCGTCCGCCTCTTCGCGGGCGATCGCGTCCCGCTGGGTGACCAGGTCGTCGGCGAGCAGCCGCAGGCGGGAGTCGCGCAGCTCGGACTGCACCGACTGGGCCTTGCGGGCGATCTCGGCCTGCTTGCCCAGCGGCTTGAGCTGGCGGCGCAGCTCGGTGGTGAGGTCGCCGAGGCGGTCGAGGTTGCCCTGCATGTTGGCCAGCTTGCGCAGGG
Source organism: Amycolatopsis mongoliensis (assembly GCF_030285665.1). Lineage (NCBI taxonomy): Bacteria > Bacillati > Actinomycetota > Actinomycetes > Pseudonocardiales > Pseudonocardiaceae > Amycolatopsis > Amycolatopsis mongoliensis. Next base: position 244,318 of record NZ_CP127295.1, read on the forward strand.
TCTGTTCCTTGCGCTTGCGGTGCTTGAGGACGCCGGCGGCCTCTTCGATGAAGGCGCGGCGCTCCTCGGGCTTGGACTCGAGGATCGCCGAGAGCTGGCCCTGCCCGACGATGACGTGCATCTCGCGGCCGATACCGGAGTCCGACAGCAGCTCCTGGACGTCCATCAGGCGGCAGCGGTCGCCGTTGATCTCGTACTCGCTGGCGCCGTCGCGGAACATCCGGCGGGTGATGGACACCTCGGCGTACTCGATGGGGAGCGCGCCGTCGGCGTTGTCGATGGTGAGGGTGACCTCCGCGCGGCCGAGCGGGGCGCGGCCCGCGGTGCCGGCGAAGATGACGTCCTCCATCTTGCCGCCGCGCAGGTCCTTGGCGCCCTGGGTGCCCATGACCCAGCGCAGCGCGTCCAGCACGTTGGACTTGCCCGAGCCGTTCGGCCCGACCACGCAGGTGATGCCCGGCTCGAAGCGCAGCGTGGTGGCCGAGGCGAAGGACTTGAAGCCCTTGAGCGTCAGGCTTTTCAGGTGCACTGGGTGCTGACCCCTCTGGCTGCCGGTACTGGCGATTCAATCGTCCCAGGCTACCCGGGGGCCGCGGGGGACCGCCGGACGCGCCCCCTCATCGGCGCGCCTTAGCACATCCCGGAGGGCCCCAGCAACCTCACGAACCACACCGGCCCCGGATGTACCAAGCCGCCGGCTACCGCTCGGCGAACCCGCTGAGTCCCCCTTTCGGGTCGGACCAGCGCTCGACGACGCTGTCCACACTTCCGGGTGATTCTCCGGACCGCAGGATGGCCAGCAACCGCTCACAGTGGTCTCGATCACCCTCCGCTATGACCTCGACACGCCCGTCGGGCATGTTGCGGGCGCTGCCGACCAGCCCGAGTTCGAGCGCCCGGCTGCGGGTCCACCAGCGGAAACCGACGCCTTGCACCCGTCCGCGGACCCACGCCGTCAACCGGGTGTTCGTTTGTTCCTCACGCACGCTTTCATCCTTTCCGGACAGATCGACTGCGCACAGTGATCGCGCAGGCCTACTACCTGGGCGAATAGGGCACCGACGGTGATAGCCTCGCCGCCGAGGTCGTCCTCCCGGGTTCCCCCACCGGGGGAAGCAGTGATCGATTCACGGCCTCGCACCGCGCCCTCCCGAACCCCCGAGGAGCCTGTAATGCCCCGCCCCGACGGGTCCGCATCGAGCTCGCACGTGACCAGGATCGACACCGCCCCGCCGAAGAGCAGCAAACCGAACCGCACCGGGTACGTCGTGCTCGGGGTGGCCGGCCTGGTGGTCGCGACCGCGTTCGCCGCGGTCGCCGAGCTCGCCGGCCCGGACCCCGCCACCACCGCGGGCGGCACCGGCGGCACCGGTGGCCAGGGCACCTCGCAGGCCGGCCTGCAGACGGTGCCGAGCACCCCCTCGTCGTCCGGCCCGTCGACCGCCGGCGCGCCGACGTCGGAGTCGGCGCCCAAGTCCTCGACCCCGCCGAGCACGGTGGTGTCGATCAGCCCGGACGGCAAGACCACGACCACCGTGGTGACCCACGCCGACCCGCCCCCGCCCCCGCGCGACGACACGGGCAACCCGCCGCAGTCGACGCCGAAGACCACTCCCCCGCCGACGACCAAGACGACGCCGCCGACCACGACACCGGACCCGACGACGACGCCCCCGACGACGACACCGTCGCCGACCGGGGGCGGCACGAGCACCGCGGGCTCGCCGTCGCCGACCACGAGCGACTCCCCGGGCGTGACCGGAAGCACCACGCACGCGCAGTAGGAACACCGTCCGCCCCAAGGCGGCCTTGGGTGCGTCCAACGCACCGAAGGCCGCCTTGGGTGCGTTGGACGCACCGAAGGCCACATTGGGGCGCTCGGTGCGGATCAGGCGAGGATCGCGGCGACGACCGCGTCGCGCAGGAACTTCCCATAGCGCTCCGGCGGCCACCCGCGCTCCAGGCACAACAGTTCGTACTGCTCCGGCCCGTGGTACGCCCACAGGACGTCGCGCACGTCGTCGGCGGCCAGGTCCGGCTTGACCTGCCCGGTCGCCAGCAGATCGGCCGAGAAGTACGTCATCGCGGTGAGCATCTCGCCGCGCATCTGCGCCCACACCTCGGCAGCCGCCGGGTCCGCCGCGGCCGCTTCCCTGGCCAGCAGCTGGACCGGGACCACCACCGGCGCGATCGCCGCGAGGTGGTCGAAGTACATCCCGATCTTGCGGGCGGCGTCCGGCTCGGCCTGGATCGCCGCGATGAAGTCGCGGCCGGCGATCGGGACGTCCTCGTCGTCGCCCGCGACCGTCACGTCGAAGACCGCCTTGAGCAGCGTCGCCTTGTTCGCGAACGCCTTGTAGACCGTCTGGACCGCGACGCCCGCCGCCTTCGCCACCTCGGGCATCGACGTGCCCGCGTACCCCTTCTCCCGGAAGAGCCCCGACGCCGCCGTCAGGATGCGGCGGCGGTTCTCGCGCGCCTGCTCTTGGCGTCGCGACGTGTCGTAACGGCGCTTGACAGGCTCGACCATTTAGGTAAAGACTCCTCTATCGAATAGACGTCCATCTATCATGACACCCTGAGGGGGCGCTGACCATGATGGGACAAGCCACCACCGACGCCGTGACCGCCGCGCGGGAGCTCGCGCCCGAGCTGAGCGCGCGGGCCGTCGAGGCCGAACGGCTCCAGACGCTGCCGCGCGACCTCGTCGAGCGGGCGCGGGAAGCCGGGCTCTTCCGCCTGGCGACGCCGCGCGCCCTCGGTGGGCAGGAGCTGCCGCCTGCCGAGCTCGTCGAAGTGATCGAGGAGCTGTCCCGCGCCGACGGGTCCGCGGGCTGGACGATCACCATCGGCAACGGCTCGGCGTTCCTCGCCTGGCTCGACCCCGCGGTCGCCGCGGAGCTCGTCGCCGGCACGCCGGACCCGATCGGCGGCGGCGTCTTCGCGCCGATGGGCCGCCTCACCCCGGACGGCGCCGGGAAGTTCTCGTTCGCCGGCCGGTGGGGGTTCTGCAGCGGCAGCCCGCACACCGACCTGTTCTTCAACGGCGCCTTCGCCGGCGGCGACCCGCGGGACTGGCGGCTCGCCGCCGTCCCGGCCGCCGAAGTGCGGGTGGTCGGGAACTGGGACGTCAGCGGCCTGCGCGGCACCGGCAGCCACGACGTCGAGATCGAAACCGTCGTGCGCGAGGAGCACACGATCTCGCCGTTCACGAACCCGGCGCGCCACGACGGGCCGTTGTGGCGGTTCCCGTTCTTCACGTTCATCGGCACGCTGATGGCGGGCGTCCCGCTCGGCATCGCCCGGCGCGCGCTGGACGAGTTCACCGAGTTCGCGCCGGCGAAGTTCCGCCCACCGGGCCCGGGCCCGATCGCCGAGGACGGCGACGTCCAGGTCGCCCTGACCCGGGCTGAGGGAGAGCTGCGGTCGGCGCGCGCGTTCGTGTTCGACGCGCTGGGCGCGCTGTGGGAGACGGCGTGCGCGGGCGACGTCCCGGACGTCGGTGAGCGGGGCCAGTTCCTGCTGGCGACCCAGCAGGCGATGCGGGCTTCGCTGAGCGCGGTGAACACGGTGACGGGTCTGGCGGGCGCGGGGGCGTTGCACGCGGATCAGCCGGTCCAGCGCTGCTTCCGCGACCTGCACGCGGCTTCCCAGCACATCTACTTCTCCGCGGCGGCGGCCAAGCGGTACGCCAAGCTGCGGTTCGGGATCGAGCAGCCGACCTTCTGGTTCTAGCGACGGCGCCGCAGGCGGTGGGCGAACAGCGCCCACAAATAGACCGTCAGCAGGGCACCGGCGCCCGCCGCCGCCACGCGCAGCCACGTCACCCCGCTCACGCCGCCGTCGAACGCCGTGAAAAGCCAACCGAGGGCGCCGAACGTCGCTCCCACCGCCAGCGTCAGCACGATCACCGGCGGGATGCGCTCACCGCCCTGCAGCCACGTCTTCGTCCCGGCCATGGCCTTGGGGTACCCACGCCGCTACACCTCGAAGCGGTACCCCATGCCGGGCTCGGTGAGCAGGTGCCGGGGCCGGGACGGCTCCGGTTCCAGCTTGCGCCGCAGCTGGGCCAGGTACACCCGCAGGTAGTGGGACTCCCGCTCGTACGACGGGCCCCAAACCTCGTGCAGCAGCTGCTTCTGCGCCACCAGCCGGCCGCGGTTGCGGACCAGCAGCTCCAGCACGCCCCACTCCGTCTTCGTCAGGTGGACCTCCACGCCGTCGCGGCGGCGGACCTTCTTCGCGGCCAGATCCACGCTGAACGACGACGTCTCCACCACCGCGTCCGCGTCGTCGGCGCCCGTCACCGCCGAGCGGCGGACCGCCGCCCTCAACCGGGCCAGCAGCTCGTCCATCCCGAACGGCTTCGTGACGTAGTCGTCCGCGCCCGCGTCGAGGGCCTGGACCTTGTCCGCCGAGTCGCCGCGCGCCGACAGCACGATGATCGGGACCGTCGTCCAGCCGCGCAGGCCGGCGATCACCTCCGTGCCGTCCAGGTCCGGCAGGCCGAGGTCGAGCACGACGACGTCGGGCTTGGTCTCGGCCACCGCCTTGAGCGCGGCCGTGCCGTCGTGCGCGGTGATCACCTTGTAGCCGCGGGCGTTCAGGTTGATCCGCAGCGCCCGCACGATCTGCGGCTCGTCGTCCACCACCAGCACGGTGGCACCCGGGTCACTCATCGCACCCCCTCCTCGACTTCTTCGAACGTGACGCTGTGCTCGGGCAGCGAGACCACGACCGTGAGCCCGCCGCCCGGGGTGTCCTCGGCGCGGATCGTGCCGCCCATCGCCTCGGTGAACCCCTTCGCCACCGACAGCCCGAGCCCGACCCCCGGCGTCGCGTCGCGGTCGCCGCCGAGGCGCTGGAACGGCGCGAACGCCGAGTCCGCGGTCCCCTTCCGCAGTCCCTTGCCGTGGTCGACGATCCGCAGCTCGACGTGGCCGGAGTGGGCCGAAGCCCGCGCGGACACCGGTCGCCCGCCGTGGCGCAGGGCGTTGTCCAGCACGTTCGCCACCACTCGTTCCAGCAGGCCCGGATCGGCCAGCACCGGCGGCAGCCGGTCGTCGACCGCGACCTCGACCGCCTCCGACGAGTCTACAGTGGACAGAGCGTGGGCGACGACCTCGTCGTAGCCGACCGGGCGCAGGTGCGGGCGCACCGCGCCGGTGGCCAGCCGCGAGGAGTCCAGGAGGTTGTCGATCAGCCCGGCCAGCCGGTCGGCCGACAGCTCGATGGCCTCCATCAGCTCGGCGGTGTCCTCTTCGGACAGTGCGAGGTCGGGGGCGCGCAGGCTGCCGATCGACGCCTTGATCGACGTCAGCGGCGTCCGCAGGTCGTGCCCGACCGCCGACAACAGCGTCGTGCGCAGCTCGGTGGCCTCGGCCTTGCGCTCGGCGCGGGCCGCGGCGGCGGCGCTGCGCTGCTGGCGCAGGGCGAGCAGCGCCTGCCCGGCCACCGCTTCCAGCACGCGCCGGTCGGCCGCGGGCAACGCCCGTCCCCGCAGGGTCAGGTGGACGTCGGCGGTGACGGCGATGTCGACGTCGGCCTCGTCCGGGTCGGCGCACGGGTGCTCCCCCGCCGTCGCCACCCCGCGCCACTCGCCGTCCTGCTTCTCCAGCAGGGTCACCGACGTCAGCGCGAAGTTCTCGCGGACCTTCTCCAGCAGCCGCTCGATCGGGTTCGCGTGGGTCAGCACGGTCCGGGCGTAGGAGGCGAGCAGCGCCGCCTCGGTCCGCGCCCGCGCCGCCTGCGTGGCCCGGCGCGCCGCCTGGTCCACGACCAGCGCGACGAGCACCGCGACCACGACCATCGCGATCAGCGTCACGAGGTTCTGCGGGGTGTGCACGGTCAGCGTGTACAGCGGTGGCGTGAAGAAGAAGTTCAGCAGCCCGGCACCGAGCACGGCCGCGACCAGCGCCGGCCCGAGACCGCCGACCAGCGCCACGACCACGGTCGCCAGCACGTAGGAGATGACGTCGGTGGCGAAGTCGAGCCCGGCCGGGACGAAGAACCCGACGGCGGTGACCAGTACCGGCAGGACGACGCTGAGCACCCAGCCCGCGACCAGCCGCGAGAACCCCAGCGGGCTCGCGCTGAGCCGGGCCCGCAGGCGCCCGCCGGCCTCGGAGTGGGTGACCATGTGCACGTCGATCGACCCGGACTGCCGCACGACGCCGGCGCCGATGCCCTCGTCGAACAGCCGCGCCACGCGCGAACGCCGCGAGGTGCCGATCACCAGCTGGGTCGCGTTGACGCCGCGGGCGAAGTCCAGCAGGGCGGTCGGCACGTCGTCGCCGACGACGGTGTGGAAGGTCGCGCCGACCTCCTCGGCCAGCGTCCGGCAGCGGGCGATCGCGGCGGGCCCGAGCCCGGACAGGCCGTCGCCGCGCAGGATGTGCACCACCTGCAGCTCGGCGCCGGCCCGGGTGGCGATCCGGCTGGCGCGGCGGATGAGCGTCTCGCTCTCCGTGCCGCCGGTGATGGAGACGACGACGCGTTCGCGTGCCTCCCAGGTGTCGGTGATGCTCTGCTCGGCGCGGTAGCGCTGCAGGGCGACGTCGACCTGGTCGGCCACCCAGAGCAGGGCGAGCTCGCGCAGCGCGGTGAGGTTGCCCGGGCGGAAGTAGTTGCCGAGCGCGGCGTCGATGCGCTCGGCCGGGTAGACGTTGCCGTGGGCGAGCCGCCGCCGCAGCGCTTCGGGGGTGATGTCGACCAGCTCGAGCTGCTCGGCGCGGCGGACGACCTCGTCCGGCACGGTCTCCTGCTGGGTGACGCCGGTGATCCGCTCGACGACGTCGTTGAGGCTCTGCAGGTGCTGCACGTTGACCGTGGACAGCACGTCGATGCCGGCTTCGAGCAGCTCCTCGACGTCCTGCCAGCGCTTGGCGTGGCGCGAACCCGGCACGTTGGTGTGCGCGAGCTCGTCGACGACGGCGACCTCGGGCGCGCGGGCGAGGATGGCGTCGACGTCCATCTCGTCGAACTCGCGGCCGCGGTGGCCGGCGTGCCGCCGCGGGACGACCTCGAGGCCGTCCAGGAGGTTCGCGGTCATCTCGCGGCCGTGCGTCTCGACCAGCCCGACGACGACGTCGGTGCCGCGGTCGAGACGCCGCCGCGCTTCGCCGAGCATGGCGAAGGTCTTGCCGACGCCCGGAGCCGCGCCGAGGTAGATCCTCAGTTCCCCTCGGCGCGGCTTCTTCGTACTGGTCACGCTGTCAGTGTGCCCCTCCGGCCGCACCTTGCACGGCCAAGTTGAGCTGGAGCACATTCACGCCCGGAACGCCGATCCCGGCCCCCGTCGTGTTCTGCTCGACCAGCTGCTTCACCCGGTCCACCGGGAGCCCGGTGTTCCGGGCCACGCGGGCGATCTGAAGGTCCGCGTAGGCCACGCTGATCGACGGGTCGAGGCCGGAGCCCGACGCCGTCACCGCGTCCGGCGGTACCTGGTCGGGTGACACGCCTTCGCGCTTGGCGATGGCGTCCTTGCGCTCCCCGATGGTCTTCACGAGATCCTCGTTGTACGGGCCCTTGTTGGACGCACCCGACGGCATGTCGGGGCTGACCGCCGACGGCCGGGTGTGGAACCACGGGTCGTGCGCCGGGTCCGCGGGCACCGGGTCGACGCCGATGAGCGACGACCCGACCGCCTGGCCGTTCTGCGTGACGACCGAGCCTTCGGCGTTGCCTTCCAGCCCCGGGATGCGGGCGATGGCCCACACGGCGAGGGGGTAGAGGACGCCGAGCAGGACGGTCAGCACGACGAGGACGCGCAGCCCGGCCCAGGTCTGCTTGACGAGAGTGTTCACGAGGTCACCCGATTCCAGGGATGAGGCGCACCAGCAGGTCGATCAGCCAGATCCCGAGGAAGGGGCTGACGATCCCGCCGAGGCCGTAGACGAGCAGGTTGCGGCGCAGCAGCGCCGAGGCCGACGACGGCTTGTACCGCACGCCGCGCAGGGCCAGCGGGATGAGCACGACGATGATCAGCGCGTTGAAGATGACCGCGGACAGGATCGCCGACTTCGGCGTGGCCAGGTGCATGATGTTCAGCGCGCCGAGCTGGGCGAAGATGCCGGTGAACATCGCCGGCAGGATCGCGAAGTACTTCGCGAGGTCGTTCGCGACGCTGAACGTCGTCAGCGCGCCGCGGGTGATCAGCAGCTGCTTGCCGATCTCGACGATCTCGATCAGCTTCGTCGGGTCGCTGTCGAGGTCGACCATGTTCCCGGCCTCCTTGGCGGCCGAGGTACCGGTGTTCATCGCGACGCCGACGTCGGACTGCGCGAGCGCGGGGGCGTCGTTGGTGCCGTCGCCGGTCATCGCGACCAGGCGCCCGCCCTCCTGCTCCTGCTTGATGAGCGCCATCTTGTCTTCCGGCTTGGCCTCGGCGAGGTAGTCGTCGACGCCCGCGTCCGCCGCGATGGCCTTGGCGGTGAGCGGGTTGTCGCCGGTGATCATCACCGTCTTGATGCCCATCGCCCGCAGTTCCCGGAAGCGCTCCTTCATGCCCGGCTTGACGACGTCGGACAGCCGGATCACGCCGCGCACCACCGCGTCTTCGGCGACGACGAGCGGAGTGCCGCCCTGGGCGGCGATCTCGTCGACCACCCGCTCGGTCTCGTCGGGGAACTCCCCGCCGTGGTCGCGCACCCAGGCGCGGACCGCCGAAGCGGCGCCCTTGCGGATCCGCCGGCTCCCGATGTCGATCCCGCTCATCCGGGTCTGCGCGGTGAAGGGGACGAACTCGCCGCGTTCGTCCTGGCTCGCGTGGTCCGACGTCAGCTCGACGACGCTGCGCCCTTCAGGGGTTTCGTCGGCGAGGCTGGCCAGCCGGGCGGCCCGCGCCAGCTCGTCCGGAGTGGACGATCCGACCGGGATCAGCTCGGTGGCCCGGCGGTTGCCGAAGGTGATCGTGCCGGTCTTGTCGAGCAGCAGCGTCGAGACGTCGCCCGCGGCCTCGACCGCACGGCCGCTCGTCGCGAGGACGTTGCGCTGCACCAGGCGGTCCATGCCCGCGATGCCGATGGCGCTCAGCAGCGCGCCGATGGTCGTCGGGATCAGGCAGACGAGCAGTGCCGTCAGCACGATCACCGACTGCTCGGACCCGGAGTAGCGGGCCATCGGCTGCAACGCCACGACGGCGAGCAGGAAGATGATCGTGAGGGTCGAGAGCAGGATCGTCAGCGCGATCTCGTTCGGCGTCTTCTGCCGGGAAGCGCCTTCCACCAACGCGATCATGCGGTCCACGAAGGACTCGCCGGGCTTGGTGGTGATCTTGACGACGATCCGGTCGCTCAGCACGGTCGTGCCGCCGGTGACGGCGCTGCGGTCGCCGCCGGACTCGCGGATGACCGGGGCCGACTCGCCGGTGATGGCCGACTCGTCGACGGTCGCGATGCCCTCGACGACGTCGCCGTCACCCGGGATCACCTCGCCCGCCTCGACGACGACCAGGTCGCCGATCTTCAGGTCGACCCCGGGTACCTGCTCCTCGCCGTCCGAGGTGAGCCGGCGGGCGACGGTTTCCTTCTTCGACCGCCGCAGGCTTTCCGCCTGTGCCTTGCCGCGTCCTTCGGCGACGGCCTCGGCGAGGTTCGCGAACAGCACCGTGAACCACAGCCAGACGGCGATCAGGATCGTGAACACGCTCGGGTCGGTGATCGCGAAGACGGTGGTGAGCGCGGAGCCCACCCACACCACGAACATCACCGGGTTGCCGAGCTGGTGCTTCGGGTTGAGCTTCCGGACCGCGTCGGGCAGTGACGTCCAGAGCTGGCGGGGGCTGAAGACCCCGGCGCCGACCCGGCCGGTGTGCTCTTCGTGGGTCACCTGGGGTCGTTCTTCGGTGACGGTCATGCGAGTGCCTCCGCGATGGGCCCGAGCGCGAGCGCCGGGATGAACGTGAGGGCCGCGACGAGCACCACCGTGCCGGTGAGCATGGTGGCGAACAGCGGCCCGGTGGTGGGCAGGGTGCCGGCGGTTTCGGGCACCTTGCGCTGCGCGGCCAGGGAGCCGGCCAGGCAGAGCACGGCGAGGATCGGCACGAACCGGCCGATCGCCATCGCGACGCCGAACGACGACTGGAACCAGTCGCTCGTCGCGGTCAGCCCGCCGAACGCGCTGCCGTTGTTGTTGCCGGTGGACGCGTAGCCGTAGAGGATTTCGGACAGGCCGTGCGCGCCGCCGTTGCCCAGCGCGCCCGCCGTGCCCGGCAGCAGCAACGCGATCCCGGAGCCGAGGAGCACCACGGTCGGCATCGCCAGCATGGCGATCGCCGCGCAGGTGACCTCGCGCTTGCCGAGCTTCTTGCCCAGGTACTCCGGCGTGCGCCCGACCATCAGGCCGGCCAGGAACATGGCGATGATCGCCATGACCAGGATCCCGTAGAGACCGGTGCCGACACCGCCGGGCGAGATCTCGCCGTAGAGCATGTTCAGCAGCGGGCCCCCGCCGCCGAGGCCCGACAGGCTGTCCTGGGCGCCGTTGACCGCACCGGTCGACGTGCCGGTGGTGGTGTCGGCGAAGATCGACGTCAGCCCGATGCCGAACCGCTGTTCCTTGCCCTCCATGCTCGCGCCCGCGGCCAGCGCCGCCGGGTTGTTCGCGGTGGCCTCGGAGAGCCAGATGAGCGCCAGCGACGCGGCCCACAGCACGCCCATCACGCCGAGCAGGACGTACCCCTGCTTGGGCTTGCCGACGAGCTTGCCGAACGCCCGGGTGAGGCTGACCGGGATCACCAGGATCAGGAACAGCTCGATGAGGTTCGTCCACGCGGTGGGGTTCTCGAACGGGTGCGCGGAGTTGGCGTTGAGGATGCCCCCGCCGTTGGTGCCGAGTTCCTTGATCGCCTCCTGGCTCGCCGCGGGCGCCAGGGCGATGGTGCTCTGGCTGCCGTCGGGATTGGTGACGGCGACGCCGGCCTTGAGGCTCTGCACGACACCGAGCGCGATCAGCACGATCGCGAACACGAACGCCATCGGCAGCAGGACGCGGATCGTGCCGCGCGTGAGGTCCACCCAGAAGTTGCCGAGCCGGTCGGTCTTCGCCCGGACGAACCCGCGGGTCACCGCGATCGCCACGGCGAGGCCGACGCCGGCGGACAGGAAGTTCTGCACGGTCAGCCCGGCCATCTGCACGAAGTGGCCCATCGTCGTCTCGGGGACGTAGGACTGCCAGTTCGTGTTGGTGACGAACGAAACCGCCGTGTTGAAGGCGACGCCGGGGCTCACCGCGCCGCGGCCCAGGCTCCACGGCAGGAGCGACTGCAACCGCTGCAGCAGGTAGAGCAGGACGATCGAGACGAACGAGAAGCCGAGCACGCCCGCGGCGTAGGTCGGCCACCGCTGCTCGGAGTCCGGGTCGACGCGGAAGAGCTTGTAGAGACCCTTTTCGAGCTTCAGGTGCTTCTCGGTGGAGAAGACGCGCGCCAGGTAGTCGCCGAGCGGCTTGTAGACCACGGCGAGGGCGGCGAGGAGGAGGCCGAGCTGGATGAGCCCGGCCGCGGTGTCGGTCATTCTTGCCCCTCCGCGGGGGTGAGTACGTCGGGGCGCATCAGAATTTCTCCGGCCTGATCAAGGCGACGAACAGGTACACGAGCAGGCCGAGCGCCAGCAGTCCGCCGACGACGTTGGCCACGGCCCCGGCGCCGCTCACAGCTTCTCCAGCCCGCGCAGCGCCAGCGCGAGCACCACGAACACGCCGATCAGCAGGGCGGCGTAGAGCAAGTCGGCCACAGGGCACCTCTCAAGACGGGTCACCGGGTTCGGTGACCGGACGCGTTCACTGTGCGGCCGGGAGAGCCCGTCCCGACCTGCGGCTGACGGCCTCTTGATGCGTTCCTGACACCCATTTACGCCGTCTTTATGGCAGGTGGCGGCGGTCACGCAAACGTTTGCCCCGCACTCACTGTATGCAGTTGGTTAGTGACTCGCGACACAACGAGTGACCGAACAAGTGCGGAACGTGCAATTCGGGCAGACAAGATCTTCGGCCCGTGTTACACCTGTGTTACCGATAGTTGTATCGGCTAAGCAAATCTTGGGAGGGGTACACATGTGCGGTATCGCCGGCTGGGTTTCCTACGACGCCGACCTCACCCGCCGCCGGGACGTGGTCGACGCCATGACGGAGACCATGGCCTGCCGCGGCCCGGACGACGTCGGCACGTGGGTGCGCACGCACGTCGCGCTCGGGCACCGGCGGCTGGCCATCATCGACCTGCCCGGCGGCCGTCAGCCGATGTCCGTGCACACGCCGAACGGCGACGTCGCGATGGTCTACAGCGGTGAGGCCTACAACTTCACCGAGCTGAAGGAAGAGCTGACGAAGCTCGGCCACCGGTGGGAGACCGACAGCGACACCGAGGTCGTGCTGCACGGCTACCTGCAGTGGGGCGACGAGGTCGTCGACCACCTCAACGGCATGTACGCCTTCGCGATCTGGGACGAGCGCGACGACCGCCTCGTGATGATCCGCGACCGGATGGGCATCAAGCCGTTCTACTACTACCCGACGCGCGACGGCGTGCTGTTCGGCTCCGAGCCGAAGGCCATCCTGGCGAACCCGCTGGCCGGCAAGGTGGTCGACACCGACGGCCTGCGCGAGCTGATGGCGTTCACCAAGCGCCCCGGCTGGTCGCTGTGGAAGGGCATGGAGGAGGTCCAGCCGGGCACGATCGTCACCGTGTCCCGCGAGGGCGTCCGCACCCGCACGTACTGGAAGCTCGACGCGAAGCAGCACACCGACGACCAGGAGACCACGGTCGCCCGCGTCCGCGAGCTGATGACCGACATCGTCCACCGCCAGCTGGTCGCGGACGTCCCGCGCTGCGTGCTGCTCTCGGGCGGCTTGGACTCCAGCGCCGTCACCGGTCTCGCCGCCGCGCACCTCGCCGAACAGGGCGAGCAGCTGCGGACGTTCTCCGTCGACTTCTTCGGCCAGGAAGAGAACTTCAAGCCGGACGAGATGCGCGACACCGCGGACTCGCCGTTCATCCGCGACGTCGCGGACCTGGTCGGGTCCGCGCACCAGGACGTCATGCTCAACCCGGCGGAGCTGAGCGACCCGGCGGTGCGGCGCGCGGTGCTGAAGGCCCGGGACATCCCGGCCGGGCTCGGCGACATGGACACGTCGCTGTACCTGCTGTTCAAGGCGATCCGCGGCGAGTCGACGGTGGCGCTGTCGGGCGAGTCGGCCGACGAGGTGTTCGGCGGCTACCGCTGGTTCCACGACGAGCAGGCCGTCAACGCCGACACGTTCCCGTGGCTGGCGTTCCGGACGTCGATGATGGACGAGCGGGCATCGCTGTACACGACCGAACTGCGGCAGAAGCTGGACCTGGAGGCGTACATCGCGGACCAGTACGCGTCGGCCGTCGCCGCGGTCGACCACCTGGACGGCGAGTCCGAGCGCGAAGCGCGGATGCGGACCATCTGCAACCTCCACCTCACCCGCTTCGTGCGGATGCTGCTCGACCGCAAGGACCGCGCTTCGATGGCGGTGGGCCTGGAGGTCCGCGTGCCGTTCTGCGACCACCGGCTGGTCGAGTACGTCTACAACACGCCGTGGTCGCTGAAGACGTTCGACAGCCGGGAGAAGAGCCTGCTGCGGCACGCGACCAAGCATGTGCTGCCGGACTCGGTGCGGGACCGGGTGAAGAGCCCGTACCCCTCGACGCAGGACCCGGGCTACGCGGCGGCGTTGCAGCAGCAGGTCAAGGAGGTCCTGGCCGAGCCGGGTCACCAGGTGTTCGGCCTGGTGGACAAGACGTGGGCGCACCGGGTGTCCGAAGTGGACCCGGCGACCATGGACCCGGCGGCGCGCGTCGGGCTGGACCGGCTGCTCGACCTCTACCACTGGATCGAGATGTACTCCCCCACGCTCGAACTCTCTTGACCTCGAGTGCCCTTGAGGTGTGAGCCTGGGCGGCATGAAGGTGCTGCTGTTCGGCCGCAACCCGGCCACGGTCTCGAGGGTGACGGCGGCGCTGTCCGCGGCGGGTCTGGCCGCGGACGGCGTCGCTACGGAGGAAGCTGTCCTGACGCGCCTGGGCGTCGTGGACGCGTTGGTGCTGGGTGCCGGGGTGGCGGGGCCGCTGCGCGAGCGGGTCACGGCCGCGGCGCGGCGGCACGGGGTGATGTGGGTGCAGGGGCCGCACATCCTCCCGGAGCGGGACGCGCTGGAGTACGTGCGCACGGAGATCCTGCCGAAGCTGCGGTCAGCTCAGCGGTAGGTCCGCCGCGACCTCCTCCCCTGCTACGGTGAGTGCCGCTCCGATCCCGCCCAGCAACGACCGGGCGCTGTGGTTGTCCGCCGTCGTCGAGGCGATGAAGCGGGCCGCGCCCGACCGCTGCGCTTCGGCCAGCAGCAGCGCCGTGACCTGCGTGCCGATCCCGCGGCCGCGGACGTCGCGGCGCAACCAGATGCCCGCCTCCACAGCGTCACCGTGGCGCTCCAGGCGGGCTGCACCCACGGCGACCCCGTCCACGTCGACCACCCAGGTGCGCTCCACCGCGGTCGCCGGGTTCAGGGACCGGGCGTGGTGGAAGGCGAGGAACGCGGCGCGGCGGGCAGCGGTCCAGCCGGGCGGGCCCTCGACCGGCGGCATGACCTCGAGCGGGTCGGCTCCGGCGACGGCGGCTTCGAGCAGCCGCACCAGGGCCGGCTCGTCCAACGGCGTCAGAACGGTCACGTCCGGAGTTTCGCCGCCGGACGCCCCACGCGCGACCCGATTTTGCCCAGGGCCCGCAGGAACCGGACGTAGGGCGACCACCGGACCGGCCGCGCCACCCGGCCGGTCAGGTCCCGCTCGGCCCGGTCCAGCAACCCCTCCAGCAGCGCGTCGTGCAGTGGGCGGAAGAACAGCGGCCACGTCAGCCGGGCCCGGCCATGGAGCGACGCCTCCAGGACGTGCGTCAGCGCACCGCCGTCGATCGTGAACTCGTGGTGGCCGTCCACCCCCGCCGGAGCCGTGAACCGGCACCGCAGGCGGTCCGGCGAAACCTCTTCCACGACGTAGCGGACCGGGCCGTGACCGGCCGGGGTGCCCGGGGTGCGGGGGCCGTCGAGGCGGGTCGGGGGCCAGTCGGCGACCGGCCAGAGGCGGTCGTGCGGGGTGCCGAGCGTGTCCAGCAGGGAGACCAGCCGGTCGGCGGAGACCGGGAACCGACGGGTGTGGACGTTGCGGACCATGAGACCCTCCGTTCTGGAGATTATCCTCTAGAACTTATTAGAGCATAATCTCTACAACATGGGCCGCCCCGCGACGCACACCACAGCACAGTTCCTCGGTGCCGCCACCACCCTCTTCGCCGCGGGCGGGGCTCGCGCCGTGACCATGGCCGCCACCGCGAAGGCCGCCGGAGCGCCCAACGGCTCGATCTACCACCGCTTCCCGGACCGCCCCGCCCTGCTCACCGAGCTCTGGCGCCACACCCTCCGCGACTTCCAGGACACCTTCACCGAGAGCCTCGGCGAAGCGACGACGATCGAGGCGGCCGTCCAAGCCGCGACGAGCGTCGTCCACTGGTGCCGCAAGCACCCCGAGGGCGCGCGGGTCCTCGACGCCGGCAAGCACGCCTTCGGCCCGGCCGACTGGTCACCCGAGGCCGCGAAGGCCGTCGCGAAGGACGAACAGGAACTGCGTGACACGCTCAAGCGCGCCACGCACGCCCTGCCGACGCTCACCGGCTGCACGGACGAAGAGGTCGTCCTCGCCCTCGTCGAGATCCCGCGCGCGGTCGTCCACCGCTACCTCTCGACCGGCCGGACTCCCCCGCCGAAGGCCGCGGCGCTGGTCGAACGCACCGTCCGGAAGCTGCTGCGCCCGTGATCGGAAGGTCGACACGCGTGATCAGAGGGTCGACTCGCGTGATTGAAGGGTCGACACGGCGAGGCTCTCGACCCCGCGCCGTGTCGACCTCCTGATCACGCGTGTCGGCTCCGCAATCACGCGTGTCGACCCGTCCGCAAGCTGCTCAGCGCCTGACCTCCGCCAGCCCCACCGGCCGCCGCTCGCGGCGGGACAGCTCGCACGCCTCCGCGATGTAGAACGCTTCGAGCGCATCCGCCGCGACGCACGGCGAAGGCGCCCGGCCGGCGACGACGTCGAGGAACGCCCGCAGTTCCGTCGTGTAGGCCGGGCGGAACCGCTCCATGAACCCCGGGTACGCCGGGCCCGGCAGCGGGGCCACCCCCGGCTCGACCGACCGCAGCGGCGCCCGGTCGTCCAGGCCGACGACCACGCCGGACACCGATCCCAGCGCCTCGAGCCGCACGTCGTAGCCCGCGCCGTTGTAGCGGGTCAGCGACACCGTCGCCAGCGTGCCGTCGTCCAGGGTCAGCGTCGCCGCCGCCGTGTCGACGTCACCCGCGTCGGCGAAGAACCGCTCGCCGCGGTTGGCACCGATCGCGTAGACCTCGGCCACTTCACGGCCGCTCACCCAGCGGATGATGTCGAAGTCGTGCACGCCGCAGTCGCGGAACAGCCCGCCCGAGTGGGCGACGTACTCCGCGGGCGGGGGCGCGGGGTCGAACGTCGTCGCGCGCAGCGTGTGCAACCAGCCCAGCTCGCCCGACGCGACCGCCGCCCGCGCCGCCGCGTAGCCCGCGTCGAACCGGCGCTGGAAGCCGATCTGGACCGGGACGTCCGAGGCGCCGATGCGGTCGATGACGGCCAGCGTGCCCGGGATGTCCGCCGCGACCGGCTTTTCGCAGAACACCGGGATGCCCGCGTCGACCGCCGCGATGATCAGGCCCGGATGCGCGTCGGTGGCGGCCGTGACGACCAGGCCGTCCAGCCCCGCGGCGAACAGCTCGTCGAGGGAAGCCGCCACCTCGACGCCCAGCTTCGCCGCGGCCGACCGGGCCCGCCCGGTGTCGACGTCGGCCACCACGACCGACTCCACTTCCTCGAAGCCCTTCAAGGTCTCCGCGTGCGCGGTGCCGATCCGGCCGGTGCCCGCCAGTCCCAACCTCATCGTCGTGCTCCTCCTGTCTCAGTCATCTCGGCGGTGGTCGCGCGGACCACCAGGGACGGGTGCAGCAGGTGCCGGACCGGCTCCGTGCGCTCCCCGCGGACGCGTTCGATCAAGGCTTCGAAGGCCAGCCGGCCCATTTCGGTCCGCGGCTGGTCCACTGTGGTCAGTGAGAGGTGCCGCAGCGCCGCGAGTGACGTGTTGTCGTAGCCGACGACCGAGACGTCCTCGGGCACGCGCAGCCCGGCTTCTTCGAGTGCCGAAATGGCGCCGACGGCGTTGAAGTCGTTGCCTGCCACCAGACCCGTGGGCAGTTCGGCGCGCGAGTACGTCGCCAGCAGCTCCCGCACGGACTTCTCGCCGCCGGTGTCGGTGTGCTCGCTGCGCACGACGATCGGCTCCAGCCCGTGGCGCCGCATGGCCGCCTGGAACCCGCGACGGCGCTGGGCCGCCCCGGCCGCACCGCCGCCGTCGAGGTGGGCGATGCGCCGGTGCCCGAGGCCGGCGAGGTGGTCGACGGCCAGCGCGGACCCCGCTTCGCCGTCGTCGTTCACGGTGTCCACACCGGACGCTCGCGAGGTGCGGGAGACCAGCACCACCGGGCACTGCCGGGCCGCGGCTTCGATGGCCGACGCGGGCACGACCGGCGAGAGCAGGATGACCCCCGCCGGGCGGAAGGAAAGCAGGCTGCGCAAGGCGTTCCCCTCGCGCGCGGGGCTGCGGCCGCCGGTGTTGAGGACCAGGTCGAAGCCCGCGGCCTGCGCAGCCGCGTCCAGGCCCTCGACGACGTCGGCGAAGAAGGCGTTGCGCAGGTCGTTGACCATCACACCGAGCACAGTGGACGTCCGGCTGGCCAGGGACCGCGCCATGACGTGCGGCTGGTAGCCGAGTTCTTCGGCCGCACGCAGCACAGCGGTGCGCCGGGCGTCGGAGACCTTCGGTGAATTCCTCATCACCAGGGAGACCAGTGCGCGGGAAACCCCCGCCCGCGCGGCGACGTCCTCCATGGTCGGACGCATCCGGCGCACCTCCCCTGATCACCGAAAACTCAGCCTTGACTTGCTGTGACGGACGCTACAAGATTAGAGCGCTCTAATCAATAGAGCGCTCCAACGCATCCGATCAGAGCAACGGAGTCCTCCCTATGACAGCGAAGATCCGCGTGGCCGCCGCTCCGATCTCCTGGGGCGTCTGCGAAGTCCCCGGCTGGGGCCGGGTGCTGGACGCGGCGACGGTGCTCGGCGAGATGGCGGAGCTGGGCGTCCAGGCGACCGAGCTGGGCCCGCCCGGGTACCTCCCCCGCGACCCGGCGGAACTCCGGGAACTGCTCGGGAAGCACGGCCTGACGCTCGTCGGCGGCTTCCTCGCCGTCGTCCTCCACGAAAACCGGGAAAACACCCTCGCGGAAGCCGAGGAGTCCGCCGCGCTGTTCGCCGCGTGCGGCGGCGACGTCCTCGTGCTCGCCGCCGCCACCGGGCTCGACGGCTACGACGAACGCCCGAAGCTCACCGACGCCGAATGGGCGGCGCTCGTCGACACCGCCGGCGAGATCCGCGACATCGCGGCAGCTCACGGCCTGCGGACCGTGCTGCACCCGCACGTCGGGACGCACGTGGAGCAGCAGGCCGAGGTCGAGCGCTTCCTCGCCGATTCCGATCTCGGCTTGTGTCTCGACACCGGGCACCTGATGATCGGCGGGACGGATCCGGTCGAGCTGGCGAAGCGGTATCCCGAACGGGTGGGGCACGTGCATCTCAAGGACGTCCGAGAAGACCTGGCGGCCGAGGTCCGCGCGGGACGGCTCGGCTACACCGAAGCGGTCGGGCGGGGCATCTACACCCCGCTCGGCGAGGGGGACGTGGACGTGGCGTCGATGGTGCGCTCCGTCCAGGCGGCCGGCTACGACGGCTGGTACGTCCTCGAACAGGACACCGCCCTCGGCGACTCGAGCCCCGACGACCTACCCCGGCGGGACACCGAGCGCAGCCTGGCCCATCTCACGAAGATCATCGACTCCCTGTAACTGGTCCCAAAGGAGTGACTGTGTTCTCTATGAAGAAGCTGGCCGGAGTGGCGGCGATCGCCGCCACCGGGCTGGTGCTCGCCGCCTGCAGCGGTCCCAGCGCCGACAACTCGAACAGCAGCTCAAGCTCGCCGTCGGCCGCCGCGCCGAGCTCGGGCGGCCCGCTGAAGGTCGCCGTGGTCACCCACGGCAGCGCCGGCGACGCCTTCTGGAACGTCGTGAAGAACGGCGCCGAGCAGGCGGGCAAGGACCTGAACGTCGGCGTCGACTACTACGCCGACGGCGACCCGGGCAACCAGGCCAAGCTGATCGACAACGCCGTCGCGCAGAAGGTCGGCGGCCTGGTCGTCTCCATGGCCAACCCGCAGGCCCTGCAGACGTCGATCCAGAACGCGGTCAAGGCCGGCATCCCGGTCGTCACCATCAACTCCGGTGAGGACTCCAGCGCGGCGTTCGGCGCGATCGCGCACGTCGGGCAGAGCGAGGGCCTCGCGGGCCAGGGCGCGGGCCAGCGCCTCAAGGCGGCCGGCAAGACGAAGCTGCTGTGCGTCATCCACGAGGCCGGCAACATCGGCCAGAACCAGCGCTGCGACGGCGCGAAGCAGACCTTCGGCACCGTCACCACCCTTCAGGTCGACATCTCCAACCCGACCGACGCGCAGTCGCGGATCCGCGGCGCGCTGCAGTCCGACCCGTCGATCGACGCGGTGCTGGCGCTGAACTCGCAGGTCGCGGCGCGCGCGGTGAGCGCGGCGAAGGAGGCGAGCTCAAAGGCGCAGGTCGCCACCTTCGACCTGAACGCCGACGTCGTCGCGGCCATCAAGGACGGCAGCATCCTCTTCGCCGTCGACCAGCAGCAG
Organism: Amycolatopsis mongoliensis; assembly: GCF_030285665.1. Lineage (NCBI taxonomy): Bacteria > Bacillati > Actinomycetota > Actinomycetes > Pseudonocardiales > Pseudonocardiaceae > Amycolatopsis > Amycolatopsis mongoliensis. The sequence continues at coordinate 264,174 of NZ_CP127295.1, forward strand.
TACGAGCAGGGCTACCTGCCGATCGTGTTCCTCAAGCTGTACAAGGAGAACGGCAACACCATCGGCGGCGGCCACCCGGTCCAGACCGGACCCGGCTTCGTCGACAAGACCAACATCGACACCGTCGCCCCGTACGCGCAGCGCGGCACGCGCTGAGGGGGACGGCGATGACCGCAGCGATCCAGGGACAACCCGACGAACGCGTGGGGAAGAAGAGCCTCACCGACCGCCTGGTGGTCCGGCCCGAGATCGGCGCGCTGCTCGGCGCCGTGCTCGTGTTCGTCTTCTTCTCCGTCGTCACCAGCCAGTTCCTCAGCCCGCTGGGCGTGGCGACCTGGCTCGACGACTCCTCGACCCTGGGCATCATGGCCGTCGTGGTCGCGCTGCTCATGGTCGGCGGCGAGTTCGACCTCTCGGCCGGCGTGCTGACGGCGTCGACGTCGCTGGTCACGGCGATCCTGGCGACTCAGGCGGGCTGGAACGTCTGGGCGGCGCTGCTGGTCTCGCTCGCGTTCGCGCTCGGTGTCGGCGCGTTCAACGGCTGGCTGGTGATGAAGACCGGGCTGCCCAGCTTCATCGTCACGCTGGGGTCGTTCCTCGCCCTGCAGGGGCTCAACCTCGGCGTGACGCGCTGGGTGACCAACACCGTCCAGGTCTCGGGCATGCGCTCGACCAGCGGCTACGAGTCGGCCGGGGCGCTGTTCGCGTCCACGTTCGACGTCGGCGGCACCGAGTTCCAGTCGTCGATCATCTGGTGGGTCGTCGTCACGGCGATCGCGGCGTGGCTGCTGGTCCGGACCCGGTTCGGCAACTGGATCTTCGCGGTCGGCGGGTCGCAGGTGTCGGCCCGTTCGGTCGGCGTGCCGGTGGTGCGCACGAAGATCCTGCTGTTCATGGGCACCGCGCTCGGCGCGTGGCTGGTCGGCTCGATCAACATCCTGCGCTTCGCGAGCGTGCAGGCCAACCAGGGCATCGGGCTGGAGTTCCAGTACATCATCGCGGCGGTGATCGGCGGCTGCCTGCTCACCGGCGGGTTCGGCTCGGCGGTGGGCGCGGCGATCGGCGCGCTGATCTTCGGCATGGCGCGCCAGGGCATCGTGTTCGCGCAGTGGAACAGCGACTGGTTCATGCTGTTCCTCGGGATCATGCTGCTGGCCGCGGTCCTGGTCAACAACGCCTTCCGGCGCCGCGCGGAGAGGGTACGCCGATGAGCTTGCTCGAAGTGAAGGACATCGGGAAGACCTACGGCAGCGTCATCGCCCTGCGCGATGTGTCCACTGTGGTCAACGCGGGCGAGGTGACCTGCGTGCTCGGCGACAACGGCGCCGGGAAGTCCACGCTGATCAAGATCCTGGCCGGCGTGCACCAGCACGACCGCGGCGAGTTCCTCGTGGAAGGCGAACCGGTGCGGTTCGCCTCTCCGCGCGATGCCCTCGACCGCGGCATCGCGACCGTGTACCAGGACCTCGCCGTGGTGCCGCTGATGAGCGTCTGGCGGAACTTCTTCCTCGGCTCCGAGCCGACGACCGGGTTCGGCCCGTTCAAGATGCTCGACCGGCGCAAGGGCCGCGAGACGACCAAGAAGGCGCTGTTCGACATGGGCATCGACCTGCGGGACGTCGAGCAGCCGGTCGGGACGCTGTCGGGCGGGGAACGCCAGTGCGTGGCGATCGCGCGGGCGGTGTACTTCGGCGCGAAGGTGCTGATCCTCGACGAGCCGACCGCCGCGCTGGGCGTCAAGCAGGCCGGGGTGGTGCTGAAGTACGTGGCACAGGCTCGTGACCGCGGGCTCGGCGTCGTGCTCATCACGCACAACCCGCACCACGCCTACCCGGTCGCCGACCGGTTCCTGCTGCTCAAGCGGGGTGCCCCGCTCGGTTCGTACGAGAAGGCGGACATCGACATCAACGAGCTGACCCGGCAGATGGCGGGCGGTGCGGAACTGGAAGCGCTGGAACACGAGCTTCGGCAGGCGGAGAAGGCGTGAGTCTCGAAGCGCTGACGATCGGCCGGGTGGGGGTCGACCTCTACCCCGAGCAGAGCGGCGTCCCCCTGGCCGGCGTCAGCACGTTCGCCAAGTCGCTCGGCGGCACCGCGACCAACGTCGCGGTCGCCGCCGCGCGGCTCGGCCGGCGCACGGCGGTGCTGACCAAGGTCGGCCCGGACGGCTTCGGCGACTACGTCCGGCAGGCCCTCGAGGGCTTCGGCGTGTCCCCGGCGCACGTGGGCACTTCGCCGGATCTCCAGACGCCGGTGGTGTTCTGCGAGCTGAACCCGCCCGCGGACCCACCGCTGCTGTTCTACCGCTCCCCCCTCGCCCCCGACCTGACGCTCACCGACGACGACGTGCCCTGGGACGTCGTCGAGTCGGTGCCGCTGCTGTGGGTCACCGGCACCGGCGTCTCCGCCGAACCCGCCCGGACCACCCAGCGGAAGATCCTGGAAGCCCGGGGACGCCGGGAGCACACGGTGCTGGACCTCGACTACCGGCCGATGTTCTGGCCTTCGGCCGAGCAGGCCCGGGAAGAGATCGGCGGGATGCTCGACCACGTCACCGTCGCGGTCGGCAACCGGACCGAGGTGGAGGTGGCCGTCGGCACCGCGGACCCGGACGCCGCCGCGGACCGCATGCTCGAGCGCGGCCTGCGGCTCGCGGTGATCAAGAAGGGCGCGGACGGCGTCCTCGTGGCCACCGCGGAAGGCCGGTGGACCGTGCCGCCGCAGCGCGTCGAGGTCGTCTGCGGGCTCGGCGCCGGCGACGGCTTCGGCGGGGCGCTGATCCACGGGCTGCTGTCGGGGTGGGACCCGGTGCGCATCGCGGCGTACGCGAACGCGGCAGGCGCGCTGGTGGCGTCCCGGCTGGCCTGCGCCGACGCCATGCCGACCGCCGCCGAGATCGAGGAGCTGCTGTGATCCTCACCGACGACCGCTGGAAGGAGCTGCTCCACGTCCGCGCCACCGACCCGGGCGCGATCCGGCAGGCCTACGCGACGCGCAGACGCCGGTCGACGCTCCTGTCCGACAACGGAACGCTGTTCCTGGTCGCGGCCGACCACCCGGCACGAGGTGCGCTGGGTGTCGGCGAAGACCCGCTCGCCATGGCCGACCGGCGAACGCTCCTCGAACGGCTGCTCGTCGCCCTGGCCAACCCGGCGGTCGACGGCCTCCTCGGCACCCCGGACGTCGTCGAGGAGCTGCTGCTGCTCGGCGCGCTGCACGGCAAGGTCGTCTTCGGCTCGATGAACCGCGGCGGCCTCGCCGGCGCGGACTGGGAGATCGACGACCGCTTCACCGGTTACGACGCCCGCACGCTGGTCGACTGCGGCCTCGACGGCGGCAAGATGCTGCTGCGGCTGGTCGACGCCGACCCGGGCACGATCCCGACGCTGCAGGCCTGCGCCGACGCCGTCACCGAGCTGGCCTCGTACGGATTGGTCGCGATGGTCGAGCCGCTGCCCTACGCCCGCTCGGACGGGAAGCTGGTGCTGCAGAAGGACCCCGGGTCGCTGGCGCGGGCGGTCACGGTCGCGTCCGGGCTCGGGACGACGTCCGCGCACACGTGGCTGAAGCTGCCGTCGACGGACTCGGCGGCGGTGCTGGGCGCGACGACGCTGCCGGTGGTCGTGCTCGGCGGCGTGCCGTCCGGCGACCCGGCCGCCGACCTGGCCTCGTGGGGCCGGACGCTGCGCCACGACGTCGTGCGCGGCCTGGTCGTCGGCCGCACCCTGCTCTACCCGCCCGACGGCGACGTCGCTGCCGCCGTCGAAGCCGCCGCGAAGGTCTTGGAGGCCGCGAAGTGAGCAAGCTGCACCGTCCACTGGGGACACTTTCCGACGACGCCGACCCGGTCCGGCTGACCCCGGATTCGGCGGGCTGGACGTACACGGGGCTGCGGGTGCTCCGGATCGGCACCCGGCTCCCGCGCACGGTCAAGACCGGCGAGTTCGAGGCGTTCGTGCTCCCGCTGTCCGGCTCGCTCACGGTCCGCGTCGACGGCGAGGAGTTCGAGCTGGAAGGGCGGGAGTCGGTGTTCACCCGGGTCACGGACTTCGTCTACGTCCCCCGCGACGCCGAGGTCGAACTGACTTCCGAGACCGGCGCGCAGGTGGCGCTGCCGATGGCTCGCTGCACCCGGCGGCTGGAGGCGAAGTACGGCCCCGCCGAGGACGTCCCGGTCGAGGTCCGCGGCGCCGGGCAGGCGACGCGGCAGGTGACCAACTTCGGCGTGCCCGGGGTGTGGGACCACGCCGACAAGCTCATCGCGTGCGAGCTGATCACGCCGGGCGGCAACTGGTCGTCGTACCCGCCGCACAAGCACGACGAAGCGAGCGAGTGCGAGGTCGTCAACGAGGAGATCTACTACTTCCGGATCGCCGGCCGCGACGGGGTGACGCCGGCGCGCGAGGGGTTCGGCCTGCACCGCACGTACACCGCCGACGGCGAGCTGGACGAGGACGTCGCCGTGCGCGACCAGGACGTCTTCCTGATCCCGCGCGGCTACCACGGGCCCTGCGTCGCGGCTCCCGGTTACCCGATGTACTACCTGAACGTCCTGGCCGGACCGGCCGACGAACGGTCGATGGCGTTCTGCGACGACCCCGCGCACGGCTGGGTCCGCGAAACGTGGGAGTCGCAGGAGCTGGATCCGCGGTGCCCCGTCACGAGTCACGAAGGGCGTGTTCAGTGAAGCTGACGACGGCACAGGCGCTGGTCCGCTGGATCCTCGCGCAGCGGTCGGAAACCCTGGACGGACGCGAGGTCCCGCTCTTCCCCGGCGTCTTCGCGATCTTCGGCCACGGCAACGTCCTCGGCCTCGGCACGGCGCTGGAAGAGCACCGCGGCGAGATCCCGGTGTGGCGCGGGCACACCGAGCAGGGCATGGCGCTCGCCGCGGTCGGGTACGCGAAGGCCACGCACCGGCGGCAGGTCGGCGTCGTGACGTCGTCGATCGGGCCGGGCGCGCTGAACATGGTCACCGCGGCCGGGGTCGCGCACGCGAACCGGCTGCCGGTGCTGCTGCTGCCGGGCGACACGTTCACCGGCCGCGCGCCGGATCCGGTGCTGCAGCAGATCGAGCCCTTCGGCGACGCGACCGCGACGGTCAACGACGCCTTCCGCGCGGTCTCGCGCTACTTCGACCGGATCACCCGGCCCGAGCAGCTGATCTCGACGTTGCCCCAGGTCGCGCGGGTGCTCACGGACCCGGCGGACAGCGGGCCGGCCGTCCTGGCGCTGCCGCAGGACGTCCAGGCCGAGACCTACGACTTCCCGGACGCGCTGTTCGCACCGGTGACGCACCGGCCGCTGCGGCCGCGTCCCGACCGGCGCTCGGTCACCGAGGCGGCCGGAGTCCTGCGCGCGTCGAAGAGGCCGCTGCTCGTGCTCGGCGGCGGCGTCCGGTACTCCGGTGCCGGGCGGCGCGCCCTCGACTTCGCCGAGCGGCACGGGATCCCCCTCGTCGAGACCACCGCGGGCCGCACCCTGGTGCCCCACGACCACCCCCTGCACGCGGGCCCGCTGGGCATCACCGGCTCGACGTCGGCCAACGTCGTCGCGGCGGAGGCGGACGTCGTGCTCGCGGTCGGCACGCGGCTGCAGGACTTCACCACGGCGTCCTGGACGGTCTTCTCCCCCGACGTCCGCCTGGTCGCGCTCAACGCGGCCCGCTTCGACGCGGTGAAGCACGGCGCGCTCTCGGTGGTCGCGGACGCCGACGCGGGGCTGACGGACCTGGCCGCCCAGCTGGAGAGCTGGCGGGTCGACCCGTCGTGGACTTCGCGAGCGGCGGCCGAGCGGGCGTCCTGGGACGCGCACGTCGACTCGCTGCGCTCGGCCGCGGGTTCCGTCCCGTCGTACGCCCAGGTCGTCGGCGTGGTGAACGACCTGTCGGCGCCGGAGGACTACGTGATGACCGCGTCCGGCGGGCTGCCGGGCGAGCTGATCGGCGGCTGGCGCGGCTCCGGCTCGGTCTCGATGGACGTCGAGTACGGCTTTTCCTGCATGGGTTACGAGCTGTCCGGCGCGTGGGGCGCGGCGATCGCGCACCCGGGCCTGGTCACGACCCTGCTGGGCGACGGCTCGTACCTGATGCTGAACTCCGAGCTGTTCTCGGCCGCCTTCGCGGGTCACCCGTTCGTCGCGGTCGTGTGCGACAACGACGGCTACGCGGTGATCGCGCGGCTGCAGGAAGGGCAGGGCGGGAAGCCGTTCAACAACTTCTACGCCGACTGCACGACTTCGCACGCTTCGCCGCCGCGGGTGGACTTCGCCCGGCACGCGGAATCGCTGGGCTGCCTGGTGTTCCCGGCGTCCGATGTGGACTCGCTGCGCACTGCTTACGCGGCGGCACGGGAGGCAGCCGTGGCCGAGCAGCGGCCGGCCGTGGTCGTCGTGAAGACGCAGCCGTCGGCGTGGACCGAGGCCGGCGCGTGGTGGGAGGTCGGCGTGCCGGAGCACCTCGCCGGCCACGACGAGTACGAACGGGCCAAGTCAGGACAGGTGCGCTACCTCCGCTCCTAGGTCTGCCGCAGCTGGTCGTGAGTGAGAAACAGTGTTCTAACCCTGTTTCTCACTCACGACTGCCGAGCGCGTGCGGACCCGCGGCGTCAGCGTGAACCCGCTCGGCTTGAGCGTCAGCGACTCGACGATCTTCAGCTCGTACGTCGGGTCGACGTCGAAGTCGTAGCGCTGCAGCACCATCCCCAGCGCCAGCACGGCTTCGTGCAGCGCGAACTGGCGGCCGATGCAGGCGCGCTCGCCCGTCCCGAACGGCTTGTACGCCTGCGCCGGCCGCTTCTTCACCGCGGCGGGCTCGAAGCGGTCCGGGTCGAACCGCTCGGGGTCCGGCCAGACCGCGGGATCGCGGTGCACCAGAGGAAGCGGCACGATCACCCAATCCCCCTTGCGCATCCGGTACTTCCCGCCGAGCACGACGTCTTCGCGTGCTTCGCGCGAGTAACCCGGCGCGGTCGGCCAGAGCCGCATCGCCTCGTCGAGGCAGCGACGCACGTAACGCAGCTTCGCGACGTCTCCGAAGGCGGGCTCGCGGTCACCCCACACCGCGTCGACCTCGGCGCGGGCCTTCGCCAGCAGCTCGGGGTGGCGCGTCAGGTAGTACAACGCGAACGACAGCGCGCCGGACGTCGTCTCGTGGCCGGCGACGACGAACGTGATGGCCTGGTTGCGGATGTTCACCGGGTCCAGGCGTTCCCCCGTCACCGGGTGGCCTTGGGTGAGCATCAGGCCGAGCAGGTCACGGCTCTCCTCGCCGTCCCTGCGCCGGGCTTCGACGACTTCGTCGACCAGGTTCGTCATGGTCGCGATGTCGGCCTGGTTCTGCTCGGCCGTCCCGGCGAACGCGCGCCGCACGAACGGCAGCTTGGCGTTCTGCAGCTGCGCGTACCGCAGCGCGCGGATCATCGCGGTGACGAACGGGTGCGGCTCGGCGCGTTCGAACGAGCCGAACCGGTAGCCGAACCCGGCCAGGCCGATCGTCTCCAGGGTCAGCCGCGTCATGTCGGCGGCGACGTCGACCGGCCCGCTCGCGGCGTCCCAGCGTGCGACCAGCTCGTGGGCGACCTCCAGCATGACCGGGTGGTAGCGGCGCATCGCCTCGGCGGAGAACGCCGGCTGCAGGATGTCGTGCGCGAGCCGCCAGTTCGGCTCGTGGGTGTGTGCGGTGAACAGGCCGTCGCCGGCGAGCGCGCGCAGGTTCTCGATGCCCATGCCGACGTGCTTGCCGAACTTCGTCTCGTCGTTCAGCTCGGTGACGAGGTCGACGCCGCCCACGAAGACGATCTCGAAGCCGAAGATCTTGCGCGTGAAGATCGGGCCCAGCCGCTTGCCGATGCGCAGCGTGTCCTGCAGCGGCGTGCGCGGGTTGGCGCCGATCAGGTCGCCGATCACCGGCAGGCGGCCCGGCCGGTGCGGAAGCGCGGTCGTGTCCACGGCGTACCCCTTATTGAACTGGCATTCAATAGGGTCACGATCCCCCGCTACTGAACCCGTGTCAAGTAAGGTCGGGGGATGCGGACGAGGCTGAGCACCGAACAGCGGCGCGAGCAGCTCCTCACGATCGGGGCCGGGCTGTTCGCGAAGCGGCCGTACGACGAGGTGTGGATCGAGGAGGTCGCCGAAATCGCGCAGGTCTCGCGCGGCCTGCTGTACCACTACTTCCCCACCAAGAAGGACTTCTTCGCGTCGATCGTCCGCGGGCAACGCGACCAGCTGCTGGCGATGAGCGAGCCCGACCCGGCGCTGCCCGTGGCGGAGCAGCTGCGGGCCGGGCTCGATGTCTACCTCGAGTTCGCGCGCACGCACCCCGACGGCTACCGGATCGTGCACCGCGCCACCGGCGGCGCCGACGGCGAGATCCGGGAGATCCGCGAGGCCGGGATGGCCGCGAACGCGGCACGCATCCTGGCCGCGGTGAGCCTGCTGACCCCGGTCACCGAGGTGACGCGGCTGGCCGTCCGCGGCTGGCTCGCGTTCGTCGCGACGATGATCCTCGAGTGGCTCGACCAGCCGACGGTCACCCAGGAGGAGCTGCGCGACCTGTGCGTCCGGACGCTGTTCGCGGCGGTCGGCGTCACCCCGTGACGGCCGGCGAGGCGGCGCCGTCCACCAGCTTCCGCGGCGCGCCGGAGCCGTCCGCCGGGACCGCCCAGACCGCGTTGTCCAGCCCGTAGAGGACCGTGTGGTCGTCCTGCCACAGGGCCTGGTCGTCGACGCTGCGCTGGTCCGCCAGTGCGGTTTCCTTCATCGTCTTCAGATCGAGGACCGACAGCCGCCAGACGCCCTCGCCCACCTTCTTCTTGAACGCGATCCGCGTCGCATCCGGCGAGAGCGACGGGCACTCGACGTTCTCGCGCAGGGTTTTCCCGCGGTAGCGCCGGTAGTCGGCCTCGACGAGGTACGTCTTGCCCTTGCTGCCGAGGGTCGCGTAGAAGCGGTTGCCGTCCGGGGCGAACGTGATGCCCCAGTAGTTGACGTCGGCGGCGAAGTACCGCTTGTCGCCGGCGAACACCGGGAGTTCCTCGATCGTCTTGACGAGCCGCCCGGTGTCGACCTCGTAGAGTCCCGCGCGCGTCGAAAAGCCGGTCTCCGCGTACGAGTCGCCGGTGACGAACAGCGTCCAGTAGACGCGTTTGCCGTCCGGGGACACCCGGGCGCGGCTCGGCGTGCCGGGCAGGGTTTCGGTGTGGCGGACGGCGAGGTGGTCGTCGAGGACGAGGACGTCGGTCACCGCGGGAAGCGTCCCCGGCTGCACGGCCAGGCACACCGCCGTCTGCTCCGCCACCGCGAACCGGTCGCACTTCAGGCCACTGAGCTGGGGTTTCTTCCCGGGTTCGGCGAGCGGCACGGCGCCGACGCGGCCGGTGGCGGTGTCGCGGAACAGCAGCTGGCCGGGGCTCAGCGTGAGCGGGGCGGCCGGTTCGGCGTCGGCGGGGTCGTGGCGGGAACTGACGGTGTAGGCGACGGCCGCGGCGATCAGGAGCGCCGTGCCGAGGAGGGCGAGGACGAGTTTCTTCACGGGCGCACCGGTTTCGCGAGAGCGGCGGCGAGGGCTACGGCGGCCAGGCAGACCGCGGCGACGAGCACCGCGGGCCGCAGGTCCCAGAGCGTCCAGGCCAGTCCGAAGAGGACGGACGAGAGCATGCGGGCCACGGCCTGCCCGGTCTGCACGACGGCCATCCCGGTGGCCCGGAGATCACGCGGGATGAGCGGGCCGGCGGCGGCCATGAGGACGCCGTCGGTGGCCGCGTAGAACACACCGTGCAGGCCGAGCGCGACCACGGCGAGCCAGATCCCGGCCTGCGGGCCGCAGAGCAGCACGAGCGCCAGGCACAGCGCGACGTGCCCGCCGAGGAACACCGGCCAGCGGCCGACGCGGTCGGCGAGCCTGCCGAGCGGCACGGCGAGCACCAGGTAGACCCCGGCGGTGCCCAGCGGCAGCAGGGGGAAGAACGTCGCCGCGATCTCCCAGCGCCGCTGGAGGACGAGGTAGACGAACGAGTCGCCGACCGTCACCAGGCCCAGCAGGGCCGCCCAGATCGTCACGCGCCGGAAGTCGCTCCGTTTCAGGAGGCCGAACGCGGCCCTCGCGGACACCGCGGCGCGGTCGACGCTGCCGGGGTGGTCACGGACGAACAGGGCCAGCAGCAGCACGGCGATCGCCGCGACGCAGAAGCTGGTGAAGAACACGCTCGGGTAGCTGCCCAGGCTCAGGGCGAGCACCGCCATCGCGACCAGAGGGCCGAGGAACGCGCCGACGGTGTCGAGCGCGCGGTGCACGCCGAACGACCGGCCGAGCGTGTCCGGAGTGCTGCTGAGGGAGATCAGGGCGTCGCGCGGGGCGGTGCGCACGCCCTTGCCGGTGCGGTCGGCGGCGAGGACGACGCCGATCGCCGCGACCGACGACCCGGCGGCGATCAGGCCGAGCTTGCACACCGCGGACAAGCCGTACCCGAACCCGGCGACGGCCTTGAGCCGCCGCCACCGGTCGGCGAGGTGCCCGCCGAGCACCCGCACGACCGCGGTGGCGCCCGCGTAGAGCCCGTCGAGCAGCCCGAACTGCAGCGGGTTCAGGCCGAGACCGAGCACCAGGTAGAGCGGGAGGACGGCGGTGACCATCTCCGAGGAGACGTCGGTGACCAGGCTGACCACGCCGAGCGCCACCACGTTGGCGGACACCCGTTTCAGCGCGGGCTTCCGGTCGGTGCCGGCCGCGAGGTCCGAGGTACGGCTTGCCGCGATGTACATGCCCGCTCCTACTGGTGGCAGGCGTAGGTCGGGCTGCTGTCGAGGACCTTGCCGTCGACGCCGATGAGCTGCGACTGGAACGAGGTGTCCGTCATCGACAGCTTGAGGACGCCGTAGGTCTTCAGCAGCTTGGCGGTCGTCGGGTGGGCGGGGCTCAGGTCGTAGAGGTTCGCGCCACCGGAGCCGCCGACGATCTCGACCGGGCCGTTGGCGTCGGCTTTGCCGTCGGCGTTCTGCGGGAAGAACCGCTCGTAGTCGTGGTCGTGGCCGTTGAGGACCAGGTCGACCTTGTTGGCGGTCATGATGTTCCACAGCTCGGTGCTGTCGGGGTTGTCGCCGTGGTCACCGGAGCTCCACCGCGGGTGGTGGTAGTACGCGGCGACGCAGCCCTTGGTGTTGGCGGCCAGGTCCTGCTTCAGCCAGGCCAGCTGCTCGCTCGGGCCGAAGTCGTGGGTGGCGAAGTCGTTGGAGTCCAGGGCGATGAAGTGCCAGTTGCCCATCTCCCAGCTGTAGTAGCGCTGGCCCTGCGGCTTCGCGATCGCGCCGAAGTAGTCGTCGTAGCCCTTGTACGGCGTGTCGTCGTAGGTTTCGTGGTTGCCCGGGATCGGGTGGGTCTTGCTCTTGAACTTGCCCCAGGTCGTGTCGTAATAGGACTTGAAGTCCGAGAGGTGGGCGTCGTCGTACTGGTTGTCGCCCATGGTGATCACGGCCGCGGGGTTCATGTTCTCGACGAGCTTCGCGGTCTTGGGGTGGACGCAGCTCGAACTGCTCGCGGTGCAGCGTTCGGCGATGTCGCCGGCCGCGGCGAGGACGAAGCCGGTTCCGTTGCCCGCCGCGGTCTTCACGGTGATCGGGGCGCTCGCCGGCGAGGTGTTGCCCGCGGCGTCGCGGGCGCGGACGGCGTAGGTGTAGCTGGTATCGGGCGTGAGGCCGGTGTCGGTGTAGGACGTGGTGGTGCTGGTCGCGACGGCGGTGCCGTTGCGGAGGATGTCGTACCCGGCGACGCCGACGTTGTCCGTGGCGGCGCTCCACGTCAGGGCGGCGCTGGTGGCGGTGGCCGTGCCGGCGGTGAGGCCGGCCGGGGTGGTCGGGGCCTGGGTGTCGCCGGAGGAGTCGGTGGAGCCGAAGACCTGCATCTCCCAGAAGGAGTAGCCGTAGCTCGTCGCGCGGGTGACGCCGACGAAGCGGACGTACCGGCCGTGGGCGTTCACGGTGAGGTCGTCGGTCTTGCCGTCACCGTTGTCGATGCTGGTGGCGGCGGTGAAGTTCGCGCCGTCGTCGGAGACCTCGATGCGGTACTTCTTGGCGTAGGCGGCTTCCCAGTTGAGGAGCACGCGGTGGATCGCGGCGGACTGGCCGAGGTCGATCCGCAGCCACTGCGGATCGGCGCCTTCGACGCTGGCCCAGCGGGTGGTGGCGCTGCCGTCGACGGCCTTCGCGCCGGCGTAGGTCGAGCTCTCGACGGTGGAGGTCGCGACGGGCTTCCCCTGGGAGAGCAGGACATCGGCGGCCTGGGTGGCAGGACTGGCGGCGGCGATCGCCGAGGGCAGCAGGGCGATCACCGCCACCACGGGTGTGAGGCGGGTGAATGTTCGTAGGCGGGTCGACGGCACGTCGCGCTCCTTCTGGGCCTGGCGGTGGCTGGTGGGCTGCGGCGTCGGTGAACGAGAATCAAACTGTTAAGAAACTTTCCTAACTAATCGGACTGTATCCGTGGCCGGTTTCGGCTGACAAGACGTGTCTGGTCGTTGAATCGGTCAAGAGGGTGAGTTTCACCGGGTTTTCCCAGCTCAGGGCCCGTTTCGCTGATCGGGACACTGCTCCGGGCTCCGGGACGGCGACTGCAGACCCCCGACCTTTCCCGGTTTTGTCGGTGGTCGCGGGTAGCGTGGAGACCGGGGGCAGCGCCCATCCGCTCTCGCCCAATCCCCTTGTTTCACACCACAAATCGAGTCGTGCGCAGCCGCCGCAGTTCACCCGGTCCAGCGATGATCATCGCACGGGTGTTCGGGTAGCTTCGGATGCATGACCTCAGCCGTCCGAACTCAGCAGCCCCTTGATCTCGGTGACCGCGGCGCGTCCCGCCCGGTTCGCCCCGACCGTGCTCGCCGATGGCCCGTACCCCACGAGGTGCAGCCGCGGCTCCCGCACCACGCGCGTGCCGTCCATCCGGATCCCGCCCCCGGGTTCGCGGACGTGCAGCGGCGCGAGGTGGTCGATCGCCGCGCGGAACCCCGTCGCCCAGAGGATGACGTCGGCGTCGAAGCGCGAGCCGTCGGCCCAGACGACGCCGCCGGGCGTGATGCGCTCGAACATCGGCCGCCGGTCGAGGATCCCGGCGGCGCGCGCGGCCCGCACCTCCGGCGTCACGGCGAGGTCGGTCACGCTCACCACGCTCTCCGGCGGCAACCCGGCCCGCACCCGCTCGTCGACCTTGGCGACGGCGTCGCGTCCCCAGTTCTCGCTGAACGGCTCGTCACGCCACACGGGCGGGCGCCGGGTCACCCACGCCGTCGCGCGGGCGAGCGGGGCGAACTCCATGAGGAGCTGAACGGCCGACGCCCCGCCCCCGACCACGACGACCCTCTGACCACGGAAGTCTTCGGGGCCGGTGTAGTCCGCGGTGTGCACCTGACGGCCGGCGAAGGTCTCCTGGCCGGGGTAGCGCGGCCAGAACGGCCGGTCCCACGTGCCGGTAGCGCTGATCACGGCCCGGGCCGCCCAGGACTCGGCCGGGCTCGACACCACCAACCGCTCCCCCTCCCGCGTCACGGACTGGACGTCGACGGGCCTGAACACCGGGAGGTCATAGACGCTTTCGAAGCGCGCGAAGTACTCCGAAACGACTTCGGAGGCGGGACGTGTCACGTCCGGGCTGCCGAAGGCCATGCCCGGCAGGTCGTAGATGCCGTGCACCTTGCCGAGCACGAGGGAGGGCCACCGGTACTGCCACGCGCCCCCGGCCCGCTTCCCGTGATCGAGCACGACGAACCCGGCCCCGTTGGCGAACCCGGCCCGGCGCAGGTGATAGGCGGCCGAGAGTCCCGCCTGCCCCGCGCCGATCACCACCACGTCGGTCTCGTGATCCGCACCGCTCATGTGGGGTTCAACGGCTGACCGCCGAGGGTATTTCGCGCCCTGGATCACACGACGCCGCGGTTGCGCCCGCCATCACCGGGAGCGCGCGGTCCGCCCGGCCGCCTCGCGCAACCAGCCCCGCGATCGTGCGCAGTTCACCAAGCTGCAGCGGCAGCACGATCGCACCCAGCCATGCCAACCGAGCCGACCGCGCACTGCCGCTCACACGGCAACGCGGCTTCGCCCAGCACCCCACGCCCGCCTCACCCGGCACGATCGCGCCCGGTCACCCAAGCCTCAACCCCACCAGCCCCGCAACCAACCGAATCGTCCACACACCACCGCTCACACGGCAACGCGGTTACGCCCGGCCTCCTTGGCGCGATACAGAGCAGCGTCGGCCGCGCGGAGCACGTCGTCGAGCGTTGGGCCCGTGTCCGGGTGGCGGGCCACTCCGATCGACACCGACAAACCGCTCACCCGGACCGTGCCGCTGCCGGTCGAGATCACGACGTTCAGCTCCCCCACCGCCACCCGCACGCGTTCGGCGATGCCGAGCACGTCGGCGCGGCCGACGCCCGGCAGCAGCACCACGAACTCCTCGCCACCGAACCGGCCGACCGTGTCGCCCTGGCGCACCGAACCGGAGATCGCCACCGCGACCGCGGCCAGGACGTCGTCGCCGGTGAGGTGGCCGTACGTGTCGTTGATGCGCTTGAAGTGGTCGAGGTCGATCATCAGCACCGCGAAGCCGCCGCCGGGGGTGCCGGCGCGCCGTTGCGCGCGGGTGTGTTCGCGCACCGCGGAATCGTGCCAGCCGGCGGTGTTGAGCAGCCCCGTCTTCTCGTCGGTGACGGCCGCGACCTGCAGCTGCTGTTTCAGCAGCAGGTAGCGGTGCAGCAGCAGCAACGGCGCGACGACGAACAACACCAGCACCGGCTGCTCGGCCAGTGCCAGCGCGGCGAGGCCGCCGAGGCACAGGGTGGCCAGCTCGAAAGCGTTGTCTTCCCAGGTGCCGATCAGGTCGGCCGCCGAGCGCTGGCTCGTGTACAGGTAGATCCCGGCCGCGACGAGGCCGATGTTGACCAGCTCGAACACCGCGGCGGCCAGGCAGAGCGCGAACAGCCCGCGCGCCGTCTGCAACGGCGTCCCGTGCAGCCCCGACACCGCGAGAACGGACGAAGCCGCGAAGCACGAAAGCATCGCCCAAGCCGTGCTGGCGACGAAACGGTGCGCGGGCCGCGTACGGACCTGACGCCACACGCGCACCCACAGATGCGTGTAGAGCACGACGGCCAGCAGCGCCACCCAGGCCGGCGGCAGCAGGACGACGCCGGCGAGGTACCAGACCGACGTGACGTTGATGTGGGTCTGCCCGCTCATCCACCGCCGCAGCCGCTCGATGCGGCGGGACATCTCGGCCTGCGCGACGCCGAGCGCGACCAGCACCGCGAACCAGACCGGCCGCACGGGCCCGCCGAACCCGGTGACCAGCGCGGCCCCGGTCGCCACGACGGCGATCAGCTCACAGCCGAGCGCGTAGGTGATCCAGCGGGCTTTCGCCCCGGCCCACATCTCCCACCGCGCGGGCCAGCCCGGCCAGGCGGAAAGCGCTTCCCGGCGCACGGCGGCCTGGGCTCTCAAGAGCCGAAGCCACGGAAGTGACGGACCGGCATCGTGACGTACCCCTCGCGCGAAGTTCGGCCGACCAAGTAGCCCAGCGTAGCCGTTCCGGCGTCGCGCGTCGCCAGTCCGGGCGAATTGCGGGCAACGCACCTGCCCGAACACCCGCGCAGGGTAGATCCGCCCAGCTCAGCGGCTCACTGACGGATCATCGCTCCGGGAAGGCAGATCTGAGAACGCGGAGGTGGGAATCCCGGCCACGCGCTCCCCAAGGCGAGAACGACCGATCGCCGCGACCACCGAGCACAGGATCTCGCGACAGCGGGTGGCCCGGGCTCGGATGCGGCGCATCGCCGCCGACCAACACGGGGCCTGCTCAGTTGTGCATCGGACAAGAACCGGCGCAACGACAGCTCACCAACGCACGAACACCAGCGGGGAATCCGACTCGGCGCCGCAGCACACGAACCGACTCAGGTGCACGGCGCGCACCACGAGCAGGCTGAGTTGCACGGCGCGCAACACGCCCCGCTCAGCGCCGATCTCGCTACTTGCGCAGCGCCCGGATGATCGCCACCAGCCCGACCACCGCCGCGATTCCCAGCACCACCGGCACCAGCCGCTTCAGCACCGGCTGCCCCGCGTAGCCCAGCAGGTCGATCGCTTCCGTCTCCGGGGCCGCCGGGACACTGCGCAGCTGCGGACGCTCCGTGGCCGGCCTCGAGTCCGTGTTGATCTCGGCCGTTGTCGGGGCGGGCTTGACCGCCGGCTTGGCCACCGGCTCCGGGGTCGCCGTCGGCTCGGGCGTCGCCGCCTCGGGCTTCGGTGCGGGGGCCGGCGTGGCCTCCGGTGACGGGGCCAGCTTGCCCGACAGGCACCCCGCGAACGTGTCGAGGATCTTGCCGCCCACCTCGCTGATCAGGCCGCGGCCGAACTGGGCCGGCTTGCCCGTGATCGACAGGTCCGTCGACACCGTGCCGTGCGTTCCGCCCTCGGCCTCCGTCAACGTCACCGTCACGGTCGCCGCCGCCGTGCCCGCTCCGCGGGCGTCCTTGCCCGACGCCTTGATCATGATCTTGTGAGCGGCGTCGTCCTTCTCCAGGAACTCGCCGTGTCCCTTGTACAGCAGGGAAATCGGCCCGAGCTTGACCTTCACCGTCCCGCTGAACTTGTCGCCTTCGACCTTTGTCAGCGCGGCGCCCGGCATGCACGGCGCGACGCGCTCGGGGTCGACGACCGCCTGCCAGACCTCGCCGATCGGAGCCGGGACGGTGAATTCGTGGTCGAGCCGCACGGGCCGACCTCCTCTCTCTGCCAGACCTGAGGTGTCCGATGCCCACCCTAGCCGCCGCCGGAGCGGCGGCCAGGGTGACGAACCGGAACGTCAGGCGCCCGCCGCCGCCGCGATGGCGCGGCCCGTCAGGACCTGGGCCAGGTGGCGGCGGTATTCGACATCGGCGTTGCTGTCGACCGGCGGATTCGTGCCCTCCGCCGCGTGCGAGGCCGCCGCGGCGATCGAGTCGGCCGAGGCCTGGACCCCGACCAGCGCCGCTTCGACGCCCGAGGCGCGCACCGGGGTCGAGCCCATGTTCGTCAGCGCGACACGAGCCTCCTCGATGACTCCCGCTTCGGTGCGGACGGTGACCGCGACCGCGACCATCGACCACGCCTGGGCGACGCGGTTGAACTTCTCGTAGTGCGCCCGCCACCCGGTGTGCTTGGGCACGCGGATCTCGACCAGCAACTCGTCCGCGGCCAGCGCCGTGGTGAACAGGTCCTGGAAGAAGTCCGCGGCCGGCACCGTCCGGCGACCGGACGGCCCGGCCACCACCAGCGAAGCGTCCAGCGCCAGCACCGGCGCGAGGAGGTCCCCCGCCGGGTCGGCGTGCGAGATCGCGCCGCCGAGCGTGCCGCGGTGGCGGATCTGCGGGTCGGCGACCGTGTCGGTCGCCTCCTTGAGCAGCGCCGCGTGCTCGGCGATCAGCGGGTCGCGCTGGACGTCGTAGTGCGTGGTCATCGCGCCGATCACCAGCGCGTCGCCGTCGTCGCGCACGCCGCGCAGCTCCGCGACGCGCCCGAGGTCGATCAACGTCGTCGGCGTGGCGAGCCGCATCCGCAGCACCGGCAGCAGGCTCTGCCCGCCGGCCAGCACCTTGGCGTCCTCGCCCGCCGACGCCAGCGCCTGCACCGCTTCGTCCACTGTGGACGGGCGGAGGTAGTCGAAGGAAGCCGGGATCACTGCGCACCTCCGGTAGCGTCGATCGAACCGAGCCCGCCACCGGCCTCGTCGCGGCCGGGGCCGCCGGCGTCGGTGGTGCCGTGCCGCATGGCGTGCCACACCCGCATCGGCGTCAACGGCATCTCGATGTCGTTGACGCCGAACTGCCGCACCGCGTCGATCACCGCGTTGACCACCGCCGGGGTGGACGCGATGGTCCCCGCTTCGCCGACGCCCTTGGCGCCGAGCGGGTTAGTCGTCGACGGCGTTTCCGTGCGGTCGGTGGTGAACGAGGGCAGATCGGCCGCCGACGGCAGCAGGTAGTCGGCGAACGTGCCGGTGGTGAGCGTGCCGGTCTCGTCGTGCTCGGTGCCTTCGAACAGCGCCTGCGCGATGCCCTGCGCGAGCCCGCCGTGCACCTGGCCCTCGACGATCAGCGGGTTCACCGCGACCCCGACGTCGTCGACGCAGACGTACGAGCGCAGCTTGATCCGGCCGGTCTCGGTGTCCACTTCGGCCGCGCAGAGGTGCGTGCCGTGCGGGAACGAGAAGTTCTCCGGATCGAACGTCGCGTCCGAATCGAGCGACGGCTCGACGCCGTCGGGCAGGTTGTGCGCGAAGAACGTCGCGAGCGCGACGTCGCCCATGGTCGTGGACGTGTCGGTGCCCTTCACGGTGAACTTGCCGCCGGCGAACTCCAGGTCGTCCTCGGCGCACTCGAGCAGGTGGGCCGCGATCGGCTTGGCCTTCGCGACCACCTTCTCCGCGGCCTTGATGACAGCGATCCCGCCGACCACCAGCGAGCGTGAACCGTAGGTGTCCAGGCCCTTGTGCGACGACTGGGTGTCGCCGTGCAGGATCTCGACGTCCTCGAACGCGACGCCCAGCTGGTCGGCGACGATCTGGCTCCACGCCGTCTCGTGCCCCTGGCCGTGCGCGGACGCGCCGGTCGTGACCTCGACCTTGCCGGTCGGCAGCATCCGGATCGACGCGTACTCCCAGCCGCCGGCACCGTAGTCCAGCGAGCCGAGCACCCGCGACGGCGCCAGCCCGCACATCTCGGTGAACGTCGAGATGCCGATGCCGAGCTGGACCTTGTCGCCCGACTTGCGGCGCTCGGCCTGTTCGGCGCGCAGGCCGTCGTAGTCGAAGAGCTGCTTGGCCTTCTCGGTGGCGGCCTCGTAGTTGCCCGAGTCGTAGGTCAGCCCGCACACCGTGGTGAACGGGAACTCCTCGTGCTTGATCCAGTTCTTCTCGCGCAGCTCCATCGGGTCCATGCCGAGTTCGACGGCGAGCTCGTCCATGATCCGCTCGATCGCGAACGTCGCCTCCGGCCGGCCGGCGCCGCGGTAGGCGTCGGTCAGCGTCGTCGTCGTGTACACGTTGGTGCACGCGAAGTGGTACGCCGGGAACTTGTAGATCGCGTTGAACATGAACGCGCCGAGGATCGGCACACCCGGACCGACGAGGCCGTTGTACGCGCCGAGGTTGGCGAGCAGCTCGACCTTGAGACCGGTCACCTGGCCGTCGCGGGTCGAGGTGATGGTGATGTCCTGGATCTGGTCACGGCCGTGGTGCGCGGCGAGCATCGTCTCCGACCGCGTCTCGTTCCACTTGACCGGTTTGCCGAGCTTCTGCGCGACCAGCAGCGACATCATCTCTTCCGGCAGGACGCCGATCTTGCCGCCGAAGCCGCCGCCGACGTCCGGGGCGATCACGCGCAGCTTGTGCTCGGGGATACCGAGCGTCAGCGCCGACATCACCCGCAGGATGTGCGGGACCTGCGTGGCCGCCCACATGGTGATCTGGGTGCTGGTCGGGTCGACTACGCAGGCGCGCGGCTCCATGAACGCCGGCACGAGGCGCTGCTGCCGGAAGCGGCGCTTGAGCACGACCTCCGCCGAGCTGATCGCCTCCTCGACGTTGCCGCCGGTCCCGGCCTCGGCCGAGTCGAACTTCCAGACCGCGCTCGTGTTGGTGCCCAGGTCCTCGTGGACCAGCGGGGCGCCGTCGGCGATGGCGGCTTCCATGTCGAGGATGACCGGCAGCTCGTCGTACTCGACGTCGATCTCCTCGAGCGCGTCGTGCGCTTCGGCGGACGTCCGCGCGACGACGACCGCGACGCCTTCACCGGCGAAGTTCACCGTGTCGGCGGCGAGCACCGGGCGGCGTGGCGCCTTCATGTCCGGCGTGATCGGCCACGCACAGGGCAGGCCGATCGCGCCCTCCGGGTCGAGGTCCTTCGCGGTGTAGACGGCGACGACGCCGGACGCGCCCTTCGCCGCCGACGTGTCGATCGAGACGATCTTGGCGTGCGCGAACGGGCTGCGCAGGACCGCCATGTGCAGCATCCCGGGCAGCGAGAGGTTGTCGGTCCACCGGGTGCGGCCGGTGATCAGCCGCTCGTCTTCCTTGCGGCGCCGTGACTTTCCGACTTCCGGTTCGATCGTGGCGGTCATCAGTCACCACCCACGCCGGCGTGCTTGGTCTCGGCGATCCGCTCGGCTTCGGGGCCGGCGCCGGGGCTCATGTGCTGGGCGGCGTCGCGGACCGCGCGGACGATGTTCTGGTAGCCGGTGCAGCGGCAGAGGTTGCCTTCGAGCCCTTCGCGGACGGCCTGCTCGTCCGGGTCGGGGTTGTCGGCCAGCAGGTCGATCGACTGCATGATCATGCCGGGCGTGCAGAACCCGCACTGCAGCGCGTGGTTGTCGTTGAAGGCCTTCTGCACGGGGTGCAGCTGGCCGTCGCGGGCGAGACCTTCGATCGTGGTGACCTCGCAGCCGTCGGCCTGCACGGCCAGGACGGAACAGGACTTCACGCTGTGTCCGTCCAGGTGGACGGTGCAGGCACCGCAGTTGCTGGTGTCGCAGCCGACGACGGTGCCGACCTTGCCGAGTTTTTCGCGCAGGTGGTGGACCAGCAAGGTGCGGGGCTCGACTTCGTCGGTGTACTTCGTCCCGTCGACAGTGACGGTGATGCGCATCAGGCCTCCAAAAGCCGGTTCGGGAACGGCCTGCCCGACCGTGATCGGGCTCACAGACTCCCGAGCGTGCTACGCGACCTTCGCGCGGACAAGTCCTGATGTCACACGTTCAACTATCTATTCCGCAAATACGCACTGCTCGCAGATTTGGCGCCGCATCTGCGGAAGTCCGGATGGGTGAACTTTTGTGGGCCACCCGGAGTATTCAGCCGTGGATGCGTCCGGTCAGTTCCGCGAGGCGCTTTCCGCCGCCGCCCCACCGCAACGCGATGATTTCCGCCGCGATCGAAACAGCCGTCTCTTCCGGCGTGCGGGCACCCAGGTCGAGGCCGATCGGCGACGACAGCCGCTCCAGCTCCGCCTCGGTGATCCCGGCTTCGCGAAGGCGGGCGAAGCGGTCGTCGTGCGTCTTGCGGGAACCCATCGCGCCGACGTAGCCGACGTCCAGGCGCAGCGCGACCTCCAGCAGCGGCACGTCGAACTTCGGGTCGTGGGTCAGCACGGCGATGGCCGTGCGCTGGTCGATCCGGCCCGCCGCGGCTTCCGCCTCCAGGTAGCGGTGCGGCCAGTCGACGACGACGTCGTGTGCGTCCGGGAACCGGCTGCTGGTGGCGAACACCGGCCGCGCGTCGCAGACGGTGACCTGGTAACCGAGGTAGGCGCCCATGCGCGCCATCGCGGCGGCGAAGTCGATCGCGCCGAACACCAGCAGCCGGGGCGGCGGCTCGAAGGAGTTGACGAACACCGCCATGCCCTCGCCGCGGCGCTGCCCGTCCGGGCCGTAGTGCAAGGTGCCGGTGCGGCCGCTGGCCAGCAGGCCGCGGGCGTCGTCGGCGACGGCGTCGTCCATCCGCGACGACCCCAGGGAGCCCGCGGTCCGGTCCGGCCAGACGATCATGTGCTCGCCGACCAGGCCTTCGCGCTCGTGTTCGATGACCGTGACGACTGCGACGGGCTCGCCGCTGCGCACCGACGCGACGACGTCACCGAGCTCCGGCATCGACGCGCGGTCGACGTGTTCGACGTAGATGTCGATGATCCCGCCGCAGGTCAGGCCGACCGCGAAGGCGTCGTCGTCGGTGACGCCGTAGCGCTGCAGCACCGGCTTGCGCTCGGCGACGACCTCCTGCGCGAGCTCGTAGACCGCGCCTTCGACGCAGCCGCCGGACACGCTGCCGGCGACGGTGCCGTCAGGGGCGACGACCATCGCGGCGCCGGGCGCGCGCGGAGCGGACGAGAAGGTGGCGACCACGGTGCCGAGCCCGACCGTTTCACCGTCGGACCAGCGGCGGAACACGTCGTCCAGTACGTCACGCATCGGAAATCTCCCCGAGCAGTCGTTCCAAAGTGGCCAGGGTGTGCCCGGCCAGCAGCCGGTCGATGTGGGGCAGCGCGGCCACGATGCCCGACTGGACCGGAGCGTACCCCGCACGGCCGGCGTGCGGATTCACCCAGAATACGGCGTGCGCGAGCCGGCGCAGGCGGGCGAGCTGCTCGCCGAGCAGGCCGGTGTCGCCCCGCTCCCAGCCGTCGGAAAACACCGTGACCACGGCGCGGCGGGCCACGCCGCGCTGGCCCCAGCGGTCGAGGAACGCCTGCAGCGTCTCGCCGAGCCGGGTGCCGCCGGCGAAGTCCGCCACCGCCGAACCCGCCGCGAGCATCGCGCGTTCCGGGTCGCGTTGACGCAGCTGGCGCGACACGCGGGTCAGCCGCGTGCCGAGGGTGAAGACCTCGACGGACTGGGGTGCGCTGCGCGTGAGGACGTGGGCGAACCGGAGCAGGGCGTCGGCGTACGGGCTCATCGAACCCGAGACGTCGATGAGCAGCACGACCCGGCGCGGCCTGCTGCCCCGCCGGACGTGCGCGAGCTTCACGGGTTCGCCGCCGCTGGCGAGCATGGCGCGCAGGGTGCGGGAGGGATCGAGCCGTCCTCGGTGCGACGGCGTCTTTCGCGCGGCCGGTCGCTTCGGGGGCGAGGGCTTCAGGGTGGCCAGGAGTTCGCGGAGGTGTTCGCGCTCGGCGGTGGTCAGCGCGGCGAGGTCGCGGTGGCGCAGGACCTCCTGGGCACTCGCGGCGACTTTCAGCTGCTCAGGCCCGTCGCCACCCGCGGCGTCGGCGCCCTCGGCGTCGACGAGCGGGGCGATCCTGGCCTGCTTCGGCGCGGCGGACTTCGCGCGCTGCGGGGTGGTGGTTTCGATCGAGAACCACTGGCTGAAGGCTTCTTCGTAGCACGGGAGATCGTCAGGGCTCGAGCACAGCGTGAGGCGGCCCGCCCAGTAGAGCTGGGTGGGCTCGGCGGCGTCGATCTCGGCGACGGCGGTCAGGTAGGCCTGCACGCGGCGCGCGTCGCAGGCCACCCCGGCCTCACGCAGGGCAGCGGCGAACCCGGCGTACCCGGCGACGGGATCGGCGGCGGCGGCGGTCATGACTCCATTGTGCGCTCGCCGGGGCCGGAGGGTCGGCCGGCGGCCGGCCGGGGCCGCGGCGCACGGCTGTCCGGCCTGGGCGATGTCTCTCTGGGCGTCCCGGCGAGGAGTCGAACCTCGGACCTCGGCGTTCGTAGCGCCGCGCTCTGTCCTGCTGAGCTACCGGGACGGGGCGGTCTGCGCGCACGCCCCTCCCCGGACGGGCGCAGACCGCGCTCTTCGCCGCGGCCGACCCGAGGTAGCGAGGGGTGGGCGCGAAGAGCCTTCAGGAAGATTCAGCGAACGGCACGGGAGATCGTGCCGCATCGGTGTTGCCGGACTTCGGTCACGATCTCCTCCTCTCGGGGTGTTGCCTGCTGTGCTGGAAAAAGCATGCCGGAGCCCGCCGAGGCGGTCAACGCAATTAACCTCGCGGTCCTTTGTGGACCCTCAGGCGAACAGGGCGTCGAGCTTCGCCCGGACCCGGTCGAGGTCTTCGCTGTATTTCAGGACGGCACCGAGCGTCCGCGCCGCCGATGCCGCGTCCAGCTCGTCGCGGTGCAGAGCCTGCAGGGCCCGGGCCCAGTCGAGTGACTCCGCCACCCCCGGCGGCTTCAGCAGGTCCATCTCGCGGAGGCGGTGCACCGCTTCCGCGACCTGCCGGGCGAGCCGCTCGCCGATATCGGGAATCCGCCGGCGCAGGATGGTGACCTCGCGCGCCAGGTCCGGGTGTTCCAGCCAGTGGTAGAGGCAGCGGCGCTTGAGGGCGTCGTGCACCTCGCGGGTCCGGTTCGAGGTCAGCACCACCAGCGGCGGCTCTTCGGCGCGGATCTCGCCGTATTCGGGGATGGTCACGGCGTGCTCGTCGAGCAGCTGGAGGAGGAAGGCTTCGAACTCGTCGTCGGCGCGGTCGATCTCGTCGACCAGCAGCACGCACGGCGCGGTGATCAGGGCCTGCAGCAGCGGGCGCGCGAGCAGGAAGCGTTCGGTGTAGAGCGAGCGCTCGGCGGTCTCGACGTCGACGCGCCCGTCCCCGGCGGCTTCGAGGGCCCGCAGGTGCAGGAGCTGGCGCGGGAAGTCCCATTCGTACAGTGCCTGGGCGGCGTCGATGCCCTCGTGGCACTGGAGGCGGACGAGCGGCCGGTCGAGCGCGGTGGCCAGCGCGATGGCGAGCGAGGTCTTGCCGGTGCCGGGTTCGCCTTCGCAGAACAGCGGGCGGCCCATGCGGAGGGCGAGGAACCCGGCGGTGGCGAGCCCGTCATCGGCGAGGTAACCGGTGGCGTCCAGCGCGGCGGCGAGTTCTTCAGGCGAGTCGGTCACACTGCCGATCGTAGGCGGCGCGGCGGCCGGGCGCGGGTCACCGGCGGGAGATCGGGTGGCCGGCGTGCACGGAGGGGCGGGGATGGCTCGCGTAACCGGGCGGGCGACACGCGTGCCTCGATGGACGACACGCGTGATCGAGGGGTCGACTCGCCCGGTTGCCGGGGGTGGTCAGGAGGGGGGTGTGCCGGGGAGGTCGGTGCGGTGGTCGACGTCGCGGCCGCTGCCGAGGTCGCCGCACTCGATGAGGTGGAGGTCGGGGCGGCCGGCCAGCCAGTCCCGGGCCCCGCGGTCGCCCTGGGCGGTTTCGGCGATTTCGGTCCACCAGCGGCGGCCGAGGAGGACGGGGTGGCCGGGGACACCGTCGTAGGCCGCGCGGGCGACGGTTTCGGACGTTGCGCCGGCGGCGACCCGGGCGAGGATGTCGGCGCCCACCCAGGGCAGGTCGACGAGGTGCACCAGCGCGGCGACGGGGCCTGTTTCCTGGGACAGCGCGGCGAGCCCGGCTTTGAGGGAGGCGCCCATGCCGGTCTCCCACCCCTCGGCCAGCACGGCCTGGGCCGGATCGGGCAGGAGGGCGCGGACCTGGTCGGCGGCCGCGCCGAGCACGACTCGGACAGGAGTGCAGCCGGCAGCGGCCAGGGTGGCGAGCGCTCGCAGGACGAGGGGTTCGCCCTCGAGTTCGGCAAGGGCCTTCGGCCCGCCGAAGCGACGACCGGCCCCGGCTGCCAGCAGGAGACCGGCGACGGGCGGAGTGCCGGGATCGACCGAGGTCATGGGTGCGCCGGGTTTGCGTGGGGTGCAGTCGCGGACGAGCATCGCGGGGCGGCCGCCGCGGCGCGGCTCCGCGGGCGGGCGACGGCCGGCGGGCGTCGGTCGGCCGGGGGTGCAGCTGAGGGGCCCGTCGGTGGCGGGGTGGTTTCTCGCTCAGCCATGGGCTCGGCCCGGGGCGCCGACTGCCAGGTCGGCCTCGATGGCTCGGGCCGTCTCCAGCAGGGGCGGTACCAGGTCCTTCTCCACCGACTCCGCCGTTGTGCGGCTCGCGTGCGTCGACAGGTTCACCGCGGCCACCACCCGGCCCTTGCGGTCGTGGATCGGGGCCGCCACCGAGCGGAGGCCTTCCTCCAGCTCCTGGTCCACCATCGCCCAGCCCTGGGCCGTCACTTTCGCCAGTTCCGTCCGGAGGCGGTCCGGGGCCGTGACCGTGCGGTCCGTCAGGCGGTCGAGCCTCGCCACCACGAAGTACGCCTCCAGCTCCGCCTTGCTCAGGCCGGCCAGCAGGACGTGGCCCATCGATGTCGCGTACGCCGGGAAGCGGGTTCCCACGTTGATGCTCACCGTCATGATGCGCGAGACCGCCACCCGCGCCACGTAGACGATGTCCGTTCCCTCCAGGACCGACACCGAGCTCGACTCGTGCACCCCCGCCGACAGGTGCTCCAGGTGCGGTTGGGCCACCTCCGGCAGCGTCATGCTCGACAGGTACGAGTAGCCCAGCTCCAGCACGCGGGCGGTGAGGGAGAAGTACTTGCCGTCGGTGCGGACGTAGCCGAGGTCGGTCAGGGTCAGCAGGAAACGGCGGGCCGCGGCGCGGGTCAAGCCCGTCGCGCGGGCGACGTCGCTCAGGGTCAGCTCCGCCGCGTCCGCGTGGAAGGCCTTGATCACGGCCAGCCCGCGCTCCAGCGACTGCACGTGGTGGGCGCCACGGTGCGCCGGCTCGCTGTCCAGCTCGGCTTCGATGGGCCTCCCCGCGTCCATGTCCGGCACCCTATCCGGCGTCGGCCGGCCGGGCGCTCGGCTCGCCGAGCTCGGCCAGGGTGCGCTGCGCGATGGCGAACGCCGCGTTCGCCGCCGGTGCGCCGGCGTAGACCGCCGTGTGCAGCAGGACCTCGCCGATCTCCGCCGCGGTGAGGCCGTTGCGGATCGCGGCCCGGACGTGCATCGCCAGCTCGTTGTGCGCCTGCAGCGCGGTCAGCGCCGCGAGCGTGACGCAGCTGCGCGTCCGGCGGTCGAGGCCGTCCCGCGCCCAGACCGAGCCCCACGCGCCTTCGGTGATGTAGTCCTGGAACGGGCGGCTGAAGTCCGTGGTGCCCGCGACCGCGCGGTCGACGTGCTCGTCGCCGAGCACCTCGCGCCGGACCTTCATGCCCTGCTCGTGACGGTCTCCGGTCACTTCGCCTCCAGGTGCTCGAGGATCAGCCTCGTGAATTCCTCGGGCTGCTCGTAGTTGCCCAGGTGCGCGGCCTCCGGCACGACCTCCAGCCGCGCGCCCGGGATGCCCGCCGCGATCAGGTCGGCGTGGCCTTCCGGCGGCGTGGCCGGGTCGTCGGCGCCCGCGATCACCAGGGTGGGCGCCGTGATCTTCGGCAGCACGTCGAGCAGGTCCATCCGCTCGATCGCGCCGCAGCAGGCCGCGTAGCCCTCGGCCGGGACGGCGGCGATCATCGAGCGCAGGAACGCGGCACGGTCCGGGTGCCGCTCGGCGTAGCCCGGTGTCAGCCAACGGGCGACCCCGGCGGCAGCCACCGCGCCGGTGCCCTTCTCGCGGACCGTGCGGGCCCGGTCGGCCCACATCTGCGGCGGCCCGAGCTTCGCGGACGTGCAGCAGAGCACCAGGCTCGCGATCCGGTCCGGGGCGTGGGCGCCGAGCCACATCCCCGTCATCCCGCCGAGCGAGAGGCCCACCAGGTGCGCCTTCGCGACACCGAGGTCGTCGAGCATCGCGAGGAAGTCGAAGCCGAAGTCTTCGAGGTCGTACGGCGCTGGCGGCACCGGCGAAGCGCCGTGCCCGCGCGTGTCGTAGCGGACCACGCAGAAGCCGCGCTCCAGCAACGGCACGACCTGCGGTTCCCACATCCGGAGGTCGCTGCCGAGCGATCCGCCGAACACCACCACCGGGCCGTCTTCGGGCCCTTCGACGACCCGGTGCAGCCGCACGGCACCCACGCCGTCACCTCCGTTCGCGCTCGTCATACCCGGAAGAAGACCGTCTCGCCGTCGCCTTGGAGGCGCACGTCGAAGCGGTAGCCGTCGCCGGTCTTGGCCGCGATCAGCGTGCCGCGCCGCTCCTCCGGAACCGTCGCCAGCACCGGGTCGTCCGAGTTGTCCTGGTCCTCGAAGTAGATCCGCGTGACGCACCGGTTGAGCAGGCCGCGCGCGAACACCGACACGTCGATGTGGCGCGCCTGCGTGGTGCCGCCCTCGCCCGGCACCACACCGGGGAGCAGGGTGAGGATCCCGTACGTGCCTTCGGGAGTGGTCGGGCAGCGGCCGAAGCCGCGGAAGTCGCCGGACGCCTCACCGCGCGGGTCGTCGGGGTGGCGGAACCCGCCTTCCGGGTCGGCCTGCCACGTCTCGATCATGGCGTCGGGGACCGGGTCGCCGTTGCCGTCGCGGACGGTGCCGCGGATCCAGAACGCGCCGGGCGTGCCTTCGGCCACGACGTACGGGCCGTCCGGCCAGGGCAGCCCGATCGACAGGTACGGGCCGACGGTCTGCGAAGGGGTGGGAAGCAGCTTGGTCATTCGTCGTCCTCTTCCTCTTCGAAGACCGACGCGTCGCGCCCGCGCAGCACGATGTCGAACTGGAACCCCAGCGCCCACTCGGACTGCGTGATCTCGTGGTCGTAGCGCGACACCATCCGCCGGCGGGCCTTCTCGTCCGGGATGGAGTTGAAGATCGGGTCCTGGGAGAAGAGCGGGTCGTCCGGGAAGTACATCTGGGTGACCAGCCGCTGCGTGAACGCCGAGCCGAACACCGAGAAGTGGATGTGCGCGGGGCGCCAGGCGTTGTCGTGGTTCTTCCACGGGTACGCGCCGGGCTTGATGGTGGTGAAGGTGTAGCGGCCGTCGCTGTCGGTCAGCGCGCGCCCGACGCCGTCGAAGTTCGGGTCGAGCGGCGACGGCCAGCGGTCTCCGGTGTGGCGGTAGCGGCCGCCCGCGTTGGCCTGCCAGATCTCGACGAGCGAGTCCCGCACGGGGCGGCCGTCGCCGTCGAGCAGCCGGCCGGTGACGATGATCCGCTGGCCCTGTGGTTCGCCCGCGTGCTGGCGGGTGAGGTCGTTGTCGAACTCGCCGAGGCGGCCGGGACCGAGCAGCGGGCCGGTGACCTCGGTCAGCATCTGCGGCAGCAGCACCAGGTCCTGCTTGGGGTGCCGCAGCGCGGTGGAGCGGTAGCCGGCGTAGTCGAGCGGCGGGTGGGTGCCCTCGGGGTCCTCGCCGTAGTGGGGCAGCCTGAATTCGGTCGGAGTAGCCATGTCTTCTCTCCTTTACCGGCCTTCGAGGACGACGGCCAGGCCCTGGCCGACGCCGATGCAGATGGCGGCCAGTCCCCAGCCACCGCCGCGGCGGTGGAGGTCGTGCGCCAGGGTGCCGAGGATGCGGCCCCCGGACGCGCCCAGCGGGTGACCGATCGCGATCGCGCCGCCGTGGGTGTTCACGATCTCCGGGTCGAGGTCCTTCCAGTCGCGCAGGCAGGCCAGCGACTGGGCGGCGAAGGCTTCGTTGAGCTCCACCGCGGCCAGGTCGTCCCAGCCGATGCCGGCGCGCTCGAGGGCGATCTCCGCCGCGCGCACCGGGCCGATGCCGAAGACGTCCGGGTCGACGCCCGCCGCGCCACGCCCGGCGATGCGGGCCAGCGGGATCGCGTTGAGCCGGCTCGCGCTCGCTTCGTCGCCGAGCAGGAGCGCCGACGCGCCGTCGTTCAGCGGGGAGGCGTTGCCCGCCGTGACGGTGCCGTTCTCCTTGCGGAAGACGGGCTTCAGCTTGGCCAGCTTCTCGGGGCTCGAGTCCGGGCGGATGCCCTCGTCGCGGGCCAGGTCGACCCCTTCGACCGGGACGACCATGTCGTCGTAGAAGCCTTCGTCCCACGCCTTCGCGGCGTTGACGTGGCTGCGGGCGGCGAAGGCGTCCTGCTCGTCGCGGCCGATGCCGTAGCGCTCGGCGAGCTGCTCGGTGGACTCACCGAGGGAGATCGTCCACTGCGACGGCATCTCCGGGTTGACCATGCGCCAGCCGAGCGCGGTGTTGTAGAGGGTCTGGTTGCCGGCCGGGAAGGCCTTTTCCGGCTTCGGCATGACGAGCGGCGAGCGGGTCATGGACTCGACGCCACCGGCGACCACCAGTGCGGCGTCGCCGACCTGGATCGCGCGGCTGGCCTGCATCACCGCGTCGAGGCCGGAGCCGCAGAGGCGGTTGACGGTGCTACCGGGGACGCTCGTGGGCCAGCCGGCCAGGAGGGCGGCCATCCGGGCGACGTTGCGGTTGTCCTCGCCCGCGCCGTTCGCGTCGCCGAGGGTCACCTCGTCCACTGTGGACGGGTCGAGGCCGGTGCGGGCCACGAGGGCCTTGAGCACGCCCGCGGCCAGGTCGTCCGGGCGGACGCCGGCCAGTGCGCCGCCGTAGCGGCCGAACGGGGTGCGGATCGCGTCGAGGACGTAGACGTCGGTCATGCGTTCGCCTTCCGGGTCGGCGGCGCGGGGGTCGCCGGAGGGGTCGGGTGGGGACGGTTCGGTGCGGTCGCGGGAGCTTGCGCCGGGTCGGAGGGTGCCACGGCCCGGTTCGCTCGCGGCGCGGCGCGGGGGCTCGCGGGCGGGGCGACGGTCACCGGCCCACCTTGCCACGGCGGGCGTGGTGGGCGCGCGGGACGAGGGGGAAACCGGAGGGGCGCACGACCGTCACGCCTTCTCCAGTTCTCGCAGGAGGGTCAGCTCCTGCTCGGTCGGGGCGGGGGTGACCTTCAGGTCGTCCGCCACCTTCAGGGTCCACCCCGTCGCCTTGATCGCCTGCTCCAGCTCCACGCCGGGGTGGAGCTCGGTGAGGGTCAGCTCGGCCGTCTCCGGGTCGGGACGCATCAGGCCCAGGTCGGTGACGACCAGCGTCGGGCCCTGCCCCGGGAGGCCGAGCTTTTCGCGGTCGCCCTTGCCCGAGCCGTGGCCGAACGACGTCACGAAGTCGACCTTCTCCACGAACGCCCGGGGGCTCTGGCGCAGCACGATGAACACCTCGCCGCACGACGCCGCGATCTCCGGGGCACCGCCCGCGCCCGGCAGCCGGACCTTCGGGTCGTGGTAGTCCGAGCCGATCACCGTCGTGTTGATGTTGCCGAACTTGTCCAGCTGCGCGGCGCCGAGGAAGCCGACGTCGATCCGGCCCGGCTGGAGCCAGTAGTTGAACACCTCCGGGACGCTGACCACCGCGTCGGCGGTGTCGGCCAGTTCGCCGTCGCCGATCGACAGCGGGAGGTGGGACGGCTTCGCGCCCAGGCAGCCGGACTCGTAGATCAGCGTGAGGTTCGGGGCGTGGGCGCGGCGGGCGAGGTTCGCGGCCTTGCTCGGGAGGCCGATGCCGACGAAGCAGGACGTGCCGTCGGAGAGCGCGCGGGCCGCCGCGATGCTCATCATCTCGTCGGCGGTGTAGTCGGTGCTCATGCCGGGACCTCCGCGGTCTTGCGGGTGCTGGTGGTGCCAGGGCGGGGCGCCGGGGCGTGGCTCCAGCCGGTGGTCGCTGTCTCGGGGAAGGGGGCAGCGGCCACCGGCCTCGGGGGAGAGCCGGGGGCGTGCCGGCGGGGACGACCGAGGTGACTCATGCCTTCACCCCGGTCAGCTCGTTCAGCCACTTCGTGAACTCCTCGCGGTCACGGCCCACCTCGTCCCATGCCTGGTATGCCGAGTTGTCGCGCTCGTAGTACCCGGCCGCGTACGACGGCTTCGCGCCGCCCGGGACCTCGGCCACCGCCGTGACCACCCAGGCCGGGAGGACGACCGCGCCGGGGCGGGGCTCGAGTTCGTCGACGATCTCTTCCACCGTCACGATCGAGCGCTTCGCGGCCAGGACCGCTTCCTTCTGGACGCCGGTGATGCCCCACATCTGGACGTTGCCCTGACGGTCGGCGCGCTGGGCGTGGACGATCGTGACGTCCGGGTTCAGCGCCGGGACCGCGGTGAGCCGCTCGCCGGTGAAGGGGCACGTGATCGGCTTGATCGTGTCGGTCTGCGCGGGCAGGTCCGTGCCCGTGTAGCCGCGCAGCACGGCGAACGGCAGGCCGGACGCGCCGGCGACGTACCGGTTCGCCATCCCCGCGTGGCTGTGCTCCTCGATCTCGAGCGGCACCGGCCAGTCGTGCTGGACCGCGTCACGGAAGCGGTGCAGCGAGCCGACACCGGGGTTGCCACCCCAGGAGAAGATCAGCTTGCTCGCGCAGCCCGCGCCGATCAGCTGGTCGTACACGATGTCCGGGGTCATGCGCACCAGCGTGAGACCCCGCCGGCCCTGCCGGATGATCTCCTGCCCGGCCGCGACCGGGATGAGGTGCGTGAAGCCCTCGAGCGCGACGGTGTCGCCGTCGTGCACCAGCCGGCCCACAGCCTCCTCCAGCGACAGCAGCTCTGCCATCCCACACTCCGAATCCGTTCGCATCACGCACACTCGTTCTGCAACCGAACATAGCACGGCGTCCGGCCCGCCGACCAGACGTCTTCCACCCAATGGATGACGCAGGCACGACGAAGGGGACTTTCCTCGCGTGACCAGCGAGAAAAGTCCCCTTCGGGACGACCGTCAGCCGATCCGGACGAGCCGGGAGCCGTGCGCGGGGACGGCGGAAGCGGTCCACGAGCCCCGGAACCGCCCGAGGTCCTCGCGCGCGACGAGGTCACGCACCGGCCGCGCGCCCGGAACGCCGAGGTCCACCGTGATGTCCGCGGGCGTGGAACCCAGGTTGTAGACGGCCGCGTACCACCGGCCGTCCGGCGCGCGCTTCCGCCACACCTGGTGGTCGCCGCCGGTCACCCGCGTCGGGTGGGAACCCGCGTGATCGACCGCGATGACCTCGGGATTGATCAGGATCGACACGGCGGAAGCGTCCAGGAAGTAGATGTCTCCCCCGACGTACAGCGGCGAGGACGCCATGGACCAGAACGTCATCACGCTCTGCCGCTCGACGTCGGAGATCCCGTCCTGGATGCCGCTGCCGGTGTTGTTGCTGATCGGCATCGAGTCCAGGTCCGGCCGGTACTGCGGGCCGAAGACACCCTGCCAGTTCGGCAGATCCGTCCAGCGCGCCTTCACCGAACCGTCCCACGTGGACACCGTGTCGCAGTAGCACTCGACGTCGGTGTCGATCCGCACGCCGTTGGCATAGGGGGCGAGCGAAGGCCCGATGGACCGCGGCACCGGCCACGCGCTCGCCGTCAGCCACATCGGCCGCCGTGCGTGGTCGATGGCCGCGGACCACGCCTCGATGTCCGCGACGTTGTCTTCGGTCGTCCCGTCGACCTTGATGAAGTCCACGCCCCAGGACGCGAACCGGGAGACGATCGAGTCGTAGTACTTCTGCGCGCAGGGGTTCCCGAAGTCGACCTTCCAGTTGCCGCCCCAGCCGTTGGACGGCGTCAGCGGCCGGTAGGCGATGTCCTGCGCGTGGCACGAGGTCCCGAGGATGGGCGCGTTCTTGTCGTAGACCTCCTTCTCGAGCCCGGTCACGGCGTACAGGCCGAGCTTGAGGCCCAGGCCGTGGACGTAGGAGGCCAACGCGGGGATCCCCGAAGGGAAGCGGCCGGGATCAGGCGCCGGGATCCCGTTGACGTCGGTGTGGAACACCCACGACAGGTCGGCGTTCCAGCCCGAGTCGATGTTGACGTAGGTGTAGCCCGCGGACTTGAGCTTCGAAGCCATGGCCGAAGCCGCGTCACGGACGTGCGACTCGTTAAGCCACGAAGTGCCGTAACCCGCGCGGGTCGACGACTCGAGGCTCCAGCTGCTCCAGCCCATGAACGGCCGCACGAACGGCGTCCGGGCATCGGCGGAGGGCACAAAGAAGACCGAAATACCCAGGATGGCGAGAAAAACGGAAAGGAGGCGCTTCACTGAACACTCCTCGATAGGGGACCTACTCCTTGAGCCCGCTCGCCGCGATTCCGCGGACGATGAACCGCTGGGCGACCAGGAACATCGCGACCAGCGGCGCGATGGTGACCAGAGCGCCGGCGAACAGCGCCGGCAGGTTGACCGACTGCGCGGTCAGGAACGTCGAGAGCGCGATCTGCGCGGTCCACGACGACGGGTCCTGCCCGATCACCAGCGGCCACAGGAACGCGTTCCAGCTTTCGATGAACATCAGCGCGCCGAGCGAGGCGATCATGCTCCCGGAGTTCGGCAGGACCAGCCGCCGGTAGACGCCGAGGTAGCCGAGCCCGTCGAGCCGGCCCGCCTCTTCGATCTCGGCGGGGAACCGCAGGTAGAAGTTGCGGAAGAGGATCACGGTGAACGCGCTGAACAGGTTCGGCGCGATGATGCCCCACTCCGTGTTGACCCCGCCCATCGACCCGACGACGACGAACGTCGGCACGAACGTCACCGACTGCGGGATCATCAGCGTGACCAGCACGTACGTGAACACCGCGCGGCGTCCCGGCACGTTGATCCGGGCCAGCGCGTACCCGGCCATCGAGCCGAACAGCGTGCCCACCGGCGCGGTGACGATCGCGACCAGGAACGAGTTCCAGAGCGAGTGCGCCATCGGCACCGACGCGTCGGCGAACAGGTCGCCGAAGTTGACCCAGGACAGGGGGTCCGGCAGCCACGACCAGTCCGGCGAGCTGACCTGCTGGCGCGTCATGAGCGCGTTGCGCAGCATGATGTAGAAGGGCAGCAGGAAGATCACCGCGAGCGCCGAAGCCAGGACGTACTTCGGCGCCTTCCGAGGCGCGGTCAGGACGGCCATCAGTCCTTCTTCCCGAAGCCGACGAACCGGCCCTGCAGCAGCGTGATCACGACGATGAGCACGGTCAGCAGGAACGCGCCCGCCGAGCCGACGCCGTAGTTCTGATCGCCCAGCGCGGAGTCGTAGAGGTAGACCAGCGGTGGCTTCACCGGCGCGGTCGCGGTGCCCGAAAGCCCGGTGCCGAACAGGTTGTAGAACTCGTCGAAGGCCTGGAACGCGGCGATCAGGATCAGCAGCAGCACCGCCACCGACGTGTTCCGCAGCTGCGGCAACGTGATGTAGCGGAAGGCCTGCCACTTCGTCGTGCCGTCCAGCTCGCCGGCTTCGTACAGCGACGGCGAGATCGCCTGCAGCCCGGCCAGGAACAGGATCATGTACAGCCCGACCTGCAGCCACAACCGCAGCGTCACCACCGCGACCCAGTACACCGGCGGGCTCGTCTCCGACAGCCACGGCACCGGGTCGGCGCCGAACAGGCCGCCGAGGACGTTCGCGACGCCGGACGGCAGGCCGTTGAACAGTGCCATCTTCCAGACCAGCGCCGCGACGACGTACGACACCGCGGCCGGGATGAGGAAGATCGTCCGGAAGAACGCCTTGCCCCGCTTGATGCTGTTGACGAGCACCGCGAGGCCGAGCGACGCCACGAACGTGATCGGCACGATGAACACGGTGAAGATCGCGATCGTCGACAGCGACGTCAGGAAGGCGTCGTCGCCGAGCAGGAACGCGTAGTTGTCGAAGCCGGTCCAGTGCCCGAGCGTGATGGTGCCGCGGGCGTCGTTGAAGCTGAGCAGGAAGCTCCACGCGATCGCGACGTACTTGAACAGCCCCAGCCCGAGCACCACGGGCCCGGTCAGCACCACGAACGCGCCGATCGCACGCCAGTCCCGGCGACGGCGGCGCTTCTTCGCCACCACCGGGACGGCCGGCGCCTCCAGCAGGGCGGTCATCAGGCCAGCTGCTTGTCGACTTCGGCCTGTGCCTTCTTCGCCGCGTCGGCGAGCTCGGCGGCCGGGTCGGCCTGCCCGTTCGCGATCTTGGTCGCGGCCTGCAGGAACAGCGTGGCCGACGCCTTGTTCCACAGCCCCGAGTAGGACTTGCCGTCCTGTTGCGAGATCGTCACGGCGTCCTTCGCCGGGCCGCTGGAGAACTCGGTCGTCTGCGCGGCGACCGGCTTGCGCGCCGGGATGTGGAAGCCGTACTTGACGCACCAGTCCTTCTGCAGGTCGGCGTTCTTGATCCACAGCCAGTCGATGAACTTCTTGACGGCCTCGAGGTTCTGGGACTTCGCGTTGGCCAGCTGGTACCAGCCGCCGACCCGGGCGACCTGCTTGCCGGCGTCGCCGAACTTCGGCCACGCGACGACGCCGAAGTCGTCGCCGAGCGCCTTCTTGATGTCCGGCAGCGACCACAGCCCGCCCCACTGCATCGCGGTGGCGCCGTTGGCGAACGCGCCCGGGTCGGACCAGTCCGTCGGGTAACCCTGGAGCAGGCCGCCGGTGTCGTGCAGCTGCTTGAGCCCGCCGATCGCGGCGATCGCCTCGGGTGAGGCGAAGGCGACCTTCTTGCCGCTGCTGTCGAAGAAGTCCCCGCCGGACGACCACAGCAGGAGCGTCGCGGCCTCGCCGACGCCGTCCGTGCCGACGTACAGGCCCTTCTGCTTGCCGGTGTCGAGCTTGCGAGTCGCGTCGAGCAGCTCGGCGAACGTCCGCGGCGGCTGCACGCCCGCGGCCTGCAGCGCGGACTTGCGGTAGTACAGCATCATGACGTCGTCGATCATCTTGACGCCGTAGATCTTGCCGTCGACGGTCACGGTGCCCAGCGCGGCCGGGCTGAAGTCGGCCTTGGCCGGCGCGATGACGTCGTCGAGCGGCGCGAGCAGGCCGTTCTTGACGTTCTGGTACCGGAAGTCGCCGAGCTCGAACAGGTCCGGCGCCTGCGCGGTGAGCATCGCGGAGTTGAGCTTCGTCTCGTAGTCGCCGGCGATCCAGCTGACGTTGATCGCGATGTCCGGGTTGGCCTTGGTGAACTCCTGGGCGTAGCGCTGGACGGCCTGCTGCGTCCCGGATTCGCCGTACGCGTGGTACCACTGCTGCAGCGTGACCTTCGCACCGGAAGCGGCGCCCGCGTTCTTGTTCAGCGGGTCCGAGGTGCAGCCCGCGAGGGCCGCTCCCCCGGCGAACAGCACGGAACCGACCAGGAAGCTTCGACGATTCATGGGGCTCACAAGGACTCCTTAGACGCTCTCGGCGACGAAAAGGCTTTGGATGGCGACGGCGGCCGCGCCCCGCGCCCACTCCTCGAACGGCAGCGGCCGGATCACCAGGCCGCAGCGGGCGGCGCTGCCGAACGCCTGGACCGCGAAGGTCCGGCGGATCTGCTCTTCGAACAGGTCGTAGGTGGCGACGCCTTCCCCGGAGACGACGACCCGTTCCGGGCCGAACAGGTTGACCAGCGCGGCCAGCCCGAGCCCGATCGCGTGCCCGGCGGCGGCGAACACCTCGCGCAGCGGCTCGTCACCGCCGCGAGCGCGCGTCACCGCTTCGTCCATCGAGAGCCCGGGTTCGCCGGAGACTTCACGCGCGCGCAGAAGGATCGCCTCGGTGGACGCGATCGCCTCGACACAGCCACGGCCGCCGCAGTGGCAGGGCGGGCCGCCGTCGGCGACCGGGACGTGCCCGATCTCGCCCGCGACGCCGTGCGCGCCGCGGACCAGGTCGCCGTTCACCACGAGCGCACTGCCGATGCCCGTACCCACCGTGACCAGCGCGAACGACGACGCGCCGACGCCTTCGCCGAACCACTGCTCGGCGACGGCGAGGGCCTTGACGTCGTTCTCCAGCGTCACGGTCAGCCCCGTCGCCTCCCCCAGCAGCTCCGCCAGCGGCACGTCCCGCCAGCCGAGGAACGGCGAGTACCGGACGACGCCGGACGCGCGGTCGACGTCGCCGGAGACCGCGACGCCCAGGCAGTAGGCCCGCTCGCGGAGGTTGCTGGTGCCGTCCGGGGTCGGCCCGGCCAGCAGCTCGCCGACGAGGTCGGCCAGCGCGCGGACGACGTGCTCGACGTCGTGGCCCGCCAGCGCGTGGTGGGCGCTGGCGCGGACGTCGGCGCGCAGGTCGGTGACCACGCCGATGAGATCGTCGCCGGTGATCTTGACGCCGACGAAGTACTCGCGGTCGGGCCGGATGGCGAGGGGGTTCGCGGGCCGCCCGGCACCGGGGCCCGTGCGGCCTTCGGAGGCGAGCTCTTCGAGGTAGCCGGCTTCGATGAACGGCCGGGCCGCCTTGGTGACCGCGGCCGACGACAGGCCGGTGCGCCGGGCGACGTCGACGCGGGAGACCGGCCCCTCGGTCAGGACCGTGGTGAACACGGTCGCTGCCGCGGGACTGGTGATCGGCGCCCTTGCCGGTGCACTGCGAGGCATGGCCGGAAGGGTAGGCAGGATTAATTAACTTCGTCAAGAATTTATTTTTTCGCTGGTCATGCCTACGCTCGGGATCATGTCGCTCGTCGAACACGACCCCGCGAACCGGCTTTGGCTGCTGCGCACCCCCGAGAGCTCGTACGCCTTCCGGCTCGACGCCGGCGACCGGCCGCGGCACGTCCACTGGGGCCCGCCCCTGACCCTCTCCCAGGCCACGCAGGTCGCCGCGCGCCGCAACCCGGCCGACAGCAGCTTCGACGAGCCCGGCGACGAGCGGCAGGAACTGCCGGCCGAAGGCGGCGCCTTCTTCGGCGTCGCGGCGCTGGCCGTGCGGTACGAGGACGGGACGTCGGCGCTCGAGTGGCGCTACGACGGCTTCGCGATCGAGGACGGCACGCTGGTCGTGCGGCTCGTCGACCGGCACTACCCCCTCGAACTCTCGCTGCACTACCGCCTCCGCGGTGACGTCGTCGAACGCTGGACCTCCCTGCGCGCGGACCAGCCGGTCTCCCTGCTGCGCACGGATTCCGCGGCGTGGACGCTCCCCCGGCGCGAGGGCGCGCGGCTCACCCGGACGTCGGGTGCGTGGAGCGCCGA
This sequence comes from Amycolatopsis mongoliensis, assembly GCF_030285665.1. NCBI lineage: Bacteria > Bacillati > Actinomycetota > Actinomycetes > Pseudonocardiales > Pseudonocardiaceae > Amycolatopsis > Amycolatopsis mongoliensis. The sequence continues at coordinate 302,309 of NZ_CP127295.1, forward strand.
GTACGGCGTGCTGCGCGAACCGCTGCCGGTCGGCGAAACCACGCTCACCAGCCGCCGCGGCGTGTCCAGCCACCAGGTCAATCCCTGGGTGATGCTGGACGCGGGCGACGCGACCGAGACGTCCGGCGAAGTGTGGTCGACGGCGCTCGCCTGGAGCGGCAGCTGGCGGATCACCGTCGAGCACACGCACACCGGGCGAGTGACGTGGACCGGCGGCTTCGGCCACGAGAACGTCGCCTGGCAGCTGCGCCCCGGCGAAACCTGGGAGACGCCGGTGTTCGCCGGGCTCTACGCGGCCGACGGCTTCGGCGGAACGAGCCGACGTTGGCACGCCTACGTCCGCGAGTTCGTCCAGCCGCACCCGGAAGAGCTGCGGCCGATCGTCTACAACTCCTGGGAGGCCACCGGCTGGGACGTCGACGAGCGGACCGAAACCGAGCTGGCCGCGGCCGCGGCGAAACTCGGGGCCGAGCTGTTCGTCATGGACGACGGCTGGTTCGGTGCCCGCACCGGCGACACCGCCGGGCTCGGCGACTGGACCGCCAACGAACAGCGCTTCCCGGCCGGGTTGCGGCCCCTGGTCGACGCGGTCCACGCGCACGGGATGAAGTTCGGGCTGTGGATCGAGCCGGAGATGGTCAACCCGGACAGCGACCTCTACCGCGCGCACCCGGACTGGGTGCTGCACATGGCGAACCGCGAACGCACGACGCTGCGGAACCAGCTCGTGCTGAACTTCGCGCGCCCGGACGTCGCGGACTGGGCGCACCAGTGGCTCGACCGGCTCGTCGGCGAGCACGGCATCGACTACTTGAAGTGGGACATGAACCGCGCCTTCACCGAAGCCGGCTGGCCGGGCGGGGAGGCCGGCCGCGTGTGGGTGGACCACGTCCGCGCGGTGCACCGGATCCTCGGCCGGCTGCGCGCGGACCACCCGACGTTGCGGATCCAGGGCTGCGCAGGCGGCGGCGGGCGCACCGACCTCGGGATCCTCGCCCGCACCGACGAGATCTGGGCGTCCGACAACACCGACGCCGCCGACCGGATCACCATCCAGCACGGCTACGGCCAGGTCTACCCGGCCGGCACGATGTCCGCCTGGGTCACCGACAGCCCGAACCCGACCACCGGCCGCGAGGCGCCGCTGAGCTTCCGGTTCCACGTCGCGATGGCGGGCGTGCTCGGCCTGGGCGGTGACCTGCCGCGCTGGAGTGCCGCCGAACTCGGCGAAGCGGCGTCGCTCGTCGCGCTGTACAAGGAAATCCGGCCCGTGGTGCAGCACGGCGAGCTGTACCGGCTGGCGGACCCGGCGAAGTCGGCGCTCACCGCGGTGCAGTACGTGCTGGCGGGCGAGGTGGTCGTGTTCTTCTGGCGGCGGCCCACGGAGTTCGCGCGCCCGGTCACGCCGCCGCGCCTGGTTGGGCTGGCTCCGGCGGGGCGGTACCGCGACCAGGACGGCGTCGTGCACGACGGCGCGGTGCTGCTGAGCCACGGTCTCGACGTCGACCTGCCCGGGAGCGGCTACGCGAGCGCGGTGGTGCGGCTGACCAGGGTCTGAATACCCACGTCGACCGGCGTCACCAGGACGGGTGAGGCGGATTGACTTTTCACCGGGCACGGCCTGAATGTGAAAGTCCTTCACTTCGCCGCTCGCCAACGGAGGCAGCATGCGCAGGCGCCTGACCACCCTGCTGGCCGTGCCCGTGATCGCCGCGCTCGCTGCCGCCGCCCCGGCGTCGGCGAGCGCGCGCTACCACGAGTACGTCGCGCTCGGAGATTCGTGGACCGCCGACGTCTTCGTGACCTTCCCGCCCACCACCGAGTTCACCCCGCTCGACTGCGCACAGTCCACTTCGGACTACCCGCACGAGGTCGCCGGCGCGCTCGGCGTCGAGACCTTCCGCGACGCGAGCTGCGGAGGCGCGACGACGACCGACTTCACGCAGCCGCAGAAGCTGCCGCTGGGCGGGACGAACCCGCCGCAGTTCGACCGGCTCACACCGTCGACCGACCTGGTCACCGTGGGCATCGGCGGCAACGACATCGGGCTCGCGGCGGCCGTGACGAAGTGCCTCACCGTCCTGCCGGTGAGCACCTGCAAGGCGAAGTTCACCGCGGGCGGCGTCGACCAGCTGGAAAACGCGGTCGCGGCGGCCGAGCCCAAGGTCGCGAACGCGCTGCAGCAGATCCGCGAACGCTCGCCGCAGGCGCGGGTCCTGCTGGTGAACTACCTCGCCGGGCTGCCCGCGAGCGGGAAGGGGTGCTGGCCGGTGATCCCCATCGCCGACGGCGACGTCGCCTACCTGCAGGCGAAGTTCCTCCAGATGAACGCCATGCTCGCGCGGGTCGCCGCGGGCAACGGCGCCGAACTCGTCGACACCTACACCCCGACCGTCGGGCACGACGCGTGCCAGGCGCCCACCGTGCGCTACGCCGAGGGCCTGATCCCGATCTCGGCGAGCAACCCGCTGCTGCTCGCGTTCCCCTTCCACCCCAACGGCGCCGGGGCCGCCGCGCAGTCGGAGATCGTTCTCGAGGCGGTTCAGGGGGACTAGGCTGTCGGGGTGCCCAAGATCGCGGTGACCCGCTGGATTCCCGACGACGCGGTGAAGCTGCTGGCCCAAGCGGGCGAGGTGGCGGTGTCCGAGCTGGACCGGCCGCTCACGCCCGCCGAGCTGCACGAGTTCGTGGCCGGCGCGGACGCCGTGGTCGGCATGCTGCACGACCGGCTCGACGGCGCGCTCGCCGACGCCGCCGGCCCGGGACTGAAGGTGGTCGCGAACGTCGCGGTCGGCTACGACAACGTCGACGTCCCGGCCCTGGCCGGACGCGGCGTCGTCGTCACCAACACCCCGGGCGTGCTCACCGACGCCACCGCCGACCTCGCCTTCGGCCTGCTGCTCGCCGTCACGCGGCGCCTCGGCGAAGGCGAACGGCTGCTGCGCTCGCGCACGCCGTGGTCGTTCCACCTCGGTTTCCTGCTCGGCTCGGGGCTGCAGGGCAAGACGCTCGGCATCGTCGGGTTCGGCCAGATCGGCCGCGCGATGGCGAAGCGGGCCGAGGCCTTCGGCATGTCGATCGTCTACACCGGACGGTCGAAGCAGGACACGGACGCCGAGTTCGTTTCGCTCGAAGAACTTTTCGACCGCTCGGACGTCGTCTCGCTGCACTGCCCGCTGACCCCGGAGACGCGCCACCTCATCGACGCCGCGGCGTTGCGCGCGATGAAACCGGGCGCGTACCTGGTGAACACGACGCGTGGCCCGGTCGTCGACGAGGCCGCGCTGGCGGACGCCCTGGAAGCCGGGGGGATCGCGGGCGCCGCGCTCGACGTGTTCGAGAAGGAACCCGAGGTCGAACCGCGGCTGCTCGGCCGCGACGACGTCGTGCTGAGCCCGCACCTCGGGTCCGCCACGGTCGAGACCCGCACCGCGATGGCCGTGCTGGCGGCCCGCAACGTCGCGGCGGTGCTCGCCGGGCGTCCCCCGCTGACGGAGGTGAAGCCGTGACCCGTGTCGTCATCGCGCCCGACAAGTTCAAGGGCAGTCTCACCGCGGTCGAGGCCGCGGAGGCCATCGCGCTCGGCGTGCGGGACGCGTTGCCGGACGCCGAGATCGTCACCTGCCCGGTCGCCGATGGCGGCGAAGGAACCCTCGACGTCCTCGAAGCGGCGGGGGCGCGGATCGTCCGGCTGACCGTCCGCGGGCCGCTCGAAGACCCGGTCCAGGCGCGGTACGCCGTGCTGGACGGCACCGCCTACGTCGAATCGGCGCGTGCGTGCGGGATCGAGTTCGTCGAACCGAGCCCGGAAACCGCGCTGGGCGCGCACACCTGGGGCGTCGGGGAGCTGCTCGCGGACGCGCTGATCCACGGGGCGAAACGGCTCGTGCTCACGGTCGGCGGCACGGCCAGCACCGACGGCGGAGCGGGGATGCTCGGCGCGCTCGGCGCCGGCGTGCTGGACGCGTTCGGCGCGCCCGTCGGCCTGGGCGGCGGCACTCTTTCCCGGGTGGCGTCGACCGAGCTGGCACCGGTGCGGGAACGCCTCGAGGGCGTGCGTGTCGCGGTCGCGACCGACGTCACGAACCCGTTGCTGGGGCCGGAAGGCGCCGCGGCGGTGTTCGGGCCCCAGAAGGGCGCGGGGCCGTCGGAGGTGAAGCTGCTCGACGAGGCGCTGGGCCGGTGGGCACACGCGCTCCAGGTGGGTGGCGCTCCGGACGTCTCGCGGATCCCCGGCGCGGGTGCCGGCGGCGGGGTCGCGGCGGGCGCGATCGCCGGGCTGGGGGCGACCGTGGAGTCGGGGTTCGCCCTCATCGCCGGGCTGACCGGGGTCGACCGGGCCCTCGACGGCGCCGATCTCGTCATCACCGGTGAGGGTTCGCTCGACGAGCAGAGCCTGAACGGCAAGGCGCCGGCCGGGATCGCGGACCGGGCGCGGCCGCGGGGGGTGCCGGTGCTGGCGCTGGCCGGGCGGATCCAGCTCGACGACGCCGGGCTGGCCCGGCTCGGAGTGGTGGGGAGCAGCGCCCTGATCGACCACGCGCCGTCGCTCGACCATGCGCGGGAGCACGCGGCGGAGCTGCTGCGGGCGCGCGCCGCGGAGCTCGTCCGCGACTGGGCAGCCCGCTAGCGAACGGACCTTCCGCGCCGCTGCGAAAGGCCCGTCCGCCGCGGTCAGCTCGTGTGCTGCGGAAGCACGGCGAAGGCGACTCCGCCGGCTTCGTCCTCTTGGACGTCGAGCACCTTGTCGTCGAGCAACGCAGCGGCCTGGGGCTCCAGGAAGACCTTCGGGCCTTCCTCGGCGCCCAGTACGCTGTCGCCGTCCGCGGGTTCGGGGGCGACGGACAGCGCCAGCTGGGCACTTTCCCCGTCGGCGTTCTGGACTGCCAGGCGGAGCCCGGCTTCGCCCTCCCCCTGACTGGTCAGTGCGGTGATCGCCTCGGCGGCGGCTTCGGTCACGGTCAGCATCTTCGGCCTTCCCTTCGTCGCGGTCGGATGCACTGTGGTGCCCCACGCTAGGGGCGTCCGTTCGGACGTGCAGTCTGAGCGGATCAGCCCTGCCGCGCCTCACGGATGGCGTCCGCCACGGAGCCACCCGCGTAGTCCGCCTGTTCGCGCGCATCGGAGTCGGCGTGGCGGTGCGGCATTTCGTCGGCCGGGGTCACCTGCTCGAAGTCCGCCGGCGCGTCCTCGACGGTCTCGTCGAGCTGGTCGGCCGGGGTCGCCGCGAGCGGGCGCTCCGGGACCGGCTCCGGCTCGGTGTCCGGCACCTCTTCGGCGAGGCGCTGGTCCATCGGCTCGCCTTCGCGGACTTCTCGGGGCGTGGTGCCGAAGCGGTCGGCGGCACTCCAGTGCTCGGGTGGGTCGATGCCCTCTTCGAGGGGGTCCACGCGCAGCTCGTCCTCGTCCAGCGCCTCGCTGGGGTCCAAGCTTTCCGGTTCACTCACAGCTTTCTCCCGGCGCGTAGGCAGTACTCCGTCTCCGGGGACCTACCCGAGGCGGGAGAGGCCGAAACTCCGGCGGTGTCACCGGGATCACATTTCTTCAACGGGTTTAACATATTCACAATTTTGTGAACGCGGAGTACTTTCCCACCATGGCCACCACCAGGTGCGCACCGGGACACCGGCTGCTCGCCACCGACCCGGAACGGCACCACGAGCTCGGCACGCACGCCGCGTGGTACGCCGTGGCCGGCGTGGTGACGACCGGCGTGCAGGCGGCCCTGTTCCTCCTGCTGCGCGACGAGCTCGGCTCCCAGGTGGCGAACCTGGTCGCGATCGCGCTGACGACGATCGGGAACACGGAGTTCCACCGCCGCGTCACCTTCGCCGGGCGGCCGAGCAACGCCGGGAAGCGGCACCTGCAGGACCTGCTGACGTTCGCCTTCTACGCCGGGTACGGCTCGGCCGTGCTGGCGATCCTCGACGCCGTCGTGGACCGGCCGACGTCGTGGGAGGAGACCGGCACGCTGCTGCTGGCCAGCCTGGTCGGCGGGTTCGTGCGGTTCGCGGTGCTGCGCTGGTGGGTGTTCGCGCACCACTCCGAAGGGGCTGCCGCCGCCCAGAGCGGCTAGTGTCGCGCGTCGAAAGTTGTTCGACGTTCGGGGCGGCGGGAACCTGCGCCAGGAGAGCCCAGCCCCGTGCAGCCCCGGCCGCGATGCAGTGAATGACCCATTCACCTCGTCCGACGACATGAATGACTCATTCATGTCGCCGGACCAGCCACCGCGACCCTCGACAGCTCCAGGTCCGATGCACCCGACACCACGTTGGCGCGCAGGGCCGGGCCGCTGTCAACGAACCTCAGACGCGCGACACCAGCACCTGGAGGCGTGGCCCGGACGGCATCACACCCCACGGGGTCGGCAGCGAACCGGATTGCCGCTTCACACCGGCCAACGAACGGACGTTCCTCGCGTGGCTCCGGACGGCGCCGGGACTCTTGGCCGGCGAGGTCGCGGCGCACCAGTTCGCGCCGACCCCGGCGGCGGCCGGCGCGGTGCTCGCCGGGCCGGCCGAACCCGGCCCGCGCACCCGGACACGGACCGCACACGCCGCCCCGCCGTCCGGACACCCGGGCCGGACCTCGCCGGGAGCCGTTCGGGCCATTCGGCGCAACCTCCCCCGAAGCAAAGTCGCGCCCGAATACCGCACTTTCACGATTATCGCGACGTCAGAAATACCGTCATCCGCCTGCGGGTCATGCCGTGACCACCCCCGACGGCGCCCAGGCCGAGCACACCGGACTCGCCTGGCGGCGGACCGCCCTCGCTTCCGCCGCCTGCACCGTACTTCTCCTGCACTCCGCCGCCCAGCGCCATTGGGGTGTCTCTCTGGCCCCTGTCCTGTTCGCCGCGGTCACATCTGCCCTGCTCGCGAGGGCGGCCGTGCGCCGCGGGCGGGCGCTGCGGACCGCCCGGCCGGTGGTGATGAGCCCCGTACTGCCCGCCGTCGCGTCGCTCGCCGTGACCATGACTGCCGCCTCCGTGGCCGTTCTCCACTGACGGGTGAACTCCGCACATCCTGAAACCGATTAATCGCAATGTGCGCGGGCTGGTCGCGGGAACATCACGGTCGCTGCTGCTAACGGGGTATTGGTCGTTGAAATCTGGACTGATGCGGCGTGAGGTGCTTACGATTACCCAGCGTCGCACGGACCGCAGGTGAGTCGGGATCTCCCGGAGTATCTGCGATCGGAAAGTCACAGAGAGTTGACCCCCCGGCAGCGACGGTCGAGGGTCGGCCGGGGAGACGACTCATGACAGCACCGCCGAGGATCACCGAGCAGCCCGCGAGCGACGTTCGCGATTATCGCACTCCGGAGTCATTACCGCGGCCCAGCGGACGGCTCACCAAGGAGGACCTCGACCCGCTCGTCAAGGACGCGGGCGAGGGCAACCCCGCCGCCATCCACAACCTGCTCCAGATGATCGAGCCGGTCGTGGTGCGCTACTGCCGGGCCCGGATGGGCGGCCGCGACCTCTCCTACCTGTCGGCGGACGACGTCGCGCAGGAGGTTTGCCTCGCGGTGTTGAAGGCCCTTCCGGATTATCAGGACCGCGGCGGCTCGTTCCTCTACCTCGTCCACGCGATCGCGGCCAACAAGGTCGCCGACGCCTACCGCGCCGTCGCCCGCGACCGCTCCGAGCCCGTCCCCGAGCTCCCGGAGCGCCCGCTGGTCGCCGGCAACGAGCCCGAGAGCCACGCGCTGCACCTCGACCTCGGCGCCCGCCTCGGCCGGCTGCTCGCCTCGCTGCCGCGCGTCCAGCAGGAGATCCTGACCCTGCGCATCGCGGTCGGCTTTTCGGCGCAGGAGACCGCCGAAGCGCTCGGCATCTCCGCGGGCAACGTGCGCGTGACGCAGCACCGCGCGCTGACCCGGCTGCGCGGCATGATCCGCGACGACGAGTTCTAGGCCACCCCAGCGGCGGGCGGGGAAACCCCTTTTACCCCCTGGAGGGGGTTTCCCCGCTCGCATCCAAGCCGTAGACGCGGCGGGCGTTGTGCTCGAACACGCCCAGCCGCTCGGCATCCGAAAGCCCGCCGGTCAGCGCGATCGCCGCGTCCAGGACCACCTCGTAGGACGCCGCCAGCTCGCAGACCGGCCAGTCCGAGCCGAACAGCAGCCGCTCCGGGCCGAAGACGTCCAGCACGTGGTCGACGTACCGGCGCAGGTGGCCGACCTCCCAGCCCGTCCAGTCCGCCTCCGTGACCAGCCCGGAGAGCTTGCACACCACGTTCTCCCGCGCGGCCAGCGCCGCCACCCCGGACGCCCAGGGCTCCCACTCCCCCGCCGCGATCGGGGGCTTCGCCGCGTGGTCCAGCACCAGCCGCAGCTCCGGCAGCCGCAACGCCACCTCGGCCGCCGCGGGCAGCTGCGCCGAGCGCACCAGCAGGTCGTACGCCAGCCCGGCCGAGGCCAGGGAACTCAGCCCGGCCACGATCTCCGGGCGCAGCAGCCAGTCGTCGTCCGGTTCGTTCTCCACCTGGTGCCGGACCCCGACGAGCGGGCCCTGTTCCCGCGCCGCGGCCAGCCGGTCAACGACGTCCGGCGCGGCCAGGTCCACCCAGCCGACGACGCCCGCGATCACCGGTTCGGCCGCCGCCGTCGCGAGGAACTCCGCGGTCTCCGCTGCGGACGAGACCGTCTGGACCAGCACCGTCGCGTGGACGCCGGCCGCCTTGGTCACCGCGCGCAGGTCGTCCACCGTGTACGGACGGCGGATCGGGTCGAGGGCCTCCCCCGCCATCCACGGGTACTCGCGCCGCGACGGATCCCACAGGTGGTGGTGGGCGTCGATCACGAGACTCCTTCGGCGATCACGGCGTCGGCGCGCAGCAAGCCCGCGTCGACCAGCTCGGTCCACAGTTCCGGCGGCACCGCGGCCCGCGCGCGCCGCGCGTTCACGCTCACCTGGTCCGGATCATGCGCGCCGACGACGACCGACGCCACCGCGGGGTGCGCCATCGGCAGCGCCAGCGCGGCTTCCGGCAGCTCGACGCCGTGCCGCGCGCAGATCTTCGCGATCCGCCCGGCCCGCTCGACCAGCTCCGGCGGGGCTTCGGCGTAGTCGTAGACGCGGCCCGGCTCCGCGGTGGCCAGGATGCCGCCGTTGAACGCACCGCCGGCGACCACCCGGACGCCGCGGTCGAGGCAGAGGGGCAGCAGCTCGTCGAGGGCCGGCTGGTCGAGCAGCGTGTACCGGCCGGCCACCAGCACGACGTCGAGGTCGGTGCGGCGGACGAACTCGCCGAGCATCGGCGCCTGGTTCATCCCGGCGCCGAACCCGCCGATCACGCCCTGGTCGCGCAGCTCGCGCAGGGCGGGGAAGGCGCCGCGCAGGGCTTCCTCGAAGTGGTCGTCGGGGTCGTGGACGTAGACGATGTCGACGCGGTCGAGCCCCAGCCTGGTGAGACTGTCCTCGAAGGACCGCAGGACGCCGTCGCGGCTGAAGTCCCACCGGCGCTTGTAGGCGGCCGGGACGGCGAAGCCCTGGTCGTCGCGCGCGCCGGCCCCGTCCGGGTTCGGCTCCAGCACGCGGCCGACCTTCGTCGAGAGCACGTACTCGCCGCGGGGAAACGACCGCAGGGCCGCGCCGAGGCGGGTCTCCGAGAGGCCGAGGCCGTAGTGCGGCGCCGTGTCGAAGTACCGGACGCCCTCCTCCCACGCGCGGCGCACGGTCGCGACCGCGGTCTCGTCGCTGATCGCGTGGTAGAGGTTGCCCAGCTGCGCGCAGCCGAGACCCAGCGGGGACAGGGAGAGTTCCAACGCCGTCACTCCTTCACCGGCAGTTCCCAGACCAGCCCGATGCCGGTGTCGTCGCCGGAGTAGTCGTCTTCGACGGCCAGCAGCTCGGCCATCCTGGCCTGCCACGGGACGTTCGCGGGGTGGTCCCGCAACGCCGCCCGCATCGCCGCGTAGTCGTCGACTTCGACGACGTGAAAGAGGTCGAGACCGTTACGCCAGATCCGCCAGGTCCGGACACCGGCTTCGCGCAACGCGGTGTCCAGCTCGGGCGGGATGACCGCGTGGACGGACTCGTACTCGGCCTCCTTGCCGGGCTTGAGCCGGGTGTGCAGAGCCACTCTTTGAGGTGCGGGCTGGTGGGTCATCACCACTCCTTGGCCGGAACATGGCACGCTGGGGAAGAACACCGAAACATCCGAGGTCTGTTGCAGGGAAGGGCGGACACGATGCCCGTCACCGATGTCGCGATCGACAAGATCAAGGACATGATCATCTCCGGCGAGCTGGCGCCGGGCGACCGGCTGCCGAAGGAGGCCGAGCTGGCCCAGCGGCTCGGGCTCTCGCGCAGCTCCCTGCGGGAGGCCGTCAAGGCGTTGTGCCTGATCAGGGTGCTCGACGTCCGCCAGGGCGACGGCACGTACGTCACCAGCCTCGAGCCGAACCTGCTGCTCGACGCGATGACGTTCGTGGTCGACTTCCACCGCGACGACACCGTGCTCGACTTCCTCGCCGTGCGGCGGATCCTCGAGCCGGCCGCGACCGCGCTGGCCGCGTTGCACATGAGCGACGACGACATTACCGAGCTGGGCCAGCTCCTCGGGGAGCTGGAGGACTCGCCGACCGTCGAGGCGCTGGTCGCGAACGACCTGCAGTTCCACCGCAAGATCGCCGACGGCTCCGGCAACCCCGTGCTCTGCTCGCTGCTCGACAGCCTCTCCGGGCCGACGGCCCGCGCCCGGATCTGGCGCGGCCTCACCCAGGAGGGCGCGGTCGCGAAGACCCGGGAACAGCACTCGGCGATCTACGAGGCGATCGCGGCACGCGAGCCGGAACTGGCGCGCTCGTGGGCGACCGTGCACGTCGCGGGCGTGGAGCAGTGGCTGCGCAACGCCCTGGGCACCGCGGACGACCCGACGACGCCCGACCTGACCGCCGAAGCTTCCTAGCCCCACACGCACCTCCTCGGGAAGTCCGTGAATGGCACATTGAGGGACTTAGAGTCCCTCAATGTGCCATTCACGGACTTGGGAACGTCGGATGATCACGGGGCTGAGGTCAGGTTTGGGGCTTTCCGCCCGCGTACCGGGCGATGATCAGCGCGACCAGGATGATGGCGCCGTAGATCGCGCCCTGCCACTCCGCCGTCACGTGCGCGTAGTTGAGCAGGCTCGACACCGACGACAGCAGCAGGACGCCGGTCAACGCGCCGACCAGCGTGCCCTTGCCGCCGTCGAGGGAGACGCCGCCGATCACCGCCGCCGCGAACACCTGCAGGATCATCCCCGAGCCCTGGTTCGCGCCCAGCGCGCCGACGTAGCCCGTGTACGCGAGCCCGCCGATCGCCGCGAGGATCCCGGCGACGACGAACACCGCCCACGCGATCCGGTCGACGCGCACGCCGGCCGCCCGCGCGGCTTCGCGGTTGCCGCCGATCGCGTACAGCGCGCGGCCGACGCGGTGGTAGCGCAGCACCCAGCCGGCGACCGCGAACAGCACCGCCGCCAGCCACACCGACATCGGCAGCCCGGCGAACGTAGTCGTCGCGAGGTTGGTGAACGAGTCCGGCAGGTTGAACAGCGTCTTGCCCTTGGTCGACCCGACCTGCACACCGCGCAGCACGGTGAGCATCGCCAGGGTGACGATGAAGGCGTTCAGCTTCAGCTTCACGATCAGGAAGCCGTTGACGAACCCGACGAGCGCGCCGCACAACGGGATCACCAGCAGGCCGATCGCGGCGGGCAGCTCGACGCCGAAGCCGGCCGACGCCGCCGGGATCACGACCATGGCGCCGAGCGCGGGCGCGAGGCCCATCGTCGACTCCAGCGACAGGTCGAACTTCCCGGTGATCAGCACCAGCGACTCGCCGAGCACGACCAGCGACAGCGCCGCCGACGCGGTCAGGATGCTGACGATGTTGCTCCAGCCGACGAACGTGTCGTCGACCAGGCCGCCGATGACGAACACCACGACCAGCGCGGGCAGCAGCGCGAGTTCGCGCAGCCAGACGGCTTTGCGGCGCCGCGGGGGTGCGGGCAGCTCCGTCTGCGGAGAGGTCATCACGTCGGTCACGAGAGCTCGACTCCTTCGATGTCGGCCACGAGGTCGCCGTCGGACCACCCGGCCTGGTGTTCGGCGACGACGGCCCCGGCGCGCAGCACCAGGACCCGGTCGCTCAGGCGCAGGTCGTCGAGCTCGTCGCTGACGATCAGCACCGCCTTGCCCTCGGCGCGCACCCGGTCGACGACCGCGAGCAGCGCCTCCTTCGACTTCACGTCCACGCCCGCGGTCGGGTTGATCAGCACGACCACCCGCGGGTCGCCGATCAGCGCCCGCGCCAGCACGACTTTCTGCTGGTTGCCGCCGGAAAGGTCCGACACGGGCTGCTCGGCGCTCGCGGCCACGATGTCGTAGTCCGCCAAAGCCTGCGAAGCCCTCGCGAACCGGGTACGCGGCGACGCGATCCCGCCACGCCCCAGCTTGTCCAAAATGGACAGTGTCGCGTTGTCCGCGATCGAGTGCCCGAGGACCAGTCCCTCGTGGTGGCGGTCGCGCGGCACGCAGCCGATGCCCGCCTTCAGCGCCGCCGGGATGTCGCCCGGCCGCAGCGGCGAGCCGTCGACGCGGACCGTGCCCGCGGACGGCGTCCGCAGTCCGTAGACCGTCTCGGCGACCTGGTGCTTCCCGCTGGCGTTGCTGCCCGCGAGCCCGACGACTTCGCCGCGGCGCAACCGGAAGGAGACGTCACGGAAGCCGTCGCCGGACAATCCGTCCACCGAAAGGATCTCCGCCGCGTCCGCGTCGAGCGATTCCCGGGAAGCGGCGTCGCGGACGGACAGGCCGCCGGGTTCACCGGTCATCGCGTCGACCAGCTCGGCCCGGCCGACCTCGGACACCGGCGCGGTGAGCACGTGCTTCGCGTCGCGCAGCACCGTGACGGCCTGGCAGACCTCGTACACCTCGTGCAGGTGGTGCGAGATGAACAGGAACGTCACCCCGCCCGCCTGCATCTGGCGCATCCGCTCGAAGAGCCGCTCGATGGCCTGGCTGTCCAGCTGCGCGGTCGGTTCGTCGAGGACGATGAACCGGGCGCCGTAGGACAGCGCGCGGGCGATCTCGACGAACTGCCGGTCCTCGACCGACAGCTCGCCGGCCGGGGTGTCGACGTCGACGTGCACGTCCCACGAGTCGAGCAGCTCGCGGGCCTTGCGCCGCAACGACTTCCAGCCGATCGAGAACCCGCCGCCCGCCTGCCGGTTGAGGAACAGGTTCTCGGCGACGGTGAGCTGCGGGACGACCATCGCGTGCTGGTACACGCAGGCGACGCGCGCCTTCCAGTCGTCCTGCTTGGTCAGCGCGGGGGCCGGCTCGCCGCCGAACTCGACGTGCCCGGTGTCCGTGGGGGACAGACCGGTGAGGATGGAGACGAGCGTCGACTTGCCGGCCCCGTTGCGCCCGACGAGCGCGTGCGACTCGCCGGGGTGCACGGTGAGGCTGACGTCGTGCAGCGCCACGGTCGGGCCGTAGCGCTTTCCGACACCGATCGCGCTGACCACCGGGACGGCGGTTTCGCCGGCGGGCAGCGCGGTCACAGGTTGTTCCCCCAGAGGGCCTTGTCGTCCACGTTGTCCTTGGTGATGACGGGCGCGGGCAGCTGGTCCTCGAGGATGCCGGGGCTGATCTCGACGATGGTGCTGTCGTGGTCGGTCGGCCCGGCCTTGAACGTCTCGCCCGCCATGGCCTTCTTCAGCCAGTACAGGCCGTACTTCGCGTACGCATCGGCCGGCTGGGACACGGTGGCGTCCAGTTCGCCGGCGCGGATCGCGGCCAGCTCCTGCGGGATGCCGTCGTTGGAGACGAGCACGATGTGCTTCGGGTCGCCGACCGGGAAGAACAGGTTCTTGCGCTTGAGCGCCTGCTCGGTCGGGGCCAGGTAGACGCCGCCGGCCTGCATGTAGACGCCCTTGATGTCCGGGTTCGCGGTCAGCATGCTGTCCAGCCCGGAGGACGCCTTGTCGGCCTTCCACTCGGCCGGGATCTCCAGCACCTGGACGCCGGGGTACTTCTGCTTCATGCAGTCGCGGAAGGCTTCCGAGCGGTCGCGGCCGTTGACCGACGCGAGGTCGCCCATGATCTGCACGACCTTGCCGGACTTGACCTTCGCGCCGATCGCGTCGCACGCCTTGGTGCCGTAGGCCTTGTTGTCGGCCCGCACCACCATCGCGACCTTGCCGCTCTCGGGGGCGACGTCGACGGCGACGACCGGCACGCCCTTGTTCTCCGCCTGCTTGAGCCCGGCGACGATGGCGGCCGAGTCCAGCGGGGTCACGACCAGGCCCTTGACGCCCTGGTTGAGGAAGGTGCCGATGTCGGTGATCAGCTTCGCCGGGTCGCTGTCCGCGTTGACCGTCGGGAGGACGTCGACGCCCTCGGACTTGGCCATCTGCGGCACGTAGTTGTTGTAGGCCTGCCAGAACGGCGAGGTCAGCAGGGGCAGCGTGGCCCCGACCTTGCCGCCGGGGCTGCCGCCGGCCGCGGGCGCCGACGCGTTGTCCTTAGTGGACCCGCAGGCGGCCAGCACCAGGCCGCAGACGGCGGCCGTGGCGGCCACCTGGATCACCCTGTTACGCACCGCATCCTCCTTGATGACAGCGGAAATCAAGTCTTCTAGTCGTGGTGCACGGGCCCGCGGGGACGCAGGCCGTACATGCCGCCGTCGACCGCGAGCGCGGTGCCGGTGGTCGAGGCGGAGAGCGGGCTGGCGAGGTAGACGATGGCGTTCGCGACCTCGTCGGCGGTGACCAGCCGGCCCATCGGCTGGCGGGCGGCGAGCGCGGCGCGTTCGGCCGCCGGGTCGTCGGCGGCGTCGAGCAGCCGGCCCACCCAAGGGGTGTCCGCCGTCCCGGGGCACACGCAGTTGACGCGGATCCGGTCGGGCAGGTGGTCGGTCGCCATGGCCAGGGTCAGCGAGAGCACCGCGCCCTTGCTGGCCGAGTAGAGCGCGCGGCTGGGCAGGCCGGCCCAGGCCGCGATGGAGCAGGTGTTGACGATCGCCGCGGACGGCGAGTTCTTCAGGTGCGGCAGCGCGGCGCGCGCGAGCCGGACCATGCCGACGACGTTGACGTCGAACACGCGGTGCCATTCGTCGTCGTCGTTGGCGGTGACGTCGCCCTGCGCGCCGATCCCGGCGTTGTTGACGAGGACGTCGAGGCGTCCGAAGCGTTCCACGACGGCGTCGATCGCCGAGCGCACTTCGTCGTCCGAGGAGACGTCACAGCGGAAGCCCGCGAACGGCGTGCCGTCCGGCTTCAGGTCCAGCACCGCCACCTGAGCGCCGCGGTCGGCCAGCAGGGTGGCAGCCGCGAGACCGATCCCCGAGGCGCCTCCGGTGACGGCGACCACCAGGCCCTCGAATTCACTCACTTGCGGTCTCCGTCCACTCGGGACCGTCCGGGAAGCGGAACCGGCGCAGCGTGGCGTCGTGCATGCGCGCGGAGAACCCGGGGGCGGTCGGGGCGAGGTACCGGCCGCGCTCGACGACGGCCGGGTCGGTGAAGTGCTCGTGCAGGTGGTCCACCCACTCGATCGAGCGGTCCGCGTCGGTGCCGGACACCGCCACGAAGTCGAACATCGACAGGTGCCGGACGAGCTCGCAGAGCCCGACCCCGCCGGCGTGCGGGCACACCGGGACGCCGAACTTGGCGGCCAGCAGCAGGATGGCCAGGTTCTCGTTGAACCCGCCGACGCGGGCGGCGTCCAGCTGCAGCACCGAAATCGCGTTCGCCTGCAGCAGCTGCTTGAACACGACGCGGTTCTGCACGTGCTCGCCGGTGGCGACGCGGATCGGCGCAAGCGCTTTCGCGATGGCGGCGTGCCCGAGGACGTCGTCCGGGGACGTCGGCTCTTCGATCCAGTACGGGTCGTACGGCGCGAGCTCGGTCATCCAGTCGACCGCGGCCTGGACGTCCCAGCGCTGGTTGGCGTCGACGGCGATCCGGACGTCCGGGCCGACGGTCTCGCGGGCCAGCTTCATGCGCCGGACGTCGTCCTCGACGTTGCCCCCGACCTTCAGCTTGATCATCTCGAAGCCGTCGGCGACGGCTTGTTCGGCCAGCCGCACCAGCTTCGCGTCGGCGTACCCGAGCCAGCCAGGGGACGTGCTGTAAGCGCGGTAGCCGTTCGCTTCCAGCTGCTTCGTGCGCTCGGCCCGGCCGGGCTCGGCCGCGCGCAGGATGTCCAGGGCCTCGGCTTCGGTGAGCGCGTCGCTCAGGTACCGGAAGTCGACGAGGGAGACGAGCTCTTCGGGCGTCATGCGCGCCGCGAACTGCCAGACCGGGAAGCCGGCGCGGCGCGCGGCGAGGTCCCACGCGGCGTTGACCACCGCCCCGACCGCCATGTGCGCGACGCCCTTTTCCGGGCCCAGCCAGCGGAACTGCGAGTCGCCGACGAGCGTGCGCGACAGGTCGCCGAGCGCGGCCGCGTCCTCGGGGACCTCGCGGCCGACGACGTGCGGGGCGAGCGCGCGGATCGCGGCGGCCTGGACGTCGTTGCCGCGGCCGATGGTGAACGCGAGCCCGTAGCCGTCCGGGCCGCCGTCGGCGTGCAGCACGACGTAGGCGGCGGAGTAGTCCGGGTCGGGGTTCATCGCGTCCGAGCCGTCCAGCTCCCGGGAGGTCGGGAACCGGACGTCCAGCACCTCCATGCCGATGATCTTCGCCATGGTCAGGCCTGCCTCGCGGTCTGGCGCTGCCGGCCGAGGCCGTCGATCTCCAGCTCGATCACGTCGCCGTCGCGCAGGTAGGGCTTGGGGTCGGGCTGCCCGAGCGCGACGCCCTCCGGCGTGCCGGTGTTGATCAGGTCGCCGGGGCGCAGCACCATGACCTGGCTGAGGTGGTGGATGATCTCGGCCACGGAGAAGATCATGTCCTTGGTCGAGGAGTCCTGCTTCTTCTCGCCGTTGACCCACAGGCGCAGGCCGAGCTCCTGCGGGTCGGGCACCTCGGCCGCGGGGACCAGCGCCGGGCCGAGGGGGTTGAAGTTCTCGCACGACTTGCCCTTGTCCCACTGGGCGGTGCGGAACTGCAGCGCACGTTCGGAAACGTCGTTCGAGACGACGTAGCCGGCGACGTACTCCAGGGCGTCGTCGACGCTGTCGAGGTAGCGCGCGGTCCGGCCGATGACGACGCCGAGCTCGACCTCCCAGTCGGTGCTGACCGACCCGCGCGGGATCAGGACGTCGTCGCCCGGGCCGACCACGACGTCCGGCGCCTTCATGAAGACGACGGGCTCGGTGGGCGGCGTCGCGCCGGTCTCCTCGGCGTGGCGGCGGTAGTTCATGCCGATGCAGACGACCTTGCCGGGCTGGGCGATGGGCGAGCCCGCGCGCAGGCCGGTGACGTCTTCTTCCGGCAGTTCCCCGGCGGCGAGCGCGGCGGCCACGCGGGTGACGCCGTCCGCGGCGAGGAAACCGCCGTCGATGTCGGCGGTCAGGCCGCTCAGCCCGTAGGTCGTGCCGTCGTCGGCACGCACGAACGGACGCTCACTTCCCGGCTCCCCGAGGCGCACAAGCTGCACGGATTTTCCCTTCACCCGCTCGACCAGACATCCGATGTATATCGCAGTCAGGGCCGTCGATCCAGAGTCGCCGCCCAATCGGCCGGAAAATTGATCGGATCAGTACCGGTACAGTGCTCGTTTGAGCACGGGGTGTCACCACGCCCAGCAGGAATAGCGCAGGTCATCGCGTCGCTGGTCGGAGTCAGGGACCCGAGGAGGCACATGACCACCACGGCGGAACGTACCGCGACGAGCAGGCGGGCGCAGCTGAAGCTCGTCCTCATCCTCGGCGGTCTCTCGGCGTTCGGGCCACTGTCGATCGACATGTACCTGCCCGCGCTGCCGCGGATGGCGGCCGACCTGCACGCGGCGGACACGACGGTCCAGCTGACGCTCAGCGCGTTCATCGCCGGCCTGGCCCTGGGCCAGCTGGTGCTCGGACCGCTGTCGGACGCCCTGGGGCGCCGTCGCCCGCTCCTGGTGGGCCTGGTGCTGTACGTCGTGGGCTCGGTGTTGTGCGCGGTGAGCCCGGACGCGTGGCTGCTGGTCGCGGCGCGGGGCGTGCAGTCCCTCGGCGCGGCGGCCGGCATCGTGATCGCGCGGGCCACGGTGCGGGATCTGTTCTCCGGCACCGCGATGACGAAGTTCTTCTCGACGCTGATGCTGGTGAGCGGGCTGGCCCCGATCCTGGCGCCGCTGATCGGCGGGCAGCTGCTGAACTGGACGTCGTGGCGCGGGGTGTTCGTCGTGCTGACGGCGTTCGGCGCGCTGCTGCTGGCCGTGGTGGCGTTCTTCTTCCCGGAGCCGTCCTCGAACCGCTCCCCCGCGCGGCTCGGCCAGGTGATGCGGACGTACGGCCGGCTGGCGCTGGACCGCACGTTCGCGGGCTACGCGCTGGCGTCGGGACTGCTGTTCGCGTCGATGTTCGCCTACATCTCCGGGTCGTCGTTCGCGCTGCAGGGGGTGTACGGGCTCAGCCCGCAGGCCTACAGCGTGGTGTTCGGCGTGAACGGCGTCGGCATCGTGCTGGCGGGCCGGCTCAACGGGTGGCTCGTGGGACGGATCCACGAGCGGGCGCTGCTGTTTTCCGGCTTGCTGCTGGGCGTTTTCGGCGGGGTTTCGACACTGGTCACCGCCCTGACCCGCGCGCCCTTGGCCCTGCTGCTGGTGGCACTGTTCCTGCTGGTGTCGAGCATCGGCCTGGTGATGCCGAACACGAGCTCGCTGGCACTGGCGTCCCACGCGCGGTCGGCGGGCGCGGCATCGGCGTTGCTGGGAGTGCTGCAGTTCGTCGTGGGCGCCGCGGCGACGCCGCTGGTCGGGCTCGGCGGGCCGGGGACGGCGGTGCCGATGGCCGCGACGATGGCGGGATTCGCCCTGCTGGCCCTGGCGGCGTTCCTGGTCCTGGCTCGCCCGGCGCAAGTTGTCGTGAGTGTTTAGGAGGGTTCTAACCCTCCTAAACACTCACGACGGCTTGGCCAGGAGGCGCTCCAGCTCCGCAGCGGCCGGCTCGTGGCCGGCGTCGGCGATCCGCTGCAGTTCCAGGAGGTCGCCCGCGGCGACCGCGCGCCGGGTGAGCAGGGCGCCGGCGTGGTCGCAGCCCTCGTCCAGCAGCTCGCTGAGCTCTTCGACGTCCCCGCGCGCGTCGGCGAGGTCGGCGAGCCGGTCGAGCGCCGTCTCGTTGCCTTCGTCGGCCAGCGCGCGCAATGTCTCGTAGTCCGCCATGCCACTCATCCTGCAACCTTGCCCTTGGGGCAAGGTCAAGGGGGATGATGGTCCGGTGCTCACCATCGGACAGCTCGCCGGGTACGTCGGGGTGACGGCCAAGACGATCCGCGTCTACCACGCCAAGGGTCTCCTCCCCGAGCCGCCGCGCGACGCGTCCGGCTACCGGCGCTACAGCGCGGCCGACGCCGTCGAGCTGATCAAGATCCGCACGCTCGCCGAGGCCGGAGTCCCCTTGGCGCGCATCCGCGAGCTCCGCGCCGGCGGCGGGCTCCGCGAGGCCCTGCGGCAGATCGACGACGACCTGTCCGCGCGCATCGACGGCCTCCGCGCCACCCAGGAACGGCTCCGGCAGCTGGCCGGCGGGCAGCTGTCCGCACTGCCGACCGACGTCGTGGAGTTCCTTTCCGGCCTGCCCGGTCTCGGGTTCAGCGAGCGGTGGGTGGCCCTGCAGCACGACCTGTGGCTGCTGGTGTTCGCCACCCATCCCGAAACCGCCCGCGCGAACTTCCGGGACCAGTCGTCGATGCTGGCCGACCCGGAGCTGCTGTCGATCGTTCTCGAGTACGACCGCGTGCACGACCTCGACCCCCGGGACCCCCGCGTCGACGCGCTCGCCGACAAGCTCATCTCGGCGACGCACGCCCGCTACGGCGCAGAACTTCCTTCGTACGACCAGGGTTCCGCGATCCCGGCACTGGTGCAGGGCGCGGTCAACGCGTCCTCGCCCGCTTGGCGACGCCTCGACTCCCTGCTCCGCGAACGCCTCAGGTGAGCGACGCCAGGTCCGCCGTCTTGAGCTGCTCCGCCGTCACCTTCGCCCGGCCGTCGACCAAAGCCCCCAGGGCGTCCCCGTCGTCCCACATGTTCACGTTCATCGCCGCGGCCACTTCGCCGTCGCGCAGCCAGAACGCCGTGAACTCGCGCGCGCCCAGGTCGCCGCGGACCACCAGCTCGTCCGCCACCGGGTCCGCCAGCCCCCGGTACTCGCAGCCCAGCTCGTACTGGTCCGTGAAGAAGTACGGCGACCCGAGGAACGGTTCGTTCTCCCCCAGCAGGTTCTGCGCCACGTGCGCGCCCTGGTCCTTCGCGTTCGCCCAGTGCTCCACGCGGATCCGGTGGCCGTAGCGCGGGTGGAAGTGGGCCGCGATGTCGCCCACCGCGTACACGTCCGGGGCCGCCGTGCGCAGGCCCGCGTCCACGCACACCCCGCCGTCGTCGGACAGCTCGAGGCCCGCCGCGTGGGCCAGCTCCACCCGGGGTGCCGCGCCGACCGCGATCAGCACCACGTCCGCCGTCAGCTCGTCGCCGCCGCTCAGCCGGACGCCGCGGACGCCGTCCGGGCCGCCGGTGATCTCCGCGACCTGCTCGCCCAGCCGCCAGTGGACGCCCTTTTCCGCGTGCAGGTCCCGGAACACCCCGCCGACCGTCTCGCCGACGACGTTCGCCAGCGGCACCGGAACCGGGTCCACGACCGTCACGTCGGCGTTGTGCGCACGGGCCGCGGCGGCGGCTTCCGAGCCGATCCAGCCGGCGCCGACGATCACCACGCGCTCCGCCGCGGCGAACGCGGACCGCAGCTTGAGCGAGTCGTCGAGGCTGCGCAACGTGTACAGGCCCGGCAGGTCGCCGCCGGGCGCCGGGAGCGAGCGGGGCCGCGAACCGGTCGCCAGCACGAGCCGGTCGTAGCGGTGCTCGCCGCCCGCGTCGTCCAGCACCAGCCGCGCGCCCAGCTCGAGCCGGGTCGCGGTGACGCCGGGGCTGAACCGGATGTCGTGCTCCGTGTAGTACTTCTCTTCGTGCACCCAGTCGGGTTCGTCGGTGGTGCCGAGCAGGACGCCCTTCGACAGCGGCGGCAGTGCGTACGGCCGGTGCGGGTCGGCGCCCATCAGCAGGACTTCGCCGCCGTAGCCGCGTTCGCGCAACGCGGCCGCGGCCGACGCACCACCCAGGCCCGCCCCGACGATGACGATCTTCCGCGGCTCCGGCATCAGTGACCTCCCACGTCGACGAGTCGGTGCGGACGGTACTCCCGAACGGGCCCGGCCACGACCGGGGGATACGCCGGAAATCCGCGAAGCGCAAGAGAAAACCCGCGAGTAGGCAGATCGGGTGAACCGGCGTCATACCGCCTCGGCGCCTGCCTCCCACCCTCGCACGAAGCACGACCACGAGGAGAAATCGGAGGGCGGCGACCATGAGTCGGGGCGAATGGTCGGTGGGCTGCCGGGATCTGGCCGGCAGGCGCAGGGACGTGACGGTGTTCGTCAGCCAGGACAAGGTGGTGCTGGTCGCGCCGCCGGGTGAGGCCGCGGTGCTCGGACCGCTCGACGTCGGACGGCTGCGCGCCGCCCTGCGCGACGCCGTCGTCGCGACGGCGGACGACAGGGCCGAAACCTGAGCCGGAGACACTGACAACTACCGTTCCTACTTTCCAGTAGGTTAGAGTCGGCCCGACTACGGAAGGGACCGGCCATGACGACCTACTTCGTGACGGGCGCGACGGGCTTCATCGGGAAACGCCTGGTCGCCCGCCTGCTGCGGCGGCCGGAGACGTCCGCCGTGTACGCACTGGTCCGCGAGACCTCCCGGGAGCGCCTGGCCGCACTGGCCCAGGACCGGCCGGGCGCGGACAAGCTCCATCCCGTGGTCGGCGACCTCGCCGAGCCCCGGCTCGGCGTCGACCCCGCCGCGATGGGGCACCTCGACCACGTCGTCCACCTCGGAGCGGTCTACGACCTCACCGCCGGCGAGGACGCCAACCGGCGCGCCAACGTCGACGGCACCCGGCACCTGCTCGCCTTCGCCTCGGCCGCGGAGGCGGGGCTGGTGCACCACGTGTCCTCGATCGCCGTCGCGGGCGACCACGCCGGGCGGTTCACCGAGGCCGACTTCGACCTCGGCCAGCACTTCGGCTCGCCGTACCACGCGACGAAGTTCCAGGCCGAAAAGCTCGTCCGCGAGCAGTCCCTGCCCTTCCGCGTCTACCGGCCCTCGGCCGTCGTCGGCGACTCGCGCACCGGCGAGATGGACAAGGTCGACGGCCCGTACTACTTCCTGCCCGCCATCTCGCGGCTGGCGGCGCTGCCCGCGCGGCTCCCGCTCGCCGCCCCCGGCCTCGGCGCGACGAACCTGGTGCCCGTCGACTACGTCGTCGAAGCGATGGAGTACCTGATGCACCGGGACGCGCCGTCCGGGGCGACCTACCACCTCGCCGCCGCGCGGCCGCAGTCGCTCAACTCCGTCTACAACGCCTTCGCGCGCGCCGCCGGCGGGCCGACGATCCGGGCCGTGCTACCGCCGCGGCCGTCCGGCGTGGTGCGGCGCGTGGGCACCCGGCTGGCGCACGCGGCGGCGAACGGCGTCGACCGCGTGCCCGGCGGCCGGGCCACCCGCGCCGCCGTCCTGGACGAGCTGGGCATCCCCCTGGACGTGCTGCCGCACCTGAGCATGGACGTCGTCTTCGACACCGCGCGCACCACGACCGCGTTGTTCGGCAGCGGGATCGAGCTGCCGGAGCTGCGGGACTACGCCGCGCCGCTCTACCGGTACTGGCAGGCCCACCTCGACCCCGACCGCGCGCGCCGTCACCCCGGCCTGGCCGGGCGCACGGTGCTGATCACCGGCGCGTCGTCCGGGATCGGCCGGGCGTCGGCGCTCGCCGTGGCCCGCAAGGGCGCGAAGGTGATCCTCGTGGCCCGCCGCGCTTCGGAGCTGGAGGAAGTCCGGGACGAGATCACCGCGGCCGGCGGTGCCGCGGCGGCGTACCCGTGCGACCTCACCGACGGCGACGCCGTCGACGCGCTGGTCAAGGACGTGCTCGGCGAGCACGGCGCGGTCGACATGCTGGTGAACAACGCCGGCCGGTCGATCCGGCGCTCGGTCGCGCTGTCCACGGAACGCTTCCACGACTACGAGCGCACGATGGCCATCAACTACTTCGGGCCGGTGCGGCTGATCCTCGGCTTCCTGCCGTCGATGGCGCAGCGCCGGTTCGGCCACGTCGTCAACGTCACGACCCAGGGCCTGCAGACCGACACCCCGCGCTTTTCGGCCTACCTGGCGTCGAAAGCGGCGCTGGAGGAGTTCGGGCTGACGGCCGGGCGCGAGACGCTGTCGGACGGCGTCACGTTCACGTCGGTGCGGATGCCGCTGGTGCGGACGCCGATGATCGCGCCGACCGGCTACCGCGGCATCCCGTCGAGCAGCCCGGAACGCGCGGCCGCGCTGGTGGTGAAGGCGCTGGAGGAGCGGCCGGAGATCCTCAGCCTGCCCGAAGGCCGGGCCGCCGAGCTGGCGACGCTCACCGCGCCGAAGCTCGCCCGGTTCGCCGCGCACCTCGCCTACCGGGCGATGCCGGAGTCGGCGCCCGAGGCCCGCGGCCTCGATCGCCGGCCCGCGCCGGCGGCGTTCGCGGCGGCGGTCACCCGCCTGTTCTGGCGCCGCCGCGCTTGATCCCCTCGAATTCCGCCGAAACCCTGGCACTCCGACGACGGTACTTCTACCCTCGCGCGAGTCCCGTACATCGGTACGGGCGTGAACTGGGGAGTTCGGAATGCCGGAAAACAGCACTGGGGAACGATCCGCCGTGGCCGACCAGACTGCCGCCATCGGCACCGCCCGGCGCACCATCGGGTGATCCGCCGACCGGGGCCGGGCGCGCGCCCGGCCCCGGCCTCCGGCGCAGGTCGGCGGTCGTGAGTGGGAAACAGTGTTCCAACCCTGTTTCCCACTCACGACCAGTGCGGCAGACCGCGGTCCGGCGGCGACGGGCCAGGCCGGACCGCGCGGGCCCGGTGGTGCTGTCCATGCCGGTGCCGGGCCAGGCCGCTACCATCGCTTTCCGGGCGTGATCGGGGAGCGGAAGGCGGGCAGGCGTGGACGTGGCGAGTCCGGCGCGCGCCGCCGCCGCGGAACCCGCACCCGCGAAACCCGCCCGGCCGCTGCTGCGCTGGGGCATCCACGCCGGCTGGGTGATCCTGCTGGCGCTGGCCACCGAACTGCGCGTCGGCCGCTTCGGGTTCCACCCCTCCGACCAGGGCTTCATCCTCGCGCAGGCGTGGCGGGTGCTGCACGGCGAAGTCCCGCACGCCGAGATCATCTCCGCCCGCCCGCTCGGGTCCGCGGTGCTGCACGTCGTCGACTACGCCCTCCCGATGCCGCTGTTCTTCGGGTCGAGCTTCCTTTCGATGATCGAGATCATCGTCGCCACCATCGCCTTCGCCACGCTCGTCACCCGCCGCCGGGTGCTCGACTGGGGTCCGGGCATGACCGCGATGGTCGCGGCGGCGTCGCTGATCAACCTCAACGCCTTCCCGCTGATGGCCTGGCACACGGTCGACGGCATCGCGCTCACCGCGTGCGGCGCGTGGGCGCTCGACACCGGCCTGAGCGGCGACCGCGCGTTCGCCCGGCGCGGCGGGCTGGTCCTGCTCGGCTGCGCGGTGTTCGTCAAGCAGAGCTTCGCGCTCGCCGCGGTGATCGGCGTCCTGTGGCTGCTGCTGCACCCGGCCACCCGCGCGGGGGCGCTGCGGACGGCGCGCTGGTGGCGACGGCTCGTCCTCGACCTCCTCGCGCTCGGCGCGCCCGGGCTCGTGTACGTGGCGTGGGTGAGCCTCGGCGGCGGGTTCGCCGAAATGGTCGAGCAGCTGACCGGGGGCGTGCCCGCGTACGGCCAGCGGCTGCTCGGGCTCTGGCTCGAAGACCCCGAGGTGCTGACCCGCGCACCGATGCGGGAGCTGAGCTTCTTCGCCGCGATCGCCGTCGTGCTGCTGGCCGTCCGGCTGCCCGGTGACCGGCTCGGCGCGGCCGGTCGTGCCGCGTCCTGGGTGCTCGTGCTCGCCGGTGCGGCGGCGGTCGTCTGGACGGTCGTCGACGGCCGGTTCACCGGCTCCTCGCGCTGGGCGGACGTGCTGTGGTGGATCGTCGCGGTCAGCGTGCCGGTCAACGCGGCCGTCACGCGGAAGGTGCCGTGGGCCGGTCTGCTCGTGCTCGCCACCGGGTTCATGACCAGCCTGTCGTGGGGCAACGACACGCCGACGCTGCTCACCGGCACCCTCGCGCTGACGGCGTTGCTGCTGCTGAGCCACGTCGTCCCGCCGCGGCCGCGGCTCGCGCGCCGCTGGGTGACCGCGACGGCGGGCCTGACGGCGGTGGCGGTGTGCGGCTGGGTCGTCGTCGCGCGCCACGACCAGGCGGCCTACCTCGACCTCGGGCACGACCGGCTGACCGCGGACCTCGGCGACGTCAGCCCGAAGATGGCCGGCATCCGCACCAACCCCTCGACGCACACGTTCGTCCGGCAGATCCGCGACTGCCTCGAGCAGTTCCCGGCCGCGAAGACGGCGATCCTGCCGGACAGCACGTTCGCCTACCCCGCGTTCGGCCTGCGCAACCCGTTCCCGCTGGAGTGGCCGCTGCCGCTGGAGATCGTCGGCGACGCACCCCAGCGGATGCTCGCGAAAGCCGACGAGCTGAACCGCGAAGGCGGCTACCTGGTGCTGTTCGAGACGGATTCGATCCGGATGCTCGCGACCGGCGGCCCGGTGCCGGAGTCGATCCCCGTCGACACCCCGGTGTTCGACTACCTGGGCCTGGAGAAGGCGATCCAGGCCCGGCTCACGGGCCGCGCGGTCACCTGCGGCAGCTTCGTCGGGAAGTACGCGCCTTAGCCCTGCTCGCCCCGGACCAGCTCGAGCAGGCTCTCCGGGACGTCGTCGCCGAACAGGCTCTCGAGGAGGACGGCGTCGTCGACGGGCGTCGCGGCGCGGACGAACATGGCCTCCTCGTACTGCGCGATGGCGGCTTCGACATCGCCCGGGTGCGCGGCGAGAGCCTGGCCGAGCTCCGCGCCGTCGAGCATCGCCAGGTTGACGCCTTCGCCGTTCGGCGCCGCGAGGTGCGCCGCGTCGCCGACGAGCGTCACCCCCGGCACGCGATCCCACCGGAGCCCGGCCGGCAACGCGTAGTGCGGGCGCAGGACCGGGGCGGTGTCCCCGTCGGTGATCAACGCGGTGAGCTCCGGCGCCCAGCCCTCGAACTCCGCCGCGACGCGCGCGGCGGCCGCGGCCGGATCGGTGAAGTCGATGGCGGCGAACCACTCCAGCGGCCGGGTGAGCGCCACGTAGGTGTGCAGCGTGTCGCCGCTTTCCCGGTGGGCGTTGATCCCCTCGTCCGGCGAGCCGCCGTGCGCGACCATCGACCCGCCGCCGACCGCCTCGGCCGTCTCGGGGTGACGGGAGTCGGCGAGGAACAGGTAGGTCTCGACGAACGCCGTGCCTTCGTAGTCCGGAGTGGCGTCGGTCAGCAGCGACCGGACCTTCGACCAGGCGCCGTCCGCGCCGACGAGCAGGTCCGTGCCGACAGCGGTGCCGTCCTCGAAAGTGACTTCGTGGCGGCCGTCGCCGAGGGTGCGGACCCCCTCGACCTTGTGCCCCCAGCGGACTGTGCCCTCCGGGAGCGCGTCCAGCAGCATGCGGCGCAGCTCGCCGCGCTGCACTTCGGGACGGCCTCCCGTGCCGTCGTCGGTCTTCTCGTACAGCAGGTTCCCGTCCCGGTCGAGGATCCGCATCGCCTGGCGGCCTTCGAGGACGAGCTCGCGGAACTCCGCCACCAGGCCGGCGGCTTCGACGGCGAGCTGCCCGTTGTAGTCGTGGATGTCGAGCATCCCGCCCTGCGTGCGCGCCATCGGCGACGGCTCGGCCTCGTAGACCGTGGCGGGGATGCCGTGGACGTGCAGGACCCGCGCGAGGGTGAGGCCGCCGAGGCCGGCGCCGATGATCGTGACGTTCATGGATGCTCCTTCGGTTCGTTCGCGACCACCGAAGACTGGCGCGATCCCCTGGTGCGGGCCGCACACCGCGCTGGCACGCCACTGGCACCCGCTGTCAGTCGGCCAGCAGGTCGTCCGGGCTGCCGCTCGCCAGCACGGCCAGGACGTCCAGCGCCGCGGCCAGCGTCTCCACCGGCGGCGCCGACACCGCGATCCGCACGGCGTTCGGCGCGTGCCCCGGCAGCACCGCGAACGCCGCGGCCGGCAGCAGGGCGATCCCGCGCCGGGCCGCCGCCGCGACGAACGTCTCCGCCCGCCACTGGTCCGGCAGCTCCCACCAGCGGTGGTAGGACGCCGCGTCACCGCGCAGTCCCGGCAGCTTCTCCGCGACCACCGCCGCCCGCGCGGCGGCATCCGCCCGTTTCGCGGCTTCGACGTCGGCGAGGGTGCCCGTCACGATCCACTGAGTCGCCGCTTCGACGGCGAAGCGCGACGCGGCCCAGGCGCCCGACCGCACCGACGCCGCCAGCCGCGCGGTCCAGGCCGGCGGCGCCACCAGGAATCCCACCGTCAGGCCCGGCGCGACGCGCTTGGACAGGCTGTCGACGAACACCGTCCGCTCCGGCGCGTACGCGGCGAACGGCCGGACGTCGTCGCGCAGGAAGGTGTAGATGCCGTCCTCGATGACGGGCAGGTCCAGCCGGGCGACGAGGCCGGCCAGCTCCTCGCGGCGCGGCACGGGCATCGTCGTGCCGAGCGGGTTGTGCAGGGTCGGCTGGACGTACAGCGCGCGCACCGGCCCGGCCGCGGCCAGTGCCTCCGGGACGAGCCCGTGCTCGTCGGTCTCGATCGGCACCAGCTCCACGCCGAGCCTGGCCGCGACGGCCTTCACGACGGGGTAGGTCAGCGACTCCACCGCGAGCCGCTCCCCCACCGGCACGAACGCGGCGATCGCCGCCGCGATGGCCTGCCTGCCGTTGCCGGTGAACAGGATGTTCCCCCGGTCCGGCCGCCAGTCGCCGCGGGTGAGCAGCGTCGCCGCGGCTTCCCGCGCGGCAGGTGTGCCCGCGGCGCCGATCGGGTGCAGGGCCGCGGTGAGGACGTCGTCGCGCAGCAAGGGCTGCAGTGCGCGGGCCAGCAGCGCGGTCCGGTCGGGCAGGACGGCGAAGTTGAGCTCGAGGTCGACGCGGGCGTCCCCGGGTTCGGCGAGCGCGGGTTCGGGCGGCGGCTTCGCGGCCCGGACGAACGTGCCGCGCCCGACCTCGCCGACGGCCAGGCCCCGCCGGACGAGCTCCCCGTAGACGCGGGCGGCGGTGGAGTTCGCGATCCCGCGCTGCCGCGCGAAGCGGCGCTGCGGCGGGAGCCGGTCGCCGGGCCGGAGGCGGCCGGCCTCGATGTCGGCGGCGAGGGCGTCCGCGACGACGCGGTAGTCGTCCATGTCCACCATCCCGCCTTCGATCGCTCCTGAGCATGATCCCAGCCCGCTAGATTGGCCGTGGAGGTGCCATGACCGACCAGACCTGGGCCGAAGTCGACGACTACTTCACCGGCGCGCTGCTCTCCCCCGATCCGGTGCTCGACGGCGCGCTCGCCGACTCGGCCGCCGCCGGGCTGCCGCGCATCGCCGTCGCCCCCAACCAGGGCAAGCTGCTGAACCTGCTGGCCCGCCAGGCCGGAGCCCGCTCGATCCTGGAGATCGGCACGCTCGGCGGGTACAGCACGATCTGGCTGGCCCGCGCGCTGCCGGCCGGCGGCAAGCTGGTGACCTGCGAGTACGAGCCCAAGCACGCCGAAGTCGCCCGGGCCAACCTGGCACGCGCGGGCTTCGGCGAGGACGTCGTCACCATCGAGGTCGGCGCCGCGCTCGACACGCTGCCGAGGCTGACCGGGCCGTTCGACTTCGTCTTCATCGACGCCGACAAGCGCAACCTCGCGAACTACGTGCGCGCGACGCTGGCGCTGTCGCGGCCGGGCACGACGATCGTCGTCGACAACGTCGTCCGGCAGGGACGGGTCACCGACCCGGCGAGCACCGACCCGAACGTCGTGGGCGTCCGGGAGATGGTCAACTTCCTCGCCACCGAGCCGCGGCTGGACGCGACCGCCGTCCAGACCGTGGGCGGCAAGGGGCACGACGGGTTCGTGCTGGCCCTGGTCCGCTGACTCAGCGCGGCGGCCGCACCACCGGCGGCGGGCCCGCGGCCGGTGGCCGGGCCGTCGCGTCCTGGTGCGCCGCCGCCATGACCCCGCGCCAGATGTCGGCCGGGACGACGTCGCCGGTGAGCTTCGCGCCGCTGGCGTCCTTCAGCCGGCGATCGTCGTCCGAGCCGATCCAGACCGCGGTCGCCAGCTGCGGGGTGTAGCCGACGGCCCAGGCGTCCTGGTTGTCCGGGCTGCTGCCGTGCTCGGCCTCGCCGGTGCGCAGCGCGGCCCCGCCGCCGTCGGTCAGCGTGCCGGTGACGTCCTGGGCGATGCGGCGGCTTTCGTCGCCGTCTTCGTCGAACGCCGGGCGCGCGGTGTCGGTGTGCTCCCAGACGACCGCGCCGCTCTCGTCGCGCACCTTCGCCACCAGGTGCGGAGTGGTGCGGCGGCCCTCGGCAGCGAAGGTCGCGTAGGCGCCGGCCATGTCCAGCGGCCGCAGCGGGTACCGGCCGATCGCGATGCCCGGCCCGATGAGGAAGCCGTCTTTCTCCCGCATGGTCGGCGTGCCGTCGACGGTCTCGGGGATGCCCGCCTGCCGTGCGGTGTCGCTCAGCGCGTCCGGGCCGAGCTTCTTCGCCAGGGCGATGAAGGGACCGTCGGCGTGCGCCCGCATCGCCGTGCGCGGCGTGCACTTGAGGCCGCAGACGTCCGGGTACTTGAACTTCTCGCCCAGGAACTCCTGTTCCTCGGGCGCCGGGACCGGCACGTCCGGGCCGTAGCCGCGGCGCAGGGCGGCGGCGAGGGTGAACGGGTAGAACGCCGAGCCTGCCGCGTGCGGGGTGCTCGCGTAGTCGCGGACGCCCTGGTCGCCGCCCTGGTAGACGCGGACGGCGCCGGTCTTCGGGTCGACGGCGACCACCGCGCCGCGGAACTCCTTCGGCTCGCTCTTCAGCCTCTCCTGCAACGCCTTCTTCGCGGCGTCCTGCATGCCGTGGTCCAGCGTCGTCTCGACGGTCATGGTGCCCTGCTGGAGCCGGCCGAGCGGGAAGCCGTCCTGTTCGAGCTCGGCCAGGACCTGCTGCTTGATGTGGAACTCGTCGTAGGTGACGCGGCCCGCGCGGGTCTCCGACGGCGCCTGGACCTCGGCGCCGGGGTAGGCCATCTTCTCGTCGCTCTGCACGTAGCCGCGGTCCTTGAGCTTGTCGCGCACGTACTCCCAGCGCCGGGCGGCGTGGGCGTCGCCCGAGGCGGCCGGGTCGTGCACCGACGGCGACTGGATCATCCCGGCGAGGAAGGCGGCTTCGCTCCAGGTGATCGAGTCGTCGAGCTTCTTGCCGAAGTAGGCGTTCATCGCCGCGGCGGGCCCGAACGTGCCGCGGCCGAAGGAGATGATGTTGACGTAGCTCTCGAAGATCTGTTCCTTGCTCTGCTCCTGCGTGATCTTCGTGGCCAGCACGAGCTCGGCGAACTTGCGCCCGAGCGTGGCGTCGTCGTCGCCGGTGGACTTCTTGATGTACTGCTGCGTGATCCCGGACCCGCCGCCGACGCCGGTGAGGAACGCGCGACCGATGCCGGTCGGGTCGAAGCCCTGGTTGTCCCAGAACGTCGGGTCCTCGGTGGCGATGATCGCGTCACGCAGCTTGGCGGGCACCTGCGAGTAGGGCACGAACGTCCGGTCGCCGTCGGCCGGGATGACCTTGAGCAGCGTCGACCCGTCCGAGTACTTGAGGACGACGGTCTTGTCGAGCCCGGCGAGGACCTCCTGGGGACTGCGGACGTCGAGCACGAGGTAGGCGACCCAGAAGGCGATCAGCGGGACGCCGACCAGCAGCCCGAAGGTCCAGTACCCGATCCGCCGGATCCGCCGCCACCGCCGGCGGCGCGGGGTGTCCGGCTTCGCGTCTTCTTCCTCATTTTCCTCGGTCGCCAAGGTCACGAATGGATGACGGCCGAACGGGTGAGAAGGTTCTGTGGAGAACTAACGAGGTTGTTCGAATCCTGTCAAGACGGGTCCGGCGTGCTCAGGCGAGGAACGCGCGCAGGAGTGACGCCGTGCCTTCGATGTGCTCCGCCATGGCCTGGCGTGCCGCGGGGGCGTCGCCGGCCAGGATCGCGTCGACGATCGCCTCGTGCTGGGCGTTCGAGTGCTCGAGGTTGGGCGGGAGCAGCGGGATCCGGTCGAGCAGCTGGTTGACGCGGGTGCGGGCGTCGGCCATCGCCGTGGTCAGGGAGCCGGACGCCGTCACCTCCGCGATCGCCAGGTGCAGGCGGGAGTCCTTGCGGCGGTAGTCGTCCAGGTCCGCACCGGCGGCTTCGGCGAGCGTGCCGGTGAGGTGCTGCCGGTCGGCCGGGCTCAGCGAACGGGCGGCGGCCATCTCCGCGGCGCCCGTCTCGAGGACGTAGCGGAGGCTCAGCGCGTCCTCCAGCGCGACGGGTTCGACCTTGCCTCCGGGTGACCGTTCCGGCGGTCCGGGCAGGGTGTCGTTCACGAAAGTGCCGCCGTAGCGGCCTCGACGTGACTCGACGTAACCGGCGTCGGAGAGCGCGCGGATGGCTTCGCGGAGCGTGACACGGCTGACCCCGAGCCGCTCGGCGAGCTCGCGCTCCGACGGCAGCCGCTCCCCCACGCCGACCACGCCGAGGCGGATGGCCTGGAGCAGCCGCTCGACGGTCTCCTCGAAGGCGTTGCCCGCGCGGACCGGCCGGAACAGCGCTTCACCGGCATTCACCACCGAGGTCGGTTCCATCCCGCGAGTTTAGGCCGCGGCGCGGGGTGCCTCCCCGGCGCGGCGCACCTTCGGAGTGGCCGCGGACGGTCGCTGTCGGTGACAATCGTGTTCGCGGGCGGAAAAACCGGTGGAACCGGATGGCCACGGTCGGCGACGATGGCACCACCGACACCGAACATCGACGCAGGGGGCGATCCGGTGCACTTCCTGATGGCCGAAGATCTGGTTCACGAGCGCGAGAACGAGCTGCACCACGGCGTGCGCAGCCGTCCTCCGAGCCACGAGACACCGAGCCGCAGACCGGGAACGCGAAAACAGCAGTTCGGCTGGCGCCTGGTCGAGGTCGGGTTGAAGCTGGCAGTGGAGGACGAGGACCGGCGGAACTGACCTCGCCCCGTCAGCACTCGATGACGTTCACCGCCAGGCCGCCGCGGGCGGTCTCCTTGTACTTCACGCTCATGTCCGCGCCCGTCTCGCGCATCGTCTTGATCGCCTTGTCCAGCGTCACCACGTGGCTGCCGTCGCCGCGCATCGCCATCCGGGCCGCGTGGATCGCCTTCGACGCGCCCACCGCGTTGCGCTCGATGCACGGGATCTGCACCAGCCCGCCGACCGGGTCGCACGTCAGGCCGAGGTGGTGCTCCACCCCGATCTCCGCCGCGTTCTCCACCTGGGCCGGCGAGCCGCCGAGGACCTCGGTCAGCCCCGCCGCCGCCATCGCCGAAGCCGAGCCGACCTCGCCCTGGCAGCCGACCTCGGCACCCGAAATCGAGCCCGTCTGCTTGAGGATCGAGCCGATCGCGGCCGCGGTGAGCATGAACGTCACGATGCCGTCGTCCGACGAGTGCCGGATGAACCGCTGGTAGTAGTGCAGCACGGCCGGGATGATGCCGGCGGCGCCGTTGGTCGGCGCGGTGACCACGCGGCCGCCCGCGGCGTTCTCCTCGTTCACCGCCAGCGCGTAGAGGCTGACCCAGTCCATCGCGTACAGCGGGTCGTCCGCGCCGTCCTCGGCCAGGAGCTTCTCGTGCAACGCCTTCGCGCGCCGCGGCACCTTCAGGCCGCCCGGCAGCACGCCTTCGTGGGTGCAGCCGTTGCGGACGCACTCCGCCATGACCGCCCAGATGTCCAGCAGCCCGGACCGCACCTCTTCACGCGACCGCCAGGACAGCTCGTTGGCCAGCATGATCTCGCTGATCGGCAGTCCGGTCGAAGCGCAGTGCCCGAGCAGGTCCGCGCCCGTGCGGAACGGGTACGGCACCGGCGTCGAGTCCTCGACGAACACCGCGTCCGTCTCGTACGACTCGTCGCGGACGAAGCCGCCGCCGACCGAGTAGTACGTCCGCTCGCTCAGCACCGAGCCCGACGCGTCGAACGCGCGGAAGACCATGCCGTTCGGGTGCGCCGGCAGGGACTTGCGGCGGTGCATGGTGAGGTCGGTGTCCTCGTCGAACGCGATCTCGTGCGTGCCGAGCACCCGCAGCCGGCCGGCCTCGCGGATCTCCGCGATCTTGCCCGGCACGGTGTCGGTGTCGATCTCCTCGGGACGCTCGCCGGAAAGCCCGAGCAGGACGGCTTTGTCGCTGCCGTGGCCGAACCCGGTCGCGCCGAGCGAGCCGAACAGCTCGGCCTGCACGCGCGCGGTCTTCCCGAGATCCGCGCCGAGTCCGTTCGCAAAGGTCAGTGCCGCCCGCATCGGCCCGACGGTGTGGGAGCTCGACGGGCCGATGCCGATGGAAAACAGGTCGAAGACGCTGATCGCCATTGATCCGCCCCTTCCTATCGCGCCAGCAGAGAGCTGGCTTCTTGCGCGGCCGGGCCCTGGTCGGCGAGGTGCTGCAGGTTCTCGGGCAGCTCCTCACCACGGTAGCCCTTGGTCTGCGCGTAGAGCCGTCCCGCGCGGTACGACGACCGCACCAACGGACCCGCCATCACACCCGCGAAGCCCATCGCCTCGGCAGCCTTCGAATGCTCGACGAACTCCTCCGGCTTCACCCACCGATCCACCGGGTGATGCCGCGGTGACGGCCGCAGATACTGCGTGATCGTCAAAATCTCGCACCCCGCGTCGACCAGATCCTGCATCGCCGGAGCCACCTCGTCCGGCGTCTCCCCCATGCCCAGGATCAGGTTCGACTTCGTCACAAGCCCGGCCTCACGCGCCTTGGTAATGACTTCCAGGGACCGCGCGTACCGGAAACCGGGACGGATCCGCTTGAAAATCCGCGGCACCGTCTCCACGTTGTGCGCCAGCACCTCCGGCCGCGACCCGAACACCTCCGCCAGCTGCGCCGGATCAGCGTTGAAGTCCGGAATCAGCAACTCCACACCGGTACCCGGGTTCAGAGCGTGGATCTGACGCACGGTCTCCGCGTACAGCCACGCGCCACCGTCGTCCAGGTCGTCACGCGCGACACCGGTCACCGTCGAGTACCGCAACCCCATCGCCTGCACCGACTCCGCGACCTTCCGCGGCTCCGTGCGATCCAAGGCAGCCGGCTTACCCGTGTCGATCTGACAGAAATCACACCGACGCGTGCACTGATCCCCACCGATCAGGAACGTGGCCTCCCGGTCTTCCCAGCACTCGTAAATGTTGGGACAACCAGCCTCTTCACACACCGTGTGCAGACCCTCGCGGCGCACGAGACCCTTGAGTTCGGTGAACTCCGGCCCCATCCGCACCCGCGTCTTGATCCACGGCGGCTTCTTCTCGATCGGCGTCTCACTGTTGCGGACCTCGAGCCGCAGCAGCTTCCGGCCCTCGGGCAGCGCGCTCATCGGGACAGGCCCGCGTACAACGGGTGCTTCGCGGCCAGGGCTTCGACGCGGTCGCGGAGCTTCGAACGCAGGGCGTCGTCGAAGTCCGGCTTGAGCGCCTCGGCGATGACGTCGGCGACCTCGGCGAAGTCGTCCGCCTGGAAGCCGCGGGTCGCGAGCGCCGGGGTGCCGATCCGCAGGCCGGAGGTGATCATCGGCGGGCGCGGGTCGAACGGGACGGCGTTGCGGTTGACCGTGATGCCGACCTCGTGCAGCCGGTCCTCGGCCTGCTGACCGTCCAGAGTGGACTGGACGAGGTCGACCAGCACCAGGTGGACGTCGGTGCCGCCGGTCAGGACGCGCACACCGGCGTCGGCGCAGTCGGACTGGGACAGCCGCGAAGCCAGAATGCGCGAGCCCTCCAGGGTGCGCTGCTGGCGCTCCTTGAACTCCTCGCTCGCGGCGATCTTCAGCGCGACGGCCTTGGCCGCGATGACGTGCTCCAGCGGCCCGCCCTGCTGACCCGGGAACACCGCCGAGTTGATCTTCTTCGCCAGCTCCTGGCGGCACAGGATCAGGCCGCCGCGCGGGCCGCCGAGGGTCTTGTGCGTGGTCGTGGTGACGATGTCGGCGTGCGGCACCGGCGACGGGTGCAGCCCGGCGGCGACCAGCCCGGCGAAGTGGGCCATGTCGACCATCAGCTTGGCGTCGACCTTGTCGGCGATCCGGCGGAACTCGGCGAAGTCGAGCTGACGCGGGTAGGCGGACCAGCCGGCGATGATCAGCTTCGGCCGGTGCTCGACGGCGAGCCGCTCGATCTCGGCCAGGTCGACGATGCCGGTCTCTTTGTCGACGTGGTAGGCGACGACGTTGTAGAGCTTGCCCGAGAAATTGATCTTCATCCCGTGCGTCAGGTGGCCGCCGTGCGCCAGGTCGAGGCCGAGGATGGTGTCGCCGGGCTTGAGCACGGCGAACATCGCGGCCGCGTTGGCCTGTGCGCCCGAGTGCGGCTGGACGTTGGCGTGCTCGGCGCCGAAGAGGGCCTTCGCGCGGTCGATGGCGAGCTGCTCGACGACGTCGACGTGCTCGCAGCCGCCGTAGTAGCGGCGGCCCGGGTAGCCCTCGGCGTACTTGTTGGTCAGCACCGAGCCCTGCGCTTCGAGCACGCCCACCGGGGCGAAGTTCTCGGACGCGATCATCTCCAGGGTGGACTGCTGGCGGGTCAGTTCGTCGGCGACGGCCGCGGCGACCTCGGGGTCGACTTCGGACAGGTGCGCGTCGAAGGTCGTCATCAGTTCTCCTGGGTGAGCTTGGCGTACGCGGCGGCGTCGAGCAGGTCCGGCACGTCCCCGGTCAGACGCACCTTCAGCAGCCAGCCTTCCGTGTACGGGTCGGAGTTGATGACCTCGGGGGTGTCCGAAGTGGCGCCGTTCACCTCGACGACCTCGCCGGAGACGGGCGCGTACAGCTCGCTGACCGACTTGGTCGACTCGACCTCGCCGAACACCTCGCCCGCGGTCACGGTCGAGCCGGCCTCGGGCAGCTGGACGAACACGATGTCACCGAGCGACTCGGCGGCGAAGGCGGTGATGCCGACGGTCGCGACGCCGTCCTCGACGTTCAGCCACTCGTGTTCCTTGGTGTACTTCAGGTTCTCGGGGATGCTCACGGTGAAAGTCCTTTACGCGCGGGAGTAGAAGGGCAGGGCGACGACCTCGACGGGCTCGATCCTGCCCCGGATGTCGACGGACAGCTCGGTGCCGGGCTCGGCGTACGCCCGATCGACGTACGCCATGGCGATCGGGTAACCCAGCGTCGGCGACAGCGCGCCGCTGGTGACCTCGCCGATTTCGGTGTCGCCCGCGAGCAGCTTGTAGCCGTGCCGCGGGGCACGGCGGCCGGCGCCCTTGAGCCCGACACGCACGCGGGGGACGTCCTGCTTGGACCGCTCTTCCAGCGCCGTGCGGCCGACGAAGTCGCCCGGCTTCTCGAACTTGACGACGCGCCCGAGCCCGGCTTCGAACGGGCTCTGCTCGACGGTGAGCTCGTTGCCGTACAACGGCATCCCGGCTTCCAGGCGCAGCGTGTCGCGGCAGGCCAGCCCGGCCGGGACCAGCCCGTGCGGCTCCCCCGCTTCCAGGAGCAGCCGCCAGACCGCCGGGGCCTCGTCGGCGTCGACGAACAGCTCGAAGCCGTCTTCGCCGGTGTAGCCGGTGCGGGCGAGCAGGACGTCGTGTCCCTTCACCGACGCCGGGACGCTGGCGTAGTACTTCAGCGCGTCCAGGTCGGCGTCGGTGACGGCGGCCAGGATCTCGACGGCCTTCGGGCCCTGGACGGCGATCAGGGCGGTCGTCTCCGACCGGTCGTCGACCACGGCGTCGAAGCCCGCGACCCGCTCTTCCAGGGCGTCCGCGACGACCTGCGCGTTGCCCGCGTTCGCGACGACGAGGTAGTGCTCGTCGGCGAGGCGGTAGACGACGAGGTCGTCGAGGACGCCGCCCTCGGCGTTGCAGATCATCGTGTAGCGCGCCCGGCCCGGCTTGACCCCGGTGAGGTTGCCGACCAGCGCGAAGTCCAGGACGTCGGCGGCCTGCTTGCCGGTGACGTGGATTTCGGCCATGTGCGAGAGGTCGAACAGCCCGGCCGCCTCGCGGACGGCCTTGTGCTCGGCCAGCTCGCTGGCGTAGCGGACCGGCATCGACCAGCCGGCGAAGTCGGTGAACAGCGCACCGAGTCCCTTGTGGACTCCGTGCAGGGAGGTTTCGCGAGACATTGTCGCCTTCCGTAGGTGGTCGTGAGTGGTAAGTAGGGTTCTAACCCGACTAAACACTCACGACCCGTACTCGCTGAGGGGCGGGCAGGAGCAGACGAGGTTGCGGTCGCCGCGGGCGCCGTCGATGCGCCGCACCGGCGGCCAGTACTTGTTCTTGCGCGAAACACCCGCCGGGTACACCGCCAGCTCACGGTCATAGCGCTTGTCCCACTCCCCGACCAGCGTCTCGGCCGTGTGCGGCGCCCCGCGCAGCGGCGACTCCTCCGCGCTCCACTTGCCGTTCGCGACCTCGTCGATCTCGGCGCGGATGGCGATCATCGCGGCGATGAACCGGTCGATCTCGCCCAGGTCCTCGGACTCGGTCGGCTCGACCATCAGCGTCCCCGCGACCGGGAACGACATGGTCGGCGCGTGGAAGCCGTAGTCGATGAGCCGCTTCGCGACGTCGTCGACCGTCACGCCGGTCTCCTTGGTGAGCTGGCGCAGGTCGAGGATGCACTCGTGCGCGACCAGGCCGTCCTGGCCGGTGTAGAGCACCGGGTAGTGCGGGGCCAGCCGGGACGCGACGTAGTTCGCGGCCAGCACGGCGACCTTCGTGGCCGCGGTCAGGCCGGGCGCGCCCATCATCCGGACGTAGGCCCACGAGATCGGCAGGATCGACGCCGAGCCGTACGGCGCGCCGCTGATCGGGCCGACGCCGGTCGCGGGGCCGGCGGCGTCCAGCAGCGGGTGGTTCGGCAGGTACGGCGCGAGGTGCGCGCGCACCGCGACCGGGCCGACGCCCGGGCCGCCACCGCCGTGCGGGATGCAGAAGGTCTTGTGCAGGTTCAGGTGCGAGACGTCGCCGCCGAACTCGCCCGGCTTGGCCAGGCCCAGCAGGGCGTTGAGGTTCGCGCCGTCGACGTACACCTGGCCGCCGCCGTCGTGGACGATCTTCGCCAGCTCGTCGATGTCGTGCTCGTACACGCCGTGCGTGGACGGGTAGGTGACCATGATCGCGGCGAGCGTGTCGCGGTGGGCGTCCACCTTGGCGCGCAGGTCGGCCAGGTCGACGTTGCCCTCGTCGGTGCACTTCACGACGACCACGCGCATCCCGGCGAGCACCGCCGAAGCCGCGTTGGTGCCGTGCGCCGACGACGGGATCAGGCAGACGTCCCTGGTCTCGTCGCCGTTCGCGCGGTGGTAGGCGCGGATCGCGAGGAGCCCGGCCAGCTCGCCCTGGCTGCCCGCGTTCGGCTGCAGCGACACCTTGTCGTAGCCGGTGACCTCGGCCAGCCAGTCCGCGAGCTGCCCGACGAGCGTGTGGTAACCCTCGGCGTCCTCGGCCGGCGCGAACGGGTGGATGCCGGCGAACTCGCGCCAGCTGATCGGCTCCATCTCGGTGGTGGCGTTGAGCTTCATCGTGCAGGAGCCGAGCGGGATCATGCCGCGGTCGAGCGCGTAGTCCTGGTCGGACAACCGCCGCAGGTAGCGCAGCATCGCCGTCTCGGAGCGGTGGGTGCCGAAGACCTCGTGGCCCATGAAGCCGCTCTCGCGGGCGAGGCCGTTCGGCAGCGCGACGCCGTCCTGGACGTTCTCCTCGACGCCGAAGGCCTTCAGGACCTTGGCGGTGATCGCGGGGGTGCTGACCTCGTCGAAGGCGACGCGCACGTGGTCGGCGTCGACGTGGCCGAGGTTGATCCCGGCCTCGCGGGCGGCGGCGTGGACCTCGGCGGCCTGGCCGGGGACGCGCGCGACGACCGTGTCGAAGAAGGACTCGTGCACGACCTCGACGCCGGTCTTGCGGAGGGCGTCCGCGAAGCCCGCGGCGAGGCCGTGGACGCGCTGGGCGATCCGCTTGAGGCCGTCCGGGCCGTGGTAGACGGCATACATCGCGGCCAGCACGGCGGGCAGGACCTGCGCGGTGCAGATGTTGGA
This sequence comes from Amycolatopsis mongoliensis, assembly GCF_030285665.1. Lineage (NCBI taxonomy): Bacteria > Bacillati > Actinomycetota > Actinomycetes > Pseudonocardiales > Pseudonocardiaceae > Amycolatopsis > Amycolatopsis mongoliensis. Next base: position 341,649 of record NZ_CP127295.1, read on the forward strand.
CGTCGCCTTCTCGCGGCGGATGTGCTGCTCACGTGTCTGCAGCGCGAGCCGGTAGGCCGGGTTGCCGTCCGCGTCGACCGAGACGCCGACCAGGCGCCCGGGCAGCGAGCGCTCGAGTCCGGCGCGGACGGACATGTACCCGGCGTGCGGGCCGCCGTAGCCGAGCGGGACGCCGAAGCGCTGCGTCGAGCCCGCGGCGACGTCGGCGCCGAACTCGCCGGGCGCGGTGATCAGCGTCAGCGCGAGGAGGTCCGCGGCGACGGTGAACAGCGCGCCCGCGGCCTTCGCCGACTCGGAGATCGCGTGGTAGAAGCCGCGGCCGCGCAGCACACCGGACGCGCCCGGGTATTGGACGACGACGCCGAAGAACTCGTCCGGCAAGCCGGTGAGCAGGTCGCGGACCTCGACCTCGATGCCCAGCGCCTCGACGCGCGTGCGCACGACGGCGATGGTCTGCGGCAGGCACTCGGCGTCCAGCACGACCTTGTTCGACTTGGACTTCGACGCACGGCGCATCAGCGTGACGGCCTCGGCGACGGCGGTCGACTCGTCGAGCAGGGACGCGTTCGCGGTGGCCAGGCCGGTCAGGTCGGCGACCATGGTCTGGAAGTTGAGGAGCGCTTCGAGCCGGCCCTGGGAGATCTCCGGCTGGTAGGGCGTGTACGCGGTGTACCAGGCCGGGTTCTCGAGGACGTTGCGGCGGATGACGCCGGGGGTGACGGTGTCGGAGTAGCCGAGGCCGATCATCTGCGTCATCGGGCGGTTGCGGGCGGCGAGGGCGCGCAGCTCCGCGGTGGCGTCCTCTTCGGACGCGGCGGGCGGGAGCCGCAGGTCACGGGTGGCGCGGATGGCGGTGGGGACGGCGGCACCGACGAGGGCGTCCAGGCTGCCGTAGCCGCACTCGGCCAGCATCTTCGCGCGTTCGGCCTCGGACGGGCCGATGTGGCGGGCGTCGAACTGCGTGGAAGTGATGGGGAGCTCCTCGGGCCGGGCACCGGGCACAACGGTGCGCTGGGAACTCCCCCTCTGTCATGGCACCTGAGAGTTTCACCGTGTGCGACACGGCTTTCACCTTGGGTGAGGCGCGGGTGCGCCTGCTTTCCAGAGTGGCCTCGCACGAAGCGGTAGCAGGTACCTGAGAGATTCCGGGGAGTTTGCTCCTTCGGTGCCCCACCACGTTCGTGAGGGCTCTCCCGCCTCGGCTCGACGGCCCGATCTGCAGTTGTGGCGGCTACGGTACCTGCCGCCTTCGAGGTCCGTCTACTTCACCGGGGCAACGCCACACCGGTCTTCGATCGATCCTCGACGACGTGAATGACTCATTCATGTCACCGGACGACAGGAATGAGTCATTCACGTCGTTCGGGCCACCCGGCGGACCACCTGACCCGCCAAAGCCGGTGGGCGGCGAACCCGGCCCGAGGGCAGGACCAGGCGTTTCAGCGGGCCGCCCACCGGCACCGGCGGGTGCCCGGCGCCCAGCAGCACCTGCTCGACGATCTGCTCGGCGAGCCACGCCACCGAGTCGTTGAGCCGGTCCAGCGAGGGGTGGTCGCCGTCGAAGACGTCCTCGTCGGCGAGCGTCACCTCGAAGTAAGCGCAGCCCGGCGGGACCGAGATCGCCTCCTCGATCGCGCGAGCCCCCTCCTCGGGGTCCGCGAACCCGGCTTCGAGCAGCGGCTCGCGGTAGATGCGGGCCGCGCGAGCACGCATGCGGGGGCCGTAGCGGACCACGACCGGGAGCCGCCCGGTCAGGTCGGGCACGGCCAGGCCGTGCAGCAGCATGATCGGCGGCACCGAGTGCACCAGCCGCGGCGCGGGCTCGGCCAGCTCGCGCGCGGTGATCCGGACGCGGTCGGCCATCGCGTCGGGGAGGCCGAAGTAGCGGAAGTCGACGTTGCCGAACCCGAGCCCGTCCGCCACCAGCGACGCCAGCAGCTCGCCGTACCCCCAGATCGGCGACAGCACCACGACCGGTGGCGCGGCGACGACCGGCGACGGCGCGGGCGGGCGCGTCGCCTCCTGCTCGGGGACCTGGATCACCAGCCGCGGCGGCTCGTGCCAGTCGTGCACCTCGGCGACCCGCCAGTAGAGCCCGAGCGGCCGCCACAGCTCGCCGAGGACGTCGTGCTCGAGGATCCGGCGCACCTCGGCGTCGTCGTGGGGGAAGTCCCGGGGCGGCACGACGCCGACGTAGTGGTGGTAGGTGACGCGGACCTCGTCGCCGCGGGTCGCGGAGCGGATCCGCATCTCCCAGTCGATCGGCGAAGCGGCGATGAGGTTGGCCACCTGCGTGCCGGGCGAGGAGTAGACGAGCGCCGTGGCCTGCCGGAGGAACTGCCCGGCCTGGTCGATGCCCTCCCGCAGCGCCTTCGCGGCCTGCGCCACGTGCACCGGCGAAGCGAGCGAAGCGGGCAGGACCCCGGCCGCGCGCAGCAGCTCGGCCTCCCCGAGCCCGGTGACCTCGGCGATCTCGGCCCAGTGGTCGAAGACGGTCACCTTCGGCGCGTGCCGGTGCTCGATCCAGCTGCGCAGGGTCGACGTCGGGACGCCGATGCGGCGCGCGGCCTCGTCCAGGGAAAGCCCCCGCGCCCGGATGCCGGTCCGGACCGCTTCCGCCCACTCGTCGGCGCGCCAGTGCGTCACCTCACAAAGCTAACGAAACCCGCTAGCTTTGCGCAGGGACGAAACGCCCACCGGGCCCCGACGCTGGTCACCATGACCACCACCGTGATCGCCCTCATCCTGATCGTCGGCACGCTGACCTTCGCCGCCGGCGCCTTCCTCGCCGCCGAGATCGCCACCCGCATCCTGCGGCGGCGCGAACGGCAGATCTCCGAAGAGCGCAAGACGCTCAACGCCGCCTGGAAGTACCTGCGGGAGGTCTACGGCGTGCGGAAACCCGGGGAGAAGACGCGCCGTTAGAGCGGGGTGACGTACGCGCCGGAGATGCCGCCGTCGACCAGGAACTGCGACGCCGTGATGAAGCTGGCGTCGTCGCTGGCCAGGAAGGCGACCGCCGCCGCGATCTCCTCGGGCTCGGCGAACCGGCCGACCGGCACATGCACCAGCCGCCGCGCCGCGCGTTCCGGGTCCTTCGCGAACAGCTCCTTGAGCAGCGGGGTGTTCACCGGCCCCGGGCACAGCGCGTTGACGCGGATGTTCTCCCGCGCGAACTGCACACCCAGCTCGCGGCTCATCGCGAGCACCCCGCCCTTGGACGCGGTGTAGGAGATCTGCGACGTCGCCGCGCCCATCACCGCCACGAACGAGGCCGTGTTGATGATCGAGCCCTTGCCCTGGCGCTGCATGTGCGGCAGGACGGCCTTGCAGCAGTGGTACACCGACGTCAGGTTGACGCGCTGCACGCGGTCCCACGCCTCGATGCCGGTGGTGAGGATGGAGTCGTCCTCCGGCGGGGAGATGCCGGCGTTGTTGAACGCGACGTCGACCGAGCCGAACTGCTCGACCGTGCTGTGGAACAGGTTTTCGACCTGCTCGGCGTCGGTGACGTCGGTCTGGATGAACGCGCCGCCGACCTCGTCCGCAGCCGCCTTGCCCTCGGCCGGCGTCAGGTCCCCGATGACGACCTTCGCGCCTTCGCTCGCCAGACGGCGGGCCGAGGCGAGCCCGATGCCGCTCGCGCCGCCGGTGATCACCGCGACGCGGCCTTCGAAACGCTGGACCATTACTCCTCCGTGCTCAGAAAGACGTTCTTGGTTTCGGTGAACGCCGCCGCGGCGTCGGGGCCCAGCTCGCGGCCGAGACCGGACTGCTTGAAGCCGCCGAACGGCGTCCAGTAGCGCACCGAAGAGTGCGAATTCACCGACAGGTTGCCGGCTTCGACGCCACGCGCCACCCGGAACGCGCGCCCGGCGTCACGGGTCCAGATCGACCCCGACAGCCCGTACTCGGTGGCGTTGGCCATCCGGACCGCGTCGGCTTCCTCGGCGAACGGCACGACGGCGACGACCGGGCCGAAGACCTCGTCCGCCACGGCCGGGTGCCGCAGGTCGGGCGGGGTGAGGACGGTCGGCGGGAACCAGAAGCCGGGCCCCGCCGGCGCGCTGCCGCGGAAGGCGACCGGCGCGTCGTCCGGGACGTAGGAGGCCACCTTCTCGCGGTGCGCCGCCGAGATCAGCGGCCCCATCTCGGTCTTCTCGTCGCCGGGGTCGCCGACGACGACGCCGTGCACCGCGGGCTCCAGGAGTTCCATGAAGCGGTCGTACGCGCTCGCCTGCACCAGGATCAGCGACCGCGCGCAGCAGTCCTGGCCCGCGTTGTCGAAGACGCCGTAGGGCGCGGTCGCCGCGGCCTTCTCCAGGTCGGAGTCGGCGAAGACGATGTTCGCGTTCTTGCCGCCCAGCTCCAGCGTCACGCGCTTCACCTGGGCCGCGCAGCCGGCCATGATCTGCTTGCCGACCTCGGTGGAGCCGGTGAAGACGACCTTCCGCACGCCCGGGTGGTCCACGAACCGCTGTCCCACCACGGATCCCTTGCCGGGCAGCACCTGGAAGACGTCTTCGGGGATGCCCGCCTCGCGCGCCAGCTCGCCCAGCCGGATGGCGGTCAGCGGCGTCAGCTCGGCGGGCTTGAGGACGACGGTGTTGCCGGCGGCGAGCGCGGGCGCGAAGCCCCAGCCCGCGATCGGCATCGGGAAGTTCCACGGCACGATCACGCCGACCACGCCCAGGGGCTCCTGGAACGTGACGTTGACCCCGCCCGGGACCGGGATCTGCTTGCCGATCAGGCGTTCCGGCGCGGCTGAGTAGTAGGTGAGGACGTCGCGGACGTTGCCCGCCTCCCAGCGGGCGTTGCCGATCGTGTGCCCGGAGTTGGCGACCTCCAGCCGCGCGAGGTGCTCGATGTCGGCTTCGACGGCGTTGGCGAAGCGGCGCAGCAGCCGCGCGCGGTCGCCGGGGGTCACGTCGCGCCACGCCGGGAACGCCGCCTGCGCGCGGGCGATCGCCGCGTCCGTCTCCTCGGCGGTGGTCAGCGGGACCGTCCGCACCACCTCCTCGGTGGCGGGGTTCAGGACGTCGAAACTGCTGGTCATTCCCTCTCCTTGCTCGCTTCGACGAGGGCCGCGAAGAGCCGGACGTCGTCGCTGTCCTGCTCGGGGTGCCACTGCACGCCCAGGGTGAACTCACCGGGCACCTCGGCGGCCTCGATCGTGCCGTCGGCGGCCCAGCCGACCGCTTCGAGCCCGGTCCCGAGCCGGTCGATCGCCTGGTGGTGGTAACAGAGGGTCTTCGTCTCCGGCCCCAGGATCCCGGCCGCGATGCTGCCCTCGGCCAGTGTGACGGTGCCCCGGCCGAACGTCGCGGGCGCGGGCTGGTGCTCGGTGGTGCTCGCGCTTTCGGGCAGGTGCTGGGCGAGCGTGCCGCCGAGGGCGACGCTCATCACCTGCAGGCCACGGCACACGCCGAGGACTGGTTTGCGCTGTCGCCGGGCCGCGGCGAACAGGCCGAACTCGAAGTCGTCGCGCCCGGGCCGGGTGTAGGTCGCCGGGTGCGGCTCGTGGCCGTAGCGCCCCGGCTCGACGTCCGCGCCGCCGGTGAGCACCAGGCCGTCCACAGTGGACATCAGCGGGTCGTGCGCGTCGGACACCGGGGGCAGCAGCACCGGGATGCCGCCGGCCGCGACCACGCAGTCGACGTAGACCCGGTGCAGCAGCACGGCTTCGGTCTCCCAGACCAGGAACTTCGCGGGTTCGAGGTAGCTGGTGAGGCCGATGACGGGCTTAGAGCCGTTCGAAGCCACGGACGAGCTCCCAGTCGGTGACGGCGGCGTTGTAGGCGTCCACCTCGATCTTCGCCGCGTTCAGGTAGTGCTCGACGACGTCCTCGCCGAACGCTTCGCGCGCCAGCTCGCTCCCCGCGAGCGCCGCGGCGGCCTCGGGCAGCGTGGTCGGCACCGTGGCGCGGTCGGAGTGGTAGGCGTTGCCGGTGAAGGGTTCTTCCAGCTCCAGCTCGTTCTCGATGCCGTGCAGGCCGGCGGCGATCAGCGCGGCGACGGCCAGGTACGGGTTGACGTCCCCGCCCGGCACGCGGTTCTCGACGCGCAGCGACTCGCCGTGGCCGACGACGCGCAGCGCGCAGGTGCGGTTGTCGGTGCCCCACGCGATCGCGGTCGGCGCGAAGCTGCCGGGCACGAACCGCTTGTAGGAGTTGACGTTCGGGGCGAAGAAGTACGTCAGCTCGTGCAGCCCGGCGAGCTGGCCGGCGAGGAACTGCTCCATCAGCGTCGAGAAGCCGTGCTCGTTCTCCCCCGCCAGCACGGCGCGGCCCTCGGTGGAGCGCAGGCTGATGTGGATGTGGCAGGAGTTGCCCTCGCGCTCGTTGTACTTCGCCATGAACGTGAGGCTCTTGCCCTCCTGCGCCGCGATCTCCTTGGCGCCGTTCTTGTAGACGCTGTGGTTGTCGCAGGTGCTCAGCGCGTCGGTGTAGCGGAAGGCGATCTCCTGCTGGCCGGGGTTGCACTCGCCCTTGGCGGACTCGGGGTAGAGCCCGGCGCCGGCCATGTCGTTGCGGATGCGGCGCAGCAGCGGCTCCAGCCGCGCGGTGCCGAGCATCGAGTAGTCGACGTTGTACTGGTTGGCGGGTTTGAGGCCGTGGTAGCGCTTGTCCCAGGCGGCTTCGTAGGTGTCGTCGAAGACGATGAACTCCAGCTCGGTCCCGACGAAGGCGGCGAGCCCGCGCTCGGCGAGGCGGTCGAGCTGCCGGCGCAGGATCTGGCGCGGCGACACGGAGACCGGGCCGCCCTGCACGCGCTCGACGTCGGCCAGGACCAGTGCGGTGCCCTCGTGCCAGGGGATCTCGCGCAGGGTTTCGAGGTCGGGGCGCAGCACGAAGTCGCCGTAGCCGCTGTCCCAGGAGGAGAGCGCGTAGCCGTCGACGGTGTTCATGTCGACGTCCACGGCCAGCAGGTAGTTGCACGCCTCGGTGGCGTGCCCGACGACCTCGTCGAGGAAGTACTCCGCCGAGCAGCGCTTGCCCTGGAGCCTGCCCTGCATGTCCGTGATCGCGACGAGCACGGTGTGGATCGTGCCCGCGTCCACGCGCGCCCGGAGCTCGTCGAGCGTGAGCATGCCTCGTCTACGTGCCATCAGCCGCCCCAAAGGTTTGATGCGAATCCTTTGCGGGTCCTTCCTACCCGGTGACGCCCGGCTGGTCAACCGGAACAAAGGTATTTTCCTGATCCATTGGATTACGGGTCGGTATGCGCCCTTTGCCCGGCTGAGAAGAGTCTGTGAATTCGGCGCGGCGGGAGGAATCCGGGGTACTCCCACGTTGAACGGGGCAGGAGAGGTGAGATCGATGACCACAGCATTCACGCAGACCACGATCGGACGGCAGCAGGCGCGGCCCCAGCTGCCCACTCTGCCGACCGGCTGGCCGATCGGTTCGTACGAGTCCTACGAGCAGGCACAGCGCGCGGTCGACCACCTCGCGGGCGCGGAGTTCCCCGTCACCGACGTCACGATCGTGGGTGTCGAGCCGATGCTCGTCGAGCGCATCGCGGGCAAGATGACCTGGGGCAAGGTGCTCGGCAGCGCGGCGACGTCCGGCGCGATGTTCGGTGTGTTCCTCGGGCTGGTGCTCAGCCTGCTGAACCCGGGTGCGGGCCTGGTCCCGATCGTGATCGGCCTCGTCGCCGGTCTCGGGTTCAACCTGCTGTTCGGCGCACTCGGCTACGCGGCCAACCGCAACAAGCGCGGGTTCATCTCGCAGAGCCAGCTGGTGGCGCGCCGCTACGACGTGCTGTCCCAGCCCCGCAACGCCGAGAAGGGCCGCGCGCTGCTGGCGGACCTCGCGGCCCGCAGCGCGTGGAGCCACTGACCGCCGAAGCGCCCCGGTAAGCCCTGAAGGCCACCATCACCCCGATGGTGGCCTTCATCGCGTCCGGGCCCAGCGCCCCAATGTGGCGTTCGGTGCGTCCCACGCACCCAATGTGGCGTTCGGTGCGTGAGACGCAACCAACGCCACATTGGGGCGCTCGTGCCGGGTCGTCCGGAAGTGTCGGTGCCCGCCGGTAGTGTGGAAAACGGGGGCCGCTCAGGTCCCCGAGGAGACCGTCGGGGCGTCCGGGATCTCTTCCGGGTCCGCCAGGTCCGCGGGCCGCCCCGCCCGCAGCAGCTCGCCCCACCGCGCCCGGTCGTACCGCGCCGGCGGCGTCTCCGCCAGGAACTCGCGCAGGATCTCCAGGAACCGCTTCGGGTCGGACCGGTGCGGGAAGTGCCCCGCGCCCTCGAACAGCACCAGCCGGCTGCCCGGCATCGCCCGGTGCGCGCGCAAGGCGTGGCCGCTCGGCACGACCCGGTCGTCGGTCCCCCACACCAGCAGCGTCGGGATCCCCTCGGTCAGGTAACAGCGGTCCAGCATGTTGACCACCTGCCCGCGCCAGTCGACGACCGAGCGCAGGGTGCGCAGGAACGCCGAGCGCGTGCTCGGCTCCAGCAGCCGGACGTAGCGGGCGATCACGTAGTCGAGGTCCGGCCCCAGCCCGAGGCCTTCGGAAACCCGCAGCAGCTCGGCGAACCCGCGCAGCACCGTCAGGGCCGGCCGCGTCCCCAGCAGCGGCAGCACCAGTCCCGCGCCCGGCGCCGCGGCCAGCCGCAGCAACGGGTGGACGCTCGCCCCGACCCCGCCCGAGCCGACCAGCACCAGCCGCTCACAGCGTTCCGGGAACTGGTACGCGAACTGCATCGCGACGCCACCGCCCAGCGAATGCCCGACCACGGTGACCCGGTCGACGTCGAGGGCCGTCAACAGGTCCCGCATGCCGCACGCGTATGCGGCGACCGAGTAGTCCGCGCGCGGTTTGGCCGACGCGCCGTGGCCGAGCAGGTCGGGCGCGATCACCGTGTGGTCGGCCGCCAGTGAGGCCAGCAGGTCCAGCCACGTCGCCGAGTCGTCGCCGATGCCGTGCAGGAACAGCAGGGCCGGCCCCTGCCCCGCCATCCGGTAGGCGCGCTCGTACCCGTGGATGACCCGTGTGCGCGGGGCGAAGGTGTCCGCCCCGACCTCGGTGAGTGGCACCCGCCCAGCTCAGCACGCCCGCGTTCGCGGGACGTTTCGCGCACGTTGGCATCGGGTGAACGCCGGAAGCGGCCCCGACCTCCGCTCCCGGCGTTCGTCCCCCCGTTACTTCGTCGGCGTCGGCGTGGCCGGCGCGGACGAAGACGTCGGTGCGCTCTGCGAGGTCGGCGTCGTGGGCGGCGCCGTCACCTTCGGGATCGCCGCGCTGAACGGCACCCCGGCGTCTTCGCGGCAGGACGAGCGGTACCCGTTGTAGCCGTTGTAGTTGCCCTGGTCGTCGGTGACGCCCTGCTCGATCTTCGGGCGCGGGAACCGGTTGTCCTCGCCGATCTTCTCTTTGGTCCCGCTGGAGCGCTCGCAGCCGTAGCGGGTCAGCGTGAGCGGCCGGCCCTGTTCGTCGTAGAGGTAGAACTCGGTCAGCGGCTTGCCGTCGGCGTCGAAGGCGTAGACGTTCTCGATCTCGTTGCTGCCGTAGGTCAGCTGGTCGTTGCCGTACCGGTCGGACGACGACGGGTAGTACGACGGCGAGCTCGAGTAGGAGTTCCGGTGCGAGATCAGGTCCACCGCGGCACCGAACCCGCCCAGGATGCCGCCGATGACGAACGCCGAGATCGGCACGGCGACCCACAGCAGCCGCCGGTCGCCGCGCAGCCGCGGGCCCGCCCACACCGCCGCGCCACCCGCGACGAGCAGGAACGGCAGCAGCAGCACCGCGCTGCGCGAGCGCAGCATGAGCAGCAGCCCGAAAGCGACCAGCACGATGGCGCACAGGATCCACCAGGCCGGCTTCAGCGAAGCGAGGTAGCTCAGCGCCTTCCCGGAGTCCTCCTGCCGGCGCCCCTTGGCGAGCGTTTCCCGCAGCCACACCACCTCGGGCAGCGCCAGCACCGGCTCGATCCCGCCGCGCAGCAGCAGGAACAGGCTGACGAGGAACACCGGCAGGAAGAGCACCGCGCCCAGGAGCGCGGTGGGTTCGACGCTCACGGCGGCGGCGAACGCGAACAGCGCGAGCGCCACCGCGCAGAGCACCAGGCCCCAGAACGCGATCCGCGGCTTCGCGAGGCTCGGGTTCTTGGTGGTGGCGAGCACCTGCGTCGCACCTTCGGCCGGCGGCGGGTACCCGCCGGACGCGCGCAGTTCGGCGGCGTAGCTCTCGGGCGTGCCGAGCCGTTCGATCAGGGCCTCGACGCGGGCCCCCTCCCCCAGCTCGGCCTCCAGCTCCGCCAGGTGCGGGCGGACGTCTTCGAGGATCTCTTCGATCTCGCTCGCGGGCAGGTCGGCGAGCGCGGTGCGGACCCGCGCCAGATAAACCCGCACGGCGGTCGGCTTGTCGCTCATGCTGCCTCTCCCAAAAGCACGTTCATCGTCGATGCGAAGCTCTGCCAGGTCTTGCCCGATTCCGCCAGGCGGAGCCGGCCCGGCTCGTTCAGGCTGTAGTACTTGCGGTGCGGGCCCTCTTCGCTGGGCACCACGTACGAGGTGAGCAGGCCGGCCTTGTAGAGCCTGCGCAACGTCCCGTACACCGACGCGTCCCCCACCTCGTCCAGGCCCGCACCCCTGAGTCTTCGCAGGACGTCGTACCCGTAGCCGTCTTCCTCGCGGAGCACCGCGAGCACGGCCAGATCGAGCACTCCTTTGAGCAGCTGACTGATCTCCACTGCACCCTCCAGTCTTACGCTTGGAAAGGTACCACGCAATGCGCAGTAGTGCGCACGGCGGAGGGCCAGACGGGCGTGTCGGAGCCGATCAGGCGCCGGGGTCCACCGGGCGTTCGAAGAAGGATTCGAGGATCACGATGGTCTGCGTGCCGGTGACGCCGTCGATCGCGAACAGCCGGCGCAGCGACGCCTGGAGCTCCTCGGTCGTCGGCGTGCGCACCTTGACCAGCAGCGAAGCCGGCCCCGCGATGACGTGCGCCTCCACCACCTCGGGCAGCGCCTCGAGGGCCGCGCGCACCGGCTCGTCCCCCATCCAGGCGTTGGCCTCGACGAGGACGAACGCCGCGACACCGCGGCCGACCGCGGCCGGGTCGACGTCCACGGTGGTCCGGCGGATCACGCCCTGCTCACGCAGCTTGCGAACGCGTTCGTGGGCCGCCCCCGCGGAAAGGCCGACGGCCTTGCCGAGCACGGCGTACGCCTGCGTCGCGTCTTGCTGCAGCGCGGCGAGCAGCATGCGATCCGTGTCATCCACGGCTTGACCATATCAGGTTCGGCGATCCATGCTTACCGCAGAATCTTGTTAGGGGTGACGGATGGATCTGATCAAGACGGACTTCGAGGTGCTCGACGAGCGCTTCGCCCGCGTCAACGGCGACGAGTGGATGCAGCGCCTGCACACCGGCTGCCGCTGGACCGAGGGGCCGGCGTACTTCCCGGCCGGGCGCTACCTGGTGTTCAGCGACATCCCGAACGACCGCACGCTGCGCTGGGACGAGACGACCGGCGAGGTCGGCGTGTTCCGGCAGCCCGCCCACTACTCGAACGGCCACACGGTCGACCGCGCCGGGCGGCTGGTCAGCTGCGAGCAGGGCCGCCGCCAGGTGACGCGCACCGAGCACGACGGCTCGATCACGGTGCTGGCGTCGGAGATCGAGGGCAAGAGGTTCAACAGCCCGAACGACGTCGTCGAGCACTCGGACGGGTCAATCTGGTTCACCGACCCGAGTTACGGCATCGACAGCGACTACGAGGGGTACCGGGCGGAGAGCGAGATCGGGGCGTGCCACGTGTACCGCGTGTCCCCTTCGGGTGACGTGCGGATCGTCGCGGACGACTTCTCCCGGCCGAACGGGCTGGCGTTCTCGGCCGACGAGTCGCTGCTGTACATAGTGGACACCCGGCAGAAGCCGAGTCACATCCGGGTGTTCGAGGTGGGCCGGGAGGGCGCGCTGACCGGCGGATCGGTTTTCGCGACGTGCGACAACGGGGTGTTCGACGGGGTCCGGGTGGACAGTGAAGGCCAGGTCTGGGCCGCGGCGCACGACGGGTTGCACTGTTTCGGGGCGGACGGGACGCGGATCGGGAAGCTGCGGGTGCCGGAAGTCTGTTCGAACTTCACGTTCGGGGGCGCGAGGGGGAACGAGCTGTTCATCACGGCTTCGAGCTCGCTGTACACGCTGAGGGTGACGGTGAGCGGGGCGCGCTACCCGCGCTGAGCGGGCAGAACCTCGCCGACTGGGCCATCTTCGCTCGCCCCTGGCCACGCGGCTCGTGCCCGGCTCACGGGCTGGCCCCAGCGCCCCAATGTGGCGTTCGGTGCGTCCTACGCACCCAATGTGGCGTTCGGTGCGCCCCACGCACCCAACGCCACATTGGGGCGCTCAGCCGAGCGCGCCCGCCCGGACCCGGTCGACCACTGCGCCGCGTTGCCACGCGCGGCTCACCCGGACCAGCCAGGCCGCCTCAGCCGCCACGTCCGCGTCCGCCTCGGTGAGGTGGCCTGGCAGGCGCTCGCCCGGCTCGAAGCGGCGGCCCTCGCGGCCCGCCTCGATCGCCGCCGCCAGGGTCACCGCCTCCACCGTCGGCGCCAGCTCCGCTTCCGGAACTCCCGCCTGGCGGGCCGCCGTCTCCGCTCGGGCCGGGAGGTCCGGGTCGAAGTGGGCTCGGAGGGCCAGGTGACCGTCGCGGATCTCGATCACCCGGCGGTACAGCGCGAACTCCGCGCCCCCCGTCAGCTCGCGGCCCGGGTCGAGCGCGATGCCCGGCACCGCCGCGCGCAACGCCGTCCACAGGGGCTCGATGCGGCGGTAGGCGCGGTACGCCCGCAGCCGGCCGATCACCGACGCCACCGCGGGCGACCACGCGCTGAGCGTCGCTCCGGCCGTCACGAAACCGATCGTCGTGGCGGCGAGCACCGACGACGGCAGGTCCTCGCGCGCGCCGATCCGCGCGGTTTCGGCCAGCCGGCGGACGTCGTCGACGTCCCAGAACGTCCAGGCGAACGCCGCGCCCACACCGACCACCAGCAACCACAGCCCGGTGCGCAGCGGGCCCGGCTCCGCGTGCCACGCGCTGCGGGCGAACACCGCGATCAGCAGGCCGAGGCTGATCAGGCTGTAGACCAGGAAGACGAGCTTGTCGGCCAGGGCGAACGGCAGGCCGGCGGCCGAAAAGACCGTGTCGTCACCGACGCGCTGCGGTCCGGAGAGCGTGAAGCACACCGCCAGCAGCACCATCGTCGCGCCGGTGAACAACGCGTGCGGGGCGAGGCGGGCGCCTTCGCCGCGCCACACCGACTGCGTGAACGCGACGGCGAAACCGATCGCGCCCAGCTTCAGCTCATCGCCGGCGAGGCTCAGGACCCATTCGGCCACCGGGCCCGGGCCGGCGAGGGCGGCCATCGCGGGTGTCAGCACGCCGATGCCGGCGGCGATGCAGATGCCGAACCCGGCGAGGAACCACATGGTGCGCACCGGCTGGCTGCGACGCGCCTCGATGAGCTTGTACCCGAACCCGGCGAACCCGACCAGGCACAGGTGGTAGGCCAGGGTCTCGATCACGGCGTCCGGCGGCGGGACCGGCCGCCGAAGAGGGAGTCGAAGCGCCGCAGGCCGTCCGGGACGTCGGCAGCGAGCTCACGCGGCTCCCCGGGCCGGACGACGCGCTGCGCGAGCAGCGACGCGACGAGTTCCGCTTCGCGCTCCTCGACCTCGGTGTAGGTGGTGCGGCCGAGCACGCGCCGGACCAGCTCGGGCGAGAGGTTCGGCATGAGCTGCCGCCCGGCCGCGGCGTCGATCGCGACACCGTCCGCGCCACCGCCGGGGCCGGCGTGGCCGCAGAGCAGGTGGCCGACCTCGTGGAGCAGGATGTGCTGCCGGTGCAGGGCGGTGGTCGTGGTCGGGTAGAGGATGTAGTCGGCGCGTTCGGTGCTCATGAGCAGCCCGCAGGGAGCACCTTCGGGCGCGCTGACGGGCATGAGCTCGATGGGGCGCCCCCGGCCGGCGGCCAGGCTCGCGACGAACGCCTCGGCATCGAAGGGCTCCGGCAGGGTGACGGCATCGGCGACCTCGCGGGCCCGCTTCCACACCGCACGACCCGGTCGCCGGCGCCACGACGTTCGCGCCACGTCAGCCCTCCCTCACGCCGCGCCCCCACGGCTCCGGCCGGTTCAACGCGACGGCACCGGCGGGGATACGCGAGGGAAGCAGGATCGGGCCGACGGATTTCGGGGCGGCGGTGGGGATAGGCGTGCGCGACCGGGGATCCGCGGCAGCGCTCGGCAGGCAGGGCGAAGAATCAGCGTCTGGCCGGCAGCCCGGGACGGTGCTCGGCCGGCGGTTCAAGGCAGCACCTGGCCGGTCGCGGTGGCCAGCGCCTGATCGGCGGCTCAAGCCGGTGGCCGGCCGGTATTCGAGCGCAGCACCCGGTCGGCCGGCGGAGGTCGAGCGCGAGGCGATTCGCCCCGCGGCAGCACTCGGCCGGCGGCGTCGATCGCCCGGTCGTTTGCCCGGCGCGGGACTCGGCTCGGGGGCGGGATCCGCTGACGCCGTCACCTCAGCCCTCCTTCTTCGGTCCGCTGCGACCGGCCTCCCTCCGGGCGATCGCGTCGACCATGTCGCTGATCGTGTCGAGGCCGTCCGCCGACAGGGTCACCGCGCGCAGGGCCAGGTCGCGGACCCCCGCGTCGCGGAGTGCGCCCAGCAGGGCCAGCTCCTCGGCGATCTTCGTGCTCTGCTCGTCGTCGAAGAAGTATGCCGGAGGCACTCCGAAGAACTGGGCCAGCGCTTCGAGGTGACGCTTCGTCGGGTTGTCGCGGCGGCCCGTGCGCAGCTGCCACAGGTACGTCGTCGAGAAGCTCTCGCCCGTTGCTTCACGGCAGGCCTTCGCGACCTCTTCGTTGCTGTACGGCTCCCGATCGGGCCTGCGGACCACGTGGAACAGCCGGTCGATCTTGTCGGCCAGCGTCGACTTTCCGGGCTCCTTGACCACGATGCACTCCCTCAGCTGCCAGGCACATTCATCCTAGCTGAAAGCTGAACACCATTTATCAACGCGAGTTCACCCTCGGCCGCGGCTGGCACCGGGGACAGGAGAACGACGACCGGTTCATGAACGGCTCCCGCCGGATCGCCGTGCCGCACCGGTGGCACGGCAGCCCTTCCTGGCCGTACGCGTCCAGCGACCGGTCGAAGTACCCCGACTGCCCGTTGACGTTCACGTACAGCGCGTCGAACGAAGTCCCGCCCACACCCAGGGCCGCGTTCATCACGTCCGACGCCGCGGACAGCAGCTCACGCCCCTTCGCCGCCGTCAGCTTCTCGGTCGGCCTGGACCAGTGCAGGCGAGCGCGCCACAACGCCTCGTCCGCGTAGATGTTGCCGATGCCCGAAATGAGCGTCTGGTCCAGCAGCGCCCGCTTGACCTCGGTGCGCCGCGACCGCAGCGCGCGCACCGCCGCGTCGAGGTCGAACGCCGGGTCCATCGGGTCGCGCGCGATGTGCGCGATCGTGTCCGGCAGCAGCACGTCGTCGCCGACGTCGTGCACGTCGTCGAGCGCCAGGCCGCCGAACGTCCGCTGGTCGACGAACCGCAGCTCCGGGCCGTCGTCGTCGAAGCGCAGCCGCACCCGCAGGTGCTTCTCGTCCGGCGAGCCCTCGGGCTGGACGAGCATCTGCCCGCTCATCCCCAGGTGAGCCAGCAGCGCCTCCTTGTCGGACAGCTCCAGCCACAGGTACTTGCCGCGGCGCCGCGCCGCCTCGACGCGGCTGCCGATCAGCCGCTTGGTGAAGTCCTCGGCACCCAGCGCGTGCCGGCGGATGGCGCGCGGGTGCAGGACCTCCGCCTGGCGGATGGTCCGGCCCGCGACGTGCGCCTGCAGGCCCAGGCGGACGACTTCGACCTCGGGGAGTTCGGGCATACCGCCATTGTGCCCGGCGGGTACGACAGTTTTCGCAAAGGCACTGCTAGGGGGCGGCCGGTCCGACGTCGGCCTTCGTCAGCGGGACGCGGGTCGTGCCGGACGCGAAGTACTCGTCCGCGCCGACGTCGTAAGCACCACTACGCGCCTGCAGGTCGAAGTCCTTCGCGGCGAACGGGTACGAACCCACGCCGGCGTCGATCGCCGGGCTGCCGGAAGCCAGCCGGTACAGCCCGGCGGCGTCCTCGACCAGCTTCGGGTCGACGTTGCGGGACGGAACGCCCGCCGCGGCGCCGAAGGTGATGTTCCCCTCGTACTTCACGACGGACCCGCTCGGCAGCGTCACGAGCGTCCCCGACGTCCCCTTGACGATGTTGTCCGCGACCACGCAGTCCTTCGGCTCGAAGTCGCCGCCGTCGCCGTCGATCACCGAAGAACTGCCCAGCACGGTGTTGTACGCGACCGTGACGCGGTCCGGGCGGTCGTGCAGCTTGCTCGTCGGCCCGCTGTCGGCTTCGTCGCCCGACCCGAACACGATCGCGCGGTCGCCGGAGTTCGCCACGTAGTTGCCGACGATCTTGTGGTCGTTCCCGTGGAACCGGATGCCCGAACCGAAGAGCACGTTGCCCTCGACGGTGCTGCGGTTGCCGTGGCGCAGCACGATGTAGCCCTTGCTGTCGCGGATCGTGTTGTAGCGCACCACGTTGTCGGACGACTTGACCGAGATCGCCTCACTGTCGCCGTCCGCCTTCTCGAACAGGTTGTTTTCGATCAGCGCATCGGCCGTGTACGACTGGCGGTCGCTGAGCCCCAGCCGGATCGACTCACCACCGTTCGAGCCGCTGAACTGGTGGTTGTAGAAGTAGTTGTGGTGCACGTGGACGTGCTTGGCCATCCCGCCGGACGGCCCGAGGATCTGCAGGAACACGCCCTGGCTGGTGCGGTTCTGGAAGACGTTGCGGTCGACGACGGTGTCGTCGCCGCTGACCGTCACCCAGTTGCCGTCGGTCGTGAGCTGGAAGTCGTTGCGGGTCAGGCGGTTGTTCGACGCGCCGGCCGGGACGCTCAGCGAGGCGCCGCCCCGGAACTTGAACCCCCGCAGCACGACGTTCGAGACGCCGCTCGCGAAAGCGAACGTCTTCGAGCCGGTGATCGTGGCCTGGCCGGTGTGCTCCGCGGCGACGGTCACCGGCGCGGTGCTCGTGCCGGACCGCTTGATCGAGAGCGTCGAGCCCGCGGAGTAGGAGCCGTCGGCGAGCACGATCGTGTCACCGGGGTTCGCTTTGTCCATAGCGGACTGCAGCGCCGAAAGCGACGTGACGCGGATCTGCGCGGCCGACGCCGCCGGTCCGGGCACGACGACGAGCGCCGCCGCGATCAAGGGGACGAAGAACAGACGCATCCGCCGAACCTCTCAGTAGTACGAGCGCGGCGGATGATCATCACGCTACTGAGCGACGGGCGGGCCGTCAACGGAGGTTCCCGGTGATCAGGACTCCGGGTCGTCCTTCTTCTCGGCTTCGAGCTCGGCCGACAGCGAGCGCCAGGCCGTCTCGGCGGCCTTCTGCTCGGCTTCCTTCTTCGTCGACCCGGTGCCGTTGCCCAGCGGGCGGCCCGCGACGAGGACGGTGGCCGTGAACTCCTTGCGGTGGTCCGGCCCGGTGTCCTCGACCTTGTACTCGGGCACGCCGAGGCCGGCCGACGCGGTCAGCTCCTGCAGGCTCGTCTTCCAGTCCAGGCCGGCACCGCGCAGCGGGGCTTCGGCGAGCAGACCGTCGAAGAGGTGGTGCACGAGCTTGCGGGCGATCTCGATGCCGTGCTCGAGGTAGACGGCACCGATGACCGCTTCCAGGCCGTCGGCGAGGATGCTCGCCTTGTCCCGGCCGCCGGTGAGCTCTTCGCCCTTGCCCAGCAGCAGGTGCGCCCCGAGCCCGCCCTCGCCGAGCCCGCGGGCGACCCGCGCCAGCGCGTGCATGTTGACGACGCTGGCGCGGAGCTTCGCGAGCTGACCTTCGGGCAGGTCGGGATGTGTGGTGTAGAGGTGATCGGTGACGACCAGGCCGAGCACCGCGTCACCGAGGAACTCCAGCCGCTCGTTCGGCGGCAGACCCCCGTTTTCGTACGCGTACGAACGGTGGGTCAGCGACAGCCGGAGCAGCTCGGGGTCGAGAGTGACCCCGAGCGCTTCGAGCAACGGCGCCGGATCGGCTGGTGGTCCCCCGGGCGTCTTGCCCCCCATGTCGGCTACCCGATCAGGCGGGCTCGACGACCTGGCGGCCGTTGTGCTGGCCGCACGACGGGCACGCGATGTGCTGGAGCTTCGGCTGCTTGCAGGCGCGGTTGGAGCAGGGCACCAGCTGCACCGGAGCCGCCTTCCACTGGCTGCGGCGGGAGCGCGTGTTGGATCGCGACATCTTCCGCTTCGGGACGGCCACGAGTAGATCTCCTTATGACGGTCTGCTCGCGGTGCGAGCGAACTTCCTCCGCAACGAGCTGGGGCGCTCGTCAGGCTTGCTCAGCGGGACCCGGCGCAGGCTTCTCGCCCGCATTCTCGTCGAAGCGCTCGACCAGTGCGGCCCACCGAGGGTCTATCTTCTCATGCCCGTGTCCGGGCTCGAGATCGGCCCACTTGACACCGCACTCGATGCACAGCCCGGCGCAGTCCTCGGTGCACAGCGGCGCCAGCGGCAGGGCGAGCACCACGGCGTCGCGCACGATGGGCTCAAGGTCGATCCGGTCGTCGACCAGCCGGGGGATCTCGTCCTCGTCGGTGGTCTCCTCGGTGGCCGAGCCGGGGTAGGCGAACAGCTCCTGGACCTCGACCTCGATCTCTTCGGTCACCGGGTCGAGGCAGCGGGCGCAGGTCCCCTTCGCGGTGGCCTTCGCGGTGCCGCTGACGAGCACGCCTTCGACGACGGACTCGAGCAGCAGGTCGAGTTCGAGTTCGGAGCCGGCGTCGATGGTGATGACATCGGGGACGCCGAGCGGCGTCTCCACCGGCACGCTGCGCCGGATGGCGCGGCTGAGGCCGGCGTGACGGCCGAGCTCACGGGTGTCGATCACCCAGGGGCTGCGGTCGTCGAGCTGGGGGGTCTTGTTCTCGGACATCCAGTCCAGAGTACGCACGGGCCGCCACCTCTTTTGAGCTGGCACCCGCGCAGGTCGGACGGACCGCGCCCAGGTGAGTCGAGGTGTCCCCCGGGCACCGGCGGAAACGTCTTGAACCACTCAGCCGCGGCACCGGGCTCGGGCCGTGACCGCTGGTACGACTGAGAGGCTCGTCACACCTGGTAGTCGTAGAGCGTCGGGCGGCCGCCGCCGCTGGGCAGGTTCGCCGGGGACCGCAGGTGGTTGCGGCCCGAGTCGACGGTCCGCAGCGTCGTCGCCAGCAGCTCCGAGAACTCCGCCAGCTTGCCGTCCACGTAGGCGTCGCAGTCCGCGCGCTGGCGGTCGGCCTCCGCGTGGGCCTCGTCGACGATGCGCGCCGACTCCGCGTGCGCCGCCTGGACGACCTCGGTCTGCGCGACCAGGCGGCCCTGCTCGGCACGGCCGTCCTCGATGGCCCGGTCGTAGGCGTCGCGGCCGGCCTGGATCATGCGCTCGGACTCGGCGCGCGAACGGTCGGTGAGGTTCTGGTACTCGGCCTGGCCCGCCGCGACCGTGCGGTCGGCCTGGTCGTGCGCGTCGGCGAGCATCTGCTCGGCGCGGGCGCGCGCGTCGGCCAGGATGCGCTCGGCCTCGTCGGTGGCGTCGGCGATCGCGCGCTCGGCCTCGGCGTTCGCACCGGCGACCGTCTCCCCCGCCTCCTTGCGGGCGGCGTGGATCAGGTCGTCGCGCTTGTCGAGCACGTCCTGGGCGTCGTCGACCTCCGCCGGCAGTGCGTCGCGGACGTCGTCGAGGAGTTCGAGAACGTCGCCGCGGGGCACCACGCAGCTGGACGTCATCGGGACGCCGCGCGCCTCCTCGACGATGGTGACGAGCTCGTCGAGCGCCTCGAAAACCCGGTACACGGCAACTCCAATCCCCTGTCGCTGAGATCAGTCTGCCCGTTGCGCGCGCGGAACCGGTGAAGGCGCACGAGGCCGGGCGTGTCCTCTTTCTCCGGTGGACCCGCCCGGCCGCCGCGCCGGGTCAGGAGTTCAGGTCGATCCGCTTGAAGGTGACGTAGTGGTCGGGCGTGTAGGCGAGTTCGCCGGCCCCGCCGGAGATCACGCGGTCGCTGGTGCCGACGGCGAAGAGCTTGTAGTAACCGGACGAGCAGGCCGGGAGCACGCCTTCGCGGTTCTCGTACGTCGTGCCGGTGGAGGCGCCGCCGCGGACGTTGTCCACCACGGTCTTCGCGGCCGGGGAAAGCTGGGAATAGCCGATCTTCGCCAGGCCGGACAGGTCGCCGCAGGCGTGCGTCGTGCCGCCCCCGCCGATGTCGATGACCTGGAAGCTGGCGTAGTGGTCGCCGGTGTAGAAGTACTCGCCGCCCGAGCCGGTCACGATGCGGCGCGTACCGCGGTTGCTCGAGCCGGGCGTCGGGACCGTGTACTCGTGGTAGTAGCCCGACGCGCAGGCCGGGAGGATGCCTTCCCGGTTGTCGAAGACGACGCCGTCGTTCTGCGGGTACGGGAACGGCCCGTCGGTCTGGATCAGGTTGTACGTCGTCGTCGCCTCGGCGGGCAGGGCCGAGAGCGTCGTGTGGGAGAACCCGGAGAGGCTCCCGCACGCGTTCTGCGCGGCGACTGCCGGTGCAGCCGGTGCTGCTGTCACCGCTTCGGCGGCGGTGACCCCCATGGACAGCGTGGCCAGGAGCGCGAAGAAGACCGCGACCAGGCGTGATCGGTAGTTGGTCATTTTCGGACCGTAACTCGATCGGATGATCGTCAGAAGGCGGGAACGTGAACTCGGGCACCGCGCGCCGGAAGTCCCGACGAACGTAGGGGGCCGATCGACGGGAACCCGGCGCCCGAGTTGCGGGGAGTCCGGTGTGGAGGGTCAGCGCCCGAGCTTCGGGAACTTCTCCGAGAGGCGCTCGTAGACCACCGGCGGCACCAGGTGCTCGATGTCACCGCCGAGCGCCGCGACCTCCTTGACCAGCGAGCTGGACACGAACCCGTACGCCGGGTTGTTCGCCATCAGCAGCGTCTCGACGCCGGTCAGCTCGCGGTTCATCTGCGCCATCTGCAGCTCGTAGTCGAAGTCGCTGACCGAGCGCAGGCCCTTGGCGATCGCCGCGATGTCGTTCTCGCGGCAGTAGTCGACCAGCAGGCCTTCCCACGAGTCGATCCGCACGTTGCCCAGCTTCGCCGTGATCTCGCGCAGCATGTCGAGGCGCTCGGGCACCTCGAAGAGGCCCTTCTTGTTCTTGTTCACGCCCACCGCGACGACGACCTCGTCGAACAGCTGGGCCGCCCGCTCGATGATGTCGAGGTGCCCGTTGGTGGCCGGATCGTAGGAACCGGGACAGACCGCACGCCGCATGGCGCGGACGCTACCGTGCCGCAGGTCGCCACGCCCGCTCTGCCGCGCGTGGCTCACGTCACGAAGTGCCGTAGTCCGCCCAGAAGACCGCCGTGTCGCCGTACTTCTTCGCGCGCGAGGGCGCGAAACCCGCCGGCCAGTCCGGCTCGCCGTCGCGGGCCGCGCGTTCGACCACGACCAGCGCGCTCTCCCCCAGCCAGCCGCCCGACGCCAGCGAAGCCAGCACCTTGCCGAGCGCGGCCGCGTCCACGGCGTACGGCGGATCGGCCAGCACCAGGTCGTACGGGCGGGGTGCGGGCGCCGCGACCACCGTCTCGACCTGCCCGGCCCGGACCGTGCCGCCCAGGCCCAGCGCCGCGACGTTGCCGCGCAGGACGTCCACCGCGCGCCGGTCGGCTTCCACGAACAGCGCGTCCGCCGCGCCGCGGGAGAGCGCTTCGAGACCGAGGGCGCCGGAGCCGGCGTAGAGGTCGAGGACGTGGGCGCCGTCCAGCTCGCCCGCCGTCTCCAGGGCGTTGAACAGGGCTTCCCGCACGCGCTCCGACGTCGGCCGGGTGCCCTTCGGCGGCACCTTCAGCCGCCGCCCGCCCGCCGTCCCGGCCACGATCCTGGTCACCCCCCGATTGTGCGGGGGCGACGCGCGGCGCGGATGACCGGGACACGGGTGTACCCGCCGGACC
The DNA here is from genome assembly GCF_030285665.1 of Amycolatopsis mongoliensis. Classification (NCBI taxonomy): domain Bacteria; kingdom Bacillati; phylum Actinomycetota; class Actinomycetes; order Pseudonocardiales; family Pseudonocardiaceae; genus Amycolatopsis; species Amycolatopsis mongoliensis. Next base: position 363,697 of record NZ_CP127295.1, read on the forward strand.
CAACGCGTAGAGTCGTTCTTCGCCCTCGGAGGCGATCCAGAGCTGTCAAGGAGCCATGCGTGTCGGAACCTCGGGTCAGACGGGCCGAGATCGCCATCGAACAAGCCCACGTCGATCGCGTGTACACCCGTCTGGACGAACTGCGCGTCCAAGCCGAGGCGATGCGCACCAAGGGCTACGAGATCGGCCAGGGCGCGCAGCGCGAGGCGATCTTCGAGCAGGCGTCGATGCTGTTCGAGCGCGACATGATGGTCTACCACGCGAACCAGACGCTCCAGTCGCTCGACGCCGAGTACGAGGGGCTCGTCTTCGGCCGGCTCGACCACCTCGACACCGAGCGCGTGTACGTCGGCAGGCTCGGCATCCGCGACGCCGAGTTCGACAACCTCGTCACGGACTGGCGCGCGCCGGCCGCGGCCGCGTTCTACCAGGCCACGGCCGAGGAGCCGATGGAGGTCGTGCGGCGGCGCGTGATCCGCTGCTCCGGCCAGAACGTCCTGGACGTCGACGACGACGTGCTGATCGCCGACGCCGTGCCCGAGGACATGCAGATCGTCGGCGAAGGCGCGCTGATGGCCGCGCTGGGCCGCTCGCGCGGCGAGAAGATGCGCGACATCGTCGCGACCATCCAGAAGGAGCAGGACGAGGTGATCCGGGCGCCGTGGCGCGGGGTCACCGAGATCACCGGCGGCCCGGGTACCGGCAAGACCGCGGTCGCCCTGCACCGCGCGGCCTACCTGCTCTACCGCTACCGCCGTCAGCTCGGCGGCGCCGGGGTGCTGGTGATCGGGCCGTCCGGGGTGTTCACCAGCTACATCTCGCGCGTCCTCCCCTCGATGGGTGAGACGAACGTCGAACTGCGCGCGCTCGGCGAGGTCCTCGACGGCCTGGAGGCGACGCGGCAGGACGCGGCGCCGCTGGCCGCGATCAAGGGGTCGCTGCGGATGCGGAAGATCCTGCTGCGGGCGCTGCGGGACACCCCGCCGGAGGCGCCCGAGGAGATGCGGATCGTCTACCGCGGCGAGGTCCTCAGGCTGAACGCGCGCGAGCTCGAGAAGGTGCGCCGCAAGGCCCACACGCAGGGCGCGCCGCCGAACCGGTCGCGGATCCGGGCGGCGGAGCTGCTGCTCGACGCCCTGGCGGCGAAGGCCGAGGAGTACGCGAAGGCCGACGGCAAGCCGTTCGACCGCGCGGAGCTGATCACCGACCTGGGCGAGCGGATCGACTTCCACCGGTTCCTCGTCGTGTGGTGGCCGGTGCTGTACCCGGCGCAGATCCTGAAGTGGCTGGGCGAGGAGAAGCGGCTCGCGTCGGTGGCGAAGGGCGTCCTGAACCGGCAGGAGATCTCGCTGCTGGCGGCGGACTTCGCGGACCGGTCGCGGGGCTGGTCGATCGCCGACGTCGCCCTGCTCGACGAGCTGCGCGTGCTGATCGGGCCGCCGCCGAAGCGCAAGCGCCGCCAGGTGATCGAGGTGGAGCCGCAGCGGTCCGGCGGTGCCCCGACCCGGCCCGAGCACTACGACGAGTACTCGCATGTGGTCGTCGACGAGTCGCAGGACCTCTCGCCGATGCAGTGGCGGATGGTCGGCCGGCGCGGGAAGTACGCGAGCTGGACGGTCGTCGGCGACCCGGTGCAGAGCTCGTGGCCGGACCCGGCGGAAGCGGCCCAGGCGCGCGACCAGGCGTTCGGGGTGAAGACGGCCCGGCGGCGGTTCACGCTGCGGACGAACTACCGGAACTCGGCGGAGATCTTCGACCTGGCGGCGAAGGTGGTGGCCGGGCACGCGGAGTCGGGCGAGCTGCCGGTGGCCGTGCGCAAGACGGGCGTGGAGCCGGAGGTCCGCCCGCTGGAGGCGGCGGGCCTGGCGTCCGCGACGCAGGCGGCGGTGAAGGAGCTGCTGGGCGCGGTCGAGGGCACGGTCGGCGTCATCACGGCGATGGACCGGGTGCCGGACGTCGCGGGCTGGGTGTCGGGACACGCGGACGAACGGCTCAAGGTCGTCGGCAGCCTGGATTCGAAGGGCCTGGAGTACGACGCGGTGGTGCTCGTCGAGCCCAACGACCTCATCACGGAGTCGACGACCGGGCGGCGCGTGCTGTACGTGGCGCTGACCCGGGCGACGCAGCAGCTGATCGTGCTGGCCTCGAACCCGGACTGGATCCCGGCGGGCTGACCCGGACGGTCGGCTCACGTACCCAGACGGTCGGGTCGCCTACCCGGACGTTGTGAATGACTCATTCATGTCGTCAGACGAGGTGAATGAGTCATTCACGGCCTTCCCGGGCACGCTGAAGGGCCCCTTCGAGGGGCGGGAGGCAGGGTTCCCGTGCCCTTGAAGGGGCCCTTCAGACCCCCGGTGAAAGAAACGTCTCTCGGACGGAACGCGTCCGAGAGCATGTCTACTGGACAAAAGTTGTTCGGTGTCCGCGCACCGGCACCGAACAACAACGCCGAACAACTCGTCAGGGGCAGGGCGGCCCGTAGTCGATGCCGGGTAGGTTCGCCGACCACTCCGCCTCGGTGATCCGGGGCGCCGCGACCGCGCAGATCCTCGCCGTCGCCCGGCCGGAGTCGGTCTCGGCGAACCGGACCGTGCCGTCCGCGACCGTGGCCACCAGCGTATGGCCGTCCGGTGCGTACTGCACGGCGTAGACCCGGTCGGCCTCCTCGGGCAGCACCGCGTACGGCTCGCGCCGGGCCACGTCCCACAGCCGGATCGTGCGGTCGTAGCTGCCGGACGCCAACACGCTGCCGTCGCCGCTGAACGACACCGACATGACGATGTCGGCGTGCCCGGCGAGGACCGCCGACACGTGCGCGGCGGCGGGGTCGCCGACGTCCCACAGGCGGATCATGCGGTCGGCGCCGGCGGTCGCCAGCGTCCGGCCGTCCGGGCTGAAGGCGACCGAGAAGATCGTGTCGGTGTGCCCTTCGAGCTTCGAGAGCGGCCGCGGGGCCCGGGGCGCCGAGACGTCCCACAGCCGCGCGGTGTGGTCCCAGCCCGCGCTCGCCAGGGTCCGGCCGTCCGGGCTGAAGGCGAGCGTGTGGACGTCGTCATCGTGGCCGGCCAGCTTGGCGATCTCCACCGGGCGGAGACGGTCGGCGAGGTCCCAGAGCCGGACCGTGTGGCCGTCGCCCGCGGTGGCGAGCACCTTGCCGTCGGGGCTGAACGCGACCGCGTCGATGTCGTCGTGCGGCCGGGAGAACACCACCGGCGGCCCGGGGTGGGCGGGGTCGGTGAGGTCCCGCAGCGTCATCGTGTGGTCCCAGCTGCCGGTGGCCAGCGTCCGGCCGTCCGGGCTGATCGCGACGCCGCAGACGGCGTTGCCGAAGCCGCCGACGGTGGCGATCGTCCTGGGCGCGCCCGGGTCGGCGAGGTCGCGCAACCGCACCGCCTCGTCGTAGCCGCCGGTGGCGAGCACGCCGCGGCCGAACGCGGCGTGGCACGCCTGGGCCGTGTGGGCGGGCAGCGCCGGGCCAGGCAGGTCCCAGAGCCGGGCGCTCTGGTCGTCGCTGGCCGTGGCGAGGGTGCGGCCGTCGCGGGTGAACACCGCGGAGCCGACCGCGCCGGTGTGCCCGGGCAGCGACGAGAGCTCGCGCGGCTGCCGGGGGTCGGCGACGTCCCACAGCCGCGCGGTGCGGTCGAACCCGGTCGTGGCCAGGGTGTGCCCGCCGGGGCCGAACGCGACCGACCGCACGATCGCCTTGTGCGCGCCGAGCGACGACAGCTGCGCCGGCGCGGCCGGGTCGGCGACGTCCCAGAGGCGTGCGGTCTCGTCGGCGCTCGCGGTGGCGAGGGTGCGGCCGTCCGGGCTGAAGGCGACCGAGTGGACGACGTCGGTGTGCCCGGTCGCGACACCGAGCTGACGCCGCGAGGCGACGTCCCAGACGCGCGCGGTCTTGTCGGCCGACGCGGAGGCGAGCAGCCTGCCGTCCGGGCTGAAGGCGAGGTTGTTGACGTACGACGTGTGCCCGGTCAGCTCCCCCGCCGGCCGCGGGTGGGCGGGGTCGGTGGTGTCGTACAGCCGGAGCGTGCCGGTGACGTCGCCGGTCGCCAGCAGCGGCCCCACCGGGCTGAACGCGACCGCGTACGCCTTGCCTTCGTGCTGCTCGACGAGCACGCCGTGCCCCGGCCGCGCGGGGTCGCTGACGTCCCAGACCCGTGCGGTGCCGTCGAAACCCGCGGTGGCGACGGTCCGGCCGTCGGCGCTGAAGGCCACGTTGTTGACGTTGCCGGTGTGCCCGGCGAGAACGCCGAGCGGCACCGGGTGGTGCGGGTCGTGGACGTCCCACAGGCGCGCCGTGCCGTCCCAGCTGGCCGTCACGAGAACCCGGCCGTCCGGGCGGAGGGCGACGGTGTTGACCCGGCCGGTGTGCCCGGTGACGCGGGTCGAGTACGGCGTCGCGAACATGCCGAGCACGCTGCTGCGCGCGTCCGCGCTCGGGTCGAGCCGGTACGCGGCGAGCGCGAGCTGCGCGGCCAGCGCGGGGTTGGTGGCGCGCATGGCCAGCGCCTGGCCGGCGACCTTCTGGGCGAGCGCGCTGTTGCGCTGGCCGGTGGCCGTGTTCTCGGCGCGCACGGCGTACGCGGTGGCCGCGACGGCGACGACCAGCAGCACGGCGAGCAGCGCGACGAGCTGCCGCAGCCGCCGCGTGCGACGGCGGTCGCGCTCCTGCTCGGCGTGCTCGACGGCGAGGCTGGCGTCGAGGAACCGCCGTTCCCGCTGGGAAAGCGCGGTGTCCTGGCGCGCGGCCCACTCCCGCGCGATGCCCAGCCGGGTGCCGCGGTAGAGCCAGCCGGGATCCTCGTCGACGGACTCCCAGGCGTCGGTCGCCTCGGTGAGCTGCCGGTGCACGCGCAGGCCTTCGCGGTCCTCGGTGAGCCATTCGCGCAGCCGAGGCCAGCCGCGGATGAGGGCCTCGTGGGCGATCTCGATCCCGGTGTCGTCGAGGGTGACCAGCCGCGCCGCGGCCAGCTCGCCGAGCACGACGGCGGTGTCCTCGTCGTCGGTGTCGAGCTCGGCGCGGCTGATCCGGCGCTTGGTGTCTTCGGTGCCCTCGCCGAGGGCGGTCATCCGGAGGAAGATCTGCCGCGCCAGCCGCTGCTGACGCGCCGAGAACGTCGCGAAGGTGCGTTCCGACGTCTGCGCCACCGACCGCTCGATGCCGCCGGTGGACTCGTACCCGGCCAGGGTGAGCGTGGTGCCGCGGCGCCGCCGCCACGTTTCGAGGAGCGCGTGCGAGAGCAGCGGCAGCACGCCGGGCTGGCCGGTGGCGTCCGCGACGAGCCGCGAGACCAGGGCGTTTTCGACGCGGTACCCGGCGTCGACGGCCGGCCGGGAGATCGCCTGCCGGAGCTCCTCAGTGGTCATCGGGCCGACGAGGACCTGCGCGTCCTGCATGGCTTCCGCGAGGTCGGCGTGCCGCGCGCAGTGGGTGTAGAAGTCGGTGCGGATGCCGAGGACGACCCGGGTCCGGCTGCCCGGCTCGGTGGTCGCGGTGACGAGCGCGCCGAGGAACTGCGCGCGCTCCTGCTGGTCCTGGCAGAGGGTGAAGACCTCTTCGAACTGGTCGACGACCACGACGACGTCCGTGTCGTCAGTGTTGCCAGTGTTGCCAGTGTTGTCCAAGTCAGCCAGCTGCCGGGCGGCGAGCCCGAGGTTGCGCGGGTGCGCGGCGAAGTCGTCGAGCAGCGCGCCCGGCGCGAGGCCGAGCGCGGCGGCGAACTTGACGGCGCACTCCTGCAGCGGCCGGGCGCCCGGGGTGAGCAGCACGACCGGGTCCTTCACCGACGGCAGCAGGCCGGCCCGCAGCAACGAGGACTTCCCCGAACCGGACGCGCCGAGCACGGCGAGAAAACGCTGTCTCGAAAGCCGGCCGACGAGCTTTCCGACCAGCCGTTCCCGGCCGAAGAATCGGCTCGCGTCGCCGGGTCCGAATGCGCCCAGCCCGACGTACGGCGGCCTTTCCCCGGTTTCCGGCTCGGGTGGTGAATTGTCGCCGTCCCGGCGCGAGCCGTCGGCGACGGCGTGCCAGCGCTCTTCCCATTCGCCGGGAACCCCGCCACAGGCCCGGACGTAGGCCAAGGTCACGGCCAGGCTGGGGAGTTTCCGCCCGCCGGCGGCCTCCGAAAGCGTCCCGGCCGAGTAGTGCGCGCGCCGGCCGAGCTCGCGGTACGTCGGATTTCCGGCGCTCTCGCGCAAACGCCGGAGATCGGCGGCGAATTCGGTCAGCGGGTCGTCCCCGGGATCCAAGGGTCGCTCCGGACGCGGCACCCCGTCCTCCCTTTTCCGCTGGTTTCTCCCCAACCGTATCGGGTGCCGCGCCGGGTCAGGGCGCGTTCGGCGAATCCAGCGCGCGTCGGACGGCTTCGCGGTCGACGCCGAGTTCGGCGAGCAGGTCGGCGGCCGGGTCGGGCGGGGGCACCGTCAGCAGCGCCCGCAGCAGTCCGGCGGGCTCCCTCGGCTTGGCTTTGTTGACGGCCGCGCGCGCGTTCGAGGTCAACGCGCCCGGGGACAGCCGTCCGCGCTTCACCGGGACGGCCGCCGGCCGCAGCCCTTCCACCTCGATGCCGAGGGCCGCCAGCGCCACCCGGTCGAGCCGGTCGAGGGCGGCGCGCGCCTCGTCGAGGTTCTTCCCGAGGGCCCGGGCACTGCCCGGGTCGTGCAGGAGGCCGAGCAGCAGGTGCTCGGTGCCCAGGCGCCGGTCGCCACGGCGGCGGGACTCCTCCAGGGCCGCCGTCACGACGACGGCGAACGGGCTCTTGGCGATCAGCCGGTCGAGCACCACGGCCTCACTTCCCGTACTTCGCGTGCACGGACTGGCGGGCGACGCCGAGGGCGTCCCCGATCTGCTCCCACGACCAGCCGCGCTCCCTCGCGTGCGCGACGGCGGCCGCCTCGACCTGCTCGGCGAGCCGGTGCAGCGCGCCGACGGCCCGCAGCGCGACCGCGGGGTCGGTTTCCGAAATCCGCCCCGAAAGCTCTTCCGCTTCCATGGCGCGTCAGTCTAGCCTGACAGGGCAGCTGTCAGTTCAAACTGACAAACCGAGGAGGGCGTCATGGATGTCGCGGTGATCGGCGCGGGCCCGGTGGGCCTGATGCTGGCGGCGGAGCTGCGGCTCGGCGGGGCCGGGGTGGTGGTCCTGGACCGGCGGGCCGCGCCGGACGAGCGGCCGCGGGCGAACGGGCTCGGCGGCCGGATCGTCGAGCAGCTCGACCACCGGGGGCTGCTGGACCGCTTCCGGGCCGAGGCGGCGTTCGCCGGCCCGTTCCCCGGGTTCCCGTTCGGGCCGGTGCCCCTGGACTTCCGTGGCCTGGACTCGCCGATGCGCGGGCTGATGCTGCAGCAACCGCGGATGGAGGCCCTGCTGGCCGCCCGCGCGACCGAGCTCGGCGCCGAAATCCGGCGCGGGCACGAGCTGCTGGACCTCGGCACGGTCCGGGGCCCGGACGGCCCGTACCGGCTGGAGGCGCGGTACCTCGTCGGCTGCGACGGGGCGCACAGCCGGGCGCGCGAGCTGGCCGGGATCGGGTTCCCCGGCACCACCGACGACGAGCTGATGCGGCTGGGGCACTTCCGGGGCGACCTCGCCCTCTTCACGACGATGCCGGGCGTCGAGCGCGGCTGGAACCGCCGGCCCGGCGGCCGGGTGCTGGTGACGTCGCTGACGCCGGGCGTCGTGATCGCCGGGGTCCGGGAGGTGGCGCCGGAGCCGCCCGGGGAGCCGACGCTCGGTGAGTTCCGCGACGCCGTGCGGCGCGTGCTCGGCACCGACCTGCCGCTGGAGGAGCCGCTGTGGCTGTCGCGGACGGTCAGCTCGGCCCGGCTCGCCGAGCACTACCGCGCCGGGCGCGTGTTCCTGGCCGGCGACGCGGCCCACCTCTTCCCGGCCGGCGGCTCCTCGCTCAACGTCGGGCTCCTGGACGCGGTCAACCTCGGCTGGAAGCTCGCCGCCGTCGTGCGCGGCGCTTCTCCTGAGAGCCTGCTCGACAGCTACCACGCGGAACGGCACCCGGTCGCCGCGCGGACGTTGACGCAGACGCGCGTCCAGGCCCTGCTCGACCGGCTCACCGGTGAGGACGGCGACGCGTTGCGGACGCTCTTCGGCGAGCTCGCGGCGCTTCCCCAGGCGACGCGGCACCTCGCCGGGCTGCTGCGGGACTCCGACGAGCTGCCGTACGTCCCCGACCTGCCGCTCACCGTCGGCGGCCGCGCCACCCGCGTGGCCGAGGTCATGCGCGCGGCGCGTCCGGTGCTGTTCGACTTCGCCGACCGCGCCGACCTGCGGGAAGCCGCCGGCCCGGACGTGAAGATCGTCACGGCGGGCTGCCCGGACGCCCCGGCCGACGCCCTGTTCGTGCGTCCGGACGGCGTCGTCGTGTTCAGCGGGGACGATCCGGCGGCGTTGCGGGAAGCAATGACGGCACCGGGGCGTTGACCCCGGTTGTGAGCTCACTGCCTGACGTGCCGCTGTCCGTGCTCGACCTGTCCCCCGTGTCCGAGGGGAACAGCGTCGGCGAGACGCTGCGAAACACCCTTGACCTCGCCCGCGCCGCGGAACGGCTGGGCTACCACCGCTACTGGCTGGCCGAGCACCACAACATGCCCGGCATCGCCAGCTCGGCGACGGCCGTGCTGATCGGCCACGTCGCCGACGCGACCGAGCGCATCCGCGTCGGCTCGGGCGGGATCATGCTGCCCAACCACGCGCCGCTGGTGGTCGCCGAGCAGTTCGGCACCCTGGAGGCGTTCCACCCGGGCCGCATCGACCTCGGCATCGGCCGTGCGCCGGGCACCGACCAGCGCACGGCGCTGGCCCTGCGCGGCCCGGGCGGGCTGTCCGCGGAGAACTTCCCGGAGCACCTGCAGGAGCTGATCGGCTACTTCACCCACTCGGAGGCGCGCGGCGTCAACGCGGTGGTCGCCGAGGGCAACCAGCCGCCGGTGTGGCTGCTGGGCTCGAGCGGCTTCAGCGCCCAGCTGGCCGGGCGGCTCGGGCTGCCGTTCTCCTTCGCGCACCACTTCGCCGCGGAGAACACGATCCCTGCTGTGCAGCTCTACCGGGAGAACTTCCAGCCCGGGGTGCTCGACGAGCCGTACGTGATGCTCGGCGTCTCCGTGGTCGCCGCCGAGACGGACGACCGCGCGCAGTTCCTGGCCGGACCGTCCGGGCTGACGTTCCTGAGCTTGCGCCGCGGCCGCCCGATCGCGCTGCCGACGCCGGAAGAGGCGGCCGAGTACCCGTACACGGAGATGGACCGCGCGTTCCTGGCCGACCGCTTCGGCTCGAGCATCATCGGCTCGCCGGAGACGGTCCACAAGGGACTCGAGCAGCTCCTGGCCGACACGGGCGCGAACGAGCTGATGATCACGACGATGGTCCACGGCCACGCGGACCGCGTCCGCTCCTACGAACTGATCGCGGGCCTCAAGTCCTGACGTGATCCGACGGTCGGCACGCGTGATCGAAGGGTCGACACGCGTGATTGGACGGACGACACGGCGCGGCCTACCCTGCTGCGGCGTGTCGACCCTCTGATCACGCGTGTCGGCCTCCTGATCACGCGTGCCGACCCTCCGGACACACGGGAATGGGCAGCTCCGCGCAGCCGAGGAACGAGTCCCGCATCCGGGACGGGATTTTCTTTTCCATCTTTGACAACAAGATCCGGTCCGTTTGTCAGCGCCGGACAAGAAATGCGCGGTTACCAGCCCGTGACCGCGTGATCCTGCTCAAGTTCTTGTCTCCCAGCAGGGCCGTGGTTAGCGTACCGACCAGTAGGAAACGGCACGGTGTCCCCCGAGACCGTGAATGGCCGACAATTGTTACCCCGTTCGGACCATTTCCCCTTGCTCATCTCGGGTGTATTCGACGTGCCGTCGGAACCGCTGGGAAGGCACACGAATGGCCGAACGGACGACGACGCCGTCGTTCCCCGGGGCCGCCGCGCTGCGGCAGACCGGACGGCTCTACGGGCTCGGCTTCGACGTCATCAGGCTGACGTTCCGCCGCCCGTTCCAGGTGCGCGAGCTGATCCAGCAGTTCTGGTTCATCGCGAGCGTCTCGATCCTGCCGACGGCGCTGGTCTCCATCCCGTTCGGCGCGGTGATCGCGCTGCACATCGGGTCGCTGACCACGCAGATCGGCGCGCAGTCCTTCACCGGCGCGGCCAGCGTGCTCGCGATCATCCAGCAGGCCAGCCCGATCGTCACCGCGCTGCTCATCGCCGGCGCCGGCGGCAGCGCGATGTGCGCCGACCTCGGCTCGCGCACCATCCGCGAAGAGATCGACGCCATGGAGGTCCTCGGCGTCTCGCCGGTCCAGCGGCTGATCGTGCCGCGGGTGCTCGCCGCCATGGGTGTCTCGGTCTTCCTCAACGGCATGGTGAGCGTCGTCGGCGTGCTCGGCGGCTACTTCTTCAACGTGATCATGCAGCACGGGACGCCGGGTGCGTACCTGGCCAGCTTCTCGGCGCTGGCGCAACTGCCCGACCTGTGGATCAGCGAGATCAAGGCGATCATCTTCGGCTTCGTCGCCGGGGTCGTCGCCGCCTACCGCGGGCTGAACCCCAAGGGCGGCCCGAAGGGCGTCGGCGACGCCGTCAACCAGTCCGTGGTCATCACGTTCCTGCTGCTGTTCGTGCTGAACCTCGTGCTCACGACCGTCTACCTGCAACTCGTGCCGCCCAAGGGGAGCTGATCGGTGACGACCACGGAAGTCCCCAAGACCGCGCGCCTGCGCGAAGCCGTCGACCGCCGGTTCGGCTTCCTCGACACCCTCGGCGACCAGATCCTGTTCTTCCTCCGCGCGATCGCGTGGACGCCGCGGGCGCTGCACCGCTACCTGCGCGAGGTCGTCCGCCTGCTCGCCGAGGTCAGCTTCGGCAGCGGCGCGCTCGCCGTCATCGGCGGCACGATCGGCGTGATGATCGGGATGACCGTCGCCACCGGCACGGTCGTCGGCCTGCAGGGCTACTCCGCGCTCAACCAGGTCGGGACGTCGGCGTTCGCCGGGTTCGTCTCCGCCTACTTCAACACCCGCGAGATCGCGCCGCTGGTGAGCGGGCTCGCCCTGAGCGCGACCGTCGGCTGCGGCTTCACCGCGCAGCTCGGCGCGATGCGGATCTCCGAGGAGATCGACGCCCTGGAGGTCATGGGCATCCCCAGCGTCCCGTACCTGGTGACGACGCGGGTGATCGCCGGCTTCCTCGCCGTCATCCCGCTCTACGCGATCGGGCTGCTGTCGAGCTACCTCGCCTCGCGGCAGGTCACCGTGTGGTTCTTCGGCCAGTCCGCGGGCACCTACGACCACTACTTCCTGCTGTTCCTCCCGCCGGGCGACGTCCTGTGGTCGTTCGGGAAGGTGCTCGTCTTCAGCGTCGTCGTGGTCCTGGCCCACTGCTACTACGGCTTCCGCGCGAGCGGCGGGCCGGCCGGCGTCGGCGTGGCGGTCGGCCGCGCGGTGCGCACCGCGATCGTCGCGATCAGCGTGCTCGACTTCTTCCTGTCCCTGGCGATCTGGGGCGCGACGACCACCGTGCAGGTGGCCGGATGAGACGGGAGACCCGCCGCAAGGCCGGGATCCGCACCGCGGGCGTGCTGTTCCTGGTGGTGATGGGCGTGCTCGTGACGCTCTCGATCAAGGTGTACGACAAGGACTTCGTCAGCACGGTCCCGGTGACGCTCAAGGCGAGCCGCATCGGCAACCAGCTCTCCCCAGGTGGACAGGTCAAGGCCCGCGGCGTTCTCGTCGGGGAGATCCGCGACGTCCGGGCGACCCCGCAGGGCGCCGAGATAGCGCTTGCCCTGGAGCCGGGCAAAGTGGACATGCTGCCGCGCAACGTCTCCGCGCTGCTCGTGCCCAAGACGCTGTTCGGCGAGCGGTACGTGCAGCTGTCCATTCCGGACGGCGCGCAGGCCCCGCACCTGAGCGCCGGTGACACGATCGAGCAGGACCATTCGGCGAACGCGGTCGAGTTGGAACGGGTCTTCGACAACCTGCTGCCGGTGCTCAAGGCCGTCCAGCCGCAGAAGCTCGCCACGACGCTGACCGCGGTGTCGACCGCGCTGCAGGGCCGCGGCGAGCAGCTCGGCAAAACGATCGACACCGCGTCGGCGTACCTGAAGAACTTCAACCCGGAACTCCCGCAGCTGACCTCGGACCTCCGGAAACTCGCCACGGTCTCGAACCTCTACGGCGACATCGCGCCCGACCTGCTCGACGCGCTCACCGCCTCCGCCGTCACGCTCGGCACGGTCAAGGAGAAGGAAGCCGACCTGGCCGGGGTGTACCAGCAGGTGACGTCGTCGTCGCAGGAGGTCACCACCTTCCTGGCCAACAACCGCGACAACCTCATCTCGCTGGCCGCCGACAGCCGCGCGCCGCTGGAGATCGCGGCGAAGTACTCCCCCAGCTTCGCCTGCACGCTGGGCTCGCTCAACGCACTCAGAGGTGCCATGGACAAGGTGCTCGGCGCGGGCACGAAGGAACCGGGTATGCACGCCGAAGTCGCGATCACCACCAACAGCGGCAAGTACGTCCCGGGCAAGGACGATCCGCGCTTCACCGGCGGCGGCGAGCCGCGGTGCTACCCCTCCGGCGTCGCCCCGACCATCGGTACCGCCGCGACGGCACCCGGCGCCGGCGGGCACCCGCTGCTCACCGGCGGCCAGGGCGACCTGGGCGTCGCGAACTCGCCGCAGGAGCAGCAACTGCTGGCCACGCTCGTCGCCCCGTCGATCGGCGTGCCGACGGCCCAGGTCCCGGGCTGGAGCAGCGTGCTCGTCGGGCCGCTCTACCGCGGCACGGAGGTGACGCTCAAGTGAGGAACATCGCCTCCCCGCTCATCAAGAGCCTGATCTTCATCGCCGTGACCGCGCTCGCGACGGCACTGCTGGCCGTCTCCATCACGAACACCGGCGTCGGCGGCGGCCGGCGGTACACGGCGAAGTTCCTCGACGCCACCGCGCTCAACGTCGGCGACGACGTCCGGATCTCCGGCGTCCGGGTCGGCCAGGTCGAGTCCCTCGACATCAGCGACCACAACCGGGCGCTGATCGCGTTCTCCCTCGACCAGGGCCGCCGGCTGCCCGCCGACGTCCGCGCGGTCATCAAGTACCGCAACATGGTCGGCCAGCGCTACATCGCCCTCGAACGCGGCGCCACCGGCACCCGGGACCAGCTGCCCGAGGGCGGTGAGATCCCGCTGGACCGCACGACGCCCGCGCTGGACCTCACCGACCTGTTCAACGGCTTCAAGCCGCTGTTCCAGGCGCTGTCGCCGAACGACGTCAACGAGCTCTCCGGCGAGATCGTCCAGGTGCTGCAGGGCGAGGGCGGCACCGTCGAGAGCCTGCTCACCCACACCGCTTCGCTGACCACCACCCTCGCCGGGCGCGACAAGGTGATCGGCGAGGTGATCGGGAACCTCAACTCGGTGCTCAAGACCGTCAACGGCAAGGGGGACGCGCTGGCGAACCTCGTGTCGACCCTGCGGCAGCTGGTGTCCGGGCTGGCCGGCGACCGCGCCGCGATCGGCGACGCCATCAGCGGGATCGGCGCGCTCGCCGACTCCACGGCCGGGCTGTTCGAGCAGGCGCGGCCGCCGCTGAAGGAAAGCATCGCCGGGCTGAAGGACGTCGCCGGGACCCTGGTGCAGAACCAGTCCGATGTGGACAGTTTCCTGACCAACCTGCCGGTGAAGTTCAACGAGATCGGCCGCGTCGCTTCGTACGGCTCGTGGATGAACTTCTTCCTCTGCCGCGCGGTGCTGGAAACCACGCCCCCGCGCGGCGTGATCGTCCCGACGCCGAGGTGCGACTCATGAAGTCCTTCAAGGAGCGCAACCCGATCGTCATGGGCGTCGTCGGCAGCGTCGCGCTGGCCGCGCTGCTCACCGTCACGCTCAACTACGACAACCTGCCGATCGTCGGGGGCGGCACCACCTACGAGGCCGAGTTCTCCGAGGCCGCCGGCCTGCAGCCGGACGACGAGGTCCGGATCGCCGGCATCAAGGTCGGTGAGGTCCGCGACGTCACGCTGGCCGACGACCACGTCCTCGTCTCCTTCCGGGTCAAGAACGCCTGGATCGGTGACCGCACGACCGCCGACATCAAGATCAAGACGTTGCTGGGCCGCAAGTTCCTCGCGCTGAACCCGACCGGCGACGGTGTCCAGAACCCGAACCAGGCGATTCCGCGCACCCGGACCGTCACGCCCTACGACGTCACCGACGCCTTCAACGGACTGGCCGACACCGTCGGCGCCATCGACACGAAACAGCTCGCGGACAGCTTCACCACGCTGTCCGACACGTTCCGGAACTCCCCCGAGCACGTCCGCACCGCGCTCGACGGGCTCAGCCGGCTCTCCAAGACGGTGTCCAGCCGGGACGGCCAGATCGCCGAGCTGCTGGCCAACGCGCGGAAGCTCACCACGACCCTGGCGAACTCGAACGACGACTTCGAGAAGCTGATCGACGACGGGAACCTGTTGCTCACCGAGCTGAACCGCCGCCGGGACGCCATCCACGACCTGCTCACCGGGTCGGCCCGGCTGGCCGACCAGCTCCGCGGCCTCGTCGCAGACAACACGGCTCAGCTGAAGCCCGCGCTGGAATCGCTGAACCAGGTCACCGACCTGCTGAAGCGGCAGAACGACAACCTCACCAAGGGCCTGCAGCTGGCCGGGCCGTACTTCCGGGTGGTCACCAACGCAACCGGCAACGGCCGCTGGATCGACGCCTACCTCTGCGGGCTGCTGCCCGAGAACCACGACCCCTGCACCCCGCCGAAGAACCCGGGAGGGGCCAAGTGACCGCGCTGACCACGACCCGCGCCGGCGTACTGGCGAGCCGGTTCGTCGCCGCCGCGATCCTGCTCGCCCTGCTCGTCACGGCGGCGCTGTGGTGGGTGTTCTCCGGCTCGGGGCAGCACCACGTCACGGCGTACTTCAGCCGCGCGGTCGGCGTCTACCCCGGCTCCGACGTCCGCGTCCTCGGCGTCCGGATCGGGCAGGTCGACGCCGTCACCCCGCGCGGCGAGCAGGTCCAGGTCGACCTGAGCGTCGACGGCTCGGTCGGGATCGCCGAGGACACGACGGTCCTGGTGATCGCGCCCAGCGTCGTCGCCGACCGCTACCTCCAGTTCGCCAAGCCGGCCCGCGGCGGGCCACGGCTGCCCGACGGCGCGAAGATCCCGATCCAGCGCACCGCCACCCCCGTGGAGCTCGACCAGCTGTACGCCAGCCTCGACACGCTGTCGAAGGCCCTCGGCCCGAACGGCGCGAACTCCCAGGGCGCGCTGTCGGACCTGCTGAAGACCGGCGCGCAGAACCTGCAGGGCAACGGCCGCGTGTTCAACGACAGCGTGCGCAACTTCGCGCAGCTGGCGCGCACGCTGGCCGGGAACTCGGGTGACCTGTTCGGCACCGTCGACGAGCTCCAGCAGTTCACGACCATGCTCGCCACCAACGACGACCAGGTCGGCAACGTCAACCAGCAGCTCTCGCAGATCTCGAGCACGCTCGCCGCCAACAGCGGCGAACTGGCGCAGGCCCTCGACGGCCTCGGCCGTGCGCTCGGCGACGTCCAGGCGTTCATCCGGGACAACCGCGGCGCCCTCAAGGCCAATGTGGACAACCTGGTGACGACCACGCGGACGCTCGTCGAACAGCGCGAGTCGCTGGCCGGCACGCTCGACGCGGTGCCGCTGGCGGTGACGAACGTGCTCCAGTCCGTCGACCCGGACACCGGGCGGCTGCTCGGCCGCGGCAACCTCGACTACTACCTCCAGGGGCTGCCACTGCCGGTCACCGGGGATGTCTACACCAACGGGAGTGGGCGATGAAGCGCGTCCTCACCGTCGTGGCCGTCGGGTGCCTGGCCCTCGCGGGCTGCTCGCCGGGCGAGTTCAAGGGCGTCTACGACCTGCCCCTGCCCGGCGGCGCGGACCTCGGCGACCACCCGTACTCGGTGACCGTGCAATTCGCCGACGTGCTGGACCTCGTGCCCCAGGCCGCCGTGAAGGTCGCCGACGTCCCGGTCGGGCGGGTGCGGGAGGTCCGGCTGGGCACCGACGGCTGGACCGCCGAGACGGTGCTGGAGGTCAACGGCGACGTCGCGCTGCCCGCGAACGCGGTCGCGCGGCTGCGGCAGTCCAGCCTGCTGGGCGAGAAGTTCGTCGAGCTGGCCCCGCCGGACGGCGAGACGCCCGCCGCCGCGAACGGGCGGCTCGCGAACGGCGCCACGATCACCCTGGACCGCACCAACCGCAACCCCGAGTTCGAAGAGATCTTCGGCGCCCTTTCGCTGCTGCTCAACGGCGGCGGGATCGGTCAGCTGCAGACCATCAACCGCGAGCTCTCGAAGGCGATGGACGGCAACGAGGAGCAGATCCGCTCGTTCCTGTCCGGGGTCGACACCCTGGTGACCGACCTCGACGCCCACCGCTCGGACATCACCGAAGCGCTCGACGGTCTCAACCGGCTGTCGGCGACGCTCGCGAACCGGCACGAACAGGTCTCCGGCGCGCTCACCGACCTCACGCCCGGCCTGCAGTCGCTGTCGGACCAGCGCACGCAGCTCGTCTCCATGCTGCAGGCGCTGGACCGGCTCTCGACGGTGGCCACCGACGTCGTCGACCGCAGCCGCGACGACATGGTCGCCGACCTGCGCGCCCTCGCCCCGATCCTCGGCCAGCTCGCCAAGGCCGGGAACGACCTGCCGCAGTCGCTGCAGATGCTGCCGACGTTCCCGTTCCCCGACTCGGTGCTGCCGGCGGTGAAGGGTGACTACATCAACGCCTACGTGTCGATGATCCCGGCGCCCGGCGTGGCGCTGCCCCCGCCCGGCGAAGGCGTCCCACCGGGTCTGCCGCCGCTCCCGCTGCCCAGCAGCGAAGCCCGTGCCTCCGGAGGCCGCTGATGCTGACGCGCAGAGTGCGGATCCAGGTCGTTCTGTTCATCGTGATCGCCTTGGCCACCACGGCGTTCGTCGGCGCGAACTACGCCGGGCTCGGGCGGCTGTTCGGGGCCGGCAGCTACACGGTCAAGCTGGAGCTCGCCGAAGGCGGC
Organism: Amycolatopsis mongoliensis; assembly: GCF_030285665.1. Taxonomy (NCBI): domain Bacteria; kingdom Bacillati; phylum Actinomycetota; class Actinomycetes; order Pseudonocardiales; family Pseudonocardiaceae; genus Amycolatopsis; species Amycolatopsis mongoliensis. The sequence continues at coordinate 380,772 of NZ_CP127295.1, forward strand.
GGGCTGTTCACCAACGGCGAGGTGACCTACCGCGGGGTCGCCGTCGGCCGGGTCGGCGAGCTGCGGCTCACCACCACCGGGACCGAGGCCGACCTGCTGATCGACGACGGCGCCCCGCCGATCCCGGCGGACTCGCGGGCCGTGGTGGCGAACCGGTCCGCGGTCGGCGAGCAGTACGTCGACCTGCAGCCGCGCACGGCCGACGCGCCGTACCTGAACGGGGGCTCGGTCATCCGGCGGGAGTCGACCACGCTGCCGCTGCCGGTGAACAGCCTGCTGACCGACCTGGACTCGTTCACCGCGTCGGTGCCGACCCAGGACCTGCGCACGGTGGTGGACGAGCTCGACGACGCGTTGCACGGCTCGGGCCCGGACCTGCAGACGCTGATGGACTCGGCGACGACGTTCACGCAGCAGGCGAGCGCGCACCTGCCGCAGACGTCGAAGCTGATCGGCGACGGCGCGACGGTGCTGCGCACCCAGGTGGACTCCTCGGCGGAGTGGCGGTCGTTCTCCGGCAACGCCAAGGTGTTCGCGCAGCAGCTGGCGAAGTCGGACGGCGACCTGCGGCGGCTGATCTCGACCGCGCCGCCCGCGGCGACCGAGCTGAGCAGCCTGCTCAAGGAGAACGACCCCGGCCTGCCGATCCTGCTGGCCAACCTGCTGACGACGTCCCGGGTGTTCGCCACCCGCACGGCCGCGGAGCAGCAGCTGCTGGCCGACGCACCGCGCGCGGTGGCCGCCGTGGACTCGGCGCTGGACCGTCAGCACGACCGGCTGCGGATGGGGCTGGTGCTGAACTTCGACGACCCACCGCCGTGCCTGCAGGGCTACGAGAAGACGCCGCACCGGCCGAGCACGGACCTGACACCGTTGCCGTTCAACACCGACGCGGCCTGCACGCTGCCGTACGGGAACGAAAGCTCGGTGCGCGGCACGCAGAACGGACCGCATCCACCGGTGCCGGCCCCCGCCCTGCCGGGCGGGCTGACCGGGCCGCTGGGGATCGGCGAGCAGGCGACGTCGACGAGCCTCGAGGAGATGCTGTGGCTGCAGTGAAGCTGAAGCACGCTGCGATGGCACTCGCGGCGGCGGCGGCCGTGTTCGCCGGCTGGTCGGGTTACTCGTGGTACGCGGCCGCCCACGCGTCTTCGGTGACGTACGGGGTGGCCCGCGACGACGCGCTGACGAGCGGCCGCACCTTGGTGGCGGAGCTGAACACCCTGGACTACCACGACGTGAACGGCGGTCTCGGCCGCTGGCTGTCGGCGTCGACGGGCCCGCTGCACGACCAGCTCGCCCGCACGGACGACACGACGAAGAAGACCCTGGCGGCGAACGCGACGGTGGCGACGGGCCGCGTCCTCGACGCGGCGCTGAGCGAACTGGACGAGCACGCGGGGACGGCGAAGATGCTGGCCTCGGTGGAGATCACGATGGCGAAGCAGGGAACGGCCCCGGCGGTCAAGCGCAACCGCTTCGCGGCGGCGCTGACCCGGACTCCGGACGGGTGGAAGCTCAGCGCCCTCGACCAGCTGCCGGTAGGTGCCCGATGAACCGGACGAAGACGGTGCGGCACGACGCCCCCGAGACGGTGGGTGAGACCGTGCCTGAAACAACCTCCATCGAGACCGAGCAGCACGAAACCGAAGCCGAACCTGCCGACATCTCCTCGGCTGATCCCGAAGCCGCGACCGACGAGCCCCAAGGCGATACCGACGCCGATGCGGTCCCCGAACCCGCTCGGCCCCGTCCCGCGTGGCTCCGGCTTCCCGCGCTGCTCCTCGCCGCCGCCGTCCTGCTCACCGGGGCCGGGGTCTGGTTCACCCTCGAAGCCCGCTCCGCCGCCGCGAACCCCGCCGCCGCCAACCTGGCCCTCACCGACGTCGGGGCGACCGCCGAGGTCACCTCCGCCGTCACCATCGCCATGAACCAGATCTTCTCCTATTCCTACGACCGGACCGACGTCACCGAAAAGGCCGCCGCCGCGGTGTTGCGCGGGAACGCCAAGGATTCCTACGACAAGCTCTTCACCCAGGTGCGTGAGAAGGCCCCGGCACAGAAACTCGTCCTCACTTCGCGCGTTTCCGCGATCGCCGTGCAGGACCTGCGAAATGGTCACGCGACGTTACTCGTATTTCTCGACCAATCAGCTGTTCGCGTCGACAACAATGCGACCGACAGTGCTGCCGCGCAGCTTTCCGTGACCGCGGAACGCACCGGCGACGGCTGGGTCGTCACTGAGCTCGAACCGCGCTGACCGACGCGTACTGACGGTTTCCGGGAGCACCCGGGAACCGGGATGACAATCGCAAGGGAGAACAAGTATGTCCGTTGCAACGCGAATCAAGAGACTCGCCGTGCTCGCTTCGGCGGCGACCGTGGCGCTGACCCTGGTCACCGCGACCCCGGCGTCGGCCGAGATCATCCCGTTCCCGGTCTCCTTCTCGGTGAACGGCAGCACGGTGGTGAAGAAGACCGGCAGCGCCATGTCGCTCGGCCCCGGCACCCTGGCCGGAAACCTGCTCGTCAACGACGAGACCGGCGAAGTCGGCCTGAACGCGGACCTGACCCTGCCGCCGTCACAGGCGAACATCTCCCTGGTTTCCGGCCTGTTCAAGATCAAGGCGACGGTGAAGGTGATCCCGCTCGGCCCGGCCACCGGCACCCTGGCCGACGCCACGCTGACCACGCACGCCAAGGCCAACATGGAGATCAGCAACATCTGGGTCGGCCTGCTCTCGCCGGTCATCCCGCTGCCCACCGTGCCGGGCGCCTGCAAGACGAAGACCCCGGTCGACCTGAACCTGGTGGCGAAGGACATCGACATCTTCTCGCCGATCACGGTCACGGCCGACTACACGATCCCGGAGTTCACCAACTGCTGGGTCGCCGACATCGCCCTCGGAGCGCTGGTTTCGGGGCCGGGTAACACGATCACCCTCACCCTCACCCCCAACGCGGCGAGCTGACGCGACGGGTGGCGGGCGCACCGCCCGCCACCCGCCCGCTCAGCATGGCGCGCTGGGGTTTTCCTTCAGCGCGAAGCTGTCGTTCTCCCCCGCCGAGACAGCGAAGATCGGCCCGCACGGGAGCAGGTACGAGGCCGTCTCCTCGACCAGGTTCGAACCCCAGGCGATGATGTCGCCATTGGTCTTGAAGGCCAGGTTGTGGTTGGCCCCGGCATCGATGCCCGCGACGTCCGACAAGGCCGCATCGGGGACGGTCACCTGACCGTAGTTGTTGCGGCCCCACGCGTAGACGCGGCCGTCCTTCAAGGCCAGGCTGTGCTGGGCTCCGGCGGACACCGCGGTGACTCCCGACGACAGGCCCGCCGGCACGGTCGCCTGCCCGTAGAGGTTGTTCCCCCACGCCAGCACGCCGCCGTTCTTGATCACCAGGTTGTGGTCGGCGCCGGCGGCGATCGCGGTCACGCCGGACTGCGCGGCCGCCGGCACGTCGGTCCGGCTGCCCCAGCTCACCACCTGACCGTTCTGTTTGAGGGCCAGACTGTGCAAGTAGGACGTCGCGATCGCCGTGACGCCACTGGCCAGCGAGGCGGGCAGGTCGGTCTGGCCGTACCAGTCGTTGCCCCAGGCCAGGACCGTGCCGTTCTTGAGAGCGAGTTCGTGCCCCCAGCCCGACGCGATCTGGCTGACCCCGGACGACGCGGCGGCGGGCACCTCGTTGGCGCCCCAGTTGTTCGCGCCCCACGCGAGGACCGCCCCGCCCTTCAACGCGAGCACGGTCGTGGAGCCCGCCGACACGGCGGTGACCCCGGTCAGCGCCGCCGTCGGGGGAACGGTGATGGCGAAGTCCTGCTTCCCCCAGGCGATCACCCCGCCGGCGGTGGCCGCGGACGCCGGCGACGCACAGAGTGACAGGGCCATCGCCGCCGACACGGTGAATACAGCTCCCCGTCCACAACGAGAAGTAACCGGCACGGTAGCCTCATTTCTCCGGTTCTTATCCGGGATTGCTTCGGCAAGATCGTGAATGGTAGACCGTACCCGGCCGCCTTCGGAACCGCGGCCGTTCTTTGTCATAATCCGACAACGCCGCGGCGGTACCTATGGGTCCGCCGACAAGAAACCGGAGCGCCCCCGGTACCCCTTACCGCCGTCGACACAAAGTCTTGTTCCGTACTGAACTGGCGAGTAGCCTTGACTACGGCAGATGGACCTCCACCTCGCACGTCGATGAAATCGCGTCCGCCGCTCGGGGCAACGAAGTCGGGCGGACTTGATGGGGGATCAACGACGGCGGGCAATCGATCAGCCAAAGCCGAGACTGAACTGAATCAAAGGAGATGACAGTATGTCGCGACTCAGCAGGCTGTCCGCCGGTTTCGCCACCACCGCCACCGCCGTCGGCGCCATCGCGGTGCTGACCGCAGGCACCGCGGCCGCCGCCACGGTCACCTACACCGCCGGCGGCACCACGCCCCTGACCTACACCTGCACCTTCCCCGGCGTCACGCCGCAGCCGGTCCTCGTGACCTCGCACCTGGATGCGGACGACACCGTGGCGGCCGGGGGCACGCTCACCCCGGTCAACGTGGGCGGCTCCGCGACGATCAGCGCCGGTGTCCACGCGCTGCTCACCGCGGTCGGCTACGACGGCATCCAGGGCACCGCCACGGTGCCGGTGACGGCGGCGTCGGGCACTTTGTCGCAGCCGGCGGCCACCGGGCTCGACATCCCGCTGACGATCTACCCGGCCGGCGGCCCGATCACGGTGAACATCTCGCAGGTCGCGACGTCCAGCGTCCCGACCTACACCGCGCCGGCGGCGGCGGGCACCGACACGCTGTCGATGGGCAGCACCGTCACGGCGAACCTGCAGTTCCACAAGAAGGCGAACGACACCTGGACGCCGTGGACGATGAGCTGCACCCTGAAGGTCACCAACCCGGCGCAGAACACCGCGTTCAGCCCGAGCATCACCGTCTCCTGACCGGGTTTCCCGGTGCGGGCCCCTCGCCGGGTCCGCACCGGGATCTTCCGTCGCCGCTTCCGAACACACCAGGGAAACCGATGCCCCGTCGAGTCCGGCCCCGCTCCGTCACGGTGTCCGCGCTGGCGGCCGCCGGCCTGCTGTCCGCGGCGAACGGCGCACTGACCGGGGTCGGTTCGGCCGCCCCCGCCCCCACGGCCCCGCCGGAGAAGACGGCGACGGCGTCGGTCTCGGTGACCTGTCCCTTCGCCGATCCGCTCGGCTCGCGGAAGCTCACCGTCGAAACGACGGCGACCCTGCCCACGCTGGCGAAGACCGGCACCTCGGCGACGATCGGCAAGTACTCCGCGCAGTTCAGCCTCCCCCGCGACGTCGCCCTGTCGCTCCTGCCCGCCGGCGCCACCGCCGGTTCGCTGCAGGGCGCCGTGCAGCTCGACCTCGCCGTGCACCAGGGCGAGCGCTCGGACCAGATCCCGGTCCCCCTCACCGTGGCACCGACGCCCCTGCCGGAAACCGGCAACGTCACCCTCACCGCCACCGGCACCGTGCCGGAGATCGCGATCAACACCATCGGCTCCGTCACCTTCGACGTCACCGCGCCGAAGCTCGCGCTGGCAGCCGCTCCCGCCGCCCCCGCGCCCGACGCGGCCGGCGCCCCCGTGGCGCCGCCGATCGCGTGCGCCCTCGATCCCGATCAGCAAGCGACGTTGGGCACGATCCTCGTCCAGCCGCCGGCGACGCCGGGTGCCGAGCAAAAGGCCGCTCTCGGTGCGGCAGCCGCTCTGGACGACGAACCTCCGCCGAACGAATACACCGTGCCGCTCGGCCTCATCACCATCATGACGAGGTCGACCGTCGCGAGGCTGGGCGCGACCGTCGTCGCCGACCCCGCCATCCTGCTCAACGCGTTCTTCACGGTGAACATCGACACCGGCGAGTCCCGGGTCTCCGGGTCGGCGGTGTTCAAGCCGGCCACGACCACGTTCCTCGGCTTCGGGTTCGTGCCGGTGACCGCGACCGTCGAGTTCCTGCCGGTCGACTACCGGAACAGCAAGATGATCGAAGTCGGCGGCGGGCTGTTCACCGACGACGAGGGCTACACGAACCTGCGTACCGAGCTGAAGGTGATGGGCAAGCTGAGCGGCGCGAAGATCAACGGCGTCCCGCTCGACGTCGGCTCCGACTGCGTGACGAAGGAGCCGGTGTCGCTCGAGATCACCGGTCGCTATGACCCCTTCACCACCGGCCACGTCCGGACCGATCCGGTGAAGGGCTTCTACCTGCCCCCCTTCCGCGACTGCGGCTCCGGCGGCCAGGACCTGACCCCGCTGCTCAGCGGCATGAGCACGGGCTGGGGCAACCAGGCCTTCATCGACACCTACAACCTGAACGGGTGTTCCGAGCCTGACCACACCCAGTGCCCGCCCGACACTCTCCCGCCCCCGCCGGGCTCGGAAGCTTCGGCAGCGAAGAAGGCGGTCACGAAGAACCCGAACTGAGGCACGCCTGGAGGGCACATGAACATCCGCCGTTTCCTGACGACGGCCGCCGCGACGGTCCTCGTCCTCGCCGGAACCGCCGGGCCGGCGCGAGCGGACACGACGTTCAGCTCGCCTTCCTCCGCTGTGCCCTACAACTGCGCGTTCCCGGGCTTCACCCAGCAGGTGACCGCGATGGCGGAGTTCACCGGCCCGGACACCGTCCCGGCCGGCAGTACCTTCTCGATCACCGGCATCTCCGGGAGGATCCTCTTCAGCGATACCGCGATCCGCTTGCTGGCGGCCCTCGGCTACGACGGCGTCCGCGGCAGCGGGATGATCCAGGTGACCGCGTCGAACGCCACCCCGGGCTTGAGCGTCGGCGGCATCGTCCCGGAGCAGATCTGGCCCTCGCTCACCGGATGGATCGATTTCGCCGGCGGCTCCGAATCGTTCGTGGCGGGCGACCCCGGCCTAGTCGAGTTCAGTATGGGCACCCCGTTCTCCTTGGCGCTGCAGTTCCACAGGCGCCCCAACGGCACCTGGATGCCGTGGACGATGAGCTGCAACGTCAAGGTGACCAGCCCGGCGCAGAACCCCGCTTTCAGCCCCGCCCTTCCCGTGTCCTAGTTGGACGTCCACTGTGGACGCGCTGTCCCCGTGCGCGGGGACGGCAGCAGCTCGCTCACCGGGTACCGCAACGGCAACGGTGCCGCGCCCGCGCGCAACGCCAGCTCCATCTCGAAGCGCGCCGCCGGGTTGCGCAGGCTCTCGCCGAACGTCGCCTGCAACTGCCGCATGCGGTAGCGGACCGTCTGGGGATGGACGCTCAGGCGCTCCGCGATCTCCACCACGTTGCCCTGGCTGTCGAGCCACGCCCGCAGCGTCTCCAGCAGCCGCTCCTGCTGCTTGCCCGTCATGTCGGCCAGCGGCGCGAACAGGCGGTGCCGCAACGTGCCGACCAGGCCCGTGTCGGAGTTGACCAGCAGCGTCGCCAGGTGCTCCTCCGCGCGCAGCACCGGGCGCGGCACCAGCACCCCGCGCTCGGCCAGCTGCAGCGCGTTCCGGGCCCAGCGCAGGGAGTCCGCCACCGACGCGAGCGGGACGCACGGACCGATCGAGAGCCGGCAGTCCGGCAGGGCCACCTGCAGCGTCGCCAGCCGGGCGCCGCCGAGCTCGCCGGGGACCACCAGCTTCGGGTCGGGGGTGTCGAGCTCGGCGAGGATGTCCGCGTCCAGCCCGGCGTGCCGGCGGGCCGGGGCGACACCGTCGGCCGGGCAGACCGCCACCGGCGTCGCGTCGGTGGGCACCGGCCAGCCGATCAGCTGGGCCAGCTCGGCGATCGCCTTGGGGGACGCGGGCGGCGTCTCGAGGATGAGGCGCAACAGCTTGCGGCGCCAGGTGTCGAGCGCGCCCGCCGTGCGCGCCTTCGCCTCCAGGTAACCGTCGAGCGCGACGGAGGCGAGCTCGTCCATGAACGCCAGCATCGCGTCGGCCAGCTGGGACATCACCGCCGACGAGAGCCCGCTTCGCCGCCCCACGCGCATGATCCGCCGCCACGACACGCGCGCGCCGACCCGGTACGCCGACTGCAGCGTGTCGAGGCTGCGGCCTTCGCGCATTTCGTTCTGCCCCAAGCGGTGGTGCACCTCGTGGGACTGCTCCTTGGACACCGTCGGGTCGGCGATCTGCGCGACGAACAACGTGATCGCGTACTCGACGCCGGCGCGGATCGACTTGCCGTAGGGGCCGTCGAGCGGGCGGGCGTAAGCCGGGATGGTCGCGCGGATCTCGTCGACGATCTCCGCGGCAAGGCTGGCCAGCTCGGGACGCAGGATGTCGGCGAGCTTGCGAGGTAGTGCGGCGGGTGGCGGCGCAGCGTGATCGAATCCGCGCTCCACCGACATCGCAGCTCCTTCGCTCCGCCCCGGGACCCCGGCCAGCGCACCCCGCCTGATGCGGGGTGACACCGGACACATCGAAAAAGTAGTCCGGAACGTGTCACACCTTCGAAGGGAAACCGATTTCTTGTCATCTTCGTGACAAGTTCACAAGGCTCGGCTGCGGAACGCTGACAACCACCCCGCCGACTGCTCACGATTGTACGTACGAACGGCCGAACTCCCCAAGAGCCGGAGCGAGGCGATGCGCCGCGCCCAGCTGCGCGCCGCCGACCCCACCCGCGTCGCGATCCTGCGGCTGGCGTGTGGCTTTCCCGAGTGCCGCTCGTCGTGGTGTTCGCGCTGGCCGTGGTGGTCACGCGGCTGCGGATGCGCCCGATGCGGCCCGCGATCGAGGCCCACCGGGTCGCGGCGCACCGAGCCTGCTTGTATCGTGTGATTGATACAAGCGAGGAGGTCCGGACATGCCGTGGGACAACGTGCTGGCGGTCGCGCTCTTCACCGGGCTGATCGGCCTGGCGATCCTGATCGTGCTGTGGCCCGGCGAGAAGCACGGAAAGCGCTTGCTCGAACGCTGGGGCGTGCCGGACCCGGACGCGGCCGAGGTGGCGCTCGCCGTCCGGTACCTCAAGCGGCGCCGGCTCTGGTACCCGTGGCTGTTCCTGGCCATCCCGCCGGTCCTCGAGGGCACCGGCGCCGGCACGATCGTCGCGACGCTGCTGCTCGGCGGCCTGATCGCCGAGCTGTTCGCCCAGCGGCCCGCGCGCGGCCCGCGCCGGGAGGCCGCCCTGGTGCCGCGGACGCTGCGCGACGTCGTGCCGGTCTGGGCGCTGGTGCTCAGCGGGCTGGCTTCGGCGGGCGCGATCGTGCACCTCGCGGTGACCCGGCAGTGGACGTTGCTGGCCGTGGCGGCGGGCACCACGCTGCTCTGCTGGGTGATCACCGCGCTCGCGGTGCGCCGCCCGGCGGTCGGGGAACCGCGTGCCGACCTGGCGCTGCGCCGCCGCAGCGGGCGCGTCGCGATCGGGCTGGGCATCGGCACCTGCGCCGCGCTCGGCTGGCCGGCGGGCAACCTCGGCTCGCTCGTGGTCGTGGTGGTCGGGCTGGCCGCGTTCCTCGCCGTGACGGCCCCGGTGAAACGGCTGCCGGCGGCCGCGTGAAGATCGTCGTCGACACGGAGAACGGGCTCGCGCCGTGGCGGCAGGTGCACGACCAGGTGATCCACGCGATCACGACGGGGGCGCTGCCGGAGGGGGCGAAGCTGCCGCCGATCCGCCAGCTGGCCCGGGACCTGGGACTGGCGTCCGGAACGGTGGCCCGCGCGTACCGCGAGCTGGAGGTGGCGGGCTGGGTGGCGACGGCCCGCGCGCGCGGCACGGTGGTGACGATCCCGGCCGGCAGCCCGGCCCCCGCGGAGCTCCTCCTCGCCGCGGCCACCGCCTACCTGACCCAGGCCCGTGACCTCGGCGCCGACCTGGACACCGCCCTGAACGCAGTCCGCGCGGCCTGGTCGTGAGTGGTTAGGGCGGTTAGAACCGCCCTAACCACTCACGAGGAGGCGACCCACCGCTTCCAGGACCGGCGTCAGCACCTCGACCTCGCGTGCGGTGCCCACGCACTCGGTGATCCCCGCGCCCACGACCTCGTACCCGGCCAGGGCGTCCAGCTCGGACACCAGCCGTTCGATCGTCCAGCCGCCCGGCTCCGGGTGGTTGAGGCCCGCGAACTCCGCCGGGTCCAGCACGTCCAGGTCCACGTGGACGTACAGCTTCTCCACGCCCGCCAGGGCATCCATCGACGTGACCGCCAAGCCCCGCGAAACCGCCGACCGCTCTTCCGGGTCGAACACGCGCGTCCCGGCGAGAGCCACGTTCCCGGGAGTCAGCGCCGGGGCGGCCGCGAACTCCGGGTCGCCCTCGCCGAACAGCGACCGCAGCACCATCCCGTGGAACGCCCCCGACGGGGACGACTCGGCCGTGTTCAGGTCGGCGTGCGCGTCGAACCACGCGACGCCCAGGCCCGGGCCGTACCGGAACCGCGCGACGCCGATCGGCACCAGCTCGACCCCGCAGTCGCCGCCGATCGTCAGGACCGGGCCACCCGGGGCCTCCAGCGCCGCCAGCTGCGCCGCGCGGTTCGGGCCCGTCAGCTCGGCCCGCGACGCGATTCCCCGGTCCATTTCGGACACCGTCCGCGTCTGCCGGACGTGGTGCACGGGCCGGCCGAGCACGTGCCCGGCCAGCTCCGCGAGCGCCAGGCAGCCGTCCGGCAGCTCCGCCGCCCGCGGCCCCACCGCGCCCTGGCGCTGCGGGACCGCGTTGACCAGCGTCACTCCAGCACCAGCAGCAGGTCACCGCCCTCGACCTGCTGGACGGAGTTGATCGCCAGCCGGCCGACCTTGCCGCCCGCGGACGCGGTGATCGACGCTTCCATCTTCATGGCCTCGATCGTCGCGACCGTCGCTCCGGACTCGACCGTGTCGCCTTCGGAGACCTGCAGCGTCACCACGCCGGCGAACGGCGCCGCGACCTGCTTCGGGTTGCCCTTCTCCGCCTTCTCGGTCGCCGGGATGTCCGACGCGATCGACCGGTCGCGGATCTGGATCGGCCGCAGCTGGCCGTTGAGCGTCGACATCACCGTGCGCACGCCGCGCTCGTCGGCCTCGCCGATCGCCTCCAGCTCGATGAGCAGCCGCACGCCCGGTTCGAGGTCGACCGCGTACTCCTCCCCCGGCCGCAGCCCGTAGAAGAAGTCCTTGCTGGGCAGCACGGACGTGTCGCCGTAGGCCTCGCGGTGCGCCTCGAACTCCTTGGTGGGCGCCGGGAACAGCAGCCGGTTGAGCGTCCGGCGCGGCTCCGAAGCCAGTGCCGAGCGGTCCTCTTCGGACAGTTCGGCGACCGGCTTCGCCGCCGCGCGGCCCTCGAGGGCCTTGGTGCGGAACGGCTCCGGCCAGCCGCCCGGCGGGTCGCCGAGCTCGCCGCGCAGGAAGCCGATCACCGAGTCGGGGATGTCGAACTTGTTCGGCTCCGCCTCGAAGTCCGCCGGGGCCACGCCCGCGCCGACCAGGTGCAGCGCGAGGTCGCCGACGACCTTGGACGACGGCGTCACCTTCACCAGGTGGCCGAGGATCTTGTCGGCGGCGGCGTACATCGCCTCGATGTCCTCGAACCGGTCGCCCAGGCCCAGCGCGATGGCCTGCGTGCGCAGGTTCGACAGCTGCCCGCCCGGGATCTCGTGGTGGTAGACGCGCCCGGTCGGCGACGCCAGCCCGGCCTCGAACGGCGCGTAGATCTTGCGCACGCTCTCCCAGTACGGCTCCAGCTCGCCGATCGCGTCCAGGTCCAGCCCCGTCGTGCGGTCGGAGTGGTCGGTGGCCGCCACGATCGACGACAGCGACGGCTGCGACGTCGTGCCCGCCATCGACGACACCGCGCCGTCGACGGCGTCCGCGCCCGCGTTGATCGCCGCGAGGTAGGTGGCCAGCTGGCCGCCCGCGGTGTCGTGGGTGTGGATGTGCACCGGCAGGTCGAACTCCTTGCGCAGCGCGGTGACCAGCTTGGTCGCCGCGGGCGCGCGCAGCAGCCCGGCCATGTCCTTGATCGCCAGGACGTGCGCCCCGGCGCCGACGATCTGCTCGGCCAGCTTGAGGTAGTAGTCGAGCGTGTAGAGCTTCTCCCCCGGGTCCGACAGGTCCGAGGTGTAGCAGAGCGCCACCTCGGCGACGGCGGAGCCGGTCTCGCGCACGGCTTCGATGGCCGGGCGCATCTGCTCGACGTCGTTGAGCGCGTCGAAGATCCGGAAGATGTCGATGCCGGTCTTCGTGGCCTCTTCGACGAAGGCGGTCGTCACCTCGGTCGGGTAAGGCGTGTAGCCGACGGTGTTGCGCCCGCGCAGCAGCATCTGGAGGCAGATGTTCGGCACGGCCTCGCGCAGCGCGGCCAGCCGCTCCCACGGGTCCTCGGCGAGGAACCGCAGCGCGACGTCGTAGGTCGCACCGCCCCAGCACTCCAGCGACAGCAGCTGCGGCAGGGTGTTCGCGACGATCGGCGCCACCGCGAGGAGGTCCTTCGTGCGGACGCGGGTGGCGAGCAGCGACTGGTGCGCGTCGCGGAACGTCGTGTCCGTGACGCCGATGTGCGGCGACTTCCGCAGCCATTCCGCGAACCCGCCCGGGCCCAGCTCGACGAGCTTCTGCTTCGAGCCCGGCGCCGGCTGCGCGTCCTTCGGCAGCTTCGGCAGCTTCAGCGTGGCGTCCGGGGTCTTCGGGCGCTCGCCGTGCGGCTTGTTGACCGTCTGGTCGGCGAGGTAGGTCAGCAGCCGCGTGCCGCGGTCGGCGGACTGCCGCGCGGTGAGCAGCTGCGGGCGCTCCTCGATGAACGACGTCGTGACGCGCCCGGCGCGGAAGTCCTCGTCGTCGAGAACCGCCTGCAGGAACGGGATGTTCGTGGCGACGCCGCGGATCCGGAACTCGGCGACGGCGCGCCGCGCGCGGCCGACGGCGGTCTTGAAGTCGCGGCCGCGGCAGGTGAGCTTCACCAGCAGCGAGTCGAAGTGCGCGCTGATCTCGGTGCCGGAGAAGGCGGTACCGCCGTCGAGCCGGATGCCCGAGCCGCCCGGCGAGCGGTAGGCGGAGATCATCCCGGTGTCCGGGCGGAAGCCGTTGGCCGGGTCCTCGGTGGTGATGCGGCACTGCAGCGCGGCGCCGCGCAGGTAGATCTTGTCCTGCGCCAGGCCGAGGTCGTCGAGGGTCTCGCCGGCGGCGATCCGCAGCTGCGACTGCACGAGATCGACGTCGGTGACCTCTTCGGTGACCGTGTGCTCGACCTGGATGCGCGGGTTCATCTCGATGAAGACGTGGTTGCCCTGCTTGTCGAGCAGGAACTCGACGGTGCCGGCGTTGCGGTAGCCGATCTGGCGGGCGAACTTGACCGCGTCCGCGCAGATGCGGTCGCGCAGCTCGGGGTCGAGGTTCGGCGCCGGGGCGAGCTCGACGACCTTCTGGTGGCGCCGCTGCACCGAGCAGTCGCGCTCGTAGAGGTGGATGACGTTGCCCGCGCCGTCGGCGAGGATCTGCACCTCGATGTGCCGCGGCTCGACGACGGCCTTCTCGAGGAAGACGGTCGGGTCACCGAAGGCGGACTCGGCCTCGCGCGCGGCGGCCTCGATGGACTCGCGCAGCTGGGCGGGGTCCTCGACGCGGCGCATCCCGCGTCCGCCACCGCCGGCGACGGCCTTCACGAAGACGGGGAAGCCCAGGTCCTCGGCGGCCGCGACCAGCGCGTCGACGTCACTGGAGGGCTCGGACGACCCGAGGACGGGTACGCCGGCCTCCCGCGCGGCCTTGACCGCGCGCGCCTTGTTCCCGGTGAGCTCGAGGATGTCGGCGCTCGGCCCGACGAAGGTGATACCCGCTTCTTCGCACGCGCGCGCGAGATCGGGGTTCTCGGAGAGGAAGCCGTAACCGGGGTAGACGGCATCGGCCCCCGCCTTCTTCGCGGCGGCGACGATCTCGTCGACCGAGAGGTAGGCACGCACGGGATGACCGGGCTCGCCGATCTCGTACGCCTCGTCGGCCTTCAGCCGGTGCAGCGAGTTGCGGTCCTCGTGCGGAAACACGGCGACGGTACCCGCGCCCAGTTCGTAGCCGGCGCGGAACGCTCGGATCGCGATCTCCCCGCGGTTGGCCACCAGCACCTTGCGGAACATGCCCGGTCCTTCCCATTTGGATCGGTAAGTCAACGCACGTTACCCGGTTCTTCCCGCTCTGCGGGAGTTCAGTACCAGGTGATGGACATCATGCGGACCAGACGGTTCACCGGTCAGCCTTGGTGGCACCCCTCGACGACCCCTCGACGCGGAGGATCAGCCACCGGCAACGCAGCCCCCGCCCTCCTCGGGGGGCGTGCCCTTGTCCAGCGTAACGGGCCCCCCGGACGAAAAGCCGGGAAAGCGGCTGCTGCGGCCCGCTTGTCCACATACGGGCCGCGCTGTGGGCAACCCAGCTGCGGCCGTTCAGGATCCCGGTGACGCGTAAAGCAGCCGGTTGGCCGTGCCGTCCGGAACGCCCTGCAACGCGTTCGGGGTCGCCGCCTGAACAAGCGCTTGGTCCACCTGGCCGGGCGAGGCTTCCGGGTGCTGGGCGCGGTACAGCGCCGCCACTCCCGCCGCGAACGCCGCCGCCATCGACGTGCCCGACTCGGGGCCCCCTCCGGTGCCGCCCGCGATCGGGCCCGGGACCTCCACCCCCGGCGCGTACAGGTCGACGTCCTGGCCGAAGTTCGACGCCTTGTCCGGGTGGTCCTGGACGTCCGTGGCGCCGACCGTCAGCGCCTCCGGCACCCGGCCCGGGGAGAACCCGCTCGCGTCCGCCGTCTCGCTGCCCGCCGGGACCGCGACCGGGACCACCGCCGCCAGGCGCTTCACCGCCGCGTCGAGCTGGTCGTTCGGGACGCCGCCGATGCCGAGGACGGCGACCGCCGGCTGCTGGGCGTTCTGCGCGACCCAGTCGAGGCCCGCGATGATCTGGTCGGTGGCGCCGCCGCCGTCCTTGTCGAGCACCCGCACCGGCACGATCTGCGCGCCCTTCGCGACGCCGTAGTCCTTGCCCGCGGCGATCCCGGCGAGGCGCGTGCCGTGGCCGTTGGTGTCGGACGTGTCGGAGCCGCCGGCCAGGAAGTCCCGCCCGGGCGCGACCCGGCCCTCGAAGTCGGGGTGCTTCGCGTCGACGCCGCTGTCGATCACGTAGATCGTGACGCCCGAGGCGTCGTTCGCGTAGCGGTAGGCGTGGTCGAGCCCGGTGCGCTGGTCGATCCGGTCCAGCCCCCAGCCCGGCGGATCCGGCTGCACCCCGCCGGCGGCGACCGCCGGGGTCTGACCTGCCAGCACGACCGCCACTGCCGCGAGAAGCATCCTCATGATCGTCGTGGTACCCCGGCGGTGCCCGGGCGACAACTCAGGACTGTCGCCCGTTCGGCTGATTCCGGCGGACGGCCAGAACCACGGTGTCGATCGCCAGCAGCAAGACGCCCGACGCGGCGATCGTCAGTCCCGCCACGGTCACGGAGGAATGATCCAGCGCCGCGGCGGCCGTCGGCGCGAGGACACCCAGCAGCCCGGCGGTCCCCATGCCCAGCACGGCACAGCCCACGGGGCGCGGGCGAAGCACCATGGCGACGACGGGCACGGCCACGGCCAGCAAGGCGCCGAGCACGAAGTAGGCCGCCGCGCGGCCGGCGTCGCCGGAGTCGTAGGCGCCCAGCTCGCCGAGCTGGAGGAGCCAGCCGACGGCGATCGTCACGCCCAGGACGATCGCCACCCAGGCCGGCCGGTCGCGCACCCTGCCGATGCCCAGCGCGTGGCTCCGGCGCAGCGCCGCCGGCGCGCACGCCCCCGCGACCACCCACGCGAGGTGCGCCAGCAGCTCGAAGGTGAAGCCGGCGTTCAGCTCGGTGCCCGAGCCGTCGGACAGGGTGACCGCCTCACCGAGGAAGCGCAGCAACCCGAACAGGGCGGCCAGACCGACGCCGAGCAGCAGGGCCGGTCCGGTCCGCGACCTGGTCCGCGGCGCCAGCGTCAGGATCCCGGCGAGCAGCGCGCAGGCCGCCACGATCCCCGCGTAGAACTCCATACCGGGCCGGTACTCGGCCAGCTTGTATTCGCCGTAGCGGTAGTACAGGCCCAGGCCGATCACCGCGAAGACCGCGCCGGCGATCGCGGTCACCCCGGCGAACCCGCCGACCGGATCCACCGCACCCGCCCGCGCCCCGGCCGTCGATGCCGGCTGGGGCGTGGATTTCCCGAGTTCGGGCTCGGGTTCGGCCACAGCCACCGGTTCCGGATCTGTCACCACAGGCTCGGCTTCGGGTTCCGCGGCGACCACGGGCTCGGGCGCCGGCTCCGGGACCGCCTCGATCTCCACCGCCACCACGACATCGCCGGTCGGCCCGGTCACCACGACCTTCCCCTGGCGCGTTCCCGACTCCCCCGCCGTGACCGACAGCTCCGCCCCACCGGAAACCTCGGTCACCCGGATCCACGCGTGCGAGGCCTCGAACCGCACCTCCCGCGCCACCGGCGGCCCCGACACCCGCAGCGAAGCCGAAGCCACCTCGCCGGAGTCTGCCGACAACCGCACCGAAGACGTGTCCACCCGCACCACCGCCACGCCCAGCGCGTCCGACGCCGCCGCCGCGACGTGCTGGATGTCCGTGGCCGCCATGACTTTCAGCGCTTCGAACGCCCCCATCGCCACCGGGAGGTTGTCGCTCGAAAGCCGGCGCCGCAGCTCGGCCACCGCGCCCAGCCGCGTGAACTGGTTCTCCGCCGCGATCGCGCCCGCCAGGTCCGGCGGGATCGGGGACGGCTTGATCCGGCGACGCCTGCTCTTCGCCAGGTACAGCTCGCCCTGCATCTCGATGTCGCGGCTCGGGGTCTGCTTCGGGTTGCGCTCGCGGACGCGGTCGAACAGGTACTCGTACAGCTCGCCGAGCGCGATCCAGCCGTCCTCGTCGCGGTCCGCCTCACCCGTGCGCAGCCCCTCCACCAGCGCCGACGTGAACACCGACGGCTGCGCGGGCTCCCCCTCGGCCAGCCGCGCGCCCTCGAAGGCGTACTCGATCGAGTTCGACGCCGTGATGACCGCGCGGCCGCGGCCGCCGCGGAAGCTGTCCAGGACGTTCGCGTCGCCCGACGCCCGCACCGCCACGCCCTGCCCGAACGCGCCGCCGTAACAGCAGTCCAGCAGCAGGACGACGCTGCGCGAGCGGCTCTGCCGGAGGCACTGCTGCACGAACTGCGCGGGCACCGCGGTCGACCGCAGCCGGTCGGGCCGGGTGTTGCGCGCGGCGAAGTACAGCCCGCCCGAGTCGTCCTTCAAGCCGTGGCAGGAAAAGTGCATCAGGAGGACGTCGTCGGAACGGCCCTCGGCGCAGAGGTCCTCGATCTCCGCCTGCACGACGTGCGCGGTCTCGTTGCGGACCACCTGGACCTCGAAGTCGCTGATCGCCCGGTCGGACAGCACCTCCGCGAGGGCGTCCGCGTCCGCCGCGGGCGAGCCCAGCCGCTGCAGCCCCGCGTTGTCGTACTCGCCGTTGGCGACGATCAGCGCCCGCCTCCGCCCGGCCATACCGGTAGGAGACGCCCACCGGGAGCGTTACGGCAAGCAGCCGAACGGGCACACCTAACCGGCCGCCGCCTGGAAAATCGTTTCCTGCCCTTCGAGGCAGACGACGGCGTCGAACGCGGCCGCCACGTCGACCGCCGGTGACATGTGCGCGTGCCGGATGCTCGACGCCGCCGGGTGCGCGACCACGCAGGGCGCTCGAGATGCCAGTGCCGCCTCGACGCTGCCTTCCGCGGGCGCCTCCAGGGCCTGCTCGAACATCCGGAACCCCAACCGGGCTTCCGGGTCGGGGGCCAGGCCGGTGGTCGTCCCCGCGACGGCGGTGAGCGCGAGCGCGAAGTACTTCTCCCCCAGCTCCGCGGCCAGGTGCGTGCCCGCGGACGGCGCCGTCATCCCGGGCATCGGCGAGAACGGCACGCGCTGGAGGTGCCCGTTGTGGAGCATCAGGACGATCTTTTCGCCCGGGTGCAGCCGGCGCAGCAGCCGCACGGTGGCCGCCATGTACGCGTCCCGCGACGAACTCTGCGGCTCGGGCGCGCGGCCCGCCATCAGCGCGGCCAGCTCCCGCAGGTACAGGTCGATCCGCAGCGCGCCCTCGGCGTGGTGCGCGGCCACGTCGCCGTAGCCGAGCGCCGCCACGTGTCCGTTGAGGACGGTCAGCGCCGCCGTCGCCGCATCGCGCGCTTCAGGAATCATTTCCTGGTACCGCCCGGGCGCGACCGCACTGCTCACCGACGCGTACGGCTCGCACGCCGCCACCGCCGTGTCCACAAGGGACACGTTGGCCGGGTCCACGCGCAAGACGTGCTCGCGGAGGGCCTGCAGCGCGGGCACCGGCGACCCCGCCGAACTCGGCACGTCCAGACCGGCGAACCGGACACCGCGACCGCGCAGCCAGGTCAGCATCGAGTGCACCTCGGCCGAATCGCCGAGGCCGAAGGTGAAGCCGTCCCGCGCGATGTCGGCGACGTCACCCGGGCCGCCCTGAAGCCACGTGTCGACCAGGTGCCCTTCGGGAAACCCGCCTTCGAAGCCCAGGACCGTGAACCCGCGTTCGGAGACGAGGTGCCGGAGGAGACGGTCGCGCAGCGCGCCGAACTCACGGATGTGATGGTTGTTCTCGCCGATCGCGACGACCTCGGCGTCGCCGATCAGGGCGGCGATGGACGTGACGTCGATGGACCCTGGCTCTGGCATACTGGGCACACTAACGCAACAGGAGTAGCAGTTGGCAACCGAGATTTCCGGCACACGGCGGCCGGGCGGGCGCACCGAGCGGACGCGCCTCGCCGCCCTGAACGCCACCCTCGAGCTGCTCGGCGAACGCGGGTACGCGGAGCTGACCGTCGAGGCGGTCGCCGAACGCTCCGGCGTGCACAAGACGACGCTGTACCGCCGGTGGGAGTCCGCCGAAGGCCTGGTCGCGGCGGCCCTGCTGATGGGGACCGAGCAGGAGTGGACGGCCCCGGACACCGGCTCGCTCGAAGGCGACCTGCGCGGGATCAACCTGGAGCTGGTGCACTACTTCACCTCGCCGGGCGAGCGCGAGCTCCCGACGGCGTCGATCTCCGCGGCCTTCCTGTCGGACCGCGCGGCGGACGCGCTGCGCGAGTTCTACGTCGACCGCCACGCGCGCTCGGCGGCGGTCGTCGACCGGGCCGTCGAACGCGGCGAGGTCCCGCCCGGCACCGACGCCGTCGAAGTCGTGCGCGTGGCGTGCGGGCCGGTCTTCTACCGCCTGTTCGTCTCCCGCGAGGGCGTGACGCCGGAAGACGCCGATCTCGCCGCGAAAGCCGCCGCGGCCGCCGCGAAAGCGGGCGTGTTCACGGCAGGGAGCGCCGGTACCGCCGTTCCTCCAGCGTGACCCGGCCCTCGTCGATCGTCTCGGTCTGGGTGGCGCCGTCGTCGACCCAGCCCTGCCGGACGTAGAAGGCCTTCGCGCGCTCGTTCGTCGACAGCACCCACAGGACGACACTGTCCCCGGAAAGCTCTTCGACGACCCGGTCGTGCAACGCCCGGCCGAGGCCCCGCCCCCAGTACTCCGGCAGCAGGTACAGCGCGTAGAGCCGGCCGTCCCCGTACGCGGCGAACCCCACGATGACGCCGTCTTCCTCGGCGACCAGCACCGGGCCGCCGTCGCCGATGCGCCGGGCCCACGACGCCGCGCGCGGCTCCGCCGAGAGCCGGGCGAGGAAGTCGGCCGGGATCAGCCCCGCGTACGCGGCCTGCCACGAAGCC
The DNA here is from genome assembly GCF_030285665.1 of Amycolatopsis mongoliensis. Taxonomy (NCBI): domain Bacteria; kingdom Bacillati; phylum Actinomycetota; class Actinomycetes; order Pseudonocardiales; family Pseudonocardiaceae; genus Amycolatopsis; species Amycolatopsis mongoliensis. The sequence continues at coordinate 400,466 of NZ_CP127295.1, forward strand.
ACGTGGACCTCGCCGATCGCCGCGGCGTCGGCGACCGTGGCCGGGCGGATCAACTCTTCTCCAGGTATTCCGCGCGCTCGACGTCGACGACGTCGGCGACCATCTGTGCCAGCCCGCGGTACTTCTTCAGGTCCGGGTCCTGCTCGACGATCTCCTGCGCGCTCGCCCGCGACGCGGCGATCACGTCCTCGTCGCGCAGCAGCGACAGCAGCTTCAGCCCGGACCGCTTCCCGGACTGCGCGGCGCCGAGGATGTCGCCTTCGCGGCGCAGCTCGAGGTCGAGGCGTGACAGCTCGAAGCCGTCGGTCGTCGACTCGACCGCCGCCAGCCGTTCGCGCGTCGCCGTGCCGTCGAGGGCCTCGGTGACCAGCAGGCAGACCCCCGGCACGCTGCCCCGGCCGACGCGGCCGCGCAGCTGGTGCAGCTGGCTGACGCCGAACCGGTCGGCGTCCATGATCACCATCGCGGTCGCGTTCGGGACGTTCACGCCGACCTCGATCACCGTCGTGGCCACGAGGACGTCGAGCTGCGCCGCGGAGAACGCGCGCATCACGGCGTCCTTCTCGTCGGGCGGCATCCGGCCGTGCAGCACGCCGATCTTCAGCCCCTGCAACGCGCCGTGCTCCAGGTCGGGCGCAACGTCGAGGACCGCGAGCGGCGGCCGCTTGTCGCTCTTGTCCGACGGCGGCTCGTCGCCGATCCGCGGGCACACGACGTACCCCTGGTGCCCCTTGCCGACCTCTTCGCGGACCCGCTGCCAGATCCGGTCGAACCAGGCGGGTTTTTCGGCGACCGGCACGACCGTGGTGCTGATCGGCGACCGCCCGACCGGCATCTCGCGCAGCGCGGAGACCTCCAGGTCGCCGTACACGGTCATCGCGACCGTGCGCGGGATCGGCGTCGCGGTCATGACCAGCACGTGCGGGCTGGTGTCCCCGGCGCCGCGGGTGCGCAGCGCGTCCCGCTGCTCGACGCCGAACCGGTGCTGCTCGTCGACGACCGCGAGGCCGAGGTCGGCGAACTCGACGTGGTCCTGGATCAGCGCGTGCGTGCCGACGACGATGCCCGCCTCGCCGCTGACGATCTCCAGCAGCGCCTTCTTGCGCTCCTTCGCACCCATCGACCCGGTCAGCAGCGTCACGCGGGTGGCGTTCTCGGCGGCACCCAGCTCGCCCGCCTGGCCGAGGTCGCCGAGCATCTCCCGCAGCGACCGCGCGTGCTGGGCGGCGAGGACCTCGGTCGGCGCCAGCATCGCGGTCTGCCGGCCGTTGTCGACGACCTGCAGCATCGCCCGCAGCGCGACGATCGTCTTGCCGGAGCCGACCTCGCCCTGCAGCAGCCGGTTCATCGGGTGCTCGGAGGCGAGGTCCGCGGCGATCTCGTCGCCGATCCCCCGCTGGCCCGCGGTCAGGTCGAAGGGCAGCCGCTTGTCGAAGGCGTCCATCAGGCCCCCGCTGACGTGCGGGTTCGCCTTCGCCGGCCGCGAGATGGCCGAGTGGCGCCGCTGCGCGAAGATCAGCTGGACGGCCATGGCCTCGTCCCACTTGAGCCGCTTCTTCGAAGCTTCCAGGTGTGCCCAGTTGGCCGGGCGGTGGATGCCGTGCAGCGCGGTGTCCAGGTCGGACAGGCGGTGCAGCCGCCGCAGCTCCGCCGGCATCGGGTCCTCGTCGACCTCGAGGACGTCGAGGACCTGGCGCACGCACTTGGCGATCGACCACGTCGGCATGCCCTGCGCCGCCGGGTAGACCGGGATGATCGCGGCGAGGAAGTCGTCCATCGCCTCGGCCTCGCGGTCGGCCTCGAACAGCTCGTACTCGGGGTTGGTCAGCTGCAGGGTGTCGCGGAAGGCGGACACCTTGCCGGCGAACAGGCCGGTCTTGCCGGGGACCAGGTCCTTCTCGCGCCAGGCCTGGTTGAAGAAGGCGCAGGTGAGCCGGCGCTTCCCGTCGGTGATCACCATGTCGAGGATGGTCCCGTTGCGGGACTTCATCCGCCGCTTGCTCACCTTTTCCACGCGCGCCAGCACGGTGGCGTGCTCGCCGAGCTCGAGGCCCGCGATGTCGGTGAGCTCGCCGCGCTCGGCGTAGCGGCGCGGGTAGTGGCGCAGCAGGTCGCTGACCGTCTCGATGTCCAACGCCGTGGCGAGCGCCTTCGCCGTCTTGGCGCCCAGCAGCAGTGGCAGCTTGTCGCGCAGTCCGGCCATCGGCTATTCGACTCCCATCAGCAGCACGGCTTCCGCCTGGCCGCCGGCGTAGCTGGTCAGCTCCACCTCCGGGTGCTCCACCCGGAGCTGTTCCGCGAGCTCCTCGGCGACCCCGGGCGGCGCGGCGTCCCCGCTCAGCACCGTCACCAGCTCCCCGCCGAGCGCCAGCATCCGGTTCAGCACCTTCATCGCGGCCGCGACCAGGTTCGTCTCCGACGCCGGTGCCGGCTCGATCAGCACCACCTCGTCGTCGACCAGGCCGACCACGTCGCCGGACTGGGCCCGGCCCACCCAGGTTAGCGATTCCTCCCGCGCGATCCGCAGTTCGCCACGCCTGGTCGCGGCGGCCGCTTCGGCCATCGCGACGACGTCGTCGTTGGTGCGGCGGGCGGCGTCGTGCACCGCGAGGGCGGCCAGGATCTGCACCGGCGAGACGCACGGGATGACCACGACGTCCCGGTCGGCGGCCATCGCGTGCCCGGCCGCGACGTCGACCGCGGCGGTGAGCGCGACGCTGCCCGGCAGCACCGTGACGTGCCGCCCGGCGGCTTCGTTGAGCAGGCTGATCACGTCCTCGACGCTGGGGGTTTCGCCCTCGGGCACGGCCAGCACCGGGATGCTCTCGGCGCGCAGCAGCTCGGCCAGCTCGCCGCCGTGCACGACGGCGACGACCGTGCGGTCGAGCCCGCCACCGGGCTCGATCGGCGTCGGCGTGAGCAGCGGCTCGACGCGGATCCGGCGCGGGCGGCCCAGCGCGAGCCCGGCCTCGATGGCGGCGCCGATGTCGGCGCAGTGGACGTGCACGGCGTGGCTGCCCGAGCCGTCGCCGGCCACGGTGACGCTGTCGCCGAGGCCGCTCAGCTCCTTGCGCAGCGTCGGCAGGCCCTGCTCGTCGACGCCGTCGAGCAGGTACATGACCTCCCAGGCGTAGGCCTCGGCCTGCGGGACCGCGTGGCTCTCCAGGGCGTGCTCCTGCTGGAGCGGGGCGCCGGTGAGCACGCCGACCAGGGCGTCGAGCACGGCGACGAGCCCGCGGGCACCCGCGTCGACGACGCCGGCCCTGGCCAGCGCGGGCAGCTGCAGGGGCGTCTTCTCGAGGGCGTGCGCGGCTTCCTTCGCGGCCTCCTGGGCGACCTCGGTCAGGGCCCGGCTGTCGCCGCGCACGGCGAGGGCGACGGCGTGCAGGACGGTGAGGATGGTCCCGGCGACCGGCCGGCTCACGGCGCCGGTGGCGACCTCGTCGGCGTGGTCCAGCGCCCTGGCCAGCCACTCGCCGTCCAGTTCGCCTTCGGCCCGGTCGGCGAGCCCGCGCACGACCTGGGAAAGGATCACGCCGGAGTTGCCCTTGGCCGAAGCGACGGCGCCGCGCGCGAGGATCTTCAGCGCCTCGGCGGCGTTTTCCGGCTCGGCGGCCTCGAGTTCCCGGGCCGCGCCGGTCATCGTGAAGAGCATGTTGGAGCCGGTGTCGGAGTCCGCGACGGGGTAGACGTTGATCTCGTCGATGGCCGGCCGCAGGCTCGCGAGACTGTGCACGCAGCCCGTCGCCCAGGCCGACACAGCCGCCGTGTCCAGCACCCGCACCCCGTAACCTCCTGACCGGTCCGAGGCAGCGTATCGACCCGGTGCGTCAGGCCGGGAAGCCACTGGTTACTATGGTCGAGTTGCCCAGTGCATCTGGGCTCATTTCTATGACCCAGATCCAAAGGAGTTCGACGTGGCTGCCGTGTGCGACGTCTGTGGCAAGGGACCCGGCTTCGGCAAGTCGGTCTCGCACTCCCACCGCCGTACCAACCGCCGGTGGAACCCGAATATCCAGACCGTCCACGCCAAGGTGGGTGTGTCCCAGCGCAAGCGCCTGAACGTGTGCACCTCGTGCATCAAGGCGGGCAAGGTCGTTCGCGGCTGAGGCGAGAAGTTTGGGATGGCGGGTGTTCTCCGGAACACCCGCCATTTTCATGCCCGCACCCGGTCGTGAGTGTTTAGGGCGGTTCTAACCGCCCTAAACACTCACGACCACTTACTTGAGGAAGCCGGTCAGCAGGTCCTTGAGGGTCTCCGGGAACTGGAGGACTCCGTGGTCCTGGCCCGCCAGGGTCTCGTGGCGGGCGCCCGGGATCGCCGCGGCCGCCGCGCGGGCGCCCGCCTGGAGCGCGTCGTCGCTCGCGCCGCCGCCGATCACCAGCGTCGGGATCGAGATCTTCGCCAGGTGGTCCTCGCGCACCCGGGCGCCCGGGCCGCAGATCGTCAGGTCGTACGGGAGCGTGTGCGCCAGCGCCGTGAACCAGCCCCACACCGGGGCCTGCTTCATGCCCTCGACCATCTCCGCCGGCGTGCCCGCGACCTGCAGGAACGTCGCAACCGCGCCATCGCGGTCGCCCGCCGCGAGCTGCGCACGCACCTCGTCCAGGACGTCCGCCCGCGGGTGGTCGTCGGTCGCGTACGGCGGCTCGTACGCCACGACCTTCTCGATCGGCAGCCCGGCGGCGGCCGCTTCCAAGGCCAGCACCGCCCCCGACGAGTGCCCGAACACCGACGCGGACCCGCCCACGTGCGCGATCAGCGCCGCGATGTCCTCGATCTCCCGCTCGACCGCGTAAGGACCCGCGTCACCGCTGTCCCCGCGGCCGCGGCGGTCGTACGCGATCGTCGTGAAGTCCTCGGCAAGCACCTCCGCCAGGCCCGCAACGGTCGTCCGGTCGTTGAACGCGCCGCCCACCAGGATCACCGGCGCACCGGCGCCGCGCTGCTCGAAGAAGATCGACGTGCCGTCGGCCGAGGTGACGTTCATGGTTTCCTCCAAGGTTCCGTTTCCCCCTGGTCGGAGCCGTCACGCCGATCCGGACACCGGCCGTCAGGGAAGTTTCCAGTCGACCGGCGCCGCGCCCTGCTTCTCCAGGAGCTGGTTGGCCCGGCTGAACGGCCGCGACCCGAAGAAGCCGTTGTGCGCCGAGAGCGGGCTCGGGTGCGCCGACTCGATGCACGGGACGTCGCCCAGCATCGGGCGCAGGTTCCGCGCGTTGCGGCCCCACAGGATCGCCACCATCGGCTCCGACCGGGCCGCGAGGGCCTTGATCGCCTGCTCGGTGACTTCTTCCCAGCCCTTGCCCTGGTGCGAGTTGGACTTGCCGGGCTGCACCGTCAGCGCCCTGTTGAGCAGCAGCACGCCCTGGTCGGCCCACGGCGTCAGGTCACCGTTGGACGGCAGCGGGTAGCCGAGGTCGTCGGCGTACTCCTTGTAGATGTTGACCAGGCTCTTCGGGATCGGCCGGACGTCCGGCGCCACCGAGAAGCTCAGGCCCACCGCGTGCCCGGGCGTCGGGTACGGGTCCTGGCCGACGATCAGCACCCGCACGTCGTGGAACGGCTGCTTGAACGCCCTCAGCACGTGCTCGCCCGCCGGCAAGTACGTCCGGCCCGCGGCGATCTCCGCGCGGAGGAACTCCCCCATCGCGGCGACCTGCGGCGCCACCGGTTCGAGGGCCTCGGCCCAGCCTGCCTCGACGATGTCCTGCAGCGGTCGTGCGGTCACGGCGCGCAAGCCTACCGGGCGTGGCCGACGTCACCCGAGCGGGTCGAGCCGCCTCAGCTCGGTCCGGAAGCGGCGACCGCGTTCCACGTAGGAATCCACCACCATCGCGATGTTCTCCGCGCTGAACGACTTGTTTTCCCGCGTCTTCGCGGGCACGCCGAGCGCGATCTCGCCGGACTTCACGTGTGAGCCGTACGACAGCACCGCGCCCGCGCCGACCATGCCGCCGTCCTCGATCACCGAGCCGTTCAGCACCACCGAGCCGGACGCGATCAGGCAGCCGGTGCCGATCGTCGCGCCCTCGACGTGCACCGCGTGCCCGATCGCAGACGACGGCCCGAGGACCGTCGGGTGCCGGGTGGTGCAGTGCAGGACGCAGCCGTCCTGGACGTTCGACCGCTCGCCGATTTCGATGTACCCGTGGTCGCCACGCAGCACCGTCTGCGGCCAGACCGACGCGAAAGCCCCGATCCGGACGTCGCCGATCACCGTCGCGTCCGGGTGGACGTAGGCGTCGGGGTGGATCGTCGGCTCGAGCGAACCGAGTGCGTAGATCGGCATGCCGCCTCCGGGTGACTGCGGTTTCACGTGTCGTGCGATTGGATCACGGCATCGCCGCGGACAGGAAAGCCAGTACCGGGAGCACCGCCCTCGTGCTCCTCCTCGTCGTGCTGACCTGGGTGCTCAGCCTCCCCACCGCGTCCCCGGCGCTCGCGAACGGCCTGGCCGGAACCCCGCCGATGGGCTGGAACAGCTGGAACCAGGTCCGCTGCTACGACCTCACCGAGGACGTCGTCGAGAAAGCCGCCGACGCGCTCGCCGACGACGGCCTGCGCGACGCCGGCTACCGCTACGTCGTCGTCGACGACTGCTGGCAGGCCCCGAAGCGCGCCGCCGACGGCTCGCTGCAGGCCGATCCCGCGCGCTTCCCGCACGGCATCGCCGACCTCGCCGACTACGTCCACTCCCGCGGCCTGCTGTTCGGCATCTACGCCGTGCCCGGCAGCCGGACCTGCGCGATGGCGAACGACGCCTACCCGGCGTCCGGCATCGGCTCGCTGGGCCACGAACGCCAGGACGCCGAGACGTTCGACCGCTGGGGTGTCGACTACCTCAAGTACGACTGGTGCAACGCCGACACCGTCGACGGCCTCGACCGGAAGGCGGCGTTCGAGAAGATGCGCGACGAGCTCGCCGCGCTGCCCCGCCCGATCGTCTACGCGATCTCCGAATACGGCGTCTCCAGCCCGTGGACCTGGGCGCGGCCGGTGGCGAACCTGTGGCGGACCACCTACGACCTCACCGCGACCTGGGACTCGGTGCTCGCGACGATCGACCAGCAGGCCACCGTCGCGACCCACAGCGGCGGCCCGGGCGGCTGGAACGACCCGGACATGCTGCAGGTGGGCAACGGCACCCTGACCGCGGACGAGGCCCGCGCGCACTTCAGCGTCTGGGCCGTGCTGAACGCGCCGCTGTTCGCCGGCACCGACCCGGCGAAGCTGAGCGAAGACGACCTCGCGACGCTGGGCAACCCCGAAGCGATCGCCGTCGACCAGGACTTCGCGGGTGGCCAGGGCCGGCAGCTCTCGGCCGGGCCGGGCTACCAGGTGTGGGGCAAACCGTTGTCCGGCGGCGGGTTCGCGGTGGTGCTGCTGAACACCGGCACCACCACCGCGACGGTGTCCGCGGCGATCCCGGGCGACTGGACCGTCCGGGACCTGTGGGCACATCGTGACGTCGGCACCGCGGTGGCCGCGTCCTTGCGCCCGCACGCGGCGGCCCTGCTGAAGCTCACACCCCGCTGAGGTCCTTGCCGTAGCACCGGCTCGATTCCTCGTTCTTGTAGACGCCGAACTTCGGGATCTCGACGTAACCCGACGACGTGTAGAGCGCGATCGCCTCCGGCTGCTTCGTGCCGGTTTCCAGCACCGCGCGCTTGCGCCCGGACAGCGCCGCCGTGCGTTCCAGCTCGAAGAGGATCATCCGCGCGAAGCCACGGCCGCGCGCGGAATCGGCGACGTACATCCGCTTGAACTCGGCGTCGCCGTCCTGGAAGTCCGGCGCGGGGCCGTCGTGCGCCCGCCACGCTCCACAGGCGACCGGTTCGTCGCCCTGGTAGCCGACGAGGAACAGGCCCCGGGGCGGGTCGAACTGCTCGGGGTTCATCGGGGTGGCGTCTGCGTCACCGTAGCGCTCGACGTACACCTGCTGCACCGCGTCCATGAGCTTGGCCGCGTCGGGATGGTCGAAGGGGACCGGAACGATTCTCACGTCCGCCGACTTTACTAATCCGGCCAAAAGCAGGCCGACCCCGAGCGGCACGTAACCGGAGCAACGAAGTCATTCGGCCGTGACTGTGGTCGGATCAGTAATCATCGGCACAAGTATCAGCGCCAGTGGGTCCAGCCCGTTTCCCGGGTGAAAGGCTTGCCGTCCACGGTGATCCCGGAGTCCGCCATCGTGACGACGCCGATCGTGCGCCAGCCGTCGGGGAGCTCGGTGAACGGCGGGAACGTGGCCGCCAGCGCGTGGTCCTCGCCGCCGGTGAGGACCCAGTCCAGCGGGTCGGCGCCCAGCGCGGCGCCGACCTCGGTGAGCCGCGCGGGGACGTCGAGGTCGGCGGTCCGGACGTCGATGCCGACGCCGGAGGCCTCCCCGATGTGGGCCAGGTCGGCCAGCAGGCCGTCGGAGACGTCGATCATCGCCGTGGCCCCGGCGAGCGCGGCGCGCGGACCGGCGTCGTACGGCGGTTCCGGGCAGCGCTGCGCGTTGACGACGCCGACCGGGGACCGGAACCCGCGGCCGAGCACGGCCAGGCCGGCGGCGGCCCAGCCGAGCTTCCCGCACACCGCGACGAGGTCGCCGGGCCGGGCGCCCGAGCGCGTCACGGGCTCGCGGTCGCCGAGGTCACCGAGCGCGGTGACGCTGATCACGAGCTGGTCGGCGCGGACCATGTCACCGCCGGAGACACCGATGCCGGCGCGCTCGGCCTCGGCCCACATGCCGTCGACGAGCGCGGTGACGAGCTCGTGCGGGGTGTCGGGCGGGCAGGCGAGGCCGACCAGGACGGTGGTCGGGGTGGCGCCCATGGCGGCGATGTCGGCCAGGTTGACCGCGACGGCCTTGCGCCCGACGTACTCGGGCGGCGACCAGTCGAGCCGGAAGTGGACACCCTGGACGAGCACGTCGGTGCTGGCGACCACGCGGCCGTCGGGGGCCGCGACGACGGCCGCGTCGTCGCCCGGGCCGAGCAGCGTGCCCGGGGGCTGGCGCCGTCCTTCGGTGACGGCGCGGATGAGCGCGAACTCCCCGGTCTCGGCGACCGTTCCGTCGTTCGGTGACACCGGTCACCTCTGCTTTCTCTACCGGGACAAAGATCGATCACCGATAGTCGGATGCCCTATGTTTTTCCCTGAGCTGGCGATACGTTCCTACCTTGAGCTGACCGATCCCGACGAAAGGGCGCGCCGTGGTCCACGCATACATCCTCATCCAGACCGAGGTCGGCAAGGCGGCCGCGGTGGCTGCCGAGATCTCCAGCATCCCGGGTGTCACCAGTTCGGAGGATGTCACCGGACCGTACGACGTCATCGTCCGCGCGGCCGCCGACAGCGTCGACCAGCTGGGCCAGCTCGTGGTCGCCAAGGTGCAGAACGTGGAAGGCATCACGCGAACGCTGACCTGCCCGGTCGTGCATCTCTGAGCAGTGGTGTAGTGGTCGGGTGCCTGACTCCGACACCGGTGCTCCGCCCAGGGTGGTGCTCGTCACCGCGGCCGCGCTCGCCGTGGCCCTGGCGGTCGCCGTCGCCGTCTTCGCGCTGACCCAGCGTTCCCAGGACTCCGCCGGGTCCGGGCCGCTGCCGCTGGTCCCCGTGCCCGCGCCCGCCGCGGGGTCACCGGGCTGCACGACGCTGCTGGGCGCGGTGCCGGCCGAGCTGACGTCGAACGGGACGACCTTGAAGGTGCGCACCCTGGCCGACCCGGCGCCACCGGCCACGGTGGCCTGGGGCGATCAGGACCCGCTGGTGCTGCGCTGCGGGCTGGACCGGCCCCCGGAGCTCACGCCGACCGCGGCGCTGCGCCTGGTGAACAAGGTGCAGTGGCTGCAGGTGCCGGGCGACGGATCGTCGACGTGGTACGTGGTGGACCGCGAGGTCTACGCGGCGCTCACGGTGCCGGACAGCGCCGGGACGGGGCCGCTGCAGCAGATCTCGGACACGGTCGCGGCGAAGCTGCCGGCCAAGCCGCTGCGGTTCTCCTAGCGCAGGCCGGTGCCGCGCGCGATGGCCGTCTCGATGAGGGTGGTCAGCAGCGTCGCGTAGTCCACGCCGGTGACCTCCCACATCTTCGGGTAGGCGGACTTCGTCGTGAAGCCGGGCATGGTGTTGACCTCGTTGATGGTCAGCTCGCCGTCTTCGCCCACGAAGAAGTCGACGCGGGCGAGGCCCTGGCAGTCGAGCGCCTGGAAGGCCTGCACCGCCATCGCGCGGAGCTTCTCGGTGAGCGCGTCGTCGAGCTTGGCCGGGATGTCCAGCTCCGCGTCGTCGCCGAGGTACTTGGTTTCGAAGTCGTACCAAGCGTTTTCGTCCTCGGACAGGACGCGGATCCCGGCCGGCAGCGACGCTTCGACGCGGCCGTCCGGGAACTCGAGGACACCGCACTCGACCTCACGGCCGACGACGGCGGCTTCCACGAGGACCTTGGGGTCGGTCGCGCGGGCGAGCTCGATGGCGGCGTCCAGGCCGGCCCACTCCGTCACGCGGCTGATGCCGACGGACGAGCCGGCGCGGGAGGGCTTGACGAAGACGGGCAGGCCGAGCCTGGTCTTGTCACCGTCGTCCAAAGTGGACTGGTTCCGCTTCAGCGCGGCGAAGGTCCCGACCGGAAGTCCTTCGGCGGCCAGGAGTTTCTTCGCGGTTTCCTTGTCCATGGCGGCGGCACTGGCGAGCACGCCGGGGCCGACGTACGGGATCCCGGCGAGCTCGAGGAGGCCCTGGATGGTGCCGTCTTCGCCGAAGGCGCCGTGCAGCACCGGGAAGACGACGTCCACCTGCGACAGCAGCTCGTTCTCCCGGCCGGGTTCGACGGCCACGAGGCCCTGGCTGGAGGGATCGCCGGCGAGAACGAGCCCCTTGCCGTCGTCGACGGACGGCAGTTCGCGGCCGCGGATGGCGAGCTGGGCGGAGTCGCCGGTGCCGAGCACCCAGCGGCCTTCCCGGGTGATGCCGACCGGCACGGCTTCGTACCGCTCCGGGTCGAGGTTGCCCAGGACGCTGCCCGCGGACAGGCACGAGATGGTGTGCTCGCTGCTGCGCCCGCCGAACACGACCGCCACCCGGATCTTCTCGCTCATGGTGAGCCACCGTACCCGGTGACCTCGGCGAACAGCCGAGCCCCGTGCGCCGGGCGGACCCCCGCGGGCGCCGAGCGCAACCTGTGCGGCCCCCGTCACGTCCGGTACATCGAGGCACTGCTGGGCCCGGCCACCGAGGTCACGCCACCACCCCGCGGCCGGCCAGGGCCCGCCCTCCCCTCGGGGCCCCCGCCGGATCCAGCGTATCGGCGACGCCCGACGCAAAGTCGGGAAAACCCCCGCGCGCTACCTCGTTGTCCACATCACGGCCGGGCTGTGGACAAGCGAGTCCGGCCTCGGCGCAGAAAGAGGATCAGCACCACCTCGCCCCAGAGACCCCCACGCCCCAGCGACCCCCCGGCGCCCCAGCGACCCCCGGCGCCCCAGCGACCCAGCGGCCCAGCGACCCAATGTGGCGTTCGGTGCGTCCAGCGCACCGAACGCCACATTGGGTGCGTCCAGCGCAACCAACGCCACATTGGGATTCTCGCAGCGGTCCTGGCGGCCGGAGCCCGGTCGGGCGCGCCCGGCGCAACCAATGGCACCTCGGGTTTTCCCGGCAGCGGTCCCGGCGGCCCGCGCCGGCCCGGCTCGGCTCGGCTCGGAAACCAGCGCCAACCCCAGTCAGCAACGACTCAATTCAAGGCGCTCGAAACCGGCGCGCTCGCAACCGGTCTCAGCGCAGCAGCGACACCAGCGTCGGCAACGCCGCCACCAGCGCCTCCCGCGCACAGCCCGCGTACCCGATCGCCACCCCGTGCGCCGACGGCTCCCCCGCGAAATGCCGGGCCAGCCCGTCCAACCGAATCCCCCGCCGCTCGGCGGAAGCGATCACCGAAACCTCCACCGAAGCCGACGAGAACGGCACCACCAGGTGCGCTCCCGCGTCGTCGCCGCGGACCGGTATCCCGGCCGCCGCCAGCGCTCCCGCCAGCAAAGTCCGTCTCTCGGCCATCTCCCGGCGCAGTTTTCGCAGGTGACGTCCCAGGTCCCCGTTCCGCGCGAACTCGTACAGCACCCGCTGCCCGGCGGGCGACGGCCGCGTGCCGGTCAGGTCGCGGTACGCCAGCACCGCCGACGTGATCGCCTCCGGGGCCACCATCCAGCCCGCCCCCAGCGTCGGCGTGAGGATCTTCGACGTCGTCCCCAGGTGCGCCACGACGTCCGGGGCCAGGGAAGCCAGCATCGGCAGCGGCGCGACGTCGAAGCGCAGCTCGCCGTCGTAGTCGTCCTCGATGACCAGCATCGACGAAGCGCGCGCCCGCTCCACCAGCGCGACGCGCCGAGCCGCGCTCAGCCGGCTGCCCATCGGGTACTGGTGCGCCGGCGAGCAGTACACCGCCCGCGCGCCGGGCGGGATCGCGTCCGGCCGCAGTCCTTCGTCGTCCACCGGCACGCCCACGACCCGCATCCCGGCGCGGAGGAACGCCTGCACCGCGCGCTGGTACCCGGGCTCCTCGACGGCGACGACGTCCCCGCGCTCGAGCACCGCCGCGGCCAGCTCGACGACGGCCGCCGTCGTCCCGCCGGTGGCCAGCACCGAACCCGCGGCGAGACCGCGGTGGCGCAGCAGGTGCTCCGACACCGCCGCGCGGTACTCCGGCAGCCCGGCGCGGTGCGCACGGATCAGCGGGTCCGGATCCGCCGCCGCGCGCCAGGCGCGACGCCACGCCGCGCGGTCCAGGCCGTCCGCCCACGGCGTGCCGGGCCCCAGGTCGAGCAGCGACGGCACCTCCGTCTCGGGCGCCGGAACCGCGGGCGCCGGGACCTCCGAAGCCGAAACCGAAGGCGGCGTCGTCACGTACGTGCCGGAGCCGTGGCGCCCGGCGATCCAGCCCTCGGCGTGCAGCTGCTCGTACGCCGCCGACGTCACCGTGCGGCTGACGCCGAGGCGGCCGGCCAGGGCCCGCGTCGACGGCAGCCGGTCGCCGCCGCGCAGGTGACCGCTCGCGGCGGCTTCCCGCAGCGCGTCGGCGAGCTGGACGGCCAGCGGCGTCACCGCCGAACGGTCGAGGCTGACCGGGAGCGCGGTGTCGGCGTGGGTCACGGGACCTCCTCGAGTGGACTTCCCAAGTGTACGAGAAGTGGCCATTTTCCGATGCCACTGTGCTGAGAGACGCTGATCGCATGCTCTCCTCCACGCCCCGCACCACGCTCGGCCGCATGAAGCACCGGGCCGTGACCGACCGCTCGGTGCTGTACGCCGTCCTGGACGAGGGCCTGATCTGCCACCTCGGCATCGTCCGCGACGGCGCGCCCCTGGTCCTGCCGACCGGCTACGGCCGCGACGGCGACACGCTCTACCTGCACGGCTCCACCGGCGCGTCGAGCCTGCGCACGGCTTCGCAGGACCTCGACGTCTGCGTCACGGTGACGCTCCTGGACGGCATCGTCTACTCGCGGTCGGTCAACAACCACTCGATGAACTACCGCAGCGCGGTCATCCTCGGCAAAGCGGCGACGGTCACCGACCGCGAGGCGAAGATGCACGGCCTGAAGGTGCTGACGGACCACCTCGCCCCGGGCTCGTGGGAGCACGCGCGCGAGGTCAACGCGAAGGAGTTCGCGGCGGTGAGCGTGCTCGCGCTCGACCTCGCCGAGGCGTCGGTGAAGATGCGCGCCGAGGGGCCGGACGACGAGCCGGAGGACCTCGACGCGGACAACGCCTGGGCGGGCGTGCTCCCGATCCGGACGGTCTTCGGCGCGCCCGAGCCGTCGACGGACCTCTCCCCCGGCTGGCAGGTCCCGGCGCACGTCAGCGGTCGTGAGTGGTAATCAGGGTTCTAACCCGAATTACCACTCACGACGGGGCCAGCGGGAGCCGGACCGTGAACACCGTGCGGCCCGGCTCCGAGGACACCGAGACCGTGCCGCCGTGCGCCGTCACGAGGGACTGGACCACCGACAGCCCGAGCCCGGTGCCGCCGTTGCCGCGGGTGCGCGAGTCGTCGACGCGGAAGAACCGGTCGAAGATCCGCTCCTGATCGGCGGGCGCGATCCCGGGGCCGGCGTCGGTCACCCGCACGACGGCTTCGGAACCCGCCACCGCCACCGAGACGTGCACCGCGGTCCCGGCCGGGGTGTGCACGGCGGCGTTGGCCAGCAGGTTGTCGAGCACCTGCCGCAGCCGCACCGGATCGGCGTCCACCGGCGCCGCCACCAGCGAAGAAGTCAGCGGATGGTCCGGACGGCCGGCGGCGAAGGCGTCCGCCGCGTCGCCGGCCAGCTCCGCCAGGTCGACGCGCTCCGGCCGCAACGGCGTCTCGGCCGCCCGCGCGTCGAGCCGGGCCAGCAGGAGGAGATCGTCGACCAGCACGCTCATCCGGGCCGTCTCCTCGCGGATCTTCGCCAGGTGCGCTTCCCGCTCCGCCGGCTCGTTCGCCGCCGCGTAGCGGAAAAGGTCGGCGTAGCCCCGGATCGACGTCAGCGGCGTCCGCAGCTCGTGCGAAGCGTCCGCGACGAACCGGCGCAGCCGCTCGTTCGCCTCGGTCTTCGCCGCCAGTGACGTGTCGATGTGGGCCAGCATCACGTTGAACGCCGTCCGCAGCTCTTCGACTTCGGCGCCGCCGCCGGTACCCGCCGCGCGGACCGGCAGGGCGGGGTTCGCGGCGAGGTCGTGGGACGCGATGTCGTGCGCGGTGCCGGCCATGTCGGCCAGCGGACGCAGGCCGCGGCTCAGCACCAGCCGCCCCACGACCACCAGCACGGCCAGCGCGAACGCGAACGCGCCGACCTCGACCCAGATCAGCTGCTGGACCGTCCCGTCGAGATCCTTCTGCGGTGCGGCCGACAGCAGCACCGAACCGTTGTCGACCGGGCAGGCGCGCACCCGGTAGGGGCCGTCGTAGAGGGTGATGGTGCGCGTGACGTCGCCGTCCGCCGCGTCGGCCGCGATCTTCGCGAGCTGGCGGGCGTCTCCCGGCAGCTCGCCGCCCGGCTCGGGCGTCGCGACGCCGTCGCGCACCTTGTACAAAGCCGAGTACCACGAGTACACCGACTGCGGTGAGCCGTGCGTCTCGCGCAGCAGCGGCAGCTGCGTGTTCTGGCTCTTGGACAGCTGCTCGTCGAGCCGCCGGTCGAGGTAGCCGTGCATGATCCCGACCATCGTGACGCCGACGGCCGCGAAGACGACCAGCGCGAGCGCGCCGAGGCCGAGCGTGATCCGGGTGCCCAGCCGCGTCCGCCGCCAGGCCCCGTACCACTTGCGGAAGAAGCGCTTCACCGGTTGACCTGGCGCACGACGTACCCGACGCCGCGCACGGTGTGGATCAGCGGTTCGCCGTCGCCGGCGTCGACCTTGCGCCGCAGGTGCGAGATGACGAGTTCGACCACATTGGACCGGCCGCCGAAGTCGTACTCCCAGACGTGGTCGAGGATCTGCGCCTTCGTCAGCACCGACGGCGACCGGCGCATGAGGTAGCGCAGCAGCTCGTACTCGGTCGGGGTCAGCTCGGCGGGCCGGTCGCCGCGGCGGACCTCGCGGGTGTCCTCGTCCAGCGTCAGGTCGCCGACGCGGAGCACGGCGCCGCGCGCCTCCGTCGGGTGCGTGACGCCGGTGCTGCGCCGCAGCACCGCCCGCAACCGCGCCATCAGCTCCTCCACCGAAAACGGTTTCACGAGGTAGTCGTCACCCCCGCGGGTGAGCCCGGCGATCCGGTCGGCCGTCGCGTCCTTGGCCGTGAGGAACACCACGGGCACCGTGCTGCCGTTCTCCCGGAGGCGGTCGAGCACGGTGAAACCGTCCAGGTCGGGCAGCATCAGGTCGAGCACGACGATGTCCGGCCCGAACGCCGCGGCCTCGGCCAGCGCGGCCTTGCCGGACCCGGCCGTGACCGCCTGCCAGCCCTCGTACCGGGCGACGGTGGCGACGAGGTCGGCGATGTGCGGCTCGTCGTCGACGACGAGCAGGCGCACGGGTTCGGAGGGCTGCACCACCCCATCTTCTCCCCGCGCGCGGGCGCCCGGCGACCGGTGGCGCGGGCCGACAGGAATCCGACAGCCATTACCCAGACTCACCACAGGCTGCGTGGCGAGGCTGAGCTTCGTGAACCGAACCCGAGGGGAATCCGTGTGACCAGCATGACGCAGACCGCCGAGGCCACGCGCCCGGCGATCCGCCCCCGGATCGCCGCGAAATCCGGCCTCTTCACCTTCCTGGGCGCCAACGTGGCCGCCGTCACGCTGCTGTTCGCCGAAGCCGGCCTGTCCCAGAACGTGCTGATCAGCATCGGCAGGCTCGCGGGGATGTACGGGGCGCTGGCGATGGCCTGCCAGCTGCTGCTCGTGGCCCGGCTGCCCTGGCTGGACCGGCGGATCGGGATGGACCGCCTCACGACGTGGCACCGGTGGACCGGCTTCACGATCCTGTGGACCCTGCTGGCGCACCTGGTGTTCATCGCGTTCGGGTACGCGGAGGTTTCGAGCAAGGGCGTCGTCGACGAACTGGTCGAAATGGCCAACACGCTCGAAGGGATCCTGCGGGCGCTGGTCGCGTTCGCCGTCATCCTCATCGTGGGCGCGGCCTCGGCGAAGTTCGCGCGCAAGCGGCTGGCGTACGAGACGTGGCACTTCATCCACCTCTACACCTACGCCGCGGTCGTGCTGGCGTTCACCCACCAGATCGCCCTCGGCACGTCGTTCGCCAGTGCGCCGACGGCCAAGGCGTACTGGTGGACGCTCTGGCTGGGCGCCGGCGCCGCCGTGCTCGCCGGGCGCGTCGTGCTCCCGCTGTGGCGGAACCTGCGCCACCAGCTGCGTGTCACCGCCGTGGTTTCCGAGGCCCCGGACGTGGTTTCGGTGTACATGACGGGCAAGAACCTCGACAAGATGCCGGCGCGGGCGGGCCAGTTCTTCCTGTGGCGGTTCCTCACGAAGGACCGCTGGTACCAGGCCAACCCGTTCTCGCTGTCCGCCGCCCCCGACGGCCGCACGCTGCGCCTGACCGCGAAGGCGCTCGGCGACGCCAGCGCGTCGCTGCGCAGCCTGCGGATCGGGACGCGGGTGTTCGCCGAAGGCCCGTACGGCGCGTTCACGACGATCCACCAGCAGCGGCCCAACGCGCTGCTCGTGGCGGGCGGGGTCGGCATCACGCCGATCCGCGCGCTGCTGGAGGACATCGACGGCCACGTCGTCGTCCTCTACCGGGTGCGCACGCAGGCCGACGCGGTGCTGCTGCCCGAGCTCAACGGGCTCGCGAAGGCCCGCGGCGCCGTCGTCAGCGTCCTCACCGGACCGGACCAGGCCGTCGGCCCCCGCGGCACGATGCTCGGCCCGGCGAACCTGCACATGATGGTGCCGGACGTGCACGAGCGGGACGTCTTCGTCTGCGGCCCGCCGGGGATGACGTCGGCCGTGCTGCGCAGCCTGCGCGAGCTGCGCGTGCCGAAGGCCCAGGTCCACGCCGAACGCTTCAGCCTCGCGGCCTAGGGAGATGCTGCTGTGAAAAGGACCATCTTCGTCGTCGCGCTGTCGGTCGCGGGGTTCATCGCGGTCTGGCGGTTCGAGCCGGGGCCGGTGCACAACACCGCCGTCGCGCAGGCGCCGCCGAGCGTCGCCGCTCCGTCCACCGCACCCGCTCCGCCCGCCTCGACGTCCCCGTCTTCCACTCCGTCCGCTCCGTCTACTTCGGACAGTGCGAACGCGACAGTCACGACCCAGGGCACCCCGGAGTCGAGCAACTACGGAACGGTCCAGGTCCAGGTCACCTTCACCGGCACCCGGATGGTCGCGGTGACGCTGCTGCAGGCCCCGGACGACGGGCGCGCCCTCACCGCGTTGCCGCGCCTGCAGGAAGAGGCGATGAAGGCGCAGAGCGCCGACATCGACACGATCACCGGGGCGACCGAGACGAGCGAGTCGTACAAGACGTCGCTGCAGGCGGCCATCGACGCCCGGGGCAGCAGATGACCACGCGCGTGGAGCAGGTGATGGGCCTGCCGATCTCCCTCGACCTGCGCGACGAAGGTGACTTCGCCGAGATCGTCGACGAGGTCTTCGCCTGGTTCCGCGACGTCGACGCGAAGTTCAGCCCGTTCAAGGAGGACAGCGAAGTCAGCCGGTACGACCGCGGCGAGCTGACCGCGGACGGGCTGAGCGACGACCTCCTGGAGGTCCTGGAGCTCTGCGCGTACTACGAACAGCTTTCCGGCGGCGCGTTCCGCGCGCGGCTGCCCGGCCGCGGCCTCGACCCGTGCGCGGTCGTCAAGGGCTGGGCGGTGCAGCGCGCCGCCGACATGCTCAGGGCCGAGGGTGCGACGACGTTCTGCCTCAACGCCGGCGGCGACGTCGTCACCGCCGGCGAGCCGGAACCGGGACGGCCGTGGCGGGTCGGCGTCCGCCACCCCGAGCAGCCCCTCGCCGTGTGCGCGGTGCTGGAGTCGCGCAACGGCGCCATCGCGACGTCGGCGGCCTACGAGCGCGGCTCGCACATCCTCGACGGCCGTTCGGGGGCACCGGCGACCGGGCTGATGAGCGTCACCGTCGTGGCCGGCGACCTGGTCACCGCGGACGCGCTGGCCACCGCGGCGTTCGCGATGGGCGCGGAGGGCATCACGTGGGCGGCCGACCGGCCGGACTGCGAGATCCTCATCGTCGACGACAGCCGTCGCGTGCACCGGACGGCGGGCCTGGCGCTGGCCTCCTGAAAAGCTGTAAATCGGTTCGCCCCCGCTCGGTGTCTCGGCCAGACTCGGGACCACCCGTCTGCCGAGGAGAACCATGCCGTCATCCGTCCTGCACGTGTCCGTCGACTGCGCCGACCCGTACGCGCTCTGCCAGTTCTGGAGCCAGGTCACCGGGAAGCCCATCCCCGAGGAGGACCAGCCCGGGGACGACGAGTGCGGCATCGAGCTCGAAGGCGGGATCGACCTGCTGTTCCTTCGCGTTCCGGAACCGAAGACCGTGAAGAACCGCCTGCACGTCTGCCTGCAGCCGGACGACCCGCGCGACGAGGAGGTCGAGCGGATCCTGGGCCTGGGCGCGACGCTCGTCAACGACCTCCGCAACCCGGACGGCACCGGCTGGGCCGTGCTCGCCGACCCGGAGGGCAACGAGTTCTGCGTCCTGCGCAGCGCGGCCGAGCGGGCAGCGACGTCGTGACGGACTCGTTCGCCGTCAACAAGGCCAACTGGGACGAACGCGCGGTGCTGCACGCGGCCTCGCCGGACTACAACTTCGCCGACTTCGTCGCGGATCCCGCATACCTGAGCGGCGTGGTGCGGTTCGACCGGCCGCGCCTGGGCGACATCGCCGGGCTGCGCGGCGTCCACCTGCAGTGCCACATCGGCACGGACACCGTTTCGCTGTCCCGGCTGGGCGCTTCCATGACGGGCCTGGACTTCTCGGGCGCGGCGCTGGCGGAGGCGCGACGGCTCGCGTCCGCGGCGGGCGCTTCGATCGATTTCCACGAGGCGAACGTGTACGACGCCGTCGAGGTGCTGGGCGCCGGGCGGTTCGACCTGGTCTACACCGGGATCGGCGCGTTGTGCTGGCTGCCGTCGGTCGCGCGCTGGGCCGCGGTGGTCGCGGGTCTGCTGCGGCCGGGCGGGCGGCTGTTCATCCGCGAGGGCCACCCGATGCTGTGGGCGCTCGACGAGACCGCGGCGCCGGCCTGGCCGCGCTACCCGTACTTCGAGCACGCCGAGCCGTTGGTGTTCGACGAGCCCGAGACGTACGTCAGCGTCGACCGGAAGCTGGAGAACAGTGTCAGCCACTCGTGGAACCACTCCCTCGGCGAGATCATCACCGCGCTGCTGGACAACGGCCTGACGCTGACCGGGTTCACCGAGCACGACAGCGTCCCGTGGAACGCGATCCCCGGGCAGATGGACCACGACGAGGCCGCGGACGAATGGCGGATGAAGGACGACCCGCGGCGGGTCGCGGCGAGCTACACGCTCCAGGCGGTCAAGGGCGGCTGAATAGGGTGACGGCATGGCACGTCCCCTGATCGCGGTCGCCACGCTGGGCGGCACCATCTCGATGGCCCCCGCCGAAGGCGAAGGCGGCGCCGTCCCCCGGCTCGGCGCTGCGGAACTGATCGGCGGGATCGGCGACCTGCCGATGGACGTGCTCGCCGAGACCCTGGCCGGGATCGGCAGCGCGTCGATGGACTTCGCGACGCTGCTGCGGTGCCGCGAGTGGGGGCTGCGGCAGGACGCCGACGGGTTCGTCGTCGTGCAGGGCACGGACACCCTGGAGGAGACGGCGTACTTCCTGGAGCTGTGCTGGCCGTCGGAGATCCCGGTGGTGGTCACCGGGGCGATGCGCAACGCCGGCCTGCTCAGCCCGGACGGGCCGGCGAACCTGCGCGCCGCGCTGACGGTGGCGGCCGATCCGCGCAGCCGCGGGCGGGGCGTGCTGGTGACGCTGAACGACGACGTCCACGCGGCGCGCTGGGTGCGCAAAGCGCATTCGAGCCACCTGGAGGCGTTTTCCTCGGCGCCCGCGGGCCCGCTCGGCATGGTCGTCGAGCAGGCGGTGCACTACTTCCACCCGTCACCGCCGCGGCCGCCTTCCCTGGCCGGTCGTGACTTCGCCGGGCTGGTCCCGGTGGTCGAAGCCGGCCTGGACGACTCGGGCGCGGTGCTCTCGTACGCGGCTTCGCAGCCCGGGGTGCGCGGAATCGTGCTCGCGGCGACGGGCGCGGGCCACGTTTCGTCGGGCACGGCCGACGTGGTGGCGCGGCTGGTGACCTCGCTGCCGGTGGTCGTCGCCTCCCGGACGGGAGCGGGTCCGACGCTGCGGTCGACGTACGGCTTCCACGGCTCGGAGTCGAGCCTGATCGCGATGGGCGCGACGATGGCCGGCTGGCTGGACGCGCGCAAGTCCCGGATCCTGCTGCACACCCTGCTGGCGGGCGGCGCGGACCGGGAAGCGATCGAGCGCGAGTTCCGCCTGCGCGGCGACCTGGACTAGGCAGGATTCCCAGCGCCCCAATGTGGCGTTCGGTGCGTCAGACGCACCCAATGTGGCGTTCGGTGCGTCTGACGCAACCAACGCCACATTGGGGCGCTCGGGTCGCGGGCCGCCGGACGCGCAGGTCAGTCGAGGACCGGGCCGCCCAGCGGGTCGAGGTGGTAGGAGCGCATCGCGCGCTCCGCGTCGCGGTAGACGTGGACCGAGATCGCCGGGTCCGGGCCGTCGTTGCGCACCTCGTGCACGTACCCCGGGCCGAACACGCGCGACTGCCCCGCCGAGAGCGCGTGCAGCTCGGTCACCGCGCGGCCGCCCGGCGCGCGGCGGGCCACCGCCTCCGTCAGGTGGCCGCTGACCAGCGTGAACGCCCCGCTGGCGAACGCGTGGTCGTGCAGGTCGGTGCGCTGGCCGGGCAGCCAGCTCATCAGCCACACCTCCTGGTGCTCGCCCTTCTCGACGAGCGTCGCGAAACGCTCGTCGGGGTCGTAGCGCAGCAGGTGCTTCCAGCGGTCGCGGTCGGCGGCGACCTCCAGCGCGACGCGCACCGGGTGGCGCAGCGCGGGGTTCTCGGGACGCAGCAGGGTGTTGTCCGGAACGGCGAACATGAGGGTCCTCACGGAAGAGAAGGGGTGTCGAACTGGGCCGGGGCGGGGTTCACCGACAACAGCGACACGCGCACATGACGGCGCCGAGGCCGTGGCGGCCCCGCAGCTCGGTCATCTCGTGCGCGAACATGACGACCAGAGTTCCGTACCGCCCCGGCCCGGTCAAGCCGCTCCCAGCATCCGGGCGGTAGGTCACACCCTCAGGACCACTCGTGCTTCTGCGAGCGGCCCAGCAGCTCCGCGCCCGCCTGCCGCGGGTCGACGCCCTCGTGGCACACGCGGTGCATCGCGTCGGTGATCGGCATGTCGACACCGAGGCTCCTCGCCAGCGCCCGGATCGACGAGCACGACATGACGCCCTCGGCAACCTGCCCGCCGGCCGCCGCCTGTGCCTGCTCGAGGGTCTCGCCGCGACCGAGGCGCTCGCCGAACGTCCGGTTGCGCGAAAGCGGCGACGAGCACGTCGCGACCAGGTCGCCGACCCCGGCGAGCCCGGCGAACGTCAGCGGGTCGGCGCCCAGTTTCGCGCCGAGGCGGGCCATCTCGGCCAGGCCGCGCGTGATGAGCGTCGCCATCGTGTTGGTGCCGAGCCCGAGGCCCGCGGCCATCCCGGTGCTGAGCGCGATGACGTTCTTGCACGCGCCGCCGAGCTCGCAGCCGACGACGTCGGTGTTCGTGTACGGGCGGAAGTAGGAGTTGGCGCAGGCGCGCTGGATCGCGACGGCGCGTTCGTGGTCGGCGCAGGCCAGCACCGATGCGGACGGCTGCCCGGCGGCGATCTCCTTGGCCAGGTTCGGCCCGGTGACGACGACGACCTCGCCGGGGTCGATCCCGACGATCTCGCCGATCACCTCGCTCATCCGCTTGAGCGTGCCGAGCTCGACGCCCTTGGCGAGGCTGACGAGGATCGCGTCGGGCGGCAGCAGGTCGCGCCACGACGTCAGGTTCGCGCGCAGGCTCTGGCTGGGCACCGCGAGCACGACGGCCTGGGCGCCCTCGAGGGCCTTGGCCGGATCGCTGGTGGCGGTGATGTTCTCCGGCAGGCCGACGCCGGGCAGGTAGGCGCTGTTGACGTGCCGCTCGCGGATGTCCTCGGCGACCTGCTCGCGGCGCGCCCACATCGTGACGTCGCGGCCGGCGTCGCCGAGCACCTTCGCGAAGGCGGTGCCCCACGAGCCGGCCCCGAGCACGGTAACCCGCTGGACGTCGGCGCGCATCAGGTGGGGTCCCCCGGCTTCGCCGACGGCGGTTCCTCGTGGCGGATCTCGCCGAGCAGGCGGGTGACCTCGTCCATCATGACCTTGGTGACCTCCCGCAGCTTCGACGCGCTGCGCGCGCTGCCTTCGCGGTAGATCGAGAGGTCGAGCGGGTCGCCGACGGAGTGGGTGATCGTCTTGCGCGGGAACGGCGTGAACTTCTTGCCGTAGCCGTCGAAGATCAGGCTGGTGCCCCAGCGCGCGATCGGGATCACGGGGACGTCGTTCTGCAGCGCGAGCCGGGCGGCGCCGGTGAAGGACTCCTTGGGCCAGCCGGCCGGGTCCTTGGTGATGGTGCCTTCGGGGTAGATCACGACGATCTTGCCCTCCTGCAGCGCCTGGTGCGCGGCCTTGAGGCTGTCCCCGGCGGCGGCCGAGCCGCGCGAAACCGGGATCTGCCCGGACCCGACGAAGATCTTCCCGAAGACCGGGGTCCGGGTGAGGCTCTCCTTGCCGAGGAAGCGTGGCACGCGCTTCGCCCGGTGCACGAACACGGCGTCGACCACGGGATCGAGGTGCGAGACGTGGTTCAGGACGAGCAGGGCGGGCCCTTCCCGCGGAATCTTCTCGTCCCCGACGTAGACCCGCCGCGCGATCGCGGTGAGCGGGTAGAACACGGCGGCGGCCAACCCCACCCAGAAGCCGCCCTTCTCACGCCGGGCCACGATCTCCTCCTCCACCTGTCACGTCCGCCCCAGATCCTGCCGCGCCGGGGTAAGGGCAGTCCAGGGAGGGTGCCTTCGGCGAGGGTGAGGCGGTGATCCGGGCCGCGCGGGCACCTCGCCCGGGCACCTCGCCCGGGCGGCGACCGCAGCCCACCCTCCCTGGGGGCCACCCCGTCTCGAGCGTATCGGCGCCGCCCGACGACGACCCGCCCCGAAAGCGCCCTCACCCTCGACTTGTCCACAACGCCCGTCGCCTGTGGACAACTCGTGCCTCCCGCCGACACCCACCCGCCGTTTCGGGTAAAGATGGACGGGTGGACGTGGACCTGGTCGTGCCGATGAAACACCCCCGCGACGGCAAGTCGCGGCTGCGTGGTGCCGTCGAGGCCGAGCACCACCCCGGCCTCGTCCTCGCCCTCGCCGCCGACACGCTCGCCGCCGTGACCTCGAGTGCGCACGTCCGGCGCGTGCTGCTGGTCGCCGCCGATCCCGATGCCGTCGCCGAGCTGGGTGAGCTCGGGGTCGAGATCGTCGCCGAACCCGCCGAGAGGACCCTCAACGCCGCCTTCCGCCACGGTGAATCCCTGCTCCGGGCCGACGACCCCCGAGCCGTCGTCGGCGCCCTCCAAGCCGATCTCCCGGCCCTGCGCGCCGGCGACCTGGCCGACGCCCTCGCCGAAGCGGCGGGAGCCCGGGCCTTCGTCGCCGACCGCCAAGGCACCGGCACCACCCTCCTGCTGTCCGCGCCCGGCGCCGCCCTCGACCCGCACTTCGGCCTGGGCTCGGCGCGAAAACACGCCGCCTCCGGGGCGGTCGCGCTCCAGCGGCAGCTCCTCAGCCTGCGCAGCGATGTCGACACCCCGGACGACCTCGCCCACGTGCGCGGCCTGGGTGTCGGGAAACACACCGCCGCCCGCCTCGGCGAACCCTGCGCGGCGCCCCGCTGAGCTGTTCACCTGACCTTCACCGCGGCCTGCGCAATTCAGCGTGGCTTAGTGAAGAATGGAGCCCGTGAGCACAGAAGACGGCGGCACGCCCGCACCGCGGAGGCGACGGAACCCGGCGAACGGATCTTCGGAGACGGGGAAGAAGTCCACTCCCCGGGCGAGCACCACGGCCAAGAAGGTCCCGTCGAAGTCCACCGCGCGCGACACCGCCGCCCGTGCCACCGCCGGCAAGGCGAGAACCCGCAAGACCACCGCGGCGGCGGCCACCCCGGCGTCGACCCGGCGCCGCAGCTCCGCGCACGGCAACCCGCGCGGCGCCGAAGAGTTCCGGGCGGTCCCGTCGGCACCGCCTGCCGTCACCGCCGCCCCGACCGCCACCGAGACGCTGCCGGACGACCGGTACTTCAACCGGGAGCTCTCCTGGCAGGACTTCAACGCCCGCGTGCTGGCGCTGGCCGAGGACGAGTCGCAGCCGCTGCTCGAACGCACGAAGTTCCTCGCGATCTTCGCGTCCAATCTGGACGAGTTCTACATGGTCCGCGTCGCCGGCCTGAAGCGCCGCGACGAGACCGGCCTCCTGGTGCGCAGCGCGGACGGGCTCACCCCGCGCGAACAGCTCGACTACATCGCCAAGCGCAACCAGGACCTGGTCGAGCGGCAGACCGGTGCGTTCGAGAAGCACCTGCGCCCGCAGCTGGCCGAGCACGACATCCTGATCGTCGGCTGGGCCGACCTGTCCGGCGCCGACCAGCTCCGGCTGTCCAGCTACTTCTCCGAGCAGATCTTCCCGGTGCTGACGCCCCTGGCCGTCGACCCGGCGCACCCGTTCCCGTACATCTCGGGCCTTTCGCTGAACCTCGCGGTCACGGTGCGCGACCCGGAGGGCGGCACCGAGCGCTTCGCCCGGGTGAAGGTGCCGAGCAACGTGCAGCGCCTCATGCGCGTCGAGACCGAGCGCACCAGCCGCACGGCGACGTTCCTGCCCCTGGAAGAACTCATCTCCGCGCACCTCGGTGAGCTGTTCACCGGCATGGACGTCACCGAGCACCACGTCTTCCGCGTCACCCGCAACGCCGACTTCGAGGTCGACGAGGACCGCGACGAAGACCTCCTGCAGGCCCTCGAACGCGAGCTGGCGCAGCGCCGGTTCGGCCCGCCGGTGCGCCTCGAGGTCGCGCAGGACATGAGCGAGCACATGCTCGAGCTGCTGCTGCGCGAGCTGGACGTCGACCCGGCCGACGTCGTCGAGGTGCCCGGCCTGCTCGACCTGACCTGCCTGCACCAGCTGTCCGGAGTGGACCGCAAGGAGCTGAAGGACCGGCCGTTCGTGCCGGCGACGCACCCGGCGTTCGGCGAGCGCGAGACGCCGAAGAGCGTCTTCGCGACGCTGCGCGAGGGCGACGTGCTCGTGCACCACCCGTACGACTCGTTCTCCACGAGCGTGCAGCGGTTCATCGAGCAGGCGGCGGCCGATTCGAAGGTCCTCGCGATCAAGCAGACGCTGTACCGGACGTCGGGCGACTCCCCGATCGTCGACGCGCTGATCGACGCCGCGGAGGCGGGCAAGCAGGTCGTCGCGCTGGTCGAGATCAAGGCACGGTTCGACGAGCAGGCGAACATCACCTGGGCGCGGACGCTGGAGCGCGCCGGCGTCCACGTCGTGTACGGGCTGGTCGGGCTGAAGACGCACTGCAAGGTGTCGATGATCGTGCGCCAGGAGGGCTCGACCATCCGCCGCTACTGCCACATCGGCACCGGCAACTACAACCCGAAGACCGCGCGGCTCTACGAGGACATCGGCCTGTTCACCGCCGACCCGAGCATCGGCGCGGACGTCACCGACCTGTTCAACGTGCTCACCGGGTACTCGCGGCAGGACACCTACCGGACGATCCTGACGTCGCCGCACGGCATCCGCCGGGGCATCGTGCGCGCGATCGGCGAGGAGATCGAGCTGGCGCGGGCCGGGCAGGACGCCGGCATCCGGATCAAGTGCAACTCGCTGGTCGACGAGCAGGTCATCGACGCGCTCTACCACGCGTCGCAGGCCGGGGTGCCGGTCGAGATCGTGGTGCGCGGGATCTGCACGCTCAAGCCCGGCGTCGAAGGGCTTTCCGAGAACATCCACGTCCGGTCGATCCTCGGCCGGTTCCTGGAGCACTCGCGGATCTTCAACTTCCGTGCCGGCGGCACGC
Source organism: Amycolatopsis mongoliensis (assembly GCF_030285665.1). Classification (NCBI taxonomy): domain Bacteria; kingdom Bacillati; phylum Actinomycetota; class Actinomycetes; order Pseudonocardiales; family Pseudonocardiaceae; genus Amycolatopsis; species Amycolatopsis mongoliensis. Next base: position 427,137 of record NZ_CP127295.1, read on the forward strand.
ACTGGATCGGCAGCGCGGACATGATGCACCGGAACCTGGACCGGCGGATCGAGGCGCTGGTGCGGGTCAAGGACCCGAAGCTGACCGCGCAGCTCGACGACATCTTCGATTCGGCGCTGGACCCGGCGACGCGGTGCTGGGTGCTGACCGCGAGCGGCGAGTGGTCGCCGTTCCCGGCGGACGGCTCGCGGGTGCGCGACCACCAGCTGGAGCTGGCGAAGCTGCACGGGGCCGCCGGATGACCCAGGAGGTACGGGCGGCCGGCGCGGTGCTGTGGCGCGGCTGCGGCAAGGCGACCGAAGTCGCCCTGGTGCACCGCCCGCGGTACGACGACTGGTCGTTGCCCAAGGGGAAGCTCGACCCCGGCGAGACGACCGCCGAAGCCGCCGTACGGGAAGTGAAGGAAGAAACCGGGTTCGACGCGGTCCTGGGCCGGTACCTGGCCCGGACGGCGTACCCGGTGCCCACGCGCAACGGCTCCGGGACGGTCCCGAAGACGGTCGACTACTTCAGCGCCGAAGCCGTGTCCGGAGTGTTCGCCGCGAACGACGAGGTCGACGAGCTGCGCTGGCTCGACCCGACGGCCGCGGAGAAGCTGCTGACCCGGCCGGAGGACGTGCGGGTGCTGCGCGCTTTCTGCGAGGTGCCGGCAGGCCTGACGACGCTGGTGCTGGTGCGGCACGCGAAGGCGGGCAAGCGGGACGAGTGGACCGGCGACGACGACCTCCGGCCGCTGTCGGACGCGGGTCTGCGGCAGGCGTCGGCGTTGCGGCGGGTGCTGGCGCTGTACGGGCCGGACCGGGTGCTGTCGGCGCCGCGGCTGCGGTGCGTGCAGACGGTGCAAAGGGTCGCCGACGACCTCGGGATCGAGGTGCGGCACGAGCCGCTGCTGTCGGAAGAGGGGTACTGGCCGGACCCGGTGCTGGGCGTCGCGCGGCTGCTGGCGATCGCGGGCGACGGCGGGACACCGGTGGTGTGCAGCCAGGGCGGGGTGATCCCGGACCTGGTCAGCGCACTGGCCGACCGCGACGGCGTGGACCTTCCGGCCGCCCGCGGCGGCGTGGTCCCGAGCAAGAAGGGGTCGTTCTGGGTTCTGTCGTTCCGCGCGCCGACGACCGAGGACGGCCCGGTGCTCCTGGCGGCCGACTACCACCCGAGCGCCCTGCCGACGCCCTCCCCGACCCGCTCCTGAGCCGGCTATCCCCACGCCGGCCGTGATGTGGACAAGCGGCCTCGGCCGGGCCTTTTCCGGGCTGTTTCGTCGGAGGCCCCCGATACGCTGGACAAGGGCACGCCCCCCAGGGAGGGCGGGGGCTGCTCTGGGCCGGCTGCTCCGCCGGCGCGGTGCGTGGTCCTGAGCGGCGTGGCAAACCTTGGGCCGCTTCCACCAGCGCAAAACGGGTCGCCCGCTGCGCCCGTACTTCCCCAAGGGCACCGACCGACCACCTCGACGCGGTCGCGGTCGAACTCGACGACCGACCCCGAATGCCCCTCGACCGGGACACCCTCAGCCGAACGCATGACACAGCTGCTCACCACAAGACAGCGCCGTGACAGTCGATCTTGGTGTACTGGGTCCGGGTCCCGCTGGGCTGCGCCGGGCTAGGGGTACGGCGCATCCCGGGACGGGGGTCCGTCTGTCGGCACCGTCGCCAGCAGAGCCCGGATCTCCGGGATTCGCGGGTCGCCGAGGCGCTGGCAGACGGTCAGCGCCTCGGCCCAATGCTCCCGCGCCTCCCCGCTCCGCCCGGTGCGGAGCTTGAGGCGGCCGAGGGTGATCCGGACGTCGATGGTGCCGTAGTCGGCGTTCAGCTCCTTCAGCTCGGCGAGAGCTTCCAGGCCCGCCTTCTCCGCTTCGTCCTGCCGCCCGGCTCCTTCGAGCGCTTCGGCGACGTTTCCCAGCGCCAGCGCCGCGTGGTACCGGTCGCCCAGGTCGGCGAAGGCCTGGTGCGCGGCCTGCGCGGCCTCGGCGGCGTTGTCGTAGTTGCGGAGGCCGATGCGGCTGGCGCTGACGTTGAGGAGGGCGTGCGGCACGAACGTCCGCTGGCCGTGGTCGCGGGCGAGACGAACCGCCTGGAGGGCGTAGCGCTCGGCTTCGGCGTACTCGGCCCGGACGTAGTACGCGCCGGCGAGGTTGGAGAGGATCGCCACCGCCAGCGCGGTGCCGTCGCCTGCCTCGGACGCCGCGCGCGCCTCCTCCAGGGCTTCGAGCGCCTTGTCGGGCTGGAGGGTGCGCAGGTAGGCGGAGCCGAGATTGTTGGCGCTGTACTGCAGGCCGGTGTTGTCGCCCGCCTCGCGGGTCGCGGTGACGGCCGTGCGGGCGGTCGTGATCCAGTCGTCGCGGTCGTGGCGTTCGGCGAAGAACCCGCGCAGCAGCCACGCGAGCTTCCAGGCGTGGGCGGTGAAGCCGTTCTCGGCGGCGACGCCGACGAGCGCGGTGAGGGCCGTGCGTTCGGTCGTGTACCAGGCGATCGTCTGTTCGTGCTGGGTGAACCGGATGGCGGGCACCGGCGCGGGGCCGAGCGTGATGTCGTCGGTGAGCAGGTCGGGACGGACGAGCTTGGTCCCTTCGGCGACGCTCGCGAGGTACCAGTCGAGGAGCCGGCGCCGCGCGCCCGCGCGTTCGGCCGCCGTCGTCTCGGTTTCGACGAGCTCGGCCGCGTAGACGCGCAGGAGGTCGTGGAACTGGTAGCGGTCGGTGCTGGGCTGGTTGAGCAGGTGCGTGGCGGCGAGCTGGTCGGCGAGCTCGCGGGCCTCCCGCAGGTTCGCCCCGGCCAGCGCGGCGGCCGAGGACAGGCTGAAGCCGTGGCCGGGGTGCAGGCCGAGCAGCCGGAAGAAGCGCGCGGCGGCCGGGCGCAACGCCTTGTACGACCACGAGAACGCGGCCCGCAGGTCGGTGCCGGCGTCCTGCGGGTCGCGCAGGGTGTCGAGCCGCAGCCGCTGGTCGCGCAGCTCTTCGACGATCCCCGCGAGCGAAACGCCGGAAAACCGCGACGCGCGTTCCCCGGCCAGCGCCAGTGCCAGCGGAAGACGGCCGCAGAGCTGGACGAGCTCGGCGACGGCATCGGGTTCGGCGGCCAAGCGCTGCGGTCCGACGCTGCCGGCGAGCAGCGCGGTGGCGTCCTGGTCGTCGAAGGAACGCAGGGCGATCCGGCGGGCACCGTCGCGCGCGACGATGCCGCGCAGCTGGTTGCGGCTGGTCACGACGACGAGGTTGCCGGGGCCGGGCAGGAGCGGGCGGACCTGGTCGGCGTCGCGCGCGTTGTCGAGCAGCATGAGCGTGCGGCTGCCGGCCAGCCGGCTGCGCAGGAGCGCCGAGCGTTCCTCCACTGTGGAAGGCAGGGTCTCGGGCGGCTCGCCGAGGGCGCGGAGGAAGCCGGCCAGGGCGGCCTCCGGGGTGACGGGCGTGTCCGCGGAGTGTCCGCGCAGGTCGAGGAACAGCTGGCCGCCGGGGAAGCGGTCGCGGACGCGGTGCGACCAGTGCACGGCCAACGATGTCTTCCCGACCCCGGCCGTCCCTTCGATGACGACGATGCCGGACGCGCCGCCGGGCGGGAGGCGGTCGAGTTCGGCGAGTTCCGGGCCGCGCCCGGTGAAGCCGGCGACGTCGAAGGGCAGCTGCCGCGGCACGGTGTGGCCGGCGGGTTCGGTGTCGGCGGCGAGCAGTTCGGCGTGCAGGCGGCGCAGGTCCTCCCCCGGCTCGACGCCCAGCTCGTCGGCGAGCAACGCGCGAAGCCCGGCGTACCGGGCCAGCGCTTCGGCGCGGCGGCCGGACCGGGCCAGGACCCGCACCAGCCGTTCCCACAACGATTCCCGCAGCGGGTGCTGGGCGACGAGGTCGGTGAGCTCGGCGACGAGCCGGGCGTCGGGGACGAGCCCGGCGTCGAGGTCGATGCGCTGCTCCACGGCGAAGAGGTACCGCTCGGTCAGCAGCGGGCCCCATTCCGCGGCCAGCGCGGGGGAACCGACGCCTTCGAGGGGTGCGCCACCCCAGGCGGCGAGCGCGGCGGTGAGCAGTCCGCGGCGGCGCGCGGGTTCCGTCGTGGCGGCGGCCTGGTCGAGGGTGCGGAGGAAGCGCAGCGCGTCCACCCGGGACGGGTCGACGACCAGCCGGTACCCGTCCGGTTCGGTGACGACGGTTTCTTCGCCGCACAGGCGGCGCAGGCGCATGACGTAGGTCTGGAGGCTGCCGCGGATGTGCGCGGGCGGATCTTCGCCCCAGACACCGCGCGCGAGAGCATCGATCGACACCAGGCGACCCGCGGACAAGGCCAGTGTCGCGAGCAGCGCGCGCTGCCGGGAACTGGTCAGCACGACCGGCGAACCGCCGACGAGCACCTGGAACGGGCCGAGTAGCCGGATGTCGATGGTGGTCGCCCCCAGGTTCACGCGCCGCGGGGCACCGCCGGACGCGGACCCCGAGGAGGGCAGCGTGGCATCACTCGGCCGGGCGCTCAAGCAACTTTGCGAAATTGGGCGGAACCGGTCCCGGGCCGCCGGGTGCTCCGAGCGGGTGGTGCACGGATCCCGTTCGGACGGCGGATCTTGGCAGTGGGTAACGCGGGCGCACCCGAACCGGCGGCTCACGTTTCCGTGCGGTCGGTGCAGGCGTACGGCGGGCCGGTTGGCGTGCTTGGAAGATCGGTTCGCCTGTCTCACGGGTCGGTTGACGTACCTGGAGAGTCGGCTCGCGTACCTGGCCGGTCGGTTCGGGTACCTGGCAAGCCGGCTTGCGTACCTGGCCGATCGGCTCGCGTATCTCGCGGTCAGTTCGCGAACCGGTCCCCGAGCAGGCGAATCGGCCCTCCGGGCACGCCAACCGCTTCTTGAGCACGCGACCCCGGGTTCCCTGGCGCGCGAGCCGACTCCGAAGTACAAGAGCCGCCCCTCCGGCACACGAGCCGACTTCCGAAGTTCGCGAGTCGACCCTCCGGGTTCGCGACCCGGCTCCCTGGATACGTGAGCCGACTCCCCGAATACGCGAGCCGTGGCCGAGGGCGTGGCCGACTCTCCCTGCGCCGCGATTCCCGACCGTCCGGGACGATCACTTCCCCCATCGGCCCAGGAAACGCGGTAGGGCCCCGCGCGGCACGCGGGGCCCTACCGGAAAATCCACTCGCTCAGCAGGGGTAACCCCCTGGGGGACCCCCGATTTCACGTTACCGCAGGGGTCCGACAGTTTCGGGCGGTCAGCTCTTCTTCGCCGCCGAAGTGCGCTTGGCTGGTGCCTTCGCCGCCGTGGTCTTCCGGGCTGTCGTGGCCTTCGCGGCCGTCGTGGCCTTCGCCGCCGTCGTCTTCCGGGCCGTCGTGGCCTTCGCCGCCGTCGTCGGCTTCGCGGCTGTCGACTTGGCCGCCGTCGACCTGGCCGCGGTCGACCTGGTGGTAGTGGTCTTCGCCGCCGTCGTCTTCGGGGCCGCCTTGGCCCGCGTCGTGGTCGTCTTCGGGGCCGCCTTGGCCGCCGTCGCGCGCGTCGTCGTCGCCGGCTTCGCCGCCGTCGCGCGGGTCCGGGTGGCCGTCGCGCGTGCGGTGGCCGGCTTGGCCGCGGCCGCGCGGGGCGTCGTGGCCCGCGTCGTCGTGGCCGCGCGGGCGCCGGTGGCGCGCTTGACGGGCGTGGCCTTGGCCAGCTTCTTCGCGCCGGAAATGACGTCCTTGAAGGTGGTCCCGGCGCGGAACGCGGGCACATTCGTCTTCTTGACGCGGACAGCCTCACCGGTACGCGGGTTCCGGGCCGTCCGCGCCGCGCGAGCGCGCTTCTCGAACACCCCGAAGCCGGTGATGTTGACCTTTTCGCCCTTGTTGACCGTCCGGATGATGATGTCGACCAGACCGTCGACCGCCTCGGAAGCGGCCTTCTTGTCGCCCAGGCGCTCCGTCAGCGCCTCGATCAGCTGGGCCTTGTTGGCCATTCCAGTCCTCCAAGAAGGAAGTACTCGTCCACGGCCACGTCGGGCCGACTAGCGACACGGTATTACCAAGGCAGCACAAATTCCAAACGGCACGCGGAATCTTTCCCTTGTCCCGGGGCGGGTTCCGCCTCGCGAAGCGGCCCTCGAAAGGGGCCGCCGGAGGGCCGTTCGGTGTCGTGTCGGAGCCGGTCAGGCGGGGCGGGACTCCTTGCCGCGCAAGCGATCCCGCCCCGGGGCCGGGTCAGCCGGCGACGACCGGCGTCGTCGTCGGCTTCCAGGACGGACGGGCCGCCTCGAAGGCGTCGATCTCACCGGCATGGCGCAACGTCAGCGCGATGTCGTCGAGACCTTCGAGCAGCCGCCAGCGGACGTAGTCGTCGATCTGGAAGGGCGCGGTGAAGTCCTTGGCCCGCACGGTCTTGGTCTCGAGGTCGACCGTGACCTCGGTGCCGGGCTCGTTCTCGAGCAGCTTCCAGAGCAGCTCGACGTCGTGCTGCTCGCACTGCGCGGCGACCAGGCCGCCCTTGCCGGAGTTGCCGCGGAAGATGTCGGCGAACCGGGCGGAGATGACGACCCGGAAGCCGTAGTCCATCAGCGCCCAGACGGCGTGCTCGCGGGAGGACCCGGTGCCGAAGTCCGGCCCCGCGACCAGCACGCTGCCGTTCTTGAACGGCTCGGTGTTGAGGATGAAGTCCTGGTCACCGCGCCAGGCGGCGAACAGGCCGTCCTCGAAGCCGGTCCGGGTCACCCGCTTGAGGTAGACCGCCGGGATGATCTGGTCGGTGTCCACGTTGGACCGGCGCAGCGGGACGCCGATGCCGGTGTGCTGGGTGAACGGTTCCATGGCAGTAGCTCCTCGGGTGGGGTCAGCGGGCGGCGGTCAGCAGGTCTTCCGGCGACGACAGCGTGCCCCGGACGGCCGTGGCGGCGGCCACGAGCGGCGAGACCAGGTGCGTCCGGCCGCCCTTGCCCTGCCGGCCCTCGAAGTTGCGGTTCGACGTCGACGCGCTGCGCTCGCCCGGCTTCAGCTGGTCCGGGTTCATGCCCAGGCACATCGAGCAGCCGGCCTGGCGCCACTCGGCGCCGGCCGCGGTGAAGACCTCGTCGAGGCCCTCCTCCTCGGCGGCCTTGCGGACGCGCATCGAGCCGGGAACCACCAGCATCCGGACCGAGTCCGCCACTTTCCGCCCGCGCAGCACCTCGGCCGCGGCCCGCAGGTCCTCGATCCGGCCGTTGGTGCAGGAGCCGAGGAAGACAGTGTCCACCGCGATCTCCCGCAGCGGGGTGCCGGGCTTCAAGTCCATGTAGGACAGGGCTTTTTCAGCGGCGATGCGGTCGTTCTCGTCCGGGATCGCCTCCGGGTCGGGCACCTCGGCGCCCAGCGGGAGGCCCTGGCCGGGGTTGGTGCCCCAGGTCACGAACGGCGTCAGCTCGCTCGCGTCGAGGTGCACCTCGGCGTCGAACTCGGCGCCGTCGTCGGTGCGCAGCTGCCGCCAGTTCTCGACCGCCGCGTCCCAGTCGGCGCCGCTCGGCGCGTGCGGGCGGCCCTTCAGGTACGCGAACGTCGTCTCGTCCGGGGCGATCATCCCGGCGCGGGCGCCGGCCTCGATCGACATGTTGCAGACGGTCATCCGGGCTTCCATCGACAGGGCCTCGATGGCCTTGCCGCGGTACTCGAGGATGTAGCCCTGGCCGCCGCCGGTGCCGATCTTGGCGATCACCGCGAGAATGATGTCCTTCGCCGTGACGCCGGGCCGCAGCTCGCCGTCGACCGTGATCGCCATCGTCTTGAACGGACGCAGCGGCAGCGTCTGGGTCGCCATGACGTGCTCGACCTCGGACGTGCCGATGCCGAAGGCGATCGCGCCGAACGCGCCGTGCGTGGAGGTGTGGCTGTCGCCGCAGACCACGGTCATCCCGGGCTGGGTCAGGCCGAGCTGCGGGCCGATGACGTGCACGATGCCCTGCTCGGCGTCACCCATCGGGTGCAGCCGGACACCGAACTCCTTGCAGTTGCGGCGAAGGGTGTCGACCTGGGTGCGCGAGACCGGATCGGCGATGGGGAGCTCGATGTCGACGGTCGGGACGTTGTGGTCCTCGGTCGCGATGGTGAGGTCGGGGCGGCGCAGCGGCCGCCCGGCCAGCCGGAGGCCGTCGAAGGCCTGCGGGCTGGTCACTTCGTGCAGCAGGTGGAGGTCGATGTAGAGCAGGTCCGGTTCGGCGCCTTCCCCTCGGCGCACGAGGTGGCTTTCCCACACCTTCTCCGCCAGTGTGCGGGCCTTGCCGGTCGGGCTGGTCATCTCCGGCTCCTTCCACGGTTCGACGTCGGAACTCGGGCGCGCACCGCGGGGGCCAATGCGAGCCGCGAAGGAGGGGCGCAGCTCGAGTTCAGGGTTTTCCCAGATGCTGGACTTCCCAAAGTGCGGGACGCTAGTATCGGGTCGTGGGACAGCATAGCGGTATCGGAGTACTGGACAAAGCAGTGGCCGTTCTGCAGGCGGTCGCGGACGACCCCTGCGGCCTCGCGGAACTGTGCACGCGGACGGGCCTGCCCCGGGCCACCGCGCACCGCCTCGCGGTCGGCCTCGAGGTGCACCGGCTGCTGCGCCGGGGTCCGGACGGCCGCTGGCGTCCCGGTACGGCGCTGGCCGAACTGGCCGGCGGTTCGACGGATCCGCTGCTCGACGCGGCGGGCGTGGTGCTGCCGAAGCTGCGGGACGTCACCGGGGAAAGCGTGCAGCTCTACCGCCGCGACGGCGTGCAGCGCGTGTGCGTCGCGACGGCGGAGCCGCCGAGCGGGCTGCGCGACACGGTCCCGGTGGGCTCGCGGCTGCCGATGACGGCGGGCTCGGGCGCGAAGGTGCTGGCTGCGTGGGCGGATCCGCACACGCAGCGCACGATCCTGGCGGACGCGGTCTTCGGCGAGCGGACGTTGCTGGAGGTGCGCCGCCGCGGCTGGGCGCAGAGCGTGGCCGAACGCGAGCCGGGGGTGGCGAGCATTTCGGCGCCGGTGCGCGATTCGGCGGGCGCGGTCGTGGCGGCCGTGTCGGTGTCGGGCCCGATCGAGCGCATCGGCCGCAAGCCGGGGGCGCGCTGGGCGGCGGACCTGCTCGCGGCGGCGGATGCGTTGCAGGAACGCCTGTAACTCGCGCCCCAGGAGTCACAGTGGTGTCAGGCTTGGCCCGTTTCGAAGCGCGCCACCTTGCCGTCGCGAACCGTGAACGTCCACCGGGTCCGCATCGCGCCCCAAGTCGAGTTCGAGTAGTCCGCGACGAACTCGCGACCGTCGTCCGCCGCGGTGGCCACCTCGAGGTGGCCCTGGCTGGCGAAAATCTCCCGCTCCGTCCACTCCGCCAGGTCGCGGTCCGTGCCGTCGTCGGACATCGTCGCGTCCGCGGTGAGCGCGGCCCGGAACGCTGTGCGGTCGCCCGCGTTCAGTGCGTCGACGAACGCGCGCACCGCCGGGTCGCCGATCGAATCCGTCATGGGGTCATCGTGCACCGTTCGGGGGAACCTCGCGAAAGCCGCGTATTCGGTGACGGCGGTCACGTCTCCTTCAGGACAGCACCACGGAGGGGGAAAGACGATGGTGAACAGAAGGGCGCTGGCGATGCTGCGGGCCGTCGGCGCGGGGCGGGCCGAGCTCACCTGCAGCTGCGAGCCGGACCTGAGGGTGGACGGGTTGCCGTGCTGCGACCAGGCGACGGCGCACGAGCTCGCGCGGGCGGGGCTGATCCGGCCGGCGCGGGGGCCGGTGGTCGCCGTCGGGCAGTGGACGCGCGCGGAGCTGACCGACGACGGCAGGCTCGCGCTGGGCGGGACGATCGCCGCGGCCTGAAGCAACCGTCGGGCCACCTCGCGCGTGTAGGCGCAAAGGGTCACTGCGAGGGGAAGCCATGAAGATCGTCCCAGCACTGCTCGGCGCCTGCCTGCTGCTGACCGCCTGTTCGGAGCCGCGCCCGGCCGCGCCCACCGTGACGGTGACGGCCCCGGCCTCACTCGCCCCGGCACCGGCCGTCGACCCGGCGACGCTCGACTGGCTGGACGGCTTCTGCTCCGCCATCCACGGCTACCGGAAGCGCACCAACGAGGAGGCGGCGCCGGGGACGTCCGAACCGCGCTCGGTCGTGGAAGCGCAGAAGATGCTCAGCGAGGAGCTGGGCGGCATCGCGGACCGCACGGGCGAGGTGGTCGACCGGCTGACGGCGCTCCCGCCGGCCCCGGTGCCGCTGGCCGAGACGGTCCGGAAGGCGCTCGCCGGGAAGTACACGACGGCCCGCGACCGCGCCCGCGACGCGAAGACGGCGTTGGACCGCGCGGCGCCGGGCGACGTGGCCTCGCAGGATCCGGCGATGAAGGCGCTGCAGGAGGCCCAGCAGGACGTCGACGGCACGTACGACCCGATCGCGCCGCTGGCGGAGTCCCGGGAACTGGTGACGGCGGCGGCGAGCGCCCCCGGCTGCAAGGTCTGACCGAAGCTGGTCGTGAGTGTTCAGGGCGGTTCTAACCGCCCTGAACACTCACGACCACGGGGGTCAGCGGCGCGTGAACGGGGCCTGCAGCGGCAGCGACCGCGACGAGTCGCCCACCTGCACCGTGAACTCGCCCCGCACCGGGCGCCAAGCGTGCCCGGCGGTGTCCCACACCGAAAAGTCGCGTGCGTCCAGTTCGATCGTCACGCGGCGGGACTGGCCCGGCGCCAGCTCCACCCGCGAGAACCCCTTCAGCTGCCGCGGTGGCTCGCCCGCGGCCGCCGGGAAGCCGAGGTACAGCTGGGCCACCTCCGCGCCCGCGCGGTGGCCGGTGTTCCGGACCGTGAACGTCGCCGTCGCGCCGTCGCCGGTGGTGTGCACCGACAGCCCGGAGAACGCGAACGTCGTGTACGAGAGGCCGTGCCCGAACGGGAACAGCGGCGTGCGGCCCTGCGCGTCGAACCACCGGTAGCCGACCTGCAGCCCCTCCGAGTACGTCGCGACCCCGTTGACGCCCGGGAACTGCGCCGCCGTGTTCGCGGGGGTGTCCGCGTCCGCCGCGGGGAACGTGACCGGCAGCTTCGCCGACGGGTTGACGTCCCCGAACAGCACGCCGGCGACCGCGGCGCCGTCCTGCTGGCCCGGGTACCACGCCTGCAGGATCGCGGGCACCGACGACGCCCACGGCATCAGGACCGGTCCGCCGCTCTTCACCACGACCACGGTGTGCGGGTTCGCCACGGCGACCGCCGTCACGAGGGCGTCCTGGTTGCCGTCGAGGGCCAGGCTCGGCCGGTCCTTGCCTTCGGCCTCGTTGTCGCCGACCATCACGACGCTGACGTCCGCGGTGCGCGCCAGCGCGGCCGCCCGCGCCGGGTCGCTGCCGTCGTCGAGGGTCACCGCGGCGCCGGGAACCCGCTGCCGCAGCCCCGGCAGGGGGTCCACTGTGGACGTCGGAATGACGGCGGAGCTGCCCCCGCCGCCGGTCTTGGCCTTGGTCGCGAACGGCCCGATCAGCGCGATCGACTTCACCGCACGGTCGTCGAGCGGCAGCTGGGCGTGGTCGTTGCGCAGCAGCACCATGCCGCGTTCGGCGAACTGCCTGGCGGCGGCGTCGTGCTGCGCGGTCGGCAGCGGGGTGAGCACCGGCGGGTGGTCGAACTGCCCGAACGTGAACATCGTGCGGAACCGCGGCACCAGCAGCTCGTCGACGCGCTGTTCGCTCACCTGCCCGGCGAGCACGGCCTGCTTCATCTTCTCGCCGTACCAGGTGCCGTCGATCATTTCGAGGTTCATGCCCGCGTTCGCCGATCCGACGGTGCTGTGCGCGGCACCCCAGTCGGACTGGACGAACCCCTTGAACCCCCAGTCGTCGCGCAGCTTGTCCTGCAGCAGCGCCGGGTTTTCGCACGTGAACACGCCGTTGATCTTCGGGTAGGCGCACATGACGGACCCGGCGTGGCCTTCGGTGACCGCCTGCTCGAAGTGCGGCAGGTAGATCTCGTTGAGGGTGCGCTCGTCGATGTGCTCGTCGATGCTCTGGCGCTGGGTCTCCTGGTTGTTCGCCGCGTAGTGCTTGACCTCGGCGATGGTGCCGTTCTCCTGGATGCCGCGGATGTCGGCGGCGCCCATGGCCCCGACGAGCACCGGGTCCTCCCCCATGCCCTCGAACGTCCGGCCGTTGCGCGGGACGCGGGCGATGTTGATGTCCGGCCCTTCGGACACGTTGTGCGCGAGCGCGCGGGTTTCGTCGCCGATCAGGCGGCCGTAGCGGCGGGCGAGGCCGGTGTCGAACGTCGACGCCAGCGCCATCGTGGCCGGCAGCGCGGTCGCCGGCTTCTGCGGCTTGTCGTCGGCCGGGCCCATGCCGGCCGGGCCGTTGGCGATCCGGAAGCCGGGCACGCCCAGCCGCGGGATGGGCGGCACGAACCGCTGGTGCTCGGCGTCGGGCTGCAGGTGCAGCTGGGAGATCTTCTCGTCGAGGGTCATCGCGGCGACGAGCTCCGCGGCGCGCCGGTCGGGCGACTGGCGGGCGTCGCGCCAGGGCTGCGCGTCCGCCACCGCCGTGGCCGGTGTCGCCAGCGTCAACCCCAGTACCGCGGCAAGAACGAGCCGGCCGTTGCGCATCGAGTCTCCCTCGCCACCGAACGGATCAACGGCGGACAAGCTAACGCATACGTGACCAGGAAACATAGACTCGATAGTCGTTCATGTACTTGAATATCCGGGAGGCTCAACCGTTTCCCCGGCTCAAGCGTGGAGGGGGCGCGCAGGAGAGGGGACGGGCCGTGCGGAAGAAAACACTGATCGGACTAACGGCCGCGGGAACGGCCGGCGGCGGCACGCCGGCGACGTTCACGGGTCTGAACGGCCAGCCGGCGACCCCGACCTTCACCGTCCTGGGCACCCCGTCGAAAGCGGCCGGGCCGGCGAAGCCGCAGGTCACGGCGAAACCGGCGGGCGCACCGCAGACCGGGGACGGCCCACCGGGCTGATCCTCCACAAAGGACACCCCGGGGCGGGTACGGTTCCCCCAGGCCCGCCGCCCCGGGGCCGCCCACCCCCAGCGGGCGGATTCCGGCCCGGCGGGCGGTTCACGCCCCCGGGCCGGTCTAAAGCGGCAGGCTCGCGCGGCGAAGACCGAAGTCATGGACAGGTCGTGCGGGCCGTCCTCAGCGAGCCGCGGCCAGCCGCAGCGCCCGGTACACGAACTGCTGGTCCCCCAGCCGATGCCGCAGGTCACGCTCCAGCCCCGCGATCGGGTACAGGTTCTGCGGCGCCCGCGAGTCCTTGTAAGCCACCGACGCGAACCGTCCCAGCACCGACTGCGTCAGGTTCGCCAGCCCGGCCACCTCCTCGCGCCCGAGGTGCGGCGCCGCCTCCACGCGGACCACCCCCGACCACGGCGGGCCCCCGGCCGACGGCAGGCGCAGGTACCAGGAATGCCGGACCCACGTCGTGCCCATCAGGAACACCGGCGTGCGCTGGTGCGGGCCCAGCCGGCCGACCATCGCGTTGAGCTCGCCCGGCAGGTACGTCGTCTGGTGGCTCTTGATGAACCCGACCGCCCGGGGCAGGTGCGTGCGGCCGCTCAACGGGCCGTCGACGACGAGCAGGTCACTGCCGACGTGGCCGGCGATCGCCCGGCGCGCCTCGCCCGCCGTGTCCAGCTCGGCCTCGGCCAGCTGCTCCTGCAACGCCGACGACAGCACGACCGCCAGCGGCTTGTCCTCCTTGGCCGCGGAGCGGAACGCCCGGTAGACCCCCGCCGAGGTGGGGATGTCCCCTGCCTCCGACGCCACCGTGAACACCCCGCGCCGGACGTCGGTCGCGACGACGTGGGCCCGGCCCGAACAGCAGCACACCACTCCGGCCGCGTAGGAAGCGCAGAGCCCGATGGACGCCGAGTTCATCCCCTCGGGGTCGTCGATCCAGACGCGGGCGTCGATCCGGCGGACACCGTCGACGAACAACACCGCCTCGGGCGGCGAAACCGGCGTCGGGTCGATCGGCGCCCATTCTTCCGTGGGCACCTCGACCTCGAGCTCGACCTCGGCCCCCGACCGCGCCAGCTCCTCGGCCTCCATCGAGCTGCCGTAGCCCGGGTCCCACGAGTCGATGCTGAAGGTCGTCCCGGCCACGGCGGTCATGCGCCCTCCCTGCTGATGTGCGAGCCGGTGCCGTCGCGGGTGACCTGGAACCGCACCGGCACGCGCTCGGCGAGCGCCGGCACGTGCGTGATCACCCCGACCATCCGGGAGCCGGTGGCCGACAGGTTCTCCAAAGTGGACGCCACGACGTCGAGAGTGGCCTCGTCCAGCGTCCCGAAGCCCTCGTCCAGGAAGATCGACTCGAGCTTGGTCGCGCCGTCCGCCGCCATCGCCCCGAGCTGGGACGACAGCGCGAGGGCCAGCGAAAGCGACGCCTGGAACGTCTCCCCGCCGGACAACGTCTTCACCGGGCGCCGCGCGTCGGCTTCGTTGTGGTCCACCACCAGGAAGTCGCCCTTGTCGTGGGTCAGCTCGAACTGGCCGCCGGACAGCTCGAGCAGCGACGCGGACGCCTCGGCGACGAGCGTGTCGAGTGCCCCGGCGATCAGCCAGCGCGGGAACTTGTCCGAGCGCAGGAGATCCGCGAGCAGCCGCGCAACCTGCGCCTCGGACTCCGCGGCCGCGATGTCGCCGTGCAGGCCCGCCACGCGCGCCACGCGCCGCTTCATCTCCGTGTGGTCGCCCTCGGCCCGCGCCCGGGCGGCGGCGACGGCCACCGGGACGCGGTCGCGCACCGGCCCCTCCGGCACGTCGACCTCGAGCGCGGTGACGTCGTCGGCGACCGCGCGTTCGGCCACCCGCAACGCTTCGGCGGCTTCGCCCTCGGCGGTCGTGGCGGCGGCCAGCCGGTCCCGGTGCCGGTTCGCCTGCCCGGCCGCCCAATCCGTGAGCGCGGTCCAGGCGTCGAGGAGGCTCTCGCCGTCGATCGGCGGGGCACCCAGGCCGACCAGCGGGTCGCGCGCCCGGGACAGCCGCTGGCGTTCGGCGTCGACCTGCTCGGCGATCCGCGCCTGGGCTTCCGCGGCTTGTTTCGCGGCCGCGCGGGCGGTCCGCAGATCCGCGTCGGCCGTCTTCGCGGCTTGTTCGAGTTCCGCCACCTTCGCGAGCTGCTCGGCGACCACCTCGGCGGAGGGCGCGCCGGCCAGGGTCTCGATCAGTTCGCCGTGGCGGCGCCGGGTGTTCGCCCACTCGGTGCTCGCCGACTGGTCGGCGAGCGCCGCCTCCGAAGCCCGCTTCCGCCGCTGTTCGGCGTTCCGCTCGGCGGAGGCGAGGTCGTCCGCCGCGACGACGGCTTCCTTGCCCGCGGCTTCGGCGGCCGCTTCGAGTGCGGCCAAAGCCGTCCGCCGCTCTTCCAGGGTGGCCGCCGCCCAGGCGGTCAGCCGCTGCCAGCCCGCCGGGACGTCGTCGGCGTCGACCGCGGGCGCGCCCAGTTCCACCAAGGGGTCGCGTGCCGCCCGCAGCGCTTCCCGGGCCGCCGCGAACGACTTCTCCACGACATCGGCCTCGTGCTGCGCCGCCGTGCGGTCGGCGCGCGCCGCGGCCAGTTTCGCGTCCGCGGCGTGGGCGGCCTCGGCGACGCGGGTACGGCCGTCGATCGTCGCGGACAGCCATTCGCCGCGTTCGCGCACGGCGGCGACGAGGTCCGCGTAGTCCTGCTCGGAGAAAGAGGCCTCGACCGGGCGCCGCAGCACCGGCGACTCCGGCGGGCCGTCGACTCCGACGAGGACCGCACGCAGTTCCTCCGCCTGCGCGGCCGCCGACGCGGCCGAGTCGGCGTCGCGGTCCACGGCCCGCTCCAGCTTGCGCAGCGCGGACTCGGCGGCGGCGCGGTCCCGTTCGGCCCGCTCCAGGCGTTCGCTCGCCTCCGACAGGTGGGCGTGCCCGACGGCGTCGGGCAGCTTCGCGACTTCCTGCTCGCAGACCGGGCACGGGTGCCCGACGGCGAGTCCCGCCCGCAGACTCAGCGCCTGCCCGGCCCGGTCGGCTTCGGTCACCGCCGTCTTCGCCGCGGTGACTTCGGCGTCGGCGCGGGCGAAGGCGGTTCTCGCCGCTTCCAGTTCCTTCCGGCGCGCGACCTGCTCGGGCGCGGCCTTCCGCTGGGCTTCGCACACCGCGTAGAGCGTCCGGGCGTCGGAACGGGCGGCGGCGAGCGGGGCGACGTCCGGCTGCGCGGCCAGCGCCGCGCGAGCTTCGGCGTCGGCGACCTCGGCGGCATGCAGGCGGGCCTCGGCGTCCGCTGTGCGTTTCGCCACCCGTGCCGCCTCTTCCGAGAGGTCCCCGAGATCCGCCGGCGGTTTCAGCCCCGCCAGCCGGTCGCGGTCCTGCCGGGCCCGCGCCGCTTCGGCGGCGGCGTCCTCGGCGGCGCGGGCCGTCGTGTCCCGGGTCTTGCGGGCCGCATCGGTCGCGGACACCGCGTCGGTGACCGCGGCGGCGGCGGCCGCTTTCGCCTCCGCTGCCGTCTTCGCCGCCACTTCCAGGCGCGGGAGGGCCTTCTCGGCCTCGGCCAGCTCCGTGCGGGCGGCGCGGATCCGTTCCAGCTCGCCGCGGGCGGGAGCGGCGGCGAGCGCGGCACGGGCCGCTTCGTCCGCCGTCTCGGCCGTTTCCAGCCCCGCGCGTGCCGTCGCGGCCGCGTCCGCCGCGGCGCGGCGCCGGGTTTCGAGGTCTTCGACGCCGTCCGGGCGTTCCAGCGCGTCGAGGACACCCAGCTCCCGCGTCAGCGACGCGACGAGCTGCCGCGCTTCGTCGTGGGCGCGGGTGGCGTCGGACAAACCCGGCAGGGCCGCGCTCACCCGCGCGTCGAGGTCCGCGAGTGCCGTCATCCGCGCGGAAAGCTCTTCGACGGCCTCTTCGGTCGCGTCGGCGTAGCTGCCGAGCTGTTCGGCGAGGACGGCGGCGCGCTGCTTCTGCTGCTCCGCGGTGACCCCGGCGCGGCGGCCGATCCGTTCGTAGACCTCCAGGCCCAGCAGCTTGATGAGGATCTTCTGCCGGTCGGCGGCCTTGGCGTGCAGGAACTCCGCGAAGTCGCCCTGGGGCAGCGCCACGCAGGTGCAGAAGTGCTTGAACGTCAACCCGAGCAGGCGTTCGACGGCCGGGGTGACCTCGGAGTCCGCGGCGACCGGGTCGGCGTCGTCCTCCGGACCGCCGAGCGCGGTCGGGTCGGCGAGCCGTTCCAGCCGGACGTTCTTCACGCTGACCGTGGGTTTCTTCCCACCGCTGCGGCGGACTTCGCGCACGACGTGGTAGCGCGTGCCCCCGGCGTCGAACACCAGCCGCACGGTGGCCCGGTTCGCCGTCGGGGCGAGTGCGGGCGCGACGAGCCCTTCGTGGTCCCAGCGGGCGACGGAGCCGTACAGCGCGAAGGTGAGCGCGTCGATCACGGTGCTCTTGCCGGCGCCGGTCGGCCCGACGAGCGCGAAGTAGTCCGTGTCGTCGAAGCTGACTTCGGTCTTGTCGCGGAACGACGCGAAGCCGGTCATCTCCAGCAGCACAGGCCGCATGTCACACCCCGCTCGTCTCTTCGTCGTGCAGCCGCGCGAAGAGCGACTGGACGCGCTTGTCGTCCACGGTCCGTTCCTCGCAGTAGGACGCGAACAGCTCCCCCGGCGAACGGTCCGCGACCGCACGGTCGCCGCCCGCCGTCGTCACCGGGGCGGCGAACTCCGGGTCGATGCGGATTTCCAGGGCGTTCGGCAGGGCTTCCTGGATCTCCTCGCGCAGCCCGGCCCTGGTCGCCTCGCGGACGTAGACGCGGAGGTAGTCCTCGCCGAGCTCCTCGGCGCGGCCGATCAGTTCGGCCACCGTGCCGTGGACGGTCCGCAGCCGCCGCCCCGCCGTGATCGGGACTTCCGTGATCTTCGCCGGTGTCGTGGGCGTCACCTCCACGGCCAGGACCACGCTCTTGTTGTCCTGTTCGCCGAAGTCCACGGCGAACGGCGAACCGCTGTAGTGCACCGGGCAGGCGGCGGGCAGGGACTGGCGCCGGTGCAGGTGGCCGAGCGCGACGTAGTGCGGGTCGGCGCCGAACGCCGTCGCGGGCACGTGGTACTCGAAGATGGACTGCGCCGCGCGCTCGCCGCCGCCCATCGTCCCGCCGGTCACCGTCAGGTGCGCCATGACGAGGTTCACCGCACCGGCGGAGAACCCGGACTTGAGGTGCTCCAGGATGTCGCGGACGCGCTGGTCGTACTCGCCGACGTTGTCCGCCGGGGTCCCGGCGAGCAGCTCGGCGGCGCGCACCGCGTAGCGCTGGGAAAGGAAGGGCAGCACGGCGACGTTGACGCGCTCGCCGGTCGACCGCGCGTCGAACGACACGACCCCGCCGTCGGCGACCGGCCGCGGGTTCCCGGTGAGGTGGATGCCCGCTTTCCGCAGCAGCGGCCGGTACGCCTCGAAGGTCGCCGCGTGGTCGTGGTTCCCGGCGATCGCGACGACCTCGGCGCCGGTGTCGCGCAACGCCATCAGCGCCTGGACCACGAGTTCCTGCGCGGCGGCCGACGGCGCCGACGTCTCGTAGAGGTCGCCCGCGACGAGGATCGCGTCGAACGCCTCGTCGCGCGCGGTGCGGACGATCTCGCCGAGCACGGCGCGCTGCTCGTCCAGGCGGTTGCGGCCCTTGAGCGTCTTGCCGACGTGCCAGTCGGAGGTGTGCAGGAACTTCACGCGGCGTCCTTCCGGTCGGGAGCGGGCTGCGGCGGGTCCGTCAGAACGGCGGCGGGTCGTCGCCGAACGGGTCGCTGCTTCCCGTCGGCAGGCCGGCGAAGGGATCGGACTTCTTGGACGCCGCCGTGGTCGTCGGCACCTTCCCGGCCTCGGAAAGCCGCGTGGCCCAGGCCGGGAACGGGAAGCCGACGGCGATCGGCACCGGGATCTCCGGCTGGCTCACGAACATCGTGCCGGGCGTGGCGAGCGTCGCGCGGACCCGCTGGCTGGCCGGGAGGAAGCCGTACTCGGGGCGCGAGGCCTCCGCGGCGTCGAGGCGCCCGACGATCCGCACCGAGCTGTTGCTGACGATCCGGCGCTCGACCTCGCTGGCGGTCTGCTGCGCGCCGATGAGGATGACGCCGAGGGAGCGGCCACGCTCGGCGATGTCCAGCAGGACTTCCTTGATCGGGCTGCTGCCTTCGCGCGGCGCGTACTTGTTCAGCTCGTCCAGCATGGTGAACAGGAGGCCGCCGGGACCGGCCGCCTCCTTGCGCGCGGTCTCCGCGGCGAGCGTGACACCGACGACGAACCGCTGCGCGCGCTCGACGAGGTTGTGGATGTCCACGACGGTCACCTGCTGGTTCTCCGTCGACAACTGGCGTGCGGCGTGATCGGTGAGGTCGCCGCGGATGAGGCCGCTGAGCGCGCGCTGGCTGGAGCGCAGGCGGCGGATGAAGGCGTTGACCGTGCCGGCGCCGGTCACCGCACCCGCCCAGCTCGCGCGGGTTTCCTCGTCGGTGACGCGGTCGCAGATGACGTCGACGAGCTCGGCGTAGGTGCGGCACAGGACGCCGTCGACGTTCGCGGCGCCGTCCTTCCCGGCCGGGGTGCTGTCCAGCCGCAACCGGTTCGCGACCTGGTGGATGACCATCGTGTACTGGTTGCGCTCGTCCTCGGCGTCGGCGAAGACGTAGGGCAGCAGGTCCTTCGCGCAGAACTCCGCGATGGTCCACCAGAAGGCGCCGACGCCCGAGGTCCGCCCGGTGACGTAAGGCTTCCCCGTGGTGTCCGACGGCGTCGGCGGCGCGTAGAAGCCGACGGAGGCGAAGGGCTCCGCGGGCAGGCCGAGCTTGGCGTACTCGGCCTTGAGCTTCTCGTCGAGGTGGACGTTCGGGGTGTCGAGGAACAGCAGGTCCTCGCCCTTCACCGAGAACACCAGGGCCTTGGCGTTGTGGGCGTTGGGCAGGGCGCCGCCGCGGAAGATCGAGTGCAGCAGGAACAACGCGAACGACGTCTTGGTCGCGACGCCGGAGACGCCGCTGATGCTGACGTGCGCGCCGCGCGTGCCGTCGAGGAAGTCCATGTTGAGGTAGACGGGTTCGCCGTCCCGCCCCAGGCCGACCGCCACCTGGCGGGTCATGTTGTCGAAGTACAGCGCCTGCGCGCGATCCTCCCCCACCGCGCGGGAGACGACGGCCCCCGGCCGCGGCGGCACGTAGCACTCGGGCTCGACGCGGGTGGTGGCGATCTCGGCGATCTCCTGCACCTGCGCGGGCAGGACCCCGTCGGAGATCAGGAAGACGTCGCTGCCGAAGCTGGCGCCCTCGTGCCTCGCGCTCACCTGCGTCACGACGCCGAAGGACGTGACTTCGCCCAGGCCGGGGAGTTCCCGCCGGGTGACGACGACGTCGTCGAGCTGCAGGTAGGCCTCGGGATCGATGGCCACGTGGAACTGCAGCGGCGTCGAGTCCTCGGTCCCGGCCACCCGGCCGACCACGGTCGTGAGTGTGTCCTGGTCCACGGTTCTCCCTGTCGCACCCGGCGCTTCCTCCGGCGGCAGACTAGCTCGCCGGACCGACAGTCCCGCGCCCAACACGGCGTTGGGCTGCGGCGTACCGGCGAGGTCACGGCAGGCCGCGGCTGGGCCGAACGAGTGAGTTCACCCTACGGGGAAGATCCTTTCGGTCCCGGCGGCGGCCCCGTCGCGGGCGTACCGGTTGCGCCGCAACGG
The DNA here is from genome assembly GCF_030285665.1 of Amycolatopsis mongoliensis. Lineage (NCBI taxonomy): Bacteria > Bacillati > Actinomycetota > Actinomycetes > Pseudonocardiales > Pseudonocardiaceae > Amycolatopsis > Amycolatopsis mongoliensis. The sequence goes on from NZ_CP127295.1 coordinate 447,718, forward strand.
GCCTCGCCGCGCCCCGGAGAGGTCGCTCCGGACGGGCGGGACGTTACTGCCTTGGCCCCACGGCGAAGCGGTGCCGCCGGGCCTTCCCGGGCGCCCCCGGCATCCCCCGCCGCGGGTCCGGCGGCGGACCCGGGATCCCCCGCCGCTGCGCGGGATCGGGCCCGGGACGCCTCCGGCACCCGCCGGGAGGCCCCGGCCCGGCGTGTCGCGAAAAAAGTCTCCCGAGGGGGCCCGGGTCCTATATGGACGACCACTGTGGACGGCTCTGTCATTGGGTTTTACCTGCTCAGAGCCATGATCAAGATCCGGACCGCATTCCGGGACCGCTCCGGAGAAGGTCGTCCGGGAGGCGGAACCAGCGCCCTCGCAAGGAAATATTTCGACCCCCGGTTGGATTTTGTGCGGTATTGGTAATACCGTGTGCAGTGTCGGCCGAGATGGGCCGTGACTAGTAGTTCCACTATGGAGGACTGGAATGACGAACAAGGCCCAGCTGATCGAGGCGCTGTCGGAGCGTCTGGGCGACAAGAAGGTGGCTTCGCAGGCCGTTGACGGTCTGGTGGACATCATCATCCGGACGGTCAACAAGGGCGAAAAGGTCAACATCACCGGCTTCGGGGTGTTCGAGAAGCGTGCCCGTGCGGCCCGTACCGCTCGGAACCCGCGTACCGGTGAGGCTGTCCGCGTCAAGAAGACGAATGTGCCCGCGTTCCGCGCCGGGACCACCTTCAAGGACGTCATCTCCGGCTCCAAGAAGCTGCCCAAGGCCACCCCGGTCAAGCGCGCCACCGCGGCCGGCACGACCACTCGTGCGGCTGTGGCCAAGGCGTCCGCCCCGGCCAAGACCACCAGCACGCGGGCCACTTCGACCCGTGCGGCCGCGGCCAAGCCGGCCACCGCCCGCGCCACGGCCACCCGGACCCGCGCCACCGCGGCGAAGCCGGCTGCCAAGGCCACCGCCACCAAGGCGGCCCCGAAGACCGCGGCCAAGGCTCCCGCCAAGGCGACCGCGGCCAAGCCCACCACCACGCGGGCGAAGGCCGCTGCCAAGCCGGCCGCGACCAAGACCGCCGCCGCGGCGAAGAAGACCACCGCCGCCAAGGCCCCGGCCAAGCGCACGTCGGCTGCCAAGAAGAAGTAACTGGATTTCACCCCGGAAGGGCCCCGCACCGGCAGGTGCGGGGCCCTTCGGCGTTCCGGGCCGGCGCGGGGGAACAGCGTTCAACGGAGTTCGCGCGAGCGCTTTGCCGGGCCGCAGAACGCGGAACCGGTCCCGGCCACACACTCACCACACCGCCGCGCGAAGTGCGGAAGAATTCACGGCCCGAGGCCACGCGAGAGCATCAGGCACGGGTCCAGGAAGACCGGCGGCCTCTCGCGGCGCCGACCGGAAGGACCACCGGGCCGGGTGGACTGAGTCCGGGGCCGCCGTCAGGCATTCCGGCCCGCGTGGGCGGGCAGATCCACCGCGGCAGAGGCTCCACGGCCGTCTGCGCCGCCCTCAGTGCCTCCCGCGGGGAATCAAGGCGCCGGAATAGCCGAGCCGGAGAAACCGTCACCGCGCCGACGGTTGCGCTCCCGGCCCCGCGGGTAGCCGGAAGTGAGGAATTGCCCGAAGACCCCGGCAAGGAGTTGTGATGGCCGCGAACGAGAAGCAGGACGACGCGGAGCTCGCCCGCTCCCGGCAGCACATCGACGAGGCCAAGGAGGCCGCCGCGAAAATGGACCTCGCGGACCCCGCCGAAGGGGACGCCGACGAAGCGCTGGAGACGGATCCGCCCCACCACCACGGCGAGCAGGGCACGACGCCGTCCGGAACGTAGTCCGGGGAAAGCCTCCACAGTGGAACCCGCGGTGCGTCCTATCAGGACTGCCGAATCGCGGGAAGTGGCGGGGAAATTGCCGTACCGATCTCCGGGTGGATACACTCCACCCAAGAACGTCGGTCATTGTGCAACTTGTCACACGTCACGTTCCCCGGACGCACATCCAGCTTGAGGAGCATTCCCGTGGCCCAGAAAGTCCTCGTCGAGATCCTGGACGACATCGATGGCAGCACCGCTGCCCAGACCGTTCAGTTCGGCCTCGACGGTGTCACCTACGAGATCGACCTTTCGGACGACAACGCCTCCGCCCTGCGCGACGAGCTCGCCCGCTACATCGCGGCCGGCCGGCGCATCGGCGGCCGCAAGGTGCGCGTCGCGACGGGCCAGTCGACCACGACGAGCACGACCGACCGCGAGCGCAACCAGCAGATCCGCGCCTGGGCGAACGCGAACGGCTACGAGGTCTCCGAGCGCGGCCGCCTGTCCTCCGAGGTGATCGCGGCCTACGAGCAGGCCCAGGTGGCCGAGACCGAAGCCCCGGCGGCCCCGCGCAAGCGCGCCCCGCGCAAGAAGGTCGCCGCTGCCAAGAAGTGACGGCGGTGTCCGGCAGATCACTGGGGAGAGATCAAGGGGCACGGCCCGTTGGCGGCAAGGACGAACGGTCCTCGCCGCCAACGGAGGCCATTTCCGCCTGATCACGCAGGTCCCGGCTCGTGAGCGGTGAATACATCGGTATCGAGCCTTGCTTTCGGCAGGCGAAGCCGGCCATTTCGCTCCAAGCCGCCATCGGCTGGTCCGGGCAGAGCCGCATCCCCGTTTTCCGAGGTGTAACAACCTGCCTCCGTCCCCGACTTGATCTGGCATGTCAGGCCGGCCGACGCTGGGATCTTCCCCTCGACGCCGAGATCGACAACTTCGCTTCCCCGCAGCGGGTCGCTCGGTCGTCCACGTGGACCCGAGCGGGCACATCACCGACGAGCAGGTGACGCTCGCCAACCCCGATCGCGATCCGGGCCCCAGGCCGTCCACGGCAGCCGGTCTGCCCCTCGTTCCCGGCACACCGAGCTCGACGACGCACGTGGAGCGGCGAGCTGCCCGGGGGTTCCTCATGCGGCGCGCACCGAACACCGTAAGGGTCACTGACGCCCAGCTGCGCACCGCGAAATGGGCTTGGCCGCAGCTCGCCCGGTCCGGCGGCCCCGAGACGGCGAACCGGCGGTCGACGCGTACTTCGCGGTGCTCGACAACGCCTCGCTCGACCAGCGGAAGTCCGGCGGACTCGTCCTGCGACCGGGCGACAAGGTAGTTCTCACCGCGGACAGGGCGCGCGGAGATCGTGGCTGAGGCGGCCGCTGCGGGGATTCGGGTCACCGGAACCGTCAGCAAGCAGACACGCGTGCTCGCCGCGGCCGATCCGGACTCCCTGTCCGGCCAGTCCCGGCGAGCCCGCGAACTCGGAGTCCCGGTGGTCTCCGGGGGGTGCTTTCCTGCAGGCGCTCGCCAGGCTCACAGACCGGAAGCACACCGCTCTCCCGATACGCGGCCGCGGAACGCCGGAAGGGCCCCGCACCTGCCGGTGCGGGGCCCTTCCGGGGGGGGGAAATCCAGTTACTTCTTCTTGGCAGCCGACGTGCGCTTGGCCGGGGCCTTGGCGGCGGTGGTCTTCTTCGCCGCGGCGGCGGTCTTGGTCGCGGCCGGCTTGGCAGCGGCCTTCGCCCGCGTGGTGGTCGCCTTCGCCGTGGTGGCCTTGGCCGCGGTCGCCTTCGCCGCCGGCTTCGGGGCCGCCTTGGTGGCGGTGGCCTTCGCGGCCGGCTTCGCCGCGGCAGCGCGGGTCCGCGTGGTCGTCGCCCGCGTCGCGGCCGGCTTCGCCGCGGCGGCCCGCGTGGTGCGGGTCGTCGTCGCCTTCGCCGGAGCAGCGGCGGCGGCCTTGGTGGCGGTCGCGCGGGTCGCCGTCGCGGCGGTGGCGCGCTTGACCGGGGTGGCCTTGGGCAGCTTCTTGGAGCCGGAGATGACGTCCTTGAAGGTGGTCCCGGCGCGGAACGCGGGCACATTCGTCTTCTTGACGCGGACAGCCTCACCGGTACGCGGGTTCCGAGCGGTACGGGCCGCACGGGCACGCTTCTCAAACACCCCGAAGCCGGTGATGTTGACCTTTTCGCCCTTGTTGACCGTCCGGATGATGATGTCCACCAGACCGTCAACGGCCTGCGAAGCCACCTTCTTGTCGCCCAGACGCTCCGACAGCGCCTCGATCAGCTGGGCCTTGTTCGTCATTCCAGTCCTCCATAGTGGAACTAGCAGTCAGGCCCATCTCGGCCGACGTCACACAGAGTATTACCAGGACGGCCGAAATTCCAAACAGGGGTGACTGAGAACTCCGTTGTGTCGCCGGGGAAGTCGGGCTTCGACAATGCCCGCTCAAGACCCGCCCCTCGGTACGAACATCCCCACGATCGGCCGCTGACCTGCGAACTTGCCGAAAAGCAGAGCGCGATGTCCATATAGGACAGGGACAGCACAGGCTATCCATTCGCTCAATTGTTCGACCTGAAGTCGCGAAAAACCCAGGCGGCTCAACGAGTAGGGGCCGCGGTTTGCGCGCCCGGCGGGTCGGAACCCGGCCCGAATCCGGAACCGGGACGCGGTGAACCGCAGCCGCGGACGGGGCCCGACGTGGCACGGCACCGCCGTCACCCCGGCCCGCCGCCAACGGCTTCCGGGGCACCCAGCTCGTGGGGCCGAGAGCGACGGCGTCGTGGTCGCCGGCGGGCCGCCCGAGAGTCCGATGTGGACTGCCCAGCGCCCGCAACCGGCAGGCAACGACGCCTCGGGCGGGCGGCAGGACGCCTTGGACGAGCCGGCGATCCGGTTCCGCGCCGACCGCCGACCGCCGACCAGGCAAGAAAGCAACACTTCACCCTGGGCCGCTATTCGTCATCTCGCCCCGGCGGACGTCGAACGCGCCGATCATTCGTCCGCGGCGAAACTGTTCTTCCCCCGCGGCGCCGTTTCGCAGTTGCCACTCCGAACGGATCGTCCGGATGGTCCAGCAACGAGCCCCGCACACGTGCAACTTGCACATACGCGGTGCTCCTTGCCGCTGTTTGCGGCTTCACGGTGGCTTCTCCTCCGCGGGCTCGCGTTTCCTCCGAGCCGCGCGTACCGGCGGCGTATTCGATACCTTCAGGCGAGATATCTCCACAAACCGACTGGTATGTATATACTCCACAGTGGAGCACCTAATTCATGCGCTCGGTCACCGCCACCCATAACTGGTATATACCGCTTCAAGGAGCAGGAATGGCCCAGAAGGTCCTCGTCGAGATGCTCGACGACATCGACGGCACCCCCGCCGCCCACACCGTCCCGTTCTCCCTCGACGGCGTCATGTACGAGATCGACCTCTCCGATGACAACGCCGCCGCCCTGCGCGACGAACTCGCCCGCTACATCGCCGCCGGCCGCCGCACCGGGGGGCGCAAGGTCCGCGTCGCGACCGGCCAGTCGACCACGACCAGCACGACCGACCGCGAACGCAACCAGCAGATCCGCGCCTGGGCGAACGCGAACGGCTACGAGGTCTCCGAGCGCGGCCGCCTGTCCTCCGAGGTGATCGCCGCTTACGAATCGGCTCAGGCGGCCGAGGCCGCGGCGCCGGCGGCTCCGCGCAAGCGCACCCCGCGCAAGAAGGTCGCCGCTGCCAAGAGGTAACCATGACGACGGCCGGTCACTGGGGAGAGATCACGCAGTCGTCCCCTCGATTCCGTCGGCGGCGAGGACGCCTCATCCTCGTCGCCGACGGCCACTTCTCCCCCGCGCGATCAGAGCGCCGACGGATGCCGGCGCACGGGCGTGCGAAGCCGTCAACGCCGGGCAGCGAGCGATTCCCGAGGGTTCGCACCGGCCGGCATCGCAGCTCGGCCCTGCCAGGTGATCAGCCACCCAAGACGGCGTTCACCGCGGGAACGATCTCCGAAGCCGGAGCGGAAACCAAAAAGCTCGCCTGACCTCGGTCAGACGAGCTTCGGTTCGCTACTGCTGGTACCCCCGATGGGATTCGAACCCACGCTACCGGCGTGAGAGGCCGGCGTCCTAGGCCGCTAGACGACGGGGGCTTAGGATCTTTCCCTGGTCTCCCAGGGGCTTTTCTGTTTTTCTTGCTGGAGAGAACTTACCAGAGGCGATTTCTCGCCCTGCAGGGGGGTCACTCTCCGCAGCTGGGGTACCAGGACTCGAACCTAGACTAACTGGACCAGAACCAGTCGTGCTGCCAATTACACCATACCCCAGTGAGGTACCTGCCGACCTTGCCGGTTCAGCACCGCACGAGGAGAAATACTAGAGCACGCCGTTCCGGACGGTGAACGCGGGGGTGCCACTTCCGCGCTGAGCGGGGACGCCGATCGTCGCGTACTCCGAAACCAGCAGCTCAGGCAGCTCGGCCAGGGCCCCCACCCGGTGGACCCCCTCCGGCGCGCGCTCGCCGATGGCGTCCCGGTCGAGCCAGACCGCACCCAGGCCCGCGTCGCGGGCGCCGATCGCGTCCGTGTCGAGTTTGTCCCCGACGTGGACGGCCTGGGCAGGTGCGCAGCCCAGGCCGAGACAGACCGTGTGGAACATCACCGGATCGGGTTTCGCCACCCCCAGCTCGCCGGCGATGGCGACGTGGTCGAAGAACGGTGCCAGCCCCAGGTCGGCGATCTTCTTGCGCTGGTGGACGCCCGAGGCGTTCGTCACGGCGGCCAGCATGAGGCCGGCGGCGCGCAACCACTCCAGGCAGTCGAGGACGTCGTCGAACAGCTGCCACGAATGGTCGAGCAGCTCTCTTCGGCGATGTTCGAACGAGCTCACCTGCTCGTCGTCGGCGAGGATGCCGATCTCCGCGAGGAAGCATTCGGTGCGCCGCTGGTGCATCGTCGCGTAGTCCAGCTCGCCGGCGACGACGAGGGCGACGTGCTCTTCGGTGATCAGGTCCCACAACGGCCACAGGTCGCCCCGGCCGGTCAGGATGTGGAGGCTGCGGCGGATCGCGGCCGTGCAGTCGATCAGGGTGTCATCGATGTCCAGGCACACCAGCCGCAGCTCCGGCGGCGCCCAGGGCTCGGGCGCCGCCTCGGCGGGGACGGTTCGCGACGGGGTCCGGGGTGCCAGGGCGAAATCCACCCAGTGAGGCTAGGGCAACCGCAGCGTTCGCGACGCTGCCAAAGAGGTGATTGCCGGTGGCCCGTTCCGGCGCACCGGTTCTACTCCCAGTTGGCGAACCGTCTTCTTTCGGTTATCCGACCAATGCGCGGCGAAGACGTCCCAGTGAAACGTCGCGGCCGAGCAGCTCCATCGACTCGTACAGCGGCGGCGAAACGGTCCGTCCGGTCACGGCGACGCGAACCGGCGCGAAAGCCTTGCGGGGCTTGAGACCCAGACCGTCCACAAGGGCGTCTTTGAGCGCCTGCTCGATGGCCCCTGCCTCCCAGGACGGCAGCGCCTCGAGTGCGGCGACAGCCGCTGTGAGCACCGGCTGCGCGGCTTCGCCGAGGTTCTTCGCCGCGGCGTCTTCCTCCGGCGCGAAGGCGTCTTCGGCAACGAAGAGGAAGCGCACCATCGCGGTCGCGTCCGAAAGCACCGTGACGCGTTCCTGCACCAGCGGCGCGATCGCGTCCAGCCGGGCCAGCTGCTCCTCGCTCGGCGATTCCGGAAGGACACCCGCGGTGACGAGGTAGGGCGTGACGCGCTTCACGAACTCGGCCGCGGGCAGAGCCCGCACGTGGGTGCCGTTGATCGCTTCGGCCTTCTTGAGGTCGAAGCGCGCGGGGTTGGCGCTGACCTTGGTGACGTCGAAGGCGGCGATCATCTCCTCGACGCTGAAGACGTCGCGGTCGTCGGCGATCGACCAGCCGAGCAGGGCCAGGTAGTTGAGCAGGCCCTCGCGGATGAAGCCGCGGTCGCGGTAGTTGAAGAGGTTCGACGAAGGGTCGCGTTTGGACAGTTTCTTGTTGCCCTCGCCCATCACGTACGGCAGGTGGCCGAACTGCGGCGTGAACTCCGCGACGCCGATCCGCTCCAGCGCCGCGTAGAGCGCCAGCTGGCGGGGCGTCGACGGCAGCAGGTCCTCGCCGCGCAGCACGTGCGTGATCTTCATCAGCGCGTCGTCGACCGGGTTGGTCAGCGTGTACAGCGGCTCGCCGTTGGCACGCACCAGCACCGGGTCGGGGATGGTGTTCGCCGGGAAGGTGATCTCGCCGCGCACCAGGTCGGTCCAGCCGAGGTCGGTGTCCGGCATGCGCAGGCGCAGCACCGGCGCGCGCCCCTCGGCGCGGTACGCGGCGCGCTGCTCGTCGGTGAGGTCGCGGTCGAAGTTGTCGTAGCCCAGCTTCGGGTCCAGGCCGGCCGCCTTGCGCCGCGCCTCGACCTCTTCGTTGGTGGAGAACGCCTCGTACAGCTCTCCCGCCTCGAGCAGCTTCGCGGCGACGTCGGCGTAGATCGCCCGCCGCTCGCTCTGGCGGTACGGCCCGTACTCGCCGCCGGCCTCGGGGCCCTCGTCCCAGTCGATGCCGAGCCAGCGCAGCCCGTCGAGGAGCTGCTCGTACGACTCCTGCGAGTCGCGCGCGGCGTCGGTGTCTTCGATCCGGAACACCAGCTGACCCTGGTTGTGCCGGGCGAAGGCCCAGTTGAACAGCGCCGTGCGGATCAGCCCCACGTGCGGGGTGCCGGTCGGCGAAGGACAGAAGCGCGCGCGAACCACCGATGTCTCACTCATAGCCCGATCAGCGTATCCGTCGCCACACGGCTTGACGCCGGGGACCGGCCGGGTGCATCCTCAGTTTATTCAACAGGCGATGAATAGATGGGGAGATGGTCGAGATGACCGAGCGCACGGGCTGCGTCGTCATCGGTGGCGGGCCGGCCGGGATGGTCACGGGACTCCTGCTGGCGCGGGCCGGCGTCGAGGTGACGGTGCTGGAGAAGCACGCGGACTTCCTGCGCGACTTCCGCGGGGACACGGTCCACCCGTCGACGCTCACGCTGCTCGACGAGCTGGGCCTCGGCGAGAAGTTCCACGCGCTCCCGCACAGCGAGCTGACCGCCGCCGGGTTCCCGCAGGAGAACGGCGAGCTGATGAAGCTGGCCGACTTCACCCGGCTGAAGGTCCCCCACCCGTACATCGCGATGGTGCCGCAATGGGACTTCCTCGACCTGCTCGCCGAGAGCGCGCGCAAGGAGCCGACGTTCGTCCAGCGCATGGAGACCGAGTGCACGGGCCTGGTCCGGGAGCACGGCCGGGTCGCCGGCATCACCTACCGCACGGCATCCGGAGAGACCGGCGAAATCCGCGCCGACCTGGTGATCGCCGCCGACGGCCGCTGGTCGCTGGCCCGGCGTGAGGCCGGCCTGGTGCCGCACGAGTACGCCTGCCCGTTCGACGTCTGGTGGTTCCGGCTCTCGCGCGGCGATGGTGAGCAGGGCGGCATGCTGCTGCCGAAGATGCGGGACCGCCGGTTCGCCGTGCCGCTCCCCCGGCCGGACTTCTACCAGGTCGCCTACCTCGCCCCGAAGGGCGAAGACCTGCGCAAGCAGGGCATCGAGGCGTTCCGGGAGAACGTGACGCAGATCTGCCCCGAGTTCGGCGACCGGGTGCACGAGCTGGCGACGATGGACGACGTCAAGTTCCTCGACGTGCGGCTCAACCTGCTGCGCCGGTGGCACGTCGACGGCCTGCTGTGCATCGGCGACGCGGCGCACGCGATGTCGCCGATCGGCGGGGTCGGCATCAACCTGGCGGTGCAGGACGCGGTCGCGGCGGCGACGCTGCTGGCCGAGCCGCTGCGGCGGGGGCGCCCGGCGGAGGCTGACCTGGCGAAGGTGCGCTCGCGGCGGCTGGCGCCGACGCTGCTGGTGCAGGGACTGCAGCGGCTCCTGCACCGGACGGTCGTGCGCGGCGTGATGACCGGCAGGCGCAACGGCCCGCCGATGCCGATGATCAAGGCGTTCGCGCGGTTCCCGAAGCTGTCGTACTTCCCGGCCCGGCTGCTGGGCCTGGGCCTGCGGCCCGAGCACGCCCCGGCGTTCGCCCGGCGGCCGATGGAGCCGGCCCGGCGCTGAAAAGCCGTGAATGGCCCATCGAGGGACTTCAAGTCCGTCGATGGGCCATTCACGGGCTTCGGGCTAGACGTTCTCGACCGGGTTGGTCAGGGTGCCGATCCCCTCGATGGTGATCGAGACGCTCTGGCCGCCCTCGATCGGGCCGACGCCCTCGGGCGTGCCGGTGAGGATGACGTCGCCGGGCAGGAGCGTCATGACCCCGGAGACGAACTCGACCAGCTCGGGGATCTTGTGGACCAGGTCTGAGGTGCGGCCGTCCTGCTTGAGCTCGCCGTCCACCTCGGCCCGCAGCGACAGGTCGGACGCGTCGAGCGACGTCTCGATCCACGGCCCGAGCGGGCAGAACGTGTCGAAGCCCTTGGCGCGGCCCCACTGGCCGTCGGACTTCTGGAGGTCGCGGGCGCTGACGTCGTTGGCGACCGTGTAGCCGAGGATCGCGCTCGCGGCGCGGGCGGCGGGCACGTTCTTCACTGGCTGCCCGATGACGATGGCCAGCTCGCCCTCGAAGTCGACGCGGCCGACGCCGGACGGGCGGCGGATGGCCGCGTTCGGGCCGATGACCGTGGTCGACGGCTTGATGAACAGCATCGGGGCGGCCGGGACCTCGTTGCCGAACTCGGCCGCGTGCTTGGCGTAGTTCCGGCCGACGGCGATCACCTTGGACGGCAGGATCGGGGCCAGCAGCCGGACGTCGGCCAGCGGCCACCGCTTGCCGGTGAAGTTGGGCTGGCCGAACGGGTGCTCGGCGATTTCCAGGACCTGGGCGTCGTCACCGTCCCCTTCGACCGAAGCGAACGCGACACCACCGGGATGAGCAATACGGGCTAGGCGCACGCGGCCAGTCTACGTGCGCCCACCCGACGGTCTTCGGGGGTTCCGGGTGGCGGAGCCCCCGGCACGGGCCGAAGACCCGGATGTCACGGTGACTCAGGCCACGGTCGTGCTCTTGTGGACCAGCGCGTCGCACAGGGCCAGCCAGCTGGCCTCGACGATGTTCCCGTGCACCCCGACCGTGGTCCACTCCCGTTCGCCGTCGGTGCTCTCGACCAGCACGCGCGTCACGGCGTCGGTCCCGGGGTGGCCCTGCAGGATCCGCACCTTGTAGTCGGCGAGCTCCACACTGTCCAACCAGGACAGGTGCGGCGACAGCGCCTTCCGCAGCGCGGCGTCGAGGGCGTGCACCGGGCCGATGCCTTCGGCGGTGGCGATGACGCGCTGGCCGCCGACGTGCACCTTGACCGTCGCCTCGGCGACGACCTCCGCGTCGGCGCGGTGGTCGAGCACGACCCGGTAGGACTCCAGCTCGAACGGGGCCTCGGCGGGGGTGTCGGCCTCCTGGCGCAGCAGGAGTTCGAGGGAGGCGTCGGCGGCCTCGAAGGACCAGCCTTCCGCTTCGAGGCGCTTGACCTTGGTGATGGCGCTCGTCAGCGCCTCGGGCCGGCCGGCAAGGTCGACCCCGAGCTCACGTCCCTTGAGCTCGAGGCTGGCCCTGCCGGCCATCTCGGTGACCAGTACCCGCATGTCATTGCCGACAGAAGCTGGATCGATGTGGTTGTACAGCAACGGATCCACCTTGATCGCGCTCGCGTGCAGTCCCGCCTTGTGGGCGAAAGCCGACGCCCCTACGTAAGCCTGGTGGGTGTAGGGGGCGAGGTTGGCGATTTCGGCAAGGGCATGGGAGACCCGGGTGAGCTCGGCGGCACCTCCGGTCGGGAGGACCTCCATCCCGAGCTTGGTCACCAGGTTTCCCGTCACGGCGAAGAGGTCGGCGTTGCCGGCCCGCTCCCCGTAACCGTTGGCGGTGCACTGGACGTGCGTCACGCCGGCCTGCACCGCGGCGACGGAGTTCGCCACGGCGCAGGAAGTGTCGTCCTGACAGTGGATCCCGAGCCGGAATCCGGTCTTTTCCTTGATGTCCCGCACGGTCTCGGCGAGCCCGAGCGGCAGCTGGCCGCCGTTGGTGTCGCAGAGGACGAGGACGTCGGCGCCCGCGTGCGCGGCGGCGTCGAGGACCCTGAGCGAGGTTTCGGGCGAATACGCGTAGCCGTCGAAGAAGTGCTCGGCGTCGAGGAAGACGCGGCGACCTTCCCGCACGAGGAAGGCGACGGTGTCGCGGACCATGGCGCACGCTTCGTCGACGTCGACCCGCAGGGCGCGTTCGACGTGCCGCAGATCGGACTTCGCGACGAGCGTGACGACCGGCGCTTCGCTGTCGAGCAGCGCCCGGACCTGCGGATCGGCGTCGGCGGTGGTGCCGGCCTTGCGCGTGGCCCCGAAGGCGACGAGGGCCGCGTGCTTCAGCGGCAGCTCGCCCTTCGCGGCACGGGCGAAGAACTCCGTGTCCTTGGGGAGCGCCCCGGGCCAGCCGCCTTCGATGAACCCGACGCCGAGCTCGTCCAGCAGCCGCGCGACGGCCAGCTTGTCCTGGACGGAGTAGGAGATGCCCTCGCGCTGCGCACCGTCGCGCAGGGTCGTGTCGTAGAGGTGGAAGGCGTCGCCGAGCGGGGTATCGGCGGGCTCCTGGCGGGTCACGATGGTCTCCTAGCGTTTCGAGGCAACAAAAAAACCTCCCGCATGGGTGCGAGAGGTTGCGCGCCGGGGGCTCTTGTGGAGCTATCGTCCGGCGCGCTCGTCGATAATGATCGCGAAGCTGGTCATGTTGGCATCATGCCACAGGGCTTCGACGGAAGTCCACAACCTGGGTCAAGCTCCCACCATCCGGGAAAGTCCAGACGTCGTGAATGACTCATTCATGTCCCCGGACGAGGTGAATGAGTCATTCACGACAGCACGGCCACGCTTTCGAACCGGCCGGGCCGGGCCCCAGAAGGTGCAGGCTCCGGGGCCAACGCAGCCCCGCGGCCCCGCGCACGAAAAAGCCCCGCACCACCAGGGTGCGGGGCTCCTCCGAAAGCGAAAACTCAGCCCGCTGTGCGCACGTTGGACGACACGAGCGCCGCCAGCCGGTCGCCGACCGCCGTCGTCGCGCCCGGGGACGCCTGGTCCCGCGTCGCCAGATCGAACGCCACCGAAGCCTCGATCCGCCGCGCCGCTTCCTTCTGGCCCAGGTGGTCCAGCAGCATCGACACGGAAAGGACCGCCGCCGTCGGGTCGGCCAGGCCCTGGCCCGCGATGTCCGGCGCCGAGCCGTGCACCGGCTCGAACATGCTCGGGTTGCGGCGGGTCATGTCCAGGTTGCCGCTCGCCGCGAGGCCGATGCCGCCCGTCACCGCCGCCGCGAGGTCGGTGATGATGTCGCCGAACAGGTTGTCCGTCACGATCACGTCGAACCGGGACGGGTCGGTCACCAGGTGGATCGTCGCCGCGTCCACATGCGAGTACGCGACCGTCACCTCCGGGTGCTCCAGCGAAACCTCTTCGACGATCCGCGACCACAGCGACCCGGCGAACGAGAGCACGTTGGTCTTGTGCACCAGCGTCAGGTGCTTGCGCGGCCGGGCCTCGGCGCGGGCGAACGCGTCCGCGACCACGCGCCGGACGCCGTACGCCGTGTTGATGCTGACCTCCGTCGCGATCTCGTGCTCGGTGTCCTTGCGGATCAGGCCCCCGGTGCCCGCGTACGGGCCTTCGGTCCCTTCCCGCACCACGATCATGTCGACGTCACCGGCGTCGGCCAGCGGCCCCCGGACACCCGGGTACAGCCGCGCCGGGCGCAGGTTGACGTGGTGGTCCATCTCGAACCGCAGGCGCAGCAGGAGGCCGCGCTCGAGGATGCCGCTCGGCACCGTCGGGTCGCCGACCGCGCCCAGCAGGATCGCGTCGTGCTGGCGGAGCTCGCCGAGCACCGACTCCGGGAGCAGCTCGCCGGTAGCGTGCCACCGCGCGGCGCCGAGGTCGTAGTTCGTGATCTCCGCCGTCGGTACTACCTCACCGAGCACCTTCAGCGCCTCGGAGACCACCTCGGGCCCGATCCCGTCTCCTGGGATCACCGCGAGCCGCATCCACACACCTCCGTCGACCGGGCCACCAGCGCACCGATGGCCCACCGCAACAAAACGCCAGCAGCCGGAAGGTTACCGGCCGTAGACAAACGGCCGTAGCCGCACCACCCTTATGCCGCATCCTCCCGCAGGGTGAGACACCCGATCGGGTTAACAAGAGCAGGGCGCCCCCGGCGGAGAACCGCCGGGAACGCCCCTGCTCCTGCATCGATCGATCTTGCCGGGAACTAGTGGTGACCAGCCCCGATCGGCTGACGGTCGTTCCCCGGCCGGGCGCCCTGGGCGGCGTCCACCTTGACCACGTTCGCCCGGTTGCCCGCGGCGTTGTGGTGCTCGATGGCGAGCAGCCCGAGCGCCTTGTCGGCCGCGGCCGAGGCCGCGTTCCGGTTCACGACCAGCGCCGTTCCCGGCTTCGCGACGTAGCCCAGCGCGGCGTCGCCGCCGCCCTGCACCGAGTAGCCCGGCGCGAGCGCGTCGAACGAGAGCGGCGTGCCGACGTAGTCGATCAGCCCGTTCGTCGTGCCCGGCGCGACGTAGAAACCGCTCACGCCCACCGTGTAGGAGATGCGGTGGCTGTCGGCACCTCCGTCGATGCCCAGCGCCGCCAGGGAAACCGGCAGCGTCAGCACGTTCGTGTCGAACACGTTCGTGTCGACGTCGCCGAGCTGGCCGTTGACGGCCTGGACGTCGACCTGCGGGAAGCCCGGGGTCAGCGCGACCGTGACGGCCAGCAGCACGTCCGTGGACGTCGCCTTGGTCACGTAGGTCTCGAAGTCCGGCGTCCCGTCCCCGGTGGTGTCGATGTCGACGAACGGCGAGGTGTTGCTGCCGATGTTCGCCCAGTCGCCCCAGGTGGACAGGCCGAACGCGAGGATCGCGTTCTCCGGCTCACCCTGCTCCTTCGCCAGCGGCGCGGTGGAAGCCGCGCCGATGTAGCGGAGGTCGCCGCCCTTCGCGGTCTTGTTCACCGTGCAGTCGGTGACCACGTCCGCGTCGCACTCGGGCAGCTGCGGGGACTCCGCCTGCAGCTCGAGCACGCTGATCAGCGAGCGGTACCGCTGCGCGCCGGAGCCCTGGTCGACGCCCTTGCCGCTCAGGTTCAGCACGGCCTGGGTCGCTTCGGGCGAGAACTTCACCGACTGCGGCGTCGAAATCGTCGAGACCGGCTTGGGTGCCGCGTAGACCGAAACCCGCAGCGGCACCTTGGCCCCGCTGACCGGGGTGAAGGCGACGCGGCCGGAGGCGTCGGCGACGAACTGCCGCGCCAGGCCGGCCTGGGTGGCCTGCATGGTCGGGTCCATGACCTTGCGCAGCGCCTTCGGGTCGGTGATCTTCAGCGTCACCTTGACCTTGGCGGTGCCGCGCGGGGTCAGCTTCACCGACTGCTTGTCCACTGTGTACTCGACGCCCGGGAGGGCGTTGACGGCCTGGTAGGCCACGGTGTACTCGGCGGGCGTGACGCCCTTGTTGACCAGCTTGATCGTCTTCGACAGCGTGACGGGGCCGCCGGCCTCGACCGTGCCGAAGCTGACGCTCACCGCGCCCGGGTCGTCCTGGACGTAGGCGAGCACCTGGTTGTCCAGCGCCGCCTTGGCGTCGATCCGGCCGCTGCCGACGCGCTGCGGCGCGTAGGTGTGGCCCGCGCCGTCGGAGACGTCGTGGCCGGCGGTGTCGATGACCGAGGCCTTGACCTCCTCGACCGACCAGTCCGGGTGGGACTGGCGGACCAGCGCGGTGATGCCCGCGGTGTGCGGGGCGGCCATCGACGTGCCCGAAAGGACGGTCCGGCCGTTGCCGCTGCCGCGGAACGCCGAGGTGATCGTGTCACCCGGCGCGGCGACGTCCGGCTTGACGGCCGGGCCGCGGGTGCCGCGCGAGGTGAACGAGCTCGGGGTGTCCACGATGGTCTTGTCGTAGGTCTGGGTCGAGGCGCGCCCGGCGCCGTAGAGCCGGACCTGCAGCGTGCCCGCGGTCAGCGCCGCGCGCAGCGTCTTCGTCGCGGAGCCGGTGAACTGGAACATCGGGATCGCCGCGTTGCCCGCGATGCCCGCGCTGAAGTGCTCCAAAGTGGACGACAGCAGCGCGCCCTTCGCCCCGGCCGCCTGGGCGTTGTTCGCCCGGGCCGCCGAACCGCACGCGCGGGTCGAGTCGTTGTCGTCCCACTCCAGCCAGACGAACTTGCCGGCGGCCTTCGCCTTGTCCTCCGCGGAGTACGGCGCGCAGCCCGCGTTGTTCGCGGCGGACAACGCGACGACCGGAGCCGTCAGGTCCAGGGTGTCGTAGCCGGTGTAGTTCTGGCTGTACTGCCCGGTCTTCTGGCCCGCGGTGTTCGCGGGGGCCTTCGCCTCGGCGGCGTCGCGCAGGATGCCCGCGTCGCGCGTGCTGGCCACGGTGAGCGCCTCGGGGGTGTTGCCCGGCGAACCGGCGATGTCGTTGATGTCGCCGCCGTTGCCCGCGGAGATCACCGGGAGCACGTTGTTCGCGGCGAGCTTGCGCACGAACAGCGAGTCCGGGTCGTCCGGCGCGCCGAAGTCGGAGCCCAGCGAGAGGTTGACGATGTCGAGGTGGTCGGTGAAGTCGCCGTCGCCGTCCGGGTCGAGCGCCCAGTCCAGCGCCTGCGAGGTGACGTTGGTCGAGCCCGCGCAGCCGAACACCTTGATGGCGTAGAGGAGCGACTTCGGCGCGGTGCCCGGGCCGATCTGCATCGCGTCGACCTTCTTGGCGTCCAGCTTCTTGTAGTCGCCCTTGAAGGTCTTGCCGTCGGCGGTGACGCCGAAGCCGCCGATGGTGCCGGCGACGTGCGTGCCGTGCTCACCGCAGGCGAGCGGGTTCGGGTCCGGCGCCGGGGTGGTCTTGCCCGGCGTCGCGGCGTCGTAGTCGTCGCCGACGAGGTCGGTGCCGCCGACGACCTTCGCGCTCGGGAAGAGCGGGGTCGGCTTGGTGCGGTCGACGCCGTTGTAGGCGGCCTTCGTGCCGGGGCCGCCGAAGTCGGCGTGGGTGTAGTCGATGCCGTCGTCGATCACGCCGACGCGGACGTTGTCGCCGAACTTGCCGGTCTGCTGCCACGCCGCGAGCGTGTTGGTCAGCTGCTCGGCGCTGGCGTTGGTGCGGGTCTTCGGCACGACCGTGCGCACCGAAACGACGTCCGCGCGCTTGGCGACGTCCCGCAGCTTCGCGGCGTCGGCGGTGACGACCACGCCGGGGACCGCGTTGGCGGTCTGGGTGACGACCTGCGGCTTGGCGTCGGCCGAACGCAGCTGGCCGAGGACCGAGTTCACGGCGGCGGCGGTGTCGTCCTTGGCGGCCCGGGCGGCGCGCTTGGCGGCTTCCTTGCCCTGGGGCTGCGCGGAGGTGAAAGCGTCGACGGCGGGCTTCTTGGCCAGCTCGACGAACGCGGTGACGCGGCCCTGCGCGGCGCCGAGCCGCGGCGAGAGCTTGCCCTGCAGCTTCGCGTCGTCGATCTTCGCCGGCGCCACCCCGTCGGCGAGCGGCGCGTCGGCGGCGGTGGCGACCGGCGCCCCCAGCGCGGCCGCCAGCACGACGGCGAAGAACGCCGTCGTGGCGCGCGCGGGTAAGCGGGATCTGCTCATGAGTCGGCCCCTTACTCGAGGTCTGGACCCGAACCTGCCAGCCGCTCCTAGCACCCCCGACGGTGAAGCACGGCGACCGCGCCGTGCCCTCGACGGCGCGTGGTTCAACCTCGCGGGGAGAACTTAATGCCCCAAAACACCTACTTCCGTAGGCAAAGGACTCCGTTATTCGAATGTGATTGCGCGAGAAGGCCCCCTCGCCGGACCGGCAAGGGGGCCTTCTCGCGGTTACGTCAGTTGAAGTCGACGGCGCGGATCGTGTGCGCCCCGACCGAAGCCCCGATCGGCTCCAGCAGGTGGGCGTCGATGTGGCGGTCGACGCGCAGGAGCATCACGGCGTCGGAGCCGTCGGTCGTCTGGCTGATCTGCGCGGCCTCGATGTTGATGCCCGCCTCGCCGAGCAGCGTCCCGACGCGGCCCATCACGCCCGGGCGGTCGCCGTACTCGACCAGCAGGACGGTGCCCTCGGCCCGCAGGTCGAAGCCGCGGCCGTTGACCTCGACCAGCTTCTCGACCTCGTCCTTGCCGGTGACCGAACCGGACACGGTCAGCACCGCGCCGTCGGCGTGCACCGCGCGAACCGTGACCAGGCTGCGGAACTTCGGGCTCTCCGACTCGGTCTCCAGCTCGACCTGCACGCCCAGCTTCTCCGCCAGCTGCGGCGCGTTGACGAACGTGACCTGGTCCTCGACCACGCCGGTGAACACCCCGCGCAGCGCGGCCAGCTGCAGCACACCGGTGTCCTCACTGGTCAGCTCGCCCTTGACCTGCACGGTCACCGACGTCGGCGCCGTCGGGTTCAGGGCGGTGAGCAGCTGGCCGAGCTTCTGCGTCAGCGTCAGGTACGGGCGGACGTGCTCGCCCACCGCGCCGCCGCCGGAGACGTTCACCGCGTCCGGCACGAAGTCGCCGCGCAGCGCCAGCAGCACGGACTTCGCGACGTCGGTGCCCGCGCGGTCCTGTGCCTCGGCCGTCGACGCGCCCAGGTGCGGCGTCACGACGACGTTCTCCAGCTCGAACAGCGGGCTGGAGGTGGTCGGCTCGGTGACGAAGACGTCGACGCCGGCACCGCCGACGTGACCCGAGCGCAGCGCGTCGGCCAGGTCCTCCTCGACGATCAGCCCGCCGCGGGCGGCGTTCACGATGATGACGCCCGGCTTGGTCTTCTTCAGCGCCTCGGCGTCGATGAGACCCTTGGTCTCCGGGGTCTTCGGCAGGTGGATGGAAATGGCGTCGGCGCGCGACAGGAGCTCGTCGAGGGTGACGAGCTCGATGCCGAGCTGGCCCGCGCGCGCGGCCGAGACGTAGGGGTCGTAGGCGATGATCTTGGTGTCGAACGCGGCGAGGCGCTGGGCGAACAGCTGGCCGATCTTGCCGAGGCCGACCACGCCGATGGTCTTGCCCTGCAGCTCCACACCCGAGAACGAGCTGCGCTTCCACTCGCCGCCGCGCAGGCTCTGGTCGGCGGCCGGGATCCGGCGCGCGACCGACAGCAGCAGGGCGACGGCGTGCTCGGCGGCGGAGACGATGTTCGACGTCGGGGCGTTGACGACCAGGACGCCGCGCTCGGTGGCGGCGGGCACCTCGACGTTGTCCAGGCCGACGCCGGCGCGGGCGACGACCTTCAGCTGCGTCGTGGCGCCGAGGACCTCGGCGTCGACCTTGGTGGCGGAGCGGACCAGCAGCGCGTCGGCACTCTTCACCGCCTCGAGCAGCGCGGACCGGTCCGTGCCGTCGACGTGCCGGACCTCGACCTCGTCACCGAAGACGCTCAGCACGGAGGGGGCGAGCTTCTCCGCGATGAGGACGACGGGTTTGCTGGGCTTGCTCACGATGCGGCTCCCACTATCTGGTCATTTCCAGGACGCTGTGTGTCGACAGACGGACTCAGCACGCCGTTGTGCCCCGGTCAGGCGGAGTTTAACCCGCTGGGCCGCCCCCTGGCTTCCCACGGTGTTAACTCGCCCGTAATCCCTCGAAAACAAGAGCCAGGAGGCGGTGCATGCCGCCCGCGCCCGGCAGGTGCCCACCCGCCCAGGATGCCGCGTGCAGCAAGAGAAGAAGCTCGTTCGTGGTGACGTCGGGGCGAAGCTCGCCTTCCCGTTTCGCACGTTCCACTAGATGGGAACCGGCCTCGCGCATAGCGTGGCACGACGCGTGCAAACGGGACGATTCGTCGTCGAGCGCGTCGGCGGTGAGTTCGACCAGGCCGCGGAACGTGCCGGTGGCGTCGCCGAGCCCGCCCAGCCAGGTCTGCAGCGCGGTCAGGGGCTCGGGGTGGGCGAGCAGTTCGCGCGCCCGCTCGGCCTGCGCGTCGAACCGGGCCCGCAGCAGGGTTTCGAGCAGGGCCTCCCGGGTCGGGAAGTGCCGGTAGAGCGTGCCGATGCCGACGCCGGCGCGGCGCGCGATGTCTTCCAGTGACGCCTCGACGCCGTGCTCGGCGAAGGCGCGCTGGGCCTCTTCGAGGAGGCGCTCGTAGTTGCGGCGGGCGTCCGCGCGCATCGGCTTGACTTCGGTCATCGCCCTTCCGACCTTACCGGGTAGCCAATCGGAGGCTACCTCCGTATATTAACCGGAGGCAGCCTCATATTACTGGAGGGAACGAGGATGACCCTGGTCGACGACACACGGGCCCGGCTCGGCGCGATCGGCGCCTGGCTGCCGAGCGCGCCCCTGCAACCACCGCCGGACGTCGAGCGAGCGGCCACCCGCCGGCTCGCCGACGCCGGCTACCGCTCGGTGTGGAGCGGCGAAGGACCCGGCACCCGCGAGGTGTTCGCCCACTTCGGCGACCTGCTCGCCTCGGTGCCGGACGTCGTGCTCGGCACCGGCATCGCGAACACCTGGGCACGGCCGGGACGGACCGCCGAGAAGGGCGGCACGACGCTCGCCCACGCCCATCCGGGCCGGTTCGTGCTCGGCATCGGCGTCGGGCACGCGTTCCAGGCGGCGAAGTACGGCGAGGACTACCGGCCGCGGGACCGGATGCGCGCTTATCTGTCCGAAATGGACGCCGCGGCGGCCGAAAACCCCGCGCCCGTGCCATTTCCGCGCGTACTGGCCGCCGTCGGGCCGAAGATGCTCGAGCTGTCCCGCGAGGGGGCGGACGGCGCGCACCCGTTCGCCCAGCCGGTCTCGCACACGCCGTACGCCCGCGAGATCCTCGGGCCGGACAAGCTGCTGATCCCGCAGCAGACCGTGCTGCTCGGCAGCCGCGAGGACGCCCGGGAGAGCGTGCGGCGCCGGGTGGCGCAGTCGCGCGAACACTCCGTCACGGTCTACCTCGCGGGCTGGAAGCGGCTCGGTTACACCGACGCCGACATCGCCGGCCCGAGCGACCGGTTCGTCGACGACCTCGTGCTCTGGGGTGACGCCGCGACCATCGCGAAACGTCTCGGCGAACTGCTCGACGCGGGCGCGGACCACGTGCTGCTGACGCCGTCGGCAGCCACCTTCGAGTCCACTGTGGACGTCCTGGTGGAGCTGGCCCCGGAGGTGGTCCGATGAGCGTCGGGATCTGGCGGTTCCTGGACGGCGCCCCGATCTCCGCGGTGCGTGAGACGGCCGCCGAGGTCGAGGAGCTCGGCTTCGACGCGCTCTGGTTCGGCGAGTACGCCGGGCGGGAGGCGTTCACGCAGGCCGCGCTGCTGCTCGCGGCGACGTCGACGCTGACGATCGCCACCGGGGTCGCGCGGTTCGACCAGCGTTCCCCGCTCGCGGCGGAAGGCGCCGTCCGGGCCCTGGGCGAGGCCTACCCGGGCCGGTTCGTCGCCGGGCTGGGCGGGCACCGGCCGGGCGCTCGGCCGCTGACGGCGTTGCGCGAATACCTCGACGGGATGGACTCGGCCGAGCTGCCCGGACTGCCGCAGCCGGCACCGCGGCCGCGCCGGGTGCTCGCGGCGCTGGGCCCGAAGCTGCTGGACCTGGCGGCCGAGCGCGCCGACGGCGCCCACCCGTACTTCGTCCCGCCCGAGCACACCGCGATGGCGCGGGAGCGGCTCGGACCGGGCAAGTACCTGGCGGTCGAGCAGGCGGTGGTCCTGGACGCTTCCCCGGACGCGGCGCGGGAGCACGTGGACCTGTACGTCCGGCAGGCCCCGCACCACCAGGCCAACCTGCGCCGGCTCGGCTTCACCGACGACGACCTCGCCGACGGCGGGAGCGACCGCCTGGTCGACGCCATCGTCGCGACCGGCGAACAGGCGGTGGCGGACCGGATCCGGGCCCACCTCGACGCGGGCGCCGACCAGGTCTGCGTCCAGGTCCTGGCCCGCACACCGGATTCCTACCGCCGCCTGGCCGACGTGATCCGAGGGGCATCACTCGTGTCCTGACGGGCATCACCTGTGATTGGCGGGGCATCACGCTGATGCCCCGCCAATCACGTGTGATGCCCCTCCGACCACGCGAAAAGCCCGTGGAATCACGCGTGGTGCCCCTTCCCGCACACGGCGGTAGGGTGACGGGGCGCGGTGAGGGCCGCGCCCCGTCCGCGGAAAGGGCCGAGCCCACCCCTGCAGCACCGCACCACCAGTTCCGCACCTTCTTTCCTGCCCGGTGCCGGCAGACCACGGGCGACGAGGGAAGGAGGCACCATGGGCACGCTGCCCGCGAAACCCAGCCTGGACCAGCTCCGCAAGCGCGCGAAGGACCTCGCACGCGCCGAAGGCGTCAAACTCTCCGAAGCGCAGTTCCGGATCGCCCGCGACCACGGCTTCCCGAGCTGGCCGAAACTCCGGGCGTACGTCCGGCGCGTCACCGAGCACGGCGAAACGCTGCAGCACCCCTACCACCAGGACGTCCACTACTACGCCGAGCGCGCGCTCGGGCTGCTCGCGTCCGCCGTAGACGAGACGCCCGGAGCCCGCGAACCGTTCGAACGCTGGGAGCAGCCGCTCACCCGGGACGGCGCTCTCGTGGTCGTCGCCCGCGAGCACGGTTTCGTTTCCTGGCGGGCACTCCGCGAGCACGTCAAGTCCCTTGTGGACAGTGGTGAGCCGTTCGCGCGGGCGTACCGGGCGGTCGAAGCGAGGGATCTCGACGGGCTCGACCGGCTCCTGCACGAGTTCCCCGGCCTGGTCACCGCCCGCGGCACCAACGGCAACGACCTGCTCGGCATGGCCGGCGCGACCTGCGACGAGCGGCTCAGCCGGCTCCTGCTCGACCACGGCGCCGACCCGTCACGCGGCAACGTCCACGGCTGGACCCCGCTGCACCAGGCCGCCTACCGCAACCTCCCACTGCTGCTCGACATGCTGCTGGACGCGGGCGCCCCGGTCGACGTCTCGGCTCGCGGTGACGGCGGCACTCCCCTGGTCGTCGCCCTGTTCTGGGGCCACCGCGAAGCCGCCGAAAAACTGGCGTCCCGCAGCCGGGCCCCCGGCAATCTGCGCGTCGCGGCCGGACTCGGCGACGCGGACCTCCTCGCCGAACTCCTCGAACCGGGCCACCCGGCCGCCGGCGCGCACCGGGGTTTCTACCGCCCGCACAGCGGTTTCCCGGCCTGGCACCCGGAAGACGACCCCGCCGAGGTCAAGAACGAAGCCCTGGCCTGGGCGGCCCGCAACGACCGCGCCGACGCGCTGAGGACACTCGTCGCCCGGGGCGCGGACGTGAACGCCGATGTCTACCGCGGCACGGCACTGACCTGGGCGGCGGCGACCGGGCGCGTCGCCGCGATCCGGGCGCTGCTCGACCTCGGCGCCGACGTGAACCACACCGGCACGTTCGGCGGCCCGAACCACGGCGAAGGCGTCACGGCCCTGCACCTGGCCGCGCAGTCCGGGCACCTCGACGCGATCCGGGCGCTCGTCGAAGGCGGCGCCGACCTCGAGGCGCGCGACGGCATCTGGAACACCACCCCCGAGCGGTGGGCGGAGGTGTGCGAGCAGCCGGCGGCGAGGGACCTCCTCCGAACCCTGTAGACAACCGGAGTCTGCAGTCCGTATCTTCGGAGACGGACTACGGACTCCGTTTTGCCCACTGGGAGGATTCATGACCACACCCCGCGACGTGTTCGCCGCCCTGTCCGACGGCATCAGCGAAGGACGGTTCGGCGAGCTTTCCGCGCTCTACGCCGAGGACACCGTCGTCGAGCACCCCCAGGCCGTGCCGCGGCCGACGCGCCTCACCGGCCGCGCCGCGGTCCACGAGCGCTTCACCGGCGCCCTGGCGGGCGCGTACCGGCTCAAGCGCAAGAACGTGGTCGTCCACGAGACGACGGACCCCGAGGTGATCGTCGCCGAATACGACTACGACGCCGAGTCGGTCGAGACCGGCCGGACGACCACGACGGCCAACATCCAGGTGCTGCGCGTGCGCGACGGCCTGATCGTCCACTCCCGCGACTACCACGACTACCTGCGGCTCGCCGTGATCCGCGACGGCGTCGACCAGCTTGTAAAGGCCTACGAGCAGGCACCGCCGCGCGAGCTGTCCCCGGTCACCCCGGAGAGCGCCGGCACGGTGTTCGAACGGCTCGTGCACGGCGTGGCGGGCGGACGCTGGGACGCACTTCCGGACCTGTACGCGGAGGAAACGCACGTGACGCACCCGTTCCTGCCGGGGTCGGCCGTGGTGCGGACGCACGACGAGCTGCGAGATCACTTCGCGGCGGGCAAGGCGCTGAACCCCGGGTTCGCGGTCGCGGACCTGGTCACCTACCGGGGCACCGATCCGGAGGTGCTGATCGGCGAGTTCGCCTACCAGGGCGAATACGGCGGGCGGCCGGTGCGGATCGCCAACATCTTTTCGATGCGCGTGCGCGACGGCCTGATCGTCGAGTCCCGCGACTACGGCGACCACCTCGGCATCGCCGGCGACACCGGCAAGATCCCCGAGCTGGCGGCGCGGCTTTAGGCCTCCGCGAGGTCCTCGGGCAGGTCGAACTCGCCGTCGCGGACGCCCTTGACGAACGCGTCCCACTCCGACGGGGTGAAGACCAGGATCACGCCGTCCGGCTTCGACGACTGCCGCATCGCGGTGTAGGTGACGCCGTCGGTGTGCTCGACGAAGGCGTACTCGACGCAGTCGTCGAGGGTCACGCCCTCCGGCTCGGCCCGGATCCACTCGGCCTTCGTGAAGTCGAGGTGGTGCCGGATGTGCGCCTTGTCGTCGACCGGCTGCTCACTCATGTCGCAAGCGTAGCGAAACGACCACCCAGCGCACTGAAGGGGACGCCCGGTGCGGGCGTCCCCTTCAGCGTCTTGCGAGTAAGGACTCAGGCGGTCTCGGTGATCGGCCGGTCCACCCACGACATGAGCGCGCGCAGCTTCTTGCCGGTCTCCTCGATCGGGTGCTGGTTGCCCTGCTCCTCGAGCTTGGTGAAGTTCGGCCGGCCGGCCTCGTCCTCGGCGACCCATTCGCGGGCGAACGTGCCGTCCTGGATCTCGCCGAGGATCTTCTTCATCTCTTCCTTGACCGCCGGCGAGATGACGCGCGGGCCGCGGGTCAGGTCGCCGTACTCGGCGGTGTCGGAGATCGAGTAGCGCTGGCGCGCGATGCCGCCCTCGTACATGAGGTCGACGATCAGCTTCAGCTCGTGCAGCACCTCGAAGTAGGCGATCTCCGGGGCGTAGCCGGCCTCGGTGAGCACCTCGAAGCCGGTCTGCACCAGCGCGGACGCGCCACCGCAGAGCACGGCCTGCTCGCCGAAGAGGTCGGTCTCGGTCTCCTCCGTGAAGGTCGTCTTGATGACGCCGGCGCGGGCACCACCGATGGCGGCGGCGTAGGAGAGGGCGAGCGCCTGGGCGTTGCCGGAGGCGTCCTGCTCGACCGCGATGAGCGCCGGGACGCCCTTGCCGTCGACGAACTGGCGGCGGACCAGGTGGCCCGGGCCCTTCGGGGCGACCATGGCGACGTCGACGTTGGCCGGCGGCTTGATCAGGTCGTAGCGGATGTTGAAGCCGTGCCCGAAGAAGAGCGCGTCGCCATCCTTGAGGTTCGGCGCGATGTCCTGCTCGTAGATGAAGCGCTGCTTCGTGTCCGGCGCCAGGATCATGATCAGGTCGGCTTCGGCCGACGCCTCGGCCGGGGTGAGCACGCGCAGGCCCTGCTCCTCGGCCTTCGCCCGCGACTTGGACCCCTCGGGCAGGCCGATGCGGACGTCGACGCCGGAGTCGCGCAGGCTCAGCGAGTGGGCGTGGCCCTGGCTGCCGTAGCCGATGACAGCGACCTTGCGCCCCTGGATGATCGAGAGGTCGGCGTCGTCGTCGTAGAAGATTTCCACTGCCATGGGGGTTACTGCTTCCTTTCCTGACTTACAAAGTTTTTAACGGGGCGAAGTCGCGGTGATGGAACGGGCACCACGCCCGACCGCGACCATGCCCGACTGCACCAGCTCGCGGATGCCATACGGCTCCAGCATCCGCAGCAGCGCGCCGATCTTGTCCGACGTCCCGGTGGCCTCGACGGTGAGCGCCTCCGGGGAGACGTCCACCACCTTGGCACGGAAGAGCTGGACGGTTTCGAGGACCTGGCTGCGCACGGTGTTGTCGGCGCGAACCTTCACGAGCAGCAGTTCGCGCTGCACGGCGGTCGACTGCTCCAGCTCGACGATCTTGATCACGTTGACCAGCTTGTTGAGCTGTTTGGTCACCTGCTCGAGCGGTAGCTCTTCGACGGCGACCACGATCGTCATGCGGGACACCTCGGGGTTCTCCGTGGGCCCGACGGCGAGGGACTCGATGTTGAAACCGCGGCGGGAGAACAGGCCCGAAACGCGCGCGAGCACACCCGGCTTGTTCTCGACCAGGACACTCAGCGTGTGGACGCTCATCTCAGCGCTCACCTTCCCCAGCGGCTTCCGCGGCGGCCTCGGTCGTCTCGACCGAAACCTCGTCGTCGTCGAACAGCGGCCGGATGCCCCGGACCGCCATGATCTCGTCGTTGCCGGTGCCGGCCGCGACCATCGGCCACACCTGGGCATCCTTCCCCACGACGAAGTCGATCACGACGGGGCGGTCGTTGATCTCCATCGCGCGGCGGATGGTGGCGTCGACGTCTTCCTTCGTCTCGCAGCGCAGGCCGGCGCAGCCCAGTGCCTCGGCCAGCAGCACGAAGTCCGGGATGCGGTGCTTGTGCGTGCCGAGGTCGGTGTTGGAGTACCGCTCCGAGTAGAAGAGGTTCTGCCACTGCCGGACCATGCCCAGGTTGCCGTTGTTGATGACGGCGACCTTGATCGGCGCGCCCTCGATGGCGCAGGTGGCCAGCTCCTGGTTGGTCATCTGGAAGCAGCCGTCGCCGTCGATCGCCCACACCTGCGTGTCCGGGACGCCGAACTGCGCGCCCATCGCGGCGGGCACGGCGAAGCCCATGGTGCCGAGGCCGCCGGAGTTGATCCAGGTGCGCGGGTTCTCGTACTTGACGAACTGCGCGGCCCACATCTGGTGCTGGCCGACGCCGGCGGCGTACACCGCGTCCGGGCCGACGAGCTCGCCGATCCGCTCGATGACGTACTGCGGCGACAGCGAGCCGTCGTCGGGCCACTCGTAACCGGCCGGGTAGTTCGTGCGCCAGTCTTCGGCCTGGGTCCACCAGTCGGTGAGGTCGGGCTTGGCGCCGTGGTCGAACTCCGTCTGCACGGCCGTGATCAGCTCGCCGATGATCTCCTTGCAGTCGCCCACGATCGGGACGTCCGCCTTGCGGTTCTTGGAGATCTCGGCCGGGTCGATGTCGGCGTGCACGATGGCGGCGTCCGGTGCGAACGACGAGAGCTGCCCGGTGACGCGGTCGTCGAACCGGGCGCCGAGCGCGATCAGCAGGTCGGCGCGCTGCATCGCGGCGACCGCGGCGACCGAGCCGTGCATGCCCGGCATGCCGAGGTGCTGCGGGTGCGAGTCGGGGAACGCCCCGCGCGCCATCAGTGTGGTGACGACGGGGATGTTCGTCAGCTCGGCGAGCTGCTTCAGCTGCTCGTGCGCCTCCGCCTTGATCACGCCGCCGCCGACGTAGAGCACCGGGCGGCGCGACTTCGCGATGAGCTTCGCCGCTTCGCGGACCTGCTTGCCGTGCGGGCGCAGCGTGGGGCGGTAGCCCGGCAGCCGCAGCTCGGTCGGCCAGGAGAACGAGGTCATCTCCTGCAGCACGTCCTTGGGGATGTCCACCAGGACCGGGCCGGGTCGGCCCGTGGACGCCAGGTGGAACGCCTCGGCGATGGTCCGCGGGATCTCCGCGGGGTCCGTGACGAGGAAGTTGTGCTTGGTGATCGGCATGGTGATGCCGCAGATGTCGGCTTCCTGGAACGCGTCGGTGCCGATCAGCGCCCGGCTCTGCTGGCCGGTGATGGCCACGACCGGGACGGAGTCCATGTTCGCGTCGGCCAGCGGGGTGACCAGGTTGGTCGCGCCCGGGCCCGAGGTCGCCATGCAGACGCCGACCTTGCCGGTGGCCTGCGCGTAGCCGGTGGCGGCGTGCCCCGCGCCCTGCTCGTGGCGGACCAGGATGTGGCGGACCTTCGTCGAGTCCAGCAGCGGGTCGTAGGCCGGCAGGATGGTGCCGCCCGGAATGCCGAAGACCACCTCGGCGCCGACCGCCTCGAGCGAGCGCACGAGCGACTGGGCGCCGGTGACGCGCACCGGGGTTCCCGCCGGTGGCGCCGGCTTCGGACGTGCTCCGGGCGTTCCGGGCGTCGGCCCGGGTTTCGCGTCGCTGCGCGACGTGGCACTGGTCATCGGTTCTGCCTCGTGGGTCTCGGTGTCACTCGTTCGGGTCGGTTTTGTGCGGTGGGGCGGGGAATCTCTTCCCGTGGGCAACAAAAAACCCTCGCCGACCGTAAGGTCGCACGAGGGTTCGCGCGTCGACGCAGCGGAAAGACTTCCCTAAGCGTCGACGCGCTTGGGAAGTACGAGGCCGGTCAGCGGTGTCACGACGCTGACGCTAGACCGAAGGCCTCGCAGGTGTCAACTCTGCGGGATGGCGGGTCCAGATCGTGGACACTCGAGCGGCGCATGTCACCCGCGTCCGACCCGGCTCCCGGCCGGTCCGCGCCGCGGTGCACCATTTCGGGGTGGCCGAAAAAGAGCAGGACGAAGGCCGGAAGGCCGTCTTCCGGATCCCCCGCACGTCGTTCATGGCGATCGCCCTCCTGACGATCTGCGTGACGCCGATCGCCCTCGGGGAGATCCCGTACCTGCAGTGGCTCTACCTCTTCCCGATCGCGCTCGCCGTGTTCGTGGTCCGGACCCGCACGATCGCGACGCGCGAAGGGCTCGCGACCCGCACGATGTTCGGCCACCGCGACGTCCCCTGGTCGGCGCTGAAGGGCTTGGCGATCAGCAAGAAGTCGCGCGTGCAGGCCGTGCTCAAGGACGACACGAAGGTGCCGCTGCCGACCGTCCGGACCCGGCACCTGCCGGTGCTTTCGCTGGTGAGCGAGGGACTGGTCGCCGACCCGAGCGGGCTCCTGGACGCCGAGGACATCAAGCCGGCCGAGACCGAGGCGCCGGCCGGGGAGTGACCCCCGTCGCGGACAGGCGCCGCCCGCGGGTCTAAATTGGTAGGACCAGTTTCGCCGGAGTGTCCCCGACCTCCGCCTGGCCCCACCATCCGACCTGGGAGTTCGCCGTGCCGCCTCTCCGTTCCCGGACCACCACCCACGGCCGCAACGCGGCGGGCGCGCGCTCGCTCTGGCGCGCCACCGGCATGACCGACAGCGACTTCGGCAAGCCGATCGTGGCGATCGCCAACTCCTACACCCAGTTCGTGCCCGGCCACGTGCACCTCAAGGACCTCGGCGAGATCGTCGCCGGCGCGGTGAAGGAAGCCGGCGGCGTCGCGCGCGAGTTCCACACGATCGCCGTCGACGACGGCATCGCCATGGGCCACTCCGGCATGCTCTACTCGCTGCCCTCGCGCGAGATCATCGCCGACTCGGTCGAGTACATGGTCAACGCGCACCAGGCCGACGCGCTGGTCTGCATCTCCAACTGCGACAAGATCACCCCGGGCATGCTCAACGCCGCGATGCGGCTGAACATCCCGGTCGTGTTCGTCTCCGGCGGGCCGATGGAGGCCGGCAAGGCCGTCGTCGTCGGCGGTGTCGCGCAGGCCCCGACCGACCTGATCACCGCGATCGCGGCGTCGGCCAGCCCCGAGGTCGACGAGGACGGCCTCTCGATCGTCGAGCGCTCGGCGTGCCCGACCTGCGGCTCGTGCTCCGGCATGTTCACCGCGAACTCGATGAACTGCCTGACCGAGGCGCTGGGGCTTTCCCTGCCGGGCAACGGTTCCACGCTGGCGACGCACGCCGCGCGCCGGGCGCTGTTCGAGGAGGCCGGCCGCACGGTCGTCGAGCTGTGCCGTCGCTGGTACGAAAACGACGACGACTCGGTGCTGCCGCGCTCGATCGCGTCGAAGGCGGCGTTCGAGAACGCGATGGCCCTGGACATGGCGATGGGTGGCTCGACGAACACCGTGCTGCACATCCTCGCCGCCGCCCAGGAGGGCGAGGTCGACTTCACGATCGCCGACATCGACGCGATCGGCCGCCGCGTGCCGTGCCTGTCGAAGGTGGCGCCGAACTCCGACTACCACATGGAAGACGTCCACCGGGCCGGCGGCATCCCGGCGATCCTGGGCGAGCTGTACCGCGGCGGGTTGCTGAACACCGACGTCCGGTCGGTGCACTCCCCCGACCTCGAGTCGTGGCTGGGTGCGTGGGACATCCGGGCCGCTTCGCCTTCCGACACCGCGGTCGAGCTGTTCCACGCGGCGCCGGGCGGGGTCCGCACGACGCAGGCGTTCTCGACGGAGAACCGCTGGTCGTCGCTGGACACCGACGCGGCAGGCGGCTGCATCCGCGACGTCGAGCACGCGTACACGAAGGACGGCGGCCTGGCGATCCTGCGCGGCAACCTCGCCGAGAACGGCGCGGTGATCAAGGCGGCGGGCATCGACGAGGACCTGTGGCACTTCGAAGGCCCGGCACGCGTGCTGGAGAGCCAGGAAGAGGCCGTGTCGGCGATCCTCAAGAAGGAGATCCAGCCGGGCGAGGTGCTGGTGATCCGCTACGAGGGTCCCGCGGGTGGCCCGGGCATGCAGGAGATGCTGCACCCGACGGCGTTCCTCAAGGGCTCGGGTCTCGGCAAGAAGTGCGCGCTGATCACCGACGGCCGCTTCTCGGGCGGCTCGTCGGGCATCTCGGTGGGCCACATCTCGCCGGAGGCGGCGGCGGGCGGCCTGATCGGCCTGGTGGAGAACGGCGACCGCATCCTGCTGGACATCCACGAGCGGCGGCTGGAGCTGCTGGTGGACCCGGAGGTGCTGGCCGAGCGGCGCTCGAAGATGGAGGCGTCCGAGCGGCCGTGGCAGCCGAAGGACCGCCAGCGCCCGGTGACGGCGGCGCTGCGGGCGTACGCCCGGATGGCGACGTCGGCCGACACCGGCGCGGTCCGCGACGTGAACAAGTAAGCCTGGCTCGACCCGAAAGGCCGTCCCGCTCCCGGGGCGGCCTTTCCGGCTTCAGGGGGGCCGGCCGTGAGGGGGACCCCCGATTTCAACGCTACCGGTGAGCGCCGACAAATCCCGGCCCGCGAAGCCGGGTTGTCCACAAGCCCGGTCCGCACCGCCGAGTTGTCCCCAGCCCACTACCGAGTCAGGACGATGACCACCACCGCGGCCGCCGCGGCCAGCAGCAGCGAAACCAGCCCCAGCGGCAACGGCCGCTTCCGCCACGGCGTGTTCCGCTCCAGCGAGATCGGCCCGGACCCGGTGAACAGCAGGCTCAACGCCGAAGCCCCCAGCAGCAGCTCGAACTCGAAACCCTGCCCCTGCCCCTCGAAGAACCCGCCGTGGAACTTCGCGTACACGGCGTTGGCCATGACACCGAGCAGGCCTGCCGCGGCCAGCGGCGTGAACAGCCCGACGACCACCAGCACGCCGCCGCCCAGCTCGGTGATGCCGGTGATCCACGACAGCAGCGTCGTCTGCTTGTGGTAGCCGAACGTCTCCAGCACGCGCGCGAACCCACCGATGCCCGGCCCGCCGAACAGGCCGAACAGGTGCTGCAGGCCGTGCGCGCCCATGGTCACGCCGAGCGCGAGCCGCAGGATCAGCAGGCCGAGCCCGAGCCCGCCCTGGGTCGGGGTGTCGTCCGCCCGGTCGTCCTCGACGCCCGACAGGAGGCTGGTGGGCTGCTGCGAAAAGTCGTCTCCACTGCTCACGCGCGAAGGGTAGGGGATCCGCGGGGGCCTGGCGAGCCGCCGCGCTCAGTACTCCCCGTGCACGAGGTTGTCCGGCAGCTCGCCGCCGGCGTACCGCGCGATCTCGGCCGCGGCGACGGCGTACGACCGGCCCCGCACGCCGCGCACGGCCCCGCCGACGTGCGGGGTCAGCAGCAGCCCCGGCGCCGTCCACAGCGGGTGCCCGGGTGGCGCCGGCTCGGGATCGGTGACGTCGAGCGCGGCGCGCAGCCGGCCCGTGGTCAATTCGGCGACCAGGGCGTCGGTGACCACGACGGCGCCGCGGGCGACGTTGACCAGCACCGCGCCGTCGCGCATCTCGGCGAGGAACTCCGCGTCGACCATCCCGCGGGTGCGCGAGGTCAGCGGCACCATCAGCACGACGACGTCGTGCAGGCCGAGCAGCGACGGCAGCTCCCGCACCCCGTGCACGCCCTCCCGCGCGGTCATCCCGACCATCGTGCACCGCGCGTCGAACGGCTCGAGCCGGCGCCGCAGGTGCTGGCCCAGGTCACCGGCCCCGATGATCAGCACGCGCTTGCCCTGCAGCGTGTCGGTGCTCTGCCGGTCCCAGCGGCCCTCGCGCTGCGCGCCGGCGAAGACGTCCAGCTTCCGGTACATCGACAGCAACGCGGCGACGACCCATTCGGCGGTGCTCCCGCCGTGCGCGCCCCGGCAGGTGGAGAGCAGGACGCCGTCGGGCACCTTGCCGACCCAGTCCTCGGCGCCGGCGGCCAGCAGCTGGATCAGCTTCAGGTTCGGCAGCGTGCGCCACAGCTCCTCGCCCGGCGGGTGCTTGCCGGGGATGAGCACCTCGGCTTTCGCGGCCTCGGGCGGCACCGGCTCGCCCCACTGGTGGCGCACGGGCAGGACCCGCGGCACCTCGGCGAGCACGGTCATGCCCTCGTCGTCGGGCACCAGCACGGTCAGCGTCATGATCCTCACCGTAATCGAGGAGTACTCACCCATGGTTCACGCATCGGCCCCTAGGCTGGGGGATCATGCGAACCCGGTACCGGTCGGCCCTGCTGGCGATCCTGGCCTGCGGCGCCCTGCTGCCCGCCGGGTGCGCGCGGTTCGACGACACCGCGGCGGGCCAGACCTTCAGCCCCGCCCCCGTGCCCAGCCCCGAGTCGCCGCCCGAGGTCCAGGGCCCCGGCGCGGACTCCGGCGGCGACGGCAGGCAGGCGCGGCCCGGCCAGTCGGCCACGCCCGTGCCGCCGCCGCAGGGGTGCAAGGACTTCGACCCGTCGGTGATCGCGACCTGCCTGGACACCGTCGCCGCGGTGGCGGGCCTACCGGGTGACGGCTCCACGCCGAGCGCGCTGGCCGGCGAGCGCAAGAGTGGCCGCGTGCTGCTGGCGACGGCGGGCAAGGATGCCACGGACTTCGCGAAGCTCGACGTCCAGGCGGCCGGGGACGGCGGCCTGACCGGGCTCGCGCTTTCGCCGTCGTACGT
The DNA here is from genome assembly GCF_030285665.1 of Amycolatopsis mongoliensis. Classification (NCBI taxonomy): domain Bacteria; kingdom Bacillati; phylum Actinomycetota; class Actinomycetes; order Pseudonocardiales; family Pseudonocardiaceae; genus Amycolatopsis; species Amycolatopsis mongoliensis. The sequence goes on from NZ_CP127295.1 coordinate 480,829, forward strand.
CGAGGACCAGCTGGTGTTCGCCTACGTGACGACCGCGACGGACAACCGCGTCGTGCGCTTCGCGAAGGGGCAGACGGCGAAGCCGGTGCTCACCGGGATCCCGAAGGGCACGACCGGCAACCGCGGCACCATCAGCGCCGACAACCGCGGCGCGCTGCTCGTCGCCACCGGCGACGCCGGCAACCCGAACGCCGCCGCCGACCCGAACTCCCTCGCCGGGAAGGTGCTGCGGATCGACACGTCCGGCAAGGCCGCGGCCGGCAACCCGAACGGCTCGCTGGCCGTGGCGGCCGGGCTGCACGCGCCGGGCGGGCTGTGCACGTCCGCCGACGGCGGCCGCGTCTGGGTCACCGACCGGCTCGCCGACAAGGACGCCATCTACCGGGTGCAGGCCGGGCAGCCGCTGACGACGCCGGCGTGGACGTGGCCGGACAAGCCGGGGGTCGGGGGTTGCGCCGACTTCGTCGACGCGAACGGCTCGGTCTCGGTCGGGATGTCGCTGGCCGGGAACCTGCAGAACCTGCCGGTGACGGCGGAGGGCGCGATCAGCGGCAAGCCGACGGTGAGCCTCGACGGGAAGACCGGCAAGCCGCCGGAGACGTTCGGGCGGCTCGCCGGGATGAGCATGATCAACCCGCAGCTCGCGGTGGCCGGCACGGTCAACAAGGACGGCGGCACCCCGGTCTCGAGCGACGACCGCGTCGTCCTGATCACCCCGGCGACGTCCGGCGGCGGAAACGGCAAGGACTGACCTACGCCGGCGGCTTCAGCTCCACCCGCCGTCCCTCCGCCGAGGACGTCAACCCGGCCTCCGCGAGCTGCAACCCCCGCGCGGCCGAGAAGAAGTCGTACCGGTGCTGCCGCCCGGCGACGACGTCCCGGACGAACTCCTCCCACTGCGCCTTGAAGCCGTTGGCGAACTCGGCGTTGTCCGGCACCTCCTGCCACTGCTCGCGGAACGGCTCGGTGGCCGGCAGGTCCGGGTTCCAGACGGGCTTCGGCGTCGCCGAGCGGTGCTGGACGCGGCAGCGCCGCAGGCCGGCGACGGCGCTGCCCTCGGTGCCGTCGACCTGGAACTCGACCAGCTCGTCGCGGAAGACCCGCGTCGACCACGACGAGTTGATCTGCGCGATCGCCCCCGACTCGAGCTCGAAGATGCCGTACGCGGCGTCGTCGGCTGTCGCCGTGTACGCCTCGCCCTGCTCGTCCCAGCGGCGCGGGATGTGCGTGACCGCCTTCGCCGTCACCGCGCGGACCGCGCCGAAGAGGTTCTCCAGCACGTAGTTCCAGTGGCAGAACATGTCGAGCACGATCCCGCCGCCGTCCTCGGCGCGGTAGTTCCAGCTCGGCCGCTGCGCCTCCTGCCAGTCGCCCTCGAAGACCCAGTAGCCGAACTCACCGCGCACCGACAGGATGCGCCCGAAGAACCCGCCGTCGATCAGCCGCCGCAGCTTCCGCAGCCCCGGCAGGAACAGCTTGTCGTGGACGACGCCGTGGCAGATCCCGGCGTCCCGCGCGAGCCCGGCCAGCTCCAGCGCCGCCGGCAGCGTCTCGGCCAGCGGCTTCTCGGCGTAGACGTGCTTCCCGGCGGCGATCGCCGCTCGCACCGACGGCTCGCGCGCCGACGTCAGCTGCGCGTCGAAGTAGATCCCCACGTCGCCCAGCGCCGAGCCGACGTCGGTCGTCCACGCGGTCAGGCCGTGCCGGTCGGCGAGTTCCTTGAGCTTCGTCGCGTTGCGCCCGGCGAGGATCGGCTCGAGCTGCACGCGCGTGCCGTCGGGCAGCTCGACGCCGCCCTGCTCGCGGATGGCCAGCACCGACCGGAGCAGGTGCTGCCGGTAGCCCATCCGGCCGGTGACCCCGTTGAGCAGCACTCCGATGGCGGTCCGGTTCATCGCTGACGGCCTTCCTGGTCGAGGGCTTCCCCGCCGTGCGGCGAGAGGTCGTATTCGGCGCGGCGCCCGCACATGCCGTAGCTGTCGGGGTTCGACGGCGTCACGACCCGGACGCCCGACTGATCGAGGTGGCTCCCGTCGCCGTCGGCGAGGGCCTTGAGGTGCGCCCCGGTCAGTTCGGCCGCCTTCAGCGCCCCGGCCTGCCAGCGCGGTTCCCAGTCTCCGATTTTCGGCGACACCAGCGCGACGGCCGCCCGGTGGAAAGTCCGCAGCGGCTCCGGGTCGCCGTCGAGCAGGGCTTCCCGCAGCGGCAGGTAGCCGCGAATCGCCAGGTCACGACGTTGCCGGGCGGCGTCGTCGGTTTTCGGCAACGCGGCGGCCTCGGCGTATCGAGCGGGGTCGGCGAGTACCTCGGGCGGGAAGGTGAACACGGCGTCGCCCGCCTCGGGCAGGCCGCTGTTCTGCATGAGGACGGTGACGCGCAAGCCACCGCCCTGCACCATCCGGTGGACGGTTCCCGGCGCGAACCAAGCGATCACGCCGGCTTCGAGCGGTGTCTCCGCGTACCCGCCGGTGCTCAGCGTCTGGACGGCGCCTCGTCCGGCCGTGACGACGTAGGCCTCGGTGCAGGCCAGGTGCAGGTGCGGGCTGCCGCCGCAGACCCCGTCCTCGGCTTCCCAGTCGTAGGCTCGCAGGTGCGAAACGCCAATGCCACCCGGTAGCGGGAATTCGTTCATGACCATCCGTGCCCGTCGAGGTATTCGGCCACCTGATCGCGGTCCCAGGCGCCATCGGCGACGACGACCCGATAGCGGTACGTGAAGCTCTCGCCCGGCGGGAGGACGAATTCTTCGAAGAACGCCCACGAGAAGGCCACCATGGGCGTGTCCTTCGACCGGACGAACCAGTGCGACTCGTGGATGGCGTGGTCGTTTTCCGGCGAGTGCGCGAAGACGAGCGTCGAGTGCGCGTCGACGTCGTCGTGCTCGCCGACGAAGGCCAGCCACGGCGCCTGCGCGCCCATCATGTCGTCGCCGCCGAGACCACCAGGACCGAGGACGCGGCCGCCGCTGAAGTCACGCGGGCCCCGCCAGTGCAGGCCGGTGTACCCGGCCTGCTCGCGGCCGGCGGTGGTCGGGCTGCCGAACACGAGCGGTGCGTCGCGGACGTTGGTCAGCTCGATGCCCCAGTCGATCGCCCAGGCGCCCTCGTCGGGCTCGACGGAGTGGACGACGATGTCGCGCCGCTCGCGCGCCCACCCGTCGCCGCGGTGGGTCACCCAGGTGAGCCGTTCGGCGAAGGTGAGCCGGTCACCGTCGACGGTGAAGCCGGCGAACCCGTCGTGCCGCATCGAGCCGATGCGGTCGGGCAGGTCCTGGTACCAGTGGCCGGGGACGTAGGTGTGGCCGCCCCAGAAGTTCTGACCGGACAGGTGGCTCGACGTCATCTGCAGCCCCTTGTGCCACCGGTGGTCGGCGGGCCGGTACCCGCTGACGCGCCGGCCGCGGAGGGTGCGCAGCGGGTGGGTGTACGGCTTGCGCGACTCGTACGCGACAGGGTCGGGCTTGTACACATAGGACATGAGCTGGACGCCGGCGGCCTCGACGGTCACGCGGTCACCGTGCCGGTGCGTGACGGTGATCGCCGCGCTCACCGGTCCTTCCCCTCGGCGCCGGCCATGGCGCGGTAGAAGGGGTCACCGGGCCCGATCTCCCCGCGACGAACGCTCTGCCCGGTGAAGGCGGCCTTGTAGAGAGCGGCGACGAACTCCAGCACCCGCCGCCCGTCCCGCCCACCGCACGGCGGCCGCCGCCCGGCCCGGTAGGCGTCCAGAACGGGCTTCAACGCAGCGGCGTGCGAGCTGCCGACATCCTCCGCCGGTTCGGTCTCGATCCTGTTCGCATGAGGCGCGGGGGTGTATCGCCAATTTTCGGCAACGTGGCCGTAGAGGTGCGTGAGCTCGACGGTGGCACGTTCGCAGTCGATCCGGATCCGGCTCACTTCGTCGGGCGAAAGGACACTGTTGACGACGGTGGCCAGCGCCCCGGACCCGAACCGGACGAGGGCGGTGGAGACATCCTCGGTCTCGACGTCGTGCACGAGCCGCGCGGTCATCGCCTGGACTTCGGCCCACTCGCCGTCCCCGCCGTCACTGTCCCCCTCGCCGGCGAGGAGGTGGAGCAGCAGATCCATCTGGTGGATGCCATGCCCCATGGCGGGCCCACCGCCTTCGGTCTCCCACCGCCCCCGCCACGGGACCGCGTAGTAGGCGGCATCGCGGTACCAGGTGGTCTGACAATGGGCGACGAGCGGACGGCCGAGCTCACCCTTCGCGAGCAGTGCCCGGAAGCGGGCGACGGCGGAGCCGGACCGCTGCTGGTAGACGAAGGAGACGTACGGCCCGCCTTCACGTTCGGCGGAGATCATCTCGTCGTACTCGGCGAGCGAACGGCACGGCGGCTTCTCGCACCAGACCCAGGCGCCGCTCTCGAGGACCTTTTTGGTCTGTTCGACGTGCAGGCCCGGTGGAGTGCAGATCGAGACGAGGTCAGGTTTTTGCTCGGCGAGCAGGGTGTCGAGGTCGCGGTAAGGCTTGGCATGTTCGGTGGTCGCACAGAAGTCAAGCACCCGAGCCTCATCGACATCCGCGGCGGCCACGAGATCGACATCATCGTGGTGAGCCCGGTAGGCGGCGCGATGACTGCCGGCAATAGCCCCAGCCCCGACGACGGCAACCCGCAAGCGCTTTCCGTGAGCCAACCCGGACTCCCTCCTCACCAACCTCGACGGCATCCCTTTCGCCGGCGCACTCCCCGTTTCGCCGCGCTGATCCAGCAGCGTCTTCGCCGTGCGAGCCCTCTCCCGTCAGCCTGTTCCGCCGAGCGAATCTTCTCCGCGCATCGCCCCGCGAGTCCCTCCTGCGGCACTCCCCGACCGTCTCAGAAAGCGCTTTCTCACGCAACGGCCACCATCGATGTCAACGTTGTCACCCCAGGTCCTCAACCGGAACGGACGACTCAGCCGCCTGACCGACCACAAACCGCGCACAACCAGCAATTCGCGAGCATCGAGCCCCGGTCACCTCAGGTAGGCGAGGTCGCCGACAACCCGTCAGCGAGTCTTGCTGCGGGGCTCACGTTTCCGCGGCTGCCGGCTCTCGGCCCGCGCGGCTCGCATGTCCAAGAAAGCAGCCACGCCCGACACGAGCGCAGCCAGGAACCCGAGGAACCGGCCGAAGCCCGGGGCGATGGCGATGCCGGCGGCGTCGAAGATGCCGCGCTGGTCAGCGTCGAACTCCCAGTCCAGCGTGAACCAGCCGACCACCATCAGCAGCAGCGACGCCACGGCGACCACGAGCCACAGGTGCGGCAGGCCGCTGACCCGCGCTTTCCGGTTTCGCCCGAAGATGACCACGACCAGCCCGGCCAGCAGCAACGGCAGCGGCGGACACCACGCGAAGAAGCTCGAGTGCCACGCGTCGCGGACGACGTCGCTGTGCGGCAACGACGAGAGGACGACCTCGATGTCCGGTTTGTTGGTGCTCAGCGTGGTCCACGGCAGGAACATCGAGCCCAGCGCGAGCAGCCCGGCCGCCAGGCCGAGCCACTCGCGCCAGGTGACGCTTTTGACGGAAAACGGCTGTGTCATGAAATCGGTCAGGAACCGACGCGCTCGATGATCAGCTCACGGACCCGCTTGGCGTCGGCCTGCCCCTTGGTCGCCTTCATGACCGCGCCGACGATCGCGCCCGCCGCGGCCACCTTGCCGCCGCGGATCTTGTCCGCGACGTCCGGCTGCGCCGCCAGGGCGTCGTCGATCGCCGCGAGCAGCGCCGAGTCGTCCGAGACGACCTTCAGCCCACGCTTCTCGACGACCTCGCGCGGCTCGCCCTCACCGGCGAGCACGCCCTGGACGACCTCCTTGGCCAGCTTGTTCGTCAGCTCACCGGACGAAACCAGCCCGATGACCTCGGCGACCTGCTTCGGCGTGATCGCCAGGTCGGCCAGCTCGACCTCGCGGGTGTTCGCCTCCTGAGCCAGCGTGTTGACCCACCAGCCGCGGGCTTCGTCCGGCGATGCGCCGGCCTCGACCGTGGCCGCGACGAGGTCGACGGCACCGACGTTCAGCAGGTCACGCAGGGCTTCGTCGGAAAGTGACCACTCCTGCTGGATCCGCTTGCGCCGCTCGGACGGCATCTCCGGCAACGTGCCACGCAGTTCCTCGACCCACTCGCGCGCCGGCGCGATCGGGACCAGATCGGGCTCCGGGAAGTACCGGTAGTCCTCCGCGGTCTCCTTCGTCCGGCCGGACGACGTGGTGCCGTCGGCCTCCTGGAAGTGCCGCGTCTCCTGCTTGATCGAACCGCCCTCGGCGAGGATCGCCGCCTGCCGGGTCATCTCGTAGCGAACGGCCCGTTCGACACTGCGCAGCGAGTTGACGTTCTTCGTCTCGGTGCGCGTACCGAACTCGGTCGCGTCCTTCGCCATGAGCGAAACGTTCGCGTCGCACCGCAGCGAGCCCTGGTCCATGCGGACGTCGGACACGTCGAGCGCGCGCAGCAGATCGCGCAGGGCGCTCACGTACGCCCGCGCGACCTCGGGGGCCCGCTCGCCGGTTCCCTCGATCGGCTTGGTGACGATTTCGATCAGCGGAACCCCGGCCCGGTTGTAGTCGAGCAGCGAGTGCTCGGCACCGTGGATCCGGCCGGTGGCGCCGCCGACGTGCAGCGACTTGCCGGTGTCCTCCTCCATGTGCGCGCGCTCGATCTCCACGCGCACGACCTCGCCGTCGTCGAGCGTGACGTCGAGGTAGCCGTCGAAGGCGATCGGCTCGTCGTACTGCGACGTCTGGAAGTTCTTCGGCATGTCCGGGTAGAAGTAGTTCTTCCGGGCGAACCGGCACCACTCGGCGATCTCGCAGTTCAGCGCGAGACCGATCCGGATCGCGCCCTCGACGGCCTTGCCGTTGAGGGTCGGCAGCGCCCCGGGCAGGCCGAGGCAGGTCGGGCAGACCTTCGTGTTCGGCTCGCCGCCGAACTCGTTCGGGCAGCCGCAGAACATCTTCGTGTTGGTGTTCAGCTCGACGTGCACCTCGAGCCCCAGCACGGGGTTGAACCGCTCGATGACGTCGGCGTAGTCCATCAACTCGGCCACGGCAGTCACTTCGTTCCTCCCAGCTCCGGGACCTTGTGGACGAGCGACCCACCGGCGGCGGCGTCGCGGGCGGCCTCGTAGGCGGCGCCGATCCGGTAGAGCCGGTCGTCGGCGAGCGCCGGGGCCATGATCTGCAGGCCGACCGGCAGCCCGTCTTCGTCGGACAGCCCGCTCGGCACGCTCATCGCGGCGTTGCCGGCCAGGTTCGACGGGATCGTGCACAGGTCGGCGAGGTACATCGCCATCGGGTCGTCGACGCGCTCGCCGATCTTGAACGCCGTGGTCGGCGTCGTGGGCGAAACGAGGACATCGACCTTTTCGAAGGCAGCCGCGAAGTCACGCGTGATGAGCGTGCGCACCTTCTGCGCCGAGCCGTAGTAGGCGTCGTAGTAACCGGACGACAGCGCGTAGGTGCCCAGCATGATCCGCCGCTTGACCTCGGCGCCGAAGCCCTTCTCGCGAGTGAGCGACATGACCTCTTCGGCGCTGTGCGTGCCGTCGTCGGCGACGCGCAGGCCGTAGCGCATGGCGTCGAACCGGGCGAGGTTCGACGAGCACTCGCTCGGCGCGATCAGGTAGTACGCCGGCAGCGCGTAGACGAAGTGCGGACAAGACACCTCGACGACCTCGGCACCGAGCGCACGCAACTGCTCGACCGCGGCCTGGAACGACCGCTCCACGCCCGGCTGGTAGCCGTCGCCGCCGAACTCCTTCACGACGCCGACCTTGACGCCCTTGAGGTCACCCTGCATACCCTGCCGGGCGGCGGCGACCACCGGCGGCACCGGCGCGTCGATGGAGGTCGAGTCGAGCGGGTCGTGCCCGGCGATGACCTCGTGCAGCAGGGCGGCGTCGAGCACCGTCCGCGCGCAGGGCCCGGCCTGGTCGAGCGAGGACGAAAACGCGACGAGCCCGTACCGCGACACCCCGCCGTAGGTCGGCTTGACCCCGACGGTGCCGGTCACGGACCCGGGCTGGCGGATCGAACCGCCGGTGTCGGTGCCGATGGCGATGGCGGCTTCGAAGGCCGCGATCGACGCCGACGAGCCACCGCCGGAACCGCCCGGGATGCGGGCGTGGTCCCACGGGTTGTGCGTCGGACCGTACGCCGAGTTCTCGGTCGACGAGCCCATGGCGAACTCGTCCATGTTCGTCTTGCCGAGAATCACGACACCGGCCTCGCGCAGCTTGCGCGTCACGGTCGCGTCGTACGGCGGGATCCAGCCTTCGAGCGTTTTCGAACCACAGGTCGTCGGCACGCCCTCGGTGGTCAGCACGTCCTTGAGCGCGAGCGGCACGCCGGCCAGCGGCGACGCGGGCGCGCTACCACCGGCGATGCCCTCGTCGACGGCCTTGGCCGCGGCCAGCGCGCCCTCGGTGTCGACGTGCAGGAACGCATGGATGTGGTCGTCGACCTCGGCGATCCGGTCCAGGTGGGCCTGGGTGACCTCGACCGCGGACACCTCACGCGAGTGGATCTTCTCCGCCAGTTCCGCGGCGGTCAGCTTGATGAGCTCGGTCACTGCTCTTCCCCCAGAATCCGCGGCACCCGGAAGCGGCCGTCCTCGGCGGCCGGCGCACCGGCCAGCGCCTGCTGCTGCGTGAGCCCGGGAACGACGACGTCCTGCCGGAAGACGTTCGTCAGCGGCACGGCGTGCGAGGTGGGCGGCACGTCGTCGGCGGCGACCTCGCTCACCTTGGCCACCGAGTCCAGGATCTGGTCGAGCTGGCCGGCGAAGACGTCGAGCTCGTCGTCGGTCACGGCCAGCCTGGCCAGCTTCGCGAGGTGCGCGACCTCGTCTCGGGAAATATTGGGCACGCGGGTGACTCCCGGGTTGTGCTGTGCGGGTTGTCTCGGAAGCTGCAAGTCTATGGTGACGACGCCGGACGACTCGACTGGGTTACGCCCGGCGCAGGCCGGGTGCCGTCCGGCGACGCTCGCATCCCGCCCGGCGGACAGCGGGTCCCGCACGCCGGGTGGGTCTGTCACAATCGGCGACCGGCATCGAGCGTCCCACGGCAAGGCTGGGACGCCAGAGGTGAGAGGGGCGCGTGGTGTCGTTCCTGATCCGGGTCCTCCTTCCGGACAGCCCGGGGACCCTCGGCGCGGTCGCCACGGCGCTCGGCACGGTCGGCGCCGACATCCTCAGCGTGGACGTCGTCGAGCGCGGCACCGGAGTGGCGGTGGACGACCTCGTGGTCGAACTCCCGTCCGGCCGGCTGCCCGACGCGCTCATCACGGCGGCCGAGAGTGTCGAAGGCGTCGAAGTGGACGCGGTCCGCCCCTACGCGGGCGTGCTGGACACGCACCGCGAGCTCGAACTCGTCGAAGAAATCGCCGCGCAGCCGAAGACCGGCCTCGCCATCCTCGCCGAGGGGGTGCCCCGCATCGTCCGCGCAGGCTGGGCGATGGTCGTCGAACACGCCGAGACCGGCGCGATCCGGCTGGCGTCGTCGAGCGCCGCCCCGGAGACCCCGATCACCGACCTGCCCTGGCTCCCGCTCGAGCGCGCGACGGTGCTCGACGGCGAGGAAGCCTGGATCCCGGAGACGTGGAAGGAGCTCGGCACCGAGCTGGCGGCCACCCCGCTCGGCAAACCGGGCAAGGCGCTGCTCGTCGCGCGCCCAGGAGGTCCGGCCTTCCGCGCGGCCGAGGTCGCCCGGCTCGCCCACCTCGCCGGGATCGTCGCGGTCGTCCTCGACGGCTAGCCCCCACGCGTTGCCGAAAAGGGGACGAGTCCACGTGGGCTCGTCCCCTTTTCGACGAACACCAGGTCAGACGTCGATCTGGTAGGCGATCAGGCTGATGTGCGGGAACGGCTGCCAGTCGCGCTCGGTCAGTCGCGCGAACCCGAGACGCTCGTAGAGCCGGTGCGCGGAGTGCATCCGGTCGAGGCTGCTCAGCACCACCCTGCGGATGCCCAGAGCCCGCGCACGCTCGAGCACGGCCCGCGTCAACGCCTCACCGACACCACGACCACGCGCCGACGGCGCCACCGCGAGCATCCGGAACTCCAGCTCCCCCGGCCGCGAGATCTCGGCGTACGGCGACCCCGGCCGCACAACGGTCACGGTGCCGAGCACTTCCCCCGCCGAGTCGACGGCGACGAGCACCTCGGCCAGCTCGGCCCGGCTCGCGACGTCACGCAACATCGCGTCGTACCCGACGTCGTCGGCCAAGTGACCATCGACGTCATACGCCTGAACCGTGACCTCGCCCGCGGCGGCGTACTCCTCGGGCCGCGGTGGCCGGATTTCGACATCACCCATCCGTCCCCCCAGTCTCGTCTTCGGCGGTCTCGTCGCCGGCCGGCAGCGCCACCTCTTGCGCCGCCTCGGGCCCCCGCTCCAGCAGGACGCGGAAGCCGGCTTCGTCGAGCACCGGCACCTTGAGCTGCACGGCCTTGTCGTATTTCGAACCAGGCGAGTCCCCGACGACGACGAAGGAGGTCTTCTTCGAGACCGATCCGGCGGCCTTGCCGCCGCGAGCCATGATGACCTCCTTGGCCTCGTCGCGGGAGAAGCCGTCGAGCGAGCCCGTCACTACGATCGACAAGCCTTCGAGGTTGCGCGGGACGGACTCGTCGCGCTCCTCCTCCATCCGCACGCCGGCGCGTCGCCACTTTTCGACGATCTCGCGGTGCCAGCCGACCTCGAACCACTCCTGAGTCGCGTGCGCGATGGTCGGGCCGACGCCGTCGACGTCCGCCAGCTCCTCCTCGGTCGCCTGCTCGATGCGCTCGATCGAGCCGAACTCGCGGGCCAGCGCCTGCGCCGCGGTCGGCCCCACGTGCCGGATCGACAAAGCGACCAGCACCTTCCACAGCGGCCGGTCCTTCGCCACGTCAAGGTTGGCGAGCAGCTTTCGCGCGTTCGCCGACAACTCGCCGGCCTTCGTACGGAACAGCTCGACCTCGGCGAGGCTGTCCTCGTTCAGGTCGAAGACGTCGCCCTCGTCGGCGACCACCCGCGCGTCGAGCAGCGCGACCGCGGCCTCGTACCCGAGGACCTCGATGTCGAAGGCGCCGCGCCCGGCCAGGTGGAAGAGCCGCTCCCGCAACTGCGCGGGACAGAACCGCGTGTTCGGGCAGCGGATGTCCTTGTCGCCTTCCTTCTGGTAGGCGAGCTCGGTGCCGCATTCCGGGCAGTGGGTGGGCATGACGAACTCGCGTTCGTCACCAGTCCGCGCGTCGACCACCGGCCCGAGGACCTCCGGGATGACGTCGCCGGCCTTCCGGATGACGATCCGGTCACCGATGAGCACACCCTTGCGCTTGACCTCCTCCTGGTTGTGAAGGGTGGCGCGCGCGACGGTCGACCCCGCGACCACGACCGGCTCGGTGACCGCGAACGGCGTGACCCGCCCGGTCCGCCCGACGCCGACCTGGATGTCCAGCAGCGTGGTGATCGCCTCTTCCGGCGGGTACTTGTAGGCGATCGCCCACCGCGGCGCGCGCGACGTCGTACCCAGCCGGCGCTGCAGCGCCACTTGGTCGACTTTGATGACGACGCCGTCGATCTCGTGCTCGGCGTCGTGCCGGTGCTCACCCCAGTAGGTGATGTGCGCGGCGAGCTCCTCCGCCGTGGTCAAAACCTTGCTGTGCGGTGACACCGGCAGCCCCCACGCGGCCAGCGCGTCGTACGCCTCCGACTGCCGCGCGGGTTCGAAGCCCTCGCGCTTGCCGAGCCCGTGGCAGATCAACCGCAGCTTGCGTTCCCGGGTGATCTTGGGGTCCTTCTGCCGCAGCGAGCCCGCCGCGGTGTTGCGCGGGTTCGCGAACGGCGGCTTGCCCGCTTCGACGATCATCGCGTTCAGCTTGAGGAAGTCCTCGACCCGGAAATAGACCTCGCCGCGCACCTCGACCAGGGCGGGCACCGGGAACTTGCCGGTGCCGGTCAGCGTCTCCGGCACCTGGTCGAGCGTGCGGACGTTCAACGTGACGTCCTCGCCGGTGCGGCCGTCACCCCGGGTGAGCGCCCGGGTGAGGTGGCCGTTTTCGTACAAGAGGTTGATCGCGAGGCCGTCGATCTTCAGCTCGGCGAGGAACTCGGTGCGACCGACCTCCTTCTCGACGCGCTCCACCCACGCCACGAACTCGTCCTGGTCGAACACGTTGTCCAGGCTGAGCATGCGCTCGAGGTGGTCGTACGCGGTGAACTCGTTCGAGAACGTGCCGCCGACGCGCTGGGACGGCGAATCCGGCGTGACCAGCGCCGGGTGCGCGTCCTCGATCTGCTGCAGTTCGCCGAGCAGCTCGTCGAACTGCCCGTCGGAGATGATCGGCGAGTCCAGGACGTAGTAGCGGAACTGGTGGTTACGCAGGTCTTCCGCGAGGGCGGCGTGCCGTTCGCGGACCTCGGCCGGGACGTCGGCGACGTCCTCGGCGGCCACCGGGGCGTCGACCGCCGCGACTTGGTCCTGAGAGAGTTCGGTGCTGCTCACGGGTGGTAACCCTAGTCGGGGGCACCGACATTTTCGCTGGGACCGTTGCCCAGTCCGCGGACCAGTTCACGGAACTCCAGAAGGGTGATCGCACCGGCCGGCTCGGCCGCCGCGGTCTCCACGCGCCGTAGCCGTTCGGCGGCGAGCCGTTCACCCAATGTCGCATCGAGCGGCAGGAACGTCATGGTCTGCCGGGCGGCGTCGTCGAGGTTGCCGAAGCCCGGGTGGAATACGGCGACGTCGACCACGTGCTCGTCTTCGTCGACCTGCGCGACGACCCGGACGTCGGCCAGCGCGATCCGCTGCTCGCCGAGGTTGACGGTGACCTCGGTCGGATCGGGTACGGGCGGGACCGAGTCGTGGTACTCCCAGATCGCGTCCTCCGGTGGCGCGGCTACCCGCCACGCGTCGGTGAACGGCCGCAGCTCCGGGTCCTCCTGGCCGGTCACGACCAGCGCGTAGACCGCCCGGTGACCACGTTCGAGCGAAAAGTGCAGCCGCGGGTGCAGCGCCTCGACCAGCTCGCAGAGCTCGTGCTCGACCCGGTGCGGCTCACCCTCGCCGAGCGCCGCGCTGACCATCGGCAGCAGGTCGTACCAGCCCTGCCAGAACGTCGCCGCGGCGGCAGCCGGGTCGTCCGGTACATGCTGCTCCGGCCACGCGGTACGCGGGTCGGGCGGATCGGCGGCGGTGCTCTTGCGGCGGAAAAGGCGCATGGCTACGGGTGGTCCTCGTTCGGTCGGCTACCCCGCCACGCTACTGGCCGGGTGGGGCGGACGTCGGCGAGTTGCCGGATTCCGTCACCAGCCTTCCGGAGGCTCCACGAAGGCCTTGCCGAGATCACGCGACAGTGCGAGGGCGCGGCGCATCCAATCAGGTGTGGCGCCGACGAGGCCGCACGCGGGGGTCGGCACCGCGCGTTCGGCGAGGACGCTGCGGTTGAAGCCGAGCCGGTCGGCCAGCCGGAACGCGGGCTCGCCGACGTCCTTCAAAGTGAGCGGGGACGCGGGTGCGGTCGTCGGGACGGCGCCCAGGAACAGCGTCGCCCCGCCGTCCCAGACCTCGCCGATCTCGTCGAGGAACGCGGCGGACGCACCGTCGAGTGCGGCGAGGTCGAAAGCCAGTGCGTCGGCACCGGCTTCGCGCAGCAGGCCGAGCGGCGGCTTCGCGGCGCAGCAGTGCAGGATCACCGGCTGGCCGGTGATCGCCTTCGCGCCGTCGATCACCGTTGCGAGCAAGTCACGTGCCTCGGGCTCCGGCACGGCGGAGACGTTCCCGTAGCCGGATGGCGTCGACAGCCCGCCGGCCAGCACCGCGGGCAACGACGGCTCGTCGAACTGGACGACCACGGGCGCCCCGGTCCTGGCCTGGACCTCCGCGACATGCCCGGTGAGGCCGTCCAGCAGGGAGGACGTGAAGTCCCGCAAGGCGCCGTGGTCGGTGAGCACCCGATGACCTCGGGGCAGCTCGATCCCGGCACCGAGCGTCCACGGTCCGGCCAGCTGGACCTTGAAGACCGGCGGGGTGACTCCGGCTTTCTCCCGCGCCTCCTGCAGGGCGTCGAGATCCCACCGAAGCAGGTCGACGGCCCGACGGTGCTCGTGCCCCGGCCGGGCCGCCACACGGTAGCCGCTGGGCACGACGTCGACGGCCAGGTCGACCAGCAGCGCGGCGGTCCGGCCGAGCATGTCGGCACCGACACCGCGGGCCGGCAGCTCCGGCAGGTGCGGGAAGTCCGGCAGCTCGCCGAACACGATCGCCGCCGCTTCCGCGGGGTCCGTGCCCGGCATCGAACCGATCGCCGTCGCGGCACCGCTGGGCCAAACTCGCTCGTTCACGACCTCTGATTCTGGTCGACCACCCGCCGGCAACGCCGACCGGGCTGCCGCGCCGAGCTGCCCGGAGGCAGACATACGACGCATTTGCCTTTACCGGCACCGCGGCGGGGCCCGCGCGGATAGGCTCACCCGCCATGACGAGTTCGCCACCGCAACCGGGCTGGTATCCCGACGCGCGGGACCCCCGTCTGCACCGTTGGTGGGACGGACGGGCCTGGACCGCCAACACCCGGCCGGCCTACCAGGCACCACCACCGAGCGATTCCGAGCCCATCGAGCTGGACATCGAGCGGGCCCACGACCCGGCACGCGTCCAGGAGCAGGTCAATCGCGCCACGCGCGGCCGAGGCGCCGGGCGCGTCGGTGGCGGGACGCTGTTCACCGAGCCGGTCCTGGTGGTCAACCAGCGCGCGAAGCTGATCGAGATGGCCAACGAGTTCGGCGTCTTCGACCAGCACGGCAATCGGCTCGGCGGAGTCGTCCAGGTCGGCCAGAGCACCCTGAAGAAGGCGATCCGGCTGCTGACCAACTACGACCAGTTCCTGACCCACAAGTTCGAGGTCCGGGACGCCAACCACAGCACCGTGCTCAAGGTGACCCGGCCCGCCAAGGTCTTCAAGTCGCGGTTCCTCGTCACGAGGGCCGACGAGACCCCGATCGGGGAGATCGTCCAGGAGAACGTCTTCGGGAAGATCCGCTTCGGCTTCGTAGTCGACGGCCGCACGGTCGGCGGGATCTTCGCCGAGAACTGGCGTGCCTGGAACTTCTCGATCCGCGACCACGCCGGCACCGAGGTCGCCCGGGTGACCAAGACGTGGGGTGGGTTCCTCAAAGCCGCCTTCACCACCGCCGACAACTACGTCGTGGAGATCCCCCACCCGCTGCCCGATCCGCTCGCCAGCATGGTGGTCGCCGCGGCCCTCACGATCGACACCGCCCTGAAGCAGGACACCAACTGATCGAGTGACCGGCGTCTCAGCCTCTCCAGGTGGACAGCAGGCCCGGCACGGCTCAGGGTGAATGAAGGCCGGGACGCCGCAGTCTCGCCGGGACGGAGGTCACCGTGGAACCGTTGCCGGAAAGCAGCGACAGGAACTGGACCGAACCCGGAATCTACGAGGTCTCGGCCGGCGTCTACCGGATCCCGTTGCCCCTGCCCAACGATGCTCTGCGCGCGGTCAACGTCTACGCGGTCACCGATGGCGAAAAGCTGGTCTTGGTCGACTCGGGGTGGGCGTTGACCGTGGCGCGGCAACAGCTCGCGAGCGCGCTCGGCGGAATCGGCGCGGAGCTCGCCGATGTCGGCGAGTTCCTCGTGACCCACGTGCACCGTGACCACTATTCGCAGGCTGTCGTCCTTCGTCGCGAATTCGGTTCGAAGATCGCCCTGGGCCAGGACGAAGAGCCATCACTGAAGGCTTCCGGCAACCCTGACCGGCTGCCGATGGAAGCTCAGGTCGATCTGCTGTTCCAGGCCGGCGCCGGCGAAGTCGTCAAAGCTCTGGCCCGCGACTTCGGTACGGACCGGCGGCACACGGAAGCCGACCTCTGGGAAGCGCCCGATGAGTGGCTGACTCCGGGACGACGCCCGATCCTGCCCGGCCGCGAGTTCGACGTCGTCGCCACTCCCGGTCACACGGCCGGCCATGTCGTCTTCGTCGACGACACCGCCGATCTGCTGTTCTCCGGCGATCACGTGCTGCCGCACATCACGCCTTCGATCGGATTCCAGCCCGTCCCGGCCGAGTTGCCGCTCAACGACTTCATCGACTCGCTGCGCCTGGTGCGCGCGATGCCGGACCGCCGCATGCTTCCCGCACACGGTCCCGTGTCCGAAAGCGTGCACACGCGGGTCGACGAGCTGCTGGAACACCATCGACAACGCCTGGAGACGATCGGCTCCCAGATCGCAGCCGGCGCGAGCACGGCCTTCGAGGCCGCGCACCGGATCGGCTGGACCCGCCGCAACCGCAAGCTGTCCGAAATGGACTCGTTCAACCAGACGCTTGCCGTCCTGGAGACGGCGGCACACCTCGACCTGCTGGTGTCCCAGGGCAAACTGGCCGCTCAGGTCGTCGACGGCGTCCGGCACTTCGCGACGCCCTGAGCGGCGTGGCAGCCGACGCCGCGGGTGACGACGTCGCCGCATTTACGACGTCTGGCAGGCTTCCTGCATACTGGGTGAAATGGAAGTCATCAGACGTGCCAGAGCTACGGACGTCGAGGCGCTCGCGCGTCTGTTCGGCGCACCTGGCGAGCCGCTGGCGGTCGCACTTCGGGAACTCATGAACACCCCGCACGTCACGCTGGTCGTCGCCGAGGACGACAACGGCGTCGTCGGTACCGCGCAGCTGACGGTGCTGCGGGGGCTCGCGTGGGAAGGCGCGACCCGCGGATTGCTCGAAGGCATTCGCGCCGCCCGGCGCGGAGTGACCAGCGCGCTTCTGACCTGGGGCATCGACGAAGCCCGCCGGCGACGATGCAGCCGGCTTCACCTCGATTCCGGCCTCGCGCGCGCCGACCTGCGCGACTTCTACGCCCGCTTCGGGTTCGAGCAAAGCTATCAAGGATTCACCCGCGTCCTGTGATACTGGCGCCGTGAGCGACTACACCATCCGCAGGGCACGGCGCGAGGACATCGGCGCGATAGTGCGCATGCTCGCGGACGACCAGCTCGGTGCGACCCGTGACGATCCCCATGACCTCGAGCCCTACCTGCGCGCTTTCGCGCAGATCGACGCAGACCCGAACCAGCTTCTGGTCGTCGTGACCTCCGGCGACGAGCCGGTCGGGACATTGCAGCTGACGATCATCCCCGGCCTCGCCCGCCGCGGCGCACTTCGTGGTCAGGTCGAAGCCGTCCGGATCCACGCTGACCACCGCGGCTCCGGACTCGGCGCCGACCTCATGCGCTGGGCGATCGACGAGTCGCGGCGCCACGGATGTGCACTCGTCCAGCTCACGTCGGACGTCTCGAGGGCCGACGCCCACCGGTTCTACGAGCGGCTTGGTTTCACCCCGAGTCACACCGGGTTCAAGCTCAAGCTCTGAGCGCCGATTGCATTGGCACCAAACAGATTCCCTTCTATCCACATAGGACATAAGCTTGATCACTTCCCCTCCCGGAATCGGCGACGCACACGTCCACGCACGCGAACCATTCCGAATCAATTCGAGTACGTCAAGTCGCGAAGGGCGCGAACGGACCGTTCGCTCCCTTTTACACCCATTCTTCTGAATCTCGGTGACATTCGCCGCGAGGGCTCGTACGGTCGCACTCATGGCACCTTCACAACCACTCCGCAAACTCGCTCCTCCGGCCGATTCCGGGAGCTCCTACGACAAGCTCCCGCTCGTGCTGAGGGCGATCCGCACCGACCCGGAGACGCTGCAACGCATGCAGGACGAGCAAGTCGTGGATCTGATCCGCATCACCGATGCGGAGATCTCCAAGCTGCAAGCCCTGCAGCTACGGGCGATCGCAGATCTCAGCGTGCGCCGGAGACGGGCGCCCGGTGCAGCCTCGGAAGTGGCGTTGGCCCTGTCCATAACGGAACACCGGGCCGGCGCCATAGTCTCGGCGGCGAACGCGCTGATCGCCCGGCTCCCCCGCATGCTCAACCTCATGGACGACGGCCGACTCGACCTCTATCGCGCCATGAAGGTCACGGATGCGACGTCGTGGCTGTCCAGGGACCACGTACGCCTCGTCGACGCGATGCTCGAGGACCGCGTTCCGGGGCGCAATGCAACTCAGGTCCGCCGTGCCGCGGCCTATGCAGCCGCGAAAGCAGATCCAGAGGGCGCGGCGCAGCGCACCGAACGGAGCCTCGTCGAACGGCGGTTGACCCTGCACCACCAGGACACCGGTGTGACCGGTCTTTCGATCAACAACGCGCCCACCGAGAAGGCGACTGCGGCTTACGCACGTATCGTCCGGGCCGCTCGGGCGTTGAAGACCCCCGACGAGGCTCGGACGCTGGACCAGCTCCGAGCGGACGTCGCCATGGATCTGCTGCTCAGCGGAACGGGCGGCCCGAGCGAGCGCACCGAGGTGTTCCTGCACGTCGACCTGGCGACCTACCTCGGCGTGAACGACTTCCCAGCGGCTCTTGCCGGACGCGGGCCCGTCGCGGCGTCAGTGGCCCGTCGCATCATCAGCGGCTCCGACACAACGCTCCGACGAGTTCTCACCGATCCGCGTTCCGGCCGAGCGATCGAGCTGTCGCCCGCGCGATACCCGCTGGACCCGGCGCACGACGAGTTCATCCGGGTCCGGGACCGCGAGTGCCGGCAGCCCGGATGCACACGTCCCGCGCAGAACTGCGGGATCGAAGCGACCCGGGCGCAGGGCGAGGCCAAAGAGAGTGCGGATCAGCCGGTCACGTACTGCTCGCGGCACCGCAGGTTGAAGAGCCAGCCCGGTTGGGACTACGAAGTCACGCCTGACGGCACGGTGAACGTCGCAACACCGGCCGGCCGGGTGCACTCGACAACACCGCCGTCAATGCATTCCGGGCGACGGCGAGCGAACCGAAGCCGCAAGAAGCCACGGCTATGACCGACGGTCAGCGCGTGCCCGAGATCTTCGCGCTGCCCAGGACGATGTCCCCGCCCTCGGCATCCGGCCGGTAGAGCACGACGACCTGCCCCGGGGCCACCCCGCGCAGCGGTTCGCGCAGATGGACCGTCATGGTGTCGGAGTCCACGTCGGCGACCGCGTCGACGATTCCTCCGTGGGCCCTGACCTGCGCCACGCATTCGGTCGGTTCGGTCAGCGGCTCACCGCTGGGCCAGATCGCGCGGTCGGCTTCGATCGTCTTGATCCCGAGCCCTGCTGCGGAACCGACCTTGACGGAGCCGGAAACCGGTTCGAGCGACAGGACATATCGAGGCCGGCCGTCGGACGCCGGAGCCTCGATTCCGAGCCCCTTGCGCTGTCCGACGGTGAATCCGTGCACGCCGGTGTGATGGCCAAGCACTGCGCCGGTCTCCGCGTCCACGAGTTCGCCAGGACGCTGGCCCAGCCGGTTCTCCAAGAACTTCTTGGTGTCACCGTCGGGAATGAAGCAGATGTCGTGGCTGTCCGGCTTGTTGGCGACGGACAGCCCACGTCGCTCCGCCTCGGCCCGCACGTCAGTCTTCCAAGAGTCGCCCAAAGGGAACATGGCGTGGCTGAGCTGCTCCGCGGTGAGGGAGGCGAGCACGTAGGACTGGTCCTTGCCGCTGTCGGCACTGCGGCGCAGCTCGGGCACGCCATCCACCACGGAGAGGCGCGCATAGTGGCCCGTGGCGACCGCGTCGAAACCGAGCGCCATCGCCTTCTCGAGGAGGGCTTCGAACTTGATCTTCTCGTTGCAGGTGACACACGGGTTCGGCGTACGTCCGGCGGCGTATTCACCGACGAAGGTCTCGACAACCTCTTCGGTGAAGCGCTCCGCGAAATCCCAGATGTAGAAAGGGATTCCGAGGATGTCGGCGGCCCGTCGGGCGTCGTGCGAGTCTTCGATCGTGCAGCACCCACGCGATCCGGTTCGCAAGGTGCCCGGCTTGGCCGACAACGCCAAGTGCACGCCGACGACGTCGTGCCCGGCATCGACTGCACGCGCCGCGGCGACCGCCGAGTCCACTCCTCCGCTCATCGCGGCCAAAACCCGCATTGCCTTACACCTCTTGCTTCTGGTTCTGCTTGCGCATTCCGGCCAAGCCGGCCTGCCGGGCGCGTGTGACGACTCCGCCGATCTCGGCGGCGACCGCTTCAACATCCGCGGCAGAGGATGTGTGGCCGAGGGAGAAACGAAGAGAGCCGCGAGCCGCCGCGGGGTCGGCGCCCATGGCGAGCAGCACGTGGCTCGGTTGGGCGACGCCTGCCGTGCAGGCGGATCCCGTTGAGCATTCGATGCCCTTGGCGTCGAGCAGCATCAGCAGGCTGTCGCCGGCGCACCCCGGGAATGTGAAGTGAACATGGCTGGGCAGCCGTTCACCATCTCCGCCGTTGAGGATGGCGTCGGGCACTTCGCGCTGAATGACTTCGATGAGTCCGTCGCGGAGCTCCTCGACGCGCTTTGCGTAGTCGGCTCGAGTCGCGACGCTGGCTCGGACCGCAGCTGCGAAACCGACGATCGCCGGGACGTCGAGGGTGCCGGAACGAACGCTGCGTTCCTGGCCTCCGCCGTGCAGGAGGGGTACGCACGTCACGTCGCGGCCGAGCAAGAGGGCGCCCACGCCGAAGGGACCACCGAGCTTGTGTCCGGTGAGGGTGAGAGCGGCGGCACCGCTGGCCGCGAAGTCGACCGGGACAGCGCCGACGGCCTGTACCGCGTCGGTGTGGAGCGGGATGTCGAACTCGGCGCAGACCGCGGCCAGCTCGGCGATCGGATTGATCGTCCCGACCTCGTTGTTGGCCCACATCACCGTCACCAGTGCCACGGTTTCGGGATCCGTGGCAATGGCGGTGCGGAGCACATCGGGCGAAACGCGGCCCTGGCTGTCGACTTCCAGCAGCGTGATCTCGGCGCCGCAGTGGGATTCGAGCCATTCGACCGTGTCGAGTACGGCGTGGTGCTCCGCGGCTCCGCACAGGATGCGGCGACGCTGCTCCTGCTCATCGTGGCGAGCCCAGAAGATGCCCTTGAGCGCGAGGTTGTCGCTCTCGGTGCCGCCGCCGGTGAAGATCACCTCGGAGGGGCGGGCGCCCAGGGCGTCGGCGATGGTTTCGCGGGCTTCCTCGACCATCCGCCGAGCGCGGCGGCCCGAAGAGTGCAGCGCGGAGGCGTTGCCCACGTTGGACAGCGCCTCGGTCATCGCCGCTACGGCTTCGGGCAACATCGGAGTGGTCGCCGCGTGGTCGAGATAGGTCATCGCTTCTTCAGAGTAGTCTGCTCCACCGCGTGACGAAGCCCACCCTGGCCCTCGAAGTGGGCTGTCACACCTTCGACGGCCACCGTCCGGTCAGCCGGACCCCCAGCAGCGCGAGGGCCACCAAGGCAACTGTGAGCAGGGCCATCGCAGGCGACGGGTCGAGGACCGAGCCCGCCACGCCGAGCAGGACGCCGCCCAGGCCGATGAGCAGGGCGGAGCCCACCCAGTCGGCCAGCTGCATCGCCGAGGTGTTGAAGCCGCGCTCACCCTCGGGTGAGTAGCGGAGCAGGAGGACGGAGATCGCGGGCATCGCGATCCCCATGCCGGCGCCACCGACCGCGCAGGCCACGAACGCCGGCCAGGCGGGGAACCAAGGCTGCGATACCAGGCCGAAGCCGGCCAAACCGGCCGCGACCAGCCAAAACCCTGTGCGAAGCGACGCCTCCCTGGACCAGTTGAGGAACCGGCCTTGCGCCGCCGAGGCCGCTGACCAGCCCAATGCCGTGATGGTCAGCGGTAGGCCGGCAAGCGCCGGGCTGTAGCCGTGGACCGCGCTCATCGTCAGAGGCAGGTACGCCTCCATCCCGGCGTACGCGCCGGCGATCAGGGCGCGGGACGCGACGACCGTCGGCAGGCCGGGGCGGGATGACAGCGTTCCGGTCGGGAGCAACGTCCGGAGGGCGTAGCCCAAGGCGACGAGCCCGGCCGTGCCGTAGGCGAGGGCCAGGAGCGACTGGTGCTGGGCCGCCCACGTCAACGCCGCGACGCCGAGGGCCGCGATGATCGCCTGGACCACACCTGCGCGGCGGCCGTCGACGGACGGTGAGTGCGCGGGGAGGCGGCGGACGACCACCGCCAGCATCGTCACACCGACGACGACCAGCGGAACCAGGCCGAGGAAGACCCAGCGCCAGCCGATGCTGACGGTCACCACGCCGGCCACGGACGGCCCGATCACCGCCGGCAGGACCCAGGCGGCCGCGTTCGCCGCGTAGATCACCGGGCGTTCCTGGTCGGTGAACGTCAACGCGATCAGGAGCGAGACCGAGACCAGCAGCAGTCCCGAGCCGAAGCCCTGCAGTGCGCGACCGAGGAGGAACATCGGCATCCCGGTCGCCGTCCCCGCGACGACCAGGCCCACCGCGAACAACACCGGCCCTGCCAGCAGTGCCGGTGCCGGACCGCGGCGATCGCCGAGCCGGCCCGACAGCACCGTCGCGACCACGCTCGAAATGAGGAAGATCGTGAACGGCCACGAGTACAGCGACAGCCCGTGAAGGTCGGCGACCAGGGTCGGCATCGCCGTCGCGACGCCCATGTTCTCGAAAGCGACCAACGTGACCACGAGCAGCAGCGCGATCGTCGTCAGGCGGTGTTCCGCGGTCCAGAGCACGCTGCGGCGACGGGGTGCGGAGTCGAGCGTCGAGGCCATGATCAGCAGCGTGCAACCTCCAGCCCGCTGGAGGTCAAGCCGGCTCAGGCCGTGCGGTGCGCCACTGGCTCCAACCGCAGGTCGCGGGCCAGCGCGGCGGCCTCGCCGCGGGAGCTCACGTCCAGCTTGTCGAGGATGTTGCGGACGTGGAACTTCACCGTGTGCTCGCTGAGCTGCAGGTGTTCGGCGATCTGCCGGTTGCGCAGGCCCTGAGAGATCCCGGTCAGGACCTCGATCTCACGCGGGTTGAGCCGGTCGAGCGGACGCAGCTCCGGCGGTTCGGCGACGCCGAGCGGGAGGACCGCGGTGACCGTCGTGCCCCAGCCGGGCACCGCGTCGACCTCCCAGTGGCCACCGAGGGCGCTGAGCCGGTCGGTCAGCCCGCGAGCTGGGATCGCATCGACGACTTCGGGGCTGTCGTCGCGGACCGTGATCCGCAGTACCGAGCCGTCGAGCCGCCACGACGCCCGCAGGCGCGTGGTCGACGGACGGTCCAAAGCGGCGAGCACCAGGCCGCGGGTCATCGTCCGCGCGGTGTGGGCGATGTCCTGCGGGAGCGACGCGTCGCCGGCCGGATCGACCAGGTCGACGTCGACCTCGGTGTGGCGGACCAGGTCGGCGAGCTGGGCCCTGAGCAAGGCGAAGGCCGCGGCCGCCCGTTCCTCGGAAAGCGCCTGGTCGCGGTCGACGACGCCCTTCAGCTCGAGCAGCGCGTCGGTCGCCAGGTCGACCGCCGTGCGGCGGGCAACGCCGTCGGACAGTCGTCCCGAGCGCAGCACGGCCAGGAGCGTGGCCAGGGTCGCCGCGTGGGTCTGGCCGAGGTCGGTGATCGCCTGGGCCCGCGCGGTGGCCGCCGCGAGGTTGCTGGCCAGTACGTCCGGGCCCGGATCGGCCGCGCGTTGGCCGACGTCGGTGCTGAGGACGTGCCACAGCTGCGCGGCCAGCTCCAGCTCGACCGTCGGCAGCTCCGTGTCCTCCGGCACGACGGCGAGAACCGCCCCTTTGCCGACCGCCGGCATCGACGAAAGAAGGACGAGCCAGCGTTCGACGCCGCCGAGCACGCCGTCGACCACCAGGGCCCTGCCCGGCTCGCTGCGGTCGACCAGCCGTTGCAGCTCGACGCTCGTCACGGCGTCGGCGATCGCCTGGTCACCCACGACCTTGAGCGGGCTGCGGGGGCAGTCCCCGGTCTGCATGGCGGCCGCGTGGTGCGGGATCAGCTTCCCCAGCTCGGCGGAGAACCTGAGCAGCAGGTGAGGCCGCGGTGCCGACAGCAGCCGGTCGACGACGTCCAGCACGTGTCGCGGATCGGACCAGGAAGCGTCCATGCGTCCAAAGTAGGCGCGTCCACGTTCGGCCGACCTGCTCGTCCGGCTAGTGAACGCTGCTCGTCCGGGTGGTTCGGTGGAATAGCCGGGCCGAGTTGACTGCTTAGGGAGGACATTCGAAGTCACAACCCGAGGAGCGCAGCGAACACCATGCGAGCGATCACCTTCTCCGCCTACGGCGGGCCGGACGTCCTGCAGCTGTCCGAGGTTCCGGTACCGGAGCCCGGCCCGGGACAGGTGCGGCTGGCCATCCGGGCCGCCGGGATCAACCCGATCGACTGGAAGATCCGCAGCGGCTTCATGCAGCAGAACTTCCAGGTCGCCTTTCCGCACATCCCCGGCCTCGAGGTGGCCGGTGTCGTCGACGCTGTCGGCGAGGGCGCGGACTTCGCCGTCGGTGACGAGGTGTTCGGCTGGTCCGAGACCGGCGCGTACGCCGAGTACGCGCTGGCGAAGACGCTCGCGCCGAAGCCCGCCGGTATTTCGTGGGCCGACGCGGCCGCGCTGCCGGTCGCCGGTGAGACGGCGCTTCGCGTTCTCGGACTGCTCGACGTCCGCGAAGGCGAGACGCTGCTGGTCCACGGCGCCAGCGGCACGGTCGGGCGGTTCGCCGCGCAGGTGGCCGTCGCCAAGGGACTGACCGTCATCGGCACCGCCGGCAGCCGGAACCTCGACGACCTGAAGTCGCTGGGCGTCGTGCCGGTGCTCTACGGCGACGGCTGGCTGGACCGGGTCCGCGAGGCCGCGTCCGGGCCGGTGGACGCCGTGTTCGACACCACCGGACACGGGGTGCTGCCCGGGTCGGTCGAGCTGCGGGGCACGAAGGACCGAGTCATCACGATCGCCGACGGTGCCGCGTTCGAGCTCGGCATTCCGTTCTCGAGCGGGGGTGAGCAGTCGCGTGAGGTCCTGACCGGGATCGCCGGCTGGGTGACCGACCGCGGGGTCCGCATCGCCCAGGGCAGGAGTTACCCGCTCGCCGAGGCCGCCGCCGCGCAGATCGAGAGCCAGGACGGGCACCCCGGCGGGAAGCTCACGCTCGCTGTCGGCTGAACGAGCCGGCCGAGCGGTTCCATGCGAACCGACCGCCCGGACACAGCGAACAGGCCTGTCATCGGATCACGATGACAGGCCCGCGCTCACAAGACCGCTGACGCCTCCCAACCCGGGCCTGTCGCCGGATCGCGGCGACAGGGCCCGGATCACTTCGCGGGAGGCGAAGCCAAAGGGATCGGCTGGGGACGCGGGGTCCGCCGCCGCTGCTGGGCCGGGATCTTCACCGTCCCCAGCGCCGAATGCACCGACGCCTCGGCGAGAGCCGCCAGTTCACGCCGGTTCTCCGCACGACCCGGGGCGATCTCCGGGCAGATGTGGATCTCGAGCACCAGCCCGCGCAACGCCGAGACCCGGCGCAGGGACGCGATCAGCGACTCCGGGCCGATGAACGCCGGGCGGCTCGTCTCGCGGCCGTCCGCGAGGCGGTACCTCAGCGCGATCGGGCGGACCGGCACACCGCCGTCGATGGCCGCCTGGAACGTCGCCGTCGTGAAGCGGCCGGACGCCAGACCGCACCACGTGGTCCCCTCCGGGGTCACGCTCACCAGCGACCCCGTCCTCAGCGCATCGGCCAGCGACGCCATCGTGGCCGGCAGCGTCGTCAGCCGCTCGCGGTCGAGGAAGATGCTGCCGCCGCGGCGGACCAGGCCGCCCAGCACCGGCCAGCCCGCGATCTCCTTCTTGGCCAGCGCGCGCATCGGCCGCAGCGCGTTGATCGCGACGATGTCCAGCCACGAGATGTGGTTGTTGACCACCAAAGCACCACGACCGGCCGGTGCGGTCAGGAAGTCCTCACCGCCGTGGACGAGAAGCCGGACGCCGAACGCCCGCAGCACGCCGCGGAAGATCAGCCGGACCCGGCGCTCGCGGCCCCACGACACCAGCAGCAGGGGCGCCGTCAGCATTGCCGAAAAAACGACGAAGATCGCCGCGGTGACGCGCAGTACGCGCCGCGGAAAGCCGACCACCGGGTCGCCGTCGGTCAAGCAGCCGTCGCCGCAGGGCGAGGTCGGCATCCAGGCGTGGCTCATACCTGGACCCCGAGGAAGAACTTCAGGTACCGCTCGTCGACGTTGTGCAGATCCAGCACGACGAAGAAGTCCGCGACACCGAAGGCGGCGTCGAGCGCGGGCGGTCCGTAGGCCTTGGCGCCGAGCCGGACGTAGCCCTTGATCAGCGGCGGCAGGACCGAGCGATCCGGGCGTTCGATCCCGGTGGCGTCCCACGGGATCAGCGGCGAGACACGCGTGGCCTCGTCCGAGTAGTGCTTGGTGCGCAGGACGTCCCAGACGCCGGCGGCGAACGAACCGCCGTCCACCAGCGGGACCGACGCGCAGCCGGCGAGGTAGCGGTGGCCGGACAGCAGCATGTAGCGGGCGATCCCGGCCCAGACCAGGCTGACGACGGCGCCACTGCGGTGGTCCGGGTGCACGCACGACCGGCCGGTTTCGACCAGGGACGGCCGCAGCCCGTCGAGCGCGCTCAGATCGAACTCGCTGTCGGCGTAGAGCTTCCCGGCCACGGCGGCGCGATCGGGCGGCAGCATCCGGTAGCAGCCGACGATCTCGCCCGTGTTGTCGTCGCGGACCACGAGGTGGTCGCAGAATTCGTCGAACTCGTCGACGTCGAGACCGGCGATCGGCGAGTGCAGCCGCGCGCCCATCTCCTCGGCGAAAACCCGGTGGCGGAGCTTCTGTGCGGCGACCACTTCTTCGTTCGCGTGGGCGACGAGGAGGGAGTACCGGGGAGCGTCCGCGGGGAGGTCGGCACCCGCCTGATCAGTGCTGACGAGGAGCTGTGACGTCGTCATGGTCAAGGTGTACCTGCGCGTTGGAAGCCGCGGAGAGTGCCATCCGATGACCGATTAGTGCACGTTCAGTTAATTGCGGGTTCTCAGGCTTCTCTCAGGTCCCGAAAACGCACGAAGGGCCTTCCAGGTGATCCCGGAAGGCCCTTCGGAGCAATGGTCAGCCCTTGCGCTTCTCGACCGCTTCGGTCAGCTGCGGCGCGACGTTGAACAGGTCGCCGACGATGCCGAAGTCGGCGATCTCGAAGATCGGCGCCTCCGGGTCCTTGTTGACGGCGATGATCGTCTTCGACGTCTGCATGCCGGCGCGGTGCTGGATCGCGCCGGAGATGCCGAGCGCGATGTACAGCTGCGGCGACACGGTCTTGCCGGTCTGGCCCACCTGGAACTGCGCCGGGTAGTAGCCGGAGTCGACCGCGGCACGCGACGCGCCGACAGCCGCGCCGAGCGAGTCGGCCAGCTTCTCGACGACGTCGAACTTCTCCGCCGAGCCGACACCGCGGCCACCGGAGACCACGATCGAGGCCTCGGTCAGCTCCGGACGGTCACCGCCGGTCACCGGCTCGACGCCGGTGATCTTGGTGGCCTTCGCCGCGTCGGTGGCGGGGATCTCGACGGTCTCCTCGGCCGCCGCACCCTCGGCCGGCTCGGCCTCGACCGCGCCCGGGCGGATGGAGACGACGACCGGCGCACCCTTGGTGGACTTCGACTTCACCGAGAACGCGCCACCGAAGATCGACTGGTCGATCACGCCGTCGCCGTTGACGCCCACGGCGTCGTAGATCAGGCCGGAGCCCAGGCGCACGGCCAGGCGGGCGGCGACCTCCTTGCCCTCACCGCTGGCGGTGACGAGCACGGCGGCCGGGGACACCTGCTGCGCCAGCGCGGCGAGCACGTCCACCTTCGGCGTGACCAGGTAGTTCGCGGCGTCGTCACCTTCGGCGACATACACCTTGGCGGCGCCGTGGGAAGCCAGCGCCTGCTTCGCCTTGGCGGCGGTCCCGGTCGGGCCGACGACGACGGCCGACGGCTCTCCGAGCGCACGGGCCGCGGTCAGCAGCTCGAGCGTGACCTTCTTGACCTCACCGTCGACGTGGTCGACGAGGACGAGTACTTCAGCCATGTTCTTGTTCCTCCTCGAAGAGCCGTTGTCAGATGAGCTTCTGGCCGACCAGGTACTCGGCGACCTTGGTGCCGCCGTCACCCTCGTCCTCGACCTTCTCACCGGCGGTGCGCGGCGGCTTCGGCGAGGATTCGATCACGGCGGACCACGCGTTGCCGAGGCCGACCTCGCCCGCGTCGACGCCCAGGTCGGCGATGGTGAACGTCTCGACCGGCTTCTTCTTCGCGGCCATGATGCCCTTGAACGACGGGTAGCGCGGCTCGTTGATCTTCTCGCCGACGCTGACCACGGCGGGCAGGGTCGCCTCGAGGCGGGCGAGGCCGTCCTCGGTCTCGCGGACCGCCTTGATGGTCTTGCCGTCGACCGTCACCTCACGCGCGTAGGTGACCTGCGGCAGCCCGAGCAGCTCGGCGAGGATCGCGGGGACGGCGCCACCGCGGCCGTCGGAGGACTCGTTGCCGGCGATGATCAGGTCGTAGCCTTCGACCTTCGAGATCGCGGCGGCGAGCACCTTGGCGGTGGCGATCGCGTCGGAACCGTGCAGCGCCTCGTCGGAGACGTGGATGGCCTTGTCGGCGCCCATGGACAGCGCCTTGCGGATGGCGTCGGTCGCGCGGTCCGGGCCCACCGAGATCACGGTGACCTCGCCCTCGCCGGCCTCCTTGATCTTCAACGCCTCTTCGACGGCCTTCTCGTTGATCTCGTCGAGCACGGCGTCGGCGGATTCACGGTCAAGGGTGTGGTCGGTCCCGTTGAGCTTCCGCTCCGAGTAGGTGTCCGGTACCTGCTTGACCAGGACAACGATGTTCGTCATGGGTCTGCTTCGACCTCCCGGTTGTGCCCCGCGGACGACCACGGGTCAGTGCTCTACTGGCCGGTAGATTAGGCCCAATCGGCGCGCCGGACCCGTCGAGGTGACGCCATTCACCTGGATGCGCAATCTAATGGGACCATCGTCCCGGTAGTCGACCGGTTACCCCTCCTGAACTGCCGTTCGTCCAATCGGACCAACCACGGCCTACTCGCAGTGGGTGTCAGCGGTTAACCTCCCCCACCATGCCCGCGCGCATCGCCGTCATCACCGACTCGAGCTCCTGCCTGCCCGACCTCGTCGCCGCCCGCTGGGCCATCGGAGTCGTCCAGATCCAGCTGAACCTGGGTGGTCACTTCGACGACGAAAACCGCTTCGAGCGCGGCGAGGTGATCGACGCCATGAGAGAAGGGCACGTCATCACCACTTCGCCCCCGGATCCGGGGGCGTTCTTCTGGACCTACCAGGAAGCGGCCGCCTCGGGCGCGACCGCCATCGTCAGCATCCACATCTCCGGCCGCATGTCCGACACCGTCCGCGCGGCCCGGGAGGCCGCCCAGCAGGTCCGCATCCCGGTGCACGTCCTGGACAGCCGCACCACCGGGATGAGCCTCGGCTTCGCCGCGGTGTCGGCGGCCCGCGCCGCCGCGGCGGGCGCGGACGCCGGCCGCGTCATCGAAGCCGCCGAACGCCGGTGCTTCACCAGCACCGAGTTCATCTACGTCGACACGCTGGAGTACCTCCGCCGGGGCGGGCGGATCGGCGCCGCGCAGGCGATGCTCGGGACCGCGTTCTCGATCAAGCCGCTGCTCACGGTCAAGAACGGCGAGGTCGCGCCGCTGGCCCGCGTCCCCGGCACGCGCCGGGCGCTGGCCAAGATGGTCGACCTCGCGGTCAAGAAGTCCGGCGGCTTCCGCGCCGACATCGCTGTGACCCGGTTCGGCGCGAGCGACCACGAACTCGAGATCGGCCGGCAGATCGAACGCCGGGTGCCGGCGATGGCCGAGAGCATGGTCGTCGAAGCGAGCACGGTCATCGGCGCGCACCTCGGCCCGGGCGCGCTCGGCATCACGGTGTCACCGGTGTACTGACCCGGCGGCCGGGGATCGCCAGCAGCACGAGCGGCACCAGCACGGTGAGTCCCGTCAACGCGATGATGAGCACCTGGTCGATCGTCTCGAAATGCGACACGTGCCCGAGGTGGTAGGCGAAGTGCGGAACGCTGTAGAGCAGCGCCGCCACCGAGGCCAGCCGGGCCACGGCTGTGGTGCCGATCACGGCGGCGCCGATCAGCATCGCCGCGAGCGCCAGGTTGAGGCCGCCGAAGTCGCGCAGGAGGTGCTCGTTGAAGGGGCCGTCCATCGAGACCCAGCCCGTGCGGACGCCGGGAAAGTCCTGGTAGAAGCCGGTTGGCGTGATCAGTGGCCACAGTCCGATCGGGACCTCGACCAGGCCGAAGAGGACGAGCAGTATGCGGGTCGTTGTTCGTTGCATGACCACGGAACGAGACGGCCGGGCCGGACGTGACACCCGCTAGGGTCGCGGAGGTGACCACCCCAGCCACCCGGGCCGAGGCGCTGCACCTGACCGGCGAACGGACCGTCCCCGGCATCGCCGAGGAGAACTACTGGTTCCGCCGCCACGAGGCCGCCTACCTCGCCCTGCTCCCCCACTGCGCGGACGCGACGGTCCTCGAAGCCGGCTGCGGCGAGGGCTACGGCGCGAGTCTCCTCGCGACCACGGCCCGCCGGGTGCTCGCGCTGGACTACGACGTGCCGACGACCGAGCACGTCGCCCGCCGCTACCCCGAACTCGCCGTCGCGCGGGCGAACCTGGCGTTCCTGCCGGTACGCGACGGCGCTGTCGACGTCGTGGCCAATTTTCAGGTCATCGAGCACCTGTGGGACCAGTCAGGGTTCCTCGCCGAGTGTCGCAGGGTGTTGTCGCCGGGAGGAAAACTACTGGTCACGACCCCGAACCGACTGACCTTCACCCCGGACAGCGACACGCCGCTGAATCCGTTCCACACCCGTGAGCTGGCGCCGGCCGAGCTGGCCGGGCTGCTCGCCGACGCCGGTTTCGAGGTCGAGACGGTGCACGGCCTGCACCACGGCGAGGCCGTGCGGGCGCTCGACGAGCGGTACGGCGGGTCGATCATCGACGCCCAGCTCGGCGTCGTCATGGGCTCGCTCCCCGGCCAGGCCGTCTGGCCGTCGGCGCTGCTGGCCGACGTCGCCGCGATCGAGGCCACGGGCTTCGAAATCCACGGCGACGACCTCGACGCGAGCCTCGACCTGGTCGCTGTGGCGGTGCGCCGATGAACGAAGGCACTTTTTGCCTCGTCTTGCACAGCCACCTGCCGTGGCTGCCGCACCACGGGAGCTGGCCGGTCGGCGAGGAATGGCTCTACCAGGCGTGGGCGCACTCGTACCTGCCGATGGTCGACCTGCTGGAGCGGCTCGCCGACGAAGGCCGCCGCGACGTGCTCACGCTCGGCGTGACGCCGGTGCTCGCCGCGCAGCTCGACGACCCGTACAGCATCCGCGCGTTCCACGACTGGCTCGGCCACTGGCAGCTGAGCGCCCAGCACGCGTCGACGTTGTGGCGGGGCGACCCGGTCCTGCGCGAGCTCGCGGCGGCCGAACACCGGACCGCGGTCCGCGCGGCCGAGGAGCTGGGCACCCGCTGGCGGCACGGCTTCTCCCCCATCCTTCGTTCCTTGGTCGACAACTCGACGATCGAGCTGCTCGGCGGGCCACTGGCCCACCCGTTCCAGCCGCTGCTGGACCCGCGGGTGCGCGAGTTCGCGCTGAACGCCGGCCTCGACGACACGGCGCTGCGGCTCGGGTCGCGGCCCGAGGGGATTTGGGCGCCGGAGTGCGGCTACGCGCCTGGTATGGAAAACGACTACGCGGCCGCCGGCGTGCGGCGGTTCATGGTCGACGGGCCGTCGCTGCGCGGTGACACCTGGGCCGCGCGGCCGGTCGGCGACAGCGACGTCGTCGCCTTCGGGCGGGACCTCGAGGTCACCTACCGCGTGTGGTCGCCGAAGGCCGGCTACCCCGGCCACGCCGCTTACCGCGACTTCCATACCTGGGCGCACGAGGTCGGCCTCAAGGCGTCGCGTGTCACCGGGAAGACGGTCGAGCCGCCGGACAAGGCGCCGTACGACCCGTCGCTGGCCGCGGACGTGCTGGGACTGCACGTCAAGGACTTCGTCGACACCGTGGTGACGCGGCTGCGTTCATTGAAGAAGCACCACGGGCGTGAGGCGCTCGTGGTCGCCGCTTACGACACGGAGCTGTTCGGACACTGGTGGCACGAAGGGCCGGCCTGGCTGGAGGGCGTGCTGCGCGCGCTGCCCGAGGCGGGCGTCCGGGTGACGACGTTGAAGGGCGCCCTCGACGCCGGGCTCGTCGGCGAACCGATCGCGCTGCCCGCGTCATCGTGGGGCTCGGGCAAGGACTGGCGCGTCTGGGACGGCGAGCAGGTCAAGGACATGGTCGACGCCAACACGGCACTGCAGGAACGGCTCCTGTCGCTCGTTGCCGGATTACCGACCACGGCCCGGGACACCGTCGCCGACCAGGCCGCGGCCGAGGCGATGCTGGCGCTGGAGAGCGACTGGGCGTTCATGGTCACCAAGGACTCCGCCGCGGACTACGCGCGTCGCCGCGCGGCGGTACACACCGAGCGCTTCGACGCCTTGGCCGGCTTGCTGCGACGCGGCGACCGCGCTCGGGCCGAGGAGCTGGCGGCCGCCTATCGCGCCGACGACGGACCGTTCGGGCACCTCGACGCCCGGACGCTGAAGCACGACTGAAAGGGACTCATGGGGATCCACGAAATTCCGGTCAAGACGCTCGACGGACAGGAGAGCTCGCTGGGCTCGCTCGCGGGCAAAGCACTGCTCGTGGTCAACGTCGCGTCGAAGTGCGGCCTGACCCCGCAGTACTCGGGCCTCGAGCGGCTGCAGGAGCGCTTCGGCGGCCAGGGCTTCTCCGTCGTCGGTTTTCCGTGCAACCAGTTCGCGGGGCAGGAGCCGGGCAGCGCTGAAGAGATCCAGACGTTCTGCTCGACGACCTACGGCGTCACCTTCCCGCTGTTCGAGAAGATCGACGTCAACGGCGATGGCCGGCACCCGCTGTACGCGGAGTTGACCAAGACGGCCGACACCGACGGTGACTCCGGCGACGTCCAGTGGAACTTCGAGAAGTTCCTGGTTGGCGCTGACGGCGAGGTCCTGGCGCGGTTCCGGCCGCGGACCGAGCCCGAGGACGACCAGGTCGTCAAGGCGATCGAGGCCGCCCTGCCGGCGTGAGACGACCGGTGTCGCGCCGGGTCTCGGCCCGGCGCGGCGCGGTCACAGGCCGAGCTGCTCGCGCCCGACCGCGTTGAGGTCGTCGATCGTGGCCCGGCCGGTCCAGTTCACTTCGTAGTCTTCGGGCGCGAAGTCGCCAGGACTCGCACCGGTCAGGAAGGCGCGGCCGCACTTCTCGGCGTAGGCCGCGTTCTTCGGGCAATGCGGGCTCGCCGGGATGTACATGACGTTGCCCCAGCGGTCCGGGTTGGTGCCGTCGGCGACCGCGTGGACGACGTCGCCGTGCCACCAGACCGTGTCGCCCGGCTCGATCGCGGGGATCGAGGTCAGCGCGGGCAGCAGGTCGTCGTGGTACTTGTCGCTGACCGGCAGGGCCTGGCCGTTGGCGGCGCCGCAGAGGTCGTCGTCGGGGATGTCGTCCTGCAGCGCGCGGAGCAGCACATACGTGATCGCCGACGGGATCGGCACGACGTGCAGCACGCCGTCGCCCTGGTGCATTTCCGACAATGCCGTCCAGCCTTGGAAGGTGCGGAAGGCCGAGCACATGACCGTCGACGGGTATTCGTCGACTTCGGTGCGGTAGGCGCCGTCCCACGGGTCGTACTGTTGCCAGTTTCCGGCGAAAACGTGGCGGAAGACCTGCTGGTAGACGGGCAGCAGCCAGCGTTCGACCGAGCCGGAGTCGGTGTGGGCGGACAGGCCGAGCGACGCCGAGCCGGGCGGGCGCCGGCGGATGCGGTCGGGGTAGGCCGTGTCGCGATCGGGGTCGAACCAGACGCGGCCCTCGGACTCTTGCCGCCAGAAGGAGTTGAGGAACCGCCGGACGGCGACCATGTGCTCGTGCTGCCGGGCCTGGATCTGCGGCTTCGACCAGTACACCGGGTAGATCTGCGGCTGGCTCGACGCGAGGCCGGCGAAGACGTCGTCGGCCGGGCCCTGGTACGTCCCGGCGAAGTCGTTGTCGGCGAGGTACGCGGCCAACTCGGCGTCCCAGGCTTCGGCCGTTTCGCGCGCGAAGGTGCCCTTGACGACGGCGCAGCCGCGGCGCCGGACAGCGTCGAGCGTGCGCTGCGGCACGGTCCCGGCGGCGATGTCGCGGTAGCGGACCACGGGGAAGGCGTCCGGGTCGGCGGCGACGGCGTCGACCTCCCGGCGCATTGCATCGCGGACCTCGGCGAACGCGCCGGCGACGTCGCCGATCCGGGCGCGCAGTTCGCGTTTGGTCCCCGAGATGGCTTCGGACATGTTCGCGGGCAGCTCTGTGGTCGTCATCGGTGTCCTCGCGATCTTTTGATTAGGACTCCTTACTAGAATGTCCCGGCTACGGTAACCCCTGTCCGTTCCCCGCCACAAGAGGTGCGATGTCCGACCCCGACCGGCCGCTTCCGCGCCTGGCGATGCTGCGGGCCATGACTGACCGCGCGGTGCTCGACCACGTTTTCGTCCACGGCCGGATCACGCGCGCGGAGCTCGCCGCGACCACCGGGATCTCGAAGCCGACGATCTCCGAATCAGTCCGGCGGCTGGAGACCGCGAGCGCGTTGCGGGCCACCGGCACCGACCAGACCGGCCGCCGCGGCCGGATCGCCACGTTCTACGAACTGGCCACCGACGCCGGCCGCGTGGTCGCCGCGGAGGTCAACCAGCAGGGCATCCGCACGATCACCACCGACCTGACCGGGACGGTCCTGGCCGCCGAGCGGCACCAGCCCGGCGACCGGCCGATGACGACCGCGGTCCGGGACGCCGTCGCCGCGGCGGGCGGGGTGGGGCCGGGTCCGGTGCGGGCGACCGCTATCTCGGTGGCCAACCCGGTCGACCCGGTCACGCACGAGGTCGTCGCGCTGCCGGGGTCGCCCTTTCCCGAGGGGCGGCTCCGGGCCGGGGAGATCGGGCGTGAGGTTCTGCTCGACAACGACGTCAACTTTTCTGCGCTCGCCGAACGACGAGAGGGCGCCGGGCGGGAGGCGAAGAGCTTTGCCTACGTCTACGTCGGCGCCGGGCTCGGCGTCAGTCTTTATGTCGGCGATCAGCTCGTGCGCGGGACGCACGGGCTGGCGGGTGAGATCGGGTTCCTGGACAGTTCGGGCTCGACGCTCGCCTCGACGCTCGCCGACCAAGGTTTTGGCAGGTCCGACGCGCCTTCGCTGGACGTCGACGCAATCTTGACCACGCTCGACCAGGCCGACGGTGACGCCGTGGCCGCCGAACGGCTACGGCTGCTCGGCGCGACGCTCGGGCGGGCCGTCGCCGCGATCTGCACGATCGTCGATCCGGACCTGGTGCTGCTGGGCGGCCCGGCGGGGAGCCGGCCGGGCCTCGTGGCCGAAATCCGGCGAACGGTCCACGCGGCCGCGCCGGGGCCGGTCCGGGTGGAGGCAGGAGCGGTGACGGACTCGGCGGCCCTGCGCGGCGCGCTGTTGTCGGCGCTCGACCACGGGCGGGATGGCCTGATCAAGGCCGTTGCCGAAAGCTGACCACGCTGCGACGCCGTGGGCGCGAGGTCCCGCGGTGTCGTCCAAAAAACGACCAAGCCGGCTCAGGCCGAGCCGGCGTCGATCACCGCTCGTGCGCACTTCGCGACCACTTCCGGGTCCACCTTGACCACGCGACGGTCATACGTCAGCAGGCCGTTGACTTCGTTCTCGACATCGGTCGTCTGGGTGTAGACCGCACCGGACAGGCCTCGCTCGAGCACCACTTGCTCCAGAGCGGCGCTCACCTCCGCGTAGCGCTCGGTGAGCCGTTCCCGGGTCGGCACCATTTCGTACGCGCTCGGCGGGCCCGGCCAGCGGTGGTCGTCCAGCACCAGACCGAGGCCGCCGTACTCGCCGTCGACGATCGCCCGGCCATCGGTGACCGTCGGCGTGCCGGGGCCCACGTAGGTGTGGTCGTCGTAGACGTCGCCCGCGCCCGTGTCCGGGCGGGAGAAGCAGCAGTTGACGCCGCTGTTCGCGATCACCAGCCGGGTCGGGTCGAGCGCTTTGACCAACCCCGCGACACGAGCCGTCTCGAACTCGCCCCAGCCCTCGTTGAACGGCACCCAGCCGACGATCGACGGGACCGCTCGCAGCTGAGTGATCATTTCGATCAGTTCCGCTTCGAACCGCTCGCGCGCCCGCGGAACCGGGTCGGGGGCGATGCCGGGCGGGCCGTCGAACGAGACCGTCAGCGACGGCATGTCCTGCCAGACGACCAGGCCCAGCGTGTCGGCCCAGAAGTACCAGCGCGCCGGCTCGACCTTGACGTGTTTGCGGACGAAGTTGAAGCCCAGCTCCTTCGTCTTCTCGAGGTCGAAGCGCAGGGCCTCGTCGGTGGGCGCGGTCGAGATGCCGTCCGGCCAGTAGCCCTGGTCGAGCGGGCCGTGGAGGAACAGGGGCCGGTCGTTGAGCGCGATCCGCGGGCGGCCCTCGGAATCCGGGCGCAGGCCGATCGTCCGGAGACCGGCGTAGCTGCCGACTTCGTCCGAAACCGCGCCATGCCGGTCGAGCAGCTGGACGCGCAGTGTGTAGAGGTGCGGGTCGTCGGGGGTCCAGAGGCGTGGTTCGGGGACGTCCACGCGCACCGACGTCCCCGCCGCGCCCGAGCCGCGCGCGACTTCGCCGTCCGTTGCCGAAACGACGACCACGACCTCGGAGCCACCGGTGACCTGCGGGAACACCGTCACGCCGGTGAGGTCCGGGGTCAGGTCCAGGCGTTCGACGCGGGTCTCGGGCACCGGCTCGAGCCACACCGTCTGCCAGATTCCGGACGACGCCGTGTAGCAGATCCCGCCGGGTGCGTTGCGCTGCTTGCCGACCGGGAAGGGCTCGATGTCGGTGCGGTCCTCGGCCCGCACGGTCAGCTCCTGCGGCCCCGATGCCCGTAGGACGTCGGTGATGTCCGCACTGAACGCCGTGTAGCCGCCTTCGTGCGTCGCGACGAGCTGGTTGTTGACCCACACCTTCGCCGTCTGGTCGACCGCGCCGAAGTGCAGCAGGACGCGCCGGCCCAGCCAGTCGACCGGGATCTCGACCAGGCGCCGGTACCAGAGGACCTCGTCGCGCCGGCCGATTCCGGACAACGCCGACTCCGGCGGGAACGGGACCAGGATCCGCTCGGCGTAGCCGGACGGCCGTGGTTCGTCCGGCGACGACGGCCAGCCCGCGTACTCCCAGACACCGTTGAGGTTCAGCCAGCTCGGCCGGGTCAGCTGCGGCCGCGGGTACTCGGGCAGGGCGTTGTCCGGGCCGACCTCGGCGGACCACGGGGTGGACAGGGGCGGGTCGAGCCGGCGGCGGCCGGTGTCCTCAGGGCAAGTCATCCCGGCCGATGGTGGCAGAGATCGCCGGGCTCGCCAGTGAGTCGGGCCACATTCGGCGACGGATCTGGCCGGTCGGCTGGCACGGGCGCCGCCGGGCCGTCCCGACTCGCGAGTAACCTCTGCCCATGCGTGTGCTGATGCTGTCCTGGGAGTACCCGCCAGTGGCCATCGGTGGCCTGGCCCGGCACGTGCACGCGCTCGCCTGCCACCTGGCCCGCCAGGGTCACGAGGTCGTCGTCCTCTGCCGGCACGCCGCGGGCACCGACGCCGGGACGCACCCGCGTACCGACCGCGTCGCCGAGGGCGTGCGGATCATCCGGGTCGCCGAAGACCCGATGCACGTGACGTTCGAACGCGACCTCGTCGCCTGGACGCTGGCCATGGGACACGCCATGATCCGCGCCGCGCAGGACCTGCTGCGCAGCTGGCAGCCGGACGTCGTGCACGCGCACGACTGGCTGGTCGCGCACCCGGCCATCGCGATCGCCGAGGCCGCGCGGGTGCCGCTGGTCGGCACGATCCACGCGACCGAGGCCGGCCGGCACTCCGGCTGGCTGTCGCACCCGCTGAACCAGCAGGTTCACTCGGTCGAGTGGTGGCTGGCGAACCGCGCGGACGCGCTGATCACCTGCTCGCAGGCCATGCGCCGCGAGGTCGCGCACCTCTTCGAGATCGAGGCCGGCGACGTCACGGTGATCCACAACGGCATCGAGGAACGCGGCTGGCAGGTGCCGGCGAAGGAGATCGCCCGCGCCCGCGAGGTCTACAGCCCGGCCGGGGCGCCGCTGTTGCTCTATTTCGGACGACTCGAGTGGGAGAAGGGCGTGCAGGACCTGCTGGCCGCGCTCCCCCGGATCCGGCGCCGCCACCCCGGCACGCGGGTGGTCGTCGCCGGAAAAGGACGACACTTCGACGAGCTGGTCGAGCAGTCGCGGAAGCTGCGGGTGCGGCGCGCGGTCGACTTCGTCGGGCACCTGTCCGACCGCGACCTGCGCGCGGCGCTGGCCGCGGCCGACGCCGTGGTGCTGCCCAGCCGGTACGAACCGTTCGGCATCGTCGCGCTGGAGGCCGCGGCCGCGAAGGCGCCGCTGGTCGCGTCCACCGCCGGCGGGCTCGGCGAGGTCGTGGTGCACGGCGAGACCGGGCTGGCGTTCAGCCCCGGCGATGTCGCGGCACTGGCCGACGCGGTGACGGCCGTGCTCGGCGACGCACCTGCCGCGGCGAAGCGGGCGAAGGCCGCGCAG
This sequence comes from Amycolatopsis mongoliensis, assembly GCF_030285665.1. Taxonomy (NCBI): domain Bacteria; kingdom Bacillati; phylum Actinomycetota; class Actinomycetes; order Pseudonocardiales; family Pseudonocardiaceae; genus Amycolatopsis; species Amycolatopsis mongoliensis. The sequence continues at coordinate 519,444 of NZ_CP127295.1, forward strand.
TCACGGTTGGCCGCCGACTTCGACTGGGGCCGGATCGCCGAGGCGACCGCCGCGGTCTACAAACGGACCAAGCCGGGCGAGCCGGTCGAGCTGCCGCGGCCGAAGATCGCCACCGGCAACGCGTTCGAGCCGGTCGCGGCCGGGATCCCGGAACTGTAGGTAGCGGTCGCCGGCGCGGTGACGACGAGTGCTCGACGACGCGACGCCGCAGTCGACCGAACGCCGGCTTCGGAGCGGCGAAGCTCGCAACCCGGAGGCCGAACTGTAGGTGGCGGCCCGCTCAGAAGCGGCAGGGCCGGACGCAGTCGGTGTGCGCCGAGGTCGGCGCGGTCACCGTTACGACGGCGCCGAACGAGAACGAAAACACGACGAAGACGGTGGCGACGACGGCTCTCAACCTGCTGGTCATGGGGACTCCTCGGGACGACCGGCGCAAGGACGCGCCTCGCAGCGAGCATCCGCACCGGGTCCTGGGGAAACAATCAGCGGAACACTACGGGCCGGTACCCATTCGCCTCCCGTGACCGGTCAGCGGGTTCCGGTCAGGATGCGCACCCGGACCCGCTCCCGCAGTGGTCCGTGCGGGGTCACCGCCTCCCGGACGCGCTCGGTGAACGCCGGCCGCTCCTCGGCCGCCGGCAGCTGCGACGGGCTCATGGCCGAAAAAACGCCACCGGCGATCTCCTCGACGCTCAGCGGCGCGTCGTACGAGACGACCTGGGAATCGACGACGTACCCGGCTTCCGAGAGGGCGTCCGCGTAACGCGACTGGCTCGTTTCGTCCGTGCCGCACGTCCGGTGCAGCGGTGTCCCCAAATACGACGACACGACTTCGCGCAGCGCCGCCGACCACGCCGTGTCCTGGAGCCACAGCGGCTCGCCGTTGGTCACCACCGCGACACCACCGCCCGGACGCAGCAGCGGGCGCGTCACCGCGAACAGCCGCGCGGGGTCCATCCAGTGCAACGCCTGCGCCACCGTCACCGCGCCCAGCCGGCGCGGGCCGAGAGCCGGCGTCAGCGCGCCGATGTCGGAGTCCGCGCCCAGGAGCCAGCTCACGTTCGCCGGCGAACCCGCCTTGCGGGCTTGGTCGAGCATCGCCGGTTCCGGGTCCATGCCCAGCACCGCGCCCACCCTGGGCGCCAGAACCCGGGTGAGCTGGCCGGTGCCGCAGCCGAGGTCGAGCACGACGTCGTCGCGCGTCGGCCCGAACGCGGCTGTCAGCGCGTCGCCCACCGCGGGCGGGTAGCCGCGCCGGAACCGCTGGTAGTACTCGCTCACTTCGCCGCCGAAGGCCGGTGCCGTCATGGTTCGAGCATGCCCACGGCCGGCCGCGAACGGGCACGGTTACGCCCGCAGCGGACTCAGAAGACCGGCAGCAGCAGGCCGTGCTCGGACTCCGGGCGCGGCCCGAAGATCCGGCGATCCGACGAATCGATCGGCACGTCGTTGATGCTGGCCTCCCGCCGGCGCATCAGGCCTTCGTCGCTGAACTCCCACAGCTCGTTGCCGTAGCTGCGGAACCACTGGCCTCCGGCGGTGCGAGACTCGTACTGGAACCGGACGGCGATGCGGTTGCCGCGGAAGCCCCACAGCTCCTTCCGCAACGCGTAGTCCAGCTCGCGCTCCCACTTCGCCGTCAGGAACCTGACGATCTCCGCGCGGCCCACGACGTGCTGGTCGCGATTGCGCCACACCGAATCCTCCGTGTAGGCCAGCGAGACCCGCTCCGGGTCGCGGGTGTTCCACGCGTCCTCGGCGGCTTGGACCTTCTGGCGGGCGGTGTCTTCGTCGAACGGCGGGAACGGCGGACGCGGGGTCATGGGGGCTCCTTGCCAACGGGGAGAACGTACGTTCTCCGACTACCCCGCTAGACTAGAGAACGCTCATTCTCCACACCAGAGGCAGGTGACATGACTCCCACGGAGGCGACCGACCGGCTGCTGGAAGCCGCCGAGGAGCTCTTCTACGCCCACGGCGTCCAGGCAGTCGGGATGGACGCCGTCCGCACGCGCTCGGGTGTCTCGCTCAAGCGGCTCTACCAGACCTTCCCGGCGAAGAACGACCTGGTCGAGGCCTACCTCCGACGTCGCGACGAGCGCTGGCGGAGGTCGTTGCGCGAATTCGTCCACGCCCGCGGCGACGCCCCGCTCGCCGTGTTCGACTGGCTGCGGAACTGGTTCTCCGAACCCGGCTTCCGCGGCTGCGCGTTCATCAACTCGTTCGGCGAGTTCGGCGAGCCGGCGCCGGGCGTCGCCGCCGCGATCCGCGAGCACAAGGACCAGCTCCGCGCCTACGTGCGTGGTCTCGTTCCCGACAACACCACCGCCGACCAGCTGTTTTCCCTCATGGAAGGCGCGACCGTGCTCGCCGCGATCACCGGTGACCCGGGTGAAGCGAGCACAGCCCGCGAAGCCGCGAAGGTCCTCCTGGCCGCTCAGGGATAGAGCGTCAGCCCCGGATCGAGCGCGACCTCCCGCAACTGGTCGAGGCTCAGCGGCGGCGACGGCATGTCCGGCGGCAGCGGCTGCTTCGCGCTGCCGGCGATGTTCTCCGCCTCGACGATGATGCCCGTGCCGTCGGGTTTGCCGACGTTCACCTGGTTGACCGTCGCCTGCCCGGGATAGGTGAACGTGAGCGCGACGACGGTCTCGCCGTGCGGCCCGGTCGTCCGGTCGCACGAGCCCTGCGCGCCCTCGGGCGGATCGGCGCACTCGGTGGCCGGGGTGGCGTTGCCGCCGAGCCGGGTGACGATCGCCCAGACGTTGCCCTTGCGCGCCCCGTCGACCGTCGTCGCAGCAGCCATGAAGTAGTCCTCGCCGCCGCTGCACGCGCCCTCGCGCGGCACCCGCGCGGAAAACACGTGGTAGAAGGTCAACGGCCCGTGCTGCTTGCCCTTCGGGTACTCGCCCTGGGCGTGCGGCTGCAGCTTCGTCCCGGCGGCGACCCGCTGCCGGACGGCGGCGGTCAGCACACCGCTGAGCCGGTTCGCCGCGACGTCGGCGGTCTCCGGGATCGGCGGCCCCGTCTGCGGTGGGTACGGGCTGATGGCGCACGGATCGTCCGAGGGCGGCGCCGACGGCGTGCCGGCCGCCCCGGGCACCACCGCCGTCCCGCCGGAACCGCCGGAACCGCCGGGCACGAGGACCAGCGCCGCACCGGCGGCCACCGCCGCCACGCCCGCCCCCGCGGTCGTCCACGGGTTGACGAACCGGCGCACCCGCGCCCGGCCGCGTTCCCGCGCCAGCACGGCATCGACATCCACTGTGGACGGTGGCACGGCGCCGATCGCCGCGTCGAACTGTTCCCTGCTCATGGCGCCTCCTTCAGCTCTGGCCCGCGGCGACGAGCGCGCGCAGCGCGTCGAGCCCGCGCGCGGTCTGGCTCTTCACGGTTCCGGGCGAACACTCGAGGACCTCGGCGGTCTCCTCGACGGAAAGGTCGCAGTAGTACCGCAGCACCACCGCCGCCCGGCGCCGCGGCGGCAGCGCGTCGAGCAGCTCGAGCAGGCCGAGCCGTTCGACGACGTCGTCGCCGGGCAGTACCGCCGGCTCCGGCAGCGTCGCGGCCGGCTCCTCCCGCCGCCACGCCCGGCCCTTCTCGTCCAGCCACGTCCGCACCAGGATCCGGCGCACGTAGGCGTCGAGGTGATCCATGCGCCGGGCCCGCGGCCAGTGCCGGTACAGCTTGCCGATGGTGATCGACACCAGGTCGTCGGCGAGGTACCAGTCCCGGCACAGCAGGTAGGCCGTCCGGCGCAGGACGTCCATCCGGGCCGTGACGTAATCGCGGTACCCCGCCTCTTCCGACCGTTTCACCTGTTCCTCCTCGTCGCCCCCACACCGTGTCCAACGGGGTCCGCGGCCGCCGGGGTTGCCCGGAGATCGAAATCCGGGCAACCCGCCGGCGCGCGGGAGCCGTTCCACGACCCGAGGGACTTCGACAGGGAGGAACCATCCATGAGGAAACCGATCACCGCGGTCCTCGCGGTGACCTTGGCCGCGGCCGTGCTCACCGCCCCCGCCGCCGCGGCCGCCCCGGCGGACGCGCCTTCGGTGGCACCCGACCGGATCACGCTCGTCACCGGCGACCGGGTGCTGGTCAGCGGCACGAATGTCCGGGTGCTGCCCGCCCGCCGGGATCGCCCGGTGCCGATCCAGCAGTACACGCGCCGCGGCGACCAGTACGTCCTGCCCGGCGACGCCGCCGGGCTGGTCCGAGCCGGACGGCTCGACGAGCAGCTGTTCAACGTCACCGGTCTGCTGCGCCAGGGCTATGACGACGCACGCACGCCGCACGTGCCGCTGCTGGTCCGTCAGGCGGGCGCGACCGTCTCCGCGCGGACCGGCGTGGCCGGCAGGCCGACCGCGCTCGGCTACACCGCGCTCGACGAACCGAAAGCCGACGCCGCCGGGTTCTGGAACAAGCTCACCGCGGCACCGGCCACGCTCGCGGCGGGCACCGCGAAGGTGTGGCTGAACGGGAAGTTGCACGCGAGTCTCGACCAGAGCGTGCCGCAGATCGGCGCGCCCGCGGCGTGGCAGGCGGGCCTGACCGGCCGCGACGTCGGGGTCGCGGTGCTCGACACCGGGATCGCCCCCGGGCACCCGGACCTGGCTGGGCGCGTGACGACGAGCAAGGACTTCAGCGGCAAGGGCAGCGTCGAGGACGGCCACGGGCACGGCACGCACGTCGCCTCGACGATCGCCGGCTCCGGCGCGGCTTCCGGCGGGAAGTACAAGGGCGTGGCGCCCGACGCCGCGCTGGCCGTCGGCAAGGTCCTCGACGACTCCGGCGACGGCACCTTCGACGAGATCCTGGCCGGCATGCAGTGGGCGGTGACCGAAGCGCACGCCCGAGTCGTGAACATGAGCCTCGGCGGCGGGCCGTCCGACGGGACCGACCCGGTGTCCGAGGCCGTGAACACCCTCACGCGCCAGTACGGCACGCTCTTCGTCATCGCCGCGGGCAACTTCGGGCAGGACGAGTCCGTCTCGACCCCGGCGGCGGCCGACGCCGCGCTCGCCGTGGCCAGTGTGTCCAAAAAGGACGTCCTGAGCCCGTTCTCCAGCCGCGGCCCGCGGATCGGGGACGGCGCCGCCAAGCCGGACGTCGCGGCGCCCGGCGAGTCCATCACCGCGGCGCGACCGGCCGGGATCCCGCCCATCGGCGACCCCGTCGGCGACGGCTACCAGACGCTGAGCGGCACGTCGATGGCGGCGCCGCACGTGGCGGGCTCGGCGGCGATCCTCGCCCAGCAGCACCCGGACTGGACCGCCGACCGGCTCAAGGCCGCTCTCACCAGCACCGCCACCCCGGTCGACGCCGGGGCGGCCGCGGTCGGCACCGGCCGCGTCGACGTCGCCCGCGCGACGACGACAGCGGTCACGGCGACCGGCAGCGCCTCGGTCTTCCTGCCGTGGCCCACGCACGGGACGACCGGGAAGGCCACGGTGACCTGGTACAACTCGGGCACCGTCCCGGTGACGCTGACGCTGGGGTCGTCCGTCGAGGGGGTGACCTTCCCGGCGACCGTGACCGTGCCCGCGGGCGGCAGCACCCCCGTCGAACTGAGCTTCTCCGCGCGGGACGGGCACCCCGGCACCTTCTCCGGCATCCTCACCGCGAGCGGCGACGGCGTCAGCACGCGCACGGCGTTGTCGCTGCGGCAGGAAGACGAGATGTACGACCTCACCGTCGGGCTCGTGAACCGCGAGGGCAAACCGTGGGCACCGACCGGGTACCCGCCGGTGACGATCGTCGACCTCGACACCGGCACGCTCACCCAGGGCGAGCCGGGCACCTTCCGGCTGCCGCGCGGTCGTTACGTCGTGAACAGCGTCATCGAGACGCCGCGGCCGGGCCAGGAACCGTCGTACAGCTTCATCACCCACCCGGAACTGGCCCTCGACCACGCCGTCACGCAGACCCTGGACGCGCGCGACGGCCAGGCGGTGTCGCTCGAGCCGGACAACCCGGCCGCGCGCGGCGGCACGCACCGCATCGAACGGCTGAGCCGGATCACGGCCTGCGCGTGCGTCTTCGCCAACGGGTTCGATCTCGACCCCCGCTTCCACGAGGCGTTCGCCGCGACCGTGCCGGGGACCTCGTCGGCGACCTTCGCCTTCAGCCAGGACCGGCGCGCCACCGAACCGGATCTGGAGCTGACCGCGGACGACGGGCAACCGTTCGCCGTCCGGGGCCTCTGGCTCGGATCGACCGCCCCGGCCGGGCGCAGCACGCTCCCGGTGGCGTTCGGCGGCGCCGGCACGCCCGAAGACCTGGCGAAGATCGACGCGCACGGCAAGCTCGTGGTCGTCCGGCTGCCGATCGGCATCGCGGTCGACGAGGCGTACCGGCGGCTGGTGGACGTCGAGCGGGCCGGGGCGAAGCTGGGCATGGTCGACCTGTCCGGCGACACGGCCGGGACCACGGTCCTCGGCGGCGGCCTGCCGGACCTGACCCTGCCGACGATCTGGAGCGGGCAGAGCGTGACCGCGCAGCGGTTCACGGAACTGGCGAAGACGGGCGTGGCGTCGGCGACGGTGGTCAGCCGTCCGTCACCGAACTTCCGCTACGAGCTCGCGGACGACGTCGAGAAGCAGGTGACGGCTCCCCGCGTGCAGCGGCCGAAGACCCGTGACCTCGCCGAGGTGCGCACGGCGTATCACGACAACGCACCCGGCGAAGTCCGGTATGTCGCCGCGCACGAGTTCTTCGGCCGGATGGTCGGCTACGGCTACACCGAACCCGTCGCCGCGCAACAGGAACGGTCCGAGTACTACTCCCCCGGCAAGTGGGAGACGGTGTGGACGTCCGGCCTGCGCGGTGAGCTGACCGGCGACCTCGCACTGGCGGCGGGGCGGAACTACCGGCTGGCCTGGAACAAGGCGGTCTCCGGGCCTTCGCTGCGCGGGCTGACGGTGACGCACTCCGGGGAACAGCCGCGGCCGTGGGCGTGGCGCAAGGACGGCGTCTTCGACCTGTGGCTGCCGATGTTCGGCGACGCCGCAGGGCGGCCGCGCAAGCCCGAATCCTTCGCCGGTGACACGGGCTCGGTGAGCCTTTCGAAGGACGGTGCCGCGATTCCCGTGCCACCGTCGGGCGAACCCACGCTGGCGACGATCCCGGTGCCGGACGCGGACGGCGCCTACCGGCTCGGCGCCGAGGCCCACCGGCACGCCGGCTGGTGGCCACTGTGGACGGATGTTTCGGCGGAGTGGACGTTCCGGTCGTCGTCCGCCGCGGACGGCCGAGCGCTGCCCTTGCTGACGGCCCGCTTCGACCCGGCGGTCGACCTCCGCAACCGCGCGCCGGGTGACCGGGTCTTCACGTTCCCGGCGTATCTGGAGCGGCAAGGCGGCGGAGCGGGGAGCGAACTGGCCGTCGAGACGTCCACGGATGACGGACGCACCTGGCGGCCCGCACCGACGATCCGGACCGGGGACCACTGGACGGTCGTGGTCTGGAACCCGGCCAGTGGGTTCGTTTCGCTGCGGGCGAGCGCGTCGGACGACGACGGGAACACCGTGCGGCAGACGGTGATCCGGGCGTACGCGGTGGGCTGACGCGGAAATGAACCGGTCCGGTGGCGGGGAGCCGCCGCCACCGGACCGGTTCGGACCACACCATCCCAACCAGTGTGGTTTCCTGCCACCCCTCGTCAGGTAGGGGTGACAGGAGCCCCTGCTACCGGGCGTCCGTGAGGTACCGCGCGTAGGCACCCGTGGTGAGGAAGCTCGGCAGCTTCTCGCCCAGCGCGGTTTCGGTGAAGATCTCGTAGGCGTCGTCGAGGCGGTTGCCGGCACCGAGTTCGGCGCGCACCGACGCGAGTTCCTCGTCCAGGTACTCGACCGCCAGCTCGCGGGTCAGCGCTGTGCCGTCCTCGAGCTTCGTGCCGTTGCGGATCCACTGCCAGACCTGGCAGCGCGCGATCTCGGCCGTGGCCGCGTCCTCCATCAGGTTGTGGATCGCCGCCGCGCCGGTGCCGCGCAGCCACGCGTCGACGTAGCGCAGCGCGACGTTGATGTTCGCGCGCACGCCCGCTTCGGTGACCTCGCCGCCGGCGCTGGCCACGTCGAGGAGGTCCTCGGCGGTGACGTGGACGTCGTCACGCAGCTTGCCGAGCTGGTTGGGCCAGCCGCCGAGCACGCCGTCGAAGACCTCGCGGCAGATCGGGACCAGGCCCGGGTGCGCGACCCAGGAGCCGTCGAAACCGTCGTCGGCCTCGCGTTCCTTGTCGGCACGGACCTTCTCGGCCGCGGTCGCGTTCACCTCCGGGTCCTTGCTCGGGATGAACGCGGCCATGCCGCCGATGGCGTGCGCGCCGCGCTTGTGACAGGTGCTCACCAGCAGCTCGGTGTAGGCACGCATGAACGGCACGGTCATCGTGACCTGCGCGCGGTCCGGCAGCACGAAGTCGGCGCCGTGCGCGGCGAAGTTCTTGATCAGGCTGAAGATGTAGTCCCAGCGGCCGGCGTTGAGACCCGCCGCGTGCTCGCGCAGCTCGTAGAGGATCTCGTCCATTTCGAACGCGGCGGTGATCGTCTCGATCAGCACGGTGGCGCGGATCGTGCCGCGCGGGATGCCGAGTTCGCGCTGCGCCAGCAGGAAGACGTCGTTCCACAGCCGCGCTTCGAGGTGGTTCTCCAGCTTCGGCAGGTAGAAGTACGGGCCGACGCCGCGCGCGACGAGCTGGCGCGCGTTGTGGAAGAAGTACAGCCCGAAGTCGACCAGGCTCGCCGAGACCGGGCGTCCGTCGATGCGGATGTGCTTCTCCACCAGGTGCCAGCCGCGGGGACGCGCGACGATCGTCGCCGGGTCGTCGCCGATCGTGTAGCGCTTGCCGGCCTCGGTGGTGAAGTCGATGTTGCGGCGGATCGCGTCGTAGAGGTTGATCTGGCCGTCGATGACGTTGTGCCAGGTCGGCGACGTCGCGTCCTCGAAGTCCGCCAGCCACACCTTCGCGCCGGAGTTCAGCGCGTTGACCGTCATCTTGCGGTCGGTCGGGCCGGTGATCTCGACGCGGCGGTCCTCCAGGCCGGGCGCGGTCGGGGCGACCTGCCACGACTGGTCGTCACGGACTCGGCGCGTCTCGGGCAGGAAGCCGAGCGGCTTCTCGCCGGACTGCAGTTCCTCGCGCCGCACGCGGCGGGCGTCGAGCAGCTCGCGCCGGCGGCCGGCGAACGTGTTGTCCAGCTTGGCCAGGAAGTCGAGTGCCGCCGGGGTCAGGATTTCGGCGAAGCGGCCTTCGACCTCGCCGGTGACCTCGATGCGGTAGTTCAGCCGGTCAACCATGGGGTGCCTCCGCGAGCTGTGGGCAGGGAAGGAAAGGAGGGAGGGTCGCGGCCTGACGACGGAGGGGGGCGCCGTCAGGCCGCGGCCGGGATCAGTGGAACTGGGCTTCCTCGGTGGAGCCCTTGAGCGCCGTGGTCGAGCTCTCCGGGTTCAGCGCCGTCGCGACGTTGTCGAAGTAGCCGGTGCCGACCTCGCGCTGGTGCTTGGTGGCGGTGTAGCCGCGGCTCTCCGAAGCGAACTCGCGCTCCTGCAGGTCGACGTAGGCGGTCATGCCCTCGCGGGCGTAGCCGTGCGCCAGGTCGAACATCGAGTAGTTCAGCGCGTGGAAGCCGGCCAGCGTGATGAACTGGAACTTGTAGCCCATGTGGCCGAGCTCGCGCTGGAACTTCGCGATCGTCGCGTCGTCCAGGTGCTTCTTCCAGTTGAACGACGGCGAGCAGTTGTAGGCCAGCATCTGGTCCGGGAACTTCGCCTTGATGGCCTCGGCGTACTTGCGCGCCACCTCGAGGTCGGGCTCCGAGGTCTCCATCCAGAGCAGGTCGGCGTACTGGGCGTAGGCCAGGCCGCGCTCGATGCAGGGCTCGATGCCGTTGCGGACCTCGTAGAAGCCCTCGGCGGTGCGGCCGCCGGTGAGGAACTGCTGGTCGCGCTCGTCGACGTCGCTGGTCAGCAGCGTCGCGGCCTGCGCGTCGGTGCGGGCGACGACCAGCGTCGGCACGTTCAGCACGTCGGACGCGAGACGCGCGGCGTTCAGCGTGCGCTCGTGCTGCTTGGTCGGGATGAGGACCTTGCCGCCGAGGTGGCCGCACTTCTTTTCGGACGCGAGCTGATCTTCCCAGTGCACGCCCGCGGCGCCGGCCGCGATCATGCCCTTCATCAGCTCGAACGCGTTGAGCGGGCCACCGAAGCCTGCCTCGGCGTCGGCGACGATCGGGGCGAACCAGTCGATGTCGGTGTTGCCCTCGGCCCAGGTGATCTGGTCGGCGCGGCCGAGCGCGTTGTTGATGCGGCGGACCACGGCCGGGACCGAGTTGGCCGGGTAGAGGCTCTGGTCCGGGTAGGTCTGGCCGGACAGGTTGGCGTCGGCGGCGACCTGCCAGCCCGACAGGTAGATGGCCTGCAGGCCCGCGCGGACCTGCTGGACGGCCTGGTTGCCGGTCAGGGCGCCGAGCGCGTGGATGTAGTCCTCGGTGTGCAGGAGGTTCCACAGCTTCTCGGCACCGCGGCGGGCCAGCGTGTGCTCCTCGACCACGCTGCCGCGCAGCTTGACGACGTCCTCAGCCGAGTAGGAGCGCTGCACGCCCGCCCAGCGCGGGTCGTTCGCCCACTGCGCCGCCAGCTCCGCGGCCGCCTGCTTGGCCTGTTCCGTCATCGGATCTCCCGGTGTTGCGAAGTTTGCGATTGCTCGCCTTGCCCGATCCGACCCTTGCACGGCTGGGAAAATCGGGTCCAGCTGTCCAAGTTGCCAATTTGTGCGAAGGGTCCGTAGGCTCCTTGCAAAGGTTGCGAATCGCCGTTTCGCAACTTCACCGAAAATCCGCGTTCTTGACCGTTCACGTAACCGTTCAGGACCGGAAACCTTCCGGAGAGGGGGGCTCGAATGGAGAAGACTTTCGCCGGAGCGAGGTTGCGCCACTTGCGCGAAAGCCGGTCGATGAGCCAGGCCGACCTCGCTCGTGTGCTGGAGATCTCACCCAGCTACCTCAACCAGATCGAGCACAACTCGCGTCCGTTGACCGTCCCGGTGCTGCTGCGGATCACGCAGGCGTTCGGGGTGGACACCGAGTTCTTCGCGAACAACGACACGTCGCGGCTGGTCGCCGACGTCAAGGAAGCCCTGCTCGACGAGGTCCTCGGCGTCGACGTCACCACCGGCGAGCTCAACGAGCTGGCCACGAACCTGCCGGCGATCGCGCAGGCGCTGGTCAAGCTGCACCGCAGCTACCGCAACGCCGTCGAGAGCACCGCCGCGCTGACCACGGAAAACGGCCTGGGCCTGCACGGCAGCGCGGCGGCGGCGCTGCCGCACGAGGAGGTGCGGGACTTCTTCTACGAGCGCGAAAACTACGTCGCCGAGCTGGACGAACGCGCCGAGAAGATGGCGGCCGACATCCCGCTCCAGCGTGGTCAGGTGCTCGGCGCGCTGAAGGAACGGCTTTCGCAGCGCTACGGCGTCGAAGTGACCAATGACGGGATCGACGAATCCGCCGGTCAGCAGCACCGCTACGAGCCGCACACGCGGGTGCTGCGGCTGGCGCCGAGCCTGCGGGTCGGCCAGCAGGCGTTTCGGATGGCTTCGCAGATCGCACTGCTCGAGTACGACGACCTGATCACCGAGCTGGCCGACTCGTGGGCGTTCTCCGGGCCGGCCGCGCGTTCGCTGGCGCGGGTCGGCCTGGCGAACTACTTCGCGGGGGCGCTGATCCTCCCGTATGGACCGTTCCTGGCCGCGGCCGAGCGGTTCCGCTACGACATCGAGCGGCTGTGCGACCACTACGGCGTCGGCTTCGAGACCGTGTGCCACCGGCTGTCCACTTTGCAGCGTCCGAAGCAGCGCGGGGTGCCGTTCTCGTTCGTGCGCGTGGACCGGGCCGGGAACATGTCGAAGCGGCAGTCCGCGGCCGGGTTCCACTTCTCCCGCGTGGGCGGCGCCTGTCCCTTGTGGAACATCTACGAGGCGTTCACCCAGCCGGGCAAGATCCTCACCCAGATCGCGACCCTGCCCGACGGGAAGAGCTACTTCTGGGTCGCGCGGACGGTGTCGCGCAACATCGGCGGGTACGGCAGTCCCGGCAAGACGTTCACGGTGGGTCTGGGCTGCGAACTGCGGCACGCCGGGCGGCTCGTCTATTCGACCGGTCTCGATCTGGACGAGCCGGCCGCCGCGACACCCATCGGGATGGGCTGCAAAGTCTGCGAACGGCCGGCGTGTTCCCAGCGCGCGTTCCCGACGATCGGCAAGCAGCTCACCGTGGACGAGAACACCAGCACCTTCGTCCCCTACCCGGCGGTGCCGAAGGGGTGATCACCCGATCACGTGCGTGGTCCACTTCGCCTCGTCCGCGCCGAGCAGCGTGATGCGGTCGAGCAGGCCCTGCCCGTCGATGCCCGCGGCCTGCGGGTGGTCGACCCGGACGCACGCGGTGAGCCCGGACTTCTTCGCGCAGACCGGTTCGCCGAGGCCGTCCGGCTGGCCGCCCGGCGGCGAAACGGTGATCGTCACGAGAGCGCCGTTCGACGAGTACTGCAGCACCACCCGCCACGGGACGAGATCGGTGTCCGGACGGCGCCACAGGTTGACGTCGGCGACCCGGAAGGAGTCCGGCAGGCTCGAGATGTGCAGCGGCAGCGGCACCGGCCGGTTCGCGAACGTCACGTCCCCGGCGACGCGCAGCAAGACCTGCTGCAGGTCGGGAAGGGCGAGGTAGTAAGCATTCAGCTCGGCCCAGCGGCCGTCCGCGGTCGGCCAGCGCAGGTAGCTGTTGCCCTGGTTCAGCGGGTCCCCCGCGTCGGTCGTGACCCAATAGCCGTCGCGGTCACCGACCCGGACCGGAACGCGCACCGCCCGCCCGCCCATGTCGTGCTTGCGGTCCAACGGCGGTTCCTGGTCGTACACCGCGAGCCAGATCATGGGTGCCAGGTCGCCGCGGCCGATGGCCAGCGCGTAGTCGCCGTGGCCGCCGACGCCGTACTCGATGCCCTTGATCGGCTCCGGCAGCCAGCCGAAGCTCGCCTTCGCCACCAGCGGGTTGTCGGCGGGCGCCGGCGCCACGGGTGCGGGCTGGGGCAGGACGGCCGCCGGCGCGGGCGGTGGCGTGGGCTGGAACACCGACACGGCCGCCAGGGCCCCGGCCGTCACCACCGCGGCGCAGCCGACGACCAGCGACGTGGTCCGCGTGCGCCGACGACGTCCGCCGGCCCGGCGCGCGCGGTCGATGTCGATCCGGGGCGGCGGAGCGGGCGTCTCGGCCAGGTCCTTCAGCATCGTGGACAGGTCCGTGTCGGTCATGCTCGTCCCTCCGCAATCGGCTCGCCCAGCAGCTCGCGGAGCGTCTCCACGGCTTTCGCGGTCTGGCTCTTGACGGTGCCTTCGGAGCACCCGAGTGCCCGGGCGGTGTCGGCGACCGGCAGGTCGCCGAAGTAGCGCAGGACGACGGTGGCGCGCTGGCGGGCGGGCAGCCGGTCCAGCGCGGCCCGCAGGTCGAGCGCCGAGTCGAGGTCCGGGCCGGGCGCCGGCGGCGGGTCGTGGTCGGCGCCGCGCAGGTCCACCCGCTTCCACCACGACGTCCGCTGTTCGGCGAGGTACGCGTTGACGAGCGTGCGGCGCGCGTAGCCGTCGAGGTTGTCCGCCCTGACGGCCCGCGGCCAGTTCGCGTAGAGCCGGGTGATCGCCGTCTGGACCAGGTCGTCCGCCCGGTGCCAGTCGCCGCAGAGCAGGTACGCGACCTTGCGCAGCCAGCCGGCTCGTGCCGTCACGTACTCGGTGAAGTCGTTCACCGGTGCCCCCTGTCCTGTTCGTCACCCCTTTGATGCGCGCGGAGGGCCGCGCGGTTGCCCGGGACGCGCGAGTCGTAGATTCATCGGGGTGCACGACATCGACACGGTGACCGCGGCGACCATCGAAAAGGCCGCCGAGCGGCTGGCCGGGGTGGTGACCCGCACGCCGCTGGAACCGAGCGCGCGGCTGTCGTCCCGGGTGGACGCCCAGGTCTGGGTGAAGCGCGAAGACCTGCAGACCGTCCGGTCGTACAAGATCCGCGGCGCCTACAACTTCATCGTCCAGCTCGACGAGGACGTCCGCGCGCGTGGCGTCGTCTGCGCCAGTGCGGGAAACCACGCGCAGGGCGTCGCGTACGCGTGCCGACGGCTCGGCGCCGACGGCCGCGTGTACGTCCCGGGCACCACGCCGCGGCAGAAGCGGGAACGCATCGCGACGCTCGGCGGCGCGCACATCGAGGTCATCGTCGTCGGTGAGACGTACGAAGACGCCTTCGCCGCGGCCAACGAGGACGCGCAGCGGACCGGCGCGACGCTGGTGCCTGCGTTCGACGACGTCCGCACGGTCGCGGGCCAGGGCACGGTCGCGTTGGAAGTCGTCGAGCAGCTCGGCTTCGTCCCCGACGTCGTGGTCGTCCCGGTCGGTGGCGGCGGGCTGCTCGCCGGCGTCGGCAGCTGGCTGCGCGAACGGCACCCCGACGTCCGGATCGTCGGCGTCGAACCCGCGGGCGCGGCGTGCATGGCCGCGGCGCTGGACGCCGGGCAGCCGGTGCGGCTGACCGCGCTCGACACGTTCGTCGACGGCGCCGCCGTGCGCGAGGCCGGCGCGGTCACCTACCCGCTGATCCGCGAGAGCGGCGCCGAACTGACCGCGGTCGCCGAGGGCGCGATCTGCACCGAGATGCTCGCGATGTACCAGTCCGACGGCATCATCGCCGAACCCGCGGGCGCGCTCGCCCCGGCGTCGCTCGGCTCGGTGGTCCAGGTCGAGCCGGGGCAGACCGTCGTCGTGGTGGTCTCCGGCGGCAACAACGACGTCAGCCGCTACAGCGAGATCCTCGAACGCTCGTTGATGCACGAAGGGCTGAAGCACTACTTCCTCGTCGGGTTCCCGCAGGAGCCGGGCGCGCTGCGGCGGTTCCTCGAGCAGGTGCTCGGGCCCGAGGACGACATCACCCGCTTCGAGTACGTCAAACGCACGAACCGCGAGATGGGCCCGGCGCTGGTCGGCGTGGAAATCGCCCGGTCATCGGACCTGCCGGGCCTGCTGGCGCGGATGGACGCGAGCCCGCTCCAGGTGGAGCGGATCGAGCCGGGCAGCCCCCTGTTCCACTTCCTGCTCTGAGCGCGTGGTCCACTAGGCGGATGGTGAAGGTCGACGGGGTCCGCAGTGTCGAGGCGTTGCGCGAAAAGGTCCACGAGGGTGCGGAGCCCGAATACCTGCTGTTCTACGGGCACACGCCCACGAAGTCCGGGCGGGTGACGGCGAGCTGCCTGAGCCAGTGGTGGGTCGACCCGTTCGAGGCGGACGGCGTCGTCTACCCGACCGCCGAGCACTACATGATGGCCGGCAAGGCCGAGCTGTTCGGCGACCACGAGAAGGCTGCGCTGATCCGGGAGACGCCCGACGCGAAGACGGCGAAGGTGCTCGGCCGCGAGGTCGCCGGGTTCGACGCCGCCGTCTGGGAGCGGCACCGGTTCGACATCGCCGTCGACGGCAACCTGGCCAAGTTCCGGGCCCACCGTGACCTGCGCCGGTTTCTGGTCGCCACCGGCGAGGCCGTGCTCGTCGAGGCGTCGAAGAAGGACCTCGTGTGGGGCACCGGGCTCGCGCGCGAGGAGAAGAACGCGACGAAGCCGGACTACTGGCGCGGGCTGAATCTGCTCGGCTTCGCGCTGATGGAGGTCCGCGAGCAGTTGCGGGCCCGCTGAGTCACGGCGTCGGGGTCGGCGCCCCCGAGCACGACTTCGACGTCGTCCGGCCCGTGTCGAAGAAAGTGACAGCGGCTTCGGCGCAGGGCAGCGAGGACAGCGAGCCGTGGGCGTCGTCCTCGACGGTCATGAGCGCGCCGCCGATCTTCTGCTGCATCTCGAGCGCCCAGCCGATGGGCGTGACCGGCTCGTAGGCGTGGCCGACGAGCTGCAGCGGGCTTCGGCCTTTCGCGAACGACCACGGCCGCGCGTCCAGCGGCCAGCCGACGCAGAGCTGTTCGTAGAGGCCGTAGCCGCCGGCGATCGGCAGGCGCTTCATCCGGTCGAGACGGTGCTGCCAGACGGTGTCGAAGTCGCGGGGGCTCGGCGACTCGTTGCAGAGCAGGGCCGTCTGCTGGAAGTGGTTGAACGCTTGGGGCTCGCCGTCCCAGCCGAAGCCCGTGGTCTTCGTGTCGGCGACAGGCTCGCCGCCGTCTCGGATGGCCGCGAGCTGCCGCGCCAGGCCGGGCCACTCGCGGCGCGGATTGGCGAGCATGCCGTTAACGGTCGCGCCGAACTTCGCCCGCAGCTCGAGGAGGGCTTTCGCGACCGCGGGCTCGGTGGTCCCGAAGTGGTAGACGGCGTCGTAGCGGGCGATCCAGGCCGCGAACTCGTGGAAGGTGTTCTCGCCGGCGGTCGCCTGGTCGTCGTCCATTTCGGTGACATTCAGGTCGGGCGCCATGACGGAGTCGAGCAGCATCTTGCCGACGTGGTCGTCGAAGAGCGACCGGTACTGAGCGCCGAGCGCGGTGCCCCAGGAGACGCCGTAGTAGCCGATCTTGTCCTCGCCGAGGGCCTGCCGGATCCGGTCCAGGTCGCGGGCGATGGTCGGCGTGGTCAGATTCCGGACGAAGGCGGGGTGCGCGGCGACGCACTCGCGGTTCGCGGCGGCTGCGCGCTCCACGCCTTCGCGGGTCTTCTCCTTGTCGGGGACGCCGGGGTCGGGCTCCGGGAAGTCGACCACGCACGGCAGGTCGGCGCTGTAGCCGACACCCCGCGGGTCGAACCCGACGAGGTCGTGATGGACGCCGATCCCCCCGGCCCGGCTGCCGGCGATGCTGCGCGGCATGGCCAAGCCGGACTGACCGGGCCCACCGGGATTCAGCAGGACGGCGCCGGTGCGCGCACCGGTCGCCCGGATCCGGCTGACGGCGATGTCGATTTTCGGGCCACCGGGGTCGGCATAGTCGAGCGGGACCGGGACGAGGGTGCATTCGCTGCGCTGGTCACCGGAGTCCCAGCCTTTCGCGACGGCGGAGCAGAGCTGCCAGGAAAGGCCCTCAGCGGCGGCCGCGGAGACAGCCGGGACGGCGGAGACGAGCGCCACGGCGGCGAGCAGCGGGACGGCGAACCGGGTGATCGACATGGGCTCAGGCTGCCGGGAGTGCGGACCGCGGGAGATCGGCCGATCAGCCGATGATCATGGCCGAACGGCCGGGACCGAGACGTGGTCGCCTTTCGGACCACAGCGGCGGACCCGACTCATCCCTCGCCGGCGGTTGTCCTCGGGTCTCGGCCATCGCCGGGCCGGGCCCCGCCGGCTAAGCGGTCGTCAGTTTCCGGCCATCACCGGGCCGAGCCCGACCGGCCAAGCGGTCGTCAGTTGTTGGCCGTCGCCGGACCGAGCCCGACCAGTCAAGCCATCGTCAGTTTCTGACCATCGCCAGGCCTGAGCCCAGCCAGCCAAGCCGCCGTCAGTTGCCGACCGTCGCCGGACCGGGCCTGGCCAGCCAAGCCATCGTCAGTTTTCGACCGTTGTCGGTTCTCCTCCGCCGAGGCCGACGAACATCGTCTGGTGCAGGCCGCGTACGTGCTTCCTCGTCACCCGCGCCGCCGCGTCCGGGTCGCCCGCCGACAGCGCCTTCACCAGCCGGGCGTGGTCGCGGTTCGATTCTCGGAGCTTTGCCATCGGGTACGGCAGGTAGAACCGGTACAGCTCGGCCAGCACCGTCTCGTACTGCGCCACCGCCGCGGCCGGGCCTGGACCGACCACCGTTCGGTGGAACTCCGCGTCGAGCTCGTGGAACTCCGCCCAGCCCGCCGCCGTGTCCATGCGGGCGACCAACGTCCGCAAGCGCGGTAGGTCCGGCGACCGCTTGGCCACCAGCTGGACCATGCCCGCCTCCAGGACCAGGCGGTGGTCGATCAGCTCGCGGACCTCGTCCGCCGACTCGCGGTAGGCGCCCACCTCGCGGACTCGCTCCGCCGGCGGATCCGCGGCCACGAGCGTCCCGCCGCCTCGGCCGCGACGACGCTCGATCAGGCCGTCGCCGACCAGGGACTCCAAGGCCCTTCGCACGGTGATCTCCGCGACGCCGAGAGCCCGCGCGATTTCGGCGTTCGCCGGCAGGCGCTCCCCCGGCTTCAGCAGGCCCAGCTCCACGGCGAGCGCGATGCGGGCGCGGACGGTGTCCAGTGCGGACAGCCGCCGGATGCCGGTCAGCGCCGGCGCGCTCAGGTCTGCCGTCGCCATGAACCGACCGTACCGCACAAACTGCTCATCTTGAGCAGTCTTGTTTAAGTGTTCAAGATGGACTATTTTTCGTCCATGCCGCGACCACTGCCGATCGCCCTCGTGCAAGCGCCGCCCCGGCCCGTCGGAGACGCCGGGTTCGCGGGCGAGGTCGAGGCGGTCCTTCGCCGGTTCCCCGCCACGCGTCTGGCCGCCTTCCCCGAGCTGCACCTCTGCGGCGTCGACGGCGAAGGCGACGAACGCACCGAGCAGCTCCGAGCCGCCTCGCAGCCGTTGGCCGGAAAACGGACCGAGGAGCTCGCCGAGCTGGCCGGCGACCTGGGGATCTGGCTCGCACCCGGCACCGTTTGCGAAGAAGGCGACCAAGGCGAGCTGTTCAACACCGCCCTGGTCTTTTCCCCGCGAGGCGAGCTGGCCGGCTGGTACCGCAAGGTCTTCCCCTGGCGGCCGCACGAGCCGTACGACCCCGGCGACCGGTTCGTCGTCGCCGATCTGGCCGACGCCGGACGCGTCGGCTTTTCCATCTGTTACGACGCCTGGTTCCCCGAAGTGACTCGGCACCTCGCGTGGATGGGCGCCGAGATCGTGCTCAACCCCGTCCAGACCACGACCCCCGACCGCGCTCAGGAGCTCGTCCTGGCCCGGGCGAACGCCATCGTCAACCAGGTCTTCGTCGCCAGCGTGAACACGGCCGGGCCGTTCGGGATGGGCGACAGCCTGCTCGTCGGGCCCGAGGGCGACGTGCTCGGCGCGCTGCCCGGCCCCCGAGACGGCGTTCTCGCCCACACGATCGACCTCGACGAGGTGGCGCGCGTTCGCCGGGACGGCACCGCGGGCACCAACCGCATGTGGGCGCAGTTCACCTCTGCCGACGCGCCCCTCGACCTGCCGCTCTACCAGGGCCGGATCGACCCGGACCGCTGGCGTCCACGAGAAGGAGACGACCGATGACCTCCACGGCCGCGGCCCCGGCAGCCGCCCTGCAGCGCCGGCTCGGCCTGCCCGGCGTCGTCCTGTTCGGGCTCGCCTACATGGCTCCGCTGATCGTGCTCGGCACCTTCGGCATCGTCGCGACGACGACCGAGGGCACCGTGCCCTCGGCCTACCTGCTCGCCCTGGTCGCGATGCTGTTCACCGCGGCGAGCTACGGGAAGATGGCCGCCACCCACCCCGTCGCCGGGTCGGCCTACACCTATGTCCGGAAAGCGGTCGACGCGCGCGCCGGGTTCCTCGTCGGCTGGGCCGTGCTGCTCGACTACTTCTTCCTGCCGATGGTCATCTGGCTGATCGGCGGCGCCTACCTCTCGGCCGAGTTCCCCGCGGTGCCCGATTGGCTCTGGTTGATCACTTTTATTCTGCTGACGACCATCCTCAACGTCCTGGGCATCAAGATCGCCGAGAAGGCGAACTTCGTGCTGATGGCCTTCCAGATCCTGGTGATCGGGTTCTTCGTCGTTCTTTCGGTCAAGCAGGTCCTGCACGTCGGCGGCTCGCTGGCGAGCACGCAGCCGTTCTTCCACCCGGGCAGCACGCTGGGGACGATCTCCGGCGGCGCCGCGCTCGCGACGTACTCCTTCCTCGGCTTCGACGCCGTGACGACGTTGACCGAGGAGACGACCGAGCCGCGCCGGACGATCCCCCGGGCCATCCTGCTGACCGCGCTGATCGGCGGCGGCATCTTCGTCGTGCTCGCCTACTTCACCCAGCTCGCGCACCCGGGCAGCGCGTTCACCGACGAGTCGTCCGCCGCGTTCGAAATCGCGACGACGATCGGCGGCAACCTCTTCGCGTCGTTCTTCCTCGCCGGCCTGGTCGTGGCGCAGTTCGCGTCGGGGATCGCCGCGCAGGCGAGCGCGTCGCGGCTGATGTTCGCCATGGGCCGCGACGGCGTGCTGCCGCGGGTCTTCGGCAAGCTCCAGCCGAAGTTCGCGACGCCGGTGTTCGGCATCGTCCTGACCGGGCTCGTCGGGCTGGTCGCGCTGGCGCTCGACGTCAGCACGTCGACGTCGTTCATCAACTTCGGGGCGTTCACGGCGTTCACGTTCGTCAACGTCAGCGTCCTGGCGACGTGGCTGCGCGACCGGACTGGCAAACGCGTGCTGACCTGGGTGGTCTTCCCGGTGGTCGGGGCCGTGGTCGACTTGTGGCTACTGGTCAACCTGGACGGCATCGCGCTGGTGTTCGGCCTGGTCTGGCTGGCGATCGGCGTCGTCGTCCTGGCGGCCATCACCCGTGGCTTCCGGCGGCCGCCGCCGGAGATGACGTTCGAGGATTAGGTCAGCCGCCCGGGCACTCGTTGCCGCCGCCGCTGTGCTCGACGCAGTGACGCGGCTCCGGCGGAGGCGGCGGCGCGTGCCGGGCGTGGTCGGCCCAGTTCATCCCGGCGACCGCGACGGCCAGGACGAGGCAGATCCCGAAGAACCACGTCCAGCCCCGACGGCGCGTGGTCGCCGCGACGACCACGCCCACCAGCGGCAGCCCGGCGCCGAGCCAGGCCGCCCAGGTCAGGTAGCCGCCGGCGCGGTCGCCGGCCTCGCCGAACACCGGGACGCTCGCCAGGAACCCCTGCAGCACCAGGAACGGGACGACGAGCAGCAGGCCCACGGCGCAGAGCGCCAGCACGAGCGAGGACCACCCGGCCCGCAGTTCCCCCACACGGCCATCATGCCCGGGCGGACGAGAGAAAACCTGAGTAGATCTACTGCTCGCCGAGGGTCTTCTGCAGCGCCTTGTTCGCCTTCCGCGCCATGTCGGCGACGGCTTCACGGCGAGCCGCGTCGGCCGCGTAGTCCTCTTCGCGGTTGCGGACCACGCGCGCCGGCGCGCCGACCGCGATCGAGTAGTCCGGAATGTCACCACGGACGACCGCGTGCGCGCCCAGCACCGAGCCGCGGCCGATGCGGGTGCCCTTCAACACGCTGACCTTCGTGCCGAGCCACGTGTCCGGCCCGATGCGCACCGGGGACTTCACGATGCCCTGGTCCTTGATCGGCACGTGGATGTCGGCGATGACGTGGTCGAAGTCACAGATGTACACCCAGTCGGCGACCAGCGTGGCCGCGCCGAGCTCGATGTCGAGGTAGCAGTTGATCACGTTCTGGCGGCCGAACACGGACTTGTCGCCGATCCGCAGCGAACCCTCGTGGCAGCGGATCGCGTTGCCGTCCCCGATGTGGACCCAGCGGCCGATCTCCAGCCGCCCGTAGCCGGGCCGGCAGTGGATCTCGACGTCCTTCCCGAGGAAGAGCATCCCGCGCAGGATGATGTGCGGGTTGGCGATCCGGAACTTGAGCAGCCGGTAGTACCGGACCAGGTACCAAGGCGTGTACGCACGGTTGCGCAGCACCCACCGCAGCGAGTCGGCGGTCAGGAACTTCGCCTGTCGCGGATCGCGCCGCGCGCGCCGCCAGGCCCGCACCCGCGACAGCGCGGGCGCACCCCACATCGACGTCATGCCCGTGACCGTAACCTGTGTGCGGGACGGGTTCACGGGCAAGGGGAGCTGGATGGGCACGAAGCTGATCATCGACACCGACCCGGGCGTCGACGACGCGCTGGCGATCGCGCTGGCGGCGCTGTCCCCGGACGTCGAGCTGCTGGGTGTGACGTCGGTGTTCGGCAACGTGCCGCTGGACCGCACGACCTCGAACGCGCGCCGGCTGCTGGAGCTGTTCGGCCGCACCGACGTGCCCGTGGCCGCCGGGGCCGCCCGGCCGCTGGTGTATTCGAAGCCGCGCGACGCCAAGGAGGTCCACGGCGGCGACGGCCTGTCGGGCCACTCCTACACGCTGCCGGAGGCGAGCCGCCCCCTCGAAGAGCGCGACGCCGTCCGCCTGATGCTGGACCTCCTGGAGTCGTCGGACGAGCCGGTGACCATCGCCCCGATCGGACCGCTGACCAACATCGCCGCGCTGTTCGCGGCCCACCCGGGCGCGGCGGCGAAGATCGCGCGGCTCGTGATCATGGGCGGCGGGGTGACGTTCGGCAACAGCACCACCGCCGCCGAGTTCAACATCTGGAGCGACCCCGAATCGGCCCGCCGGGTACTGGTCGAGGAGGACGTCCCGGTAGTGCTCGTGCCGCTCGACCTCACGCACCGCTGCGCGGTCGACGCCGACTGGCTGGCGAAGCTCGCGGCGTCGGGCCCGGTCGGCGCCACCCTCGAAGGCCTCACCTCCACCTACCGTCAGCACTACACGCGGGTGTTCGGCGAAGACCGGATGGTCATGCACGACGCCGTCGCGGTCGCGGAGGCGATCTCGCCGGGGATCCTGCACACCGAGACCTACCGCGTCGACGTCGACTGCGGGCTGGGCCCGGCGCGCGGGCAGACCCTGGTCGACCGGCGAAGGCTCGGTGAAGAGGATCCGCAGTTCACGCCCGGCCGGCCGATCGAGGTCGCGATGGACACCGACCTCGACGGCCTGCGCGGTTTCGTCCTCGACCGGCTGACCGGAGCCGCGCAGTGAGCGAAGAGCCCGAGGTCGTGCCGGCCGAAGAGCCCGAGGCCGCGCCGGAGGAGAAGCCCGAGCCCCGCCGCCGGAAGGCCGCCGTCGTGGTGGCCGCGGTGGTCGTGGTCGCCGCCGCGCTCGTCGTCGGCGTCCAGTTCGCGCCGAAGCAGCAGGAGGCGACGAACACCGCCGCGACGGTCGCGCAGTCGTCTTCCGTCCCGAAAACGACCACGCCCCCGCAGACGTCGGCGCCGCCGAAGGTGCCCGAGGCGAGCGAGTTCGACGCCTGGGCGTCCAAGACCAGCCAGTGGCTCGACATCCCGCTGCGCGCGATGGTCGGCTACGCGAAGGCGACGACGAAGCTGGCCAAGGACGTCCCCGGCTGCCACCTGTCGTGGGTGACGCTGGCCGCGGTCGGGAAAGTGACCACGGACCACGGCCGGGCCCGAGGCGGGCAGATCGGCACCACCGGCGTCCTCGACAAGCCGCTCTCCACGATCGAGGTGCGCGACTTCTACGACAAGGTCGTCTCGACGGCGAACGCCGCCGGGCCGATGCAGATCTCCCCCGCGATCTGGGCCAAGTACCAGGCGAGCTACGCCGGCGGGAAGCCCGATGTCCAAAACATCGACGATGCCGCGCTGACCACCGGCCGCGCGCTGTGCGACGGCGGCACCGACCTGTCCCAGGGCCAGCCGTGGTGGGACTCGGTCGCGAAGCTGCAGTCGGCGCCGCTGTTCCTGCACCGGACGCTGGCCACGGTCAACGTCTACGGCACGGTCGGCCAGGGCTCGGCCGCGCCGAACCCGGCGGTGCTGAGCGCGGTGAACTTCGCCATCGACAAGATCGGCCTCCCCTACATCTGGGGCGGCAACGGCACCGGCGGCAACGACCCGGGCTTCGACTGCTCCGGCCTGACGACGGCGGCGTACGCGAGCGCCGGCGTCAAGCTGATGCGCACGGCCGACACGCAGTTCCGGAGCGTCCAGCACGTGACCGACCCGCAGCTGGGCGACCTGATCTTCTACGGCGAGCCGGCGACGAAGATCCACCACGTCGGGCTCTACATCGGCAACCAGCAGATGATCGACGCGCCGCAGACCGGCCAGGCGGTGCAGGTGCACTCCTACCGCAAGAACGGCGACGACTACGCCGGAGCGGGCCGCCCGACGGCCTGACCGTCACCGGCGGGACCCTGTACCGAGGGGAACCACGATGCCCAAGTACCTGATGCTCAAGCACTACCGCGGGGCCCCGGCGTCGGGCAACGACGTACCCATGGACCAGTGGACGCCCGAAGAGCGCTCGGCGCACCTGAAGTACATGGCGGACTTCGCGGCGCGGCTCGAGGAGACCGGCGAGTTCGTCGACCACCAGGCGCTCGCCCCCGAAGGGACGTTCGTCCGGTTCGACGGCGAAGGACGCCCGCCGGTCACCGACGGCCCGTTCGCCGAGACCAAGGACCTCATCGCCGGCTGGATGGTGATCGACGTCGACAGCTACGAGCGCGCCCTCGAGCTGGCCGGGGAGCTGTCGGCCGCTCCCGGAGCGGGTGGGAAGCCGGTCGCGGAGTGGCTCGAGTTGCGTCCGTTCTACGGCAGCACCCTCAAAGAGTGACCCGGGTCACATAACGGCGGTGTCGAGAAGCCGTCCAGGGCTCCGTCCCCGGCACGAACCACAGCCGACCCGACGAGGAGACCCGCCATGCAGCAGAGCACCATCGACGAGGTCCTGAACCGCCCGCTCAGCCGCGAGCTGCTGGCCAGGGACCTGACCCGGCTGGCCTACACCGCCCTCGACGGCACTCCCCGCTCGATCCCGATCGGGTTCACCTGGAACGGCTCGCAAATCGTCCTGTGCACGGCGACGAACGCGCCGAAGCTGCCGGCGCTGCGCCGGAACCCGGCGGTCGCCCTGACGATCGACACCGAGGTGCACCCGCCGAAGATCCTGCTGATCCGCGGCACGGTCGAGCTGGACGTCGTCGACGGCATCCCGGACGAGTACCTGCAGTTCAACGGCACCTACGAGATGACGCCGGAGCAGCGGGCGGAGTGGGAGGTGGGCGTGCGGTCGCTCTACGACGGCATGGTCCGGATCGTGGTCACACCGACCTGGGCGAAGCTGATCGACTTCGAGACGACCTTGCCCAGCGCCGTCGAGGAGCTCATGCAGCGGCAGAAGGACCGTCAGCACGCCTGAGGAGTTTCAATGATCGTGTCAAGCAGCAGCCGTGACCGGCGGTGAATGATGGAACTCACGACCATCGCGCAGCAACGCCCACATGACGTCGACCAGGCGGCGGGCCAGTGCGATCAACGCCTGGGTGTGCCGTTTCCCCTCACCACGTTTGCGCAGGTAGAAAGCCCGGGAGGGACCGTCGGGACGTTTGATCGCCGACAACGCAGCCAGGTAGAACACCCGGCGCAGCCCACGGTGATAGCGCTTCGGCCGGTGCAGGTTGCCCCGCACCCGCCCGGAATCACGCGGCACCGGCGCCAGCCCGGCATAGGCCGCCAGATGCGCGGAACTGCCGAACGCAGCCCGCAGATCACCGCCGGTCCCGGCCAGCAGCGAAGCACCCAGGATCGGACCGAACCCGTCGAGACTGGTGATGCGCCCCGCGTCGGGATGCTCACCAAATCGGTCAGCGAGCTGCTTGCCCAGATCCTTGATCTCCCGATCCAGCTCCAAAAGCTGCCGCGCCAGCCGCGCGATCAGCGGCGCGGTCACCGATTCCTGCGGCAACGCAACGGTTTGCTCGGCAGCGGCAGCAAGGGCCTTGTCCACCATGGACGGAATACCCCTGGCCCACGCACCGTGCTCGTCCAGGTAGGCCGACACACCGGCCGCCCCGGCAGCGCGGATCCCGGCCGGGGTCTGGAAACCGGTCAGCAGCACCAGCGCCGAGCGGGTGGAGTAATCGAACGCCCGCTCCAGCGCAGGAAAAATACTCGCCAGCAGCTCACGGATCCGGTTGACCCCGCGCACCCAGTCAGCCATCAGGTCCTCCCGCCGCGCGGTGAGCACCTGCAGATCGGTCACCACCGCATCCGGGCTGGTGATCGGGGTCAGATCACCGCGCAGACGCGCGGTTTCGGCGATCGTGCGGGCGTCTTTGGCGTCGGTCTTGCCCTCACCGACGAACGCACCGGCCATCCGGTTGACCAGCCGGCCCGGCACCGACACCACCGGCTGTCCGGTGGCCAGCAACAGGGTGATCAGCAAACCGGCCGCACCGGAAGTCATGTCCACTGCCCACACCACCTCGGACGCTTTCGCGGTGGTGCGGGCGATCAGCTGCTCGATCGGGGCCTGCCCGTTGGCCACCTTCCGAGAGAACACGATCTTGCCGGTCTCATCCACCGCGCACGCGTGGTGGAAACCTTTGCCGACGTCGATCCCGACCCACACCTTGCCCACGGCCACCCGGCCTGTCCTCCCGTCTTCCCAGCTCACCCCGTGGACGACCCGCCGGCATCTCCATAAACAGCGCCCGAGCGCAGATCTCAATCAGCGGCCAGGGCGTCCAGAACGACAGAGCGGCCACTCCTCAGAAGCCACCTCACGAGGCAAGACATCATCAGCCACACCCCATCGCCCTGGGCATCCAGAACATCCCGTCCTGAACACCAACAATCTTATGGAGGAGATCATCATGGGAGACAGCAGCGTGCCGGCGCGGCTCGAGCACATCGGCATCGTCGTCGACGACCTCGCGGCCGCCAAGGCCTTCTTCACCGAGCTCGGGCTGGAACCGGAGGGCGAGATGACGGTCGAGGGCCGTGTCGTCGACCTCATCAACGGGCTGGACGGCGTCCGCTCGGACGTCGCGATGATGCGGACCCCCGACGGCCACGGACGTCTCGAACTGATCAAGTACCGGACGCCCGCGGGGCCGGCAGTCGACCCGGCCGCGCCGGCGAACACGCCCGGCCTCCGGCACATCCTGTTCGAGGTGGCGGACATCGACGACGTCGTCGCCCGCCTGCGGCAGCACGGCGCCGAGCTCGTCGGCGAGGTGGCGCAGTACGAGGACAGCTACCGGCTCTGCTACCTGCGCGGTCCCGCGGGCATCATCGTCGAACTGGCCGAAAAGATCGGGTGAACCGTGGACGAGGTCCTGCTGCGGAGCCTGACGCCGACGGTGCTCGCGATCCTCGTGCGGCGCGGAGCCGACTTCGCGTCGGCCGAGGACGCCGTGCAGGACGCGCTGCTCGAGGCACTCCGCGTCTGGCCGGCCGAGCCACCGCGCGACCCGAAGGGCTGGCTGGTCACGGTCGCCTGGCGCAAGTTCCTCGACGCGACCCGCTCGGAGAACGCCCGGCGGCGGCGTGAGGACCTCGTCGACGTCGAGCCGGAGCCCGGGCCGGCGGTCGCCACGGACGACACGCTCCAGCTCTACTTCCTGTGCGCGCACCCGTCGCTGCCGCCGTCTTCGGCGGTCGCGCTCACCCTGCGGGCCGTCGGCGGCCTGACGACCCGCCAGATCGCGCAGGCGTACCTGGTCCCCGAATCGACCATGGCGCAGCGCATCAGCCGGGCCAAGCGCACGGTCGGGCAGGTGCGGTTCGACCAGCCCGGCGACGTCGCGACCGTGCTGCGCGTCCTCTACCTGGTCTTCAACGAGGGCTACTCGGGCGATGTCGACCTGGCCGCGGAGGCGATCCGGCTGACCCGGCAGCTCGCGGCGGCGTTCGACCACCCCGAGGTTGCGGGGCTGCTGGCGCTCATGCTGCTCCACCACGCCCGGCGCGCCGGGCGGACCGCGGCCGACGGCAGCCTGGTGCCGCTCGCCGAGCAGGACCGCGGCCGCTGGGACACCGTCGCGATCGCCGAGGGCGTCGGGATCCTGCAGACGGCGCTCGCCCGCGACCGGCCGGGCGAGTTCCAGGCCCAGGCGGCCATCGCGGCCCTGCACGCCGACGCGCCGACCGCCGAGGAGACCGACTGGGTGCAGATCGTCGAGTGGTACGACGAGCTCGCGCGCCTGACCGACAGCCCGGTCGTCCGGCTCAACCGCGCGGTGGCGGTGGGCGAGGCCGACGGGCCGCGCGCCGGGCTGGCGGCCCTCGCCGAGCTGGACGACGCGCTGCCCCGCCACACGGCGGTGGCGGCGTACCTCCACGAGCGCGACGGCGACCTGGCGACGGCGGCGCGGCTCTACGCCGAAGCGGCCGAGAAGGCACCCAATCTCGCGGAGCGCAATCATCTGACCCGCCAGGCCGCGCGGCTCAACACCCGCCGGCGGGACTGACAGCGATACCCGCGTTTCGGCGACCCCAGTGGGCTCGCCGGTCCCGGCCCGCTCGACGACCGTCGGCGTGGCGAACGGATTCGCCGGTGTCGGAACCGGCCGCCGGCGGCGCGCCCCGGATCCCGAGCCGCCCGCCGGCGTCGTCGACCGGCCTGGATCGCGTCATCGCCGGCGAACCCTTCAACCGAGGTGGTCGTTCGCCCCGCTGACCCACTCGATGTAGCGCTCGGCCGACCGGCGGACCGCGCCCTTGGCGTCGCCCAGGATTTTTCCGCCCAGGAGGCCGTAGAGGCGGTCGAACTCGTACGGCTCGAGCCGGTCCACGATCCGCCGCACCAGCCCGGCCGAGAGCGGGATCTTGTTGGGGTAGCTGCGCATGAACGTCACCCAGCCCGCCGCCGCCACCGGCAGCATCGTGTCGCCGACCAGCAGCGAACCGCCGGTCTCGTTTTCGACGTGGGCCACCGCGGCGCCCGGGAAGTGGCCGCCCGCCTCGACGAGCGTCACGCCGGGCAGAACCCGCTCGGTGCCGGACCACTCCCGGATCACCGGGTCCTCGCGCCGCACCCACTGCCGGTCCGCGGCGTGCACCAGCACGGGGACGCGGCCGAGCCGGTGGCTCCAGCTGACCTGGGAGCCGTACATGTGCGGGTGGCTGGCCACGATCACGGCGGCGCCGCCGAGCTCCTCGATCTCGGTGGCCAGCGCCGCGTCGAGGTGGTTCGGCGGGTCCCACAGGAGGTTGCCCTCGGCGGTCCGGACCAGGTGCGTCCACTGGCCGATGCCGAACGGCGGTTCGCGGTTGAACCGGTGCAGCCCCGGTTCCAGCTCCTCGTGCACCACTTCGTGGCTGTCGGCCGAGAGCTTGTCGAGCGTCGTCCACACCTGCCCGGAGGCAGGCACCCACTGGCGGTCGTCGGCGCAGATGGCGCAGGTGCCGGCCGGGGGCCGGTCGGTGTCGGGGTGTTCGACCCCGCAGGTTCCGCAGATCCAGATCGTCATGACCCCAAGTCTTGAAGCTCCAGCAAGGTCGAGGTCAACCTCCGTCCGGGCGTCCTGGGAGAATCCCGCCATGGACTCGGGGACGACCACGCAGCTGATCACCGTGGGAGCGACGCTCGGCGGCGTCGTGCTCACGTTGCTGACCACCACGCTCGTGGAGAGCCGCAAGCTGAAGGCGACCCGACGTGCCGAGGCGGAGAAGCGCGCGGCCGAGCACGCCGCCTGGCTGCGTGACGAACGGGTCAAGGCCTACGCGGGCCTGTCGAACGCGAGCGAGGAGGCCTTCCAGCTGATCCGGTCCGAGTTCTTCCGGCTGCCGGAGAACCGCGCCGAGATCGAGGCCCGGTGGCGGGAACGGCGCAACGAGCTGCGCAAGGCGCACAACCAGGTGGCCCTGTTCGGCACCGAAGAACCGCGCCGGCGCGGCAAGGAACTGTGGAAGGTGGCCCGCAACGGGGCCAACGACGTCCTCGCCGAACCGGACTCCGGGGAAGCGAAGGTGCGGCGGGCCGGGATCGACCGCGTGCTGACCGGGATCAGCGAAGCCGGCGACCGGTTCCTCGAAGCCTGCCGCGCCGACGTCCAGGGCACGACGACGGACTAGTCACGCGGGACCGGCGAGCCCGATCAGGTTGCCTTCGGGGTCGGTGAAGTGGGCGACCACCAGGTCCCGCCCCGGCGCGCGGTCCGGGCCCATCCGGCGCGTCCCGCCGAGGCGTTCGGCCTCCGCCAGCGCCGCCGCGACGTCCGGGACGCCCACGTAGAACACCGTGTGCTTCTCGTACCCCGCGCCCCCGCCGACGCCGCCTGGGATGCCACCTGTTTCCACGAAGCCGTAGCTGCCCGCTTCCGACACCTGGTCCGACACCGGCCCCGAGGTGTCGAACTCCCAGCCGAACAGCTCGCCGTAGTACCCGCGCAGCCCTGCCGGGTCGGTGCCGATGATCTCGAAGTGCACGA
The DNA here is from genome assembly GCF_030285665.1 of Amycolatopsis mongoliensis. Taxonomy (NCBI): domain Bacteria; kingdom Bacillati; phylum Actinomycetota; class Actinomycetes; order Pseudonocardiales; family Pseudonocardiaceae; genus Amycolatopsis; species Amycolatopsis mongoliensis. Next base: position 549,352 of record NZ_CP127295.1, read on the forward strand.
CCGGATTGCCCATGACGGCCACGGTACGCCGCCCTAGTTGTTAAAAACAACCTCAAAGTTGTAAATTGGCACCATGCCGACGAGCCGAAGCTACGGGGACGCCTGCGCCACCGCCCGCGCGCTGGACGTCGTCGGGGAACGCTGGGCCCTGCTCGTCGTGCGCGAGCTGCTGCTCGGGCCGCAGCGGTTCTCCGACGTCCGCCGCGCGCTGCCGGGCGCCAGCTCGAACCTCGTCACCGACCGGCTCCGCGAGCTCGAGGGCCACGGCGTGGTCACCCGCCGGAAGCTGCCGCCCCCGGCGGCTTCGACGGTCTACGACCTGACCGAGTGGGGTCGCGAGCTGGAGCCGATCGTGCTGGCACTGGGCGCGTGGGCCGCCCGCGTCCCGCTCCCCCGGCCCGCGACGCTCGGCGCGACGTCGATGCTGCTGTTCCTCCGCGGCTCCGCCCGCCCGCGCGCGACGGCCTGCTACCGCGTCGAACTGGACAGTCGCGTGTGGACGGTCCGCACCGAGCCGGGCCGGATGACGGTCGAGCCGGGTGAGCCCGCCGCCCCGGACGCGACGATCCGGACGGATCCCCCGACGTTGAACGCCCTGCTCGAGAAGCCGTCGGACCTGGACGCGGCGATCGCCGACGGCCGGATGACGGTCGACGGCGACCGGAAGGCCGTCCGCCGGCTGCTTCGCGAACACGAAGGTTGACTCAGGCGAAGTCCCCGGCGTGGTCCCCGGCCCATTCCGCGAAGCTCCGCGCCGGGCGGCCGGTGACCGCCAGGACCGTCTCCGTCGTCGCCTGCGGCCGGCCGACCAGGGCGGCCAGGCGCCGGATCCGGGCCTCGATCACCTCGGCCGAACCCACGCGGCCGAGCCCGCGGGCTTCGAACGCCGCGGTGAGCTCGCGACGGTAGTCGTCGAGGTCCTGGGGCTCGACGACTACCGGGCGCCCGGTCACGCGGCCGAGGACCGAGGCCTGGTCCCGCACCGTGAGCGATTCGGGCCCGGTCAGAGTGTGCACCGCACCGAGGTGGCCGGACGACGTCAAAGCGCACACGGCGACGGCGGCGATGTCCGCTTCGTGGATCAACGCCGCGTGCGAGTCCGGGAACGGGTCGCGCACGACGCCGGCGCGGACGGAGTCCGCCCACAGCAGCCGGTTGGCCGCGAACCCGCCGGGCCGCAGGAACGTCCACGGGATCCCCGAATCGCGCACCGCCTGCTCGGCTTCGCCGTGGGCGCGGGTGATGGCGTCCGCGGACGCGGGGTCCGCGCCCAGTGCGGACAGCAGCACGACCTGCGCCAGGCCGCCCGCCCGGGCGAGGAACCCGCCGAGCCCGGCCGTGCCCGCGTAGAGGAACGCCTTCGTGACGCCGTCCAGAGCCGCGTCCCAGTTCTCGGGCCGGGCCAGGTCCGCGGCGACCACCTCGACCCCGCCGGGGAGCCGGGTCCGGCCCGGGTCGCGGCCCGCCGCGCGCACTTCGTGTCCGTCTTCGAGCAGTCGTCCCACCAGCGCGCGGGCGACGTTCCCGCGGGCTCCGGTCACCAGAATCGTCATGTCCGCAGGCTCGTCCCCCGTGGACGGAACGGGGTAGGCACTGGCGGTACCACCCCGGTGCGGGGTGATGATGGAAGCGTGGACAGGGTGGAACTGGGCGGGTTCCTGCGCAGCCGGCGGGCCCGGCTGCATCCCGCCGACGTCGGCCTCGCGCCCGGCGGGCGGCGGCAGACGCCGGGGTTGCGGCGCACCGAGGTGGCGCTGCTGGCCGGGATCTCCGTCGACTACTACGTGCGGCTCGAACAGGGCCGCGGGCCGCAGCCGTCGGACCAGGTCCTCACCGCGCTCGGCCGTGCGCTGCGGTTGACGGACGACGAACACGCGTACCTGCTGCGGCTGGCGCGTCCGGCTCCCGCGCCGTCGCCGCGGCCGGTGCCCGCGAACGTCCTGCGGCTGCTCGACCGCCTCGGCGACGTGCCGGCGATGGTGATCGACGCGGGCTACGACGTCGTGGCCTGGAACCGGATGCTGGTCGCACTGATCGGCGACCCGGCCGGGTGGCCGCCGCGGCGGCGCAACCGTTTGCGACGGCTGTTCGACACCGGCGACACCACCACCGGCAACCGCCTGGACCTGGCCCGGCTGTGCGTCGCGGACCTGCGGGCGAGCGGGCGGTACCCGGCAGATCCCGCCGTTCGTGCACTCGTCGACGAACTCCTGGAAGAGAGTCCCGAGTTCGCCCGGCTGTGGGCCGAGCGCGAGGTCGTCGTGCAGCGGACGCTGACCAAGCGGACCGTCCACCCGGTCGCGGGCCCGCTGGAGCTCGACTGCGAGATCCTCGCCGTCCCGGGCCACGAGCACCGGCTCCTCGTCTACACGGCGGCGCCGGGCACGCCGTCCGCCGAAGGGCTCAAACGACTCATCGCGTGAGCGCCCCTTCGCGCACGCGCAGCGACGGCGCGAGGAACACGATCCCGAACGTCACCACGACCGCCGACGACAACGCCCAGTGCAGCCCGATCCGCGTGGCCAGCGCCCCCACCAGCACCGGCTCCACCAGGAACCCCAGGTACCCGCACGCGGCAACGGCGGCCACCGCGCGACCCGGCGCGTCCGCCTGCTTGCGGCTCGCCACGCTCCACGCGATCGGCACGATCCCGGCCACGCCCAGGCCGACCACCGCGAAGCCGGCCACCCCCGCGACCGGCCACGGCGCCGCGAGGACCACCGCGAAGCCCAGCACCGCGACCGTGGTCGCCACGCGGACGAACCGCACCGCGCCAGTGCGCGCCACGACCCGGTCGGCGACCAGGCGGACCGCGATCATCGTCCCGGAGAACGCGAAGTAGCCCAGTGAGGCGAGCGCGGGCGTCGCGCCGGTGACGTCCGCGAGGTACACCGCGCTCCAGCTGTTGACCGCGCCCTCGGCGACGAACCCGCAGAACGCGATCACGCCCAGCGGCACCAGCGCGCGGCTCGGCCACGCGAACGCCGCGTCGCCCTGGCGGCGGTCGGCTCCGGCCAGGAACAGCGCCCGGCCCCACAGCGCCAGTGCGAGCAGCACCGCACCCGCGATCGGGAAGTGCACCGAGACCGGGACGTGCAGGGCCTCCATCAGCGCGTCGACGCCGGAACCCGCGAGGCCGCCGATGTTCCAGAACGCGTGGAAGCCGGCGAAGATCGGCCGCCCGTAGCCCTCCTCGACGCGCGCCGCGTGGGCGTTCATCGCGACGTCGAGCAGGCTGTTGCCCACGCCGAGCACGGCGAGCGCGGCGACGAACACCGGCGCGGACCCGGCGAACGCCACCAGCGGCAGCCCGCCGCACAGCACGGCCGCGCCGAGCACGACGGCCGCGCGGCTGCCGATCCGGGTGAGCAGGGCCCCCGCGCCCAGCAGCGCGACCACCGATCCGAAGGCGAGGCCGAACAGGCCCGTGGCCAGCTGTCCCGTGGTCAGACCCACTTGCTCCTGCACCGCCGGTACCCTCGCCAGCCACGTCGCGAACGCCGCGCCGCAGACGGCGAAGACGACGGAGACTCCCAGGCGTGCGCGTTTCAGTTCCCCAGCCACGCTTCGCGATTATCCTGATCTCCGTGGCCAGCTGGGACGACGTCGGCCGGATCGCGCGCGGGCTGCCCGAGGTGGCCGAGGACAGCTCGCGCGGGCACCTGGTCTGGCAGGTCGGCAAGAAGGGCTTCGCCTGGGAGCGCCCGCTGCGCAAGGGCGACGTCGAGGCGCTCGGCGCGCGGGCGCCCGCCGGGCCGGTGCTGTGCGCCTATGTGCCGGACGTCGGCGTCAAGGACGCCTTGGTCGCCGACGAACCGGCTGCCTTCTTCACGACCCCGCACTTCCGCGGCTTCCCCGCGATCCTCGTCGAGCTCGACCGGATCGACCTCCCGACCCTCGAAGAAGTGCTGGTCGAGGCCTGGTTGTGCCGGGCGCCGAAGCGGCTCGCGAAGACGTGGCTCGAAAATCGGCGAACCATGTAGAGAACGCGGGCCGGACTCCGTCCTTTCCCGTGAACGCGCCACCGGGGCGCGGAGAGGAGCCGATCATGGCGAGGTACATGCTGCTGATGAGCTACACCGGGGGCACCGCGTGCGATCTCCCGATGGGCGAATGGCCGCCGGAGGACATCCGCGCGCACATCGACTTCCAGCACGCGCTCGACGCCGAACTGCGGGACAAGGGCGAGCTCGTCGACGCGCAGGGCCTGGCCGGTCCCGACCTGGCGAAGACGGTGGTCTCCGACGGCCGGACCAGCCCGGTGGTCACCGACGGGCCGTACCCGGAGGGCAAGGAGCTGCTGGCCGGCTACTGGATCGTCGACGTCGAAAGCGAGGAGCGCGCACTGGAGATCGCGGCGAAGGCCTCGGCCGCGCCCGGGCCGGCCGGGGTGCCGATCCAGCAGCCGATCGAGGTGCGCCAGGTGATGAGCGCGCCCGCCTGATGGCCGGCGACCGGGTCGAGGACCTGCTGCGCACGCTCGCGCCGCAGGTCCTCGGCGTCGTCGCGCGGCGGTTCCGCGACTTCGACGCCGCGGAGGACGCCGTGCAGGAGGCGCTGCTCGCGGCCGCGCGGCACTGGCCGTCCGGCGGGGTGCCGGACAACCCCCGCGGGTGGCTGATCCAGGCCGCTGTCAACCGGCTGACCGACCGGCTCCGCAGCGACGAGGCCCGTCGCCGCCGGGAAGACGCGGCAGCGCTCGAACCGCCGCCGCCGGACGTCCCGGACACCGACGACACCCTCGTCCTGCTGTTCCTCTGCTGCCACCCGGCGCTCACGCCCGCGTCGGCGATCGCGCTGACGCTGCGCGCGGTCGGCGGCCTGACCACGGCCGAGATCGCGGCGGCGTTCCTGGTCCCGGAAGCGACGATGGCGCAGCGGATCACCCGGGCCAAGGCGCGCATCAAGGCGTCGGACGTGCCTTTCCGGCTGCCGGACGACGACGAGCGCGAAGCCCGGCTGCGGTCCGTGCTGCACGTGCTCTACCTGGTGTTCAACGAGGGCTACACGAGCAGCGGGGGCGGCCGCCTGCACCGCACCGAGCTGTCCGGCGAAGCGGTCCGGCTGACCCGGCTGCTGCACGCGATGCTGCCCTCCGACGGCGAGGTCACCGGCCTGCTGGCCCTGATGCTGCTCACCGACGCGCGGCGCCCGGCCCGCACCGGGCCGTCCGGCGAGTTGGTGCCGCTGGCCGAGCAGGACCGGGCGAAGTGGAACCGCGCGCAGATCCGGGAGGGCGTCGCACTGGTCACCGAGGCGCTGGCGTGGGGCGACGCGGGCGAGTACCGGCTGCAGGCCGCGATCGCCGCCACGCACGACATCGCGCCGCGCGTCGAAGACACCGACTGGGAGCGGATCCTGCGGACCTACCGGCTGCTGGAACGGCTGACGGACAACCCGGTGGTGACACTCAACCGCGCGATCGCGACGGCGATGGTGCACGGGCCCGCCGCCGGGCTCGCGCTGCTGGAGACCCTCGAGCTGGGCGGGCACCGACCCGACGCCGTCCGCGCGCACCTGCTGGAGCTGGCCGGAGACGTCACCGGCGCCGTCCGGCACTACGACGCCGCGGCCGCGCGGACCACGAACACCCCGGAGCAGCGGTACCTCCTGACCCGCGCCGCGCGGCTGCGGGAGTCGGGCCGGGTCCCCGGAGGCGAGCTCCGAGGTAGCTGATCACCCCCACGGCCACCCCGATCGGGTCTATCTTGGCCGGGTGAAATCCCTGAGCCACGACCGGCTGGCCGAGGCGCTCGTCGCCGAAGCGGAGGAATTCGGCATGGTGATCGCGGGCGCCGCACCGGACGTGCGGGTCCCGACGTGTCCCGAGTGGACCCTGCGCGACCTGGCCTGCCACGTCGGGCTGGCCTACCACAAGTCCGCCGCCATCATCGCGAGCCGGCCCACGGGGTACGTCCCGTTCGACGCCGTCACCGTCGACGACCCGCCCGGCTTCGACGCTCTCGGCGGCTGGCTCGTCGACGGTGCGGAACGGCTCGTCGAGACCGTCGCCGACATCGGTCCCGAAACGCCGACATCGACGTGGACACCGGATCGCCGCGCCGGGTTCTGGACACGCCGGCTCACCCACGAGACCGTCGTCCACCGCGCGGACGCCGCCCTCGCGACCGGTGCGCCGTACGACGTCGACGGCGACCTGGCCGCGGACGGGATCGCCGAAGGCCTCGACCTGGTGGCCGTCTTCTCGCGGCTGGAGCACCCGGCGCTGGACCGGACGTCGTTGCGGGGCACCGGCGAGACCCTGCTGTTCCGGGCCACCGAACCGGACCTCCGCTGGCTGGCTCGCCGGACGCCGTCGGGCGTCGAGGTGAGTCGCGAGCAGGCCGAGGCCGACGTCGTCGTCACCGGCCGCGCGGCCGACCTGCTCCTCGCGCTGACCGGGCGCATCGCCACCGACGACCCGCGGCTGACGGTTTCGGGTGACGCGGAGCTGTTCCGGCACTGGCGGGAGCACACGAAGTTCTGAGCGCCGCTCAGACGTGGTGCACCGACTCGACGGTGTAGAGCTGGGGGTCGGCCGTCGCGATCGCCAGCGCGGCCCGCAGGTGCTCCTGGCACGCCGGGTCGGTGAGCATCGCGCGGAACGCGTCCGCGTTCTCCCACTGGGCGTAGTTGACGACGCGGGTGCCCTCGGCACCGGCGTGGATGGTGGCCGCGACGAAGCCGGGACGGTGCCGCATCACCTCTTCGGTCGCCGTGACCAGCACGTCGACCAGCTCGCGCTGCCTCGCGGGCTCGACGGTGAAGACGTTGATCAGGGTCGCCACGGGCGCGTTATGTGTAAGGTTCCTGTCATGAGTCAACCCCCGACCGGCGACCGGCCCGGTTACCTGCTCAAACGCGCCCAGCAGGCACTGAACCAGGCCTGCACCGACCGCCTGCGACCCCTGGGGCTGTCGATGTCGCAGTACGCCGTGCTGCGCGCGCTCGACGACCACCCCGGCGCGTCGTCGGCCGAGCTCGCGCGGATCACGTTCGTCACCCGGCAGTCGCTGCGGGACGTCTTGGGCGGCCTGAGGTCGGCCGGACTGGTCACCGTGGCCGAGCAGGCGAGCACCGGCCGGGCACGGCCGGTGGCCCTGACGCCGTCCGGCCACGAGAAGCTGCGCGCCGCCGAAGACCTGGTCACGCGGGTCGAACTGGAGATGCTCGGCGACCTGTCGGCCGACCAGCAGCACTACCTGGCGAGCTTGCTGCGCACTTGCGTCGAAAACCTGACTTGACGGTGGTCGTATAGTCGGTTCCGACTAATAGGGAGCGACTAGTGCCACCACGCAAGATCCGCAACACCCTCGCGCTGGCCCTGCTCGGCCTGCTGCTGGAACGCCCGATGCACCCGTACGAAATGGCGTCCACGCTGCGCGAGCGCTTCAAGGACAGCACTTTCAAGATCAACCCCGGCTCGCTCTACGACACCGTGGAGTCCCTGGCGAAGCACCGGTGGATCGAACCCGTCGAGACGGTCCGGGAAGGCAACCGGCCGGAGCGGACCGTCTACGCGCACACCGAGCTCGGCCGCCAGGAGTTCGTCGCGTGGCTCGACGAACTGGTCCGCGAGCCGGTCGCGGAGTACCCGAAGTTCGTCGCGGCGGTGAGCTACCTGGGCGCGCTCGGCCCGGAGCGCGCGGCCGACGCGCTGGAGGAACGCGCTCGGCACCTCGCCGACCGCATCGACGGCGCGAACACCGCCCTGGACGAGACCGTCGGCAAGGGGGCACCGCGGCTGTTCATGATCGAGGTCGAGTTCGTCCGGCACGCGTGGCAGGCGGAGCTCGACTGGGCCCGCGCCACCGCCGCCGAAATCCGCTCCGGCTCCCTGCCCTGGCCCGACCATTCCTGAGGGGAAACTCGTGCTCGAAACCGATGTCCTCGTCGCCGGCGCCGGTCCCGCCGGCCTGCTGCTCGCCGCCGAGCTCGCGCTGGCGGGCGTCCGCACGACGATCGTCGAACGCCACCCTTCGCGGCCACCGTACTGCCGTGGCTTCACCCTCAACTCGCGTTCACTCGACCTGCTGGCCCGGCGCGGACTGGCCGAGGGCCTGATCGCCGAAGGCCATCGGGTGCCGCACGCGCCGGTCACCGGGCTGCCCGGCCCGCTGCCGCTCACGGACGCGGCGACCGACCACCCGTTCTCGCTGGGGATCCCGCAGACCCGCGTCGAAGAGGTCCTGGAGAGGTGGGCCGCCGACCTCGGCGTCGAGATCCTGCGGGGTCACGAGCTGCGTTCGTTCACGCAGTCCCCCGAAAGCGTCTCCTCCGTCGTCCACAACGGACAATTCGGCCGAACGGTTTCCGCTCGCTTCCTGGTGGGCTGTGACGGCGGCCGCAGCACGGTGCGCAAGCAGGCCGGGATCGGCTTCCCGGGCGTCGACGCGCGCTGGTACGCGCTGCTCGGCGACGTCGAATGCGAGCTGCCGTACGGCGTTTCGACCGGACCGGACGGCCGCACGGTGTTCGCCATCCCGCGGCCGGGCTACGTCCGGATCGTGGTGCACGAGGACGACCCGCCGGCCGACAAGTACGCGCCCGTGCCGCTCGAACGGCTCCAAGCGCAGGTGGACGCCGTGCTGGGCCAGCACGTCGAGCTGCGCGAACCCCGCTGGCTGACCCGGTTCGGCGACGCGGCGCGCTTGGCCGCGCACTACCGCGAAGGCCGGGTCCTGCTGGCGGGCGACGCGGCGCACATCCACCCGCCGGCCGGGGCGATCGGGGTGAACGTGGCCCTCGACGACGCGTTCAACCTCGGCTGGAAGCTCGCGGCGACCGTGCACGGGACGGCCCCGGAGGGGCTTTTGGACACCTACCACGCCGAGCGGCACGCGGCGGGGGCGCGGATCCTGGCGAACACGCAGGCGCAGGTGGCACTCGAAGAGGCCGGCGACGCGCCGTGGGCCGACCTGATGCGCCGGATCGCCGCGCATCCGGCGGGGAACCGGGCGCTGGCGGAGATCATCACGGGACTGGACGCGTGTTACGAGCCGGGCGGGCACCCGTGGCTGGGGCGGCTGGCGCCGGACGTGCCGCTGGTGGTCTCTTCGACCGAGACGCACCTGGCCGCGCTGCTGCACCCGGGACGGCCGGTGCTGCTGGATTTGACCGGGTCGTTCGCCGCTTGGTCGGCGGCGGTCGAGGTGGTCACGGCGTCGAGTCCGTCCACTTCGGACATCGACGCGGTGCTGCTGCGGCCGGACGGGCACGTGGCCTGGGTCGGTACGCCCGGCTCGGGTGACGACGGACTGGCGGAGGCGGTGCACCGCTGGATCGGCGACGCGGGGCCCCCCGCCCTTCCCTTGGGGGGCGTCCCCGAGTCCAGTCTATCGGCGGGGTAGGTCAAACCCGGCCGGATCGCCCGGTGAGCACCCGAGTTGTCCACATCCGGGCCGGGCTGGGGAAAGGTCAGCGCGGGCGGTCCAGGACCGCCCGCTGCTCGACTCGCCCATCGAGCGTGAACCGGCTGTGCGGCGTGAACCCCAGCTTCTCCACCACCCGTGCCGACGCCTTGTTCACCGGCTCGTACACCGCCAGCAGGCGGTCCGCGAACCCGGACTCGAAGACGTGGTCGCGCACCGCCGTCGTTGCTTCGGTCGCGTAACCCCGGCCCCAGCCCGACGGTGCGATCCACCAGCCCATCTCCACCGCCGGCATGCCCAAGCCCGACTCCTGCGGGCTGCGGCTGACCAGCGACACCACGCCGTCGAACGAGCCCGGCGCGGTGGAGACCGCGAACCAGCCGAAGCCGTGGGCAGCCCAGTGCGCGAGCGTCGCCCGGTGCTTGGTGAGGGTGTACTCGCGGGTCCACGGCTCGCCCGTGCCGACGTACCGGACCGTGTCCGGAATCTGGGCCAGCGCGAACAAGTCGTCGAAGTACTCGTCGGCCCACTGGTGGAGCGTGAGCCGTTCCGTGGTGATCAGCACCACCGACAGTCTAGGCACGCGCGAGGTTTCCGCCATCGATTACTTCGGGTCACCGGGGTAGCCCGATCGGTCTATGGTCCGGACCACATTAATGGTCTATACCAATCATGTCCGGAAATCCCCGCCGCCGCGCTCGTCGTCGTGGAGGTTCCACCATGCGTCTCCGTTCCCTGCTGGCCGGGCTGGCCGGCCTCGCGCTCGTGAGCACCGGCCTCGGCGCTCCCGCCGAAGCCGCCGCCGGGTCGCCGATCCCCGTCGGGCCCTACGTCGACATGGGCGCCTGGCCCACGCCGAGCCTGTCCGCGATGTCCGCCGCGAGCGGCGTCAAGGGCTTCACGCTCGCCTTCGTCAACTCCTACGGCTGCAAGGCCAGCTGGTTCGGCGCCTACGACCCGCGCACGGCCTGGCAGAAGGACGAGATCACCAAGATCCGCAACGCCGGCGGCGACGTCAAGATCTCCTTCGGCGGCGCGTCCGGCATCGAGCTGGCCCAGGCGTGCAGCACGTCCGCGCAGGTCGCGGCCGAGTACGACGCCGTCGTCAAGGCGTACGGCCTCAAGTACGCCGACTTCGACATCGAGGGCGCGGCCGTCGCGGATCCGACGTCGATCGCTCGCCGCTCGCAGGCCCTGAAGACGCTCCAGAACAACAACCCGGGCCTGAAGATCTCGCTCACGCTGCCCGTGCTGCCGACCGGCCTCGACGCGAACGGGCTGAACGTCGTCAAGGCGGCCAAGGACGCCGGCGTCACCCTGGACCTGGTCAACATCATGGCGATGGACTACTACCAGGGCGCGGGCGACCAGGGCGCGAAAGCGATTTCCGCGGCCAAGGCGACGCAGGCACAGCTCAAGTCGCTCTACGGGCTGAGCGACGCGGCGGCGTGGAAGAAGGTCGGCGTGACCCCGATGATCGGCGTCAACGACTCGCAGAACGAGATCGTCTGACAGCGAAATGCGCTCTGACCTGGGGATCAGCACCCCGATTCATGGGGTACCAGTAGCCCAGGCCGTCACCAGGCCGTCAGGCCGTCTCTTCAGCTTCTCCGGCCGCCGTGCGCGGCTTGAACATCTCATCCGCAGCGGCCCGCGCCCGCTCATGGCTTGACGGCATCAAGTGCGTGTAGACCTTGAGCGTGAAACCCTCGTTGGTGTGCCCGAGATAGGCCGCCAGCTCCTTGACGCTCACACCGCGCGCCAGCATCGATGACGCGAACAAGTGCCGCAGCGCGTGCATCCCGTCGTCCCGGTCCTCGTAGGACAGGCCAGCAGCCTTGAACGCCGGTTGCCAGATGACGTAGTTGAACGCCGTCCGCTTGTACAGCTCGCCATGCTTGTTGACCATGAGCACGTTGATCGTCTCGAACGCACGCCCGTCTCGTTCCGCCCACGGCAAAGTGATTCGCGTGGGCGGGAACAGCTCAGCGTACGCATCGAGCGCGTCCAGTACTCCCCTTCCGATCGGGATAGTGCGCGTCTTGTGCCCCTTCGGGAGCTTGAACTTTCGTTCGCTGCCAACGGTCACCATCTGCCGCGTGCAGTGGTAGACCATCTCGCGCCGGTCCACGTTGTCGAGACTGAACGCGAACATCTCACCTTGCCGCAGTCCGAGCCCGGCACCCAGCGGAACGCATGGCTTGAAGCGCGCGGGAAGAGCCAGCTCTATCCGCCGCAGACGAGAGTCCGGCCACGGAACCACCTTCCGCTGAATCCTCTTCGGAGCCTGGATCGAAGCGTCACGGCATGGGTTCTTTTTGATCTTCCCGTCAGCCACCGCAGCATCCAGGATCGACGACACAAGGTCGAAGAGCGTTCGCTGATAGGTTGCCGAAGTTTCCTTATCTTGCTTGCGAAGCCACGCCAGCCACTCACGAATCGGCTCGGGAGTCTTGAACGACGAGAGAAGCTTGCCACCAAGGAACGGATAGACCTGATTCTCAAGCCGCGACTTTTCAATGTAGACCGTTGATTCATCCTGCGATCGGCTGGCCATCACGGTCTCCGCATACACGCGGAACTTTACCTTTCCAGCAGTAGGATCGGCATAAGTTCCCGCATATACGTCATTTTCCATCTTGGTCAAGAACTCACGCGCAGCAGTAAGCTTCCCGTCCGGGAACGACCGCGATCGCTCCACCTTGTCCGGGTCCAGGTAGCGAACCTTGTACCGCAAGCCCTTCCCGTACAGCGAGGTTCGCTCCTGGACCGGCTTGCCCTTGGCGTTGAGCACCGGCTTCCCGGTTTCGGGGTCTTCCTTGTCCCGGAACCACCGATCTTGAATATGGCCCATCCCACTCTCCTTTCTTCGCAACCGATTGACGAAACATTGAGCCCGTTACGCGGCACCCAGCTCCGCAACCCAGGCACGCACCGCCACCGGGTCATAGCGGACATGCTTGCCCAGCTTGAGGAACGGCGGCCCGTAGTTCTTCAGCCGCCAGTCCCGCAGCGTCTTCTCCGGTATCCGGAGGAACGCTCCAAGTTCCTCCGGACCCCAGAGCCCTTCCAGCTCGACCACCCGAATACGCACCGTCATCCCCGTGTCCTCCCCTCCACGTTGGGTCAAGCAGCCTCCGGGACCGCAGTTGCCGAAGTTTCTTGCCCTGGTGGTCCGGCAGCGGCGAGCATCGCGGCCGAGTACTCCGCCTGCCACGTGATCCGCTCGGAGATCGCCCGCATGACGAGCTGGTCCCTCGGCGGACAGTGAGTGTCGCCGGGCTCGACCTTGCGCCACACGAACCGATCCGGAGCCGGTTCCGGCTTGCTGATCCCGACCGCCGCCAACGCCGACAGCACGAACCCGCGACGATCGGCCTTGTGATCGGCCACCGTCTTGCCGGACCACTTGCGCGACACCAGAACCCGCCGCCCCGGAAGCCCGAGTGTGGACCTCCGGTGGGCGCGTCCCTTGCAGTGTCCCGGGGTCGTTTTCCCGTTGGCTCCCTTCGGGTTGATCCCGTACAGCAGCCAGACCGCGCAGCGCGGCGAGCACGGCGTCACGGCCAGGTGGGCGTGAAGCATGTCGTGGTGATCCCGCTGGCCGGTGGTGTCGGCCTCCACCACTTCACCCGTGGACTTCGTCAGGTACTTCGTCAGATAGCCGATGTGACGCCCGGCTTCCTCCGTCCCACCAAGCAGGCCCTTCGAGTGCACCTGCGCACCGAAGGTCACAACATGCGCCGGAGTCTCGACGGCCTCCACCGCGTCATCCCAGGCCGTCAGCGGCTCCCGGGTCTCCGGGTCCACAAAGGAACGCGAATCGGGATCCCACAACGGTTTCCGATCCGTGTAGACCATCTCGTCATGCGCAGGCCACCACACCTGGTGATAGGTCGCCTCCGTGACCAGGCGAATGGTGTCGTGCGAGATCGCACCCCGCAACGCCGCGTGCAGATGCGGAGCCGCCCGCTTCTGCGGCTCGACCGTGGCGAAGTACTGCACATCCCAGCCGACGACCCGCCGCAGGTTCTGCCACCACCGATCCACCAGCGCCGCGAAGTGCACCGCATCCCGAGCCGCCCGCCGGTAGTCATACGACGCCGGGTCGACCGGGGACCCATCGGACCGGACCCGGCCGTAGGTGTCACAGGTCAGCGTCACGAACATCGACGGCCGGAACTTCCCCGCGAACTCCCGCCCCACAGTCGTCTTGCTCACCTTCCGCCGAGGCAGGTTCGGAGCGTCCTGCCGCCGCTTGGTCGAGCGCTTCACGGCCTTGCGCTCCACCTCATCCAGCGAGGGCAGGCGACCGGTCATCCCGGAGGCCCGCAACTCAGTATCCACGGTCGCGACCTCCGCGCGCAGTTCCTCCGCTTCCGTCTCGTCTCCGGCCGCCACCACGTCGCGGTAGTGCGCGGCCAGGTCGGCCCGGTAGGTCAGCAGCTCGGTTTGCGTCTCCGAGGGCTTCTCGCGGGTGATCACCGGCTCTTCGGTCAGGTGCCAGCCTTCCCGGCACTGGGTCTGCCGCAGCGCCTTCGCCTTCCGCGCGCAGGGCAGGCACACCGATTCCACCGTTGAGCCGCACGGGACGGGGACGTAGCGGACTTCGCCGGTTTCGGTGTCGCCGACCTCCATCGTGAACGGCCGGGTACACACCCCATACTTCTCCGCCGTGGCCTTCACGACCTCTGCCGACAACGCTCCGCGGATTCGCCCGACCGGGTTGGCCGGCGGGGCCTGCACCTGCGGATCTTCGGTTATGGTGGTCATGCCGACCTCCCTTCGCCCGTGCGTCGATCGGCCAGGCTGATCACCTGGGCGCCGCCGTTGGTGACGTAGTGCTCCAGCTGCTTGATCGTCTGATCGGGCACCCACCCCGCCCGCACACGCAGGGGCTCGCGGATGCCTTCGCCCCACACGTAGCCGACACCGGCCGCCGACTCCGGGATGCGGTTGGCCCACGCGCCACGTTCGTATGCGCCGTCACCGAGGACCATCGGGACCTGTGTCTTGGAGGTGAGCCGCATGGCGATGCGCCGGGGCAGCAGCTCTCGCACCGGCACCGTGTCCTTGGTCGGTTCCTGGACATATCCGCGCACGGTGAAGCCGAGCGCCCGGCCCTGCGTGGTCAGGATCGCCAGCTTCTCCACGATAAGATCGCGGGTTTTGCGGTCGGTGTACTTCGTCAGCGCGCCGATCTCATCGAACTCCAGCAGCTCGACCGGATACTCCGTAGAGATCGACACCTCCCGCGTGTTCCCGGCAAAGACGCGCTTGCGGTTCTCCAGCTCCTCCAACAGCGCGTCGAGGACGTCGAGGGCCTCTTTTCCGGACTGGCCGTAGCGGGCGAAGATCCCGCGCCCGTAGGACAGCTCCATAGCCTTCGGGTCAATCCCCGACACCCGGATAACCCCGGCCCGGATCGCCGACGCGGCCGCCACCAGCGGGCACCACATGACCGAGTTCTTGCCCGACCCGGTAGCCCCGGCGACGAGGGTGTGCGACCCGGTACCGACCAGCGGGAGCCGCCACGGCTTGCCGTACTCCGTCGCTCCGGCGAACACCGCCCGCAGATCCACCCCGGTCCCGTCGACGGCGACCAGGTCCGGCACCGGCAGACACGTCACCGGTGAGGCCAGCAGATCCCGGCGCATGAAGTCGATCGACACCACGTCGGGCTCGAGTTCTCGAATCTGGCAGCGGGTGACCTTCCGGGCCACCGCCAGCGCGCGGGCCGCCTGGTCAAACTCCTCCGGGGTCTGGCCGGCCACCAGCCGCACCCGCACCTCATCCCACGAGGCACCGGACCGCACCGAAAGCAACTGGGGCACCGCGACCGCGTCCGAGCGGTTCTCACTGCGCGACACCGAGTTACGCCGACGCCCGACCAGGGAGACCGTCACGTCGACCGGCACCGACGCATCCCGGACTACCAACCCGCAGGCGGTCAGCCAGCCGCCGAGCTTCTGTCCGTAGAGCGCCCAGCGCAGCCACCACGAGCGCACCCACCGCCCGCACCACTGGTCATAGCCGACCGCGTCCAGCCGCCACCAGACGAGCTGGACCAGGCCCAACATCCCGACCGCGACAGTAAGCGAGACCCAGCCCAGCCAGTTCCACCACGCCCAGACCGCCACCAAGGTCAGGCAGGTTCGCCAGCGGGTGACCAGTTGCCGAACAATCCAGACCACCGCCCGCAGCAGCCCCCACAGGGCCACCGCCACGAACGCGAGCGCGGCCAGTAGCTCCGCCATCCGCGCAAGGGCGTGACCGACCTTGGCCAGCACCCACAGCAGCACCGCCAGGCCGCCGCCGACGAGCGTCGTCATCATCACCGCGTGTGCGTCCATCAGCGGCCACCTCGCACACCAGCGGTCGGCAGCGTCAGGACCAGCGGCAACATCCCCAGGCACGGGGCGCAGCGATCCTCACCCGGCAGCAGCCGAGCGAACTTCTTACATTCTGTGCAGCGCATCCGGGTGACCCCGGTTGACTGCCGTTGGTTGTCATCATTTATCGTTTGCATTGTTCGCTGACTCCAGTGGACAGACGCGGAACCGGCCCGTAAAGGTTTCCAGGCCCAGGTGGGCCGGTTCTGCGTGTG
The DNA here is from genome assembly GCF_030285665.1 of Amycolatopsis mongoliensis. Taxonomy (NCBI): domain Bacteria; kingdom Bacillati; phylum Actinomycetota; class Actinomycetes; order Pseudonocardiales; family Pseudonocardiaceae; genus Amycolatopsis; species Amycolatopsis mongoliensis. The sequence continues at coordinate 565,330 of NZ_CP127295.1, forward strand.
AATGAGAGACATTTTTGGCACGCAGGGACGCGTTTTATCTAACACGCGTCCCCACGTGCGAAGCTGTTGCCGATATTGAGTTAGTGCGCCGTGTTCAGTTCTCCGGCGTACTCACTTCCCCGCTCTCCGTCTCGCCTGTGCTGTAGTCGTTCTTCCACTCTGGACGCTTCGTCAGCCGCTCCACGCAACGCAACTGAATCCCATGATTGGCCAGGGCCTCCCACTTGTGATCCGGGTCCGTCTCCGACATGGACTTGAACATCCGCGCGTTGTGCCGATGGAACTCCACCCATGTCTCAACCGGCGCATTCCGCCCCGGCATCCGCGCGAAGATATCCATCTGCGCATCGCGCAATTTCACCGGATACAGCGGAGTTTTCGCCGCCGAACCGCGCTTGCCGTTCCCGCTCATCCCCTTTCGTCACCTGACTCTTCTTGCTCGACCTCGGCCACCACCCAGCCGAACAACTGCTCACGCGGGATGTCCAGCACATCCGCCAGCCGCATGATCGTCGGCACCCGACGCACCGGCCGCGAACCCGCCTCCACCCCGCCGACGAACGACGGCGAAAAGCCCGACCGGTCCGCGACGTCGTACTGCTTCCAGCCCCGGCGATCACGCACGCGCCGCAGCAAGACACCCACCGGCACGAACACCCCGGCGTCGACGTCGTCGAACCGAACCGGCTCCAGCTCCGCCATCACGCACCCCGCCCACGACGCGGCCGGATAGGAGCCGGGTGCAACCGCCGACCCTGCACAGGCACCGCCCGCAGACCAGTCGCCGTCTGCTCCGCACTCCCCTCCGCGATCGGCTGGCCGGCCAAAATCGCCCACTCCTGCGCAGCGTCACTCATCGCTTCCGACGCAGCGGCCAGCGCCGCCAACGCCCACCACTCCAATCCCGGCACCGTCGACAGCTCATGCCACAAGCGGGCAACCCGCCGCGCGGCAAACGACACCTTCTCCGCCAAGTCCCACCGCGACGGATCAGCCACCGCCTCCCGGTACGCCATGTGGTACGCGGCATAGGCAATTTGCCATTCGTCATTCAGCCGCGAGTACACCGCCGGGTCCGGCTCGTTCCCAGTAGCCACTTTCAGCACCCCTAGGCCGCCTTCGAGCCATCAGCGCTACCCGCCGACGAACCCGAGTTCGACCGCGATGACTTCCCCGCCGTCCCAGACCCGGCGGCCGCGAAACCGGTCGCCCGGTACACGTAGGTCTGGTACTTGAACTCACCCTGACCGCCGACGCGCGGTTCCGCGGTCAAGCCCTCCAACTCGATCGGCCGCATCCCCGGCAGTACCTCCGCCGTCGTCGGCACCGGCTGCACGTCTGCCAGCAAGATCAGCTCGAACGAAGCCCGCTTCGCTCGGCTCTCGCCAAGGTCGGTCACGGCGACCTTCCACTGACGCTTGCCCGTCTGCTCATCTACGTTCTGCCGGGCAACCTGCCCCTTCGCCATCGCCTCGCGAGACTGGTACTCCGTGTCCGCTCGAACCTCACCCGTCATCACAAGACCCTGAGGAAACGCCTGGTCAAACGCGATTTCGAACCGAAAACCCTTATCGATTGCCACTGTGATCACCTCGTCACTACGTGTTGCCCGCCCAGTGCGAGCCCCTATCGCCACGATAGAGCTATCTCTATTAAGCCACGGCGCGTTACAGGTGTCAATAGAACCATCTCTAACCAACCCTCTAGACCGTCGTACGTCCCTAGCGATAGCGTTATTGGGGTTGACAGATGGAGGAGGACCACGTGAGCACCGGCTACCGCGAACTGGCGGCGATCCTGCGGGACGCCATCCAGCGCGGCGACTACCAGCCCGACTCGACCTTGCCCAAGCAAGACGAGCTGGCGGCCGAGTACGGGGTGAACGTCAACACCGTTCGCAAGGCAATCGGGGTCCTGGACGCCGAAGGTCTCGTAACGCCTATCCGCCGACGCGGCACCGTCGTCCGAGCACGGCCCCCGATGAAGCGGCTCGGCGCCGACCGCTACGCCAAGAGCAAGTGGAAGTACGGAGACGTGGTCGCGTTCATCGCCGACCGCGAGGCGTCGGGCCGCGAGTGGAAGCCGACCGACCAAACCCAGACGATCAACAAGGTCGAAGCCGATCCCGAAGTCGCCGAGGCCCTGGGGGTCATGGTCGGCTCCCCCGTCTACGAGCGCGCGCGGATCGTGAAGGACGCTGGCAAGCCCACACACACGCTGACCAGCTACTACCGGCCCGCCGACGTCGAGGGAACCCGCCTCGTCGACCCGACCCCAGGTCCCGCCGGCCGAGGTGGCGGATTCCTCGTCTTGACACTCCAGGGCCTGGAGCCCGACACCATGACCGAGACGTTCTACTCACGGATGCCGACGCCCGACGAGGTCGATCAGCTCGAACTACCGGCAGGTGAGCCGGTCATGATCTTGCAGCGACGCACCTTCACCGAAGACGGGCGAGTCGTCGAGTTCGCGCGTGGGGTACATGCGGCCAGCCGCTTCTCGTGGTCGTATACGTTCAAGATTCCCGACTGACCGGAGAAGCCATGCCCGAGCGAGCCGCGTCCCTGCCCGATTCCCTTCGCGCGGACGTCGAGACGCTCTGGGACTACCACGACATGCACCACGAACTGCGTCCGGCAGATGTCGGGATCGGTCTCGGCAGCCACGACCTCAGCGTTGCCACCTGCGCGGCCGACCTCTTCAAGACTGGCTTGTTCCCGCTGATCGTCTTCACCGGGGCGAACGCACCGACCACGATCGAGCGGTTCCCGCGCGGCGAAGCCGTGCACTACCGCGAGCACGCGATCGAGCTTGGAGTTCCAGCGAGCGCCATCATTGTTGAACCCAGGGCGCGGAACACCGGCGAGAACATCACCTTCACGCGCGAAGTCCTCGCCGACCACGGTGCAGATATTCGCTCCGTAGTTCTGATCTCCAGGCCGTACCAGCAGCGCCGCGCATACGCGACGTGTAAGAAGCTCTGGCCTGAAGTCGAGGTCACCTGCGCGTCGACGCCTATGCCGCTGGATAAGTACGTCGCCAGTATCGGAGACGTCGACCGCGTAATAAACATGCTCGTCGGCGACACTCAGCGAATTTCAGTCTATGCCAATAAAGGGTTTGCGATTCCTATGTCGGTCCCAGCCCCAGTTCAAGAAGCTTACGCTCGTTTAGTTTCGGCAGGATTCACACAGCGTCTCATCTGAGGCAGTAGGTAAATCTATAGCACTTCAAACAGCGAGTTCGCCCTGACCTGCCTGCTTAGCCCAATCGCTACGCGCTCGCGTCCTATCTCCACAGCTTGAAGTGATACCCCTTCCGACTGAATTGAAATAATCGATCCCACACGCGGGGCACCGTCGCCTACAGGTACCAGACATACGTGATCTCCGACAGAAACCGCGACATCCAACTTCTTGATAGCAACAGTAGAAGGCCCTAGCGTCACCTTTTCGTCCACCTCGCCCAGGTGCCGACAATCAAAAGTTCCAAATCTCTCAACGAAGTGAGCCTGCATAGCACAAATACAACGCTCGAAAAACGATCGAGCATCGTCTATCCATCCACACATCAGGTCCGCCCCCAGCAAGTTCTCCGGCACCTCCCCGTGGGCAATACTGTTTCGTTCCGAAACTAGCTTGTCGAGACGCGATGCCGCCGACTCACTACTGTCGCCAAATGGCGCTTTCATCCAACTGATTTTTGCCTCAGCAACCATCAATCGGTCACACCACTCACGAATAACATCGGACCATACATTGCGATCGATCGCCGTAAGGCGACTGAACTCGGCCCAGCGAACTGAATCGAGATGCGAGATCGCATCCTGAAAATTGCTATCTTTTCGCTCCGAAGTCGCCTGAGCCGAAAGATATGCCAGAGTACGCTTTTGATGAGCAGCCATAAGTTGCGGCGGCAGATCACCAGGAACGCCTGCCGCAACCTTCAGTGTTTGCAGCGAGGCATTTCCAAGCTTCGTAAAAGCGGCCTCAGTCGCCGCATACGCCAACAGAATCCAACTCGAATACAAGTTAACCCGATAGTCAACGTCACCACGAGGTATAGTCTCGAAAGATGCGTTGACATAGAGCTTCAATTGATCGAAGCGCTCAGCCGACGCGCGCCACGCTTCTTCAATATATCGATCGCCCACTTACGCCGCCATAAATGAGCGCAGATACTCTTCGAACAGGATTTCTCGGCGCATGACATCCGCGCGAGTCTGACCACGCAGATTGAAAACACTCGAATTCATTGAATAGAATCCAGCCAGGCCTTCCACGATAGCATCGCGTTTCCCGACAAGCACATCGGCATCGCCTAGAAGTCGCGAAAGTACATTCATACAAGCATCGTAGATAGACTTTGAAGGTACCGCCGTCCAACTCTCCCTACGAGTACGCCTAAAGGCTTTATCTCCAAAGATCTTTTCAGCCAAATCTAGCGTGCGCAGGAATATACTGCGAAGCTCCTCGATAACTTCTTCTTCAAATGTATTCGCGGCCTGCAAGTATTCATCAAGGTAATCCTTGATGCTCGACCTGTACTCGATCATCCTTTGCCTGTTGGCAAAGAACCTCAGAACTAATTCAACATCGGTCATATCGCGCCAAGCGGGAGGAATCTCAGCAGCCTCCCCTTGACTCCGATCAGCAATTTCCGCCAGACCGGCCTCTTCGATCTCGTCATACTCGTCACCGCTGGGCTGGTCCGAGTCGACTAGCGATTCGACATCGACGGGAATTTGCCACAATCTACGCAATGCCGGAGTACGAGCAAGCTCCTTGCAAAGCCTATTCATCGGTCCGTCATACAGGGCGTTTCGCAGCTCCTGAGGAGAAAGGTGGACGCCGCCCGTATTGATTCGACCGAAGACAAACCGCTTCAGAATATCCGGCTCTTCGGCACCGTGACTTGTTTCCTTGAGGAGGATAATCGACGACAAGTACCTACGGTTAATACCCGCTCGAATCTTCTTAGGCAATGCGTCGTAATTGAGGCCGTCGAGTTCCTTCCAGTACTCAAGGCCGGTCAATTCGAACTTGTTAGCGTAAAATTCTCGAACGGCAGTCATGCGCTGAAGACCGTCCATTACTTCATATTGATTATAGTCCCACTCGTAAAGAAACACCGGAGGAACTGGAACGTTCATAATAAATGACTCAATCAACCGACTCTGTTGCACCCTACTCCAGCGATGCCGACGCTGATAGTCGGGATCCAACTTGTAATTCCCCGAGTCAAGCAGGTCCGTAACCGACTCAAGAGGGTATCGAGCCTGCTCGGTGACGATACGAATCTCACCGCGCGAGTACTTCTCGTCGATTTCGTCGTCACTCGGCCGCTTCCCTGGTTCCGCTGGCGCGAGCTTCTCGCTGATCAGTTCGCCTTGCCTTAGCTCAGCACGCTGCCTCGTTACTAGCTGCTGAAACTCTGGTTCCCTGTCCGAAGCTTGCGGCACGACCGTGTCCTTCTAGTTGAGCGGCTATACACGGCTGAACTTACTCCCTAACTGCTACTCGGACCATCTGCATTTGCCGAATTTGGCTCTATGGGATCAAGGCGCCGCCTGCGGCGGCGCGCACAGATCACCTTGCGTACGTCGGGCGCTGCCCTTGGCGGACCGGCCTCCGCTCCGCTCTGGCCGGCCGCCGGGCGCGCCCGCCGAACAGCTCGGCACCGCACACGCGCCGCCGCCGACCTCCAACCCCATCGAGCACCGTCATCACCGTTCGGCATCGAGACTCGATGCGTCACGGTAGGGCGCTCATCGGGTGCTGCATCCAGACGTTCCACTCCTCGTACATGCCGAGGTCGCGTTCACGGTCGATGTCCACCAGGTCGAGCGCTCCGGGGACGACGTACCGGCCGGTCTGGGGAAAGGCCATGCCCGTCCATTGCTCCCATTGAGCGATGGTTCCGGACACAACCATGGACCGTGGGACAGGGGCCACGATGTTGGCCCCGAGACGTTGATGCGTGCGAATCCAGGGGTCCAGATGCAGCCCGTCCTCGCGGGTCCAACGCAGAAAATCCGCCATCGACGTCAGCGGATAGCTCGCCTTCAACGTCGGCCGCACCGGCACGATAACTCGTTGGAGACCGGCGTCCGCCGCGCGTTCGCGGAGAGCGGTCAGCACCTGTCCGGCCAGGCCGCCGCCCGAGTGGTCGGGCCGGACCGTGGCAGACATGATGCACAGCGTGTCAGGTTCCACCTGGCCTTCATATCCTGTCACCGCAGCAACGAGGGCACCGTCGTAACCGTCCGGGAGCGTGTCCGCTTCGCCGTCCCAGTGCAGCGTCACCGCGACCGCGCTGGCCAGCACCTCCCCATCGTCGACTAGGAGCACGTCGAACTCCGGAAAGTACTGTTCTGCGGCTTCACGGTGGGCGCCGGACACCGCATCGTGGAGAACGAACTCCGGCCACGCTGCACGCAACGACGCCACGGCGCCAGCTTTGAGATCACGATTCTCAGCGGTGGTGACGATCTTCAATTTCCGCACCAGCAGAGCCTAAACCGCTCCGCCGTCCCACGACGACGCACCTATTCAAGGCGGGCCGTTCCCTCGCAGGCGATCGTTTAACACCGGCCTACCGGCATCAAGAGCGCCTGACGGCGTCGCTGCGCGATGAGCTCCGCTCACTCTTGACACCGGCAGTCCGGTGCTAACCAGCGGCAGGGGCGAGGAAGACGGGGGCGGAGAGCCCACCGCGCAAGCCAGCCACAGAGAGGGTCGCGAAGATGCCAAGCCGACAGCTCAGCCCGAATCAGACGGCCCTGTTCAGCCCGTACCAACTCACCCTCTGGACCAAGCAGGCCCGCTCCGCCAGGCCGTCACCAGGCCGTCAGACGTCCGGACCAGACCGGACCCAACCGGACGCAACAAGCACAAAGCAGCAGGTCAACGGCACGTCACGCCGCCGACCCGCTGCTAGGTCGCGCAAGGTCGCAGAACGAGATCTTCTACCAGAAGGACGCGCAGGCGCTGGTGGCGTTCGCGAAGACGGTCCACCTGGGCATGCTGTCGTTCTGGGAGGCCGGCCGCGACGCCAACGCGTGCACCGGCGCGCTCTACAAGTGCACCAACGTGCCGCAGTCGAAGTACGAGTTCGCGAAGATCTTCGCCGGCTACACCGGCTGAGTCACCACCGGGCGGCGTCCGCGAGCAGTGCGTCCCGCACGGCCGCGGGCCCCGCGCGGCAGGGTTCCGCGCGGGTGACCGCGAACAGCGTGTTGATCGGCGGCTCCACCGGGTCCAGCAGCGCCACCAGGTCACCCGATGCCAGCTCGGCCGCGCACAGGTACCGCGGGAGCACGCTGACGCCGAACCCGGCCAGCACGCACGTCAGCACACCGCGCAGGTCCGGGACGACGACGGACGGCCCGGCGGGCGGCCGGACACCCAGCACCGAACGCCAGTACCGGCGGATGATCGGCAGGTCCTCGGCGTAGGCCACGAGCGGCGCCGTCCGCGGGTCGCCGTCGAAGCCGCGCTGGCCGACCAGGACGAACTCCTCGTCGGTCAGCGGTGTTGCCGTGAGGCCGCGGCCGCGCGGGCGGATCGTGGAGACGACCAGGTCGAACCGGCGCTGCGACAGGCCCGCCAGCAGGTCGTCGGCCAGGCCGAACGTCACCCGCAGCTTCAACCCGGAGGCGACCAGGCCGGCCAGCGCGGGCAGCACCCGCACCGTCGTCAGCTCGGCGGGCCCGGCCAGGTGCACCGGCGCCGCGAACGGGTCGTCGCCGACCGCCACCGCGGCCAGCGCGTCCACGTGCGGGGCGATCCGGGCCGCCAGCTCGTCGGCCGCCGACGTCGGGGTCACGCCCCGGGCGCGCCGCACGAACAGCTGCTGCCCGAGTTCCACTTCCAGGGCTCTGACCTGCGCGGTCACCGTCGGCTGGGACAAGCCCAGCGACGGTGCCGCACCGGTCAGCGAGCCCGCGCGGTGGACCGCGAGGAACGTCCGCAGCAGGTCGAGGTCCAGCTCAGTCCTCGATCAGCTCGATCGAGTCCACGACGTTCGGGTAGAACGCGACGTGGTCCTTGATCGGCGCGACCGCGTCGTACGGCTTCTCGTACGTCCAGATCGCGTTTTCGGCCTGCACGTCACCGACGTTCAGGCTGTAGTAGCTCGCGTCACCCTTGTACGGGCAGTAAGTCTCGTGGTCGGTCCGCTCCAGCACCTGGAAGTCGACGTCCGCCCGTGGGATGTACTGCGCCGCCGGGTAGTTCGACTCCTGCAGCGTCAGCGCGCTGCGGCTGTCGGCCACGACGCGCCCGCCCGCCTTGACCACCACGCGCGCCCTGGTCGGCTCGACGGTGATCGGGTGGTCCGGCCCCGGGACCAGCACCTTCTTCTCCGGCATGTCAGCTCCTCGAAAAGGTCGTGTACAGAGGAGCAGCACCCCGGGCCCGGCGGTTATTCCACCTCAGGGCAGGTAGTACATCGGGTTCGGCAGCTTGATCGGGCGCAGTGCGTAGCCGCCCTCGAGGTCGCTGAACTGGTCGCCGACGTTGAGGACGATCTTCGCGCCGGTCGCCTCGATGTGCGCGCGCGTACCCGACTTGTACTGGACCGTGTTGCAGGTCAGCCCGCACGGCAGGTAGTCCGGCGCGGTCACCTTCGGCTTGAAGAACGCGCCCGCCGGAGCCGGGTAGCCCTCGTTGGCCAGGTTCTTCAGCGACTGCGGGCCCTGGAACTCGTTGCGGCCGGTCAGGAAGTACACCTCGACGCCGTGCTGCGCGGCCCAGTTGGACAGCTCCAGCACCGGCTTGTTGGCGACGAACGTGCCGTTGTCGATGGCCTGCTGCTGCTTGACCGGGTCGAAGCCGAAGTCGTTGTCGGCCTCCCAGCCGAAGGTGACCTCGGAGGTGTCGTCGACGTCGAGCACGATCGCCGGGTTGGCGACCTTGCCGAGCTGCTGCTGCAGGTAGCGCTTCGCGTCGGCGACGACGTTCTTGGTGTCCTTCACGAACCGGCTCGTGTCGGAGTAGTGGTGCTTGCCCGCGGCGTCGAGGTAGTCGCCGTAGTAGGCCTTGACGTCGTTCTTGACCTGGCCGATGTTGGCCGGCTCCTTCGAGCGGGCCGCGGTGGCGTCGTCCGAGCCGGCCAGCGCCGTCGCCCCCGAGGCGATGGTGGCACCGATGGCCGCGGCGGCGGCGAGCTTGACGAGACCTGACCATTTTCCGGACACGGCGACCCTCCAGTGAAGACTTGACGACTCGGGGAACCTACGTCACGTTCACCCCGAGTTCCACCCCTCAAAAGTTTCCGTTCACCTCTCGGCGCGGCAGAGGAAAGCCACCGGAGACCGTCCGATCCGCGTGAGCACGACCGACGCTTCCGCGGCGCCCCGCGGTTTCAGCCGCCGCCGCAAGGCATCCGGATCGACGTCGAGGCCACGGACGAGGATCTCCAGCCGTCCGACGTCGTGCCGCTTGAGGACGCCTTTGAGCGCTTTCTCCGTGTAGGGCCCGTGCTCCAGGACGCGGAAGGCCCGCACGCCCGGCGGCGGGGTGTCACCGGTCAGGTACGCGATGCGTTCGTCCAGCTGCCACAGCCCGTGGCGGGCCGCGTAGTGGCGGACCAGCCCGGCCCGCACGACGGCGCCGTCGGGGTCGACGATCCACTCCCCCGGCTCCCGCGCGGGCAGCTCGTCCGGTTCCGCGTCGGTCACCGTCCACTGTGTCCCGTCCGAGCGCAGCACGGTGGCCCGCCGGGTGACGCCGGTGCCCAGCCCCCGCCAGAGGCAGGATTCCCGGACCTGGCCGTCGAGGGACACCAGCTCGACCTCGTCGGCCCACGGCGTGATCGCGAAGTCGAGGCCGGGCGCGCACTTCACCGACAGCGGACGCCCCGGGTACGCCTCGACCAGCCCGTCCAGCGGCGGGGCGAAGTCCGCGGGTTTCCACGCCCGGCGTCCCGCGGAGTCACGGCGGGCCGGGTCCGCGACGACGACGCCGTCGCGGCTGACCGGGCGCAGCGCGTCGGCCTGCGCGAGCCCGAACGCGACGCCGGCGGCGATCCCGTTGTGCCGCGCCATTTCCAGCCGCACCGGGTCCAGATCGGACCCGACCGCCCGCCGCGCGACCCGGGCGATCTCGACGAGGTCCGCGCCGACCGAGCACGTGACGTCGTGGACGTCGAGGCCCGCGAGCCGAGAGGCCCGGTGCCGCGCGACGAGCGAAGCGCTCGCCTGCTGGAGCGCGTCCGAGGTGAACAGCCAGTCCTCACCGGACAGCTTGCCGACGGCTTTCCGGCGCAGCAGCACGGTTTCCAGGACGGCGGCCGCGAACTCCTCACCGGCGATCCGGCGCACCTGGGCGACGGACGCGATGCGGTCGGTCAGCGGCAACGACGAAACCTCGGCGAGCGCCGCCTCACCCGCGTCGGAGCGCAGGTAGGCGACGTCGCCGAGGCTGAACGAATAGCCCACTCAGGACGGCCGCTTGGTCCCGGTGATCATCACGTTGTAGAACAGCTCGCGCGGGAGCACCTTCGACAGCAGCTTCTTGTCCACGGCGGACAGCCGCAGCCACAGCTTGTAGGCGAACAGCCGCCAGCGGACGGTCAGCTTCTCCTGCGGCACCGCGGCTTCGAACGTCCGGATCGGCCAGCCCGCGAGCGCGGCGGCGAACTCCTCGGTGACCGCGTGGACGTCCTGGGCGCCGGCACCGCGGGCCCACGACTCCAGCTCCGACGGGTCGAAGGTGTGGATGTCGACGACGGCTTCCAGCGCGGCGGCGCGCGAGGACTCGTCGAGCTCCTCCTGCGGACGGCGCCAGCCGCTCAGCGCGGGCAGCTTCGTCACCCGGGTCGTCAGGAACCAGGTGAACTGGCCGAGCTTGCGGGCGTAGAAGTCGCCGACCTTCGTCGGCTCGCCGGCGAAGACGAACCGGCCGCCCGGCTTGAGCACGCGCAGCACCTCGCGGAACGCCGCCTGGACGTCCGGGATGTGGTGCAGCACCGCGTGCCCGACGACGAGGTCGAACGTGTTGTCGTCGTACGGGATGCGCTCGGCGTCGGCGACCCGGCCGTCGACGTCGAGGCCGAGCTTCTCGGCGTTGCGCAGCGCGACCTGCACCATGCCGGGCGAAAGGTCGGTGACCGACCCCTTCTTGGCGACGCCGCCCTGCATCAGGTTCAACAGGAAGAAGCCGGTGCCACTGCCCAGCTCCATCGCGTGCTGGTAGGGCTGGCCGTCGTCACCCGCGACGGCGGTGAACACGTCGGTGGCGTAGGAGATGCAGCGCTCGTCGTACGAGATCGACCACTTCTCGTCGTAAGTGCCGGCTTCCCAGTCGTGGTACAGCACGTTCGCCAGCTTCGGGTCGGCGTAGGCCGCCTGGACCTCTTCGGCGGTGGCGTGCGGGTTCGGCGCCGGGTCGTTCACGTCGGTCAAGGCGTCATTTCCCTTCGAAAGTGGCCTTGCCGGGCCCGTTTTCGATGAACGACTTCATGCCGTTCTGCTGGTCTTCGGTCGCCCACAGCGCGGCGAACAGGTGCGATTCGAGCTTGAGCCCGTTCGCCAGATCGGTGTCGAGACCGCCGTCGATGGCCGCCTTCGCCGCGCGCAGCGCGATGGCCGGGCCGTTCGCGAACTGCGACGCCCACTTGTGCGCGGCCGCGTAGACGTCGTCGGGGGCGACGACCTCGTCGACGATGCCCAGGGAGAGGGCTTCTTCGGCCTTGACGAACCGTCCCGTGTAGACGATGTCCTTGGTCTTGCTCGGGCCGATCAGCCGGGCCAGGCGCTGGGTGCCGCCCGCGCCGGGGATGACGCCGAGCTGGATCTCGGGCTGGCCGACCTTGACGTTGTCGCCGGCGACGCGGCGGTCCGCGGTCAGCGCGAGCTCGAGGCCGCCGCCGAGGGCGTACCCGGTGATGGCGGCGACGACCGGCTTCGGGATGTTCGCGATGGCGGCCAGGGTCCCGGTGAGGGTGGCGCCGAACTTCGCGATCTCCGGGTAGCTGCGGCTGGCCATCTCCTTGATGTCCGCGCCGCCGGCGAAGGTCTTCTCGCCGCCGTAGAGGATCACCGCGCGGACGTCGTCCCGCTCGGAGACCTCCTTGGCCAGCTCGGCGAGTTCCGCGGTGACCTGGGCGTTCAGGGCGTTGACCGGCGGCCGGTCGAGCCGGATCGTGCCGACCCCGTCCTTGACCTCCAGGGTTACGAACTCTCCCACGCCCATCACTCCTCGTTGACGATCTGCCAGCAGGCTACCGGTCGGTAAGCGTCAGCTTAGCGACGGCGGGCGAAGAAGCGATCTCCGGAGCGCTCCAGCACCAGGTCCTGGTCGAACGTCTTCGACAGGTTTTCGCTGGTGATGACGTCGTCGACGAGCCCGGACACCACCGCGCGACCGTCGCGGAGCAGCAGCGCGTGGGTGAACCCCGGCGGGATCTCTTCGACGTGGTGGGTGACCAGCACCAAGGCCGGCGCGTCGGGGTCGAGGGCCAGGGACGACAGCCGCGCCACCAGGTCCTCGCGGCCGCCCAGGTCGAGCCCGGCGGCCGGCTCGTCGAGCAGCAGCATCTCCGGGTCGGTCATCAGCGAGCGGGCGATCAGCGCGCGCTTGCGCTCGCCCTCGGACAGCGTGCCGAAGGTGCGCTCGGCGAGGTGGCCGATGCCCATCGCGTCCAGCAGTTCGGTCGCGCGGGCGGTGTCGAGGGTGTCGTATTCCTCACGCCAGCGGCCGAGCACCGCGTACCCGGCGCTGACCACGACGTCCTTGACCAGCTCGTCGCCCGGCACGCGCTGGGCGATGGCCGCCGAGGTGAAGCCGATGCGCGGGCGCAGGTCGAAGATGTTGACCCGGCCGATCCGCTCGCCGAGCAGGTCGACCTCGCCGGTGGTCGGGTGCAGCTCGGCCGCGGCGAGGCGCAGCAGGGTGGTCTTGCCCGCGCCGTTCGGCCCGAGCACCACCCAGCGTTCGTCCAGTTCCACGGCCCAGTCGAGGTCGGCGAGGAGGTCGTTGGTCCCCCGGCGGACGCCGACACCGGCCATCCGGACCACGAGGTCGTCAAGTTCGCTGGGCTGGATCGGCTCGCTCACGAGGCCCATTCTGTCTGCCGTCGCGCGCGCGTGCGCACCCGCCCGGGCGAGACGGCGAACCGGCTGGTCGGAGCGTGTCCACGACGTGGAACGGCGCACGCCGGAAGTGCTGTGGACCACGCTCCTGTGGCAGGATCGCGCCATGTCCGCCGACGCGCCCGTGACCCCGGTGACCCGGGGCTCGTTCTGGCGCCGTCGCGCGATCGACCTGCTCCTCGTGGCTTCGGCCGGGTGTACGCGAGCGCCGCTCCGCTGATCCCACGCGCCTTCGCGGCGTGTGCGGCCGAGCCGCGCTGCCCCGCGTCCCGATCACCTTCGCGTCCGAGGAGCACCCGCGTTGACCACTTCGATCACCCGTCCCGCCGTCGAGATCCACCCGCAGCTGACCGATCCGCTGCTGCCCGGGCTGCTGCACCCGTCTCGGCTGCTGTGGACCCCGCGCGAGCTGGCGGAGCTGACCGCCACCGTGGCCACCGAGCTGACCGCGAGCGTCCAGCACATCCTGCGCTTCGACGAAGACCGCCGCTGGTGGGCCCGGCTGGCCCTGACCGACGGCGTCGAGCTGTGGCTGCTGTCGTGGCTGCCCGGCCAGCACACCAGGCCGCACGACCACGGCGGCGCGTCGGGCTCGTTCACCGTCCTGCAGGGCGAGCTGGGCGAGGAGTACCGCTACCCCGGCGGCCCGGTCCGGCGGCGCACGCACGTCGCCGGCGAGGGCATCGGCTTCGGCGCCGGCCGCGCCCACCAGGTCACCGGGATCGGCGACGGGCCCGCGGCGAGCGTCCACGCGTACTCGCCGCCGCTGGTACCGACGCGGGAGTACGCGACGCTCGCCGACGTCCCGGCCGAAATCCCGCCGCTGCCGGTTATCGTCGGCGGATGAGCGCGATCGATTCGTTCCTGGAGCAGGCCCGGTCCGGATTGGACCGGGTCGGCCCCGCCCGGGCCCGCGAGCTGCAGGAGGCGGGCGCACTGCTCGTCGACATCCGCCCCTTCGCGAACCGGCAGGCCGAGGGCGAGATCCCGGGTTCGGTGGTCGTCGAGCGGATCCACCTGGAGTGGCGGCTGGCACCGGACAGCGACTGGCGGCTGCCCGGCGTGACGGCCGACTCGACCGTCGTCGTGCTGTGCAACGAGGGCTACTCGTCCAGCCTGGCGGCGGCGGACCTGCAACGGCTGGGCCTGCCGAACGCGACCGACCTCGAGGGCGGCTTCCGCGCCTGGGCCACCGCCGGCCTGCCCGTGCAGACCGGCGGCAGCCCCGCGGTTCCCTAGGCGAGGGCGGGCGCGACCTTCTCGGCGAACAGGTCGATCCCGGACCGGTCGTACGCGGCTTCGGGGAAGTTGAAGATCGCGTACGACATGCCCAGCTCGCCCATCGCGGCGAGCTTTTCGGTGACCTGCTCGGGCGTTCCGGTGGTCGGGCTGTTCTCGAAGTTGCCGGCCCAGCGCGCGACGGCGTCGGCCTCGATGTACTTGGCGAGGTGGGACTTCAGCCAGGCCAGCTTGTCCTGGACGTCCTTCTCGGTCTCGCCGAGGACGATGTTGTGGTTGGCCGAGCGCACGATCGCGTCGAAGTCGGTGCCGACGTCCTTGCAGTGCTGCGCGAGGATCTCCGACTTGCGGGTGAAGGTCTCCGGGTCGGCGGCGAAGTTCGTGTACTTCGCGTACTTCGCGGCGATCCGCAGCGTCTTCTTCTCGCCACCACCGGCGATCCACAGCGGGAGGCCGCCTTCCTGCGGCGGCAACGGGCGCAGGATGGCGCCGTCCGTCTGGTAGTGCTTGCCGTCCAGCGTGGACGTGCCGGTGGTCCAGAGGTCGCGCATGATCTGCACCCCCTCGTCGAGCTGGCCGAGCCGGTCGCCGGCGCCGGGGAAGCCGTAGCCGTAGGCCCGCCATTCGTGCTCGTACCAGCCGGCGCCGATGCCCATCTCGACGCGGCCACCGGAGATGATGTCGGCCGTCGCGGCGACCTTCGCGAGGTAGGCGGGGTTCCGGTACCCCATGCACGTGCACATCTGCCCGAGCCGCACGGTGTCGGTCGCGGCGGCGAACGCCGACATCAGCGACCAGGCCTCGTGCGTGGCCTCCTCGGTCGGGACCGGCACGGTGTGGAAGTGGTCGTAGACCCAGATCGATTCGAAGGGCCCGGCTTCCGCGTGTTTCGCGAGGCCGAGCATGGTCTTCCAGTGGTCCGCGGGATCGATGCCGGCCAGGTCCAGCCGCCAGCCCTGCGGGACGAACATTCCGAAGCGCATGCCCCACAACTTAGCCCTGCTCAGCAGTCACCGCCCCGCGATTTCCGGCACGCGGGCCCCCGGGAGACCAACGGCCGGCCGCAGGTGCCTTCCTGCCCTCCCGGTCACGACGTAAGGCCATGGCGGGCGGCCGCGACCGGGCGCGATCGTGGGTACCGACTGCCACGCGAGATGGGGTGGGCACCATGACCGAGCCACACGACGTTCCGCGCCGGTACCGGCACCGCGATCACACCTGGGTGCTGGGGGCGTGGGTCCTGCCGCTGGCGGTCGCCGCGGCGCTGACCGCGGTGAGCGGCGGCCTGCTGGCGATCACGCTGCCGGTGGCACTGGTCGTCGGCATCGTGGCGACCGTGCTGCACCTGCGCGACCGGGCGTGACCGGCGCGGGTCAGGCCAGGACGACGCGCGCCAGTTCGGCCGGGGCCGCCAGCAGGCCGTGCTTCGGGAGCACCCGCACCGTGTAGCCGATCGAGCCCGGCCGCGGCAGCTTCAGCCGCGCCGCGAACGCGCCGATGCCGTCCGCCGTCATCGGGACCGTGACCGTGTCGCGCAGCTCGTCGTCGTCGCCGACCTGCCCGACCACCGCCTGGATGTCCACTTCGGACGGATCGAGCCCGGCCAGGTCGATGCGCGCCCGGATCGTCACCTCCGTGCCGACGACCAGCGGCTCGGTCGCCTCCACCAGCAGCTCCGAGTCGAAGATCCGCAGCCGCGGCCACGACACCTCGAGCTTGGTGCGGTAGTCCGCCAGCGACAGCGCACCGCGGTAGCCGTCGCCGGTCGCCGCCGCGACCATCCGCGACGCCGGCAGGTAGCCGTTGTCGACGTACTCGCGGACCATCCGGGACGCCTGGACCCGTGGGCCGAGCGTTTCCAGCGTGTGCCACACCATCGACAGCCAGCCGGTGGGCACGCCGTCGGGGGAACGGTCGTAGAACAGCGGCGCGATCTGCTGGCCGAGCAGCTCGTACAGCGCCGCGGCCTCCAGGTCGTCGCGGCGCAGCGGGTCGGTGACGCCGTCCGCGGTCGGGATCGCCCAGCCGTTGCTGCCGTCGTAGCACTCGTCCCACCAGCCGTCGCGGATCGACAGGTTGAGGCCGCCGTTGAGCGCCGACTTCATGCCCGACGTCCCGCACGCCTCCAGGGGCCGCACCGGGTTGTTCAGCCAGACGTCGCAGCCGCGGTAGAGGTACCGGGCCATCGACATGCCGTAGTCCGGCAGGAAGACGATCCGGTGCCGCACGTCCGCGCCGTCGACGAACCGGACGATCTGCTGGATCAGCTGCTTGCCGTTCTCGTCGGCCGGGTGCGACTTCCCGGCGACGACGACCTGGATCGGGCGGTCTTCGTCGAGCAGCAGCGTGCGCAGCCGCTCGGGGTCGCGCAGCATCAGCGTCAGCCGCTTGTACGTCGGGACGCGGCGGGCGAACCCGACGGTCAGCACGTCCGGGTCGAACACCGAGTCCACCCAGCCCAGCTCCAGCGGCGACGCGCCGCGCTGCAGCCAGGCCGCGCGCACCCGGCGCCGCACCTCGAAGACCAGCTTCTCGCGCAGCTCGCGCCGCAGGCCCCACAGCTGCGCGTCGGAGACGCCGTCGCGCAGCGGCCCGTCGCCGGTGTCGAGGCCCCATTCGCGCCCGAGCAGCGTGCTCAGCTCACGGGCCACCCACGTCGGGCCGTGCACGCCGTTGGTCACCGACGAGATCGGGACCTCGTCGTGGTCGAACCCGGGCCACAGCCGGGAGAACATCTTCCGCGTGACGCGCCCGTGCAGCTGGGAGACGCCGTTCGCGCGCTGCGCCAGCCGCAGGCCCATGTGCGCCATGTTGAACAGGCCGGGGTTGTCCTCGGCACCGAGCGCGAGCACGCGCCGCGGGTCGATGTCGGGCACCAGCCTGCCGTCGGCGAAGTAGCGCTGCACCAGGTCCACCGGGAACCGGTCGATGCCCGCGCTGACCGGGGTGTGCGTGGTGAACAGCGTCCCGGCGCGGACCGCGGGCATGGCCTCGTCGAACGCGAGGCCGTCGGCCTGCACGATTTCGCGGGCGCGTTCGAGGCCCAGGAACCCCGCGTGCCCCTCGTTCGTGTGAAACACCATCGGCTGCGGGTGGCCGGTGATCTCGCAGTACTTGCGGACCGCGCGGAACCCGCCGATGCCGGCCAGGATCTCCTGCCGCAGCCGGTGGTCGGCGTCGCCGCCGTAGAGCCGGTCGGTGACGCCGCGCAGGTCGTCGTCGTTGGCCTCGGTGTCGGTGTCGAGCAGCAGCAGCGGCACCCGCCCGACGCGGGCCTGCCAGATCTGCGCGCACAGCTCGCGCCCGCCCGGCATCGCCACGCCGATCAGCACCGGGCGGCCACCGACGGTCAGCAGCTCGAGGGGGAACGCGTTCGGGTCGATCACGGGGTAGTGCTCGACCTGCCAGCCGTCGAGCGAGAGCGACTGCCGGAAGTAGCCGTTGCGGTAGAGCAGCCCGACGCCGACCATCGGCACGCCCAGGTCGGACGCGGCCTTGAGGTGGTCGCCGGCCAGCACGCCGAGACCGCCGGAGTAGTTCGGCAGCGCCTCGGTGACGCCGAACTCCATGGAGAAGTAGGCGACCGCCGGTGGCAGGTCCGCGTCGTCGCGCTGCTGGTACCAGCGCGGCTCGGACAGGTAGTTCTCCAGGTCCTCGGCCGCGGCCCGGGCGCGGCCGAGGAAGTCGTCGTCGACGGCGAGCTCGTCCAGCCGCGACGGCGGCAGCGCGGTGAGCATCCGCAGCGGGTCGCGCACGGCGTCGAACAGCTCGGCGTCCATCGAGGCGAACAGGTCGCGCGTCGGCGGGTGCCACGTCCAGCGCAGGTTGGTGGCCAGTGCGCCCAGGCCGGACAGGGACTCCGGGAGACTGGCGCGGACGGTGAACCGGCGGACTGCACGCATGGGAAGCGACGATATCGGGCCGGGGCCCGGCCTGCGCAGGGAGTAGTTCGGGGATAACGTGCACGCTCCGCGTATGCCCTGGGTATGGTCCTGCCCGTCGGGTACCGGGTGGGCACGAGAGCGAGTGAACAGATGATCCCAGGGGGAGGACGGCGCGCGCTGGTCGCGTTGCTGGCCGTCGCGGCGGTGGCCGTGAGCGGGTGCACCGGCAAGGGCGGCGCGAGCGGGGACCCGGCCAAGGACACCGGCGCCGGGTCGGTCGCCGGGCTGCCGGTGACGCACTTCGAGAGCGGCCTGAAGCCGGACGCGCCCGCGCCGGGCGTCGACGTCAAGAACGCCGACGGCGGCGAGGACGACAAGCTCGCCACCGCCGCGATCGACGACGTCCAGACCTACTGGGGCGAGATGCTGCCGGCCAACTTCGGCCAGCAGTTCGAACCGGTGAAGTCGCTGCTGTCCTACGACTCGCAGACCGACACCGAGAAGACCGGCTGCGGCAGCGTGAAGAAGCTCGTCAACGCGTTCTACTGCTCGGTCGACGACTCGGTGGCGTGGGACCGCGGCGTACTGCTGCCGATGCTGCGCCAGCGGTTCGGGCCGATGTCGGTGGTCGTCGTGCTGGCGCACGAGTTCGGCCACGCCGTCCAGTTCCGGCTCGGCGACAAGGCCGGGATCTCCAAGACCACCCCGACCGTGGTGAAGGAGCAGCAGGCCGACTGCTTCGCGGGCGGCTACTTCCGCTGGGTCGCCGAGGACAAGAGCAAGTTCTACCGGGTGTCGACGTCCGAAGGCCTGAACCAGGTGATGGCGGCGATGTTCCTGATCCGCGACCAGGCGGGCACCAGCGGCGCGGACCGCGGCGCGCACGGCACGGCGTTCGACCGCACCTTCGCGTTCCAGACCGGGTTCGAGAAGGGCCCGAAGGAGTGCGCGGCGATGAACGACCAGAACGTCAAGGCGCGGCTGACCGAGCGCCCGTTCGACAAGGGCGACACCGGCAAGGGCGACGCGAAGTTCAACGACCAGGCCGTCGAGCTGCTGAAGAAGAGCCTCGACGAGGCCTTCAAGGGCGCCGGCGTGGCCGCGCCGGAGATCGCCGACGGCGGCAGCTGCCAGACGACGCCGCCGGCGTCGTACTGCCCGGGCGACAACACGGTGAGCATCGACCTCGCGAAGCTGTCCGACCTGGCGCAGCCGATCGACCGCCAGGCCGAGATGCAGGGCGAGGACCCGGGCGGCATGGGTGACTTCGCGGCGTTTTCAGAGGTCGCTTCGCGGTACGCGCTGGGCATCCAGAAGGGCGTCGGCGCGTCGATCGACAACGCGAACGCGGGGCTGCGCACGGCGTGCCTGGTGGGCGCGTGGGCGGCGTTCACGAACCGGCCGGGCGACCTCCGGCTCTCGGCGGGCGACCTCGACGAGGCGATCGCGGACCTGCTGCAGCCGGAGAGCCTGATCTCCGCCGACGTCAACGGGAAGCGCCCGGACAGCGGTTTCGACCGGGTCGAGTCCCTGCGCCGCGGGTACCTCGAAGGCTCGTCGGTCTGCTCGAAGCAGTACGCCTGAGTCACCTGAAAGCCGTGAAGGCCTCCTTACCGGCTCTTATGGCCGGCAAGGAGGCCTTCACGGCTTTTGCTCAGAAGAGGGCGGAAGCGAGGTCGCGGCGGGCCTTCATGACGCGGTCGTCGGCCGGGTCGAAGAGGTCGAACAGCGCCACCAGGTGCTCCCGGACCTTGTTCCGGTCGTCGCCCGCCGTCCGGCGGACCGTGTCGATCAGGCGCTTGAAGCCCGCCTCCACGTTGTTCTCCGCGATCTCCAGGTCGGCCGCGTCGAGCTGGGCCGCCAGGTCGGACGGGTCCGCGTCGGCCTTCGCGCGCGCCTCCGGGTCGGCGTTCTCCGCACGGGCGGTGAACTTGACCTGGGCCAGGGCGTTCTTCGCCAGCTCGTTCGCCGGCTCGACGTCGAGGATGCGCTCGTACGCGGCCTGCGCGGCGGCGAAGTCACCCCGCTCGAAGGCTTCCTCCGCCTCGGTGAAGCGCGGGTCCTCGGGCTCCTCGACCGGGCCGCCGCCGTTGGCCTCGGCCTCGCGGATCGCCGGCAGCTTGTCGCGCAGGGCCTCGAGCAGCGCGTTGATCCACTTGCGGATCTCGGGCTCGGGCAGCGCGCCGGAGAAGGCGTCGACCGGCTGGCCGGCGCCGATGGCGACGATCGTCGGGATGGACTGAGCACCGAACAGCTGCGCGATGCGCGGGTTCGCGTCGACGTCGACCTTCGCGACGACCCAGGCGCCGCCGGACTCGGCGGCCATCCGCTCCAGCACCGGGGACAGCTGCTTGCACGGGCCGCACCACTCGGCCCACAGGTCGACGATCACCAGCTGGCGCAGGGAGCGCTCCACGACCTCGGCCTGGAAGGTGGCCTCGGTGACATCGATCACGGCCTCGGACGAACCCGGGGCGGGCGGCGGCGGGCCGTCGCCACCGGCCGGGCCGGCGGGCGGGGCCGGCTGCCTCTGCGCCGATTCGGCGCGGGCCTTGAGCGCGGACAGGTCCACCGCGCCGGAAAGGGCGGCGGACAGGGCCGCTGACTTCGCTGCAGATCCGCGTGGTTGTGTCACGCTTCCATCCTGGCACGCGCGCCGGAGCGTTTCACCGGGTGCCCGGCCCGTCCGCTTGGCAGGACGGCGCCGCTGGGGCAGGCTCGGCCGGGTGCACATCCGGCGAGACGTGAAGGTGGGCCTGTCGATCGCGGCCGCCGTCGCCTGGATCGGCGCGGTGACGCTGCTCATCGTGCACGAACCGGCCCCGGGCGCCGCTTCGCCCGCCGAGCTGCGCGACCGGCTCGCCGCGGCGCTCACCGGGCACGACGCCGACGCCTTCGCCGGCCTGCTCGACTACCCGGGGTCCGGCGGGGACGACTTCGCGAAGGACTACGTCACGGTGCTGGCGGACCACGGCGTCCACGACGTGCGCGTGGAGCTGGGCCCGGACGCCGCGGCACCCGCTCACGCCACGGTGACGGGCGCGACGGGCGACGGCCGGCCGTTCAGCTACCCGCTGACGGTGACGACCGAAGACGGCCGCTGGACGGTCGCCTTCACCCCGCCCCTCCCCTGACCCCGCGCCCCAAGGCGGCCTTGGTTGCGCTCAACGCACCGAAGGGCCCCTTGGGTGCGTTCAACGCACCGAAGGGCCCCTTGGGTGCGTTCAACGCACCGAAGGCCACCTTGGGGCGCTGGGGGTCAGGAGTCGCGGAGGTGGGCTTCGATGCGGTCCACCTTGGCCTCGAGCTGGTCGGTGAAGCCCGGCCGGATATCCGCTTTCAGGACCAGGCCGACGCGTGCCGAGCCCTCTCCGGCGGCCTCGACCGCGCGCTTCACGACGTCCATCACTTCGTCCCACTCGCCCTCGACGTTG
Source organism: Amycolatopsis mongoliensis (assembly GCF_030285665.1). Classification (NCBI taxonomy): domain Bacteria; kingdom Bacillati; phylum Actinomycetota; class Actinomycetes; order Pseudonocardiales; family Pseudonocardiaceae; genus Amycolatopsis; species Amycolatopsis mongoliensis. The sequence goes on from NZ_CP127295.1 coordinate 586,983, forward strand.
GTGAACATCGCATTGGTCGAGTTGGGCAGCCCGGAGTCGCGGACCACCTTCACCGCGCGGGCGACGGCTTCGCTGACTCCGCCGTCGGGCTCCCCGCCGGACGGGCTCACGCTGAACGCGACGATCATGTCGGAAGTCCCTTCTTCGGTGTTCTTTCCGCCGGTCGTGCGACACTCGCCGGTACCCGCTGGTAACTTCGCGTGTCATGAACCGTCCGCTGCCGTTCGACCCGATCGCCCGCGCGGCACAGCTCTGGGAGGCCCGGATCGGGCCCTCCGGCACCATGGCCGCGGTCACCGGCGTGATGCGGGTCCAGCAGATCATCCAGTCCGCGGTGGACGGCGCGCTCAAGCCGCACGGCCTGACCTTCGCCCGGTACGAAGCGCTGGTGCTGCTCACCTTCGCCCGCAGCGCCAGCCTGCCGATGCGGGTGATGGGCGAGCGGCTCCAGCTGCACCCCACCAGTGTCACCAACATAGTCGACCGGCTGGAGCGCGACGGGCTCGTGAAGCGCGTTCCGCACCCGACGGACCGGCGCACGACGCTCGTCGAGATCACCGACGAGGGCCGCAAGCGCCGCGAGTCCGCCACCGTCGCCGTCAACGACATCGGCTTCGGGCTGACCGGGCTCACCGAACGGCAGACCGAGCAGCTCACGGACCTGCTGACGAAGGTGCGCCGCGCGGCCGGCGACTTCACGGAATAGCAGAAAGGCCCGCACCGGAGTGCGGGCCTTTCTCACCTACCGGGATCAGACGGCGACCGGCTCCTGGACCTGGAACAGGCCGACACCGCCGTGGGACAGCCGCTGCGGGCCGTCGAGCTTGCCGTTGCGCAGCGCCCACTTCTCGAACAGCCACGTGAACAGCGGCGGGATGCTCGCGAGCAGGGCGAGGACCAGCGTCTTCGGGCGCCAGCCGAGCGGCTTCGCCACGGACAGGGAGACGACCACGTAGAGGACGAAGATCACGCCGTGCACCATGCCGATGACGGGCACGCCGCCCTCGCCGGAGGAGTGCACGACGTACTTGAGGAACATCCCGACAAGCAGCGCCGCCCAGGAAAGGGCTTCGGCGACTGCGGCCACGCGGAACACTAGAGCGGCCTTGCTGGACACTTCTTCCTCCTGTGGGGTCTCACCACGTTGGTCGTGACACGAGAAAACGTCCGACGCACCGTCCAAGGCGGACTGCCTGTGGACGTCAACGGCGCTGTCGGACGTGCTGATACCAGTGTGAGGCGTGACGGCCCTCACGGGAACACCGGGGCCCGTGACGATGCTCACGGCCGTGGTCCACTGTGGTCTGAACCACGGCCGTGAGCGTCCGGCTACTCCGCGCAGGGCGAAACCGGTGCGGACGACGGTGATGTCGCCCACGTCGCCTTCGCGGGGTCGGTGGTGAGGCCGAAGTCGAGCGTCGTGCCACGCTTCAGCTGGTCCACGTTGACGTACACGCGATCACTCGGCTTCGAGCCGACCTCGAGACCCGACACGTACTGCAGCTTCGAGCCGTCCGCGCCCGGCGCCTTGATCGTGATGTCGCGCCCGTTCTGCAGGTGCAGCACGGACTTCGCGAACCGCGGCGAGTTCAGCACGAAGTTCCCAGTCCCTGGGACGGCCGGGTAGAGACCCAGCGCGCTGAAGACGTACCAGGCCGACATGGTGCCGAGGTCGTCGTTCCCGGTGACGCCGTTGGGCGCGTTGGTGAACAGCGTGTGCGCCGCGCGCACGACCGTCGACGTCTTCGCCGGCTGGCCGGTGAGCGCGTACATCCACGGCGAGTGCAGGTCCGGTTCGTTGTTGGGGTTGTAGCGGAACTGGTCGTAGTAGTCGTACGGGCCGACGACCCAGTTCTCGCGGACCGCCGTCGCGGGGTTCTTCACCAGTTCGTCGTAGGCGAAGAAGTCGTCGAGGCGCTTCCCGGTGGCCGCCGGGCCGCCCATCCGCTGCTCCAGCCCGGGGACGTCCTGCTGCACCAGCCACTGGTACTGCCAGGCCGTGCCCTCGTGGAAGCCGTCCTGGCTCTGCGGGCTGTACGGCTTGTCCGCGGGGGAGAACCAGGCGCCGCCCGCGACCTTCGGCCGGAAGAAGCCGGTGAAGCCGCGGTCGGTCTGCGTTTCGTCCCACAGCGTCCGGTAGGTCCGGCCCTTCGCGGCCAGCGCCGCCGCGTCGTCCTTCTTGCCGAGTGCCGCGGCCATGACCGACAGCGAACAGTCACCGAGCGCGTACTCCAGGGTGGCCGACGCGCCGTGGTTCGGGTCGGTGTCCTGCCCCTTCTTCGGGAAGTCCGGGTCGTACTGGACGAACCCGTCGGCCTGGTAGCTCGCGTTGCCGGAGCGGCCCTGGAACGGCGACGACGCGGGCGGGATCTCCCGCGAGTTCTGCAGCAGCGCCTGGTAGGCGTGCAGCTCGTTGCCCGACAGCGCACCGAAGCGCCAGAGGTCGACCAGGAACGGCGTGACCGGGTCGCCGGTCATCGTGTTCGTCTCCTGGCTCGCGTACGCCCACCGCGGCAGCCAGCCGCCCTGGTCGTGGATGGCGAGGATGCTCTTGGCGATGTCCTTCGCGCGGTCCGGCCGCAACAGCGCCAGGAGCTGGTTCTGCGTGCGGTAGGTGTCCCACAGCGAGAAGAAGTCGTAGTACGTCCAGCCGACCGCGCGGTGGATCTTCTTGTCGAAGCCGTAGTAGCGGCCGTCGGCGTCGTTCGCGGTCAGCGGCTGCAGCAGCGCGTGGTACAGCGAGGTGTAGAAGACCGTGCGGTCGTCGGTCGTGCCACCCTTGATGTCCACTGTGGACAACTCGTGGCGCCAGGTGCGCTGGGCCGCGTCCTTGGCCGCGTCGAACGACCGGATCTTCTCCGACGCGAGGTTGACCCGCGCGCCCTGCGCGTCCACCTGCGAGATCGCCGTTGTGGCCGTGACCTGCCCGCCGCCCGCGAAGGTCAGCCACGCGCCGCGCAGGCCCGCACCGCCGCTCGACTCTTTGCTGCCCGGCGTGCCGCCGGTCGGCGACCACGTGCCCGAGGCCTTGAAGGGCTTGTCGAACTTCGTCGTGAAGTACGTCGTGTAGGCCTTGCCACCGCAGAACGCCTGCGACTCCACGGTTCCTTCGACGGTCCGGTCGTCGACGACCCGGATGCTGCTGCCCGTCACCGGTTCCTTGTCGTTGGCCTGCCCGACGTTGACGAAGACGTTGGCGTCACCGGGTTTGGTGAAGGTGTACCGCTCGACGCCGGCGCGGGTCGCCGCGGTCGTCTCGACGTCGACGCCGCCGTAGCCGGTCAGGTGGACCTTGTAGTAGCCGGGCTTGCCGACCTCGCCGTCGTGGGTGAACGGCGCCGCGTACTGCTTCTGGTCGAAAGTGGACGGCTTCGTCGTGTCGAACGCCTTGCCGGGGCCCACTTCGCCGGTCGTCGGCAGCGTCGAAACGAGACCGCCCTGCTCCCAGCAGCCCGCGCCGGAGAGGAAGAAGTGCCCGAAGCCGCGGATGGCCGTGTCGGTGTAGCGGTAGCCGGCGTAGTGCGAGGTGATCGGGCTGACCTGCGTCATCCCGAACGGCGCCGAGGCGCCGGGGAAGGTGTTCCCTTCGTCCTGCGTGCCGATGAACGTGTTGACGGCGTCGAGGGCGTCGCCGCCGGACGCTTCCGCGACGACGGGACTCACCCCCGTCGCCACCACGGCGAGCGTCAAAGCGCCCGCCAGGACCTTGCTCTTCACTGAGCCTCCTGGGAAAGCCGTGAATGGCACATTGAGGGACTTGAAGTCCCTCAATGTGCCATTCACGGAATTGAACTAGGCGCCGATGCCGATGGCGAACACGTGCAGTGCGCCGCCGCTGACGTTGGCCGGCAGCGTCACGCTCGCCACCGTCTTGCCCGCGTCGAGGGTGATCGGGTTGGTGCCGAACACCATCGTGCGGATCTGCTGCGGGTCGCTGCCCGCGGCGTTGCGGTACGGCGTCGACAGCACGATCCGGTTGCCGAACGCCGGCTGGGCGCCGCCGCCACCGAGGGTCCAGTCGGAGAACCCGATGGTCGCGGTCGACTTGCTGCCGTCGGTGTAGGTGATCGTCAGCGTGCCGGACGCGTTGCCGTTGGACGCCGAGCCGAGCAGCGCCAGGCGGCCGGAACCGGACACGTTCACCGTCTGGCCGTTCGCGACCGCGTTGTCGGGGTCGCCGACCGGGAACGACGGCCAGGTGAACTTGATGCCGTCACTGGTCACCGCGGCGCCCGGGGTGGCGCCGGCCGCGGCCAGCGCGTCGGCCGAGTAGCTCCAGCCGCCGCCGTCGAAGTTGGCCGCCGACGAGTCGGAGTCCGGCGAAATCCCGGCGTTGTCGACCGTGGCGAGCCAGCTGTTCGGCTGGGCCACCAGCACCGTCAGCACCGCTTGCGTCGAGGCCACGCCCGGCGCCGAGAACGTCACCGGGATGCGACGGGCGCCGTCGGCCAGCCCCGCCGGAACCGAAACCGTCAGGTCGGCGTGCGCCTTGCCGCCCGCCGGGACGGCGATGCTGCCCGTCGCCGGGGTCAGCGTGATCCCGTCGACGCTGCCCGCGGTGTAGGTCCAGGTCCGGGCGGTACCGGAGAGGTCCTGGACCCCCACCGACGCCTTGGACGTCGACCCCGCGGGCGTCACCGCACGGGCCGGGTCCACAAAGGACAGGCTCGGCTTCTCCTGCTCGCGGAACGACGGCGGTGCGTCGGCCGCCGCGCTGCCCCACGAGGTCGCCGTGGCGGAGCGGGTGTAGTCGAGCGTGCCGCCGCCGGAGATCAGCGCCTCCGGCAGCCACGCCTTCGCAGCCGCGCCGCCGTTGACCTTCAGGCTGCCCACGTAGTCGCCGGTGCCCGGCGCGTTGACGGTGATCTTCTTGCCCGCGCCGGTGGTGAGCACGGCGTGCTCGAAGCGCGGGGTGACGAGCAGCGTCTCGGCGCGGCCCGGGATCTCCGGGTAGAGGCCGAGCGCGGACCAGACGTACCAGGCCGACATCTGGCCGAGGTCGTCGTTGCCGATCAGGCCCTCGGGACGCGGGTTGTACAGCTCGTCCATCGAGCGGTGCACGATCGACTGGGTCTTGGCCGGGGCGCCCGCGTAGGAGTAGACGTACGGCGCGTTGGAGTTCGGCTCGTTGCCCATGAAGGCGTACGGCTCCTGCGTGCCCGCGTTCAGCTGGGTGAAGAAGGTGTCCAGCCGGGACTGGGTCGCGGTGTTCCCGCCGAACGCCGTCACGACGCCGCCGAGGTCGTAGGGCACCATCCACTCGTACTGCGCGCCGTTGCCCTCGACCCAGCCCTGCGAGCTGGCGGGGTCGTAGCTGCCGGCGAACGAGCCGTCCGCGTTGCGCGGCTGCAGGTGCCCGGTCCCCGGGTTGTAGAGGTTCTGCCAGTTCTGCGCGCGCTTCATGAACGTCGTGTACGTCGCGCTGTCCCCGAGCCGCTTCGCGAACTCGGCGATGGAGAAGTCGGCGCTGGTGTACTCGAGCGTGTCCGCGCCGGCGCCGGGCACGTAACCCAGCTTCTGGTAGTCGTCCAGGCCCGGCCGCTCGGTGTAGCCCTGCGTCGGCTGGGTGGCGCCCTTGATCATGAGCAGCAACGCCTTCCGGGCGTCGAAGTCCCGCGCGCCGAACGCGTACGCGCTGGACACGATGATGTGGTACGGGTCGCCGTTCATGACACCGGTGTAGTCGTTGGCCACCGTCCAGCGGTCCCACGAACCGCCCTGCTCGGCGTAGGCCATCATCGACCGGACGATGTCCGACGTCTCCTTCGGGTCGATCGTCGCCAGGAGCGGGATCTCCGAGCGGTAGATGTCCCAGCCGGAGAAGTTCGTGTACATCGCGTGACCCTTGTCGGCCTGGTGGATCCGGCCGTCGAAACCGATGTACTGCCCGTTGGCGTCGGAGAAGACGTTCGGCTGGATCAGCGAGTGGTACAGCGACGTGTAGAACGTCGTCAGGTCGGCGTCGGAACCACCGGTGACGGCGATCTTGCCGAGCTGGTCGTTCCACGCCTTGCGTGCGCCGGCGGCCACGGTGTCGAACGACTTCTTCGTGTTCTCGGCCTTGAGGTTGGCCTTCGCACCGTCGACGGACACGAAGGACAGTCCGACCTGGACGTTCACCTGCGCGCCGGTGAGGTTGGCGAAGGTGACGTACCCGCCGCTGCCCGGGCCGGACACGGTGGTGTCCTGCTGCTTGGCCTTGGCCGGGCGCGCGAGGGACGCGTCGACGCCGTTGGGCTGGGCGACCTTTGCCCTGGCCCCACCGGTTTCGGCGGACTTGCCCGGCGTCACGGCGCCGTTCTTCCACGTGCCGATCGATTCGAACGGCGTGTCGAACTTCGCGGAGAAGTAGACGCGGTAGCTGTTCTTCGCCCCGCAGAAGCGGCCGCTCGTGGCCCAGCCGCTGATGGTGTCCTTGCCGATGGTGATCGACGCGTCGTCGGTGCCGTTGACCGAGCCGGACGTGTTCACCAGCAGCGTCGAGGACGCGCCGGCCGGGTAGGTCAGCCGCGCCGAACCCGTGCGCTGGGTCGCGCTCAGCTCGACCTTCGCGCCGCTGTCGAGGGTGACGTCGTAGGCGCCCGCGGTCGCGTGTTCGTTGGCGTGCGAGAACTTCGACGTGTAGTGCGCCGGGTCGGTCGCCGGAGAAGTCGTCACTTCGCCGACATAAGGGATGAACGGGATGTCTTGATAGGTAGAGCAGCCCGCGCCCGAAAGGTGCGTCAGGCTGAACCCGGTCAGGGCGTTGTCGTCGTAGAAGTACCCGCCGGGCTGGGACTTGACCGTGTCCGGGCTCCACTGGACCATGCCGAACGGCGCGACCGCGCCCGGGAACGTGTTGCCGGCACCGCCCCCGGTGCCGTGGTCGGCGCCGCCGGGACGGGTGCCGACGAAGGGGTTGACCCACTTCGCGAAATCCGTCGCCTGGGCCGCCGCGGCGGGCACAGCGGGAGCCACCGCTGCCGTCACCGCCAAAGTCAGGAACGCCAAACCGGCTCTGAAGCGCGCTCGCGCCATCGCCATCGCCTCTCCACCTCATCAGCGCGACCGGAAACGGTGCAATGACAACCTTGTCGCGCAGTCGGTCGAACCGGGCCACCTTGGGCAGCGCCTCACCAGACAGTCAAGGGTGCCGTCAAGACCTGTCCACTTCGGGACAGCATGATCAGCCGTCTGACCTACGACCTCAGTAGCCGAATCGGCACAATCCGCGCGCAGACCGTTGACAACCCACCGGAGGGTGGCGTTCAATCCCGGTCACTATGACAACGTTGTCTCCTCCCGGCCGGGACCGCGACGGCGCCCCGCGCACCGCGAGCAGGCGGGCCACGATGAGTGACGTGGCCCGGCTGGCGGGCGTGAGCATCAAGACCGTCTCGCGCGTGGTCAACGACGAACCGGCGGTGCACCCGGACACCGCCGAGCGGGTCATGGCGGCCATCGAGCAGCTGGGGTTCCGGCGCAACCTGGGGGCGCGCAACCTGCGCCGCGGGTCGACGACCGGCACCATCGGGCTGATCGTCGAGGACGTCGGCAACCCCTTCTACTCCGAGCTGAACCGCGCGGTGGAACGCATCGCGACGTCGTTCGGCCGCCAGGTGCTCACCGGCTCGTCCGAGGAGAACTCCGACCGCGAGCGCGAGCTCGTGCTGGAGTTCTGCGCGCGGCGGGTGGACGGCATCCTCGTCGTCCCGGCCGGCCTGCAGCACGGCTACCTGGTGCCGGAGATGCGCGCGGGGACGCCGGTGGTGTTCATCGACCGGCCGGCCGGCGACATCGTGGCCGACACCGTGCTGGTGGACAACCTCGGCGGCACCATCGAGGCGGTCACCCACCTGGCGAAGCACGGCCACCGGCGGATCGCGTTCCTCGGCGACAGCCCGGACATCTTCACCGCGGCCGAGCGCCTGCGCGGGTTCCGCGAGGGCTGCGTCCGCAACGGCATCTCCTACGACGAGTCGCTGGTCTCCATGCGGACGCCGACGCAGGAGGGCATCGGCGACGCGGTGAAGCGGCTGCTGCACGGCCCGGACGCGGCGACCGCGGTGATCGCGGGCAACAACCGGGTCGCGGTGCACCTGCTGCGGGCCCTGGCCCACGCCGAGTACCGCCCGGCGATGGTCGGCTTCGACGACTTCGAGCTGGCGGACCTGCTCGACCCGCCGGTCACCGTCGTCGCGCACGACGTGAGCGCCCTCGGCCACGCCGCGGCCGAGCTGCTCTTCGCGCGCGTCCAAGGAGATCAGTCCCCGCCCAGAAAGGTAGTCCTGCCCGTGCATCTCGTCGCCCGCGGTTCCGGTGAGGTCGCCCCGTGACCCTCGAACCCATCCGGCTCCCGGCCAACCAGCCGCCGCAGTTCTACCGCGGGGGCGACGCCATCGCCGCGCTGCGCGGGGCGTCGTCGGACAAGAAGTTCGGCCCGGAGGACTGGGTCGCCTCGATGAGCACCATGTTCGGCCAGGAGACCAACGGCCTGACCCGGCTCCCGGACGGCGCCTGGCTGCGTGACGCCGTCGTGGCGAACCCGAACGGCTGGCTCGGCGCGAAGCACGTCGAGGCGCTCGGGACGTCCACCGGGCTGCTGGTCAAGCTGCTCGACGCGGGCCAGCGGCTGCCCGTGCACTTCCACCCGGACGACGCGTTCGCGAAGCGACACTTCGACTCGCACTTCGGCAAGACCGAGGCGTGGATCGTGGTCGGCACCTACGGCGACGACCCGCGCGTGTACCCGGGCTTCAAGGAGACGCTGTCGAAGGACACCGTCTCCGAGTGGACGCGGGAACAGGACGTGCCGTCGATGCTGGGCGCGCTGAACAGCGTCCCGGTGACCGCCGGCGACACGGTCTACATCCCGGCCGGGCTGCCGCACGCGATCGGCGAGGGCGTGTTCGTCGTCGAGCTGCAGCAGCCGACGGACTTCTCGCTCACCATCGAGTGGCGTGACTTCCTGGCGTCGCCGGAGAAGGGCCACCTCGGGATCGGCTTCGACACGGCCATCGAGGCGCTGGACACCTCCGGCTGGGACGCCGGGCGCCTGGAGACCATCATCAAGCGCACCGCGGGCGACAGCGCGCCCACCGTGGACCTGCTGGCCGGCGGATCGGAGCGGTTCTTCCGAGCCGAGCAGCTGCGTACGGACAAGACGACAACGTTGTCACTCGACCCGTCGTTCGCGGTGCTCGTCGTCCTCGACGGCGAAGGCACCCTGCGCACCGAGCACGGCGGCGAGCACGCGCTGGCGAAGGGCGACACCTACGTCGTGCCGTTCGACGCCGGCCAGACCGAGCTGTCCGGCACGGCGACGGTGATCCGCTGCCGGCCGCCGGCGCCGGAAGAGAGGCACGGATGAGCGAAATCCTGCTGGAAGCGGTCGACCTGACGAAGCGCTACGGGTCGGTCGAAGCCTTGCGCGGAGCGGCTTTCCAGGCCCGCGCGGGCGAGGTGACGGCGCTGATCGGCGACAACGGCGCCGGCAAGTCCACCTTGGTCAAGTGCCTCTCGGGCGCGGAGCAGCCGACGTCGGGGAAGATCCTCCTCGACGGCGCCGAGGTGCACTTCGACTCGCCGACCACCGCCCGGCGGCTGGGCATCGAGACCGTCTACCAGGACCTGGCCGTCGCCCCCGAGCTGGACCCGGCCGCGAACCTGTTCCTGGGCCGCGAAATCCACCGCAAGGGCATCCTCGGCAAGCTCGGCATGCTCGACAAGGCCGAGATGCGGCGCCGTGCCGTCGAGGAGTTCCAGCGCCTCGGCGTGACGCTGCAGAGCACCGACGTCCCGATCGGCTCGCTGTCGGGCGGGCAGCGCCAGAGCGTCGCGGTCGCGCGTTCGGTCGTGTGGGCGTCGAAGGTCGTGTTCATGGACGAGCCGACCGCGGCCCTCGGTGTCGTGCAGCGCGAGCGCGTGCTCGACGTCATCAAGAAGGTGCGCGACAAGGGCATCGCCGTCGTGCTGATCAGCCACAACATGCCCGAGGTGCTGTCGGTCGCCGACCGCGTCGAGGTGCTGCGGCTCGGCAAGCGCGTCGCCCGGTTCACCGGGCCGGACACGAAGCTCGAGGACCTCGTCGCCGCGATGACCGGCGCACTCGTGCAGGAGGAGGCCGCGTGACCGTGTCCACTCCCCCGAAGGACATCCAGGAGACACCGGAAGCCGGCTTCGGCAAGCGCCCGCTGGGCAAGCGCCTGGTCGGTGCCAACACGTTCTGGATCGCGCTGGTGCTGGTGGCGCTGATCATCGTGTTCAGCGCGATCGCCCCCGGGGAGTTCGCGACGCTGTTCACCTTCCAGACGCTGCTCATCGAGACCGCGGTGCTGCTCGTGCTGTCGGTCGGGATGACGTTCGTGATCATCACCTCCGGCATCGACCTGTCCGTCGGGTCGGTGCTGATCTTCGCCGGCATGGTCGCGGGCAAGGTGATGGAGGCGATGTCCGGCGGCAACGCGTCGAGCGCCGGCTGGGGCGTCATCGTCGTCGGCCTGATCGCCGCGGTCGTCGCCGGGACGGTCTGGGGGCTGATCAACGGCTTCCTCATCGCGGTGGCGGGGATCCCGCCGCTGATCGTCACGCTCGGCACCATGGGTGCGGCGCTCGGCGCGGCCTACCTGCTCAACAACGGGTCGGACGTGCGCAGCGTGCCCGTCGTGCTCAACCAGACCCTCGGCTACGGCACCTCGTTCGGCGTGGTGCCGAACCTGGTCATCGTCGCCGTGGTGATCACGCTGATCGGCGCGTGGCTGCTGCACACCACCAAGTTCGGCCGGTACACCTACGCGGTCGGGTCCAACGCCGAAGGCGCGCGGCGCGCCGGCATCGGCGTCACGGCGCACCTGCTGAAGGTGTACACGCTGACGGGCTTCCTGGCCGGGATCGCCGGGTTCCTCTCGCTGGCGTACTACGCGTCGACCACGATCTCGGCGCACACCACCGACAACCTCAACGCGATCGCCGCGGTCGTGATGGGCGGGACGAGCCTCTTCGGCGGCGTCGGCACGGTGCTGGGCACGGTGATCGGCGTGTTCATCCCGGCGGTGCTGAAGAAGGGCTTCAACATCACCCACGTCCAGGACTTCTGGCAGATGATCGCCGTCGGCGCGGTGCTCATCGCCGCCGTCTGGTTCGACCAGCGGCGCCGCCGCCGTCGCAACTCCCGCTGAATCCCCCTGAGTACAAAGAGGTGCTTATGAAGCTGACCAAGACTCTCACCGCCATGGGTGCCGTGGTCTCCGCCGCGGCCCTGCTCACCGCGTGCGGGTCCGGCACGGTGGGGCAGACCGGGTCCGGCGGCAGCCAGGCCGGCTCGGCCGGTTCCAAGAAGCTGGCGCTCATACCGGGCGTGCAGGCCGAGCCGTTCTACATCTCGCTGCAGTGCGGCGCGCAGGCCGAGGCGAAGAAGCTGGGCTACGAGCTGACCACGCAGGCCCCCCAGAAGTTCGACGCGGCGATGCAGACCCAGCTCGTCAACGCCCTCGGCTCGAACCCGCCGGCGGCACTGCTCATCGCCCCGACCGACGACACCGCGATGCTCGCGCCGATCCAGCAGGTCAAGGCGCGCGGCGCGAAGATCGTCGAGGTCGACACCTCGCTCAAGGACACGAGCGTGGCCGCGTCGTCCGTCTCCTCCGACAACGCCTCGGGCGGCAAGCTCGCGGCCCAGACGATGGCCAAGCTCGCGAACGGCAAGAGCGGCTCGGTGCTGGTGCTCGACACGATCGCCGGCACGTCGACCACGGCGGCCCGCGCGAAGGGCTTCGAGGACGAGCTGAAGAACACCCCGAACCTGAAGTCGATCGGCGTCCAGTTCACCCAGAACGAGCCCGACCAGGCGGCTTCGAAGGTGACGGCGGCGCTGTCGTCGACCCCGGACCTGATCGGCGTCTTCGCGACCAACCTCAACACCGGTGAGGGCGCGGCGACCGGCCTGCGCAACGCGGGCAAGGTCGGCGCGGTGAACCTGATCGGCTTCGACGCCAGCCCGTCCGAGGTCGAGGGCCTCAAGAACGGCCAGTACCAGGCCCTGATCGCCCAGGACCCGGCCTCGATCGGCACCCAGGGCGTCCAGCAGGCCGTGGCGGCCGTCGAGGGCAAGCCGGTGACGCGGAACCTGACCGCGGAGCTGCACTCGATCACCAAGGCGGACATGGACGCGAACTCGCAGTACTTCTACAAGCAGTCCTGCTGATCCCCTCATCCAGCGGCGGGGCCGTGCCGAGACCCGGCACGGTTCCGCCGCTTTCACCTTCTGTCCGTCAGCTCCTCCGGTGATGGTTGTCAATCCGCTCACCAGGCGATTTCACCAACGCCGATCGCTCACTGCCGGTCATCGCGGCCCGGGCGCCGCTCACCGCACAGCCGGTTCCCCTGTCCGGGTGGCCCGCGTCACACTCATCTGCACATGCATCGGCACATGCATGATCGCAGGGAGGGTGCGATGAACTACGAGCGGCCGGCGGCACACCGGACGATTCTCGCCGTGGACGTCGAGGGCTACGGCGACCAGCGCAGGACCACCCCACACCGCCTGGCGTTGCGCGAAGGGCTGTACCGGGCGCTGTTCCGGGCCTTCGACGACACCGGCGTCCCGTGGTGGCACTGCCGGAGAGAGGACTGCGGAGACGGCGTCTTCGTCCTCGTCCCGGCGGAGATCCCCAAAGGACCCTTCGTCGAGTTCCTGCCCAACGCCCTCGCCGTGGCGCTGCACCGGCACAACCTGACCCACCACGCCGAGGCCCGGATCCGGCTGCGGATGGCGCTGCACGCGGGCGAAGTCGCCTTCGACGACTTCGGCGTCACCGCGCCGGCGATCAACCAGACGTTCCGGCTCCTGGAGGCCGCACCGCTGAAGGAAGCGCTCCGGGGGTCACGCGGGGTGCTGGCGCTGATCACGTCAGCGTGGTTCTTCGACGAGGTCGTCCGGCACAGCGACGGGCTCGACCCGACGACGTTCCGGCCGGTGCCGGTGGCGGTCAAGGAGACCCGCACGACCGGCTGGATCTCGCTGCCGGACCGGCCGTACCCGGCCGACGCGAGCCTGCTGGGCCGGGAGCGCGCCCCGGTCACCGCGCTCCACGACTACCGCACCTGGCGCCGCTTCCGCCGCCACGCCCAGGTGCTGGCCGACCACGACGACCCCGCGTAGCCGTAGGATCTGGTGCCCTGGACACCGTCGCCGAGGGGAGGCCCGATGACCGTGCACCTGCGCCCGGCCTCCCGTGCCGACCCGCTGCCGGTGCTCGCCGCCGCCCGCCGGATCACCGACGACCTGCGCGACGGCCTCGCCGGCACCCGGGCCCGCCGCGCCGCGCACGGCCTGCGCCGCCTGTTCGGCTTCCCGGGGCTCGGCCTCACCGACCTGTCCGGCTCGCTGCTGTGGTCGGGGCGGCCGGGGCCGGACACGGTCGTCGCGACGGTGCTCGACGGCGTGCTCCACTCCGAGGAAGCCGGCTCCGCGGCGGACGTCCTCGTGCTGCCGTTGCACGTCCACGACGAACTGGCCGGGGCGCTGCTGGTCGTCGGCGACGTCCGGGACGCCGTCGCCGGCCAGGCCGCCGACCTGGTCGTGCAGGCGTTGGAACGCGGGCGGCTGGAGGCGTCGGCGGACCAGGCGGCGCAGGCCGAACTGCGCGCGCTGCGGGCGGAGATGTCCCCGCACTTCGTCTACAACGCGCTGACCGTCATCGCGTCGCTGGTGCGCTCGGACCCCGACCGCGCCCGCGACCTCATGCTCGACTTCGCCGACTACACGCGCTACAGCCTGGCGCGGCACGGCGAGTACACGGTGGTGGCCGAGGAGTTCCGCGCGATCGAGACGTACCTCGCGCTGCAGCGGGCGGTGCTCGGCGAACGGCTGCGCGTCCAGGTGCGGGTCGCCCCGGAGATCCTCGCCGTCGCGGTCCCGTACCTCGTACTGGAGCCGTTGGTGGAGAACGCGATCCGGCACGGCATCGAGCCGCGGTCGGGCACCGGGCTGGTCCAGGTGCACGGCCAGGCGGAAGGGAACGACTGCGTGATCTTCGTCGAGGACGACGGGGTCGGCATGGACCCCAAGCGAGCGGCGGACATCCTGGCCGGGCGCACCGGCGAGGACGATGCCGCAGGTATGGGATTGGCCAATGTGGACAGACGGCTGCGGGACGTCTACGGCGCCTGGTACGGGCTGACCGTCGAAACCGAAGTCGGTGCGGGTACCCGGGTGATCGTGCGGGTGCCGCGGTTCCAGCCGGGGGTGCTGCCGTGACCGGCCTGCGCGTCCTCGCCGTCGACGACCTGCCGCCCGCTTTGGACGAACTCTGCACCATGCTGCGCGATTCGCCCGAAGTCGGCGAAGTCGTCGGCGCGGCCGACGCGCTGAAGGCGTTGAAGCTGCTTCAGGCCGACCGTTTCGACGCGGTGTTCCTCGACATCTCGATGCCGGGCCTCGACGGTCTCGAGCTCGCGTCGCTGCTGGCGAAGCTGAGCGAACCGCCGGTGATCGTGTTCGTCACGGCCCACGACGGGCACGCGGTGACGGCGTACGGCATCGGCGCCGTCGACTACCTGCTGAAACCGGTCCGCGCCGAACGGCTTTCCGCGGCGCTCGCGAAGGTCGCGCGGATGGCGACGCCGTCGGGACGCCCGACGCCCGACGCGATGGCCGCGCTCCCGGTGGAGTCCGGCGGGCGCACCCGGTACGTCCGCCGCGACGACGTCCTGTTCGTCGAGGCACACGGCGATTACGTCCGCCTCCACACCCGCGGCGGCGTGCACCTGGTGCGGATGCCGATCTCGCGACTCGAGGAATACTGGGAGGGCACCGGGTTCAGCCGGGTGCACCGCGGGTTCCTCCTGTCCGTCGGAGCGGTGCTGGAGCTGCGCAGCGACACCGCGGGCGGGCTCCTGGCCCACACTGAAGCCGGCGACGTCCCGGTCAGCCGCCGCCACGCCCGCGACCTGCGGGACAGGCTGCTCGAAGCCGCCCAGCGCGGCCAGCTCGGACCGGGCCCCCGATGAGCCGCCGCCCCGAAGCGGCCTGCCGCCAGGCCGGGCCCACGGCGAACCCCCCACCCGAAGCCGCCCGCCACCAGGCCGGGCCGCGATGAGCAAGATCCGCCGGGTCGCCGTCACCAGCCCGCAGACCCGCCTCGCCCACGCGCGGCGGCGCTCCCGCCACCGCTGGCGCCAGCCCCGCCTGCCCGTGGGTGACACCCAGCGCGCCACCACCCTCTACCGCGCACAACGCCGGCGCGGCGTCCCCGCCCTGGTGCTGATGTTCGCGCTGCTGCTCGGCCTGCCGGGCATCTTCGCGATCTTCCCCGGACTGGACACCGTGCGGCTGCTGGGAATCCCGGTGTCCTGGCTGATGATCGCGGTCCTGCCGTACCCGGCGATGGCCGTACTGGCCCGCTGGCAGCTGCGCCGCGCCGAGCGCCTCGAGGATGACCCATGACCAAAGCGCCCCAATGTGGCGTTGGTTGCGTCCCACGCACCCAATGTGGCGTTCGGTGCGTCCCACGCACCGAACGCCACATTGGGGCGCTCGCAGGCGGAGCGCGCTAGTGGGCGTCGCGCTCGCCGTCGCGCCGGTCGTGCTCGTGACGCTGCTCATCGGCGTCCGCGGGGTCGCCGCCATGCGCACCACGTCGGACTTCCTCGTGGCGTCCCGGCGGATCTCGCCCCTGGTGAACTCGGCCGCGGTTTCCGGTGAATACCTGTCGGCGGCGTCCTTCCTCGGCGTCGCCGGGCTCGTCGTCAAGGACGGCATCGGGGCGCTCTGGTACCCCGTCGGCTTCACCGCCGGCTACATCGCGATGCTCGTGCTGGTCGCCGCCCCGATGCGGCGCTCGGGCGCGCTGACCGTCCCCGACTTCGCCGAAGCCCGGCTCAACTCCCCCGCGCTGCGCCGCCTCGCCGCCGTCGTCGTGCTGGTGATCGGCACCATCTACGTCGTCCCGCAGTTCCGCACCGCCGGCCTGGTGCTCACCGCGGTCGGCCACACGCCGTACTGGGTCGGCGTCGTGCTGGCCGGCGCCGCGGTCAGCGTCACCCTGGCCCTCGGCGGCATGCGCGCGGCGACGTACGTCCAGGCGTTCCAGTTCGTGCTGAAACTCCTGCTGTTCCTCATCCCGGCCATCTGGCTGGTGCTGCAGGCCGGCGCGGTCAACCGCACCGACGCCCTCAACCCGGTCGAGTTCACCCACTTCACCCGCGAGACGCCGGTCAAGTTCGAAGTCGACGTCACGATGGAGATCCGCGAGCCGACCACCGTCCGCCGCAACGGCGTCGCGGAAACCCTGCCGCCGGGCGAGTTCACCGCACACAGCCAGGACGAGGTCGTGTTCGGCGCGGGCACCGCGGTCCCGGCGGTCCGCGGCGGAGCTCCGCTCGGCGGGCACGACTGGCAGCGCCCGCTGCTCGACCTCGGCGACCAGGGCTACCCGCTGCTCGGCACGTGGGCCGTGCTCGTCGCGACCATGCTCGGCACGATGGGCCTGCCGCACGTGCTCATGCGCTTCCACACCAGCCCCGACGGCCGCGCCGCGCGCCGGACCGCCGCGATCACGGTCGCGCTGCTCGGCGTCTTCTACCTCTTCCCCGGCGTCTACGGCGTCCTCGGCCGCGTCCTCGTTCCCGGGCTGTACCTGTCGGGCGCGACCGACACCGTGGTCGTCGCGCTGCCGTACCAGGTGGACAGCGGCTGGGCCGGCGGCCTCTTCACGGCGTTGCTGACCGCGGGCGCGTTCGCCGCGTTCCTGGCGACGTCGCTCGGCCTGCTGCTGGTGATGTCCGGCGCGATCGCGCACGACCTCGTCCCCGGCGGGCTGCGGCGGCTGCGGATCGCCGTGTTCGGCGTCGCCGGCGTGATGGTGCTGCTGGCGCTGCGTTCGGCGGAGCTCGACGCCGGGGTGCTCGTCACGTGGGGCTTCACCGTGGCCGCGTCGACGTTCTGCCCGCTGCTCGTGCTCGGCATCTGGTGGCCGCGGCTGACCGCGGCCGGCGGGATCGCCGGGGTGCTGACGGGGCTCGTCGCCTCGTCCGGCTCGATCTTGTTCGCGCTGGCCGGGCCGCCGCTGCGCGGCTGGGTGGCGATCTTGGTGCAGCAACCGGCACCCTGGTCGGTACCGCTGGCGTTCGGCGTAATGGCGCTGGTCTCCCTGCGGGGCAGGCCACCCGCCTGGTCGACGGCGGCGATGTTGCGCCTGCATCTCGACGAACCCCGTTCGACGGGACCTCGCGACCGTTCGTCAACCGTTCGTCGTCTGGCCCGGCTGTTGAGCCGCTGAATCTTCACGCGAGACTCACACGTCCCTACGGTGTCGCAGGTCACTTTCCGCAACGTCGCAGGGAGCAGCGATGAGCACGACGGACACCGGCGGCGGGCCCCCGGACACGTCAGAGACCATCTGGGAACGCGCGCACGAAAGCACCGAGTTCCGCGAGCTGCGCAGCCGGCTGCGGCGGTTCGTCTTCCCGATGACCGCGGTGTTCCTCCTCTGGTACCTGCTCTACGTGCTCCTCGCGGACTACGCGCACGGCTTCATGAGCACCAAGGTGTTCGGCAACATCAACGTCGGCCTGATCTTCGGCCTGCTGCAGTTCGTCTCGACGTTCGTCATCACCGGCCTCTACGTCCGGTACGCGAACCGGAAGCTGGACCCGGTCGCGGAGAAGATCCGTGAGGACATCGAAGGCGACTCTGCGAAGGAGCAGGCATGACGACGACCATCGCCGCGGGAGTGGAAGGCAGCAACCCGCTCCTCAACATCCTCATCTTCGCCGCCTTCGTCGTCGTCACGCTGGTGATCGTGTTCAGGGCCAGCCGCAACACGAAGACGGCATCCGACTACTACGCCGCCGGCCGCGCCTTCACCGGTCCCCAGAACGGCATCGCGATCTCGGGTGACTACCTTTCCGCGGCGTCGTTCCTCGGCATCGCGGGCGCGATCGCCATCAACGGGTACGACGGCTTCCTCTACTCCATCGGCTTCCTCGTCGCGTGGCTCGTCGCGCTGCTGCTGGTCGCGGAACTGCTGCGCAACACCGGCAAGTTCACGATGGGCGACGTGCTGGCGTTCCGCATGAAGCAGCGCCCGGTCCGGGCCGCGGCCGCGACGTCGACGCTGGCCGTGTCGTTCTTCTACCTGCTCGCGCAGATGGCCGGGGCCGGCGGTCTCGTCGCGCTGCTGCTCGGCGTCGAAGGCGGCGGCGCGCAGGCGCTCGTCATCGCCGTGGTCGGCGTGATCATGATCGCCTACGTCCTGATCGGCGGCATGAAGGGCACCACCTGGGTGCAGATCATCAAGGCCGCGCTGCTGATCATCGGCGCGCTCGTGATCACCCTGTGGGTGCTCGGCAAGTACAACTTCAACTTCTCCAGCCTCCTGCAGGCCGCCGTCGACAAGGCGGGCAAGGCCGGGGAGACGCTGCTCGGCCCGGGCAAGCAGTACGGCGCCACCGGAACGTCCAAGCTGGACTTCTTCTCCCTCGGCATCGCGCTGGTGCTCGGTACTGCGGGTCTGCCGCACGTCCTGATGCGCTTCTACACGGTGCCGACCGCTCGCGACGCGCGTCGCTCGGTGGTCTGGGCGATCGTGCTGATCGGCGTGTTCTACCTGTTCACGCTGGTCCTCGGCTACGGCGCGGGTGCGCTGGTCGGGCCGGACACGATCAAGAAGGCGCCGGGCGGGGTCAACTCCGCGGCCCCGCTGCTCGCGCTCGAACTGGGCGGGCCGGTGCTGCTGGGCCTGATCTCCGCGGTCGCGTTCGCGACGATCCTCGCGGTGGTCGCCGGCCTGACGATCACGGCGTCCGCGTCCTTCGCCCACGACGTCTACGCGAACGTCGTCAAGCGCGGCAAGACGTCGCCGGACTCCGAGGTCAAGGTCGCCCGGATCACCGCGGTGGTGATCGGCGCCCTCGCGATCGGCGGCGGCATCCTGGCCAACGGGCAGAACGTGGCGTTCCTGGTGGCGCTGGCCTTCGCGGTGGCGGCATCGGCGAACCTGCCGACGATCCTCTACTCGCTGTTCTGGAAGCGGTTCAACACCCAGGGTGCGCTGTGGTCGATCTACGGCGGCCTGGCCATCACGATCGTGCTGATCGTGTTCTCCCCGGCGGTGTCCGGGAAGAGCACGTCGATGATCAAGACCGTCGACTTCGCCTGGTTCCCGCTGAGCAACCCCGGCATCGTCTCGATCCCGGCCGCGTTCATCCTGGGCTGGCTGGGCACGGTCCTGTCCAAGGAGCACGACGAGAAGAAGTACGCCGAGATGGAGGTCCGTTCCCTGACCGGCGCGGGCGCCGAGAAGGCCGTCGTCCACTAGAGGCGCTTTTCGGCAGGCGCCACGACACCGAAGGCCGCCGCGAGGGTGTTCCCGATCCCCTCGCGGCGGCCTTCGGCCATCAGTACGGCAGTTTCCCCTCGGCGACACCCGCGACGGCCGCTTCGAACTGCGTGCGGACGTACTGCCAGAGCCCGCCGCCGAGCGAAATCCTCGCCACCCCCAGTTCGGCGAGGCCGTCCAAGCCCGGGCTGCCCGGCCACGCGGGCGCGTTGACGGCGCCGCCGGCCCCCTGCACGAACTCCGCGATCAGCTCGGGCGTGCGCAGGTGGATCGGGTAGACGCAGTCGGCGCCCGCCTCGAGGTAGGCCCTCGCCCGGGCGACGCCGTCGGCGAGGTGGTCCTTCGGATCCACCCCGCGGAAGGAGTCGACGCGGGCGTTGATCACCAGGCCGTCGCCCGCCGCCTCGCGCAGGGCGGCGATCCGCTCCGCCTGCTCGGCGACCGGCCGTACCTCGCCCGTGGCGTGGTCGGTGTCCTCGAAGTTGCAGCCGACGGCGCCGGCGTCGAGCAGCCGGCCCGCCAGCTCGTTGCCGGAGAGGCCGTAGCCCGACTCGGCGTCGACCGTCACGGGGACGCTCACGGCCTTCGCGATGCGCTTCGCCGCGGCGAACATCTCCCCGGCCGGGGCCTTTTCGCCGTCGGGGAAGCCGAGCGCGGCGGCCACGGCGACCGAGCTGGTCGCCACGGCCGGGAACCCGGCGGCCTCGACGAGCTTGGCCGTGTCGGCGTCCCACGCGTTCGGCAGGACCAGGGGCTTGCCGGGGACGTGCAGCGCCTTGAGCGCGGCGGCCGTCACGCGTCGCGCTTCGGGAGCGGCGTGTGGCTGGTGATCGTCATCCGGTTCCAGCTGTTGATCGCGATGACCTCCCACGCGACCGCGCGGTACTGCTCCTCGGTGAACACCCGCGCCGCCTCTTCGTAGACGTCGTCGGGCACGGTCTGGGTCGCGGACAGCCTGGTCATCGCCTCGGTGAGGGCGAGGGCGGCCTGCTCCTGCTCGGTGAAGAGATCCGTCTCGCGCCAGCCGTCGAGCACGAACAGCCGCCGCGGCGACTCGCCCAGCTCCAGCGCGTCGCGCGAGTGCATGTCGAGGCAGTACGCGCAGCCGTTGATCTGGGACGCGCGGGTCTTGACCAGTTCGAGGAGCTTGGGGTCGAGGCCGGCGTTCGCCCCGGCCTTGTTGACCTCGGCCTGCAGGGTGGCCATCGCCTGGTAGAGCTCGGGCGCCTGCCCGAGTCCGATTCGCTTCGTCATGGTTTCCACGCTAGCCCGAACTGGTCCACGGGTATGGTCCAGTCACATGGCTGATTCGTGGTCCAGTTCCGGGATCGACGTCCACCTCGACTGGCTGCCCTCGACCGGCCGGAGCGGCCTCGCGGCGGCGATCCGCGCGGCCATCCGCGAGGGCCGGTGGCAGGCGGGCGCGCCGGTGCCCTCGACCCGTTCCCTGGCGCACGACCTGGGCGTCGCCCGCGGCACGGTGACGCGGGTGTACGCCGATCTGGCCGCCGAGGGGTACCTGCGCACGGCCCAGGGCGCGCCGACCCGCGTGGCGACGGCGGGATCGCTGCCCCAGTCCGCGCCGCGGCAGGCGCCCCGCGACCCGGCGCCGCGCTGGGACCTGCGGCCGGGGCGCCCGGACCTGACGGCGTTCCCGCGGCAGGCCTGGATCACGGCCACCCGCCGCGCCCTGCTGCGGACCCCGGCGGCGGCGTTCGGCTACGAGTCGGAACTGGGCGCGCCCGAGCTGCGGGCCACGCTCGCCGGCTACCTCGCCCGGGCCCGCGGGGTGGTCGCCGACCCGGCGCGGATCGTGGTGTGCCACGGGTATTCGCACGCCATCGCCGTGCTGTCCCGGGCCCTTTCCGAGCTGGGCACCGGCGAAATGGCGTTCGAGAACCCGTCGCTGGCCATGTACCGCTCGATCGCGGCTGCGCAGGGCCAGCGGGTCGTCGGCGTTCCGGTCGACGAACACGGGCTCGATGTGTCCGCTTTGGACAGTCCCGCGGTGGTCGTGACGGCGGCGCACCAGTACCCCACCGGCGTCACGCTGGCCCCGCCCCGGCGGGCGGCCCTGACCCGCTGGGCGACCGAGTCGGGGGCGTTCGTGCTGGAGGACGACTACGACGGGGAGTTCCGCTTCGACCGCCAGCAGGTCGGGGCGCTGCAGGCGCTGGCGCCGGAGCGGGTGGTGTACGCGGGAACGGCGAGCAAGACGCTGGCCCCGGCCCTGCGGCTGGCGTGGCTGGTGCTGCCACGGACGCTCGTGGAGCCGGTCCGCGCGGCGATGGCCGACAGCGGCTCGCGCCCGGCGGTGCTGAACCAGCTGGCCCTGGCCGAGCTGATCGACTCGGGCGCGTACGACCGGCACGTCCGCCGCAGCCGCGCCGAGTACCGCTCCCGCCGCGCTCGCCTGCTGGCGGCGTTGCCGGACTCGGTGCGCCCGCAGGGCATCGCGGCCGGCCTGCACCTGCTGCTGATCCTCCCGCCGGACGGCCCGTCGGAGGCGACGGCCCTGGCGGCCTGCCGCCGCCGCGCGATCGGCATCGAGGGCTTGGACGGCTACTGGATGGACGCCGGCCGCCCGGGCGGCCTGATCGTCGGCTACGCGGCGACGCCGAAGCACGCGTTCACCGGCGCCACCCAGACTCTGGTGGAAGCCCTCTGGGAAATCACCGCCTGACGATCACGCGTGTCGACCCCCCAATCACGCGTGTCGACCCCCTAATCACGCGAGTCGACCCTTCAATCACGCGAGTCGACCTCCCCATCACACGAGATTCCCGAGCGGGCCACCCCCGAGCCGGGAGGTGGCCCGCGGTCGCCGTCAGAACCAGCAGTCGGGCCGGACGCGGAGCAGTTCCGTCCGCAGCACCGGCGTCCCGTCGACCGGTGCCGGATCGTCCGCGGTCGGCTGGATCCCGCCGGCGGCCACCTTGTCGAGCGTCTTCAGCCCTTCGGCCTCGACCGTGCCGAACACCGTGTAGTTCGGCCGCAGCGCGGAATCGCCGTACACGACGAAGAACTGCGAGCCGTTCGTGTCCGGCCCGGCGTTGGCCATCGCCAGCAACCCGCGCGCGTAGACCTTGCGCGCGCCGGTCGGGTCGGTCTGCGCCGGCGGCAGGTCCACCGGCAGCTCGTCCTTGTACTTGTAGCCCGGCCCGCCCTCGCCGGTCGCGCTCGGGTCGCCGCACTGCAGCACCTTCAACGTCGGGTACGCGGTCAGCCGGTGGCACACCGTGTGGTCGTAGAACCGGTGCCGCGCCAGGTGCAGGAAGCTCTGCACGGTGCACGGTGCCTTTGCGCGGTCCAGCCGCAGCGGCAGCGCACCCTGGCTGGTCGGGACGGCGACGTCGACCTTGCCGTGGCTCGGCGTGTGCCGCGGGTCGGGCGGGAGCGGCACCGGCCGCGCGGGCGGTTCGTCCGGCGTCTCGGTGTACTGGCACGGCCCGTGCGTCGTCTTCGGCGGCGGCGCGTCGGCCGCGGTGGCGACGCCGTTGCCTGCGACGAACAACGCGCCGGCCGCCAGCGCGGTGACGAGTGTCTTCTTCATCCTGCACGCCCTCCCAGTGATCGCCCGGTTCCGGAGCGCCCCGCAGTCTAGGGCGCGGCACCGACGGCAAGAACCGGCGAAAGTCGCCCATGTCAGCCGGTCGGGTGAACCTCGGCGGCCGAGCCCGGAAATTGTCGGACCCCTCAGCACGATGGTGATCACGCGGCAAATCCGCCGCACCCGAAGAGAGGGCGTCATGACATTCCGGCGAAGACCCCTTGCCGTGGCACGGTTTCTGCTCACGCGACTCGCGTCGGCGGTCCGGGCCGCACTACCCCCGCAGGTCCGCGATCAGCTCGTCGGCGGCGGCGAACGGATCGATCTCCCGCGCCACCACGCGCTCGGCCACCCCGGCGAGCCGTCCGCCGCCCCGCAGGTCCTCGAGCTCGGCCCGCAACCGGCGCACCGCGATGGCCTCGACTTCGTCGCGCGCCCGCGCGACCCGGCGCCGGGCCAGCTCGTCGTGCGCCACCAGCCAGTCGTGGTGCGCGGCCAGCGCCCGCACGACCTCGTCGATGCCCTCGCCCTTCGCCGCGACCGTCCGCACGATCGGCTGGCGCCAGCTCGCGCCCCGGATCTCGCGGCGCGCCAGCGAAATCATCTGCTTGAGGTCGTGCACCGTCGCGTCCGCGCCCTCGCGGTCGGCCTTGTTCACGACGAAGATGTCGGCGATCTCCAGCACCCCGGCCTTCGCGGCCTGGATGCCGTCGCCCATCCCCGGTGCGAGCAGCACCACCGTGGTGTCGGCCAGCTTCACGACGTCCACTTCGGACTGCCCGACGCCGACGGTCTCGATCAGCACGACGTCGAAGCCGGCGGCGTCGAGCACGCGCACCGCCTGCGGGGTCGCCCACGACAGCCCGCCGAGGTGACCGCGCGTGGCCATCGAGCGGATGAACACGCCGGGGTCGGTGGCGTGCTCGGTCATCCGGATCCGGTCGCCGAGCAGCGCGCCGCCGGAAAACGGCGAAGACGGGTCGATCGCGAGCACCCCGACCCGCTTGCCCTCCGCGCGCAGCGCGGTGAGCAGCGCCGACGTCGAAGTCGACTTGCCGACGCCGGGTGGCCCGGTGAGCCCGACGACCCGGGCCCGCCCGGTGTGCGGGGTCAGCGCCCGGGCGATCTCGGCGACGCGGGGGTGGGCGTCCTCGACGAGCGACAGCAGCCGCGCGACGGCACGGGGCTGCCCGTCCCGCGCGCGGCCGACCAGGTCGTCGAGGTCGAGTGCACCGGCCACTTACGCGGACGGCACCCGCAGCAGGAGGGCGTCGCCCTGGCCGCCGCCACCGCACAGCGCGGCCGCGCCGAGCCCGCCACCGCGGCGGCGCAGCTCGTGGATCAGGTGCACGGCGAGCCGGGCCCCGGAGGCGCCGATCGGGTGGCCGAGCGCGATGGCCCCGCCGTTGACGTTGACCTTCTCCGGGTCGAGGCCGAGCTTCTCGGTGGAGACGAGCCCGACCGCGGCGAAGGCCTCGTTGATCTCGACGAGGTCGAGCGCGTCGGCGGTGAGGTTCGCCTTCGCCAGCGCGGCGAGGATGGCGTTCGACGGCTGCTCGTGCAGGCTGGCGTCCGGGCCGGCGACGACACCGTGCGCGCCGATCTCGGCGATCGGCGTGAGGCCGAGCTCCTCGGCCTTCGCCTTGCTGGCCACGACGACCGCGGCGGCACCGTCGGAGATCTGCGAGGCGGAGCCCGCGGTGATGGTGCCGTCGGAGGCGAAGGCGGGGCGCAGCTTGGCGAGGCTTTCGGCGGTGGTGTCGGCGCGGACGCCCTCGTCGGTGTCGAAGACGACCGGGTCGCCCTTGCGCTGCGGGATGGACACCGGCGCGATCTCGTCGGCGAAGTAGCCGTTCTTGATCGCCTCGGCCGCACGCTGGTGCGAGCGGGCGGAGAACGCGTCCTGCTGCTCGCGGGTGACGCCGTAGCGGGAGTTGTACTTCTCCGTCGAGGAGCCCATGGCGACCTGGTCGAAGGCGCAGAAGAGCCCGTCATAGGCCATGTGGTCCACGAGCGTGGTGTCGCCGTACTTGAAGCCGGAGCGCGACTTGGGCAGCAGGTGCGGTGCCTGGGTCATCGACTCTTGGCCGCCGGCGACGACGAGGTCGAACTCGCCGGCGCGGATCAGCTGGTCGGCGAGCGCGATGGCGTCGAGGCCGGAGAGGCAGACCTTGTTGATCGTCAGGGCGGGCACGCTCATCGGGATGCCGGCGGCGACCGCGGCCTGGCGGGCCGGGATCTGGCCGGCGCCCGCGGTCAGCACCTGGCCCATGATCGTGTACTGCACCGCGTCCGGGGCGACCCCGGCGCGTTCGAGGGCCGCCTTGATCGCGACCCCGCCCAGCTGTGCCCCCGTGAAGTCCTTGAGGGATCCGAGCAAGCGCCCGATCGGCGTACGGGCGGCACCCAGGATCACGGAACCGGACACGGCGTCCTCCAAGCGTCGGCGCATGGGCAGTTTTTCCGACCATACCCGGAGGGCGGCCTTCTTGATGGAGCCAGTGTGAGGCGGGGCACGCGACGATTCTGGCCGGACGCCATGCCCCGGCCGCCTATCCTGCCCCCATGAATGACGCCCTGCGGCCGTTCGTGACGGCCATCGACCACGTCGGCATCGCGGTCCCGGACCTGGACGCGGCCATCGAGTTCCACCGCGCGCACTTCGGCCTGGAAGTGGCGCACGAGGAGGTGAACGAGGAGCAGGGAGTGCGGGAGGCGATGCTGCGCGCGCCCGGCACGGCGGGCACGGAGACCCAGATCCAGCTGCTGGCCCCGCTGCGTGACGACTCGGCGATCGGCAAGTTCCTGGCCAGGAGCGGCCCGGGGCTGCAGCAGCTGGCGTACCGGGTGTCCGATGTGGACGCGGCGTCGGCGGCACTGCGCGAGCAGGGCCTGCGCCTGCTGTACGAGGCGGCGAAGCGCGGAACGTCGAACAGCCGGGTGAACTTCATCCACCCGAAAGACGCGGGCGGCGTCCTGGTGGAGCTGGTGGAGCCGGCCAAGGACGACGCGACGCACTGAGGCGGACCCGTTCCGGCGCACCGACTCCGGCGCACGTGACCCGCACGCCGGTGACAACCGCGGCCCTCAGGCCGGCATCGTCGCGACCCGGCAACGCCGAGGCCGGCCACTCACCCACGCGTCGGGGCCGCCCGTCCGGGCCGAAGCCACGGGCGAGCGTCCCCGGCGTCGGCTAGGCCGGCGCCGTCTTCGAAACGAGGGCGTCGGCGATGAACGTCAGCTCGCCGTCGAACTCGGCGGGCAGGTCGTCGTCCGCGTGGCGGGCCGTGGCGTGCCGGTGGCTGACCGCGCGGGCCAGCAGGCCCGATGCGTGGTCGACGTCGGCCGTGGGCAGGCCGCCGGCCGTCGCCGCCAGGATCACCGCGCGGACCTGGCGCACCAGCACCTGGAACCGCTCGTGGAGGGCGTCGCGGACGACGTGGTGGGTGTCGGCTTCGCGCCACAGGAGGTGCGAGAGCCCGAGCGACCGGCTGAAGCGGTGGTCGAGTTCGCGGACGAGCCGCCGCAGGCTGCCCACGAGGTCGCCGGGGACGACGACCACGGCCGGCTCGATGCGCTCGTCGGGCAGCCGCTCGACGAGCGCGGTGAGCAGGTCCGCCTTGTGCCGGAAGTAGTAGTGCACCAGCCCCTTCGGCACCCCGGCCCGCTCGGCGATGCGCGAGGTCGGGGTGGCGTCGAAGCCGGACTCGGCGAAGAGCGCCTCAGCGGCGCAGAGGATGCGCTCCTTCGCCGAATCCTCGGTCATGCGGGTGCCTCCTGGTCCGTCAGTGCTGTCCTGCCGTGCGGTGCGCGGCGCTCGCGACCGGCATCGCTGCCGCGCCGGCGATGACCGTCAGCACCCCGGCGATCCAGGACGTCCAGGACGCGCCGTTGAACTCGCTGTATCCCATCACCCACGGCGCGATGAAGAGCAACACGCCGAGCGCGACCTGGATGCCTTCGCCGTAGACCATGCCCGGCATCGCCAGCGAGACCAGGCCGTCGAGTGCGACCAAGGCGCCCAAGATGACCATCGTCCACATCGCGGCCGTGTTCGTGCTCAGCCAAAGGGGTGAAAGAGCGGCGACCGCTCCGATGACGACTTCGGCCCAGTCATGGGGCCTGGTCCACGCGCGTGCAGAGACTTCACTCATTCGTGCTCACCTCCGTCGGTGAAACTGCTGGTCGGGTGGCTGTACCCACAATTGATGGTCCCCTTGACTGGCCAGCCGGTCAAGGGACTTCCGTCACAGTTTCGACGTGTAATCGTGCCGCTCGTCTCGTACAGTTGTGCACCAGAGTTACCGGCGAGTAATTTCTGCCGCCAACGCCGTTGACCCCCATCCCGCGGAGGAACCGATGACGCAGCTCGGCGAGATTCAGCAGGCCATCCTGAACGGCGAGTCCGCCACCGTCGGCTCGTTGCCCGTGCCCGAGAGCTACCGCGGGGTGACCGTGCACGCCGACGAGGTCGACATGTTCGAGGGCCTCGAGAGCCGGGACAAGGACCCGCGCAAGTCGCTGCACGTCGACGACGTCCCCGTCCCCGAACTGGGTCCGGGCGAGGCGCTGGTCGCGGTGATGGCGAGCGCCATCAACTACAACACCGTGTGGACGTCGATCTTCGAGCCGATCCCCACGTTCAAGTTCCTGAGGAAGTACGGGAAGCTCTCGCCGCTGGCCAAGCGGCACGACCTGCCCTACCACGTCGTCGGGTCCGACCTGTCCGGTGTCGTGCTGCGCACCGGCGTCGGCGTGCACACCTGGAAGCCGGGCGACGAGGTCGTCGCGCACTGCCTGAACGTCGAGCTCGAAAGCCCGGACGGGCACAACGACACGATGCTCGACACCGAGCAGCGGATCTGGGGCTTCGAAACGAACTTCGGCGGCCTCGCCGAGATCGCGCTGGTCAAGGCCAACCAGCTGATGCCGAAGCCGGACCACCTGACCTGGGAGGAAGCCGCCTCCCCCGGCCTGGTCAACTCCACCGCCTACCGCCAGCTGGTCTCGCGCAACGGCGCGGACATGAAGCAGGGCGACGTCGTGCTGATCTGGGGCGCCTCGGGCGGCCTCGGCTCCTACGCGACGCAGTACGCGCTGAACGGCGGCGCCATCCCGGTGTGCGTCGTCTCCAGCCCGGAGAAGGCCGCGATCTGCCGGAAGCTCGGCGCGGAGCTGATCATCGACCGCAGCGCCGAGGCCTACAAGTTCTGGAAGAGCGACACCGAGCAGGACCCGAAGGAGTGGCAGCGCTTCGGCGCGAAGATCCGCGAGCTGACCGGCGGCGACGACCCGGACATCGTGTTCGAGCACCCGGGCCGGGAGACGTTCGGCGCGTCGGTCTACGCCGCGCGCAAGGGCGGCACGATCGTCACGTGCGCGTCGACCTCGGGGTACATGCACCAGTACGACAACCGCTACCTGTGGATGAACCTGAAGCGGATCATCGGCTCCCACTTCGCGAACTACCGCGAGTCCTGGGAGGCGAACCGGCTGATCTCGAAGGGGCTGATCCACCCGACGCTGTCGAAGACGTACCCGCTCGAAGAGACCGGGCAGGCCGCGCTGGACGTGCACCGCAACGCCCACCAGGGCAAGGTCGGCGTGCTCGCGCTCGCCCCGCAGGAAGGCCTCGGCGTCCGCGACGAGGAGAAGCGCGCGAAGCACATCGAGGGGATCAACGCCTTCCGCGGCGCCTGATCCACGACGACGCCGGGGGCGGCTCCCGCTCCCGGCGTCGGAATCCCCCGGGATACGGCCGGATCCGGCAAGATCCCTTCGCCGCATCACACGGCACGTTCGGCGCACCGCACGGGTGCTCACCCTTCCGTGACCCGGCTGCGACTACGGTAGGCGCATGAGCCTTGGCGATGAACGGGAGCTTGTGCCGCTGGGAGCCGGCTTCGACGTGGCGAAGCGGGGATACAGCCGAGCGCAGGTCGACGAGCACCTCGAACGGCTGGACGCCGACCTGAAGATGCTCACCGCGGATCGGGACGCCGCCATCGCACAGGCCGGTGACCTGGCCCGGCAGCTGGAGATCGCGCGCGGCGAGATCGCGGACCTGCGCGGGCAGGTCGACCGGCTGGCGCAGCCGCCGACGAGCGTCGAAGGCCTGTCCGAGCGGCTGCAGCGGATGCTGCGCCTCGCGCAGGACGAATCGGCCGACACGCGCGCTCGCGCCGAAGCCGAGGCCGGGCACATCCGGGCCAAGGCCGAAACGGACGCGAGCGCCATGCGTGCCCGCTACGAGCAGCTGCTCACCGAGCTCGACCTGCGCCGCAAGGAGATGGAGGCGGAGCACCGCAAGGTGCTGGAGGACGCCCGCGCGCAGGCCAAGGAGATCACCGACAAGGCCGAGGCGGAGCGCACGCGGCTCGACACCGAGTCGGCGGACCGGCGCACCAAGGTCGAAGAGGACTTCGAGATCGCGATGGCCTCGCGCCGCACCGAGGCGATGCGCGTGCTGGCCGAGCAGGAGGCGGCGAGCAAGGCCGAGGCCGCCCGCCGCGTCCAGGAAGCGACGCAGGACGCCGCCGACATCCGCGCGAAGGTCCTCGAAGAGGAGAAGGCCGCGAAGGCCGACATCGACCGCCGTCAGCGGGAGTCGGTCGCGGAGGCGAACAAGCGCCGCCAGGACTCGATCACCGAGGCGAACGCCCGGCTCGCGGAGGCCGCCGACGAGGCGCGGCGCCGCGTGACGACGGCGACCGAGGAGTCGAACCGGCGGATCACCCAGGCCAACGAGCGCGTCGACGCCCTGCGCAAGGTACGCGGCGGGCTGGCCGAGCAGGTCCGCGCGGCGCGGGCGGTGCTGGCCGAGGCGCACACCGTCCTCGGTGACGAGGTCAAGGTGCCCGCGGACGTCACGGCCGACCTGAAGGCCGAAGACCTGAAGGCGGACAAGCCGGCGGCCGACACCGGGAAGACGACGCCGGTGGGCGACGTCGAGGAGACCATCCGGATCAAGGCGTCCGACGTCCCGAAACCGCAGCCGGCCGCCAAGCAGCCGACCCCCAAGCAGGCGGCCAAGCCCGCGCCGAAGCCGACTCCGCGGCCAAGCGGAGCGCAGAAAGCGACTGGCGAGTAACCTTCCACCCGACACGGGCGCGGACGAGCCTGCGCGGTCGGTACCGACGGGCTATCGTCCCTGCTCACGCGGGATCACCTGGAGGTTTGCGCATGGGTGCGGCATATCGGACCGTGGTGGTGGGCACGGACGGCTCGGAGTCCTCGTTCGCGGCGGTGGACCGCGCGGCGGCGGTGGCCGGCGACGCGGGCGCCACGCTCGTCATCGCGTGTGCGTTCTACCCGGCCAGCAAGTCCGACGTCGACAAGGCCCAGGACGTCCTCGGCGACGAGGCGTACCAGGTCGTCGGCTCGGCCCCGGCCGAGGACACCCTGCAGTCGGCGCGGGACCGGGCGGTGCGGGCCGGCGCGGAGAAGATCGACACGATCGCGGTGAAGGGCGACCCGGTCGACTCGCTGCGCAAGGTCGTGCACGAGCGCGAGGCCGACCTGCTCGTGGTCGGCAACCGCGGGCTGAACACGATCGCCGGCCGGATCCTGGGCTCGGTGCCGGCGGAGGTGGCGCGCAAGTCCGGCGTGGACGTGCTGATCGTCCACACGACCTGAGCTCGTGACGGATTCGAGCGAAGAGCTCCAGCAACGGCTCGAACGCGTCCTGCTCGGCGGCCGGCGGAAGTACACGCGGCTCGAAGTGGCCGAAAAGGCCGGCGTGCCCGAAGAACGGTCACGCCGGCTTTGGCGCGCCCTGGGGTTCGCGACGGTGGGCGACGACGAGGTCGTCTTCACCGACGCGGACGTCGAGGCGATGCGGACGGCGGACCAGCTCGTCCAGTCGGGGCTGATCGATCCGAGCATCGAGGTGTCGGTGACGCGCGCGCTCGGCCAGCACCTGTCGCGGCTGGCCGAGTGGCAGGTCGACATGCTCTGGGAGCTGATCAAGGAGCAGCCGGAGCTGGGACGCAGCGAGCGCCAGGTGGCCCGCCTGGTCGACCGGCTGCTGCCGGAGCTCGAGCAGGTGCAGAACTTCGTCTGGCGCCGGCACCTGGCGGCGTACGCGGGCCGGGCGTTCGCGGCGCCGGACGAGAACCTGGAGGCGCGCACCGAAGTGGTCGGGTTCGTCGACATGGTCGGCTACACGCGCCTGACCCGCCAGATCGACGAGGAGGAGCTGAGCCGGGTGCTCGACGCGTTCGAGCTGCTCGCGGCGGAGACGATCGCCGAGCACCACGGCCGCGTGGTGAAGATGATCGGCGACGAGGTCCTGTTCGTGGCGGACGCGGCGGTCGACGCGGCGGAGATCGCCCTGGCACTGACGGAGCGGACGTCGGCGGACGAGAGCCTCCCCGCGGTCCGCGCGGGGATGGCTTCGGGCCGGATCTTGTCGCGCTTCGGCGACGTGTACGGATCGGTGGTCAACCTGGCGGCCCGCCTGACGTCGGTGGCCCGCCCGGGCACGATCCTGGTGGACCGGGAGCTGGCTTCGCAGCTTTCGGAGGAGAAGGCGTACGAGCTGCGGCCGCGTCGACCGGTGACGGTCCGCGGCTACAACCGCCTCCGCCCGGCGGCGCTGCGGCGGGCCGCCGAGGCGCCGGCGGGGATGTTCGCGAGCTCGCAGCAGCTGGCGGCGGAGATGCTGGGTCTCACGGACCCGGCTGCCGGGCCGGCCGCCGAGGAGGAGGCCGAGGCGCGCCCCCGTCGCCGGCGGCGAGGGCGCATCCGCTGACCAGGCGTCAGGCGTCGAAGTCGACCGTGATCGTCTCCGAGACCGGGTAGGACTGGCACGTCAGCACGAAGCCCGCCTCGACCTCGGCCTCCTCCAACGCGAAGTTGCGCCGCAGATCGACCTTGCCGTCCGTCACCCGGGCCCGGCACGTGCCGCACACCCCGCCCTTGCAGGCGAACGGCAGGTCCGGCCGGAAACGCTGGGCGCCGTCCAGCACCGAGGAAGACCGCGGCAGCGTCATCGTGCTCGCGCGGCCGTCCAGGACCACCTTCACCTCGGACGACTCCCCCGCGACCGACGGGTCCTCGTGCGTCACCGGCGCAGGCGGCGTGTCGACGTAGAACAGCTCCTGGTGGATCCGCGCGCGGGGCACCTCCAGGGACGCCAGCAGCTCCTGCGCGCCCGTCACCATCTCGAACGGCCCGCACAGCCACCAGTGGTCCACCGAGGACACCGGGATCAGCGTGTCGAACAG
The DNA here is from genome assembly GCF_030285665.1 of Amycolatopsis mongoliensis. Classification (NCBI taxonomy): domain Bacteria; kingdom Bacillati; phylum Actinomycetota; class Actinomycetes; order Pseudonocardiales; family Pseudonocardiaceae; genus Amycolatopsis; species Amycolatopsis mongoliensis. Next base: position 619,079 of record NZ_CP127295.1, read on the forward strand.
CGTCCGCAGCTTCGGCACGTCCAGGCGCCCGGTGAACAGCTCCGCCTCGCGCGGCTCGCGCGACAGCACGTGGATCAGCTCCAGCCGCGACGGCGCCCGGTCCTTCAGGTCCGCCAGCTCGTCCGCGAACATCACCGTGTCCGTTCGGCGGTTTCCGTACAGCACCGTCACCGTCGCGTCCGGTGTCGCCAGCAGCGACGACACGATCGACAGCACCGGCGTGATGCCCGAACCCGCCGCGATCAGGACGTGGTGGCCGCCTTCCGACAGGTCCGGGGTGAACGACCCGGTGGGCGTGGCCACCTCGATCGTGTCCCCCGGGCGGACCTCGTTCACCAGCCAGGACGAGAACAGGCCGTCCGGGACCAGGCGGACGCCCACCCGGGGCGCCGTGCCCGCCGCCGCGCAGATCGAGTACGACCGGCGCTCGTCCCGGCCCGCCACCGACCGGCGCAGCGTCAGCGACTGACCCGGCTTGAACGCGAACTCGGCGGACAAGGGAGCGGGCACGTCGAACGTCACCGCGACCGCGTCCTCGCACAACCGCGTGACGCCCGCGACCTTCAGGGGGTGAAACGCCACCTCAGATCTCCTTGACCTGTTCGAACGGTTCGGCACACGCACGGCAGCGCCGCAGCGCCTTGCACGCCGTCGCGCCGAAGCGGGACTGCTCCTCCGTGTCCGTGGAACCGCAGTGGGGGCAAGAAACCCGGGAAACCGGCGCCGTCAGCGTCAGCGGGATCGGCCCCGACCGCCGCGGTGCCGCGCCCGGCGGGGCGATCCCGGCCGAGGCCAGCTTCCGGCGCCCCGAAGCCGAAATCCAGTCCGACGACCAGGCCGGTGACAGCTGCGTCCGGATCTCGACGTCGGCGAAGCCCGCCGAAACCAGCGCGTGCTCCAGGTCGTCGCGCATGGTGTCCATCGCCGGGCAGCCGGTGTACGTCGGCGTGATCGCGACGACCACGCGCCCGCCTTCTTCGGACACCGAACGCAGCACGCCCAGGTCCGCGAGCGTCAGCATCGGCAGCTCGGGGTCGGTGACCGTGGCCGCGACGGCCGCCGCGGTCACCACTTCGCGTCCGGCATCGCCCGGGCGACGCTCTGCAGCTCCGCCAGCAGGAACCCCATCTGCTCGGTGTGCACGCCGTCGCGGCCGGTCCGCCCGGAAACCCCGGCGAGCTCCCCCGAAGACGGCCGCACCAGCGTCGCCGCCGCCAGGGCCTGGTCCAGCACCGCGTCGAACTCCGGCCGCAGCGAGGCCGCGTCCACCAGCTCCACCGGGTGCGTGCGGAACAGCTCCCCCACGTACGGCCAGACCGCGTCGAGCCCCTCCTGCATCCGCTCGTGCGACACCGGCGTCCCGTCGCCCAGGCGGACCAGCCACTGCGCCGCGTAGTCGCGGTGGTAGGTCACCTCCTTGACGCCCTTGTCCGCGATCGCGGCCAGCACCGGGTCCACCGCCGGCACGAGCCGCTGCAGCAGCGCGAGGCGCCACGTCGAGAACACGAACAGCCGGGCGATCAGGTGCCCGAAGTGACCGCCGCCCAGCTCGGCGAGCCGGACGTTGCGGAACTCGTTCTCGGCGCGGAAGAACGCGAACGAATCCTCCGAGCGCGAAGAGCCGTCGGCCTTGCCGGCGCGCGCGAGCAGCAGCCGCGCCTGGCCGAGCAGGTCGAGGCCGATGTTCGCGATCGCGACCTCGTCCTCCAGCTCGGGCGCGTGGGTGCACCACTCCTGCAGCCGGTGGGAGAAGACCAGCGCGTCGTCGCCCAGCATCAGGCAGTACGCCGCCAGCCGGTCACCGTCCACACCGGACGGCACGGACGTGTCCACTCCGGACAGCGGGTCCTCGAAGCCGGTGCCGAACGCCCAGCGCGTGTCGTTCTCCTCGGTCAGCGACTCGTACACGTTGTCGAAACTCATATGTGCGGCACCTCCTCGGGGATGTCGTAGAACGTCGGGTGCCGGTAGACCTTGTCGCCGCTCGGCGCGAAGAACGGGTCCTTCTCGTCCGGCGACGACGCGGTGATGTCCGAAGCCCGCACGACCCAGATCGACACGCCTTCGTTGCGGCGGGTGTAGAGGTCGCGCGCGTGGTGCAGCGCCATCTGGTCGTCGGCCGCGTGCAGCGACCCGACGTGCACGTGGTTCAGCCCGCGCTTGCCGCGGACGAACACCTCGTACAGCGGCCAGTCGTGCTTGACCGGGCCGGGAGCGGCGGGAACGCCCTCCAGCGGGACGGCCCCGTGGCCGCCTTCGGCAGTCAGGTCGCTCACTTCCGCTCCTCCTTCTTGGCCGCGTGCGCCACCGCGGCTTCGCGGACCCAGGCACCTTCTTCGTGCGCGCGGCGCCGGTGCGCGATCCGCGAAGCGTTGCACGGGCCGTTGCCCTTCAGCACGTTCTTGAACTCGTCCCAGTCCACCGCGCCGAAGTCGTAGTGCTCCCGCGAGGCGTTCCACTTGAGGTCGGGATCGGGGAACGTGACGCCGAGGGCGGCGGCCTGCGGCACGGACATGTCGACGAAGCGCTGCCGCAGCTCGTCGTTGGTGTGGCGCTTGACCTTCCACGCCATCGACTGCGCGGTGTTCGGCGAGTCGGCGTCCGGCGGGCCGAACATCATCAACGACGGCCACCACCAGCGGTTCACGGCCTCCTGGACCATCTCCCGCTGCTGCTCGGTGCCCTTCATCATCGTCATCAGCAGCTCGAACCCCTGCCGCTGGTGGAAGGACTCCTCCTTGCAGATGCGGATCATCGCCCGCGCGTACGGCCCGTAGGACGACCGGCAGAGCGGCACCTGGTTGCAGATCGCCGCGCCGTCGACCAGCCAGCCGATCACGCCGACGTCGGCGAAGGTCAGCGTCGGGTAGTTGAAGATCGACGAGTACTTCTGCTTGCCGTTGATGAGCTTGTCGGTCAGGTCCGCGCGGTCGGCGCCCAGCGTCGCCGCCGCCGAGTACAGGTAGAGGCCGTGGCCGGCTTCGTCCTGCACCTTCGCCAGCAGGATCGCCTTGCGCCGCAACGACGGCGCCCGCGTGATCCAGTTGCCCTCGGGCTGCATCCCGATGATCTCCGAATGCGCGTGCTGCGCGATCTGCCGGATCATCGTCTTGCGGTAACCCTCGGGCACCCAGTCGCGCGGCTCGATCCGCTGGTCGCGCTCGATGGTGTGCTCGAAGTGTTCCTCAAGCGAAGCCACAGCTGTCACGGCTGCTCCTTCGAAACCAGGGTCAGGACGTCGTACTTGGCCACGGACTCGCCGTCGGCGTTGGTGACGTCGGCGTCCCAGCGGACCTCGCCGTACTCCTGGTCGATCCGCGGGGTGATCTGCTTGGCGGTGAGCGTCACCGTCAGCGAGTCGCCGACCTTGACCGGGGTGAGGAACCGCAGGTTCTCCAGGCCGTAGTTGGCCAGCACCGGACCCGGCTCGGGCGAGACGAACAACCCTGCCGCAAACGAGACGACCAGGTAGCCGTGCGCGACGATGCCGCCGAACAACGGGTTCGCGGCCGCCGCCTCCGGGTCGGTGTGGGCGTAGAACGTGTCGCCGGTGAACTCGGCGAAGTGGTCGACGTCCTCCTGCGTGACCGTCCGCGGCCCGGCGACGACGGAGTCGCCGATCTTCAGTTCGGCCAGGGACTTCCGGAACGGGTGAACGTCGCCTTCGGTGCGCGGCGCGCCGGTCACCCAGCGGCCGGTCACAGAGGAAAGAACGGCCGGCGAGCCCTGCACCGCCGTGCGCTGCATGTGGTGCAGGACGCCGCGGATACCGCCCATCTCCTCGCCGCCACCCGCGCGGCCCGGTCCGCCGTGGACCAGCTGCGGCATCGGCGAGCCGTGGCCGGTGGACTCCTTCGCGTCGTCGGCGTCCAGCACCAGCAGGCGGCCGTGGTACGGCGCCGCGCCGAGAACGACGTCGCGCACGAACTCCTTGTCGGCCGAGACCACGGACCCGGCGAGGCTGCCGCCGCCGCGAGCGGCGAACTCGACGACCTGCTCGGTGGACGTGTAGGGCATGAGCGTCGAGACCGGGCCGAACGCCTCGACCTCGTGCGGCTCCGACCGCTCCGGGTCCGCCTTGAGCAGCACCGGCGAGATGAAGGCGCCGCGCTCGGCGTCGGCGTCGACGACCTCGACGTTCTCGGGGTCGCCGAACACGACGCTCCCGGCGTCCAGCAGCGCCTTCAGCGACCGCCGGACCTCCTCGCGCTGCTCCAGGCTGGCCAGCGCGCCCATCCGGACGCCCTCCGCAGCCGGGTTGCCGACGGTCACCTTCGCGAGCCGCTCGGCCGCGGCGGCAGCGACGTCGTCGAGGAGCGAGGCCGGGACGAACGCGCGGCGGATCGCCGTGCACTTCTGGCCCGCCTTGACGGTCATCTCGGTGGTCAGCTGCTTGACGAACAGGTCGAACTCGGTGGTGCCCTTGACCGCGTCCGGGCCGAGGATCGAGCAGTTCAGCGAGTCGGCCTCGGCGTTGAACCGGACGGCGTTGCGGATGATCGCCGGGTGCGCCCGCAGCTTCTGCGCGGTGGACGCCGAGCCGGTGAACGACACGAGGTCCTGCGCGGTCACGTGGTCCAGGAGGTCGCCGACGCTGCCGGCGACGAACTGCAGCGAGCCCTCGGGCAGGATCCCCGACTCGATGATCAGCTCGACCAGCCGCGCGGTCAGGTAGGCCGTCGAGCTGGCCGGCTTCACCAGGCTCGGCACCCCGGCCAGGAACGCGGGCGCGAACTTCTCCAGCGGCCCCCACACCGGGAAGTTGAACGCGTTGATCTGGATGGCGACGCCCCGCAGCGGGGTCGCGATGTGCTGGGCGACGAACGTCCCCCCGCGCGAAAGCGGCTCGACGTTGCCCTCGACGTAGACGGTGTCGTTCGGCAGCTCGCGCTTGCCCTTCGAGGCGTAGCTGAACAGCACGCCGATGCCGCCGTCGATGTCGAACTTGGAGTCACCGAGCGTGGCGCCGGTGCGCGCGGAGAGTGCGTACAGCTCCTCGCGGTGCTCGCGCAGGTGCGAGGCCAGCGCCTTCAGCAGGGCCGCGCGCTGGTGGAACGTCAGCTCCCGCAGCGCCGGGCCGCCCACCCGGCGGCCGTACTCCAGCGCACCCGCGAAGTCGACGCCCTTCGACGAGATCCGGGCGACCTCCTCGCCCGTGGCCGCGTCGTGCAGCGGGACGCCCTCGTCCGCCGCCGTGTGCCACTCCCCGGAGACGTAGCTGCGCAGCACTGCCATCAGGTCCCGACCTCCACCGAATTACCTACCGGACGTTCAGTTATTTGCATGGTAACCGCCGGGCTCCGGGATCGGAAGGGGTGACGCTTGACACCGGCGGTGCCACTGCCTTTACTGAGCGGCACCGCCAGGTGACCGTCCATTCGGTAGGTCAGGCACGGAGGACGAATGACCAACGCCGCGCACACCATGTTCGCCGCCGACGAGGCGTCGCGCGCGCTGGGCATCGAGCTGGCCGAAGCGAGCGACGGCCGCGCCGTCGCGACCATGAAGATCACGCGCGAGATGGTCAACGGCCACGACATCGCGCACGGCGGGTACGTCTTCCTGCTGGCCGACACGGCGTTCGCCTGCGCCTGCAACACCCACGGCCCGGTGACGGTCGCCGCGGGCGCCGAAATCTCGTTCGTCGCGGCCGGCCGGCTCGGCGACCACCTCGTCGCCACCGCCACCGAGCGCACCCGCTACGGCCGCAACGGCATCTACGACGTCACCGTGCACCGGGAGACCCCCGGCGGGCCCGAGGTCGTCGCCGAATTCCGCGGCCGCAGCCGCGTCCTCTCCGCGAAACAGGACCGACCATGATCGAGGCGAACATCGGCGCGGACGAGCTGGCCGCCCTGCAGCTGGAGCGTCTGCAGTGGACGCTCGGGCACGCCTACGCGAACGTGCCCGCGTACCGGCGGAAGTTCGACGAGGCCGGCGTCCACCCGGACGACTGCAAGGAGCTCGCCGACCTGGCGAAGTTCCCGTTCACGACGAAGCAGGACCTGCGCGAGAACTACCCCTTCGGGATGTTCGCCGTCCCGCAGGACCAGGTGCGGCGCATCCACGCCTCGAGCGGCACCACCGGCAAGGCCACCGTCGTCGGGTACACCGAACAGGACATCGACACCTGGGCGACGGTGATGGCCCGGTCGATCCACGCCGCGGGCGGCCGTCCGGGCCACAAGGTGCACGTCGCCTACGGCTACGGCCTGTTCACCGGCGGGCTGGGCGCCCACTACGGCGCGGAGAAGCTGGGCTGCACGGTGATCCCGGCGTCGGGCGGGATGACGGCGCGCCAGGTGCAGCTGATCACCGACTTCCGGCCCGAGGTCATCATGGTCACGCCGTCGTACATGCTGACGCTGCTCGACGAGTTCGAGCGCCAGGGCGTCGACCCGCGGGCCAGCTCGCTCAAGGTCGGCATCTTCGGCGCCGAGCCGTGGACCGAGCAGATGCGCACCGAGATCGAGGAGCGGTTCGCCCTCGACGCCGTCGACATCTACGGGCTGTCCGAGGTGATGGGCCCGGGTGTCGCGCAGGAGTGCGTCGAGACGAAGGACGGCCTGCACATCTGGGAGGACCACTTCTACCCCGAGGTGATCGACCCCTACGAAGAGAACGTGCTGGGCGGCGGCGAAACCGGTGAGCTGGTGTTCACGTCGCTGACCAAGCAGGCGCTGCCGATCATCCGCTACCGCACCCGCGACCTCACGGCGCTCTCGCCGGGGACCGCGCGCCCGGCGTTCCGGCGGATGGCCAAGGTCACCGGCCGCACCGACGACCTGATCATCCTGCGCGGGGTCAACGTCTTCCCGACCCAGATCGAAGAGATCGTGCTGCGCACCGCCGGGCTGAGCCCGCACTTCCAGCTCGTCCGGACCACGCGCGGGCGGCTCGACCACCTGACCGTGCGGGTCGAAGCGCGCCTGGACGCGGCTCCGTCCGACCGATCACAGGCGGCGGAGACGCTGGTGGCGGGGGTCAAGGACGGCGTCGGGGTGACGGTGTCGGTGGATGTCGTCGACCCGGACACGCTCGAGCGGTCCATGGGCAAGATGCGGCGGATCATCGACCAGCGGGAGAAACCGTGACCACCCCGCGCCGCGGGCGGCCGGGCTACGACCTCGAATCGCTGCTGCAGGTGGCGGTGCGCCTGTTCAACGAGCGCGGCTACGACGGCACGAGCATGGAGGACCTCTCCCGCAAGCTCGGCATCACGAAGTCGGCGATCTACCACCACGTGCCCAGCAAGGAGGAGCTGCTGCGGTTGTCGGTCGACCGGGCGCTGGACGGGCTGTTCGCCGTCGCGGCGGAGACGGCCGAGCTGGACGGGCGCGCGATCGACCGGCTGGAGCACCTGGTGCGGGGCAGCGTGCTGGTGCTCGCCGACCGGCTGCCGTTCGTGACGCTGCTGCTGCGCGTGCGCGGCAACACGAAGGTGGAGCGGGCGGCGCTGGCCCGGCGGCGCGAGTTCGACCTGCTGGTGACGGACCTGGTGAAGCAGGCGGAAGCCGAAGGCGACATCCGCCCGGACGTCGACCCGGCGGTGACCGCGCGGCTGGTCTTCGGCATGGTGAATTCGCTGATCGAGTGGTACAAGCCGCGGCGCGGGTCCTCGGCGACCGAAGTGGCGGACGCCGTGTGCAAGGTGGCGTTCGAAGGCCTGCGCACCCCGTCGTGAGTGGTTAGGGCGGTTCTAACCGCCCTAACCACTCACGACGGGGTCAGTCCTGTGCGTTCTGGGGTGGGCGCCCCGCCTGCCAGAGAAGGGCTTCGCGCAGTTGCTCGATCAACCGCTCGTCGTCCGCTTCGGACGGGTCGACGCCCAGCGGGATCCAGCGCTCGGAGACTTTCGAGCCTTCGTCGTAGCCCGTGATCACAATTCCCGAGTACGACAGGGACTCTTCGTCCGCGCAGTCGCCGTCGGGAAGGGGTTCGTCCGCTTCGAAAGCCTCGTCGAAGCTGACGTGACGATGCTGCAGGCGGACGCTCACCCAGCGTCCGGCCGGCCGGATCGGCGCGCCTTCCTCGGTCATCTGGCTCCTACCCCCGGTCGCTGGCCTCTGCCGTCTCGTCGCATCCGGGCGCCGGGAAGTTACCGGCGGGTTGTTCCGGTTGCGTAACGACGAAGGTTGACTCGAAACACCCGTTGGCCGCCACCGGAGTCACTCTCTTGACGAGAAGTCAACTGCTTGTTGACAGCGTGCCGCTCCCCCGCGAGGCTGAGCGGATGACCAGTGGGACCCGGCCGCGGCGCCGCCGCCTCGAACCGGCCGAACGGCGCGCGGAGATCCTCGCCGCCGCCCGGCACCTGTTCGGTGCGGGCAGCTACGCGTCGGTGTCCACTTCGGACATCGCGGAGGCGGCCGGGGTGGCGCGCCCGCTCATCAACCACTACTTCGGCGGCAAGCGCGAGCTCTACCTGGAAGTGGTGCGGCAGCTGATGATCGTGCCGGCGCCGGTCACCGAAGCGCTGCCGGACACCACGATGGAGGAGCGGCTGGCGATCGGTGTCGAGCGCTGGGTCGACGTCGTGGACCGCAACCGGGACGCCTGGCTGACCGTGATCGGCCCCGAGTCCGCGGGCCGCGACCCCGAGATCGAGCGGATCATGCTGGAGGCCGACGAGGTAGCCGCCGACCGCGTCCTGGAAGCCGCGCTGATGACCGACGTCACCGAGGGCCGGGAGGAGCTGCGCGCGATGATCCGGTCGTTCGGCGGGCTGCTGCGGGCCGCGTCGCGCGAATGGCTGATCCGCGGCACGCTCGACCGCACCGCGCTGCGCACCTTTCTCACCGATTCGATCCTCAACCTGCTGAAGGTCACCTACCCGGCGGTGCTTGCCGAGCGGCCCGGAAGCGGCGGGCGAACGCCGCCGGCGTCATCCCGGTCCAGCGCTTGAACGCGTAGATGAAGCTCGACGCCTCGGCGTACCCCAGCCGGTACGCGACGTCTTCGACCGACAGGACGCCGGTGTCGAGCAGCTCCTCGGCCAACGTCTGGCGGACCTCGTCGACCAGCGCGCGGTAGCTGGTGCCGGACTCGGTCAGGCGCCGCCGCAGCGTGCGCGTGCTGAGCGTCAGCTGGCGGGCGATCTCGTCCATCCCGGCGTCGACCCCGCCGAGCCGGACCAGGCGCTCCCGCACCTGCTGCGAGATGCCCGAACGCCGGCGTTTGCGCGCGACGAGCGCTTCGCACTGCGTGGCGCACAGGGCGACGGTCTGCTCGTTGGCCTGCGGCAGGGGCAGCATCAGCAGCGCGGCGTCGAGCGTCGCGCGGCAGGCGTCGGCGCCGAACCGCGGCACCAGGCCGAACGCGGCCCGGTAGGGGTCCACTGTGGACAGCTCGTGCCGGAAGCTCAGGTCGTCCAGCACGATCTCCGGGAGCAGGTCGCGCATGACCGAGAAGATCGCTGCCAGGTCGCGCAGCACGAGGAAGCGGGCGACGTCGGCGGGCACGCGGCTGTCGTCGAGCTCCAGCGTCAGGCGCCCGTCGTCCAGCTCGACGTGCGGGATGCAGAAGGCGAAGCTGAGATCGAAGTAGCGTAGCGAGAACAGCATCGCGTCCCGCAGGGTCGGGCTGCTGATGCAGGCGAACCCGAAGATGCCGAAGGTGGTGACGCGGTAGCGGCGGCCGAGCTCCAGTGCCGTCGCGTCGGAGCCGTCCAGGTCGACCAGGGCGCGGACGACGGCCAGCTCCTGCCGCGCGTCGACCTGCACCGACGGGTCGGCGAGGAGCTCCGGCGAGAGCGTGGTCGCGGCCAGCAGCTTCTCGGCGGGCAGGCCGCGGTCGGCGGCGAACCGGGTCATCAGCTCGATGCTCGCGGTGCCGCGCGGGAAGTCCCAGTCCTTGACGGCGGGCGCGGCGAGCTCGGCCATGGCCGGAAGTATGGATGACGGCCGTTCGCCCGTCGAATCGAGGACCGGAACTGTCCGGGGTGATCGTTAGGGTGACGGCGTGGAGACCTTGAGCCGGCGGGCCCTGAACCGCGCGACGCTGGAGCGCCAGCTGCTGCTGCGCCGCGCGAAGATGTCCGCCCACGACGCCGTGGCGCACCTGGCCGGGCTGCAGGCGCAGGCGCCGTTCCCGCCGTACTACGCGTTGTGGTCGCGCCTGCACGGGTTCCGGCCGAAGGAGCTGGCGGCGCTGCTGGAAGAGCGGCGCGTGGTGCGGATCGCGCTGATGCGCGGCACGGTCCACCTGGTGACGGCGGCGGACGCGCTGGCGTGGCGGCCGGTGGTGCAGGTGCTCTACGACCGCGACCTGAAGACGAACACGCAGCACGCCCGCGAGCTGGCCGACCTGGACCACGACGTCGTCGCCGGGGCGGCGCGGGAGCTGCTGACCCGGTCGGCGCTGTCCTCCACGGTGTTGGGCGCCGAGCTGGCGCGACGCTGGCCGGACCGCGCTCCGGCGTCCCTGACGCACCTCGCCCGGGGACGGCTGCCGCTGGTGCAGACTCCGCCCCGGGCGATCTGGGGCAAGGCCGGGCAGACGACGTACGCGTGTCTCGACGAGTGGGTGGGTGCGCCGCTTCCCCCGCCTGCGCCCGCTTCGCTCATTTCGCGGTATCTGCGGGCGTTCGGGCCGGCGACGGTCGCGGACGTGCAGGCGTGGGCGGGCATCACGCGGCTCGGCGAGGTGGCTTCTGCGATGGACCTACGCCGCTACCGCGACGAGGACGGCCGGGAGCTGCTGGACCTGCCGGAGCTGACCGTGCCGGACGAGGACGTCCCGGCGCCGCCGCGCCTGCTCGGGCCGTTCGACCAGACGATCCTCTCCTACGCCGACCGGACGCGGGTGATCTCGGACGAGTACCGCAAGCGCGTCATCAGCCAGAACGGACTGGTCAAGGGCACGCTGCTGGCCGGCGGGCAGGTGCGGGGCTTCTGGGAGACCACGAAGTCGAAGCAGGCGGCGATCGTCGAGCTGTCGCCGTTCGAGAAGCTGCCGAAACGCGACCTCGCGGCGTTGGAGAGCGCGGCCGGACGCCTGCTGAGCTGGGCGGAACCCGACGCGGAGACCCGGGACGTGCGCGTCCGCCCGCCGGCGTGACGGGCTGGCCGGAATTCTCGATCGAGTGACCGTTCGTGGCCTGTTGTCACAGGCGTCCGCTGCGTAGCTTTTTCGCATGAGTAGTTCGGCGAAGGGGCCGTCGGTGCTGATCGTGGGCACCGGCTTCGGCGGCATCGGGACGGCGATCGAGCTGAAGCGCGCCGGGTTCACCCACTTCACGATCCTGGAAAGCGCGGCCGAACCCGGCGGCGTCTGGCGGGACAACACCTACCCCGGCGCCGCGTGCGACATCCCGTCGCCGCTCTACTCGTTCTCCTTCGAGCCGAACCCGCGCTGGCCGAAGCGGTTCTCGCACCAGCCGGACATCCTCGCCTACCTGCGGCGCGTCATCGCCAAGTACGGGCTCGAGCCGCACATCCGCTACCGGACCGAGGTCACCGGAGCCGCGTTCGACGAGGGACGCGGCGTCTGGCGCGTCGAAACGCAGAGCGGCGAAACGTACGAGGCAAACGTTTTCGTCCCCGCCGTCGGCCAGCTGTCGCGGCCGGTGCTGCCCGGCATCCCGGGCCGGGAGAGCTTCGCCGGCGACGCGTTCCACTCGGCGCGCTGGGACCACGGGGTGGAGCTGACCGGCAAGCGCGTCGCCGTCATCGGGACCGGGGCCAGCGCCGTCCAGTTCGTGCCCGAGCTGCGCAAGCACGCGAAGCACGTCACGGTCTTCCAGCGCACGCCGCCGTACGTCATGGCGAAGTCCGACCCGACCTACCGGCGGTGGCAGCACTGGCTGTTCGAACACCTGCCGCCCACGCAGCTGCTCGGCCGGCTGCGGATCTTCCTGCTCGCCGAGTACGCGACGTACGCGATGACGAAGCACCCCGTGCTGGCGAAGATGTTCGAGCTGCGGACGGCCCAGCTGCGACGTCGTCACATCAAGGACCCGGACCTGCGCGCGAAGCTCAAGCCGGCCTACCCGCTGGGCTGCAAGCGGATCCTGTTCACCAACGACTACCTGCCCGCGCTGGCGCAGCCGAACGTCGACGTCGAGACGCGCCGGATCTCCTCGATCACGGCGAACGGTGTGCGGGTCGAGGACGGGACCGAGCTCGAGGCGGACGTCCTGGTCTACGGCACCGGGTTCGCCGCGACGGAGTTCCTCGGCCGGATGAAGGTGCTCGGCCTGGGCGGCCGGTCGCTGCAGGACGCCTGGTCCGGCGGCGCGCGGGCGTACCTGGGCATCACCGTGCCCGGGTTCCCCAACATGTTCTGCGTCTACGGGCCCAACACCAACCTCGGCGCCGGGTCCATCATCTACATGATCGAGCGCCAGGCGCGCTACATCCGCCAGGCGGTGGAGCAGCTCGCACGGCCCGGCGTGTCCTATGTGGACGTGCGCGCCGACGTCGAAGAGCGCTACGACCGGGAGGTGCAGCGACGGCTGGGCCAGAGCGTCTGGAGCGCGTGCACGAGCTGGTATCGCCAGGCCGACGGCCGGGTGACGACCAACTGGCCGGGCCTGGTCACCGAGTACGACCGCCGGACGCGCCGGCTCGACCCCGCGGACTTCCGGGTGGTGGCGTGATGGACTACGACGTCCTGGTGATCGGTTCGGGCTTCGGCGGCAGCGTCACGGCGTTGCGGCTGACCGAGAAGGGCTACCGCGTCGGCGTGCTGGAGACCGGCCGCCGGTTCGCCGACGACGAGTTCGCGAAGACGTCGTGGCGGCTGCGGAAGTACCTGTGGGCGCCCGCGCTGGGCTGTTTCGGCATCCAACGGCTGACGTTGCTGAAGAACACGTTCGTGATGAGCGGCTCCGGCGTCGGCGGCGGGTCGCTGGTGTACGCGAACACGCTGTACGAACCGCCGGACAAGTTCTACGCCGACCCGCAGTGGGCGCACATCACCGACTGGAAGGACGAACTCGCGCCGTACTACGACCAGGCGAAGCGCATGCTGGGCGTTATCGAGAACCCGGCGACGACGGCCGCGGACCGCGTGCTTTCCGAGGTGGCCGAGGACATGGGCATCGGGCACACGTACCGCCGCACACCGGTCGGCGTCTACTTCGGACAGTCCGGAGTGGACCCGTTCTTCGGCGGCGCCGGTCCCCGGCGGTCCTCCTGCACGCTGTGCGGCGAGTGCATGACCGGCTGCCGGGTCGGGGCGAAGAACACGATGGTGAAGAACTACCTGTACCTGGCCGAGCAGGCGGGCGCGGTGGTGCACCCCTTGACGACGGCCGTTTCGGTGCGGCCGATCCCCGGCGGGTACGCCGTGGACGCGCGGCGCACCGGTGGCCGTTCCCGCCGAACGTTCACGGCGTCGCAGGTGGTGTTCTCCGCGGCTGCTTTGGGGACGCAGCGGCTGCTGCACCGAATGCGCGACACGGGAACGCTTCCTGCTCTCTCGCCCCGGCTGGGACTGCTCGCGCGGACGAACTCCGAGGCGGTGCTGGCGGCGCGGTCGCTGCGGTCGGACACGGACTACACGCGCGGGGTCGCGATCACGTCGTCGATCCACCCGGACGAGGTGACGCACGTGGAGCCGGTGCGGTACGGGCGCGGCAGCAACGTGATGGGCCTGATGGCGACGGTGCTGGTGGACGGGCAGCCGGGCCGCCGGCGCTGGGTGCTGGGGGTGCGTGAGCTGTGGCGGCAGCGTCGTGACCTGCTGCGGATCCACAACCCGCGGCACTGGTCGGAGCGGATGATCGGGCTGCTGGTGATGCAGACGTTGGACAATTCGGTGACGACGTACACGAAGCCAGGCCTGTTCGGGCGGCGGATGACGACTCGCCAGGGAGCGGGAGCGCCCTCACCATCGTGGATCCCGGCGGGGCACGAAGTGACGCGCCGGGTGGCGGAGAAGATCGGCGGCCTCCCCCAGGGCGCTTGGACGGACATGGCGAACATCCCGATCACGGGCCACTTCATCGGCGGCTGCACGATCGGCGACTCGGTGGATTCGGGGGTCATCGATCCGTATCAGCGGGTGTACGGGTACCCGGGGCTGCACGTGGTGGACGGGTCGGCGATCACGGCGAATCTCGGGGTGAACCCGTCGCTGACGATCACGGCGCAGGCCGAGCGGGCGATGGCGTTCTGGCCGAACCGGGGCGAGACGGACCCGCGGCCCCCACTGGGAGCCTCTTACCAGCGGGTGGCGCCGGTGGCGCCGAAGAACCCGGCGGTCCCGTCGGAAGCCCCGGGAGCCCTGCGGCTGCCGCTGACCCCCAAGCCGTGAATGGCACATCGAGGGACTTGAAGTCCCTCGATGTGCCATTCACGGCTTTTCAGTGCGTGGTCACGGCAGGCCCGCGAGCCCGGCCGAGACCGTGTTGGCGAACGCGTACCCGTTCGACGCGTCCCAGTTGATCGACCACGTCATCGCGCCGCGGATCGCCGGGTACGTCGTCGACGGCTTGAAGCTGCCGCACGAAGTCCCTCGGGCCAGGCAGTTCAGCGCCGACACCGTGTTGGCCGGCGCCTGGTACCCGCCGCCCGCCGCCTGGGACGACGCCGGGAGGCCCAGGCCGACCTGGTCCGCGCGCAGGCCGCCCTGGAGCTGGATGCACGCCAGCGCCGTCAGGAAGTCGACCGTGCCCTGCGCGTACACACTGCCGTTGCAGCCGAGCATCGTCCCCGAGTTGTAGTACTGCATGTTGACGACCGTCAGGATGTCCTTGATGCCCAGCGCGAGCTGGAAGTAGCCACCCTGGGTGCTCTGCATGTCGATCGTCTGCGGCGCCATCGTGATGACCTTGCCGCCGCCGTTGTAGATGCTCCGCAGCGCCTGGCCCATGTACGTCGCGTTGATGCCGTTCTCGAGGTCGATGTCGACGCCGTCGAAGCCGTAGTTCGAGATCAGCGACTTGACGCTGTTCGCGAAGTTGTTCGCCGACGACGAGTCGCTCACGCTGATCGTGCCGTTCTGGCCGCCGACCGAGATGATGACCCGCTGGCCGCGCGCCTGGACCGTCTTGATGTCGGCCTTGAACTGCGCGTCCGTGTAGCCGCCGAGCTGCGAGGACAGACCGGAGTCGAGCGTGAAGCTCACCGCTCCCGGCGTGCCCGTCGCGTCCGCGAACGACACCGCGATGATGTTGTACTTCGTCGGGACGTCCGCGAGCTTCAGCGCCTTGGCGCCGTTGTAGAAGTTCTGCCAGTAGCCGGTCAGGACGTGCTTCGGCAGGTCACCCTGGGTCGGCGGCGGCGTGGTCGTCGTCGGCGGGGTGGTCGTGGTGGGTGGCGTCGTCGGGGTGGTGGGCGTGGTCGGTGTCGTCGGCGGCGGGGTGCCCGGGCCGTCGAGGCTGACGTCGTCGGCGTAGTACGTCGGCTGGGCGTACCAGCCGTGCAGGTACACCGTCAGCGACGTGCTCGAGCCGGTCGTGAAGCTCAGCGACAGCTGCGCGTAGCCGCTGGTGCCCGGGGTCCACGTGCTCGTCGTCGCCGAGCCGGAAACGCCCAGGTAGACGTAGCTGCCCTGGACCCACGCCGACAGCTGGTACGCCGTGTTCGGCGAGACGGTGAGCGTCTGCGAGCACTGCGCGTTGTCCGACGACGTCGGCGTCGCGCTCAGGGCGCGGCTCCCGCTGTGGACCGGGGTGCTCACCGCGGTCGGCACGGCGGTGCAGGTCCAGCCCGAGGTGCCGGCTTCGAAGCCGGGGTTGGCCAGGATGTTCGCCGCCGAAGCGTTGCCGGCGAGAACGAACGTCACGCCGAGGCTCAGCGCGACCACGGAAAGTAACGAAAGCAGGGCTAGGCGAACCTTGGGGACCACGGGCGACCTCCACGGGCGGTGGTGAGGCAGGTCACCACAAAATGGACTAGACCAATCTGATTGTCAAGGAGCCCCATCCGAAAGTCGGGGCGGCGGAAACGGCAGAATGAGACGATCGGAACCAGGGCGAAGCAGGAGCGTGTAGCAGTGAGCGTGTCGGTCGAGCAGAAGATCGCCGAAGAACTGGGCGTGCGCGAAGGGCAGGTCAAGGCCGCCGTCGACCTGCTCGACGGCGGCTCGACCGTGCCCTTCATCGCGCGGTACCGCAAGGAAGTCACCGGGATGCTCGACGACGCGCAGCTGCGCACGCTCGAGGAGCGGCTGCGCTACCTGCGGGAACTCGACGAGCGCCGGCTCGCCGTGCTCGAGTCCATCCGGAGCCAGGGCAAGCTCGACGAGGCCCTCGAGGCCTCGATCCTGGCCGCGGACACGAAGTCGCGGCTGGAGGACATCTACCTCCCCTACAAGCCGAAGCGCCGCACGAAGGCCATGATCGCGCGGGAAGCCGGGCTCGAGCCGCTGGCCGACGGCCTGCTGAACGACCCGTCGACGGACCCGCAGGCGGCGGCCGCGGTGTTCGTCGACGCGGACAAGGGTGTCGCGGACGCGCAGGCGGCGCTCGACGGCGCCCGCTCGATCCTCGTCGAGCGCTTCGCCGAGGACGCCGACCTCATCGGCGAACTGCGCGAGAAGATGTGGGGCCAGGGTCACCTGGTCGCCAAGGTCCGCGCCGGCAAGGAGGAGGAAGGCGCGAAGTTCTCCGACTACTTCGACTTCTCCGAGCCCTACACCAAGCTCCCCTCCCACCGGATCCTCGCGATGCTGCGCGGCGAGAAGGAGGAGGTCCTCGACCTCACGATGTCGCCGGACGAGCCCACCGACGAGCCGCAGGCCGGGCCGACCGACTACGAGACGCGCATCGCCGCGAAGTTCGGCATCGCGCAGCAGGGCCGCCCGGGCGACAAGTGGCTCGGGGACACCGTGCGCTGGGCGTGGCGCACCAAGATCCTCCTGCACCTGGGCATCGACCTGCGGATGCGGCTGCGCCAGGCGGCCGAGGACGACGCCGTGCGCGTGTTCGCGGCCAACCTGCGCGACCTGCTGCTCGCCGCTCCGGCGGGCACCCGCGCGACGATGGGCCTCGACCCGGGCTTCCGCACCGGCGTCAAGGTGGCCGTCGTCGACGCGACCGGCAAGGTCGTCGACACCCACGTCATCTACCCGCACCAGCCGGCGAACAAGTGGGACCAGTCGATCGCCGAGCTCGCGGCGCTGGCCGCCCGGCACAAGGTGGACCTGATCTCGATCGGCAACGGCACGGCGTCGCGCGAGACGGACAAGCTCGCCCAGGAGCTGATCAAGAAGCACCCCGAGCTGAAGCTGACGAAGGCCGTGGTCTCCGAGGCGGGCGCGTCGGTGTACTCGGCGTCGGCGTTCGCTTCGCAGGAGCTGCCGAACATGGACGTCTCGCTGCGCGGCGCGGTCTCGATCGCGCGGCGGCTGCAGGACCCGCTGGCCGAGCTGGTGAAGATCGACCCGAAGTCGATCGGCGTCGGGCAGTACCAGCACGACCTGTCCGAGGTCTCGCTGTCGCGCTCGCTCGACGCGGTGGTCGAGGACTGCGTGAACGCGGTCGGCGTCGACGTCAACACCGCGTCCGCGCCGCTGCTGACCCGGGTCTCGGGCATCACGACGGGGCTGGCCGAGAACATCGTCTCCCACCGCGACACGAACGGGCCGTTCCGCTCCCGGATGGCGCTCAAGGAGGTCGCGCGGCTCGGGCCGAAGGCGTTCGAGCAGTGCGCGGGCTTCCTGCGCATCCCGGACGGCGACGACCCGCTCGACTCGTCTTCGGTGCACCCGGAGGCGTACCCGGTGGTGCGCCGGATCCTGACGAAGACGGGCACCGACCTGCGCTCGCTGATCGGCAACACGCGGACGCTTTCGTCCTTGAAGCCCGCCGAGTTCGTGGACGACACGTTCGGCCTCCCGACGGTGACGGACATCCTGGCGGAGCTGGACAAGCCCGGCCGCGACCCCCGCCCGGCGTTCAAGACGGCGACGTTCGCCGAGGGCGTGGACAAGATCGGCGACCTCAAGCCGGGGATGCGCCTGGAGGGCGTCGTCACGAACGTGGCCGCGTTCGGGGCGTTCATCGACGTCGGCGTGCACCAGGACGGGCTGGCGCACGTTTCGGCGCTGTCGAAGAACTTCGTGAAGGATCCGCGCGAGGTCGTGAAGCCCGGGGACATCGTGAAGGTGAAGGTCCTCGACGTCGACGTGCCGCGGAAGCGGATCTCGCTGACGCTGCGGCTGGACGACGAGCCGGGTGCCCCGTCCGGCAACCGCGGCGGTGGCGGCGGTGGCGGTCGTGACCGCGGCCAGGGCGGCGGTGGCGGTGGTCAGCGCCGCGGCGGTTCGGGCGGCGGCGGTCAGCGCGGCGGTGGCGGCGGCCGGGGTGGCAACTCCGGCTCCGGCGGCAGCGGCTCCATGGCGGACGCGCTCCGGCGGGCCGGGTTCGGCAAGTAGCGAGCAAGATCCCGTGAAGGCCGTCTTGGGGACCAAGGCGGCCTTCACGGCTTTCCGGCTCAGCGCAGCGCGACCAGGCCCACCGCGAACAGCACCGCCGGCACCACCGCGGCCGCCGCGCTGATCAGCCCGGTTCCGCCGCGCCAGCCCACCGGGGACGCGTCGAGCACCAGCCGGCGCACCAGCGCCGCCTCCACCACCGCCGCCAGCAGGAAGCCGAACCCCACGCTGAAGATCGCCACCGCGCCGACGAAGAACAGCCCCGACGTCGACGCCACCCCCAGCGGCGCCGCGACTTCCCACCGGACCAGCCCGGCGGACACCGCGAGCAGCGCCAGCAGCAGCACGAACGCCACCAGGAAGCCGATCCGCGCGGTCGTCTGGTGCTGGGCGTGCGCGAACCACCAGAACCCCGCGTCGAGCGCCGCCACGACCGCGGCGAGCACCAGGAACCCGGCACGGAACGTCAGCACCCGATCACCCTAGCGAGGCGGGACCTGGCTCATGAGCGCGGTCGGATGACCGTCCGGGTCGGCGAAGAACGCCATCCACTCCTCCACCCCGGACTCGTGGCGGAAGATCAGGTGCGGCGCACCGAGGAACTCCACACCCCGGGAGCGCAGCTCGTCGTACGCCGCGTCGATGTCCGGGACCCGGAAGTACAGCACCGACTCCGTACCCTTCGGCTCGCCGGCGGTCAGGAACAGGCGGACGCCGTCGCAGTCGAAGAACGCCAGGTCACCGAAGGTGTAGAGGTGCTCCAACCCGAGCACGTCGCCGTAGAACGCCTTCGCCCGGCCGAGATCCGCGACCGTCCGCGAAACCTGCCCGATCGGTCCCAGCACCGCCGCCTCCTCACCCGCCCGGCCGGCGAGCGCGCTGTCCGCCGGGGCGCCGCGCCACGCGCGCAGCTCGGCCCGCCCGGTCAGGCCGAGCTTGCGGACCGCGTTGCCGACGTGGAACTTGACGGCGTCCCGGCTGGTGCCGCGCCGCCGCGCGATCTCGCCGTTGGTCAGGCCGTGGCGGACCGCGTCGACCACCCGCCACTCGGCGGGGGTCAGCCGGTCGGGGTGCCGTGGCCTGCCGCGCTCGCCCACGCGCCGACGATAGCCCCGGATCCGCCGAATTACCCTCCCCCGGCGAACCGCGCTTCCACGCTGCCCAGCGCGCCGAAGTCCGCCACGACGTGGCCGCCGGCGTGGATCGGGCACGGCGGGGTCGCCGTCCCGGTCGTCACGACGTCGCCCGGGCGCAGGGAACGGCCGTGGCGGGACAGCTCCATCGCCAGCCAGTGCAGGGCCAGCCGCGGGTCGCCGAGCACCAGGCTGCCGCTGCCGCGCGAGAACTCCTCGCCGTCGGCGTGCAGGACGACCGCCTGCCGCGGCAGGTCGAGGTCGCGCCAGCCCGGGACCGGCCGCCCCTCGACGAACCGGCCCGCGCACGCGACGTCGGCCAGCAGCTGCGGGCCGCCCGCGTGCTGGTGGTCGGTGTAGCGGCTGTCGGGCATCTCCAGCGCGAGGAACATCGTGTCGACCGCGTCGAGCACCGCGGTCAGCGACGGCGACGAGCCGGGATCGGCCTTGAGCCGGAAGGCGAACTCGGGTTCGGCGACGCCCATGGTCATCGTGTCGGCCGGCACCGGCTCGCCTTCGGCGTGGCGGAACCGCTCGAACATCACCCCCGGCAGCGGGCCGGGGACCTCGAGGTACTTCCGGGCGTACGCGGTGGTCGCCGCGATCTTCCAGCCGGACACCGGCCCGGCCAGCTCGGCGAGCGCCGCCTGCGCGGCCATGCCCTCGCCGGCGTCGCGCGGGCGGGCGTCCTCCGGAAGCCCGTCGAGACGCTTGCCGGTCTGCCACGCGTCCCAGATGAGTTCCGCCGCCCGCTCTCGGTTCACGCCCGTGATCTTGCCAACCGGAACACCGGGTGTCGATCGGCTTCCGCCGCGAAGGCTTCGGCGGGGTCACTGAGCTTCGCGTCGAAGAACGGCGCCGTCACGGGGATCTTGCGGACGTACGCGCGCAGGACCGGCCCGGCGGTCGCGGCGTCGGCCTCCTCGACCGTCCACGTCTCCCGCGTGCGGCCGCGCCGCAGCCGGGCGGTGGCGTCGGCGCGCAGGTTGTGCACCCAGCCGACCTGCCCGTACGGCGAGACGAGCCAGCGGTCGCCGCCGACCTCGAGGACGTTGACCGGCGTGGTCCGGTCCACGCCGCTCTTGCGCCCTCGCGTGGTCAGCAGGTACCCGGTGCTCCCGTTGATCGGGATCCCGCGCGCCAGCAACGCCCGCACGACCACGTTCGCGGCTTTCCGCGCTACCCCGAGCCGGTACTTCCTGGCCATCACGGGTGCATAGCGTAGACCCCGGAGAGGTCGCGGACCCGCGCCCAGACGTTCTCGAAGCGCTCGGTGTCGACCACCGGCTTGCGCAGCGCGGCCAGCGCGATCGCCTGCTGGGCTTCGGTCGAGCTCGCCTTGCCGTTGAGGTCGACCGCGGCGGCGCTGAAGTCCTGCACGAGCACCGCGAAGATCTGGTCGACGACCTGCTCGTCGAGCCCGGTGATCCGCGCCTGCTCCAGGATCAGCTGGCCGTAGACGACGAGCGTGAACAGCTCGGTGAGCGCGAGCCCGAAGTCGAGGTCGGCCTGCTGCGCCTCGTCCGGCGCCGCCTCGGTGAGCAGCTTGACCAGCGAACCGGCCTGCTCGGTGAAGAGCGCGACGTTCGGGATGTGCGCGGCCTCGGCGTAGGCGGTCTTCCAGTCGTGGAACCGGATCTTCGACAGCCCGCGGGCCGGGCCCTGGCGGAAGAGGAACTCGTCGTCCGCGGCGTCGGTGCGCGTCGGGACCGGCGCGTACTCCTGCGGCGCGAAGAGGTAGGCAGGCATGAACTTGGCGATCAGCGCGAGGTTCACGGCCACCGTGCCCTCGAGCTTCGGCAGGCCGTCGATGTCGTTCTTCGACATCGCGAGGTAGGTGTCGGCCTCGAAGCCCTTGGCCGCGACGACGTCGGCGACCAGGCCGATCACCTTCTGCGCCTCGGTCGTCACCTTCATCTTGGTGATCGGGTTGAACAGCAGGTAGCGGCGGTCGTCCGGGTTCGCGCTGCGGAAGTAGTCGACGGCCCGGTCGGAGAACAGCTTCATCGCGGTCAGCCGCGCGTAGGCCTCGACGAACTCGCGGCGCACGTGCGGGAAGTTCGTCACGGGCTTGCCGTACAGGACGCGGTTGTGCGCGTGCGTGATGGCCTCGTACAGCGAGTGCGTCGCCATGCCGATGCCGCCGAAGCAGAGGTTGAACTTGCCGATGTTGACGGTGTTCAGCGCGGCGCTGAAGGCTTCGGCGCCGACGTGCAGGATGTCCTCGGCCTGCACCGGGTAGTCCTCGAGCCGGAACTCGGCGACGTACATCTGCGACGGCACGACGTTCTTCACGACGTGGTAGTTCGGGTGCTCGGAGTCGGCGTAGAAGAAGACGTACTGGTCGGGGCCCTCGACGCCGTCGATGCGGCCGAAGACCGACACCGTGCGCGCGCAGTTGCCGTTGCCGATGTAGTACTTCGAGCCGGTGGCGCGGTAGCCGTCGCCGTCCTTGGTGAGCACCAGGTCGGAGGAGTAGATGTCGGCGCCGTGGTCCTTTTCGGACAGTCCGAAGGCGCCGACGCCACCCGCGTCGAGCGCGTCCGCCGCGCGCTTGCGGGCGACGTCGTTGCCGCTCTGCCACACCGGGCCGAGGCCGAGGATGGTGACCTGCCACGGGTACCAGTAGTTGAGCCCGTAGAAGCCGAGGATTTCCGACAGCGCGGCGACGCGGGCGGTGTCCCAGCGCTTGTCCGGGTTGCCGTCGGCGTTCGCGG
This sequence comes from Amycolatopsis mongoliensis, assembly GCF_030285665.1. NCBI lineage: Bacteria > Bacillati > Actinomycetota > Actinomycetes > Pseudonocardiales > Pseudonocardiaceae > Amycolatopsis > Amycolatopsis mongoliensis. Next base: position 641,253 of record NZ_CP127295.1, read on the forward strand.
CGGGCGTCAGGAAGGTCGAGAACAGGCCTTCCTTGCCGGCGAACTCGAGGAAGTCGGCGTAGAAGGTGCGGGCGTGGTAGTCCTCGGTGAGCTTCGCCTTGCCCCGCTGCTCGAACCAGTCGATGGTGGCCCGGAGCAGCCTGCGCGTTTCCGCGTCGAAGTGGGCCGGGTCGTACTCGTGCGGGTTCAGCAGCATGGGTGAGCCTCCTCGATTACCGACCAGTAACTTAGCAAGCCCCCCAGAGTGCGGGCAATCTCACTGGGGGTACGTCACCCCGGCCAGCTATACTGATCATGCGGGCCGCTCAGTTCTGCCTCGGCCCGCTGCTGTTGTCGACTACCACGCGCCGCGGCCGAAGACAGGTCTGCGCCGGGCAGGACAACCCTTCTCAGGTAATGGAGACCAGGGCGCGAGGCGCCCGCATGCACTTATGACCACCTTCGCTGAACTCGGCCTGCCCGCCACCCTCGTGGACTCGCTGGCCGCCCAGGGCGTCACCGCGCCCTTCCCCATCCAGGTGGCGACCCTGCCGCACACCCTCGCCGGGCGTGACGTGCTCGGCCGCGGCCGGACCGGCTCCGGCAAGACCTACGGTTTCGTGCTGCCCGTGCTGGCGCGCCTCGCCGAGGGCCCGACCCGGCGCAAGCCGGGCCGGCCCCGCGCGCTGATCCTGGCGCCGACGCGTGAGCTCGCGACGCAGATCGAAGCCTCGATCCTGCCGCTGGCCAAGCCGCTGGGCCTGCGCACGACGACCATCTTCGGCGGGGTCAGCGCGAACCCGCAGATCACGAAGCTGCGTGACGGCGTCGACATCGTCGTCGCCTGCCCCGGCCGGCTCGCCGACCACATGCGCTCCGGGCACGTGAAGCTCGACGCCGTCGAGATCACCGTCCTCGACGAGGCCGACCACATGGCCGACCTGGGCTTCCTGCCCGAGGTCCGGCGGATCATGGACCAGACGCCCTCGCGCGGGCAGCGGATGCTGTTCTCCGCGACCCTGGACAACGGCGTCGACGTGCTGGTCAAGCGCTTCATGACCGACCCGATCACGCACAGCGTCGACTCGGCGCAGTCGCCGGTGTCGACGATGGAGCACCACGTCCTGCACCTCGAGGAGACCCACCGGCTGCCGGTGCTGGTCGACCTGACCGCCGCCCCGGGCCGGACCCTGGTGTTCACCCGGACGAAGAGCCGCGCGAAGGCGCTGACGCGCAAGCTCGTGGCCTCCGGCGTCCCGGCGGTGGAGCTGCACGGCAACCTGGGCCAGAACGCCCGCACGCGCAACCTCGAGGCGTTCTCCTCGGGCGCGGCGAAGACGCTGGTCGCGACGGACATCGCGGCCCGCGGCATCCACGTCGACGACGTCCGGCTGGTCATCCACGCCGACCCGCCGGTGGAGCACAAGGCGTACCTGCACCGCTCGGGCCGCACGGCCCGCGCCGGCGCGTCCGGCACGGTGGTCACGCTGATGACCGACGCGCAGGTCCGCGACGTGCGGGACCTGACGCGCAAGGCGGGCATCAAGCCGACGACGACCCAGCTCGGCCCGGGTCACCCCCTGCTGGCGGAGCTGGCCCCGGGCGAGCGTTCGTTCACGGCGTCGCCGAAGCGGCCGCCGGTGGACAACCGGCCCAAGAAGGTGACTGCTTCCGGCGCGGCGCCGGGCAGTGGCCGCGGCCGCCGGGGCACCGGCGCGCCGAAGGAGAACCGGGGCGGGCAGCGGTCTCGCGCCAACGGCCAGGGGTTCCGCGAGGAATCGCGGGCGGCCGGCCCGGAGAAGTCCGGTGGCCGCCGGTCGGGTGCCGCTTCCGGCGGTGCGCGACGCTCCGGCGCTGCCGCGGCCGCCTCGGGCGGGTCCCGGCGGTCCGGTGCGCCGGCCGCTTCGGGTGGCTCGGCCCGCTCGGGAGCTCCGGCCGCGGCCAACCGCCGCTCGGGCTCCGGCGGCGTGGCGGCCTTCTCCTCCGGCACCCGCGCGGGCGGCCGCCGAGGCCGCTGAGCGACTGAACCGAACCGACAGACCCCGGACCGCGCGTCCGGGGTCTGTCGTCTCGGCAGGCAGCGCATCCGCGGATCGCGTGCGATGCTCTCGTGATGGACGACACGGACCTGGTGCAGACCGGCATCGGCCTGCTGGCGTCGGTCTACCGGCTCCGCCTGAACCTGCAGGGCGAAGGCGACGAGTCCGGCTCGAGCGGCTACCCCGAATTGCTCGAAGGGGCCCTCGACTTCACCATGACCGCGGACTCCACGGTGCCGCCGGAGTACGCCGCCGAGGTCCAGGACGTCGTCAAGCAGGCGATCGACGAGCTGGCCCGGCGTCAGGAGGCGATCCTGCGCGGTCTGCTGCTGGGGTTCGTCAAGATCGTCGAAGCCTACGAAACGGACCAGCCCGGACCGGACGTCCTGCAGCTCCTGCAGCAGCTCTCCCTCGAAGTCGCGGTGGAGTGAGCTTCACGCACGGCCGGCCGGGACCGGGTGCGCCAGGATCCGGCCGGTCCTTTCCGCCGCCGTCCCCACCCCGTCGAGGCCTCGCCACTCTTGCGTGACCAGGTACAACGTGTCCTCGCTGAGCGCGCACGCGAAGCAGCCCCGGCCGAGCGACAGGGTCTCCAGCACCTCTCCCCCGCGGCGCACCCGGCTGCACGAGCGGCCCGGCACATCCGACACCCACACCGCGCCCGCGGCGTCGAGAGCGATGCCGTCCGGAACGCCGGTGCCCAGGTCGGCCCACACCGTCCGGTCGGCCAGGCCGCCGCCCGGGAGCACGGAGAACACCGTCAGCCGGTTCGCGTACGACTCCGCCACGATCAGCGTCGAGCCGTCCGGGGTCAGCGCCATGCCGTTGCCGAACGCGATGTCGTCGGCGACCTGGCGGACCTCGCCGTCGCGGGACACGTGGAGGATCGCCCCCGGGCGGAACTCCTCGCCCGCCATCAGGTCGAACCCGCCGCCGTTGACGTAGCAGCCTCCGTCCCGGGCCACGACGATCTCGTTGAAACCCACCCCGCCCAGGTCGGCGTGGGTGACCAGCCCGGAAGGCGTGAGCCGCAGCAGCAAGCCGTCCGACGAAGAGACGATCAGGGGCTGCCCGTCCAGGAAGTCGAAGCACATCGGCATCGTCGGGAAGTCCGCGCGGAACACGACCTCGCGCTGTCCCGCCGGGGTGACCGCGCCGATCTCGTGCGCCAGCCAGTCGGCGAACCACAGCCGTCCGTCGTGCCAGCGCGGTGACTCACCGAACGCGATTCCCTCCAGCACCACCGCAACCACCGGAAACTCCTTCGCTCGGGAACGCTTGCGAAGGGTACGTCGAGGCCGGGAACCCGGCTTCGACATCGGCGACCGGCTAAAGCGAGGAAGTCAGCCCGCGGGCCCGCAGCACCGCGCGTTCCAGCGGCCGGAACACCACCAGCTCGATCCCGACGCCGACCAGCAGGATCAGGAAGATCGCCGCGATCACCGTCTCGATGCTGTTCAGCGACGACCCCTGGTTGAGGTACGCGCCGAGCCCGACGCCCAGCTGCGGCGACAACGCGATCAGCTCCGCGGCCATCAGCGAGCGCCACGAGAACGCCCAGCCCTGCTTCAGCCCGGCCAGGAACCCGGGCAGCGCGGCCGGCAGCAGGATGTGCCGGGCCGACGAGAGCCGGTTCGCGCCCATCACCTGGCCGACGCGCGGCAGGATCGGCGGGATCTGGTCGATGCCGGACACCAGGCCGTTGGCGATCGACGGCACCGAGCCCAGCAGGACGACGAAGTAGATCGCGCCGTCGTTGATGCCGAACCACAGGATCGCGGCCGGCACCCACGCCACCGACGGCAGGCTCTGCAGCCCGGTCAGCAGCGGCCCGATCGCCGCCCGCACCACGCGGACCTTGGCCACGACCAGGCCCAGCGGCGTGCCGATGAGCACGCCGGCGACGAAGCCGAGCGCGGCGCGGTGGACCGACGTCCAGACGAAGCCGAACACCTCGCCGCTGACGACGCGGCTCCAGAACTCGTCCCACACCGCGAGGGGCGCGGGCAGCTGGGCCTCCGACCAGAACGCCGCCGCCCAGAGGATCTGCCAGACGACGATCAGGAGGACGAGCGCGAGCACCGGCGGCAGGAAGCCCCAGGCGAACCGCTTCCAGAAGCTCGGGCGGCGGTCGCCGACCGGGGCGTCGAGCGAGTCCAGTCCGGCGCCGACCGCGTCGAGGTCGGCCTCCGCGGGCCGGTCAAGCTGCGGCATGGGTGCTGATCACCTCGCGCAGGTGCCTGGTGATTTCCTCGGTCAGCTCCTCGGCGTCGGCCAGCGGCACGTCCGTCCACTCGCGCACGACCCGCCCGGGCCGCGACGACAGGAGCACCACGCGCTGCCCGAGCCGGACCGCCTCGCGCACGTCGTGGGTCACGAACAGCACCGACGTGCCGGTGCTGCGGTAGACGCGCAGCAGTTCGCCCTGCAGGACGTCGCGGGTGATGGCGTCGAGCGCGGCGAACGGCTCGTCCATCAGCAGCAGCGCCTGCTCGGGGTCACCGCCGACGCGCAGGGTCGCGGCCAGCGCGCGGGCCAGCGCGACCCGCTGCCGCATCCCGCCGGACAGCTCGTGCGGCCGCTTGGTGCCCGCGCCGTTCAGCCGGACGAGCTCCAGCAGCTCGGCGGCCTTTTCGCGACGCTCGGCCCGCCCGAAGCCGGCCAGCCGCAGCGGCAGCTCGACGTTGCGGGCCGCGGTCAGCCACGGCATCAGCGCGGCCTCCTGGAACATGACCGCGGGCCGCGACGTGTTCAGCGTGATCTCCCCCGCCGACGGCGCGTCCAGCCCCGCGACCAGGTTCAGCAGCGTGCTCTTGCCGCAGCCGGACGCGCCGAGCAGGCAGACGAACTCGCCGGGCGCGACCGTGAGGTCGACGCCGTCGAGCGCGACGACCGCGCGGCCGGCCGGACCGAACGCCTTGCGGACGCCGTCGAGCCGGACCGCGGTCGCGCCGGTGAAGCTGCTCCGGCCGGTCGGGAGGGTCGTGGTCATCGCTGGCTGCCTCTCGAGATCACTTGGCGATTTCGGGCGCGTTCACGGCGGGCTGGTTCTTCTCCTTGAGGACCTCGTTCAGCGGTCCGAAGTCGGCGAAGCCCTTCAACGCTACCGCCGACTTGACCACACCTGCCGTGACCGAGTCCTGCGCGAGCTGCGGGAACTCGGCCGGGATCGGGTCGGTGGTCAGCTCGATGTTCGAGAACGCGCGGTCGATGACGGCCTGGCTCAGGCTGCTGCCGGCCAGCTCCTTGAGGGCGCCGTTGACCACGGTCTTCGCGTCCGCCGGGTTGGCCTTCGCCCAGTCGATCGCGGCCAGCTGGCCCTTGAGGACGGCCTTGACGGTGTCCGGGTGCTGCTGCAGGAACTCGCTGCGCACGATGACGACGGTCGTCGGGAAGCGGCCGTCCGGCCACAGGCTCTTCTCGTCGACCAGGACCTTCGCGCCGGCGTCGAGCACCAGCCGCGAGGACCACGGCTCGGGCAGCCAGCCGCCGTCGAGCTCGCCCTTCTTGAAGGCGTCGAGCGTCTTGGAGTTGTCCAGGTTGGTGATCTTGACCTGGTCGGTCAGCTGCTTGCCGGCCAGGAACTTCTTGAGCGCGACGTCCTGGGTGTTGGCCAGCTGCGGCGTGGCGATCGTCTTGCCCTTGAGCTGGTCGACGCCGGTGATGTCCGGCTTGACGACCAGCTGCGCGCCACCCGAGACGGCGCCCGAGACCAGCTGGATCGTGCCCTTGGACTTGGTGAAGGCGTTGATCGCCGGGCCGGAGCCGATGAAGGCGATGTCGAGCGAGTTGCCCAGCAGCGCGTTGACCTCTTCGGGGCCGGCGTTGAAGGTCTGGGTGGTGAGCTTGGTCGAGCCCAGCTCTTGCTTGAAGAAGTCCTTCTTGACGCCGATCAGCGCGGGCGCGTGGGTGACGTTCGGGAAGAAGCCGAGCCGCACCTCGCCGGCGGTCCCCTGGTTCGCGGCCGGCGCGGCGGTGCTGTCGGCACGGGAACAGCCCGCGAGCACGCCCACGACGGTCAGGGCGGCCAGCGCCGAGGCCAGGAAGCGGGTTCTGTGGTGGGTGCGCACGTCGGCGTCGCCTTTCGGGGTCGGTGTCGGGGCGAGGTTCGCACGGTCACCCACCCAGGCGCATAGCCATCCGCATCTCGGGAAATCCGGTGAGATTCCTTGACATCGGTGACCGGGTGCGCCTACGGGCTGCTGGTCCTCGCGCTCGGTGCCGGAAGAGCATGCGGGCTTCGCGCGGTGGACGCGAGATGTTCCCGGCATCTGAAACGGCCTGCGCGGTGCGGGCAACCGGCCGCGTCACCCGAACGTGGTACAGGTGACGACGGATTCGGGAGGGAACATGACGAGCCGACGGGGCCAGGGAGCCACCGGCGTCCGCGTGGCGCTGGTCGTGCTGTTCATCGGAATGGGCCAGGCGACGTTCGAGTGGTTCAGGTCGCTCGGGATGGACGCGGTGACGAGCCTGGTGGTCTGGGCGATCCCGGTCTTCACCGCGGCGGCGGTGACCGGGGTGTTGTGGCTGGCGTCGGACCGCGCGTTCGCGCTGCGGAACTGGCTGCCGGTGGCGGTGAGCATCCCGGTGTACCTGGGCGGGGCGTTCGGCCTCGCCACGGCGACGGCGAGCCTGGTGGCCTCGGTCTTGACGGGGATCGGGTTCGGGATCGCGGTGGTGGCGCTGGCCGGCATGGCCCGCTCCCGGCGACGCGACGACGCCCGCCAGCCCGCCCGCCACTAGCGCCCCAATGCGGCGTTGGGTGCGTCCCACGCACCCAATGTGGCGTTCGGTGCGCCTGACGCACCCAATGCGGCGCTCGCTGCGCCCCACGCACCCAATGTGGCGTTCGGTGCGTCCCACGCACCGAACGCCACATTGGGACAGCCGGTCAGCGGCGGAGCAACAGGGACACGTCGCCGAACTCGTGCCACAGGTACCGGCGCTCCACCGCCGCGTCGTACGCGCGCTGGACCAGGTCGTGGCCCGCCACCGCCGCGAGCAGCAGCAGGTGGGACGCCTCCGGTGCGTGCAGGCCCGTGATGATGCCGTCGACCACCCGGGCCGGGCGGTCCGGGCCCAGCACCAGATCCGTCCACCCCTCGGCCGCGCCGTCGGCCGCCGACTCCAGCGCCCGGGCCGCCGTCGTGCCCACCGCGATCACGCGGCCCCCGCGCGAGCGGACCCACGACACCAGCGCCGCCGTCGTCGCCGGCACCCGGAAGCGCTCCGCCTGAGGCGGCTCGCCCGCCTCCGGCGACGACACTCCGGTGTGCAGCACCAGCGGCGCGAACAGCACACCGTCGGTGACCAGGCGCGTGACCAAAGACGCCGAGAACGGCCGCGCCGCCGAGGGCATCTCCGCGCTGCCCGGCTCGCGGGCGAACACCGTCTGGTAGTCCGAAAGCGGCCACGCGCGCGGCACGTACCCGTACCGGATCGGGCGGCCCACCGCCGCGAGGAACCCCGGAACCGGCCCCTCGGCCGACACCGCCGCACGCCAAAGCCGTGAGCTGCCCGGTGCGGCCGGGCCCAGCAGGGTCAGCGACGCGCCCCCCGGCAGCTCCAGGTGCTCCCCCTCCCGGCCGTCGAGCAACGGGCCCCCGGGCGCGCGCAGCTCGACGACCCAGGAACCGTCGTCGAGCGACGTCGAAAAGTGGACGACGACCGGACGGCCCCCTCGCCCAGCGTCGACCGCCGCCGGCAGCGTCCCGGACGTGTTCACCACCAGCAGGTCCCCGGGGAGGAGGTGCGACCCCAGGGAGGAGAACACCGTGTGGTGGACGCCCGAAGGCGAAGCGACCAGCAGGCGGACCTCGTCGCGTGCCACGCCGCGGGCCTCCGGTGGGGCCGACGCCGACAGCTCGTCCGGCAGGTCGAAACGGATGTTCATGCGCTCACCAGGAGGTCCGCGGCGCGGTAGCGGCCGCTGGGCGGGCGTTCGTCGAGCAGCCGCAGGAACGCCGGCACGGCCGACTCCGGCAGCGGCCGGTCCGAGATGTCCTCGCCCGGGAACGCGCGCTGGTGCATCGCCGTGCGCAGGTCGCCCGGGTCGACCGCGTACACCGCCAGGTCCGGGTGTTCCGCGCCGAGCACGGCGGTGACCTGGTCGAGCGCGGCCTTCGCCGAGCCGTAGCCGCCCCAGCCTTCGTACGCTTCGACGGCGGCGTCCGAGCTGACGTCGATGATCGTGCCCCGCGCCGCTCTCAACGCGGGCAGCAGCAGCTGCGTCAACGCGAGCGGCGCGAAGACGTTCACGCGGTAGACGTTTTCCAGCTCTGCCAAGGGATAGCGACCCAGCGGCGGCAGCGGGCTGGCGCCGAGCGAGCTGGCGTTGTTGACGAGCAGATCAAGGGCAGGACTGGCGTCGGCCAGAGCTGCGCGGTGGGCCGGGTCGGTGACGTCGCCGGGGACGGCCGTGAAGCCGGTTTCCCGGGCAGCGGCCGCGAGCGCGGCCGGGTCCCGGCCGTCGCCGACGACTGTCCACTTGCGACTCACCAGTGCGGCGGCCAGTGCTCGGCCCAGGCCCGCGGACGCACCGGTGACGAGTGCGGTTGGCATGGTTCCTCCTTCGAGGGGTACCACACCATCGTCAAACCTCTACATTACTTGAGGTCAACCCGGCGCCGGAGCAGGAAGTACGCTGCCAGCGAAACGACGAGCCCGACGTAGTACGCGAGATCCGCGCCGTGCAGCGCCGACGCGACCGGTCCGGTGTAGAGGGACGTGTTCATGAACGGCACCGCCGCCCCGAACCCGGCCACGAACGCCACGAGCGCCGCCCACGGCCGCGGGGTCGTCGAAGCCAGGACGTCCACGTGCCGCCCGCCGCGGGTCCGCGCGAGCCAGTCCGGGACGACGACGCCGAGGAACGGCGGGATCCAGTAGCTGACGAACAGCAGCACGTTTTCGAACTTCGCCGACAGGTCACCGCTGTGCATCCAAAGGATCAGCGCGAACGCGAGCACCGTGACGACCACCGCCGACACCGGGCGCCGCAACCGGACGCCGACGGTCTGCAGGGCCAGCGAGCCGCTGTAGTCGTTCATCGCGTTCGAAGACACCGCCGCGAGCGCGATCACCGCCAGCGCGAGGGCGCCCAGGAACCCGCCGCCGAGCAGGTTCGCGACACCGGCCGCCGTCTGGTCGCCCAGCGACGCCCCCAGGGCGAGCCCGAGGCCTTCGCCGATCGCGTAGGACGCCGTCAGGCCGAGCAGCGTCGCCAGGAAAACCGACCGCGACGACGTCCCGGCCGGCAGGTAGCGGCTGAAGTCCGACGCGTAGGGCGCCCAGGAGATCGCCAGCGACAACGCGATCGTCGTGAACAGCACGACACCGCCCGCCAGGTCGGCGCCCGAAGCGGTGTCGGCGGTGGCGATCGGGTGTCCGGAAAGGACCTTCACGGCGAGTGCGGCGAACGCGAGCACCAGCAGCACGCTCATCACCGCCTGCACGCGGTGGATCAGGGCGTACCCGAACACGCCGAGCGCGCACTGCAGCACCAGCACGATCAGCACCGCGGCCCAGAACGGCAGCCCGGTCAGCTCGGCGAGGGCCTCGCCGCCGAACAACCCGACCAGCGCGTCCCAGGCGATCGAGCCGAGCCACTGGACGAGCCCCGGCAGCACGACGCCGCCGCCGAAGGCCAGCCGGGCCAGCGGCAGCTGGCCGGTGCCGGTGCGGGGTCCCCAGGTGGACAGGTACGCCACCGGCAGCGACCCGAGCACGGTGCCGGCGAGCATCGCGGCCAGGCCCGTCCAGAACCCGAGGCCGAGCGACGCGGCGAGCGTGCCGGTGAACACCGCCGTCATCGTCAGGTTCGGCGCGAACCACACGCTGAACAGGCGCCACGGCCGCCCGAACCGGTTGCCTTCCGGCACCGGCGCGATGCCGTGGGTCTCGATCGCCAGGTCACGGCCGCCGGTGGGCATGCGCCCGCCGAAGACCTCCGCACCCAGGCTTCGTCCGCTCATGTCGTGCCTCCTGTCGCGATCACCCTAAAGCGCGGCCGCGTGGTGTAACGCGACGGCCCGAACGGGCGAATCACGGGGTGCCGTTGCCGGTCGCACACACCCGCCAGGATCGCCCGGCGCGGCTCACCGGGAGGGCTGCGTGGTCCAGCATCCGCGGACGCTCGCGATGACCGGCCTGCTGGCCGCCGGTTTCGCGCTCGGCGTCACCGCGTCGGCCCTGAAGGCGGCCGAGGGCAGCCACTCCGCGCTCGACACGGCGCTGAGCACCGCCACGGGGTTCCTGTTCCTGCTCGCCGGCGCGGTCGCGCACGTGCGGCGCCCGGCGAACCCGATCGGCGTGCTCATCGCGCTGGCCGGCGTCGCGCTGTTCCTCGAGGACCTGCAGTTCACCCCGGACCCGGTGCTCTACACGATCGCCGTGCCGCTGCGCGCCGCGTCCAGCCCGGTGATCGCGCACCTCGTGCTCGCCTTTCCCCACGGGAGGCTCCGGTCGCGCTGGGAACGGCTGCTCGTCTTCGCGGCCTACCTGGTGGTCCTCGGCACGGGCGTGGTCGGGCTGCTGGTCAACGACGACCCGCGCGACCTGCTGGCGATCTCGGCCGACTCGGCCGGGGGCGCGTTCGCCGACCGCGTGCTGGAGCTCGCCGCCACGGCGATCAGCGCCGGCGTGGTCGTCGTGCTGCTCTACCGGTGGCTGACCGGCCGGCTCCCGCAGCGGCGGCTGCTGTCGCCGGTGATCGTCATCGCGCTGGCCGGCGCGCTCGCGTCGGGTGTCGGCACGGCGCTCGGCGACGGGCACCCGCTGTCGGCGCCGATGCTGCAGGGGTACCGGATCCTGTTCTGCCTGTGGCCGCTGGCGTTCCTGACCGGCGTGCTGCGCGCCCGCGTCGGCAACGCCGAGATGATCCGGCTGCTGCTGGAGCGCGACGGCACCGGGCTGGCGGCGCTGGTGCAGGACGACGAGGTCTGGAAGGACAGCCGGTCGATCGACGCGCTGAACGCGGCGGCCGGGCTGGTGCTCGACAACCAGCGGCTGACCGCGGAGCTGGAGCAGCGGCTGGCCGAGGTGCGGGCGTCGCGGGCCCGGCTCGTCGCGGCAGGCGACGAGGAGCGCCGTCGCCTGGAGCGCGACCTGCACGACGGTGCCCAGCAGCGGCTGGTCAGCGTGGTGCTGCTGCTGCGGATGGCCGACCGCAGGCACGGCGGTGCACTCCCGGAAGAGGTCCGGGCGCTGCTGTCCGGCACGGTCGACGAACTGCAGACCGCGATCACCGAGCTGCGCGAACTCGCCCGCGGCATCCGCCCGGCGATCCTCACGGAGGCGGGGCTGGCCGCGGCGGTCCGGTCGCTGGCCGACCGCATCCCGATGGAGGTGGCGCTGTCGGTCGCCGAAGTGCCGCGGCTGGACTCGGCGGTCGAGGCGACGGCGTACTTCGTGACGTCGGAGGCGTTGACGAACGCCTTGAAGCACGCGCAGACCGATTCGGTGGACGTGCGGATCGCGGTGGCGGGCGGCGAGCTGCGGATGGAGGTGACCGACAGCGGCGTCGGCGGCGCGGACATCGACGGCGGCACGGGCCTGGCGGGGCTGCGCGACCGCGTGCAGGCCCTCGGCGGTGAGCTGGGCGTGGACAGCGGCACCGGCGGCACGACGGTCCGCGCCGTCATCCCGCTCGGCGAGGACCCCTGAACGCCGTGAAGGCCCCCTTACCGGCTTCTTGCGCCGGTAAGGGGGCCTTCACGGACCTCGAAAACTAGACGAGCAACAGGAACAGCAGCCCGTTGGGCGTGCCGAGACCCGTCACGTCGTCGTAACCCGGGGTCGTGTGGATGGTCAGACCCTGGTAGTCGAGCGTGCGCACCGAGGTGAGCAGGCCGTCCGAAGCGTCGACCGAGTTCGCGTAGTCGACGCGCTCCACCGCGGCGTCCACGTGCTTCACATCGCTGATCGCCGAGGTGCGGGAGGTCAGCTTGTAGATCACGGGGTTGATGAAGCCGTGGTGGAAGTGGTCGAAGCTGTCGGCCACCGCCATGATGCCGGCGAACACCGGCGACGCGAGGCTCGTGCCGCCGATCCGGTACTGGTCGTAGTAGGCGCCGTCCGGGAAGGTCTGCGTCTGGCCGACCAGGAAGCCGGTGTTCGGGTCACCGACCGCGGAGATGTCCGGGACGACCCGGCCCTTCTTGTGGCCTACCTGGTTCTTCGTCGACAGCGCGTCCGGCACGACACCCTTCTGGTAGAAGGGCTGCTCGAACAGGCGGCTGGTGCCGCCACCGGAACCGCTGGTGTAGTTGGCGGGACCGTAGACGCCGTTGGTCAGCGTCGACTTGCTGGTCTCCCAGCCGGTCTCGAAGATCCGCTTGCCGTCCTTGCCGATCGCGACGGACGTGCCGCCGACCGCGGTGATCCACGGCGCCGAGGCGGAGAAGTCCGGCGACGGCGTGCCGAGGCGCGCGACCTCGTCGCCGTTGTCACCCGAGGAGAAGTAGACGCCGATGCCCTCGAGCACCGCCTGCAGCGAGATCTGGTTGAACACCTTGACCTCGTCGGCCGGGATGTCTTCGCCGGTGTCGCCGTAGGAGTTCGACACGATGTCGGCCTTGTGGCCGGCGATCACGTAGTTCAGCGCCACGTCGAGGGCGTTGTCCTCGCAGGACTCCCCGCCGACGTACAGGATGTCCGCACCCGGCGCGAGACCGTGGGCGGCCTCGACGTCGAGGGTCTCCTCGCCGTACCAGCCCGCCGCGTCACACTGGTCCGGCGGCTCGAGGACCGGGTTCGCCGGGAAGACGTGCTGCTTGAACTGGCTCTGCTTCAGCGGGTGCTGCGGGTCGTTCTTCTTCGCGTAGGTGCTCGCGTCGGCGTAGATGGTCGGCGAGGCGAACGCGTCCACGATGGCGATCGTGGTGCCCTTGCCGTCCGCACCGACCTTGTCGACACCGTAGGCCGACCGCAGCTGCGCGGGGGTGTAGCCGCACGGGGCGTACGGCAGGTGCTTGCCGTTGTAGGCGGGGTCGGTGGTGTCGACCTTCTCGCCGTAGTACGCGCTGCACGGCCTCGCGTTGCGGAAACCGGGCCCGGGCGGGACGTCGGCCGGCGTCCCGGAGCCGGTGGCGTGGTCCGGCTTGAACAGGTTGGTCGCCTGGTCCACGCCGACGACACCGAGCACGTCGCTCGCCAGGTTCGCGGGCACCGACAGGTTCTTGTCGGCGGCGCGGAGGGTCTGGCCCTTGACGCTGTACTTGCCCAGCTTGACGTCGAACGCCTTCTGCGTCTGGTCGGCGGTGCCGGTGGCCTCGACGTAGGCGCGGTTCGACGGGATGTCGCCGATGCTGAACCCGCTGCCGGTCAGCCACGCCTTGACGGCGTTCACCGTCGCGTCGCTCGCGGCGAACCGGTCGCGCACCTGGTCGGGGCTGAGGTACTGGCGGTAGGTCTTGCTGTCCGGATCGGACACGGCCTGCGCCAGCGCCTCGGCACCGGCGTTGTCGCGCTGGTTCAGGTAGACCCGGAAGCTCAGCTTGGACGCGGGCGCCGTGTCGGCGACCTTCGCCTGCGCGTTCGCCCACAACGGGTGCGACTGCGGAATGTCGGAACGCCCCTGCGCCGACGCCGTCGCCGGCACGGCCGCGGTCAGGCCGCCGACCACCGCGAGCGAAAGGAGCAGGGTGGAGCTTCTTCGCACAGAAATCTCCCTCTCGAAAGCGGCCCCCAGGAAATGGGCCTGGAACACCGGACGAGACTAGATCGGTGTTCCGCTCGCGGGGAAGTACTTGCGGAACCGTTATCTGGTCGCGAATTCACGTGGTCGTGCCCGTGGTACGGAAATCCGATTTGTCGCACGGAAAACGCGAGGAATAGGCCTCGATGTGAGGTACGTCCGGTTCGTGCCCGTATTGCGGAACACGCGGGCCGGGCGCCCACCACCTACGAAAGTCGGTCGCTCCGTCCACTCCGGACAGTCCACGGGTGACGGCAGTTCGGCCGTCAGGGCCGCGCTTCGAGCCGCCGGTCCACCGCGGCCGGCGCGAACTCGGCCTCGACGACCATCGCCACCGCCCCGCCGAGCGCTTCACCCCGGCCGCCGATTTCGACGCGCAGGTTCTGCGTCGAGCGCGGCAGCGCACGCTGGTAGAGCACCTCGCGGACGCCGGCCACGAAGTGCGGCTCGGCGAGGTCGCCGGCGATCACCAGCACGCCCGGGTTGACCACGCAGACCAGCGTCGCCAGCACCTCCCCCACCTGCCGCCCGGCGGCCTCGGCGAGCCGCACCGCGGCCGGTTCGCCGGCCAGGATCCGCTCGCGGACGCCCGAGCCCGACGTCGTCGGCAGGCCCAGCTCGGTCAGGCGCGCGGCCAGCGCGCCCCCGCCGGCGACCGCCGCCAGGCAGCCGAGCGAACCGCACAGGCAGCGCGCGTCCGGGTGCCCGGGCAGCCGGACGTGCCCGATGTCGCCCGCCCCGCCGTCGACGCCGCGGTACACCTCGCCACCGATGACCAGCCCGGCGCCGATCCCGGTGGACGCCTTGACCACGACCAGCGCGGCCGTGTCCGGGTAGCGGGCGCGGTACTCGCCCAGTGCCATCAGGTTCGCGTCGTTGTCGACCAGCACCGGCGCGCCGAAGCGCGCGCCGAGGAAGGCGTCGATCGGGTAGCCGTCCCAGCCGGGCATGATCGGCGGCTGCGTGACCCGGCCGCGGCCGGGTTCGACGGGGCCCGGCACGGAAATGCCCACGCCGCACACCGGGCGGCCCACCTCGGCCAGCATCGTCTCGAACCACTCCGCGATCCGGCCGAGCACCGGCTCCGGGCCGTCGGCGACGCGCAGCGCGCCCGCGCGGTGGTCCAGCCGCCGTCCGGCCAGGTCGGTGAGCGCGGCCTCGGCGTGCATCGTGTCGACGCTCGCGGCGAGGACGACGGCGTGCTGGTCGTCGAACCGCAGCCGGTGGGCCGGGCGGCCACCGGTGGAGTCCTCCTGGCCGCCCTCGACCAGCAGACCGGCCGCCTGGAGCCGGTCCAGCCGCGCGGTGAGCGTGGTGCGGGACAGCCCGCTGCGGGCGCGCAGGGCTTTTCTCGTGGTCGCCTGCCCGGTCCTGACCAGCCACAACAGCTCACCGGCGCTCGTCGGCGTCGTCATCCGCACCCCCTCTCCGGTGTGGTCCGCATCATCCCAGTCTCCACTTTTGTCCATTGACAAGACATAAGTGGGAGATAGATTGGACACATGGACGTAACATGGGGGCGTGCGGCGGCGGTCCTGGACGCCAACTGGCTCGGCTCGTCGACCGTGCCCTCGCGCTCGCTCTACCCGCACCAGTGGAGCTGGGACTCGGCGTTCATCGCGCTCGGCCTGCGTCACCTTTCGCCCTCGCGGGCCCGGCGCGAGCTGCTGACGCTGTTCTCCGCGCAGTGGCGCGACGGCCGGATCCCGCACATCCTCTTCAACCCCGACACCCCGCCCGAGGCGTACTTCCCCGGCCCGGACTTCTGGCGCGCGCGGCGGACGTCGGGGCTGGTCCAGCCGCCGGTGCACGCGCGGGCGGTGCTGGCGGTGCACGAGACCGACCCCGACCGCACGTTCCTCGCCACGCTGTACCCGAAGCTGCGGGCCTGGCACGAATACCTGCGGACCCACCGGGACGCCGGCGGGCGCGGGCTCGCGGCGATCGTGCACCCGTGGGAGTCCGGGATGGACAACAGCCCGGCCTGGGACGGGCCGCTCTCGCGCGTCACGCCGTCGGCCGGGTTCGTCCGCCGCGACCTGCAGCACGGCGCCGCGGCCGACCGCCCGAGCGACGAGGACTACGGCCGGTACGTCCGGCTCGCCGCGGACTACCGGGACAGCGGTTACCAGGACCCGGGCGCCTTCGTGGTGGAGGACCCGGGGTTCAACGCGCTGTTCGCCGACGCCGAGCTGGCGCTGGCCGCAATCGCCGAGGAGCTCGGCCTGCCCGCGGCGGCCGCCGCGCACCGCGAAGCCGCGGCGCGCGTCGAGAAGGCGATGCAGGAAACGTTGTGGGACAACGGCTTCTTCTTCGCCCGAGACGTCCGGACCGGCGTCCGGACGCGCGAGTACACCTGCGCCGGCCTGCTGCCGCTGCTGCTGCCGGACCTGGCCGTCGCCCCGGCCCTGCTGGCGACGGCCACCGGCCCGCGGTTCCGGCTCGGGCGCGTGCACGGCGTCCCGAGCCACGACCTGACCGCGCCGGAGTTCGACCCGGGCCGCTACTGGCGCGGCCCGTCGTGGTCCAACGTCGGCTGGCTGGTCCGGCAGGGGCTGCTGCGCCACGGCGAGCACGCCCTGGCGTCACGCCTGCGGGACGACCTCGTCGAAACGGCCGCCCGGACGGACTTCGCCGAGTACGTCGACCCGCTGACCGGCGCCGGGCACGGGGCCCGCTCGTTCGGCTGGACCGCGGCGCTGACCCTGGACCTCCTGGCTCAGCCCGCCGCCGTCGCGTAGTCCGAGCCCAGCCAGGTCTCGTCGATCCGGAGCCGCTTGTAGCGCGTGCTGTCGCTCGACGCCGCGTACGTACTCGTCACCTGGAGGCGGACGTACCTCGCCGTCACCGCGGACAGGTCGACGAACTGGACCCCGCGATGGCTCGGGAGCGTGCCGGACTTCACCGCGCTGCCCCAGTTCTTGCCGTCGCTCGACACGAACACCTGGTACGCCTTGATCCGCGCGGACTGTTCCGTGTCCGACCGGGCGTAGCTGACCGAGTCCTCCCGCTGGTTGACGCCGAGGTACTGGACCTTCTTCGCCGACCCTAGGTCGTAGTCCAGGGTGACCGGCAAGGTCTTGTTGTTGTCGAAGTACGTCAGGTAGTCGCCGTCGCTCGCCGCCTGTCCACTGTGGCCGCCGGCGGACGCGCTCGCCTTGAGCGTCACCGACTTCGGGTCGTACGTGCCGGTGCGGCCGGCCGTCTCGACCTTGAACACCGTGTCGTAGGTGTCCCACCCGGACAGCCCGGTCAGCGTCAGGCTGCCGCCGCCCTGGCTGAACGAAATCGCCGCGCCGGTGCGGAGGTTCGAGACGCCACGGACGCGGTAGCCGTTGTCACGGACCTTCAGCGTGCTCCCCGACGGCTTGGTCAGGACGTGCACGTACTGCGTGTCCCCCTTGATCGTGATGACGCCGTGCGCGCCGTCGTTCCAGAAGCCCGGTTGCATGCCGCCGTACATGTACCCGGCGCCCTCGGTGCCGCCGAGGGACTCCCAGATCGGGCTCAGGTAGGTGTCGGCGAAGGTGTTGAACGCCTCCTGGTTCGACGGGAACCTGCCGTTCACCATCGCCGTCTCGGCCATCAGCGACTTGATCGACGAGCCCGAGTTCGTCACCAGACGTCCGATGTTCAGCGCCTTGTTCACCGCCGAGTTCGAGCCGCCGTACCACCACGAACCCGTGTCGGGCAGCTTGAAGCACGCCTCCGTCAGCCGCGGCATCGCCGTGTAGGTCGCCTGCGGGTAGTCGTAGGACGGCGACATGCCGGTCTTCTGCTCGTTGCTGATCGTGTCCATGATCGGCGTGTCTTCGTTGTTGTTGCTCAGCAGGTAGTCCGGTCGCTGCCGGTAGATCTGGGCGTACAGGTCGTGCGACTCCCAGTAGGCGTTGTCGTTGTCGATCCAGAACCCGCCGAGGTCCGGGTAGTTCTTCATGACCTCGAAGAAGTTGTCGTAGCTGAACTGGCCGAAGCCGTCCTGGCTGTCGAGGTTCACATTCTTGCCCTTGTACTTCGAGTAGCCGGCGGAGTCGAGCCACTCGTGGCCGCCTTCGTCGTGCCACTGGGCGTCGTTGGTCATGTAGAGGACGACCTTGAGCCCCCGGGGTTTCGCCGCGGCGATCAGCTCGCCGAGGAAGTCCCGCCTGGTGGTACAGCTGCCGGGGATCTTCGACGGCCAGGCGCGCGAGTAGCCCAGCCGGCTGTGGAACGACGCGAGCACGAGGTACGACGCGTGCAGCTTCTTGGCCTCGGTGACCCAGTAGGCGGGACTCCACCCGCCGTCGGTGATCGCCTTTTCCCAGGCGCCGCAACTGGTGTAGCCGGGCGAGGTGCGCATGCCCCAGTGCAGGAACAGGCCCGCCTGGCTGTCGCGCAGCCACTGCTGGGACGGCTTCTGCAGGTCGGCCGACGCCGGGGCGGCGACGAGCCCGGCCACCACCAGCATCGAAGCGCACGCGGCGAACACCCGGCGCAGAAATGTGCCTGACATGAGCGACCTCCAAGTGGTCTGGTCCACTCGGTGGTGTACTCCTGGCGTCCGGGCACGGTCAAGACTGAGATCCGACCTTTTCGCCGCGTCCCGACGGCCGGTACATCACGACTACCGCCAACCGGGTTAAATATCTGATATATGACACAAGAGATCCGATCTCTCTTGACTCGACCTCCCGAGGGCGAGTAGATGTTCTCCCCAGAGAGCGCTTTCGCTCCCTCCCACCGCTCCGGCGAACGGGCAGCACGCCGCGCCCCCCAGAGCTGGTCGGGATGCCGACGGACGGCGGATCGGCATCCCGGCCACCCATTCCGGGGCGGGGCACCGTCTCGAAGACGGTGCCCCGCCCCGGAACTGCCCGCTCCACCAGGGGCCCGTGCACGAAAGGACGTCGAATGTCCGAGCACTCCCTTCGCCCGACCCGGCGCGCGGTCCTGGCCGGCACCCTGGGCGCGCTGGGCGCCCTCGCCGCGGCGGGTCCCGTCGCGCGGGCGGCGGACCGGCTCCCCCCGATCGGCGGCGCGGCGGCGCCGGCGGACTGGTCCCGCGCCGTCATCGACTCGACGATGAAGCGCTACACCCCGGACAAGATCGGCGGCTGGGGCTACACCCTCGGGCTGTACCTCTACGGCCAGTACCTCTTCTACAAGCGCACCGGGGAGAAGAAGTACTTCGACTACATCGTCGCGTGGTACGACCGCTTCATCACCGACAGCGGCATCTCGAACAGCTTCACCAACCTCGACTCGATGCGCTCGTGCCAGATGCTGCCGCTGCTGTTCGCCGAGACCGGCCGCAAGAAGTACAAGACGGCGGCCGACCAGCTGCGCAAGCGGTTCCCGGCCTACCCGCGCACGTCCGACGGCGGCATGTTCCACGCGACCGGCAAGGTCGGCCAGCTGTGGGGCGACGGCGTCTACATGGCCCAGCCGTTCCTCGCGCTGTACGGCGCGGCGTTCGACGACGGCGGCTACTGCTTCGAGGAGTCGGCGAAGAACCTCGCCGTCTCCTTCAGCCACCTGCGCGAACCGGCGAAGGGCCTGCTCTACCACGCCTACGACGAGGACGGCTCCGAGTCGTGGGCGTCCGGGGCCGGGCACCACTCGAAGTACCACTGGGCGCGCGCGATCGGCTGGTTCGGCATGGCGGCGATCGACATCCTCGAGGTGCTCCCCGCGAACCACCCGCGGCGGGCGGCCCTGATCGACATGGTCCGGTTCCTGGCCGCCGGCTATGAGCGCTACCAGGACGCGGCGACCGGCCGCTGGTACCAGGTCGTCGACCGCGGCGGCGAGGCGAAGAACTGGCTGGAGACGTCGGCGTCGTCGATGTACACGTTCACCCTGGCCCGGGGCGTCGAACGCGGTTACCTGCCGGCGTCGTACCAGGCGGTGGCGGACCGCGGGTACGCCGGCGTGCTTCGCAAGGTGTCGGTGGGCTCGGACGGCCTGACGAACATCACGGACATCTGCGAGGGCACGAACGTCGGGGATCTGCCGTACTACTACGGCCGGGCCCGCAAGACGAACGACTTCCACGGCCTGGGCGCGTTCCTCATCATGAACGAGCAGTACCGGCACTGACCTCGAGGCGCGCCGCAGAAGGGGCCCCGGCTCACCGGCCGGGGCCCCTTCGTGTGTGACGGAGGCCGGGACTCGCGTGATCGAGCACGGAACTCGCGTGCTTGAAGCCGGAACTCGCGAGGTACGGCTCCGATCACGCGAGTTCCGGCTTCGATCACGTCGGCTACGGGTTACGTCAGCAGGTCGAGGTGGAGCCTGACGCGGTCACCCGCAGGGCCGAGCCCGACGTGGTCGCCGAGTTCTTGACGCAGTAGCCCGTCACCGTCTGGAACCCGACGTCGAACGGGCTCTTCGCGCCCTTCTCCGCCGTGAAGTGGTCGAACGTGATGTCCGAGCTGTTGTTGACGATGCTCGCCGGCCGGCCGTCGTCCTTGGCGAACTCCACCGAGCTGTCGACGAACCGGACGCCGGACGCGTAGTGCAGGTACCAGCCGTAGGACGGCCGCGTCCCGATGCTCTTCGGGTTGTAATCCGAGGCGTCGTTGCTCGGGACACCCGTGCCCATCGGGCCGTTGCCGCCCGGGACGTTCAGCTTCACGCCGGTGAACGTCACGTCCGAGACGCGGTGGGTGCTGTCGGCACCCCAGATCGTCGGGCTGAAGTTGGTGCCCGTGTGCGCCCCGGTGACGGTGTCGAACGTGATGCCGCCGATCGAGCCGACACCCGGCTGGTTGCCGCACCGCTTGCGCGTGCCGATCTTCATCATGATCGGCGAGTACGTGCCCGACATCGTGATGTTGCGGTAATGCACGTCCGAGATCTTCGCGCCGTCCATCGAAACGATCCCGATACCGGATTTGTGCGCACCGGTGATCGTGATGTCCGAGAACTGGTAGCCGGTGAAGTCACCGCACGTCTCGGAACCGAACATCAGCGCGTTGCAGCAGACCGCCGACAGTTTCGCGTTGTTCACCGTGACGTTCCCGTTCGGCAGTTTCGCACCGAGCGCGTAGTCGCTCTTGAACACGAGTGCGTCGTCGTTGGCCGCGATGGCGACATTCGTGATCTTGACGTTCGTCGTGCTGATGATGTTCCAGCCGTCGCGGTCGCTCGCGGTGTCGATCGTCAGCTTGTCCGAGACGACGTTCGTGCAGCCGTTGATCAGCGCCGCGAAATGACCGCCGCGGCGCAGCTTGATCCCGGACAGCGTGAGCCCGTCACAGCGGGTGAGCGAGAGGATCTTGTCGGCTTCGCCGGACTTCGGGTTGCCGGTGATGAGGTTGCCGCCGCCGTCGATCGTGCCGGCGCCGGTGAACCCGATGTTCGTCAGCTTGTCGCCGAAGAACATCGCGTCGTGGAAGTGGCTGTGGCCGTAGTCCTGGTAGTCGTCCCACTGGTTCGGCTCGGCCTTGTCGTAACTGTCCGCACTCGACCCGGTGATCGTCGCCCCCGCGTCGAGCTGGATCGTCACGTTGCTCTTCAGGTGGACGGTGTCGGCCGATTTGTAGGTGCCCGAAGTGAACCGGACGGTGCCGCCGCCCGCCGCGTTGGCCGCCGTGATCGCCTTGTCGATGGCGCCGGAATCGTTGGTGGACCCGTTCCCCTTGGCGCCGTAGTCCTTGACGTCGTAAACGCCGCCGGGTGCGGCGGCGGACACCCCCGCACCGGCCACCACCAATGCCGCGACCGCGCCGGAGATCAGCAAGAACCTTTTCACCTTGGAACCGCCTTGTCATGGATTCGAGAAAGCTCGGCATGACGGCGGAGCACTCAGCCTACGAGTGCCGAGAGCGGGGTGTCAA
The DNA here is from genome assembly GCF_030285665.1 of Amycolatopsis mongoliensis. Taxonomy (NCBI): domain Bacteria; kingdom Bacillati; phylum Actinomycetota; class Actinomycetes; order Pseudonocardiales; family Pseudonocardiaceae; genus Amycolatopsis; species Amycolatopsis mongoliensis. The sequence goes on from NZ_CP127295.1 coordinate 662,789, forward strand.
GATCGCCGGAAAAGCGCGGAAAACCCATTCCGTCCGGGCCCTGGGGGGACCCGCGCCACCCCCAGTCGGACGCGGGTCCCCCGGTGTTCGGTGTGGCCGGAAACAGCAAGGGCACCGGGGCCGGCTCCGGTGTCCTTTCAGGATTTTCGCAGTCTACCTTCGGAGAGCCCGGGGAAACCGTGCGTCCGTCATGGTCCGGACCATGAATTCGTCATGACCCGGGCGGCTCAGGCGAACCCTACTCCGGACGTCAGCAAGTGGAACGCCCGTTCGGCCGCCGCGACGGCCACCGGCCGGCGCCGGGCCGCGGGGACACCGGCCGCGACCGCGTCCATGTTCGCCGTGGCCAGCGTCCGGCGGACGGCCGCGATCTGCGCGGCGGCCAGCCCGGCGTCGGGCGACGGGACGCCGGCCTCCGCGAGCGCGGCGGCCAGCGCCGCCTCCCCCGCGGAGGTGAACTCCGCCAGCCGCGCCCCCAGCGCCGGCGTGCCGGTGACCAACCGGAACACCGTGAGCACGTCGGGCTCGTCGCACAGGCCCGTCACCGGCGATCGCTCCTCGAGCCCCCGCAGGAACGCCTCGCGCAGGGCCGCCAGCGCGCCCTGCCCCGGCCGGCGGCCGCGGACGACGTCCGCCGCGCCGGTCTCGTGGTCGGCGAACCGGTGCAGCACCAGGTCCTCCTTCGTCGGGAAGTAGGCGAAGAGGGTCCGCTTGGACACCTCGGCCACCCTCGCCACCTCGGCGACCCCGACGGCGTCGAACCCGCGGGCGGTGAAGAGCCCGATGGCCGCCGTCGAGATCGCCGCCCGCGTGCGGAGCTTCTTGCGCTCCCGCAGGCCCAGTTCTTCGGTCATGTCACGCAGCGTAGCGCTACGCCTCAGACTTTCTGCAGGCCAGGCTTACCCGCTTGCACTACGTAGCTGACGTCGTTCTTGATCACGACCGACGCCGGGTCGTAGACGCTGGTGTCGGAGGTGGTCATGAAGTCCGCCCGCATCTGCGCCGGCGTGGTCGTGACGCGGACGTAGCCGCGCTCGCCCTTGCAGTACTTGATGTGCGGGTTGTTCGCCAGCCAGGCCGCACTCGGCGGGGTCGCGGTGTCGCTGTTGCTCGTCACCGACGTCGTGACCAGCTCCGAGCCGATGAGCGGGTCGCTGTGGTCGAAGTAGTCGAGCCGCAGGTCGGCGGCCCAGTGCCGGTGGACGTCGCCGGTCAGCACGACCGGGTTGGCGACCTTCCGGTCGACCCAGCCCTTCGCGATCCGGTCGCGTGAGGCCTCGTAGCCCTGCCAGGAGTCCGGGCTCTCGCAGGTGGCCTTGTCGCCGTCGCCGTCCCGCGTGGCGAAGAAGACCTGCTGGCCGAGGAAGTCCCAGGTGGCCGGGTGCGACTCGAACTGCTTGAGCAGCCACGCTTCCTCGGTGCTGCCCAGGATGCTGCGCGCGGTGTTGCGCATGTCGGTGCAGGCCGGGCCGGCCGAGCCGGACGGGTCGGCCACCTGGGCGTTGCGGAACTGGCGGGTGTCGAGCATGTGGAACCGGGCGAGGTTGCCCCAGACGAACTGGCGGTACAGCTGGATCGAGGCGCCGTTCGGCTTCGCGGTCGAGCGGATCGGGGTGTGCTCGTAGAACGCCTGGAACCCGGCGGCCTTGCGCGCGGCGGACGCGGGCGAGGTGGTGCCGTTCCAGTTGTTCATCACCTCGTGGTCGTCGAACACGACGATCCACGGCGCGATCGCGTGCGCGGCCTGCAGGTCGGCGTCGGTCTTGTGCTGGCCGTGCCGCGCCCGGTACAGCGCGAGCGTGGTCGCGTCGTCGGCGACGGCGAGGCTGCGCGGGTTGCGCTCCGCCGCGGCGCGGCCCGACTTCTTCTCGTAGATGTAGTCGCCGAGGAACAGCACCAGGTCCGGGTCGTCGGCCACCACGCCCTTGTACGCGTGGTAGTAGCCCTCCTCCCAGTGCTGGCAGGAGGTGAAGCAGTACTTGAGCTGGTTGACCGCGGCCCCGGCGGCGGGCGCGGTGCGCGTGCGGCCGACCGGCGAGAGGTAGCCCGAGCTCTTGAACCGGTAGAAGTACTCGCGCGCCGGCTGCAGCCCCACGGGTTCGATGTGGACGCTGTGCGCGGACGCGCGGACCGCGTTCACCGAGCCGCTCTGCACGATCGAGCTGAACGCCTCGTCGTTCGCGATCTCCCAGTCGACCGCGTAGGTGGCGTCCGGCATGCCGCCGTAGCCGTCGGCGTTCAGCGGCGCCGGCGCGAGTCTCGTCCAGAGCACCACGCTGTCGGGAAGCGGATCGCCGGAGGCGACGCCGAGCTGGAAGGGGTCGTGGATGGTGGGCGCGGCGGCCGTGGTGCGGGCGTTCGCCCAGGACGGCAGCGCCGCCGACGCCGCGGTGGCGGTGACCGCGGCGAGCCCGCCGAGCAGGACCTTGCGCCGGTTGACCTGAACCATGTCGGAAATGCCTTTCGGGGAAGGGGAGCCGCGGTCAGGCCGCGAAGTCGGTGATGCCGTCGGAGCAGGACTTCAGGTCGGGCTTGGCGGTCGTGTAGTTCGCGACGCAGACCTTGTAGAACACCCAGCCGCCGTGCGGGACCGTGACGGCCTTGTCGACCTTCGTGCCCTCGCCGCCGGAGTTCCAGACGTAGAACGGCCCGGCGCCGCCCTTGAGCCAGTACGCGACGACGGCCGAGTAGCCGTCGGCATCCGTGTCGTAGACCAGGAAGTGCGAGTCGGACGAGCGGTACTGCGCCTCGCCCGCGCACGCGTCGGCGCACTGGCCGCTGCCCGAGCCGACGCCGCAGTCGGGCGCGATCCGCTGGTCCGAACCGGTGTAGACGTAGGTGTCCGAGATGTACCCGCCGAGCGCGGGCACGTAGTCCCACAACGTGCCCGTGCCGTAGGTCCCGGTCACCGACGAGCCGGTGATCTGGCAGTCGATGGTGACGGACGCGCCGTTCGCGACGGTCTTGACGGCCGTGGCTCCCGCGGTGGGTGCCCGGCGGACGTTGAGCGGGTCGCCCGCGGTCTTGACGGTGCCGGTCGCCGCGGCCGACGCGGTGGCCGCGCCACCCACCGCCAGCGCGCCGACCGTCGCGAGGACGGCTCCCATTCCGGCCATCCGCCGGAGGTTCGAACGCTTCATGGCGGGAGCGTGACCCGGGCTCGTACACGAGCCGTACAAAGCGCCCACGGGCCTGCGCAGACACTCCGAATGGATCTATCCCCCGAGGTCGAACGGGCCATAGCATCCGGCTATGGGGGAACTCATCGGGCAGGTTGAGGCCACCTCGCTTACCATCCGCGTCCTCGGTCCGCTGGAGGTCACCGCCGCCGGGCGGGTGATCCCGCTCGGCGGGCCGAAGCCCCGGCTGCTGCTGGCCGCCCTGGCGCTGCAACCGAACGTCGTCGTGTCCGCCGACGTGCTGGTCGAGGTGCTGTGGCCGCAGGCGGCCCCGCGGTCGGCCGCGGCGAACATCCGCACGTACGTCCATTCGCTCCGAAGACGGTTCGCCGAGCTCGACCCCGACCTCGGCGAACGGATCAGCAGCCGGGCCTCCGGCTACCTGCTGACCGCGTCGCCGGAAGAACTGGACCACCTCGCCTTCACGGCCTTGGCCGGCGAAGCGCAGGAAGCGCTCGACCGGGCCGACGCCGAGAGCGCTCTCAAGCTGCTCGACCGGGCCGACGCGCTGTGGCGCGGCGAAGTCCTCGAAGGACTCCCGCACGACCACAGCTGGGGCGCGACCGTCGCCCGGCTCACCGAGCTCCGCCTGTCGGTGCAGGAGCAGCGCCTGCGGGCGCGGATCGACCTCGGCCGCTGCGGCGAAGCCGTCGCCGAGCTGCGCGGCCTGGTCACCGAACACCCGCTGCGCGAAGAACTGTGGGCGCAGCTGATCGTCGCGCTGCGCGCCGCCGGCCGGACCACGGACGCCGTCGAGGCGTACGAATCGGCCGAGCGGGTGCTCCGCGAGGAGCTCGGCGCCGAGCCGGGTGCCCGGCTGCGGGAGCTGCGCGCGACGCTGGTGTTCGAAAACGTGCCCGCTGCGCGCCCGGTGGACTTCGTCCCGGTCTGCCAGCTGCCGCTCGACCTGCCGGACTTCACCGGCCGCGACGACGTGCTCCGCGAGGTCGCCGGCCTGATGCGCGAGCGCGCGGCCTCGGGCACGCCCGCGGTGGTCGTGCTCTCCGGCGCCCCCGGTGTCGGGAAGTCGGCGGTCGCCGTCCGGGTGGCGCACGCGGTCCGCGACGACTTCCCCGACGGCCAGCTGCACGTCGACCTGGCCGGCACGTCGTCGTCGCCGCGGGCACCGATGGGTGTGCTCGCGGAACTGCTGCGCGCGCTGGGCATCCCGGACGCCGGCCTGCCGCGGGAGCCGGCCGAACGCTCGGCGCTGCTGCGCTCGCGGCTGGCCGGGCGGCGGATGTGCATCGTGCTCGACGACGCCGGGAGCGCCGCTCAGGTGCGGCCGCTGCTGCCCGGCGCCGGAGCCTGCGCGGTGCTGGTGACCAGCCGGATCCGGCTGCCCGGGCTCGCCGGGGCGACACCGGTGGACGTCGACCTGCTGCCCGAGGCCGAAGGCGCACGGCTGCTGGAGGGCATCGTCGGTGCCGAGCGGGTGGCCGCCGAGCCGGAGAGCGCCGCGGCGATCCTGCGCCAGTGCGGGCACCTGCCGCTGGCGATCCGGGTGGCCGGCGCGAAGCTGACGCACCGGCCGGGCTGGACGCTGCGGCTGCTGGCCGACCGGCTGCGCGACGAGCACCGGCGGCTCGACGAGCTGCGCGTCGGCGACCTCGCCGTCCGCGCGAGCGTGACGCTCTCCTACGACCTGCTGCCGATGTCGGCGGCCACGGCGTTCCGCGGGCTCGGGCTGCTCGGGCCGGTGCAGTTCCCGCCGTGGGCGGTCGCGGCCGTGCTGGGCCGCCGCGACGCCGAGGACGTCCTCGACGTGCTGGTCGACGGCCACCTCGTCGAGCTCGTCGGCTCCGACCCGGCCGGGCAACCGCGCTACCGGCTGCACGATCTCTTGCGCGTGTACGCGGTGGAGCTGGCGGAGCAGAGTGACGCGGCGAAGACGCGTGCGGCGCTTCGGCGAGTCCTCGAGGGGTACCTGGCCCTCGCGTTGGAAGCCGCGCGCCGGATGCCGCTGCACTTCTTCGGCATGTACCGCGACGACGAGCTGCCGCGCCCGGCCGTGCCCGCCGACGTCCTGCCGGACGATCCCGCCGCGTGGTTCGCCGCCGAGCGGCACACGAGCGTCGCGGCGGTTTCCTTGGCGGCCGAGCACGGCTTCGACGACCTGGCCTGGCAGCTGGCCTCGGCGCTGACGCCGTACTTCGACCTGCGCGGCCACCAGGACGACTGGCACAGCACGCACACGATCGCCCTCGAGGCGGCCCGCCGCACGGGTTCGCTGCGCGCGGAGGCGATCGTGCAGCGCAACCTCGGCCAGTACCTGCTCTACCAGGACGAGTACGCCGGATCGCGGGTGGCGTTCGCGGAGTCGAAGGCGCTGTTCGAGCGGGTCGGCGACGCGCAGGGCGTGGCCATCGCGCTCACCGGGCTGGCCACGATCTCGCGCATCGACGGCGAGGACGGCCTGGCGCTCGACCACTGCCACGAAGCGCTGAAGCTGTTCGCGGAGGAAGGCGACCCGAACGGCGAAGCGGTGGCCCGCCTGGGCGCGGGCGCGGTCTGGATGTCGCGCGGTTGCTACGCGGCGGCGAAGCGCTGGTTCACCGACGCCCTGGAGCTGTCGGCGGCGATCGGCGACCGCCACCGCGAGGCGCACGCGTACAAGCGGCTGGGGTTGCTGTTCCAGCACCAGGGCAACCTGGCGGCGGCCCGCGAGCACGTCGACCAGGCGATCGCGATCTTCACCGAGCTCGGTGACGACCACTGCGTCGGGTACGCGAACCAGAACCTCGGGGAGCTGTGTCTCCACAGCGGGGACTTCGCGCACGCGCAGCTGTTGCTGGTGAACTCGCTTGCGGTGCACCGCCGCAACGGGGACCGGCGGTCGGAAGCCGAGGTGTCCCAGCTGCTCGGTGAGCTGCACCGGGCGTTGGCGCAGCCGGAGCGGTCTCGCGACTATTCGGAGCGGGCGCTGGCGATCTGGCGGGAGCTTTCGAGCCGGCCGCCGGAGCCCGTGACCTCGGTGGAGGAGCCGCCGCACATCGTTTCGGCCTGACGGACAAACTGCTTGTACGGATCATGTACGCCGCCCGGTCAGTCTTTCGCCACGTTCGAGTGAACGAGTGCGAGAGGAGAACCGGGGATGATCCGGATCAAGAAAGCCGGCCGCGTGACCGCGGCGGTTCTGGCCGCCGGAGCGGTGACGGCGCTGGCCGGAGCACCCGCCCAGGCCGCCACGGCCGGGACCGGCGCCGCCTGGCAGGCCGATGTGTCCACTGTGGACTACGACGACGTCAACGTCACCGGCGCGGGCGGAACGCTGACCCTGGCCGACGCCGCGTGGCACAGAACCGCGCAGGTGTTCGCCGGCAGCGAAGGCAGCTTCGTCACCACCGAGCACGCGCTGGGCAGCCCGGCGAACCGCGTCAGCGCCGAACTGTCCGCCGACACCCCGAAGGGCACGACGGTCGAGGTCGACGTCCGCGGCCGCACCGGGGCGGACGACTGGACCGAGTGGACGCCGGCCGGCACGGCCTTCAAGACCGCCGTCAGCGCCGTGCAGGCGCGGATCAGCCTGCACAGCGACACCGACGGCGTCCGCCCGGCCGTCAAGAGCCTCGGGCTGAGCGCCGACAGCGTCCCGCAGGTGAACGCGCTGGCCGCCACGGCCGCGCTGACCTACAAGATCTACGCCACCCGCGAAGGTCTCGTCGGCGGCACCACCGCGAACGGCCACGTCATCACCAGCCGCGACCACTTCGTCGCGCTGCCGTCCGGCCGGGGACTTTCGCCGAAGGCCTCCGGCTCCTACAGCGTCCGCGTCTGCAAGACCGACAACAGCCGCTGCGAGTACGCGCCGGTGTGGGACGTCGGGCCGTGGAACACCAAGGACGACTACTGGAACCCGGCGTCGGTGCGCGCCGAGTACAAGGACCTCCCGCAGGGCCAGCCCGAGGCCTACGCCGCCTACCACAACGGCTACAACGGCGGTAAGGACGACCTCGGCTACAAGGTCGGCAACCCGGCCGGCATCGACCTCGGCGACGGCGTCTTCTACGACGGCCTCGCGATGTCCGACAACGGGAACGTGAACGTCACCTACCTGTGGACCGGCACCGGCCCGACCGGCACGGTGAAGACCGCGGGCGACCCGATGAACGTGCGGGCGAGCGCGAGCACCTCGGCCGCCGTCAAGGGCCTCGCGGCGAACTACGCGCGGGTGAACATCGAGTGCTACGTCCAGGGCGACAGCGTCACCGGCACCTTCGGCACCAGCACCATCTGGGACCGGATCGGCCCGAACAACTACGTGTCGGACACCTACCTGCAGACCGGCTCCGACGAACCGGTCGCGCCCCTGTGCTGAACCGCGGCTCGAGCGAGCCCCGAGTATCGCGTGGTTGACTGCCCTCACCCCCGCGAGAAAAGCGAAGGCCCGGCTTCCCCCGCCGGGCCTTCGCCCTTTCCGGGATATTCCACTCACCGGTCCATCATTCACATTCATGAACAGCTGCCCGCCCGCTGTACAACGCCCGGGCGATTGTGAAAAACTTCCGGGCACCTGGAACATTTCCCCACACGGAATGGCGGGCACCTGTGAGCGTTACCCGGAGAACCCTGCTGACCACCGCGGCCGGTGCCGCGGTGGCGGCGAGCGCCAGCACCTCCACGGCCGCTTCCGCGGCTTCCCTCGATGCCTCCGACCAGGCATCGGTCACCCGGACGCTCCGCCAGGCGGCCGATTACGCGGTGGCCAAGCTGCGTGCGGTGGCCCCCGGCGTCACCGCGTTTCCGGTCGGCACGAAGTTCGAGAAATGGACCTATTCGCAGAATGGCGACTGGGTCGGCGGATTCTGGCCCGGCCAGTTGTGGCTGGCGTACCTGCACAGCGGCGACGAACAATTCAAGACCCTCGCGCTGGCGTCCGCGGACAAACTCGCGCCGCGCCAGTTCGACACCGGCACACACGACCTCGGTTTCCTCTTCTACCCGTCGTGGGTGACCGCGTGGCGGCTCACCGGCGACGACAAGTGGAAGGCGGGCGCGGTGCAGGCCGCGGCGTCACTCGTCAAGCGCTACAACCCGGCCGGGAAGTTCCTCCGCGCCTGGGGCGCGCTGACCGACCCGAAGGACGCGGGCCGCGTCATCATGGACACGATGATGAACCTCGACCTGCTGGCCTTCGCCGGCCGGCAGACCGGGGATCCGCAGTACCTCGAAATCGCCGTCGCGCACGCGAAGACCGCGCAGAAGAACTTCGTCCGCCCGGACGGGTCCACGCCGCACGTCTTCGACTTCGACCCGGTCACCGGCGCGCCGATCGGGCCGAACACCGTCCAGGGTTACAGCCCGGCGTCGTGCTGGTCGCGCGGGCAGGCGTGGGGCGTCTACGGGTTCACGACCATCCACCGCCGCACCGGCGACCAGGAGTTCCTGACCACGGCCCGCCGGCTGGCCGACTTCGCACTGTCGCACCTGACGGCCGACCACGTGCCGGTGTGGGACTACCTCGCGCCGCAGGCACCGAACGACGTCAAGGACGCCTCCGCCGGGGTCATCATGGCCTGCGGCCTGCTGGACCTCGCGGAAATCACGCACCGGCCGCAGTACCGGGACAGCGCGCTGCGGATCCTGTCGGCGGTCTCGCAGACGTGCCTGACGACGAAGTCCACCCGGGCCGAGGCGAGCGTCGCGCGCTGCACCCGCAACCGGCCGGCCGAGGACGGCATCGAGGTGTCGCTCCCCTACGCCGACTACTACCTGCTGGAAGGCATCCTGCGGGTGCTCGACCGGCGCAAGGTCGACCGCGCCGTCGACCTGTCCAGCGTCTGATCCCGGCCGGGGAGGCCGCCACCTCCCCCGACCGTCAGTGCTGGTGGTGGGCGTGCACCTTCGCGTGGCCCAGGCCGCGCCCGATCATCCACTTGTTCACCGGCACGGTGACCACGAAGGCGATGGCCAGCGAAAGCACCAGCGCCAGCCAGAACAGGAAGCTGGCGAGGCCGGCGTCCATCGCCCCGGGGATCGCGACGACGATCGTGTTGTCGATCAGCTCCATGACGGCGATCGACACGGTGTCCGCGGCCAGCGCGACCTTGAACGCCGCCGCCAGGGCCAGCCCCGACTTCAGCACGCCCCGCATGGTCAGGCCGTAGCCGAAGACGAACGCCAGGACGATCGACAGGACGACGGTGGCCGCGTTGTGCAGGCCGAACGCCGTGCCGAGGACCATGCCGAGCACCTCACCGATCGCACAGCCGGTCAGGCAGTGCAGGGTCGCCTGGATCGCTGTCGCCCACGAAGCTCCGTGCTGTTCGTTCATGCCCGAGACTATACCCCCAAGGGGTATGTATGTCGCTGTCTCGCGCGCCACAGCGTGGCCCCCGGCGGGAGTGCCGGGGACCACGCCGGGATCAGGCGGCGAGGAGCGCGGTCATCCGGTCCACCTCGGCCTGCTGGGTGTCGGCGATCCGCTGGGCCAGCGCCTTGGCGTCGGCGTTGCTCCCCCGGTCCAGCTCGGTGCGCGCCATGTCGATCGCCCCGCGGTGGTGGTCGACCATCAGCGTCAGCCACTTCCGGTCGTAAGCGGCGTCGCGGAGGGTGTCGAGGTCACCGGTCTCGACCATGCCCGGCATCGAGCCGTGCTCGGTCATCGCCGGGGCACCCCACTGCTTCAGCCACGCCGTGAGCTGGTCGATCTCCGGCTGCTGCGCCCGGGCGATCCCGCTCGCCAGGGCGACGACCTGCGGGTTCTTCGTGTGCTGCGGCACGGGCGTCGCCATTTCGACCGCCTGCCGGTGGTGCGGGACCATCTGCTGGGCGAAGGTGACGTCGGCGTCGTCGTGGTCGGCGGGGGTGGCGCACCCGGTCAGCCCGAGCGCGGTGACGGCGGACAGCACGAAGCCCGCCAGGAACTTCCTGGACATTTTCTTCCTCACTGGAGTTCTTGCGGAGGGGCACGGCGGAACCGCGCCGATCAGATCCGCAGAACGCAGTGGGCGGCGAGCAGGAGACGACCGCTGCGCGGAGGCGGCGGGCGGGCACCACGAGGCCGGCCCGGCACCTGCCGGACGACCACGGCTCCGCCGGCCCGGCCGCCCAGCAGGACCACCGCGAGCAGGAGCACCACGGCCGCCGTCACCACCGCGAGGCAGTCGTGGAGCGGGGAATGCCCGCCGTGGTGGTCCGGCATCGGCGGCGCGGCGTGGAGTTCCGCCGCCATCGAAGCCGAAGCGACCGGCCCGTGGTCCGCGGGCACGTGGTGCATCGCCACCACGGCGAGCGCCAGCGCGCACAGCAGCAGCCAGCGGGCGGGCACGGAACAGCGAGTCATCGTCGCCCAGCGTAACCGACGCCGCGGACCAGGCGAATCGCCGCCAGAAACCCACGAGGGAGAACTCACTTCCGTAACCCTTTGCGCACATCCCGTTGACCACAGTTACGCGGGGCCCTACCTTCCCCCTTGGTCTCCACCATGCGCAGACCGTTCGAGAGTCCTGAGGAATGGGTGGGGATGCGAGGGCCGACGAAGACGTCCCGGCTGGTCGCGACGCTGCTGCTGGGCGCGGCGCTCGCGCTCGGGGGGTGCTCGGCACAGCTGGGCAGCGCCCCCGCGCCGGGGCCGACGCGGATCGTGTTCGTGCCCAAGGTCGCCGACATCCCGTACTTCCAGGCGATGAACAACGGTGGCCTCGAAGCGGCGAAGCAGCTGGGCGTGCAGTGGTCCACGATCGGCCCGAAGACCGTCGACCCCGCCGACCAGGTCACCATCATGCGCGACCTGATCGCGAAGAAGGTCGACGTCATCGTCGTCGCGCCGAACGACCCGGCGGCACTCGCGCCGGAGATCGCCGAGGCGCGGGCGAAGGGCATCCACGTGCTCACCTCGGACACCGACGCGCCCGGCACGCAGCGCGAGGTGTTCGTCAACCAGGCCAGCGCCGAGGGCATCGGCACCGCCCTGACCGACGCGCTGATGAAGCGGACCGGCGGCGCCGGCAAGTACGCGATCGTCTCGTGCGGCCCGGCCGCGGCGAACCTCAACACCTGGATCTCGGTCCAGAAGGCGTACACGGCCTCGCACTACCCGAAGGCGCAGGTCGTCGAGACCGTGTACGCGGGCGAAGACCAGGACAACGCGACGAACCTGGCCAAGGAGCTGATGGCCCGCCACCCGGACCTCACCGGCCTGGTCGGCGAGTGCACGACGTCCGCGCCCGGCGTCGCGAAGGCGGTGCGCGAGCAGCAGAAGATCGGCCAGGTGTTCACCGTCGGCGTCGGGACGCCGCAGTCGATCAAGCCGTTCCTGCTCGACGGTTCGTGCTCGCAGTCGGTGCTGTGGAACGTCGAGTCGCTCGGCTGGCTGACCGCGTGGACGGCCAAGCAGGTCGCCGACGGCAAGCCGCTCCAGGCCGTCAACAAGGTGAGCCTGGAGTTGCCGGCGGTGCGGTACGACGCCGCGTCGAAGACCGTCCTGCTGGGCGATCCGCTGCTCATCACCGCCGACAACGTCGACCAGTTCAAGTACTGACGGGCTACCGCACGTCGATCGTGACCGTCGCGGTGCTCGTCACCGCCGGGAGCCTCGTCGTGTCGACCACGAGGTACTCGCCGTCGTCCTGGCGGCCGTCCGGCAGCGTCTTCGGGTGCAGCGCGTACGGCGGGGCCGCGTTCGTCACGCCGTCGATGCCGAAGTCGTTGTCGTTGCCGATCACGAGCGTGCGGCCGCCGTCGGTGGTCGCGACGCCCTCGACCTTGTCGTGCCCGAAGAAGCCGCCGCTCGGGTCGAGCCCGGTCACGAGCGCGCCCAGGTCCAGGTACAGCTTCTTGCTCACCGGCTCGATCCCGGCGGCGGCGAGGTCCGTCGTCGCCTCGGCCGTGGTGTCCTTGCCGACGTAGGCGTCGATGCTCTTCCCGCCGACGAGCAGGCCGCCCTTGGCGGCGTCGTACCCCGCGGCCCGCGGGCCTACGTCGGTGGCGCCGGTCAGGTCGATCTCGTAGAGCTTCTTGAAGGCGCCCGGCTCCATCTTGCCGTCACGCTCGTCCACCAGGAAACGCGTCGCCGAGAGCGCGGTGATCTCGCTGACCGCGGTGCCGGTCGTGTCCGGGTCGTCGAGCAGGTAGAGGTACTCGTGGGTGGCGCGGGTGCGCAGGTCGACGGTGACGATCCGCAGCGTGGTGACGTTGCCCGGCTTCTTCGTCAGGTCCGGCTGCTGCAGCGCCGACTGCATGACGCCGACGAGCGTCCGGCCGTCCGGGGTCACCGCGAGGCCTTCCATGCCCTTGTTCGGCACGCGGTACTTCAACTCGGCCGGCAGCGAGCCGTCGAACGGCGAGAGGCGCTCGATCGCGCGGCCGTCGCGGCCGAAGTGGGTGATGAAGGGGCCGTACTCGTCGGAGACCCAGAAGGTGCCGTCCTTCTGGGCGACCAGGCCTTCGGAGTCGTAGCCGTTCGCCGACTTCGGCAGGACGTTCCCGGTCAGGTCGACGATCTTCTCGCCGGTGTCGGCGAGCGGGCTGACCTGGCCGTTGTAGGGCGTGCCGTCCCCGGCGCGCAACGGGATGCTCTTCTCCAGCACGGCCTTGCCGTCGCGGAGCCGGAACTTCCCGATGGCGGGGGTGAACGCGGGCAGCGGCTCGATCTTGCCGCCCCCGGGCGCGTCGACGTTCGGGCCGCGGTCGGTGAGACCGTAGAACTCGTTCTTCTCACCGGGCACGGGGGTGAGCGCCGAGCCGTACGCGCCGCCCTTGACCTGGACGCCGCCGATGGTGGCGAGCGGTTCGAGGGACGTCGGGTAGAGCCGCACGGCGTCGGAAACGGTGTAGGTGAAGGAGTCCCGGCCGGTGAAACCGGGGGCGGGGGTGTAGCGGAGGGTGCCGCCGGGGCCGATCTCGACGCTCCCGTGCGCGGCGGCGGTGTGCCGGACGACCGCGGTGGCGCGGTCGTTGCCGAGCACGTCCGCGGTCAGGGTCCGCCCGGCCCGGGTGCGGAGGTGGTCGTCCTTCGCCCGCGGCCCGTGCTCGTGCGCGACGGCCGGACCGGCGGCCAGTGGCAGTGCCAGTACCCCGGCGACCAGGGCGATTGTTACCCGCTTCATCCCGTTTCTCCTCCTCCGGCGCGTGGACCGCGCCGGAGGAGGAGTCTTCGTGGCCGAAGTGGACATCGGCTGGCTTCGAGGCGACCGTGGCGTTAACGGTGCGGCCGGCGGGTCTGCCGCGACCGGTCGTGAGTGAGGAACAGTGTTCTGACCCTGTTCCCACTCACGACCGTCAGCGGTGCCGGCGGACGTGGCCCACCGCTGCCCCGCCGCCCAGCACCAGGATCAGCGCCGTCAGGCCCCAGCGGCGTTTCTCCTTCGTCTTCACCGCCGTGCCCTCGACCACCGGTTGCGGTTTCTCCGTCGGCTGCACGCGATGCTTCGACGGGGGCGCCGTGGGCTCCTCCGCCCTCGGCTTCGGCGTCGGCGTGACCACCGGGGGCGGGGTGGGTGCGGGAGCCACCGCCGCCGGCTGCTCCACCGGGGGCGGCCGCGACGGCGGCGGTGGCTCCGGCGCCGGCGTGGTCGGTGTCGTGGGTGTCGTCGCGGTCGGCGAGGGAGGCGGCGGCGAAGTCGTCGAAGAAGGCGTGGGAGCGGGTGACTCCGAGACAGTTATGGGCGGCGGTGCGGCCTCGGCGAAACACCCGGCCGCGTCCCCGCTCACCAGCGCCGGTCCGGTCGACACCTCGACCGCCGGACCCGAACCGTCCCGGAGCAGCCGGTACGTCACACTCCGGCGCCCGTCCCGGTTGGCCGTCGCGTAGATCGCTTCCGGACCGAGCACCACCGACCCGTACGCACCCCCTCGCGGGAACCGCAGTCCGGGCACCACCGCGACCTCCCCCGTCGACGGGTCGAGGCTCACCACCGAACTGTCCCCGCGCGAAGTCGTCGACACCCCGAGCAGCAGGCCGGACGACGAGTCGTACGCGAAGTCGTCCACCCCCACCGCGAGCGACACCGGCCGCAGCGCCGTCCGGTGCACCACGCGCAGGTAGTCCGCCGAAGCCGGGTCGACGTCCACTGTGTACAGATCGCTGTCCTGCCGCACGTACCAGCGGTTCCCGGCGATCGCACCCGCCGTCGCGCCCGTGACCAAGCTCCACACCGGACGCCGCGCGCCCGCCCGGCCGACCACGCCGAGGTCCGTCACCGACCCCGACGCGTCGATCCGCACCGCGTGCGAACCGTGGTCGTACCGGCCGCGGCGCGTTCCGTCGGCGACGCCGTACACCACGTCCTGCGCGGCCGAATACCCCATCGCGTTGATCCAGTACCCCGCCTGCGTCAGGCGTTTCGTCGCGCCGTCGGGCAGGGACAGCAGCCGCAGCGTCGTCGGTGCGCCGTCGCGTTCGTTCTCCGCCTGCAGGATCGTGCAGGACGCCGGGTCCTGGGCCGCCGGGCCGCGGGACGGCCCGGGCGCGAGCCAGCCCGTCGCCGCCAGCAGAGCCGAGACCGCCGCGGCCACGCCGAGCATCGCCGCCCAGCGGGCCCGCCCGCCGGTCAAGCCAGCCTTTCCAGCGCGCCGGTGAAGGCCTCCGCCGGGATCCTCGCGCCCCCGCTGAAGGGGTTCTGCAGCTGGTAGATCGCGAACAGCAGCAACGTGATCGTGCCGGCCAGGGTGGACACGATGATGATGTGCGCGGCCGGCCGCGTGCCGCCGAACAGGTTGGGCAGCAGGATCGCGGTGATCAGGCTGCCGAGGATCAGCGCGAACCAGACGACCGCCCCGACCCCGCCACCACCGGCGTTGTTCAGCCGCTGCGTGCGGGCCTGGTAGACCGACCAGAGCTGGTTGCTCGCCTCGGTCTTGCGGTCGATCTGCCAGTCGCCGTCGACTTCGGCGGCCGCGACGGCCTGGCGCATCTGGTCCAGCTGCGTCCAGCCCGTGACGGGGATCTCGCCGCCGTCGCTCAGCCGCGGCCATTCCTGCTGCTCGACGGTCTGCGCGTACGCGACGGCGAGCTGCTGCACGCGGTCCTTCGTCTCGGCGGGCAGCGCGTCGGCCGCCCAGGTCGCCGCGACCAGGCTGTCCGCCTCGGTCTGCGCGTCCTGGCTCGCGGCGCCGACCGAGTCGAACAGCGAGATGAGCACGAACGCGACCAGCACCGCGTGCAGGCCGCCGACGATGGTGAACACCTGGCCCGCCGCGTCGTTGTTGTCGGGCCGTCCCTCGTCCCAGCCGAACCGGCGGACCAGGTACGCGATCACGCCCCCGACGAGGGCCGCGCCGGCCACCCAGAGACCGCCGGCCACGAAGATGTTCATCCACGTCCTTTCCCACCAGGCGGATTCACCGCCGGATCGCTCAAGTTAGCCACCCATTTCCGGGCCGACAACCAAGAATTGTTCGATTCAGCCGAGCGGCCTCACCCAGGCCGCGACCATAGCCGGTTCGGCGCAGTTCACCGGCACCGGGGCGGCCGGCACCACTCCCGACCGCGACGACGGTTTCCCCTTATGAGCCAGGATCTTCCCGACCGGGTGACGGCCAGGAACGGCGGGTGATGACCGGCACGGACCAGGTGCCCGGAATGGCCGGAAACCAACCAGGTGAATACCGCGCCGACCCGATCGTGTCATTGTGCAGCCGGACGCCGTTGCTATGTTGATTCTCCGTTGCCTGCCTCGGGCATTCCCGGCTTCCGAATGATTGGTGGTTTTCGCTGTGACCGTCACCGACCCGGTGGACACCGACCCGGCACCGCTGAGCCTCGGCCGGGCCGCGGCCCGCACCCTGGCCACCACGACCAAGTCGGTCCCCCAGATGCAGGGCATCTCCTCCCGCTGGCTGCTCAAAACCCTGCCCTGGGTCGAAGTCTCCGGCGGTGCCTACCGGGTCAACCGCCGCCTGTCCTACTCCGTCGGCGACGGCCGGGTCACCTTCACCACCACCGGCGCCGACGTCCGCGTCATCCCACCCGAACTCGGCGAACTCGCCCCGCTGCGCGGCTACGACGACGAAGACGTCCTCACCGAACTCGCCGCCCGCTTCACCCAGCACGACTACGCCCCCGGCGACGCCCTGGTCGAATTCGGCTCCCCCGCCGACCAGGTGTTCCTCATCGCCCACGGCAAAATCACCAAGATCGGCACCGGCGCCTACGGCGACCAGACCGTCCTGGGCACCCTCGCCGACGGCGACCACTTCGGCGACACCACCCTCACCCACACCGACGGGATCTGGGAGTTCACCGCCAAAGCCGTCACCACCTGCACCGTCCTGACCCTCCCCCGCACCGCCTTCGACGACGTCCTGACCCGCTCCGACACCCTCCAAACCCACCTCGACGCCTACACCGCCGGCGGCGCCACCGCCCGCAACGACCACGGCGAAGCCGAAATCTCCCTCGCCTCCGGCCACGACGGGGAACCACTGCTGCCGGGCACCTTCGTCGACTACGACACCCACCCCCGCGAATACGAACTCTCGGTCGCCCAGACCGTGCTGCGGGTGCACTCCCGCGTGGCGGACCTCTACAACCAGCCGATGAACCAGATCGAGCAGCAACTGCGGCTCACGGTCGAGGCGTTGCGGGAACGCCAGGAACACGAACTGATCAACAACACCGAATTCGGGTTGCTGCACAACGCCGACTTCGCCCAGCGCATCCCCACCCGCACCGGTCCCCCGACCCCGGACGATCTGGATGAGTTGCTGGCGTTGGTGTGGAAGGACCCGGGGTTCTTCCTCGCCCACCCCAAGACGATCGCGGCGTTCGGGCGGGAATGCACCAAGGCCGGGATCTACCCGGACGCGGTCGAGTTCGGCGGGCACCACGTGCCGGGGTGGCGGGGGGTGCCGATCCTGCCGTGCAACAAGATCCCCGTCACCGGGACCCGGACCAGCTCGATCCTGCTGATGCGCACCGGGGAACAGGCCCAAGGCGTGGTGGGGTTGCACCAGACCGGGTTGCCGGATGAGTACCAGCCGGGGTTGAACGTGCGGTTCATGGGCGTGTCGGAGCAGGCGATCATGTCGTATCTGGTGTCGGCCTACTACTCCGCCGCCGTGCTGGTGCCCGACGCACTCGCCGTGCTGGAAAGCGCCGAACTCGGCCGGGAAGGCTGAGAACCGTGACCGTGACGGAGGAACCGACGTCCCAGCAGCTGTCGCTGAGTGTCAAAGCCGCGCGGACGCTGAGCACGACGACCAAAACCCTGCCGCAGATGCGCGGCATCACCACCCGCTGGCTGCTCTCCCAGCTCCCCTGGGTCGACGTCCCCGCCGGCAGCTACCGCGTCAACCGCCGCCTCACCTACACCCTCGGCGACGGCAAACTCAGCTTCTACACCACCGGCACCCGCGTCCACGTCGTCCCCGCCGAACTCACCGAACTCGAACTCCTCCGTGACTTCAACGACGAACAGGCGCTGAGCGCGCTGGCCGACGCTTTCGAACAACGCGAATACGAACCCGGCGCCACCATCACCACAGCCGGCCAACCGCTCGACACCCTGATCCTCATCGCCCACGGCAAAGTCACCCGCCACGGCCGCGGCGAATACGGCGACGAAATCACCCTCGGCACCGCCACCGACGGCGACCACTTCGGCGCCGAACTCCTCGCCCACGAGGATGCGAGGTGGAGCTTCACCGCCCGCGCCGCCACCCGGGTGATCGCGCTCGTCCTACCCGCAAGCGCCTACGCGCGGCTCAACGGACGCTCCGAATCACTGCGCGCGCACGTCGCCGACGCCATCAGCCGGCCACGGAAGCCCCAGAACGCCAAAGGCGAAGCCAGCATCGACCTGGCGGCCGGGCACGACGGCGAACCGATGCTGTCCGGCACCTACGTCGACTACGACCCCTCACCCCGCGAATACGACCTCGCCGTGGCCCAAACCGTGCTGCGCGTGCACAACCGCGTAGCCGACCTCTACAACAACCCCCTCAACCAGCTCGAACAACAACTGCGGCTCACCGTCGAAGCACTGCGGGAACGGCAAGAACACGAACTGGTCAACAACACCGAATTCGGGCTGCTGCACAACGTCGACCTCAAACACCGCCTCACCACCCGCACCGGACCACCCACCCCACTCGACCTCGACGACCTGCTCTGCCGCCGCCGCAAGACCAAGTTCTTCCTCGCCCACCCCCGCGCCATCGCCGCGTTCGGCCGCGAATGCACCCGCGCGCACCTCTACCCCGACACCACCGCCCTCGACGGCAAACGCGTCCTGGCCTGGCGCGGCGTCCCGATCCTGCCGTGCGACAAGATCCCGATCACCGACACCGGCGCCACCTCGATCCTGGCCATGCGCACCGGCGAAAACGACGCCGGCGTCATCGGCCTGCGCCCCAAATCGCTACCGGACGAATACCAGCCCGGGCTCAACGTCCGGTTCATGGGCATCACCGACCGCGCCGTGACCTCCTACCTGATCAGCGCCTACCACTCTGCCGCCGTGCTGGTCCCGGACGCGCTCGGCGTGCTCGACGACGTCGAGATCGGACGCTCATGACGACCATGGACTCCCGGACCGCCGCCCGTCCCCTCGCCGACGTGCTCGCGTGGAGCAAGGGCCTGGTCGACCCGGCGTTGCGCACGGCGGCCGAGCGGCTGCCCGAGGCGATGCGGCGGATCGCCGGCTACCACTTCGGCTGGGAAGACGCCCACGGCGAACCCTCTTCCGCCGACGGCGGCAAGGCGTTGCGCCCGGCGCTGGTGCTGCTGTGCGCGGAAGCCGCGGGCGGTGAGCCCGCGGACGCGGTGCTCGCCGCCGTCGCGGTCGAGCTGGTGCACAACTTCTCGTTGCTGCACGACGACGTCATGGACGGCGACACCACCCGGCGCCACCGGCCGACGGCGTGGACGGTCTTCGGCACCGGGGCGGCGGTGCTCGCCGGGGACGCGTTGCTGAGCGTGGCGTTCGAACAACTGTCACCCGAGGGCGCGAAACTGCTGTCCCACGGCGTCCTCGAGCTGCTGGAAGGCCAGGCCGCCGACCTGGACTTCGAGCAGCGCGACGACGTCACGCCGGCCGAGTGCCTCCGGATGGCGGGCGGCAAGACGGCCGCGCTGATCGGCGCGGCCTGCGAACTGGGGGCGCTGCTCGCCGGCCGGCCGGAGGAGGTGCCGCGGTTCGGCGAGTTCGGCCGGTCGATCGGGCTGGCGTTCCAGCACGTCGACGACCTGCTCGGCATCTGGGGCGACCCGGCGGAGACGGGCAAGCCGGTGTATTCGGACCTGCAGAACCGCAAGAAGTCGCTCCCGGTGGTGACGGCGCTGTCGTCCGGCACGACGGCGGGCGCGGAGCTGGCGACCCTGTACTCGGGCACCGACCCGCTCGACGACGCCGAGCTGGCCCGCGCGGCCACGCTCGTCGACGAGGCCGGCGGCCGCCAGTGGAGCCAGGCCCAGGCGGCCGCGCTGGTGGCGAAGGGACTGCGAGAGCTGGCGGCGGTGAACCCGGTCCCCCGCCCGGCCGCGGAACTGGCCTCCCTGGCCCGCCTGATCACCACCCGCACCCACTGAGGCGTGATCAGAACGCCAACTCACGTGATTGGAGGGTCGACACGCGGCGGCAGGCTGGTGGCCGCTGTGTCGACCCTTCAATCACGCGTGTCGACTCCTCAATCACGCGTGTCGTCCGTTACTTGCCGGGGCGGGTGAGGCCGGACTTGTCCGCGTCCAGGCTCAGGATGTTCTTGTCCGTGTCGGACAGGGCCTTGGTGACCTGCGCCGAGGGCTGCGATGTCGACAAGTCGATCAGGCGGATCGGGGCGTCGAGCTTGATCAGCGTCGGGATGTACTCGGCCTTGTCGACCTTCCAGCGGTCGCCGTCGCGGACGAAGCGGAAGCGGGCCGCCGCGCCCTCTTCCGTGTCGCCGCGCGGTTCGGAGTGGCGGGCGACGCTGTTGCCGAGCCCGTAGGCGACCCACTTGCCGCCGATCTTCTCGAACGGCTGGACCACGTGCGCGTGGTGGCCGACGATCAGGTCGATGTCGTCCGACGCCAGGAGCTTCTTGGCCTGCGAGCGCTGCTCGGCCGTCGGGTCGTGCTGGTATTCGACGCCCCAGTGCAGGCTCGCGATCACGACCTGGGCGCCGGCCTCGCGGGCTTTGCGAGCCGCCGCCAGGACGTCGTCGACGTCGATCTGGTTGGCCAGCCACGGCTTCCCGGCCGGCACCTTGATTCCGTTGAACCCGAAGGCGTACGACACCTGCGCGACCTTGACGCCGTGGACGTCGAGGATCAGCGGCTTCGCCGCTTCGGCGGCCGACCGCGCCGAGCCGGTGTGCTTGATCCCGGTGGCGTCGAGCTTGTCCAAGGTCCGCTTCACGCCGTCGGCGCCCTGGTCGATCGTGTGGTTGGACGCCGTCGAGCAGGTGTCGTAGCCGGTGTCCTTGAGCGCGTCGGCGATCTCCGGCGGCGCGCTGAACGACGGGTACCCGCTGTACGGGCCGCCTTCCGGTGCCAGCGGCGTCTCGAGGTGGCAGATCCCGAGGTCGGCCCCGGAGATCAGCGGCTTGACCCCGGCGAGCAACGGCCGGTAGTCGATCTTCCCGCCGCCGTCGGCCTCGGCCTGCTCGGTCAGCGCCGGGTGGATCAGGACGTCGCCGGTCGCGACGACGCTGAACGAGCCGTCCGGGGCCGCTGCCGGCGAAGCAGACGTCTCCGGGAACGGCGTCGGCGCCGGGCCGGACTGCGGCGGGCTGCTGCTGCACGCGGCCGCCAGGACGGCGACACCGGCGAGCGCGGCGACACGGAGCTTCGTCATCGGTCCCCCTGCTGCTGTGGTCCGGCCATCCTGCCATCCGGACGAACCCGGCAGGTGCCGCCTCCCAGTCAACGGAAACTTCCACCACAGTCGACAACACCGATCAGAACATTCACACAGGACAAAACCGGACAACGCGCAGGACAGGGGGTAAAAAATACGATAAATGACCCCTGAGCATGCCACGATGCAACTACAGAGAGTAGGTGTCACTCCGCTAACTGCGGCTTGACGCTCCACGAACGGGTGTTTTGTAATACGAGTCACCCGGCGGTAACCCGCCAGCAACACTCGTCCCCGGCCCCCTTGGGAGCACTCGATGTCCACATACCCGCACAGGTTTCGCACCTGGAGCGTTGTTGGTTGTTGTTTGATTTCCGGTGTCCTGATGGCCTCGTGCTCCTCCGGAAAAGACACCGCCGCACCGCAGCAGCAGGCACCCGCCAACGGCAAGATCACCCTCTACTACCTGCAGAAACAGGGTGATCAGCAGTACTTCGTCGAGCAGGCCCAGGGGGCGCAGGAGAAGGCGAAGGAGCTCGGCGTCGAGCTCAAGGTCGTCAACCTCGGCCAGGACGCCAACAAGGCGATCACCGAACTGGACGCCGCGGTCGCGCAGGGCGCGAACGGCGTCGCCATCGTCGTCCCGGACCAGGCCATCGGCCCGCAGGTGATCGACAAGGCCAAGAGCGCGGGCATCCCGCTGATCGCCTCCGACGACGTCATCAAGGACGGCACCGGCGCGAAGGCCCCGTTCGTCGGCTTCAACGGCAGCCAGATGGGCGACTCGGTCGGCACCGAGGCCGGGAAGCTGTTCAAGGCCGCCGGCTGGACCGCCGCCGACACGAAGATCATCAGCGCCTACAAGCAGGACCTCACCGTCTGCACCGACCGCGTCACCGCGGCCAAGTCGGCCTTCGCCAAGGCCGCGGGCGCGGACGTCCAGGTGATCGACGTCGGCACCGACAACTCCCCCGTCGACGCGCAGAACCGCTCCGGCGCGGTGATCGGCTCCAACCCGGGCGTCAAGCACTGGGTCGTCTGGGGCTGCAACGACGAGAACGAGACCGGCGTCGTGACGGCGCTGGCCAACTCGGGCGTGCAGGCGAACAACATCATCGGCGTCGGGCTCGGCGCGTACCTCGACTGCAAGGACTGGGCGGCCGGCAAGGACACCGGCAACAAGTCCGCGCTCTACATCTCCGGCGCCGAGGTCGGCCGCTCGGCGATCCAGGTGCTGGTGGACAAGGTGAAGAACGGCAAGGAGCTGCCCGCGGAGACGATCGCGAAGACCACGATCGTCAACAAGGACAACTACAAGCAGGCCGGCGTCAACTGCACCTGACCGACCCCTCGTGAGTGGTAATTCGGGTTCTAACCCGAATTACCACTCACGACCGCTGTACGGAAGGCGATCATGTCCAGCTCTGCTCCCGCGCTCGCCGTCGAGGGCATCGGCAAGCGCTTCTCCGGCGTCACCGCCCTCGACGACGTCTCGCTGGAGATCCGCTCCGGCGAGGTGCTCGCGCTGATGGGCGAGAACGGCGCCGGGAAGTCGACGCTGCTGCGGGTCCTCTCCGGTGACCAGGGCCCCGACGACGGCCGGCTCCTCCTGGACGGCACCGAGGTCACGTTCGACACCCCGCGCGCGGCGATGGCCGCCGGGGTCCGCGTGATCTACCAGGAACCCGAGATCATCCCGCACGTTTCGGTCGCGGAGAACGTCTTCGTCGGCGAGCTCCCCGCCAAGGCGCGGGTGTTCAACCGCCGCACACTCCTGAAGGCGACGCAGGACGCGCTCGCCGAGTACGGCTTCGAAGGCGTGCTCAACCCGGCGACGCTCGGCGTCGCGCTGTCGGCCGCGCAACGCCAGATCGTCGAGATCCTGCGCGTCCTCACCGCGGCCACGCCGCCGAAGGTGATCGCCTTCGACGAGCCGACGTCGTCGCTGTCCGAGCACGAGGTCGAGGCGTTGTTCCGGCTGATCGGGCGGCTGCGCGACAGCGGGGTCGCGGTCGTCTACGTCTCGCACCGGATGAAGGAGATCTTCCAGCTGGCGGACCGCGTCGCCGTGCTGCGCGACGGCAAGCTCGTCGGCGTCCAGCAGGTCGCCGAGACCGACGAGCCCGGCCTGGTCCGGATGATGATCGGCCGCGACCTTTCGGCGCTGGAACGCCGCGTCACGCAGGAAACCGGCAACGTCGTGCTGAAGCTGGACGACGTCACGACCGACGACGTCACCGGCATTTCGCTGGAGGTCCGCGCGGGCGAGGTCGTCTGCCTGGCCGGCCTGGTCGGCGCCGGACGCTCGGAGCTGGCCCGCGCGATCGTCGGCGACCTGCCGATCCGGTCGGGCACCGTCGAGCTCGACGGGAAGCGGCTGCGTGCGCACAACCCGGGTGACGCGGTCAAAGCCGGCATCGGCTTCGCGCCCGAAGAACGCAAGACGGACGCGCTGCTCATGCAGCGGTCCGTCCGCGACAACATCTCCATCTCGGTGCTGGACCGGCTTCGCCGCTTCCGCGTCGTGAAGCGCGCGAAGGAACGCGCGCTCGTCGAGGAGTACATCAGCGAGCTTCGCGTGCGGACGCCGTCGATGGAGCAGGAAGTCCGCAAGCTTTCCGGCGGCAACCAGCAGAAGGCCGTGCTCGCGCGCTGGCTCGCGCGGCGGCCGAAGCTGCTGATCCTCGATGAGCCGACCCGCGGCGTCGACGTCGGCGCGAAGGCCGAGATCTACCGGATCATCGACGGTCTCGCCGGCGAAGGCATCGCCCTGCTGGTCATCTCGTCCGACCTGCCCGAGGTGCTGACGCTCGCCGACCGCATCCTCGTGATGCGCGCCGGGCGCCTGGCCGGCGAGATCAGCCGCGAAGAAGCGACCGAGGAAGCCGTGCTGACCCTCGCCATCCCCGAAACCGAACCGGCAGTAGAAGAGCAGCAGGAGATCGGCGCATGAGTACCCCCACCCAGGAGAAAGCCATGTCCTCGGAGCCGGCCGCGCCGCAGCAGCCGTCCGCGTTCCGCCGCGTGCTCGCCGGCATCGGCGTGCAGAACTCGAGCCTGATCATCACGCTGATCGCGCTGATCGTCCTGCTGAGCGTGCTGAACGACAACTTCCTGCGCACCAACAACCTGCTGCTGATCGGCAGCGCGATCACCATCATGGGACTGCTCGCCCTGGTGCAGACCCTGGTGATCATCCTGGGCGCGCTGGACATCTCGGTCGGCTCGATGGCCGGGCTCGCCTCGGTCGTGTCGGCGATGGTGTTCACCTCGACCGGCAACGCCGAGGTCGGCATCCTCGCCGCGGTCGGCGTCGGCATCCTCTGCGGCCTGGTCAACGGCATGATCATCATCTTCGGCCGGGTCAACCCGGTGGTCGCGACGCTGGCGATGCTCGCCACCTACAAGGGCATCGCGCAGGTGATCTCCGACGGCAAGTCGCAGGGGTACACCGGTGGCGACGACCTGTTCATCTTCCTGGCCAAGGGCGCGATCGCGGGCCTGCCGTCGCTGGTGTGGGTGTTCCTCATCGTCGCGGCGCTGCTGCACTTCCTGCTCAAGTACACCGACATCGGCCGCAACGTCTACGCCATCGGCGGCAACGACACCGCCGCGCGGCTGGCCGGCATCAACATCAACCGGTACATCATCGGCGTCTACGCGCTGGCCGGCGTGGTCGCGGCGGTCGCGGGCATCCTCATCACCGCGCGCACCGGTTCCGGCCAGCCGGTGTCCGGGTCCGAAGGCCTGGAGCTGCAGGCCGTCACCGGCGCCGCGCTCGGCGGCACGATGCTCAAGGGCGGCCGCGGGTCGATCATTTCGACTGTGCTCGCGGTGATCATCCTGGGCGTGCTCGACAACGGCATGTCCGGGCTGGGCATCAACCCGTTCTGGCAGAACGTCGCGCACGGCGCCCTGCTCGTGATCGCGGTCGTGCTGCAGCAGCTGCGCAGCGGGGAGCGTCGCGTCGGCCTGCCCGAGTAGCGCGGGCGCCCGGCGATGAGCGCTCCCCGGAACCTGCACGCCCGCATCGTCGACGAACTGGGCAGGCTCATCGTCGAAGGAGTCCTCGGGGACGGGCAGCCGCTCGTCCCCGAGGAGCTCGGCCGGCGGTTCTCCGCGTCCCGGACCGTGGTTCGCGAGGCGCTGCGCGTGCTGGAGTCCAAGGGCATGGTCACCGCGCGGCCGCGGGTCGGCACGTGGACGTTGCCGCCCGACGCCTGGGACGCGATCGACCCGGACGTCATCGCGTGGCGCGTCAACGGGCCCGACGGCCGCAAGCACCTGCACGAGCTGCTGGAGCTGCGGCTGACGATCGAACCGCAGGCGGCGCGGATGGCCGCGCAGCACCGGCGTCCCGACGAGCTTTCGGCAATGGCCGCGGCCTACGAGCTGATGGCGGACGCGGTCGAGCGTTCCGACACCGCGGCGTTCCGGGAAGCCGACTCCCGGTTCCACGCGGCGCTGATCCGCGCGTCCGGGAACGCGCTGATCGCGCAGCTGCAGGTGCCCGTGGTGGCCGCGCTGACCGCGCACGGCGAGCCGATGGAACTGCCGGAGGGCAACACGCTCGTCGCGCACTCCCGCGTGCTGACCATGGTGCTGGCGAAGAACGCCGACGGGGCCGAATCCGCGTCGCGCCGGTTGCTGGAAACCGTTGCGCCGTACCGCTCACCGGCACCTTGACACGTCCACCGGGAACCCTGAACACTCGCTGCGAACGACCGCCGCCATGACGTGCTGAGGAGGACGCTTTCATGCGTTTCCCGGGAATTCGTGGTTTCGGCGTGCTCGCGGCCGCGGTGGTGGCGGGCGGGTTGTTCTCCGCTCCGGCGGCAGTGGCGGCTCCCGCCGAGTGCCCGATCACCGACCAGATGGTGTCCGCGGGCAACTACTGGGTGACCAACGGGACGAACCTGGCCGCCCCGGACTGGCAGAACGCGACGTTCCACGTCGGCAACCTCGCGCTGGTCCGGACCACCGGCCAGTCGAACCACAAGACGCTGCCGTGGGCGCAGGCCAACGGCTACCAGCTGCCGTTCGACCCGAAGCGGCCGTTCTTCCCGGACAACCAGGCCGCCGGCGAGGCGTACCTGGACCTCTACACGTACTTCCACCCGGAGATCTCGCTCGACTCGATCCGCACCCGGATCCGCGACGAGGTCGCCTCGGTGCGGGCCGGGCACCGCGACTACTGGAACTACGTGGACGCGCTGAACATGGCGATGCCGTCGTTCGCCCGGATGAGCGTGATCGACCACGATCCGTCCTATTTGGACGCCATGCAGAAGCTGTTTTCTTCGTCCGAGCGCAAGCTGTTCGACGAGTTCACCGGCCTGTGGTACCGCGACGAGCGGTTCAAGGGCTCCGGGGTGTTCTGGTCGCGCGGCAACGGCTGGGCGCTGGCGGCCCTGACGAAGGTGCTGCAGGTCCTGCCGGCCGACGACGCGCGTCGCCCGGAGTACCTGCGGGTGTACAAGAAGATGGCGTTCTCGTTGTCCTTGCTGCAACGGCGGGACGGCTTCTGGAACTCGGACCTGCTGAACCCGTGGGACCACGGCGGCCCGGAGACGAGCGGCACGGCGTTCTTCACGTTCGGCATCGGCTGGGGCATCAGCGCGGGCATCCTGGACGCGAAGCGGTTCCGCCCGGTGGTGGACAAGGCGTGGACGGCATTGTCGACGAAGGCGTTGCAGGCGGACGGCAAGGTCGGCTACGTCCAGCCGGTGGGCGACCGCCCGGCGACGGCTCGACCGGACGACACGGCGGCCTACGGCGTCGGCGCGTTCCTCCTGGCGGCCCAGGAAGTGGCCAAGCTCCAGGGTTGCTCGGCCGACTAGGTCCCAAGCGCCCCAATGTGGCGTTGGTTGCGTCAGACGCACCCAATGTGGCGTTCGGTGCGTCTGACGCACCGAACGCCACATTGGGGCGCTTCACTTCAGGCAGTCGCCCGGGTCGCCGCGGGTCAGGGCCGGGTCGGACTGGGGGAACGTGCGGGCCGCGCCCGGGCCCGACGAGCGGTGCTCGAAGCGGACCGTCACGCGGCCGTGGCCCGCGCCCTGGACCCAGCCCGTGCCGAACTCCTCGTGCACCACGTCGTCGCCCTGCCGCCACTCCGAAGGCGGAGCCACCGGCGTCGGCGCGGACGAAACCACCGTCGACGCCGGGGCCACCGAAGGGGCCGCCAAGGTGAACAGCGCGTCCTGGTGGGGCACCGAAAGCCCGCTGTAGGCGACGCCGGCGAGGCGGATGCCGCCGAACTCCGCCGGGTCGAGCAGCAGCCGTTCCGCGACGGCCGACAGCTCGGCCAGGTCGTCCGTGGGCGCCGAGATCGTCTCCGAACGGGTCACCGTGTGCATGTCGGTGTGCCGCAGCTTGATCACCACCGTCCGGGCCACGCGCTCGGCCTTGACCAGCCGCTGGTGCGCCCCGACCGCGATCCGCCGGACCTCCGTGCGCAGCGTCGCCAGGTCCTTGATGTCGGTGTCGAACGTCGTCTCCGCGCTGACCTGCTTGGTCTCGCCGCGGTCGGCCACCGGGCGGTCGTCGAACCCCGTCGCCAGCCGGCGCAGGTCGCGGCCGACCACGCCGCCCAGCGTCGCCACCGCGTCCTGTTCGGACAGTGCCGCCAGCTGCCCGAGCGTCTGGACGCCGATGAACCGCAGCTTCCCCTCGGCCACCGGGCCGATCCCCCACAGCGCGCGCACCGGCAGCGGCGCGAGGAACTCCCGTTCGGTGCCCTGCGGCACGACCAGCAGGCCGTCCGGCTTGGCTTCGTCCGAGGCGATCTTGGCGATCTGCTTGCCGTTGCCCGCGCCGATCGACGCCACCAAGCCCGTCTCCGCGCGGATGCGGGCCCGCAGCGTGGCGCAGAACGAAGTCACCTCGTCGAGAGAGGCACCCGTCAGCTGAGGCGGTTCGGCGAAGGCTTCGTCGAGGGAGATCTTCTCCAGCACCGGCGCCACTGCCGTGACGACGGCGAAGACCTCCTGGCTGAGCCGCTCGTACACGCGGAACCGGGGAGGCACGATCACGCCGTTCGCCGGGAGCAGCCGCCGCGCCTGCGCCATCGGCATGGCCGAGCGGATGCCGAACGCGCGGGACTCGTAGCTCGCGCCCGCGACGACGCCGCGGGGCCCGGTGCCGCCGACGAGCACGGGACGCCCGGCCAGCGTCGGGCGGGTGAGCTGCTCGGCCGACGCGTAGAAGGCGTCCAGGTCGAGGTGGATCACCCAGCGGGCCACGTCAGTCCCCGCCGGTGGCGTCCAGCAGCTGGTGCAGCGCCTTGGTGTAGCTCTCGAACGCCGCGCGCCCGGCCGCGGTCAGCCGGACCAGCGTGACCGGCGTGCGGTGCTCGTAGGCCTTGGTGATCTCGACGTACTCGGCGTCCTCGAGCTTGCGCAGGTGCGTCGAGAGGTTGCCGGCGGTCATGTCCAGCAACTGCTGCAGGCGCGGGAAGGTGATCTGGTCGCCGGCCTGCAGCCCGGCGAGCGCGACCGTGACCCGCAGCCGCGCCTGGGCGTGGATGACCGGGTCGAGCTGCGGCAGGTCGCTCATCGGCGCCCGGACTTCTCGCGCACGAAGTAGACGATCGCGCCCAGCAGGAACCCGCCCCCGCCGCAGATCGCCAGCACCAGGAAGTTGGCCGGGAACCCGACCAGCACGCTGAGCCCGGCGGAGACGATCATCCACGCGCCGAGGCCGTACATCAGCTTGTCCTGCCAGAGCATGCCGCCGGCGAGGTACAGCACGCCGGTCAGCAGCAGCCAGGTGCCCGACCAAAGCAGGGACACCTGATCGGAGGACAGCGAGCCGAACTGCGTGATCCGGATGTCGATCACGGTCAGCCCGATGGCGGAAAGCGCCCAGCTGTAGCCGTACATCGCGCCGACCGTCTTGGACGGGCCGCGGATCCCCCGCCCGGCCCGGGCGCTCACGTAGCCGGTGTAGGTGATCGCGAAGACGAACAGCACCGCCACGACCACGCCACCGACCCAGCCCGGGATGCTCTCGGTCCGCGTCGCGAAGTAGGTGAAGCCCCACCCGAGCAGCCAGGCGAGGGCCCACGCGGCGAGCATCCGCGCGGGGCCCCCGCCCAGCTCCCGGCGGTTGCGCCGGTTCTGCTGGGCGATCAGGTTCAGCGACTCCTCCGCCGACATCGGCTCGTCGTCCACCTGTACCGCCCTTCGCCCGCGCAGACCCCTCAGTACTGCACGGAAGTTAACACGCATTCACAGCCTGGCCGTGTCCAGCCGGAACCGGCGCACCACGACCAGCGCGGGCACGACCAGCCAGCCCGCGAGCACGAGCACCGCGAACCCCATCCCGCCGGTGTGGGCCAGGGGTTCGAGGCCGAGCCGGCCGAGCCAGTACGTCGGGAAGAAGTGCGCCAGCGTCGCCATCCAATCCGGGAGGACGTAGAGCGGGATCCACAGGCCGCCGAGCATGCCGAGCGGCATCATGAGGGCGCCGGTCACCGCGCCGACCGTGTCGCCCTTGCCGAACAGGCCGATCGCCAGGCCCAGCACGGCGAACGGCAGCACGCCGGCCCACAGCGACACGAGCACGAGCCCCCACTGCGCGGCGGTCATGTGCACGCCCATCGCCAGGCCCGCGAGGAACACGACCACGAGCACCGGCAGCGCCACGGCCATCGCGGAGATGACCTTGACGACCAGGTAGCCGGAGCCGCGCATCGGGGTCAGCCGCAGCTGCCGCTGCCAGCCGTCGGTGCGTTCCTGCGCCACGCGGGTGCCGGTGAACAGGGCACCGCCGCTGGCGCCGTAGGCGGCGAGGTTGATCATGGTCTGCACGTCGGCGGGCAGGCCGTTCGGCGCGATGAGCTTGCCGAAGATCGACCCGAACAGCACGAACATCGCCACCGGCATGCCGATGGTGAAGATCGTGAACTGCGGGCTCCGGACGATGCGCTTGATCTCCAGGCTCAGGTAGGTGGTGTTCACGCGGCCACCCCTTCGGTCTCGTCGGCGGTGAGCGCCAGGAAGGCCTCTTCCAGGCCCAGCGCGGTGATTTCGATGTCGGCGGCCTGCGGGTACTTCGCCAGCAGCGCGCGGATGGCGGCGTCGGAGTCGGCGCAGGCCAGCTCGGCGCGCCCGGCGCGCAGCTGCACGGTCGTGACGCCCGGCAGGTCCGCCAGGTCGCTTTCGCCGGCGCCCGGCACGACGGCCTTGAGCACCCGCCCGGACACCGCGGCGCGGACCTCGGCGACCGGGCCGTCGGCGACGACGGTGCCGTGGCGCATCAGCACCACGCGGTCGGCGTAGTCCTCGGCCTCGGCGAGGTAGTGCGTCGCGAACAGCACGGTCCGGCCGGTGGCGGCGAACTCGCGGATGGACGCCCAGAACGCGCGCCTGCCGTCGACGTCCATCGCGGCGGTGGGCTCGTCGAGCACCAGCAGCCGCGGGTCGCCGGCCAGCGCGAGCGCGAACCGGACGCGCTGCCGCTCGCCGCCGGAGAGCTTGCCGCAGCGGCGCTTCACGAGGTTCTGCAGGCCCGCCCGCGCGATCACCTCGCTCGCGGGCAGCGGCTTGGCGTGCGTCGAGACGATCAGGCCGACGATCTCGCCGACGGTGACGTCCGGCAGCAGCGCACCGTTCTGCATCATGGCGCCGACGAGGCCGTGGTCGACGGCCTCGCGTGGACTGCCCCCGGCGACGGTGACCTCCCCCGCGTCCGGCTTGGTCAGCCCGAGCAGCATGTCGACGGTGGTCGACTTGCCCGCGCCGTTCGGCCCGAGCAGCGCGACGACCTGCCCCTGCGCGACCTCGACGGAAACGCCGTCGACGGCGGTGACCTGACCGAACCGTTTGGTCAGGCCGTGGAGCGCGAACGCCGGTCCCCCACCCATGACGCTCTCCTTTCGTTCGTGGACTTTGCATCGCAAAGTCGCTACCTACTTTGTAACACAAAGTCCACGCGAATTCAAAGCCCACGGTGCCGGAAAGCGCGAAAAACGAGGTGCCGGGCAGCGTGCCCGACACCCCGTTTCCCAGGGTTTGCGCAGGTCAGCCGGTGAACCGCCCGGCGACCAGGCCCTGCGTGGCACTCAAGTCGGCCTTCGCCGCGGCCGGCGCCGGGGGCGTCGGCTGGGGCAGCGGGGCGCACTCGACGTCAGCGGTGCGGCCCGGCTTGCGGGCCGGGAGCGCGCCCGTCGCCAGGTAGTCCGCGATCTTGGTGTCGACGCACGCGTTGCCGCGCGGGGTGATCGCGTGGCTCGTGCCGCCCGGCTCCGCGACCAGCGACGCGCCCGGGAAGCGGCTGCGGACCTCGAGGCTGCCCGGGAACGGCGTCGCCGCGTCCAGCGTCTCGTCGATCATCAGCACGCTCTTGACGCCGCTGCCGTCGATCTTGGTCAGCTTGCCCGCCTTCGCCGGCCAGTACCGGCACGGCGCGTTGAACCAGGCGTTCTGCCAGGTGAAGTACGGCGCCTTCGCGAACGTCTTCCAGTTGTCGATCTTCCACTGGTTCCAGCTCTGCGGCCACTGGACGTCGGAGCACTGCACGGCGAGGTAGACCGCGTAGCCGTTGTCGTCACCACGGCCGCCGAAGGCCTCGAACAGCGACTTCCGGTTCTGCCAGTCCCCCTGGTTGACGAACCGCGAGAGCGCGTCGCCCAGCAGCGTCCACCGCAGCTGGTAGTACGACGCCTGCTGGATGACGTCGATGATCTCGGCCGATCACGCCGCCGGCGAGCCAGCCGAACCAGATGAGGATGTTCTTGTCGAACGCGACGTCCTGGTCGAGGTTGTCGCCGTACCAGACACCGCGCGGGTCGACCGTCGAGTCGAGCACCATCCGGCGCACGTTCTGCGGGAACAGCGAGCCGTACACCTGGCCGAGGTAGGTGCCGTAGGAGTAGCCGTAGAAGTTCAGCTGCTTCTGGCCGAGCGCCTGGCGGATGGAGTCCACGTCCTTGACCGTGTCGGTCGTCTTCATGTTCTCCAGCAGGGCCTTCGAGTTGTTCTTCGCGCACGCTTCGGCGTAGCCCTTGGCGCGGTCGAGCCAGGTCCGCTCGAGCTGCGGCGTGAACGGCACGTACTGGGGCCGGTCGTAGTCCACGTAATTCGGGTCGCAGCTCAGCGCGGGCTTGCTCGCGCCGACGCCGCGCGGGTCGAAGCCGATCCAGTCGTAGGCGTCACCGGCGTGGTTGGGCACGCGCGGGCCGCGGGTGGCCAGCAGCAGGCCGGAGCCGCCGGGGCCGCCCGGGTTGGTCAGCATGACGCCCTGGTACTGCGCGTCCGCGACCTTGTGCTTGACGCGGCTGACGGCGAGCTGGACCTGCTCGCCGTGGGGCTTCGAGTAGTCGAGCGGCACCCCCAGGTACCCGCAGTCGGCACCGGCGGCGACGAGCGTGGGATCGGTACACGGCCCCCAGGTGATCGTCCCGCCGGCCGGCGCGGGCGCCGCGGACGCGGCCGGCACGGCCACGAGCGCGGACGCCACCGCGGCGACGACCGTGGCGAAAACGGCACGTCTCACTGTTTCTCCCTTTCAGCTTCGGCTTCGAGCGCCCTAGCCCCGCGCCGGGCCCTTGAGGACGGCAAACGGCTGCGTGGCCGCGAATGCCCTACGAAAGGTGGAAATCGGATGCGCCGGCCGCCGGCACGGCGGTGCAGGACTCAGCCGAGGCCGAACCGTCCGGAGTGGACGGTCCGGCCGCCCCACGGCCGATCAGGCGTGCCGCTGGACGAAGGCCTCGATCAGCTGCTGCCGCTCGGCCGAGGTCGCCCGCTCGAGCTCGACCGTGTCGCCGTCGATCGTCATCTTGATCTTGTGGCGGCCCGCCTGCCGGCCCAGCCACTCGCGCAGCGTCTCGACCAGGCCGGGGAACACGCCGCCGGCCGCGCTGAACGCCACCATCAGCGAGCCCACCGTCACCGGGTCGGCCGCCTTCGCGCCCGCCGGGACCTCGCCGGGCACCGGACGCAGGTCGACGTCGAGCTCGGTCAGCTCGGCGCGCAGCCGGCGGGCGAGCCGGTCGAGCTCCTCGGCGTCGGCGTCCACCGCTTCGATGCGCAGCAGCGCCCGCCGCGTGTCCGGTTCGGTCATGCGCGCCATGGTGCGCGCCGGACCGACCACGGGCAAGGTCCGTTCGGGCACCGTCAGGCGCGGACCTCGTTGAGGTAGTTGTAGATCGTGTAGCGCGTGACGTCGAGGCGCCCGGCCAGGTGGTCGACCGCGTCCTTGATGAGGAAATAACCGGCTTCGTCCAGCTCCCGGACCACGGCCGCCTTGTGCCGCTTCTTCATCAGGTCCACCGGGATCCCGGCCTTGGCCACCGCGCGGTCGACGAGGAACCGTTGCAGGCTGTCGACGTCCGGTGGGAAAGTCTCCGGCTCCCCGTTTCCGCCCGCCGAAGCCGACGCGTCGACGCTGTTGACGCACAGGCAGCCGACCGCGACCCCGTCGGCGTCGCGCAGGAACAACGTGGACGAGCGGATCGCGCGGCCGTCCGGGCCGTGCGTGCGGTAGTTCGTCAGGTCCTGCGTCGTGCCGCGGCGGACCAGGCCGAGCAGCAGGTCGGTCATCGGGCCGCCGACGCTGCGGCCGGTCAGGTCGCCCGCGATGGCGACGATCGAGTCCGGCAGCCGGCTCAGGTCGTGCAGCAGCACCTCGTTGCCCGGCCCGAGCATCGCCGCGAGCCCCGGGATCGCCGGCACCAGCGCGGTCAGCACCTCGTGCGTCGTCGCGCCCGCGGCCGGGACGACCAGCGGTTCCCGCGGCTTGGTCAGCGTCTCCAGCGCTTCGCGGAGCAGGTCCGCGGCCGCCGCGGGCGTCGACGCGTGCGGCGACAACCGGACGTGCTCGGGCCGCACGGTCGCCGCGATCCCGGCTGTAGCCAGTGCCGCGCCGACCTGCTCGGCCGGGTGGCCGGGCAGTGTGAACGCGAGGATGCCCGCGCGCCGCTCGGTGGCCGAGACGACCTCGGCGCCGCAGGACGCCAGCACCTCTTCGAAGGACGCGATCCGCTCGGCGATCCGCGCCGCGATGGCGCCGACCCCGGCGTCCTCGACCAGTTCGAGGGCCTCGGCGAACGCGCCGGACGTGATCGGGCTGAGGTTCGAGATCGACCAGGCCTGCGCGGTGACGTCCGGCGGGTGGATCTCGTCGTCGAACAGCCCCGGGTCGCGCGCGCCGGTCCAGCCCGAGAACACCGGGTCCATCCGGGCCAAGGCACGGTCGGACAGCACCGCGAAGCCGGTCCCCCAGCCCGCGCGCAGCCACTTCTGGCCGCCGACGACCAGGACGTCGGCGACCTCCCACGGCGCTTCGACCACGCCGAAGCCCTGGATCCCGTCGACGACGAGCAGCCGGTCGCCGACGACGTCCCGCAGCGCCGCGAGGTCGGCGCGGAAGCCGGTGCGGAAGTCGACGGCGCTGACGCTGACCGTCGTGATCTCCGGTGTCAACGCTTCGGCGACGCGCTCAGGAGTCACGTAACCGCCGGTCAGGCGCCGGACGCGAAGCCGTCCGGCCTGTTCGGCGCGCGCCCACGGGTAGGTGTTGGCGGGGAACTCCGCCGCCGACACCAGCACCTCGCCGGCGCTGTGGAACGCGGCCTGGAACAACCCGAGGCTCGTGTTGGGCAGCAGCACGGTGTGGTCGGTGTCCGAGCCGGACAGCCGCGCGGCGGCGGCCTTGGCCCGGACCTCCTGCCGCATCAATTCGTCCACAGTGGACGGTCCGGCCGTGGTTGCCTGGTCGAGCAGCGCGGCCGTCGTGTCGAGCACCGCGTGCGAGGGCGGGCCGAACCGGGCGAAGTCGAGGTAGCCGGCGGGCTCGTCGAACTGGAGCAGGTACCGGGGCGAAATCCGCGTCACGCGAGGATCCTCGCCAGGAACTGCCGGGTGCGTTCGTGCTTCGGCGCGCTCAGCACCTCCGACGGCGGCCCGGTCTCGACGACGGCGCCGTCGGCCAGGAACACCACCTCGTCGGCGGCCTCCGCGGCGAAGCTCATCTCGTGCGTCACGACGACCATCGTCATCCCCTCCCCCGCCAACGTACTCATCACTTCGAGCACCTCCCCGACCAGCTCCGGGTCCAGCGCCGACGTCGGCTCGTCGAACAGCATCAGCTTCGGTTTCATCGCCAGCGACCGCGCGATCGCGACGCGCTGCTGCTGCCCACCGGACAGCTGCGCCGGGTAGGCGTCGGCGCGGTGCGCGAGCCCGACCCGGTCGAGCAGCTCGAGCCCCTGCTTCCGCGCGTCTTCGGGCTTCAAGCCGAGCACCCGGATCGGGCCCTCGACGACGTTCTCGAGAGCCGTCCGGTGCGCGAACAGGTTGAACCGCTGGAACACCATGCCGATGTCGCGCCGCTGCCGGGCGACCTCGTGTTCGCGCAGTTCGTAGAGCTTCCCGCCGCGCTGCCGGAAGCCGATCGGCTCGCCGTCGACCCAGATCTGGCCGGCGTCGATCGTCTCGAGGTGGTTGATGCAGCGCAGGAACGTGCTCTTCCCGGCGCCGGACGGCCCGAGCAGGCAGACGACCTGTCCCTTGTGGACCTCCAGGTCGATGCCACCGAGGACTTCGGTGTGGCCGTAGGACTTCCGGACGCCGACAGCGCGCAGCAGTGGCTCAGACACGGGCACTCCTCACCAGCGGCACGCCGCGCAACGCCTTGCCCGCGCGAGCGAGCGGCCCGCGGTCGGCCTGCCCGAACGCGCGCTCCAGGTAGTGCTGGCCGACCCCGGCGACGGTCACCACGACCATGTACCAGACGGCCGCCGCCAGCAGCGTCTCCATCACCAGCAGGTTGTTCGACGAAATGTTGTTGGCCGCGTGGATCAGCTCGGTCACGCCGATCACCGACGCCATCGACGTCCCCTTGAGCATGTTGATGAAATCGTTGCCGGTCGGCGGGATGATCACGCGCATCGCCTGCGGCAGCACGACCCGGCGCAGCGTCGCGGCCGGCGTCATGCCGATCGACTTCGCCGCTTCGGTCTGCCCGCTGTCGACGCTGTTCAGCCCGGCCCGGACGATCTCGGCCATGTACGCGCTTTCGTTGAGCGCCAGGCCGAGGAACGCGGCGGTGAACGCGCTGATCAGCACGTTCGTCGGCGCGTCGACCAGGAACGGGATGTGGATCACCGGGAAGACGAGCGCCAGGTTGTACCAGAGCAGGATCTGCAGCAGCACCGGCAGGCCGCGGAAGATCCAGATGTAGCCGGCGGCGAACCACCGGGCGACCGGGTTGGCGCTGCGGCGCAGCAGGGCGATCACGACCCCCAGCACGATCGCGACGGCCTGCGACAGCACCGCCAGCACGACGGTGTTGAGCAGGCCCGTCGCCATCACTTTGAAGAAGACGAAGTCCGGGACCTGGCGCCACTCGATCTGGGCGTTGCCGAGGGCGATGCCCAGCAGCACGAGCAGCGCGAGGATGACGACGGCGGCGACCCAGCGGCCCCAGTGGCGCAGCCGGACGATCGGCAGCGGTTCAGTCGCCGCCACCTCACGATCCACCATTGACCGCGGCCTCCTTGATCGCACCCTGGTCGACGCCCCAGGCCTGCAGGATCTTGCCGTAGGTGCCGTCGGCGATGAGCGCCTGCAGGGCCTTCTGCACGGAGTCGCGCAGCGGCGTGTTCTGCTTGTTGACGCCGATGCCGTAGGGCCCGCCTTCGATCGGTTCACCCGGGACGACCTCGAAGAACTTGCCGTCGCCCGCGGTCCGCGAGATGTAGACGGCGCTGGGCAGGTCGTTGAGGATCGCCGCGACGCGGCCGGTGCGCAGCTGGTTCTGGTTCTGGTTGTCGCTGTCGGTCGCGGTGACGGTGAGCGCGGGCTTGCCTGCCTGCGTGCACTTGGTGCTCTGCGCTTCGGCGAACTTCTGGTGGCTGGTGCCCTGCACGACGGCGACGTTCTTGCCGCAGAGGGTGTCCGGGCCGGTGATGCCGTCCGGGTTGCCCTTGCGGATCATGATCGTGATGCCCGAGGTGAAGTAGTCGACGAAGTCGATCTGCGCCTGGCGGGCCTTGGTGTCGTTCATACCGGCCATGGTCAGGTCGATGCGGCCGGACTGGAGGCTGGTGATGAGCGAGCCGAACGCCATGTCCTGGTGGGCGACGGTGACGCCGAGCTTGGCCGCGATCGCCTTGGCCAGGTCGACCTCGTAGCCGATCGGGGTCTTGCCGTCGGCGGCGTAGAAGTTGTTCGGCGCGGACTGCAGGTTCGACGCCAGGTGCAGCACGCCCGCCTGCTTGACGTTCGTCGGCAAGGCGGCGTTGAGCTGGGCGTCCTTCTGCACGCCCTGGACGATCGCCGCGGTGTCCGGGATGCCGGACGCGGGGGCGCCGGCGGCCTGCGACGTCCCGCCCGCGCCGTCCGGGCCACCACCACAAGCCGTCACCAGCACGGCCAGGCTCGCGAGCAACACCGCCTGCGCGGCACGGGAACGGGACATAACGGACCTCCACTGTTCGGCTGGCCGGAACGGTACAACTCGTTGTTGAAGAGGTCAACTGGCTGTTGAAATCCGGCTCGGTGCTAACTTTCGCGCATGAGCCTGCGGATCGGCATCCTCGGGGCGGCTCGCATCGCCCCCGCTGCCCTGGTCAAGCCCGCTTCAGCCAGCTCCGAGGTCGACGTCGTCGCGGTCGCCGCGCGGTCTCTCGATCGCGCGCAAACGTTTGCGACCAAGCACGGCATCCCGCGTGTTTTCGAGGGCTACGAGGCCTTGCTCGCCGACCCGGACGTCGACGCCGTCTACAACCCGCTGCCGAACGGCCTCCACGGCCGGTGGACGCGGGCGGCACTGGCGGCGGGCAAGCACGTGCTGTGCGAGAAGCCGTTCACGGCCAACGCGGCGGAGGCGCGGGAGATCGCGGACCTGGCGGCGGCGTCGGACCGCGTCGTGATGGAGGCGTTCCACTACCGCTACCACCCGCTGGCCCTGCGGGCGGAGGAGATCGTGGCGTCGGGCGAACTGGGTGAGCTGCAGCGCGTCGAGACGGCGTTGTGCTTCCCGCTGCCGAAGTTCTCCGACATCCGCTACGACTACGAGCTGGCGGGCGGCGCGACGATGGACGCGGGCTGCTACGCGGTCCACATGGCCCGGATCTTCGGCGGCGAGACCCCGGCAGTCGTCTCGGCGTCGGCGAAGCTGCGTTCACCGCGGGTCGACCGGGCGATGACGGCGGAGCTGCGCTACCCGTCGGGCCACACCGGCCGCGTCGAGTGCTCGATGTGGTCGTCGTCGTTCTTGAAGATCAGCGCGAAGGTGACCGGCTCGAAGGGGTCGCTCGCCATCGTCAACCCGCTGATGCCTCAGGCGTTCCACCGCTTCACGGTCCGGATCGGCGACACACGGCGCACGGAGAAGTTCCCGCGCCGGGCGTCGTACGCGTACCAGCTGGACGCGTTCACGGCAGCAGTCCTGCGCGGCGAGCCGGTGAAGACCTCGGCGGCCGACGCGGTCGAGACGATGACCGTGATCGACGAGATCTACCGCGCGGCCGGGCTTCCGCCGCGCGAACCCGGCGAACA
Source organism: Amycolatopsis mongoliensis (assembly GCF_030285665.1). Classification (NCBI taxonomy): domain Bacteria; kingdom Bacillati; phylum Actinomycetota; class Actinomycetes; order Pseudonocardiales; family Pseudonocardiaceae; genus Amycolatopsis; species Amycolatopsis mongoliensis. Next base: position 701,198 of record NZ_CP127295.1, read on the forward strand.
GCCGTGAATGGCACATCGAGGGACTTAGAGTCCCTCGATGTGCCATTCACGGACTTGGGGCTCCTCTAAGCGGCCACGTAGTTGCCGCTCAGGATGAGCAGCACCTGGACCGTGATCCCCGTCCCGTAGTAGTCCGTCGCGTCCGGGGACCACGACGAGATCGACGTCCACAGCTTGTCCAGCCACGCCTGGCTGCCCGCGTCCGTCATCGCCGCCACCGCGAACGGGGCCGTGAAGCACGGGTGCTGGCCGCTCTCGGTCTTCGAGCCCGACAGCGAGTAGCCGCTCTGGATCTTGGCCGGGTCGCCACCCGTCGCCGACTTGATCCACGTGTTCATCTTGCGGACCTGGGCCGTGGCCGCGCTGCCGGAGGCCGTGATCGCGTCCGCGCCGAGGTGCCACGGGTCGCGGCAGGCGTTCCAGCTGTACTTGCCGTCGTACGGGCCCTCGAGGAAGTCCGCCGGCGCCGGCTTCGGCGTCGAGTTCGTGTTGACGACGAAGTCCGGCAGCAGCCCGGTGTTCGGCGCGTACTGCGACTGCAGCTGGCTCACGGCTGTCTCCGACCGGGTGCGCACCGAGTCCCAGAAGCTGTCGCCGGTGGCCTTCGCGAATGCTCGCAGGTGCCCGGGCATCCAGTCCGACGAGCGCGAGCTGTTCCGGTACTCCGCGTCGTTGCCCCAGTCGCCGAGCAGCGTGAACTTCGTGGTGCTGTCGACCTCGGACTTCTTGATGGCGTTGATGATCCGGACGGCCTCGGCCTGGTAGTTCACCGAGCCGGTGCTGCCCCACTTCTTGTCGGCGATGAGCAGGCCGTACGCGATTTCCAGGTCGCCGTCGGTCGCGGAGTCGCTGCCGTTGACGCTCTTGCAGTTCGCGTCCTGCTCGGCCGCGTGCAGGTCCTTGTTGTTGACCGACGGGTGGGCCTTCACGAACTTCAGGATCCCGTCGACGATCGAGCGGGCCTGGGTGTCCTTGTCGGCCATCATGGCCGAGATCGTCAGGCCGTAGCCCTCCCCTTCGGCGACGAAGGAGTGGTCGGCGTCCTTCGACAGCACGGCGTAGGTGCCGCTGCCGCACTTGGTGGTGAGGAAGTTCTTCTTCCAGAAGTCGTAGTACTTCTGCAGCGCCTGGTCCTGCGTGGCCTGCGAAACGGACGGCCGCAGGGTCCCCGGGACGTACGGCGTGCCGGCCGCGGCCGCGGTCGTGGGCACGCTCAGCAGGCCGGCGGCGAGTGCGGCCGTGGCCACCACCGCCCGGACGATCTTCTTCATCGCTCCTCCGTAAAGACGGACATCGTTGGCTGCGGCGACGGCGATCAGAGCCTGACAGAAGGTTCAAGACCAGGTCAAGACTGTTAGGAAACTTTCCTTACAATGACCGTGAGTGGTTTCACCACCCCTCGCTCGCCCGGACGGACTAGCGTGAGCCGCATGACGATCGACCGCGGCGCGGACTTCCGCGCCTTCTGGACCGAGCGCCGGCTGGCCACCCTGACGACGGTCCGGCCGGACGGCACCCCGCACGTCGTCGCGGTCGGCGTGACGGTGGACTTCGACGCCGGGCTCGCGCGCGTGATCACGTTCTCGTCGTCGGTCAAGGCCCGGCTGATCCGGGCCGCGGGCGCGGACGGTGTCCCCGTCGCCGTCTGCCAGCTGGAGGGCCCGAAGTGGTCCACTTTGGAAGGACGCGCGGTCCTGCGCGACGACCCGGAGTCGGTACGGGACGCGGAAAACCGCTACGCGGCACGCTACCGGCAGCCCAAGCCGAACCCGCAGCGCGTGGTCCTGGAGATCACCGTGCACCGGATCCTCGGCAACGCCTGACCCCGTCGTGAGTGGTAATTCGGGTTAGAACCCTAATTACCACTCACGACCGGCGGGAGTGCACCAGCCGTGTGTACTCGGCCAGCAGGGTCGCCAGCTCGCTGTGCTCCCCCGCCGACGCCAGCTGCTGGTGCCCCACCAGCATCGCCATGCCCAGGGACGTGAGCGTCCGCGCGAGGTCACCGTCGCCGACGATGCCCTTGACCGCCTTGCCGACCGTCCGCAGCCGCGCGGAGTCGACGCGTTTCTGGGCCGCCCGCACGGTTTCGTCGTTCGCGGCCCACGCGCGGATGGCGGCCTCGGCCTCGTGGGGCAGGCCGAGCGTCAGGTCCATCAGCGCGGCGAAGTCCGCCGACGGGCCGCCGCTGCCGAAGTTCCGTTCGCGCAGGATGAGGACCTGCCGGTTTTCCCAGTGGTCCAGGAGCTGCTCCACGAAGCCCGGCCAGCCGCCGAAGTGGTGGTAGAACGACCCGCTCGTCACGCCGAGGCCGCGGCACAGCCTCCCGACGTTCAGCTCGGTGAACCCGTGCTCGGCCAGCACGTCGAGGGCGGCCGCGAAATACGCCTGCCGCGTCACCGGGGGCATCAGACGTTCCGGTCCCGGTCCCGCCAGTACGGTTCCCGCAGCGAACGCTTGAGGATCTTGCCGGTCGCGTTGCGCGGCAACGCTTCCACGACGTCGACGCTGCGCGGGCACTTGTAGTGGGCCAGGCGCTCGCGGCAGAACTCCATGAGTTTGTCGACATCGAGCTGGTCGCCGGCGACGACGGCCTTGACCTGCTCGCCCCAGCGCTCGTCCGGCACGCCGATCACGGCCACCTCGGCCACGCCGGGGAACTCCGCGACGACGCGCTCGACCTCCGGTGAGTAGACGTTCTCACCGCCGGTGATGATCATGTCCTTGACGCGGTCCTCGAGGAACAGGAACCCGCCGTCGTCGAGGCGCCCGACGTCGCCGGTGCGCACCCAGCCGTCCACGATGGTCTCCGCGGTCGCCTCGGGCTTGCCGAGGTAGCCCGCCATCCGCTGCTCCGTGCGGATCCACACCTCGCCGACCTCGGTGTCCTCGAACGTCGCCGGGTCGACGATCCGGATGTCCACTCCGGACAGTGCGGTGCCCGCGGACGCCAGCCGCTCGGGGCGTGAGGCGTCCCGGTGCGCCTCCGGGGTCAGCGCGGTGACCGCGCCGGACAGCTCGGTCATGCCGTAGACCTGGGCGAACCGGGTGTCCGGCCACGCGGCGAGCGCCGTGCGCAGCAACGGGAGCGGCATCGGCGACGCGCCGTAGCAGAGGTACTTCAGGCGGGCGAACGCCTCGAGCGCGGCCTCGCCGGCCTGCGCGATCCCGGCGACCACGGCGGGCACCAGGAAGGCGTGCGTGATCCCGGCCCGCAGCGCCGCGAACAGCGACGCCGCGTCCGGCTCGCGGGTCAGGTAGGACGGTTCGCCGTAGAGGAACCCGGAAACGGCGTAGCAGCTGCCGCCGACGTGGAACAGCGGCATCGCGACGAGGTTGACGTCGCCGGGGCCGATCGGGAACGCGGTGCCTGCGGAGAGGCCGTGGGCGATGACGCTGCGGTGCGTGAGCACCGCGCCCTTCGGGAAGCCGGTGGTGCCGCTGGTGTACATGATCAGGACGCCGTCGTCCTCGTCGAGGCCGGGCGCCGTGTGCGGCGCGGCGCCCGCCAGGAACGGCTCGTACTCGTCGTGCTCCCCGCCGACGACGACCACGCGTTCCAGCGCGGGCAGCCGGTCGCGGACCGCGTCGAGCGCGGGTACGAGCTCCGCGCCGACGAAGACGACCTTCGCACCGGCGTCCTTGAGGACGTATGCCAGTTCGTCCCCGGAAAGCCGCCAGTTGACCACGGCGTTCGCGGCGCCGATGCCGGCCGCCGCGAAGGTCGTCTCCAGGCAGGCGGGGTGGTTCTTGTCGACGAAGGCGACGCGGTCGCCCCGGGTGACGCCGGCCGCCGCGAGCGCGCCCGAGAGCCGCCGGACCCGCTCGTCGAACTCCGTCCAGGTCCAGGACTGCGCACCGAAGACGAGCGCGGTGTCTCCGGGGCGTTCCCGCGCCCAGTGCGCCAGGAGGTCGCCGAACAGCCGGACCCGGGGGCGGACGTCTTCGGGCATGGCGGAGCTCCTTCGGCCGGCGCTGGACCATAGACCGCTCTATGGTGCGGCGCGGGCGCGCGGACGTCAACGGGCAAAGCGGCCGCGGGCGGCCTCGATGTCCCCGAGGTACCGCCGCGTCCAGCCGCACATGCTGTCGACGGTCGCGCGCAGCCCCTGCCCCGGTTCGGTGAGCGTGTACTCGACCCGCGGCGGCACGGTCGGGTGCACCTCGCGCTCGACCAGCCCGTTGCGCTCCAGCATGCGCAGGTTCTGGGTGAGCATCTTGTGGCTGATGCCCTCGACCGCGTCCCGGAGCGCGCTGAAGCGCAGGGTGCGGTCGCCGAGGGTCTCGATGATCAGGAACGCCCACTTGTTGGCGACGTCGGAGAAGATCTCGCGCGCCAAGGAGTCCGCGCGGGAGAGGTCCGCGTCCTGCTCGGTCACCATCTGGTTCCCCCGTCACCGAAAAGTGCCTTCTTCCGTACCGCCCAGCACTCTCCTACGGTTCCTGGGTAACCACAAGAGACCACGGAGGACGAAGTGCCGATCACCCTGGTGAACCCCCGAGAGCTGCCCGAGATCGACGTGTACCACCAGGTGTCGATCGCGTCGGGGACGAAGCTGGTCTTCGTCGCCGGGCAGGTCGCCTGGGACACCGAACCCGACCTCGCCGCGCAGGTCGAGCAGTGCTACCTCAACGTCGGCACGGCCTTGACCGCGGCCGGCGGTTCGTTCGACGACGTCGCGAAGCTGACCTGCTACGTCGTCGGCTGGACGCCGGACAAGATGCCGGCGCTGCTGGCCGGGATCGCGCGAGCCGCGGAGAAGCTGGGGACGACCGCGAAACCGCCCGCCAGCCTCATCGGCGTGGCCGCGCTGGACGTCCCCGAGCACCTGGTCGAGGTCGAAGCCACCGCGGTGCTCTAGGCGAACAGCGCCAGGAGCCCCTCGGCCGAGCGCACCACGACGTGGGCCGCGGTTCGCTCGGCGTGGGGCCGGTCCGGCCGCTCCGCCTCGTGCCGCCACCGCCGCAGCGCGTCCAGCCCCGCGTCGTAGATGTCCCCCGGGTCCGCGTCCGGCTCCAGGCCCAGACGATCGGCCGGGGCCGTGCCCTGGGCGCCCAGCAACCTGACCGCCTCCTCCGCCGGCTCCCCGGACAGCGCCGTGCGGCCGCCGCGGATGTCGGCGATCAGGCGCAGCTCGCGGAAGTCGTGCGCGGCCGCCGCGAAACGCTCCACCCGGGACACCAGCCGGTCGCCGCCCGGGCGGGGCTGAGCCGCCAGCAACGCCTCCAGCCGGATGATCGCCGTGCGGGCCTTCAGCGCCTCGGCCCGCGCCACGAAACACCCGGCGAGGGTGTCCCGCAGCTCGCCGAGACCGCTGCGGCGGACCAGCTCCGCCGACAGCTTGACGCGGTCGTCGCAGCCGGTGCGGATCAGCGTCAGCGCCAGGCGGACGCCGAACAGCCCGAACCGCACCACCAGCGACCGCCGCGTCTCGACCGGGATCGGGCCGGGGAACGCGGGATCGGTGAACGAGTCCACCGAAAGCACGTGCCGTTCGAGCTCTTCGCGCGGCACCGCGGCGAAGGCCGCCAGGAGGTCGAACTCGTCGTCGCGCAGGGACCGCCCGCCGTAGGCCAGCTGCCCGGCGACGGCGATCACGCCCAGGAACCCCGTGCACAGCGGGTCTTCGCGCCAGGCCCGCCGCGCGAGCTGCTTGGCGGTCAGCAACGCGTCGATCCGGCCCGCGCCGACCTCGTCGGCTCTGGCCAGCACCAGCACCGAGTTGACCGCGCTCTGCCGCGCGAACGCCGAGCCGCCCGGCGGGTGCGCCGCCGCGAGCTCGTCCGGTTCGAGGTGCCGCACGAGCCGCACCGTCGCGTCCGGGAGGTCGTCGGCCGGGCCGGGGTCGTCCAGCAGCACGAGGTCGCGCAGCGCCCGCGTCGGCCACTCGCCCAGCGCCGCCGCGAGCGTCGTCTTCCCCGACGACGGCGCCCCGGCGAAGGCGACGCGCAACGGCTGCTCCAGCCGGTCCAGGCAGTCGTGCAGGACCGCCGAAGCGCGCGGGTCGTCGCGGTAGAGCCCGGCCGCGGCGTGCAGCAGGTCGCGGACGTCCTGGGTCACGCCGAGAGCTCCCGCCGCTTCCGCCCGGCGATCGTGCCGAGCTCGCCCGCGCGCTGGTGCAGCCCGGCCAGGCGATCGATCTCCTTGCGGATGTGCCCGGTCCGCCGCTCGCGCTCCGCGGAACCGGCCATGATCGTCTCGCGCTCGCGCGTCAGCTCGTCCGCGAGGTCCTCGGCCAACCCGGTGAAGTGGTCGCGCAGCCGCCGCTGCACGCCGCGGATCGCGTCGCGGAACTCCTTGCTGTACCTGAGGAAGACGTCGTCGACGTGCCGCTGCGCCGCCTGCTTGGCCACGGCCTGGCGCCGCTGCAGCCGCATCCCGCCCTCGTCGCGGATCGTCTTCACGGCGAACGCGGCACCCGCACCGAGCGAGATCGGGTTGATCAGCTGCAGCCCCAGCCAGGGCAGGCTGGTGATCAGGCCGAACATCAGGACGCCACCGTAGGACCCGCGAAGCCCGGTGAAGGCCTGGTGGCCGATCTTGAACTTCTCGATCTTGGGCCGCCGGACGTCGTCGAGGTCTTCGGCGCCCGAACCGTCGAGCGGCAGGTCCGGCAGTGCCTGGTCGTACTGGGCACCGAAGCACGCCGCGACCGCCTGCGCGACCCACTGCGCCCGTTCGGCCAGCCAGGAGTAGTTCGTTTCGACCGCTTCGGTCAACGCCTCGTCCAGCCAGACCGCGAACTCTTCCCAGACCTTCACCGGGTCGCCCTCGTCGAAGGTCTGGTCGATGGTGTTGACGATCTTGCGCGTGCGTTCGCGCAGGTCGTACTCGACGTCGCCCATCAGGTCGGTGATCTCGTCGGAAAGCAGGTTCTGCCACCGGGTGTTCCGCCGCCGCAGGTCGTCGGCGCGGCGTTGCGCGCGCTGCAGCAGCGCGGCCTGCCCGAGCCCGGCGTCCTGCCCCGCGGCGTCCACGCGGTCGCGCAGCGACTCGACGAGCTCCGCGGCCGCGGCGCGCACGCCGACGGCGGCGAGCAGTGCCCGGGACTGCTCCGGCGGCCGCGCGGCCTGCTCGGCGATCCAGGTGAGCAGCTCGGGAAAGCCCGACCGCGCGTTGAGCTCGGCGTCGCCGGCCTTCGCGGCGGCTTCGCGCACGACGGCCGAAACCGGCAGCACGGGCGCGTCGATCCCGGCCTCGGCGAGCATCCCGCGGTTGCGCTCGGCGACCGCGCGCCACCCCGGCGAGGCGTCGATCTTGGTGAGCGCCAGCACGACGTGCGGGCACCAGGTGCGGACGTGGCGGGCCAGCGCGAGCTCGGCGGCGCTGAGCGGCGCCGTCGCGTCGGAGACGAGGATCACGGCGTCCGCTTCGGCGAGCAGGTCGAGCGCGGCGGCGGTGCGCGGCGACCGCGGGTCGCCGACCGGCGGGGTGTCCACGAGGACGAGCCCGGCGGAAAGGAGCTCGCGCGGCACGCCGACCTCGACGCGGCTGAGTGTGCCGGCGGGCCGGGCGCCGAGCTCACTGGTGAGCCGTTCGACCGCGACGGGGGTCCGTTCGCGGGAGCGGCCGACCAGGGTGGCGGCAGGTTCGGGGGCGTAGCCGATCTCGGTCGGCACCTCGGGGGTCGGGGCGTCGCCGACCGCGCACACGGGCGCGTTCAGCACCGCGTTGAGCAGGTATCCCTTGCCCTGTTTGGGGAATCCGAGCACGCCGAGGCGGATCTGCCCCTCGGGGGCGTCTCGACGTCTGCGGAGGCGCTCGGCGAGATCGGCGCGGCCGTGGGTGCGGCACGCGTCCAGCGTCTCGTTGAGCACTTCGAGCCAAGCCGGTGCGGTCACAGCGGACGAGTGTCCCCGGTTTACTCCCAGTGCGCACACCGGGTGCCCGTCCCGCGGCTGCACCCAGACCGCGGGACGGGCACCGGTGACCGGTTCGGGGATCAGTGCCCGAGGTGGATGTCGTTCGAGGCGATGTCGCCGACGTGCAGGTTGCCCAGCGCGTTGTGGCTGACGTCCGCCACGTCGGAGACGACGTCGTGGACGGCGGTGCCGGCGCTGTTGCCGCTGGCGACGTCCCCGACCGCGCCGGCGACGTCGTGCTCGACGTTGATGCCGGTGGCGTTGGTCACGACGCTGGTGACCTCGCCCAGCGGGCCGTGGCCGGCGCCGTGGCCGCCGTGCGAGGACGCGACGTCGCCGGCGCCCTGGAGGATGCCGGAGAAGTCACCGATGTGGCCGGTGAGGCTGCCCACCGTGTCGCTGACGCCGAGGGTGTTGGTCACGTCGCCGATGTGGCCGTTGACCTCGTGGATCTCCGCGTTGGAGGTGGCGAGGACCTGCTGGGTCTCGCCGACGCCCGCGGCCGCGGCGTAGGCCACGTTGCCGGTCACGCCCGACTCGGGGTCGGTGAGGTAAGCCGGAGCGGCGGTCAGGTTGGTCAGCGCGGCCGAGTCGAGGCCGCCCGCCAGGTCGCCGCCGAGGACGGCACCGGTCACGTTGCCGGCCAGCGCGGTCGCGTTGGCGGCGTTGGTGACGTCGTTCACGCCCGGGAGCGCGCCGACGGCGGGCAGCTGGCCCACGCCGGGCAGCTCGCCGACGCCGAGGTCGCCGACACCCGGCAGCTCCGGGGTGGCCGGCAGGCCGAGGCCCGCGGTGAGGGCGGTGAGCTGGTCGATCGCACCCTGGATGCCCGGGGCGTCGGTGCCGAGGCCGGGGAGGCTGCCGACGGCGGGGAGGCCACCGACGGCCGGGAGGCTGTCGACCGGGACGAAGTCGAGCACCAGCGGGATGACCTCGTGCACGTCGGCGGCGCTGACGTCACCGAGACCGGCGGCAGCGAGGGCGCCCTGCGGGTCCGTCCCGAACGCGGCGAGCGCGGTCGGGTCGTTGAGCAGGTTCAGGGCGAAGTCGTGCAACGTCTGCACGGAGTCCATGGGGTTTTCTCCTGGTCCGGTGGTTCGGGGGACGGCAACGGCCGCAAGGACCGCTGCTCCGACATCAAGCTAGGGATCCGGTCCCCCCACGCACATCGGGGATCACTCCGAGTCGCGGGCCAGTCAGCCAATAGGGGATCGATATGTCATCGTTAGGGAGTTAGGGGCTCATCCGAGACGCACTCAGTTGGGTTAAATCCCTCCAGCCACTTGCTTGACTAACCCGTTTGGGTGAGGATGCCCCGAGCCCTAGGGGGATTCCGCACCCCCGATCGGCCCCCGCGAGGTGAGGAGGAAGCGCCGTTGCCCTACGTCCTCGGGATCGATGTGGCACAGGGGCGGACCCACGCCGCGACCTGCCGACGTCAAGGCCCCGGCTGGGGCGACCCCGAACCGCTCTGGCTGGGTGAACGAACCCCCGCCGCCGCGTCCGCGCTGTTCCTGGACGACGAGGGGTACCTGCTCACGGGGGACGCGGCCGCGCAGGCGGGCGCCCGGGTCCCGTCCCGGCTGCTCACCGGCTTCCACCGGCGGATCGGCGACGACGTGCCGATGCTCGTCGAAGGCGAGCCGTTCCCGCCCGAGACGCTGACCACCGTGCTCGTCGAAGGCATCGCCGAGCACGCCGCGAACCTGCTCGGCGGCGCCCCGCACCACCTGGTGCTGACCCACCCCGGCGACTGGGGCGGCTACCGCCGCGACGTGCTGCGCCGCGCCCTGGCCGACGCCGGGTTCCCCGCGGTCACGCTGGTCCCCGGCTCGATCGCCGCGCTCGGCGCGCACCTGCCGGTCCCCGGTCCCGGCGCGACCGCGGCCGGGGTCTGCGAGTTCGGCGCCGACGGCGTGAACGTCACGCTGGCCACGGCGACCGGCTCGGGCGGGTGGCAGCCGGCCGCGACTGCCGAGGGCGTGGCCCCGGCCGCGGCGCTCAGCACGCTCTTCGCCCTCGCGGGCGCGGCGTCGACGTCCCCCAAGCGCCTCGCCGGCGTGGTGTTCTGCGGCGACGTCCCGCCGCACGCACTGCCGGCCCGGCCGCCGTGCCCGGTGTTCGCGGGACCGGTTCCGCCGGCGGCCGCCGCACTCGGCGCAGCCGCCCTCGCGACACTGCGTGCGGACCACCGGGGTGCCCCGCACGAACCCCCCGCCGTCGAGACCACCCTGCTCCCCCAGGTGGACACGTTCGGTGACCTCGGCGAGCGGCCGCCCCGGCCGCCGGTCGAGATCACGCCGTTCGAGCTGCCCGAAAAGAGCAGCCCGATGAACCTGTTCCGGCGGCGGCGCCCCCTCGCCGCCGCGATCCTCGTGCTCGCCGCGGCCGTCTCGGCCGTGGTGATCACCGTCACCGCCCGCGAAGCCACCGCCGGCCCCGACCAGTCCCCCGCCCCGAGCCACTGCGCCCGCCCCGGCGCCCCCTCCGGTGAAGGTCACTGTTGAACACTCTGCTCACGCAGGCTTCCCCGTTCCGCACCGTCCCCGTGCACCCGGCCGCACGCCAGTTGCTCGACCAGGTCGCGGCCGATCCGGCCGCGCCGCTGCGGCTCGCCGTCGTCGCGCCCGGCGGGTACGGCAAGAGCGTGCTGCTCGCCGCGCTCGACCGCTGCTTCCGCGCGGCCGGCGTCGAGGCCCTGCTCGTCGACGACGCCGACCGGCTGGGTCCCGACCAGCTCGAGGAGCTGCTCACGGGCGCGGACGGACCGATCGTCGTCGCGCACCGGCCGGCTTCGGTGGCGTCGAGCTGGACGCTGCTGCAGCTCGGCCCGCTCGGCGTCGAGGACATCGCGCGGCTGATCTCGGCGGTGACGGGTTCGCCCGCCGAGCCCGCGGCGGCGGCCGAGCTGCACGCGCGCAGCGGCGGGGTGCCGCGGCTGGCCGAGCGGGAGCTGCTCGGGCGGCTGGAGGACTTCCGGCCGGAGCTGGACGAGCTCGACGACGACGTCCTGCGCTACCTGATCGCGGCCGAAGCCGGGGCGGGGCGCAACCTCGACCTGCTGTGCGCGCTGCTGGACCGCGGTCCCGACCAGCTCCCCGCGATCGTCGACGCCGCCCGCGCGACCGGGCTGCTCGGCCCGGACGACGCGCTGCTACCGCTGGCCGCGGCCGCGGTCCGCGACTTCGGGCCGCCCGCGCGCCGGCTGACGACGGTGCAGCGGCTCGTCGAACTGCAGCTGGCGAACGGCCTCCCGGTGCTCGACCTGGCGCGCTCGCTGCTCGGCACAGGCAGCTCCGGCGCGTCCGCCGCGGCCGCGTTCGCCGCCGCGGCCGCCGAAGCCCTGCCGTCCGACCCGCGCCTGGCGACCCGGCTCTTCGAGGCCGCCGCCGAAGCGGGCGACCGCTCTTCCGCCGTCACGACGGGGTGGGCGCGCGCGGCCGCGTTGTCGGGCGACCTCGACACGGCGCTGCGCCTCGGCGACGGGATGCTCGGCGCGGCCGACCCCGAAACCCGCGCGGCCGGGGCGGCGATCGCGGCCACCGTGCTGGCGCACCGCGGCGAGCTGGCCCGCAGCGCGGAGCTGTACCACTGGGCCTCCCGCAGCGCCGGCACGACAGCCCAGGGCGACGGCGGGTCTTCTGGCGGCGCTGGGCTTTCCCGCGGCGCTGGGTATTCCGGCAACGCCGGGCAGTCCGGTGGCGCCGGGCAGTCCGCCAACGGCGGGAATTCCGCCAACGCCGGGCAGTCCGCCAACGCCGGGTTTTCCGGCGGCGCCGGGCCCCTCGCGGGCGGAGGGTTCCCGGGCGCCGGGCTTCCCGCGGGTGCGGGCACCTGGGCCGGGGCCGACGCGTTCGCGGCGATCGCGCTGGTCGGCACCGGCGACCTCGACGGCGCCCGGCGGCTCCTCGACTCCCCCGCGCCCGGCGTCGCGCCGACGTTGTTCGCCGGCGCGGCCACCCGGATGGCCCGCGGCATCGCCGATTCGGTGCCAGGCTGCGCGACGGAGACGTTGTCGACGCTGCTCGGCGCCGCGGCGATGCTGGAACCGGCCCTGGGCGGCACGCTGCTGCCGGACAGCCCGGCGGCGCTGGCCGCGCTCGCCGCGCTGCACACCGGGGAGCTGGCGCTCGCGGAGCCGGTGCTGACCCGGGCCCTCGACGGCGGGATCGGCGGCGACCTGCTGTCGGTGCGCCACCGCCTGCTGCTGGGCTGGACCGCGATGACGGCCGGCGACCTCGCGACGGCGGCCGAACACCACGACGCCGTCGCCGGCCGGACGCTGGAGGCCCGCGACGAGCTGTTCTTCGCGACGCTGGAGCTCGGCCTGGCGCGCCGGGCCAGTGATCTGGTGGGGCTGCAGCGGTCGTGGCACCGCGCGTACCAGGCGTCGATGCGGCAGCAGACGGATCTGTTCACGCTGCTGCCGCTGGGCGAGCTGGCGATCGCGGCGGCCCGCACGGGCGCGTTCGCGAAGATTTCGGGCCAGCTGGAACGCGCCCACAGCCTGCTGGCCCGCCTCGGCGAGCCTCCACTGTGGACGGTCTCCCTGGTGTGGCACGAGCTGCACGCGGCGATCACGCTGGAGGACGCGGACGCGGCGAAGGCACACCTGGCGACATTGACCACGCACGCACACTGCGGCCGCTACCCGAGTGCCCTGGCAACGGCGGCCCAGTGCTGGCTGTCGGTCCTGGGCGGCACGTTCGACCCGGACACGATCTCCGCGGCGGCGGCCGAGATGCACGACCTGGGCCTGCGCTGGGACGCGGCGCGCCTGGCCGGCCAGGCGGCGATCCGCACGTCCGACCGCAAGGCGATGGTCCAGCTGCTGGAGGCGGCCCGCCAGTTCCAGGGAACGGCGGCCCGCCGGGAGCCGGGAACATCCGAACCCGCGGCGGCCGGCACCGGGTTGGCGGCGTTGAGCGAGCGGGAGCTCGAGGTGGCCCGGTTGGTCGTGGAGGGGCTGACGTACAAGCAGGCGGGTTCGAAGCTGTTCATCTCGGGCAAGACGGTGGAGCACCACATGGCCCGCATCCGCGGAAAGCTGGGGGCGGCCGACCGCCGCGAGCTGCTCGCGACGCTCCGAGAGCTGCTTTCCCGCCCGGACGCACCGTAGAGCGGCCCGCGCCCTTAGAGCAGCCCCCGCCCTCTCCGGGGGTCCGGCCCCGTGTCCAGCGTATCGGGGATGCCCGACGAAAGCCGTGGGCGAGCGCGGCTGGGGCCGAGTTGTCCACATCGGTGCCTGGCTGTGGATTGCGCTGGGCTCAGTCGCGGCTGGGGCCGAACCGCTCCGTGCGGATGCGGTGCGGATCGTGGCCCAGGGCGACCAGGATGTCCGCCGCCGTCTCGACGAAGCCCGTCGGGCCGCAGATGAAGCACGATGCGCCGAACTCCGCCGGCCAGGCCGCCGTGTTGAGCGTGGCCACGTCGATGCGTCGCGGGATTCCCGGGCGGCCTTCGGGCAGCTCGCGCGTGTACACGTACGTGATGTCCAGCCCCGCCACCGGCGTGCGCAGCTCGTCGGCGTAGTACAGCTCCGCCGGGGTGCGCAGGGAATAGATCAGCTTGAACGGCGTGCGGACGCCCGCCGCCCGGCGGGCGCGGATCATCGCCATCACCGGCACGATGCCCGAGCCGCCCGCGATCAGCAGGACCGGTGCCGGGTCCGCCGGGTGCCAGACGAACCAGCCGCCGACCGGGCCGCGGATCTCCACCGGGTCGCCGATCGCGTACGGGCCGGTGAGGTGTTCGGACACCTCGCCGTCGGCGACGCGCTGGACCGTCAGCTCGACGCGGTCACCGTCGGCGGGCGCAGCGAGCGAGTAGCTGCGCTGCGCTCGGTAGCCGTCGGCCGCGGTGAGCCGGACGTCGACGTGCTGACCCGCCAGGTGCCCCGGCCAGCCCGGCAGGTCGAAGACGAGCGTGCGGGCCGTCGGCGTCTCGTCGCGGAACTCGGCCAAGCGGGCGACCCGCCAGGCTAGTCGCCCTGATACCGCTGTTCGCGCCATGGATCCCCGTAGTCGTGGTAGCCGACGTTCTCCCAGAAACCGGGTTCGTCCCGGGTCTTCAGCTCGAGCGCGCGCACCCACTTCGCGGACTTCCAGAAGTACAGGTGCGGTACCAGCAGCCGCGCCGGGCCGCCGTGTTCGGGAGTGAGCGGCTTGCCGCCGTACTCGTAGGCGATCCAGGCCTGGCCGTCGAGCAGGTCGGCGAGCGGCAGGTTCGTGGTGTAGCCGCCGTAGGAGTGCACCATGACGTAGTCGGCGGCCGTGTCGAGCCCGCCGACCAGCGTGTCCACCGCGACGCCGCGCCAGCGGGTGTCCAGTTTGGACCACTGGGTGACGCAGTGGATGTCCACTGTGGGCTTCTCGCTGGGCAGGGCCATCAGCTCGGCCCAGTTCCAGGCGTGCTTCTCGCCCGTCTCGGTCGTGACCGTGAACTCCCACGTCTCGGTGCGCACGCGCGGGGTCGGGCCGGCCGACAGGACGGGGAAGTCCTCGGCCAGGTACTGACCGGGTGGCAGGCGCGGGTTGCCGCTGCGGGCCCGGCCGCTGAATCCCGGTGTCACGACACCCATCGCGGCCCTCCTTCCGGTCGGCCCGAGCTTACGCCCGGACGCGCAGCCCGAGCGACGTGACGAGCACCGCAGCCTGTTCGGGTGACACGATCGCGCCGTCCAGTTGGGCGTTCACCGGGTCGAGCGACGAGAGGTCGCTGCCGCGCAGGTCGGCGCGGGGCAGCTTGACGGCGTGCAGCGTCGCCGCCGAAAGGTCGACGTCGGCGAACACAGCGTCGGCGCAGTTCGCCCCGGTGAGGTCGGCCTCGCGCATGCGGACCCCGTGGAAGGCGACCGACCGCAGGTCGGCGCCCGCGAGCCCGGTGAACGACCAGTCGCCGCCGGTGACCCGCAGCGGCCGCAGCTCGCACTCGCTGAACGTCGCGCCGACGAGCTTGCACCCGGTGAACTCGGCGTCGAAGAAATTGCACCGCTTGAAGGCGCAGCCGGTGAACGCCGAGTCCGTGTGGCGGGACGCGTTGAAGCGGACGTTGCCGAACACGCAGTCGGTGAAGACCGAGTTCCGGGTGTGCGCCTCCGAGAAGTCGACCTCGCGGAACTCGCACCGCACGTAGTGCCGTCCGGTGATCTCCTCCCCGTACCAGTCCTCGCGGACGAACCGCTGCTCCTCGACGGGTGGATCTTGCGTGGCATCGGACACCCCGCCAGGCTAGCGGCAGTTCCGACTCCGAAGGGTCCGCGCATGCTCGATGCTCACGCCGTCCGGGCGGCCGTGCCGATGACCGCCGCCGTCGACGCGGTGCGGGCGGCCTTCCTCGACCTCGCCGCCGGCCGTTTCGTGGTACCGCAACGGTTGTCCTTCGGCGGCGGCACGACGCTGGTGATGAGCGCCTGCCACACGCCGACGTCGACGACGGTGGTGAAGACGCTCAGCCTGGTCGCCGGCCGCACGCCGATGATCCTCGGGACGCTGGTGTGGAACACCGCCGCGGGCCAGGTGGTCGCCGATGCGATCGAGGTGACGACGCTGCGCACGGGCGCGGCGTCCGGCGTCGCGACGGACCTGCTCGCGCCGGCTTCCGCCACCCGCTTGGCGCCCCTCGGCACCGGCGCGCAGGCCGCCGACCAAGTGCGGGCGGTGGCCGCGGTGCGCCCGGTGAACCGGCTGGCGGTGTTCGGCCGGGATCCGTCGCGTGCTCACGCCTTCGCGGACCGTTTGCGAGCCGAGTTCCCCGGGATCGTGACGCGGGTTGCCGCTTCGGCCGCTGATGCGGTCTCCGATGCGGAGATCGTTTGCTGTGCTACGTCGTCTTCGACTCCTCTGTTCGATGTGGATGATCTTCCGGAGCGGGTTCACGTCAATGCGATCGGGTCCTACCTGCCTTCCATGCGGGAGCTTCCGGCCGAGTTGCTCAGTGCTGCCGCGTGTGTGGTCGTGGATCAGGTCGAGGCCGTGCTCGAGGAGGCCGGCGAGGTGATTCACGCCGTGGACAGCGGAGTGGTGAAGCGGTCTTCGTTGGTTGAGCTCGGCGATGCGTTGGGCGCTCCGCCGGTGGTGAGCGGGCGGACGGTTTTCAAGTCCGTCGGTCTCGCGGTGCAGGACTGGGCCATCGCTCGGCTGCTCGGCGCTGCCGAAGCGGCGGCGGACGCGCGCACCTAGCTGGCCGACACGCGCTCGGGCTGTCCGCGGTGTGCCGCGAGACCGGATGCCGACCACGGGATCGGCACCGAACTCGCGTGATCGCGCGCAGATCTCGCGTGATCGGGGCCGTGACTCGCGTGATTGGCGGCGGAACTCGCGTGGCCGCGCACAAGCGAGGGGCTTACTCAGTGTCCAGAAGAGGCGGCGGAGAGCAACGGGAGCCGCCGAACGGCGCAATCTTGGGGTTGGAGCGTTTGATCGGTCACCCAATGCGGGAATTTTCCGGACATGTCTCCTTGGCGAACCACCACCAGACGGAACACGGCCGTGCGGGTCATCACGGCGATCGGCGCGATCTTCGCGGGGATCGAAGTCCTTTACATGATCATGGTGCTCGCCGGCGCGAATGCCGGCAACGCCTTCTTCGTCTTCATCAAGTCCCTGGCGGTTCCTCTCGCTTTGTTCTTCCCGGGCCTGTTCCCGGTGGACAACCCCAGCCTGGCCGTCATCCTCGACTTCGGCCTGGCCGCGGTGTTCTGGCTGGTCATCACCGGCATCATCGCCCGCTTCGCGGGCCGGTGACCGGCGGCGGTCACGCCGCTTCACCCAGCTGCGGGACCACCCGCCGTCGCCATCCTCGGTGTTCTTCAGCGACACTGGACGGATGAGCGACGGCAGGTGGTTCGACGGCTGGGTGCCCTGGCCCGAACTGGCCGGGCTGGCCGCGGCCGGGCGTTCCCTGCTCCCGAACGTCCCGGTCACGCCCGGCGCGCTGGTGCGCACGGTCACCGAGCAGCTCGTCGGGCGCCGGCTGACCGCCAAGGTCGACGGCCGCGACGTCGGCCTGACCCTCACCGAACTCGACTACCCGGCCGACAGCCTCCGGCTGGCCACCGGCCGCATCGGCAACGTCCGGATCATCGCCGAGGACGTCGACTGGCCCGAGCCCGAAGGCGGCAGCATTCCGCTGCGCCGGGTCACCGTGCTCGCCGAGGACGTCCGCCTCCGCTCGCTGCCCACGCCGGCCGCCAAGCCGGCCCGTGTCGAACTGCGCATCGCCGTGTCCGCGGACGTGCTGCGGGACCGGGTGGCGGCGGTCCGCCCCGGGATCGTCGCGGCCCCGGCCGGAAGCGGGCTGCTCCAGATCCACTGGGCCAAGAAACCGCAGTGGGGCCACCTGACCCTGGAGGCCCGGGTGGAGGACGACGCCGTGGTGCTCGAGCCGCGGAACCTCCACATCGGACAGCGGAAACTCCGGCCACCGAAGCGCTTCCGGCCCATCGTGCTGCCGCTGCCGGAACTCCCGCCGGGGATAAGGCTGACGAAGGTCGAGCCGCGGCACGACGAACTCGTGCTGCACACAGTGGCGGAGGAATGGCCGGACCGGC
The DNA here is from genome assembly GCF_030285665.1 of Amycolatopsis mongoliensis. Lineage (NCBI taxonomy): Bacteria > Bacillati > Actinomycetota > Actinomycetes > Pseudonocardiales > Pseudonocardiaceae > Amycolatopsis > Amycolatopsis mongoliensis. The sequence goes on from NZ_CP127295.1 coordinate 718,611, forward strand.
TTTCCCGCATTCCTCTCGCCGACCTGCTGAGCTGGCTGACGACCGCCGCGATGACGCTGACCCTGCCGAACCTCGGTACCCGTTCATGACCCCTCCTCGGTGAGCCGGACACCGAAAACGCTACTCGAACGCGAGTTCGAACGTCATCACTCACAAGAGGGGACTTCGACTCGGTTGACGCGGCAGGAAGCCGGTTCGAAGTGAACGGCCAATAAAGGAACGGGGTCAGGTCACCGGGAACCAGGTCCCGGACGCCCATTCCGTGTCACCCCAGGCTTTTCGCTCGTCCGGGCGTGGGTCGAGCACGAGATCCGTGTCTTCCCGGAAAACCAGCACCGGGCGCAGTTCCGGGCCGTACGCGGGCCATTCGGGTCCGTCGGCGTCCGCGACGCCGTCGCGGATGAACCGCACCCAGCTCCGGTGGATCAGCAGCGCCGCGCGCTCGCGCTTCGGGTTGACCGCGGAGCCCTGCGTGGCGAGCGGCAGCGGCGTCTTCCACGCCATCGTCGTCTCGGTGCCGTGGCCGCCGTCGAGCTGTTCGGGCACGCCGGGTGCGGCGATGTCGATGCGGTAGCGGTAGACGGGCGCGTGCGCGGACTGCGCGTCGGCCAGCCGCTGCGTCGGGATGCCGTAGCGTTCGTCGCCCATCGCGGCGATCTTCGCCGACTTCAGGTCGGGGACGCGGCGAAGGTAGGTCTCGAGAAGGTGCGAAGCGCCTTCGTCACCGAGGATTCCCGAAAGGACGCCGCTCGCCGGAGCGGTCGCGACGTCGTCGCCGAGCATCAGCGCGTACGTGCTGCCTTCGTTGCTGTTGCAGCCGACCAGCAGCGGGATCCCGGCCGCGCTCCCCCGCCGGATCGGCCCGATCGGGACCTCGGGCAGCACGCGGGGATGCAGCGTCGGACGCCAGAGCCACAGCGCTTGGAGCCCGCTCAGGATCCGTTCCTGCGCCTCGACGAACTCCTTGGCCGGCAAGGCGCGCAGCGCTTCGGCGTCGTGGCAGCCGACCTCGTCGAGGAGCCGCCGGGCCAGTGCGGTCCCGGCCTCCGGCGTAGCGACGTGGTCCGCGCCGCCACTGCTGCTGATCGCCCGGGCGAACAACCCGGCGCCGAGCGGGCTGCCCATCAGGTTCCCGATGCTCTTCGCGCCCGCCGAGACGCCGTAGACGGTGATCCGCGCCGGGTCACCGCCGAACGCGGAGACGTTGCGGTGCACCCACTTCAGGGCCTCGATCTGGTCGAGGAGCCCGCACACCCCCGCGTCCGCTTCGGCCTCCCCGAAGATCCCGGCGAGGTGCAGGAAGCCGAGCGAGCCGAGCCGGTAGTTGATCGTGACGACGACGATCCCGGCGCGCGCGAACTCCTCGCCGTCGCCGAGCTGCTCGCCGTGGCCGACGCGGTAGCCGCCGCCGTGCAGCCAGAACAGCACGGGCCAGCCGCCCTCGGGAGGAGGCCCGTCCGGCGTGCAGACGTTGAGGTAGAGACAGTCCTCGTCGCACACGGCGGACGGGTTCATCGGGTCCGGCGGTTGCGTCGCGTGCGGCCCGTACTCCGTCGCGACGTGCACGCCGCCCGAGAGCGCGGGCGGCCGCGGCGCCTTCCAGCGCAGCTCGCCGACCGGCGGACGGGCATACGGGATCCCGCGCCAGACGCGGACGCCGTCGCCCGCCAGCCCCACCAGCGCCCCGAGCTCGGTCGTGACCGTCGGGACGGAAGCCATCAGAGCGAGGCCTGCTCGACCGTCGGCAGGCAGACCTCGAACCGGGTGTTCCCGGGCTCCGACTCGACGCGCAGGTCACCCTGGTGGCGCTCGACGACGATCTTCCACGAGATGTCCAGGCCGAGCCCGGTGCCCTCGCCGACCGGCTTCGTCGTGAAGAACGGCTCGAAGATCCGCTGCTTGATGTCCGCCGGGATGCCCGGGCCGGTGTCGCCGATCTCCACGCGGACCTGGTCGTTCTGACCCCAGGTGCGCAGCGTCAGCGTGCCCTCGCCCTGCATCGCGCCGAGGGCGTTGTCGATGACGTTCGTCCAGACCTGGTTCAGCTCGGCCGGGTACGCCGGGATCTTCGGCAGGCTGCGGTCGTACTCCTTGACGACGCGGACGCCGTCGCCGATCTTGCCCGCGAGCATGACGAGCGTGGAGTCGAGGCCGTCGTGGACGTCGACCCACTGGTGCGGCGCCCGGTCCATCTGGGAGTACTGCTTGGCCTTGCCGACCAGCGCGGAGATCCGCGTGGTGGAGTCCTCGATCTCGCCCATCAGCATCTCGGTCTCGAGCGCGTAGGCCAGCCACCGGACGGCGCCGTCGATGAAGGTGTCGCCGACCTGCTCGAGGACGTTGTCCAGGTCGGCCGTGGTCAGGCCGGCGCGGACGTAGATGTCGGCGAGGTCCCAGCCCTGGTCGATACCGCGGTCCTCGAACCAGCCGGTGATCTCGTCCTCGCGGTCGGCCTGCTGCATCGCGGACAGCTTCTCGGCCTGCGCGACCTGCTTGACCAGGCGTTCCTGGACGTCGATGAGCTGGTAGAGCAGCTCCGGGTCGATGTCCTTCTTCGCGAGGAAGGCGAGCTTGTGGCGCATCCCGGCGACGCGTTCGCGCAGGGCGGACGTCGCCCGGACGGCGGCCGCGGCCGGGTTGTTCAGCTCGTGCGTCAGGCCGGCCGACAGCTCGCCCAGCGCCAGCAGCCGGCGGCGCGAGCCGATCACGGTGTCGCTGTTGCGCCAGCCGAGGTACATGCCTTCCAGCAGGTGCGTCGCCATCGGGAACCACCGGCGGAACTCGAAGGAGAACTCCTTCGACGGCAGGGTGAGGAACGTGACGTCGGACAGCGCGCGCACCGTGGCGTTGTAGGTGTGCTCGTTCTCCTGGTGCACGAAGAACTGGGTCGCGCCGAAGTACGCCCCACGCTGGTCGGACCGGTTGGTCTCCACCTCCGTGCCGCTGACCAGCCGCGTCATCCGGATCGCGCCGTTGAGCAGGACGTAGAAGCACGTGGCTTCGGCGCCCTCGCTGATGACGGTCGAGTCGCTTTCGTACTCCTCGAGCACGGCGTTGGCGGCGATCCAGTCGAGCTGGTCTTCGGAAAGGTGTTCGAAAAGGAAGAGCCCGCGAAGCTCTTCCCGCGGCAGTGCGCTCATTGTTCCTCCAGGTACCGGTGTACCAGCGTCACGGCCATCGCGCCCTCGCCGACCGCGGACGCCACCCGCTTGACCGACTGGGACCGCACGTCACCGGCCACGAACACGCCGGGGATCGACGACTCGAGGTAGTGCGGATCACGGTCGAGCGGCCAGCCGGCCGGCCGCTGCCCGGCGGACAGCAGGTCGGGGCCGGTGCAGACGAAGCCGTGCTCGTCGCGGTGGATGCCCTCGCCGAGCCAGTCGGTGCGCGGGGCGGCGCCGATGAAGATGAACAGGTGCCCGGTCTCGACCGTCTCGGTGACACCGTTTTCGCACAGCGTGAGCCGCTCCAGGTGACCGTCGCCGTGAACCTGCTTGACCGTGGTGTGCGTGCGGACGTGGATGTTCTCGATGCCCGCGATCTGCTCGATCAGGTAGTGCGACATCGACGACTCCAGCGACGCGCCGCGCACCAGGATCGTGACGTCGCTGGCGTGCCGGGAGAAGAACACCGCGGCCTGCCCGGCCGAGTTAGCGCCGCCGACGATGTAGACGTGCTCGCCCTTGCACTCGGGCGCCTCGGTCGCGGCCGAGCCGTAGTAGACGCCGCGGCCGGACAGCTCCTCGATGCCGTCGGCCTCCAGCGCGCGGTAGGTGACGCCGCTGGCCAGGATCACCGAATGCGCGGCGATCTCGCTGCCGTCGCCGAAGGTGATCACCCGCGACGAGCCGCGGGCTTCGAGGCCGACGACGTCGCGCGCGGTCAGCACCTCCGCGCCGAACTTCTGCGCCTGGCGCCGCGCCCGGTCGGTCAGCTGCGCACCGGAGACGCCGTCGGGGAAGCCGAGGTAGTTCTCGATGCGCGAGCTGGTGCCGGCCTGGCCGCCGGTGGCCTTCTTCTCGACGAGCACTGTGCGCAGGCCCTCGGACGCGCCGTAGACCGCGGCGCCGAGCCCGGCGGGTCCGCCGCCGATCACGACGAGGTCGTAGAACTCCTGCGCCGGGCGGGTCGACAACCCGACCGCGTCCGCGATCGCGCCGCCGGTGGGGTTCTTGAGCACGGTGCCGTCGGGGGTGACGACGACCGGGATGTCGGTCTCGGTGGCTTCCGCGGCCTGCAGGATCCGGCGGCCTTCGTCGTCCTCGACGGAGTACCAGCGGTACGGGACGGCGTTGCGGGCGAGGAAGTCGCGCAGGTGGAACGACGGCGAGTTGTAGCGGTGGCCGATGAGCTTGACCTCTTCGACCGGCTTGTCGCCGACCGCGCGCCAGGTCTCGACCAGCGCGTCGATCACCGGGTAGAGCTTCTCCTCCGGCGGGTCCCACGGCTTGAGCAGGTAGTGGTCGACGTCGACGACGTTGATCGCCTGGATCGCGGCGTCGGTGTCGGCGTAGGCGGTCAGCAGGGCGCGGCGGGCGTGCGGGAACAGGTCCATCGCCTTCTCGAGGAAGGCGATCCCGTCCATCTGCGGCATCCGGTAGTCGGCGAGGATCGCCGCGACGGCGTCGCCGCGCAGCTTGATCTCGCGCAGCGCGTCGAGGGCGTCCGCGCCGGAGTCGGCGCGGATGACGCGGTAGTCCTTCCCGTAGCGGCGCCGCAGGTCACGGGCGACCGAGCGGGACACGGCGGGATCGTCGTCGACGGTCATCAGGATCGGCTGGCTCACGAGATGCAGCCTACGGCGCCCGGTGGTCCGCTGGGGAGGACCGGCGTTTCGGGACCTGGACCCGCTCCAGGTCCTCGGCCACCACGATCTCGCCGTCGAACTCGGCCCGCGCCTCCGCCAGGAAGCGCGCCGGATCGGGGTAGCGCTGGGAAAAGTGGGTCAGCACGAGCTGCCGGACGCCGGATTCGGCGGCGACGCGGGCGGCCTGCTGCGCGGTCAGGTGCCCGAAGTCACGGGCGAGGTGGGTGTCCTCGGCGAGGAACGTCGACTCGATCACGAGCAGGTCGGCGTTCTCGGCGAGGGCGTAGACGGCGTCGCAGAGGCGGGTGTCCATCACGAACGCGAACCGCTGTCCCGGCCGGGGCGTGCTGACGTCTTCGAGGCTCGTGGTCCCGAGCCGGCCCTCGCGCTGCAGCCGCCCGACGTCCGGCCCGGTGATGCCGCGTTCGCGCAGCCGCTCGGGCAGCATGGTCCGGCCGTCCGGCTCGACCAGGCGGTAGCCGAACGCCTCGACGGGGTGGCTCAGCCGCTTCGCCTCCAGGGCGAGCTTCCCGGTCGCGATCGGGCCGTCCTCGGTGATCGGGTGTTCGCGCAGGTCAGCGGTCTCGTAGAACGCTGTCGCGTGCCTCAGCCGCGCGAAGTAGTGCGCGCCGGACGCCGGGAAGTGGGCGTGGACCGGGTGCGGCACCTTGTCCAGCGACAGCCGCTGGATCACCCCGGAGAGCCCCAGGCTGTGGTCGCCGTGGAAGTGCGTGACGCAGAGGCGTGTGATGTCCGTGGCGGCGACGCCGGCCCGCAGCATCTGGCGCTGGGTGCCTTCGCCGGGGTCGAAGAGGATGCCCTCGCCGTCCCAGCGGAGGAGGTAGCCGTTCTGGTTGCGGTGGCGCGTGGGCACCTGGGACGCGGTGCCCAGCACCACCAGTTCGCGGGTCGACACCCCCGCACGCTACTCACGCGGCGGGGGTGGTGTCCCCCAGTTTGCGCAACCGGAAGGCCAGCACCAGCAGCATGATCCCGTAGATCAGGGCGTAGATCCCGACGAGCAGCGCGATGCCGAACGCGCCGGCGATCGGGTTGAACACGATGAGCACGCCCGCGATCACCGAAATCGCACCGGCGGCGATGAGGAACGCCTCGCCCTGGATCTGCTTGCGGAGCCGGATCGCGGCGGCGATCTCCGCGACGCCGGTGACGATCGCCCACAGGCCGACCAGCAGGGCCAGGAGCAGAACCGTGATGCCGGGCCAGACCAGGACCAGGATTCCGGCGATGATGCCGAGCGCGCCGAGGATTCCGTAGGCGGCGCGGTGGCCGGCGTCGCCCGGGCGGAAGGCCTGCATCAGGCCGCCGACGCCGTCGACGATCGCGTACACGCCGTACAGGATCGCCAGAGCGAGCACCGTGACGCCCGGCCAGACCAGGGCGAAGATTCCGAAGAGCACGGCGAACGCACCGCGGACGGCCGCGATCGGCCACGCCTTGCGGGGCTCGATGACGGAAAACGCTGCGAAGGAGGTCATGAGGTCGCTCCTCGGGTGTCGGGACACCCAGTATCGCGACAAACTGCCCGAGTGGCGCGGTTCACCACCCGTTCGGGCCATGCGTCCACTGTGTCCGGCCACATAGGACCGGCGTGCGCCGCGGCCGCCACCACGGCGCACGCCGGTTGCTCAGGGGTAGCTGACCAGGTTGACCGGCTTGGTGCCGGCCGGGGTCGTGTCACCCGTGGTGTTGATGACGTGCGTGATCGTGCCCTGGTAGTTGAGCGACACGGTCACCATGTCGTGGAACTTCACGCCCGGGGTGTTCGGCGCCTCGAAGGCGTGGGCGCTGGCGACCGAGGGGTTGGTGCTGAAGTAGCAGTAGCTGCCCAGCCCCCACGCCTCGTGGCTCGTGACGTTCGGGCCCACCTTGTAGGCGGAGTAGCCCTTGGTCGACCCGTTCATCCAGCCGGCCTGGTTCGGCACGTCGTAGGGCATCTCGTTCTGGAAGAAGTACGTCCGGCCGCCGTTGCCGTTCCAGACGACCTGCGTCTTCTGGTAGTGCTCGACGAACAGGCCGTACGTCGTCACGTTGTTGCCGTTGACCGTCAGCCCGGTGTCGGCGGTGTTGGTGGTCCAGCCGACGTTGTCGCCGTTGTCGGCGTGGTCGGCGCGCCAGATCCACATGTGGTCGCCGATCACGTTGTTGCTGTTCACCACCAGGCTGTTCGTCGCCTTGCCGACGGCCGGGCCGCCGATCCGGAAGAACACGTCGTGCAGCGACGTCGGGTCCGCCGCGTGGTCGGCGGTCGAGCCGGCCTGGCCGACCTGCATGAGGGTGTTCGAGTTGGTCGTGCCGGCGTCGATCAGCAGGCCGGCGACCTTGACGCCGTCGACGTCGTCGACGTTCATCGCGGTGACGCCGCCGTCCGGCACCAGCGTGGCGATGCCGAGGCCGAGCACGACGGTGTCCGGCCGGGTGACGTGCAGCGCCTGGCTGAGGTGGTAGACACCCGGCGTGACCAGCAGGTTCTTGCCCGCGGCGAGCGCGGCGTTCATGTCCGCGGCGGTGGCGCCCGGCTTGGCGATGTAGAACTGGTCGATCGGGATCGAGCTGCCGGGGGCGGTGCCGTTCGCCCAGCTCGTGCCGGACGCGTTGGTCTTCACGCTCGGGACGAACACCTGGTAGTTGCCGGCGTTGTCGACGTAGAGGAACGGCTTCTCGCGCGTGACCGGCGTCTGGCCGACCGTGGTGTACGGCGGCGACGGGAACGTGTTCGCCGGGGCGCCCTGGACGCCCGCGAAGACCATGTTCCAGTTCGAGCCGTTCCAGCTGCCGAACTGCGAGTTGCGGGAGATCCACTGCTGCTGCGAGCCGGAGCGGACCTGGCCGTCGATCTTCGAGTCGGAGATCCAGCCGCCGCTGGCCCAGCCGCCGTCGTCGAGCTGGAGGTCACCGCGGACGTGCATGCGGCGGTACGGCGCGGCCTGGCTGACGGCCCAGCGGTCGGCGCCGCCGGTCGGGTTGACGGACAGGTTCTCGGCGCCGCGCCAGAAGTTCTGCGTCGCGTTCTGCGGCGGGAACCAGTCGGCCTCGACGTGCACGGCGCCGTTGATCGTCACGGCGTCGGGACTCAGGCCGAGGCCGAGGACCTGCGTGTAGAAGCCGACGTTGACGTCGTTGGAGTACGTGCCCGGCTTGAACATCACGGCGTAGCGCTGGCTGCCGAACTGGTTGCGTTCCTGCTGGCCGAAGATGCTGTTGAGGCGGCTCTGGATCGTCGAACTCGGCATCGAGGGGTCGAAGATCACCACGTTCGGGCCGAGGTCCGGCTGGCCGGGCTGCGTCGTGTTCACGGGGTTCAGGGTGAAGGATTGGGCGGCGGTCCCGTTGCAGGCGTACTGCTGGAGCTGGACGGAGTCGGCGGTCGAGGCGCTCGGGACGTCGAGGCACTTCCCGCTGTTGCGGCTGACGAAGTGGTAGCGGCCGTTGCCCTCGTCGACCGCCTGCCACTGCTGGTTGGCGCCGTTCGAGTAGGTCCAGAGCTGCACGAGGCCGCCGTCGGCGGTGGAGACACCGGTGACGTCCCAGGCCGCGGCGGGGTTGCCACGGGCGTTGACCCGGAAGTAGCCGTCGCCGGTGGACTGGAACTGCCACTCCTGTGACGCGGTCTGGTTGCAGGAGTACTGCTGCACGACGGTGCCGTTGGCGGTCCCGGCGGCCCGCGCATCGACGCACTTCCCGCTGTTGGCGGCGACCACGGTGTACCAGCCGTCCGGAGTGACCGCGGCTTGCGCCTGGCTCGTGGTCAGCATGCCCGCGACCAGGGCGGATGCCGCGGAGAGCAGCACCATCACCCGCCGTCTCGTCTTCATCGAAACCTCCTCTGCCGCGTTCCGCGGCGTTCGTAGAGCAGGAAACGGCAGAGGCGTGCCCGGTCTTGGGGTAGACGCGGCGTAACGGGCGGGGACCTCGGCGTCACAACCGCGGCAAAATGTAACGGCGGCCACACCACGAGGTCAATACACGACTAAAAATAAGGTGTAAAAACGCAGGTCAGGGCTTCAGCCGCCGACGCGGTGACCCTGAGGCACCCCCTGCGCAGGAGCCGTTCGGGGGTCGTGTAGCGTATGGCCATACGAGATGCGGAGTTCACCTTCGCTCCGGGGCTATGGCGCAGCTGGTAGCGCACCTCACTGGCAGTGAGGGGGTCAGGGGTTCGAGTCCCCTTAGCTCCACATCGCAATGAACCCCTTCGTTTCAGCCGTTGTAGCTGGTCGGAGGGGTTTTCTGCGTTCCGGGTTCGATCTCCGCTGATCAGCTTACGGCGTGATCTTGTGCTCCTGGTGGGGCAGAACTGGAGCACCACCCCACCCTCGATATGGCGTCGGCGCGGTGTTCCCGCTGCTCCCGGGCTCGCCCGGCGGGTGACCCCCACCGTGGCGAAGAGGGGGACAACCACCGCCATATGGCGGCCCTCGACCACGCCGGGTGACGGCGTCGGCGGCAGTGGTGCCGCCATGCGCCAGCGGCGCTCGAGATCGTCCAGCAGCCGCTGCTCGACCTCCGGGGCGACGTGGGAGTAGGTCTCGATGACCCGGTTGTCCAAGTGGTGACCGAGCCGGCGGGCCTGAGCGATCTCCGGTGCGCCGCCGGCGATCAGCCAGGTCTTGTGACTGTGCCGCAGTCCGTGGAAGGTCAACCCTGACCGGACCGCCGCGCAGCCCGCCTTCGTCCCGGACGCCTCGCTGCCGTCGACCGCGGGACGGAAAACCCGCCGGAGGAACGTCGAGCGCCACAACCACGTCCCGCTCGGCGTGGTGAACACGAACCCGTACCGGTGCCGCGCGAGATGCTCGCGCAGCAGCGCGACCAGGAACGGCGGCAGCGCGATCGTCCGCGCCGAGGCCCGGGTCTTCGGCGGCCCGAGCCACCGCATCGACCCAGACTCGTGCAATGCCCCCACCAGCGGATCGATCACGATCACCCCACGTCGGAGGTCGACATTGTCCCGATGGAGACCGGCGAGTTCGCCCCACCGGCAACCGGTCCACGCCGCGGTGATCACCAGCAGCCGCGCGATCGGCCCGCCGAGAACGCCGGCCTGCTCGGCGATCCGCACCACCTGTTCCGGAGTCGCCCAGATCCGCTCCGGCACCGCCCGTCGTGACCGCCGGCCCCGGCGCCTCCGCCACCGCACCGGATTGAACGGGATCAGCCGCTCATCGGCCGCATCGGTCAGCAGCATCGACAGGAGATTCAGCTGCGAACTCACCGTCGACGGGGCGAATCCGGCTCGCTCCAGCTCCCGAGCCCACTCGGTCACACCCAGCGCCGTGATCGCACCCAACGGCAGGTCGCCGAACTTCGGCAGGATGTGACACCGCAGCCGGCTCCGGTAGCTCTCGATCGTCCGTGGACCCAGATCCAGCGACCGGAACCATCGCGCCACCCACTCAGCCGCGGTGACCGCGCTGTCGGCCGGATCGATCCACACCCGCCGGCGCCGATCCACCTCCAGCCCGGCGGCGTAGGCCGCGGCGTCACGCTGTGAGCCGAAACCGGACACCGAACGAACGCCACAGCCTTGCTGTCGATACCGCACCCGCCACGTTTTGCTGCCGCACTGCTCCACCCACGCCATAACAGCCTCCACACCGGAACAAAACCAACCCAGCGTTGGGCCGCTTCGGTGTATTTTCCCGACACAGCCATCTTCAACGATGCTCGCTAATCGGGAGGGCGCAGCCGGGCGACCACCGCCTGTGATGTCGAGTGCACGTAACGATGGCGTTGTGCTGGCGTTTGCTATCCCAGATACGCCGGTTTCGGGCCGTCGTAACTCAGCCCGCCTGATATCCGGTCACGGCTTGTCCGAGCCACCCCGCGGCGTCCGCGCCTTCTTAGGTTTCGGCTGTACCGGTTGCGGCGGCGCGATATTCTTGATGAAGCCGAACGTGACGGGGACGTGCATCAGCCGGTCCAACGCCCGGATGTTGCGCGCTAGACTGATTCGCGAAAAAAGCGGTAAGTTCAGCGACTTGCGGACCGGATCTTTCCTCGTGATGATCGCGAACACGACCGAGTATCGACCCGCATCGACCGGCGCGGTCAGGCTCCCTACGTCGTCCTTCTCCTTCGCCTTCGCGCGCAGAAGCTCTTTCAGCTTGTCCGGGGACTCATCGTCACTACGGAGTAGTTCGACGGCGTTGGTGCCCTGGTTGAAGAGATGGCTGAGCTGACTCGAAGCCGTGGAGATCTTCACGTGGACCAACACCGCGTGATCGTCGATGACGGTGTAGACGTCGCACGGCTCGACTTGCGTCTGTCCCTTGCGGCTCACGTCAGTCGTGTCCAAGCAGACGTATCCGGCCTTCTTGCCGATCTCCTTGTTGTAGTCGGCTTCGAGGTGCTCCGAGCAGTCCTCGAGGAAGGTCAGATCACACCAGAACGGGTCCAACCGTGTTTGGAGACCGTTCACGTAGTCCCGGTCGACTTCGTACCAGTTCCCCTCGTTCAGGTAGTACGCTGCGGAGTCTCTCGACAGGCTGGTGTCGAACAACAGTGACTTGAATACCGAGTGACTGTCACGACGGTCGCCGTCTTGGTTCACGAGCTTGAGCCGGTGTGCTTTGAGTTGCTCGATCGTCAAGGTGCGGACATCGATACCCTTGGCCGTCAGATGGTCGTAGTAGTGGACGATCGCGACGTCCGAGTACAGCTCTCCCTGGCCACCCGCCTCGAACATCGCGTACATGCTGTCGCTGTCACGGCTGTAGTCGAGCATCTCCGGCACGGCAAGCTGCAGGTTGTCGGCCCGACGCCGAACTGCTTTCTCGAGGTTGCGGTTCAACCGTGAAACCTGGGTGGGGTCCCGGACCGGGACGATCTTCTGGATGTCAGGGAACGACTCGATGTAGGACTCATCCGCGTACAGGTCCAGCAAACGTTCACACAGGTCGATCAAGTCTGCAGACACAACCGGCGTGCTTACCCGGAGGCCGCTCCCTCCGGTGGCGTGCTTGAGCACATCCGCGTACTCGGCCTTCACCTTGCCGGTAATGCTCTTCAACACCGAGCTATCCTGGTCGAAGTCGAAATAGGTCAGGTCGGTTTCCATCGCGTGCTGGGTACGCTGACGCCGTGCCGATCCCGGCTCGAGGGTGTCGGTGTTCTTCAGCTTCGTGGGGTCGACGCAATTCAACGTGACTCTGATCCCGAAGTCGTACTCGTAGGACTCGTCCCGGAGATTATGGGACACGTGCCCGAACGCAAGCACGCACACCCGGTCGGCCACCGGCAAGAAGACCAGAGCCCCCTTGCTCGCTTGCCACAGCTCCCGGTCCACGCCGAAATACGTCTTCCACCAGGGCGCCCGCGGCTGCCCATCCAAGACGAACAACGACGCCTCGGACGGCAGGCGGGTCGCTGGAACGGCCTCGATCAGCTTGTGGTCGTCCTTCAACGCGGTAGTCGCGTCATAGTCATCCTTCAACAGGAAGATCGAGAAATCCCTGCTGCGCGCCATGACACGCCCTCCGTCCTGCCCCCGACCTTGATCACCTCACGATTCGTTCGCCTGCAGTTATTTGCTACAACGCACGATCGAAAAATATGCGAATGTGACAATCGAATCCAAGGTGACTTGCTGAAACCCACCTGGCCTGCCGGCGTTCGGTCAGCCAGCCCACAGCAGGACGCGGCCCGAAAATTCGTTTGCGACCCCAACAAACTGCACGGCGGCGCGCTGGCGATGCCGGGCGATGGCCGGACGACTCAGGCCGTTCAACGCCCCGACCTGGCGGTCGACGGTCGCCCGGTCGCGGCCGACCGAGCGACGGAAGTACCGCGGTATTCAAGATGGTCGCGGAGTGCTCGTCGAGCCGCTCTTCCCGACTGCCCACGCCGGTAGCTCAAGCAGTTCTTCCGAGGCGTCCAGCTCACCGGGTGGGACACGACACCGACTCACTTGGTTCAAATGGCAAGATGCGGGTCAGCGTCGGATCAAGCTGAGGTTCACTCGCCAGAGTGATTCAGAGATCCAGTCCGTTCGGGAATCGCACCGGTCGCCCGAGCTTCCAGCGCTTCCCCGTGAGCCGGTGAAACGCCGGATGGGCGGCGAGCGCACGCTCGATCGCCGCAGCGGTGACCTCGCGGTCACCGAGCCCAGGTCGACGTGAACGGCGAAGGGCGTCACGCAACTCCGACGCGGTCATCGGCTGCGGCGCACGAGCGAGCCGACGGGCCGCACCCTCGACGAGACCATCCGAGCCTCGCGGCTGAACGCGGTACAACCGAGCTTCCGCGGCTTCCGAGCGCACGGCGAGTTCGTTAGCATACTTGACGACGAAGCGGCCGCCGGCGGTGAACGCGGTACGCGTCCGCGCCCACCGAGAGCCGCCAGGACCGACCAGTCCGAAGAGTGCGGCGCCGACGCCAAGCCCTAAGCCCAGCGCCTGGAGCGGACCTTGCCGGGCGAACCTCGCACCGGCCTTCGCGAGTTCGACGAGGGCGGTACTCGTCAGCGCGGTCAGCCCCAGCCCGCCTGCCCACGCTGCTTCGGTTCTGGCGAGTTCGACCAACGCTTCGCCGGTTTCTCGCCAGCTCAGCTCCGAGGCGAAGCCCGTGTCGGTCAAAGAGTGGTCTTCACTCCAGACCAGCGCCGGTCCGACCAGCAGCGCCAAGGCTCCCGTCAGAACGTCGTCCGGGTCGAGTTCGACGATTCCGCGGACGGCGGGATGAAGGACATCGCCGAACGGGAGATCGACCACAGTGATCGACGGCGCGAGCAGCCTGCGCCATGCTTCGAGGGCCGCCTCGGCCGAGACGTGCTTGGCGACCTTCTCCATCCTATGGATGACCTCGCGCTCGACCTCCGCGGTGATGTAGATGCGGGCGTGCCCGGTCCTCGTCGCGTCGACTGCCAAGGCCGTCGGACCGGCGTCCAACGCCAACCGGCACGACATCCTCATCAGAATCATGGCGTCGGCGACGACAACGGTGACTGGGTGAGACGGCCGGCTCATCAGGCCATGGTGCACCGAACTGCCGCTCGGACGGGCCACTCGACATTCGCCCGAACGAGTGAGCGCGCCCGGCTCGGCGCCAGCTCGCTCCGGCCCACTTCGGCATAGCGGTCTCGGCGGGGAGCAGCGTGCCCGTGAACGGGTCCTGGTAGACATGCGGCGATCACCTAGACATGACAGCCGGAGCAGACCTTCTGGCCGAGCCGTGCCCGACGGAGCCGAACGGTGCACTGAGGTTCACCCCGAACGGTGGACAGGGGCTTACGAGGGATCAGGCAGCCGTGCGAAGTGACTGCTCGAAATTGTCGGGACTGAGCATCCCGATTGCGGAGTGCCGCCGCACACTGTTGTAGAAACGAACCCAATTGTCAACTGCGGCAACGAGTTCCATCTTCGTGGCGTAGGCATGCCGGTAGTAGTGCTCATGTTTGAACGTCGACCAGAACGACTCTGCCGGGCTGTTGTCCCAGCAGATACCGGTTTCGCCCATCGACCGGCGCAGCCCGTGCCGGAAGCACGCTTGCGCCGTCAGATGCGCCGTGAACTCCCCGCCGCGGTCGGAATGCAGTACCGTGCCGCGACATTCACCGCCACGGGCGGCGACCGCGTCGTGGATGGCGTCCGTGACCATCTCAGCGCTGATACGGTCAGATACACTGTGGCCCAACACTTTCCGAGAGTGCCCGTCCCGGATCGCACACAGGAACATCGCGCCCTCACCACACGTCAAATACGTGATGTCGGTCAGCCAGACCGCGTCCAGCCGGCCCCGGTCGAAAAGCCGGTCGACCAGATCCGGCGGGAACGACGCGGCCGGATCGACCACCGTCGTCTTCACCTTGAACGTGCGCGGGCTGATGCCCTCCAGCCCGATCGAGGCCATGATCTTGGCGACCGTCTTCGCTGTGACCACCTCGCCCTGGTCACGCAGTTCGGCGGTGATCCGCGGCGACCCGTAGGTTCCGCGGGAGTCCTTGTGCGCCTCGGTGATCTTCACCTCGAGGTCGGCGCGGCGTTGCTGCCGTGGCGTCAGCACCCTTGCCGCGGCGCGTTTGGCGTGCGCGTAGTAGCCGGCTCTCGACACGCTCAGCAGCCGCGCCATCCGCCGGACCGAGAACCGGGTGTGCTGCGGCGAGGTGGAGCCGGCCGTCTCGGCGAACTCGTCGGGGCCGGCGTACTTGGCCATCAGAGCGAACCGGGCCGGTTCTTCTGCATCGCGGCAAAGTACGCCGAAGCTTTTACCAGGAACGCGTTGTCCTTCTCCAGTTCGGCCACCTGCCCGCGCAAGCGCAGCAGCTCGGCCCGCTCGGCCGCCTGCAAGGGGTTGTCCCCGTGGACCTCAGCCGCGGTGATCCGGCGTCGTTCGTCTTTGACCCAGACACTCAACATGCCCGCGTCGATGCCCAGCTCGCGGGCGACCTCAGCGATCGTGCGGCCGGAATCGATCACACGGTGAGCAGCCTCGACCTTGTACTCAGCCGGGTACGACCGGCGCTTGCGAGCAGGCATGAGGACATCCTTTCAGCAGGACATCTGATCCTGCTAACTCGGTGTCCACTACCCGGGGTGAACCTCACACGGTTCCGGTGTTCCTGGTGTGGTTACTGCGGCGGCATGCCGCACTGCCGCTGTTCGCCTCGACCGGCCGGCGCGCTGAGGTTCCCTAGCCCAGAGTCGCAATGAGACACCGTCGCCCGTGCGACGACCGTTCCTAGTCTTTAGCCAAAGCCGTCGTCTAGTTCGTCAAGGACGCCCATCTCGCGAGCCAGCGGGCGTTTGCCCGCGTACTTCGAGTCCGAGCGATCCACTCGCTCACACTCCTTGGTCGTGACTGCAGGTAAGACCGCAGGCGTCAGTCTCTGACCAACCAGGAAATCTCGGGAGAGCAGTTCTGTTCACGCGGTGGCGCCGTGGCAACCAGCTTTACCTCCCCTACTCCGCGCAGCGGAACGTCCAGGTCGATCGACGATCCCGCATGCACGAAATCTCCACTGCGCCAGGGAACGCCGTCCAATGTGATCTCCCAACGGGACTTCAGGTCGCAGAGGGGTCCTGACCTGAGCGTGCTGCGGAACGTGTCTCCACCGGTCGCAGTGAAGGTAGTGCTCAAGCTTTCCTTGAACCAATGGAAGTTGCCGTCCTCGCTGCAGCTCGCTGCCCGACACGGCCGTAGGTCAGGTTTATCTCCGGACAAGTATTCGATCGGTAGGCTTGTGGCGGTCTGGTAGATCAGCGTCGCGGCGACGGCCACGACGACGATGGCTGCGCTGGCGATACCGCCGTAGCGCAGCCTCGTGCGGCGTTTGTCCGCATGTGCTCGCTTCGCCTGGTCCGCTACCTGGGCATGGCGTTCGGCCCTTTCGATCTTGACGATGGCCTCACCGATCTGAGCAGCAGTTTCTGCTGGATTGCCGCGCAAGGTTACGTGGAACACGCGGTCGTAGACTGCCGTGAACTGCCTGCCTTCGCAGGAAAAGATCGTCTCGATGCGTTCCTCGGTCGCACCGACGTTCCACTTCTCGGGTGTAGCCGGGCGGTAGACCGGAGTGACGTCGGTGAGGGTGACACCCAGTTTGTCTGCCCACTTGTCGAGCAACTCCCGGGATCGCTCGTACATCTCGATCACCCGTACATCGGTGTCGTCGGACTTCCCTTGTCTGTTCCGGTCCGCCGCCGCCTTACTGCGCTCCCATAGGTTCATGTCACCTACGTCGTCACCGCCAGTCTCGTTCACGGGTACTGCGTCGCGGCGCGAACGAAAGTCGTTACGACGCTGACCGCCTGGCTGGGGTCGACGAGACGGACGCCTGCCGCGGTGCTGGTCTGACGCACCAGCACCGCAGGTCAGTTGCTGGTGACGAGCGCCGACGACGGCGCGTATGAGAGACCCGTCTATGTCGGGTATGGGTCTGCCCAGACTTCGGTTGACACCGGGGGCTGACTGTTTCAGGCCGCTGACGCGGTGGTGTAGATGGTCTCAAACTCGACTGGGGTGAGTTTGCCCAGGGCGCGCTGGCGGCGTCTGCGGTGGTACTTCGTCTCGATCCAGGACACGATCGCCAGCCTCAGCTCTTCGCGGGTGCGCCACCGCTGCGTGTCGAGAACGTTCTTTTGCAGCAACGAAAAGAACGATTCCATCGCAGCATTGTCTCCGCAGGCACCGACTCGTCCCATCGACCCTGTCAGCCCGTGGGCGCGCAGCAGGCGCCGATAGGCCACCGACCGGAACTGGGCGAGTTCAATCGGTCGATGCAACACCGGGTGTTTGTAGTGAGCGTAGCTGCTCGGCGAAGACCTCGGCCGGGGTGCGCCAGCTGAGGATCTTGCGGGGCCGGTTATTGATCGTGAAGGCGATGGCCTCCAGCTCCTCGGCGGACCACCGGGAAAGATCGGTGCCCTTCGGGAAGTACTGGCGCAGCAGGCCATTGGTGTTCTCGTTCGTCGGTCGCTGCCATGGCGAGTGTGGGTCGGCGAAGAAAACCTTCGTCCCGGTCTCGAGGGTCAGCTGTGCGTGCCCGGACAGTTCTTTCCCGCGGTCCCACGTGATCGTCCGCCGCAACTGCTCCGGCAGTTGCGTGATCGAGGCAGCCAACGCGGCGTTCATCGCGACGGCGCCGTAACCGCCGAGCGACGGCCCGTTCTTCACCGGCGGGGTCTCACCCCAGCCCTCCAGCCTGGGCAGATGCACCAGAAGCGTGGACCGGCTGCTGCGCTCGACCAGCGTGCCGATCGCAGACCGGCCCGTCCCGATGATCAGATCCCCTTCCCAGTGCCCGGGAACGGCGCGATCGGCAGCCTCGGCGGGGCGTTCGCTGAGGACGACGTCCGCGCTGACATGCCCCTGCGGCTTGTTACGTGATCGGGCTCGCGGTTCCCGCAAGGCCCGACCGGTGCGCAGACACGCGACCAGCTCCCGCTTGAGCGCGCCGCGTCCCTCGATGAACAGCGACTGATAGATCGCCTCGTGGCTGATGCGCATGGACCCATCATCGGGGAAATCAACCGGGAGCCGGCGAGAGATCTGCTCCGGGCTCCACGCCATCGCCCACCGCCGATCCTGCCGATGCGGCTTGTTCAGCCCCTTCCACACAGGTGCCTCAGGCCCCGCGACGACCGTGCCGTCGGGTCGGCGGACGGCACCGTCCAACCGCTCTTGCACGTACTCACGGAGCCTGTCGTTGCCGGCCAGCTTCGCGGTCTTCGGGCGTTTCGCTGCCTGCTGCGCTTTCCACTGTGCGACCACGGCGCGGTAGACCTGCTTCCCGCTCCTGGTCGCCGCGTTGCGGCGCAGTTCGCGGGAAATCGTTCCCGGGTCGCGGCCGATGCGGCGGGCGATCTCGCGCACCCCGTGCTGCTGGGCACGCAACAGCGCGATCTCCTCACGCTCGGCGAACGACAGATACCGGCCCGTGGGCTCGGCCAGGCTGATCGGCGGCATGCCGCCAGCGTGACGGAACCAGCGGGCCGCGACCGGCCAGGACACACCGACATTCTCCGCCGCCTCAGCCGTCGTCACGCCCAACGCGATCTGTCGCCAAAAATCCCGCTGCACTGCCCGAGACGGCTCCGGCCGGCCCGGTGAACGCATCGGTGCCCGCAACGCCCGATCCGCTGCCCACTGCCGTCGCGCACCCACCGGCGCCTCCGGCACCTGCTTCCGACCGCGCCCCATCGCAAACCTCCGTGATGAAGGTGTTGCGACGACCAGTTGAATCCGCCCTGGGCTCCGCGGTCGGAGTGGACGACGGTGCCGGCCGGGTCGCGAAGCGCGATGGCGTTGCGCAACGCGCTGAGGGCGAGTGAGGCCCGCATGTGCGAGGCGATGGAGTATCCGACGATCTTGTTGGAGTAGCAGTCCTTGACCGCACACAAGTACAGCTTGCCCTCACCGGTGGGATGCTCGGTGATATCGGTCAACCACTTGGTATTCGGTGCGGTGGCGGTGAAGTCGCGACGCACGAGGTCGTCGTGCACCGGCGGCCCTGTTGTACGGGAACGACCTTTCTTCCTGGCGTGCAACGAGAAGATCTGCTGCATCGAGCAGATCCGCCACACCCGGTTCTCCGACGCGGTGAACCCGAGCCGGGCGAGCTCGTCGGCGATGAACCGGTACCCGTCGGCCGGGTCGTCAGCGTGGATCTCGAGCGCTGCGTTGATCAGATGAGCGTCGTCGAAGTCCCGCTGCGAGACCGGGGACGAACACCACTGGTAGTAGGCCTGCCGGGAGATGCCCAGCACCCTGCACGTCACCGCGACCGACACCCTGATCGGGGCGCCGGCCGCGGCCAGGTCACGGACGAGCGGGAAGGCTATTTTCCCGGCAGGTTACCCTGCGCCAGGTAGGCCGCGGCCTTGCGCAGGACCTCGTTCTCCTGCTCGAGCAGCCGGTTGCGCTTACGCAGTTCCCGCAGCTCAGCGGACTCCTCCCGGGTCACGCCGGGCCGCGCGCCGTCCTCGACGTCGGCGGCACGCAGCCAGTTGGCCAGGCACGACTCGGAGATCCCGAAATCCTTCGCGACCTGCTTCAACGGGGCCTCGCCGCGTCGGGCCACAGCGATCACGTCGTCACGGAACTCACGGGGATAGGGCTTGGGCACGGTGACATCCTTCCAGGCGAGGCCGGAGCCTCACAGGTGAGGTGTCAACCAAACCCTGGGCAGACCCTATTCACCTCATCTAAGGGTAGCCAGCGGCTCGCTGCGCGCAGGGCACCTTTGCCGCTGCGGGCACTAGCCCTACGTTGCGCAGCCTCAGACCTGGTCTCAAAACTTAAGGGTGTGTCACTGCGTAACCTGCCGGTCCTGGTCGTCGATCGTGAACAGTCGTGGCGAAGACGACGCAGCAGCGGCGGGTCGAAGACCGGCTCTGGGAGCTGATCGAACCCCTGATCCCGTCCCGACCAGCGCCGCGCGGTCCGGGTGGGCGGCCCCGGATCGATGACCGTGCCGCGCTAGAGGGGATCTTGTTCGTGCTCGACACCGGCTGCCGCTGGCGAGACCTACCCGAGCAGCTCGGATGCGGTTCCGGGCACACCGCGTGGCGGCGGTTACGTGAGTGGCAGGACGCCGGCGTGTGGGACCGGCTGCACCAGCTCGTGCTCGACGAGCTGTCCAACATCGACGAGCTCGACTGGACCAGAGGCTGCATCGACGCGGTGTCGGTGCGGTCGAAAAGGGGGGCGAGCTGACCGGCCGCAGCCCCACTGACCGGGGTAAAGCCGGCTCCAAGTACCACGTTCTGTGCGACGCGAACGGGCTACCGCTGCACATCATGTTGTCGGCGGCAAACACCCACGACAGTATGCTGTTCGAGCCGCTGCTGGACACGAACCCGACCGTGCGCGGCCACCACGGCCGGGCGGGCCGGCCACGATGCCGACCGGACAAGCTGCACGCCGACAAGGGCTACGACTACCGCCGCTGCCGCCGCTACCTGACCCGCCGCGGTATCAAGGTCCGTATCGCCCGGCGCGGGATTGAGGGCAAGTCCCGCCTCGGCCGGGTCCGCTGGGTCGTCGAACGCACCATCTCCTGGCTGCTGCGGTTCAAACGCCTCGGGCTGCGCTACGACCGGACCGAACGCACCACGCTGGCGCTACTCACGCTGGCCTGCACCGTGATCAACGTCCGCCGGCTCATCAAGATCGAGCTCTGCGACCAGGTCTAACGCATCCATTCACTCGTTTGGGATACATCGGTAGCCCCGTGTCGTTGGGTGGGGGTGACTGGTGAGCTTCTGAGCGCGGATCAGGTCCTCGGGTCGGCACGGGCCCAGCCGCGTTGCTGACGGCACCATCGACGGGGATGAACGAGCACTCTCGTCGGGAAGTGATCAGCCATCGGTGGGGCCGCCTCTTCAGAGGCGTTCGATGCGGTCGGCCTGCGGGCCCCGGTCGCTCTGACGCACCGCGTACCGGACCCGGTCACCCTTCTGCAGCGGCTCCGACCCCATGATCACGGACACGTGGGCGAAGAGATCGTCGCCGCCTGCGTCCGGGGTGATGAAGCCGAAGCCGCGGTCGCCGTCGTAGCGCGCGACGACGCCCTCGCCGCCTCGTACGGGCACGTCCCGCGCCGCCGGCCCTGCGGCCGCAGCAGGTGCCGACCGCTGCGGCGCCGTCTGGGGCTCGGCGCCCCGGACCAGGTGCACGTCGCGGGCCTGCGGGCCCTTGTCTCCACTAGCCACCTCGTAGGCGACGCGGTCGCCCTCCGCGAGCCACGTCAGCCCCTCGGCCAGGGCCCGGGCGTGAACGAAGACGTCCCCGGCGCCGGAGTCGGGGTTGATGAAGCCGAAGCCCTTGTCCTCGTCGTACCAGGCCACCGTGCCGTCGGCACCGTCCGCGATACCAGCCGCAGCGGGTGAGCCGGCCCCTGCTCCCAGCGGGATCACGTGCCCGGCCTGCGGGCCGCGCTCGCCTTCGACGATCAGGAAGGCCACCCGCTGCCCCTCGGTGACCACGCCGCCGGTCACGATGGCGGAGCTGTGCACGAAGATGTCGGCGCCGCCGCCGTCCGGCGACGCGAAGCCGTACCCCTTGCCCGGCTCGTACCAGTTGACGGTGCCGAGCAGGCCCACGGCGCTGCCGGTGGCCGCATCGGCGGTGACGCGAACGCGCAGCGCCTGGGGCCCGCGGTCGTTCTCGCCGACCTCGAACACGACGGCCTGACCCTCGCGGAGCACTTTCGCGCCGCCGTCCCCGACGATCTCGGAGGCGTGCACGAACACGTCCGGCGAGCCGTCCTCGGGCGCGAGGAAGCCGAAACCACGTTCGGCGTCGAACCAACGGACGGTTCCTTGCGGCATCAAAGGCTCCAGGTCGAGAGGGCGGGCACTGGCCCCCAGTCTCTCTGACAGACCTCCGGTCCGTCGGGCCGGGCCCACAGGCGGGCGGTGCGGAGCCAGGGGCGGGCCGTTGGTTCACCTAGCGACACGCGAGTTTTGAGACCAGGTCTCAGTCACGGACTCCGGAGACATCGCAGTGATCAAGCGGCGATGGTGAGTGAAGTCTCCATCTCTGCGGCGGCTGGGCCCTCGCTGAGCGAGTGGCCACCTGACTCAACTTCTTCGAGGCGGGTCTCGACGCAGTCGCAACGACGGGCGCCGCGCGGCTCACGTCCCATTGGGTACCTGGAACGAGCAACTCCGCCAGTGGACAGCTCCGCCATCTCGTTCAGCGAGCCCCGTACATAGCCTGCCGCTGCCTGCCGTCGAACCGTGCCTACCGGTCGATCCTCTCACCAATTTACTGGGGCACAGCTGGGGCAAACCCCTGTCACAACTGCACTCAACAACACACAGTTGCAAGCAACGACGATCAAGCGCATCATTTCACTAGGCGATTCTCGATCGCCGCAGGTCAGGGCCATGATCGGCCCCTGGCAGTGAGGGGGTCAGGGGTTCGAGTCCCCTTAGCTCCACATCGCAACGAACCCCTTCGCTTCAGCCGTCGTGGCTGGTCGGAGGGGTTTTCTGCGTTCCGGGTTCGATCTTCGATGATCGGTTTACCGTGCGATCTTGTGCTCCTGCTGGGGCAGAACTGGAGCACTGCCCCAGTCCCGGCATGGCGTCCGCGCGGTGTTCCCGCTGCTCCCGGGTCCGGCCGTCGGGCGACCTGTGGCGAAGAGGGGGACAACCGGCGCCATACGCCCACCGTCGGCCACACTCGGTGACGGCGGTGGCGGTGGCGCTCGAGGTCCTCCAGCAGCCGTTGCTCGACCTCCGGGCGACGTAGGAGTAGATCTCGGTGACCCGGTTGTCCAGGTGGTGACCGAGCCGGCGGGCCTGGGCGATCTCCGAGCGCCGCAGGCGATCAGCCGTGTCTTGTGGCTGTGCCGCAGCCCGTGGAAGGTCAGCCCTGGCCGGACCGCCGCGCAGTCCGCCTTCGCCCCTGACGCCTCGCTGCCGCGATCGTCCGCGCGGAGGCTCGGGTCTTCGGCGGCCCCAGCCACCGCATCGACCCCGACTCATGCAACGCCCCCCAGCGGATCGATCATCAGCAGACCACGCCGGAGATCGACATTGTCCCGATGCAGACCGGCCAACTCGCCCCACCGGCACCCGGTCCAGAAGCGGAGCTGCGCAAACTGGGGCACTCGACGACGCCGCGGCCAGATCTAACATCGCCACCTACGCGACCGCATCGCGGAGACTCGAATGAACGGCCGGCTTGGTACTCCAGCCGTAGATCGTGAACACGGATGGGAAGGTCAGTCCCGGGACGCTCCGAGGAACCGCAGCACGGCCAGGACGCGGCGGTGGTCCGCGTCGACCACGGGCAGGTCAAGCTTGGCGAAGATGTTGTTGATGTGCTTCGCCACGGCGCTCTCGCTGACCACCAGCGCCTGCGCGATGCCGGCATTGGAGCGCCCCTCGGCCATCAGGCCGAGCACCTCCCGTTCGCGGGGGGTCAGCCGCGCGAGCGGGTCGCTGTCGCGCCGCAGCAGCAACTGGGCGACGACCTGCGGGTCCAGGGCCGTGCCCCCGTCCGCCACTCGCCGGACCGCCGCCACGAAGTCGGCGACATCGGCAACCCGCTGCTTGAGCAGGTAGCCCACACCGCTGGTGTTCGCAGACAGCAGGTCAGCCGCGTACCGTTCCTCCACGTACTGCGAAAGCAGCACCACCGGCGTCCCCGGCCAGCGCCGACGGATCTCCATCGCCGCCCGCACCCCCTCGTCGGTGAAGCCGGGCGGCATCCGGACGTCGATCAAGGCGAGTTCGGGCCGGTGCTCCGCCACGGCCGCCAACAGCCCCTCCGCGTCGCCGGCTTCCGCGGCGACCTGGAACCCGCCCATCTCCAGCACCTTGATCAGGCCGACCCGCAACAACACCGAATCCTCGGCGATCACCGCGCGCACGGCAGCTCCGCGGTGATGGTGGTGGGCCCGCCAACGGGGCTGCTGACGTGGAAGGCCCCGTCGAGGGAGCCGACCCGCTTGGCCAGCCCGGTCAGCCCCGTGCCGGCGGCGTCGGCACCGCCCAGCCCGTCGTCGGTAACGCGCACTCGCAACACCTCGCCGACCTGACGGACTATCACCTCTGCACGCATCGCGTTGGCGTGCTTCGTTGCATTGGTCAGCGCCTCAGAGATCACGAAGTACGCGACCGACTCCACGTTGGGCGCCACCCGCTCCTCCAGATCGACCCGCAGCCGCACCGGCAGGGGCGTGCGAGCAGCCAGCCCGGACAACGCCGCGTCCAGACCTCGGTCTTCGAGCACGGCCGGGTGCAGCCCCCGCACCAGGTCATTGAGTTCGGCGATCGCCTCCTTCGCCTCCAGGTGCGCTCTCGCGATCACCTCGCGGGCATCACTCGGCAGGTCCGGGCGGGTGGCAATGGCCAGACCCAGGTTGACCGCGAGAGACACCAACCGCTGCTGGGTGCCGTCGTGCAGGTCGCGCTCGATCCGGCGGCGCTCCGCGTCGACGGCCTCGATCAAGTCGGTCCGGCTCACGGCCAGCTGATCGACCCGCTCCTGGAGCCGCTGCGCCCGGCTGGGCCCGAGCAGGCCCAACGCCAGCCGCGCCTCGGCCCGGGCTACTGCCCGCCCGGTCCAGGGCAGGGCGCACAGGAGGAGGAATCCAGCCGCTGTGTAAGCCGGCAGCTGGGTCAGGTAGCCGAACCAGTCCTGGCGGATTCCGGTCGGCAGCGCCCATGACCAGGCGTAGGCGGTGACGCCCGCCAGGCACGCGGCTGCCACCGCGAGCACCAGCAGCTCCAGCAGCGCGAGCAGCGGGCCCAGCAGGAGGTGGTAGCCGATCTTGCGCCAAGGCCGCGTCGCCGCGACCCACCGGGCGGTCGAGGCCCACGTCCATCGTTCCGGCGCGGTGGGGGTGAGCCGGGGGACGTCCACCCCGATGAGCACCCGGTAGCGAGCCCGCTGAACGGCCGTCAGCACCGGGGTGCCGAGCAGGGCCAGGGCGGACGACACGGAACCCGTGAGGAGCCAGTTCCCCGTCCTGGCGGTCGTCGTCGCCGCCCAGGCCCACACGGGCACCAGCGCCAGGTGCGGCAGCACACCAGCGGCAAGAAAGCCGGTGTCCCGCTGCGCCCGGAGGACCGTGCGTCTCAGTCCAGCTGGAATCGTCATGGCACGACGCTAGGGCACCGCAGGAGGACGGTGCCATGAAACCCGTACCCGATCTCATGGTGAACCTAGTACCAGCTGCAGATCTTGATCTCGGCCTGTGGGCGGACAGCATCTCAGGGCGGCAGGTCGGCTTCCTGGCACCGGACGCCGAAGCTGCCGCTGCTGTCGCGGAGGGTGGTCCCGACGGGGGTCTTCGAGTCCCTGACCTTCGGCAACTTCGATGTCGAGGAGGCTCTGATCGAGTGGGAGGGCATCTTCACCGGTCGGAGCTTTGAGGAAGTCCTTGACGACGATGTTCCCGAGACTGTTGTCGACCCGGACGACAGCGACGGTCCGCTCGTCCTCGCCGCCTGCCGGCACCTTTCGAGATGCCCTGTGCACTGCCGTCGAGCACCGGCTCGCTGAAGTCAGCCGGCTGTGGGTGGCCGAGCGGGCGGCAGACGGCGAGGTCTTCGACCTCGAGATCGCCGTGTGGATCCTGAGCGGCTTGGCGTGGTAGCCGAGCTGCCGCCCGGTCGCCGTGAGGCCGCGCCAAGTCCACCTTCTGGCGGTGACCGGCGGAGGTCCACGCCGAGCACGGCGCGCAGCCGGTTCCGCTGCACCACGGTCAGTACCGGGGACACGGCCAGCAGCACGAGAACCGTGAAGACCACGCCGCCCAAGACGATGTCCCGGGCGAACTTCACCTCGGTCAGGTGCAGGCCGAGCCAGAGTGCTGTGGTGATCCACAGGGTGGTCAGCTGCACGGACACCCCAGCCGCGACGAACCCGAAAGCCGCCGAACCACCGGCCCGCGTACGTCGCGGGCGTGTCCATGATCCAACGCTGATCGAGACCGGGCCGACGGCACCATCATGCAGGCACCCGGGTCGGTGCGGTAGCAGGCACCACCACGAAGTCGGAACCACGGGCTACTGATCTCGGCAGGCCGCGGCGGCAAGGTTTCGCCGCAGGGCCGCCGACGCCGGCGGCATCACCACGACTTCGGTGGAGGAATCCCATGACCGTTCGGACGATGCCCCGGCTGCCACGCACGGCGAGGACGCCGGATACGCGGGCGCGACCCCGCAGCAGCTGGGCGCCCAGGGTGCTCGGCGCGATCGCCGCGGGCATGGTGCCGTGGGTGTTCGTGCTGGGCCGGTCCCTGCCCGAGACCGCGCAGGTACGGCACTGGCCGGCCGTGTGGATCGGACTCGACCTGGCCACGGCGCTCGGCTGCGCGACCACCGCGCGCTTGGTCCACCACGGCGATGACCGCGCCCGCCTGTCGGCATCGGCCGTCGCGGCGCTCATGGTGATGGACGCCTGGTTCGACGTCCTCACCGCCCAGGCCGGCGCCGAATTCACCCAGGCCCTCGTCTGCGCGGTTCCGGAGCTGGCCTTGGCCGGCCTGTGTACATGGCTCGCCTTGCGCAACACTGAAAGGCTGTCATGAAAACAAGAACATCCGCGGCTGCGACGGCATACGTTTTCGCCGCAGTGATGTACGTTCCAGGAACCGCCGAAGCCATCGTCGGCGGTGAAGGAGCCGATCAGCTCCTACCCGGTCGGTTCGTTGCAGTACGACAACGGGACCGACCCGAACTGGCCCGCGTGTGGTGTGTGGATCCACGACGTCTGGCACGTCGCGACCAACGCGCACTGTGTGACGAACATGCCGGTGTCGGGCGTTCGAGCTCGGTCGGCACGTCTTGCGTACGGCGCCTGGGCGGCCACCGAGGCAGCAAGCCTGTCGATCACAGCGATCCGTCCACCTACCACATCCGGCTCGGCTCGCCGGACCGTACGAGCGGCGGGCAGGTCCATCACGTCCGGGCGATCGCCGTGCCGGACTCGTGGTCCTGGGGAATGCGGGATGCCGAGGGCCGGGTCGGCGACGTCGCCTTACTTACCCTCGACCGCCCGGTGCACGGCCTCGATCCTGCGCTGACACCAGCCATGCTGCGGCACTCGACAAGAAGGGGCTAGTCCGCGAGCTCGGCTGGGGAACCGCTGCGGACGACGCCGCGCCACCCGCACAGGTGCTCCGCCAGCTCGACGTCGCACCGCTCGCCTCCTCGGCCTGCGACAGCGGGCAGGCTCCCATCGGCATCGACGAGGTATGCCTCGACCACGCGCCCGGCGGAGGAGGCGCCTGCCACGGCGATTCCGGGACGGCGGCCTTCCAGCGCGTCGACGGCCGCCGATGGGCGGCGGGCGGCTCGGCCGGCCGCACAGGTGCCGGGAGGTCGGTGCCTTGTTCGCAGTCGCCCGCCGTCTATACGAACCTGGCCTATTACGCCGCCTGGTTTCGGCAGCACCAGCAGGTCGGTCAGTAGCTGAGGGTGATCTGTAGAGACTCCATGTCACCGGCGTACGCCTCCGCGCTCAAGCGGCTCGAGAACCCCGGCACCGACCCCACAGTCCCGTGCGCACGGCGGTACCGGACCCGCCACGAAACCTGACCCGTCTGCTCGACCCACTCCATGACGACCTCCACTCCACCAGATCCTGGACAAGGCCGTACCAGCATCACCCTCGAAGCGGGACAAACCGACATGTGAATACCGTGACCTTCCAACTTTCCATCCGGTCAAGTTGCAGGTGTCCGACATGCACCACGTCAGCTCACCCAGTCACCGGTCGCGGCCTCCCCTGGGAGGCGCGACTCGTCAATGCCGAAATGGCGCAAGAATGCCTGAACGAACTTCTGTGACTGAGCGGCCATCTGCGGGCTCTGGCTGCGAGCGAAGCCTGCGAACTCCGCCAGCGCGTCGATCGCATCCCTCTCCCGGTCGGCCAACGCCAGCGCGACCGCCAGGTGCCTGCTCTGCGCCTGGTACCTGTTCGGAACCCGCTCGAGCCGTTGGATGATGTCCTCGAGGGTCGACAAGGAGCGGAAGAACGGCATCGCGTACGTCGCGATGTCGTCGAGAAGTACTCCGACGACCGCAGCCACCTCCGAGGATTCGCGAACCAGCCAACGCTCCAACGGTGCGCGAGGAATCCCGTTCTCGTTGAGGACATCGGTCAGACCACGACCGAAGGACGCAGAGCCGGACTGCGGCCCTTCCGGAAGACCGCAGAACCTCGTCACCAGCCGGCTTGTTTCCGGATGCCAGACCCCCAGCGCCGGAAAGAGAGCGACCCCGTAATCCCGGGACATGTGGTTAAGACCGATATGAAAATGAACTTCATCGTTTTCCGCCAGCGAGAAAGCAGGCTCCTCGAAGTCAATCTGCTTCCACCCATCCGCCTGCAGCCGACGCGCGATCGCTTCGACCACTTCCTCTTCTAAGGGGTGCACGTCGGACATTCCCATGCGTCGATCTCGAGGTCCATCTGAACCAAACTGCCCTTCTGCAAGCCTTGATCACTCAGCTTGGTCGTGTCCAGCGTGGCGCCACCGGAAGTCAGTTCCGGGTAGCCGGCGGCCTGACCGGGAGTAATTTGCGCACCCCCACCGGTCTTCACCTCCACCGCGACCCACCTTCCGTCCGGATGTTGTGCCACGAAATCGGCCCGGAACCCGACGCCTCTGCTGTTCTTGAAGCGCAGTCGGGGGTGATGTTCGTCCACCCCTCCCTGATCAGGCGGTCAAGCGTCCCGGCTTCGCCCAGCTTACGGTGCGGAGGACCGTTCACCGGGCATTCCCCCACGTTGTGGACCAGCACCGGACTCTCACCGGCGACCACGTAGTAGGTGTGTATGGCGTCGACCGCGAGGTTGTATGTACGCAGGCCAGCAACGAAGTGCCGGGCCGAGACGACCGGAGCGCGACCTTCCCCAGGCGTGTCAAGCTCGTCACCGACATGAAGGTCAACGGCGTCGACCCAGTTGCCCAAGGACACGTCGTAGAACCGGTGGTGGGCGGTGGCGGTGATCGTGCGCGCTCCCGCCGGCGTCCCGATCACGAGCTCGACGAAGTCCCGGTCGGCATCGGTGACATGGACTGCCGTCACGACATGTTGCTCGGTCGCGGCCTTGCCCGGCACACCGGTCGTGACGCTGTCGCCGACCTTGACGGCTTCGATCGGTTCCTTCCGGTCACCTTGGACCAGCACTTCGGTGGATCCGACGAAGCTGTTCATGCATCCGGCGACGAGGCCGCCCGGCTCGGCGGTCTTGGCTTCGGCCAAGCCCTTGCCCACCGCGAGCGCGACGCCGGCAGCGGACTCGGCCGTCGCGAGGAAATCGGGACCCGCAGTGGCATAGTCGCCGTTCTTGACGTCGTTATACACCTGCCGCGCGCGCCGGACCGTGCTCTGACACAGTGAGGAGGTCAGGGGTTCGAGTCCCCTTAGCCCCATAGTCACGAACCACCGCACACCAGGACAGAAGTCCTAGGTTGGGCGGTTTTTCGCGTCGGCGAAGAGCCAGTGCTCCTCCTCGACGAGATCGGCCGCAAGCTCTGGACCCGCGAAAGCCGGTTCACCTAGCGCAGCCGTCATGATGAAGAACCAACGCGCCAACCGCACGGCGCAAAAGACTCCCAAGGCAGCGCATTCCGGTGTAAGCGAGGCCGTATCTGATGGCCGTTCGCGCTCGGCCTACACCGCGGCACTTGCCTTGGTGATGACCAAAGTCCCGCGCCCACAGCCGGAAGTCCGGTCCGGATCACCGTCGGACCGGTGACCAAAGGCCCTGCGGCCCGCCACGGTGCGGCTGGCATGGTCAAGCGGTGATCAGTTCTTCCGCCACCGTCACCGCTCAGGTCGGATCGGGTATCGACCCGTCTTTGCTCGACGACGCGATCGAGCGTGGCCGTGCCGCCTGCGCGCTGTACCCGGTCGGCACCCTCGACATCTCGGTGCGCCGGACCGGGCACCCCGCCATGCCGGACGCCGTGCTGGCTGACATCCGTGCCTCGATGCGCGGCCGTCGCTTCCGGTCCCGCGCCGTCGCCTCGACCTTCGACAGCGCCCTCGACCACGCCCTCGAGCGGCTCGCCGAGCAGCTCGACCGTCACGCTACACCCACCGCCGTCTGAGTCCCCGTAAGGATCGCCATGCTCGACACCACCCTCACCGGACAGCCGACCACCGAACAGCGACGCCTCGCCATGGCGGCCGTGAAGCGGCACGCCCACGACAGCCGGGACGAGACCGAACTGATGGCGATGCTCGGACTGGACCACGAACCCGCCGCACCGCACGACTCGCTGTCAGCTACCGAGTTGTTCGAGCTGTTCGCCCCGTTGGCCGACGAACGCGCCGACGCACTCGCTCACTGACCACTCGATCACCGCAGCGGCACGGACCAGCGAACCGCGCGATCGTCCAGTTCGGCAGCGCCGCCGCGGTGTCGGGCCCGCTCGGCCACCGCCGGCCACTCGGCGATATCGCCGCGGCGGAGGTCGCCGCCGCCGTGGTGCTCCATGACCAGGCTGACCTGCTCCTCGGTACAGGTCAGCACGAGATCCACGGCGGTCGCCGCGGCGTGCCGGACGATCAAGCCCAGTGTGTCGCGCAGAACGACGATCAGGTCGTCGGCGAGTTCGCCGGAGCCGATGACGTCGAGCTTGCCGGCGAACCGCGTCGACACCGACAGCCGGTGTTCGGCCGTGACGTCGGCGAGGACCTCCTCGATCCGCTCCCGCACGCCAGGCCGGTGCGCCGAGTCGGCCGCGTCGAGGCGGCGGACGGCGTCCTGGACGTGGGCGATCACGCCGTCGAGGTCGCGCACGGCCGCCCGGACCCGCTGCGCCACCGTCGGGGCCTTCGCCAGCCCGATGACCGTCTGCAGTGACAGGCTGACCGCGTACACGCGCTGGATCACCTGCTCGTGCAGTTCGGCGGCGATCTGGTCGCGTTCTTCGTAGAGTTCGTTCTGGTGCTGCTCCGCGCGGGCGTCGGCGATCTCGATGGACACCGACGCCTGGGTGGCGAACCCGGCGGCCATCTCCAGATCCTCCGCGGTGAACCGGGGACGGCCGGGCACCCGCGCGGCAGTGAGCACCCCGTTGATCTCCTGGGCGCCGGTCAGCGGCACCACCAGCACCGCGTCGACGTTGACCCGGCTCGCCACCGCCGGCTCCTGGTCCGGGTGGTCCTCCCACGAACCCAGATGTGGCTGCCCGCTGCGGAACACGCGGCCCGACAAGGTCCGGTCAGCGGGCGCTTCGAGCCCGATGACGTCCTCGGCGTGGGCGCCGACGGCGACTTCCACGCGCAGCCGGTCCTCGCCGGCGGGCCGGAGCACCGTGACCAGGTCGGCGTCGGCGAGGTCGCGGGTGTACTCCGCGATCAGCGCCAGGGCGCGCTCCGGGCCCGAACCCAGCAGTTCCCGGCTCACCACCGCGGAGGCGCGCAGCCATTCCTGCTGCTTGCGGGCGGTCTCGTACAGGCGCGCGTTGTCGATCGCCTGCCCGGCCGTCGCGGCCAGCGCGAGAGCCAGCTCCTCGTCCTCGGCGGTGAATCCGCCGTGTTCGCACTCGGTCAGGTAGAGGTTGCCGAACACGACACCGCGGACGAGGATCGGCACGCCCAGAAAGCTGTTCATCGGCGGGTGGTGGTCCGGGAACCCCGAAGACCGCAGGTCGTCGGCGATGCGGGAGAGCCGGATCGGCCGCGGGTCGTCGATCAGGGCGCCGAGCAGGCCTTTCCCCTCCGGGAGCCGCCCGACCAGGGCGACGGTCTCCGGGTCCATGCCGGTGTGCACGAACTCGGCCAGCTGCCGCCCGCCCGGAGCGATCACGCCCAACGCGGCGTACCGGGCGCCGAGCAGATCCCGGGCCGCTTCGGCGATGCGGCGCAGCAGCGTCGGCAGCGCCAAGTCGGAGGTCACCATGCGGCTCGCCCGCAGCAAGCCCCGCAGACGCCCTTGGGTGCCGATCACTTCCTGGGCGCGTTCGACCAGCTGCCCCAGCAGTTCGTCCAGCTCCATCCGCGGAAGATCCGGGAAAGTCAGCCGGCCTTCGTCGTGGTCGCTCATGTCCGAGCCCTCCGGCCCTCGCCCGCCTGCGTCGCCGCTTCACTCGGTAGTAGTTGTCTACCACAAATAGTGGGCGGCAAACGAGCTGCGACCGGAGCATCGCCTGCGGTGCCGGGCGAGCGGCTGCCGAGCCGGTTCGCTCAGTTGTCCGACATTTCGTCGACCTCGAGCCGGTACCCGGGCACCAGCCGGGCATGCCCGGGCGTGAATTCGACCCACACCGAGCCGGGCCGGAGATCAGGAGTGCAGTCCACGACGATCCCGGTCCGTCCGTCGAACTGACCGCTGTGCACGCGAACGTGCGTTCCGGCGGGGAATCCACCCACGCGAGCCGGCCCGGGGTCGCGGGTGCGATGAGCGAAAGTCATGTCGCCCTCCTCTCCGGAAGGAAGCTGCCGGTCTGCTGTCGGCTCTTCGATGGTGCCGCTCGCCGGGTCGACGCGGTCAGGGCCGAAAGCCAAGAGCCGCAGGGCCGATGCGCCCGTCCGCTCAAGCCGTTCGACCTCGCGGACAGTCCGGCCACGGTTGTGCCCCGGGTACCCGGCCGAAGCCGGGTACCCGGGGCACCGGCGGCGCTCAGTCCTTCCGCTCGGGGCGGACCACGAGCACGGGGCAGTCGGCGTGCTCGACCAGCGCCCGGCTGGTCGAGCCGAGCAGCATCCCGGTGAACCCGCCGCGACCGTGGCTGCCGACGACGACCAGCTGGGCTGCGCGGCTCGCCTCGAGCAACGCGTGACGCGGGCGGTCCCGGACCAGCTCCGGGCGGATCTCCACGTCGGGGAACTTCTCCTGCCACCCCGCCAACCGCTGCGAGAACAGCCGGTTTTCTTCCTCCTCGAGCGTCTCGGACGGGGTCAGGATCCGGGCGCTGCCGTAGGTCTCGGCGTAGCTGGCGTCGATCCAGGCGTGGACCGCGACCAGCGGCACGCCGCGCAGCGAGGCCTCCTCGAACGCGATGGCCAGCGCCTGCTCACTGTTCGGGCTCCCGTCGACACCCACGACGACCGGTCCCGCCTCGGGGACCTCCGCGGCCCCGGCCCGGCCGCGGACCACCGCGACCGGGCAGTGCGCGTGGGTCGCGACCGTGGCCGCGGTACCGCCGAGCAGTGCTTCGGCGAATCCGCCGGTGCCGGTCCGGCCCACGACGAGCATCCGGGCGTGCCGGGACTCGTCGATCAGCGCCG
The DNA here is from genome assembly GCF_030285665.1 of Amycolatopsis mongoliensis. NCBI lineage: Bacteria > Bacillati > Actinomycetota > Actinomycetes > Pseudonocardiales > Pseudonocardiaceae > Amycolatopsis > Amycolatopsis mongoliensis. The sequence continues at coordinate 751,593 of NZ_CP127295.1, forward strand.
GCACCGGCGAATCGGTGAGCGCCTCGGTGGTGATGACCAGGTTCGGGCCGATCGACGCGGCCAGGGCGCGGGCATCGGCGAGGGCCCGTTCGCCGTCGGCCCAGACGGCTTCGAGCAGCACACCGGTGCCGACGCCGGAAAGACCGCCGCCGTAGTAATAACCGGCCACCTGGAGTCCGTGCACGATCCGCAGCTCCAGGTGCCGCGCGGAGGCGATCTTCGCGGCCCACGTGACGGCGGCGGCCGAACCCGCCGAGCCGTCCACGCCCACGGTGATCCTCGGGTCGATGGCGGTCATCGTGCCTGCTCCTCACCCGCGTACGCGGTGTCGGCGGCGACGACGCCGGGCACGGCCAGTGCCAGCAGCCGGGCGACGTGCCGGTCGGTGTCGTCGTCGAACTCGTCGGTGATGTGTGCGCAGCCGTCGCGGACGTCGACGTTCCAGCGGCCGCTGCCGCCGTAGATCTCCAAGCGCTGCTTGACGTCGCGGGCGATGTCGAGGTCGTCCCGCGCGAGCATCCGCACGAGGTCGCCCCGGGTCACGATGCCGACGACGGCCGACCGGACGACGATCGGCATCGCCCGGATCCGGGCCTGCACCAGCGTCTGGCACAGCTCGGCGACATCGGTGCCGGTGCCCATCGCGATGACCGGACTCGACATCAGGTCGCCGACCGTCTTGCCGGCGACGGCTTCGCGGGTGGAGCGCGGGCCGGCCGGCAGGCGACCGCGGATCAGGTCGGCCTCGGTGACGATGCCGGCCAGCCGGTCGTCGTCGTCCACCACCGGCAGTGCGGTGAAACCGTGCATCGACAGCAGCTCGGCCGCCTCCTTGGCGGACGTCCACGGGTGCACGGTGATCACCGGCGCGGTCATCAGGTCGCGTGCGCGCATCGGCTGGTCCTGCCTCTCCTGTCACGTCCCAACCTACGAAGGCGGCGGCCCGGAAACCGTTGGCGTCGGTCACCGGTTACGGGGCCTTACGTCCTCGCGTGCGGACGCCGGGTCACGCGGGCTTGCACGATGGGGACTCCGCGGCCGACGGTCTGCTGAACCAGGCACCGAAGGACACCCCGGACGAGGACCTTCGGCACCAGATGCGCCGGCGTCACCCGCCGAGACTGGCCGCAGCACACCTTGGAGGTTGTCATGTCCATCCGACCGGATGAGAAGAAGACCAGCACGACCCAGGTTCCGGTCCAGCGGACCACTGAACCGGCCCCGGTGCCCGACCTCGTCGCCGAGCCCACGGCCGCCGGGAAGACCCTGGCCGTCCTGCGGGTCGTCACCGGGTTCGTGTTCCTGTGGGCGTTCCTGGACAAGCTGTTCGGCCTGGGCTACGCGACCCCGTCGAAGGGCGCCTGGATCAGCGGCGGCTCGCCGACCAAGGGCTTCCTGAGCGGCGTGCACGTCGGCCCGTTCGAGTCGATGTTCCACTCCTGGGCGGGCACCTGGTGGGCCGACTGGCTGTTCATGCTCGGCCTGGGCGCCATCGGCATCGCCGTGATCGCCGGAGTCGGGCTGCGGCTGAGCGCCGCCGCCGGCTCGCTGATGATGCTCATGATGTGGGCCGCCGAATGGCCGTTCGCGCAGAGCATGAGCACCGGCGAAGCGACGCACTCCACCAACCCGATCATCGACTACCACATCATCTACGCCCTGATCCTCATCGTGCTCGCCGCCGCGTCGGCCGGGCACACCTGGGGACTCGGCCGCCGCTGGGCCGACCTCGTCGGCGACCGCAAGTGGCTGCGCTGACAGCGATCCGCTCCACGGGCGCCCGCCGGCCGGCGGGCGCCCTTCCCTTGTCCCGGGAGACCGTTCACGGCGTCCCGGCCACCACGGCCGCACGGCGTTGCCGACCGCTTCGACCTGCTCGTCCGGCTGGGTCGGCACGGTGCCGATCGGGCCGGGGGTCCGGTCCGTCTCCCCGGACACGGTGCCCGCCCCCTCCGCATCGCTCGGATCGGGCGCACCGCTGGTGACCTTGTGCCCTTTCCGGGACCCGGTGACCCCAGGGATCCTCGCAACGAACCTTTCGATCCACAGTGTGCCGCGCCGCGGCGCGAGGGGAACCATGACGTCAGCCATCACACCGATCGGCCTGCTGGACTCCGACCAGGTGAGGTCCGTGATCGGTGCCGCCACGCTGGCCCCGTCGACGCACAACACGCAGCCCTGGCGGTTCCGGTGCACCCCCGTGGGCCTCGAGCTGCACGCCGATCCGGACCGCGCGCTCCCGGTCGTCGACGCCGACCAGCGGGAGCTGCTGCTCTCCTGCGGGGCGGCGCTGTTCAACCTCCGCACCGCGGTCCACGCGCTGGGCGCCCATCCGGCCACGACCCTGCTTCCCCGCCGTGACGTGCCGAACCTGCTGGCCGTCGTCCGGCCGTTCGCCGTCCGCAGTCCCGATCCCCGCCTGGTCGAGCTGGCCCACGCGATCCCGCGCCGCCACACGAACCGCACCCCGTTCCAGAAGGCCGTCGTCCCCGCGTCCGTGGTCACCCAGCTGCGCCACGCCGCCGAGGTCGAGCAGGCGTGGCTGCCCCGGCTGGACGCGGTCCAGCTGGAACGACTGCGTGAACTGGTCAACAAGAGCCACCACGCCCAGCTGGCCGATCCGGCGTTCGTCGCCGAGTGGCGGTACTGGACCGGCCGCGGCCGGGACAGCCGCGACGGCGTCCCCGACTACGCGGCCGGAGCGATGCCCGCCGACGACGGCGGCTGGATCCTCCGCGACTTCGGGACCCGGACCTCTGCCCGGCGCGGCCGCATCGACGAATCCGACCCGCTGGTCGTGGTCATCGGCTCCTTCGGCGACACCCGGCTCGACCAGCTCCGGGCGGGTCAGGCCATGCAGCGCGTCCTGCTGACCGCCACCGCCGCCGGGCTCGACGCGTCGTTCATCTCCCAGCCGGTCGAGGTCCCGAGCGTCCGAGACGAGCTGCGCGAGCTGCTCGGCGGCGGACTGTGGCCGCAGATCGTCCTGCGGCTGGGCCGGGGCCGGCCGGTGGCGTGGACACCTCGGCGGTCACTGGCCGATGTCCTGCTGGAGCCCGACCGGCACGGCGCCTAGTGTCGTGCGTCTGAGGTTCGTTGACAGCGGCCCGGCCCTGCGCGCCAAAGTGGCATCGGGTGCATCGGACCCGCATCTGCCGAGAGTCGCGGCGGCTGGTCCGGCGACATGAATGAGTCATTCATGTCGCCGGACGAGGTGAATGGGTCATTCACGGCATCGCGGCCGGGACTGCACGGACCGGGCTCTCATGACGCAGGCTCCCGCCGCCCCGAACGTCAAACACCTTGCCACGCGCGACACTAGTTTCCCCGGCAATCAGGGCGGTACTCACGCACGGTGGTGCTGGTGCAGCGAACGCCGGGCCACGGTCGTGGTGAACCCGAGGGCGGCCGCGGCGACCAGGGCCAGTGCGGCGAGGCCGAGGGCGTACGAGCCCAATTCGCCGTAGAGCGCACCCATCACCAGTGGTGGGACGAAGCCGCCCAGGCCGCCCGCGGCGCCGACGATGCCGGTGACCGAGCCGACCTTGTTCGCCGGGGCCAGCAGCGCGACGAGCGCGAACACCGCGCCGCTCCCGGCGCCGAGCGCCGCCGCCATGGCCAGGAACGCGACCGTGCCCAGGGGCATCAGGCCGGGGGTGAACGCCTGCACGACGGCGCCGGCGGTGACCACCCCGAAGACGCCGCCCAGCACCCGCACCGGTCCGAAGCGGTCCGACAGCCAGCCGCCGACCGGGCGCATCACCACGGCGAAGAGCACGAAGCCGGCCATGCGGTTGGCCGCGTCGGCCTGGGCGAGCCCGTAGCCGCTCTTGAGGTAGGCGGGCAGGTAGACCGAGAACGCGACGTAGCCGCCGAACGCGATCGCGTAGAGCGCCGACGCCTGCCACGTCACCGGGAGCCGGAGGGTGTCCCGCAGGCGACGCGCCAGCGGCTCGGTCGGCACCGTGCGACCGGGGGCGTCCCGCAGCACCACGGCCGCGAGGATCGCGTACAGCGCCAAGACCGCTCCGGTGAGGACGAACGGGGTCGCGATCGTGCCCGCCTTCACCAGCGGCACGGTGGTCAGCGCGCTGATCGCGGTGCCGCCCATGCCGGCACCGAAGATCCCGATCGCCAGGCCGCGCCGCTCGGGCGGGAACCAGGCGTTGACGAACGGGACGCCGACCGCGAACGACGTGCCGCCGAGGCCGAGGAAGAAACCCCCGACCAGGAGTGCGGTCAGGGAGGAATGACCGGCGAAGCCCAGGAACACCACGGGCAGGATGGTCAGCGCCGAGATCACGGGGAACATCACCCGCCCGCCGAACCGGTCGGTCAGCGCACCGACCGGGATGCGTCCCAGTGAGCCGACCACGACGGGCACGGCGACGAGGAGCGCCTGCTGGAACGCCGTCAGCTTCAGGGAGTCCTTGAACAGCGGGCCGAGCGGGCTCAGCAGGGCCCAGGCCCAGAAGTTGACCGCGAACCCGGCGGTGGCCAGGCTCAGCATCAGCGCCCGCCGCCCGGTGGTGACCGGGTGGTCCTGTGTCGAAGTCATCGCGTCTCATTCGTCGTGCCGCACGGCCCACCGGACGGCGAGCCGACCCAGCTTCGGTCACGCACCGAGGTCGCGGACAGAGCCGAAGTCCTCCCGGCGGGGGACCAAGGTCCATTCCGGACCGGAACGCCGGGAATGCCGGGAATGCCACAGTGGCAAAGGAAACCGGGCCCCACCGCGGTCCGCGTGCTCACGTGCCGCGGCCCGCGGCCCGCGCGGCGACGTCCGCGTCGCCGCAGAACCCGGTGAGCCGGCGCTTCAAGCACAACAGACCCAGCAGGACGCCGTCGTCGTCGACCACGGCGAGACGCCGCTGTCCCCTGCTCAGCATGAGCCGGCGCGCGTCCGTGGCGGACACGTCCGCGGGAATCGTCCGGCCGGCCATGTGCGAGTGGGCCAGGGCCGGGCCGCCGGCCGCCTCGGCCAGGTCGTCGCGCACCAGGGTGCCCAGCAGGCGCCCGGATTCGACGAGCAGGAGCAGCTGGACGTGGTCGTCGGCGAAGCAGCCCCGGGCTTGGGCGACGGAGGTGTCGACCGGCAGTGTCTTGGGCAGCCGCACCACCACGTCGCCGACGCTCGGCCCGGGCTCACGCACCGTTTCGCCCTTCGGCAACGGCTCGGTCGCGCACGACAGCGGGCGCGGGGGCCGGCGCGATCGGTGCTCCGCGGCGCGCGCGGTAGACCACGTACGGGCGCCACAGATACGCCAGCGGCGCCGACCACACGTGGACCAGGCGCGTGAACGGCCACAGCGCGAGGAACAGGAACCCGCCGATCGCGTGCAGCTGGTAGACCAGCGGCGCCTCGGTCATGAGGTGGCTTTGCGGGGACAACCAGAAGACGCTGCGGAACCAGACGGCGATCGTCTCGCGGTAGTCGTAGCCCTCGCCCAGCAGGTTCGTGCCGACCGTGGCGGTCATCCCGAGGAGCACCATCGCGGTCAGTGCCCCGTACAGCACCCTGTCCATCGTGGTCGTGGTGCGGCGGACGCGGCCCTTGACGAAGCGGCGGGCGATCAGCAGGGTCAGGCCGGCCACGAGCATGACGCCGGTGAGCGTGCCGCCCCACACCGCGGTGGCGTGGTAAAGACCCTCCGGGATGCCGAGCTTCGCCGTCAGCGACGCCGGGACCAGCAGGCCCATGGCGTGGCCGCCGATGACGCCGAAGGCGCCGAGGTGGAACAGCGGCGAGCCCCAGCGCAGGATGCGGCTCTCCAGCAGCTGGCTGGTGTGGGTGGTCCAGCCGAACTGGTCACGGCGCCACCGCCACACGTGACCGCCCACGAACACCGCCAGGCAGGCGTAGGGGACGACGATCCAGACGAACGTGCTCACGGGGCACTCTCCAGGGACGGGCACGAGCCGGGACTGAGGTCGGGGCCGAAGCCGATGGCGTCGGCATCGGTGCCGTAGGGCGCGAGACCGACCGACTCCACGGGCGGGCCGTCCACCGCGAGCGCCCGGACCGCGTCGCGGTCGGCCTCGGTCAGCGGCGGCAGCGCGGCGACGACGGCGTCGAGCAGGTGGCGGTAGGGCGATCCCGTTTCCGCCAGCGCGAAGCGCAGCAGTTCCAGGCCGCGGCGGTGCTGACGCAGCGGCGCTTCGCCGTCACCCGGTCCCGCGACGGCGGCGAACTCCAGCACCACCGGCAACAGGTCGGGCAGTTCACCGTCGGCCAGGCGCAGGCCGTGGACGCGGTAGCGCTGCTTGAGGGTGAGCAGCGCGATGCCGCGCTTGCGGGTGTCGCCGTGCAGGTAGTACGTGAGGTACAGCCCGCAGCGACGGCGCAGGTCGAACGTGCGCACGTAGTGGGCTTCGACGTCCACGGAATCGGTGCTGAGGAACCAGTCGAGGAACGCCGTGAGCTGCTCGCGCACCTCGGGGTCGGCGATGTCGCCGACGGCGGCGCACAGCTCCTCCTCCGCGCCGGACAGCCGGGCGTCGGGGTAGGTGAGCAGCACGGAGGCGAGGTCGAACAGCCGGGTCCGGTCCGCCGGGGACACGGTCATGACGCGCCTCCCGCCGGGTCGATGGTCAGGCCGAGCCGGCCGTCGGACCGGCGGCTGAAGAGGCTCCGGCGGCCCGGGCGGACCCGCTGGTCGTCGGCCACGAGGTGGAACCGCTCGCCGGTGGCCGCTTCGGTCATGCCGGGCCCGCCCGCGCAGTCCAGCGAACAGTCCGATGTGGACGCCGCCTGCGCTTCCAGCGCCGCCGCGTCCTTGCTGTAGGCGGCGGGGATGACGTAGCGCTCGTCGTACTTGGCGATCGCCAGCAGCCGGTACATCGCCTCGATCTGCTTCCCCGACATGCCGACGGAGTCGCAGAGTTCCTCGGCGACGGTGCCGTCGAGGGTGCGGGCCCGCATGTAGGAGCGCATCGCGGCCAGCTTCATCAGCACGCCGGCCACTGCGTCGGCGTCGCCCGCGGTGAACAGCTCGGCCAGGTACTCCACCGGGATGCGGAGGTCCCGGATGGTGTGGAAGACGTCGTCGGCGTCGGTGTCGTCGCGCCCGGCCGCGCCGACGGCGTCCAGCACCGGCGAGAGCGGCGGGACGTACCAGACCATCGGCAGGGTGCGGTACTCCGGGTGCAGGGGCAGGGCGATCCGGTAGTCGCTGATCAGCTTCCACACCGGGGACGCCTGGGCGGCGAGCACCCATTCTTCGGGCAGCCCGGCCTCGGTGGCCAGCCGCACCGTTTCGGGGTCGTTCGGGTCCAGGAACACGTCCCGCTGCGCGGAAAGCAGCTCCCGCTCGTCCTCGACCGAGGCGGCGGCGAGCACGGCGTCCTCGTCGTAGAAGACCAGGCCCAGGTAGCGCAGGCGGCCGACGCAGGTCTCCGAGCAGATCGTGGGCTGCCCGGCCTCGATGCGCGGGAAGCAGAAGGTGCACTTCTCGGCCTTGCCGGTGGCGTGGTTGACGTAGACCTTCTTGTAGGGACAGGCGGAGACGCACATGCGCCAGCCGCGGCAGCGGTCCTGGTCGACCAGGACGATGCCGTCCTCCTCGCGCTTGTACATCGCGCCCGACGGGCAGGCCGAGACGCAGGCGGGGTTGAGGCAGTGCTCGCAGATGCGCGGCAGGTGGAACATGAAGGTCTTCTCGAACTCGAACTTCACCCGTGCGGCCGCTTCGGGGTCCATCGCGGTGATGTTCGGGTCGGTGCCGGCGCGCTCGTGCGCGCCGCCGAGGCCGTCTTCCCAGTTGGCGCCCCACTCCAGGCTCATCGGCTCGCCGGTGAGCGCCGAGCGCGGCTGCTTGACCGGGGTGTCGGTCAGTCCCGCGGGCGCGTTCACGAGGACGTCCTTGTCGAAGGTCGCGGGCTCGTAGTAGTCCTCGAGCGTCGGCAGGTCCGGGTTGGCGAAGATCCGCGACAGCCGCTTCACACGGCCACCGGAGCGCAGCACCAGCCGGCCCTTGGCGTCGAGCTGCCAGCCGCCCTTCCAGCGTTCCTGGTCCTCGTAGTGCTTCGGGTAGCCGATGCCGGGTTTCGTCTCGACGTTGTTGAACCAGACGTACTCGGTGCCCTCGCGGTTGGTCCAGGTCTGCTTGCAGGTGACCGAACACGTGTGGCAGCCGATGCACTTGTCGAGGTTCATCACCATCGCCACTTGAGCGCGGATGCGCATGTCAGTACTCCACATTCTGGCTGCGCCGCCGGATGACGGTGATCTCGTCGCGTTGACTGCCGATCGGGCCGTAGTAGTTGAAGGCGTAGGTCAGCTGGGCGTGCCCGCCCGCCAGGTGCGTGGGCTTGACCAGCAGCCGGGTCATCGAGTTGTGGTAGCCACCGCGCTTTCCCTTGCCCTTGCCGGTTTTCTCGGTCTTGGGGACGTTCACCGTGCGCTCGGGCGAGTGGTACTGGAACACCGTGCCCTCGGGCATCCGGTGACTGACGACCGCGCGCGCCACGACCACGCCGTTGCGGTTGACCGCTTCGACCCAGTCGTTGTCGGCGACGCCGATCTTGGCGGCGTCCTCGACGCTCAGCCAGATCACCGGCCCGCCGCGCGAGAGCGCGAGCATGAGCTCGTTGTCGTGGTACATCGAGTGGATCGACCACTTCGCGTGCGGGGTGAGGAACCGGACCGTGACCCCGCCGTCGGCGAGTTCGCCGGGCTTGCCGAAGTGCCGGGCCATGTTCAGCGGCGGCCGATAGCCCGGCAGGTGCTCGCCCAGCTCGGCGACCCAGTCGTGCTCGACGAAGAAGTGCTGCCGTCCGGTGAGGGTGTGCCACGGCTTGCGCCGCTCGACGTTGATGGTGAACGGCGAGTACCGGCGCCCGCCCTTCTCCGAGCCCGACCACTCCGGACTGGTGAACACCGGCTGCGGCGCCTGCTGGGTGGCCGCGTAGGTGACGTGGTCGGTCTCGTGGCCCTCGACGAGGTCGGTGAACGGCTGCCCGGTCCGCTTTTCCAGCTGCAGGAAGCCTTCATGGGCGACACGGCCGTTGGTGGTACCCGACAGCGCGAGGATCGCCTCGCACATCCGGTCCGCTGTGGACAGTGACGGCCGCCCCGCGAAGGGGCCGTCGGGCACGACGCCGTTGCGGCGGCGCAGGTACTCCAGCTCCGGGGTGACGTCGACGGTGATGCCCTTGGTCGTGGTCCCGAGCTTGTCCAGCAGCGGGCCGACCGCGCGCATCTTGGCGCCGATGAGGGTGTAGTCGCGCTCGACCTCGACCAGCTTCGGCATGGTCACGCCAGGGACCGGGTCGCATTCACCGTATTTCCAGTCGCGCACCCGGCCCGACGGCGTCGCCAGCTCGTCCGGGGTGTCGTGCTGCAGCGGCGCGGCCAGCACGTCCCGGCGGGTGCCGAGGTGGGTGACCGCGAGCTCGCTGACCTTGTCGGCGAGCGCGAGGAACGCGTCGTAGTCGGTGTGCACCTCGCCGGGCGGGGCGACGGCCGGCGAGAACGCGTGCACGAAGGGGTGCATGTCGGTGGTGGAGATGTCGTGCTTCTCGTACCAGGTGGCCGCCGGCAGCACGATGTCGGAGTGCAGGCCGGTGTTGGTCATCCGGAAGTCGATCGTGGTGAGCAGGTCGAGCTTGCCGGTGGGGGCCTCGTCGCGCCACGCGACGTCGCGCGGGCGTTCGCCCGGCCCGCACTCCTCGGCCGAGGCCAGTGAGTCGACGCCGAGCAGGTGCTTCATGAAGAACTCGTTGCCCTTGCCGGACGAGCCGAGCAGGTTGGCCCGCCACAGCGTCAGGCAGCGCGGGAAGTTCGCCGGGGCGTCCGGGTCGTCGGCCACCGCGTGCAGCCGTCCTTCCCGCAGTTCGTTGACGATGTGCTGGGCGGTGCTCACCCCGGCGGCCGCGGCCTCGTCGGGCAGGTCGAGCGGGTTGCGGTCGAACGCGGGGTGGCCCGGTGACCAGCCCATCCGCTGCGCGGCCGCGACGGTGTCGGCGAAGGTCATCCCGGCCAGCCGGCCCTGCCCCAGCGGGGACGCGAGCTCGTCGGCGGGCACCTTCTCGTAGCGCCACTGGTCGGTGTGCAGGTACCAGAACGGGGTGCTCGCCTGGTGGCGCATCGGGCGCTGCCAGTCGAAGGCGAAGCTCAGGTGCTGCTGCCCGGTGAGCGGCCGGGCCTTCTCCTGGCCGACGTAGTGCGCCCATCCCCCGCCGTTGACGCCCTGGCAGCCGGTGAGGGTGACCAGCGCGATGAACGCGCGGTAGGTCATGTCGGAGTGGAACCACTGGTTGGCGCCGGCGCCCAGCGCGATGAGGGACCGGCCGTGGCTGCGCTCGGCGTTGCGGGCGAACTCGCGCCCGATCTTGGCCGCCATCGCCGCGGGCACGCCGGTGATCCGCTCCTGCCAGGCGGGGGTGTTCGGGGCGCCAGCGTCGTCGTAGCCGGTGGGCCAGTCGCCGGGCAGGTCGCCGCGGCGCACGCCGTACTGGGCCATGACCAGGTCGAAGACGCCGGTCACCAGGTGGTCGCCGACGCGCACGACCGGGACGCCGCGACGCATCGTGGCGCCGCCCTCGGTCTCGCCCACGTCGAACCGGGCGAGGTCGACGGCGACCGCTTCGGTGGCGTGGTCGAGCACGCCGAGCGCGGGCACGACGTCGCCCAGGTCGAGGTTCCACCGGCCCTCGCCCTCGGCGCCGTAGCGGAACCCGAGGGAGCCGTTGGGCACCACGGGTCCGCCGGTCGCGTCGTCGAGCAGGACGGTCTTGTGCTGCGCGCTCGCGTCGCCGTCGCCGAGGTCGGCGGCGGTGAGGAACCGGTCGGTGGCGTACACACCCGGCTCGCGCTCGCGCAGCGTCACCAGGAACGGCAGGTCGGTGTAGGACCGGACGTAGTCGGTGAAGTACGGGACCGGGCGGTCGCGGAAGAACTCGGTGAGCACGACGTGGCCCATGGCCATCGCCAGCGCGCCGTCCGTACCGGGGTGCGGGGCCAGCCAGTCGTCGGCGAACTTGACGTTGTCGGCGTAGTCGGGGCTGACCGCGACGACCTTGGTGCCGCGGTAGCGGGCCTCGGCGAGGAAGTGCGCGTCCGGGGTGCGCGTGACCGGGATGTTGGAGCCCCACATGATCAGGTAGGTGGCGTTCCACCAGTCGCCGGCTTCGGGGACGTCGGTCTGGTCGCCCCACACCTGCGGTGAGGCGACCGGCAGGTCGGCGTACCAGTCGTAGAACGAAAGCAGTGTGCCGCCGAGCAGCGCGTGGTAGCGGGTGCCGGCGGCGAAGGAGGCCATCGACATCGCCGGGATCGGCGAGAACCCGACGACGCGGTCGGGCCCGACGGTCTTGGTGGTGTGGACGTGCGCGGCCGCCACCATCGTCGTCGCCTCGTCGAAGGTGGCGCGCACGAACCCGCCGCGGCCGCGCTGTCCTTTGTAGGCCTCGGCCTTGCGCGGGTCTTCGACGATGTCCGCCCACGCCGCGACCGGGTCGCCGAACCGCTTCAGGCCGGCCCGGAACATGGTGAGCAGCGAGCCCCGCACGTAGGGGTGCCGCACCCGCGAAGGCGAGTATTCGTACCAGGAGAACGACGCGCCCCGCGGGCAGCCGCGGGGCTCGTAGTCGGGGCTGTCCGGGCCCGTCGTGGGGTAGTCGGTGGCCTGGTGCTCCCAGGTGATCAGGTCGTCCTTGACGAAGACGTTCCACGAGCACGACCCGGTGCAGTTCACGCCGTGGGTGGAGCGCACGACCCGGTCGTAGCTCCACCGGTCGCGGTAGAAGGACTCCCAGGCACCGGAGTCGATCTGGTGCAGGGTGCGTCCGTGATCGCCGACCGTCTCCTTGGTGAAGAACCGGCGGGCGCCGAGCAGCGGTCCGTGGCCGGGAACGTGATCGTTCGCGGGGACTGGTCGAGTGGACAAGACGCGACTCCTCCGGGCGGTCCGGCTCGGCGACCCCGCCTCACCGCGACACCACCCTGGCGTCAGCCGCACGGCACCCAGCCTGCGTGACAGCGCCGGGACGATCACGATGCGAATGTCACCCCTCGCAGGGACCTTCGTCCTTCGCTCGCCCAGCCGGCACGGACGGCGTTACCCTCGACCGAGAACGAATCATCGCGGGACGAGGAGGTCACCGTGGCTGGCAAGTTCGAGGTGTATCGGGACAAGGCCGGAAAGTTCAGGTTCCGCCTGAAGGCCGGGAATGGTGAGGTCGTCGCCGTCGGCGAGGCCTACGAAAGCAAAACCGGTGCGAAGGCCGGCTGCGAAGCCGTGCAACGTGCCGCCGCCGGGGCGCCGATCGTCGAGACGGATTCCTGAGTAGACACACCGTCAGGCGAAGTGGTTGTCCTCTCTGGGTGGCGCTCGTCGAAGTCCGATCGGCACCACCCAGGGACGCCGGCGACCCCGATGACCCGCTCCCACGCGGAAAAGTACCGATCGACCTGGCCCGGAACCATCCGGAGAACTCCCCCTCGCCGTCGCCCTCCATGATGAACATCCAGTCGCCTGCCCGCCAGAGCAGGATGTCCCAGCTTTGCTCCGCGTCCGTGTACGGGTCCTCAACAGTTCCCGTTGGCACGTCGGAAATCGACCACGTGCGCAGGTCTCTTTCCACGTTCGTCCACCACGGGAACCCGGCGACCGAATCCAGCCCCGAGGCCACGACGTAACGGACCGAACGAAGGAGAAGTGCCTGCCGATGGTGCGGGTGCCGCTACGGCAGTGGCGCGGGATCGGGTGCGGATGCCGTGGCCAGGACGCGTCGCAGGCCGTCGAAGGTTGCCAGGACTCGTCGGGCCTCCTCTTGCATCGACTGCATCGCAAGGTCCTCTGCGGCGTCGATGGTGAGGGCCTCTTCCCACAGCGCTTGTTCGGCCAGACGCCAGGCCGGTTTGTCGGTGACCTCGACGTCCACGAATCCGGCGCGCGGTAGCTGCCTGAGCAGATCCAGCTGCCGCATTCGCGGGGACAGTCGCTCGTCGGTCGTGTCCAGGGCTTCCCAGCAGGTGATGACCATACGCCCGCCGGGGAGGAGAACCCGGCGGCACTCCCGCAGTGCGTCCAGCTTCGGCTCGGCGAACTGCAGGGAGTCGACGATGAGCACCGCGTCGACCGACGCCGGGCTCAGGCCCGTGCCGGTCAGCTCCCCCACCCGGAAGTCGGCCCGGTCCGCCAGCCCCAGCGCCTGAGCCCGACGCCGAGCCTGCTCGATCGCGACCGCCGAGAAGTCCACCCCGGCGACCCGGCAACCACTGCGCCGCGCGATCTCCAGCCCGTACCCGCCGCGACCGCACGCCAGGTCCAGCAACGCCTGCCCGTCGCGCAGGTCGAGCGCCGCCACCACCTCGTCGAGCCCGGCTCCGCTCAGCAGACTGGTGGACTGCAGGCCCGGCGGAAGGCCGAGCACGCGCCGCACGAGCTCGTCGGCAACCGGCGACTCGATCCGATCCGCGTACCAGCGGTCGAACTCCGCAGCGCTTCCCGTCACCCTCCGACCATCCCACATCGCCGCGGGCAGGAGCAGTTTTCGGAGCGGCCGGACTCAGCCGTGCAGGGCGCTGCCCGCCTGCCAGGCGTTCCAGCTGATGGCCCAGTCGCCGTGGCCGTTGTTGATGGTCAGCTGCGGGCCGCCCGAGTTGGTGATCTCGACGACGTCACCGACGTTGAAGTTGTCGAAGAACCACTTGGCGTTCTCGGTGTTCATGTTGAGGCAGCCGTTGGAGACGTTGTCGCTGCCTTGCACGCCGACCGTCTTCAGGTTCTCGTGCAGGTATTCGCCGTCGTTGGAGATCCGGACGTCCCAGTTCTCCGGTGCCTTGTAGTAGCCGGGGTCACCCTCGCACACGCCGTAGGTGCAGGAGTCCATGATCGTGTGGTCCACCTTCGACAGCACGGTGTGCGTGCCGTTGAACGTCGGCGTCGGGCCCCGCGGCGGGGTGTCGACGGTCTTGCCCATGCTGATCGGCGCGGTCTTCACCAGCTGCCCGTTGTGGAATGCCTTGATCTGGTGCGTCTTGCCGTCCGCCTTGGCGATCCAGGAGTCGTGCACCTTGTAGGTGGCCGAAACGTCCTGGCCGCCGTACACGCCGCCCCCGATCGGCATCCCGAAGGTCGTGGTCTCGAGCTTCACGGTCGAGCCGGCCTTCCAGTAGTCCTTGGGCCGGAAGTGCACTTCGCGCTTGCTCACCCAGTACCAGCCGCCGTCCTGGGCGGGCGTGGACGTCACCTTGAAGGACTTCTCCGCCGTGGCCTTGTCGGTGATGTCGTGGTCGAACTTCAGGCCGATGATCAGGCCGACGCCGAAATCGCCCGACGCCGGCTGGAAGAGCGAGGCCGTGGCGACCCCGGACGGCTTGAGCGTGTGCACTTCCCCGTGCTGCTCGGTCGCCGCGCCCGCCTGGTTCACCGCGGTGGCGGCCACCTGGTACGTGGCCCCGTATCGGAGGCGATCCTTGCTGGTCCACGTCGTCTTGTCCGGCGACAGGTCACCCTCGACGCCGTTGCCGGTCTGCGGGTTCGTGACCGTGACCGCCTGCAACGTGCCCCCCGATGCCTTGACGACGATCGGGTCCTTCGGGCTCAACTGGTCCCCGCCCTCGAAGGCCACCGTCGCAGCCGGCACCCCGGGCACCGTCGCCGTCCCGGCCGCGCCGGCTGCTCCCACCGCTTGCGCAGTCCCCGCGGTCTCGGTCTGTCCACTACATGCGGCCAGCAGTACGGCCACCAGGCCGAGCCCGGCGATGCGGATCGTTCTCACGATCCACAAGACGTGCCACCCCCGCCCCAAGTTGTGTAACGATCCGGTTTCTCGAGGACACGTCTCGCCCGAGGCCGGAGGTTGACCTATGTCAGGATCCTGACATACAGTGGCTCGTGTCAGGAACCTGACACGAAGAGAAGGAGCAGCACCATGCCCGCCACCGGTCCCGACTTCATTTCGCTCCAAGCGCGCGACCTCGACGCTTCGCAGGCGTTCTACGAGCAGTACCTGGGTCTCGTCCGCTCACCGGCCGGACCTCCGCACGCCGTCGTCTTCGAGACGAAGCCGATCGCGTTCGCGCTCCGGGACGTCGTTCCCGGCACCGATCTCGCCTCCGTCGCCCAGCCCGGCATCGGTGCCGCGATCTGGCTCCACGCCACCGACGTCCAGGCCATTCACGATGCGCTCGTCGCCGACGGTCACCCCATCGTCTCCGCACCGATCGACGGCCCCTTCGGCCGGACATTCACCTTCGCCGACCCCGACGGCTACCGGATCACCCTGCACGACCGCGCCTGATCAGCCGGCCACCCCCGCCGTCAGTCGCTCAGCCGCTCCGGATCGGCGTCGAGCGCGTCGAGCACCGCTTCGCCGTTCGTCCTCGCCCACTCGGTCAGCAGGTGGATCGGATCGATCAGCGTCGCCCCGAGCGGGGTGAGCTCGTACTCGACGCGGGGCGGCGCCTCGGCGTAGGCGTGACGGCGGATGAGCCCGTGCGCCTCGAGCCGTCGCAGCGTCTGGGTGAGCACCTTGCGGGAGACACCGCCGATCAGCTCGATCAGCTCGCCGTGGCGCACCGGGCCCTGGCTGAGGCCGTAGAGCACGACCGCCGTCCACTTGTCGGCGATCAGCTCGATCGTCAGACGCGCCGGGCAGTCGGCGAGAAAGGAACCGCCGGGACCGAAGCCGCTCATGGCACCCAAGGTACCTGCGGGTTCCTATCGGAAACCTAGCCTGGGGCTCTCCCCCCTTCGAAGCAGGAGAGTCATGCGAGCCATCACCCAGCAGGCATTCGGCGGTCCCGAGGTGCTCACCGCCGTGGACGCACCCGAGCCCCGGCCGCTGCCGACCGAGGTCCTCGTCCGGGTCGCGGCGATCGGGCTCAACCCACTGGAGGCGCGCCTGCGCGCCGGGGAGTTCCCGCTGCTCGGGCCGCCGCCGTTCGTGCTCGGCTGGGACATCAGCGGCGTGGTCGCCGAGGCGCCGCAGACGTGGCGGCTGCGGCCCGGCGACGAGGTGTTCGGGATGCCGCTGTTCCCGCGGGTGGCCAACGCGTACGCCGAGGTCGTGGCCGCCCCGGCGTTGCACCTGGCGCGCAAGCCCGCCTCGCTCTCGCACGCCGAAGCGTCGGCGCTGCCGAGCGTCGGGCTGACGGCGTGGCAGGGCCTCGTCGACCTCGGCGACGTGACCGAAGGCGACCGTGTCCTGGTCCACGGCGGCGGTGGCGGGGTCGGCCACGTCGCGATCCAGATCGCGAAAGCGCTCGGCGCGTACGTGATCACGACCGCCGGCGGAAGCAAGCGGGAGTTCGTCGAGGGGTTCGGCGCCGACGAAGTGATCGACTACACGGCGGTCGACTTCGCCGAGGCGGTCCGCGACATCGACCTCGTGCTCGACACGATCGGCGGCGACACCGTCGAACGCTCGCTCGGCGTGCTCCGCCCGGGCGGTCACCTGGTGACGGCGGTCGCCGAGGAGGGTTCGGAGCTCGCCGCGAAGTTCGAAGCGGCCGGTATGCGCTTCAGCGGCATCGCGGTCGACCCCGATCCGGTCGCCCTGCGCGGTCTCGCCGACCTCGTCGACCAGGGCAAGCTCCGGGTCCACGTGCAGGAGACGTTCCCGTTCGAGCGGGTCGCCGACGCGCACCGGCTGCTCGACCGCGGCCACCTCCGGGGCAAGCTCGTCCTCACCGTCTGATCCCTGCCGCCGCACCGAAGGACATGGCTAAGCTCGAATCCTCGGTTTCCCCTCTCGGAGGTTCTCGTGGAGCGCCTGGTTCCCGACGTCGCGGGCGTCGACGCGGCTCTCGCCCGCCGGATGCTGGCCACGGCCGGGTGCCCGGACGCGGATCGCATCCCCAAGGTCGGGCACGCCGGGGAAATCCGCGACCACGAAGGCGGCCGGGTGCAGGTCATGCACAACGGCCTGCTCGTCGAGGAGGGCGGCTACTACGGCGCCTGGATGACCGAGACCATCCGCGCCCTGTGTGGACACCACGAACCGCAGGAAGAGCTTGTCTACCACCGCATCGTGGAGCGGCTGGCCACCGAGGGCGGCGAACCGGTCATGATCGAGTTCGGCAGTTTCTGGACGTACTACGGTCTCTGGTTCTGCCACGCCATCCCGACCGGCCGGGTCGTCGCGCTCGAACCGGATCCCGCCTACCTCGATGTCGGACGCCGCAATGCCGGGCTCAACGGCTACACCCACCGCGTCCGGTTCGTCCAGGCGGCGATCGGTGACGAGCCCGGCGAATCGATGGACTTCGAGGCCGAGAGTGACGGCAGGACGTACCCGCTTCCCCAGCACGACCTCGCTTCCCTGATGAGCGAGGCGGACGTGGCCCGGGTGGACCTCGTCCTGGCCGACGTCCAAGGCGCCGAAACCATCCTGCTCGAGCGGGCGCGCGGCGACTTCGAAGCCGGCCGGGTGCGGTTCCTCGTCGTCTCGACCCACCACCACTCCATCTCCGGCGATCCGCTCACCCACCAGAACGCCCTTCGGCTCCTGCTCGACGCCGGCGCGCACGTCGTCGCCGAGCACACCGTCGGGGAATCCGTCAGCGGGGACGGCCTCATCGCGGTCTCCTTCGACGCGCGCGACAAGGATTTCACCGTCCCCGTCAGCCATGCGCGTTACCGCGAATCCTTCTTCGGCGAAACCGAACACGACCTCGCCACCGCGCTCACGGCGAGGGCCGACGCCGAAAGCGCCTGGAAATCCGCCGACGAATACGCCAAACGCCTCGAGCGGGAACTGGCCCGCGTCACCGCCGAACGCGACCACCTCGAAGCCGAACTCGACGCGCTTGGCCACCGGGCGACGCCGGGGCACCGGGTTTGAGGCGGCCGTCCCCGTGGTACTGACGGGGATCATGCTGTCCCGCTTTGGAGGGTGCTCGTGCAGATCCAGGTCAACACCGACCACAACGTCCACGGTGGCGAAGGACTGGCCACCTACGTGACCACCGACCTGGAGAACAGCCTGTCCCGGTTCGGCGGTTGGCTGACCCGGGTGGAGGTGCACCTGAGCGAGGACGGCGGCGGGAAACCGGACGACAAGAAGTGCGTGATCGAGGCGCGGCCCGGTGGCAAGCAACCGGTCGCGGTCACCCACCACGCGACCACTGTGGACGACGCCTACGCCGGAGCGGCGCACAAACTGGGGAGGGTGCTGGACTCCCGGTACACCCGCGCCCACGACCACAAGGGCAGCGACAGCATCCGGCACATGCCCGCGCCGGAGGACCCGGAGCAGGTCGGCGCGCTCGCGGACGAGCCGCGGGACTGAGCCCCGGGCGACGGCTCGGCCACCGCGCAGGAGCTTGGTCAGGAACCGGGTCGGCGCGGTGGCGCGGGCCGCGGAACGGCCCTTTCCAGCCACACGGAATCCGGGCCGCCGCCGGCGTCACTTTCCTTTTCAGGTAGGTGAATCCGTGGCGGACGTGGAACTTCGCCGCCCGGTCGTTTCCCGCCACGTGCCCCCTGTCCCCGGTGACCCCGCGACCGGATCACCGGCGCCCGATGGCGGTGCAGAGCCGGTCCCAGTTGCCCGAGGCGATCCTCAGCCGGTCCGCGTCGCTCAGCGGGGTCTGCGTCAGGAGGGCGCGTGCCCGGCCCGCGGTGCGGTGACGAAGGGGTAGTCGGTCGAGAACAGGCTGCGGTCGAAGACCCCGCTCAGGACGAGGTGGAGGATCTGCACGCCGCTGTGGTCACCAGGCCGCTGGTTGCGTCGCACGCACCGTATCGGAGGCCAGACGCCGAACCTCTGTCGGCAGCACCAGCATTTCAGTCCCTGCTCCGACTGTCACGAAGCCGCCGCCACACCAGTCCGACGCCGGCGGCCAGCGCACCGGCGACAAGCGGCCACCACGTCCGGAGCGGCTGCTGGTGGATCAAGGTCACCCCGGTGAACGAAATGACGAGAAAGAGAACGAAAGTACCGAGGAAGTCCTTTCCGTTCCACTTCGGCGGTTCACCTTCGGTCATTGCCAGCCTCACTGTCGAATCTTCATAACCGCGGGTTTGCCACCGCTTGCCCCCCGGGCTAGCCTGCCGGCCCTTGCTTCTTGAGTCCCCACGCTTCCCAGCGTCGTCCGTCAGGATCGAGTTGCTCGTACAGCGCGCTGGTGTGCTCCGCCCCGGTGAGCATCGCGACGGCGTTCTGCTGCTGCCGATTCAGCGCTTCCACCTCGGTGCGCAGTGCGGTGATCCGGCGGCGCAACCGCAGCCGGGTCCGCCACGGGTGCCAGAGCATCGCCAGCAGCAGACCGGTGGCGGCCGTCTGGTACTCCTGCGTCGCGCGGGCGAGCCGATCCGATTCGGCGCCGAGCACGCCGCCGATGCGGCGGTCGATCGTCGTCATCAGCGTGCTGTCGAGGAGGCGCTCGTGGGCGCCCCCGGCGAAGTCGGCCACCCGCCGGGGCATCCCGGCGACGAGGACCGCGGTCAGCAAGTCCGCGAGCGCGTCACGCAGGGCCTGATGAGCGTCGGCACCGTCGTCGAGGAGGGCGGCGACACCCAGTTCGACGGCGATGGACGGCCGGCGGTCGTTGCCGGACGGGTGCGGGGCCGCGCCGATCCCGATGCCGCGGACACCGCCGCTGATCTCACGCACCTTCGCCAGGTGGCGATGCACCTCGGCGCGCACCTGGCGCCGCTCCTGGATCTTGGTGAAGTAGTTGGTCAGCGCCGCACCGACGACGCCCCCACCGGTGGTGTAGGCCAGTTCGACCAGACCGGGCACGGAGACCGCCCTTCCCCCAGCGATGGGACAACGCCTCCGGACATCGTGTCAGAACAGGGTCGCGGGCTCGACCGGCTCCGGCTCGGGCAGTGGGTCGAGGCCGGGGACCAGCGCTCGCACGTCGTCGTGGAAGCGGCGGGCGAGGGACGGTGCGTCGTTGTTGTCGGGGGTGTGCACGAAAACCGTCGGCGACCGGCCCTCGCGCAGCCAGCCGGCGACCACTTCCGTCCACGGCCGCCACCCCTCGACCGTCTCCTCGACCGAGTCCCGGCCCAGGTAGCGGACGATCGGCTGGTCGGTCAGCGCCCGGGTGCGCCGCGGCAGCCGCGGTTTCTTGGCCCAGGCATCCTGCTCGGCCTCGCTGGCCGGCGGGCTCCCGAAGAAGACCGTGGTGTCGAACGGCACCCACTCGGCGCCCGCGTCGGCCAGCGCTCCTTCCAGCAGCGACGTCGAACCGGCGTCGGTGAAGAACGCGGGGTGGCGCACCTCCACGGCGCGCCGGCGGCCGGCGGGGAGCCGGCGCAGGAAGCGGCCGAGGGCATCGACGTCCGAGGGGCCGAACGAACCGGGCACCTGGGTCCACAGGACCGCCCGTTCGCCGAGGGGTTCGATCGCGTCCAGGAACGCCCGCATCTCGGTCTCGACCCCGGCGAACCGGCGCTCGTGCGTGACGACCTTGGGCACCTTGACCACGAACCGGAAGCCGGGGCCGGTCTGCTGCGCCCACGTCGCGACGGTCTCCCGGGCGGGGGTCGCGTAGAAGGTGGTGTTGCCCTCGACCGCGTTGCACCAGCCGGCGTAGGCCCGCAGGCGCTCCTTGGCCGGCAGCGACGGCGGCAGGAACCGCCCGGCCCACGCCTTGTGGGTCCACATCGCGCAGCCGACATGAAGACGTGCCACTCCCTCAGCTCCCCTCGATCGAAGTCACCACACGTGCGGGATGAGCCGGGCGCGCTTCGCCGCGAACTGCCGGTAACGGTCGCCCAGCGCATCGTCGAGGGCGCGCTCCTCGAGGCGGATGCGGTGGATCAGGGCGATCAGCACCACGCCGAGCGCGCCCGCCACGCTGACCCAGTTGTCCACGACCAGGCCGCCTCCGGCGAAAGCGAGGAGCAGGCCGGCGTAGCCCGGATGCCGCAGGACGCGGTAGGGACCGCGGTCCACGACGGGCTGATCTTCGCTGGTCCGGACCGTCACGGTGAAGTACTTTCCCAGACTGGCGAAGGACCACCAGCGCAGCAGCAGGCCGAGCCACCCGATCAGGATGCCGAGCGTGAACCGCCACGCCCCTCCGCCGATCGCGGCGGCCGGGACGACCGCGCGACCGATCGGCCACAGCAGGATCGCACCGAAGAACACCAGCCTGAAGACGATCTCGGCGCGCAGGTCGACGAGTTCGGCGCCGCGGCGCGTGCGGAACGCCTGGACGAGCTCGCCCGCCGCGAAGGCGCCGACGCTGATGACCACGACCACCAGGGCCACGGTCGGCAGCTCTCCGGAAGGCGCAGGCACACCGCCATTGTCGCCGAACCGGCGGACACCGCGTCGAGCCGGCGGGCGCTACCGCAGCCGGTCGCGGCGGCGGGTCAGGGAGGCGGTCTCGGCGGTGTTGCCCGCCAGGTCGATGGCCTTGTCGTACGCCGCGCGCGCCTGCCCGCTCCGGCCCAGCCTACGCAGCAGGTCGGCGCGGGTGGCGTGGTAGGCGTGGTAGCCGGCCAGCTTGTCCTCGAGCCGGTCGACGGCCGCCAGTGCCACCTCGGGTCCGTCGAGCTCGGCGACCGCGATCGCCCGGTTGAGGGCGCTCATCGGCGAGGGGTCGACGCGGACGAGCTGGTCGTAGAGCGCGCGGATCTGCGCCCAGTCGGTGTCGCGGATGTCGCGCGCGGAGGTGTGCACGGCGTTGATCGCGGCGAGGATCTGGTAGCGCCCCGGAGCCACCCCGGCGGCGGCCGCGGCGAGGCGCTCGCGCACCAGCCGGTGCCCCTCGGCGATCAGTTCCGCGTCCCAGGCCCCCCGGTCCTGCTCGTCGAGAGCGACGAGTTCGCCGCCGGCCGAGACCCTGGCGGAGCGACGGGCCTCGACGAGGAGCATCAACGCCAGCAGCCCGGTCACCTCACCGTCGTCCGGCAGGAGGGCACGGATCAGGCGGGTCAGCCGGATCGCCTCGGCGGTCAGGTCGTGCCGCACCGGGTCGGTGCCGGGGCCGGTCGCCAGGTAGCCCTCGTTGAACACGAGAAAGAGGACGGCGAGCACGCCGGAGACGCGGGCCGGGAGGTCCGCCGCGGACGGCACCCGGTACGGGATCCGCGCCGCCTTGATCTTCGCCTTCGCGCGGGTGATCCGCTGCCCCATGGTGCTCTCGGCCACCAGGAAGGCGCGGGCGATCTCGGGCATCGTCAGGCCGCCGACCATCCGCAGCGTCAGCGCCACGCGGGTCTCCATCGCCAGCGCCGGGTGGCAGCAGGTGAAGATCAACCGGAGGCGGTCGTCGTCGATGGCGCCGAGAGGCTCGGGCAGGGCGTCGTCCAGCATCCGGGCCTCCTTCTGCTTGTCGTCGCGCTTGTTCTCGCGGCGGATCCGGTCGATGGCCTTGCGGGTGGCGGTGGTGGTCAGCCAGGCGCCGGGGTTGGGGGGCACGCCGTCGGCCGGCCACCGCTCGACGGCGGTCGCGAACGCTTCGGCGGCCGCTTCTTCGGCGATGTCGAGGTCACCGAAACGCCTGGTCAGCGCGGCCACCACCCGGGCCCACTCGCCGTGGTGGGCCCGGGTGACCGCCTCTTCGACGTCGCTCACCGGAACGGCCGCACCTCGATCTTCCGGTCGCAGACCTTCGACGCCTCGGTGGCGAGCTCGAGCGCCACGTCCAGATCGGGGGCCTCCCACACCCAGACGCCGGCGAGGTACTCCTTCGACTCCACGAAGGGCCCGTCGCTGAACACCGCCTGCTCACCCCGGTTGTCGACGACCGTGGCCGCGTCGGTGTCCGCGAGCCCGCCCGCGAAAACCCAGTAGCCCTCGGCGATCAGGCGTTCGTTGAACGCGCTGATGGCGGGCTGCCGGTCCGTGCTGCCGGGATGGGTCTTGTCGTCGATCACGGAAACCAGGTACTGCATCCGGAGATCCTCTCCTGTCGAGTCGGGCTGCGTGCGGGACTTCAGGCAGGTGCATACCGCGGACGCCCCGCCGGCCGGAAGACCTGGGTCGTCACGCCCTTCGAGTCGACCCGCGACTCGACCAGGTCGAGCGCGAGATCCGGGCCCGTCTCCGGGAACAGTCTCGCGCCCTGGCCGAGGATCACCGGGACCACGAGCAGGATCATCTCGTCGACCAGGCCGTGCTCCAGCAGCCACCGGGTCAGCGTGCCACTGCCGTGCACCTGCAGCTCACCCCCGGGCTTGGCCTTCAGCTCACCGATGGCCGCCGCGAGGTCACCGCCGAGAACGGTCGTGCCCGCCCAGTCCGGCGCGGTGAGCGTGGTCGAGGCGACGTACTTGGGGGTCTCGTTCAAGGCCACGCCGATGGGGTGCGTGCGCGCCGGTCCCCAGGAGCGGGCGAACAGCTCGTAGGTGCGCCGGCCGAACAGGAACGCGTCGGCGCGCTGGTAGGTCTGGGTGATGAACGTCCTGGTCCCGTCGTCGCCCGCACCCCGTGCCCATCCGCCGCGGTCGAATCCGTTCCTGCGGTCCTCGTCCGACGCACCGCCGTTCCCCTGCGTCACTCCGTCGATGGTGACCTGGGTGATGGTGGTCAGCTTCATGGTCGCCGCTCCTTTGCCTCGACGACGCCCCTCGTGGGCGGCCTCACCCCTGCTACGAACGCCCACTCCCCGATCCGACAGCCCCTCCCGGATTCTTTCGGGAGGGGCTGTCGGGGAGGCCGACGGCTCAGGGCCGTTCGGCGGCGCAGGGGGCGCAGGGGGCGTAGAGATGGAGCAGGCAGGTGCTGCCGAGGGCGGCGGTGAACCGGAGCCTGAGGACGGTCGGAAGCGGGCGACGCGGTCGCCGTGCTGGATGATCTGCCTGCGGACGAGAGCCGCGTTTTCGGCCTGGACCACCCGAGCACCCTCGAGACGCGGGGCGAGCCGGAGCGGGCGGGCGACCTCGCGGGAGCAGTTCTTGCCCACGGCGGGTTGCCGGCCGACCAGCAGCGGATACTCGGGCTCGACCACCCCACACGATCGCCACCCACAGCAACTGGCGGCTCGCCAGGCGGAGCGGGAAACCGGATCGGCGCGCGGTCACCGCGTACCAGGGGTTCTCGCCCAGCGCCTGCAGGTACCGGCGCGGCCGGATCTGACGCTGTGCCGCTACGGCACGGAGGTCACCGGTGGGCGCGGCGACCGGACGGGTCGTGTGCCCGCGAGCCGGGGCGCCGGTTCGGGGTGGGCTCGGTCTCGCTGTCGGCGGGGGACGCCGGGGTGTACACCGGCTGGCGGAACAAGCTTCCGTACCGGCTGTCCTGGGGCGTCGCGAGCGTTCCGGGACGGGGCTGCTCGGCGATGGGGTGGCTGAACAACGAACTGTCGATGGTGGGAGTACTGATCGGGAGATCCTTTCGTGGAGACCGCCGGAGAGGCGGCGTCGGTCATACGGGCTGCGGTACGCCGGCCTGGTGTTCGGTGGCCGGGCCGCGGTCCGCGAGCAGGTGCGTGCTGTCTTCGGTGGTGCCTTCGTCCGCCGCGGTCGTGAGGGCGTGCTCCGCCGCGTCCGCGCCGGTTTCCGGCGGGACGACGAGCAGGGTCAGCCGGCGGCGGTCCCAGCTGATCACCGTCAGGCTGCCGGCCCGTTGCGATCGGAACCCCTCGAGCCGGACGACGTGCCCGTCGACGGTGAGGCGGCGAGCGGGTGCCGGCCACTCACCGAGCTGGTAGGTGACGCGGTCGATCCGCCCCAGCCGGGAGCCCAGCGCCGCGAGCAGCGAGGGCAGCTCGGCGGCCAGGTCACGGGTGCGGGGCCACCACGCGCCGTCGGCGTGCCCGGTGGCGGGTGCCGCAGGCTTCAGCCGCAGACGTGGTTCGGTGGCCGGTACGGAGGTAATGCGGGTGTTCGAGTCCGACGCCATGTCGGTGCTCCCGTCCCCGGCTGTGAAGATCGGCCGGATTGGGACCGAGGACGGCGCAGGTTCGATCACTCGCGCACGAAATGCTCTCGGACACCACCCAGCGTACACGACGCTATCGCTGAGTGTGTTAAGACTGGCTTCTAGCAAAGGGGCCCTCGTGGACCAGCTCAGTCTCGGCGTCATCGCGCACTCCCGCAAAGAGAACGAACGGCGCCTGCCGATCCACCCGCACCACCTCGCCCGGATCGACGCCGATCTCCGGAAGTCCATCTACCTCGAACACGGCTACGGCGAACCCTTCGGCGTGCCCGACGAGCGTCTCGCGGGCGCCGTCGCGGGGCTGCGCACGCGCGAGCAGCTCATCGCCGAGTGCGACGTCGTCCTGCTGGCCAAGCCGCTCGCCGAGGACGTCGCCGAACTGCGGCCCGGCCAGGTGCTGTGGGGCTGGCCGCACTGCGTGCAGGACGTCGAGCTGGCCCAGCACGCCATCGACCGGCGGCTGACCGTCATCGCCTTCGAGGCGATGAACCACTGGCGCCGCGACGGGTCGTTCGGCCTGCACGTCTTCCACAAGAACAACGAGCTGGCCGGCTACTGCTCGGTCCTGCACGCCCTGCAGCTGATCGGGTCGACCGGCGACTACGGCCGCCGGCTGCGGGCCGTGGTGATCGGCTTCGGCGCGACGGCCCGCGGCTCGGTGACCGCGCTCAACGCCCACGGGATCCACGACGTCGACGTGCTCACCGCCCGCGGCCTCAGCGCGGTCGGCTCGCCGATCCATTCCGCGACGATGGTGCACATCGACCACGACGCGAACAACCCGGGCGACCTGCGACGCAGCCACGCGATCACCGACCACGGCCGGGTACCGCTGGCCGGGTTCCTCGCCGAGCACGACATCGTCGTCAACTGCGTGCTGCAGGACACCGCCGCGCCCCTGACCTTCCTCATCGAAGAAGACCTCGCCGCCTTCGCCCCCGGCAGCCTCATCGTCGACGTCTCCTGCGACGAAGGCATGGGCTTCAGCTGGGCCCGGCCCACGACCTTCACCCGGCCGACCTTCCCGGTCGGGGACGGCATCACCTACTACGCCGTCGACCACAGCCCGTCCTACCTGTGGAACTCCGCGACCTGGGAGATCAGCGAAGCCCTGCTGCCGCACCTGCGTCCGGTCCTTTCCGGACCGTCCACATGGGACGATCACGAGACCGTCCGGCGCGCCGTCGAGATCCGGGACGGCACGATCTGCAACCCGGCCATCCTGTCCTTCCAAGGGCGTTCACCGGACTACCCGCACGAACGCCGCTGAGGGTCAGGGCACCGCGACCGTCCACACCAGACGAGTGCCGCCGCCCGCCGGGCTTTCCAGCCGCAGTGAGCCGCCCGCTTCCGCGGCACGCTGCTCGAGGTTGCGCAGCCCGCTGCGCGCCACGGCTTGCGGCATCCCGACCCCCGTGTCCGAGACCTCGACGACCAGGTCGTCGTCCAGGGACACGGTGACCGCGACCTCGGCCGCACGCGCGTGCCGGAGCACGTTGCTGACCGCTTCGCGCACGACCGCCTCGGCGTGCTCGGCCAAGACGGCGGGCACCCGGTCGAAGGCTCCCGACAGCCGCACCGTCGTGTGGATCGCGGAGTCGGCGGTCGTGTCGGTGATCGCGTTCCGCAGGCGGGCCCGCAGGCCCCGGCCGGCTCCCGGCCGGACGTGCAGGGCGAAGATCGCGCTGCGGATCTCCTCGATGACGTCCTGGAGCTGGTCGATGTGCTGGGTGAGCCGGCCGGTGACCGCGGGTGCGTCCGCCCGGCGGCGGGTGCCCTCGATCCCCAGGCCGACCGCGAACAGCCGCTGGATGACGTGGTCGTGCAGGTCGCGGGCGATCCGGTTGCGGTCCACCGCGATGTCCAACTCCCGGCGGGCGGCCTGGCTTTCGGCGTCCCGCAGCGCCAGCGCGGCCTGGTCGGCGAAGGCGGACACGAGCTGCAGCTCGTGCTCGTCGAACCGCGCCGCGCCGGGAGCGCGGATCGCCAGGAGCACTCCCGCGGTGGACTCGCCGGAGCGCAACCGCACCGCCATCGCCGGCCCGAGGTCCACGCCCAGGCCGTGCGCCAGGTTCGGCACGCTGCGCGGGATGTGGTCACGCAGCACCGCGCCGGAGGTCGATCCGTCGAGCGGGATCCGGCGGCCGGTGAGCTCCCCGGCGTCGGGGCCGGCGCACACCGTGACGACCAGTGCCCCACCGGGCGACCCGGGCAGCGCGATGAGCGCGTCCTCGGCGCCGGTCAGTTCGGCGGCCCGGCTCGCGACCAGGCGCAGCACCGCGTGCACGTCGGCACCGCCGAGGAGCTCGGCCGAGATCTCCCCGGTGGCTTCCAGCCACCGCTGTCTTCTCCGGCTCTCCTCGTAGAGCCGCGCGTTGTCCACGGCGATCCCGGCCGCCGCCGCCAGCGCGACGATCGCCCGTTCGTCGTCGGCGGTGAACGGCTGTTCGCCACCGAGGTACAGGCGGCCGAGGACCGCGCCCCGCACCAGGAGCGGGACGCCGAGGAAGGCCCGCATCGGCGGATGGCCCGGTGGGTACCCGCGGCTGCCCAGGTCCGGCAGGCGCACCGGAGCCCGGCCGTCCACCAGGGCGCCGAGCAGCCCGTGACCGTCCGGTGGCGGGCCGATCCGGTCCCGGGTGGCGTCGTCGACGCCGGTGACGGCGAACGCGGTCGTCCGGCCGTCCTCGTCGAGCAGGGCCAGTGCGCCGTAGCGGGCGCCGACCAGGCCGGCGGCGGCGGTCACGATCCGCTGCAGCGTGGTCTCGAGCTCCAGCCCGGCGGAGAAGGCGAGGACGGCCGCCGGCAGCGCGTCCATCCGGTCCCGGCCCGACAGCGTTTCCTCGGGCATGTCACCACAGTGGCACAGCGGTCCGGCCCGCGGCGGGATCCGGCCGAACCGAACCGGGTTCGCAACCGACGACCTTCGCCCGGCGGCGGAGGCCGTTCGGCACTTGGCGGAGCGCGCGGGCCGGGCGGACGGTGGAAGCGCATCCAGCAATCCACAGTTCGGAGCCGTCCATGAAGACCGGTGTCATGCCCGTCGGGGACCTCAGCGCGAGCCAGATGCGGTCCGTCCTCCTCGCGGCCACCGCTCCCCCGCCGCTGCGGACCGCGCGACCGTGGCGGTTCCAGTGCACGCCGGACTCCATCGAGCTCTACGCGGATCCGCTCACCACCGGCACCGACAGCGAGCAGCGGGAACGGCTCCTGGACTGCGGCGCCGCCCTGCTGAACCTCCGGCTGGCGATCAAGGCGCAGGGCAGCCACGCCGACGTGCGGCTGCTGCCCTCCGCGGGCCGGCCCGACCTGCTCGCCGTCGTGCGCCCGAACGGGTACGAGACGATCACCCCGCACGACGGGGAACTCGTCGCGGCCATCGCCGACCGGCAGAGCAACCGGCGGCCGTTCACCTCCGCCGACGTCCCCGCCGCGGTGCAGCGGCAGCTCCGACGCGCGGCCGAAGTGGAACGCGCCTGGCTGGCCACCATCACCGACGAGCAGGTGCCGCAGCTGCGCGAAATCATGCGCCACGCGGAAGTCCCGCAGGCGACGCCCGGACCCGGCGGCGGGGACGACCTCGACGTCGAACCCGACCGGCTGGTCGTGGTCATCGGCTCGCTGCACGACACCGCCCTCGCCCGGCTCCAGGCCGGGCAGGCCATGCAGCGGGTCCTCCTGACGGCCGCCGCGGCCGGACTCTCCGCGTCACTCTCTTCGCAGGCGATGGCGGCGCCGGCGACCCGGCGCGAGCTGCGGCAGCTGGTCGGCGGCGGGCTCTGGCCCCAGATCATGCTGCGCCTCGGCCACGGCACGGCGGTGCTGTCCCCCACGCGGGCCCGCCTCGAGGACGTCGTGATCAGCGACGAGCACCCCTTCGCCCGCTAGTGTCGCGCGTCCGAGGTTCGTTGACAGCGGCCCGGCCCTGCGCGCCAAGGTGGCATCGGACCCGGATCTGCCGAGGGTCGCGGCGGCTCGTCCGGCGACATGAATGAGTCATTCACGTCGTCGGACGAGGTGAATGGGTCATTCACTGCATCGCGGCCGGGGCCTGCACGGGCCGGGCTCTCATGACGCAGGTTCCCGCCGCCCCGAACGTCGAACACCTGGCAACGCGCGACACTAGCCGCCCGGACGGCGGTGCGCGCCGTGGATCCCGGTGACCAGCACCGCCGCCTGGGATCGCCGCTCCAGCCCGAGCTTCGCCAGCAGCCGGGACACGTAGTTCTTGACGGTCTTCTCGGCCAGGAACATCCGCTCGGCGATCTGCCGGTTCGTCAGGCTTTCCCCGAGCAGGTCGAGCAGGACGAGCTCCTGCTCGCTCAGCCCCGCCAGCGGGCCCGGCTCGCCGGTGGTGGTCCGCAGCTCGGCCACGAGCGCGGCGACCGCCCGGCCGTCCAGCAGGGTTTCGCCCGCCCCGACCCGGCGGATGGCGTCGACCAGCTGGAGCCCCTTCACGTCCTTGATGACATAACCCTCGGCGCCGGCCAGGACCGCTTCGACCATCGAATCCTCGTCGGTGAAGGAGGTCAGCATCAGGCACCGCAGGCCGGGCAGCGCCGCGCGCAGGTCCCGGCACAGCTCCACGCCGTTCCCGTCGGGCAGCCGCACGTCCAGCACCGCCACGTCCGGGCGCAGCGCGGGCACCCTGGCCAGCGCCTCCGCGACCGAGGACGCCTGCCCGACGACGGTCAGGTCGGCTTCGTCGTCGATCAGCTCGGCGACCCCGCGCCGCACGAGTTCGTGGTCGTCGACCAGGAAGATCGTGATGACGGGCGCGTTTTCGTCCACGGCTTCAGGCTACGCCCGCGCACGCCGAACGACCCCGGAAGAGAGGTCCCGCGCCTCTAGGCCGGACGGTGCGCGGCGGCCACAGTGGGGGGATGACAGAGATCCAGCACAGGCCCGATCACCAGCTCAAGACCGCTGTCACCGAGGAACTCGCCTGGACCCCCAGCGTCAACGCCGAAGAGATCGGCGTGACCGTCACCGACGGTGTCGCGACGCTGTCCGGGCACGTCGGCACCTACCCCGAGAAGGAAGAGGCCCTGCGCGCCGCGACCCGGGTCCACGGCGTGACCACCACCGCGGACAAGATCCTCGTCCGGCACGGCCACGACGTCCCGTCGGACGTGGATCTCGCCCGCGAAGCCATGATCGTGTTCGACCGCCGCACGGTCGTCGTGCCGAAGGATTCGGTACAGGTCGACGTGCGCGACCAGGTGATCACGCTGCGCGGCTCGGTGGACTGGAACCACCAGCGCGAAGCCGCCCGCCGGGCGGTGGCCGCGCTCCCCGGGATCAGCGGGGTGCGGAACCTGATCACCCTCAGGCCGCCGACCGGGATCAGCCCGGCCGACACCACGGCGAAGATCACCGCGGCGCTGGCCCGGCACGCGCCCGGGTTCGCCCAGCACGTCGAGGTCGGCTTCGAAGACGGCCAGGTCACGTTGACCGGCGAAGTCCTCACCCCTGCCGAACGCCGTTCGGCCGAGCAGACCGCGTGGTTCGCCCCCGGCGTGGTCGCGGTCGACAACCAGGTGAAGCTCGCCGGCTGACGCGCCGCGAAGACGCGGCCGCGGCCGGCCCCCGGGCTCCACAGTGTTCTGTCCGAAAAGGACAGAACACTGTGGACCGGGCCGTGCACCCGATCCGTGAGGAGACCCCATGACCACCGTCACCCCACCGGCACGAGCCCTGCTCCCCGACGGGGAGGTCGCCTGGGTGCGCAAGCTGGAAGCCCGCGACGCCGCCGCGGTCCTCGCGCTGCGGGCCCGGCTCGCCGGACGGGACCGGCACCTGCGGTTCGGTCCCGGCGTGGCCGGGCTGGCCGAGCTCTCGGCGCAGCTGTCCCACGGCTCCGGCGCCGGGAACACCGCGGTGGGGTGCTTCCGGCGCTCCCGCCTGGCCGGCGTCGCCCGCTACGACATCCTGGCCGACCCCGCCGAAGCGGAGGTCTCGCTGGTGGTCGACGGCCGCGGCCCGGCGCTCGGCGTGGCAGCCCTGCTGCTCGAACAGCTCGCCGTCGCCGCGGACCACGAAGGCGTGCGGATGCTCGTCGTCGACGCCGGCGCGGAAAACGCGAAGATGCTGGGCGTCTTCGCGGCCCTGGGCATCCCGTTCCGGCGCGGGCCGAAGCCGGAATCCCGCGCTGCCGGAGAGTAGACCCGAAGCGTCGAAGAGCCGATCAGCCGTCCGCTTCGCCGGGCGCCGGTGGCGTGGCGCCGAGGCGGGCGTGCAGCCGTTCCCGGACCTCGTCCGGGGTGTAGGCCCGCCGGCGGCGTTCCTCGCGTGCGATCACCACCCCGGTCGCGGCCACTCCGACGATTCCGGCCAGTCCCAGTGCCTTCCACCAGCGCATCGGCCTAGGCTACTGCCGTGCCGGGGAACGAGCTGGATCTGGACGAAGCCGCGCGCACGACGCGCACGGGCGACCTGTGGCTGTTCCGCGGGCGGTCCGCGGCCGACCGCACGATCCGCGTCGTGACGAACAGCCCGGTCAACCACGTCGGCATGGCGGTGGTGATCGAGGACCTCCCGCCGCTGATGTGGCACGCGGAGCTGGGCCGGGCCCTGCCGGACGTCTGGTCGGGCACGCACCAGCGGGGCGCGCAGCTGCACGACCTGCGCCGGGCGGTGCTCGTGTGGGCCGAGAAGTACCACCAGCAGGTCTGGCTGCGCCAGCTCGACCACCCGGTCACCGGGGAGATGGAGGACGCCGTCCTGCGGACGATCGCGCGGCTCGACGGCACACCGTTCCCGTCGACCGCGCGCCTCGCGTCCCGCTGGCTCGGTGGCCGGCTGCCGATCCGGAAGCGCGACATCCCCGGCGCCGGCCTCGAGACCGGCTACTGCGCCGAAATCGTCGCGCTGACCTACGAAGCCATGGGCCTGCTGCCGCCGGGCCGCCGGCCGAACTGGTACGACGCGGGCCGGTTCTGGAGCGGCGACCACCTCGAGCTGGCCGGCGGCGCCGCGCTGGGCGACGAGATCGCCGTGCGCCTCCCCGGCTGACCCTGGTGGTCCACTGTGGACTTCACCGGGGCACCTCCGTCGGCAGGCGGGGTTCCCGGTGCAGCAGTGCGAGCGCCTCGGTGTCGGCCACCGCGGAGAACCTCCGGTAGCTGTTGCGCACCGCGTGCATCCACGGCACCGGACGCAGGCAGACGAACTGGTCCACCTCGCGGGAGAGCCGGTCGAGGACACCCGCCTCGGCGACCGGGACCGCGAGCACGATCCGGCCGGCCTGGCGGGCCCGCAGGACGCGGATGGCCGTGTGCGCGGTCGTGCCGGTGGCGGCGCCGTCGTCGGCGAGGACGACCGTGCGGCCGGCGATGGGGATCGGCGCCACCGTGCGCCGGTAGACGGCGACCTGCCGGGCCAGTGCGGCCTGCGCCTGCTCGGCGAGCCGCGTGAGCTGCTCCGGCTCGATGTCGAACCGGCGGATGGCGCCGTGGTCCCAGACGATCAGGCCACCTTCGCCGACGGCGCCGAGCATCGTCGGCGGCGGCCCGGCGGACTCGATCCGCTGGGTGAGCAGGATGTCCAGGGGCGCACCGAGGACGTCGGCGATCTCGCCGGCCACCACCAGGCCGCCCTCGGACAGGCCGAGGACCACGGCCCGGTCGCCGCGGAGCGGACGCAACCGGAGTGCCAGGCGCTCGCCGGCTTCCCGGCGATCACGGAAGCGCATGGGAACTCCTGGGAGTCGGAAGCCGGTCGGCCGACTCCCAGCATCACCGCACCGCGTCCGGGGCGCGAGGGCCGTTGGTCACCGCGAGGCGGACCGTTCGGCACCTTCTTCCGGCGTCCACAAAGGACCGATCAGCGGGAGTGGGTCGTCGCCGAGGAGGCCAGCACGACCGTGGGGGCCAGCTCGCGGTCGGCCAGCTCGCGAGCGACATCGCTGAGCCGGCGGTGGTTCCGCCGGGCGAAGCCGCGCAAAGCCGTGAAGGCCGCGTCCATGCTGAGCTGCCCACTGACGGCGAGGACGCCCTTGGCCTGCTCGATGATCACCCGGCTGTTCAACGCCGTCTGGAGCTGCTCGGAGAGCAGTTCCCCCTGGCGGACGGCCCGTTCGTGGAGGATGCCGATGGTCGCGGTGTCGGCCAGGCCCTGCGCCAGCGCGATGTCGTCCGCCGACAACTCGCCCGGCTTCAGCCCGAACAGGTTCAGCGCCCCGATCGTCTGCTTGCGCAGCCGCAGGGGCACCGCGTGCACCGACGCGAACCCGTCCTTGGCCGCCTCGGCGGCGAACCGCGGCCACCGCGCCGCCTGCGCCACGATGTCGGCCACCAGCACCGGGGTGCTGGTCGTGAAGCACTCGACGCACGGGCCTTCGTCGATGTCGAGCTGGAACAGCTCGAGCAGCCGCGCCTGCTCGGTGGAGGAGGCGAGCACCTGCAGTCCGCCCCGTTCGTCGGCGAGCGTCAGCCCGGCCGCCGCGACGTCGAGCAGCTGCACGCACTGCTGCACCAGCGTGTGCAGCAGGTCGGCGACGTCGTAGTCGTCGACCAGGGTGTCCGCCAGCGCGACGAACGCCCGGATCACCTGTCGTTCACGGTCGGCCATACCCACCATCTCCCGGTTCGTCGGCTGTCTTCATGGTGGTCCTCACCGGAACTCCTCGTCCAGTCGCAGCCGCCCGGCCACGATGTCGCCGGCGACCTCCAGCAGGGAACGTCCCTGGCCGAACGCGTAGCCGCGCAACCGGGCCAAGGCGGCGGAAGCGGGCAGGTCCAGGTGCGCGATCAGCATCCCGGTGGCCTGGTGCACCTCCCGGTACCGCATCCCGGCGCCTTCCATCCACCGCCCGTCCCCGTCGAGCCACCGGCCGCCGTCGGCCCGCAACCCCGACAGCGCGAGCGCCGCGACGTCGGCCACCTGCAACGCCGTGGCCAGCTCATCGGGACTCAGCGAGCCCGGCGTCGACCGGTAGGTGTCGAGGGTCGCCACCCGGACCGCCCCGATCTGCACCGGGAAGGTGAACAACGCCGCCACCGGCTGTGCCGCGGCCTCCGCGGCGAACACCGGCCACGCCGGGGGCGGCTCACCGGCCAGATCCGGTACCAGGACCGGGCCGCCCAGGGTGTACGCCTCGAAACACGGTCCCTCGCCGAGGGAAAACTGCAGCTCCGCCAGTGCCGTGCTCACCGCGTTGCTGGCGTAGACGACTTCCCGGTGCCCGGCGCCGACCATCACCGACACCGCCGCTCCGTCCACCGGCAGCAGGCGCACGCACGCCCGGCACACCCGGCCGACGACGTCGACCCCGCTGCCGCCACCTTCGCCCAGCGCGGCCAGCACGCTCGCTCGCAGGACCTCGACGTCAGCCACCGCGGATCCACACCCGACGGCCTTCACGTGCGGGCATCCGGTTCCCTCCGGGTCGGTGTTCGTCGTCGCCACACCAACGCGGGAGGGAGCAACCCCGGATCAGCTCCGCTGCCGCGGCTGCGTCGTCCGAGCCTACCCCCGCGCCCCGGGCGGCGGCGGTGTAACGGGCCCCTGCCACGCTCAGCTCCGGGTGGTCAGGTAGGGGCCGGGATCGCTGCCGGCTTCCGCGCCGCTGTCGAGCCATCGCAGGAACCCGCTGCGGTCCCGGCGTTCGAGCTCGTCGAGGAAGTCCTGCCGGCGCTGCACGACCAGCCGGTGCGCCGGCCCGCCGGAGGCGAGGGCCAGGAGGAAGTAGCTGCGCCGCCAAGCCGCGCACAGCTCTTCGGTCGCCATGTCGGCCACCGGACCGGGTTTCGGGGGATGCGGGACCACGACGCCGGGCGGCCCGGACGCAGCGGACGGCGCAGGCCGGCGGCGTCGAGCGGCCCCCAGCCCGCCGACGACGAGCAGGACCAGCAGGGCTGCCGTGACACCACCGCCCACCGTGGTCAGCAGGCCGGCGACCACGAGGCAAGCCGTGACGAACGCCGCCGCGGTGAGCGCGCCCAGGCGCAGGTCCGGCCCGCTCGCTGCGGCCCTTCCGCGGGCGAGCCGCGGAGCGCAGAAAGCGACGAGGATCCCGGCCCCGGCGCCGAGCAGGATCCAGCCGATCAGGACGTCCGCCGTCCGTGTCAGGGCACCGATCGTGGCCAGGACGCAGACGAGACCGACCAGACCGCCCACCGCCACGCGTCCCATGGTCGTTCGCCTCACCGTCCGGGCCGGGCGCCGGCCGTGGGCCGGTGCCGGGAAACCAGGTTCGCCGAGGTCCGGGGCGTCCACCCAGTCTAGTCCTCGGCCGCGGGCGAAGCGGGGTGGTCCACCCGGTCGGCGGCGGGGAAACCCTTCCCGGCGCCCGAGCCGGCCGTGCGGCCGGTTCCGGCGTCCCGGGCTCGTGGTCAGCCACCTTCCGGCCGGGTGGCGCGCCCACGGTGTGCGGGGTGGTGGCCGGGGTTGAGTTTGCGGTCGAGGCGGTCGGGTTTGGGCCAGCGGACGTCGGTGGCCCAGCCGAGTTTTTCGAATGCCCAGATGAGGCGGGCGGACATGTCGAGCTGGCCGCGGCGGACGCCGTGGCGGGCGCCGGTGGGGTCGGCGTGGTGGGAGTTGTGCCAGGACTCGCCCATGGAGGCGATGGCCAGGGGCCAGAAGTTGGTGGATTTGTCGCGGGCGGCGTAGGGGCGCTCGCCGATCATGTGGCACAGCGAGTTGACCGACCAGGTGACGTGGTGCAGGAGCGCGACGCGGACGAGGCCGGCCCAGAAGAACGCGGTGAGGGCGCCCCACCAGGACAGGGTGATCAGGCCGCCGATGAGGGCGGGGGCCAGGAGGGTGAGGACGGTCAGGGCGGGGAACCAGGTGTTGATGCGGGTGATGTCGCGGTCGGTGAGCAGGTCGGGGGCGAAGCGTTGGGCGTTGGTTTTCTGCCGGTCGAACAGCCAGCCGAGGTGGGCGTGCCAGAAGCCTTTGGCGAGGGCGGTGGGGGTGGTGCCGTAGCGCCAGGGGGAGTGGGGGTCGCCGTCGCGGTCGGCGTAGGCGTGGTGGCGGCGGTGGTCGGCGACCCAGCCGATGACGGGGCCTTGCATGGCCATGCTGCCGGTGGTGGCGAGGGCGATGCGCAGGGCGCGGTGGGCTTTGAAGGCGCCGTGGGTGAAGTGGCGGTGGAAGCCGATGGTGACGCCGAGGCCGGTGAGGAAGTAGAAGCCGGTGGCCAGGGCGATGTCGGTCCAGCTCAGGCCCCATCCCCAGGCGAAGGGCACGGCCACGGCCAGGGCCAGCAGCGGGACGACCGCGAACAGCTTGACCAGGAAGTTCTCGGTGCGGGTCTTCTCACCCGCGAGCATCGGTTCCGCGGCCTTCGGCGGCCGTTCCAACGTACGTGTCATGTCGATCGCTCTTTCCGTGACGTGACCTTCCGCCGAGGTCCGGGGCGATCAATCAGGGGGTAGCCCGCCGGCAGCGGTCTAAACGCGGCGGACTGCCGGACTGCTTCCCCCGCGAGGCGACTTCGCGTGCCGCCCCGGCCCGCCGGCCGGAGGCCCTCTAGCGTGGCGGATATGGAGCACCCCGAACCCGACACCCGAAGCCTCGAGCACAGCCTGGGCGAATACGTGCGGGCGGTCGCGGCCGTGGTCGGCGTCCCCGACGAAAGCACCACGGTGGAGATCAGCGACACGGCCACCGCCTACCTCGGGCTGCCCCACCGGTGGTTCGACCGGCCCGACCACGACGTCATGCTGGTGTGGAGCGAACGGCGGGGGTGGTCGCTCGCGGTGGAAACCGATCCCGCCGAAGACCCGGTCGTCCTCGCCCACCAGGGCGGCGACGACCTCGTGCCGCCCCCGCGCGCGGTCGCGCAGTTCGTCGCCGACACCGCCGCCGGACGCCACACCGGCCAGGAGCGTCCCGGCCCGGTCGGCGCCACG
This sequence comes from Amycolatopsis mongoliensis, assembly GCF_030285665.1. Lineage (NCBI taxonomy): Bacteria > Bacillati > Actinomycetota > Actinomycetes > Pseudonocardiales > Pseudonocardiaceae > Amycolatopsis > Amycolatopsis mongoliensis. Next base: position 788,246 of record NZ_CP127295.1, read on the forward strand.
ACCCGCCGGGCGCTGGCCGAACGGCTGAGCCGGTACGCCACCACCCACGGTGACTCCTCGGCACCGAGGTGGTCGTGATCGCGGCTGGAGCGATCGTCGTTTCGGCGGCGAAGTCCATTCAGGACGGGTTCCCGCCCGGCTGACCGGTCACCACGGCCGGGGAACCACTCGCCTGGGCGAACCGGTCCCGGCGCTCCCGATCTAAGGTGGAAGACCGCGCCCCGGTCCCCGGCGACCCATGACGGTGCACTCGGTGCACCGCGAGCGAAGGCGGGCTCCGGTGGACGACGAGCAGACCGATCCGCACCCGGCGGGAGGGACCGCGGGGAGCGCGTACCCGACCTGGCCCAGCCGCCACGGCGGTGGCTACCCGCCCGGCTGGGCCGTCCGCTACCGGTACCGCGGCCGCGCGGAGCGGTCCCGGCCGGCCTCGTGCGCGTCACCCGTGTGGCGCGAGCACGTCGGGACGGTCGCGGGCCACAGCCTGCGCGACGAGCACACGAGCACCACCTGGGTGCCCGTCCGCCCGCACGGCTCCGCGTCCGACGGCCCGGTCAGCCTGGTGCGGGCCACCGACATCCTCGACGCCCACCCGCCGGCGGGCCGCGCGGACGTGGCGCCGGGCGGATGACGGGCGACGAGGTGCCGCGAGCGAGGTGACCGGGTTCCCGGGTGAGCAGGCCGCGCCCGCCGCATCCCGGACGTGCTGCGCCCGGACCCGGAGTTCCGGGCCTTCCCCGGAGGCCGGACCGCCGTCCCGGCACCGGCCGGAGAACACGCCACCGCCCCTCGGGGGCGTATCGCCCGCATATCGAAAACCGCATACGGGCCGGCAACACCACGCTGGTTTGACTGGGCCGCATGAGCTACGGCGAACCAGCACGAACAGCGGTCCGATCGCCGGCGGCCCCACCCCCTTCGGCCGTCCCGGCAACGGGAATCACGATCTACGGATGCGGACCGGACGAGGCCGTCCTGTTCCGGGAGATGGCGCCCCGCTTCGGCGTGGAGCCGACCATCACCGCGGCCGCGGTGTCCGAGGCCACCAGCGAACTGGCGGCCGGCAACCGCTGCGTCAGCGTCGGCCACAAGACCCGGATCACCGACTCCACCCTCCTCGCGCTCAGCCGGGCCGGCGTGGAGTACATCTCCACGAGGAGCATCGGGTTCAACCACCTCGACGTCGACTACGCGAAGAGCGTCGGCATCACCGTGGAAAACGTCACCTATTCGCCCGACAGCGTGGCCGACTACACGCTGATGCTGATGCTGATGGTGGCGCGGAACGCCAAGTCCGTCCTCCGCCGCGCGGAGGTCCACGACTACCGGCTGAGTGACGTACGCGGGAAAGAGCTGCGCGACCTGACCGTCGGGGTGGTCGGGACCGGGCGCATCGGCGCCGCGGTCATCGACCGGCTGCGGGGGTTCGGCTGCCAGACCTTGGCCTACGACAGCCGCCCGCAGACCTCCGCCGACTACGTTCCCCTCGACGACCTGCTCGTGCAGAGCGACGTGGTGACGCTGCACACCCCGCTCACCGCGGACACCCACCACCTCCTGGACCGCCGGCGCATCGAGCAGATGCGGCACGGCGCGGTCGTCGTCAACACCGGCCGCGGTTCCCTCCTCGACACCGAAGCCCTCGTTCCGGCACTGGAAAGCGGCAGGCTGGGCGGCGCGGCGCTGGACGTCCTCGAAGGAGAGGAAGGAATCTTCTACGCCGACTGCCGGGACCGGCCCATCGGGAGCGAAGCGCTGCTGCGGCTGCAAAGAATGCCGAACGTGCTGATCAGCCCGCACACCGCCTACTACACGGACCACGCACTGAGCGACACCGTCGAAAACAGTCTCGTCAACTGCCTGAGCTTCGAAAGCGGGAAACAGCATGGATAGGGTGAAGGTCGGAATCATCTTCGGGGGCGCCACGGAAGAACATCCGGTCTCCGTCAAGTCCGCGCAGGAGGTGGCCAGGCACCTCGACACCGAGAAGTACGAGCCGTTCTGGATCGGGATCACGAAGAGCGGCGAATGGAAGCTGTGCGACGGCCCCGGCGCGGACTGGGAGAACGGCAGCTGCCGGCCGGCTGTGCTGTCGCCGGACCGCAGCGTCCACGGACTGCTCGTCCTGGAACAGGGACGGTACGAAACCATCAGGCTGGACGTCGTGCTGCCCCTCCTGCACGGCAGGCTCGGCGAGGACGGCGCGATGCAGGGTTTAGCGGAACTCGCCGGCGTGCCCTACGCCGGCTGTGACGTCCCCAGTTCCGCTCTGTGCATGGACAAGTCGCTCACCTACCTCGTCACCGGGAACGCGGGAATCGCGACGCCGGAGTTCCGGACCGTCACCGCGGACGAGCACCTCGATCCCGGCGGGCTCACCTTTCCCGTCTTCGTCAAGCCGGCCCGTTCGGGGTCGTCGTTCGGCGTCAGCAAGGTGTCCCGCGAGGAAGAACTGCCGGATGCGGTGGAGAGTGCACGACAGTACGACTCGAAGGTGCTGATCGAAGAGGCCGTCCTCGGCAGCGAGATCGGGTGCGCCATCCTGGGCAACGACCTGGACCTGCTCGTGGGCGAGCTCGACCGGGTCGCGCTCACCCACGGCTTCTTCAAGATCCACCAGGAGAGCAACCCCGAAAGCGGTTCCGAAAACTCGACCTTCATCGTTCCCGCCGACATTCCGGCGGAGTCCCGCACGCTCGTCCAGGAGACCGCGAAGGCCGTCTACCGCGCCCTCGGCTGCCGGGGGCTGGCGCGCGTGGACATGTTCCTGAAGGAAGACGGGACCGTGGTCCTCAACGAGGTCAACACCCTGCCCGGCCTGACCTCGTACAGCCGTTATCCGAGGATGATGGCGGCCGCGGGGCTGTCGCTCGGCGACGTGCTCGACCGGATGGTTTCGCTGGCACTGACCGGGAAGTTCCAGTGAACGACGACTTCGTCTTCGTGGACGAGTTCGCGCCCCAAATACGCTGGGACGCCAAGTACGCCACGTGGGACAACTTCACCGGCAAACCGGTGGACGGGTACCTGGCGAACCGGGTGGTCGGCACGCGGGCCCTGTGCGTGGCCCTGGAAAGAGCGCAGGAAAGGGCCGAATCCCTCGGCTTCGGCCTGCTGCTGTGGGACGGCTACCGCCCGCAGCGCGCCGTGGACTGCTTCCTGCGCTGGGCACAACGGCCCGAAGACGGCCGCACGAAGCAGCGGCACTACCCGAACATCGACCGGGCCGAGATGGTCGAAAAGGGTTATGTGGCAGCGAAGTCCGGGCACAGCCGGGGCAGTACCGTCGACCTGACGCTCTACCACCTGGCCACCGGTGAACTCGCTGCGATGGGCGGTGACCACGATCTGATGGACGCGATCTCCCACCACGGCGCCCGGGGGATCACCGAAGCCGAAGCGAGGAACCGGCACCACCTCTGTTCCCTCATGGAGTCCTGCGGGTTCGCCCGGTACGACGCCGAGTGGTGGCACTACTCGCTGCGCGACGAGCCCTACCCGGACACCTACTTCGACTTTCCCATCACCAGCACCGAAAGCCTGCTCGTCCATGACTGAGATCCGGCCGGTCCGGGCCGCCGACGCCCCCCGCCTCACCGGGCTGCTGGCCCAGCTCGGGTACCCGGGCGAGCCCGGCGCGGTGGCCGGCAGGCTGCTGGCCGTGCTGAGCTCGGCCACCCAGCAGGTCCTGATCGCGACCCCCGCCGGCGACTCCCGCATCGACGGTTACGTCGGTGTCGAGCGGCGGCCGCCCGGGCTGGAGCAGGACGAACGCGTCGAGATCACCGGCCTGGTCGTCGACTCGGCGGCCCGCCGATCCGGGGTCGGCCGCGCCCTGGTGCGGGCCGCCGAGCAGTGGGCGGTACAGCAGGGCCTGCACACGATCGTGGTCCGCTCGAACGTCGTGCGGCCCGAGTCCCACTCGTTCTACGAGGGAATCGGGTACCGGCGGAAGTCGACCTCGCACACCTACCGCAAGAAGGTCTGAGGCGTGACGCCACCGCGCGTCGTGTCGCGGGCGGCCGTCGATCACCGGGCTCGACCGGCCCGCGCTGCGCCATGCGGCCCAGCAGCGCTTCGGCCGACGATCCGGCGGGCCGGTCCCGCTGGTCACCGGCGGTTCGCAGGGCGCGTGGGCGATCGACGCCGCGGTGTCCGGCGTAGCGGGCGCGCGGGGTTACCGGTCGGCTGGACGCCGAGCCGGTCGTCGCGGCCGGCGGGGGCCTGCTCGTCGACAACGCCGGCCTGGACCGAAACCACCTGATCCCGGTGCTCACCGATCCCGGGCAGATCGCGGCGAGGTCGGCCCGGGCACAGGCCGCCGGCGCGCCCGACGCGGACGTCGTCCTCGCCCGGCACGTGCTCGCCGCCGTCGCCGAGCTTCGGGGGTACGCCTCAGCGGAGCCACCACCGTGGTAGCTGCACCGTGGTGCGGAGGCCGCCGCCGGGACGGGGCGTGAGGGTGAGGGTCCCGTCGTGGGCCTGGGTGATGCTGCGGACGATCGCCAGGCCGAGGCCGGCACCCGCGTGGTCGGTGCGGACGCGGTCGGTGCCGCGCCGGAACGGTTCGACGAGCGTGGAAACCAGCTGCGGGGTGAGCGGCTCGCCGGTGTTCTCGACGGTGAGCACCACCGACTTGGCGTCGACGGCGGTCGTCACCCACACGGTGCCGGGGGCGGGCCGGTTGTGGACGATCGCGTTGTGCACGAGGTTCGTCGTCAGCTGCAGCAGGAGCGCGCGCGAGCCGTGGGTGGGGGCGACGTCGCCGGAGGTCTCGAGGGTGAGGCCGCGTTTTTCCGCGAGGGGAAGGAGCGTTTCCGTGGCCTCTTCCGCGAGGAGGGACAGGTCGACGCGTTCCCGGCTGAAGGCGCGCTGGTCGGCCTGGCTGAGCAGGAGCAGCGCTTCGGTGAGGTCGATCGCCCGGGCGTTGACGGCGTGGAGGCGGTCGACGAGCTCGCCGGACATCTGCGCCGGATCGGTGCGGGCGACCTCGAGCAGGGCTTGCGAGATCGCCAGCGGGGTGCGCAGTTCGTGGGAGGCGTTGGCGGCGAACCGCTGCTGTTCGGCGACGTGGGCTTCGAGCCGGGCGAGCATCACGTCGAACGCGTCGGCGAGCTCGCGGAACTCGTCCTTGCGGCCGTCCAACAGGATCCGGTGGGACAGCGATCCGTCGGTCGCCATGCGGGCGGCGTCGGTGATGCGGGTCAGCGGGGCGAGCATGCGGCCGGAGAGGATCCACCCGCCCAGGAGACCGAACACCAGCAGGAAGACCACGACGACGCCCGCGGCCGAGGTGAAGGTGCTCATCAGGGTGGCGCGGTTCAGCACTCCCCCGGGCATGACCGCGATGTCGGGCAGGTGACTGCGCAGGAACACCCACACGGTCAGCAGCAGCAGGGCGCCGGCGAGCATGAGGAACCCGGCGTAGCTGAGGGTGAGCTTGAGGCGAACGCTCAAGCCCGGCTTCCGGTCCACGGTCTCCTCGTCCACGTCAGGTGTCCGGCGGGGTGTCGATGCGGTAGCCGACGCCGGCCACGGTGGCGATGACCCAGGGTTCGCCGAGTCGCTTGCGCAGCGCCGAAACCGTGATGCGCACGGCGTTGGTGAACGGGTCGGCGTTCTCGTCCCACGCCCGCTCCAGGAGCTCTTCGGCGCTGACGACCCCGCCTTCGGCCGCGACGAGGACTTCGAGCACGGCGAACTGCTTCCGGGTGAGCGCGACGTACCGGCCGTCGCGGTAGACCTCGCGGCGGAACGGATCCAGGCGCAGGCCCGCGATCTCCCGCACGGGTGGCCGGTTGTGGGCGCGCCGGCGGTCGAGTGCCCGGAGCCGGAGCACGAGCTCCCGGAGCGCGAACGGCTTGGTGAGGTAGTCGTCGGCGCCGAGCTCGAACCCGGAGGCCTTGTCGTCGATCCGGTCCGCGGCGGTGAGCATGAGGATCGGCATGCCGCTGCCGGAGGCGACGATGCGTTCGGCGATCTCGTCACCGGACGGGCCGGGGATGTCCCGGTCGAGGACGGCGATGTCGTAGGCGTTGACGCTCAGCAGCTCGAGGGCGGTGTCCCCGTCACCGGCGATGTCGGCGGCGATCGCTTCCAGGCGCAGGCCGTCGCGGACGGCTTCCGCCAGGTAGGGCTCGTCCTCGACGATCAGCACGCGCACGGTGCCGATGCTACGAGCCGGGCCCTATCGCCGGCATATCGAAACCGGGATACGGGCCGGCAACACCGCGGCGCCTTGACTGCGGCCATGTCCTACCGCAGATCGGCCGGCGCCGTCCCCTACCCGGTGCGGGTCTTCGACGACGACACCCCGGCCGTGGCCAACCTCGATCCCGCTCTGCTCGGTGCCCTGCGCCGGGCCGCCGCGGACGCCGCGGCCGACGGCGTCGAGTTCGTCGTCAACGGCGGCTGGCGCTCGCCCGAGTACCAGGCGCACCTGTTCGCGGCGGCGGTGCTGAAGTACGGCTCGGAGGAGGCGGCCGCCCGGTGGGTGGCCACCCCCGGTACGTCCGCGCACGTGTCGGGGAACGCGGTCGACATCGGACCTGCCGAGGCCAGGGCGTGGCTGTCCGAGCACGGCTCCGCGTACGGGCTCTGCCAGATCTACCGCAACGAACCCTGGCACTACGAACTGCGGCCCGAGGCCGTCGAACACGGCTGTCCACCCCTGTACGCCGACCCCACGCACGATCCTCGGATGCGGCGCGGACGGACGGCGTGACCGGTGGTGGCGGACCGGGGTCCGCGGCCGGCTCGGCCTCGGACCCCGTCCGTCAGGGCCGGCGGATGCCCAGTGACTCGCGGTACCAGGCCGCCGCCCCCGCCAGGCTCGGGCCGAAGCCCGGGCCCGGGGACACGCCGGTCAGTTCCCAGATGCGGTCGCTCTCGTACCAGTGATCCCGCGTGAGCAGCGAGTACTGGTGGTCGGTCAGCGACGGGAGTGCCGCTCGCGTGCGGGCCCGGTGCTCGGCCAGCGACAGCTCCGCCACCGGCACCGGCAGGTCGAGCAGCTCGCACACCGCCGTGACCAGGCGCCGCATCCGGACCGGGCGGGGGTCGGCCACGTGGAGGACCTCGCCCGCCCCGCCCAGTCCGGGGTTCATGGCCAGCACCGCGATCGCCGCCGCCAGATCGGCCACCGCCACGAGCGACGTGCGGGCCGCGCCGTCCGCCGCCCACGCCGGGACCGCCCGGATCCAGCGGACCAGCGCCGGCACCAAGTGCCGGTCGCCGGTGCCGTGGACCAGGTGCGGCCGCAGCACGGTGCCACCGGCCGCCAGCACCAGGCGCTCGCCCGCCAACCTGCTCCGGCTGGTGGGCGACGCCGGGTCCGTGACCAGCCCGGACCCGCTTTCCCCTCTCAAACGGCCCCGGCCGGTCGGCGGCTCCTGCACCGCCACCGCCCCGGACCCACTCGGGTGCCCGGCCGCCGGCCGGGCCCGGCCGGTCGACGGCCCCGGATCCGCCACCGACCCGGCCCCGCCGCGCGGACCTTCGACCCCCGGCCAGTTCCCGCCGGCCGGTAACCCCCGATCTCCCTTCGGCCCCGGCACCATCGCGCCCCGGTGCACCCCGTCGCGGTACACCGCGCACGTGCTGAGGTACAGCACGCCCGCGGTGCCGGCCCGGCGGGCCTCGGCGAGCAGCTTCGCCGTGCCGGCCTCGTTGACGGCCGTGCACACCGCGGGATCCCCGCCCACCTGGGACGCCAGGTGCACCAGCGTGGTGATCCCCGTGCACAGCCCGGCGAGGCCCGGCGCGTCGGTGAGGTCACCGGACCACGTCGTCACGCCCGCATCAGTCATCCACCCCGGCACCGGCCGCCGGACGAGGACGCGGACCCGGGGGCCCATGCCTCGCCCGACCAGTTCGCGCAGCACCGCCGTGCCGACGAAGCCGGTGGCGCCGGTGACCAGGACGTCCGGCCCGGCGGCCGTCACGACAAGCGCATCCCCAGCGTGCCGCTCGCGGCCGTGGCGCCCTTCTGGCGGACCTCGACCCGGACGGTGCGCGTGCGGTCCGGCCCCGCCTTGTCCGCTTCGACCACCAGCAGGCACTCGGAGTCGAACTCGACGTAGCTGTCGAACCGGAAGGCCCCGCGCGCCGGGAGGGCGTACGGGTCGCCGATCGCCAGCAGGGCCGCCTGCCGCGCGCCTTCGACGAGCAGCATGCCCGGCACGTGGTCGACCGCGTGGTCGAAGAGCACCGCGTGGTCCGGGTCGAACCGCAGCGCCCACGTCCCCTCCGTCGGGGTCGCCGCCAGCAGCACGTCCTCCGCGCGGTCCCGGCCGACCGAGGCCGGCGCGACGCCGCCCAGGACCGCCGCCTGGAACGGTGTCGCCGCGAAGTGGTCGCCCCGCACCCGGCGGTAGACCGCCGAGGACACGCTGCGCCAGCGCTCCGACGCGGTCCCGATCCGGCGGCCGTCGCGGAAGCACTCGAAGTCCAGCCGCATGCCGCCGACGTTCTTGCCGCGGTACTCGACCTCGTGGGCGCTGACCCGCAGCACCACGTCGACCGGACGGCCCAGCGTGGCCAGCCCGGTCTCGTCGACCGAGTACTCCTTGTGGTCGGAAAGGAAGCTGTGGCTGAGCGGTACGCCGTACGCCCGGTGCGCGATCAGCAGCGCCGCCTGGCGGACCGTCTCCGCGTACAGCATCGGGTCGTGGAACACCGGCGTCCGCGGCCCGAAGAAGCTGTGCCGGCGCGGCCACTGCGCGCCGACCTCGAACCGGCCTTCGCCGAGGATGTTCAGATCGGTGACGAAGACCTCCGAGACGGCGGCGCGGTGCACGAGGCTCCGCGGGATCGTCTGCTGGAAGTCGACCGCCCGCACCGCGGACCCGCCGATGATCTTGGTTTCCGGTATTTCGCGCGCAGATTCCTGAAGGATGGTGCCGACCATGACGGTCCTCCTAGAATGTCCTACCCCAGTACCCCAGTACTCCCCCGCGTTCAGTTGTAGCGGAATCGGACACCTAAAACCATACCAACCGAGCGGTTTCTTTTAGTGGCTTTCCCTGCTTCCGGGACGTAGACTGGCCACTGACGCATGAGGTACCGCCGAATGGTCTACTGTGGACCGGCCGGTCACGAGCGAGAGGGGTCGGGCGTGGCTCGCCAGGAACGTGCGGAGCAGACACGGAACGCGATTCTCGAGGCGGCGGCCGCCCGGTTCGACGCGGTCGGCTTCCTCGGTGCGAGCCTCTCGGACATCCTGACCGAAGCGGGTGTCACGAAGGGTGCGCTCTACTTCCACTTCAAGTCGAAGGAAGACCTGGCCGACGCGCTGATCGACGAGCAGTTCACGGTGTCGGACCCCCTCGCGGACATCGAGAACCCGGGGCTGCAGACCGTCATCGACCTCACCCAGGGGATGGCGGCCAGCCTGCAGTCCGACGTCCGGGTGCGGGCCAGCATCCGCCTCGTCATCGAGCAGGGCTCGTTCATCACGCCCGCGAACAACGCCTACAAGCGGTGGGTCGACACGATCCACGGCTGCCTGCTGGCCGCGAAGGCGGCGGGTGACCTGCGCAAGGAGGTCAACGCGCACGACCTCGCGCAGTTCGTCCAGGCGTCGTTCACCGGGATCCAGCTGAGCTCGCAGGTGCTGACCGGGCGCGCTGACCTGCTCGAACGGATCACCTTCATGTGGAACACGATCCTGACCGCCGTGGTGCCGCCGCGCCGGCTGCACCGGTTCGTCCCGGAGGGCACGCTCCGCGAGCCCGCCACGGTCTGAGCACCACGAAAACCGGCGGCCCGGCACCTCCCGGACCGCCTCTTTCCCCTTCCCCGTCAGGTTCTCGTCAGGCTCCCGCGCCCGCCGTCGGCCTCGGTGACCGCTCCGCCAGCTCGATGAGGCGCCACAGCTTGCCCAGCGTCACGGCGAGGTCGCCGTCCGGCTCGACGATCCGGCTGGACACCACGGATTCGAGACCGACGCAGGTGACCACCACCAGCAACTCCGCTGTCTCGAGCGGCACGCCGGTGCCGAGCTCGCCACCGTCGATGGCGTCGGCGACGTACTCGTGGACCTGAGCCAGCCAGGTACGGGAGAACACGACGAACCGCTCGTCCACGGACCCCATCTCGCGAGCCATGCGGAAGCTCGCGCCGACCTTCGGGTCCGTGTCGAGCCAGTGCATGAGGGCGCGACTGAGCTCGGCGAGGCGCCGCAGGGCCGGCCGGGGCACCGTGAGCTGACGGCCCACGTGCGCGCGCAGCACGCCCGTCGCGGCGATCTGCACCTCGTCGCAGATCTCGTCCTTGGAGGAGAAGTGGAAGTACAGGCCCCCCTTGGTGACGCCCGCCGCCTGCGCGATGCCCACCATGCTGGTGGCCGCGTAGCCGTCCCGGTGCAGCAGCTCGGCCGCGGCCTCCAGCAACAGGCGCCGCGTCTGTTCCGAGCGTGCCTGCTTGGTCACCTTCGGTCCCCTCGGGTCGAGCCGTCCGGCGCAGGGGGCCCTGCGCTTCCCGGCCATAATTACATACCAACCGCCCGGTTTACAACTAGGGGAACCCCAGAAACCGGCCCCTGCCAAGGCACTTCGCAACCGCTCGCAGAACAAACCGACCGACCTCCCGGTTTTGTCTTGAAAACCGACCTCCCGGTTTAGTACGCTCCCGATGTGGGACCGGGCACGTGGGCGCTGGAGGACAACACTGGGGGCGCCAGGCCGGGTAGATCCGATCGACGGGGACACCGGAGGCACTGGAAATGGACTACGAGATACTGGGGCAGATGAAAGTCGGCGGGCGGCCCGGCGTCAGCGCCCCGCGGGCACGCAAGATCGAGACGCTGCTCGCCGTGCTGCTGGTCAAGCGCAACCAGGTGGCGACCACCGAGCACCTGATCGGCGAGCTCTGGGGCGAGCACCCGCCGGCACGGGCGAGCGCCGCCCTGTACGTCTACGTCTCACAGCTGCGGAAGCTGCTGCGCGGCACGGGGGACGACGGGGACGACAGCCCGGTCGTGACGAGCCCGCGAGGCTATTCGCTGCACGTCACCGACGGCGAGCTCGACGCCGACCGCTTCACCCGCCTCTACGAGCGCGGCCGGGCCCTGTACTGGGACCGCAACTACAAGGAGGCCGCGGCCGTCCTGCGCGAAGCCGCGAACCTGTGGCGCGGTGAGGCGTTCGGCGGCTTCACCGACTCCCCCGACGTCCAGGCCTATGCCGCTCTACTGGAGGAGACCCGGCTGGAGTGCCTGGAACTGCTGATGGAGACGGAGCTGCTGATCGGCCGGCACCGTGAGGTCGTCGGCCAGCTTTCCGCGCTGGCGAAGGAACACACGCTGCGCGAGACGTTCTACGAGTACCTGATGACCGCCCTGCTGCGGTCGAACCGCCGGGCCGAAGCACTGGAGACCTTCGCCTCCGCCCGACACCACCTCGTCCAGCAGCTGGGCATCGAGCCCGGCAGCTCACTGCGGAAGCTGCACCACAGCATCCTCGTCGGCGAGATGTCCGACGCGGTCTGATCCCCCTCCGCGTCCGGCTCAGCGGCCCGGTCCCCCGCCACCAGCGGGGGCCGGGCCGTCGCTCTTTTTCCCGGCCCGGCGTCAGCTCCGGTAGAGCGACACGACGGGTTCGCCGCACGCGGCGGGCTCGCCGTACCAGCCGCCCCAACGACTGTCGAGCGCGAGGTCGGCGAGCTCGGCCATCAGGTCCAGCTCCGCGGGCCACACGTAGCGCAGCGGGGCGCCGTCGGCCAGGAACAGCGTCTGGCGGGCGCAGTCGTGCCCGGTGACGAGCGGGTGCGCCGGCCAGCGGGCCGGGTCGGGGTGGAACCCCTGGACGACCAGGCCGCCGCCGGGACGCAGCAGCGTCGCGAGCCGGCGGACCATCCGCACCTGCTCCCGCTGCACGGGCAGCCGCGAGAGGACGTCCGAACCGGCGTAGACGACGTCGAAGCGCTGCCCGGGCAGGCTGTCGACACCGGCCTCGATGACGGCGTACCCGTCGGCCGCGAGCGCGGCCGCCACCGGGCCACCGCCCGGGACGAGCACCCGGGGCCGCCGGGCGACCCGGTCGGCCACCTCGGCGAGGAACGCCGCCGCGCCGGCCGGATCCGCGGCCAGCGGGGCGGACCAGACGTCGAGGGGCGCGGCCGGTTTCTCGGCGATGCGGGTCGGCATCGGGGCCCCCTCGTTTCACGGACTGGTCGGATGTTCTCTACGCAGAGTGCCGGACCGACCTAAAGTCGACCTTGCGCACGCGACAGCGGCCCGCGCGCGGAGCACGGGCCGCTTCGGGCGTCGCGGGAGGGTCAGCCGCGCGAGCGCTGGTGGAACTTCCGGATCGCGAGGTACGCGGCCCCGGTGGTGATGACGAGCCACCAGGCCACCGCCGGCCAGCCGGTCGAGCCGAGGTCCGTGCCGTTCATCAGCCCGCGGACGGCGTCGATCAGCACGGTCACCGGCTGGTTGTCGACGACCACCCGCAGCGCCGACGGCATCGACGCCGTGGGCACCAGCGCACTGGTGGCGTAGGGCACGAAGACGAGGATCATGCCGAGCCCGCCGGCGCCCTCGACGGTCTTGGCGATCGACCCCAGGAGCGTCGCGAGCCAGAACACGCCGGTCGCGAACAGCACCAGCAGGCCGATGGCCCCGAGCCAGCCGAGCACCCCCGCCGCGGGGCGGAACCCGACGGCCAGGCCGACCACCACCATCACCGCGAACGAGAGCAGGCTGCGCAGCACGCCGGAGACGACGTGGCCGACGAGCACGGCCGGGCCCGCCATGGGCATCGACCGGAACCGCTCGACCAGGCCCTGCGTGAGGTCCGCGGCCACGCCGACCACCGTGGTCGTCGAGTTGAAGGCGATGCTGATGGCCAGCAGGCCCGGCACCAGGTAGTCGATGTAGGCCATTCCGGGCACGGAGATCGCGCCACCGAACATGAAGCGGAACAGCAGCAGGAGCACGATCGGCAGCGAGACCGCCTGGATCAGCATCTCCGAGTTGCGCGTGATGTGCTTGACGTTGCGGCCGATCAGCACCCGGCAGTCGGACAGCGCCAACGCGAGCGAGGACCGGCTCGGGGTGTCGGGGAGCTGCGTCCCCTCGGCTTCCCTGGACAAGGTCTGGGTCATCACTTCTCTCCCGCGGTTCCGGTCAGGGCGTGGAAAACGTCGTCCAGGGTGGGCTCGGACAGCTCGAGCCCGGTGGTCTCGAGGCCGGCGTCGGCGACCTGGTTGAGCACCCGCCGGACCTGGCCGGGCTGGTCGATGGCGACGCTGACCGTGTCGTCGATGAGCACGCCGCCGGCGACGCCGTGCGCGCGCTCCGCCTCGGCGGCGGTGGCGAAGGTGAGCTTCAGCCGCTCGGTGCCGACCTTGCGCTTCAGCTCGGCCGCCGTGCCCTCGGCGACGACGCGGCCCTTGTCGATCACCGCGATCCGGTCGGCCAGCTGGTCGGCCTCCTCCAGGTACTGCGTGGTGAGCAGGATCGTGGTGCCGCCGTCGAGCAGTTCGCGGATCGCGTCCCACATCGCCGAACGGCTGCGCGGGTCGAGGCCGGTGGTGGGCTCGTCGAGGAACAGCACCGGCGGCGAGGTGATCAGGCTGATCGCCAGGTCGAGCCGGCGGCGCATACCGCCGGAGTAGGTCTTGACCTGGCGGTCGGCCGCTTCGGTCAGGTCGAACTGCGTGAGCAGCTCGGTGGCGCGGGTCTTCGCCTCGGCCGGGCCCAGGTGGAACAGCCGGGCCATCATCCGCAGGTTCTCGCGGCCGGTGAGCAGCTCGTCGACCGCGGTGTCCTGGCCGGTGAGGCCGATCTGCTCCCGCACCTTCCGCTTGGGCCCGCCGAGGTCGTGGCCGTTGACGGTCACGGTGCCGCCGTCGGCGTCCAGCAGGGTGCTCAGGATCCGCACCGTCGTGGTCTTCCCGGCGCCGTTCGGGCCCAGCAGCGCGAACATCGTGCCGCGCCGCACGCTCAGGTCGACGCCTTCCAGGACGTTGACGTCGCCATAGGACTTGCGCAGCCCCCGTGCTTCGATCGCGTAGCCGGTGACCATCGGTTACCTCTCCTCGTTCGGATCAAGATCGTGGTGGAGCACGGGAACTCTCCGTACCAGTGGGCCACAGCCGGCTTGGGCCGGGCAATAATGGCCGGGTCGAGCCACGTTAGGGGTCTGCCGCGGCTTGTCGTGAGTGAGAAACAGGGTCAGAACACTGTTTCTCACTCACGACCCCCTAGTCGTCGTCCCCACCGCCGATCGCCATGCTGATCAGCGCGTCGGTGTCGAGGTCGTCGATCGTGGCCTCTTCGACGGCTTCGGGCTCGGCGGCCTCCTCCGGCAGGCGCACGCCCGCCAGCTCCAGCAGCCCGTCCAGGAGCCCGGCGGCGCGCAGCTTCTCGAGCGGGATGCCCGCCAGCGCGTCGCGCACCCCTTGCTCGGTCACGGCTTGCTCGGGCACCTCGGCCTCGGCCGGCGCCAGTTCGCCGACCAGGTGCTCGGCGAGGATCCGCGGGGTCGGGTAGTCGAAGATCAAGCTCACCGGCAGCTTCAGGCCGGTGACGAGGCTGAGCTTGTTGCGGAACCCGGTGGCGGACAACGAGTCGAAGCCGACCTCGTTGAACGAGCGGTCCGGTTCCACCGCCTCCGGCCCGGCGTGACCCAGCAGCGTCGCCGCGTGGGTGCGCACCAGGGTCAGCACGGTCGGGACGCGCTTGGCCACCGGCAGCCCGGCCAGCTTCTTCGCCAGGGACTCGGTGTCCTCGGCCGCTTCCTGCGCCGCCCGGCGGCCGGGCGTGCCCGCCAGCCCGCGCAGCACGGCGGGCAGGTCGTCGTCGCCCGACGAGGCCAGCACCCGGGTGTCCAGCGCGATCGGCACCAGGAGCGCGTCGGTGCCACCGGCCGCCGAGTCCAGCAGCCGCAGTCCGTCCTCAGTGGACAGTGCGGTGATGCCGGTCTCGCCGATGCGGTGCGCGTCCGCGTCTTCCAAAGCCTCACCCATGCCACCGGCCCACAGGCCCCACGCGAGCGAGGTGCCGGCGAGGCCTTCGGCCCGGCGCCGGACGGCGAGGGCGTCCAGGAACGCGTTGGCCGCGGCGTAGCTGCCCTGGCCGGGGGCGCCGAGGACACCGGCGGCCGAGGAGAACAGCACGAACGCGGTGAGGTCCAAGTCCCGCGTGAGTTCGTCGAGGACCACTGACGCGTCGGCCTTGGGCCGCAGCACGGTGTCGAGCCGCTCCGGGGTCAGCGACGTCAGGATGCCGTCGTCGAGGACACCGGCGGCGTGCACCACCGCGCGCAGCGGCGCGTCGGCCGGGATCCCGGCCAGCAGCGCGGCCACGGCGTCGCGGTCGGCCACGTCGCACGCGGCCAGGGTGACGTCGGCGTCCAGCGCGGTCAGTTCGGCCGCGCCGGGGGCGTCGGCGCCGCGCCGGCTGACCAGCAGCAGGTTCCGCACGCCGTGCTCGGCCACCAGGTGCCGGGCCACGGCCGTGCCGAGCGCGCCGGTGGCGCCGGTGACGAGCACCGTGCCTTCGGGGTCCCAGACCGGTGCGGCCGCCGCGTCGGCCGCCTTGGCCAGCCGCGGCACCAGCACCGCGCCCGCCCGCAGCGCCACCTGCGGCTCGTCGGAGGCCGCCACCGCGGCGAGCGTCCGGCCTGCCGGGGTGCCCGCGCCGAGGTCGACGAGGGTGATCCGGCCCGGGTGCTCGGCCTGCGCCGAGCGCACCAGACCCGCCACCGCGGCGCCGACGGGGTCGGGGATGTCCCCTTCCTCGGCGGCCACCGCACCGCGGGTCACCACGATCAGCGACTCCCCGGCGCCGGCGAGCCAGGTCTGCAGCTCGCCGAGCACGCGGTGCAGCTCGGCGTGGACGTCTTCGCCGCCCACCGGGAGCACGGCCAGGCCGGTCGCCTCCGAAGCCGGGACCGCCTTGGCTCCCAGGGCTTCGGTGAGACCGAACGGGTCGGGCCCCAGCACGGACCAGTCGAGGACTTCGGCGACGGCGTCGAGGTCGGTCCGCTCCCACGTGACCCGGAACAGCGAGTCGCCCCCACCGGCCGGCGTGGCCTGCGGCACGGCGGACATCGGGCGCAGCAGCAGGGACTCCACCGACGCGACCGGGGCCCCGGCCCCGTCGGCGACGTCCAGCGCGACCGCACCGGAGCCGACCGGGCGGACGTGGACCCGCAGCGTCGTCGCGCCGACGGCGTGCAGCCGCACGCCTTCCCACGCGAACGGCAGCGCCGGCTCGTCGCCCGCCGCGCCGGAGACGCCGATCGTGTGCAGCGCGGCGTCGAGCACGGCCGGGTGGACGCCGTAACGGTCCACATCGGACACCGAGGCCGGCAGCCGGATCTCGGCGAACGCCTCGCCGTCGCGCTTCCAGGCCGCGGCGAGCCCGCGGAACGCGGGGCCGTACGCCAGGCCGTCGGCGGCCAGCTCCTCGTAGGTGCCCTCCAGGCGCACCTGCTCGGCGCCGGCGGGCGGCCAGGCCGTCAGGTCGAAGTCCGCCTTCCGACCGGCCTTGGCGAGCTTGCCGGTCGCGTGGCGCGTCCAGGCGGCCGTCGATCCCTCGGGCCGCGAGTGGACGCTGAACGCCCGGGTGCCGTCGGCGCCCGGCGCGTCGAGGGCGAACTGGACGCGGACGCCCGTCCGCTCCGGCACGACCAGCGGGTACTCCAGGGTCAGCTCGTCGAGCCGCGGGCAACCGGCCTCGTCGCCCGACCGGATCGCCATCTCGACGAACCCGGTGCCGGGGAACAGGATCGCGCCGCCGACGACGTGGTCGGCCAGCCACGGGTGGGTGCCCACGGACAGCCGTCCGGTGAACAGCAGCCCGTCGGCGCCGGCCAGTTCCAGGGCCGACCCGAGCAGCGGGTGGTCCTCCTGGCTCACCGCACCGGTGGTGCTCTCCAGCCAGTAGCGCTGCCGCTGGAACGGGTAGGTCGGCAGCGCGACCGGCCGGGCGCCGGTGGGTTCGTAGATCGCGGCCCAGTCGACGTCGACGCCGCTGACGTGCAGCTGCGCGACGCCGGTCAGCGCAGCCACGGCTTCGTCGTTCTCCTTGTGCAGCATCGAAGCCAGCACCTCCGGCCGTTCGTCGAGGCAGCCCGCGGTGGCCGCGGTCAGCGTGGCGTCCGGGCCCAGCTCCAGGAACCGGGTGACGCCGTCGGCCGCGGCGCGGGTGACCGCGTCGAGGAAGCGAACCCCGGCGCGAACCTGGTTCACCCAGTAGTCCGGCGTGGTCAGGTCGGCCGTGTCGGTGACCGTCGAGATCACCGGGATCCGCGGCGACGCGTACGTCAGTTCCGAAGCCACCGCGCGGAATTCTTCGAGCATCGGGTCCATCAGGCGGGAGTGGAACGCGTGCGACACGCGCAGCTGCTTGGTGCGCTCGAACTTCGCCGCGACCCCGGCGACGGCGTCGGCCGCACCCGAGATGACGACGGCGTTCGGGCCGTTGACGGCGGCGAGGTCGACGGTGTCCCCGGCGGCTTCGAGCACCGCTTCGGGCGTCGCTTCGATCGCCACCATCGCCCCGCCCGCGGGCAGCGCTTGCATCAGCGCACCGCGGGCGACGACCAGCTTCGCCGCGTCGGCCAGCGAGAACACGCCGGCGCAGTGGGCCGCGGCGATCTCGCCGATCGAGTGCCCGAGCAGGACGTCCGGCTTGACGCCCCACGCCCGCACCAGGCGGAACAGCGCGACCTCCAGCGCGAACAGCGCGGGCTGGGTGTAGCGGGTCTCGTCGAGCCCCTCGCCGCTGTCGATCACTTCCCGGATCGGGCGGTCCAGGTGCCGGTCGAGCTCCGCGCAGACTTCGTCGTACGCGGCGGCGAACGCCGGGTACTGCTCGGCGAGCCGTGCGCCCATCCCGGCCCGCTGGGAACCCTGGCCGGCGAACAGGAACGCCGTGCGCCCGCCCGCCGTCGCGATGCCGCTGACGACCCCGCGTGCCTCCTCTTCGTCGACCAGCGCCGCGAGACCGCGGACGAACTGCGGCGACCGCTGCCCGATCACCACCGCGCGGCGGTCGAACGCGCTGCGCGTGGTGGCCAGCGAGAACCCGATGTCGGCGAGGCTGCCTTCCGGGTCTTCGTCCACATAGGACAGCAGCTGTTCGGCCCGGGCCCGCAGCGCGGCGGCGCCGCGGCCGGAGACCGGCCAGGCGACCGGCCCTTCGTGGTCGTGCCCGCCCGCCACTTCCCGGCGGTCGCCCTCTTCGAGGATCACGTGGGCGTTGGTGCCGCTGACGCCGAACGACGAGACGCCGGCCCGGCGGATGTGCCCGTTGGGCAGCCACTTCACCGGCTCGACCAGGGCCCGGACCGCGCCGGACGACCAGTCGATCTCGCTGGACGGGCGGCCGACGTGCAGCGTCGCGGGCAGCTCGCCCTGGCGCATGGCCATGACCATCTTGATCACCCCGGCCGCGCCGGCCGCGGCCTGCGTGTGGCCGAGGTTCGACTTGACCGAGCCGATCCACAGCGGGCGGTCGGCCGAGGTCTCCTTGCCGTAGGTGGCCAGCAGCGCCTGGACCTCGATCGGGTCGCCCAGCTTCGTGCCGGTGCCGTGCGCCTCGACGGCGTCGACGTCGGCCGCGGTGATCCCGGCGTCGGCCAGCGCCGCGCGGATGACGCGCTGCTGGGCGGGGCCGTTGGGGGCGGTGAGCCCGTTGGACGTGCCGTCCTGGTTGACCGCGCTGCCCTTGAGCACCGCGAGCACCGGGTGGCCGAGGCGGCGGGCCTCGGACAGCCGCTCCAGCACGAGCACGCCGACGCCCTCGGACCAGGTGGTGCCGTCGGCGTCGTCGGAGAAGACCTTGCAGCGGCCGTCGGCGGCCAGCCCCTTCTGGCGGCTGAACTCGACGAACGTCTCCGGCGTGGCCATCACGGTCACGCCGCCGGCCAGCGCGAGCGAGCAGTCGCCGCCGCGCAGGGCCTGGGCGGCCATGTGCATCGCGACCAGCGAGGACGAGCACGCCGTGTCGACGCTGACCGCCGGGCCCTCCAGGCCGAGGGTGTAGGACACCCGGCCGGTGACGATCGAGCCGGCGCTGTTCGCGCCCACGTAGTCGTGGTACTGGACGCCCGCGTAGACGCCGGTCGGGCTGCCCTTGAGCGACGACGGGTCGATACCCGCGCGCTCGAGGGCCTCCCAGCACGCCTCCAGCAGCAGCCGCTGCTGCGGGTCGATGGCCGGGGCTTCCTTCGGCGAGACGCCGAAGAACGTCGCGTCGAAGTCGCCGGCGTCGTGGACGAACCCGCCGCGGGCGACATAAGTGGTCCCGGGACGGCGGCCGGTCGGGTCGAGCAGGCCGTCGACGTCCCAGCCGCGGTCGGCGGGGAAGTCGCCGATGGCGTCCCGGCCGTTGGCGACCAGCTCCCACAGCTGCTCGGGCGAAGTGACCCCGCCCGGCAGGCGGCAGGCCATGCCGACGATCGCGATGGGCTCGTCGTGCGCCGCCGAAGCCGCGGTGACGACCTGGTCCGGTGCACCCGTCAGCTCGGTGAGCAGGTGCGTGGCCAGCGCCGACGGCGTCGGGTGGTCGAAGATCAGGGTCGCGGGCAGCCGCTGCCCGGTCGCCGCGGTGAGGCCGTTGCGCAGCTCGATCGCGGTGAGCGAGTCGAAGCCGAGCGACTGGAACTGCGCGGCCGGCTCGATCTCGTGCGCGCCGCCGTAGCCCAGCACGGTCGCGGCGTGGCCGCGGACCAGCTCGAGCACGGCGTCGGCCCGGTCGGCCTCCGGCAGGGCGCGGACGCGGGCGGCGAAGGAGTCCTCTGCGGCCGCCGCCGTGTTCGCCGCGACGCGCCGGGTGGGCCGGCCGGTCAGCTCCTCCAGGGTCTTCGGGATCCGGTCCAGCTTCCGCAGCGCGGGCAGGTCCAGCTTGACCGGCACGACGGCGGCCTGCCGGGACGCCAGCGCGCGGTCGAAGAGGTCCAGCGCGTCCGAAGTGGACAGCGGCACGATGCCGCTCGCGCTCAGGCGGGCGACCTCGGCCTCGGTCAGGGTGCCGCCCATACCGCCGACCTCGCCCCACAGGCCCCAGTCCAGGGACAGCGCGGGCAGGCCGTGCGCGACGCGGTGCGCGGCGAGGCCGTCGAGGAACGCGTTCGCGGCGGCGTACCCGCCCTGGCCCGGGGCGCCGAGCACGCCGGAGACGGACGAGAACAGCACGAACGCCGAGAGCGCGGTGTCGCGGGTCAGCTCGTGGAGGTTCAGCGCGCCGTCGACCTTCGGCCGCAGCACGGTGTCGAGGCGCTCGGGCGTCAGCGCCGTGATGACGCCGTCGTCGAGGACGCCCGCGGCGTGCACCACGGACGTGAGCGGGTGCTCGGCCGGGATCGCGGCCAGCACCGTCTTGAGGGCCGCGCGGTCGGCGACGTCGCAAAGCGCGATGTCGACGTGCACGTCCAGCTCGGCGGCCAGGCTCTCCAGTTCGGGCGTGCCGCGCCGGCTGACCAGGAGCAGGCGGCGGACGCCGTGCTCGCGCACCAGGTGCCGGGCGAGCGTGCCGCCGAGCGCGCCGGACGCGCCGGTGACCAGGACGGTGCCGTTCGGGTGGAAGTACGCCGGTTCGGCCGCGGCCGTCGTGCGGACGAGCCGCGGCACGAGCACCGTGCCGAAGCGGACGGCGGCCTGCGGTTCGCCGGTGGCGAGGACCTGCGGCAGAACCGCGCCTACCTCGGTCTCGGCGTCCAGGTCCAGCAGCACGAACGTGTCGGGGTTCTCTTCCTGCGCCGAGCGCACGAGACCCCAGGCGGCGGACGCGGCGAGGTCGGTGACGCCGCCGGCGGCCGCGACGGCACCGCGGGTGACGACGACCAGGCGCGCGTCCTCCGGGTGCTCTTCGGCGAGCCAGTTCTGCAGCGCGCCGAGCACGCGGTGGGTCAGCTCGTGGGTCTCGGTGCTCACGCAGTCGAAGATTTCGGCGTCCGAGGTGTCCACAGTGGACTCGGCGGGGATCCGCTGCCACTCGATCCGGTAGAGCGGCGCCTCCGCCGCGACCGGGCCGGTGAACGCGCGGAACACCGTTTCGGCGACGGTCGCGACGGGTGCGCCGGTCGGGTCGGCCAGGGCGACCGCGAAGCCGTCCTCGGTGGTCGGGGTGAACCGCACCCGCAGCGCCGACGCGCCGGTGGCGTGCAGTTCGACGCCGGTCCAGCAGAACGGGACGCGGCCGACTCCGCCGTCTCCCCCGCCCGCGACGCGCAGGGCGTGCGTGCAGGCGTCGAGCGCGGCCGGGTGGAGGCCGAAGCGGTCGGCGTCGCTGTCCTCGGGCAGGGCGACCTCGGCGAACACCTCGCGGCCGCGCTTGAAGACCGCGCGCAGCGAACGGAACAGCGGGCCGTAGGTGAGCCCGGTGTCGGCGAAGTCGTCGTAGATCCCGTCGATGACCACCGGCTCGGCGCCGGACGGCGGCCACTCGGTCAGCTCGGTGCCGCGGTGGGACTGCGGCGCGACGGTGCCGCCGGCGTGCAGGACCCACGGCTCGCCGGAGTCTTCGGGCCGCGAGTGGATCTGCACGGCGCGGACGCCGTGCTCGTCGGCGGCCCCGACCGTCACCTGCACCTGGACGCCCGTGCGCTCCGGGACGACCAGCGGGCTGCCGAGCGTGAGCTCCTCGATCCGGCCGCAGCCGACCTGGTCGCCGGCGCGGATCGCCAGCTCCAGGAAGGCCGTGCCGGGCACGGTGGCGACGTCGCCGAGGCGGTGCCCGTCAAGCCACGCGTGGGTCTCGAGGGACAGCCTGCCGGTGAGGACGACGCCGTCGGTGTCGGCGAGCGCGATAGCCGCGCCGAGCAGCGGGTGCCCGGCGGAGGTGAGGCCGGCGGCGGTCACCTCGTCGCGGTTGGCGCGCGCGTCGAGCCAGTAGCGCTTGCGCTGGAAGGCGTACGGCGGCAGGTCGGCGCGCCGGGCGCCGCGGCCCTCGAACACCGCGGCCCAGTCCGGGACCAGGCCGCTGACGTACAGCTCGGCCAGCGCCGTGAGCGCGGCCCGCGGTTCGGGGCGGTCCTTGCGCAGGACCGGCACGACGACGGCGTCGAAGCTCTGCCGCGCGAGGGCGGACAGCACGCCGTCCGGCCCGACCTCGACGAACCGCGACACGCCCTGGGCGCTCAGCGCGGTGAGCCCGTCGTGGAACCGGACGGCCGCGCGGACGTGCGCGACCCAGTACTCCGGCGTGGCGATCTCTTCCCCGGCCGGCGCGCCGGAGACGTTGGAGACCAGCGGGATCGTGGGCGGGGAGTAGGTGAGCGTGCGGGCGACCTCGCCGAACTCGGCCAGCATCGGCTCCATCAGCGGCGAGTGGAACGCGTGCGACACCTTGAGCTTCGCCGACTTGCGGCCCTCGAACTGCGCGACGACGGCGGCCACAGCGTCTTCGGTGCCGGAAAGCACGATGGAGTCCGGGCCGTTGATCGCGGCGATGCTCACGCCGTCGGTCAGGTGCGGGGTGACCTCGTCCTCGGTCGCCTGCAGCGCGACCATCGCGCCACCGGTCGGCAGCGCCTGCATGAGCTTGGCCCGGGCGGCGACCAGCTTCGCCGCGTCGGCCAGGGACAGCACGCCCGCGACGTGCGCGGCGGCCAGCTCACCGACCGAGTGGCCGAGCAGGAAATCGGGCTTGCAGCCCCACGAGGACAGCAGCCGGAACAGCGCGACCTCGATCGCGAACAGCGCGGGCTGGGTGTAACCGGTCTGGTTGATCAGGCGGGGCTTGTCGAAGACGACCGTCTTCAGCGGACGGTCGAGGTGCTGGTCCAGCTCGGCGCAGACCTCGTCCAGCGCGGCGGCGAACACCGGGAACGCGGCGGCCAGCTCGGCCCCCATGCCGGCGCGCTGGGCGCCCTGGCCGGAGAACAGGAACGCGGTCAGCCCTTCGACCGGCGTGCCGGTGACGACGTCCGGGGACGACTCACCGGCGGCGAGGGCGGCGACCCCGGCCTTCCCGTCGAGCACGACGGCGCGGTGGGACAGCGGCGAGCGGGACGTCGCGAGCGAGAAGCCGAGGTCGAGCGGCGACACACCGTCCACAACGGACAGCAGCCGCGCCGCCTGCGCCTTCAGAGCCGTGGCGCCGTGCCCGGCCAGCGGCCACGGGACCGGGACTTCGGCGGGCCAGCTCGGCGTCGTCTCCTCGACCTCGACGGGCGGTGCCTCTTCGACGATCACGTGCGCGTTGGTGCCGCTCACGCCGAACGAGGAAACCCCGGCCCGGCGCGGCTTTTCGCCCGCGGGCCACGGCTGCTCCGCGGTCAGCAGCGAAACGGTGCCGGACGTCCAGTCGACCTCGGTGGTCGGCTCGGTGACGTGCAGGGTCTTCGGCAGCACGCCGTGCTGCATCGCCTGCACCATCTTGATCACCCCGCCGACCCCGGCCGCGCCCTGGGCGTGCCCGATGTTCGACTTGATCGAGCCGAGCCACAGCGGGCGGTCGCGGTCCTGGCCGTAGGTGGCGAGCAGGGCCTGGGCCTCGATCGGGTCGCCGAGCGTGGTGCCGGTGCCGTGGCCTTCGACGGCGTCCACGTCGGACGCCGAGAGCTGGGCGTTGGCCAGCGCCTGGCGGATGACGCGCTGCTGGGACGGGCCGTTCGGGGCGGTGAGGCCGTTGGACGCGCCGTCGGAGTTGACCGCGGAGCCGCGCACGACGGCGAGGACCGGGTGCCCGTTGCGGCGCGCGTCGGACAGCCGCTCCAGCAGCAGCGTGCCCGCGCCCTCGGCCCAGCCGGTGCCGTCGGCGCTGTCGGAGAACGGCTTGCAGCGGCCGTCCGCGGCGAGGCCGCGCTGGCGGCTGAACGCGACGAACGGACCCGGCCGCGACATCACCATCACGCCGCCGGCCAGCGCCAGCGCGCAGTCGCGCTGCCGCAGCGCCTGCACCGCCAGGTGCAGCGCGACCAGCGAAGACGAGCAGGCCGTGTCGATCGTGATGGCCGGGCCCTCCAGGCCCAGCGCGTAGGCGATCCGGCCGGAGATGACCGAGCCGGCGTTGCCGGTGCTCAGGTAGTCCTGGACCTCACCGGCGAGCACCGACGGCGGCAGCTCGTCGTAGTAGTCCTGGTCGCCGCTGCCGAGGAAGACGCCGACCTGCTGCTTGGCCAGGGAGTGCGGGGCGATGCCGCCGCGCTCGAAGGTCTCCCACGCCAGCTCCAGCACGAGCCGCTGCTGCGGGTCCATGGCGAGCGCCTCGCGCGGCGAGACGCCGAAGAACGGCGCGTCGAACTGGGCGACGTCGTGGATGAAGCCGCCCTCGCTCACGTAGCTCGTGCCCGGGCTGTCGGGGTCGGCGTCGAACATCGAGTCCAGGCCCCAGCCGCGGTCGGTGGGGAACGGCCCGATGGCGTCACGGCCTTCGGCGACCAGGTCCCAGAGGTCCTGCGGTGAGCGGACGTCGCCCGGGTACCGGCAGCCCATCGCGACGATCGCGATCGGCTCGGCGTCCGCGGCTTCGACCTCGCGCAGCCGCTCCCGCGTCTCCTGCAGGGTGGCGGTCACCCGCTTCAGGTAGTCGACCAGCTTGCTTTCGTCAGTCATCGTGGGGATACCTCTCAGGCGCCGAGCTCGTTGTCGATGAGGGCGAACAGCTCATCCGTGGTCGCGGTCTCCAGCACGTCGGTGGACTTGGTGCCGGACAGGGTCTTGTGCAGGGTGGTCACCATCGCCTGCAGCCGGGCGACGATCCGGGACCGGTCGATCCCGGCGGCGTCCAAAGTGGACGCGACGGCCTCCAGCCGGTCCAGCTCCACTTCCAGCGGGACCGCGGCCTCGCCGCCGCCCAGCCGGGTCCACAGGTGCTCGGCGAGCGCCTGCGGGTTGACGTGGTCGAAGGCGACGGTCGCCGGGAGCTTCAGCCCGGTGGCGGCGCCGAGCCGGTTGCGCAGGTCGACCGCGGTCACCGAGTCGAAGCCGAGCTCCTTGAACGCGCGGGCCGGCTCGACCGCCGATCCCCCGTCGTAGCCGGCGACCACGGCAACCTCGCCGCGCACCAGCTCCAGCAACGTCCGCTGCTGTTCGGCGGGGGTGAGCGCGGCCAGCTTCGCCTTGAGGTCGCCGGTGTTCTCGACGGCTTCGGTCTTGTCCTCGGCGACCTCGGGCAGCGCGCGCAGCAGCGGCCGCGGGCGGGCGAGCTGGTACACCGGCGCGAACGCGGCCCAGTCGATGTCCGCGACGACCAGGTGGGTCTCGTCGTGGTCCAGCGCCTGGCCCAGTGCTTCGACGGCGAGCTCCGGCGCCATCTCGGCCAGGCCCATGCGGCGCAGCAGGTCGCTCGCCTCGGCGTCGACCATGCCCCCGCCGCCCCAGGAACCCCAGGCGACCGCGGTCGCGGTGCGGCCCGCGGCGCGGCGGCGCCGGGCGAGAGCGTCGAGATAAGCGTTGCCCGCGGCGTAGGCGGGCTGGCCGGAGGTGCCCCACACCGCAGCGCCGGAGGACATCAGCACGAACGCGTCCAGCTCGGTGTCGCCGAGCAGCTCGTCGAGCAGCGCGGCGCCGGTGACCTTGGCACGGGTGGCCGCGGCGAACTCCGCGGGCGTGACGTCGACCAGCGGCGACTCGGCGGTGAGGACACCGGCGGCGTGCACCACGGCGGTCGGCGGGTGCTCGGCCAGCAGCACCTGCAGCTGCTCCTTGTCGGAGACGTCGCAGGCCACCACCGTTGCGCCCAGCTCTTCGGCCAGCTCACGGGCGCCTTCGGCGTCGAGCCCGCGGCGGCTGGTGAGCACGAGGTGCTCGGCGCCGCGGCCGGCCAGCCACCGGGCGACGTGCGCGCCGACCGCGCCGGTGCCGCCGGTGACCAGGACCGTCCCCCGCGGCTTCCACTCCTGCGCGGTGCCCTTGAGCGGAGCGCGGACCATGCGGCGGGCGAACACGCCGGACGACCGGATCGCGACCTGGTCCTCACTGTCCACACCGGACACCACAGCGGCCAGGCGGGCGGCGTCGGCGGGGCCTTCGACGTCGACCAGGCCACCCCAGGTGGCAGGCAGGTCGAGCGCGGCGACCGTGCCGAGGCCCCACACCGCCGCGGCGGCCGGGTCGGCGTCGGAGAAGGCGTCCACCGCGACCGCACCGCGGGTGACGACCCAGGTGGGAGCGTCGACGCCGGTGTCGCGCAGTGCCTGCAGCAGCGCGAGGGTGGCGGCGACGGCGGTGCTGAGCGCGGGGTGTTCCGGGTGTTCGCGGGTGTCGAGCGCGAGCAGCGACAGGACGCCGTCGAACGGCCGCACGGCGGTGGCCTCGGCGACCAGCCCGGCGAGGGCTTCACGGTCGGCCGTGGCGATCACCCGCACGACATCGCCCTGCCCGGCGAGCGCGTCGGCCAGCTCGGCCGCCGCGGGGACGTCCGCGGGCACGACGACCAGCCAGGTGCCGGCCAGCCCGCCCGTGACGCTCACCGGCGCCCAGGAGACGCGGTAGCGCCAGGACTCCACCGTGGACAGGTCGGTGCGGCGGCCGTGCCACGCGGCCAGGGCCGGGACGACCTCGGCCAGCGGCGCGGCCTCCACGCCGAGCCGGGAAGCGAGCGCGTCGACGTCGCCGCTCGTCACGTCCTGCCAGAAGTCCTGGTCGGCGA
Source organism: Amycolatopsis mongoliensis (assembly GCF_030285665.1). Taxonomy (NCBI): domain Bacteria; kingdom Bacillati; phylum Actinomycetota; class Actinomycetes; order Pseudonocardiales; family Pseudonocardiaceae; genus Amycolatopsis; species Amycolatopsis mongoliensis. The sequence goes on from NZ_CP127295.1 coordinate 814,794, forward strand.
CCTGTGCTCCGGTCACGGGAGTCGTGGCGGCGTCCTCTTCGAGCCAGAAGCGCTTGTGCTGGAAGGGGTAGGTCGGCACGTCGGTGATCCGCCCGCCGGGCACCAACGACGCCCAGTCCGCCGCGCCGCCGCGGACCGAGTGCTCGGCCAGCGACGTCGCGAACCGGGTCAGGCCGCCTTCGTCGCGGCGCAGGGTCCCGGTGACGGAACCGCTGTGCCCGCCCTCGTCGAGGGTCTCCTGGATGCTCATGGCCAGCACCGGGTGCGGGCTGACCTCGATGAACCGCGTGTAGCCCGCCTCCGCGAGCTTCGCGACGACCGGGGCGAACCGGACCGTGGTGCGCAGGTTGGTGAACCAGTACTTCGCGTCCAGAGCCGACACCGGCTCTTCGGTCACCGTCGAGGTCATCGCGACCGTGCCGGCGCCGGGGGTGATCGGGCCGAGGTCTTCCAGGAGGCGGTCGGCGAGGTGCTCGACGTGCGCCGAATGCGACGCGTAGTCCACCGGCACGCGCTTGGCGCGGAAACCTTCGGCGACGAGCTGGTCGCGCAGCTCGTCGAGGGCCTCACCGTCGCCGGACAGCACCGCCGAGGTGGCGCCGTTGTCGGCGGCCAGCGAAATCCGGCCGTCCCAGGCGTCCAGGCGGGTCAGCAGCTCGGCGGCGGGCAGCCCCGCGGCGAGCATGCCACCACCGCGGCCGCCCAGGACGTCCCTGATCGCCTTGCTGCGCAGCGCGACCACGCGGGCGCCGTCCTGAAGCGACAGTGCGCCCGAGACGCTCGCGGCGGCGATCTCGCCCTGCGAGTGCCCGATCACCATGTCCGGCTCCACGCCGTGCGCGCGCCAGACGGCGGCCAGCGAGACCATCACGGCCCACAGCATCGGCTGGACGACGTCGACGCGGTCGGCAGGCGGGGTGCCGGGCTCACCGCGCAGCACGGCGAGCACCGACCAGTCCGTGAACTCCCGCAAAGCGGCGTCGCATTCGGCGATCCGCGCGGCGAACACCGGCGACTGCTCGATCAGCTCGAGCGCCATGCCGGTCCACTGGGAGCCCTGGCCGGGAAAGACGAACACGGTCTTGCCGCGGACGTCGGCGGTCCCGGTGACGACGTCGGGGCGCGAACCGCCGGCGGCCAGCGTCTCCAGGGCCTGCTTGGCGTCCGCCGACAGCACCACCGCGCGGTGGTCGAGCTTCGCGCGGCCGGTGGCGAGGGTGTAGGCGACGTCGGCGAGGTCGCCGTCGACCTGGGACGCGAGCTGCCCGGCGGCCTCGGCCAGCGCGGCCGGGGTCTTCGCCGACAGCACGAGCGGGCACACCGCGGGCTCCGGCGTCTCGACGACGTCGGTCTCCGGGGCCTGCTCCAGGATGACGTGCGCGTTGGTGCCGCTGACGCCGAACGACGAGACCGCCGCCCGCCGCGGACGGCCCACCTCCGGCCAGGCACGCGGCTCGGTGAGCAGCTCGACCGCGCCGGCGGTCCAGTCGACGTGCGTCGAGGGTGTGCCGACGTGCAGGGTGCGTGGCGCCTTGCCGTGCCGCAGCGCCTGCACCATCTTGATCACGCCCGCGACGCCCGCCGCGGCCTGCGGGTGTCCCATGTTGGACTTGATCGAGCCGAGCAGCAGCGGCTCGCCGGTGGTGCGCTGCCCGTAGGTCTCCATCAGCGACTGCGCCTCGATCGGGTCGCCGAGAGCGGTGCCGGTGCCGTGCGCCTCGACGACGTCCACATCGGACCGCGACAGCCCGGCGTCGGCCAGCGCGGCCTCGATCACCCGGACCTGCGACGGGCCGTTGGGCGCGGAGAAGCCGTTGCTGGCGCCGTCCTGGTTGATCGCGGAACCGCGCAGCAGCGCGAGGACGCGGTGGCCGTTGCGGCGCGCGTCGGAAAGCCGCTCCAGCACGAGGACGCCGACGCCCTCGGCCCACGACGTCCCGTTCGCGTCGTCCGAAAAGGACCGGCTGCGGCCGTCGGCGGACAGGCCGCGGCGGCCGCTGAAGTCGACGAACATCTCCGGGGTGCCCATGACGGCGACCCCGCCGGCCAGCGCGAGCGTGCAGTCGCCGTCCCGCAGGCCTTGCGCGGCCATGTGCAGCGCGACCAGCGACGACGAGCACGCCGTGTCCACCGACACCGACGGGCCTTCGAGGCCGAGGGTGTAGGAGACCTGCCCGGAGACCAGGCTGCCGTCGGGGCTGCCGCCGCTGTAGTCGTGGTACATCACGCCGGCGTAGACACCGGTCGGGCTGCCCTTGAGCGCGTGCGGGTCGAGCCCGGCGTGTTCGAACGCCTCCCACGAGGCTTCGAGCAGGATCCGCTGCTGCGGATCGGCGCGGCGCGCGTCACGGGGGCTGATGCCGAAGAACTCGGCGTCGAAGCCCGGGGCGTCGTAGAGGAACCCGCCGTGGCGCGTGTAGGTCTTGCCGGGCCGGTCGGGGGTGGGGTCGTAGATGCCCTCGAGGTCCCACCCGCGGTCGGCGGGGAACTCCCCGATGACGTCCCGGCCCTGGTCGACCAGGTCCCACAGGTCGTCCGGCGTCCGGACGTCCCCGGGGTAGCGGCAGCTCATGCCGATGATGGCGATGGGTTCGGCGTTGCGGGCTTCCAGTTCCTGCACGCGGCGCCGGGCCGCCTGCAGATCCGCCGTCGCGCGCTTCAGGTAGTCGCGGAGCTTGTCCTCGTTGCTCATGAGATGCCCAATTCCTCGTCCAGCACGGCAAAGAGCTCGTCGTCGGTGGCCTCGTCCAGGTCGGCGGTCTCGGCGACGCCGGTGTTCGCCTCGGTCCACTTGCGCATCAGGGCGTCCAGGCGGGCCGTGACCTTCGCCGTCGAGCCGTTGAGCGAGCCCGCGGCGGCCAGGGACGCCTCCAGGCGGTCGATCTCGGCCAGCAGCGAGTCCGCCGGGCCGCGACCCGGGCCCAGCAACGCGTGCAGCCGGGACGCCAGCGCCGCCGGGGTCGGGTGGTCGAACACGATCGTCGCCGTCAGCTTCAGGCCCGTCAGGGCGCCGAGCTGGTTGCGCAGCTCCACCGACGTCAGGGAGTCGAACCCCATCTCCTGGAAGGCCCGCTCCGGCTCGACGAACCCGAGCCCCAGCACGGCCTTGACCTGGTCGGAGACCACTTCCAGGAGGTACGCCTCGCGTTCGGGCTCGGGCAGCGTCGCCAGCCGGGCCGCGACGGCGCCGTCGTTCTTCGCCGCCGTCCGGCGGGGCGCCGCGGGCCGGACCATGCCGCGCAGGACCGGCGGCAGCGAGTCCGCGCGGGACCGCAGGGCCGCGACGTCCAGCTTCACCGGCGCGAGGACGGCGTCCTCGGCGACCAGGCAGGCGTCGAGCAGGGCGAGCGCGTCGGCGGTCGCCATCGGCGGGGTGCCGAGGCGGCGCAGGCGGCGGAAGTCGGCTTCGCCGAGTTCGCCGGCCATGCCGCCGTCTTCGGCCCAGGCGCCCCAGTCCAGCGCCGTGGCCGGGAGGCCCTCGGCGTGGCGGTGGCGGGCCAGCTCGTCGAGGAAGGCGTTCGCGGCGGCGTACCCGGCCTGCCCGGCGGCCAGCACCGTGCTCGCGGCCGAGGAGAACAGGACGAACGCGTCGAGGTCCTTCGTGAGTTCGTGCAGGTGCCAGGCGCCGTCGACCTTGGGGGCGAAGACGCGGTCGAGTTCGTCGGCGGTGAGGTTCTCGACGCGGCCGGCGGACGGGACGCCCGCCGCGTGCACCACCGCGGTCAGCTCGACACCTTCGACCAGCGCCGCCACGGACGCGCGGTCGGTGACGTCGCAGCTCGCGATCGTGACTTCGGCGCCCAGACTCGTGAGTTCGTCGCGCAGCTCGGCAGCGCCGGGCGCGTCGGCCCCGCGACGGCTGCTGAGCAGCAGGTGCCGGACGCCGTGGTTCGTCACCAGGTGCTTCGCGACGACCGCGCCGAGCCCGCCCGTGCCGCCGGTGATCAGGACCGTGCCCTCGGGGTTCCAGCCCAGGTCGCCGGACGGCGTCGCCGCGACCAGGCGCGGCACCAGGACCTTGCCGTCGCGCACGGCCACTTCGGGTTCGCCGGTGGCCAGCGCGGCTTCGACGTCCTCGCCGTCGACGAGCACGAACCGGCCCGGGTTCTCGGCCTCGGCCGCCCGCACCAGGCCCCACACCGGGGCGAGGGCCGGGTCGACGTCCTCGCCGTGCACCGACACCGCGCCGCGCGTGACGACGGCCAGGCGGGCCTCGCCCGCCAGGGTTTCCCTGATCGCGGTGAGCACCTGCCGGGTGACCGCCCGGGCGGCGGCGGGGACCGCACCGTCCGGAGTGGACACTTCGAGCACCCGTGCGGTGGCCGGGGTGCCCCCGGCGGCCGGTTCCCAGGCCACCCGGAAGAGCGAGCTCGGGGCCAGCTTGTCGAGCGAGATCGCCCGCGCCGCCAGGGAGTCCACGGACAGCACGGGGTTTCCGGCGGCGTCGGCGATCTTCAGCGTGAGGGTTTCGGGGCCGGTCGGCGTCACGTGGACGCGGAGCGCGGCCGCCCCCGCGGCGTGCAACGTCGTGCCGCTGAAGGAGAACGGCAGCATCGGCTTCGCTTCGCCGTCCTCGGGCGCGGGGCCGAGCAGCTGGGCGTGCATCGCCGCGTCGAGCAGCGCCGGGTGCAGGCCGTATTCGCGGGCCTCGGCACCGTCGGGGAGGACGACCTCGGCGTACACCTCTTCGCCGCGGCGCCACATCGCGCGCAGGCCCTGGAACGCCGGGCCGTAGTCGTAACCCAGGTCCGCGAGCTGCGCATAGGGGTCGTCGAGGGGGACCTCGGTGGCGCCCGCGGGCGGCCACTCGGTGAGGTCGAACGCAGGAGCGCCGGCCTCGGCGGTCACGAACCCTTCGGCGTGGCGGACCCAGGCGTCCTCGCCGTCCGGTCGCGAGTGGACGGTCACTCGCCGTCGCCCGGCGTCTTCGGCTTCGAGGGAGACCTGGATCGCCGCGCCCGCGCCCTCGGCCAGGGTGAGCGGGGCGTGCAGCGTCAGCTCCTCGATGCCGGTGCAGCCGGCCTCGTCGGCGGCGGCGCGCGCCAGCTCGACGAACGCCGTGCCGGGCAGGAGGACCGTGCCGAGCACGACGTGGTCGGCGATCCACGGCACCGTGTCCGCCGACAGCCGGCCAGTCAGCACGACGGTGTCCGACTCGGGGACGCGGACGACGGCGCTGAGCATCGGGTGCGCGGCGGGCTGCTGGCCGTGGTCCGCGGCGTCGCCGGTCGCGGTGGTGGCCGGCAGCCAGTAGCGGGTGCGGCGGAAGGCGTAGGTCGGCACCTCGACACGGCGGGCTCCGGCGTAGAACGCCGGCCAGTCCACCGGAATCCCGCGGGCGTGCAGAGCGGCGACCGCGGTGACGACGGCGTGGGCTTCGTCGCGGTCCTTGCGCAGGGCCGGGACGAAGGCGAGCGTCTCGTCGTCGAGGGCGGTGCTCGCGGCGGCGGTCAGGACCGGTGCCGGGCCGATCTCGACGAACGTCCCGACGCCTTCGGCGGCGAGCGCCCGCACGCCGTCGTCGAACCGGACGGTCGCGCGGACCTGCTCCACCCAGTACTCCGGCGAAGCCAGGTCGGCCCCGGCGGAAACCGTGGAAACGATCGGGATTCCGGGCTTCGCGTAGGTGAGCTTCTCCGCCACCACCGCGAACTCGTCCAGCATCGGTTCCATCAGCGGTGAGTGGAACGCGTGCGAGACGCGCAGCTCCTTGGGTCGCTCGAAGTGCGCGACGACGGCGGCGACCTCGTCCGCGGCGCCCGAGACCACCAGCGAGCCGGGGCCGTTGATCGCGGCGATGCTCACCCCGGCCGTCAGCAGCGGGGTCACCTCGGCCTCGGTGGCCGGGATCGCGACCATCGCGCCGCCCGCGGGCAGGGCCTGCATGAGCCGGGCCCGGGCCGCGACGAGCGTGCAGGCGTCGTCGAGCGAGAGGATCCCCGCGACGTGGGCCGCGGCCAGCTCGCCGATCGAGTGCCCCAGCAGGTGGTCGGGGCGCACGCCCCAGGACTCGACCAGCCGGTACAGCGCGACCTCGAACGCGAACAGCGCGGGCTGGGTGCACCCGGTCCGCGCCAGCGCTTCGGCGTCGTCGAAGACCGCGCGGTCGAGGTCCAGCCGGGTGCAGGCGGCGTCGAGGGCTTCGGCGAACACCGGGTACTTCGCGGCGAGGACCCGGCCCATGCCGGCGCGCTGGGCGCCCTGGCCGGTGAAGAGGAAGGCCGTCCGGCCGGTGCCCCGGCGGTCGCGCACGACGTTCGGCGCGTCCTCGCCCGCGGCCAGTGCGACCAGCCCGGCGCGCAGCTCGGCGGCGTCGGAGCCGACGACGACGGCCCGGTGGTCCAGCGCCGAACGCGTCGTGGCCAGCGAGAACCCGACGTCCGCCAAGTCGCCGGCGTGGTCCACGAGCTGCCGAGCCTGCGCGGCGACGGCGTCCGCGGAGTCCGCCGAAACCGGCCAGGCGACGACCGGGACCTCGGCTCCCGAGCGCTCCTCGGCGACGGGCTCGGCCTGCTCGATGATCACGTGCGCGTTGGTGCCGCTGATGCCGAACGAGGACACCGCGCCCCGGCGGGGCCGGCCGGCCTCGGGCCACGCGCGGGACTCGGTGAGTAGTTCCACCGCCCCGGCCGACCAGTCGACGTGCGGCGACGGGGTGTCCACGTGCAGGGTCTTCGGGAGCACCCCGTGCCGGATGGCCTGCACGACCTTGATCACGCCGCCCACCCCGGCGGCCGCCTGGGTGTGCCCGATGTTGGACTTGAGCGAGCCGAGCCACAGCGGCTGGTCCGCGGCGCGGTCCTGGCCGTAGGTGGCCAGCAGGGCCTGCGCCTCGATCGGGTCGCCGAGCTTGGTGCCGGTGCCGTGGCCTTCGACGAGGTCGACGTCCGTTGTGGACAGTCCGGCGGTGGCGAGGGCCTGGCGGATCACGCGCTGCTGGGCCGGTCCGTTGGGGACGGTCAGGCCGCTGGAGGCGCCGTCGGAGTTGACCGCGCTGCCGCGCACGACCGCGAGGACGTCGTGGCCCAGGCGCTCGGCGTCGGAGAGGCGCTCGACGACGAGCACGCCGGCGCCTTCGCCCCAGCCCGTGCCGTCGGCCCCGGCGGCGAAGGCCTTGCAGCGGCCGTCGCCGGACAGGCCGCGCTGCTCGGTGAAGTAGACGAACGTCTCGGGGGTGGCCATCACCGTCACGCCGCCGACGAGGGCCAGCGAGCAGTCGCCGCGGCGCAGCGCCTGCGTGGCCCAGTGCAAGGCGACCAGGGACGACGAGCAGGCCGTGTCCACCGAGACCGCGGGGCCTTCCAGCCCGAGAGCGTAGGCGACCCGCCCGGAGACGACGCTGCCGGCGGCCGCGTGGCCGAGGTAGTCGTGGTACATCACGCCGGCGAACACGCCGGTGCTGCTGCCGCGCAGGGTTTCCGGCACGATGCCCGCACGCTCCAGCGCGGTCCACGACGTCTCCAGCAGCAGCCGCTGCTGCGCGTCCATGGTGAGCGCCTCGCGCGGCGAGATCCCGAAGAACTCCGGGTCGAATTCGGCGGCGTCGCGGAGGAACCCGCCTTCGCGCGTGTTCGTGGTGCCGGGCCGCTCCCCCGCCGGGTCGTACAGCCGGTCGAGCGGCCAGCCGCGGTCGGCCGGGAAGGCACCGATCGCGTCGGTACCGGTGGCGACCAGCTCCCACAGGTCGTCGGGGCTCGCGACGCCGCCGGGATAGCGGCAGTCCATGCCGACGATCGCGATCGGCTCGGTGTCGCGCCGCCGGACCTCCTGCAGGGCGCCCTTGGCCTCGCGCAGGTCGGCGGTCGCGCGCTTCAGGTAGTCGAGCAGCTTCCGCTCGTTCTCGGCGCTCACGCCATTACCCCCGTTCCGGCGCGCGGCCGGGAAATGGCAGGAAAAACGGTACTCACGTAATCGACCACCTAACCGCGAAAGGGGTGGAAGGTGCCACGCCGAAAACGCTACCGAGGTCCTTTGTGCCGTCCCACCCCTAACGGCCCCACAATCAGCGGGTCAGGGCGGCGGCCAGCTCGCGCGGCGCAACACGACCGGGCGGAGCAGGGCGGGACAACGGCTGGGGCGGGGTCGTGAGTGAGAAACAGTGTTCTACCCCTGTTTCCCACTCACGACCAGCCGCGGCAGACCGGCTACCCGAGCCCCACGATCAGCGGGTCAGGGCGGCGGCCAGCTCGCGCGGCGCGGGCAGCGCGGCGATTTCGTCCCGCAGCGCGGTCGCCGCGCCACTCAGCGAAGCCAGTTCCCCGATCCGGTCGGCGGAGCCGACGAACCCCGCCCCGGCCGCCGCGATGCGCGCACCGATCGCCGTCTCCGTCAGGGAAAGCTGGGGCACGCCGTGGGCCGCCGCCGCGAGGGCGAGGGACGCGTCACCGTCGTGGACGACCGCGCCGCACGTCGGCAGGAGCGCCGCCGGGGGTGCCGTGTCCACCAGCCGGACGTTGGGCGGCATCGTGACGCCGGCCGGGATCTCCGCCGCATCGGTCGCCCAGACCACCTCGGCCTCGAGGCCGGTGACGGCGTCGAACACCGGTCCGGCCAGTGTCGCGTCCGTGAGCGACAGCAGCACCCGGCTGCGCCTTGCCTTGCGGCGCAACCATTCCGGCACCACGACCGGACCGAAGTACGGCACGTGCCGGACCGGACGGGCGTCCGGGGAGTCCCGCAGAGACGGCGGAACGGTGTCGAAGTCGGCCGGGCCGGACTCGTCGTGCGGGCCCAGCAGCCGGATAGTGGCGACGCCGGCAGCCGGTGCTTGCGCGTCGGCGACCACGACGTCGGGCCGCCACAGCTCGGCGAACTCGGCCAGCGCCGCGGACTCCGTGTCCTCGGTACCGAGGTCGACGGCGACGCAGCCGGTACTGAGGATCTCGTCGACGAACGACGCCTGCCCGGCGATCTTCACGTCGTGGCCGGCGGTCCGCAGTGCCCACGCGAGAGGCACCAGGTTGTGCAGCCGCGCGGGCGACGGCGGAGCGGCCAGGAGTACGCGCATGGGATCCACTCCAGAAAAGGAAACCGGGCCGGCCCGGTGCGGATAGTCGTTTTCGACACTATCCGCACCGGGCCGGCCCGCTAACCCCTACAAATCCCTATTGCCCCGGCAACGTCACCGCTTCGATCGGACTGCGCCGCATCGCGAGCCGCGCGGAAAGCGCGGTGACCGGCCAGACGATCAGGAACACGGCGGCGATGACCGCGAGGAACACCCACAGCGGGCCGACCGGCACGATGGTGCCGGACGAGATCGCCATCGGGATGATGGTGAACAGCGAGATCGCCGTCCCGAGCACCAGGCCGAGCACGGCCAGGATGCCGCCCTCGATCATCAGCATCGAGCGGACCTGCCCCCGCCGCGCCCCGGCGAGCCGCTGCACGCCGAACTCGCGACGCCGCGACAGCACCGCCACGGCGAGCGTGTTCACCGCCGCGATCGCCGCGTAGGCGATGGCGAGCACGGCCAGCAGGTAGTGGATCATCGCTTCGATGTCGGCGATGGCCGCGAAGCTCTCCTTCACCGCGTCGGAGTCACCCACGACGGCCCCGGGCCAGTTCGCCGTCGCCGCGGTGACCGCCGAGACGGTCGCCGCCGAATCATGTCCGTCCGCCGCGCGGACCAGCAGCCGGTTCGCCATGCCCGGTGTCGTGTGCGGGGCGAGCAGCGCGGCCGGCAGCACGATGCTGGGGTAGCCCGACGGGCTGTCCAGCAGCGCGACGATCTTCACCTTCGCCTGCGCCCCGTCGCCGAGGCGCAGGGTGATCCGGTCACCGAGCTTCAGGTCCAGGTCGTCCGCGATGCCTTCGGGCAGCGCCACCGTTTCGCCGGTGAGGTCGCCCAGCGAACCGGACGTCACCGGCGTCGCCAGCACCCCGTTCGCGTCCCGGACGTCGAGGCCGAGCAGCCGGCCCGGGTCGCTGCCGTTGCCGTCGTAGGGCTCTTCGATCCAGCCCTGGCTGGTCACCAGCGGCGACACCGACCCGACGCCCGGCGCCCGCCGGACGGCGTCGGCCAGCGCGGGCGAGACCGCGCCGGTGCCGCTGGTCACCACGGCGTCCGCCTGCAGCTGGCCGGCGTAGGCGCTGATGATGGCGTCTTGCTGCGTGGTTTCGGCGTACACGTTCCCGAGCGCGACCGCGGTGGCGAGCGTGATCGGCGTCAGCACCGCGGCGAACGCCACCGCGCGGGTCCGCGAGTTGATCACCGCGAGCACCGCGTCGCGGCCGCCGACCCGCCGGATCAGCGGCCCGAACCGCGTGGCGACGAACGCCAGCAGCTCCGGGCCGATCAGCGCGACGGCGATCGAGCCGGTCAGCACGGCGGCACCGCACACGGCCGACGTGATGTCCACCGGCGTGAACAGGCTCGCGATCGCGAGCACCACGGTCGCCGCGGCGAGCACCTTGGCGCCGAAGCGGCGGACGTCGTTGACCTTCGCGGGCGGGATGGCCGCCTCGGCGAGCGCCTGCAGCGGCCGGGCCCGCGCCGCCGGCAGCGCGGCGAACCACGCGGCGGCGAACGAGATGCCGAGCGAGACCACCACGCCGCCTCCGAAGGCGATGATCCCCTGCTGGAACTCGAGCTGGGGCGGGAGCATGCCGTGGCCCGTGGTGAAGCTGAAGATCTCCGTGCCGACCAGGCGGCCGAGGACCAGCCCGGCCAGGGCGCCCAGCACGGCGACCACCATGGTCTCGGCGAGCACCATGCGGTGCACCTGCCGCGGCGTCGCGCCGGTGGCCCGCAGGAGCGCGAGCTCCTGCTGCCGCTGCCGGACGGTGAGGCTGATCGTCGCCGACACCACCAGCGCCATGACCACCAGGACCATGCCGCCGAACACGCCGGCGAGCAGGATCAGCGGCAACTGGGCGCCGTCGATGCCGGGGAACTCGGCGGAGCCGCGGTCGGCACCGGTCAGCACGGTGAGCGCCGGCAGCTGTTCGGCGATCCGGGCGGCGACCTCACCGGCGTCGACGCCGTCGGCCGGGAAGACGCCGACCAGGTCGACCGTGCCGGGGTGCACCGAGAACTGCTGGGCGTCGGCGGGCGAGAAGAACAGTGCGGGCCCGGTCCGGTCGCCGTGCACGATCCCGGTGACCACGAAGTCCCGCGGCGGCGCACCGTCGACGGCGATGGGCACCTGGCCCCCGGCACGCACTCCGGCGGCCGCGGCCGAAGCCTCGTCGAGGACGACCTGGCCGGTCGAGCGCGGCTGCGAACCGTCCACAAGGGAGTAAGGCGCGAGCACGGCGGAGTCCCACCCGTGTCCGGCCAGCGGCGCTTCGGCGCCCAGCGGCCCGGCCGCGGTGGCCACCACGGCGGCGAACGTCGTGTCCGGCACGACCTGCCGCACGCCCGGCACGGCCGCGATCTTGGCGACCTGGTCGGCCGGGACGCCCGCGCGCTCGCTGTAGGGGACGACCTGCGACTCCTCGTCGGGCAGCTTGAACCCGCCCGAGCCGCCGACGACGACCGGCGCGGCCGCGAGCCGCTGCGGCTGGGCGTCGATGGCCAGCGCGGTCTCGAAGAGGCCGCCGCACGCGATCAGCAGCGAGCAGCCGACGAGGACCGCGACGAACGTCGCCAGCGAGGCGGCCGCGCGGTAGCGCAGGCTGGCCAGCGCCATCCGCAGGACCACCCGCCGCGGGTTCACTGCCGCCCCCTCGCCTGCTTGGCCCGGGCACCGAGGCGCGCCAGCTCCGCGGCGACCATCTCGACGGCCGGACTGGCCATCTTCGTCACGATCTGCCCGTCCACCAGGAAGAGCACCTCGTCGGCGAACGACGCGGCGACCGGGTCGTGGGTGACCATCACGATCGTCTGGCCGGCGTCGGCGAGCTCGCGCAGCAGCCCGAGCACCTCGAGCGCGGTGGACGTGTCCAGCGCGCCGGTCGGCTCGTCGGCGAAGGTCACCGCCGAGCGGCCGGCGAGCGCGCGGGCGATCGCGACGCGCTGCTGCTGGCCGCCGGACAGCTCGCCGGGACGGTGCCGGACCCGCTGCGACAGGCCGACCCGCTCGACGACCTGGGCGATCCACGCCCGGTCCGGTTCCTTGCCCGCCAGCAGCATCGGGAGCGTGATGTTCTCCTCGACGTTGAGGGCAGGCATCAGGTTGAACGACTGGAACACGAACGCCACGTGCTCGCGGCGCAGCTCGGTCAGCTGGGTCTCGGTGCGGCCCTTGAGGTCGGTGCCGACGAGCGTGACGCTGCCCGTGTCGGGCCGGTCGAGCCCGGCGGCGCAGTGCAGCAGGGTGCTCTTGCCGGACCCCGACGGGCCCATCACCGCGGTGAAGCTGCCGGCGGGGAACTCCACGCTGACCCCGGCGAGCGCGACCACACCGCTCTCGCCGCGCCCGTACGTCTTCTTCACCGAGTCCAGCCGGACGGGCGACCCGGTGGTCGTCATGGTCGTCATCCCCGCGCGATCCGTTCGTTCGAGCGGTTGCGGACCGCGTAGTACCAGGGCACCACGATGAGCGCACCGCCGAGCAGCGGCCAGATCCAGAACGGCGAATGCAGGCTGAGCGTCGCGAAGCACATGATCAGCCAGACCAGCAGGTTGATGCCGGTCGCGGCGAGCCACACGATCGCGATCACTTTGAGGGCGGTCGTGCGCCCCGCGGTTTCTGTCGTCCCGGCCATGTCGGCCCCCGATCTCAGAAATCTGTGTATGGATTACACAGATTAGCCTAGTGCGGCGTTCGGGGAACCGGGGACCCCTGCCGGATCAGGGGTGGATCACTCGCCGAGGCGCAGCCGGCGGTCCCGTTCGCGCGTGGACCACAGGCCGAGCACGAGCAGGCCGCCGCCGAGCGCCGGCCACAGCACCCACGGCCCGTCCCAGTGGCCGCTGACCAGTCCCAAGGTGAGGTAGACGGCGAGGTCGACGAGGTTGATGACGCTCCACACCGCCAGCCCGACCCGCGGGGCGGCCGCCAGGATCGGCGGCACGACGGGCTCGGCGCTGCCGTCGACGGCGCTGCTCAGCTCCGCGAGCGTGGTGGCGGTCCGCACTCTGGCCAGGCGGACCTCGGCGTCGTCGCACCGGCCTTCGGAGCGGGCGTGGTCGATCCGCGTGACCGCGAGCTTGCGGTCGAGCTCGGTGGCCCGCGTACGCTCCGGCCACAGGAGCCGGCCGACGGCCTCCGCCACCGGCCTGTTCTCGATCACGTCCGCTCGCCCTCCGCCCAAATCAGTGTAAGACTTTCACAGTTTACTGCCGGAGCACTCGCCAGGGAAGACGCACCATGCTGGACAGGGACACGACGCCGGAGCTGCCACCCGGGCTGGCGCTGGCGTGGGGAGCGACCCCGCCGCCGCGCCGCGGCCCCAAACCGGCGCACACGGTGGCGCAGATCGTCGCGGCGGCGGTGGAGCTCGCCGACGCCGACGGCGTCGCCAACGCCTCGCTCCCCAACATCGCCCACGAGGTGGGGGTCACGACGAACGCGCTTTATCGCTATGTCAGCTCCAAGGAAGAGCTGACGGTGCTGCTGGCCGACGCCGGCTGGGGGCCGCCGCCCGCGGGCTTGGCCTCGTCGGGCGACTGGCGCTCCGACGTCCGTGCCTGGACCCGGGCGGTCGTCGAGCGGCTGCTGGGACGCACGTGGCTGCTGGACCTTTCGATGCGCGGCGACCCGGTGACCCCGCACCGGCTGGCCTGGACGGAAGTGCTGCTGCGCGCGTGCTCGCTCGCCGGCGTCGGTGAGGAGCACCTGCTGGGGTGCGTGACGCTGGTGTCCGGGTTCGCCCACGCCACGGCCGTCCGGCTGGCCACCCCGACCACGCCCGCCGAGGCGTCGGCGGTGCGCGACCACCTCGCGCCCCGCCTGAGCCGCGCGGACTCGGCCGGGCTGGCGGCCCTGGTCTCCGCCGGCCGGTACCCGGCGACGGCGGAGGACCGCGAAACCTTCTTCACCACCGGCCTCGACCCGGTGCTCGCGGCGGTGGCGGGCCTGACCGGTCGTGAGTGGGAAACGGTGTTCTAACACTGTTTCCCACTCACGACCGGCCGCGGCACGTCAGTCCAGGCCGGTGAGCCAGTCGGCGACGGCGGCGGCCGTGGTGGGCGCCTCGGTGTCGATCAGCGTGAAGTGGTGGCCCGGCGCCGTGTGCGCTTGGTCCGCGTGGGACCACGTCGTCTGCCAGGAACCCACCGCCCCGTCGAACGGATCGGCCGCACGGACCAGCAGGGACGGCGTCGCGATGTCGGCGATTTCGATGCGGGGCAACAGGTCCATGTACCGGGCCATCGCCGTGAGCTTCGCCCGGTCGAAGGCGCCGTACTGGGATTCGTGCGCCAGCATGCCCTTCGCCAGGTCCGCCGCGGTGTCGCCGATCGCGTCGTCGCCGTTGATCGCGTAGGTGTCCAGGAGCACGATGCCCGCCGCCGGGGTGCCGGCACGTTCCAGGCAGTCCGCCACGGCGTGCACCAGGATGCCCGCCGAGGAGTACCCGAGCAGCGCGAACGGCCGGTCGCCCGCCGCCTTGCGCAGGCTCTCCGCCAGCACGTCGACGATCGCCTCCGGGGTCACCGGCAGCGACTCCTCCGGCAGGAAGCCGGGCATCGGCACGGCGTAGAGCTCCCGGTCGCCGGGGAACCCGGCCGCCAGCTTCGCGTACTGGTAGACACCGCCGGTCGCCACCGGCGTGCTGAAGCAGAACAGCTGCGTCGCCGCGGTGCCCTCCTTCAGCCGCACCGGCGAGGGCAGCCCGTCGATGTCGGCCGACGAAGTGAACGACGGCCGGAGGTTCGCCACCGAGGCCAGCATGCCCAGACCGTCCTGCACCCGCCCGGCCCGCACGGAGTCGGCGAACACGCTCGCCAGCGCGTCGGCCTCCTCGGCCGGCGCGGGCGCCGGCCCGTCGCCGTCCAGTTCGGCGAGCAGGTGGGCGGCCAGGCCCGCCGGGGTCTGGTGGTCGAAGACTACGGTCGGCGGCAGCCTCAGCCCGGTGTGTTCGTTGAGCCCGTTGCGCAGTTCGACCGCGGTGAGCGAGTCCAGGCCGGACTCGAGGAAGTGCCGCTGCGCGTCGATCGCGCCGCCCCCGGCGTAGCCGAGCACGGCCGCGGTCCGGTCCAGGACCAGGTCCAGCACGGCCCGCTCCCGCTGCAGCGGGTCGAGCCCGGCCAGCCGCTGCTGCAGCGTCGGGCCCTCGGCCGCCTGCGAGGCCACCCGCCGGGTGCGCGGGGCCAAGGCCCGGAAGACCGGCGGGACGTCGCCCGGCTCCCCTTCGGTGCTCACCTTCATCGGCACCAGCAAGGCTTCCGGCCGCAGCGAAGCCGCGTCGAACAGCTCCATCCCTTCGTCCCCGGACAGCGGAGAGACGCCGTTGCGCGCCAGCCGCGCCCGGTCGGCGTCGGTCAGCGCCGCCGTGGCGTCGCTCGGGGCGTCCCACAGGCCCCAGGCGAGCGACTGCGCAGGCAGCCCGTGCGCGCGCCGGTGGACGGCGAGTGCGTCGAGGAAGCTGTTGCCGGCGGCGTACCCGGCCTGGCCGGCGTTGCCCAGCAGGCCCGCGACGGACGAGAAGAGCACGAACGCCGACAGGTTCTCGTGCTCGGTCAGCCGGTGCAGGTTCAGCGCGGCGTCGACCTTCGGCCGCAGCATCGCGGCCACCCGCTCGCGCGTCAGGGAGGTGACGGGCGCGTCGTCCACCACCGCGGCCAGGTGCACGACCGCGGTCAGCGGGTGCTCGGCCGGGATCGCGGCGAGCACCCCGGCGAGCGCGGCCTCGTCGGCGGCGTCGCAGACGCCGACCGTGACGGCCGCGCCCAGCCCGGTCAGCTCTTCGACCTGGCCGGGAGCCGCGCCGCGGCGGCTGACGAGCAGCAGGTTCCGCACGCCGTGCTCGGTGACGAGGTGCCGCACGAGCCGGGAGCCGATCCCGCCGCCGGCCCCGGTGACGAGCGTGGTGCCGTCGGGATCGAACGTCGTCGACGGCGCCTCGGCCGACGGCGCGAGCCGGGTCAGCCGGCCGCCGTGCGCGGCCCCGCCGCGGACGACGAGCTGCGGTTCACCGGCGGCCGCGAGCCGGGACACCGGGACCGCGGCGATCTCGTCGACGTCCGCGAGCACGAACCGGCCGGGGTGCTCGGACTGGACCGCCCGGACCAGGCCCCACACGGCCGCGCCGGCCAGGTCGGTGACGTCCTCGCCGGCCAGGGTGGCCGCACCGCGGGTCAGCACGACCACGGTGGAGTTCGCGAACTCCGCGCGGCCCAGCCAGTCCTGCACCAGGTCCAGGGTGCCCGTCACGGTCTCCTGCACCGTGGCGTCCGAAGTGGACAGATCGAGCGCCACGACCTCGGGAACCGGGCCGGCGCCCAGGAGCGCGTCGAGACCGTCCTCGAGCACCGCCCAGCTTCCGGTGGCGGACGCGGGCACGGGGACCGGCTGCCACGCCCATCCGTGGAGCGACTTGGGCGGCCGGGCCACCGAGACGTCCGGAGCCCCGGCCCGCAGCACCAGCGAACCGACCGAAGCGACCGGACGGCCTGTCTGGTCCGCCAGCTCGAGCGACACGGAGTCGGCGCCGAGCGGGACGACCCGCACCCGCAGCCGGGACGCGCCCGCCGCGTGCAGCTCGACGTCCGTCCACGCGAACGGCAGCCCGCCCGCGACCGTGACCGCTTCGCAGAGGCCGATCGCGTGCAGCGCGGCGTCGAAGACGGCCGGGTGCAGCCCGAACCGGTCGGCCCCGGACTCCGCCGAAGCGACCTCCGCGAACACCTCGCCGTCGCGGACCCAGGCGGCGGTCAGCCCCTGGAACGCCGGTCCGTAGCCGATGCCGACGTCGGCGAACGCTTCGTAGACGCCGTCCAGGTCCACCGGCTCGGCGCCCGCGGGTGGCCACGCCTCCAGCCCGGCGGGCTCGCCTTCCACCGAGGGCGCCAGGACGCCCGCGGCGTGCCGGACCCACGGATCCGCCGCGTCGGCCTGCGAATACACCGAGACCGCGCGGCGGCCGGCGGCAGCCGGCTCGTCGACGACGACCTGCAGCCGGACCTTGCCCAGCTCGGGCACCAGCAGGGGCGCCTCCAGCGTCAGCTCGTCGAGCCGCGGGCAGCCCGCCTCGTCACCGGCCCGCACGGCGAGCTCGACGAAGCCGGCACCCGGGAAGATGATCGCGCCGCCGACGGTGTGGTCGGCCAGCCACGGGTGCGTGTGCACCGAAATCTGCCCGGTCAGCACCACCTGCGTGGAACCCGCCACCGCCAGGGTGGCGGAGACCAGCGGGTGTTCGGTGGCGTCGAGCCCGGTCACGGCGAGATCGTCGGTGGCGCGCAAGGCTTCCACGTCGACCTCCGGCCAGAACCGGGTGCGGTGGAAGGCGTACGGCGGCAGCGGGACGCGCTCCGCGCCGCGGAACAGCCGCGCCCCGGACACGTCCAGGCCGTGGGCGAAGAAGCGGCCCGCCGCCAGCTGGGCGCCCCGCACCTCCGGCTCCTTCTTGGCCCGCATCGGGACCACGACCACGTCACGCGGGTCGCCGCTCAGGCAGCCCTGGGCCATGGCCGCGATGGTGCCGTCGGTGCCGAGCTCGACGTACCGGCTCACGCCGGCCGCTTCCAGGGCGCGGACGCCGTCGAGGAACCGCACGCCCTGCCGGCAGTTGGCCACCCAGTACTCCGGGTCGGCCCAGCGCTCCGGCGCGACCTCGGCGCCGTCCACTGTGGACACGACGGGGATCCGGGCCGGCTCGTAGGTGAGCTCCTCGGCGATCTCGCGCAACTCGGGCAGGATCTCGTCGAGCAGCGGCGAGTGGGCGGCCACCGTGATGGCCAGCCGCTTGGTCCGGCGGCCGAGCGCCCGGAAGTGCTCGACGATCGAAAGCACGTCGGCCTCCGCGCCGGACACCACGATCGACGTCGGGCTGTTGATCGCCGCGATCGCCGAGGCGGGGGTGAGCAGGGGCGTCACCTCGCTCTCGGCGGCCTCGACCGCGATCGCGGCGCCGGGCGGGGCCTCCTGCATGAGCTGGCCGCGGTAGGCGACCAGCTTCGCCGCGTCCGCCAGCGAGAACACCCCGGCCACGTGCGCCGCGGCGATCTCGCCGAAGGAGTGGCCCATCAGCGCGTCCGGGCGCAGGCCCCACGACTCGACCAGGCGGTAGAGCGACACCTGCATGGTGAAGAGCGCGGCCTGGGTGAACGCCGTCCGGTCGAGCAGCTGGGCGTCCGCCGTGCCTTCCTCGGCGAACATCACCTGGCGCAGCGAACGGCCGAGGTGGCCGTCGAACAGAGCGCTCGTCCGCGTGAAACTGTGCTCGAACACGGGGAAAGCGGCACACAGCTCACGGCCCATGCCGGGGCGCTGGGTGCCCTGCCCGGAGAACAGGAACGCCGTCCGGCCCCCGCGCGCGGTTCCCCGCGCCACCGCGGGCGAGTCCTCGCCCGCGGCCAGTGCGGTGAGCCCGGCGACGAGCTCGTCCCGGTCATCACCGGCGACCGCGGCGCGGTAGGGCAGCACCGGGGCGCGGGTCGCCAGGGAGAACCCGACGTCGAGCGGGTCCAGCCCCGGGTTCTCCTGCAGGTGGGTCAGCAGCGCGGCGGCCTGCAACGGCAGCGCCTCCGGGGTGCGTGCGGTCAGCAGCCACGGCGGGAGCACCGCGACGCGGTCTTCCGGTGCGCGCACCGGCTCGGGTCCGGCGGCCGGCGGCGCCTGCTCCAGGATCACGTGCGCGTTGGTGCCGCTGTACCCGAAGGACGACACGCCGGCCCGGCGCGGCCGTCCGCGGTCGGGCCACGGGATCGTCTCGGCGAGCAGCCGCACGGTGCCCGGCGACCAGTCGACGTGCGGCGTCGGGTCGTCGCTGTAGCGGCTCATCGGCAGCTCGCCGTGCCGCATCGCGAGGACCATCTTGATCACTCCGGCGACGCCCGCGGCGGCCTGGGTGTGCCCGATGTTCGACTTGACCGACCCCAGCCACAGCGGCTCGTCCTGCGCCCGGTCCCGGCCGTAGGTGGCGAGCAGGGCGTTGGCCTCGATCGGGTCGCCCAGCTTGGTGCCGGTGCCGTGCCCTTCCACCGCGTCCACGTCGTGCGGGCCGAGGCCGGCGAGCTTGAGCGCGCGCCGGATCACCCGTTCCTGCGACGGGCCGTTCGGCGCGGTGAGGCCGTTGGACGCGCCGTCGGAGTTCACCGCGCTGGCCCGGACCACGGCGAGGACCTCGTGCCCGTTGCGCCGGGCGTCGGACAGCCGCTCGAGGACCAGCAGGCCGGCGCCCTCGGCCCAGCCCAGCCCGTCGGCCGCCGCCGAGTAGGGCTTCGACCGTCCGTCGGCAGCGGTGCCGCCGTTGTCGAAGTTCACGAACGGCTCCGGCGACACCAGCGCCGACACCCCGCCGGCCAGTGCCAGCGAGCAGTCGCCCTGGCGCAGCGCCTGGATGGCCAGGTGCAGCGCCACCAGCGACGACGAGCACGCGGTGTCGATCGAGACCGCGGGTCCCTCCAGGCCGTAGACGTAGGCGACCCGCCCGGACACGACGCTGCCGAGCGCGCCGGAGCCGCGGAACAGGCCGTGCTCGGTCCCGCCCATCGGGCCGGGGTCGTAGTCGGACTGCATCACCCCGGCGAAGACGCCGGTGTCGGTTCCCTTGAGCGCCAGCGGGTCGATGCCGGCGGACTCGCACGCTTCCCAGCACGCTTCGAGGAGCATCCGCTGCTGCGGGTCCATCATCACGGCTTCGCTCGGGCTGATGCCGAAGAAGCCGGCGTCGAAGTCGGTGGCGCCGGTGACGAACCCGCCGTTGGGCTCCTTGCCCGCGGCCGCCGCCAGGCCGAGCCAGTATTCGAGGTCCCAGGACCGGTCCTCCGGGAACCGCGAGGTGCCGTCACGGCCGGCCGTGATCAGCTCCCACAGCTCCTCCGGGTTCGTGACGCCGCCGGGGTACCGGCAGGCCATGCCGACGATCGCTACCGGCTCGTCGGTGCCCACGCCGGCGGTGGTCTCCTCGGGCTCCCCCGCGTCGCCGAGCTCGCCCAGAAGCGACTCGTGCAGGTGGGCCGCGAGGTCGCCCGCGGTCGGGTGGTCGAAGACGAGCGTCGCGGTCAGGCTCAGGCCGGTGGCCTCGTTGAGCGCGTTGCGCAGTTCGACCGCGGTCAGCGAGTCGAACCCGAGGTCCTTGAACGCGCGGTCGGCGTCGATGAGGCCGGCCGAGCCGTGGCCGAGGACCGCGGCCGCGTGCTGGACGACCAGCTCGAGCAGGTGGCCGGGACGCTTCTCCGCGGGCAGCCGGATCAGCTTGCCCAGCAACGAGTCCGCGCCCGCCTCGCGGTCGGACACCGTCCGCCGGGACGCCGGGACGAGACCGCGCAGCAGGTCGGGGACGCCACCCGCGTCGCGCCACGCGGGCAGGTCGAGCTTGATCGGGACGTAGAGGTCGCCCGCCGCGCCGACCGCGGCGTCGAACAGCGCCAGGCCCTCGTCGACGCCGAAGGCGCCGAGGCCGCGCTTGCCGTGGGTTTCGCCGGCCATGCCGGCCGCCGACTCCCACATGCCCCACGCCAGCGAGTGCGCGGGCTTGCCCTCGGCGCGGCGCACCGCGGTGAGCGCGTCCAGGAAGGCGTTGGCGGCAGCGTAGTTCGCCTGGCCGGGCGCGCCGAGCACGCCGGCGGCCGAGGAGAACGTGACGAACGCGGTGAGGTCGCCGGCCAGCTCGTGCAGGTGCCAGGCGGCCAGGGCCTTCGGGTCGAAGACGCCGTCGACGCGCTCGGGCGTCATCGAGGCGAAGACGCCGTCGTCGAGCACCCCGGCCGCGTGGACGACCGACTTCACCGGGTACTTCTTCAGCAGGGCACGAACTTTCGCGCGGTTCGCGAGGTCGGCGGCCACGACGGCCGCCTCGGCCCCCAGCTCCGCCAGCTCGGCCACCAGCTCCGCCGCTCCCTCGGCCTCGGGACCACGACGGCTGACGAGCACGAGGTCCTTGACGCCGTGCTGCCGCGCGAGGTGCTTCGCGACGAGCTTGCCCAGGGCACCGGTACCGCCCGTGATCAGCACCGTGCCCCACTCGGGCGGCTCGGCGGCTTCGGGCACCGCGCGGGCCAGCCGCGGCACCGAGACTTCACCGTTCTCGACCCGCACCGACGTCTCGTCGGCAACGGAGACGGCGGCCAGCTGCTCGGGCGTCGCGCTGCCCTCGACGAGCACGATCCGACCGGGGTTCTCGACCTGCGCGGAGCGGACGAGCCCGGCGACGGCAGCCCCGGCCAGGTCGTCGGGGGTCACCACGAGCAAGCGTCGTTCGTCGGCGGACAGCCGGTTCTGGATCTCCGGCAGAGCGCTGTGGACGGCCTTCTTCGCCGCCGCGGCGGTCGTGCCGGGCTTGACTTCGTACACCGTGAAGTCCGCTTCGGAACCGTCCGGCAGGGTCGTCGGGACCCAGTCGACGCGGTAGAGGGAGTCGGTGCCGCCGGGCTTCGCGCGGGCCGCGGCGAGCTGTTCCTCGCTGATCCGGCGCAGCCCCAGCTGCCCGACCCGGGCGACCGGAGCGCCGGCCGAGTCGGCCAGCCGCAGCTCGACCGTCTGCTCGCCGGTCGGGTGGACGTGCACTCGCAGCGAAGCCGCGCCCGCGGCCAGCAGCTCGACGTCGGACCAGGAGTACGGCAGCGTGGTGCCCTCGCCCGCGGCTGAACTGAGCCCGACGGCGTGCAGGGACGCGTCGAAGACCGCGGGGTGCAGGCCGAACGCTTCGGCGCCGAGCCGGTCCTGCTCGGGCAGGGCGACTTCGGCGAAGATGTCCTCGCCGGCCCGCCAGGCCGCGCGCAGGCCCTGGAAGACCGGGCCGTAGGCCATGCCGGCTTCGGCCAGCAGGTCGTACATGCCGTCGATGTCGACGACCTCGGCCCCGGCGGGCGGCCACGCGCCGAGGTCGAACGCGGCGGCGGCCGTCGCGGGTGCGAGCGTGCCGTCGGCGTGCCGGGTCCAGCCGCCGGTGGCGGCGAGGTCGTCGGGTCGCGAGTGGACGCTGATCGGGCGGGAGCCGTCGGCGGCGGGCTTGCCGATCCGGACCTGGATCCGCGCGGCACCCTTCGCGGGCAGCACCAGCGGGGCGTGCAGGGTCAGGTCGCGGACGCGGCCGCAGCCGACCTCGTCGCCGGCGCGGACGGCCAGCTCGACGAACGCCGTGCCCGGCAACAGGATCGCCCCGCCGACGACGTGGTCGTTGAGCCACGGGTGGGTGGTGGCGGAGATCCGGCCGGACAGCAGCACGCCGTCGGTGTCGGCCAGCAGGGTGGCCGCGCCGAGCAGGGGGTGGTCGACCGGGTCGAGGCCGATCGAGGAGACGTCGCCGGATTCGTTCGACACCTCGAGCCAGTACCGCTGGTGCTGGAAGGCGTAGGTCGGGAGGTCCGCCCGGCCCGCACCGCGGGCGGTGAAGTGCGCGGCCCAGTCCGGCACGACGCCGCGGACGTGCAGGGTGGCGAGCGCGGTCGCGACGGCGACGTCTTCGGGGACGTCCCGGCGCTGGGCCGCGACGGCGAGCGCGGAGTCGGCGGACTGCGGGACGGCGGCGGTCAGCGGGGCGTCCGGGCCCAGTTCCAGGAACCGGTTGACGCCCTCGGCGGTCAGCGCGCGCACGGCGTCGGCGAACCGGACCGGCTGCCGGACGTTGCTCACCCAGTACTCGGGATCGGTCAGCTCGGCCGAGACCTCCCCGCCGGTGACGCTCGAGACGACGGTCAGCTCGGGCTGCGCGTAGGTGAGACTCCTTGCCACGGCGCGGAACTCCGCCAGCATCGGATCCATCAGCCGCGAGTGGAACGCGTGCGAGACCTTCAGCCGCGTGGTCCGGCGGCCCGCGTCGACGAACTTGTCGCCGATCGCGACGACCGCGTCCTCCGCGCCGGAGATGACGACGGCTCGCGGGCCGTTGACGGCGGCGACGTCGACTGTCCCTTGTGGATCGTGGGCGACGACCTCCTCGGCCGTGCCCTCGACGGCGACCATCGCACCCCCGGTGGGCAGGGCCTGCATCAGGCGGCCCCGGGCGGCGACCAGTTTCGCGGCGTCGGCGAGGGAGAACACGCCCGCGCAGTGGGCCGCGGCGAGCTCGCCGATGGAGTGGCCGCACACCGCGTCCGGGACCAGGCCCCACGACTCGACGAACCGGAACAGCGCGACCTCGAAGGCGAACAGGGCGGCCTGGGTGTGCCCGGTCTGCGACAGGGCGTCCGCGTCGGTGTCGATCACCTCGCGGATCGGGCGGTCGAGGTGCTTGTCCAGCTCGGCGCAGGTCTCGGCGTACGCCTGGGCGAACGCCGGGTACTGGGCGCTGAGGACCGCGCCCATCCCGGCGCGCTGGGAACCCTGGCCGGAGAACAGGAACGCGGTGCTCGTCTCGCCGCGGGCGACGCCGGTCAGCGCGCCCGGCTCGCCGTCGGCGAACCCGCGCAGCGCGGCGATCAGCTCGTCGCGGTCGCTCGCCACGACGGCGGCGCGGTGGTCGAGGTGCGTGCGCCCGGCGGCCAGCGTGCGGGCGATGTCGAGCGGCTGCGCGGGGTTCCCGTCGAGGTCCGCGAGCAGCCGCGTGGCCTGCGCCCGCAACGCCTGCGGTGTCCGGCCCGACAGCACGAACGGGATCGCGGCGTCGTCGCGCGGCGTCTCCTCGGCGGCGTCGTCGGGGTCCGGGGCTTCCTCGAGGATGACGTGGGCGTTGGTGCCGCTCAGGCCGAAGCACGAGACGGCGCCGCGGCGCGGGTGCCCGTTGCGCTCCCATGGGCGCCGCTCGGTGAGCAGCTCGACCTGCCCGGCGCTCCAGTCGACCTGCCGGGTCGGCTGGTCGACGTGCAGCGTCTGCGGCAGCACTCCGTTGTTCAGGGACAGCACGATCTTCAGCACGCCGGCGACACCGGACGCCGCCTGGGTGTGCCCGAGGTTGGACTTGACCGAACCCAGCCACAGCGGGGAGTTCTCGGGCCGGCCCTGGCCGTAGGTGGCGAGCAGCGCGCCGGCCTCGATCGGGTCGCCGAGCTTGGTCGCGGTGCCGTGCGCCTCGACGACGTCGACCTCGTCCGGGCTGACCCGGGCGTTGGCGAGCGCCTGGCGGATCACGCGCTGCTGGGCGGGACCGTTGGGTGCGGTCATGCCGTTGGACGCGCCGTCCTGGTTGATCGCGGTGCCGCGGACGATCGCGAGCACCGGGTGGCCGTTGCGGCGCGCGTCGGAAAGCTTTTCCACCAGCAGCATCCCGCAGCCCTCGGACCAGCCGGTGCCGTCGGCCGAGTCGGCGAAGGCGCGGCAGCGGGCGCTGCGGGCGAGCGTGCCGTCGAGGCTGAACTCGACGAACGTGCGCGGCGTCGACATCACCGAAACGCCGCCCGCCAGTGCGAGCGAGCACTCACCGGCGCGCAGCGCCTGCACGGCCATGTGCAGCGCGACCAGCGACGACGAGCACGCGGTGTCGATGGTGACGGCCGGGCCTTCCAGGCCGAAGGTGTAGGCGAGGCGGCCGGAGATGACGCCGGAGGAGCCGTAGCTGCCCTGGTAGTTGTGGTACATCGTGCCGGCGAAGACGCCGGTGGGGCTCCCTTTGACCGAGTTCGGGGCGATCCCGGCGCGTTCGAAGGCCTCCCAGGACGTTTCCAGCAGCAGCCGTTGCTGGGGGTCCATGAGCAGGGCTTCGCGGGGGCTGATGCCGAAGAGATCGGCGTCGAACTCCAGGGCGTCGTGGAGGAAACCGCCCTCGCGCACGTAGCTCGAACCCGGTCGTTCCCCGGCCGGGTCGTAGAGCCGCTCGAGGTCCCAGCCGCGGTCGGCGGGGAACTCCCCGATCGCGTCGACGCCTCCGTCGAGCAGCCGCCACAGCTCTTCCGGGCTCGTGGCGCCACCGGGGAAGCGGCAGGCCATGCCGATGATCGCGATCGGCTCCCGGATGGCTTCGGTCAGCCGCCGGTTCTTCTCCCGCAGCCGTTCGCTCTCCTTGAGGGAGGCGCGGAGCGCACCGACCAGCTTGTCTTCGGAGTTGCCCACGAGTCCTCTTTCCTTCCACGTCGGCTGCGCTGGAAACGGGATCGAGCCCCCACAGCAATGGATCCGACGATACGAGCGCGCCGCGGGCGCACCCACCCCTAACGGCCCCATGACGTGGGAATTCCGCCCCTAATGCGGTGTCCGGGAAATTCGCCCGCCGGGCCGGGTGCGCTGCCACAGCGGGACCGAATCCGGGATCCCGGTAGCGCCACCGGTCACCGCGCCCCCAACCCGGGCGTTCACACCCCCGCCAAGGTCCGCTTTAGACGGTCTTTAGGGGTTGTCGGCCCTGGTCGGCGAATGTCAGATTCCCGGAAGACACTTCCGATCGTGATGCCGTGCGACGGCACTTCCATCAGCACCAAGACTGGGGATCCGGTATGCACAGGAAAATTAGCAAGCTGCTGGTCGTGGGGGCGCACGGCGACGACGAGACGCTGGGCGCGGGCGGCACCATCGCCCGGCTCGCCGACGAGGGCGTGACGATCGCGCTCTGCATCCTGACCAACGACGACGGCTCGCGCTCGGCGAACGGCACCGGCGTCGTCAACCGCACCGGTGCGATCGAGCTGGCCGCGAAGACGCTGGGCATCGAACGCGTGCGCATCCACGAGTTCGGCGACAACCGGCTCGACACGGTCAGCCACCTCGAGCTCAACCGCGTGGTGGAGCACGAGGTCCGGGACTTCGAGCCCGACACGATCCTCACCACGAGCATGTGCGACCTGAGCACCGACCACGCGCTGGTCAGCCGCGCCGCCCGGGTGGCGGGCCGGCCGGGCAAGGGCAGCGTGCAGGAGGTCCGGACCTTCGAGATCCGCTCGGCGACCGACGTCGGCGAGGCGTCCGGGCTGCCGGTCACCTTCCGCCCCAACTGCTGGCAGCGCCTCGAGGAGAGCCACCTCGAGCGCAAGATCGAGGCGCTGCGCGCGTACGGCAAGGAACTCGAGCCCTGGCCCCACCCGCGCAGCGAGCGAGGCGTCCGTGCCCTCGCCGAATACCGCGGCTCGCAGGTCTCCACCGAGCTCGCCGAAGCTTTCGAAATCGTCCGGGTCGTGCACTGACCCTTCCACCGTGCAAGAGACGGGTGAACCGCAATGACGAGTACTGTCGCTGAACACGAAGTCTTGGCCGAGCTGAACGAACTGACCTCCGTGGCGGTCATCGGGATGGGGTACGTCGGCCTGCCCACCGCGCTCGGCCTGCACGAGAGCGGGGTCGGCATCATCGGCATCGACCTCTCGCAGAACCGCCTCGACGCGATCCGCGCCGGCGAGGTCGACCTGATCGAGGCCGACCACCGCCGGCTGGAGAAAGCCGTGCACCAGGAGGACTTCCAGCTCACCGCCGACCTGGCGCGGATGGCCGAGGCCGACGCGGTGCTGGTGTGCGTGCCCACCGGCCTGGACGAGTACCTGATGCCCGACCTCGGCCCGCTGGAAAGCGCCTGCGCGGCCGTGCTCGCGCACGCCCGGGCCGGCCAGACGGTGATCCTGACCTCCACCAGCTACGTCGGCACCGCCGCGCGGATGCTGGTGAAGCCGTTGACCGCCAAGGGGTTCAAGATCGGCCGCGACATCTTCGTCGCGTCCAGCCCCGAGCGCATCGACCCCGGCAACGTCACGCACACGCAGCAGGAGACCCCGCGCGTCCTGGGCGGCGTGACGCCGGCGTGCACCGCGATGGCGCAGCGCGTGATCACCCTGCTGACCCCGCAGGTGCACTGCGTCAGCTCCGCGGAGGCGGCCGAGCTGACGAAGCTCTACGAGAACACCTTCCGCGCGGTGAACATCGCGCTGGCCAACGAGTTCGCGGAGATCAGCGACGGCTTCTCGATCGACCCGATCGAGGTGATCGACGCGGCCGCGAGCAAGCCCTACGGCTTCATGGCCTTCCACCCCGGCCCGGGCGTCGGCGGTCACTGCATCCCGTGCGACCCCCACTACCTGCTCTGGCAGCTGCGCGCCACCCAGCACAACGCGCCGCTCGTCACGCAGGCCATGCACGCCATCGCCGAACGCCCCAAGCAGGTCGTCGACCGCGTCGCCGGCACGTTGTCCCGCAACGGGAAGGGCCTGGCGGGCACCCGGGTGCTGGTGGTCGGCGTGACGTACAAGCCCGGCGTCCAGGACGTCCGGTCGTCGTCGGCCCTGGACATCATCGACCTGCTGACGGCGAAGGGCGCGAAGGTCGGCTACCACGACCCGCTGGTGCCGACCATCCGCGTCACGGGCGGTCAGCTGGACAACGTCGTCGAGCCGGACGGCGACTGGGACGTCGCGCTGATCCACACCGTCCAGCCCGGCCACGGGTACGACTGGCTCGGGCGGTGCCCGCTCGTCATCGACGCCACCTACCGATTCGACCCCGCGCTCTTCGCGAACTGATTCTTCCGGGGGTTCCGGGTGGCGGAGCCCCCGCCCTGGGGCGAAGCCCCGGACAACACTGAGAGGACACCCGACGTGCGTTACCTCATCACCGGCGGCGCCGGCTTCATCGGCTCCCACCTGACCGAGCACCTCCTGGAGCGCGGCCACGAGGTCGTCGCGCTCGACAACCTCAGCACCGGCACGCTGGACAACCTCGCCGGGGTCCGGGAGCACCCGGGCTTCCGCTTCGTGCGCGGCTCGGTGACCGACTCGGCGGCGGTCGAGGCGTGCATGGCCGGCGTCGACGCGGTCTTCCACCTCGCCGCCGCGGTCGGCGTCTTCACCATCCTCGACAAGACCCTGGAAAGCCTCCGCACCAACCTGCACGGCGCGGAGACGATGCTGGACGCGGCGCTGCGGCACGACGTGCCGATCCTGGTCGCGTCCACGAGCGAGATCTACGGCAAGAACACCGCCGACGGGCTCACCGAGGACGCCGACCGGATCATCGGCTCGCCCCTGAAGAACCGCTGGTCCTACGCCGAGGCGAAGGCACTGGACGAGACGTTCGCCTACCTGTACGCGGTCGAGCACGGCCTGCGCACGGTGATCGTCCGCCCGTTCAACACGGTCGGCCCCCGCCAGACGGGCCGCTACGGCATGGTCGTCCCGCGGTTCGTGAAGCAGGCGCTGGCGGGCGAGCCGATCACGGTCTTCGGCGACGGCCAGCAGACGCGCTGCTTCTGCCACGTCCACGACGTCGTGCCGGCGCTGGTGGCGTTGCTGTCCGACGAAACGGCGTACAGCAAGGTGTTCAACCTGGGCAGCACCGAGCAGACGACGATCGCCCAGCTCGCCGAGCGCGTGATTTCGGCGACGGGTTCGTCGAGCACGATCGCGAAGGTGCCGTACGAGGAGGCCTACGGCGACGGGTACGAGGACATGCAGCGCCGGATCCCGGACTGCACGAGGGCGCTCGAGCAGATCGGGTTCGCCCCGAGCAGGACGCTGGACGACATCATCGCGGCGGTCGTCGCGGACCAGCAAGGTTCCTGAGCTGACGCCCACGAGGGGCACCCTGGTGGCTCTCGAGCCACGGGGTGCCCCTCAGTGCGTTGCGCTGCCGGCGGGACCGAGCTTGCGGTACACCGTCTCCAAGACCACCGTCGCGTCTTCGGGACGCACCCCCAGCGCTTCCGCGACCGCCTCGATCCCCGGCGCCGCCAAGGCGAGCTCCGCCACCCGCACCTCCACCTCGGTCAGCAGCGCGCGCCCGCTCACTGCCCGCCCTCGGCCCCGGCGAACTCGCCCGCCAGCGCGGCCCGGCCGGCGACGCCCAGCTTGCGGTACACGCGGGTCAGGTGCTGCTCCACCGTGCTCACCGTGATGTACAGCGTCTCCGCGATCTGCCGGTTCGTCCGGCCCTCCACCGCCAGTTCGGCGACTCTCAGCTCCGCCTCGCTCAGCGCGGATGCCGACGGCGACGCCGGTTCCGGGCGCGCAACCTGCCGCGTCGCGGCGGGAGGCCTCGGCGCCTGCCTTCCCTGGCGCGGCAGGTGCACCGGCCGCACCAGGCTGCCGCCGGCGCGTTCCGCGCGCTGGCTCAGGTGGTTGATCGTGCGCATCGTCTTCGCCAGCTCCAGCCGGTCGCCGGACGCCCGGAACGCCTCCGCCGCCCGGTTCAGCAGCCCCGGGCGCGCCGCCGCGTCACCGGCGAGCGCCAGCACGCGCAGGGCGGACCCGCGCGAGTACGCGTCGCCCGGCCCCGCCAGGGACTGCTTGGCCAGTTCGACGGCGACGGCCGTGTTGCCCAGCCCGAGGTTCGCCTCCGCGAGGTCGGCCTGCCACGGCAGGACCGCCGGGAGCTCCAGCTCCTGCTCGTGCAGGATCCGCCGGCACTGCTGCAGATCGCTCACGGCCGCGAGGCCGCGGTTGGTCGCCAGGTGGAAGTGCCCGCGCGCCCGCAGGTACCGGACGCCGCCCAGGGTCCCCCACGCCGCGTCCGGCAGCGGGTGCCGCAGCACCGCCGCCGCGTCCTTGAACGCCCCGGACGCGGTGTGCGCGATCAGCAGCGTCGCCAGCGGGTAGCTGATCGCGACGCCCCAGTTCGGCGCGTCCAGCGCGGCCAGCGCCCGGTTCCCGAGGTCGACGGCACCCGTGACGTCGCCCCGGCGCAGCAGCAGGCTCGCGCGGATCGCGTCGAGCATCGCCTTCCACGTGATCGCGCCCCGGTACTCGGCTTCCTCGCTGAGCGATGTGCACCAGCCTTCCGCGCGGTCGGCCCGGTCGTCCTGGGCCAGCGCGAGGATCGCCGTGGCCAGCGCTTCCAGCGAGGTGTCCGAAAGCCGGCAGTTCTGCAGGATCCGCTCCGCGCACGCCGAAGTCGTCTCGGTGCCGCCGGTGCGCCACACCGCGGCCAGGGAGTTCGCCGTGTGCAGCCAGGGATCGGCCGGGTCGGCCGTCGTCGTCGAGACGCCGTAGTGCCAGTAGCCGGCGAGGATGAGCTCCGCCGAGGTGCGCGGGTCCAGCGGTTCGACGTCGTGCTCGAGCGCGGCGAACGAGCGCTCGAAGGTGTCCCGGTCACCCAGCCACAGCGACTGCCGCGCGAGCCCGATCCGGTCGGAGGCGTCCAGCGAACCCGCCTCGCGCAACGATCTCAGGTGCGGTGCGGCGGCGGCCGGGTTGACGCGCCAGGTGATCTTGGCGAGCAGCTGCGAGATCGTCTGCTGCTCCCACCGCGCCTTCGCGACCGACGCGGCGAGCTTCAGGCAGCGGGTGGCGAAGTCGATGTCGTCGCCGAGCATCACCTGCTCCGCCGCCGCGACCAGCACCGGCAGCGCCCAGTCGGCCTCCGCCTCCCCCGCGGCGACCAGGTGCCGGGCGACTTCGGCGGGGCTGAGCCCGCGGGCGTGCTTCACCTCGGCGGCCCGCACGTGCAGCCGGACCTTCTCCGACCCGCGCAGCCCGCCCACCACCGCGGCGACGGCCGGCGGCCGGAACCGGAGGCCCGCGACCAGGCCCGCGTCGGCGAGCCGGCCGGTGGACGCCTCCGCCTCCAGCGGGTCGACCCCGGCGACGATGGCCACGGCCTCGGTGGTGACGTCGCTGTCCAGCACCGCGATCGCGGTCGCCACCTCCCGCAGCGGCGAGCCGTAGCGGTGCAGCAGCCGCTGCACGGCCTCGGCGTACGCCGTGCCGGTGTCCGCGCTGCCGCGGTGGGCGTCGACCAGCGCCCTGACCAGCAGCGGGTTCCCCGCGCTCAGCTCGTGGATCTGCTCCGGCAGCCCGGCACCGGCGGCCGGCACCAGCTCCGCGATGGCCTGGACCGACCACGGCGTCAGCTCCACGTGCCGGTGCGGCAGCGAGGTGAACGGCGAATCCGCGTACGCCCCGTCGGCGTGGCTGAGGACCAGCAGCAGCGCCGCGGACGGCGCCCGCCGCTGCAGGCGCAGCAGGAGCCGCGCCGAGGTCTCGTCCACGTGGTGGACGTCGTCGACGGCCACCAGCACCGCGCGTTCGCGGGCCAGCCGGTGCACCGCGCTGCACAGCTCGGCGATCCGTTCGTCGACGTCGCCGCCGGCCGGGCACCCGGTCAGCGACGGCGGCAGCAGCGGGCTCGCCAGCAGCTGGTCGATCACCCCGCCGTCCACGTCCCGCTCGTCGGCGGCACCGGCCGCGGTCAGCGTGACGATGCCCAGTTCCTTGGCCCGCACCACCACCTGGTGCTGCAGGTGTGTCTTCCCGCTGGCCGGCCCCCCGCCGACCAGCACCGTCTCTCCCACGCCGGCGTCGCATTCGATCAGCAGGTCCTCGAGAAAAGCCAAGGCCCCCTGCGGATTCTCACGGCGGTTCTGCCCCCAGATCGCGCCCATCGCAAGCTCCTCGAAGCAGGCGGTTGTCTTCCTGCCCCCACGACGTTCGCAGCAGGCGCCTAAGCAGGGCCAACCGCGATCTAAAGTCACCCAACGGAGTGAATCGGACACAGTTTCGCTAGGGGTTGCCAGTGCGGGGAAGGCCCCGAACACTTCGGAAACTGTGACTGCCCTGAACGAAAGAACGAGCCGGTGGATCCGGCGCTTCCACGCGGCCGACGACGCCGCCGTGCGGCTGGTCTGCCTGCCGCACGCGGGCGGGTCGGCGACGGCCTACTTCCCGTTCTCGCGCGCGGCCACCGCCGCCGGGCTGGACGCCGACGTCGTCGCCGTCCAGTACCCCGGCCGCCAGGACCGGCTGGGCGAACGCTGCTACGACGACGTCGACGCCATGGCCGACGCGATCGCCGACGACCTCGGCCCGTGGTTCGACCGGCCGGTGGCACTCTTCGGCCACAGCATGGGCGCGACGCTCGGCTACGAGGTCGCCCGCCGGCTCGAAGCGCGGGGCGCGCGGCCGCTGGGCCTGTTCGCGTCCGCCTGCCGGGCGCCGTCCGCCCAGCGGATCGAGTACGTCCACCAGCGCGACGACGACGGCCTGATCGCGGCGATCAGGGAGCTCAGCGGCACCGACAAGGCTGTGCTGGGCGACGACGAGCTGCTGCGCATGGTGCTGCCCGCGATCCGCGGCGACTACACCGCGGTCGAGACGTACCGCCACCGCGCGGGACGCGAGCTGGAGTGCCCGATCCACGTGCTGGTGGGCGACGACGACCCGGTGACGGAGATCGCCGAGGCGGACGCCTGGCGCGCCCACACGACGGGAGAGTGCGTCGTGGAGGTGTTCCCCGGTGGCCACTTCTACCTGAACGCCCAGCTGGAGGGCGTGTTGGCCAGTGTCAAGGCCCGGCTGGGTGACTGGAGCCCTTAGGGGTGGGGTGGGGAAACCCCAGGCGGAGTTCAGGTGCGGACCCCATGGTTCGGCGGGCCCCGGTCCGTGAAACTGGGTACATCGAAGAAAACGACCTGCCCCCGGAGGTAGTCATGATGGCGATCCAGACCGTTCCCGGTGTCACCCAGCGGATGCTCCCCAACGGCCACCTCCGGCTGAGCTGCCGCACCACGAGCCGCCAGATCGAGTGCGAGCCGGTGGCGGCGGCGATGTGGATCGCGCTGAAGCAGCACAACGGCGACATCGACCGTGCGAGCGCGGTTCTGGCGGCGCTGTGGGAGACCGACGTCGAGGACACCCGCTACGACATGATGCTGCTGGCGGGCTCGCTGTGCTCCCTGGGGCTGCTGGCCGAGGTGTGACGGCCCCGCGGCGGACGCCTGGGGGCGTTCGTCCGGGTGTGTTCCCGGCTCGCGTCGAGCGCCCTTGTCCGAGGTGGCGATCCGCGAGCCTGACCCGCGCGGCCGTACTCCATGCCGTGCATTCCTGACTTGCGTCGAGCGCGCCCCGCGCGGCGCTCCGCGAACCCGCACCGCTCCCGGCCTCCCCAGGACCCCGAAAGCCGTGAAGGACTCCTTACCGGCCATAAGAGCCGGTAAGGAGTCCTTCACGGCACACGAAAGGGACCGCCTCCGACGTCGTTGGCGGAAGCGGTCCCTGGCCCGGCCGGGGGAGGTGGCCGGGAGTTTCAGCCCTGTGACTCCAGTTCCTCGTCCAGCATCGCGAACAGCTCGTCCGCGCCCGCCTCTGCCAGCTCCTGGTCGGCCGGGGAGAACGTCGCCACCAGCTCACGCAGGCGGCCCACGACCGATGCCCGCTCGGCTGCGTCCAACGCGCGCAGCTCGGTCTCCAGGTCCGCCAGCCGGACCTCCACCGCGGACGGCGGTTCGGTCAGCCCGGCACCGAGGAACGAAGCCAGCGCGCCCGCCGACGGGTGGTCGAAGATCAGCGTCGCCGGCAGCCGTTGCCCCGTCAGGGATTCCAGGCGGTTGCGCAGCTCGATCGCCGTCAGCGAGTCGAAGCCCAGCTCGATGAAGCCCTTGCGCGGGTCGATCGCGTCACGCCGTTCGTGGCCGAGGACCACTGCCGCCGTGCCGCAGACCACGTCCAGCAGCGCGCGGTCCCGCTCCGCCGCCGGCAGGGCCACCACCCGGGCCCACGAGTCGTCCACGACCTCCGCCCGGCGCCGGGCACCACCGCGGACCAGGCCCCGGAGCATCGCCGGGACACTGTGCGCGTCGGCCCGCACCCCGGACATGTCCAGCCGGACCGGCACCAGCGACGGCTGCGCGGTCCCGAACGTCGCGTCGAACAACGAAAGCCCGTCCGCGAACGACAGGCCCAGCACGCCCGAGCGGGCCATCCGGATCAGGTCGGTGTCCGCCAGCTCGTTCGACATGCCGCCCTCGGACCACAGGCCCCACGCCAGCGACACCGCGTGCCGCCCGGAGGCCGCCCGGTGGTGCGCCAGCGCGTCCAGGAAGACGTTCGCCGCCGAGTAGTTCGCCTGGCCCGCCGCGCCGAGCGTGCCGCCCGCCGACGAATACACCACGAAAGCGATGTCCAGCGAAGCGGTCAGCGAGTGCAGGTTCCACGCCGCGTCGACCTTGGGCCGCAACACCGCGTCCATCCGCTCCGGCGTCAGCGCGAGCAGCACGCCGTCGTCCACGACGCCGGCCGTGTGCACCACCGCCGTCAGCGGGACCCCGTCGAGCAGAGTCGCCACCGCGTCGCGATCGGCGAGGTCACACGCTTCCAACGAGACCGTGGCCCCCAAGGAAGTCAACGACGAAACCAGCTCGGCCGCCCCCGGCGCCGAAGCACCACGACGGCTCGTGAGCAGCAGGTGCTTGACGCCGTGGTCGGTCACCAGGTGCCGCGCGATCAGCTGTCCCAGCACGCCGGTACCGCCGGTGACCAGCACCGTTCCGTCGGGATCCAAGTCGGTCACCGCAGGCGTGGGCACGAACTTCGCCAGCCGGTGCACCAGCACCGCGCCGTCGCGCACCGCGACACCCGGCTCGTCGGCGTACATCGCCCCGAGCACCGCGTCCAGCGGCAACTCGCCACCGTCGACGTCCACGACCATGAACCGGTCGGGATACTCCAGCTGCGCCGTCCGGATCACGCCCCACAGCGCGGCGTGGGTCAGATCGTCGACGCCCTCGTCGGGACGCGTCCCGATCGCGCGCGAAGCGACGACGACCAGCCGGGAGGACGCCAGCGTCTCCTCGGCGACCCACGCCTGGGCCAGCGCCAGCAACCGATGCGTGGCCTCACGGGCCGCGACCGGCGAAGCCGAAGCAGGCGCCACGAACGGCGCGAACACCACATCCGGCGTCACCCCGGCGGAAACCAGCGCCGGAAGGTCCACATAGGACTCCCCCGGCAACCCGAAGCCGGTACCGAGCACCGCCGACGAGACACCCGAAACGGCCCCACCCGTGAACGGCTGCCACTCGACGCGGAAGAGCGAGTCGTCGACCGCCGAGCGCGTGGCGCGGAACGCGTCGGCCGCGATCGGCCGCAGCGAAAGCGATTCGACGCCGAGCACCGGCGCACCGGTGGCGTCCGTCGCGCTCAGCGAGACGGTGTTCTCGACGTCCGACGAGATCAGCACCCGCAGCTCCGACGCCCCGGCCGCGTGCAGCGACACCCCCGACCACGCGAAGGGCAGCACCGGCTTGTCCTCCGTCGGCCCGGCCAGGCCGATCGTGTGCAGGGCGGCGTCGAGCAGAGCCGGGTGCAGGCCGAACGCCGAGGCGTCCGCGTCCTCCGGCAGCGCCACCTCGGCGGCGAGCGTGTCGCCGTCCTGCCACACGCGGCGCAGCCCGGCGAACACCGGCCCGTAGACGAAGCCCTGGGCGGCGAGGTCGTCGTAGCGCGAGGTCACGTCGATCTCGATCGCCCCCGCGGGCGGCCACTCCGGCACCGGCGCCGGGCTCGCCACCGAGGAAGACAACCGGCCGGTGCCGTGCTGCACCCACTCGGAAGAATCCTCGGCCTGTGAATAAATCGACAGAGAGCGCTGCTCCGATTCGAGAGCGCCGACGACGACCTGCAGCCGGACCGCCCCGTCCGGGGGCAGGATCAGCGGCGCGGCCAGGGTCAGCTCGTCGAGCCGCCCGCAGCCGACCTCGTCGCCCGCGCGGATCGCCAGCTCCACGAACGCCGTCCCGGGGAACACCAGCGATCCCTGGACGACGTGGTCGGCGAGCCACGGCTGCGTCTTCGCCGACAGCCGGCCGGTCAGCACCGCACCCCCGGAGTCGGCCGCGACGACGACGGCACCCAGCAGCGGGTGCTCCGCGTCGCGCTGCCCGACCTCGGCGACGCCGCGGACGCGGGCACCGGTCGGGTTCTCCAGCCAGTACCGCTTGCGCTGGAAAGCGTAGGTCGGCAGTTCCACCACCGTGCCCCCGGCGTAGAACGCCGAGAAGTCCACAGTGGACCCGCTGACGAAGAGCGCGGCGACCGCGGCGGCCGCCGACTCGGCTTCGGGCCGGTCCTTGCGCAGCACCGGGACGAACGTGGCGTGGTCGTCCGGGCCCAGGCACGTCTGCCCCATCGCGGTCAGCACCGCGGACGGACCGACCTCGACGAACGTCGTGACGCCCGCGTCGAGCAGCGTGCGGATCCCGTCGGCGAACCGGACGGCGTCGCGGACCTGGCTCACCCAGTACTCCGGCGAGGTCAGGTCGGCAGCCGGCGAAACCGTCGAGACGATCGG
Source organism: Amycolatopsis mongoliensis (assembly GCF_030285665.1). Lineage (NCBI taxonomy): Bacteria > Bacillati > Actinomycetota > Actinomycetes > Pseudonocardiales > Pseudonocardiaceae > Amycolatopsis > Amycolatopsis mongoliensis. The sequence goes on from NZ_CP127295.1 coordinate 850,697, forward strand.
GATCTCCGGCGTGCGGTAGGTCAGGTTCCGGGCGATGAAGGCGAAGTCCGCCAGCATCGGTTCCATCAGCGCCGAGTGGAACGCGTGCGAGACCTTCAGCCGCGAAGTCTTTTCGAACTTCGACGCCACGGCGAGCACCGCGTCCTCGTCACCGGAGAGCACCACGGACGCCGGCCCGTTGACGGCCGCGATCGACACGCCGTCGGTCAGCAGCGGCACGACGTCGGCTTCGGCCGCCGCCACGGCGACCATCGCGCCCCCTGCGGGCAGCGCCTGCATCAAGCGCGCCCGGGCCGTCACCAGCGTGCAGGCGTCCTCGAGCGAGAGCACGCCGGCGACGTGCGCCGCGGCCAGCTCGCCGATCGAATGCCCCAGCAGGTAGTCCGGCTGGACGCCCCAGGACTCGAGCAGCCGGAACACCGCGACCTCGACGGCGAACAACGCGGGCTGCGTGTACCCGGTCTCGTCGGAGCCGAGCACGGACTTCAGGGGGACGTCCAGGTGCTTGTCCAGTTCGGCGGCCACCACGTCGAAGACCTCGGAGAACGCCGGGAACGCCGCGGCCAGCTCCAGTCCCATCCCGGCGCGCTGCGCGCCCTGGCCGGTGAACAGGAACGCCGTGCGTCCGTTCCGGGCGACCCCGTCGACGACGCCCGCCGGCCGGCCCGCCGCGTATTCGGTGAGCGCCCGGATCGCGGCCGCGCGGTCGGCGGCCACGACGCCGGCGCGGTGCTCGGCGAGGGTGCGGGTGGTCACCAGCGAGTATCCGACGTCCACAGTGGACGCGTCGCCGGCGGACGTGGCGAGCTTGCCCGCCTGGGCGCGCAGGGCCTCCGGGTCGTTGGCGGACAGCAGCCAGGTCACCGGGCCCTCTTCCGGAGAAGGGGAAACGGCCACCGGGTCGCCCTGCTCGACGATCACGTGCGCGTTGGTGCCGCTGATGCCGAACGACGACACCCCGGCCCGCCGCGGCCGCCCGGTCTCCGGCCACGGCCGTTCCGCGCTGAGCAGCGAGACCGTGTCCGTCCACTCGACGTGCGGCGACGGCTCGTCGGCGTGCAGCGTCTTCGGGAGGACGCCGCGCCGCAGCGCCTCCACCATCTTGATCACGCCGCCGACCCCGGCGGCCGCCTGCGTGTGGCCGACGTTCGACTTGAACGACCCGACGTGCAGCGGCCGCTCCGGCGTCGCCGCCTTGCCGTAGGTCGAGATCAGCGCCTGCGCCTCGATCGGGTCGCCCAGCTTGGTGCCGGTGCCGTGCGCCTCGACGGCGTCCACATCGTACAGTTCGAGGCCGGCGTCGGCCAGCGCCGCGCGGATCACCCGCTGCTGCGCGGGCCCGTTCGGCACGGTGATGCCGCTGGACGCGCCGTCGGAGTTCACCGCGCTGCCGCGCAGCACCGCCAGCACGTGGTGGCCGTTGCGGCGCGCGTCGGAAAGCTTCTCCAGCAGCAGCATGCCGGCACCCTCGGAGCAGCCGACGCCGTCGGCGCCGCTGCCGAACGCCTTGCACCGGCCGTCCGGGGACAGCCCCTGCTGCTCGCTGAAGTAGACGAACATGTCCGGCGTCACCATCACGGTCACGCCGCCGGCCAGCGCGAGCGAACACTCGCCGCGGCGCAGCGCCTGCGCCGCCCAGTGCAGGGCGACCAGCGACGACGAGCACGCGGTGTCCACCGACACCGACGGGCCTTCCAGCCCGAGGGTGTAGGAGATGCGGCCGGAGATCAGGCTGCCGTCGCTGCTGCCGGCACCGTAGTCGTGGTACATCACGCCCGCGAAGACGCCGGTCTTGCTGCCCCGCAACGTCGAGGGCACGATGCCGGCGCGTTCCACGGCCTCCCACGCCGTCTCCAGCACGATCCGCTGCTGCGGGTCGAGCGTGCGGGCCTCGCGCGGGGAGATCCCGAAGAACTCCGGCTCGAAGTCGGCGGCGTCGTAGAGGAAGCCGCCCTCCTTCGAGTACGTCGTCCCGGGCCGGCCGGCGGGGTCGAAGAGCGACGCGGTGTCCCAGCCGCGGTCCTCGGGGAACTCGCCGACGGCGTCGGTGCCGCTCGCGACGAGGTCCCAGAGCTGCACGGGCGTGGTGACCCCGCCGGGGTAGCGGCAGCCCATGCCGATGATCGCGATCGGCTCGCTCATCGCCGCGGTGAGCTTCTGGTTGTCCGCCTTGAGCCGTTCGTTGTCCATCATGGACTGGCGCAGCGCGGCGACGATCTGCTCGGTGGACGGCGCGCTGTTCGATGGGCCGGTCACTGGGAGTCCCCTCGTTCGTCGGTCTGGGTGCCGGCCATCGCGGACCGGACCAGGTCGGCCAGGTCCATCCCGGCGATCGCCGCCACCTCGTCGGTTCCGTTGGCCTCGGCCGCCTCTTCGACCGGCTCGCCGAGCTCGGGCAGCAGCTCCCCGAGCAGGAACCGGGTCAGCGGCAGCGGGCTCGGGTAGTCGAAGATCAGCGTCGCCGGCAGGCGCAGCCCGCAGGCCGCCCCGAGCCGGTTGCGCAGTTCCAGCGCGGCCAGCGAGTCGATGCCCAGGTCGGTGAAGCCCTTCTCGACGCCGACCGCCGAAGCGTCGTCGTAGCCGAGGACGGCCGCCGCGTGCTCGCAGACCAGCTGCAGCAACGCGGTTTCCCGCTCGTCGGCCGACATCCCGGCCAGCTTCTCGGCGAACCCGGCTTCGGGTGCCGCCGTCGCCGGACCGGCCGCCGCGGCGGCCCGCCGCGGGGTGGCCGTGACCAGGCCCCGCAGGAGCGGTGCGAGCCGGTCGGCGTCCCGCAGGTCGGCGAGCTTCACCGGCACCAGCCCCGGTTCGCCGGCCGCCAGCGCGGCGTCGAAGAGCGCGAGCCCGTCGGTGACGGTCAGCTCCGCGACCCCGGACCGGGCGATGTGCGTCAGGTCGACCGCGTCGCCGCTGCCCTCCCACGGACCCCAGGCCAGCGAGGTCGCCGGGAGGCCCAGCGCCGCGCGGTGGGCGGCCAGCGCGTCGAGGAAGACGTTGCCCGCGGCGTAGTTCGCCTGCCCGGCGGCGAGCAGCAGGCCGCCCGCCGAGGAGTAGAGCACGAACGCCTTCAGGTCCAGCGAAGCGGTCAGCTCGTGCAGGTGCCAGGCGGCGTCCACCTTCGGCCGCAGGACGTTCTCGACCTGCGCCGGCGTGAGCGCGCTCAGCACCGCGCTGTCCATCTGCCCGGCGGCGTGCACCACGGCGGTGAGGTCCGGCAGCGACTCGATCAGCGCGGCCAGCTCGTTCCGGTCGGTGACGTCGCAGGCCGCGACGGTCACCTCGGCGTCCAGCGACTCGACCAGTTCACGGGCACCCGGGGCGTCGAGACCGCGACGGCTGGTCAGGACCAGCTTCCGGGCGCCGCGGGCGACCAGGTGCCGGGCCAGGTGGCCGCCGAGCAGGCCGGCGCCGCCGGTGATGAGCACCGTGCCGCCCGTGTCCCACTCGACCGGGTCGCCGAGCGTGGTGACCTTGGCCAGCCGGGGCACGCGGACCTCGCCGACGCGGACGATCGCTTCCGGTTCGCCGGAGGCGACCACCGCGGGCAGGGCTCGCCTGGACTGGGGCAGGTCGTCGACGTCGACGACCTGGATCCGCCCGGGGTTCTCCGCCTGCGCGGCCCGGACGAGGCCCCAGACCGGCGCCTGCGCGAGGTCCGGGTCGTCCGCCACGGCGGTGCGCGTGACGACCAGGAGCTTGCCGTCGGACGGCCCGTCGAGCCAGGTTTGCAGCTGCTTCAGGGTTTCCTGGACGGTCGCGTGGACCCGGGCCGGCACTTCGCCGTCGGCCGAGCCCACCGGCAGGACCAGGACGTCGGCCGCCACCGGCTCTTCGTGCATGGGGACACCCAGGCCGAGGTCGTCGGTGCCGAGCACGGCCCAGCCCTCGAGGGACTTGACCAGGCGGACCCCGGCCGCGGGCTGCCAGTCGATCCGGTAGAGCGAGTCGGGCACCTTCGCGCCCAGCTGGCCCTCCGACACCGGCCGCGTCACCAGCGACTCGATCCAGGCGACCGGGGAACCGGTCGCGTCGGCCAGTGCGAGCGAGGCGTCCTTGCCCTCCTTGCGGACGTGCACCCGCAGGGTGGTGGCGCCGGCGGCGTGCAGCGAGACCTGGTTCCAGGCGAACGGGATCGTCGTCTCGGTCAGCGCCTTCGGGCCGCCGGGCACGAGGAAGTCCGTGGCGCCCAGCGCCGAGTCGAGCAGCCCCGGGTGGAGCCCGAACTCGCCCGCCGCGGCGCCCTCCGGCAGCGCGACCTCGGCGAACACTTCACCATCGCGCAGCCACACCGCGCGCAGGTTCCGGAACACCGGTCCGTAGCCGAAGCCGAGCCCGGCCAGGTCGTCGTAGAGCCCGGTGAGGTCGACGCTTTCGGCGCCCTCCGGGGGCCACACCGAGAGGTCGAACTCCGGCGTCCGGGCCCCGGCGGCCAAGGTGCCGGCCGCGTGCTGGGTCCAGGTGTCTTCGACGCGGGAGTGCACCGACAGCTCCCGGCGTCCACCGGAGGGTGCGCCGACGACGACGCGGATGTCGACGCCGCCCTCGTCCGGCAGCAGCAGCGGGGCCTGCTGGGTCAGCTCCTCCAGGACGTCGCAGCCGACCTGGTCACCGGCGTGCAGGGCCAGCTCGACGTACGCGGTGCCCGGCAGCATCGTCCGGCCCAGCACCACGTGGTCGGCCAGCCAGGTCTGCTTGTCGACCGCGAGCCGGCCGGTGAGCACCGCGCCGCCGTCGGGCAGCTCCACCAGTGCACCCAGCAGCGGGTGCCCGGCGGCCTTGGCGCCCAGCGAGCCGACGTCGCCGGCCCGCTTCGTCGCGTCGAGCCAGTACTCCTTGTTCTGGAAGGCGTACGTCGGCAGGTCCACAGTGGACGCCCCACGGCCGGCGAACACGGCGCTCCAGTCCGGCTTCGCGCCCCGCGAGTAGAGCGTGGCGAGCGCGGTGAACAGCGTCTGCACCTCGTCGCGGCCCCGGCGCAGCGCGGGCACGCCCACGACGCGGTCGGGCCGGTCGGCGAGCGACGTGTCGCACTCACGGGCCATGCCGGTCAGCACCGCGTCCGGGCCCAGCTCGACGAACCGGGTGACCCCGGCCGAGAGCAGCGCGCCGACGCCGTCGGCGAACCGGACGGCTTCCCGCACGTGGTTCACCCAGTACTCCGGCGAGCAGAGCTGCTCGGCGGTGGCGATCCGGCCGGTCACGTTGGAGACGACCGGGATGCCCGGGGCCGAGTACGCCAGCTTCTCCGCCACCACGGCGAACTCGGCCAGCATCGGCTCCATCAGCGAGGAGTGGAAGGCGTGCGAGACGACCAGCTGCTTCACGCGCCGTCCGGCTTCCTTGAAGGCCACCATCGCGGCCTGCACCGCGGCCTCGGGCCCGGAGACGACCACCGAGCGCGGGCCGTTGACCGCGGCGATGTCGACCTCGGCCGGGAGCGCGGCGCGCACCTCGTCCTCGGTGGCCGCGATCGCGGCCATGGCTCCCCCGGCGGGCAGGGCCTGCATGAGGCGGCCACGGGCCGCGACCAGCGCACAGGCGTCGGCCAGGGAAAGCACACCGGCGACGTGCGCCGCGGCCAGCTCGCCGATCGAGTGCCCGGCGACGTAGTCGGGCGTTATCCCCCACGACTCGACCAGGCGGTAGAGCGCCACCTCGATCGCGAACAGCGCGCACTGCGTGTACGCGGTCTTGTTCAGCAGCTCACCGTCGGCGGAACCCTTCTCCGCCCAGATGACCTGCTTCAGCGGGACGTCGGTGTCGAACAGGCCGCACGCTTCGTCGAGGACTCCGGCGAAGACCGGGAAGGCCTCGTAGAGTTCGCGGCCCATGCCCGGCTGCTGCGCGCCCTGGCCGGTGAAGAGGAACGCGGTCAGGTCGGCCGCGCTGGTCGCGCCGGTGACGGTGCCCGCCGGGGTCCCGCCGGTGGCGAGACCGTCGAGGGCCTTCAACGCGGCGTCGCGGCCGGCCGCCAGGACCACCGCGCGGTGGTCGAGCGCGGCCCGCCCGGTGGCGAGCGAGTAACCGACGTCGGTCAGGTCGAGCTCCGGGTTCGCCCGCAGGTGTGCGGCGACCCGGGCCGCCTGGTCGGCGAGCGCGGCGGCCGTGGTGCCGGCGATCGGCAGCGGGACCGATGCCAGCGGCGGGGCCGTCCGACGTGGACGCTCCACAGTGGACGGAGGTGCCTCCTCGATGATGATGTGCGCGTTGGTGCCGCTGATGCCGAAGGACGAGACGCCGGCGCGGCGCGGACGGCCGTTGGGCAGCCAGGGCCGGGCCTCGCTCAGCAGCTCGATGTCGCCGGTGGTCCAGTCGACGACCGGGGACGGCGCGTCGATGTGCAGCGACTTCGGCAGCATGTTGTGCCGCAGGGCCTGGACGACCTTGATCACGCCCGCCGCGCCGCCGGAAGCCTGCGCGTGGCCGATGTTGGACTTCACCGAGCCCAGGTACAGCGGCTGCCCGTCCGGCCGGTCCTGGCCGTAGGTGGCCAGCAGTGCCTGCGCCTCGATCGGGTCACCCAGCTTGGTGCCCGAACCGTGCGCTTCGACGGCGTCCACTTCGGACGGCGTCAGACCTCCCGCGGCCAATGCCGCGTGGATCACGCGTTCCTGCGACGGTCCGTTCGGCGCGGTGAGGCCGTTGGACGCGCCGTCCTGGTTGACGGCGCTGGAGCGGACCACCGCGAGCACTTCGTGGCCGTTGCGCTGCGCGTCGGACAGCCGCTCCAGCAGGAGCAGGCCCGCGCCTTCGGCCCAGCCGACGCCGTCGGACGCCGCGGAGAAGGACTTCGACCGGCCGTTGGGCGAAAGCACGCCCTGCCGGCTCGAGTCGACGAACAGGTCCGGCTGCGAGAGCAGCGTGACACCGCCGGCGAGCGCCAGCCCGCACTCCCCCGCCCGCAGCGCCTGCACCGCGAGGTGCAGCGTGACCAGCGAGGACGAGCACGCGGTGTCGACCGTCATGCACGGGCCTTCCAGCCCCAGCAGGTAGGAGATGCGGCCGGAGACGACCGCGCCCGAGCTGCCGTTGGGGATGTAGGCGGCGACGTCGGCGGGCGCGCCGGGGACGCGGCTGCCGTAGTCGTCGTACATCGCGCCGGTGAAGACGCCGGTCATGCTGCCGCGCAGCGCGGTCGGGTCGATGCCGGCCCGCTCGATGGCCTCCCACGCGGTCTCCAGCAGGAGCCGCTGCTGCGGGTCCATGGCCAGCGCCTCGCGCGGGCCGATGCCGAAGAACGCCGGGTCGAACAAGGTGCCTTCGTGGAGGAAGCCGCCTTCGCGGGCGTAGGTCTTGCCCCGCTTGCCGCGCTCGGGGTCGTAGATGCTGTCGATGTCCCAGCCGCGGTTGGTGGGGAACTCCGACACCGCGTCGACCTCGTCGACGAGCAGTTGCCAGAGGTCTTCCGGCGACCGGACGCCGCCGGGGTACCGGCAGGCCATGCCGACGATCGCGATCGGCTCCTGCATCGACGCGTTCGTCCGGGTCGTGGTGGCCGGGACCTTGGCGACCGCGCCGAGCAGCTTGCCCTTGACGAAGTCCGCCACCGCCTTGGCGGTCGGGTGGTCGAAGATCAGCGTCGCCGGCAGGGTCAGGCCGGTCGCGGTGCCGAGCAGGTTGCGCAGCTCGACCGCGGCCAGGGAGTCGAAGCCGAGCTCCTTGAACGCCCGCGTTCCGTCCACTTCGGACTTGTCCGCGTAACCGAGCACGGTGGCCACCTGCGTGCGGACGATGTCCAGCAGCACGCGGTCGCGCTCGTTGTCGGCCAGCGCGGCCAGCTCGGCGGCCAGTGCGTTGTCGGCCGCCTTCGCCGCCTTGGCGGTCCGGCGGGCCTTCGGCGGGACGAACCCGCGCAGCAGGGCCGGCAGGTCGTCGGTCCGGGCCCGCAGCGCCGCGACGTCCACGCGCAGCGGGGCGATCACGGCGTCCTCGGCGGCGGTCGCCGCGTCGAACAGCGCGAGCCCCTGCTCCGCGGTGACGGCCGGGAGGCCGAGCCGGGCCATCCGGACGAGGTCCGCCTCGGCCAGCTCGCCGCCGAGGCCGGTGTTCTCGGCCCAGAGACCCCACGCCAGCGCCGTCGCTGGCAGGCCCGAGGCCCGCCGGTGCGCGGCGAGGCCGTCGAGGAACGCGTTGGCCGCGGCGTAGTTCGCCTGGCCGGCAGGCAGCACCTGGCCACCAGCAGAAGAAAACAGCACGAACGCGGCGAGGTCCTTCGTCAGCTCGTGCAGGTGCCAGGCGGCGTCGACCTTGGCCCGCAGGACCGAGTCGAGCCGGTCGGCGGTCAGCGAGTCGAAGACGCCGCTGTCGGCCGTGCCCGCCGCGTGCACCACGGCGGTGAGGTCGTCGATCGCCCCGAGCAGGCTCTCGACCTGGGCGCGCTCGGCGACGTCGCACGCGGCGACCCGCACCCGGGCCCCCAGGTCCTTGAGGTCCTCGACCAGCTGCCGGGCGCCCGGCGCGCCGAGCCCGCGACGGCTGGTGAGCACCAGGTCGGTGACGCCGTGCTCGGCCACCAGGTAGCGGGCCAGCAGGCTGCCGAGCCCGCCGGTGCCGCCGGTGATCAGCACTGCCCCCTCGCCCCAGGGTCGTGAGTGAGAAACAGGGTTGGAACCCTGTTTCTCACTCACGACCGTTTTGGCGTAGCGAGGCACGAGCACCGCACCGTCGCGGATCGCGGCCTCCGGCTCGCCGGAGGCGACGACCGCCGCGATCGAGGCGGCCGTCGCGACCTCGTCGGCGTCGACGAGGAACACGCGCCCGGGGTGCTCGGCCTGCGCCCCGCGGGCCAGGCCCCACAGCAGCCCCTGCGTGACGTCCACAGTGGACTCCTCGGCGGGCACCGCGTCCCGCGTCACCACGGCCAGCTTGGTGACCCCGAACCGGGACTCGGCCAGCCAGGCCTGCAGCTCGGCGAGCAGCCACGCGGCGTTCGCCCGTGCGGTCTCCGGGACGTCGCCGGTGCGCTCGGGCACGGTCAGCGTGATCAGGGCCGGCACCGGCTCGCCGCGGTCGATCGCCGCGGTGAGGTCGGCGAACCCGGCGTAGGTGGCAGCCACCCCGACGCGGCCACGGCCGATGGCGACCACTTCGGCGTCGGACTGCGGCACGGAGACCGGCTGCCAGGCGATCTTCAGCAGCGAGCCGTCGATTTCCGCAGGCTGAGACAGTTCCCGGCGCACCGGACGCGAAACGAGCGAGTCGATGGTCGCGACCGGACGGCCTTCGCTGTCGGCCACCTCGATGGCCGACACCTCGTCACCGTTCAGCCGCTCGATCCGCACCCGCAGCACCGACGCGCCGGCGGCGTGCAGCGTCACGCCGTTCCAGACGAACGGCAGCAGGGTCGCGCCGCCCGGGTCGCCGAGGAGGTCGGCGTGCATGGCGATGTCGAGCAACGCCGGATGCAGGCCGTACAGGTTCGCCGTCGACGCCGCCGGTTCCGGCAGCGCGACCTCGGCGAAGACTTCGTTGCCCCGCCGCCAGGCGGCCTTGAGCCCCTGGAAGGACGGGCCGTAGCCGTACCCGCGCTCTTCGAGCAGGTCGTACGCGCCTTCGACCACGACGGGGGTCGCCCCGGCCGGCGGCCACTCGGTGAGCCCGGCGGGTTCGGGTCGCGGCGCCGCGGACAGCGTGCCCTCCGCGTGCTGGGTCCACTCCTCCCCGTCGATCGCGCGGGAGAACACGGTGACCGGGCGGCGGTCGCCGTCGGCGGGACCGACCACGACCTGGAGCGCGACGGCACCGTCCGGCGGCAGGACGAGCGGCGCCTGCAGCGTGAGCTCTTCGACCGTCGAGTGGCCGACCTGGTCGCCGGCCGCGATGGCGAGCTCGACGAACCCGGTGCCGGGCACCAGGATCGCGCCCTTCACGACGTGGTCGGCCAGCCACGGCACCGACCCGGCCGACAGCCGGCCGGTGAGCACCGTGGTGTCCGAACCGGACAGCGGCACGACCGCGCCCAGCATCGGGTGCGGCAGCGGCTGCTGGCCGACCGCCGTCACGTCGCCGGACGGGGTCGCGTCGAGCCAGAAACGCTTGTGCTGGAAGGCATACGTCGGCAGGTCGAGCCGGACGGGGCCGTCACCGAGCACGCGGTCCAGCTTGGCCGCGCCGCGAGTGTGGAGTCGGCCGAGCGCGGCCAGCGCCGTGCGCACCTCGTCCCGGTCGCGGCGGCCGAACGGCACGAACGCGACCGCGTCGGGGTTCGCGACGCTCTGCGGGCCGAGCGCCGACAGCACGCTGTCCGGTCCCAGCTCGAGGAAGGTCTCGACGCCGTCGGCCTCCAGGGCCGCGACCGCGTCCCCGAAGCGCACGGCCTCGCGGACGTGCGTGACCCAGTACTCCGGCGAGGTCAGGTCCGCGCCGGGCGAAACCGTGGAGAAGACCGGGATCGCCGGCGCGTGGAACGTCAGCCCGGCGGCGATCTCGCGGAACTCGTCGAGCATCGGGGCCATCAGCGGCGAGTGGAACGCGTGGCTCACGCGCAGCCGGCGCGTCCGGACGTCGGCGACCGTCGCCGCCCGCTCGATCCGGGCCACGACCTCGGCGACGCCGGAGACGACGACCGACTCCGGGCCGTTGACGGCGGCGATGCTGACCTCGTCCTCGTGCCCGCGCAGCAGTTCCCGCGCGGCTTCTTCGGTCGTGGCGAGCGAAACCATGGCGCCCGGCGGCTCGCTCAGCGAACCCATCAGGCGGCCGCGAGCGGCGACCAGGGCCGCCGCGTCCTCGAGCGAGAGCACCCCGGCGACGTGCGCCGCGGCCAGCTCGCCGATCGAGTGCCCGGCCAGGGCGTCGGGGACGATCCCCCACGACTCGGCGAGCCGGAAGAGCGCGACCTCGACCGCGAACAGCGCGGTCTGCGTGTACTGCGTCTGGTCGAGCAGGCCGCGGTTCGCCAGCGCGGTCGTGCCGAAGACGACGTCGCGCAGCGGGATGTCCAGCAGCGGGTCGATCGCGGCGCAGACCGCGTCGAAGGCGTCGGCGAACACCGGGTAGGTGGCGTGCAGCGCCTGGCCCATGCCGACCCGCTGGGCGCCCTGGCCCGAGAAGAGGAACGCCAGCTTGCCCTCGCCGGCGGTGCCGGTGACGACGTCGGTACCGGGCTCGCCGGTGGCCAGCGCGTCGAGACCTTCGGCCAGCTCGGCCGGGGTCCCGGCAATCACCACGGCCCGCTGTTCCAGGGCCGCGCGGGTCGAGACCAGCGAGCGCGCCAGCTCGGCGACGGTGACGTCTTCGTGGTCGGCGAGGTACGCCCGCAGCCGGGCGGCCTGGCCGCGCACGGCGGCCGGGGTGCGGCCGGAGAGCGCGACGGGGACGACGGCGTCGGGCTGCGGCTCGGCCGGCTGCTCGACCACCGCGTCGGCCGGGGCCTGCTCGATGATCACGTGGGCGTTGGTGCCGCTGATGCCGAACGACGAGACCGCGGCCCGGCGCGGGTGACCGTTGGGCGCCCAGTCGCGCGGCTCGGTGAGCAGCCGGACCGCGCCGGTGTCCCAGTCGACCACGCTGGACGGCCGGTCGACGTGCAGGGTCTGCGGCAGCTGCTCGTTGCGCAGCGCCATGACCATCTTGATGATGCCGGCGACGCCGGCCGCGGCCTGGGTGTGGCCGATGTTGGACTTGATCGACCCGAGCCACAGCGGCTCTTCCCGGTCTTGCCCGTAGGTGGCGAGCAGGGCCTGCGCCTCGATCGGGTCGCCCAGCGTGGTACCGGTGCCGTGCCCCTCGACCGCGTCCACTTCGGACGGTGCGAGACCCGCGTCGGCCAGTGCCTTCGCGATCACGCGCTGCTGCGAGGGGCCGTTCGGGGCGGTGAGGCCGTTGGACGCGCCGTCGTGGTTGACCGCCGAGCCCTTGAGGAGCGCGAGCACCGGGTGGCCGTTGCGGCGGGCGTCGGAGAGCCGCTCGACGAGCAGCATGCCCGCGCCCTCACCCCAGCCGGTGCCGTCGGCCGCGTCGGCGAACGAGCGGCAGCGGCCGTCGGCGGACAGGCCGCGCTGGCGGCTGAAGTCGACGAACGTGTCCGGCGTGGACATCACGGTGACGCCACCGGCCAGCGCCAGCGTGCACTCGCCGCGGCGCAGCGCCTGGACCGCCCAGTGCAGGGCGACCAGCGAGGAGGAGCACGCGGTGTCGACTGTGACCGTCGGGCCTTCCAGTCCGAGGGCGTAGGACACGCGCCCGGAGACGACGCTGGCGAGGCTGCCGTTGCCGAGGTAGCCCGCGATGTCGTCGGACACCGTGCCGAGGCGGGTGCCCCAGTCGTGGTACATGACGCCGGCGAACACGCCGGTCGCGCTGCCGCGCAGCGAGACCGGGTCGATGCCGGCCCGCTCGAACGCCTCCCAGGAGACTTCCAGCAGCAGCCGCTGCTGCGGGTCCATCGCGGCCGCCTCGCGGGGGCTGATCTCGAAGAAGTCGGCGTCGAACTCGGCGGCGTCGTGCAGGAACGCGCCGTGCTTGACGTAGCTGTGGCCGGGCTTGCCGGGCTCGGGGTCGTACAGCGCGTCGACGTTCCAGCCGCGGTCGGCCGGGAACGGCGTGAGCGCCTCTTCGCCACCGGCGACGAGCCGCCACAGGTCCTCCGGCGTCGCGACGCCGCCGGGGTAGCGGCAGGCGATGCCGACGATGGCGATCGGCTCCTCCGGGTCGGCCGTGGTCACCGGCGCGACCGGCGTCGCCGGGGCGAGCCCGGCGACGCGCGTGACCAGGTACTCGGCCAGCGCGCGCGGGGTCGGGTGGTCGAACACCAGCGTCGCGGGCAGCCGCAGGCCGGTGACGGAGTCGAGGATGTTGCGCAGCTCCACCGCGGCGAGGGAGTCGAAGCCGATCTCGCCGAACGGGCGCGACGGGCTGATCGCCGATGGGCCGTCGTGGCCGAGCACGGCCGCGACGTGCGTGCGGACCAGGTCGAGCACCGCGCGGTCGCGGTCGGCCTCCGACAGCGAGGCGAACCGCTCGGCGAACTGCCGCTCCGGGGCCAGCTCGCCCGGGGCCGCCGCGACCCGGAGGCGGGTCGCGGGCACGAGGCCGCGCAGCAGGGCCGGGACGTCCTCGCGGGCGCCCAGCGCGGCGCGATCGACGCGGGTCGGCACGACGGCCGGCGCGCCCGTGGCGAGCGCGGCGTCGAGCGCGGCGAGGCTTTCGGTGGCGGTCAGCGGGGCGAGGCCCAGCCGGCCGATCCGGCTCAGGTCCTTTTCGGACAGTCCGGCGCTCATGCCGAGCGCGGCACCGCCGTCGGTCCACAAGCCCCAGGCCAGCGAGGTCGCGGGCAGACCCTGCTCGCGGCGGTGCTCGGCCAGCGCGTCGAGGAAGGTGTTGCCCGCGGCGTAGTTCGCCTGGCCCGCGCCGTCGACCAGGCCGGCCGAGGAGGAGAACAGGACGAACGCGGCCAGGTCGGAAGTCAGCTCGTGCAGCGCCCAGGCGGCGTCGACCTTGGGTGCGAGGACGGCGTCCAGGCGCTCTTCGGTGAGCGAGCCGATCATCGCGTCGTCGAGCACACCGGCGGTGTGGACGACGGCCGACAGCGGCTGCTCGATCTTCTTCAGCGCGGCCGACAGCGAACGCTTCTTCGTGACGTCACACGCGATGACCTGCGCCGTCGCGCCGCTTTCCGCCAGCTCGGCGACCAGCTCGGCCGCGCCCGGCGCGTCGATCCCACGGCGGCTGAGCAGGGCCAGGTGCCGGACGCCGTGGGTGGTGACGAGGTGGCGCGCGACCTGCGCGCCGAGGCCACCGGTACCGCCGGTGACCAGCACCGTGCCGTCCGCGCGCCACGCCGGTCCGTCGGCGTCGGCGAGCAGCCGGACGAGCCGGGCGGCCCGCACCTGGTCACCGTCGATCCGCAGCTCCGGCTCACCCGAGGCGAGCGCGGTGGCCAGCGTCTCGGGCGTGGTCTCGCCCTCGATCAGCACGACGCGGCCCGGGTGCTCAGCCTGCGCCGAGCGCACCAGCCCGCGCACGACGGAGTCGGCTAGCGTGCCGCGCGTCCGCAGCACCAGCTTGGCCGCGGCGAACCGCTCGTCGGCGAGGAACTCCTGCAGCACGGCAAGGGCACGATGAGCAGCCTGCTTGGCCGCCGCGGGGAGTCGTGAGTGTTCAGGGCGGTTAGAACCGCCCGGAACACTCACGACGACGGCGTCCGGGACCTCGGTCACTTCGGCGAGTTCGGCGACCTCGGCGATCGAGAACCGCGCGTCGGAAGCCGCTACCGGTGTCCATTCGACGGTGTGCAGCAGGTCCTGGGCCCGCGGGCCGAGGTCGGCGCCGCTGACCGGGCGGGAGCGGAACGACTCCACCGACAGCACCGGCGTCCCCGCCGGGTCGGTGACCTCCAGCGAGACACCGCCGGTGGCGGGCGAGGTGATCCGCACCCGCACCTCGGTCGCGCCGGAGGCGTGCAGCCGCACGCCGGTCCACGCGAACGGCAGGCGGATCTCGTCGGCCTCCCGCGCCTCGCCCGGGGCGAAGTCGGTGGCGTGCAGCACGGCGTCGAGCAGCGCGGGGTGGATCCCGAAGTCGTCGTCCCGGGTAGGCAGGGCGACCTCGGCGAACACGACGTCGTCGCGCTTCCACGCGGTGCGCAGCCCCTGGAACAGCGGGCCGTAGCCGTAGCCCTGCGCCGCCAGCTCTTCGTACAGCTCGCCGGTGGCGACGACCTCGGCGCCGGACGGCGGCCACTCGGTCATCGGGGCGGGCTCGGTGGCCGGCGCCTCGGCCAGCACGCCGACGGCGTGCCGGGTCCAGGCGACGTCCTGCTCGGTCCGCGAGTAGAACTCGATGGTGCGGCGGCCGTCCTCGACCGGGCCGACCACGGCCTGCACCTCGACACCCCGGCCCTCCGGCACGGGCAGCGGCGCCTGCAGGGTCAGCTCGTCGACGACGTCGCAGCCCGCACGCTCGGCCGCGTGCAGGGCCATCTCGACGAACGCGGTGCCGGGCAGCAGGGCGGTGCCGGCGATCGTGTGGTCAGCGAGCCACGGGTGTGACCGCAGGCCGATCCGGCCGGTCAGGACCAGGCCGTCGTGGTCGGCCAGGCCGATCTCGGCGGCCAGCAGCGGGTGACCGGAGGCCAGCTGGCCGAAGTCGGCCGCGTCGCCGTGGCCGGGCGCGGTGAGCCAGAAGTGCTTGCGCTGGAAGGCGTACGTCGGCAGGTCGATCGCGTTGGCCGGGCCGAAGAACGCGGTCCAGTCGACCCGCACGCCGCGGGTGTGCAGCCGGCCGAGCGCGCCGGCGAGCGCCGGGACCTCGGCGTGGCCGCGGCGCTGCGCGGGCACGAAGGCGATGTCGCTGCCGTGCGGGCCGGTGGCGGCCATGGCGGCGAGGACGGCGTCCGGGCCCACCTCGATCGCGGTGGTGACCCCGGCCGCGGCGAGCGCGGCGACGCCGTCGGCAAATCGCACAGCCCGCCGCACGTGGTAGAGCCAGTAGCCGGGCGAGCACAGCTCTTCGGTGGTCGCCAGGCGGCCGGTGACGTTCGAGACGACCGGGATCGACGGCGGCGCGAAGTCGACGACCGCCAGGACCTCCCGGAACTCGGCGAGCATCGGCTCCATCAGCGGCGAGTGGAACGCGTGCGACACGCGCAGCTCGCTCGTCTTGCGGCCCTGCAGGCGGAACACCTCGGCGACGGCCTCGACCTCGGCGCGCTCGCCCGAGACCACGACGGACGTGGGTCCGTTGATCGCGGCGATGCTCACGCCGTCGGTCAGCAGCGGGCCGACCTCGTCCTCGGTCGCGGCGATCGCGACCATGGCGCCACCTTCGGGCAGCGCTTGCATGAGACGGCCGCGCGCGGCGACGACGAGACAGGCGTCTTCCAGGGACCAGACGCCGGCGATGTGCGCGGCGGCCAGCTCGCCGATCGAGTGCCCGAGCAGGACGGCCGGCTTGACGCCCCACGACTCCAGCAGCCGCGCCAGCGCGACCTCGATCGCGAACAGCGTGCACTGCGCGTACTGGGTGCCGTTCAGCTCCTCGGCGTCGTCGCCGAAGAGGACGTCGCGCAGCGGGCGGTCCATCTGCACGTCGAGGTGGTCGATGACCTCGTCGAAGACCTCCGCGAAGACCGCGTGGGCCAGGTACAGCTCCTTGCCCATGGCGAGCCGCTGGGAACCCTGGCCGGTGAACAGCATCGCGAGCTTGCCCGGCGTGCGTTCGCCGGTGACGACGGACGCGTCCTGCTCCCCCGCGGCGAGCGCGCGCAGGCCGCGGACGGCGTCCTCGGTGCTCTCGGCGACGACGACGGCGCGGTGGTCGTGCGCGGCCCGCGTGCCGGCCAGCGAGAAACCGACCTCGGTGAGGTCTGCCGATTCCACAGTGGACACGAGCTTTCCGGCCTGCGCCCGCAGAGCTTCCTCGCTGCGGGCCGACACGACGAGCGGCACGACCGGCAACGGCTCGGTGGTGACGGGCTCGTCGATCGTGGCGGGTGCCTGCTCGATGATGACGTGCGCGTTGGTGCCGCTGACGCCGAACGACGAGACACCCGCGCGGCGCGGCCGCTCGACCGCGGGCCACTCGCGGGCCTCCGTCAGCAGCTCGACCTCGCCCGCGCTCCAGTCGACGTGCGGGGTCGGCGCGTCGACGTGCAGGGTCTTCGGCAGGCGGCCGCGGCGGATCGCCTCGACCATCTTGATCACGCCGGCCACGCCGGCCGCGGCCTGCGTGTGGCCGATGTTGGACTTGATCGAGCCGAGCAGCAGCGGCGTCTCGCGGCCTTGGCCGTAGGTGGCGAGCAGGGCCTGCGCCTCGATCGGGTCGCCGAGCCGGGTACCGGTGCCGTGCGCCTCGACGGCGTCCACTTCGGACGCTTCGAGCCGCGCGTCGGCGAGCGCGCGGTGGATCACGCGCTGCTGCGACGGGCCGTTGGGGGCGGTGAGGCCGTTGGACGCGCCGTCGGAGTTGATGGCGGTGCCGCGGACGACGGCGAGCACGGTGTGCCCGTTCGCGACGGCGTCCGAGAGCCGTTCGAGGACCAGGACACCGACGCCTTCGGCGAACCCGGTGCCGTCGGCCGCCGCGGCGAACGCCTTGCAGCGGCCGTCTTCGGCGAGGCCGCGCTGGCGGCTGAACGCGGTGAACGTGCCGGGCCCGCCCATGACGGCGACGCCGCCGGCGAGCGCGAGCGGGGTCTCGCCACGGCGCAGCGCCTGCACGGCGAGGTGCAGCGCGACGAGCGAGCCGGAGCACGCGGTGTCGACGGTCAGCGTCGGGCCTTCGAGGCCGAGCGCGTAGGCGACGCGGCCGGAGACGACGCTGGGCGCGTTGCCGGTGAGCATGTAGCCGTCGAGGCCGTCGGGGGCCTCGTGCAGGCGCGGGCCGTACTCCTGAGCCTCGGCGCCGATGAAGACACCCGCGGGCGTGCCGCGCAGCGTCGTCGGGTCGATCTTGGCACGCTCCAGGGCCTCCCAGGCCGTCTCGAGCACGAGCCGCTGCTGCGGGTCCATCGCGGACGCCTCGCGCGGGGCGATGCCGAAGAAGCCCGCGTCGAACTCGCCGGCGTCGGGCAGGAACCCGCCGGAGGTGACGTAGCTGCTGCCCGGGCGGTCCGGGTCCGGGTCGTAGAGGCCGTCGAGGTCCCAGCCGCGGTCGGTCGGGAACCCGGTGATGGTGTGCACCTCGTCGGCGACGAGCCGCCACAGCTCCTCGGGCGAGGCGGCCCCGCCCGGGTAGCGGCAGCCGATGCCGACGATCGCGACCGGCTCGTCCGTGACACCGGTCGTGATCGGTCCACTGTGGACCTCCTCGGCGCCGAACACCGCCGCGTGCAGGAAGCGCGCGACGGCGACCGGCGTCGGGTGGTCGAAGGCCAGGGTGACCGGCAGGTCGAGCCCGGTGGCCTCGGTGAGCCGCGCGTGCAGCTCCACCGCGGCCAGCGAGTCGAACCCGTGGTCGGAGAACGCCTTTTCCGGGTCGAGCACCGCCGGGACGTCGGGGCGCGCCGCCAGCAGCGCGGCCCGCGTGGCGTCGTGGACGACGTCGGCCAGGAATGCCGCGCGGTCACCGGAGGGCAGTTCGGTCAGCCGCTCCGCGAACCCGGACGCCCGATTCGATTCGGTTTCAAACTCACGCATTCCGCACTCCACCGCTGTAGCGAGCCAGCACTCATGGTCGTCTTTTTCGATCGTAGGTCGGCGCGCAGCGCGGCCGGATCCCCTGAAAACCCTTCTAGGGGCGGCACTCCCGCAGCTGTCGTGAGTGTTTAGGGCGGTTAGAACCGCCCTAAACACTCACGACAACCCGCGCCGTTACCAGGCGATGCGCAGCAGCGAAGGCCCGCGCACGATCACGCCGTACTCCCACTTCACGCCCTCGCGCCCGTCCGCGAGCCGCAGGTCCGGGAACCGCGCCAGGATCGCCTTCAGCGCCTCCTGCAGCTCCAGCCGGGCCAGCTGCGCGCCGATGCAGTGGTGCGGGCCGTGCCCGAACGCCACGTGCGGGTTCGGCTTGCGCGTCAGGTCGATGCGGTCCGGGTCGGCGAACACCTCCGGGTCGCGGTTGGCCGCGTGCAGCGCCGGCAGCACCGGGTCGCCCGCGCGCACCACGACGTCACCGAAGCGGATGTCCTCGGTGGCGTAGCGCGCGAACATCGCGGCGGTGTTGATCGGCACGTACCGCAGCAGCTCTTCGATCGCCGTCGGCATCAGGTCCGGGTCCGCGCGCAGCTGCGCCAGCAGCTCCGGCTGCGTCAGCAACGTGAAGACGAAGCTGGGCAACGCCGTCGAGACCGTCTCCACACCGCCGGTGAGCAGCCCCGCACCGGCGATCGAGATCAGCTCGTTCTCGGTCAGCTTGTCCCCCGCGTCGCGGGCGTAGACCAGAGCACCGAGCAGGTCGTCGGTCGGCTCCTCGCGGCGCTGGGCCACCAGTCCGGCGACGTAGTTGTCGAGCTGGTCGCCGTAGACGTCGAGCACGTCACCCTTCGCCGTGGCGTCGCTGACCAGCGCCTGGGTCCACTCGCGGAAGATCTTGTGGTCCTCCTGCGGCACCCCGAGCAGGTCGCAGATCACGGTGACCGGCAGCGGCCGCGCGAGCTCCTCGACGAGATCGGCGCTGTCACCGTGCGCCTGCATGTCGTCGAGCAGGCGGTTGACCAGGTCCTTCACGCCCTCGCGCATCTGCTCCAGCCGGCGCGCGGTGAAGGCCTTGCTCACCAGGCGGCGCAGCCGGGAGTGGTCCGGCGGGTCCATCCCCATGATGCCGTCGCCCATCTGCTGACGGCGCATCCGCGGCTGGTCGAGGCCCTGCGCGAGCTCCCGGCTGAACCGCGGGTCGGTCGTCACCAGCTTGACGTCGGCGTACTTCGTCGCCAGCCACGCCGGTTCGCCGAAGGGCATCTGCACCCGGCTCATCGGCTCTTCGCGCTGCAGGACGTGGTACTGCTCGGAAACGGAGATCTCGTGCATGTCGAACGGATACGCACGGACTGTCCGGCGTGAACTCGTCACGACTCGCCCCCAATCGCTCTCATCGGTTGTTCCAGCGCCTCGGCGTCGTAGGCGTTCTGGACGTGGGAAAGCGCCGACATCAGCGTCGACGAGGTGATCCGGTCGGCGTGGCGGCTCTCCACCACGCGGTGCAGCGGCAGCGACCCGAGCTCCGACCAGCCGAGCCGGCCCGCCGGGTCGAGGTAGCTTCGCGCCTGCCCCGCGTTGTCCGGGTGCAGGCAGTACGGGACGTCGAGCAGGCCGCGCTTGAACGCGACGACGATCGCGCGGCCGAGGTCGGCGTGGCTGTTCAGCACGGCGTCGACGAGCGCGTACGCCTCGCGGTAGACCTGGTTGTCGGCGTCGACGACGACCCGCTCGGTGACCGACCGCGCCACCGCGCCGGCGTGCTCCAGCGCCGCGACGTTCTCCGCCACGGTCGGGATCCGGTGGGCCTCGGCGGTGGTCTTGACGATCAGCCGTTCCGACCCGGTCGTCACGGCCAGCTCGGCCGCCGTCCCGAGCAGGCCCCGCGCGCCGTCCGACGTCCGCGGGAACAGGCCCATGTAGGCGTAGATCACGACGTGCCAGGTGGCCTCGGGCAGCAGCTCGGCGCACAGCCGGCGCAACGCGGAGACCGCCTCCTGGTCCTGCGTCATGTTCGTCTGCTGGGCGTAGCTCACCGAAATGCTGCGCACGCCCTTGCGGTAGAAGAACAGCGCCTCCAGCACCGAGAGCGCCACCAGCTCGCTCGGCGGGCAGAGCTGGCCCATCATGCAGCCGCCGAACGTCTCCAGGTGCGGCCGTCCGGCCGGGTGCTCGGCGTCCAGCAGCAGGTCGCAGCAGTGCGCCCAGTTGCGCACGGACTCGTCGAGCGGCGTCCGGCTGTAGGGCAGGCAGTAGGACACCGGGCCGCCCTCGGTGGCGTGCAGGCCGGCGGCGATCATCGCGCGGAAGATGTCCGCGGGCCGCGCCGAACCGTGGCGCACCTGCACCGGGAAGTCCGGGCCTTCGAGGCCGTCGAGCATCCCGCGCGTGACCTCGGGCGGGTGGTTGACGATCGGGTAGCCGTTGAGGGCGATCCCGTTGCGCAGCGCGTGCGCCACGGACGCGGTGTCGCAGACGCGGGTGTAGCTGTCGAGCGTCACGGTGCCGACGGTCGCGGCGGCCGCGCCCTTGGTCGCGGCCAGCCCGGCGCGCATGACGGCCGGGTCCGCGAACCCCATGCGGGGCTGCACGACGAGTTCGCCGGCAGCGTGGCGGCGCGCGACGAACTCTTCGAAGCTCATGCCGCCTCCGCGGGAGGGAGAGCGTCGGCGGTGCTCACGCCTCCACCTGGGTCGCACCCGCGGACAGCGTCGCGGCGAACCGGCGGAACGACGCCGCGCCCTGCTGGTCGTCGAACACCGCGTCGAACCCGGCGAGCAGCAGCTGCGCGGTTTCCTCCGCGGTCAGCGCCCCGCCGACGCCGAGCTTGCCGCCGATCACCACCGGCATGGTGCGCAGCTCGGGGAACGCGCGCAGGCGCTGGATCACGCGCAGGCCGTCCTGGTGGCCGTGGCCGTTGACGCTGCTCAGCACGAGCATCGCCGGACGGCGGCTCAGGCACTCCGACTCCAGCAGCTCGTCGGGCACGCACGCGCCGAGGTTCACCACGTCGAAGCCGAGCTCGCCGACGAGCAGCTCGAGGTACACGAGGTTCCAGGTGTGCGAGTCGGAGGCCATGCTGCTGACGATCACCGTCCGCCGGGAGGGCTCGGTGACGACGCCACCGCCGTAGGCCCGCAGTTCTTCCGTCATGGCGACACCTCGTAGACGCGCTGGTAGTCCAGTCGCGACACCGAGACGACCTCGTCGCCGCGCACGACGACCTCCGTCGGCGCGGGCCGGCCGAGGAAGCTGATCAGGCTCGCGGTGACGCCGTAGGCGCCGACGTTGGGCACGGTGACGACGTCGCCGGAAGCCAGCTCGGGCAGCTTCGCGGCCTTGGCGAGCGAGTCACCGGGAGTACACAGTGGACCGACGAGGCTGCCCGTCGCGTCGCCGGCTTCCTCGATGCCCACGGCCGCGGGCAGCAGCCTGCCGATCCCGGACAGGCCGCCGACGACGTTGATCCCGGCGTCGAGCACGACGAACCGGCTGCCGCGGCTCTCCTTGACGTTCACCACGCCGGCGAGCAGCGACCCGCAGCTGCCGGACAGGTAGCGGCCGGACTCGCAGGCCAGCTCGATCCCACCGTCGCGCCACTCGGGCAGGTGCAGGTCGAGCAGCGTCTCCAGGCCCGCGCGCAGCTTCGGGTAGTCGGTGCGCGGGCCGGGGACGGCGTACGGCGAGGAGAACCCGCCGCCGATGTCCAGGACCTCCAGCGGCAGCCCGACCTCGTCGCGCAGGCGCGCGGCCGAGGTGAGCACGAACTCGTACTCGCCGAGCAGGGCGTCCTCGTCCTGGGCGTTGCTCATGGTGAAGAAGTGCGCGCCGACGACACGGGCGCCGGGCACCGCCTTCAGCGCGGGCATGATCTCGGGCAGCGTCTCGGCGTCGATGCCGAACTGCGACGGGCGGCCCATCATCCGGATGCCGGTGCCGCCGCTGCTCGCGGTCGTGTTCACGCGCAGCAGCGCGGACGCCGTGACGCCGTGCTTCTCCGCGGCCGCCCCGACGTGCTGCAGGTCGGTCAGCGACTCGACGGAGAACAGCCGGACCCCGGTCGCGATCGCGTGCTCCAGCTCGGCGTTGGTCTTGCCGGGTCCGGTGTAGAGGATCCCGGCCGGGTCGAACCCCGCCTGCAGCGCGTTGGCCAGCTCGCCGGTGGAGCTGATCTCCGCGCGGCACCCGCCGCGGCGCAGCTCCCGGGCGATTTCGGGATGGGGGTTGGACTTCAGCGCGTAGAACAGCTGGAAGCCTTCGGGCAGCAGGCCGAACAGCTGGTCGCGCGACTCGGCGACGACGTCGAGGTCGTAGACGTAGGTGGGGGTGCCGAACTTCCCGGCGAGGTCGCTGCTCATTTGCGGGCGCCTTCCACGAGCAGGGCGAGTTCCTTCGTGGCGTTCTTGCCGTGCGCCGTGAGCGGGAACTCCTCGACGACGTGGCACAGCGACGGGACCTTCTGCGGCTCCAGGCGCTTGGCCAGCTCGCGCAGCACCGTCGTGGGCGGCAGGTCGGTCTCGACGCAGATGGCGAGGTCCCGCGTGTCGCTCGGCGGGATCGCGCCCGCCGCGCGGACCCCCGGGATGTCCATCGCCGCGGCTTCGATCTCCAAAGTGGACATCCGGATGCCCTTGCGCTTGAACATGTCGTCGCGGCGGCCCTCGAAGTAGAGGTAGCCGTCGGCGTCGAGGCGGCCGTAGTCGCCGGTGTGCAGGCGCAGCTCGCCGGTGGTCTCGTCGCGGCGGAACGCGCGGGCGGAGATCTCGGGGGCCCGCCAGTAGCCGGGCATCACGTGCGGCCCGGCGGCGACGATCTCGCCGATGTCCCCGGCCGGCAGCTCGGTCCCGTCGGCGGCGAGGATCAGCACGGACGTACCCGGCAGCGGCAGCCCGGACGAACCGGGGCGCTCGGTGTCCTCGTCCGGCGGCATGATCGTGATCCGCTTGCACTCGGTCTGGCCGAACTGCCGGACCACCTTCACGCCCGGGAAGGCGGCGCGCAGCTGGGCGATCGTGGCGTCGGGCAGGGCGGCGCCGGTGTTGGTGAACAGGCGCACCGGCGCGGGCGGCTCGGCGTCGCGCTCGGCGAGCGTGGCGATCATGGTGGCCAGCGACGGCACGATCGGCACGACGGTGGCGCCGACCTCACGCATCCGCTGCAGCAGCCGCAGGTCCGACTCGGCGTCGGCGAGGACGATTTCGCTGCGGCCGAGCGTGGCCATCAGCACCTTGTAGAGGCCGTAGTCCCAGGACATCGGGAACCGGCAGAACACGACGTCGTCGCGGCGGTAGCCGAGCACCGCCTGGATCGCGCGGGTGGCGAAGGTGACCTGGCGGTGCGGGCCGATCACGCCCTTCGGCGCGGCGGTGCTGCCGGAGGTGTAGACGAGGACGGCGATGTCGTCTTCGCTCACCTCGACGGCGTCCGCTTTGCCGCCGAGGGCCGCCTCGACCTCGGTCCAGAAAGGACCGAACTCGTCGGGGGTGAGCACGAGGACCGGTTCGGCGTTGGCCACGACGGAGTCGAAGTGGAACCGCTTCATGGCCGGGTTGATCGGCACGAACACCGCGCCGCGGCGCGACGTTCCGTAGAAGAGGGCGACGAGTGCGCGATCGGTGGGCAGCTGCACGACGACGCGGTCGCCGTGGGAAACCCCGCGGCGCGCGAGCACCACGGCGACGGCGTGGCTCCACGCGTCGAGCTCCGCGTAGGTCCACGCACCGACGCGATCGCGGACCGCCGACGCCCCGGCCGCATCGGCCACCGCGGCGTCGAGCAGAGAATGGACCAGAGAATCGTTCACGACTGCCACTCCGTAGGACTCGAAGGATGACCGGACCGGCGTGGAAGACACACCTGGAGACCTTCGAAAAGCTAGCCGCGCCGACCTGCGGATCCACACCCCTAACGGCCCCTAACCCCACCGGGCGGCCCGCGCCGAAACGCCGTGAAGGCCTCCTTACCGGCTCTTATGGCCGGTAAGGAGGCCTTCACGGCTCTCGGTCTCAGGCGGGGGCGGGAGCGAGGAGGTCGGCGGCGCGGGCCGCCAGGGTCTTGCGGTCGATCTTGCGGTTCGAGTTCAGCGGGAACTCCTCGACGTGCCGGTAGTGCCTCGGGATGACCCCCTCGGGCAGCACCGCCCGCAGCGCGCGCACCAGCTCGAGCACCGGACGTTCCCCGCCCGTGTAGAACACGAACAGCTCGGTTCCGGTGTCCCCGGCGACGCCCAGCGCCACCACGTCCTGGACGCCGCAGTCGCGCAGGGCGTGCTCGACCTCCGTCAGCTCGACGCGCCAGCCCAGCACCTGCACCTGGGAGTCCAGCCGCCCGAGGTAGGCCAGCTCCGCACCGCCGAGCCGGCGGACGCGATCGCCCGTGCGGTAGAAGCGCTTGCCGGCACGCTCGAGGAACCGGCCCTGCTCGTCGGCCGGGTCGAGATAGCCGGGGGTCATCTGCGGTCCGGCGATGCACAGCTCGCCTTCGCCGGAGTCTTCGTCCAAGAGCAGGTAGTCGTGCCCCGCGTGCACCTCGCCGATCGGCACGACACCGTTCACCGCGACGCGCGGCGTTTCGACGTCGTCCCAGCGGTACCCCGACACCGTCACGGTCAGCTCGGTGGGCCCGTACAGGTTCTCGACGATCGACGACGACGCCGCGGCGCGCCAGTCGGCCGTGTCGCGGACGGTCAGCGCCTCGCCCGCGAAGAAGCTCCACCGCAGCCCGGGCAGCGCGCCCGGCGTCAGGCCACCGGTGCGGCGGACGAGGTCGATCGCGCTCGGCGTGGAGAACCACACGGTGAGCCCGCGCTCGGCCGCGAACCGCGGCAGGTTGCGGTACGCCCCGCCCGGCAGCACCACCGCCGGCGCGCCGGCACCCCACGCGCAGAACAGGTCGAACATCGCGCAGTCGAAGTTCAGGTCGAACGTCTGCGAGAACACGTCGTCCGGGGTGAAGTCGTACCGCTCGTCGAGCAGGCCGAAGTAGTGGTCGAGCGCCGCGCGCCCGATCCGCACGCCCTTGGGCCGCCCGGTCGAGCCCGAGGTGAACAGCACGTACGCCGTGTCCGAGGAAGGAGCGAGCGGCGCCGACAACGCCTGCGACGCCCGCGGCTCGCCGAGGACCGGGACGCCGTCGGGCGCCACGGTCCGGCCGCGCTCGTCGGCGATGATGACGTCGACGCCGGCGGCTTCGACCATCTGGGCGGTCCGCGCGGCCGGGAAGTCCGGGCGCAGCGGGACGATCGTCGCGCCCGCGTACAGCCCGGCCAGGATTCCCGCGTACGCGGTGACTCCCTTGCCGGAGAGGACCCCTACGGTGCGGGCGCCGGTCTCGGCCAGTGCGCCGCCCCACAGCAGGGCCAGCTCGTGCAGCCGGTCGTAGGTGAGTGCCTGGTCGCCCACGTGGACGGCCACGCCGCCGCCGGAGCGTTCGAGGCCGCGCAGGAACCGCGCCTGCGGCCCGCCGGTAAGACCCGTGTCCATCGTCGTCCTCCATGGGAAATAGGGGTGCCGATGCGTCGATCCGGGACGGCGACGCGCGGTAGAGTCCAAAACCGAACCGGGCGGTCGGTTTCCTCTCGGTAGATCCCAACCTAGCGATCCGGAGTAGCCATGTGGGACAGCACTTTCGACGAGACGCTGCGCTCGTACCTCCCGTTCCTGCCCGCCGAGGAGGCGTTGACCGCCGAGACGCCGCTGCGGGAGTACGGGCTGGACTCGCTCGCCACCGTGGAGCTGCTCTCCGTGCTGGAGCAGAGCTACAACGTGCGGTTCGAGGACGACGCCCTGAACCTGGAGACGTTCGAGAACCCCGGCCGGCTGTGGACCACGCTGTCCGCCCTGCAGCCCGCTAGCTGACGCGCGACGGTCCTGCGCCCCGGCGGCGGGGCTGCAGGGCCAGGCGCGGGTTCACCGTGACCACCTCGAAGCGGCTGGTCGTGACGCGGACGCGCCCGAACAGCGTGTCCGGCCCCGCGATCCAGAGCTTGCCCACCCCGGACCGCTCCAGCGTCCCCACGACGTCCGGCCAGCGCAGTGGTTTCACGATGCTGTCGAGCAGCATCGTGCGCACCTGCTCGCCGCTGCGCAGGATCTCCCCGTCCTGGTCGGCGACGATCGGCAGCAGCGGGTCGTGGAAGTCCAGACCGCCGAGCACCTCGTCTTCCGCCTTGCGGCGCAGCGCGCCGAACGCCCGTGAGTGCAGCGGCGGCCGCATCGTGTAGAGGGAGAGCCCGCCCATGCTCCGGATCGTCTGCTTGAGCCAGTCGAGGTTCCGCTCGCGCACGGAAACCATGTAGAAGTCGTGGTCGATGTAGCACGAGATGTCGAACCACTCGCCCTTCCCCTCCAGCTGGGACAGGGCGTCGGTGAGCTTTTCCTCCGGGGTGCGGACGAACGAGTGCGTCACGACGTCGGTGTACTCGGTCGCGAAGAACTCGGTGAGGCAGCGGGCGAGCTCCGCCGTCATCCACACCGCGTCCGGGAAGGTGAGCGACCCGGCGTACACGCTGGCCGGCTTCTCGCCGAAGCTCGGGCCGGCGCAGTAGTCGGGGCTCATCCCCTGCTCCTCCTCGGCCCACTGAGCGAGGGCGACGCAGGTGAGCATGAACCCGACCTGGGCGTAGGACGAGTAGTCGCCCTCGGTCTCGCGGAAGCGGTCGACCAGCGAGTAGCCGAGCCGGTCGTTCGCCTGCGAGATCAGCCTGCGGGCGAAGGGGTTGATGAGCAGGAACTTGCCGAAGTCGGCGAAGCGACAAGGGCTCATCCCGGGGAAGACGACCGCCGATCCCGGCCGGGTGGCCTCATCCATGGCTGGCGACCTCTCGTTCGGCGACCCGGCTCGCGGGTGCGGTGGGCTGGATGTCCCGCAGGAAACCCAGCAGGACTTCGCGGAACCGTTCGGGCTCCTCGAGGTGCGGGACGTGGCTGGAGTCCTCGAAGATCTCCCAGCGCACGTCGTGGATCCGGTCGAAGTACGGCTGCACCGTGACGGGGGTGGCTTCGTCGTGGCGCCCGGACACGAGCAGCGTCGGCACCTCGATGTCGTCGAGGTACTCGATCACCGAGTAGTCCTTGAGCGTGCCGGTGACGGTGAACTCGCTCGGCCCGTTCATCGTGGCGTAGACGGTGTTGTCGTCGGCCATCTCCATGAACGAGGCCAGGTAGTCGGCCGGCCACGGCAGCACGCGGCAGACGTGCCGGTCGTAGAACGCGCGCATCAGCTCGAAGTACTCCGGGTCGCCGGTGGTGCCGGCGGCCTCGTGCGCCCGCAGCTGGTCGTCGACCCCGGGCGGGAGCTGGGCCCGCAGCACGTCCATCTCCCGGCGCCACAGCGGGTACGAAGCCGGCGAGTCGGCGATCACCAGCCCGCGCAGGCCGTCCGGGCGCTGCGCGGCGTGCCGCGCGACGACCAGCCCGCCCCATGACTGTCCGAAGAGGACGTAGTTGTCCTCGATGCCCAGGTGCTGCACCAGGTTGTCCAGTTCGTCACCGAACAGCTCCGGCGTCCAGAACGCCGGGTCCCGGCCCGGCAGCCGCGTCGAGCCGCCGCTGCCCAGCTGGTCGTAGTGCACGACCGGCCACCCGTGCTCGGCGAGCGAGCAGAGGTTCAGCAGGTAGTCGTGCGTGCTCCCCGGCCCGCCGTGCACCACGACGACGGCGGGCAGCTCGCCCCCGGCGGTCCCGGTGACCCGGTACCAGGTGCGGTATCCGCCGAAGGGAACCCAGCCCTTCGCGATGGGTGCCACGGCCATGCTCATCACCTCGTTCGCTTTCCCTCACCGCCGGCGCACGCGGCCGGACCCACGTTCATGTCTAGCCGCCGCGGCCCCGCCGGAACCAGCCCCTAAGGGGCGTCTAAAGCCGTTCCAAACCTGCTCGAACCTCCCTAGCGCACGGGCGGGCGGCACGGAAGGAATCCGCGCGGGAACAGGGGTTCGCGCCCCCTACCGCCGCGTTGCCGGGTCGGCCCGGCGGCGCGCCGCCACTACCTTTTCCCTTGTAGCGGTGTTTCGCCCCCGAGTTCGGAGAGTGCGTCGATGCGCGTCATGATGATGGTGTTCCCGACGAGGACGCACGTCTACAGCATGGCCCCGGTGGGCTGGGCGCTCGCCGCGGCCGGGCACGAGGTCCGGTTCGTCGGCCAGTGCAACCCGCGCGAGGTGGCGTCGTTCGCCGAAACCGGCCTCGACGCGATGTGGTTCGGCGACGAGCTCGACATCGCCCGC
Organism: Amycolatopsis mongoliensis; assembly: GCF_030285665.1. Taxonomy (NCBI): domain Bacteria; kingdom Bacillati; phylum Actinomycetota; class Actinomycetes; order Pseudonocardiales; family Pseudonocardiaceae; genus Amycolatopsis; species Amycolatopsis mongoliensis. The sequence goes on from NZ_CP127295.1 coordinate 878,999, forward strand.
CACCGGCAGCTGCAGATGGACGGCGACAACGCCATGCAGGGTGGCTTCCGCATCTCCGAAAGCCGGCCGGAGCGCTACACCGAGGAGTACGTCCGCACCGTCTACGAGCACTGGGTCGAGGTCTTCCGCTGGACCACCCCGGACTCGCTGCTCGACGAGCTGGTGCGGTTCGCGAAGGGCTGGCGGCCGGACCTGGTCGTGTGGGACCCGATGATCTACGCCGCCCCGATCGTCGCGCACGCCCTCGGCGTCCCGCACCTGCGGATGATGTACGCCGCGGACCAGACGGCGCGGATCGCCGCGCAGTACCGGGACCTCCGGGCGAACCACCCCGAGGACACCACGCCGGACCCGTTCGTCGAGTGGATGTCCGCCGCGGTCGGGCGATTCGGCGCCGAGTACGACGAATCCCTGCGCCACGGCGTCAAGACCCTCGACTGCCACCCGTCCTACCTGCGCTACGACGGCGTCGGCGTCGACTACGTGCCGGCGCGGTTCGTGCCGCAGAACAAGCCGATGGCCATCCCCCGGTGGGTGCTCGAAAAGCCGGAGCGCCGCCGGGTGATGCTGACGCTCGGCATCTCGAACCGGCAGGTGCTCGGCGTCGAGGAGACGTCGGTGGCCGACCTGCTCGACGGCCTCGCGGACCTCGACGTCGAGGTGATCGCGACGCTCAACGCCGCCCAGCTCGCGTCGGTGAAGAAGATCCCGGACAACGTGCGCGCGGTCGACTTCGTGCCGATGAACGAGCTCCTCGCGAGCTGCTCGGCCATCGTCCACCAGGGCGGCGGCGCGACGATCGGCAACGCGGTCGTCAACGGCGTCCCGCAGCTCGTCATCCCCGGCACCACCTGGAGCGAGCGGGTATCCGCCGTCGCGCAAGAAAAGCGCGGCAACGGCCTGGTGCTGGACCTCGAGGACGTCACGCCGGAGTCCGTCCGCAGTGGGCTGAACCGGCTGCTGGAGGAACCGTCCTTCCGGGACTGCGCGCTCGAGGTCCGCGACGAGATGCTGGCCACGCCGACGCTGGACGACCTCGTGCCGGAGCTGGAACGGATCGCGCGATGGCAGTGACATCTGGGGCTCCGCCCCAGGTCAGGGGCTCCGCCACCCGAACCCCCGAAAAGATGGCGGTGACCGGGCGGCCGAAGGTGGTGCGCACCATCGGGTTCCTCATCGGGAGCCTGCCGCTGCGGATCGCCGCCTTCGTGCTCGTGCTGGTCACGATGCTGCTCGGCATCGCCACCACCATGCTGTGGGTCGGCATCCCGATCCTGATCACCGCCACCTCGCTCGTCCAGGGTTTCGCCCGCCTGGAGCGCCGCTGGGTCCACACGATGCTCGGCGTCGACGTCCCGCCGCCGCGGCGGCGCGAGCACGGCCCCGGACTCCTGCAGACGTGGCAGACCCGCCTGGTGGACCAGGTCACCTGGCGCGAGGTGAACTACGTGCTGCTCGCCTTCCCGCTGGGCATCGTGGAGTTCGTCGCCGGGATCGTGTCCGTGGCCGTGCCGCCGTTCGGGATCTTCGTCGCGCCGCGGATCGGCGCCCTGCACGCCGCGCTGACGGCGTCGATGCTGGGGCCGGACCGCACGGCGCAGCTGGAGGCCCGGACCCGGCAGCTGAGCGACTCGCGCGCCCGCGGCGTCGACGCCGTCGAGGCCGAGCGGCGGCGCATCGAACGCGACCTGCACGACGGCGCCCAGCAGCGGCTGGTGTCGGTCGCGATGAGCCTGGGCCGGGCCCAGCTGAAGCTCGACGTTAACGACCCCGCCGATACCGCCGCCGTGCGCGAGCTGATCGGCGCGGCGCACGCGGACGCCAAGCTCGCGGTGTCCGAGCTGCGTGACCTCGCCCGCGGGATCTACCCGCCGGTGCTGCAGGACCGCGGTCTCGACGCGGCGCTGTCCTCGCTCACCGCGCGGATGGCGATCCCGGTCGACGTCGAGGTGAGCGTCGACCCGCGCCCGCCCGCGCCGGTCGAGACCACGACGTACTTCATCGTCAGCGAGACGCTGACCAACATCGCGAAGCACGCCGGCGCCGACCGCGCGTCGGTGCGCGTGACCCGCGACGACGAGACCGTGGTGGTCGAGATCCTCGACAACGGTCACGGCGGCGCGTCCGTCCGTCCCGGTGGTGGCCTGGCCGGGCTCGCCGACCGGGCCGCGACCATCGACGGCGTGCTCACCGTGGTCAGCCCGGTGGGCGGCCCCACCGTGGTGCGCGCCGACCTGCCCGTCCGCTGGTGAACTCCCGGGAGTGCGAAATGCGTGTGGTCATCGCCGAAGACTCGGTCCTGCTGCGGGCCGGCGTGCAGAGCCTGCTCGCCGACGTCGGCATCGAGACCGCGGCCGCCGTGTCCAACGGGGACGACCTGCTCGTCGCCGTCCGCGAACACCAGCCGGACCTCGTCATCGCCGACGTCCGGATGCCCCCGACGTTCACCGACGAGGGCATCCGCGCGGCGATCGCGGCGCGCAAGGAGGTCCCGGGCCTGCCGGTGCTGGTGGTTTCGCAGTACGTGGAGGGCAGCTACGCGGTCGAGCTGATCGCCGAAGGCACCTCCGGCGTCGGCTACCTGCTGAAGGAACGCGTCGCCGACGTGGCCGACTTCCTCGAAGCGGTCCGCCGGGTGGCGAGCGGCGGCTCGGCGATCGACCCCGACGTGGTCGCCCAGATGCTGTCCCGCAACCGCGACCCCCTGGAGGGGCTGACCGCCCGCGAGACGGAGGTCCTCGGGCTGATGGCCCAGGGCCTGTCGAACGCGGCCATCGCGAAGGACCTGGTCGTCACCCAGGGCGCGGTGGAGAACCACATCAGCAACATCTTCGCGAAGCTCGGCCTCGAAGCCAGCCGCGACCAGAACCGCCGCATCCGCGCGGTGCTGACCTACCTGGACAGCACAACCGTCCGCACGTGAAGTCGTGAGTGGTTAGGGCGGTTAGAACCGCCCTAACCACTCACGACGGCTTGCGCTCAGCGGAGGGTGCGCCAGCTCGTGGCCGGCTGGAAACGGGGCCGGCGGCGCGGGCGCGGGACCGGCGGTGGTCCGGGGTCGGGCGGCTGGGCGCCGACCGCGGCCAGGACCGCGACCAGCGCCGCCAGCTCCGTCTCGTCGGGCGCGCCGCGCAGGACCCGCACCACCGGGTCGCCCATCAGACCGGCGGGTTCCCGTGCTTGCGCGCCGGGATGTCGGCGTGCTTGGTGCGGAGCATCGCGAGCGAGCGGATCAGCAGCGCGCGCGTCTCGCCCGGCTCGATCACGTCGTCCACGAGGCCGCGCTCGGCCGCGTAGTACGGGTGCATCAGCTCGGTGCGGTACTCCTTGATCTTCAAGGCGCGCACGGCTTCGGGATCGTCGGCCGCCTTGATCTCGCGGCGGAAGATGACGTTCGCGGCGCCCTCGGCGCCCATCACGGCGATCTCGTTCGTCGGCCACGCCAGCGAGACGTCGGTGCCGATCGACCGCGAGTCCATCACGATGTACGCACCGCCGTAGGCCTTGCGCAGGATCAGCTGCACCCGCGGCACGGTGGCATTGCAGTAGGCGTAGAGCAGCTTCGCGCCGTGCCGGATGATCCCGCCGTGCTCCTGGTCGACCCCGGGCAGGAAGCCGGGGACGTCCACCAGCGTCACGAGCGGGACGTTGAACGCGTCGCAGGTCTGCACGAACCGCGCGGCCTTCTCGCTCGCTTCGATGTCGAGCACCCCGGCGAGGACGGCGGGCTGGTTCGCGACGATGCCCACGACGTGGCCGTCCAGCCTGGCCAGCGCGCACACGACGTTGGTCGCCCAGCCGGCGTGCACCTGCAGGAACTCGCCGTCGTCGACGATCTCCGCGATGACGTCGCAGATGTCGTACGCGCGGGCCGGATCGGTGGGGACGACGTCGAGCAGGCGGTCGGTGCGGCGGTCGGGCGGGTCGGCGGCGGGCGCGTGTGGCGGGGCCTCGTTGTTGTTGGCCGGAAGCAGGGAGAGCAGGTAGCGGACGTCGGCCAGGCAGGTCGCCTCGTCGTCGTAGGCGAACGCGGCGACGCCGGAGGTCTCGGCGTGCACGTCGGCGCCGCCGAGGCCGTTCTGCGTGATCTCCTCGCCCGTCACCGCCTGCACGACGTCGGGTCCGGTGATGAACATCTGCGAGGTCTCGCGGACCATGAACACGAAGTCGGTCAAGGCGGGCGAGTACGCCGCGCCGCCCGCGCACGGGCCGAGCATCACGGAGATCTGCGGGATGACCCCGGAGCAGCGGGTGTTGCGCCGGAAGATGCCGCCGTAGCCGGCGAGCGCGGTGACGCCCTCCTGGATCCGGGCCCCGGCGCCGTCGTTGAGCGACACCAGCGGCGCGCCCGCGGCCTCGGCGAGGTCCATCACCTTGTGGATCTTCTGCGCGTGCGCCTCGCCGAGCGCGCCGCCGAAGATCCGGAAGTCGTGGGCGTAGACGAACACCGTCCGGCCGTCGACGGTGCCCCAGCCGCAGACGACGCCGTCGGAGTGCGGGCGGCGCTGCTCCAGGCCGAACCCGGTGGCCCGGTGCCGGCGCAGGGCCTCGAGCTCGGTGAACGAGCCCGGGTCGAGGAGCAGGTCGATCCGCTCGTGCGCGGTCAGCTTGCCGCGCTCGTGCTGACGCTGCGTGGCGGCGTCGTCGGGTCCGCGGCGCGCGGCGTCCTTGATCTCCCGCAGCTCGTCGAGCCGGTTGGCGAACGCGGCCGGTGCCTCAGACACGGACGCCTCCCAGCTCGTCGGCGAGCCGCCGCAGGATGACGCCCTGGTGGCGGGTGAGGAAGAAGTGCCCGCCGGAGAGTTCGATCAGCTCGAAGCCGCCGGCCGTGTGGTCCGCCCAGGAGGCGACCTCGTCGACGGTGGCCATCGGGTCGTCGCTGCCGGTGAAGGCCACGATCGGCGCGGCCAGGGGGTCGCCCGGGGTGTACCGGTAGGTCTCGACCGCCCGGTAGTCGTTGCGCACCACCGGCAAGATCATGCGGACGACCTCGTCGTCGCCGAGCAGGTCCGCCTCGGTGCCGCTCAGCCGCCGCAGCTCGGCGATGACGCCGTCGTCGGTCCGGGTGTGCACGCTTTCGTCACGGACCCGCGAGGGAGCGCGCCGCCCGGAGACGAACAGCGCGGCGATCTTCACGCCGGCCCGTTCGAGGCGGCGGGCGGTCTCGTAGGCGACCATGGCGCCCATGCTGTGCCCGAACAGTGCGAGCGGCCGGCCGGTGTTCTTCCGGAGCAGGTCGCCGACCCGGTCGGCCATGGCGTCGATGCTGGTCAGGAAGGGCTCGTGCCGCCGGTCCTGCCGCCCCGGGTACTGGACGGCGAGGACCTCGACGTCCGGGGCGAGTGCCTTGGCCACCGGGAAGTAGAAGGGGGCCGAGCCACCGGCGTGCGGCAGGCAGACGAGCCGCGCCTTCGCCTCGGGTGCAGCCGCGAACCGGCGCAACCAGTTCTCCTCGGCGTTGTCCCCGTGGGCGACCATGTCGTCCACCGCCCTTCCGTCTCGGAGGCTCCTCCCGGCCAAGCTAGCCAGCGGGAGCGCGGGCCAACGACCCCTAAAGCCCCCTAACGGTGCGGGCCACGGGTAAACGCGGCCAGGCCGGGTATGCCGTATCCGGAGAAACCGCGCTCGTGGGGAAGCGCAGGAGGAGTCGCACAGTGCGCGTGAGCTGGAACGGAGCCGACCAGACCGGCTGGCAGGTGCTGGACGTGGCGGGCATCGACCGGCCGGGGCTGACGGCCGCCCGCAAGTGGGTCGAGGCCAAGCTGGGCACGCTGCGCGAGACGGACCTGATCGACACCCTGATCGTCGTCGGCGAGCTGCTGGAGAACGCGTACGTCCACGGCGGCGGGCCCCGCGAGCTCCGGATCCACCAGGCCCACGACCCGTGCGAGGTGACGGTGGCGGTGGCCGACGTGGGCAGCGGGGAACCGAAGCTGCGAGCCCCCGACCACGGCGGTGGGCGGGGGTTGCTGCTGGTCGATCAGCTTTGCCGTGCCTGGGGCGTGAGTCATCACGACGAGGGGAAGCTGGTCTGGGCTCGAGTGGAGTGCGTGGAGGAATAGGTCGGGTAGGTGGCTTCGCTCTGGGGGGTGTCCCTATGTGGTTGTCAAGCCGCGGCGGGAGTGGGAGCTGGTTCGGGGTGGCGGTAGTGGGTGCCGTTGCGGAGCATGGCGTAGAGGACGTCGCAGCGGCGGCGGGCCAGGCAGATCAGGGCGGCGTTGTGCTTCTTGCCCTCGGCTCGTTTGCGGTCGTAGTAGGCCCTGCTGGTCGGATCGTGCAAGGCCGCGAACGCGGCCAGGAAGAACGCCCGTTTCAGCTTCCGGTTGCCGGTCCGGGCCGGGTGCTCGCCCTTGATGCTGGTGCCGGAGCTGCGGGTGACCGGAGCGATGCCGGAGTAGGCGGCCAGGTGCCCGGAGCTGGCGAAGTTCGAGGCGTCGCCGACCTCGAGCAGGATGCGGGCTGCGGTCCTGACGCCGATGCCGGGCATCGACGTCAGGACCCCGGCAAGAGGGTGCGCATCAAATATCCCCTCAACCTGCTCAGCGACGGCTTTGCGTTGCTGCAGAACGGATTTGAGACTATCCGCCAGCCGCGGCAGGACTGTGTCGGCGGCTGCGGTGCCCGGGACCGTGACGGTCTGCTCGCCGAGGGCCGTCATGATCGCCTCGACCAGCTTGTCGCCCATGCGGGGCGCGTGGACCTTCGCGATCGCGGTCAGTTTGCGTCGGCCGGCCTGGGCGATCCCGGCCGGTCCGCCGCAGCGGGAGAGGATCTCCAGCACCGCCGGATGGCTGTTCCGCGGACCGATGGCGCGTTCGAGGGCGGGGTGGATGCCGGTGAGCAGACCGCGGATCCGGTTGGCAATGCGGGTGGCCTCGCCGGCCAGGTCGTCATCGAACCCGACCAGCACCTCCAGCTCGGCCAACGCCTCGTCGCCCACGTCGACCGGCCGCAGCGTGTGCGGCAGCGAGCGGGCGGCGTCGGCGATGACGAACGCGTCCCGGGCGTCGGTCTTGGCCCGGCCGGGGTAGAGGTCGGCGATGCGGCGCATCGCCAGTCCGGGCAGGTAGGCGACCTGATGCCCGGCTGCGCGGGCGACCGTGACGGGCAGCGCTCCGATCGTGGCGGGTTGGTCGACTACGACCAGCAGTGGTCTGTGGTGGGAGAGTTTGTCGAACAGCGCCCGCAGTTTCGGTTCGGTGTTGGGCAGCGGCCCGTCATGCAGACGCTTGCCCGCCGGGTCCAGGCCGACCGCGTGATGGGCTTCCTTGCCGACATCCAGGCCGAGGAACACCCCAAAACTGCTGCTCATCCACCAGCCGTTCGTTCGTCGCGTCGTGGTCACCGGGTTGGGCATCGATGGCCGGCACCCACGTTACGACGAGACCTACCAAGCGCTGGTGGCCGTGTCCCTATCAGCGGTCCCTCGATGCCACCAGACCCGGTGACACCACCCCCCGGATCATGGGTTCGACTGGGGGCGTTAGTCATGCCGGGCCTGGTGACCACAACTCCCTGGTCGGGAGCCACGAAAAAGGTAACGGGGCAGTGCGCGTCTGGGCGTGGGTGTGTCGTACGGGGGCAGCGACTGCTGGGTGCCGGTGCCGTGGGGTTTGAGTGCGCCGGTGCTTCAGCGGAACGCGCAGTGCTGCACGCGCCCCGGAGGGAGGTGGTTGCGGGCCACTCGGCTGACTTGTCCGGCCAGTGGTCGAGAGGTACGGATGCTCTGAGCGGAGTTCAGCGGCCGGCTCTGTGGCTTCCGGGGCGTGGGTGCGGGTTCGGTAGCGTCGGCTGTGAACCGTCCGGCCCCGTCTCGGCCGGGCATTGCCGGGCACGGATGACGTTGACCGGCGAATCGGCAACCGCCGATCGAACACGGCATTGTCCGGTCAGAGGTTGGTCGAGTACGGATGTGGTTGAGAGTGGGTCGGCTGCCGCCCCCGCAGCTTTCCGGGACGTGGGTGCAAGTCGGTATCGACGGCTGCCCGGGGCTGCGCTGCCCGGCCGGTGGTTGAGGGGTGCGGATGCCCTCTGCGGTTACCTCGGCGGAGTTCAGCGGCCAAGCCTGCGGCCTCCCGGGGCATGGGTGTAGGTGCGGTAGCGACGCTTGCCAGGCCAGTCATCGTCGTATGCGGATGCCGCTGAAAGTGGCTCGGTTGTCGCTGCTTCGGTGGGGTGCTTGGGGTTTCCAGGACGTGGGGGTAGGCCCGTAGCCGGTGACTGCGGGCCTTTCCCCTCTTCGGTTGATCAGGCGGCGAACGGTAACGGCTCGTGGAGGTTGTTGCGCCTGGGTTTTCGGCGTTTGTCCAGGAACACCGGTGGCAGGAACTCGGGGAGGCCGTCGGCGGCGATGCGGACTTGCCAGCCGGAGCGGTGCAGCAACCGGTGATGGTGGCCGCACATCAGCACCAGGTTGCCCAACTCGGTCGGCCTGTCGCCTGCCAGCGTTATGGGACCACCACGTTGCCAGTCGTGGGGCCACCGACGGCAGCGCAGAAGTGGAACAGGTTACCGCGCTGACGATTGGCGAACGCTGCGTTCCCGTACGACCGAAATGCGGCATGCGCGGACGCGTTGCCCTTGCGAAAACCATTGGTGACCGACTTGCTCCGCTGATGTACTGATGGCCACCGTGAGTCTGCTGCGTGACGGAGGTAGTAGGTGTGAGCAGCTATAACGTGCTTGCCGAGGTATACGAGTGGCTCATCTCCGATGCGAAGCTGGCTCCGGCCGAGTTCGCTGCGTCGTTCGATGATGTCCTCAGTCTTCTGCCGTCGAACGCTCACGTCCTCGATTGTTCGTGCGGGGCCGGACAGTTGGCGGTTGGCCTCGCCGGTCTTGGCATGCACGTTGTCGCAACTGACGCCAGCGAAGCGATGGTTCGTCGGACTGCGGAGTTGTCTGAGGAGTTCGGGGCATCTGTTCGGACAGTGCGGGCGGACTGGGAAGAGTTGCCTGACCATTTCGATGACGCCACCTTCGACATGGTGTTCTGCGTTGGCAACTCGCTGCACCATGCCGAGGGCGCGCGAGGCAGGGTTGCTGCTCTGGAGTCGATGTCACGGCTTCTGCGCCGTGGCGGGCGCTTGGTGCTCACCTCCCGCACGTGGGAACTCGTGAGGGCCAGAGGTTCCCGACTGGACATCAGTGACCGACTCGTTCGCCGGAACGGTCGCGATGCCGTCGTGGTCTACCGCTGGGACATTGCGCCGAACTGGGAGGACGAGCACCACATCGAGATTGCGATCGCGCAAGTGGATCCGGCTGGGTCGGTTCTTGCCCGCTCGGAACTGCTTTCGAGCTGGCCCTACCGATACGACCAACTCGAAGCCGAGTTGCACCGGGTCGGACTCCAGACGGAAATGAGCACGTTCAACCTTGAGGCCGAGAACTACATGGTGGTGGCGAGCAAGGTATAGACAACGGGCTCTCAGTCCGTGGCCGGACCGCGCGGTTGCAACCAGGAGGCTTGCGTCCTCTCGTTGGCATTTCCGGACGTTTGGGTTGCCGTCGCCGTGACCTGGCTAACGCAGATCTGGAACCTGTTCTCTCAGTGGATCACCTGCAGTCGGTGGTCCACTGACTGGCAACGTGGTGGTCCCACGACGGTGGCAAACGACAGTCGGCCCGCCATCAGCCCAATGCCGGATGTGGTGGCCCTGGCAATGCCGAGGCGGCCGATGACAACCCGGGAAGGCACAGCCGCGGTCGCGCAGGTACAACGCGCGGCGGAGGCCGGGTGAGACCAACCGCCGGAGACGACCGAGGTCGAGGGGTTCACCCTTGCCACCCAGCACCGCGGGGATGATCTGGCAGTCGCAGGCATGGATCCGGGCTTCGGCCGCGGAAATCGTGCCAAGGTCGCCGAGGGTCGCCTGGCCGACACCGGACTTCAAGTCTTCCAGGGAGACTGCGACCATGACGTGGGCTCGTTCGCCCGCCTGCATCGGCAGGTCCGGGGAATTCAGGGCGAGGTCGATCGCGTCGGAGAACGCGTCGCCGTAACGTTCCTGCGGGGAACGGAAGTCGGGGCCGTCGTCGGCTCTGCGGCGTTCGGCCAGGGAATCCAGCAGGGCACTGGCGCGGGCGCCGGTCTCGTCATCGAAACGACCGGTCAGTTCCCAGACCCCAGTTCTTTTGCGGCGCAAGGAGAGTTCACGGCTGGGCGTGGCCGGTTCGGCGGCATCGGGTTCGGCGCCATCGGGATCGAGGTGCGCCACGATCCGCGCACCCAGCGCCGCGACCTGCTTGTGCCCGGCGTCTTCGGCGAAGGACAGCAGATCCTGCTCGACGCGATCACGATGCTCGTGAGGAACCTGCTGCAGGACACCGACAATGGAGTCGATCATCGGGGTGCTCAACCGCCCACCCGAAGCAGCAGTACCGGTGGCGGGAGCAACCGCGGGGACAGGGCTACCGTCCAAAAGCCGGCCGGAGTTCAGAGCCCGGGCCCGTTTCACCACGGTCTCGGCAGCAGCCTTCGGAACATCGGCGAGATGCTCGAACAACCGGCCAACCGACCGATACCCGAACAACTCCATGACACCCCGCGACTCGATTTCCCCAAGCAGGGCACCGATCTCAGCCTCGGCAGACCGAACAACAGTGAGCAGCGCGGAGATACGGTCGGCCAAGGCCACCGCATCCGCTCGCCACACCGCATCACTGTCCACACACCAAGATTACCGACACTCGAACGCACGTTCATCACACGAAAAGGTGATCATCACCAAGCCGCACGACCTAGTGCCTGTATCGAAGTCGATCAGAGGCATTCGTTGATGGCGGCGATGTGGACGGTGGCTTCGTAACGGACGCCGAGCTTGTCGTATCGGGTAGCCACCCCACGGTGGCGTTTGAGCCGGTTGATGCCGCATTCCACCGCGTGGCGCTGTTTGTAGATCTCGGGGTCGAAGGCCGGTGGCCGACCGCCCTTGGACCCCTTGGCCTTGCGGTGCGCGTCCTGATCCGCCTTGCTCGGGATGGTCGCCTTGATCCCCCGACCGCGCAGGTGAGCCCGGTTGGCTTTCGAGGTGTAGGCCTTGTCCGCCAGCACCCGATCAGGACGCGTCCGCGGCCGGCCACCGCCCGAACGGGGCACCCGAATCCCGGCCAGAACCGGGATGAACTGCGGGCTGTCACCACGCTGGCCCGCGGTCAGCACGATCGACAACGGCTTCTGCCCCTGCTCACACCCCAGATGCAGCTTCGTGGTCAACCCGCCCCGCGACCGGCCCAACGCGTGATCTTCCGGCTCGGCAGTGATCCCGCCTGGCGGCTCGGCCTGCAGATCCCCCTTTTCCGCGCCCCCGCCACATGCTGATGCGCCCGCGCAATCGTGGAATCCACACTGACATCCCACATGATCCGCCCTTCAACTTCGGCCAGAGCCTGCAACGCGGTCAAAATCCGCTGCCAGACACCAGCGCGTTGCCAACGCGGACCAACCCGTACACCGCTGCCCAGGACCCATATGCCCCGGGCATGTCCCGCCACGGCGCACCGGTGCGCACCCGCCACCGGATCCCGTCGATCAGCTGCCGTCTGCTCCACGACGACGGCCGGCCCGGTCGCGGCGGCGCGGGCAGCAACGGCTCCAGGGCTGCCCGCTGCTCGTCGGTCAGGTCGAACCGCCTCGTCACCGCTAAGGTGTCCACGAGGTCTCCGGTGGTGTTCAGGTTCTTCTTGGTCGACGAACCAACTACCGGAGACCTCACCCATTCCTGGTCACCAACACGCTGAACAGCACCAACTCCAGCTCAACCAGCTCGAGACGACTTCGATACAGGCCCTAGTGCCGGGCGTGGCAAATTCCTTGACAGACGGGCCGTCTCACGACGATTGACCCGGCCCCGTCACCTGCCGTGGGCGCGAGTCGTGAGTGAGGAACAGGGTTAGAACCCTGTTCCTCACTCACGACGAGCCGCGGTAGACCACCCGTCAACCATCAGACACGCGCCCCTAGGTCAACTGCCGCGCCAGCTTCAACCAAGCCACCGCCTCCGCGGCATTCCAGTGCACCGGCAGCAAAAGATCCAAGCCCAGCGCTGTGATCGGCCGCAGCAGGGGACGGCACCGGCCGGCGACCGCGAACGGCACGCTGTCCGCCGCGGTCTCCAGCAGGATCGTCAGGACGCGGGCGCTGCAGAACGTCACCGCCGACGCGTCGAACACCAGCGCCGGTGGGGCCAGCCGGACTTCGCGGCGCAGCAGGGTGGCGAGCTGGGCGGTGACGGCGAGGTCGAGGTCGCCGGCCGCGGTGACCACGCTCGCTTCGGCTGTCGTCGTCACTTCGAAGGTTGCGGGCGGGCGGATTCGCGGGGCAGGGATGAGCATCGCTGGAGGCCTCCTCGGCAAAGCACTGGGAAGCCGGACGAGGGTCCGGCCCCACGGCAGCCCGGGAGGGGGCTGCCGGATCGAGGCACAACGGCTGCAGGCTGAACCGCTACCTCACCCACCCTACAACCGATGCGTAAGCGTTGCAGTGTCGATTGCGGAACGACCGAAGCGGGCACCGTCGGCACTGTGCGATGAGCACACCCCCGGGCACGTCAAGTGTGGACTCTCCCCATGGCCAGACCGGCGCGGCCGCCCTAGCGTGGGCACCGGTGACGAGGAGGTTCCCGCGGATGCTGATCGACGACCTGGCCGCCGGGCTGCCGGCGGACCGGCTGGTCCGTGACCCCGACGTCGTGGGGAGCTTCGCCCACGACGAAGCCGAGTGGGCGCCCTACGCGCTACCTGCCGTGGTCGTCCGGCCACACACCGCCGAAGAGGTGCAGGCCGTGGTCAGGGCCTGCCTGGAGCACCGCACCCCGCTCGTCACACGCGGGGCCGGCACCGGCCTCTCCGGCGGGGCGAACGCCGTCGACGGCTGCGTCGTGCTCGTCACCGACCGGCTCACCGCGATCAAGGAGATCGACGAGCGGGAGCGGTACGCCGTCGTCGAGCCCGGCGTGGTCAACGGCGACCTGCGGGCCGCCTGCGCCGGCCGCGGGCTCTGGTACCCGCCCGACCCGGCCAGCTCGCCGTGGTCGACGATCGGCGGCAACGTCGCCACCAACGCCGGCGGCGTCTGCTGCGTCAAGTACGGCGTCACCCGCGACTACGTCCTCGGCCTGCAGGTCGTCACCGGCACCGGCGAGCTCGTCCGGCTCGGGCGCCGCACCGCGAAGGGCGTCGCCGGCTACGACCTGACCGGGCTGATGGTCGGGTCGGAAGGCACGCTCGGCGTGATCACCGAAATCACCGTCCGCCTGCGGCCCGCCCGCGCCGCCGAGCGCACGGTCGCCGGCTACTTCGACACCACCGTCGCCGCCGGGCAGGCCGCCGCGGCGGTCGCGGCCCGGGGCGTGCTGCCGTCGGCGCTGGAGCTGGTCGACCGGCATTGCCTCGCCGCGGTCGACCAGTGGAAGAACATGGGCCTGAGCGCCGACGCGAACGTCGTTCTGCTCGCCCGCACCGACTCCCCCGGCGCCCTCGGCGAGCACGAAGCCGCGGAGATCCTGGACTGCTTCGAGCAGGCCGGGGCGACCTGGGCCGCCCAGTCGACCGACCAGGCCGAGGCCGACGCGCTGTTCGCCGCCCGCCGCCTCGCCTACCCCGCCCTGGAACGGCTCGGGCCGCTGCTCACCGAAGACGTCTGCGTCCCGACGCAGGCCGTGCCCGAGATGCTCGCCCGCATCGACGCGGCGGGACGGCGTCACGGCGTCCACATCGCCAACGTCGCGCACATCGGCGACGGCAACCTGCACCCGCTGCTGGTCACCCCGGCCGGCGACGAGTCCGCCCGGAAGAACGCCCAGGCCGCCTTCGAGGACATCATCTCCGACGCCCTCGACCTCGGCGGCACCGTCACCGGCGAACACGGCGTCGGCCTGCTCAAGCAACCCGGCCTCGCGCGCGAGCTCGGCGACGGCGTCCTCGCCATGCACCGCGCGGTCAAGCACGCCCTCGACCCGCACCACATCCTCAACCCCGGCAAGGTCTTCCCCGAAGGGACACCCGCATGATCGTCCGCACCACCTCCGGCGACGTCCGCGGCGAACCGATCGCCACCGGCGTCCGGTTCCGCGGCGTCCCCTACGCCGCCGCGCCCGAAGGCGAGCTGCGGTTCGCCGCGCCGGTCCCGGCCCCGCCGTGGGACGGCGTGCGCGACGCCCGCGAGGCCGGACCCACCGCGCCGCAACGGCACCGGACGATCCCCGGCCTCGACCTGTCCGCGGTGGTCGGCGACGGCTGGCGGACCGGAGCCGAATACCTGACGGTCGACGTCTGGACCCCGGACCCGGGCGCGGAAAGCCTGCCGGTGCTGGTGTTCGTGCACGGCGGCGCCTTCATCGGCGGCACCGGCTCGGCTCCGGTCTACGACGGCACCGCGTTCACCCGCGGCGGCGCGGTGCTGGTGACCGTGCAGTACCGGCTCGGCGTCGACGGCTTCGTCCCCTTGGACGGCGGCGAGACCAACCTCGGCCTGCGCGACCAGCTCGCCGCGCTGCGCTGGGTCCAGGAGAACATCACGGCGTTCGGCGGCGACCCCGGCAACGTGACGCTCTTCGGCGAATCGGCGGGCGCGATCAGCGTCGCGTGCCTGCTCGGGTCGCCGCTGTCGACCGGCCTCTTCCGCCGCGCGATCGTCCAAAGTGGACACGCGAACATGGTGCGCGGGCGCGCGGAACTCGAGCGGCTCGCCCGGGTGACCGCCGACGGCCTCGGCGTCGAACCCGCCGCCGAGGCGTTCCGGAAGCTGTCGACCGAGCAGCTGCTCGACGCGCAGGACGCCGTCCTCGAACCCGGCGGCGGCCCAGACCTGCGCGGCGAAGACGGCCTGGACCGCAGCTACGGCCTCAGCCCGTTCCTCCCCATGGTCGGCGACGACGTCCTGCCCCGGCACCCCGGCGAGGCGATCCGCGCCGGTGCGGGCGCCGACGTCGACCTCATCGCCGGCACCTGCCGCGAGGAGATGCTGCTGTACTTCGGCCCGACCGGCCTGCTCGACGTGCTCACCGACGAGCAGGCCGTGGCCATGCTGTCGGCGTCGCACCCGGACGCGGCGGGCGTCCTTCGCGGGTACGGCCTGGGCGAGGACCGGAAGGCGGGCGAGGTGTTCGTCGAGGCCATGACCGACCTCGTCTTCCGCGACGGCGTCAAGGAACTCGTCGAGAGCCACCAGGGCCGCTCGTTCCGGTACGAGTTCGAGTGGCGGGCCCCGAAGCTCGGCGCGTGCCACGGCATGGAGCTGCCGTTCGTGTTCGACTCCCTGGCCGTGTCCGCCGCCATCGTCGGCGACCGGCCGCCGGCCGAGCTGGCCCGCGAGGTCAACGCCGCATGGACGCGGTTCGCCGCCACCGGCGACCCCGGCTGGGCCGCGACCGAGACGACGCACCTGGGCTGATGGACGCCCACGGCCTGCGCGAGCTGTACGACCTCGTCCTGCGCCTGTCGGCGGTCCACGACCTCGGCGCGCTGGTGCAGGAGGTGGTCGACCAGGCGCGGCGGCTGCTCGGCGTCGACGTCGCCTACCTCGCGCTGGCCGAACCGGACGGTTCGCTCGTCATCCGGGTCACCGACGGCTCGCTCGGCCCGCGGCTCCGTGGCGTCGTGCTGCCGCCGCACAGCGGGCTGGCCGGGCAGGTGGCCGGCACGGGCGAGCCGGTGCAGAGCGCCGACTACCTCGGCGACGCCGCCCTGACCCACTTGGGCGAGGTCGACCGCGTCGCCGAAGCCGAGGGCCTGCGCACGATTCTCGGCGTGCCCCTGCGGTTGCGCGGCAAGGTGGCCGGGGTGCTGATGGTGGCGCAGCGGGCCGTGCGCCGGTTCACCGCTGCGGAGTCGTCGCTGCTGACGTCGCTCGGTTCGTTCGCCGCGATCGCCATCGAGAACGCGAAGCTGGTCACCGCGCTGGCGGAGGCGAACGACCGGCTGGAGCGGGCCGTCCGGCTGCACGACCGGCTCGGCGCGGTGGCGCTGCACGGCGGCGCGGCCGAAGACGTCGTCGTGCCGCTGTCGGAGCTGGTCGGCGGCCTGGTGCTGGTCGCCGACCAGCACGACGAGGTCCGCGCGGCCGCCCGCGCCGGCTCGCTCGTGGACGCGCGGCTCGAAGGCAAACCGTCGGCGTTGTTCGCCGCACCGGACGCGCGACGGACCCGGGTGGCGGAGCGGGTGGTGACCGTGCCGGTCGCGTCGGCGAACGCGTATTTCGGTGCGTTGCAAGTGGTTCCCGACGCACCGCTCGCCGAGGCGGACGTCCGGTTGCTGGAGCGTTCGGCGACGACCGTCGCGCTGGTCGCGTCGGTCGAGCGCGCCGAACGCCGGACGGCCGAGGAGCTGGTGGAGCACCTGGTGACCCGGCGCGTCCGCGAGATTCCGGCGTACGCCCGTGATCTGCGGCGCCCGCACCTGGTCGTGGTGAGCGAGGACCCGCGGCTGCGGAACCTCGCGACGCCTTCGTCCACTGTGGATGGTCACTTGGTCGCCCTGGTCCGTGCCGACGAGGCGACGGTCCGCTCGTGGTCACTGGGCACGACCGGCCTGGCGGGACCGGCGACCGGGCCGGCCGCGCTGGCCGACGCTTACGACGACGCGGTCGCGTGTGTCCGGGTCTTGAATGCGTTGGGAAGCGGGGGTTCCACGGCTTCACCGGCCGACCTGGGTCCGTACCGCTACCTGCTGAGCCAGGCCGGGCGCGAGGAGGCGGGGACGTTCATCGCCCGCACGTTGGCCCCGCTGCTGGCCCACGACGAGGAGCGCGGCACGGACCTGGTCCACACGGCGGAGGTCTTCCTGCGCAACGGCCGCCGCAAGACCCCGGCGGCCGAGGAGCTGACGATCCACCCGAACACGCTCTACCAGCGCCTGGACCGCATCACGGCGTTGCTGGGCGAAGGCTGGCAAGACGGCGACCGGGCGCTCGACGTCCACCTGGCCCTGCGCATCCACCGCCTGGCCGCCGACCTCACGTGACACCCCTGCCGTCAACCCCTGTTCCCGCCGATTGACACAGCGAGCGCACGTCAGGGATCGTCGAGAGACGAACAACACATTTCTTTCCTCCGCGCAGATGAACCCACGGAGATGACTCATGACGAATATCAAGGTAACGCTTTCCGGCGGTCCGGCGGAACTGGTCGAACGGCACCGGGAATGGACGGTCGGTGGCCTCGGCGAAGTCGCGAAGGTCAGCTTCGGCGCCGGCTACGAGCACTTCTCCCACGCGGGCGAGTTCACGACGACCAGCGGCGGCGACCAGGTCCCGGTGTTCGCCTGGTGCGGCCGCACCAGACTCGCCGAGTAACCCACAGCCCGTCGTGAGTGTTTAGGGCGGTTAGAACCGCCCTAAACACTCACGACATCTTTCAGCCGTCCGACTCCGCGGACGGGAGGTAGGCCCCCGGGACCTGCTCCGGGGCGTACACCTGGTCCTCACCGGGGTAGGGCAGCTGCCAGCCGTGCGTCTGGTACCACGTGAAGTGGTTCATCTGCGCGGGGTTGGCGTAGTCCGCGACGGCGTTCGGACCGGTCAGCCGCTGGTGCGTCGTCCACTCCTGCCACTGCGCCGCGACCTGCTTCTTGTCCGCGGGCACCGCCGACGACGGCACCGGCGCCGCCGCCGGGTCCGGCGGGGCCGGGGTGTCGGGGCCGCAGGACGGCTGGGTCGCCAGCCCGCCCGTCAGCGACGTGCGGTTGGGCAACGCGGTGAACGGCGTGAAGTCCGGCTTCTTGGTGAAGGCCGCACTCATCGGCGTCGCCGCGCTGTCCTTCTGGTTCATCGGCTTGACCCCGAGGATCTGCTCGATCGTCCGGATCATCGTGATCTGCGAGTAGTAGTGGCTGTCGACGACGCCGTGCTGGGCGTACGGGCTGATGATCTGCACCGGGGCCCGGTGGCCGTCGACGTGGTCGAGCCCGGCCTGGGAGTCGTCCTCGACGACGAAGATCGCCGAGTCCTTCCAGTACTGGCTGTGCGAGATCTCGTCGACGATCTTGCCGACGGCGAGGTCGTTGTCGGCGACCTGGGCGGCCGCGTTCGGCGGGCCGCCGGTGTGGTCGCTCGACAGCCAGAACATGTTCAGGTTCGCCGGCCCGTTCTTCTCGAAGTCGTCCTTCCAGATCTGGTAGCGGTACTGGTCCGGCACCGCGGTGTCGAACTTCGGGAACGCCGGCACCGAAACGTCGTTCAGCGACGGGATCGGCGAGGACGACACCAGCGGGTAGGCGCTCGGTTCACCGGTGGCGGCCATGTTCTTGGCGTCGCAGTACAGGTTCTGCCAGCTCGCCCCGGCGGGCTTGGTCAGGAACTGCTGGAACTCGCCGAAGTCCCGCACCGACTTCCCGGCCGCCTGCGCGCCGGTCCAGAGGAACCCGGAGCTCTGGTGGCCGAGGGCGTCGTCCTCGGTGTCGTAGCTGCGCAGGTACTCCCCCGCCGACGACTCGGTGTACTCCGGGTTGTCGGCCTGCATCAGCCAGTTGTGGCCTTCGGCGGAGTTCGTGCCGATGTCGTAGGTGTTGTCGTACAACCCGAACTGCCGGGCCAGCGCGTGCTGGTTCGGCGTCACGTTCTCGCCGAACTGCGTGACCGACGGGTCGCCGTTGCCGCGCGGGTCGTCGCCGAGGACCTGGTCGTAAGTCCGGTTTTCCTTGACCAGGAGGAAGACGTGCTTGATCGTCGACGGGTCGCCGAGCCGTGCGGGCACCGGCACGGGGCTGCGGTGGCCGTTGTCGGTGGCGAGCTGGACCGAGTTGTCCGTCCAGCCGTTCTGCTTGAAGACCTGCGCGGTGTACCCGCGGATCGCGCGGTCGTCCGGCAGCCGGAACTTCTGCACGCTCGACGTCGTGTCGTGCGTGCCGTGCCCGGCCGCCGTGGTCGGGCGGAGGGCGTCGATGCCGCGGGTGTTGGAGACGACGACGTCCTTGCCGACCGTGGTGATCGCGGTCGGGAAGTAGTCGGTCGGCAGCAGGCCGACGTAGCTCACCGGCTCCTGCGCCCGCTGGAAGCGGTAGACGGCGACCGCGTTCGCGCGGCCGAGCGTCACCAGCAGGTGCCCGTCGTCGGTCAGCGTGACGCCGTCCGGCTCGTACCCGACCGAGGCCTGCGGCCACGGCTGGGTCGCGATGGTCTGCACCACCTGGTCGCGGCCGGTGTCGATGACCGAGACGGTGTTGCTCGCGGTGTTCGTGACGAACAGCGCGCCCTTGGCGAAGTACACGGCAGTCGGGTGCAGGCCGACGTCGATGCTCTTCGGCGCGGCGGCGGCGTTGGCCAAGTCGATGACGCTGACCGTACCGCTGGTGGTGGCGCCGGTGAACTGGCTGGCCGGCACCTGGGTGTTGTACGAGTTCAGCGTCGGCTCGCCGGGCTTGGCCGGGTGGCCGCCTTCGTTGCCGACGTACAGTTTGTTGCCGACGCGGACCAGGTCACGCGGCGCGTTGCCGACGGCCCAGCTCTGCTTGATCGCGCCGGTCGCCGCGTCGAGGGCGACGACGCGGTTCTGGCCGTTGACCGCCGAGTACACAGTGGACCCGTCGGGTGAGAACACCGCCTGCGCGACCAGCGCGTGCTTGGCGCCGTCCGCCGGGATCTTGACCGAGACCGGCGCGGCCACGGTGCCGTCGGGGTTCACCGTGAACTTCGTGTAGCCGTCGGTCTGGGCCAGCCACAACGACTTCCCGTCCGGCGAGTACGTCGGGCCTTCCTGGCCGACGTCGTTGCCGGCGATGCGCAGGTTCGCCGTCGCGGAGTTGCCGACGAGCTGCTGCACCTTCCAGTTCTTCAGGTCGACGACGGTGAGCGCGATCCCGCCGTCGGTGGTCAACGCGGCCAGGTGCGAGCCGTCCGGGCTGACCGAGGACGCCATGATCTTGCCGTTGTTCACGACCAGGCGGTCGCCGATCGGCTTGATGTACTGGTCGGCGGAGACGACCTGGCCGTTCTCCGTGACCTGGCCGACGTGCTCCTCGCCGAACTGCTGCGTCGACGCGACGCCGACGCCGGTGCCCGTGGCGACGAGCACGAGCGTGGCGGAACCGGCCGTGGCGTAGCGCAGCCGATGGCCGCCGCTCCGGCTCTTCCCGGCACGCCGTCTGCGGCGTGTTACCTGCATCGAGGTCATCCCTTCGTGGTGGTGAGCAGCTCGACGTTCCCGTCGAACTGCCAGAGCGGGTTGGGTTGGTCCCCTACCGGGGTCCGCACCTGGAAGTAGCCGTTCACTTCCTTCGGTCCGTCGCCGTCGGCGACGTACCGCCCGTCCGAGGTGATGTCCAGCTGGTAGATCGCCGAGCCCGTCGCCGCGACGTCCGGCAGGTGCCAGGAGACGACGCACCGCCAGTCGTTGCCGGGGCCCTCCGGCTCGACCAGGCCGTCGCCCTTGGTGCACGCCGCCGTGGCGGCCAGCTGCTCCTCGGTGACGTCGGGCCGGTTGAGCTGCCCGGCCTGCAGCCGGTAGAGGTGGGCGAAGGCGGTGGCGACCGACCGCTGGACCTTGTCCAGGTCGATCCCGGACCCGGTGGCCGGCGTGGCCACCGCGACGATCCCCGCCGTGACGGCGAGCAGCGCGACCAGCGGCAGCACGCCGAGGGTGAGCGCGCGACGCCCTCCGCCGTCGTGGGCGGGGTTGGTGAAGTCGCGACGCACGAAGAGCAGGTAGGCCAGCGCGGTCGCGACGACGGCCCACGCGAGGCTGACGCCGACCGCGATCAGCAGCGGCCCGAGCTGGGCGGGTGCGGTGAACAGGCCGTTCCACGCGATGAAGGCGTAGCTGGGCAAGGCGAGCCGGACGGCGACCGGCAGCGGCAGCAGCTGGGCCAGCGCCAGCACGAGCGCGACGACGGCGGGCAGCAGCAGCCCCATCGGCGACCGGCCCCAGAGGACCGACCCGAGCAGCCCGATCGCGCCGAGGGCCAGCGTCGGGGCGAGCACGCAGACCCACGCGAGCAGGACCTGCCCGGCGGCGTCGCCCGGGGCCAGCGAGTGGCCGTCGAGGCCGACCAGCGGCCGGCTCCCGGCGGCGAGAATCCCGCCCACCGCGCTGGAAACGGCCATCCCGGCCACGAGCACGAGGATCACGGTCAGGCTGGCAAGCGCTTTCGCGACGAAGATCCGGCGGGGCGACCGGACCGCGACCAGCAGGTGGCGCCAGGTGCCGAGCCGGTCTTCGGACGCGAAGATGTCCCCGGCGACGACCGACGTCAGCAGCGGAAGCGCGTACGTGCCCGCGAAACCGAGCATCACCAGCGGTCCCGCCCAGCCGGTGGCGTTCATCCACCGGCCGAAGAGCGTGTCGACGGGCAGCGAACTCTGCGTGCTCACCACGGCGACGAACACCGCGGGAGCGAGCCAGCAGGCCAGTACCAGCAGGCGGATCCGCCAGGCGGAGAACCGCTTGACGAGCTCGAAGCGGTAGCCGCGGGCGACAGGGACGGGCCGCGCCGCTTCGGTGACGGTCGCGGTCATCGGCCGGCCTCCGGCTGTTCGGTGAGGGCGAGGAAAGCGGCTTCGAGCGGGGACACGACGGGCGCGAGTTCGCGCACCGCGATGCCCTCCTTCGCCAGCCGCAGCACCAGTTCGTCGAGCGCGGAGGTCAGCGCGCGCACCACGAAGACGTCGGCGTCGGGGTCGGCGAGGCGGATCCCGGGCGCGCCGGCGACCAGAGCGCGGGCTTTGCCGGGGTCGGAAGTGCGCAGGCGGTAGTCGAGTTCGCCGTTCTCGGCGGAGAGCTTGCCGAGCGGGCCGGTGAAGACGACGCGGCCGGTGGCGAGGATCGTGACTTCGGAGCAGAGCGCTTCGAGGTCGTCCATCCGGTGGCTGGAGAGCACGACGGTCGTGCCCTCGGCGGCCAGCCGGCCGAGGACGCCGTGGACGTGCTTCTTGCCGGCCGGGTCGAGGCCGTTGGCCGGCTCGTCGAGTACCAGGAGCCGGGGTTCGGCGAGCAGGGCCGCGGCCAGACCGAGGCGCTGGCGCATGCCGAGGGAGAAGCCGCGCACGCGGTCGTCGGCGACGTCGGTGAGCCCGACCTCGCCGAGGACGTCGTCGATCTTCGCGGTCCGCCGGTCACCGCCGCGGAGGGCGGCGAGCGCGGCGAGGTTCTGCCGGGCGGTGAGCGAGGGGTAGAGCCCAGGGCCGTCGACGAACCCGGCGACCCCGCCGAGGGTCTTCCCGACCGGTGCGCCCAGGATCTCGAGGCTGCCCTCGTCGGCGACGGCCAGGCTGAGCAGCAAGCCGAGCAGCGTCGTCTTGCCCGCGCCGTTGGGGCCGACCAGGCCGTGGATCTGCCCCGGCGCCACGTCGAAGTCGATGCCGTCGAGGGCGACGACGTCGCCGAAGCACTTGGTGATCCCGCGCGCTCGCACTGCCAGAGGTGCGTCCATCGGTCCCTTCACCTTCGTTTCCGCGGCTTGCGCCAGAAACTTAGGCACCGCAAATTACGGCGGCGGGCAAGCGAGGTGAACGCGGGCCGAACGGCAGCCGGACGGCGATCGCCGGGGTGGTGAAATGTCTGAGTTAAGGCGGAGCCTTACGCCGGGTTAACCAGCAGCTTGCCTTGCCGCCGTCCGTCCACACCGGACTCGACGGGATCTCCACCCGGATCTCCACCCGGCGGAGGTCCTGCTCCACCCCGGTCGCGCCCTAGCGTTCCCCCGGTCGGAACAAGGGAGGGAACAAGCCATGGGTGAAGTCGTCCAGTTCATGCTGCTCCGGTTCGCCATCATCGGCGGCGGGATCCTGCTGCTGGTGATCGTGGTCGGGATCATCGCGGTCGCGCTGAAGAAGGCGGGCCGGTACGACCAGGCGAAGCGGATCGTGGAGCCGATGGTGCGCGAGCAGCTGGAGAAGCGCCGGAAGCGGGGCTGACGGGGCACGGCGCTGCCGAGGGGGCAGCGCCGCGGTCACC
Organism: Amycolatopsis mongoliensis; assembly: GCF_030285665.1. Lineage (NCBI taxonomy): Bacteria > Bacillati > Actinomycetota > Actinomycetes > Pseudonocardiales > Pseudonocardiaceae > Amycolatopsis > Amycolatopsis mongoliensis. Next base: position 901,885 of record NZ_CP127295.1, read on the forward strand.
GCTTCGGTTCCCGCGCGAGCCCGTGCCGCTCGGCGTAGCGCAGCGCCTCGACGCGGTTGCCCACCCCGATCTTGGCGAACGCGTTGTTGATGTGCGTTTTGACCGTCGTCTCGCCGATGACCAGCTCGGCCGCGATCTCGCCGTTGCTCAGCCCGGCGGCGATCAGCCCGAGCACCTCGGCCTCGCGCGCGGTGAGCCCGTCCGGCAGGCTTTCCTTGCGCGGCGCGGGTTTCACCGCCCCGGACAGCGCGCCGGCGACCTGCCGCGAGACGTCCGCCCCGAAGGTCAGCTGGCCGGCGACGACGGCCCGCAGCGCGGCGCCGATCTCGTGCCGCCCCGCGTCCTTCGTCAGGTAGCCACGGGCACCGGCGGCGAGCGCACCGGCGATCGACGCGTCGTCCGAGTAGGTCGTGAGGACCAGGACGGCGACGTCCGGGTGCTCCCGCGTGAGGTGTCCGGTGGCCTCGGCGCCGCTCATGACGGGCATGTTGAGGTCCATCAGCACGACGTCGAGGGGGTCGAGCCGCCCGGCCAGTGCGAGCGCCTCGGCGCCGTTCGCCGCCGAGCCGGCCACCTCGACGTCGTCGAGCAGTCCCAGCAGCGCGACCAGGCCTTCGCGCACGACCTGCTGGTCGTCCACCACCATCACCGCGATCGTCATGATCGGCAGTCTGCCGCATTCCGGGTGTTCGGCAGAATGGCCGGGTGCCGATCCCCGAGAGTTTCAGGACCCACTGGTGGCGCGTCGCTCTCGTGGTGGCGGCAGTGGTCGTGGCCTGCTTCTCGACGAGCCCGTTCGCCGGGCTGTTCGGCCTGGTCCCGATCCTGGTCTGGTGCTCGCTGGCGCCCTCGCGCCGGACCGGGCTGATCGTCGGAATGGTGCTGCTGGCGCTGCTGGCGTGGTTCGTCCTGCCGGGCGCACTGGACTTCGCCGGGCGGTGGGTACCCGCGCCGATCGAGGTCTACTGGCTGCACACGACGCTCGCGGCGGTGGTCTGCGCGATCGGGGCCCGGCGCGGGTTCCTCCGGCTGTTCCTGCTGGTCGTCGCCGGGTTCGTCGTCACCGGCGGCGCCCTCTTCGCCGCGTACGAGTCCCCTCCGGCCGGCGAAGGGGTCGCACCCGGGCCCGCGCAGCTGCGGATCACCCGGGACTTCGAGTGCGGCTCCCACAACTGCTGGGGTGTCCTGGAGGCCACCGGCGACGGCGCCCCCGAGGTGCTGCGTGAATACCTCGCGGAGAAGAACTTCACGCCCGCGCCGCCGAGCGAGATCAGCCGGGGCTCCCGGTTCTGCCGGAGCACCGGGCTCCTCGTGGACCACGAGGTCTGCGCGGAGGTCCGGCCGCGCGGGACGGACGCGGCGCAGGTGGAGTGGCACGTGAACTGACGAAGGTGGCGCGGCGGGTTCGGGGCCGCCGCGCCACCGGCAGGCCTCAGCCCGGGGCCACCGCCCGGCCCGTCTGAGGCGAGATCATCCCCGCGCACAGCCCGCGGCTCGCCAGGGTCTGCGCGATCCGCGGGATCGCGGACAGGGTGTTGGCCGGCCATTCGTGCATCAGGATGACCTGGCCGTTGCCGAGCCGGGCGTTGGCCGCGACGATCGCGTCCACGCTCGCGTTGTTCCAGTCCTGCGAATCGACGTCCCAGATGATCTGCCGGAGACCGTACTTCGCTTCGACGGCCTGCAGCGTCCCGTTCGTTTCGCCGTACGGCGGCCGGAACAGTTTCGGCGTGCCGCCACCGGCCGCCGAAATCGCCTGTTGCGTCCGGGAGATCTCCGAGTCCATCTGGGACTGGCTCTGCTGGGTGAGGTGCGGGTGGGTGTAGCTGTGGTTGCCGACCCACATGCCCGCGCTCACCTCGGCCCGCACCTGGGCCGGATAAGCGGCGGCGAACTGGCCCTCGTTGAACATCGTGGCGCGCAAGCCGTTCTGCCGCAACGCGTTCAGCAGGGCAGGGGTGTGCGCGTTCGAGGGCCCGTCATCGAAGGTGAGGCCGACGTAACCGTTACAGGCGGCCGCCTGCGCGGGAACCGGGCTGACAGCGCTGGTCACCGCGAGAGCGGCGGCGAGGATCCACGTCCGCATCGGTCAGCCCACCGAGATGTTCGAGTTGCCGCTGCTCTGGTAGCCCTCGGTGGCGAGGATCATGTAGTAGTTGAAGCTGCCGAGCCGCATGCCGTAGCGCGCCCACGCGTCGAAGTGGTTGCCGGTGGTGATGGTGCCACCGGTCTTCTTCTGCTGCCGCACGGACCAGTACTGGTTGAAGGTCTTGGTCCCTTCGACGGACGGCGCGTTGTACCGCGTGGTCTGGTAGATGTCGTAGGTGCCGCCGTCACTGGTGACGGTGCCCTTGTAGGTCCCGGTCGGCCGGTAGGTGCCCCAGTTGTCGACGATGTAGTACTCGACGAGCGGGTTCGAGGTCCAGCCGTAGAGGGCGAGGTAGCCGTTGCCGGAGGGGTTGAAGCTGCCGGAGTAGTTCACCGTCCGCCGGCTGCCGTTGCTCCACCCCTTGCCCCCGACGAAGTTCCCGACGTTGCTCCAGTTCATCCGGTAGTTCCCGCCGGAGCCGAGCGTCATCTGGACGGAGCCACCGCCGTCGGTCCAGAAGGAGTAGTAGTAGCCGCCGTTGTTCCCGGTCTGGCTGGTGGTGATGACGGTGTCGGCCCGGGCGACCCCGGGCAGCAGGGTGGCGATGAGCGCAAGGGCGGCCCCACCGGCGAACACCCTGAAGCGATTCTTGGTGAGCATGCTTCCTCCTCGTCGAGGCTGGCGATGGGGACAGCATGTGATCGCAATGGGTGACGGGACAATGACTTTCGGAAAGTTTCGGGAGTACGGCAGGGTTTCCCTTAGCTCGCTCGACGACGTCGCGGGGCGGCGATCAGCCGGATCCAGGCTTTCCCGCCGGCGGTACCGACGGGGCGGTAGGTGTGGGCGAAGCACCGTTCACTGTGCCGAACGACCTCGTCGAAGATCCAGTCCGACGCGGCGACGGCGAGCACGGCATCGGTTTCCCTCAACGCGTGCTTCAACTCGACGGCATCGACCAATCGGTGGGCATGAAGAATGGACGAACCGATAGCACCGTGGTCGTCGTAGGACACTTCCCCGGCGTGCAGGGCGAGCCGGAGCCGGATCTGTTCGGGTGGCCGGTGAACCTTGTTGTGGGCGGCAAGCTCATCGGCGAGGGCGGGGACGAGCAGGTCGGCGAAGAGGGCCTTCGAGATGTGGGCGGGGACGAGGACGAGAACGCCGTCGCCGAGGTCTTCGTGCCGACAGGCGGCCCACGGGATACCAGCCTCGATGAAGGCGCGCTCGAGTGAGCGGTACATTCCCCGGCGGATCCTGATCTTGTTGGGGTTGGTCCGGCTGTAGCGCCCGAAGCCTTCGACGTCGACCACGACAATCGTGCAGTGGGAGGTGTTCAGTCCGAGGCTGCCTTGCCAGTCGATCTCACGGGGGAACGGCCTCGTCGGAACCACCCCGACCGCGCCCGGCAGCGCACCGGACCGCAGGGAAGCCCGGCGAATCCTCCCACTGGGTCGTGTCCGAGGCTCCGACATGGCTGCGATTCATCCGTTTGGGGGCTCCGCCGTCGGCGAGTCTCGAGCCCGTCCCGAAGAGTTACCGCTAGGTTAGCTGAACCAGTGGCGTGCAGTCCCTGCACCGGAATATTGTTCGGTTACCGTAACCGGTGCGGAGGACTACCTCGGATGACTGTGCCGCCGTCGCCCGTAGTGGCGTCGTGGGAGCTTGCGCTGCGCCTGAAACAGCGGCGGAATGAGCTGAACATCAGCGTCGAGACCGTCACCAAAGCACTGGGGTTCACCCGCAACTACTGGTCGGCCGTCGAGAACGAACGCAAGCTCCTGTCCTCAGAAGCACTAAAGCGGGTACTCGACCTGTTCAGGTTCGAGGCCCATGAGAAGGCTGAACTCAGGGCGCTTCGCGCAGCGGCGAGAGAACGCGGCTGGTGGTCCGCCTACTCGGCACTCTTCGACGCCGACATCCAACGGCTGTTCGGGCTGGAGCACGGCGCTCGCGCCATCAGGGACTACGAGTCACTCCTCATTCCCGGCCTCCTGCAGACGGCCGACTACATCCGGGCGATCATGATGCCTGCGGTGACGCTGCCGCAGGTCGAGGTCGATCAGCGCGTCGAGGCCCGGCTACATCGGCAGGCGCGGCTCGCCGACCCGAACGATTCCTTCACTCTCACTGCCGTCATCAGCGAAGCAGCCCTGCGACAGCAGATCGGCGGCCGGAACGTGCTCAGGCAGCAGCTCATGCATCTGGCCGAGCTGATCGAGAGCCATGAACGGAAGCTCGACGTCCGCGTGATTCCTTTCACCGCCACTGAATGCGGGCTCTTCGGAGCCGCGACCGTACACCTCATCGAATTCGAGAATCCCCAGCTGCCCACACTGGCCTGGCAAGAATCCGTAACCGCCTGGGGGGTCATCAACGACCCAATACAGGTACGAGATATCACCACAACATACGAGGAGGCCTATCGCACCACGGCGGCTCCTCGTAATCAGACCCTGCAGATAATTCGTGATCACATACGGGAACTTTGAGGATAAATTGAATCAAGATCTTCCGCAATCTCTCGTGCCGTGCGGCGACGGATGGTTCAAGAGCAGCTACTCCAACGCCGGCGGCAGCTGCGTCGAAACCCGGTTGACTTCCGATGCAGCACTGGTCCGCGACACCAAGGATCGTCGGCCGGGTCAGCCGGTCATCGAGTTTTCTGCTACCGCTTGGACTTCCTTCCTCCACCTAGTCTCGCCGGGAGACTCGACTGCCGGCCGATGAGTGGGGTGGGGGAAGCTCTGCAGGGCCCCTCACCCCGAAGCGCGTTGGTCCGGCCCATCCGGACCGACCAGCCGGATCCACGCACGTGCCGCTGTTTCTTTCTCCCGGACAAACACCGGTTCATAATAATCCGGGCAGCTCAACGGACTGTGCCGGATGATCTCCTCGTGATACCACCCGGAAGCGATCAACGCGAGGCCCCCACCCGAGCAAGCGGAATTCTCCTTCAGCACCGCGGAATTGAGCAGCCGGAACGCGTGCACGATCGCCGATCCCGTCGATCCGTGCGTGTCGTAAGTTACTTCTCCCGCGTGGAGCACCAATCGGAGCCCGAGCTGCTCCGGTGGTCGGTGGCAACGGTTGTGCTCAGCCAATGACTTCGTGAGTGCGGCAGGGAGCAGTTCGCTGAACACCGCTTTCGGATAACCCGCCGGCGCCAAGACCAGCACCCCGTCACCGAGGTCCGCGTGGTCGCAGTCGTTCCACCGCACGCCGCTTTCGGCCAGTGCCAGCTGGAACGCGCGGTACAGCCCCGCCCGCAGCGTCAACCGGTGCAGGTTGGTGCGGTCGGGGGTCGAAAACCCGTCGATGCCGACCGCGAGAATGGTGCGGTGCACCGGGTCCCCGACCGGTTCCAAGGGCGGCACACTTCCCCAAAGCCACCGCCACGCATCCGTCCACGACATGACGTGATCGTGAACGCTCGTGGTTGACACATCGGTTACCAACCGGTGGACAAATTCTTGACAGCCCCTTGACCTGCACTGAAACGCGCCCGTCGCCGGGTTACCGTGCTGGGCAGGAAGTCCCTGCCGACCAACCACAAGGTGCGATGCAGTTCCGGATCCTGGGGCACGTCGAACTCCTGCTCGGCGACCGGGAGGTCGCGCTCGGGCGGGCCAAGGAACGGTCGCTGCTGGGCGTGCTCATGCTCCACCACGGCAAGGTCGTCGCCGTGCGGACCGTTACCGAAGCCCTCTGGGACGACCCTCCCGACCATGCCCGGAAAGACCTTCATGCCTACGTCAGCCGGTTGAGAGCCTCCCTGCGCGACGCCGGCGTCTCGGCGAAGATCGTCACCCAGCACGCCGGCTACCAGTTCCTGCCCGAGGGCGACGATCTCGACTACGCGCGCTTCAAAGAACTCGTCCGGAACGGCGAGCTGGCGCGGGAAGCCGGCCGGTTCGACGATGCCGCCGCCGCCCTGCGCGAAGCCATGAGTCTCTGGCGCGGGCCCGTCGTCGAAGACCTCGGCACCGTCTGGATGGAGCAGAAGCGGGAGGACATCGACCGCTACGAGCGCGTCGCCGGCTACCAGGCGTTGTGCGCCGTCGAGCTGGAGCGCCGGGACTACCGCGCTGTGCTGCGGATCCTCGACGAGGCCATGGTCGACCACGAGCTGGACACGCAGTACATCGCGCAGCGGATCACCGCGTTGAACGGGCTCGGGCACTACGAAGTCTTCGACACCTACTGGAAACAGGTCTACGACCGGTTCGCGCGGTCGTTCGGCACCGGCCCCGGGCAGGACCTGCAGGAACTGCACCAGCAGCTGCTGCAGTCCCGGGACTCGCCCGCGCCCGCCGATCGGCAACGGACCCAGGCAGCCCTGCGCGCCGTTCCGCCCGCGCAGCTGCCTTCGACGGTCAGCCAGTTCGTCGACCGCACCGAAGACGTCGGCCGGCTCGACGACCTGTTCGTGCGCTCCCGGGTCGGCGGCCCGCCCGCGACCCTCATCGTCGCCGTCACCGGGCCGGCCGGCGTCGGCAAGACGGAGCTGGGACTGCACTGGGCGCACGCCGTCCGCGAGCGGTTCCCGCACGGCCAGCTGCACGCGGACCTCGGCGGCTACGGCACCGGCCCGCCCCGGGACGCCGCCGACGTGCTGGCCGAGTTCCTCGACGCGCTCGGCGTCGCCGCGTCGGCGATCCCGGCGAGCCCGAGCGCGCGGATCCGGATGCTGCGAACCCTCCTCGACGACCACCGCGTGCTGGTCTTCCTCGACAACGCCCGGGATTCCGCGCAGGTCGTGCCGCTGCTGCCGGGCAGCGCGCACTCCGTGGTCGTCGTGACGAGCCGGCACCGGCTCAGCGATCTGGTGACCCACCACGGCGCCTTCCGGCTGGAGGTGCGGCCGTTCTCCGAAGCCGAGATCGCCCGGCTGCTCGGCAACCTGCTGCGCGACACCCCGGCCGAGCCGCCCGATCCGGCGGCGGTGCTGGCGCTGACCGGCGGCGCCCCGCAGGCCGTCCGCACCCTCGCCGAGCTCCTGCCCGGCGCCGGTGGCCTGCCGAGCCCGGCCGAGCTCCTGCTGGCCGGCGAACTGGCGTCCGGCACGATCCTGACGTCGGTGCTGTGGTCCTACCACGCCCTCGGCGCACCGGCCGCGCGGCTCTTCCGCTCACTCGCACTGCACGTCTCGCCCGGCCTCGCGCTGGAAGCGATCCTCGCCCTGGACGGGACCGACGAGGAATCGACCCGCGGCGCGCTGACCGCGATCGGGTCCCTCTACCTGGTCAGCCGGGACGACGGCCGCTACCGGATGGACGCCCTCACCCGCGCGGCCGGCGAACGGCTCGCGCTCGCCCACGACTCCCCCGCCGACCGCCGGCAGGCCGAGGCACGGCTCCTGGACTGGTACATCGCCCGGGCCACCGACGCCGCCGAGGTCCTGGCGCCGGCCTTGCGGCGCACCGCGGAACTGCCGGCCGGCCGCCTGCCGGATTTCGCGGCCGCGGAAGAGTTCCTGGCCGGAGAAGAGGCGAGCCTGTGCGCCGCGATCCGTCGCGCGGCGAGCGACAACCTGGCGCGGGCGGTGACGCTGCTGCGGCTGGCGCGGCCCCACCTCGCCTTCGACGGCGCCGGATCCGACTGGCCCGAAGCCGTCGAGACCGTCCTGCTCGCCGCCCGGGACGGCCACGACCTCGACGGCGAGGGGCAGGCGCTGGCCACGCTGGCTCGGATCCACGACGACCCGGACAAGATCGCGGAATCCCTGGAGCTCGCGAACACGATCTTCGGCAACACCGGCAACGGCCGGGACCGGTCCGAAGTCCTGCTCCTGCTCGCCCGACACGCGGAAGACGCCGGTGACCGGGCTCGGGCGCTGTCGTGCCTGCGGGAGGCCCTCGACATCCAGCACAGCCTCAACGAACCCGGCCAGTGCGCCGCGGCGCACGGCGACCTCGGCACGTACCTGCGCCGTCAGGACGAGCTCGAAGAAGCCGAGACGCACCTCTCCCACGCGAAGATGCTGTACGCCGAACTGGGCGACCACCGGCGCCACGCCGCGACGGCACTGGAGCTCGGCCTGCTGAGCCGCCGCACCGGCCGGACCACGGAGGCCATCCGGTGGTTCACCGAAGCCGTCGAGCTGCACGAGCGCTACCCGGCCGGCCACGAGCAGACGCTGACCGCGCTGGTCGAACTGAGCGAAACCGCCTGCGACGCCGAAGAACACGGCGATGTCCTGCTGTACGCCCGGAAGGCGCTCGGCGTCTCCCGCGCCGACCACGTCCAGGTCGTCCGCGCGCTGGTCGCCCTGGTCCGCTCCCTGGCGGCGACCGGCAGGCAGGTCGAGGCGTGGACCGAGTCCCGCCAGACGCTCGCCCTCGTCGCCGACGTCGACGACCCGGTCCGCGGCCACGTCCGCGAGCAGTTCACCAAGCTGGGGCTCTGGCCGCCCGATCGGGATTAGGGAAATCCCGTCTCGTTCCCGGCTACCTTGGCCGGCGCAGGAGTTCCGGCAACGAGGGGGCAGTTCCATGAAACGCATTTCCCTGGCGATCGCGATCGGCCTCGCCGCGGCGGCCTTGCCCGTCATCGCGAGCCCGGCGTCGGCCATCACCTGTGGTACCCAGTGGACCCAAGGCAGCTCCGGCCCGAACGCCCGCGACTACCAGTGGGGCAACTGCGGCACCACCGCCACGAAGATCAAGGCGTACTCGCTCACCTACGGCGGCGCCTTCAAGACCCTGATCGGCGAAAAGTGCGTCCCCGCCGGGGCTGTGGTTCCGCTCGGGCGGACCACCGACTGGCGCGTTCTCTCCTACACCGGCGAAGACACCGGCGCGGGCTGCTGAAACCGTGCGGGTGAGCCGGCTCCGGCTCACCCGCACGGTTTCACTCCCGCAGGCCGATCGCGTCGATGGGCCGGGACCGCAGCGCCACCCACGTCGACAGCCCCATCGTCACCATGCCCAGCAGCGCCGCGCCGCCGACGATTCCGAAGTAGACGGACGGCGGGCCCGACGGCAGCGGGCTCCCCCGCAGCCCCACGTTCAGCAGACCCAGCGGTACCAGCGCGACCACCGTCCCCAGGGCCACCGCGATCCCGACCGTGGCCAGGGCCTCGAGCCGCATCATGTGGGTCACCTGGCGGCGCGTCGTGCCGACCAGACGCAGCAACGCGAACTCGCGGGACCGCTGTGCCGTCGTCAGGACCAGCGTGTTGGCCACCGAAATCGCCAGGTACCCGACGATCACGCCCACCGCGACCAGGTTCAGGTAGAACTGCGCCTGCCGCTCGCCGCCCTCGGGAGCCGGTCCCGGAGAAGCCACCGTCAGCCCCGGGTACGGCAGCGAGCGCAGCGCCGAGGAAACCGCGGCGGGATCGGCGTTCACCGCACGCCGGACGAGCACCGAGTCGTCCAGCCGGCCACCGTTGTGCTCCCGGGCCAGCCCGACCGGCAGCACGAAGTCGCCGAACGCCAGGTCGTGCGTGTACGTCGCCACCAGGCGCAGCTTCGCCGGGACGCCGTCGCCGAAGTAGAACGACACCTCGTCCCCGATCTTCTTGTCCAGCCAGTCGGCTTCCGAGCGGCTCAACGCCACCGTGTCACCGCGCAGGTCCGCGAGCCGCCCCGAGTCGACGCCCAGCTCGAGTGCGCCGCGGACCTGGTCGCCCGCCAGTCCCTGCGCGGGCTTCCGCTGGACGTCCATGGCGTCGCCGGTGGCCGTCGCGACGATCACCGAGGTCCGCACCACCGGCGTCGCCGCCGCCACGCCCGGCAGCCGCCCGGCCGCCGAAGCGACCTCCGGCGAGACACCCGCCGGGCCGGCCAGCACGTAGTCGGCTGTCGTCGAGCGGGCCGTCTCCTCCGCCGCGGCCGCCGTCGACGACGTCTGGCTGTAGAACGTCGCCAAGGCGAACGCGATCGACAGCATCAGCGGCGTCACCGCCGCCGCCAGCCGCCGCGTGTTGGCCTGGGCGTTCGCGCCGGCCAGGTACCCACTGATCCGCCAGACCCGCCCCAGCACCGGCGCGAGCACCCGCGTCACGAGCGCGGTCACCTGCGGGCCGACCACCGCCAGCCCGATGACGACGACCAGCGTCGCCATCGTCGAGATCGCGGTCGCGATGTCGCCGCGCAGGAACAGCGGCACCAGCGCGCCGCCGAAGCCGGCCAGCACCAGGCTCCAGCCGGTGATCAGGCGGCCCCGGCCGAGCTCACGGCGCTCCACCGCCGCCTCGCCGAGCGCTTCGACCGGCCGGATCGTCGACGGCCGCCGCGCCGCCGCCCACGCCGCCAGCCGGGCCGCTCCCAGGCCGAGCAGCAGGGCGGCCAGCGACGGCAGCGGGCTGATCGCGAGCCCGAAGTCGGCCGGGATCACCCCGATCGCGGCGAACGCGTCCCGCAGCCCGGACGCCACCGCCAGGCCCAGCGCGCCGCCGAGCACACCGGCGACGAGCGCGACCAACGTCGTTTCGGTGCCGATGAGCTTGCGGACCTGCTTCGGCGTCGCCGCGACCGCGCGCAGCAGCGCGAACTCCCGGCGCCGCCGGTTGATCGTCAGGGCCAGGGTGCTGGCGACCACGAACACGGCCACCAGCAGGGCGAACCCGCCGAACGAGCCGGCGATGGCCAGCAGCAGCATCCGCGTCTGGCTGACGTCGAGGAACTCGATCGTGCTGCGTTCGACGCCCGTGGTGACCTCGGCGCCGTCCACGACCGCGCCGATCGGCCCGGCGAGCGTCTCCGGCGCCACCCCGGGATCGGCCAGGACGCCGATCGCGTGGGCCCGGCCGGGCTGCCCGGCCAGTTCCGCCGCCTCCTGCGGGGTGAAGAACAGCGCCGACTGCCGCGACAGGGCGTCGACGATGCCGCTCACCCGGAACGTCTGCGGCACCGACCGCGTCGCGATCCGCACCTGGCCACCGACACCGACTCCGGCCCGCTGGGCGAGGGCGGCATCGAGGACGACGTCGTCGGAGGCCGAAGGGGCGGCGCCCGCGCGCACGGTGAACGGCGCCAGCACGGCCGCGTCCCAGTTGTGCCCGAGGGACTGCGCACCGCCGAGCACCTCCCCGGAAGCCGTCACGACCTGCGCCGGGAAGCTCTGCTCGGCCACCGCCGCGCGGACACCGGGCACCGAAGCGATCCGCCCGGCCAGTGCCTCCGGGACCGACGGCTGCTCGCCGACCTGCTCGGACGTCAGCGCGTCGGCCCCCGGCGGGTGCACGGTCTGGGCGCCGCCGACGACGACGGCCGCGGCCGCGTAGCGCTGGGTGGGGACGCCGGCGCGCAGGCCGGACTCCATGAGGACCCCGCAGCCCGCCACCAGGGCGGTGCCGCACAGGATCGCGATGAACGCGCCGGCGAACCCGCCGAGCCGCGTCCGGATCGTCTGCCAGGCCAGGGACAGCACGGTCACCACTCCCCGAGGTGCGTCATCCGCTCCGCCACCCGCTCGGGGGTGGGGTGCGGGAGGTGCCCGGCCAGCTTGCCGTCGGCGAGGAAGAGCACGCCGTGCGCGGCCGAGGCCGCGACCGGGTCGTGGGTCACCATCAGCACGGTCTGCCCCATGCCGTCGACGACGGCGCGGAGCAGGTCCAGCACCTGCCGCGCGGTGCGGGTGTCGAGGGCGCCGGTCGGCTCGTCGGCCAGCACGACGTCGGGCCGCGCGATGAGTGCCCGGGCGATCGCGACGCGCTGCTGCTGCCCGCCGGACAGCTCCGCCGGGCGGTGCTCCAGCCGCTTCGCCATCCCGACGCCTTCGACGATTTCGCGCAGCCACTGCGGGTCCGGTTTCGTGCCGGCCAGCCGCAGCGGCAGCGTGATGTTCTGCAGCACGTTCAGCGACGGCATCAGGTTGTAGGCCTGGAACACGAACCCGACGCGGGTGCGCCGCAGCCGGGTCAGCTCGTTCTCCTTCAGCCGCCCGATCTCGGTGCCGCCCAGCAGCACCCGGCCCGACGTCGGCCGGTCCAGCCCGGCCGCGCAGTGCAGGAAGGTGCTCTTGCCCGAGCCCGACGGGCCCATCACGGCGGTGAACGTCCCCCGCCGCACGTCCGCCGTCACGCCGTCCAGCGCGGTGACGGCGCCGTCGCCGGAGCCGTACACCTTCCGCACCCCGGCCAGTTCCAGCGCATTCGCTGTCGTCATCGGTGATCCCCTTTGTTCTGTCACCGGGAAAACTAGGGCGGCGGGGGCGCGCGTTCGATCCTGTGGAGGGGTGGATCCGGGGTAGCGCCAGCACCACCACGGGGGTGGGGTGGGACACTGTCGCCGTGACGACCCGCCTGCGCGAGTGCTGGTCGGCGGCTCGTTACCTCGTCGTCGGCGCCGGCACGTCGCTGTTGTCGATCTTCGCCCTCGCCGGGCTCTTCGCCGTGCTGCTGCTGTGCCCGTTCGGCGTCGGCATCCCGTCGCTGGCCCCGGCGATCCGGCTGGCGCGGTGGCCGGTCGGGGTCGACCGGCGCCGGGCCGCGCGCCGGCTGGGCGAGGCCATTCCCGAGCCGTACCGGGACGGCTCGCCGCTGAAGGACCCGGCGACCCGCCGCGACCTCGCGTGGCTCGCGATCCACGCCGCGACCGGGCTGGTCCTCGGCAGCCTGGCCGTCGGGCTGCCGCTGGGCGCGGTCCAGCAGGTCGTCACGGTGATCCTCTGGCCGGCGGTGCCCGGCGGGATCGAAGGCTCCCTCGGCATCCTGGTGAACTCGTGGCCGCGGGCGGGGCTGGACTTCCTGGTCGCCGCCGCCATGGCCGCGGCGACGCTCCTGCTGCCGCGAGCCGCGCGCTGGCAGGCGCGCACCGCGCGGAAGCTGCTGCGCCCCGCGCCGGGCGTCGTCCTCGCGGACCGGGTCGCCGAGCTGACCGCGACGCGGGCGGCCGCGCTGGAGGCGCACGGCGCCGAGCTGCGCCGCATCGAGCGTGACCTGCACGACGGCACCCAGGCGCGGATCGCCGCGGTCGTGCTGCAGCTGGGCATCGCCGGCCAGCTCTACGACCGCGACCCGGAAACGGTGCGCGACCTGCTGGTCAAGGCCCAGGACACCGCGACCGACGCGCTCGCCGAGCTGCGGACGGTCGTGCGCAGCATCTACCCGCCGCTGCTGAGCGAACGCGGCCTCGCCGGCGCGGTGCAGGCGCTCGCCGAGCGCACGCCGGTGCCGACCGCCGTCACCGTCGAGTACGAAACCGGCCGCCCGGCCGCGGTCGAGGCCGCCGCGTACTTCGTCGTCGCCGAGGCGCTGGCCAACGTCACCAAGCACGCCGACGCGTCCACTGTGGACATCACGCTCGGCGGCACGGCTTCCCTGCTGACCCTGGAGATCCGCGACGACGGCCGCGGCGGCGCCGACCAGAAGCGCGGCAGCGGGCTCGCCGGCATCCGGCGCCGCGCCGAAGCCTTCGACGGAACCCTCACCCTGACCAGCCCACCCGGTGGGCCGACCGTGCTGCGAGTGGAGCTGCCATGCGGGTCGTGATCGCCGAGGACGACGCGTTGCTGCGCGAAGGCCTCTCACTGCTGCTGAAGACGGCGGGCATCGAAGTGGCCGCCACGTTCGACAACGCCGAGGCCTTCCTCGCTTTCGTCGAAGGCGACCGGCCGGACGCCGTCGTGATGGACGTCCGGATGCCGCCGACCCACCGCGACGAGGGCCTGCGCGCCGCCGTCCGCGCCCGCGAGATCCACCCGGGCCTGCCGGTGCTGGTGCTCTCGGCCCACGTCGAGACGAGCTACGCGGTCGAGCTGCTCGCCGACGGCGTCGGCGCCGTCGGGTACCTGCTCAAGGAGCGGGTCGGCAAGGTCGAGCGGTTCCTCGAGGCGCTCGAGCGGGTCGCCAAGGGCGGCACGGCGATGGACCCGGAGGTCATCGGCCAGCTGATGTCCCGCCGTCGCGCGAAGGACCCCCTCGAAGCGCTGACCGCGCGGGAGCGCGAAGTGCTGGCGCTGATGGCCGAGGGCTACAACAACGGCACGATCGCCGAGCTGCTCGTCGTCAGCGACGGCGCGGTGCTCAAGCACATCCGCAACATCTTCGCGAAGCTCGGCCTGCCGTCGGACGAAGGCGGCGGCCACCGCCGGGTGCTGGCGGTGCTCGCCTACCTCGGCCGGGACGCGGGGTAGCGCAGGCACCACCCCGGATCCGGGTGCGGACGGCATCGTTTCCGTCCTCGTGCGGTTCTAGCGTTTGCGTCATGACCAACACCACCGCACCCACCCGCACCGCGACTCCCTTCGTTCTCTGGCCGGTCCTGCTCGTCAGCGCCGCCGTCAACGCGATCGGGTCCTTCACCGGGCTGGCCGACCCGTTCCGGATCACCGCCGGCGCGATCGCGACGGTCGCCCTCGTCCTGCTGGTCGTCCACTACGTCCGGCGCCGGAGGGCGTGAACCACCAGCGCCGCCGCCACGAGTCCCGCGGCGACCCGGAACGGGTTCGCCGCCCCCGCGAGCACCGGGCCGGCCGTCGCGCCGATGTTGAGCGCGGCGGTCGCGTAGGAGCCCGCCATCGTCGGGGCGCCGGCGGCCAGGTGCAGGATCCGGGTGATCACCGTGCCGCCGACCGCGAAGGACAACGCGCCCTGCGTGAAGGCTTCGACGACGAGCGCCGCGGGCACCCGGGCGGTGAGGGCCAGCACGACCCAGCCGGCGAGCAGCAGTGAGCCCCCGATCGTGATGACCCGGCCGGGCCACCGGTCGGCGAGGCGTCCCGCCGCCGTGATGCCGGCGAAGCACCCGGCCCCGAAAGCGGCGAGGACCACCGGCACCGGCGCGACCCCCTCGGCGACCGGCGCCAGGTAGGTGAAGACGCCGAAGGTGGCCGCGTTGACGAGCGCGCCGAGCAGGAGCACGCCGGCCAGGGGACGGAGTTCCCGGAGTTCGCTCCGGAGGTCGGCGGTGCCGCCCGCCGGGGTGTCGGGGACGCGCGACACCGCCGCGAAGGCGGGCAGGCAGAGCCCGGCGACCGTCCAGAAGGCCGCCCGCCAGCCGAAGGCGGCGTCGAGCAGCGCCCCGCCGGGGATGCCGGCGACGCACGCCAAGGTCGTCCCGCCGAGGAGGACGGCGATGGCGCGACCCCGGCGTTCGACGGTCAGGGCGACGGCGAGAAACCCGGCGTTGGCGACGGCGGCGACCACCCGCGTCGCGAGCAGCACGGCGAAGGACGTCGTGAGCCCGCCGACGACGTGCGCGACGACGAAGAGGACCAGGAAGGCCCGCAAGGCGATGCGCCGTCGCCAGGTCCGCGAAAGGGCGGCCATGAGCGGCGCGCCGGCGACCATCCCGGCGGCGAAGGCGGAGGTGAGGGAGCCGGCTTGCGCGACGGAGACGCCGAGCGCGGCGGCGATGCCGGGCACGAGCCCGGCGAGCATGAATTCGGACGTGCCCATGGCGAACACGCCCAGGGCGAGGAAGTACAGGAACACAGCGAAGACTCCAGGGAGCACGAAGACGGTGGACGCTTCGTGGTCACCCGGGACCCGGGCGTGCGGGAGTTACCGGGCCACCGGGATGACCGGCGGCCCCACCCTGGACGCTTCGGGGCTCGACACGGACCCGACTTTACCGGGGTCCGGTGTGCCGTTCGAAGGTGGCCGCGCTGCCGTGAATGACTCATTCACGTCGTCCGACGACAGGAATGAGTCATTCACGTCGTTTCGAGCCGCCGGCCGTGCGAGCCGGGCACGACCCCCTCAAGACACCCCGGCGGCCCGGAAGCTCGCCCGGTAGGCCTGCGGGCTGGTCCCCACCACCCGCTTGAACCGCTCCCGGAACGCACCCGGCGAACCGAACCCCACCTGGGCCGCGATCCGGTCCACCGGCTCACCGGTCGCCTCCAGCAGGTGCTGCGCCCGCCGGACCCGGGCCCGCAGCAGCCACTGCAACGGCGTCGTCCCCGTCTGCTCGCGGAAGCGCCGGTTCAACGTCCTCGTACTCATCCCCACCCGCGCCGCGACGCCGGACAGCGTCAGCTCCGAAGCGCAGTTCTCCTCCATCCACGCCAGCACCGGCTCCAGCTCGGACCCGCGGGGCGTCGGCGGTACGTCGTGCGCGATGAACTGGGCCTGGCCGCCCTCGCGCTCCAGGGGCATCACCGACAGCCGGGCCGCTTCGGCCGCCACCGCCGAGCCGTGGTCGCGGCGGATCAGGTGCAGGCACAGGTCCAGCCCGGCCGCCGCGCCCGCGGAGCTCAGGAGCTGTCCGTTGTCCACGTACAGCACGTCCGGGTCCACCTCGATCGCCGGGAACGACCGCGCCAGCTCGGGCGCCGCCGCCCAGTGGGTCGTCGCACGCAAACCGTCCAGCAGGCCCGTCTCGGCCAGCACGAACGCGCCCGAGCAGATCGACGCGATCCGTGCTCCCCGCGCCGTCGCGTCCCGCAGAGCCGAGATCACCGCGGGAGGTACCGGTGGGTTCGACGCCCGCCCCGGCACGATGATCGTGTCCGCGTCCGCCAGTCCGCGCAGGTCCCACGGCGGCCGCAGGGTGAACATCCCCGCGTCGAGCTCGGGTGCCGGACCGCAGATCCGGACCTCGTAGGCCGGTGAGCCGTGCAGGAGCGTCCGCGAGAAGACCTCGATGGGCGTCGCCAGGTCGAACGGGACGACCTGGTCCAGCGCGAGGACGGCCACGATGTGCATGTCCCCACGATAGATCGTCCACTAAGGACGGAGGCTGCGCAGCATCAGGTTCGCGAAGTGCTCCCCCACCTGCTCGCCGGACAGCTCGCCGTCCGCGTGGTACCACATGCCGAGCCTGTGGATGGCGCCGAAGTGGTAGTTGATCACCAGGTCGGCCGGGACGTCGTCCCGGAAGACGCCCGTGCGCTGGCCTTCGGCGACCAGGTCCCGCACGCGCTCGTGGTAGGTGCGCCGCTCGGCGCGCACCTGGACCTGCTTGGACTTCTCCAGCAGCGGGAACGACAGGAAGAACACGGTCGCCGCGTCGAGGTCGGCGATGCTCGTCACGACCACGTCCACGATGATCGCGTGCAGCCGCTCCGGCAGCGGCAGGTCCGACTCCGCGATCGTCACCATCCGGCGGGTCTGCATCCGCAGCATCGCCGTGTAGATCTCGAAGAGCAGGTCGTCCTTGGACTCGAAGTAGTGGTAGAGGCCGCCCTTGGTGACGCCCGCCTCTTCGACGATCTCACGGACCGTCGTCGCCTCGAACCCCTTCTCCGCGAACAGGCGCACCGCCGCCCGCACGACCTTGTCCCTGACCGTCATGCCACCACCCTATGTGAGCGGGCGGGCCGGCTCGCGCGGCGCCACGAGCCGGCCCGTTCCTCACCTACCCAGCAGATTCACCTGCTCCGGGGTGGCGCGTTCACCGGAATACGGCGTGATGGCCCCGGTGCCCCGGTCGGTGACCGACGGTGGCTGGATCACCGTCGTCGTGGTGTCCGGGTTGATCTTGAACACGTACGCACCCGTGTAGCCGGAGTGCGAGTCCTTCGAGAACCCGAACGGCGTCAGGCCCGGCCCCTTGAGGGCGCCCGAGCTCATGGCGTCGACGATCTTCTGCCGCGTCGGGTCCGGCCCGGCGGCCTTCAGCGCCTGGCCGAACGTGTACGCCTGCACCATCCCGTAGAACAGCGTGTTGGTGAGCGGCTCCTTCGGGATGTACTTGTCGTGGATGCCCTTGAAGTAGGCGACCCACGGGTCGGACGTCTGCGCGACGTCGGGCAGGTAGCCGGTGCCGATCAGCCCGTTGAGCAGCTGCGCGCTCGACACGCTCGCCCCGCCGCGCTTGGCGAAGTCCTGCAGCAGCCCGGACAGCGTCGCCGGGTCGGCGCCGATGCTGCTGACGACGAACTGCGGCTTGTACCCGATCTTCGCCGCGGCCAGGATCGCCAGCGCGGTGAACGCCGGGATGCACTCGCAGACGACGACCTCGGCGCCCGCGGCCTTGAGCGCGGACAGCTGCGGCGTCACGTCGGTGTTGGCGCTGTCGTAGCCCTGCCGCGCGACGGTCTGGTCCTTCACGAACTGGTCGAGCCCGGCCTGGGTGTCGCGGCCGATGTCGTCGTTCTGCGTGAAGTAC
Organism: Amycolatopsis mongoliensis; assembly: GCF_030285665.1. Lineage (NCBI taxonomy): Bacteria > Bacillati > Actinomycetota > Actinomycetes > Pseudonocardiales > Pseudonocardiaceae > Amycolatopsis > Amycolatopsis mongoliensis. Next base: position 919,978 of record NZ_CP127295.1, read on the forward strand.
CCGATCTTCTTGCCGGCGAAGGTGTCCTTGACGTACTTGCCCTGGATCTTGCCCTCGCGGGCGTAGTCCAGCTGGTACCCGAAGGTCATCGGGGACTTCTGGGGGTTGTCCCACGCCAGCGCGCCCGAGGACACCAGCAGGTCCGGCACGCCCTCGGAGTTGAGGTAGTCGACGACCTTCGAGTGCGTCGGCGTGCCCAGGCCGCCGACGATCGCGAACACCTTGTCCTGCAGGACGAGCTTCTTCACGACCTCGACGGTCTTCGTCGGGTTGTAGCCGTCGTCCTCCACCTTGTAGTCGATCTTGCGGCCGTTGATCCCGCCGCCGTCGTTGATCGCCTGGTAGACCGCGCGGGCGCCGACGGAGATCTTGCTGTACCCGGGCGCGGCCGGGCCGGTCAGCGGCTGGTGGGTGCCGATGACGACGGCGTCCTTCGTGACGCCGACGGCCGAGTCGGCGGCCTGCTGACCGCCGCCGTCGCTCTCCCCCGCCCCGCCGCACGCGCTGAGCGCGAGCGCCAGCACCGCGATTCCCGCGACGGTTCTAGTGGTTCTCATGGTTCTCCTTCTTTTCGGCGGATCGACGGAGAAGCCCGCGCAGCCGTTGGAACCCGCCCTGGATGCCGCGCGGGAAGGCGAGCACGACGACGATGAGGATCACGCCGTAGACCGCGAGCGGGAGGTTGTTGGCCACGTCGGTGTTCAGGTGCAGGGCGTCGGCGAGGTCCTCGGACCAGGCCTGGAAGTAGACGAGCGCGACCGCGCCCCACAGCGCGCCCCACAGGGAGCCGAGCCCGCCCAGCACCACGGCCGCCAGCAGGCTCAGCGACAGCGCGGGCGTGAACGAGCCGGGCGCGGCGGTGCCGAGCAGGAACGCCTGCAGGCCACCGGCGAGCCCGCCGCAGACCGCGCTGATCAGGAACGCGAGGATCTTCGTGCGGCCGACGGCGATCCCGCCCAGCGACGCGGCGACCTCGTCGTCACGGACGGCGCGGAAGTCGCGGCCGAGCCGGCCGCGGACGATGTTCAGCACCAGCACCAGCGCGATGAGCACGCTGAGCCAGACGATCCAGGTCTGCCAGCGCAGTTCGGGAACGCCGATCCCGGCCGGTCTGCTGTGGACGGTGAAGCTCAACCCGTTGCTGCCGCCCAGGAAGTCCTGGAACCGGCGGGTCAGCGCGGGCAGGCCGACGGCCAGCGCGAGCGTCGCCCCGGCGAGGTACGGGCCGCGCAGCCGGGCCGCGGCGGCCCCGGCCAGCAGCCCGGCGAGCCCGCCCGCGGCCGAGGCGAGCAGCAGGTCGGCCCACAGCGGGAACGACGGGACCCGCCGCACCAGCAGCGCCACCGTGTACGCGCCGATGAACATGAACGCGCCGTGGCCCAGCGAAACCTGCCCGGTCAGGCCGGTGAGCAGGGTCAGCCCGGCGACCGCGACCAGGTAGTAGCCGATCGTCGCGATCCGCAGGTTGGTGAACTCGTCGGTGACCAGGGTCAGCACCACGACGACGGCGAACGCGCCCAGCGCGAACAGGACGTGGCGCAGCAGCGGCGGCACCGTCCGCTTCTTCGTCACCGGCTCGACGCGGGTTTCCGGAATACTCGTGCGCACGGTCATACCCGCCTCACCTTCGCGCGGCCGAACAACCCGCTGGGACGCACGATCAGCACGACGACGAGGATCGCCAGCGCGGCGATCGTCACCATCTCCGGTCCCAGGTAGCCGGACACATAGGACAGTCCGACGCCGAGGACGAACCCGCCGGCGATGGTGCCGAGGGGGTTGTCCAGGCCACCGAGCACCGCCGCGGTGAGGGCGTAGACGAAGACGCCGTCCAGCACGTTCGGGAAGAGGAACGGCGGGGTGGCGAGCAGCCCAGCCAGCGAGCCGACCGCGGCCGCCAGGCCCCAGCCGACGGTGAGCATCAGCCCGACCCGCACGCCGAGGGTGCGGGCCACCTCCGGGGCGAACGCGGCCGCGCGCATCCGCAGGCCCAGTGGGGTGTACTTGAACACCACCAGCACGAGCGCGGCGATCACGAGCACCACCAGCACCACGAACAGGTCGTTGGCGGAGAACCGGCCGACGAAGTCGAAGGCGTACGGGAACGCCAACGGCTCGTTGGACCAGATCATGCCCGCGATCGCCTGCAGCACCAGCAGGAGCCCGAGGGTGACGATGATCGAGCTCAGTTCGGAGCGGTGCCGCAGCGGCCGGATCAGCAGCCGTTCGGTGGCGACGCCCAGCACGGTCCCGGCCACGATCGCGACGGCGAAGCCGAGCCAGTAGCTGCCCGTCGCCCTGGTCACCGAGTACGCGAGGTACGTCGAGATCAGGGCGAGCGCGGGCTGCGCGAAGTTCACCACCCGGGTGGCCCGGTAGATGATGACCAGCGCGAGCCCGAGCGCCGCGTAGACCGCGCCGGCGGAGATCCCGCCGAGGGTCAGGTCGAGGAATTCCTGCATACCGGACCGTTCTCTCCCTGGTGGTTGCTCAGAAACCGAGGTAGGCGTGACGGAGGCCGTCGTCGGCCAGCAGCTCCGCGGCGGTGTCGACGGCGACGACCCGGCCCAGTGCCAGTACGTAGCCGCGGTCGGCGATGGACAGCGCGCTGTGCGCGTTCTGCTCGACGAGCACCACGGTGAGCCCGGTCGAGGTCCGCAGGTCCCGCAGGATGCCCATGATCCGCGCGGTGATCAGCGGCGCGAGGCCCAGCGACGGCTCGTCGAGCAGCAGCAGGTCGGGCCGGCTCATCAGGGCGCGGCCGATGGCGAGCATCTGCCGTTCGCCACCGGACAGCGTCGCGGCGGGTTTCGCCGAACGTTCCTCCAGCGGCGGGAAAAGCTCGTACATCTCCTTGCGCGCGGCCTCGCGGTCGGCGCGGTCGCGGCGCCACAACGCGCCGAGCCGGAGGTTCTCGTCGACGGTCAGCTCGGTGATCACGCCGCCGCCCTCGGGCACGTGCGCCACCCCGCCGCGGGCGATGCGGTCGGCCGCCAGCCCGGTGAGTTCCCGGCCGTCCCAGGTGATCCGGCCGCCACGCGCCGGCTGCAGGCCGCTGATCGTGCGCAGCAACGTCGTCTTGCCCGCGCCGTTCGCGCCGAGCACCGCGGTGATCCCGCCGCGCTCGACCGCCAGGCCGACGCCGTCGAGCGCGCGGACGGCGCCGTAGGCCACGGAAAGCTCGTCGATCTCAAGCACCGGGCGCCTCCTCGGCGGGGTCACCGAGGTAGGCCTCGGCCACGCGGGGGTCGGCCTGGATCTCGGCCGGGGCACCCGCCGCGATCACCTCGCCGAAGTTGAGCACCACGACGCGGTCGCAGACCTGCATGACGAGGTCCATGTGGTGTTCGACGAGCACGACCGCCATGTGCCGCCGCAGCGAGAGGATCAACGTCGAGAGCTCGACGAGCTCGGCGGCCGAAAGCCCGCTGGCGGGTTCGTCGAGCAGCAGCAGGTCCGGTTCGGCCACCAGCGCCCGGGCGAGGGCGACGCGTTTTCGCACGCCGTAAGGCAGAACGCCGGGCAGCCGGTCGGCGAGGTCGGCGATCCCGAGCTCCCCGAGCGTCGCCCGGGCACGCGCGGCCAGGTCGGATTCGTCGCGCGCCGAACGCCCGGCGCCGACGAGCGCGGGGAGCACGCCGGTCTTCGCGTGGCGGCCCGCGCCGGCCATCACGTTCTCGAGCACGGTCAGCCCGGCGAAGAGGCCGAGCCCCTGCAGGGTGCGGACGATCCCGAGCCCGGCGAGGTGCTCGGGGCGGTGCCGCACGAGCGGTTCGCCGCGCCACAGCACCCGGCCGGACTGGGGCCGGACGAACCCGCAGATGACGTTGAAGAGCGTGGTCTTCCCGGCACCGTTGGGTCCGATGACCCCGACGACGGTGCCGGCGTCGACGCTCAGCCGCACGTCGTGCAGCGCGGTGAGCCCGCCGAACCGCACGGTGAGGCCGTCCACCACGAGCAGGTCCTCGTCGGGCCGTGCCTCACCAAGAAGCGTCATCGTCGACTCTCCCGTCTCTCCTGTCCCACTATGTGGACCAGGCCGTACCGCGCGGTCGGTATGAAGAGGGTGGGGTGCGGCGCCGGTCGTGTCAAGGTGCGAACCAGCGGAAACCGGATCACCGTGACCGGTCCGTGAATTTCGGGAAGCCCGTGCGCCGGGAGAAGTCCTGACCACACAAGAAGGGCGGGTGCGCTCTTCAGCGCACCCGCCCTTCCCCGCCGGCCCCGGTCAGCCGGTACTCGCCTGCGGCGTGATCATCGCGGAAGCGTCGAGCTTCGTCTGGACGACGCCCAGCTGCTGCAACAGGTCCGGCACCCGCTGGATGCGGCGAGCGTCCAGGGTGGACCCGAACGCGGGCATCACCATCAGGCTCGCGATGTCCTGGTCCACTTTGGCGTTGCGGACGACGAGCGGCTCGATCCGCGCGCGGTCGACCGCGGCGCGCGTGGCGTTGAGCATCGCGCGCTGGAACGCGAGCATCGTCTTCGGGTGACCCTGGACCCACTGCGCCGTCGCGCCGAAGCCGGTGAGGGGGAAGGACTGCGTGCTGCCGCTGGCGGCGTCGATGACCGGGACCGCGCCGGCGACCTTGGCCGCCTGCGTGAGGAACGGTTCCGGCTGGTAGGCGGCGTCGACGCGGCCCTGCGCCAGTGCGGCTCCCATCTCCGGCAACGGCATCGGCACCCACTGCACCTTGTCGAAGCCGACCCCGTGATCGCGCATGACCGACCGGGTCAGCACGTCCGAGGCGGCGTTCTTCGAGCTGATGGCGATCCGCTTGCCGTTCAGGTCTCCCACCGTCTTGACCGGCGAGTTCGGCACGGTGACCAGCTCGTTGCTGCGCGGGCTCGCCGAGGTGGCGTCGGCGATCAGCTTCACGTCCGCCCCGTTGTTCTTCGCCAGGAAGAACAGGGTGTAGGTGGACAGCGCGAGGTCGTCCTGGCCGTTCGTCATCCGGTTCAGCGCCTCCTGGCCGCTGGCGCCGGTGTCGGCCTGCACGTCGAGCCCTTCGGCCTTGAAGTAGCCGCCTTCCTGGGCCAGCCAAAAGGTGGCGAGGTCGACGGCGGCGAAGATCGCGACGCGGATGGCCGGTTTTTCGACGGCACCGGCACTGCCGGACCCGCCTCGCTGGTTGCACGCGCTCACCAGCAGCGCGAGGACGAGCGCGAGCACGGCGAACCGGCGGGTCGAGGCGCGTTTGGGCATGGCACTCCTCGGAAAGGAATCTTTTCGATCACGGGAATCCGGCTCGTACAGCCGTGATCGCCGGACTGTAGATGACGTTTTCCGGGTCCGCAAATATCGATTCGGGAAAGCCTGAACGGCGTTCAAACGCGTAATCCACTGACTGGACGATGATCACCAGGGGAAACAAACCCACAAGAAACCGGCACACAGCGTGATCGATGTCCGCCAACCAGCCGAGCGCACTACCGCGGATGACCCATCGGGAAAGGAATCGCCCGCGCGCGGCCCGGCAGCGGAAAACCGATTCCGGCCGGCGCAGTAACAACCAGATCTTCTTCGGAGACTCTGGCGGGCGGAATGGGAGGGGACGCCGATGAACGTGTCGTGGAAGTACCGGCCGCCGATGCTCTCGCCGAGGTTCGCCCACGACGTGGCGACCGTCGGCGACGACGTCTTCGTGCTCGGCGGGTCGGACGGGAAGGTGGTCTTCGGCTCGGTGGAGACGCGCAAGGTCACCGGCGGCGGCGCCTGGCACTACGTCAGCCCGATGCCCACCCCGCGCGGCAACCACGCGGTCGGCGTCGTCGGCGGGTTGGTCTACGCCGCCGCCGGGATCACCCCGGACGAGCGCACCACCGACGTCGTCGAGGTCTACGACCCGGCGGCCGACGAGTGGCGGCCGAGCCCGTCGCTGCCCGTGCCGATCGGCGCGGCGTCGGCGGCCGGACTCGGCGGAAAGCTTTATGTGGCAGGTGGTTTCGTGGGCGACAGCGACCCGGAGGAGCACGCCACGGACGCGGTGCTCGCGTTCGACCCGGCCGCGCGGCGCTGGGCGCCGGTGGCGCCGATGCTCACACCGCGCGCCCGGCACCGGCTCATCGCGGCGGGGAAACACCTCTACGCGCTCGGCGGTTTGCCGAGCAGGCAGCAGAACGCGCTCGATTCGGTGGAGCGGTACTGCCCGGAGACCGATCGCTGGGAGTCGGTCGCGCCGATGCGCAAACGGCGGGGCGCGCCCGGCGCGGTGCGGGTGGGCGACCGGATCGTGGTGGTCGGCGGCGGCCCCGCGCCGGTCGAGGACCCGACCGCGCGGGACCGCACGACCGAGGTCCTCGACGTCCGCACGGGGGAATGGGTGCTGCTGGGCACACTGCTCCCGCACGGCCGGGCGTCGCTGGTCTGCGCGGCCACCCCGGCACACCGGGTCCTCGCCATCGGCGGGAACGCCAACCTCTACGGCAGCCTGGTGACGGTGCCGGACGTGCTTTCGCTCAAACTGCCGTGAGCGGTCAGCAGAACCAGCCGGCCTGGATCCAGCCGCGCTGGTTCACGTGGCCCATCGCGTAGCCCTCGGCCCAGTCGCCGCTGGGCGAGTACCGCGACAGCTCGAAGTGGTCACCGCGGTAGAGGGTGCCGATGATGACGCCGGCCGGCTGCGTCCGGACATAGAGGTCCTGGGCGCAGATTTCGTGCACGGTGCCCGCCGAAGCGACGGGCGCGAAGGTGATCGCCGCGGCGGCAGCGAGGGTCGCGGTCAGGATGACGCGGTTCATCGGTTCCCTTTCAGTTCAGCGTGAAGCAGTCGCGGAGCAGGAAGCCCCATTGGCTCGTGCCGTGCCAGAAGACGTCGGCCGAGTTGTGGTCGGAGGTGATGTAGCGGACGCCGATGTAGTTGCCCTGCACGAGCGTCGCGATCGGGTCGGAGTGCCCCTGCCCGGCGGTGTAGTTGCCGAAGAGGGTGGCGGTGGCGCAGGTGATGTGCGCGGCCCGGGTCGGCACCCACGGGTCGCCGATCGTGCCGCTTCCACTTTGGACGGTCGCCTCGGCGGGCGCGGCGGCCAGGCCTGCCGCCGCGACGGCGAGCAGTGCGGCCACACGGAGTCGGTTGAGCATTTCGGTCCTTTCCGGACGGACGAGGTCGTCGGGAAAGAACTACCTTCCGGCACGGTCGGGCGGAAGCCCACGCGATGACCGGGTGTGCACACTTCGGGTCCGTCCGTGCAACGGCGCCGGTCAACGCGCTGCCGACCACCCGCCGCGCCCCCGCACCGGGCCTGGACGCACCAGGCGCCCGCCCCGAACTCCGGATGGCGCTCCCGGCCGAGTTCGAGCGCCCCGATGTGGCGTTCGGTGCGTCAGACGCACCGAACGCCACATTGGGTGCGCTGGACGCACCCAACGCCACATTGGGCCCGGGCGACCCGGCGCCACCCGCCGGCGCACCCGCTCGCGGCACCACCCACTACCCCACGGCGGCCCTGGCCGGCGTCGCGAAGCGGCGCAAACCAAGCCTCTCCCGACACCGCCCACTACCCCACCGCAGCCCTGGCCGGGGTCGCGCAGCGACGCAAGCCCGGCGTGCCCGCTCCCACCATCGCCACCGCCACCACGCACAGCAGCCCGCCACTGACCAGCGCCGCCGTCCCCGACGTGACCCCCGCGAGCAGCCCGCCCCGCAGGTTGCCGAGGTCCGGGCCCGCCTGGCCGACGACCTGCTCCGCCGCCGCGACCCGACCGAGGAGCGCGTCCGGCGTGTTGAGCTGCACCAAAGCCCCGCGCGACACCACCGAAACCGTGTCCGCCGCACCCGCCAAGACCAGGCACGCCAGGCCCAGCCACGGATCCGGCGCCACCCCGAACCCGACGAGCGCACCGCCCCAGGCGGCCGATCCGGCGAGCATCACCAGACCCTGGCGGGGCAGCCGGGTGAACGCGCCCGAAAACACCGACGCCGCCACTCCGCCCACCGCGATCGCCGACAGGAACAGTCCCAGCGTCCGTGGGTCGCCGGCGAACCGTTCCGCGTTCACCAGCGGGAACAGGCTGATCGGCATCGACAGGACCGTCGCCGCCAGATCGGTCAGCAGCGCGCCGCGGACCACCGGGGTGCGCACCAGGAACGCCAGCCCGTCCAGCACTCCGCGCAACCCCGGCCGCGAAGGGTCGCCGTCGGGCCGCATCGGCGGGAGGCCGAGGACGCCGTAGAACGCCATGGCGAACGTCAGCGCGTCGACGAGGTAGCAGCCGCCCACCCCGAACCGGCCCAGCAACAGCCCGCCCAGCGCCGGGCCGAGCAGCATCGCGCCCTGGAAGGCGATCCGGTTCAGCGCCAGCCCGGCCGGGAGCTGCTCCGGCGCCAGCAGCCGCGGGACGAACGTGCGCGCCGCCGGCCCGCCGCCCGCGACGAAGCAGGACTGCACGGCCACCAGCCCCAGCACGGCCGGCACCGGCACGTCACCGAGAAACCCCTGCACGGCAAGGAGAACCGAGCAGACGGCCTGCCCCGCGGTGGTGAGCAGCGCGAACTTCCGCCGGTCGACGCGGTCCACCAGCGACCCGGCGAACAGCCCGAACACGACCACCGGCAGGGCCTGGGCGAGCCCCACGGCACCGACCCAGACCGTGCTCCGGGTCTGCTCCCAGACCTGGAACATCACGGCGACGAGCGTCATCTGCGCCCCGAAGCCGGAGCACACCCGGCCCAGCCAGAGCCGCCGGAAGGCCGGCGACACGCGAAGCGGGGTCAGGTCGACGAAGGCACCGGTCACGGACACCGCGAAATCATAACAGCGCTTATACGTTTCGGAACTCCAGCAGGCTGCGCCCGTCGCTGACGTCCGTCACGGCGTCGAGCGCCAGCCCGTGGGCCGAGGCGAGGGCCTCGAACTCCTCGACCCGGCGCTCCCGGCCGCCGAAGATGACGAGCATGGCCAGGTCCATGTCCGTGGCGGCCCGCCGCCCGCCGACCTGCTCGACGACCAGGATCCGCCCGGCCGGCCGGGCCGCCTCGGCGCAGCGGGCCAGGATGCGACCGGCGTGCTCGTCGTCCCAGTCGTGCAGGATGTCGCACAGCAGGTAGGCGTCCGCCCCCGCCGGGAGCGGGTCGAAGAAGCTGCACTCGACCGCCTCGGCCCGGTCCTCGAGCCCGTGCGCGGCGAAAGTCCGGGCGGCCGCGGCGGTGTCGAGTTCGACCAGCCGGCCCCGCGCCCCGGGGTGGGCCGCCAGGACCGCGGCGAGCAGCGTGCCCGGGCCCCCGCCGACGTCGACGATCGTGGCGAAGCGCCCCCAGTCGAAGCCGGCCACCAGCTGCGGGACCTCGGCGCGCAGCCGGTGCGCCATCTGCCGGTCGAACGACTCCCGCAGGGGCGGCTGCTCGGCGAGGTCGCTCCAGAAGTCCCGCCCGTACCGGCGGTCGTACCCGGCCTGTCCGGTGGTGACGCTGTGCAGGAGCTCGACGAACGCCAGCTCGGCGCGCCCGCCCGCGGTGTCCAGGTTCAGCAGGACGGTGGTCAGGCTGTCCCCGCACAGGTTCTCGCCGTACCCGGTGGTCCGGTAGCCGGCAGCCGTCCGCTCGAAGAACCCCAGGGTCGCGAGGTGTCCCAGCAGCAGGCCGAGCGGCACCGGCGCGACGCCGAGCTCGGCCGCCAGCCGATCGACGGCGACCTCCGCACCGCGGAGCCGGTCGGGCAACCCGAGGGTCACCGCCACGCGCAACGCCATCGGTGTCGCCAGGCTCGCCATGCGCAGAATCGTGTTCGCGTCGTCACTCCCCATGACGATCGATCCTGGCACCCGGCGGATTCCCTCCACAAGGGACGGTCGGTGACCGGATGACCACCGGCGGCAAGGGGAAGCGGATTGGAAGCCGTCTGGGGCAAGATCAGCGGCATCCCGAACCTGAGGAGTCGAACCATGAGAGCCCGCTTGCTCCAGGCCGTCATCGGCACGGCCTTCTTGGCCGTCCTCGTCCTCGCGCCCGCCGCCCAGGCGGCCGAGAACCCGCCTCAGACCGGCCCGTCCATCGGCGTCGGTCCCTACATCGGCGACTCGCCCCGGCCCGGCACGGCCAGCGCGGAAACCAGGTAGCCCGCGCGCAGGACGGCGTCGCGCAGCACCGCGCCGCTCTCCCGGACCCGGGCTGGGGCGAGCACGAACCCCGCGTTCGTGTGCTCGCCCCAGCCCGCCATCACGTGCGGCTCGCCGAACCCGCGGATCGGGCACGGCAGCGGCGGCGCCACGGGCACGTGCGCGTCGCTGGCCAGCAGGCTGACGTCCGCGCGGGCCGCCTGCTCCGGCACGGCCCGCGCGGCCCGGTCCGGCGGCGCCTGGTGCGCCACGACGAGTGCCCGCGGGACCCCCAGTCCCGCGGCCACCCGCCGCTGCGCCAGCCGGTAGGCGACCAGCGCGCCGAGCCCCGCACCGAACAGCACGTGCGGGCGGGCGAGCACCGCGGCCAGTTCCGCCGCGAGGGACTCCACGAGCAGCCACATGTCCCGGTACGGGTGCTCCTCCCGGCGCTCGCCCCGGCCGGGCAGCTCGACGACGTGCACGGAGATCCGGGGATCGCGCCAGGCCCGGTACCGGCCGGCTGCCTCCCCCGCGTCCGGGAAGCAGACGAACAGCAGTCGCTCGGCTTCGTCGGTGTCCACCCGCGGCCCCCTTTTCTCCTCGGCCGGGGATAGGGTCGAGGACGGCACTTCCGTTCCGCTTCGGTCGGCCTTCTGGGGGCTCCACGTGCGCTACCGCCTGCTCGGGCCGGTCACGGTCCTCGGCGACACGGGCGAGGTCCGGCCCGGCGGCCAGAAACAGACGTCCGTGCTGGCCGCGCTCCTGCTGTACCCGAACCGCGTGGTCAGCGAAGACCGGCTCATCGACCTGACCTGGGGCGAGAACGCGCCGCCGAGCGTCCGCGGGCGGCTGCAGGTGCACATTTCGGAGCTGCGGAAGCTCCTCGGCCGCGACGTCATCGTCCGGCGCGCGCCCGGCTACGTGATCGAGGTCGCGCCCGGTGACCGGGACCTCGACGTGTTCGACGACGAGGTCGCCCGGGCCAGGGCGACGTCGGGGCCGGAAGCCGTCCGGCACCTGCGGGCCGCGCTGGCGCTGTGGGACGGCACCCCGCTCGGCGGGGTGAGCGAGCCGCTGGCCGAGCACGAAGGCCCGGCGCTGGCCGAACGCCGGCTCGTCGTGCTGGAGGAGCTGTACGAACAGGAACTGGCCTCCGGACGGCACGGCGAGGTGGTCGGGGAGCTGCGCCGGCTCGTCGAGGAGCACCCGTTCCGCGAACGGCTGCGGGCCGCGCTGATGCTCGCGCTGCACCGCTGCGGCCGCGCGCCGGAAGCCCTCGAGGCCTACGCGCGGGCGCACGAACTGCTGGTGGACGAGCTCGGCATCGAGCCCGGCCAGGCCCTGCAGGAGCTGCGGATGCGGATCCTGCGCGGCGAAGGGGAACCGGCGCCGGCCGCGGGCCCGGTCGTGCCGCGGCCCGCCGAGCTGCCGCTGGACGTCCGCGGGTTCACCGGCCGGGCGCCGGAGCTGGCCGCGCTCGACGAGCCCGGCGACGTCTGGGTGATCACCGGCACCGCCGGCGTCGGCAAGACCGCGCTGGCCGTGCACTGGGCCCACACCGCGCGCGCGGGCTTCCCCGACGGTCAGCTGTACGTGAACCTGCGCGGCTTCGACGCCGACGACGAGCCGCTCACGCCCGCCGCCGCGCTCGCCCAGCTGCTGCGCACCCTCGGCGTCGACCTCCGGGACGTGCCGCCGGGCATCGACGACCAGAGCAAGCTCTACCGGTCGCTGCTGGCCGACCGGCAGGCGCTGGTGGTGCTGGACAACGCCCGCGACGTCGCCCAGGTGCTGCCGCTGCTGCCGTCGTCGGGCCGGGTGCTGGTGACCAGCCGCCACCGGCTCGACGAGCTCGTCGCGCGCACCGGCGCGCGGTCACTCGGCCTGAAGCAGCTGCGGGAGGACGATTCGCGCGCGCTGCTGACCGTCCTGCTCGGCGAGCGGGCCGCCGCCGAGCCCGGGGCCGCCGACGAGCTGGCCCGGCTCTGCGGGCACCACCCCCTGGCGCTGCGGATCGCGGCGGCGAACACCGGGGTCGCGAGCCTCGGCGAGCTCGTCGACGAGCTGCGCGGCGACCCCCTCGCCCAGCTGGGCTTCGACGGCGCCGAGGAGAGTGCCGTCGCGAAGGCGTTTTCGGTGTCCTACCAGGCGTTGCCGCCGGGGCTGCGGCAGGCGTTCCGGCTGCTGGCGCTGGTGCCGGGAGCCGACTTCACGGCGATCGCCGCGGCGGCCCTGCTGGACGTGCCGGCCGAGGAGGCGACCCGGCGGCTGCGCGGGCTGGCCGCGGCGAACCTCCTGGAGGCGCACGCGCCCCGCCGCTACCGGTTCCACGACCTCGCCCGGCGCTACGCCGAGCGGTGCGTCCGCGCCGACGAAGACGAAACCGCGCGCGAAAAGGCGTGGGAGCGGCTGTTCACCGGGTACTGCGCGGCCGCGGACGCCGCCGTCGCGCTGTTCGGCGCGCGGATCGTGGCGCTCCCCCGCGACGACGCCCCGGCGGCGCCGAGCCCGGTCGCGTTCGCCGACGCCGCGGAGGCCGTGGCCTGGCTGGACGTCGAGGTGCCGAACCTGGCGGCGGCGCTGCGGCTGGCGGCGACGCGCGGGCCGTACCCCGCCGCGTGGTACCTCGCCGACGCGCTGCGGCGGTTCTTCCACGACCACGGGCGCCGCGCGGAGTGGCTGGAGCTCGCGCCGATCGTGCTGCGCGCGGCACGCGAACACGGCGCCCGGCCGGCCGAGGCGCTGGTGCACCTGTCGATCGGCGGCGCGTACTTCCGCGAAGGCCAGCACGAGGCGGGCATCCGGCACTCGGAGAAGGCGGTGCTGGCCAGCCGGGCGTGCGGCTGGCGCGAGTGCGAGGCGACGGCGGTCGCGAACCTGGGGTCGATGCTGGAGTGGACCGGCCGGATCTCGGAAGCCGTCGAACACAGCCGGCGCGCGATCCAGCTGTTCCGCGAGCTGGCGAACCGGTCGGGCGAGGCACTGGCGCTGAACTCGCTGAGCTGCCACTACCGGCAGCTGGGCCGGCTGGAGCAGGCCGAGGACTGCCTGTGCGAGGCGGTCGCCCTGTGCCGCCGGGAGGAGCTGCGGTTCTGGGAGGCCGCGAACCTCGCCGACCTCGGCTGGGTGCTGCTGGAGACGGGACGCTTCGAGGAGGCGGCCGAAGCGGTGGAGGGATCCCTGAGCGAGTTCCGCGGCCTCGGTTCGAGCTTCGGCGAGGCGACCGCGCTCACCGCGTTGAGCGCGCTGCAGAGCGCCCGCGGCGATCACGACGCGGCGGCGCGAACGGCGGAAGAGGCACTGGAGCGCGTCCGCCGCGACGGCGACCGGCAGGTGGAGGCGGCGGCGTTGATCGCACTCGGCCGCGCGTCGGAAGCCGGCGGCGACCTGGCCTCGGCGGAGCGCGTGCTGAGCGAGGCCCGCGAACTCGCGGTCGAGTCCGGCCTGCGGGGCCGGCTGGCGGAGGCGTCGGCGACGCTGGCGTGGGTCCTGGCCGCGGCCGGCCGGGTCCCGGAGGCGGGCGAGCACGCGCGAACGGCGTTGGACGCGGCGCGAGCGGGCGGTTACCGGCTCCTGGAGGCCCAGGCCTTGCTCGGTCTCGCGGCGGTGGAAGGCGCGGCGGGGCGGTCGATGCTGGCGGACGGGACGGCGCGGGAGGCGCGGGGGCTGTACCGGTCGGTGGGGCACGTCACGGGCGAGGCGCTGGCCGAGCGCTTCCTGGCCGACCTCGCCCGCCGCGCCACGGGCTGAGCTCACCTACCCCCGGTTCGAACGCAGTGAATGACTCATTCCTGTCATCGGATGACATGAATGAGTCATTCACTGCACCGGAGGCGGCCCGGAACGAGTCGTTCATGACGCCGCGCGTGGTGTTACCTCCGGCCCGCCCGCGCGACATACTGAAGCCATGCCCCGTCCGAAACACGTCCCCGCGAGCGATCTGCGGCTCCCGGACGCACTGCAGCCGGGGCGGCCCAAGGGCGACCAGCTCCGCGAGATCCTCGAAAGCGTCGCGACCGAGGCCGGTCCCGGGCGGCTGATGCCCTCCGAACGGTTCCTCGCCGAGCACTTCGGCGTCGCCCGCGGCACCGTGCGCCAGGAGGTCAACCGCCTGGTCTCCGACGGCGTTCTCTACCGCCAGCACGGCACCGCCACCTTCACCGCCGAACGCCAGGCCGCGCACATCGACATGCTCACCTCGTTCACCGAGGACATGAAGGCCCGCGGCGTGGTCCCGAAGACGAAGGTGCTGCACGCCGAGGTGCTGAGCGCGGGCCCGCGCATCGCCGGGCGCCTCAACGTGCCGCCGGGTGCGCGCGTGTTCCGGCTGGAACGGCTGCGCTACGTCGAAGACGAGCCGTTCGCCGTCGAGCGCACCAACCTGTCCGTCGACCGGTTCCCCGACATCGAGCTGTTCGACTGGGAGACGCAGTCCCTGCACCGCACCATCGAGGAGCGCTGGGGCGTGCACGCCGAATGGAACGACACGGCGATCTCCGCGGTCCTCCCCAACACCCACGACGCCGGCCTGCTGGGCATCGAGCCCACCCAGCCGTGCCTGATCATCGAAGGCACGCTCCACGACCAGAGCGGCGGCGTCATCGAAGCGGGCCGCTCGCTCTACCGCGCCGACCGCTACACCGTCTTCACCCAGGCGCGGCGCAGCCCGGCCTGACCGGGCAACCCCCCGGTGCCCGTCGCGCGTGAAACGGCGGAAGGGGCGCACCGATGACTCGCCGGGCCAAGGGACACCGAGCACTCGTGCCGGCCGTCGTCTTCGTGGCGTCGGCAGCACTGGTCGTCTGGTCCGCGCACGAGGAACGGCAGTCCACGGCGACCGCGCTCCTCGTGACCGGCTTCGCCGTGATCGGCGTGGTGCTGTGGGCGATCGCCTGGGTGCGGGACGCCTGGGGACCCCGCACCGGCCACGTTCCGCCGGCGCTGAGCCTGGTCGGCTTGTTCTTCCTGGCCGTCGGCGGGCCGGCGCTGGTGACCGACGTGGTCCTGGCACACCGCGGCACGCCGACCGAGGTGGAAGTGGCACGGGTGTCCCCCTTCCCGGACGGCGGCGACTACCCGCTCGTCCTGCCGGGCGGATCGACCCCGGTGCGGGGCGACCTGCGCGACGACGGAGGGCTCGCCGCCGGCGAGCGGCTCACCGTGCTGGCCGACCGCGGCCGGTTCGTCCGCCCGATGCTGCCCGAGGACGTCGACCCGGCGTTCCCCGCGCTCTACGTGCTGACCGGCGCGGGGCTCCTGGCCGCCGCCGGGCTCCGGTCCGGCTTCCCGCTCACTCGCGCGAACGCATGACGTCGTGCGCCCGGAGCAGCGTCAGGCAGTGCTCCACCAGCACGTCCCCGGCATCCGGGCCGAACAGCGTCACGTACGACTCGTAGACCCCGTCGCGGTGCCCGTCCGCGTCCGGCAGGTAGCCCAGGTAACCGTCGGAGTAGCCGATCACCCGCGTGTGGCGGAACGGGCTCTCCCGCCGGATGCGCAGCCCCAGCGACGCGAACAGCTCGAACGGCGTGTGCAGCCACGCGATCTCGCCCAGCGACACCACGGTGACCGGGACCTCCGCGCAGCCCTTCGGCCGATCGGTGGCCGCCATCGCCGCGAGCATCGCGCAGCCCTCGTACCGCGTCTGCGCGATCCGGACCGCCGGGTGGTCCTCGCCGTGGCGGGCCAGCTCGTGCTGCCATTCGCGCTCGGCCGACTGCCGCAGTTCCTGGCTGTCCTCGAGGGACGGCACGTCGCGGTAGGGCAGGTGCAGCGGCGACCGCGACAGCCGGATCGGGCCCGTCGCGGCCGGGGACGACGCCGCCGCGAGCGTCCGCGCGATCGACGTCGCCAGGTGGCCGCCGAGCGCGCGGACCTCGGCGTGGTCGCGGCCGCGCCGGACGAAGCGGGAGCTCGCATCGCCCGCCGCGCCCTGCAGGAACACCGCCACCGGCTGCCCGATCAGCGCCGCCAGCTCGCGCCGCGTCGCGCCCGGCCAGTCGGCCGACCACGAGAGGTTGTCGGGCCCGAGCACGGTCGGGTGGCTGGCGTAGTCGAACAGCAGCGCGGCCGGGGAGCCGTCGTCGCGGCGCAGCTCGAGCACGCCGAACGACGTGTCGTGCGGCCCGTCCGGCCGGTAGCGGTTGCCCCCGACGGCCTCGGTCGACCCCGCGTGCCAGCGGGCCCGGACGCGGCCGCGGCCCGCGCGCAGCCGCAGCGCCGCGCCGGTGACCGTCTCCGCCATGCGGCCGACCAGCCCGGCGTCGCGCTGCCCCGGCAGCCCGGGGTGCAGCTGGCCGGTCCAGCCCTCGGGCCCGGAATGCGTGTGCGACGCGCAGACGAGCACCCGCGCCGGGTCGATGCCCACCGCGGCCGCGACGGCGTCGGCCAGGGTGCGGGTGAGCCCGGCGTCGACCGCGAGCGCGTCGAGCGCCACCCACAGCACCCCGGGGTCGTCCTCGGTGGACAGCCAGATCAGCGACGCTTCGAGGTCGTCGTGCGTGCCGGTCGCGACGCCGTTCCGGGCCAGGTAGCCGCCGAGCGGGTGCCCCGGCCCCGGCGTGATCCGGACGTCTTGCGCGGCGAGCAGGAGCGCGGCGGTCACCAGGTGGATTCCAGGACGTCGACGACGCCGTCGCGGCCGGCGGCGCGGGCCACCCCGGCGAGCTCGGTGACGTCGTCGGTCGTGTGCAGCAGGACCTCCAGCAGCATCGGCAGGTTGAGGCCGGACACCAGCTGCAGGCGCGGGTGCACGGCGGCGAGCGCGCGGACGGCGTTGAACGGCGAGCCGCCGTGCAGGTCGGCGAGCACGAGGGCCTCGGTGGCCCCGCCGAGCAGCGTGAGCAGCCGGACGCCGAACTCCTCCGGGCTGTCGTGCGGGCTCAGCTCGCAGACCTTCAGCCGCGACTGCGGCCCGAGGATCATCTCGGCGGCTTCCCCCACGCCGGAGGGCAGCCGCCCGTGCCCGGCGAGAACGATCGGGACGGACATGGCGGTCTCCTTAACTCTTCGCCGGGGCCGACGGCGCGAACCAGCCGAGCCACCCCAGGACGACCCCGGCGACGACGACGATGCCGATCGTCCAGACGGGCCGCAGCCGCGCCTTGGCCGTCAGCAGGTACACCGCGGCGGTGACGAGCACCGGCAGCAGGAACGGGACCAGCTCGTCGAGCCGGTCCTGGATCGCCACGGCCTGCGTCACCGGCTGCCCCTGGACCGTCGTGGCCTGCCGGTACGTCAGCGTGGTGACGACCTTGACGATCGACGGGATGAACCCGCCGAGCACGACGAACCCGAGCACGGTGGCCCCCTGCGCGACGCGCGCGAGCGCGCCGGCGGCGAGGTGGCCGGCCAGCCGTTTCCCTTCGCGGTAGGCGAACCCGAACTGCCAGCGCCGCACCAGCGCGTACGGCACGAGGACCATCACCGCGGCGAAGGCGGGACCGAGCCAGTTGCCCTGCAGCGCCCACGACGCGCCCATGGTGAAGACGATGCTGTTGTACAGCGCGAAGACGAGGGTGTCGCCGATGCCGGCCATCGGCCCCATCAGCGCGACCTTCGTGCTCGCGGCCGACTTCGGCGTGCCCGCCTCTTCCAGCGCGACGCTCGAGCCGAGGATCAGCGGGCCGCCGACCAGCACCGAGGTGTTGAAGAACTGGAGGTGCCGCTGCAGGCCGGCGACGTAGTCGGCCTTCTCCGGGTAGAGCCGGCGCAGCACCGGTTCCATCGAGTACGCGAACCCGAGCGCCTGCATCCGCTCGTAGTTCCAGGAGATCTGGCTCGACCAGAAGTACCGGCGGAACACGCGGCGCAGGTCCTGCTTCGTCAGCCGAGCGTCCACAGTGGACTCTTCGGTGGGGCTTTCCGGGACCCCGATCACCGGCTCGTCGCGCTTGAGCGTCACGAACAGCATCGCGACCGCGACACCGATCAGCGCGATGCCCAGCAGCGGCACGTGGAGGTAGGCGAAGGCGACGAACCCGATCAGCAGCAGGTACCAGTACCGCGACAGCTCCATCATGCCGAGCAGCAGCGCGAACCCGACGGCCGGCAGCAGCGACCCCGCGAGCGTCATGCCGTGCACGAACCCGGCGGGGATGCTCGCGGTGATGTCCTTGACCAGGCCGCCGGACGCGGCGAGCGCGGCGAGGAACGTCGGGATCGCGCGCACCGCCACCCACGGCACCAGGCTGACCCAGTGGATCATCGCCAGGCCGCGGGCGTTGCCGTCGGCGGCGTAGCCGTCGGCCCGCTGGACCAGCGCGGTCGTGACGATCTTGCCGACGGGGTCCAGCGCGGCCAGCAGGATGGCGGCCGGCAGCCCGACCCCGATCCCGATCGCGGCCTGGGCGGACGTGTCACCGGCGGCGCCCGCGGCCAGCGCGGTGCCGACGATCGCGCCGGTCTGGTAGTCCGGGATGGTCGCGCCGCCGTAGGTGTAGACGCCGAGCGAGGCGAGCTCCAGCGTCGCGCCGACCAGCAGGCCGAGCAGCGGGTGCCCGACGATCAGCCCGGCGATCGAGCCGGCGATGAGCGGGCGCTGGGCGTAGATCAGGAACGGGCCGAGCCCGTCGTAGGTGCAGTAGATCGCCCACAGAGTCAGGGCCAACGCGACGAGCATGCGGGGCTAGAGCCCTTTCCGGTCGAGCAACGGGAGGAAATCGGCGGGCTTGTCGTGCGGCATCAGCTGCGTGACCAGCGGGACGCCCGTCGCGGCGAGCTTGCGGTAGGCGTCGGCCTCGTCCGCGGTGACCGCGATCGAGCGCGTGACCATGGTGTAGGTGGTGCCGGGCCGGGGCGCGACGTTGCCGACGTTCACGATTCCGGGGTGCAGGCCGCCCTCGACCAGGCGGAAGGCGTCCTCGGGATCCTTCGCGACGATCATCAGGTCCGGCCCGGTTTCCGCGGTCAGCGTGTCGGCGACGGTCAGCACCTCCGTGGGCAGCCCCCGGGCGGCCTGCGGCAGGAGCGCCCGCTGCAGGTCGTCGGCGGCGACGTCGTCGTTGCAGACGAGCAGCCGGCGCACGCCGAGCCGCCGGGTCCACGCGACGGTGACCTGCCCGTGGATCAGCCGGTTGTCGATCCGGACGTGTGCCCCCGCCATGCGTCTCCTCCCGGCCGGCAGCACCCATACTGGTTCGTACCAGTATCTGTGTCAACACTGCCCGTGACCGGCAGGCGAACGACGGCTTCGCGTGGCCGACGGAAGGACCCCTCAGACCTTCCGTCGGCCCGCGAACGCGAAACCCCCTCGGTTTCCCCGGACCCTCCCATAAAGGTATATACCAGTATGGACGTACGAGATCGACTGTCAAGACCTGCGCCGACGATCGGCGCGGAAGATCATTTTCAATCGAACGACCGAATTTCAGTGGGCGATTCACCCCAAGCTGTCCGTTCTTGTCAGTGACAGCCCACTCACGCGCTGCCTATCATCCTCGGTGGTCTAGACCGCACTTCTCGTCCCCTGCCGCACCGGGAAAGGCGGACCTCCCCCATGACCACGAGAACCCGGCGCCTCGCCGCGCTCAGCACCGCCCTCGTCTTCGCCACCGCACTGCTGCCCTCGGCCGGCGCGGCCGCCGGTGACGGCACCGAGCAGCTGCCCGGTCACCTGCGGCAGCAGACCGCCGCCGCCGCGCCGATGTCGACCGTCTGCGACGGTGACGGCACCAGCGGCAAGCGCGTCCAGGCCCTCTACGTCCGCGGCGCCACCCAGGCCGACCGGTACGCCCAGTTCGTCGGCCAGTTCCAGACCTTCGCGAGCCAGATCGACGACAGCTTCGTCGAAGCCGCCTACCGGCTCGGCGGCGGCGTCCGGCACGTCCGGTACGTCACCGACGCCGGCTGCCGCGCCACCGTGGACAACGTGACCATCGCCCAGTCCGACATGGCGACCGTCGACACGATCACCAACGCCATCAAGGCGCGGGGCTACAACCGCGCCGACCGCAAGTACATCGTCTGGTACGACAAGGACGGCTGCGGCCTCGCGTTCGGCAACGGCGGCAACGACAGCCCCGGCTCGGACAACCCCTACAACGCCGGCCCGCACTACGCCACGGTCGGCACCGGCTGCTGGTCCTGGCAGGCCACCGGGCACGAACTCCTGCACACCCTCGGCGCCGTCCAGGGCAGCGCGCCGCACTCCAGCGCCTACGGCCACTGCTGGGACGACGAGGACATCATGTGCTACGACGACGGCGGCCTGCCCAACCCGCCCGGCGGCCTCGTCAAGGTCTGCCCCGGCGCGCCGGAGAACCAGTTCGACTGCCTCGGCGACGACTACTTCAGCACCAACCCGGCGCCCGGCAGCTACCTGGCGACGCACTGGAACGTCGCGACCAGCGCGTACCTCATCGCGAGCGGCACGCCCTACCCCGCCGGCACCATCACCGGGGTCGGCGGCAAGTGCGTCGACGTCAGCGCGTCGAACACCGCCAACGGCACCGCCGTGCAGCTCTGGACCTGCAACAGCAGCGCTGCCCAGCGGTGGACCAGGCAGAACGGCACGATCCGCGCCTTCGGCAAGTGCCTCGACGTCGCCTCCAGCGGCACGGCCGACGGCACCCTCGTCCAGCTGTGGGACTGCAACGCCACCGGCGCGCAGGCGTGGCAGGCGCGGTCGGACGGCACGCTGCTGAACCCGCAGTCGGGCAAGTGCCTCGACGCGCCCGGCGGGTCGACCGGCGACGGCACCCGGCTGCAGATCCGGACCTGCGCGGCGACGGCGAACCAGCGCTGGGTGCTCGCCGGGTAAGAAGGGCGCAACCTGCTCGCGCCGCCGTCGTTAACCGCTTCGTCAGTTCAGGGGAGGAACCATGCCGGCCGTCACATCGAACATCGTCCCGCTCCGGCACGCGCGCCCGGGCGTGGTCGCGTACGTGAAGAGCCCGGCCGAGTGGTTCGTCTCGAACAGCGGCTGGATCCAGGGCAGCGAAGGTGTCGTGCTCGTCGACACCTGCGGCACCGAGCAGGCGACGCTGGAGCTGATGCGCGACGTCCGCAAGTACGCGGGCGAGCAGGAGCTGACGGTCGTCGTCACGCACGCGCACGGCGAGCACCACAACGGCGTCGGGGTCGCGCTGCGCGACGGCGGGACGGCGCTGGCCGCGCACGGCAGCGTCGACCTGGTCAAGGCCGGGCCGCAGACCTACGGCAACGTCTTCACCTACACCCAGTGGGGCGTGCTCGAGCCGCCGGAGCCGGACGCCGTCCACCCGGTGAACGGCTGGCAGCGGCTCGACCTCGGCGGCGCGGTCGCCGACGTCGTGGCGGTGCCCGGCGTCGCGCACACCGCGGGCGACCTGGTGGTGCACGAGCCGCGCTCGGGCACGCTGTTCACCGGCGACCTCGTGTCCATCGGCGACACGCCGCTGGCGGTGCACGGCTCGATCCTCGGCTGGCTCGACGCGCTCGACTGGCTGCAGGACACGTTCAACCCCCGGACCGTCGTCCCGGGGCACGGTCCGGTGGCGACCCCGGGCCACAGCTCGCTGCACGCGATGCGCGTCTACCTGGAGTGGCTGCTCGAGGTGACCGGGCGCCAGACGGACTTCACGAAGCTGGCGAACCAGGCGTCGCTGCGCTGGCCGACGTGGCGCAACCCCGAGCGGCACATCGGCAACCTGATGCGCGCCTACGCCGACCAGCACGGCCGGAAGCTGGACGTCGACCTGGCGATCGACGCGGTGCTCGCGGCGGCGGGCGGCCGGATCGACCTCGACTGCCTATTGGGCGGGGAGCCGGTCCGCCGCATCTCCTAGCCTTGCTCCGGACGGGGGCTGATACCTATCAGCCTTTGACAACCGCTCGCCGAGCCACCTCCAATGGTCTGGACAACTTGCGATCACCGGCCTCGACGAGGAGACGCCCGTGCGCACCAGACCGTTCTTCGGACGACTCGCCACCCTGGCCGCGGCGGCCGCCGTCGCCGCCGGGCTCGCCACCGCCCTTGCCCCGGCCGCCGATGCGGTACCGGCCACGATCCCGCTGAAGATCACCAACAACTCCGGCCGCACCGACCCGGTCTACCTCTACGACCTCGGCACCTACCTCGCCACCGGGCAGCAGGGCTGGGCCGACGCGAACGGCACGTTCCACGCGTGGCCCGGCGGCGCGGTGCCGCCGGTCCCGGCGCCCGACGCGTCGATCCCCGGGCCCGCCAACGGCCAGTCGATCACCATCCGGATCCCGAAGTTCTCCGGCCGGATCTACTTCTCCTACGGGCAGAAGCTCGTGTTCAAGCTCGCCACCGGCGGGCTGGTGCAGCCGGCGATCCAGAACCCGTCCGACCCCAACGTGAACATCCTCTTCAACTGGTCGGAGTACACGCTCAACGACGGCGGGCTCTGGATCAACAGCACCCAGGTCGACATGTTCTCCGCGCCCTACGCGGTCGGCGTGCAGCCAGTCGGCGGCACCACGAAGAACACCGGGCACCTGAAAGCGGGCGGCTACAACGGGTTCTACACCGCGCTGCGCGGCCAGCCGGGCGGCTGGGCCAACCTGATCCGGACGCGGTCCGACGGCACGGTCCTGCGCGCGCTCGCGCCGAGCCACGGCATCGAGGCCGGCGCGCTGCCCGCGAACGTGCTGCAGGACTACATCGACCGCGTCTGGACGAAGTACAGCTCGTCGACGCTGACCGTGACGCCGGTGGCCGACCAGCCGAACGTGAAGTACTACGGCCGGGTCTCGGGCACCGTCATGAACTTCACGAACACGTCCGGCGGGTTCGTGACGGCGTTCCGGAAACCCGACTCCGACAGCGTTTTCGGCTGCTACAAGAACCTCGACGCCCCGAACGACGTCCGCGGCCAGATCTCGCGCACGCTCTGCGCGGGCTTCAACCGCTCGACGCTGCTGACGAACGCCAACCAGCCGGACACCAGCTCGGCCGGGTTCTACCTGGACGCCGTCACCAACCACTACGCGCGCAAGATCCACGCGCAGATGGCGGACGGCAAGGCGTACGCGTTCGCCTTCGACGACGTGGGCCACTTCGAGTCCCTGGTCAACGACGGCAACCCGGCGACGGCGTACCTGACGCTCGACCCGTTCGACTAGAGCCGCACCACCTCCGGCGCCACCGGCGTATCCCCGAGCCACGTGCAGGCGGGTACGCCGGTGCTTTCCGGTGCCGGCGCCGGCACCGCCTTGCCCACCTTGACGAGGACCGCCGGCTGCCCGCAGGCGGCCAGGTCCAGCACCAGCAACGGTATGACGAGCAGTATTTTCCGGATCCGCATCTCAGCTCACCCCGGTTTTGTCTCCACACTCCCATCCGGCACACGGCGGCCGCGGCGCGCCGGTTCAGCGCGAACGGGTGAACTGCCGGATGGCCCGCAGCCGGAACTCGCGTGCCCCGGGCCGTGACTCGCGTGATCGGAGACGTAACTCGCGTGATTGGAGACGTGACTCGCGAGTTCCGGCTCCGATCACGCGAGTTCCGCCTTCCATCACGCGAGTTCCGAGTCCCGTCACGTGCGTTCCGGCCGGATCACACCCACCTCGCCCCCGCCGGGTCATGATGGAAGCGTGCGGATCACGGCCTGGTGGCGGGGGATCAGCCCGCGGCGGCGGCTGCTCATGGGCGGCCTCGCCTTCGTCGTGGTGGCCGTGCTCGTCGCGGCCGTCCTCGCCACGACCGGGACCAGCGCCGCGCCGCAGGCCGGGACGCCCGAGCAGGACAAGCCCGGGCCCGTCCTGCTCGTCCCCGGCTACGGCGGTGGCCAAGGCGCCTTGAACGAGCTCGCCGCCCGCATCCGCCAGGCCACCGGCCGCAGCACCGAAGTCCTCACCCTGGCCGGCGACGGCACCGGCGACCTGGTCGAACAGGCCGGAGTCCTGGCCGAAGCCGCCGAAAACGCGTACGCGCGCGGAGCACCTTCGGTGGACGTCATCGGCTACTCCGCCGGCGGCGTCGTCGCCCGGCTGTGGGTCAGCCGCGACGGCGGTGACCACCAGGCCCGCCGGGTGATCACGCTCGGCGCGCCGATGCACGGCACCGGGCTCGCCGCGGCCGGCGGCGCGCTCGTCCCGGGCGGCTGCCCCACCGCGTGCGTGCAGCTGGCCCCCGGCAGCACGCTGATGCAGGAGCTGGCGAGGGAACCCATCCCGGCGACGCTGCCGTGGCTGTCGGTGTGGACCGAACGCGACGAGACGGTCACCCCGCCGGAGTCCGCCCGGCTCGACGGCGCCGTCAACGTCGCCCTCCAGCAGGTCTGCCCCGGCAACCAGGCCGGCCACGGCGACCTCCCCACCGACCCCGCCGTCACCGAGCTCGTCCTGCAGGCCCTCGGCACCGGCCCGCTCGAAGCGCCGGCCGAGTGCCTCAGCTCGTGACGTCCTTCGTCGCGAAGTTCGCCCACGCCGCCCCGAAGAACACGACGATGTAGCCCGCCTGCAGCAGCAGCCCGTGGTCGATGGTGCGCCACAGCACGGGATCCCGGAAGAAGTCGATCCAGGACAGCCAGTAGTGCGTCGGCAGGTACGGCTTCACGGACGCGGCGGCGTCCAAGGTTTCCAGCACCGAGCTGGTGATCAGCACGGCCAGCCCGCCCAGCGCCGCCCCCAGCGCCGAGTCGCTCACCGTCGACAGGAACACCGTGATCGCGGCGAACCCGAGCATCGACACCACGATGTAGGACACCGCGCCCAGCAGCCGCAACCCCAGCCCGGACGAGCTGAGCGACTGTCCCGACAACGACGTCACCCCGGTCGGCTGCCCGCCCGGCCCGGCGACCCCCGGTGTCCCGCCCGTGCCGAACAGGATCACCCCGAGCACCAGCGACGTCAGGACGACGATGACGATCGCCGCGGTCACGTACACGGCGAGCGCGACCATCTTGGCGCCGAGCAGCCGCGTCCGGCCGACCGGGCGCACCAGCAGGTAGCGCAGGGTCCCGGTGGACGCCTCGCCCGCGATCGAGTCGCCCGCGGCGACCGCGACCGCGATCGGCAGGAACAGCGGCAGGACGAGCGCGAGCGCGGCCGCCGGGAACAGCGCGCCGTCGGAGACGACCGCCGACAGGAACGCCCCGCCCTGCCCGGGCGGCGGCGCGAAGTCGGCCGTCGCCAGGAAGACGCCGACGATCGCGGGCAGCAGGCAGAGCAGCAGCACGCTGACCCACACCCGCGGCCGCAGCGCGAGCTTCCGCAGCTCGACGGCGATCATCCGGCGGCCCCGAACCGGTCCGAGCCCGGACCCGTCACGTCGAGGACGACCTGTTCCAGCGTCCGCTGCTCGGCGTGGATCGACGTCACGCGCACCCCCGCTTCGACGAGCATCGCGTTCAACGCCGCCGGGTCGCCGTGCCGGATGACCAGGCGGTCGCCGTCGCGGGACTCGAGCTGCCCGTCGAGGACCGCGATCGCCTCGGCCGGGTCCGGCGTGCCGACCAGGATCCGGCCGGTCGCCGCCCGCAGCGTCTCCAGGTCTTCCTCCAGCACGAGCCGCCCGCGGTCGACGACGCCGACGCGCGTGCAGAGCTGCTCGACCTCGGACAGCAGGTGGCTGGACAGGAAGACCGTGGTGCCGCCCGCGTTCAGCTCGACGAGCAGTTCCCGGATCTCCTTGATGCCCTGCGGGTCGAGGCCGTTGGTCGGCTCGTCGAGGATCAGCAGCCGCGGCTTGCGCAGCAGCGCGCCGGCGAGCCCGAGCCGTTGCCGCATGCCGAGCGAGTAGGCCTTCACCGGACGCTGGTCGACCGCACCGAGCCCGACCTGCTCCAGCGCGTCGCCGATCCGGCGCCGCCGCGTGCGCCGCCCGCCGCCGCGCCCGGCGGCGTCGAGCAGCGCGAGGTTGCGGCGCCCGGACAGGTGCGGGTACGCGGCCGGGCCCTCGACGAGCGCGCCGACCTCCGGCAGCACCTCGGCGACGCGCTTCGGGACGGGCTTCCCGAGCACCTCGATCTCCCCGCTGGTCGCGTAGACCAGGCCGAGCAGCATCCGGACCAGGGTGGTCTTGCCCGAGCCGTTCGGGCCCAGGAAGCCGTAGCGGTCGCCTTCGTGGACCTGCAGGTCCACGGCGTCGACCGCCAAGGTGGTGCCGTACCGCTTGGTCAGCGCGCGCGTGCCGATCATCGGCCGCTCCGGCGCAGCGTCGACAGCTCTTCCGCGACGGTCTTCAGCACGTCCGGTGTCACCGTGCCGGCCAGCAGGTAGGAGCGGCGGAAGACCGACGAGCGGACGATCGCGAGCGACAACGGCGTGATCGACAGCTGCACCACGGTGCCCGCCGGCAGCCTCGTCTGCACCGCGCCGGCCTTCCCGGCGGCTTCGCTCGCCGCGTTCCCGACGGCGCGCGGCACGGCGATGACCGCGAAGGCCGCCAGCCCGGTGCCGTAGAGCGCGGCGCCCTCTACGCCGCCGAGCTTCGACGACGCCACCGGGCGCCCGGCGAGCGTCGCCGGCAGCGGCACCTGGCCCAGCGCGCCGAGCGCGTTCGAGACGTCCGGGGCGCTCGCCACGGTGAAGCCCGAGCCGAGCACGGGCCGCGGCGCTTCGACGACCGGTGTCGCCTGCTCGAGCTGCTGGAACTCGGTGACCAGGATCGGGGCCTGCTGCCCGCGGGCGGTGACCTCGACGCGCACGGCCACGCCGGTCGCCGGGTCCGCCCAGACGTCGACGCGCCCGATCGTCGTGGCCGGATCGGCGGGCACGAGCCGCAGCCCGGACGCGGCGACACCGGCGACGTTCCGCCCCGGCAGCGCGCTCACCGGGTCGCCCTTCGCCGCCCGGAGGATCCGCCGCGCGAGCTCGGGCGGCAGCAGGTCCCCGGCCCGCGGGAGCCGGACGTCCGGATCCCCGATCAGCTCGGTCAGCGTGTTGTCGCCGTAGTCCCACGTGTATTCGCCGTCGGGCAGCCGGTAGACGTCGTGTTCGCCGGCGGTGCCGAGGATGTCGACGCGGTAGCGGTCGGGCCCGGCGTACCACGCGCGCATCGGCGTCCGCTTGGAGAAGAGCGCCGTGACGGGGGCGAGGTTCGGCAGCTCCGGCAGGGCGAGCGAGCCGGCGCTTTCGGCGTACCCCTGGTACGGCCGCGTGGCCGACTGCAGCACGAGTTCGCGCAGCCGGCCCGGGTCGGCCGGCGCCCCCGCCGGGGCGAGCGCGGCGACGACCGACGGCACGGACACGAGCACCGCGGCCACGGCGGCGACGACCGCCCACCGGCGCCGCTTCGCGTGCCGCACCACCGAGGGCGTCATCCGGCATCACCTCTTCGTCCTTTGTACGCCATGGCACCGCGTCCGGGGCTATGGTCGAAGGGTGACGAATCCCGTTCATGCTGCCGTCCTGAGCTAGTCCCGCTCCGGAAGTCCACGTGTCCCGCACCTCTCGCGGGTTCCTCGTCGTGCCCGCAGCAAGAACGGAAACCCTTTCCCGTGGCTCTTCTCGTCGTGCCCGGCGAACCCCCTCGCCGGCTCTTCTCCCCTCCGTCCCGGCGGGCGGTCTTCGCCGACGACCGCCTGTCGGCCGACGCCGCCCTGCGCACGGCGTCCACCGGCGTCGCCCTGCTCTGGCAGGGGGACTACCCCGCCGCCCGGCAGCTGCTCGACGCCATGAACCGGCGGATCCCGGCGCCCCCGCCGGACGACTACGCCCGCTACCGTGCCGATCGCGCTTCGCGAGCGCGGCTGCTCTCGTTCCTCCACGTGCCGCTGGACCCCGGCCACGTCGTCCCGCTGCGCCGGGCACCGGACGTCACCGAAGCGTGCACCGCGGTGTACGGCGCGCTCGACGTCCCCGCGGCGGTGCCGCTGCGAGAGCTGCTCGGGGTGCTCGGCGCGGCGGAATGGCGCCGGAAGGGAATCGCCGTCCCGGCCCTCGGCGCGCGGATCCACCCGCACTACGGCGTCTTCGCCCCGATCCGCCAGGAGTACGTCGACCTGGTCGCGGCGGCGCCCCTGCCGCCGGGTTCCCCGGCTTTCGACATCGGCACCGGCACCGGGGTGCTGGCCGCCGTGCTCGCCCACCGCGGTGTCCCCCGGGTGGTGGCGACGGATGCCGATCCCCGCGCGGTCGCGTGCGCGACCGAGAACCTGGCCGGGCTCGGCTTCGGCGCACGCACCGAGGTCGTGCTGACGGACCTGTACCCGCCCGGCCGGGCCTCGCTGGTGGTGGCGAACCCGCCGTGGCTGCCGGGCCGCGCCCGCACCCCGCTCGACCACGCCGTGTACGACCCGGGAAGCCGGATGCTGCGCGGCTTCCTCGACCGGGCACGCCGGCACCTCACGCCGGACGGCGAGGCATGGCTGGTGCTGTCGGATCTCGCGGAGCACCTCGGACTGCGCACGCGCGACGAGCTCCTGGCCTGGATCGCGGCGGCGGGCCTGCGGGTCGTGGACCGGACCGGGACCCCGGCCCGGCATCCCCGCGCCCTCGCCCCCGACGACCCGCTGCACCGGGCCCGGGCCGCCGAAGTCACCTCACTCTGGCGACTCAGTCCATAGTGGACACGAGGCTCGCGACCGCCTCGACGGCTTCCCGCGTCTCCCGGACGTTGTGGGCGCGGAAGACCGCGGCACCGGCGTGCGCCGCGATCGCCGTCGCCGCCAGGGTGCCGGCCAGGCGGTCGTGGGCTTCGACGTCCAGGGTCTCGCCGATCAGGTCCTTGTTCGACAGCGCGACGAGCACCGGCCAGCCGGTCGCCACCAGCCGGTCGAAGTGGCGGAGCAGCTCGAGGCCGTGGCGGGTGCTCTTGCCGAAGTCGAACGTCGGGTCGACGAGGACGCCGCCGCGCGGCACCCCGGCGGCGACCGTCCGCTCGGCCGCCGCGGTCAGCTCGGCGACCACGTCCGCGACGACGTCGTCGTAGCGGGGCCAGAACGGCCGGTCCGGGGTCGGCGCCGGGTACGGGTCGGTGCGCACCGGCATGCCGCCGACGTGGGAGCACACGTAACCCGCGCCGAACTCGGCCGCGATCTCGACCAGCTTCGGGTCGGCACCGGCCCACGTGTCGTTGAGCAGGTCGGCGCCCGCCTCGCAGACCCGGCGCCCGACCTCGTGGCGCCAGGTGTCGACGCTGATGACCAGGCCCGGGTGGCGTTCCCGCACCTCGGCGACGAACGGCACGACCCGGTCGATCTCCTCGTCGACGTCCACCTCGGGGCCCTCGCCCGCCTTGACCCCGCCGATGTCCACGATGTCGGCGCCCTCCGCGACCGCGCGGTCGACGGCGTCGCGTGCCGCGTTCTCGGCGAAGGTCGCGCCCTTGTCGTAGAAGGAGTCGGGCGTGCGGTTGACGATGGCCATGACCAGCGCGCGGTCGCCGGGCATGCGACGGCCGCGGAAGACCACCTCCGGCCGGTGTGACGTCATACGCCCAACCCTGCCAGGTCACGGCTCGGCCCGGAACGCCGCGTCCGCGGCCGCTGTCCGGTTATCCTCGGCGCAACCGACAAAGGGGGACGAATGAGCACGACCGGAGAGGGCCCCGCCCGCAGCGAAGCCGAGGCGATGATCGCCGAAGCCAAGAAGGCCTTGTGGGTGATGGTGGGCCTGCTGGCCGTGCTGTGGGTGATCCAGCTCGTCAACGCTCCCACCGGCTACGACCTGAGCCGCGAGTTCGGCATCGAGGCACGCGACCCGGCGTCGCTGCCGGAGATCTTCAGCGCGCCGTTCATGCACTCCAGCTGGGGTCACATCGAAGGCAACTCGGGGCCGTTGTTCGTGTTCGGCTTCCTCGCCGCCTACCGCGGGGTGAAGAAGTGGATCGGCGTGACCGTGCTGATCATCGTCGCCAGCGGGCTCGGCGTCTGGTTCATCTCGCCGTCGAACTCGGTCACGGTCGGCGCCAGCGGGCTGGTGTTCGGCTACTTCGGCTACATCATCGTGCGCGGGCTGTTCGACCGGCACGCGATCGACATCGTGCTCGGCCTGGTGATGGCGCTGTGCTTCGCCTACACCTTCGCGTCCCTGCTGCCGACCGAGGAAGGGGTCAGCTGGCAGGGCCACATGTTCGGCTTCCTCGGCGGCATCGTCGGCGGCTGGCTGTTCCGCGACCGCCGTCCCAAGGCCGTCGCCGCTCCCGACCCGGCGACCACCCTGCTGCCGAAGGACCTCGGCTAGCGGGTCGCGCGGACTGAAGGGCACCTTCAGCCCGGCACATACGAGCTTCACAGCCGCTGTGAAGTCACTGTGCATCCGGCTCGTGGCGCTGCCAACCCGGTTCCGGTGTGGTGATCTGGAGCGGTGGCGATCAAGTTCCTGAGGCCCGCGGCGGCGGCCGCGGCGGCCGTTCTGGTGCTCGGCGCCGGCCTGGTCGCCGGCACGGGCACGACCGCCGACGACGCCTATGCCGCGGGCGCGCCGGTCACTTCCCCGGCGGCTTCGGCCACTTCGGCGACGGTGACTCCGGCGAGAAGTGTTTCCCCGGTCGGGGCGTTGTTCGCGAACGGGAGCCATTTCTGCACGGCGAGCGTCGTGCATTCCGGCGCCGGTGACCTGGTGCTGACGGCCGCGCACTGCGTCAAAGGCGGAATGTCCTTCGCTCCCGCTTATCACGACGGTGTCGCGCCGCTGGGAATGTGGACGGTCACCGGTGTCGCCGTCGCGGACGGCTGGACGTCTTCGGCCGACCCGGATCTGGATTTCGCGTTCTTGACCGTGCAGCAACCGGGGAACACGGCTTCGCTGGAAAGCCTCACCGGAGCGAATGTTCTCGGCACCGACCGCGGATTCGACCATGCGATCACCCTGACGGGTTACCCCAACACGACCGATTCCCCGGTGGTGTGCACCGGTACCACCACGCGGTTCGAGACTTATCAACTGCGCGTCGCCTGCCCCGGTTTCCCGGACGGCACCAGCGGTGGCCCGTGGGTGACCGGCGGCGCGGTCGTCGGGGTCATCGGCGGCTACCAGCTCGGCGGCGACACCCCGGACGTCTCCTACAGCCCGTACTTCGACGACGACATCGCGAAGCTGTACGCCTCGGCCGCCGGCTGAAAACGCGAACCGGGCCCGCGTCCCTGGCGGAGGACACGAGCCCGGTTCACCTCTCGCGAGCCTTCAGCAGGTCACGATGAGCCCGGTGAGCGCCGAGCACGTCTTCGACGCGCTGTCGTTGGCGCTGGTGGGATCCTCCGGCGAGCTGGCCGTGCGCACCGCCGTCGTGGTGTACGAGCCGAGCGCCAGCAGGCCGCCGTTGACCGAGAACTTCGCCGTCGCCGAAGCACCGGACGCCAGTGAGGCGACGTCGCAGTTCAGCGACCGGGTGCTGCCCACACGGGTGCAGCCGGTGGCGCTGGCGAACGACAGTCCCGACGCATACGTGGCCACGACCCGGATCCCGGACGCGGCCGACGGGCCGGCGTTCGTCACGGTCAGCGTGTAGTCGATGCGTGCGTTCAGGCCGCCGTGGCCGGTCGCGGCGAGCGCGACCTTGACGTCGGCGAAGGTCGACGGGCTGCCGACCGTGATCACCGGGCCGTCGAGCGTGTCGAAGGCGTAGTTGTCGCCCACGAACTGGTGCTGCAGCGTGAACTGGCCCGGCGCCGCGGTGTCCTTGACGCGCAAGGTCCACACCGTGGTCTTCGTGCCGCCCGCCTCGAGGTCGCCGAACGCGGCGCGGTAGCTGCTCCCGGCCTGGAAGCAGCCGACCGCGGTCGTGTTCGTGCAGGAAACGACGTCGACGACGTCGGTGATCGGCGTCGGCGTGCCGTAAATGGCGGCCTTGGCGAAAGTGACCGTGAAATCACGGTCGTTGTGCACGGTTTGCGAGATGGTGAACGTCTGTCCCGGGAGCACCGTGGTGGTGCTGACTTCGACAGAACTGGAGGGCACGTCCGCCTGCGCGGCGGGTGCCATCGCGAGGAACGCCGTGGCCAATGCGGCCACCGAGGACAGGATCGTGGTTCTTCGCCAGCTTCGTTGCATAGTCGTGGTCTCGCCGTTTCGGTCCGGGGAATGCCGCTCTGACGGATGCTGCGTGGTCTTGGTGGACAGCCGACGCTGATCAGTCGTCGCAAAACCGGCATTCGTTACCGCCATCCGGACGCGCCGCGGCAGGGCCGTCAGGACGGACGCCAGCGGCCGTTCATCTCACCCGGGCGCGGCGGCGGGCCGGGCAGCTCGCGCTCTTTTCCCGCTTCCAGCCCCTCGACGAGCATCGCCAGGTAGCGGCGGCGCAGCTGGGCGGTGCGCTCCGGGTCCTCGACGCGGATCGCCGCGCAGCACTCGAGGATCATGCCGATGTCCTCGGTGACGGCGTCCTCGCGGAGCCGTCCGGTCCCGCGCGCCCGCGCGAAGAGGCCCGCCGACAGCTCGTTCGCCCGTCGCGCGTCGGCGCCCATCTCTTCGGTCGGGGTGAACGTGCCCGCGAGGTGGACGGTCAGCGAGTGGACGTCGGCGTCGACCACCCGGCGGAGGAAGCCGGTGAGCGCCGTCCAGCCGTCCGGCTCCTCGTCGGCGGCCTCGGCTTCGGCGATGTAGGTGCGGAGGCCGTCGTGGCAGAGCCGGCAGAGCAGGAACTCCTTGCTGGGGTAGCGCCGGTAGAGGGCACTGATCCCGACGCCCGCGCGCTCGGCGACGTGCGAGATCGGCGCCTTCGGGTCCACGAGGAAGACCTGGCGCGCGGCGTCGAGGATGACGAAGTCGTTGCGGGCGGCCTGGGCGCGGCGACCCGGCAGGGCGGTCTCGGGCATGGGTGGAGATTACCACTGGAACGGATTATTCCGCTCTGCTACAGTTCGGAACGAAGCATTCCGTTCCATCCTTCGAGGAGTAGCCATGACGGTCCCCGCCCTTCGCCCGTTCCGCGCCGAGATCCCCCAGTCCGCCCTGGACGACCTGCGGGATCGGCTCCAGCGGGCGCTCTGGCCGGACGACCTGCCCGCCGAGTACGGCGTCACGAACGAGCGGGTCCGCGCGCTGGCCGGGCACTGGCTGGAGGAGTTCGACTGGCGGGCGTTCGAGGCGCGGCTCAACGCGTACCCGCAGTTCGTCACGGAGATCGACGGCGAGACGATCCACTTCCTGCACGTCCGGTCGTCCCGCGCGGACGCGACGCCGCTGGTGCTGACGCACGGCTGGCCGGGTTCGATCGTCGAGTACCTCGACGTCATCGGCCCGCTGACCGAGCCGGAGTCGGCCGACGCGCCGGCGTTCCACCTGGTGATCCCGTCGCTGCCGGGGTTCGGGTTCTCGGGCCCGACCCGCGCGGCGGGCTGGGGCACGCACCGCACGGCGGCGGCGTGGGCGGAGCTGATGAGCCGTCTGGGCTACGAGTCGTACGGCGCGGCGGGCAACGACGCGGGCTCGATGATCTCCCCGGAGATCGGGCGGCTCGCGCCGGAGAAGGTGGTCGGCGTGCACGTCACGCAGCTGTTCTCGTTCCCGTCCGGCGACCCGGCGGAGATGGCGGACCTGAGCGAGGCCGACCAGGCCGCGCTCGCGCACCTGCAGTGGTTCTACGAGAACATGTTCTCCTTCAACACGCTGCACAGCCAGCAGCCGCACACCCTCGCCTTCGCGCTCGCCGACTCCCCGCTGGCGCTGCTGGCGTGGAACGCCCAGCTCTTCGGCGAGCACCTCGACGCGGACTTCGTCATCGCGAACGTGGCGCTGTACTGGCTGACCGGCACGGGCGGCTCGTCGATCCGCTTCTACTACGAGGACGCGCACACGACGTCCCACCCGGAGGGCCCGACGACGGTGCCGACGGGCCTGGCGATGTTCGCGGGCGACTTCCAGTCGATCCGCCGCTTCGCCGAGCGCGACCACGCGAACATCGTCAGCTGGAACGCGTACGACACGCGCTCGGGCAGTGGCGGCCCCCGGGACGCGGCCGGCCACTACTCGGCGCACGAAGCGCCGGAGGTCCTGGTCGCCGACATCCGCACGTTCTTCGCCGGGCTTTCTTCGCCATGGCCGCTTCTGGCCTCGGCCCACGAGGCGTTGCGCTCGGCGGCGGCGGGCGTGACGGACGGCGCTCTCCCGACCCCGTGCGCGGAGTGGACGGTGCACCAGGTCCTCCAGCACGCGGGCGGCGACCAGCAGGGCTACTCGGCCTTCATCACGGGCGAGCCGGGCCCGGACTTCGACCCGTTCGCCCCCTCGGGCGCACTCGAAGACGTGTCGGCGTTCCTCGAGCCGAAGCTGGCCGCGGCGGCCGCGGCGTTCGCGACGGTTCCCCCGGGCGCGGAGGCGGTCCCGACGCCCCTGCCGCAGGGCGCACTCCCGGCCGCGGTGGCGGTGGGCGCGGCGGCCCTGGACGCGGCGATGCACGCGTGGGACATCGCGGTGGCGACGGGCCAGGAATCCCCGCTGACGAAGGAACTGGCGGAGGCGCTGCTGCCGACGGCGAAGGAACTGGCGGAGCCACTGCGGGGGTTCGCCTACGCACCGGCCCTCGACGGCCCGGCCGGCGACGACGCGGTGTCGGAGCTGCTGCGGTACCTGGGCCGCGATCCTCAGTGGACGGCTTGAGGATCCGTTCCCGGGCCGGGGGAACCGCGAGAGCGGTTCCCCCGGCCTGGGAAAATCCGTTGCCGCCCAACGAATCCCGAACCTACGCTGGCCTCATGACGAACCGACCGTTCCGGTGGGACCTGGTGCGTCCCGACCAGGTCGGGACGCTCCTCGACAACGCCGGAAAACCGCATCTCTGGTTTCTCGACGACCTCACCACCTGCACCGCCAAGGTCCTCGCCCGGTGCGGCGACGGCGAACTCCACTTCGTCGGCCGGTCGCTGGACAGCATGCACGACCTCCTCGGCGGCGCCCTCGAACAGACGTCGTGGCAGGAACGCGTCCACCAGCTTCCCCTCTCCCTCAAGCCACGGCAGGGATTCGGCCGCCGGGACGTGCGGCTGCTGCGCGAAAACCTCGCCGCCGCCGGGATCACGCCCCACACGCTCGCCCGCGGGACCCGGCCGACCGTGTTCGCCGACCTCGTCTACGAAGGCGACACCTTCACCGAGTTGTACGTCCAGCTCAGGGACTGGATCGACGAAGACCGCGAAGCGTGGCACGTCATCCGGCGCAAGCTGCGGTTCCTCGGCGTCACCCTCCGCCAGCCGACTCGCCCGGACGCCTGGCGCTGGCAGGAGGACGTCGCCTGGACGCGCGAACTGCCCGCGGCGGCGGTTCGCAACGTGTCGCTCGCGCGGGACGTCTGGTGCTACTTCGGCAACGACCAGCCGAAGCTGACCCCGTCCTTCCCGCGGCAGCGCTGGACCGACGAGACCGTCCGGACGCCCGACCACGGCAAGGCCACGCGCCGCGCGCTGGCCGAGGCGTTCGCGCTCGTCGACGCCGGCCGGTCCGCCGAGGTGCGCGACCGGCTCGTCCGGACGATCTCCGCCGAGCCCGCGATCGCCGGGCCGTGGCTGCGGGCGCTCGTCCGGGAACTGCGTGCCTGACCGACTTCCGGGTGTTCCCGGGATGGGTACCGTTACCCCATGACGCGCAAGGAGGTCGCCGTCCGGCGGGAGGAGATCCTGCTCGCCGCGCTCGACCAGGTCCGGTTGAGAGGCATCGCCGGGGTGCGGGCCGCCGACGTCGCCAAGGACCTCGGCGTCAGCACCGCGCTGGTCTTCTACCACTTCGGCACCCTCGAAGCCCTCATCATCGAGGCCTTCCGGCAAGCGGCCGAGCGCAACCTCGCCGTCCTGCGCGACGAGCTGGCCCGCCCCGGCCCGGCCGGCGAACGGCTTCGCGCCGTGCTCGTCCTCTACGGGCCGACCGAACCCACCGCGGGCTGGCACCTGTGGATCGAAGCCGGTGCCGCCGCGATGCGCGACGCCGAGCTGCGGGAGGTGGTCCAGCGGCTCGACCTGCGGTGGCGCGACGCCGTCGTCTCGCTCATCACCGAGGGTGTCGCCGCCGGCGAGTTCCGGTGCCGGGACCCGCACGGTGCGGCGTGGCGGCTGACCGCCCTGCTCGACGGGCTCGCCGTGCAGTTCGTCGCGCGCGAGGGCACCGTCACCGCCGACGACTGCGCCCGGTGGGTCGGCCAGGCGCTGGCCCACGAGCTCGGCGAGACCGAACCGGCGCTGACCGCGGAGGGCCGATGAGCGAGCCGGCGTTGCTCGAAGTGGCGTGGACCGACCCGGTCACCGGGTGCCGGGGCTACCTGGTGATCGACCGGCTGGTCCGCGGCGTGGCCAGCGGGGGCCTGCGGATGCGCCGCGGCTGCACACTCTTCGAGGTGCGAGGCCTGGCGCGGGGGATGACGCTCAAGGAGGGCCTCAACTACGACCCCGACGGCCGGTACGTCCCGCTCGGCGGCGCCAAGGGCGGCATCGACTTCGACCCGTACGACGAGCGCGCCCGCGAGGTCGTCGCCCGCTACCTGGACGCCATGCGCCCGCTCATCGAGCGTTACTGGACCATGGGCGAGGACCTCGGCCTGCGGCAGGACGTCATCGACGACGTCATCGCGGAGATCGGCCTGCTCAGCCCGGTCCAGGCGGTCTACCCGCTGCTCGAAGACCGCGAGGCGGCGACCGAACGGCTGGTGGACGCCTTCCGCATCGAGGTCGGCGGGCTCGGGCTCGACGAGCTGGTCGGCGGCCTCGGCGTCGCCCAGGCCACGCTCAGCGGGCTCGAGATGCTCGGGCTCGGCGGGCCGAACCGCGTCGTCGTCCAGGGTTTCGGCTCGATGGGCGGGGCCACCGCGCGGTTCCTCGCCGAAGCCGGCCTCCAGGTGGTCGGCGTCTCGGACGTGCGCGGGGTCGTCGTCAACCCGGACGGCCTCGACGTCGAGAACCTGCTGCGCCACCGAGACCGCTTCGGGGGCATCGACCGCGACAACCTCGGACCGGGCGACGAGCTCCTCCCGCCCGAAGCGTGGCTCGACGTCCCGGCCGAGGTCCTCGTGCCGGCCGCGATCTCGTACTGCGTCGACAGCGACAACCAGGCCAAGATCGGCGCGAAGCTCATCGTCGAGGCCGCGAACCTGCCGGTGACGGCCGACGCCGAGGCGCTGCTCGACGCCCGCGGCATCCGGGTGCTGCCGGACTTCGTGGCCAATTCGGCGACCAACTCCTGGTGGTGGTGGACGCTCTTCGGCGACGTCGGCGCGGACGCCGAGGAAGCTTTCGGCAAGGTCCGGACGCGGATGCGCGACCTCGTGACCGGCGTGTTCGAGCGCGCCACCCTCGACGGGCTCAGTCTCCGCGCCGCCGCCCTGCAGTTGTCGGAGAAGAACCTCGAAGCCATCCAGACCCGCTTCGGCTGAGTCGCCGTGCGGCAAGAACGATCAGTCGCCCTGTCTCACTCAAGAAGGAACGATCGGTCGCTCTCCCCGCCGGCGCCACTGGACCGCTCGCACCCCTCCCCCACCAGAACGATCGTTCGCCCCCACCCCCACGGGAACGAATCCACCTCCCAGATAGTTGAACGCTCTATGAAACTCGGCATCTACAGCTTCGGCGACCGCGCGCCGGACCCGCGCACCGGCGAGCAACCGTCCGTCGCGCAGACGCTGGCCAACACCCTCGAGCGGATCAAGCTCGCCGACGAGCTGGGCCTCGGCTTCTACGGCCTCGGCGAGCACCACCTCGACCAGTACGCGATCTCCAGCCCGGGCACGGTGCTGGCCGCCGCGGCGAGCGTCACCAGCCGGATCACGCTGAGCTCCGCGGTGACCGTCCTGAGCACCGAGGACCCGGTCCGCGTCTACCAGCAGTTCACGACCCTCGACCAGCTCAGCCGCGGCCGCGCCGAGCTGCTCGCCGGGCGCGGGTCGTTCACCGAGTCCTTCCCGCTCTTCGGCAACGACCTCGGCGATTACGACGAACTCTTCGAGGAGAAGCTCGCCCTCCTCCTCCGCATCGACCGCGAAGACCCGCTCACCTGGTCCGGCAAGTTCCGCCCGCCCCTCGACAACGCGCGGATCCTGCCGCGCCCGTACGGCGGCCGCCTGCGCATCTCGATCGGCACCGGCGGCAACCCCGAGTCGTCCATCCGCGCCGGGCTGCTGGGCCTGCCCGTGGTGTACGCCGTGATCGGCGGGCGCCCCGAGCGCTTCGCCCCGCTGGTCGACCTCTACCGCCGAGCCGGCGAAGCGGGCGACCACGCGAAAGAAGACCTGCACGTCACCATGAGCGCCATCGGCTTCATCGCCGAGAACTCCCAGGAAGCCAAGGAAAAGTTCTACCCGTACTGGCTCGAAACGATGAAGTACGGCGCGCAAGCCCGCGGCTGGGCGGTCCCGACCCGCGCCGAGTACGACCAGCACACCCGCGACGCGCAGGCGTTGTTCGTCGGCAGCCCGCAGGAGATCGCCGAGCGCCTGATCTCCGTCGGCAAGCTCACCGGGGCGGACCGCTACGCCCTGCAGATGGACTGGTCGGGCGTGCCCCACCAGGACATGATGCGCGCCATCGAACTGCTCGGCACCGAAGTCCTTCCCTTGGTCGAGAAGGAGTTCTAGACGTCGTTCCCGGCGATGAACCCGAACGTCATCGCCGGGCCGATGGTCGAGCCGGCGCCGGCGTAGCTGTGCCCCATCACCGCCGCGCTCGCGTTGCCGGCCGCGTACAGGCCCGGGATCACCGAGCCGTCCGGGCGGAGCACGCGCGCCCGGGCGTCCGTGCGCATGCCGCCCTTCGTGCCGAGGTCGCCGGGCACGATCTTGAACGCGTAGAACGGCGGCGCCCACAGCGGCGCGAGGCAGGAGTTGGGCAGCACCAGCGGGTCGGTGTAGTAGTGGTCGTAAGCGCTCGCGCCGCGCCGGAAGTCACTGTCCACCCCGGACCACGCGAATCCGTTGAATCGGTCCACAGTGGACTTCAGTGCGGCGGCCGGCACGCCGATCGCCGAGCCGAGAGCCGGGATGGTCGACGCCTTGACGACCGCGCCCGCCGCGTACCACGAGTCCGGCAGCGGCAGCAGCGGCAGGGTGTCGCGGAACAGGTACTTGTTCCGGTAGTTCTGGTCGACGACCAGCCACGCGGGGATGTCCGGCTCGGCCGGGTTCTTGTCGTACATCGTGTGCACGACGTCGCTGTAGGGCGCGGCTTCGTTGACGAACCGCTTGCCCGCCTGGTTGACGATCAGCCCGCCGGGCAGCGTCCGCTCGGCCAGGCAGAAGTACGGGTCGCCGGGGATCGGGATGGCCGGGCCCCACCACGCGTCGTCCATCAGGTCGAGCGCGGCGCCGGCGCGCTGCCCGGCGCGGTGGCCGTCGCCGGTGTTCTCCTTGGCCCCGACGGTCCACGCGGTGCCGATCGGCTGCCGCTGGTACTGCGCGCGCATCGCGGCGTTGTGCTCGAACCCGCCGGAGCCGACGATCACGCCGCGCCGGGCCCGCACGAGCCCCTGCGGCACCAGAACCCCGGTGACCGCGCCGTTTTCGACGTTCAGGTCGACGAGCGGGGTGTTCAGCAGCACCGGGACGTTCGCCTGCAGCAACCCCACCCGCAGCCCGGCCGCGAGCGACTGCCCCATGGTGAGCGGCTTCTGCCCGGCCAGCGCGGCGGCCGTGCCGCGGGCGAGGCAGGCGGCGGCGACCGCCGCGCCCTTCGCGTTGACGGCGGCCAGGTTCAGCCACTTGTAGTCGGCGCTGAAGACGACCAGCCCAGCCGGCGTCGCGAGGTACGGCGGGTTCAGGTTCGCCAGTTCCGCGCCGAGCAGGTTCCCGTCGAACTGGTCCGGCTCGATCGAGCGGCCGTTCGGCAGGCCGCCCGGGAGCTCCGGGTAGTAGTCGCTGTAGCCCTCCATCCACCGGAACCGCAGCGGGCTGTTCGCCATGACGAACGCGATCATCTCGGGTCCGTTGCGCAGGAACGCTTCCTGCCGCGCGGCCGGCACGTCCGGCCCGACGACGGCGGCGAGGTACTGCACGGCCTTCGCGGGCGTGTCCGGGACGCCGGCGGCGAGCAGCACCGGGTTGTTCGGGATCCAGATGCCCGCGCCGGAGCGCGCCGCGGACCCGCCGAACGTCGGCGCCTTCTCGAGGACGACGACGCTGAGCCCGCGCTTGGCCGCCGTCAGCGCCGCGGTCATCCCGGCCGCGCCGGAGCCGACCACGACGACGTCGTACTCCCCCACGAGGGGCGCGGCGGACGCGCCCGGTGCCGTCGCGAGGCCGGACGTCACGGCGAGGCCCACGCCCACCGCGGTGCCGCGCAGGATCTGGCGGCGGGTCAGGTCGGCATCCATGGCGCACTCCTCGCTCGCGGAACGGCGAAGGTCATGGTGTCGGTCCACACCGGAAACTGGAACATGTTCTACCCGCTTGGAGCAGCACCGTAGGCCACTGGCCCGAACCCATGACGACATTCGCCGCACACGACATGGAAGTTGACGGCATCCTCACCTTATGGATAACTTGAGAGCAGTCTCACTTTCTCTCGAGGAGGTTCCCTTGCCGAAAGTCATCGCCGTCCTGGGTGCGGGGCCCGGGCTCGGCCTGTCGATCGCCCGTCGCTTCGGCCGCGAAGGCTTCACGACGGCGCTGGTTTCGCGCACCGAAACCCGGCACGCGAGCTACCGGGAGTCCCTGGCCGGGATTCCCACGCACACCTACGCGGCGGACGTGACCGACCCTGATCGACTGGAAGCGGTTCTGGCGCGCATCACGGCCGAAGCCGGCGAGCTCGACACGGTGTACTTCGGCCCGGCGGACATCGCCGGACCCGGTCCCGTCCCCCTCACGACGGCCGGCGCGGACACCGTGCGCGCCGCGTTCGACGCGATCGTTTCCCCGGCGGTCCGGCTGGTCGAGACGGTGCTGCCGGGCATGCTGGAGCGCGGCTCGGGTTCGCTGCTGTTCGCCGGCGGCCTGAGCGGCAAGTACCCGATGCCGATGCTCGGCAGCCTGGCGCCGGCGTCGGCGGCGTTGCGCATGTTCGTCCTGACGCTGAACGCGGCCCTGCGCGAAACCGGTGTCTACGCGGGCACGCTGACGATCGGCGGTCTCATCGAGCGCGGCGACATCCACCGCGAGTTCACCGAGCAGGACCACGGCTTCGCGGTGGGCACCCTCGATCCCGACGACATCGCCGGCAAGGCGTGGTCGCTGTACGCCGAGCGCGGCGACGCGGAAGCGGAGTTCACCGCGATGGCCACGGTCTGACCTGGAGATCATGTTCACCCCGGGGGATCGGAACCTGCTCCGCGAAGCCCTGATCGAAGCCGCCCGGTCGGACGAGCGCGTCACCGGCGCCGCGCTCACCGGCTCGGCCGCGCTCGACGCCGAAGACGCGTGGTCGGACATCGACCTCGCCTTCGCCGTCGCCGGCGAGCCCGAGCCGGTGCTCGCGGACTTCACCGCGCGGATTTACCGCGAGCACGGAGCGGTGCACCACATGGACGTCGTGTTCGAGCGGACCGTGTTCCGCGTTTTCCTGCTGGCGAACACCTTGCAGGTCGACCTGGCGTTCTGGCCGGAAGCGGACTTCGGCGCGACGACGCCGAAGTTCCGGCTGCTGTTCGGCACGCCGCAGGACCGCCCGCAGTCGCCGCCACCGGACGCCCGGCGGCTGGTCGACCTGGCCTGGCTGCACGCCCTGCACGCGCGGTCGAGCATCGAACGCGGCCGCGGCTGGCAGGCCGAGTACATGATCGGCCGCGTCCGAGAGTACGCGCTGGCGCTCACCTGCCTGCGCCACGGCGTGCCCGCGGGCGAGGGCCGCGGCCTGGACCAACTGCCCGCCGACGTCACCAGGCCGTTCGAGGCAACGC
Organism: Amycolatopsis mongoliensis; assembly: GCF_030285665.1. Lineage (NCBI taxonomy): Bacteria > Bacillati > Actinomycetota > Actinomycetes > Pseudonocardiales > Pseudonocardiaceae > Amycolatopsis > Amycolatopsis mongoliensis. The sequence continues at coordinate 961,652 of NZ_CP127295.1, forward strand.
TGGTCGGCGGGCTCGGGAACCTCGCCGGGCCGTTCCACGCCGTCACCGAGTTGCTGATCGGCGAGATCGAGGCCGTCGACGCGGACCTGGCGGCCCGGCTGGCCCCGCTCCTGCGCGAGATTTCCTAAGCCAGGTAAGCGAGTTCCGGGTGCGCGGCGGCGTAGGCGTCGAGCAGCCGCCGCGCCACGGAGACCGAGTCGACCAGCGGGTGCAGCGCGAACGCCCGTAGTGCCGCCTCGCGCGAACCCGTCGTCGCCGCTTCGATCGTTGCCCGCTCGACAGCCTTGACCGCCGTCACCAGGCCCAGCGCGTGGTCGGGCAACGGCCCGGTGGCCAGCGGCCGGGCGCCATTCGCGTCGACGACGCACGGGACCTCTACGACCGCGTCCGCGGGCACGCCGGGGAGCACGGATCCGTTGCGGACGTTGAGGATCAGCGTCGTGCGTTCGCCGTACGCGATGGCGCGCATCAACGCCAGCGCGACCTTCTCGTAGCCGCCGCCTTCGAGATCGTCACGCTCGCCTTCGCGCGTCTCGGCCATGTACGTCGCTTCGCGCTCCAAGCGCGTGCGTTCCCACGCGGCCAGTGAAGGTTCCGCGTAGAAGCCGCGTTGCTGCTCCAGCAGCTGGGCCCCGCGCGACTGCGGGCTCGTGGCCTCGCGCGCGAAGTAGTAATAGTGCAGGTACTCGTTGGGCAGGGCACCGAGGGCACGCAGCCAGTCCGCGCCGAAGAGTTTCCCCTCCTCGAACGACTCCAGCGCGCCGGTGTCGGCGAGCAGCTTCGGCAGGACGTCCTCGCCGCCGACGCGGACCGCGCGGAGCCAGCCGAGGTGGTTGAGGCCGGCGTAGTCGAACCACGCCGTCGCCGGGTCGATGCCGAGGGCCCGCGCGACGCGGCGGCACAGCCCCACCGGCGAGTCGCAGATGCCGAGCACCCGGCCGCCGAGGTGCGCGGCCATCGCCTCGGTGACCATCCCGGCGGGGTTGGTGAAGTTGATGACCCACGCTTCCGGGGCCAGCTCGGCGATCTTCCGCGCGAGGTCGACGGCGACCGGGACGGTCCGCAACCCGTAGGCGATCCCCCCGGCGCCGACGGTCTCCTGGCCCAGCACGCCTTCCGCGTGCGCGATCTGCTCATCGAGCCGACGGCCGCGCAGCCCGCCGACGCGGATGGCGGAGAACACGAAGTCCACATCGGACAGTGCGTCGGCCAGCCCGGTGGTGGTCCGCACCCGCGGCGCGTCCGGGACGCCCGCGGCCTGCTCGGCGAGAACTCGTTCCACCGCCGCGAGCCGCCCCGGCTCGACGTCGTGCAGGACCAGCTCGGTGACCCCGCCGTCCGCCAGCAGCGCACCGTGCACCAGCGGCACGCGGAAGCCGCCACCGCCCAGGATCGCCAGCCTCATCGCAGCACCTCGACGCCCGCCTCGCGCAGGGCCGAGCAGGTCGGCTCGTCGGCTCCGGGGCTCGTGACGACGACGTCGAGCGCGTCCGGCCCGCAGACCCGGGCCAGCCCGGTGCCGGGGAACTTGCCGGCGTCGGCGAGCAGCACCACCCGGTCGCCCGCGGCGACCATCGCGCGCTTGACCGGCACCTCGACGACCGTCGAGTCCATGACGTGGCCGTCGCCGCGGACGCCGCTGGTGCCGAGGAAGACGGTGTCGGCGTGCACCTGGCGCAGCGCGTCCTCGGTCAGGAATCCCACCATCGAGTGATAGCTGCGCCGGACCACGCCGCCGAGGAGGACGAGCTGCACGTCGTCGGCGTCCTTCAGCTCGGCGTAGACGGCGAGGCTGCTGGTGATCACGGTCAGCGCGCGGTCGCGCAGGTGCCGCGCCAGCCGGTGCGCGGTGGTGCCGATGTCGAGGAGCACGGTGTCGCCGTCGGCGACCAGTCCGGCCGCGCGCCGGGCGACGGCGTCCTTGTCGTCGGCCCGCTCGGCGGCCACGCGCGCGAACGGCTCGTCGTCGGCGGCCATCGCCCCGCCGTAGACGCGGGTCAGCCGGCCTTCGCGGTCGAGCTGCACCAGGTCGCGGCGCACGGTGGCCTGGCTGACGCCGAGCCGCTCGGCCAGCACGCCGACCGGCGCCGGGCCCTCCGCACGGAGAGCCCGCAGGATCAGCTCGTGGCGACGCTGGGGCAGCATGCGGGGACAATAGCAGTCAAACTCGCTCACCAGACGAACGAGTTTGCGCGTCTCTTGCGCATTCTGCGCACCTGAAGCACGCTCGTGCGCATCCTCGATTCCGGGAGGCGCCCGTGCCGGCCGAGTCCGCACCCGACATCGATGTCTTCCTGTCCGGTCTGCTGTTCTTCGACCTGGTGTTCACCGGGCTCGAACGACCGCCGGAGCCCGGCACGGAAGTGTGGACGGGCGGCATGGGCTCGGGGCCGGGCGGCATCGCGAACTTCGCGGTGGCGCTGAGCCGCCTCGGCCTGCGGACGTCGCTGGCGGCCGCGTTCGGCACCGACGTCTACGGGCGCTACTGCTGGGATGTGCTGTCTCGGCAGGAGCACATCGACCTGTCGCGCTCGCGGCGGTTCCCGGAGTGGCACTCCCCCGTCACCGTCTCGCTGGCCTACGCCGGCGACCGGGCGATGGTCACCCACGGCCACCCGCCGCCCGTCCCGGTCGCCGAGCTGGCCGGCTCCCCGCCGCCGAGCCGCGCGACCGTCGCGCACATCGGCCTCGACACGGCCGACTGGGTCCACACCGCGCACCAGGCGGGCAGTCTCGTCTTCGCCGACGTCGGCTGGGACCCGTCGGAAGCGTGGTCGGCGGCGCTGCTCGACCAGCTGGCGTGCTGCCACGCGTTCCTGCCCAACGACGTCGAAGCGATGCGCTACACCCGCACCGACACCCCGGAAGCGGCGCTGGCCAAGCTCGCCGACCTGGTCCCGGTCGCGGTCATCACCCGCGGCGCCGCGGGCGTGCTCGCCGTCGACGGCACCACGGGCGAGACGGCGGACATCCCGGCGCTGCCGGTGAACGTGCTCGACGCGACCGGCGCGGGCGACGTCTTCGGCGCCGGGTTCGTCGCGGCGACCCTGACGGGCTGGCCGCTGGCGGACCGGCTCCGGTTCGCGGGCCTCACGGCCGGCCTGTCGGTCCAGCACTTCGGCGGCGCGCTCGCCGCACCGGGCTGGCACGAAATCGCCGAGTGGCACGTGCGGAACCGGCGCCCGGACTACGAGTTCCTCGAGGACGTCCTGCCCGCCGAAACGATCGCCGAGACGTCCCGCCGCGGCCCGGTGACGCTCGGCTTCGGCGACGACGGCTGGCGCTAGTGCACCCGCGCGCCGGCCGCTACACGGCGTCGGGGCTGCGGACGTCGCTGCTGTCGGTGCCGGGCGTGGTCGGCGCCGAAGCGGTGGGGCTGCGGCCGATCGGCGAGGTGATGGGCTGCGTGGTCGAGCACGCCGACGACCTGGCCGCGAGCATGCGGCGCGGTTACGCGACGGCGCTGGACCGGCTGCGCGCGGAGGCGTCGGCGCTGGGCGCGGACGGCGTGCTGGCGATCGGCTGCACGGTGACCCGGGTGAGCGCGACGGTCCGCGAGTTCGTCGTCCTGGGCACGGCGGTGCGTGCTTCCCGCGGGAAGCGGCCGCCGCAGCCGTTCACGACCGGGCTGCCGGGTCCGGACGTGGCGAAGCTGATGCTGGCGGGCTGGGTCCCGGTGACGCTGGCGATCGGCATCGACGACGGGACGGCGTACGACCTCGCCATGACGGGCCGGCCGGGCGAGGAAGCCACGGTGCCGACGGAGCTGGTGACGCGGGTCCGGGCGGCGGCGCGAGCGGAGTTCCTGGCGTCGGTGCACCGGTCGGGCGCGGACGGCGGCCTGGTGACGTCGACGACGTTGCGGGCGTGGGCACTGGGCCACACGGGAGCCGCGGCGGTGGCGAGCGTGTTCGGCACGGCGGTGGCCCGGTTCGGTGCGGGTCCCGTGCCGACGGCGTCGCTCCCGGTCCTGCCGCTGGACGGGAACCCACCGGGGGTGGGGCGCTGACGGCCGCGCCCCGAGGCTTCGCACGCCATCGCGGCGACCCGCGCCAGTGCACGGCCGGCCACCGCCCTCCCGGCCCACCGCCGGCACCCTGCATCTCCCGCCCGCGCCACTGCGCCGCGTCCCTTTCCGCGGTCTCGCGCCACCTGCGACCGGACCTTCCGGACATACCCGTTGATCGCTCCGCGCGCGCCGTCCGCCCGCGCGGATCCGTGCCACGATGGAAGCGAGACCGGTCGAAGGAGGTCAGCCAGTGCCCGAGTGGGACGGTCGTGGCCTGCCGCCCGTCGCGCGGGCCCGCGTCGAGCGCTACGCCGCGTCCGGGCTGAAGACGTCCTTGCTCAGCGTGCCCGGCGCCGTCGGCGCCGAAGTGGCCGGCTTCACCCCCATCGGCGAGGTCATGGGCTGCGTCGTGCAGCAGGTCGGCTGGACCGGGCCGGGCTCGTGGGCCGCCGACCAGGTCAAGCTGCTCTCCGGGATGCTGCGCCAGGGCTACGCGACCGCGCTCGACCGGCTCGGGCAGGAGGCGACCGCGCTCGGCGCCGACGGTGTCCTCGGCATCACGGTCACGATCACCGCGCTCGACGACGTGATGCAGGAGTTCACCGCCCTCGGCACGGCGGTCCGCGCCGAAACCGGCCGGCGGCCGCGGCGGCTGTTCACCACCGACCTGCCGGGCCAGGACGTCGGCAAGCTGATGCAGGCCGGCTGGGTGCCGGCGCGGATGGCGGTCGGCGTCGCCGGCCGTGCCCTGTTCGACTACACCATGCAGTACCAGATCAACCCGCTGGCCGGGAACACCGAAGTCGACGCGCCGACGAAGGTCGTCACCGAAGTCCGTGCCGCGGCGCGGGCGGAGTTCGCCCGCGCGATCCGCGACTGCGGCGCCGACGGCGGCATCGTCTCGGGCATGACGCTGCGGATGTGGCCGGTGCAGCAGATCGCGGCGGCCGGCATCGCGACCGTCACCGGCACCGCGATCGCCCGGTTCCACGAAGGCCCCGCCGCGCCGACCAGCGCGCTCAAGATCCTGCCCTTGAACCGTTCCTGAGGAGGCTTCGTGACCACCGCGGATCCCGCCGCGCAGCACATCCCCGAGGATGCGATGCGCCGGCTCGCCGAGATGCGACCTGGCCAGAAGACCAGCCTGTTCACGTCCGACCTGAGCGTCAACGAGTTCCTCCTCGTGCGCGAAGCCGGGTTCCGGCCGCTCGGGCTCGTGCTCGGCTCGAGCATCTACCACGTCGGGTTCCAGATGGGACGGTGGAGCAAGAACCAGGAGATGGACCGGCTTTCGCAGGCGATGTACCACGCCCGCGAGCTCGCGATGTCCCGGATGGAGGCGGAGGCGGACGTCCTCGGCGCCGACGGCATCGTCGCGGTCCGCCTGGAGATCGAGTTCAAGGAGTTCGGCAGCGACCTCGCCGAGTTCATCGCCATCGGCACCGCGGTCAAGGCCGACGAACCCGGCGAATGGCGCAACAACACCGGGAAGCCGTTCACCTCGGACCTGTCCGGGCAGGACTTCTGGACGCTGGTGCAGGCCGGTTACGCGCCGCTGGGCATGGTGATGGGCACCTGCGTCTACCACATCGCGCACCAGCGGTTCCGGCAGATGATGGGCAACATCGGCCAGAACGTGGAGATCCCGCAGTACACGGAGGCGTTGTACGACGCGCGCGAGCTCGCGATGTCGCGGATGCAGACGGAAGCCGAGCAGCTGGAGGCGGAGGGCATCGTCGGGGTGCAGCTGCTGTCGCTGCCGCACCGGTGGGGCGGTCACACGACCGAGTTCTTCGCGATCGGCACGGCGGTGAAGCCGTTGCGCGCCGACCACCACATCGCCAAGCCGCAGCTCGTGCTGCCCCTGACCGACTGATGGGCGAGCTGGACTTCCACCTGCTGGTGGCGGCACTGCGCACGGACCGCGCCGATGTCGAGTCCTACCACCGGGTCCTGTCCGAAACGCTGGGCGACGCGTTGCCGGCGGGCATGGTCGAGGTGTCCCGGCGGCGCACGTTCGCCGACCGCGTCGCGGGCCGCGACGGCCAGGCGATCGCGGTGCGGGTGACCACCCCGGACCGGGTACTGGTGCTGAGCGCGGGCGAGCACGGCGGGGTCGCCGCGGAGATCCACCAGGTCGTTCGCGGGGTGGTGATCAGCCGCAAGCAGGCCGCCGTCGACGACTGGCTCACGGCGCTGGCCCGGGAGTTGACGACGCTGGCCGAGAAGGACGCGAGAGCGCGGGATGCGCTCTCGCGTCTCCTCGGCGGCTAGCCCACCGTCACCCGCAGGATCTTGTTGTGGCTGTTGTGCGGCGTGCTGTCCTTGTCGCCGTCCACACTGGTCGCCAGCCACATCCGGCCGTCCGGCGCCGGCTCGACCGTGCGGAGCCTGCCGTACGTCCCGTCGAAGAACGTCCGGAAGTTCGTCAGCGAGCTGCTGCTGATCACCGCGCGGTAGAGCCGCGTGCCGCGCTGGCAAGCCACGTGCAGCGCGTCGTGGATGATCGTGATCCCGCTGCACGAACCCTGTGCCACCGGATACGTCTTCTTCGGTGCGATGAACCCGGCGGTGCCGCACGAACCCGACGTCCCCTCGCACGACGGCCAGCCGCAGTTGCCGCCCTTCACGATCAGGTTCGTCTCGTCCATGATGCTGTTGCCGAACTCCTGCTCCCACAGCCGGCCCCGGCCATCGAACGCCAGGCCCTGGACGTTCCGGTGCCCGTAGCTCCACACCGCGTTGTGGAACGGGTTGTCCGCGGGGATCGAGCCGTCCGCGTTGATGCGCAGCACCTTTCCGTTGGGGCTGCCGGTGTTCGACGCGTTGTCGCCGTTCTGCGCGTCACCCGTGCCGGCGAACAGGTACCGGCCGTCCGGGCTGAACCGCAGCCGGCCGCCGTTGTGGAACTTGTTGCGCGCGATGCCCGTCAGCAGGATCTGCTCGGTGCTCGTGGTCAGCGACAACGACTTCAGCCCACCACCCGGCCCAGGAACCCGCGGACGCGGCCGGCGATGACGGCCAAGTGCGTTTCGAGCGCGAAGTGGCCCGAGTCGAGCAGGTGGATCTCGGCGTCGGGCAGGTCGCGGGCGTAGGCGCGGGCGCCGTCGGCGACGAAGATTTCGTCGTTGCCTCCCCAGACGGCCAGCAGCGGTACCCGGCTGGTCCGGAAGTACTCGTGGAACTTCGGGTACAGGTCGATGTTGTGGTGGTAGTCCGCGAGCAGCGCCATCTGGATTTCGGCGCCGCCGGGCCGGTCGAGCAGGGCCTGGTCGTGGACCCAGACGTCCGGGCTGACCAGCTCCGGGTCGGGCGCGCCGTCGAGGTACTGCGCCTGGGTGGCTTCGAGGCTGACCATGCCGCGCAGGTCCTCCTCGGTCAGCGTGCCGGCCGCTAGCTTCTGCGGCAGCCCGGCGCCCAAGCCGTCGACGTAGGCGTTGCCGTTCTGCGTGACGATCGCGGTGACCCGCTCCGGGTTCCCGGCCGCGATGCGCAGGCCGACCGGGGCACCGAAGTCCTGGATGTAGAGCGCGAAGCGGTCCAGGCCGATCTGGTCGAGCAGGCCGAGGGTGAGCTCGGCGAGGGCGTCGAAGGTGTAGGTGAACTCGTCGACCGACGGCGCGTCGGACGCGCCCGCACCCAGGTAGTCGGGCGCGACGACGTGGTAGCGGTCGGCCAGCGCCGGGATGAGGTGCCGGTACATGTGCGAGCTCGTCGGAAACCCGTGCAGCAGCACGATCGTGGGCGCGTCGGCGGGCCCGGCCTCCCGGTAGAACAGCCGGCGCCCGGCGACGGTGGCAAAGCGGTGGTACACGGCGACCATCGGTCTCTCCTCACGTCTCATGGATACTTGCTCATTTATCCATGAGAGAATGGAGGCTGTCAACGAGCCGGGAGAATGAAGGACGAGTTTCGGGAGGCGAACGTGGTCACTGCGGCACCCGGCGAGGAACGCTCGCCCGCACTGGCGCTGGTCAACACCCGCCGGCTCGGCGCGGGCGGCGAGATCGACGACCTGGCCGAGCCACCCGCCACCGCCGAGTGGCTGCGCCGGCACGAGCTCCCGGCCGCCTCGTTCGGCGCGGACGACCTGCGCCGCGTCACGGACCTCCGCGCGGCCGTCCGCGAACTGCTGGCCGCACTGGCGGAGAACCGCGCCCCGGACCCGGCCGCGGTGGAGACGGTGAACGCGGCCGCCCGCTCCGACGCTGCCGCACCCCAGCTCACGTGGCCGTCGGGGCCACGCCGCGAGTGGCGCAGCACCAGCCCGGGCAGCGTGGAGGAGGCCTTGGCAGCACTGGCCCGCGACGCGATCGACGTGGTCACCGGCGACCTCGCCCACCTGGTGCGCCCTTGCGAGGCCCACGGCTGCGTGCGGTTCTTCTTCCGCGAGCACGCCCGCCGCCGCTGGTGCTCGACAACCTGCGGCGACCGAGTGCGCGCGGCCCGGCACCAGCGGCTGGTGGTCGAGCAACGGGAATCGTCCCGGGGCGCGGGCTGAGGTCGGTTCGCCTGGCGCACCCGGCTTCGGCCGGGCCGGGTTCAGCCAGGCCGGGCAGGCCTGACCGAGCTGGGCCGCCCGAACCGGCCTGGCGCCGGACTGGTCCCTTACCAGCGCCTCGGTCGGCTCACTCCGTGGCGAACACCGCCGATCGGCTCACCTCGGCCCACTCCTCCACCTCGGCTCCACGCGCACGATCCGACCGCCGGACCGCCTCGACCGCGTCCGCGCCGAGCAGCAGGCGCAGTGGCGGCGCGTCCAACCGGACCACGTCGGCGAGGATGCGGGCTCCCCGGGCCGGGTCGCCCGCCTGCTTGCCGTCGGTCGCGTCGCGGAGGCGGTGCATCTCCCCCACCGAGGCGTCGTACTCCGGGCGGACCGGTGCGCGCTCCATCGAGACGCCCTGCCAGTCCGTGCGGAACGCGCCCGGCTCGACGATCGTGACCTTGACGCCGAACGGCTTCACCTCCGCGTTGAGCACCTCGGAAAACCCCTCCACCGCGAACTTCGCCGCCTGGTAGGCACCCAGGCCCGGCGACCCGCCGACCCGGCCGCCGACCGACGAGAACTGCAGGAAGTGGCCCGAGCCCTGCTCGCGGAACACCGGCAGCGCCGCGCGCGTGACGTTGACGACGCCGAAGAAGTTGGCCTCCACCTGCGCCCGGAAGTCGTCCTCCGCCATGTCCTCGATCGGTGCGCTGTTCGCGTAACCGGCGTTGTTGGCCACGACGTCGAGCCCGCCGAACTCGCGCACCGCGAAGGCCACGGCCTCCCGCGCGGCCGCGGGGTCGGTCACATCCAGCGCGAACACGCGGACCTGGTCACCGTGCTCGGCCACCAGATCCTTCAGCTGTTCCGGCCGGCGCGCGGTGGCGACCACCCGGTCGCCGTCCTCGAGCGCGACCCTGGCCAGCTCCCGCCCGAAGCCACGGGAGCTGCCGGTGATCAGCCAAGTCCTGCTCATGATGCCCTCTCCTCGCTCCTCCGCACCGGCTAACCAACCGGTTGGTTGCTTCCAGGAAACACCGGCGGGCCGAGTTTGTCAACCAACCAGTTAGTTGCTAAAGTGGCCGACATGAGAGATGCCGCGGAGACGAAGCGGCGACTGCTCGCCGCCGCCACGGAGGAGTTCGCGGAACGGGGCATCGCAGGCGCCCGCGTGGACCGGATCGCGGACACCGCCGGATGCAACAAGGCGATGCTCTACAAGTACTTCGGCAACAAGGACAGGCTGTTCGACACGGTGTTCGGCGAGTCGGTCGGCAACTTCGTCATCGACGTCCCGGTCGACGCCGACGACCTGCCGGGCTACGCCGGGAAACTCTTCGACCGGTACGAAGAGCGACCGGAGACGCTGCGGCTGGCGGTCTGGCACCGGCTGGAGCGGCCCGAAGGCAAGTGGGTCACCGAAATCGTGCTGGCCAACGAAATCCGGCTCGCCACCCTGCAGCGAGCACAAGACGAAGGGAGACTGTCCAAGCACTACACACCCTTGGAACTGCTGGTGCTGATCCAGTCGATTTCGACGGCGTGGGCGACGACCAATTCGGAGCTCGGCGTGCGCACCACCATCCCCAGCGCGCAACGGCGGCGGCTCGTGGTCGACGCGGTCCGGCGGCTGATCGCGGAACACTGACGAGCGGTACGCGAACACCCCGGGCACGGGTAGCGTGTGCTCCGCCGAGCCGGGCCGACGGAAGGACGCGCGATGGAGTGGACGCTCGAAGTGGTCGTGGTGCCGGTGTCCGATGTGGACCGCGCGAAGGCCTTCTACGCCGACCAGCTGGGGTTCACGCTCGACCACGACATCGCGGTCGGCGAGAACGGCCGGATCGTCCAGCTGACCCCGCCGGGCTCGGGTTGCTCGGTCGTGATCGGCAAGGAGGCCGTGGCGGACATGCCACCGGGCTCGCTCAAGGGGCTGCAGCTCGTGGTCAAGGACCTGCCGAAGGCGCACGCGATGCTGCTCGAGCGAGGCGTCGACGCGGGCGACATCGAGGTCTACGGCATGGGCGCCTGGGACGGGAAGGCCGACCTGGACAACGTCGGCTTCGTGCACTTCGCCGATCCGGACGGCAACGGCTGGACGGTGCAGCAGATCTCGTCGCGCCGGTGAGCCGCCGCGCGCGCCGAGCCGAGTACCGCCGGCCGGCGTGGCGGGCTGGGGCGCGCCAGCCGCGACGCGGATAGCCGGGTTGGTCAGCCGATACGTGGCGAACTGAAGTGCCTCCGCCGCGGGCCGGCAAGCCGAGCAACCTCAGCCGAGATGCGGCGAGCCGAGGTACCTCGGCCGAGCCGCGGCTAGCCGGGTTGGTCAGCCGGAGCGCGGCGGGCTGGGGTGCGCCAGCCGAGCGCGGCGAGCCGAGGTACCTCAGCCGAAACGCGGGAAGCCCCGACGCGGCGGCAAGCCGGGCGCAGTGAACCCGAGCTGGGTGACCACTCCCCCGGCTCGCCGCCGAGGCCGCCGCTAGTCGACCAAAGCCCCACAGCTGACGTTGACCGTCGAGGCCGTCATCGTCCGGGCTCGGTCCGAGGCCACGAACGCCGCCACCGCGCCCACGTCGGCGAGGGTTGCCGCTCGGCCGAGCATCGTCTTGCCCGCGATGTTCTCCTCCAGCTCCTCGCGGCCCGGGAAGCCGGCCGGGAGGGTCTCCGGGATTCCGCCCGTCCGGAGCGTCACCGCCCGCACCCCGTGCGGGCCCAGCTCCGCGGCGAGCTGGCGGCGCATCGCCTCGAGCGCGTGGAACGCGACCTGCAGCCCGCCCACCGAGAACTCGCGCACGGGCTCGCCCGCGCCGCCGAAGAAGAGGAGCACGCCGGACCGCTGCTTCACCATGTGGCGGGCCGCCGCGCGGGCCGTCAGGAACTGGGTCCGCACCGCCGTCAGGACCGGGCGCTCGTAGTCGGCGAGCTCCATGTCGATCAACGGCGTTCCCTGGACGTCGCCGTGGGTTATCAGATTGAACGAAATGTCCAGGCCGCCCTCGGCCGCGACCGCGTCGGCGTGGTCGTCCACCGACCGCGCGTCGAGGGCGTCCACCTCCGCCACCTCGGCCGATCCGCCCGCGGCGCGGATGCGCGAGGCGACCTCCTCCAACCGGGCGCGGGTGCGGCCCGCGAGGAAGACCCTCGCGCCCTCCTCCGCGAATGCGCTGGCCACAGCCGTGCCGATGCGGCCTCCGCCGCCGTAGACGATCGCGTTCTTGCCGGCGAGCAACGTCATGGGTCCCTCCGATGTCCGGGTGCCTTTCACCGGTGCGTCGAACGGGACCGCCCGGAATCGACACTCACGGACGCGGGACGCCCATCGGGTTCGGGACCGGGATCACGCCGGCGTCGATCACCGCCCGGCTCAGCGGGACCGCCAGCGCCAAGAGCCGCGACAGTCCCGCCGGGCCGAGCGCCTCCACCGGAGCCGCCGCCAGCCGGTCCGTGTCCTCTTCGATCCGGCGCCGCAACGCCGTGCCGGCCGGGGTCGAACGGCCGGAAGCGTCCAGCAGGCCGCGGGTCCGCAACGCCGAGACCGACGACGTCCAGTCCGCGTCGGACCAGCCTCGGTGGGGCTGCACGTCGCCGCGAGCGATCACGCCCTCGCCGATGTGGGTCACCGTCGTCTCCAGGCCCGTCAACCCCGCGTGGACCGCCGCCAGGACGTGGCCGTCGCCGCGGTGCTCGCGCAGCACCGTCGCCGCCAGCCACAGGCGGCCGAGCACGCCCGCCGGCCGCGGCACCGCGGACCAGGCCGCCGCCAACGGCCGCCCATCGAAGTGGCACGCGGAAGCTGCCCGCTCCAGCAGCGACGCCAGTTCATCGTGCCCCGAAGGCCCCAGCACACGGGAAAGCGCGGCCTCGACGGCGGAAAGCCGGGAACCGAGCACGTCCGCGGGCGCGGCGAACGACCACGCGTCCGGCAACGCCCGGGCGACCATGGCCGGAGCGAAGCCGAACAGCATCGACGTCGCCGCCGCGGGACCGACCGGGCCCAGCGGCGCGAGACGCCCCGCGAAGTACCCCATCCAGTACCCGCGCAGGCCGACCTCTTTCGCCGCCGCGGCCGTCTCCGGCGCGAAGTACACGACCGCGTGCAGCGGCTCCACGGCCGCCCACAGCCGCCGGACCGGTGATGTGCTCATGCCGCCATTCTCACCCCCAGGCGACCGGCAGCTCCCGCACCCCGTACACCAGCGTGTTGTGCTTGTACGCCAACGACTCCCGCGGCACCGCCAGCCGCAGGTCCGGGACGCGGCGGAACAGTCGCGTCAACGCCTCCTGCAGCTCGACGCGGGCCAGCTGCTGGCCGATGCACTGGTGCGCCCCGAAACCGAACGCGACGTGCGTGCGCGGGGACTCCCGGTGGAAGTCGAGCTTGCCGCCGCCGGGGAAGAGCTCTTCGTCGCGGTTGGCCGAGTTCAGCGCCGCCACCAGCCACTCCCCCGCCTTCACCGACCGGGTGCCGACCCGCACGTCCGCGGTCGCGTAGCGCAGCACGCCGAACTGCACGACCGACAGGTACCGCAGCAGCTCCTCGACCGCCCGCTCCGGCGCGGAAAGCACGACGTCGCGCTGGTCCGGGTGCTCCAGCAGCACCAGCGTGCCGAGCGCGATCATGTTGGCCGTCGTCTCGTGGCCGGCCACCAGGAGGCTCAACCCGAGGACGACCAGCTCCTCCATCGTGAGCGGGTCCCCGGACGAGACACCGCGGTAAATCAGCCTGCTGAACAGGTCGTCCCGCGGATTCCGCTGCTTGTCGGTGAAGAGTCCCGCCAGAAAGCCGGACAGCTCGTCGTAGGCCTGCTGCCGTTCTTCGCGCGTGGTGTCGGTGCTGACCAGCATTCCGCTCTGCCGCTGGAAACGCGAACGGTCCGCGTAGGGAACACCGAGCAGTTCGCAGATCACCAGCGACGGGATCGGCAACGCGAAGTCCCGCACCAGATCGGCTTCACCGGGCCGGGCGAGCATCGCGTCCAGGTGGCTCTCCACCAGTTCCCGGACGTAGCCGCGCATCGCCTCCACGCGCCGCACGGTGAACTCCGCGATCACCCTCTTCCGGATGCGCGAGTGGTCGGCGCCGTCGAGCTGGATGATGGAACCGGGACTGACCTCTTCGTCGAGGTCGGCGTTCGGGTTGACGTGCACCGAGGACGCACCGCGCGAGCTCATCGTGCGGTCGGCGAGCACCGCGCGGACGTCGCGGTAGCGCGTCACCAGCCAGGCGTCCATGCCCGCCGGGCAGCGCACGTGCGACGTCGGCGCGGTTTCCCGCAGCGTGGCGTAGTTCCCGGGCGGGTCGAACGGGCATCCGGCCGGTCGTGCCGCGGGGAGGGCCGGGGTTTCGGATGCTGCCGTCACGGCGGATCACACCTCTCTTCCGGTGGTTCGGACACTTCCACCATGGAGAGAACCGGCGCCGTCGTGGGACGTTCGACCCACTTCCGACCCGGATGGCCTAGCGGGCCCCGTATGCGCCGCCGTTCACGTGCACGACCTGCCCGGTGACGTGCCCGGCGTCCGGCGCGGCCAGGAACAGCACCGTCCCCGCGACCTCGTCCGGCGTGCCGGCCCGCTTGTTCAGCGCCACGGAGATCCGGGAGCTGAGCCATTCTTCGGTGAGCGTGCCGTGGAAGAACTCCGTGTCGAGGATGACGCCGGGCGCCACGACGTTGGCCGAGCCCGACGCACCGAGCTGCCGCGCGAGGTCGGTGTTCCACGCCTCGATCGCCGCCTTCGCCGCGCCGTAGGAGCCGGAGCCCTGCTTCGCCGCGACAGAGCCGAGAGTCACGACGCGCACGTTGTCGGCGAAGCGCGGCTTCAACGCGGCAGTGACCAGTACGGCGGAAAGGACGTTCGCGTCGAAGTTCGCGCGCCACGCGTCCGCCAGTCCCGCCAGGTCGCCCGCCGCCGGTGCCTCCCGGACCCGGTCGGTGTTGCCACCGGCGTTGTTGACCAGAACATCCACCCGGTCCGGCAGTTCCGCCAGCGCGGCCCGCACCGCCACCGGGTCGCTCGCGTCGAACGCGACCGCCCGCGCGCCGATCCGTTCGGCGGCCGCCTCCAGCACGTCCTTGCGGCGCCCGGTGACGGTGACCCGCTCGCCCGCCGCCGCGAACCGGGCGGCGATCGCCAGCCCGATGCCCGTGCCGCCCCCGGTGACCACGACTTCCCGCTGTTCGCTCATGGCGCCATCTTCGCCGACGGAAGCACCCGCGCGGGCGGCTTTCCCGCCGACCGGAACACGAAACCGGATTCGTTAGGAAACTTTACGAACAAGTCTTGACGGTGGGCCGCCGCCCGGCGAACCTGAACTCACGCCGCACGTCATCGTCCGCCCCACCCCCTTCCGGAGGCAGCATGACCCGGCGCGCGCTCGTGCTCGTCGTGACCCTGTTCCTCGCTCTGGCCGCCGCCCTCGCGGGCGGAAGCACGGCGAGCGCGGCCACCACGCAGCCGACCTTCCTCACCTTCTACGGCTGGTGGGACAACACCCCGCCCGGCGGCGACATCTCCTACCCGCAGATCCACGACACCGCGGGCGGCAAGGGCACCTACGCCGACCCGATCACCTTCGCCACCAGCAGCGACGAACTGAAGCCCGGCACCAAGGTCTGGGTCCCGCGGGTGAAGAAGTACTTCATCATGGAGGACGGCTGCGACGAGTGTTCCGACGACTGGAACAGCCAGGGCCCGAACGGCGGCCCCGGCCTGCGCCACATCGACCTCTGGCTCGGCGGCAAGGGTGGCAGCGCCTTCGACGCGATCGACTGCGAAGACGCCCTCACGCACTACAACCCCGACAACACGCCGGTGATGGAACCGGTGGTCGTCGACCCGCCGTCGAACGAGCCCTACGACGCGACGCCGATCTTCGACACCGGCACCGGTGAGTGCTGGGGTGGCGCGCAGCCGAACACCACGGTCGGCCAGTACCGCAACGACTCGACCGGCACCTGCCTCGAAGCCCCGAGCTCCGGCACCACGCTGAAAGTGGCCGCCTGCACCGGAAGTGACGCCCAGCGCTTCACCTTCCACGGCGCGTTCCTCGTGATCGACGACAAGTGCGCGGGCATCTCCGGCAGCTCGATCGTGCTGCAGACCTGCACCGGCGGGCCGGCCCAGCAGTGGTCGATCAACCCCGACGGCACCATTTCCGACATCCAGACGAGCACGAAGTGCTTCCGCGCCTCGGGCACGACCCTCACCGCGGGCAGCTGCTCCGGCACCCAGGCCCGCTGGACGTTCACCGCGGCGGGCGGCACTTCGAGCCTCAGCGTGACGCCGTCGGCGGTTTCGGTGGCACCGGGCGCTTCGGTGACAGCCACCGTCACCAGCACGGACGCCGTCACGCTGTCCGCGAGCGGCGCTCCCGCGGGCGTCACCGTGTCCTTCTCCCCGGCGTCGGTGCCGGCCGGCGGCACCTCGACCGCCACGGTCGCCGCCGCCGCGACCGCGAACCCGGGTTCGGCGACGATCACCATCACCGGCGGGACGAAGACCGCTTCGCTGGGCGTCACGGTCACCGGCGGAGGCGGCGGCACCGAAACGCTGCTTTCCCAAGGCAAAACCGCGACGGCGTCGTCGACGGAGTCGTCGTCCTACCCGGCGAACGCGGCCTTCGACGGCAACCTGACCGGCACGCGCTGGGCGTCCGAGGAGGGCAGCAATGCCGAGTGGCTGCGCGTCGACCTCGGCGCCACGAAGACGGTCTCGCACGTCAAGCTGAGCTGGGAAGCCGCGTACGGGAAGGCGTACAGCATCCAGACGTCAGCCGACGGCACGACCTGGACGACGATCTACAGCACCACCACCGGCAACGGCGCCACCGACGACCTCACCGGCCTGGCCGGCAGCGGCCGCTACGTGCGGATGAACGGCGGCACGCGCGGAACGTCGTACGGCTACTCGCTGTACGAGATGCAGGTTTACGGCACGGCCTGAGTTGCCGGATCGGCAACACGATTTGCCTCTTCGGTGACGTCTTCCGCATGCTGGGGACGTCACCGAGGAGGAGCCATGCCCCACGCACACGACCGGCCGATGACCACCGAGAACCTGCTCAAACGCGAGTTCTGGGAGGCGATGTACCAGCGCGACGACCAGATCTGGAGCGGGAACGTCAACGTCAACCTCAGCACCGAGGTCGACGGGCTGAAACCGGGGCGCGCCCTCGACCTCGGCTGCGGCGAGGGCGGCGACGCGATCTGGCTCGCGAAGCAGGGCTGGACGGTCGACGGCGCCGACATCTCGACCACCGCGCTGGCCCGCGCCGAGGCCGCGGGGAAGGAGGCCGGCGTGACCGTCCGCTGGCTGCACCGCGACATCCTGAAGTGGCAGCCGGAGGAGCAGTACGACCTGATCTCCTCGCAGTACATGCACCTGCCGCCGGACCTGCGCCGCGACGTCTTCACGGCGTGCGCCGCGGCGATCCGGCCGGGCGGCTCGCTGCTGGTCGTCGGGCACTCGCCGAAGGCCATGCGGGAGTTCGACGGCCAGAAGCCGCCGGAGGAGCTGTACTTCGAGCCGGAGGAGATCACCACCTACCTCGGCGATCCGTGGCAGTGGCTGGTCGAGACGTGCGAAACGCGCGGCGAGGGCCACCACACCGACGCCGTTTACCGCGCGAAGCGGCTGTAAATGGAAGCAGGGGCCCCTTCACGCGCCCTCGACGCGTGTGAAGAGGCCCCTGCGGGTCTTGATCGTCAGGCGAGCGAAAGGCCGTAAGCCTGCAGCTCCAGGGTGAGCGGGTAGAAGTAGCTGGTCACGGTGTCGCCGCCGGACAGCGTGCCGAGGCCCTTCGAACCGTCGTAGGCCGGGCCACCCGAGTCACCGTGGTCGGTGTGCGCGGTGGTGCCGAACTCGTGGTTGAGGACACCGACGTCGAAGTTGACCGACTCGTCGACCGAGGTGACCTCGCCGCTGCCGCCCCCGGTGGTCGAGCCCTGCTTCTGGATCTGCTCACCGACGGTCGGCTCCGCGGCGCTGGTGATCGCCTGGCCGGTGTTGATCTCGCCGGGGCCGGTGCCGTTCGGGCGGGTCAGCAGGCCGGAGTCGGCGCCGGGGCAGTCGCTCTCGACGACCTGCGCGCCGGAGACGTCGCCGCCGGACCAGGTGCCGCCGAGGTTGGTGCAGTGGCCCGCGGTGAGCAGGAACGGCTCGCCGCCGCGCGTCACGTTGAAGCCGAGCGAGCAGCGGCCCTGGCTGTTCTGGATCGCGTCGCCGTCCTGGATGTGCAGCTCGAGCTTGCCGGTGCGGTGCTCGACGCGGACGCTGTCGCCGTACTTCGCGGCGGCCGCGCTGACCTTGTCGGCGGTCTCCTTGCTGGCCGCGTCGTAGACCTTCACGACGACCTGGTTGGTCTTGGTGTCGATGCCCCACGCGGTCTGCGGGACGTTCTTCACCGCGTCCAGCTGGTTCTTGACGCCGGTGAGCGCGGCGAAGGTGTGCTTGACCTTCTTCGCGGTCAGGCCGGCGGCCTGCACCTGCTGCGCGGCGGCGTCGTCGACGACGTTCACGACGGCTTTGCCGTTCTCGAGGTAGACACCGCCGGAAGCGGCGCCGAGCGCACCGGCCACCTGGGTGGCGTGGGTGATGGCCTGGGCCTGCATTTCCGCGAAGGCCAGTGGGGACGCAGTGGCCGCCGACGAGCACACGCCCGCCGTCAGCGCGGCAGCCGACAAGACGGTGACGGTCCTGAGGGCGGTCTTCCGGGGAGTCATCAACTTCCTCCAGTTAGCCGGTTCGAAGCCTGCGCCGGTCACTTTCGTTGCCGGGCAACCAACGCACCACCGACGAAGGTTGGTTAATAACCAATCGATCCGGACATACCTCTCATCTCAGGCCCGGACAGCCCAGTGACGCTCCCTCGTTCGGCGTAACACTCACCCTTTCGGCCAGCGAACGTGGTCCTCGTACCCCGGGTTCTTCCGCAGGTATCCGGCGATGAACGGGCAGACCGGCACGATCGTCCGGCCCTGCGCGACGACGTCGTCGAGCGCGCCGGCGGCCAGGACCTTGCCCAGCCCCTGCCCCGCGAACGCGTCGTCGATCTCGGTGTGGGTGAACACTGTGAGGTCGCCGCGGAGGTCGTAGTACGCGAAGCCCGCCAGCTTGTCTCCCGCCCACACCTCGTAACGGCCCTCGTCGGGGTTGTCGACCACGCGGGTCTCGTCGGTCATGGGTTCTCCCTCGGTTGGGCCGGCCGGGGGACGCGCCCGGCCCGTTCGTGTGCATCCGGACTGCTTCCCTTGGCGGGCACCGGTCCCGTTTGGTTGCCTCACGGGGTGCCTCAGCAGCCGTTCGTCCTCCCCGAGTTCTACATGCCCTACCCGGCTCGGGTGAACCCGCATCTCGAGCAGGCCCGCACGCACAGCAAGGCATGGGCGTACGAGATGGACATGATCGACGTCCCGCAGCACGGCACCGTGATCTGGGACGAGCACGACCTCGACTCCCACGACTACGCGCTGCTCTGCGCCTACACCCACCCCGACGCCGGCGCGGACGAGCTCGACCTGATCACCGACTGGTACGTCTGGGTCTTCTACTTCGACGACCACTTCCTCGAGCTGTACAAGCGCACCGGCGACATCGACAGCGCGCGCACCTACCTCGACCGGCTCGACCTGTTCATGCCCGCCGAAGGCGAGATCACCGCGACGCCGGAGAACCCGGTCGAGCGCGGCCTGACCGACCTGTGGAACCGGACGATCCCGCACCGCTCGGCCGGCTGGCGCCGCCGGTTCGTCGAGAGCACCAAGGCGCTGCTGGAAGAATCGCTGTGGGAGCTGGCCAACATCAACGAAGGCCGGCTCGCCAACCCCATCGAGTACGTCGAGATGCGGCGGAAGGTCGGCGGTGCGCCGTGGTCGGCGAACCTCGTCGAGCACTCGGTGCACGCCGAGGTGCCGGACGAGATCGCCGCCTCGCGGCCGATGGAGGTCCTGCGCGACTGCTTCGCCGACAGCGTCCACCTCCGCAACGACCTCTTCTCCTACCAGCGGGAGGTCCAGGACGAGGGCGAGCTGTCCAACGGCGTGCTCGTGGTCGAGAAGTTCCTCGGCCTCACCACGCAGGAGGCGGCCGACGCCGTCAACGACCTCATCACCTCCCGGCTGCACCAGTTCGAGCACACCGCGCTCACCGAGGTGCCCGGGCTGTTCGACGAGCACGGCGTCGACCCGGCGGCCCGCGCGGCGACGTTCGCCTACGTCAAGGGCCTGCAGGACTGGCAGTCCGGCGGGCACGAATGGCACCTGCGGTCCAGCCGGTACATGAACGAGGGGGCGCTGGCCGACCGCGGCGGCCCGGAACTGGGCGGCGCGACCGGCCTGGGGACGTCCGCCGCGCGCATCTTCGGCTCGGTGCTCGCGACGGCGCCGCAGCGGCTGCGGGCTTTTTCGGCCACGCCGTTCCGGACCGTTTCCCCGCCACGGCCGTCCATCGAACCGCCGTTCCCGCTGCGGCTGAGCCCGCACCTGGACTCGTGCCGCCGCCGCAACGTCGACTGGGCGCGGCGGACGGGCCTGCTCGACGGCGTGGTGTGGGACGAGCGGCGCCTGCGCGCGGCCGACCTGCCGCTGTGCGCGGCGGGCATCGACCCGGACGCGACGGCGGACGGCCTCGACGTCACCAGCGACTGGCTGACCTGGGGCACCTACGCCGACGACTACTACCCGATGGTCTTCGGCGCGACGCGCGACCTCGCGGGGGCGAAGGCGTGCAACCTGCGGTTGTCGGCGGTGATGGCCGGTGCGGCGCCGTCGACACCGCTGGAAGCGGCGCTGGCCGACGTCTGGGCCCGGACGACGGCGGGCATGCCCCCGGAGAACCGGCTCGCGGTGCGGCGGGCGGTCGACACGATGACGTCGAGCTGGCTGTGGGAGCTGGCGAACCAGGCCCAGAACCGCATCCCGGACCCGATCGACTACGTCGAGATGCGGCGCCGGACGTTCGGCTCGGACCTCACGATGAGCCTCTCGCGGTTCGCGCACGGGCGTGCGGTGCCGCCGGAGCTGTACCGGACGCGGCCGGTCCAGGCGATCGAGCACTCGGCGACCGACTACGCGTGCTTCGTGAACGACCTCTACTCGTACCGCAAGGAGATCCAGTACGAGGGCGAGCTGCACAACGCGGTGCTCGTGGTGCGGAACTTCCTCGACTGCCCCGAGGAGCGCGCGTTCGAGGTGGTGAACGACCTGATGGCCGCCCGCCTGGCGGAGTTCACGCACGCGGCGACCGTCGAGCTGCCCGCGCTGTTCCGCGACTACGCCGTGGCCCCGGACGTGCGGGAGATGCTGCTGGAGTACGTCGAGGAGTTCCGGAATTGGCTGGCGGGGATCGTGAACTGGCACGAGAACGTCGGCCGGTACACGGAGGCGGAGCTGCGGTACCACCCGATGCCGCCGAGCGCGTTCGGCGGGCCGACGGGGATCGGGACGTCGTCGCTGCGGATCTCGTCCCTGCTGCCCGCCGGTCACTGAGGGGCGTGGTCCGCGTGATCAGCACGCCGACACGCGTGATTGCCGGGTCGACACGTGTGATTGCGCAGCCGACACGGCGGGCGGGCCACCTCGCCGCCGTGTCGACCCTCCGATCACGCGTGTCGACCTCCTGATCACGCGTGTCGACCCCTGGATCACCGGGGGAACGGGCCGCTGGTCGCTGAGGGGCGTTGTTCGCGCCACTCCGCCGGGCGTTCGCCGCGGGAGGGGGCGATACTCGACAGCGTGAGCGGCTTCAACCTGCGTTTCCTCGGCCATTCGACGGTCCGGCTCGAACTCGGTGGCCGGGTGGTGCTGACCGATCCCGTGCTCACCGCGCGCGTCGGCGGCCTCAGCCGGGTCGTGCCGACGCCGGACCGCGAGGCCTATGCGGACGTCGACCTCGTCCTCCTCTCGCACCTGCACGGCGACCACCTGCACCTGCCCTCCCTCAAGCTGCTCGGCAGGCGCACCCGCATCGTCGTCCCGCGCGGGGCCGGAGCCTGGCTCACCAGGAAGGGCTTCGAGCACGTCGAAGAGATCTCGCCCGGGGAAACCCTGGACGAAGGCGGGCTCACCGTCACCGCCACGCAAGCCGTCCACTCCGGGCACCGCTGGGGCCCGCGGCTCACCCACGGCCCCCAGAGCCCCGCGATCGGCCACCTGATCGAGAATGACAGCAAGAAGATCTACAACGCCGGCGACACCGACCTCTTCGCCGGGATGGCGGGCTTCGGCCCGGTCGACGTCGCCCTCCTGCCCGTCTGGGGCTGGGGGCCGAACCTCGGGCCGGGTCACCTGGACCCGGCCCGCGCCGCGAAAGCCGCCGGAATCACCCAGGCCCGCGCGGCCGTGCCCGTCCACTGGGGCACCCTCGCCGTCCCCGGGCTGAAACGGACCGCCCGGATGCGCCGGCTGCTCGCCGACCCGCCGCGGGTGTTCGCCGCCGAGGTCGAGGCCGCGGGCATCGCCACCGAAGTGCTGTTCACCGAGCCCGGCGCCGACGTCGCGCTCCCCGCGCCGACGGACCGGGCGTGAACTGGACCGACCCGGCCGTCATCGGGTACCCGGCTCTGTTCGGCGGTGTGCTGCTCGGCTCGATCATCCCGATCGTGCCCACCGGCGCGGTGGTCGGCGCCGCGGCCGCCGTCGCGACCACCACCGACCACATGTCCCTGCCGCTGGTCATCGTCCTCGCCACGCTCAGCGCGTACGTCGGCGACGTCGTGACGTTCGGGATCCCGCGCCTCGGCAGCGAAGCCGCGTTCCGCTGGATCAGCCGCCGCCAGCCCGCCGAGCGGCTCGAGAAGGCCCGGAACCAGTTCGCCCGCCGCGGCTGGCAGCTCGTCGTGATCGGCAGGCTCGTCCCGGCCGGCCGGATCCCGGTGCTGCTCGCGGCCGCCGCGCTGAGCTACCCGTGGCGGCGCCTGCTGCCCGCGGCGCTCCTCGCGTGCGTGCTCTGGGCGAGCGCGTACAGCTTGCTCGGCATCGTCAGCGGGGGCATCTTCGACTCGCCGCTCGTCGCGACGCTCTTGGCGACGGTGCTGGTCCTGCTGGTCACCGTGCTGATGAACCTGATCGCCCGGTGGCGGCGGAAGGCCAAGGAGAAGACGGGAGACCGAGTGTGACGACGTCCGCGCCGAAGGGCCGTCTGCTGCGCAGCGGCCGGGCCGTCGCCCGTGTCCTGCTGGTGTGGGCCGCGGTGATCGGCGCGCTGCGCCTGCTCGACGTCCTCCTGCCCGGCTTCCGGATGACGCACTGGTGGCAGCCGACGGTGTGCGCGCTGCTGCTCGGCCTCCTCGCCGGGGTCGTCTGGCCGCTGGTCATGCGCTTCGCCTACCCGCTGGCGTTCTTCACGTTCGGCCTCTTCGGGTTCCTGCTCCTCGGCGCGGGCACCCTGGCCGTGTTCCGCACCGTGCCCGGCGTCGAGATCGCCGACTTCCGGACGGCGGTGATCGTCGCGGTCGCGATGGCCGGCGTCGGCGCCTTGATCTCCAGCCTGCTCGCGATCGACGAGGACGAGATCTTCTTCCGCCGCGCCAACCGCCGCCGCCGGCGGCACGGCGCCGCGCCCGGCCCCGCCGACCAGCCGCCCGGCGTCCTGTTCCTGCAGATCGACGGCCTCGGGTTCGACACCGTCCGCCGCGCGGTCCGCGACGGCGACATGCCGACGTTCGCCGCCTGGCTCGCCGAAGGCAGCCACACGCTGACGCCGTGGCACACCGACTGGAGCTCGCAGACCGGGTCGAGCGTCTGCGGCATCCTGCACGGCTCCAACCACGACATCCTCGGCTTCCGCTGGTACGAAAAGGACCGCGACCACGTGATGGCGTGCGCCCACCCGACCGACGCGGCCGAGATCGAACGGCGCCACTCCGACGGGCGCGGCCTGCTGTCGGGCGACGGCGCGAGCCGCGGCAACCTCTTCTCCGGCGACGCCGACCACGTCAGCCTCACCATGAGCGCGATCCCGGTGCTGGTGCCGAAGAACCTGCGCCACCGCCGCCGCGACCGGCTCGGCGCCGGCTACTACGCCTACTTCGCGAACCCCGTCAACGCGCTGCGGACGTTCGTCGTCGCGCTCGTCGACGTCTTCCGCGAGATCAACGCCTCGGTGCGCCAGCGCCGCGCGGGCGTCGTACCGCGGGTCCCGCGCGGTGGCTGGTACCCGCTCGCGCGGCCGGGCACGACGGTGATCGCGCGCGACGTCGTCGTGTCGGCCGTGCTCGGCGACATGCTGGCCGGGCGGCCGGTGGTGTACGCGGACTTCCTCGGCTACGACGAGGTCGCGCACCACTCCGGCATCGAGCGGTTCGACACGTTGTCGGTGCTGCGCTCGATCGACCAGCAGATCGCGCGGCTGCACCGGGCGAGCCGGCTGGCGTCGCGCCACTACCACCTCGTCGTGCTGTCGGACCACGGCCAGACCCAGGGCCAGGCGTTCTCCGAGCGGTTCGGCGAGACGATCGAGGCGTACATCGGGCGGCTGTGCGGCGGTGTGCCGGCGGCGGCCGCGGCCAAGCGGCGGCAGGCCGAGAGCTGGCAGATCAACGCCGCGCTGGCGGAGGCGACCAAGAGCGGGGGCCTGATCGCGCGCCGGCTGCGGGCCCGGGTGGAGGACGCGGAGTGCGCCGACGACCGGCCGCGCACGACGTCCGGCTCCCCCGGCGCGGTCACCCGCGTGGCGCCGGGCGTGGTGGCCGTCGTGTCCGGGCACATCGCGATGGTGTCGTTCACCGAGCACGAGGGCCGCGTCGAGCTGGAGACGATCGAGCGGGAGTTCCCCGACCTGCTGCCGTCGCTGGTCGACCACCCCGGCGTCGGGTTCCTGCTGGTGCGCAGCCGCGAGTTCGGGCCGGTGGTCCTGGGCCGCGACGGGCTGCGCCGGCTGGCGACGGGGGTCGTCATCGGCGAGGACCCGCTGCTGCCGTACGGCCCGCACGCGGCGGACCTGGTCCGCCGGGTCGACACGTTCCCGCACTGCGCGGACGTGATGATCAACAGCCGCTACGACCCGGACTCGGACCAGGCGTCGCCGTTCGAGACGCACGTCGGCTCGCACGGCGGGCTCGGCGGCCCGCAGCAGCGCGGTTTCGTGGTGCACCCGCGGGTGCTCCCGCCACTCGGCGAGGTCGTCGGGGCGGAGGCGCTGCACCAGGTGTTCCGCGGGTGGCTGACGGAACTGGGGCACCCCGAGCCCGCGTCCGCGGAAACCCCTGTCGCTTCGGAGGTCGTTTCGTGAAACTGACGGTGTACGGCGCGTCCTGGTGCCCGGACGTGAAGCGCAGCCGCGCGCTGCTCGACCGCGAGGGCGTCGAGTATTCCTATGTGGACGTCGAGGCCGACGCGGACACCGAGCGCCGCGTCCGCGAGCTGCAGGACGGCGCGCGCCGGATTCCCACGATCGTGTGGGACGACGGCACGTTCCTGGTCGAGCCGTCCGACGACGAGTTGAGCGCGCGGCTGTGAAGCTGCTGCGGGAACTGCCGCTCGGCACGCGGGTCGTGGTGCGGTACCGGATCGAGGGCGGGTTCACCGACGCGCTCGGGAACCTGGTGGCGCGCGACGAAACCACGTGCACGGTGGACACGCGGCGGGGCCCGGTCGTCGTCGGCTTCGAGGCCGTCGCGCTGGCCAAGCCGGTGCCACCGCCGCCGGTGCGGAAATCGGGTGGCGGGCCACCGGCCGCTTTGTGACCATCGGGGCATGTTCGACGAACTGGTGGCCGAAGCCGACGCGGTGTCCGTCGACGGCTGGGACTTCTCCTGGCTCGACGGCCGCGCCACCGAAGCCCGTCCCTCCTGGGGTTACCAGCGCTTGCTGGGCGAGCGGCTCGCGCGGGTCGAGGCGGCGCTCGACCTCGAAACCGGCGGTGGCGAAGTCCTCGACGGCTGCCCGTCCCTCCCGCCGCTGATGGCCGCGACCGAGTCGTGGCCGCCGAACGTGGCCAAGGCGTCGGCGCGACTGCGCCCGCGGGGAGTCGTCGTGGTGGCCACCGAGGACATCCCGTTCGGCGACGACGTGTTCGACCTGGTTTCGAGCCGCCACCCCGTGACGACGTGGTGGGCCGAGATCGCCCGCGTCCTGCGTCCGGGTGGTGCCTACTTCTCCCAGCAGGTCGGCCCGGCGAGCGTGTTCGAGCTGGTCGAATTCTTCCTGGGGCAGCAGCCCGAGGACGTCCGCAACGGCCGCCACCCCGACCAGGCCGTGAAGGACGCTTCGGCGGCGGGCCTGGACGTCGTCGACCTGCGCTTCGAGTCGCTGCGCACCGAGTTCGCCGACATCGGCGCGGTGGTCTACTTCCTGCGCAAGGTGATCTGGATGGTCCCGGGCTTCACGGTCGAGCAGTACCGCGACAAGCTCCGGGAACTGCACGAGAAGATCGAGCGCGAAGGGCCGTTCGTGGCCCACACGACCCGGTTCCTCATCGAGGCCCGGAAGCCTTGACGATCGCCGACTCGACGCCGTCCAGCAGCAGCTCCAGCCCCGCTTCGAACGACAGCCGCGCCTCGCGCTCCAGGTAGGGCTCGTCGGACGACGCCGCTTCGACCGACTCGCCGAGACGGGCCACCGTCGGGAAGCGGGCCGTCAGGTCGGGGACCAGCTCGCCGAGCAGCGCCGACCGCGCGTACCACCAGTCCTCTTCGGACAGTCCCGTCTCGCGCGCCGCCTGCCGGGACTCCGCCGCCGCCTGGACCGAGCCGCGGACGACGTTGAACAGCGCCGACACCACCCACCGGACCCGCGCCAGGGGCAGGCCCGTCTCGGAGAGGACCCGCAGCAGCGTCTCCTGCACGTGGAACTCCCCCGGCCCGAGCACCGGGCGCGCCGGCGAGACCTGCAGCAGCCACGGGTGGCGCAGGTGCAGGTTCCACAGCTCGCCGGCCAAGGCGAGCGCCGCCGGGCGCCACCCCGAAGACAGCGGGTACGACGACGGCAGCTCCCCCAGCGTCCGGTCGTACATGAGGTCGACCAGCTCGGTCTTGCCCGGCACGTACGTGTAGAGCGCCATCGCCGTGCGGCCGAGGCGCTCCCCCACCGAGCGCATCGACAGCGACGCCATGCCGTCGGCGTCCGCGATGTCGATCGCCGCGGCGACGATCGCCTCGACCGACAGCCCCGGTTTGGGCCCCGGACCCGTGCGCGGCGCGACCACGCGCGGCCCCCACAGCAGCTCCATGGACCGCCGGGCGTCGCCCTGACCCGCGAAGACGACCACCTTGCCGACTCCTTACACCCTAAAGTATTGTACGATCGAGAATCAGTTTACAGCCTAAAGTATCAAGAAGGACGGTATGACCTCACCCAGGCGGGCCGCCGACACCCACGACGTGATCGAGGTCCGGGGGGCCCGGGAGAACAACCTCACCGGGATCGACCTGGACATCCCGAAGCGCCGGCTCACGGTGTTCACGGGCGTGTCCGGCTCCGGCAAGTCGTCCCTGGTCTTCGGCACCATCGCGGCCGAGTCCCAGCGGCTGATCAACGAGACCTACAGCGCCTTCCTCCAGTCGTTCATGCCGAGCCTGTCGCGCCCGGACGTCGACCTGCTGGAGAACCTCAGCGCGGCCATCGTCGTCGACCAGGAGCGGATGGGCGCCAACTCGCGCTCCACGGTCGGCACCGCGACCGACGCCTACGCGATGCTGCGGATCGCCTTCTCGCGGCTCGGCGAACCGTACGTCGGCACGTCCGGTGCGTTCAGCTTCAACCTGCCCGAGGGCATGTGCCCGACGTGCGAGGGCCTCGGCCGGGTGTCGGACCTCGACGTCACGGCGTTGCTCGACTTCGACAAGTCCCTGAACGAGGGCGCGATCCTCGTGCCCGGGTTCACGCCGGACAACTGGTACGTTCAGACCTACCTCGTGTCCGGCTTCTACGACCCGGACGCCAAGATCCGCGACTACACGCCGCAGCAGCTCGAGGACCTGCTGCACAAGGACTCCTGCAAGGTGAAGCTCGGCAAGACCAACGTCACCTACGAGGGCCTCGCGGTGAAGGTCAAGCGGCTCTACCTGCAGAAGGACCGGGAGTCGCTGCAGCCGCGGCTGCGCGCGTTCGTCGACAGGGCCGCGACTTTCCGCACCTGCGCCGCGTGTGGCGGCGCCCGGCTGAACCAGGCCGCGCTCTCGGCGAAGATCGACGGCAAGAACATCGCCGACTGCGCCGCCCTGCAGATCAGCGACCTCGCCGAGTTCGTCCGGAACCTCGACGCGCCGTCGATCCGGCCGCTGCTGGGCAACCTGCGCGACACGCTCGACTCGCTGGTCGAGATCGGCCTCGGCTACCTCTCCCTCGACCGCGAATCCGCGACGCTCTCGGGCGGCGAGGCCCAGCGCGTGAAGATGGTGCGGCACCTGGGATCCAGCCTCACCGACGTCACCTACGTCTTCGACGAGCCGACCGTCGGGCTGCACCCGCACGACATCGAGCGGATGAACAACCTCTTGTTGTGCTTGCGGGACAAGGGGAACACGATCCTGGTCGTCGAGCACAAGCCGGAGACCATCCGGATCGCCGACCACGTCGTCGACCTCGGCCCCGGCGCGGGCACCGACGGCGGCCGGCTCTGCTACACCGGCAGCGTCGACGGCCTGCGCGCGTCCGGCACGCTCACCGGCCGCCACTTCGACCACCGGGTGACGCTGCGCGACGAGATCCGCACGCCGACCGGGCACGTCGCCATCACCGGCGCCAAGCTGCACAACCTGCGTGACGTCAGCGTGGACGTCCCGCTCGGTGTCCTGACCGTGGTCACCGGCGTGGCCGGTTCCGGGAAGTCGTCCCTGATCCACGGATCGCTCGCCCACCGCGACGGCGTCGTCGTGGTCGACCAGTCGGCGATCCGCGGCTCCCGGCGGTCCAACCCGGCGACCTACACCGGGCTGCTCGACCCGATCCGCACGGCGTTCGCCAAGGCCAACGGCGTCAAGGCGAGCCTGTTCAGCGCCAACTCCGAAGGCGCCTGCCCGCACTGCAAGGGCCTCGGTGTCATCTACACCGACCTCGCGATGATGGCCGGGGTCGCGTCGGTCTGCGAAGAGTGCGAGGGCAAGCGGTTCACGCCCAAGGTGCTGACGCACCTGCTGCGGGGCAAGAACATCAGCGAGGTGCTGGCGATGTCCGTCGCCGAGGCGCGCGAGTTCTTCCCGTCGGGCTCCGCGCGGACGGTGCTCGACCGGCTCGGCGACGTCGGCCTCGGCTACCTGACGCTCGGGCAGCCGCTCACCACGCTCTCCGGTGGCGAGCGGCAGCGGCTGAAGCTGGCGATCCGGATGGCCGAGAAGGGCTCGACCTACATCCTCGACGAGCCGACGACCGGGCTGCACCTCGCCGACGTCGACCAGCTGCTGGCGCTGCTGGACCGGATCGTCGACGCGGGCAACACGGTGATCGTCATCGAGCACCACCAGGCCGTGATGGCCCACGCCGACTGGCTGATCGACCTCGGTCCCGGCGCCGGGCACGACGGCGGCCGCGTGGTGTTCGAGGGGACGCCGGCCGCGCTCGTCGAGAACGCCTCCACGCTCACCGCCCGCCACCTGCGCGAATACCTGGGGAAGCCGTGAACCCGGCCGGGCTGCTCGAAGTGACCGCGGTGCGGCGGCCGACGCCGCGCACCGTGCGCGTCACGTTCACCGGCGCCGGCGGGTGGGAGTCGTGGCCCGACCAGCAGCTCAAGCTCCTGTTCCCGCCGCCGGGCCACCCGGTGCGGCTGCCCGCGGGGGACGACGACGTCATG
Source organism: Amycolatopsis mongoliensis (assembly GCF_030285665.1). Classification (NCBI taxonomy): domain Bacteria; kingdom Bacillati; phylum Actinomycetota; class Actinomycetes; order Pseudonocardiales; family Pseudonocardiaceae; genus Amycolatopsis; species Amycolatopsis mongoliensis. The sequence continues at coordinate 990,877 of NZ_CP127295.1, forward strand.
CGCTGGTACCAGGCGTACCTGGCGATCCCGGAGGACGAACGGCCGGTGATGCGCAGCTACACCGTGCGGAGCCGGGACGGCGGGACGATCGACGTCGACTTCGTGCTGCACTCCGGGGGCACCGACGGCCCGGCGACGGCCTGGGCCCGCACGGCGGCGCCGGGTGACGTTCTCGGCCACTACGGCCCGGACGCCGCCTACCGCCGTCCGGTGCCGAAAGCGGACACGGTGCTGCTGGCCGGGGACGAGACCGCCGTGCCCGCCATCGCCACCCTACTGTCCGAAGTGGACAACGCGGTGGTGTTCGTGGAGGTGCCGGACGCGGCGGAGGAGCAGCCGCTGCCTGCCGAAGTCCACTGGCTGCACCGGGACGGCGCCGCGCACGGCGGCCTGCTGCTGGACGCCGTGCGCGGGGCTTCGCTCGGACCGGGATCGGTGGCCGCGTGGCTCGCGGGCGAAGCGGGGATGGTGCGGTCGCTGCGCCGGCACCTCGTGAACGAGCGCGGGCTCGACAAGCACGCGATCGAGTTCACCGGCTACTGGCGCCGCGCCCTGACCCAGGACGACGCGCCGACCCCCGAGGACCTCGCCGACGCACGCGAAAAGCTCGGCGGCTAGTGCCGCACGTCTGAGGCTCGTTGACAGTGGGTCGTGAGTGAGAAACCGTGTTCTAACCCTGTTTCTCACTCACGACAAGCCGCGGCAGACCCGCGAACCGGCGCGCTCCCCCGGGCAAGGCTGCGCGGGCCCGACCTCTCCCGACGGCGACAGCCACCCCGAGCGTCAGCAACTTGCAGCGCGCGACACCAGTGGCAGACTCGCTCGTGTGCGCACGGAGGAAGTTCTGGCGACCGCGGGTATCGACCCGGCTTCGGTGGTGGCGAGCGAGGACATCGGCGGGGGTACCTACAACACGGCGATCCGGCTGAAGCTCGCCGACGGGCGGCGGCTGGTGCTCAAGATCGCGCCGTCCGCGCCGGGGTTGTCCTACGAGCACGACCTCCTGGACACCGAGGCCGAGTACTACCGCCGGGTCTCGGGCCCGCTGCCGTCCGTCGTCGGTGCGGGGCCGGGGTTCCTGCTGATGACGGAGCTGCCGGGCGTGCCCTGGTCCCAGGTGCCCGACGCCGGCCCGCGGCTGCGGACCGAGCTGGGCGGGATCGTCGCCGGGCTGCACAAGACGACCGGCGACGGGTTCGGCTACCCGCAGGACCCGCCGCACCCGACGTGGCCGGCGGCGTTCACGGCGATGGCGGACGCGGTCCTCGCGGACGCCGTCGCGCACGGGGTGCAGCTGCCGCGGCCGGCCGCCGAGATCGCGCACCTGGTGCGCCGCCACGAGCCGCTGCTGGAGCTGGTCACGACACCGGTGCTGGTGCACTTCGACCTGTGGCGCGGCAACATCCTCCTCGACGGCGACCGCGTGTCCGGCATCATCGACGCCGAGCGGGCGTTCTGGGGCGACCCGGTGGCGGAGTTCGTCTCGCTGACGCTGTTCCGCGAACCGGACCGCGAACTGCTGGACGGCTACCGCGCGGCGGGCGGCCCGGCGGAGTTCGGCATGCCGGCGTGGGCGCGGCTCGGGCTGTACCGGGTCTACCTCGACCTGATCATGCTGGTCGAGATGGTTCCGCGGAAGGACACCGACGCGGACCGGGCCCGGTTCCTCCGCGCCCGGCTGACCGAGGACCTCGACGCCCTGCGCCGGGCCGTGTGACCACGTCGCGAACCTGCCAGCCCGGAACCCCTTGTCCCACCTAGGGTTCGCAGACATGGGCCGTGAAATCGTCCAGCACGCCTGGCAGGAGTTCGCCAGCCACGACGCCGCCCGGATCGCCGCCGTCTTCACCGAGGACGCCGAATGGCCGGCCCCGCCCGGGAACGCCACCGCCGTCGCCCTCGGCGGGCCGTCGCACCTGGTCGGCCGGGACGCGATCGTGCGGTTCCTCGCCGAGGACTTCCCGCGTTTCTTCGTCAGCGACGTCTCCGTCACCTTCCACGGCATCCACGCCGACGGCGAGCGCGTCGTCGTGGAGGAGACCATGACGGCGACGCTGGCCAACGGCAACCACTACGCCAACGACTACTGCTTCGTCTTCGAGCTCCGGGACGGGCTCCTCCACCGCGTCCGCGAGTACATGGACACCGCGCGCGGCCACCGGATGGTCTTCGGCGAGCGCGTCACCACGTGACCGGCAGGCAGTGCACCCCGTACACCAGCATGTCGTCCTTGAAGGCCAGCTCCTCCACCGGCACCGCGAGCCGCAGGCCGGGGATGCGCCGGTACAGCGTCCCGTAGACCACCTGCAGCTCCACCCGCGCCAGCGTCTGCCCGAGGCACTGGTGCACGCCGTAGCCGAACGCGACGTGGTGGCGGGCCTCGCGCGTCACGTCCAGGCGGTCCGGCTCGGCGAACACCGCGCCGTCGCGGTTGGCCACGTCGCCCGCCGCGATGACGCCCTCGCCCGCGTGGATCACCTCGCCGCCGATCTCGATGTCCTCGACCGCCACCCGGCGGCGTCCGGTGTGCGTGATGTTCAGGTACCGCAACAACTCTTCGACGGCGCGGCGCAGCAGGTCCGCGTCACCGGAGCGCACCAGCTCGAGCTGCGCGGGGTTCTCCAGCAACGCGACCGTGCCGAGGGCGATCATGTTGGCCGTCGTCTCGTGGCCGGCCACCAGGAGCAGCTGGCCCATCGACGCGACGTCTTCGGCGGTCATCTTCCCGGTCGCGAACTGCGTGGTCGCCAGCTTGCTCAGGACGTCGTCCCCCGGCGCGGACGCCTTCCGCTCCACCAGCCCGCCGAGGTACGCCAGCAGCGCTTCGGTGGCCTTCACCGCCTCCTCGGGAGTGGCCGTCCTCGACACCATCACCTTCGTGATGTCCTGGAACAGCTCCCGGTCCTCGTACGGAACGCCGAGCAGCTCGCAGATCACGAGCGACGGCACCGGCAGCGCGAACGCCGTCACCAGGTCGACCGGTTTCGGGCCGGCCAGCAGCCCGTCGACGAGGTCGTCCACGATGCGCTGGATCGCCGGGCGCAGCGCCTCCATCTTCTTGACGAGGAAGTCGCCGGTCAGCAGGCGCCGCTGGGCCGCGTGCTCGGCGCCGTCCATGGTGATGAACGACTTTGCGCGCTTGCGCCGGGCCGCCGAAGCCGCGCTCTGGTGCGGGTAGCCGGGGCGGTCGGAGTCGGCGCTGATCCGCGCATCGCGCAGGACCGCGCGGACGTCGTCGTAACGCGTCACCAGCCACGGCGTGCTGCCGTTCCACAGCCGCACGCGCGAAACCGGCGGCAGCTCGCCGAGCTCGGCGGGCGGGTCGAAGGGGCACTGCCGGGTCATCGGAAACGCGGGCACGCCGTCCACCGGATACCTCCCGAAGCTGCCGGAAATTTACATAGCTATGCTAAGCATCTTCCCGGAACTTCACCACACGGCCGATCAGGCGAACACGAGTGAGATCAACTCGTCCACGAACGGCTCGACCAGCTCGGCCCCCGACCGGTTCAGCACGCTGTGGAACAGCGCGACCCTCCCGTGCGCGCCGACGAACACCACCGCCGCCGCGCGCCCCGGGGTCACCCGCAGCGCGTGCCCGGCCTCGACGCAGCGCTCGAAGCCCGCCGCGAGGCGGTCGATCACGTCCAGCAACGGGCCTTCCGCGCGGGCGCCGGGCTCCGGCCGGGACGCACCGTTCGCGAGCATCAGCCGGTAATGGCCGGGGTTCTCCATGGCGAACGTGCAGTAGGCGTGAATCTGCGCCCGGACCCGGCCGACGACGTCGGTTTCCCCGAGCGTCTCCTCCGCCGCACGCATCGATTCCGCCAGCCGCGCGTATTCGTGGTCGAGCAGCCCGCGCACCAATTCCGCACGATCGGAAAAATGCTGGTAGATGCTGGCCGGGGCGATGCCGACCGCGCGCGCCACCCCGCGGATCGTCAGCCCGTCCTCGCCGCCGAGCTCGGCCAGCAACCGGGCGGCGGCCGCCAGGATCTCCCCGCGCAGCCGTTCGCCTTCACCCCAGCGGTTCCTCGTTCGGCCGTTTCCGGCTTCGACTTTCTCCGCCACCCGGACATTCATACGCCGGGGGCCGGGCCACCCGTATTCCGGGGTCCCGGAGAACCCCGGAATTGTCGGGAATTGACAAATATCCGCCTCAGGCGAGCGCCGGGTACAGCCCGGAGAGGTCGCCCGACAGCCCGGCCCGCACGTTCTTGCTGAGGTCGTCGGCGAGCACCTCGGGGCGGCCCTGCTCGACGCCGTCGAGGGCGAGCCCGGCCACCACCGCCGGGTCGATCTTCGGGCCGTCGACGTGCTTGGCCATGTCGGTGTCCATGTAGCCGACGTGCAGCGCGGTGACCTGCGTCTTCTGCGGCGCGAGCTCCAGGCGCAGCGCGTTGGTCAGCGACCAGGCCGCCGCCTTCGCCGCGGAGTACGCCGCGACGTGCGGCGCGGTGAACCAGGAAAGCACCGACAGGACGTTGAGCACCGCGCCGCCGCCGTTGCGCTCGAGGATCGGCGCGAACTCGCGCGTCACGGCGAGGGTGCCGAAGTAGTGCGTGTCCATCTCCAGCTTGATGTCCTCGAGCGAACCGCCGAGCAGCGACGCCCCGGTGGACGAACCGGCGTTGTTGACCAGCAGCGTGACGTCGCCGGCGATCTTCGCGGCTTCCCGGATCGACTCCGGATCGGTCACGTCGAGGCGCAGCGGCACCACGCCCGGCAGATCGATCGACCCGGGGTTGCGCGCGGCGGCGTAGACCTTGGCCGCGCCGCGCTCCAGCAGTTCGGCGGCGAACCGCCGGCCGAGCCCCCGGTTGGCTCCGGTGACCAGCGCCACCGCACCCGTGATCTCCATGACGAGCTCCTCTCGCACCTGGCTTGCTCTTTGCAAGCTAGCTGCGGCCGACTGTACGGCGTAGACTTGCTCGGAGCAAGTCAGGTAGGAGGGATCACACTCATGAGCCGCCGCACCACCTGGGAGGGCACCCCCTGCCCGATCGCGCGAGCCGCCGACGTCCTCGCCGAGCCGTGGACGCTGCTGATCCTGCGCAACGCCACCGCGGGCACGACCCGGTTCGAGGACTTCCGCACCCAGCTCGGCATCGCCGACAACGTGCTGACGACCCGGCTGGCCAAGCTGGTCGACCGGGGCCTGCTGACGAAGCTCCCCTACCGCGACGGCGGCCGGACCCGCCACGAGTACCGCCTGACGAAGGCCGGTTCGGACGCACTGCCGGTGCTGCACGCGCTCGGGGCCTGGGGTGACGCGTACACGTCGGCCGAGGACGCGGCCGGCCCGATGCAGCTCGTGCACGTCGGCTGCGGCGAGCTCACCCGCCCGGGCACGTTCTGCGACAGCTGCGGGAAACCACTGGTCAGGGACGATCTGGCGTGGCGCGCGTCGCGGTTGCGCGAGGGCACGATCCCGCTCGCGGAGCCGGTCGGCTGAGCCGGACGGCGCATCTTCGTATGCGCCTCCACGCATGTCAAGACTTCGAAATGGTTGGTAAATCACCATTCGCCGTGCAGTACGAAAGTCGGGTCACAAGAGCCGGGCGATTCCGTAAGTTCGACACCCAGCGCGCGCAAACCCGGCAAATTCCCCACGGCAAGGAGTCGTCCCGATGTCCCGGAAGTACCTGCTGCCCGGCGCCGCCGTCGCGCTGGCGATGATCGCCACCCCGCTCACCGCGGCTCCGGCCTTCGCGGCCCCGGCGCAGGCCGAAGCGGCCACGATCGTCTACTACGACACCTCGGACGCCCCCACCTTCCGCGACGTGATCAACGCGGGGGCCGCCAACTGGAACGCGGCGGTGTCGAACGTCAAGCTCCAGGAGAGCTCTTCAGGTGCGTCGCTGCACTACACGGAGGGCAACGACCCGCAGGGCTCGTACGCCCAGACGGACGGCCACGGCAGCGGCACGATCTTCATCGACTACACCCAGGCGCAGGAGTACAACCAGACGCGCATCGCGGCCCACGAGACGGGTCACGCGCTGGGCCTGCCGGACCACTACGAGGGCCCGTGCTCGGAGCTGATGTCGGGCGGCGGCCCCGGTCCGTCGTGCACCAACGCGAACCCGAACTCGACGGAGGCTTCGCAGGTGGAATCCCTGTGGGCCAACGGCTTCCGCGCGGCGGCCGCGCAGCAGACCCGCATCTACGAAGTGACGATGCCGGTCAAGTGACCCAGGTTTGACGTCGTCGGGGGAGGCCGCACCGGGTACGCCCGGTGCGGCCTTCGCACGTCCGCCCGGCAAAGTCCGTGAATGGCACATCGAGGGACACTAAGTCCCTCAATGTGCCATTCACGGCTTTCAGAGGCGGGACAGCAGGCGGTCGCGGGCCACTTCCAGGTGGTCCGTCATCGCCTTCCGGGCCGCCGCCGCGTTGCCCGCCACCAGCGCGGCCACGATCACCCGGTGCTCGGAGATCGTCTGCTCGCCGAACGGCTGGTTGTAGTTCAGCCGGAAGAAGTGCAGGTGGCAGTGGGTCCGCGCGAAGGCCTGCTCGACCGCCGCGTTGCCCGCCATGTGCAGGATCAGCTCGTGCAGCCGTGCGTCGTGCGCCGTCAACGCCTTGTAGTCGCTGTACGCGTCGTCCGCCGGGGCCGCCGGGCACGTCGCCAGCTCCGCTTCCAGCGCGGCCACGTTCTCGTCCGACATCGCCGCCGCCGCGAGGGCCGCCGACGGTGGCTCCAGCAGCAGCCGCAGCGCGTACATGTCGTCGACTTCCTTGCGGTCCAGCAGTTCCGTCACCCGGTAACCGCGCAACGGGAGCCGGCTGACCAGCTCCTCGGACTCCAGCCGGGCCAGCGCCTCGCGCACTGGCGTTCCCGACACGCCCAGCTCGCGGGCGATCTCGTCGATGTTGACGCGGGCACCGGGCTCGATGCCGTCGTTCATGATCAGCGCCCGGATCTGCTCGTAGACGCCGTCGGCCAGCACCTGCCTGCTCGGCAGCGCTTCGAGGCGTCGACCCTCCACCATGACTCCCCTCACGTGTCGTGACTACAGGCTACTGCTTGGCGAGGACGTCCCGGCTCTTCGACGCCATCTCCGCGAAGACGTCGCCGTCGCGCTGGTGGGCGAAGTACGCCTCGAACAGCGGCCGCTCCGCGTCCTGCAGGGCCGCGCCGTTGCCGTAGACGACCGCCGGCACCAGCGTGCCGTCCCTCAGCATCGACGTGAACACCGAAAGGTCGACGTTCTGGCCCTTCATGGCCGCAGCCGCCGCGTCCATCGACGCCGGGATCGACGGGAAGAACGTGCCGCTCGCGCCGGCCGCCGACTGGCACTCCGGCGAACCCATGTACGAGAGCCACTTCCAGGTCAGGTCGGGGTTCTTCGTGCCCGCCCAGACGTTGTTGCCGTTCGAGTTGGACAGCACCGCGCGCTTGCCGGACGGACCCAGCACGGTCGGTGCGATGCCGACTTTCAAGGGTAGCTTGGCGAACGTCCCCGCCGTCCACGAACCCGCCGTCTCCATCGCGACCTTGCCCGAGCCGAGCAGGTCGGTGTCGCTGATCGTCGCCTGGCCCCCGGTGGTGAACGTGCCGATCTTCGGCGCGAACCCGCGGTCGGCCAGCGACCGCACCCAGCTCAGGGTCTTGGCGAACACCGGGTCGTCGTAGGTGAACGTCGTCGGCCACGACTGCTTGTCGGCCATCCGCCAGCCGGTGGTCATGGCGAACGAGCTCCACGTCGACTCGCCGATGAAGTCCCGCGAAGCGAGCTGCCCGGTGCCGTAGGTGGCGACGTGGTCCTTGTCGAACCCCGGCTGATCCCCGCGGACGCCGTTCTTGTCCACGGACAGGTGAGCCGCCACCTTCTCGAACGTCCCGCCGTCGTCGGGGTTCCAGGTCAGCTTCGCCAGGTCGGCCGGGGAGTAGCCGGCCTTCGTGATCGCGTCGGTGTTGTAGAACAGCCCGGTCGCGGACCAGTCGAGCGGAAGGCCGTACTGCTTGCCGTCGGTGAACTTCCACGCGTCGACGCCGACGGAGAACCGCTTGAGGTCGTACTTGTCGCGGGTGATCAGGTCGTCCAGCGGCAGCAGCTGGTGCTGCGAGGCATACGCCTGGAAGTACTGGACGCTGTTCTGGAACGCGTCCGGCGCGGTGCCTCCGACGAACCCGGCGGTGAGCTTGGTGAAGTAGTCGTCCACGTTGTACTGCGTGATCTTCACCGTGGTGCCGGGGTTGGCCTTTTCGAACGCCGACGCGCACGTCTGGTACGCCGCGGCCTGCTTGTCGTCCCAGGTCCACCAGTTCACGGTGTTCCCGCCGCCGTTCGCCGCCCCGCCGCCGCAGGCGGCCACCAGCGCTCCGAGCGTCGCCGCCAAACCGGCGGCCGCCACTACGCGAAACTTCATGTCAACTCCATTGTGGACGCAGGATGGGCCGGAATCCTTCGAGTACCGCCTGAACGTCGTCGGGGCCACCGGCTTCGTGACCGTTGTACTCCCAGACGGCGAGCTGTTTCTGTCCCTTGTAGACGTGGTAGGCGCCGAACACCGTGGACGGCGGCACGATCCCGTCCATCAGCCCGGCGCTGAACCAGGCCGGTGCCGTCGCGCGCGCGGCGAACCCGACACCGTCGAAGTAGGACAGCACGTCGAACACCCGCGAGACCGCGTCGCGGTGGTCGGCCAGGTACCGGGACAGTTCGACGTACGGCCGTTCACCCCCGACCAGGCCGGCGCGCCGGAAGTCGCAGAGGAACGGCGCCTGCGCGTGCAGGGCCGCCACGTCCGGGACGAGCCCGGCCGTGGCGAGCGCGATGCCGCCACCCTGGCTGTTGCCGAGCACGGCCACTCGCGCCGGGTCGACACCCGGGAGCGTCCGGACGGCGTCGACCGCGCGGACCGCGTCGGTGAAGATCCGCCGGTAGACGTAGGTCTCGCGGCTCTCGATGCCGCGGGTCAGGTGGCCCGGGTACGCCGGCCCGCTGCCCACCGGGTCGGGCGTCACCCCGCCCTGGCCGCGCACGTCGACCTGCAGGTGCGCGTACCCGGCGGAGGCCCAGGTCAGCTCCTGCAGCGCGCTGCCCCGGCTGCCGCCGTAGCCGTGGAACTGGACGATCGCCGGCAACGGCGCTTCGACGCCACGGGGAAGCCGCAGCCACGCCCGGATCGGGTGCCCGCCGAAGCCGGCGAACGTCACGTCGAACACGTCCAGGGTCCGCAGCGCCGTCTCGACCGGAGTCACGCGCACGTTGATGTCGTGCTCACGCGCTTCGGTGAGCGTCGACGCCCAGAATTCGTCGAAGTCCGGCGGTGCTTCGTAGCCGCTGCGGTACTCCCACAGCGCGTCGAGGCCGAGGTCGGTCAGCATCACAGTCCTTTCAGGACGGTCGATTCGCCGGTCCGCAGCCGCAGCTCGGTCTCGCGGCCGCGGTAGCGCACCCGCACCGGCTCGGCCGGATCGCCCGACAGCCGCCGCAGGACCGCGTACCGCAGCTCGCCGTCGCGCCACTCGACGTCGGCCGCGAGCCCGCCGCGGCACCGCAATCCCCGCGCTTCACCGGAAGACCAGTCCGCGGGCAGCGCCGGCAACAGCGTGATGACGTCGTGCTGGCTCTGCAGCACCAGTTCCGCGAGCCCGGCCGGGAAGCCGTAGTTGCCGTCGATCTGGAACGGCGGGTGCGTGCTGAAGAGGTTGGGCAGCAGCCCGCCCCACTCGGAGCCGTCGACCGGGGCATCGCGGTGACGGTCGCCGGTGAACGGTTGGACCGCTTCGCCGAGCAGTTTCCGCGCGGTCTCGCCGTCGCCGAGGCGGGCGCGCAGCGCGATCTTCCACGCCCACGACCAGCCCATCGCGCCCGGTCCGCGCCGCTCCAGGACCCGGCGGGCCGCTTCGGCCAGGTCCGGCGTCGCGACGGCGTCGATCAGCCCGAGCGGGTAGAGCGCGACCAGCTGCGACATGTGCCGGTGCGTCGGATCCTCTTCGGGCAGGTCGTCGGCCCACTCCCCCAGCCGGCCGTCGGGCAGCACCGGCAGCGGGCGCAGCCGCGGCAGGGCGGCCTCGATCTCGGCGCACACCGGGTCGTGGACGCCCAGCGCGTCCGCCGCGGCGAGGCTGCGCTCGAACACCGCGCGGATCAGCGCGACGTCCATGGTCACCGAGTGGGTCAGCGACTCCTTCGTCCCGGCTTCCGACAGGAAGAGGTTCTCCGGGGACGTCGACGGGCACGTCTCGAGGTAGCCGTCCCCCTCCACCAGCCAGTCGAGACAGAACTCCGCGCAGCCGCGCAGCAACGGCCACGCCGTCTTCTCGAGAAAAGCGCGATCGCGGGTGAAGTCGTAGTGCTCCCAGGCGTGCTGGACCAGCCACGCGCCGCCCATCTGCCAGAGCGCCCACGACGGGTTGCCGTGCCCCATGCCCACCGGCAGCGCCCAGCCCCACGGGTCGGTGTTGTGGTGGGTCACCCAGCCGCGGGCGCCGTACAGTTCGCGCGCGACGTCGGCGCCGGTGACCGCGAGCTTGCCGAGCAGGTCGAACAGCGGGAGGTGGCACTCGCCGAGCCCGGTGGTCTCCGCGGCCCAGTAGTTCATCTGGGTGTTGATGTTGACCGTGTAGTTCGACGACCAGGCCGGGCGGAGGTCGTCGTTCCAGATGCCCTGCAGGTTCGCCGGCGGCGCACCGGGCCGGGACGCGCTCGCCAGCAGGTACCGGCCGTACTGGAAGAGCACGGTCGCGGTCAGCTGTTCGTCCTGGCCGGACAGCAGCCCAGCGACGTCGCAGGTGCCGGCCCGCCGATCGCCGATCCGGAGTGAAGACGCGCTGAGAAGGGGCCGCAGGTCGGCTTCGTGCGCTCGCCGCAGTTCCGCGGCGCCGGCTTCGATCGCCTGCTCGGCCAGCACGGCCGCGCGGCGCCGGTGCTCGTCGCGGGTGTGCCGGCGGTCGCCGATCCAGGCGTCGTACGCGCTGGTGGAACTGGCCAGGACGATCAAGACGCCGGTAGCCGTCCGAGCGACCCGGACGGCAACCGCGGCGAACGGGTCGTACCCCTCGACGGTCCCGTACCGCAGTGGCTCTTCCACCTGCGGTTCGTGCCTGGGTGCGCCGTCGATCGGGATCTCGATGCCGAGGTCGAGGCCGTCGCGCGACACCTCGCGCAGCGATGTCGACAGATCGACATCGACGGTGATCGAGCCGGACAGCGCGACGCACAGGACCTGCGCGGGCCGGCTCACCCACGTCGTCCGCTCGACCTCGTGACCGTCGATGGTCAGCTGCTCGGTCGCGACCCCGTTGTCCAGGTTGAGCGTCCGGCCGCGCGAAGTCCCTTCCGGGAGCGTCAACCAGAGGTCCACGTAAGGCAGGAACTCCTGGCTGTACGGACCTTCGAACGCCATCAGGAGTTCTTCGGCGCGCCGGAAGTCCTTCGCGAACACGGCCTCGCGCACCTCGGCGAGCCGGTCCGGGCCGGCGTCGATGTCCTGCAACGCGGACGCCGGACCGAGAGGGGTGCCGGACCAGACCGTGGCGTCGTTGACCTGGACCCGTGTGCGGCCGGCGCCGCCGAAGACCATCGCGCCGAGCCGGCCGTTGCCGACCGGCATCGCCTCGGTCCAGTCCGTCGCCGGGTGCGGCCAGGAGAGCAGGAGATCCGTCATTTCAACCCCGTGAAGCCGATGGAATTGACCAGCCGGCGGCCGAACACCACGAACAACAGCAGCATCGGCAGCGCGGCGACGAGCGTGGCGGCCATCAGGCCGGCCCAGTCCAGCGCCGCCTGCGGCGAGGACTGCTTGAACACCGCGAGCGCCAGCGTCAGCGGGCGGACGGTGTCGTCGTTGGTGACCAGCAACGGCCACAGGTAGTCGTTCCAGGTGGTGATGAACGTCAGCAGCGCCAGCGTCGCGATCGGGGCGGCGCTCATCGGCAGCACGATCCGGAAGCAGACGCGCAGCGGGCCGGCGCCGTCGATGATCGCGGCCTCCTCGATCTCGGTGCTGAGCCCCTGCATGAACTGCCGCAGGAAGAAGATGTTGAACGCGGAGAAGAACGCCGTCGGCAGGATCATCCCGCCGAAGCTGTTGAGCAGGCCGAGGTCCTTGATCAGCACGAAGTTCGGCAGCAGCGTCAGCACCTGCGGCACCATCAACGCGGTCAGCAGCACCGCGAACACGGCGTTGCGGCCCTTCCACCGCAGCCGCGAAAAGGCGAACGCGGCCAGCGCGGAGAAGAACACCGTGCAGACGGTGAGCAGCACCGCGTAGACGATCGAGTTCCGCAGCGCGGACAGCAGGTCGATCGACGCTGCCGACCCGCCCTGCGCGGCGGCTTCGGCGGGCGACGCCAGGCCGAGCGCGCGTTCGAACGCTCCCAGCGTGAAGCCGACCGGGCCCGGTGAGGACGGGTCCGTCGCCAGCGCGTAGTTGTTCGACAGCGCGGTCCGCACGATCCAGTAGAACGGGAAGATCGTGACGGCCAGGACGAGCACGAGGTACGCCCAGGCGACGACCCGGCCCGGGGAGATCCGGCGCACGGTCCCTCCTAGTTGGTGTCGGACTCGCCGGCGCGAGCCATCCGGAGCTGGGCGAAGGTGACGGTGCCCAGCAGCACGAACAGGGCCAGCGACATGGTCGCGGCGTAGCCGAAGTCGAACTGGCCGAACGCCTTGTCGTAGATGTACATCTGGAGCACCTTCGACGCGTTCGCCGGACCGCCCTTGGTGGTCACCTGGACGATGTCGAAGATCTGGAACGAGCTGATCACCGTGAGCACCACGACCATCACCAGGATCGGCCGCAGCAGCGGCACGGTGATCCGGCGGAACATCTGCAGCTCGCTCGCGCCGTCGATCCGGCCGGCTTCGTACACCGTGGACGGGATCGTCTGCAGCCCGGCGAAGATCAGCACCGCGTTGTAGCCCATGGACTTCCAGATGTTGAGCCCCGCGAGCGTCGGCACCGCCCAGCCACCCGAGCCGAAGAACAGCACCGGCTCGCCGGTGAGCTTCGTGATGAGGATGTTGACGATGCCGAGCTGCGGGTCGAGCATCCACGACCACACCAGCGCGGTGACCACACCGGAGATGAGGAACGGCAGGATCATCAGCCCGCGCACGGTGGCCGACACCGCGAGCCGGTGCAGGATCACCGCCGTCACCAGCGAAACCAGCACGCCGAGGACCACCGACAACACGACGAAGTAGATCGTGACGAGCAGGGAGTGCCAGAACTCGCCGTCCTGCAGGAGTTCGTGGAAGTTGCCCAGGCCGATCCAGCGCGGCTCGGTGAGGACGTGGAACTCGGTGAAGCTGAGGTAGAGCCCGCGCAGGGTCGGGTAGGCGAAGAACACCGCGAACCCGGCGAGCGCGGGGGCGATGAGCAGCCACGCGATCGGCGCGTCGTGCCGATGGGCAGCGGACCCCACGGCTTCCTCCTCGGTGCGGGGGTCGTGAGTGAGAAACAGCGTTAGAACACTGTTTCTCACTCACGACGGGGTGGACTAGACGGTGATCTTGTCGACGTCGTAGACGTAACCGGCCTGGTTGCCGACCTGGACCGTGTTGGCCCCGGCCTGCAGGTACACCGGGACGGTCACGGTCTGCGGCGTGTTCCAGTCGTCGTCGTTGCTCCCGGCGACCGGCAGCGGGAACGACGTCCCGTTGACGGTGACGATGCCGGTGCGGCTGGAGTCGCCGTCCACATAGGACAGCTGCATGAGGTAGGTACCGGCCCGGGCGGTCGTGACCGTCGGGAGCACGACGTAGCCGCTGCCGCCGAGGTAGCCGACCTTCTTGCCGCCCGAGCAGGCGCAGTCGTAGACGGTCGCGCCGCCCTGCGGACTGCCGTTCTCCGCCTCGTACGCCCGGGGGCCGCCGGCCGCGGGCGTCGTCACGCTGATCTTCTTGCTCGCCGCCGACGGCCTGCCGGTCCACTGGTTCGCGACCACCGTGAAGTCGTACGGCGTCGACGGCTTGAGGCCGGTGACCGTGGCACTGGTGCCGCCGGTGGACGTCACCTTGCGGCCGTTCGCGAAGACGTCGTAGTTCTGCGCGCCCTTCGACGCGTCCCAGGCGAGCGAGACGCTGGTGCCGGTGGCGGCAGTGCCGTGCACGACCGCCGGGGCGGCGAGCGCGGTGCGGTCGCGTGGGGTGACCTTGAACAGGCGCGAGCCGTGCACCGGCAGGTCGCCCGAGGCGTCGCCGACGTCCTTGTGCGCCCACAGGTCGCGGATCCGGACCGGGCCGGTGATGCCGAGCTGCGCGAGGTCCGCGGTGACGCGCGCCGGCGTCGCGGCGAGGTTGAACAGCGCGACGGTGTAGCTGCCGTCGGCGTTGCGGTTGTACCAGACCTGCTGGTCGGTCGTCTGGCTCACCGGCTTGGCCGGGACGCCGGCCTGGTTGAGCGCGATGACCTCGTCGTTCGTCAGGAGCTTGACGCCGTAGTCGTCGAGCTGGGTCAGGTCGTCGCCGAGGTAGAGCGGCGCGGCTTCGATGGCCCAGAGCGTCATGTAGCTCTGGCGCTCGGCCTGGGTGAGGCCGTCCATCTTGCCGCTGCCGACGTCGAGCGAGTCGAGGTTGTTCCAGTGGCCGGGGCCGGCGTCGGGGATCCACTGCACGACGTCGTTCCAGCGCTGCTTGACCGAGTTGTTCCAGGTCACGAGCGTGTCGCAGTAGCACTCGACGTCGGTGTCGACGCGCCAGCCGTTGGTGTTGGCCTTCCAGACGTCCGCCTGCCGGTGGCTCAGCGCCCAGGAGATGACGAACTCCATCGGACGGCCGGTCTTGGCGATCGCCCGGTGCCACGCCTCGACGTCGGTGGTGTTGGTGTGGTTCTCGCCGCCCTTGAAGGAGCCGGGGCCGACGCCGTCGAGCTTGAGGAAGTCGACGCCCCAGCCGGCCAGCAGCTGCGCCACCGAGTCCACGTAGGACTGGGCGCACGGGTTCGTGAAGTCGATCTTGTAGGCGGAGTCCCAGCCGTTGGTCTTGCGCAGGTCCGGGTAGACGAGGTCCTTGGTGTGGCAGTTCGTGGTCCCCGCGATGGGGGAATTCCCGTCGTTGTAGGCCTTAAGGTCGAGACCCACCGCCAGGTAGGAGCCGAGCTTCAGGCCCTTCCGGTGGACGTAGTCGGCGACGTACTTCATGCCGTCCGGGAACGTCGTGGGGTTCACGACCGGGCGGGCGTACTGGTCGAAGGAGTTCGACCAGCCGGCGTCGATGTTGACGTAGGTGTAGCCGTGCTGCTTGAACTTCGCCGCGAGGACGTCGGCCTGCTGCAGGACGTGCTGCTCGGTGAGCCAGCTGGCCGGGCCGGTCGGGTTGACCCCGGGGTAGTTCGTCGACTCCAGGCTCCAGCTGCTCCAGCCCATGTAGGGCTTCTGGGCTACCGGCTGCTGCGCTTGCGCCTGGGGGTCCGCGGCTGCCGCGGGCGCGGTGAGCAGACCCGCGAGCACCGTCAAGCCGCCGAGGACACCCAGGGCCCGTCTGACACGGGAGGCTGCCATGACCACTCCTTCGAGGTCGGTGGGGAACTACGCCAGACATCGGAGGACCACGGCCCGAATCAGCAGAACCATGGATCCTATAGGATCGACGACGTCAGATTCTTGCTGCTGGGATCGCGGGATGTCAACGGCTGGAGCGGACAGAGATCAGACGAATCTGAACTGTCGGGGGTGGCGGTTAGGTTCGGGACATGCTGACCACGCTGGCCGTCGAGAACTACCGATCGTTGCGCGACCTGGTGCTGCCGCTGTCCGGGCTGACCGTCGTCACGGGGCCGAACGGCAGCGGCAAGTCGAGCCTGTACCGCGCGCTGCGGCTGCTGGCGGACGCGTCCCGCAACGGCGCGGTGGCGGCCTTGGCTGGCGAGGGCGGCCTGCCGTCGACGCTGTGGGCGGGGCCGGAGAACGGGGTCCGCCCGGGCACGCGGGTCCAGGGCACGGTGCGGACGAAGGCGGTCGGGCTCCGGCTGGGGTTCGCGGGCGACGAGTTCGGCTACGCGCTCGACCTGGGGCTGCCGGTGCCGGTCAAGGAGACGATGTTCAACCTGGACCCGGAGTTCAAGCGGGAGGCGGTGTGGTCGGGGCCTGTTCTCAAGCCGGCGGCACTGCTGGCGGACCGGGCGGGGCCGTCGGTGCGCACGCGGGCCGAGTCCGGCGGGTGGGGCCCGGACACCTACCGGATCCGGCTCCCCGACAGCATGCTGAGCGAGTTCGCGGACCCGCGGGCGTGCCCGGAACTGCTGGTGGTGCGCGAGCGGATCCGCTCGTGGCGGTTCTACGACCAGTTCCGCACGGACGCGTCGGCGCCGGCCCGCCGGTCCCGGATCGGCACGCGCACGGTCGTCCTGTCCCACGACGGCGCGGACCTGGCGGCGGCGTTGCGCACGATCATCGAGATCGGCCGCGCCGCGGACCTGGCCGCGGTGGTCGACCAGGCGTTCCCGGGGTCGCGCGTGGAGGTGCTCGCCCAGGAGGGCGGCGTGCTGTCGGTCCAGTTCCGCCAGCAAGGCCTTCTGCGTCCGCTTTCGGCGGCGGAGCTCTCGGACGGGACCCTTCGGTTCCTCCTCTGGGTGGCGGCGCTGCTTTCCCCACGCCCGCCGGAGCTGCTCGTACTGAACGAGCCGGAGACGAGCCTGCACCCGGACCTCCTCCCGGCCTTGGCGAGCTTGATCGCGACGGCGGCGAAGGAGACCCAGCTGGTGGTGGTCTCCCACGCCCAGCCGCTCATCCGGGCGCTGTCGGAGATCGCGGACGTGGGGGCTTTGGAGCTGGAGAAGGAGAACGGGGAGACGAAGCTGGTGGGCCAAGGCCGGCTGGACCGGCCTTCGTGGCACTGGCCGAAACGCTGACTCACCTGGACGGCCGGCTCGGGTCCATTGGCCCTGGTGACTCCACCCGCTCAGGCGGAAGGTGGGTGGATCGTCCGCCGCGTCCGAAAGTCCCGACCATGCGTCCGTTCGCCATCGCCGGCCTGTTCGCCGCCGCCGTGCTCACCGGCGGCTGCACGGCCGCACCCGCCGCGCAGACTCCGCAGCCGGTGCCGACCACCACCACCGTCACCGCCGAGCCCGTGACCGTCACGGCCACCACGACCGAAACCGTGCCCACGACGGTGACCAGCGTGGTCACCAAGGCGAAGGCCGCGCCCAAGACCACCCGACCCAAGGCCGAGGACTGCCGGACCGGCGGCTGCCTGAACGCCGCCCGGGGGATGAGCCAGGAGGACGTCGACCGCGAGCGGGACGCCTGGCTCGCCACCCATCCCGGCTGGTGCGCCGTCGGAACCACCGGCGCCGTCGCGCCCTGCTGAAAGCTCAGCGGCCCCGGGTGCTTTCCCGGATCTCCAGTGCGAACGGTGTCTGGATGTCCTGTGGCGGCAACGCCTTGTCCCCCGTGATGCGCCGGTGCACGAGGTCGATCGCCGCCTCGGCCAGCGCCGTCTTGTCCGGGGCGATCGTCGTCAGCGCCGGCAACGAAAACGCGCTCTCTTCGTTGTTGTCGAACCCCACGATCGCCACGTCCTCCGGCACCCGCAGCCCCAGCTCGGCCACCGCCCGGAGAGCGCCGATCGCCAGCAGGTCGTTGAAGCAGAACACCGCGTCGGGCGGGGAGTCCAACGCCAGCAACGATCTCATCGCCGCCGCGCCCACCGAGCGGTGCCACTTCTCCGCGGGCGCCACGAGCGAGTCCGAATAGGACAACCCCGCCTCGGCGAGCGCCGCCCGGTACCCCGCCAGGCGCTGGGACGACGTCCCGCGAGCGGGGTTGCGCCCGATCGCCGCGATGCGCGTCCGGCCCAGGGACGCCAGGTGGGACACCGCCGTCTGCGCCGCCAGGACGTTGTCGATCGCCACGTGATCGATCGGCACGTCCACCGCGTGCTCGCCCAGCATCACCAGCGGGATCTCGCCCGGCGACGGGAAGTCCGCGGCCTCCAGCGCCTCCGGGTGCACCAGTGCGCCGTCCACCAGGTGCGGTCCCAGCGACGACAGCGTCTCGCGCTCCCGTGAGCGCGTCCCCTGCGTCTGCTCGATCAGGACGCTCCACCCGCGCTTCTGCGCCGCAGTGATGACCAGGCCCGCCAGCTCGCCGAAGTACGGGATCGACAGCTCCGGCACCATCAGCGCCAGGAACCCGGTGCGGCCGCGACGCAGGTTGCGCGCACCCACGTTGGGCCGGTACCCGGTCGCCGCCAGGGCTTCCTCGACGCGCCGGCGGTTCTCCGGCTTGACGAAGGCGTAGCCGTTGACCACGTTCGACACCGTCTTCACCGACACTCCGGCGAGCGTGGCGACGTCCTTGAGCGTCACGGTCACGGGCGGCTCCTTCTCAGGTGGTGAGCACGAAGCATAGCGACAATTTGCCGGTTTACAACGTTGTTCCAACGATGTAAAAAGTACCTCAAGGCTCCCGCGGTGACTCCGATCACCCCGGTGAGCGGGCCACCACCGTCGCTGCCCGAGGAGTCACCGTGCCTCTGTCCACCCGTCCCTTCCTGGTCGCCGCCACCGCGGCCGCCGCCGCGCTCGCCCTCACCTCCTGCACCAGCCGGGAAGAGACCCCGGCCGCCCCCTCCAGCGGCGGCGGGCCGGCCGCGTCCGCGCAGTCCGTCGCGCCGTCCGCCGACGGCTGCACCCTCGACAAGACCGGTTACCCCAAGGTCGACCTGAAGACCGCGGTGGTCGGTTTCTCACAGTCCGAAAAGGAAGCCAACCCCTTCCGGATCGCCGAGACGCAGTCCATTCGCGACGAAGCCGCCAAGCTCGGCATCGCGAGCGACAAGCTGCTCGTCACCAACGCCCAGAGCGACCTGAACAAGCAGATCAGCGACATCAAGTCGATGCTCGACCGGGGCGCCCAGCTGCTGGTCGTCGCGCCGCTGAACTCCGACGGCCTCCAGCCCGCGCTCGACGCGGCGAAGGCCAAGAAGGTCCCGGTCGTCACCATCGACCGCAAGGTGACGTCGCAGCCCTGCACCGACTACCTGACCTTCATCGGCTCGAACTTCGTCGAACAGGGCAAGCGCGCCGCCCAGGAGATGGCGCGGGTCACCGGCGGCACCGGCAAGGTCGCGATCCTGCTCGGCTCCTCCGGCAACAACGTGACCACCGACCGGACCCAGGGCTTCAAGGACGAGCTCGCCAAGACGGCCGGCCTCTCCGTGGTCGCCGAGCAGACCGGCGAGTTCGACCGCTCCAAGGGCCAGGCCGTGATGGAGCAGCTCATCCAGAGCCACCCCGACATCACCGCCGTCTACGCCGAGAACGACGAGATGGGCGTCGGTGCGGTCAACGCGCTGAAGACCGCCGGCAAGACGCCGGGCAAGGACGTCAAGGTCATCTCCATCGACGGCACCCGCAACGCGGTGCAGCTCATCGCCGACGGCAGCTACAACGCCGTGATCGAGTCCAACCCGCGCTTCGGCCCGCTGGCCTTCCAGACGCTGCAGAAGTTCGAGGGCGGCGAGGCCATCCCGGCGAGCATCGTGATCACCGACGACCAGTACGACGAGACCAACGCCGCGCAGAAGGTCGGGAACGCGTACTGATGACGGCAGCCACCGAAGAGGACGTCGCCATGACGACCGCACCGGTGCTCGAGGTGGCCGGGGTGACCAAGCGGTTCCCCGGCACCCTCGCGCTCGACGACGTGAGCTTCGCGCTGCGACCGAGCGAGGTGCACGCGCTGGTCGGCGAGAACGGCGCGGGCAAGTCCACGCTGATCAAGGTGCTCACCGGCGTCTACCAGCCCGACGAGGGCGAGGTGCGCCACCTCGGCGAGCCGGTGACGTTCAAGCGGCCGATCGACGCGCAGCGGGCCGGGATCTCCACGATCTACCAGGAGGTCAACCTCGTCCCGCTGATGAGCATCGCCGGCAACGTCTTCCTCGGCCGCGAACCGCGCACGAAGGCCGGTCTCGTCGACTGGCCCAGGATGTACGCCGACGCCCGCGAGCTGCTCAAGGGCTACGGCATCGACGACGACGTCAAGCGCCCGCTGCACACGCTCGGCGTCGGCGCGCAGCAGATGGTCGCGCTCGCCCGCGCGGTCTCGACCGACGCCAAGGTCGTCATCATGGACGAACCGACGTCGTCGCTCGAGCCGCGCGAGGTCGAGACGCTCTTCGAGGTGCTGAACCGGCTGCACGCCGAGGGCATCGCGATCGTCTACGTCAGCCACCGGATGGACGAGCTGTACCGGGTCTGCGAAAGCGTCACCGTGCTGCGCGACGGCCGGGTCGTCCACAGTGGACCGCTGGCCTCCCTGCCGCGCATCGAGCTCGTGTCCAAGATGCTCGGCCGCGAGATCAAGCAGATCCGCGAAGAGGGCGTCACCGCATTCGGCGAGGAACACGACGTCGAGCGCGAACCGCTGCTCAAGGCGGAGAACCTGTCCGGCATGCGGAAGCTCCACGACGTCTCGGTGAGCATCCGGCCCGGCGAGGTCGTCGGCCTCGCCGGGCTGCTCGGCTCCGGCCGCAGCGAAACGGCGCGGGCCATCGTCGGCGCGTTCCCCCTCGACGGCGGAAGCGTGCTGCTCGCGGGCAAACCGCTCAAGAAGGGCAAGATCGCCGCGGCCATGCGGGCCGGGATCGCGCTGCTGGCCGAGGACCGCAAGACCGACGGGATCATCCCGAACCTGTCGGTCCGCGAGAACATCGTGCTGGCCGCGCTGCCGACGCTCTCGCCGTTCGGCCTGGTCAGCAAGGCCAAGCAGGACAAGGTCGTCAAGATCTTCATGGACCGCCTGCGGATCAAGGCGGCCAGCCCAGAGCAGAAGGTGTCCGAGCTGTCGGGCGGCAACCAGCAGAAGGTGCTGCTCGCCCGCTGGCTGGCCACCGGCCCGAAGATCCTGCTGCTCGACGAGCCGACCCGCGGCATCGACGTCGGCGCCAAGGCCGAGGTCCAGGCGCTGATCGACGAGCTCGCGCAGGAAGGACTCGGCGTGCTGCTCATCTCGTCCGAGCTGGAAGAGCTGATCGACGGCTCCGACCGCGTGGTCGTGCTGCGCGACGGCTCGGTCGTCGGCGAGCTGACCGGCGACCGCATCACCGAGGAGAACGTCCTGACCGCGATCGCAGCCGAGGGTGACAACGATGTCTAGCGCCACCCTCACGAAGACCCCGGACCGCGCGAAAGTCACGGCGTGGCTGCAGAACTACGGCGTCTACCTGGCCGTGGTCGTGCTGCTGCTGTTCAACATCGTGTTCACCGAGAACTTCCTGTCCGCGGCCAACTTCCGCACCCAGCTGGTGCAGGCGGCGCCGGTCTGCATCGTCGCGCTCGGCATGGCGCTGGTGATCGGCACCGAGGGCATCGACCTGTCGGTCGGCTCGGTGATGTCGATCGCCGCCGCGCTCATCCCGCTCTACCTCGGCGCAGGGCCGCTGATGGCGATCGTCGTCGCGGTCATCGCGGGCGTGGTCTCCGGTTTGTTCAGCGGGTACTTGGTGGCGTACCTGGGGATCCAGCCGATCATCGCGACGCTGGCGCTGCTGGTCGGCGGGCGGGGCCTCGCCCTGGTCATCGCCCACGGCCAGCTCGTCCAGCTGCACAACCAGGACTTCCTGGAGCTGGGCACCGGCGACTTCCTGGGCGTGCCGATCATGGTCATCGTCGCGGGCGTGCTCGCGGTGCTGGCCGGGCTGGTCGTCCAGCGCACGACGTTCGGGCGGCACCTGGTCGCCGTCGGCGGCAACCGGGCCGCGAGCACGCTGGCCGGCCTGCCGGTGAAGCGGGTGCTCATCAGCGTCTACGTCATCTCCGGGGCACTGGCCGCGGTGGCCGGCGTGCTGGCGACGTCGCGGCTGGCGGCCAGCGACCCGAGCGACGTCGGCCTGCTCATGGAGCTGTCCGCGATCACCGCGGTCGTCGTCGGCGGCACCCCGCTGACCGGTGGCCGGGTCCGCGTGCTCGGCACTGTGTTCGGCGCGCTGCTCATGCAGCTCGTCCAGGCGACCCTGATCAAGCACAACCTGCCGGACTCCACCGCGCAGATGGTCCAGGCGGCCATCATCGTCGTCGCGGTCTACGTCGCGCGCGAGCGGAGCAGCCGATGAGCGCCACCACCACCGAACCCGCCGCGCGCAACGCCGCGTTCGCGGGCGTCCTGCAGCGCCAGGGCGCGGCCGTCGTGCTCGTGCTCGGCCTCGCCGCGTCGTGGTTCGCGTTCCCGCACTTCGGCACCGCGGACAACCTCCGCAGCCTCGTCCTGCAGGGCTCGTTCCTCGCGGTGATCGCGCTGGGCATGACGTTCGTGATCATCTCCGGCGGCATCGACCTCTCGGTCGGCTCGAACTACGCGCTCGGCGGCGTCCTCGCCGCGTACGGCGCGCAGTACGGGCTCGTCGTCGCGATCCTGTTGCCGCTGGCGGTGTGTTCGCTGATCGGGCTCGTCAACGGCGTGCTCATCGCGCGCACCGGGATGGCCCCGTTCATCGTCACGCTCGCTTCCCTGCTGTTCGCCCGGGGCCTGTTGCTGGCACTGACCTCCGAAGGTGCGACGACGTACAAAGTGGACCCGGGCTCGGCGTTCCTCTGGCTCGGCCAGGGCACGATCTTCGGCATCGGCGTCCCGGTGTACTTGACGCTGGTGCTCTTCGCGCTCGGCGGACTTCTGTTGCGCCGCACGCGGTTCGGCCAGTCGGTGTTCGCCATCGGCGGTGCCGAGCAGTCCGCGCTGCTGATGGGTCTTCCGGTGGCCCGCACCAAGATCAGCCTCTACACGCTCAGCGGCGCGCTCGCCGGGTTCGCCGGCGTCCTCACCGCCGCGTACCTGCAGTCCGGCGTCACGGTGATCGGCGTCGGCACCGAGCTCGACGCGATTTCGGTCGTCGTCATCGGTGGCACGCTGCTCACCGGCGGCGCCGGGACGATCATCGGCACGCTCGTCGGCGTGCTGCTGCGCACGCTGATCCAGAACGTCATCAACCAGATCGGCACCCTCGACTCCAACTACCAGACGGTGGTGAGCGGGGCCTTCCTGCTCGTCGTCGTGGTGATCCAGCGCCTGCTGGCGCGTTCCCGAACCCGCTGAGCCCCGTCCCCCACCAGGAGGTCTCAACGATGTTCCGCCCTGCCCGAAAAACCAGAAGATGGCTGACCGCCGCCGCCGCGTTCGCGGTCGCGGTCGCCGGTCTCGGCACCGCCCCCGCCGCGAGCGCCGCCGACGCACCCCAGTGGCAGCGGCTCACCCCGCCGCTGTCGACGCCCTGGACGAAGGACGTCTCCCCCACCAACGCCCTGCCCGACTACCCCCGGCCGCAGCTGACCCGCGACCAGTGGCAGAACCTCAACGGTGTCTGGGAGTTCGCGAAGGCGACCCCGGGTGAGGCCGCCCCGGTCGGGAAGACGCTCGGCGAGCGCATCCTGGTGCCGTACCCGGTCGAGTCCGCGCTGTCCGGGATCATGCGCCACGAAACGAACATGTGGTACCGCCGCACGTTCGAGGTTCCCAAGAACTGGCAGATCGGCAGGGGACAGCGGCTGCAGCTGCACTTCCAGGCCGTCGACTACGACGCCACGGTCATCGTCAACGGCAAGACCGTCGGCCGCCACACCGGCGGCTACGACGCGTGGTCCGTCGACGTCACCGACGCGCTGACCACGAAGAAGACGCAGGAGATCGTCGTCGGCGTCGCCGACCCGAACGACCAGGGCGGGCAGCCGATCGGCAAGCAGCGCCAGCCCGGCGACGGCATCTTCTACACGCCGACCTCCGGCATCTGGCAGACCGTGTGGATGGAGCCGGTGGCGTCCGCGCACATCGACCGGCTCGACGTCACCCCGGACGTCGCTTCCGGCTCGGTCACGGTGAACGCCGTGGTCGGCGGGCCGGTGAAGCAGCGCGTCGAGGCCGTCGCCTACGACCACGGCCGCCCGGTCGGGCGCGTGTCCGGTGACGCCAACAAGCCGTTGAAACTCAAGGTGGACCGGCCGCACCTGTGGTCGCCGGACGACCCGTTCCTCTACGACCTGCGCGTCAAGCTGTCGGGCGGCGACGAGGTCGGCTCGTACTTCGGCATCCGGTCGATCAGCGTCGGCAAGACCGCCGACGGCAAGCAGCGGATGCTGCTCAACGGCAAGTTCGTCATGCAGGTCGGCCCGCTGGACCAGGGCTTCTGGCCGGACGGCATCTACACCGCGCCGACCGACGCGGCGCTGAAGTTCGACCTGCAGCAGGAGAAGGCGCTCGGCTTCAACATGGTGCGCAAGCACATCAAGGTGGAGCCGGACCGCTGGTACTACTACGCCGACAAGCTGGGCCTGATGGTCTGGCAGGACATGCCGGCGATGAAGGACGACATCGAGCCGTCGCCCGCGTCGCGCGTCAACTACGAGTCCGAGATGCGGCGGATGATCGACCAGCACCGCAGCTTCCCGTCGATCGTCACGTGGGTGCCGTTCAACGAGGGCTGGGGCGACTACGAGGTCGGCCGGATCGCCGACGAGGTCAAGTCCTGGGACCCGTCGCGGCTGGTGAACGCCGAATCGGGCGTCAACTGCTGCCGGTCCGAACCGGACAGCGGCAAGGGTGACATCTACGACGACCACACCTACACCGGCCCCGGAACGCCGATGCAGACCGGGACCCGCGCCGCGGTCGACGGCGAGTACGGCGGCCTCGGCCTCAAGGTCGACGGCCACCAGTTCGACCCGGCGGGCAGCTTCGCCTACGAGATGGAGCCCGACAGCGCGACGCTGACCCGGCGCTACGGCGAGCTGCAGCAGCGCCTGCTGCTGGTCGCCCAGCGGTGCGGCGTCTCGGCCGGCGTCTACACGCAGACCACCGACGTCGAGAAGGAGGTCAACGGCTTCTTCACCTACGACCGGCAGGTGAAGAAGATGGACTTCGCTGCGGTCCGCGCGGCGAACCTCGCGGTCATCAAGGGCGCCACGGGCGCTCCGGTTTCCGGTCCTTCGGTGCCCGCGGGAACGCCGGGGATCGACGGCATCGCGGCGTACCCGTTCGACGAGAACACGGGCACGGTGGCCGCGGACGCGGTCGGCGACCACGACGCGACGCTCGTCGGCGGCGCCTCCTGGACCGAGGGCAAGAGCGGTTCGGCGCTCGCGGTGAACGGGTCAGGCCAGTACGCCGACACGGGTGCCGCGCTGGTGAACACCGAAGGCAGCTACAGCGCGGCGGCATGGGTGAAGTTCACCGCCGTGGGTGACGGCTTCCAGACGATCGTGAGCCAGGACGGCCCGAGCAACAGCGCGTTCTTCCTGCAGTACTCGGGCCAGGACCACCGGCTCGCGATGAGCTTCGTCGGCACGCGGGCCCTGGCGCCCACGGCCCCGGAAGCGAACCGCTGGTACCACGTGGTCGGCGTCCGCGACGCGGCTTCGGGCACGCTGAAGCTGTACGTCGACGGTCAGCTGGCGGCCACGAAGAGCGTCTGCCTCGGCGACGCGTCGACGGGCCACACGGTGATCGGCCGCGGCAAGTACGGCGGCGGCCCGGTCGACTACCTCAACGGCGCGGTCGACCAGGTCCACGTCTACGACCGGGCCCTGTCCGACGCGGACGTCAGCGCGTTGTACAGCAGCGGCAAGTAGGCAACCGGAAGCACTCCTGAAGCGTGTGAGGCCCGGGGACCGCGATCGCGGTCCCCGGGTTTCGCATTTCAGGGGGTGAGCCTTTTGGGCTCTCGAAGATCGTCCCTGCCCGCCAGAACGGGCGTCCTCGCCGTCACCGCGGCGCTGCTGCTCGCCGGGACGGCGCTGCCGGCTTCGGCCACGGAGTACACGTCGATCCAGTCGACGTCGTGGTCGTTCATCGACTCGGCCCAGCCGGAGAAGAGCTTCGTCGACCCGGCCGGCGACGCGCCGATCGGCGCGAAGGTCGACCACGGCAAGAAGCACGTTTCGAAGTCCTACTTCACTTTCGACCTCTCCGGGCTGCGCGGCGCCAAGGTGCTTTCCGCGGAGCTGTCCGGCAAGGAGACGGCGGTCGCCGACTGCTCGGCGCCCCGGGGCACCGAGCTGTGGGTCACGGCACCGGCGAAGAAGGCACCGACCTGGAACGACCAGCCTCGCGAGCTGACCAAGCTGGCCGGCCCGGGCAGTCTCGACGTCTGCCCGTCGGACTACCTGGACTGGGACGCCGGACCGGTGCTGCAGCAGGCGATCGACGCCGGCCGGCCGTCGCTGACGCTGGTGCTGCGCCTGCCGGACAGCCAGCAGTACAACCCGCGGTTCGGCCGCACGTACCGGCCGCTGCTCTACGTGAGCCTGGAGAAGAACCAGCCGCCGACGACGCCGACCGCGCTGAAGACCGGCACGCACGCCTGCGCGGAGACACCGCTCGTCCGCCACGGCGGCGCCGCGATGTCGGCCACCGTCAGCGATCCGGACGACAACAGCTTCACGGCCGAGTTCGCCTGGTGGCCGGTGGACCACCCCGACCAGCGCGCGACCGGCATCGACTACGTCTACGGCTCCGGCGCGTACTTCGACCCCGACGCACAGCTCGCCGACGGCGTCACCTACGCGTGGCAGGTCCGTGCGAAGGACTCGCTGGCCACGAGCGCGTGGAGCGAGACCTGCCGGTTCACCACGGACTTCACCCCGCCGGCCACGGCACCGGTGATCACCTCGACCGACTACGTCTACGAGGTGCCCGGCAAGGGCGGCGTCGGCATCCCCGGCGACTTCACCCTCGACGCGGGCGGTGACACCGCGATCGTCGGCTTCCAGTGGCAGGCCGGCTACACCGACAGCGGCTACGTCGCGGCCGACCGGCCCGGCGGCAAGGCCACCGTCCGGTACACCCCGCGCGACGACGGCCCGATGAGCATGTCCGCGTACGGCCTCGACGCCGCCGGGAACCACGGGCCGTCGGGCGACTACCGGTTCTTCGTGGCCCGCAACGGTCCCTCGATGACGTGTACCCCGGCCCGGGCCTTCCTGGGCGAGACCCGGCAGTGCACGTTCGCCCCGCACGGCACCGACGGCGCGACCGCCTACGTCTACCAGATCGACGGCGGGCCGGAGGTCACCCTGCCCGCGGGCCCGGACGGCACGGCCACGATCACCGTCACGCCGACCGACGCCACGAAGTCCTACCGCGTCAGCGTGCGGGCCCGGATGACCAACGGGAACCTGTCCGGCCCGGGTGGCGGGCAGCTCGACATCGACCGGGGCGCGCCCACGGTCGACGTGCCGGCCGACGCCATGGTCGGCAAGCCGGTCGTCCTGACGCTGCACGCCGTCCTGCCGGGGTCGGCGTCGTTCACCTACGACTGGGACTACGGCGAGCCGGCGACCGTCCCGGTGGGACCGGACGGCACGGCACAGGTCACCGTGGTGCCGGACCGGCCGTACTACCACACGGTCCAGGTGTACACGACGACCGCGGCCGGGCTCGTGTCGGCGACGAACGAGGAGAGCGTCATGGTCGGCTCGGACGCGCCCTCCATCACGAGCACCGACTTCCCCGAGTGCTGCGAAGGCGGCTACGTCACCACGCCGGGCACGTTCACGTTCTCGTCGGCGCTTCCCGGCGTCGTGAGCTACACGTACTCGTACCTCGGGGCGGCGCCGGTCACGGTGCCCGCGGGGCCGGACGGCACGGCGAGCGTCACCCTGACGCCGCTCAGCACCGACACGCAGTACCTCGACGTGACGAGCAAGTCCGCCGACGGATGGGTGTCACAGCCGGGCTACTACCGCTTCTACCCGAAGTCGGCCGCCCCGCCGCTCGTCTGTGACGCGACGGGCAACCTGCGGCCCGGCCAGCTGGTCCACTGCACGCTGACGCCGGTCCAGCCGGGGTTGGCCTCGTACGGCTACGACATCACGGCCGACGGCGAGACGGGGCCGGACGTGGAGGTCCGGCCGGGCGCGGACGGCACGGGGGCGTTCGAGTTCACCGCACCGGCGACCGACACGAAGATCTGGCTGTACGTGGACGCGTGGAGCGTCAACGCGGCCGGTCAGCGCACGGACACGTCGTACACGAGCTACTACGTCGATCCGAACGCGGCGGCGAGCCGGAAGACGAACGCCGTCTGACGTGGGGCCGCACCGGGGAGGCTCCCCGGTGCGGCCCTTCCGTTGACCTGGAGCGTGCTCCAGCCGCTACCGTCGCCGACATGACCGAAGATCGCTTCGAACGCGGCCACCAGGCACTGATCGACCTCAACGGCGAGGAGACCGCGCAGCGTGTGCTCGACGGCCTCGCCGACATCTCCCCGAAGCTGGCCGACAGCCTCGTCGCCTGGGGGTTCGGCGAGATCTACACGCGGCCGCAGCTCGTGCCGCGGGACCGGCAGCTCGTCACGCTCGGCATGCTGACCGCGCTCGGCGGGTGCGAGCCGCAGCTGGAGGTGCACGTCAACGCGTCGCTCAACGCCGGGCTCACCCCCGAGGAGATCGTGGAGGCGCTGTTGCAGTCGGCCGCCTACTGCGGGTTCCCGCGGGCGTTGAACGCGACCGCCGTGGCGAAGAAGGTCTTCGGCGAGCGCGGGCTGCTGCCGGTGGCCGAGGCCCGCTCGTGAGGGTCGTCCTCTTCGGTGCGACCGGCATGGTCGGGCAGGGCGTGCTGCGCGAGTGCCTGCTCGACGAGCGCGTCGAGGCGGTGCTGGCGGTCGGCCGCTCCCCCGTCGGCACCGAGCACCCGAAGCTCACCGAGCTGCTGTGCGAAGACCTCTTCACCCTCGAGCCGATCACCGGCTACGACACGTGCTTCTACTGCCTCGGCGTGTCGTCGGTGGGCGTGGCACCGGAGGAGTACGAGCGGATCACCTACCAGCTGACCCTTTCGGTGGCCGGGAAGCTGCCCGAGGGCAGCACGTTCGTCTACGTCTCGGGCGCGGGCACCGACAGCACCGAACGCGGCCGGGTGCGCTGGGCGCGCGTCAAGGGCGCCACGGAGAACGCACTGGCGAAGCTGCCGCTGCGGACGTTCTCCTTCCGCCCCGGCTACATCCAGCCCCTGCACGGGATCACGTCGAAGACCCGGCTGTACCGGACGCTCTACCGCGTCGCGACGCCGCTGTACCCGGTGCTGCGGCGGCTGTTCCCCGGCTTCGTCACGACCAACCAGGAGCTGGGTCTGGCGATGCTGGAAGTCGCCGGGAACGGTTACGAGAAGCCGGTGCTCGAGAACTCCGACATCGTCACCGCCGCCGCGCGACGAGCCCGGCCAGCAGGTTCGTGAGCCCTTCGGCCAGCCCGTCCGCGAACTCCGGAGTCGCGCCCACCTCGGCCGCCGCCTTCGCCACGACGTCGGTCGGGTTCGCGAGCGGCCACGCGCCCGACACCAGGACCACGACCCCGAGGGCGAACTGACGGGCGCCGTCGGCCGACAGCTCCGGCACCCGCGTCCGGACCAGCACGCCGAGCCGCTCGGTGCTGGCCGCCGCGCGCCCCTTGAAGCTGCGGGCGAACTCCAGCGAGATGTTGCGCTCCAGCACCGGCGCCATCGAGCTGATCAGCTCGCACAGCAATCGCCGCTCGCCGAGCGTCACGGCGATCTTCCCCGCGACACGCTCTTCGCGCGCGAAGCCGGGATCCGCCGGCGCCGGGTCGCCGAGCAATCCTTCGAGGTCGTCGAGCCACGCCGTCCAGGCGGCGTCGAGGACCTCGAGGAAGATCGCCTCACGGCTGTCGAAGTAGCGGAGCACATTGGACTTCGCGAGCCCGACGCGGCAGGCGAGCTCCCGCAAGCTGATGTCGGCGACCGGGCGCTCGGCCAGCAGCTCCCGCGCGGCGGCGAGGATCGCGGTGCGGCGCGCCTCGATCTGCTCGGGCCGCCGGGCTCGCTGGAATCCGGCGCTCATGGCGCCGACAGTATCCGGTCAGCCGGTGGGCGCGGTCTCCCGGCGCGTCTTGACCCGCCGGTAGCTCCAGATCAGCAGCGCGAACAGGATCACCGACGACAGGATCAGGCTCGACCCGGTGCTCCAGCCGCCGAACGGCAGGGATTTCACCAGGCCCCAGACGATGCCCGCCGCCAGCAGCGCGAGCCCGGCCAGCACCGAGCCGGCGATCCGCAGCGGCGACGACACGCTGTCCTCGGCCGCCTTCATCGCCCGGTCGCGCACCGGGTCGACGTACCGCTCGAGCGCCGGGAACTCCGACGCCAGGAGCAGCAGCCCCGCGAGCACGAGCAGCAGTCCGGGGCCGGGCAGGACGAGCAGCAGCACCCCGACCACCAGCAGGACGGCCCCCGCTACCGTGATCGAGATCCGCTTCGCCTGTTTGCCGATGCCCACTGGGCGTCTCCCCTCGTTGTGCCCGATTGTTCCTGGTCGTGGCTCCGCGTGCCACCCACGAGTGCCCGGACCCTGGCCGCGGCCACGATCAGGCCGGCCGGCGCGACCACGCCGAGCACGACCACGAGCGCCGGCCAGACGTAGAGCACCTGGCTGTAGGTACCCCGTCTTCCGGCGAATACCACCCCGAGCAACTGCGGCAGGAACGCGAGCGGGACGAGCGGCAGCAACGGCGGCACGACCCGCCACCGCCGGGGCTTCCGCCCGGCCCGCCGGACGCCCACCACGGCGAGTCCCACCGCGAGCAACGCGAGCGCGGCGAGGATCCGGTCCGCGACCACCCCGGCCGGCAGCGCGGGCTCCGGCGAACCGCCCTGGAGGAGCGTGACCAGGCCCTGGGCGAGCGACTCGGCGTCGTTGTCCAGCGCGAGGCCGGTGTCGGCCACGACCGCGACGGCGTAACCGTCCGGCAGCAGGATCTGCGCGGCGGTGTGGGTGAACCACTCGCCGTTGTGGGAGAGCTGCCCCGGCCGGTAGGCGCCCCAGCCCAGTGCGTAGTCGCGGCCGGGCGCCGGGGTGTGCGCCAGCGCGACCGAGGCCGGCGACAGCACACCGCCGCCGTCCCGCTGCGCTGCCAGCCACTTCGCCAGGTCCTCGGCGGTGGTGACGACGCCGTGGCTGCCACCGGTGAACCAGTCCGGTTCGGCCGCCGGGACCTCGAACCCGAAGGCCCGGACGTACCCGGTGGTCCCGGCCGGCGGCTCGTCCACGGTGGAGCTCGACGCCATCCCGAGCGGCGCGAACAACCGCGTCCGCAGGTACTCCGCGAACGGCTGCCCGGCCACGACTTCGACGATCCGGGCGGCCACTTCGTAGTTCGGGTTGTGGTAGTGGAACTCCGTGCCGGGCTCGCTCGCCAGCCCGGCGTCCCGCAGCCGCTCGACGGCCTCGGCGAGCGTGTGCGGCTGCGGCAGCCTGAGGTCGGGGAACGCGGAGTCGGCCATCCCGGACGTCTGGTCCAGCAGCATCCGGACGGTGATCCGCGCGCACCGGGGGTCGGCGAGCCGGAACCCGGGCAGAGAGCGCGTCACGGGCTCGTCGAGGGTGATCCGGCCCGCTTCCACGAGCTGCAGCACCGCGAAGGCCGTCATGGACTTGCTCAGCGACGCGATCGGCAGCCGGGTCGACGCGGTGATCGGCGCGCCCGAGGCGTCGTGGCCGTAGCCGGCGACGCGGACGACGTCGCCGCCGTGCGTCACGGCGACCGCGGCGCCCGGCAGGCCCGTGTGGTCGAGGTAGCTGCGGACGTACCCGTCGACGTCGGGCGTCCCGGCGGCGGCCGCCGGGGTCGCGGTGCCGAGCAGGAGTACGGCGAGCACGAGGAAAAGCCTGGTCATGCGGGTCAAGGTAGGTTCTCGTCCCGGCCGCCGGCCGCTGCCGGACGACGTCGATCACCCCCTACTTTCGGCAGGGTATTGACAGCGCACCTATAGTCAACACATCGGTTGATAAACAGATTGGTTGATAAAGATGCCGGTTGACGAGGAGGCGCTGGACCGGGCGTTCACCGCCCTCGGCGACCCGGTCCGCCGAGCACTGGTCGCGCGGCTGTCACGCGGCGAAGCGACGGTCAACGAGCTGGCCGAGCCCTTCGCGATCACGAAGCAGGCCGTCTCCCGGCACATCCAGGTGCTGGAGCAGGCCGGGCTGATCACGCGCAGCCGTGACGGGCAGCGCCGGCCGTGCCACCTCGTGCCGTCCGCCCTCGAAGCCCTCACCGGCTGGATCGACACCTACCGGCTGGCCACCGAACGCAGCTACCGGCGGCTCGACGCCGTCCTGGACACCCTGGAGGAAACGCCGTGAGCACCACGATCACCGCCCAGCCGGGAACGCCGTTCATCGAGACCACCCGCGAGTTCGCGGCCCCGCCGTCGGCCGTTCTCCGCGCACACACCGACCCGGAGCTGATCGTGCAGTGGCTGGGCCCGCACGGCATGGAGATGGAGATCGTCGAGTTCGACGCCCGCTCCGGCGGCGGCTACGCCTACATCCACCGCGACGAGCGCGGCGAATACCGCTTCCGCGGCGTCTACCACACAGTGGACGAGGACCGGATCATCCAGACGTTCGAGTTCCTCGGCGCACCAGGCGAAGTCACCCTCGACTCGCTGACGCTGACCGACCTCGGCGGCCGCACGCGCATGGTGACCCACTCGGTGTTCCCGTCGGTCGAGGCGCGCGACGCGGCGCTGGAGAGCGGGATGAGCCGCGGGATCACGGAGTCGTTCGAGCGGCTCGACAAGGTGCTGGCAGACTGAGATGACCGGGGTCGTCGCGAGCTTCTGCATGTCACTGGACGGGTTCGTCGCGCGGCCCGACGATTCGGTGGGACCACTGTTCGACTGGTACACCGCGGGCGACGTCGAGGTGCCGATGGTCGGCTACCCGATCACCTTTCGCGTGGACGCCTCGAGCGCGGACTACTTGCGTTCGTTCTTGGACACGGTCCGCGGCGGCGCGTTCGTCTGCGGGCGGCGGGTGTTCGACCACACCCACGGCTGGGGCGGCAACCCACCGGGCGGCGGCGCGGCTTTCGTCGTCACGCACCGGCCTCCGCCTTCGGACTGGCCCGATTCCCGGTTGGCGCCGTTCACTTTCGTCTCTTCCGTCTCCCGCGCGATCGAGCTGGCCAAGGCGGCTGGGGATGGGACCGTGGGTGTCTCCGGGCCGAGTATTGCCCAGCAGTGCTTGAACCTTGGGCTTCTCGATGAGGTTCGGGTCGATCTTGTTCCCGTTTTTCTCGGTTCGGGAGTGCGGTATTTCTCGGGCGTCGGCGCGTCGGGGGCTTTGCTGGAGCGGGTTGAGGTTGTCGCCGGGTTGGGTGTTACTCACTTGCGTTATCGGGTTCGGTACCCACACTCTTAAAGATGCGGCTTCGCCGTTGCGTGGGAAATCGGCGCCTTCTATGGTCTTTTCCCGCTCGGTGCGGGAGCGCCGATTCCCCACGCAACGGTGTCCCTGCCGGGCTTCGTCGTGATCATCCTTTCGGTAACTGTTCAGGTCGTTTTCGGGCTGTGAGCGGGCCTGTGGGATGATCTTGTTGTGGGGGAAGGTGTTCGTCCGTCGTATGACGAGCTGGCCGCGCTGGTCGCAGCGCAGGCGGTAGAGCTCGCGCATGCGCGGGAGGAAATCGCCGCGTTGCGGGCCGAAGTCGCTGCGCTCAAGCGGCGGTTGGGCACGAACTCGGGTAACTCCTCGATGCCGCCATCGTCGGACCGGTTCGCCAAACCCGCCCCGAAGTCGTTGCGTAGCAGGACCGGCCGCAAGCAGGGCAAGCAGCCCGGTGCGCCTGGTGCGAACCTGTCGCTGGTCGAGAACCCGGACAGGATCGTCGAGCATGCGCCGTCGGCGTGTTCAGGGTGCGGTGCAGGTCTGCGCCGCACTGATCGTGCGGGGGTGATGCGGCGGCAGGTGGTGGACCTGCCCGAGGTGCGCCCGTCGGTGACCGAGCACCGCCTGCAACGGCTGCGCTGCCGCGGCTGCCACCAGGTCACCACCGCGCCCGCGCCGGCCGAGGCGACCGCACCCGCGTGTTACGGGCCGAACGTGACCGCGCTGGCGGTGTATCTGCTGACCTTCCAGCATATCCCGGTCGCGCGGACCGCGCAGCTGCTGGCGGACCTGATGGGGTTGCCGGTGTCGACCGGCTGGGTCGCCGGTGTCCTCACCCCCGTCGCCGCCAACCTCGAAGGGTTCGCCGAGCAGGTCGAGCAGGCATTGCGGGCAGCGCCGGTGGCACATTTCGACGAGACCGGTATCCGGGTCGACGGGAAGAACTGGTGGCTGCACGTGGCTTGCACCCCACACCTGACCGCCTACATGCCGCACCGGCAGCGTGGTGGCGAGGCGATGGACGAGTTCGGGATCCTCAACTACTTCCGGGGTGTCGCGGTCCATGACGGGCTGATGTCGTATCAAGATTTCGGACGCAAACACGCCCGCTGCAACGCCCACCACCTGCGCGAACTGGTCGCGGCCGGCGAAGCCCACCCCGAGCACACCTGGCCCACGATCGCGATCAAAACCCTCGAAGCACTCAACACCGCTGCCCATGCCGCGCGAGACGACGGCCTGGACGCCATCCCCGCCCACATCGTCGATCCGCTGATCTCCCGGTTCGTCCGCACCATCCATCTCGGCCTGCTGCTGCACCCACCGAGCCGGCATCGTAAGCAAAGCAAGACCCGCAACCTGCTGGTACGCCTGCGCGACTACCAGCACCAAGTGCTGCTGTTCGCCCGCGACCTCACCGTCCCGTTCACCAACAACCAAGCCGAACGCGACCTACGGATGATCAAGGCCCAGTTGAAGATCTCCGGCGGCTGGCGCACCCAGCACGGCGCCCAGGTGTGGTTGCGCGTGCGCGGCTACATCTCCACCGCCCGCAAGAACGGCCTGCATATCATCACCGCACTCCGCGACGCCGTCACCGGAAACCCTTGGCTGCCAACAACTATCGAAATGACCTGAACAGTTACTCCTTTCGTGTGATGAACATGTGTTCGGATGCCGGTAATCTTCGTGTGTGGACAGCGAAGCGGTGTGGAGAGCGGATGCGGTGGCCCTGGCCGACCGTATCTCCGCACTGCTCACTGTCGTGCGCTCTGTCGAGGCTGAGATCGGTTCTCTGCTCGTGGAAATCGAGTCGCGCGGGGTCATGGAACTCTTCGGCTACCGGTCTGTCGGCCGGTTGTTCGAGCATCTCGCCGACGTTCCCAAGGCCGCCGCCGAGAACGTGGTCAAACGAGCCCGAGCCCTCACGCCGAGCCGCAACCTCGACGGCACTCCCATCCCCGCCGTCGCTCCCGCCACCGGCGCCGCCGCGTTGGACGGCCGGTTGAGCACCCCGATGATCGACACCATCGTCGGTGCCATGACGCAAGTTCCGCCCGAGCACCGCGATAACGCCGAACGAGACTTGCTGTCCTTCGCCGAAGACGCCGGGCACAAGCAGGTCGCCGCACTGGGAGCCCGCATCCTGGCCCACCTCGACCCCGACGGCACCGAACCCGACACCGCCGAACCGGCCACGCCCAGTCGCGAGCTGTCGTTGCGCCGCAAAAGAACCGGGATCTGGGAACTTCAAGGCCGGTTCGACGACGAGACCGGCGCCCGCGCCAGCGCTCTGCTGGATTCCCTGGCCGAGCGCCGCAGAGCCGACGACGGCCCCGGCTTCCGTTCCCCGCAGGAACGCTATGGCGACGCGTTCTCCGACGCGATCGACTTGGCCCTGAATTCCCCGGACTTGCCGATGCAGGCGGGCGAACGAGCGCACGTGATGGTCGCGGTCTCGTTGGAAGACTTGAAGTCTGGTGTCGGTCAGGCGACGTTGGGCGATACCGGCCGCATCTCGGCGGCCGAGGCCCGGATCCATGCCTGCGACTGCCAGATCATCCCCGCGGTGCTGGGTGGCAAGAGCGAGCCCCTCGACCTCGGGCGTCTCCGGCGGTTGGTCTCACCCGGCCTCCGCCGGGCGTTGTACCTGCGCGACCGCGGCTGCGCGTTCCCCGGCTGCCATCGCCCGCCTCGCCACTGCCAGGGCCACCACATCCGGCACTGGGCAGAGGGTGGCCCCACCGAGTTGGGCAACCTGGTCCTGATGTGCGGGCACCACCATCGGTTGCTGCACCGTTCCGGTTGGCAAGTCCGCATAGCTGCTGATGGCTTGCCTGAGTTCTTGCCGCCGGTGTTCTTGGACAAGCGCCGAAAACCCAGGCGCAACAACCTCCACCAACCACTACCGTTCGCCGCCTGACCAACCGAAGATGGGAAAGGCCCGCAGCCACCGGCTACGGGCCTACCCCCCACGTCCCAGCCCACTATCGGCGGTTCGCAGCTCCAGGCCAGCTCATCCGCAACCCGCACAAAGCCCAGGGGACTGCGCCGAGTTTGGTTGACTCGCGGGCTGGGTGGGTCAGGCCGCGGTTGCGTGCCTGTTGATTGTCTCAAATTCGACCGGCGTGAGTTTGCCCAGACGAGTCTGCCGGCGCCGGCGGTGGTAGGTACGTTCGATCCAGGTCACGATCGCCAAACGCAGCTCTTCGCGATTCTGCCAGCGTTGCCGGTCCAGGACGTTCTTCTGCAACAGCACGAAGAAAGACTCCATCGCGGCGTTGGCACCAAACGCCTCGACCCGTCCCATCGATCCACGTAAACCATTGCGGTGTAACGCGTTCACGAACTTCCGCGACCGGAATTGGCTGCCCCTGTCCGAGTGCACGATCGTGCCGGCCGGCTCCCGCAGCCGGACCGCGTTACGCAACGCCGACACCGCCGATGACACCGTCATCCTCGAGTCGATCGAGTAGCCCACGATCCGGCCGG
This sequence comes from Amycolatopsis mongoliensis, assembly GCF_030285665.1. Classification (NCBI taxonomy): domain Bacteria; kingdom Bacillati; phylum Actinomycetota; class Actinomycetes; order Pseudonocardiales; family Pseudonocardiaceae; genus Amycolatopsis; species Amycolatopsis mongoliensis. The sequence continues at coordinate 1,027,449 of NZ_CP127295.1, forward strand.
AGTAGACGTCCTTGATCGCACGGAGAGACAGCTTGCCCTCGGAAGCCTGGGATGCTCGGTGATGTCGGTCAGCCACAGCCGGTCTGGGGCGTCGGCGGTGAACCTCTTGTGCACCAGGTCGTCGTGCACCGGTGGCCCGGCCCGTCTGCTCAGGCCCTTCTTCTTCGCGAACACCGACCAGATCCTCTGCTGAGCACACACCCGCGCGACCCGCTTCACCCCGGCGGTGCTGCCCCGAGCAGGCAGTTCATCAGCGATGAACCGGTGCCCGAACGCCGGGTCGTCACGAGGGATGTCGAGCGCGACGTTGATCAGATAGGCGTCGTCGAGGTCGCGGCGGCTGAGCGGGGCCGCCTTCCAGGCGCAGTAGGCCTGCGTGGAGAACCCCAGGACCCGGCAGGTCACCGCGACGGGGAACCCGTCGGCGGTAGGTCTTTGACCAGCGGGTATGTCATTGTGGGGAGATTTCCTTGGCGAAGTACGCCGCGGCTCGGCGCAGGATTTCGTTCTCCTGCTCCAGCAGCTTGGTGCGTTTGCGCAGCTCACGCAGCTCCGCCGACTCCGTGGTCGTCGTGCCGGGCCGGTTGCCGTCGTCGGTGTCGGCGATCTCGAGCCAGCGGTGCAGGCAGGACTCGGAGATCCTGAAGTCTTTCGCGATCTGGGAGATCGGTGCTTCGCCCTTGCGGGCGACCGCGACCACGTCGCGGCGGAACTCCGGTGGGAACGCTTTGGGCATGGTGGTCATCCTTCCAGCGAGGAGCACATCCTCACAGGTCAGGAGGCAACCGAACCGGGGGGGCAATCCCCAGCGATTCCAACCCACCCCCGGACCGCCCGCAACCCGCGCAAGCAGCCAGCCGCTGACCCACACCCGGATCATGCAGAACCTGCAAGCGGGGCATCGACTCCAGACAGCCGACCCGAGGCACTCCACAGCTCGCCCCATCAGCAGCGCTACAGGCCGCGCAACTCCGCCGCGCAGACCATCCACATCAGCGCGGGGCCCCTGAGACAGCTCGCACCCCGCCAGCGGCAGCGCCCATCCCTCCACCCCAGGAAACAACCCCGGGCCAGAACCTGCACGAAAGCCCCAGTCCCGCAAACACATCCGCCCCAAGACCAAGGACACCCCTCAGTCGAGACAGAACTCGTTGCCCTCGACGTCCTGCATCACGATGCACGACTCGTTGAAGCCATCGGCCAGCAGCACTCGCTCCTGCACCGCCCCGAGCGCGATCAACCGCTCGCACTCCGCCTGGAGTGCGGCCAGGCGCTCGTCGCCCACCAGCCCGGTGCCCACCCGCACGTCGAGGTGGACCCGGTTCTTGACGACCTTGCCTTCCGGAACGCGCTGGAAGAACAGCCGCGGCCCCACGCCCGTGGGATCCGCGCAGGCGAACGCCGCGCCCTGGCGGTCGGGCGGCAGGGACCTGTCGAACTCGGCCCAAGTGGCGAACCCCTCCGGTGGTGGGGGGACGACGTACCCCAGCACCTCGCACCAGAACCGGGCGACACGCTCGGGTTCCGCACAGTCGAAGGTGATCTGGACCTGCTTGACCGACGCCATCCGCCCACCCTAATGCCACCCCCGATGCGCCGGCCGAACCGACCGGCGCATCCCGATCACTCCCCCGCGCCCGCCAGCAGCTGGTCGAACGGGACGAACTCCGGCTCGCCGGTCGCCGGCGGCCGTCCGGCGGCCAGCGAGGCCAGCTCCGCCCCCGCCTTCTCGATGCGCCGCTGCAAGGCTCCCTCTCCGCTCCCCCAGTCCGACGAGGCCGCATACACCCCGGTCGCGACCGGATCCGCCTTCAGGTACCCGAACAACGGCCGGAGCTGGTAGTCGAGGACCAGCGAGTGGCGTTCCGTTCCGCCGGTCGCTCCGAGCAGCACCGGCTTGCCCGCCAGCGAGTCCGCGTCCAGCACGTCGAAGAACGACTTGAACAGCCCGCTGTACCCCGCCGTGAACACCGGGGTCACCACGATCAGCGCGTCCGCGCCGACGACCGTCGAGATCGCCGAACGCAACGCCGGGCTCGGGAACCCCGTCAGCAGGTTCTTCGTCACGTCCAACGCGATGTCGCGCAGCTCGACGACCGAAACCGACACCGGCTCCGAGGCCGCGGCCGCGGCCGCGGCCACCGTGGCCGCGGCCAGGCGATCCGCCAGCAGCCGGGTCGACGACGGGACCGACAGCCCCGCCGTCACCACCGCGAGCTTCATACCGCCACCTCCGCCGAAGCCGAAGCCGCCGCAGCCGCCGCCAACGACGCGTGCGTCGGCGCGTCCGGGACGTGGGCCGGGCGCAGCGCGTCCAGCTCCTTGCGCAGCACCGGAACCACTTCCCCGCCGAGCAGGTCGAGCTGCTCCAGCACCGTCTTCAACGGCAGGCCCGCGTGGTCCATCAGGAACAGCTGGCGCTGGTAGTCACCGAAGTGCTCGCGGAACGTCAGCGTCTTGTCGATGACCTCCTGCGGGCTGCCCACCGTCAGCGGCGTCTGGTCGGTGAACTCCTCCAGCGACGGGCCGTGCCCGTACACCGGCGCGTTGTCGAAGTACGGCCGGAACTCGTTCCACGCGTCCTGCGACTTGGGCCGGATGAACGCCTGCCCGCCGAGCCCGACGATCGCCTGGTCGGCCGCCCCGTGCCCGTAGTGCTCGAACCGCTGGCGGTAGAAGGAGATGAGCTGCTGGAAGTGCTCCTTCGGCCAGAAGATGTGGTTGGCGAAGAAGCCGTCTCCGTAGAACGCCGCCTGCTCGGCGATCTCCGGGCTGCGGATCGAGCCGTGCCACACGAACGGCGGGACGCCGTCCAGCGGCCGCGGCGTGGACGTGAAGCCCTGCAGCGGCGTGCGGAACTTGCCGGACCAGTCGACGACGTCCTCGCGCCACAGCCGGCGCAGCAGCGCGTACTTCTCGATCGCCAGCGGGATGCCCTGGCGGATGTCCTCGCCGAACCACGGGTAGACCGGGCCGGTGTTGCCGCGGCCCATCATGAGGTCGACGCGGCCGTCGGCGAGGTGCTGCAGCATCGCGAAGTCCTCGGCGATCTTCACTGGGTCGTTCGTGGTGATGAGCGTCGTCGACGTCGAGAGGATGATCTTCGACGTCTGCGCCGCGATGTGCCCCAGCATCGTCGTGGGCGACGACGGCACGAACGGCGGGTTGTGGTGCTCGCCGGTCGCGAACACGTCGAGCCCGACCTCCTCGGCCTTGAGCGCGATCCGGACCATCGCCTTGATCCGCTCGTGCTCCGTCGGCGTGGTGCCGTTCGTGGGATCGGTCGTGACGTCGCCCACCGTGAAGATTCCGAACTGCATGACCTGCTCCCTTCGCGACCCCCATCTTACATGCGCATTCAACTACTTCCAAGCAAGAGATATTCCGGCCGTCAATGCCGGACGGGGCACCAAGTAAGGTCAGGGACATGGACGCGGAGCTCGGTCGGCTGGGTCTGGCAGAACGTTCGGTACGACTTCTCACGGGCCGCGACATCTGGGGCTCGATCACCCCACTGCTCGCGCCTCGCCGGAACCTGGTGGCCGCCTTCGGCCACGTCGGTCCCGGCGCGGCCGCGCTGCTGCCGCTGGAACCCGGCGACACGCTGATCACGGACGCGAGCCTGGACACCGTGCTGTCCGGTGCGACGAGCCCGCACGCCCTGCTGCACTGGGTGAAGGCGGGCGTGATCGTGCACTCGCTGCGCGGGCTGAACGCGAAGCTGGTGATCGCCGAGGACGACCCGTCGTTCGTGGTGGTCGGCTCGGCGGACGTGACCGCCGCCGGCCCGCGGCAGTTGTTCGAGGCGGTGACGGTCTCCCACGAGAAGCACACCGTCGAGGAGGCCCAGGAGGCCTGGCTCGAGTGGTGCGACCTGGCGGGACCCGCGCTGACGGCGGGTGACCTGGAGCCACTCCTGGAGCAGTACGGCGCCGGCAAGCCGGTCACCGCGCAGCGCCCCGCCGCCCCCACCCGCGCCGCGGCACCCGCCCGGTCCGTGGTGACGAGCCGCCCGGCGACGCCCGTCCGCCCCGCCGCCCCGGCCCCGCCGCCGTCCCCGGTCCGGCCCGCGGCACCCGCCCGGGCCGCCGAGGTCACGCCGGCCCCGGCACCCCCGGTCGAGCCGGCGGCACCGGAACCGGTTGCGACCGCGGCCGCCGTGACCGAGCCGGAACCCGGCGACACGCCGGACACGACGGAGACGCCGACCGACGTTCCCCGGCCCTCCTGGCCGCGCCCGGCCGAGCTGTACCTCGTCAGCCTCGTCGAGGGCGGCGAGCCGTCGGCCGAGGCCGAGTACCGGCTCGAAGAACTCACGCGCGAGTACACCCACCCCGGCGAGAACGGCGAACAGCCGTTCCGCGTCGAGCTGTTCTGGGCCGACGACGGCCAGGGCCAGGACCCGCCGCGCACGCTCCGCCCGGGCGTGCACGTGATCCGCGTCTACAGCCAGAAGCAGGGGCGCGCCCTGGTCGGGTCGCGGATCGAGGCCCCCGGCCTCGTGCTGCAGGCGCACACCGACGAGTTCGCCTACCCGCGCCGCACCTACTGCTACATCCTGACCCGGGAGACGGCCGCGAGGCCGGCGTTCGGCGACCTCCGCAAGGCCCTCGCCGCGATCGGCGAGAAGCCGAACTTCCGGAACAGCTTCCAGGTCCCGCGGAAGATCGAAGCCCTGCTGGGCCTGTGGCCCGACCTGGGCTACGACCCCCGCTAGCGGGCGGCGCGCGCCACTCCGGGACAGGGAGCGCGCGGAAGTTGTCGGGGTGGGCGGATATCCTGCAGTACGGTGCAGGCCGAGTCCGTACCACCACCAGCACTTTCGCGAGCCACGATCCGGGAGAACGACCCTGTGACTGCCGAGACCTTGTACGGGGCCGACGACCTCACCCACCTCGAGGGTCTCGAAGCCGTCCGCAAACGCCCCGGGATGTACATCGGCTCCACCGACAGCCGGGGCATCAACCACCTCTTCTCCGAGGTGGTCGACAACTCGACGGACGAGGGTGTCGCCGGCCACGCGACGAAGATCGTCGTCACGCTGCACGCCGACGGCAGCGTCCAGGTGGACGACGACGGCCGCGGCATCCCCACCGGCACCCACGCCAAGTCCGGTTTGTCCGGCGTCGAGCTGGTGCTGACCCGGCTGCACGCCGGCGGCAAGTTCGGCGGCTCGGGCTACAAGACCTCCGGCGGCCTGCACGGCGTCGGCGCTTCGGCGGTCAACGCGCTGTCGCACCGCTTCGACGTCACGGTGAAGCAGGACGGCAAGGTCCACCAGATGTCGTTCAAGCACGGCATCCCCGGCACCTTCGACGCGCCCGGCCCGAAGGCGAAGTTCACCCGCCGCTCCGGGCTGAACCTCGTCGGCAAGATGAAGCGCGGCGAGCGCAGCGGCACCTCGATCCGCTACTGGTACGACGCGCGGTACTTCGAGTCCGGCGCGGCGCTGGACGTCGAGGGCGTGCGGGCGAAGCTGCGCAACACGGCGTTCCTGGTCCCGGGCGTCACGTACGTGCTGCGCACCGCGATCGAAGACACCATCACCGAAGAGACCTTCCACTTCCCGCACGGCCTCGTCGACATGGTCGACTTCCTGACCCCGTCGGGTGAAAAGCCGGTCTGCGGCACGCTGCTGATCACCGGCGAGGGCACGTACAAGGAGAACGCGGCGGACGCGGCCGGCGTCATGCAGTCCAATGTGGAGCGGCACGCCGAGGTCGAGGTGGCGCTGCGCTGGGGCACCGGCTACGAGCGCACGGTCGAGTGCTTCACCAACACGATCCGCAACGTCCACGGCGGCACGCACCGCCGCGGCTTCGACCGCGCGATGGCGAAGGCGTTGCAGGACGCGATCTCCAAGACCCGTGGGCTGCTCAAGCCCAAGGAGGACATGCCGACGATCGAGGACGTCCTCGAGGGCATGACCGCCGTCGTGCACGTCCGGCTGCCAGAGCCGCAGTTCACGTCGCAGACGAAGGACGAGCTGTCCACCGCCGGCATCACCCGCGTCATCCAGGGCATCGTCGACAAGCACGTCAAGGCCTGGACCGAGGACCGCAAGACAAAGTCCGAGGCCAAGGTCGTGCTGCAGAAGGTGGTCGACGCCTCGCGCGTCCGGCTCACCCAGAAGCAGCAGAAGGACGCGGCCCGGCGCAAGACCGCGCTCGAGGGCGCGGCGATGCCGCCGAAGCTGGTCGACTGCCGCACCACCGGTGTCTCGCGCAGCGAGTTGTTCCTGGTGGAGGGTGACAGCGCGCTCGGGTCGGCGCGCATGGCGCGCGTGTCGGAGTACCAGGCGCTGCTGCCGCTGCGGGGCAAGATCCTGAACGTGCAGAAGGCGTCGCTCGGCGACACGCTGAAGAACGCCGAAATCGCGTCGATCGTGCAGGTCCTGGGCGCGGGCACCGGGCGCACGTTCGACCTGACGACCATGCGCTACGGCCGCGTCATCCTGATGGCGGACGCGGACGTCGACGGCTCGCACATCCGGACCCTGCTGATCACGCTGTTCGCGAAGTACATGCGTCCCGTGATCGAGGACGGCCGGCTGTACGCCGCGATGCCGCCGTTGCACAAGCTCGTCACGAAGGGCCGCAACCCGGAGACGCACTTCACGTACACGCAGCAGGAGATGGAAACCAAGTACGCCGAGCTGGAGCGGGCGGGCAAGAGCATCGTCACGCCGGTGCCGCGGTTCAAGGGTCTCGGCGAGATGGACGCCGACGAGCTGTGGGAGACCACGATGAACCCGGCCACCCGCTCGGTCCGCCGGATCACCATGGACGACGCCGAGGCCGCCGAGGGCGCGCTGGAGCTGCTGATGGGCGAGAAGGTCGAGCCCCGGCGGAACTGGCTGGTCGCCTCCTCGGACCGGATCGACCGCGACGCCATCGACGCTTAAATTTCGTAGCTACCAAGGAGTTCTGCCGTGGCACGCCGCAAGGGCACCACCACCAAGGTCGATCCCAGCGCGTTCGACTCCGCCGGGGCGAACGTCTTCGACAACTCGCTGAAGACCGAGATCGAAGACTCCTACCTGGAGTACGCGTATTCGGTCATCCACTCGCGCGCCCTGCCGGACGCGCGCGACGGGTTGAAGCCGGTGCACCGCCGGATCCTGTACTCGATGAACGAGAACGGCTACCGCCCGACGCACGCGTACGTGAAGTCGTCCCGTGTGGTCGGCGACGTCATGGGCAAGTACCACCCGCACGGTGACGTCGCGATCTACGACGCGATGGTGCGGCTGGCGCAGGACTTCTCGCTGAACGTGCCGCTGATCGACGGCCACGGCAACTTCGGCTCGCCCGACGACGGCCCGGCCGCCTCGCGGTACACCGAAGCGCGCATGTCGCCCGAGGCGATGCAGCTGGTCGGCGAGCTCGGCGAGGACACCGTCGACTTCCGGCCGAACTACGACGGTTCGCTCGAAGAGCCGTCCGTGCTGCCCGCGGCGTTCCCGAACCTGCTGGTCAACGGCACGTCCGGGATCGCGGTCGGGATGGCGACCAACATGATCCCGCACAACCTCGGCGAGGTCGTCGCCGCGGCGCGGTGGCTGATCACGCACCCGTCCGCGACGCTCGACAAGCTGATGGAGTTCGTCCCCGGCCCCGACCTGCCGACCGGCGGCAGCCTGCTGGGCCTGGACGAGGTCCGCCGCGCGTACGAGACCGGCCGCGGCGTGGTCCGGATGCGGGCGAACTGCGAAACCGGGCCCCTCGAAGGCAGCCGCGGGCGGCAGGCGATCACCGTCACCGAGCTGCCCTACGGCGTCGGCCCGGAGAAGGTGATCGAGAAGATCACCGACGAGGTCAACAAGTCCAAGCGGCTCACCGGCATCGCCGACGTCAAGGACCTCACCGACCGCGAGAACGGCACGCGGCTGGTCATCGAGTGCAAGGTCGGCGTCAACCCGCAGGCGCTGCTGGCCGACCTGTACCGGCTGACGCCGCTGGAGCAGTCGTTCGGCATCAACAACCTGGTGCTCGTCGACGGCCAGCCGCAGACGCTGGGGCTGAAGGAGCTGCTGGAGGTCTTCCTCCGCCACCGCTACGAGGTCGTCACGCGGCGCACGAAGTACCGGCGCCGGAAGCGCGAAGAGCGGCTGCACCTGGTCGACGGCCTGCTGATCGCGCTGCTGAACATCGACAAGGTGATCAAGCTCATCCGCGAGAGCGAGAACGCGCAGGCCGCGAAGGACGGCTTGATGACGCGCTTCAAGCTGTCGGAGATCCAGGCGACGTACATCCTCGACACCCCGCTGCGCCGGCTGACCAAGTACGACCGGCTGGAGCTGGAGTCGGAGCAGGATCGGCTGCGCGAGGAGATCGCGGAGCTGACCAAGATCCTCGACGACGAGTCCGTGCTGAAGAAGCTCGTCTCGGCGGAGCTGGCGAAGATCGCGAAGGACTTCCCGACCGAGCGCCGCACGTCGCTGATCGACGGCGACCTCAAGGAGGTCCTGGCCGCGTCGAAGCCGTCCGGTCCCCTGGAGGTCACGGACGACCCGTGCCAGGTGATCCTCTCGGCGACCGGGCTGGTGGCGCGCACCGCGGCCGAGTCCGAGGAGTCGACGGAGACGCGCCGCCGCAACGGCCGCGTGAAGCACGACGCCGTCGCGGCGGTGGTCCACACGACCGCGCGCGGCCAGGTGCTGCTGGTGACGAGCCGTGGCCGGGCGTTCAAGACCGACGTCCTGCCGTTGCCGGTGCTGCCGGAGCAGGCGGGCACCGTCTCCCTGCGCGGCGGCATGGCGGCCAAGGAGCTCGTGCCGCTGGAGAAGGGCGAGACGGTCGTCGGCATCGCGCCGCTGGGCGAGCAGGCGGCGGGTTCACCGGGCCTGGCGCTCGGCACCCGGGCCGGGGTGGTGAAGATCTGTTCGCCGGAGTGGCCGGTGCGTTCGGACGAGTTCGAAGTGATCTCGTTGAAGGACGGCGACGAGGTCGTCGGCGCGACGTGGCTGACGGACGGCTCGGAGACGCTGGCGTTCGTGTCGTCGGAGGCGTCGCTGCTGAAGTACGCGGCCTCGCTGGTCCGCCCGCAGGGCCTGAAGGGCGGCGGCATGGCAGGTATCAACCTGAGCGGCGACGCGTCGGCGGTGTTCTTCGGCGCGATCCGCACGGACGACGACGAGCACGGCGAACCCCTGGTGATCACCTCGACGGGGCAGAGCGTGAAGGTGACCCCGTTCAGCGAGTACCCGGCCAAGGGCCGAGCGACGGGCGGCGTCCGGGCCCAGCGGTTCCTGAAGGGCGAGACAGCTCTCCGAGTGGCGTGGATCGGCCCGCGGCCGGCGGGCGCGGCCCGCAACGGCGACCCGGTGGAGCTCCCGGAGATCGACGTCCGCCGCGACGGCTCGGGCCACGCACACCCAGGCCCCGACGTGGTGGGCCACCTCATCGAGCGCGACTGACGGTCGTGAGTGTTTAGGCGGGTTAGAACCCGCCTAAACACTCACGACCGGGTTAGGCGAGCAGGGCCTTGGCGATGTGGGTCGTCGAAGAACAGCTCGCCCGTCGGCGACGACATCATCCCCATCTTCTTGAACGGCTTGCCTGCACGAACCCCGGCATCCCGCGGTCCAGCACGAAGGTGAGCACCGGCCGGTCACGCACCGGCGAGCCGTCGTCCAGCTTCGCGTACACCACCACCGTGTCGGCGAACGGACCGTTCGTGATGAACGTCTTCCGCCCGTTCAGCACGTACTCGTCGCCGTCCCGGCGGACGGTCGTCTGCATGCCGCCGAACGCGTCCGATCCCGAGTCCGGCTCGGTGATCGCCCACGCGCCGACCTTCTCGAACGTCGCCAGCCCCGGCAGCCAGCGCTTCTTCTGCTCCAGCGACCCCTTCGACAGGATCGTCGCCGCCGTCAGGCCCAGCGAAACACCCAGGGAAGCCACGATCCCCAGGCTCACCCCGGCCAGCTCGCTGATCGCGACCAGCGCCAGCGTCTCCTGCCCGCCCAGCGACGACGATGAAGAACCCGAGAGAGACAAACGCGAGACACCGACTCCCGCGCGAGCGCGTCCAGCCCGAACGCCTTGAACAGCTTCCGGATGATGTCATAGGGCGGCAAAGCCCCGCTCTCCAGAGCGTCCAGACAAGGCCGGATCTCCTTGTCGACGAACTCCCGGATCGAGTCGCGGACCAGCAGGTCCGTCTCGGACCACTCGATCACGGCAGCCTCGCCGCGATGTCGTCGATCGCCCACGGGCCCTCGGTCTCGATCACCTTCACGTCGTGCCAGCCGGCCAGCTCCGAGATCGCGCCGCCCTGCACCGCGAACACCTTGCCGGTCAACGGGCACTTCTCCGTCGCCAGGTAGGCCACCAGGGGCGAGATGTTCGCCGGCGAGAAGGCGTCGAACTCGCCTTCGGGAACCGGTGCAACGAAGATCGCCCCCATCCCGGGCGTCGCCAGCGTGAGCCGGGTCCGGGCGATCGGGGCGATCGCGTTGACCCGGACCCCGTACCGCTCCAGCTCGGCCGCCGCCACCAGGGTCATCGCCGCGATGCCCGCCTTCGCCGCGCCGTAGTTGACCTGCCCCGCGTTCGGCAGCGTCACCCAGGACGCCGACGCCGTGTTGACGACCGACGCCGCCACCGGAGAACCTGCTTTCGAACAGGACTTCCAGTACGCCGCCGCGTGGTGCAGCACCGCCGCGTGCCCCTTGAGGTGCACCGCGATCACCGCGTCCCACTGCTCCTCGGTGATGCTCGCGACGAACGCGTCGCGCAGGATGCCCGCGTTGTTCACCACGACGTCCAGCCGTCCGAACTCCGAAACGGCCTGGTCGACCAGCTCCGACGCGCCCTGCCACGACGTCACGCTCGACGTGTTCGCGACCGCCGAACCACCCAGCGCGCGGATTTCCGAAACCACCGAATCGGCCGGCCCGGAGGACGAGCCACTCCCGTCGTTGTCCCCGCCGAGGTCGTTGACGACCACGCGCGCGCCCTCGCGGGCGAACAGCAGCGCTTGTTCCCGCCCGATCCCGCGCCCCGCACCGGTGACCAGCGCGACGCGCCCGTCGAGTGCACCCATCAGCGGTCTCCGATCTCGGCGAGGCCGTCCTTGACGACGACCTGGTCCCCCACGGACGTTTCGAAGGCGTAGCGACCCGGGTCCGCCGCCCAGATCGACGTCGACAGGTCCTGGTCAGCGGCACAAAATCAGCCCAGCGGCGCCAGTGGACCGGGATAGCGAGCCGGGTCGAGGCAGCTGCCGAGGCCGTCGACGACGGAGCAGAACCCCGGCGGCCGCACCGGCGTGTAGCCGGCCGGGACGCCGTGGCCCGCGATCAGCTGCCGGTACGCCGCGACGGCGTCGGTCGGCCGGCGCGTCAGCGTGGCGTCCGATCGCGCGTCCACTGTGTACAGTCCAAACCGCGGCTGGTAGCTGCCCCACTCGTAGTTGTCGGTGAGGCTCCAGTAGTTGTAGCCGATGACGTTCATGCCGTCGGCTTTCGCGCGCTGCACCCAGTAGATGTGGTCACGCAGGTGGTCGGAACGCGTGTAGCCGTCCGGACGCGCGTTGCCGTTGTCCGTCGGCATCCCGTTTTCGACGACGTACAGCGGCAGGCCGGGGAACTTCCGCGCGTAGTACCGCAGTGCGTAGTAGATGCCGTCCGGCTGCGGCGTAACCTTCCAGAACTCACCACTCGCCGCGTGGACCGCGCTGAGGTTGTCGAGACTCGCGCCGTAGTAGTAGTCGAGGCCGGCGAAGTCGAGCTTGTCGCGCACCTGGTCGAGGAACGACGCGTCGAGAACCCCTTGGACAGCGGGGATGTAGGCCGTGTTGCTGGACACGAGCGCACCCGGATCCAGCTGGTGGATCAGGTCGTACGCCGCGCGGTGCACCTTCACCAGCCGCGCCTGCGCCCACGGCAGCTTCCACCCGGCCAGGCCACCGTTGGCCGTCTCGTTCTGCAGGTAGACGGTCGGCTCGTTGATCGTGATCCACAGCGCGCCGAGCCCCTTGTAGCGGTCCACGACGCGGCGGGCGTTGGCGAGCCAGGCGTCGACCGTGCGGTCGCTGTCCCAGCCGCCCTGGTCGGCGACCCAGCCCGGGTAGACCCAGTGGTCGAGGGTGATCATCGGCCGCATCCCGGCGTCGAGGACGTGCCGCACGACGTCGTCGTAGTACGCCAGCTCCGCCTGGTCGACCTGGCCGGGCCGCGGCTCGATCCGGGCCCACTCGACGCTGAAGCGGAACACGTTCACCCCGAGCTGCTTCGCGCGGTCGATGTCCTCGGCGTAGTGGTGCCGGAAGTCGACGGACTCGAGGTAGGGCTCCTTGATCGACGACGTCTTGGCCTGCTCGTAGCGGCGCCAGTTGCTGTCGGGCGCGGAGCCTTCCGCCTGATAACCCGAGGTCGCGACCCCCCAGAAGAACGGCTGGGTGACGGCGACCGCCGGAGTCACGCCGGCGAGCATGGCGGCCAACAGGGCCAGGACGACGAAGACAGCTCGGTTCCGGCGCACCACGGCACCCTCCTCAGCCAACGTGAAGGTCATTCATGTTAGCCGAGAGGGCGCCGCGGCGCACCCCCCTCTGTTCAGGCGACCTTGAACGACTGAGCTGCGCTGCCGTCACAGGTCGACTGGACCAGCTGGACGCCGTCCGCGGTGGACGCCCCCGGCACGGTCAGGCACTTGCCGCTGTGGCGGGCGACGAAGTGGTAGTACCCGCCGCCCTCCGACACCGGCTGCCACTGCTGGTTGTTCCCGCCGCTGTAGGACCACAGCTGCAGGCCGGCGTTGTCCGTCGTCGCCACGTTGGTGACGTCGATGACCTCGGCCGGGTTGGTGCGGTTGTCGATCCGGTCGTAGCCGCCGCTGGTCGGCGCGAACCGGTACTGCTGGGCCGTGGTGCCGTTGCAGGTGTACTGCTGGATCACGGTGCCGTTGGTGCTGCCCGCGGACCGCGCGTCGACGCACTTGCCGGACGCCTTGTTCGTCACGGCGTACCAGGCCGACGGGTCGATCGTGCCGTCCGGCGGCGGGGTCGTCGTGCCGCCGCCCCCGAGCCACTTGAGGCCGTCGAGCAGGAAGCGGTTCTGGTCGGCGCTTTCGAACGTCGACGACAGCGCGGTGTTCGTGTCGTAGTTCATCGCGTTGTGGCCGAAGTTCGAGTAGATCATCTTGTAGTTCTTGTTCGTCCACGCGATCGGGTAGTACCCGCTGTACCAGGTCTGGTTCGGGTCGGTGCCGATCGGGAACGTGGACTGGTCCATCGACGCCAGGATGGTGATGTTGCTGTTCTGGCGCAGGTCGTTCTGCCAGGCGTACCACTCGGACGTCGAGGACTTGATGGTCGCCGGCAGGTTGACCGTCGACGGGTGCGTGCGGTTCTCGATCTTCAGCGTCTCCGGTGTCGGGCCCCACGTGTTCGAGGTGAACCGGCCGGTGCCGAGGAAGTCGTTGTGGAACCAGTTGGCGTACGACGGCGTCGAGCTGTCGTTGTACGCCGTCACGTGGAAGCCGTAGAACGCGCCGCCGGCCTGCATGTACCGCTGGAAGCCCTGGAACTGCGCCTGCGACTGCGGCTGGTCGTCGAGGAACATGACGACCTGGTACTGGCTCGGCGTGACGGTCGTCAGCTGGTCCCAGTTGGTCGTCGCGGTGTAGGTGAAGCCGTTGGCCGCCGCCTGCTGCGGGAACCAGACGTTGGCCTCCTTCTCGAAGCTGATGTGCGCGGCGTCGTAGGTGCCGCTGTAGAACGCGAGCACCTTGAACGGCGTCGCGGCCTGCACCGCCGGGGCGCCCAGGCTCAAGCCGAGGCAGGCGGCGAAGAAAGCCAATATCCGGATCAGCGGGCGGCGGGATCTTGACGACATGCGTGTTCCTTCCGGTGGGGGCGGGGAAACGATCACCAGTGGCGCGAGTAGTGCAGGCCATAGCCGAACGGGAACAGCGCGGGCTTGCCGTCGCCGACGTTGATGGGCTGCTGGTCGGCGCTGCGCATCCACGTCACCGGCAGCTTGCCGGTCGGGTTGTAGTCGCCGAAGAGGACGTCGGCGACGCCCTGCCCCTCACTGCCCGGCAGCCACGACTCGACCAGCCCGGCCCAGTCCGGCAGTTGCGCCGCGATGTCGAGCGGGCGCCCGGACACCAGCACGACCACCGTCGGCACGCCGGAGTCCTTCAGCTTCTGCAGCGTCGCGAGGTCGGTGGCGTCCAGCCCCATCCCTTGTGGACGGTCGCCCTTGCCTTCCGCGTACGGCGTCTCCCCTACAACGGCGACGGCGACGTCATAGCTCTTGTCGATCCCGGTGCCGTCCTTGGCGTAGGTGACCTTCGACGAACTGCTCTTGATGCCCTGCAGGATCGTGGTGCCGGGGATGACCGGGCCGCTGGTGCCCTGCCAGCCGACGGTCCAGCCGCCGGACTGGTTCCCGATGTCGTCGGCGCTCTTGCCGGCCACGAAGATCTTTTCGCGCCGGGACAGCGGCAGCACGTGGTTCTCGTTCTTCAGCAGCACCTGGGACTCGCGGACGGCCTGGCGCGCCAGGTCGCGGTGCTGCTTGCTGTCGATCGTGTTCAGGAACCGCCGGTCGGTCAGTGGGTGCTCGAAGAGGCCGAGCTCGAACTTCTTGGTCAGGATGCGCCGGTTGGCGTCATCGATCCGCGACATCGGCACGCGGCCTTCTTGCACCAGCGTGCGCAGCGTGTCGATGAACTTCTGCCACTCGAAGGGCACCATCACCATGTCGATGCCCGCGTTGATCGACGCCTCCACCTCTTCGGGGGTGAAGCCGGTCTTGCCGTCGATCTTGTCGACGCCGTTGTAGTCCGAGACGACGATCCCCTTGAAGCCGAGCTCCTTCTTCAGGACGTCGTTGATCAGGTACGAGTTCGCGTGCAGCTTCACGCTGTTCCAGCTGCTGTAGGAGATCATCACCGAACCGACCCCGCGCTGGACGGCGGCCTTGAACGGCGGCAGGTGGATCTGCCGCAGCTCCTGCTCGCTGACCTCGGTGTTGCCTTCGTTGACGCCGCCGGTGGTGCCGCCGTCGCCGACGTAGTGCTTGGCCGTCGCCATGACCGAGCCCGGCCGGTCCAGCGAGCGGCCCTGCAGGCCGGTGATGATCGACGTCATCTCGGTGGCCAGCTGCGGGACCTCGCCGAAGGACTCGTAGGTGCGGCCCCAGCGGTCGTTGCGGGCGACGCACAGGCAGGGCGCGAAGTCCCAGTCGATGCCGGTGCCGGAGACCTCTTCGGCGGTGGCGCGGCCGATCTTCTCGACCAGCCGCGGGTCGCGCGTCGCGCCGAGGCCGATGTTGTGCGGGTAGACGGTGGCGCCGTACAGACCGTTGTGACCGTGGACGGCGTCGACACCGTAGATGAGCGGGATGCCCAGCGGCGTGGCGAGAGCGGCCTTCTGGAAGCCGTCGTACATGTCGGCCCAGGTGACGGGCGTGTTGGGGGTCGGCTGCGAGCTGCCGCCGGAGAGCAGCGAGCCGAGCCGGCCGGTCGTGACGTCGGCCGGGGACTTCACCCCGAGGCGTTCGGCCTGCATCATCTGGCCGAGCTTGTCGTCGAGGGACATCCGGGACATCAGGTCGGCGACCCGGACCTTCACCGGGCGCCGGGAATCCTGGTACGCCGGGCCGTTCCCGGCGAGGGCGGGGGTTTCCGACGCCACCAGCAACCCCAGTGCCAGCGCGCCGATGCCCAGTCTGCGTCCGAGACCCATCCGGGTCCTCCTCGTCGAGAGACCGAAATTCACGCCTTGAATTAAGACACAAGCTTTCGGCGTTGGTCCAGACCTCTGACCGAACTCGGTTTCCGCTCACCGGGATTGCGATTGCGGTCATCCGCTGGCCTAATTCGGTTCTACGGTCGCCCCATGACTCGCGAACACGAAGACCTCCTGGGCCTGCTGGCGGAAGTGCGGAAGCGCTTGCTGATCCCGGTCCGCGACATCTCGGACGCCGACGCGGCGAAACGCACGACGGTCAGCGAGCTGACCCTGGGCGGCCTGATCCGCCACCTCGCGACGGGCGAGCGCATGTGGCTCCAGGTCCTGAAGTCCGCGGACGGCTCGCTCCCGGACGGCATGCTGGACACGGCACAGTATTCGATGAGCGAGACGCTCTCGCACTGGTTGTCGGCCTACGCCGCGGCCGCTGCCGAGTTCGACGCGTACGTGGCTTCCCTGCCTTCGCTGGACGTCGAGGTTCAGCTGCCGAAGACGCCGTGGTCACCGCCGGAGCCGCAGTTCTGGTCGGCCCGGCGGATCGTGCTGCACCTGATCCACGAGACGGCCCAGCACGCGGGCCACGCGGACATCATCCGGGAATCCCTGGACGGCGCGAACTCCACGGCCCAGCTGAACTAGCGATCCGAGCGCAGCGAAGCCGGGTCGAAGGACTCCCAGTACGCGTCCTCGTCCTCGGTACTCGCGGGCGCCGGAGCCGCAGTGGCCTGCGGGGCGGCGCCGAGCCGCTCCGCCCGCAGCCGCTGGAACTCCTCGACCGTCATCCCCGGGTCGTCGTCCTCGGCCCGGGCCGGTGCGGACATCCCCGTCATCTGCTCGATCATGGAGGTCATGTCTTCACCGAGCAGCAGGGCGACCTTGTTGTAACCGTCCTGGGTCGCCTCGCGCATGGCCGCCTGGGCGATCTCCACCACCAGCGGCCCCAGGCCTTCGCCCAGGTTCACCGCCGACGGGGCCAGCCACAGCCGCAGCAGCTTGCCGCGTCCGTCGACCGTCGCCTCCACCTGGCCGTCGATGTCGTGGGCCGTGCCCGAGGCCGACGCCAGGAGCTCGTCCACGCGCGACATCGCCTCTTCGCGCGCCCGGGCCTGGGAGATCAGCTCACGCGTCGTGGGCATCGAGCTCACCTTCCGTACGAGTAGGTGTCGGCGTCCGGGTCGTCGTCCGGGATCGGTTCGTAGCCCAGGACTTCCAGCTGCGACGCGTCCACCACCGGCGCCAGCGCGTGGTACATCTTGTCGCCCGCGCGGCGGGTCGCGCGCTGGGCCAGCTCCAGGATCTGGTCGGCGAGGACCGACGACCCGTGGCGCAGCGCCGACCGGTGGATCGTCACGCCCGTCAGCAGCCCGCCGGGCGCCACCTGGACCTCGATGGCGCCGTCACCGGACGACGCCTTGCCCACCACCGGACCCGAGCGCTCGAAGCGCGCGGACGCCTCCGCACCCGCCCGTTCCGCCTGTTCGGCGACGCGCGCCGCCGCGAGGTCCATGTCGAATTCGGCCACGTGAGGAAACCTAGCCCGTCGGGCGGTAGAAGCCGATGAACGACTGTCCCGCGTTCGTGGTGCGGATCTTGCTGATCTGCACCGGGTCGCCGGCCTCGATCATCTGGCCGTCGCCGATCACCATCGCCACGTGCCCGGACCAGACGACCAGGTCGCCCGGCAGCAGCTGGTCGATCGAAGGCACCTCGGCCCCGACCGTCTGCTGCGCCGCCGTCCGCGGCAGCTGCAGGCCCGCGTCCTGGTACGACGTCATGGTCAGGCCGCTGCAGTCCAGCCCCTGGCCGCGCGCCGTCCCGCCCCAGA
This sequence comes from Amycolatopsis mongoliensis, assembly GCF_030285665.1. NCBI lineage: Bacteria > Bacillati > Actinomycetota > Actinomycetes > Pseudonocardiales > Pseudonocardiaceae > Amycolatopsis > Amycolatopsis mongoliensis. The sequence continues at coordinate 1,044,982 of NZ_CP127295.1, forward strand.
CGTAGGGCACGCCGAGCTGCGAAAGCGCGTTGCGCACGGCCTTCGCCGCGGTTTCGTTGGGCGCCATGACCTGCTTGCCGCCGGGCAGGTTGATCGCGACGCCGGAGCCGGGCTGCGGCGGGATCGCGACCGGCAGCCGCGGCTTGTGCACGGTGCCGCCGCCCCCGCCACCGCCGCCTCCCCCACCGCCGCCGCCTCCGGAGTCCCCACCGCCGGAGTAGCCGCTGTTGCTGTTGAAGGACGAGCCCACCTTCGTCGAGGACGCGCTGCTCGCCGACGTCGTCTGCTCACCGCCGCCGAGCCGCGTGCCGATGTCGGTGAGCTGGTTGATCGTCTGCTCGCTGAAGGTCGCGGCCTGGCCGGTGAGCTGGCTGATCTTGGTCTGCAGCTTCATCAGGATGTCGCGCGACACCGCGGCGCGGCTCTCCGGCGGCTGGATCGACTTGACCGCCGCCAGCGCCTTCATCGCCGCCGAGATCTCCTTGATGATCCGGTCGCGGACCTGGTCGTTCTTGATCTCGCCGACGTGCAGGCTCTCGGCCGCCTCGGCGACGGCCTTCTCGATCTCGGCGCTCTCGTCGAGGAGGTCCTGGACCTCCTTCTCGAGGCTCTGCGACGTCGCGGTGGCGCGGTCGGTCGTCGAGCCTGAGCTGGCGGAGGCGAGGTTGACGCGCTGGTCGGCCGCCGTGTCGCGGGTCCGCCCCACCGACGTCTGCAGCGCGACGTGCGCGTCGCGCGCGCCGCTGATCGCGGCCGGGTCGTGGCGCAGCTTCTGCGCGAACTGGTTCGTCGTGTCCAGGCTGTGCCGGACGAGCTGGTCGGTGTGGTGCTCGGTCACGCGCGGTCCTGCCCGAGGTCGCCGCCGAGGCGCCGGACGACATCGCCGTGCTCGGCCTCGACGGCCGCGTAGTTGCGGTCGGTCTGCCGGGCCGCGTCGCCGACCTGCCGCCAGCCGCCGCCGACGCGGTGCATCCGCTCCTGCAGCGCGCGCATCCGGCCGCTGTAGGCGCCGGAGAAGCCGGACTCGCCGCCCATCTCGGAGAAGCCGTGGCCGCCGAGCGTCACGTGCGGGCCGACGTGCTTGTCGGCCGCGCCCTTGACGTCGTCACCGAGCGGATCGACCTCGCGGGCGTACCGCGCGTACGCGCCGTCGTCGACGTGAAACCCCTGATGCGAACCGTCCACTGGCCCTCCCTGTCACCGGAGGTGCGACGTGCGCGCGCGACCCCCGGTTCCCCTGCTGCGACATCCGGGCTTCGCCCGGGCCGGGGGCTCCGCCACCCGGACCCCCGAAAGAGATGCTGCGGGATCCAGCCTAGTCCACGGTCCGTGCCCGAGTGGGCGAATTGCCCGGACTCAGCCGGTGACCTTCGCGAGCCAGCCCGGGTCCTGCCAGCTGACGATCTTGCCGTTCGCCGTGACCGTCGGCGTGCCGAAGCCGCTCTGCCCGTTGCCGAAGTCCTGCGCCAGCTTCGGGTCGTTCTCGATCTGCTGGAAAGCGGCGTTGATCTGCTGGTCGTACGTGCCCGCGTTGACGGTCTGGGAGAACGCCGGGTCGGTGATGCCGACGTCCTGGCCGAGCTTGATCAGCTGGGCCTTGTCGTAGCCGCGCTTGCCCTCTTCAGGCTGGTTCGCGAACAGCGCGTCGTGGAACTGGAGGAACTTGCCGGCGTCGGCGGCGGCCAGCGCCGCGTTCGCCGAGTCGAGCGAGTAGCCGGGCGGGTCCGAGCGGTCGTTGAGCAGCGGCACCATGTGGTAGCGCACCTGCAGCTTGCCGTCGTTGATCGCCTGCTCGACGTCGGTCTTGTAGGTCTTCTCGAACTGGCCGCAGATCGGGCAGAGGAAGTCGGCGTAGACGTCGATCGAGGCCTTCGCGCCCGCCTTGCCGACGGTGACGACGACGCCGTCGCGCTTCTGCGTCACGTCGCCGGCCAGCGAGCTCGTGGTCTGGCCGGGGTTGATGATCTGGCCCTCGGTCTTGTTCTTGTCCGAGATCGTCCAGATCACGCCGCCGATCACGAGCGCGGCCACGACGACCACGGCACCGATCCCGATGATCCACTTCCGCTTGTCCCCGGACGCGCCCCTGGCCTGGGCCACCGCCCTCGCTCCGCCCGCCTGCGCGGCCTGACGACGCTTCCGAGCGGTCCGCTCAGCTCCACCCACTGTGTATCAGTTCCCTTCCGCGATACCCGAGTAGTCGTGCGCGGGCTCGGTGGAGTTCCCGCGACCCCGCGCGAGCCAGCCGTCGAGCGACAGCCGGGTCCACGGCCGCGCCAGCAGCCAGACGGCCAGCAGCGCGAAGCCGGAGTCGCGGAGGATCTCCTGCGGGTACTCGGTCTGCCCCGCCGCCACCTGGCCGCCGCCGCCGAAGCAGCCGCAGTCGATGCTCAGCCCGCGCGCCCACGACTGGACGATCCCGGCGATGAGCACCAGCAGCAGCACCAGCGCGGCACCGGCCACCCACCGGGTCGCCAGGCCGGCGAGCAGGAACAGCCCGAGCACGAGCTCGACGAGCGGCAGCGCGATGGCCACCACGTTGGCGAGTGCGTCGGGCAGCACGTCGTAGGCCTTCACCGCGATCAGCGTCTGACCCGGATCCGCCAGCTTGAGCGCACCCGAAACGAGCCAGACGGCCGCCAGCCCGACCCGGGCGAGCGTGCCGACGGCGTCCAGTACGGGTTGGGACGGTCGCACCACGCACCTAGGCTAACGGGAGGACCTGAGAACTACGTGAGGGCACGGCGGCGGTGGAGGGAGCGGCGGTATGCGGTGGCGCACGCTCCTCGGTGCACTGTTGTTGCTGGTCACGGTGTCGGCGTGCGGCCCGAGCACCGTCTCGCCGACCGACTCGCTGGTGACCCGCGCCAGTGCCACGGATCACCTGACCATCGGCATCCGGTTCGACGCGCCGGGCCTTTCCGAGCGCACCGTGGACGGCCGGTTCGTCGGGTTCGACGTCGACGTCGCGACTTTCGTCGCCTCGGAACTGGGGGTCGCCGCGAAGGACATCACGTGGCGCGAGACGACGTCCGCGACACGCGAAACGGACCTCACCTCCGGCGCGGTCGACCTGGTCGTCGCGACCTATTCGATCACCGACAAGCGCAAGCAGCAGGTGGCGTTCGCCGGGCCGTACTTCACCACCGGGCAGGACCTGCTGGTGCGGCGCACGTCACCGGACATCACCGGCCCGGAGACGCTCAACGGGCGGCGGCTGTGCTCGGTCACCGGCTCGACGCCCGCGCAGCAGGTGAAGGACAGGTTCGCGCAGGCCGTGCAGCTGGTCGAGTACCCGCGCTACCCGGACTGCGTGACCGCGCTGCTCGCCGGCCAGGTCGACGCGATGACCACCGACGGGGTGATCCTCGCGGGCTACGTCACGCGTGACCCCGAGTTGCTGAAGGTCGTCGGGAAGCCGTTCTCGAAGGAAAGCTACGGCGTCGGCCTGCGCAAGGGCGACACCCAGGGCGTGAACGCGGTCGACGACGCGATCCGCAAGATGATCTCCTCCGGCGAATGGCTGCGCTCGCTCAACGCGAACATCGGGCCGTCCGGTTACCAGCTGCCCGCCCCGCCCGAGGTCACCGAGAAGTGAAGCTGCCCGACCTGCCGGTCCGTTCCGTCCTGCCCGAGGTGGTCGCCGCCTTGGACGCCCACGGCACCGCGGTCCTCGTCGCGCCGCCCGGGACGGGGAAGACGACGCTGGTGCCGCTGGCGCTGGCCACTTCGGGTGGCCGCGTGGTGGTCGCCGAGCCGCGGCGGCTGGCGGCGCGGGCCGCGGCGGGCCGGATGGCGGCGATCCTGGGCGAGCCGGTCGGCGAGACGGTGGGCTACGCCGTGCGCGGCGACCGGAAGGTTTCGGCGCGGACGCGGATCGAGGTCGTGACGTCCGGGCTGCTGGTGCGGCGCGTGCAGGGCGACCCGGAGCTGCCCGGCGTGTCGACCGTGCTGCTGGACGAGTGCCACGAGCGCCACCTGGACGCGGACCTGCTGCTGGCGTTGCTGCTCGACGTCCGCGCGGGGCTGCGCGACGACCTGCGGCTGCTGGCGACGTCGGCGACGGTGGCCGCGGGCCGGCTCGCCACGCTCCTCGGTGACGCCCCGGTGATCACGGCCACCGCGCCGGCCTATCCCGTGACTTTCTCGTACGTCCCGCCCGCGCGGAACGAACGCATCGAAGCCTGCGTCGCCCGGGCGGTGCGGACGGCACTGTCCTCAGGGGACGGTGACGTGCTCGCTTTCCTCCCGGGCGCGGGCGAGATCGCGCGGACGTCGGGGTTGCTGCGGTTGCCCGAGGTGGACGTCCTGCCGCTGCACGGGCGGCTCTCGGCGGCCCACCAGGACGACGCGCTGCGGCCGCGCGACCGGCGGCGGGTCGTGCTGGCGACGGCCGTGGCGGAGTCGAGCCTGACCGTGCCGGGCGTGCGCGCGGTGGTGGATTCGGGGCTGGCGCGGGTGCCGCGGGTGGACCACCGGCGGGGCCTGCCCGGCCTGGCGACGGTCCGGGTGTCGGCCGCGGTGGCGACGCAGCGTTCGGGCCGCGCGGGCCGCGAAGGGCCGGGGCGGGCGTACCGCTGCTGGGCGGAGAACGAACAGTCCTTGCTTCCGGCGTATCCGGAGCCGGAGATCCGCACGGCCGAACTGGCGCGGCTGGCGTTGGAGCTGGCCTGCTGGTCGACGCCGGACGGCAGCGGGCTGGCCTGGTGGGACCCGCCGGGCGAGGGCGCCCTGGCGGCGGGGCGCGCGCTGCTGGCCGCGCTGGGTGCGACCTCGGACGGCGTGGTGACCGCGCGGGGTCGCCGGATGGCCGAGCTGGGACTGCACCCCCGGCTGGCGCGGGCGTTGCTCGACGGCGCCGAGGCGGTAGGCGCGCGGAACGCGGCCGAGGTGGTGGCGCTGCTGGACGCGGGCGCGACGCTGACGGACGTGGAGGCGGAGCTGCGCCGCCTACGCTCGGCCGGCGACGAAGGCTCGCGCCGCTGGAAACGAGACGCCCGGCGCCTGGAGGGGCTGGTCGCGAACAGCACCGGCGCAAAAGCCGTGAAGGCCTCCTTACCGGCCGTAAAAGCCGTGAAGGACTCCTTACCGGCCATAAGAGCCGGGAAGGAGGCCTTCACGGACCATCGGGCCACGCCACCCCGGCCTGATGCCGCGCTGGTCGTCGCGCTCGCGCATCCGGAGCGGCTCGCCCGGCGACGTCCCGGGGGCGCGCCCGTCTACCTCATGGCCGGCGGCACCGCGGCCGAACTCCCACCCGGCAGCGGCCTCGACTCCGAGTGGCTGGCCATCGCCGAAGCGACGCGCGACCCCGGCCGCGTGCACGGCACCATCCGCCTCGCCGCGGCCGCCGACGAAACCCTCGCCACGCGCGTCGGCCCCGTGTCCGAAGTGGACGAAGTCACCTGGGACGGCGACGTCGTCGCGCGGCGCGTCCGCAAGCTCGGCGCCATCATCCTCTCCGAACGGCCCCTGCGTGACGCGAGCGTGCACGATGCGCTCGTCACCGGCCTGAAGACCGAAGGACTCGGCCTCCTGAAATGGAGCCAGGACGCGACCCGCCTGCGCGAGCGGATGGCTTTCCTGCACCGCGTCCTCGGCGAACCGTGGCCCGCGGTCGACGACGCCACCCTGCTGTCCGATGTGGACAGATGGGTCGACCTCTCCGGAGCCCGGCGCAAGTCGGACCTGGCGACCATCAACGCCGGCACCGCCCTCAAGGCCCTCCTGCCGTGGCCGGAAGCGGCCAAGCTGGACGAGCTGGCCCCGGATCGCCTCGAAGTCCCGAGTGGCTCGCACCCGCGCGTCGACTACCACGGCGACCAGCCGGTGCTCGCCGTCAAGCTGCAGGAAACCTTCGGCTGGACCGAAACCCCCACGCTGGCCGGCGTCCCGGTGGTCCTGCACCTGCTCTCCCCCGCCGGCCGCCCGGCGGCGATCACCGCCGACCTCGGGTCGTTCTGGACCACCGGCTACCCGTCGGTGCGCGCCGACCTGCGCGGCCGCTACCCGAAGCACCCGTGGCCCGAAGACCCGGCCACCGCCGTCCCGACCCGGCACACCCGCCGCCGGACCTGACGAAAGTCGGGGGTCGGCCGTGACCGTCGGCCGATGCCGCCGGCCCGGCGGAAAGCCCACACTTCCGGTGTACAGGCGCAACACCGGGAGGGATTCATGATCACGCTTCGAGGATTGACGAAGCGCTACGGGGAGAAGACCGTCGTCGACGCGCTGACCTGCGACGTCGCGCCGGGTCACGTGACCGGCTTCCTCGGCCCCAACGGCGCCGGGAAGTCGACGACCATGCGGATGACCGTCGGGCTCGACCACCCGCAGGAAGGGGAGGTGCTCGTCGGCGGCCGGCGCTACGCCGAGCTGCGACACCCGCTGCGCGAGGTCGGCGCGCTGCTCGACGCGAAGGCGCTGCACCCCGGCCGCAGCGCCGGGAAGCACCTCACGGCCATGGCGCGCAGCAACGGGATCGCGACGAGCCGCGTCGAAGAGGTGCTGGCCACCGTCGGGCTTTCGGACGTCGCCGGCAAGCGGGCCGGCCAGTTTTCGCTCGGCATGGGCCAGCGGCTCGGCATCGCCGGCGCGCTGCTCGGCGACCCGGGCATCCTGATGTTCGACGAGCCGGTCAACGGCCTCGACCCGGACGGCGTCCGCTGGGTCCGGCAGCTGATGCGCTCGCTGGCCGCCGAGGGGCGGACGGTGTTCGTCTCCAGCCACCTGATGAGCGAGATGCAGCTGACCGCCGACCACCTGATCGTGATCGGCAAGGGCAAGCTGCTGGCCGACGCGCCGATCGCGGAGTTCATCGCGGGCAACTCCCGCACGACGGTCTCGGTGCGCGTCCCGGCCGACGGCGAGCGCGCCGAGCTGGACCGGCGGCTGCGCGCCGAGGGCGGATCGACGCACCCCGGCGAACCGGGCGAGCTGGTGGTGGACGACCTCGACGTCACCCGCGTCGGCGACCTGGTGCACGAACTGAGGATCCGCGTGCACGGGCTCGCCGAGCGGACGGCGTCGCTCGAGCAGGCGTACATGGAACTGACCGCTTCTTCGGTGGAGTACGGGGTGTCGGCATGACTACGGTCGAGGTTCGCGGCGGCGGGCTGCCGGGCGCGGTGGCCGCGGAGTGGACGAAGTTCTGGTCGGTCCGGGCGACGTGGTGGTGCCTGACCGGCGCGGCGGCGTTGATGCTGGGCTACAGCACCCTGTCGGCGATCGCCCAGCGCTACGACGGAGACCAGCCGATGGGCGGCCACACCATCGCCATCGGCGGCGGGTTCTACCTGACGCAGTTCGCGGTGATCGCGGTGGCGACCCTGTTCGTGACGAGCGAGTACGCGGGCGGCGGCATCCGGTCGACGCTGCTGTGGGTCCCGGCGCGCTCCCGCGTGGCGCTGGCGAAGGCGGCGGTGCTGCTGCCGGTGCTGTTCGTGGCGGGCGTGGTGCTGTCGGGCGCGGGAACGGGTCTGGCGAGCGCGGTGAAGGACGGCCACGGCCTGCCCACCAGCTTCTCGGCGACCTTCACGGCGGCCGTGGGGACAGGCGGGTACTTCGCCCTGCTGGGGATCCTGTGCACGGGTATCGCATGGGCGTTGCGCAGCGCGGCGGGGACGCTGGTGGCGGTGATCGTGCTGCTGCTGCCGGTACCGCTGATCGTGGGCTCGCTGGGGCTGCCGGAGCTGGTGCCGTACTTCCCGGGGATCGCCGGGCTGAACGCGATGGTCGAGTCGGGGCAAACCAACCCGGTGACCCAGTCGGTGGCGCCGTACGCGCCTTGGGTCGGGTTGCTGATCTGCGCGGCTTGGGCCGGGGCGGCGCTGCTGGCGGGTGGAGCGGTGCTGCACCGCCGGGACGCCTGACCGGCCCGACGGCCCGCCCTCCCTGGGGACTGCCCCCGCTTCCAGCGTATCCGGCCCGCCCGACGGAAAGCCCCCGAAGACGGCCGTCGGAGCCCGGTTGCCCACATCCCACCATGGCTGTGGACAACCGGGCTCAAGCCACCCCGATGCCCGCCAGCACCTCCCGGGCGCTCGACCGCAGAGCCGCCGGCCCGGGCGGCGCCAGCGATCCCGTGCCGGCCAGTGCGTCGAAGATCGTCCCCTCCATCCAGTTCACCACCACTGTCGCGTGGCGCTCCGGTTCCGGAGAGCCGCGGGCCGCCAGCACCTCCGCGGCCCGGCGGCGGATCGACAACCCGCCTTCGTCGTAAACCCTCCGCAGCTCGGGGCGCCGGGTGGCCTCCAGCGCGAACTCGTACCGGGCCAGCATCCGCGTGCGGCCGGTGGTGATCGCCTCGTGGACGTAGCCGGCCATGGACTCCGCCAGCCCGCCCGGCGGCGGCTCCGCGTCCACGCTGTCCAGTTCGATGATCCGCGCGATCGCCAGCTCCAGCAGCGCCGCCCGGGTCCGCGCGTAGTACGACGTCGAGCCCACCGGCAGGCCCGCCTCGCGGTCGACCGCCCGGTGGGTCAGCCCGCGCATCCCCTCCGCCGCGATCACCTCGATCGCCGCGTCGCCGATCACGTTCACCCGGTCTGCCACACCGCAGCACTCTACAGGTGTAGAGTCCTCTACACCTGTAGAGGAGGCGACATGCACGCGATAGTGGTCGGAGGCGGCATCGGCGGCCTGGGGGCGGCGGCCGGGCTCCACGCCGTCGGCTGGACGGTCACCGTGCTCGAACAAGCCGAGGAGTTCGGCGACGTCGGCGCCGGGATCTCGCTCTGGCCGAACGCCCTGCGCTGCCTGGACGAGCTCGGCGTCGACCTGGGGGAACACCTCGCCGCCCAGCACGAAGGCGGCTTCCGGGACCGGCGCGGCCGGCGGGTCACGCGCTACGACACCGCCGCCTTCGAACGCATCCACGGCCGGCCGCTCGGCGCCATCCACCGGCGGGACCTCATCGCCGCCCTCCGGAACGCCGTCCCGGCCGAGAGCCTGAAGACCGGCGCCGAAGTCACCGAAGTCCGCGAAGACGGGCGAGTCCGCTTCACCGGCGGAGAGCTCCGGGCCGACCTCGTCGTCGCCGCCGACGGCATCCGCAGCCCGATCCGCCACGCGCTCTTCCCGCACCACCCCGAGCCGGTCTTCAGTGGCAGCACGGCGTTCCGCGGCGTCACGAAGTTCCCCGGCGCCCGGCTCAGCACCAGCTTCGACCGCGGCACCGAGATCGGCGTCCTCCCGCTGACCGGCGACGACGTCTACTGGTGGGTCTCCTACGTCACGGAGCCCGGCCGCCGGCCGGAAGACCCCAAGGAATACCTGCAGCGGCACTTCGCGGACTGGCACGACCCGATCCCGGCGCTGATCGACGCCACCCCGCCGGAAGCCGTGCTCTACCACGACCTCGACCACCTCGGCACCCCGCTCGACACGTACGTCCGCGGCCGGATCGCGCTGCTCGGCGACGCCGCCCACGCGATGCCGCCCTTCCTCGGCCAGGGCGGCTGCCAGGCCCTCGAAGACGCCATGGTGCTCGCCCACGCGGTGTCCACAGAGGACACGACGGTGGCCGCGCTGGCACGCTACGACCGGGAAAGGCGGCCACGCAGCCAGAAAGTGGCCCGCGAGTCCGTCCGGATGGGCAAGCTCGGCCCGCAGCTGAGCAGCCCGGCCGCGATCAGGATCCGCACCGCCCTGCTGAAGGCCCTGCCGGCGCAGGTGACCGTCCGGGTCGGCAAGGAGATCACGGGGTGGCGGCCTCCGCGTCTCCCCCGACCAGCCCCGCCTCGTACGCCGTGATCGCCGCCTGCACCCGGTTCTTCGCCCCGAGCCGGGTCAGGATCGTGCTCACGTGCGCCTTCACCGTGCCCTCGACGACGAACATCTTCGCCGCAATGTCCGCATTGGACAGTCCGGAGCCCACCAGCGCCAGCACTTCCCGCTCGCGCGGCGTCAGGACGGCGATCTTCTCCCGCGCCGCGGCGGCCCGGGAAAGCCGGCTGCCCGACAGCCGCGCGATCACCCGCTGCGCCACCTTCGGCGAGAGGAACGCGGCCCCGTCGGCGACGGCGTGGATGCCGGCCATCAGCTCGCGCGGGTCACCGGACTTGAGCAGGAACCCGCCCGCGCCGAGCCCCAGCGCGCGCTCGATGTACTCGTCCTCGCCGAACGTGGTCAGCATGATGACGCCGGTCGACGGCAGCAGCCGCCGGATCTCCGCCGCCGCGCCCAGCCCGTCCAGCCCGGGCATCCGGATGTCCAGCAGCACGACGTCCGGGTGCGTGGCGAGCGCCTGCGACACCGCCGAACGCCCGTCCCCGGCCTCGGCGACGACCTCGATCCCGGGGTCCGCGCCGAGGATCGCCGCCACCCCCGCCCGCATCAGCGCCTCGTCGTCGGCCAGCACGACCCTGATCACGATCCCCCCTCGGCGAACCAGTCCTTGGAAACCAGCTTCCCCTCGGCGAAGCAGAGCCGATAGGCGGCGTAGTCGTCGTTCAGGAACGAGCGTCCGGCGCCGTAGTACTCGCACACGGCACCGGGTACCGCCGGCGGCTCGCCCCGCGTGGGGCGCGCGGCGCGCTGGCGTTCCGGCAGCGCCAGCTCGGTCCGGAACTGCCCGAGCCGCATCCGCTCGTAGACCGGAGCGGGCAGCTCCGAGGAGTTCCACTGGTAGAGGAACACGATCCCGCCGATCGCGAGGACCAGCCCGAACAGCGCCAGCGGGACGGCGACCGCCAGGACCAGGCTGCGCCGGACGTCACGGCGGGCCAGCTCCAGCGCCCGGGCGGACGTCGACTGCCCGACGGCGTCGTCGGCCGCCTCCCGCAGCTCCGGCGTCTCCTCGACCGGCGCGGCGTCGTGCGGCAGCGTCGCGGTGACGGCGAACCCGCCGTCGCGGGGCCCGGCCTGCAGCGTCCCGCCGACGAGCCGGACGCGCTCGCGCAGCCCGATCAGGCCCCGATGTCCCGACGCGGTCCCCGGCAGCGGCCCGGCGGGCCGCGGCGCGTTCACGACGCTCACCGAGGTCTGCGAGCCGGTACTGGTCACGCGCACGGTCACGGCCGCACCCGGCGCGTGCTTCGCCACGTTGGTCAGGGCTTCCTGCACCACGCGGTAGGCGGCCCTGGCGACCATCGGCGGCGCCAGCGCATTGTCCATTGTGGAATCGATGAGCAGCCCGGACGCGCGGGCGCGGGCGACCAGCTCGCCCAGGTCGCCCTGCACCGGCTCGACCGGCGCGGCGTCCTCGCGCAGGACGCCGATGATCTCCCGCAGCCGTTCGGTCGCGGCCGCGGCGCTGGTCCGCAGCTGCGCCGCCGCGTCGCGCTGGCCGTCGTCCAGCCCGCCGGCGACCTCCAGGGCCGCCGCGCGGACCGCGATCAGGCTGAGCTCGTGGCCCAGCGAGTCGTGCATGTCGCTGGCGATCCGCGCGCGTTCGCGCAGCCGGGCCTGGTCGGCGACGAGCCGCTGCCGGCTCTCCATCTCCTCCGCGCGCCGCCAGCCCGTGCGGGCCAGCTCGCCACGCAGCCGGACGTACCGGCCGAGCAGCCACGGCGAGAGCCCGGCGAAGACGAGGATCGCGACCATCGCGGCCCAGTCCCCGACGCCGTCGGGGGCGACCAGCAGCGCGAGCGGCAGGCCGAGCACCACCACGGCCGCGCCGAGCAGCAGGCCCGGGCGGGCGCGCTCCATCCGCAGCGCGGCCTGGTAGCACATCGCGACCAGCACGAACACCACCCAGACGGGCACGCGGTCGCCGTACGGGAACGGCACCGCCAGCGCGCCGGCCAGGGCGATGCCGAGCGAGACGGCGGGGTACCGCCGGGCCGTCGCGACCGAGCCGGCGACGACGGCGAGGCCGCCCGCCAGCTCCCACCACGACCGGGAGCCGACCGTCTCCGAGGCGACGATGAACGCGAGGAACAGCCCGAGCAGCACGTCGAGCACCACGCGCCACCGGCGCTTCGTCACCTCCCGCACGGCTTCGAAGCTACAAGCCGCGACCGGCGCCGACCACTGCCGAAAGTCAACCTTTCCGGGTGTCCAGGAAGGCCAGCGTCTGCGGCCAGGACAGCGCGTACGCGTCGGCGTTGACGGCGGTGCCGTGCCGCGAAGAGTCGCTGAACCCGTGTTCGGCGCCCGGGAAGTGCTGGGTGAACGTCGCGCCGCGCGGGCGGGACTGCAACGCCGTCTGCAACCGGGCGAACGTCTCGTGCGAGACGACGCTGTCGGCCTCCGGGTAGGCGACCAGCACCGGCGCCGTGATCCGAGCCGACAAAGCGACCGGGTCGAGGTCGTGGTTCGGCGGCGCCGGGTCGCGGACCGTCGGGTGGTACGCGACGACGCCGGAAAGCCGCTGGTCACGAGCCGCGAGCAGGAGCGCGAACCGGCCGCCGAGGCACCAGCCCATGACCCCGGCCGACGTGCAGCCGAGGTCACCGAGCAGGTGGTCGAGCAACGCCGTCTGCTCGGCGAGCGCGGTCTCGTCGCGCAGCTCGCCCAGCTTCGCGCCGAGGTCCTCGCGGGAGGTGTTGTCGGTGCTCGCGCCGTGGAAGGCGTCCCAGGTCAACGCGGTGATCCCGCGGCCGGCCAGCTCGTCGGCCCAGGCGCGGACCTGCTCGCCGATACCGGTGATCATCGGCAGGAGCAACATCCCGGACGCGCCTGCGTCTCCCAAACCGCGGCCGGCCGGGCGGGCCAGGTAGGCGGAGAGGTCGCCGACACGGACCGTGGACGTCTCGATGCTCATATCCGCACGGTAGCGCGGGCCGTCATGCATGATGATCCACCATGGCCGAGCGCACACTCGCCGAACAGTTGGGCGGCTACCTCCCCGAAGGCATCGAGGCCCTCGAAGAGCACGAACGGCAGGACCTCGCCGACGCGTTGCGCGACGCGCGCAGGCGGCAGGCGAAAGCGCTCGCCGAAGCGGGCGAAGAGGGCCTCCGGTACGTCCCCGCGTTGCTGCGCGGCGCGGTCCGGAAGGCGGTGGGGCTGTGACCGCTGAAGACTACGCGGCCGAAGCGGAGATCCTGAAGCTCGCGCGCGTCCTCGGCGTCGAGCCGGCGCGGCTCGGATATCTCGCGCGTGTCGACGCCGATGACCTGCAGGCGTTCCGCGAGCAGGTCACCGACACGCTCTTCGACGCGAACATCGCGGTGCTGCAGCGGATGGCACTGGCCGCCCGGCTGCTGCCCGGCGCGGTGCTCGCCAAGATCGCCGAAAAGGTCTTCGGCCCGCTGCTGTGCGCCCGGATCGCCGGGGTGGTCGACCCCGCGCGCGGCGTCGACGTCGCCAAGCGGCTGCACCCGCGGTTCCTCGCCGAGGTCGCCGCCGAGCTCGACCCGCGGCGCGCGAGCGCGATCATCTCCGGCATCCCCCTGGACACCGTCCTGGCGGTGGCGAACGAGCTGGCGCGCAAGAAGGACTGGATCACCCTCGGCCGGTTCGTCGGGCACCTGCCGGACCCGACCGTGCGGCGGGCCCTGGAGGAGATCGACGACCCCGGCCTGCTGCGGATCGCGTTCGTGCTCGACGACAAGAACCGCATCGACCACGTCGTCGGCCTGCTCCCGGCCCACCGGCTGGGCCGGCTGATCACCGCCGCCGGGGCCGACGAGGAGCTGTGGACCCCGGCGCTCGACATGCTGAACCACCTGGGCGAAGCCCGCCGGGCGACGCTCGCGCCGATGCTCGGCGGGCTGCCCGACGGGCTGCGGGAACGCGCTCAGGCGACGATCAAGTAGATCCCGTAGCCGACGATCGCCGCGCACAGGGCGAAGCAGATGACCGCGCCGGCCAGCGGGCCGGTGCCCGAGGCCCCGGTTTCGCGGGCCGATTCGCGCTGGGAGAGCCCGACCACCCCGAAGGAGAAGAGGCTCGTCAGCACGACCACCGAAGCGAGGGCGACGACGAAGACGATCCCGAGGGAACCCCAATTGATGTGCACGGCGCTCCTCAGGCGTTGGCCGGCTGCGGTACAGCCGGCTCGGAGTCGTTGATGGAGTTCGCGTTCACCGGGTTCCGCTTCGACGCGAGGTAGATGCCCAGCGCGACGACGACCCCGGCCAGGCCCACCAGCACGGTTCCCCAGGTGCCGAGCGTCGACACCTCGGCGGCGACCGCGCCGACGATCGCGGCGGCGGGCAGCGTCAGCGCCCAGGCGACGACCATCTTGCCCGCCACGCCCCAGCGGACCTCGGCGAGCTTGCGGCCGAGACCGGAGCCGATGATGCCGCCCGAGCAGACGTGCGTGGTGGACAGCGCGAACCCGAGGTGCGCCGAGGTGAGGATGACCGCCGCGGCGCTGGTTTCGGCCGCGAACCCTTGCGGCGTCTGGATTTCGGTGAGCTTCTTGCCCATCGTCTGGATGATCCGCCAGCCGCCGAGGTAGGTGCCGAGCGCGATCGCGGCGCCGGCGGTCAGGATCACCCAGAGCGGCGGGCCCGAGTTCGGCGCGAGCGAACCGGACGCGATCAGCGTCAGCGTGATGACGCCCATCGTCTTCTGCGCGTCGTTCGTGCCGTGCGCGAGCGACACCAGCGACGCCGAGGCGATCTGGCCGGCCTTGAAGGTCCGGCCCACCGTGTCCTGCTTCGCGCGGGCGGTGATCCGGTAGACGAGGAAGGTGCCCAGCGTCGCGACGATCCCGGCGACGATCGGCGAGGCGAGCGCGGGGATGAGGACCTTCTCGACGACCTTCCCGAAGTGGACGGCGTCCGAGCCGGAGGCGATCCAGGTGGCGCCGATCAACCCGCCGAAGAGGGCGTGCGACGAGCTGGACGGCAGCCCGATGAGCCAGGTCACCAGGTTCCACACGATCGCCCCGACCAGGCCGGCGAAGATGATCACCGGCGTCACCTTGGTGTCGTCGACGATGCCGCCGGAGATCGTCTTCGCGACCTCCACCGAGAGGAACGCGCCGACGAGGTTCAGCACGGCGGACACGGCGACCGCGACCCGCGGCTTCAGGGCGCCGGTGGCGATCGAGGTGGCCATCGCGTTGGCCGTGTCGTGGAAGCCGTTGGTGAAGTCGAAGGCCAGTGCCGCGACGATCACCACCAGCACGATGAGCGAGAAGTCCATGGCGGCCCTCTTCCGAAGCCGGAGGCTGTTCGTTAGCAACGCTACTGATCAACAAGACGCCCTCCGATCCCTGTCGTGTGACGGCTCCCTGAACTCTCGATGAACCGGGGTGGGGACAGCCCCACCTCGGCCCCGGGGGGCCGGCCCAGTGCCTTCGCCCGGTTCGCCTGCGAGCGTCGATGCGGGACGAAAGGGGCAGTGATGAACAAGCTGGGGTGGGCGGTCGTCGCGACGGTGGCGTCGGCGGTGTTGTTCTTCTTCGGGACCGGCCTGGATCCGGTGCCCGAACTCGCTTGGCCGGCACCGCTGCCGATCCTGCTGCTCGCCCCCCGCGTCCCCGGCGCGGCCGCGCTCGGCTGCGCGTTCGCCGCCTACCTGGCGGGCAGCGCCGGCACCTGGAGCTACTTCTGGCACTCGCTGTCGGTCCCGCGGCCCGCGGCGATCGCGATCCTCGGCGGCAGTGCCCTGCTGTTCGCGGCGAGCACCGGCCTCTTCCGGCTGCTGGTCCGCCGCGGCCACGGCTTGCCGGCCACGCTCGCCGCACCCGCGTTGTGGACCGTCGTGCTCTACGGCGTTTCGCTGCTCAACCCGACCGGCCTCATGGGCACGCTGATGACGACCCAGGCCGACCGGCCGTCCGTGCTGCGGATCGCCGCGGTCACCGGCGGCTGGGGCGTGGAGTTCCTGGTGTTCCTGGTCCCGGCCGCGGTCGCCGCCGCGCTCGCTCCCGGCGTCCGCGGCGCCGCCCGGCTGACCGGGCTGGTCGCCGTCGCCGCCGCGCTGGGCGGGCTCGTCTTCTGGAGCGTTCCGCCGCTCACCGGGCCGTCGACGCGGATCGCCCTGGTCGCGCCGGGGCAGAGCCGCTGGGCCGTCGACGTCGCGACCCCGGACGGCCAGGCGCTCCTTCGGTCCTATGTGGACCAGATCGGCCGGCTGCCGGACGGCGTCCGGGCCGTCGTGCTCCCCGAAGCCGCCTTCGCCGTGGACCGGGCCAGCCGCCCGCGGCTCGTCGAGGCGTTCACGGAGGTCGCCCGCACGCGGAACCTCGACGTCGTCACCGGCGTCCTCGACACCACCCCCGAGGGCCGGTTCAACGCCGCCCTCGCCGTGCCGCCGTCCGGCGCTCCGGTCGAGTACCACAAGTGGCACAACGGGGATTCGAAGAACATCGCGTCCGGCACCGAGCTCGCGCACCTCGCCGGGATCGGGCTCATGGTGTGCATGGACGTCAACTTCGCCGACCCCAGCGGCGAATACGGCGAGGCCGGCACCGGCCTGGTGCTCATCCCGGCCTCCGACGAGAACGCCGACGGCTGGGTGCACAGCCGCACGGCCCTGATCCGCGGCGTCGAGAACGGCTTCTCGGTCGGGTGGAGCGCCGCCCACGGCACGCCGACGCTCGCGGACGCCCGGGGCCGCGTACTGGCCGACGCCCACACGGCCGGCAGCGCGTTCACGGTGGTCGTCGCCGATGTCCCGATCGGACCGGGCAAGACCCCGTACGCGCGCTTCGGCGACTGGTTCGCGTGGCTCTGCGGCCTGGTCGCGGCGGCCGGGATCGTGACGCTGTTCGGGCGAACCACGGGAAAGGAGCCGACCCGGGCCGATCCCACCGCTACGGTCGGGGCATGACTTTGCGGCAACCCGACAGTCCCCTCGGCGTCGTCCGGACCATCCGGCCCACCAAGCCCACCATCGCGTACGGCCAGGACACCCAGCATTCGGCGTTCCCGAGCGTGACCCGGTTGCCCGACAACACGCTCTACGTCGTCTTCCGCCAGGGCAGCAACCACTACGCCAACCGCGACGGCTTCCTGCGGAGCACCGCCGGCCACGACAACGGGAAGACGTGGTCCGCGCCCGCCACCGTCGTCGCCGCGTCCGCCGGGGTCGACTACCGCGACCCGTCCGTGTCCCTCAGCCGCACCGGCACCACGCTCTACCTGACCTACTTCAAGGGCACCACCGCGGTCGGCGCCGCGGGCTCGTTCTTCCGCTCGTCCACCGACGGCGGCGCGACGTGGGGCGCCGAGGTGCGGATCGACGCGAACCTGCCGTCGTCGGCGATCACCGCTCCGGTCGTCCAGCTCGCGGACGGGACGCTGCTCGCGGCGCACTACTCGAAGGCCGGCAGCGAGACCTTCGACTCGGTGTGGATCGCACGTTCGTCCGACAACGGGGCCACCTGGACGTCGAGCCGGGTCGTCAACGGCCAGACCGCCGGCCGGGACTACCAGGAGCCGTACCTGGTGCAGCGGGACACCGCGCTCTTCCTGACCTTCCGCTGGGGCAACAACGCCTCCATCGGCACGGCGCTCTCGACCGACAACGGCACCACGTGGTCGACGCCGGCCGCCGCGTTCGCCGGCACCGGCCGCCCGTCCTCGGTGTGGCTGGCCGACGACACCATCGTCGTCTACCTGCGGGACGCGGCACGCCGGTTCGCCGTGCGGGCCACGCGCGACCGCGGCGCGACCTGGTTGCCGCCCTACGTCGTCCAGACGCCGGCGAAGGGCGGGATGTCGACGTACGCGTCGATGCTGGAGACCACGCCGGGCCAGGTCTTCACGGTGCTGGCCGCCGAGGACTCGACGAGCACGGACTCGCGGCTGGCGTGCGCCTACCTGGGCAGCGGTGCGCAGGAGACCCCGCTCGGGTTCGTCCCCGGCGAGCAGGACGCCGCCCGGTCCGGCTACGACCAGCTCGTGCTCGGCACGACGTTCCAGCAGCCGAACGGCGGCCTCCCCATCCCGTGGTGGACGGGGAACGGCGCGGTGACCGTGACGGACGGGGTGCTCCGCTCGGCCAGCGCCGACAACGTCGCCGACCACGCGGTGCTCGAGACGTCGAGCGCGGACCACCGCGTCGAGGCCGACTTCCTGTGGACCGGCCAGGCCGGGTTCGGCGTCTTCCTCCGGTACACCGACGCGTCGAACTACCTGCTCTTCACGGCCGAGACGGGTGGCGTGAACCTCCGCGTCTACAAGGCCATCGGCGGCACGCTGACCCAGCTGGTGCTGGCGACCGGGAAACCGGTCAACGCCGGCGGGTTCCACACGCTCGCCGCGGCCGTCCGGGCCGGCACGGTCACCGCCGCGGTCAACGGCGAGACGCTGATCCACTTCGACCTGTCCTCGGGCGACAACACGGCGCTCAGCGGCACCGCCGCGGGCGTGAAGATCAACGAGCAGGCCGGCGGCACGAACCAGTGCCGCCGGATCGTCGTCACCGGCTGAGCGTCCGGCGCCCGTTGTGACCCGTCACAACGGGCGCCGGGCAACTCTGAGCGTTGTCCCAGGTCTTCGCCGGCGGCATGTGACCGATCATGATCCGTGTCACGTACCGACGGGTAACTGGAGGCAACGGAATGCGGGTCACCAACGGCGGTGTCAAGCGAATCCTGACCGTGCTCGCCGCGGCGCTCACCTTCGGCGCCGCCGCGCCGGCGGTCGCCGACGCGGCGCCGGGCAGCGGATGGAACGACTGGGGCTGCCGTCCGTCGGCCACGCACCCGCAGCCCGTCGTGCTCGTGCACGGTCTCGGCGCGAACGACACCGTCAACTGGTTCTTCCACGCGCCGAAGATCGCCGCCCAGGGCTACTGCGTCTTCTCGCTGACGTACGGCACCGGCATCCTCGGCCCCGGCGTCGGCGGGCTCGCGTCGATGCGCGACAGCGCCGCCCAGCTCGGCCGGTTCGTCGACCGGGTGCGGTCCGCGACCGGCGCGGCGAAGGTCGACATCGTCGGCCACTCCGAGGGCAGCACGATGCCCGCGTACTACCTGAAGTACGGCGGCGGCGCGGCGAAGGTCGCGCACTTCGCCGGCTTCGGCGCGAACTACCGCGGCACCACCCTCGGCGGCCTCGACGCGCTGGCCAAGGCGCTGCTGACCACGGTGCCCGGGCTCGGCGCGATCGTGCGGACGGCGTGCGGCGCGTGCACGGAGTACCTGGCACCGTCGGCCTTCCTGGACGACCTCGCCCGCGGCGGCGTGCACGTCGCCGGCCCGGCGTACACGAGCATCGTGAGCAAGTACGACGAGGTCGTCACGCCGTACACCAGCGGCATCCTGAACGAGCCGGGCGCGACGGACGTCGTGCTGCAGGACTTCTGCCCGTCCGATGCTTCGGGTCACCTGAGCCAGGCGATCGACCCGAACGTCACCGGCCTGATCCTGCACGCGCTCGACGCGTCCTACACGCCGAAGTGCACGCCGTTCACGCTGCCGCTCTGACCGGTCAGCGCACTCGATCTCCGGCGCGCCACACCGATTTCGTGAGCGGCACGCCCGGCCGGTAGGCCAGGTGCGTCACCGAAGGCGCGTCGAGGACGTGGACGTCCGCCCGGGCTCCCGGGTGCAGGACGCCCACGTCCTCGCGGCGCAACGCCTTCGCCCCGCCCGCCGTCGCCGCCCAGACCGCTTCCTCGATCGTCATCCGCATCTGCAGCACCGCCGTCGCCACGCAGAACGCCATCGACGTCGTGTACGAGCTGCCCGGATTGGCGTTGCTGGCCAGCGCGACGGTCGCGCCCGCGTCGAGCAGCCGCCGGGCCGGAGCGAGCGGCTGGCGGGTCGACAAATCGCATGCGGGCAGCAAAGTCGCCACGGTGTCCGAAGCGGCCAGGGCCTCGACGTCGGCGTCGCTCAAGTAGGTGCAGTGGTCGACACTGGCCGCGCCGAGTTCGACGGCCAGCCGTACGCCCGGGCCTTCACCGAGCTGGTTGCCGTGCACGCGCAGGCCGAGCCCGCGCTCGGCGGCGGCTTTCAGGACCCGCGTCGACTGGGCCTCGTCGAACGCACCGGTCTCGCAGAAGACGTCCGCCCAGCGCACGCTTCCCGCGACGGCGTCGAGCATCTCGCCGCAGACCAGGTCCACATAGGACTCGGCATCGGCACCCGGCGGGACCAGGTGCGCGCCGAGGAACGTGACCTCGTCGGCCACCTCCCCGGCGATCCGGGCGCTCCGGGCCTCGTCCGCGACCGTGAGGCCGTAGCCCGTCTTGGTCTCCAGGCAGGTCGTCCCTTGCCGGGACGCTTCGTCGACATGGCGACGCAGGTTCGCCGCCAGCTGCTCGTCGGTCGCCTCCCGCGTCGCGCCGACGGTGATCGCGATTCCGCCCGCCGTGTAGGGCTTTCCGGCCATCCGCGCCTCGAACTCGGCGGTGCGGTCGCCGGCGAAGACGAGGTGCGTGTGGCTGTCGACCCAGCCGGGGAGCACCGCGCGGCCTTCGACGTCGACACGCTCGTCGGCGTCCGGCGCCTGGCTCGCGGCACCCACCCACGCGATTTTCGGGCCTTCGATGACCAGGGCGGCGTCGGTGAGCCTCCCCAGCTCGGGATCGTTGGTCGTCAGCTCGCCGATCCCCGTGATCAGGACTGCCACAGTGCCTCGATCTCCTTCGCCAGGACGGATTCCGGTCGCTCGACCAGCTGGTGTTCACCTTCCCGCACGACCTCGCGGCCCGCCACCACGACGTGCCGGACGTCGGCCCCGGACGCCGCGAACACCACTCCCGACGGCTCGATCCCGGCCGTCCGGACCGAGTCCAGGCCGACCGTCACGAAGTCCGCGCCCGCCCCCTCTTCGAGGCGGCCGACCTCGGGCCAGCCGACGGCTGCGTGGTCGGTGCCCGCCTCCAGCAGCTCCTCGGCGGTGAACCGGCCGCGTTCCTCGCTGGCCAGGCGGTCGTCCAGCTCCAGCGCGCGGGTTTCCTCGAAGGCGTCGACGACGGCGTTGGAGTCGCTGCCGATGCTCAGCCGCACCCCGGCATCCCGCAGCGCGCGGGCCGGGCCGATACCGTCACCGAGGTCGCGTTCGGTGGTCGGGCAGAAGCACGCCCCGACCCGGAACTCGCCGAGCCACCGCACGTCCCGGTCGGTGAGGTGGGTCGCGTGCACGACGGTGAGCCGCTCGTCGAGCACGCCGTGGTCCCACAGCAGCCCGGTCGGGGTGAATCCGGTGGCCGCTTCGCACTGCTCGTTCTCGGCCCGCTGCTCCGACAAGTGGATGTGCAACGGCCGGCTCCCGGGTACCGCGTTGTCCACTTCGGACAATTGGTCTTCGGGGACCGCGCGTACGGAGTGGATCGCTCCACCGGCCCGGAACAGGTCGCCTTCCTTCAGTTCCCCGACGCGTGAGGCCCAGGCCGAAGCCGAACCGTCGGAGAACCGCTGCTGGACCTCGTCCGGCTCGACGCCGATGCCGCCCGCGAGGTAACACGTGTCCAGGAGCGTCAGCCGGATCCCGGCGTCCGCGGCGGCCTGGCGCAGGGCCTCCCCCATCGCGTTCGGGTCGGCGTACGGCTTCCCGCCGGGCGCGTGGTGCAGGTAGTGGAACTCGCCCACACTCGTGTACCCGCCCAGGACCATCTCGGCGTAGACGCCGCGCGCCAGCCGGTAGTACGTGTCGGGGTCGAGCCGCGCGGCCAGCGAGTACATCCGCTCGCGCCACGTCCAGAACGTGCCGCGCTCGTGGTGCGTCCGGCCCCGCAGGGCCCGGTGGAAGGCGTGCGAATGCCCGTTCGCGAAGCCCGGCAGCGTCAGTCCGTCGAGCACTGTCCCGGCCCGCGGCGAACCGGGCGTCACCGCGGTGATCCGCCCGTCGGCGACGTCGATCCGCACCCCGGCGGCGATCCCGCCGGGCAGCCACGCCTGTGCGCACCAGAAAGTCATCGCGCCAGCTGCTCCAGGACGTCCGCAAGGGCCTTCGCGCCGGCTTCGACGTCGGCCGCCTCGGCGAACTCCTCCGGCGAGTGACTGATCCCGGTCGGGTTGCGCACGTAGAGCATCCCCGCCGGGACGAACCCGGCGAGGATCGCGGCGTCGTGCCCGGCGCCGGTCGGCAGCTCCGGCGGCCCGCCGAGCCAGCCGCCGAGGTCACGGCGCAGGGCGTCGTCGAACACGACATCGCCCGAGTAGGACTCCCGGGTCACCGTGACCCGGCAGCCCTCCTCTTCCGCGGCGGCGGCCGCGGCCCGGCTGATCTCGCCGACCAGCTCGGGCGTGCCCGGGCCGGGCACCCGCGCGTCGAGCCACAGGTCCACTGTGGACGCGATGACGTTGGTGCCGCCGGGGGTCGGCACGAGCCGGCCGACGGTCGCCCGCGCGTCCGGCACGGCCGAAGCGAGCCGCCGGACGGCGGTGACCGTCGCGGCGGCCGGCAGCATCGGGTCGGCCCGGTCGGCCAGCAGCGTCGCCCCGGCGTGGTTCCCCTGCCCCGCGAAGGAGAACCGCCACCGGCCGTGCGCGATCACCGTGCTGCCGACGGCCACCGGCGCACCGAGGTCGATGAGCCCTCGCCCCTGCTCGACGTGCAGTTCGACGAACCGGCCGATCCGGTCGAGGCGCTCCGGGTCCGGCCCGATCCGGGCCGGGTCGAAGCCGGCCTTCGCGGCCGCTTCCGCGAAGGTGACGCCGTCGGCGTCCCGCAGGCCGCGCGCCTTGTCGGCGTCGATGGTGCCGGTGAGCAGCCGCGAGCCGAGGCACGGGACGCCGAACCGGCCACCCTCCTCCTCGGCGAACACCACGACGGCGAGCGGCTTGCGCGGCCGGAACCCCTTGACTTGCAAGGCTTCCACGGCGGCCAGCGCGCTCGCGACCCCGAGCGGGCCGTCGAACGCACCACCGCCGGGCACCGAGTCGAGGTGGCTGCCGGTGACGACGGCACCCCGGCCCGGCGGGCCCCACCAGGCCCAGATGTTGCCGTTGCGGTCGGTCTCGACGTCGAGTTCGAGGCCCAGCGCGCGCTCGACGAACCACGCGCGCAGGTCCTGTTCCGGCCCGTCGAAGGCGTGCCGCGAGTAGCCGCCGCGCTTCGGGTCGCGCCCGACGTCGCCGATCTCGGCCAGCAGCCCGGAAGCCGTCACGCGTCCTCCCGCATCGGCACGCGCACCCCACGCTCGTCGGCGACTTCGGCAGCGCGGTCGTAACCGGCGTCGACGTGCCGGATGACGCCCATGCCCGGGTCGTTGGTGAGGACCCGCTCCAGCTTCTGCGCGGCCAGCGGCGTCCCGTCGGCGACGCTGACCTGGCCGGCGTGGATCGAGCGGCCCATGCCGACACCGCCGCCGTGGTGGATCGACACCCAGCTGGCGCCGGACGAGGTGTTGACCAGCGCGTTGAGCAGCGGCCAGTCGGCGATCGCGTCGGAGCCGTCGGCCATGCCCTCGGTCTCGCGGTACGGCGAGGCGACGCTGCCGGAGTCGAGGTGGTCGCGCCCGATGACGACCGGCGCCTTCAGCTCGCCGCTGGCGACCATCTCGTTGAACCGCAGGCCGGCCAGGTGCCGCTCGCCGTAGCCGAGCCAGCAGATCCGGGCGGGCAGGCCCTGGAACGCCACGCGTTCCCCCGCGAGCCGGATCCAGCGGGCGAGGGATTCGTTCTCCGGGAACAGGTCCAGCATCGCCCGGTCGGTCGCGGCGATGTCCTCGGGGTCGCCGGACAGCGCGGCCCAGCGGAACGGGCCGTTGCCCTCGCAGAACAGCGGGCGGATGTAGGCGGGCACGAACCCGGGGAAGTCGAACGCCCGCTCGCAGCCGCCGAGCTTCGCCTCGCCGCGCAGCGAGTTGCCGTAGTCGAAGACCTCCGCGCCCTTGTCGAGGAAGCCGAGCATGGCGTCGACGTGGTCGGCCATCGACTCGCGCGAGCGGTCGGTGAACTCGTCGGGCTTCTTGGCCGCGTAGTCGTGCCAGTCCTCGACGCTGACGCCCTTGGGCAGGTACGAAAGCGGGTCGTGCGCGGACGTCTGGTCGGTGACGATGTCGACCTCGACGCCGCGGCGCAGCAGCTCCGGCAGCACCTCGGCGGCGTTGCCGACGACGCCGACCGACAGCGGCCGTTTCTCCTGCTTCGCCTTGGTGACGCGGGCGATGGCGTCGTCGAGGTCGTCGGCGACCTCGTCGAGGTAGCGCGTCTCGACGCGGCGGTGCGCGCGCTGCGGGTCGCACTCGACGACGAGCGCGACGCCGTCGTTCATGGTCACGGCGAGGGGTTGCGCGCCGCCCATGCCGCCAAGCCCGGCGGTGACGGTGAGCGTGCCTTTCAGCGTGCCGCCGAACTTCTTCTTCGCGACGGCGGCGAACGTCTCGTAGGTGCCCTGGAGGATGCCCTGGGTGCCGATGTAGATCCACGACCCGGCCGTCATCTGGCCGTACATCGTCAGGCCCTGCTGCTCCAGGCGACGGAACTCCGGCCAGGTCGCCCAGTCGCCGACCAGGTTCGAATTGGCGATGAGCACGCGCGGCGCCCACTCGTGCGTGCGGAACACGCCGACCGGCTTGCCGGACTGCACGAGCAGCGTCTCGTCGACGTCCAAAGTGGTCAGTTCGCGGGTGATCGCGTCGAAGCTGGCCCAGTTGCGCGCGGCCTTGCCGGTGCCGCCGTAGACGACCAGGTCCTCGGGCCGCTCGGCGACGTCGGGGTCGAGGTTGTTGTGGAACATGCGCAGCGCGGCTTCGGTCTGCCACGACTTGGCGGTGAGCTGGGTGCCGCGGGCGGCACGGACTACGCGGGACATCAGACCTCCAGGTAGGCGCTCGTGAGTGTTTAGGGCGGTTAGAACCGCCCTAAACACTCACGACAGGCGGGCGGCGTCGAGGACGGCGCCGGAGCGGACGAGTTCTTCGGCGGCCGCGATCTCGGGCGCCAGGTGGCGGTCGGGGCCGGGGCCGGCGACCTTCGTGCGGAGCAGGTCCCGGACGCGGCCGGTGACCGGCGACGGCTCCAGCGGCGCGCGGAAGTCCAGCGCCCGGGCCGCCGTCAGCAGTTCGATGGCCAGCACCGTGGTCAGGCCGTCGACGGCCTTGCGCAGCTTCCGCGCGGCCGACCAGCCCATGGAGACGTGGTCCTCCTGCATGGCGCTGCTCGGGATGGAGTCGACGGACGCCGGGACCGCGAGCCGCTTGAGCTCGCTGACGATCGCGGCCTGCGTGTACTGGGCGATCATGTGGCCGGAGTCGACGCCGGGGTCGTGCGCGAGGAACGGCGGCAGTCCGTGGGAGCGGGCCTTGTCGAGCATCCGGTCGGTACGGCGCTCGGCGATGCTGGCGACGTCGGCGACCGGGATGGCCAGGAAGTCCAGCACGTACGCGACGGGCGCGCCGTGGAAGTTGCCGTTGGACTCGACGCGGCCGTCGGCCAGCACGACGGGATTGTCCACAGCGGACATCAGTTCGCGTTCGCCGACGAGCTCGGCGTGGGCGAGGCTGTCGCGCGCGGCGCCGTGGACCTGCGGGGCGCAGCGCAGCGAGTAGGCGTCCTGGACGCGGTTGCAGTCCGGGCCGCGGTGGCTCTCGACGATCTTCGATCCTTGGAGCGCTTTCCACATCCGCGCGGCGCTCAGCGCCTGGCCGGGGTGCGGGCGTAGGACTTGGAGGTCGGCGGCGAACGCGCGGTCGGTGCCGAGCAGCGCCTCGACGCTCATCGCCGCGGTGAGGTCCGCGATGTCGAAGAGCCGGTGCAGGTCGGCGGCGGCGAGCAGGAGCATGCCGAGCATGCCGTCGGTGCCGTTGGTGAGGGCGAGGCCCTCCTTCTCGGCGAGGACGACCGGCTCGATGCCGGCGTGCTTCAGCGCTTCGCCGGCCGGGACGACTTCGCCGCGGTACTCGACTTCGCCTTCGCCCATGAGCGCGAGCGCGACGGCGGCCAGCGGCGCGAGGTCACCGGAGCAGCCGAGCGAGCCGTACTCGTGGACGATCGGCGTGATGCCGGCGTTGAGCAGGGCCGCAAGCGTTTGCGCGGTGCCCGGGCGGACGCCGGTGTAGCCGCTGGCGAGGGTCCGGAGCCGCAGCAGCATGAGGCCGCGCACGACCTCGGTCTCGACGGCGGGTCCCGCCCCGGCGGCGTGCGAGCGGATCAGGCTGCGCTGCAGCGCAGTCCGGCTCTCGACGGGGATGTGACGGGTGGCGAGCGCGCCGAAGCCGGTCGAGACGCCGTAGGTGGGCGTGACGGCGTGAGCGAGGTTCTCGATGTGCTGGCGGGTCGCGGCGAGGTTCTTCTCGGCGGTGTCCGTGAGCCCGACCGGCGCGTGGCCGCGGACGACGTCGACGACCTGGGCGGCGGTCAGGGGTTCCGGGCCCAGGAGCACTTTTTCCGGCATGGCCCCATTGGACACGGCGTTTCCCGCTGGTGGGATGCCTCAACGAGTGGTTCTGTCTGGTATCCCAGACTCAGCGGTTACCCTGGCCCCAACCGCCCCAATGTGGCGTTGGGTGCGTCAGACGCACCCAATGTGGCGTTCGGTGCGTCCCACGCACCGAACGCCACATTGGGGCGCTGGAGGAGGTGAGCCGTGGGCGACAGCAGCGAGGTTCCGGCGCTGCGCCGCGGCCTGGCCGTACTGCGCCTGCTCGCGACGCGCCCCGGCCCGGTGACCGCGTCGGCGATCGCGCGCGAAGCGGGTCTCCCCCGGTCGACGACGTACCACCTGCTCAGCGAGCTCGAGGCGGCCGGGTTCGTCGTGCACCTGCCCGCGGAACGCCGGTACGGCCTGGGCATCGCGGCGTTCGAACTCGGCTCGGCCTACCTCCGCCACGACCCCCTCGAACGCCTGGCCGGGCCGTTGCTGCGCAAGCTCGTCGACCGCGCCGGCCACACCGCGCACCTGGGCGTGCTGCACGGCAACGAGTCGCTGTACCTGATCAAGGAGCGCCCGGCCCGGCCGGAGACGCTGGTGACGGAGGTCGGTGTCCGGCTGCCGGCCCAGCTGACGGCGTCCGGCCGGGCGATCCTGCGGCACCTGCCGGCGCCGCACGTGAGGGCGTTGTTCCCGTCGGCGTCGGCGTTCGTGCTCCGCACCGGACGCGGTCCGCGCACCCTCGCCGAGCTGCGCCGGACATTGACGGCGGAGCGCCGGCTCGGCTGGTCGGTCGAGGACGGCCACGTGACCGAAGGGTTCGCGTCGGTGGCAGCTCCGGTCTTCGACCACGGCGCCCGCCCGATGGCCGCGATCAGCGTGACCCTGCGCCACCACTGCGCGGCGGAGCCGTGCGCGGAGACGTGGCCGGAGCTGGCGGCCGAGGTGGCGAAGACGGCGGCTGAGCTGACCAGCCGGATCGGCGGCCAC
Source organism: Amycolatopsis mongoliensis (assembly GCF_030285665.1). Taxonomy (NCBI): domain Bacteria; kingdom Bacillati; phylum Actinomycetota; class Actinomycetes; order Pseudonocardiales; family Pseudonocardiaceae; genus Amycolatopsis; species Amycolatopsis mongoliensis. The sequence goes on from NZ_CP127295.1 coordinate 1,072,086, forward strand.
CCGGGCTGACGCGCTGGTGCGATCGGGGCAACTGTCACCGAACGGCTCGATTCCACTCCGCTGGGTTATTACCGTGACTGCAGAGCGGTATCGAGGGACACCGGCGAGTGGGGGCGCAAGGGGAAGGCGCCGGCTGATGGGCGACGCACGGGTGACGAGGGTGGGGTTCGGCGCGGTCCTGGCCGTCGCCGAGTTCCGGGCGATGTGGGCCGCCGAACTGCTGTCCGTCTGCGGTGACCAGCTCGCGCGCGTCGCGCTCGCGGTCCTCGTCTACCAGCGCACTTCGTCGGCGGCCCTGACCGGCCTGACCTACGCCCTGACCTACGTGCCCTCGCTGGTCGGCGGGATCCTCCTGGCCGGCGCGGGCGACCGGTGGCCGCGGCGGGACGTGATGGTCGTGGCCGACCTGGCCCGCGCCGCGCTGGTCGGCGTCATCGCGGTCCCCGGCGTCCCGCTGTGGGTGCTGTGCGTGCTGGTCGCGGTGATGACGGCGCTGGGCGGGCCGTTCAAGGCCGCGCAGCAGGCGCTGCTGCCCTCGGTGCTCGAAGGCGAGCGCTACCTGGTCGGGATGGCCCTGCGGAACGTGACGATCCAGGGCGCGCAGCTGGCCGGGTTCGCCGGCGGCGGGCTGCTGATCGCCGCGCTCGCGCCGTCCGCGGCCCTGGCGCTGGACGCGGTGACGTTCGTGTTCTCGGCGGTGTTCCTGGTCGCGGGCGTGCGGCGACGGGCGGCGGTCGCGCAGGCGGTCCGGCCGGCCTGGCTCTCGACGACCTCCGCGGGGATCCGGCTGATCTGGCGCGATCCGGTGTTGCGGACGTTGGTGGCGCTGAACTGGCTGGCCGGGTTCTACGTCGTGCCGGAGGCGCTGGCCGCGCCGTACGCGGCCGGGATCGGCGCGGGCGCGGCGCTGGTGGGGCTGCTGATGGCGGCGGACCCGGCGGGCAGCGTGCTCGGCGGCGTCGTGTTCGGCAAGTGGATCCCGGAACACGCGCAGATCCGCGTGCTCGGGTGGCTGGGGATCGCGGCCGGGCTACCGCTGGTCGTGTTCGTCTTCCGACCGGGGCTGGTGCTGTCGGTGGTGCTGCTGGCGGCGTCCGGGCTGCTGGCCACGGGCTACAACATCCAGGGCACGGTGTCGTTCATGCGGCGGGTGCCGGACGAGCACCGCGCGCAGTGCGCCGGGGTGAACTCGGCGGGGCTGATCACCGTGCAGGGGGTCGGGGCGGCCGCGGCGGGCGCGCTGGCCGACGTGCTGGGCCCGGCGCACACCATCGCCGCGGCCGGGGCGGCGGGTGCCGCGGTGGCCGTGCCGATCGCGAGGGCGTGGCGCCGGGTCGGGCTGGAGGAACCATGACCTCAGTTGTCGCGTCCGCACATGGCGCGCCTCCCTTCGGCTCCTCGGGCCGTACCGGCTCCGTCACCGGCCGGACACCATGAGTATGCAGACCGGTGCCGGGGCCCCGCGCGGTGTACCACGCTTTCGTGACGTCCTCGTGGCTCCGCGGCGCTGGGCGCTGTGGCGGCAAGGTCCGCGGGTGGTCGTCTACTGCCTGCTGAGCGAAGTGGTGGCGGTGGTTCTGACGCTGCGTCCGTTCCCGGTGGCGGTGGACCGCCGGACGGTGCTGATCCTCGCGGTGCTGCTGGTCCTCGGCGTGGTCCAGTCGGAGACGGGCCGCCGGGTCGAGCGCATCCGCCGCCGGGTGTCGGGGACGCCGCACATCAACATGACGTCGGTGTGGACGTTCGCCGGCGTCCTGCTGCTGCCGCCGTTGCTGCTGGCGGTGCTGGTCGGCGGCCTGTACGCGCACCTGGCGGTCCGCAGCTGGTACCGGCTGCAGCGGGTGCCGGTGTCGAGGACGGTCAGCAACGCGGCCATCATCCTGCTCTCGTGCTACGCGGCCCAGGCGGTGCTGCGGGTTTCGGGTGCCGAAGACGTCCGTTCGGCTTTTTCCCGCGGCTGGGCCGGCACGTTCGCGATCGCGGCCGCGGGGGCGACGTTCTTCGTGGTGAACGCGCTGCTGGTGCTCCCGGCGCGCCGCGAGGTCGGCCGGACGCCGGAGGCGTTGTTCGGCACGTGGTCGGACAACGGCCTGGAGGTGGCGACGCTCTGCCTGGGCGCGCTGAACGCCGTGGCCCTGGCGGTCCTGCCGGGCCTGGTGGTGCTGGTGCTCCCGCCGCTCCTGCTGTTGCACCGGACGGTGCTGGTGCGGCAGCTGGAGGTGGCGGCCCACCGCGACGAGAAGACGGGGTTGTACAACACGAGCGGCTGGCACGCGCTGGCGGAGCGAACCCTGGCGGCGGCCACGCGCCAGCACTCGACGTTCGGCTTGCTGATGCTGGATCTGGACCACTTCAAGCAGGTGAACGACACCTACGGCCACCTGGCGGGCGACGCGGTGCTGCGAGCGGTGGCGGAGGCGATCATCTCGGCGGTCCGCGGCCGCGGCGACGCGGTGGGCCGGTTCGGCGGCGAAGAGTTCGTGGTGCTGTTGCCGGGCATCGCCCACCCGGACATCGGAGCGGTGGCAGAACGCATCCGCCGGGCCGTCGCGGCCCTGAAGGTCCCCGTGGGCCAGCTGTCGATCACGGGCCTGTCGACCTCGATCGGCATGGCGGTCTACCCGGGGGCCGGAACATCCCTACAGCGCCTGCTCGACGCAGCGGATACCGCGCTGTACCACGCAAAGGCAACCGGCCGGAACAAGGTGGTCCACGTGGCGGACCTGGTGTGATCAGGCGATCTTGTGCCGCCGCCCGGCATCGAGCCCGAGCATCGCAAGCAACTCGGCACACTCCCGAACATCGGAGGAGTGCCCGGCCACGGTGATGACGGCCCGATCGTTCTGTTCGGCGAGCCGCACGGCCTCCTCGGCCCGGATAACGCCCATCCGGCTGTCTTCATCATTGGCGGTCGAGCTGCCATTGGAACGGGCCCAGGTCATCTGGCCACCTACTTCCGACTCCGCGGGTGCGGAGCCATGGTCGGGTGTCCAGCATGACACTCACAAGAATTTCACCCACAAGTGGCCCCCATCACGAGCCCCGAACACGCGGCGTGGAGGGCAGAGCCAGAAGGCCCGCCCAAGTGGGCGAGGCACAGCAGAACCAGCTAGACACCCAGCTGACCACCAGCAATCCCCAACCCGGCCGCCGCCCGCCAAGCCCGAAGCCCACCCCAGAGCGCGCGCGCAAGACGCGCAGCCAAGACGGGGGCAAGGGGCGAAGCCCCAAAGAGCGGGGTCCAGGGGCGAAGCCCCGGAGAGAGAGGCGAAGCCGCAAACAAGGCGGGGTCCCGGGGCGAAGCCCCCGGGGAGGGGGTCCAGGGGGCGAAGCCCGCCTGGCGGGGGTCTGGGGGTTCGACCCCCAGAAGACATGGACGAAACCGAAGAGAAGGCCGAAGCCCCGAAGGGGCGACGGCCTTCTCGAAGGTGGAGGTGCCGGGAATTGAACCCGGGTCCTCTGGCGTATCAACAGGGCTTCTCCGTGCGCAGTCCGCTACGTCTCTACTTGGCCCCCTCAGTCACGCGAACAAGCTGAGGTGACGAGCCCAGCCACTGTTTGCTTCACGACAGTTCCCCGTGGCCGGGACTGCCGCTGAGCCTCCTAGCTGATGCCGGTACCCGGGCCGGAGGCGAACCCGGGCCGACAGAGACGCACTCGCTCAGGCGGCGAGGGCGTACTCGCGCTGACTGGAGTCGGCGCTTATTTGGTTGCGATGACGCTTAACGGTGGTCTCTCGCCTGCACCGGCACGCTTCTCCTGGATCAACGTCCAAAGTCGAAACCGTTCACCCCCTTGGTGGGAACATAACCTGTACATCATAACGCGTACCGCCACCTCTTTAGTCCCGGTGGGTAGGGCCAGCCCTACCGGGAGGATGCCCGCGCGCACCATGTCGGCGGGGTGCCGGGGCGACGATCCTTGAGTCCATCGTGGGATGAAGGGAGCCCGGTCATGGGTAGCGAGAGGCGGGATCCGCCGTTCGGTGGGTCGGTGGTGTTCCTGCTGATGAACCTGCCGCTGGGGGTCTTGGCGTTCGCGTTGCTGACGGCGTTCGGGGCGGCCGGGCTGGGGACCGCGATCGTGTGGGTGGGGGTGGGTTTGCTCGCGCTTCTGGTGCTGGCGGTGCGGGGGGCTGCTCGTTTGGAGCGGGCGCGGGTCTACGCGTTGCTGGACCGGTACATCGACCTTCCCTATCTGCCGCTGCCGGCCGAGGGGCAGAAGAACAGGTGGAAGGGGCGGTTGAAGGACCCGTCGACGTGGCGGGACCTCACCTACTTCTTCTTGTTGTTCCCGCTCGGGATCGTCGAGTTCGTGCTGGTGACGACGTTCTGGTCGACGAGCTTGGCGCTGGCGGGCCTGCCGGTCTACTTCCGGTGGCTGCCGGAGGGCGCGTACTACTTCCCGTCGTACGACCTGCGGTGGCTGACCGTGGATTCGACGGTGGAGGCGCTACCGTGGGCAGCGCTGGGGGTGTTGTTCATCGCGTTGTCGGTGGCGCTGACCAAGGCGCTGGCGGGGATGCACGCCCGGCTGGCGACCGCGCTGCTGGGGACGACCGTGGCCCAGCGCCGTCGGATGGAGCGCTGGTGGGAAGACGCGGAAGAAAAGAACCTGGTGGCGGGATGACCGAGGCGCAGCAGCTGGAGCACCCGCGGCCGAATCCGGCTCGCACGATCGTGTACATGCTGGTCAGCTTCTTCTTCCGGATCCTGCAGTTCGTCCTGATCGTGACGGGGATCGCGGTGGGGGTCGGCACGGCGGTGGTGTGGGTCGGGTTCCCGATCCTGCTGGCGACGACGAGCTTCGTCCGCTGGTCGGCGGACCGCGAGCGGGCGTGGATGGGCGCGATGCTGCGGGTGCCGCTGCCGCCGGTGGAGCGGCGCTCGCTGGACGACTTGCCGCTGCTGCGGCGCTGGATGGTGCGGCTGAGCGATCCGACGACGTGGCGTGACCTGGCGTACTTGATGGTGGCGTTCCCGCTGGCGTGCGCGGAGCTCGGGATCGCGCTGGCGTCGATCGTGTTGCTGCCGATGGCGGTCTGGGTGACGCCGTGGCTGGGCTGGCTGCACGGCGAGCTGGGTATCGCGCTGCTGGGGCCGAACCGCACGACGCGGCTGGAGCAGAAGGCCGAGCACCTGCAGGCTTCGCGGGCGCGGGGTGTGGACGCGGCCGAAGCGGAGCGGCGCCGCATCGAGCGTGATCTGCACGATGGCGCGCAGCAGCGGCTGGTCGCGGTCGCGATGAGCCTGGGGCGGGCGAAGTCGAAGTTCGACCAGGACCCGGACATGGTGCGGGAGCTGATCGACGAGGCGCACTCGGACGCGAAGCTCGCCGTGTCGGAGCTGCGGGACCTGGCGCGCGGCATCTACCCGGCCGTCCTCGGCGACCGCGGGCTGGACGCGGCGTTGTCGGCGCAGGCGGCCAAGTCGCCGATCCCGGTGGACGTGACGGTGACCGTGGACCCGCGGCCGCCGGCCGCGGTGGAGACGACGGCTTACTTCATCGTCGGCGAGACGCTGACGAACATCGCGAAGCACTCCGGAGCGACCGAAGCCGGCGTGAAGGTGTGGCGGACCGACGACCACGTGGTCGTCGAGATCACCGACAACGGCCACGGCGGCGCCGAGGTGCGCCCCGGCGGCGGGCTGGCCGGGCTGGCCGACCGCGCCGCGACGATCGACGGTGTGATCACCGTGGTGAGCCCGGTGGGCGGGCCGACCGTAATCCGGGCTGACCTCCCCTGCCAGTGGTGAATAGGCTGGACCCCGTTCATCCACGAGCTTGGGGGCCGGATGCGGGTAGTCATCGCCGAAGACGCCGTGCTGTTGCGGGCCGGGGTGACCCGCCTGCTCGCCGACGAGGGCATCGAGACGGCCGCGGCCGTCGACAACGGGGACGACCTGCTCGGCGCGGTCAAGGAACATCGCCCTGACCTGGCGATCGTCGACGTCCGGATGCCCCCGACGTTCACCGACGAGGGGCTGCGCGCGGCCCTGGCGGCCCGCAAGGAGATCCCGGGGCTGCCGGTGCTGGTGCTCTCGCAGTACGTCGAGGAGTCGTACGCGGTGGAGCTGCTGTCCGGCGGCGCCGGCGGGGTCGGCTACCTGCTGAAGGAGCGGGTGGCGGACGTCGCGGACTTCCTGGACGCGGTCCGCCGGGTGGCGAACGGCGGCACGGCGATCGACCCGGACGTGATCGCCCAGCTGATGGCCCGCGGCCGCCGCAATCCCCTCGACGCGCTGACGGCGCGGGAGTCGGAGGTGCTGGGGTTGATGGCCCAGGGCCTGTCGAACACGGCGATCGCGAACTCACTGGTCGTTTCGCACGGCGCGGTGGAGAAGCACATCGGCAACATCTTCTCGAAGCTCGGCCTGGAAGCGAGCGCGGAGGAACACCGCCGGGTCCGGGCGGTGTTGACCTACCTGGGCCGCTGAGCCCGCCACCGTTCCACGGCGACCTGGACGGCCTGTTCGTCTTCACGCGCGTGCGCGCCGGAAGCCCCGGCGGCGCCGAGGACGACGTCTCCGTCCGTGACGAGGACGCCGCCGGCGTAGGGGACGTAGTCGCCGTGGAAGAGGTGCTGGATGCCGTCGACGATCGGTCCCGGCAGCTCGAGCCCGCCCGAGGGCCGCAAGGTGAGCAGCGCGGTCCGGGCCTTGGCCACGGCGATCCGGCTGGTCATGGGCATCCCGCCGTCGGCGCGGCGCAACGTGATCACCTCGCCGGCGACGTCGAGCACCGCCACGGCCAGCGGCGAGAACCCGCGCTCGGCGCCGACCGCCAGCGCGGCCTCGACCAGCTCGTCGGCATCGGCCAGGGTGAGACCCGGAAGGCGGGGAGACTCGATCATGAAAGCGAGCTTACCGAGGCCGAGCGGACAGACGGTGACCAAAAGTCCCGTAAAGTGGACATAGGGTCACCCGTTCCGCGGGCGGCACCCCCCACACCGCTCACTTACCATGAGCGGACCCACCGGAGAGGAGTGCGCAGATGCCGGACGAAACCCGCTGCGTCCGCTTCTTCGGCGGCCCGCTCGACGGCCGCGTCCAGGAGCTCGGGGACGCCGAGCCCGTGCCCGGCACCGTCATCCGGCACATCCACCTGCACGGCGGCCCGAAGATCGAGACCCGCTACGAGCTGGGCCTCACCGAGCACGGCTGGGAATACCGGGTCACCGCGACGCAGCACGAACCCGAGCCCGACGGCACGAGGTAGGGAGAACCCCCGCATCCACCGGGGGTGAACAGGACCCCGAAGACGCCGGTCAGCACCGCTGTTCCCGCAGGTCGAAGCGGCCAGGCTGGGACGCATGCAGACAAGCCGGGACCGCTTCCTCGACGTCGTCCGGGCGGGGGCCATCCTCGCCGTGATCGCCCAGCACTGGGTCATGCCGGTGCTGTCCTACTCCGACGGTCACCTCGCCACGGGCAACGCGCTCGCGACGCCGGGGTGGTGGGCGATTACCTGGGGGTCGCAGGTCATGCCCCTGGTGTTCTTCGCCGGCGGTGCGGCCAACCTGATCTCGTTCCGCCGGGCGGAGTCCCCGCGGACGTGGCTCGCGGCGCGCCTGAAGCGGCTGATGCTGCCGGTCCTTCCGCTGCTGGCCGTCTGGCTCGTCATGCCGGACTTCCTCCGCGGCCTCGGCATCCCGCCCCAGCCGGTGCAGGTGGCCGGCGCCATCGCCGCGCAGCTGCTGTGGTTCCTCGCGGTCTACGTCCTGGTCGTGCTCCTCACGCCGCCGATGGTCGCCGCGCACCGCCGCTGGGGGCTGAAGGTTCCGCTGGTCATGGGGGTCGCCGGCGTCCTCGTCGACGTCGCCCGCTTCAACGACCTCGGGTACATCGGGTACGCCAACGCGATCTTCGTCTGGGTCGCCGTCCACCAGCTCGGTTTCCACTACGTCGAAGGCCGCCTCGGCTCGCTCACCCGCCGCGCCGCGCTCGGCCTGTCGGCCGCCGGGTTCGGCGTCACCGCGCTGATGGTCGCGTTCGGCCCGTACCCGGCCAGCATGATCGGCATGCCGGGCGCGCCGGTGTCGAACATGAGCCCGCCGACCGTGCTGCTCGCCTTCCTCGCCGTCGGCCAGATCGGCCTGCTGCTCGCCTTCCGCCCGCAGCTCAACGCGCTCGCCGAACGCCCCGGCGCCGGGCACGCGCTCGACTGGCTCGGCGCGCGGTTCATGAGCGTCTACCTCTGGCACATGCCGGCGCTGGTCGTCGTCGCGGGCGTGACGGTCTACGGCCTCGACTACGAGACGCCGGCGCCGGGCACGCTGTTCTGGCTCGTCATGGCGCCCGCGTGGTTCGCGGTGTGCGGGCTGGTGCTGCTGGGCCTGCTGCGGCTGTTCGCGCACTTCGAGCTGCAGCGCGACACCGCCGAGGTCACCGCGAAGGTGCCGCAGCTGGTCGTCGCCGGGCTGATGATCTCCGGGGGCCTGCTCGGCCTGGCCGCGCACGGGTTCGCGCCGCTGTCGGACGGTATCGCGCACGGCCCGGTGCCGTGGGTGGTCCTCGCGACGGCCGGGTTCCTCCTGGCGGGCAAGCAGGTTCCGGTGATCGAACTGCTGGGCCGCGCGGTCGCCGTGAGCGAACGGGCCACCGTCAGGCGGTGAGCAGCCGCAGCGGGGTGTCGTGCAGGACGGCCCGCAGGAACGGCTCCCCCAGGCGATCGTCGGCCGCCCAGCCGGCGATCGCCTGCAGCTGCGTCGCGTAGGAGTACGGGATGTTCGGGAAGTCCGTGCCGAGCACGACGCGGTCGGCGACGTCCGCCAGCCGCGCCGTCCAGTCCGGCGGCAGCGGCGACATCCGCTCGGCGAACGGCACCCCGACCATCGTGGTGTCCAGGTGCACGCGCGGGTACTTCGCCAGCAGGTCGAACGCCGTCCCGAACTCGGGCATCGCCGCGTGCGCGAGCACCGCCGTCAGCTTCGGGTGCCGCGCCAGGACCTCTTCGAAGACCGACAACCCGGTGAAGTCGCCCCGCAACGGACCGTGTCCACAGTGGACGACGACGGGGACACCCGCGTCGGCCAGCGCGCCCCACACCGGCTCGAGCAGCTCGTCACGCGGGTCGTACGCGCCCACCTGCACGTGCGCCTTGAACACCCGGGCGCCGGCGCGCAGCGCACCGTCCACAGCGGACCCGGCGCCGGGCTCGGGGTAGAACGTGCCGGTCGGCACCGCGTCCGAAACTTTCGAGGCGAACTCGAGCGCCCACTCGGTCAGCCACTGCGCCATGCCCGGCTTGTGCGGGTAGACGAGCGGGGCGAAGCGCCGGACACCCAGCGAACGCAGGGTCTCCAGCCGCTCCTGCTCGGACGTCCGGTAGTGCACCGGCCACTCGGTGCCGTAGTGCGTCGAGGCCCGGTCGAAGTACGCCCAGACCTTGTCCATCACCGGTTTCGGCAGGAAGTGGACGTGCAGGTCGACCAGGCCCGGCAGGCCCAGCGACGCCGTCCACCGAGCCACGTCGGCATCGGAAGCCGGGCCCGCCGTCACTCCGTGAACCGGCCCTTCAGCGCGCGGCCCATGGCCTTCCTGATGTCCCGCTCCGCGTCGCGCTTGGCGAGCGTCTGGCGCTTGTCGTAGGCCTTCTTGCCCTGGGCCAGGGCGATCTCGACCTTGACCTTGCCGTCCTTGAAGTACATCGACAGCGGGACCAAGGAGAGCCCGCTCTCCTTGGTCTTGCCGATGAGCTTCTCGATCTCGCGCCGGTGCAGCAGCAGCTTCCGGGTCCGCCGCGGCGTGTGGTTCGTCCACGTGCCCTGCGTGTACTCCGGGATGTGCACGTTGCGCAGCCACACTTCGCCGTCGTCGACCGTCGCGAACGCGTCCGCCAGGGACGCCTTGCCCTCGCGCAGGCTCTTCACCTCGGTGCCGACGAGCACGAGACCGCACTCGTAGGTGTCGAGGATGGAGTAATCGTGCCGCGCCTTGCGGTTCGACACGATCACCTTCTGGCCACGTTCCTTGGGCATACGACCACTCTACGTGATTCTCGAAACGACGAGCAGCTGGTTAAACCTAGTGCCGGACGTACAGCCGCAGCGTGACGTACCCGGTGATGGCGGAGATCACCACGGACACCGCCAGCAGGATCGGCGCCACTGGGAACAGCAGCTCCAGTATGGTGATCTTCGGGAAGACGTCCCCGGTGAACACCGAGTCGAGGAACCCGGCCTTGGTGATGATCAGCATGATGATCCCGAGGACCGCACCGACCACGCCGGCGACCACCGCCTCCAGGAGGAACGGCAGCTGCGTGTACCAGCGGGTCGCGCCGACCAGCCGCATGATGCCGACCTCGGTGCGGCGGGTGAACGCCGACACCTGGATCGTGTTGGCGATCAGCAGCAGCGCCGCGATGGCCATGATGAGCGCGGCGCCGAAGGCCATGTTGCGGACACCGTTGAAGGCGTTGAAGACGCGGTCGAGGAACTTCTTCTGGTCGTCGACCTTCCGCACGCCCGGCTTGGTGCCGTACTCCTGCACGATCGATTCGCTGCGGTCCGGGTCCTTCAGCTTCACGTGCAGCGACGCGGGCAGCGACTCCGGCCCGGTCAGCTGGATGAGCTCCGGCTGGCTCTCGAAGATCTTCTTGAACCGGTCGAAGGCCTGGTCGCGGTTCTCGAACACGACCGACTCGACGCCGTCGTTGCTCTGCAAGGACGAGCGCAGCGACTGGCACAGCGACTGCGTGCAGTTCTTGTCGGTCGCGCTGATGTCGTCGGTGAGGTAGACCGAAACCTCGACGTCGGCGAGGAAATTGGACTTCATCTTGTCGATCGTGCGCACGGCCAGGAGGCCGCCGCCGAGCATGGCGAGCGACACGGCCGTGGTCAGCATCATCGCGATGGTCATCGTGATGTTGCGGCGCAGGCCGGTGATTACCTCGCTGAAGACGAAACTGGCGCGCATGTCGGGGTCTGGTCCTTGGGGTCGGGGGCTGGGCGGGGTGGGGCGGTCAGCGACCGATGCCGTAGACGCCGCGGGCGTCGTCGCGGATCACCCGGCCGAGCTGCAGCTCGACGACGCGGCGCCGCATGGAGTCCACGATGGAGTGATCGTGGGTCGCCATCAGGACGGTGGTGCCGGTGCGGTTGATCCGCTCCAGCAGCAGCATGATGTCCTGGCTGGTGTCGGGGTCCAGGTTCCCGGTCGGTTCGTCGGCGAGCAGCACCAGCGGGCGGTTCACGAACGCGCGCGCGATCGCGACGCGCTGCTGCTCACCACCGGAGAGCTCGTTGGGCAGCCGGTCCGCCTTGCCGTCGAGGCCGACGAGCTCCAGCACCTCGGGCACGACCTTCTTGATGGTCGGGGCGGGCTTGCCGATGACCTCGAGGGCGAACGCGACGTTCTCCGCGACGGTCTTGTTGGCCAGCAGGCGGAAGTCCTGGAACACGCAGCCGATGGTCTGCCGCAGGCGGGGGACGCGGCGGCGGGCCAGCTTGACGACGTCGAAGTTCGACACCATCACGCGGCCCTTGCTCGGCGTCTCTTCGCGCAGCAGGAGCCGGAGGAAGGTCGACTTCCCCGATCCCGAGGGACCGATGAGGAAGACGAACTCACCCTTTTCGATGTTGACGGACACCCGCTCGAGCGCGGGCCGCGTCGAGGTCTTGTAGACCTTGGAAACCTCTTCGAGCCGGATCACGATTCGGCATACTACCCACCGGTCTCGTGAAGCCCCGGTTGCCCGGTCCACCCGAGTGGAGCAAGGGGCGTTTGCGCACGGTGAGCGGTCGAGCGGACACCCCTTGCGCCGATCAGCCGGTGGCCGACTGCTTCCGCCAGCGGATGCCGGCGTCGAGGAAGCCGTCGATGTCGCCGTCGAGCACCGCGGTCGGGTTGCCGACCTCGAACTCGGTCCGCAGGTCCTTGACCATCTGGTACGGGTGCAGCACGTAGGAGCGCATCTGGTTGCCCCAGCTCGAGCCGCCGTCCTTGAGCGCGTCCATCTCTTTGCGCTCTTCCTCCTTCTTGCGCTGCAGCAGCCGCGACTGGAGGACCTTCATCGCGGCCGCCTTGTTCTGCAGCTGCGACTTCTCGTTCTGGCAGGAGACGACGATGTTCGTCGGGATGTGCGTGATGCGCACCGCGGAGTCGGTCGTGTTGACGCTCTGGCCACCGGGACCCGACGAGCGGTAGACGTCGACCCGGATGTCCTTTTCCGGGATGTCGACGTGGTCGACCTCTTCGACCTCGGGCAGCACCTCGACGTGCGCGAACGACGTCTGCCGGCGGCTCTGGTTGTCGAACGGCGAGATCCGGACGAGCCGGTGGGTGCCCTGCTCGACCGAGAGGGTGCCGTAGACGTAGGGGGCGCTCACCGTGAACGTCGCCGACTTGATGCCCGCCTCTTCGGCGTAGGAGATGTCGTAGACGTCGGTCGGGTAGCCGTGGCGCTCCGCCCAGCGCAGGTACATGCGCAGCAGCATCTCGGCGAAGTCGGCCGCGTCGACGCCACCGGCCTCGGAGCGGATGGTGACGACGGCGTTGCGGTCGTCGTACTCGCCGGAGAGCAGGGTGCGGACCTCGAGGCCGTCGATGGCCTTGCCGAGGTCGGCCAGCTCGCTCTCGGCCTCGCTCATGCTGCCGGAGTCGCCCTCGGCCTCGGCGAGCTCGTACAGCACGCCGAGGTCGTCGAGCCGCTGGCGCAGCTCACTGACCCGGCGCAGCTCGCCCTGCCGGTGGGACAGCTGGCTCGTGACCTTCTGAGCCGCCTCCGGGTCGTCCCAGAGGGTCGGGCTCGAAGCCTGCTGTTCCAGGTCGGCCACCTGGGCACGCAGCGCATCCAGGTCCATCACCGACTCGATCTGCGTCAGCTTGCCGGTCAGGTCCTTCAGTGCCGCGTCGAACTCATCACTCACGTTTGTCAAGGTTACGGCAAAACCCACGACCGGTTGCGAGGACCGGTCGTGGGCTCGCGAACCTCAGGCCGCGGGGATGGCGTCGAGCAGCTTCAGCGCGGCCTTGGCCTGGGCCTGGGCGAACTCGCCGACGGCCTTCTCGTACGGCCCCTCGGCCGCCTTGGTGGCCGCCTTCGCGTCGTCGAGCTGCTGGCTGTAGCTCGTCCGGGCCGAGTCGAGCAGCACCTGGCGCTGCTTCGCGGTCAGCGACGCCGCGTGCACGAGCCGCAGGATGAGCGGGCTGCGCAGGTGGTCGGGACCGGCCTCGGACGTCAGCCAGGCCTTGAAGGCCTTCTTGCCGGCGGCGGTGATCAGGTACTGCTGGCTGGAGCGCGGGCCCTGCTTGCCGAGCCGGACGAGACCTTCTTTGGACAGCGCCGGGAGCTCCCGGTACACCTGGCTGCGGGTGACGCTGAAGAAGGCGCCGAATCGCTCACCCGCTCCCGCGACGAGCTGCCCGCCGGTGGCGGGACCGTCGTGGAGCAGACCGAGCAGGGCGGCGGCTGTTGCATTCAATTCGGACACGTCCCCTAGATTCCCACTTATCGGCCGCTGTGTCCACAGTGGTCAGCAGATCTGTCCATTGTGGCTAGTGAGATCCCCTCGTTCGGCCCAATGCGACCAGGTCCACTGTGGACCCCGGACACGCTGTGCAACCACCTGGGGTGGCACTTTGGTCCAACCAGCCGCATGCGAGCCGCCCCGACGCCGCCAGGCAGGTGAGTTCGGCGGACGGCCCTCCCCGGCTTGGCGGACTCCGGACACGCACCGCAACCACCCGGAAACAGCGTTCACATCGTGGGATCCGCAGCGATTCGACAGTTTCGCGGAAAAGTCGGCAGCGAAACTCGTGCGAACATGACAAAAGAGGCACGTTCCCGAATTTCCGAGAACGTGCCTCTTCGTGGTAGCGGGGACAGGATTTGAACCTGCGACCTCTGGGTTATGAGCCCAGCGAGCTACCGAGCTGCTCCACCCCGCGCCGTTGTGGTACTTGAATAGATTACACGGGGTGGCAACGCGGTTTACACCGGGGTCCCCCAACCGGCTGACCAGGCATTACGCCGATTCCAGCCACTGACGTGCTCCACTGAGGACCATCGAGAGCCCGTCCTCGAACCGCGAGCCGACGTCGGCGAGGAGGTCGCCCGCGTCCGCGCCGCGGTAGCGCTCGTCCAACTGGCCGGGCATCGGGTAGACGGCCTGCTCTTCGATGGTGAAGCCGACGACGTAGCTGTACACGGTGAACAGTGCCTGGGCCGCCCGGCGCTCGTCCAGCCCGGCCTCGATGCTCCGTCGCAGCGGGCTCGGCCCGACCAGGCCGGTGTCCCCGAGGTAGGTGCCGGCGAAGACCTTCCCGCCGTCGCGGTAGGACAGCATCATCCGCCGCAGCGCCCGCGCGCCGTGCGCGACGGCCTCCCACTCCCCCAGCGAGTCCGGCGGACGGCGATCCACGGCCGAATCGGCGTACATCTGCGTCGCCATCTCGTCGAGCAGCTCCTGCTTGTTCTTCATGTGCCAGTACAGCGCCGGCGCCTTGACGCCGAGGTCGGCGGCGATCAGTCGCAGTGTCAGCCCGTTGAGGCCGACCTCGTTGAGCAGCTTCAGCCCCGAGCGCGCGATGTTCTGCCTGGTCAGGGCCATTCTTTCGACTCTCCTCGCGGTACCGGCTTGACAGTTTAACGATGTTAAGGGCACCCTCGGGTCAGGTCAATTTAACGTTGTTAAGGAGCTGGGGATGAACGAGCTGACCGCCGAGGTCGTCGTCGCGGGGGCGGGGCCGACCGGGCTGATGCTGGCGAACGAGCTGGCGCTGGCCGGGGTGGGCGTCGTGGTTCTGGAGCGCCTGCCCGTCCGGACCGGGTTGTCGAAGGCCCTGAACCTGCAGCCGCGCACGGCGGAGGTCCTGGATCTGCGCGGCCTGCTGGGCCGGGCGGAGCAGCGGTCGTTCGCGACTGTCGCGGACGGACACTTCGCGGTGATCCCGGTGCGCTACACCGGCTGGGACACGCGGCACCCCTACCAGGTGGGCATCCCGCAGGCACAGGTCGAGGCGGCGCTGGAGGAGCGGCTGGCCGAGCAGAACGTGAAGGTGCTCCGCGGCCACGAGCTGACCGGCTTCGAGCAGGACGCCGGCGGCGTGACGGTCACGGCGGGTGACCTGCGGGTGCGGGCGGCGTACCTGGTGGGGTGCGACGGTGGCCGCAGCGCGGTGCGCAAGGCGCTGAACCTGCCGTTCGAGGGGATCGAAGGGCGCGGTCACGGCGTCTCGGCGGACGTCCTGTTCCGGACGACGCCGCCGGGTGCGCCGACGGAGTGGCGGTCGATGGGGAACATGGTGACGTCGCCGAGCCCGGGCAAGTTCGTCGGCCTGATCCCGCTCGGTGAGCCGAACCTGTACCGCCTCAGCTACGGCGACCGGTTGAACCGCCCGGAGGACCTCCGGGCGGAGGTGCCGGAGGAGGAGGTCCGCGCCGCGGTTCGCGAACGCTTCGGCGCGGAAGCGGAGGTCGAAGAGATCCGCTGGGTGTCGCGGTTCTCGGACGACAGCCGTCTGGCGGCGAAGTACCGGGTGGGCCGGGTGCTGCTGGCGGGCGACGCGGCGCACGTCCACTTCCCCGCCGGCGGTCAGGGGCTGAACCTGGGTGTCCAGGACGCGATGAACCTGGGCTGGAAACTGGCGGCGGAGCTGGGCGGCCGGGCCCCGGCCGGTCTCCTGGACACGTACGAAGCGGAGCGTCGCGCGGTGGCGGACCGGGTGCTGCAGAACGTGGCGGCCCAGAACGCCCTGATTCCCCTGACCCCGGACCAGCTGGCCCTGCGCGGCCTGTTCCGCGACCTGATGGCGATCCCGGAGGTCCAGCACAAGCTGTCGGGAATGGTCTCAGGCCTGGACATCCGCTACGCACCGAAGGAAGAAGCCCACCCGGCAGCAGGCGCCCGCCTCCCGGACTTCAAGCTCCCGAACGGCTTCGTAAGCGACTGGTTCCACAGTGGAAAGTTCGTCCTGCTGACGAAAACCCCGGCACCGACACCCCATCCGGAGGTAGTCGTAGCCGAGGTACCAGAACTCCCCTGGCCCGACCTAACAAAGATCCTCGTCCGCCCAGACGGCTACGTAGCAACAACAGGCGGCTCAACAGAAGCCTGGCTAACGACCTGAGGTAACCACACACCCGGGGGGTCCAGGGGCGGCGAAGCCCCCCTGGCGGGGGTCTGGGGGTCCGACCCCCAGGGGAATGCGAAGGAGGCGCGGTTCGCGCTTTCCGCGAACACACGCCTCCGACCTCTGTAGCGGGGACAGGATTTGAACCTGCGACCTCTGGGTTATGAGCCCAGCGAGCTACCGAGCTGCTCCACCCCGCGTCGTGACACCTACCTTACGCCCTGGTTTCAGAGGGGCGCAAAGCAGGTGCCCGTTAGGTAACTGAGGTCACCCTCCCGGCTGGCTGCTGGGCGGCGGAGTACTGGTCCCGGGCGCCGCTGTCTTGGCCGCCTCGTACTCCTTGGCCGCGGCATCCAGCGCGGCCAGAGCCGCACCCTGGTCCGCGAAGTTGCCCGACTGCTGAGCGGCCCGCAGCTTGGCGAGGGCGGACTGGATGTCCGTCACCGCCTTGTCCAGCGCCGCGTTGCCACCGCTGGTGTTGGGTGGCGTCGTGGTCGGGGTGGTCGTCGGAGTCGTCGGTGGCGTGGGCGTGGTGGGCTGGCCCGCCTGGGGTGGCGTGGTCGTCGCTTCGCCCGTGCCGGCACCGAAGATCTGGTCCAGCGCTTCCTGGAGCGTCGCGCCGTAGCCGACCTTCGGCCCGTACGAGACGAGCACCCGCGCCAGCTGTGGATACGAGTTCTGGTTGCGCTGCCGGATGTACACGGGCTCGACGTAGAGGAAGCCCTGGGCGACCGGCAGGGTGATCAGGTTGCCGTAGATCGGGATGACGTTGGGGTTGTTGAACAACGTCCGGTCCTGCGCCACCCGTGGATCGCTCTGGAACCGGTTCTGGACCTGGACCGGACCGTCGACCTGCGTGGCCCCGGTGGCCGCGCTGGGTAGCTGGAGGACGCGGATCTTCCCGTAGTCGGTCGCATCGGAGGAGACCGACATCCAGGACGCGAGGTACTGCCGCTGCAGACCGGTGAGCGAACTGGTCAGCTGGAACGTCGGTTTGCTCTGGCCCGGGGTGTCGGCGAGGACGTAGTAGCCGGGCTGGTTGGCGGCGCCGGCCGCGGCCGGGTTGGCGCCGCCTTCGGCCGTCGGGTCCTGCGGGACGCTCCAGAAGGCCTGCTGCGAGTAGAACTCCTGCGGGTTGCTGACGTGGTAGCGCGACAGCAGCTCACGCTGGATCTTGAAGAGGTCCTCGGGGTAGCGGAAGTGGGCCCGCAGGTCCGGGGAGATCTCGGAGCTCGGCTTCACGAGCCCGGGGAAGACCTTCTCCCACGCGTTGAGGACCGGTTCCTTGTCGTCGATCGAGTACAGCGTCACGGTGCCGTTGAAGGCGTCGACAGTCGCCTTGACCGAGTTGCGGATGTAGTTGATCGAGCTGTTGGCCTGGCGGGCGACGCCGTTGAGCGAGTCGTTGGTGGCCGCGCCGAGCTGCGTCTGCTGCGAGTACGGGAAGTTGTTGATCGTGGTGTAGCCGTCGATGATCCACTGGATCTTGCCGTCGACGACCGCGGGGTACGGGTCGCCGTCGAGGGTCAGCCACGGCGCGACCTTGCTGACGCGCTCGCGCGGGTCGCGGTTGTACATGATCTTCGAGTTGTCGCCGATGGCGTCGGAGAACAGGATGTTGCGTTCGCCGTACTCGGCCGCGAAGGCGAGGCGGTTGAACCAGTTGTCGACCGAGACACCGCCGGTGCCCTTGTAGGTGTAGCGGTCGGTGGCGGTGTCGTACTCGCCGGGCGCGTTGCCGGTGGTGCCGCCGACGATGGCGTAGTCGGAGTCCGCGGCGGACAGTTCGCCGTAGTAGATCCGGGGTTCCTTGACCTCGATGCCGGGCTGGCCGGCGCCCGGCGAACCGGCGCCGGCGGGGTTCTGCGTGTCGCTGGTGGTGGCGATCGGGTAACCGCCGTCGGAGTTGGCGTCCTTGACCGCGCGGTCGATCGTGTTGGCCGGGGCGGCGACGAAGCCGTTGCCGTGGGTGTAGACGAGGTGCTTGTTGATCCAGCTCGTCTGGTTGCCGGTCAGGCCCTCGGTCTTGATCTCCTTGGCGGCGACGATGTAGTCCTGCGTCACACCGCCGACGGTGTAGCGGTCGATGTCGAGCTTCGCCGGGAAGCCGTAGAAGTTCTCGCGCCCGACGCGCTGGGTGAAGGTGTCGGAGAGGATGTTCGGGTCGAGCAGCCGGATGTTCGACATCGTCCCGGCGTCGGCCTTGAGCTGGTCCGGCGTGGCCGTCGTACTCCCCGTGTAGGGCTGGTACTGGACGTCGGTGAGGCCGAAGGCCCGGCGGGTGGCGTCCATGTTGCGCTGGATGGACGCCGCTTCCTTCTCGTTGGCGTTGGGCTTCACCGAGAACTGGTCGAGGATCGCGGGCCACGCGACGCCGACCAGGATGCTCGACAGGATCAGCAGCACGAGGGCGATCGCCGGCAGCTGCAGGTTGCGCAGGAAGGCACCGGCGAAGAACGCGATCGCGCAGATCACCGAGATGCACAGCAGGATCAGCTTCGCGGGCAGGACCGCGTTCAGGTCGGTGTAGGTGGCACCGACGAACAGCGGCATGTTCCGGTCGGACAGCAGCAGGTTGTACCGGTCGAAGAAGTACTCGGCGGCCTTCAGCAGCACGAAGATCCCGACGGTGATGGCGAGCTGCGCGCGGGTCGGGCCGGCGAGCTGGCCGCCCTTGCCGGCCAGCCGGATGCCGCCGAAGACGTAGTGCGAGATGAGCGCACCGAAGAAGGAGACGACGACGGTGATGAACAGCCAGCCGAGCAGCCAGTTGAAGAACGGCAGGTCGAAGGCGTAGAAGCCGACGTCGTTGCCGAACTCGGGATCGGTCTGGCCGAACGAGGTGCCGTTGAGGAACAGCTGCACGACCTGCCAGTCGCCCTGGGCGGACAGGCCGGCGATGAGGCCGGTGAGCACCGGGATGCCGATGCCGAAGAGGCGGATGCGGGCGACGATCGCGGACCGGTAGCGGGCCAGCGGGTCGTCGGCGCCGGAGATCGGCACGAACACCGGGCGGGTGCGGTAGGCGATCATCAGGCTGATCGCGAGCGCGCCGCCGACGAGCAACCCGACCGCGAAGAACAGGATGATCCGGGTGACCACCTGGGTGGTGAACACCGAGCGCGCACCGACTTCGCCGAACCACAGCCAGTCGACGTACGTGTCGAGCAAGCGGGCTCCCAGCAGGAGCGCCAGCACGATCACCGCGGCGATGATGAGGAGGATCCGGCTCCGCCGGGACAGCTTCGGCAGGCTCACCGGGGGCCGAGTCGCCACGGCGCACGCTCCTGTCTTCGTCAGCACTTGAGCAGGGGCGCACGCGCCCCCTGATTCCCTAACTCTACGGATGCCGGGTGAAGTTCCCGGACCCGCCCGAATCGGACTCGCGGCTTGGTCGCGCGGACCGGCCCGGAGATCCTCGTCCGGCCGTCGCCCGCCACCTGGCTCCGGCGCGGACCCGCGGCCGGCGTCCGGGGCGTGGCGGGCTGACCAGGACAGGGCTCTGACACGATGTGCGCATGGAACCGCAGCAGGCCGGAGTGGCCGCTCTCGCCCGCGAGATCGAGGAGTTCATGGCCGCGGGCGGCTGGGACCAGCCGCCGCAGCTGTTCGCGCTGGTGCCGACGGCGGCGCTGCTGGACGAGCAGCCGGAGCTGGCCGGCCAGCTGGACCGGGCGAACCCGCTGACGCCGGTGGCGCAGGAAGCGCTGCCCGAGGGCGACCTCGCCGAGGCGCTGGCCCGGATCGCGTGGCCCGACCTGGTGATCGGGTGCGCGCTGGCCCAGGAGATCATCGTGCTGCCGCCGGGCTCGGAGTCGGAGCTGCCGGACGTCGCGGAGGCCGACGCGGAGAGCCTGCGCCGCGCCGCCGCCGACCACCCGCAGCGGACGGAGGCCCGCCTGGTGGCCGCGGTCCTGCGCGAGGGCGACGGCGCGTGCGTCATGCGGCTGCGCGGGATCGGGACGGTCGAGGGCACCGACGAGTCGGTCGACGAGATCGTCGAAAGCCCCGACCTCGCCCCGAACCTCCTCGAGGCCCTCAAGGCGACGCTCCTCCCCTAGCAGGACGCCGTCGGGCGGCCCGCCTTCAGGTTGGCCAGCTGGGCGAGCGCGTCGTCCAGTGTGGACACCTTGATGAGGTTGAGGCCGCCGGGCGCGGTGGTCTTGGCTTCGGCGCAGTTGTGCTCGGGCACCAGGAAGTCGGTGGCGCCGGCCTCGCGCGCGCCGACGACCTTGAACGAGATCCCGCCGATCGGGTCGACCTCGCCGGTCTCGGTGATCTCGCCGGTGCCGGCGATGTGCCGCCCGCCCGCGAGGTCGCCGGGCTGCAGCCGGTCGATGATCGCGAGGGTGAACATCAGGCCGGCCGACGGGCCGCCGACGTCCTGCAGCGAGATGGTGACGTTGAAGGGCGCGTCGGCGCGGTCGACCGCGGTGAGGCCGATGAAGCCCTCCTTGCGGTCGGGGCGCGAAGCGAGCGTGAGCGGCACGGTGCGCTCCGGCTGGCCGTCCGACTGGAAGGTGATCTGGACGGTCTGGCCGGGCAGGGTGCCGGCCAGCGCGGCCCGGACGTCCGCGGCTTCGACGATCTTCTTGCCGTTCACCGTGATCAGCTTGTCGCCGGGGGCGAGCACGTGGTCGGCCGGGCTGCCGGAGACGATCTGCTTCGCCAGCACCTTGATCGGGTAGCCGAGCTTGCGCAGGGCGGCGACCTGGGCGTTCGTCTGCGAGTCCTGCAGCTGCTGGATGTTCTCCTGCTTGACTTGTTCGTTCGTCTCGCCCGGCTTGAAGTACTCCTCGCGCGGCGCGAGCGCGTAGCGGCCGCTGGCCCAGAAACCGAGGCCCTGGAAGAGCGTGACGCCGTCGTGCAGGGAGACGGTCGTCATCCGCAGCTCGCCGGTCGTCTGGAAGGTCTGGTGACCGGCGACCTGGATGACCGGGTTGCCCGCGGCGTCGCGACCCAGCGTGTCGTAGGTCGGGCCGGGGCTGATCGCCACGAACGGCACCGGCACGACCAGGCCGAGCACGACGAAGATCAGGAACAGCGAGCCGCTGACCACGAGCGTCCAGCCGCGGCGGGTCATCCGCCGGGCCTCCCCGGTGGCCTCGGCGCCGGGGTCCGGGCTGCTCTTCGCGGGCACGGTCTGCTCGGAGGACTTGGTCACGACCGACAGCGTACGGTGACCGTGTTCGCTTCTCGGTGAAGGCCACGCACATGACGCGCTGGAGCCTTCCCGACCCGCGTACGGTGGACGCATGAGCAAACCCCCGTTCGGCTTCGGACCTTCCGATCCCGACAAACGAGGTGAGAACGACCCCTCGGAGGGCGGGCAGCAGTCCGGCGCCGAGGCTTTCAACCAGCTCGGGCAGATGCTGAGCCAGCTGGGCCAGATGCTCAGCCAGGCCGGTACTTCCAGCGGGCCGGTGAACTACGATCTCGCCAAGCAGATCGCCCTGCAGACCCTGGGCAGCGCCGGCAACACCGGCGAAAGCCGCCTGGGCTTCTCCGGCGGAGACGACTCGAACGCCGCCGTCCGCGACGCCGCCCACCTCGCCGAGCTGTGGCTGGACGCGGCCACCCAGTTCCCGGCCGGTGCGACGTCGACGGTCGCCTGGTCACCGCGGACCTGGGTCGAGAAGACGCTGCCGACGTGGCAGCGACTGTGCGACCCGGTGGCCCGCCAGGTGTCGGGCGCGTGGATGGAGGCGCTGCCCGCGGAGGCCAAGGAGGCTGCCGGCCCGCTGCTGCAGATGATGGGGCAGATGGGCGGGATGGCCTTCGGGTCCCAGCTCGGCCAGGCGCTCGCGCAGCTGGCGTCGGAGATGCTGACGGCGTCCGAGATCGGCCTGCCCCTGGCCCCGGCCGGGACGTCGGCGCTGCTGCCGGCGAACATCGAGAAGTTCGCCGAGGGCCTGGAGCTGCCGAACAGCGAGATCCTGGTGTTCCTGGCCGCGCGCGAGGCGGCGCACCAGCGGCTGTTCACGCACGTGCCGTGGCTGCGCCAGCGCCTGCTGGCGACGGTCGAGGAGTTCGCGCACGGCATCTCGGTGGACACGTCGGCCCTCGAGTCGCTGGCCGGCCGGATCGACCCGGCCAACCCGGCGAGCATCGAGGAAGCGATGTCGTCCGGGCTGCTGGAGCCCCAGACGACGGAGGAGCAGAAGGGCGCGCTGAGGCGCCTGGAGACGCTGCTCGCCCTGGTGGAGGGCTGGGTGGACGTGGTGGTGGCCGAAGCGGTCGGCGACCGGTTGCCGGGAGCGGACGCGCTGCGCGAGACGCTGCGCCGCCGCCGCGCGACGGGCGGCCCGGCGGAGCAGACGTTCGCCACGCTGGTCGGCCTGGAGCTGCGCCCCCGCCGCATGAGGGACGCGTCGAACCTGTGGAAGCTGGTGGGCGACCGCCACGGTCTCGAGAAGCGCGACGGCCTGTGGTCCCACCCGGACCTGATGCCGACGGCGGAGGACCTGGACGAGCCGATCGACTTCGCGGACCGCGTCGGCGAGGCGGGGTCACTGGACGACCTGGACCCGATCGCCGAGCTGGAGCGCACGGAGCAGTCGGAGCGTTCGGAGCGCGAGAAGTCGGAGAAGGCGGAGCAGCCGGGCGAAGACCCCGAGGGCGGCGACACCAAGAACTGAGCGGCAACCCCGGAGCCGGGCGTCTCGCACGAGCGAGGCGCCCGCTTCCATGTCCGCACCCGCCCCGGCCACCGCCGAGCCGCCCACCCAGGCCCGCAGCGACCCTCAGTCACGCGCCCGAGCCCTCCAAGCACGCGTGTCGACCCTCCAAGCACGCGTGTCGACCGCCCAGGCACGCGAGCCGTCCATCCAAGCAGGCGGGCCCGCCCGCCGAGCCGATCACGGGTCCACCGCCGCCCAGCCAACCCGAACCAAACGCGACCGGGGTGACCTGCCACCGCAGGTCACCCCGGCCACGCTCACCCGCTCAGTCCTCGGTGTCGATCCCCCACCCGGCGGCGGCCGACAGCCCCTCGAGGTATCCCATCGCCCGCTCGGTCTTCGGATACCGCCGGACCAACGCCCAGAACGCCGCGTCGTGCCCGGGCTCGCGCAGGTGCGCCAGCTCGTGCACCAGCACGTAGTCCAGCACCCATGGCGGGACCTTCCGCAGCCGGTCGCTGACCCGGATGGTCGCGTCGACCGGCGTGCAGGACGCCCACCGCGTGCGCATCGGCGGCACCCAGCGGACGCTCGCCGGCACCGCGGTGCCGCCCAGGTACTTGCCCGACAGCAGCGCGCAGCGCGCCAGCAGGGCTTCGTCCGACGTCTTCGGGGACGCCGGGCGACGTGGTTCCGAGCGCTGGAGCTTGCGCTCCATCTCGGCGACCCAGTGTTTCTCCTCCGCCCTGGTCATCCGCGCCGGGATGAGCACGACGAGCGTGTCGTCTTTCCAGTACGCGGTGACCGTCCGGTGCCGGCGCTGGCTGCGCCGCACTTCGACCTTGTGTCCAGGTGTGTCCGACGGGGGGTTCGTCTCCCCCGGGCCTCTCAGCGAGGGCATGCGTGCTTCGACCACCCGACAACGGTAAGGCCCGGCACCGACAACTCCGAGCGCGTTGAGGTCACAGAGCCGAGTTGTCCACAGCCCCTTCTCCTTGTGGACAACTCGGCCGATCCGGCGGCTTCCCGGGCTCGGCCGGCACCGCCGGCTGCCATCCTGCGGACATGATCCTCTCCACCGCGGACATGCCACCGGTGCTCCTGCCGGCCCATCCCGCCCTGCTCCCGGGCATCACGGTGCTCGAACGCGGCTCGCACGAGATCCAGCTCGGGCTCGACCCGCGCCACGGCGTGATCGTCGAAGGCCTGCCACCCGGCCTCGTCGAGCGGCTGCGCGCACTCGACGGCAGCAAGCCCGTCGAACGGCTCTTGCTCGCGGAGAGCGAACACCGAGATCAGCTGCGGACGCTGCTGCGGCAGCTGACCGCGCTCGGCCTGGTCACCGACGCGGGACGCCCGGACGGCCCGGGGTTCCGCGGCGAAACCGGCCTCTGGTCCCTGCGGGCCCGCCACCACCAGACCGCGCTGAGCGACCGGCGGCGAGCCACCGCGGTCACGGTGCACGGGGACGGCCGGGTGGCGGTCGCGGTCGCCGTGCTGCTGGCCAACGCCGGGATCGGGCACGTCGAGCTGCAGCTGCCCGGCACGGTGACCGAACACGACCTGGGCACCGGCTTCACCGAAGCCGACCTGGGCCGGCCCCGGCGGCAGGCCCTCGGCGACCTGCTCCGCCGCGTCGACCCCGAAGTCCGCGTCACCCGCCTGCACGACCGGTACCCGGAGCTGGCGCTGCTCACCGACGCCGTCGTCCCGGCTCCGGAGGTCGTGGCCGAGCTGATGGAGGACGGCGTCCCGCACATGGCGGTCCGGGTCCGCGACGGGACGGGCATCGTCGGGCCGCTGGTCGTGCCGGGCCGCAGTTCGTGCCTGCGCTGCGCCGACCTGCACCGGACCGACCTCGACCCGTGCTGGCCGCGGATCGCCGGCCAGCTGACCGGCCGGCACCAGCGGCCCGACCTCGGCGCGGTCCACGCCTGCGCGTCGCTGGCCGTCGCGCAGGCCATGCGGCTGCTCTCCCCCGCCGAACCGCCACCGCCGCCGTGGAACGCGACCCTCGAGATCGACGCCTTCGACGGCCGCATCCGCCACCGCGGCTGGCCCCCGCACCCGAGGTGTGGCTGCGGGGCCCCGGGGCTGCACCAGGAGACGTAGGCCACTAAGACGTCGCGAGCAGGCTGCGCGCCGCCGAGGTCGCAGGGCAGAATCGCGGGGGTGACCGACTTCCGCGACCCAGGCGATCGTGACCCCGCGATGCCGCGCAAGGGTGCTGCCCGTACCGCCAAGCTCGCCAGTCTGCCGCTCGGGATCGCCGGGCGGGCGGTCGGCGGGTGGGGCAAGCGGCTGGCCGGCCAGAGTGCGGAGCAGGTCAGCGCGACGCTCTCGGCGAAGGCCGCCGAGCAGCTGTTCGAGGTACTCGGCACGCTCAAGGGCGGGGCGATGAAGTTCGGCCAGGCGCTGAGCGTGTTCGAGGCGGCGGTACCGGACGACATGGCGAAGCCGTACCGCGAGGCGCTGACGAAGCTGCAGGCCGCGGCGCCGCCGATGTCGGCCCGCCAGACCCACCGGGTGCTCGCCGAACAGCTGGGCCGCACCTGGAGCAGCCGGTTCGCCTCGTTCGACGACGAGCCGGCGGCGGCCGCGAGCATCGGCCAGGTGCACCGCGCGGTCTGGCACGACGGCCGCGAGGTCGCGGTCAAGGTGCAGTACCCGGGCGCCGACGAGGCGTTGCGCAGCGACCTGCGGCAGCTGCAGCGGTTCAGCAGGCTGTTCCAGGCGTTCGTGCCCGGCACGGAGGTCAAGCCGCTGCTGGCCGAGCTCGCCGAGCGCATGAACGAGGAGCTCGACTACCAGGCCGAGGCCCAGCACCAGCGCGCCTTCGCGAAGGCGTTCGAAGGCGATCCCGGCATCCTGGTGCCGCACGTGGTGGCCAGCGCGCCGAAGGTCGTCGTCACGGAGTGGGTGACCGGCACGCCGTTGTCGAAGGTCATCGCGGACGGCGACCGCGAGACGCGGAACCTGGCGGGCCGGCTGCTGGCGGAGTTCCACTACTCGGCCCCCGAGCGCGTCCACCTGCTGCACTCGGACCCGCACCCGGGCAACTTCATGATCACCGACGACGACCGGCTGTGCGTCATCGACTTCGGCGGGGTGGCCCGGCTGCCCGACGGCATCCCCCGCCACCTGGGCGAGATGACGCGGCTGGCCCTCGACGGCGAGTCCGCCGGGCTGATGCGCCTGCTGCGGGAGAACCGGTTCATCCGGCCGGAGAGCGACCTGACCGCGGACGAGGTGCTCGCCTACCTGGCGCCGTTCACCGAGCCGCTGGCGGAGCCGACGTTCCACTTCACGCGCAGGTGGATGCAGAAGCAGGCGGGGCGGGTCGGCGACAGCCGCGGCAACGACTTCCGGGTCGGGCGGTCGCTCAACCTGCCGCCCGAGTACCTGATGATCCACCGGGTGACGGCCGGGTCGACGGGCATCCTCTGCCAGCTCGACGCGGCGATCCCGGCGCGCGGCATCGTGGAGCGCTGGCAGCCCGGCTTCGCCGCCTGAGTTGTCCACAGCCCGGTCCGCGAACGGACGGATTCCGGCGAGTTGTCCACAGCTGCGGGGAACGGGGTTCCACCCGGTTGGCCGAGCCGCCATGCTCGGATCATGACCGTTACTCAATGCACCGATCCTCTGGCCCTCAGTAATCCCGGCTCGTGCGAGGTGATGAACCTCGAACAGCTACGCAGGGCCGGGGTGTCCGACCGAAGAACCCGGCGGCTCTGCGGCCCCGGTGGGCCGTGGCGCCGCCTGCACCCCGGTGTCGTCCTGCTGCGCAACTGCGCCCCGACGCGGCAGCAGCTGCTGCACGCGGCACTGGTGCGCTACGGGCCGCGGGTGGTGATCACGGGCGCCGACGCGCTGCAGGCCCACGGCGTGAAGTGCCCGGCGGACGACGAGATCCGGCTGCTGGTCCCCGACCACTGCCGGGTGGCGGCGTGCGACGGGGTCAGCGCGGCGCGCACGGCCCGGATGCCGGCGCCGGTGGTGGTCGACGGGCTGCCGTTCGCACCGCCGCCCCGGGCCACGCTCGACCTGGCGAGGTCCGAGCCCGACCCGGCACGGATCCGCCACCTGCTGACGCTCCCGCTCTACTGGGGCCTGTGCGACCGGCAGGAGCTGCTGACGGAGCTGGCCGAGGGGCCACAGCGCGGCACGGCGGCGGTCCGGAAGGTGCTCGGCGAGCTGGACGAGGGCCCGATCCAGGCCCACGGCCTGGCGGCCCAGATCCTGGACGGGGCGCACCTCCCACCACCGGCCTGGGACGTGACGATCTGCGACCGCCGAGGCCGCCGCATCGGCGAGGCGGATGCGTGGTGGGACGAGATCGGCCTGGCCTGGCAGTACCGCTGCGGCCCCGGCACGGGCGGTTTCTCGCACCTCGCCCTGGCGGCGACGGGGATCGTCCTGGTCCGCTGCACGGTCCGCCAGCTACGCCAGGTCCCCCGCGAGGTGGCGCAAGAGCTGGCCCAGGCCTTCGGCGAGGCATCCCGCACACCGAGGCCCCGGGTCCGCGCAGTCCCGATGACCCCCATCGGCGACGCGGCATGACGGCCTACGGGGAGCCGCGGCCCCAAGCCACGCACCACTTGCCCGACGACTGGGACGCAGCTCGCAGCGACCACACCCCATTCCACCCGCACCCGCGACGGTGCGCCCTGCTCACGTTGGTCCCGCCCACACGCCAACCCGTGCGACGGCGCGCTGCACACGTTGGCCCGACATCCGGCCAACACCACCCGTGCAACGGCGCGCGCTGCTCACGTTGGCCCGACACCCCGCCCACGCGCCACCCTGTGCAACGGTGTGCACTGCTCACGACGGCTGTGCCGCGCGGGCCCGTCCGGATAGGCATGACCCGGCCGCCGCACCCGCGCATCCGCAGGCGAGGCCGCGCCCACCCCAGCCGTGGCGCGCTCCAGGCGGGCCGCGCCACCCTTGCCCACACGGCAACGCACGCCGTCCAGGGCAGTCACCTCCTCAAGGGCGCGGATCGATCACCAGTACTCGTCGGGCAGCTTGCCCTCGATGTCCCGCACGTGCTGCCGCGCGCAGTCCGGGCACAGCCACCGCAGCCCACCCCGCTCGCGGCTGGACACCCAGGCGAGCGCCGTGGCCGGGTCCTCGTCGGCGCCGCGGGTGCGCCCGCACCGCGTGCACCCGACCGGCTCCGGCGCGCTCACGGCAACCGTCCACAGTGGATCGCCTTGGCGCCGAACAGGAACAGGTCGTCCCGGCGGGCGAGGAAGTCCGGGCCGTCCGGATCGGTCAGCGCGGCGACGGTGTCACGATCATCGGCGTCGAGCCGGTCGCCGGCCGACTCGGCAAGCCACCCGATGCGCTGCACGACGTACTCGCGCAGCAGGTCCGAACCCGGCATGGGGTGGTCGATGAGCGCACCGAACGACTCGACGTCCTCGAGCCCGGCCTCGCGAAGGGCGCGCGGCCAGCCGTAGGGCATGGCGACGCTGCCCGGAAGCCCGGCCCGCATCCCGGCGAACCACTCGCCCCTCGCGGCGAGCAGCCGTTGCTCCAGCCCGGGCCGCCCGACCCCGAGATCCCAAGGGAGGCACCGCATTTCGAGCCCACCCTCGCCGATGGCGAGCACCCCGCCGGGCCGCAGCAGCCGGGCAAGGGCACCCAAGGCGGCCTGCTGGTCACCGACGTGGTGCACGACGCCCGACGCCCACACGAGATCGACAGCGGGCACCCGTTCGGCCAGCCGCGGATCGGCGAGGTCCCCGTGCACGGCAAGCACCTCGACGTCCCCGCCGGCGGCCTCGGTCACGGCCCGCCGCGCCTCGGCGAGCAGTTCGGGTGTGGCATCGAGGAGCACGACGGTGCCCCCGTCCCCGCGGGCGAGCTCACGCGCGAAGAGCACGCTCATCCCACCGGCCCCACACCCGACATCGAGAAGGGCCGGCCGCCCGGGAGCGCGGCCGAGCAACCGCCGAGCGACGGGCGCGAGCGCACCGGCATCGAGCGCGTCGGCCATGCGCAGCTGAGCGAGCCGGTCCGCCCAGTCGATGTCGTCGTGGGTGTGTACGGACATCACCCCATTCAACACCAGCGGGCCCGGCCGAACAGCACCCGAAGGAGGCCACAGAACCCATACCCACAGGTCCACGCCCTGACGACTTCATGCGCGACCGGCCCGCACGTGCCGCGACCGGCAGCGCCGCCACGCGGCAAGCACCCGGCGAAGCGCACACTCCGGCGAACGATCGGGCGGGCTTCCCCCAGCGTCCAGCTCGCCGGGCAGCACGAAGCCCCCGCCGCCCGGAGGGCGGCAGGGGCCTGCGCTCAGTTCTGGTCCAGCTCGTACCGCTCCGCCCGGCGAGCCGCCCATCGGGCTACTCGCGTCCAGCGGCGTACGGCACGCGCGCTACCTCGGGCCCGCTGGGCGCGGACCCCCTCTTCCAGATCCCGTATTCGGGCCCTGGACAGTTCTTCGTAAAGCAACATCTCGCTGATCTCCTCGATCTCGGTCTTCGTCAACTGCAGTCGCGGACCGCACATCCGCGCTTCGTGGTCCTTCGTGGTGACCGGTTCGACGCTCATGCGGCGGCGCTCCGGTGGTCGCCGCCGGCCTTGGCCGCGGCGGGCTCGACGGCAGCGTTCTTGCGCGGGCGGCCACGGGGCCGCTTGCGCGCGATCACGACGCCGCGCTCGAAGATCTCGCCGCCCCAGACGCCCCACGGCTCACGCCGGGCCAGCGCACCGGCCAGGCAGGCCTCGCGCACCGGGCAGTCGGCGCACTGCGCCTTCGCGCGCTCGAGCTCGGCCGGGGACTCGGCGAACCACAGGTCCGCGTCGCCCGAACGGCAGGGCAGAGCCGCGTCCGGCACGGCGATGGGGTCGAGCAGGTCGGCGAATATTGCCTCACCCGAGGTGTAGGCGATGGCCGAAGACATGGGTGTTCCTCCTTGTGTCGTACGGGTTTTCGGTTGGGAGGTGGAGCTGGGCAATGCTGGTCCTCTTGGGCTGTGCAGCCAAAAACACGAAGGCCGCGGATCCGGGTTTTCCGGTTCCGCGGCCTTCGTGAGCCTCTAGTCCTGACTAGGTCAGGAACTTCGCTCCCGTATCGACAACGGAACACGGAACTGCTTGATGGTCGGCAGATCGGCCTGCGGGTACGCGGCGAGAACGCCCTGCGTCCCGAAGACGACGTCACCGGTGGCCCAACGCCGCTCGACGCGACGCATGCCACGGATCTCGTGCGCGCTCACGGACACACCGGTGCCCGGGCGCTGAGCAGCCGCGACTTCCGCGGCGCAGGACAGACGGGTGCCCGGGTTCGTGAGCGTCATGGTGTTGATCATTTCACCGGCACCTCCTTCTGTACTCTGCACACACGGCCGCCGAGCGGCGCTGTCACGTGGATCCCCAGCCGAGCCCTTCGGGCTCGGTACTGGCAGGTTATTGCCCCCCACCACACGGGGGCAACTCAATTAACGGGAAAATCCTCGAAGTTACGAAGATCGCCCCTGAGCAGCGGGTTCGCCGCGTCGATCATGGCTCGGACGCGGTCAACACCGCATCGCCGCGACACCGCCACACGAGTGACCCGGGCGCGGCCGCACCGGCCCGGACAGCATCGGCAGCCCGCCTTCACGAGCCGTACCGACCCGGCCACACGAACGACACGGGCGCGGCCGCACTCGTCCGGACGGCATCGGCGGCGCCGCCCTCACGAGCCGCACCGGCTCCGCCACGCAACAACACGGGCTCGACCACACCTGTCCCGACGGCATCGGCAACGCCGCCCTCACGAGCCAAACCGACCCCGCCACACAAACGACACGGGCACAACCCCACCCGTCCCGACGGCATCGACTACCCCGCCCTCACGAGTCGCGCCGGCTCCGCCACACGAACGACTCCGGGCCGACTGCGCCACCTCGGACGCGGCCGAATCCATGCAGAAAAGGTGCGCCCGCCCAGCCCGAAGGCGGTCGAGCAGCCGCATCGGCGCCGTCGGCCCGTCGCTACTCCGCCGACGCCCGGACCACGCCGAGGATCTCCGCGCCGAACCGCTCGAGCTTCGTCGCGCCGATCCCCGAGATCGACACCAGCGCCGCTTCGTCCACCGGGCGCTGCTCGGCGATGGCCATCAGCGTCGCGTCGGTGAACACGACGAACGGCGGCACCTTCAGCTCGCGGGCCCGGTCGCCGCGCCAGGACTTCAAGCGCTCCAGCAGCCCCTCGTCCACCATGGACGGGCACTTCCCGCAGCGGCCCAGCTTGACCTCGAGGGTCTCCAGCAGCGGCCCGCCGCAGACGCGGCAGCGCGTCTTGATCGGCGTCGCCGGCTTCTGCTGGGAACGGGCCGCCCGAGCCGCCGGGTGGTCCTCCGGGATCAGGCCGTACAAGAACCGGCTGCGCCGGCGGTTTCGCCGCGCGCCCGGCGTGCGGGCCAGCGCCCACGACAGCCACAGGTGCTCGCGGGCCCGCGTCACGCCGACGTAGAACAGCCGCCGCTCCTCCTCGATCGCCGCTTCGTCGTCGCCGGCGTGCAGGATCGGGACCGTCCCCTCGGCGAGGCCGACGAGGAACACCGCGTCCCACTCCAGGCCCTTCGCCGCGTGCAGCGACGCCAGCGTCACGCCCTCGACCGTCGGCGGGTGCTGAGCCGCGGCGCGCTGGTCGAGCTCGGCGTTGAACCGCGGGAGGTCCGCGTCCTCGACCGTCGAAGCCAGCTCCTCGGCCAGCTCGACGATCGCCAGGAGCGCGTCCCAGCGCTCCTTGGCCGCGCCACCCGCCGGCGGCGACTCGGTGAGCCCGACCCGGGCGAGCACCGACCGCACCGTCGTGACCAGGTCGGAGCTGACGTCGCCGCTCGCGGCCCGCAGCGCCGACATCGCCTGCCGGACCTCGGTCCGGTTGAAGAACCGCTCGCCGCCGCGGACCAGGTACGGGATGCCGGCCTCGGTCAGCGCCGACTCGTACGCCTCCGACTGCGCGTTCACCCGGTACAGCACCGCGATCTCGCTCGCCGCGACGCCGCCGTCCAGCAGCTCGCGCACCCGCCGGGCGACGGCCTCGGCCTCGACCGCCTCGTCGTCGAACTCGGCGAACCGCGGCTCCGGACCCGGCGGCCGCTGGCCGATCAGCTTCAGCCGCGAACCCGCCGGCCGCCCGCGCGCGGCGCCGATGACCCGGTTCGCCAGCGAGACGACCTCGGGCGTCGACCGGTAGTCGCGCTCGAGCCGGACGACGGTCGCGTCCGGGTAGCGCCGCGTGAACTCCAGCAGCGGCCGCGGCGACGCGCCGCCGAAGGAGTAGATGGTCTGGTTGGCGTCGCCGACCACCGTCAGGTCGTCGCGGCCGCCGAGCCACGCGTCGAGCAGGCGCTGCTGCAGCGGCGTGACGTCCTGGTACTCGTCGACGACGAAGCAGCGGTAGCGGTCGCGGAACTCCTCGGCGACGACGCCGTGCTCCTCGAGCACCGCCGTCGTGTGCAGCAGGAGGTCGTCGAAGTCGAGCACCTGCGCGGCGTTCTTCAGTTCTTCGTACGTGCGGTAGACCTGGGCGATCTGCGCGGCCGGCGCCGGGATGTCGCGCTGGGCGCGCGCGGTGACCGCCGGGTAGTCGTCCGGGCTGATCAGTGACGCCTTCGCCCACTCGATCTCGCTCGCCAGGTCGCGCAGGACCTCGACCTCGGTGCCGAGCTTGGCCCGGTTCGCGGCCTGACCGACGAAGCGCAGCTTGTTGTCCAGCAGGTCCCACGGCCGGTCGCCGACCACGCGCGGCCAGAAGTAGCGCAGCTGGCGGCGGGCGGCGGCGTGGAACGTCAGGGCCTGCGCGGCTTCGACGCCGAGGCCGCGCAGCCGCGTCCGCATCTCCCCCGCGGCCCGCGTCGTGAACGTGACGGCGAGCACCTGACCAGCGGAAACGCGCCCTGATCGGACGAGGTGGGCGATCCGGTGGGTGATCGTGCGGGTCTTGCCCGTGCCGGCTCCGGCCAGCACGCAGACCGGCCCCCGCGGGGCACCGGCGGCGGCGCGCTGCTCGGGGTCGAGACCATCGAGCAAACGGTTCAGGCTCTTGGGGGAAAGTACGCCGGTCACGTCCGGCATCCTCGCAGAGGGGGACGGGGAATCGGGGCAGGGGCACGCGGCCGTATCCTGGTCATATGGCGGGACAGCAGGACAAGGAAGCGGCCAAGCAGGCCAAGAAGGAGAAGCGCGCGGCGAGCAAGGCCCGCCGTGGCCAGCTCTTCGAGGCCTTCAAGATGCAGCGCAAGGAAGACCCGTGGCTCATCCCGTGGATGGTCGGGTCGATCGTCGTCGTCGCGGGCGTCTTGTTCGGGATCGGGTTCTTCTTCGACGCGCAGTGGGCGCTGCTGCCGCTGGGGCTGGTCCTCGGTGCCCTGCTCGCCATGATCATCTTCGGCCGTCGCGTCCAGAAGACGGTCTATTCGAAGGCCGACGGCCAGCCCGGCGCTGCGGCGTGGGCGCTGGAGAACCTCCGCGGCAAGTGGAAGGTGACGCCGACCGTCGCGGCGACCACGCAGCTCGACGCCGTGCACCGCGTGCTGGGCGGCCCGGGCGTGGTGCTCGTCGCCGAGGGCGCGCAGCACCGCGTCAAGACACTGCTCGCCCAGGAGAAGAAGCGCGTCTCCCGCCTGGTCGGCGACACGCCGATCTACGACGTGACGATCGGCCACGAAGAGGGCCAGATCCCGCTGAAGAAGCTCCAGGGCTTCCTGATGAAGCTGCCGCGCAACCTCAAGCCGGCCCAGGTCGACGCGCTGGAGGCGAAGCTGGCCGCGCTCGGCAACCGCGGCGCGGCGATGCCGAAGGGCCCGATGCCGGCCGGCGCGAAGATGCGCAACGTCCAGCGCACGATCCGCCGTCGCTGACCCGCACCGACGACGAAGGCCCCGTCCGGCTCGGACGGGGCCTTTCTCGTTCAGCGCATCCGGATGACGACGGTGCCGGTCAGCCGGTCGAGCCAGCTGCGGCCGTCGGCGTTGCGGACCGCCGCCGGGATGATCACGAACGTCAGCACCGCCCGGACCAGCGCGCGCAGCGGGCCGACCAGCGCGGCGCCGTCGAGCCGGGCGACGCGGATGCCGACGACGGCCATCCCGGGCGTGAACCCGAAGAAGCCGGCGGACACGACGGAGATGACCGCCCACACGCCGCCGGACCAGAGGTTGAAGTTCTGCATCGCGACCGGGTCCTGCAGGCTGGGGTGCAGGAAGATGGCCGTGACCAGGGCCGCGATGACGAGGTCGACGACCAGCCCGAGCAGCCGCGCGCCCCCGCGCGCCGCCGAGCCCACGCCGGATTCGGGCAAACCGAACTTCTCGCCCGGCCAGCGCGACTCGTGCTGATCAGCGTCCTGCCGGCCCTCGCCGGTGCCGGGCAGCCATTCACCGGTCCATCTCGCCACCCATCCAGGGTATGCCGGTGGCGCGGACCACATCCGCCCTGGTCGGATAGCCGGTATCCACCCACCCGTTAACACCCGCGAAACATACGGGTGACGGTCGGGCAACACCGCCCTCTTAGCGTGAGCCGAAGAGAGCACTGCCGTACGAGCTCGAACGAGAAGGAGTCACCGAGGGTGCCCACTACTCCAGACGACATCCAGCGCCTCATCGCCGACGAGGACGTCGAGGTGGTCGACGTCCAGTTCTGCGACCTGCCCGGCGTGATGCAGCACTTCACGGTCCCCGCGAAGGCCTTCACCGAAGAGGCATTCGAAGAGGGTCTCGCGTTCGACGGCTCCTCGGTGCGCGGCTTCCAGTCCATTCACGAGTCCGACATGCTGCTGCTGCCGGACGCGGCGACGGCCCGGATCGACCCGTTCCGCAAGGCGAAGACGCTCGCGCTCAACTTCTTCGTGCACGACCCGTTCACCCGTGAGGCGTACAGCCGCGACCCGCGCAACATCGCGCGCAAGGCCGAGCAGTACATCTCCGAGTACGGCGTCGCCGACAACGTCTACTTCGGTCCCGAGGCCGAGTTCTACATCTTCGACTCGGTCCGCTTCGACTCCGCCGAGCACGCCTCGTTCCACGAGATCGACTCGATCGAGGGCTGGTGGAACACCGGCGCCGACGAGGTCGGTGGCAACCAGGGCTACAAGACGAAGTTCAAGGGCGGCTACTTCCCGGTCCCGCCGGTCGACCACTTCGCCGACCTGCGCGACGACATCGTCCGCAACCTGACGAACACCGGTTTCGAGATCGAGCGCGCGCACCACGAGGTGGGCACCGCCGGCCAGACCGAGATCAACTACAAGTTCAACACGCTGCTGCACGCCGCGGACGACCTGCAGCTGTTCAAGTACATCGTGAAGAACACGGTGTTCGCCGCGGGCAAGACCGCGACGTTCATGCCGAAGCCGCTCGCGGGCGACAACGGCTCGGGCATGCACTGCCACCAGTCGCTGTGGAAGGACGGCCAGCCGCTGTTCCACGACGAGTCGGGCTACGCCGGCCTGTCGGACACCGCGCGGCACTACATCGGCGGCCTGCTCAAGCACGCGCCGAGCCTGCTGGCCTTCACGAACCCGACGGTGAACTCCTACCACCGCCTGGTGCCGGGCTTCGAGGCGCCGGTTTCGCTGGTCTACTCGCAGCGCAACCGCTCCGCCTGCGTCCGCATCCCGATCACGGGCAACAACCCGAAGGCCAAGCGCGCCGAGTTCCGCTGCCCGGACTCGTCGGGCAACCCGTACCTGGCGTTCTCGGCGATGATGATGGCCGGGCTCGACGGCATCAAGAACAAGATCGAGCCGGCGGACCCGATCGACAAGGACCTCTACGAGCTCCCGCCCGAGGAGGCCAAGAACGTCAAGCTGGTCCCGGGCGACCTCGGCACGGTGCTGGACACCCTCGAGGCCGACCACGACTACCTGCTCGAGGGCGGCGTCTTCACACCGGACGTGATCGAGACGTGGATCGCCTACAAGCGCGAGAACGAGATCGACCCGCTGCGGCTGCGCCCGCACCCGTACGAGTTCGCCCTGTACTACGACGTGTGATGCGGTAGTACGACCCCCGGGCACGCCGGCGGCGAGGAGCGAAGAGCCCTCGCCGCCGGCGTTTCTCGTTCAGGCCGGGCGCAGGTCCAGCCACATGATGCGGAGGCCGACGTCGCCGTGGACGGGGTGGCGGAACGCTCCCGGTGCCACGCCCAGGGTCGTGAAGCCGAGGCTCTCGTAGAGGCGGATCGCGCTCTCGTTGGTGTCCACCACCGCGTTGAACTGGATCGCCGCGAAGCCCGCCTCGCGGGCCCACGTGATCATGTCCGTCGCCAGCGCGCGGCCCACTCCCCTACCGCGCGCCGGGGCCCCGACCATCAGGCTTCCCGAGGCCACGTGGCTCCCCGGCCCGGGACGGTTGGCGTACATGTTCGCCGTTCCCAGCACCCGGTCGCCGTCGGCCGCGACGACCGTCCGGGCCGGCGCAGGCCGGAGCCAGCTGCGGCGAGCCTCTTCCTCGGTCATCGCCGGGTCGTACGGGAACGTCTGCTGCTCCGTGACGACGTCGTGGATGATCGGCCAGATCCCCGGCCAGTCGCCGGGAGCGGCCGGGCGGATCTCCACCCTCAGCCCTCCGAGGTCGAGAGCAGCTTCAGGTCCGCGCCCGCGGCTTCGAACTTCCCCCGCGGATCCGCCACCAGCTTGCGGCGCTCCAGGTCCATCAGCCCCAGCGTGCAGGTGATCTCCGCGGCCAGGGTCCCGTCCGCCTTGAAGATGTTCGAGTCCATCGAGAACGTCTTGCCGCTGCCGAACTTGACGTCGCACGTCACGTCGACCTCGTCGCCCGCGCGTAGCTCGCGGCGGAACACCACGTGCGTCTCCAGCAGCACCGACGCGAGCTTCGCCTTCACGAAGTTCTCGAGCCCGCCGGCCGCTTCGAGCAGCTCGAGTCTCGAGACCTCGCCGTAGGAGTGGTAGACGGCGTGGTTGAGGTGGCCCAGGGTGTCCAACTCGTAGTGCCGGACCTTGATCCGGGTCCGGAACGGCTCGCGCTCAGTCACGCACCCCACTGTAAGCGACCGCTCAGGCCTCGTAGAACAGGTGCTCCACCACGGTGTGCGCCCTCCGGGTGATGCGACGGTACGTGTCCAGGAACTCGCCGGGGTCGTCGGCCGCCGTCTGGCCCAGCACCCGGGCCACCGCCGCCAGGTCGCGGCCCGACCCCGGGACCTCGTCGACCGCCTTGCCGCGCACCAGCATCCCCGCGTTGCGCACCCTCGTGGCCAGCAGCCACGCCTCCCGCAGCGAGTCCGCTTCGGACTGCTCGGCCAAGCCCGCTTCCGGCAGGCGGGCCAGCGCGTCCAGCGTCGACGTCGTCCGCAGTCCCGGCACCGAGTGCGCGTGCTGCAGCTGCAGCAGCTGGACCGTCCACTCGACGTCGGCGAGGCCGCCGCGCCCGAGTTTCGTGTGGCGCGTCGGGTCGGCTCCGCGGGGCATCCGCTCGGTCTCGACGCGCGCCTTGATGCGGCGGATCTCGCGGGCTTTCGTCGCGTCCAGGCCACCCTCGGGGTAGCGGATCGGGTCGATCATCGCGATGAAGCGCTCGCCGAGGTCGTCGTCCCCCGCGACGAACCGGGCGCGCAGCAACGCCTGCGCCTCCCACACCTCGCCCCAGCGCGCGTAGTACGTGCGGTACGACTCCAGCGTCCGCACCAGCGGTCCGCTCCGCCCCTCCGGGCGCAGGTCGGCGTCGACCTCCAGGGCCGGGTCCGAGCTCGGCGCGCCCAGCATCTTCCGGACGGTCTCCGCGACCGACGAAGCGAACTTCACGGCGTCGGCGTCCGAAACCCCTTCGGACGCCTCGCACACGAAGAGGACGTCGGCATCGGAGCCGTAGCCGAGTTCGGCACCGCCGAGCCGGCCCATCCCGATCACGGCGATGCGCGCCGGCGTGCGGCCCAGCTCCGCCTGGCGCTGCCGGAACGCCGCGGCCAGCGCCCCCTGCAGCACCGCGACCCAGACGCTGGACAGCGCTTCGCACACCGCGGGCACGTCGAGCAGGCCGAGCAGGTCGGCGCAGGCGATCCGCAACAGCTCGTGGCGCCGCAGCGAACGCGCGGCGGCGACGGCGGCGTTCAACCCGGGCTGGCGCCGGACGGCGGCCCGCAGCGACTTCGCCACCTCGGCGGGTGTGCGGCCGAGCAGCCGGGCCGGGTCGCCGAGCAGCCGCAGCACCTCCGGCGCGCGGACGAGCAGGTCGGGCACGAGCCGGGACGTGCCGAGCAGGGCGGCCAGGTTCTCCACGACCGTGCCCTCGTCGCGCAGGACCCGCAGGTACCACGGGGTGTCTTCGAGCGCCTCGGACACCTTCCGGTACGACAGCAGCCCGCCGTCGGGGTCGGGGGTGTCGGCCAGGAGGTCGAGCAGCACCGGCAGCAGCGCCTGCTGGATCGCGGCGCGCCGCGAGACGCCGGAGGTGAGGGCCTTGATGTGCTGGAGCGCGCCGTCGGGGGCGGTGTAGCCGAGCGCGGCCAGCCGGCTGGCCGCCTGTTTGGTGGTCAGGCGCAGCGCCTCGGTCGGCACGTTCGCGACGGACTGCAGCAGCGGCCGGTAGAAGATCTTCTCGTGCAGACGGCGGATGCCCTTGCCGTGCTTGCGGAACTCGGCCAGCAGCGCCTCGCCCTGGCTCTTCCCGCCACTCGCCTTGATCCCGCTGGCCCGCGCCAGGATCCGCAGCTCGTCGGTGTCCGTCGTGGCGGGGAACAGGTGCGTCCGGCGCAGCCGCCGCAGCTGCAGCCGGTGCTCGATGGTCCGCAGGAACTCGTAGGACGCGCCCAGCTCGGCCGCGTCCTGGCGGCCGACGTAGCCGCCTTCGCCGAGCGCGGCGAGCGCGTCCATCGTGGACGGCGAGCGCAGGTCGGCGTCGACGCGGCCGTGCACGAGCTGCAGCAGCTGCACGGCGAACTCGACGTCACGCAGCCCGCCGCGGCCCAGCTTGAGCTCGCGCTCGGCGTGTTCGGACGGCACGTGCCCCTCGACGCGGCGGCGCATCTGCTGCACCTCGCCGACGAAGTTCTCCCGGTCGGCCGCCGACCACACCAGCGGGGCGACCATCTCGGCGTACTGCTGCCCCAGCTCGGCGTCGCCCGCCACCGGGCGTGCCTTGAGCAGCGCCTGGAACTCCCAGGTCTTGGCCCACTTCTGGTAGTAGCCCTGGTGACTCTCCAGGGTGCGCACGAGCGCGCCTGCCTTGCCTTCGGGGCGCAGTGCGGCGTCGACCTCGAAACACGCCTTCCCGACGACCCGCATGGTCGTGCTGGCCAGCCGCGTCGCGGTGCCGAGGTCGCCCGCGCCGACGAAGATGACGTCGACGTCGCTGACGTAGTTGAGCTCCCGGCCGCCGCACTTGCCCATGGCGATGATCGCCAGGGTGCCCTCGGCGGACGCGCCGACCTCCGCTTCGGCAACGGTGAGCCCGGCGGCGAGCGCGGCCTCGGCCAGCTCGGTCAGCTGCGCCGCGACCTCGGCGTAGTGCGGGTGCTCGAGCCCGGCCTCGACGAGGTGGCCCAGGTCCGCGGCGGCGATGCCGAGCAGCTGGCCGCGGTAGGCGATCTTGAGGGCCTGCTCGGCTTCGAGCCCGGTGAGCACCGAACCGTCGTCCCGCACGAGTGACGCGCCCAGGTTTTCGCGGTAGCAGGCGGAGTCCGTGCACTTGTCGCCGGTGAGCGACTGCCACTGCTCCGGGTTCGCGGCGAGGAAGTCGGCCAGCGCGCTCGACGTCCCGAGCACGCTGAGGAAGCGGCCGCGGAAGGTCCGGTTGGCGCGCAACTGGTCTTCGAGCCGGGTCCACTCGCCGTCGTCGGCCTCGCGGATGCGGTCGATCCCGCGCAGCGCGAGATCCGGGTCCGCGGTCCGGGACAACGCCGAGAGCACGTCGCCGGCGGCCTCGAGCGGGCCCGCGTCGTCCCACCAGCCGGCCGCGCGCAACTGACCCTCGGCACGGGCATCGGTGAAGCCGTACCTCGCCGCCGAAGCGGTCGATCGCGCGCGGTCTGCCATCACGAACCACCGTATCCCGGGCGGGCGGGATCAGGCGGCGAGCCGGCCCGGTTCGGTCCCGGCGGGCGTCGGCTCGGGCACCTGGAAGCTGTGCGCGGTGACGGGGTGACGACGGGAAAGCAGCCAGATCCCGGCCCCCACACCGATCCCGACGACGCCGACGGCGATGGTGCCCGCGGTGCCGAGCGAGGCGATCTTGCCGGACACCGCACCGACGATCGCGGCGGCGGGCAGCGTGAAGAGCCACGCGATGACCATCCGGCCCGCCATCCGCCAGCGCACCGGCGCCTCCCGGCGGCCGACGCCGGAGCCGACGATCCCGCCGGAGCACACGTGCGTCGTCGAAAGCGGGAAGCCCAGCCGCGACGAGATCAGGATGACCAGCGCCGAGCTCGTCTGGGCGGCGAAGCCCTGCGGGCCCTCGATGTCGGTGAGGCCCTTGCCGAGGGTGTGGGTGATGCGCCAGCCGCCGAGGTACGTGCCGAGAGCGAGGGCGCAGGCCGCACTGATGATCACCCAGACGGGTGGCGACGCGCCCGCGGGCAGGCTGCCGGCGCTGACGAGCGTGAGCGTGATGACACCCATGGTCTTCTGCGCGTCGTTGGTGCCGTGGGCGAGGGACACGAGCGACGCCGAGACGACCTGGCCGACCTTGAACCCGCGCGTGGCCGGGCGGCCGCGGACGAGGAACCGGTAGACGAGGTACGTCGCGATCATCGCCACGACGCCGGCGATCACCGGGCTCGCGGCGGCGGGGACCAGCACCTTCTCGACGATCTTTCCGAAGTGGACCGAGTCGGTCCCCGCCGAAACCCAGGTGGCGCCGATCAGGCCGCCGAACAGGGCGTGCGACGAGCTCGACGGCAGGCCGACGAACCACGTCACGAGGTTCCAGACGATCGCGCCGATCAGCCCGCCGAAGACGATCGACGGGCCGATCTTCGTGTCGTCCACCAAGCCGCTGGAGATCGTCTTGGCGACCTCCACCGACAGGAACGCGCCGACCAGGTTCAGCACCGCGGAGATCGCGACGGCCACCCGGGGCCTGAGGGCCCCGGTCGCGATCGACGTGGCCATCGAGTTCGCGGTGTCGTGGAACCCGTTCGTGAAATCGAAAACCAAGGCCGTGACGACGACGATCACGACCAGCAACGAGGGCTCCACCCCGACCTCCGAACCCTTGTGGGGACTCCTTCCGCAAGGTACCTGAAGGGTGACGCCTGGCGTTAACAGGCTGTTGCTGATTGTGATCCCAGGCGTTAAGCCAGCGGCAATGAGCGTTGACTGTCGGCGGCGGGCTCGAGTTCTCCGGCGGCCAACCGGACGAACCGCTGCGCGAACGGGCGCCAGGTTTCCTCGATGTCGGCGTGCACGGCGGTCAACGCGTCGTGCTCGAGTGAGCCCGGACGGGCGAATTCCGCCATCTCGGGCTCGTCGGCGGCCCAGCTCTCGACGATGGCGGGCGTCGTCTCGATGTGGAACTGGACACCGTAGACACAACGGTTGAACCGGAAGGCCTGGTGCAGGTAGCGCGGTGCGGACGCGAGCAGCTCGGCGCCGGGCGGGAGCCGGGTGATCGCGTCGTTGTGGAACTGCAGCACGTCCTGCATGAGCGGCAGCTCGGCGAAGAGCGGGTCGGTCCACGCCGCGTCCTTCTTCGCGACGAGGTGCGGACCGACCTCGGGCCCGTCCCGCCCGACCTCGACGCGTCCCCCGGTCGCGACGGCCAGCAGCTGGGCGCCGAGGCAGATCCCCAGCGTCGGCCGCTTCCGGATCGCCGCCTTGGCCAGCAACCGCCGGACGTCGGCGAGCCACGGGTGCTTCACGTCGTCCTCCGCGGCCATGCCGCCGCCGAGGCAGACGACGCCGCGATAGGCGTCGAGGTCGTCGGGCAGGTCGTCCTTCGGCGGCAGCCGGACGTCGAGCTCCGCGCCGGCGTCGGTGAGCCAGTCGCCGAGGGGGCCGAGCGGGTCCGACGCGTCCGGCTGGATGATGAGCAGTCGTGTCACGCTTTTCAGGGTAGGTGGCTCAGCAGGCGCAGCGGATCTCGCCTGTTTCTCCCGCGCCCTCGACGGGGTGGCCGGCAGCGATCCAGGCGGTGATGCCGCCGGAGAGCCGTTTCACCTTGAACCCGAGCTCGGCGAGCTTGAGCGCGCCTTTGGTGGCGGCGTTGCAGTGGATGCTCTCGCAGTAGCAGACGTAGACGAGGTCCCGATCGAGGTGCTGGGTGCTCTCCGCCGTCATGTCCTTGTACGGGAGGTTGATCGCGCCGGGGATGCGAGCTTGGGCGTAGGCCTCTTCGGCCCGCGTCTCGACGACGACGTAGCCGTCGGTGCGGCCGGCGTCGAGGTCCCGGACGAGATCGTCGGGATCGACCTCGAAGGCGAGTTCGGCGCCGAAGTACTTCGTGGCCGCTTCCGGCGCCGGGGCGGGGACGGTGAGCGTACGTGCGGTGGTCATGCCTTGAATCCTGCTGGTCCCGGGGCCCCGGACACAGGGCAGAATCGGGGTGGAAGCCCGGGCCGGCCGGGGATTTCCCTGTTCTGGCCCTGCTCACCCGGGAGAGTTGCGGTGGATCTCGACGACGTCGACTGGCACCTGCTGGAGCTCCTCCAGGCGGACGGCCGGCTCAGTTTTTCGGAGCTCGGCCGCCGGGTCTCGCTGTCGGGTTCGGCGGTGACCGAGCGGGTCCGCCGTCTCGAGGAGCGCGGGGTGATCACCGGCTACG
Source organism: Amycolatopsis mongoliensis (assembly GCF_030285665.1). NCBI lineage: Bacteria > Bacillati > Actinomycetota > Actinomycetes > Pseudonocardiales > Pseudonocardiaceae > Amycolatopsis > Amycolatopsis mongoliensis. The sequence goes on from NZ_CP127295.1 coordinate 1,114,517, forward strand.
CGGCGAGTATCGACACGTCGAAGCTGGGATTGCCGATCGAGGCGTTGGTGCGGGCGCGGGTGCGGAGTCTGGACACGCCCCGGTTCCGGACGGCGGTGTTGCCGCTGCCGCAGGTCGTCTCGGCGGACCACGTCACCGGTGAGGAGTGCTGGATCCTGCGGGTCCTGTGCCGGGACACCGCGGAACTGGAGGGGTTGGTCGAGAAGGTGCAGCGGTACGGGGAGACCACGACGTCGCTGGTGTTGTCGAGTCCGTTGCGGAGCCGGCCGGTGCCTCGGCCGCGTCCGGTTTGAGGCTTCACGGGCGATTGGTGGGGCTGTCTGTCGTCGGCCGGGTCCGGCGCTGGCGTGATCCGGGCCGTCATTCACGTGATCAGAGACGTGACTCGCGCGATTGAGGGCGGAACTCGCGTGATCGGCAGGCCGACTCACGTGATTGCAGGGTCGACTCGCGTGATTGAACCGACGACACACCTACCCAGATGGTTGGCTCGCGTGCCTGAACGGTCGGCCAGCAGTGACCAGGACCGCCATCCCCGTGATCCAGGACGTGACTCGCGTGAGTGAAGCCGGAACTCGCCCACCCGGACAGGTCGGGGGGGGGAGTGGGTGCGGGCATGAGAAAAGGCCCCGGGAGAACCAAAGTTCTCAACCGGGGCCTTCCCCAACATAAGTTCGGCGGTGTCCTACTCTCCCACAACCCTTCGGTTGCAGTACCATCGGCGCTGTCAGGCTTAGCTTCCGGGTTCGGAATGGGACCGGGCGTTTCCCTGACGCTAAAACCACCGAAACACTACGAAACAACCACACCCCCCACAAACACGAGGGCCGTGTGGTGTTTCAGAACCGTAGAGTGGATGCGTAACACCTTCGTAGACAAGTCCTCGGCCTATTAGTACCAGTCAACTCGACAACACATCACTGTGCTTCCATTTCTGGCCTATCAACCCAATGGTCTCTTGGGAGCCTTAACCCACAAAGGGTGGGATACCTCATCTTGGAACAGGCTTCCCGCTTAGATGCCTTCAGCGGTTATCCCTTCCGAACGTGGCCAACCAGCCATGCCCCTGGCGGAACAACTGGCACACCAGAGGTTCGTCCGTCCCGGTCCTCTCGTACTAGGGACAGCCTTCCTCAAGTATCCTACGCGCGCGGCGGATAGGGACCGAACTGTCTCACGACGTTCTAAACCCAGCTCGCGTGCCGCTTTAATGGGCGAACAGCCCAACCCTTGGGACCTACTCCGGCCCCAGGATGCGACGAGCCGACATCGAGGTGCCAAACCATGCCGTCGATATGGACTCTTGGGCAAGATCAGCCTGTTATCCCCGGGGTACCTTTTATCCGTTGAGCGACACCCCTTCCACCAGGAGGTGCCGGATCACTAGTCCCGACTTTCGTCCCTGCTCGACATGTCTGTCTCACAGTCAAGCTCCCTTGTGCACTTGCACTCAACACCTGATTGCCAACCAGGCTGAGGGAACCTTTGGGCGCCTCCGTTACTCTTTAGGAGGCAACCGCCCCAGTTAAACTACCCATCAGGCACTGTCCCTGAACCAGATCATGGCCCGAGGTTCAGATTCCCAATTCGACCAGAGTGGTATTTCAACAACGACTCCACAGTAACTAGCGTCACCGCTTCACAGTCTCCCACCTATCCTACACAAGCCGAACCGAAAACCAATACCAAACTATAGTAAAGGTCCCGGGGTCTTTCCGTCCTGCCGCGCGTAACGAGCATCTTTACTCGTAGTGCAATTTCGCCGGGCCTGTGGTTGAGACAGCCGGAAAGTCGTTACGCCATTCGTGCAGGTCGGAACTTACCCGACAAGGAATTTCGCTACCTTAGGATGGTTATAGTTACCACCGCCGTTTACTGGCGCTTAAATTCTCAGCTTCGCCCCAAAAGGCTAACCGGTCCTCTTAACGTTCCAGCACCGGGCAGGCGTCAGTCCATATACATCGTCTTGCGACTTCGCATGGACCTGTGTTTTTAGTAAACAGTCGCTTTCCGCTGGTCTCTGCGGCCACCCACCCCTAGTCCGCAAGGGACTTCAAGGTGTTTGGCCCCCCTTCTCCCGAAGTTACGGGGGCATTTTGCCGAGTTCCTTAACCACAGTTCACCCGATCGCCTTGGTATTCTCTACCTGACCACCTGTGTTGGTTTGGGGTACGGGCCGTGCATGCACTCACTAGAGGCTTTTCTCGGCAGCATAGGATCACTCTACTTCGCCTCAAACGGCTACGCATCACGTCTCAGGATATATAGCTGGCGGATTTGCCTACCAACTTCCCTACACGCTTACACCAGTACTACCACTCACTGGCGGAGCTACCTTCCTGCGTCACCCCATCGCTTGACTACTACGAAATCAGGTCCCACGCTCCACAATGCCAACTAGGCCCGAAGGCTTCGCCGGCACGCTTCGGGTGGTTAGTATCAAACGCCTCGTCATGGGCGCACATGCTCGGGTACGGGAATATCAACCCGTTGTCCATCGACTACGCCTGTCGGCCTCGCCTTAGGTCCCGACTTACCCTGGGCGGATTAGCCTGGCCCAGGAACCCTTGGTCATCCGGCGGCAGAGTTTCTCACTCTGCATTCGCTACTCATGCCTGCATTCTCACTCCCACACCCTCCACGACTGGCTTCCGCCGCCGCTTCCCTGGATGCAGGACGCTCCCCTACCCATCCACACCACTAGACAAGAGACTCAAGGCCTCAAGCCGATGTATTGCATGAATGACACAGCTTCGGCGGTGTGCTTAAGCCCCGCTACATTGTCGGCGCAGGACCACTTGACCAGTGAGCTATTACGCACTCTTTCAAGGGTGGCTGCTTCTAAGCCAACCTCCTGGTTGTCTGGGCAATCCCACATCCTTTCCCACTGAGCACACACTTAGGGGCCTTAGCTGGTGTTCTGGGCTGTTTCCCTCTCGACGACGAAGCTTATCCCCCGCCGTCTCACTGCCACACTCTCACACCACGGTATTCGGAGTTTGGTTGATTTCGGTAACCCGGTAAGGCCCCTAGACCATCCAGTAGCTCTACCCCCGTGGTGAAACATGTGACGCTGCACCTAAATGCATTTCGGGGAGAACCAGCTATCACGGAGTTTGATTGGCCTTTCACCCCTACCCACAGCTCATCCCCTCAGTTTTCAACCTAAGTGGGTTCGGGCCTCCACGACGTCTTACCGTCGCTTCACCCTGGCCATGGGTAGATCACTCCGCTTCGGGTCTAGACCACGCGACTCAATCGCCCTATTCAGACTCGCTTTCGCTACGGCTACCCCACACGGGTTAACCTCGCCACGCAGCACTAACTCGCAGGCTCATTCTTCAAAAGGCACGCCATCACCCAAAGGCTCTGACGGCTTGTAGGCACACGGTTTCAGGTACTCTTTCACTCCCCTCCCGGGGTACTTTTCATCTTTCCCTCACGGTACTCGTCCGCTATCGGTCTTCAGGAAGTATTTAGGCTTACCGGGTGGTCCCGGCAGATTCACAGCAAATTCCACGAGCTCGCTGCTACTCGGGAACACCAAACAAACAATCAACGACATGTTTTCGCGTACGGGGCTCTCACCCACTCCGGCCCGCCATCCCAAGCGGTTCCACTAACATACGTGACCATTCCGAGGACTGTCAGATCCTCGACGCTGGGTCCCACAACACCGCACATACAACGCCTGACAGCTTGACATATACACGGTTTAGCCTCTTCCGCTTTCGCTCGCCACTACTCACGGAATCACGGTTGTTTTCTCTTCCTACGGGTACTGAGATGTTTCACTTCCCCGCGTTCCCTCCACACACCCTATATATTCAGGTGCGGGTAACACCACATCACTGGTGCTGGGTTTCCCCATTCGGAAATCCTCGGATCACAGCTCGGTTGACAGCTCCCCGAGGCTTATCGCAGCCTCCTACGTCCTTCATCGGCTCCTGAAGCCAAGACATCCACCATGTGCCCTTAACAACTTGACCACAAAGATGCTCGCATCCACTCTACAGTTCTCAAACACCACACCAGAAACAAACAACGTTCCAGGGCTATGCTCTAGCCCTGAGGCGTGTTGCCTCAGGACCCAACAGTGTGCTTCATGAACAACTTGCCCTCCAGGCGCCGGCCCTTCGTTCCACGACCGCAAGCGGTCAGTACTAGACGAGGCATTGCCAACCAGAACAAGCCATAACCAGTAGTTCCACAATTCCTTGAGCAACCGGAACAAGCACACATTCGGCACTTGAGTTCCAGCCACCCCACCACGGTAGTTCCGGGAATCCCGGCCGAGTGGATGTGTTGTGCTCCTTAGAAAGGAGGTGATCCAGCCGCACCTTCCGGTACGGCTACCTTGTTACGACTTCGTCCCAATCGCCAGTCCCACCTTCGACCACTCCCTCCCTTGCGGGTTGGGCCATGGGCTTCGGGTGTTACCGACTTTCATGACGTGACGGGCGGTGTGTACAAGGCCCGGGAACGTATTCACCGCAGCGTTGCTGATCTGCGATTACTAGCGACTCCGACTTCACGCAGTCGAGTTGCAGACTGCGATCCGAACTGAGACCGGCTTTAAGGGATTCGCTCCACCTCGCGGTATCGCAGCCCTCTGTACCAGCCATTGTAGCATGTGTGAAGCCCTGGACATAAGGGGCATGATGACTTGACGTCATCCCCACCTTCCTCCGAGTTGACCCCGGCAGTCTCCCACGAGTCCCCGCCATAACGCGCTGGCAACGTAGGATAAGGGTTGCGCTCGTTGCGGGACTTAACCCAACATCTCACGACACGAGCTGACGACAGCCATGCACCACCTGTACACCAACCACAAGGGAAGCCCCATCTCTGGGGATGTCTGGCGCATGTCAAGCCCAGGTAAGGTTCTTCGCGTTGCATCGAATTAATCCACATGCTCCGCCGCTTGTGCGGGCCCCCGTCAATTCCTTTGAGTTTTAGCCTTGCGGCCGTACTCCCCAGGCGGGGCGCTTAATGCGTTAGCTACGGCACGGACAACGTGGAATGTCGCCCACACCTAGCGCCCAACGTTTACAGCGTGGACTACCAGGGTATCTAATCCTGTTCGCTCCCCACGCTTTCGCTCCTCAGCGTCAGTATCGGCCCAGAGACCCGCCTTCGCCACCGGTGTTCCTCCTGATATCTGCGCATTTCACCGCTACACCAGGAATTCCAGTCTCCCCTACCGAACTCAAGTCTGCCCGTATCGACCGCACGCTCCACGTTAAGCGTGGAGATTTCACGGCCGACGCGACAAACCGCCTACGAGCTCTTTACGCCCAATAAATCCGGACAACGCTTGCACCCTACGTATTACCGCGGCTGCTGGCACGTAGTTAGCCGGTGCTTCTTATCCAGGTACCGTCACTTGCGCTTCGTCCCTGGCGAAAGAGGTTTACAACCCGAAGGCCGTCATCCCTCACGCGGCGTCGCTGCATCAGGCTTGCGCCCATTGTGCAATATTCCCCACTGCTGCCTCCCGTAGGAGTCTGGGCCGTGTCTCAGTCCCAGTGTGGCCGGTCACCCTCTCAGGCCGGCTACCCGTCGTCGCCTTGGTAGGCCATTACCCCACCAACAAGCTGATAGGCCGCGGGTTCATCCTGCACCGCCGGAACTTTCAACAACACTTCATGCGAAGCGTTGTGATATCCGGTATTAGACCTCGTTTCCAAGGCTTATCCCAGAGTGCAGGGCAGATTACCCACGTGTTACTCACCCGTTCGCCACTCATCCCCACCCGAAAGTGGTTCAGCGTTCGACTTGCATGTGTTAAGCACGCCGCCAGCGTTCGTCCTGAGCCAGGATCAAACTCTCCAACAATGAATAGTTTGATCGAGACTATTTCTCAATCTAGATTTTCTCAAAGGAACCTCATACGAGGTTTCATATAAGCTCTACTGGCTTAGTTCACTAGCACACTGTTGAGTTCTCAAGCAACACACTCCGAATCCACCCGCTTTATCAGCGGCTAAATCCTCGGCAGTTGTTCCAAGCGATATTCAAAGCTTTTGGTCGAGCATGCCTCAGCCTACGCTGTTAGTCGTAGGGATTCGGCGGCCGCTCGTGGGCCGACGCTGAACATTACCCGGTCCGATCCGCGGTGTCAACCCGCTCGGCCCGGCCGGATCTTCGGGGCTTGAGGCCCCGGGGCGACCCGGTGTTCCTGGCGACGAAGAGAAGATTACATGCCCCGAAACCGGTCCCGAACAGGGGGGGCACTTAATGCCATTGCCGCAGGTCAGAGCGTGTACGCAGGGCTACGACGGCAAGGACGGCAGGTAGCTCGGCGAGACCCGCGCCGGCGCGACCCGTTCGAAGTCGGCCGCGAGCGCGAGCATCCGGGCGTCCGACCACCGCGCACCCATGAACGAGATGCCCACCGGGAGGGGTCCGGCGAACCCCGCCGGCACCGTCACGTCCGGGTAGCCGGCGACCGCGGCCGGCGTCGACGACGGGATGACGTCGTCGTCCCCCATCGCGCAGTCGGTCTTCCACGCGGGCGGGTTCGTCGGCGACGCGATCGCGTCGAGCTGGTACTTCGCCAGCGTCTCGTCGAGGGACCGGCGGGCGAGGTCCGAAAGCTCGGCGCGGCCGGCGAGGTAGCCGGGGTCGGTCGGCGGCGGTGCGGCCAGTGCCTGCTCGAACAGCTCCTGGCCGGCGAAGCACGTCCGCTCCAGCGGGTCGGCGCGGTTGTAGGCGATCAGCCCGGCCAGGTTCCGCGGGCCGCGCGGGCGCGTCGCGAGGTACGCGTCGATGTCGCGGTGGAACTCGGTGAGCAGCGCCGGGAACTCCAGTTCACCGAGCCGCGCCTGGTACGGCGGAGTCACCTCGACGACCGTCGCACCGGCCTTGACCAGGGAGTTCCGCGCGGACGTCATGATCGCGTCGGTGTCCGGGCCGAGCACCGGCAGCCGCCACAGCCCGATCCGCGCACCGCGCAGCACGCCCGGCCGAAGCAGCTTCGCGTAGTCCGTGGGCTGCGAGTCCGGGTACTGCGCGGTGGCCGGGTCCGCGGGGTCCCGCCCCTGCAGGACCGACAGCGTCAAGGCGACGTCGACGACGTTGCGCGCGATCGGCCCGGCGGTGTCCTGCTCGGCGGAGATCGGCACCACCCCGGTGCGGCTGACCAGGCCGAGGCTCGGCTTGTGCCCGACCGTCGCCGTCATCCCCGCGGGGCAGACGATCGAGCCGTCGGTCTCGCTGCCGATCGCCACCTGGGCCAGCGACGCGGCGACGCCGGCCGCGGAGCCGGCGGACGACCCGCACGGGTTGTGGTCCAGCACGTACGGGTTGTTCGTCTGCCCGCCGACGCCCGACCAGCCGGACGTCGGCTTCGCGGCGCGGAAGTTCGCCCATTCGGAGAGGTTCGCCTTGCCGAGGATGACGGCTCCGGCGTTGCGGAGCCGCGTTATCAGCGTCGCGTCCTTCGCGGGGTGGCTGCGCAGGGCGCGCGACCCCGCCGTCGTCCACTGGTCGCGCGTGTCGACGTTGTCCTTGACCAGCACCGGGATGCCGTCGAGCGGGCCGCGAAGGTGGTGCGCCCGACGTCTCGCGTCGCTCGAAGCGGCCTGGCTCAACGCCGCCGGGTTCAGCGCCAGGACGGCGTTGACCTTGCCGTCGATCCGGCGGATCCGCTCGAGATAAGTGCTGGTCAGGCCGACCGCGGTGAGCCCGCCGGACGCCATCCGCGCCTGCAGCGCCGGGATGTCGGCCGCGTCGAGGTCGAACTTCGGGGAAGACGCCGAAGCCACCGGTGCTCCCGCGACGAGCGCGAGTGCGGCGGCCAGGATCGCGAGGACCACCGGCCGCCGCCCCATCAGAGCACCGGGAGGAGCGTTCGGAGTTCGTACGGGGTGACCGCGCTGCGGTAGTTGTCCCACTCCACGCGCTTGTTCCGGAGGAAGAAGTCGTAGACGTGCTCGCCGAGCGCTTCCGGCAGGAGCTCGGACTTCTCCATCTCGGCCAGCGCCTCCCCCAGGTTCTGCGGCAGCTGGGAGTACCCGGCGGCGCGCCGCTCGGCGTCGCTCAACTGCCAGATGTTGTCCTCGGCGGGTGGCGGCAGCTCGTAACCCTTCTCGATCCCCTTGAGCCCGGCGGCCAGGATGACCGAGTACGCCAGGTACGGGTTGCACGCCGAGTCCAGGGTACGGATCTCCACCCGGCGGGATGACGCCTTTCCGGGTGAATACATCGGGACGCGGACGAGCGCCGAGCGGTTCGCGCGGCCCCACGAGACGGTCGTCGGGGCCTCACTGCCGCTGATCAGGCGTTTGTAGGAGTTCACCCACTGGTTGGTGACCGCGGAGATCTCCTTGGCGTGGTGCAGCACGCCGGCGACGAAGGCCTTGCCGGTCTCCGAAAGCTCGTGCGGGTCCTCGGCGTCGTAGAAGGCGTTGCGGTCGCCTTCGAACAGGCTGACGTGGGTGTGCATCCCCGAGCCGGGCTGGTCGGTGAACGGCTTGGGCATGAACGTCGCGCGCACGCCCTGGGTCAGCGCGACCTCCTTGACGACGTAGCGGAACGTCATCACGTTGTCGGCCATCGTCAGCGCATCGGCGTAGCGGAGGTCGATCTCCTGCTGGCCCGGTGCCCCTTCGTGGTGGCTGAACTCGACCGAGATGCCCATCGCCTCGAGGGTCTCGATGGCGTGGCGGCGGAAGTGCGTCGCCGTGGCGTGGCTGGCCTGGTCGAAGTAGCCGCCGTTGTCCGCGGGCTCCGGCTCGCTGCCGTCGTCGGGCATGGTCGAGAGCAGGAAGAACTCGATCTCGGGGTGGACATAGCAGGTGAAGCCGGCTTCGGCCGCCTTCGACAGCTGGCGGCGCAGGACGTGCCGGGGGTCGGCCCACGACGGCGAGCCGTCCGGCATCGCGATGTCGCAGAACATGCGGGCCGAGTACGGGCCGCCGTCGGGGGTTTCCCACGGCAAGACCTGGAACGTGGCCGGATCGGGCTTGGCGACCATGTCCGATTCGTAGACGCGCGCGAAGCCCTCGATGGCCGAGCCGTCGAAGCCGATGCCGTCGTTGAACGCGCCTTCGAGCTCCGCCGGCGCGACCGCGACGGACTTGAGGAACCCCAGCACATCGGTGAACCAGAGACGGACGAAACGGATGTCGCGCTCCTCGAGCGTGCGGAGCACGAATTCCTGCTGGCGATCCATGGCCGCACCCTAACGACAGCGTGTTAACGGGATGTTTCACGACGCGCCGAGGGTGACGAAGTCAGCTCGCGAGCACCGGAACGGGCTTCTTCGCCCGCGTGATGGCCAGCGAAGCGACCGACGCGAGCACCGCCAGGACGGCCGCCGAATACCAGGCCAGGTTGTAGTTCCCCAGCTGGTCGCGGACCAGGCCGGCGGCCGACGCGGCGAACGCGGCGCCGAGCTGGTGGCAGGCGAAGACCCAGCCGAACACGATCGGCCCGGCGTCGCCGAACGCGCGGACGCAGAGCGCGACCGTCGGCGGGACCGTGGCCACCCAGTCGAGGCCGTAGAACAGGATGAACGCCCACATGCTCGGCTGCACGGAGTCGGTGAACAGCTGCGGCAGCAGGGCCAGCGAAAGGCCCCGCAGCGCGTAGTAGACGCCGAGCAGGATCCGCGGGTCGACGCGGTCGGTGAGCCAGCCGGAGAAGATCGTGCCGACGACGTCGAAGACGCCGACGAGGGCGAGCAGGCCCGCGGCCGTCGTCTGCGGCATGCCGTGGTCGTGCGCGGCGGGGACGAAGTGGGTGCCGACCAGGCCGTTCGTCGTCGCGCCGCAGATCGCGAAGCCGACCGCGAGCAGCCAGAACGTCCGGGTGCGGGCGGCCTGGCCGAGCACCGAAAGCGCGCGGCGGGCCGAACCGGTCTTCGACGCCGGGCGCGCGACCTCCGCGCCGGCCGGCGCGCCGTAGGCCGTGGTGCCGACGTCGGCGGGGTGGTCGCGGATGACCAGCAGGACCACCGGGACGACGGTCAGCGCGGCGATCGCGATCACCAGCGACGCCGTCCGCCAGCCCGAGCTCACCGCCAGGTTCGCGATCAGCGGGAGGAAGATCAGCTGGCCGGTGGCGCCGGCCGCGGTCAGGACGCCGGTGACGACGCCGCGGCTGCGGACGAACCACCGGGCCGCGACGGTCGCGGCGAAGCTCATGGCCATCGAGCCGGTGCCCGCGCCGATCAGGACGCCCCAGCAGAGGATCAGCTGCCAGCTCGCGCTCATGAAGACCGTGCCGGCCGCGCCGAGGGCGATGACGAACAACGCCGTCGCCGAGACGCGGCGGATGCCGAACCGCTCCATCAGCGCGGCCGCGAAGGGCGCGAAGAGGCCGTAGAGCACGAGGTTGACCGAGACGGCGGAGCTGATCGTGGCCGTGGACCAGCCGAACTCTTCGTGGAGCGGGTCGATGAGGACGCCGGGGGCGGAGCGGAAGCCGGCGGAGGCGAGCAGCGCGACGAAGGCGGCACCGGCGATCAGCCAGGCGCGGTGCAGCTTCGGGGCAGGGCGGGTCTCAACAGTCACTCCAGCAGTCTCGCCGGGGACCCGAAGGGTCGAAAGTGGCTTGAAGGACATCATCCGCAAGGATCGAGCCACGCCGACGCGCTCAGTAGGCTCGCGGCATGCCCCGCTTCGCCCTCCTGCTCGTGCTCCTGCTGACGGCCGGCTGCACCGGATCGCCGGACACGCGCGGGCCGTTCCCGGCGGGCGCCGAACTGGTCCGCGACGCGGCCACGTCGTTCGCCTCGGTGCGCAGCGTGCACTTCGCGGCCGGCGTCAACGGCGTGCTGCCGGGCTTCCCGCTCCGGCTCATCGAGGGCGACGCCACCCTCGACGGCGGCGGGGCCGCGACCGGCACGGCCGACGTCCAGGACGGGGACGGGCACACGAAGTTCCGCTTCACCGTCCGGAACGGCGAAGTCACCACCGACCCCGACGTCGCGCGCGGCCGGATCCCCGAGCAGTACGCGGTGGGGGCCTTCCTCGGCCCGTCCGGCGGGCTCGAACGGCTGCTGAAAGGCGTCGCCGACGCCCGGACCGAGGGCAAGGAGAACGTCGACGGCGCCGCGGCCCTGCGCGTCGGCGGCCGGGTGCCCGCGGCCGTCGCGCACAGCGTGCTGCCGCAGGTCGCCGACGACATCATCGTCAAGGTGTGGGTCTCCGCGGACGGGGCCCGGCGGTTCGCCCGGCTCTGGGTGCAGGTGCCCCCGGCCGGCGACCACCTCAGCCCCGTCATGTTCGAGCTTTCGCTGACCAAGCAGAACGAGCCGGTGAACCTCGGCTAGCAGCGGGTGCCGGCGGCGGGCGGGGTCCCGTCGACCAGGTAGGCGATGCCCGCGCGGTCGACGCACGCGTTGCCTTCGAGGAAGACCGTGTGCTGGACACCTTCGTAGGTCAGCAGGACGCCGCCGAGGTCCTTCGCCAGGTCGACGCCCTGCTGGTACGGCGTCGCGGGGTCGTGCGTCGTCGAGACGACCAGGGTCTTCGGCAGGTTCCGCGGCCGCGGCGCGTGCTCGGCCGACGTCGGCGGGACCGGCCAGGTCGAGCAGATGTCCAGCTCGCTCGTGTCGGGCGTGCCGCCGGCCAGGAAGGGCGCGCCGGCCAGCATCTTCTCGTGCGCGCGGTCGATCGCGGCGCGGTCGGTGACGCGGGTGTGGTCGGCGCAGCGGACGGCGAAGTACGCGTCGATCGCGCCGCTGTAGCGGCCGTCGCGGTCGCGCTGGTAGTAGCCGTCGGCGAAGGCCAGCAGGGTCCGGCCGTTGCCCCGGGCCACCTGCGCGAGCGCGGCCTTCAGGGCGGGCCAGTCGCCGCGTGAATAGAGCCCCGCGAACGTGCCCGTGATCGCGTCCTCGAACGAGAGCTTCCGGGTCCCGGCCGGGAGGGGCTTCGTGATCAGCGGGCGGACTAGCTGCTGGAACGCTTCGGTGCTGCCGGCGAGCGGGCACGCGCACCACTTGCCGAACTCGTTCAGCGCGTCCTGGAAGCCCGCGGCCTGCGTGACCAGCGAGTCCACCAGGCCCTGCGCGGGGTCGACGGCGCCGTCGAGCAGCAGCGCTCGGACGTTGCGCGGGTACGTCTCGGCGTAGGCCGCGCCGATCTGCGTCCCGTACGAGTAGCCGAGGTAGGTCAGTTTCTCGTCGCCGAGCGCGGCGCGAAGGACGTCGAGGTCGCGTACGACGTCTCGGGTGCCGACGTTCGCGAGGAACGTCCTGCCGTACTTCGTCGCTTCGGCGCACTTCGCGCCGTACGCGGTCGTCTCGGCGAGCTGCTTCTTCACCCCTTCAGGCGACGTGTCGCTTTCGACGTCGGATGCGCGGTCCGCGTCCTGCTCGGCGTCGGTGCGGCAGGTGATCCGCGGCTCGCTCGTGCCGACCCCGCGTGGGTCGAAACCGACCAGGTCGAACCGGTCGAGCAGGGGCGCGGCGGCGGGCGTCTTCACCAGCGACGCGACCGTGGCCGTCCCCTGGCCGCCGGGACCGCCGGGATTGACGACCAGCGAGCCGATCCGCTGTTTCGCGGCCTTGTGCCGCAGCAGGCCGACCGTGACGGCCGGTCCGTCCGGTGCGGCGTAGTCCAGCGGCACGCTCAGGTGCGCGCAGTCCAGGGACTCGCCGCACGGACTCCACGCGAGCTTCTGCTGGGTGAACTTGCCCAGGTCAGGCGGCCTGGACGACGAGGAGGGCGACGGCGGCACCGGTGCCGGAGCACCCGTGCACGCCGCCAGCAGCAGGGCCAGGGCCGGCGCGGCCGCTACTGCCCGGAGCACCGGGTCCCGTCCGGCGGCACCGTGCCGTCGACGAGGTAGTCCGTGCCCGCCTGGTCCACGCACTTCACGCCCTGCAGGAACACCGTGTGCTGCGTGCCCTCGAAGGTGAGCAGCGCGCCCTTCAGGCCCTTCGCGAGGTTGACGCCGGCCTGGTACGGCGTCGCCGGGTCGTTGGTCGTCGAGATGACCAGCGTCTTCGCCAGGCCTTCGACGTTCGGCACGTGCGGCTCCGACGTGTTCGGCACCGGCCAGAACGCGCAGGCGTCGCGGGCCGCGCTCGCCGGGCGGCCGTCGTCGAGGAACGGCGCCACCTTCACGTACTCCTCCTGCGCCTTGAGGATCACGGCCGGATCGGTGACGCGCGGGTCGTCGACGCAGCGGATCGCGGTGAAGGCGTCCTGCGTGGTGCCGTACTTGCCGTCGGTGTCGCGCTCGTTGTAGATGTCCGCGAGCTTCTCCAGCGTCACGCCGCGCTGCTGCTTCAGCTCGTTCAGGCCCGAGTTGAGCGTGTCCCAGAGACTCTGCTGGTAGAGCGCCTGGATGACGCCGGTCGTCGCGTCCTCGTAGGAGAGCTTGCGGCCGTCGCCGACCTGCACCGGGAAGTCGATCAGCGGCCGGACGAGGTCCTGGAACGCCTTGACCGCGGCGTTCGCGTCCTGGCCGAGCGCGCAGTCCTGCTGGGTGGTGCACCACTTCGCGAACTCCGTGAACGCCGTCCCGAAGCCCTGGCCCTGCGCGACCAGCGATTCGACCGCGTCCTGCTCCGGGTCGACCGCGCCGTCGAGGATCATCGCCCGGACGTTCTTCGGGAACGCCTCGGCGTAGGCCGACCCGATCCGGGTGCCGTAGGAGTAGCCCAGATAGGTGAGCTTTTCGTCGCCGAGGACCGAGCGGAGGACGTCCAGGTCCTTCACGACGTCCCGGGTGCCGACGTTGGCCAGCATCCCGGTGCCGTCGTCGGTGCGCTGGGCGCACTTCGCGGCGAAGTCCTTCTCCTGCGATTCCTGCTTGAGCACGCCGGCCGGCGAGCCGTCGGTCTCGCTGTCGTCGGCGCGGTCGGCGTCGCGCTCCTGGTCGGTCAAGCAGTGGATGGCCGGCTGGCTGGCGCCGATCCCTCGCGGGTCGAAGCCGACCAGGTCGAAGCGCTTGGCCAGGCCGGTGCTCGTCGCCGGCTTGACCAGCCCGGCGGCCGCGACCATGCCCGACGCGCCCGGGCCGCCGGGGTTCACCACCAGCGACCCGATCCGGGAGCCCTCGTCCGTCGCCTTGTGCCGGAGCAGGCCCAGCGTGATGGTGTCGCCGGCCGGTTTGGCGTAGTCCAGCGGCACGGTCAGCCGGGCGCACTGGATGTCTTTCGCCTGGAACGCCGACCTGGCGTCTTCCGACGTCGCGTAAGGTGCGCAGTCGGCCCAGCTCAGGCTCTGGCCGTAGAACCGCTCCAGACCGGCGGGCACCGGCCCGGACGGCGGGTGCGACTCGGTGGTCGGCGCGGGCGGCACGGGCTTGCCGGTGGACGTGCACGCGGTCAGCGAGGCCGCTAGCAGCACGGATGTCGCAATTGCGGTGATCCTGCGACTACGGGACCTGGCGCTGGGATGAGGGAACACGGTTGGATCGTCCCATCCGGCCGCGGAACTCGAACGCACCACCGCCACGTTGGGTGGGGCAGGCCGGTCGAGCGAGAGAGAACGGGAGACCAGGGGTGGCAGCACTGATCAGCCGGGTGGGCAAGCGGCTCCGCCGGATCATCCAGCGGCCGGGCAGCGTCGAGCTGACCCGCTACGAAGCACTGCTGCCCGCAGTCGAGAAGCTCGAACCCGAGCTCGAGAAGCTCTCCGACGAGGAGCTGACCGAGCGGGCGGGCAAGCTCCGCGAGACGCTGAAGGACACCGCCTTCGGTGACGACCAGCTGATCGAGGTGTGCGCGCTGGGCCGCGAGGCCGCCCGGCGGGCGCTCGGCGAGCGCGCGTTCGACGTCCAGGTGCTCGGCACCATGGGCCTGCTCACCAAGCACGTCGTGCAGATGGAGACCGGTGAGGGCAAGACGCTCGCCGGTGCGCTGGCCGCGGCCGGCTACGCGATCCGCGGAAAGCGCGTTCACGTCGTGACGGTCAACGACTACCTGGCGCGCCGCGACGCCGAGTGGATGGGCCCGGTGTACGCGCTGCTCGGCGTTTCGGTCGGGTGGGTCGAGCCCGCGCACTCCCGCGAGGAGCGCAAGGTGGCCTACGCCAAGGACGTCACGTACGGCGCCGTCGCCGAGATCGGCTTCGACGTGCTGCGCGACCGGCTGGTCACCTCGGTCGACGACCTGGTCCAGCCGGCCCCCGAGGTCGCGATCGTCGACGAGGCGGACTCGGTGCTGGTCGACGAGGCCCGCGTCCCGCTGGTGATGGCCGGCTCGATCGACCACACCGACGCCGACGAAGAGGTCGCGAAGGTCGTCCGGCGGCTGCGGCTCAACCTGCACTACGAGACCGACAGCGAGGGCCGCAACGCCTGGCTGACCGACGCCGGCGCGTCCGTCGTCGCGAAGTCGCTCGGCCTGGAGGTCGACGACCTCTACGGCGAGACGGCTTCGGACCGGCTCCCGGCGGTGAACGTCGCGCTGCACGCGCACGCGCTGCTCACCCGCGACGTCGACTACCTCGTCCGCGACGGCAAGGTCCAGCTCATCAACGCCGCCCGCGGCCGCGTCGCCGAGCTGCAGCGCTGGCCGGACGGCCTGCAGGCCGCCGTCGAGGCGAAGGAGCAGGTCACCGCGACCGACCGCGGCGAGATCCTCGACTCGATCACCGTCCAGGCGCTGCTCGCGCGCTACCCCGAGGTGGCCGGCATGACCGGTACCGCGGTCGCCGTCGCCGAGCAGCTGCGGGAGTTCTACGAGCTCGAGGTCGCGGTCATCCCGCCGAACACGCCGAACATCCGCGAGGACCTCGAAGACCGGATCTTCGCCTCGCCGTCGCAGAAGCTGCGGGCGATCGAGGAGGAGATCCGCACGGTGCACGAGACCGGGCGGCCGATCCTCGTCGGCACCCAGGACGTCGCCGAGTCCGAAGAGCTGGCCGAGAAGCTGGCGAAGGTCGACCTCGAGTGCGTCGTGCTCAACGCGCGCAACGACGCCGAAGAGGCCGCGATCATCGCCGAGGCCGGCAAGAAGGGCGCGGTCACCGTGTCCACGCAGATGGCCGGCCGCGGTACGGACATCCGGCTGGGCGGCACCGACGGCGCCACCCGCGACGAGGTCGTCGAGCTGGGCGGGCTGCACGTCATCGGCACCGCGCGGTACCCGTCGAGCCGGCTCGACGGCCAGCTGCGCGGCCGCTCCGGCCGGCAGGGCGACCCGGGCAGCGCGATCTTCTTCGCCAGCCTGAACGACGAGCTCGTGCTGTCCAACGCGCCGGACGTGCCCGAGGGCATCGTCGACGACGAGGAGACCGGCGAGATCGTCGACAACGCGGCGCTGCGGCAGCTCAACCACGCCCAGCGCGTCGCCGAGGGCGTCGACCTGGAGATCCACCGCAACACCTGGCGCTACACGCGGCTGATCGAGCGGCAGCGGCGTGACCTGCTGGTGCACCGCGACAAGGTGCTTCGCACCGCGTACGCGGCGGAGCAGCTGGAGAAGGCGCACCCGGAGAAGTTCGGCGAGCTGAAGGAAAAGCTCGACGACCAGGAGAAGCTGGAGCAGATGTGCCGCGAGGTGCTGCTGTTCCACATCGACCAGCTGTGGTCGGACCACCTGGCGTACCTGACCGACGTCCGCGAAAGCATCCACCTGCGGGCGCTGGCCCGGGAGACGCCGCTCGACGAGTTCCACCGCGCGGCGATCCCGGAGTTCCACAAGATCATCAACGAGGCGAATTCGCGGGCCGCGAAGACCCTCGAAGAGGCCGAGCTGACCGACGAGGGCATCGACCTCGGCGAAGCCGGCGTCCGGCGGGCGAACACGACGTGGACCTACTTGGTGCACGACAACCCGTTCGACTCGGACTTCGAGCAGACCATCAAGAAGGTCCGGAGCATGATCAAGCGGAAGTAGCCGTCCGCTCGAAAACCCCCGCCCGGTTCGTCCGAGCGGGGGTTTTTTCGTTGGCCGCAACCGGAAGAATCGACGCCATGCGCAAGATCCCGACGCTGTTCCGGCGCGATCCCGAAGACCTTCGCCGCGTCACCCGCGAAGTGCACCCCGCGTGCCAGTGGGTGCTCGACGGCCAAGGCGTGGCCACCCGCAAGTACGACGGCACCTGCGTCCGGCTCGACGAGTCCGGCACCTGGTGGGCGCGGCGCGAGGTGAAGGCGGGCAAGAGCGCGCCGGCCGGGTTCGAGGCCGTGCAGACCGATCCGGAGACGGGGAAGACGGTCGGCTGGGAGCCGGCCGAGCAGTCGTCGTTCGCGCCGTTCTTCGAGGAAGCGCACGAGCGGCTGTTCGGGGCGGCGCCCGGCACCTACGAGCTGTGCGGGCCGAAGATCAACGGCGACCCGGAGCAGCTCGGCACGCACCGGCTGGTCCCGCACGCGACGGCGCAGGAGTTCGCCGGCGTCCCGCGCGACTTCGACGGGCTGATGAAGTGGCTGCTCGAGCACCCGGAGTTCGAGGGCATCGTCTGGCACCACCGGGACGGCCGGATGGCGAAGCTCAAGCACCGCGACGCGGTCGCGTCGACCTAGCGTGGCATTTCGCCCACATTCGCTCGGCTGACCGGGTGGCCGTGGGACAGAATGGCGGCATGCCGCAACTGCGCATCGCGCTCGCCCAGGTCAACCCCACCGTCGGCGACCTCGACGGCAACGCCGACCTGCACGTCGACTGGACCCGCCGGGCCGCCGAAGCCGGCGCCCACGTGGTGGTCTTCCCCGAGATGTCCCTGACCGGCTACCCCGTCGAGGACCTCTCGCTGCGCAAGACCTTCGCCGCCGCCTCCCGGCAGGGCGTCGAGTCCCTGGCTCGCCGCCTCGACGAAGCGGGCTGCGGCGACGTGCTGACCTACATCGGCTACCTCGACCTCGACGAGGTCGGCCCGCGCGACGCGGCGGCGGCCCTCTACCGCGGCGAGGTCGTCGCGCGGCAGTTCAAGCACCACCTCCCGAACTACGGCGTGTTCGACGAGCACCGCTGGTTCAAGCCGGGCACCGAGCTCGACGTCGTCCGGTTCCACGGGCTCGACATCGGCATGGTCATCTGCGAGGACATCTGGCAGGACGGCGGCCCGATCTCGGCGCTGGGCCGCGCGGGCGTCGACCTCGTGGTGGCGCCGAACGCGTCGCCGTACGAGCGGTCGAAGGACGAGCAGCGGCTGCCGCTCATCGCGCGCCGCGCCGCCGAAGCGGGCGCGCCGCTGGTCTACACCAACCAGATCGGCGGCCAGGACGACCTCGTGTTCGACGGCGACTCGCTCGTGGTCGCCGCGGACGGCACGGTGCTGGCGCGCGCGCCGCAGTTCGTCGAGCACCTGCTCGTGCTGGACATGGACCTCACCGCGGGCGGGCACGCCGGCGACGGCGAGCTCGAAGGCCTGCACGTCCGGCGGCGCGTGCTCGGCGAAGAGCCGGTGCCGGCGTACGAGCCGACGGCCGAGCGGGTGATCAGCGAGCCGCTGTCGGACGAGGCCGAGGTGTGGTCGGCGCTGGTCGTCGGGCTGCGGGACTACGTGCACAAGAACGGCTTCACGTCGGTGACGTTCGGGTTCTCCGGCGGCATCGACTCGGCGGTCTGCGCGGCACTGGCCGCGGACGCGCTGGGCGGGGACAACGTCTACGGCGTCTCGATGCCGTCGAAGTACTCGTCGGGCCATTCGAAGGACGACGCGGCCGACCTCGCGCGGCGGATCGGGGCGCACTACCGCGTCGAGCCGGTCGAGGACATGGTCCGGGTGTACGTCGAGCAGCTTTCCTTGACCGGGCTGGCCGAGGAGAACATCCAGGCGCGGACACGGGGCATGCTGCTCATGGCACTGTCCAACTTGGATGGACACTTGGTGCTGGCCACCGGCAACAAGACCGAGCTGGCCGTCGGGTACTCCACGATCTACGGCGACGCGGTCGGGGCGTTCGCGCCGATCAAGGACGTCTTCAAGACGCACGTGTGGCAGCTCGCGCGGTGGCGCAACGCCGAAGCGGTGAAGCGCGGCGAGACGCCGCCGATCCCGGAGAACTCGATCTCGAAGCCGCCGTCGGCCGAGCTGCGGCCGGGGCAGGTCGACACGGACTCGCTGCCGGACTACGCGCTGCTCGACGACATCCTCGACGACTACGTCGAGGGCGACCGCGGTTACGCCGACCTGGTTTCCGCGGGGTTCGAGCCGGAGACGATCGACCGCGTGGTGCGGATGGTCGACAAGGCCGAGTACAAGCGGCGCCAGTACCCGCCGGGTACGAAGATCACGTTCAAGGCGTTCGGCCGTGACCGCCGGCTGCCGATGACGAACCTGTGGCGCGAGGGCAAGGCCTGAAGTCCGTGAAGGACTCCTTACCGGCATCTTGAGCCGGTAAGGAGTCCTTCACGGCTTTCAACTCAACGCGACCTGACGGCCCTCCGGCGTCCTCAGCGCGGCCGTCAGGCTTGCTTTCGCCGCGCGGCGGACCAGGAGTTCCAGGCCGAGAGCGTCCGTCGCCGTCCGGACCGAGTCCGGGTCCGGGTGCGTGCCGGTGACCATCAGCAGCGGGATCGACGGCAGGCCGCGCGTGGTCGGGTGCGGCGTCGCGCCCCAGTCGATGAGGAACGGGTGGAGCGTGCCCGGGGCGCTCGGCGGGGTCAGGCGCCAGCGCAGGACTTCGCCGTCTTGCGTCTCGCGGGACATCTCCCTCGCGTCGCCCGGGTCGAAGCCGTGGGCGCGGGCGTTCTTGATCGTGGCGTCGAGGTCCGTGGTGCGCACCGCCCACGCGACGAGCGCGGGCTCGGTCAGGCCGTCGATGCCGAAGGGGCGCGGGTTTTCGGGCTCCGGCTGCGCCGGATCCGGCCCGATCACCTCCAGGTACATCCCGGCGCCGAGGTCGGCGAGGTGGTTGGCGGTGCCGAGGCCGACGTGGCTGCCGCCGGGCGCGGGCGTGACGCCGGTGAGTGCGGTGACCCGGGCGACGGCCTCGGCGAGGTCCGGCCCGGCGTAGACGAGGTGATCGAGCACGAGCGACATCATCCCGCGCCGACGGCGCTCGCCGCATCGACCATTCCGTGGCCGTAGTAGGTCGTGCCGGCCGGCGTCTCGCGGCAGACGGTGTCGGGGCACGAGAGCGGCGTCGCCGTCTCGTAGAGGGCGCGCTTGATCCGCTCGGCGCTCCAGCGCGGGTGCTCGCTCGCGATCAACGCGGCGACACCGCTCGCGTGCGGCGCGGCCATCGACGTCCCGCTCGCCGAGCGGTATTCGCCGTTCGGCCAGGTCGACCAGACGCGCGCACCGGGGGCCGCGACGCTGATCCGGGACGCGGAGTAGTTGGAGAAGCTCGCCTTCAGCAGCTTTTCGTCGAGCGCGCCGGTGCCGACGACGCCGGGCAGCTCGTGCGGCAGCCGCGTGCACGTCGGATCGATGCGGCGGTCCACCGGGGTGCTGTCGGCCGGGCTCTCGCGGTCGACCGAGCGCGTGTCGAGGTCGATCCCGGCGTTGCCTGCCGAGGCGACCACGAGGACGTTCCGGCGCTGGGCGTAGGCGACCGCGCGGCCGACGGCGAGCTTGGCCGCGGCCTGGTCCGGCTGGTCGTCGCAGTTGTAGCGCCACGGGATCGAGCGGTAGCTGTTGTTGGTGACGGCGAAGCCGTGCTCGGCGGCCCAGACGAAGCCGCACACCATGCTTTCGGCCGTCTCGGTGTCGTCGAGTTCGGCGAGCTTCACCGCGGCGATCCGGGTGCCGGGCGCGACGCCGACGACGCCGGTTCCGGTGCGGGCCGCGGCGATCGTGCCCGCGACGTGCGTGCCGTGACCGTCCAGCGTCGGCCGCCAGGCGCCGGGGCTGCGGTCGGCCCAGCCGGAGAGGCAGGACACGGAGTTCTTCGCGTCGAAAGCCGGTTTCAGGTCCGGGTGGGTGTCGTCGACGCCGACGTCGAGCACGCCGACGAGGGTGCGCCTGCTGCCTTCGGTGACCTGGTGCGCTTCGGGCAGGTGCAGCGCCGGGACGTCCCACGAGGTTCCCTCGGGCGGCACCTGGCCGGAGTTCGGCGAGTCCGGCCCGGTGTAGCGGACGTCCTTGCGGGGCGCGAAGAACTCCTTCGGGATCTTCGCGGTGCGCGTCGCCCCGACGGCGTCGATGCCTGGCGTTCGCCGGACCTTCGCGGCGAAGTCGTCCCTCGCCGTGTACGCGACGACGACGCCGATCTGCGGGTACGCGGCGACGACGGTGCCGCCGGCGTTCCGCACGGCCAGTTCGGCCCACCACGTGGTGTGGGCGACCACGACGTGCGGCATGACGAGCGGGTCGGCGGTCGCCGTCGCCGGGACCGCACTCAGGCCGAGCAGGACCGCTGCCACCAGCATCGCGCGTCGCACCGACTGCCTCCCCGAACTCGGCAAACCACCCAAACCGAACCTAGCGATCATTCGCGTCCGCGGTACCCCTCTTCGGTCGTAGGCTGATCGCATGACAACGAGGTTCACGGTGTTCGACACGGCGATCGGGCCGTGCGGGCTGGCGTGGCGCGACGACGTCGTGATCGGGACGTCGCTGCCCGACGGCGGTGCGGCCGGCCTGCGCGCCCGGCTGGCCGGACGGTTCCCCGGTGCTGTCGAGGGCCCGCCGCCACCACCGGTGCGAGCGGCGGTCGACGGGATCGTCGCGCTGCTGGCCGGCGGGCGCGCGGACCTGACTTCGATCCCGCTGGACTTCGCGGGCGTGCCGGAGTTCAACCGCCGCGCGTACGAGATCGCGCGGGCCGTTCCGCCGGGCAAAACCCTGACCTACGGCGACATCGCGCACCGGCTGGGGATGCCGGGGTCGGCGCAGGCGGTCGGGCAGGCCATGGGGAGCAACCCGTTCCCGATCATCGTGCCGTGCCACCGGGTCACGGCGGCGGGCGGCAAGGACGGCGGCTTCTCGGCCCGCGGCGGCGTCGCGACGAAACGCCGGATGCTCGTGATCGAGGGCGCGCTGGCCGACGAGCCGACGCTGTTCTGACCGGCCCACACCGCCGGCTCACGTGATCCTGGAGCCGACACGCGTGATTGCGGGGTCGACACGCGTGATTGCGGGGTCGACACGGCCCGGCGGGAATCGCCGCCGGGCCGGAGCCGGGTCGTGAACGGTGCCGGGAAGGTCAGGCGGGCTGGGTTTCCGGGCTCCAGGGCTTGACCCACGGGGTTTCCGGCCAGCCCTCCGCCGCGGCCATCAGCGGGATCGCCGTGCCGCCGTCGACGTGCTCGCGGATGATGTCCGCGTGGCCCGCGTGGCGGGCCGTCTCCTCGATCAGGTGCAGCAGCACCCAGCGGACCGACCACGCCTCGACGTCCTGCGGGTACCACGGCACGCCCTTCGGCACCGGGACCGCCTGGCCGAGGTCCTCGATCCCCGCGATCACCTCCGCCGTGCGGGCCGCGACCTCGTCGTAGCGGGCCAGCGCGCCCGCCAGCGTCTCCCCCGGGCCCAGCCGGTACCCCGCCTGGTACTCCGCCATCGCCTCGGCGAACGGCTTCTGCGGCAGCTGCAGGATGATGTCGAGCCAGCCGTCCTCCGTCGAAGCCACGTGCTTGACCAGGCCGCCCACCGACAGCGAGCTCTTCGTCGGCGTGAGCCGCGCCTGCTCGTCCGTCAGCCCGTGGGCCGCCACCTTCAGCACGTGCCGCTGCTGTTCGAGGTAGCGCAGCAGCCCGTCACGCTCGTCGGCCACCGGGGGCACGTTTCCCGCCATCGAGATCATCTCCTTCGCGTTCGTCACCGGAATCGTGCCACCGGCCACCGACGTTTCCGGCACAACGACAAAAGTCCCTTGGTTTGTGCGCAAAGTAACCAGTGTCAACTTCGTCCATGTACTTTGCCGGTAGAATTGCGGACGTGTCGACCGAAAACATCCCCACCGGTGCGGAGCTGGCCGACGCGCTGCGGCGCATCACGCACGTCCTGCGGCGGTACGCGGGCGCGCCCTACGCCAAGCGCGGCTGGCCGACGGCCCAGGTCCAGCTGCTGCTGATGGTCGACCTGCTCGGCGACCGGCCGCGGATGGGCGAGGTCAAGCGCCGCCTGGGCGTGACCGGCCGGGCGATCACTTCGGCCGTCGACGCGCTCGAGCGGGACGGGCTGCTGCGGCGCGAACCGGACCCGACCGACCGGCGGGCGAGCCTGCTGGCCGTCACCGACGCCGGCCGCACGCGGCTCGCGGAGATCGAAGAGATCCAGCACGGGCACGCCGACGAGACGTTCAGCGTGCTCGACCCGGTCGAGCGCAAGACTCTCCTGGAGCTGCTCAGCCGCCTCGAGGAGCATGTCGCGGCGCGGGCTTGATGAAGGCGTACGCCCCGCCGACGCCGTACAGGACGGCACGCACCACCTGCTCGACCCGGCTGACCACGCCCTCGCCGGCGTCCAGCTGCCGGGCGAGCACGAGCGCGGCCCAGGTGACCAGCACGACCACCAGGCCGGCGACGGCGAGCGCCCGCCAGCCCGGCGGCCACCACAGGATCAGGCTGACCACGCCGACCGCGAGCACGACGGTCGCCAGCGACGAGAGCACGACGCTCTGCGCCGGGTAGGCGGCCTGCAGCAGCGCGACCACGCCGAACGCGCTCACCGAGATCGAGCTGAGCCGCGCCGTCCACTGGACCGGGCCGAGCCGGTGCAGCGGCGGCCCGGCGAGCACGAACGCGAGCCCCGAAACGGCGAGCAGGATCCGGAAGACCGGCGGCCCGGCGAGCAGCGCCTCGACCGGGTCCCCGACCGGGGACACGCCCGTGGGCAGGAAGAACTCCAGCAGCCAGCCCGAATACGCCAGGACGGCGACTCCCATGAGGAGGGCCGAGGCAATTCGAGCCGTGCGCACGAGGC
Organism: Amycolatopsis mongoliensis; assembly: GCF_030285665.1. Taxonomy (NCBI): domain Bacteria; kingdom Bacillati; phylum Actinomycetota; class Actinomycetes; order Pseudonocardiales; family Pseudonocardiaceae; genus Amycolatopsis; species Amycolatopsis mongoliensis. The sequence goes on from NZ_CP127295.1 coordinate 1,138,240, forward strand.
ACACATTAAGCGACCTCCGCCGCCTTGGCCGCATCGCGTGTTCAGGTCGACCGAGTCGTTATGCCTGCGGTCGGACGAAGGGGAACAGGACCGTCTGGCGGATGGAGGCTCCCGTGAGCATCATCAGCAGCCGGTCGACGCCCAGGCCGAGACCGCCGGTGGGCGGCATGCCGTGCTCCAGGGCCAGCAGGAAGTCGTCGTCCAGCTCCATCGCTTCGACGTCGCCGCTGGCCGCGCGCAGCGACTGCGCCTCGAGCCGCCGCCGCTGCTCGATCGGGTCGGTCAGCTCGGTGTAGGCGGTGCCGACCTCGGAGCCGAACGCGATGAGGTCCCAGCGCTCGGCCAGCCGCGGGTCCTCGCGGTGCTGGCGGGTGAGCGGCGAGACGTCGGTCGGGTAGTCCGTGTAGAACGTCGGCAGCACGGTCGCGCCCTCGACGAGGTGCTCGAACGCCTTGAGCACGAGGTCGCCGTGGCTCGGGTCCTCCCCCACCGGCACGCCCGCGGCGAGGCACAGCCGGCGCAGGTCGGCCACGGACGTGCCCGAATCGACCTGCTCCCCGAAGGCCGCCGAAACGGCGTCGTGCACGGTGACCACCGGCCAGTCGCCGGAGATGTCGTGTTCGACGACCTTGCCGTCCGGGCCGGGCCTGCGCACGACCTGAGCGCCGTACGCGGCTTCGGCCGCGTGCTGGACGAGCTCGCGCGTCAGCGTCCGCATCGTGTCGTAGTCGGCGTACGCCTGGTACGCCTCGAGCATCGTGAACTCGGGGTTGTGCGTCGCGTCGACACCTTCGTTGCGGAAGTTCCGGTTCAGCTCGAAGACGCGCTCGACGCCGGCGACGCACAGCCGCTTCAGGTACAGCTCGGGCGCGATCCGCAGGTACATCCGCATGTCGTAGGCGTTGATGTGCGTGACGAACGGCCGGGCGTTCGCGCCGCCGTGGACCGTCTGCAACATCGGCGTCTCGACCTCGAGGTAGTCGGCGTGGTGCAGCCGCTCGCGCACCGCGCGGACCACCGTGGACCGCAGGCGCAGCATGGTCGTCGAGTCCGGGTTGACCGCGAGGTCGAGGTAGCGCTGCCGCACCCGCGTCTCCGGGTCGGTGAGGCCCTTCCGCTTGTCCGGCAACGGGTGCAGGCACTTCGCGGTGACCGTCCACTCGTCGACGAGCACCGAGAGCTCGCCCCGCTTCGACGTCACCACCTGGCCGCTGACGCCGACGTGGTCGCCGAGGTCGACGCCGGTCCGCCAGCCCGTGAGGTCGAGCTCGCCGGCTTCCAGCATCAGCTGGATCTCGCCGCTGAAGTCCTTGACGCGCGCGAAGCACAGCCCGCCGAGCGTGCGCATCGCCAGCACGCGCCCGGCGATCCGGACGCGGTGGCCGGTGGCGGTGTCCGGCTGCAGGCCGCCGAACTTCTTCACGACATCGCCGATGTGGTCGTCCCGGCGGAACCCGACCGGGTACGGGTCGATCCCGGCTTCGCGCAGCTTGGCGAGCTTGGCCATCCGGACGCGGACCTGCTCCGGACGCCGCACCGGCTTCGCCGCCGGGACCGCCGCGGACTCCTCGATCTCCCGGACGCGCGCGACGAAGTCGTCGCCGACCGTCTCCAGCCGCAGCGATCGCGCCCGTCCGGTCGGGACGAACCCTTCGAGCGCGCCCGCGACGATGCCGACGCGCGGGAGCCGCCGCGCCGAGGAGTAGCAGAGGAACCGCGGCTCCCACTCCGGGCCGTACTTGGCGTTGGACCGGTACAGCGATTCGAGCTGGAAGAACCGCGACGCGAGGCTGAGGATCCCGCGCCAGGCCCGCAGCACCGGGCCGGCACCGATCCGCTCGCCCTCGGAGAAGACGGCGCGGAACATCGCGAAGTTGAGCGAGATCCGCTGCGCGCCCAGGTGCTGCCCGGCCGCGACGACCTCGGCGATCATGTACTCGTTGAGACCGTTTTCGGCGTCGCGATCGCGGCGCATCAGGTCCAGGGAAAGCCCGCGCCGGCCCCACGGCACGAACGACAGCAGGCCGCGCAGGTCGCCGTGGGCGTCGTAGGCCTCGACCATCACGCTGCGGCCGTCGCTCGGGTCGCCGAGCCGGCCCAGCGCCATCGAGAAGCCGCGTTCGGTCTCGGCGCCGCGCCAGGCCTGGGCGCGGACGAGCAGCTCGGCCATCTCCTCGGCCGGGATCTCGCCGTGGCGGCGGACGCGCGAGGTGTAGCCGGCGCGTTCGATGCGCTTCACGGCCTGGCGCACCGAGCGCCGCTCCGGCCCGGCGAGGCTGAACTCGCGGATGTCGAGCACCGCCTCGTCGCCGATCTCCAGGGCGCGCAGGCCCGCGTCGGTGTACGCCTTCGCGCCGCGCTCGCTCGCCCCGAGCACGCCGGGCGTCCAGCCGTACGTGCGCGTCTCGTCGAGCCACGCGCGGACGGCGTCCGGCCACGCCTCAGGGTCACCTATCGGGTCGGCGCTGGCGACGCTGGTGCCGCCGAGCACGCGGTAGGTGACCGCGGCGCGGCCGTTCGGCGAGAACACGACGCTCTTGTCGCGCCGGGTGGCGAAGTAGCCGAGGGAGTCGTCCTCGCCGTGCTCGGCGAGCAGCTTGCGCACGCGAAGCTCTTCTTCGTCCGTACGCAGGCGACGGCTGCGTACGCCGCGGAAGAGCTGGTACAGCGCCGCGGTGGCGACGGCGGTGGCGCCGAGGTCGAGGAACACGTCGAGCCAGGCCGGTCCCTCGCCGACCCCGATCCGGCGCAGCTGCAGGTTCTCGCCGGTGGCGTGGTTGACGACCCAGGCGAACCGCTCCCACGAGTCGCCGAGGTGGCCGGGAAACGCTTCCGCGAGCGCCCAGCCGACCAGGATGATTGCGGTGAACCCGCCGAACAGCATGGTCAGGCCGTCGCGCCAGGCGCTCGGCGCGAGCCGGGCCGGGAACGCCGGGCGCAGGGCGAGCAGGAAGAAGATCAGGGCGACCGACAGGACGTCGGCGACCGTGAGGGCCCACAGCTGGACCGGGATGTGCCGGACCTGCTTCGACCCCAGCGAGAGCAGCTCGGGCGACCACAGCAGCGTCGCCTGCAGGGCGAGGGTGAGCACCAGCCCGGCGACCTGGAACAGCACGAGCGTGTACAGCGCGGCCTTCTTGCGGCGGCGCAGCGCGCCGCCCAGCACGACCAGCAGCAGCACCATCACCAGGCTCGCGCTGGTCGGCACGCTCAAGCTCGAGAAGGCCATGTCGATGCCGTTGAGCAGCCGTCCGTGCGGGCCGTTCGTGAACAGGAGGAACACCGAGAAGACCGCGGCCAGCTGGACCACGGTCGCGATGATGCCGCCTGCTTTCGCCTTCCAGGCGGGGAGGCGCGGGCGCGTGCTCGCGAGGGTTCCCATCGTTGCTTTCGTCGCCTTTCGCGGCCGATCTGTCGTCATGCCCTCTTCTTGACGTAAGTGAACACAGGTTGGTTGTCCCCCGACATCAACCTGAAGGCTGACGGCGGCTCGTCCCCGAGGGTGTGAAGCTTGTCGCACGCGGTTGGGAGGGCTCCGGGGGCGTGTCACGCTTTGAGACGCCCCTGCTCCACGACCCGGGGACCTCACCGAGGCCTCGAGGGAAGGACGGTCGACGACGATGTCTGCCAGCGCCGAAGAACCCGCCCCCTACGGCACCGGACCCGCCGCCAAGCCGGCGCCGGGCCGGAAGGTCCGCGTCCACCACCTGCGCGAGCTCAAGGAACGCGGCGAGCCGTGGCCCATGCTCACCGCGTACGACATGTACACCGCCGCGCTGTTCGACGAGGCCGGGATCCCCGTGCTGCTCGTCGGCGACTCCGCGGCCAACAACGTCTTCGGCTACGACACGTCGCTGCCGGTGACGGTCGACGAGCTGCTGCCGCTGGTCCGGGCGGTCACGCGGTCGGTCAAGCGGGCCCTCGTGGTCGCCGACCTGCCGTTCGGCTCCTACCAGCTCTCGCCGCAGCAGGCGCTGGAGACGTCCGTGCGGTTCATGAAGGAGGGCCGCGCGCACGCCGTGAAGCTCGAAGGCGGACGGCGGTTCGCCGCGCACGTCGAGGCGCTGACGTCGGCCGGCGTGCCGGTGATGGGCCACATCGGGTTCACCCCGCAGAGTGAACACAACCTCGGCGGCTACCGGGTGCAGGGGCGCGGCGAAGCGGCGGACGTGCTGCTCGCCGACGCGCTGGCGCTGCAGGAGGCCGGGGCGTTCGCGGTGGTGATGGAGATGGTGCCCGCCGAAGCCGCGAAGCGCGTCACGGCGGAGCTGAAGATCCCGACGGTCGGCATCGGCGCCGGCCCGGACTGCGACGCCCAGGTGCTCGTCTGGCAGGACATGGCCGGGCTGCGGCGCGGGAAGGCACCGCGGTTCGTCAAGCGCTACGCCGACGTCGCGACGGTGCTGCAGAACGCGGCGACGGCGTTCGCCGAGGACGTCCGGCGCGGCGAGTTCCCGGCGCCGGAGCACGCGTTCCACGACTAGTCCCGAGCGCCCCAATGTGGCGTTGGTTGCGTCAGACGCACCCAATGTGGCGTTCGGTGCGTCTGACGCACCGAACGCCACATTGGGGCGCTGGGAAACCTTCGTCATCGGTGCTTGAACCGTTCCGCGAGTTCCGGGTCGTTCTCCCACCACAGCCCCGACGTCGATGCGGCGCCCGAAGCGGCTTCTTCGTCCAGCTGGACGTCGATCTGCTTCGCGCGCCGCTCGTCGTCGCGGGCCCAGCGGACGAACAGCGCCACCACGAACGGCAGGCCGGCGACGTCGCCGCCGATCCACAGCACGCCCGCGCCGATGATCTGGTCGGTGCGGGGGTCCGGCCCCCGGCCCGGGTGCGCGGCCGCGTAGTGCGCCGGCGCCAGCAGCGGCCCGAGCCACAGCACCAGGCCGAGCGCACCGTCGAAGACGACCTCGGTGAACGCGATCCACACCGACACCAGGTGCGGGTCCGCCCGGGGCGTCGGGTCGAGCCCCAGCCGCGTCCAGAAGTACGTGAAGCCCGCGAGCACGAGCGCGAGCCGGACCAGGCCGTCCGCCACCGGCGACCGCAGCACCAGGTCGTAGAGCGGGGTCAGGTACAGCACGAGCACCGGCACGACCAGGGCGAGGGTGACGACCGGCGGGAACGTCAGCGCGCGGGCGAGCGGGCCGCGGCCGTGCCTGCGCAGCCAGGTGGCGGGGCGCGTGTCCAGCAGGAGCCGGATCGGCGAGCCCAGGGCCAGCAGGAGCGGCGTGACCATCAGCAGCGTGATCGTCTGGACCGCGCGGACCCAGAAGAACGTCGTGTCGTAGACGGCCAGCGGCGAGCAGGTGACGGCCACGATCGTCGCCAGGCCGGTGAGGAACGCCGTCGTGCGGCCCGGCGGCCACCCGCGTCCGCGCGCCGCACGGACGTAGAGCACACCGAGGACCAGGACGACGGAAACCGCCGGGACGTCGAGCGTCAGCGGCACGTCACACCGCGAAGAAAATCAGGCTGCCGATTCCGGCGACCACGCAGTAAATGGCGAAGGGGGTCAGAGTACGCGTTTCGAAGTAACCGGTGAGGAACCGGACAGAAATGTACGAAGCGACCCCGGCGACGACGCTGCCGACGAGGGCCGGCCCGAGCGAAGCGTGGTTCTCCGGCGCGAACAGCGTCGGCATCTTCAGCACGCCAGCCGCGAGGATGACCGGGGTGGCGAGCAGGAACGCGAAGCGCGCGGCGTCCTCGTGACCGAGCCCGCGGCGCAGCCCGGCGACCATGGTGATGCCCGAGCGGCTGATGCCCGGCAGCAGCGCGAGGATCTGCGCCGCGCCGATCAGGACGGCCTCGCCGACGCGCAGCTTCGCCAGCCGGACGTCGGTCTTCTCCTCGACGCTGACGGCCCGCATGACCAGCGTTTCTTCGGCCGAGAAGTCCACGGTGTCGTCCTCGGCCGCGGGTGGCTTCCGGGAGAACTTCTCGGCGGCGTAGAGGACCCCGCCGTTGAGCGCGAGGAAGATCGCCGACGGCACCGGCTTGCCGAGGAAGTCGCGCAGCAGCCCTTCGAGCAGCAGGCCGGCCAGCCCGACCGGGATGGTGGCCAGCACGAGCAGCCACGCGAGCCGCTGGTCGGGGGTGCGGACCTCGCGGTGGCGCAGCGACGTCCACAGGCCGCCGATGATCCGCACCCAGTCCTTCCGGAAGAACAGCACGAGCGCCAGCGCGGTGGCGACGTGCATCGCGACGAGCACCGCCAGGTACGGGGAGTCCTTGCCGATGCTCAGGTCCTGCTGCCACTGGCCGCCGAGCCAGGCGGGCAGCAGGATGCTGTGGCCGAGACTGGACACCGGAAACAATTCCGACACCCCCTGCAAGGCGCCGACGACAATCGCCTCGAGATAGGTCACCGCGGACATTCCGAGCCTTTCCGTACCACTTTTCGAAACCCCGACACCGGAACGTACCGGCCCATTCGTTAACGGCCGGCAAGGGGCATGGTTCCGCTCAGCCTCCTCTCAGCAGGCGTTCACATATATGAACTTCAATCATGTTCTTGACTGACGTTCGGTCCTTGGCTTAGCGTTTAGCCCGTCGCCGCCACGACGACGATTCGAACCTCGACGAGGAGGACGGAAATGCGCGTGCGGACCACCGGCCGTCGTGACCGCACCGACGGTGCCGCTTCCTCGAACCCGGCCGTCGCCCCCGCTTCGGGCGGCTGACGGCACACGGACCGGGAGCCCGCTCAGCCCGGCGGCGGGGGCGGGCTCCCACCTTGCTTGGTCGTCGTCCCGGCACCCGGCGGCGGGGCGTCGGGGCGACGGCCAGGTCCCTCCGGCAGAGTGTCGGGCATGGACGAGCTCTACCCGCCGATTCCCCCGCGTGCCGAAGGGTTCCTGGACGTCGGCGACGGCCACCGGATCCGGTGCCAGGAGGCGGGCAACCCGGCCGGGAAGCCGGTCGTGGTGCTCCACGGCGGGCCCGGCAGCGGGATCGCGCCGATGGCACGGCGGCACTTCGACCCCGCGGCCTACCGGATCGTCCTGTTCGACCAGCGCGGATCGGGCCAGTCGACGCCGGGCGCCGACGACCTCGGCGCCAACACCCTGTGGCACCTGGTCTCCGACATGGAGGCCCTGCGCGAGCGGCTCGGCATCGAGCGCTGGCAGCTCTTCGGCGGCTCCTGGGGCGCGACCCTCGCGCTCGCCTACGCGCAGACGCACCCCGCCCGCGTCAGCGAAATCATCCTGCGCGGCGTCTTCACCGTGCGGCGGAGCGAGCTGGACTGGATCTACCGCGGCGGGGCCGCGAACCTGTTCCCGCGCGAGTGGGAGGCCTTCCTCGCCCCGATCCCGGCCTCTCTGCGCGATGATCCGCTGGCGGCGTACGCCATCCTGCTCGACGACCCCTCCGAGGAGGTCCGGCACCGCGCGGCGGTCGCGTGGAGCACGTGGGAGGGCGCGACGGTTTCCGTTCAGCCGCAGGAGTCCTTCGTCCGCCAGTACGCGGAACCGGCGTTCGCGCTGACCTTCGCGCGGCTCGCGGTCCACTACTTCCGCCACGGTGCCTGGCTCGACGACGGCCAGCTGATCCGCGACGCGGGGAAGCTCGCCGGCATTCCCGGCGTGATCGTGCAGGGCCGCTACGACACGGTGTGCCCGCCGACCACCGCCTACGAGCTGCACCGGGCGTGGCCGGACTCGAAGCTGAAGCTGCTGGAAGGCGCCGGGCACGCCGTGACGGACCCGGGCGTGCTGGCCGCCCTGCGCGCGGCGACGGACTCATTCCGCCAGTAGCACCGAGAACACCTGCTCGAGTTTCTTTTCGAGGACAGCTTCGTCGGCGCGGGCGAGCTCGGTGCTGCCGATGAGCGTGCGCAGGATCTCGGCGGCGCGCGGGTTGGGCGCCGACCGCAGCATGAGCAGGAACGGGTCGAGCCGCCCGGCATCCGGGGCGGTGCGGCGCACGAGCGCGGCGGCGATGTCCGCGGCGAGCGTCGCCGGGTCGTCGGTGAGCACGGTCCGCTCGGCCATCGCCGCCTCGACGACCTCGGCGAAGAGACCTTCCTTCGAGCCGAAGTAGCGGTTGACGAGCAACGCCGTGACGCCCGCGGCCTGGGCGATCTCGCGGACGCCGACGCCGTCGTAGCCCGAGCGCGTGAAGGCGCCGAGGGCGGATTCCAGGATGGCTTCGCGGGTGGGAAGGTGCCCGATGGACCTCGAAATCACTGGTAAACGCGCGTTGGTGACCGGCTCCAGCGCCGGACTGGGTGCGGCGATCGCCCGGTTGCTCGCCGCCGAGGGCGCTTCGGTGGTCGTCCACGGCCAGGACGCGGACCGCGCCGGGAAGGCCGCGGCGGAGATCGGCGCGGCCGAGGTGGCGATCGGCGACTTGTCGACCGATGCGGGAGCGGACGCCGCGGCCGGCGACGTCGACATCCTGGTGAACAACGCGGGCTCGTACGACCACCTGTCGCGGGCCGAGGCGACGCCGGAGGGCTGGACCGCGACGTACGAAGCGAACGTCGTCTCGGCGGTCCGGATGATCCACCGGTTCGTGCCGGGCATGCGCTCGCGCGGCTGGGGCCGGGTGGTCCAGATCGGCGGCGGGGCCGGCGATCCAGCCGATGGCGATGCAGCCGCACTACACGGCGACGCTCGCCGCGCGGCACAACCTCGCAGTGTCCCTGGCACGGGAGCTGAGCGGGACGGGCGTGACGTCGAACGTGGCGGCCCCGGGCGCGATCCTGGTGGCTCGGAGGAGATCGCGGCGGCGGTGGGGTACCTGGTGAGCCCGGCGGCGGACTACGTCAGCGGCGCGACGATCCGCGTGGACGGCGGCACGATCCGGTCGGTGCACTAGAGCCGGCCGCCCGACGCGGAGTCGCCGGACAGCCGCTGGGCCAGGTACACCGGGACCGTCGACACCACGATCAGCACCGCCGCGACCACGTTCACGATCGGCGCCTGGTTGGGCCGGAACAGGTTGTCGTAGATCCAGATCGGCAGCGTCTCCATGCCCGTGCCCAGGGTGAACGTCGTCACGATGATCTCGTCGAACGACAGCGCGAACGCCAAGAGCCCGCCCGCCAGCAGCGCCGAGCGCAGCATCGGGAACGTCACCAGCCGGAACGTCGTGAAGCCGGTCGCACCCAGATCCATCGACGCCTCTTCGAGGTTGCCGCCCATCCGGCGCAGGCGCGCGACGACGTTGTTGAACACCACCACGATGCAGAACGTCGCGTGCGCGATGATCGCGGTCAGCAGGCCGAGGTCGATGCCGAGGATCGTCCGGAACGCGTTGTTCAGCGCGATGCCCGTGACGATCCCCGGCAACGCGATCGGCAGGATGATCAGCAGCGACACCGGATTGCGCCCGAAGAACCGGTAGCGCTGCAACGCGAACGCCGCCATCGTGCCCAGCACCAGCGCGATCGCCGTGGCCGCGAGACCGGCCTCGACGCTCGTCCACAGCGCGTGCAGCGCCCCTTCGTTGGACGTCGCGCGGCTCCACCACTCCAGCGTGAAGCGGGTCGGCGGGAAGCCGAACGTCGTGTCCGCGTTGAACGAGTTGAGCAGCACCACCAGCAGCGGGAAGTAGATCACCGCCAGGCCCAGGCCCAGCGCCGTCCACAACAGCACCCGAGACGTCCGCATCGACCCGCTCCTAGAGGTTGTCCAGTGCGCCGGTGCGGCGCACCGCGGCCAAGTACACGAGCATGATCACGACCGGCACCGTCGCCACCGTCGCGGCGAACGGCAGGTTGTTGGCCGCGCCGATGTTGTCGTAGACGACGTTGCCGAGCATCTGGGACGTGCCGCCGACGATCTTCACCGCGATGTAGTCGCCCAGGGACAGCGAGAACGTGAAGATCGAGCCCGCCACGATCGCCGGGAACGTCAGCGGCAGGATCACCGACCGGAAGGTCCGGAACGACTTCGCCCCGAGGTCGCCCGAGGCGTCCACCAGCGAGTCCGGCAGCCGGTCGAGACCCGCGTAGATCGGCAGGATCATGTACGGCAGCCAGAGGTACGACAGCGTGATGATCGTGGCCGTGACGCCGTAGCCGGGCGAAAGCCGGCTCAAGGCGCCGTTGCCGGACAGCATCGAACGCCAGGCGTAAGCCTTGACCAGGTAGCTCGCCCACAACGGCGTCATGATCGCGATCACCAGGATGCGCTGGGCGCGCGGCGACGCGAGCTTGGCCATCGCGAACGCCATCGGGAACGCGATGACGGCGTCGATCACCGTCACCAGCGCCGCGATCCCGACCGTGCGGAAGGTGATCGTGCGGTACACGGCGTCGGTGAACAGCGTCGTGAAGTTGTCCAGCGACCACTCGATCACGACCTGGCCGGTGAACGCGTCGGTGTGCCAGAACGCCGTGACGAACAGCGCGGCCAGCGCGCCCAGGTAGGCCAGGCCGAGCCAGAGCAGCGGCGCCGAGAGCAGGAAACCCAGGCGCAGCTTGGGCTTCCGGTAGAAGAAGGCCGACAGGGCGGTCATCGCACCTCGCAGGGAAAGGTCCGGCGGCGGCGGGCGGAGTGGGGGGACACAGCCCGCCGCCACCGGGGTTCTGAGGGGGTCAGCCCTTGATCTCGGTCCAGGCCTTCGTCCACTCGCCGTAGTCCTTGCACTTGACGTCCGTGCGGCCGTCGAGGCACTGCGGGATCGGCGTGGTCCAGTACGCGATCTTCGCCGCGTACCCGGCGTCGTTGGCGTGGTAGGTGTCGCAGAGCGTCTTGTCCGTCATCTCCGCGCACGCCTTCGTGTTCGCCGGCGCTTCGCCGAAGTACTCGGCGACCTGGGCGTTCACCTTGGGGCTGACGATGTAGTCGAGCCACTTGTACGCGCACGTCTTGTGGGCCGACTTCGCCGCGACCATCCAGGTGTCCGACCACCCGGTCGCGCCCTCGCTCGGCACGGCCGACTCCAGCGGCGCGCCCTCGCCCTTCGTCAGGTTGACCGTGACCTGCCAGGCGGTGCCGACGACGGCGTCGGCGTTCTTCAGCGCCTGGGACTCCTTGAGGTAGTCCGACCAGTACTCGGACACGAGCGGACGCTGCTGCTTGAGCAGGTTCACCGCGGCGGTGAACTGCTTGTCGTCGAGGGCGTACGGGTTCTTGATGCCCAGGTCCGGCTGGTGCGCCTGCAGGTACAAAGCCGCGTCGGCGATGTAGATCGGCGAGTCGTAGGCGATCACCTTGCCCTTGTAGGGCGAGTTCGCGTCGAACATCACCGACCACGACGTCGGCGCCGGCGTCACCTTGTCGGTGCGCCAGGTCAGCAGGTTCGCGCCCCAGCCGTGCGGGATGCCGTAGGAGACGCCGCCGACGCTGTTCCACGGCTTGTCCTTGAGGAACGGCTGGACGTCGGCGTAGTTCGGCACCAGCGCGGTGTTCACCGGCTCGGCGTCCCCGGAGGCGACCAGCCGCAGCGACGCGTCACCCGAGGCGGACACGACGTCGTACTGCCCGGTCTTCATCAGCGTCACGGCCTCGTCGGAGGTCCCGAACGGCTTGACGTTGACCTTGCAGCCGGTCTGCTGCTCGAAGGGGGTGACCCAGTTGACCTTCGGGTCGTTGGAGCCGTTCTCCGCGTAGCCCGGCCAGGCCAGCACGTTCAGCTGCCCTTCCGGCTGGCCGAGCGCCTTCAGCGCCTCCAGTTTCGGCGGGGTGAAGCCCTGTGCGCCGGGCGGCGCGGACGAACTCGTGCCCGACGTGCCACATGCAGCCAACAGCAGGCTGGCGCCGAGGAGCCCGGCAAGCCGCGTCTTCCTGTTCTTCATGGCATCCCTTCCTTCGGGCTCACTGCCCGGGAACCTGGAAACTGTGTTCGTGGCGCCAGCTGAGCCGGACCCGCCCGTCGGCGAACGTGGCGCCGCCGTCGGCGTTCTGCCGGACGACCGAGAGCTGTCCCCCGGCGTCGAGCGCGACCGCGTACCGCACGGTCGCCCCGGCGTAGACGACGTCGGTGACCGTGCCGGTCGCGCTGGTCTCCCCCGCCGCGGCGGGTTCGGACAGCTCGCCGTCGATGCGGATCTTCTCCGGCCGGATGCTGAACAGCCCAGGCCGGCCGATCACCGACTCCGCGCCGCGACCGCCCAGCAGGTTCGACGTCCCCACGAAGCCCGCGACGAACGCGCTGGCGGGGCGTTCGTAGACCTCCTCCGGCGCGCCGACCTGCTCGATCTTGCCGTTGCTGAACACCGCGATGCGGTCGCTCATGGTCAGGGCTTCGTCCTGGTCGTGGGTGACGAAGACGAACGTGATGCCGACGTCGCGCTGGATCTGCTTGAGCTCGATCTGCATCGCCTGCCGCAGCTTGAGGTCCAGCGCGCCGAGCGGTTCGTCGAGCAGCAGCACCTTGGGCCGGTTCACCAGCGCGCGGGCGAGCGCGACGCGCTGGCGCTGGCCGCCGGACAGCTGCGTGGGCTTGCGCGGGCCGAAGTCCTCCAGCCGGACGGTCTTCAACGCCTCGAGCGCCCGCTCCCGGCGTTGCTGCTTCGGGACGCGCTTGACGCGCAGGCCGTATTCGACGTTCTGCTGCACGGACATGTGCGGGAACAGCGCGTAGTCCTGGAACACCGTGTTGACGTCCCGCTCGAACGGTGCCAGACGGCTGACATCCCGGCCGTCGAGCTCGATCGTGCCCTCGGTGGGCAGCTCGAAGCCGGCGATCATCCGCAGCACGGTCGTCTTGCCGGAGCCGGACGGGCCGAGCATCGAGAAGAACTCGCCGGGCGGGATGTCGAGGTCGACGCCGTCGACCGCGTGGACGTCGCCGAAGTGCTTGCGCAGCCCGGAAAGCCGGATCGCGGGGCCGGCCGTCTCGCCCGGCGGCGCGGGGTCCTCGCGCGTCTCGGTGGGTGCTTGGTTGGGCATCGCCAGCCTCACAGTGCGCTCATCACGTGCTTGACGCGGGTGTAGTCCTCCAGGCCGTACAGCGAGAGGTCCTTGCCGTAGCCGGACTTCTTGAACCCGCCGTGCGGCATCTCGGCGACCAGCGGGATGTGGGTGTTGATCCAGACGCAGCCGAAGTCGAGCTTCGCGGCGAGGCGCATCGCGCGCTGGTGGTCGCGGGTCCAGACCGACGACGCGAGGCCGTACTGCACGGCGTTCGCGGACTTGAGCGCCTCGGCTTCGTCGGAGAACCGCTGGACGGTGATGACCGGGCCGAAGATCTCGTGCTGGCTCATCTCGTCGTCCTGCTTGAGCCCGGAGACGACGGTGGCCTCGTAGAAGTAGCCCTCGTCGCCGGCGCGGTGTCCTCCACAGTGGACGGTCGCGTGCTCCGGCAGCCGCTCGATGAAGCCCGACACCTTCTCCAGCTGGGCCGCGTTGTTGAGCGGGCCGTACGCGACGTCTTCGTCTTCCGGCTTGCCAGTCTTGGTGGATTCGGCCTGCCGGGAGAGCGCCGCGACGAAGGTGTCGTGCACCTCGTCGGCGACCAGCACCCGGGTGGCGGCGGTGCAGTCCTGGCCGGCGTTGAAGTAACCCGCGACGGCGATGGCCTCGGCGGCCGCTTCGAGGTCGGCGTCGGCGAAGACGATGACCGGCGCCTTCCCGCCCAGCTCCAGGTGCACGCGCTTGACGTCGTTCGCCGCACTGCGCGCGACCTCGATGCCGGCCCGGACCGAGCCGGTGATCGACACCATCGCCGGGATGTCGTGCTCGACCAGCGCGCGGCCGGTGTCGCGGTCGCCGCAAACGACGTTGAACACACCCGGCGGCAGGAACTCGCCGGCGATCTCGGCCAGCAGCAGCGTCGACGCGGGGGTCGTGTCGGACGGCTTGAGCACGACCGTGTTGCCGGCGGCGAGCGCGGGCGCGATCTTCCAGATGGCCATCAGCAGCGGGTAGTTCCACGGCGTGACCTGCGCGCAGACGCCGACGGGCTCGCGGCGGACGAAGGAGGTGTGGCCTTCCATGTACTCGCCCGCGGACCGGCCCTCGAGCACGCGCGCGGCTCCGGCGAAGAACCGCACCTGGTCCAGGACCATCGGGATCTCTTCGGCCATCGTGAGCGCGATCGGCTTGCCGGTGTTCGCGGACTCGACGCGGACGACCTCCTCGGCGCGGGCTTCGAGCGCGTCGGCGAGCTTGAGCAGCGCGAGCTGGCGCTGGGCCGGGGTCGTCGCGCGCCAGGTCTCGAACGCGGTCGCGGCGACCTGCAGCGCGTTGTCGACGTCCTCGGACCCGGCGATCGGCGCGGTGCAGTACGGGCGCCCGGTGACCGGGTCGATGATCTCCGCCGTCCGGCCCGACTTGGACTCGACGTACGCGCCGCCGACGTAGTGCTTCAGCTCCTGCACGGTGGACTCCCTCGGGGTTCGCGGGAGCTAAAACATATAAGTCCATATGTAATAGGACAAGAGGATCAGGCAAGATTGGTGCGAACGGGTACTCGACGGGTGAAGGGTCACGATGCGCAAGGGCATGTCGCACAGCGCGCGGTCCGCCATGTTCGCGCCGCTCGGCCAGGTCGGCCGGGCGGAAGCGGTGGCGGCGCGACTGGTCGACGCCATCACGCTCGGCCTGCTCGCCGACGAGGAGCAGCTGCCCAGCGAAGCCGACCTGGCCGCGCAGTTCGGTGTCTCGACCGTGACGGTCCGGGAAGCGCTCGTGGCCCTGCGGCAGCAGGGGCTGGTCGAGACGCGCCGGGGGCGCAGCGGCGGCAGCTTCGTCCGCGCGCCGGCCAACCCGCCGCCGGACGCGTGGCGCGAACGCTTGCGCGAGGTGTCGCTCTCGGACCTGCGCGACGTCGGCGACCACTACCTGGCGATCGCCGGGGCCGCCGCGAAGCTCGCCGCCGAACGCAGCTCACCCGAGGACGTCGCCCGGCTGCGGCTGGCGACCGACGACCTCCGCACGGCGCACGGCATCGACTTCACGCGGGCCGAGCGGCAGTTCCACCTGGAGGTCGCGGCGGCGGCGCAGTCACCGCGGCTGACGCACGAAGAGCTCCAGCTGCAGAGCGAGCGCGGCGGGCTGCTGTGGCTGCCGCTCGGGGCGCACCCGCACGAGGAGCACGCGGCGATCACCGCGGCGATCGCCTCCGCGGACGGCGAACTGGCCCGCAAGCTCACCGAGGAACACATCCTCGGAGCGCTCGACCGGCTCGCGGACGTGCACCTCGACCTGCTCGCCCCGTACTCTGCCGATGGTCACTGATCCAGCCACAGTCACGGCCGAATGGCTTCGCGGCAACGGTCGCGTACCGCGCGGAGGACGGCCTGCTTCCGGCCGGACCAGTGACTCCGCCCCACTCCGCGCATCGAGGTGAGCACCGTGAACGACACCCGCACGCTGGCCGGCGACGAGGTCGTCGAGCAGGTCTCGGCGTTGGTGGAAGGGGTCTTCGAACGGCTGAAGCCCCTGCTGGCGGCGGCCGAGTCGGTGCTGGCGGACGCCCCGGCGGCCGCGTCGCTGCACCGGATCCGGCCGCAGGTCACCGAGGCCCTGGGCGGCCTGATCGTCGGGGCGGGCTTCGTCAGCGCGCCGCGGGTGCTCTCGGATTCGGAGTTCGGTTTCGAGTGGTGGACCGGCCCTTCCGCGGACCCGGCCCAGCTGTTCATCAGCCTCGACCCGGGCAGCGAGAACTTCCTGGACTACACGCGCCAGTCGTGGTTCACGGTCCCGCGCGACACCGGGCGGCGGCACATCAACGGGCCGTACGTGGATTACCTGTGCACCGACGAGTACACGCTGACGTTCACGATCCCGGTTTTCTCGAGCGGTGCTTTCACGGGCGTGGTGGGAGCGGACGTGTACGTGCGCGAGTTCGAGCGGGCGGTCCGGCCACGGCTGCGGTCGCTGGGCCGCGGTGCGGCGCTGCTGAACGCACAGGGGCGGGTGATCGTGTCCAACAGCGTCCGCCAGCCGACCGGGTCGCTGGTGCGCGAGGCCGACGTCCCGGCGTGGTGGTCGGCGGGCGCGAAACCGGGTCCGGCGTTGCGCCGGTGCGGGGACTCGCCGATCGTCCTCGTCACCGGGGACTAGCGCCCCAATGTGGCGTTCGGTGCGTCCCACGCACCCAATGTGGCGTTCGGTGCGTCTGACGCAACCAACGCCACATTGGGGCGCTCGGGTCAGGACTGCAGCGCCACCCACAGTTCCGCGCGGACGCCCGGTGAGTCCAGGTCCCGGCCCAGCAGGTCCTCCGCCTTGCGGATCCGGTTCCGCAGCGTGTGCCGGTGCACGCCCAGCCTCGCCGCCGCGACGTCCCAGTGGCCGTGGTGCTCCAGCCAGCAGCGCAACGACGTCTCCAGGTCGCCGCGGCCGGTCTCGTCGTGCTCCCGCAGCGGCGCCAGCAACCCGTGGGCAAACGCTTGCGCCACCACCGGGTCGATGAGGGACAGCAGGCCCCGGCCCGTGTGCTCCGCCGACGACACGAGGATCTTGTCCTCGGCCTCCGCGGCCCGGGCCGCCAGCTCCGCCTGCTCCAGCCCGGCCGCGAAGTCCGCCGGGGCCACCGGTCCCGCGACGCCGCCGTGCAGGCCGCCGATCCGCAACGCCGCCTCGGCCACCGTGTCGACCACCGCGCCCGACCCGAACGCGACCACCGCCGAACCCGACGGCGCCGCGAACACCGCCTCGCCCTCCAGCGCGCCGAGCAGCTTGCGCCGGGCGGCCGGCGTCCCCAGGACCACCAGCACCGACCACGGCGACTCCGGCGGCTCGCCGCCCGTGGTCGCCAGCACCCGCAGCGCCAGCTCGTCCTGCCCACCGGCCAGCAGCTCGACCAGGCCGGACCGCAGCGCCTGCCGCGCCGCCGCCTGCGCGCGATCCTGTTCCAGCGCCAGGGAAAGCACCGAGACCGCCGTGTTGACGATGTGCCGCCCGGCCGTGTCGAGCGACGCACCGACCGCGAGCACCCGGCGCGCGCTGGTGTCCAGGGTCTGCAGCACGACTTCCTGCCCGTCGAGCGCCACCACGCGAGTACCGGTGCGAAGGCGCTCCAGCTCCTCACGCAGCGAAGCGCCGTACGCGCGTGCGCTCGCCGGAGCCGCTTCGGTGACGGTGGTGCGGTCGAAGAGCAGAACCCAGCCGTCGACGAGCTTCGCCAGCTTGCGCAGCACGCCCGCCGGCCCGCCCTTGCCGACCGCCGTGCGGGTCAGCTCCTGCTGGGCGCGGCCGATCCGGACCGTCGTGGCGTACTCGTCGGCCGCCACCGCCCGCGAGACCGCGCGGGTGATCGCGATGAACGGCGTCTCGCGCGGCACCTCCAGCACCGGCAGCCCCACTTCGGCCGCGGTCGAGACGAGCGAGCGGGGGACGAAGCCGTGGCTCAGCCCGACACCGAAGCCGAGCCCGGCGACGCCCGCGTCGACCAGCCGGCGCACGTAGGCCGGCGACGTCCCTTCGTCCAGCGCCAGCCCGGTGGTGAGCAGCAGCTCGCCGCCTTCGAGGAACGCCTGCGGGTCGGTCAGCTCCGTCGGGTGCACCCAGCCGATCGGGCGGTCCAGGAGGTCGTCGCCGGTCAGCACCCGCAGCCCGAGCGGGCGGTCGGCGGCCAGTCCGGCCAGCGTGAGTGCCATAACGGCCAATTCTACGCGCCTTCTTGTACGGAAAGGTCAGCTGACGGCCACCGCTCGGGGACTCATCCTGAGGACGTCCACCCACCCGCGTCCGCAGGAGCACGCCGTGACCGCAAGCACCACCGCCGAGCCGCAGGCCCCGGCGCCCCGGCAGCGCAGGCTGCGCACCGAGATCCCCGGCCCCGCCTCGCGCGAGCTGCAGGAGCGCCGCGTGAACGCCGTCGCCGCGGGGGTCGGTTCGGTGCTGCCCGTCTACATCACTTCCGCCAGCGGCGGGCTGCTCACCGACGCCGACGGCAACGTCCTGATCGACTTCGGCTCCGGCATCGCGGTGACCAACGTCGGGCACTCCGCGCCCGCGGTGGTCGACCGCGTCCGCAAGCAGGCCTGCTGGTTCACCCACACCTGTTTCATGGTCACGCCGTACGAGGGGTACGTCGAGGTCTGCGAAGCGCTGGCCGAGCTGACGCCGGGCGACCACGCGAAGAAGTCGGTGCTGTTCAACTCCGGCGCCGAAGCCGTCGAGAACGCCGTGAAGATCGCGCGGGTCGCGACCGGGCGCCAGGCCGTCGTCGTGTTCGACCACGCCTACCACGGCCGCACCAACCTGACCATGGGCATGACCGCGAAGTCGGTGCCCTACAAGCACGGCTTCGGCCCGTTCGCGCCCGAGGTCTACCGCGTGCCGGGCTCGTACCCGTACCGCGACGGCCTGTCCGGCCCCGAAGCGGCCGCCCTGGCCATCGACCGGATCGAGAAGCAGATCGGCGGCGACCAGGTCGCGGCGGTCGTCCTCGAACCGATCCAGGGCGAGGGCGGGTTCATCGAGCCCGCGCGCGGCTTCCTGCCCGCGGTTGCGGCGTGGTGCCGCGAAAACGGCGTCGTGTTCGTCGCCGACGAGGTCCAGACGGGCTTCTGCCGCACCGGTTCCTGGTTCGCGTCCACCGACGAGGACGTGGTGCCAGACCTGATCGCGACGGCCAAGGGCATCGCGGGCGGCCTGCCGCTCTCGGCGGTCACCGGCCGCGCCGAGCTCCTGGACGCGGTGGCGCCGGGCGGTCTGGGCGGCACTTACGGCGGCAACCCGATCGCCTGCGCCGCCGCGCTCGGCTCGATCGAGACGATGAAGGCCGAGAACCTCGCCGAGTCGGCGAAGCGGATCGAGAACGCCGTGCTGCCGCGGCTGCGTGCTTTGGCTTCGGAAACCGGCGTCATCGGCGACGTCCGCGGGCGCGGCGCGATGCTGGCCGCGGAGTTCGTGAAGCCCGGGACCACCGAGCCGGACGCCGGCCTCACCAAGCGCGTCGCGGCGGCCTGCCACCGCGCCGGCGTGGTGGTGCTGACCTGCGGCACGTACGGCAACGTCGTCCGGCTGCTGCCGCCGCTGTCCCTGCCCACCGACCTGCTCGACGAGGGCCTCTCGGTCCTCGAGCACGCAGTCCGCACGGAGGCTCGCGCATGAATTTCCCCTTCTGGGTCGGCGGAAAGCCGGTGACCGGCGGCTCGACGGCCGACGTCCGCCACTCCTTCGACGGCTCTCTCGCCGGGTCGCACCACGTTCCGTCCACTTCGGACGTCGAGGCGGCGGTCCAGGCCGCGCACGAAGTCGCCGACGAGTTCGCGACGCTGCCCGCGCACGTCCGCGCGGGGGCGCTGGACCACGTGTCCCGGGCCTTGGGCGAGCGGTCCGAAGAGATCGCGTCCCTGATCACGGCCGAGTCCGGCAAGCCGCTCAAGTGGGCGCGCGGCGAGGTCGGGCGTGCGGTCTCGACGTTCCGCTGGGCCGCCGAGGAGGCCCGGCGTTTCTCGGGCGAGCTGCAGCGCCTGGACACCGACCCGGGCGGCACCGGGCGGCTGGCGCTGGTCCGGCGGGTCCCGCGCGGCCCGGTGCTGGGCATCACGCCGTTCAACTTCCCGCTGAACCTGGTGGCGCACAAGGTGGCCCCGGCGATCGCGGTGGGCGCGCCGATCGTGCTCAAGCCCGCGCCGGCGACGCCGCTGACGGCGTTGCTGCTCGGCGAGATCCTGGCCGAGACGGACCTCCCGGCGGGGTCGTGGTCGATCCTGCCGGTGGACAACGAGACGTCGTCGAAGCTGGTCGAGGACCCGCGGCTGCCGGTGGTGTCGTTCACCGGCTCGGTGCCGGTCGGCTGGGCGATCCGCGACCGCGTGCCGCGCAAGCACGTGGCACTGGAGCTGGGCGGCAACGGCGCGGTCCTCGTCTGTCCCGATTGGACGGACCTGGACTTCGCGGCGCAGCGGATCGCGACGTTCGCGATGTACCAGGCGGGGCAGTCGTGCATCTCGGTGCAGCGGGTGTACGCGCACACCGACGTGTACGACGCGTTGGTGGAAAAGGTGCTTGCGCAGGTTCGCGCGTTGCGCACCGGCGATCCGCGCGCGGAGGGCGTGGACGTCGGCCCGCTGATCAACCTCGACGCGGCCGCGCGAGTCGAGTCATGGGTTTCCGACGCGGTTTCCGCCGGCGGCAAGCTTTTGACCGGCGGTTCGCGCTCAGGTGCTTCGGTGGAGCCGACAGTGCTCGCGGACGTCCCGGAGGACGCGTCGGTGATGGCCGAGGAGGTGTTCGGGCCGGTGGTCTCGCTGGTCCGGGTCGCTTCGGTGGCCGAAGGGGTCGAGCGCGTCAACGCGTCGCGCTTCGGCCTGCAGGCGGGCGTGTTCACGCGCGACCTGCCGACGGCGTTCGAGGTGTCGGCGGCCCTGAAGGTCGGCGGGGTGCTCGTGGGTGACGTCCCGAGCTTCCGCGCGGACCAGATGCCCTACGGCGGGGTCAAGGACTCCGGCGTGGGCCGGGAGGGCCCGGCGTCGGCGATGGCGGACTTCACCGAGGAGCGGGTCACGGTCCTCACCGGATTGACGCTCTGAAATCGCTCGCTCCCCGCTCGGCCCCGGCGTAGGTTTCGGGGCCGGGCGGGGAGGGCTCATGACACTGGCGCGCAAGGGTTCACGGCACATCACCGTCGACGGCACGGACTACCGCTGGACCGTCCGCCCCCAACCGACCTACTCGCAAGGGCTCGGCGCGACGATGACCTTCGCGGTCGAACTCGCCGAACACCCCGGCGCCACGCTGGTCGTCGACACCGGACGGCCGCGGCCGGACAACTGGCTGCACCTGCCGACCGAGCCGGTCCGGCCGGCCGAGGTCGCCGACGGGATCCGCGCCGCGCCGGCCCGCGGTTTCGCCTTCACAGCCCGGCCAGCGCCTCGGTCAGGGCGGCGTGGGCGTCGACCAGCGAAGGCCCGTACCACGTGAGGTGGCGGCCCGAGACCAGGACGTACCGCGCGTCCGGGAAGTGGTCCGGGCCGTCCTCCTCGGTGAACAAGTACGGCTCGTCCGGCAGCACCAGCAGGTCCGCGTCCGCCGCGAAGTGCGCGCGCAGCTCCTCGACATCCGGCCGCGGGTAGCGCTCCTCCGACGCCGCGTAGACGTTCGCCACGCCGACGCGGCGCAGGACGTCGCCGCCGAACGTCTCGCGGCCCAGGACGATCCACGGCTTGCGCCACACCGGGACCACCGCGTGGAACCGCGCCGGCCGGACTTCGCGCCAGACCTCCTCGGCCTCGACCAGCCAGTCCGGCTCCTCGAGCTCGTACGCCTGGGTCAGGATCCGCCGCAGCGACCCCAGCGCCGCCGGGACCGTGGCCGACGCGGCCATCACCCACACCGGGATCCCGTTGGCGCGCAGGCGTTCCACGTCCTCCTGGCGGTTCTCCTCCGAGTTCGCCAGCACCAGGTCCGGCGCCAGCTCCAGCACGTCGTCGATCTTCGGGTACTTCGAGCCACCCACTCGCGGGACGTCCAAGGCAGCCGGATGCGTGCAGTAGTCGGTCGCACCGGCGAGCCGGCCGGGCGCGCTGACCTCGACCGCTTCGGTCAGCGACGGCACCAAGGACACCACGCGGGACGCCGGGCCGTGCACCGGCACCGGCTCCCCGAGGTCATCGACGAGATGCGTCATGCGCGTTCGAACGACACCTTCCGCTTTTCGACGTCGACCGCGGTCAGCCGGACGCCGATCCGCTCCCCCGCGGTCAGCTTCTCCCCCGCGCACTTCGCCATCACCGTCGGGTCCTCGACCAGGATCTCCGCCTTGTTCTCGTCCGCGCGCAGCACCACCGCGCTGAACTCGCCGCCGATGTGCTCGGCCAGCACCCACGCTTCGACCTGGTCGATGCACGCCCGTTCGACCTTCGCGGCGAGCGTGTCCGACGCCGTCATGCGGTCCGGGACGTCCGCGAGCGCCGCGCGCACCCACGCCGGCACCTCGCGCCCGGCCGAGACGGCGAGGCAGATCTCCGTGGCGAACCGGTCGACCAGCCGCCGGATCGGCGCCGTGACGTGCGCGTACGCGCCGCCGATGCCCGCGTGCGTCGTCAACGCGGGCAGCTCGCCGTCGAACGCCGTGTAGCCCGCGCCGCGCAGCAGCCGCGTCGTGTCGGCGTAGAGCGCCATCGACGCCGGCTGCCCGGGGTCCAGCCGGGACAGGAACTCCGAAACCGTCGCCTCCGGTGCCCAGCTGATGCCCAGCGCTTCGGCCGACCGGCGCAGCCAGTCGACGGCTTCGGGCTCCGGGTCGGGCAGCGTGCGCAGGACGCCGACCCGCGCGTCGATCATGATCCGCGCCGCGGCCATCCCGGTGAGCAGCGAGATCTCGGCGTTCCAGGCGTCGACGGCGGTGCGCGGCCGGCGGGCCAGCACCCAGCCGCCGTCCGGGTTGCCGCTGATCTCCTGCTCCGGCAGCTGCAGCTCGACGGCGCCGCGCCGGACGGCCAGCTCGCGCCGTCGCCGTCCCAGCTCGGGCAGCGCGGCCACCGAGGGGTGCGGATTGCCGGCGTCGAGCGCGGCCTGGACCGTCTCGTAGTCGAACTGCTCGGTGGACCGGACCAGCGCGCGGCGCACCCGCGTCGCGGTCGGCTCACCCGCCTCGTCGGTCTCGATGGTCCAGAGCACCGCGGGCCGGATCTCGCCGGGCAGCAGGCTCGCCGCGCCCTCGGACAGCACCGGCGGGTGCAGTGGGACGTTCCCGTCGGGCAGGTAGAGCGTCTGCCCGCGCAGGCGCGATTCCCGGTCGAGCGAGCCGCCGGGCGGGACGAACGCGGCCAGGTCGGCGATCGCGTAGTGCACGCGGAAGCCGTGCGCGGTCCGCTCGACGACCATCGCCTGGTCGAGGTCCTTGGAGCCGGGCGGGTCGATGGTGACGAACGGCAGGTCCGTCGCGTCCTCGCGCGGCCCGGCGCTCGCCAGCGGGTCGAGCACCGCGGCTTCCGCCTCGGCCAGCACCTCGGGCCCGAACGACTCCGGCAGCGAAAACTCGGCACGCAGGGGGCCGAAGTCCCCGCCCGCCGAGTGTGTCCTGATCACGAGGGGAGGCACCCCCCAACCCTAACCCTCGAAGGGCCCGATGATCGCCCGATCGGGCGCGGGCCGGTCGGGTGTACGTTGTCTTCGCAGTAATGAAAACCGTCTTCATTCTCAGAAGGGTCCCGACGTGAAGATCGCGTTCGTCGGCAAGGGCGGCAGCGGGAAGACCACCTTGTCGTCGCTGTTCGTCGCGTACCTCGCCGATGCCGGCCGGCCGGTGCTGGCCATCGACGCCGACATCAACCAGCACCTCGCGGTGGCGCTCGGCGCGACCGAAGAGGAAGCGCTCGCCTGGCCGACGCTGGGCGACAACATGGCCCTGATCAAGGACTACCTGCGCGGCGACAACCCGCGGATCGCGGACGCCGCGTCGATGATCAAGACGACGCCGCCGGGCCGCGGGTCACGGCTGGTCCGGCCGTTCGAGGACAACCCGGTCTTTTCGGCGTGCTTCCGGCAGCTGGGCGGTGTGCGGCTGGGCGTCACCGGGCAGTTCGACGAGGACGACCTGGGTGTCAAGTGCTACCACTCGAAGGTGGGGGCCGCGGAACTGCTGCTGAACCACCTGGTCGACGTCGAGGGCGAGTACGTCGTCATGGACATGACGGCGGGCGCGGACGCGTTCGCGTCGGGACTGTTCACCCGGTTCGACGTGACGTTCCTGGTGTGCGAGCCGACGGTGCGCAGCGTGGGCGTGTACCGGCAGTACGCGGACTACGCGCGCGACTTCGGCGTGCGGCTCGTGGCGGTGGGCAACAAGGTCACCGACGCCGAGGACGTCGAGTTCCTGCAGGAGCAGGTCGGCGGGGCACTGCTGGGCTGGATGTCGGCGTCACGCCACGTGCGCGCGGCGGAGCGCGGCACGGCCCGGCCGATCACCGAGCTCGAGCCGCGCAACCTGGAGACGCTGTCGTCGATGCGCGCGGCAGTCGACGCGGAGCAGCGCGACTGGGCGCGCTACCAGCGTCAGGCGGTCGAGTTCCACCTGCGCAACGCACGGGCGTGGGCCGGCGCCGACCTGGCGTCCCAGGTCGACCCGGAGTTCGTGCTGGGCCCGGGGCTGTCGGTCTAGTCGTCGTTCCAGGCGGCGTCGGCGGCGTCGGCCTGCCGGGTGCGTTCCTTGGCGATGTCGAGCGCCCGGCGGGCGGTGGCCTCGTCGGGGTACGGGCCGAGCAGGTCGATGCTGCGGCCGCGTTCGAGGTGCTCGACCTGGTTCGTGCGGGTGTTGTAGTACCACCCCTGGTCCGGGTTCGGGTCGTTGGACATGGTCTTAGATTCGCATCCCCGGGCCCGGCTGTCAGCGCTTGTACCGATAGGGGATCTCGGTCGGCTGCCCGGTGGGGCCGAAGTCCTGGCTTTCTTCGGAGTCTTCCGGCGCGGCGGGCTGGTCGGTGAACTCGTCGAACCAGCCACGCGGAGTCCCGCGCGGCGGGGTGGGCGGCTCTTGGCGCGAGGGTTGCGGAAGGGCGGTGTCCCTCCCGGGGAAGACCGGAGGCGCCGAGCTCGGCGGGACGGGCGGCATGGTGCCGGGACCGGGGAAGACCGGACGTGCCGGGGCGGCGTGGCGGGCCGGGAAGGATTGAGGGGGCGACTCCGGGCCGGGGAAGACCGGCTTGGAGCGCGCTGGTGGGGTGGGTGCCGGGCCCCAGGGAGGGTTGGCTGCGGCGGGTTGCTGGGGGCCGGCCGGCGGGTGCTGGACCGCAGGCGGCTGCTGCCCGGCGGGCGGCTGCTGGCCCGGCGACTGCGACGCGGCGGGTAGTTGCTGCTGCCCCGGTGACTGCGGCTGCGGCTGCACGGCGGGCGGTTGCTGCTGAGGCGGCGACTGCTGGACCAGCGGCTGCGGACCGGAGGTGGGCTGCTGCTGGGTCGGCGGCTGAGGGCCGGAAAGCGGTTGCTGCAGGTCAGGCGACGGCGGCTGTGCGGCGAGCGGGCGCGGCTGAGCTGGTGACAGCGGCTGCGGGTCTGCGGGCGACTCCTGCCTGGCCGCCGACTGCTGCTGTACGGCAGGTGGCTGCGGCTGGAGCGGCGCCTGCTCACTGGCAGGTTCCTGCGGGCCCAGCGACTGCGAACCGGCGGCGGGCTGCTGCTGACCCGGTGACTGCGGGCCGGAAGGCGGTTGCTGCGGTTCAGGTGACTGCGGCTGCGCGGCAAGTAGCTGGTCGGATGCTTGCGGACCGGCAGGCGGGTTCTGCTCGGCAGAAGCCGGCAACAGCGATCCGGCAGCCGGCTGCGCCACAGTCGGCGGCTGCGGCTGGATCGGCGACTCCGGCAAGGCAGGCGGCTGGTGCGCGGCTGCGGGCGACAGCGGAACGGCAGGCGGCTGCTCCCCCTCCGATGCGACCGGCGACTGGGGCACGACAGTCGATTGTTGCCGCGCCCACGGCGGCGCAGCAGGCTGCTGCTGGGCCACACTCGGCGATTGCGGCTGCTGCCCGGCGGTCGGCTGAGGTTCCTCGGGCCGTTCTTCCGGCTGCGAACTGTCCGACGGCACCACAGGCGACTGCTGCGAAGCATCCGTCACCGGCTGCTGAACCTGCGCTCCAGGAGCGTGGGGGGTGTCGGCATCTTGCCCGGCGGACTCCGGCGCAGCAGGCCCAGCCGGGAAGTCAGCCGCAGCCGAATGAACCGCCTCATGCCCAGTTGATTCCGGCGCAGCGGTTCCGGCCTCATCCCATGGCTGCGATTCGCTCGGCGCCGGTTCGGCAGCCTCAGGTCCGACCACATCACCAGGCTCGGACTCCGCGGCATCCCGCGGCTCCGGCTCAGCTGGTGAGAGCACCGGCGCCACATCCCGTGGCCCAGGTTCGGCCGGCGCGGGTTCCGCTGCCTCCGGCTGAACCTCGTCCCACGGCTTCGGCTCGGCAGGTTCCGGCGAAGACGCCTCCGGCTCGACCGCGACACGCTCCGGTGCGGGCTCAACCGGGGCCGGTCCCGGCTCCGACGGCCCGGCCCCCACCTCCGCCTCAGGCTGGTGACGGACCTCGGCTACCGCAGATCCCTGGCCGGCCCCATGCACCTCCGGCCGGGACGTGGACGGGTCCGGCTGAACCACCTCAGGCTCGATCTCACGCTGGTACGCGCCCGCCGTCGGCTCCTCGACCGGCGGTTCAGGCTCGACCGCCGCGTGCGCGCCGCGGGTCTCCCCCGGTGACCCGCCCGCCGGACGGGTCTCGGGAGCCGCGTGGCGGGCCGGCTTCACCGGGCCCGGCAGCTCCGGTTCCGCCGCCACCGACCACTCGCGGTCTTCCGGCTGCGGACGTCCGCGGGGCGGCTCCTGGTTCCACGCCGGGCTCGCCCCCGCTGCGGACTGCCGCCACCCCGGCGGCACGTGCTGCTCGGGCGTCCCCGGGACCGGCTGCACCGGCGGGGGCGGGTGGGGCACCGTGCGCCACACCGGTGCCGGCCCGATGTTCATCGGGGCCGGCGCCTGCCCGGGCGGGGCCCCCGGCGGCGGCGGTGTGGGACGAGCCGCCGGCCGCGGGATCGGGTCCAGGGTCGACACCAGGACCGACGTGTTCTCCGGGTCCTCGACCTTCCGGCCGCTCCGCTCGCGGTAGACCATCTGGCCGTCGGCGTCCATCTCCACCAGGTAGCCCGCCTCCGCGAGCTGCTCCTCGTCGAGGTCCGCCAGCCTCTCGTACCTCGAGGGCACCACGCGGTAGATCGGCCAAGCCAGCGAAGCGTGCTCGGCGTGGAACTGGGCCAGCAGCGCCGCCATCTGCTGCTGCCACGGCAGCGACATCCCCTCCGCCAGCGACCGGGGCAGCACGACGTACCCCGCGTCGACGCCGGGGTAGCCGTGGCTCAGCTGGTCGGCCAGGGGCGTGCTGGACGCGGGGCGAGCCGACTGCCGGGGCGGCTGGGGCGCGCCGAACAGCGCCGCCGGGTCCTGGGGCTCGCCCTGACCGGGCTTGCCTCGCCTGCCGAATTTGCGTCCCACGTGCTCATCCTCTGCCAGTACGCGGCCACCTGCTCGTGGAAGCGCCGCGACGTCGGGTGAATCGATTCCGCTGTCGGCCGAATCCGCCGGCCCCTGTCGTATCAAGGGCCCTCAACCCATGCTAAACGCCGGGACGGACGGCCTGCGGAACCACTTCGGCCTCGTCGAACGAGAACGGCCGCGTGTGCACCGGGACGCCCGTCTGCTGCGCCTCGACGACCTTGCCGTCGCCCAGGTACATCATCACGTGGTGGATCGTGTTCGGGTTCGACGGATCCGTGGCGAGGAACAGCAGGTCACCGGGCTGCGCCTCGCGCACCGGCAGCAGCGCGCCCGCGTGGTACTGGTCGCGGGAGACGCGCGGCAGGATGATCCCGGCCGCCTCGTACGCGCGCAGCATCAGACCCGAACAGTCGTACGCGTTCGGGCCCGTGGCGCCCCACACGTACGGCTTGCCCTGCTCGCCCAGCGCGAAACTGATCGCCTTGCCGGCGGCCTGGCTCGGCGGCAGCAGCTGCCCCAGCCCGGTGCCGCAGGCGACGACGTCGACGACCTGGCCGACGTTCTCCACCAGCGTCGCCGCCATCGGCTCCCACTTGTGGTAGCGGTCCGGGAAACCCGAGCGCTCGACGGCCTGCGCGGCGTCGCCCGGGCGCTTGTTCTCCCAGTCCGGCACCGCGAGCAGGACGTCGTAGAACTTGTTGACCTCGTACGTCGGGTCGGTGACCTGCGCGTACGAGCCCCAGCCCATCGACGGGCGCATCTGGAAGATGCCCAGGGAGTCGCGGTCGCCGTAGGTGAGGTTGTGCAGCCCGGACTCGGTCATCCCGGCCTGGATCGCGACCTGCCACGCGCGCGGCGCCAGGGACCGCTGCTTGCCGATCGTGATGATCAGCGCGACGATCCCCTTCTGCTCGTCGTCCAGCTTCGACGCGTCGACCGTGCCGCGATCGCCCCCGCCGGGCTGGGTCGGCCCGACCGAGGCGTCGCAGCTCATCAGCGACACGCCCCGGGCCTGCGCCTGCTGGTTGTCGATGACGACCTTGGCGGCGACGGCGGTGACGATCAGGGCACCGATCGCGACGAACACGACCAGCCCCAGCCACAACCCCAGCCGCCGCACGGTCAGCTCGCCTGGTCGTAGTCGGCGACGCGCCACCCGGCGTTGGTGTTCACGACCGTGATGGCCAGCTTCGGGCCGTCGGTCGGGATCGTCAGCTGCACCGAGCTGGTGTACGACGTCCCGACCTGCGGCTCACCGGTGACCTTCGTCGCCGGGATGTTCGCCGGGTCGACCGACGCCATCACCGGCAGGTACTCCTCGGTGGTGAACGGTTTCAGCTTGGCCAGCCACTGCTCGGAGGTGATCCCGGCCGGGTGGTCTACCCAGGCCGCGGCCCACTGCTTGGCGACGCGGATCGCGTCCCCGTTCGGCGCCGCCGTCGTCGGGGTGGCCAGCGGCGCGGACAACCGCGTCGGCAGGTTCGACGTCGGCACCGGCGCCGCGACACCCGGCGGGGTCGCCGTGACGGACGTGGTGGGCGTCCCGGTGGTGGGCGACGCCTTGGCCTGCGGCTTGCCGACCGCCTTCGGCAGCACGATGCCGAGCGCGGTGACCAGGATCGCCAGGAACACCAGCGTCCCCATCAGGTGGCGGGGCGAGCGCAGCGGCCAGCCCCACAGGCGCCGGTAGACCGCGGCCCGGCCGCGGTTGGTGCGGATCGGCATCCGTCACCGCCCCATCACTTGGTCGGTGTCACGGGGTTCTTCGCGAACCTCGATGCCCCGAGACGGCCGGTACAGCACGAAGACCGGCTTGCCGGCGACGACCTCGGGGTCGACGCGCCGCGGTTGCGCCCGCACGCCGGGGGTCCGCGGCACGTCCTGCGGCGTGTAGTCGCTGAAGCCGGACTCGGGCGTGCGCAGGTCGGACGGCACCACGACGGGCTCGGGCTCGTCGTTCCAGCGGCGGTCGGCCACCGGCGACGTGTCGACGCGCCGGCTCTCCTCGCCCCGGAGCGTCGGACGGCCACCCGCCCCGACGACGACGTAGTCGCCGGGGTCGCCGTTGGCCGGGTTGTACTGGCCGTACACCGGTGAGCCGGGACGTCCGCCCGCGGGCAGGGCACCGGCCGGGCCGCCGTTGATGGCTCCCGGCCACGCGCCGGACCACGCCGCGGCGGGCCGGGACGCGCCCGAGGTGTGGTCGAGGCGCTGGGCGTTGGCGAAGATCGTGGCCTCCGGCCGGAACCGGCCGCCACCGGCGGTCGCGCCGAGCGGACCGCGCTGCTCGCCGTCGACGACGTCGTCGGTGTCGCGCACGTTCTGCCAGAACTCGTCCTGCGGCGTCGGGCCGGTGCGGTTGCGCTTGAAGCGGGAGAAGATCCCGCCCCCGGGCGACGGCACGGCGGCGCCGACCATGCTGACCGACATCTCGACCATCTGCCACAGGCGCCGGACCGGACGGCCGACCATGAACAGCAGCACGGTGATCAGCCCGGCGAGCACCATCTGCGTGAGCATGTTCAGCGAGTTGCCGGCGTCGAAGATGGCCTGCAGCAGCAGTGCGTGCACCCCGGCGAGCACCGAGAGCACGACGAGGTTGAACGCGACCCCGCCGGCGACCTTGAGCACGCGGCGCAGGATCTCCGGGTGCAGCAGGGCGACGAGCCCGATCAGCGGCGCGGTGAGCGCGAAGAGGCGGATCAGGACCTGGGCGAGGAGGACGCTGGCCTTGGCCAGGAGCTGGAAGAGCGAGTAGACGAGCGCCTGGCCGAGGGAGAGGAAGCCCGCCCCGGTGCGGCCGCCGGCCTCGCCGGTGAAGTAGCCGGTGGCGGGGCCGAGCTTGGTGGAGATGTCCTTGTAGGCGTTCTTCTTGCCGTCGATGACGGACTGGTTGCCGTCGTCGCCGTTCACCAGCTGGTTGCGGGTGAACGCCTGGGCGTCGAGCAGCGGCTTGCCGTACTGCTCGGCCTGCGGTGCCGTGGGCGTGCCGAACTCCCCGCGCAGCCAGTTGTTGTAGACGATCTGCGTGTGGAGCTGGGTGGGCAGGATGTCGCGGACGATCCGGTCGCCGCTCTCGTCGACGAAGCCCGCCTGGATGTTCGTGGTGGTCTGGACGATCGCTTTGTCGATCGGGTCGAAGTACCGCAGCATCGCCAGTGACGACGCGGCGAGCCAGATCCCGGCCAGCGCGTAGAGCGCCCGCTTGCTGACCGCGGCCAGGTCACCCCGCCAGATGTTGCGGAACATCATGATCGACAGGATCAGCGCGACCAGGCCGAACAACTGGGCGTAGATGTTGTTGTAGACCTTCTCCGCGCCCGACTTCACCGCGTTGTAGATCGGGTTCAGCAGGCCGCCCTCGAGCACCGTGTAGTGCAGCGAGTTGGTGGCGCCGACGATGTTCTTGCCCAGGTTGAACAGCTGGTTGCCGCCCCAGCTGTCCAAAGTGGACCCCGCCGGGGTGAGGTTCAGCCCCGAGCAGTTGGTCTCGAAGGTGTTCCAGACCATGCCCGCGTAGCCGTAGTCGATGTAGGCGCTGTTCGGTTCGCCGTGGCCCTCCGGCGGGTCGATCGCGCCGACCATGCCCGCTCCCGGACGCTCCGGGTTCGGCGCCTCACCGCAGGCCGCCGCGCTCGCCGCGGGCGCCGTGGCGATGGCCTGCAGGCCGAGCACCAGCACGACGGCGAACATCGTCGCCTTGCGGCTCGGGACGCGGCGCGCCTTCGGGCCTTCCTTGACCCGGCGCTTCAGCGCGTGCCATGCGGCGGCCAGCGTCAGCAGCACCGCCAACGTCAGCAGGGTGTTCATGCGGCACCCTCCGCGGTCGCCCGCGTGGGTACGGCCGTCCGCGGGGGACGGCAGGCCCGCCCCTCACAGCCGGGGGCGGTGCGGCTGCTCCGGGTCCGTGCGGCGCTCATGCGGCGTCCCGGCCGGTGCCGCCCTTTCCACCCGTGCGGGCGTGCTGCTGCCCGCCGTGGCCGTTCTGGCCGGTGGCGCCGGTGGACGGCTGGACCCCACCCTCCACTTCGCCTGTTTCGGACGCCAGTGGGTCCGGGGCTCCGAGGAGGTTCTCGTCGGCCAGGCCGACCTCCAGCTCCGCCGCCAGCTCGAAGTCCTGCTCCAGCTCGATGTCGTCCTCCGGCGGCGATGCCACGAACGGCTTCTTCTCGTCCGTGACCGGCAACGCCAGCTCGTTCCCAGGACGACGCGAAGGCGCCGCGTCCTTCGAACCCGGTGTCGTGTCCATGACCGCGCGCAGGTGGTCCAGGTGCGGGCCCGAGAAGTCGACGCGGATGCGCTCCACCCCGCCCGCGCCGTCGCCGAAGATGAACTGGCGGGGCTCGACGTCCCGCTCCAGCCCGCTCCGCTGGGAACCCGGGCGGCGCCCCAGGGCCGCGACGACCTGCTCGTAGCCCACGCCCACCGGCACCTTCAGCAGCCGGAGCGCGTCGGCCTGGGCGTCGTCGTCGTCCAGGCGGCCGACGAACACCGAGTCCAGCAGGGTCACGAAGCCCTGGATCTTCAGGAAGTCCGCCGGGATCTGGGACGACAGCAGGACACGGACGTTCCACTTGCGCGAGTCACGCGCGAAGCGGTTCATCAGCACGCGCCCGGTCGGGACCTCGGACAGGAAGAACGCCTCGTCGATCCAGACGCCCTTGCGCATCTCCTTCGGCTTCTCGTACACCGACCGCTGGGTCAGCCACGCCGCGAGGTTCAGCATCTCGACGCCGAGGGACTCCGCGTCCGTCCAGTACTCGCGGGGGACGCCGTCCTTGGGCAGAGTCAGGCCCGCCATCGTCAGGACCGTGAGGCGGTCGTCACGCGTCTCGGAGTACGGGTCCGCGTCGGTCTCCGGGATGAGCAGTGCCATCCGCTCGCGCATCTCGTCGAGGAAGTCCGCGACGACGCCCGCGTGCTCGTGGTGCTCGCTCGAATCGCGCCGGAGCGCGTCGATCACCTGGCCGGGATCCGCGTCGAACCGGCCGCCGACGGCGCGGACCGCGCGCAGCAGCACGATCCGGGTCTGCGCCATGCGCGAGACCTCGTACGGCAGGACACCGGTGAGGACGTCCAGCACCAGACGACGCCGGGTCGCGCCGGCCAGGGCCTTCTCGCGGCGCCAGGACCGCTCGGGGTCGTCCTCGTCCATGAAGTGCTCGATCAGCGGCTCGGCGACCACCCGGTACGGGTTGAGGATCCCCGGCTGGGCGTTGAGCAGGTTGATCGGCCGCGCGTACGGCCGCAGCTCCGGCAGGTCGCACAGCCGCGACAGCGGGCCGGACGGGTCGAGGATCGTCCAGTTCGCCCCGGCCCGCAGTGTCTTGTAGACGATGCCGCCGCCGAGGAACGACTTACCACCACCGAGGCCCGCCACCATGGCCGTCAGGCCGGAGCCGTCACGGATCTCCTGGGCCATCCACGGGTCCCAGGCCACCGGGCGCCGCGTGGCCGTGCACGTCTCGCCGAGCAGGATGCCGCGGCGGTCGCCGACCTCCGCGGTCGCCGTCGGGACCGCCGAGGACGCCCAGACCACCGAGCCGCGGCGCATGTACGCCGCCGAGGCCAGCGGCTCGCCCGGGATGAACTCCCGGGCCATCGCGTACTGGGCCTCGGGGTGCTCGATGGCGATCTTCGGCTTGTAGAGGTCCAGCAGCTGCTGGGCCAGGCGCAGCGCGTCGCGCTCGGTCGGGCCGGACACCGCCAGCCGCCACCAGGACCGCACGCGGGTGGCGAGGGCGGTGAAGCCCGACGTCATCTCGTCGTCGATCTCCAGCACGCGCCCGGCCTGCCGGTTGAGCGACTGCGGCGGCTCCAGCTCGTGCTCGTCGGTGTAGTGCTTGACCTGGGAGCGCACCTTGTTCATCTGGCGCTGCAGCTCCCCGGCCACCTCCTCGGGCCGCCGGACGTAGATGCGCGCGGACACCTCGACCGCGGCCGGCAGCCGGTCGGCGTGCTGGATCCACGGGTCGTCGACCTCGGGGATCTGCAGGCCGTGCATCTGCCCGACGGTGAGGATGGCCAGGTGCCGCGAGACGCCGGCGTTGGAGCCGGTGCGGCCGCGGACGGTGACCGTCGGCGCGTACGGGTCGGCGTAGTAGTCGGCGGCGTCGGTGAAGCTGGCCAGGTCTTCGGGCTCCCAGGCCGCACCGGGCACCGCGGGCATGTTCCGCGGCGCGGGCAGGCCGAGCGAGCACGAGCGGTGCATCAGCCAGGACATCTCCTCGGCGTGCACCGGACGGCCTTCCAGCCCGGCGCTGCCGATGACCTGGTCGAGGTGCTCGACCTCGGAGTCCAGCGCGGTCAGCTCGGCGTCGACGGCCTCGGGCAGGATCTTGCGCAGCACCGGCGCGGCCCGCTCGACCGCGCGGTCGACCATCCGCCGGGTCTGCACCTGGACGCCCAGGTAGACCTCTTTTTCGGCCATCGAACGGCCCATGAGCTGCTGCTGCTCGCCGATCAGGTAGTCGTCGAACGACAGGGCGCCCGGGACGTCACCGGGGCGGCCGTGGGCGTTGTAGACGTGCGCCTCGGCCCACATCCGGATCGGGTACGGCCGGTTCGTCACGCGCAGGTGCAGCCAGCGGCCCTGCAGCTCGGCGTACTGGCCCGCGATGGCCGCGATGAGGTCGCGCCGCTGCGAGTCCGAGCGGAACGACCAGCGCTGCGGCGCCAGCCGGTACCAGGCGTAGACCTCGTAGCCCGTGCGGACCAGGTGCCCGTCGATGCTGCGCACCGCGATCGACGGGGTGTAGGCGGGGATCGCCTGTTCGCCGGTCAGGCGCCGGCCGTTGCCACCGCCCGAGCCGTTCCGCGCCGCGCGGACCTGCTCGGGCGGTTGCCACGCGCCCGAGTGTGCGTCCCGACCCCGTTTTCCTCGGCTACCGCCGCGACCGAACAACGACTACCTCCCGGCCCGAGCCGTGGTGCCACGGCTCCGGCGCGCTCGTGGTGTTCCCTGGATCGCAGCACCCGGCGGCACGCCGTGGTGCTGGTACTGCCGCTTCCGGCGATGCTTCGGCAGCGGGCGCTCGGCCCGTACCCGGACGCGGCTGGCGCTGACGGCGCCGCCGGTGCCCGTGGTCCGTTCGCGGGGGGTGTTGAGCTCGCGCCCGGCCATCGCGACCACGGTGCCCAGCGGGCGCTCGTGGCTGATCTTGGCCGTGAGCAGCCGGGTGATCACGATGGTGGCGACGAACGCCCACGCCGTCGAGAAGAACCCGAAGCTCCACCCCGCCCAGCGTTCGACGCCGAGGACGACGAAGAACGCCGGGATGCCGATGAGCCACGCGACGTAGCGGGCTCTCCAGGGAAAAGTCGCTTTCGGCGGGCCGAGCCACACGGCGTCGACCCGGTAGACCTCGTCATCAGTCCTGATGCGCACGCCGGCCGCCTCAGCCGGTGAACAGGCCGGCGATCCACTGGCCCACGTTCACGCCCGCGCCGCTGACCGCGAGACCGATGATGGCGAGCGCGATGACCACGCCGGCGAGCCGCCGCATGACACCGGCGTTGTCGCCCTTGCCGCCACCCAGCCAGAGAAGCAGGAGTGCGACGGCCAGCAGCACCAGGGGGATGACGTTGTCGAGCAGCCACTGGCGCACGTTTCCCGTGCCCAGCTGACCGCCGGCGGCCAGTGTGTCGAGGGTGGTCAAGGTCATCATCGCGATACTCCCGGTGCGCGGTGGGGGCCGCGCGGTTCTGGCTCAGGCGGTGCTTCGAACAACATCATGGGGGCTACGAGGGGTAGTGGTCAAAGCGCGCTGCGTAGATGACGGCTGCCTTGTCAACCGGTGTGGCGCGCACGGCACACGAAAACTCCACGCCCACCATCATCGCGGCAAGGGCCCTCGGGTTAAAGGCCGGGCACCCATACTTCTCAGTGTGCTGACGAACTCACCCCATCGCCCGGGATTTGCTCACTGTGGGTACTGGTTCCGTGGCCGTTGTGCGGCCTGTGACAGTGTGACATGACCCGAACGGCCCCGTCGCGCGAGTCCGCTCTGTGACAGCCCTCCGGCCGGTCAGCACCCATGTCGATCTTGACCGCTCGCACTGTCCGTCACAGGGCGCGCAAAACCTCACACCACTTTCACTACATAGCGTGATCTTGGTCCTCAAGCGCGGTTCTGGGCGAAAACACCCTTCGGGAACGCCCCGGCCGAAACCACGCGGCGGGTGAGGTCCCGGCCGAGCTCCTCCAGCCGGGCCAGCTTCGCCGGGCCGAGACGGTCCCACGGCGCCTTCGCGGCGGCCTCGGTCGCGACCTCGACGCGGTCACGCACCGCGACGCCTTCGGCGGTGAGCGCCCCGTCGCCGTCGAGGATCCCGCGGTCGCGCAGGCCCTCCTGGGCGGCGGTCCACTGCTCGTCGCTCCAGCCGCGCGTCAGCTTGGCCGCGTCGACGGTGAACCCGGCGCCGGTGGCGACGTGGGTGACGAGGGCTTCCACGCCGCTGAGGCCGTTGAGGACGAGGGCGGCGATGTGGCCGTCGCCGCGGTGCTCGCGCAGCAGCGTGATGGCGTGCCAGAGCGCGAGGTGCGGCGGCTCGGGCCAGTCCAGCCCGGCGTGCGCGGCGTAGAGGGGACGTCCTTCGGCGGTGCACCCGGCGGTGGCTTCGCGGGCGAGCTCGGCGGCCTCGACGACCTGGTCGCTCTTGAGCTCGCCTTCGCCGAGGAGCCGGGTCAGGGCTTTGTCGACGCCTTCGAGCCGGGCTTCGAGGACCTGCTCCGGCGTCGCGAGGGTCCAGGCGCGCGGGATCACGCGTGCGACGACCTCGGGGTTGAAGTTGTAGAAGGTGGCGGCGACGACCTCGGGCCCGACCGCGCCCATCGCGGCCGAGCGGCCGGCGAAGTAGGGCATCCGCCCCGGCCGCAGCCCGATGCCGGTGAGGGCCTGGTCCACCTCGGGCGCGAAGTACGCCAGAGCGTGCAAGGAATCGAAGGCCGACTTGAACCGCTTCTCGTCACCCGCCATAGCGGCACCCTACTACCGGGTAACCACCGGCGGAACCGCGCGCGGCGCGTGATCAGGCCCGTAACTCGCGTGATCGGAGCCGTGATCCGCGTGATCGGAGCCGGAACTCGCGAGTTCCGGCTCCGATCACGCGAGTCCCGTGGCCGAGCACGCGGCCGTTTCGGGTACGTGAGGCGGACGAGCCGGCATGTAAGCCGGATCCTGTTCCCGGGTCGCCTTGCGGCTCGCCGGGCGGCGGCCATCCATCTCGGCCTGCCGTCGCCGGCAGGCTCCAGCGGCCTACCCGCAGGCTCGGACGGGCCGTCCTCGAACGCCTGCGCAGGAGCTCGCGCTCCCTCTTGGCCTTGCTCCGGGTGGGGTTTACCCAGCCGTCCCGGTCACCCGGGACGCTGGTGGTCTCTTACACCACCGTTTCACCCTTACCCCGGCCCTCGCGGGCCGTGGCGGTCTGTTTTCTGTGGCACTTTCCCGCGGGTCACCCCGGGTTGCCGTTAGCAACCACCCTGCCCTGTGGAGTCCGGACTTTCCTCGGACCGGGTCTCCCCGGGCCGCGACCGCCCTGCCAGCTCGTCCGCGGAGCAGATGGTAGCTCAGTACCCGGCCGCCGCCCGGCTGTGGTGGCGGGGCCGCTCGGGTTCCGGCGGCCGCTGCGGCGGCACGATCGACGGCGCCGGGCGCTGGCGGGCCAGCTCGGCCGTCCAGTGCAGCACCGCGGCGGGGCTGTCGAGGCCGACCAGCCCGACGAGCCTGCCGCCCGAGACGAAGCCGGTGATCGGCCGGGTCCCGGACACCGGCGACTCCAGCAGGACGGTGTCGCTCCCGAGCATGGGCCGGCCGGCGACCTGGATGCGGACGCCGTGCTGTTCGGACCAGTAGCGCGGCACCGGTGTGTAGGCCGGGGAGCCCTGCGGGCCGGCGAGGAGGTTCTCGGCCGCGGCGCGGCTCATCTCGACGGCGTTGAGCCAGTGTTCGTCGCGCCGCGGCGTGGCGTCGTAGCGGAAGTTGGGCCAGCGGGCGACGTCGCCGGCGGCGACGATCGTGTCGGAGCCGAGGACGTGGCAGGTGGGCCCGCAGACGACGCCGTCGTCGAGGGGCAGCTTCGCGCCGCGCAGCCAGGACACGGCCGGGACGCTCCCGATGGCGACCACGACGCAGGCGACGTCGATCGCGCGGCCGTCGGCGAACTCCAGGCCGACCGACGTCGTCCCCGGGTGCCACCGGCGGATGGTGGTCCCGAGCTCCAGCCGGACGCCGCGGGCGGTGTGCAGCGCCGTGAGCCAGTCGCCGATGTCGGGTCCGAGGACGTCGGCCAGCAGCGCCCGCGACCGGCCGATGAGGACGACGTCGCGGTCCATCTCGCGCAGGCTCGAAGCGACTTCGCAGCCGATGAAGCCGTCGCCGATGACGGCGACCGGGCCGGGGTTGGTGGCGAGGGCCCGCTGGAGGGCCGTGGTGTCGGACAGCGTCCGGACGACGACGACCCGCGGGTGGCCGTGCGGCGCGCCGGGCATCCGGCGGGGTTCGACGCCGGTGGCGATGATCAGGCCGTCGTAGCGGAGTTCCTCGCCGTCGAGGTGGACGACCTGCCGGTTCGGCGACAGCGCCGTGACCGGGGTGTCGAAGTACCACTCGGCGTCGACCTCGAGCGGGTCGGCGAGCAGGGTCTGGGCCCGGCTGACCGCGCCGGTGAGCAGGCTCTTGGACAGCGCCGGGCGGTGGTAGGCGATGTCGGGCTCGGCGCCGAAGACGACGACTTCGCCGTCGAACCCGAGCTCGCGCAGCCGTTCGGCGGCGCGCAGGCCGGCGAGGCCGGCTCCGGCGATGACGATGCGTTCGGTCATCGGGTGGCTCCCAACAGGTGGATGGCTCGCATGGGACAGGCGCGCGCGGCCGCGCGGACGTTCGGCGTTTCCCCGGCCTCGGGCCGTTCCTCGTACTCCAGCTGCCCGTCGTGGCCGAGCTGGAAGACCCCGGGCGCCTCGGACTGGCAGACGCCGTAGGAGTGGCAGCGGTGGCTGTCGACGTCGATCCGCAGCGACGCGGCCTCGGGGTCTTCGGGCGCGGGTTCGATCAGCCCGGCCCGGACGAGGGCCGACGCGGGCAGCACGCGCAGGGCGGCCAGCACCACCGGCGGCACGAGCAGCGTGATCCCGGCGAGCCAGACGGCCGACAGGTGCCCGCTCGAGACGGCGCCGAGCCAGGCGTGCACGGCGAGCAGCCCGATGGCGAGGTAGCCGGCCTGGTGGAAGCGGAGCCAGCGACCTTCCCGTGCGCCGCGGCGCAGGCCGACGGTGACCGACACGGCGACGACGAGCTCGAGTCCCGCGATGCCGAGCGCGTGCCGCGGGGTGCCGTCGTAGAACGGGAGCAGCAGGTCGGCGGCGCCGAACGGGTCGTCCTCGAGGAAGAGGAACGTCAGGCCGTGCACGGTGCCGGTGGCGAGGGTGAACGCGGCGAGCAGGACGTGGCCGGTGCGCAGCGCGTCCTGGCCGCTGAACCGGCGGACCCAGCCGGTGGCGGCCAGCACGCCCCAGCACAGCGTGAGGCACATGCAGAGATAGGTGAGGCGGCCGGACAGCGCGGCGGCCTCGGCGATCCCGGTGTCGTGCGGGGACACCGGGAGCAGCGCGGCGGACGGGGACATGGGCGGGCTTACCTCCGGGTGCGCGGCTGGGTCCTGCCGGGAGTTCCGAGCAGGCGGAGCAGGCCGAACGTGGCGACGGCGGCGAACGCCACGAAAACGGCTCCGAGGGTGATGTCCCCGCCGTCGAGGGTGTCGTCCTCGGTGGCGGAGACGAGCAGCGACGTGGTCTCGGCGAGCCCGGTGCTCTCGAGGAGCGTCAGGTGGCCGAGCGAGGTGTCGACGGCGGTCTGGGCGAACGCGCGGACGTCGTCGTCGCGGGTCCCGGCGCGGACGGCGGAGGCGAGCCCGAAGAGGGAGCCGTACTCGGCGCGCAGGCGGTTGACGTAGGCGTGGTCGAACGCGTCGCCGGAGTCCGCCGAGATCTCGCCGGCCCAGGTGCGCTCCTGCGCGGTGGGCTCGGCGGGGAGGGTGATCGCGAGCCGGTCGGCGACCGCGCGCAGGGCGACGTCGAGGCGGGCCTGGTCGCCGGCGATGCGGACGGCGACCGCGCGCACGCGCTGGTTGGTGGCGCGCTCGCCGGCGAGCCGGCTCGCCGGCGTGGCCCACAGCGTGTGCTGCTTCAGGCGCATCAGCAGGGTGCGGTCGGCCTGCTGCAGCTCTCCGGCGGAAGCGGGCAGGGCGCAGCCGAGCACGAGCGCGGTCGTGGCGGCGAACAAGGCCACGAATCGGAACGGCATCCCCGTTTTCCCTTCGCGAAGCAGGTCTTACCGGGAGTTACGGGAGAAAGGCGTGATCCGGTTCTCGCCGTCACCTTTTAGTGACTGTGATGTACATCACAAGACACAATTTGAACCCACCATCGTCGCGACCGCGCCCAATAGGGCACCGAAACTAATGCATATGGCCTATTAAGTGGTTTTGCGCTACGCTCCGATGGCCCCACAGTCCGCCAGTCAGGTGAGGTTGCGAGCTTTATGGAAGTACTGGGCAGAGAAAGTCCGGGCCCCGTCGGCCACACCTCGTCCGCGACCGCGGTCGAAGCGCGCCCCGACACGGCGGACGACCTCGTCCCGTTGCTCTACAAGGACTTCCGCGCCACCCTGTTTTCGCAGGTCCTGGCCCTGACCAACCACGACCGGCAGTGGACCGAGGATGTCGTGCAGGAGACCATGATCCGCGCGTGGCAGCACTCCGGCACGCTCGAACGCGAGCCCGGAATGCTGCGCGGCTGGCTGCTCACGGTGGCGCGCCGGATCGTCATCGACGGCTGGCGAAATCGCCGGGTCCGCCCGCAGGAGGTCGCTCTGGAGATCCCGGAAAACGCCGAGTCCACCGACCGTGCGGACAGTTCGTTAGCCGCACTAACGATTAGCCGGGCATTGTCGGAACTGGACGAGAAATATCAGTCCGTCATCGTCGAGACATACCTCGCCGGAAACACCGTCCGGCAGGCGGCGACAATTCTGGGAATTCCCGAAGGAACCGCGAAATCACGGTTGTACACGGCAATGCGGCAATTGCGGAAGGCGCTCGGGGAAGTTGCGGTGCGATGAGGGGCAGGCACCGCGACGCCGCGGCCTACGAGCTCGGCGTCCTCGACGATCCGGAAGAGTTCGAAACGCACCTCCGCGACTGTCCCCGGTGCCGGGATCTGCTCACCGGGTTCCACCCGGTGTCCGCGGCCCTCGGCGAGGCGGCCCGGCTCGGCTACCTGCCGGGCGGCGGTTCTCCCGGCGGTGGTCCCCCGGTCGCCGGCGGCTCGGCCGACGCCGGTTCCCCGGCTTCCGGTCCGCCCGCCTTCGGGGGCTCCCCCGCTGCCGGCGACCCGGCACCCGGCGGCTCCGCCCGGCAGCGGTCCGGCGTGGCCGTCCCCGGCTACCCGCCGCCGAGCGACGGCGCGGCCCGGCGCCGGAAGCCGTGCGTGTTCACCGGCCGGCGGGGGCCGGCCATCGGGATGCTCCTGCTGTTCGCGCTGGGCGTGGCCGTGACGATCGGCTGCGCGGCCCGGCCGGCCACCGCGAGGACCTGGTTCGCATCCGCTGCGTCCATCGTCTCCCCTGCTCAGGTTGTGGCCGGTACCGGCCACGACCTGCGGGATCTCCCGTGGTCAGCCGGTTTCCAGTAGTCTGCCCCAACCCAACATGAAAGTCCTTACGGTGGATACCGAAGTAAATCCCGAGCATCCCGTCAGCGGGGCTTCGGTACCGAAGCGCCCCGCCCCGCGGCTCCCCGGCCGCGAGCCCGAGCTCAGTCGCCTGACCAGCCTGTTCCCCCTCGCGCTGGGCGGCAAGGCCGCGAGCGCGGTGCTGGTCGGCGAGTTCGGCATGGGCAAGAGCGCCACGCTGCACACCGCCGCGGCGCTGGCCGCGGACGCCGGCTTCACCGTCGCGATCGCCACCGGGTCGCGGCTGGAGAGCCACCTGCCCGGCGGGGTCGCCCGCCAGCTGGCCGACGCCCTGGACGAGCCGGGCACACCGCGGCCGCCCGTCTCCGACCTGTGCGGCCCGGCCGGTGAGAGCGAAGCCCTCGACCTCTTCTTCCGGATCGTCCGCGAGGCGACCGAGCGGGGTCCGCTGTTCCTCGGCATCGACAACGTGCACCTCGCCGACGCCTGGTCGATGCGCTGCCTCGCCTACATCCGGCACCGCGTGCTCGACCTGCCGGTGTTGATCATACTCACCACGCTGACCGGGCATCCGCCGCACCGCGACGTGGCCCTGCTGGAGATGGCGGGCTGCACGCCCGCGACGATCACCCTCAACGGCCTCGGGGACGCGGCCGCGGCGGAGATCCTGGGCCTCGCCCCGGGCGAGCTCGCCACCGCCTGCCGCGAAGCGACCGGCGGCAACCCGTACCTGCTGAACGCGCTGCGGCCGCGGCTGCTGCCCGGCGCGGACCCGCAGGAGCTGGGCTCGTCCCTGATCGGCCAGGTGCTCCACACGCGGATGCACGAGTTCCCGCACGCGCCGGCGATCCTGCACGCGGCCGCGATCCTCGGCGAGGACGCCGGCTTCGACCTGCTGGCCCAGCTCGCCGGCGTCGACGAGCTCGACGCGCTGCAGGCGATCGACACGATGGTCCGGCTGCACCTGCTGCACAACAGCGGCCGCCCGACGCTGACCTTGCCGTTCGTCCGCAACTCCGTGCTGAAGGACATGCCGCGCACCACCCGCGCGGTCAACCACGCGCGAGCGGCCAAGCTGCTGTCGGAGACCGGCGCACCGGCCGAGCGCGTCGCCGCGCACCTGCTCGAAGCGACGTCGATCCGGATCCCGTGGGGCGTGGACGTGCTGCGGCTGAGCGCGCGCAACGCCGTGTTCTCCGGCCGCCCCGAGCTGGGCGCGCGGTTCCTGCGGCGGGCGCTGGAAGAGCGGCTGACGTCGGGCCGCCGGGTGGCCGTGCTGCTGCAGCTGGCGCACGCGGAGTTCCAGGTCGACCCGCCCGCCGCCGCGCAGCGGGTGCGGGAGGCCGTCGACACCATCGGCAACCGCGACACGGCCGCGTTCATCGCGTCGGCGATGCTGCTGTCGCTCTGCGGCGGCCAGGACGCGCGGCTCGCGATCAGCGCAGCGGGCCAGATCGCGGCGCGGCTCGACGCCGGCGGCCCGGACGCCGTGTGGCCACTGCTGTGCATGACCTACCTCGCCGAGGCCGGCAGCCGGCTCGGCCCGCCGCCGGAGTTCCGCGACTTCGAGGAGCAGTGGGCGCCGCTGACCGACCCGGCGGCGCAGCGCAGCCGGTCGGCCCTGCTGGCGCTCGACGCCGTCCGCAACGGCGATTCGGCGCAGGACGCCGTCGCGCACTTCGCCGACGCGATGACCGGCGACGACGGCGAGCTGTTCGAGCAGCACTACTTCTTCACCCTCGCCACTTCGGTGCTCGCCGACGAGCCGGCGCACGTCGACCGGCTGTGCCGGGTCCTCGACGTCGAGCGCGAACCGTGGGACGTCCACGTGCCGCACGGTGCGCTGCCGACGCTGGCCCGCGGGATCGCGCTGCAGGCCAGCGGTGACCTGCAGCGGGCGAGCGTCCACTTCGAGTCGCTGCTGCGCCGCTTCGACGAGCGCGGCGGGACGACCACGTGCCCGGTCGGCGTGCTGTGCGCGGCCAAGCTCGTCGAGTGCTGGGTGGACCTGGGCCGGTTCGAGGCGGCGACGTCGCTGCTGGACCGGATGGACTTCGTCGCCAGCCAGGGCCTGTTCACCCACACCTACCTCCTGTACGCGCGTGGCCGCCTGCGCGTCGCGACGGGGTACACGCGCTTCGGGTTCGAAGACCTGCTCAGCTGCGGGCGCCGGCTCGCGCACCACGGCATGCGGTTCCCGGGTTTCGTGCCGTGGCGCGCGCACGCGGCCCGTGCGGCGCTGGCGCTGGGCCAGGCCGACGACGCGGCCCGGCTGGCCGAAGAGGACCTGATCGCCTCGACGCGCTGGGGCGCGGCCCGGCCGCTGGGCACGGCGCTGACGACGCTCGGCCTCGTCCGCGAGGACGACGAAGCCGAGCGGGCGCTGAACAAGGCGATCACGACCCTGCGCTCGTCCCCGGCCCGCCTCCAGCTGGCGACGGCGCTGACCGAGCTGGGCACGCTGCACGCCCGGCACGGACAGTCCGAGAAGGCCATCGAGACGCTGCGGCAGGCGGTGGAGCTGAGCGAGCACTGCGGCGCGCGTCCGCTGGCGCGGCGCGCGGCGGAGGAACTGCGTTCGGCGCGGCGGGCGCTCACGCCGGCCAAGGACAACGAGCACGGCTTGACGCGGCAGGAAAATCGCATCGCGGTCATGGCCGCGCAGGGGCTGACGAACCGGGAGATCGCGACCGCGCTGCACCTCACGCGGCGGACCGTGGAGCTGCACCTGTCGGGGGCGTACCGCAAGCTCGGCATCCCCGGCCGCGCGGAACTCGGTGGCGCACTGGCCAAATCCCAGCGCGGCGGGTGAGTTCCCACCGCGTGGACGCGCGTTGACCGTCCCCGGCGTCGTTGCTCTACTCGGGCCATGTCGCTCGAAGAGCCGTTGAAATTCGCCTACTGGGTCCCGAACGTGAGCGGTGGCCTCGTCACGTCCGACATCGAACAGCGGACGGACTGGGGTTACGAGTACAACAAGGAGCTGGCGGTCCTCGCCGAGAACAGCGGGTTCGAGTACGCGCTCTCGCAGGTGCGCTACACGGCCAGCTACGGCGCGGCGTACCAGCACGAGTCGACCGGCTTCAGCCTGGCGTTGCTGCTCGCGACGCAGCGGCTCAAGGTGATCGCGGCCGTCCACCCGGGACTGTGGCACCCCGGTGTGCTGGCGAAGTTCATCGCGAGCGCCGACGTGATTTCGGGCGGCCGCGCGGCGGTGAACGTGGTGAGCGGCTGGTTCAAGGGCGAGTTCACCGGCTTGGGCGAACCGTGGCTGGAGCACGACGAGCGCTACCGGCGGTCCGAGGAGTTCATCCGCGTCCTGCGCGAGCTGTGGACGAACGACCACGCGGAGTTCCGCGGCGACTTCTACCGGATCCACGACTTCGACATCAAGCCGAAGCCGGTCGCCGCGCCGCACCCGGAGATCTTCCAGGGTGGCAACTCGACGGCGGCGCGCAAGCTGGCGGGCAGCGTCTCGGACTGGTACTTCAGCAACGGCAAGGACTTCGACGGCTTCAGCGAGCAGGTTTCGGAGGTCCGCGGGTACGCTGCTTCGCATGCGCGGACCGTCCGTTTCGGACTGAACGGGTTCGTCATCGCCCGCGAGTCGGAGAGCGAGGCTCGCGCAGTCCTGCAGGAGATCGTCGCGAAGGCGAACGTCGAGGCGGTCGAAGGGTTCCGGTCGGCCGTCGCCCAGGCCGGGAAGTCCACTTCGGACTCGAAAGGCATGTGGGCCGACTCGGAGTTCGAGGACCTCGTGCAGTACAACGACGGCTTCCGCACGAAGCTGATCGGCACCCCGGAGCAGATCGCCGACCGGGCGATCGAGTACAAGAAGCGCGGCG
This sequence comes from Amycolatopsis mongoliensis, assembly GCF_030285665.1. Lineage (NCBI taxonomy): Bacteria > Bacillati > Actinomycetota > Actinomycetes > Pseudonocardiales > Pseudonocardiaceae > Amycolatopsis > Amycolatopsis mongoliensis. The sequence continues at coordinate 1,182,607 of NZ_CP127295.1, forward strand.
CGTCGCTGTTGCTCCTCGGGTTCCTGCACTACCTCGAGGACGTCGAGCACTTCGGCAAGCACGTGCTGCCGGTGATCCGGGCGAAGGAGCAGGACCTGGCGCGGGGTGCCGCGACTCCGGAGCCGCTCGGGGTCTGACCCCTGCCTGCGGGGGCGCCCCTCGTCTTCCACGCTACCCGAGTGCACCGACAAAACCGGTGGACGATTAGCGTGAGCCGGTGAACTTCTGGGCAGGGGCAGGCAGCCTGGCACTGCTGGCCGCGGTGCTGGTCTTCGCGATCGTGCGGCCGCGGGGCTGGCCGGAAGCGGTGGCAGCGGTGCCCGCGGCGGGCCTCGCGCTCCTGCTCGGCCTCGTGCGGCCGGAAGCGGCCGGGCACCGGGCCGTCGAGATCCTGCCGACGCTGGGCTTCCTGGCCGCGATCCTGCTTTTGTCCTTTTTGGCCAGTGTCGACGGGGTGTTCACCTGGCTCGGCAACCGGCTGGCGGAGGCGTGCCACGGGAAGCCGCGGCGGCTGCTCGTGCTCACCTTCGCCGCCGCGGCCGGGGTGACCGCGATCCTCAGCCTGGACGCCACGGTCGTCCTGCTCACCCCGGTGGTCCTGGCGACGGCGACGAGCCTGCGCCTGCCGGCCCGGCCGCACGTGTACGCGTGCGCGCACCTGGCGAACTCGGCGTCGACGCTGCTGCCGGTGTCGAACCTGACGAACCTGCTGGCCTTCGGCGTCTCGGGCCTGACGTTCGCCGCGTTCACGGCGGCCATGGCGTTGTCGTGGCTGGTCACCATCGGCCTCGAGCTGCTGGTGTTCCTGCGGTTCTTCGCCGCGGACCTCCGCCCGCGCGAGACGGCGTCCCCGTCGCAGCACCTGGAGACTCCGAAGTTCGCGCTGGTCATCCTGGGCCTGACCCTGGCCGGTTTCGCGCTGGGCCCGCTGGGCCACGTCGAGCCGGTGTGGATCGCCGCGCTGGCCGCGCTGATCCTGGGCGTCCGGGCGCTGGCGATGGGCACGATCAAGCCGTGGCAGCTGGTGACCGAGGCCGCGCCGCAGCTGTGCCTGTTCGTGCTGGGCCTGGCGGTGGTGGTGGAGGCGGTCTCGGAGCACCTGCTCGGCGGCGTGCTCCGCTCGGTGCTGCCGACCTCGACGACGTTGACCGACCTGCTCGTGGCGGCGGGGGTGGCGGCCCTGCTGGCCAACCTGGTGAACAACCTCCCGGCGACGCTGATCCTGCTGTCGGTGCTGGGCCCGCACCCGGCGCCGGGGGTGCTGCTGGCGGTGCTGCTGGGCGTCAACATCGGCCCGAACGCGACCTACCTGGGCTCGCTGGCGACCCTGCTGTGGCGCCGCACGCTGCCCGAGCACCCCTCGGCGAAGACGTTCCACGCGCTGGGGGCGATCACCACTCCCCTGTGCCTGGCCGCGGCGACGGTGGCCCTGTGGCTCAGCCTGGGCCTGGTGACGTAACCCGCAACCGGCGTGATCGGAGCCGGATCTCACGTGATCGAAGCCGGAACTCGCGAGTTCCGGCTTCGATCACGCGGGTTACGGCCCGAATCACGCGAGATGCGGACTCAGCCGGGCATCGTGAGCGTCTGGCCCGGCTTCATCGTCGCCCCGCAGTCGTCCAACGGGCCGCCGAAACGGTCCGCGGCCACCGCCGGGATCGTCTTCGCCGCGTAGTCCTGTGCCGCCTTCAGCTTCGCCGGGTCGGTCACCGCGTCCTTGCGCACCCAGTCGCCGTTGCGCAGCCCCTCGATCGGGGAGCTGTAGATCAGGACGTAGTCGCGGTCCAGGCGCGGGTCCAGCGCGATGCCGTTGCCGGCCGCCCAGGGGCCCCACGAGTGGATGAACGTCGGCTTCACCGTGTCGAACACGTAGTTGCGCAGGCCCGCCAGGTCGTTGTCGTGGACCAGGTCCGCGATCGGCTTGTTGACCAGGCCCGCCATGTCGACCAGCTCGAGCCGGCTCGTCATCGACGAACCGCCGAGGTCCGGCAGCAGCAGGGACGCCTTCTGGATGCCCAGGATGTCCGCGTACGTGTTGAACCCGCGGCCGAAGCGGTCCGCCACCAGGCACGCCGTGATGTTCGGGTTCTTCGCGAACTTGTCCGCGGCCTGCGCGAACCCGATCGCCGACGGGACGAACGCCGCCACCAGCACCACGACGATGCCGATCCGCAGCAGTGCCCGCCGGTGCTTGAGCAGCTCGCCCGCCGACAACGTGCCCGCGATGACGGCCAGCGGCCAGATCGGGCTGGCGAACCGGTGCTGGTACATCCAGTCGGCGACCATCACGCCGTAGGCGATGACCCCCAGCGCCAGCGGCACCAGCAGCGCCATGAGCGGACGCCGCCACGGCGCCTTGACCAGCGCGAACACGATCACCAGCGCCAGCAGGACCACACCGGCCCAGCCCGCGTAGCCCGCCAGCTCGAACGGCCGCTTCAGGGCGTCGAACCCGGGGAGCCCCTGCTGCTTGGCCACCGACGGGTTGGCCAGCAGCCGCCCGAACTCCGAGTGCCGCCAGACGACGTACGCGCCGAACGGCACCGCGAACGCCGCCACCGACAGCAGCGCCAGGCGGAAGCTCTTCCAGAACAGGCCGCCGCGCAGCAGGACCAGCGCGGCCAGCGGGTACGCGCCCGCGTAGATCAGGCCTTCCGGGCGGGTCAGCGCGGCGAACGCGACCATGACGCCCGCCCACAGCGCGACCTTCGGCGTCAGCAGCTTGTCGCGCTTGACCGCGACGAACAGCGTCACGGCCAGCGTGACGACCGCGAACGCGAACAGCGAGTTCTCCAGGCCCGACACGACCCAGATGACGAACGACGGGATCGTCGCCAGCGTCAGGCCGACGACCAGCGTGGCCAGCCAGGCGAAGCGCGTGAAGATCTGCTTCGCGGCGATGTGGGCCGCCGTCAGGATGCCGCCGGTGAAGAGCAGGCCCAGCGCCTTCGGGAACAGCACGTAGTCCGGGAGACCGAACAGCAGGCCGTGGTCGAAGAGGCCGACGAGCTTGCCGGCCCCGAGCAGCACCATCCACGTCGGGTCGGAGAAGCCCTCGACCGGCGGGGCGCCCGGCTGCAGCACCGGGCCGAGGCCGTCGGCGAAGCTGCGGGCGTAGGAGAAGGTGATGGCGGCGTCGTCGACGATCCAGTGGCCGTAGCGGGCGGCGTGCACCGCGACGGCGGCCATTCCGGCGAGGACGGCCAGCACCGGCGCCAGGCGCGCGCCCCAGCCCCGGGTGGTGGTCGCCACGGGGTCGTCGGGGACGTCGCTCTGAGAAGTCTCGCTGAGTGCGCTAGCCGTCATGTCCTCGTCACTGTTCCGCCCGCAGGCCTCTGCCGGTGGGATGCGCACGAGCTGGCGCCCCATGAAGTGAGCCCGAGGCCGGGCCCACCGCCGCGGCGTCGCGGTCGAGACACTGTAGCCAATACCCCATCGGGGGTCCGCCACGCGTCGGCATTGAGGGTGATCCACCCCACATTTCGTCCGTCAGGCCAGGTGTGATGTGTCGTTGACCAGCCGGACCGAAGCGTTCCCGTCCGGGTAGAACTCGACGATCGACAGCGACGCCAGATCCAGGTGCAGCCGAAACAGCAGCTGCGGGCCGGCGTCGAGCCCCATCCGGAGCAGTGTCTTGATCGGCGTCACGTGGCTGACCAGCACCAACGTCCGGCCGCCGTGCTCGGCGATGAGCTCGTCCCGAGCCTTGCGGACGCGCCGGTGCACGACGTCGAAGCTCTCCCCGCCGGGCGGCGGCACCGAGCTGTCGCCCAGCCACGAACGGTGCAGTTCGGGATCGCGCTCGGCCGCTTCGGCGAACGTCAGGCCCTCCCACTCACCGAAGTCGGTCTCGATGAGGCCGGGGTGGGTCTCGACGCGGCCGCCGAGCGCGTCGGCCACGGCCTGCGCGGTCTGCTTCGTGCGGGTGAGCGGCGAGGAGATGATCGGGACGGCCTCGCCGTCGACGACCAGGCCCTCCATCGCGGCCAGCCGCTTCGCCGCCGCGGCGGCCTGCGCCCGGCCCAGCTCGGTCAGTGGGACGTCGCCCCGGCCGGAGTAGCGGCGCAGCGCCGACATCTCCGTCTGGCCGTGGCGCAGCAGGAGCAGCCGGGTCGGCGTGCCGCGGGCGCCGGTCCAGGCCACGGTCGCGCGGTCGGGCCGGCGGGTCGGCAGTTTCGGCGCGGCGGCGACGGGCTTGCCTGCGGCCGCGTCCATCGCCTCGTTGGCCAGCCGGTCGGCGTGCGAGTTCTCGGCCCGCGGAATCCACGCGTACTTGACGCGGGAGAAGCCGGCGGCCAGCTCCTTCGCCCGTTCGGCCAGCGGCTGCATGTCCGGGTGCTTGATCTTCCAGCGCCCGGACATCTGCTCCACGACGAGCTTCGAGTCCATCCGGACGTCCACAGTGGACGCTCCGAGCTCGGCCGCGGCGGCCAGCCCGGCGATCAGGCCGTTGTACTCGGCGACGTTGTTGGTGACGACGCCGAGGCTTTCCTTCCGCTCGGCCAGGACGTCGCCGGTGGCGGCGTCCTTGACGACAGCGCCGTAGCCGGCCGGGCCCGGGTTGCCCCGCGAACCCCCGTCGGCTTCGACGACGACGTGCTCGGTCACAGACCCGACTCCATGGTCCGGACGAGGACGGCACCGCAGTTCTCGCACTGGATGACGTCGTCCTCCGGCGCGGCCTTGATCTCGGCGATCGTGTTGCGGTCCATCTCCAGCTGGCACGCGCCGCAGCGGCGGGCGCGCAGCAGCGCGGCGCCGATGCCCTTGTGCTCGCGGACGCGCTCGTACAGCTTGAGCAGCGGCTCCGGGAAGCGCGGCAGCAGCTTCGCGCGGTCTTCGTCGCGGCGCGCGCGGATCGTGTCGAGGTCCTTGAACGCCTCGTCGCGGCGGGCGATCGCGGCGGCCACCTCGCTCTCGGCCTTGTCGACCTCTGCGCCGGTGCGCTGCGCGTCCATGCCGAGGGCCTCGCGCTGTTCCATCAGCTCCAGCAGGTCGTCCTCGAGCGCGCTCTGGCGGCGCTGCAGGGTCTGCAGCTCGTGCTCGATGTCGGTCATCTGCTTCGAGTTGACCGACCCGGACGCCAGGAGCTTGCGGTCGCGGTCCTCGCGGGCGCGCACCGACTCGATCTCCTTCTCCTGCCGGGCGATCTCGCGGTCGAGGTCGGACGCGGCGGTCTCCACGGACACGAGCGCGTCGCGGCGCTCGCGGGCGGTCTTCTCCCCCGCGTCGATCTCGGCCAGTTCGGGCAGGGTGCGGCGGCGGTGTGCGGTGCGCGAGAGCTCGGCGTCCACCTTGGCGAGCTCGAGCAACTGGCGCTGCACGGCGGGTTCGGCCTTCACGGTGCTCCTCTAAATCGATGTGCGCTCGGCGCGGACGTTCCACGGGTCGGTGCACCGCGTGGAGACGTGAACGTCGACGTTACCCGCAAAGGCGTCGGCGACGACCGCCGAGGCTTGCCCGCACCAGGGCCATTCGCTGGCCCAGTGGGTCAGCCCGACCAGGGCGGGCACCGGGCCCGGGTTCGCGAGGTGCTCGCCGGCGGGGTGATGCCGCAGGTCGGCGGTGACGTAGGCGTCGACGCCGGCCGCGGTGGCCTGCTTCAGGTAGGAGTCCCCGGCCCCGCCGGACACGGCGACGGTGCGGATCGGGCGGTCCAGGTCGCCCGCGCCGAGCACGCCGGGCACGGTCGGCGGGAGGGCGTCGGCGACGCGCTGGACGAACGTCGCGAACGCCTCGGCCTCGGGCAGCTCCCCGATGCGGCCGATGCCGGTGACGCCGTCTTCGTTGGGCGCCAGCGGCCCGGTCACGCGCAGCCCGATCGCCGCGGCGAGGGCGTCCGAGACACCCGGGTCGGCGGAGTCGGCGTTGGTGTGCGCGCAGTAGAGGGCGATGCCGGCGCGGATCATCCGGTGCACCAGCGAGCCCTTGGCGGTGTCGGCGGGGACGCCGTGCACGCCGCGCAGCAGCAGCGGGTGGTGCGCGACGATCAGCTGCGCGCCGAGGTCGGCGGCTTCGTCGACGGTCTCGGCGACCGGGTCGACGCAGAACAGCACGCGCGTGACGGGCTCGGCCGGGTCGCCGCAGACGAGGCCGACGGCGTCCCACGACTCGGCGAGCGCGGGCGGGTAGGCCTGCTCCAGGACGGTGAGGATTTCGGAAAGCGCGGGCACCCGGGGATCTTCGCATGTACGGTCGCGGGCCATGCGAGTACTGGCTGTGGTGGTGGCGGTGGTGTCCGGCCTGGTCCTGGCTTCGGTCCCGGCCTCGGCTTCGGCGTCGTCGCTCTGGCAGCTGACGGACCTGGCGGCGCAGCGCGTCGCCATCGCCGACCAGGTGGCGGCGGCGAAGTACGGCACGCCGTCCCCGATCGACGACCCGGTGCGGGAGCAGCAGATCTACGACTCGGTGGCGGCGCGGGCGCCGGAGCTGGGTCTCGACCCGGCGGACGCGGTGCGGTTCTTCCGCGCCCAGATCGAGGCGAACAAGGTGGTCCAGCGGGGGCTCTACGCGCGCTGGGACGCGCACCCGTCGGAGGTCCCGGCGACGCGGCCCGACCTGGGCGGGATCCGCCCGGTGATCGACCGGCTGAACACGGGGCTGCTGACGGAGCTGGCGTCGACCTCGCCGCTGCGGGCGTCCCGTTCGTGCCCGGCTCGCCGGCTGGTGGCGGCCGGAGCGGCGGACGTGGTGCACCGGTTCGACGTCCTCCACGTGCGGGCCCTGGGTGAGGCGACCTCGGCGACGTGCCTCACCCGTTAGGGGCGCTCCGGCGGCGGGCACCCCCGCCGCCGCGAGCGCCGGGTGGAGCGTCAGTTGCAGTTGCCGCAGCAGCCGCAGCCCTGACCGGTGCACTTCGAACAGCACCCGTGCATGATCGCTCTCCTTCCGGTTCGCGTCCTCGCGGGAACGACGCTAAGTGGCCGCGCGGGGCAGCGGGTACCGCCGAGCGAGCGGGTGACCGGGTGAACCGGCCGGTTACGCTCGCGACGTGACGCACCTCGTCTTCGTCTGCTCCGGCAACATCTGCCGCTCCCCGATGGCCGAACTCGTGTTCCGCTCGCGCCTCGACGACGCCGGCCTCCGCGACGCCGTCCGCGTGGCCAGTGCCGGCACCGGGCCCTGGCACGCCGGGGAACCCGCCGACAAGCGCGCCCGTGCCACGCTGAAGGCGCACGGCTATCCCACCGAGCACGTCGCCTCCGAGGTCTCGGACGAAGACCTCGGTGCGGATCTGCTGCTGGCCGCCGACGAAGGGCACGCGGAGTTCCTGCGCTCCCGGGTCGGCGATCCCGCGAAAGTGCGGCTGCTGCGGTCGTTCGACCCGTCGGCCCCCGAAGGCGCCGAAGTTCCGGACCCCTACTACGGCGGTGACGACGGCTTCGAGGACGTCCTCGGCATGATCGAACGCTCGGTGCCCGGTTTGCTGGATTGGGTGCGTTCGCGCGGGTAGAAATCACAGGTGACGGAGGTCGGCGGGCGGCCCGGACGGGGCACGGCCTACCGTGGTGGGGTGCGGTTGCGGTTCCTGCTCAAGCCCGGGTGGCTGGCTCTGACGGCGGTGGTGTTCGCCTTCGCCATCTGCTGCTTCACGCTGCTTTCACCGTGGCAGTTCAGCCGCAACGCCGAACGCGAGCAGCAGAACTCCGCGCTGGAGGCGTCGTTCACCGCACCGCCGCTGCCGCTGGCGCAGCTGCTGCCGCCGGGGAGCGCGCCGGACCAGCACACGGAATGGCACCTCGTCTCGATCACCGGGCAGTACCTGGCGGACAAGGAAGTCGTCGCGCGGCTGCGGACGGTCCAGGGCGAAGGCGCCTTCGAGGTGCTGACGCCGATGCGGACCACGGACGGCACGATCGTCCTGGTCGACCGCGGGTACGTCCGGCTCGACAGCAAGTCCGGCGCGCTGCCGTACGCGCCGCCGCCGGCCGGGACCGTCCAGGTGACCGCGCGGGTCCGCGCCGACGAGACGGACCCGAAGAACCGGGACGCGTTCGCCGACGCGTCGACCGGCGGGCAGCTCCAGAGCTACGTCGTCGACTCGCGGGTGGTCGCGCGGGCGGGGAAGCTCGACATCCGGCCGGGGTACTTCCAGCTCGACACCGGCCAGCCCGGCGTGCTGGGCGCGCTGCCGCTGCCGCAGACCGATTCGGGGCCGTTCCTGTCGTACGCGCTGCAGTGGATCGCGTTCGGCGCGATGGCACTGCTGGGCTGGCTGTACTTCACCGTGCGTGAGCTGAAGCCGGGTGGCGCGCTGGTCACCGGGGAGCCGGCGGCGTCCGGGACGCGCCGGAAGTCCGTCTCCGAGATCCTGGCCGAGGACGAGCTCGCCGAAAGTGGCCATCAGTAATAGCGTCATAATGGCCCTTTGGTAGTGCCACTTGCGGTGGCGATACTCGGGTCATGCTGATCCACCCGTGGGACGCCGCCGAGGACGCCGAGTGGCGGGAGTGGCTGTCCGGGCACGACTTCGGCCAGCTGATCGCCGGCGGCGCGGGCCGCGACCTGCCGGTGGTGACCCCGGCGCACTTCGCCTTCGACGGCGACCGCACGGTCGTGACGCACCTGGCGCGGCCGAACCCGATCTGGCCGCTGCTGGAGGAGCACCCGCGAGCGCTGCTGACGGTGGTCGACGACTACACGTACATCCGCGCGGACTGGAACACGACCGCGGATCCGGCGTTCGGGGTCCCGACGTCGTACTACGCGACGGTGCAGCTCGAAGGGGACGTGCGGCTGGTCGACGAGCCCGCGGCGAAGGCAGCGTTGCTGGAGAAGCAGTTGCGGCACTTCGAGCCGGACGGGGCGCGGGCGCCCGTGAGTGCCGCTCCGGAGTCCCCGGACCGGCGGTTGCTGCCGGGGATCCGCGGGATCGAGTTCACGATCACCGGGGTCCGGGCGAAGTTCAAGTTCGGGGGCAACAAGACGGCCGAGGACCGGGAGCGGATCGGTGCCCGGTTGCAGGACCGCGGTGGCCGGCTCGACGAAGAGGCTTCGGCCCGGTTGCGGCGCCGCGGCTGAGTCAGCGCGACCGGCGCCAAAGGCCCGCGACCACCGCGAGGACCACCGACGTCATCCCGGCCAGCCATCCGACCACCCGGGACAGCTCCACCGCCCGCGTCACGTGTCCCGCGTCCGGGTTCCGGCCGACCCCCAGCACCGGCAGCTCCGCCACCCCGTGCGGGTAAACCGTCCGCCCGCCGACGCGGACCTCCAGCGCGCCCGCGAACGCCGCCTCGACCCGGCCGGCGTTCGGGCTCGGGTGGGCGATCGTGTCGCGGCGCCACGCCCGCCAGGCGCCGCCCGCCGAGCCGCCGACCACCGGGGCCGCCAGCACCGTGAGGCCCGCCGCCACCCGGGTCGGGACCAGGTGGACCAGCTCGTCCAGCCGGTCGATCGCCCAGTGGCCCGGCCGCCCGATGCGCGCCCGGCGGAGCAGGCTCACCGCCCGCGCGCCGAGCAGGCCCGGCACCCCGGCCACCGCGCCCCAGATCAGGGGCGCGACGACCGTGTCGGAAGTGTTCTCCGCCAACGTCTCCACCGACGCCCGCGAAAGCCCCACCAGATCCAGGCTGTCGGCCACTCTCGGGTCCAGCTCGGACAGCGTCTCGCGGGCCGGGTCGAAGTGGGACTCCTCGAGGTCGCGCGCCAGCTCCATGCCCTGCAGGGCCAGGCCGGCCGCGCCGAGCACCGCCCACGTCGTCACCGCCGTCGCCGATGCCTGCACCAGCGGGCGGCCGCGGCCGGCGCGTTCGAGCAGCAGCCCGCCGGCCACCGCGGCGCCCGCGACCGCGAAGCCCGGGCCCGGCGCGAGGCGGCGGAACGCCGTCACCGGGGGCCGCCGGCGCGGGTCGCCGAGGGCGCCGTCGGCCGCCACGCCCAACACCAGTCCGATCGCGCGCGCCGCGCTCACCCGTGCCCCCCGGCAGAAGAAAGTCCCGTCCCCGAGGAGGCTACTCGACCCGGGCGGCCAGGCGTGCGGTGCCGGTGGTCGTGCGCGGGAATCCCGCCCTACTCGGCCAGCGCCGCGATCTCCTCGCGCGCCTGGACGACGATGTCGCGCATCGCCCGTTCCGCCCGGTCCGCCTCCCCGGCGGCCACCGCCGCCGCCACTTCCAGGTGCAGCGCCACGGCTTCGGGCTGCGGCTCCGGCGGCATCAGCCCGTGCCCGGTCCGCCCGGTGAGCACCTCCGCGACGACCTCGGACAGCTGCGCGAACATCGGGTTCCCGGACGCGGCCAGCAGCAGGTCGTGGAAGGCGATGTCGAACTCGAGGAACGTCGGCAGGTCCCGTGCCTTCGCCGTCCGTGCCAGCCGCTCCCCGAGCGCGCCCAGCCGGCCGCGCTCCTCCGGCGTCGCGCGCAGGGCCGCGTACCGCGCCGCGCACGGTTCGATCGCCGACCGCAGCTCGTTGAGCGTGGCGAGCGCCGCCGCGCGCGCGGGTCCGTCGAGCTGCCAGCGGATCAGCCGCGGGTCGTAGTGGTTCCACTCCGCCGGCTCCCGGACGATCACCCCGACCCGGCGCTTGCTGCTGGTCAGCCGCATCGTCTCCAGCACTCGGACGACTTCGCGCGCCACAGTCCGCGAAGCTCCGAAGCGCTCTTGAAGCTCTTCGGAGCGCAGCACGGTGCCGGGCACCAGCGATCCGTTCGCGATCGCCGCGCCCAGCGCGTCCAGTACCTGCTCGTGCCTGTCGGTCCCCACGCTGCCAATCTAGCGATCTGATTCGATTAAGTAGTACTTCATGTTGAATAAGTAGTACTTTTGAGTTTCACTCACCTGAGCACGACGAAGTGGGAGGTGCGGATGACCGTCATCGTGGTGATGGGGGTGTCAGGCTCCGGCAAGACGACGATCGGCACGGCACTCGCGAACGCGCTGGACGTCGAGTACGCCGAGGCGGACACGTTCCATCCGCAGGCGAACATCGACAAGATGACCGCGGGGCACCCGCTGACCGACGAGGACCGCGCCCCCTGGCTCGAAGCCATCGCCGGCTGGATCCGCGACCACCAGGCCACCGGCGGCGTCGTGACGTCGTCCGCGCTCAAGCGCCGGTACCGGGACGTGCTGCGAACCGGCGGGAACGTCTGGTTCGCCCACCTGCACGGCGACCGCGAGATCCTCGCCGAGCGCATGAAGTCCCGCTCGGGTCACTTCATGCCGGTGTCGCTCCTGGACTCCCAGCTCGCGGACCTCGAACCCCTCGAGCCGGACGAGCCCGGCGCGATCTTCGACATCCGCGAGACCCCCGCCGGGATCACCGGCGCCGCCCTGACCGCCTTCCGGGAGCAAGCATGACCACCGTCCTCGCGGCCGCCTGGACCGGCCACGACACCCGCCTGATCGTCGCGACCGTCGTCGCGATCGCCGTCATCGTCGTGCTGATCACGAAGGTGAAGCTGCACCCGTTCCTGTCGCTGGTGCTCGGCTCGCTCGTACTCGGCCTGACCGCCGGGATGCCGGTCGACAAGCTGCTGAAGAGCTTCAGCGGCGGCGTCGGCAGCACGGTCGCGTCCGTCGGCATCCTGATCGCGCTGGGCGCGATGCTCGGCAAGCTGCTGGCCGACTCGGGTGGCGCCGACCAGATCGTCGACACCGTGCTCGGCAAGGCCCGCGGCGGCGCGCTGCCCTGGGCGATGGCACTGGTGGCGGCGCTGATCGGGCTGCCGATGTTCTTCGAGATCGGCCTGGTCATGCTGATCCCGGTGGTGCTGCTCGCGGCCAAGCGCACCGGGAAACCGTTGATGCTGCTGGGCATCCCGGCGGTCGCCGGCCTTTCGGTGCTGCACGGCCTGGTCCCGCCGCACCCCGGCCCGCTCGCCGCGGCGGGTGCGCTCAACGCGAACGTCGGGATCACGCTGGCGTTCGGCCTGCTCGTCGGCATCCCGACGCTGGTCGTCGCGGGCCCGCTGTTCGGCAAGCTGGCCGCGCGGCTCGTGCCGGACGCCACCCCGCCCGAGCGGCTGATCCCGGAGCGCGCCGACCCGGACAAGCCGCGGCCGAGCTTCGCCGCGACGCTCACGACGGTGCTGCTGCCGGTCGTGCTCATGCTGGCGAAAGCGCTGTCGGACATCCTGCTGGGCAAGGAGAACCAGGCGCGTCGCGTGCTGGACTTCGTCGGCGACCCGCTGATCGCGCTGCTGGCGGCGGTCCTGGTGGGCATGGTGCTGCTGGGCCGCCCGGCCGGCCTCGACCGCGCACGACTGTCCACTGTGGTCGCGGACTCGCTGGGCCCGATCGCGGGGATCATCCTGATCGTCGGGGCCGGCGGCGGGTTCAAGCAGACGCTGGTCGACGCCGGCGTCGGCGACGTCATCACGGGGCTGGCCAAGGACGCGCACCTGTCGCCGCTGCTGCTCGGCTGGCTGGTGGCGGTGGCGATCCGCCTGGCGACGGGCTCGGCCACGGTGGCGACGGTCTCGGCGGCGGGCATCGTCGCTCCGCTGGCGGCCGGGATGGATCCGTCGCACAGCGCGCTGCTGGTGCTCGCGATCGGCGCGGGGTCGCTGTTCTTCTCGCACGTGAACGACGCCGGGTTCTGGCTGGTCAAGGAGTACTTCGGACTGTCGGTCGGCCAAACGCTGAAGAGCTGGTCGGTGATGGAGACGCTGATTTCAGTGGTGGCGATCGCCCTGATCCTCCCCCTCTCCCTGATCGTCTGAGACGCCACTTTCCCCGTGAAAGTGTTCCGGAGAGCATGCCTCCGGAACACTTTCACGGGGAAAGTGGCGTGCGTTGACATGTGACCTTTTGGTCACCTATTCTTCTGGCGTGCCCGACGACGACCTGGTGTTCAAGGCGCTGGCGGATCCGACCCGCCGGTTCCTGCTCGACCTGCTCTTCGAGCGCGACGGCCGCACGCTCACCGAGCTGGAGACCCAGGTGGACATGACCCGCTTCGGCGTCATGAAGCACCTGAAGCTCCTGGAAGAGGCCGGGCTCGTCGTCGCGCGGAAGGACGGCCGCGAGAAGCGGCACTTCCTCAACCCCGTGCCCATCCGGCAGATCCACGACCGGTGGATCGACAAGTACACCGAACGCCAGGTCACCGCGCTGCTCGACCTCAAGAACGAACTGGAAGGCGAAGAACCATGACGACCACCGTGCAGGTCCACCGCGTCTACATCAAGGCCACCCCGGAACGCATCTGGGAAGCCATCACCAAGCCCGAGTGGACGGCGAAGTACGGCTACACCGGCCTCGCCGACTTCGACCTCAAGGTCGGCGGCAAGCACCGCACCCGCCCGACGCAGGCGTTCATCGACGCCGGGTTCACCGGTGACCTCGTCGACGGCGAGGTCCTCGAGGTCGACCCGCCGCGCAAGCTCGTCATCACCTGGAAGCTGCTGATGGGCCCCGAAGGGATGGCCACCGAGCCGTACACGACCCTCACCTACGACATCGAGGCGACGAAGACCGCCGGGACCAGACTCACCGTCACCCACGACGTCACCGGCGCGCCGCTCACCGCCGACATGGTCGCCGGGGTGCACGAGGACGTCAACGCCGGGCCGGGCGAGAACGCCGGCGGCGGCTGGGACTGGGTGCTCTCGGACCTCAAGTCGCTGCTGGAGACCGGCGAAATCCTGGTCCCCGCGCCGTGAAAAGGGTCTGGTGGCCTGCCTCGCGCCGCTTCGAGGCAGGCCACCAGGTCTAGGTGCGCTGGGTCGCCGCCTTCAGCGACGCCTTCGCGGCGTCCGACGCGCCCAGCGTGTCCAATCCGAACAACGCCGCCCCCACCACGGGGTTCACGTCGACGACGCGGACCACCGCGCGCGGCGCGACCTTGAGGCACCGGCGTTCGATCTCCGCGATCACCGGCGCGCCGACCCCGGTCAGCACCCCGCCGCCGAGGACGATCTCCGGGGCGTCCTCGGTGAGGTCCAGGTTCCGCAGGATGACCGCCGCGAAGACGCTGACCTCCTCGACGAACCGCGTCACGATGTCGCCCGCGACCTCGTCGCCCGCCGCCGCCACTTCGAACAGCAGCGGGCAGAGGCCGTGGATCGACGCCGCGTCGATCTCCTCGAAGTGCAGGCCCTGCACGACGTCCAGCAGCGTCGGCTTGCCGAAGTAGGCAGTCACCGCCGGCATCAACGCGGTGCGCGGGCCGCGGCCGTCCTCGGCGCGCACGGCCCACCACAGGGCCTCCTCGCCGAGCCGGTAGCCGCCGCCCCAGTCGCCGGAGATCTTGCCCAGCGCGGGAAAGCGGTGCACGCGGCCGTCCGGGCCGACGCCGGCGCCGTTGATCCCGGCGCCGCACACGACCGCGACCCCCACCCCCGCGCTGCCCGCCCGAAGCAGCGCGAGGGTGTCGTTGCCGACGGTCAGGGTGTCGCTCCAGCCGCGGGCCGCCAGCGCCGCGTGCAGTGCCTCCTCCTCGCGCGGGAAGTCGAGCCCGGCGAGGTACGCGGAGGTGTGGACCGCGAACGGCTTCTCGCCGGCGCCCGGGCCCAGTGCCTCCAGCACCAGCTCTTCCAGCGCCGCGACACACGCCGCGACGCCGATGTTCTGCGGCGACGCACCGGGCCCGCGCGACTTGCCCAGCACGACGCCGTCTTCCGAGATCACCAGGACCTCGGTCTTGCTGTTGCCGCCGTCGATCGCGATGACAGCGGGCCTCATCCGCGCGCCCAGGGCAGGTACTCGCGGTTGATCTGGACCAGCGAATCCGCCAGCGTGTCGGCCTTCGTGTACTGGCCGACCAGCGGGTGCGCCAGCAGCGCGTCGGCCACTCGGTCGCGGCCGCCCTTCAGAGCAGCTTCCAGCGCCAGGAACTCGTACGCCGTCGTCGCCGCGATGAGGCCCGAGAACTGAGGCTCGACCGCGGGCTGCGGGATCGCCGTCGCGCCGTTGGAGTCCACAATGGACCGTGACTCGATGACGGCGTCGTCCGGCAGGAACGGGAACGTCCCGTCGTTGCGGACGTTCACCACGTGCTCCTCGGCCGGGCCGCCCGCGGTCAGCGCGTGCACCAGCTGCACCGCCGCCTCGGAGTAGTACGCCCCGCCGCGCTTCTCCAGCGACTCCGGCTTGGTGTTCTGCTCCGGGTCGAGGTAGATCTTCAGCAGCTCTTCCTCGACGTCGGACACGACGTCCGCGCGCGGACGTTCGGTGCGCTGCTTGGTGACCTGCTCGTCGTGCGCGTAGAAGTACTTGAGGTAGTACGACGGCACGACGTTCATCCGCCGCAGCCACTTCTCCGGCACGCTGACCTCGTTCGAGAGGTAGTCCAGGTGCTGCTCCAGCAGCTCCGGCAGCCGGTCGACGCCCTCGACGAGCGCGCCGCGCTCCCAGCTCAAGTGGTTGAGCCCGGTGTGGACGAGCTTGACGTCGTCCGCGCCGACGCCGAGCAGCTTGCCGAACTGCCGCTGCAGGTTGATCGCGACGTTGCACAGCCCGACCGCGCGGTGCCCCTCGTTGAGCAGCGCGCGGGTGACGATGCCGACCGGGTTGGTGAAGTTGACGATCCACGTGTCGTCGCCGGCGATCTTGCGGACGCGCTCGGCGATGTCGAGCACCACCGGCACCGTGCGCAGCGCCTTCGCCAGGCCGCCCGCGCCGGTCGTCTCCTGCCCGACGCAGCCGCAGGCGTGCGGGAACGTCTCGTCGGAGCGCCGCGCCCGCTGCCCGCCGACGCGCAGCTGGATCAGCACGGCGGAAGCGCCGTCGACGCCCTCTTCCAGCGACTGCGTCGTCCGCACCCGCGCCGGGTGGCCGGCGTGGTCCAGCAGCCGCTGGCTGAACCCGCCGACGGCCTCGACGCGGTAGGCGTCCGGGTCGACCAGCACGATCTCGTCGACGTCCAAAGTGGAGCGCCGGCCGGCGATGCCGTCGATCAGCTCCGGCGTGTAGGTGGACCCGCCACCGACGACTGCCAGCTTCATCCCTTGACTCCCGTGAATGTGATGCCCTTGACGAACGACTTCTGCGCGAACACGAACAGCACGATCACCGGCGCCATGATCAGCGCGGTCGCCGCCATCGTCATGTTCCACTCGACGTGGTGCATGCCGCGGAAGGACGCGATCGCCAGCGACAGCGGCCAGTGGTCCTGGTTCTCGCCGGTGTAGAGCAGCGGCCCGAAGTAGTCGTTCCAGGTGAACAGGAAGCAGAACATCGCGGTGGCCGCGATCCCCGGCTTGGCCATCGGGATCAGCACCCGGACCATCGCCTGGAACTCGTTGCAGCCGTCGATCTTCGCCGCCTCGAGGTAGTCCTTCGGAATGGTGAGGAAGAACTGGCGGAGCAGGAAGATCGAGAACGCGTCGAAGAAGAAGTACGGCACGATCAGCGGAACCAGCGTGCCGGTGAGGCCCATCCGGACCCACAGGTCGTACAGCGGCACGATGGTGACCTGCGGCGGCAGCAGCATCGCCGCCACGGTCAGCATGAAGAACAGGTTCTGCCCGCGCCACCGCAGCTTCGCCAGCCCGTACGCCGCCGGGATCGCCGAAAGCAGCGCGCCCGCCGTCGCCAGGGCCGAGTACAGCAGGCTGTTGCCGAAGTACTTCAGCAGCGGCGCCTTCTTGAACACCGTCACGAAGTTCTCGAAGTGCCACTCGGACGGCCACAGGCTCGCCGTCATCGCCTGGTCGCTCTTCATCACCGCGGTGAGGAACACGAACAGCAGCGGCAGCATGAAGATCACGCCGAGCGCGATCCCGATCGCATGTGTCGCGATGAAGGACAGCCGCTTGTCCCAGTTGCGCTTGAACCGCACCTTCGGCGGCACGCCCGCCGGTTTCTGCGGCGCTTCGGCCAGAGCGGTCATGCCCCCGCTCCATTCTTGCGGGACACCTGCACCCGGTCGGGGACATGAACAGGCTGTCGCAAGGGTATGTTCATGCCCCCTCCTCCTGGTGCTGGGACTTACGCAGCTGCCGCACGAGAATCCACGTGAAGCCCGCGCTCACGATGAACAGCAGCACGGCCATCGCCGCCGCGTAACCCATGTTGAAGTAGCGGAAGCCCTGCACGTACAGCCAGATCGGGTACGTCAGCGTCGAGTTCTGCGGAGCCCCGATGAGTTTCGAGTTGCCGGCGACGTCCGCGGTGCCCGCGGACGCGGACGACGCGACGATCGCCTGCGTGAAGAACTGCAGCGCGTAGATGATCGAGTTGACCACGCCGAACAGCAGCACCGGCGAGATCGACGGCAGCGTGACGTGCCAGAACTTCCGGACCGAGCCGGCGCCGTCGAGTTCCGCGGCCTCGTACTGCTCGGTCGGGACGTCCAGCAGCGCGGCCAGGATGATGATCATCAGCTCACCGGAGCCCCACAGCGCGAGCAGCGTCAGCGCGGGCTTCGACATGGCCGGGCTGTTGAACCAGAGGCCGCCGTCGATGCCGACGAGCCGCAGGAACCGGTTGACCGGGCCGAACTCCGGGTTGAACACGAAGACGAACGCCAGCGTCGCCGCCGCGGGCGGGGCGAGCGTCGGCAGGTAGCACAGGGTCCGGACGAGCCCGACGCCCGACTTGAGCCGCGAGATCACCGACGCGATGCCGAGGGAGAACACCACGCGGCAGACCGTCAGGACGACCACCAGCCACAGCGTGTTGTACGCGGCCGTGCCGACCAGCGGCTCGGTGGTGAACATCCGGACGTAGTTGTCGAAGCCGATGAACACCGGCGGGTTGATCAGGTCGTACCGGGTGAAGGAGTAGTAGACCGTGGCGATCAGCGGGTAGCCGAAGAAGATCAGGAACCCGAGGGACGCCGGGGCCATGAAGAAGAAGACGGTCCGGCGGCGCTTGGCCCGGCGGGCCCCCGCCCGCGCCTTGCCCGGCGCGGACGGGGAGCCGTCGGTTCGGATCGGGACAGCGGTGGAGGTCATCCGCCCGCGCCCTTCTGCTTCAGTTCGTCGTCGATCTGCGCGTCGACCTTCTGCAGGCCCGCGGTCAGGTCGGGCACCGAACCGGCCTGCCACTTCTCGGCGAAGTCGTTGACCGCCTTGAGGTGCGCGTCCCCGATCGGGGTCGTCTGGTTCGCCACGAGCTTTCCGCTGTCGTAGATGTCGAGGAACGTCTTGAACTGCGGCTGCAGGTCCAGCCGCGGCGAGGTCAGCGACGCCTTGGTGCTGGGCACGTTCTTCAGGCCGTTGGCCATGTCCACCAGGGTGTCGGTGTCCAGGGTGACCTGCTTGATGAGCTCCCACGCGGCGCCGGGGTTCTTGGCGCCCTTGGGGATCGCGATGATCGTGCCGGTGGTGAAGCCGCCGCCGTAGTGGTCGGCCATGCTGTCGAGCACCGGCGCGGGGGCGGTGCCGTAGTTGACGTTCGGCGCCTGGTCCTTGAGGAACGCGGTGCGGAACTCACCGTCGTAGATCATCGCCAGCTTGCCCTTGTGGAAGCCGTGGTCGGCGGAGTACTCGTCACCGAGGCCGGCCTTGAACTGCTCGACCTTGTCGTGGCCGCCGTAGAAGTCGATGAGCTGCTTCTGGAACTCGAACATCGCCTTCCAGCCGGGGTTGGTGGCGAGGTCCGACTTGCCGTCCGGGCCGAGGAAGGGCGCGCCGAAGTTCGGCGCCCAGTACTGGGCCTGGTTGGCGTAGAACGGCATCGAGGGCAGGAAGCCGGCGACCTTGATCGACCCGTCCGGGTTGAACTCGGTGAGCTTCTTGGTGGCCTCGAACAGTTCCGACGTCGTCTTCGGCGGCGAGGTGATGCCCTTCGCCGCGAACATGTCCTTGTTGTAGTAGAGCCCGTAGACGTCGGCGAGCATCGGCATCGCGCACCGCTTGCCCTGGTACTCGGTGTAGTTGCGAACCGCTTCCGGGATCTGGTTCAGGTCGATCTTGTCGCGGTCGATGTAGGGCTTCAGGTCCTGGAAGCTGCCGGTGGAGCACCAGGCGCCCAGGTTGTCGGTGTAGAAGGAGATCGCGACGTCGGGCGGGTTGCCGCCGCGGATCGACTGCGTGAGCTTGTCGTCGTCCTGGTTGCCCTCGTGCTTGATCTCGATGTTCGGGAACTTCGCCTTGAGCTTGTTCAGGCCCGCGGTGACCACGCCGTACTCGCGGTCGGTGAACTTGGAGTACACGGTGATCGTGAGCTTGTCGTCCTTGCCGGGCGCGGCGGCCGCGTCACCGCCGCTCGGGGCGGCGGCGCCGGAACAGGCGCTGGTCAGCAGGACGGACGCCGCGGCGGCGGCCAGCAACAGCGAGCCGCGGCGGGTCCGGGTGGTAGGGGGCATGGCCCTCCTCCTCATCGGTTGGGCTACTCGGGTGGGGACGGGGCGGGACGGGTTCTTCCGGCCTCGGGCCGGCGCGACCCGAGGAGCGTGGGGGTGACGACGCCGAAGACGTCCTCACGGGTGGTGGCGAGCGCGGACTGCAGGGCACCCGCGCGGACGGCGTTGCCCTGCACGGAAGCGCAGCCCACGGGGGTGCGCGGCAGGACCAGTTCGTGCAGCTTCCGCTCGACCAGCGCGGCGAAGTCCTCACCGCCGGCGCGGCTGGTGTCCCCGCAGAGCAGCACGAGCTGCGGGTCGGCGACCGCGACGAGGTTCGCGATGCCGCCGGCGACCCGCCGGGCGAGGTCGGCGAGGAAGGGGTGGTCCGTGCCGGCCTGGCCGACGGCGTCCCAGGCGGTCTCGGCCTGGATGCCGTGCGCGGCGGCGAGACGGCAGACCGCGGGCGAGTCGACGAGGTTGCCGAACCGCGCGCCGGCCTCGGGCCAGACGTCCCCGGTGTCGACGGTGGCCGCGTCGGGCACGCGCATCCAGTCGATCTCGCCCCCGCCGCCGGTGGCGCCGCGCAGCAGCCGGCGGCCGATCACGACCGCGCCACCGACGCCTTCGGACAGCCACACCATGACGAAGTCGTCGACGTCCTGCGCCTTCCCGGCGCTCATCTCCTCGACGGCGACGAGGTTGACGTCGTTCTCGATCAGGACGTCCACGCCGAGCTCGTCGCTGAGCTTCTGCGGGACGTCGAAGCCGAGCCAGCCGGGGATGTGCGGGGCGGAGGAGAGCAGGCCCGTCCGCGGGTCGAAGGCGCCCTGCGCGCCGATCACGACGTGGGCGAGCTGGTCGCGGGTGATCCCGGCGGTCCGGGCGACGTGGCTGAGGGCTTCGCCGAAGGTCCCGACGACGTCGGCGCCCTCGTGCACCGGCAGCGGCACCTGGTACTCGGCGAGCACGATCCCGGCGACATCGGCCACGACGAAGTCGGCGACGTGCGGCGTGAGATCCACGGCGGCGACGAAGGCGAGGCTGCCGTTGGCCGCCCAGAGCTGGGCGCGCGGTCCGCGGCCACCACCCCGGACGCCCGCCTTCATGACGAGGTTGTCCTGCTCGAGCCGGGTGATGAGCTGCGCGGTGGCGGGCTTGGAGAGCCCGATGGCGAGCTCGAGCTCGGCACGCGTCAAGGGGCCCTCACGCAGGAGGACCTCGATGGCGGCGCGATCGTTGATCTCGCGCAGCATCCGCGGGCTACCGGCTCGCACTCGTCCCTCCGGACTTAATTAGGATACTTTACAGACGGTTTCGCAGGACTGTAGTGAGCCGGGGCACAGCCGTCAACGGGCTTCGGAAACGGGCAGGTAACGCTTGGGGTCGCGCTGGGCCACGTGGCGGAAACACCGATGGGCGTCGGCAGGGGCCTGGTCAGCGGATTTCCGCTTGCGGTGGCGAGGACCCTGGAGGCATGACCTCGACCGTTCCGCCGTGGGATGTGCTGGGCTGCCCGGTGCCGATCGCGCGGTTCGTCGCGCGGACGGACCTCGCCGTGGTCGCGCTGCAGCACGTGGTCGCGTATCCGACCGGCTGTGCGCTCCACCTGCACCTGAGCATCCGGCGCGGGTCACTGGACCAGACCACCTGGGACGGCATCGACAGCAGCCACGCGGGCGGGTTCCCCGGCCCCACCGACGCCGGCCTGCAGTTCCGGGTCAGCGAGGGCAGCTTGACCGAGATCGGCGGCGGCGCGAGCTACGACGACCGGCGGTACCGGGGCGACCGGCAGCTGTGGCTCTCGCCGCTGCCGGACGGACCGTTCGAGTTCAGCGTGGAGTGGCGGAAGGTCGGCCTCCCCCGCACCGGCACCACGATCGACGGCCGGGCGATCGCCGAGGCGGCGGCGAACGCCCAGCCGTACTGGCCGTGACTACTCCTCCGCGTCCGCCCAGGCCTTGAGCATCACGCGGGCGATGGACGAGTTCCCCGGCAGGATGATCTCCGCCGCCCCGCCGGCGATCGGCGTCGGCTTCGAACCTTCGCCCCGCACCGCACTGTTCGCGAACGCCTCGCGCACCTCCGCGCGCGAAACCCACAGCGCCTCTTCGATCTCGCCGTCGGCAGGCACCAAGGGGGCCGCACGATCCGCCCGGGCCGTGAAGCCCAGCATGATCGACCGCGGGAACGGCCACGGCTGGCTCCCGAGGTAGCGGACGTCCGACACGACCGCCCCCACCTCCTCGCGGATCTCGCGCAGGACGCACGCCTCCAGCGACTCGCCCGCCTCCACGAACCCGGCCAGCACCGAATACCGCCCCGCCGGCCAGATCGGCTGGCGCGCCAGCAGCACGTGCGAGCCGTTCGTGCCCTCCTGCGAGTGGACCAGGCAGATCACCGCCGGGTCCGTGCGGGGGTACTCCTCGCGGCCGTCGTTCGTGCACTTGCTGGCCCAGCCGAACTGGATCAGCTCGGTCGGGTGACCGCAGCGCGTGCAGAACTTGGCTTGACGACGCCAGTTCCGCAGCGCCTGGGCCGTCGTGAACAGCCCCGCCGACGTGTCGTCGAGCAGGTCTCCGTACCCGCGCAGCTCGACCCAGATCTCGCCGTCGACGCTCGGGACCTCCTCGACGAAGCCCCAGCTGCCCGCCATCTTCACCGTGCCGGCGTCCCCGGACGGGCCGCCCGGCAGCGACCAGTAGTCGGTGTCCTGCCACTCGCCGAGGAACACCGCTTCGGCCGGCGGCTCGGCGCCGAAGTCGACCGCCTTGCGGAAGGCCAGGACCGACGAGCCTTCGACCACCGGGGTGCGCCCGGTGTCGTCCAGCAGGACGACCCGGGCGTCGGCCCAGCGCGACACCAGTCGCGAAGGGTTGGTGCGCAAGCCCTCCTGACGGTCCACAGTGGATCGTGACAGGGTGGGCAGGTCACCCAGGGTGAACGGGACGGACATCAGGCCGGCTCGCCCACGACGACGTCGCCGAGGGACCGGAGCTTCCGTTCCAGTACGGCCGCGTCCCCGACCACCACGCCGGTGAACCGCTTGGGGGCGAAGAACTTCAGCGCCGCTTCGGCCACCTCGTCGGCGGTCACCGCCGCCACCCGCGCCGGGTGCTCGTTGAGCCACTCCAGGCCCAGCCCGGTCGAGGCCAGCGCCAGCACCTGGCCGGCCAGCCCGGACTGCGACGATGTCGACGTCAGCAGCGAGCCGATCGCGTACTGCCGCACCGACTCCAGCTCGTCGCCCGCCGGCGGGACCTGGCCGAGGCGGCCCAGCTCGTAGCGGGTCTCCAGCAGCGCCGGCGCGGTCGCCTCGGTGGCGGTGTCCGCGTCGACGTTGACCACCGCGGTGCCGTCGGTGAACTCGAACCCGGAGTGCGCGGAGTAGGTGTACCCCTTGTTCTCGCGGATGTTCTCCACCAGCCGGGACGAGAAGTACCCGCCGTAGGCCAGGTTCGCCAGCTGCAGCGCGGCGTAGCCCGGGTCGGTGCGCGGCACGGTCTGCGCCGAGAGCCGGATCTGCGACTGCACGGCACCGGCCCGCGGCACCAGCCGCACGCTCGGCCCGGTCAGCTCCGGCAGCGGCGGCAGCCGGACGGCGGAGCGATCGGACGCCCAGCCGCCGAGCACCTTCTCCAGCTCGCCGATGACGGCCTGCGGGTCGATGTCGCCGACCAGGACCAGCACCGCACCGCGCGGCAGCACCGAAGCCTGGTGCAGCGCGCGCACCTGCTCGGGCGTCACGACCGCGACGTCCTCGGCGCGCGGGACCTCGCGCGTGGCGGGGTGGTCGCCGTAGCGGTGCTTCTGCAGCGCCTCCCGCGCGATCGTGCGCGGCTGGGTGCGCGAGACGGCGATCCGCTCGACCAGCCGTTCCTTCTCGCGCGCGATCTCGTCGTCGGCGTAGGTCGCCCCGGTGAGGACGTCGCCGAGCACGTCGAGGAACGTCGGCAGCTTCTCGGCGAGCGCGGATCCGGTCAGCACCAGGCGTTCCGGGTCGACGCCGGCGCCGATGTCGCCGCCGATCAGCGCCAGCTCGGCGTCGATCTCGATGCGGTTGCGGCGTGCGGTGCCGGTCAGGATCGTCTCGGCGAGCACCTCGGACGTCGCCGGGTGCAGCGCGTCGTCGCCCGCGAACGGGATCCACAGCCGCGCCTCCACCATCGGCACGGTCGCCTTGCGCACGGCCAGCACGCGCAGGCCGTTCGAGAGCTCGGTGTCCACATGGGACAGGTCGCCGGCGGCGCGCTGCTCGCCCAGCGGGGGCAGCGGGCGCGGACCCCGCGCGGTGCGGCCGATCTCCTCGGCCGTGCGGTGCGTTGCAGAAGTCACTGCTCGTTGTTCCCTTCCGAAGCGGGCTTGACCACCAGCACGGCGCGCGCGTCCGGGCGCAGCGCCTTCGCCGCGGCCGACACGGCTTCCGAGGTGACGGCGGACATCCGGTCCGCGAGCTTGTACACCAGCGACGCGTCGCCGTAGAGCAGTTCGAACGAGCCGAGCGCGAGCGTCCGGGAGACGAGGCGGTCGTGCTCGGAGTGCAGGCTCGCCGTCCAGCGGGCGGTGACCTTGCGCAGCTCCTCCTCGCTCGGCGGGCTGTCGGCGAGCTTCTGCAGCTCGTCGTCCAGCGCGGCCAGCACGCGCTCGCGCGGCACCTCGTGCGGGTGGATCAGGGTGATGGTGAACGTGTCCGGGTCGCGCGCCTCGAACGGGCCGAACAGCCCGGCGCCGGCGCCGATGTCGACGACCAGGGGCTCGCGGTGCACCAGCCGCTGCTGCAGGCGGGAGCCGTCGCCGTCGGTCAGGACGCCGGCGAGCACGAGGTAGGCCAGGTAGCCGTCGACGTCGTTGATCGGGTCCGGCATCCGGTAGCCGATGCCGAGCGCGGGCAGCGGGGCGTGCGGGTCTTCGACCTCGCCGCGCAGCTGGGTGGTCGGCAACGGCTCGGCGAAGGACGGCCGCTGCGGCGCGGGCCGGTGCGGGACGTCGCCGAAGTGCTGCTCGATCAGCGCCTTGGCGTTGTCGACCTCGAAGTCGCCCGCCACCGTCAGCACGGCGTTCGCCGGCGAGTAGTAGGTGTCGAAGAACGCGGCGCAGTCGTCGACCGTGGCGCTCTCGAGGTCCTCGAAGCCGCCGTAGCCGTTGTGCGCGTTCGGGAACGTCGAGTACAGAACGGGCGGCAGGGTGATCCACGGGAACCCGCCGTACGGCCGGTTCAGCACGTTGAGCCGGATCTCCTCCTTGACGACGTCGATCTGGTTCGCCAGGTTCTCGGCGGTCAGCTTCGGCGCGCGCATCCGGTCGGCCTCGAGGAACAGCGCGCGCTCCAGCGCGGCGCTCGGCAGCACCTCGAAGTAGTCGGTGTAGTCCGGGTGGGTGGACCCGTTGAAGGTGCCGCCACTGGACTGGACGTGCCGGAAGTGGGCGAGCTTCTCGAGGCTCTCGGAGCCCTGGAACATCAGGTGCTCGAAGAGGTGCGCGAAACCGGTACGCCCCTCCGGCTCGGAGCGGAAGCCCACGTCGTAGTGGACGCTGACGCCGACCACCGGCGCGGTCGCGTCGGGTGCGAGGACCACGCGCAGACCGTTGTCGAGGGTGTATCGGACGAGCTCGGGATCGGCCATGACCCCACCCTACGACGACCCGGCGGTTCCCGGCGTCCCGGCTCGTGAGTGAGAAACGGTGTTCTGACCCTGTTTCCCGCTCACGAGGCTCCGGAGGCGAGCGCGGCGGGCGCCGGCGAAGGTGCCCGCCAGGGCCACCGCGAAGGATCCGGCCTGGTCAGGGGCGATATCGCCGTCATGCCAGTACACCGGCGGAGGGTGCTCGAGGCCGTCGAAAGCGGCCACCCACGGGCCCAGTTCGCCCAGAGCGAGCGCGTACGGCAGGGCGCGCGAGAACACCAGCTCCCGCTGCGGCTTGTCGAAGTCCTTCGCCCGCACCGAGGCGAGTGCGCCCGCGACACCGCGGAGGCGGCGCGCGACCTCGGCGCCCGCCCGGCGGCGCGCGGGCAGCGCGGCCGAGACGGCGACGGCGGCGCCCCCGGCCAGCACGAGGATGACGCCGAGCTGGGCGTACCCCACGGTCAGCGCGAGCAGGACGGTCAGGAACGCGCCGTAGAAGACGACCCGGGTTCCGGCACGCCCGAGCCACCGCGCCGCGAACCAGCCCCGGCGGACGAGGTCGGCGTGCAGCGTGCCCGGTGGGACGTCCACGTGCCGCTGCCGCAGTTCGGCGAGCGTCACCGTTTCCTCCGGCAGGACGGCCTCGAAGACGGCACGCTCGAAGGGGGTCAGGTGCTCGTCGGCGGGATTGCGGCGGGTCAGCCGGGAGCCGTCGCTCACCCAGAGGTAGTTGCGGACGGCCAGGTCGAGCACGGTCGCGGCCAGGTCGGCGGGCCCGGGGCGGCCGAAAAGCAGGAGGCCGGCGTGCCCGGGCAGCACCCCGGCCGGCGACGCGAACTCACCGGACGCCGAGACCAGCTCGGCCTTCGGCGGCGTCCCCGGGTTCGCCACCGTGGCGTCCCGGCGGCGCGCGAACACCACGAACGCGGCCGCGAGCAGCAGCAGCGCGCCGAAGCCCGCCCAGGCCCAGCCGACCGGGGCGGTGAGCACGAAGGCGCCGGCGATCGTCTTGGCGGGGACGAGTTCCACGTTCTCGGGAACGGTGCCCGCGGGCAGCTCGACGGTCGTCGTCATCCGCTGGCCCGCGGCCAGGTTCTGCTGGCTGAACCTGGTCAGCCCGGCGTGGTCGATCTGCGCCGCGCCGCACCGGAAGTCGGAGTCCGGCGGCCCGGCGAGGCAGTCGACGGCGGTCGGGATCCCGGGCGCCGCGAAGGAGGCCCGGACGAACTTCAGGTCGGTGCTCCAGCCGCCGGCGAGCTCCCAGGTGACGCGGTTCCCGGCGACCGCACCGTCCACTGTGTACCGGACGATCGACGTGCCCGCGGTGAGGTGGACGGTGAACGCGTCCTGGCCGACGCTCGCCGTCCCGCTGCCTTCCAGGACGACGTCGCGGACGCCGTAGACGCGCTCGCGGTGGTGCGGCGCCGGGACCCGCAGCGGGACGCGGCGGTCCATCGTGACGCCGTCGGGCACGGAGATCGCTTCGACGACCGAGAGCGAGCCGTCGCGCTGGACCTTGAGCTCGATCTCGGCGCTCTGCGGCACGGTGGGCAGCGGCGGCTGGTCGGCGGGCGCCGCGGCCAGGAAGAGGGCCAGCACCGCTCCCGCGAGCACGGTCAGCGGGACGCGCGGGCGGACGCGGTGAGCAGCCCGTCGAGCGCGGTCAGGAACGACGGGAAGTGCATACCGAACCGGCGCAGGTCCTGGTCGGATTCCATGCCGCCGTACCAGTACAGCCCGGCCGAGCCGTCCGACGCGGGGTTGAGCGCGGCGAAGGTGCCGAGCCAGCGTTCGGTGTCGCCGAGGACCACCGCGTACGGCAGCGAGCGCGAGAACACCATCTCGCGGTCGGCCGGCGGGATGTCCTCGGCCTTGGCGGTGTGCAGGTAGTCGAGCAGGCCGCGGACCTGGCCGACCAGCACCCGGCCGCGCGCGGTGCGCGAGGGCAGCAGCGCGGCCGCCGCGGCGACGGCCAGCCCGGCCAGCGCGACCGCGACGCCGAGCAGCGCTTCGCCGACGGTGAAGGTGAGGACCGCGGTGGCGGCCGCGCCGAGCGCGAAGATCCCGGCGCCGAGCCACGTCAGCCGGCCGCGGGCGGTGTCGGGGCGGCGGGAGAACCAGCGCTTGGTGACGACGTCGGCGTACATCGCGTCGCTGATCCTGCGCAGGTCGAGCCCGCCGCGGGCACGCAGCTGCGACACCAGGACGGCGTCGGTGCCGGCCGGCAGCAGCGTCTCGTAGACGGCGCGCTCGAAGTCGTGGAGGTGCTCGTCCGGCGGGTTGCGGCGGGCGATCTGCCAGTCGGGTCCCGGTACTTCGGCGAGCCAGAGGTAGTTGCGGACGGCGAGGTCGACGACGGTGGCGCTGATGTCGACGACGTCGACGGTCTCGTCGACGACCGTGCCGACCTGGCCGGGCAGGACGCCGTCCGGGCTCGCGAAGAAGACGCGGTCGCCGTCGCGGAGCAGGACCTCGACCGGGCCGGTGGCGGTGGTGAGCGCGCCGGCGTCCTCCTTGCGACGGCGGTGGACGAAGATCCCGCCGGCGATCAGGAAGACGAGGAGGAGGGCGAAGACGATGCCGGTCAGCGGGGTGAAGGCGAAGGCGGTGGCGAAGAGGCCGACGTCGGCGAACTTCGCGTTGGCCGGGACGGTGTTCGCGGGCAGGCCGACGAGCAGGTCGACGCGGTCGCCGGGCCGGACGTCGTTCTGTTCCAGGCGGACGACACCGGTGTGGTCGAGCTCGGCGAGGGTGCAGCGCCGGCTGGAGCCGATCGGGCCGGCGAAGCAGTCCACAGGGGACAGTCGCGGCGACGGCGCGAGGAAGGACGCGGTGAGCTTTGCCACGGGCGCGTCGAAACCGCTCGCGACCTGCCAGCGCGCTTGCTGGCGGCCGCTCTGGTCGGCGATGGCGCCGTCGACGGTGTAGGTGACGGTGGAGGTGCCGCCGGTGAAGGTGAGGACGAGCTGGTCACCGGTGAGCCGGCTGGTGGCGGCACCTTCGGTCTTGATGTCGCGCGCGGTGAAGACGCGGTCCTGGTCGTCGCCGGCCGAGACCTTCAGCGGGACGCGCGAGGTGAGCTGCTGCCCGCCGGGGACGGTGACCTTCTCGGTGACCTGGAGGGAGCCGTCGCGGAGGACCTTGAGGGCGACGTCGGCGGTGGCGCCTTCGGGCGGCTGGACGTCGTTGCCGTCGAGCTGCTGGGGCTTCTTGACCTGCTCGGACGGCGCGTTCGGCAGAACGGGCCCGGCGGAGGGCCCGGTTTGCGCGGCGGCGGGCCCGGCGGTCAGCACGGCCACGACGGCGACCGCGGCCGCTGTCCCCCATTTGCTCAACACAGCACCACACCCTAGAGCACCCGCTCTATGCTGACGCCCGGAACGGCGAGATCTCCGCAGGTACGCCGCTTCCGACGGGGAAATCGCACGGGGGGTTCCGCTTTCATGACGCAAGGCCCACAGGGTCCTGGCCCGCAAGACCCGCGGCGGCCGGTGCCGCCCCCGGGGAGGGGGCCGTTGCCGCCGCCCGGGGTCCGGCCGTTGCCGCAGGGCCGGCCGGGGCAGGGACCGGGCGGGCAGCCGGGGCAAGGCCCGGGGCCCGGCGGGGCGCCGAACCAAGGCCCTGGCGGGCAAGCGCCGCACGGCCGGCCGAACCCAGCGCCCGGGCAGCCGTCGCAGGGGCCGGGTGGGTGGCCGCCGCAGGCCGGCCGGCCGCCGCAGTTCCCGGGCGGGCCGCCCCGGGGTCCGCAGGGCACGCAGGGCTTCCCCACCCACGGTCCGCCGTCCGGTCCCTACCCCCGCCCCGGCTCGGGCGCGCCTCTGCCACCACCGGCCGCCGCCGCTCCGCCCACCTTCTCCCCCGCCTACGCCGGCCCACCTCCCGGTGCGCCGTTCGGGCCTCGGTTCGCGCCCGGCTACCGCCCCTACGTCGCGAAGAAGTCGAACACCGGGGTCATCGTCGCCGTCGCGATCATCGGGATCGTCGCCGTCGTCGGGGGGCTCGTCGCGGCCGTCGCGCTGATCGGCGGCAACACCCGGCACGTCGCCGACGCCGGGTACTCCAGCACCTACCCCTCCGACACCTACGAAACCACCTCCGCCGACGAGACCACCGAAACCACGTCGTCCACCGAAGAGACGGCCACCAGCGAAACCACCGAGCGCACGACCCGCACGTCGGAGACCCCGCGCGGCCCCCGCTCGGTCGTCGCCACGGGCACCAACCCGATGTTCGCCAGCGCCGACTACGGCCTGCAGAACGTCCCCTGCTCGCTGAGCCGCTGGGCGACCGACCAGAACAGCGCGACCCGCTTCTTCCAGTCCGGGATCGCCTGCCTCGACGCGATGTGGTCGCGCATGCTCGGCGCCGTGAACCTGCCGTTCCGGTCGCCGAACCTGTCGGTGCCGCAATCGCTGTCGGAATCGTCGACGCCGTGCGGCGGCGGGGGCACGACGACCGGCGTCACGCCGTTCTACTGCCCGTCGAACGACACGATCTACATGCCGATGGACCGCATCGAGATCGACGTCTGGGGCAACCACCCCGGCCCGTACCTCTCGATCCTCGCCCACGAATACGGCCACCACGTGCAGAACCTGGCCGGCATCACCGAGGCGTACGGCAACCAGCGCTACGACGCGGGCGCCGACTCGGCGGTCGGCCTGGAGCTGTCACGGCGGATGGAACTCGAGGCGCAGTGCTTCTCGGGCATGTTCCTCGGCTCGGCGTCGGTCTCCGGCGGCTCGGTCGACAAGAACATCTACAACGAGGCCTGGAACGCCCAGGACCGCGGCGACGACTACGCCCGCAACGGCAAGCGCGACCACGGCAGCGCCAAGCACAACATCTCCTGGTGGCAGCACGGCGCGACGAAGAACCGCAACCAGCAGTGCAACACGTGGCTCTCGGCTTCCGGAGACGTCTCCTAGCGCCCCGATGTGGCGTTGGTTGCGTCAGACGCACCCAATGTGGCGTTCGGTGCGTCTGACGCACCGAACGCCACATTGGGGCGCTGGGAACCTGGGGTCAGCTCGGCGGGGTGAACGGGTTTTCGGCGGGAGGCACCGGAGTTCCGGACGGCGGGGTCGGCGGATCCGCCTCGGCCGCCGAGCCGGCAGCCGCCGAGCCGGCGGTGACTGGAGCGACAGTGGCCGGACCTGCCGCGGCCGAGCCTGCGGTGGCCAGATCTGCCGCGGCCGGGCCGGCGGTGAGCGGGCCGGCTGCGGCGGCTGACCAGGGCGAGGGCTGAGCCTGCGCGGCCGCGTACGCCTGCCCGCCTGTGGCCATCGAACCGAGCTGGGCGCTCGCCGAGTACCCGGCCTGCAGGAACCCCGGCTGCCCCGGCCCCGGAGCCGGACCCGGCCCCGAGGGCAGGTGCCCCCGCGCCGCCGCCACCTGGGTCGCGTAAGCCCGCATCGCCCGCGCGTGGTCGCGGTTGCGCCGCTCCGCCAGCACCGCCGCCAGGAACGCCCACGGCGGGACCCCGGGCGGCACCGGCGTCCCCAGCGCGTTGCCCACCTGCTGCGCCAGCTTCCAGCCCAGCGCGTGCGACGCTTCCGGCGCCAGCTGGCTGAACCGTGCCAGGAACTGGCGGCTCGCCAGGGCGAGGTCGTCCGGGAGCCGCGTCAGGTCGAGCTGGGCCGCCCAGCCCTCGAGGCCCGCGGGCATGCCGATCACCGGGTAGGACGCGCTTTCCGGCGCGCGGTCGCGGACCACCAGCGTCCCGGCGAGGAAGTCGCCGACGCGGCGGCCGTCGGACGAGCACAGCGACACGATCACCGCGACCGCCCCGAACACGCCGAGCGCCCAGAAGTCGATGACGAACCCGGCGAGCCCGCGGGTCAGGGCGTGGCGGAAGCGGATCGGCCCGCCGTCGACGCGCACCACGCGCAGCCCCACCGCCATCTTGCCCAGCGAACGGCCGCGCGAAAGCGTCTCGAACACCACCGGGTAGCCGACCATGATCAGCACCAGGAAGACCAGCACCAGGGTCAGCGCGAGCGATTCGTCCTCGCCCGGCACGGTGAGCGTGAGCACGAAGATCGCGCCGAGCAGCAGCGCGAACTGCACGAGGACGTCGAGCATCATCGCCAGCGCGCGGCTGGCGAGCTTGGCGACGCGCAGGTCCAGGACGACGGCTTCGCCGGTGACCAGCTCGGATTCCTCGTGCACACGGCCCAGCGTAGCGACGGATAGGCTGACCCCGTGGATGTGGACGTCTTCGTCGCGACGCACTCGGCGGAGTGGAACCGGCTCGGTGAGCTGACCCACCGCGGCGGCAAGCTGACGGGGGCGGAGGCCGACGAGCTGGTGACGCTCTACCAGCGGACCGCGACGCACCTGTCGATCGTCCGCTCGGTCGCGCCCGACCCGGCCCTGGTGAGCCGGCTGTCCGGGCTGGTCGCGCGGGGCCGGAGCGCGATCTCCGGGTCGCACAACCCCGCGTGGCGCGAAGTGGCCCTGTTCTTCACCCGCCGCTTCCCCGCCGCCGTGTACCTCTCGCGACGCTGGTGGATCCCGGCCGCGCTGGTGTCGATCGCGGTGATGGCGGTGATCGCCGTCTGGGTCGCGGGCGACCCGCACGTGCGCGCGTCGATCGCGTCGCCGGACGAGCTCAACCAGCTGACCAAGCCCGGCGGCGAGGCCGAGACCTACTACTCGACGGGCCCGGCGACGTCGTTCGCGGCGCGCGTGTGGACGAACAACGCCTGGGTGGCGGCGACGTGCCTGTTCCTCGGCATCGCGCTCGGCCTGCCGGTGATCGGCGCGCTGTGGATGAACTCGCTCAACGCCGGGCTGATCATCGGCGCGATGAGCGCGGCCGGCCGCGGCGACGTGATGATCGGCCTCCTGCTCCCGCACGGCCTCCTGGAGCTGACGGCGGTGTTCGTCGCGGCGGGCACGGGGTTGAAGCTCGGCTGGACGGTGGTCGACCCGGGCCGCCGCTCCCGCACCGCCGCGTTGGCCGAACAAGGCCGGTCGGTCGTCGTGATGGCGCTGGGGCTGGCGTGCGTGCTGTTCGTGTCCGGGCTGATCGAGGCGTTCGTGACGCCGTCGGGCTGGCCGACCTGGGTCCGGGTGGGCATCGGCGTCGCGGTCGAAGTCCTGTTCCTGGTCTACGTGTTCACCCTCGGCCGCCGCGCGGCGAAAGAAGGCGAAGTCGGCGACCTCGACGCGCGCGACGCCGGGGACGCGCTGCCCGAATCAGCATAGGCACGAGCCCTCGAAGGCGATCGACGATCCGTCGTCCAAGCCCGCCGTTCCCACGAACCGCGCTTCGAACTCACCCACCTCCGTCAACACCAGCTTCGGGCTCGACGCGGTACCGTCCGCGCCCGTCTTGACGGTCACCGTCTCGCCGCCTCCTTCGAACACCAAAGCGTTCTTCGGCCGGGCCGCCCGGACGAAGAACGTCACCGGCACGTCCGCCGCCGGCTGGCCGTTTTCGCCGATCACCCGGACCACGAACGGTGCTCCCGGGTCCTTCGACGCCAGGCGCTGGCCGTTGCCGGACAGGATCGCCAGGGTCCGGCCGCCCGCCGCCCACGTGTTCGCGATGCCCGTCAGGGAACAGACTTCCTGGTACAGCCGAGCACCCGCTGCCGCGTCTTCCGCCGTCAGGCACCGTGCCGTGGCGACGTTCGCGATCTCCACCAGGCCCGGCAACCCCGCCACGCGCCGCCACGCCTGGTGCTCGTCCTTGTCGTCGCAGGCGGCCAGTTTCACCGCGACGCCGTCGACCGGGCTCGCCGCGGCCAGACACTGTCCACTCTGGACATTCGTGAAGTGCTGCCCGGCGTACGTCCACTTCGCGCCCGCGTCCCCCGCGCCGGCCAGCACCGGCTTGCCGTCGACCACCGCGAGCGAGAGCTTGCCGCCGCCGTCGGCCAGGTAGACGGGAGCACCGTCGGCCGCGGGAGCCGAAGAGATCGCCAGGGCCACCGCCATGAGCTTCCACATGCATCGGGCTTAACAGGCCGAACGGGCGTTCACCACTGGAGTCACCCGTCAGAGCCGACCGGCGGCCTTCAGCGCCAGGTAGCGGTCCGCCAACGCGGGCGGCAGCTCCTCCGGCACCGCGTCCACCACGCTGACCCCGTGCCGGGCCAGGCGTTCGGTCACCCGCTGCCGCTCCGCCGTCGTCCGCGACGCCGCCGCCGCGTCGTACACGGCCTCCGCGTCACCCCGGCCGGCGAGCATCTCCGCCACCCGCGGGTCCGCCACCGACGCCACGATCAGCTCGTGCCGCGCGGTCAGCGAGCTCAGCACCGGGAACAGCCCCTCCTCCAGCGGCGCCGCGTCCAGGCCGGTCAGCAGCACCACCAGCGAACGGCGGCGGGTGCGCTGCAGCACCTCCGCGACCATCCCCCGCGCGTCCGTCTCCACCAGCGAAGGCTCGATCGGCGCCATCGCGTTCACCAGCGACGTCAGCAGCGCGGCCCCCGACGAACCCTGCACCGCGGCCCGGAGACGACGGTCGTACGCCAGCAGGTCGACGCGGTCACCGGCCCGGGAAGCCAGTACGGCCAGCAACAACGCCGCGTCCATCGCCGCGTCCAGGCGCGGGGCGTCGCCGACCCGGCCGGCCGACACGCGGCCCGTGTCGAGCACCAGCACCACGTGCCGGTCGCGCTCCGGGCGCCACGTCCGGACCATCACGTCCGCCGCGCGCGCCGTCGCGCGCCAGTCGATCGAGCGGACGTCGTCGCCGATCACGTACTCGCGCAGCGAGTCGAACTCCGTGCCCTGCCCGCGGATCAGCACCGCGCTGCGGCCGTCGAGCTGCTGCAGCCGCGCCAGCCGCGACGGCAGGTGCTTGCGGCTGTGGAACGGCGGCAGCACGCGGACCGTCCACGGCACCTCGTGCGATCCCTGCCGGGCGGCCAGGCCCAGCGGACCCACCGAGCGGACGGTCACCCGCGCCGCCGTCCGGTCCCCACGGCGGGTCGGCCGCAACGCGGTCACCAGCGCGCGCCGCTCCCCCGGCGGGACGCGCACGGCGTGCCGGTCGTCGGCGCCCGCGCTCGGCGGCCACGCGTCACGCAGCAGACCCCGCACCGCGCGCCCACCGGGGTTCGCGACCACCAGCGTCACCTCGCACGGCTCGCCGAGCCGCACCGACGTGTCGCCGGAGCGGGAGAACCGCAGCGGCCGCACGCTCCCGGCCAGCACGAGGTCGGCGGCCACGAGCAGCAGGAGCACGCCGCCGACGGCCAGGATCCCGGTCGTCGACGGCAGGAGCAGCCCGACCACCAGCGCGCCGAACAGCGCCAGCAGCCCGAGCCTTCCGGTGACGGCCATGTCAGCGCGGCACGGGCACGGACGCGAGCACGCGGTCGAGCACGCCGTCCGCGGTGACGCCCTCCAGCTCGGCCTCCGGCCGCACGTCCAGGCGGTGCCGCAGCGCGGGCCGCGCCAGCGCCTTGACGTCGTCGGGAGTCGCGTAGTCGCGCCCGGCCAGCCACGCCCAGGCCCGGGTCACCGCGAGCAACGCCGTGGCGCCACGCGGCGAAACGCCGATCCGCACCGACGGCAGCTGCCGCGTCGCCCGGCACAGGTCGACGACGTACCCGATCACCTCGGGCCCGATCGTCACGCGGGCCACGGCTTCCCGCGCGGCCGCCAGTTCCGGGGCGCCCGCGACCGCCTTGAGCCCCGCCGCCGCGAGGTTGCGCGGGTCGAAGCCCTGCGCGTGCCGCCAGAGGATGCCGATCTCGTCCTCGCGCGAGGGCGTCGGCATGGTCAGCTTCAACAGGAACCGGTCCAGCTGCGCCTCCGGCAGCGGGTAGGTGCCCTCGTACTCCACCGGGTTCTGCGTGGCGATCACGATGAACGGGTCGGGCAGCGGCCGCGACTTGCCGTCGAGCGAGACCTGCCGCTCCTCCATCGCCTCCAGCAGCGACGACTGCGTCTTCGGCGGCGTCCGGTTGATCTCGTCGGCGAGCAGCAGGTTCGTGAACACCGGACCCTCGCGGAAGGAGAACTCGCCGCTGTGCGCGTCGTAGACGATCGAGCCGGTGACGTCGCCGGGCATCAGGTCCGGCGTGAACTGCACGCGCGTGGTCTCCAGGTCCAGCGCCGCGGCCAGGGCCCGCACGAGCAGCGTCTTCGCCACGCCCGGAACGCCTTCGAGCAGCACGTGCCCGCGGCAGAGCAGCGCCAGGATCAGCCCGGTCACCGCGGCGTCGTTGCCGACGACGGCCTTGCCGACCTCGGCGCGCAACGCGATCAGCGCGTCCCGGGCCCCAGTCGCGTTCTCGCTGGTCAAGTTCGCCCCACCTCTCGTTCCACCCTGTCCAGTTCGCCGGCCAGCCGGACCAGCGCGGGGTCGTCCGGCACCGGCGGGCCGTAGAGCACCGCGCCGACGTCGTCGGCCGGCCGGCCGGTGCGCGTGCTCACCGCGGTCACCAGCGCCGCCGCGTCGGCGTCGCGCGGCAGGCCCAGCGTGGTCCGCAGCCGGCTCCGCGCCGCCTCCCGCAGCGTCTCGCCCGCGTGTCCCGCGGCCTTCGCCCGCCGGTACAGCCGGGCGCGTCCTTCGGCCGTTTCGGCCGCGCGCACCACGATCGGCAGCGGCTCGGTGACCACCGGGCCGAGCCGGCGCGCCCGCCACAGCGCCAGCAGCGCCACGGCGACGAACGCCTGCGCGGCACCGTAGTACCAGCCGTCCGGGATCAGGTCGAAGATCGACTTGCGGGTGTCGTCCAGCGCCGGGTCCGTGGTGGACGGCAGGTACCAGACGAGCTTCGGGTGCTGCCCGAGCAGGTGCAGCCCCAGCGCCGCGTTGCCCTCGTCGGCGAGCCGCGAGTTGGTCAGCGGCGCCGAAGACCCGAGCAGCGTCGTCGTGCCGCCCGCGTCGGCGAGCTGCAGCAGCGTGCCACCGCCGTCTTCGCCGGGGTAGCACGACCGCGCGCCGGGCGAGGAGTAGCCGATGCCGCCGAGCGTGACGTCGCCGGCCGCGACCGCCGCGGCGACCGTGCACTGCGGGCTCAGGGTGCCGAGGTCGCTCTGGCCGACCGGGCGCACCAGCGGCAGCGAGTCGTGCAGCGTGGGCGCTCCCGGTGTCACGAGGACGACGTCGGCGGCGTGCTGCCGCAGCGCGTCGAGCCGCTTCGCCGGGACCAGGTCCGGCTGGGTGACCAGCAGCGTCGCGTCTTCGGTGACCGCGTCGTCGGCTTCGTCGGCGGTGTGCGCCGTCCGCACGTCGACGCCCTGGTCCTGCAGGAGCTGCGCGAGCGCGTGCGCGCCACCGGGTTCGTACGAGCCGGGTTCGAGCGCGCCGTGGGCCTGCTCGCCGCGGCCGAGCAGCAGCAGGGCGCCGGCGGCGAAGATCAGGGCGACGAGGGCCAGCGGGATGCGGGCGCCGCGCCAGATCCGGCGCACGTCCGGCGAAACCGAGGTGCTCACGAGCCCGCCAGGGCGACCGGCCGTTCACGGCGGCAGCGTTCGTCCAGCTCGGTCAGCGTGCGGTAAGCCGCTTCGGTGCCTTCGCGGCCGCCGTAGTGGACGTCGTCGAAGAGCCGCGCGCCCTGCCGCAGCTCCGCGGCGACGTTCGGCAGCAGCACCCCGGCCTCGGCGGCGGCCTCGTCCGCGGTCCGGCCCGAGCGGACGTCGAGCAGCGCGCGTTCCTCGAGGGCTCGCACGACGGCCCGGAAGCGGTCGCGCACGGCGTCGCCGTACCGCCCGGCCGCGGCGGCTTCGGCGGCCGAGCGGCGGTAGTCGTCGGCGCTCTGGCGCTTCCCGCCGAAGACGGTCCGGTCGGCCCGCGACGTGCGCGCGACCTTGCCGGTGCGCAGCCGGATCACCACGACCAGCACGATCAGCAGCACGAGGACCAGCAGGACACCCCAGATCCCGCCCGGGACCACCGAGGACACGCCGTTCAGCAGCTTTTCGAGCTGCTCGCCGAGCCACTGCCCGATCTGCTGCAGGAAGTTCGGCCGGGCGTCCCGGTACTTCGGGTCGGACAGCTCTTCGGCGGCCGCGCGGCGCGCGGCGTCCCGGTCGGTGTCGACCGGGACGTCGACGAGGACCAGCGTCACCATGCCTGCGGCGGCTGCACCCCGGCCGCGCGAGCCAGTTCGATGTCCATGCCCTCGCGGCGCATCCGCTGGTCGAGGTAGACGATCACGGTGACCAGCGTGACGAACGGGATCGCGATGGTGCCGGAGACGATCTGCCCGGCCGACTGCAGCAGCAGGTCGCCGGTGCTGGGCAGCGTCACCTTGCCCGGGTTCAGCACCTGGTCGAAGACGCCGGTGCCGACGGCGAACGGCAGCTGGACGATGTTCTCGAAGAGCGACTGGATGATCCGCGCCAGCAGCAGGATGCCCAGCACCCGCCAGAACGCGCCGCTGACCAGCTTGACCGACCGGGCGAACGCCTGCCGGAACGTCCCGCGCTCCAGCACGAGGGCCGGCACGGCCAGCGCCCAGAACACCCAGGCCAGCACGCCCGGGACGATGCAGAGCATCAGGCCGATCGTCGTGACGAGCCCGTAGACGAACGCCACGCCGAGCAGCGGCAGCAGCCGCGGCTGCAGCTCGCGCCACGCGATGCCGAAGGTGATCTCGCGGCCCAGCGCGGCCCGGCCCATCACCGTGGCCATCAGGCCGGTGGTGACCGCCAGCAGCAAGGTCGAGATCAGCAGCGTCGGGATCAGCACCAGGAAGAGGTCGCCGAAGGTGCCGAACACGGCGTTGCGCACCTCCTCGTCGGTCGAGCCCGGGCCGAGGGTCGCCGTCGACGCGAGGTTCTCGAAGTCGGCGAGCACGTACTTCTGCACGAGGAACGTGATCCCGGCCGTCACCACCGCCATCACCGCGCCGATGCCGAGGATCAGCAGCGGGTGCCGGCGGATCGCGGTGATCGCGCCGTCGAGGATGTCGCCGATGTTGAGCGGCCGCAGCGCGATCACGCCGGGCTTGCCGAGCCCGTGCGGGCTCCAGGGCCGCTGCTGGTGCTGCTGCCCGGTGTACGGCGGCAACGCGTCCGGCTGCCAGCCGGCCGGGCGCTGCCAGCCCGGTGGGGTCGCCGGTCCCGGCGTCGCCTGGGCGTCGGGCGGCTGCCACCCGCGCGGCGGCGTCGCCGGTGACGCGGAGTGGTCTTCGGCCGACTTCGGCTCACCCGATCCGGGAGCGGGAACCCGAGGGATGCCCTGGCTGGGTGTCGGCGTGTCGTCGCCCTCGCCGCCGGGCGCGCCACCGGTGTCTGTCATCGAAGCCCCTCGCCTGCAGTACCTGCTTGGCGACACTCTTTCAGAGCCGGTCGCACCCGGCCAGACCTGGGGTGACGTCCGTGCGTGGTGACCGCGTGCGCACGGACGGGTGCGAGAGGCCCCGTTCCCCCGATATGCTGAATGGCGGGATCGGGTACCCCCGGTCCGTACCGAGACCTTTCGGGACTGCCTAGTGACGCAACCGCCCCACGGCCGGGTACCGCCTCGCGGGACCGTACAGCCGCCGCCGGTGCCGGATGCGCAACCGGATCTTCCCTGGCTGGGCCGCCCGCACACCGTGTCCGCGCCGCGCCGCCGGTCTCCGGCGGCGGTGATCGGCGTATGCCTCGGCGCAGTGGCCGTGCTGGTGCTCGGACTGGTCGCGATCGTCGCCCTCAACCGCGGCGAGACCCCGCTGGCCAACGCGAACTTCCGCGACACCCCGTCGTCCCAGGACGTCCCTTCGCAGCTGCAGCCGGGCGGCGCGGGCGCCCCCGCCTCGGTGTCGAGCCCGCCGTCCGAGACGTCCGCGCCCAGCGCGACCGGCCCGCA
The DNA here is from genome assembly GCF_030285665.1 of Amycolatopsis mongoliensis. NCBI lineage: Bacteria > Bacillati > Actinomycetota > Actinomycetes > Pseudonocardiales > Pseudonocardiaceae > Amycolatopsis > Amycolatopsis mongoliensis. Next base: position 1,221,170 of record NZ_CP127295.1, read on the forward strand.
GAAGATCCTCAAGCTCGCCGACCACCCGATCCTGCAGGACCCGAACGCCGGCCTGCAGAACCGCGTCTGCACGCTGCCGACCTGGCAGAGCACCCAGGCCGGCGCGGAAGCGTTCTTCACCGCGGCCAGCAAGTGCCTGGACGCGGCATGGGGCCCGTTCCTCGAGGCCTACCACCTGCCGTTCACGCCGCCGGCGCTGCACTTCCCGACCGGCGCGAGCTTCGAGACCGAGTGCGGCACGATCCAGGTCGGCATCGCGACCGCCGCGTACTACTGCGAAAACAACCTGTACGTCCCGTTCCGCGGGCTGCAGACCGACCAGTACGGCAACAACCCCGGCGTCTACCTGGCCCTGTTCGCCCACGAGTACGGCCACCACGTGCAGGAGGTCGCCGGGCTGATGGACGCGGCCTGGCAGAAGATCTACGAGGCCGGCCAGAACAGCCCGGCCGGGCTCGAGATGTCGCGGCGCAAGGAGCTGCAGGCCCAGTGCTTCTCGGGCATGTTCCTCGGCGCGCACGTCGACCAGGGCGGCACGATCAGCCGGGACATGTACAACAAGGCCTGGAACGACCAGGAGACCCGCGGCGACAACACGTCCCGCAGCCACGACCACGGGACGAACGCGCACTACGCGTCCTGGTGGCGGGCGGGTGCGACGAGCAACCGGATCGCCGACTGCAACACCTTCGCGGCGCCGTCCTCCGAGGTCAGCTGACCTTCGCGGCCGGCTTCGGCCGCGGCGGGATGCTCAGCCAGAGGTAGACGAACATCCCGCCCGAGAAGCACGCGAACACCAGCAGGGCCATGCCGACGGGGCGCCGCGCGTCCGAGGCGCCCGCCGACGTGTCCGCGGCGCGGACGGTGACCGTGCCCTGGTCGGGCAGCACCTCCGGGACGCCGACGTCGACGCGCTCGCCCTGGCCGTGCCCGCAGCCGTTCAGCGTGCCCACGTGGGTCTTGCCCGCGACGGTGAACTTCACCGTCTCGACCGCGTCCGGGCGGTCGCACGGCGCCGGCTTCGTGACCTCGGCCTGCACCGGCGCGCCCAGGTCGTCGTTGCTGATGCCCAGCAGCCCCGGCCCGGCGAGCCAGGCGAGCAGCACGACGAGCACGCCCGCCGCGGCGGGGATCGCCACCGTGGGCCACTTGAGATCGAGTGATCGCGGGGGCACTTCGCCATGGTTCCAGATCCGCCGGGCAAAACCCAGGCGGCCCGGTCCCGGTCACCGGCGAAGCGGACCTACCGCTCGATCTTCTCCGCCTGCGTCACCTTCTTGACGTAGAGCAGCTTGTCGCCGGGCTCGATGGCGTCGGCTTGGGGGGCGTCCACGCGGTACAGGACGCCGTCGCGGACCAGGCCGAGGACGAGGTCGGACAGGTGCCGCGGCGACCCGCCCTCCTCCGACGGCTCGACCGGCCGCTCGGCGATCGCCAAGCCCGATTCGGGCGTGAGGAGGTCCTCCATGATGTCGACGACCAGCGGGGTCGACGTCGCCATGCCGAGCAGCCGCCCGGCCGTCTCGCTGGAGACGACGACCTGGTCGGCGCCGGATTGCTTGAGCAGGTGGACGTTCTCCGCCTCCCGCACCGACGCGACGATGTGCGCCTTGGGCGCCAGCTCGCGGGCGGTGAGGGTGACGAGCACCGCCGTGTCGTCGCGGTTCGGGGCGACGACGACCGCGCGCGCGTGCTGCACCGCGGCGACGCGCAGGACGTCGGAGCGGGTGGCCGAGCCGTGCACGGCCACGAGGCCGAGCGCGCTCGCCGCGTCGAGGGCCTGCTGGTCGGTGTCGACGACGACGATCTGCCCCGGGGCGATGTTCTCGTCGCCGAGCAACGCGTTGACGGCGGACCGGCCCTTGGTGCCGAACCCGACGACGACCGTGTGGTCGCGCACCTTCGTCCTCCACTTCTGGATCTTGAACGCCTGCCGGGAGCGCTCGGTGAGCACCTCCAGGGTGGTCCCGACCAGGACGATGAGGAAGAGCACCCGCAGCGGGGTGATCACCAGGACGTTCACCAGCCGGGCGGACGAGGTGACCGGCGCGATGTCGCCGTAGCCGGTGGTCGAGAGCGAAACGGTGGCGTAGTACAGGCTGTCGAGCAGGGACAGGCCGTCGCCGTTGGCGTCGCGGTAGCCGTCGCGGTCGACGTAGACGATGACCACCGTCAGCAGCAGCGCCAGCGTCGCGCCGATGACCCGCTTCAGGATGGAGCGGAGGGGACTGACCGTCAGCTCGGGCATCCGCAGGACGCCGACGAGCTCGTGGTCCGGCCGATCGGTGAGACTGCCCAGCGGCAACCGCTTCAGGGCCTTCATGCACCGGCTCCCAGCGGCAGGTGTCGAGCGTCACTCACGCCCGGAGGATAGCCGAACCGGGTGCCGGGCCGCCGCGTGGAACGATCGGCTCATGGCAACTTCACAACGGCCCGCGCACCTCCTGGCCGGCGTGCTGGGCACGATGGGCGTCCTGCACTTCGCCGTGCCGAAGCCGTTCGACGGGCTGATCCCGGCTTCGCTCCCGGGGTCCCGGCGGGTGTGGACGTACGGATCGGGCGTCGCGGAGCTGGCGATCGGGGCCGCGGTGGCGGCCCCGCGCACGCGTCGTCTCGGCGGCCTGGCGGCGGCGCTGCTGTTCCTGGGGGTCTTCCCGGGAACGTGAAGATGGCGGTGGACGCGTCGTCCGCTCCGCTCCCGCGCCGCGCGATCGCCTGGGCCCGCCTCCCCCTGCAGTGGCCCCTGATCACGTGGGCCCTGAAGGTCCGCGACCGCGCATAACCCGCGTGATCAGGCGGTCGACACGCGTGTTTGAAGGGTCGACACGGCGCTGGCGCGGAAACCTGCCGTGTCGTCGCTCCAATCACGCGTGTCGACTCCCCAATCACGCGTGTCGACCTTCTGATCACGCCTCGGGGATGTCGCGGAGGAGGCGGCGGAGGCCTTCCGGGTCCAGGAGGTCGGCTGGGCGGATTGTGCGGTTCGCCCGGACGTAGTGGAATGCCGCGCGGACCTGCTCCACCGGGACGTTCTTCAGCGCCGCCCACGCCATCCGGTACGCCGCCAGCTGGACCGCCAGCGCCGGCTGCCGGGATTCCGGCGGGACCGCGCCCGTCTTCCAGTCCACGATCTCCCAGTACCCGTCGGGGTGCCGGAAGACGGCGTCCATCCGGCCGCGCAGGGTGATGCCCTCGACGTCCGCCGAGAACGAGACCTCCACCGCCTCCGGGACGCGCGAGGCCCACTCGCTCTTCTCGAACTCCGCCTGGAGTTCTTCGAAATCCGCGTCGGGCGCTTCGCCGAAGTCGGCCGCGCCCGGGAGGTCGTCGATCTCGATGAGCTGGTCGCCCGCGAACCGCCGTTCCAGCCAGCCGTGGAACTCCGTGCCGCGGCGGGCGAAGCTGTTGGGCTCCATCGGCAGCGGACGGCTCAGGTCCGCCGCCAGCCGGCCGCTGTCCTCGGCGAGCGCGACCAGCTGGCTCACCGAAAGCCGTGACGGCAGCGGGACCCGCCTGACCTGGTCGTCCTTGCGCGCCCACTCTTCGAGCAGGACGTCGGTGTCGGTCAGCCAGCCGTCCGGATCGTCCTCTTCGGACGCTTCGTCGTCCCCGGCGGACAGTGCCTCGGACACCAGCTCGACCCCGGTCTGCACGCCGGTGCGGCGGTCGGCCAGCGGATCGACGGGCCAGCGCGACGTCCGCGAGTCCGAAACCAGCGGGTTCTCGTCGTCCGCGGACGGCTCCGGCGCCCACTCGGCGAGCTGCCCGACGCCGGTCTCGCGCAGGACGTCGCCGATCTCCGTCAGGAACTCCGACGGCCCCTTGAACCGGCTGCTGCTCTCGTTCCACCAGTGCCCGGACACGATCAGCGCGTGCTCGGACCGCGTCAGCGCGACGTAGCAGAGCCGCCGTTCCTCCGACTGCTCCCGCTCGACGAACCCGGCTTCGTGCAGTTCCAGTCCTTCTTGGACTTCCTTGCGGTCGTAGCCCTCGGCGATCCGCAGCTCCGGCAGGTCCTCCGAGTCACCGCGCAACGCCGCGGGCAGCGACGTCGCGGTCCGCAGCCACGACGACGACCGCCGCCGGCCCGGGAAGACGTCCTGCACCAGGTGCGGGACGGCGACGACCTCCCACTCGAGCCCCTTCGCCGAGTGCACGGTGAGCACCTGGACGCGGTCCGGCACGACCTCGACCTCGCCGGGGGTGAGCCCGTCCTCGGCGTGCGCGGCGGTGTTCAGGTAGTCCACAAAGGACAGCAGGGTCGCCGTCGGGGCCGTCTCGGCGTAGTCGGTGACGACTTCGGCGAACGCGTCCAGGTGCGCGCGCCCGGCGGATCCCGGGCGCGCCAGCGACTCCACGTCCAGGAGCATCGTGCGTTCGACGTCGGCGACCAGCTCCGGCAGCGACTGGTCGAGCCGCCGCCGCAACGCGGAGAGCTCCCAGCCGATCCGGCGGATGCGCTTGTACCCCTCTTCGGAATACCGCTCCGGCGAGCCGGGCTCGTCGATGGCGTCGATCAGACCGGCCTGCTCGACGCGCTCGACGACCAGCTCCGGCCCCTCCGGTTTCTCCGGGCTCGACAGCTCCCCCGCGCGCCGCCACAGCGCGGCGACGTCGGCGGCCGCGAGCCGCCAGCGCGCGCCGGTCAGCAGCCGGGCCGCCGCGCTGCCCGACAGCGGGTCGGCGAGCACCTTGAGCGTCGAAACGAGGTCCGCGACCTCGGGCTCGTCGAGCAGCCCGCCGAGCCCGACGACCTCGACCGGCAGCCCGCGTGCCCGCAGTTCGGCGGCGATCGGCGCCATGTCGGCGCGGCGCCGCACGAGGACGGCAGCGGTCGGCGGCTTCCCGGTCTGCTCCTGGACGGCGTGCCAGCGCCGGGCGAGGGCGTCGGCCACCCAGTCGCGTTCGGCGCGGATGTCCGGCAGCAGCGCGCACGCGATGTCCGCGGGCCCGGCGCCTTCGCGCGCCCGCAGCCGCTCGACGCCGAGGCCGCGCGCTCGCAGCGGTTCGGCGATCGCGTTGGCGAGGTCGAGAATCTCCGGCGGGTTGCGGAAGCTCGTCAACAGGCCGAAATCGTGCGCCGGGACGAGCCGTTCGCCGTCATGGCGGGGGAAGTCCGTGGTGAAGCGGGGCAGGTTGGCCGCGCTGGCACCGCGCCAGCCGTAGATCGCCTGGGCGGGGTCGCCGACCGCGGTGACCGGCATCGGCTGGTTCTCGACGCCGCCGAACAGCGCCCGCAGCAGGACGCGCTGGGCGTGCCCGGTGTCCTGGTACTCGTCGAGCAGGACCGCGCCGAAACGCTCGCGTTCACCGCGGACGACCGACGGGTACCCGCTCGCCAGCTGGGCGGCGAGCGACATCTGGTCGGCGAAGTCGAGCGCGCCTTCGTTGCGCTTGCGCCGGTGGTACTCCTCGACCAGCGGCAGCAGCGCGAGCCGGAAGTGCTGCGCGGCCATGATTTCGGTGAGCTTCTGCGGCAGCGCGGCCCGCTGTCCCTTGGCGCGCGGCGCGTTCTCGATGACGCGGCACATCCACGTCGTGTATTCGGCGAGCTGCTCGGTGGAGATGAGGTGCTCACCGAGCTCGCCGGCCAACGCGAGGAGGTCCGCGGTCACGGTCGGCGGGACGCGGTCGGTGTCGAGCTCGTTGTCCCAAGTGGACACGACGCGGTGCGCGATCTGCCACGACGACGTTTCGGAGAGCAGCCGGACGCCGGGCTGCACCGGCAGGCGCAGGCCGTGTTCGGACAGCAGGCGCCCGGCGTAGGCGTGGTAGGTGAGGACGGTCGGCTCGCCGGCGACCACAGTGGACCGGAGGCCGCCGGAAGGGTCGAGCCGGTCGAGGAGGCCGGACCCGGCGAGCCGCCGCAGCCGCGCGCGCACGCGTTCACCGAGCTGGCGCGCGGCCTTGCGGGTGAAGGTGAGGCCCAGGACGCGATCGGGGCTGACGATGCCGTTGGCGACAAGCCAGACGACGCGCGCGGCCATGGTCTCGGTCTTGCCGGCCCCGGCCCCGGCGACGACGAGCGAGGGTTCGACCGGCGCGGCGATGACGGTGGCCTGTTCGGGGGTCGGCCGGTGCAGGCCGAGCGCGTCGGCGAGCTCGGCGGGCTCGACGGGGTTGGTGATGACGAGCGGGCTCACGCACGCACCTCCACCGGTCGTGAGTGGTAATTGGGGTTAGAACCCGAATTACCACTCACGACAGCTTTTGGCTGGTTCACGGGCCCGGCACCTGCCGACCCTCGGGCCGCAGCGGGCAGCACCCTCGGGCCGGGCACCGGTCGCAGTCCGGGTTCTCCTGCGCCTGGTAGTCCGGCCCGGCCGCCGAGGCCGCCGCGTCGCGGACCAGCTCCAGCCACTGCTTGCCGCCCACCTCGTCGAGCGGGGGCTGGGACCGCTCGGTCGCCCCCGTCTTGTTGTTCGCCTTCGCCACGTACACCAGCCGCGCGCCGCCGGGCTCGTTGCTGCCCTCGATCGCGCCCAGCAGCACCGCCAGCTGGTACGCCGCCAGCTGCGGGTGCGCCTCCGCGTCCGCGCCGGACACCGGGACCTTGCCGGTCTTGATGTCGACGATCACCGGGCGTCCCTCGGAATCCAGCTCGACCCGGTCGACGCGGCCGCGCAGCAGCACCCGGACCTCGTCCTCGCCCCCGGCCGGCAGCTCGACCTCGATGTCCTGCTCGACGCCCGCCGCCTTGAGCTCGGCCCGGCTGCGCTCCAGCCAGGTCACGAAGTTCTGCAGCATCTGCTCGACGCGCCGCCGCTCGCGCCGGGAGAACCACGGCGCGCCCGCGTCGACGCGCACCCAGGCCTCGTCCAACGCGGCCTGCAGCTCCGCGTCCGTCTTGCCGGACGCGACGGACTCCGCCAGCCCGTGCACCAAGGTCCCGGTGACGGCGGCCAGCTGCGCCGGGTCACTTCCCCCGTGGCGCTCGATCATCCAGCGCAGCGGGCACTTCGTCAGGATTTCCACCGTGGACGGTGAGATCCGGATCAGGTCACCGGGCCGGTGCACCGGCTCGTCGGTGGACGCCGGAAGCAGGCCGTACCACGTCGAAGGGTGCGCGCCCGGCACCTTCGCCTCGGCCAGCCGCGCGAGCTGCTTGGCCGCACGACGCCGGCGGGCCGGCTCGGCCTTGTCGTCGCAGACGACCTCCCGCAGCTCCCCCACCAGCTCGGCCAGCACGAGCGACCGGCCGGGCGGCTTCATCCGCGAGTCGAGGCCACCGTCGTCGGCGCCGTTTTCCTCGAGGTCGTCGAGGAAGCGCGACGGCTGTTCGTCCTCCCCGGACACCGCGGTGACCAGCAGCGTCTGCTTCGCCCGGCTCATCGCGAGGTAGAACAGGCGCCGTTCCTCGGCGAGGATCGGCGCGGTCTGGGAGACGGCGTCGTCGTCCACACCGGACATCAGGTCCTTCAGCCGTTCCACGCCCAGCACGGATCCGCGCAGCCGCAGGTCCGGCCAGGCCCCCTCCTGGACGCCGGCGACGGCGACGACCGTCCACTCGCGACCGGCGGCGGAGTGTGCGGTGAGCAGCGAAACACCGTCGGACGGGACCGCGGCCGGCGCGAGAGTGTCCCCGGCGATCTGTTGCGCACCCAGATAGTCCGCGAAGGACGCGACGCTCGCGCGGGGCAGCCGGTCGACGTACCGGCCGGCGGCGTCGAACAGCGCGACGACGGCGTCGAGGTCGCGGTCGGCCTGCGCGCCCAGCGATCCACCGCGTCCGACCTGCTTCAGCAGCTTGTCCTGAAGCCCGCTTTCCCGCCACAGCTGCCACAGCACCTGCTCGACGCCGTCCCCGCGGGCCACCGCCTGGTGCGTGACGCGCAGCAGCCCGCCGACGCGCCGCACCGGTTCGGCCTCGGCGTCGGCGAGCCCGGCGAGGATGTCCCCGCCGCGCAACGCTTCCACGAGCAGTTCGTCGCTCGAGCGCTGCCCGCCGCCGGCCAGTTCGAGCCGGCGCAGACCGCGGCGCAACCGCCGCAGGGCCAGCGGGTCCGCCCCGCCGAGCGACGACGACAGCAGCATCTCGGCGAGGTCGATGTCGAGCAGGCCGGGCTGGGGCGCGAGCTTCAGCACGGCCAGCAGCGGCCGGACCGCGGGCTGCTTGGCCAGCGGCAGCTCCTCGGTCGCCGACCCGATCGGGACGCCCGCTGCCCGCAGAGCGCGTTGCAGCACCAGGAAGGTCCGGGCCGGCGACCGGACGAGCACCGCGATCTCCGACCACGGCACGCCGTCGACGAGGTGCGCGCGGCGGAGCTGGTCGGCGATCCAGCTGGCTTCGGCGGCGGGCGTCGGCATCACGCGGACCCGCACGTTCCCGCCGGAAGCACCCGGCGGCGGGACGATCTTGCGGTGCGCCGAAGCACCGGGCAGCGTCGCGCCGATCTTCGCCACCGCCAGCCGGACGGCCGGGGCGAGCCGGTGCGACGTCGTGAGCGTGACGGTCCGGCTGCCGTCCGGGTCGGCGTCGGCGAACAGGCTCGCGTCGGCGCCGCGGAAGGAGAACACGTTCTGGTCGGGGTCGCCGGCGACGACGAACTCGGCCGCGCTGTGCCCGATCATCCGGACCAGGCTGGTCTGCAGCGGGTCGAGGTGGTGGGCGTCGTCGACGAAGAGGTGCCGCACGCGGGTGCGCTCGCGGTCGCGCAGCTCGTCGTCGTCCTCCAGGGCGAGCAGCGCGGAGGTGACCAGCTCGGCGGCGTCCAGGGCGGGCGCGCTCGCCACGCCCAGCGCGTTGCCGCCCGCGCCCTGCAGCTGCGTGACTTCTTCGTACTGGGCCCAGAACTGCCCGGCGGCGATCCACTCCTCGCGGCCGCGCCGGCGGCCCAGCTCGACGAGGTCCGCCGGGCCGAGCCCGCGCTCGGCGGCCCGCATCAGCAGGTCGCGCAGCTCCTCGGCGAACCCGGGGACCATCAGCGCCGGTCGCAGCTGCTCGGGCCAGTACTCGGCCTCTTCGTCGAGGTCACCGGCCAGCAGCTCGCGGACGACGACGTCCTGTTCGGCACCGGCCAGCAGCCGGGGCGGCGGGAGCTCCTCGGCCATCGCTTCGAGCCGCAGCAGCGAGTAGGCGTACGAGTGGACGGTGCGCACCAGCGGCTCGCGGACGGTCCGCGGCAGCGGCCGGGCCTGGTCGGGGTCGAAGGTGAGGCGGCGCGTGATGTCGGCGCGCAGCGCGTCGGCGGCCTTGCGGGACGTCGTGAGCACCAGCACGCTCTCCGGGTCGGCGCCCTCGGCGATGCGGCGGGTGGCGGCCGACGCCAGCAGCGCCGTCTTGCCGGTGCCGGGACCGCCGAGCACGCGGCGGAAACCCCCGGGTGCGGAGAGCACCCGCCGGGCGCCTTCGTCCCAGGTGAACGTGGGTGCGTCGGCGATCGGCGGGCGCACCAGCCGCGCGTCCGCCTGCGCCGTTCGCCTCGCGTTCACCCAGCGATGGAACCACGTCCGGAGTAAGGGGTGCGGCACCGGCACGGCTTAGCGGGCGTGTGTTCGGTGAAGACCACCGCTCGTGCGGCGGGCGGCGACGCAAAGTGTCGTACCCATCCGGCAGAGTGGTGACATGGACGACGTTCTGCACGAGCGCGTGCGGGAAATCATCGAGTCGGTGCCGGCCGGCACGGTCGCGACGTACGGCGACATCGCGGCGCTCGCCGGCGCGCCCTCGCCGCGGATGGTCGGCGCGATCCTGGCCGAGGACGGGCACGACCTGCCGTGGCACCGGATCCTGCGCGCGAACGGGACACCGGCACCGCACCTGGTGCACGACCAGCTCGAGCGACTGCGCGCGGAGGGCGTGCTGGCCGACGGCCAGCGCGTCGACCTGCGGAAGTACCGCTGGAAGCCGGACGGTGACGAAGATCCCGGTGAGGAAGGGCTGTTCTGACCTTCAATCCTTAGGTTAGCCTCGCCTAATGACGACGCAGGTGGAGCGGCCCGCCCTGACGTACCACCGGGCCCGGGTGACCGCGGTCCGGCCGGTGACGCCGCGCATGGTGCGCGTGACGTTCGAAGCGGCGAGCTTCCGCGAGGTCGCGGCCGGGGCACCCGACCGGTACGTCAAGGTCTTCTTCCCGAAGCCCGGCCAGGAGGCGCCCGAGCTGCCGGACACCGGCTCCGACGTCCTGTCGTGGTACCGCACGTACCTCGCGATGCCCGACGGCGTCCGCCCGCCCATGCGCACGTACACGGTGCGGGCGCACCGCCCGGCGTCGGCGGAGATCGACGTCGACTTCGCGCTGCACGGCGACACCGGCCCGGCGTCGGCCTGGGCGTCGCGTGTGGCGCCGGGCGACCGGGTGGCGTTCCTCGGCCCGCACGGTCTGTACGACGTGCCCGACGGCACCGACTGGCAGCTGCTGGCCGGCGACGAAACGGCGTTGCCCGCGATCGGCGCGATCATCGAGCACCTCCCGGCCGGCACCCGCGCTTCGGCCTACATCGAGATCTCGGGACGCGAAGAGCGTCAGACGTTCGAGACGCGTGGAGCGGTCGAAGTCCACTGGCTGCTTCGCGGGTCCCGTCCCCGGGGAGAGGCGTTGCTCGATGCGGTGCGTACGGCGGCTTTCCCCGGCGGAGTGCCGTACGCGTGGGTGTCGGGCGAAGCGGGCGTCGTCAAGCTGGTGCGGCGGCACCTGGTGCGGGAGCGGGAAGTCGACAAGCGGCGGATCTGCTTCACCGGCTACTGGCGGGCGGGGATGAGCGAGGAGGCGGCGAGCCGGGAGGCGGTTCGCGCGGCGGAAGCGGGCGAGACACCGGCCGACGAGGACTGAACGCGCAACCACCGGGTTGCGTGGCCGCCGCTGCCGGACTGGCCGGGTGGCCGGCCCATCGCGCAATGGCCGCGGCTCGCCGCCGGCCGCGACGACGACCTCGGCCCTACGACCGGCTTTCCGGCTCCCCGCCGGTGCCACTGAGCGTCGTGACCAGGAGCTTCACCAGGGCGCCGAGGCGCTGCCGCTCCGGCTGCAGCGTCTCGACCCCCGCGGCCTCCAGCGGCGCCGCCGTCACCGGCCCGACGCACGCGCACACCAGCGGGCCGCGCAGGGCGGTGAGGAGGTGCTCGTAGCGTCCGGAGGTGCGGGCCAGCGTCAGGAGGTTCGCCGCCGCGGGGGCGCTCGTGAACGCCAGCGCGCCGAGCTCGCCGGCCACGGCCGCGTCGATCAGGTCGTACACCGGCGTGACGTCCGGCGGCGAGGTCCAGCGGTACGGCTGTACCTCGACCAGCCGGGCTCCCGCCTCCACCAGGGGCGCCGTGAGGTCCGGCAGCGGGGTCCCGTGCAGCTGGACCGCCGTCCGCTGCCCGAGCACGCCCGCCGACGCGACGGCCTCGAACAGCTCGGCGTTGGACTCCGACTCGGCCGAGAACGTCTCGCGCAGGCCGGCACCCCGGACGGCGCCCACCGCCTTGGGCCCGCGCGCGTAGATCCGCGACCCCCGCAGGTGGTCGATCAGCTGCTGCCGGAGTCCCCAGCCCTCGGCCGCGTCGAGCCAGCCGCGGAAGCCCGCGCCCGTCGTCACGACCGTGATGTCGACCGGCGACATCACCAGCTTCAGGGTGGCCGAGTGCAGTTCGGGGTCGGTGTCGAGCGGCACGATCGTGATCGTCGGCGCGTGGCGGACGTCGGCGCCGTGGCGTTCGAGGGCCGCGATGAACTCCCCGGCCCGGCGCTCGGCCGTGACGCCGATCGCGACCCCGCTCAGCTCACCCATAGAACGCGCCCATCTCCTCGATCGCTTCCGCCAGCTCCGCACGCAGGTCCGCCGGTGCGACGACCTCCAGGTGCGGCCCGAACCGCAGCAGCTCGCCGATGGCCGGTTCGCCCGGCTCCACCGGCAGCTCCACGGTGAGCCAGCCGTCCGCGTCGGGCTCGTTCCGGCATTCCCGCAGCGCGCGGGCGCCGACCGAGCCCGCGTAGAACGGTACGAGAGCCTGCGCGCGCGGCGACAACCGCACCTCGGCGACGCGCGGGAACATCCGGCGTTCGAACTGCTCGGACCACTCCTGCCAGTACGCCGCGAGGTCGAATCCGGCGGGCCGTTCGAACTCTTCGCCGAGGTCGGTCAGCTCCAGTACCCGCGAGATCCGGTAGGTGCGGTCGGTGCCCTCGCAGCGGCCGGCGAGGTACCAGTTGCCCGCCTTGAGGATCAGGCCGAGCGGCTCGAGGTCGCGTTCGACGACCCGCTGGCCCCACCGCTCGTAGCGGATCCGGATCCGGTGCGACGACCACACGGCGTCGGCGATCGCGGACAGCGTCGGCAGGCTTTCGATGCCCCGGTGCCAGCCGGGAACGTCCAGGTAGAAGCGCTCGGCGACGCGCCCGGCACGGTCTCGGAGCTCCCGAGGCAGCGCCGCGTACAGCTTGAGCTGGGCGGCGGCCAGGACGGTGCCGAGGCCCAGCTCGGCCGCCGCCACGGGCAGCCCGGCCAGCGACAGCGACTGGGCCTCTTCCTCGGTCATCCCGGTGAGCCGGGTGCGGTAGCCGTCGACCAGGCGATAGCCGCCGGTCCGGCCGCGGTCGGCGTACACCGGGACGCCGGACGCCGACAGCGCGTCGATGTCCCGGTAGACCGTCCGCACCGAGACCTCGAGCTCCTCGGCCAGCTCTTCGGCCGTCATCCGGCCGCGGTTCTGCAGCAGGAGGAGGACGGACAGGAGGCGGCTGGCGCGCATGCGTCCCATACTCGCAGAAATACCTGACACAAGCTGACAGGTATGCCGGGGAGAGTGGTCCCCATGAACGCATTCACCATGAAGAACTGGGAAGAGAACATCGTCAGCGGGACCGATGGAGGTCCCCGGGTGGCGTACGCGCACGCCGCGATGGCCTACGACGGCGTCATCGAGGGTGAATCGGTCTGCGACCTCCTGCTGTACTACGCGGGCGAAGGCTACGAAAGCGGCACGACGACGTCGCCGAGCTTCGAGCGCTTCGAAGGCAAGGTCGACGGCCGCGCGGGGACGTTCATCGTGAAGCACGAGTTCACGTTCGACGCCCAGGGCATCGCGTCGACGTTCGGCGTCGTGCCGGGCTCGGGCACCGGCGAGCTGGCCGGACTCACCGGCAGCGGCACCGTCGGCGGCGCGATGGGTGAGGAGAAGATGGGGTACACCTTCGAGTACACGCTCTAGGAGCCGCACGTGGACCGTCGTCAGGTACTCGCCTACCGCATCGCCGAGCACGGGCTGCACCGCACCGCGCGGGACGTCGCCGAGCTCGCGGTCGTCCGGGCGGGGCTGCAGGACAGCATGCGCGACACCGCGCTGCTGGCCGCCGTGGCCCGCGTCGACGGCCGGGTATCCCTCGTGGACGACGACCGGCTCGTCCTGGCCTGGACGCTCCGCGGCGCGCCGCACTACCACCTGGACCTCGCCGAGGTGACGCGCGCGCTGGTGCCCCTCGACGACGCGGACGCGCTGGCCCGGATGCTGTGGCAGCGCAAGGAGCTGGCGGCCACCGGCCTGGCGGCGGCCGACGTGGTCTTCACGGCGGCGGCCGCCCTTCGCGCGGTCGTCACGAAGGAAATGACCAAGGGCGCGGTTTCGACGGCTGTGACGAAGAAGCTGCCACCGGAGTTTTCCCGCTGGTGCCGAGGGTGCAACGCCACTCACATCCAGGAGCAGCTGATGCGCATCGCGGCACCGCACGCGGGCCTCCGCCTGGTGGCCGGCGCGACCCCGGCGACGCTGGCGCCCCTCGAAGGCCGCGGCCGGATGCGCAAGACCCCGGACGTCGCCGCGGCGACCTCGGTGGTCGAGTCGTACTTGCGCCTCAACGGGCCGGCGTCGCCGGGGGAAGCGGCGGAGTTCGTGGGGACGGCTCGGGCGGTCGTGGACAAGACGTGGCCGTCGGACTTGGCCGAGGTGAAGGTCGAGGGCAAGACCCGCTACCTGCCATCGTCGTCTTTGGCGGCGCTGGAGAACCCGCCCGAGCCGGACGTCGTGCGGCTGCTGCCCCCGCTGGACCCGTTCATCCAGGCCCGCGACAAGGCGCTGCTCGTCCCGGACCCGGCGCGGCGCAAGGAAGTCTGGAAGATGCTGGGCAACCCGGGCGTACTGCTGGCGGACGGCGACATCGCGGGCACCTGGCGGACCAAGGGCAGCGGGGCGAAGCTGGCGTTCACGGTGACGGCGTTCGACCCGCTGCGCCCGGCGGTTCGCGAGGAGGCCGAGGCCGAAGCGGCCCGGGTGGCCGCGGCGCGGGGGTTCGAGAAGCACACGGTCACCTGGACCGAGTCGTGAGCGGGAGGACGAGTGGGGCTCAGGCGTCCACGGCCAGCCGGTAACCGCGTTTCACCACCGTCTGCACGACCTTCCCGCCGCCCAGCGAAGTCCGCAGCCGCCCGATCGCCGTCTCCACCGCGTGTTCCTCCCCGCCCCCGGGCAACGCCGAGATCAGCTCGCGCCGTGAGACCACCCTGCCGGGCGTAGCCGCCAACGCCCGCAACAGAGCCATCGGCGCCGGGGCCACCTCGCGCCACTCGCCGTCCACCACCGCCGACTGGCCGCGCAGCTCGATCGACAGCCCGCCCGCCGAGAACCGCGGCGACCGCGCCAGCAGCGTCTCCGACACGCACCGCGCCAGCGCCCCGATCCGGGCCCGGTGCGGCTGCACCGTCGGCACGCCGAGCGCCGCCAGCGGGCCGGCCGTGATCGGCCCGACGCAGGCCGCGACGACCGGACCCGACAGCGCCGAGATCAACCCCGGCAGCCGCCCGGTCCGGCGGGCCAGCGCCACCAGCGAAGCCACCGCCGGCGCGCTCGTGAACGGCAGCGCGTGGATAGACCCCTCCAGCACCCCGTCGAGCAGCCGGTCCACCGGGCCCGGGTCCACCGGGCCGACCCAGCGGTACACCGAGACCTCGATGACCTCCGCCCCGGCCGCGCGCAGTGCGTCCACGAAGTACGGCAGCGGCTCGCCGTGCAGCTGCACCGCGATCCGCATGCCCGAGACGTCCGAAGAAAGCAGGTGCTGCAGCAACTCCGCGTTGCTCTCCGACGCCGGCGAGTACGACTCCGAAAGCCCCGCCGCGCGGATGGCGCCGGTCACCTTCGGGCCGCGCGCCAGCAGCGAAGACGCCGAAAGGCGCGACAGCAGGGCGTCCCCCAGCCCCCAGCCCTCGGCCGCCTCGAGCCAGCCGCGGAAGCCGATGCCCGTCGTCGCCACCACCGCGTCCACGTGCGACTCCAGCAGCGCCGACGTCGCCGCGTGCAGCTCGGTGTCGTCCGTCAGCGGCACGATCCGGATCGCCGGGCCGTAGCGGACGCTCGCGCCCTTGCGCACCAGCAGCGCGCCGAGCTCGTCCGCCCGGCGCGCCGCGGTGATGCCGACCACGAACCCGGTCAGCGGCAGGATCACGGGCTCTCCACTTCGACCACGCCCTCTCGCACGCGCACTTCGTACACCGGGACCGACACGTCCTCGGCGTCCAGGCACCGTCCGCTGTCGAGCGCGAACCGCTCCTTGTAGACCGGCGACGCGACCACGGGCACGCCGCCCGCGTCCCCGACGATGCCGCGCGAGAGCACCGCCGCGCCGCTGCAGGGGTCCCAGTTGGACAGGGCGTACCACCGGTCGCCGGGCAGGTGGAAGACGGCCACCTGCACGCCGCCGTCGAACAGCGCGGCGACCCCCGCGTACTCCGGGACCGAAGCGGCCGGGCAGACCGCCGTCCAGGTTCGTTCGATCGACGTCGTCATCGGCGCACCTCCGGGACTCCCAGCATCACGGGCACTTTCTGCTCCCGCTCCGACCGGAACGAGATCGCCGGGTCGGGCGCGCCCGGCGCGTTGACGAAGGACGTGAACCGGGCCAGCTTCTCCGGGTCCTCGAGCACGCCCTTCCACTCGTCGGCGTAGTTGTCGACGTGCTTGGCCATCGCCGCGTCGAGGTCCTCGCAGATGCCGAGCGAGTCGTCGACGATCACCGCGCGCAGGTGGTCGAGGCCGCCTTCGAGCTCTTCGATCCACGGCGCCGTCCGCTGCAGCCGGTCGGCGGTGCGCACGTAGAACATCAGGAACCGGTCGATGGTCCGGATCAGCGTCTCGGTGTCCACATCGGACACGAGCAGCTCGGCGTGCCGCGGCGTCGTGCCGCCGTTGCCGCCGACGTAGAGGTTCCAGCCGTTCTCGGTCGCGATGATCCCGAAGTCCTTGCTCCGCGCCTCCGCGCACTCCCGCGCGCACCCCGAAACCGCCGACTTGAGCTTGTGCGGCGACCGCAGGCCGCGGTAGCGCAGCTCCAGTTCGATCGCCAGGCCGACGCTGTCCTGCACGCCGTAGCGGCACCACGTCGACCCGACGCACGACTTCACCGTGCGCAGCGCCTTGCCGTAGGCGTGCCCGGACTCGAACCCGGCGTCCACGAGCTTGCGCCAGATCAGCGGCAGCTGGTCCACGGTCGCCCCGAACAGGTCGATCCGCTGGCCGCCGGTGATCTTGGTGTACAGCCCGAACTCCTGGGCGACCTGGCCGATCACGATCAGCTTCTCCGGCGTGATCTCGCCGCCGGGGATCCGCGGGACCACCGAGTACGTGCCGTTGCGCTGCAGGTTCGCCAGGTACCGGTCGTTGGTGTCCTGCAGCGTCATCTGCTCGCCGCCGAGCACGTGCCCGTTGCCGAGGGTGGCCAGGATGGACGCCACCGCGGGCTTGCAGATCGCGCAGCCGCTGCCCGAGCCGTAGCGGCCGATCAGCTCGCTGAACGTCGTGATGCGCGTGGCCTGGACGATCTCGAACAGCTCCGCGCGCGACTGCGGGAAGTGCTCGCACACGGCCTTCGACTGCTCGACACCGCACGCCGTCAGCAGCTTGCCGAGCAGCGGGACGCACGAACCGCACGCGGTGCCGGCGCGGGTGCACGCCTTGAGCTTGCCCACGGTGTCGCAGCCGTCCTCGTGGACCGCGCGGGTGATCGCGCCCTTGGACACCGCGTTGCACGAACAGATCTGCGCCGCGTCGGGCAGCGCGTCGACACCGACCGCGGCGCCACCGCCGGCCGGGGCGAGGATCGCGCCTGGTTCGGCGGGCAGCGGACGGCCGACCAGCGCGCGCAGGGTGTTGTACTCGGTCGCGTCGCCGACGAGCACGCCGCCGAGCAGCGTCTTGCCGTCGTCGGTGACCACGAGCTTCTTGTACGTCCCGGCGACCGCGTCGTTGACGGCGACCTCCAGGGCGCCCTCGGTGGTCGCGTGCGCGTCGCCGAAGGAAGCGACGTCGACGCCCATCAGCTTCAGCTTCGTGGACGTGTCCGGCTCCGGGAACTCCCCGGAACCGCCGGTGAGCTGGGCGGCGACGATCTCCGCCATCGCGTACCCGGGGGCGACGATGCCGTAGACGCGACCGTCGACGGCCGCGCACTCACCGATCGCGTACACCGACGGATCGCTGGTGCGGCACGACGCGTCGGTCAGCACCCCGCCGCGCGGGCCGACGTCGAGACCGGACTGCCGGGCGAGGTCGTCCCGCGGCCGGACACCGGCCGAGAACACGACGAGGTCGACGTCCAGCTCGGTGCCGTTGCCCAGCTTGGCGACCAGCCGGGAGCCGTCGGCCTCGATGGCGTCGGTCGAAGTTCCCGTGTGGACGGTGACGTCGAGGCCGGTGATGAGCCGGCGCAGCAGCGAGCCGCCGCCCTCGTCGACCTGCAGCGGCATCAGCCGCGGCGCCATCTCGACGACGTGCGGGGAGAGTCCCATGTCCCGCAACGCCTTCGCGGCCTCCAGGCCGAGCAGGCCACCGCCGATGACGACGGCCGAGCGCCGCCCGCGTCCGGGCTTGTCGACCGCGGCCGCGCGGATCGCGTCGAGGTCCTCGATGGTCCGGTAGACGAAGCAGCCGGGCAGGTCGTGCCCGGGCACCGGCGGCACGAACGGCCGTGAGCCGGTGGCCAGCACGAGCGCGTCGTAGGGCACCGTGGCCCCGGACGCCGTGGTGACGGACTTGGCCGACCGGTCCACCGCCGTCACCAGCTCGCCGAGCCGCAGGTCGACGTGCGGGTCCCCCGCGTAGTCCGCCCCCGGGAGGGCGAGCGCCGCGGGGTCCCAGGTGTCCACGTAGGACGTCAGCGCCACCCGGTCGTACGCCGGACGCGGCTCCTCGGCCAGGACGACGACGTGCCAGTTCCCGTCGGGGTCTTCCGCGCGCACCGCCTCCACGAGCCGGTGGGCGACCATGCCGTGTCCGGCGACGACCAGGGTGGGCATCTCAGACCTCCGCTCCCGCGAGCGCCAGACCGCGCTCACTCGTGGGCTGTTCGGCGGGCTTGCGCAGGTAGACCGCCCAGGTGACGGCGAAGCACAGCCCGTAGAAGACCAGGAACCCGATGAAGGCGGGCACCCCGCTCTTCGCGTCGGCGAACGACTGCCGGAACGCGAGGTTGATGAACAGGCCGCCCTCGGCGCCGATCGCCCCGGCCAGGCCGATCAGCGCGCCCGAGAACCGGCGGGCCTTGAGCAGTTCGGCCGCTTCCTCGGCGCCGTTCGCGATCGCGACCTTCGCCTTGGCCCGGAAGATCGCCGGGATCATCTTGTACGTCGAGCCGTTGCCGATGCCGGTGAGCACGAACAGCACGATGAACGCGATCGTGAACAGCGCCAGGGACTTCGACGTCGACGCGAGGATCAGCACGACCGTGGCCAGCGCCATCCCGGTGAACGTGAAGAAGGTGATCTTGCCGCCGCCGATCCGGTCGGCCAGCCAGCCGCCCGCCGGCCGCGAGAGCGAGCCGAGCAGCGGGCCGAGGAACGTCACCGCGGCCGCCTGCAGCGGGGTGCGGCCGAACTGGTTCTGCAGCACCAGGCCGAAGGCGAAGCTGTAGCCGATGAACGAGCCGAACGTGCCGACGTAGAGGAACGACATCACCCACGTGTGCGGGTCCTTGACGACCTCGCGCATGGCCTTGGTGTCGCCCTTCACGGAGGCGAGGTTGTCCATGCAGAAGTACGCGCACACCGCGGCGACGACGATCAGCGGGATGTAGACGTAGAGCACGATCCGCGGCGCCGTCGCGCCCGCGGTGCCGATCACCAGGAGCCCGACCAGCTGGATCGCCGCGACGCCGAGGTTGCCGCCCCCGGCGTTGAGGCCGAGCGCCCAGCCCTTGTGCTTCTCCGGGTAGAAGGTGTTGATGTTCGTCATCGACGACGCGAAGTTGCCGCCGCCGACGCCGCCGAGGGCCGCGACCAGCAGGAACGTGCCGAGTGACGTGCCCGGGTGCAGCACCACCGCGGCCAGCACCGTCGGGATCAGCAGCAGCGCGGCGCTGACGACCGTCCAGTTGCGCCCGCCGAACTTCGCCACGGCGAAGGTGTAGGGCAGCCGCATCAGGCCGCCGATCAGCGTCGGCGTCGAGACGAGCAGGAACTTGTCGGCGGCGGAGAACCCGTAGTCCTTGCCCATGAACAGGACGATGACCGACCACAGGGTCCAGATGGAGAAGCCGATGTGCTCGGCGAAGACCGAGAACCACAGGTTGCGGCGGGCGACCTTCTTGCCGGTCGCCTCCCAGAACTCCTCGTTCTCCGGCTCCCAGTGCTCGATCCAGTGCTTTCCTTGGTGCGCCACGGCGTTCTCCTTCGTGCGGGTCGGGTTCGTCATTGCGCCGCGAGCCAGTTGGCGATGCCGCCGACGGTGTCGGTGCACCCGCCGCAGCCCGTCGTGGCTCGCGTGGCCCGCGCCAGTGCGGGGGTGTCGGTGGCCCCGGCTTTCCAGGCCTCGATCAGCCGGCCCTTGGTGACGTTGTTGCAGCGGCAGATCACCGCCGCCGCGGGCAGGTCGGCCGGGCTGGCCGCCGGGGTGCTGCCGGCGGGGAGCGCGCGGCCCAGCAGCACGGCGAGCCGGTCGTCGGGCAGCAGCGTGCCGCGGTCGTGGAACTGCGTGATGGTCGCGGCCGCGTCCGGCAGGCCGAGCAGGATCGCCCCGGTGACGCGGTTTTCGCGGACGACGAGCTTGCCGTACCGGCCGCCGGTGGGGTCGTTGAAGGTCAGCACCTCGGCGTCGCCGTCGGACGCTTCGAGCTGCGTCTCCCCCAGCGCGGCGAGGTCGATGCCGCGGGCCTTGAGCCGGGTCACGGCCGTCGTTCCGCGGTAACGGGCGGCCGCGTTCGTGCCGGTCAGGACGTCCGCGAGGACCGAGGCCTGCTCCCACGCCGGCTGGATGAGCCCGGCGGGGGCGCCGGGGTGGCGGGCGCAGTCGCCGAGGGCGTGGATGCGGCCGTCGCTGGTGCGCAGCACGTCGTCCACGACGATGGCGCCGTCGACGTCGAGGCCGGCCTCGACGGCCAGGCGCGTCTCGGCGCGGACGCCGGCGGCGACCACGACGAGGTCGGCCGGCACGAGCGTGCCGTCGTCGAGCTTGAGGCCGTCGCCGGGCAGGTAGCGGGCGGCGGTGGCGCCGAACCGGAAGGTGACGCCCATGTCGGTGAGCTGCCGGGCCAGCACGTGCCCGGCGGCCGGGTCGAGCTGGCGCTCCATGACGTGCCCGAGCGGGTGCACGACCGTCACCTGGTTGCCGCGCCCGGCCAGGCCGCGGGCGGCTTCGAGGCCGAGCAGGCCACCGCCGAGCACCGCGACCGGTGCGCCGAAGCGGGCGGCGTCGAGGATCTTGGCGCAGTCGTCGAGGCTGCGGAAGGCGACCACGCCCGGTCCGGCTTCGAGGCCTTCGACCGGCGGGATCCACGGGTTGGCGCCGGTGGCCAGCACCAGCGCGTCGTAGTCCACGCATGCTCCGTCGCCGAGCTCGACGCAGCGCTTCTCGCGGTCGATCCGGGCGACGTCGACGCCGAGCCGCAGGTCGATGTTGTGCCGCGCCGCCCATTCGTCGTCGTGCAGGCGGACGCTCTCGGCACTCATCCCGCCGGCGACGACCGCCGACAGCAGCACCCGGTTGTAGGCGGCGTGCTTCTCGGCGCCGAGCACGGTCAGGCGGACCCGCTCGGCGATCGGGTCGCGGCGGCGGATCTCGTCGGCCAGGCGGGCGCCGGCCATGCCGTACCCGACGATGACGACTTCACGGGGGCTCATGCGGCACCATCCACAGTAGACAGGGAAACGGCACACACCTTGAACTCCGGCATCCGGCTGACCGGGTCGAGCGCCGGGTTGGTGAACAGGTTCGCGCGCTGCTCACCGGGGAAGTGGAACGGCAGGAACACGAGGTCGGGCCGGAGGCTCTGGACGAACCGCACCTTCGCGACGGTCTCGCCGCGGCGGGACCGGACCACCGCGGGGTCGCCCTCTTCGAGCCCGGCGCGCTTGGCGGTGTCGGGGTGGACCTCGACGAACGCCTCCGGGACGACGTCGTTCAGCTCGCCGATCAGCCGGGTCTGCGCGCCCGACTGGTAGTGCTGCAGCACGCGTCCGGTGGTGGCCTGCAAGGGGAACTCGTCGTCCGGCAGTTCCGCGGGGCCGGTGTGCTCGACCGGCACGAACCGCGCGCGGCCGTCCGGGTGGGCGAAGGCGTCGAGGAACATCCGCGGGGTGCCGGGGTGGTCGTCCGCCGGGACCGGCCAGTGCAGGGCTTCCCCGGCGCGCAGCCGTTCGTAGCTGACGCCGGAGTAGTCGGCGATCCCGCCCTTGGACGCGACCCGCAGCTCCTCGAACACCGTCTCGGCGTCGGCCGGAAACCGCCCGGAAGGCTGCCCGAGCCGCTCGGCGAGTCCGTTGAGGACGTCCAGATCGGACCGGACGCCGACCGGCGGGTCGATGGCCTTGCGCCGCAGCAGGACCCGGCCCTCGAGGTTGGTGAGCGTGCCGTCCTCTTCGGCCCACTGCGTGACCGGGAGGACGACGTCGGCCAGCGCGGCGGTCTCCGAAAGCACGAAGTCGGCGACGACCAGGAAGTCCAACGCGGACAACCGATCCTGGACGCGCTGTGAGCGCGGCGCCGAGACGACCACGTTGCTGCCGAACACCATCAGCGCCTTCGGGCCGCCGTCCTGCCCGAGGGCTTCGAGCAGCTCGCTGGCGGAACGGCCGGGACCGGGCAGGCTGTCCGGCTCCACGCCCCAGACGCCGGCGACGTACTCGCGCGCGGCCGGGTCGTCGAGCTTGCGGTAGCCGGGCAGCTGGTCGGCCTTCTGGCCGTGCTCGCGGCCACCCTGGCCGTTGCCCTGGCCGGTGAGGCAGCCGTAGCCGGAGCCCGCGCGGCCGGGCAGGCCGAGGGAGAGGGCGAGGTTGATCCAGGCACCGACGGTCGCGGTCCCGGTGGCGTGCTGCTCGGTGCCGCGGGCGGTGAGGATGTAGGCGTTGCGGGCGCCGGCGAGTTTCGCGGCGGCGAGGCGCATGTCGGCGGCCGAGACGCCGGTGACGCGCTCGGCGCGTTCCGGCCACCACGACGCGGCGATCCGCCACATGGCTTCGAAACCGGTGGTCCGGTCGTCCACATAGGACTTTTCGAGGTGGCCGCCTTCGACGACGGCGTGCAGGATGCCCAGCGCCAGCGCGAGATCCGTGCCCGGCGCGGGGGCGAGGTGGAGGCTCGCCAGCTCCGCGGTCGGGGTGCGCCGCGGGTCGACGACGATCAGGTCGGCGCCGCGCACGTGCTGGGTGAACGGCGGCATGGTCTCGGCCGGGTTCGCCCCGGCGAGCAGCACCACGTCGGCGTTCTTGAGGTCCGTGACGGGAAAGGGCATGCCCCGGTCCGCACCGAAGGCCTTGCTCCCGGCGGCGGCGGCCGAGGACATGCAGAAGCGGCCGTTGTAGTCGATCTGCGACGTGCCGAGCGCGACCCGGGCGAACTTGCCGAGCAGGTACGCCTTCTCGTTGGTCAGCCCGCCGCCGCCGAAGACCGCGACGGCGTCGGGGCCGTGTTCCTGCCGGAGGTCGTCGAGCTTGCGCGCGACGAAGCCGAGGGCGAAGTCCCAGCTGACGGGCTCGAGCGCGCCGTCCACCCGGATCATCGGGGTGGTCAGCCGCTTCGGCGACGTGAGCAGACTGCCGGCGGTCCAGCCCTTCTGGCACAGGCCGCCGGCGTTCACCGGGAAGTCCCGCGGAGTCACGCGGACGCCGTCGAGGCGCATCCCGCACTGCAACGCGCAGTACGGGCAGTGGGTGTCGACCTGCGGCACGGGCACCTCCTCGGCGGTTCGGGGATTGCCCTGACGCTAAGGAGGCCGTGTTAACCGGATTCGACCGAATGTTTCAGGCAGTTGACATTGCGGCGGTGTTTCCGCCGCCCAGCCGGTGAGATCCGCGTCCACGGGGCGGGAGTCGGGAGGTCAGCGGGAGTTCTTCCGCTGTGGCAGCGGATCTTGCGACCTCGGTCACAGGCCGGCGTCCAGCCGGCCGGGATCGTCACAATACGCCGCTGACCTCGCGTGCCGCGGCTCGCAGGCCGTCCAGCGACGCCTGCGTCGACCGGGGGTTGAGCGCGTTCGACGCCAGCCGGAACAGCACCGCGCGCAGCAGCAGCTGCGGCCATTCGGGCAGGTGCGCCCACCGCTCCAGCAGCTCGCGCGTCGCGCCGCCCCAGGCCAGGGCGTCCACCGCGACGATCGCCGCGCCGTACTCGCCCGGCCGGTAGTACGGGACGAAGTCGACGACGCCCGGGGCCG
This sequence comes from Amycolatopsis mongoliensis, assembly GCF_030285665.1. Taxonomy (NCBI): domain Bacteria; kingdom Bacillati; phylum Actinomycetota; class Actinomycetes; order Pseudonocardiales; family Pseudonocardiaceae; genus Amycolatopsis; species Amycolatopsis mongoliensis. The sequence goes on from NZ_CP127295.1 coordinate 1,244,725, forward strand.
CGTCGCCGTCGAACAGCAGCCCGGCCAGCAGCTCGCCGTGGGCCACCTGCAGCGGCAGGCGGATCGGGCGGCGCGCGCCGGCGAGGACCTCGAACCAGCGGCCGCCCTTCGTCTCCTCCAGCGGGACCTCGAGCTCTTCCCAGGCGACGCGGTCGGCGACCGCGTCGACGTCCGTGCGCCCGTTGATGAAGTCCGGCCGGGGCAGGCCGATCGTCGCGCGGTGCAGCTTCACCGCCGCCAGGACCGAGGCGTCACCGCGGTGCTCGGGCGTGCCGGAGAGGAACCGGGAGGCCGTCCAGCCGCCGACGATCCAGCGGCCGTCGGTCGAGCGGACCGGCTTCGCCACGCGCAGGCCCGGCTCGTCGGCGTAGTCGAGCGCACGGGCGGTCCACAGCGTCCTGGCCTTGTCGGTGACCGGTTTGAAGACGAGGTCGCCGCAGCGCCACGCCGTCGAGTCCGGCATGGGTTCGCTGTCGTCGGCAAGACCGCCGAAGGCCGCGCAGACGTGCGCCGGGGGACGTTCGAGGGTTGTCCGCACAGCTGGTGACGGTACCCGGCCGGGTGGTCCACGATCGAGAAGACGCGCTGGTCACGCAGTGTTTTAGCACCGCGAGCCGACTCGGACGAAACGCCCGGAGGGGCACCCTCGTGGCCGGGAAAGCCAGGAAGGTGCCCCTCCGGGAGCACGACTGTCAGTAGGTCGGCAGGCTCGGGTCGATCTGCTTGGCCCAGGCCAGCACGCCGCCGCCGAGGTGCGTCGCGTCCTTGAAACCGGCCGCGTGCAGCGCGGCGAGGGCCTCGGCCGACCGCGCGCCCGACTTGCAGTGCAGGACGATCGGCTTGTCCTGCGGCAGCTCCGCCAGCGCCTCGCCCGAGAGGATCCGGTCCTTCGGGATCAGCGTCGCGCCCTTGATGTTGACGATCTCGTACTCGTGCTGCTCGCGGACGTCGATCAGGACGAAGTTCTCGCCGCTGTCGAACTTGGCCTTGAGCTCGGCCGGGGTGATCGTGCTACCCGACGCGGCCGAAGCGGCCTCGTCCGACACGACACCGCAGAACGCCTCGTAGTCGATCAGCTCGGTGATCTTCGGGGTCTCCGGATCCTTGCGGATCTTGACCTCGCGGTACTTCATCTCCAGCGCGTCGTAGCTGATCAGGCGGCCCAGCAGCGTCTCGCCGATACCGGTGATGAGCTTGATCGCCTCGGTCACCATGATCGAGCCGATGGACGCGCAGAGCACGCCCAGCACGCCACCCTCGGCGCAGGAGGGAACCATGCCCGGGGGCGGCGGCTCGGGGTAGAGGTCGCGGTAGTTGAGGCCCTTGCCGTTCGGCGCGTCCTCCCAGAAGACGCTGACCTGGCCCTCGAACCGGAAGATCGAGCCCCAGACGTACGGCTTGCCCAGCAGCACCGCGGCGTCGTTCACCAGGTAGCGCGTGGCGAAGTTGTCGGTGCCGTCGACGATCAGGTCGTACTGCTCGAAGATCTCGAGCGCGTTCGACGAGTCCAGCCGGTCGGTGTGCAGGTGCACCTTGACCAGCGGGTTGATCTCGGCGATCGACTCCTGCGCGGACGCGGCCTTGAGCTTGCCCACGTCGGACTGGCCGTGGATGACCTGGCGCTGCAGGTTCGACTCGTCCACGACGTCGAAGTCGACGATGCCGAGCGTGCCGACCCCGGCCGCGGCCAGGTACAGCAGCGCGGGGCTGCCGAGGCCGCCGGCGCCGATGACCAGGACCTTCGCGTTCTTCAGCCGCTTCTGCCCGGTCACCCCGACGTCCGGGATGATCAGGTGACGGCTGTACCGGGCCACCTCTTCCTTGGTGAGCTCGGCAGCCGGCTCGACGAGCGGCGGCAGTGCTGACATCAGGTCCTCCATCTCACGCGGATCGCGTCCATCCCACTATGCACAACGCGCGCAGGCAAATAGACCTTCCCGCGTCCAGATGGTGGGAACACTCGCCGCTTTTCGAGGCCCGGTGGCGAAGCCCCGGGTGTCACTGGGTCTTCGGCGTGGGGTTCGGCCAGGCGTTGGGCACGCAGGTGCGGCCGTCCTTGGCCACCTTGCCCTTGTCGCCACCGGGGATGTCGTTGAGCATCGACACGTAGTTGTCGTCCACGCCGAAGGACTGCTGCATCATCACCGGCGCCGGATCGCCGTTGCCGCCGCAGCCGACGTGTTGGTTGCCCAGTGCGTGCCCGACCTCGTGGTTGATGGCGTACTGCCGGTAGCCGGTCATGTCGGCGTTGAACGCCTTCGCGCCGCGGACCCAGCGGGCCAGGTTGATCAGCACCCGGCCCAGGCTCTTGCGGTAGCAGGACGCCTCGAACTTGATCTGGAAGCCGCAGGCGTCGGCCCGGTGGGTGGTCTCCGGGGTGGTGAGGCTCACCTTGAACGACGGGTTGGGGAAGGTGGCGTCGACGCGCTGCAGCGCGATCTTGCCGTCCCACGTCCAGCCCTTCTTGGGGTCGGACAGGGTGCCCTCGACGGCGGCCGCGAAGGCGTCGTCGCCGGCGTAGCTCGCCGGGTCGATGCCGTCCTCGACCTCGATCGTGTAGGTGTACAGCTTGCCGGTGCCGACCTTCGGGCCGCTGCCCGGCACGACGTGCCACTTCCCCGCGCCGGCCTGGGTGAACGGGCTGCCCTCGGGCAGGTCCGCGGTCGGCACCTTGAGGTCGACGGGCGTGGCCGGGTTCTCCGGGATGGCCTGCTCGCCGTTGCCGTCGATCGCTCCGCCCGCCGCGTCCCCGCCCGCCGACTCGACACCGGGGGCGGCGTTCTGTTCGGCGATCGGTTCGGCCGGGCTGTTCGCGGTGTTGACGACGACGAGCACGGTCAGCACGACGAGGATCGGCAGGGCGTAGACGCGCCAGCCGTAGGTCCCGGTGAGCTTCGCGAGGCCGGCCTTCGGGGGCTCGGACTTCTCACGCGGGGTCTCGACGTGCGGCTTCCAGGAGGCGCTCAGCGGCTCGGCGCTGGTCCGCCGCCCGCCCGGGCGGTAGCGGTCCTCGCCGACGCGCTGCGCGGGCTGCCGGGCCGGCCGGTACTGGCCGGTCCGCGGGGCGGCTTCGGGCTCCGGGGTTCCGTGCGGCGTGCGGCGGGGCGACGCGCGGTGGGGAGCCCGGCGATCTTCGCCTCGCGCGTCGTGCTTCACCCGGTCCACCGCACCAGGGTGCCACAGCGCCACCGAACCGTTATCGGCGACTGGCGGACCACCCGTGGATTGGTGGTCACCCGATCGGACTACCAGGTCCCGGCTTCGACGTGCTCCCACATGCCCAGCACGGCCTTCGCCACGACGATCGGCCGTTCCATCTGCGCCACGTGGCCCGTCCGCGGCAGGACGAGCAGCCGGGCCGTCGGGATCACCCGGGCCGTCCGCATGGCGCGTCTCACGGAGATGACCCGGTCGTCGCGACCCCAGACGACCAGCGTCGGCGCCCGCACCCGCGGCGCCGCCGACCACAGGGACGCCTTCCCGAGCGTCGACCACGCGCGGAAGATCGCGAACGTGCTGCGCGCCATGGCCGGCGTGGCCCAGGCGAGCGCGGCACGGGCGCCGTGTTCCTCGGCCAGCTCGTCCAGCCGGCTCTCCGGGAACCGCGACGGGTCGGCGAAGCACAGCTTGATCACCTGCGCGGCGCGTTCGCGCGGGCCGAGGGCGGCCAGCCGGCCCCGTACCCGCGCGCCGACCAGCGGCAGGTACGCCAGCGCCATCCGCGGGTCCGACAGCCGCCGCGGGTCGGGCCGGCGGTCCGGCATCGCGGGCGAGATGAGCGTCAGGGTCTTCACCAGCTCCGGGCGCCGTTCGGCGATCAGCAGCGCGATGGCGCCGCCCATCGAGTTGCCGAGCAGGTGCACCGGCGCGCCGGCGTCCTCGATGTGCCGCGCGACGACGGCGGCGTGGGCCTGGAGGCTGAAGTCGAAGCCCTTTTCGGGCTCGGAGTAGCCGAAGCCGGGCAGGTCGGGGGCGGTGCCGCCGGCGACCGGCGCGAGCAGCGCGGCCAGGTCGGTCCAGTTCGTCGACGAGCCGCCGAGGCCGTGCAGGTAGACCGCGGGCACGCCGTCGGGGCCCGGCGTGCGGCGGACGTGCAGGCGCGCGGTGCCGGCCTCCTCGAACGTCGCCGGCCACGGCGGGAGGATCGGCTCGAGGGAGGGCAGCTCCCTCGTCGAAAGGGGCACGTGCGTCAGCGGCGCCCGCGAGGCCACGGGGGTGTTCACGGGTCCAGGATGCCCGACACTTGGCAAGGCATACATACCGGCGAGTAATCTTCAGGACGACTTCACGCGGTGGCGACCCCGCCCGTCGAAGAGCCGAAGACGGGAGGAAGCGCATGACGGAGATGACGCGGTTGCAGCAACGAGGGGTGCGCCTGCCCCGGACGGAGCGCCGGGCCCAGCTCCTCGCCGCGGCGCAGCGGGTCTTCGCCGAGAACGGCTACCACGCCGCCGCGATGGACGAGATCGCCGAAGTGGCCGGTGTCAGCAAGCCGGTGCTCTACCAGCACTTCCCCGGCAAGCTCGACCTGTACATCGCGCTGCTCGAAAGCCACGTCGACGAGCTGGTCAAGCGCGTGCAGACGGCGCTGGACTCCACCACCGAGAACCGCCAGCGCGTCCCGGCGACGGTCGGCGCGTTCTTCGACTTCGTCAGCAACGACGCGGGCGCGTTCCGCATGGTGTTCGAGTCAGACCTGCGTGGCGAGCCGGCGGTCCAGGAAGCGGTCGACCGCGCGACGTCGGCGAGCGTGGACGCGATCACGGAGACGATCACGGCGGACGCGGGCCTCGACGAGGACAAGGCGCGGCTGCTGGCGGTCGGCCTGGTCGGGATGAGCCAGGTCAGCGCCCGGTTCTGGCTGCAGCACCACCAGTCGATGAGCCGCGAAGAGGCAGTCGCACTGACGGCGAACCTGGCCTGGCGCGGCATCGGCGGCGGCTTCCCCCTCAAGGACGCCTGAGGACGCATCTTTCCTAGGGAAAGCTCGCTGCTTTGCGTCGCAAAGCGGAGCTTTCCCTAGGAAAGATGCATTGTTTACCGAGCGTCAACGAGTGGCGGCCGTGCGGACCAGGGTGCTGATGCGGCGGGCGACCTCGAACGGGCGCTCCTGCGGGAGCATGTGCCCCGCACCCGGGTAGCGGACGAACTCCGCGTGCGGCAGCTCGTCCGCGATCACCTTCGCGTGCGCCAGCGGGCAGAGCCGGTCCTTCTCCCCCGCCAGCACCACCGACGGCACGTCGCCCAGCGCACCCAGCCCGCCGACGCCGCGGTGGGCCGCGATCGCGTCCAGGAACAGCCCCGCGCTCGCCGGGTGCGCGCTCAGCAGCTGCTCGACGACGCTGTCCACCTGCGCCCGCCCCGGCCGGTCGCCGAACACCAGCCGGCGCGCCCCGGACCGGACCATTCCCGGTCGCAGCCGCAAGGTCTCGCTCCGCAGGCCGGCCAGCAGCTTCGCCAGCCGCGGCTCGAAGCGCGTCACGCTCCGCCCGGCCAGGCCCGGGAACCCGAGCGTCAGCCGGTCCATGTCCCCCGACGACGTCGCGACGAACGCCGCACCCGCGAGCCGGCCGGCCACCAGCGACGGGTGCCGTTCGGCGAGCACCATCAGCGTCATGCCGCCCATCGAGTGCCCGGCCAGCACCAGCGGCCCCTCGGGGACGCGGTCGGCGATCACCTCGGCCAGGTCGTCGGCCAGCCGCGCGATCGTCGCCGAGCCCGGGCGGGCGGGCGCCGAGCCGCCGTGGCCGCGCAGGTCGTAGCGCAGGACGCGCACGCCCGGGTCCAGGTGCGGCAGCACGAAGTCCCACGTCCGGTGGTCCTGCGTCCAGCCGTGGACGAGCACCAGCGTCACCGCCGAATCGGCGGGACCGGACTGCGCGACGTGCAGCGCGGCGCCGTCGCTCGTGACGAACCGGTGCTCGATCGAGGGGTCGCGCAGCCGCGACGCGGTCGTCATCGGCCCGCCGGGAGCAGGAACGACTTGCGCCAGAAGTACTTCCCGGGCAGCCCGACCAGGCCGGACTCCTCGAGGAACGGCATGATCTTCTCCCCCGCCCACGCGATCGTCCCCTGCCAGTGCGGGTTGTTCAGCGCCGCCTCGACGCCGTCGCGCGGCCGGATGCCGACCGCCTTGTAGACGTTCGGGTTGATGAACGCCCGCGTCACGAAGTACGAGATGAGCGCGATGACGAACTGCTGGTAGCCGATCTCGGCCTTCGACAGCTTCGCCATGCCGCGCGTGACCTCTTCGCGGGCGAAGGTGACGTGCCGCGCCTCCTCCAGCACGTGGATCCGGTTGACCATCCGGACCAGCGGCTGGACGCCTTCGTCGTTCATCTGCTCGCGCTGCAGCCGGTCCAGGACCTCCTCGGCGACCAGGATCGCGCCGTAGCGCGCCGGGCCGTAGGAGATCGTCGGCATCAGCTTCGCCAGCTTCCGCAGCCACGGCACCGGGCCGTAGGCGGGGCAGCCGATCCGCGACGCCATCCGCGCGAACATCGTCGAGTGCCGGCACTCGTCGGCGATCTCGGTGAGGGCGAACTGCGCGTGCGCGGACGTCGGGTCCTGCTCGTAGACCTCCTTGAGCAGCATCTGCATCAGGAGGATTTCGAACCACAGTCCGGTAGTCGCGACGCTCGCTACCTCGTGCTTGCCCAGCTCGATGCGCTGCTCGGGGGTCAGCCTGTCCCAGAGTTCGGTGCCGTAGAGCGAGGAGCGCTCATCGAGGATGAAACGCTTGCCCTCGACCAGGGGCGCCGTCCAGTCGATGTCGACGTCGGGGTCGTAGAACTTGTTCGCCGACGACTTGAGCAGGCGCTCCGCGGTCTTCTCGCGATCCGGTTCCTTCAGCGTCCGCGTCATCGCCGACACCCCTTCCACAACATGTAACTTGAGGTAACAGTTACCTCTGGTAGCATGAGCCCCGTGATCGAACGTGTCAAGCGCTCCGGCAAGCAGTCCAGGTCGTCCTCGCGCGACGAGGAGGCGACCGGCGACGCCCGGCGCGACCGCTGGCGCAAGCACCGGATCGCGCGGCGCAAGGAGTTCGTCGAGGCCGCGCTGCGGGCGCTCGACACGCACGGCCCGGACCTCGGCATGGAGGACGTCGCCGCGGAGGCGGGCGTCACGAAACCGGTGCTGTACCGGCACTTCGACGACAAGGCCGACCTCTACGTGGCCCTCGGCCAGCGCGGCACGGAGATCCTCTTCGAGCGGCTGATCCCGGCGATCAACGCCGAGCTCGCGCCGGTCCCGCGGATCCGGATGGCCCTCGACGCGTTCTTCACGGTGATCGAGGAGCACCCGAACCTGTACCGGCTGCTGGCGCACGGGCGGCCGGAGAAGCCGGTGTCGTCGGACGTCGTGGCCGAGGACAAGGAACTGATCGCGACGGCGCTGACGGCGCTGCTGGGCGACTACATGCGGATGTTCAACATGGACTCCGGCGCGGCCGAGCCGTGGGCGCACGGCATCGTCGGCATGGTCCAGAACACCGGCGAATGGTGGCTGGACCGCCGCTCGATGGGCCGCGACGCGGTCGTCGAGTACCTGACGCAGATCATCTGGGCGGCGATCGACGGGCTGACCCGCCAGAACGGCGTGATCATCGACCCGAACCTGCCCCTGGAAGCCAACAAGGTGGTCCAGCTGGGCCGCGCGGACACGGCGGATTCGCTGAAGGAGACGTCATGAGCGAGCACGACGAAGACGGCTACAGCGGAGCGGCGACGCTGGTGGTCGACGGGGTTTCGCTGACGACGACGGTCGAGCTGCGCGGCTACTTCCAGCCGATCGACGGCTTCTACCGCTGGTACGGCCGGGTCGCGGTGAACGAGGAGCTGACGCGGCTGGCCGGCGGGAAGAAGAAGCCGGTCTCGATCCAGGCCGGCGAGTACACGGCGACCGGGGAGCTGTCGGACCCGGACCCGTGGGGCCGGTACCGGATCACGGGCACGAGCACCCCGCCGTTCCACGTCCCCACGACACTGGAAGAACTCAACGCCTGAAACGCCGTGAAGGCCTCCTTACCGGCCATAAGAGCCGGTAAGGAGGCCTTCACGGACTTCGGAACCGGTCCGGCCACCCCGCGCGGTGGCCGGACCGGCCGGCTCAGGGCAGGCGCGGGCCGGGCAGTTCGCGCCCGGGCAGCCAGCCGTTCGGGATGTCGGTCGCCCGCCACTTGCGCACGCTCAGCCGGACCGCCGTCACCGGCGCGTCGAGGAACGGCGCGGCCTCCGGCACCTTCGCCACCAGGAGCGAGCGCACCAGCGGGTCGTCGCCGGCCGGGACGATCTCGGCGAGGGCCTGGGCCTGCAGGAACGGCTGCATCGGCGAGCCCGTCGACACCACCACCGAGACGACCGGGTTCTCGCGGACCGCGGCCAGCGTGCGTCCCCGGTTCTCGAGCACCAGGTTCAGCGTGAACGGCCCGGTTTCCGCGAAGTACACCCCGCCGACCCACGGGCCGTCGCTGCCCGACGTCGCGAGGAACATCGACTTGTGCGCGGAGAGGGTGTTCCGCACGAGATCCGCCACGTCGCCGGCCATCGGCTCGACAGTGGTCATCCTGGTTGCTCCCGGAGTGTCCGTCCGGGCCACGTGGCGCCGGATCGCCAGCCGAAGTTAGGCGGCGCATTCGCGACACACCAAGGAGAACCGACCGATCCGGTGAACCCGGTCACCGGATCGAAAACCGGGTCCCCGGAACGCGCAAAAGCCACCCCAGGAAAGTCCCGGGGTGGCTTTGCCGGACTCGAAGAGTCAGTCGCCGACGCCGAAGCCGACCTTGCGGACGTCGGACGGGGCGATCTCGACGTACGCGATGCGGTCGGAGGGGACGATGTACTTGCGCCCCTTCTCGTCGCTGATGCGGAAGAGCCCGTCACCGGCCGTCAGGGCCTCGGCGACCAGCTTCTCCACCTCTTCGGGAGACTGGCCACTGGACACCACCAGCTCGCGCGGCGTGTCCTTGATGCCGATCTTGACCTCCACGTGGGACCTCCGCTGAAAATTCGTAAGGGATGTGCCGGCCAAGGCTAACCGAACCGGCTCGTTCCGGTGGCGCATGTCCGCGCCCGACCGCGTCGTCACTTCCGGGTACTCCATCGGGATCAGCCCAGGCCGAGCGCCTGCATGCGCTTCGTGTGCCCCTGTTGCAACCGCCGGAACAGCGCGGCAATTCCGGAGAGGTCGCCCGAACCGCCGACGATGAGCTCGGCCAGCCCGTCGCGCTCGGCGACGACGTACTGGGCCTGGGTCAGTGCCTCCCCGAGCAGGCGGCGACCCCACAGGGCGAGCTTGTCGCGGGTCTTGGGGTCGGCCTCGATGCCGGCCGCGACCTCGCGTTCGGCGAAGGCGGAGTGGCCGGTGTCGGCGAGCACGGTGAGCACGAGGTCCTTGGTCTCCGGATCGAGCCAGCTGGCGATCTCACGGTAGAGGTCGGCGGCCAGCCCGTCGCCGACGTAGGCCTTGACCAGCGACTCCAGCCACGACTTCGGCGGCGTCGAAGCGTGCCAGGCGTCGACCTGGGCCACGAACGGCGCCATCGCGTCTTCGATCTTGACGCCGTGCGCGGCCAGGTGCTGGGCGAGCAGGCCGTAGTGACCGATCTCCGCGGCCGCCATCTGCGCCAGCGCGGCCCGCCCGGCCAGGGTGGGGGCACTGCGCGCGTCTTCGGCCATCCGGTCGAACGCGGACAGTTCGAGGTAGGCGATCACACCCAGAAGGTCGACTACGCCTTCTGAGATCTCTTTCGGCTCGGTCACGGGGGCAGGGTATCGCCGAAGCGCCCGGGCGTGTCGGGACGAGACCGATCACACGGGTTCCGGCGTGCCGGGTACTGTCGAAAAACTGCTGACCAGGTACACTGCGTTTGATATCGAAGCTTCCGTACGTCATACCGGCGTCGGGAAACAGGCAGGTCACGTGGCTTGCCGACGTACTGCAATGTGCGTGCACGCCTCTTCCGGCATTCCCGGGACGGACCGGTTCCGCGCTTCAGATCAGCGCCAGGGACCAGGGTTTACTCCCGGTCGAGTGTCGAGCGGACCCAGGGCTGTGCGCGCTGGTCACGAGAGAGGCGATCACCCTGACCGCAGAAATTCCCACAACCGAACAGCCCCCCGCCGTCGCGCTGGAACACAGCGAGACCGGCCCGGCCGCGCTCGACACCTCGCACCCGCTGCAGGCGGGCGTCGAGGTCGAGCCCGAAGCCCCGACCTTCGCGTCCTTCGGCGTCAAGCCGGAGATCGTCAAGGCCCTCGGCGAGGCCGGCATCGAGCGCACCTTCGCGATCCAGGAGCTCACGCTGCCGCTGGCGATGGCCGGCGACGACCTCATCGGCCAGGCCCGCACCGGCATGGGCAAGACGCTGGGCTTCGGCGTCCCGCTGCTGCACCGCGTGGAGGTCCCCGGCGACGGCACCCCGCAGGTGCTGGTCGTGGTGCCGACCCGCGAGCTGTGCATCCAGGTCGCCAACGACCTCAAGGGCGCCGGCAAGCACCTCGGCATCCGCACCCTGGCCATCTACGGCGGCCGCCCCTACGAGCCGCAGATCGAAGCGCTCCGCAAGGGCATCGACGTCGTGATCGGCACCCCGGGGCGCCTGCTCGACCTGGCGGAGCAGAAGCACCTGGTGCTCGGCAAGGTCCGCGGCCTGGTGCTCGACGAGGCCGACGAGATGCTCGACCTGGGCTTCCTGCCCGACATCGAGCGCATCCTGCGGATGGTGCCGGACAAGCGCCAGACGATGCTCTTCTCGGCCACCATGCCGGGCCCGATCATCACGCTGGCCCGCACGTTCCTGAACCAGCCGACGCACATCCGCGCCGAGGAAAACGACGCGAGCGCGATCCACGAGCGCACCACCCAGTTCGTCTACCGGGCGCACTCGATGGACAAGCCCGAGGTCATCGCCCGGATCCTGCAGGCGGCCGACCGCGGCCTCACGATGATCTTCAGCCGCACCAAGCGCACCGCGCAGAAGGTGGCCGACGATCTGGTCGAGCGCGGCTTCGCGGCCGCCGCCGTGCACGGTGACCTGGGCCAGGGCGCCCGCGAGCAGGCCCTGCGCGCGTTCCGCTCCGGCAAGGTCGACGTGCTGGTCGCGACCGACGTCGCCGCCCGCGGCATCGACATCGACGACGTCACGCACGTGATCAACTACCAGTGCCCGGACGACGAGAAGACCTACGTCCACCGCATCGGCCGCACCGGCCGCGCGGGCCGCACCGGTGTCGCGGTCACCCTCGTCGACTGGGACGAGATGCCGCGCTGGAAGCTGATTTCGGACACCCTGGGCCTCGACAAGCCGGAGCCGGTGGAGACGTACTCGTCGTCGCCGCACCTGTACGCCGACCTGGGCATCCCGGAGGGCACGACCGGGCGGCTGCCGCTGGGCAAGCGCACCCGCGCCGGCCTGGGCGCCGAGGTGGAAGAGGACCTGGGCGGCAAGCGCCGCGGCCCGCGTGGCCGGGGCAAGGCCGACGACGCCTCCTCGGAAGAGGCGCCGCGCAAGCGCAACCGCACCCCGCGCAAGCGGACCCGCGGTGGTTCGCGGGCGGCCGAAGCGATCGAGGCCGCGGACAACGCGGCGGCTTCTTCGGACGACGCTCCTGCCTCGGAGGGACGCACCCGGACGCGTCGCCGCACCCGCGGCACCGCGCCGGAAGCGACCGGCCCGGCCACCGAGAAGGAGGCCGGCGACAACGCCGAGCGCCCGGCTCGGCGGCGCCGCCGTCGCCGCCCCGCCGCGACGTCTGATACACCTGCGTCGGCAGACTGAACCTGAACGCGGGGGTCCGGGCACGTGAGCGACGTCGAGAAGGCGCCTGAAAACGCGCCTGAAGAGACCCCTGACTACGGTTCCGAGGACGTCCTCGAGGACGTCGAAAGCACTCCGCCCGCCCCGCGGGTCAAGGCGCGTCGTTCGCCTTGGAACCGCGGGCGGGACCGGGTGATCGCCGCGCTGGTCGCGGTCGCCGCGATCGCCGTCGCGCTGGTCATCGGCGTGACGAGCGACAGCGCGGCCACCGACCGGACCGAAGCGGCGCCACCCCCGCCGTTGCCCGCGGCGCCGGACAAGGTGCCCGGCTCGCTGGCCGAGCTGTGGAGCGCCCGCAGCGGCGCGACGCCGGTCCCGGTGGTGGCGGGCGACGCGGTGGCGACGGCGGACGGTGGCGAGGTCGCCGCCCGCGACCCGCTGACCGGGCAGGTCCGCTGGCACTACACGCGTGACCTGCCGTTGTGCACGATGAACGAGACGTGGGGGCGGCTGAACGCCGTCTACCACAAGACCGAGAACTGCAGCGAGGTCACGCAGCTCGACCCGGGCACCGGGCGGATCACGGCGCAGCGCAACGGCAACGCGGAGCTGGGCACGCAGCTGGTCGGCGACGGCTCGCACGTGACCGCGACGGGCAAGAAGCTGCTGACGACGTGGCGCGACGACCTGGTGCAGAGCGCCGAGTACGGCCAGGTCCCGGCCCTGGTCAACGCGGGCAAGCAGCCCCGCACGGGCTGCACGTACGGCACGGTCGCGGCGGCGTCGGGCAAGGTCGGCGTGATCGAGCGCTGCCCGGGCGACCCGGCCGACCGCCTGACGGTGTACAAGGCGGCGCCGGAGAAGGACGACGAGCCGTCGGTGGCGTTCAGCAGCGTGCTGGCGGGCAAGCGAGCTCGCGTGATCGCGATGTCCGGCGACCTGACAGCGGTGGTGCTGCCGGACCAGAAGCTGCTGGTGATCTACAACGGCGACGGTTCGCAGCGCGCGGCGTACCCGCTGGACGTGCCGGCCGCCGATCTGGCCCAGGACCCGGCGAGCGGTGTCGAGGCGACGACCCAGACCACGCAGAACATATACTGGTTCAGCGGGTCGAAGGTGCTGGCGCTGTCCCGCGACGACCTTTCGCCGCGGTGGACGCTGAGCAGCGCGTCCGGCCCCGGGATCCTCTTCGCGCAGCAGCTGGTGGTCCCGATCAAGGGCGGCCTGGCGGTGCTGAACGAGAACGACGGCTCGACGATCCGCACGGTCGGCGTGGACCGCCGTGGCTACGCCGGGGTGGTCCGCCTGGGCGCGGCGGGCCCGGTACTGCTGGAAGAGCGCGGCGACACGCTGACGGCTCTGAAGTAACCACGGCGTGTCGTCCCGGCAATCACGCGTGACGACCTCCCCATCACGCGACCGACTACTTCGCTTCGGGCTCAGGTGAGCCAGAAGAGGGTCAGGGCCGAGACGGTGAACAGCACCACGGCCACGCCCGCGCCCACGGCCGGGGCACCGTTGCGGCGGTCCGCGACGCGCTGAGCCAGAATCGCCAAGATCGCCGCCAGCGGGTGGCCGATCAGGAGCGCCGCGCCCGGGCCCGGTGCGCCGGTGTACAGGTCGATCCCCGCCACCGCGAGGACTCCGATCGCCAGGACCGCGAGGCCGGCCGCGAGGGAGCCCGTGAATCCGCGCCACCAGCGGCCGCCCTGCTTCGCCGGTTCGGCCGGTTCGCTCGCGCTGGGGTCGGGATCGGGGTCGGCCGAAGAGGTTTCGGCCGGCTCGAGGCGCTCGGGTTCGACACGTTCTTGGGGGGCGGTGTCCGCCTCGGCCAGGCCAGGTTCGGCAGCCAGCGGTTCGGTCTGCTGCTGCGAAACCGTCCCCGCTTCGGCCACGCCGGATCCGGCAGCCAACGGCTCAGTCTGCTGCGAAACCGTCCCCACCTCGGCCACGCCAGATTCGGCAGCCGGCGGCTCAGTCTGCCGCGAAGCTCTCTCCCCCTCGGCCACACCGCGGCCAGCCACCGGCTCGGCCCGCTCCGCCGTGCGCGCCTCGGGCCCACCTGATCCGGCCGGGGCCGCGGCTTTCTCGGCTTTCGGCGCGCCGGCGGGCAGGGGCAGCGTTGCCAGTTCGTCGGTGTCCGGTGAAGCCACTTTCCCTCCCTGTCAGGGCGCGAGCAGGTCCCACGGCTGCATCTGCGGGGCCGCTTCCTGCCCCTCTTTGCAGCTCGGCCTGAAGTCGCACCAGGCGCAACGGCGGTCCGGGCGAGCGGGGAACAGCACGTCTTCGTCACCGCCCGCCTCCAGGGTATCCGTGGCCAGCCGGAGGTCTCCGGCGGTCTCGTCGGCGCGTTGCAGGTGCCTCCGCAAGCTCTCCGGCGTGTGCTCGGCCGCCGCGATCGTGCCGGTCGGGAGGTGGTGCAGCTCCACCGTCGTGCACGGCATCCGCAGCGTCCGCGCCGCCGCCACCGCGTACAGCGCCAGCGCCTGCGACGCGCGGGCCTCGTACTCGTCCGGCGGCCGGCGTCCCGTCTTGTAGTCCACGATCACGAGGGAGCCGTCACGGGCGTCGATCCGGTCCGCGCGGCCCTCGATGATCATCGACGGCCGCTCCCCCGGCTCCGGGCTGACCGGCGCCGACACCCACCGCTCGAGCCCGACCGGGTCGTGGCTGACGTCGTTGTCCTCGACGTAGTCCGCCACCCACCCCTTGGCCCGCGCCCGGTAGCGCGCCGCCTGCTCCTCGCTCTCGAAGCCCGCGTCCTTCCAGAACTCCGCCACCAGCGCCACCGCCCGCTGCGGCACCCGCTTGAGCACCGGCAGGTCGAACAACGCCCGCAGCGCGTTGTGCACCACCGCGCCGAGCGTGCTGTGCGCCCACGGCCCCGTGCGCTGCGGGGTCGGCCGTTCGAGGTACGCGAGCCGGTACCGGCGCGGGCAGTCGTCGAAGGTGGCCAGCCGCGCCGGCGACACCTTCGTGAGCCGCACCGGTTGCGCGACGCCGAAGTCGAACCCCATCTGCTCCTTCACGGCGCCCACGCTACGCACCACCACCGACACTTTCCGCGCCGGACCCGGAAGTCCGTGAATGGCACATTGAGGGACTCTGAGTCCCTCAATGTGCCATTCACGGACCTTCGCTAGCGCACCACCAGGACCGTGTGCGTTCCGGAGCCGACCGGCAGCGAGCCACCGGCCGCGGCCCGCGTCGGCCGCCCGTCGAGCAGCACCAGCTTTCCGGCCGGGACCACCAGCGAGCCGGATGTCCCCCGCGGAGCCGTCACCGTCAGCGAAAACACCGAACCCTGCTGAGTCCACGAAGCCGACAACGCGCCCTTCGGCGTCGGCACCGCTCCGCGCGCCCACGAAACGGAACCCGGGTGCGGCGAAACCGTCCACGTCGCGAAGCCCGGCGAGGTCGGCGAGACACCCAGCAACTCGTTCGTCAAAGCAGGCACGACGCCGGTCGACCAGCCGTGCGCGGCCGACGTGTACCCCTGCTCGTAGTGCGAGCCGCCGTCGCCGATGCCTTCCCACGCCGTGATCCCCGGGTCGTGCGTGGTCATCCAGCCGTACATCCGCTTGATCTGGTCGATCGCCGACGCCGCCTGCCCGGTCCGGAACCGCGCCTGGATCTCCGGGAACGACGTGAACGCGTACACGCGCTTCGTCCCGTCGGAGACGAGAGTGTCGTTGTCCATGAAGGGATTCCCGTAGGGCAACGCCCCGGCCGCGAGCCGCGCCAGCGCGGAAGTGGCCTGCGACGGCGAAGCGATGCCGGCCACGATCGCCTGGCTGTTGCCGTCCTGGCCGTGGCGGACCGCGCCCGTCCCCGAGTCGAGGTAAGCCCCCGCCGCCGGGTCCCACAGGTACTGGTTCACCGCCGCCGCGACGCCTGAGGCGCGCGAAAGCCACCGATCCGCGTCAGCAGCGTGGCCCGTCGCCCGCGCCAGGCCCGCCGCGCCCTGCAGCGCCCGGACGTACAACGCGTTGTAGTACGTCACTTCGCCCGTACGCGGCAGGAACGCGTAGTCGCCGTAGCCGCTGGTGCCGTTGAGCCCCTTCGCGAGCAACCCGCGCGAATCGGTGACCGACGGATACCACGCGTCAAGCGTCTTCACGAGGTGCGAGTAGTACGAAGCCGCGTACGCGGTGTCGCCCGTGTAGAGCACGTAGTCCCAGCTCGACGTCACCCACCAGAGCGGATAGTCGAACAGCGGCAGCGTGTAGTTGTTGATCGACGCGGGCGGGATCCAGCCGTCCGCCCGCTGGTGGTCGGCCAGATCGGCGAGGACGTTGCGAGCCGCGGTGCCGTCCTGGTGGGTCAGGTATTCGGTCAGCCCGGACACCGCGACGTCGCCGACGTACGGGTCCCGGTCCCGCTTCGCGCCGTCGTGCAGCACCAGTTTCCCGTCCAGCGAGGGCGAGAACGCGCCGCGCGGGTCCACATCGGACTCGCGGAACGTGTCCATGCCCAGCTCGTTCGTGTAGGACGCGGCGTACCAGTACTGGTTGAGCTGCTCGTCGGACGACTCGAACCAGCCGCGGTAGCTGCCCGGCGTGCCGAGGAACGGCGTGAAGTCGAGCGAGACACCGCTGATGCGCACCTCACCGGAAGGCTGGGCCAGCGGCGCGTCCGACGCGAGCGCGTCGAGGCTGATCCGCAGGTAGCGGAAGCCGTGCAGGCCGTCCGCGCACACCTGTGTGCCGCTTTGGCAGCCCTTCGTGTCCCGCCAGACCGTCGGCGTCGCCGGCACGGCGTACTGGTCGCTCCCCGGCCCGCCGGAGAAGTCCGACCGCGTGAAGTCGGAGCGTTCGCCCAGGTACTGCTGGGTTTCCGAGAACGACAGCCGGACGCCCGGCCGGTTCGCCGACGCGCCCGCGAAGGCGATCTTCGGATACCCGGCGACGACCTTGCCGAAGTCCACCACCGCGACCGGCACCGGCGGATCGGCGACCAGGCCGGGCCAGACCTCGTTGACGCGGCTGAACTCGCCCGACGGTGTGTTCTGCGCCTTCGTCACGGTGATCCGGACCTGCGCGGTCGTCACCGGCCGGTCGAACGCGACAGCGCGCTGGACGGCGGTGTTGCCGCTCACCGAAGCCGCGACGCGCCACGCGCCGGCGTCCAGCACCTCCACGGTGTAGTCCTGCGGCACACCGTCCACACTGGACAGAACCGTGACGCCGGGGAGCGCGACCGGCGTGGCCGAGGTGATGGTCAGGACGTCCGGGTAGGCGCCGATCGTGTCGTCGTTCCAGAAGGTGTCCGGGTTGCCGTCGACGGCGTTGCCGGGCGCGTACGTCCGCGGCTGGCCGTTCCCGCCGTTGTTCGGCGCGTGGAACGACGACGCGTCCGCGGTGGTCCCCGCGGGCCAGGCCGGTTTCGGCGGCGGCGCCTGCCGCTTGAACGTCGTGACGCCCCGCCCGAGCAGGCCGTCCGGGTTCGTGACGTCGCCGGTGGTCGACAGCACCTTCACCGGCCGCACGTCCCGGCTCGACGGCGCGACGACGTACTTGTGCCAGCTCGGGCCGGGCAGGGCGGTCGCCGCCGGCGCCGCGATCACCCCGCTCGCCACCAGGACCGTGACCGGCAGGATTGCTCTGAGCCACTTCATCGAGGCCTCCGCAAGGCGTTTGAATCGTTTCAACCGCTGGGTTGGGATCCAATCTGCGCGAGGCGTGCCAACGATGTCAACGAAGCCGGCGGTTCCTGTCCGGCAGGACAACCCGAAAGGCGGGGTCAGCTGCCGCCGGCGATGAAGCCGCGCACGGAGTTCGCGACGAGCTCCACGGCGATGGCCGCGAGCAGCAGACCGGCCACCTTGGCCAGCAGCGTGATGCCGCTTTCCTTGATCAGCCGGATGACCACGCCGGAGTACCGCATGCAGATGTAGATGACGAAGTGGGTCATCACGATCGCCAGCGCCAGCGCGATGTACGCGCCGACGTGGCCGTCGGCCTGCCGGACGAACACGATGGTCGCGGCGATCGCGCCGGGCCCGGCCAGCAGCGGCGTGCCGAGCGGCACGAGGGCGACGTTGACGTCCTCGCCGGCCGCCTCGGGCTCGTGCCCGCCGCCGGTGAGCAGCTGCAGCGCGATGAGCAGGAGCAGCAGGCCGCCGGCGCCCTGGAGCGCGGGGATGCCGATGCCGAGGTAGGCCAGGATCGCCTGGCCGGCGACCGCGAACAGGCTGATGACCAGCAACGACACCAGGACGGCCTGCCGGGCGGCACGTGCCCGCGTCGCCACCGGCTTGCGGCCGACCAGGCTGAGGAACACCGGCACCGTGCCGGGCGGGTCCATGATGACGACCAGGGTGATCGTCGCGCTCATGAAGAGCTTCGCGTCGAAGAAGTCGGCGATCGCCATCTCAGCCCTTCACGACCTGAAACCCCGTCGCACGCGAAGTGAGTTCCTCGAACTGCCCG
This sequence comes from Amycolatopsis mongoliensis, assembly GCF_030285665.1. Classification (NCBI taxonomy): domain Bacteria; kingdom Bacillati; phylum Actinomycetota; class Actinomycetes; order Pseudonocardiales; family Pseudonocardiaceae; genus Amycolatopsis; species Amycolatopsis mongoliensis. The sequence goes on from NZ_CP127295.1 coordinate 1,262,920, forward strand.
GGGTCGGTGGTGCATTCGCCGAGCGCGATCGTCTTGTTGGTGCCGTGGTAGTCGCTGGACCCGGTGACGAGCAGGCCGAGCTCGCCGGCCAGCGCGCGGGTGCGGGCCCGCGTCGGCGCGTCGTGGTTCGGGTGGTCGGCCTCGACGCCGGTGAGCCCGCGCGCGGCCAGCTCGGCGAGGGTGTCCTCGCTGATGGTGGCACCGCGGCTGAAGGCGAAGGGGTGCGCGACGACCGTGACGCCCCCGGCCGCGGCGATCATGTCAATGGCTTCCTCGACCGGCGTGTCGCGGCGGGCGACGTAGTAGCCGCGGCGTGGGCTGAGGTAGTCGGCGAAGGCCTCGTCGACGGACTTGACCAGCCCGGCCCGGACCAGCGCCTGGGCCAGGTGCGGGCGCCCGGGCGGGGAGTCCTCGGGGAGCAGGCCGAAGATCTCGTCGGCGTCGACCGGGAGGCCGTCGGCGGCCATCCGCTCGGCCATCCGGCGCAGCCGCGTGCGGCGCTCGACGCGCAGCCGGGTCTGCTCGGTGACGACGGGCTCGGACGTCGGGTCGAAGAGGTAGGCCAGCAGGTGGACGCTGATCTGGCGGCCGGTCTCGGGGTCGATCGAGACGGTGGAGAGCTCGGCGCCGGGGACCAGCGTCAGCCCTGGTGGGATGGCCGCGGTGGCCGGGGCCCAGCCCGCGGTGGTGTCGTGGTCGGTGATCGCGACGGCGTCGAGCCCGGCTCTCGCGGCCGCGGCGACGAGCCCGGCCGGCGTGTCGGTGCCGTCGGAAGCGGTGGAATGGGCGTGCAGGTCGATGCGCATCGTGTCCATTGTCGACGATGCGCTACGTCACACGTGCGGCGGGAGGACTCAGCCGACGGGCTTCTTGCCGCGGGCGGCCCGCTGGGCCTTGATCATCGAGAAGCGCTCGGCCTGCTTCTGCTTGTCGCCGAAGACCAGCTCCGAGATCGTGTCGTAGAACTCTTCGGGCCGCGGCAGGTAGTCGATGCGGTTGAGGGCCTGGATCTGGCCGGCCGACTCGACGACCATCGTCCCGTAGCCCATCATGCGCCCGGTGGCGGTGCGCACGTAGCTGAGGTCGGTGACCTTGCTGATGGGCATCATCAGCACCTTGGTCGTGAACACCCCGGTGGTCATGACGAACCGCTTGTCGGTGACCACCAGCCGCTCGACCCACCACTCCATCACCACGTAGGCGAACCGCAGGACGACGAGCAGCGCGACGTACCAGAGGATGTTCTGGCCGATGTACAGCGCCGGTGGCAGCAGGTAGGACACCAGGACGCAGACGGCCAGCAGCGCGGCCGCTTCGAAGGTGTCCCACAGCAGCACCGCCCAGTGGCGGCGGATCCGGATGACCCGTCGCTCGGTGTCGAGGAGGTACTCGTCGGGGTCGCGAGGCGCGAACATGGTTCGAGGGTAGCCCCGCGATCAGCCCTTGAACACGTTGCTGACGAAGGTGATCACCGATTCGGCCGAGCTGCGCAGGAAGTCGACGATGTTGCCGACAAGGCCCGCGGCCTGACCGGGCTGGGCAATGACGAAGAACAGCACCAACGCGATACCGGCGAGGCCCGCAATCTTCTTCACGTTCACCGCGATCAAATCCCGTCTCTTACGGTGACACCGGACAACAGTACAAATTCTGACTTTTACGTTGTACCGCACTGAACAGGCGCACGGGAGGTAAGTCCCGCGCTCGGGTCAGCGCGCGGTCCGAAGTGTACCGTATGGCTACTCTCCGTGTACAGGACATCCGTTTTCAAGTCGATCACGTCTACCCTTCGGGACATGGACGGCCTCACCAGCACCACGATCCGCTGCGTCGGCGGCATCGCGTTCGATCCAGCCGGCCGCTTGCTGCTCATCCGGCGGGCGAATGACCCCGGTTCGGGGCAATGGTCTCTGCCGGGTGGCCGAGTCGAACCGGGCGAAACGGACAAAGAGGCGGTCGTTCGGGAGCTTTTCGAGGAGACCGGGCTCGACGTGATTCCCGGCACATTGATCGGGACGGTGACCCGCGGGCCGTACGAAATCCACGACTACGCCTGCTCGGTGACGGGCGGGGCCCTCACGGCGGGTGACGACGCTTCGGAGGCGCGCTGGTCCGATGCGGCAGACCTGTCGGCCCTGGAGGCCGCGGGAGAACTGGTGGACCTCCTTTATGTCACGCTCCGCGACTGGAAAGCGCTACCTCGGGCTTGATAAGCGGCCGACCGGCGTGTTTTCGGGGTCGACACGCGTGATCGAGCGGCCGACACGCGTGATCGGAGGGTCGACACGGCCGGTTCACAGCGGCAGCCAGGTCATCCGCTGCCCGTGCGGTGCGGTCCGCGCCAAGGCGTGCGCCTCCGCCTTCCCGTCCTCCCACCGCACGACGCCCAGCGTCGCCAGGCCGTCGCCCACGAGGTCCGAGCGCCCGGGCAGCACCGTCTCGAGGCCGGCGCCGTAGAACTCCTCAGAGACCCACCACAGCGGCCGTGAGGCCGCCAGGTCGGCCAGCTTCGCGACGAACTCCGCACGCCGCTCGGCCGGGAAGTACGCCAGCGCGTGGCTCGTCACCACCACCAGCGGCCCGTCCAGCGTGGCGGCCGCGGAGCCGACGTCGTCGACGCCGTCCCCGGCGATGAGGCGAGGGCGGTGCTTCGCCTGCTCGGCCGCCGCCGTGCGCAGGAGCCTGATGCGGTCGGGCTGGTCGGCCCAGACGCACGCCTCCAGCCACGCCAGCTCGTCCTCGTCCGAGAGGTCCACCGGGGCCCGGTCGAGCCCGGCCCGGTCCGTGATCGCCAGCTTCTTCGGCAGCTTCGGCGCCACCGCGCCGGGAGCCAGGTCGAGCGCGCAGTGCAGCCCGACCGGGGTCTTCGCCGGCCCCGCCGTCAGCTGCTCGCCGCCGTCGCACTGGTAGCGGTAGCCGAAGCGGTCGAGGCCCAGCAGCAGCCCCGCGCTGCAGCCGACCTCCAGCAGCGCGACCTTGCCGCCCGCCTCCTTCGCCGCCCGCGCCACGCCCGGGTACAGCAGCGCCGCCCGGCGGACCTCGTTCGTCTGCGTGTACCGCGAGGAGATCAGGGCACGGGCCTTGTCCGCCCGCTCCAGCAGGAACGACCGGAACAGCGGCCAGGTCTCCGAATCGACGCCGTCGAAGCCGCCCAGCGACGGGTAGTACCGCGAAAGCGGGTGGATGGGGTCGGCCTGCACCAGCCGGTGTGCCGTCGCCATCAGCAGCGTCGCGCGCACCTCGCCGTCGCGGGCGGCCGACAGCAGGCCCGCCACGTCGTCGTCCGCCGCCGCCTGCAGCGCCAGGTGCTCGTACAGCGGCGAGACCCCGCGGGCCTCGACTTCCGCGAACGTGCGCAGTACGTCCTTGATCCGGTCCAGGTCCATCAGAGCCTCATTCGTGCGGCACCGGCCGGCCCGGTTGCTCCCCGCCCCGAGTTTCCCCGTAGGAGCGCTTCGGCACCATCACCTTCCGCCGGAAGGTGCACACGATCAGGCCATCCTGCTTGTAACCGCGCGTCTCGACGTACACGACGCCGCGGTCGTCCTTGGACTTCGACGGCGTCTTGTCCAGCACCTCGGTCTCGCCGTAGATGGTGTCGCCGTGGAAGGTCGGCTTGACGTGCTTGAGCGACTCGACCTCGAGGTTCGCGATGGCCTTGCCGGAGACGTCGGGCACGGACATGCCCAGCAGCAGCGAATAGATGTAGTTCCCCACCACGACGTTCTTGCCGAAGTCGGTCGTCTCTTCGGCGTAGTGCGAGTCCAGGTGCAGCGGGTGGTGGTTCATGGTGATCAGGCAGAACAGGTGGTCGTCGTACTCGGTGACCGTTTTGCCCGGCCAGTGCTTGTAGACCGCACCGACCTCGAACTCCTCGTAGTACCGACCGAACTGCACTCGTCTCTCCTGTTCGCGTAACACCGCGTGAGGCTGGTACGACACGCATCCGTAGTGAGGAGTACCCTCAACCATTGGTTCTCGCGCGTCAACGCGAGCCCCACCACTCTCCGCCCCGGCCCGAAGGAGGTGAGGAACCCCGATGAGTAGTGGCGATAGTCCGCTCCCTAGTAGTCCCAGCGTTCCCACCACACCCGCCGGCCGGCTCATCTCCTGGTAGGCCTTCACTCCCCGGGAACGCTGGTGCCGCCGGGCGGACGCGTTCCGCCCTGGTCAGTCGTCTCGCACGACCACGCACGACGCCCAGGAGATCCCCATGCCTGCCATTCCCTCGCTCGGCGGCCTTCGCGGCCGCGGCAACAAGGGCGCCGTCCCCGTCCGCCCGGTCCCGGTGCCGCTGTCCGCGTACGTCGTGGACTGCGCGGTGTACGTCGCGGGTGAGCGCCTGCCCGGCCGCTGGACGCACGTCGAAGCGATCAAAGAGGTCCGGAAGCGGCACGAGGGGTTCGTCTGGATCGGGCTGCACGAGCCCGACTCCGAGCAGATCCAGGGCATCGCGGAGACCTTCGGGCTGCACGAGCTGGCCGTCGAAGACGCCCTCGAGGCGCACCAGCGCCCGAAGCTGGAGCGCTACGACGACACGCTCTTCCTGGTGGTCAAGACCGTCCGGTACGTCGAGCACGAGTCTCCCACCACGGCGAACGAGATCGTCGAGACCGGCGAGCTCATGGTGTTCCTCGGCCGGGACTTCGTGATCACCGTCCGCCACGGGAACCACTCGGGCCTGGCGCGCCTGCGCCGCGAGCTCGACGAAGACGCCGAGCGCCTGCAGCTCGGCCCGGCCGCGGTCGTGCACGCGATCGCCGACCACGTCGTCGACCACTACCTCGACGTCACGGGCCGCATCGAGAACGACATCGACGTCATGGAGGCGCAGGTCTTCGCGCCCCGCTCGCAGGTCAGCGCCGAGCAGATCTACCTGATGAAGCGGGAGGTGCTGGAGCTGCGCCGGGCGGTGATGCCCCTGGCGACGCCGGTCCAGCGCCTGGCCGAGGGCTACACGCGGCTGGTGCCGGACGAGGTCCGCTCCTACTTCCGCGACGTCGCCGACCACCTCACGACCGTGTCCGAGCGGGTGGCGGCGTTCGACGAACTGCTGTCCACCCTGGTCGACGCGACGGTCGCGAAGATCTCCCTGCAGCAGAACACCGACATGCGCAAGATCACGTCGTGGGCGGCGATCATCACCGTGCCGACGATGATCGCGGGCATCTACGGGATGAACTTCGACTACCTGCCCGAGCTGCACTGGAAGTTCGGGTACCCGCTGGTGATCACGGTGATCCTGGCGATCTGCCTGTTGCTGTACCGAATATTCCGGAAGAACGGCTGGCTCTAGGTCCCCTGTTTCTTTCCCGCCGGAATCGGAGAATTCGTGATGCCCCGCATGCTGTCCAACCTCAAGTTCTGGGCGCTGGCGCTCAGCCTCGTCTGGATCTTCGTCATCACTTTCGTCATCGTCGCCGACCCGGGGTTCGCGCACGGCATGAAGTGACGCCCCGGCGTCGTACCCTGGGTCCATGCCGAAAGCGCTGGTCGTCTCCGACGAGGTCGACGAGCGGCTGTGGACCGAAGCGGTCCGCGGCTGCTCCGTCGACCTCGTCATCGGCGCCGGCGACCTCCCCTACGACTACCTCGCGTTCCTGAGCAGCGCGCTCGACGTGCCGTGCGTGTTCGTGCCCGGGAACCACGACCCGGACCTGAGCGGGTACACCCGCTACGGCGGGCTGTCCATGAAGGACGGTTTCCCCACGGTCTGGCCGGGCCCGGCGGGCGGCGTCAACGCCGACGGCCGGGTCGTCGACGTCGCCGGGCTCCGGTTCGCCGGCCTCGGCGGGTCGATCCGCTACAACGACGGGCCGAACCAGTGGACGCAGCGCCAGCAGGCGCGCCGGGCCCGTGGCCTGGTGCGGCGCGCCCGGTGGCGGCGCCGTCGTGACGGCCGCGGCGTCGACATCCTGCTGACGCACTCGCCGCCGCTGGACCTCGGCGACCGGGCCGACCCGCCGCACCGCGGGTTCGCCTGCCTGCACCGGACGATCGACGTGCTGCGGCCGAAGTGGTTGCTGCACGGGCACATCCACCCCCACGGCGAGCCGGTACCGGACCGGGTCGTCGGCGAAACCCGGATCCGCAACGTGGTGGGCCACCGGATCATGGAGTTCTCATGAAAGAGACGGGGTTCCCCCGCGCGGACGCGGAGAACGACTTCCTCCGCGCGCGCCGGGGCCAGGTGCTCTCGCGGCTTTCGACGTGGCTGCGCCGCGAGCCCGACGACGTCAACATCATGCTGCCGTTCCACGAGGTGGTGGAGGCGCTCGGCTACCTCGGCGAGAGCCGGATCGGCCTGCGGGTGATCAAGCTGGACTCGATCGTCGGCACGGTCGACCGCAGCCGCGACTTCGACCGCCGCTTCCGCCCGACGTCGGCACGGGTCCGCGAACGCTGGGAGCGGCTGGCCTTGGCGGCGCGGCGCGGCGAAGAGATCCCGCCGATCGAGGTGTACCGGGTGGGTGAGCTGCACTTCATCATCGACGGCCACCACCGCGTCTCGGTCGCGCTCGCGCAGGGACTGTCCACAATAGAGGCATTCGTGACGGTCGTCCGGACCAAACTGGACCCGAGCGGCATCCGCCACCGCGGCGACCTGATCGTCAAGGACTACCGGCGGTTGTTCCTGGAGCGGGTGCCGCTGACCGGGCACGCGCGGGCGTCGGTGATCGTCTCGGACCCGTGGGACTACGCGAAGCTGGGCGAACACGTGGAGGCGTGGGGCTTCCGGCTGATGCAGGACGAAGGCAAGTTCTGCGACCGGGCGAGCGTGGCGCAGCGGTGGTTCGACGAGGAGTTCGTGCCGGTGGTGGGGATGCTGCGGCAGGCCGGGATGATCGGCGACCGGACGGACGCCGAGGCCTACATGTGGGTGGCGGCGGAGCGGTACCGGCTGATCCGCACCCACCGCTGGGACGACGAGGTCATCGAGACGCTCCGCTCCCGCCGCCACTAGCGCCCCAATGTGGCGTTCGGTGCGTCAGACGCACCGAACGCCACATTGGGTGCGTCAGACGCAACCAACGCCACATTGGGGCGCTCGGGTCGAGCGCGGGCCGCGGGCTACATGTGGACGGCGCCGGGGGCGGCTTCACCCTTCGGGACGCCCGGGCGCAGCAGCAGGCCGCTGAGCACCGCACCCACCGCGAAGATCACCGCCGCCCAGGTGAACGCCGTCGTGTAGCTCTCGATCGCCGCCTCGGCCGCCAGCTGCGGCGTCGGGACCTTGCCCGCGAGGTAGGCCGTCGCCGCGTTGCCGGCCAGTGTCGACAGCAGCGCCGTGCCGATCGAGCCGCCGACCTGCTGCATCGTGTTGACCGCGGCCGACGCGACCCCCGCGTCGTGCGCCTCGACGCCGAACGTCGCGACGCTCATCGCCGGCGCCATCGCCAGGCCGATGCCGAAGCCCATCACCAGCAGCGGGCCGAGCACGCCGGACGCGTACGTGCTGTCGAGGCCGATGCCGCTCAGCCAGAACAGCCCGACGGCCGCGATCGCCATGCCCGTCGGCACCAGCGGACGCGGGCCGAACCGGGGCAGCAGCACGCTCGTCGCCGTCGTGGCGGCCAGCATCAGCGTCGCGACCATCGGCAGGAAGCCGACACCGCTCTCGATCGGCGTGAACTTCAGGTTCTGCTGCACGTAGAACGTCAGGAACAGGAAGATCGCGAACATGCCGATGGCGAGCAGGAACATCGCCAGGTACGAGCCGCCGCGGTTGCGGTCCAGCAGCACGCGCAGCGGGAGCAGCGGGTGCGAAACGCGCTGCTGCAGCCACACGAACACGCCCAGCAGCACGACGCCGGCCGCGAGGAAGCCCCACACCGAGACCGCCGACCACGAGTCCGACTCGGCGTTCGCGAAGCCGTAGACCAGCGCGAACAGGCCGGCCGACGCGGTGACGGTGCCCGGCAGGTCGAGCCGCGGGCGCGGGCCGCCGTCCCGCTGGTTGCGCAGCAGGATCGAGCTGCCCACGAACGCGACCACGGCGAAGATGATGTTCACGAACATGCACCAGCGCCAGTCGAGGTACTCGGTGAGCACGCCGCCGAGCAGCAGCCCGACCGCTGCGCCGCCACCGCCGATGGCGCCGAACACGCCGAACGCGCGACCGCGTTCCTTCGGGTCGGTGAACGTCGTGGTGAGCAGCGAAAGCGCGGCCGGCGCGAGCAGCGCGCCGAACACGCCCTGGGCCGCACGGGCGATCAGCAGCATTTCGATGTTGCTCGCCGCGCCGCCGAGCGCGGAGACCGCGGCGAAGCCGGCCAGGCCGACGAGCAGGGCGTTCTTGCGGCCGAAGAGGTCCGCGAGCCGCCCGCCGAGCAGCAGCAGGCTGCCGAACGCGAGCGCGTAAGCCGTGACGACCCACTGGCGGGCGTCGTTGGAAAAGCCCAGGTCGACCTGGGCGGACGGCAGCGCGATGTTCACGACGGTCGCGTCCAGCACGACCATCAGCTGCGCCAGGCCGATCATCACCAGGATCAGCCACCGTCTGGCGTGGTGGGGGTTCTCGGCGGCGCGCGCGTCCCCCGGCGGCGCGACGGCGAGAGTGGATTCGGACATGGGTGTCCCCTCACTGGGAGTGATCAGGAAGCTATGTGGAGTAGGTATCTCCCCTTACGCGACCCAAAGTACACAAGAACCGGAGAAGGCGCCTCTACTTGGTTGGTAGAGTGGGGTGCATGACACGGGACACTGGTCCCGCCGCACCGGCGCGGCCGCTGCGGCGCGACGCCGAACTCAACCGCCGCCGCATCCTCCAGTCGGCCCGGGAAGTCTTCGGCCGGAGAGGCCTCGAAGCCACGCTCGACGACATCGCCCACCACGCAGGCCTCGGCGTCGGCACGGTGTACCGCCGCTTCCCCAGCAAGGAACACCTGGTCGAGGCGATGTTCACCGAGCGGATGGACGAGATCGGCGACCTCGCCGAAGAAGCCCTGAAGGCCGACGACGCCTGGCAGGCCTTCGTCGACTTCACGTGGAAGTCGATCGAGCTGCACTCCGGGGACCGCGGGCTGCGCGAGATCATGCTGTCCAACAAGTTCGGCCACGAGCACGTCGCCGAAGCGAAGGCCCGCATGGTGCCGTTGATCACACAGCTCGTCGAGCGGGCCCAGGCGGCGGGCGGCCTGCGCGCCGACTTCTCCCCGACGGACACCCCGCTGCTGCACATGATGATCGGCTCGGTGATCGAGTTCACGTGCGAGGTGGAGCCGGACCTCTGGCGCCGCTGCCTCGCGATGCTGCTCGACGGGCTCCGCGCCGAGCCCGGCAAGCCGTCGAAGCTGCCCCGCCCGCCGCTCGGCGTGGACGAGGTCGACGAAGCGATGTCCTGCTGGCGCCCCTGATGGGGTGATCGGCGCGGGATCCCGGCGCCACCCTCCCGCCCGGACACTGCTGCCCGCGCGATCATGGCGACGGGGAGGTGCGCGGGTTGGCGTATTACAGCGTTCCGGCGATTCGGCGGCTGCAGCTGGGCCGGGAGCTGAAGGCCTGGCGGGCGAAGGCGGGCCTGACGCTGGAACAGGCCGGCGGTGACCTGGATATTTCGAAGAGCACGCTGTCGAGGCTGGAGAAGGGGCAGGGGGCGATCCACCCGCTGCACGCCCGCGCGATGGCGGAGCTGTACCGGGTGCCCGAGGACGAGCTGGCGGAACTGGTCGAGATCGCGCGGGAAGCGCGGCGGCCCAACCAGAATCGCATCGAGGGTGTGTCGGTCAACAGCCATCCGGCGCTGGAGGCCGAGGCGGTCTCGGTGCGGAACTTCGAGCTGGCGTACGTGCCGGGACTTCTCCAGACCGAGGAGTATGCGAACGCACTGTTCGCCGACCTGGGCACCCGCCAGCGCAACCACCAGCTCCATGTGCGGATGCGCCGCTGCGAACGGCTGCGCAGCGAGAACCAGGTTACGGTGCACGCGATCGTCGACGAGGGCGCACTGACACGACGGGTCGCGAAGCCCCACGTGCTAATCGCCCAGTTGCTTCACCTCGCGGAGGTTTCGGAGCTGCCGAACGTGACCTTCCAGATCGCGCCGGCACGCGCAGGTGCCTACGAAGGTCTGCGTGGCCCGTTCACCGTGCTGCGGTTTCCGCCGGACACCATCGGCGACCTCGGCTACGTGGATCACGCGGGTGGCAACCTGCAGTTGGTGAAGCCTTCGGCGGTCGCCGCTCTCGCGAAGAAGTTCGCCAGCCTCAGTAAGATGGCGCTCGGCGAGAACGAGTCACGCGATCTCGTTCTGCAGCTCGCCGATCTGCTGAGCGCATGAGGTGGACCCGTGATCGTGAACCAGTGGCGGAAGAGCAGCTACAGCGGCGGCGAAAACACCGCCTGCGTCGAAGTCGCCTTCGCCGCCCCCGCCGTGGCGGTGCGGGACTCGAAGGATCCCTCCGGCCCGCGCTTCGCCGTCGACGCCGCTGCCTGGCTGAGCTTCCTCGCCTCCGTCACTCGGACGGGATGATCGCCCACATGATCAGGTAGGCGACGAACTGCGGCCCGGGCAGCAGGCACGACAACACCGCCAGCACCCGCACCGTGCTGGTCTTCATGCCCCACCGCTGGGCGAGACCCGCGCACACGCCGCCGATCATGCGGCCGTTGCGGGGACGGGACAGCCGTCGGGTGACCGGTGCGCTCATCGTCTTTCCCTTTCCTCGTGCTTCGGAGAACTTCCGATATCTCCACTTCACCACCGGAGTACCCGCTTCCGCATCGCTCGCGGGAAGGATTGCTCCCTTAGGGGACGGTAAAAGCGAAAATCGTTCGGAAGGCCCGGGGAAACCCGGGAAACCGGCGCGAAAACCGGTGACCTGCGCGTTCTCCGGCCGGGGCGCGGAAAATACTGAGAGATGTCCCCGTCAGGGCTGGTTTTTCTCCTCGATGTGGTGATACTTGCACACCGTGTACCCGCGCCTGAAGTCCTTGGTCGTCGCGATGCTCTGCGCCCTGCTCGCCACCGGGTGCGCGAAGACGCAAGCCGCTCCCGAAACGACGTCCGGGCCCACGCCGCTGACCGCGTCCGCCGCGCTCGGGGACTTCGCGACCGTCGACTACTGCAGCCTGCTCGACGTGCCTGCCGTCGCGCCCGGGGCGGTCGCCACCCCGACGTTCGAGACCTGCCGGGCCGACCTCGGCGGGCGCACCATCCTCGTGGGGCCGCTGGCCTTCGACTCCGACCCGAACATCAAGCCCTACGCCTACCTCGGGCCGGTGCCCGACGGCGTCGCGGTCCAGCAGTCGATGTTCAACGACCGCACCGCGTGCACCCGCGCGATCACCTTCGCCGACGGCAACCGGCTCGAACTCTCGGTCACCGACTCCGGCGACGACCAGGCCGGCCGCTGCGGCGTCGCGGACGCGGTCGTCGGCTCGGTGCTGGACGCGGTCACGGCGAACAAGGTGCGGCGGCTGAAGTTCCCGGAGCGCTCGTGGGGCCTCGTGGCGCCGTGCGTGCTGCTCGACAACAACGACCTCGACGCCGTCGCGGGCGCCGGCACCCGGCCGGCGATCGGGCTGTCCGGGCACAGCTGCATCCGCGGCAAGGTGAGCTTCAAGCTGACGGTGGAGACGGACGAGGCGAAGGCGCCGGCCGGCCCGCCCGAGACGGTGGGCGGCCGCGAAGCCCGGGTGCGCGTCGCGGGCGCGTTCTGCCTGGTCGACACGACGCAGCCGGCAGCGGGCCTGCCGGGCCACCGCGAGCTGGCGGAGCTCAGCGTGGTGGAGACGGCGGGCACGGCCGGCGACGGCACGTGCGCCATGGCCCGGACGGCGGCGAACGCGATCCTCCCCCGGCTCCCGACGGCGTAGGCCCGCGGCGCGACCGGACTCACCGCACGGAGGAGCGTGTGACCGCCACCTACACCTTCGACGTCTTCTCCAGCCTCGACGGCTTCGGCAGCCACCACGGCTACTGGGGCAAGCAGGGACCCGCGCTGCTCGCGCACCGCCTCGCGCAGTACGCCGAGGACCAGCGCATGGGTCTTCGGCGCCGCCACCTTCCGGACGACCGCGGAGATGCTGGCCGCGAACACCGATGCGGTCGACCCGTGACCTGCCGGCGACGGTGGTGTCGACCACGCTGCGCGGCCCCTCGACTGGCCGGACGCGACCCTCGTGAGCGGGGACGCCGTGGACGTCGTCGCCCGGCTCAAGGAGGAGTCCGACGTGCCGTTGCGCTCGCACGGCAGCCTGTCGATCGACCGGGCGCTCGACGGCCACATCCAGGAGCTCGTCTACCGGCCCACCCGGCACCCCTGAAAACCGTGAATGGCACATCAAGGGACTTGAAGTCCCTCGATGTGCCATTCACGGACTTGCGGCTAGTCCTCGTAGGTGAGGTTCTTGCCGTTCGACGGGTCGAACAGCTTGATCTTGTCCGCGTCGTACCAGATCTCGAGGTCCGCGTTCTCCGCCGCGGACGACTCCGCCGACAACCGGGCGACGATCTGGGACTCCGAACCCGGGACGTCGGCCGAACCGCTGTCCGCGGCCAGCTCGGCGAGCTCGGCGGACGTCGCCGTCTCGCCTTCCAGCGTGAAGTGGGCGTACTTCTCCGAACCCATCGACTCGAGCACGTCGATGCGCGCGGTGAACGTGCCGCCGCCGGCCTTCTGCCCGGCTTCGACCAGCGCCGCGTCCTCGAAGTGCTCCGGCCGGATGCCGACCAGCACCTCACGCGGGGCTTCCGCCTTCTCGAGCAGCCGGCGGATCCGGTCGGTGAGCGGCGTCGTGCCCAGCGGGCTGTGCAGCTCGTTGTTCTCCAGCGTGGCCGGCACGAAGTTCATCGACGGCGAGCCGATGAACCCCGCGACGAACAGGTTCGCCGGGTTGTCGTAGAGGAACTGCGGCGAGCCGATCTGCTGCACGAAGCCGCCGCGCAGCACCACGACCCGGTCGCCGAGGGTCATGGCCTCGGTCTGGTCGTGCGTCACGTACAACGTCGTCGTGCCGAGCTGCTTCTGGATCTTCGACACCGACGTCCGCATCTGGCCGCGGAGCTTGGCGTCCAGGTTGGACAGTGGCTCGTCCATCAGGAACGCCTTCGGGTTCCGGACGATCGCCCGGCCCATCGCGACGCGCTGCCGCTGGCCACCGGAGAGGTTGGCCGGCTTGCGGTCCAGGTGCTGGGTCAGGTCGAGGATCGTCGCCGCCTCCTCGACCTTCGCCCGCACCGTCTTGTCGTCGACCTTGGCCAGCCGCAGCGGGAAGGCCATGTTCTCCCGCACGCTCATGTGCGGGTAGAGCGCGTAGGACTGGAACACCATCGCGATGTCCCGGTCCTTCGGGGCCTTCTCGTTGACGCGCTGCCCGTCGATGCGCAGCTCACCGGAGGTGATGTCCTCCAGCCCGGCCACCATGTTCAGCATGGTCGACTTCCCGCAGCCGGACGGGCCGACCAGGACGAGGAACTCGCCGTCCCCGATCGTCATGTCCACTTCGGACACCGCGAGCGCGCCGTCGGGGTACTTCTTCGACACCTTGTCGAGCACGATCTCTGCCATAGCGCTACCCCTTCACCGCACCGGAGGTCAGCCCCGCCACGATGCGACGCTGGAAGAACAACACGAACACAATGATCGGGATGGTGATCACGACCGCGGCCGCGCTCACCTGCCCGGTCGGGTCCTCGAACTGCGAGGACCCGGTGAAGAACGACAGCGCCGCCGGCACCGTCCGCGACGCCGTGGTCGAGGTCAGCGAGATGGCGAACAGGAAGTCGTTCCAGCAGAAGATGAACACCAGGATCGCGGTGGTGAACACCCCCGGCGCGGCCAGCGGCGCGATCACCTTCCGGAACGCCTGGGCCGGCGTCGCGCCGTCCATCTTGGCCGCCTTCTCCAGTTCCCACGGGATTTCCCGGAAGAACGCCGACAGCGTGTAGATCGACAGCGGCAGCGCGAACGTGATGTAGGGCAGGATCAGCCCCGGCCAGGTGTCGAACAGGTGCAGGTTCCGCTCGATGTTGAACAGCGGCGTCACCAGCGACACCTGCGGGAACATCGCGATCAGCAGCGAGAGCCCGACCAGCAGCTGCTTGCCGGGGAACTCCAGCCGCGCGATCGCGTACGCGGCCATCGTGCCCAGCACCACCGCGATCAGCGTCGAGATGATCGCGATGCCGATCGAGTTGACCAGCGCCAGCAGGAACTCCGACGTCTGGAAGATGTCCGCGTAGTTCTGCCAGGTCCACGACTGCGGGATGAAGTACCCGTCGGTCAGCGTGTCCTTGGTCTTGAACGACAGCGAGACCACCCAGAGCACCGGCACCAGCGCGAACACCAGCACGAGGATGTCGACCAGGCCCCACCTGACTTTGCGGCCCGTCGTGACGGTTCCCATCACCATCAGCGCTTACCCCCGTCGTCCGAGCCCGGTGCGGCCGTGCCGAACACCTTGATGAAGATGAAGGCGATGATCGCCACGGTGATGAAGATCAGCACCGCCATCGTCGACCCGATCCCGAGGTTCAGCCCCTTGACCAGGTTGTCGTAGGTCTGCATGGACACCGAGCCGGTGTCCTGCGCGCCGCCCGTGAGGACGTAGATGTTGTCGAAGATCCGGAACGCGTCGAGCGTGCGGAACAGCAGCGCCACCAGGATCGCCGGCTTCATCACCGGCAGCATCACCTTCGTGAACCGCTGCCACGCGCTCGCGCCGTCCATCGCCGCGGCCTTGAGCAGGTCGTCCGGCACCAGCGCGAGGCCGGCCATCAGCAGGAGCGCCATGAACGGCGTGGTCTTCCACACCTCGGCGCCGATGATGATGAACATCGACGGCCACTGGTCGGTCAGCGGCGCCGCGTCCGCGGCCAGCCAGTTCGCCAGGTAGCCGGTCTTCGGCGTCCACGCGTAGTACCACGAGAACGCCGCGACGACCGTGACGATGCCGTACGGGATCAGGGCGACCGTGCGGACCAGGCCGCGCCCGACGAGCGTCCGGTGCATGATCAGCGCCAGCGCCATGCCGAGCACGAACTCGATCGCCACCGACACCACGGTCAGGAACATCGTGGTGCCGAACGCCGTCCACCAGTACGAGTTGGAGAGCACGGCCCCGTAGTTGTCGAAGCCGACGAACTCCTGCTGCGCGGGGAACCTCAGGTCGTACCGCTGCAGCGACAGCCAGATCGAGTAGACGATCGGGTAGCCGGTGACCGCGATCATCACGACGAACGCGGGTGCGCACAGCCACAGCCCGAGCTTCCGCTCGGCCTTCTTCCCCTCGGAAAGGGCGGGTTTGCCCTTCTTGTGGGACGTCGCCCCTTCGGCGACGGTGGCCCCGGCGGTGTCGGCCGGGGTCGAGTCCTGGACGGTCACGGGATCACTCCCTTCGACTGGAGCGCGTCGTTGAGCTGCTCGCGCAGCTTGTCCGCGGTGGCCTTCGGGTCGATGTCACCCGGCGGGGAAAGAACCTTCGACATCACCGTCGACATGTTCTGGTACGCCGGGGTCAGCGGCCGCACCGCCGAGTCCTTGATGGCGTCGATGATCGAGTCGCGCATCGGGTACTTGAGCGCCATGTTCGGGTTGTCGGCGCTCGCCGGCTTCGACGGGTCGAGCGGCGTGTCGTTGTGGTACACCGATTCGATGGTCGGCGGCACGCCGTCGTTGATCGCCGAGAACTTCTGGTTCTCCGCGTTGCGCAGGCACAGCGCCGCTTCGAACGCCTCGGGCTTGTGCTGCGACAGCGAGCTGACGGCGAGGTCGTACCCGCCGATCGTGGTCTTGGCCGGCGTGCCGGCCTGCGCCTCGGGGTAGACGGCCCACTTGAAGTGCGAGACGTCCTGCGGCTTTTCCTTGGCGTAGGAGGCGTAGACGAACGGCCAGTTGAGCTCGAACGCGGCGTCACCGCGCTGGAACGTCTGCCGGACGTCGTCCTCCTTCGAGTTGGTCAGCGACGGGTCGGTGATGCCCGACGAAGCGATCTGCTTCAGCAGTGCCAGCGCCTTCACCGCACCGTCGTCCAGCACCACGGACTTGCCGTCGTCGGACAGGATGTGCCCGCCCATCGACCCCACGAGCGTGTTGTAGAAGACGACGAGGCCTTCGTACTGCGCGCCGGTGAAGACGATGCTGTACGGCTTGCCCTGCGCCTTCAGCTCCTTCGACTTGGCGATCATCTCGTCCCACGTCTTCGGTGGCGTGGGCGTGATCCGGTCGTCGTACCAGAGCAGCTGGACGTTGGTGTTCTTCGTGGCCGCGTAGAGCTTCCCGTCGTAGGTCGCCGTTTCCAGGGGCCCCTGCAGGACGCCCTCGGTCGCCGCGGCCTTGTTCTGGTCCTTCCACTCCTCGACCCAGCCGGCTTCGGCGAACTCCGAAACCCAGGTCACGTCGAGGCCGAGGACGTCCATCGCGTCGTCCCCCGCGGCGAGCCGCCGGGCCATCTGCAGACGCTGGTCGTCCGCGCCGCGCTGGAGCTTGTTGTAGACGATTTCGTACTTGCCGTCCGCCGCCTTGTTGCAGTTGTCGACGACTTTCTGGAAGCTGTCTTCGGGCGCGTAGTAGACGTTGATCTTGAGCCCGCCACCCGATCCGCAACCGGCGAGCATGCCGGTCACCAATGCCCCTGCCCCCAGCAGGACCGCGGTACGGCCGGGCGATCGCCCCCGTTTGCCCGCGCCGATCCTCTTCCCCATAAGGCCTCCTCACCCGCGTGCACGCCGGATACCGCGGTGACCGGTGGGCACCACAGCGCGATGAGGCGAAACCGCGCCAGCACCCCGACGTGCTAGTGCTCGGGCGGCCACGCTGGTAAGGCGGGGCCGCCTGACTGGTGTCGGACAACTTATGCCGGGCGATCACACCCCGCAAGCAGTATCGGTAACGATTCAGCCCACTGCAGACTGAACTGTGATTTTCCCCTGGTATTGGCGGTGTTTTCCAGGGTTTCTTTCAGATGTTGGCGGACGGGGGCTTGAGCGCCAGCTTGGCGAGCAGCTCCCGGCCCTGCTCGGCCGAGCGCGGCTGGCACAGGACGTCGTAGCGGCCGGCGACCAGCTGGCTCGCCGAGGAGAAGTCCCGGCGCCCGCGCGACATGCTGTACCCGATGGCGGCGAACATCAGCCCGGAGAGGACGCCCAGTACGAGCCCGGTGAGCAGCTGCAACGCGAAGCCCTGGTTGACGAACAGCCCGAGCAGCAGCCCGGCGAACAGGCCGAACCACGCCCCCGAGACGGCGCCGGTGCCGAGCACGCGGCCCCAGCTGAGCTTCCCGATGACGCGTTCGACGAGCATCAGGTCCACGCCGACGATCGTGACGTCGCTGACGGAGAACTCGCTCTCCGCCAGGAAGTCGACGGCCTGCTGCGCCTCGCCGTAGGTCGCGTACGACCCGATCGGCCAGCCGGTCGGCGGGGTCGGCAGCCGAGGCAGGTTGCCGGGCGCCCGGTTCCCGCCGAAGGGACTACTCACCATCATCACCTGCGCACTCGTGGGTCTGGGCGTCCATCTTGTCAAGAACGCCCGGACCGTGCGAGCCGCTTACCCCGAAAGGCCGGAAGCACCACCATGTCGACAAGTCGCTTCGCACTTTCCCTGATTAAGTTACGTCCGCGGGGCCTCCAGACGCATCTTTCTCGACGAAAGTGGCGACCTCAGGAGCGGGACTTGTACTCGCGCAGCAGGCCGCGGCTGATGATGGTCTTCTGGATCTCGCTCGTGCCCTCGCCGATCAGCAGGAACGGCGCCTCGCGCATCAGGCGCTCGATCTCGTACTCCTTCGAGTACCCGTAGCCGCCGTGGATGCGGAACGAGTCCTGCGTGACCTCCGCGCAGTACTCCGACGCGATCAGCTTCGCCATGCCCGCCTCGACGTCGTTGCGCTCGCCCGAGTCCTTCAGCCGGGCCGCGTTCACCATCATCAGGTGGGCCGCCTCGACCTTGGTCGCCATCTCGGCCAGCTTGAACGCCACCGCCTGGTGCTCGGCGATCGCCTTGCCGAACGTCTTGCGCTGCTGGGCGTACTCCACCGCCAGCTCGAACGCCCGGATCGCGATGCCGCACGCCCGCGCCGCGACGTTCACGCGGCCGACCTCGACACCGTCCATCATGTACGCGAAGCCCTTGCCCGGCGCTTCGCCCAGCACCATGTCCGCGCCGATCCGGTAGCCGTCGAAGACCGCTTCCGTGGTGTCGACGCCCTTGTAGCCCATCTTGTCGATCTTGCCGGGGATGGTCAGGCCGGGCGCCACCTCGCCGAAGCCCTCGGGCTTCTCGACGAGGAACGTCGTCAGGTTCTGGTGGGCCTTCTCCGCGCCTTCGTCGGTCTTGACGAGCAACGCGATCAGGTTCGACGACCCGCCGTTGGTCAGCCACATCTTCGAGCCGTCGATGACGTACCCGTCGCCCTCACGCTTCGCGCGGGTCTTGATCGCCGCGACGTCCGAGCCGAGGTCCGGCTCCGACATCGAGAACGAGCCGCGCACCTCGCCGGTGGCCATCCGCGGCAGGAAGTGCTGCTTCTGCGCCTCCGTGCCGTGGCGGGAGATCATGTGCGCCACGATGAAGTGGGTGTTGATCACGCCGGACACGCTCATCCAGCCCCGCGCGATCTCCTCGACGACCAGCGCGTAGGTCAGCAGCGACTCGCCGAGCCCGCCGTACTCCTCCGGGATGGTGAGCCCGAACAGGCCCATCTCCTTCATGCCCTCGACGATGTCGGTGGGGTAGGTGTCGGCGTGCTCGAGCTCCTGCGCGTGCGGGATGACCTCCTTGTCCACGAACTGGCGGACGGTCGCGAGGATCTCCGACTGCACGTCGGTGAGGCCGGCAGTCTGGGCGAGACGGGCCATCACGGCTCCCTTTCCTTTTGCGACGCCGGCTCCCGGCGCTGGGTTACCGGTGAGTATGACCCGAATCCCCCAGCCCTGCTATGAGGGCGCTCACGATCCGCGTCGTAGAGTCCCGCGCGGAGGAAGCCGATCTTGAGCCACCCGTACGACCCGGACGACCCCTTCGGCAGGCGGTCCCCGTCCGGCGGTCTCCCGCCGGACCCCGGCGGGCCGCCTGGTCCGGGGCTCGCGGCCGGGGCACTGCTCTGCTCGGTCGCCGGCGGCCTGGTGTGCCTGCCGGCGGGCATCGCGGGCGTCGTCATGGGCCACGCCGCCCACCGCCGGGCCAGGCGCGGCGAAGCGGCCGGGCGGGGCGTCGCGATCGCCGCGATCGCCGTGGGCTACCTCGGGATCGGGCTGAACACCGTCGCGCTCGTGCTGCTGTTCCGGCTCGGCGCCGCGCACGGGCTCCTCCGCTGACCGGCTAAGTTGGGGTCCAGCACGCACCGAGGGGACCCGCCATGACCGACCCGTCCGGGGACAAGGACCGTCCGGCCGATCCGACCGTGTCGTACGACCCGCCGCCCACCGCGGAGCCGGCGCCGTACGCACCGGAGAACTACGACCCGCCGGCGGGTGACACGACGGTCACCGACACGACGGTCACCGACACCACGATCGCCGACGCCCCGGCCACCGCGGACCAGCCCGCCCCGGAGCCGCCCGGACAGCTGCCGCCCGGCGCGTTCGAGGCTCCCGCCGCCCACATCCCCGGCACGCCGTACGTCGCGCCGGGCCAGCCGCAACCGACGTACGCGTACCAGTACCAGCAGCCGTACGCACAGCCGTACGGCCGGCCGTACGGCGGCCCGGCGCCCTACGTCCAGCCGCCGTACGTCCCGGTCGCGCCCCGGCCGGACAACGCACTGGCGATCGGCGCGCTGGTCTGCTCGATCCTCGGCTTCTGCTCCGG
Source organism: Amycolatopsis mongoliensis (assembly GCF_030285665.1). Classification (NCBI taxonomy): domain Bacteria; kingdom Bacillati; phylum Actinomycetota; class Actinomycetes; order Pseudonocardiales; family Pseudonocardiaceae; genus Amycolatopsis; species Amycolatopsis mongoliensis. Next base: position 1,282,671 of record NZ_CP127295.1, read on the forward strand.
CATCACCGCGATCGCCGGGCTGGTCATGGGCCACATCGCGCTGAGCAAGACCAACCGCGGCGAAGCGGGCAGCCGCGGCATGGCCACGGCCGCGGTGATCGTGGGCTACGTCGTGATCGCGCTGTGGACCGGGTTCTTCACCACCTTGATCGTCCTCGGCGCGAACGGCCAGCTGAGCTAGTCGGCGGGCAGCACCGCGTCACCGGGGCTGCGCGGCGACGGCGTCGCGTGGCCGTTGTCCTCCGGCTTGGCCTCCACGGCTTCGGGCTCGGGAGCGCGCGCGCTTTCGTTCGCGGGCACCCCGTGCCGCGTGTTCGAGTCGAGGAAGCGCAGCAGCTCCACCGGGAACGGCAGCACCAGGGTCGAGTTCTTCTCGGCGGAGACCTGCACGACCGTCTCCAGCAGCCGCAGCTGCAGGGCCGCCGGGGTGTCGGCCATCGTCGCGGCCGCCTTGGCGAGCTTGTGCGACGCCTGCAGCTCACCGTCGGCGGAGATGACGCGCGCGCGCCGTTCCCGCTCCGCCTCGGCCTGCCGCGACATCGAACGCTTCATCGCCTCGGGCAGCGCGACGTCCTTGATCTCGACGCGGTCGATGTGGATGCCCCAGTCCAGCGCCGGGCTGTCGATCATCAGCTCCAGGCCCTCGTTGAGGCGCTCGCGGTTGGAGAGCAGGTCGTCGAGGTCGCTCTTGCCGATGATCGAGCGCAGCGACGTCTGCGCGACCTGGCCGACCGCCGACCGGTAGTCCTGGACGTTGACCGCCGCGACGACCGGGTCGATGACCTTGAAGTAGACGACCGCGTCGACCCGGACGGTGACGTTGTCGCGGGTGATGCCGTCCTGGGCGGGCACCGGCATGGTCACGATCTGCATGTTGACCTTCTGCAGCCGGTCCACGAACGGCACCAGCATCGCCAGGCCGGGTTCCCGGACCTGCGGCCGGACGCGCCCGAACCGGAAGACGAGCCCGCGCTCGTACTGCTTCACCACGCGCACGCTGGCCGCGAACCAGGCACCACCCGCGACGACGACGGCGCTGAGAATCTCCATCACCATGGCAGCTCCCGGGGTTGCGTTTCCCCTGAAAACCCAGCGTACGCCCGTGTCGACCAGGGCGGAACGCACTGGACGGGCCCAGCAGACTGGGGAGGTGAACGATCTCCGCGTCCCGCCGCTGTTCGCCGACCGGGCACCACGGGTGCTCGGCCCGGAGGCCGCCGCCTGGGTGGCCGCCCTGCCGGACCTGGCCGCCGCGTACGCCCGGAAGTGGGGCCTGACGTTCGAGGGCGAAGCGATGCACGGCTACGTCGGCGTGGTGCAGCCCGCCCGGCTCGCCGACGGCACGCCGGTGGTGCTGAAACTCGGCTGGCGGGACGAGGAGTCCGCCGACGAGCCCCTCGCACTGTCCACATGGGCCGGTCGGGGTGCGGTGCTGCTGCTGGAATCCGCCCCCGGCGACGGCGTCCTGCTGCTCGAACGGCTCGACGCCTGGCGCACGCTCGACGACCTTCCGCTGCGGGACGCCGTCCCCCGCCTCGGCGAGCTGGCCCGGCGCCTCGCCGTGCCCGCACCGCCGTCGTTGCGGCGCCACCTGCGCACCGAGGCCGCGAAACTGGCCGAAGAGCTGCCCCGGCGGTGGGCCGCGCTCGGCGAGCCGTTCGAGCGGCGGCTCGTCGACGACGCCGTCGCGATCTGCCGCGAGCTCGGGCCGTCCGCCGGCGGGCTGCTGGTGAACGAGGACCTGCACTTCCAGAACGTCCTGGCCGGCAGCCGGGAGCCGTGGCTGGTCATCGACCCGAAGCCGCTGGCCGGTGACCTCGAGTGGGGCGTCATCCCGGTGTTCTGGAACCGCTTCGCCGAGTCCACACTGGACGAACGGTTCGCGCTGGTCGTCGCGTCGCACCAGCTCGACGCCGGGAAGGCGCGGGCGTGGACCCTCGTGCGCGCGGTGCAGAACTGGCTTTGGATGCTCGAAGACCTCGAAGAGTTCGAAGCGGACAGCGACGACCCGGCGTTCGTCACAGTGCCGGAAATCGCTCTGTGGGCAGCCGACCGATAGTGTCAGCGGCATGGCCGCGGTCAACAGGGTTTTCGCTGCTCAGCTGTCCGGGTTGCCGGTGTTCGGACCGGACGGCGAGTCCATCGGCCGGGTCCGCGACCTGGTCGCCGGACTGCGCCTGGACGCGCAGCCACCGCGGATCCTCGGCCTGGTCGTCGAGCTGACCACGCGACGGCGGGTGTTCGTGCCGATGCTGCGCGTCACCTCGATCGAACCGAGCGCCGTGACACTCGCCACCGGCTCGGTCAACATGCGCCAGTTCACCCAGCGGCCCAACGAGGTCCTGGTCCTCGGCCAGCTGCTCGACGCGCACGCGACGCTGGCCGGGTCCGACACGCGGATCACCGTCGTCGACGCCGGGATGGAGCCGACCCGCACCCGCGACTGGGTGCTGGCGAAGCTCGCCATCCGCGAGCGGCGCGTCGGGCTGGGACGGCGCCGGTCGGCCATGCAGGTGCTGCGGTGGGAGGAGGTCGCCGGGCTGGGGCTCGCCGACCTGGCGAAGCAGCCGCAGGGCGCGGGCCAGCTGCTCATGCTGTTCGACACGATGCGCTCGGTCGACGTCGCCGCGACCGTCCGCGACCTGCCGCTCAAGCGCCGGCACGAGGTCGCCGACGCGATGGACGACGAGCGCCTCGCCGACGTCCTCGAGGAGCTGCCGGACGACGACCAGAAGGAGCTGCTGTCCTACCTCGCCGAGGAGCGCGCGGCCGACATCCTCGAGGCGATGAACCCCGACGACGCCGCCGACCTGCTCGCCGAGCTCGCCCCCGCGGAGCAGAGCCGGCTGCTGGAGCTGATGGAGCCGGAGGAGTCCGCGCCGGTCAAGCGGCTGCTGGCCTACTCGTCCGACACCGCGGGCGGCCTGATGACCCCGGAGCCGGTGGTGCTCACGCCCGACACGACGATCGCCGAGGCGCTGGCCCACATCCGCAACGCCGAGCTGCCGCCCGCGCTGGCCAGCATGGTGTTCGTCTGCCGGCCGCCGACCGCGACGCCGACCGGACGCTTCGTCGGCGTCGTGCACTTCCAGCGGCTGCTGCGCGAGCCGCCGGCGGAGCTCGTGGCGAGCGCCGTCGACACCGGCCTGGCGGCCCTGCGGCCCAACGCGACGCTGGCCGAGGTCACGCGCTACTTCGCCGCCTACAACCTGACCTGCGGGCCGGTCGTCGACACCGAAGACCACCTGCTCGGCGCGGTCACCGTGGACGACGTCCTCGACCACCTGCTGCCCGAGAACTGGCGCGAGACCGGCCTGCACGACACCACCGGCGAAACCGGCGAACACCTGGAGGCGGACCGTGCCTGAACTGACGTCCGGACGGCGGCTGGACCAGCCGCGCAGCCAGAGCCGGTTCAAGCTGAACATCGACCCGGACACCTTCGGCAGGCTCACCGAGCGCGTCGCCCGGTTCCTCGGCACCGGGAAGTACCTGTTCTGGCAGACGCTGCTGGTGTTCGTCTGGATCCTGCTGAACCTCTTCGCGGTGTCGCTGCAGTGGGACCCGTATCCGTTCATCCTGCTCAACCTGGCCTTTTCGACGCAGGCGGCGTACGCGGCGCCGCTGATCCTGCTCGCGCAGAACCGGCAGGACGACCGCGACCGCGTCTCGCTGGACGAGGACCGCAACCGGGCCGCGCAGACGAAGGCCGACACGGAGTACCTGGCCAGGGAGCTGGCGGCGCTGCGGCTGGCGGTCGGCGAAGTCGCGACGCGGGACTACCTGCGCGGCGAGCTGGACCGGCTGCGGGAGGACCTCGACGTCCAGCCGCGGAAGGCCAAGCCCAACCGCACTCCTACCGGGTCGTAACATCGACGGGGTGACCACCACTCAGCAGCTCCCCAGCGTCGACGACGTCCGCAGCGCGCTGAAGAGCGTGCAAGATCCCGAGATCCACAAACCCATCACGGACCTGGGGATGGTGAAGGACGTCGTCGTCGGCGAAGACGGTGTCGTCACGGTCGGGATCTACCTGACGGTGGCGGGCTGCCCGCTGAAGGCGACACTGACCAACGACACCCGCGAGGCCGTCGCGAAGCTCCCGGGCGTCGTCGACGTGCAGGTCGAGCTGGACGTCATGAGTGACGAACAGCGCTCCGAGCTGCGGAAGTCGCTGCGCGGGGACGCCGCGGAGCCGGTCATCCCGTTCGCGCAGCCGGGCTCGATGACCCGGGTGTACTGCGTGGCGTCGGGCAAGGGCGGCGTCGGCAAGTCGTCGGTCACGGTCAACCTGGCCGCGGCGATGGCCGAGCGGGGCCTGTCGGTGGGTGTCGTCGACGCCGACATCTACGGCCACTCGATCCCCCGCATGCTGGGCACGCGCGAGAAGCCGACCAAGGTCGACACGATGATCATGCCGCCGCAGGCGCACGGCGTGAAGGTGATCTCGATCGGCATGTTCACCCCGGGCAACACGCCGGTGGTGTGGCGCGGGCCGATGCTGCACCGCGCGCTGCAGCAGTTCCTGGCCGACGTCTTCTGGGGCGACCTGGACATCCTGCTGCTGGACCTGCCGCCGGGCACCGGCGACATCGCGATCTCGGTGGCCCAGCTGATCCCGAACGCGGAGATCCTGGTGGTCACGACGCCGCAGCAGGCCGCGGCGGAGGTGGCCGAGCGGGCCGGCGCGATCGCGCTGCAGACGCGCCAGCGCGTCGCCGGGGTCATCGAGAACATGTCGTGGCTGGAGCAGGAGGACGGCTCCCGCCTGGAGATCTTCGGCTCGGGCGGCGGGCAGACGGTGGCCGACTCGCTGACGAAGTCGATCGGCTCCGAGGTGCCGCTGCTGGGCCAGGTGCCGCTGGACCCGCGGCTGCGCGAGCAGGGCGACGAGGGGACGCCGCTGGTGCTGACCGCCCCGGACGCGCCGGCGTCGGTGGTGCTGCGGGAGACGGCGAAGAAGCTGACGGTCCGGGCCCGCGGCCTGGCCGGGATGATGCTGAACGTCACCCCGGCCGGCCGCTGAGCCTGCCTAGGAGCAGCGCCAGACGTACGCGGTCGAGTGCTGCGTGGCGGAGTCGTAGCGGTAGCCGCCCGCGGTGCCGTCATCGCCGATGACCACCGGCAGGTCGGCCTTGGGGTCACCGAACTTCGCGACGAAGGTGCCCTGGTCCCAGACGCCGTAGCCGGTGCCGGCCGCGTCGTTGCCGCCGTTCGCTTCGTCGACGCGGCCGGTGATCAGGCCGTTCGCGTTGATCGAGAAGCCCGGGTTGCCGTTGGAGAGGTTGTAGCTGGACTTCGGCAGGACGTGGGCCGCGTGCTGCTGGTCCCAGTAGACGCCGACCTTCTTGCCGTTGTAGACGCCGTAGCCGACGACGCGGCCGTTCTTGATGGCCTCGGGAAAGGCGTTTTCGAGGCCCGGCAGGGTGCCGAGGTGGGTCAGTGTCCCGTCACGCCAGATGTCCCGGCTGTTCAGCAGGATCGCGCCGTCCGTGTCGACCGCGGCGAGGCCGACGCCCGACGGCAAGCCGGTCAGGAGCGTCACGGTGCCCGGCTGGCCGGCGGGCCAGCGGACCGCGGTCTGGCCGGAGCCGTTCTGCTTGCGCACGACGCCGATGACGTCGCCGGAGTCCGTGATGCCGACGGCGGCCGAGCGCGTGTAGCCCGCGGGAAGCTGGCTCGACGTCGGGAAGGGCAGGGCCACGAGCGTGCCGCCGGCGCTCTTGAACGCCTTCTCGAAGGAAAAGCCGGACCCGAAGAGCGAGTAGCTCGCGGTCCCGGCGACGGCGCCAGAGCGGTTCTCGGCGGTCACGGCGGCGCCGTAGGTCCCGGCCGTGCCGAGGTCGGTGAACGTCTCGCCGGTCCAGGAAGCGGCGCGGCGGGTCTCGCCGAACTCGTCGGTCGGCAGTGTCCAGCCAGCGAAGTTGCCGTGGTCGTCGGTGGTGGTCACGCTCGCGCTGACGGAGGTGCCGGCGCCGAGGGCGGTGGGCTTCCAGGTGCACGCGGCGGCTTCGGTTGTGGCTTCGGCCACCTGGCCGGTTCCGAGCAGGCCGGCCGCGAGCAGGGCACAGCCCAGCGATCTGAGTTTCATCTTTCTCCCCTTCGTGTGCGGACGGCGGACGGCCGCCCCCACTCGAACGTAGGAGGGAAACGATCTTCTGCTCAGGGCCGTGCGCGGGGACTAGGGAAATCCCCGGAAACCGTGCGCAAACGGGTGTTCGTGCCGATTTCGTCCACAGTGGACCAGGTCAGGTGGCATCCGGGTCGATCGGCTCAAGCGGCTCCGGCTACTTGGCCCGGCCGGCCACGTAGCCGTTCGAGCCGCTCGTCCCGTTGCCGGGACTGAGTGCGCCAGCTGATACAGGAGGCGGCACGAACGATGTCGCCGAACTCGTCTGTCGTGAGCGCCCAGCCGAGCGCCCCGACTCTCAACTTCCGCTCGTTTGTCGGGCCGCAACCGGCCCCGCCCCCAAAGCAGCCCCCGCCCTCTCCGGGGGTCCGGCCCCGCATCCATTTTATCGGGGGCAGCACACGGAAAACCCTAAATGCCTCGGAAACGGCCGACTTGTCCACATTGCGGCCGGACTGGGGAAAACCGCCGACGCTACGTGGCGTCCGGGTCGATCGGCGGGCGCTCCCCCGGCTTCAGCGGCTCCGGCTGCTTGGCCTGGCCGGCCAGATAGCCGTTCGAGCCGTTGGTCCCATTCGTCCCATTGGAACCGTTGGTACCGCCCAGGTTCGGGCTGCCGTTGGTGATGCCCTTGAGGCCGAGCGGGTCCGCGTCGCCGTCGAAGAGGTGCTGCGTCACCACCCGCTTCGGGTCGAAGTTGCGCAGCCCGCGCAGGTCTTCGAGGGGTTTGCGGAGCTGGTCGAACTCCGGGCCCATCTCCTCGCGGAGCTGTTCCCGCGCCCCGGTCGCGAAGTCGCGGACCTTCTTCACGCTCTTCGCCATCCAGGACGCCGCTTCGGGAAGCCGTTCCGGGCCGAGGATGAAGAGACCGGCGATGATGAGGACGAGGATTTCCCCCCATCCGACACTGTCGAACACCGTCTACCTCCGCTCGGAACCTACCCGGCCAGGGTACCCGCCCCGGCCCGCCCTCCGGCAGGCCGAACGCGGGAACTCAGTCGGAAGCCAGGGTTACGTCGACGACGAAGCTCGCGCCGTCCCGGACCAGCTGTACCGGGACGACCTGGCCGACGTCGTGGGCGCGCACCGCGACCGTCATCTCGGCGGAGTCGCGCACCAGGCGGCCGCCGATCTTCGTGATGACGTCGCCCTCCTTGATGCCGGCGTTCGCGGCCGGGCCGCCCGGCGCGACGTTCTTCACCTGGGCGCCCATGGTGGAGGAGCCGGCGACGGTCGAGGAAGCGTTGATGCCGATGTCGGCGTGCTGGACCTTGCCGTCCTTGATCAGCGCCTTCGCGATCTTGACCGCGTAGTCGCTGGGGATGGCGAAGCCGATGCCGATGCTGCCGCCGTCCGCGCCGGAGGAGCGGATCGACGAGTTGATCCCGACGAGCGCGCCGGTGGAGTCGACGAGCGCGCCGCCCGAGTTGCCGTGGTTGATGGCGGCGTCGGTCTGGATGGCTTCGTAGGTGACCGGCGGGGCGCCGTTGTCGCCGCCCGCGGTGATCGGGCGGTTCAGGGCGCTGACGATGCCGGCGGTCACGGAGTTCTGCAGCGCGAGCGGCGAGCCGATGGCCATCACGGTGTCGCCGACCTGCAGGTCCGAGGACTTGCCGATCTGCAGGACGGTCGGGTTGGTGACGTTGACCTTGACGACGGCGAGGTCGGTCTTCTGGTCGGAGCCGACGAGCTTGGCCTCGGTGCGGGTGCCGTCGATGAAGATGGCGGTGACCTTGACGCCCGGGTCGGCGCTCGCGGAGGAGATCACGTGCTCGTTGGTGAGGATGTAGCCCTGCGGGTCGATCATGACGCCGGAGCCCTGCTCACCGGAATCGGCGCCGGGCTTGAAGACCTCGAGCGAGACGACGGCGGGCGCGACGCGCTTGGCGATCTCGGCGACCGAGCCGGCGGGGCGCTCCTTGGCGGCTTCGGCTTCGGAGATGGTGGCGGAGCCGGTGAGCTCGCTCCCGGTGTCGGCAACCCACCAGCCGACCAGTCCGCCGATGGCTCCGACGAGCAGCGCGACGACCCCGAGCAGGGCGAGCGCCTTCGGCTGCACGCGACGGCCGAAGAGCACCTCGGGCAGGCTGAGCAGCGCGCCGGGCGGGCGTTTGGCGGGCTTTTCGTCGTCTTCGGCGGGCATCGCCGGACCGGCGAGGACGGCACCGGCGCCCGGATCACGCCAGGGGTCGCTGGTGCTGTTCCACAGGGGCGGCTCGGCTTCTTTCGGCTCCCCGGTGGCCTCACGCGGCCGTTCGAGCAGCACACCTTCGGCCCCGGGCGGCCGCCGGAAGGCCTCGGCGAGCGACTCGGGAGCAGGCGGCGCGAGCCGGACCCCGTTGGTCTTCTGAGGGGAGTAGAGCTGGTCGAACGCCCCGTCGACCCCACTGGGCCTGCCGAACACGGCGGCCTGCGCCGGATCGACGGCCGGCCGCGCGAGGGGCCGCGGCCCCAGCCGCTCGCCATCGCGCGCGCCGGGCTGCTCGGGATTCACGTTCGGCTCGGTCATCATTCCCCGGTGCAGAAGATCAGGTGGCTGGGCGTGACGATACCCAAGCCCAGTGCTCCGAGTCTGCCGGTACGTCAGTGAAATGGCTGTTGCTTGGGCGCGGTTGTCCCCAGGGCCGGGGCAATGTGGACGAACGGCGGCCTCGGCAGCCGATCAGGCGTTTCCGTCGGCGGGCGGCGATAGACTGGAGCCGGGATCGCCCCCCTGGGACGGGTGGGGGCTGCTTTCGGGGCTGGGCCGGCGCGCTGCTCTGGGAGCTTGGTCGCGCTGTCGAAGTGTCATGAATGAGTCATTCACCTCGTCCGAGGACGTGAATGAGTCATTCACGTCGTTCGGGCCGCCGCTGACCGTGCGAGCCAACCGCAGCGCCTCGACCTCGCCGCGCTCGGAGCGGGGGGTTCCGGGCCGGCTGAGCCGCTGGGCGCCGGCGCGCCGTTTGAGAAGCGTGACCGCGCCGCCGAAGTGTCGTGAATGACTCATTCACCTCGTCCGACGACGTGAATGAGTCATTCACGTCATTCGGGCCGCCGTCGATCGCGAGCCTGCCGCGCCTCCCCCAGCTGCGTCCCGAACCTGCCACGGCATGAAGGAACAGCTTCGGGCCGCCTTCCGAGCCCGAAGCCCGCCATCAGCAATCACCTGAAGCTTCGAGCTCAGGGAACGGCCTCCGGCGCCGGCGTGAGGCCCAGCCGGAAGACAGGCGCCGGCATGATGAAGGCCGCCACGAGGAATCCCTCATGGCGGCCTTCGCGGGAAACAAGTCTCAGCGAATACCCGCCGGCACCGCGGCCGGTGTCTTGCTCGCCGGGGTCGAGGTAGGCACCGCCTGCTGCGGCACCGCCATCTGGGCCGGCAGCAGGTTCGCCTGCTGCGGGGCTCCGCCGCCGGTCTCCGGGGTGCCGTCTCCGCTGTCCGCCGACGTCCCGACCAGCGCCAACGCACTCAGCACCAGCCCGGACACCACCACACCGGCACCCTGGGCCGCGCGGCGCTTCAACCTACCGCCGCCGAGGACGTGGGGGGACTGCCCCAGCGGCGCCGATGATCCCAACGGCGCGACGCCACCCAGGACGCCCGTGTCCCGCAGCCCCGCGACCCGGTCCGGGCGCTGGACGGCGACCAGCTGGCCGTCGGCCGTGATGGCCAGGTTGTCCGGCGCGCTCGGGAGGTCCGTGTGCTCCGGGATCGACTGCAGGCTCGCCAGGAACCCCGCCGACATCGACGGCGCCCCCGCGCGGCGGATCGCGTCCACCGTCTGGCGCTGGGCGCGCACTTCGGCGGCGCACGCCGCGCAGCGCGTGATGTGCGACGCCGCGCGATCGCGGGCGCCGTGCGAGAGCTCCCCGTCGACGAACGCCACCACGGCGTCCGGCAGCAGGTGCGACTCGGGGAGTCCCCAGCCTCGGGGTGCGGTCATACCGACACCTTCGCAGACTGCGGGGCGTGATCGCGCCGGCGCTCGAGCGAGGCGCGCAGCGCTTGGCGCCCGCGGTGGATCCGGCTGCGGACGGTGCCCAGCTTGACACCGAGCGTCGCGCCGATCTCCTCGTACGAGAGCCCTTCGACGTCACACAGCACCACCGCGGCGCGGAACTCCGGCGGCAGCTCGTCGAGCGCCGCCTGCAGGTCCGGGTCCAGGTGGGTGTCCGAGTAGACCTGCTCGGGGCTCGGGTCGTCGCCCACGATGCGGTCGGTGTCCTCCGGCAGGCCTTCCATCCGCACGCGCGAGCGGCGGCGGGCCATGTCCAGGAAGAGGTTGGTGGTGATCCGGTGCAGCCAGCCTTCGAACGTGCCCGGCTTGTAGGACGCCAGCGAGCGGAAGACGCGGATGAAGGTCTCCTGCGTGAGGTCCTCGGCGTCGTGCGCGTTGCCGGTCAGGCGGTAGGCGAGCCGGTAGACCCGGTCGCCGTGCTCGCGGACGACCTCGTCCCAGGACGGTGGCGTCCAAGCTGCCTCGTCCAGGGACACGGGCTGAGCCGCGTCGACGTCCGTATCGGCGTTCTGCATCGCGGGAGCAGGCACCTCCATCTGCGTTTCTCCTGTCTGCTCCACCCAACGCGGGCTGTCGCCACGGTGTTCCCCGTGTGCTCGGATTTCAGTCTCTCCGGGCTCCTTATGGTTCTAGTGAGACTGGACTGAGAGCAGCCTGAGAACTTCTCCCCGGGTGCTTACCAGGGAGCCTGCGCGGATTTATCGACAACCAACGCTAACCTCCGTGCGTGAACACGCCCATCCCTGCGGCCGCACCGGCCGACTCCGGGTTCGTCGACGGGTACCTGCCCGACGACGAGGTGCTGTCTTCGGCGCGCGCACGGGCCGACGACCTGGGCTGCAGCTCGCTGAGCGCGGGGGCGGGCGCGACCTTGCGCTTCCTGGCCGCGACGCTGTGCGCGAAGGCCGTCGTCGAGGTCGGCACCGGCGCCGGGGTGAGCGGGCTGAGCCTGCTGCGCGGCATGGCGCCCGACGGCATCCTGACCTCGATCGACGTCGAGCCCGAGTACCAGCGGGCGGCTCGCGTCACGTTCCGCGAGGCCGGCTACGCGCCGGGCCGGACGCGGCTGATCGTCGGGCGGGCCCTGGACGTGCTCCAGCGGCTCACCCCCGGCGGCTACGACCTGGTGTTCGTCGACTCCGCGCACATCGAGTACCCCGGCTGCTACGAGCTGGGCGTGTCGCTGCTGCGGCGCGGCGGGATCATCGCGTTCCACAACGTGCTGGCCGGCGGCCGCGTGATCGACCCGTCCCACCGGGACCCGGAGACCCTCGCCCTGCGCGAAGTGGCACGGGCGTTCCGCGAGGACGAACGCCTGGTCCCGGCCCTGTTGCCGGTCGGTGGCGGACTGCTGGTCGCCGCGGCGATCTGAGTCAGCCCGGCACGAGCTCGCGCCGCTCCACGCGGACCTGCGTCCCGGCGGCCACCACGGCCGCCGCCAGCAGGAGCCACACCGCGACCACCGCGATCAGCCACGGCCAGCCCGCGTGCCCGTAGACCCACGCGCCCGCCGCGCCGCCGACGCTGCTGCCCAGGTAGTACGTCGCCGTGTACGTGCCACCCACCTGGCCGCGCGCGTTCTCGGGGGCGTCGGCCGCCGCCCAGCCGTTCGCGACCGCGTGCGCGGCGAAGAACGCGCAGGTCAGCACCAGGAATCCGGCGATGACCAGCGGCAACGAATCGGGCAGCGTCAGCGCCGCGCCGACGGCCGTGAGCAGCAGCGCGCCGATCAGCGCACGACGGCGGCCGACGCGCGCCACCAGCCGGCCGGCCGCGGCGGACGACACCGAACCGGTCGCGTAGGCCAGGAAGACCAGCGAAGCGATCGCCGGCGACAGGTGCAGCGGGTCACCGGTCAGCCGGAACCCGGCCGCGTTGTAGAGCGCGACGAACGAACCCATCGCGAGCAGCGCAACGGCGTACTGCGCGAGCAGCACCGGCTTGCTCAACGCCGTGACCAGCCCGCGGGCGACGGCGCGAAGCTGGGCGTCGCCGCGCGGGCGCGTGCCCGGCGGCAGCGTCACGACGGTGATCGCCGAGCAGATCGCGCCCACTCCCGCGACGACGAACAGCGCGCCGCGCCAGCCGAGCGGCCCGGCGGTGAACCCGCTGGACAGCCTGCCGAGCATGCCGCCGATCGTGTTGCCCGCGATCATCGCGCCCACGGCGGCGGCGACGCCCGCGCGGCCGAGGCGTTCGGCCAGGTAGGCGGCCGCGACGCCGGGGAAGCCCGCGATGGCGACGCCCTGGAGAGCGCGCAGGACGAGCAGCGCCGGGTACGTCGGCATCAGCGGCAGCAGCAGCCCGAAGACGACGGACGCGAGCACCGACGTCAGGATCACCGGGCGCCGGCCGACCACCTCGGACAGCGCGGCGATCGGCAGGACGGCGATGGCGAGCGCGCCGGTCGCGACGCTGACCGCGAGCGCCGCGCCGCCGGGGTCGAGGTGGTACTGCGCGGCGAGCTGCGGCAGCACCGGCTGCGGCGCGTAGAGCAGGGCGAAGGAGGAGATCCCGGCCGCGGCGACGGCGATCTTGACTCGGCGCGTGGAAGTCACCCCCTGAAAGTAAGCAGAGCTAACCAATACGTCTAATGCACTGCTCTGGAATGATTGATGCGATGACGTATGACTCGCTGTCGGCCCAGGTGGCACCGCACCTGCCGCTGCTCGCCGCCCTGCGCGAGACGAGGAACGTCACACGCGCGGCCGAGCTGCTGGGCGTGCCGCAGCCGACGGTGAGCCGCCGGCTCGCGGCGCTGGCCGACGCGCTGGGGGCGCCGCTGACGGTCCCGGACGGCCGCGGCATCCGCCTGACGCGCGCGGCGGAGCTGCTGGCGGAAGCGGCCGAGCGCGGCCTGGCGGCGGTGGAAACCGGCGTCCGGCTGGCGCGCGAGGAGGTGGCGCCGGAGTCGGGGCACGTCGTGCTGGGCTTCCTGCACCTGCTCGGGCGGTCACTGGTGCCTTCGCTGCTGCGCGGGCACCGGGCGCGGTACCCGGGGGTGCGGTTCACGCTGGTCCAGGGCTCGCGGCAGGAGATGATCGACCGGCTGGTGAACGGCGAACTGGACCTGGCCCTGCTGGCCCCGCTCCCCGCGGCGCCTGCGCTGGCCACGGCGGGCTTGGTGGAGGAGGAGATCCTGCTGTCGGTCCCGGCGGGCCACCCCCTGGCGGGCCGCGAGTCGGTGCGGATGGCGGAGCTGGCCGACGAGGAGTTCGTGCTGCTGGAGCAGGGCTACGGCGTGCGGACACTGACGGACGAGCTCTGTGCGGCGGCCGGGTTTTCGCCCCGGATCGCGTTCGAGGGGCAGGAATCGGACACGGTGCGGGGGTTGGTGGCAGCGGGGCTCGGGGTGGCGCTGCTGCCGCGGTTCGGCCCGGGCAGCCCGGCGGGAGTGGCGGAGGTACCGCTGGAACCGAGGCCTTACCGGACGATCGGGTTGGCTTGGCGGACGGACGAGCCGATGACCCCGGCGGTGACGGGCTTCCGCGACCACGTGCTGACGACTGCGGCCCAGGGCTGAGCCGCTGAGGCCGCCGCGCCCGAGCCCGGCTCCGAATCGGTGCGGTGGTGGCCACGCGAACGTCGTGAATGACTCATTCATGTCCTCGGACGAGGTGAATGAGTCATTCACGACGCCTCGACGCCTTCGAACGGCACCCCGAGCATCGCCCAAGCTAAGAGCCCACCGCCGGACAGCCCCCGCCCGTTCCTGGCCGAGGAGGAGATGGGTGGGGGGGCGTGTCTTGGGCGGCCCGGAGGTGTTCCCGATGACGTGAATGACTCATTCACGTCGTCAGATGACAGGAATGAGTCATTCACGACATCCACGACCGAGCCCCTCGACCCGCCGACGCCGAGATCCGACCTTGTCGACCCCTTGCCCCGGAAGGGCAGAGTGCATCGGCAACAGTCGTCGGGTGAGGTGAACGAGCCGTTCATGACATCGCCGCGGCAGCCCAAGCCCAGAGCCCGCCGCCGGACAGCCCCCGCCCGTCCCTGGGGGGCGTCCCCGCTCCAGTCTATCGGCCCCCACCGACAGGACCGGCCACGAACGGCAGGTTGTCCACAGCCCGCCCGAGCTGGGGAAAACTCAGAGCGAAGCCGCCAGCTCCACCAAAGTCCGAGCCGCGAAGCCCGTCGCTCCGGGGACGACGTCGTCGTAGTTCTTCTCCGATCGCGCCGGCCCCGCGATGTCCAGGTGCGCCCACGGCAACCCCGCCGTGAACTCACGCAGGAACAGCGCCGCCGTGATGCCGCCCGGGCCCGCCGGGGTCTGGCGGACGTCGCCGAACTCGCCGCGGACGTTCTCCGCGTAGTCCTCCACCAGCGGCATGCGCCACCACGCCTCGCCCACGCGCTCGCCCGCCGAGCGGACCAGCGAAGCCACCGAATCCTCCGAAGCGAACAACCCGCCCGTCCGCAGCCCCAGGGACACCTTCATCGCGCCGGTCAACGTCGCCGCGTCCACGACCAGGTCCGGGGCGAAGCGGCGGATCCCGTACGCCAGCGCGTCCGCCAGGACCATCCGGCCCTCCGCGTCCGTGTTGCCGACCTCGGTCGTCTTGCCGCCGTAGTGCCGGACGATGTCGCCCGGCCGGTACGACGATCCCGACACGTGGTTCTCCGCCGCCGGCACCAGCGCCGTCACCCGTACCGGGAGACCCAGCGCCGCGATCCCGCGGATCGCCGCGATCACCGCCGCGCCGCCCGCCATGTCCGTGCGCATCAGGTGCATTCCGTCGGCCGGCTTGATCGACAGGCCGCCCGTGTCGAACGTGATGCCCTTGCCCACCAGCAGCAGGTGCTTCGCCGCCCCCGACGGCTTGTACGCCATCTCGATCAGCCGCGGCGGCCGCGCCGAACCGCCGCCGACCGCCAGGACGCCGCCGAAGCCCTGCGTCGCCAGCCACTTCTCGTCCCGCACCGTCACCTCGACGCGCGGACCCGCCACCCGGGCCGCGGTGTCCGCGAGCCAGGCCGGGGTCTTGATGTTGGACGGCGTGTTCGCGAGGTCGCGCGTCAGCGCCGTCGCCGCGGCCAGCACCGAAGCCCGCGAAACCAGCTCTGCATAGGCGTCGACGGCCCGGTCCTCGGCGACGAGCCGCACCGTCCGCACGGCCGGCTTCGGGTCCTCACCGGTCACCTTGAACCGGTAGCCGCCGAGCAGCAGCCCCAGCGCCAGCTCGGTGACGTGCTCGCCGGAAGCCTCTTCGGGCAGCACCAGCTGCACCGCGCGGAACGCCCGGCCGCCGTGCTCGACGTCGTCGGCCAGCGCCGCGTTCACCGCGCGGACCAGCGCCGCGCCCGCCTTCCGGTACTGCTTCGGCTCGCCGTCGCCCAGGCCCGCGACCCAGCGGGCTTCGTCGGCGGGGACCGTCTGCACGTCGCCCGCCTTGCCGGTGATCCGGACGCCGCCGATCTCCAGCGGCTCGGACTCGACGTCGTCGGCGGGAGCGGTCACCAGCCGGGCCGTCGGGGCGCCGCGGCGGAGGTCGCCCGCCACCTCGATGTCGAGCAGACTGGTCGGAACGGGGGGTAGCGGATTACGCACAGTGAGCAACCTTCGGGCGCAGAGG
The DNA here is from genome assembly GCF_030285665.1 of Amycolatopsis mongoliensis. Lineage (NCBI taxonomy): Bacteria > Bacillati > Actinomycetota > Actinomycetes > Pseudonocardiales > Pseudonocardiaceae > Amycolatopsis > Amycolatopsis mongoliensis. The sequence continues at coordinate 1,298,381 of NZ_CP127295.1, forward strand.
AACCGCGACCCCGGCCTCCGAAGGGAGACCGGGGTGCGACGGAAGGACGGTTCGAGGGGCTCGGCTCAGCCGGTGACCTCCGCCAGCGCGGCGCCGAGGTCCTTCGCTTCTTCCGCGGAGAGTTCGACGACGAGTCGCCCACCACCCTCGAGCGGTACGCGCATCACGAGGCCCCGCCCCTCCTTAGTCACTTCGAGGGGACCATCTCCGGTCCGGGGCTTCATGGCCGCCATAGCGTGCTCCCTCCGTCTCAACCGGCGCGCCCGGGTCGCGCTCGCGTGAAAGCCAGCCGGGTCTGGTGTCCATTGTCCCTCATCAGCGGCCGGGCGCATCAGCGGACCGATCTTTTGCCGCCGTATCGGTGCTGGTATGCGGCTCGCGCGGGGTGGAAGACTGTCGGACGACCGATGTTTCCGCGCAAGGAGAAGACGTGACCACATCCGACGTCCTGCTGACCGCCGACGCCGACGGGGTGCGCACCCTCACCCTCAACCGGCCGCAGGCGTACAACTCGCTGACCGTCGAGCTGAAGGAAGCACTGCTCGCGGCGCTGCGCGAGGCGGCGGACGACGAAGCCGTCCGCGCGGTCGTGCTGACCGGATCCGGCAAGGCGTTCTGCGCCGGCCAGGATTTGAAGGAGCACGTGGGACTGCTCCAGGCGGGTGACCCCGCCCCGCTACACACGGTGAAGGAGCACTACAACCCGATCGTCAAGGCGATCGTGGACATGCCGAAGCCGGTGATCGCCGCGATCAACGGCACCGCCGCCGGGGCGGGCGCGGCCTTCGCCTACGCCAGTGACCTGCGGATCGCCGCCGAGTCGTCGTCGTTCCTGATGGCCTTCGCCAACGTCGGGCTCGGCCCGGACTCAGGCGCGTCCTGGACGCTGCAGCGGCTGGTCGGCTACAGCCGCGCCGCCGAGCTGATGCTGCTGGCCCGGACCGTCGACGCGGCGGAGGCGCTGCGGCTCGGCCTGGTCGGCGAGGTCGTGCCGGACGAGGAGCTGCCGGCGCGTGCCCAGAAGGTCGCGGCGAAGCTCGCGGCCGGGCCGACCGTGGCCTACGCGAAGATCAAGGGCGTGCTCAACCTGGCCGCGCAGTCGACGTTCGACGAGGCGCTCGCCGCGGAGGACGCCGCCCAGACCGCGCTCGGCGCGACCGCCGACCACACCGAAGCCGTCGAGGCCTTCGTCGGCAAGCGCAAGCCCAACTTCCAGGGCAAGTAGGCAGTCTGCCGCAGCTCGTCGTGAGTGGCAATTAGGGTTCTAACCCGAATTACCACTCACGACAGCCGCAGCAGACCCGGAAACCGTCAGTTTGCGCGGAAGCAGCCCTTGACGTGGTCGTCGACCATGCCGGTGGCCTGCATCAGCGCGTAGCACGTCGTCGGCCCGAGGAACACGAAGCCGCGCTTCTTCAGCTCCTTGGCCATCGCCTTGGACTCGTCGGTGATCGCCGGAACGTCCGCCATCGACACAGGTCGCTTGTGCGAGGCGGGCGCGAACGACCACAGCAGGTCGTCCAGCGGCTCGTCCAGCGCCGCGATCGCCTTCGCGTTGGTGATCGCGGCCAGGATCTTCGCCCGGTTCCGCACGATCGACGCGTCCTGCATCAGCCGTTCGACGTCGGCGTCGCCGAACTTCGCCACCTTCACCGGCTTGAACTGCTTGAACGCCTTCCGGAAGCCCTCCCGCTTGCGCAGGATCGTGATCCACGACAGCCCGGACTGGAACGACTCGAGGCACAGCCGCTCGTACAGCTCGTCCTGCCCGTGGAGCGGCGTGCCCCACTCCTCGTCGTGGTAGTCCGCGTAGTCCGGGGTCGAATTGCCCCAGCTGCACCGCGCGACGCCGTCGGCGCCGAGAAGCTCACTCATCCCCACCCACCGAATAGTCCTCCGCGAACCGCGCGAACCGCCGCAGCGACTGGCGCACCCCCAGTGCGAACACCGGCCGCACCACCGGCCAGCCGAGCCGGCCCAGCGGCCCGAACGGCAGCCGCAGGTGCTCGGCCCAGACGAACGTCGAGCGCGTCGCGCCCTTCGGCACGACCTGGAACACGCCGGTTCCCTGCACGACGCTGCCGAGGTGGCGGACCCCGCACCGCACCGGCGGTTCCCAGCTGGTGATCTCCATCGTGTCGGTGAAGCCGATGCCGGCCACCCCGGTGAACGCCGCCAGCCGCGACCCGACGCTGCGGCCGTTGCCCTCGACGACCTCGACCTCCGTGCCGAGCATCCACTCGCCCTGACGCGTCCAGTCCGTCAGCGCCAGCCAGGTCGTCCCGGCCGGCGCGCGGACGTCGACCGAGAGCACCAGGTCCGTCACTGGGCGCCCTCGGGCGAGCTCTCCCGCTCGCGTTCGCGCTGCTCCAGCTCGGCGACCCGGGTGCGCAGCTCGTCGAGCTCGACGCCGAGGCGCCGCATCACCCAGTCCACTTCGGACATCTTGTAGCCGCGCAGCACCAGCTGGAAACGGACGTCCTGCAGGTCCTCGCCGGTGATGTCCTCGGCGGGCAGGCGCGTCGGCGAGCTGCCCGGCGGCAGCGGGGCGAGCTCCTCACCCCGGCCGAAGACCACGGCGGCGAGCAGGAACACCACGGCGGCCACCAGCAGCATGACTACGAGGTAGATCAGCGCGGTCGTCACGCGACGATCGTGGCATACCCGCCCCAGGATCGTCGCGCGAGCACGACGAGCCGCAGCGAAAGCAGCACCCAGGCGACCATCAGCAGGACGCACGGGACACTCAGGAACAGCCGCGAGACGTCGACGAACCCGGTCGCGGAGATCAGCAGCCCGACCGAGGCGAGGTTGACGCCGACGGCCAGGGCGATCAGCACCCCGCAGAACCGGGCGAGCCCGGCGCCGTCCAGCCGCCGGCTCAGCCAGCGGATGCCGAGCAGCGCGAGCACGCCGATCACCGGCACGACGAACACCGCGCCGTGGGCGGCGTGCGTGACGATCTTGTACCACTCGGGCGTCGGCGTGGAGAGCTTCGTCCACTCGCCGAAGGTGAGGATCCGCGCGTAGTCCCACGCGACCTGCATCGCCGGGACGCCGATGACGAGCTTCCACAGCGTCCGGACGCCGCTGAGCATGCCGAGCTCGGCCTGGTAGTCGCGGGCGACGACGGCCGCCGGGCCGAAGTCGGCGACCGCGCGGCGCTCGGCGTCCTCGTCGCTCCAGCCGCCCGCGCGGTAGGCGTCGGCGGCGTCGTGCAGGCCGTCGCGCGCCTCTTCCAGCAGGTCGGCCTTGAAGCGGCCGCAGCCGTGCAGCCTGCGGTCCAGATCCCCCAGGTACTCGTCGATCATGTGCCCAGCACTCCCCCGATGACCGTGGTGAACTCCCGCCACTCCGTGCGCTCGGCGGCCAGGGCCTGCTCGCCGGAGCGGGTGAGCCGGTAGGTGCGGCGCTTGCGGCCGGACACGACGTCCCATTCGCTGGCCAGCCAGCCGGCCCGCTCCAGCCGGCGCAGCGCCGGGTAGACGGTGCCGGTCGGCAGGTCGAGCGCGCCGTCGCTGCGCAGCTGGAGCGCCTCGATGATCGCGTAGCCGTGCAGTTTCCGGCCGTCGAGCACGGCCAGCAGCAACGCGTCGAGGTGCCCGCGCAAGGTGTCCGCCTTCATAGGTACGCAGTCTACGCATGCCCACCGGGGGAGGCTATTCCCGGACGCCGGGGGCAGCACCCGGGGATTTCCCCGAGATGACCCGGATCTCATGGATTTGACGGCTACATGTAGCCAGACTACGTATATAGTCGATCGGCATGGACGCACTCCCGGTCGCGAGACTCCAGTTCGCGACGACGACCTCGTTCCACTTCCTGTTCGTGCTGCTCACACTGGGGTTGGTCACGCTGGTGGCCGTGATGCAGACACGCTGGACGCTCGGCGGCAAGCCCGAGCTGCTGCGGATGACGCGCTTCTGGGGCCGGCTGTACGTGATCAATTACGCGCTGGGGATCGTCACCGGAATCGTGATGGAATTCCAGTTCGGGCTGACCTGGACCGGTCTCTCCGCATTCGCCGGAGACGTCTTCGGCGCGCCGCTGGCCATTGAAACGCTGGTCGCGTTCTTCCTCGAGTCGACCTTCCTCGGCCTGTGGATCTTCGGCTTCGGGCGGCTGAACAAGTGGCTGCACCTGACCTTGATCTGGCTGGTCACGCTGACCGCCTGCGCGTCGGCACTGTTCATCATGCTGGCCAACTCGTTCCTGCAGAACCCGGTCGGCAGCCGGCTCGAAGGTGGCACGCTGCACCTCGACGACTTCGGCGCGCTGTTCGGCAACCCCGCGCTCGCCGCGTCGCTGCCGCACGTCCTCAGCGCCGCGCTGGTGACCGGCGGGTTCTTCGTGGTCGGCGTCAGCGCGTACCACTTCCTCAAGCGCACCACCGAGGTCGAGTTCTTCCGCCGCTCGATGCGCATCGGCGTGCTCACCGCGCTCGCCGGCTCGATCCTCGTGATCAACCAGGGCTTCGCGCAGTTCGGCGAACTGAAGACGTACCAGCCGGACAAGCTGGGGGAAAGCGCGGTCGGTGCACCGCTCGGCGCGATGATCGGCCTCGGGTTCCTGATGTTCCTCTGCGCGATCCTCGGCACGCTGCTGCTGGTCCGGAACTGGATCACCAGGACCCGGTTCCTGCACTACCTGATGGTCGCGGCGATCCCGCTGCCGTTCCTCGCGGCGATCATGGGCTGGCTGGTGCGCGAACTCGGCCGCCAGCCGTGGCTGGTCTGGGGGAAGCTGCGCACCGCCGACGCGATCGCGGACGTCCCCGCCGGCCAGATCCTGTTCTCCTTCATCGCCTTCTCGCTGCTGTTCGCCGCGCTCGCGGTCGCCGACTGGGTGCTCATGGCGCGCGTCGCCAAGCGCGGCCCGGAACCGGCCGACGAGCCCGCCGAGCTGCCCGTCCTGAGCGGAGTCTGACCGATGGTGACCTTCTGGTGGTGCCTGCTCGGCCTGCTGACCTGCGGGTACTTCGCGCTGGCCGGCTACGACTACGGCGTCGGCATGCTGCTGCCCGCCTTCGACTCCGACGAGCGACGGCGCCGGCAGACCCTCGGCGCGCTCGGGCCGTTCTTCCTGGCCAACGAGGTGTGGCTGGTGGCCGCGGTCGGCCTGCTCTTCGGTGCGTTCCCGCACCTGGAGGGCAGGGTGTTCGCCGGCGCGTACGTCCTGGTCGTGACGCTGCTGCTCGGCCTGGTCACGTTCACGGCGTCGATGCAGCTGCGCAGCCGCCGCCCGGACGCCCGGCGCGGCGCCTGGACCGCGGGCATCGTCGGCGGCGCGCTGGTGACGGCGCTGTCGTGGGGCCTGTTCCTGGGCAACCTCGTGCTCGGCCTGCCCCTGGACGCCGACGGCTCGCCGTCCGGGGACGTGCTCGCGCTGTTCGACCCGTACGCGGTGCTGTGGGGGCTCGGGTTCGTCGCGTTGTTCTGCCTGCAGGGCGCGGCGTTCCTCGCCGTGCGCGCGCCGGCGGAGCTCACCGGCCGCGCGGTGCGGCTGGCACGGGCTTTCTCGGCGCCCGTGCTCGCCTTCCTCGCGATCGCCACGGGGTGGGGGTTCTTCGCCCTGGACGGCGGCACGGTTCTCGGTGCCGGCGTGGTCGTGCTGACCTTCGCCGCTTTCGCCGTCTTCCGGCTGGGGCTGGCGGCCCGGCGGTACCGGGTGGCGCTCGTCGGGTCGATGGTGCTTTCGGCGTGCCCGGCGCTGCTCGCCGGCACGCTGCGGTTCCCTTCGGTGCTCGTCTCGCCGGGGTACGCGCTGACCGTCGGGCAGGCGGCGACCGCGTCCGGGACGTTCACGGTGCTGGGCTGGTTCGCCGTGCCGGCGGTGCTCCTGCTGCTGGTGGTGCAGTGGCTGACCTGGCGCGCGCACCGGCGTCCCCTCGACCAGCGTTCGCTGCTGCACTTCTAGGAGTTCCTGTGCCTGCTCTGCCCGGACTCCGGCGGTACCTGGCCGTGCTGGCCGCGCTCGGAGTGCTTTCCGCCTCGGCCGTCCTGGTCCAGGCCGAAGGACTGGCCACGCTGCTCACCGGCGGCGGGGTCTCGTCCTTCCTGGTCGTGGCTCTGCTCGGCCGGGTCGCGCTCACCTGGGGCCACGGCGTCCTCGGTGGACGGTTCGCGGCATCGGTCCGCGGCGGCCTGCGGCGGCGGCTGCTCGACTCGGCTTCCGACCGCGCCGGCGTCGTCGCCACGCAGGTCACGCGGGGAGTCGACGCGACGGACAGCTACCTGAGCGGGTACCTGCCGTCGCTGGTCGTGTCGGTGGTGGTGCCGGTCGCGGTGGTCGTGCGGCTGTTCACCACGGACCTCGTGTCGGCGCTGGTGGTGACGGCGACGCTGCCCCTGATCCCGGTGTTCGCGATCCTGGTCGGGAAGCACACGGCGGCGCGGACTTCGCGGCAGTGGGAGCTGCTGACGAAGCTGGGCGGGCACTTCCTCGACGTCGTGCGCGGGCTCGGCACGCTGAAGGTGTTCGGCCGCGCGGAAGCCCAGGCGAAGACGGTCCGGGCCATGGCGGACGCGCACGCCGACGCGACCTTGAAGACGGTGCGGGTCGCCTTCCTGTCGTCGCTGGTGCTGGAACTGGTGGCGACGCTGTCGGTGGCGCTGGTGGCGGTGCCGATCGGGTTCCGGCTGCTCGACGGCGGTCTCGACGCGCGGACGGCACTGCTGATCCTGATCCTGGCCCCGGAGGCGTACCTGCCGCTGCGCGCGGCGGGCGCGAAGTTCCACGCGGCGGCGGAGGGCCTGACGGCGTTGCGGGAGGCACTCGCCGTGCCGGTGGTGCCTCCGCGCTCCGGGGCGCGTTGTCGTCGCCGAGGTGCGCCTTCGCTCGTCCTGGAGCGGGTTTCGGTGTGCTACGACGGGGTTCCCGCGCTGTCCGAAGTGGACTTGTCGGTGCCCGCCGGTGCACGGGTGGCCCTGGTGGGGCCGAGCGGGTCCGGCAAGAGCACGTTGCTGTCGGTGTTGCTGGGCTTCGTGACGCCGGCTTCGGGGCGGGTCCTGGTGGACGGGGTCGACCTGCGCCTGCTGTCGCCGTCTTCGTGGCTCGCCGATGTCGCCTGGGTGCCGCAGCGGCCGACGTTGTTCCGGGGGTCGCTGGCGGCCAACATCGCGCTGGGCCTGCCTTCCGCCGACGTTCCCGGTGCGGCTCGGGCCGCGGCCCTGACCTCCGTGGCGGCGGGGCTGCCCGCCGGGTTCGAGACGCCGGTGGGCGAGCTCGGCGAAGTCCTGTCGGCGGGCCAGCGCCAGCGGGTCGGGCTGGCGCGGGCGCTGGCGCGGACTTCGGCGGGGCTGGTGCTGCTCGACGAGCCGACGGCCCGGCTGGACTCCCGCACGGAGGCGACGGTGCTGTCGGCGACGCGGCGGTTGCTGCCCGGACGGACGGCGGTGCTGGTCGCCCACCGGCCGGCGATGGTCGCGCTGGCGGACCGGGTGGTGGAGCTGCGCGACGGCCGGATCCGCACGGAGGTGGCGGCGTGAACTTCTGGGCCGTCTCGATGAAGGACGCTCTCCGGCTCCTGCGCGCCGCGCTCCTCGGCGCCGGGGCCGAACTCGCCGCCCTGGCCCTGATGGCCACCGCCGCCTGGCTGCTCCTGCGCGCCGCCGAACGGCCGCCGCTCGCCGCCCTCACCGTGGCCATCGTCGCCGTCCGGACCCTCGCCCTGCTCCGGGGCGGGCTCCGGTACGCCGAACGGCTCGCCGGCCACGAAGTCGTCCTGCGGTGGCTCGGCGCCCTGCGCACCCGCGTCTACCGAGCCCTCCTGCCCGGCTCACGCTACTCCGGCGGGGACCTCGTCACCCGGCTCGTGTCCGATGTGGACGCTCTGCAGGACGCCGTCCTGCGGTGGCTGCTGCCCGCCGGGGTCGCCGCGCTCGCCGGGAGCGCCGCCGTGGCCGTCACCGCCACCGCGTCGGCACAAGCCGCCGTCGCGCTCGCGAGCGGCCTGCTCGTCGCCGGCGTGCTCCTGCCGTGGCTGGTCATCCGGGTCACCGGGCACGCGGCCCGGGAAGATGCGCCGAAGCGGGCCGAACTCGCCGAACGGGCCGTCGAGCTGGTCACCGGGCGCCGGGAGCTCGTCGCCGCCGGAGCCCTCGGACAAGCCCACGGGCGGGCCACCGACGTCGTCGACCACCTCGCCGCGAGTGAGCGGGGAACGTCGGCCAAGACCGCCCTGCTCACCGCCGCCGGGACGCTCGTCCAGCTGCTCACCACCGCCGCCGTCGCGCTGCTCTGCCACGCCTCCGTGCCCTGGACCGCCGCGCTCACCCTGGCCGCCATGACCACCTTCGAAGTCGTCCTCCCGCTCGTCGGCGCCGCGCGCCGCGTCCCCGAGATCCGCGCGTCGGCCGCCCGGGTGCGGGCCGTGCTCGCCGAGCCCGCCCTCCCTCGGGGCACCCGGTCCGTGCAAAAAGGACACTTCCGGCTCCGGCGGGCCGGGGTCCGCCACCCCGGCCGGGCTCCCGCGCTGCGGGACCTCGACCTCGACCTCCCCCCTGGGAAGCGCGTCGGCGTCCTCGGTCCCAGCGGCGCCGGCAAGACGACCCTGCTGCGGCTCCTCCTCGGCCTCGAAACCCCGACGGACGGCCAGGTGCTCCTCGACGGCCACCCGCTCGCCGAGTACGCCGACCTGCCGGCCCTCGTCTCCGGAGCGCTGGCCGACGCCCACGTCTTCCACACGACCGTCCGCGAAAACCTCCTGCTCGCGAAGCCGCAGGCCACCGACGAGGAGTTGAAGGAAGCCTGCGCGACCGCCGACTTCGACCTCGACCTGGACCGCGACACCGGCCCGGACGGCGCAGCGCTCTCCGGCGGTCAACGCCAGCGGCTGATCCTCGCCCGCGCGGTCCTGGCCGCACCGAAGGTCCTGGTGCTCGACGAGCCGGTCGAAGGCCTCGACCCCGCGCACGGCGACGCCGTCCTGGCGAAAGTCCTCGCCAGGGCCGAGGGCACCGTCGTCCTCGTCACCCACCGCCCCGAGCACCTGGCCGGCTTCGACGAGGTCCTCACCCTCGAGGACGGGCGAGCACTTCGCGCATCGGCGGCCGGTCCGCGACCCGGACCTCCGTGACGTCCGGCAGCCACTCCTCGTCGACCTGCACGAACTGCGTGAACGGCGCGTCCGCCGCCGGGACCCCGCAGCGCGACAGGGCCGTGCCCAGGATCTGCCGGGACATCGCGCCGAGCTGCCGCAGCGACCGGTTCCGGTGCTTGCGGACACCGAGGTTGACCTGCGCGAGCCCGTCGAGGCCGTAGCGCGCTTCGGCGTCGAGCAGCAGCCCGATCTCGACGCCGTACCCGGCGGCGAACGGCACCGACTCCAGGAACTCGCGCGTGCCCGCGTACTCGCCGCCGAGGGGCTGGACCAGCCCGCCGAGCGAGGGGCGCAGCGCGGAGAGCACCGGCCGCGCCAGCAGCTCGGTGACGCGGCCCCCGCCGGTGCTCTCCAGCCGCAGCGGACGGCGGTAGAAGCCCTTGACCAGGTGGACGCCGCTTTCGGAGACCAGCGGCCCGAGCAGCGACGGCACGAACGCCGGGTCCGGGTCGACGAGGTCGGAGTCGAGGAACACGACGAAGTCCCCGCTGGTCGCGGCCAGCGAGCGCCACAGCACCTCGCCCTTGCCGGGCACCGGCGGCAGGTCCGGCAGGACGTCTTCGCGGCGGACCACCCGCGCGCCGGCGGCCTCGGCGACCCGCACCGTGGCATCCGACGAACCCGAGTCCATGACGATCAGCTCGTCGACGGCGCCGCCGACCAGCGGCCGCACCGACGCGACGACGTCGCCGACGGTCCGCTCCTCGTCCAGTGCCGGTAGCACCACCGAAACCGTGCGGTCACCCTTCGCGGTCACGATGTCCTCGGGCGTCCAACCGGGCTCCTGCCACGTACGCCGCTCGAACCAACTCACGAGTAGCGATCGTGCCATGCTGGTGGCACCGCACCCGAGGAGGAGGACCACTTGATCGCGCTGCTTGTCCGGTTCGTGCTGGGACCGCTGGCCAGGGCGGTGTACCGGCCGGAGGTGCACGGCGTGGAGAACGTGCCCGCCACGGGCCCGGTGCTCCTCGCGGCCAACCACCGCGCCGCGCTCGACACCGGCGTGATCACGTTCGCGACCCCGCGGCAGGTCAAGTTCCTCGGCAAGGCGGAGTACTTCACCGGCAAGGGCGTCAAGGGCAAGCTGATGGCCGGGTTCGTCGGCGGCCTCGGCTACATCCCGGTCGAGCGCGGCAACGCCCAGGCCGGGCTGGCGGCCCTCGAAGCGGCGCGCAAGGTGCTCGACGCGGGCGGCGTCTTCGCGATCTACCCCGAGGGCACGCGCTCGCTGGACGGCCGGCTGCACCGCGGCCACACGGGTGTCGCGGCGCTGGCACTGGCGACCGGTGCGAAGGTGGTGCCGGTCGCGCTGACCGGCACCGAGGGCCTCCAGCCGAAGGGCGCGAAGGTCCCGCGCCTCGCGAAGATCGGCATCACGTTCGGCAAGCCCCTCGACTTCTCGCGCTACGAAGGCCAGGACAACTCGCCGGCGATCCGCCGCTCGGTCACCGACGAGGTGATGTACGCGATCCTCGAGCTTTCGGGCCAGGAGTACGTGGACACCTACCACAAGCGGCCCAGCGAAGGCGCCGCCTGAGTCACCAGGGAACCGGACCCTCGTCGTCGACGAACGTGCCGGTGGGGCCGTCCTTCGGGATCGTCGCCATCCGGACCGCGGCCGCCGCACCCTGAGCGGGCGTGCGGAAGCCGGCGTGGTCGTTCAGGTCGGTGGCGCAGTAGCCCGGGCAGACGGCGTTGACGAGGATCCCGTCGGGACGCAGTTCTCTCGCGTACTGCAGGGTCAACGACGTCAACGCGGTCTTCGACGGGGTGTAGCCCGCCGAAATGGGCAGCTGCGCGGCGAGGTCGGCGTTGCGCGTCAGGGACGCGACGCTGCTGGAGACGTTGACGATGCGGGGCGCGGCCGAGCGGCGCAGCAGCGGGAGCAGGGCGTTCGTGACCGTGACGACGCCGAAGAAGTTCGTCTCGAAGATCGCGCGCAAGGTCGCGAGGTCGGCCGAACTCGGGTTCTGGTGCGTGAGGTCCGTGCCCGGCGGACGGCTGATGCCCGCGTTGTTGACCAGCACGTCGAGCCGGCCGTAGCGGGCTTCGACGGTGTCGGCGGCCGCGGCGGCCGACGCGGGGTCGGTCACGTCGAGGACCACCGAATCCGTGCCCAGTTCGGCGGCGGCCTTCTCGCCGAGTTCGGCGTTGCGGGCGCCGATGACGACGGTGTGCCCGAGGGCGGCGAGCTGCGCGGCGATCTCGCGGCCGATGCCCTTGTTCGCGCCGGTGACCAAGGTGATTTCGTCCATGGCTCCAGCACACCAGCGGGGCCCCCGCGCGAGCCAACACCGATGCCGCATCGGCCGATACTCTGGCGGTATGGAGACGCGGGAGCTCGCGTATTTCGTCGCCGTGGCCGAGGAACTGCACTTCGGCCGCGCGGCGCAGCGCCTCGGCATGGCGCAGCCCCCGCTGTCCCGCGCCATCCAGCAGCTCGAACGGCGCATCGGTGTCACGCTGCTGGAACGCACGAGCCGCGGCGTGACCCTCACCTCGGCGGGTGCGGTTTTCCTTGCGGAGAGCCGTAAAGCACTCGACGCGGTCGATGCGGCGGTGCGCCGGGCGCAGCGCGCGGGGCAGGAGGTGCCGCGGCTGCTCGTGGCGATGAAGCCCGACGGGGACGCCGGCCTGCTCGAGCGGATCCTCCCGCGGTACCGGCAGGATCCGGACGCCATCGACGTCGAGGTGATCGTGTGCGGGATAGGCGAGCAGTCCCGCATGCTGCGCCACGGCCGCGTCGACCTGGCGTTCCTCCACGGCCCGCACGACGACATCGCGGGGTTCGACACCGAGCTGCTGCTGGAGCAGGACCAGGTGGCGATGCTCCCCCGCGGCCACCGCCTGGCCGGTCGGGCGGCGCTGGTCGTCGCCGACCTCGACGGCGAGCCGTTCCCCCGCTGGCCCGGCAGCGACGTGACCGGTCCCGAGGTACGCGATTCCGGTCAGCTGCTGCAGCTGGTGGCGCTGGGCCAGGTGGTGGCGGTGGTCCCGGAGTCCGGGCGGCGCCACGTGCGGGCGGACGTGGTGTGCGTGCCGGTGCTCGACGCGCCCCGGACGTCGGTCCTGCTGGCCTGGCCCGACCGGACGCGGTCGCGGGCGGTGGCCGCGTTCGTCCGGGCGAGCACCGAGGTCGCCGAGGCCGGTCGGGTGACCGCCGACAGCTAGCGCTCCGGGCCCCGCGTTTACGCCCCTGCTTTCCCGGCCCTGCGTTCGCGACCCGGCTCGAGCGCCCCAATGTGGCGTTGGTTGCGTCCCACGCACCGAACGCCACATTGGGTGCGCCTGACGCACCGAACGCCACATTGGGGCGCTTCACCTCTCGTGGACGACCGGCGCCGTGGACGACCGGCGCCGTGCGCGCTCAGATGCCCGGTGGCTCCGTGGCCCACTTCGGCGGGGCCGGCGGTTCGTACGTCTCGAACCGGTCGAGCAGCACCGCCGCGTCCGCGTCGGTCATCAGCAGCTGCCGGTACTCCGGCTTGACGAACCCCTCGGTCACCATGCGGTCGGCGAAGGCCATCAGCGGCCCGTAGTACCCGTCCACGTCGACCAGGCCGATCGGCTTGCCGTGCAGGCCGAGCTGGGCCCACGTCCAGACCTCGAACAGCTCCTCCAGCGTGCCCGCACCGCCCGGGAGCGCCAGGAAACCGTCGGACAGGGCCGCCATCTTGGCCTTGCGCTCGTGCATGTCCTTGACGACGTGCAGCTCCGACAGGCCCGCGTGGGAGATTTCGACCGAGGACAACGCCTCCGGGATCACGCCGATCACCTCGCCGCCCGCGGCCAGGGCCGCGTCGGCGACCACGCCCATCGTGCCGACGCTCGCCCCGCCGTAGACCAGGCCGATGCCGCGCTGGGCCAGCAGCTTGCCGAGCGCCGCCGCCTGCTCGGCGTAGCGCGGCGAGAACCCCATCGAGGAGCCGCAGAAGACACAGATCCGGCTCATCAGTGCGTGTCCTCCCACGCCTGGTAGGACTCCTGCACCACGCGGACGGCGTCGTCGATGTCGTCGGTGACGTGCAGCAGGTCCAGGTCGTGCGGGCTGACCTTGCCCTCGGCCTGCACGGTCTTGGCGATCCAGTCGTAGAGCCCGCCCCAGTAGTCGCTGCCGAACAGCACCACCGGGAACTTCGTGACCTTTTTGGTCTGCACCAGCGTCAGCGCCTCGAACAGCTCGTCGAGCGTGCCGAAGCCGCCGGGAAGGCAGATGAAGGCCTGCGAATACTTGATGAACATCGTCTTGCGGGCGAAGAAGTAGCGGAAATTGACCCCGAGGTCGACCCACGGGTTCATCCCCTGCTCGAACGGCAGCTCGATGCCGAGCCCGACGGAGAAGCCGCCGGCCTCGGCCGCACCGCGGTTGACCGCCTCCATCGCGCCCGGGCCGCCGCCGGTCATCACGGCGAACCCGGCGTTGGCCAGCGCCGCGCCGATCTTGCGGCCGAGCTCGTACTCCGGGTGGTCGCGCTTGGTGCGCGCCGAGCCGAACACCGTCACCGCGCGCGGCACCTCGGCGAGCGCGCCGAAGCCCTCGACGAACTCGGCCTGGATCCGCAGGACGCGCCACGGGTCGGTGTGCACCCAGTCGCTCGGTCCGCGCGAGTCGAGCAGCCGCTGGTCGGTCGTGCTGCCCTGGTCGCGGCGGTCGCGGCGCAGCACCACCGGGCCCTTGTGGCGCTCGACCGGGCGCTCGGGGTACTGGCCGTCGGGGAATTCAGACTGTTCGCTCACCGGGCCATGCTACGACCTCCCCGCCAGCGAAAATGCCAAGAGGGCCGTGGAGGTGAAGTCGATGGCGGGCTCGTTGCTGGGCCATGAACTCAGGTCGTCCGCGTAACGACTTCCCTGGCCGTCGAAGGATTCATACGGACGGGTGCATTCCTTCGCGCCCGCGGGAAACGGCAGGTCGGCGAAGGTGCCCGCGCCGTTGGGGCCGTTGACGACCGCGCCGTACAGCACTTTCGAAGGTCCGGCGAGGTTCGCGGCCTGGTGGTGCGGGCACTGCGGGAACGTCGAGCCGACGCCGACCACGAGCGACACTCCCCAGGCGTTCGCGCCGAGCGTGAAGTCACGCTGTTGCGCACCGAAGGCGGCGTAGCGGGTGTCGCCGGTGACGCGCTGGTAGAGCCGTGCGGTCGCCGCGAAGCCGAAGCTCTTGCTGGCGGCGTCGAAGTCGGTGACGTCGACCGCGGTCCGGAATGGACTCTTCTTCGCCGACGCCACGCCCGCGTCCAGCTGGCGCCGCAGGTCCGCGGCCAGCTCGCGGACGCCGAGCGCGGCGCCCGGGACGCCGGTGCGCAACAGGCCGGCGAGGTCGGCGTGGGCGAGCGCACTCGTGTCGTAGAGGTTCAACGTGCTCGTGTCGTCGCTGCCGATGTACGCCTTCGCCCACTTCGCCGCGTCGCGGGCCCAGCCGTTCGCGCGCGGGTCCCCCAGCTTGCGGGCGGCCAGCGCGAGCTGCGTCGCGCCCAGCTCCAGGTCGTCCTCCCAGGACGACTCCGGGTAGTAGGCGTGCGGGAACGCCGTGACGAGCTCGCCGACGTCCGCCGTCTTGGCCTGGGCGAACACCGCCGCCGCCTCGGCGAGGTAGTGCCGGGCCAGCTTCGGGTCGCGGTGGGCCTGCACCTGCGCGCCGAGCGCGAAGGCGGCGGCGATGCGGCCGGCGAGGTTCGGGGACAGCGGCGCACCCGCGGGGGCGGCCGGGAACACCGGGCGGTGCTTGACGAAGTAGGCGGGGTCGCCGGGCTCGACGCTCAGCGCGTCGTCGTCCTGCGGGCTGCGCCAGACGTCGTGATCGCCGAGGAAGCCGAACTCCTCGCTGCCGGTGCCGATGCCGACCTGGGCGTAGAGGGTCTTCGTCCAGCCGTCCCACATCTTGTCGAGCCAGTCGAGGCCGAAGCGGACCTCCTCCGCCAGCACCGGATCGGGGTCCTCGCGCAGCACGAAACCCAGCTCGGCCAGCGAGTACGCGGTGTTGGACGTGAACTTGACGAAGTCCCCCGCGTCGACCCAGCCGCCCTCGACGTCGACGGGACCACCCTGTGGCTTCAGCGGTTCGACGATTTCGTCACCGCCCTCGCCGGCGAACTTCGGCTCGGCGTAGACGGTCGCCTTCTTGTCCGCGAGGTGCGACGGCTTGCGGTCGAGCCGGCCGGGGACGACGTCGTGGCCGTCGCGCTGGGCCTGGAAGAACTCGGTGGTGGCGCGCACGAGCGGGCGGAACAGGCGGCTCGCGGTGTCGATGCGGAACGGCGGCGACGTCGCGCCCGCGGCTTTGACGCGGTAGGTGCCCGGCCGGTCCACAGTAGACAGATCGAGGTCGAACACCGCCGGGTAGCGGGCGTTCCAGGCGCCGAGGCTCGCGCCGGTGCGGCCTTCGCGGACCGTGCGGCCGCGCTCGTCGACGACGGTGAACTTCCCCGCCGCCCCGCCGAGCAGGTACGCGTGCTTCGCCTCGCCCAGCGCGTAGCCGACTTGGTCGACGCGCACGGCGGCCGGCGCGGTGGCCGCTTCGGCCGGGGTCGCGGCGAGGGGCACGGCGAGCGCGGCCGCCGTCGCGAGGGGAAGCAGGCGCATGGTCGCCCTCCACTTTGTTAGGAAAGTTTCCTATTTAGCAGGAGAACGCTATCCCGGCACGGACAGGGCGTCAATATGTCCGTTTCCGCGATGCCGGCGTCGATGACCTACCGTGGGGAGATGACCGAACCGCTCGGCGCGCGGATCCGGCGGCTGCGCACCGACCGGGGCTGGACCCAGCGCGAGCTGGCGGAGCCGGGTTACGACCGCGGGTTCCTGGCGAAGGTCGAGACCGGCAGCCGGCCGCCGTCCGAGGAAATGCTGGCCTACCTGGCTCGGCGGCTCGGCCTGACCGCCGACGACCTGCGCTTCGGCCGTCCGCCCGGCGTCACCGAAGAGCTGCGCGCGTCCCTCGACGAGGGCTACCGCGACCTCGAGCAGGGCCGGGTCACCCTTGCCGAAGAACGGTTCGCCGCCGCCGGGAAGCGGGCCGCGGGCTACCGCCTGGACGACGTCGAGTGCTACGCGCGGTTCTGCCTCGCCGAGGTGAAGTGGCAGCAGTTCGACGTCGAAGGCGCGCAGAAGGAACTGGAGCACGCTTCGGAACTGAGCGAAGCGGCACCGCCGTGGCTGCGGGCGATGATCGTGCACCGCTGGTCGGGCTGCCGGTACTACAGCGGCGACGCGGGCGCGGCGATCGCGCGCGTCGAAGAGGAGCTGGCCGCGGGGCCGGCCGACGCCGATGCCGAGTTGTGCCTGCTCAGCGCGTTGATCCACCCGCTGATGGAGATGGGCGGGCTGCACCGGGCCCAGCGTGCGGCACTCGACGGCCTTCGCCTGGCCCGGGCGGCCACGCGGCCGGACTTCGTCGCACGGTTCCACCGGCAGGCGTCGCAGGTGTGGCAGGCGACCGGGCAGTCCGGCCGGGCGGAGCAGGACCTGACCGAGGCGTGCCGCCTGTTCGCGTCGGTGGGGTTCGACCGCGACGCGGCCCGCTGCCGCTGGGCGCGCGGGTACCTCCTGCGCCGGCTGGGCCGGCTGGACGAGGCCCGCGCGGAACTGACGTCGGCCCGCGACCAGCTCGCGGCGATCGGCGCGGAGGAAGGCGTCGCGGGGGCGACGCTCGAGCTGGCCGAGGTCCGACTGCGGCAGGGAGAGCCCGCCGAGGCGGCTTCGCTGGTGTCGGAGGTCTGGCCGCTGCTGGCCCGCGACGTCGAGTCCCTCGGTGAGGCGACGGGGCTGCGGGGCCAGATCGCACAGGCCGAGGGCGACCTGGAGGCCGCGACCCGGCTGCTGCGCGAGGCGGCGGAGATCCAGACCCGGGCGTCCCTGCACGGCGCGGCGGTCTCGACGGCCCTGCGCCTCGGCGACGTCCTGCGACAACGTGGTCATCTCGACGAGGCGATCAAGGCCTACCAACGCGGCCTCGACTCCGCCACCGGCCCGTAACCGTGTCGACCCTCCAATCACGCGTGTCGACCCTCCAATCACGCGTGTCGACCCTCCAGACACGCGTGTCGACCCTCCAGACACGCGTGTCGACCCTCTGGCCACGAGCTTCGCGTGACTGAAAGGTCGACTCGCGTGATGGGGAGGTCGACACGCGTGATCGAGGGGTCGACACGGCGGACCTGCGCGGGCCGGTGGTCCGGGCTGGGGAAGTTTCCTACCAAAGTCTGGTGAATTGGTTCAGACCAGTTGGAAACCCGGGTGTTTCCTGCGGTTTCGCGCGAGACGTCGTGATCTTCGGGGTGCGCCACTGAGCCGTTCGGCCCATTGACCGGCGGGCGACCGGAACCTTTACTCGGACGCGTCCAGCGCAATAACAGCAGTTATCGCACCGGACACACCTCCCGTGTCCCCGGAAAGGTTCCCCATGAGATCCCCACGAGGGCTGGCGGCGATCGCCGGCCTGGCCCTGACCTTCGCGGTGCCGGCGATCCCGGCCGCCGGCGGCCCCGACACTCCCGCCGCCACCCCGCCCGAGGCGCTCGCCGCCCGCGCCGCCGACCAGGCCGCCCTCAGCGGCGCCGACCGGCTCGCCAAGGGCGCCGGGGAAGCCTTCGTCCGCACCGGCGTCACCCCGGGTGGCGGCGGGCTCTACTACGCCTCCTACCAGCGCACCTACCACGGCCTGCCGGTCGTCGGCGGGGACGCGGTCGTCGTCGCCGACGGGGCCGGGCGCGTCCGCGGCACCGAAGCCGCGCACACGGCGCCGATCGCCGTGAACACCCAGGCCACCCTGAACGCCGAACAGGCGACCGAGATCGCCAAGAGCAAGGTGTCCACAGTAGACACCGCCACCGCGCCGAAGCTCGTCGTACTCGCTGGGGACTCCCCGAAGCTCGCCTACGAGGTCGTCGTCTCCGGCCACACCAAGACACACCCGACCAAGCTGCACGTCTTCGTCGACAGCGCCACCGGCAAAGTCCTCGACACCCGCGACGACGTGCGCGAAGCCGGCACCGGCAACTCCTACTACGCCGGGACCGTCTCGATCGACACGTCCGGCTCCGGCAGCTCCTACTCGATGACCGACCCCACGCGCCGCGGCATCGCCTGCGGCCGCGAGGGCGGCGCGATCTTCACGAAGAGCACCAACACCTGGGGCACCAGCTCCGGCACCGACCTCGAAACCGGCTGCGTCGACGCGCTCTACAGCGTTCAGACCGAGTGGAAGATGCTCGGCGAGTGGCTGGGCCGCAACGGCATCGACGGCGCCGGCGGCGGCTTCCGCGCGAGCGTCGGCCTCAACGACGTCAACGCCTACTGGGACGGCTCCTCGACCCACTTCGGGCACTCGCAGGACAACCGGCGCCAGGCGACGCCGATGGACGTCGTCGGGCACGAGTTCGGGCACGCGATCTTCCAGACGACGCCGGGCGGCGCGGGGTCGGGCAACGAGAACGGCGGGCTCAACGAGTCCACCGGTGACATCTTCGGCGCGCTGACCGAGTTCTACGCCAACAACCCGAAGGACACCCCGGACTTCACCGTCGGCGAAGGCGTCAACCTCGTCGGCCAGGGCCCGATCCGGTACATGTACAACCCGTCGCAAGTCGGCGACCCGAACTGCTACTCCGCGTCGATCCCGAGCACCGAGGTGCACGCCGCCGCGGGCCCGCAGAACCACTGGTTCTCCCTGCTTTCCCAGGGCAGCAACGCCTCGCCGGCCAGCCCGACCTGCAACGGCTCCACCGTCACCGGCATCGGCATCCAGAAGGCCGGCAAGATCTTCTACAACGGTCTGCTGAAGAAAACCTCGTCGTGGAACCACAAATCCGCCCGCAAGGCCACGCTCGAAGCCGCGATCGCGCTCTTCCCGGGCAGCTGCACCGAGTACAACGCCACCAAGGCCGCGTGGGACGCGGTGAGCGTGCCGGCCGTCAGCGGTGAGCCCACCTGCAGCGGCCAGCCGCCGGCCGGCAACGACTACTCGCTGACGCTTTCCCCGGCGTCGGCGTCCGTCCAGCCCGGACAGACCGCGACCACCACGGTGACCACCCGGATCACCTCGGGCACCGCGCAGGCGGTCCAGCTATTGGCGACCGGCCTCCCCGAAGGCGCGAAGGCGACCTTCAGCCCGGCGAGCGTCCAGTCCGGCGGCACGTCGACGCTGACCATCACCACCTCGGCGACCACGCCGCAGGGCACCAACCAGGTGACGGTCACCGGCGACGGCACCGATGCCGACCACACCGCGCAGTTCTCGCTCACCGTCGGCACCGGCACCCCGCCGACCGGCTGCGACGGGCTCGCCGAGTGGGACTCCGCGAAGGCGTACGTGCCCGACGACGTCGTCGGCCACAACGGTCACCAGTGGACGTCCCTGTGGTACTCGACCGGTGCCGAGCCCGGCGCGCCCACCTCGTGGGCCGTGTGGAGCGATGGCGGCGCCTGCTGATCCCGGCCGCGCGGCGGCGGGCGACTCCCCCGCCGCCGCGCGGCCTACCCTGAACCGGTGGAAAGGCGGCCCGAGTGAGCGAGAGCGTCGGTGAACGCCTGCGCGAGCTGCGCACCGAGCGCGGCCTCACACAGCGCGAACTGGCCGGGCCGCAGTACTCCGCGGCGTACGTGTCGTCGGTCGAGACCGGCGCGCGGACGCCGTCGGGCGACGCGCTGCGGTTCTTCGCCCAACAGCTCGGCATCGACCCGGACGAGCTCCTCGGCGGCAGCTCGCCCCGGGAGCTCCTGGAACTCGACCTCGAGCTGATCGAGACGGCGGAGCGGTTCCTGTCCGGCGACGCCCGCCGCGCGACCCCGCGAATGCAGCGGATCCGGCGCCGCGCCGAACGCCTGGACCGGCCGCGGCAGGCCGGGATCGCGCTGCTGTGGCTGGCCGGGTATTCGTCCGGCGACATCCGCACGAAGTACGTCGCCGAGGCGGAAACGACGTTGTCGGGCGAGCCGCCGCCGGTCCGGGCGATGGTCGTCCCTCTGCGGGCGGCGGTGCTGAGCGACTGGGGCGAGGCGCAGTATTCCCTGCACCTGCTGGAAACCTGCCACGCCGAGCTGCTGCGCGACGGATACCCGCAGCCGTCGATGCTGCTGACGCTGCGGGCGTGTCTCGCTGAGCGGCACCTGCGCCAGGGCGATCTGGACCGGGCCGCGGAGTACGCCGAGTCGGCGCTGCGGCTCACCCGGGGCGGCCCGGCGGTGCTGGCCGAGCTGACCCGCAGCCACGTCGAGGTGTGCCGCAGCCACCTGGCGGCGGACCGGTTCGCCGACGCGGCCGCGTCCGTCGCCGCGGCCTACGACCTGATGCAGGAACGGGCCCTGCACCCGGCGATGGCCCACTGCCTGCTCGCCAGGGCCCGGGTCCGCGGCCGCGCGGGCGACGTCGAAGGCGCGCTGGCCGACCTCGGCGCGGCGCGGGAAACGGCGTGGCCGGACGACGTCCCGGCGATCACGGTCGAGCTGGCGGCGGAGTACCTGGCGGCCGGCCGGCCGGAGACGGCGGGCGCGTTGCTCGACCAGGTCCGCCCGGCCGTCGTGGCGGGCACGGCGCTGGCGGCGGAGCTCCGGTTGCAGCTGGGGTCGCTGGCCCGCGCCCGCGGAGACGCCCGGGGCGCGGCGGAGAACCTGCGGGCGGCGGTCGAGCTCGCCACCGGACTCGGGGCGCGGGGTGTGCTGGCACGCGCCCTGCGGCCGCTGAGCGAGCTGCTGGGGGAGACCGGGCGGCAGGAAGAAGCCGCGAACGTGCTGCGGAACGGGCTGCTCGCGCTGGGTGCCGAAGCCGACTGACATCGTTTTCCCGAGCGGTACTAACGGTTCCCGGTGATCGAGATCTTCCGGCGTTCGGATGGTGTCGGGCACAGTCCCTACGAAAGTCGTTCCGGTGCGGAACGCGCGGAGAATCCCCAGCATCGGCGGGGTTTGTACGAATTGACCGCTGAATCCGGAACGCGGCGTTGGTCCGTTCGGCGCATTGACGCCCTGATCCGCTGATCCTTTACTCGGATGCGTCCGGACGCATACCTGCTGTTAGCACCCCGGACACGTCCCCCTTTCCCCCGCACCGCACCCCATCGTCCTGCCTTCGTGGAAGGAAGACCTCGATGACCCATCGTGGGTTCAGAACGGGCTTGGCGGCCGCCGCCGGGCTCGCCATGACTCTCGCGCTGCCGGTGACCCCGGCGAGCGCGACTCCCCAGGCCCAGCCCGCCGCACCGGATGTCGCCGCCGCCCGTGCAGCCGACCAAGCGGCCGCTTCGGGGCTGGACGCGCTGAAGCGCGGCCCCGCCGAAGCCTTCCAGCGCATCGGCCTGACCGCCGGTGGCGGCGGGCTGTTCTACGGCGCCTACCAGCGGACCTACCAGGGCCTGCGGGTCGTGGGCGGGGACGCGGTCGTCGTCGCCGACGGCGCCGGGCGCGTCCGCGGCACGAGCGCCGCCGAGACCGCGGCCATCACCGTCGGGACGCAGGCCGCGCTCGACGCCGCGAAGGCCGCGGCCACCGCACGCGCCCAACTGCCCACTGTGGACAGTGTGAGCACGCCGGAGAAGGTCGTGCTGGCCGGGGCGAACCCGAAGCTCGCCTACGAGGTCGTCGTCGCCGGGCGCACCGCCACCGCGCCGAGCAATCTGCACGTCTTCGTCGACGCGGCGACCGGCGCGGTGCTCGACAAGCGGGACGACGTCAAGACGTTCGCCTCCGGGGCGCGCACCCAAGCCCAGCCGAGCACGGTGAACGTCGCCGGCACCGGCAACAGCTACTACGTCGGCAACGTCGCCATCGACACGACGCAGTCCGGCACCACGTACACCATGCGCGACCCGGGCCGCACCGGCATCAGCTGCGGCCGCGAGGGCGGTTCCGTCTACAGCGGCACCGACAACGCGTGGGGCAACGGGACCGGCACGGACCTCGAAACCGCCTGCGTCGACACGCTCTTCGGCGTGCAGACCGAGTGGAAGATGCTGGCCGACTGGCTGGGCCGCAACGGCATCAACGGCAGTGGCACCGGCTACCCGGCGTCCGTCGGCCTCAGTGACGTCAACGCCTACTGGAACGGCTCCTCGACCCACTTCGGGCACTCGCAGGACAACCAGCGCCAGGCCACCTCGATGGACGTCGTCGGCCACGAGTTCGGGCACGGCATCTTCCAGTTCACCCCAGGCGGTGCCGGTTCCGGCAACGAGAACGGCGGCATGAACGAGTCGACCGGGGACATCTTCGGCGCGCTGACCGAGGCGTACGCCAACAACCCGAAGGACGTCCCGGACTACCAGGTCGGCGAGGGTGTCAACCTGGTCGGCGACGGCCCGATCCGCTACATGTACCAGCCGTCGCTGGTCGGCGACCCGAACTGCTACTCGTCGTCGATCCCCAGCACCGAGGTGCACGCCGCTGCCGGCCCGCAGAACCACTGGTTCTACCTGCTGGCCGAGGGCTCGAACCCGGGTGGCGGCAAGCCCGCCAGCCCGACCTGCAACAACTCGAGCGTCACCGGCGTCGGCATCCAGAAGGCCGGCCAGATCTTCTACAACGGCCTGCTGAAGAAGACCTCGTCGTGGAACCACAAAGCCGCCCGCAAGGCGACCCTCGAAGCCGCGATCGCGCTCTTCCCGGGCAGCTGCACCGAGTACAACGCCACCAAGGCCGCGTGGGACGCCGTCTCCGTCACCGCCGCGACCGGTGAGCCTGCCTCGTGCAGCGGCGGCGGGCCGGACTTCTCCGTCGCGCTGAACCCGGCTTCGGGTTCCGTGCAGCCGGGCGCCTCGGCGACGACCACGATCAGCACCGCGATCACCTCCGGCGCGGCGCAGTCGATCACGCTGTCCGCCTCCGGCCTGCCCGCCGGCGCGACCGCGACGTTCAGCCCGGCGACCATCCAGTCGGGTGGCACCTCGACGCTGACCATCGCGACTTCCGCGTCGACCCCGAACGGCACCAGCCAGGTGACCATCACCGCGGACGGGGCGAGCACCGACCACACCGCGCAGTACGCGCTGACCGTCGGGACCACTTCCTCGTGCGCCGCGGTGACCAACGGCACCCGGCTGGACATCCCGGACTACCCGGGTGCCGCGGTCAGCAGCACCAACACCGTGGCCGGCTGCGCGCGCACCGCGTCGTCGACGACCAAGGTCGAGGTGCACATCACCCACACCTACAGCGGTGACCTGGTCCTCGACCTGGTCGCGCCGGACGGCACCGCCTACCGGCTGAAGAACTCCAGCAGCAGCTCGACCCCGAACATCAACACCACCTACACCGTGAACGCTTCTTCGGAAGCCGCGAACGGTGCGTGGAAGCTCCAGATCCGCGACGTCGGCCCCGCCGACACCGGTTACCTGTCCTCCTGGACGTTGACCGTGTAGTCCCCGCCCCAAAGCCGTGAATGTCGCATTGAGGGACTCTAAGTCCTTCAATGCGACATTCACGGCTTTCCCTCCCCCCGCCGAAGGAATTCACCGCCATGAAGTGGAAGACCAGACTCGGAGCCGGGGTCACCGCCCTGGCCGCCGTTTTGGGCGTCGTCAGCGTGCCCGGAGGCGCTACAGCCACCGCCGCCACGGCGCTCGCCGCGCCGGACATCTCGCTGGCCAACATCAAGACTCATCTCAACCAGCTGCAGACCATCGCCACCAACAACGGCGGCACGCGCTCGCCGCGCGGCAGCGGCTACGCGGCGTCGGTGTCCTATGTGGAGAACCTGCTCAAGAACGCCGGGTTCACCACGACGCGCCAGACCTGCACCAGCTGCATCGGGCAGTCGCAGAACCTCATCGCCGAATGGCCGCAGGGTGACGCGAGCCAGGTCATCATGCTCGGCGCGCACCTCGACAGCGTGAGCGCCGGCCCCGGCATCAACGACAACGGCTCCGGCAGCGCGTCGATCCTCGAGACGGCGCTGACGCTGGCGCGCACCAACCCGGCGATGGCCAAGCGCGTCCGCTTCGCCTGGTGGGCCGACGAGGAGTCCGGCCTGGTCGGTTCCAAGTACTACGTCAACAACCTGCCCAGCGCCGAGCGCACGAAGATCAAGACCTACCTCAACTTCGACATGATCGGCTCCAAGAACTGGGGCTACTTCGTCTACGACGACGTCGCTTCGGTCAAGGCGATCTTCGACGAGTACTTCTCCTCGATCGGCATCCAGACCGAGGGCGACAGCGAGGGTGACGGCCGGTCGGACCACGCGTCGTTCAAGAGCGCGGGCATCCCGGTCGGCGGCCTGGCCACCGGCGCCGGCGACATCAAGAGCTCGGCGCAGGCGCAGAAGTGGGGCGGCACCGCGGGTGCGGCGTTCGACAACTGCTACCACCGCGCCTGCGACACGACGTCGAACATCCCGGACACCCCGCTGGAGAAGAATTCCGACGCGATCGGGTACGCGCTGTGGAAGCTGGCCGTCGCCACGACGCAGGGCAACGACTTCTCGGTGAGCCTGAACCCGACCGCCGGGACCGTCCAACCCGGACAGTCGCTGCAGGTCGCCGTGACCACCACGACGACGTCCGGCAGCGCGCAGTCCGTCTCGCTGTCGGCGTCCGGCCTGCCCGCGGGCGCGACCGCGTCGTTCAGCCCGGCCACCGTCCAGTCGGGCGGATCGTCGACGCTGACCATCACGACGTCGTCGACCACCCCGACCGGCACCTTCCCGGTGACCGTGACCGCGGACGGCGCGAGCGCCGACCACACGGCGTCGTTCTCGTTCGGCATCGGCGGCTCGTCCTGCGCTGCAGTGACCACCTCGACGCGGCTCGACATCCCGGACTACCCGGGGGCCGCGGTGACCAGCACCGCGACCGTAGGCGGCTGCGCGCGCACCGCGTCCGGCACCACGAAGGTCGAGGTGCACATCACCCACACCTACCGCGGTGACCTGGTCCTCGACCTCGTCGCCCCGGACGGCACGGCGTACCGGCTGAAGAACTCCAGCAGCGACTCGACGCCGAACCTCGACACGACCTACACCGTCAACGCTTCTTCGGAGGCCGCGAACGGCGCGTGGAAGCTCCAGCTGCGTGACGTGGGCCCGGCCGACACCGGATACCTGTCCTCCTGGACGCTGACCGTCTGAGCCGCGACCGGGGCGCCTTCGCCGCGGAGGCGCCCCGGTTGTCTAGACCACCCGTTCGTAGGTAGTCAGCGCTTTCCGCCGGTCCCTATCGTGGACGGACACGCCGCGTTCGCCCTCGACGACGATGGGAGCCGGTATGTCCGGTCGCAGAACCCGCTTCTTCGGAACCCTCCTGGCGGCGGTGCTGGCCGTCCCGCTGCTCGTGCCGGCCCCCGCACAGGGGGCGGTGCAGGCCGACACGTGCGCGGTGAAGTCGCGGCCCGCCGGCAAGGTCCTCCAGGGGTACTGGGAGAACTGGGACGGCGCCGCGAACGGCGTCCACCCCGGGCTGGGCTGGGTCCCGATCACCGACAGCCGCATGGCCCAGCACGGCTACAACGTCATCAACGCCGCCTTCCCGGTGATCCGCTCCGACGGGACCGTGCTGTGGGAGAACGGGATGGACGCCGGGGTCAAGGTGTCCACACCCGCCGAGATGTGCGCGGCGAAGGCCGCGGGGGCGACGATCCTGATGTCGATCGGCGGCGCGGCCGCCGGGATAGACCTGTCGTCCTCGGCGGTGGCCGACCGGTTCGTCGCCACCGTCGTGCCGATCCTGAAGCAGTACAACTTCGACGGGATCGACATCGACATCGAGACCGGCCTCACCGGCAGCGGGAACATCAAGACGCTCTCGGCGTCGCAGTCCAACCTGATCCGCATCATCGACGGCGTGCTCGCGCAGATGCCGGCGAACTTCGGGTTCACGATGGCGCCGGAAACCGCGTACGTGACCGGCGGCAGCATCACGTACGGCTCGATCTGGGGCGCGTACCTGCCGATCGTCAAGAAGTACGCGGACAACGGCCGGCTGTGGTGGCTGAACATGCAGTACTACAACGGGTCGATGTACGGCTGCTCCGGCGACTCGTACCAGGCCGGGACCGTGCAGGGCTTCACCGTCCAGACGCAGTGCCTGAACCAGGGCCTGGTCGTGCAGGGCACGACGATCCGGGTGCCTTACGACAAGCAGGTTCCCGGTCTGCCCGCCCAGCCCGGCGCGGGCGGCGGCTATATGTCGCCGAGCCTGGTTTCCCAGGCGTGGCGCGCGATCCCGGGGCTCAAGGGCCTGATGGACTGGTCGATCAACTGGGACGGCTCGAAGGGCTGGACCTTCGGCGACAACGTCAAGTCGTTGCAGGGCCGCTGACGCGGTCGTGAGTGTTTAGGGCGGTTCTAACCGCCCTAAACACTCACGAGTCGCCGGCCGGGATGGGGTCGTCGTACTCGCCGGACGGGCCCGCGTACTCGCGGCCGTTCGGGAACGGCCAGGGGTTCGGGACGCAGCCGTGCAGCCCGAGCGTCTGCTGCTCCATCACCGGCGCCGGCCGGCCCGCGCCCGGGCACAGCTCGTGGCCGTGGCCGAGCCGGTGCCCGGTCTCGTGGGTGACCATGTACTGGCGGTAGACGTCGAGCGAGGCGCCGTAACCCGGCACGGCGTTGGCCCAGCGGGCGACGTTGAGCACGACGTTGCTGCCGTTGCGGCAGGACGTGTAGCCGTCGGGGGTGCCACCGCAGAGCTTGTCGCGGCTGGCGGGCGTCGCGAGGTAGATCGTGAAGTCGGCGGAGTCCTCCGGCCCGACCTGCTGCAGCCGCCACTCGCCGCCGCCGGTCCAGCCGCGCGGGTCGCCGAGGATGCCGCGGATGGCCTTGGCGAACGCGACCGGCCCGACGCCGTCGATGTCGGTCTCGAGCGCGATCCGGTAGCGCATGAGCTTGCCCTGCGTGCCCGCCACCTCGTCGCTGCCCGGGGTGAACATCCACTGACCGGAGCCGGTCCGCGGGAACGAGATGGCGACCTCGACGCTCTGCTGCACCGGCTGAACCGGCTGCTGGGGCTCGGCGGGCGGCGGCGGCAGCGCGGTGGCCTCGCCGATGGCGGTGACGATCGGCCCGGCCGCGGGCGCGGCGACGGGTTGCTGCTCACAGGCGGTGAGAGCACCGGCGACCGCCAGCGCGAGCACGGCGACGGCCGCGGCCCGTCTCGCGGTTTTCGGCATGGTCCCTCCCGGATTCCCCTCACGGGAAGATACGGACGGCAGCGCGGAAAAGTTGCGGTGAAGACCGGCAACGGTACGTCACCGCAGCTCAGCATCCGCAAGTGTGACGGTCGCCACTACGCCCCAATGTGGCGTTCGGTGCGTGGGACGCACCCAATGTGGCGTTCGGTGCGTCCCACGCAACCAACGCCACATTGGGGCGCTGGGGCCACTCAGGACAGGAACTTGCGCAGGACCTCGGTCACCTGGCGGATCTCCGCCGTGTGGACGTTCTCCTGCTTCGTGTGGGCCAGCGTCGGGT
This sequence comes from Amycolatopsis mongoliensis, assembly GCF_030285665.1. Lineage (NCBI taxonomy): Bacteria > Bacillati > Actinomycetota > Actinomycetes > Pseudonocardiales > Pseudonocardiaceae > Amycolatopsis > Amycolatopsis mongoliensis. Next base: position 1,325,875 of record NZ_CP127295.1, read on the forward strand.
TGCCCGGGCCGAAGTTCACCGCCGGCATCCCCAACGCCGCGAAGCGCGCCACGTCCGTCCACCCCAGCTTCGCCGCCGCGCGACCGCCCGCCGCCGCCACCAGCTCGGCCGCCGCCGGAGCCGACAGGCCCGGCAGCGCTCCCGGCGAAAGGTCCACAACGGACAGTTCGTAGCCGTCGAACACCTCGCGCAGGTGACGCTCGGCGGCCGCCGGGTCGCGGTCCGGGGCGAAGCGGTGGTTCACCGTCAGCACGGCCGCGTCCGGGACCACGTTGCCCGCCACCCCACCGCTGATCTTCGTCGCCTGCAGACCCTCGCGGTACGTCAGCCCGTCGATGTCCACGACCCGCGGCGCGTACTCCGCCAGCCGCCGCAGGGGCTCGGCCAGCGCGTGGATCGCGTTCTCCCCCATCCACGCCCGCGCGGTGTGCGCACGCTTCCCCGCGAGACGCAGCTCGACGCGCATCGTGCCCTGGCAGCCCGCCTCGATCACGCCGTTCGACGGCTCGCCGACGATCGCCAGGTCGCCGGCCAGCCACTCCGGCAGCTCGCGCTCGATCCGGCCGAGGCCGTTCTTGACCGCTTCGACCTCTTCGTTGTCGTAGAAGACGAAGGTGACGTCGTGCTTGGGTTCCGGCAGCGTCGCCGCGAGGTGCAGGAACACCGCGTCGCCGCTCTTCATGTCGACCGTGCCGAGGCCGTGCAGGATCTCGTCGGCGCCGGTGCCTTCGCGCCGCGAAGGCAAGTTGCCGTTCTCCGGCACCGTGTCCAGGTGCCCGGCGAGCACGACCCGCGACGGGCGGCCGAGGTTCGTGCGCGCGAGGACGGCGTCGCCGTTGCGGATCACTTCGAGGTGCGGCGCCTGCTTCTGGAGCGCTTCCTGCACGAACGTCGCCAATTCGTCCTCGCTGCCCGAGACGCTGAAGGTGTCCACGAGCGCGGCGGTCAGGTCGACGGGGTCGGCGTGCAGGTCGAGACTCATGCCCGGCACGCTACCGTGAGGGTGTGCGTAAGTTCCCGGTCGCCATCGGCGGCGCGTTGCTGGTCCTGGTCCTGTCCGGCTGCGGAAACGAAGCGGGCCCGACCCCCAAGCAGGGCGGCGAGCCCGGGCCGGACGCGCTCCCGACGAAGCTGGACGCGCTGACCGCCGACCAGTGCTACGCGAGCCCGCGCACCCAGCTGCCGAAGGGCTGTGAGAAGTACGTCACGGAGGTCGCCAACGTGCCGGGCACCGCCCGCAAGCGCGCGGACGACCGCGACCCGCAGCTGGTCACCGAGGCCGACAAGCTGGACACGGCCGTCAAGGCCTTCCGCAGTGCCGGCTGCACGACCGTGCCCGACGCGGGAGGTCCGTGCACGCAGGCGCTGGTCGACGTCGCCGCGGCGCTTTCCGGCCTGAAGAAGCAGGTGGACGCCCGGCCCACGACTGGTTGATCCCCGTCACTCGACTACGGTGAGGGCCGTGAGCGAGCAGAGCCCGAACCCCGAAACGACCGGCGCCAGCGGCGTCGGGCTGGCCACCGTCGCGACCGACGGGACGGTCCTCGAGACCTGGTACCCGCACCCGAAGCTGACCGAAACCGGCACCGCCGGTACCGAGCGCCTCAGCGCGGAGGAAGCCACCGAGATCCTCGGTGAAGCCGCCGCGGCGCTGCTCGGCCCGGACACCGACCGCGGGGTCGAGGTCGTCGCCGTCCGCACCACGATCGGCAAGCTGGCCGACGCGCCCGCGGACACCCACGACATGTACCTGCGGCTGCACCTGCTCTCGCACCGGCTGGTCCGCCCGCACGGCCAGAACCTCGACGGCATGTTCGGCCTGCTGGCCAACGTCGTGTGGACCAACCACGGCCCGTGCCCGGTCGAAGGCTTCGAGACGACCCGGCTGCGGCTGCGCTCGCGCGGCGCGGTGACCGTCTACAGCGTCGACAAGTTCCCGCGGATGGTCGACTACGTCGTGCCCTCCGGCGTCCGGATCGGCGACGCGGACCGCGTCCGGCTCGGCGCGCACCTGGCGAGCGGCACCACCGTGATGCACGAAGGCTTCGTGAACTTCAATGCCGGCACGCTCGGCGCGTCGATGGTCGAAGGCCGGATCTCGGCCGGCGTCGTGGTCGGCGACGGCTCGGACGTCGGCGGTGGCGCGTCGATCATGGGCACGCTCTCCGGCGGCGGCAAGGAGACGATCTCGCTGGGCGAGCGCTGTCTGATCGGCGCGAACGGCGGCGTAGGGATCTCGCTGGGCGACGACACGGTCGTCGAGGCCGGGCTGTACGTCACGGCGGGGACGAAGGTCGTCGTCGACGGCAAGGTCGTCAAGGCGCGCGAGCTCAACGGCGTCTCGGGCGCGGTCTTCCGCCGCAACTCGGCGACCGGCGCGGTCGAGGTCGTGCCGCGGACCGGCGCCGGTGTCGAGCTGAACTCGATCCTGCACGCGAACGACTGAGCGCCGGAGTTCACTTAGTATTCATGAGGTGACCACCGAATCGTTGCCTCGTACCCCGGCGGAGCTGGGCCTGCCGGAGTTCCCGGTCGAGGCGGGCCCGGAGGATCCGGCGGTCCACCACGTGCGGGCCAAGCTCGACCGGGAAATCCGCGCGCTGCTCGCGTACGAAGTCGGCACGCGCTCGGGCGCCGACCCCGAGGACCTGCACCAGATGCGCGTCGCCCTGCGGCGGATGCGCAGCGTGCTGAAGCTGTCCGGCGGGCTGGTCGGGGACGGCGCCGAGCCGGTGCGCGCGGAGCTGGGCTGGCTCGGCCAGTCACTCGGCGAGGTGCGGGACTACGACGTCCTGATCGAGCACCTGCGCGAGGTCATCGCCGACTTCGAGGTCCGCGACCAGCCCGCCGGGCACCGGCTGGTGTCCCGGTTCGTCGCCGAACGCGCGGCGGCGAAGCGGCGGCTGACCCGGGCGCTGTCCAGCGCGCGCTACTCGACGTTGCTGCGCGAAGTCAGCCTGCTGATCCGGGACCAGGAGGCCGCCGCCGAGGTGGCGGAGGAGTCACACGACCTGGTCGCCGGGCTCGCGAAGCCGCACCGGAAGCTCACGAAGGCCGTCCGCGCGCTGCCCGCCGACCCGCCGGACGACGACCTGCACGACCTGCGCATCCACGGCAAGAAGCTGCGCTACGCCGCCGAGCTGGCCCAGACGTCGGCGAAGAAGAAGCGGTCCAAGCGGATCAAGACGCTGATCAGGGCGACGCGGGACTTCCAGACCGTGCTCGGCGACCACCAGGACGCGGTGGTCGCGGCCGAGCGGATGCGCACGGTGCTGGAGACGGCGGACGGCGAGGTCGGCTTCGTCGCCGGCCGGATCGCCGAGCGCGAACGGGTCCGCCGCGCCGAGGCCCGTGCGGTCTGGCGCGAGTCCTGGGCCGCGGTCGACGCCGCCGCGAAGGCCCTCCACGCCTGACCAGCCGGTCGTGAGTGTTCAGGGCGGTTCTAACCGCCCTGAACACTCACGACAAGCCGCGGGAGACCGACCAGACGTAACCGTCCGGGCGGACCAGCACCTCCGCGCCCGGCTTCACGTCGTAGGCCGCGTACGCGTGGCCACCCTCGTCGACCAGGTCCGTGCCCGTCGCGACGCTGCCCGCGGGCAGGATCCGGTAGCCGTTCTCCCCCAGCTCGCCGTCGCCGAAGACCAGGCGGGTCGCGTGCGGGCCGGCGAACAGCTCGAACAGCCGCACGCGCTTGCCGTTCGCGTCGGCCAGCGGCGAGTCGGGGGCGCGGTCGCCGGGACGCAGCGCGCCGGTGCCGGCCGGGGACAGCGGGCCGCCGCGGTAGCTGATGTCCAGCTGCTGGGTTTCCTCGCCGCGCTTGTGCGCGTCGTCGTCGCCGTCGGCGTACTTCCGCATCAGTTCGGTCGAGATCCCGAGCACGCGAGCCGCGTTGGCCCGCCGCTCGGCCTCGTAGCTGTCGAGCAGTTCGGGTGCGCCGTCCGCGAGCTTCCAGCCCAGGTTGTAGCCGTCCTGGACGCCGGTGTTCAGGCCCTGGCCGCCGGTCGGCGGGTGGACGTGCGCGGAGTCGCCGGCCAGGAACACCCGGCCGTCGCGGAACCGGGCCGCCAGCCGGACGTTCGGCCGCCACACCGTCGACCAGGCCAGGTCCGAGAGCGTGATCCCGCCGCCGGTGAGCGCGTCGAGCCGGGCCTGGATCGCGGGCAGCGCCGTCTCGACCTCGAGGTCGCCGTCGCCGAGCGGTGAGCCGAACTGGAACCACGGCGTGCCCGGCAGCGGGCTGAACATCATGCCGCGCATCGGGTCGTCCGGCGAGGCGAACCAGTGCCCGAAACCGCGGTCGAGGCCCTCGGCGTGGACGTCGCCGAGCAGCATCCGGACCGACTCGTCGGTGGTGCCCTCGAACGCGATCCCCAGCGTCTTGCGCACGAAGCTCTTGCCCCCGTCGGCCCCGACCAGGTACTCGGCGCGGACGGTCTCGCCGGTGCTCAAGGTGGCCGTGACACCGTCTTCGTCCTGCTCGAAGCCGGTCAGCGCGGTCGCCAGCTCGACGTGGACGCCGAACTCGGCGAGCCGGTCGCGCAGGATGCCTTCGGTCTGCGACTGACCGAGGAACCAGCCGGTCGGGTACGGCTTCGCCGGCGTCGGCTCGACCGGGTCGACCATCATCCGCTCGCCGACCACTTCGCCGCCGACGTGGATCTTCATCGGCACCGGCGCGGCCCCCGCGGCCAGCACCGCGTCGAGCACTCCGAGGTCTTCGAAGACCTCCAGCGTGCGGGGCTGGAGCCCGTCGCCGCGCGAGCCCACGAAGTACGTGTCGGCCTTGTCGATGATCCGCACGGCGACGTCGCGCCGGGCCAGCTCGATGGCCAGCGTCAGCCCGGTCGGCCCCGCCCCCGCGATCAGCACCCGAGTGTCCATCTCGTCCTCCCAGTGAATTGAAATTCAGTGAATATGGATTCAGAGTGACACTGCTAGCGTCCGGCGTCAAGGAGGTGGCGGTGAACCGCAAGGAGAAGGCCGCGGAGACCGAGACCGCGCTGAAGGCGGCGGCCCGGCGCGTGTTCGCGCGGAAGGGCTACCTGAACACGAAGATCACGGACATCACCGCCGAGGCGGGCCGGGCCGCGGGGTCGTTCTACAACCACTTCGCGGGCAAGGAGGAGCTGCTCGAGGCACTCCTGGCCGACATCGCGGCGTCAGGCGACGAGAGCGCGCTGGCCGAGGGGCACCTCTCGGACTTCAGCGACCCGGCGGCGGTGCGCTGGCACGTGGCCCAGTACTGGGACTTCTACAAGGAGCACGCGTCGACGATGCAGGCGCTGCGCCAGGCGTCGATGGTCAACGACGCGTTCGCCCGCACGTTGGCCAGCTTCGGTGCGACCCAGGCGTCGGACCTGAACGGCCACCTGGCGCACGTCACGGCGGCCGGGATGCGGCTGCCGGCGAGCACGGAGCTGTCGATCGCGATGATGTACCAGCTGGTCGACAGCTTCGCGCAGATGTGGCTGCTCGACCCGACCCCGGCCGGGTGGGCACCGCCGACCGACGAAGAGGCGATCGAGGCACTCACCCGGTTCGTCTACCGCGGGTTCACGGGCCGGGACTACTAGTCGGCGGCGCGCTCATCGCCGCCGCGAGGAACGTGATCGCCCAGCGCCGGGCCGGTTCGCCCGAGGACGGGCAGTCCGGGGCCGGCCCGTTGTAGACGTCGACGCGGTCCACGGCCGCCACGGCGAGGATGCCCCGGATCCGGAACCACAGCTCCCCCGCCGAAAGGCCGGGCAACGCGTGCCCGAAGGCCGCCAGGTAGCGATCGCGGACCGTCGCCTCGGCCGAGCCGGTCCAGGCGCGCATCTCCTCGGCCGGGTCGCCGAAGATCCGCATGATCAGCCGGGACGTCCGGGCGCCGCCCTCGTCGCCCGCCAGCATCGCGTCGAACAACGGTCCCGCGAAGGCCTCGACCAGCTCGGCGACCGGCGGGTCCGGGGTCCGGGCCAGCAGCCGGTCGAGCCCGGCGGCCTGCGCGATGTTGATGGGCTCGACCACCCGGCGGACGACCGCGGCCAAGAGCTCCGCCTTCGAACCGAAGTGGTACCCGATCGCGGCCAGGTTCGCTCCGGCGAGTTCGGTGATCGCGCGGACCGAGGCACCCCGGAAACCGTGCTCGGCGAAGAGGCGTTCGGCCGCGTCGAGGAGCTGGGAGCGGGTGTCGGGTGGCGCCATGTGTGGCTACTATACGGACGAATGAATCAAACGAACGTATGAATGAATGAGGTCGCCATGAAGCTGCTCGTGTACGGCGCCGGGGTCACCGGCAGCGTGGTCGCCGCCCACATGCACGAGGCCGGGCACGAAGTCTCACTCCTCGCCCGGGGCGAACGCCTGGCCGCCCTGCGCCGGCACGGCGTACGGCTCGCCGAGGAGGACAGCCCGGCCGTCACGCAGGTACCCGTGCCGGTGGTCGAGCACCCGGCCGGCGGGTACGACCTGATCGCCGTCTTCGTCCGCGCCCATCAGGTCGACGCGGTGCTGGAGTCACTCGCCGACGTCGAAGGCGACGTGCTGTTCCTGCTCAACTGGGCGGCCGGTGCGGAGCCGCTCGGCGCGGTGCTCGGTCACGAGCGGGTACTGCTCGGCTTTCCCGCGGACGGCGGCACGATGGACGGCGATGTGGTCCGCCACCGCGCGACCAGCCCCCTGACCCGCCTGGTCCCGATGCCGATCGGCGAACCCGACGGGCGGAGCACCCCGCGCGTGGACCGGATCGTGCGGGCGTTCCGCCGCGCCGGGATCAACGCCAAGGCCCAGCCGCGGATGGACGCCTGGCTCAAGACGCACGCCGCGTTCGAGGTGCCGCTCGGGCAGGCGGTGGAGGCGGCCGGCGGTCCGGTGGCGCTGGCCGATGACCCGGCCGCGGTCCGCGCCATGCTCCACCTCATGCGGCGGAACCTGGGCGCCCTGCCGATGCCGCCGGTCCCGCGCGGGTTCGTCGCGTTGCGGACGCTGCCGGCAGGACTGCTCGTGGCCGTGTTGCGGCGCTTCTTGCGGAGCCGGACGGCCGTGCACAGCGGGCTCAGCAGCACCTCGCCCGCGGCGACGGCCGAGCTCGAGCGGCTGGCCGAACAGCTCAGTGCCCTGACCGCGACCGCCGGGCCTCAGGCCGGGTCCGGCCAGGCGTCGACGACTTCGACGTGACGCAGCCCCGAAGACGCGCTGATGTGCCGGAACCAGGCGGCGCACTCGGGCACCGTGTCGATCGACCGGGCCGCTTCCTCGGCTTCGGCGCGGCTGCGCCACAGGACGACGTCCAGCCAGCCGCCGTCGTCCTCCCGGGTCAGGTACGCGGCGAGGCAGCCGGGGAACCGCCGGCGCATCGCCTCGACCATCGCCGGCCGCTCGGCCACCATCCGGTCCACCGCGGCGTCTTCGACCCGGAAGCGGGCCAGCTCGATCGTCGTCACGACCGGCAACCTAGCCGGGAGCACCGACAGTTTCTAAGCGGTCAGGCGCTCCACGGCGGCGTCGACGCGCTCGTCCGTCGCGGTCAGGGCGACGCGGACGTGCTTACCGCCCTTGGGGCCGTAGAACGTTCCCGGAGCCACGAGGATCCCGCGGTCGGCCAGCCAGCCGACCGTCGTGCGGGCCTCCTCGTCGCGGGTGGCCCAGAGGTACAGTCCAGCTTCGGAGTGGTCGATGCGGAAACCGTTGTCCTGCAACGCCTTCCGCAGCGCCAGCCGGCGCCGGGCGTACCGCTCGCGCTGGGCGGAGAGGGCCTCGTCGTCGGTCAGGGCGGCGACCATCGCCTCCTGGACCGGGCGCGGCACGATCATGCCGGCGTGCTTGCGGATCTCCAGCAGCTGCGCGATCAGCTTCGGGTCGCCGGTCAGGAAACCGGCGCGGTAACTGGCCAGGTTCGCCGACTTGGACAGCGAGTGCACCGCGATCAGGCCGTCCATCCGGCCGTCGCAGACGTCCGGGTGCAGCACCGACAACGGCGAGGTCTCCCAGCCGAGCGCCAGGTAGCACTCGTCGGAGACCACTACGACGTCGCGTTCGCGGGCCCACTCGACGACCTTGCGCAGGTGCTCGACCGGCAGCACCTTGCCGGTCGGGTTGGACGGCGAGTTCAGCCAGATCATCGCCGGCTTCTGCGGGCCGAGCGCGGTCAGGCCGTCGGAACGCAGGATCGACGCGCCCGCCAGGAGCGCCCCGACCTCGTACGTCGGGTAGGCCAGCTCCGGGATGACCACGAGGTCGCCGGGACCGAAGCCGAGCAGCCGCGGCAGCCAGGCCACGGCCTCCTTCGACCCGATCGTCGGGAGCACGGCGTCCGGCTCGATGCCGGTGACGCCGTGCCGGCGGCCGAGCGCGGCGATGGCCGCCGCGCGCAGCGCCGGGATGCCGTGCGTGGTCGGGTACCCCGGGATCTCCGAGACCGACGCGAGCGCGTCGCGGATGCCGGCCGGGACCGGGTCGACCGGCGTGCCGATGGAGAGGTCGACCATCCCGCCGGGGTGCGCGCTCGCCGTCGCCTTGACCTCGGCGAGCGAATCCCAGGGGAAGTCGGGCAGCGCGACCCGGCTCATTCGCCCTGCGGGGGCAGCGCCTTGATGAACGCCGGGTCGTGGGCCGTCTTGCCCACCTTGGAGGCTCCGCCGGGCGAACCGAGCTCGTCGAAGAAGTCGACGTTGGCCTTGGTGTAGTCCGACCAGTTGTCCGGGACGTCGTCCTCGTAGTAGATCGCCTCGACCGGGCAGACCGGCTCGCAGGCGCCGCAGTCGACGCACTCGTCCGGGTGGATGTACAGCATCCGCTCGCCCTCGTAGATGCAGTCCACGGGGCACTCGTCGATACACGCCTTGTCGAGCACGTCGACGCAGGGCTCGGCGATCACGTAGGTCACTGCGCACTCCTGCTTTTCTCTGCAAACAGCCAGTCGTGGCCGACACTACGCGGTTCGGCCACCCGTTCGGTTGGTGAGGCAAGCCTTAGCCATACCCGGGGTATGGCGCTCACCTCTGCCGACGGCGCGGGGGCGGGGTGGCCCGGGCGTCGCCGGTGATGACGAAGCGCGGCTTGGGTGCGTCGTCCTCGTCCTTCTTCTCCCCCACGGCGCGGTTGAACCCCTCGGAGATCTCGTCGACGAGCTTCTCGTTGTGCCGCTCGTCCTTGCGCTGGATGCCCACGGCCCACCTCCTCGGAAAATCCGCTCCGCGCCGTTCGGCGCCTCGGTCACAATCTAGTCGTGAACGCACCCGAGGCGCTGGAAATCGTCTGCAGCAGAGCATGGCCGCCGCTGGTCGAGGAACCCCTGAACGACTGGCGGCTGCGCTGGGCGGGCGGCTTCACCGGCCGCGCGAACAGCGCACTCGCCGTCGGCGACCCCGGCCTGCCGATCCCGGACGCCCTGCGCGCGGCGTGTGACTTCGCCCACGATCGGGGGATCCAGCCGATGGTGCAGGTGATCCGCGACAGCCCGAACGAGCGCGCGGTCGTCGCCGAGGGCTGGTTCCAGGCGACGCGCCACCACCGCGGCCACGAGGTCGTCGTGCTCACCACCCCGCTGGCCGCCGGACGCATCTTTCCTGGGGAAAGTGACGCCTCCGGCCCCTCGGACGCATCTTTCTCGGCGAAAGTGACGGGTGAGCCGACGGCGGAGTGGTGGGCGCTGACGCTCGGGCCCGGCGAGGACGTCCCGGCCGCCCGCAGCGTCCTGACCGGCGGGAAGATCGGCTACGGCGTCGCGACGCTCGACGGCGCCACCGCCGGCGTCGTCCGCGGGGCCCTGGTCGACGGCTGGCTGCACGTCGGGCGCCTGGAGGTCGACCCCGCCTTCCGCCGTCGCGGGCTCGCGAAAGCGCTGATGGGCGCCCTGCACACGTGGGGTGCGGAACACGGGGCGGACCGCGCGGTGTTGCAGGTGGCGGAGGGGAACCCGGGCGCGCTCGCGCTCTACGCGGGGCTCGGCTACGCCCCGCACCACAGATACCGGTACTGGGTGCCCGCACCCGGCTCGTGCGAGGATTCGACGTCGTGAAGATCGTGGTAGTGGTCGGCGGAGTGGGCGGGGCCCGCTTCCTGCTGGGTGTCAAGGCAGCACTGGGCATGGCACCGGAAGGTGCTTCGGAGTCCGGGCACGAGGTGACGGCGCTGGTCAACACCGGCGACGACGTCTGGATGCACGGCCTCCGGATCTGTCCTGACCTGGACACCTGCATGTACACCCTGGGCGGCGGGATCGACAAAGAACGCGGCTGGGGGCACTCGGGCGAGACCTGGGTCGTCAAGGAGGAGCTGGCCGCCTACGGCGCCGAGCCGAGCTGGTTCGGCCTCGGCGACAAGGACATCGCCACCCACCTGATCCGGTCGCGGATGCTGCGCGCGGGCTACCCGCTGTCGGCGGTGACCGAAGCCCTGTGCGACCGCTGGCAGCCCGGCGTCCGGCTGCTGCCGATGTCCGACGACCGCGTCGAGACGCACGTCGTCATCGACGACCCGGAGCAGGACGGCCAGCAGAAGGCCGTCCACTTCCAGGAGTGGTGGGTGCGCTACCGCGCCGAGCCGAAGGCGCACTCGATCGTCGCCGTCGGGGCCGACGAGGCCAAGCCCGCGCCGGGCGTGCTCGACGCGATCGAGGATGCCGACGCGGTGCTGTTCGCGCCGTCGAACCCGGTGGTCTCGGTGGGCACCGTGCTGGGCGTGCCGGGGGTCCGGGACGCGCTGCGCAAGACGTCGGCCGGCGTCGTCGGGGTGTCGCCGATCATCGGCGGCAAGGCGCTGCGCGGCATGGCCGACGCGTGCCTGACCGCGATCGGCGTCGAGACGTCGGCGGAGGCCGTGGGCCGGCACTACGGCTCGCGCAAGGACGGCGGCGTGCTGGACGGCTGGCTGATCGCGGAAGGCGAGACGGCGGACGTGCCGGGCGTGACCGTCCGCGACGTCCCGCTGCTGATGTCCGATGTGGACGCGACCGCGGCGATGGCCCGCGCGGCGCTCGAACTGGCCGGAGCCCCCGTTGACTGACCACGCCTCCCCCAAGCTGGAGATCCTGCCCGTCACCGGGCTGCCGGAGTTCCGCCCCGGCGACGACCTGACCGGCGCGATCGTCAAGGCCGCGCCGTGGCTGCGCTCGGGTGACGTCCTGGTCGTGACCAGCAAGATCGTCTCGAAGGCCGAGGGCAGGCTCGTCAAGGTGCCCGCCGACCCCGAGACCCGCGACGCCGAACGCCGGAAGCTCGTCGAGCGCGAGGCCATCCGGGTGGTCGCGCGGATCGCGCGCACGGTGATCACCCAGAACCACCTGGGGATCGTGCAGGCGGCGTCGGGCATCGACGCGTCGAACGTCGAGGGCGACGAGGTCGCGCTGCTGCCGGCGGACCCGGACGCGTCGGCCCTGGCCCTGCGCAACGGGCTGCGCGAGCGGCTCGGCGTCGAGGTCGCGGTGGTCGTCACGGACACGATGGGCCGCGCGTGGCGGGTCGGGCAGACCGACGCCGCGATCGGCTCCTCCGGGCTGCGCGTGCTGCACGCCTACCGCGGCGAGGTCGACGGGCAGGGCAACGAGCTGGCCGTCACCGAGGTGGCGGTCGCCGACGAGCTGGCCGCGGCCGCCGACCTGGTCAAGGGCAAGCTCGGCGGCACGCCGGTCGCCGTCGTCCGCGGTCTGGACATCTTCGACGACGGCTCGACGGCGCGGAACCTGGTCCGCCCGCTCGACGAAGACCTCTTCCGGCTGGGCACGAACGAAGCCCTCGAGCAGGGGCGGCGCGCGGCCGTCCCGTCCCGCCGTTCGGTGCGGCAGTTCTCGGACGAGCCGGTGGACCCCGCCGCGATGCGCCGCGCGGTGGCGTCCGCGCTGACCGCGCCCGCGCCGCACCACACGCACCCGGTGCGGTTCGTGTGGCTGCGCGACCCCGGCCTGCGACACAAGCTGCTCGACGCGATGCGCGAGTCGTGGCGGGCCGACCTGTCCGGGGACGAGTTCACCCAGGACCAGATCGCGAAGCGGCTCAGCCGCGGCGACATCCTTTACCGGGCCCCGGAAGTCGTCATCCCGTTCCTGGTGCCCGACGGCGCGCACACCTACCGCGACGACCGCCGCAACGACTGCGAGAAGACGATGTTCACCGTCGCCGGCGGCGCCGCGGTGCAGGGCCTGCTGGTCTCGCTGGCGGCCGAGGGACTGGGTTCGTGCTGGATCGGGTCGACGATCTTCGCCGCCGACGTCGTCCGGGACGTCCTCGGCCTCGGCGAGCGCTGGCAGCCGCTCGGCTCGGTCGCGATCGGCGTCCCGCTCGTCGATCCCGGCCCGCGCGGGCCGATCACCCCCGGGGAAGGACTGCTGGAGCTGTGAGCCTGCACGCGGACGCCGTCGCGACGCTCGATGCGTGGCGGCCCACGGTCCCTTCCCAGGAGTCGCTGCGGCAGGCGTTCCTCGGGTTCCTCGCGGCGCGGGAAGACGCCTGTCAGCGCTCGTGCGCGGCCGGGCACCTGACGGCGTCGGCAGTGCTGCTGGACCACACGGGGTCGCGGGTGCTGCTGACGCTGCACCCGCGGGTCGGCCGCTGGCTGCAGCTCGGCGGGCACTGCGAACCCGCCGACGTCTCGCTGGCCGGGGCCGCGCTGCGGGAGGCCGCCGAGGAGTCCGGGATCGACGGGCTGCGGATCGGCGACGCGCCGGTGCACCTGGACGTCCACCCGATCACGTGCTCCCTCGGGGTGCCCACGCGGCACTTCGACGTCCGGTACGCGGTGCACGCCCCGCCGGGCGCGGAGCCGGTGCGCAGCGACGAGTCCGACGACCTGCGGTGGTGGCCGGTGGACGCGCTCCCGGCGGGGTCGGAAGATCTCGCCGATCTGGTGAAAGCGGCCGTTCCTGTCGGTGCCGGGCACTAGCCTGGGCTCCGGAGAGGGAGGACCACATGGCTACGCAGTTCCCCGAGCGGGTGCACTATCACTCCGGAAGTGGCGGCGGCGACGGAGTCTTCGGCTACATCGTCGTCGGCCTGCTGATCCTGGCGATCATCGTGTTCGTGATCGTGGTGGTGGTGCGCGTTTCGAAGATGCGCCGCGAAGAGGCGATGAAGAACGGCGGCCAGTTCCCGCCCGCGCAGAACTTCCCGCCGCAGCAGAACTTCCCGCCGCCCCAGGGGTTCACGCCGGGATACCCGCCGTCGCAGCCGATGCCGCAGCAGCCGGGGTTCGCGCCGCCGCCGGGACAGCCGGGCTATCCGCCGTCGCAGCCGGTGCCGCAGCAGCAGTACGCGCCGCAGGGGCCGTACGGGCAGCGGCCGCCCGGCCCGGGAGCGGGTCCGCAGAGCTGGTGATCATCTCCTTCGACAGCAGTTCGCCGGTCCCGCCGTTCGAGCAGGTCCGGTCCGGGCTCGCGACGCGGATCAACGACCGGAGCCTGCCGGTGGGCACGAAGCTGCCCACGGTCCGCCAGTTCGCCGCCGACCTGGGGATCGCCCCGAACACGGTGGCCCGCGCGTACCGCGAACTGGAGGAGGCCGGGCTGATCGAGACGCGCGGCCGGGCGGGCAGCTTCGTCGCGGCTTCGGGCGACCAGAGCCGGCGGCGGGCCCAGCAGGCCGCGGCGAAGTACGCGGAACTGACCCGTAAGCTCGGCTTGGCCGACGCGGAAGCGTTGTCGATCGTCCGCGCGGCACTCGACGAAGGGAACGGCTGACCGTGGGTTTGAACCTGCTGACACTGCTGATCATCCTGATCCCGGTCGCGCTGGTGGTGACGGTCGTGGTCGTCGTGGTCAAGACGAGCAAGCCGAAGCAGCCGCCGTACCCGCAGCAGTACCCGGGTTACCCGCCCCAGCAGGGGTACCCGGGCCAGCAGCCGCCGGGATACCCGCCCCAGCAGGGCTATCCGGGCCAGCAGCCGCCGGGATACCCGCCGCAGCAAGGCTATCCCGGTCAGCCGCCGTACCCGCCGCAGCAGGGCTACCCGCCCTCGCAGGGCGGTTACCCGCCCCAGCAGTAGCCGAAGTCCGTGAAGGCCACCCCGAGGAGTTCCTCGCGGTGGCCTTCACGGCTTTCGGGGCTCACATGGCGCGGTAGTCGCGCAGCTCGATGCGCGGGCCGAAGCGCGGCCGCCGGTGCCCGGCCGCCTCCAGGTACCGCACCGCCCGCTGCCGCTGCGGGGCGTACGGCGCCAGGACCTCCGCCATCCCCGCGTCGTCGAGTTTCAGGCCCAGCACGGCGTTCCCGACCATCGACGGGATGTTGTAGTCGCCGAAGCTGACCGCGTCCGGGTCGCCCCACGCGCGCTGCGCGACCTCCGCCGCCGTCCACACCCCGATGCCCGGCACGTGCCGCAGCAGGTGCCGCCCCGCGAGACCGCCCAGCTCCACCGCCCGCTCCAGGTGGCCGGCGACGCGGGCCGCGTTGAGCAGCGCCGTGCGGCGCTTGATGTCGACGCCCGCGCGGTGCCAGTGCCAGTCGGGCAGCGACCGCAGCGCCACCGGCGTCGGCGGCACGCGCAGCCGCTCCGGCCCCGGCCCCGGCGCCGGCGTGCCGAACCGGCGGCACAGCTCGGCCCACGACCGGATCGCCTCCTTGCCGGTCACCTTCTGCTCCAGCACCGCGAGCACCAGCCAGTCCCACACCACGCCGGTCGCGCCGAGCCGCAGCCCCGGGTTCTCGCGCCGGGCACGCGCGACGACGTCGTGGTGCGCGACGAACTCCGAGTCGTCGTCGTTCGCCCCCAGCAGTGCGGGGACGCCACTGAGCAGCCGGTCCGCGCCGTCGCCCCAGGCCGCGGCCTCGACGCGGCCGTCGGTCAGCTTGCGCAGGGCCAGCGTGCCCGGGCCGTCCGGCGTGTTCGACGCGAGCCACGTGATCCCGCGCTCGTCGGTGAGGATGTTGAGCGAGCCGCGCCCGCGCTTCAGCGGACCCAGGACGCTGCCCAGGTCGACCTCGAACGCGGGACGCCAGAACATCGCTACGCGTCGCTCGAGAAGCGGACGGAACCGTCGGGCAGCACGACGTCCGGCCAGATCCGGGCGCCGTCGAGCAGCTCGCAGCCGGCGCCGACGGACACGCCGTCGCCCAGCACCACGCCGCGCAGCACCGCGCCGGCACCGACGCGCGCGCCGTGCCCGAGCACCGAGCGCTCGACGATCGCGCCCTCGGAGACCGCGGCGCCGTCGAAGAGCACCGAGCCGTCGATCTTCGCGCCCGAGCCGACCACGGCCGCGACGCCGATCGTCGAACCGCCGGACAGCTGGGCGTCTTCGGCCACGGAAGCGCCGTCGAGCACCAGGAACTCGCCGGGCCGGCCGGGCAGCGCCGACGTCGGCGCGACGCCCCGCACCAGGTCGGCGGATCCGCGGACGAACGCCTCCGGCGTGCCGACGTCCAGCCAGTAGGACGAGTCGACGAACCCCTGGATGTGCGCGCCCTGTTCCAGCAGCTGCGGGAACGTCTCACGCTCGACGGAAACCCGGCGCCCGGTCGGGATGGCCTCGATCACCGGGCGGCGGAAGACGTAGCAGCCGGCGTTGATCTGGTCGGTCGGCGGGTTCGGCGTCTTCTCGAGGAACGCCTGGACGCGGCCGGTCTCGTCGGTCGGCACCGAGCCGAAGCGGCTCGGGTCGGGCACGCGCTGCAGGTGCAGCGTGACGTCGGCCTCGGTCTCGCGGTGCACGCGCAGCTGCTCGCCGAGGTCGGAGCCGGAGATGATGTCGCCGTTGAAGACGATCACGTGGTCGGCGCGCAGCTTGTCGTAGACGTTCCGGATGGCGCCCGCCGTGTCGAGCGGCTCCTCCTCGACCACGTACTCCAGCTCCAGCCCGATCGACTTGCCGTCGCCGAAGTACTCCTCGAACACCTCCGCCCGGTAGCTCGTGCCCAGCACGACGTGCCGGATCCCGGCCTCGCGGATGCGGGAGAACAGGTGGCTCAGGTACGGCGTCCCGGCTGTCGGGAGCATCGGCTTCGGTGCCGAAAGGGTCAGTGGCCGCAGGCGCGTGCCCTTGCCCCCGACCAGCACGACGGCGTCGATCTCGACCTCGGACGTCACGGAAATCTCCTCTTGTATCACGCACCGCTGAGCGACAAGCCGCGGGAAACCCTGACGGAGGTCGCCCGGAGGGCCTACCCTAGACAGGAAACAGGCGGGCCTTTCCCCAGAGGGCCCCGGGTCAGTCGGGAGGCCGAGGGGATGGACCCCCGCGATCGGGCGGACGCCCTGCTCGCACGAGCCCAGGCGCGCGGTGTGTTCGTGGTGACGCCGGACAGCGCCATTTCGCCGATGGACGCCTCGAACACGCAGCAGATACCGCGGGCGCAGATCGACGGCCTCGACAGAAGCCAGGACCCGGACACGACCACGCAGCTCCCGGCGTCGCTGATCGAGGAGAACGACCACCCGCTCGCGGGTGCGTCGCCCACGCGGCGGCTGGAGGCTTCCGGTGGCTCGCGCCGTCCGCAGGCGACCACGCCGCTGAGCACGCCGACGCCGACGACACCGATGAAGAAGCCGGTCACGGCGCCGCTGGCCCGCCGGCCCCAGGCCGAGCCGATCACGAGCCCGCTGAAGGAGCCCGACCCGGAGGACACCGGCCTGGTGCCGACGGTGACGCAGAACAACGGCAGGTCCGACCTTTCGCGCCGGCTCGACGGGATCTAGCGGGTCTCCAGCTTCAGCCGGAGCGCCAGCCCGAGCTTCGCAGCGGCCAGCACCGGCTTCCAGGCGAGGCCCTGGTGGCGGTCGGCGAGGTAGCGGTAGGCGCTGTCGTGGTGGGCCTTGAGCATCTTCTCCGACGCCTGCGACGTCGAGTGCCCGCCCTCGTGGGTGACGCTCGCGGACGGCGCGTAGACGTTCAGCCAGCCCGCCTTCGCCAGCCGGTCGCCGAGGTCGACGTCCTCGAAGTACATGAAGTAGCGCGTGTCGAAGCCGCCGACGGAGTCGAACGCCTCCCGGCGGATCAGCTGGCACGAGCCGGACAGCCAGCCCGAGACGCGCTCGACCGGCGTGCCGGTCTCCTGGCGGTACTGCTTCGTCCAGGGGTTGCCCGGCCAGACCTTCGCGAAGACGGCGTGCCCGATGCCGCGCCCGAACGAGGGCAGCAGCCGCGCCGAGGGGTAGACGGTCCCGTCGAGGTCGTGGATGAGCGGCCCGAAGGCACCCCCGCGCGGCCACCGGCTCGCGACCTCGAGGAGGGCGTCGAGCGACCCGGGCTCCCATTCGAGGTCCGGGTTGACGACGACGACCCAGCCGTACCGCTCGTCCAACTCCGCGACGCCGCGGTTGGCGGCAGTCCCGTAGCCGACGTTCTCGCCGATGCTGAGCAGCTGCACGTTCTTCCGGTTGGCGGTGGCCCTTTCGAGAGCACCCTCGACGGAAGCGTTGTCCGCGACGACCACCTTGACCTCGCGCTCGGTGGCCTTCTCGAGGGTGTCGAGGAACCGCTCGATGGTGTCCTCGGAGAAGTAGGTCACGGTCACGACGCCGACATCGTCGCCATAGCGGGAGTGCTCAGTCACCCGGCCATTGTCCACCGGTCACCGAACGCGACCCCGCCACCCCGCGCCCGGTGACGGAAACGCCGACACGCGTGATCAGGAAGCCGACACGCGTGATCAGGGAGTCGACACGACGCGCGCGGCCGGGCCCCGCCGCGTCGACCCTTCAATCACGCGAGTCGACCCTTCAATCACGCGTGTCGACTCTCGAATCACGCCTCAGCGGGTGCGGAGGTGGCGGGACCAGGCCTTCGCGTACGCCTCGCGGTGCCGCTCGGCGGTCGTCGCCCAGGAGAACTCCTTCGCGCGCTGCTGAGCCGCTGTCGCCAGCTCGGACCGGCGGCCCGGATCGGCCAGCAGCTCCGCGATCGCCGCGGCGACGTCCCCCGCGCCGACGCCGCAGTACGCCACCGCGTCCCCGCCGACCTCCGGCAACGACAGCCGCCGCGTGGTCAGCACGCAGGCGCCGCACGCCATCGCCTCCAGCACCGGCAGCCCGAAGCCCTCGCCCAGCGACGGGTACGCCACCAGCGAAGCCCCGCCGAGGAACCCGGCCAGGGTGCCGAAGGGCAGATATCCCGCCCGGATGACCCGAAGCCGGTGCGGCACGGCGTCCAGCGCCCGCTCGACCTGCGTGTCCCAGCCCGGCTGCCCGGCCAGCACCAACGCCGGCGCGTCCCGCCGGCCCGCCACCGCCCGCGCGAACCCGCGGATCAGCGCCGGCACGTTCTTGCGCGGCTCCAGCGCCCCGAGGAAGGCCACGTACGGCGTCCGCCCGAGCCCGACGGCCGCGCGCGCCGCTATCACCTCTTCGGGTGACGGCGGGTGGAAGCGCTCGGTGTCGACGCCGTGGTGGATGATCTCCAACTCCGCGTGCCGCACCGGGCCGACGCGGGCCAGCTCCGCGGCCGTCGCCGCCGACGGGACCACGCACAGCGTCGCGCGCCGGAGCGCCGTCGCCGTCCACGCGCGGAAGAACCGGGCCTTCACCGACGAGTGCAGCACGGCGTCGGTGAAGAACGTCGCGTCGTGCAGCGTGACGACCGATGCCGCCGACGTCGCCAGCGGCATCGTGTAGTGCGGCGAGTGGACGACGTCCGCGCCGAGCCGGCGCACCAGCCGCGGCAGCGTCGCCTGTTCCCAGGTCAGCCGCGCGGTGCGGGTGGTCGTCGTCGGCGACGCGGGCACGATGCGCGAGCGCGGCGCCAGCCGATCGTAAAGCTGCAGGTCCCGCGGCTGGCAGACGACGGTGATCCGGGCCCCGTCCGCGTCGAGGGCGGCGACGAGCGAATCCACGTACCGGCCGACCCCGCCGCGGTCCGCGGGAACCGCGGTCGCGTCGATCAGGACCCGGGGATCATCGCTCACCACTGCAGGGTACGGCGGCGACCCTGCGTCATGGTGGGGAACTGGCAAACCGGTCAGTCCTGAGCCCGCCGGTGAATAGCCCAAACGGCTTCCGCCGCGCGACGCCAGGTGAACGCCTTCGCCCGCTCCCTCCCCGAACGGGTGAGCTCCGCTGCCACGGAGGGTGAACTCAGCACCTCCCGCAACGCGGACGCCAACGCCGCCGAGTCGCCCCGCGGCACCATGATCCCCGCGCCGCCCGCCACCTCGGCCAACGCGGGCGCGTCGGTGTGGACCACCGGGATCCCCGCCGCCATCGCCTCCAGCAGGCCCAGCCCGAACCCCTCGGCGAGGCTCGGCACGGCCAGCACGCTCGCCCGCCGCAGCGCGGTCGCCAGCTCGGCGTCCGACACCTTCCCCAGCACCCGCAGCCGGTCCGCCGGCAGGCCGCGCCCGGCCGCGAGCGCGACCGGGTCGATGCCGCCCCAGCCCGTCTGCCCGGCCAGCACCAGCACCGTGTCCTCGAGCGCCGCGACGGCGTCGACCAGCACGTCGATCCCCTTGCGCGGCTCGATCGTGCCGACCGCCAGGACGTACTCCGAAGGCAGGTCCAGGGGAGCCGACCCCGTCGGCACTCGCACGCCGTGCGGGACCACGCGCACCGGGACGTCGACGTCGATCAGCACCGCCAGCTCGTCGGCGACCGCCCGCGTCGGCACCACCAGCCCGGACGCCCGCCGCGCGGCCCGCGCGATCATCGACCTGTGCCAGCTGACCCCGCGCGAGGTGAGCGTCTCGGGGTGGGTCCAGGGCACGGTGTCGTGCACGGTCACGCTCAACGTCCGCCCGGCCGGCGCGCGCGGCGGTGCGAACGGCGTCGGCGCGTGCACCGCGTCGCCGCCCGGCCACCAGGGAATCCCCAGCTGCCAGACGCCCACCAGCGCCCGCGGCGGGATCCGCAGCACCCGCGGGCCTTCGACGCCCTCCAGCCGTGCCGCGCCCACGTCGGCGTGCCGCGCGACGACGCTGGACACCGTCCAGCCCGGCGGCGCGGTCCGCGCGAGGGCGGGCAGCAGCTCGGCCGTGTAGCGCCCGGTGCCGCCGGGCACGGGCGCGAGGAGCTGCTCGGCGAGCACGACCAGTTCGGGCACGCGGCTATTGTGCGGGACGTGACGCCGAATCCCGCCACCACGGTGGTCGTCGTGACCTGGCGGGGTGCCGGGCACGTGACCGCCTGCCTCGACGCGCTCGCCGCGCAGACGCGTCCACATCGGACGCTCGTGGTGGACAACGCCTCCGACGACGGCACCGCCGCCCTGCTCGCGGCCCATCCTTCGCACCCGCAAGTAATTCGCCTTCCTCGCAACGCGGGCTACGCGGGCGCGCTCGCCGTCGCCGCGAAGCGCGTCGAGACCCCGCTGATGGCGTGGCTGAACGACGACGCCGAACCCGAGCCGGACTGGCTCGCAACGCTCGAAGACACGCTCGAAAAAGCGCCCCTGGCCGGCGCGGCGACGTCCCTGCTCGTGCGCCCCGACGGCACCACGCAGTCCGCCGGGGTCCGCCTGACCGCCGACGGCCACGGCGCGGACCTCACCGAGCCCGCCGGCGAGGTGTTCGCCTTCTGCGGCGGCGCGGCACTGCTGCGCACGGACGTGCTGAAGAACGTGCACGGCGTCCCGGCCGGGTTCTTCTGCTACTACGAGGACACCGACACCGCGTGGCGGCTGCGGCTGGCCGGCTGGGACGTCGTCGCGGCGCCCGACGCCCGCGTCCGGCACGCCCACGGCGTCAGCACCGAGCTGGGGTCGGCGCTGTTCCACCGCTGGAACGAGCGCAACCGGCTGCTCATGCTGCTGCGGTGCGCGCCCCGCGAAGTCGCGGTGAACCAGCTGGTCAGGTTCGCCGTGTTGACAGCGGTGCTGCCGCTTCGACCAGGCCGTCCGGCCGCGCCGAACTTCCGGTTCGGGCTGCGCTGCCGGGTCCTGGCCGAGGTGGTCGCGCGGCTACCAGGGACGTTGCGGGCCCGCCGCGCGATCGGCCGTCACGCGGCCCTCGGCCGAGGCGCGGTCTGGGAAGCTTGGGCTGGCCTTTAAGCTGGCGCCCACCCGACGAAGGAGCTGGCTTTGGCGCAGGGGGAACCGCACCCGCTCGTCTCGGTGATCGTGGTCAACTACCGCGGCGCCGACGACACGATCACCTGCCTGCGCGCGCTCGCCGAGCACGACTACCCCGAGCTCGAGCTGATCTGCGTCGACAATTCCGACGAAGCCGCGCGCATCCGCGAAGCCGTCCCCCAGGCCCGCGTCGTCGAAGCCGGCCGCAACACCGGGTTCGCCGGCGGCTGCAACCTCGGCGCGAAGCACGCGAAGGGCACCGTCCTCGGCTTCCTCAACAACGACGCCCGCCCGGCACCCGGCTGGGTCTCCGCCGCGGTCGCCGAACTGCGCGCGCAACCCCGCGTCGCGGCCGTGGCCAGCAAGGTCCTCGACTGGGACGGCACCGGCACCGACTTCGTCGACGGCGGCCTGACCTGGTTCGGCATGGGCTACAAGCGGCACGCGGGCTCGCCGCTGGCCGACGTCCCGGCCGCCGAGCACGAGGTCGCGAAGGACGTCCTGTTCGGCACCGGCTCCGCGATGTTCGTCCGCGCTTCGGTGTTCGCCGAGGTGGACGGCTTCGACGAGCGGTTCTTCATGTTCTACGAGGACGTCGACCTCGGCTGGCGGCTCAACCTGCGCGGCTGGCGCGTCCGCTACGTCCCCGAGTCGCTGACCTATCACCGCCACCACGGCACGATGGCCGCGGTCGACGCGCCGGAGACCGGCCGCGAGACGTTCCTCCTCGAGCGCAACGCCTTGGCCGCGCTCTACAAGAACCTCTCCGACGAGACGCTGGCCCGCGCGCTGCCCGCCGCGCTCGCCCTCGCCGTCCGCCGGGCCACCGCGCGCGGCGAGCTGGACGCGACCCAGCTCGACCTCGAACACGGCGTCGGCCCGATCGAGTCCGGCGACGTCGCGATCCCGCGCACCACGCTCGCCGGGATCCTCGCGATCGACCAGTTCGTCGAGCAGCTCCCGGCGCTGGCCGGGTCCCGCGCGATCGAGCAGGCCGCCCGCGTCCGCACCGACGCCGACCTGCTTCCCTTGCTGCGCAAGGCGTTGGAGCCCGCGTACCCGCTGCCGCGCTACCTCGCCGCGCACGACATCCTCGTCGAGGCGTTCGGCATCGAGCAGGCGTTCGGGCAGCGCCGCAAGATCCTGGTGATCACCGGCGACGCGCTCACCGAGCGGATGGCCGGCCCGGCGATCCGCGCCTGGAACATCGCGCTGGCGCTGGCCGCCGAGCACGACGTCCACCTGGTCACCACCAACCCGCTCGCCACGCCGCCGCCCGCGCCGTTCCGCATCAGCGCCGGCAAGCACCGCGAGCTCGAGGCGCCGATCGCCTGGGCCGACGTCGTCGTCCTGCAGGGCCACGTGCTCGAACTCGCGCCGTCGCTGAAGAAGGAGCACAGCGGCAAGATCGTCGTCGCCGACCTCTACGACCCGATGCACCTGGAACTGCTGGAGCAGGGCAAGGGCGTCGCCGACGACCGGCGCGCGGCCGACCTCGCCGGCGTCACCCGGGTCCTGGACGCCCAGATCGAACGCGGCGACTTCTTCCTCTGCGCGTCCGAGCGGCAGCGGCACCTGTGGCTCGGCCACCTGGCCGCGCTGGGCCGGCTTTCCCCGCGGCTCTACGACGCCGACCCCACGACGCAGTCGCTGCTCGCGGTCGTTCCCTTCGGACTGTCACCGCAGGCGCCGGTCCGCACCGGGCCGGGGCTGCGCTCGACGCTGGGCCTCGGCGGCACCGACCACGTCATCCTCTGGGCCGGCGGGGTCTACAGCTGGTTCGACCCGCTGACGCTGATCCGCGCGATCGACACGCTCCGCCGTCGCCGCGGCGACGTCCGGCTGGTGTTCCTCGGCATGAAGCACCCGAACCCCGAGGTCGCCGAGATGGACATCGGCACCCGGACGATCCGGCTGGCCGACTCGCTGGGGCTGACCGGCAAGCACGTCTACTTCAACGAGCAGTGGGTGCCCTACCACGAGCGCCAGAACTGGCTGCTCGACGCGAACTGCGGCGTCACGACCCACTACGAGCACGTCGAGACGACGTTCGCGTTCCGCACCCGGGTGCTCGACTACCTGTGGGCCGGCCTGCCGATCGTCACCACCGACGGCGACTCGTTCGCCGACCTGGTGCGGGCGGAGCGCCTGGGCGTCGTGGTGCCGGCCGAGGACGCCGACGCGCTCGCCGAGGCGCTCGAGAAGTGCCTGTACGACGAGGAGTTCGCCGCGGGCTGCGTCGAGCGGATCGCCGTCGTCGCGCAGCGCTACACCTGGCCGGAGGCGCTGAAGCCGCTGGTGGAGTTCTGCCGCGACCCGCGGCCGGCGGCCGACCGGCTGCCCGGGTCCGCGGACCTGACGACGACGCCGGCGGTCCGCGGCCGCGCCATGCTGCGGCGCGACGTCGACCTGGTCCGGGAGTACCTCGCCGCCGGCGGGGCGGCCGAGCTGGTGCGGCGCGCCGGCGGCCGGGTGCTCAAGGTCGCGAAGCAACGGCTCCGCCGTGGCTAAGTCCCTCAGCGTCCTCCTCGACGGCACGCCGCTCCTGGGCGCGCGCACCGGGATCGGCCGGTACACGTCCGCGCTGATCGAAGAGCTGGTGTCGATCCCCGAGGTGGACACGCGCGCGGTGGCGTTCACGCTGCGCGGCTGGCGGCGGCTGCGGCACGTGCTGCCGTACGGCGCGCGGGCCCGCGGGATGCCGGTGGCGGCGCGGCTGCTGCGGATGGCGTGGATGCGGTCGGACTTCCCGCCGGTCGAGCTGTTCGCCGGGCCGACGGACGTCGTGCACGGCACGAACTTCGTACTGCCGGGCCGGTTGCGCGCGGCGGGCGTGGTGACGATCCACGACCTGGCCTTTTTGGACAATCCCGCGGAACTGGCGCCCAGTGATCGGGGCCTGCCGGACCTGGTCCGCCGCGGCGCCCGCCGCGCGAACGTGATCTGCACGCCGACAGCGGCGGTGGCCGACGCGGTGGCCGAGCGCTTGGACGTCAGCCGCGACAAGATCGTGGTGACCCCGCTGGGTGTGAACCCGGCGTGGTTCACCGCGCGCCCGCCGGACGACGAGCGGCGCGCGCGGCTGGGGCTGCCCGCCCGGTACCTGCTGTTCGCCGGAGCGGCGGGTCCCCGCAAGGGCCTGGACTGGCTGACCCGCGCCCACGACGCGGCGCCGGACCTGCCGGACCTGGTGTTCGCCGGGCCGGGGCCGTTCCCCCGCGGTGCCCGGACCTCGCAGACCGGCTATCTGTCCGATGTGGACCTGCGCACGGTGGTGGCGGGGGCGTCGGCGCTGGTGCTGCCGTCGCGCGACGAGGGGTTCGGCCTGCCGGTGCTGGAGGCGATGGCCTCGGACGTCCCGGTGGTGTGCACGGACATCCCGGCGCTGCGCGAAGTGGCGGGCGACTGCGCGAGCCTGGTCCCGTACGGCGACGTGGACGGTTTGGCGGAGGCGTTGCGCACAGCGGTGACGGACCCGCACGCGGTGGCGACGTCGGCCTCGCGCCGCGCGCACGCGGCGAACTTCACGTGGCGGACGTGCGCCGAGCTGACGGTCGGCGCGTACCGGCTCGCCTCCGGCCGCCACTGACCAGAGCGCCCCAATGTGGCGTTGGGTGCGTCTGACGCACCCAATGTGGCGTTCGGTGCGTGGGCGCACCCAAGGGGCCCTTCGGTGCGTTGAACGCACCGAAGGCCACATTGGGGCGCTTGAGTCTGGGCCTACTTGGCCGCGAAGTAGGCGTCCAGCGCCTCTTCCCACGGCCGCATCGGCGTCAGCCACGCCTCGCGCCACGAAGCCGGGGACAGCACCGAGTACGCCGGACGCGTCGCCGCCTGCGGGTACTCCGCCGTCGTGCACGGGCGGACCCGGGCCGGGTCCGCGCCCAGGTGCTTGAAGATCGCCTGGGCGAAGCCGCACCAGCTCACCGCACCCGCGTTCGTGCAGTGCAGGATCCGCTGCTCCGGCCCATCGCCGGCGGCCACGCGGGAAGCCAGCTCCATGAGTCCCGCCGCCAGGTCGGCGGTCCACGTAGGACCACCTACCTGATCGTCCACAACGGACAGTGTGTCGCGCGAAGACTCCAGCCGCGCCATGGTCTTCACGAAGTTCGACCCGCCGTGCCCGTACAGCCACCCGGTCCGCACCACCCACGACGAAGCCCCCGACCCGAGCACCGCGTCCTCGCCCGCCGCCTTCGTCCGGCCGTACGCCGAACGCGGTCCCAGCTCGTCAGCGGGCTCGTAGGGCGAAGAAGCATCTCCGGAAAAGACGTAGTCCGTCGACACGTGGATCAGCGGCACCCGCCGCGAAGCACACGCCGCCGCCAGCACCCGCGGCCCGTCGGCGTTCACCGCGAACGCGCGGTCCTCGTCCTTCTCCGCCGCGTCGACCGCCGTGTACGCCGCCGCGTTGACCACGACCGGCGCCGAACCCGTCTCGCGCGCCCGGTCGGCCAGCGCGCCGACCGCCGCCAGGACCTGGCCGGCCTGGGTCACGTCCAGTTCGGCCGATCCCGGGGCGACGACGTCGACGTCGGGAGAAGCCAGCGCGGCCAGGTCGCGGCCGAGCTGTCCGGAACCGCCGGGCACGAGCACCGTCAGCCGCACGAGCACATCCTCTACTTCTTGAGCGCGGCCCGCTCCGCCAGGGGCTCCCACCACGCGCGATTGTCCGTGTACCAGGCCACCGTCGCGGCCAGACCGTCCTCGAAGGACACGCGCGGAGCGTACCCCAGCTCCGTGCCGATCTTCGTGATGTCCACCGAGTACCGGCGGTCGTGACCCTTGCGGTCCTCGACCGGCTCGACGCTGTCCCAGCCCGCCCCGACCGCCGCGAGCAGCTTCTCCGTCAGTTCCCGGTTCGTCAGCTCGGTGCCGCCGCCGATGTTGTAGATCTCGCCGGGGCGCCCGCCGTCGGCGACCAGCTGGATGCCGTGGCAGTGGTCGTCCACGTGCAGCCAGTCACGGACGTTGAGGCCGTCGCCGTAGAGCGGCACCTTCCGCCCGTCGAGGAGGTTCGTGACGAACAGCGGGATGACCTTCTCCGGGAACTGGTACGGACCGTAGTTGTTGGAGCACCGCGTGATGCAGACCGGCAGCCCGTGGGTCCGGAAGAACGACCGCGCCACCAGATCGGAGGACGCCTTCGACGCCGAATAGGGCGAGTTCGGCTCCAGCACGTGGTCTTCGGTCCAGGATCCGGTCTCGATCGAGCCGTACACCTCGTCCGTGGACACGTGGACGAACTTCGAGACGCCCGCTTCCAGGGCCGCCTGCAGCAGGTTCTGCGTGCCGAGCACGTTCGTCAGGACGAAGTCGGCGGCACCGAGGATCGAGCGGTCCACATGCGACTCCGCGGCGAAGTGCACGACCAGGCCGACCCCGCGCATGACGTCGGCGACCTGGGTGGCGTCACAGATGTCGCCGCGGACGAACCGCAGCCGCGGGTCGGCGGCGACCGGGGCCAGGTTGGCTTCGTTGCCGGCGTAGGTGAGTTTGTCCAGCACCACCACCTCGGCGTCGCGCAGCGCCGGGTAAGCGCCGCTCAGCACCTGCCGGACGTAGTGCGACCCGATGAAGCCGGCACCACCGGTGACCAGGACCCGCATCTTCCCGCCTTTCCCTCGGCCCCCGACCGGGGCAATCGGCCCCCAGCCTACGGAGGTCTGACAACACCCTCAGTAGAGTCATGGTGGAGGCACAGGGGTGCCCTGGGGGAAGCACGGGGTTTCACAGGGGAGGAAGCGCGTGACCGAATGGCCGGCGCCGCCCGTCCCGGCGCGCCGAAGGCAGGACACCGGCCACGGCGTCGCGATCTTCGCACGCCGCGGCGGCAAGGTCGTGGTGTCGTTGCTCTCCGTCGCGATCCTGGCCCTGACCTGGTACGGCTGGCACTTCATCGGTGACCCGAACAGCGGCCTGACCACCACGAACGTCTTCGCCGACACCGAGGCGCACGCGAAGCCGCTCGACGGCGCCGTCGACATCCTCCTGGTCGGCCAGGACAGCCGCACCGACGCGCAGGGCAACCCCCTGCCCCGCGAGGTGCTGGACATGCTGCACGCCGGCGTCTCGGACGGCGAGCTGAACACCGACACGATGATCCTCGTGCACATCCCCCAGAACGGTAAGCACGCGATCGCGGTCTCGTTCCCGCGCGACTCCTGGGTGGAGCTCGCCGGCGGCTACGGCAAGCACAAGCTCAACAGCGCCTTCGTCTACGCGTACACGGACACTTACAAAACGTTGCAGCGGCAGGGCATGACCGACCTCAAGCAGGCCGACGCGCAGGCGAAGGTCGCCGGGCGGAAGAACCTGATCGCCACGATCGAGAAGTTCATCGGCAAGCCGGGCATGATCGACCGCTACGCCGAGGTCAACCTCGCGAGCTTCTACGAGATCACCAAGTCGATCGGCGGCGTCGAGGTCTGCCTCAACGGCCCGGTCAAGGAGGCGAAGTCCGGCGTGGACCTGCCGGGCGGGCGCCAGACGATCGAAGGCGTGCAGGCGCTCGCGTTCGTCCGGCAGCGCTACGGGCTGCCCAACTACGACCTCGACCGGATCGCGCGCCAGCAGGCGTTCCTGTCCGGACTGGCCCGCAAGGTGATCTCGACCGACGTGCTGACCAGCCCGGGCAAGATCGCCGACCTGGTGGCCGCGGTGAAGAAGTCCGTGGTGGTGTCGCAGGGCTGGGACCTGACCGAGTTCGCCGAGCAGATGCGCGGCCTGACCGGCGGCAACATCGAGTTCCACACCATCCCCACCCTGGGCAACGCGGTGATCGGCGGCGCCGACGTGCTGCGCGTCGACCCGGCCGCCGTCCAGGCCGAGGTGGCCCGGCTGACCTCGGACGGCGGCACCCCGGCGGCCCCGACGCCCACCCAGCTGCCGGGCGCGAAGGCCGTGACGGTCGAGCTGTTCGACGGCTCCGGGTCGGCGGCGCTGGCCGGCCAGACGCACACGATGCTCCAGGGCAAGGGCTTCACGGTCGCCGCCGACCAGAAGCTGAGCACCCGCAACACCACCGTCGTCCGGTACAACCCGGCCGACAGCGCCGCGCTGGACCTGGTCAAGCAGGCGCTGGGCACCAGCGTCCAGGCCGAGCCCGACCGGGACGTCACCGCCGGGCACGTGCGCGTGCTGCTGGGCAAGGACTTCCGCAGCTCGGCCGCCGGCTCGGGCGGCGCGCCGGCCACGTCCGCACCGACGGCGCCCTCGACGCCGGTGTCTTCCACCCCCGCCGCACCGCCGATCACCGCGGGCGACGTTCCCTGCGTCAACTAGACTTCGGTACGCAGGGTGTTCGGGGGAGGTAAGCCAGGATGGAAGACGAGCAGGAACAGCCGGAGACGGCCGCCAAGCCGGTGACGGAGCGCGACGATCCTGACTGGAAGCCGTCGCCGTTCCCGCGCGAGACGCCCCCCGCTCCGGTGGACGAGGCACCGTCGCGGACGCGGCGGGCCGGGCGGATCACCCGCCGGGTCGCGGTCGGTCTCGTCTCGGTGCTCGCTCTCGGCGCCAGCGGCTACGCCTACGTCACCAAGGACCAGCTGCAGAGCACCATCCCGACGACCGACGCGCTCACCCCGCGCGCCGGCGAGCCCGCACCGCCGCCCGCGGACGACGGCGCGGACGACATCCTGCTCGTCGGCAGCGACGCGCGGACCGACGCGCAGGGCAACCAGCTCCCGCTGCGGGTGCTGAAGGAGCTGCGGACCGAGGCCAACAACGGCGCGGTGAACACCGACACGGTGATCCTGCTGCGGGTGCCGAAGAACGGCTCGAAGCCGTCGGCGGTGTCGGTGCCCCGGGACACCTGGACCGACATCCCGGGCCGCGGCAAGGCGAAGATCAACTCGGCGTACGGCATCGCGAAGGCGCACTTCGCGCAGGGGCTGCGCGCGCAGGGTGAGCGCGACCAGGCGAAGATCGAGCGCGACTCCGACACCGAGGGCCGCCGGGTGCTGGTGCAGGCGGTGCAGGACCTCACCCAGGTGCGGATCGACCACTACGCCGAGATCAACCTGCTGGGCTTCTACCTGCTCACCGAGGCCCTCGGCGGCGTGAAGGTCTGCCTGAACCACGCGACCGAGGACAAGGACTCGGGCGCGAACTTCCGCCGCGGCGAGCAGACGGTGTCCGGTGGCGAAGCGCTGTCGTTCGTCCGCCAGCGCAAGAACCTGCCGCGCGGCGACCTCGACCGGATCGTGCGGCAGCAGGCGTTCCTGTCGTCGGCGCTGCACCAGGTGCTCTCGGCGGGCACGCTGGCCAGCCCCGGCACGCTGAACAACCTGATGGACGCGGTGCACCGGTCGCTGACCCTCGACCCGGGGCTCGACCTGCTGCAGTTCGCGCAGCAGGCGAAGGGCCTCGCGTCGGGCGACCTGGCGTTCGCGACGATCCCGGTGATCACGGCGAACGGCCGCAGCGAGGACGGCCAGAGCATCGTGGAGATCGACCCGAAGGCGGTCCGCGAGTTCGTGGCGGGCTTGGCGGGCCGCTCCGCACCGGCGGCGGCCAAGGCGCCGGACAGCTCCCCTGCCGGCGGCGGCTCGGGCAGCGGCGCCGCCCCCGCCGCGGCGCCGCTGCTCCAAGCTTCCGACGGAGTCCCCTGCGTCAACTGAAGTCGGCGCGGTGCTCCTCCGCCCACTGGCGGAACGTCCGGGGCGCGGTCCCGGTCACCTCGCGCACGAGGTCCGTCACGAGCGACGGCTCCCGCGTCGTCCGCTCCCACGCCCGCAGGATCTCCGGCGGCACCTCGGGCGGCCACCCCAGTGCGACCATCTTCCCGGCCGCCTGCTCCGGCGTCTCCTCCTCGACCCGCAACGGCCGGCCGAGGACGTCGGCGAGCACTTCCGCCTGCTCCCGGAACGAGATCGGCGCCGGGCCGGTGAGCGCAAGCGCCTGCCCCGCGTGCGATCCGTCGATCAGGATCCGCGCGGCGACGTCGCCGATGTCCTGCTCGTGGATCGCCCCGATCCGCGAGTCCGGGTAGGCCGTGCGGATCACGCCCTCGGCGATGTCCGCGCGCCAGCCCAGGACGTTCGTCGCGAACGCGCCGGGGTTGAGCACGGTCGAGGCGAACGGCGCCGCGGCCAGCGCCTCCTCGACCGCGCGGTGCAGCCGCGCGATCCGGCTCTGCGCGGACCGCGGTTCCAGCGTCGCCGCCGACGACAGCAGCACGACGTGCCGTACGCCGGCCGCCTCCGCCGCCTTCACGAACCCTTCGATCCCCGATGGCCGCGTGTACAGGAACACCGCGCCGACGCCGTCGAGGGCGGCGTCCAGTGTGGACGGATCTTCCAGGTCGGCGCTGACCTTGGCGGTCGGGACGTCGAGCGTGGCGGCGTCGCGGCTCGCGGCGCGGACGTCCTGACCTGCGGCGACGAGCGCGTCGAGCACGGCGCGGCCGACGTGCCCGCGGGCCCCGGTGACGAGAACGGGCATGGCTGTCCCCCAGCTTCCGAGATAGCTTTGCTTGCAAAACAAAGCTACTCAGCCCGAGGATGCGGTGTCAACCGGCGAAGCGCGTGGTCCGCGCTTTAGCCTTGTCCACATGAGCCTGACCGACGAGCTGCTGCGCCCGCTGCTGGCCTCGCCCGCCAAACCGTTGATCACCCACTACGACGACCAACTGGGCAGCCGCGTCGAGCTGTCCGTGGCGACGACCGCCAACTGGGCGGCGAAAACGGCCAACTGGCTGACCGAAGAGTTCGACGTCGAACCGGGCGACGCCGTGGCCGTGCAGCTCCCGGCGCACTGGCAGACCGTCGGCGTGCTGCTCGGGGCGTGGTGGTGCGGGGCGCGCGTCGTGACCGAAGGCGCGGGCGCGCGGGTGGCGTTCGTCGGGCCGGACGACCCGGAGCCGACCGGCGCCACGGCGACCGCGGTCGTCACGCTCGACCCGATGGGCCGCGGGCTGGCCGAGCCGCCGGGCGGCGGCGCGTTCGACTACCTGTCGGAGTCCCGCGCGGCGGGCGACCAGTACAGCCCGCTGTTCCCGATCCCGGGTGACACGCCCGCGCTGTTCGAGTCCACTGTGGACGAGGTGCTGGCGGAAGCCCGCGCCCGCGCGGCGAAACTCGGCCTCACCGCGGACGACCGCGTGTTGTCCACCCGGGACTGGAGCGGACCGGAGGGCATCCTCGACGGCCTGCTCGTCCCCCTGGCCGCGGGCGCCCACCTGGTCCACGTGAGCAACGCGGACCAGGCCAAGCTCGCCGCCCGCCGCGACGCGGAGCGCACCACGGCCGACCTCCCCGCCTGAATGCCGTGAAGGCCTCCTTCCCGGCTCTTAGCGCCGGTAAGGAGGCCTTCACGGCTTTTGCCCTCAGGCGTTCTGCAGCTCGCCGACCTCGGTGTCGCGGCGGGGGCGGCGACGGCCCCACAGCAGGTGGTCGAGCGAAAGCCGGCCGCCGTTGAAGCCGAGGGCGAGCCCGGCGAGCGCGAGCACCAGCACCAGCTCGTAGCCGCCCTGGCCGGTCAGGCCGTTGTCGATGTGCACCGAGAGCAGCGCGCCGACGGAGATCACGACGTACCCGATGCCGACCAGCGGCATCAGGAACCCGGCGATGAACGCGACGGAGCCGAGGATCTCGACGGTCATCGCGAAGACCGCGGCGGCCGTGGGCAGCGGGATGCCGGTCATCTCGAAGAACTTCGCCGTGCCGCCGATGCCGTTGTTCCACTTCTGGAGCCCGTGCGCGAGGAAGACGACCGCGACGCCGATCCTCCCCAGCAGCAGGGCCACGTCCTTGAATCGTCCGAACATCCGGTTTCAGCTCCCCGGTAGGTGAAGTTTCAACTGACCCGACCCAAAGTAGGGCACCCGGTACCGCCGTCCCCAGCTCCGGAGGGTGATCGACAGGGAACCGACAGGGACGAAATTCGGTTGGCCGCCGCCGGGGCGGGAGCTACCTTCGCCCTGACCTGCGTCCACGACCGTGAGGAGACCCCGATGCGCCGACAGACCGTTCCGCCCGGCCTGTCACCCGCATCACAAAGGATCTCCCACGACCGTGAAAACCCTGAACATCGGCATTCTCGCGCACGTCGACGCCGGTAAGACCAGCCTGACCGAACGCCTGCTCTTCGAAGCGGGCGCGATCGACCACCTCGGCAGCGTCGACCGCGGCGACACCCAGACCGACTCCCTCGAGCTCGAACGCCGTCGCGGCATCACCATCCGCTCCGCGGTGGTCTCGTTCACGACCGGCGACACCCGGATCACCCTGATCGACACCCCGGGTCACTCGGACTTCATCGCCGAGGTCGAGCGCGCCCTGCGCGTGCTCGACGGGGCCGTGCTGGTGGTGTCCGCCGTCGAAGGCGTCCAGGCCCAGACCCGCGTGCTGATGCGCACCCTGCGCCGGCTCGGCATCCCCACCCTGATCTTCGTCAACAAGATCGACCGGCCGGGCGCGCGTGACCTGCTCGACGAGATCCGCGCGAAGCTGGCGCCGCGCGCGATCGCCCTGAACGCCGCCACCGCGTCCGACGAGCTGGCCGAGCTGCTGGCCGACGGCGACGACGCGTTCCTGGAGTCCTATGTGGAGGGCCGGGTCGACGAGCCCGGATGCCGCACCGAGCTGGCCCGGCAGGTGGCGCGCGGCGCGCTGCACCCGGTGCTGTCCGGCTCGGCGATCACCGGCGCCGGCGTCGCCGGCCTCGTCACGGCGATGGCCGAGCTGCTCCCGGCCGCCGAGCGCACCGGCGACGGACCGCTGCACGCAACGGTGTTCAAGATCGATCGCGGCCGCGCCGGGGAGAAGATCGCCTACGCGCGCCTGCACTCCGGGTCACTGGCCCCGCGACAGCGGATCTCCTTCTACCGCGGGGAAACCGAGCTCACCGGCCGGGTCACGGCGATCGAGGTCACCGGGGACGACGTGGCACTGGCCGGCGATGTCGCCCGGGTACGCGGCCTGCGCGACGTCCGCATCGGCGACCGGCTCGGCTCCCCCGGCACCGCGCGCGACGGCGTGTTCGCGCCCCCGAGCCTGGAGACGGTGGTGCGGCCGGTCCGGCCCGAGCAGGCGGCGGCGTTGTTCACGGCGCTGACCCGGCTGTCCGAGGAGGACCCGCTGATCGACGTCCGCCGCCACGGCCACGACATTTCGGTGCGGCTCTACGGCGAAGTGCAGAAGGAGGTGCTGCGCTCGCTGCTGGCCGACGGCGCCGGCATCGACGTCACCTTCGAGCGGACGCGCACCCTGTACGTCGAGAAGCCGGTCGGCCGCGGTGAGGCCGTGGAGGAGCTGGATCCGGAGCAGCGGCTGTACTTCTTCGCGACGGTCGGGCTGCGGGTGGAACCCGGCCCCGGCGTCACGTTCGGGCTCTCGGTCGAGCTGGGCTCGCTGCCGCTCGCGTTCCACAAGGCCATCGAGGAGACCGTCCACACCACGCTCGAGCAGGGGTTGCACGGCTGGGAGGTGCTGGACGTCGCCGTCACGCTGACGCACACGGCGTTCTTCAGTCCGCTCAGCGCCGCGGGCGACTTCCGCAAGATGACGCCGCTGGTGCTGATGGCGGCGCTGAAGCAGGCCGGCACGCGGGTGCACGAGCCGGTGCACCGCTTCGAGCTGGAGGTCCCGGCGAACGCCGTCAGCGCGGTGCTGCTCAAGCTCGCGGAGCTGCGCGCGGTGCCCGGCGAACCGGTCATCGGGGCGTCGTCGTGCACGCTGCACGGCACGATCCCGGCGGAGCACGTCCACGCGTTCGAGCAGGCCCTGCCGGCGCTCAGTCAGGGCGAGGGCGTCTTCCTCAGCGAGTTCGAGGACTACCGTCCTTGCCCCGGCCCGCCGCCCACGCGGCCGCGGACCGGCCAGAACCCGTTGGACCGCAAGGAATACCTCGCGCAGGTGGCCCGGCGTTAGCGCTTGTGGGCCCAGGCCGCGGCGAAGCAGTAGGCGCCGAAGGCGGCCAGGCCGAGGGCCACGACGGTCAGCAGCGCGGTGCCGAAGGGCTGGGCGGCGAGCGTCTTGAGCGC
This sequence comes from Amycolatopsis mongoliensis, assembly GCF_030285665.1. Lineage (NCBI taxonomy): Bacteria > Bacillati > Actinomycetota > Actinomycetes > Pseudonocardiales > Pseudonocardiaceae > Amycolatopsis > Amycolatopsis mongoliensis. The sequence goes on from NZ_CP127295.1 coordinate 1,359,771, forward strand.
GGCGTCCAGCCCGCCGGCCTTGTGCGCGTCGGAATCGAACCCGGCGATGGCCAGCAGGATCGCGACCACGGTGAAGACGACGCCCTTGGCGAGGTACCCCGTCATGCCCAGCCAGCCGACCCAGCGCTTGGTCTTGCCCGGCAGCTCGGTCGTGTTCAGGTCTTCGAGGAACTTCTTCTTCACGCCCTTCACCCCGGCGGCGATCGCCACGCCGAGGACGGCCACGGCGGCGATGACCACCAGCGCCGGCCCGAACGGCAGGGTCAGCAGCTTGGCGGTGAACTCCTGCTGGCTCTGGTTGCCCGAGCCGCCGCCCCCGCTGCCGGTGGCGATCCGGAAGGCGGTGAAACCGAGCACGATCACGACGACCCCGCGCGCGACGGCGCCGATCCGCTTGCGCGTCCGCTTCCCGCCGCTGACCCACTCGTAGCCGGTGGCGGCCATCAGGAACTGCCAGAGCCCGAACAGGACCAGCCCGATGGCGATGACCCAGAGCAGGACCTGGCCGAACGCCGTCGAGCCGATCTGCTGCAGGGCGCCCTTCTGGTCGGCCTGCTCGCTGTCGCCGAAGGCGACCTGCAGGGCGAGGTAGGCGATGACGAGGTGGACGACGCCGTAGCAGGCCATGCCGACCCGGCCGAGCAGCTGCGCCGTGTCGCTCTTTTCGCCTCTTTCGGCGTTGGCCTCGGTCCGGTGCACGCCTTCTGATGTCCGGTTCATGCCCTCCGGGTACCCACTCCGGACCGCAGTCGGCTGGGCCATGCGGCCCAATCCCGGGCGGTGCCGGCCCGATTGCGACATGGATGCGCGACCGGTCGACTCCTGGTCGGAGTCGGCGGCGTACCCCGGACCCTAGGCGGGCCGGCGGCGGGCCTCGTCGAGCCCGGTCCAGCCCCCGTTGGCCGCGAGCAGCCTCAGCACCTGCTCCGCTTGCTCGGCGAAGCGCGCGAGGTCGTCGTGCAGCAGGGCCGCGCGTTCGCTGTCGAGCTGGTCGAAGTCGTCCCACCACAGCCCGATCGCCGTGCTCGCCGTGACGACGAGTCCCTGGACGAGGCGCCGGAACCCGGGCGACGGCTCTGCCGCGCTCTCGCGGTACGCCGTCTCGATGTCGTCACACGCGGTCAAGAGTTCCCGCAGCCGGCGGACGGCATCCGCCGGGGTGCCATCCCAGGCGGCCGTCGGCCAGGCGCGGTCGGACAGCTCGAGCCACAGCCGCCAGCCGGCGACCAGCTCGGCTTCGTCGTGGGGCGTCCAGGACGCCGGAACCGGCCAGTACATGCTTCGAGCGTGACACCGCCGGAGCGGAAATCCGCCCCGGCGGTGGGTTATGTCTCATGTGGCGAAGGTCAGCCGATCTGCCCGCTGATCACGGGCGGCACCGGCACGCAGGGCGGCGTCTTGGCGTGGGCCGGGTCGAGCGCGTTGAGCACCAGCCCCTCGGCGACGGGGTCGTAGGTGATGCCGAGGTGGTCGGTGAAGTCGAGCCCGCAGACGTTCTGCAGCAGGATGTTCTTGACGTTCGGCTTCGGCGCGAGGAAGGCACTGGTGTAGGGCGTCACGACGTCGTCGTAGCGGGTCTGGATGACGGTGTACTGGATGCCGTCGACGGTTTCGCCGCCGGCGTTGAGGTCGGTGAGGAAGGCCGAGCCGACGGCCTGCTCGTTGCACGCCTGGCAGACGGTCCCGAGTGCGGCCGGGACGCCGGGGATCATTTCGAGCGTGCTGAGCAGCCCGAAGAGGTCGGTCCCGTGGTTGGACGGCGACAGCCCGACGAGCCGGCTGATCTTGTCGGCACCGCCGAGGTACTTGATCCAGTACCGGACGTTCATCCCGCCCTGCGAGTGCCCGACGACGTCGAGCTTCTTGGCGCCGGTCGCCTGGAGGACCTTGTCCCCGAAGGCGGCAAGCGCTTTCGTGGTGTCGGCGACGGGCCCGACGGTCTGCAGGAAGCTCCCGGGCGCCCCGCCGAAGTTGCCGGCGAAGACGCAGTAGCCGGCGTTGGCGAGCTTCTGCGAGAGGTTGGCCCAGTTCTCGTAGGCGTTGGCGGTGGTGCCGTTGGAGAGCAGCACGGGGTTGGGGTGCTGGTCGCTGGGCTTGCAGTTCCAGTCGTTCGCCCCGGGTGGCGCGATGGTCGGTGCGCCGAGTGAGTAGAGGGCGGCCGTGAGGATGTTGGGCTGCACGGGCCCGGTGGGTTCCTTTTCGGCTGCCTGGCCCGTCCCGGCCCCCAGCACGAGTGCGGTCATCGTGGCGGCGGCCGCCGTGAGCCACCTGCGCGTCGTTGCGCCCATCCGTTTCACCTCTCTGTGAACCGATGGTGATCCGCGTCACCGATGAGTTAACGCGCGGGTAACTTGTCCGGTCACTCCCCCTGGTGAGTGATTTTCTGTCGGCGGTTGACCTGCTATGAGTGACACGGAACCGCCTGAGTGGCACTCATGGGGATGACAAAAGTTCCGAGAGCGACCTCGCCGTCAAGAGGGCTGGGCGCGGGTAGCCAGGTTTTCCGACTCGGGGGCCTGGCTCGTCTCGGGCCGGCGGTTTGCCCCCGACACACGAAACGGCCCCCGGCGCGGTGGTCGCGCCGGGGGCCGTCGGGTCGGGTACGCCTGGTCAGCCCTTGAGCAGGGCCCGGGCCATGACGACCTTCTGGATCTGGTTGGTGCCTTCGTAGATCTGCGTGATCTTCGCGTCGCGCATCATGCGCTCCACCGGGAAGTCGCGGGTGTAGCCGGCGCCGCCGAACAGCTGGACCGCGTCCGTCGTCACCTCCATGGCGATGTCGGACGCGTACGTCTTCGCCGCCGAGGCCATGAAACCCGCGCGCTTGTCGCCGCGCTCGGATGCCGCCGCCGAGGCGTACACCAGGTGGCGGGCCGCCTCGATCTTGGTGCCCATGTCGGCCAGCATGAACTGGACGCCCTGGAACTCGGCGATCGACTTGCCGAACTGCTTGCGGTCCTTCACGTACGCCACCGCCGCGTCGAGCGCGCCCTGGGCGATGCCCAGCGCCTGTGCGCCGATCGTCGGGCGGGTGTGGTCCAGCGTGCGCAGCGCCGTCTTCAGACCGGTGCCGGGCTCGCCGATGATGCGGTCCTCGGGGATCGTGCAGTTCTCGAAGTAGATCTCGCGCGTCGGGGAGCCCTTGATGCCGAGCTTCTTCTCCTTCGGGCCCACCGAGAAGCCCGGGTCGTCCTTGTGCACGACGAACGCCGAGATGCCGTTGGCCTTCTTCTCCGCGTCGGGGTCGGTCACGGCCATCACGGTGTACCAGGACGACTCGCCCGCGTTGGTGATCCAGCACTTGGTGCCGTTGAGCACCCAGTGGTCGCCGTCGAGCCGGGCGCGCGCCCGCATCGACGCCGTGTCCGAGCCCGCTTCGCGCTCCGAAAGCGCGTACGACGCCGAAGCCTCGCCCGACGCGATCGACGGCAGCACCAGCTTCTTCACGCTCTCCGAGCCGGACAGGATGATCGGCTGCGTGCCGAGCTTGTTGACCGCCGGGATCAGCGACGCCGACGCGTCGACCCGCGCGACCTCTTCGATCACGATGCAGGCGCCCACGGCGTCCGCGCCCTGGCCGTCGTACTCCTCGCCGATGTGAACGGCGTTGAACCCGGACTTGACCAGCGCGTTGTACGCCTCGATCGGGTAGCGCTCGTTCTCGTCGACCTCGGCCGCGTACGGCGCGATCTCCTTCTCGGCCAGGGCCCGGACCGCGGCCCGCAGCTCCTCGTGCTCCTCGGCAAGCTGGTACAGGCCGTCGGTCACTTCCGGTCACCTTCTCTACGACGTCGGGAGAGTTCCATCGATGTTAGCGCTCGTTCACTGCGCGCGTCCGCCCTCGTCCTTGTGTCGTTGACCGCAGAACTCGTACCGTCGGGTGATGCCGCTCACCGCGCCGACGACGCCGCCCGGTTTGCCCGCCTCCCTCGACTACCCCGAAGTCCCCGTCGGTTCGCTCATCGCCGCGGGCGCCGCCCGCTGGGGTGACCGGACCGCCTTCGCCCACGACGGCCGCAGCCTCACCTTCACCGAGACCTACCGCGCGGCCTGCCGCTTCGCCCACGCACTGCGGGCGCAGGGCGTGGGCCGCGGCGACGTCGTGGCGCTGCACCTGCCGAACTGCCTGGCCTTCCCGGTCGCCTACTACGGCACGCTGCTGGCCGGGGCGACCTTCAGCCCGGCCAACCCGCTGCTCCCGCCGGACGACCTCGCCTTCCAGCTCGCCGACTGCGAGGCCGCCGCCGTCGTGACGTTCGGCCCGGTCGCGGGCGCGCTGGCGAGCGTCGCCGACCGGATCCCGGCGCGGCTCACCGTCGTCGTCGACCCCACCGGCGACCTGCCCGAGGGCGGCTTCGAGTTCGAGGCGTTCCAGGCCGGCCGGCCGGAGACGCGCCCCGAGGCCGACACAGCGATCCACGAGGACCTCGCGCACCTCGCCTACACCGGCGGCACCACCGGCCGCTCGAAGGGCGTGCGGCTGTCGCACCGCAACGTCGTGATCAACACCCTGCAGCACGCGTGCTGGGGCAGCGGCTCGGTGCCGGCGCTCGACGAGCACGGCGACATCACCCTCGACCAGGTCGGCAGCGAGGACGAGTGGCCGACGCGCCTGGGCACCGGCGTCGCGATCAACCTGACACCGTGGTTCCACGCGATGGGCATCATCGGCGGCCTGAACGCAGCGGTGATCGCCGGCACGACGATCGTCCTGCACTCGCGCTTCGACCCGCCGGCCTACGTCGCCGACGCCGAGCGGCTGCGCATCACCGGCATCGGCGGCGCGCCCGCGCTGTTCGCCGCGCTGCTCGCGACACCGTCGTTCCACACCGCGGACCTCTCGTCGGTGCGCTCGATCGGCTCGGGGGCCGCGCCGATGAACCACGCGATGATCACCGCGCTGCGCGAGCGGTTCCCGGGCGTGGTGGTCACCGAGGGCTACGGCCTCACCGAGGCGACCATGGGCGCGGTCATCTCCCCGACGTACCGCTCGGGCACGCGCAAGGTCGGCTCGGTCGGCGTGCCGATCTTCGACACCGAGGTCAAGGTCGTCCCGGCCGAGGGCGGCGAAGACCCGCTCCCGGCGGGCGAGAAGGGCGAGGTCTGCCTGCGCGGGCCGCAGATCATGCTCGGCTACCGCAACCGCCCGGAGGAGACGGCGGCCGCCCTGGTCGACGGCTGGCTCCACACCGGCGACGTCGGCATCCTCGACGCGGACGGCTACCTGTCCATCGTGGACCGCAAGAAGGACATGCTGCTGTACAAGGGGTACAACGTCTTTCCCCGCGAGCTCGAGGAGCTGCTGATCACGATGCCCGGCGTCGCGGCGGCGGCCGTGGTGGGCCGGCCCGACACCGACGTCGGCGAGCTCCCGGTCGCGTTCGTGGTGCCGCGCGGGGACCTCGACCCGGCCGAGCTGATGGCCGCGGTCAACGAGAAGGTGCTGCCCTACAAGCGGTTGCGGGAGGTGCGCGTGGTCGAGCAGATCCCTGTGTCGGCCGCCGGGAAGGTGCTCAAGCGGGAGCTACGGCAGCAGCTGATCGGCGAACTGCCCGGCTAGCCGGTCGCCGGACAGGAGCGTGCCGGCCTGCTTGACGTGCTTGAGCAGCGGGGAGACCTCCAGGCTCTGCAGCCCGGGCAGCGAGCCGATCCGGTCCGAAGTGAACTCGAACAGTTCGTCGAGGTCCCGGCAGTGCGCGACGGCGTGGACGTTGTGCGGCCCGGAAACCGCCGCGGCGAAGGCGATTTCGGGTTCCCGCGCGAGCGTGCGCCCGACGTCCTTGACCGCCGCCGGGTGCACGCGCAGCCAGAGGTTCGCCCGGGCGTGGTAGCCCAGCGCCGCGGCAGCGATCTCGACGTCGATGTGGACGACGCGCCGCCGCAGCAGCGCCTCCAGCCGGCGCGAGGCGCGGCCGGGCGTCAGGCCGGCCGCCGCGGCGAGGTCGACCAGGGCGGCGCGGCCGTCCGTGGCCAGGACGTCGAGCAGCTTCTCGTCTTCGGCGGTGAGCCGCACGGGCTCGCGGGCCACGACCGGGGCTTCCGTGAACGGCGCCCCTTCGCTCCCGAGCATCGTCTCCTGCTCGGGAGTCAGCGTGCCCCGCAGCGCGGCCCAGTAGTGCCCGCGGCCGCCGACGAACTGGCGCAGCATCGCGGACGCGTGGATGTCGAGGACGGCCGCGGTCCGCGGCAGCTGCTGACCGAGCAGGTCGTCCCGCTCCTGCCGGGTCCGGGACCGGATCGCGAACCCGATCTCGGAGCCCCCGGCGCAGAGCCCCACCCAGCTGACGTCGTCGCGCTTGGCGAGGGCGTCGGCGATCGCCGCGACGCTCCCGGGACGGCACCGCAGCCGCACCAGCCACTTGCTCTGGCCCAGCGCCCCCGGGTCGACGATGCCGGCGACGCGCAGGACGCCCTCGGCCCGAAGCCGCCGATAGCGACGGCCGACCGCGTTCTCGGTGACGCCGAGCACGGCCGCGATCGCCGCGAACGAGGCCCGCGGAGCGACCTGGAGCGCGCGGATGAGACGCACGTCGTCGGGCTGCACAGTGACGGATTCGGCCATCGACGCTCCTCTGATCGAGGCAATCCTACAAATCAGCCCTTAGGACGGGCGCGATCGACGGCCGCGCGGACAGACTCGGAGCGCACCCGACCGAAGGAACAGACATGAACACCGCCCTCATCATCGGGGCCTCGCGCGGACTCGGTCACGCGATCGCCACCGAACTCTCCGACCGCGGCTGGCACGTGATCGGCACGGTCCGCGACCCGGACGCCCGGACGCCCCTGCACGACCTGGCCGACGTCTCGGACGGCCGGGTCGAGGTCGAGCACCTCGACATCACCGAGCCCGACCAGCTGCCGCCCCTGCGCGCACGGCTCGCCGGCCGCCGGCTCGACCTGCTCTTCGTCAACGCGGGCACCACGAACAACCCCGGGACACCGATCGGCGAGGTGTCCAGCGCCGATTTCGTCGACGTCATGGTCACCAACGCGCTCAGCCCGATGCGCGTCATCGAGGCGCTCCAGGACCTCGTGCCCACCGACGGGCTCATCGGCGCGATGTCGTCCGGGCAGGGCAGCATCACGAACAACACGGCCGGCTCGCGCGAGGTCTACCGCGGCAGCAAAGCGGCGCTGAACATGTTCATGCGCAGCTTCGCGGCGCGGCAGGCCGAGACCGGGCGCGCGCTGGTCCTCGTGGCACCCGGCTGGATCCGCACCGCCCTGGGCGGGCCGGACGCGCCGTTCACCATGGCGGAAACCGTGCCGAAGGTGGTCGACGTCCTGCTCGCGAAGCGGGGCCGCCCCGGCCTCGAGTTCCTGGACCGCGAGGGCAAGACCGTGCCGTGGTGACCGCTAGTGGCCGGTCTTCGCCCGCAGGGCCGCGTCCTTGTCCAGGACCAGCTTCTCCAGGTCCTGCTGGAAGGTCGCCATCTTCGAGCGCAGGCCCTCGTCGGACGCCGCCAGGATCCGGACCGCCAGCAGGCCCGCGTTGCGCGCGCCGCCCACCGAGACCGTCGCCACCGGGACACCCGCCGGCATCTGGACGATCGACAGCAGCGAGTCCAGGCCGTCCAGGTACTTCAGCGGGACCGGGACGCCGATCACCGGCAGCACCGTCGCCGAGGCGACCATGCCCGGCAGGTGGGCCGCGCCACCCGCGCCCGCGATGATCACGCGGATGCCGCGCGCCACCGCCGACGTCGCGTAGTCCAGCATGCGCTGCGGGGTGCGGTGCGCCGAGTAGACGCCGACCTCGTACTCGACGCCGAACTCGTCCAGCGCCGCACCGGCCGCCTCGAGGGTCGGCCAGTCCGAGTCGCTGCCCATGATCACGCCCACCTGCGGCGCCATACCTGATCTCCTAGTGGATTTCGTAGCCGTCGAGCCAGACGGCGTGGGACAGCCAGTGCGCCGAGAGCAGCGCGCGGTTGCGCAGGTCGTCCATGCGGTCGCCGGTGAAGTTGACGTGCCCGAGCTTGCGCCCCGGCCGCTCCTGCTTGCCGTAGAGGTGCACCCGCACCTCCGGGTACCGGGCGAACAGGTGGTGCAGCCGCTCGTCCGGCCCCATCTCGGGCAGCTCCGGCGCGCCCAGCACGTTCGCCATCACGCACGCCGGCGCGATCAGGTCCGTCCGGCCCAGCGGGTAGTCGAGCACCGCCCGCAGGTGCTGCTCGAACTGCGACGTGCGCGCACCGTCCATGGTCCAGTGCCCGGAGTTGTGCGGGCGCATCGCGAGCTCGTTGACCAGCAGGCCGGTGTCCGTCTCGAACAGCTCCACCGCCAGCAGGCCGGTGACGTCCAGCGTCGACGCGATCCGCAGTGCGAGGTCCTGCGCCTCGTGCACCCGCTCGGGCGACAGCCCCGGCGCCGGGGCCAGCACCTCGGTGTTGATGCCGCCGGTCTGCACCGTCTCGACCACCGGATAGGCCGCGCCCTGGCCGAAGGGCGAGCGGGCGACGAGCGCGGCCAGCTCCCGCCGCATCGCCACCTTCTCCTCGACGAGCAGCGCCGTGCCTGCCTCCAGCAGCTCCGGCACGGTTTCGCGCGCGTGCCGCGCGGTGTCCAGCATCCAGACACCGCGGCCGTCGTACCCGCCGGTCGACGCCTTGAGCACCACCGGCCAGCCGTGCTCGCCGCCGAACTTCACCACGTCGTCCACAGTGGACACCTCGGTGAAGGCCGGGCCCGGCACGCCGAGGCCCGCCATCATCTCGCGCATCACCAGCTTGTTCTGCGCGAAGCCCAGCGCTGACGGAGCCGGCCGGATGACGTAGCCCTCCATCGCCAGCGTCAGCAGGTGCTCACCCGGCACGTGCTCGTGGTCGAACGTGACCACGTCGACCGACGCCGCGAACTTCCGCAGCGCGTCGAGGTCGGTGTGGTGCCCCAGCACGACGTCGCCCGCGACGAGCCCCGCGGCTTCGTTCTCCCCCGCCGCGAGCACGCGCAGGGACTGGCCGAGGGAGATCGCCGCCTGGTGGGTCATCCGGGCCAGCTGGCCGCCGCCCACCATGCCCACGACGGGCAGACCGGTGTTTTTGTCCATAGCCCGCTCAGACTAAACGGTGACGACCTGCGGTGACCGCCGGACCAGGCGTAGCTCACGCGCCGCCAGGCCGAGGATCCCGCCCGCCGCCGCGAGGACGTAGACGTTGCCGAGGACCGACCAGCCCAGCCCCCAGCCGAACTCCGTGTCGCCGCCGTTGGGCACCAGCATCACGATCTGCGAGACGAACAGCAGCGCGACCGCCGCCGCGGCCCACCACCGCGCCTTCACCACCAGCAGCGTGAGCAAGGGCACGCACCAGACCCAGTGGTGCGACCACGACACCGGTGACAGGAGGAGCCCATAGAACGCCGTCACGAGCAACGCGGCCGCGTCTTCTCCACGCCGGCGCAGCCGCACGACCAGCCACACCGCCGGGACCGCGAGCACCGCCGCCACCCCGACCGCCACCGCCAGCGACCAGGGCGCGAGGTGGGTGGCCCGGTTGACCAGCCCGTTGAGCGACTGGTTGAAGATCCAGTGCACCGACCCGACCCGGCTCGGGTCGGTCGCCGAATCCCGCCAGAACCGCGCCGCGTCGACCGGGATGACCGCGAACATCACCGCTTCGAGCACCACGAAGGTGCCCAGGGCCCGCAGCCCGTCCTTCCACCTCCCCGTGAAGAACAGGTGCGGCACGAAGATCAGCGGGGTCAGCTTGATCGCCGCCGCCACGCCGATCAGCACACCCGCCCACCGGCGGCCCGAGGCACGCTTTCCCGCCGAGGGCCCATCAGCACTGTCGCGCGCGGACAGCACCAGGACGTCCAGCACCACGAACGCCATCAGTATCAAGTTGATCTGACCCAGGAACAGCGTCTTCCACACCGGTTCCAGCGCCAGCGCGATGGCCGTTCCCGCCGGCAGCGCCCACCAGCTTCTTCCCAGAAGCGACGAGCCCCCCGGCGACGACGAAACCACCGTGATCACGACCATAAGGGCGACCACCGACAAAAACGCGATCACGCCCCAGACCAGGCCGGACGGCACCAGCGCGAGCGGCAGGAACAGCGGCGCGGCGGCCGGCGTGTAGGTGAACGGCAGCCGCACCCAGTCGGGCAGCGCGACCAGCACGTCCCGCGTGTAGAGCGGGTCGCCGTGCAGCAGCGTCAGCGCGCCGGCGCGGTACACGGCGCTGTCCGCGCCCAGGTGCCACCCGGCCAGCCAGACGACCACGCCGAGCGCAAGCACGGCCAGCGCGAGAACCCCGGCGAGCACCCGGCCGGTGCGCGCCTCAGACGCCGGTCGCGACGTCGACATGCTCGTCCGGAGCGGCCCTCTTCCGCGCCCGCCGCTGCAGACCCCAGCGCAGGACCAGCGCCGCGGCCAGCACGACCGGCATCAGGATGTAGGCGTCCCCCAGGATGTTCTGCCACACCTTCCAGTGCAGCTCGACGTTGCGGCCGTTGGGCAGGATCAGCAGTACGCAGCTGAGGAACACGAACGCCACCGCGAACGTCCCGACCCAGCGCTTCCACGCCGTCGCCGGGGTGGTCTTCGGCAGCCGTGACACCAGCAGCACGATCAGCGGGACCACCCAGACCCAGTGGTGCGTCCACGAAATCGGCGAGATCAGCAGCGTCCAGAACGCCGTGACCAGCACCGCGGCCAGCGCCTGGCCCTTGCGGTGGAACCGCATGAGCAGCCACAGCGCCGGGATCGCGAGCAGGAACCCGATGCCCATGGCCGCCTTCGACGCCCAGGGCGCGAGGTCGGTGGCCCGGTTCATCAGCGCGTTCAGCGACTGGTTGCCCGCCCAGTGCACCGGCCCGATCCGGCCGGTGTCCGGCAGCGTGATCGTCCAGTACTTCGCCGCGTCGTGGGCGTTGACGAGGAACATCAGGCCCTGCAGGACGACGAACGTCGCGAAGCCGCGCAGCGCGTCCTTGCGGCGGCCGGTGATGAACAGGTGCCCGATGAACACCAGCGGCGTCAGCTTGATCGCCGCCGCGACACCGACCAGCACGCCGCCCCAGCGGCTCCCCCGCGCGCCGATGACCAGCATGTCCAGCAGGATCATGGCCATCAGGATCAGGTTGATCTGGCCGAGGAAGATCGTCCGCCACACCGGCTCGAGGCCGAGGAAGACCAGGAAGAACACGATGGTCGAGCGGGCGGGCGAGGCCCACCACCGCGGCCCGTCGTCGGCCGGGCGGGGCAGCGCGCCGATCGCGATCCGGATCGAGAGCGCCATCGCTGCCAGCGAGACGGCGGTGATCAGGCCCCAGGAGATCTGCGTCGGGAACGCGGCGAGCGGCACGAAGATCAGCGCCGCCGTCGGCGGGTAGGTGAACGGCAGCAGCGCCCACCACGGCTCGGGGGCCAGCGTGTTGGCGTCGTAGAGGGAATCGCCGTGCAGCAGCGTGAGCGCACCGGCCCGATAGACCGCGCTGTCGACGCCCAGCACCCAGTCGTGCTGCCAGCCGTAGATGCCGTACCCGACCGCGACCAGCGGGATCACCGCGAGAATCAGGATCGACCGCGGGCGGACGGACAGCCGGGCGAGTGACTTCCGCAGGGCCAGGCGGTGGTGCGATCTGGCCGCGACTGCGCCGTCGACGTCGGTGGATACGGTCCGGGTCACCTCACCAGGAAATCATGGCCCGTCCGATCCGGGTCAGAAGGGTCCGGGCGGAAGCGGACTTTTCACGCGTTCTACGCCCGGGCGAGGTGGGCCAGCAGGTCGCAGGCCATTTCGTGGGTGGCCGGCAGACGCACCGCGGACACGCGGGGCCGGCCGGCGTCCGCGAGCTGCGAATCGACGGAAAGCCGTTCGTGCAACGCCCTTCGCAGCGCGACGCCGTGCGAAGCGACCCGCTCGTCCTTCGGGACCAGCGCGGCCACGACGGACGTCCCCAGCGAAGCGACGCTCTGCCCGCTGTCGAAGACCGCCCGCAGCGCGTCCGCGACCAGGATCATCCCGGTCAGCCGGGGGAACCCGGTGACCGTGCTGAGGTCGAGCGAGACGACCAGCAGCACGTGGTCCTCGGCGGCCGGCCGCTCGCGCGCGGCGGCGGCCCGGTAGATCTCGTAGAGCCGGGTGCGCAGGTAGGCGGCCGAGGGCAGGCCGGTCAGCGGGTCGGTGACCTCGGTGTGCACGAGCTGGTCGGTGGCGACGTCGGCCCAGGCCAGCGCGGTGGTCCGGAGCAGCCGGGCCGGCGTGGCGTCGACGTCCGGCGAGACGAACCCGTCGCCGCCGTGGTCGAGCACCGCGTGCAGCGCGGCCAGGTCGGCGAGGGTTTCCGCGAGCCCCGCGCCCGCCGCCGCCCGGGCCCGGGCCAGCCCGGCCAGCGCGGTCTCGGCGGCTTCGGCACCACCCTTGGCCATCACGGCCGCGCAGACGGCGTCGACCTCGGGCAGCGCCCAGTCGCTCGGGAACCGCCAGCCGGCGGCCAGGCTGGCGGTGCGCCAGCGGGCACGCAGCGTGCGCAGCGCGCGGTCGGAGAGCGGGGCGTCACCGGGACCGGAGCGCGTAGCCGGAACGTCCACTGGCGGCCTGCCCCTTTCGTCCGGTCGGTGTCGATCTTGCTCGGTGCTTCACGGTGAGGACGTGCCTCGCCGGACCCCGTGACGCGTACTCGCGAGTTTTGTTAAGAAGCTTTTCCACGCCGCGACCCGGGGGCGGGTGATTTTGCTCCGCCGACGGAGTCAACACCCCGACCACGACGTGACGGCCCGGGGTGGGTCAGTCACACTTGTCTCGCGTCGCGGACCCGCCTGTAATGGCAGGTCCTGGCCTTAACCGACCGAGGAGTGCCGTGTCCACCGTTCCCGCCGATCTCAGCGGAAAGAGTGACGCCGAGCTGATCGCCGAGGTCCGCGCCGGGAAGATCGAGTCGTACGGGCCGCTTTACGAGCGCCACACCGGCGCGGCGCACAACCTCGCTCGTCAGCTGGCCCGTTCGAGCTCGGAAGCCGACGACCTGGTGTCCGAGGCGTTCGCCAAAGTGCTCGACACGCTGCGTGGCGGCAAGGGGCCGGACACAGCCTTCCGGGCCTACCTGCTGACTGCGCTGCGTCACACCGCCTACGACCGCACGCGCAAGGAACGCCGGGTCGACCTCAACGAGGACATGACCGACGTCTCGGCCGAGGCGCTGACCGTGCCGTTCTCCGACACCGCCGTCGCCGGGCTCGAGCGGACGATGGCCGCCAAGGCGTTCGCGCGGCTGCCCGAACGCTGGCAGGCGGTGCTCTGGCACACCGAGATCGAGCAGCAGAGCCCGGCCGAGGTCGCGCCGCTGCTGGGGCTGACCGCGAACGGCGTCTCCGCGCTGGCCTACCGCGCCCGCGAGGGGCTGCGCCAGGCGTACCTGCAGGTCCACCTGCAGGAGAACGCCGAGGAACGCTGCCGCGCCTGTGCCGAGCGGCTCGGCGCGTGGACCCGCGACGGGTTGTCCAAGCGGGAACGCGCCCAGGTCGAGAACCACCTCGACGAGTGCGAGAACTGCCGGGCGCTGGCCGCGGAGCTCGCCGACGTCAACGGCGGGCTGCGCGCGATCATCGCCCCGATCGTCCTGGGCGGCGCGGCGCTCGGCTACCTCGCCACCATCGGCGCGGCCAAGGCGAGCGCGGCCACCGCGGCGGCTGCTGGTGCGGCCGCCGCCGGTGCTGCCGCGGCCGGGGGCAAGGCAGGCGCGGCCGCGGGCGCCGCGGCCGCCGGACCCCGCCAGTTCGCCGGGGTCGCCGCCTCGGGCACGGCGGTCGTCGCGGCCGTCGTCATCGCGCTCACCGCCGGCGGCGGGGCGCAGGAGATCCCCGTCGCGGCCCAGGTACCGCCACCGGTGGTCCAGCCCGTCAACCCACCGGCACCGAAACCCGCGCCACCGGCACCGCCCGCGCCTCCACAGCCGCCGGCACCACCCGCCGCGCCGCCCGTCGAGCCCGCCCCGCCGCCGGTCGCGCCGCCCGCCCCCGCGCCGCCCCCGGCACCCCCCGCCCCGGCACCGCCGTCGATGTCCGCGACGACCCCGCCGGACGGCGTCGAGCTCAGCCCCGGCGCCGCGACGAACCTGCCCATCACCGTGCGCAACGACGGCGGGAGCGTGTCCGACCCCGTGGCGGTCGCGCTGAAGCTCCCGCCGGGCGTGCACGCGGTCAACGCCGCCGGTGGCGGCGCGCCGATGGCGTTCGCGCAGGACGGCGGCCCGGTCTCGGTGAACTGCCCGGGCGGCGACGGCGTGGTGACGTGCAAGACCGGCGCCGGCCTGCAGCCCGGCCAGAGCGCGACGCTGAACTTCCGCCTCCAGGCCGACGACGACGCCGAGGGCGGCACGGTGACCGGGTCGGTGACCGCCGGCGTGCAGATCAACGTCACGGTGAGCGTCAAGGTCACCGTGAAGCAGCCGCCGGACGCGGTGGTCCTGGAGGCGCAGGGCGACGGGCTCTCGGCGTTCCCGTGGACCCGCAACCCGCTGGTCTACGTGCGGGTCCGCAACACCGGCGAGACGACCAAGCCGGTCACGGTCACCTTCGACCACCCGCTGTGGCAGTGGTGGAGCCTGCGGGGCTTCCCGTGCACGCCGTCCGGCGAGGGCGCCACCTGCACGACGAAGAGCTCGCTCGCGCCCGGCCAGCACGTCAACCTGTGGGTGCGGCTGAAGGGCCGTCCCGACGACGGGCGCGTGACGATCACCGCGAAGCTCGGCAAGGCGTCGGCGGAGCCGGTGACCGTGGACTTCGGCTGCTACCACCACTGGTGCGGCAAGGACCCGCTGCCGACGACGACCACGCCGACGTCGCCGTCCAAGCCGGCGCCGACCAAGCCGTCCCCGCCGTCGTCCACCCCGCCGGCGACGACCACGAAGACCAAGCCGACGACGTCACCCCCGACGTCGGCGACCACCACGAGCGCGCCGCCGACCCCGGGCACGAAGACCGGTGACCAGCGGCCGACCGTCACCCCCGGGAAGGGATTCGGCTGGCTGACCGGGTAGCGTCCGCGCGGTGCGCGAGCTGCTGAAGAAGCATCGCGAGCTCCTCCGCTTCGCCGTCGTCGGCGGGATCAGCTTCGTGATCACGATGTCCGTCAACTACGGCCTGAAGTTCACCGTGCTGCGGACCCACCCGGTGACGGCGCTGATCGTCGGCGTCCTCGTCGCGACGATCTTCTCCTACGTCGCCAACCGCGAGTGGTCGTTCCGCACCCGCGGCGGCCGGGAGCGGGCGCACGAAGCCGCGTTGTTCTTCCTGATCAGCGGTGTCGCGCTGGGCCTGAACGCGCTGCCGCAGTGGTTCTCGCGGTACGTGCTGGACCTGCAGGCGCCGCGGCTGTCGCCGTTCGGCGTCGAGGTGGCCGACTTCGTCAGCGGGATCGTCATCGGCACGCTGCTGGGGACGGTGTTCCGGTGGTGGGCGTTCAAGAGGTGGGTTTTCCCGGAAGAGGACGCCCGGGTGGTCGAGGTCGCGGATGATCCGGACATTCAGGACCGCAAGGCTGCCTGAACCACAGGTCAACGCGGTGTGCTCCTAGACTGCATGGTGTGACCGTTGTGGAAACCGTGCTCAAGCGCACGCCGGAGCCACTGCGTTCGGTGCTGATCAAGCACCGGGAGCTGCTGAAGTTCGCGATCGTGGGCGGCACGACGTTCCTGGTCGACAACGGCGTCTGGTACGTCCTGAAGCTGTCGGTGCTGGAGTCGAAACCGACGACGGCGAAGGCGATCGCGATCATCGTCGCGACGATCGTGTCGTACATCCTGAACCGCGAGTGGTCGTTCCGCACCCGCGGCGGCCGCGAGCGCCACCACGAGGCCGCGCTGTTCTTCGTGATCAGCGGCGTCGCCGTCGTGGTGAACCTGATCCCGCTGTACGTCTCGCGGTACGTGCTGGACCTGGAGGTCCCGCACGTGACGCGGCTGGTGCAGGAGGTCGCGGACTTCGCGAGCGGGTCGATCATCGGCATGCTGCTGGCGATGTTCTTCCGCTTCTGGGGCTTCAAGAAGTGGGTCTTCCCGGACGAGCTCGGCGAGCGCCGCCGGGACAACGGCGACGTGACCCGCCTGCACTGAACACCCCGAGCTGCCCACCGACTCGAGTGGGCGTCGATCGAAAAGTACTTGTCTTCTGACATGTAGTTGTCTACAGTCATCCTCGTCAGTGTTCCTTCGTGAGGACGCCGTCCGGGTTCGGCCGGGCGAGCGGGACGATTCGAGGTGGTTACCGAGCGCGAAGAGGTCGCACCCGTCCGCGGGTGACGATGGAGCCTTTTCCCGACTCGACGGGACGCGTACTCAGCGCGTCCGCACCTCTCGTCCCTTCTGACGAAACAAGGACCTTCCTTGAGCACAATCGCGCCTCAGCGCGCCCAAAACCCTGCCCTCGCGGGCCTGTTCCTGTCCGTCTTCCTCGCGATGCTCGACGCCCAGGTCGTCGCCACCGCACTCCCCCGGATCGCCGCCGAGTTCGGCGGGACCGGCGCCTACGCCTGGGTCACCACCGCCTACCTGCTCGCCGGAAGCGTCACCGCTCCCCTGTACGGCAAGCTCGGCGACGTCTTCGGCCGCAAACGCGTGCTCCTGGGCGCGCTCGCCCTGTTCCTGCTCGGTTCGCTCGCCTGCGGCCTGGCGCCGTCGGCCGCCACGCTCGTCGCCGGGCGCGTGCTGCAGGGCGCCGGCTCCGGAGGTCTCTTCGTCTCCGTCGGCGCTTCGCTCGGCGAGATGTTCACGCCTCGCGAAGGCGCGAAGTACTTCGGGTGGTTCTCGATCTGCTTCGCCGTCGCGTCGCTCGCCGGCCCGGTCGTCGGCGGTGTGCTCACCGGGCTGGCCGGGTGGCGGTCGATCTTCCTCGTCAACCTGCCCCTCGGCCTGGTCGCCGTCGCGCTCCTCCGGACCCTCGACCTGCCGCGACGACGACGTGAAGCGCCGTTCGACTTCGCCGGCGTCGTCCTGCTCGGCGGGGCGATCACCGGGTTCACCCTGCTCACGCCGTGGTCGATCGGCCTCGGCGCGGCGACGGCCGTCGCGTTCGTCTTCGTCGAACGACGAGCCCCGGCGCCCGTCCTGCCCCTGCGCCTGTTCCGCGACCGGACGTTCACCGTGTCCGTGCTGCTCAGCGTGCTCGCCGGGTTCGCGTTCCTCGGCTCGATCAACTACATCGCCGTCTTCCTGCAGGCCGAGGCCGGCCCGGCGGAAGGCGGGCTGCGGCTGGTCCCGATGACGCTCGCCGTGTCGCTTTCCTCGGTCGTCGCGAGCAAGGTCATCGCCCGCACCGGCGCCTACCGCTGGGCACCACGGCTCAGCATGGCGCTCGGCCTGCTCGCCGTGCTCGGCCTGACCACTCTGGACGAGCACAGCCCGCTCGGGCTGATCCTGCCCTGCCTGGTCGTCTTCGGCCTCGCGGCCGGGCTGAACCTGCAAGTCCTCGCCCTGGCCACGCAGAACACCGCACCGCACGCGGACCGCGGCGCGGTCGCCGCCGGCGTCAACCTCGCCCGCGCGCTCGGCTCGTCTCTCGGCCCGGTCGCGCTCGGCTTCGCCTACAACACCGGCACCCACGGCGTTTTCCTCGCCCTGCTGCCCGTGCTCGCGCTCGCCCTCGTGACGGCGTTCGCGCTCCCCCACGTCCCCCTCCACCGCTAGGAGAACCACGATGATCTTCGTCCTCGGCGCCACCGGCAAGATCGGCCGCGCCCTCGTCCCCGCCCTGCTCGACACCGGCGCTGCCGTCCGCGCCCTGACCCGCGACCCGGCCAAGGCCCGCATCGACTCGCGCGCCGAAGTCGTCCAAGCCGATCTCGACACCGCGGACCTGCCCGCGCTCCTCGACGGCGCGGACCGCGTGTTCGTGCTGACGCAGGGCCACAGCGCCGACCGCGAAGCGGCGATCGCACGGGCCGCTGCCCGAGCGGGCGCCACCCACCTCGTCAAGCTGTCCACCACCGGCGTCCACTTCGGACAGACGGATCCGATCACCCGCGCCCACGCCGAAGCCGAGCAGGCGATCCGCGAAGCCGGGCCGGTGTGGACGATCCTGCGGCCCGGCGCGTTCATGGACAACCGGTTCGCCTGGGTGGGCTCGATCCGCGACGGCAACGCCGTGTACGTGCCCGAAGGCGATCCGGCGTCCGCGCTCGTCCACGTCCGGGACATCGCCGCGGTCGCGACGCTCGCCCTCACGACGTCCGATCACGAAGGCGCGACCTACGAACTCACCGGCGGGGAAGCGCTCACGACCGAACAGCAGGTCGCGACCCTCGCCGGCGCCCTCGGCCGTCCGGTGAAGTACGTCGAAGAGCCCGAAAGCGCCGCGCGCGAACGCATGACGCGGATGTACGGCTGGCCCGTCGAAGCCGTCGACGGCTTCTTCGCGCTGAAGCGGGAGTCCGCCGAACACGAACACGTCGTCTTCGACACCGTCGAACGTCTCCTCGGCCGGCCGCCGCTGACGTTCGCCGATTGGGCGGGTGAGAATGCGGCCGCATTCCCCTACCATTACCGGGGGTGACGGGGGAGGTGACCGGATGGCCAAGAGCCTGCGCGTCCTCGTCGTGGACGACCACCCGCTGTTCCGGTTCGGCGTGTGCACGCTGCTGGACGCCGAGCCGGGCATCGAGATCGTCGGCGAGGCCGCCAGCGGTGCCGCCGCCGTCGACGCCGCGGGCGCGCTGCTCCCGGACGTCGTGGTCATGGACCTGCACCTGCCCGACCTGTCCGGGATCGAGGCGACCCGGCACATCGCGGCCGTGAGCCCGGACACCGGCGTGCTGATGCTGACGATGGCCGACGAGAGCGAGTCGGTCTTCGCGGCGATGCGCGCCGGTGCCCGTGGCTACCTGCTCAAGGACGCCGAGCCGGACGAGATCATCCGCGCCGTCCAGGCGGTCGCGCGGCGGGAGGCCATCTTCGGCCCCGACATCGCGAACCGCGTGCTCGGCTTCTTCAACCAGCCGCCGCCCGCGAGCGAGCCGGTGTTCCCGGAACTGACCGTGCGCGAGCGCGAGGTCCTGTCGCTGATCGCGGCCGGGCACAGCAACGGCGTCATCGCGAACACCCTGTGCCTCAGCCCGAAGACCGTGCGCAACCACATCTCGAACGTCTTCGCCAAGCTCCACGTCGCCGACCGAGCGGAAGCGATCGTGCGGGCCCGGGACGCGGGCCTCGGCCGGTCCTGACGGGCTGCCCGTCCGGGCAACTTCGGGACGCCGGTCCCATGCGCCCGGGACACCCCGGCGGGCATGGTGAAGAGAGTGAGGGGTGGAGCTCTCGCACCGTTCGAGGGGAATGGGTGACGATGTTCGAATCCGACAGGACACCGGTGGTGGTTCGCGCCACCGATCCGATCCTGCACAACGGCGTCTGCATGGCGCTGCGTTCGCGTGACGAGGTCCGGGTCGTGGACGGGGAGACGGGTGACTCGGCCACGGTCGCGCTGCTGGTCGCCGACCGGCTCGACGAGACGATGACCCAGCTGCTGTCCGCGCTGCACCACCAGGGCTTCACCCGCATCGTGCTGATCGCGGGCGAAGTCGACGACAACGAGATCCTCAACGCCGTCGAGCACGGGGTCTGCGCGGTCGCCCGCCGCGCCGACGCCGGGCCGGAGGTTCTCGTCCGGCTGATCAAGGCGGCCGCGGCCGGGGAGGGCGCGCTGCCGCCCGATCTGCTCGGCCGGCTGCTGAACCGGGTTTCCCGCCTGCAGCGCCAGGTGCTCCAGCCGCGTGGCGTGCGCCCGGGCGGGATGAGCAACCGGGAGACGGAGGTGCTCCGGCTCGTCGCAGCGGGGTATTCGACGCAGGAGATCGCCGACGAGCTGTGTTATTCGCAGCGCACGGTGAAGAGCATCCTGCACGACGTGACCAACCGGTTCCAGCTGCGCAACCGTTCGCACGCGGTGGCGTACGCGCTGCGCGAAGGGTTGATCTGACCCGTGATCGCCCAGGTCGACGAAGCACTGTGCCGGCTGCTGCGGCCCCGCCTGCCGGCGGGGACGCAGATCCGGCTCGATCCGCCGAAGCCGGCCTGGCAGACGGAGTCGCAGGTGCGAAGCGTGGAGCTGTTCCTCTTCGCGCTCCGGGGAGAGCGTGCCGCGTCCAGCTGCACGCTCTCCTACCTCGTCACGGCGCGGGCCGGGCAGGTGCGGGAGGAGCACGACCTGCTCGACGCCGCACTGCGGGCCGTTCTCTCCGGTGAAGAGCTGCTGGCGGAAAACGCTTCCCCGATGCGGATGGCTTTGGCCGCAACGGATCCGTCGACGTTGTGGACGAGCCTGGGGATGCCCGCGCGAGCCGGGTTCGTCCTGCAGGTCACGGCCGGCGTCTAACGCGGGACGCGCTCGGCCGGCCAGCGCACTTCGGGAACATCGCTCGGCCGCGGCACCTTCAGGAAGAGACTGAACACCGCCGGCCGCCGGTTCGACAGCTCCAGGCGTCCGCCGTCGGCCTCCACCAGTGCCCGCGCCAGTGCCAGCCCGACGCCGGTGGAGCCGCCGCCGGAGAAGCCCCGCTCGAAGATGTGCGGGGCCAGCTCGTCCGGCACGCCCGGCCCCGTGTCGCTTACCTCGATCACCACCGTGCCCTCGGCGTCGCCGCGGCGGGCGGCCACCGTGACCGTGCCCGAGCCGTGCCGCAGGGCGTTGTCCAGCAGCACCCCGACCACCTCGCGCAGCCGACCCGGGGTCGCGCGCGCCATCAGGCCGTCGGCCACCCGCATCCGCAGATTGCGTCCCTCCGAGCGGAGCAGTTCGCGCCACTCCTGGGCCATTTCCGGCAGCTGCGTCGGCAGGTCGACCGGTTCCGCGCCGACCTCACGGGCCGCCCGGGCCGCCGCCAGCAGCTCGTCGAGGGCCTCGGCGAGCCGGTCGGCCTGTTCCTGGGCCGCCTTCGACTCGTCGGCCACCTCTTCGTCCGGGTGCACGGTGAGCGGCTCCAGCCGCAGCTGCAACGCCGTCAGCCGGCTGCGCAGCTGGTGCGAGACGTCGCCGACGAGCTGGCGCTCCCGCTGCACGAGCTGGGCGAGCGCGGTGCCGGACGCGTCCAGCGCCTCGGCGACCATGTCGAGCTCGCCGACGCCGTAGCGGCTCGGGTCGGGCCGGAAGTCGCCGCCGCCCAGGCGGGACGCGCGCTCGGCGACGTGCCGCAGTGGCTTCGCCAGCCGCCGCGCCGTGGCGATCGCCACCACCGCGCCGGTGCCGATCGACAGCAGCACGAGCAGCACGACGACCAGCGTCACCGTCGTCTGCCGCTCGTGCATCGGGCCCGCCGGGACGGCGATCGCGACCTTGCCGTCGCGAGCCAGGTCGGCCGTCTCGGCGACCGTGTCGGGCCCGGGGTCGTTGCCGTAGCGCTTTTCCTGCTGGTTGGGGACCTGCACGGTGAGGATCCCGTTCGCCGGGACCGCCGCGCGCACCTGGTCGAGGTCGATCTCCTGGCCGTTGGCGATCTCGGTGTCGAGGATCGCCGCGGCCGCGCGGGCGTTCTCGGCGAGCGTCTCGCGGTAGCTCGACTCGATCTGCCAGCTCGCCACGATGCCCAGCGGGATGCCGAGGACCGCCGCGGTGACCGCGACGGCCAGCAGGATGGCCAGCAGGATGCGACGGCGCACGGCTTATTCGGCGTTGAACCGGAAGCCGACGCCGCGGACGGTCGCGATCCGCCGCTCGCCGTCGTGGGTCTTGCTGGTGCGGCCGGCGGCCTCGTCGGCGGCGATGGCGAGCTTCCGCCGCAGCCACGACATGTGCATGTCGAGCGTCTTGGACGTCTTCGACTCGAGGTCGTTCCAGACCTCGGCGAGGATCTCGTCACGGCTGACGACCTGCCCGGCGCGGCTCATCAGCACGCGCAGCAGCTCGAACTCCTTGTTCGCCAGCTGCACCTCGTGCAGGTCGACGGTGACCAGCCGCGCGCCGAGGTCCATCCGCACGCCGCCGGCTTCGAGCACCTCCGGCACCCGGCGGCGCAGCAGCGCGCGGATCCGGGCGAGCAGCTCGGCGAGCCGGAACGGCTTGGCGACGTAGTCGTCGGCGCCCGCGTCCAGGCCCACGACGAAGTCGACCTCGTCGGTGCGGGCGGTGAGCATCAGGACGGGCAGCTCGGTGCCGTTCGCCCGGAGGCGCCGGCAGACCTCGAGACCGTCCATGCCGGGCAGCCCGAGGTCGAGCACGAGCAGGTCGACTTTCTGGGCGGCGGTGGCGTCGAGCACCGAAGGGCCGTCGGTGACGACGTGGATCTCGTATCCCTCACGTTCGAGGGCGCGGGAGAGCGGTTCGGCGATGGCCGGATCGTCTTCGGCAAGTAGGACCATGCTCACCTGGCCAACTCTACGGCGAGGAGGCGTGAAACCATCGTGACCGTGCCTGGCTACGGAGATGATCTGGCCCTCGCCACCCGGCTGGCTGACGCCGCCGACGCGATCACGACGGCGCGGTTCCGCGCCCTGGACCTGGCGGTGGAGCGCAAGCCCGACCGCACCCCGGTGACCGACGCGGACACCGCGGTGGAGGACGCGATCCGCGCCCTGCTGGCTTCCGAGCGACCCGGCGACGCGGTGCTCGGCGAGGAGCGCGGCGGGTCCGCGGCGACCGGCCGGGCGTGGGTGCTCGACCCGATCGACGGCACCAAGAACTTCCTCCGGGGTGTACCCGTCTGGGCGACCCTGATCGCGCTCGTCGAAGACGGCGACCCGGTCGTCGGCATGATCAGCGCGCCGCTGCTGGGCCGCCGCTGGTGGGCGGCCACGGGTTCGGGCGCCTTCTCCAGCGACTCGGCCGGCACGCGGCAGCTGTCGGTTTCCGGCGTCTCGTCCCTTTCGGACGCTTATCTGTCCACGACGGACTTGAACTCGTGGATCGAGTACCACTCGCGCGAGAAGTACCTGGACCTCGTGGACGCGTGCTGGGAGACCCGGGCGTTCGGCGACTTCTGGCACCACGTGCTGGTGGCGGAGGGCGCGCTGGACGTGGCGGCGGAGTGCATCGTCAACCCGTGGGACGTCGCGGCGGCGCAGGTGATCGTCACCGAGGCCGGCGGGCGGTTCAGCGACCTCGACGGTGTGGCGAGGTACGACAACGGGAGCGCGCTGTCGACGAACGGCCGCCTGCACGACGAGGCGCTGCGGATCCTCAAGCGGTAACCGGATGGGCCGCCTGGCGGGCACTTCTTGACCGGTCTGAACCACCGGTGGTTCACTCCCAGTGCTCGCCGGGTCACCCCTGTTCTCTGACAACGTTGTCAGCCCTCGGATGCCCCACTCACCCCGGGAGGAAGAGCATGCGCAGAGTCGTCACCGCGGCTTTGGTCATTCCCCTGGTCACAGCCGTGGCCAGCCCCGCACTCGCGGAAACCCAGAGCCACGACCTCGCCGCCTACGTCAACCCGTTCGTCGGCGCCAAGGCCGGCGACACCCCCGAGACCAACACCTACGCCGGCGACACCTTCCCCGGCGCCGACGTCCCCTTCGGCATGGTGCAGTGGAGCCCCGACACTCCCCTGCAGCCCAAGCCGCCCGCCGGACAGGGCCGCTACTACGCCCACGACCGCGACGGCGGCTACGCCTGGGAAGAGAACAAGCTCCGCGGCTTCAGCCTGACCCACTTCAACGGCGCCGGCTGCGGCGGCGCGGCGGGGGACGTCCCGTTCCTCCCCTTCGCCGGGAACCTGACCACGTCCCCCGCGGTGGACGCGACGAAGTACTTCCCTGCCTTCAGCCACGCCGACGAGTCCGCGTCCCCCGGCTACTACAAGGTGACGACCGGCTCCGGCATCACGACCGAGCTGACCGCGACCCAGCGCTCCGGCATGGGCCGCTTCACCTTCCCGAAGAACTCCCCCGCGACGCTCCTGATCGACGTCGCGCAGTCCGCGATGGGCAGTGACGACGCGTCCGTGACTGTCGACCCGGCCAAGCGGACCGTCGAAGGCTGGGTGTCGAGCGGGCACTTCTGCCGCGGCCCCAACACCTACAAGGTGTACTTCAGCGCGTCGTTCGACCAGCCGTTCACGACGTCCGGGACCTGGCAGAACGCCGCCGTCACGCCCGGCGGCACCAGTGCCCGCGGCGGCGACCTGAGCAAGGAGACGTGGGACAAGCAGGTCGTCACCGCCGACGGCGGCTCCGGCGCCTACCTGACCTTCGACCCGGCCAAGCCGGTCCAGGTGCGCGTCGGATTGTCCTATGTGGACGCAGCCGGGGCGCGACTGAACGTCGCGGCCGAGCAGCGGCACGACTCCTTCGAGACGATCAAGAACAACGCCCGCCGGACCTGGAACGACCGGCTGCGCCAGATCACCGTCGAAGGCGGCACGGACGCGGCGAGCAGGACGTTCTACACCGCGCTCTACCACACGCTCCTGCAGCCGAACGTCTTCTCCGATGTGGACGGCCGCTACGCGGGCTTCGACAAGGCGATCCACCGGGCGAAACCCGGCCACGCGCAGTACGCCAACTTCTCCGGCTGGGACACCTACCGCGACGAGGTCCAGCTGCTCTCGATGCTCGCGCCGCACGAGGCCGCCGACATGGCGCAGTCGATGTACAACCAGGCGAACCAGGCCGGCGGGATCTGGGACCGCTGGTCGCAGAACAACGACTTCATGGGCGTGATGGGCGGCGACCCGTACCACTCGATCATCGCCAGCACGTACGCCTTCGGCGCCACGGACTTCGACGCCGCGGGCGCGTTGAAGTCGATGGTCAACGGCGCCACCCGCGTCCAGCAGGCCGGTGAGCGCGCCCTCGAGCGGCCCGGCCTGTCCGACTACCTGACGCTCGGCTACCACCCCAACAACGTCTCCGACATGCTCGAGGAGACGACGGCGGACTTCGGGATCGCGCAACTCGCCCAGCGTCTCGGGAACAAGGACGTCCACCAGCAGTTCATGGCCCGCGCGCAGTACTGGGAGAACGTCTACAACCCGGCGACGGGCTACCTGCAGACCCGGATGCGCGACGGCCAGTTCCTCTCGCCGTTCGATCCCGCGCAGTACCAGGAAATGCGCTACCAGGAAGGGAACGCGGCGCAGTACACGTGGATGGTGCCGTACGACGTCCGCGGCCTCTTCGACGCGATGGGCGGCGACGACGCCGTGAAGAAGCGGCTCGACTTCTTCTTCACGAAGCTGAACAGCGACGCCGACTCGCCGTACGCGTTCATGTCGAACGAGCCGTCGTTCGAGGTGCCGTGGGAGTACGCCTACGACGGCGCGCCGTCGAAGACGCAGGACATCGTGCGCCGCTCGGCGGAACTGCTGTTCAAGCCCACCGAGGACGGCCTGCCCGGCAACGACGACCTCGGCGCGACGTCCGCGTGGTACGTCTTCGCGGCACTCGGCATGTACCCGGAGGCGCCCGGGCGCGCCGAGATGGTGCTGGCCAGCCCGATGTTCCCGAAGATCACGCTGACGCGGGCGACCGGCCAGCGGATCACGATCACCGCGCCCGGCGCGTCCAGCTCGGTGAAGTACGTGAAGAGCCTGAAGGTGAACGGCCAGGCGAGCACGAAGCCGTGGCTGCCGGAGTCCTTCGCGGTGAACGGCGGGCGGCTCGACTTCACGCTCGGCGCGTCGCCGACGTCGTGGGGTTCCGGTGCGTCGGACGCGCCGCCGTCCTTCCGCGACGGCGAGGTGCCGGTGCGCGGGCGCGTCGGCCCGGGTCGCGTCGTCGCCGCACCCGGTGGGGCCGCGGCGACGGCCACGGTGACCGCCGAGGGCATCACCGGCCAGGGCACGGTGACGTGGCAGGCGAAGCCGCCGGCCGGGATCACCGTGACGCCGTCGAGCGGGACGCTCACGGTGGGCGCGCACGGGACGTCCTCCCAGCAGGTTCGCGTGACCGCCGCGGCCGGAACGCCGGACGCGTACACCAGCGTGCCGGTGAGCTTCGGCGGGCAGCAGGTGCCCGCGTACCTGCCGGTGACCGTCGGGACGCCGGGAACGCTGCACGCGGCGAACACGAACGTCGGCGTCACGGACGACAAGCTCGTCCAGTACGGCGACTTCGGCGAGACCGACCTCTACCCCGGCGGGTTCGCGTTCTCCTACTCCGCACAGGGCTTCGCCGCCAACGGCATCACGCCCGGCGGGAAGGTGACCGCCAACGGCCAGGAGTTCACTTGGCCGTCGAGTCCGACGGGGTCGCCGGACAACGTGATCGCTGCGGGGCAAACGCTTGCGGTGGCCGCTCCGGCGGGTGCGACGAAGCTGTCGTTCCTCGGCGCGGCGACCGGCGCGGACGCGCAGGGCCCGGTGACGGTCACCTACACCGACGGCTCGACGCAGCAGGCGTCCCTGGGCCTGTCGGAGTGGCTGTTGAAGGGCGGCGAGGAGACGCCGCAGTTCGGCAACACGGTCGTCGCGAAGGTGCCGTACGTGAACTCGGCGTTCCCGAGGTACATGTTCCGGCTGCAGCGGCCGTACACGTCGTACCTGTTCGCCACGGCCCCGATCGCCCTGGACCCGGTGAAGCAGGTTCGCAGCATCACCCTGCCGACGTCGACCGGCGCCGGCGCGGCCCACGTGTTCACCTACGCGGTGAGCTGACCCAAAGCCGTGAATGGCACATTGAGGGACTTAGAGTCCCTCAATGTGCCATTCACGGCTTTTCAGGAACCGGGCAGCAGGCCGACGGCGCCGCGGGCGACCTGCGCCCAGGCCAGCCGGCCGAAGAGGTAGTGGCACGCCACCTGCTCGCTGGTGAACCGCGCCCAGTCGTAGCGGTTGCCCTGCTCCCGCCAGAACACCTCCCACGCCTCGTCCTCGCCCTGCATCAGGCACCAGGCGTTGTCGACCTCGGCGCCGAGCGAGACGACCTCCGGCGGCACGCCCAGCACACCGAGCCAGCGCTGGATCGACTGGGTGTTCATCAGTCCTCTTCCTGCTTCGCCTCGGCGAGGTAGCCGAGGGTCACGAGTTCGTCGGCGGCCAGCAGCGCCCGGAACCGGGTACCCCCGCCGACCTGGCCGAACCAGTTCGCGGTCTCCGTCCGCCACATCGGCACCGACCGCACCACGACGTACCGGCGGTACTCGGCGTCCAGCATCCCGGGCGGCAGCGAGCGTTCCGTGAACGGCGTGCCGTCGGCGAAGAACACCCGCCCGTACGCCGGGCCGAAGCGGTCGAGCACGGTGTTGACCGGGACCATCACCGGCTCGCCGGTGTCGACGCCGCCCTCCGGGTAGTGGTCGCCCGGCGGCCACGCGTACTCGGGCCCGAGCTCGCTGTGCCCGACGACGAACCGGCGGATCCACACGGCCTGCGTCGCCCGCGCGTACGGGACGTAGCCCTCGGTCAGGTGCCGCGGCACCGGCCGCGGCGGCGCGGTCGGCGACCGGCGGAACCCGGCGGTGACGTTGGTGAGCGCCTGGTCGTCGAAGATCAGCCGGGCGTCCGGGTGGTCGTTCGGGGGAAAGCCGTCCGGGTCCTCGGGCAGCGGCAGCTGCAGCGCCGGCTTGTCCATGGCCACCGGCAGGTGCCCGATCGGGAACATGTGCACCAGGAACAGCGCGACAACGCTTTCGCGCTCGGTGCGCGGCGAGCCGAGTACCGGCAGCGGCACGGGCGAGCCCGGGTTCGGCGGCGGTCCGGCCACGGGCGGGGGTGGCCCGGCCGGCACAGGCGGGGCGGGCGGGACCGGCGGTGCCGGGGGCAGCGGGAACGGCGGGAGCAGCGGCGACACCGCGTGCGGCCACGCCGCGGGGTTGCCCGAGGGCGGGGTCGGCGCCTCTTCGAAGGCGCCCGAATCCGTCAGGCCGTACCCGGGCACCCGGATCGGCCCGGTGTCGAGGTCGGCCTCGACCGGTTCGGAGCCCGCCTCGGAAGGCTCGGTCACACCCATCCTCCGGCTCGGTCGGTGCCCGTGGGCACTCTGTTCGACGCGGCCGCGGCGCTGCCGGTCCCCCTTGATACCGCACCCGGCACGTCCGGGCGCACCCGAGGTCAGCTCAACGCGGCGACCACGCGGGACGGGCTCGGGCGGCCGAGCTGTCCCGCCATCCAGGTACTGGCCGCCACCAGCACGTCCAGGTCGACGCCGGTGGCCACCCCGAGGCCGTCCAGCATCCACACCAGGTCCTCGGTGGCCAGGTTCCCCGTGGCCGACTCGGCGTACGGGCAGCCGCCCAGCCCGCCCGCCGAAGAGTCCACTGTCGACACTCCACATCGGAGCGCCGCCAGGGTGTTGGCCAGAGCCTGACCGTAGGTGTCGTGGAAGTGCACGGCCAAAGTACCGACATCGCCGAACAGCCCGACGAGGTTCTCGACCTGGCCCGCCGTCGCGACGCCGATGGTGTCGCCCAGCGAAAGCTGCGAGCACCCCATGTCCAGCAGGCGGCGCCCGGCGTCGGCGACCTGCTTGGCCGGCACGGCGCCCTCCCACGGGTCGCCGAAGCACATGGAGAGGTAGCCGCGCACGTCGAGGCCGGCTTCGCGGGCCCGCGTCACGACCGGCTCGAACATCGCGAACTGCTCGTCCAGCGACGAGTTGAGGTTCTTCTGCGCGAACGTCTCGGTCGCGCTGGCGAAGATCGCGATGTGCTCGACACCCGCGTCGAGGGCCCGGTTCAGGCCCTTCTCGTTCGGCACCAGCACCGGGTAGCGGACGCCTTCGCGGCGGTCGAGCCCCGCCAGCAGCTGCTCGGCGTCGGCCAGCTGCGGCACCCACTTGGGGTGCACGAAGCTGGTCGCCTCCAGCGTCGTCAGGCCGGCGCCCGCGAGGCGGTCGAGGAACTCCAGCTTGACCTCGACCGGGACGATCGTCTTCTCGTTCTGGAGCCCGTCCCGCGGGCCGACCTCCCAGAT
Source organism: Amycolatopsis mongoliensis (assembly GCF_030285665.1). Classification (NCBI taxonomy): domain Bacteria; kingdom Bacillati; phylum Actinomycetota; class Actinomycetes; order Pseudonocardiales; family Pseudonocardiaceae; genus Amycolatopsis; species Amycolatopsis mongoliensis. The sequence goes on from NZ_CP127295.1 coordinate 1,388,549, forward strand.
CGTGACCCGCTCCGGCAGCTCACCCGCCGAGGGGACCCGCTCCGGCAGGCCCAGTGCGCGCGTGCCCATCAGCGGCGTCGGTCGCCGCGGGGCGGGTGCCCGCCCTGGGGCGGCAGCGGCTCGGTCTGCTGGGGGCCCGGCGTACCCGGCCGGTAGTCGTCGTACGGGTTGTCGTTGACCTCGCGGTAGATGACCGTGTGCACCTTCTCGACGTGCGGGATGTCGTCGAAGCGCAGCGGCTCGGCCGACGCCGACTCGATGATCAGCGTGCCGCAGCCGAACACCCGGTCCAGCAGGTCGTGCTCGAACTGGACGCTGTTGATCCGGCCCATCGGGATGTCGATGCCGGTGCGCTTCAGCACGCCCTCGCGCGCGATGAGGCGGTCGGTGGTCACGATGAAGTGGGTGGTGCGCCAGCGCACGAACGGCACCAGGAACAGCGTCACCACCAGCACCAGGGCCACCACGCCGATGGCGATCAGCCCGACCGTGTTCCACGGCGAGCCCGCATCTTTCGCGAGGATCGCGAGCCAGATGCCGGCGCCGAGGGTGACCAGCAGCGCGAGCGTCGGGAAGATCAGCATCTTGAAGTGGGGGTGACTGTGCACCACGACGTGCTCTTGCTCGCTGAGCAAATCGTCCGGATAAGCCACGGCGGACGCTCCCAAGGTCGGTGCGGCGATGTCGCTTCACCGTACCGGCGAGACGCCCGGCCGGTGAGGGCAACGCCCCGAAGAATCAGGCCGGGCGGACGTGGACCACGTCACCCGCGAAGACGGTGTGCCGCCGGCCGCCCGCCGTGTCGACCTGGAGCTGCCCGGCGGCGTCGATGTCGGCCGCGCGGCCGGTGAGCGACGTGCCGTCCGGCAGTTGCACCTCGACGTCCTGGCCGAGGGTCGCGCAGTGGGCGCGGTACTCGCCCAGCAGGCCGGCCTCGGTCAGGTCGCCGCCCGCGAGCCGCCAGCGTTTCTCCAGCTCGTCGAACTCGGTGAGCAGCGCGATCGCGACGTCGGTGCGGTCGGTGTTCGTGGCGCCCAGCTCGGCGAGCGACGTCGCGGGCAACCCGCCCGGGCCCGGCTGGACGTCGCCGAGGGGCAGGACGTTGAGGCCGATGCCGAGCACGATCGACGGCGGGTCCCCGGCGACGGCCTCGGCGAGGATCCCGGCGCACTTGGCGCCGCCGGAGAGGACGTCGTTGGGCCACTTCAGCGCGGCGTCGACCCCGTCGCCGGCCGCGACCGCCCGGACGGCGAGCGCGGCGACGACGGAGAGTGAACCGAGCGCCGTGAACGGGACGCCCGGCCGCAGCGCCACGCTCAGGTACAGCCCGGCGCCCTTCGGGGAACTCCACGTCCGGCCCCGGCGGCCGACCCCCGCGGTCTGCTCCTCGGCCAGCAGAACGGTCCGGTCCGCGGCGCCGTTTTCGACGGCTTTCCGCAGGTCAGCGTTGGTGGAGCCGGTGCGCTCGACGACGTCGATCTTCGCGTACCGGTCCTTGAGCGCCGCGGTCAGCCGGGCGGCGTCGATCTCTGCCATGTGTCCACCATATGGGACTCCCCCTAACGTGCAAGGCGTTCGCTCGTTCACTCAGAGGTGCGCTCTTCTAAGTTGGACCCCGTGACGACGAAGCCGACCTCCTGGGCTCGTGGCGCGGCCCTGCGCGGCCTCGTCGCGCTGCCGCTCGTCGCGGGCCTGGTCGCCGCGGGCTGGCTGCTGGCCGACCGGTCGCCCGAACCCGCGCCCGCCCCGCTGCCGCTGCCGGTGGCCGAGGGCGCGGCGTCCGGCCCGTCGGTCCTCGAGGTCAGCGCGCCCGTGAAGGCGCAGGAGCCGGGCCAGGGCGCGTCCGGCCAGGGCGGCAAGAGCCCGCTGCAGCAGTGGGCCGACCAGCTGGCCGGGCCGCTCGACATCCCGGCCGACGCCCTGATCGGCTACGCGAACGGCGAGCTGACACTGCGGAGTGAAGACCCGTCGTGCCACCTCTCGTGGGTCACGCTGGCGGGCGTCGGCTCGGCGGCGTCGAACCACGGCCGCGGCGACGGGAACCTCCTGGGGCTGACCGCGGCGCAGGCCAAGAAGTACGGCACCGACGCGCCGGTCGCGGCCGGGCGCGCCCTGTGCGCGGGCGGCACGGACCTCGGTGCCGGCCCGGGCTGGTGGAAGGCGATCGCGGCGTACCACCCGGGCAGCGACACGGAGCTGTTCCGCCAGCGCGTCCTCGGCATGGCCCAGCTGTACGCGACGCTCTCCCTGGACCCGGCCGCGGCCGATTCGGCCCGGGTCCGCGCGACCCGCTTCGCCCTGGGCCAGCTCGGCCTCCCGTACGTCTGGGGCGGCAACGGCCCCGACGCGGGTGCGGCGGGCTTCGACTGCTCGGGCCTGACGAAGGCGTCGTACGACAGTGCGGGCGTGCCCCTGCCGCGGACGGCGGACAGCCAGTTCCGGGCGCTCCCGCCGGTCCCGGCTTCGCAGGAGCCCCGCCTGGGCGACCTGGTGTTCTACGGCAGCCCGGCGACGCGCATCCACCACGTGGGGCTGTACCTGGGCAACGGCCTGATGATCAACGCCCCGACCGAAGGCCAGGCGATCCAGATCCACACGTACCACTCGAAGGGCGACGACTACGCGGGCGCGGGCCGCCCGGCCTGAGTCAGCTCACCCATCGCCCGGGTCAGCAGCACGGCGTCCTCCTCCGGCAGCGACTGGCCCAGCCGCACCATCTGCACCGCCGTCAGCAACGCCGTCCGGTCGTCCGCGGTGCCGAGATCACCGAGATAGGGCGGAAGCAACACCCCGAGCGCCCGGAAGTCCTTGCGCTCGCACAGCTTGCCGAGCAGCTCGGTCAGCGCGGTGCTCCCGCCGCCGTTCGTCCGCAGCGCGGCCGCGATCGTGAACCGCATCCCGTCCCGGTACGGCCCGGCCGGAGCGTCTTCGAGACGCCCGGCCGCCTGCCGGTAGTGCTCCTGCGCGCGGTCGCCGTCCCCGAGCTCTTCGTGCGCGCGGGCCAGGTTCAGGTGCAGTGACGGGTAGAACCCGCGGACCCGCTCGTCGCCCACGCGGTCGGCGCGCTCCAGGCACTCCTGGTTCCAGCGCAGGACGTCCTCGGGGGCCGTCTGGTGCCGGGCGAGGTAGTGCGCCGCCACGCAGGCGCCGTAGTCATCGGTCGCCGCGTCCCACGCCTGCCGGAACAGCGCGTGCGCGTCCTCGCTCCGGCCCGCCGCCTCGGCCTGCATGCCTTCCGCGCACAGGCGCACGACCACGTCGTCGAGATCCATGGCGCCCAGGCTAGCGTTTTTGTCGGTGGTCGCCGCTAGCTTCGGGGACATGTACGAAGTCGACTTCGCCGAGTTCCCGTCCACGTCGGCCACCGCGTCCGGCGAGTTCTTCGCGCGCGCCTTCGGCTGGGACGTGACGCCGTACGGGCCGTCGTACACCGACGTCCGCGCACCCGGCCTCACCTTCGGCTTCCAGGCCGACGCGGCCGAGCAGCCCCGCGCGCCGCTGGTCACGATCCGCACGGACGACCTGGCGGCGGCCCGCGCCGCGGTCGAAGCGGCCGGCGGGGAGGTGACGAAGGAACCGTTCGCCTTCCCCGGCGGCCGGCGCTTCCACTTCCGCGAACCCGGCGGCAGCGAGCTGGCGGTGTGGAGCCCGGAATAGCCGTCAGGACACCGTGACTCCGTAGTACGTCGACGGATCGGCGGTGTCCAGAGGCAGGCCGAGCGCGAACCGCGTCACGAGGTCCGGGTTGGCGACGAAGTGGCGGGAGTACGACACCGCGTCGGCGATCCCGGCCTCGATCACGGCGTCCCCGGAGTCGCGGTCGAAGCCGTTGTTCACGATGAGCGAGCCGCCGAACAGATTGCGATACCGCGCGAAACCGGCGAAGTCCGGTCCCGCGTCCGGACCACGGAGGTGCAGGTAGGTCACGTCGAGTCCGGCGACCAGCTCGTCGTACTCGGCGCGCAGCGATTCGTCCACTGTGAACAGTCCGCCGGTCCACCACGGCGAAAGCCTTACCCCGACAGCGATCCCGGAGGCACTCACGGCATCGACGACCTCCAGCAGCAGCTTCCGCCGGCAACGCCCGTACGCGTCGGTGCGGTGGTTCGTCCGCGGGTGCAGGAACTGCGCGAGCAGGTACACGCCGTTGGCCGCCACCTCGACCCCGTCGAAGCCCGCGCGCCGCGCGTTCTCGGCGGCAGCGCCGTAGTCCGCGACGACGGCCCGGATCTCGGCCACGCTCATCTCGCGCGGCGTCACGGTCGGACGCCGTCCCGAGGCGGTGTGCACGGTCTCTCCGGGGTTCACCGCCGACGGTCCGGCCGGCCGGGCGCCGAGGAAGTCCGGGTGCGACACCGCGCCGGTGTGCCACAGCTGCACCACGATCCGCCCGCCGAGGGCGTGCACGAGGTCGGTGACCGGCCGCCACCCGGCGACGTGTTCCTCGGCGTACACCCCCGGGACGTCCGGGAATCCCACAGCCCGCTCACTCACCCAGGCGCCTTCGGTGACGATCAGCCCGGCGCCGGCACGCTCCGCGTAGTAGGCGGACTGTGGTTGCCCGGGCACGCCGCCGGGAACACGCGCGCGAGTCGTCGGCGCCAGCACCACGCGGTTCGGCAGGCGCCATCCGCCCAGGTCGGCAGGGGTCAGCAAGCTCATCGGTCACCTCTGGTCGCACGGATTCGTCGTGAGTGCGACGGTGGGTGCGGGCGAAAGGTGACCGATGGACGAGCTGGCCGGGGAGTTCGAGGCGGAGCGCGCCAGGCTGCGCGGGCTGGCCTTCCGGATGCTCGGCTCGGCGGCCGAGGCCGACGACGCCGTCCAGGAGGCCTGGCTGCGGCTGAACCGCGTGGACTCCGTGGACAACCTCGCGGCCTGGCTGACGACGGTCGTCTCCCGCGTCTGCCTCGACGTCCTGCGCTCGCGGAAGGCCCGTCGCGAAGACCCCTTCGACGTGGTGCCGGAGCCCGCGGCCGACGCCGATCCGGCCGGCGAGGCCGAGCTGGCCGACTCGGTGGGCCGCGCGCTGCTCGTGGTGCTGGACGCGCTCGGGCCGGCCGAGCGGATCGCGTTCGTGCTGCACGACCTGTTCGCCGTGCCGTTCGAGCGGATCGCCCCGGTGCTGGACCGCACCCCGGTGGCGGCGAAGAAGCTCGCGAGCCGTGCGCGGCGGCGGGTTCGCGGCACGTCCCCGCTGCCCCCGGCCGACCTGACGCGGCACCGCCGGGTGGTCGACGCGTTCCTGGCCGCGGCCCGCGGCGGTGACCTCGAGGAGCTCCTGGACGTGCTGGCCCCCGACGTCGTCCGCCGCGCCGACGCGGCCGCGTTGCCGGCCGGGGCGGCCCTCGAGACGCGCGGGGCCCGCGCCGTGGCCGAGGAGACGCAGGTGTTCGGGAAACGGGCTCACTTCGCCGAAGCGGCCCTCGTGGACGGCGCGGTCGGTGTCGTCGTGGCCCCGCGCGGCCGGCTGCTGCTCGTCCTCGCGGTGACGGTCGAGGGCGAGCGGGTGGCGGCGTACGAGGTGATCGCCGACCCCGCCCGGCTCGCCGCGCTGCACGTCGCACTGCTCAGCGCTTGATCCGGTAGGAGAGGTGTGTGACGCCGGTCCCCTCGACGACCTCGGGGCCGGTCAGCGTGGTGGTGCCCTCGAGCTGCTCGAAGAACCGGACGCCCGAGCCGAGCAGCACCGGGACGAGGTCGACCTGGATGCCGTCGAGCAGGCCGAGGTTGAGGCACTGCTGCGCGATCTTGGTGCTGGCGACGGCGACGTTCTTGTCGCCGGCGACCTTCTTGGCCTGTTCGACGGCGCCTTCGACGCCGTCGGTGACGAAGGTGAACGGCGCGTCCGGGTGCGGCCAGTCCGCCGGTGCCTCGTGGGTGACGACGAAGACCGGCACGCCCATCGGGTGCGTGCCGCCCCAGCCCTGGGTGATGTCGAACAGGTGGCGGCCGGCGATCAGCGCGCCGACGTTGTCCATGGCGTCGCGCAGCATCTTCGCGCTGGCCTCGGAGGTCTTGAAGGTCGCCCATTCGACGGCGGTGGGCACCTCGACGTCGCCGTTGCCGAACCACCCGAACAGGTGATCGATGCGGTCCTGCGGGTCGGCGACGAAGCCGTCGAGGGACATGGACATGTTGGCGATGACGTCGGCCATTTCTAGCTCCTTTGTGCTGGTCGGAGGCGGTTTTCCTCGCTGAGGGGAAGTCTGGCGCGATCGCCCGGGCGGAAGATCTGCCACCTGGCCGACATCCGGCGGCGGGGTGGCCGATGCCTTGACAGGCGCGGCGGTCTCCGCGACTATGAACGTGTGTTCATGAACGAGTGTTCACAACGAGGGAGATGGGGATGACGGGGATCGTCAACACCGCGCAGGCCGAGGCGTGGAACGGGTACGAAGGGGAGCACTGGGCTTCGCACGCCGAGCGCTACGACGCCGTGAACAACGGGTTCAACGATTACGTGCTCGACCGGGTGGGCCCGGACGACCGGGTGCTCGACATCGGCTGCGGCAACGGCCGGCTGACCCGGCTCGCGGCGGCGCGGGCCCGGTCCGCGACCGGAGTCGACCTGTCCGGGCCGATGCTCGCGACCGCGCGGGCGCGGGCGGCGGGGGTCCCGAACGTGACCTTCGAGCAGGGCGACGTCCAGGTGTACCCGTTCGCCGAAGGCGGGTTCGACCTGGCGGTCAGCCGGTTCGGGGTGATGTTCTTCGCCGACCCGGTGGCGGCGTTCGCCAACGTCCGGCGCGCCCTGAGCCGCGGCGGCCGGCTCGCGTTCCTGTGCATGACGGCGCTCTCCGGCACCGACCTCGGCCGGGTGTTCGGGGCGCTGGCGGAGTACCTGCCCCAGCCCACGGGTCCGGACGGCAGCGGCCCGACGTCGTTCGCGAACCCGGAGCGGACGACGGCGGTCCTGACCGAAGCCGGCTTCGAGGACGTGGCGTGCACCCGCGTCGAAGCCGACCAGGTCTGGGGCCGCGACGTCCCGGACGCGGCGCGGTTCATCGGTGACTGGGGTCCGGTCCGCCACCACCTGGGCATGGTCGACGACGCGACCGCCACCAAGGCGAAGGAAGCCCTGACGGCGGCACTGGAGCCGTTCGCCGGTCCGGACGCGGTCCGCCTGCGCGGGACGGCGTGGCTGGTCACGGGAAGGAGGTCGTAGGCGCTGGATCTACGATGGCGGTGATGTCACCGAGGAAAGCCGCGGCTCAGCGGGACGGCCAGTCCCTGCACGACCTGCTGGTCGAAACCGCCCAGAAGATGATCGCCACGCACGGGACGACCGGGATGACCGTGCGCGAGATCGCGCGCATGGCCGGCGTCGCCGACGGCGTGCTCTACAACCACTTCTCCGACAAGGAGGAGCTGGTGGCCCGGGCCTTGCTGGAGCACGTGCGCACGACGGAAGCGGAGCTGGGCGACCTGCCGGTGGCCGGGGAAGGCACCCTGGAGGGGAACCTCCACCGCCACCTGGAGTTCGGCCTCGCCCTGCACAAGGTGATCGTGCCGGCGTTCAGCGGCTTGGTCGGGCAGCCGAGGGTGCTGGAGCGGTTCGCGGAGATCAGTGAGCGATCCGGCTACTGGCGCGACCGCCTGCTGGCCTACCTCAAGGAGGAGCGCGCGCTGGGCAGGCTGCACCCGGAGTCCGAAGTGGATGCGGCCGCGGCCATGCTGGTCGGCTACTGCCACGCCTCGGTGCTGGCGGTGGTCTTCCCGCACACGGGCCCCCTCGACCCGCCCACGGTGGACTCGGTGGTGCGGGCGACGCTCCACGGCATCGCGCCGTAGCGCCCGATCCGCGGCGGCACCGCCGTGCGCCCCGGCACCACCTCGGTGCAGCGCGGCCTAAACCATCGGATTCCCGCCGGCCGTCGACTCCGGGACCTCCTGCACCACGTCCCAGTGCTCGACGATCCGCCCGTCCCGCACCCGCATGACGTCCGCGATCGCGCTCCCTCGCGACCCGGGTGTCAGCCGCATGAGGCTGTGCGTGCACACGAGGTCGTCCTCGGCCACGACCCGGCGCACCTCCAGGCTCAGCTCCGGGAACCGGACCACGAAGCCCGCCAGGTACTCGGCCGAGGCGTCGGCGCCGGCCGGGGCGTGCGGGTTGTGCTGGACGTAGTCGTCGCCGACGTACGCGGCGAAGGCGTCCGCCGGGCGCTTCTCGGTGAAGGCCGTCCGAAGGAAGGCGAGGACCACTTCCTTGTTCCGCTGGGTTTCCGTCATCACTGTCCGTCCTTTGTGGAATTCTCGACACCAAGTCCACCACTCGCACGACAGAAAGGGAAAGACCGATGGACTCTGCCGCGATACCCTCACGGTATGGACGACGTCGAGGTCCGTGAGCTGCGGTACTTCCGCGCGGTCGCCGAGGAGTTGAACTTCTCCCGCGCCGCCGAGCGGCTCGGGATGGCGCAGCCGCCGCTGTCACGCGCGATCCGGTTGCTGGAGCGGCGGTTGGGCGTCCAGCTCTTCGAGCGCACCAGCCGGCACGTCGCCCTGACACCGGCCGGGAAGGTCCTGCTCGCGGAGTCGGCGAAGGCACTGGACGCGGTCACCACCGCGGTCCGGCTCACCCGCCGGGCCGCGCAGCAGCCGGCGGCGCTCGTCGTCACCGCGAAACCCGGGGTGGCCACCGAACTGCTGCGGCGGATCGCCGACCGGCATCCGGACCCGGTCGAGATCCGGATCAGCGGGTTCGGCGAGCAGACGGGCTTGCTGCGTGACGGCCAGGCCGACGTGGCCTTGCTCGGCTGCCCGGGCGACCACGGTGATCTGGACGTCGAGGTGCTCTTCACCGAGCCTCGGGTCGCCGCGCTCCCGGCGCGGCACGAGCTGGCCGGCCGGTCCTCCTTGACCTGCGCGGACTTCACCGGGCGGGCGACGCCGTTCTGGCCGGGCGCGTCGGTCGCGGACCGGGCCTACTGGTCGGGCCGGGACGTGATCGGCGGCCCTGTCACGCCGGGGCCGGTGGTGCACGACAGCGCCCAGCTGCTGGAAACGGTCGCGCTCGGGCAGGCGATCGCGCTGCTGCCGGCGTCGTTCGCCGAAGGGCACCCGCGAACCGACATCGTCTACCGGCCGGTCGTCGACGCGACGCCGTACTCGCTCGCCCTCGCCTGGCCGGCGGGCGCGCGAGACCTGCGGATCGCGCGGTTCGTGCGGACCGCCGTCGAGGTCAGCGAAGCACTACCTCGACCGGATGCCGTCCCGGCGGGGTGACCGAGCGGATCACCGGCGGCACCCGCACGTCCTCGGCCTCGAACAGCACGCGCAGGTGCCCGAGGTCCGCCTCGGCCATCACTTCGGCCAGCTCGTCCGCGCGGGCGACGGCGTCCGGGGCGAGCACGGCGTCGTCGCCGAGGTCGCCCCAGAGGTCCCACAGGACCATCTCGTGCTTGTTCAGCGCGGCGAGGTCGAGCACGAGGTTGTGCCGCGCGTACGGCAGGCCGCGCAGGAACGGCGCGTCCAGGTCCGGCGAGACCACGAGCCGGGCCGGCTCGATGTCGCCCGAGCGGGCCGCGGCCCAGGCGTCCGCGCCGACCAGGAACCGGTCGCGAGGGACGTCCAGGAGGTCGAACTCGCCGAAGTCGTCCGGCAGCTGGGGTTCGACCAGGCGCCAGCCGTCGGGGGACCACACCTCCGCGACGACGTGGTCGAGGTACCAGCCCGGCATCAGGTAGCTCGCGAAGCCGACCCTGGCGCGCGCCGGGATGCCGTGGTGGCGGGCCATCGAGACGAACAGCAACGTGAAGTCGCGGCAGCAGCCGACGATCCGGTGCACCGGCGAACGCGGCGCACCGGGCGGAGCCGGGTCGAGTTCGCGCGGGCGCGCGAACATGTCCGACGCGTACCGCAGGTTGATCTCCTCGCCGCGCGAAGCCGGGAAGCCGTGCCGCGTGATGTCGCCCTGGGCCCAGTAGTGGAACACCAGCCCGGACGCCGCCCGGCGCAGAGCCGCGAGGTCGTGCGGAACACCGTCGAGCCACGACGACTGCGCGCCCGGGTCGGAGAAGCGGCTGTGGCCGACGTACCAGTTCATCGCCCCAGGCTACGAAAATTCAGCTCGCCTGCGTCGCGAGTTCGCCGCGGAACGTCGTGCGGTACGCGCTCGGCGACACGCCGAGTGCGACCTGGAAGTGCTGGCGCAGCGAGGCCGCCGTGCCGAACCCGGCCTCGGTGGCGACGCGGTCGACCGGCATGTCCGACTCCTCCAGCAGCTGGCGGGCGCGCTCGATCCGTTGCTGCGTCAGCCATTGCAGGGCCGAGATGCCGACCTCGTCGCGGAAGCGGCGGGTGAACGTCCGGGTGCTCATCGCCTCGCGGGCGGCGAGCTCGCGCAGGGTGAGCGGGCGGTGCAGGTTCTCCAGCGCCCACGCCCTCGCCGCCTTCGTCGACGACGTGCGGGGCTCGGGCACCGGCCGCCGGACGAACTGGGCCTGGCCGCCTTCGCGGTGCGGGGAGACCACCGTGCCGCGGGCGACGTCGTTGGCGACGGCCGCGCCGTGGTCGCGGCGGATCATGTGCAGCACCAGGTCGATCCCCGACGCGACGCCCGCGGACGTCAGGACGTTGCCGTCCTCGGTGTAGAGCACGCACGGGTCGACCCGGACCTCCGGGAACCGGCTCTGGAGCTCGTCGGCGGAGCGCCAGTGGGTCGTCGCGCGGCGGCCGTCGAGGAGTCCGGCCGCGGCGAGCACGAACGCGCCCGTGCAGATCGACGCGATCCGCGCGTCCCCCGGGATCCGCTCCAGCGCGGCCGCGAGGGGCGGGTTCAGCACGCGCGCCATCGGCTCGTACTCGGCCAGCGACGCCGGGACGATCACGGTGTCGGCCTCGGCCAGGACCTCGGGACCGCGGTCGACCGGGATGGTGAAGTCGGAGTCGGTGCGGACCGGGCCGGGTTCGAGGGTGCAGGTCACGACCTCGTACAGCGGTTCGCCCGACGCCGAGCGCGCCTGCCCGAAGAGGCGGTGGACGATGCCGAGCTCCATCACGAGCATGCCGTGCCTGACCAGCACGGCGACGTGGTGACGATCCGGGTGGGCAAAGGCGGCCATGGCTCGATTCTTGCACATGTTGTCCATCAGGCCACTCGATCAGGGCCGCGGTCCGCGTGACCATCGAGGTCATGAACGTTTTGTGGGTCTTCGCGCATCCCGAGCCGCGCTCGCTGAGCGGGGCCCTCCGTGACGACGGGCTCCGGACGCTGCGCGAGCTCGGTCACGCCGTCCGGGAGTCGGACCTGTACGCGATGAAGTGGAACCCGGTGGTCGACGCCGCCGACTTCGGTGCCGAGGCGGGCGACGAGCGGCTGGTCGTCGGGGCGACGTCGGCCCGCGCGCACGCCCGGGGCGAGCTGAGCCCGGACATCGTGGCCGAACAGGAAAAACTCGACTGGGCGGACGCGGTCGTCGTGCAGTTCCCGTTGTGGTGGTACGGCCTGCCCGCGATCCTCAAGGGCTGGTTCGACCGCGTGTTCGTGAAGGGCTTCGGCTACGGCGTCCGGGCGGAAGACGGCCGCACGCTGCGCTACGGCGAGGGCCGGCTCGCGGGCAAGCGCGCGATGGTGGTGCTCACCGCGGGCGCCCGCGAGCCCGCCATGGGCCCGCGCGGGGTGAACGGCGCGCTGGACGAGGTCCTCTTCCCGCTGCACCACGGGACGCTGTTCTACGCGGGGATGTCGGTCCTGGAGCCGGTCCCGGTCTTCGGCGCCGACCGCGTCTCGGCCGAGCACTTCGCCGACGCCCGGCAGCTCCTGCGCGAGCGCCTGCGCACGCTGGAGACGGCGGAGCCGATCCCGTTCCGCCCGCAGAACGGCGGCGACTACGACGACGACCTGGTCCTGCGCCCGGATCGCGCGCCCGGCGCGACGGGCCTGGCCATCCACCTCACCGGAAAGCCGTGAATGGCCCATCGAGGGACCTGACTTCCGTCAATGGGCCATTCACGGACTTACGCGGGCAGGGTGAGCCGCTGGCCCAGGCCGCCGTCGACCGGCAGGTCCGCTCCCGTCGTGAACGTCGCCTCGAACGCCAGGAACAGCACCGCCGCCGCGACTTCTTCCGGCGTGGCGTGCCTCTTGAGCGGGGTGATCTCGTCGCCCGCCGCCTTGAACTCCGCCAGCACCGAGGCGGGCACTCCCGTCACCCCCATCGTCGGGGTGTCCGTGTACCCCGGGCTGACCACGTTCACCCGGATCCCGCGCGGGGCCAGCTCGGCCGCGTACGTCAGCGCGAACGACCGCACCGCCGCCTTCGCCGCCGAATACGGGCCCATCCCGGCGATCCCCGCCCCGGCCGCCACCGACGTCGTGAACACGAAAGCCCCTCCCGGCCGCACCAAGCCCGCCAGCCGCTGGGCGGTGAAGTACGCGCCCTTCGCGTTGACGTCGAACGTGCGGTCGTAGATCTCCGGCGTCGCCTCCGAGTACGGCGTCAAAGTGGCGAAACCGACGTTGATGAACACCAGGTCCAGCGAACCGAGCTTGTCCGCGGCGACCGACGCCAGCTCGTCGATGTCGGCCATGCGGGAAGCGTCCGACGACAGCAGGTGCGCCGGCAGGTCCAGCCCCGACACGTCCCGGCCGGTCGCCAGCACCTCCGCGCCGCCGGCCAGCAACGCCCGCACCACCGCCAGCCCCATGCCGTGCGTGCCGCCCGTGACGACAGCCTTCTTCCCTTGATACTTCACCGGATCTCCTCGATGACGCTCGCGATCGCGTGCGCCCCGTGGCCCGCCGCCACCGCACGGTCGAACAGCTCCCGCACCGCTGCCGGGACCGAGAACCCGATCCCCTGCGCACGGCTGGTCTCCACCAGCAGACCCAGCCCGGCGGCGTTGATGTCCAAAGCGGACACGTCCGTCTCGTAGTTCCCGCTCGCGACCTGGGCGCCGATTCCCGGCAGGAACCCGCCGACCGCCGAGTGCCACGACAACGCCATCGGCGTGAACGTCGACGGCTCGACGCCCTCGGTGCCCACCAGCGCCAGCGCGTGCAGGTACCCGGCCATCGTCGACCACATGATCCCCAGCAGCGCCAGGTCGTACAGCGCCGCCAGCCCGGCGTCCTCGCCGAGGAACACCGGCTTCCCCAGCACCGACAACACCTCGCGCTGCGCCGAAAACACCGACGGCGAACCCGAGTAGAGGATCCGCGACTGCGCGGTCCCGATGCCCTGCGGCACCGCCATGATCACGCCGTCCACGTAGTCGATGCCCGCCGACGCAGCCCACGAAGCCACCTCGCGAGCCTGCGCGGGCGTCCCCGAAGTGAGGTTGACCAGCACCTTCGGCGTAGCGGCGGCCAGCACCGGCTGCTGACTGTCGTATGTGGACAGACAGCTGAGCACGACGTCCGCCGAGGACACCTCCGCCGGCGTGGCCGCTAGCCGCGCCCCGCGGTCGAGCAGCGGCCCCGCCTTGAGCGGCGACCGGTTCCACACCACGACGTCGTGGCCCGCCCCCAGCAACGCGCCGGCGAGGGCGGCACCCATCCACCCCAGGCCGAGCACACCCACCTGTTTCTTGCTTTCTCCCATGCCGATCATGCTGCGGGCGCGCTTTACCATGGACAAGTACCGACTATTAAGTCAGGTACTCACCAAAACGTAAGGATCCTGCATGCTGGCGAGAAGCTACCGCTGCGGACTGGACGCGGCGATCGACGTGGTGGGCGGCCGCTGGAAGGCCCTGATCCTGTGGGCGCTGCACGCCGAGCCGCTGCGGTTCGGCGAGCTGAAGCGGAAGGTGTCCGGGATCAGCGAGAAGATGCTGATCCAGGCGCTGCGGGAGCTGGAGGCGGACGAGGTCGTGCACCGCGAGGTGTTCCACGAGATCCCGCCGAAGGTCGAATACTCGCTGACCGATCTGGGTCAGCGGCTGAACACCGCGTTGCTGCCGCTGGGCGACTGGGGCGAGGAGAACATGGCCGACATCGCGAAGCGCCGGGGCGTCACGCCCGCGCCGTCGCATACTCCTTGAGCGTGATCGCGTTGCCCGCCTTGAGCGGCAGCTCCTCGATCACCTTGCGCCACGGCAGGTACGGCAGCAGCTTGTAGTTCAGGTTGCGCATCCGGATCCAGCCCCGGGTCGGCGGGACGAACCACTTCCCGTTGCCCTGGGCCAGTTTCTGGCAGACCTCGGCGAAGCCGCGCATCTCGGTTTCGTACGCGCCGAACGCGCGCCGGTGGTCGCCGCCCGCGGCCGCGAGCTCGCCCGCCAGCACGTACGCGCCGACGATCGCGAGGCTCGTCCCCATGCCCGAGAGCGGCGCCGCGCAGTACGCGGCGTCGCCGACCAGCGCGACGCGGCCGCGGGAGTACGAGTCGAGCACGATCTGGCTGGCCGAGTCGAAGTAGAAGTCCGGCGCTTCGCGCATCGCCTCGAGCAGCGTCGAAGTCTCCCAGCCGACACCCTCGAACGTCTCCTCGACGATCCGCCGCTGCTGCTCGACGTCGCGGGGGTCGTAGTCGATCGGCGGCGAGCCGAACCAGAACAGCGCCTTCGCCTCCGCGTTGTCCCGCGCGCTGTAGACGCCGACGGTGCGGTTCGGCTCGTTGTAGAACCGGCCGGCGTGGTCGAGGCCGAGGTGGTTCGGCACGGTGAAGATCGAGACGTGGTAGCCGAGGTCGCGGCGGTACCAGGACTCGTCGCCGAAGACCAGTGAGCGCACGGTGGAGTGCAGCCCGTCGGCCCCGATGACCAGGTCGAACTCGCGCGGAGCGCCGTGTTCGAAGGTGACCGTGACGCCGTCGTCGCGGTCGAGGACGCCGGTGATCGCGTCGCCGAAGACGTACTCGACGTCGTCCATCGTGGCTTCGTGGAGGATCCGCGACAGGTCGCCGCGCATGATCTCCAGCTCGCCGCTCTGGAACGTCGGGGGCGTGACGACCAGCGGCCGGTCTTCACTGTCCACATAGGTCACTTCGCCCATCCGGGTCGCGGCCGCTTCGACCTGCTCCAGCAGGCCCATCCGGTCGAGGACCCGCAGGGACGCGCCGCGGAAGTCGACCGCGTAGCCGCCGTCGCGCAGTTCGGGGGCGCGTTCGACGACCGTCGGCGTGCAGCCGTGGCGGTGGAGCCAGAAGGCGAGGGCGGGACCGGCGACGCCGGCGCCGGAGATGAGGACTCGTCGATTCGTCATGCCGAGAACCATAACCGCGATTTGGGCGATCGCGCAAGACGATCGTCTAAGGCGATCGTGCTAGGCTCTGGACATGGGCAACAAGGAAGCACTGCTGGCCGGCGCGAAGCGCTGCCTGAACGAGAAGGGCTACGCCCGCACGACCGTGCGGGACCTGGCCTCGGCGGCGAACGTGAGCATGGCCGCCATCGGCTACCACTTCGGTTCACGGGAAGCACTGCTCAACACCGCGCTGATCGAGGCGAACGAGGAGTGGGGCGAGACGCTGGCCAAGGTGCTGCAGGTCGAGACACCGGCGGGCACGGCACCGGCCGAACGGTTCGAGCTGATCTGGCGGCGGGTCATCGAGTCGTTCGACGAGCACCGCCGGATGTGGGCGGTGAGCATGGAGGCGTACTCGCAGCCGGACCTCGACCCCGAAGTGCGCGCGCAGCTGGCCGACGCCCTGGAGCTGGCCCGCTTCGGGCTGGCCAACCTCTTCCAGGGCCTCGACGACGACGGCGACGAGGCCCGGGCCGTCGGCACCGTGCACCAGGCCCTGCTCTCGGGCGTGATGCTGCAGTGGCTGATCGACCCGGACCGCGCGCCGTCGGGCGCCGACCTCGTCCGCGGCCTGCACCTGATCGCGACGGACGTCCTGACCTAGGCGGTCACCAGGTCCGCGCCGGTGAAGAAGGTCGCCGCCGCGGACATCGCGTCGGCGTCCAGGAGCACGTCGCCGGGGCGGCTGCCGTTCCCCAGGAGCACGCCGCCCCAGTTCATGCCCAGGTACTCCGCGCACAGCTCGAGCGTGCCGATCAGCGGCTGGGCCTCGCGCGCCGTCTCGCTCAGGACGCTCACGCCCCACAGCGACTTGCCGCGCATCTTCGGCTTGAAGTCGACCGGCAGCCGCATCCAGCCCGACCAGTAGTCCAGGTAGAGCTTCACGCTCGCCGCGACCGAGTACCAGTACACCGGCGACACGACGACGATGTCGGTCGCGGCGAACGTCGCGTCCATCAGCAGCTGCTCGTTCTCCCCCGGCGCCGGGTGCTCGCCGGCGCCGTGGCGGCGGTCTTCGAACGGCGGCAGCGGCAGCTCGGGCAGCCGGAGCCACCGCTGTTCGGCGTCGCGAGGCAGCTCCCTCGCCGCCCGCCGGGCCAGCATCTCCGTGTTCCCGCCGGCCCGCGCCGCGCCGACCAGGAAGAGAAAGCTCCGCGTCATCTCAGGATCCCCTCAGTTATTTGCATGTACATATAAAGACTGTCCCTGGACTATGCTGGCTGTCAAGAGGAGGGCGGGAGATGACCGTCGACGAACAGTCCTGGGGACGCATGCTCGTGCTGCACGCCCGCATCGAGCAGGACCTGGGGAAAGCCCTGCAACGAAGGCACGGGCTCGGCCTGTCCGAGTACCGCGCGCTCGGCAAGCTGGTCGCGGGCCCGCGCGGCGGCCTGCGGATGCAGGAGCTCGCCGAGGCGATCGGGCTCAACCAGAGCTCGGTCAGCCGGATGTGCGCCCGCCTCGAGGACGCCGGCCTGACCATCCGCGATCTGTGCGAAGACGACCGCCGCGGCGTCTACTCGGTGATCACCGACGCCGGCCGCAAGCGCTACGCCGAGACCGAGCCGACGTACTGCTCGGTGCTGCGGACCTCGCTCGACAAGGCCGCGAGCGACCCGGAGCTCGCCGCCGCGGTCAGCGCCGTCCGCGGCGCTTGACCCTTATATGCCTCAGTGGTTATATACAGGCATGCCCGCGAAGCTGCTGACCGTCGATGACCGCCCTGTCCTGCGGCTGGAACGCCGTCTGAAGCACGCGCCCGAGAAGGTCTGGCACGCCATCACGGACCCGGACGAGCTCGCGCACTGGTTCCCGGCGAAGGTGGACGTCGAGCTGCGCGACGGCGGCGCCATCCGGTTCACCTTCCCCGGCCAGGACACGTCGACGACCGGGCACGTCGTCACCGCCGACCCGCCGCGCGAGTTCACGTTCGTCTGGAACGACGACACCCTGCGCTGGCTGATCTCCCCCGACGGCGACGGCAGTCTCCTGGAGTTCACCCACACGTTCGGCCGCGGCGAACCGGCGATCGCGAAGCTCGCCGCGGGCCGCACCGCGAGCGGCTGGGACGTCTGCCTCGACGCCCTCGACGCGCGCCTGTCCGGCCGCGACTTCGAGCAGCCGAAGGAGTGGCACGGCCGGATGGCGTCCTATGTGGAGGAATTCGGGCTCGGCTTCGGCGAAGTCCTGCCGGACGGCACGATCCGCTTCCGCCGCGACCTCGTGTGGAAGCCGGTGGACGAGGTCCGGGCGCTGCTCCCCGACGAACCCGGCTGGCACGTGCTGCAGGATCCCCTCGAAGGCACCCGCGTCGAGTTCACCGAGCCCGCGCCCGGCGACGTCGTCGCGGAGCTGGCCAGGCGGCACGAGCAGCTCGACAAGCTGTTCGCCGCCACGCACGACGTCGACCTGCCGGACTGGACGCCCGAGCACGCCGAGGCCGTGAAGAAGCACTACGCGGAGCGTCCGACCCAGGGTTGACGCGCGGCGCCGGAGTCCGCATTACGTTCGGTGCATGCGAATCCGCGTGGTGCTGGACGTGCTGGCGGTCCTGGTGCTGGCGATCGGGGCCGGCGGCAACCTCGCCGCCGGCGCGTGGGCGCTGCCGCCGTGGCTGCCCGCGTGGCTCGGCTGGACCATCATGCTGGCGAGCGTCACCCCCATCCTGCTGCGGCGCTGGTGGCCGCGGCCCGCCTACGTCCTGGCGCTGGCGCTGACCGCGGCGGCCGTGCCGATCGGCGGGCCCGTGCTCGCGATCGCCGTCGTGTCGGCCGGGTGCGCGCTCTACACCTTCGTCGTGTGCCGGGGCAGCCGCGCTTCGCGGGTCGGGTTCGCGGCCGGGCTGCTCGCGATCGGCCTGTTCGGGGTCGCGGTGCCGAACCCGAGCACCGTCACCACCGTGAACTTCGGGGCGTCGGCGCTGATCGTCGGGTTCGCGCTCGGCATCGCCGTCCACGGCCGCCGCGAGTACGCCGCCGCCGAACGGGAAAACCACGCGCGGGAAGCGGTTTCCGCGGAACGGCTGCGGATCGCCCGCGAGATGCACGACGTCGTCGCGCACAGCATGAGCCTGATCGCGGTGAAGGCGGCGGTCGGCAACCACGTCGCGCTCGAACAGCCCGCCGAAGCGCGGGAAGCGTTGCGCGTCATCGAAGACACCAGCCGCGAGACGCTGGCCGAGCTGCGGCGGATGCTGGGCGTGCTGCGCGACGGCACCGGCGTCCCGGCCCTGGCGCCCGCCCCGACCCTCCAGGACCTGCGCGCGCTCGCCGAACGCGCGGAGCAGGCGGGCCCGTCCGTCGACCTCGCCGTCGACGGTCTCGACGAGCTGCCGGGCGGCGTCGGCCAGTCGGTGTACCGGATCGTGCAGGAGGCACTGACCAATGTGGTCAAGCACGCGGGCGCGACGACGTGCCGGATCCGCGTCACGGGCGGCGACGGCGAGGTGAGCATCGAGGTCCGCGACGACGGCCGCGGCGGCACCGCGACCCCGGGCCACGGCCTGATCGGGATGCGCGAGCGCGTGGCCGTCTACGGCGGCGAGTTCTCCGCTGGCCCCTCCGGCGACGGTTTCCGCGTGTTCGCGCGGCTCCCCTACGAGACGGCGGTGGCCCGGTGACCCGCGTCCTGATCGCCGACGACCAGGCGTTGCTGCGCGGCAGCTTCCGGGTGCTGGTCGACAGCGCACCGGGCCTGGAGGTGGTCGGCGAGGCATCGGACGGCGTCGAGGCGGTCGCGCTGACGCGGCGCGAGAAGCCGGACGTCGTGCTGATGGACGTTCGGATGCCGTCGATGGACGGCATCGAGGCGACGCGCCGGATCTGCGCGGAGTCGGCGGTCCGGGTGCTGATGCTGACGACGTTCGACCTCGACGAGTACGTGTACGCGGCTTTGCGCGCCGGTGCGAGCGGGTTCCTCCTGAAGGACACGCGGCCGGCGGATCTGCTTTCGGCGATCGAGATCGTGGCTTCGGGGGACGCGCTGCTGGCGCCGTCGGTGACCCGGCGGCTGGTGTCGGAGTTCGCGCGGCTGCCGACGGGCCCGGTGAAACGGCTGGAGGGCGTGACGGCGCGCGAGCAGGAGGTGCTGGCGCTGATCGCGCGGGGGTTGTCGAACGACGAGATCGCGGCGCGGCTGCACCTGGGGATCGCGACGGTGAAGACCCACATCGGGAGGCTGCTGCACAAACTGGCGGCGCGCGACCGGGCGCAGCTGGTGATCGTGGCGTACGAGTCCGGCCTGGTCCGCGCCACCCCGTCGTGAGTGTTTAGGGCGGTTCTAACCGCCCTAAACACTCACGACCGCCTTAGCCGAGCGCGCGGGTTAACGGAGCGAAGCGGAGTGAGGCATCGCCGGGGAGCGGGCGGCCGTCCAGGACCAGGCGAGGTGCCGGCGGTCCCGGGCGCAGCCCGCGTTCCCGAAGCCACGTCGTGAACGACGGAAACCGGTCGTCCGGGTCCACGCGGACCTCGCCCGGCACCGACCTCGCCACCCCGCGGATCACCGCCTTGGCCGCGTCCTCCGACTCCGCGACCACCGGGCCGATCACCGTCACGTGCCCGATGTCCACCCCGAACGCGAAGCCGCCGTCCACCACGTACGGCGTCCCCAGCCGCTCCAGCAGCGGCCGCCGGTCGACGCCCTGGGCGCGCAGGTCCAACGGCAACACCGAAGCCAACGACCCCGGCAAAGCAGCCGGCCCGCCGTCGTCGGCGAAGGTCCCGACGTGCCCCTGGCACCCACCGTCGAGCGTGAACCCCATCGACTCGTACAGCGGCCGGCCGTACGTCGACGCGTGGAGCCAGACCACCCGGTCGCCCGCCGCCGCAAGCGCTTGCGCGGTGATCGCGCGGCCCAGTCCCCGCCGCTCGTACCGGGGCGCGACCAGCACCATCGAGATCGACGCCACCGTCCCGAACGACACCACCGCCGCGCCCGCCGCGAGCCCGCCACCAGGGGCATCCACCCCGAACAGCTGCCCCACCTCGTGCAGCAGCCGCCACTTCGCGGGCTCGCGCGGCCACGACCGCGACTCGGCCAAGTCGGAACACGCCGGCAGGTCGGCGGCACCCAGCGTCCGGATCTCCATGGACGTTGCCTACGCCACACGCGAAGTGACCGACAAGTAGTTAAGCTCCCGGGAATGAGCAGTGCGACGGAGCCGCTCGGGACGCCGCCCGAGGACGAACCGGACATCCACACCACGGCCGGCAAGCTGGCCGACCTGTATCGCCGCTACGACGAGGCGGTGCACGCGGGCTCGGCCCGCGCGGTGGAGAAGCAGCACGCCAAGGGCAAGAAGACCGCGCGCGAGCGGATCGAGCTGCTGCTCGACGAGAACTCGTTCGTCGAGCTCGACGAGCTCGCCCGGCACCGCTCGACCAACTTCGGCCAGGAGAAGAACCGCCCCTACGGCGACGGCGTCGTCACCGGCTACGGCACCGTCGACGGCCGCCCGGTGTGCGTGTTCAGCCAGGACGTGACGATCTTCGGCGGCAGCCTCGGCGAGGTGTACGGCGAGAAGATCGTCAAGGTCATGGACCTGGCGATCAAGACCGGCCGCCCGATCGTCGGCATCAACGAGGGCGGTGGCGCGCGCATCCAGGAAGGCGTCGTCTCGCTCGGGCTCTACGGCGAGATCTTCCGCCGCAACGTGCAGGCGTCCGGCGTCATCCCGCAGATCTCGCTGATCATGGGCGCGAACGCGGGCGGCCACGTCTACTCCCCCGCGCTGACCGACTTCGTCGTGATGGTCGACGAGACCTCGCAGATGTTCATCACCGGCCCGGACGTCGTCAAGACGGTCACCGGCGAGGACGTCACCTTCGAGGAGCTCGGCGGCGGCCGCACCCACAACACGAAGTCCGGCGTCGCGCACTACCTCGGCAACGACGACGAAGACGCCATCGCCTACGTCAAGGAACTGCTCTCCTACCTGCCGCAGAACAACCTGTCGGACGCGCCGGTGTTCGAGCCGTCGGACGCGCCCGCCGGCTTCTTCGACGACGTCACCGATTCCGACCGTGAGCTCGACACACTCATCCCGGACTCGCCGAACACGCCCTACGACATGCACGAGGTCATCAACCGCGTCGTCGACGACGGCGAGTTCCTCGAGGTCCACGAGCTGTTCGCGCCGAACATCATCGTCGGCTTCGGCCGCGTCGACGGCCAGAGCGTCGGCGTCGTCGCCAACCAGCCGACGCAGTTCGCGGGCTGCCTCGACATCGACGCGTCCGAGAAGGCCGCGCGGTTCGTCCGCACCTGCGACGCCTTCAACATCCCGGTGCTCACCTTCGTCGACGTCCCGGGCTTCCTCCCGGGCACCGACCAGGAGTGGAACGGCATCATCCGCCGCGGCGCGAAGCTGATCTTCGCCTACGCGGAGGCCACGGTTCCCCTGGTCACGATCATCACGCGCAAGGCGTACGGCGGCGCGTACGACGTCATGGGCTCCAAGCACCTCGGCGCCGACATCAACCTCGCCTGGCCGACCGCGCAGGTCGCGGTGATGGGCGCCCAGGGCGCGGCGAACATCGTCCACCGCAAGACGCTGGCGAACGCGGCCAACGAGGGCAAGGACGTCGACGCCCTGCGCGCCGAGCTGATCCAGGAGTACGAGGACACGCTGCTGAACCCGTACGCGGCGGCCGAGCGCGGCTACGTCGACTCGGTGATCGTGCCGGCGCACACCCGCGGGCACGTCGCGCGGGCGCTGTCGCTGCTGCGCAACAAGCGCGAGTCGCTGCCGCCCAAGAAGCACGGGAACATCCCGCTGTGAGCGAAGAAAAGCCCCTGCTGAGGGTGGTCCGCGGAAACCCGAGCGACGCCGAACTGGCGGCGCTGACGGCGGTCGTCGCCGCGGCGTCGGCCGCGAAGGCGCCGAAGAAGCCGAAACCGCGTACGTCGTGGTGGGGCGATCACGCCGCTTCGCTGCGTAAGCCGCTCCACCCCGGCGAAGGTGCTTGGCGCGCTTCGGGTTTCCCCAGCTAGCTCACGGTGACGGCGGTGTCGTCGACGACGAAAGACGTCTGCAACTGTGAGCCCTCTACGCCGCTGAAGCTGAGCGTCACGGACTGGCCCGCGTACGCGGACAACGAGAAGCTTCGCTGCTGATACCCGCCGGCCGCGTTCAGGTTGCTGTACGTCGCCAACGTCGTGCTGCCCGCCTTGACCGTCAGCTTGTCGTACGCGGTCGTGCCCGTCTCCGCCGTGTCGATGTGCAGCCAGAACGTGAACGTGTAGGCCGAACACCCGCTCGGCAGCGTCACGGTCTGGCTGACGGTGTCGGTGTGGGCCGAGCCGTAGCCGTCGAGCCAGGCGCTCCACGTCCCGGTGCGGGCCGGCTCGTCGGTGCCGTGCTGGCCGATCACGCTCGCCGACGCCGTCCACGCCGTGGCCCCCGACTCGAAGCCCGGGTTGGCGAGCAACTGCCCGGCGGTGCACCCGCTCGGCGGCGGGGTGGTGGTGCCGCTGCCCGCGAGCCACGCCGTCGCGTTCAGGCCGAGCGCCGCGTTGTCGGCCGTCGAGTCCGTCCAGCCGTTGTAGAGCGTGTTGCCGGACTGGCCGGTGCCGTCGTCGATCGTCGAGCTGTCGCCCCAGATCGCGACGCGGCCGGAACCGAACGTGCTGGTCACGAAGAAAGCGTTGGAGTTCCCCGGTGACGACGTGCTCAGGTACGCGAGGCCCTTGACCGAGGCGTTGTCGGCCGGCTTGAGGGTGAACGTCGTGCCGTTGGCGATCAGGCTGTGCTTCACCGTGCCGAAAGCGCCGTTGAGCACGGGGTTCGTCGAGTCGCTGATGGCCACCGGGTGGTCGCTGGAGATGTTCTTCAGGTCGACCGAGAAGCCGAACGGGTCGGTGTTGTCGACGCCGTTGTTCGTCATCAGGTCGTTGATGATCTCCGGGGAGTCCCAGCCGTCGTTGTTGCGGTCGCTGCCGGTGTGGTCGGAAATGAGGAACAGCCCGCCGCCGTTCTGGACGAACCGCATGACGGCGGCCTTTTCGGACGCGCTGAGCACGACGTTCGGTTCGGGCAGCACGAACTCGTCGAAGTTCTGCAGGTCCAGGGCACTGCCGGTGCCGTAGGTGATGGTGTTGCCCGCCGGCAGCGTCTTCAGGCTGTACTGCCCGGTCTTCTGCAGCGCGACACCCCACGCCGAAAGTGCGCCGGTCCAGTCGGTTTCCTTCTGCGGCGCGGAGTTCTGCGCCGTCGGGTCGGGCTGGGAGGTGCCGACGATCCAGTCGGCGTTGCCGGCGGTCTCGGCCTTGGTGTTGTCGAAGAGAACGCGGTGGACGGCGGCGGCGTGCGCGGGGGCGGCGGCGAGCAGGCCCGCGGCGAGCGCGGCGACGGCGACGGGGATGAGGCGCTTCATGGTGCTCCTCGGCGAAGGGGACCTGGGCGACATCACTGTGACGAGTGGAAACGACGGGGTACGGGACCGGCCGGTGAACTTCCGGCAACGTACCTCCGCCACGGCCCGACGAAAGTCGGGTTCAGACCACGTCCAGGAACACCGTCGGAACCTCGTTGTCCCGAACCACCCGGCCCAGCAGCGCCGCGAGCCGGTCGCGGTCCGGGGCGGGCAGGCCGGCCGCCAGCTCGTCCACGCGCCGGCACGTCGCCGCGTAGAACTCCTCCGCGAGGTCGCGGCCTTCCTCCGTCAGCACCACGCGCACCGCCCGCCGGTCGTCCGGGTCGGGCTCGCGGCGCACGAGCCCGCGCCGGACCGCGCGGTCGACGAGGCCCGTCAAGCTGGACTTCTCGAGGCCGAGCGTCGCGCCCAGCTCCCCCATCCCGTACGGCTGCGCCATCAGCACGCACAGCAGCTGCCCCTGTTGCACGGTCAGCCCGTACTCGCGGGCGGACTCGGCGTAGACAGCGTTCACCAGGAACGACGCCCGCACGAGCCCCGCCACCACGCCGAGGTCCTCCCCGCGTTTCCCCATCGCGCCAGCCTACTTCGCGACGGCTTCCCGCACGGCGGGCACGATCTCCTCGGCCCAGCGCGCGGCGGAACCCGGGTCGGGGGTGGTGCCACCCGGCCCGAACAGCACGAACCCGGCGGCGTCGTGCTCCAGCACCGCGCCGGTCAGCTCCTCGATCCACTGGTCCGGGGAGCCGCCGATCCAGCGTCCGTCGTCGGTGCGGGTGTTCCGCAGCGGCTCGGCCGTGATGCGGCCGGGGAAGTTGTAGACGGTGGCGATGTCAGCGGGATCGCGACCGGCTTCGGCCGCGGCCTCGTCGATCAGCGGGCGGGAGGTGCGGTAGCGCTCGCTGAGCCAGTCGGCGGCGTGGCCGGGCATCCAGCCGTCGGCCACGCGCCCGGTGACGGCCAGGGACTTCGGCCCGACCGAGCCGGTCCACACCGGCGGCATCGCTTCTTCGGCCGGGTCCAGGTTCGTGACCTGGTAGAACTCGCCGTCGAAGGTGACGGGCCCGCCGCCCCCGCCGAGCAGTTTGACCAGCCGGATGCCCTCCTCGAAGGCGCGGACGGCCTGCCCCAGGGTGAGCTTGGTGAACCCGAGCCGCGCGATGTCGCCCCAGAGCCCGCCGACGCCCATCCCGAGCACGATCCGGCCACCGGTCAGCGCGGACAGCGAGGTGACGGTCCGGGCGAGCATCGACGCCGGGCGCGTCGGCAGGTTGGTGACGCTGACCAGGCCGGAGATCCGTTCGGTGCGCCCTAGCAGGACACCGATTTCGGCGTACGCGTCGAGCCGGTCGGCGTGGTAGGGGTGATCGGACACGGTGAGCAGGTCGAGCCCGGCGCGGTCGGCCTGGACGGCGAGCTCCAGGGTGCCCGGAACGGCCGCGACCGCCGTGGACACGCCGATGCCGAAGTGGGTCATGATTCCTCCCAGTATTAGTTCGTGTTACGAACCGACTACACATAGTTCTTAGCACGAACTAATACTGGTCCGCCACGCCGCCGAAGTGCCCGGCGGATATTCGGTTCCCTCCGGGCGGCGCCGCGGCTAACGTAGTTCTCGCCCGGTGCGGCGGTGAGGGTTACTCCTCCGGTATCCCTTGGGTTCGAATCCCGAAAACCTTCACCACTTCGATCTCGGGCACACCAACGCACTCCCGGTGCGGGAAAGATCTCGGGAGCCGCGGCCACACCGATGCCCGGTGCGCAGGCGAGGGTTACTTCCTTGTAATGGGCAGGTCGGGGGTTCGAATCCCTCCCGGACCACTTCCGGTCCGGTAGCTCAGCCCGGCAGAGCAGCAAACGTACCTTCACCGACTTCGATCTCGGGCATCGCCGTGGCCGCGGCTCCCCCATCACGAGGGGGAGAAATGAGCAGGTTCACCACCGCCCGCGCGCCCGCCGCGACCTCACCGGTCCGCGGCGAGGCCACGCCGTCCGCCGTCACCCACGAGGGCGGCGCCGGTTACGCGCGCGACGCCCGGTCCGAGCTCTTCCTGCTCGCCGTCACGAACATGGTCGGCGAGCACACCTTCTACGAGCCGGCCGGCGCGCGCGACACCCGCTACGCCGAGCTCGTCCACGCCGCGACCCTCGAGGATCCACAGTGGACGGCTCGGTTCCTGCGCTGGCTGCGGACCGAGGCGAACCTGCGCACCGCGTCGCTCGTCGGCGCGGCCGAGTTCGCCAAGGCGCGGCGCGACGCCGGGCTCGACGGGCTCGGCCGCCAGGTCGTCGCCGACGTCCTGCAGCGGGCCGACGAGCCCGGCGAGCTGCTCGCGTACTGGACTTCCGTGCACGGCAAGAACATCCCGAAGCCGGTCAAGCGCGGCGTGGCCGACGCGGCGCGGAAGCTCTACGACGAGCGCTCCTACGTCAAGTGGGACTCGGCGGCGCGGGCGTTCCGCTTCGCCGACGTCCTCGAGCTGACGCACCCGGCGAACCGCGACTCCGCCCAGGCCGAGCTGTTCAAGCACGTCCTCGACGAGCGGCACGACCGCGGGAACCCGCTGCCGGACGCGCTCCGGGTGCTGCGCGCCCGCGCCGAGCTGGCGGCGTGGGACGGGCCGCGCCGGCGTGCGCTGTTCGGGCAGCCGGACGCGGCGGACGTCCTGCGCGCGGCGGGCATGACGTGGGAGTCGGTCGCCGGCTGGCTGCAGGGCCCCTGGACGCGCGCGTCTGGGAGGCGCTGATCCCGTCCATGGGCTACATGGCGCTCTTGCGGAACTTGCGGAACTTCGACGAGACCGGCGTCTCGGACGAGGTCGCGCAGCGCGTCGCCGCGCGGCTCGCCGACCCGGCGCAGGTCGCGAAGTCGCGGCAGCTGCCGATGCGGTTCCTCTCGGCCTACCGCGCGGCGCCGTCGCTGCGCTGGGCGTGGGCGCTGGAGCAGGCGATCGCGCACTCGCTGGCGAACGTGCCTCGGCTGCCCGGCCGGACGCTCGTGCTCGTCGACACCTCGACGTCGATGAACACGGGCTTCAGCCGCGACGGCACCCTGCTGCGCTGGGACGCCGCCGCGGTCTTCGGGCTCGCGCTGGGTCGCCGGTGCGCCGACGCCGACGTCGTGTCGTTCTCGGACCGCCTGGTGGGCGGCACGCGCACCAAGACGTTCGCGCTGCGTCCGGGCGGGTCGCTGCTGAGCGACGTCGAGCGCTGGAAGTCCGGCGGGTTCTTCCTCGGCGGCGGCACGAACACGGCCGGCGCGGTGCGGAGGCACTTCGCGAAGCACGACCGCGTCGTCATCCTCACCGACGAGCAGGCCGGCTACGACGACGTCGGGCAGGCGCTGCCCGCGCACGTGCCGCTGTACACGGGGAACCTGGCCGGTTACCGGTACGGCCACGCGCCGTCCGGCACCGCGCACCGGCACACGTTCGGCGGCCTGACCGACCAGGCGTTCCGGATGATTCCCCTGCTCGAGGCGGGCAGGAACGCCGACTGGCCGTTCTGAGAGAAGCCGCGGAGGCCCCCATGACGGGATCATGGGGGCCTTCACGCTGTGCACGGACCGTCACCGGATTGACCGTGGACCGGCCGCTAGTCTGCGCCGTATAGTCCACGTGGAATAAACGACCTGGAGTCATCCGAAGGGACTAACGATCATGGCCTCGGCCAAGCTGACCCCACTCGGCCTCGCCGTGCTGGAGCTGCTCCACGAGAAGCCCATGCACCCGTACGAGATGGCCTCGCTGATGCGCGAGCGGTACGTCAGCACCCGCGTCAACGTGAAGGCCGGGTCGCTCTACCACACCGTGGAACGCCTCCAGCGCAACGGTTTCATCGAGGTCGTCGACACGCAGCGCGACGGCAGGCGGCCCGAACGGACCGTCTACGGCATGACCCAGGCCGGCCTCGACGAGTTCAACCAGCGTGGCCGCGAGCTGCTGGGCGACCTCGCCGACGAGTTCCCCGCGTACCTGTCCGGGCTCGCCGTGATCGACGAGCTCGGCAAGGAGACGTCGCTGCTCGAGCTCGAACACCGGATCACGCGGCTGCGCGCCGGCGTCGCGGCCGACCAGGCCGTGCTGGAGCGCCTCGCCGAGGACCGGACGCCGCCCATCTACTGGCTCGACTGGCAGTACAAGTGCGACCAGCGGAAGTTCGAGCTCGAGTGGACCGTGCGCCTGCACGAAGACCTGAAGTCCGGGCGGATCCCGTTCCAGGACAGCGACCAACCGAAGCTCACGCTCATCACCGAGGAAGACGACGATGAACGCAAGACAAGCTAACCCGTGGGCCGCGCTGGGCGCGCTGTGCCTCGGCTTCTTCATGATCCTGCTCGACACGACGATCGTGTCGATCGCGATCCCGACCATGCTGCGCGAGCTGAACGCCGGGCTGAACTCGGTCGTCTGGGTGATCAGCGTCTACCTGCTCACCTACGCCGTGCCGATGCTGTTCACCAGCCGCCTCGGTGACCGCTTCGGCCCGAAGCGCGTGTTCCTCGCCGGGCTGGTCGTGTTCACCGGCGCGTCGCTGTGGTGCGGCCTGTCCGGCAACGTCGAGATGCTGATCGCCGCGCGCGCCGTGCAGGGCCTCGGCGCCGCGCTGATGACGCCGCAGACGCTGGCGTTCATCACGCACCTGTTCCCGCCCGCCAAGCGCGGCCCGGCGATGGGCATGTGGGGCGGCGTCGCCGGCCTGGCGACGATCGCCGGCCCGCTGCTCGGCGGTGTGCTGGTCGACCACCTCGGCTGGGAGTGGATCTTCTACGTCAACGTGCCGATCGGCGTGATCGCCATCGTCATGACGCTGCTGCTGGTACCGGACTGGCAGCCGAAGCACTCGCACTCGTTCGACGTGCTCGGCATCGTGCTGTCGAGCTTGGCGCTGCTCTGCATCGTGTTCGGCGTCCAGAACGGCCAGCAGTACGACTGGGGCGCCGCCTGGGGCGGGATCACGGTGTTCGAGATCATCGGCGCCGGCGTGCTGCTGCTGATCGCGTTCGTGGTGTGGCAGCGGGTCAACAAGCGCGAGCCGCTGCTGCCGCTGAAGGTGTTCTCGAACCGCAACTTCTCGGCGGGCACG
This sequence comes from Amycolatopsis mongoliensis, assembly GCF_030285665.1. Lineage (NCBI taxonomy): Bacteria > Bacillati > Actinomycetota > Actinomycetes > Pseudonocardiales > Pseudonocardiaceae > Amycolatopsis > Amycolatopsis mongoliensis. The sequence continues at coordinate 1,417,205 of NZ_CP127295.1, forward strand.
CTCACGGCGACGACCGTCGGCTTCGCGATGACCGGCATGTTCCTGCCGCTGGTGATCTACATCCAGTCGGTGCTCGGGCTCAGCCCGACGATGGCGGGCCTGCTGACCGCGCCGATGTCGCTGCTGTCGGGGATCGTGGCGCCGTTCGTCGGGCACCTGTCGGACAAGGTGAACGGCAAGTACCTGGTGATGTTCGGGCTGACGGCACTGGCGGCGGGGCTGGGCATCATCGCGCTGCAGGCGTCGCCGACCAGCAGTCCGTGGAGTTTCATCCCGGCGCTGCTGGTGTGCGGGCTCGGGATCGGCTGCATCTTCTCGCCGATGAGCAACATGACGATGGGGTCGGTGGAACCCCGGCTGGCCGGGACGGCTTCGGGGATCTTCAACACTTCCCGTCAGGTCGGGGGCGTCCTCGGGTCCGCGGCGATCGGCGTGCTGCTGCAGGCGCAGGTCAGCTCGTCCATCGCGGACGAGGCCACGAAGGCGGCCGCGCAGCTGCCGGAGCAGTACCGGGCGCCGTTCGCGGAAGGTATCGCGAAAGCCGCGGCGAGCACCGGTGAGTTCGGGTCGGCCGGCGGGTCGTCGCCGATGCCGGGCCTGCCCGCCGAGGTCGCCGCGCAGGCGGGGAAGCTGGCCACCGACGCCGTCCACAGTGGACTCACCGACGCCGCCCGCGTGACGATGCTGCTGCCGATGGCGGTGCTGCTGCTCGGCGTGCTCTCGGCCGCCGTGCTGCGGCGGGTGCAGCCGAGCTGGCAGGCGCCCGCACCGGCTCCCGAGGCCGCCGCGGCCTGAGCACGGACGTGGAGGCCTCCGCTCCGGGTGTCGGGACCGGAGCGGAGGCCTGCACGCACCGCGGGAGCGGTGGTCTGCCGCGGGTCAGTGCCGCCGGTGGGACAGGCCGTACCCGTACGGGAACAAGGCCTGCTGCCCGTCACCCACGTTGATCGGTTCCTGCGAAGAACTCTTCGGCCAGCTGAAGCTCAACCGCCCGGTCGGGCTGTAGTCGCCGTACAGCACGTCCGCGACCCCGGCCCCTTCGGATCCCGGCAGCCGGGCAGCAAACCCCGGGATGTCCAGTGGCCGCCCGGAAACCGTCACCACGACCAGGGGCCTTCAGCTTGCCGATGAGGGCGAGGTCCTCGGCGTCGAGGCCGAGTCCGTTCGGCCGGTCGCCCTGCCCTTCGGCGTACGGCGTTTCGCCCACCACGGCGACTGCGACCTTGAAACCGGCGTCGATTCCGTCACCCGCACGGTCATACGTCACCTCCGTGCCCTTCCCGGCACCGGAGCGGATGCCGTCGAGGATCGTCGTGCCAGGGATGACCGCTCGCCACTCCGGCCCTGCCAGGTCAGCGTCCAGCCACCCGCCTGGTTGCCCATGTCGTTCGCGTTCTTCCCGGCCACGAAGATCTTGTTGTTCTTCTTGGCCGGCGGCAGGACCCCGGTGTTCTTCAGCAGCACCTGCGACTCGCGCACCGCCTGCCGTGCCACGGCGCGGTGTGCCGCGCCGCCGAAGTCCTTCTGCAGCGAGCGATCCGGGTACGGGTGCTCGAACAGGCCGAGCTGGAACTTCTCCGTGAGGATCCGCCGGTCGGCGTCGTCGATGCCCACCATCGGGACGTGTCCCTTCAGCAGGTCCGTGACGAGGAACTTGCCGCCGTGGGCGACCGCGGCGCGGAACGGCGGCAGGTGGATGCGCCGCAGCTCGGTGAGGCTGATCTGCGTGGTGCCCTGGTCGACACCGCCGGTCGTGCCGCCGTCGCCGATGAAGTGCTGGGCGGTGGCCATGATCGACGTGCGGTCGGCGAGGTCGCGGCCCGGCAGGCCCTCGATGACCACGGAGTTCTCGACGGCGTTGCGCGGGATCTCGCCGAAGGACTCGTACGTGCGACCCCAGCGGTCGTCGCGGGCGACGCACAGGCACGGCGCGAAGCCCCACTTCACGCCGGTGGCGGCGGCTTCGTTCGCAGTGACCGCGCCGATCTTCTCGACCGGCCGCGGGGCGTTCGCGGCGCCGAGCCGGCGTGTTCGGGGTCGGCGTCGAGCCGCCGCCGGAGAGGAGGGAGCCGAGCCGGGCGGTCGCGGACCGGGCGGGCGTGGCGGCCTCGGGGCGTGCGGGTTCTTGTAGCGCGGCGTCGTGGCCGCGGAAGCCACCGGCACCAGCGCGGTGCCGGCCAGGAGGAGAGGGGCGAAGACAGCGGCACGCAGTGATCTCTCGGCGCGGAGGAGCGGCATTGTTCCCTCCGAAAACGATCAATCGACCCATATGTTGCGAGCCACAACAAACTAGCTCTCCCGCCGCATGACGCCGGTCACAATTCGGTTACGGCGAGCGTCCGGGTACGTTCGCCCTGTGCAGTTCGTCCTCGCCTCCCAGTCCCCCGCCCGGCTCGCCCTCCTGCGCTCCGCGGGCCTCGATCCGGCCGTGTTCGTCTCCGGTGTCGACGAGGACGCCGTCGCCGCGTCGCTGACCGACCCGTCGCCGCCCGAACTCGTCGCGGCCCTCGCCACAGCCAAGGCCGAAGCGGTCCTCGACCAGGTCGCCGCGGCCCACCCGGACGCCGTCGTCGTCGCCTGCGACTCGATGCTGAACATCGGCGGGCAGATGGTCGGCAAGCCGGCCAGCCCGGACATCGCGCGGCAGCGCTGGGCCGCGATGGCGGGCACATCCGGTGAACTCCTCACCGGCCACGCGGTCGTCCGGCTCGACGGCGGGACGCGCGCCAAGGAGACCAGCGGCTGGGAGTCCACGAGCGTCCGGTTCGGCACACCGAGCGCGGAGGAGATCGACGCCTACGTCGCGACCGGCGAGCCGCTGCACGTGGCCGGCGGCTTCACGATCGACGGCCTGGGCAGCTGGTTCGTCGACGGGCTCGACGGCGGCCACACGAGCGTCATCGGCATCAGCCTGCCGCTGACGCGCCGACTGCTCGCCGAGGTCGGCGTGAGTGTCGTAGATCTCTGGCGACGTCCCGGATCCTGAGAAGAGCGCCACACCAGCGGGTGATCCGGAAGAGTCCTTCCTTGCCTGACGTTCTCCTGACGAGGCAAAACAGGAAACTTTCGAGCACCGGAGTCGCCCCGTGTCTTTTTTACGGACCTACACCAGGCCGCGGGTGTTCGCGGCCGCGGTTCTCGGCTCGCTCGTCGTCGGCGCCCTGCTCGGCGTCGTCGCGCGGCAGACCGAGGCCGGCTGGCTGACCGATCTCCTCGACCAGATCGGCACCATCTTCACCACGCTGCTGCAGATCGCGGTGATCCCGCTGGTCTTCACGGCGATCGTGGTCGGCATCAACAGCCTCCGGAAGCTCGGCGGCGGCCGCACCGCCGCGCGCCTCGGCGGCAAGACCGTCATGTGGTTCGCCATCACGTCGTTCATCGCCTCGCTGATCGGCATCGCGGTCGGCCGGATCTTCGACCCCGGTTCGGGCGGGCTCGGCGGCGTCACGGCGACCGCCAAGAACGCGGGCAAGGCCGCCGCCAGCGTCGACCACTGGGGCTCGTGGAGCGCGTTCGTGAACGGGCTTCTGCCGGAGAACTTCGTGAAAGCGTTTGCCGACGGCGAGACGCTGCAGGTGCTGTTCCTCGCGCTGGTCATCGGCGCGGCCGCGTACAGCCTGGGTGACAAGGCGAAGCCGTTCGTGGACTTCACGACGAGCGTCTTCGAAATCATCCAGCGCTACCTCGGCTGGATCGTCCGGCTGGCCCCGATCGGCATCATCGGCCTGATCGGCGCGGCGGTCTCCAACTACGGCGACGCGCTGTTCCGCCCGCTGTTCTCCACCACGCTCGCGGTGTACGTCGGCTGCCTGCTCGTGCTGTTCGTCGTCTACCCGATCCTGCTGCGGTTCGTGGCGAAGGTCAGCCCGCTGAAGTTCTTCGCGAAGGCGGGCACGGCGATCCAGTTCGCGTTCGCCTCGCAGTCCTCGGCCGCGACGCTGCCGCTGACCCGCCAGTCCGCGGTGAACCTCGGCGTCCAGCCGGCGTACGCGGCCTTCGCGACCCCGCTCGGCAGCGCGACGAAGATGGACGGCTGCGCGGCGGTCTTCCCGGCGATCGCGGCGATCTTCGTCGCCAACCTGGCCGGGGTGTCGCTGAACTTCTGGCAGTACGCGGGCATCGTGGTGGTCGCGGTGGTCGGCGCACTGGCGACGGCCGGCACCACGGGCTGGCTGACGGCGTTCACGCTGACGACGTCGTTCATCGGCCTCGACGCCAAGCAGGTCGCGCTCGGCCTGGCGCTGATCTACTCGGTCAACCCGATCATGGACATGATGCGCACGGCGACGAACGTGGCCGGCCAGATCGTGGTCCCGGTGGTCGTGGCCCGCGGCGAAGGCCTCCTCGACGACGAGGTCCTCGACGCGCCGACGGACAACCCGCAGCACAGCGACGAGGGCACCGAGGCCCGCCACACCGCCCCGGCCCCCGCCTGACCCGAAGGCCGTGAAGGCCTCCTTCCGGGCCTTTAGAGCCGGGAAGGAGGCCTTCACGGCTTTTCAGGAGCCAGGGCAGGTGCGGAGGTCGGCGCGGGTCAAGCGGATGTCCGGCCAGCCGCGCAGGTCCGAAGGTGCCGTGTACCGGCGCGTGCAGCCCACCGACTTGCCCGTCAGGTCGTACACCTGGCCCAGCACCGGCGCCGCGTCGCACTGGGACGTGCCCGGCTCCGCGCCGTGGCAGTCGTGGCGGACCACGATCACGTCCGGGCGGCCGTCGGCCGTGACGTCGTAGAGCGACAGCGTCCCCGCGTCCGCGAAATACGGCTTGCCCGGCGCGCGCCACACTCCCCCGCTCGCGACCAGCAGCTCGCCGTAGGCCGCGGTCCCCCGGTCGCCGACGTCGCCGCGGACCAGGCACGTCGGCGCCGCGCCGTCGATGCAGCGCAGCGAGTTCTGGTCCAGCCGCACGCCGAGCTGGGCGATCGACAGCTCGAACACCGTGCCCGGCTCCGGCCCGACGCGCACCCGCGCCGAACCACCCGCCGCGTCGGCGAGCAGCACCACCGGCGTCCCGCCGACCGTCATCGCCGCGAGCTGGCGGCACGGGCCGCCGCCGCAGGTCACCACCGGGGACACCGGGGCGGCCGCGGGCTCCGCCACGTCGGCGGGCGCCTCCGGCCGCGGCCGGAGCAGGAACACCACGGCGATCGCGCCGACGGTCACCACCGCGGCCAGCACCGCGGTGAGCAGCGCCGACCGAGGCGTCCGCGCCGCCGAAGTCCGCATGAGACAGAGCGTAAGCCGCGTCGCGACTGTGTGTGGGCAGCGGCCCGGCGGGGTGTGGCTGAAATCCCCCGGCCGTGCACCCTTCCGAGGCAACCCGGCCTAGCGGAACGTGTCCGTCTATGTTGTCCGGGTGACCAACCCGAACCTTCCCCCGCCCTCTACCTGCCGACCGGGCCGGCCAGCGCCGAGACCGAAGGCGCGTCGATCGAGCTGCGCCGCACGCCGGACGGTCGCACCGCCCTGGTCGCGTTCACCGCGCTCGACCGGCTGATCGACTGCTGCGGCGAGCACCAGCCGTGGGTGCTGGTGAACACCGAGCACCTGCCGAAGGTGCACGCGGCGAACCCGTACGACGTCATCGTGCTGGACTCGCCGCTGCCCCAGGAGCTGCGCCACCACGTCTGAGCGTGGTTCAGCTCTCACTCAAGGGACTCCCGACGCCATATCCGTAGACTTCCCCGTACCGCGAAAGCGGTCAGCAATGCAGCTGTCGGGACGCAGGAGGTGCGGGGTGGCCGAGCAGGTCGGCGAATCCACCGGTGGTCCGGTGACCAAGATCCTGGTCGCCAACCGGGGCGAGATCGCGGTACGCGTGATCAGAGCCGCCAAGGACGCTGGACTGACCAGCGTCGCGGTGTACGCCGATCCGGACCGCGACGCACCGCACGTGCGCCTGGCCGACGAGGCCTTCGCACTCGGCGGCACCACGGCGGCCGAGAGCTACCTCAACTTCGACAAGCTGCTCGACGCCGCCAAGCGCGCGGGCGCCGACTCGGTCCACCCGGGCTACGGCTTCCTCTCCGAGAACGCGGACTTCGCCCAGGCCGTGCTCGACGCCGGGCTGACCTGGATCGGGCCGAGCCCGCAGGCCATCCGCGACCTCGGTGACAAGGTCACCGCCCGCCACATCGCCATGCGCGCGGGCGCACCGCTGGTGCCGGGCACGAAGGAGCCGGCCAAGGACGCCGACGAGATCGTCGCGTTCGCCGACGAGCACGGCCTGCCGGTCGCCATCAAGGCCGCGTTCGGCGGCGGCGGCCGCGGCCTGAAGGTCGCGCGCACCCGCGAAGAGATCCCTGAGCTGTTCGAGTCGGCGACGCGCGAAGCGGTTGCCGCTTTCGGCCGCGGCGAGTGCTTCGTCGAGCGGTACCTGGACAAGCCGCGCCACGTCGAGGCGCAGGTGCTGGCCGACATGCACGGCAACGCGATCGTCGTCGGCACCCGCGACTGCTCGCTGCAGCGCCGGCACCAGAAGCTCGTCGAGGAGGCGCCCGCGCCGTTCCTGAGCGACGAGCAGCGCAAGCGCATCCACGAGTCGGCGAAGGCGATCTGCAAGGAAGCCGGCTACTACGGCGCCGGCACGGTCGAGTACCTCGTCGCCACCGACGGCACCATCTCCTTCCTCGAGGTCAACACGCGGCTGCAGGTCGAGCACCCGGTCTCGGAGGAGACCACCGGCCTCGACCTCGTCCGCGAGATGTTCCGCATCGCGCGCGGCGAGAAGCTGCGGATCACCGAGGACCCCGAACCGCGCGGCCACTCGATCGAGTTCCGCATCAACGGCGAGGACGCCGGCCGCGGCTTCCTGCCCGCGCCGGGCACGGTGACGAAGTTCGTCGCGCCGAGCGGCCCCGGTGTGCGCGTCGACTCCGGCGTCGAGTCCGGCAGCGTGATCGGCGGCCAGTTCGACTCGATGCTGGCGAAGCTGATCGTCACCGGGTCCGACCGGGAAAACGCGCTCGAACGCAGCCGCCGCGCGCTCGACGAGATGGTCGTCGAGGGCATGGCGACGGTGCTGCCGTTCGACCGCGTGATCGTGAACGACCCCGCGTTCATCGGCGACGAGAACGGCTTCAGCGTGCACACTCGCTGGATCGAGACGGAGTTCGACAACAAGATCGAGCCGTTCGTGGCGCCGGACGTCGAGGCCGCCGAAGAAGAGCCGCGGCACAACGTCGTCGTCGAGGTCGGCGGACGGCGCCTGGAGGTGTCGCTGCCGGGCGGGTTCGCGCTCGAAGGCGGCGCCGGGGGCGGCACGGCCATCAAGGCGAAGCCGCGCAAGCGGGCCGGCGGCGGCAAGGCCGCGGTGAGCGGCGACGCCGTCACCGCGCCGATGCAGGGCACCATCGTCAAGGTCGCCGTCGAAGAGGGCCAGGCGGTCGAAGCCGGTGAGCTGATCGTCGTCCTCGAGGCGATGAAGATGGAGAACCCGGTCACCGCACACAAAGCGGGCACGATCACCGGTCTTTCGGTCGAGGTCGGCGCCGCCGTGACGCAGGGCACGCAGCTTCTCGAGATCAAGTAGGGCCGTTCGTTACAGATGTCGTGGTGGGCCGCCCCGGTGGCGGCCTACCATCGACTACGTGACCGAAGTCCCGTCTCCGCAGCTGCGGATCAGCGACCAGAACCGCGAGTCCGCGCTGTCCGCGCTCGGTGAGCACATGAGCGCGGGGCGGATCGACATCGACGAGTACGGCGAGCGCTCGGCGCGGATTACCGCGGCGAAGACGCGCGGCGAGCTCGTCGAGATCTTCGCGGACCTGCCCGCGCCGCACCCCCGCTACGACGACGGCCCGCAGGCCGTCGCGGCGCCCGAGCCGGCCCGGGAGGCCGCACCGGCACCGCGGCACCCGGGTTCGCCCGAAGGCTGGACCGGCCCGCAGCGGTTCGTCGCCGCGTTCCTCCCGCTGGTCTGGATCGCAGCGATCGCGTTGATCGCCACCGGCGTCGTGCACGGAACGCTGATCCTCGTCCCGATCGGGCTGAGCATCTTCGGCCGGTCGATGTGGGGCCACGGCGGGCACCACGACCACCACCACGACCGCCGCGAGCGGCACCTGCGCGACCGGGAGCGGCGGCGCGAGCTACGCGACTCGTTCCGCGACCACCGGCGCGGCCTGGACCGCTGACCCACCGTGGGCGACATGCGGCTGAGCGACGCCGAACGCCAGGACGCCCTGGACGTCCTCGAAGAGCACGTCCGTTCCGGGCGCCTCGACATCGACGAGTACGGCACCCGCTCCGCGAAGGTCACCGCGGCCAAGCGGGTGAGCGACCTCGTGCCCCTGTTCGACGACCTGCCCTCGCCGCGCCCGAGCGCACTGCTCAACGGGGCCACCGCGCCCCAGGTCCCGGTCATGTCCGGCGAAGGCCCGCTGGCGCTCTTCCTGACCCGCAGCGCTGTCCCGATCGCGATCGTCCTCGCGATCGTGGTGCTCATCCTGTCCCGCGGCAGGCTGCTGATCATCTCGGTCGCGCTGCCGCTGGTCGTCGCGATGCTCGCGGGGGCCCGCCGTCGACGCTGAGCCTGCGAGAATCACCCCGTGATGGGCGTGGTTCCGGGCGCGCTGGACGCCCGAGGCGAGCGGCTGGCCGGGCCGGTCTTCACCGGCGTCGGCCTGGCCGGGCTCGCCGCGTGCGTGGTGTGGGGGCCCGGCGTCCGGGGCATCACGCTGGTCGTCGTCGTGGCCGCCGCCGTGTGGGTGCCGCTCCTGATCCCGTTGTTCCCGCACCGGCGGGCGCACCCGTGGCTGGCCGCCGGCTACTACGCCGGCGTGCTCGCGGCCGCGACCGTGCTGGTGGCGCGCGAGGACACGTTCATGGGCTTCGCGTCCTTCGGCTACCCGCTCGCTTTCGTGCTCTTCCCGGCGCGGTGGGGGTTCTTCGCGGTGGCCGCGACGGCGACGCTGCCGCTGCTGGCCGCCGACTCGGACTCGCGCAGCCCGACCTGGGTGCTGGTCCTGTCGATGGCCGGCCCGCTGCTGTACGCCGCGTGGTTCGTCGGCGCCGAGAGCGAGCAGCGGCGGAAGGCGAACGTCCGGCTGGAGGCCGCGCTCGAGGAGAACGCGGAGCTGCACGCGCAGCTCGTCGCCCACGCACGCGAAGCCGGCGTGCTCGGCGAACGGCAGCGGATGGCCCGCGAAATCCACGACACGCTCGCCCAGGGCCTGACCGGGATCGTCACGCAGCTGCAGGCCGCCGACGGCCCCGACCGGGACCGGCGGGTGGAGCAGGCGAAGACGCTCGCCCGCGAAAGTCTCGGCGAAGCACGTCGCGCGGTGCAGGCGCTGCGGCCGGAGCCGCTGCTCGAAGCCCAGCTGCCGGAAGCGCTTTCCCGGCTGGCCCGGCGGGTCTCCGAGACGTCCGGGGTCGCGGTCCGGGTGGAGACGACCGGAGACGCGCGCCCCCTGCTGCCCGATCTGGAGGAGACGCTGTACCGCGTCACCCAAGAGGCACTGGCGAACGCGGAAAAGCACGCCAAGGCGTCGCGCATCGGAGTGACACTGTCCTATGCGGACGACCTGGTGCTGCTCGACGTCGTCGACGACGGCGTCGGCTTCCGCCCCGGCGACCGGGGCGACGGCACGGGGTTCGGCCTGGAGGCGATGCGGCAGCGCGTCCGGCGGGTGGCGGGAACGCTGTCGATCGAGAGCGCACCGGGCGGCGGCACGGCCGTCAGCGCCCAGGTGCCGGCACTCTGAGATCGCTCCGTTCACCGGGCAACCGGCACCCCGCGGCTCTCGTGGAAACCGACGGTCCTGCCGTTGATCTGGCGCCCGACGCCGTGAAGCGGCCTTGATCGCCGGTCCGGGGGCGGCGTGCTCCCGGCCTGGCTAGGCTGGGCGGAGTGGAACCGGTGGAGATCAACGCGGGCACCTACTACCTGCGCCAGCTGCGCGCCGACCGGCACATCGACGACCGGCCGCTGCTCATGGAGGCGTTCGCCGATCCGACGCATCGCAAGTACGTGCTGAACTACCGCCTGCGCACCCTCGACGAGGCAACGGAGTACGTGGCGCTGCGGGCGGCCCAGTGGGCGGGCGACGAGCGCTGCTCGTGGGCGATCGCGGAGCCGACGTCGGGCCGGCTGCTGGGCGAGGTGGGCCTGCGCGAGCTGAACCTCGACGCGGCGTACGCGGAGGCGACGGTCTGGGTCCACCAGGCCGAGCGGGGCAAGGGCATCGCGACGACGGCGTTGAACGCGGCCTTGCGCTTCGGCTTCGGCGGCCTGGGGCTGACCGAGGTGAGCTACCGCTACGAGGAGAGCAACAAGGCATCGGCGATCGTGGCGGAGCGCTGCGGGTTCACGCTGGTCGGCCCGGAAGCCGACCCCGCCCCGACCGGCGAGCGCCTGATCCGCTGGCACCGCACGGCCTGACGAGGCCCGGCTGGGTGGTGGGTGGCTGCCTGGTCGTGCGGCCTTGGTGTCTTGAATGACCCATTCACCTCATCCGGCGACAGGTATGAGTCATTCAAGACGTTCGGGCAACCGTCGCCGCAGCGGGCCCGCCGGCCACGCACGGCCTTGACAAGCCCCCGCCCTCCCAGGGGGGCGGCCCCGAGGCCAGTCTATCGGCGCCCCCGGACGAATCCGGTCCGTAAGCGGGCGTCCGGCGTCGGCTGTCCACAACCTTGCCTGGCTGTGGACACGCCTCTCAGCTCGCCGGCTCCGTGATGCCCGCCCGGGCTTCCGGGGCCGCCGACCGCAACGCGTCCGCTGCCTCGTCGCTCGGCTGACTTTGGGACTCCCTCTCCGCCTCCACCCGGGCGTTGTAGACCTCGATCTCCCGCTTCACCGTTTCGGGTGACCAGCCGAGGACTTCACCCACCAGTGTTGCCACCTGCTCCGCGCAGTCCACCCCGCGGTGCGCGTACTCGATCGAGATGCGCGTCCGGCGGGCCAGGACGTCCTCCAGGTGCAGCGCCCCCTCGTGCGAAGCCGCGTACACCACCTCGACGCCGAGGTAGTCCGGGGCGTGCTCGATCGGCTTCAGCAGCTCCGGGCGGCCGTTCGCCGAGGCCAGGACCTCGTTGACCAGCGACCCGTAACGGTCCAGCAGGTGCCGAACCCGGTAGGGGTGCAGGCCGTGCTCGGCGGCCAGGTGGTCGGCCTGGTTGACCAGCGCGTGGTAGCCGTCCGCGCCCAGCAGCGGGACCTTGTCCGTGATCGACGGCTGCGAGCGGCCCGGCAGGTCCACCGCCGCCGCGTCGACGGCGTCCGCCGCCATCACCCGGTACGTCGTGTACTTGCCGCCCGCGATCGCGACCAGGCCCGGCGCCACCCGCGCCACCGCGTGCTCGCGCGAAAGCTTCGACGTCTCTTCGCTCTCCCCCGCCAGCAACGGGCGAAGGCCCGCGTACACGCCTTCGATGTCGTCGTGCGTCAGCGGGGTCGCCAGGACGCTGTTGACGTGCTCGAGGAGGTAGTCGATGTCGTGCTTCGTCGCCGCCGGGTGCGCGAGGTCCAGGTTCCAGTCCGTGTCCGTGGTCCCCACGATCCAGTGGTTGCGCCACGGGATCACGAACAGCACCGACTTCTCGGTGCGCAGGATCATCCCCGACTCCGAGACGATCCGGTCGCGCGGCACGACGATGTGCACGCCCTTGCTGGCACGCACGCGGAACCGCCCGCGGCCGCCGGAGAGCCGCTGCAGCTCGTCGGTCCACACGCCGGTGCAGTTGATCACCGCGGCCGCCGAGATCTCCGTCTCGCGCCCGTCCTCGACGTCGCGCACGCGCACGCCGGACACCCGGTCGGCCTCGCGCAGGAACCCGACGACCTGGGTCGACGTCCGCACGACCGCGCCGTAGTGCGCCGCCGTCCGCGCCACCGTCATCGTGTGGCGGGCGTCGTCGGACTGCGCGTCGTAGTAGCGGATCCCGCCGATCAGCGCGGACCGCTTGAGCGCCGGCACCATCCGCAGCGCACCCGCGCGGGTCAGGTGCTTCTGGCCCGGGACGCTGCGGGCGCCGCCCATCGTGTCGTACATCAGCAGGCCGGCGGCGGTGTACGGCCGCTCCCACACGCGGCGCGTCAGCGGGTAGAGGAAGCTGACCGGCTTGACCAGGTGCGGCGCGAGGGTCGTCAGCATCAGCTCGCGTTCGCGCAGCGCCTCCCGGACCAGGCCGAACTCGAGCTGTTCCAGGTAGCGCAGGCCGCCGTGGAAGAGCTTGCTCGACCGGCTCGACGTCCCCGAAGCGAGGTCGCGGGCTTCGACCAGCGCGACCCGCAGCCCGCGCGTGGCGGCGTCCAGCGCCGTGCCCGCGCCGACCACGCCGCCGCCGATGATGACCACGTCGAAGGTCTCGTTGCCGAGCCGCTGCCAGGTCTGTTCCCGCTTGGCCGGGCCCAGTCGAGCCGGGTTGGTCTCCGCTGCGTGCTGCGCACTGGCCACGTGACACTCCTTCTCGTGCTGGCGAGGCTTCCAGCATCGCACGACCTGGTGATCCTCCGCCCGTCCACGGATGACACGTGTGGCGTAACCCTCCGCGATCTTGAAAAGATTCCGCTACCCGGTGCTTGGAATCCGGTTCTACGCCCCGGTAACGTCGCGCGGACGTGGGTCGGCAACGGTGCCGTGGCACGCCGTGATCGACCCTGCGCAGAGTGTCCAGTGTGGAGGTGCAGCGGTGAGTGCTGGGGCAATAATCGTCTGGGAACTACTGGGAACGGCCGCGCTGATCCTGCTCGGCAACGGTGTGGTCGCGAACCACGTGCTCCGTAAGAACAACGGCCACAACGCCGGGTTCCTGTTCATCAACTTCGGCTGGGCGTTCGCCGTCTTCACCGGCGCCAGCATCGCCGCGCCCAGCAAGGCGCACCTCAACCCCGCCGTCACCCTCGGGTCAGCCATCGCAGGTGGCACCAAGTGGGCTGACGTGCCGTTCTACTTCATCGGGCAGATGGCCGGCGCGATCATCGGCGCGGTGCTCTGCTGGGCCGCGTACAAGCTGCAGTTCGACGATCACCCCGAGCCCGAGAACACGCTCGGCATCTTCTCCACCGCACCTCAAATCCCGAACACCGTGTGGAACCTCGTCACCGAGATCATCGGCACCTTCGTCCTGGTCGCCTGGATTCTGTTCAGCCCAATCGCAGGCCCGTACTCGCCAGGAGGCACCCCGAGCTTCGGCAACTCCGCGCTGGGGTACGCGGGCGTCTCGTTCGTCGTCCTCGTGATCGGTACCTCGCTCGGCGGGCCGACGGGCTACGCCATCAACCCGGCCCGTGACCTCGGCCCGCGCATCGCGTACGCGTTCCTGCTGCCGATCAAGAACAAGGCCAACGCCAACTGGGGCTACTCGTGGATCCCGGTCGTCGGCCCGCTGGCCGGTGGCGCCCTGGCCGCGCTGCTCTACCTCGGCGTGCACAACCTGACCTGATCGCCCACCTACCGGATTCCTGGAGCACACATGACTTCGTACGTAGCCGCGATCGACCAGGGCACCACGTCGACCCGGTGCATGATCTTCAACCACGAAGGCCGCGTGGTCTCGGTCGACCAGCGCGAGCACGAGCAGATCTTCCCGAAGGCCGGCTGGGTCGAGCACAACGCCGAGGAGATCTGGGAGAACACGCGCCGGGTCGCCGCGGGCGCACTGGCCAAGGCCGACCTGACCGCGTCCGACATCGCCGCCGTCGGAATCACCAACCAGCGCGAAACCGCGCTGGTCTGGGACAAGACGACCGGCAAGCCGGTGTACAACGCGATCGTCTGGCAGGACACCCGCACCGACAAGATCGTCACCGAGCTCGGCAACCTCGGCGGCGGCCAGGAGCGCTACCGCGAGAAGGTCGGCCTGCCGCTCGCGACGTACTTCTCCGGGCCGAAGGTCAAGTGGATCCTCGACAACGTCGAAGGCGCGCGCGAGAAGGCCGAAGCCGGCGACCTGATCTTCGGCAACATGGACACCTGGGTGCTGTGGAACATGACCGGCGGCGCCGACGGCGGCGTGCACGTCACCGACCCGACCAACGCGTCGCGCACCATGCTGATGGACCTCGACACCCTGCAGTGGGACGCCGAGATCGCCGGTGAGATGGGCATCCCCCTTTCGATGCTGCCGGAGATCCGCTCCTCGTCCGAGGAGTACGGCAAGGTCCGCGAGAAGGGCGCGCTGGCCGGCGTGCCGATCGCGGGCATCCTGGGCGACCAGCAGGCCGCGACGTTCGGCCAGGCCTGCCTTTCCCCCGGCGAGGCCAAGAACACCTACGGCACCGGCAACTTCATGCTGCTCAACACCGGCACCGAAAAGGTGATGTCGCAGAACGGGCTGCTCACCACGGTCTGCTACAAGATCGGCTCGAACGACACGATCTACGCGCTGGAAGGCTCCATCGCGGTGACCGGTTCGCTGGTGCAGTGGCTGCGCGACAACCTCGGCATGATCTCGACCGCGGCCGAGATCGAAGAGCACGCGCGCAGCGTCGAGGACAACGGCGGCGCGTACTTCGTCCCGGCGTTCTCGGGTCTGTTCGCTCCTTACTGGCGGTCCGACGCCCGCGGCGCGATCGTCGGGCTCACCCGGTTCGTCAACAAGGGCCACCTGGCTCGCGCGGTCCTGGAGGCGACGGCGTTCCAGTCCCGCGAGGTGATCGACGCGATGAACGCCGACTCCGGTGTCCCGCTGAAGTCGCTCAAGGTGGACGGCGGCATGGTCGTCAACGAGCTGCTCATGCAGTTCCAGGCCGACATCCTCGGCGTGCCGGTGATCCGCCCGGTGGTCGCCGAGACCACCGCGCTGGGTGCCGCGTACGCCGCCGGGCTGGCGGTCGGGTTCTGGAAGTCCGAGGACGACATCCGGAACAACTGGGCGAAGGACAAGCAGTGGGACCCGTCGATGGACGAGGCCCGCCGCGAATCCGAGTACCGCAACTGGAAGAAGGCCGTGACGAAGACCTTCGACTGGGTTTCCGAAGACGACTGACCGGCCGGGGCCGGGGGCGTCGTCCGGCGCCTCCGGCCGCAGCCGCATTCCCCTACGGCTTCCCCACCCCCGCGCCGGCCTTCAGTTGTCCCAGCCCTCCGGTTTCCCGGACTGCTCGTTGGGCGCGATGACCAGGAACGGCACGCCCTGGTCGTCCATCACCCGCACCTGCCGCCCGTAGGGTGAGTCGAACGGCTGGTCCAGCGCCTGGCCGCCCAGCTCCACCACCTTGGCCGCGCTCTCGTCGGCGTCCGCCACCGAGAAGTACGTCGACCAGTGCGACGGCACCTCCGCCGGCACCGAATCGGGCAGGGCGCCGAGCCCGCCGACCGGGCGGCCGTCGAGCAGCAGTGCCGCGTACGTGAAGTCGTCGTTCGACAGGTCCTGGAACCCGTAGCCGAACACCTGCTCGTAGAACGCCTTGGCCGCCGGGTAGTCGCGGCTCATGCACTCGTTCCACGCCAGCGTCCCCGGCGCCGCCGTGACCTGCGTGCCCAGGTGGTTGCCCGGCTCCCACAGCCCGAAGACCGCGCCCGCCGGGTCGGCTGCCACCGCCATCCGGCCTTCCTTCATCACTTCCATCACCGGCACGACGATCTGCCCGCCCGCCTCGGTGATCGCCGCGGCCGTCTTGTCCACGTCGGACACCGACAGGTAGGTCGTCCACACCGGAGGTATGTCCTGCCCCGGCGGTGTCTGGCCGATCCCGGCGACCGGGCGGCCGCTCAGCTCCGCCATGCCGTAGAAGCCGGTTTCCTCACCGCCCGTCTGCACGTCCCAGCCGAACAGCCCGCTGTAGAAGGCCACCGCTTTCGCCTGGTCGGGCACCATCAGGTCCACCCAGCTGGGCGTGCCGTCAGGCCACCGCTCGTCCCGGAACAACATCTCCACTCCCAACCCTCGTCCGCGCCGCCTCGGGTGACGGCCGACACAGTCTGGCACCCACCACCGACAAAACCAGGGCCGAAGGACTCTCAGTGGCCGACGAGCCGGGCGTAGACGACGATGTTGTCGACGTAGTTGTGCGCGCTCCGGTCGAAGACACCGCCGCAGGTGATCAGCCGCAGCTCAGGACCGGCGGTGTCGTCGTACACGCCTTCCTTCTCGAAGTCCTGCTTCGGCACCTGGTGCACCTTCGTCACCTCGAACAGGGCTGTCGTCCCGTCCTTGCGCGCGATCGAGACGCGGTCGCCCGCGGCCAGCTCCTTGAGCCGGTAGAAGATGCCCTTCTGGTGGTTGCCGTCGACGTGCCCGAGAACAATGGCCGGGCCGACCTCGCCCGGCGTCGGCGCGTAGGTGTACCAGCCCGCCTGCAGCGGCGTGGTCACCGGCGGCACCTGGATCGTGTTGTCCGCGTTGACGCCCAGCGGGACCAGCGACGAGTGCGCGCCGATCTTCGGGATGTCGATCGAGACCGGGTCGGACTTGGGCAGCGCGGCGACGGCGTCGGCGGCCCGACCACCGGCCGTCGGTTGCGGGTTCACCGCGACCGGCCGGGCGGGCGGCGGCTGCGCGGCCGGCGGCTCGGGCCCGCCGCCGAGCGTCAGCGCCAGCACCACCAGTGCGGCCGGCAGCGCCACGACCAGCGCGATCAGGTAGCCCCGTCTGCTCGTGATCCTGGTGGTCATGCTCCCCCCTCGCGCCTTCCTGCGGGCTACCCGTCCGGGCGGCCCGATCGGTGGGCCGCCCGGACGCTACCCCCTGGCCCGCTCAGCGGCGCCGGGCCCGCCGGGCGAGCACGAGACCGCTGCCGCCGACCGCGAGAACGCCCATGGCCGCCGCGGCCTCGAGCGGCGTGCCCGAGCCGCCGGCCGGGCCGTCCGGGCCGCCGGTCTGCGGCGCGCCCGCCGGCACCTTCGTGACCTGCTTGGTGCCCGGGTTCCCGGCCGGGAGCACCTCGAGCGACGCGGTCGAGGTCTCCGGGCCGCAGTGCAGCGTCACGGCGTACTTGCCGGGCTTGAGGTTCTTGACGGTGCCGGTCACCCACTGGTCGGAGGTGCCAGGCTTGCCGAAGGTCAGCGCCACCGACCGGACGTAGCGCTTCTCGCCCGGCTGGGTCCGGCAGCCGAAGGCGAGCTTCACCGTCGTGCCGGGCAGGGCCTTGGCCGTCGACAGGGACAGGGGCAGCGCCACCCGGCCCGCCGTGGTGGGCGGCGGCGCGGTGGTCGGCGACGTGTTCGCGAGCGCCGCGCCGGGCGCGAGGACGAGGAAAGCCGTGGCGATGCCCGCGACGACCGCAGTCTTCTTCATTCTTTTCTCCCCTGTGGAATCGGTGAACAAAGCAATACCCGGACACCGGTCGCAGTTCCCCCTGCCTCGGCTTCGTCCGCTTGCTTGTGTACCCCAAGACGTCTCCACCTGCGGAAGGTTGCACTCGCAGGTCACGAACGCGTCGCGAAATCGCATTTCGGGAACCCACAAAAAAACCGCCTCGGAGCATGGCTCCGAGGCGGTTCGGGGTGGCGTGGATTCAGCCGGCCATGCTGCCGTCGCCCGCTTTCGCGGCGCCGGAGGGCACCTTCGAAACCTGCGGCGCGGGCACCGAGAACCGAGTGCTGTAGGTCTGGCTGCCGCAGGTCACGGTCAGCGGGTACGTCCCGGCGGGCGTGCCCGGCTTGAGCGCGGCGTCGGCGCTGATGTTCGCGTCGGCACCCATGAACGGGCCCGGGGTGTAGTTGGAGAAGGTCAGCGCCGGCGAGGAAAACGTCGGCGAACCGCCTTCGCACTTCGCCAGCGCGACGTTCGGCGCGTCGCGGACGTACTTGTCCACCAGCGACTGGTTGATCGCGGTGTTGACGTTGAGCTGGACGCTTCCCTTCGCCGGAGCGCCACTCGGAGCCGGGACGGTGCTCTGCTGCGCCATCGCCGGCCCCGCCAGCGCCGTCGCCCCGATCATCGCTGCCACAACGAAAACCACCGTCTTGCGCACCTTCGCACCCTTCGCGTCCTTCAGCCGTACAACCGACAAGACGCGACGGGATACGGCGGGGTTGCGTGCTTCGTCAGTCGAGATCGTCGTGACGCATGAGCTGGCGGCCGGCCTCGGTGATCGAGCCCGACAGCGACGGGTACACCGAAAATGTCAGTGCCAGGTGGTCCACTGTGAGCTGGTTCTGGACGGCGAGCGCGATGGGAAGGATGAGCTCGCTCGCCTGCGGCGCCACGACGACCCCACCGACGACCACGCCGGTGGCGGGGCGGCAGAACAGCTTCACGAAGCCTCGGCGGAGGCCCTCCATCTTCGCGCGCGCGTTGGTGGCCAGGGGCAGCATGATGGTGCGCGCGGGCACCTCGCCGGAGTCGATCGCCTGCTGGCTGATGCCGACGGTGGCGATCTCCGGGTGGGTGAACACGTTGGCGGCGACGGTCTTGAGCTTGATCGGCGCGACGCCTTCGCCCAGCGCGTGCCACATCGCGATGCGGCCCTGCATGCTCGCCACCGAGGCCAGCATCAGCACGCCGGTGCAGTCGCCGGCGGCGTAGATCCCGGGAACGGAGGTGCGCGAAACGCGGTCGACGGTGATGAACCCGCCGGGGCCGGGCGAGATGCCGACCTTGTCGAGGCCGATGTCCTTGGTGTTGGGAACCGACCCGACGGTCATCAGCGCGTGGCTGGCTTCGATCACGCGGCCGTCGGCGAGGAAGATCTCGACGCCCTTTTCGGTGCGCTCGACGCGGTCGGCGCGCGCCTGCTTCGCGACGGTCGTGCCGCGCTGCGAGAAGACCTCTTCGAGCACCGCGGCGGCGTCGGCGTCCTCGTGCGGGAGGACGCGGTCGCGGCTGGAGACGACGGTGACCTTGACGCCCATCTCGGTGTAGGCGGACGCGAACTCGGCGCCGGTGACGCCCGACCCGATCACGGCGAGGTGCTCGGGCAGCTGCTCGAGCTCGTAGAGCTGGCGCCAGTCGAGGATGCGCTCGCCGTCGGGCACCGCGCCGGGCAGCACGCGCGGGGTGGCGCCGGTGGCGATCAGGACGACGTCGGCGGGCAGCTTCTCGGTGCCCTCGGAGGTGGTCACGGCGACCTTGTGGGTCGCGAGGCCGGGCTCTTCGTCGCAGAAGCGGGCTTCGCCGATGACGACGCGGACGCCTTCGCGCTGGACGCGGGCGCGGATGTCGGCGGACTGGGCGAGCGCGAGGCCCTTCACCCGGCCGTGGACGGTCGGGAGGTCGATGCTCGTGTCGGCCATGTCGGTGTTGATGCCGAGCTCGCCGAGGTCGTGCATCTTCGCCAGCGCGCCCGAGCTCGCGATGAACGTCTTCGAAGGGACGCAGTCGTAGAGGACGCAGGCGCCACCCAGGCCGTCCCGCTCGACGATCGTGACGTCGGCCCCGTGCTGGGCTGCGACCAGCGCGGCTTCGTAGCCGGCCGGGCCCCCGCCCATGATCACGATCCTGGTCACCTGGGTCCTCCTCGGAGTGCGTGCTTGCGGTGCTCTCACCGTACGCGGCGGAGGTGACCGGACACTGAAGTGGGCGAACACGGCGAGTGCGTCCACTCGGGTCAGCCCGGGGTCGCTACGCTGTCGGCGTGCCGTTGTATGCCGCGTACGGATCGAACATGGAGCCCGCCCAGATGCTGGAGCGCGCGCCGCACTCTCCGATGGCCGGCACCGGCTGGCTGGAGGGGTGGCGCCTGACCTTCGGCGGTGAGGACCTGGGGTGGGAAGGTGCCCTGGCGACGATCGTCGAAGACCCGGCTTCCCGGGTCTTCGTCGTGTTGTACGACGTGACGTCACTGGACGAGACCGGGCTGGACCGCTGGGAAGGCGGCGAGCTGGGGATCCATTCGAAGATCCGGCTACGGGTCCAGACGATGGACGGCTCGGTCCTGGCCTGGCTCTACGTCCTGGACGCCTACGAAGGCGGCCTGCCTTCGGCCCGCTACCTGGGCGTGCTGGCCGACGCCGCCGAGGCGGCCGGAGCCCCAGCCGACTACGTCGACGACCTCAGAACCCGCCCCTGCTCCGGCATCACCGGCTAAGCCGTGTCGACCCTCCAATCACGCGTGTCGTCCCTTCAATCACGCGTGTCGACCTTCTGATCACGCTGCCCGGCCCGATCGCCGGTCGAAAGCGTCCTGCAGCTCGGCCAGAAGGCGACTTGGATCCCGGAGGTCGGCCGCGACGACCCGGATGGTGATCCAGCCGCGGGCCGCCATCCGCTCGTCGCGTTCGAGGTCGTATTCGCGCCGCTCCTCGTGGGCGGCGAACCCGTCGTACTCGAGGGCGATCTGTCTGCTCGGCCAAGCCATGTCGAACACGTAGAGCTTGCGGCCGTCGATGGCGGCGATCTCGTACTGCGGCTCGGGCACCGGAAAGCCGGCTTCGACGACGACCAGCCGGAGCACGCTCTCGGGAGGCGATTCTGCCTTGCCGGTGGCGAGGTCCAGGAGCATCAAGGCCCTGTGGATACCTCGGCGGTCCCGGCGATCGTCGAGCCGGTCGCGCACGTTCTCCCGGAGTTTCGCGCAGTGATCCGGCGGCAGTCCCCGCATGGCCTCGTCGACTGCGGTGAAGGCCGCGCGCTTGTCCCCGTCGCAGAGGAAGTCAGCCAGGGCGCGATCGAGCAGGAACGTCGCGAGACCATCGATTTCGATCACGTCCTCGTCCCGGAAGCCGCCCTGGTGCACGACCAGACCAGCCCGAGACCGGATACGCCGCGAGTACGGCACCATCACGTGGATGAGGCGGTCATCGGCAGCAGAAATGCCATGCAGGGCAAGAGAAGTGACGCCGGCCAGCGCAACGGGAGGACCGACTGCGAGCAACGCGGCAGCGGCTCTCGTCGGCAGCTTCAGCAGGTCGGTGGCGTGCACGACGACACCTCGCCACGGCTGCGACAGCAGCCCACGTTCAAGCCCCTCGATGACCTTGCGCCGACCTAGGATCCGGTCGGCCTCGCCACGCGAGAGCACTCCATGTCGCCTTGCCCACTCGATCACGACATCGAGAATGAGGCCCTTCCACGCCCGGATGGAAGGGCCTCATTCTCAATCTGTGGATAACTGCCTACCTGTGGATAACCCTGTGCACAACCCCACCCGCGCGGGAAGGGTCGACACGCGTGATTAGAGGGTCGACACCCGTGATTGAAGGGACGACACGGGGTCAGGCGAGGGAGGTTAGGGCTGTGTGGACCAGGGTTCGGACTCCGCAGAGCAGGGCTCGTTCGTCCAGGATGAACGTGGGGCGGTGGATGTCGGACTGGGGTTCCGGGGAACCCGGCCAGACGCCCAGCCGGGCGAAGGCTCCCTGGATGTGCTCCAGGTACCAGCCGAAGTCTTCGCCGCCCGAGGACTGCTCCGTCGAGGCCACCGCGCCTTCGCCGAGGGCCGCCTCCGCGCCCGCGCGCATCAGGGCCGTCGACTCCGCGTCCGAGACCACCGGCGGGACCCCGCGGCGGTAGTCCAGCGAGAAGCCCACTCCGGTCGGCGCCAGCAGCGACTGGACCGACGACGCCACCAACGGCTCCAGGGCCGTCCAGACCTCGTGGTCCGCCGTGCGCAGGGTGCCGCGCAGGACACCGTCCTGCGGGACCGCGTTGGCCGCCTGGCCCGCGTGGACCGCGCCCCAGACCAGCACCGTTCCCGACCGCGGGTCGACCCGCCGCGAGAGCACCGCCGGCAACGACGTGATCACCGTGCCCAGCGCGTGGACCAGGTCGGCGGTCAGGTGGGGCCGGGACGTGTGACCGCCCGGCGAGGTCAGCCGCAGCTCGATCAGGTCGGCCGCCGACGTCAGGGCGCCGACGCGCATCCCGATGCGCCCGACCTCCAGCCGCGGGTCCACGTGCAGGCCGTAGATCCGCTCGACGCCGTCCAGCGCGCCCGCCGCGATCATGTCCAGCGCGCCGCCGGGCATGACCTCTTCGGCGGGCTGGAAGATCAGCCGCACGCGGCCGGGCAGCTCCGGCGCGCCCGCCAGGGCGCGGGCCGCGCCGAGCAGGATCGCCGTGTGGGCGTCGTGGCCGCACATGTGGGCCGCGCCTTCGACGGTCGACGCGTAGGGCAGCCCGGTCGCCTCGGTGAGCGGCAGGGCGTCCATGTCCGCGCGCAGCGCCACGCACCGCTCGCCGCTGCCGATGTCGCAGACGACGCCGGTGCCGCCGGGCAGCACCCACGGCTTGAGCCCGACGGAGCGCAGCAGCGTGACCACCAGCTCCGTGGTCGCGAACTCGTGCCGCGACAGCTCCGGGTGCGCGTGGATGTGCCGGCGCCAGGCGAGCACGTCGGTCGCGTTGGCACGCAGCCAGTCATCGAGCCAGAACGGGCCGCGGCCCGCACCTAGGTCCTCCACGGGAGCCATGCTTACGCCCGCTTCGGAGATGAGCGCTTCGGACCCCTCCATGGGGTTGATGATGCGCCCATGGGGGTCGCCTGGAACGTCCGGTCGTGAGTCCAACACCGTCACGCCGCACCTCCTCCCGCAACACGGGTAACCCGGGCAGCGGCTGGGGTCACGCAACGTGCCGATCGATCTGTCGTACGCATTTGCAGACGATCGTGCACCATGCAGGCGGCAACGCGCGCCTCGAAGACGGCCGCCCTAGATGGCCGGTACCGGATCTGCGTTGAACGGCGTGCAGTAGTTCGGCAAAGCCGAACGCGTCAGGAACTCTTCGCCTTCTTCGAGCGGATCCGCCTGCCCCAGATCACGATGCCGAGCAGCGCCACCGCGACCACGCCCGCGATCAGCTTGTTCTTGGTCTTTTCGCTGTTCGCCTTGTCCGTCTGGGCCGGGTCGAGGACCGGGCCGGGCGGCTGGGTCTGCACCGGGACCAGCGCGACGGACGCGTGCGCCACCGTCGCCGTGACGGCTGCCGGACGCACCGGCTCGGCGAACGCCGGCGACGCGGTGAACAGCACCGCGCCCAGCACTCCGACCAGGACCAGACCGCGCAGTTTCGCCATGTCATCCCTTCGCCACGACCAGGCATTCTCCCGCGGAACGCCCGGTGCGTCAGCCACCACGCGGTGGACCGAACGCGTCGAGGATCCGCTGAGCACCGAGGGTAGCCGTCAGTTCACCGTCCCGCACCGCCCGTTCGACGTCCGGAACGACCGTTCGCACGTCCGGATGTGCCGCCAGGCGACTCAGCAGCTGTTCGCGAACCATCGCCCACGTCCAGTCGACCTGCTGCTGACGTCGCCGCGCGTCGAGCTCGCCGGACGCCGTGAGCGTGTCGCGGTGCCGCACGATCGCGGCCCAGACCTCGTCCAGCCGCAGGTTGTGCAGGCCGCTGCAGGTCAGCACCGGCGGCGTCCACGACGACTCGGGTCCGTAGATCATCCTCAGCGCGCCCGAGAGCTCCCGCGCCGCGCGGCGGGCGTCCCGCTCGTGGTCGCCGTCGGCCTTGTTGACGGCGATGACGTCGGCGAGCTCCAGCACGCCCTTCTTGATGCCCTGGAGCTGGTCACCCGTGCGGGCCAGGGTGAGGAAGAGGAAGCAGTCGACCATGTTCGCCACGGTCACCTCGGACTGCCCGACGCCGACCGTCTCCACCAGCACGATGTCGTAGCCGGCGGCTTCCATCAGCACGATCGTCTCGCGCGTCGCCCGCGCGACCCCGCCCAGCGTCCCGGACGTCGGCGACGGCCGGATGAACGCCCGTTCGTCGACCGCCAGGCGCGCCATCCGGGTCTTGTCGCCGAGGATCGACCCGCCCGTGCGCGTCGACGACGGGTCGACCGCGAGCACGGCGACGCGGTGCCCGGCCGCGGTGAGGTCGGTGCCCAGCTGGTCGATGAATGTCGACTTGCCGACACCGGGGACGCCGGTGATGCCGACGCGCTGCGCGCCACCCGAAGAGGGCAGCAGCTCGACGAGCAGCTCCTGCGCCAGTTCCCGGTGGTCCGCCCGCTGCGACTCGACCAGCGTGATCGCCTTCGACAGCGTCCCGCGGTCCCCCGCCAGCACGCCCTTGGCGTAGGCGGCGACGTCGATCTTGCGCGGCAAGGGTCAGGACTCCTGCGCCGTCAGCTGGCCGAGCAGGTCGATGGCCGCGTCCGCGAGCACCGTGCCGGGCCCGAAGATCGCGGCGGCGCCGGCCTCGCGCAGCGCCGGGTAGTCCTGCGGCGGGATGACGCCGCCGACCACGACCATGATGTCCTCGCGGCCCAGCTCGGCGAGCTCGTGGCGCAGCGCGGGCACCAGCGAGAGGTGCCCGGCGGCCAGCGACGAGACACCGACGACGTGCACGTCCGCCTCGATCGCCTGCCGCGCGACCTCGGCCGGGGTGGAGAACAGCGGGCCGACGTCGACGTCGAAGCCGATGTCGGCGAAGCCGGTGGCGATCACCTTCTGGCCGCGGTCGTGGCCGTCCTGGCCCATCTTCGCGACGAGGATCCGGGGACGGCGCCCTTCCTCCGCGGCGAACGCTTCGACCAGCTGACGGGCCTTCTCGACGTTCTGCGACTTACCCACCTCTTCGCGGTAGACGCCCGAAATCGTCCGGATCTGCCCGGAGTGCCGGCCCCAGAGCTTCTCGAGCGCGTCCGAGATCTCGCCGACGGTGGCTTTCGCCCGCGCCGCGCCGATGGCCAGCTCCAGGAGGTTGCCGCCGTTCCCGGCGCCTTCGGTGAGGCGCCGCAACGCGTCCTCGGTGGCGGCGGAGTCGCGCTCTTCACGCAGCCGCCGCAGCTTCTCCAGCTGCTGGGTGCGGACCCCGGCGTTGTCGACCTTGAGGACTTCGATGTCCTCGTCGCTGGTGACCTGGTATTTGTTCACGCCGATGACGGGCTGCCGGCCGGAGTCGATCCGGGCCTGGGTGCGGGCCGCGGCCTCCTCGATGCGCAGCTTGGGGATGCCCGCGTCGATCGCCTTGGCCATGCCGCCGGCCTGCTCGACCTCGCTGATGTGGCCCCAGGCCTTGCGCGCGAGGTCGTAGGTCAGCTTCTCGACGAACGCGCTGCCGCCCCACGGGTCGATCACGCGCGTGGTGCCCGACTCCTGCTGCAGCAGCAGCTGCGTGTTGCGGGCGATCCGCGCGGAGAAGTCCGTCGGCAGCGCGAGGGCCTCGTCGAGGGCGTTGGTGTGCAGCGACTGCGTGTGCCCCTGGGTCGCCGCCATCGCCTCGACGCAGGTGCGGACGACGTTGTTGTAGACGTCCTGCGCGGTCAGCGACCAGCCCGAGGTCTGGGAGTGCGTGCGCAGCGAGAGCGACTTCGGAGACTTCGGGTCGAAACCCTTGACCAGCTTCGCCCACAGCAGCCGCGCCGCGCGCAGCTTCGCGACCTCCATGAAGAAGTTCATGCCGATCGCCCAGAAGAACGACAGCCGCGGCGCGAACTTGTCGACGCTGAGCCCGGCGTCCACGCCCGACCGGATGTACTCGACACCGTCGGCGAGGGTGTACGCCAGCTCGAGGTCGGCCGTCGCCCCGGCCTCCTGCATGTGGTAGCCGGAGATGGAGATCGAGTTGTACTTCGGCATGTGCTGCGAAGTGAAGGAGAAGATGTCGGAGATGATCCGCATCGACGGCTGCGGCGGGTAGATGTAGGTGTTGCGGACCATGAACTCCTTGAGGATGTCGTTCTGGATGGTCCCCGCGAGCTGCTCCGGCTTCACCCCCTGCTCCTCGGCCGCGACGACGTAGAGCGCCAGCACCGGCAGCACCGCGCCGTTCATCGTCATGGAGACCGACATCTTGTCGAGCGGGATGCCGTCGAAGAGCTGCCGCATGTCGTAGATGGAGTCGATCGCGACGCCCGCCATGCCGACGTCGCCGGAGACGCGCGGGTGGTCGGAGTCGTAACCGCGGTGGGTGGCCAGGTCGAAGGCGACCGAAAGGCCCTTCTGGCCGGCGGCGAGGTTGCGCCGGTAGAAGGCGTTGGACTCCTCGGCGGTGGAGAACCCGGCGTACTGGCGGATGGTCCACGGCTGGTTGACGTACATCGTCGGGTACGGCCCGCGCAGGAAGGGCGCGATGCCGGGGTACGTGGCCAGGAAGTCCACATCGGACAGGTCGTCGGCGGTGTAGACCGGCTTGACGCCGATGCCCTCGGGCGTCTCCCAGGCCAGCGCGTCCGGGCCCTTGCCCGTGGCGGCCTCCACCGCGCGCGCCCACGTGTCGCGGTCGGCCGGCGCAGGGGTGCCGAGGTCGAGGCCGGCGAAGTTCGGGATGGTCATCGCGCAACTCCCAGCTTGACGTGCAGGCCGTTCAGGACGTCGAGGGCGTCGCAGCCGGCGAAGACGTTGGCGTCGACGCCGTCGTACGAGCCCTTGCCCGCCAGTAGTACGTAGTCGGCGCCGAGGGACGCGGCGACGTCGGCCGCCTGCGCCGCATAGGCGTCGTCGGTGCCGCAGAGGCAGGCGATCTTCGCGCCGGACTCGCGGAACGCGCCGGGCAGGTCGTCGGTCGCGCCCGGGTTGACGACCTCGATCCCGCCCGCCTGGAAGAGGTTGGCGGCGAAGCCGGCCCGCGCGGTGTGCGCGGCGACCGGGCCGAGCGTGGCCAGGAAGACCTTCGGCCGTGCGCCGGTCGAGGCGAGATACGCGTCCGACGCGTCTCGCAGCGCCTCGAAGCCTTCGGCATACCGGTGCCGCGGCAGCCCACCTTCCACAGTGGACTCCACGGGCGTCCGGACCACGGGCTTCTCGGCCAGGTTCGGGAACTCGCTGACGCCGGTGAGCGGGTCGCGCCGGGTGGCGATCCGCTTCGAGCGCTTCTCCCACGTCTCGGCGAGCCGGCCGGCCAGCGCGCCGGACGCGAGCTCGGCGACCAGGCCGCCCGCGCCCTCGATGGCGGTGAACTCGGCCCAGGCGGCGTGCGCGAGGTCGTCGGTCAGCTTCTCGACGTACCAGGAGCCGCCCGCCGGGTCGACGACGCCGGCCAGCTTGGACTCCTCCAGCAGCACCGCGTGCGTGTTGCGCGCGATCCGCGACGAGAAGGCGTCGGGCTTGCCGATCGCGGCGTCGAACGGCAGCACCGTGACCGCGTCCGCGCCGCCGACGCCCGCGCCGAAGCAGGCGACCGTGGTGCGCAGCATGTTCACCCAGGGGTCGCGCCGGGTCAGCATCGACGGCGACGTCACGGCGTGCTGGCGCATCGGCGAGGAGAACCCGCAGACTTCGGCGACGCGGGCCCACAGGCGGCGGGCCGCGCGCAGCTTCGCGATGGTGGAGAACTGGTCGGCGGTCGCGGCGATCCGGAATTCGAGCTGCCCCGCCGCGGCTTCGGCGTCGAGGCCCGCGTCGGTCAACGACCGCAGGTAGGTGACGCCGGCGGCGACCAGCGCGCCCAGCTCCTGCGCGTCCGACCCGCCGGCCTCGTGGAACGGCAGGCCGTCGGCGACGAGCGTGCGCACCTTCGGGTACTTGCCGGCGACGCGCGCGGCGAGCGCGGCGGCCGGTTCGAGCTCGACGGCCGAGCCGGTGCGCGCCGCGAGCCCGATCGGGTCGGCCCCCAGCACCGCGGTGGCTTCGCTCGCCGGGATCTCGCGCTCGTCGAACAGCTCCAACAGCGCTTCCGCCGCGGCTTCGTAGCCGGCCCCGGCGTCCAGGACCACCGGCGCCAGGTCGAGGTAGACCTCGTTGAGCGCGTCGGCGAGCGACGCGGGCGGGACGGACAGCCAGATCGACGTCACGCCGCCTTCGAGGTCGGCGAGGATCGCGCGGTTGACCTCGCGCGCGTCTTCGCCGGTGAACCGGGCCCGGACGTCCCAGCCCGTGCTGACCTGGCCTTCCGGGCGGGAACCGCGCACGAACGGCGGCAACCCGGGGAAGCCGCTGTCGCCCGGGACGTCGTCCGCGGTGTAGAGCGGCTGGATCTCGATGCCGTCGTAGGTCCGCGTGACGAGCTTGCTCTCCGGGGCGCCCGTGAAGTCCTCCGGCAGCTTGCCGCTCTTGCGCAGCACCCCGGCCACGAGCTCCTGCCACTGCTCGCGCGTCGCCTGGGGGAACTCGGCCGCGAGGTCGAGTTCGGAGATCGGCGCTGACTCCGGACCGGCCACTTCAGTCATACCCAGTGATGGTAGAGGCACGGGCCGCGTCCGACCTGTGACTCTAGTCGCGCCCCTAGGCAGATAAGGGCCGACCGGGTACGACACAATCAGGGGGTGCCCCCCTCCAGCGAAGAGAAACGACTGGTCGCCGGTCGCTACCGCCTGCGCTCGGTGCTGGGCTCCGGGTCGATGGGCACCGTCTGGTCGGCGTACGACGAGTTCCTGCACCGCCAGGTGGCCGTCAAGGAAATGAAGGTGCCGCCGGGCATCCCGTCGTCGCAGGCGGACGAGCTGCGGGAGCGCACACTGCGCGAAGCCCGCGCGATCGCCGTCCTGTCCCATCCGAACGTGATCATCCTGCACGACGTCGCCCGCGAGGACGACCAGCCGTTCGTGGTGATGGAGCTGCTGCCCTCGCGCAGCCTGGCGCACATCCTGCGCGACCACGGGCCGCTGACCGTCGAGCAGGCCGCGGCGGTCGGCATCGCCGTGGCGTCCGCGCTGGAGGCCGCGCACGCCGCCGGGATCACCCACCGCGACGTCAAGCCCGGCAACGTCCTGGTCGCGAGCGACGGCCGGATCAAGCTGACCGACTTCGGCATCGCGCGCAACGTCTCCGAGGCGACCATGACCCGCACCGGGATCATGCTCGGCTCCCCCGCCTACATCGCCCCGGAGGTCGCCTCCGGCGGCGCGGTCATCCCCGCCGCCGACCTGTGGGGCCTCGGCGCGACGCTGTTCGCCGCGGTCGAGGGCGCGCCGCCGTACGACGCCGACGGCGACCCGCTGGAGACCGTCGGCAAGGTCGTCAACGGCAAGGTGCCCAAGCCGAAGGCCGGGCCGCTCGCCAACGTCATCTCCGCGCTTATGAAGAAGGAGCCCGGCGACCGGATCACGCTGCGCGAGGTCCGGCACCGGCTGTACCCGCTGCAGACGAAGACGCCGCTCGACCTGTTCGGGCCGGACCTGTTCCGCACCCCGGACGGCAAGAAGACGTCCGCGCAGCCGGACGCGACCGACACCCAGGTGATCAAGACCGTCCTGCCCGAGAAGGCGGAGAAGAAGGCCGAGGGGTCGAGCAGCGAGCTCGCCACCGACCCGGGTCCGCTGCCGTTCCTGCGGCCGCCCACGCCCGCCCCGGCCCCGGCCCCGTCGGCTCCGCCGGAGGCGGCGACGGTGTTCGTCCCGCCGCCGCGGATGTCCGGGCGGCGGACCGCGCGGGCGACCGCCGTGCTCGCGGCCGTGGCGGTCCTGCTCTTCCTGCTGGCCGCGGGCGGCGGGTTCGCGCTGGCCAGGACAGTCGGCGGGCAGTCGCTGCTGCCGCCGGCCGCCGAGCCGGCGCCGAAGTCGAACGGGCCCACCAAGGTGCCGCCGCCGACGCTGGTGTCCCAGACCGGCAACGGCAGCTACGTGAACGGCGACGGCGGGCAGTACAGCCTCGACGTACCGGAGGGCTGGCAGAAGTTCTCCGCCCCGCACAACACCAAGTTCGGGGTGAGCCTGGCCATCCAGTACGTGTCGCCGGACGGGCGGCGGTCGCTGCGCCTGGAACGGCTGGCGAAGTACTTCGACCAGAGCGACAGCTACGAGGACTACATCGCCTGGCTGCGGGGGTCCTACCCGGGCGGCTCGCTCGCGCTCTCCCCGCCGGTGACGTCGGCGGACGGCAAGAGCGCCACGGTGACCTACCGCCTGGTCGAGGGCGGCACGGCCCCCCAGAGCGACGGCGGCGGCACCCGCGCGACGTTCATGAAGCTGGTCCAGGCCGGCACGAGCCTGTGGATCCTGTCGGTCACCGTGCCGGCCGAGCAGGAGAGCGCGGGCGAGGCGGACGTCTTCAACCCCGTCGCGCCCACCCTGCGGGTCTCGGACTAGCGGCCGGGCGCCCGGCGCAGGACGTCGCGGGACACGTGCTCCTGCGCGAGGTGGCGCAGGCCGGTGAAGATGCGGTCGCCCAGCACCGTGGCGACCAGGCCGGCCTCGATGATCTTGTCGAACGACGTCAGTCCCGTCACGACCTCGACGTCCAGCTCGGCGACGCGCACCGCCAGCTCGAAGTACTCGTCCAGGCGTTCGGCGAGCTTCTCGTGCCCGAGCTCCTTCGCCGTCGCCAGCGCGGCGACCAGGTTGCCGACCGTCCGGTTCTCCGGCTCGTGCCACTTCCAGCCGTGCCGGCGGGCCAGGTCGTGGAGCAGCCCGGACGCCCACGCGGCAGCCTCGTCCGAGACCTTCGGCGGCGCGCCGGCCAGCTCCTGCTGGACCACGCCCATCGTCTCGTGCGGGGTCTCGTCGCCGTCGACCGCCGCGAGGACGGCGCCGACCGAGGCCAGGGGCAGGCCGCCGACCTCGGTGAGCGCCTTGATCAGCCGGAGCCGCTGGACGTGGGCGGCGGAGTACCGCGCCTGGTTGGGGCTGGTGCGCTCGCCCGGCGGGAGCAGGCCTTCGCGCAGGTAGTACTTGACGGTCGCGACCGGCACCCCCGACCCGGCACTCAGTTCGGCCATCCGCATGCGCTCGCGCTCCGATCTCAGGGCCGGGCTCCGGGTCAACCCTGAAGACTTCTCAGCATGGATAGTTTAGCTTCCCATAACGGAGAGCTTGACTATCCATTCTGGGAGGGAACCATGACCATCCTTGCCGACGTCCGGAGCAGAACGCGCGGGTGGCACCGGCCGTCCGCACTGGCGGCCGCCACCCTGGGGGTGGTGGCGGTGCTCTGCGTCGCCGCACTGCTCGTCGACCAGCGGACTCTGGCCGGCGCGCCGATCTGGGCGAAGCCGTTCAAGTTCGCGGTGTCCGGCACGCTCTACTTCGCCACCTGGAGCTGGCTCGTCTCGCTGCTGCCGCGGTTCCGGCGCACGGCGAACTGGCTGACGAACTTCCTGGTGCTCGTCTTCGCCGCCGAGTACGTGCTGCTCGTGTTCCAGGCCGCGCGCGGCCGGGCGAGCCACTTCAACAACGCGACGCCGCAGGACGCCCTGATCTACAACGTCATGGGCAAGATGATCATGGGCCTGTGGGTCGCGACGCTCGTGCTCACCGTGCTGGTGATGGTCACGAAGATCGAGGATCGCGCGAGTTTCTGGGCCGTGCGCGCCGGGGCCGTCCTGTCGCTGGCGGGGATCTCGCTGGGCATCCTGATGACGTCGCCGACCGCGCAGCAGCTCGCGCAGTGGCAGACCGGCGGGCGGCCGGACATGGTCGGCGCGCACACCGTCGGGCTCGCCGACGGCGGCCCCGGCCTGCCGATCCTCGGCTGGAGCACGGTCGCCGGCGACCTGCGGATCCCGCACTTCGTCGGGATGCACGCGCTGCAGGCGCTGCCACTGCTGGCC
The DNA here is from genome assembly GCF_030285665.1 of Amycolatopsis mongoliensis. Taxonomy (NCBI): domain Bacteria; kingdom Bacillati; phylum Actinomycetota; class Actinomycetes; order Pseudonocardiales; family Pseudonocardiaceae; genus Amycolatopsis; species Amycolatopsis mongoliensis. Next base: position 1,448,419 of record NZ_CP127295.1, read on the forward strand.
CTCGCGCTCGCGGCACTGGCCCCGCGCTTCGCCCGGCTGCGCGAGGACGCCGTCCGCGCGCGGCTCGTCCTGGTCGGCGCGGCCGGGTACGCGGGGCTGACCGCGCTGGTGACCTGGCAGGCGTTGCGGGCGCAGTCGATCGTGCACCCGGACGCGGCGACGCTGGGCGTGTTCGCCCTGCTCGTGGCGGGGGTCGCGCTGGGCGCGTTCGCCGCGGTGCGGGTGCGGGTCCGATGACCCAGGCGCTGTTCACCTGGGCGTTCCCGCTGGCGACGCCGTTCTGGGCCGTGCTGATCCTGGCGCCAAAGTGGCGCTGGACACCGCGGATCATGGCGTCGCCGTGGGTGCCGCTGCTGCCGCTCGCCTGCTACTTCGCGCTCGTGCTGCCGCACTTCGGCGAGTGGGGACGGGCGATGCTCCGGCCCGACCTCGGCGTGCTGCAGACGCTGCTCGCCACGCCGTGGGGCGCGGGGCTCGTCTGGGCGCACCTCATCGCGTTCGACCTGTTCATCGCGCGGTGGATGTACTTCGAAGCGCGCGAACACGGGCTCTCGCCGTGGATCGTGAGCCCGATCCTGGTGCTGACGATCTTCCTCTCCCCGTTCGGGCTGGTGGTGTTCCTCGTGGTGAGGAGCGTCCGGATACGCTCCCTCGCATGAGTGAACACGAGGCCGCGAGCGCCATCGCCAAGCGCACCGGCGTGGACGCGCACGACATCGCGGTGGTCCTGGGGTCGGGCTGGCGCCCGGCGGCGGACGTCATCGGGGAGTGCGAGACGGAGATCCCGTTCGCCGAACTGCCCGGCTTCACCACGCCCGGCGCGGTGGGCCACGGCGGCACCATCCGCTCGCTGAAGGTCGGCGACAAGAACGTCCTGGTGATGCTGGGGCGGACGCACTTCTACGAGGGCAAGGGCATCGACCCGGTGGTGCACAACGTGCGCACCGCGGCGGCGGCCGGCGTCCGGACGGTGCTGCTGACGAACGCGGCGGGCGGGCTGCGCGAGGGGTTCCAGGTGGGTCAGCCGGTGCTGATCTCCGACCACCTGAACCTGACCGCGCGCTCGCCGATCGTCGGCGCGAACTTCGTCGACCTGACCGACCTGTACTCGGCGCGGCTGCGCGGGATCGCCCGCGAGATCGACCCGTCGCTCGAGGAAGGCGTCTACGCGGGCCTGACCGGGCCGCACTTCGAGACGCCGGCGGAGATCCACATGCTGCGCACGCTGGGCGCGGACCTGGTCGGCATGTCGACGGTCCTGGAGGCCATCGCGGCGCGCGCGGCCGGGGTCGAGGTGTTCGGCCTGTCGCTGGTGACGAACCTGGCCGCCGGGATGACGGGCGAGCCGCTGAACCACGAAGAAGTCCTGGAAGCGGGCCGCGCGGCCGCGACCCGGATGGGCTCCCTGCTGCGTGAGCTCGTCTCCCGCGCCTGACCCCAACCCGTCACTTTCCCCGTGAAAGTGTTCCGGAGGTAGGTTCTCCACAACACTTTCACGGGGAAAGTGACGCGGGGGTCAGGCGAAGGTGGGGAGGCGGGCGGCCACCTCGGGTGGGGTCGGCATTGCCGCCACCTCCGCCGCGAGCCGGCGCGTCGCGTCGGCGACCGCGGTGTCCGTGAGCAGGTCGCGCGCTGCGGATGCGACGGCGTCGGCGGTGACCTCGGCGGCGAGCAACCGCGAGCCGACGCCGGCCGTCAGGACCGCGTCCGCGTTGCTGAACTGGTCCGCACCCTGCGGCAGGAGCAGCTGCGGGAGGCCCGCGCCGAACGCGCCGAGCGTCGTGCCGCTGCCGCCGTGGTGGACCACCAGGTCCACGTGCGGCAGCAGCTCCGACTGCGGGACCCACGCCTCGAGCCGCACGTTGGCCGGGACCTCGCCGAGCGCCGCCGGGTCGACCGTCGGGCCGGTGGCGACCAGGACGTCGACGTCCAACCCGGACAGTCCGGCGATCGCCGCGCCCAGGACGCCCGCGTGGCCCATCGCCGTGCCGAGCGTCAGGTAGACCAGCGGCCGCGAGCGCTCCAGCACCCCGGCGGGCAGCTCGCCCGGCTCGCTCCAGCCGACCGGCCGCAGCGGCACGCGCGTCGTGCGCGCCAGGAACCCCGGATCCTGCACCGACTCCGGGCAGATGTCGACGAACGGCCCCGCGAACGCCAGGTCCTCCCCGACGTCGATGCCCAGTTCCGCGCCGTGCGCACGGATCGCGTCGCGGATCCGCGTCACCATCGGGTCGTCGCTCGACACCCGGCCGAAACCGTGCGCCACCACCGGGATCCCGGCCTTCATCGCGGCGAACGCGCCACCCGAGTTGCCGGATTCGCTCACGACGAGGTCGGGCCGGAAACGCGAGAACAGCGGCAGCAGGTCGGCGACGAACCGCTGCGGCATCAGCTCGCCGAACACCCTCGCGACGACCGGGGCGAGGACCTCCGGCGGGATCTCGCCGGGCGGGCGCCGCGGACCGGCCGCGCCGGCTTCGGCGAACGCCCGGCCGAACGCGTCCTTGATGGCGAGCCCGGCGGCCGCCGTCTCGAGACCGGCTTTCGTCAGCTGTGGCAGGAAGTCTTCGGACGTGGCGAAGACGACGTCGTGGCCCGCGTCGCGCGCGGCGACCGCCAGCGGGACGAGCGGGAACGTGTGACCGAAGGACCCCAGTGAGGTGAAGAGCAAGCGCACTCCCCCGACCCTAGCCCGTAGGCTGGCGCGGTGACTTCGACCTCCACGCTGCGTGACACCGCGTTCCGCTGGATCGCCGACGACCCGGACGACAGCACCCGCGCCGAACTGCAGGACGTCCTCGCCCGCGCGATGGGTGGCGAAGCCGGTGCCGCCGACGAGCTGGCCGATCGGATGGCCGGGCCCCTCGAGTTCGGGACCGCCGGCCTGCGCGGGCCGGTGCGCGCCGGGCCGAACGGGATGAACGTGGCGGTCGTCACGCGCACGACCGCCGGCGTGGCGGAGTGGCTGAAGGCACACGGGCACGCGGGCGCGCTGGTCGTCGTCGGCCGCGACGCGCGGCACGGCTCGGAAGCCTTCGCGACCGCGGCCGCCGAGGTGCTCACCGCGGCGGGCTTCGACGTCAAGGTGTTCCCCCGCCCGCTGCCGACGCCGCTCCTCGCGTTCGCGGTCGGCCGGCTCGGCGCGGTGGCCGGGATCCAGATCACCGCGTCGCACAACCCCCCGGCGGACAACGGGTACAAGCTCTACGACGCGACCGGCGGGCAGATCGTGCCGCCGTCCGACGGCGAGATCGAGCGGGCCATCCAGGCCGCGCCCGCCGCGGTGAGCGTGCCGCGGGCACCCGGCGCCGAAGTCGTCGACCTGCTGGACGCCTACCTCGACGAGGTCGCGACGCTGCCGCTGGGCGCCGAGCGCGCGGTGCGCGTGGCCGCGACGGCGTTGCACGGCGTCGGCGCCGACACGCTGCGCGCCGCGTTCGAGCGGGCCGGGTTCACCGACCTGCACCTGGTGGACGACCAGGCCGCGCCGGACCCCGACTTCCCGACGGTGTCGTTCCCGAACCCGGAGGAGCCGGGCGCGACCGACCTGCTGCTGGCGCTGGCGTCCGATGTGGACGCCGACCTGGCCGTCGCGCTCGACCCGGACGCCGACCGGTGCGCGCTGGGCGTGCGGGACTCCGGCGGCGAGTGGCGGATGCTGCGCGGCGACGAGACCGGCGTGCTGCTCGGCTCGTACGTCCTGTCCACAGTGGACCGCACGCTCCTGCCGGACCCGCTGGTCGCGACGACGATCGTCTCGTCGTCGATGCTCGGCGAGATCGCGAAGGCCGAGGGCGCCCGCTACGCCGAGACGCTGACCGGGTTCAAGTGGCTGGTCCGCGCCGGCGAAGGGCTCGTCTTCGCCTACGAAGAAGCGCTCGGCCTGTGCGTGAACCCGGGCTTCGTGCGGGACAAGGACGGCATCGCCGCCGCGACGCTGGCGGCCGGCTACACCGCGCGGCTGAAGGCGGAGGGCCGCACGCCGCTGGACGTGCTGGACGAGCTGGCGCAGCGCCACGGCGTCCACCTCACCGACCAGGTTTCGCTGCGGGTCACCGACCTCGCCGTCCGCGGGCAGCTGATGGCGAAGGTGCGGGAGACGCCGCCGGCGGAGCTGGGCGGGGTCGAGGTGAGCCTGCAGGACCTGCTGCCGGACGCGGACGTGCTGCGGCTCACCGGCGAAGGGGTGCGGGTCGTCGTGCGGCCGTCCGGGACCGAGCCGAAGCTGAAGGCGTACCTGCAGGTCGTGGCGCCGGTGACGGGTTCGCTGGCGGAGGCCCGCGCTGCCGCGAACGCGCGGCTGCGCGCGGTGCGGACCGCCGTCGAGGAGCTGCTCGCCTGATGCCGAGGCTGCTGATCGTGCACCACACGCCGTCGCCGTCGACCCAGGCGCTGTTCGAGGCGGTGCTGGCCGGCGCGACGCACCCGGACATCGAAGGGGTGGAGGTGGTCCGCCGGGCGGCCTTGGCGGCCACCGTCCCCGACGTCCTCGGGGCGGACGGCTACCTGCTGGGCACGCCGGCGAACCTGGGCAGCATGAGCGGTGCGCTGAAGCACTTCTTCGACACCGTCTACTACCCGTGCCTGGACGCCACGCGCGGCCGCCCGTTCGGGTACTGGATCCACGGCACCAGCGACACCGCGGGAACGGAACGCCAGCTGCTCTCGATCACCACCGGTCTGGCCTGGGAGAAGGCGGCGGACGCGGTGATCTCCACGGGTGAGCCGGACAAGAAGACCCTGGAGGCGTGCACCGAGCTGGGCGGCACCCTGGCCGCGACGCTGATGCCCTGAGGCCGGTGCGCCTGGGTAAACGATGTCCCGAAAAGTAAGGGGCCTGTCACCGGAAGCCCTGGGGGTCGACCTCCGGCAACAGGCCGTGGCCAAGGGATCGCCGCGAGGGCGTTCGACCTTGGCAGCTGAAGCGTACTACAGACCGCGGATCATGACGAGTCGGCGGACACGACGGCCTCTCGTCTTGCTGTTCCGTACACCCCCAGGGTACGGAGAGCAAGACGAGAGGCGCGACAACTGTAAACCACTGCATACGATAGCTGTCAACATGTGCGTACAGTGGTTTCCGGGCTAGAATTTTCACGGTGGAAACCTAGGGGGCGGGTATGGCACGGGAACGCACTTTCGCGGAACGCCTGAGCGCCCTGATCGAGGCGGCTCGGGTGGACGGCCGCGCGCCGCACAGCTACCGGGAGATCTCGGCGGCGGTCGAGCGGGCGGGCGGGCCGGCGATGTCGCCCGCCTACCTGCAGCAGCTGGCCACGGGCAAGCGCGTCAACCCGAAGATCCACTATGTCGAGGCCCTGGCGAAGCTGTTCGGCGTGCCCGTCACGTACTTCTTCGACGAAGAGGCCGCCACGCCCCCGGCCGGGGAGGCGCAGCTGATGGCGATGCGGGCCCAAGAGCTCTCGCCGCAGGGCCGGCGGCAGGTGATGGACCTGCTGGAGCTGGTCGAGCGCTACGAACGGGCCGAACGCGAGGGCCGGAACCCGGAGGACGCCGCGCGATGAAGGAACGGGAGCTGCGCCGCCGCTGCCGCAAGCTGCTCAAGCAGCTCGACATCGGCCCGCCGCTGGACGTCGAAGTGCTGTGCGCGCGGCTGGGCGACCAACGGGGGAAGCCGATCCGGCTGATGGCCTACCCGCTGGAAGTGCCGGGGCCGTTCGGCTGCTGGATCGCGACGTCGGCGGCGGACTACATCTTCTACCAGGCCGAAACGACGAAATCCCACCAGGACCACATCATCCTGCACGAGCTCGGGCACATGCTGGCCGACCACCACCCGCACGGCGACGCCGAGCCGGCGGACTTCCTGCGCGGGCCCGCTCCGGATCTTGACCCGGATGCCGTACACCGCGCACTGCGGCGGACGTCCTACGATGACGCGCACGAGTGGGAAGCCGAGACCGTCGCGACCATCATCCTCGAGTGGGCGTCGGTCCTGAACTACACGATCCCGCGGCGTGCTGCGGACCGGGATCTCCGCCGGATCCAGGGGGCGCTCGGCGATCACCAAGGGTGGTTGTGAGCACACTTTTCAGCCCCGTGAACGTTCTCGCGATGGTGCTGTTCGCCGCCGCACTGGCGTGGCGGATATACCAGGTGCAGCGCGCACCGACGGTGCCGAACTGGGCCGTCACGGCGTGCGTCGCCGGGTTCGCCGCGGCGTTCCTGCTGCAGCAGACGGTGGTGTCCGACGAGGTCGACGCGGTCCTCGGCCGCGGCGCGGCGCGCGTGGCCAACAACGCGCTGCTGGCGTGCGCCGTGTGCGCGCTGGTGATCTTCTTCCTCGGCTCGGCGCTGGGCCCGCGGCGCTACCGCCGGGTGATGGTGGAACTGGTGCCGCTGGCCGCGGCGATCGCGCTGATGGTCGTCGCCATGGCCCTGACCCCGCCGGAACTGCGCGGGCTCCCGCTCGGGCCGTCGACGATCCACGACACCGGGATCGCGCTGTTCTACCTCGGCGCCGGGCTGTACCTGATCTACGGCCTGATCGCGTGCACCGCCTGGATCGTGCGCTACCTGCGGGTGGCCGACCGCAACCTGCGGATCGGGCTGCGGATGAGCGCGGTCGGCATGGCCTGCGCGGCCGCGGGCAGCATCTTCCGCGCGCTGTACATCGTGGTGGCGTGGGCGTTCGGCCCGGTCGTCAAGATCCTGCTGCTGCTCGGGGTGCCGTTCGTGATCGTCGGCGGGATGCTGTTCCTGCTCGGCGTCACCTATCCCGGAGTGCGGGCGCGGATCTCGGCGCTGCGGCGGCGACACCAGCACCGCCGCGAACACGCCGCGCTCGGTCCCCTGTGGACAGTCCTGGTCCAGGCGTTCCCCAGCATCGTGCTGCGGACACCCCCGCGCCGGCACGGCGAACGCCTTTCCCCGCGCAGCATCCACCGCGTGCACTACCGCCGGGTGATCGAGATCCGGGACGGTCTCGTGCAGCTGTCGCCCTACCTGGACGCGGACTTCGGCGAGGTCGTCGCCACCGATCCCGGTGCCGCCGCGGCCGCGTTGAAGGCGGCGTTGGCGCGGCACGCGGCCGGTGAAGAGAGCGATGGCCACGCCAAGCAGGTCCTGCCCGCACCGGCGGACGACATCGAATCGGACGTCCGGCCGCTGCTGGCGCTGTCGGCGGCGATGGAGAAGGGAACGTGACGTGGACACCCTGATCACCGCGGGCCGGGTGCTGCCGCGACCCTCGGCACCGGTCGAGGACGGCGCCGTGCTGGTGCGCGACGGGGTGATCGTGGCGGCGGGCCCGCGCGCGGACGTCGTCGCGCAGGCCGCGCCGGACGCGTCCCGGCACGACTTCCCCACCGGCACCGCGCTGGCCGGGCTGTTCAACGTCCACGTGCACCTGGCTTTCGACGCTTCCCGCGAGATGCTGGCGAACTTCCGGGCGGGCTCTCTTCTGGAGGGCGCGCGTTCGCGGCTTTCTTCGATGCTGCGCAGCGGCGTCACGACGGTGCGGGACCTCGGCGACCGCGACCACCTGGGCGCGGCGGTCCGCCGGTCGTTCGACGGCGAGGTCGCGCCGCGGCTGCTGGTGTCGGGGCCGCCGATCACGGTCCCGGAGGGGCACTGCCACTTCTTCGGCGGCGCGGTCTCGTCCGACGCCGAGATCCGCGCGCTGATCGACGCGAACGCGGCCGCGGGCGCGGACGTGATCAAGGTGATGGCCAGCGGCGGCCAGATCACCGAGGGCGGCGCGGACATGTGGGAATCCCAGTTCGACGCGCGGCAGCTTTCGGTGGTGGTCGCGCACGCGGCGTCCCACGGGCTCCCGGTGGCCGCGCACGCCCACGGCGCGGACGCGATTTCGGCCGCGGTCGAAGCCGGGGTGTCGACGATCGAGCACTGCAGCTTCCTGACCGGGCCGAAGTCGTTCGACCGCCGCGAGCCCGTCGCGAAGCGGATGGCCGCCGACGGCATCTCGGCGTGTTCGACGAGCAGCCGCAACTGGCGGACGATCGTCGAGAAACTCGGCGACGACGTCGCGCAGGCGATGTACGGGCGGCTGCCGTGGCTGGAGGAACACGGGGTCCGGCTGCTCGCGGGGACGGACGCGGGCCTGCCGGGATCGGTGTTCGACGACCCGGTGGGGGCGCTGGAGCTGTACGAGTGGCTCGGGTTTCCGCGGCGGCGGATCTTGGAGATCGCGACCTGTGACTCCGCGGCGGGGCTGGGGCTGGCCGACGTGACCGGGCGGCTGGACGCCGGGCTCTCGGCGGACGTGCTCGTCGTCGAAGGGGATCCGCTGGCGTCGCTCGCCGCGCTGCGCAACCCCCTCTTGGTGCTGGCCCAGGGCCGCGAAGCCTAGTTCCCCGATCGGGGAATGCCTAATTTGGTGACACCGTTTTAAAACAGTGTTACCGTAGTCCCAGCCCACCTCGAAGGAGCCCCCCGATGCACGGACCCACCCAGCTCTTCACCGTGATCGCCCTGGTCTCGCTGCCCACCGTCATGTACGGCGGCTACGCGCTCATGGGCGTCATGCGCGACCGAAAGCTCACCGAACACCAGCGCGCCATGTTCCGCGTCGGCCACGCGCACGCCGGCGTCCTGCTGATCCTCGCCCTCGTCGCGCTGCAGATCCTCAGCCGGACGACGCTCTCCGACACCACCCTGTGGATCACCTGCTTCCTGCTGCTCTTCGGGATCCTCGCCCAGTCCGGCGGCTTCTTCCTCCACCTGATCCCGACCAAGAACAAGCTCGGCGGCCGCGTGACATCCGCCGGGGCGGTGCTCCTCGCCGCGGGCACGCTGCTCACCGCGTACGGGGTCGCCTTCAGTGGATGAAGCCGGTCGTTAAGCTGGGTGACGTGCCTGAATACCTGCCGACCGCGCCCTACAAGGGGACCCGGGACTTCCTGCCCGCCGAGATGTCCGTGCGTACCCAGGTGTTCGGTCATCTCTACGACGTCCTCGAGCGCCGCGGCTTCCTCCGCTACGACGGCCCGATCCTCGAGTCGGCCGAGATCTACGAGCGGAAGTCGGGCCAGGAGCTCGCCGACAAGCAGCTGTACACGCTCACCGACAAGGGCGGGCGGCGGCTGGCGCTGCGCCCGGAGATGACGCCGTCGGTGGCGCGGATGATCGCCGGCAGCGCGAAGTCGCTGTCGTTCCCGGTCCGCTGGTACAGCCACCCGAACTGCCACCGGTACGAGGCGCCGCAGCGCGGCCGCGTGCGCGAGCACTGGCAGATCAACGCGGACATCTTCGGCTCGGACAGCGCCAACTGCGAGATCGAGATCTTCGAGCTGGTCCACGACATGATGGCCGCGCTGGGCGCGACGCCGGACATGTTCGTGCTGCGCGTCAACGACCGGAACCTGCTGACGTCGGCGCTCACCGACGTCGCCGGGGTCTCCGAGGACCACCTGGCCCAGGTGTTCGCGCTGGTCGACCGCTGGGAGAAGTACCCGCGCGAGAAGCTGGCGGAGAGCGCCGCGGAGATCGGGCTCTCGGACAAGCAGTTCGAGAAGCTGGCCGAGACGCTCGGCGCGGGCGAGGCCCTGCTGGACGAGCTGCCGGCCGAGGTGCGCGAGGCGTCGAACCTCGTTCGCGTGCTGAACAGCAGCGCGGGCAGCCTGGTGAAGTACGAGCCGATGATCGTGCGCGGGCTGGCGTACTACACGTCGACCGTGTTCGAGGTCTTCGACACCTCACCGGAGAACCGCCGCGCCCTCTTCGGCGGCGGCCGCTACAGCGACCTCGCGTCGATGTTCACGCCGCAGCAGATCCCGGGCATCGGGTTCGGCATGGGCGACGTCACGCTGATCGACTTCCTCGAGACGCACGGCCTGACCCCGGCGCCGCGCAGCGAGGTCGACGTCATGGTGATCCCGGTGACCGAGGACCTCTCGGACGCGGCCCGCTCGGTGGCGGCGTCGCTGCGCACCGCGGGCCTCCGGACGTCGACGCCGATCGAGCACCGCAAGCTGGGCAAGGAGCTCACTCGCGCGGACAAGGCGGGCGCGGCCGCGGTGGTGATCGTCGGCCAGGAGGACTGGGCCGCCGGGAACGTCACGGTCCGCAGCCTCGCGACCCGGGAGCAGAACCCGGTCGCGATCGCGGACGCCCCCGCAGCGGTCCAGGCCCTCCTGGCCTGATGTTGGGGCATCACGCGTGATCAGAGAGGCATCACCCGTGATTGGGGAGGCATCACTCCTGATGCCCCTTCAATCACGGGTGATGCCCTCCTGATCACGGGTGATTCCCCTTTGATCACGCGGGATCGGCGCGGAGCAGGCGGAGGGTGAACGTGGCTCCGGCACCGGGGCGGCCGGCCGCCGCGATCGTGCCGCCGTGGCCCGTCACCACTTCGCGGACCAGGGCCAGGCCCAGGCCGAACCGGCGGCCGTCGCCGTCGGAGCCGCGGGCGAACCGCTCGAAGATGCGGTCCGCGTCGGCCGACGGGAAGCCGACGCCCGTGTCGCGGACCCGCAGCTCCACGTGCCTTTCGTCCGGTACGCCCAGCCACACCTCGATCGAGCCGCCCGGCGGGGTGTGGCCCAAAGCGTTGTCCAGCAACGCCGAAAGCACGCGCCGCAACGCCGTCGGGACGCCCTGGACCACGTACGGCCGCCGCTCCCGGGACACCGCGAGCCGGACCTGGCTCTCCCCCGCGCGCACCGCCTCCGCCGCGACCGCCTCCTCGGCGAGCACGCCCAGTTCGACCAGTTCGAACTCCGGCCGGTCGCCCGCCTGCGCCGACAGCAGCAGGTCCTCGACGACTTCGCCGAGCTCCCGCGTGCCCCGCACCAGTTGCTCGAGGTCGTCGGCGTCGCGGCCGGACGCGCGCCGGGCCAGCAGCTGCGCCCGGGTGTGCAGCCGGGTCAGCGGGGCGCGCAGTTCGTGGGACGCGTCCGCGACGAACGTCCGCTGCCGCCGCAGCGCGTCGGCCAGGGGGCGGATCGCCCGGCAGGCCAGCACCCGGCCGCACAGCACGGCCGCGAGCAGGGCGAGCACCTCCGCGACCACGAGCCCGGACACCAGCGACGAGCGGTCCTGGATCTGGTAGAGCTCCTCGAAGTACGCCTGCGAAACGACGCCGCCGCGGTTCTCGACGCGGATCGTGTACGTCATGCCACCGATCGGGCGCCGTTCCGTGTGGACGTCCCCGGGCGCGGGCACCGTCGCGGCCAGCCCCGCGATCGGCATTCCGGCCGGCGGCGTGCTCGCGGGCGCGTGCAGGGCCGGGGTGAACAGCCAGACGCAGCCGGGCGGGGTCGCGGCCGGGCCCAGCTCGACCGTCCTGGCCAGCGTGCGGTCGGCCTCGGCGTGCTGCCGGGACAGCAGGATGGCGTAGGCGATCCCGCCCGCGACGGCCACCAGCAGCGACACCACGACGGCGATCTGCGCGGTGATCGCCCACCGCGCCCGCCGCAGGGCCCGCTCCTCCGGGTCGGCTTTCATACCGCGCCGATCTGGTAGCCGAGGCCGTGCACCGTCCGGACGACGTCGCGGCCGAGCTTGCGCCGCAGGTAGTACACGTAGGTGTCCACAATGGACTCACCGGTCGAGTCGGCGAAGACGGCTCCGCGCAGCGACGCGCGCGGGTGGATCGCCTTGGGCCGCTGGGCCAGCGTCCGCAGCAGCTCGAACTCCCGCCCGGACAGCGTGATCCGCTCGCCGCGCGGCAGCACGACCTCGTGCCGCTGCAGGTCGAGGGCCGCCGCGCCGAGCGGGAGGCACTCCGCGCCCTCGAGGTCACGGCGGCCGAGCGCCCGCAGCCGGGCCAGCAGTTCCTCGGCCTCGAACGGCTTGACGAGGTAGTCGTCGGCGCCGGCGTCGAGCCCGCCGACGCGGTCGGCGAGCTCGCCCAGCGCCGAGAGCACCAGGACCCGCGTGGTCACCGCCTGCGCCCGCAGCCGGGCGAGCAGTTCGAGGCCGTCCAGCACCGGGAGGCGGCGGTCGATGATCATCACGTCGTACCGCCCGGTGAGCCCGAGGTGCAGGCCCCGCTGCCCGTCGTGCGCTTTGTCGGTTTCGTAGCCTTCGTCCGCGAGCAGCTCGGCGAGCATGCCCGCCAGTTCCCGGTCGTCCTCGACCAGCAGCACTCTCGGTTTCGTCGCCCCTTCGTGCACGAACCCATACTGGCAGTGATTTTCTGAAATTGAACTATCAACTTTTCCCGGTGACCGGGACCGGCTCGGCCATCAGGAGCACCTCGCTGCTCCCCTTGCGGGCGTCGCGGCGGTCGAGCCAGCTGAGCAGCGGCGCGGTCATGATCGTGGTGACCAGCGCCACCAGCACCAGCACCGTGAACAACGCCGGCGAGACGATCCCGGCGGCCAGCCCGACGTTGAGCGCGATCAGCTGCATCAACCCACGGGCGTTGACGAGCACGCCGACGCGCGTCGCGATCGCCGGCGGTTCCCCCGCCAGCCGGGCCGCGCCCCACGACGCGCCCAGCTTGCCGACGATCGCGACCGCCACTGTCACCAGCGCGAACGCGAGCAGGTTCGGGTCGGCGAGCAGCGCGAACCGGGTGTTCAGGCCGGAATAGGTGAAGAACAGCGGGACGAACACGATCCGCCCGATCGGCATGATCTTCGCGAGCACCGCGTCGGAGGCCGCCCCGCGCGGGAACGCGACCCCGACGGTGAACGCGCCGAACACCGCGTACAGCCCGATGGTGTCGGTGAACCAGGCGGCCGCGAACAGGATCATCGCGGTGACGAGCACCCGCTGGTCGACGGTCACGCGGTCGCTGCTCATCACCCGGTTCAGCAGGCGCCGCCCGACGATGAAGACCAGCAGCGCGAACAGCAGCCCGCCACCGAGGGCGAGCGCGATCGGCCCCGCGGACCCGGCGTGCATGCCGAGCACGACGGCCAGCAGCAGCCACGCGAGCACGTCGTCGAGCGCGCCGCAGGCCAGCGCCAGCGAGCCGAACCTCGTCGACGCGATCCCGCGCTCGGTGATGATCCGGACCATCATCGGGAACGCCGTGATCGCCACCGCCACCCCGACGAACGCGGCCGACGTCGCCAGTGAGACGCCTTCCTTGCCGATGCCGACCCACGACGTGCCGAGGACCGCGACCGCGACCCCGAGGGCCAACGGCACCAGCGTCCCGGCCGACGAGATCGCCGCGACCGACTTGCGGGACTTGGCGATGCTGCTCAGGTTGAACTCGTAGCCGGCGCCGAACATGTAGATGACCAGGCCGATCTGGCCGCCGACGTAGAGCAGCGAACGGATCGCGTCGGGGAACAGCGCGGCCTGGACGTGCGGCAGCAGCAGCCCGAACAGCGACGGGCCGAGCAGCACGCCGGCGACCATCTCGCCGACGACCGGCGGCTGGCCGAGCTTGACCGCGACCAGGCAGACCAGCCGGACCACCACGAGGATGACCACGACGGCCAGGAAGAAGACCGGCGCCGCTTCGGACGGGCTCATGAGTTTCCTCCGGCGAAGTAGGTCGAGCAGAGGGCTTGCTTGCGGGCGTCGAGCACCATGTACGTGCCGAAGACGAGCTGGGCGAAGCTGCGCCAGACGTCTTCCCAGCGGTCGCGGACCGCGATCCAGACCAGTGGTGCCCGCCGGGGGCGGGCTCCGCGGGGCGTGAGCAGCGCCGGGCCGCGGTTGGGGATCGAGCGCGTGTGCCCGGCCGTCGAAGCGAGGCTGAACCGGCGCAGCACTTCGCGCGTCACGACCCGCATCGTCGGCGGGGCCAGGCCGCGGGCCGGGCAGGCGCGGTTCTGCGCGACGCCGAACGGGATGAAGTCGTCCTTCGCGGTCTGGGCCGCGAAACCCGGGTAGCTGAAGCACAGCACGGTGCCCGCCGGGATGGTCAGGTCCGCCAGGTCGATGTCGGCGGTGGAGATCCGGTGCGCGATGCCGAACAGCGGGAACTCGCGCAGGCCGTCGTCGATGACCCGGTCCAGGTACGCGTCGTCGTCCGGGTGCTCGACGAGCCGCCGCTGGACCTCCGGGCGCTGCGCGATGATCATCAGCAGGTGCGCCATCGCCTCGGACATCTGCACGACGGCGGTGTTGAAGAACGTGCCCTGCAGGTAGTAGGCCTGTTCCTCCGGCGTCAGGGACTGCGGCAGCGGGTGCGGGACGTCGGCGAGGCGGCGCCGCAGGTACTTCGTCAGCCGGGCCCGGCGGCGCATGTTCCGCGGCCGCACGCACTTGAGCGCCGAGACGACGTCGTCCGCGTGCCCCACGATGAGGTCGCGCGCCTCGGGCGGGCACGGCTCGTCGAACACCAGCTCGTAGTACAGCTCGGCCCAGATCGGCATCATCTCGTCGCGGAACCGGACGAGCCCGGGCCGCACACCGTCCAGCGCGTGGGCGGCCACGCGGCGGGCCAGCTCCTCGGAGTCCTTTTTGGACCGGACCAGGATGTGCCGGGTGCACTTGGCGACCTCGTCGTAGCGCGGCCCGGCTTCGAGGTGCTCCTGGTGCACCTCGGGGCCGGGCGCGAGCCAGTACCAGAACAGGTCGGACAGCGCGGCGCCGCGACTGCGGCCGTTCGCCGCCGGGTCGGCGTAGACGCGCCGGAAGTCCTCGGCGCCGACCTGCTCACCCGGGATCGTCACCGTGTCCTGGCCGTTGACCAGCGAGAAGATCCTCATCCGCAGCGCAACGACCCGGCGGGGCAGCCACGCCGGCGCCGTCACGAAGGCCGCTGCCGCAAGCGCTTTCCCGATCATCGCCGCACCTGGTCCGGGGTGAGGTCGGCCGGGTGCCGGCCGCCGCACATGGCCAGCGCCTGGTCGAAGTCGTCGCGCAGCAGCTCCAGGACCCGCGTGACGCCTTCGCGCCCGCCCGCGGCGAGCCCCCACACGACGGGGCGGCCGACGCCGACCGCGTCCGCGCCGAGGGCGAGCGCCTTGACGACGTCGGTGCCGCGGCGGATCCCGCCGTCGAGCAGCACCGGGATCGCGCCCCCGACCGCCGACGCGATCTCCGGGAGCACGTCGATCGTCGCGGGCACGGTGTCGAGCTGGCGGCCGCCGTGGTTGGACACGACGATGCCGGCGACGCCGTGGTGCACCGCCAGCCGCGCGTCCTCGGCGTGCAGCACGCCCTTGATCAGCACCGGGAGCTTGGTCTTGCCCCGCAGCCACGCGATGTGGTCCCAGTTCAGCCCGGCCGACATGACGATCTCGCGGACGTGGCTCGCGTTGCCGCCACTGCGGTTTTCGCCCAGGTTGCGGAGGTTCTCCACGACCAGGCCCGGCGGCAGGTCGTGGAAGTCGTTGCGGTCGTCGCGCTCGCGGCGGCCGAGCACCGGCGAGTCGACGGTCACGACGAACGCCTTGACCCCGGCGTTCTCGGCCCGGCGCACGATCGCCTCGGTGAACTCCAGGTCGGGCTGCAGGTAGAGCTGGAACCACAGGCCCGGGTCCGGCGCGACCTCGCGCGCCGCCGCGGCGACGTCCTCGATCGCCGTGGTGGCGGCCATGCTGACGATCATGATCGTGCCCGCGCGCGCCGCCGCGCGAGCCGTGGCGAGTTCGCCGTCGGCGTGCGCGAGCCGGTGGAACGCCGTGGGCGCGACGAGGATCGGCATCGAGGACGACGTCCCGAGCAGCTCGATGCTCAGGTCCCGCTTGTCGCTGCCGCGCAGCACCCGGGGCAGCAGCTTCAGCCGGTTGTACGCGGCTTCGTTGTCGGCCAGGGTGAGCTCGTCCTGCGCGCCGCCCGCGAAGTAGTCGTAGTGCACCGGGTCGAGGTGCTGCCGGGCCGCCGCCTCGAACTCCGCGATCGTGCGCATCACAGCTCCCGCGCGAAGAACGCGGTCAGCGGCTCGACGTGCACCTCTTTGTCCCACTCGTTTTCGAGGTTCTCGGTGACGTGGTGGGTCGCGACGAGCTCGCCGCGGCGGTAGTGCCGGACGATCGGGTGCAGGTAGTGGCCTTCGCCGGAGTCGTTGGCCCGGTCCTGCGCGGCGCGCGCGACGAAGTCGAACGGGTCGATCTTGTCGTGGTCGGGCCCGTAGTCGAGGGTGACGACGTAGGCGTCGTCCGGTGGATTCGCCAGCACCCGGTCCACCGGGACCTCTTCGAGGTAGCGGGCGGTGTCGCCGTCGATCGTGAGGACGTCGCCGAGGAAGCCGAACTGCTGGTACAGCGCGGAAGTCCGGTTGATCCGGGTGATCACGGCGTCGGTCAGCGCGTCCGGTTTGGCGGGCAGTTCGACGCTCGGCCACGGCGTGTCGTGGTGCCGCTCGTTCAGGACCTTGGCCAGCGCGCGGACGCCGTAGCGGAAGCCGTGGATGAACGCGCTGGTGGCCTTCTTGAAGTCGCGGACCTGGGTGATCGTGCCGGCGAAGTAGAGGCCCGGCACGTTGACCGACTCCCAGTCCGGCGTCTGCGCCGGGAAGCGGTCGTCGATGGTGAGCTGCGGACGGCAGTCCTCGTCGAACAGCGACGCGTCGAACCGGAAGCCGGTGCAGGCGATGACGCGGTCGTAGCGGATTTCCTTGATGACCTCGTCGGCGCGGGCGAAGGCGAACTTGACGTGGTAGCCGTCGGCGTCCTTGCGGATCTCGCGGACGTCGCCGTCGAGGATCGCGTGCTGGAGCTTGAGCTGGTACATGTCGAGGATGCCCGCGTTGTAGGCGCGGAGGTGGCCGACGAAGTGGGTGCGCCAGGCCAGCTTGACCGGCCGCGGGCCGCCGACGTGCACGACCGCGGCCGTCTCGATGAGGCTGTCGGCGGTCTCGAACGCGGAATTCCCCTTGCCCAGCACCAGGACGCGCTGGTCGGTGAAGCTGTTCGGGTCGACGTCGAAGTCCACGTACTGGTCGATCAGCTCGACGCCGGGGAACCGCGGGAGGTACGGCTTGGTGACGCCGGTGGCCATGACCAGCCGGTGCGCCCGGAACTCTTCGGCACCGGCGGTGAGGACGAAGACAGCGCTTTCCGGGTCACGGCGGATGCGCGTCACCCGGGTGTCGTAGCGGACGCGGACCTGGTGCTTCGCGGCGTAGTCGGCCAGGTAGCGCAGGAGGTCCGGGGCGTCCGGGAAGAGCTTCTCGCTGTAGTCGGTGAACAGGACCGGGTCGTCGTCGCCGTCGGCGAGGATCGAGTTCCAGTCCATCCGGAGGTTGAGCTCCGGGTCGGTGTACCCGGTGTGCTTCTTGTTGATCGAGATGAGCGTCCGGTGCCGGGGGAAGGTCTCGAAGAAGTGGCCGGGCGCGGACCCGGCCTCCAGCACCAGGTACCGGTGCCCGGCGCGGCCGAGGAACTGCCCCAGCTGCAGCCCGGCGGGCCCGGCCCCGACGACCAGACAATCGAGCACTTCCGCCACGACGACCTCCTGAGGCTCGGCACCGACCTTGATCGGCGCCGAGCCTGCTCCGGAGATCTCAGAAAAGGCTCAGAAGCAGGCCCGGTCGTGAGTGTTTAGGGCGGTTCTAACCGCCCTAAACACTCACGACCGGCTGCGGCAGACTGCTTACTTGCCGGCCGCGCGGGCCAGACGCTCCGGGTAGCGCTCCCCCGCGATCGCGTCCGCCGGCGCGGCCGCCGCGATGGCCGCCAGGTCGTCCGCGGTCAGCTCCAGTGAAGCCGCCGCCACGTTCTCCTCGAGGTACTTGCGGCGCTTCGTCCCCGGGATCGGGACGACGTCCTCGCCCTGCGCCTGCACCCACGCGAGCGCCAGCTGCCCCGCCGTGACGCCCTTCTCCTCGGCCAGCTTCCGCAGCGCGTCGACGATCGCCATGTTGCGCTCGAAGTTGCCCTCGGCGAACCGCGGCAGGCCGCGGCGCATGTCGTCCTCGGGCAGGTCCGCCATCGACTTCACCGCGCCCGTCAGGAACCCGCGGCCCAGCGGCGAGAACGGCACGACGCCGATGCCGAGTTCCCGGCACGTGTCCAGGATTTCGCCCTCGATGCCCCGGGTCCACAGCGACCATTCACTCTGCAAAGCTGTCACCGGGTGCACCGCGTGCGCGGCGCGGATCGTCGCCGCGCTCGCCTCGGAAATCCCGGCGTACCGGATCTTCCCGGCTTCCACCAGCGAGGCCAGCGCGCCCCAGGTCTCCTCGATCGGCGTGTCCGGGTCGACGCGGTGCTGGTAGTACAGGTCGATGTGGTCGACGCCGAGCCGGCGCAGCGACTCGTCGCACGACTTCTTGACGTACTCCGCGTCGCCGCGCGCCCCCATCGCGCCGTCGGTCCACACGATGCCGAACTTCGTCGCGAGCACGACCTCGTCACGGCGGCCGGCGATCGCGCGGCCGACCAGCTCCTCGTTGACGCCGTTGGCGTAGACGTTCGCGGTGTCGAGCAGCGTGACGCCGAGGTCGAGGGCCCAGTGGATCGTCGCGATCGACTCTTCGTCGTTGTCGCGGACGCCGTAGGCCTGGCTCATCCCCATGCAGCCGAGTCCCTGGGCGCCGACCTCCAGACCGCCGAGCTTCCTGGTCTTCACGCGGAAATCTCCTCCATGCCGGGTTCGATGCCGAGCACGTTGCGCTCGACCTGGGCGTAGTTCTCGATCTTGTAGTCCAGGACGTCGAGGCAGCCCTGCAGCTCGGCGATCCGCTCCGCGACCGACCGCCGCTGCTCCACCAGCAGGGCCTTGCGGCGGCCCGCGCTGGCGACGCCGTGGCGACGCAGCGACGCGTACTCGCGCATGCTCTTGATGGGCATCCCGGTGGTGCGCAGCTTGGTCAGGAATCCCAGCCAGCCGAGGTCGTCGTCGGAGTAGGCCCGGCGGCCCGCGGTGTCGCGCGCGGGCGGGTCGAGCAGTTTGATGCGCTCGTAGTACCGGAGAGTGTCGATGGACAGTCCGCTACGTCGCGCGGCTTCCGCTATCGAGTAGCTCATGAGCTCGACACTACGACCTGGAGTGCACTCCAGGTCAAATCCTCGTTCTGGTCAAAAATAACAGCGTTCCGATACGCTGTGTAGATGGCTCGACCACGTACGCACGACGAAGCGCTCCGGCTGAAGCTCCTCGACCGCGCCGGCGAGCTCATCGCCGCCGACGGGCCGAAGGCGCTTTCCCTGCGGAAGCTGGCCGCCGACGCCGGGACGTCGACCACCGCCGTGTACTCCCTCTTCGGCAGCAAACCCGATCTGGTGAACGCCCTCTACACCGAGGGCTTCCGCCGCTTCGGTGCCCGGATGGCCGGCACCGTGCTGACCGGCGACCCGGTCGAGGACCTCGTCGCGCTCGGCAGCGCCTACCGCACCAGCGCGCTGGCCGACCCCAACCTGTACGGGATCATGTTCACCAGGTCGGTGCCCGGGTTCGAGCCCAACGAAGACGCCGAGAAGCTGGCCCGGAAGACGCTGGAGCCCCTGGAGGCGATCATCCGCCGGGCCATCGCCGACGGCGTCTTCCTCGACGTCCCGCCCGAGACGATCGCGGTCGGCTGCTGGGCCTTCGTGCACGGGCTCGTCTCCCTCGAGCTGACCGGCAACCTGCCGGAGGAGTTCGACGTCACGGCCTCCTACGAGACGGCCCTGCGCGCGAACGCCTCCGGCTGGCTGCGGCCTCACATCAGCATGAGCGACCCGTCGTAGACGACCTTGCCCTGGGCGTCGCGGGCCCGGACGTGGACCTTCGCCAGCGGGTCGAGGTGGATGTTCTGCGGGACCCACGTGGCGACCATGCCGTCGACGACGTCGGCTTCGACGCTGGTCCCGATACCGAAGTCGATGGTCGCCTTCGTCGCCGTCGTGGGCAGCGCCGCGGTGAACGGGCGGCGCGCCTTCCCCTGTTCCGCCTCCGACTCGGTCCCGCCCAGGGTGTCCACGATCAGGGTGCGCGCCGGCGGGGGCTGCGGCCCGGTGAAGTCGAGGTAGGAGGTGGACTTCGTCTTCCCCGGCCGTTTGCGGTCGGGCTGGGTCGCGCAGACCACGACCCGCTCGTCGTGGCGGCCGAGGACCACCCGGTAGCCGTCGGCCTCGAGCACCGGCCCCGGCGCGTACGCCGCGGCGTCCGGGACCACCTCCATCTCCGCGGCGGCCAGGCATTCGCCCAGCGCCCGGCCCGCCGGCGACGTCCGATCGGCGGTCACCGGCCGGTCGACGACCATGACCAGCCACGGCGGCGGCGTGGGCAGCACGGTCCCCCCCGGTGCGGGCGGGTTTTCGAGGCTGAGCGTCGTCGTCCACAGAGCGGCCCGGGTCATCGCGACGAACTGCCCGGTGACCGTGGAAGGGCGGATCGACTGCGACATGTTGTCCCCGCTTTCGGTGCGCGAGTCGAGGAACGGGGGCGCCGATCCCGCGTCCACGACCCCGGCGACCACGCCGGTCGGGCTGTGCAGCAGCAGCCCGACTCGCGTGCCCGGCGCGTAGGCGGGGGTGGCTCCCGGGTCCGACAGCGTCACGGTCGTCGCGGTGGTCTCGCAGAACATCGGCTTGCCCGCGGCGGTCACCGCGACCACCGAGTCCCCCGCCAGGACCTCCGTGAACAGCGGGACCCATTCCTCGCGTGGCGGCACGCGGTCCTCCTTGCCCGCCCCCTTCACGGCCGCCCAGCAGCGGTCCAGCGAGGACGTCGCCACCTTCGCGTCGAGGGTCAGCCGGTTGCCGGGGTCCGGGGCCGGCGGCGGCGGGCCGGCGACGGGCTGCTGCCGGACCGCCTGCGTCGCGACGACCGCGCCCGCGGCCAGCACGACGACGGCGGCCGCGGCGGCGTACCAGAGGTGCTTGGTCCGCCTCGGTTTCCCGATCCCGGCGCGGACTTCGGCGCGCAGCCGGTCGCGGACGTCGTCCGGCAGTTCCCGCCGCGGCGGGAGCCCTCGGAGGTCGTCGCTCATTTCTCCTCCAGCAGGGTGCGCAGCCGGGCCCGGGCCCGGGACAGGTGGGCGCGGACGGTGACCTCGGCGACGGCCAGCAACGCGGCCGCGTCGGCGACGCTCAGGTCACCGAGCAGGCACAGCTCGACGACGGCGCGCTGCGCCTTCGGCAGCGTCCGCACGGCTTCGACGACCTCGCGCAGCCGCTGCTCACCGTCGATCCGCGCGGCCACGGCGTCGGCGTGGTCGGACACCACCGGCGGGTCCGGGATCTTGCGCAGCAGCCGAAGCCGCCGTCTCGCGCCGCGGTGTTCGTCGCGGGCGGCGTTGCCGGCCACCGTGTAGAGCCACGGCAGGGCGCTGTCCCGCACCAGCGTGACGTCGGCGCGGCGGCGCCAGGCGATGAGGAAGGTGTTCGAGGTGAGGTCCTCGGCGGCGGACCACGAGCCGGTCAGCCGGTAGGCGTGGTTCCAGACGGCTTCGGCGTGCCGCTCGAAGAGCTCGCTGAACGCCGTCTCATCGCCCTCGGATGCCTTGTCCCACAGCGCCCGGTCACCCACCGGTACCCCCGTCGCATGACTGGTCACACCCCTCAGTGGCCGGCACCGGCCCGGATGTTGCGCGCAACTTTCGCGAACCGGGCGGCCACTTCCGGTCGTGATCATGGAGCAGGTCCGGACCACGGACAAGCAGACCCGGCCCTGGCGGCTGCCCGCGGCGGTCGCGGGCGTGTCGGCGGTGGTGTTCCTACTCGCCCGGCCGCACCTCGTCGACGACACGTTCATCACCCTCGCCTACGCGCGCAACCTCGCGTTCCACGGGCACTGGGGGCTGCTGGCCGACGCGACGTCGAACTCGGCGACGTCCCCGGCGAACGTCCTCGCCCTGGCCGCCCTGACCTTCGTGGTCCGCGACGCCGTTTTCGCGGCCGGAGTGCTGTACGCGCTGTGCCAGGTCGCGCTCGTCCTGGCCCTGCGCCGGCTCGGCACGGCGTTGCCGCGCTGGTTCCCGGCGCTGACGTTCGCGGCGCTGACGGTGAACCCGCTGCTGCTCTCGTCGATCGGGCTGGAGGTCGCGCTGGGCGCCGCGGTGCTCGGGTGGGTGACGGTGTTCGCCGTCGAACGGCGGCCCCTGGTCTTGGGGCTCAGCGCGGGCGTGCTCGCGCTCGTGCGGCTGGACCTGCTGATCTTCGCCGTGGTCCTGGGTGTGTCGGTGCGATCCGGCCGGGCCGTGCTCGGCGCCGCGCTGGTCGCCGTGCCGTGGTTCGCCTTCAGCTGGGTCGTGCTCGGCGCGGCAGTGCCCGACACGGTCGTGATCAAGACGCTGCAGGGTGCGCAACGCGCGTGGGGCGACTGGACCTTCGCCAACGGCCCGCTCTTCTACGCCCGGACTTCGCCTTGGACGGCCGTGCTGTCGTTCCTGCCGCTGGCGGTCGTCCCCTTCGCCCTCCGGCGGTCGCCCGCGCTCCGGCCGTTCGCGCTCCTGGCCCTGGGCGGCGCGCTCTACCACGTGAGCTACGTGCTCCTGAATGTCCCGCCGTACCACTGGTACTACGGCCCGGGCATCACCGCGGCGACGATCTTCGCCTGCGCCTGGGCGGCTTCCAGCCGGATCGCGACCGGCACGGTCCTGGCGGTGGTGGCCGCGAGCGCGGTCGCGTATGCGGCACCGGGACTGCCCCGGGAATTCGCGCCGCTCACTTCGAACTACGCCTCGACCGCGAAGTACGCCGAGATCGGCCGCGACCTCCACGTGCTGGCCGGGTCACGCGTCGTCGGCAGCGCGGGCGAGATCGGCGTGCTGGCCTACACGTGCGACTGCGCGATCGTCGACGTCTTCGCCGACCGCGGCCTGCTCCCCGCGGCCATCGACGCCCGCGGCGCCGGCGATCGGTGGGTGCGCGCGGCGTTGCGGGTGGACTACGCGTTCTTCGACTTCGACGTCCGGCCGCGGCACCCCGACCTGGTGCTGCGCCGGCTGCCGAGCCCGCCGCCGGACGCTCTCGCGCACTGGACGCTCGACGCGCCGACGCTCGGGAAGCAGGAGCTCTACTTGGTTCCCTCCTGAGGGAACTGCGCGTCGGTCAGGTCGAGTTCCCGGTGTTCGCCGCCCTCGAAGTCGGCTCCCTCTTCGAAGACCGTGCGCGAAAACTCGAACCGGCCCCCGGAGCGGATCCGGGTGAAGCGGACATTGCCGGCGAAGTTTGCCCGGGAGAAGAAAGCGCCTTCCTCGAAGACCGACCGGTCGAAGTTCACGATGTCGCGGAACTCCGTGCCGTAGAACCCCACCTGGCGGGTGAAGCGCGTGCCGCGGATGTGGAGTTGACCGACGAACCGGGCACGGCTGAAGTCGGCGGCGGCCAGGGTGCACCCGCTCAGCCGGAAGTCGACGAGCGTGGCTCGCTGCAGGTCGATCGACATCCCCGGCCAGTAGCCCGCCGCGTCGTGGCTCAGGTGCGTCTTGAGCAGCTCCTGCACGGCCAGCCGGACGAGGAGTTCACCCTCCCCGGGGTCGTCGGCCAGGTCGCGTGCCGCACTGCCCTTGAGCCCGACGACCGGGGCCTTGAACGGCATCCGCAGGTAGGCGCACAGCACGTTGACGATCGTCTGGCGCTGCTTCGGGTTGTCCTGCCCGAGCCGTTCCAGCGCGTAGAGCCCGCCGAGCCGCACCGGTGCCTTGTCGCTGCCGAGCTGCTCGACGGCCTTCGTGTACAGCTCGGTGACCCGCCGCTCCTCGAGGTCGCGTTCGGTCACGCCCGCGACGCGGGTCGTCTCGGCGAGCTGCAGCTCCAGCGTGCGCTGGCGGCGCGTCGCCAGCCACAGCGCGAAGACGCCGCCCGCGCCGGCGCCGATGCCGAACGCCGTCTTGACGGCGTCGATGCGCACCGGCGCGTCCGGCGACCCGGACCAGCCCAGCAGCAGCCAGAGCAGCCCGGTCGTGACGACCGCGACCACGCCGGCGGCCGCGGCCACCCACCGCCATTTCAGGAGGGGCAAGGCTTAGACGGCGCCGTACTGGCGGTCGCCCGCGTCGCCGAGCCCCGGGACGATGAAGCCCGAGTCGTTGAGGCGCTCGTCGATGCTGGCGGTGACGACGCGGACCGGCAGCCCGGTCTTTTCCAGGTGCGCCAGGCCTTCCGGCGCGGCCAGGGCGCAGATGGCCGTCACGTCGTCGGCGCCGCGGTCGGTGAGCAGCCGGATCGTGTACTCCATCGAGCCGCCGGTGGCGAGCATCGGGTCGAGCACCAGCACCGGCCGGTCGGCGAGCGACTCCGGCAGCGATTCGAGGTACGGCGTCGGCTTGAGGGTTTCTTCGTCGCGAGCGAGGCCGACGAAGCCCATCTGCGCGTCCGGGATCAGCTTGTGCGCCTGGTCGGCCATGCCGAGGCCGGCCCGCAGCACCGGGACGAGCAGCGGCGGCTTGGCCAGCTTGTAGCCCTCGGTGCGCGCGACCGGCGTGTGGATCCGCTCGGTCTTGACCGGCACGTCGCGCGTGGCTTCGTAGACCAGCATGACGGTCAGCTCGTGCAGCGCGGCCCGGAACGCGGCGCTGTCCGTGCGCGCGTCGCGCATCGTGGAGAGCCGGGCCTTCGCGAGGGGGTGATCGACGACGTGCACATCCATGCGGGTCAATCTAGCCGTCCCGCGAACCTTTTCACCCAGCCGCGCTGCCAGGGCGTTTCGACGGCGCGTTCGTGGTAGTGCTCCCGCACCCACGTGACGGCGTCTTCGGCGGGGACGCCGGACAGGACGGCCAGGCAGGCCATGACCGTGCCGGTGCGGCCGGCGCCGCCGTAGCAGGCGACTTCGACGGTTTCGACCTTGGCTCGTTCGTGCAGGGCCTTGATCTGCCGGCGTGCTTCCGCGGGCTTGACGGGCAGCAGGAAGTCCGGCCAGGTGATCCATTCGTGCGGCCAGGTGATGCCCCCGCCGTGCTTGCGCCGCAGCCGGCTCGTCCCCAGGTACAGCCCGAAGCCGGGCTCGGGTTCGTCGGGCCGCGGGCGCCCGAGCCCACGACCGCGGACCTGGACGCCGTCAGGGAATTCGACCATCGGCCCAGTGTCCTCTGAAAGGTGGACACGCAGGGTGGTTTTCGCCGCTAAGCTCCGCCGGGTGAGCGAACTGACGCCCGACCAGATGCGGGCTTCCGACGCCGATCGCGAGCGCGTCGCGCAGGTGCTGCACAACGCCCTCTCGGAAGGGCGGATCACCGTGAACGAGCTGGAAGAGCGGCTCACCACGGTGTACGAGGCGAAGACGCTCGGCGACCTCAAACCGGTGACGGCGGACCTGCCGTCGACCTCGGCGGCGGTCGAACCGGCGACGACGCGGGCCCTGGGGTTCCCCGACCAGCGCATCGGCGGCCACCCGGGCAGCCCGGTGTCGATCGGCGTGCTGTCGGGAGCGGTCCGCAAGGGCAGCTGGGTCCTCCCCCCGCAGCACAACAGCTTCGCGTTCTGGGGCGGCGCGGAGATCGACCTGCGCCAGGCCCGGTTCGCGGACCGGAACTGCACGATCACCGCGGTCGCGATCATGGGCGGCATCCAGATCACGGTCCCGGACGACATCAACGTCGACGTGACGGGGATCGGGTTGATGGGCGGGTTCGTGCTGGAGGACAAGTCGGGTGCGCCGCCGGCGCCGGCGACCGCGCCGACGGTGAAGATCAACGGCCTGGCGTTCTGGGGCGGGGTCGTCGTCTACCGGAAGCCGGCGAAGCGGGCCGAGCCGCCGCAGATCGAAGGCGCCTGACCTCGGCGATGTGACGCGTCAGGCACCGAGCGTCACAGCCAACGGGGGCTCGCGCTGTCGGACCCGCCGCCTAGACTCAGGCGCATGACAGCCACGACCAGCACGTCAGCGGCGCCGGCCACCCCGGCACCGCTGGTGGACGCGACTCGCGACGACGCGAGCCTGCGCCGCTTCCTGCTCGGGCTGCCCGGAGTCGACCAGGTCGGCGTCGAGCAGCGCGCGGCGGGCCTCGGCACGCGCAGCATCAAGAAGGACGCCAAGCGGTGGGCCATCGACACCGCCATCTCCATGGTCGACCTGACCACGCTGGAGGGCGCCGACACCCACGGCAAGGTCCGGGCGCTCGCCGCGAAGGCCGTCCGCCCCGACCCCGAACGCCAGGACACCCCGCGCGTCGCCGCCGTCTGCGTGTACCCGGACATGGTCGCCACCGCCGTCGAAGCGCTCAAGGGCAGCGGCGTGCACGTCGCGAGCGTCGCGACCGGCTTCCCGGCCGGGCGCACTTCGCGGGAGATCAAGCTGGCCGACACCAAGATCGCCGTCGACGCGGGCGCGCACGAAGTCGACATGGTGATCGACCGCGGCGCCTTCCTCGAGGGCCGCTACATGGACGTCTTCGAAGAAATCCAGGCGATCAAGGCCGCCTGCGGCGACGCCCACCTGAAGGTCATCCTCGAGACCGGCGAGCTGGCGACCTACGACAACGTGCGGCGCGCGTCGTGGCTGGCGCTGCTGGCCGGCGGGGACTTCATCAAGACGTCCACCGGCAAGGTGTCCCCCGCCGCGACGCTGCCGGTCACCCACATCATGCTGCAGGCCGTCCACGACTGGCACGTCCAGACCGGCGAGCTGCGCGGCGTCAAGCCCGCGGGCGGCATCCGGACCACGAAGGACGCGATCAAGTACCTCGTCGCCGTGCACGAGGTCGCCGGCGAGCAGTGGCTGGTCCCGGACCTGTTCCGCTTCGGCGCGTCCAGCCTGCTCAACGACCTGCTGCTGCAGCGCCGCACCCAGGTGGACGGCCACTACAGCGGCCCCGACTACGTGACGGTGGACTGATGCCTGTTTTCGAGTACGCACCGGCGCCGGAGTCGCGCGCCATCGCGAACCTGAAGGACCACTACAAGCCGTTCGTCGACGGCGAGTTCGTCGACGGCTCGGGTGAGCCGCTCAAGACGATCAACCCGGCCACCGAAGAGGTCCTCGCCGAGGTCGGCACCGCGTCGAAGTCCGATGTGGACACCGCGGTCAAGGCCGCGCGCAAGGCGTACAACGGTGCCTGGTCGAAGATGCCGGGCACCGAGCGCGCGAAGTACCTCTTCCGCATCGCGCGGCTGATCCAGGAACGCTCGCGCGAGCTGGCGGTGCTGGAGAGCCTCGACAACGGCAAGCCGATCAAGGAGTCGCGCGACTCCGACATCCCGACCGCGGCGGCGCACTTCTTCTACCACGCCGGCTGGGCGGACAAGCTGGAGTACGCGGGGTACGGCGCCAATCCGCGTCCGCTGGGCGTCGCGGGCCAGATCATCCCGTGGAACTTCCCGCTGCTGATGCTGGCCTGGAAGATCGCGCCGGCGCTGGCCACCGGCAACACCGTCGTGCTGAAGCCGGCCGAGACGACGCCGTTGACCGCGCTGGTCTTCGCGGAGATCTGCCAGCAGGCGGAGCTGCCACCCGGCGTGGTCAACATCCTCCCGGGCGCGGGCGACATCGGTGCGTCCATCGTGGAGCACGCGGGCATCGACAAGATCGCCTTCACCGGCTCGACCGAGGTCGGCAAGGCGATCCAGCGCCAGGTCGCGGGCACGCCGAAGAAGCTGACCCTGGAGCTGGGCGGCAAGGCGGCGAACATCGTGTTCGAGGACGCGCCGCTCGACCAGGCCATCGAAGGCATCGTCAACGGCATCTTCTTCAACCAGGGCCACGTCTGCTGCGCGGGCTCGCGGCTGCTGGTGCAGGAGTCCATCGCCGAAGAGGTGCTGGAGAAGCTCCGCTACCGCGTCTCGACGCTGCGCGTCGGCGACCCCCTGGACAAGAACACCGACGTCGGCGCGATCAACTCGGCCGAGCAGCTCGCCAAGATCCGCGGGCTCGTCGAGTCCGGTGACGCCGAGGGCGCGCAGCGCTGGACCAGCCCGTGCCCGGTGCCGGAGCGCGGGTTCTTCTTCGCCCCGACGGTGTTCGCGAACGTCCACCAGTCGATGCGGATCGCGCGCGAGGAGATCTTCGGCCCGGTGCTGTCGGTGCTGACGTTCCGCACGCCGGACGAGGCCGTGGCGAAGGCGAACAACACGCCGTACGGGCTTTCGGCCGGCATCTGGACCGAAAAGGGCTCCCGGATCCTGTGGATGGCGAACCAGCTGCGCGCGGGCGTGGTCTGGGCCAACACCTTCAACCGCTTCGACCCCGCCGCACCGTTCGGCGGCTACCAGGAATCCGGCTTCGGGCGCGAAGGCGGCCGCACCGGGCTGGAGGCTTACCTCAGTGTCTAATTCAAAGCAGTCTGATCTTGTGAGGATTTCCGTCGCCAAGACGTACAAGCTGTACATCGGCGGCAAGTTCCCGCGTTCGGAGTCCGGCCGGGTGTACCCGGTGACGGACGCGAAGGGCAAGTTCCTGGCGAACGCGGCGCACGCGTCCCGCAAGGACGTCCGCGACGCGGTGGTGGCGGCCCGCAAGGCGTTCCCGGGCTGGTCGGGCGCGACGGCGTACAACCGCGGCCAGGTGCTCTACCGCGTGGCCGAGGTGCTGGAGGGCCGGCGCGACCAGTTCATCGCGGAGGTTTCGGCGTCCGAGGGCCTGGCCGCGAAGAAGGCCGAGTCCCTTGTGGACGCAGCGATCGACCGCTGGGTCTGGTACGCGGGCTGGACGGACAAGATCGCGTCCGTGCTGGGTTCGGCGAACCCGGTCGCGGGCCCGTACTTCTCGTTCACGGTCCCGGAGCCGACCGGCGTGGTGGGCATCCTGGCGCCGCAGGGGTCGTCCCTGCTGGGCCTGGTCGAGGTCCTGGCCCCGGTCCTGGCGACGGGCTCGACGGCGGTGGTGGTGTCGAGCGCGGAGAGGCCCCTGCCGGCGATCACGCTGTCGGAGGTCCTGGCGACATCGGACGTCCCGGGCGGAGTGGCGAACATCCTGACGGGCCGGGCGTCGGAACTGGGTCCGTGGCTGGCATCGCACGGTGACGTCAACGCCCTGGACCCGACGGGTGCCGCGCCTGCCGAGCGTGTGGAGTTGGCGCGCGAAGCGGCGAACACGGTGAAGCGGGTGCTGACGGTCCCGGCGGCGGAGCCGGACTGGACGTCGGCGCCGGACCTGACCCGGCTGCGGCGGTACCTGGAGGCGAAGACGGTCTGGCACCCGCTGGGCGTCTGAGCCCGCGAGGGGCTTCCGGACGCCTGGAAGCCCCTCGCGCATTCCCGGACGGACAGCTGACCGGCCGCCCGGCCCCGACCGCACCCGGAGCGCGATGCAGGACAAAGCCCGGCTGGCACGTGATGCCGTGACCGCGCCCGTGCCGCCACGGCCGGCCGCGGGCGCCGTGTCCGTGGTCCTGGCGCTTGCGAGCTGGGCCACCTTGGTCTGGCTCGGCGTCACCGCGCCCGCGCGGACCCATCCGCTCGTCTACTTCGGGCTGATCTTCCTCGGCGCCGGCAGCTTCGCGCTGCTGCTCGCCGGCGCGGGCGCGCTCACCGCCCGTTCGCGTTCGCTCGCCGGACGGCTGACGCCGTCGTTCGTCACCGGCGCCCGCAACCTCGTCCTGGCGATGTGGTGGTGCGCGATCGTGGTCGACGTTCTCGGCTGCCTGATCGTCGTCGGCACCGGTGGGCGTGGCGGTACCGCGCCGCTCACCGCGAGCACCGTGGTCACGGCCTTCGTCGTCGCCGCCGTCACGGTCACCACCGCCGGGGCGACGTCGTTCTCCGTCCGCCGGGCCTACCGCCTCAGCTCATCGTGACCGAGAAGTCCGTCAGCGTGAACCTCGCCTTGCCCCCGCCGGTCGAGCAGAACTCGATCCCGTAGCCGATCTGGTTCACCGTCGGGTTCGGCGGGATCAGGCCCTTGCCGATCGACCAGGCGATCATCGCCTTCAGGTCGAGGCTGCCCGAGTACTGCGTCGCGCGGGAAACGAACGCCACGTACCCGTCGTCGTCCGCCCAGACGTCGTACGTCGCTCCGGCCGCCGTGTACGTGGCCAGTTTGTCGCCCGAGGGCTGTTGCTTCAGGTTCTCCGTCCACACCATCAGCTCACTGACGCCGGCTCCGTCGCCGACGCCGTTCAGCCACAGGTCGTACGCCACGTCGTAGATGCCCACGCCCGGGCCGCGGCCGGCGAACGTCGTCCTGATCACGGAATAGTCGTTGAACGGTTTCCCATTCTGGTTGTTGATGTCTTTGTGCACGTTCGGATAGGTTTTCACCGACGTCGAGTCGGGCTGGGTGGAATCGACGTACCAGTTGTCGTACGCGCACGCGCGCAGCGTTTCCGGGCCCGCCTCACCCGCGTTCCACATGTTGTTGTGGACGTAGTAGCCGCCGTCCGACCAGCCGCCGTCGGTCTCCGACGTCGTGAACTCCGGACTGCGGCAGCCGCGCACCGGCGTTGTCGACGGCGGCGTCGGAGTTGGCACCACCACCCGGGAAGACGGCGTCGGCGAGGCCGAAGCCGCGGACGCCGAGGACGTGCTGGGCGCCGTCGTCGGGACCGCCGCCGGGGCCGGGGCCGCGACGCCGCCGACCGGGCCGTCACCGCAGCCGGCGACCACCAGGAAGGGAATCGTCAACATCACGGCCAGCATTCTTCGTCGCATTTTCCCGCCCGCAACCCGAATTCGGCAGAACGAGGCGGAACCTTAACACGGAAACCGAAGAATCAGCTGTGATCGGCGGCGGGGTCCAGATCGTCCGCCATGATCGGCCGGCCCGGGAGCTCCGTGCCCGGCCGCGCGCTGAGTCCGTCGATCATGATCCCGACGCAGCGCCGGGCCGCCATCTCCGCCACGTCCGAGGACTTCGCCCGCATCTGGCGCAGCAGCGTCGCGAACAGGATCGCGATGTCACCCGCGCCGACATCCGGGCGGAGCACGCCCTCGGCCTGGGCTCCGCGGACGAAGTCCTCCACCACCGCCAGGATCTCGTCCCGCAGGCGCCGGACCTCCGGGTCGCCCTTCAGGATGACCAGGGCCCGGTGGGACACCATCGCCAGCTGGATGCTCAGCTGCAGCTCGACCGACTGCCTCAGCAGCCGCTCCAGCGCGCGCCACGACGACGTCTCCTCGGCGGCGATCGCGCGCGCGTCGATCAGGACCCGCTCGAAGTTGTCCATCGCGACCGCGCGGACCAGCGCGTCGCGGTCCGGGAACCGGCGGTACAGCGTGCCGACACCGACGCCGGCCGCGCGGGCGATCTCCTCCATCGGCACCTCGGGACCGGAGACGGCGAAGATGGTCTTCGCGGCGGCCAGGATCTGGTCGCGGTTGCGCCGCGCGTCCGCCCGCAGGGTGGTCTCGGGGTCTGCCGTCATGCCGTTCGCCTCTCGCTGGATCGCGCGGAGTGATTCTCGCATGGTCAGGCGGCCACACACCCCGCCCACAGCGAGTCACCCGTTAGCTAGTGGACGACTTCCTTCCGCTTCGGTACCTTGGACCGCAGAACCGGAATGTAATCCTCCGCATACTGTTAGTCCGTTTTAGGGGGCCCGAAATGACCGAAGTCGCTGATCCCACCACGAAGGACGAAGTCTTCCCGCTGGTGCGCAGCTGCCCGTTCGCGCCGCCGCCGGCGTACGAGAAGCTGCGCGAAGCAGGCCCGGTCCAGCGCGTCGAGCTGCAGTCCGGCCAGGAGGCGTGGGCGATCACCCGGCTCGAGGACGTCCGGCAGATGCTCACCGACCCGCGGTTCAGCTCCGACCGGTTCAACCCCGGCTTCCCGTTCCTGACCAAGCAGGGACGCCCGGTGCGGCGGACCAACTTCACCGCGTCGCTGATCAACATGGACCCGCCGCAGCACGGCGCGGCCCGCCGTGAGGTTGTCGGCGAGTTCACGGTCAAGCGGATGAAGGCGCTCCAGCCGCGCATCCAGCAGATCGTCGACGAGCACATCGACGCGATCCTGGCCGGCCCGAAGCCCGCCGACCTGGTCACCGCACTGTCGCTGCCGGTGCCGTCGCTGGTCATCTGCGAGCTGCTCGGCGTCCCGTACGCCGACCACGAGTTCTTCCAGGTCCGCAGCTCGACGCTGCTCAACCGGGACGTCGAGCAGGACGACCGGATCAAGGCCGTCGACGAGCTGCAGAACTACCTCGACGAGCTGGTCACCAAGAAGGAGACCGAGCCGGCCGACGACCTGCTCAGCCGTCAGATCGCCAAGCAGCGCGAGGAGCACGGCGACGCCGACCACGACTCGCTCGTCTCCCTGGCGTTCCTGCTGCTCATCGCCGGGCACGAGACGACGGCGAACATGATCTCGCTCGGCACCGTCGCGCTGCTGGAGAACCCGGACCAGCTCGAGCTGATCAAGAACGACCCGGGCAAGACGCTCGACGCCGTCGAGGAGCTGCTCCGGTACTTCACGATCGCCGAGTTCGCGACGTCGCGCGTCGCCACCGAGGACCTCGAGATCGGCGGGCAGCTGATCCGCGAGGGCGAGGGCGTGCTCGGCCTGAGCTACTCCGGCAACCGCGACCCGGAGGCGTTCGAAAACCCGGACGAGCTCGACCTGGAGCGCGGCGCGCGCCACCACGTCGCGTTCGGCTTCGGGCCGCACCAGTGCCTCGGCCAGAACCTCGCCCGGATGGAGCTGCAGATCGTCTTCGACACGCTCTTCCGCCGCATCCCGGAGCTGAAGCTGGCCGCGCCGGTCGACCAGCTGCCGTTCAAGCACGACTCGTCGATCTTCGGGCTCTACTGCCTGCCCGTGACCTGGTGAAGGGGGCGCCATGACGACTGTCGAAAAGCACGAATTCCCGATGACCCGCACGTGCCCGTTCTCGCCGCCGCCGGCGTACGAGGAGATCCGCGAAGAAGAGCCGGTGTCGAAGGTCGGGCTGCCCGACGGAGGCTGGGCCTGGGTGGTCACCCGGCACGAGGACGTCCGGACCGTGCTGAACGACCGGCGGTTCAGCGCCGACCGGCAGCACCCGGACTTCCCGCAGCTGGTCAAGGGCGGGTTCCGGCGGCAGGGCGACGAGCGCACCATGATCACCATGGACGCGCCCGAGCACGGGCCGGCCCGCAAGGCCGTGCTCGGCGAGTTCACCGTGCGCCGGATGGAGGCGCTGCGGCCGCGGATCCAGGAGATCGTGGACGGGCAGATCGACGCGCTGCTCGCCGGGCCGAAGCCGGGTGACCTGGTCGAGGCGCTGTCGCTGCCGGTGCCGTCGCTGGTGATCTGCGAGATGCTCGGCGTGCCCTACGCCGACCACGACTTCTTCCAGACCCACACGGCGAAGCTGATCAAGCGCGCGACGACGCCGGAGGAGCGGCGGGCGGCGTTCGACACCATCCGCGGCTACATGGAAGACCTCATCGCGGAGAAGGAGGCGAACCCGCCGGACGACCTGCTCGGCCGGCAGATCGTCAAGCTCCGCGAAGACGGCGCCTACCGGCGTGCTTCGCTGGCCGCGACCGGCTTCCTGCTGCTGGTGGCCGGGCACGAGACGACGGCGAACATGATTTCCCTGTCCACCGTGGCGTTCCTCCGCAACCCGGAGCAGCTCGCGGCGATCAAGGCCGACCCGGGCAAGACGCTCGACGCCGTCGAGGAGATGCTGCGCTACTGGACGATCGTCGACGCGGCCACGGCGCGCCTGTGCGTCGAGGACATCGAGGTCGGCGGGCAGCTGATCCGGGCCGGCGAGGGCGTGCTGGCGCTGGGCTACGCGGCGAACCGCGACCCGCGGGCGTTCGACGACCCGGACGAGCTGGACATCGAGCGCGGCGCGCGCCACCACGTCGCGTTCGGCTTCGGGCCGCACCAGTGCCTCGGCCAGAACCTCGCCCGGATGGAGCTGCAGATCGTGTTCGACACGCTCTTCCGGCGCATCCCGACCCTCGCGCTGGCCGCGGACGTCGACGACCTGCCGTTCAAGGACGACGCGAACATCTACGGCCTGTACCGGCTGCCGGTGACCTGGTAGAGAACGAACTGCCATCCCACCACAGGAGAGAAGAACCATGAAGATCATCGCGGACACCGGCAAGTGCGTCGGCGCCGGGCAGTGCGTGCTGACCGAGCCCGCCCTGTTCGACCAGAGCGAAGACGACGGCACGGTCATCGTCCTCGACGACCAGCCGGAGGGCGAGCTGGTCGAGAAGGCCCGCGAAGCGGTGCACGTTTGCCCCAGCCAGGCCCTGTTACTGCAGGAGTAGGTCTGCCGCAGCTTGAGGTTCACCCCGAACGGTGGACAGGGGCTTACGAGGGATCAGGCAGCCGTGCGAAGTGACTGCTCGAAATTGTCGGGACTGAGCATCCCGATTGCGGAGTGCCGCCGCACACTGTTGTAGAAACGAACCCAATTGTCAACTGCGGCAACGAGTTCCATCTTCGTGGCGTAGGCATGCCGGTAGTAGTGCTCATGTTTGAACGTCGACCAGAACGACTCTGCCGGGCTGTTGTCCCAGCAGATACCGGTTTCGCCCATCGACCGGCGCAGCCCGTGCCGGAAGCACGCTTGCGCCGTCAGATGCGCCGTGAACTCCCCGCCGCGGTCGGAATGCAGTACCGTGCCGCGACATTCACCGCCACGGGCGGCGACCGCGTCGTGGATGGCGTCCGTGACCATCTCAGCGCTGATACGGTCAGATACACTGTGGCCCAACACTTTCCGAGAGTGCCCGTCCCGGATCGCACACAGGAACATCTCGCCCTCACCACACGTCAAATACGTGATGTCGGTCAGCCAGACCGCGTCCAGCCGGCCCCGGTCGAAAAGCCGGTCGACCAGATCCGGCGGGAACGACGCGGCCGGATCGACCACCGTCGTCTTCACCTTGAACGTGCGCGGGCTGATGCCCTCCAGCCCGATCGAGGCCATGATCTTGGCGACCGTCTTCGCTGTGACCACCTCGCCCTGGTCACGCAGTTCGGCGGTGATCCGCGGCGACCCGTAGGTTCCGCGGGAGTCCTTGTGCGCCTCGGTGATCTTCACCTCGAGGTCGGCGCGGCGTTGCTGCCGTGGCGTCAGCACCCTTGCCGCGGCGCGTTTGGCGTGCGCGTAGTAGCCGGCTCTCGACACGCTCAGCAGCCGCGCCATCCGCCGGACCGAGAACCGGGTGTGCTGCGGCGAGGTGGAGCCGGCCGTCTCGGCGAACTCGTCGGGGCCGGCGTACTTGGCCATCAGAGCGAACCGGGCCGGTTCTTCTGCATCGCGGCAAAGTACGCCGAAGCTTTTACCAGGAACGCGTTGTCCTTCTCCAGTTCGGCCACCTGCCCGCGCAAGCGCAGCAGCTCGGCCCGCTCGGCCGCCTGCAAGGGGTTGTCCCCGTGGACCTCAGCCGCGGTGATCCGGCGTCGTTCGTCTTTGACCCAGACACTCAACATGCCCGCGTCGATGCCCAGCTCGCGGGCGACCTCAGCGATCGTGCGGCCGGAATCGATCACACGGTGAGCAGCCTCGACCTTGTACTCCGCCGGGTACGACCGGCGCTTGCGAGCAGGCATGAGGACATCCTTTCAGCAGGACATCTGATCCTGCTAACTCGGTGTCCACTACCCGGGGTGAACCTCAGCTTGTCGTGAGTGTTTAGGGCGGTTAGAACCGCCCTAAACACTCACGACAGAGTTATCCACATCGGCTCTGGTTATCCACAGATTTGCCGGGCGCCTCTTGCGGGCCCCCGGAGTCGATCATCGTCGAGGTATGCCTCTTCACCGACGGTGGTCCACCGACGTGCTACCGGAACCGGCCAGACCCAGCTGGCAAGTCGTCCTCGAACGGCAGTCCGGCGTCCTCAGTCTCGGACAGCTCCGCGCTTACGGCCACACCAAGGCGGACCTGGCGGCCAACGTGGAAGCCGGGCGGTGGCAGCGCGTGCTGCCCGGCGTCTACGCGACGTTCACCGGTCCACTGCCCCGGCCCGCGCGCTTGGCAGCCGCACTGCTCTACGGCGGCAAGCACGCCATCTTGAGTCATCACTCGGCAGCGGAAGAATGGGGCCTCCTCCCGATCATCGACCGGCCGGTCGAAATCACCGTGCCCTACACGAGTTCGGCCATCTCACAACGGCCGTTCGTGGTGGTCCATCGCTCACGCGCCCTGGCGCACACGACGCTGGCGACCACGCCACCTCGGACCCGCGGTGCGGACACCGTCGTCGACCTGGCCGTTTCCCAGGAGACGGCCAGAGAGGCGACGCTTCTCGTCGTGGACCTCGTCAGCCGAAGTTCGATCTCGCTCGAAGCCGTCGAGAACTGTGTCACGCAACGCCCGCCCTATCGCTACCGGGCTGCCATCCGTAACGGCCTCGGCCTGGTGCGCAACGGCTTGATGTCCGCCCTCGAAGTCGAGTACCTCCAGCTGGTCGAGGACGAGCACGGCCTGCCACGAGGTGACCGGCAGACGCCGTTCGTCGTGGACGGGAAGACACTCTGGGAAGACGTGACCTACGACAGCCACGGCGCGGCGGTCACGGTCCGGCTCGACGGCCGGGCCACTCATGCCATGGCAGGCATCGCCTTCCGGGACCGTCGCCGGGACAACGCCGCCGAACTCGCCGGCCGCGCCCGGCTCGTCTACGGCTGGAACGAAGTGCACACCGAACCGTGCGCGGTCGCGGACGAAGTCCGGCAGGTTCTGCTCCGTGAGGGCTGGGATCCGGCCGGGCACCGCGAGCCGACTTGCCGACGATGCACGTCGTGAGTGTTTAGGGCGGTTAGAACCGCCCTAAACACTCACGACGAGGTGACCACTACGAGAGGCGGAGGGTCGTCTCCGGGTTGAACGCGTGGGTCTCGCCTTCGCCGCGCAGGCCGACCCGGACGTTGTCGCCCATCCGGGGCGGGGTGCGGCCGTCGACGCGGACGACGAACCGGTCGTCGCCCACCTTGCCGTGCAGGTACGCGTCCGCGCCCAGTTCCTCGACCAGCTCCACGACCAGCTCGAAGCCGCCTTCGGAGACCAGCTCCAGCGACTCCGGGCGCACGCCGAAGACCACCTCCTTCAGGTCCCCGGCGGCGGACAGCACCGAGCGCGGCAGCGGCAGCACGACGTCGCCCAGCTTGACGCCGCCCTCGGTCAGCGGCAGCGTCGCCAGGTTCATCGCCGGCGATCCGATGAAGCCGGCCACGAACGAGTTCGTCGGGTTCTCGTACAGCTCCCGCGGTGACGCGCACTGCTGCAGGACGCCGTCCTTGAGCACCGCCACCCGGTCGCCCATCGTCATCGCCTCGACCTGGTCGTGCGTGACGTAGATGGTCGTCGTCCGGAGCCGGCGTTGCAGCTGGGCGATGTTCGCGCGCGTCTCGACGCGCAGCTTCGCGTCCAGGTTGGACAGTGGCTCGTCCATCAGGAACACGCTGGGCTCGCGCACGATCGCCCGGCCCATCGCGACGCGCTGCCGCTGCCCGCCAGACAGGGCTTTGGGCTTGCGGTCGAGGTACTTCGAAAGATCCAGCATCGCAGCGGCCTCGGCCACCTTGGCCTCGATGTCCGCTTTGGACAGTCCACGCAGCTTCAGCGCGAAGCCCATGTTCTCGGCCACCGTCATGTGCGGGTACAGCGCGTAGGACTGGAACACCATCGCGATGTCCCGGTCCTTCGGCGGCAGGTGGGTGACGTCGCGGTCGCCGATGTGGATGGCGCCCTCGTCGATGTCCTCCAGCCCCGCGAGCATCCGCAGCGCCGTCGACTTGCCCGAACCCGAAGGGCCGACCAGCACCAGGAACTCGCCGTCCGGCACCGCCAGGTCGAGCTTGTCGACCGCCCGCACCTCGTGCGCACCCGGGTAGATCCGCGACGCCTGTTCGTAACTGACACCCGCCATGGCTACTTCACCGCTCCCATCGACAGCCCCCGGACGAGGTGGTTCTGCGCGATCCAGCCGACGATCATCACCGGCAGCGAAGCCAGCAGCGCGGCGGCGGAAAGCTGGGCCCAGTACAGGCCCTCACTGGTGATGAACCCGACGAGGAACACCGGCACCGTGCCGGCCCGGGCCGCCGTCAGGTTGACCGCGTAGAAGAACTCGGTCCAGGAGAAGATGACGCAGATCAGCGCGGTCGCCGCGATCCCGGGCGCGACCACCGGCATGATGATCTTGCGCAGCAGCGTCGGCAGGTTCGCGCCGTCGATCCGGCCCGCTTCGATCATCTCGTGCGGGACCTCGAGGAAGAACGACCGCATCATCCAGATGGCCAGCGGCAGGTTCATCGACGTGTACAGGATGACCAGCGCCCACACCGTGTCCAGCAGCTCGGAGTTCTGGGAGATGATGTACAGCGGGATGATCGCCGCGACGATCGGCAGCATCTTCGTCGAGAGGAAGAACCCGAGCGCGTTCGACGTGCCCTTGACCGGCGCCAGCGACAGCGCGTACGCCGCCGGGACGCCGAAGAGCAGCACCAGGGCCGTCGAGAGGATCGTGACGAACGCCGAGTTGGACAGGTAGGGCAGGAACCCGCCGCTCAGGACGTTCGAGATCTGGTCGAACGTCGGGGAGAACAGCAGCTTCGGCGGGTCGGTGTAGGCGTCGGCCTCCTGCTTGAACGCCGTGAGGATCATCCACAGCAGCGGGAAGACGAACAGGATCGCGACGACCCAGGTCGCCACGGTCAGCGAGCCCTTGCCGTAGTGCTTCTTGCGAGGACGCGCGGCAAGAGTGGTCATTTCACGCCTCCACTCACGGAGAAGGTGCGGAACATCAGGCGCAGCGCGAAGGTCGCGACGATCATCGTCAGGATCACGACGATCACGCCCATCGCCGACGACTGGCCGACGTCGAAGCCCTCGAACGCGCGCTGGTAGATGTAGTACGGCAGGTTGGTGCTGGCCGTGCCCGGGCCGCCCTGCGTCATCAGGAAGATCGCGTCGAAGCTGTTCACGATGTAGATCGCGCCCAGCAGCGTCGCCAGCTGCAGGAACCGGGACAGGTGCGGCAGGGTGATGGAGACGAACGTCCGCCACCGGCCGGCACCGTCCACAGAGGCCGCTTCGAGCACCTCCTTGGACTGGCTCTGCAGGCCGGCCAGGATGAGCAGCATCATGAACGGCGTCCACTGCCACACGATCTGCGCCATCACCGCGGCCAGCGGGAACTCCGAGAGCCAGTCGAGGTCGGTGCCGAAGACGAAGTGCAGCAGCCCGTACGTCGGGTCGAACATCGTCGTCTTCCACAGCAGCGCGCCGGCCGCCGGGAGGATCAGGAACGGCGTGATCAGCAGCGTCCGGACGACGCCGCGGCCGAAGAACTTCCGGTCGAGCAGGATCGCCAGGCCGAGGCCCAGCAGCAGCGCGACCAGCACGCACACCACGGTCAGCACCACCGTGTTGAGCAGCGCGACCAGGAACGTCGCGTCGCTGAAGACGTCGATGTAGTTGTCCAGGCCGACGAAGTGGCGCGAGCCCGGCCGGACCAGGTTCCACGACTGGAACGAGTAGAAGACGGTGAGCAGGAACGGCAGCTGCGTCACCGCGATGACGAAGATCAGCGCGGGCAGCAGCGGCAGGCGCCGCTTGGCCGCGGTGCTCAGGCCGCGTTTCTCCTCGGCCTTCGCGTGGGCGTGGGACTTGGGCGTATCTACCGACAGCGTGGACATCACTGCACCGCCTTGTAGGAGTCGCCCACCGTCTGGGCGTAGTCCTGGGACTGCTTCAGGGCGTCGTCGACCGACTCGCGGCCGGCGATCGCCGCCGACAGCTGCTGGCTCACCCGGGTGCCCAGGTCCTGGAACTCGGGGATGCCGACGAACTGGATGCCGGGGTAGGGCACCGGGTTCGCCATGACCTTCTGCTGGTTCGCGTCCGCGATGCCGTCGAGCGTGGGCTTCGCGTAGGCCGCCGCGGCCTTGGCGTAGTCGGGGATGGTGTACGTCGACTGGCGCACGCCCGGCGGGACGCGGTTCCAGCCGTAGGTCTGGCCGACCTTCTGCACGTACGCCTTGTCGGTCATCCAGGCCATGAACTTCCAGGCCGCGTCCTTGTCCTTGGCGACCTTCGGGATGCCGAGCGCCCAGGTGTAGAGCCAGCCACTGGCCTGCGTCTTGACCACCGGCGCCGGCGCGTAGCCGGACTTGCCGACGATCTTGCTGCTCGACGGGTCCTCGTTGGTGCCCGCCATGACCGTCGCGTCGTACCACATCGCCGCGTTGCCCTGGGTGTAGCGCGTACCGCACTCGGAGAACCCGGCGCTGGAGGCACCGACCTCACCGTGGTCGCGGATCAGGTTGACGTAGAAGTTCGCGGCTTCCTTGAACTCCGGCGACGTCAGCTTGGCGTTCCAGTCCTTGTCGAACCACTGCGCGCCGAAGGTGTTGGCCACCGTGGTGAACGGCGCGAGGCTCTCGCCCCAGCCCGGCTTGCCGCGCAGGCAGATGCCCGCGACGCCGTCGGCCTTGTCGTCGAGCTTCGCGGCGAAGTCCGCGATCTGCTGCCACGTCGGCTTGGCCGGCATCGTGAGCCCGGCCTTCTCGAAGAGGTCCTTGCGGTAGGCCAGGAACGACGACTCGCCGTAGAACGGCACCGCGTACATCTGGTTCTGGTACGACAGCGACGTCTTGATGCTGGGGATGAAGTCGCCTTCGTCGTAGCCCGGGGTGGCCGCCATGTGCGGTTCGAGGTTCTCGAGCCAGCCGTTGGCCGCCCACTGCGGAGCCTCGTAGTTGCTGATCATCACGACGTCGAACTCGCCGCCCTCGGTGGCGGTCGACGCGGTGATCTTGGCGCGGGCCTGGTTTTCCGGCAGCGAGACGAACTTCAGGTTGATGCCCGTGGCCTTCTCGAACTCCGGGGCGAGGGA
This sequence comes from Amycolatopsis mongoliensis, assembly GCF_030285665.1. NCBI lineage: Bacteria > Bacillati > Actinomycetota > Actinomycetes > Pseudonocardiales > Pseudonocardiaceae > Amycolatopsis > Amycolatopsis mongoliensis. The sequence goes on from NZ_CP127295.1 coordinate 1,488,852, forward strand.
GATCGCGTCCTTCATCTGCGGGTTGGCCACGATCGCGATGACGAGGGTGCTCCCGCCGGTGCCGACCGAGCCGGCCCCGGCGCACCCGGTGGCCAGCAGGGACGTCGCGGCGAAGAGGGTGAGGAGCTTACGCACGGCCGCCTCCCGGGAGTACCTGCACCTTGAGGCCCGAGCCGCTGCGCATCTTGGCGAGCGCCTCGGGGTACTGCTCCAGCGGCAGCGTGTCCGTGAGCAGCGAATCGGTGTCGATCGCGCCGGTCGCGACGAGGTCGAGCGCGGCGCCGAAGCTGTGCAGCACGGCCATCGAGCCGACGATGGTGATTTCGTCGTTGTAGATGCGGAACGGCGAAAGCGCGACGCGGGCTTCCGCCGGTGCGACGCCGAAGACGAGCAGCCGGCCACCGCGCCGGATCGAGTCGAACGCGGCTTCGATGGCCGGGGCGGCGCCGGTCGCGTCGACGGCGACGTCGAACTTCTCGCCGTTCAGCTCGCCGACGTCCGACGCGGTGGCGACGGCGCCGAGACTCGTCGCCCGCGGCAGCCGGTCCTTGTTCCGGTCCACCACCGTGACCTGCGCGCCGGAGCGTTGCAGCAGCTGCTGCATGATCAGGCCCATGGTGCCGGCGCCGACCACGAGGAAGCGCTCTCCGGCTTCGACGCCGACACGGCGCACGCCGTGCACCGCGCAGGAGACGGGTTCGACCAGCGCGCCCTGCTCCCAGGTCATCGAGTCGGGCATGCGGTAGCAGGTGGACGACGGGACGGCGACGTACTCGGCGAAGGCGCCGTTGACGGTGTCGCCGGTGGCACCCCAGTTCGCGCAGAGGTTGCCGTGGCCGGCGCGGCAGGGGCCGCAGTAGCCGCAGAACAGCGACGGGTCGACGGCGACGCGGTCGCCGATCTTCCACTCGCCCGGCACGTCCGCGCCGAGCTCGACGATCTCCCCGGCGAACTCGTGCCCGGGGACGATCGGATACGGCGTGGGCGGGAAGTGCCCGTCCGCGATGTGCAGGTCGGTCCCGCAGATCCCGCACGCTCCGACCTTGACGACGACCTGGCGTTCCCCGGGTTTCGGATCGGGCACCTCGCCGACCCTGATCTCACCGGGCCGGTCGACGATGGCGGCACGCATGCCTTGCCCCTTTCTCGCGCTCATATGAGCGGCGTTGACCTATGGCGTCGAGAACATGTGAAGGCATTACAGGTCTGACGTCGGTGTTACGTCAACCTTTCGTGCAGATTTCGAGCTATAGTGCTCATATGAGCGCGTCTAAGAAGCCGCCGTCGCTGACCGAAGCGATCCTGCTGGCCACCATCGCCCGGCGCTTCTACGTGCAGGGACGCTCCAAACTGGAGATTGCCGACGAGTTCGGCATCAGCCGGTTCAAGGTGGCCCGCATGCTCGACACCGCCAGGGAGTCCGGCCTGGTCAGAGTGGAGTTCTCGCTGCCCGCGCCGGTGGATCTGGCGCTGTCGGACGAGGTGCGCGCGGCGTACGGCCTGGAGCGGGCGCTGGTGCTCGAACGCTCAACCGAGCGCGAGCCGAGGGAGGTCGTCCGGGCCAAGATCGGGACGCTGGCGGCTCGGCTGCTGGAAGAGATCGCGACCCCTTCGGACGTCATCGGGTTGTCGTGGGCACGGTCGGTGAACGCGATGACCGAGGCCATCCGCGCGCTGCCGCGGTGCCCGATCGTCCAGCTGTGCGGGGTGCAGGCCGGGATGGACATGCGCGGCCGGTCGGTGGAGACGGTCAGCCGCGTGACGTCGGTGTCCGGCGGCGACGCGTACCCGATCTTCGGCCCGCTGGTGCTGCCGGACCGGCGGACCACGGAGACGCTGCGGCGCCAGCCGGGCATCGCGGAGACGTTCGGGCAGTTCCGGAACCTGACGAAGGCCGTGGTCAGCATCGGCGCGTGGCAGCCGGGCGAGTCGACGGTGTACGACGCGCTGGACGAGGCCGAGCGCGCGGCGATCGCGGCCCGCGGCGCGACGGCGGAGGTGGCGGCGCGCCTGTTCGACGCGTCCGGAAACGCTTTGTCGACCGGATTGGCCCACCACGTGCTGGCGATCAGCCACGAAGAGCTGACGGCGGTGCCGGAAGTGATCGCGCTGGGCTACAGCAAGCCGAAAGCGGCGGCGGTGGACGCGGTTTTGCGGTCGGGCATGGTCACGACCCTGATCACCGACGCCGCGGCAGCAGTCCCCCTGCTGGCCCTGGCGGCCAAGAACCCACCCCGCTGACCGTGCCGAAAAGGCCGACACGCGTGATCAGCAAGCCGACACACGTGATTAAAGGGTCGACACGACCACGCACGCCGTGTCGACCCTCCAATCACGCGAGTTGACCCTCCAGTCACGCGAGATACGCGTTCAATCACGCGAGTTCCGCCTCTGATCACGCGAGTTCCGGGTGCCGGGCCTACTTCCGCGGTGGTACGGGCGCCGGGGCGGTGTACTCCGGCGGGCGCAGGCGGAGCCTCCGCGGGTCCGGGGCGAAACCCGGGTCGGGCCCGATGTGCGCGGACGGCGTTCCCGCGAACCTTGACCCGTGACCCGAACCAAGACTTCCCCGCGGTGGCGCCAAACCGTCGTCTGGCTGCACGCCGTGTCGTCGGTCGCCTGGATGAGCCAGGCCCTTGCGCTGGTGGTGCTCATGTCGCCGGCCCTCGCGCACCCCGGGCAGGCCGCCGCCCCGACCTCGATGGCCGACCGGCTCGACTCCGTGCTGCTCGCGCCGATGGCGAACGTCTCCGCCTTCACCGGCTTGCTCCTCGCCGGCGCCACCGCGTGGGGCTACTTCCGGCACTGGTGGGTCCTCACGAAGTTCGCCCTCACGCTGATCCAGCTCTACGCCGGGATCTTCCTGCTCTCCCCCGCGCTGCGGGAGTCCGCGGACACCAGTACCGTCACCTGGCCGCAGATCGCCGGGGCGTCGCTGATGGCGAGCGCGCTTTCCTTCCAGGCCTGGCTCTCGATCGCCAAGCCCGGCAAGCGGACGCCGTGGTCGCCCGCCGCGAAGCCGCCGACCGCGCCGACCTGGGTGTTCGTGGCGGGAGTGGCCGCTCCGGCAGTCGATGTGCCGGCCGGGATCCTCGCCGGCTATCCGCTGCCCGCGTTGTCCCTGGTCACGCTGATCGTGCTCGGTCTTGAGCGGCGACGACGGCGTCGCCGTGCTCAGCCGCCCACCGGCCGAAGCCCTCGATCGGCCCCAGCAGCGTCTCCCCCAGCGACGTAAGGGCGTACCCGCCGTCGCGGCGCTCGACGAGCCCGTCGAACTCCAGGCGCCGCACGGTTTCCGTGAGCACCTTCGCGCTGATCCCGCCGATCGTGCGCCGGAGCTCGCCGTGCCGGCGCGGGCCGTGGCGCAACGCCCACAGGACCACGGGGTTCCACGTGTTGGCGACCAGGTCGAACGCGAGCCGCGTGCGGCAGTCGGCGAGAAAGTCCATGGTTACCTTTCGGTTCCTGCCCGGGTCCCTAACGTCGTGCTGGTACAGCAAAGCACGAGGAGGACGCATGCGGATCGGGATCTTCGGCACGGGCGCGATGGCGACGGCGCTGGGCCCGCACTGGGCGAACGCCGGCCACGAGCTGAGGGTGGCCGGCCGCGACCCGGCCCGGGCGGCGGCGCTCGGCGCCCGCACCGGAACGTGGGCCGAGGTGGCGGCTTTCGCGGACGTCCTGCTGCTCGCCGTCCCCGCCGACGCCGTCTTCGACGTCCTGGCCGCCGCCGGTCCCCTGCCCGGCAAGGTCCTGGTGGACTGCACCAACCAGCCCGGCCCGGACGGCGGTCCCCCGCCGGGGACCCCGGTGGCGGCCCGCATCGCGGCCGCCGCGCCGGACGCGCACGTCGTCAAGGCGTTCAACCTGGCCCCGGCCGACGTCTGGCGGAAGCCACCCCGGACGCTCACGGTCCCGCTCTGCGGCGACGACCCGGCGGCCCTCGACGCGGTCCGCACGCTGGTCCGCGACATCGGCTGCACAGCGGTGCTCGGCGGCGGCCTCGACCGGGCGCACCTGCTGGAGGCGACGGCCGCGTTCGCCATCGGCCTGTGGTTCGCGGGCGAGGACGCCCGGGCGATCCTCGTGCCGGTGGGCTGAGCGTGCCGGTTCCGCGCGGGGCGAACCCCTTCCTCCGGACTCCGTGCGGGGCAGGCCCGAGTTCCGCCTGCCCCGCACGAATCGCCGGTTACTACTTGTACGCGCCCGCCACGATGCTCGGCGCCGCGCCGTACTCGATGGCGGTGGCATCGGTGCCGGCCGAGGCGTACTCGACCATCGAGGCCGCGGACGCGGTGGTCGCGCCGAGGACACCCAGCACCGCCGATACCGCCGCCGCGGCGAAGACGCCGGCCGTGATGCGCTTCAGACTTCCCATGTTTCCTCCCCTGTCGGCTGACTCCAAGCTAGCGACGCCGGGGCCGGAGGGGGACGATTTGGCCGGATTCACCCCGTTGGCCGCATCCGGTCAACGGCGCCGACGTTCCCCGAGGCCAGGTCCGCCGCGCCGGCCCGCAGCGGCGCCCCGCCCCGCGGGACGACGGTCACCGTGCCGTCACCCAGATCCGTCACCACCGTGCTCAACGTCATCAGCGGGTCGCCGCCGGACGCGCTGCGGTAGACGTCGTTCGTCAGCGTGTCCGCCAGCCACTTCGCGTCCGGCGCGACCGGGGCCAGGTGCGCGCACACCTCCGCCCGGTCCAGGCTCTCCTCCGACGCCGCGTCCCAGTGCGGCGAGAGCCGACGGAAGTGGTTGGTGTGCCAGGAAAGCCCACTGCCCACAGTGGTCACCGCGGTCTCGTCCCCGGCCTTCTCGACCACCGTCACCACCGGCGAGCCGACCTGCCCCATGGTGTACGCGAACCCGCCCGCCGAAGCGTGCGAGCGCAGCATCGACACCGCCTCGGCCACGGTGGCCGACCGCTGCGCGGAACGCGCGACGAAGTGCCGCCCGGCGTACGGCGAAGGCGCCACCACGCTCACGCTGTCGATCCCCCAGGCCAGCCCGTGCGTGGTCAGCGTGAAGGTGTTGCTCGGCAGGAAACCCGGGTACCACCAGACGCACACGCCGGGCTCGCCGTCGATCAGCAGGGTCAGCAGCCGCCCGACTCCGTCGAACACCGGGGCGCCGTCCTCGTTGTGGCCGAGGAGGCTCGGCGACCCCGCCCACGCCAGGTCGGTGCACCCCGTGCCGTCGCCCGTACCGAGGTCGCCGCGCAGGTTGGCCAGCAGGAGGTCGTCGAACGGCACCCCGGCTCCCGCCGCCAGGGCCGTCAGCTCGGCGTACGCGTCCGGGTGCTCGACCTGCGACGCCGCTTCGACGGCCCGGAACAGCACCGGCGACCGCCGCGCCCATTCGGTGACCGGCCAGGACGGCAGTCCGGCGAGGACGGTCCGGATGTCGGCGGCGGCGTGCTCGCCGAGCGCCCGGAAAGCGGCTTCCCGGGGCCCGCTGACGACCGTCCAGCGCACGTCGCCGACCCGGTGCTCCCGCACTGTCGCCACCATGTGATCACGATGACTGAGCAGTCAGGAAAAGGCAACGGCTAGTGCGCGCCCACGTCGGTCACCCGCACCACGGCCACCCCGGCCTCGTCGGACGCCGCCAAGTCGACCTCCGCGCTGATGCCCCAGTCGTGGTCGCCCGCCGGGTCGTCGAAGATCTGGCGGACCTTCCAGACGTCCGGCAGCTGCTCGATCATCAGCAGCGCCGGGCCGCGCGCGTCCGGGCCGGTGCCGAGCGTCTCGTACTCCTCGAAGTAGTCCGCGATGGCGTCTTCCCACGCCTCGGCGTCCCAGCCGGACGCCGCGTCCAGCTCGCCGAGCACGTTCCACGCCCGCCGCCCGAACAGCTCGACCCGGCGGAACAGCTCGTTGCGCACCAGCACGCGGAAGGCGCGCTCGTTGCGGGTGACGGCCGGTGGCTCGGACGGCGGCCGCTTCGACACCGGGCCTTCTTCGTCCGGGTGCCGCAACGCCTCCCACTCGTCCAGCAGGCTCGAGTCGACCTGCCGGACGAGCTCGCCGAGCCACTCGATGAGGTCCTGCAGCGGCTCGGTCTTGGCCTCGTCCGGCACCGTGTGGCGCAGCGCGTCGTAGACGTCCGCGAGGTAGCGCAGCACCAGCCCTTCCGACCGGGCGAGCTGGTAGAAGCCGATGTACTCGACGAAGTTCATCGCGCGCTCGTACATGTCGCGCACGACCGACTTCGGGGACAGCTCGTAGTCGTCGACCCACGGGTGGCCCTGCCGGTAGCTGTGGAACGCGCCCTGCAGCAGCTCCTCCAGCGGCTTCGGGTACGAGACGTTCTCGAGCAGCTCCATCCGCTCGTCGTACTCGATGCCCTCGGCCTTCATGGCGTTCACGGCCTCGCCGCGCGCCTTGAACTGCTGCTGCGACAACACCGGCCGCGGGTTGTCCACTGTGGCCTCCACAGTGGACACGACGTCGAGCGGGTAGCTCGGCGACTCCAGGTCGAACAGCTCGATCGCGGCCAGCGCGAACGGCGAAAGCGGCTGGTTGAGCGCGAAGTCGAACTGCAGGTCGACGGTGAGCCGGACGATCCGGCCCTGCTCGTCCGGCTCGGGCAGCCGTTCGACGACGCCGGCGGCGAGCAGCGCGCGGTAGATCGCGATGGCGCGCAGGATGAGCTTGCGCTGCGACGCGCGGTCCTCGTGGTTGTCCTCCAGGAGGTGCCGCATCGAGTCGAACGCGTTGCCCGGCCGCGAGATCACGTTCAGCAGCATCGAGTGCGTCACCTTGAAGCTGGACGTCAGCGGCTCGGGCTCGGCCGCGATCAGCCGGTCGAACGTGCTCTCAGTCCAGTTGACGAAGCCCTCCGGCGCCTTCTTCCGGACGATCTTCTTTTTCTTCTTCGGGTCGTCGCCCGCCTTCTCCAGCGCCTTCGCGTTCTCGACGACGTGGTCAGGCGCCTGCACGACGACGTAGCCGTCGGTGTCGTAGCCCGCGCGCCCGGCCCGGCCGGCGATCTGGTGGAACTCGCGCGCCTTGAGATGGCGCTGGCGGACGCCGTCGTACTTCGTCAGCGCGGAGAAGACCACCGTCCTGATGGGCACGTTGATGCCAACGCCGAGGGTGTCGGTCCCGCAGATCACCTTGAGCAGCCCGGACTGCGCCAGCGTCTCGACCAGCCGCCGGTACTTCGGCAGCATCCCGGCGTGGTGCACGCCGATGCCGTGGCGGACCAGCCGCGAGAGCGTCTTGCCGAACCCGGCGGCGAAGCGGAAGTCGCCGATCAGCTCGGCGATGGCCTCCTTCTCGGCCTTCGACGTGACGTTGATGCTCATCAGCGTCTGCGCCCGCTCGATGGCCGCGGCCTGCGAGAAGTGCACGACGTAGACCGGCGCCTGGCCGCCGTTGAGCAGCTCGGACATCGTCTCGTGCAGCGGCGTGAGCGCATACCGGAAGGTCAGCGGCACCGGGCGCTGCGCCGACGTGACGACGGCGGTCGGCTTGCCGGTGCGGCGGGTGAGGTCCTTCTCGAAGAAGGACACGTCGCCCAGGGTCGCCGACATCAGGACGAACTGGGCCTTCGGCAGCTCCAGGATGGGGACCTGCCACGCCCAGCCGCGGTCGGGCTCGGAGTAGAAGTGGAACTCGTCGGCGACGACCTGCCCGACGGGGGCGTCGGCACCGAACCGCAACGCGATGTTCGCCAGGATTTCGGCCGTGCAGCAGATGATCGGCGCGTCCGCGTTGACGCTGGAGTCGCCGGTCATCATCCCGACGTTCTCGGCGCCGAAGATCTCGATGAGCTGGAAGAACTTCTCCGACACCAGTGCCTTGATGGGCGCGGTGTAGTAGCTGCGGCGGCCCTGGGCGAGCGCGGTGAAGTGCGCGCCGACGGCGACGAGGCTCTTCCCGGAGCCGGTCGGCGTCGAGAGGATGACGTTCGATCCGGAGACGACCTCCATCACCGCCTCCTCCTGCGCCGGGTACAGCTCGATGCCCCGATCGGCCGTCCAGGTCGTGAAGGCTTCGAAGAGGGCGTCGGGGTCGGGATCCGCAGGCAGGAGGTCTGTGAGAGTCATCAGGAGTCCATCGTGCCATCCGCTCGTCGCAAAGTCGGCAGGGGCGATCGCATCGCGCGTGGTAAACCCGTAGGCTTCGCGGTACCGCGCGTCGACCGGGTGATCCTTCCGGTCACGCGCGCATACGGGCGGTACTCCGGAGGGCTAAGGAATGGCACAGGACATCATCCCGATCGAACTCGGGCTGCCGCAGGGCGACGTCGTCACCCTGTGGGCCCCGCGCTGGCGGGAAGACGGCGAGGAGTGGGAAGCGTTCCTCGGCGACGAGGACGACCTGTATGCCTTCCCGGACGCCGCGCACCTGGCCGCCTTCGTCCGCACGTCCGAGCGCCACGACCTGCTGGACCACCCGGCCTGGGACGCCGTGCCGTCGCTGAACGTGCCCGAGCTGATCCCGGACGAGGACCACACGTACGACCTCGTCGGCGTGCCGGAGCTCGTCGCCGAGGAGCCGGACGTCTGGCACATCGCGGAGCTGGCCGAGATCGTCGGCATCGTGCGCTCGCTCGCCGACGTCTGCGACCTCGAAGAGGTGCACGAGATCCTCGACTCGACCGAGGGCTTCTCGCTGCTCGACCAGGGCACCCTCCCGTTCACCGGGAGCGTCGGCGTGCAGGTGTGGAACGACCTGTCCGAGACGGTGTCGCAGAAGTGGGACACCGTGCTGGACGCGATCGACGGCCTGGTGACCGCGCCGGACGTCGACGAGAAGGTGCTGGAGCAGACGGCCGAGGAGCTGGCCGCGTTCCACGAGGAGTCCGCCGAGGCCGAGGCCGGCGCCGAGGGCGAAGAGGACCTCGAAGCCATCGACGCCGTGGACGAAGACTCCGACGAGGACGAGGAAGAAGAGGGTCCGGTCGGCTTCTGGGCCGAGGTCGGCATCGACCCGATCAAGATCATCACGTCCGGCGCGGAGTACTACACGCTGCGCTGCTACCTCGACGACGCGCCGGTGTTCCTCGGCAGCGAGGGCGAGATCGACGTGTTCACGTCGGAGAAGGCACTGGCCCGCGCGCTGGCCGACGGCAAGGACCTGGCCGACACGGACCTCGCGGACGTGTCCACGTGGGACGAGGTGCTGGCGAAGGCGACGGCGGGCGAGCTCGAGGTCGAGGTCGACACCGAGAACACGTACGTGCTGACGGGCTTGGACGCGGACATCGCGGAGGGCCCGGCGGCGATCGACCCGACGCAGCTGGAGCTGGCGGTCGAGCTGATCACGGACGCGGCGGACTGGGCGGGCGACGACTCGGCCGAGACGGCGCTGGCGGGCAACGAAAGCCTGGGCTGGCTGGTGTCCTTCGTGCTGCGGCCCGACCCGACGCGCCTCGAGCCGTCGGCGCCGTTCGACGCGGAGCAGAGCGCGTGGCGCAAGCTCGTCGAGGGCTTCGAGAACCGCCTGACGGTGGCTTGAGTTCCTGACGCGAAGGCCGCCTCCCGGGTCCGGGAGGCGGCCTTCGTCGTGTCGTCCCCCCAATCACGCGTGTCGACCCTCCAGACACGCGAGTCGACCCTCCAAGCACGCGAGTTCGCCCGGCCGGTCCCGTGCCGGAAGGGTCGACACGCGTGATCTGAGGGTCGACACGCGTGATTGAAGGGTCGACACGGTGTCAGTCCTCCGCGTGGACCGGGACCACCAGCACCGCCAGGGCCGGGAAGATCGCCGCCACGCAGAACGCCAGGGCGTACCTGCTGTCGCCGATCACCAGGCCCAGCAGGGGCGGGGTGAGGGACGCCGCGATGTTCTGGCCCGTGTTCTGCGTCCCCATCGCGCGGCCCGACCACGCCAGGCCCGCCAGTTCCGCCGACGCCGTGAAGCCCAGGCCGTTGTCGGCCACCGTGATCACCCCCGCCAGCGCCACCGCCAGCAGCACCAGCCACGGCCAGGTCGCGTCGCCCAGAGCCACCAGCAGCATGACGAAGCAGCTCAGCACCGCCAGCTGGCGCATCGGGCGCAGCCGGCTGCCGACGCGGTCGGACCACCAGCCCGACCCCAGCCTCCCCGCCGCGCCCAGCACCTGGACCACCGCCAGGTACCAGCCCGCCGCCAGCGGGCTCCAGTGCTGCACCGCCACCAGGTACGCCGGCGCGAACGCCGACACCGCGAACTGCGGCACCACCAGCAACGCACTGGCACCGTGGACCCGCCACAGCGTCGCGTGCCGGTACGGCGAAGGCGGCTTCTCGCCCGAAGCCGGCCGCGGCGGCCGCGGCGGGTCCGTGACCAGCCACGCCACCAGCAGCGAGACGACGATCGCCAGCCCGGCCGGGAGCAGGACGGCCGCGCGGAACCCGAAGTGCGCGGCCAGCGGCGGTAGCCCGAGCGCCGCGACGCCGACGCCGAGCGGCTGGGCCGTCTGGCGGATCCCCATCGCGATCCCGCGCTCGGACTTCGCGAACCAGCCCATCACGACGCGACCGCTCGCCGCGTTCACCGAAGCCGTACACGCTCCGGCCGCCAAGAACACACCAAAGAGAAGCCCGACCGGGTGAGTTCCGACCCCGGCGTACACCAGGAGTAACCCTGAAGCACCCAGTCCGAGCGCCATGATCAGACGCTCTCCGTAACGGTCCGCAGCCGCGCCCCACACGATCAGGGTGAACAGGAGCCCGATGCTCGGCGCCGCGACGACCGTGCCGGCCTGGGCCAGCGTCAGCCCCTCCGCGTCCCGCATGACCGGGACCAGGAACGGGATGCCGTAGAGGAACGAACAGCTCGCCGTCTGCGCGGCAAGGCCGAGCGCGAGGATGAGCCACCGTCGTGAACTCGCCTGCACCTGCTCCGCCGAACCGCCCGCGACCTGCACCATCTTCGTCACCGTCTCAACATCTGAGAGTAACTTCCTATATGGTGAACGATAGTTGGCATGGCTAAGGACCGCAAGCACCCAGCGGGCGGCCGCGCGGGCGTCAGCTCAGCGCGGCGTACCCGGGCTTGATGACGTCGTCGATCAGCGCGATCCGGGTGTCGAAATCGATGAACGCGGATTTCATGGCGTTGATCGTGAACCACCGGAAGTCGTCGAGGTCATACCCGAAGGTCTCGTGCAGCGCGGCGAATTCGCTGGTCATCGTGCATCCGCTCATCAGCCGGTTGTCCGTGTTCACGGTCACCCGGAAGCGCAGCTGCTTGAGCAGGCCGATGGGGTGCTCGGCGATCGAGCGCGCCGCGCCTGTTTGGACGTTCGACGTCGGGCAGATCTCCAGGGGGATCCGGCGGTCGCGGACGTACGCGGCCAACCGTCCAAGGTGGACCGTGCCGTCCGCGTCGGTCTTGATGTCCTCGACGATCCGCACGCCGTGCCCGAGCCGCTCCGCGCCGCAGTGCTGAATCGCCTCCCAAATGGACGGAAGACCGAACGCCTCGCCGGCATGAATGGTGAAATGCGCATTGTTCTGCCGCAAATACTCGAAAGCGTCGAGATTGCGGGTCGGCGGGAATCCGTCCTCCGGGCCGGCGATGTCGAACCCGGCGACGCCGGCGTCCCGGTAGCGGACGGCCAGGTTCGCGATCTCGAGCGCGCGGGCGTGCTGGCGCATCGCGCAGAGCAACGTCCCGATGCGGATGCTGCCGCCGTTCGCGGCCACCCGGCGTGTGCCCTCCGTGAACCCCGCCAGGACAGCCTCGACCACCGCATCGAGTGACAGACCGCGTTCGACGAACAACTCCGGTGCGTAGCGCACCTCGGCGTAGGCGACGCCGTCGGCGGCCAGGTCCTCCACCGCCTCCGCGGCGACCCTGACCAGGGCTTCCTCCGTTTGCATCACGCCGCAGGTGTGCGCGAAGGTCTCGAGGTAGGAAACGAGTGAGCCGGAGTCGGCCGCACGGCGGAACCAGCTGCCCAGCTCGGCCGGATCGGTGGTGGGCAGACCGGCATAACCGGTGGCTTCGGCGAGCTCGGCGACGGTGGCCGGGCGGAGACCGCCGTCGAGGTGGTCGTGCAGGAGGACCTTCGGCGCGCGGCGGAGTGTCTCGCTGGTCAGAACAGGGCTTTCGTCAGGCATCCCCCAACGGTAACCTCGTTGTCATTCCCCTACATGGCCGTAACTCTCAGGCTCTGGTCAACGCTCAGCGTTGACGATCATGCGACGAATCGGCCATCCGGGGGCAGCCTCCGTAATACGCGCTTCACGGGGGCCATACGCACAGCAATTTCGCAATCGTTAAGCTTCGTGGCACGTCCCTCCATTTCCCCGCCGACGAAGGACACACAGCAGTGACCACTGACAACCACATTGCCGCCCCGTCCTTCGACCGGATGCGCAACATGCTGGTGCGCGCGGCCGAAGTGCGTGAGAGCGAGCAGCAGCAGATCTTCGACGCGCTCGACGACATCTACGCCCGCCTCGCGCCGGTGGACTCGCTGGGCGCGGTCCGCAAGCGGCTCTCCGAGATGCCCGACCGCACCGAGGTCAGCGTCCTGGCCGAGCGCCTCGACGAGACGATGTCCCGCCTCGAGGCCCAGGACAACGCGATCGCCGCGCTGACCCGCGCCGTCGAGAGCATCGTCGACAAGCTCGCCAAGCCGTTCGCACAGCTCGACGGCCGGCTCGACGGCATGGCCGCCCGCTTCGAGGGCGTCGCGGGCCGGATGGACGGACTTGAGGACAAGCTCCAGAACATCCACCGCCGGATCGACGAGGTCGGCGGACACCTCGACAAGCAGGACGCGAAGCTCGACTCGATCCCGCAGTCGGTGCACGGCCCGGTCCGCGAGCGGATCGAGCAGGCCGAGGCGTCGCTGCGCGACCGCGTCGACCACGCCGACCACGAGCTGCGCGGCAAGGTCGACGAGCTGAGCCGCACGACGCAGGAGCGCATCGGCGAGCTGGACCGCGTCACCAACGAGCGGATCTCCGCGAACACCGAGGCGCTCAAGACGGCGCTGACCGAGACCGGCGAGATGATCGACGCCTCGGACCGCCTGGAGAACCTGGGCAACCGCCTCGAGAAGGTCACCAGCCGCCTCGACGACCTGGCCGGCCGCCTCGACAAGGTGGAGGACGGCTTCCTCTCCGGCATCGGCGACCTCGACGGCGCGCTCAAGGCCGGGCTGTCCAAGGTCGAGGGCACGCTGTCCAAGCAGCCGGACACCGACTCGGTGGACTCGCTGGTCCGCAAGAGCAACGACGAGAGCGTCCGCCGCATCGGCGGCCAGCTCGACGAGGCGATGGCGACGTTCGCGGAGCTGATGCTCGGCGGCGGCCCCGCGGTCCAGCAGATCTCCCCGCCCCCGCCGGCCCCGCGCCAGCCGCGGCGCAGCTCGCGCAACGGCCGCGCCCCGAAGGCCGCCGACACGAAGGCCAAGCCGGGCGAAGGCTCGGAAGAAGCCACGGAGTAAACAGCACGCATGAAGAGGCCCCCATCGGTGTACCGATGGGGGCCTCTTTCATGTTCCGGAGTGACCACTCCATAACACTTTCCTAGCGAAAGTGACGCTTCGGGGGCCCGCGGGCCGAGCTTTCGCCGAGAAAGATGCGGGAGGGTCACTCAGTCGGGTGATCATCTTCGCGATGATCATCACACCGTGCCGCGGATCGTCTCCCGGACGATCGGGCCCGGCGCGGGGGCCGACCCGGCGACCGTGAAGCCGCCTTCGAGAGCCGCCAAGGCCGCCGGGACCGCTTCCGGCGTGTCCGTGTGCAGCTCCAGCAGCGGCTCACCCTCCGTGACCGGGTCGCCGGGCTTGGCCAGGCACAGCACGCCCGCCGCGGCCTGGACCGGGTCCTCCTTGCGGGCCCGCCCCGCACCCAGCCGCCACGCCGCGACGCCCACCGCGTACGCGTCCAGCGAAGCCAGCACGCCCGAGGCCGGCGCGAGAACCGTGTGGACGTGCGACGGCGTCGGCAGCGGCGCCGAAGGGTCTCCACCCTGGGCGGAGATCATCCGGCACCACGTCTCGTACGCCTCGCCCGACGCCAGCACGGCCGCCGGGTCCGCGTCCAGGCCGGCCAGGGCCAGCATCTCCCGCGCCAGCGCCACGGTGAGGGCAACGACGTCCGAAGGCCCGCCGCCCCGCAGCACCTCGACCGACTCGGCGACCTCCACCGCGTTCCCGACCGCCCGCCCCAGCGGGACGTTCATGTCGGTCAGCAACGCCGTCGTCGGCACCCCGTGCGCGACCCCGATCGAGGTCAACGTCGAGGCCAGCGAACGCGCCTGGTCGAGCGTCTTCATGAACGCGCCCGACCCGAACTTCACGTCCAGAACCAGCCCGGACGCGCCTTCCGCGATCTTCTTGCTCATGATCGAGCTGGCGATCAGCGGGATCGACTCCACGGTGGACGTCACGTCCCGCAGCGCGTAGAGCTTCTTGTCCGCCGGCGCCAGCCCGGACGTCGCCGCGCAGACCACCGCGCCGACGTCCTCCAGCTGAGCCTGGATCTCCGCCGTGGACAGCGAAGCCCGCCAGCCGGGGATCGACTCCAGCTTGTCGAGCGTGCCCCCCGTGTGCCCGAGCCCGCGCCCGGACAGCTGCGGCACGGCCGCGCCGCACGCGGCCACCAGCGGCGCCAGCGGCAGCGTGATCTTGTCGCCGACCCCGCCCGTCGAGTGCTTGTCGACCGTCGGCCGCGACACCGAGAGGGACAGCCGCTCGCCCGAGTTGATCATCGCGCCGGTCCAGCGCGAGATCTCGGCGGAATCCATGCCCCGCAGGAAGATGGCCATCGCCAGCGCCGACATCTGCTCTTCGGCGACCTCCCCGCGCGTGTACGCGTCGACGACCCAGTCGATCTGCTCGTCGGAAAGCCTGCCGCCGTCCCGCTTGGTGCGGATCACGTCGACCGCGGCGAACCCGCTCACGGCAGGTCGTCCGGGCCGAAGGCGTCGGGCAGCACGTCCGACATCGGCAGGATGCCGCTGGGCGTGTCCACCAGGCACGCGGACCCGCCCAGCTCGAACAGGATCTGCCGGCAGCGCCCGCACGGCATCAGCAGGTCACCGGCGCCGCTGCGGCACGCGACGGCGACCAGGCGGCCGCCGCCGGAGAGCCGCAGCTGCCCGGCCATCGTGCACTCGGCGCACAGCCCGAGCCCGTACGACGCGTTCTCGACGTTGCACCCGGTGACCACGCGCCCGTCGTCGACGATCCCGGCAACCCCCACGTGCAGCCCCGAATAGGGCGCGTAGGCGTGAGAAGCCGCTTCGATGGCCTTCGAGCGAAGCGCGTCCCAGTCCACAGTGGACGTCATCAGTCCTCACCCCGCCGGTACGGCTGGCCGTCGGCCTGCGGCGGCCGCAGCCGCTGCGAAGCCACCGCCAGCACGATCAGCGTCACGAAGTGCGCGGTGTACGGGATCAGGTCGGACGGCAGCGTGTCGTTCGACCAGTAGATCGCGTACAGCACGCCCGCGCCGACCACACCGAGCCCGGCCGCGATCCACTGCCTGCGGAACAACTGGACGACGACGATCACGCCGACCAGGATCACCGCTCCGTACAGCAGCGCGAGCACCGCTTCGCCGCCGCCGGCGAGCTGGAGACCGTCCGCGTAGCCGAACAGCGCCGCGCCGCCGAGCAGGCCACCCGGGCGCCAGTTGCCGAAGATCATCGCCGCGAGGCCGATGTACCCGCGGCCGTTGGTCTGGTTCTCCAGGTAGTCCGCGCCGCCGCGCAGCAGCACCAGCGACGCGCCACCCATCCCGGCGAACGCGCCCGAGATCACCACGGCGACGTACTTGTGCAGGTAGACGTTCACGCCGAGCGACTCCGCGGCCACCGGGTTCTCGCCGCAGGACCGCAGCCGCAGGCCGAACCGGGTGCGCCACAGGATGTAGTAGCTCAGCGGGATCAGGATGATCGCGATCATCGTCAGCGGCGCCACCTCGGTGACCAGGCCGCGCAGGATGCCGGCGACGTCCGAGATCCCGACGCGCTGCTCCTTCTCCAGGCCGCCGAGCCAGTCGGAGAGGAAGCTCGCCGAGTAGGTGTCGAACTTCGGTACCACCGGCGACTGCCGCGGGTTGCCGGAGACCGGCGCGAAGATCAGGTTCGCCAGGTACTTCGTGACGCCGAGGCCGAGCAGGTTGATCGCGACGCCGGAGACGATGTGGTTGACGTTGAACGTCACCGTCGCCACCGCGTGCAGCAGCCCGCCCAGCGCGCCGAAGGCCAGCGCGGCCACCAGGCCGGCCCACACCCCGCCGTTGTACGAACCCCAGGCGGCGCCCCAGGTCCCGAGGATCATCATGCCCTCGAGGCCGATGTTCACCACGCCCGCGCGTTCGGCCCAGAGGCCGCCGAGCGCGCACAGCAGGATCGGCAGCGCCAGCCGCAGCGCCGTCGACGCGGTGTTCGACGACGTCAGCGCGGCGGCGCCGGTGGAGTACGACGCCGTCGAGATGACGGCGATGGCGATCACGGCCCAGATGACCCCGCGGAGCCAGCCGGGGATCCGGGACCGCTTGCGGCGCACCGGCATCGTGCCGGGGCTGCCCGCGTCGGGCCGGGAAACGTCGGTGACGACCATCAGACCGCACCCCCTTCCGCGATCGAGGCACCCTTGCGGCCGTTGGTGCCGAGCGCCCGGCCGACGCGGTGTTGCTGCGAGCGCAGGTCGGCCCGGCGCACGACCTCGTACGCCACGACGACCGACAGCACGATGATGCCCTGCATGATCGTCGCGATCTCCTTGGACACGTTGATCTGCTCCAGCGACACCGCGGAGGTGTCGAGGAACGCCCACAGCAGCGCGCCGAGCGCGATGCCGCCGGGGTGGTTGCGGCCGAGCAGCGCGACGGCGATGCCGGTGAAGCCGTACATCTGGGTCGCGGTGATGCCGTAGCTGAAGTCGCGGCCGAGCAGCTCGGGCATCGCGACCAGGCCGGCGACGCCACCGGAGAGCAGCATCGCGATCAGCGTCATCTTCTTGGCGCTGACACCGCCCGCGGCCGCGGCCGTGGTGGACTCGCCGGACGCCTTGAGCTCGAAGCCGAAGCGCGTGCGGTTGAGCATGAACCAGTAGGCCCCGCCGATGATCGCGGCGATGAACACGAACCCGAACAGCGTGCCCGAGCCGAGCGGGATGCCCGGGATCCGGCCCGAGGGCTCGATCACGCGGGTGCCGATGTTGTTGCCGGTCTGCACGCCGAACTGGTCGGCGTTGATGAGGAACGCGATGATCCCGGCGACGATCGCGTTGAGCATGATCGTCGAGATGACCTCGCTGACCCCGCGGGTGACCTTGAGGATCGCCGGGACCGCGGCGTAGGCCATGCCCGCCGCGACCGCGACCACCAGGATCGCCAGCACGTGGATGACCGGTGGCAGCTTCATCGCGCCGCCGGCGATGGCCGCGACGACGGCGGCGAAGCGGTACTGGCCTTCGACACCGATGTTGAACAGGTTCATCTGGAAGCCGACGGCCACCGCGAGCCCGGACAGGTAGTAGACCGTCGCCAGGTTCACCGTGTCGACCGCGGTGGAGCCCTTGAACATCTGGCCGATCATCGTGCCGTACGCGTTCAGCGGGTCGGCACCGGAGATGATCAGCGCGATCGCCGAAAGCAGGACGGCGAAGACGATCGCCAGCAGCGGCGGCAGCAGTTTCGTGCGCCAGGAAGTCATTCTTCGTCACCCTCCCCGGCGCCGGTCATCGCCGAGCCCAGTTCCTGCGGGGTCACGGTGGCGGGGTCGGCCTCGCTGACGAGCCGCCCGCGCAGCATGACCTGGATCGTGTCGGACAGCCCGATCAGCTCGTCCAGGTCGGCGGAGACCAGCAGCACGGCCAGCCCGGCCGAGCGGGCCTGCCGGATGTTCTCCCAGATCAGCGCCTGCGCGCCGACGTCGACACCGCGCGTGGGGTGCGACGCGATGAGCAGCACCGGGTTGCCGGACAGCTCCCGCCCGACGATCAGCTTCTGCTGGTTGCCGCCCGAGAGCGCCGCGGCGGGGACGTCGATCCCCGGTGTGCGGACGTCGTACTCGCGCACGATCCGCTCGGTGTCGGCGCGGGCGCCGGCGATGTCGAGCAACTGTCCCCTGGAGACCGGTTCGCGGGTCTGGTAGCCGAGGATCCGGTTGACCCACAACGGTTGCGTGAGCAGCAGGCTGTGCCGCGTGCGGTCCTCGGCGATGTAGCCGATGCCGGCTTCGCGCCGCGCCAGCGTGCCCGCCTTCGTGATGTCGCGGGCCTTGCCGTCGGCGTCGACCAGCTCGATCGTGCCGCCGGACGGCTTGCGCATGCCCATGATCGTCTCGACGAGCTCGGTCTGGCCGTTGCCCTCGACGCCGGCGATGCCGAGCACCTCGCCCGCGCGCACGGTGAAGGTGATGTCGTCGAGCGCGTTCCGGTCCGAGCCCTCGGCGCCCAGCGTGAGGCCGGTCAGCCGCAGCACGGCGCGGTCGGTGACGGTGGACTCGCGGGTCTCCGGGCTGGGCAGCTCCGAGCCGACCATCATCTCCGCGAGCTGGCGGGAGGTGATGGTCTTCGGGTCGGCGGTGCCGACGGTGGTGCCGCGGCGGATCACCGTGACGGTGTCGGCGATCGCGCGGACCTCGTCGAGCTTGTGCGAGATGAAGAGGAAGGTGTAGCCGTCGGCCGTCATCTCCCGGACGGTCGCGAAGAGCGCGTCGACCTCCTGCGGCACGAGGACCGCGGTGGGCTCGTCCAGGATGATGATCTTCGCCCCGCGGTAGAGCACCTTGACGATCTCGACGCGCTGGCGGTCGGCGACGCCCAGCTCTTCGAGCAGCGTGTCGGGCTCGGCGTGCAGCCCGGTCCGCTCGGCGAGCTCGGCCAGCCGCGCGCGGGCGGCGCGGCCGATGCCGTGCAGGGCCTCGGCGCCGAGGAACACGTTCTCGCCGACCGTGAGGTTGTCGGCCAGCATGAAGTGCTGGTGCACCATGCCGATCCCGGCGCGGATGGCGTCCTGCGGGTTGCGCAGCTTCACCTCTTCGCCGTTGATCGCGATCGTGCCCTCGTCCGGCGGCTGCATGCCGTAGAGGATCTTCATCAGGGTGGACTTGCCGGCGCCGTTCTCGCCACAGATGGCGTGCACCTCGCCGGCGGCGACGGTGAGGTTGACGTCGGAGTTGGCCACCACGCCGGGGAACCGTTTGGTGATCCCGGTCAGCTGGACGGCGGGCACGCCCCGGTCGGGGACGGCCTCGGCCGGGGCCTCGGCAGTGCTCATGGGCGGGAGAGTTCCATCTCTGTCAAAACACGTGAGGGCTCGGAGGGCGCTTGCCCTCCGAGCCCCGCACACGTTGTGCGCTACTTCTGCGGCTTGTCCGAAACGGTGATCGCGCCCGAGATGATCTGGGCCTTGTAGCCGTCCAGGACGTCCTTGATGTCGTCGACCTTGCCGCCGGAGGTGGCGTAGCCGACGCCGTCGACCTTGAGGTCGAACCGCTTCGGCAGGGTCGTCAGGTCACCCTTGGCGAGCGCGGTGATGTAGTCGAACACCGCGACGTCGACGCGCTTGAGCATGGACGTGATGATGACGTCCTTGTCGGCCTCGACGGTCTTCTGGTTGTACTGGTCGGAGTCGACCCCGATGGCCAGCGCGTTGCCCGCCTTGGCGGCGTCGAACACGCCCTTACCCGAGGCGCCGGCGGCGTGGTAGATGACGTCCGCGCCCTTGGCGATCTCGGCCGCGGCCTTCGCGTTGCCCTTCGGCGGGTCCTGGAACCCGGAGAAGTCACCGGCCGGCGTGAGGTACTCGTCCTCGATCTTGATCTTGCTCGAAACCGTCTTCGCGCCCTGCAGGAAGCCGGCCTCGAACTTCTGGATCAGCGGGGTGTTGACACCGCCGACGAAGCCGATGTGGCAGCTCTTGCTCTTGTACGCGGCGGCGACGCCGGCCAGGAACGAGCCCTGCTCCTCGGCGAAGACCAGCGGCGTGACGTTCGGGAGCGTGATGGAGTCGTCGTCGACGATCGCGAACTTGGTGTTCGGGTACTTGGCGGCGACGGCCTTGACCGACGGCGCGTAGGCGAAGCCGACCGCGATGATCGGGTTCAGGCCCGAGGAGGCCATCTGGTCGAGGCGCTGCTGCTTGGCCGACTCGGCCTCGCTGGCGGACGCGGTGCTCTCGTTGACCGTCGTCACGCCGAGGTCGGACTTCGCCTTGTCGGTGCCCGCGGCGGCGGCGTCGTTGAACGACGCGTCACCCCGGCCGCCGACGTCGAACGCCAGGCCGATCTTCAGCTTGCTGCCGTCGACCTTGCCGCCGGCCGCGGCCGTGCTGCTCGACGCGGCGGGCGCCGCGGGCGGCTTCTGCGCGGTGACGCAGTCCGAACCGCCCGACGAAGGCGCGGCGCTGTTGTTGCTGCTACCACCGCTCGAGTCCTTGGCGCACCCGGCCAGGGTGAGCACCCCGGCCATGGCCACGGCGGCCAGCGCGGTTCCACGCATGCGACGCAACGTGTGTCTCCCTCCCCGCTGATCCAGCGGATGGTCAAGGGCACGACCCGGCCCACTGCCGGGTCGACCGCCAGACCGTACCCAACGGACAGGAATGCGCCATAGGAACGGCACGCTACGTAACACAAACGTTTACTCAGCAGTCTCGCGCGCAACGGACCGGACACTGCCCGTGATCATCGGGCCGCGCGGGACCCTACTTTCGGCGGGTTCGGCGTCTCAGGGACGGCCGAAATGCCATTTTGTGTCACTCAGTGTGCCGAACTGACCGAAGGGTGGGCCAGCGCGGTCACTCTGTGAGATGACGGCCATTCAGGCGCAGGTGAGCCGCGCCGCGGCCCAGTCGCCGCGGTCGTAGGAGTTGCCGTAGCCGCCGTCGGTGACCACCAGCCGCAGGTACTGCGCGCCGCCCAGGCCCGCCGTCAGCGGGACCGCCGGGTCCTGCCACGTCCGGACGCCGGTCGCGGCGACCCGGGCGCCGTCCGCGTAGACCTCGAACGTCGCCGAGCCCTGCTTGTTCGTCGCCTCGCGTTCGTCGTCGACGCCGACGTCCGC
The DNA here is from genome assembly GCF_030285665.1 of Amycolatopsis mongoliensis. Lineage (NCBI taxonomy): Bacteria > Bacillati > Actinomycetota > Actinomycetes > Pseudonocardiales > Pseudonocardiaceae > Amycolatopsis > Amycolatopsis mongoliensis. The sequence continues at coordinate 1,509,826 of NZ_CP127295.1, forward strand.
GGTGAACGCCGTGCAGCGACCGCCCAGGTAGAGGACGACCTCGCTCGGCGCGTGGGCGCCGAGGCCTTCGGGTAGCCGACGCCGTTGATCGTCAGGGGCTTCCCGTCGCCCGCCGGGATGCTGCCGTTGGACATGTCGCGCTCGACCGGGCCGTAGCCGTTCTTCTCCGCCGCCCAGCGCAGGTCGCTGGCCCAGGCCGGACCGGCGGGTGGCGCCGCGGGCACCGTCAGCTGCTGGTCGCCGGCCCAGCTCACCTGGCCGAACCCGATCGTGCGGTAGGTGACGCCGCCGCGCAGGACCGCCGTCGTGACTTCGGTTCCGGCCGGCGGCGTGACCCGCCAGCGTGCTGCAGCCTGGTCGCCGGTGCCGAGCACGAACGCCCGTGGCCGGGACCGCTGCTCGACGCGCCAGCCGGCGGGCGCGGTCAGCGTGACGCGAGGGTCGAACACGGGGACGCGGGCCTCGTCGGCCGCGGACACCGTGACCTCGAACGGCTTCCCGGCGGGCGTGATCTCGCCCGGCACGCCGGGCACCGGCGCGGCCAGTTCGATGCCGGTGCTCACGAGCGGCGCGTCCCGCAGCCGGGAACCGCCCGCGTGGACCCGGTACACGACCGTCGCGTGCGGCCGGACGACCGCGGAGATCCGGCCGGCGGTCTGGAGGTCGCGGTGGGCCCAGAGGTCGCGGGCGGAGTAGCCGGCGGCCGCCGGGAGGCCCACGGCGGCCCCGGTGGTGCCGATCGTCGCGCCGGCGGAAGTCTCGTTGAAGAGCGCGACCGCGACGTCGCCGTTCGCCAGGGGCTCGGCGAAGACCCAGTGACCGTCCTGGTTGGACAGCACGCGTGCCTGGACGCCGCGGCGGTCCTGGTCGAGGGCGATGACCTCGGCGTTGCGCAGGACGTCGAAGTCCGCCGGCGACACCTTGCGCAGGTCGGCGCCGATGAGCAGCGGGGCGGCCATCATGGCCCACAGCGAGAAGTGGGACTCGTACTCCTCGGTCGTCATGCCGCCGTTGCCGACCTCGAGCACGTCGGGATCGTTCCAGTGGCCCGGCCCGGCGTAGGGCGCGAGCGGCGCGTTCGCCTTGAGGATCTGGACCATCTTCGCCCAGTTGTCCTTGATGTCGCCGGTCGTGCGCCACAGGTGGCCGACGTCCGCGCCCCACTCCCACGGCTTGTTCTCGCCCCACTCGCAGAGCGAGTACACGATCGGGCGACCGGTCTTCGCCAGCGCGTCGCGCATCTTCGGGTAGCGCTCGAGCGCGGGCCTTCCCTCGTTGTTGCAGTTGTCGTACTTGAGGTAGTCGACGCCCCAGTCCGCGAACGTCCGCGCGTCGGCGTCCTCGTGGTCGAGCGCGCCGGGCTGGGTCTTCGCGCAGGTCAGCGTGCCCGCACTGGTGTAGATGCCGAACTTGAGGCCCTTCGAGTGGACGTAGTCGGCCAGCGCCTTGATCCCGTTCGGGAACCGCGTCTTGTTCGCCTGCATCCGGCCTTCGGCGTCGCGCACCGGCTCGGCCCAGCAGTCGTCGACGTACTGGTAGCCGGCGGCTTTCAGGCCCTGGGCGACGAAGATGTCGGCGGTGTCGCGGATGATCCGCTCGTCGACCGCGCAGCCGGTGGTGTTCCAGTTGTCGAAGCCCATCGGCGGGGTGAGCGCCAGTCCGTCCGGCACTGCCCCGGCGGGCGTGACCACCGCCACGGGAAGCAGTGCCGCGACGGCGATCACCAGGACGAGTCGTCTCACCAGAACGTCACCCCATCGTGAGAGATCCGATGTATGCGGCAGCGACAGTAGGAACGAGCCGACGGTTGGTCAACAACAAACCGGATACACCAGTCTTCTGGTCTAGTGCACCAGATATCAGATGGCGAAGAGATCAGATCTCCGGTGATCACGACGGGTCGCGACGCCGCACGGCCGAGTGCGCTGCGCCACACCGCCGGGTGGCGGCACAGCAGTACCGGTGTCTGGTCCATCACAGAGGGGAACCCGGAGGTGAGCCGCGTGCCGGGTGCGGGTCTAGCATCCGATTCATCCAGGCTCGATGACGTTGATCTCGGCAAGTCCGGCCGTTCCGGCGCGACTGCGGACCTCACCGGCCACCGGGCGCACAGTCAGACGTTGGAGGCCGTTCACCGATGTCCACCACGGCGAGCACTGCCACAGCGGCAGGGGCGAGCGATCGGGCGGGTGCCTCACGCCGGCAGGGGACCTTCTACCGGGGCGACCCCGGCATGTGGTCCTGGGTGCTGCACCGCATCACCGGCGTGCTCACATTCTTCTTCCTGTTCGTGCACGTGCTCGACACCGCGCTGGTGCGCGTGTCGCCGAACACCTACGACCAGGTCATCGAGACCTACAAGACCCCGATCGTCAACCTCCTGGAGGTCGGCCTGGTCGGCGCGGTGCTGTTCCACGCCCTCAACGGCATCCGCGTCATGCTGGTCGACTTCTGGTCGAAGGGCCCGAAGCTGCAGAAGGCCATGCTCTGGGTGATCGGCGTGGTCTGGGTCGTCGTGATGGTCCCCGGTGCGTTCTTCATGCTGAAGCGCACCGTCGAAACGCTCTTCGGGGGTAACTGACATGGCCGACCTCGCCTTCGCGAACCCCCGCGCGCCGAAGCGTCCCGCCGCCCGCCGGAGCAACTTCGAGCTCTACAGCTGGCTGTTCATGCGGATCTCCGGCCTCGCCCTGATCATCCTGGTGCTCGGTCACCTGCTGATCATGAACATCCTCGACGGCGGTGTGCACCGGATCAACTGGGGCTTCGTCGCCGGCCGCTGGGCCTCGCCGTTCTGGCAGTTCTGGGACCTGGCCATGCTCTGGCTGGCCGAGATCCACGGCGGCAACGGGCTGCGCACCATCATCGACGACTACGCGCGCAAGGACAGCACGCGGTTCTGGCTGAAGATCCTGCTCTACGTGTCCATGGCGCTGATCCTGGCCGTCGGCACGATGGTGATCTTCACCTTCGACCCGAACATGCCCGCGAACTGAAGCCACGGAGACTTTTCCCATGCAGTTCCACAAGTACGACGTGGTGATCGTCGGCGCCGGCGGCGCCGGGATGCGCGCGGCCATCGAGTCCGGCCAGCGCACCCGCACCGCGGTCCTCACCAAGCTGTACCCGACCCGGTCCCACACCGGCGCGGCCCAGGGCGGCATGTGCGCCGCGCTGGCGAACGTCGAAGAGGACAACTGGGAGTGGCACACCTTCGACACGGTCAAGGGCGGCGACTACCTCGTCGACCAGGACGCCGCGGAGATCATGGCCAAGGAGGCCATCGACGCGGTGCTCGACCTGGAGAAGATGGGCCTGCCGTTCAACCGCACGCCCGAGGGCAAGATCGACCAGCGCCGGTTCGGCGGCCACACGCGTGACCACGGCAAGGCCGCGGTGCGCCGCGCCTGCTACGCCGCGGACCGCACCGGCCACATGATCCTGCAGACGCTGTACCAGAACTGCGTCAAGTACGGCACGGAGTTCTTCAACGAGTTCTACGTGCTCGACCTGATCCTGTCGGAGGACGACAACGGCAACCCGGTCGCCTCCGGCGTCGTCGCCTACGAGCTGGCCACCGGCGAGTTGCACGTCTTCCAGGCGAAGTCGATCGTGTTCGCCACCGGCGGCGCGGGCAAGATCTTCAAGACGACGTCGAACGCGCACACCCTCACCGGTGACGGCCTCGGCATCATCTTCCGCAAGGGCCTGCCGCTGGAGGACATGGAGTTCTTCCAGTTCCACCCGACCGGCCTCGCGGGCCTGGGCATCCTGATCTCCGAAGCCGTCCGCGGCGAGGGCGGGATCCTGCGCAACGCGTCCGGCGAGCGGTTCATGGAGCGCTACGCCCCCACCATCAAGGACCTCGCGCCGCGCGACATCGTGGCGCGCTCGATGGTGCAGGAAGTGCTGCAGGGCCGCGGCTGCGGCCCGAACAAGGACTACGTCGTCCTCGACGTCACGCACCTGCCGGTCGAGGTCCTCGAGACCAAGCTGCCGGACATCACCGAGTTCTCCCGCACCTACCTGGGCGTCGACCCGGTGAAGGAGCCGGTGCCGGTGTTCCCGACCTGCCACTACGTGATGGGCGGCATCCCGACCAACGTCCACGGCGAAGCGCTGCGGGACAACGAGAACGTCATCCCCGGCCTGTACGCCGCGGGCGAGGTCGCGTGCGTGTCCGTGCACGGCTCGAACCGCCTGGGCACGAACTCGCTGCTGGACATCAACGTGTTCGGCCGCCGCGCCGGCATCGCCGCGGCGGAGTACGCGCTGGCGCACGAGCACGTCGAGCTGCCGGAGAACCCGACCGCGCTGGTCGAGGAGCAGCTGTCGGGCCTGCTGTCGGAGCACGGTGACGAGCGCGTCGCCGACATCCGCAAGGAAATGCAGCAGACGATGGACTCGCACGCGTCGGTGTACCGGACCGAGGACACGCTGAAGCAGGCGCTGACCGACATCCAGGCGCTGAAGGCGCGGTACCAGCGGATCACGGTGGCGGACAAGGGCAAGCGGTACAACACCGACCTGCTCGAGGCCGTCGAGCTGGGCTTCCTGCTGGAGCTGGCCGAGGTGCTGGTCGTGGGCGCGATCGCGCGCAAGGAGTCCCGCGGCGGCCACGCGCGCGAGGACTACCCGACCCGCGACGACACGAACTTCATGCGGCACACCATGGCCTACAAGCAGGGCACCGGGCTGTCCTCGGACATCCGGCTCGACTACAAGCCCGTGACCTTCACCCGCTACGAACCGATGGAGCGGAAGTACTGATGACCACCGCTACTGCCGATCCGGCTGTCGCTGCTTCCGACGAGCACACCCCGATCACGGTCACGCTGAAGATCCTGCGGTTCAACCCGGAGGTCGACACCGAGCCGCACTGGGAGTCCTACGACGTCCCGGCGCAGCGCACCGACCGGCTGCTGAACCTGCTGTTCTACGTCAAGGACTACATCGACGGCACGTTCTCGTTCCGCCGTTCGTGCGCCCACGGCGTGTGCGGGTCCGACGCGATGCAGATCAACGGCATCAACCGGCTGGCGTGCAAGGTCCTGATGAAGGACCTGCTCGAGAAGGACGGCAAGAAGACCACGATCACGATCGCCCCGATCAAGGGCCTGACGACGTTGAAGGACCTCTACGTCGACATGGACCCGTTCTTCGAGGCGTACCGGGCGATCAAGCCGTACCTGATCAACTACAGTCCCGAGCCCACCCGCGAGCGTCTCCAGTCCCAGGCCGACCGGGACCGGTTCGACGACACGACGAAGTGCATCCTTTGCGCGTGTTGCACGTCGTCGTGCCCGGTGTACTGGAACGACGGGTCGTACTTCGGCCCGGCGGCGATCGTGAACGCGCACCGGTTCATCTTCGACTCCCGCGACGAGGGGGCCGAGGAGCGCCTGGACATCCTGAACGACGGCGAGGGCGTGTGGCGCTGCCGCACGACGTTCAACTGCACGGACGCTTGTCCCCGCGGGATCCAGGTGACGAAGGCGATCCAGGAAGTGAAGCGAGCCCTGCTCTTCAAGCGCGTCTGACACTTGCCTCAGTTCAAGGCCGTGAATGTCGCATTGAGAGACTTAGAGTCTCTCAATGCGACATTCACGGCCTTCTGAGTTATCCACATGGGGTGGGTTATCCACAGGCTGGTCGATTAGCGCTGGCACGGACGTGCGGACGCAACGCACGATCGAACAATGCCGAGGCGAGGGAGATGGGCCGAGCACCCCGAACTGCTCAGGGAACGAAGCCGGGAAGGTGTGATCAGGGCACTCACGCTGGAGTCCTTGGGCATGAGCAGCAAAGTCATCTACCGAAGGTGCCTGCCCGGTGGTCCTTGGCAACGCCTGCTTCCGGGAATCATCGTGCTGCACAACACCACACCGACGACCCGCGAGCAGCTCCTGGGCGCCCTGGTGTACGCCGGGCCGAAGTCCATGGTCACCGGAGCAGCGGCGTGCCGGCAGTACGGGCTGCGAGTGCCCGCTGTGTTTCCCGCCCGTGACGTGCATCTGCTGATTCCCCAGCAGCACAAGGCAACGAGCACCGAATTCTTGACCGTCGAACGGACCTGGCGGCTGCCGGCTCCGCACCTGCGTGAAGGCATTCCGCTGGCACCCCTGGTCCGAGCGGTCACCGACGCGGCCCGCCGGATGCGCACCGAGGAGCCGGTCGGCGAGCTTCTGGTGGAAGCGCTCCAGCGCGGGCGATGTTCGCCGGGTGCGATCAACGCCGAACTGGACAGAGGCACCAAGCGCGGCACTGCGTTACCCCGAAGGCTTCTGGCCGAGTGGCTGGACCTTCGGTCCGTCGCCGAAGCCCGGGCCAAAGAGCTCAGCAGACGGCTGGCGATCCCACCGTCCCATTGGAATCCTGAGGTCCACGACGCGGCCGGCACCTACATCGGCCGGCCGGACGGATGGTGGGACGATGTCGCTCTGGCTTGGGAAATCGACTCCGTCGACTTCCACTTTTCCCGCGACGGTTACGCCCGCACATTGCGGCGGAACAGCCGGTACGCAGCAGCTGGGATCTCGGTGGTTCCGACGCTTCCATCGCGCTTGCGAGACGACCCCGGTGGAGTCCTGGCAGAGCTGGAAGCCGCCTACAGAGCGGCGGCAGCTCGCCCACGCCCGCCCGTCTTCCTCCCCCGGCAGGCGGCCTGAAAAAGCCGTGAATGTCGCATTGAGGGACTCTAAGTCCCTCAATGCGACATTCACGGCTTTGAAACTGCGGTAGGACTCAGCGCACCGCGTCCAGGGCGTTGACCAGGCCGTGGCCGTAGTACGAGTTGTTCTTCGCCGGCCCCGTGCACTCCGTCTCCGCCGACGCGCACTTCACCGGGTCCGCCTCGCCCGTCAGCACCCGGGCCAGCAGCTGCGGCGGCAGCCCGCGGAAGCGAGACGCCAGCAAAGCGGCAACCCCCGCCGCGTGCGGCGAAGCCATCGATGTCCCGCACTTCGAGCCGTACAGACCGCCGAACACCGTCGTCGACAGCGGGCACGACGGGCCCTCGCCCGCAGGCGGCAGCTGCGAGAAGTCGCCGCCCGGTGCCGTCACGTCGATCTCGCCGTAGTTGCTGAACGACGACTTCGTGCCCCCGTAGCCCACCGACGACACCGTCACGACCCCGTCGATCGCCTTCGGCAAGATGCCGCACGACTTGTCCACCGGGTGCGGACGATTCGGATCTGTCGTCTGAGAAGTCGTGTCGAAGCCCGAGTTGCCCGCCGCCGAGACGTTCAGGACCCCGTGACGCGTCGAGAACTCGATCGCGCGGCGGACAGCCTCAAAAGCAGCAGCGTCGCCCGGTTCGCGGGAGCAGAAGAACATGCCCGGGTCGATGTAGTAGCTGTTGTTCGTCACCGGGAAGCCGTGCTTCGCCGCCCACACGAACCCGCAGACCGCCGACTCCGGGAAGATGTAGCCGTCGTCGTTGACCACCTTCACCGACGCCAGCTTCACGCCCGGTGCGATGCCTGTGAAGCCCGCCGCCGGGTCCTTGCCCGCGATCGTGCCCGCCACGTGCGTTCCGTGGTCGGACGTCGTCGGGGCCCACGACGCCGGTGAGGTGTCCGCCGCCCCCGTGGTGCAGCCCGCCGATTCCGAGGGCGAAACGGCGGCGTGAAGGGCCGGGTGCGTCGCGTCGATGCCCGAGTCGAGCACGCCGACCGTCACCGCGCGGCTGCCCTGGTACTTCTTGTTCGCCTCCGGCGCGTGGATCGCCTTCATGTCCCACTGCTGCGCCGACAGGTCGCCCGCCGCGGCCGTCGAGCGCGTGTCCTCCAACGTCCGCACAGCGCCCAAGGAGCGAGCCGCGGCCCCCGAAGAAGAGGCCACGTCCTTTCCGCCCGAATACGCCCGGTAGACGCCGATCTTCTGCTGGAAGTCCGCGTTGCGCGAACTGGCGATCGCGACGCCGATCTCGCCGTAGTACGCCACCTTCGTGCCGCACTTGGCCGCCAGCTCCTTGTCGACCGCCGAAGCGCGCGTGCCGGGCTGGTAGGTCACGACGTAGGTGTACGGCGTGCTCGTCGTGTCACAGGCGACCGGCGCGGCCTCGGCGGCGGGCGCCGCGGCGAACAGGCCGCCCCCGACGGCCAGCACGAGCGGAGCCGCCATTCGGCGTAAACGGGACATTCCACCTCCAGAGTCAGTGGCGTCAACCTAAACCGGCCCCGGAGACCGCGCCACCGACCAAAGTCAGGAGGAGACCCGCGAACGCACCCCGCGCCAGCCCAGCACGCCGATGATCGTCCCGAGCACGAACGACACGACCGTCAGCACCGCGTGCACCACGAAGTACGCGGTCGGCGAGCCGTCGGGCGTCCAGGACCGGTCGCTGTCCCACAGGTTCTTGGCGAAGGTGATCCAGATGATCCACGACCACACACCGAAGGCCAGCAGGAACAGCGAGGTGCCTCGCGAAATGCGCATGCCCCTGAGTATGCGACCCGCGCCTCGGCGCTAGATTGCGTGGGTGCACTCCGCTGTCTCCCGGTCGCTCAAGGTCCTCACGACGACGCTCGCCGCCGCCCTCCTGGCCCTGAGCAGCCCGGCCCTCGCGGCCGCGGCGCCGCAGCAGGGCCAGTGCGCGAACCGCCAGGCCCCGCCCGCCCCCGTCGACACGTCGGAGAGGCCCGCGCCCGGCAAGCAGGCCCCGCCCCCGCTGGCCGTGCCCGCCGTCCCGGCCGGCGGCCCGCGGATGGCCGAGTGCGGCCTGGTCACCCCGGACGGCGCGCTCAACCCGCCGGACGGCACCACCGCGGCGTCGTGGGTGGTGCAGGACCTCGACACCGGCGCGGTCATCGCGGCCAAGGACCCGCACGCCCGCGAGCGGCCCGCGTCGCTGATCAAGACGCTGCTCGCGCTCGTCGTGGTCACCCAGTTGAGCCCGCAGCAGGTCATCGTCGCGACGAAGGAGGACGCCGAGCAGGAGTGCACCTGCGTCGGGCTCGTCGCCGGCGGTCAGTACACCGTCGACCAGCTGCTGCACGGCCTGCTGATGCACTCGGGCAACGACGTCGCGCACGCGTTCGCCACGGCGCTCGGCGGGGTCGACGCCGCGGTGACCAAGATGAACGCGCTGGCGGCCCGCATCGGCGCGCACGACACACGCGCCGCCACGCCGTCGGGGCTCGACGGGCCGGGCATGTCGACCTCGGCCTACGACCTGAGCCTGATCTTCCACTACGCGATGAAGCAGCCCGAGTTCGCGAAGGCCGTCGCGACGAAGAACTTCGAGATCCCGGCGACCGGCGGCAAGCCGGCCATCCCGGTCTACAACGACAACAAGCTGCTCGGCGTCTACCCCGGCTTCCTCGGCGGCAAGACCGGCTTCACCGACGACGCCCGCCACACCTACGTCGGCGCGGCGCAGCAGAAGGGCAAGCGGCTCGCGGTCGTCCTGCTGCGCGCCGAGCAGAAGCCGACGAAGGTCGTCGACCAGGCGGCGAAGCTGCTCGACTACGGCTTCGCGCTGGAGGCCGACCGCGCCGTGCCGGTCGGCCAGATCAGCTACCAGGCCCCGGTGGCGACCGAGACGGGCAGCACGCCGACCGTGCTCCCCGACGGCAGCGTCAGCAGCGGGACGTCCACGGCCGCGGCGGCCAAGGAGGACCCGTTCGGCGTCACCGGCTGGATCATCACGCTGGTGGTGTTCCTGATCATCGTCGGCGGGTTCGTGGTCGGGCACCAGCGCAGGAAGGCCGCGAACTAGCGGTATCCGGGGCCGGGCTCCGGGGTCACCCGGTCGGTGGCGATCGCGCCGCCGCAGTGTCCACACGCGACGTAGGTCTCGGAGACCTCGCCACAGTCGTTGTGCCGCAACAGGATCGGCGGTCCTTCCGGGCCGGCGAGGTGCTTGTCACCCCACTGCATGAGCGTGACGACCGCGCCGAAGAGGTCCCGCCCGGCCTGCGTGAGGTGGTATTCGGGGCGATCCGGCACTTCTTCGACGCGCGCCAGCACGCCCGCCTCGACGAGGGTCTTCAGCCGGGCGGACAACGTCGGGCGCGGGATCGACAGGTTGCGCGCGAACTCGCCGTAGCGCCGCACGCCGAAGAACGTCTCGCGCAGGATGAGCAGGCTCCACCGCTCGCCGACGAGGTCGAGCGCGCGCCCGACCGAGTCCGCGGTGAAGCGGTGGGTCAGGTCGCTCACAGCGCCAGCACCAGCTTGCCGGTGTTCTCGCCGCGGAAGAGCTTGAGCAGCGTTTCCGGGAACTTCGCGATCCCGCCCACGACGACGTCTTCGCGCGACTTCAGCACGCCTTCGCGCAGCCACCCCGCCAGTGCTTCGATCGCCTCGGGGAACCGGTCGGTGTAGTCGAAGACGACGAACCCGGTCATCGACGCGCGCCGCACCAGCAGCTGCATGTAGTTGGCCGGGCCGCGCGGCCCTTCGGTGCTGGTGTACTGGGAAACCGCGCCGCTGAGGACGACCCGCGCACCGCGCGCGAGCCGAGCGAGGCCCGCTTCGAGGACTTCGCCGCCGACGTTGTCGAAGAAGACGTCGATCCCGTCGGGCACGTGCTCCTTGAGGTCCGCGCGGACGTTCCCGGCGCGGTGGTCGACGGCGGCGTCGAAGCCGTACTCCTCGACGAGCATCCGGCACTTCTCCGGCCCGCCGGCGATGCCGACCACGCGGCAGCCGTGGATCTTCGCGAGCTGGCCCGCGACGATCCCGACCGAACCGGCCGCGGCGGACACCACGACGGTCTGGCCCGGCTCGGGACGGCCGACGTCGAACAGCCCGAAGTACGCGGTGATCCCGCTGATCCCCAGCGTGCCGAGGAACGTCGGCGCCGGCGCGACCGCCGTGTCGACGATCGTGACGCCCTTGCCGTCCGAAACGGCGTAGTTCTGGACACCGAAGGTGCCGAAGACGTCCTGGCCGGCCTTGAAGGCGGGGTGGCGCGACTCGACGACGCGGGCGATCCCGGCCGCGCGCATGACTTCGCCGATCCCCACCGGCGGCACGTACGACCGGCCGGCGTTCATCCACGTGCGCATCGCGGGGTCCAGCGACAGGTACCGGACCTCGACCAGGAACTCCCCCTCGCCGGGCGCCGGGACGGCTTCCTCGGTGTACTGCCAGTCGGTGTCCTTCGGCAGCCCGGCGGCCGGGCGGGCGGCGAGGCGGTACTGGGCGTTGACGGGCACGGGACTCCTCAGAGCTGTTCGGTGCGGGCGGGGACACCCAGTAGCAGCTTGCCGGACAGCTCGAAGCTGGCCGGGTTGACCTGGAAGTGGGCGGTCGCCGTGTGGGCGTCGCGGAAGCGGCGCTGCAGCGGCGAAGTCTCGTAGATCGCCGCGCCGCCGCCCAGGTCGTACATGCTTTCGGCGACCTTCGCGGCGGTGCGCGTGACGTGCGTGGCGGCCAGGCGCAGGCCCAGCTTGAGCGCGTCCGGCACGGGTTCGGTGCCCTGCGCGGCCTGCCAGGCGTCGTCGATGCTGGTGTAGAAGAGCAGCCGCGCCGCGCGCAGGGCGGCTTCGGCTTCCGCGACGGCGGCCTGCGTCGCCGACCGCTCGGCCAGCGACCGGCTGGAGCCGAGGGGTTTCCGCGTCGAGGCGAGCTCGACGAGGTCGTCGATCGCGCCGCGCGCGTTGCCGAGCGCCGCCGCGGCGACCGACAACGCGAAGAAGCCGAAGAGCGGGAAGCGGTGCAGCGCGACGGCGTCCGCGGGCGGGCCGCCCATGACCGAGAAGACGCGGTGCTCGGGGACGAAGAGTTCGTCGGCGACACAGTCGTGGCTGCCGGTGCCGCGCAGGCCGTTGGTGTGCCAGGTGTCGAGCACCTCGATCTCGGCCTTCGGCAACGCGGCGACGTACAGCTCCTTCCGGTGCACGAACCCGGCGAAGAGCCAGTCGCAGTGCGGGATACCGCTGCAGAACGCCCAGCGGCCGGAGACGACGTAACCGCCGTCGACCTTCTCACCGGTTCCGCGCGGCGCCCAGACGCCCGCGGCGACGGTTCGAGGGTCGCCGAAGACCTCCTCGGCGCACTTCCGCGGGGCGTAGGCCGAGAGCAGGCTGCTCGTCACGGCGATCGAGACGCACCAGCCGGCCGAGGCGTCGCCGCGCGCGACCGTCTCGGCGGTTTCGAGGCTGAGCGCGGGCGGCGCTTCGGGGCCGCCCAGGTATCCGGGGACACCGCTGCGCAGGAGCTGGGCGCCGGTCAGCTCGGCGACGAGCTCGGCGGGCAGGGCGCGCTGCCGTTCGGTGACGGGCGCGAGCGTCCGGGCGAGCGCGGCGCATTCACGGGCGGCGTCCAGCATGAAACCTCCGGTTCACATTTCTTACCGGTTCAGTTTCTTTACTGCCCAGCCCACTGTCAAGGCTTGCGACGGCCACCCAGCCACGCGAGCAGCGCCCCGGCGCTGAACGCGCCCGCGACCGCCCCGAGGCCCGGCCCGCGCTGCACGGTGACGTTCTGCTCGAGCCGCACCGGCGCCGGCGGCGCGACGACCTTGCGCTGGTTCTCCTTCGCCGTCGCCGTCCACGCCGTGATGAGCAACAGGAAGCGCGAGACGAGGTTGGCGAACACGAGCAGGCCGATGACCGGCCCGAACAGCGCGGCCGACGGCGACTTCGTGACGCTGGCCAGGTAGATCGACCCGACCTGCTGCAGGATGACGAACCCGACCGCGGCGACCGCGGCCCCCTTGACCGCGCTGCGCAGCGCGACCTGCTCCCGCGGCAGCCGCGCGATCACCCAGAGGAACACGAGGGTGTTGGCGATCAGGCCGAGCACGATCGTCGCCGCCCGGAGCAGGTAGATCGCCCAGGTCTGCTGTTCGAGCCCGACGAGCTCGAGCAGGAACTGCCCGACACCGCCACCGACCGCGGTGAGTGCGAAGGAGACGACGAGCGCGACACCGAGGCCGACGAGCGCGACGAGGTCCTTGAGCGTCGTGGAGACCAGCGGCAGCTGCTGCTTCTCCTGGCCCCACTGCGCGGTGAGCGCGTCCCGCAGGTTCGACATCCAGCCGATGCCGGAGTAGAGGGCGATGAGCAGGCCGAAGATCCCGATCCCGCCGCCGGAGTCCAGCGCGCCCTTGACGATGCCGTTGACGAGCTCCTGCAGGCCTTCCGGCACGGAGCCGTTGATGCCGTCGGTGATCTTCTTGATGATCGCCTGGTCGTGGTTGACGACCAGCCCGACCACGGCGAAGGCGACCATGAACAGCGGGAACACCGACAGCACGCTGAAGTAGGTGATCGCGGCGGCGTAGTGGTTGCCGTACCGCTCGGTGAAGGCCTCGTTCGCCCGGATCAGGTGATCGAGCCACGGGTGCTTCCGCCGCAGCCGCGGCAGGAGCTTTTCCTTCGTTTCTTCGTTCGCCACTGTGGAACGCTAACCACGCCCGGTGACTCCCGCAACGCGAGCGGTTCACGTGAGGGAGGCGAGGAGCTCCTCGTACGTCGTCTCCCCGCGGAGGATCGACGCCCGGGGGCGCGTCGCGGCGTACTCCGCCACGCGGTCGTAGGCCGCCGCGAGGTCCTCCTCCGTGAGCGGCGCCGCCGTCTCGACTTCCGACGAACCGCGCGCGGCGAAGCGCCGGCGTACCTCCTCGCGGCCGGGCAGGAGCACGATCTCGTGGAAGCTCGCGCCGGTCTCGGCGGCCAGCGCTTCGAGCCGCTCGGCGAACCCCGGCCGGGCCAGCAGCTGCGGCACCACGACGTCGTGGCCCGCGGTCAGGTGCGTCCGCGCCGCCGCCACCGCGAGGTCGCGCGCCAGCAGGCCGGCCGCACCGGCGTTCTCCCGCCAGCCGCCGACCATCGCGCGGACGCGGTCCACGTCCAGGGCGAGCGCCGGCGGGTGGGCGTCGGCGTAGCGCCGGGCGAGCGTCGACTTGCCGCTGCCCGGCGGGCCGTTCAACAGGATCAGCTTCACCGCACCGGCGAAAGGAACCCGATCCGCTGGTACGTCTTGGCCAGCGTCTTCGAGGCCACGTCGCGGGCGCGCTCGGCACCCGTGGCGAGGACCTTGTCCAGCTCCGCCAGATCGTCCAAATAGGACTTCGCGCGCTCCTGGATCGGGGTCACCCACTCGACGAACACCTCGCCGAGGTCCTTCTTCAGGTCGCCGTAGCCCTTGCCCTCGTACGCCGCTTCGAGGTCCGCGATCGTCCGGTCGGTCAGGGCCGAGTAGATGGTCAGCAGGTTCGAGACGCCCGCCTTGTTCTCGGCGTCGAACCTGACCTCGCGGCCGGTGTCGGTGACCGCCGAGCGGATCTTCTTCGCCGAGCGCTTCGGGTCTTCGAGCAGTTCGATGAGCCCGTTCGCCGCGGACGCCGACTTGCTCATCTTGCTCGTCGGGTCCTGCAGGTCGTAGATCTTGGCGGTGTCCTTGATGATGTACGGCTCGGGCACGACGAACGTCTTGCCCAGCCGGTTGTTGAAGCGCTGCGCGAGGTCGCGCGTCAGCTCCAGGTGCTGGCGCTGGTCCTCGCCGACCGGGACGGCGTCGGCCTGGTAGAGCAGGATGTCCGCGGCCTGCAGGACCGGGTAGGTGAAGAGGCCGACGCTGGAGCGGTCGGACCCCTGCTTCGCGGACTTGTCCTTGAACTGCGTCATCCGGCCGGCCTCGCCGAAACCGGTCTGGCATTCGAGGACCCAGCTCAGCTGGGCGTGCTCCGGGACGTGGCTCTGCACGAAGAGAGCGCTGCGCTGCGGGTCGATGCCGATGGCGAGCAACTGGGCGGCCGAGACGCGGGTGCGCTGCCGCAGCACCTTCGGGTCCTGCTCGACGGTGATGGCGTGCAGGTCGACCACGCTGTAGAAGGTCTCGTGCGTGTCCTGCAGCCGTACCCACTGGCGCAGCGCGCCAAGGTAGTTGCCGAGGTGGAACGAGTCGGCGGTGGGCTGGATCCCGGACAGGACCCGCGGACGGCGTTCGGCTGCGACGGTCTGCTCTTCGGACACGGGAGGATTCTTCCAGGCCGGGACGCGCGGCGGGTGCCGAGGGGGTTCAAGCTGGGGATTCTTCCAAGCCCGGGCGTGCGGCGGGCACTGACGAGGTCGAGGTGGGGCGCGCGTGGACCCGGGTTGCTTTGGGGCGTTGGCAGGTCGGCACCAGCGCGCCCGGACGCACCGAACGCCACATTGGGTGCGTCCAGCGCACCGAACGCCACATTGGGTGCGACCAGGGCACTGAACGCCGTTGGGGGATGGTTTCGTGGTGCCGACGGGCCGAGCGAGGGGCACCTACCGCCGGACGGGGTGAGCCGAGGCATCTGCGGCGCTGCGGCGCCGAGCCGGGAGCGCCTCAGGCGTGCGGGCGCTGGGTGAGGAACGGGCGGGTCGGCGTGGCGTCGGGCTCGCCGAGGACGGCTTCGGCCATGGCCGTGACCGGGCCGGGAGCTTCGGGGACGGCCGGGGCGGCTTCGGCGACGCGGGCCTTCCGGCGCTGGCGCAGCACACCCAGCGTCATGCCGACGATGCCGAGCGCGACCGCGACCAGCCCGACGGGGCCGAGCACGCCGAAGCTCTCCGCGTTGGTGTCCGCCTGCGCGGTCACGACGTCGGCGAACGCGTCGCCGCCGCCGGCCAGGAGCAGCGCGGCCGGGACGAGCGCGACCACCGCGACCGCGCGGAAACCGCGCAGCGTGGATCGCATCAGGCTTTGACCTGGGTTGCGCACCGGAGTGCCTCCCGCGAGTGACGAGCGAAACGCTCACCCATCCGAGTGAGACGCTGCGTGCTACTGGTCAAAAAACTACCGAGCGTGTCAAGACCTGTCGGTACCGACCCGCTCGGGGGCCGAGACTAGTGCCCAACCAGTAACACGATCCGGGCACCCCCACGGTTCACTTCGATCACCCAAGCGGGTGTTGCGGAAGGCGGAACGCTCACACCGAGAGTAGAGCGTGACCGATCCGTGTCCGGCCACCCGTCACCCGTTCATCGCAAAATCGCCTCACGCCCTGCCGTTCGTCGCAGCCAGGACTGCTCCGATCGCGTCCTCTTATTCGGAAAACTTTTCACTCGATGGCGATTGGTCTATACCTCTTGGAGTAGCCCATTCGGCTCGGTCGGACCGCGCACGACCGGCGTGATCAAGAGGAGTCCCGAATGTCGATTGCCCGGTTCCTGAAGCGCACCGGCGTGGCGGTGAGCGCGCTCGCCGCGGCGGCCGCCGCCGTCGTGCTCCCGGCCACCACCGCGTCCGCCGCGGCGGATGCCTCCTTCGTCGTCAGCGAAGCCCAGTTCAACCAGATCTTCCCGAACCGCAACAGCTTCTACACCTACAGCGGCCTGACCGACGCACTGTCGGCCTACCCCGGCTTCGCCAACACCGGCGACGACACGGTGAAGAAGCAGGAAGCCGCAGCGTTCCTGGCGAACGTCAACCACGAAACCGGCGGTCTGGTCTACGTCGTCGAGCAGAACACCGCGAACTACCCGCACTACTGCGACGCGAGCCAGCCCTACGGCTGCCCCGCCGGCCAGGCCGCCTACTACGGCCGTGGCCCGATCCAGCTGAGCTGGAACTTCAACTACAAGGCCGCCGGCGACGCCCTCGGCATCGACCTGCTCAACAACCCTTACCAGGTCGAGCAGAACGCGGCCGTCGCCTGGAAGACCGGCCTCTGGTACTGGAACACCCAGACCGGCCCGGGCACCATGACCCCGCACGACGCGATGGTCAACCAGCGCGGCTTCGGCGAGACCATCCGCAGCATCAACGGGTCCATCGAGTGCAACGGCGGCAACCCGGCGCAGGTGCAGAGCCGGATCGACAAGTACAGCCAGATCACCGGGATCCTCGGGGTCCCGACGGGCGACAACCTCTCCTGCTGAGCCGGGCGCGGCGAGAAGGGCCTTCCCGGCTTCCGGCCGGGGAGGCCCTTTTTGGTGTCAGACCTGGGGATCGAGGTGACCCAGGAGCTTGCGCAGGACGTCGTCGAGCAGGCCCAGCTCCTTTCCGGACAGTCCCGACAGCAGTTCGGAGACGTTCGCGGTGTGCTCGGTCATCGCGGCGTCGACGGCGTCGAAACCCTTGTCCGTCAAGCGGATGCGGAAGCTGCGGCGGTCGTTCGGGTCCAGCGCGCGCTCGACGAACCCGGCCTTCTCCAGCCGATCGAGGCGGCTCGTCATGCCGGCGCGGGACATCATCAGCGTCGCGGACAGCTCGGACGGGATCAGCGTGTAGGGCTTCCCGGACCGGCGCAGTGCGGCCAGGACGTCGAACTCTCCCCGTTGCAGGCCGAACTTGCCGAACACCCGCTCCTGGGCCGGGCCGAGCACCAGCGCCAGCCGGCCCATCCGGCCGGCCACGCCGATGGCGGCCAGGTCGAGGTCGGGGCGTTCGCGGTGCCAGGCCGACACGACGGCGTCGACGGCGTCTTCGTCACTCACGCCGCCCACTCTATTCGACGCCAGCACTATTCGCTGCCTGATAGTTTGACAGCGAACTATCAGGCGTGGAACCATCTTGGGCATGACGACATTGCTGGTACGCCACGACGAAGCCGAGCAGCTCGGCTCGACCCCCGACACGATGACCCTGCTCGCGGACGTCTCCCAGACCGGCGGGCACCTGAGCACGAACCGCGCTTCCCTGGGCCGCGGGCGCGATGGCGCGACGCCGCACTTCCACACCTCGTCGGCCGAGATGTTCTTCATGCTGGACGGGGAGCTGGAGGTCCTGAACGGCGAAGACGTCGTGACGGTCCGGACCGGCGACATGCTGTTCGTGCCGCCGCACACGAACCACGCGTTCGGCGCGACTCCACGGTCGGGCGCGGACGTGCTGATCGTGTTCACGCCCGGCGTCGAGCGCTTCGAGTACTTCCGGATGATCGACCGGATCCGGCGCGGCGAGGCGTCGCCGGCGGAGATCCTGGCGTCGCAGGACCGGTTCGACAACCACTTCGTGGACAGCGCGGCCTGGCGCGCGGCCCGCGCGGCCTAGATGTCGTAGGTGGCGGTGACCGGCGCGTGGTCGGACCAGCGCTGGTCGTAGGCGGCGGCGCGCTCGACGACGACGTCGACGACCTTCTCGGCGAGGCCCGGGGTCGCGAGCTGGCAGTCGATGCGCCAGCCGGAGTCGTTGTCGAAGGCCTGGCCGCGGTAGGACCACCAGGTGTAGGGGCCGGGGCCTTCGGGGTCGAGGCGGCGCTGGACGTCGGTGTAGCCGGCTTCGGTGTAGACGCGGCCGAGCCAGGCGCGTTCCTCGGGGAGGAAGCCGGAGTTCTTGCGGTTGCCGCGCCAGTTCTTGAGGTCGACGGTGTCGTAGGCGATGTTCCAGTCCCCCACGACGACGACCTCGCGCCCGGCCGCGGCGGCCTTCGCACGGAGTTCGACGAGGTAGGGCAGGAACGCGGCCATGAAGCGCTCCTTCTCGTCCTGGCGCTCGGTGCCGACGTCGCCGCTGGGGAGGTAGAGGCTGGCGACGACGACGTCCGGCAGGTGGACTTCGAGGTAGCGGCCGCTGTCTTCGAACTCGGGCTCCCCGAAGCCGATCCGGACTTCTTCGGGCTCGGTGCGGCTGTAGATCGCGACGCCGTTGCGCCCCTTGACGGCGGAGGGGGCGTGCACCGAGAACCACCCTTCGGGCTCGACGACCGCCGCGGGCAGCTGCTCCGCCGTGGCGCGCACCTCCTGGCAGCAGACGACGTCCGCCTTCGTGGCGGCGAGCCACTCGACGAAGCCCTTTTTGGCGGCGGCGCGGAGGCCGTTGACGTTCACGGTGGAGACGGTCAGCACGTGCTGCACGCTACCCGGCAGAACTCACGTGCCCGCCGGTGGCCGCTCTGCCAGACTGCCGGGCATGGGTGAGCTGACGGTGCTCGGCAGCTGCGGCGCGTTCCCGGAGCCCGGGCGGGCGTGCGCGGGGTTCCTGTTGTCGCACAACGGATTCCGCGTCGTCCTCGACCTCGGGTACGGCGCGGCGTCGCGCCTGTTCGCGCACGGAATGCCCGACGCCGTGGTGGTGACGCACGAGCACCCCGACCACTGCGCGGACGTGAGCGCGCTCGGGCGGGCCTGGCACTACACGGTCCAGGCCGGCAGCGGGTCGCCGCGATTGCCGTTGCACTGCACGCCCGGCACGGTCCGGCGCCTGGCGGCGATGGAGCCGCGGCCGGACCCGGCGGAGCTGTTCGAGGTGCACGACCTCGGCGACCCGGCCGACGTCGGACCGTTCCGGCTCACGACGTACGAGCTGCCGCACTACCTGCCGAACTTCGGCGTGCGGCTGACGGCGCCCGGGCTCACGGTGGCGTACACCGGGGACACGGGACCCTCGCCGGCCTTGGCGGACCTCGGCCGCGACGCGGACCTGTTCATCTGCGACGCCACCCTCCGCACCCCACCGGCGGAGGGAGAGCCCCGATTCCTGATGACCGCGGCGGAGGCGGGCCACTGGGCCGAGCGGGCCGGAGCGCGCCGGCTCATGCTGACCCACTTCTGGCCGGGCACCGACCGCGCGGCAGCCGCCGCCGAGGCACGCGCCGAGTTCGGCGGCGAGGTGCTGGTCGCGGAAGAGGATTTGGCCGTCGCGCTCTGACGCCAAGGCGGGCGCAGCTTTCGCTCGCAAGGGCGCGGCTGTCTTGCCTAGGTACAGCGCCGCCTGCGCGCAGCTGCAGCCCGCGCGCTCGCAGCTTCCCCCGCTTGGGCGCGGCCCTCGCTTGCCCAGGCACAGCGCCGCCTGGGCGCAGCTTCACCCGCCTGGGCGCAGCTTCAGCCCGCGTGCCCGTAGCTTCACCCGCCCGGGCGGGACTCTCGCCACCTGGGCGCGACTCTCGCTCGCGCAACCCTCACCGCCCTGGGTGCAGCTTCGCCCACCTGGGATCGGCCTTGATGGCCGCTTGCCCAGCCGCTCCAGCCGTCGTCTCGGCGGTCCGAAGGAATCCGCCCCACGCGCTCCGACCCCCGTCCGAGCGCGGTCCCCGGGCTTCCTCCTCCGGCACCCGCCGATCCGCCGCACACCGCTGAACCCTTCCGCCCGCGGAACTCCCCCTGGAGACCCCGCGGACACCGCTTCAGCCCATGCCGCATTCAGTTGTCGCCCGTCCCCGGACGTCGCCGCACCTCCCCTCACCTGCATCTTCTGACCCGGCAAGTTCTACCAGCGACCACCGACAAAAACCGCGCCTTGACACTCGAAGCTACGGTCATTAGCTTTAAAGCTATGTCAAGTAGCCACCGCGATGTCTCCTAGGGCGGGCCTGACCACCGAGTCGGTGGTCGACCTCGCCCTCGAGATCGTCGACGAAGCCGGTGCCGAAACCCTGACCCTCGCCAAGGTCGCCGGACGCGCCGGAGTCGCCGCACCCTCGCTCTACAAGCACGTCAGGAACCTCGCCGACCTGCGCCGGCTCATCGATCTCAGAGTCGTCCAGCAGATGGCCGAGGCACTGAGAACCGCCGCCACCGGGCGCGAAGGCGCGGACGCCGTAAAAGCCCTCGCCGACGCCTACCGCGCCTACCTGCGGCGCCACCCGCACCGCACCAACGCCCTGACCACCGCCCCCGACGCATCGGACACCGAACTCAGCCGGGCCACCCACGCCGTCGCCGAGGTCGTCTTCGCCGTGCTCCGGCCGTTCGGCTTCGACCACGTCCAGGCCGTGCACGCCACCCGCTGCCTCCGGGCCGCTGTCCACGGCTTCGCCGGACTCGAAGCGTCCGGCGGCTTCGGGCGGCCCGAAGACGTCGACCAGAGCTTCGAAGTCCTCAAAACCCTGCTTGTCCAAGGCCTCACGAACTACGCGGAGAAATCATGAGCTTCCTCCTCGCCGTCCTCCTCTTCACCGTCGGGCTCGGCGTGCTCGACGCCCGCTTCCCCTGGACGGAGGCCCGCAGATGATCGCCGGGCACTTCGGGCTCGCGGCCGCCGTCAAGGCGGGCCGGCCGGCCATTCCCGTGTGGACACTCATGCTCGCCACCGCCTGGCTCGACGTCGTCTTCGTGCCGCTCTACCTCAGCGGTATCGAGACGGTCGACGGCACGGGCTACGGCGGCGGCGTCATCCACGCCGACTACACGCACTCGCTCGTCGGCGCGCTCGTCCTCGCGGCCCTCTTCGGCGCCGTCGCCGCGTGGCGGCTCGGCCGGGAAGCCGGGCTCGTCCTCGGCGGCGTCGTCTTCTCGCACTGGCTGCTCGACCTCGTCGTGCACCGCGCCGACCTGCCGATCCTGCCCGGCAACGCCGGCGACCTGCCCACGTTCGGCTTCGGGCTCTGGCGGCTGCCCGCCGTCTCGGCCGTCGTCGAACTGCTGATGCTGGCGATCGGCATCGGCCTCTACTGGCGCGCCGCCGCGAAGCGCGACCCGAAGCGCGCTCGCACGCTGGGCCTGTCCGCCGCGGCGTTCGGCATCGTCACCCTCGCGGCGGACCTGCTCGGCGTCTGAAGGATCAGCAGGCGGAACCGGCGACCGGCTCGGTGAACGCGGCGGCCACCCACTTGTCGTCGGCCACCTTCCGGAAGCCGTTCTGCACGCCCGGCAGCGCGTCGAACTGGGCGTCGCGCAGGTACTTGCCGACGATCTTCGCGTTGCCGTCGGCCGTCTCACGGGCGTTGAGGACGTCCGCGGTCACGGTCACCTTGCACCCGGTGGCCGATGCTCCCGAGGCCTGCTTGTTCGTGTTCATCACGTAGACGACGATGACCAGGACGATGGCGCCCAAGATGATCAGAGTCTTCTTCGACATGCCTTCCTCCAACCGCGTGCCCCGTCCCCCGCCAAGGGTAGGCAAACCTTTACCCAAACCAACAGCGCTGGACGTAGCAACCACCCGGAGGCGCCAGTCCGCCTCGCCCGCCGGTGACGCGCTGTGCACGAAAGAGCCCCCTTCCCGGCGGACCGGGAAGGGGGCTCCTGCACGGGAACTCAGCCCTGGGCGATCTTCTTCGCCAGGTTGTCGTCCAGCGTCGCGAGGAACTCCTCGGTCGTCTGCCACGGCTGGTCCTTGCCGATGAGCAGCGCGAGGTCCTTCGTCATCTGACCGCTCTCGACGGTCTCGACGACGACCTGCTCCAGCTTGTGCGCGAAGCCGATCAGCTCCTGGTTGCCGTCCAGCTTGCCGCGGTGCTCGAGACCCCGGGTCCACGCGTAGATCGACGCGATCGGGTTCGTCGAGGTCGGCTTGCCCTGCTGGTGCTGGCGGTAGTGCCGGGTGACCGTGCCGTGCGCGGCCTCGGCCTCGACGGTCTTGCCGTCCGGCGTGCGCAGCACCGACGTCATCAGGCCGAGCGAGCCGAAGCCCTGCGCGACCGTGTCGGACTGGACGTCACCGTCGTAGTTCTTGCACGCCCAGACGTAGCCGCCCTCCCACTTCATCGCCGCGGCGACCATGTCGTCGATCAGGCGGTGCTCGTAGGAGATGCCCTTGGCGTCGAAGTCGGCCTTGAACTCGTTCTGGAAGATCTCCTCGAACACGTCCTTGAACTGGCCGTCGTAGGCCTTGAGGATGGTGTTCTTGGTGGAGAGGTAGACCGGCAGGCCGCGGTCGAGGCCGTACTGCAGCGAGGCGCGCGCGAAGTCTTCGATCGACTTCTTGAAGTTGTACATCCCCATCGCGACGCCGCCGCCCTCGGGGAACTTCGCGACCTCGAACTCCATCGGCTCGGAGCCGTCGTCCGGGGTGTAGCTGATGGTCAGCGTGCCCGGGCCGGGGACCTTGAAGTTGGTCGCCTTGTACTGGTCACCGTGGGCGTGGCGGCCGATGATGATCGGCTTCGTCCACGTCGGCACCAGCCGCGGGATGTTCTGGATGACGATCGGCTCGCGGAAGATCACGCCGCCGAGGATGTTGCGGATCGTCCCGTTCGGGGACAGCCACATCTTCTTGAGGCCGAACTCTTCGACACGCGCCTCGTCCGGGGTGATCGTCGCGCACTTGACGCCCACGCCGTGCTTCTTGATCGCGTTCGCGGAGTCGATCGTGACCTGGTCGTCGGTGCGGTCCCGCTCCTCGATGCCCAGGTCGTAGTAGTCCAGGTTCACGTCCAGGTACGGGTGGATCAGCTTGTCCTTGATGAACTGCCAGATGATGCGGGTCATCTCATCGCCGTCGAGTTCGACGACGGTGCCCTGGACCTTGATCTTGGCCATGAGCAGCGGTGCTCCTTCCGCGGATCTTCGCGTTCTTCGATACGTCTCGCCGGTAGCGGTACAAGCGTACTGCTTGACGGAGCTGGATGGTTCCAGTAGTGGTCGGTATCAAGTCTCCACCCGCCGGTTGTGGCACGAATCACGGGGCGGCGGGATGCTGGACGGGTGGCTACCAGGGCGTTCGTCGCCGTCGCGCTGTTCGCCGCCGCCTGCACCACGCCCCCGGCCGGGCCACCCCGGCTCGCGCCGTACGCCGACTGCGCCCACCCGCCGTCGCCGGACCAGGTCCACCAGGGCCTGCAGGGCCCGTCGCGAGGCGGGACGGCGGTGGCCCTGCTGTTCTCCGAAGTCCCGATGAAGGCCGGTGACGAGCAGAAGATCGTCTGGCGCGTCACCGGCACCGGGCCGATCAGGATCTTCGCGACCGGCCCCGCCGCCCAGGTGGTCCAGCCGGTGTGGGGTCCGGAGGAACACGGCGGCTCGACCTTCGCCTACCCCGGCGGCGAATGGGGCGTCGGCTTCCGCTTCACCGCACCGGGCTGCTGGACCGTGCACGTGGCCCGCGACGACGTCGAAGGGTCGCTGAGCCTGCCGGTGACCTGATCCGACCGCTCGCCGAGCGATCGTCGCGCCGAAGGGTGAACCAAGGCACGATGCCATCCGTGAACTCATCATGCGGGAGGTGACGGCCATGTCGACCCATCGGTACGCCGAGTACGAAGACGACTACGAGGACTACGACGACACCACTGACGTGCTCGACGAGCGGCCGCGCCGCGGCGTCGCCCACCTGGTCAGCGCGCTGGGCGGGCTGCTGCTCACGCCGGTCGCGCTGGGCCTGCTGAGCTGGGGCGGGCTGCGCCAGCAACAACTGATCCAGGCCACGCTGAGCACCAACCGCGACTCGCTGGGCATCGCGCTGCTGGCCGGCGGGGCGATCCTGCTGCTCGTCGTCGCGTCGCTCGGCGCGCTGTCGGCGGTCGGCCCGATCCTCGGCGGCCTGATCTACGGCGTGCTGCCCGGGGTCGCGGCGATGGCCGTGCCCGACTGGGGCTTCCGGCTGGTGAACCTGATGCCGAAGAGCGACATCGCGTACGGCGTCATGGACTTCCTCTTCATCGGCGGCCTGCTGGGCGTGGGCTTCCTGCTGGTCGGGAGTGGGCTGGCCAACGCACTGGTGCGGCGGCGCCGGGAGGCCTGAACCGGGCCGATGGGATCATCGGGCGATGGGTTTGTTCACCGTCGCGGAGGCACGCGACGAACTGGCGCGGCTGCGTCCGGTCCTCGACGAGCTGGTGCGCGTCCGGGCCGACGCGGCCGAGCTCGCGGCGTCGCTGCGCCCGGGCGGGCGGGCCACCGAGCTGGGCGGGCTGCCCGAGTGGAAGGCCGCCCAGGCCCGGCTCGACGACCTGATGACGACGGTCCAGCGCACCGGCGCCGAGCTCAAGGGGTTCGCGCCGCTGCTGGTCGACTTCCCGGCCGAGCTCGACGGCACCGACGTGCTGCTGTGCTGGCTCGAAGGTGATCGCGAGCTGGGCTGGTACCACCGCGCCGACCTGGGCTTCGCGGGGCGCCGGCCGCTGAAAATCGCTGGTCCGCCCGGCTAGGTTGGGGTCCGTGGACCACGAATCGAGGGCGGCCCTCTTCGACGGCACGGCCGAGCACTACGACGAAGACACCTTCCACGCCCAGGTGGCGGACGCACTGGTCGAGCCGCTCGCTCCCGGGCCGCAGCTCGTGCTGGACGTTGCCACGGGGACCGGCTTCGCGGCGTACGCGGCTCTGCTGCTGAAGCCGGAGCGCGTGCTGGCTGTCGATCTTTCGCCGGCGATGGTCGCTCGCGCGACGGCGAAGGCGCCCACCCTGGATCCGTCGGGGCTGATCACGTGGCAGGTCGGGCCGGCGGTGCCGATGCCGGCGCCGGACGGGTCGGCCGATGTGGTGCTGTGCGCGTCCTCGCTGCACTTCCTGGGGGCGGTCGCGTTCGCCGACTGGCTGCGCGTGCTGAAGCCGGGCGGGCGCCTGGCGTTCTCGGTCGTGTCGGGGGCGCGGTTCCGGCCTTCGGGGGCCTTCGCGGAGTTCGTGCCGAGGGACATCACGTTCCCGACCGACGAAACCGAGGCGGCGGCGCTGGCTTCGTCGGCCGGGTTCGCAGACGCTTCGGCATGGACGTTCACGGTGGACGGCGGGGACCGGGTGCGGAGCGTGTTCGTGGTCCACGCCACGGCCCCGTGAGAGTCAGCCGTTGTAGTGGACCTCGCCACGGGTCGCCGGGCCGTCCGGCGACCCGCAGTGCTGGACGAAGGTGACGTCCACGCCGGTCGCGTCGAGGCGGTCGATCGTGAAGTCCGCGTACGGGTCGCCGCAGCCGAAGTTGCCGCTGACCACGAAGATCCCCGGCGTGGTCAGCGCCGGGTCGCTCTGGCCGCGGTAGCGCGCGCCGGTGTACGTGCCGGTGTGCAGAGCCTCCCCCGCCGGGGCGCTCAGCTCGACGCGCAGGTCCTTCAGCCCCGACTGGACGTCGATCTTCAGCCTGCCGTCGTACTCCCAGACGGCGATCTCGTCGCCCGGCGCCGCGTAGTGGGCGCTGCCCTGCAGCGGCCAAGCGCCGTCTTCCGAGGTGTAGTCCACCGTCTGCACCGGGTCCGCCGAAGCGGCCGGCACGAGCGCCAAGCCCAGCCCGGCCGCCGCCGTCAGGACCACGCACGCACGACGAAGTGAATTCACGGAACCTCCCCCAGTTCGAGCCGCGCACCGCGGCACTGCCGATCATGCTGCCAGTGCCCGTGATGACCGAATAGGGGGTTTCTACTCACTTGTGCAGCGACGCGCCCTTGAGGATCTTGTCCACCGCGTTCTTCGGGCCGTGCACCGCCAGCCCGGCCAGCGCCAGCTTCTCGCCCGGCACCGCGCGGACCGCCGCCCGGTTGTCGACGTCGTTGCCCGTGTGGAACAGCTCGTCGGTGAAGATCGAGATCCGCAGGCCGCGGCCCAGCGCGCGGGTGTGCGCCGCGGTCAGGACGTCCGCCGTGCCCGAGAAGACCAGCACCGGCTGGCCGAACATCGGCAGGTACTCCGTGTCGTCGGCGTCGAGGTACGGCTCGCCCATCAGCTCCGGCGTCACGTGGGCGATCCCGCTCACCAGGAACGCGGTGACGTTGAGCCGCTGCCAGGACGCCAGGTCGTCGCGGAGCAGGACGGCGATCTTCGTGTCGAAGGAACTCATGCTCCGAAGACTCGCCCGCCGGCCACCGCCGCGTCTTGTACGTTCTTGACATGGAGGCACGCGTCTCGGCTTGGCGGCCGGCGGTCCCGGGGATCGCCGAGGTCTTCCACGCGCGCTTCATCACGCACGCCTACCCGCTGCACACGCACGACACGTGGACGCTGCTGATCGTCGACGACGGCGTCATCCGCTACGACCTCGACCGCCACCACCACGGCGCGCTCGGCCCGGCCGTGACGCTGCTGCCGCCGAACGTCGCGCACGACGGGCGCGCCGCGACCAGCCACGGCTTCCGCAAGCGCGTGCTCTACCTGGAGACGTCGGTGCTGGGCGAGGACCTCGTCGGCGCGGCGGTCGACCGGCCGAGCGTCGCGGACGGGCTGCTGCGCACCCGGATCCACCAGCTGCACGCGTCGCTGACCGAGCCGGGTGACGCGCTCGAGGCCGAAAGCCGGCTCGCGCTCGTCGCCGAGCGGCTGCGCACGCACTTGGGCCGGCCGGCCACGCACCCGCCGAAGCGGGGGCTCGCCGACGACCTGCGGGACCTGCTCGACGCGAAGCTGCCCGAAGCGCTGACGCTGGCCGAAGCGGCCGAGACGCTGGGGGCGCACCCGGCGCACCTCGTCCGCTGCTTCGGGGCGCGGTTCGGCCTGCCGCCGCACCGCTACCTGACGGGCCGCCGCGTCGACCGCGCACGCCGGCTGCTGCTCGACGGTGCCCCGGCGGCCGACGTGGCAGCCGCCACCGGGTTCTCCGATCAAGCTCACTTGACCCGGCATTTCAAGCGGTACCTGGGCACGACGCCGTCGCGGTACTCGAAGGCTCGGTGACCTGCCTGCCGGTTGTGTCAAGATGACCGCATGCTGCGCGAACTGCACCTGACCGGCGACCCGGCCGCCGACAAGCTGCTCAACGACGACCCGTTCGCCCTGCTCGTCGGCATGCTCCTCGACCAGCAGTACCCGATGGAGCACGCCTTCGCCGGCCCGCGGAAGATCGCCGACCGGATGGACGGGTTCTCCCTCGCGAAGATCGCCGCGACCGACGTCGAGAAGTTCGTCGAGATGTGCGTGGTGCCGCCCGCCATCCACCGCTACGGCGGCTCGATGGCCCGCCGCGTCCACGCGCTCGCGCAGCACATCATCGAGAACTACGACGGCCGGACCGAGGGGCTCTGGCTCGACGGCCGCCCGAAGCCCGACGGCCCGGAAGTCCTGAAGCGGCTGCGGGCGCTGCCGGGGTTCGGCGAGCAGAAGGCGAAGATCTTCCTGGCCCTGCTGGGCAAGCAGCGCGGCATCCAGCCGAAGGGCTGGCGCGAGGCGGCCGGGGCGTACGGCGACCGCGGCTCGCGCCGGTCGATCGCCGACGTCACGAGCGCCGAGACGCTGGCCGAGGTCCGTGCGTTCAAGAAGGCCGCCAAGGCCGCGGCCAAGGCGGGTTAGCGCACCCAGACGCGCAGCGGGCCGAGCGGCCGCGCGCCGTGGGCCAGCGCGACCTCCAGCGCGTCGCCGTGTTCGTAGCCGGCCACCGGGGCGCCCGGGAAGGCTGCCGCCACCGCCGCGACCGCGCCGGGCCAGCCCTCGTCCGGCCCCGTGAAGTTCGACAGCCCGACCACGCCGTCACCGCGATGGGCCACGACCGCGTTCTCGCCGCGGGACAGCAGCGCCACCGAGGGCCCCCATGGTGAAGCGGTGCGCTGCCAGCCCGGCTCGGGAACGCCGGGGCCGCACGCGATCCACGTCGCCTCGAACAGCACCGAGAAGCCCGGCAGTTCCAGCGTCGCGAAACTGTCCTTCACCGAGCACCCGGACGAGCCGTCGACGAACGGGAGAACGTCGGCGGCCGTGGCGGAGGGATCGAGCGTCACCGCGTCCGGGTAGTACCGCGGGGTGCGCCGCGGGTGGGTCCAGGCCCGCGGGCCGAACCGCCCGCCGGGGCAGACCGCCGCGCACCAGGACGCGTTCTCGGCCGCCGCTAGCGCTGCGCGAACCACAGGACGTCCGGCTCGCCGCGGGGGACCTCGACCGGGACCTCGCACACCTTCCCGAAGTGCGCGCGAAGCCGCGCGGCGAACACCGGGGCCGCGCCGGCGCTCCACACCGCCAGCACGCCTCCCGGGTTCAGCAGCCCGGCCAAGCGCGCCAGCCCGGCCTCGGAATACAGGTGGGCGTTGCCTTCCGTGACCGTCCACTCGGGACCGTTGTCGATGTCGAGGCACAGCGCGTCGAAGCGTTCGGAGGTCCCGGAAAGCCACGGGACCAGATCCGCCTCCACCAGCCGCACCCGGGGGTCGGCCAGCGCGTCGGCGTGCACCGTCCGAAGTGGACCCGAGCGGTTCCAGGCGATCACCGCCGGCTCGCGTTCCACCACCACGACGGACGCCGCTCCCCCGTCGAGCGCCGCGCGGAGGGAGAACCCCACGCCCAAGCCGCCGATCAGCACGCTCGCCCCCGGCGACAGGGCACCCGTCACCAGGAGGCGCTCGGATTCGCCGTTGCGCGTGTCCATCAGGAAAACGCCGTTCTCGATCACTTCGAACGCATCCCCGTCGCGCCGCAGGACCAGCTCGCCGCCCCGGCCCCGGGCGGTCTCCACCACCTCGACCACGCTTCGACCTTCTCACAGCAGGCCAGCGAGTTTGTACAGAACCAGGCTCCCCGCCACCGCGACGTCGAGACTGGCGCCGGTGCCCCCATCGGGATCTCGACGACGGTGTCCAGCAGGTCGAGGACCTCCGGCGGGATGCCGGTCCGCTCGTGGCCGAGCACGGCGATCGTGCGGCCGCGGGCGGCCGGGAGGTCCGCCGGCCGCACCGCTTCCTCCGCCAGTTCGACGCCGACCACGCGCGTGCCGGCCACCCGTTCGCGCGCCAGCCGGCCGGGCGGATCGTGCACCCAAGTGCACGCATGCCGGGCACCGCACCGTGTTTCCGCGCCGCAACGCCTCGGGTACCCAGGGGAACCGCGGCACCGCGAGGCACGCACCGACCGCGTCGCAGGTGCGCAGGAGCGTGCCCAGGTTCGCGCCGTGCAACGGCCACAGCGGGACTTCCGCAGTTCGCGGGGCGTGCGGACCCGGACAGCGGGGCTCACCGGCGCCGAGGCGCGGCGCCTCCGGATTCGCTGATCATGCCGGGATTCTAACCCGTTCGCCGGGACCGCCGAACGATCCGCGCTCCTACTCTGGACACGGAGGTGAAGCCCATGCATGCAGGAGTGGGAGACGAAATCCAGGTACACGGCCGTACCGTCGGGTCGGCCGAGCAGCGCGGCGAGATCCTCGAAGTCCGCGGGCCCGACGGCGCCCCGCCCTACCTGGTGCGGTTCGCCGACGGGCACGAAGCGCTCGTCTACCCGGGCCCGGACTGCGAAGTCCAGGCCCACGCCGATTAGCCGAAGGGCACCTTCCTCGCAGGTGATGAGCCGGGAGTCGCCTTCAGCTCACCACCTGCGCCGAAGGGCACTTCAGCCCACCGCGACCTCTTCCCGCGGGGCGCGGACCCGGCCCCACGCGGTGCCGACGAGCACCAGCGCCGCCAGGGTCAGCGCCGCCGCGACCTCGGGCAGCACCAGCGGCCCGCCGGACGTCAGCACCGCGCCCCCGACCACGCCGGACAGCCCGACGCCGAGGTAGATCGCCGACGCGTTGAGCGAGAGCACCAGGCCCGCGTGGCCCGGGGCCAGCTCGATCAGCCGGTGCTGCACCGGCGGGCTGAACGACCACGTCGCCATGCCCCACACGAACAGCGCGACGCCGGCCGCGATCGGCGTCGCCGTCGCGATCGGCAGCAGCGCCATGACGACGGTGATCGCGGCCGTCACGACGAGCAGCGGCGCGCGCGAACCCCAGCGGTCGGCCGCTCGGCCGCCGGCGAAGTTGCCGACCGCGCCGCCGACGCCGTAGCAGAAGAGCAGCACCGTGACCGCCGTGCCGTGGAGGCCCGCGGTGGCCGCCAGCAGCGGGGACACGAACGTGTAGACCATGAACGCGGCGAGGCACCCGAGGACCGTCACGGCCAGCATGACGAGCACTCGCGGGTCGCGACCGGCGGCGAACCGCTCGGCCAGGGTGACCCGCGGCGGCGCGGCGACCGACGGCAGTGCCATCCGCACGGCCAGCGCGCTCGCCAGCGAGAACGCCGCAACCAGCGCGAACGCCGTCCGGTAGCCGAGGTGCTGCGAGATGAGGCTGCCCAGCGGCACGCCGAAGATGAGCGCGACGGTCAGGCCGCCGAACACGAGCGCGATCGCGCGGCCCCGGCGATCCGGGCTGGTCAGCTGGGCCGCCACGGCACTCGCCGCGGGGGTGAACACCGCGGCACCGATCGCGGTCACCACCCGGGCCAGCAGGAGCGTGCCGTAGCCGGGCGCGAGCGCGGCGAACAGGTTGCCCGCGGCGGTGACGGCGAGCGCGGCGACCAGCAGCGTCCGCCGCTCCCAGGTGCCGGTGACGGCGGCGAAGAGCGGTGAGCCGACCGCGTAGGCGATGGCGAAGGCGGTGACGAGCTGCGCCGCGGCGGTGGCCGAGACGTGCAGCTCGCCGGTCAGCGCCGGCAGCAGCCCGGCAACGATGTAACCGCTGGTCCCGACGCCGAACGCGCCGAAGGCCAGCACCGAGATCCTCGAGGACGAGGGTGTGGACATGGGTGGGTCCCCCCAAGGGATCGGGCGATTGGTTCGATGAACGTCGTAGTTCGACGACCACCGTACTACGTCCCTCCGGCAATTTCGATCGGCGTCGTACAATGGGCTCATGGTCAAGACCGCCGCGCTGCCGCCGATCGTTCACCCGGAGCTGGACGAGATCACCGTCGAAGGCGTACTCCGCGCCCTCGCCGACCCGGTACGCCTGGCGATCGTGCGGCAGCTCGCGGCCGCGGAGCACGAGATCGCGTGCGGCGGGCTGACCGTGCCGGTGACGAAGTCCACACTCACCCACCACCTGAGCATCCTGCGCCAGGCCGGCGTCGTGGCGGGCCGCCAGGAGGGGACCACCCGGTTCAACTCGTTGCGCCGCAACGACCTCGACGCCCTGTTCCCCGGCCTCCTGGACGGCGTTCTCGCCGCCCGTCGCTGATCTCGCCGTTACGGTGTGGATCGTCACCCGATATCAGGATGACAACGACCCCCCTCGCTTGTTGGACTGTGCGTAGGACAGCCCACGGCGCTGGGGCCGCATGGCTGTCTTCTTTTGTGTCCACGAACTGAACCGATCCAGTACCTGCGACTGAGACGGCTAAGTAATCGTTTACCCACCTTGGAAGGAGTGCCGTGCCCGTCGCGCTGCTCGCGCTCGCCATCGGAGCTTTCGGCATCGGGACCACCGAGTTCGTCATGATGGGCGTGCTGCCCCAGGCAGCCGCCGACTTCGGCGTCGACATCCCGACCGCCGGCTACCTCATCTCCGCCTACGCACTGGGTGTCGTCGTCGGCGCCCCGCTGCTCACCGCGGTCGCCGTCCGGCTGCCGCGCAAGACCATGCTGCTGGCCATGATGGGCCTGTTCACGCTGGGCAACGCCCTCTTCGCGCTCTCCCCCAACCAGGAGTTCGGCGTCGCCTTCCGGTTCCTCGCCGGACTGCCGCACGGCGCGTTCTTCGGCGCGGGCGCGGTGGTCGCGTCCAGCCTCGTCGGCCCCGGCCGGCGCGCGAAGGCCGTGTCGATGATGTTCCTCGGCCTGACCCTGGCGAACGTCATCGGCGTGCCGCTGGGCACGCTGCTCGGCCAGCGGGTCGGCTGGCGCGCCACCTTCGGCGTCGTCGCCGTGATCGGCCTGGTCGCCGCCGCGGCCATCGCGAAGCTGGTGCCCCACCAGGGCCGGCCCGCGGAGGCCTCGCTGCGCAGCGAGCTCGGTGCGTTCAAGCGGCCGCAGGTGCACCTCGCGCTGGCGATCGTCACGTTCGGACTCGGCGGTGTCTTCGCCTGCCTGTCCTACATCACGCCGATGCTGACCGACGTCGCCGGCTACTCGCCGTCGAACGTCACCCTGCTGCTGTCGCTGGCCGGGGTCGGCATGACGATCGGCAACCTGCTCGGCGGCCGCCTGGCCGACCGCGCGCTGATGCCGGGCCTCTACGCCGCGCTGCTGGCGCTGGCCTGCGTGCTGGGCATCTTCACGATCACCGCGCAGGGCAAGGTCGGCGCCGCGATCACGATCTTCTTCGTCGGCGTCGCCGGGTTCATGATCGGCCCGATGATGCAGGCGCGGATCATGGAGAAAGCGGGCGGCACTCCGTCCCTGGTGTCGGCCGCCGTCCAGTCCGCGTTCAACATCGCCAACTCGATCGGCGCGTACCTGGGCGGCCTGGTCATCGCCGGCGGCCTCGGCCTGGTCGCCCCCAACTGGGTCGGCGCGCTGCTGGCGGTCTTCGGCCTGACCCTGGCGATCGTCTCGGGCACCCTGGACCGCCGCGAAGCCCGCACCACCCTGGCTCTCACCTCTTGAGATAAGCGTCCCAAACGACGCATCTTTCTCGACGAAAGTTCTAAGTACGGCGGCTTAGCTGGAGGCGAGGGGGCCGCCGATGATCGTCAGGGCCACGTACAGCACGGCCGCCGCGAGCCCGGTGTAGGTCACGATGTCCACGACCTTGCCGCGGATCGCGAGCAGCCCGGCCCTGGCGGTCGGCAGCACCGCCCGCAGCACCGCGGCGAGGAGGAGTGCGGCGCCGATCAGCGCCGCGCCCTCCCGCCAGTGGTACTGGACGATCCGCAGCGCGGCGACGGCCACCACCAGCAGCACCACCGCGAACGGGAGCTGGGCGAACCGGGCCTGCCTGCCCCGGCGGTCGTGGACGTCCCGCCGGTCCTCGGTCATCGTCATCGGCCCCGGACCGAGCGTTCCGCCGCTTCGACGACGTTGCTGACGAGCATCGCCCGGGTCATCGGCCCGACCCCGCCGGGGTTCGGCGAGATCCAGCCCGCGACCTCGGCCACGTCCGGGTGAACATCGCCGGTGAGCTTGCCGTCCACGTGGGACACGCCCACGTCGAGCACCGCGGCGCCCGGGGCGACCATGTCCGGCGTGATGATCCCCGGCACCCCGGCCGCGGCGACCACGATGTCCGCGCGGCGGACCTCGGCGGCCAGGTCGCGGGTGCCCGTGTGGCACAGGGTGACGGTGGAGTTCTCGCTGCGGCGGGTCAGCAGCAGGCCCAGCGTGCGGCCGACGGTGATGCCGCGGCCGACGACCGTGACGCGCGCGCCGTTCAGCTCGACGCCGTGGCGCTTGAGCAGCTCGATGATCCCGTACGGCGTGCACGGCAGTGCACCCTGCTGGCCGAGCACCAGCCGGCCGAGGCTGACCGGGGCGAGGCCGTCGGCGTCCTTCTCCGGGTCGATGCGCTCGAGCACGCGGTTCGCGTCGAGGTGCTTCGGCAGCGGCAGCTGGACGATGTAGCCGTGGCACGTGGGATCGGCGTTCAGCTCGTCGACGACGGCTTCGAGCTTCTCCTGGGTGATGTCGGCCGGCAGGTCGCGGCGGATCGAGTTGATCCCGATCTTGCCGCTGTCGGCGTGCTTCATCCGCACGTACGAGTGCGACCCCGGGTCGTCGCCGACCAGGACGGTGCCCAGGCCCGGCGTCACCCCCTTCGCGGCCAGCGCCGCGACGCGCGGCCCGAGCTCCGCGAAAATGGCGTTCTTGGTGGCCTTGCCGTCGAGAATCTTCGCCGTCACGACGCCCATTCTGGCAAAGCGACCCCCGCGCGTCGCTTCCAGGCGCGGGTGGTCGCAGCCCGTAGAGTGATCGTCACCCCCACACGGTCCACTCGCGACGCTGGCCGCGATCAACCTGTGATCTACCGCACGTTGCATCACGCGAGGTCAGACCGTGTGCCGCCGGGTCGCCGAGCGGCAAAACCCACATGCGGGGTGCACAGGCGCGCGCGAACAGTCAAAATGTCCCCGTGGCACAACCGACGACGCAGCTGAACGCGACCGAGCAGGACACCCTGGTCAAGCAGATCGGACTTGCCCTGCTCCGTGCCGCCCCGCGCGACTGGCGCAAGGTCACCGCGGAGTACCGAGCCGTCGGGAGGTACCACGAGCTCACCGGCGAGATCGTCACCGAGGACGGCACGGTGCACGAGTGGCTCGCGACGCACGACATCGCGACCCTCTTCGGCAGGCTGCGCGGTGGCATGTACCGCGACGGCCGCGGAACGTGGTTCAACGCGCGCTACCAGCTCGACCACCCGTCCAGCTACAACCTCGAGTACAACCGTGACGAGCCGGTGTGGAACCTCGCGCCGCCGCCACAGGCCTATTCGGACGAGCTGCGGATGTTCCCCCGCACCGAGGAGAACGTGCCCGAGTGGCTGATCCGGCGGATGTCCGGGCTCGGCCCGGAGCAGCCCGGACCGCACTTCCGGATCGCCCGGATCTTCGACACGATCGGCCCCGCCGGCCGCCCGGTGATCAACCGCCCCGACCTCGAGGTCGAGGAGCAGGACCGGCTGCTGGAGTACCTCGACCACGCGCCGTTGGTCGTCACCGAGCGCGGCTACGACATCGACCGGCTGGCCGCGACCCCCGAGGCCACCGTCCCGGTCGCCTTCCACAGCGACGGCCAGTGGATCTGGCCCGCCGCCGTGAACTTCTACCTGCGCAAGTACGGCGTTTCGCCGGAATCGGACCTGGTCGAGCACGTCCGGGCGGTCGGCTTCACGCCGCCGCCGGTCGACGAGCCGACACTGCAGGCCGCCGGCGCGTACCTGACCCGGGGCAACCAGCCGCCCCCGCAGCAGCAGCGCCCGGCCGGGCCGCCGCCGCAGGGCCCGCCGCCCCAGCAGGCGCCCGCGGGACCGCCGCCGACCATGGTCGCGCCGGCCCCGCCGGTCGTGCCGCCGCAGCAGCACCAGGAGCCGCCCGCGCCGGTGGAAGCGGCGCACGCCGCCGAGCCGGACGCGCCGGCCGAGGAGCACGCCTACGCCGATGAGGCCGAGTTCGCCGAAGAGGGCTACGACGACCAGGAGTTCGACGACCGCTTCGCCGAGGAGGACTCCTACGGCGAAGAGGAGTACGAGCACCCCGAGCACGCCGTCGGCTCGAACGGCACGTCGCCGGAGCCGAACCGGGTGCCCGACCTCGAGGAGACCGCGGAGTACGTGCCCGACCAGCCGATCGGGCACGAGGAAGAGCCGCGCGACGGCGAGCACGCCGCGGGCCGGCCCGCCCACGAGGACGA
Source organism: Amycolatopsis mongoliensis (assembly GCF_030285665.1). Lineage (NCBI taxonomy): Bacteria > Bacillati > Actinomycetota > Actinomycetes > Pseudonocardiales > Pseudonocardiaceae > Amycolatopsis > Amycolatopsis mongoliensis. The sequence continues at coordinate 1,545,306 of NZ_CP127295.1, forward strand.
GGGCGGCTTCGACGGCGAGCAGTTCCCGGAGCCGGCCGCCCACCGCCAGGACGACGCGCACCCGGCGTTCGACGCCGGTTCCCGGCGGGACGACGAGCCTTCGCACGCGGCCTTCCAGCCCGATGAGGAAGAGCCGTCGCACGCGGCCTTCCAGCCCGCCCAGGACGAGCCCGCACACGCCGCGTTCCAGCCCGGGCAGCAGCCGGAGCCCCCGGCCTTCCCGCCGCCGGGCCGGCCCCGGCCGGACGAGCCGTCCCACGGCGGGTTCCAGCCGCCGGAGCGCGCCGCGTTCGACCCCGGACCGCCGACCATGATCACCCAGCCCGAGGTGCCCGGCGTGCTGCCGGTGCCGGAGCCACCGGCACCCCAGCCCCGGTCCCAGCCCGAGCCCGCGGAGCCGCCCGCCGCGCCGGCGCCCCGCTCGGGCCGCCGCGCGCTGCGCCGCGAGACCCCCGACCACCCCGTGCTCGCCGGCCTGCAGAGCAAGCTGGACGAGCTCGAGGTGCCCGAAAGCGGCTACAAGCTGGGCGAGCCCGCCGAGCACGGGTGGAGCGTCGAGCAGGTCGACGAGGGCTGGCGCGTCGGCTGGTACGACGGCAAGCTCAGCAACCCCGCGGTGTTCGGCGACGCCGAAGACGCGGCCGCGTTCATGCTCGGCAAGCTGCTGCTCAACCCGGAGGGCCACGTGCCCGAGCCGGAACCCGAGCCCGAACCGGAGCCGGAGCCCGAGCCGGAACCGAAGCCGCAGCGGGTCGTCGCGACGCTGTCGCCGGAGGTCGCGACCGGGTCGTACCCGGTCCGCAAGCCCGAGCCGGTGCCCGCCCAGGAGCAGACGGCGTTCACGAGCGCCGATGAGCTGTTCGGCGACCTGGAAGACGACGAGCCCCCGGCCCCGCCGCGCCAGCCCGCCCCGCCCGCGCCGGTCCCGGCCGGACCGGGACCCCAGGCGGCGCAGCAGCAGACCGGACCGCCGCCCGCGGCCCCCGCGCCGCTCCGGCGTGAGCCGCCGTCGGCGCCGACCGTCCTGGCCGCCCCGGTGCCGCAGGGCGCCCCGCCGGTGCCGCCGCCCGCCGCACCGCCCGCGCCGCCGCGTCGTGAGGAGCCGGCCCGCCCGGCCGTCAACGGCGGTGGTGGCGGCAACCAGCAGCAGTGGCCGATCGGGCCGATGGCCGGGGAGCCGCCGCTGACGCTGTTCCGCGGCAAGGAGCTGCGCGAGCTGCCCGCGGGCAGCGAGCTGGACCGCTTCGGCGGGCCGAACGGCAACCTGACGTACGCGGCCGGCACGCCGTTCGCCGAGCGGTCGCTGGTGCCCGAGTGGGTGAACCGGCCGTACCACGTCTACCGCGTGCAGCGACCGCTCGAGGCGCTGGCCGGCGTCGCGATCCCGTGGTTCAACCAGCCGGGCGGCGGGTCGGCGTACCTGCTCCCGGCGTCGATCGAGGAGCTCGTCGCCGAAGGCGACCTGATCGAGCTCGACCCGGGCGAACCCCCGATCGACTGATTTCCGTCCCGCGAAGGCCCGGTAGCCCGTCTGCCGGGCCTTCGTGCGTTCAGCGGATGACGAGCCCGTGGGCGGCGGCGAAGGCGATGGCCGTCTCGACGTCGACCTCGGCACCCCGCAGATCGGCCTGGACCAAGGCGTTCGCGTCCAGACGCGCACCGCGCAGGTCCGCGCCGTCGAGCTTCGCGGCCTGGAGGCGGGCGCCGGTCAGGTCGCTGGCGCGCAGGTCGGCGCCCGCGAGGTCGGCCTCGGTCAGGTTGGCTTCGCGCAGCCGCAGCCCGGACAGGCCCAGCTTGCGCAGCCGCGCCTTCGCGAGCGACGCCAGCGAGAGGTCGCACTCGGTCAGGGCGATGCCGGCGAACCCGCACTCGGCGAACGACGAGCCGAGCAGCGAACACGACGTCCAGCGGCTTTCGACGAGCACCGAGCGGTCGAAGGTGCACGACCGGAACGCGGAAGCGTCGTGCCGCGAGCGGGAAAGATCGGCCCGGCTGAACAGGCAGTCGTCGAAGGTGCAGCCGCGCGTCCGCAGCCCGCTCAGGTCCGCCCCGGTGAAGTCGCACCCGGTGAACCGGCGCTTTTCCCACCACTGCCCGGACAACACCGCTTCGCGGTAGTCCTCCCCCGTCTCCAACACGGCCCCCAGGGTGCCACACGCGCGGTCAGAGCTTCGCACCCTGGACGTAGTTCATCGCCTCGACGTACTCGGGCAGGTGCGCGCGCCGCGCCATTTCGGCTTCGTCCAGGTTCTCCAGGCGGGTCTGGATCCACCACAGGTTGCCGAAGGGATCGCGCACGCGCCCGACGCGGTCGCCGAAGAACAAGACCGTCTGGCGGGTCACCTCGATCGCCCCCGCTTCGATCGCGCGTCGCTGGGTTTCTTCGCTGTCCGGCACGTAAAGCCGCAGGAACGCCGGGGTCGCCGCCCCGTCGTCCGGCGAGTCGAATGCCATCACGACCGCGTCGCCGATGCGGACCTCCGCGTGGCCGATCTTCCCGTCTTCGCCGACGACGCGGCCGAGCTCCTCGGCGCCGAAGGCCTGCTTCAGGAAGTCGAGCAGGCCGGCGGTGTCGTGGCCGATGATCCACGGGGTGACCGTTGTGTAGCCGTCGGGAACCATGTTTCCTCCTCAGTCGGTGTGGCCCCCGACCGTAAGCTCGAAGTAGGTCAGTTCCTGACCGCTGCATACTGGGCGCATGGGAGTTCCGCTGCGGCCGCTGGCGGTCGCCGGGGCGCGGTCGGTGTACCTCGAAGTCGCGCCGCCCGCCGCGCTGGCCGGCGTCCTGGCCTGCGGCTGGCACGGGCGCACCGGCTGGGCGCGGCCGCTGCGCGCGCTCCCGGACGGCTGCGCGGACCTCGTCTGGGACGGCGACGCGCTCACCGTGGTCGTCACCGTCGGCACTCCCCTGCGCTTGTGGGTCCCGGCGGCGGCGTCCCGCGTCGGCGTACGGCTGCGGTGCGGCGCCGCGGCCGCCGTGCTCGGCACGTCCATGCCGGAGCTGCCGGCCGTGACGAGGCTGAGCGACCTCTGGGGTGCGGACGCCCGGCACGCCGAAGAAACCCTGGCGACGACCGCCGATCCCTTGGCACAGCGCGGAATCCTCGAAGCGCTCGTCGCTCGCCGGCGAGCGACGCCGGACCGGCGGGTGCTGGCTGCCGTGCAAGCCCTCGGCGCGACCACGCGGACGTCCGAGGTCGCCGTCGGGCTCAGCGAACGCGCGCTGCGGCGGCACTTCGTCCACGCGGTCGGCGCCGGGCCGAAGCAGCTGCACCGCGTCCGGCGGTTCCAGCGGTTCCTGCGCCTTCTGGAGTCGCTCGCGGCCGGGCGGACGTCGCTGGCCGGCGTCGCCGCCGAGCTCGGGTACGCCGACCAGTCCCACCTCGGCCGCGAATGCCGCCGCCTGTCGGGTTCTTCCCCCGCCGCGCTCGTGCGGGTGGCCGAAAAGTTCCAGACGGCACCGCGGCCCGCGCGCCACGATCTTCCGCATGTTCCGAGTCACGATCGCGGTGCGCGCTGACGACCTCGACGTCAACGGCCACGTCCGCGGCCCGGCCTACCTCGCCTACGCCGACCACGCGCGCTGGGTGTGCGTGCGGGCCGCGGGCATCGACCCGGGAGCGCTGGCCGCGCGCCGGATCGGCCCGGTGAACCTGGAGACGACCGTGCGGTTCCACCGCGAGCTCGTCCCGGGCAGCGAGGTCTCGGTCAGCTGCGTGTTCCAGTGGGGCTCAGGCAAAACTTCCCGCGTGGAACAGGAGTTCCACGCGCCGGATGGCACGCACGTCGCCTCGGTGTCATCGGTGTCGGGTCTGCTCGACCTCGACCGGCGCCGGCTGCTCCCCGACCCCGGGGCGTACTGGCAGGAGCTGGCCGCGCACCCCGAACTGCTGGGCCTGGCGCCGAAAACGACGTGAGCTTTCCCGGCCCGCTCACTACGGTGACGACCGTGCCCGACCACGACTACGTCGACCCTTACCTCGCCTCGCTCTACGACGCGATGAACCCGCGCGAGAGCAGCGGGGACTTCGCGTTCTACCTGCCGATGATCATGGCGGCGGAGTCGGTGCTGGACGTCGGCTGCGGCACCGGTTCCCTGCTGCACTGGGCCCGCGAGTCCGGCCACGAAGGACGGCTCGTCGGACTCGACCCCGCCGAGGGCATGCTCATCCAGGCCCGCCGCCGGGACGACATCGAGTGGGTGCACGGCGATTTGTCGACCGCCGCCTGGGACAGCGAGTTCGACTTCGCCGTGATGACCGGGCACGCGTTCCAGGTGCTGCTGACCGACGACGAGCTGCGCACGGCGTTCTCGGCCGTCCACCGCGCACTGCGGCCCGGCGGCCGGTTCGGCTTCGATACGCGCAACCCGGCCGCGCGCGCTTGGGAGCGCTGGACGCCCGCGAACGTCTGGGAAGCCGGCGAAGTGCGGTCGTGGAACGACGCCGGGCCGTTCGAAAACGGGTACGTGAGTTTCAAGACCACGTACGAAAGCCCGAACTGGGACGCGCCGCAGTACAGCGAAAGCACACTGCGGTTCCTCGACGTTCCTTCCCTGAACGGGTTCATCGAAGACGCCGGGTTGGTCGTCGACGAGCAGTACGGCTACTGGGACCGCACCCCGGTGACCGGCGACGGCCCCGAGATCGTCACGATCGTCCGGCGTCCGCTCACCTGAAGTCGCGTGACTTCGCCTTGATCCGCATCGGCAACGCCTCGACGCGGTCGGCGAGCACGCTGACCACGCCGTCGGCCTTCTCCACCACCCCGCGGATCAGCAGCGCCGGGCTGGCACGCGCGACGCGGTGGTAGCGCTGCCACAGGCCGAGCGTGCAGATCACGTTGACCATCCCCGTCTCGTCCTCGATGTTGAGGAAGGTGACGCCGCCCGCGGTCGCCGGGCGCTGGCGGTGCGTGACGGCGCCGCCGACCAGCACGCGCGCGCCGTCTTCGAGGTCGGCCAGGCCGTTCGCCGGGACGACGCCGAGCGCGTCGAGGCGGTCGCGGATGAACTCGGTCGGGTAGCTGTCCGGCGACACCCCGGTGGCCCAGACGTCCGCCGCCGCGAGGTCGAGCCCGTCCATCCCGGGCAGCACCGGGGCCTGTGCGCCGACCAGGCCCGGCAGCTTCTCCGGCCGTTCCCCGGCGACGGCACCCGCGGTCCACAGCGCCTGCCGGCGATCGCCGCCGAACCCGGCGAACGCACCGGCGGTGGCCAGCGCCTCGATCTGCGGGGTCTTGAGCCGCACGCGGCGGGCGACGTCGGCCATGTCGGTGTAGTCGCCGGTCGCCTGCCTCTCGGAGACGATCCGCTTCGCGACGTCTTCGCCGATCATCCGGACGGTGCTCAGCCCGGTGCGCACGTCGTGGAACTTTCCGGTGCCCGGCTCCAGCGTCGCGTGCGGCAGGCTGCGGTTGATGTCCGGGCCGTGCACGGTGACGCCGTGGCGCCGCGCGTCGGCGACCAGTGACTGCGGCGAGTAGAAGCCCATCGGCTGCGCGCGCAGCAGGCCCGCGAGGAACGCGTCCGGGTGGTAGTACTTGAAGTAGGCGCTCGAAAACACCAGGTGCGCGAAGCTCAGCGCGTGGCTCTCCGGGAAGCCGAAGTTCGCGAAGGCCTTGAGCTTCAGGAAGATCTTCTGCGCCAGCTCGTCTTCGACCCCGTTCGCGGCGGCGCCTTCGAGGAACCGCTGCCGCAGCCGGTCCATCTTCCGGTCCGAGCGCTTCGACCCCATCGCGTGCCGCAGCTGATCGGCCTCCGCCGCGGTGAAGTTCGCGACGTCCAGCGCGATCTGCATCATCTGCTCCTGGAACAGCGGCACGCCCTTGGTCTTGTGCAGCGCGTTCTCCAGCAGCGGATGGTCGTACTCCCATTTCTCGATGCCCTGCTTGCGGCGGATGTACGGGTGCACCGAGCCACCCTGGATCGGGCCGGGCCGGATCAACGCGACCTCGACGGCCAGGTCGTAGAACTCCCGCGGCCGCAACCGCGGCAGCGTCGCCAGCTGCGCGCGGCTTTCGACCTGGAACACGCCGATCGCGTCGGCGCGGCACAGCATGTCGTAGATGTTCTCGTCGGTGAGGTCCAGCTCGGCGAGGTCGATCTTCTCGTCCTTGTGCTCCTCGACGAGGTCGAGCATGTAGTGCAGCGCCGAGAGCATGCCGAGGCCCAGCAGGTCGAACTTGACGAGCCCGGCGGCCGCGCAGTCCTCCTTCTCCCACTGGATGACGCTGCGGTCGGCCATCCGCGCCCACTCCACCGGCACGACCTGGCTCACCGGCTCGTGGCACATGACCATCCCGCCGGAGTGGATGCCCAGGTGGCGAGGGAAGTCCTCGAGCGCGAAGGCGAGCTGCACGACCTCGTCCGGGATGTCGTGGTCGTGGTCCTTTTCTGTGCTGCGCAACGATCCCCAGCGGTCGATCTGCTTGCTCCAGGCGTCCTGCTGGCCCGGCGAGTAGCCGAGCGCGCGGGCGGCGTCGCGGACCGCCGAGCGGGCGCGGTAAGTGATGACGTTCGCGACCTGGGCGGTTCTGAGGCGGCCGTGCTTCTTGAAGACGTACTGGATGGCTTCTTCGCGGCGGTCGGACTCGATGTCGAGGTCGATGTCGGGGTAGCCGTCGCGGTCCGGGGCGAGGAAGCGCTCGAAGAGCAGCTTGTTGGCCACCGAGTCGACCTTCGTGATGCCGAGCGCGTAGCAGACGGCCGAGTTCGCCGCCGAACCCCTTCCCTGGCAAAGGATCTTGTGGTCGTTGCAGAACCGCACGATGTCCCAGACGATCAGGAAGTACCCGGGGAAGCCGAGGTCTTCGATGATCTCCAGCTCGTGCTCGATCTGGGCTTTCGCCTGCTCTTCGTGGTCTTTGCCGCCGAAGCGTTCCTCCGCTCCTTCGCGGGTGAGTTCGCGGAGGTAGGTCGTCTCGGTGTGGCCTTCGGGGACGTCGAAGGGCGGCAGCTTCGGGGCGATCAGCTTCAGCGGGAAGGCGCATTCCATGCCCAGGAGGGCGGAGCGGCGGACGGCGCCGGGGTAGCGCCGGAACAGGACGTCCATTTCGGCGCCGCTGCGGAGGAACGCCGTCCCGGCCGCGGGCAGCCAGCCTTCCAGCTCGTCGATGCCGCGGCGGGCCCGGATCGCGGCGAGCGCGTCGGCGAGCGGGGCGCGTTCCGGGCGGGCGTAGTGCGCGGCGGTGGTGGCGACGGTCGGCAGGCCGAGTTCGCCGGCGAGCTTCGTCAGGACATCGTTGTACGTGCTGTCGAGCGGCTGGCGGTGGTCGGTGAGCTCGACGTAGACGTTGTCCTGGCCGAACCGGTCGACGAGTTCCTGCAGTTTCTCCGCGGCGGCCGCCGGGCCGTGCGTGACGAGGGCGGAGCGCACCGCGCCTTTGCGGCAACCCGTGAGGACGGCGCACTGCCCGGCGACCTCCTCGGCGACCGCGCCGAGGTCGTAGATCGGCTTGCCCTTTTCGGCGTTCTCGTGGATCTGGCCGGCGGTGATGGCGCGGCAGAGGGCGCGGTAGCCCTGATCCCCGCGGGCGAGCAGCAGGAGGTGCTCGCCTTCGGGGTCGGCGACGCCGTTCTGCGGGTTCTGGAGGCCGAAGCTGAGCTCGGTGCCGAAGACGGTGTTGACGCCCAGCTCCCGCGCGGCCTCGGCGAAGCGGACGACGCCGTACATGCCGTCGTGGTCGGTGAGGGCGATGGCGTCGAGCTGGAGACGCGCGGCTTCTTCGACGAGCTCTTCGGGGTGGCTGGCGCCGTCGAGGAAGCTGAAGTTGGAGTGGCAGTGCAGCTCGGCGTAGGGGACGCGGACGGCCTCACCGCCGTCGTCGTTGCGCCGGGTGGGGAGGTCGCCGGGGCGTTGGTAGGCCTCGCGGCGGCGGCCCCAGGCAGGGCTGTCGCCGTGGTCGCCGGGAGGCACCCCGCCGGCGAGGGTGCGGGCGAGGTCCTTCCAGCGCACGGGTGGGTTGTTCCAGCCCATCTAACGGCTCCCGGGCTCGTCCCGCCGACGGCGTTCTTCGGCTTCGGTGAGCGGGCGGGCCTGCGCTTCCCGGCGGCGGCGGTGCCAGTTGCTGGGGTGGTTCCAGCGGCTCCGGGCTTCGGCGTCGCCGAGAGGCCGCGGCTCCACGGCTTCCTGGCGCGTCCGCCCCGACGGGTGGTTCCGGCGGCTCCGGGCTTCGGCCTCGCTCATGCGGCAGCCGTTCTCCTGCGACGAGCGCGGAACCGGAAGCACGATCACCGGGCACACCCACTCTTCGTCGGCGTCGGGCCGGGCGGCAGGCAGCTGCCCGCGGACCGACCAGCTTTCGCCCGAATCGCGCTGGGGTGCCGGGGTACGGCCGGCAGTCGGGCATGCGTCACCGCGAGCGGGCTCCGGAGGCAGGTCGCCTGCGGGCCATCGTCCGTCGGCGGCGGGCGGAAGTGGCTCGCCCACCGCCCAGCCTTCGTCAACCGCTTGCGCCGGGTGCCCATCACCAGCCGCCCATCTCCCGTCGGCGGCGGGCGAAAGCGGCCCGCCCACCCAACCTTCGGCAACCGTCTGCGCCGGAGGCTGCTCAGCGGTCCCCCACCCCCCGTCGACCGCGCCGGACGGAAGCTGTTCGCGGGCCTTCCATCCCCCGTCGGCGGCCTGCGCCGGGTGCCGATCACCAACCGCCCATCCCCCGTCGGCGGCGGGCGCCGGAGGCCGATCGCCGGCTCCCCGTCGCTCGTCGGCGGCCGGGGACGGTACTTCGCGCAGCCACTCGCGTTCCTCTTCGGCCCGGCGGGGCGTTGCTCCCGGTTCGGAGCGCAGCCAGGCTCGGAGCTTTCGTGCGTAGTCCTCGTCCATGCTCAGTCGTACACTCCCTCGACCGTCCACAGTGGATTTTCCGTGCCCGCGCAGTGCACCAGCACCGCGTCGGGCGGGTCGTCCGGCTCGCCCGCGAGCAGCAGCTGCAGCCGTGCCCGCCGCGGGCCCGGTCTTCGGCGGTCGCCCGCCAGCGGCCACGGCCCCGCCCAGCCCACCACCTCCCGGTGCGGGCCGCCGGTGATGCTCAGCCCGCGCGGGACCGCCGTGAGCTGCTCGCGCGCCGTGATGCCCACCGCCCGGCCCTCCGCGTCGAAGACCTGGGCCGGCACCGGGCGGTCGAGGACCGTCGCCGGGGAGGGCGCCGGCAGCCGTCCCGGCCAGGTCGCGTCCGCCGGCGCCGTTCGCTCGCGCGGGTCGCCCCAGGGCACCAGCCGGACGCGGCCCGCCGGGTCGCGGCCGCCGTCGAGCAACGGCGTCACCACGCCCTCCGGCCCGAGCAGCCCCTGGACCCGCACGAACGCCCGCGCCGCGCGCTCGTCGTCCTCGTCGGAACGACCGTTCTGCCACAGGTCGAGCTGCAGCGACCGTCCTTCGACGATCTCCTCGGGCTCCAGTCGCAGCCGCACGACACCCGACGTCGGGCGCCGGCCCGGTGCGGCGCGCAACCAGCCTTCGAACTGCCAGCGCACACGGTCGGCGACCCCGGCCGGCGTCAGCGGTTCCGCGCACCGCCACGCGCGGCCGAGGTGTTCACCCTCCTCGGTGACCGCGTAGATGCCGAGCCGGGTGCAGGCCAAGCCATGCCCGGCGAGGCCGGCGCAGAACCGCGTCGCGAGGCCCTTGGCGAGGAACGCCGCGACGTCGACCCGCTCGACGACGGGGTCGAACTCCTCGGTGAGCGTCAGCTCGGGCGGCGGGTGGCGCCGCAGCGGCGGACGTTCGGAACGGCCCCGCGCCAGCCGGTGGGCGAGCACGCCGGTGGCGCCGAACCGGTTGACGACGTCGCGCTCCGGGAGTTCCGCGAAGGCGCCGAGCGTCCGCAATCCGAGCCGCCGCAACAGGTCGACGAGTTCCGCGCGCTCGGCGCCGGGCTGGTCGAGCTCGGTGACGGGCAGCGGCGCGAGGAACTCCGCGACGCGCCCGGGTTCGACGAACTCCCCGCACCGCGCGGCGAGCGTCGCGGCGAAGAGTCCCTCGGCGACGCCGACCTGGCATTCCACGCCAGCCGCCGCGGACACTTCGTCGACGAGCCGCTCGACGAGGGCGTGCTCCCCGCCGAAGTACCCGGCGGCACCGGCGACGGGGACGGCGACGAGCCCCGGCCGCACGACCTCGACCCCGACGACGAGCGCCTCGACCGCCCTCGCGACGGCTTCGAAGAGGCGAGCGTCCCGCCCGTCGTCGACGGCGAAGACGGCCAGGTCCGGACAGTTCGACTGCGCCTCCCGCCGCCGCATCCCCCGCCGGACGCCGTTCCGCCGGGCCACGTCGTTGCTCGCGACAACGCGGTTCGCACTGAAGACGGCAGCGGGCGCGGTGACGGCAACGCCACCGACGGCCGCGGCGGCGACCACGGGCCAGTCCGGGCACCAGAGGACGAGCATCCGGGTGGGGAGGTCGGCGGAACTACGTTGCGCGGGGACGGTCATGCGCCCTCCCCACGCAGGCCGCGAACGCCCGCCGGGCGGGTGTGACGGAGGGGCCGACACGCGTGATTGAACGGTCGACTCGCGTGATTGGAGGGTCGACTCACGTTGCGGAAGGGACGGCTCACGTGATCAGACAGCCGACTCGCGTGATTCGGGAGTCGACTCGCGTGATTGAGCGGACGACACGCGTACCCCGCCGGACGACACGCGTACCTGGGTGGACGACATGGCCCGGGCGGCACGGGAGTCCACTTTGGACGGAGGCTCATGCCGTGGCCTCCGAGCGGACGGCGAGGTCGCGAGCCGCGAGAGCGATCGAGCCGGCGGGACCGGGCAGCGTGAGCGATGCCGAGACCGGGCGGGCCGCCGCGCCGCGGCCGTGGACCCTGACCTGTACCCGTCGCTCACGCAGGTGGCCATAGCCATCCGCGAGACCGGACCACTCCGAGAACCGGCAGGACAGCTCGACGTCGGCCCCCGGCCACGCGCCGGACGCCAGCAGCACCGCCCCGCGGTGGCGGGCCCGGGCCGACAGCCGCCGCGCCACGGCTGCCTGGACCGTCTCCGCGTGGACCACCACCAGGTCCACGCCGTCGAGCAGTGCCGCGACCACCGCCGGGAGCTCCGCGCCCGGACGCGGGACCAGCGCCAGCCGGCCGAGGTCCACGCCGTACTCGGCCGCCGCCGCCAGCCCCAGCGACGGCATGCCGACCACGGCCGCCCACGACCCGGCGGCGGTGGCCTCGGCGAGCAGTGCGAGCAGCAGCGACGTTCCCCCGTGGACCGCCACCGTGCTCCCGCGCCGGAGCCCAGTGGACGGCAACAGCCCGGCGAGCGCCGGGACGACCGGGAGCACCTTTCCCGTCGCCCGCGCCCGCTCGGCCTGGGCCGCGACCCGGCTCGCCGTGCTGACCCCGGGCAGGGCCGCCAGCCGGGCCACCGGCGGCTCCACCACAGCAGTCACCGCACGCACCTCCCCACCACGGACTAGGCCGGCGGTCGGGCCTCTCCCAAAACACGACCGACGGCGCTGGTTCGCCGCGGGGAAGGCGGCGGTTCCACGTCGAACACCTGTTCGACATGGACAAGTCAACCGCGAACCACCCGAGGTGTCAAGTCACCCACTGGTGGCAGGTGAAGCCTGGTGGACGACGACTGGGCAGGGGCAGCACACCCGCTCACCGGTCAAGGCGAGGGACGTCGCGCGGGCACGGCGCGCGCGGCAGATCGGTCACCCCGCCTAGGTAATGAAGTTGCCCGCCCGGAGCCCCGATCGCTAGACAGATCCGCGTGGAGCTCACCGAAGCCGGGCCCGAAGACTGCCCGGAACTGCTCGTCCTGCAACGCTGCTGCTGGGTCCAGGAAGCCGTCCTCAACGACACCCTCGACATCCCCGCGCTGCACGAAACCCTCGAAGACGTCCGCGACTGGACGAAGACGTGGTCGGTGTGGGTGCTGCGCGACGAGCACCGGCTGGTCGGCGCGGTCCGCGCCCGCCTCGAAGGCGACCGCTGGGAGCTGGGCCGGCTGATGGTCGCGCCGGACCTCGCCGGCCGCGGGCTCGGGCGCCGGCTGCTCGAGCACGCCGAAGCGCGGGTGCCCGCCGAAGCACGCCGGTTCGCCCTGTTCACCGGCGCCCGCAGCACCCGCAACATCACGCTCTACCAGCGGGCCGGCTACCGGCTCACCGACGCGCCCGAAGCCGGTGGGCACATCAAGGGCGCGGTGTACCTCGAGAAGGACGTCACACAGCGCTAAAAACCCGGTCCGCCCGCCTGACGCTGCGGCGTCGGCTAGATTCCCCGGTGGACTTCTGGGGGTGGGCGATGACCAAACGGCCGGTCGTGTGGATCGCCGGAGCGCTGGTCGCGGCGGGTGCGGTGCTGGCCGTCGTGTTCGCCGCGGGCGGCGGGGTGCCCGGTGCCAAGGCCGCCCCGGGGCCGACGACGATCGGCGCGGAGTGGCGCTCGTTCCGCGCCGACGTCACCGGGATCCGCCCGGGCCCGGACGACGTCAGCCTGTTCGTGCAGGTCGCCCTGCCCGGCAACGACCCCGGCTGCGTCCGGGAGCCGCGCATCGAACAGGTCGTGGAGACCAAGACCGACGTCCGCGCCGACGTCGTCTACTCGACCCGGCCCGCGGCGGGCGGCTGCCAGGACAAGGTGCCCGCCGAGCTGCGGCTGGCCACGTCCACCCCGGTCGCCGACCGCACGGTGATCCTCAACGGCGACAACGGCAACGCCTGGCACAAGCTCGGCGCCGGCTGGGGGCACTGCGCTCCTCAAGGCACCTGCGCCCCGCCCGCCGACCACTGCGACCCGGCGTGGATCGGCGCGGCGGTGTCCGCGACGGGCGCCGAAAGCGCGGGCACCACCCGCGTCTGCGACCCGAACTGGCTGGTCCTCGATCTGCCGGTGCACCGGACCGACCCGCCGGCCCGTGCGGTCTTCCGCTGGGGCGGCGCGGGCTGGACGTCGTTCGCGCAGGTGAAGTCGGCCGGCTGCCCGGAGATCCGGGCAGCCGAGCCGAAATTCCCCGTCGCGCTCTGCAAGGCGCTGCCCGCGCCCGCCTAACGCAGCTTCTTGACGATCTCCGTGCCGACCGCCTTCACCGCGTCGTCGGTCTCCTGCTGCGGCATCGGCGAGTTCGAGAAGAAGCCCTTGTCCCAGCCGGACACCTCGACGATGACCACCGTCGTGCCCTTCAGGACGTGCAGTTCCGATCCGCTGAACGCGCTCTGCGTCACCAAGCGGACGAGCGTCGCCTTGTCGCCGATGCCCTTCACGTCCGTCGGCGGGACCGCCGGGGCTATCGGCAGGTACAGGTGGTTCGCCGATTCGCGCGCGTTCTCCCCGGAGTACCCCGTGATCCGGACGCTCAGCGTGGCGTCACGGACGTTTTCGTCGGGGCCCGGCTTCCAGCTGCAGTTGACCTGCTTCAGGCCGGGCAGGTTCGCGGTGCCCGGGCCGCCCAGCGCGAAGCTCGGGAAGCCCGCCTTCTCCAGCGTCTGGGCCGGGACCTGGCACTCGGCGGGCACCGGCGACGACGACGGTGCCGCGCCGGTGCTCGCGAAGTAGTCGCTCGCGAAGATGCCGAGCGGGATGCCCGCGCCGAGCAGCACGACCACCGCGCCGACGATCCCGAGGATCAGCCCGGTCCGCTTCTTCTTCGGCGGCCGCATCGGCCCGCCGTAACCCGGTGGCGGATATCCCTGCGGGTACCCGGGCGGAGGGTAGCCGGGCTGCTGGGGATACGGCCCCTGCTGCCCGTAACCCGGCTGCCCAGGCGGACCCGGCTGACCTGGTCCGTACGGCGGTGGTTGCTGCATCGAGCCCTCCCTCTCGAAGCGCGGGTCAGTGCGCGAAGTGGCGCGTCCCCGTCAGGTACATCGTGACGCCCGCCTTCTCCGCGGCCGCGATCACCTCGGGGTCGCGGACCGAGCCGCCGGGCTGCACGATCGCCCGCACGCCCGCCTCGACCAGCACCTCCAGGCCGTCCGGGAACGGGAAGAACGCGTCGGACGCGCCCACCGAGCCCTTGGCCCGGTCGCCCGCCCGCGAGACCGCCAGCCGCGACGAGTCGACGCGGTTGACCTGGCCCATGCCGACGCCGACGGTCGCGCCGTCCGCGGCGAGCAGGATCGCGTTCGACTTGACCGCGCGCAGCGAGCGCCACGCGAACTCGAGGTCGCGCAGGGTCTGCTCGTCGGCCGGGGTGCCGGTGGCCAACTGCCAGTTCGCCGGGTCGTCGCCGGCGGCGTCGATCGCGTCGACGGTCTGCACGAGCACGCCACCGGAGATCTGGCGGAACTCGATCGGCGACGGCGCGATCTCCGGGAGCTTCAGCAGCCGGATGTTCTTCTTGCGCTGCAGGATCTCCAGCGCTTCGGCGTCGAAGTCCGGCGCCAGCACGACCTCGGTGAACACCTCGGCGATCTGCTCCGCGGCCTCGCGGCTGACCGGCCGGTTCGTCGCGATGACGCCACCGTAGGCCGAAACCGGGTCGCACGCGTGGGCCTTGCGGTGCGCCTCGGCGATGTCGGTGCCGACCGCGATGCCGCACGGGTTGGCGTGCTTGATGATCGCGACGGCGGGTTCGGCGAAGTCGAACGCGGCGCGGCGGGCGGCGTCGGTGTCGACGTAGTTGTTGTAGGACATGGCCTTGCCGTGCAGCTGCTCGGCGTGCGCCAGGCCGGCCCGGTGCCCCTTGTACAGCGCGGCCTTCTGGTGCGGGTTCTCGCCGTAGCGCAGCACTTCGCCGCGCTCCCAGCTGACGCCGGAGAAGTCGGGGAAGCCCGAGTCGTCCGCGGGCGCGTAGACGTTGGAGAACCACGACGCGACCGCGATGTCGTAGGACGCGGTGTGCGCGTACGCCTGCGCGGCGAGGCGCTTGCGGTCCTCGAGGTCGAAGCCGCCGTCGGCCACGCGCTCCAAGACCCAGCCGTAGCGGGCCGGGTCGACGACGACCGCGACGCTGCCGTGGTTCTTCGCCGCGCCGCGGACCATCGCCGGGCCGCCGATGTCGATGTTCTCGACGCAGTCCTCGGGGCTCGCGCCGGACTCGACGGTCTGCGTGAACGGGTACAGGTTCACGACCAGCAGGTCGAACGCCGCGATGTCCAGCTTGCGCAGCTGCTCGACGTGGTCGGGGTTACCCCGGTCGGCGAGCAGCCCGGCGTGCACGCGCGGGTGCAGCGTCTTGACCCGGCCGTCGAGCGACTCGGGGAAGCCGGTGACGTCTTCGACCGGCGTGACCGGGACCCCCGCGTCGGCGATGACCTTCGCCGTGCCGCCGGTGGAGACGATCTCGACGCCGGCCGCGTGCAGGCCGGTCGCGAGGTCCAGGAGGCCCGCCTTGTCCGAGACGCCGATCAGCGCCCGGCGGACCGGGCGCCGTCCCAGGTCAGTGCTCACGAAATGTCACCTTTCGTCCGTCCACGGTGCAGCCACCGCGGCCGAGTCGCTCGATCGTTTCCACCAGCAGCCTGCGCTCGACGGCCTTGATCCGTTCGTGCAGGACGTCTTCGGTGTCGTCGTGCTCCACGACGACCGCTTCCTGGGCGATGATCGGCCCGGTGTCGACCCCGGCGTCCGCGAAGTGCACGGTCGAACCGGTGACCTTGACCCCGGCCTCCAGCGCGTCGCGGACCGCGTGCATCCCGGGGAACGACGGGAGCAGCGCCGGGTGCGTGTTGACCACCGTGAACCGGCCGAGGAACTCGCTCCCGAGGATCTTCATGAACCCGGCGGAGACGACCAGGTCGGGCTGGTAGGCCCCGACGGCCTCGGCCAGCGCCTTGTCCCAGGCCGCGCGGTCGGGGTGGTCGGCGACGCGGACGGTGAACGACGGGATGCTCACGCGTTCGGCGCGGGTGAGGGCCTCGATGCCGGTGCGGTCGGCGCCGACGGCGACGACCTTGGCCGGGAAGCCGGACCGGCCGGTGGCGTCCAGCACCGCCTGCAGGAGGGTGCCGGAACCCGACGCGAGCACGACGAGCTTCACCGGAGTGGGCAGGTCCAACCGTTGAGACAGAGCGGGCTCCTTGCCGCGGGCGGTGCGCAGCCGGGCGCACGGCGCTTCACCAGGTCACGTCAACCCTAACGGTCGGTCTCGTCCGGCTCGACGTCGCCGCAGGTCTCGGTGCCTCCGGTCACAGCCTCGTCGTCTCCGGAGACGTCGTCGGCCGGTTCTTCGAGGCCGAGTTCGGCATCGGCGTCGGCTTCGAACTCCGCGTCCTCGTCGGGTTCTTCTTCGAGTTCTTCTTCGGGCTCTTCGGTTTCTTCGTCCTCTTCGGACGCTTCGATTTCCTCGACGGCTTCGGCGGCCTCTTCGGCGTCGACCTCGTCAGCGTCTTCGAAGGCTTCGTTGTCTTCGAGCGCTTCGGGCGGGGGTGCCGGCGGCTCGTGCTCGCCCGTGAAGAACGCGACGAACGAACCCGGGATGACGATCCAGCAGAACGCGACGACCGACGCGACGCCGACCGGAACGCTCACCGGGTCGAACGGGCCGTCGCCGAGCCGTCCGCCGGACAGCGTGCCCAGCAGGACGCAGCCGAGCGCGACGACCGCGCCGGCCACCGCGACCGTGCGGATGCGCTGCGCCGGGTCCGCGTCGACCTTGCGCAGCGACCAGCCGACGAGCACGCCGGCCGCCGCGGGCAGCGCCAGCAGGGCCGGCCACCACGCCGCGTGGTGCTCGGGCAGGCCGCCCAGCAGCGGGACGCCGGGGACGGCGCCGCCGCGGTAGCCGAACATCCCGACATCCAGGTCGCCGATCGAGAAGCCGGGCCCGGTGACGAACGACAGCGCGGCCGTCACGGCGTTCGGCAGGTACAGCACGGAGAGCAGGAACATCCCGAAGCTGCTGCCGAACGCGGGCTCGTACATGTCGGCGACCGTCCGCCAGGACAGCGCGGTCGCGACGGTGAACACGGCGGCGCCGCAGGCGACCAGCACCGCGAGCCCCAGTGCGCCGGCCCGGAGCCCGCGCAGGGCGAGCGGGTCGAGGCGTTCGGCGACGACGTCCGGCAGCCCGCAGCACCAGGCGATGCCCGCGGCCGAGGCCGCCGCGGCGAGCAGCCCGGGCACGACGAAGGCGACCAGCGGGTTGGCCGTGACCGGCGAGCCCTCCGCGCAGAGCGCGATGGCGAGCCCGAACAACGCGTGCGCGCCGGTGACCGTGGCGAACACCGGCAGCGCTTCGCGGGGTGACCGGCAGCCGAGGCGCACGGCGGCGCCGGACGCCGTCCGGGCGGCCAGCGCGAGCGTGCCCAGCGTCGGCAGCAGCGGCAGCACACCGAGCGGGTGAACGCCGAGGTCGAGGCGGACCTGGTGCGCGGCGAGCCAGCCCGGCCCGGCCGCCAGCAGCACGCCGGTGCCGGAGAAGACGGTGCGCGGGGCGGTGAGCGCCACCAGCGCCAGCACGGCCGCGACAGCCGCGTAGCCGGTGACCAGCGGGCCGAGGGCGGCGGCGAGCAACACCCGCACCCGCGCCGCCCGGGACGGTTCGACGTCGGGTTCGAGGTCGCCCACCGGCTCCTCGCGGGAGTCGGCGAGCAGGTCCATGATCCGCACCCTGACATCCGGGCTGGTCCATCCGGGTGAGCCACGCCGCCGCCGGTCGGCGTGGGGAAGCTAACCCACCCGGACGGGTAACACCGGAATGCAAAACACCCGCCGTGACACGGAGTGTCACGGCGGGTGTTTCAGCGCGGGTGTTCCAGCGCGGACCGCGTCAGCTCGACTTGCCGAAGCCACCGGGCGGCGTGCCCGGGTTGTCCGACGGCGGCTGCTGGAAGAACGAGCCCTGCTGCGGCGCGTAGGTCGTGGCCTGCTGCCCCGGCGGCGGCGTGGTCGACGGCGGGTTCGGCGAGCCGTACTGGCCCTGCGAGAACGGCGCCGACGGCTCCCCGGCCTGGGAAACCGGTCCCGGCCCGTGCCCCGGCTGCTGCTGGCCGTACTGCTGCCCGGGCTGGCCGCCGTACTGCTGCTGCTGGCCGGGCTGGCCGTACTGGCCGCTGTAGGGCGGCGCGGCGGGCTTCGGCGCCGGCGGCTTGACGACGTCGTACGCGATGAGCAGCGCACCGACCGCGACGATCATCTGCAGGATCCCCAGGATCAGGATGACGGTGACGATGCCGGGCGAAGTCTGCATCCCGACCAGCGTGTCCAGGACGTCGAGCGCGCCGAGCACGCTGAACAGCGCGGCGAACGGCAGCGTCTTCGGGCCCTTCGGCAGCGCGTGCAGCCCCGCGAGCAGGCCGCCGACCAGCAGGTACGTCGTGCCGAGGCCGACGTTGCCGTTGTCGGAGAAGCCGAGGAAGTACTGGACGAGGCCGAAGACCGCGACGACCAGCGCCAGCAGCAGCGGCAGGTTCTGCGGCAGGCCCGCGGCGCCCGAGGGCGCCTGGTGCGAGTGCGGCGGCTGCTGCGCCGGGAAGCCACTGGACGGCGGTCCGGGGGGCTGCTGGCCGCCACCCTGCTGGGGGTAGCCAGGCCCACCGCTGGGGAAGGTCATCGGATGCACTCCTGTCGGTTCGACCGGCACTCCGGGGTACGAGGACACCCGGGGGAAGACGAGGCGGCTTGCGTGCGCAGAACGCTAGCGCACTCCAAGGCCACCAGCCCATCAGACGCATGAATACCTCGGGAGGTTTCGTCCGGAAACGCGGAAGAGCCGGGCACCTGTGCGGTGCCCGGCTCGACCAGCGGTTACGCCCCGTATTCAGCCGAGGCTGTTGTACAGCTCACGCGCGAGGACGGCGGTCTCGCTCGGGGTCTTGCCGACCTTGACGCCGGCGGCCTCGAGGGCCTCCTTCTTCGCGGCCGCCGTGCCGGAGGAGCCGGAGACGATGGCGCCGGCGTGGCCCATGGTCTTGCCCTCGGGCGCGGTGAAGCCCGCGACGTAGCCGACGACCGGCTTCGTCACGTTCTCCTTGATGTAGGCCGCGGCACGCTCTTCGGCGTCGCCACCGATCTCGCCGATCATCACGATGACCTTGGTGTCGGGGTCCGCCTCGAACGCCTCGAGGGCGTCGATGTGCGTGGTGCCGATGATCGGGTCACCGCCGATGCCGACCGCGGTGGAGAAGCCGATGTCCCGCAGCTCGTACATCATCTGGTAGGTCAGCGTGCCGGACTTCGACACGAGGCCGATCGGGCCGGTGCCGGAGATGTTCGCCGGGATGATGCCGGCGTTCGACTTGCCGGGGCTGATCACGCCGGGGCAGTTCGGCCCGATGATGCGGGTCGTGTTGCCCTTCGCGACCGCGTGCGCCCAGAAGTAGGCCGAGTCGTGCACCGGGATGCCCTCGGTGATGACCACGGCGAGCGGGATCTCGGCGTCGATCGCCTCGAGGACCGCGTCCTTGGCGAACTTCGGCGGCACGAAGATGACCGACACGTCGGCGCCGGTCTCCTTGATGGCCTCTTCGACGGTGCCGAAGACCTTCAGGTCCTTGCCCTCGATGGTGACGGTCTGGCCGGCCTTGCGGGCGTTGACGCCGCCCACGATGTTCGTGCCCGACTTCAGCATCTTGGTGGCGTGCTTCATGCCCTCGGAGCCGGTGAGCCCCTGGACGATGACCTTGCTGTTCTCGTTGAGGAAGATCGACATCTCACGCACCTGCCGCGGCGAGCTCGGCAGCCTTGTCGGCCGCGTTGTCCATTGTGTCCACCACGGTGACCAGCGGGTGGTTCGCCTCCGCCAGGATGCGGTGGCCCTCTTCGACGTTGTTGCCGTCCAGGCGGACGACCAGCGGCTTGCTGGCCTCGTCGCCCAGGATCTTCAGGGCCTCGACGATGCCGGTCGCCACCGCGTCGCAGGCGGTGATGCCGCCGAAGACGTTGACGAAGACGCTCTTCACGTCGGTGTCGTTGAGGATGACGTCCAGCCCGGCCGCCATGACCTCGGCCGACGCGCCGCCGCCGATGTCGAGGAAGTTCGCCGGCTTCACGCCGCCGTGCTTCTCGCCCGCGTACGCCACGACGTCCAAAGTGGACATGACCAGGCCCGCGCCGTTGCCGATGATGCCGACCTGGCCGTCGAGCTTGACGTAGTTGAGGTTCTTGGCCTTGGCCTTCGCCTCGAGCGGGTTCTCCGCTTCCTTGTCCACCAGGGCCTCGTGGCCCGGCTGGCGGAAGTCCGCGTTCTCGTCGAGGGTGACCTTGCCGTCGAGGGCGATGATCTTGTCCTGCGGGTCACGGACCAGCGGGTTGACCTCGACGAGGGTGGCGTCCTCGGAGACGAAGGTCTCCCAGAGCTTCACGACGACGTCGGCGGCCTCGTCGATGATGTCGGCCGGGAAGTTGCCGGCCTTCAGGATCTCGAGCGCCTTCGCCTTGTCGACCCCGGCGATCGCGTCGACCGGGATCTTGGCGAGCGCGTCGGGGCGCTCGACCGCGAGCTGCTCGATCTCCATGCCGCCCTCGGAGGACGCCATCGCCAGGAACGTGCGGTTCGCCCGGTCCAGCAGGAAGGAGAAGTAGTACTCGGACGCGATGTCCGAGGCTTCGGCCACGAGCACGCGACGCGTGATGTGGCCCTTGATGTCGAGGCCGAGGATGGCTTCCGCCTTCTCCTTCGCCTCGTCGGGCGTCTGGGCCAGCTTGACGCCGCCCGCCTTCCCACGGCCGCCGACCTTCACCTGCGCCTTGACGACGACCTGGTTACCGATCTGCTCCGCGGCGGCCTTGGCTTCTTCGGGGGTGCTAGCCACCGAGCCCGGCAGAACCGGTACTCCGTGGGCGGCGAAGAGATCCCTCGCCTGGTACTCGTAGAGGTCCACTACTCCAGTCTCCTGACGACACGCCACTGCAGGTGGTCCGCGACCGGACCGCGCTGTCGGACCAGTCGAGGTTAGCGACCTGCGCAGACGCAGGGGACTCCGCACCTGGTGAAGTCGGTCACCGTACGCGGTCAGACGGTGCGTCCGCGGTGTGAGACCGCCCACCGGCGAGCAGGTTCGCGGCTTCTTCCGGGGACATCGCGGCATCGACCGGGATCACGCGGACGGGGTCGAGCGCCTGTTCGAGGTCCGGCGGCGGCCGCTCGCCGAGCACGGCGACGGCGTCCGGGTCCTCCTGCTCGGCGGTGCGGAGGATCTGTTCGACGGTCTCCAGTGGACCGGCGTGGACGACCTCCATGCCCGCGTCGCGCAGCACGCGGCCCAGCGCGACGGCGGCCGGTTCGGGGCGGGTGAACTCGACGACGAGCACCCGCCGCCGCTCACGGCTCACGGCGTCCGCCGGCGGCCGACATGCCCGCCGCGACGAGCAGCGCGGCCACGGCGGCGAGGGCCACCCAGAAGCCGGTCGACGGGCTCGCGTCGCCGAGGGCGCCGCCGACGAGCGGCAGCTCCGCGGCGTGCAGCGCGGTGAGCAGGGCGGCGCCGGCCAGCAGGGCCGCAGCGGGCTTCGGCCGGGAGCGCAGGGCCAGCGCGGCCGCGCCGACCACGACCACGACGGCGGTCAGCAGCCCCCACGACGGAGTGTCGAAGTTCGACCAGAGCCCGGGCGCGACGTAGCCGGGCACGCTGAAGACGGGCAGTCCGAACGCGGCGACGGCCAGCACCCCGCCGGCGACGACCGGGGTGAGCACGCTGCCGTTCGGTTCGGCGCCGTCCCCGGCGTCTTCGCGTTCGACGACACCGGTCCCGGCGGCGGCGAGCGCGAGCAGGGCGGCGAGCACGAGCGCGGCGAACGTCCAGGCGGCCCCGGCGCCGAGGTCGTAGGTGAAGACGGGGGTGGCACCGGACGTGCCACCGAGGTCCGCGCCCCCGAACCCGGCGAGGTTGCCGGCCTGGGTGGCGGTCAGCGCGGTGTTCAGGACGGCGGTGCCGGCCAGCACGATCCCGGCCCAGGCGACCCCGAGCACTGGCCGCGCCCCCGGTGCCGTCTTCGGGACCAGCGTGCCGAGCGCGGAAACGGCGACGACGAGCGCGGCGGCGAGCAGGAACCACCGGGCGGGGCTCTCGGCGGCGGCGCTGACCGGGGCGGCGGCACCGGGGTTGAGCGCGGTGACGGCAACTTGCGGCGCGAAGGTGCCGATCAAGGCGGCGACCGCGGTGGCGAGGCCGAGGACGCCGGTCGTCAGCCGCCACCAGAAGATCCCGGGGATCTTGACGTCGCGTTCGGTTGTCGCGGGTGCTTCGCTGAGCCGGGTGAAGGCGAGGCCGGCGGTGACGGCGGTCGCTCCGAGCGCGAGGACCGGCCCCCACGTGACGTGCAGGTCTGCTCTGAGAAGTCCCGCCAGCACGGGCGGCACGGCGACCCCGAAGGCGGCGGCGGTGAGGCCGAGCAGCATGCCGCGCGCGGTGCTTTCGGCCGGAGCGGCGAGCGCGAGGACGGCGGCCAGCGGCAACGCGGCGGCGAGCAGCAGGTAGCCGCCGAGGGCGGGCCAGGGTCCCTCGAAAGCGGCGCGGGCGAGGAGGAAGCCGTTGTCGGAGCCGACGGGAGCGGTGAGGAGCCCGACCGAGGCGGTGACCGCGAGCAGCGGGACGAGCAGGCGCCAGCGCCGTCGTTCGGGTTCCTCGTCGGTGCGCCCGGCCTGCCAGGCGGCGATCCCGGCGACCCCGGTGAGGAGATCCCCGGCGACGAGCAGCCAGAACCCGGCGCCGACGGCCGAGCCGCCGATGAAGCGGTCGGGGAGGTAGAGCTCGGGGCGGATGGTGAGGGGCCCGTTGACGGCGAACTGGAGGTCGAGCACCAAGCGGCCGGGCGCGAGGGCGGCGAGGCCGAGGACGAGCCCTTTGGCCAGGCCGGGCTTAGCGGCAGCGGCGGCCCAGACGGCGGCGACGGCGGGAGCCAGCGCGAGAACGGCAAGCCACGGCCAGCCGGCGAACCCGGGGCCGGCGGCCGGCGAGACGGGGACAAGGCCCGCGGCCGTGAGGGCGACGGCGCCGAGGGCGGTGAGAGCCAGGGCGACGGTCAGCGGACGGGACGGAGTGGTGTCTTCGGCCCAGGTGGCTGGGGCTTCAGCCGAATCGGTGGTTTCGGCGGGCGCCTGCCGGGAAGTCTGTGCGCGAGGGGGCTTCCGCTTGCCGGTGGGTCGGGTGGCGGCGGGGTCCTGCGGGGAGGACGGGGAGCCGGGGGCGCTCCCGGTCGGAGGCTCTGAGCGTGGGGGCATTGCCCGCGACGCTAGCAAGCCTTGCGGCTGCGGGAGGTCCCAGCGGGGCGCGAGTCGGCGAGCGGCGCAGCTTGTCCGTCCACGCGAGCCGGCCGGCAGTGCGGGTCGTCCGGCGGCGCGGCCTGCCCGCCGACGCGAGTCGGCCGGCACAGTGCGGTCGTCCGGCGGCGCGAGTGGTTGAGCGGTGCGGGAGTCGGGCAGACCTTGAGGCTTCGCCGGAGGCGGGCGACTGATGAGCGCGTCGAACGTGTGGCTCGGTCACGCGTAACCCGTGAATCCCTGCGCGCAAGCCCAGGAAGTCGGACAAAACCGGCGTCGGGGAATCAGGGCGCGGCGCGAGTCGGTGAGCGGTTCACGGGGGTCGATGAACGGTCGACTCGTCCTACCCCTCGAGCCTGCGCCCGGCGCCGGTTCAAGGCTCTCGCGCCCGCCGCAAGCCGGGTTGAGGCGTCGAAGATGCTCAAACATCCCCTGGCAAACGCTTATTCCGGCCCTCTTGAGCCCGGACACCCTCGGTCCGTCCATAATCGTCCACAAGAGCTGTAAGGCAAGTCACAACCAATGCAGTAAACCCCCTCTAACTTTGAGTAATTCCCACAGGTGAACGCAAGATCCACGCCACCCGAACGGCCGACGCCCGGGGCAGATCTTGCTTACGGCGGTGCCCCTTCGTTACTGTCCCCCGGTCCCCATTACAGTCAGGTCACGAAGTAGGACGACGAGCGAACCACCCCCGAGGTTGGCTCACCGGGTTCCCCCGCCCGCAGTCCTCCGACCCGGCTCCCCGACGATGGAAGGCCCTGTCTTGGCTTCACACCGCTCCCCCGGCGGCCAAGCTCCTTCCCCGGCACTGAAGGACGCACTGGAAGGTGCGGTCGTTCGTGTCCGGGGTGCGCACCGCATCGCCCCGCCCTCCTCGGCCCTTCGCGGCCGTGTCGTGGTCGCCGCGGTGGCGGCCGGTGCGTTCGCCGCCGCAGCAGCGGGCCAGACTCTCAAGACGGTCACCGACTCCGACGCCGCCGTGACGCCCCTGGCCAACAGCCAGGACGCCAGCGCATCGCTCACCGCGGGAGGTGCGGGCACCGGGGGCGCCCCGGAGCTCCTGCCGACCGGCCACGCCGTCGACGCCTCCGCCGAAGCCGCGAAGGTCTCCGACAGCGCCTCGATCACGCAGGCCCGTGAGCAGCGCGAAGCCGACGCCGCCAAGAAGGCCGCCGAAGAAGCCTCTCGCCCCAAGACCTGCCTGCCGGCCCACGGCACCTTCACCTCGGGCTTCGGTGCCCGGTGGGGCACGAGCCACCTCGGCATCGACATCGCCAACGCGATCGGCACCCCGATCTACGCCGCCTCCGACGGCACCGTGATCGAGGCCGGCCCCGCCAGCGGCTTCGGTCTTTGGGTCCGGGTCCAGCTCGACGACGGCACGATCCAGGTCTACGGCCACATGAACAGCTTCTCCGTCAAGGAGGGCCAGAAGGTCAAGTGCGGCCAGCAGATCGCCGAGATCGGCAACCGCGGCCAGAGCACCGGCCCGCACCTGCACTTCGAGGTGTGGCAGAACGGCACCAAGAAGATCGACCCCCGGCCCTGGCTGGCCGCGCGCGGCATCGTCCTCTGATCCGTTCGCTCTCCACCGGCGGCCCACGATGACGGGCCGTCGCAGCAGGAAACCCGGCCGTAGAGCCATGATCCGCCGCTGAAGGCCGACGACGCCCCTCAGCGCGGCGGACACTCGCTCCGGCCGGGACACCGCGGCAGTCCGCGATCGCCAGGGCAAGCAGCCCGCGAATGCCCGCTTCAGCCGGGCCACCGCGACGGCCCACAACGACAGAAGCAGCCCCAGCCCCACCTTGGCCGGCACGCGACCACGGCCCACGGCCGCGACGACAGCCCACGCTCCGGCAAGCACACGATCACCGCTCACGACCGCGGCGACAGCCGACGCGCGGCGGTTCCCCGCCACAGAGCGACGAATCGAAGCCGACGACGGACGCACGCGGGCCGGAACCGCGTCGGCGGCCGAAAGCTCTCCAGACCGCTCCACGCCTCCCGGGACACCCGGAACCACCCTCGGCCCCGCCGAAGCCACCGGAAAGCCTCTCAGCGCCCGGAAACGGCTAACGCTGCCCGCCCGGCAAGCGGCGGACGAAGTACGCCACCGCGACCTGCCACACCGTGCACAGCTCCGCGGACCTGCGCACCGGCAACCAGCCCCAGGGCACAGCTCCCCGTGCGCCCCCCGCGGAGCGGACACGCGCGGCACGACGTGTCGTCCAGCGGCGTCCCCGGCCGCAGGTGACACATCGCCCGTCCGCTCCGAGCTCGTGCTGCCTGAGCAGCGCTCGCCAGGCGGCGGCCAGCCGGCACGCCTCCGCTCCCGCACGCGAAGAATTTCCTGGAGCCCCCGAAGGGCCCGGACCCCGATCCGGAACCGTCGACCCCAGGACTCCTCGCAGGTGTTTTTGTACCCCTTCGGCCAACAGGTGAAACAGCACCGCGTCCACACCGCACTACCCCCTCCGTCGAACTCGTGTTCGATTACGGGGTCCGTTCTACCGGTGGGGTACGACGATTCCGGCGGCGATCGCCGGGATCGCCGCCGGGTTCACTCGGACGGGTGTTAGAGCTTCACCATCGGCACGCTGCCGATCAGCATCAGGCGGACCTTGCCCGCCGCTCCGAAGTCGATCGTCGCCGTCGCTCGCGGGCCGACACCGTCGCACGAGATCACCGTGCCCAGGCCGTACTTGTCATGGCTGACCCGGTCGCCGACGTCCAGCTTCAGCGCCACCGTGTCCTTCCAGCCCTTGCCGAACGACGGTGTCCCCGAAGACGAAGACGGCGAAGAAGTCCGCCTGCCGCCCCAGGTGGTCGCTGCCCGCGGGGTGCCACCGCCGCGCGAACCGGACCCGAAACCGAACCCGGCGCTGGAAGGCTCCAGCCGCCGCCAGTCGACGAGGTCGCCCGGCAGCTCGTCGAGGAACCGCGAGGCCGGGTTCATCGACGGCTGGCCCCAGGCCGACCGCGTGATCGCGCGCGAGACGTACAACCGCTTGCGCGCCCGCGTGATCGCGACGTACGCGAGCCGCCGTTCCTCGGCCAGCTCGGTCGGGTCGCCCAGGGCGCGCATGTGCGGGAAGACGCCGTCCTCCCAGCCGGTGCAGAACACCACCGGGTACTCCAGGCCCTTCGCGGTGTGCACGGTCATCAGCGTGACCACGCCCGCGCCGCCGTCGCCTTCTTCGCCGCCGTCGGGGGAAGGCACCGAGTCGGCGTCCGCCACCAGCGACACGCGCTCGAGGAACGCGGGCAGCGACCCCGGCGCCGGCACCCCCGGCTCCACGACCAGCTCGGCGTTCTCGTCGGCGACGACCTCGGCGGTGATCTCGGTGAACTCCCGGGCGACGGTGACGAGCTCGTCCAGGTTCTCCACGCGCGTGTGGTCCTGCGGGTCGTCCGACTCCTCGAGCTCGACGCGGTAGCCGGTCTTGTCCAGCACGGCTTCCAGGACGTCGTGGACCTCCGCGCCGGACGTGATCAGCTCGCCCAGCTCGTCGAGCAGCGCCACGAACCCGCCGATCGCCTTGACCGAGCGCGGGTTCAGCAGCGGCACCTTGCCCTCGACCGCGTCCCGCAGCGCCGCCGCGAACGAGATCCGCTCGCGCTCGGCGTGCGTCGCCACGACGGCTTCCGCGCGGTCGCCGATGCCGCGCTTGGGCACGTTCAGCACGCGCCGCAGGCTGACCGTGTCCTCCGGGTTCGCCAGCACGCGCAGGTACGCGATCATGTCGCGGACTTCGCGCCGCTCGTAGAACCGCACGCCGCCGACGACCTTGTACGGCAGGCCGAGCCGGATGAAGATCTCTTCGAAGACGCGGGACTGGTTGTTGGTGCGGTAGAAGACGGCGACGTCGGAGTAGTCGGCTTCGCCCTTCTCCGCCAGCGCGTCGATCTCGTTCGCGACGAACGCGGCTTCGTCGTGGTCGTTGTCCGCGACGTAGCCGACGATCTTCTCGCCGTCGCCCGAGTCCGTCCACAGCCGCTTCGCGCGGCGGTTCGGGTTCCGCTCGATGACGGCGTTCGCCGCGGACAGGATCGTCTGCGTGGAACGGTAGTTCTGCTCCAGCAGGATGGTGTGCGCGTTCGGGAAGTCCCGCTCGAACTCCTCGATGTTGCGGATCGTCGCACCGCGGAAGGCGTAGATCGACTGGTCCGCGTCACCGACGACGACCAGCTCGGCCGGCTCGACGCCCGACTCGTTCGGCGCCGTCCCGGCGAGCTCGCGGACCAGGGTGTACTGCGCGTGGTTCGTGTCCTGGTACTCGTCGACCAGCACGTGGCGGAAGCGCCGCCGGTAGTACTCGGCGACGTCCGGGAACGCCTGCAGCAGCGAGACCGTGCGCATGATGAGGTCGTCGAAGTCGAAGGCGTTGGCCTGGTTCAGCCGCCGCTGGTACTCGACGTAGACCTCGGCGACGCGGCGCTCGAGGTCGTTGGCCGCGTTCGCCGACGCCTCGTCGGGGTCGACGAGCTCGTTCTTCAGGTTCGAGATGTGCACGGCCAGAGTGCGGGCGGCGTACCGCTTCGGGTCGATGTCGAGGTCTCGCGCCACGAGCGTGATGAGCCGCTTCGTGTCGTCCGAGTCGTAGATGGAGAAACTCGACGACATGTCCAGCGTCTTGGCTTCCCGGCGCAGGATCCGCACGCACATCGAGTGGAACGTGGACACCCACATCGCGTTCGCGCGGCGCCCGACGAGCGCGGCGACGCGGTCGCGCATCTCGGCGGCGGCCTTGTTCGTGAACGTGATCGCCATGATTTCGCCGGGGTGCACGCGGCGTTGCCCGAGCAGGTAGGCGATCCGGCGGGTCAGCACCCGGGTCTTGCCCGATCCCGCGCCCGCGACCACCAGCAGCGGGCCACCGGCGTGGGTGACGGCTTCGCGCTGGGACGGGTTCAGGTCGTCGAGCAGATCGGCCTGCCCACCGGAGGCGGGCTTGCGCGCGGGGGTCTCGGCGGGGAGATCGAAGAGGGTGTCCATCGTCTGTCCACGCTACCCCGGGCGGGTGGGCTACCGCGGCAGGCGTAGCGGGAGATGTCGCCTGACGCCCGACGCGCGGCGGGGCCGGCGCGCGGAGCATCGGTTGACATGGAAGACAACCGCACCGCCCGCATCCGGGCCGCCGACGCCGACCGCGAACGCGTCGCCACCGCCGTCCAGACCGCCGGCTCCGAAGGCCGGCTCACCCTCGAAGAGGTCGAAGAGCGCCTCGCCCACGTCTACCGCGCACGGTTCACCGACGAGCTGACCGCGCTCACCGCCGACCTGCCGCGGCCCGCACCGGCCCGGCCCGGCTTCCCGCTCACCCGGGCCGGGCTGCGGCGGCACCCGGCGCTGCGCCTGCACCTCGCCGTGGCGGTCGCGATCGCGGTGCTGGCGATCGTCCGCTGGGCGGTGCTGGGCGTCGGGTTCTTCTGGCCGGCGATCCCGATCTTCTGGCTCGCGGTGAGCCTCTTCGTTCATGCCAGGGTGCGTTCGTTCCGGGAAAGTCCCGGCGCGGCTGTGCCATACTGATGCCATGCGGCACGCAGGGCGATTTTTTTACGGGACCCGGACTCCGGCTCCCGTGATCGCGTAGTGCCCGAACCGCCATCACGCCAGCCCCGGAGTCCACGGACCCGGGGCTGCCGCCGTCCCAGGGGCCGTGTCCGGGCACCGAGGGAGAGGTCCTGATGAACGCACAAGCGACGAACGCCGACGGCCAGCCCGCCGAGCACACTCCGGCCGGGGACGACATCGCGTCGCTCCGGCAGGAGATCGACTGGCTGGACAAGGAGATCCTGCGCCTGGTGAAACGCCGGGTCGAGGTGTCCAAGACGATCGGGGCCGCGCGGATGGCCGCCGGCGGCACGCGGATCGTCTACAACCGCGAGATGGACGTGCTCGCGCGCTACCGCGAGCTGGGCCCGGACGGCCGCCAGCTGGCGATGGCGCTGCTGAACCTGGGGCGCGGGCGGCTCGGCCGGTAACGGTTGCCCGAATTCCGGGTCTTCCCTGAGGCACGGGTGACCCGGCTGCGGGCAGACTGGGGCCATGGACTGGCTCGTGAACCTCATCGCCGTCATCGTCGCGCTCGCGAGCGTGCTGGCCGCGCTGGGCCATGTGGGGTATCTGGCGATGTTGAACAACGCGGCGGGTAAGCGGGCCGGCGGCGCGCCGGTCGCGCAGTACGTCCGCAGCCGCTGGGCGATTGCCGGCGGTACCACCGCGGCGTCGCTGTTCGCCTGGTTGCTCACGGCCGGGGGACCGACGCTCGACATCGTGGCGATTCTCGTCGCAGCGGGTAGCGGAGTGGTGGCGACGAAGGCGCTGCAGTCCACGCGCGACCGCTACCGCACCGGGGGCTGAAACCCGCTGATCTGGGCTGATGGCACTGCGTGAAACTTCGCAGTGTCACCTTCCCCCTTTCGGTCGCGCCCGACCGAGTGAAACCTCTGCAACTTGCAGGTTTGGGGGCGACTTTCTACGCCGGATGCTCCTAGGGTTGACGCCGTGAGGACCCTTGCGTCTGGGTCGGGCGGAGCCCGGAGGGCGCGCGGGGGCAGCAGCCCCGCGCGCCCAGTCTCGCATGCGCGTGCATCTGCGCAGGATTCCGAACGAGATTCCGCTCGTGAGGATGCTCCGATCGGGTCCTCTTGCCGCCGGACGGCGTCACGACCGCACCGCCGGGTGGTCGAGCCCACATGACCCACGGCACGGAGTTCCACGGACGCGGCGGCGCGCCCGCGCATCCCGGGCGGCACCGGCTCGGCAGCACGGACGGCTGGACGCCGCCGCTGCCCGAGCACCGCGCCGGGCGGCGGCACGCGGCCGGCCCGGCGCCGGTCGACCCGCCCGTGTCCGGGTCCCTTCCCCTCGCCCAGCCCAGGTCCGGGACGCTCCCGCTCCCCCAGCCGACGTCCGGGGCGCATCCGCTCGCGCAGCCGACGTCCGGCGCGCTCCCCCGGCCGTCGCTGCCCCAGCCTCGCGACCGGCGGCCGGCGGCCCCGCTGTTCCCCGCTTCGCACGGCAGCCTCCCCCTCGACGACGTCGAGCCGGCCGAGCCGGCCGAGCCGCCGCGTTCCGAGACCCGCGCCGACCAGGCCGCCCGGCGCACCCGCGTCTCGCTCGCCGCCCCGCAGCCGCGCCGCGCGGACCCCGAGGACGACGATGTCCGCATCTACGCGGCGCCGCCGATCGACGGGCTCGGCGGCTTCACCATCGGGTCGGTGCCCGCGTCCGTGACCCCGCCCAAGACGTGGAAGAAGGCGGCCTGGTTCGCCACCGGCGCGTCCGGCGCCGTGGTCGTCGGGCTGCTCTTCGCCGGGTCCTACCTGGTCGGGAAGCCGCCGGTGGACCAGGCCGTGCAGGGCGCGTGGCCGGGTTACCAGGGCGCACCGACCGTCATCGACCCGACCGGCGAGGCCGAGCCGCCGTCCCGGCAGG
Organism: Amycolatopsis mongoliensis; assembly: GCF_030285665.1. Classification (NCBI taxonomy): domain Bacteria; kingdom Bacillati; phylum Actinomycetota; class Actinomycetes; order Pseudonocardiales; family Pseudonocardiaceae; genus Amycolatopsis; species Amycolatopsis mongoliensis. The sequence continues at coordinate 1,575,851 of NZ_CP127295.1, forward strand.
GCGGCTCCGCGCCGGGGCCGGACGACAGCACGTCCTCGCCGGACAAGCCGGCCGGGCGGACCAGCGGCGGTGGCGCGGGCCCCGTCGACGGGGCCGCTCCGCCGCCGTCCGCCGACAGGACCGCCGGCTCGAAGACGACCGGCACGGCCACGCCGAGCGGGCGGCCGCAGAAGCCGCCCGTCACGCCCGCCCAGCGCGAAACCCCGGTCAAGCCGCCCTGGTGGTACTCGTTCCCGCCGGACGCCCAGACCATGGGGGACAACTCGGAGAAGTTCTTCAACACCGTCACCACCGACCCCGCCGCGGCGTCGTCGGTGACCACCGGCGAGCTGCACGACCAGGGCCCGCAGGCCCTCGCCGAGCGGTACGCCGGCGTCGCCTACTTCGAGGTCCGGAAGATCAGCATCGACCAGCAGCGCGGCGTCACGGTGAACACCGTCGAGATCACCCACACCGACGGGTCCAAGACGATCGAAGAGCGCACGCTGACGTTCGGGGACGGCGACAAGATCGCGGCTGACGGCCAGTAACCGGCGCTGCACGTGCGGTTCGCCCGTTCCGATGCACGTGCGGTGCGCCGAGCGGTTACCCCTGGTCCGGGTGGGTGACATAAGCTGCCGCTCGTCGTATCGCGACGGCATTCCGGCGACAGAGCCTGGTGGTGCTCGTCCGCACAGGGTTACCTGACGACAGCGGATCCGGTACCGGCCACGAGTCGGCCATCCGGACCAACGGAAGCCCGGCCGAACGGCCGAGTGACCGCCCCGGAACCCCAGAGCGAGGACATTCGTGCTTGATCGGCAGCGCACACGGCGTGAGGTACCCAACGCCGTCCGCGTCGAGGACGTGATCCCGGCCGAGATTCTCGACGGCGTCGGCGACGCCGACCGCGACTATCTCGAGCAGGTCTTCCGCGACCCGCAGCGGTTCCTGCCGCCTCGTCCGGAACCCGTCCGCGAGCCGGCGCAGGCCGAAGACGCCGACGAGCCGGAGAGCAGGTTCGTCCGCCGCGCCAAGCTGGCCGGGCTGGTCGCCGCCGGGGCGCTCGTCGCCGGCGCGGTGGTCGCCGCGCCGATGCTGACCAGCTCCCACCGCGCGGTGTCCGCAAACGACCAGTCCGCGCCCTCCGGCTTCACCGACGCCGCGGAGCTCGGCGGCCTCGCCGTCCCGCAGCACCAGGCCGGGGGCGGCGCCCCCGAGCAGCGCAGCGCCCCCAGCCCGGGCACGCACTCCGGAGGCGCGCCGTCGGCCGCGGAGTCGACCGGCAGCGGTCCGCGGACCCAGGCCGCGCCGACCACGGACCCGGTGCCGGACGCGGCCGCCGACGCCCGCAGCGCGAGCCGGAAGATCCAGGCCGTCAAGGACTTCTACGCCGCCATCGCGCGGGACTCGGCGGGCGCGCTCGCGCTGCTGAGCCCGTCGCTGGCCGACGGCGCGGCCGGCGAGCTGGTCCGCACCTGGAGCTCGATGGACGCCATCGACGTCCAGGAGGCCGACACGCAGATCAAGCCGGACGGCTCGATCCTCGCGGTCGCGACGCTCCACCGGCCGGACGGCGCCCTGGTGCGCGTGACCCAGTTGTTCCGGGTCGCCGACACGGGCGGGTTGATCACCGAAGCCGAGCTCGTCTCGGCCCAATACATGTAGCCCTGGGCGATCACGCCTTCACCCGTGGTTCAAGTGCCTGTACCGGATTCGTGTGCGCAGAGTGAGCGCCTAGCCTTGTCACGGGCCGATCTCGAAAGAGTCGGCACACAGCCCACGACATGTGCATACGCTCCAGAGAAGCGGCGTGCGCGTGGCCGCGTCACCAGGCACCGATCCTCACGCCCTGGTGAAGTCGGAGCCCAAAGGGAGGTCGCGTGAGCGACGAGGGTCGCCTGGTCGCCGGTCGGTACCGCATCGTCGGCCGGATCGGCACGGGCGCGATGGGAGCCGTCTGGCAGGCGCACGACGAGGTCCTGGGCCGCACCGTGGCCATCAAACAGCTCCTGCTCCAGCCGCACCTGGACGAGCACGACGCCGAGGACGCCCGGCAGCGCACCATGCGCGAGGGCCGGATCGCCGCCCGGCTGCACCACCCGAACGCGATCTCCGTCTTCGACGTCGTCACCGACGACAACGGGCAGCCGTGCCTGATCATGGAGTACCTCAACTCCACGAGCCTGGCCGCCGTGCTGCAGGAACGCCGCACGCTGCCGCCGACCGAGGTGGCGCGCATCGGCGCCCAGGTCGCCGCGGCACTGCGCGAGGCGCACGCGGTCGGCATCGTCCACCGCGACATCAAGCCGGGCAACATCCTGCTCGGCGGCAACGGCGTCGTGAAGATCACCGACTTCGGCATCTCCCGCGCCAAGGACGACGTCACGGTCACCAAGACCGGGATGATCGCCGGCACCCCCGCCTACCTGGCCCCCGAGGTCGCCATCGGCGGCGAGCCCGGGCCGGAGTCCGACGTCTTCTCCCTCGGGTCGACGCTCTACGCGGCGTGCGAGGGCCAGCCGCCGTTCGGGCTGTCGGAAAACACGCTGAGCCTGCTGCACGCGGTCGCGGCCGGGCAGATCAACCCGCCGCGCCAGTCCGGCCCGCTGGCCAGCGTGCTGGCGGTGCTGCTGCACCCGGAGATCGAGCACCGGCCGACCGCCGAAGAGTGCGAAGAGCTGCTGGCGGCCGTCGCCCGGGGTGAGCTGCCGCTCGGCGGCCCGTCGGACGAGACCATGATGGCGCCGTCCGCGGGCGTGCTGGGCGCGGCGGCCGTCGCGGACCCGAACGCGACCCAGATGTTCGACGAGGTCCCCGCGGGCCACTCCGGCAGCCTGCTCGACGGCCAGGCGCCGACGCAGGCCGTGCCGTACTACGACGAGGACGACTACCCGGAAGGCACCGGCTACCCGGAGGACGACTACGACGGGTACGGCCACTACCGCGAGGACGACCAGCAGTACGCGGCCGGGGGCGTGCCGCCCGGCTTGGCCGCGACCCGCGCGGTGCCGGTGCCGCCGCACGAGCAGGGCCCGTACGCGGACGACCGGTACGACGACTACGACGACGAGCCGGCCTCGCCGCCCCCGCCGCGGCGCCCGCAGACCAGCCCGGCCGACGATGACGACGAGAAGCCCGGCGCCTGGAAGCGCCCGGCGATCATCGGCGGCATCGTGGTCGTGGGCCTGGTCGCGCTGGTCGTCTGGCTGCTGAGCCCGAACAACCCGGAAGCGCCGGCGGCGCCGATCTCGAGCACCAAGCCGACCCCGGTTGCGACGTCGGAGTCGCAGCCGTCGACGACGGAGGAGCCGACCAGCACGGCGGACGTGCCGCCGCCGGTGGAAGAGACGACCTCGTCAAAGCGCACGACTTCGCGGCAAACCGAGCCGGAAAAGACCACAACGCCGTCCAAGACGACCTCGTCGAAGCCGACGACCTCGGCATCGGAGCCGACCTCGCCGAGCAGTGAAACCTCCGTACCGACCTCTCCTCCGGCTGGCTGACGATCGAGGATCAGATTTGAGTTCCGAAGGCACCATCGTCGGTGGCCGGTTCCGGCTGGACCAGCCGATCGGCCGCGGCCGCGCGGGCATCGTGTGGCTGGCGTTCGACACGCGGCTGTTCCGCACCGTCGCGATGAAGCGGATGTACCTGCCCGTCGGCGCCGGCGACCGCGCCGAGCAGGCGCGCGCGGGCGCCATGCAGGAGGGCAAGGACGCGGCCCGGATCGAGCACCCCAGCGCGATCAAGGTGTTCGACGTGCTGCCCGACGGCCAGGACGTCTGGCTGGTGATGGAGTACATCCCGTCGCGCAGCATGGCGACGTTCCTCGCCGAGCACGGCCGGCTCACCCCCGACCAGGCGGCGCAGCTCGGGATCCAGCTCGGCAACGCGCTCACCGCGATCCACGCGGCCGGCTTCGTGCACCGCACGCTCGAGCCGGGCACGGTCCTGCTGGCCGACGACGGCGGCGTGAAGCTCACCGACATCGGCATCAGCGGCGGCGGGCCCCACGCGGCGTACGTCGCGCCGGAGGTCGCGCGGGGACTGCCGCCGACGCCGGCCGCGGACGTCTTCTCCCTGGGCGCGACGCTGTACACGTCCGTCGAGGGCGTGCCGCCCTTCGGGGACGACGGGCAGTCGTCCGAGCGGCCGGCGCAGAACGCGGGCGTGCTGACCGCGGCGCTGCGCAAGATGCTGCGGACCGACCCGACGACGCGGCCGACGATGGCGGACACCGTCCGCTCACTGAGCGCGATCACCGAAGGCCGCGAAACGGCGTTCATCCCGCCGACCGCGCCCGGGCTCCAGCCGCCCCCGCCCCCGCCGTTCAACCCGGGGCTGGCGGCCGCGGGACCGCCGATGCCGCCGTCGGGACCGCAGTTCCAGCAGCAGCTCCCGGTCGCCGCGCCCGGCTACTCCTCGGCGGAGGAGACGCAACGGATGCAGCCGGTACCGCAGCCGACGCAGTACGTGCCGGGACCGCAGCCGCAGGCACAAGCACAGGCGTGGAACCTGCCGGTGTCGAAGAAGACGCTGATCACCGTGGCCGCGATCCTCGGGGCCGTGCTGATCGGCATCCTCGTCTCGGAGCTCTTCTTCGTCTAGGCGACCTTGGCGGTCGCCGCGCGCATGGCTTCGAGCAGCGTGTGGACGGCCGGGTGGCCCCACGCCCGGGACGCGACCGCCGCGTGGATCGCGCGGACCGGCTCCGGGTTGCGGATCTTGCGGACGACGACGCCGGGGTGCTGCGCACCGAGCCCGAGCTCCGGGATCAGGCCGACGCCGATGCCGGCGGCGACGAACCCCTGCGCCGTCTGGTAGTCCTCGGACTCGACCACGACGTTCGGCGCGAACCCGGCGGACGCGCAGGCGCTTTCGAGGATGTCGCGGCAGATGCCCGGCAGGCCGTCGACGCCGACCCACGGCTCCTCGGCGAACTCCGTCAGGTCGAGCACGCGCTTGCGGGCCAGCGGGTGGGTCTTCGGCAGCACGGCCCGGTACGGGTCGTCGAGCAGGTGGACGAGCTCGACGCCCTTGCGGGGCGGCCTCTTGCGCGGGAAGACGGTGATCGCGACGTCGGCGTCGCCGGATTCGACGTCCGTCATGGGGTCGTCCGGCTCGACCAGCTTGAGGTCCAGGCGGACGCCGGGGTGCTCGCGGCGGACCGCGGCGATGGCGGGCGGGACCAGGGACGCGCCGGCCGTCGCGAAGTAGCGGATGGCGACGCGGCCGATGCGGCCTTCCTTGAGCTCGGTCAGCGCCGCCTCGGCCTTCGCGAGCTCGGTGCTCAGCGTCTCGGCGTGCTCGGACAGCAGCGCGCCCGCCGGCGTCGGCCGGACCCCGCGGCCGACGCGTTCGAGCAGTTCGATGCCGGCTTCGCGCTCCAGCGCCGACAGCTGCTGGCTGATCGCGGACGGCGTGTAGCCGAGGTTGCGGGCCGCGGCGGTGATCGACCCGCTGGTGATCACGGCGCGCAGGACCTGCATGCGGCGGACGTCGAGCATGCCCTTGATCGTACAGCTGGGCTTAAGCGTCCCTGCAGTTAATTTCGCTTGTCCTTACGTCTCGGCGGGGCGAAGCTGGCGCTTGATCGGAGAAGGAGGACTGGGTGGGCGAGACGAAGACCCTGCTGAGGATCGGCGCACTGGCGTTGATGTGGGGCTCGAGCTTCTTCTGGATCAAGCTGGGGCTGGGGATGTTCTCGCCGGTGCAGCTGGTGCTGGCGCGGCTCGTGCTCGGCGCGGCGATGCTGCTGGTGCTGTGCCGGCTGCAGCGGGCCCGCCTGCCCCGCGACCGGCGGATGTGGGGTCACCTCGCCGTCGCGGCGTTCTTCCACAACGCGCTGCCGTTCCTGCTGTTCGCGATCGGCGAGACGACCGTCGACTCGGGGATCACCGGGGTGCTGAACTCGACGACGCCGCTGTGGGTGCTGCTCGCGGCGCCGATGATGGGGACGTCGTCGCGGATGACCGGGACGCGGCTGGCGGGGCTGCTCGTGGGTCTCGGCGGGATCCTGCTGATCTTCGCGCCGTGGCAGGCGTCGGGGCTGCTGAGCTGGGGCGCGCTGGCGTGCCTCGCGGCGGCGGCGAGCTACGGCTTCGCGTTCGTCTACGAGGGCAAGTACCTGTCGTCTTCGACGTCTTCGCCGTACGCGATCTCCGCCGGGCAGATGGTGCTGGCCAGCGGGATGCTGGTGCTGGCGCTGCCGGCGGGCGGGTTCACTCCGGTGCACGTCTCCGCCGGGCCGCTGCTGGCGGTCCTGGTGCTGGGCATCGGGTCGACGGGCATCGCGTTCGCGCTGAACTACCAGCTCCTGGCGAGCGAGGGCGCGGTCGCGGCGTCGGTGGTCGGGTACCTGCTGCCGGTGGTCTCGGTGCTGCTGGGCGCGGTGTTCCTGGGCGAGCACCTGAACCTGCGGGTGATCGCGGGCATGGTGGTCGTCCTCGGCGGGGTCGCGCTGACCCGCCTCCCGAAGCCGGGGCGAGTGGCCGTGGAAGTGCCCGGTGACCAAGCGGATGGGCTTGGTGACGACACCACCGGGCGCGCGCCGCGGCCGCTCGCTCCTCTGGCGGACTGAGGGTCAGACGAGGCGGCGGTCGGAGGCCCAGCGGGAGAGCTCGTAGCGGTTCGAGAGCTGGGTCTTCCGCAGGACGCTCGACACGTGCGTCTCGACGGTCTTCACCGAGATGAACAGCTCCGACGCGATCTCCTTGTACGCGTACCCGCGCGCGAGCAGGCGCAGGACGTCGCGCTCTCGGGGAGTCAGCAGGTCCAGCTCCGGGTCGCTGATCGGCGCCGAGCCCGGGCGGTCGGCGAACGCGTCCAGGACGAAGCCCGCCAGGCGCGGGGAGAACACCGCGTCGCCGTCCGCGACGCGGACCACCGCGCGGACCAGCTCCTTCGACGAGATCGTCTTCGTCACGTACCCGCGGGCGCCCGCGCGGATGACCGCGATGACGTCCTCCGCCGCGTCGGAGACCGACAGCGCCAGGAACACCACGTCCGGCAGCTCCGGACGGACGCGGCGCAGCACCTCGGCGCCGCCGCCGTCGGGCATGTGGACGTCGAGCAGCACCACCTGGGGCTTGGTCCGCGCGATCCCGGCGACCGCTTCGGCCACCGAGCCGGCCTCGCCGACTACGCGGACTTCGTCGGTGATCGAGTCGAGCTCGGTGCGGACCCCGGCGCGGAACAGCGCGTGGTCGTCGACGAGGAACACCTTGACCGGTTCTCGCTGGCTGTCCGTCACGACTCTCCCTCGCTAGCCCTGAGCCCCGAGCATAGCCGCCTCACGCGGCCCCCTTGCCCGCTTTCACCGGCATGGCGAGCTGCACTTCGGTGCCCTCCCCCGGCGCGGTGCGCACCTTGCACGTGCCGCCGTGCCGGGTCATCCGGCCGCGGATCGAGTCGGCGAGCCCGTGGCGGTCGTCGGGGACGAGGTCCGGGTCGAAGCCCTTGCCGCGGTCGCGGACGAACACCGTCACCGACGTCGGCTCGACCTCGGCGAAGACGCTGACCTCCTCGACACCGGCGTGCTTGGCGGCGTTGACGATCGCCTCCCGCGCGGCCTGGACCAGCGCCACCAGCGAGTCGTCCAGCTCGGCGTCGCCGACGACGACCTGGCCGACGGAGATCGCGAACGTGTCCTCGACCTCGCCGCACGCCGTCGCGAGCGCTTCGGACAGCTGCCCGGTCGTCGCGGTTTCCTCGTCCATCTCGGCCGGCTTGCCGTAGCCGTTCGGGCCGTAGAGCCAGCCGCGCAGCTCGCGTTCCTGGCTGCGGGCCAGCCGAGCGACCTCGCGCGGCTGCTCGCTCTGCTTCTGGATCAGCGCGAGCGTCTGCAGGACGGAGTCGTGCAGGTGCGCGGCGATCTCGGCGCGTTCGTCGGTGCGGATGCGGGCCTTGCGCTCGTCGGAGAGGTCCCGGACCAGCCGCAGCCAGAACGGGATGGTCAGGACGGCGACGCCGATGAGCGTCGCGATGACGGCGATCAGGGCGAACTGGACCTGGTCGAGGCTGCCGCTGCGGAGCGCGACGACGCCGATGCCGGTGATCACCAGCGCGACGCCGGCGACGATCCGGATCGCCGCCGACCAGCCGCCCCCGCCGAGGAACGCCCCCGCGAAGCCGTCCTTGGCGCCGACCCGCCAGCGGCGGCGCTGCGATTCGTCGGCCTCGCGCCAGACGACCGCGAGACCGATCATCGCGACGGCGAGCGGCACGGCGACCCAGCCGCTGATGAACCCGGTGAGCGTGCCGCTGGCGACGGCCAGGCCGACGCCGAGCGCGATCAGGCCGAACGCCTGCTGGCGCTCCTTCGACGTGGGTGCCTTCGCGGTCTCTTCGGTCTGCTGCTGGACGAACACCCAGAGGAGCCCGTAGGCGAGCAGGCCGGCTCCGTTGAGGGCGGCGAGCAGCGCGAAGGCCGTCCGCACCCAGACGACGGGCACCCCGAGGTGATCGGCGAGCCCACCGGCGACCCCGGCGATCGCCCGTCCGGACCGGCGCCGGAACATCTTGGGCTTGTCCGGGATGGCCACCTGGTCGGTGGCGACGTGGTCGAGGGCTTCCTGCACGTGGTCCATGGTCACACGCAGGGGCGTGGGGTTCCATCGGGGAAGTCCCTGATCCGGCCCCGGGCCGGGAACCCCTCTCCGGGAAACCTCAGGGACCATCCCGGATGTCCGCCGATCCCGCGTGCCGCATGCTCTTCGGTATGAGTGGTGCGAGTGAGACACGGGCACCGAAGCCGAATCCGTTGAACGGCTTCGAGGAGACCGTGAAGGACTTCTGGGTCAGCCGGCCCCGGCGGCCGCACGCCGGGCGGAAGGTGGCCGGCGTGGCCGCCGCCATCGGGTACCGGTACGGGATCGATCCCGTCGTCGTGCGGATCGCCCTCGTGGTCGCCACGATCTTCGGTGGCTTCGGCGTTCCCTTCTACCTGCTGGGGTGGCTCTTCCTGCCGGGCGAGAGCGACGAGGTGTCCGGCTTCGAAGGCCTGATCGGGCGCGGCCGGTCGTCGGTGTCGCCCGCCTTCGCCGTCGTTCTCAGCGTGCTCACCGTCATCAGCATCGGGGGCAGCTTCAGCGGCTCGTGGTTCGACGGTGGCGGCCTGATCAGCTTCGCCCTCATCGCCATCGCGCTCTACCTGCTGCACCGCAACCGCGGCCAGGAGAACCGGCCCACCCCGGTCGTCTCGCGAGCGCACTCGACCGCCTTCACCGGGAACGGAGCCTTCACCATGACCGACACCGCGACCGCGGCCGCGGAGGCGAAGCCGGGGTGGGACCCGCTCGCCGCCGACCCGGCCGGCTGGGACCTGCCCGAGCCGCCGTCCGCGCAGCCGCCGTCTCCGGCGCCGCCGGCGTACCGGCGGCCCGAGCGGCGCCGCAACTCCAAGGTCGGCTCGGTGACCTTCGCGCTGGCCGTGCTGACGGCCGGCGGGGGTGTGCTGGCGAACCTCAACGGTTTCGACTGGTTCTCCGCGCAGCACATCATCGGGCTGGTGCTCGGGGTGGTCGGGATCGGCCTGGTCACCGGGGCGTTCGCCCGCGGCGGACGCGGCCTGATCGGGCTCGCCGTCCCGCTGGCGATCGCCGGGATGGTCCTGACGACCGTGCCGTTCGAGAACTTCGACTTCCGCGGCGGGACGGGCGACCTCAAGGTGACCCCGCACTCCGTGACCGACGTGCAGCCGCTCTACCAGCACGCCGCGGGCAACATCGACCTCGACCTGACCGAGCTGCCGGCCGGCTCCCCGATCACCACGAACGTGGTCAACGGCGCGGGCGACACCAAGGTCATCGTGCCGGACACGGCGGACGTCACCTACGACTGCCACACCGGTGCCGGCTCGACGGAGTGCTTCGACCGCTCCACCGACGGCATCAGCCAGGACGCGCTGACCGGGACCGACTACGGCACCGACGGCCCCGGCGGCCAGAAGATCACCCTGCACGTGAAGAACAGCGTGGGCAACGTGGAGGTGCGCCGTGGCTGACCAGAACCCCTACGCCTACGACAACGCGACGGAAACCCAGCCGCCCGCGAAGCGCGGCGTGGACGTCTTCACCCTGATCGTCGGGGTCGCGACGCTGCTCGTGTCGGCCTACGTCCTCTCGGACGGCGCGAGCTGGCTGCCGCAGTTCGACTTCCGCTGGGTGATCGCCGGCGGCGCGGTGTTCGTGGGGCTGCTGCTCCTCGGCGCGTCCTTCGGCAGCAAACGCCGCCGCTGAACCGAGAACACCACTCACTCTCGAGGCCCTGGATCCCACGCCGGGGCCTCGAGTCCTGTCTACGGGGAGGTCACTCCCACTCGATGGTGCCCGGCGGCTTGGACGTCACGTCCAGGACCACCCGGTTGACCTCCGCCACCTCGTTGGTGATGCGCGTGGAGATCCGCTCGAGGACGTCGTAGGGCAGCCGCGTCCAGTCCGCGGTCATCGCGTCTTCGGACGACACCGGGCGCAGGACCACCGGGTGGCCGTACGTGCGGCCGTCACCCTGGACGCCGACGCTGCGGACGTCCGCCAGGAGCACCACCGGGCACTGCCAGATGCTGCGGTCCAGCCCGGCCGCCGTCAGCTCCTCACGCGCGATCAGGTCGGCCGCGCGCAGGGTTTCCAGGCGCTCGGCGTCGACCGCGCCGATGATGCGGATGCCCAGGCCGGGGCCGGGGAACGGCTGGCGCTGCACGATCGTCTCGGGCAGGCCCAGCTCCGTGCCGACCTTGCGGACCTCGTCCTTGAACAGCAGCCGCAGCGGCTCGACCAGCTCGAACTGCAGGTCGTCCGGCAGGCCGCCGACGTTGTGGTGGCTCTTGATGTTGGCCGTGCCCTGGCCGCCGCCGGACTCGACGACATCCGGGTAGAGCGTGCCCTGGACCAGGAACTTGTAGTCGCCCTGGGCCTTGAGGTCGCGCTCGGCCTGCTCGAAGACGCGGATGAACTCGCGGCCGATGATCTTGCGCTTCTGCTCCGGGTCGGTGACGCCGGCGAGCGCGTCGAGGAACCGCTCGCGGGCGTCGATGGTGACCAGGTTGACGCCGGTGGCGGCGACGAAGTCGCGCTCGACCTGGGTGCGCTCGCCCGCGCGCAGCAGGCCGTGGTCGACGAACACGCAGGTCAGCCGGTCGCCGATGGCGCGCTGCACGAGCGCGGCCGCGACGGCGGAGTCGACGCCGCCCGACAGGCCGCAGATCGCGCGGCCGTCGCCGATCTGGTCGCTGATCCGCTGGATCTGCTCCTCGACGATCGAGGACGTCGTCCACTGCGGCTTGATGCCGGCGATGTCGTGCAGGAACCGGCGCAGCACCTCCTGGCCGTGCGGCGAGTGCGCGACCTCCGGGTGGTACTGGACACCGGCGAAGCGACGCTCGACGTCCTCGAAGCCGGCGACCTCGGCGCCGTCGGAGGAGGCGGTGACGACCGAGCCCTCCGGGGCCTTGGTGACGCTGTCGTTGTGGCTCATCCAGGCGGGCTGGTGCGCGGGCAGGCCGGCGTGGAGGACACCGCCGTCACCCGTCACGCGGACCTCGGTGCGGCCGAACTCGCGGACGCCGGTCGGCTCGACCACGCCGCCGAGCGCGCTGGCGAGCAGCTGGTGGCCGTAGCAGATGCCGAAGATCGGTACGCCCGCTTCGGTGAGCTTCGGGTCCATGCCCGGGGCGCCTTCGGCGTACACGCTCGAGGGGCCGCCGGAGAGGATGATCGCCGCGGGGTTCTTCGCGAGGATCTCTTCGGTGGACGCGTTGTGCGGCACGACCTCCGAGTAGATCTGTGCCTCCCGGACGCGCCGGGCGATCAGCTGCGCGTACTGCGCCCCGAAGTCCACGACGAGAACCGGACCGGTGGGACTGGGCACCTGACGACCTCCTGGCGACGCGGGGGATTCCCCTCCATCGTCCCAGGTGGGCCGGGTCACCCCGGTCCCGGCCCCGGTTGCGAACGAGGACAGCAGCTGTCCGCGAGGGGTTCTACGGTTCGGAGCATGGCTGTGAACTGGACGAAGGAACTGACCGAACAGCTCGACTTCCACTGGCGGGTGCACACGCGCCCGAAGCTCGAGGGCCTCACCGACGAGGAGTACCTGTGGGAGCCGGTCGCGGGCTGCTGGACCGTGCGCCCGCGGAAGTCCGACGACGAACCCGGCACGGGCCCGTTCACCATCGACTTCGCCTACCCCGAGCCGGTACCGCCGCCGGTGACGACGATCGCGTGGCGGCTCAACCACGTCCTCGTCGGCGTGCTGGGCATGCGCTCGGCGTCCCACTTCGGCGGCCCGGCGATGACGTACGGCGACTACCCGTACCCGGGGACGGCCGCCGAGGCGCTGGCCCTGCTGGACGAGTACTACGCCCGGTGGATCGAGGGGGTGAAGTCGCTCGACGAGGAAGCGCTCGCGCGGCCGTGCGGGCCGGCGGAGGGCCCGTACGCGCAGGAGTCGATGGCGACGCTGGTGCTGCACATCAGCCGGGAGATGATCCACCACTGCGCCGAGGTCCTGCTGCTGCGCGACCTCTACCGCAACCGCTGACCGAAGATCCTTGTAACACCGAGTCACCACCGGCCCGATTCACCCAGCATCGAGGGCGGCTCCGACCGGGGGCCCGCCGCCGCCGAGGGGACTCGCGCATGCTGTACCGACTCCGCCCGCCCGGCCGTGTGACCTGGTGTGACGTGCCCGGGTACGCGGTCTGCCGCGCCGACGACCAGCCGCCGCCCGACTGGGAACGGCTGTCGTGGGTGCCCGCCGAAACGCGCGCGTTCAGCAACGACCTGCTGCGGATCGCCGTCCGGCTCGGCGTGCGGTCGGGCAGCGGGATCGTCCTCGACGCCCGGCACACCGACGACCTGGGCCGGGCGGACCAGCTGCGCTGCGACCGGATCGCCGCCGCCCAGGCCCGGGCCGAACTGCGCAGCGGCGCGGGTGGGCAGCCGGTGGGGGTGCTCGGCCCGGACACCCGGTGGGAAGACCGGGAGTGGGAGCGCATCGAGGAAACGGCTCGCCGAGCCGAAGCGGATCTCGCCGAGATCCTCGCGCTGCCCGTGCAGCCGCACCTGGTCGCGCACTGGCGGCAGCTCGGCGGCCGGTACCCGGACTGAAAACCAACCGTCGTGAGTGAGAAACAGTGTTCTAACCCTGTTTCTCACTCACGACCGGGCGCGGCAGGAGCAGGAAGCCGAGCGCCATCCCGAGCAGGCACGGGAGGCCGTGGTTGTCGTGGACGACCGTGTCGGCCACGGACAGCACCGGCGCCGCGAACGCCATGATCCGGAACTGCACCGGCAGCACCACGCCGTAGCGGCGGGACGCCACCGTGACCACCACCGCCAGCGCGCCGATCAGGCCCACCACGCACATCGAGTTGCCCGCGCCGACCGGGTTGAGCCAGACGTAGCTCATGAACTGGCCGAACAGGCCGCAGCCGAAGTAGATCAGCAGCCACCGCGCGTGGCCGAACACGCGCTCCGCGAGCGTGCCGAACACGGCCAGCCAGACCAGGTTCGAGACCAGGCCGAACGTCCAGCCGTCCTGGAAGAACATGCCCGTCACCAGGCGGTACCACTCGCCGGCGTCGATGCGGGCCGCGTCGCGGACGACCGCGTCGTAGAGCGGCGGGTGGACCAGCTGCGCGATCCCGCACGCCAGCGTCACCAGGAACACCGAGGCCGTGACGAGCGGGAGCCGCGGCCCGGTCGCGAGGGCCCCGAACGGGTTGCGGGATGCGGTGCGCGTGGTCATGGACGAAAATCTAGGCGCGACAGCGCCGCCGCACCCCCGACGTTTGTCACGTTCCGCCCAGGAAAGGCCCTTGCATGCGAGCGACAGTGATCTACGGTGCCGGCGACGTCCGGGTCGAGACGGTTCCCGACCCGAAGCTGCGGGAGCCGACCGACGTCGTCCTGCGGGTCGTGCGGTCCTGCATCTGCGGCAGTGACCTCTGGCCGTACGCCGACATGAAGCCCAGTGAGCGCGGGCGCCGGATCGGGCACGAGTTCCTCGGCGTCGTCGAGGAGACCGGTGCCGACGTCACGACCGTCAAGAAGGGCGACCTCGCCGTCGCGCCGTTCGTCTGGTCCGACAACACCTGCGAGTTCTGCCGCGAAGGCCTCCAGACGTCCTGCCTGCACGGCGGGGGCTGGGGTGCGAAGGACGTCGACGGCGGCCAGGGCGAGGCCGTGCGCGTGCCGCAGGCCGACGGGACCCTCGTCAAGCTCCCGCACACCGAGGACGACGACCTGCTCGCGTCGCTGCTGACGCTGTCGGACGTCTTCTCCACCGGCCACCACGCCGCGGTGAAGGCGCGCGTGAGCGAAGGCCAGAACGTCACCGTCATCGGCGATGGGGCCGTCGGGCTCTCCGCCGTCCTCGCGGCGAAGCGCCTCGGCGCCGACCGGGTCGTCCTCATGGGCCGCCACCGGGCGCGGACCGACCTCGGCCGCGAGTTCGGCGCGACCGACGTCGTCGCCGAGCGGGGCGAAGAGGGTGTCGAGAAGGTGCGCGAGCTGACGAACGGCCGGGGGACGCACGCCGTCCTCGAGTGCGTCGGCACGAAGGGCGCCTTCGAGATGGGGCTCGGGGCCGTGCGCGCGGGCGGCGCGGTCAGCCGCGTCGGCCTGCCGCAGTACGAGGACGGGCCGATCGGCGTGGGCGTGTTCCGCCGCAACGTCACCGTCACCGGCGGGGTCGCCCCGGCGCGGCACTACATCCCGGAGCTGCTGCCGGACGTCCTCGAGGGCAAGTACCGGCCCGGCCGGGTCTTCGACCGGACCATCGACGTCGAGGGCGTGCCGGACGGCTACCGCGCCATGGCGGACCGCGAGGTGCTGAAGGTGCTCATCAAGCCGTGACCCGTCCGGGTGGGGGTCCCCCGGCTGGACACCTCCCCGGATTACGTTGGTACGCATGGACATGATCACCCCCGAGCCGCGCCCCGCCTGGATCGCCGGCCGCCCGGAGCCGGGCGCCACCACCTTCGTCGTGCACCACCCGTACGACGGCAGCGAGGTCGCCACGGTCGCCGTGCCCGGGCCGGAGCAGGTCGAGCGCGCGGTCAGCGCCGCGGTTTCGGTCGCCAAGGAGCTCCGCAGCTCCCCCGCGCACGTCCGTGCCGGCGCGCTCGACCACGTCTCGCGTGTGCTCGCCGGGCGCGCCGAGGAGATCGCCGAGGTGATCACGGCCGAGAACGGCAAGCCGCTCAAGTGGGCCGAGGCCGAGGTCAAGCGCGCGGTGTCGGTGTTCCGCATCGCCGCCGAGGAGGCCCGCCGGTTCACCGGCGACGTCCAGCGGCTCGACACGGACGCGGCGGGCGAGGCCCGGCTGGCGCTGACCCGCCGCGTGCCACGGGGGCCGGTGCTCGGCATCGCGCCGTTCAACTTCCCGCTCAACCTGGTGGCCCACAAGGTCGCGCCGTCGCTCGCGATCGGCGCGCCGATCATCGTCAAGCCGGCCCCGCGGACGCCGTTGTCGGCGCTGATCCTCGGCGAGATCCTGGCCGAGACGGACCTGCCGGAGGGGTCGTTCTCCGTGCTGCCGCTGGGAAACGAGGAGACGAAGGCGCTCGTCGCCGACCCGCGGCTGCCCGTCGTGTCGTTCACCGGCTCGGGTCCGGTCGGCTGGTCGCTCAAGGACGCCGCGCCGCGCAAGCACGTCGTGCTGGAGCTCGGCGGCAACGCGGCGGCCGTCGTGCTGCGCGACTGGCCCGACCCGGAAGGCGCCGCGCACCGCATCGCCACCTTCGGCAACTACCAGGCGGGGCAGTCGTGCATCGCCGTGCAGCGCGTGATCGTGGACTCGGCGGTCGCGGACGAGTTCGTGCCCGCGCTGGTGGAGGCCGTCGAATCGCAGCGGACGGGCGACCCGTACGACCGCAACACCGACGTCGGCCCGGTGGTCGACGAAGCCGCCGCCGAGCGGATCGTGGCTTGGGTCGACGAAGCGGTGAAGGCGGGCGCGAAGCTGCTCACCGGCGGCACCCGCGACGGCGCGACCGTGGCTCCGACCCTGCTCACCGACGTCCCGCCGGACACGAAGGCCTGGGCCGAGGAGATCTTCGGCCCGGTGCTCGCGGTGTCCGTTGTGGACGGTGTGGACGAGGCCTTCCGGTCGGTCAACGAATCCGCGTACGGCCTGCAGGCCGGCGTCTTCACCACCGACGTCCAGCTCGCGTTCCACGCGTCGGCGGAGCTGGAGGTCGGCGGCGTGATCATCGGCGACGTCCCGTCCTACCGCGCCGACCAGATGCCCTACGGCGGCGTCAAGGGCTCCGGCGTCGGCCGCGAAGGCGTGCTGGCCGCCATGCACGACCTGACCGAAGAGCGCGTCACGGTCTTCACCGGCATCGACCTCTAGGCGACGACGGCCTGCCCGAACCGGAAGACGTTGTAGGGGTCGTACTTCTTCGCGACGTCCTGCAGCCGCTTGGCGTTGTCGCCGTAGTAGGCGGCCTTCCAGTCGGGCAGGGCCGGGTCGATGTAGTTGACGTACCCGCCGCCCGCGCCGGCCGCCGCGAGCCCCGCGACGACGTCGGCGACCGAATCCGCGACCTTCGCCCGGGTCTTCGCCGTCGCGGGCGCGTAGATCTGCACGCTGGCCAGCGCGTCGCGGTGCCAGAACGCTGTCGCGTCCTTCGCCGGCTCGCCGACCTTCCCGCCGAGGCCGTCGATGAGCAGGTCCATCCCCGCCCGGCCGTCGGCGAGGGCGACGACCTTCGCCGGGTCGACCGGGCTCGTGATGATCCGCGACGACGCGACGAACGACTGCCGGGCCGAACTGCCGGAGAAGTAGTTCATCGCGCCGAGGTAGTCGAGGGCCTTCACCGTGCGCTGGGTCGGCCGCGCGCCGGCGTTGGCGGTGAGGTTGTTCAGCAGCGTGTTCAGCCCGGAGGGCGGCCCGACGTAGCAGCCGCCGACGCGGCACTGGACCGGCGAGCCCCCGGAGAGCACGATGTTCGCCCACAGCTCCGGCGGCATCGCGGCGATCCACTGCTGCCACGCACCGAGCACGCCGGCCGCGGAACCGGCCGGGAAGTGCAGCGAGAACACCGTCAGGTTCGGCGCCGGATCGGTGTCGAAGGTGAACTCGGTGACGATGCCGAAGTTGCCGCCGCCCCCGCCGCGCAGTGCCCAGAACAGGTCCGGCTCGGAGCTCGCGGACGCCGTCACCAGCTTGCCGTCGGCCGTGACGACCTGCGCGGAGCTCAGGTGGTCACACGTCAGGCCGTACTTGCGGGCGAGCACGCCGATGCCGCCGCCGAGGGTCAGCCCGGCGATCCCGACCGTCGGGCAGGAGCCCGCGGGCAACGCACGCCCGGCTTGCGCCAGCCCGGCGTAGACGTCCTTCAGCTTCGCGCCGGCGCCGATCACGGCCTGGGTGCCCTGGACGTCCACTTTGTTCAGCGCGGACACGTCGACGACGAGCCCGCTCTCGGGGACCGAGTAGCCGGCGTAGCAGTGGCCGCCGCTGCGCGCGGCGAGCGTCACCCGCCCCGCGGCACCCTGGACGCAGGTCTGCACGTCCTGGGCGCTCTTCGCCGTGGCCACGGCGATCGGGTTGTTGCCGTCGAAGAGCGGGTTGAAGGCGCGCTTGGCGGTGGCGTAGCCGTCGCCGCCCGGGCGCACCAGGCCGCCGGCCAGCTTGGCGCGCAGGTCGTCCCAGTTCGGCGGTCCGGTGGGCGGCCGGGAGACCGACGGCGAGGACGTGGTCGGCGGCGGCTCGCTCGTCGAAGCGGCGGGCGTCGTGGGACCGCCCGGCCCGCAGGCGGCGGCGACGGCGCCGGCCGCCGAGACGCCCGCGACGCGGAGGAACGTCCTTCGGTCCAGGTGGTCGTGGACGTGCGGCTGTCCGCCGGGTCGCCCGGTCACCGGGCCGGCCTGCTCACGCTGTCCACATCGGACTCCTCGCTGCCGGGGAGGCCCAGTTTAGGGCCGGACCGGGGGTGTCCGCGCCCCTGATCGGTACACGGAGGACGGTCGTGGTCAGTTCACGACCAGGCCGGGATCCGCGGCACGTCGCCGTCGAGGCTCTCGCCGTCGGAGCGCCCGCTCAGCCAGGCCAGGAGCTGCCCGCTCGTGCCGGTGACCGTGGCGCCCGGGGCGGCGCCCATCGTCCACGCGAAGTCGCCGGCCACCAGGCGAAGTGCGGGGAGGTGCGCACTCCGGGAGGTGATCGCGTGCTGGACGACGTCCTCGGCGAGCGGGCCGAGCAGGCCCAGGACGCGGTCGAGGTCGTAGCCCCGGTCGAGGTCGGCGAGGTGGATGGTCAGCTCCGACACCCGCATCCGCGCGACGACGGCCCCGCTGACGGGCGCGCCCTGCCGGTTGCGGGCCTCCCGCGCCCAGGCGTCGTCCGGCAGGCCGGCGGCGTACTCCTCGAAGCGCGCCGCCGAAGCGACGAAGTCGGCGAGGATGTCGGCGGCCCCGCGCTGGGCCCCGGCCTCGATGTCGGTTTCGCGGGCCTCGGGGCTGGCGTACATCGGCGTCTCGGTGCCGGTGTTCGCCCAGATCAGGAGGTTGCGCAGCCCGTCGGCGTTCCGGGCGACGTGCGCCAGGACGTGGGCGCGCGACCACCCGGGCAGCGCACTGGGCGCGCGCAGTTCGGGTTCGCCGAGGCCACCGATGGCCCGCGTCCATTCGTCGTCGAGCTTCCGTACCCCGTCGAGCAGCGCGTGCGCCTTCTCGGATGCCGTCGTCACGGCCCCGAGTCTAGGACCGCCGCAGTGCCGCCGGGGCGTCCGCCGGGACCGCGGGGTTCTTCGGTGCCACCGGCTCCAGCCGGACGTACGGCGACTCCTGCGCGGGCCGCAGATCCGCCTCGCCCTTGTTCGGCCAGAGCGAGAACGCCCGCTCGGCCTGGGCCGTGATCGTCAGCGACGGGTTCACGCCGAGGTTGGCCGAGATCGCCGCGCCGTCGACCACCGACAGACCCGGGTAGCCGAACACCCGGTGGTACGGGTCGATGACCCCCTCCTCGGCCGTCGCGCCGATCGGGACGCCGCCGATGAAGTGGGCGGTCAGCGGGATGTCGAAGATCTCACCCCACGTGCCGCCCGCGATGCCGCCGATGCGGTCCGCCGTGCGCTCGTTCGCCTCGTGGCCGGCCGGGATGAAGCTCGGGTTCGGCTCGCCGTGGCCCTGCTTCGACGTGTACTTGCGGCGCCCGAACAGACCGCGCTTGGTGTACGTCGTGATCGAGTTGTCGAGGCTCTGCATCACCAGCAGGATCACCGTGCGCTCGCTCCAGCGGTAGCCGTTGAGCAGCTTCGCCGCCTGGACCGGGTGCTTGAACATGAACGTGACGGCCTGCCGCCAGCGGGGCACCGGCGAGGCACCGTCGGTCGCGATCGTCTGCAGCAGGCTCATCGCGTTGCTGCCCTTGCCGTACCGCACCGGCTCGATGTGGGTGTTCTCGTCCGGGTGGATCGACGACGTGATCGCGACGCCGCGGCTGAAGTTCCGGCTCTCGTCGACCTCGGTGCGGGCCGCGCCGATGATCGCCTCGGAGTTCGTCCGGGTCAGCTCGCCGAGCCGGCGGGACAGCTTCGGCAGCGTGCCGGTGTCCTTCAGCTTGTGCAGCAGGTTCTGCGTGCCCCACGTGCCGGCGGCGAAGACGACCTTCTCGGCGGTGATCGTGGTCCGGAAGCGCTTCGACGTCGTCCCGGTCTTCTTCAGGTCGACCTCGTAGCCGCCGTCGACCGGCCGCACGGACGTCACCGTCGTCAGCGGGATGACCTGCGCGCCGTCCTGCTCCGCGAGGTAGAGGTAGTTCTTGACCAGCGTGTTCTTCGCGCCGACGCGGCAGCCGGTCATGCACGCGCCGCACTCGGTGCAGCCGGTGCGCGCGGGCCCGGCGCCCCCGAAGAACGGGTCCGCGGCCCGCTCCCCCGGCTTGCCGAAGTAGACGCCGACCGGCGTCGGGTGGAACGACTCGGCGACGCCCATGTCCTTCGCGACGTCGCGCATCACGACGTCCGAGGGCGTGATCGTCGGGTTCGTGACCACGCCGAGCATCCGGCTCGCCTGGTCGTAGTGCGGCGCGAGCTCGGCTTCCCAGTCGGTGATGTGCGACCACTGCCGGTCGGCGTAGAACGGCTTGAGCGGCCGGTACAGCGTGTTCGCGTAGACCAGCGACCCACCGCCGACGCCGGCGCCGGCCAGGACCATGACGTCGTTGAGCATGTGGATGCGCTGGATCCCGTAGCAGCCGACCTGCGGCGCCCAGAGGTAGCGCTTGAAGTCCCACGACGTCTTCGCGAACTCGTCGTCGGCGAACCTTCGTCCCGCCTCGACGACGGCTACCCGGTAGCCCTTCTCCGTGAGCCGCAGCGCCGCCACGCTGCCGCCGAACCCCGACCCCACCACGACGACGTCGTAGTCGGGGCCACCCGCACTGGTGGTGTTACTGGCAGTCACACCTTGAGCGTAACCCGGGCTTCCCGTCCTGACCAGAGGTAAGTTACTGACCAGTCACCGTTCAGGCGCATCCCTGGTGGCTTCAGTGGGTATTCATCTAGTTGCTCGATGTTCACGTCGGCGATTCACCGTTCGGCGGGACACGATTTCCGGGAGGGACCAAAATGGGCCCCCAGCAGCTCACCGGTTGGCACAAGTCGAGCCACAGCCACTTCGAGGAGAACGCCTGCGTCGAGATCGGCACCGCTCCGGGCATCGTCGGGGTGCGGGACACCAAGCAGGCGGCGCTCGCCGCCCGCCCGGTGCTCGTCTACTCCGAAATCGCCTTCGGAGCGTTCCTCGCGTACGTCACCGGCGGACGGTGAGCCCCACCCGCTGGAACTCCTTGAGGTCCGAGTAGCCCGTCTTCGCCATCGCGCGGCGGAGCGCTCCGAAGAGGTTCACCACGCCTTCCGCGTCGGACGACGGCCCGAACAGCAGGGTCTTGAGGTCGACGGCGTAGTCCGGCCCCGCGGCCACGCGCGAGCGCGGCAGCGACGGGTGCGCGGCCGCCGCCGTCCAGTACAGGCCCTGGCCGGGCGCGTCCGACGCGGCGGCCAGCGGGGAGCCCAGCATGACGGCGTCCGCGCCGCACGCGATGGCCTTCGCGATGTCGCCCGACACCGTCATGCCTCCGTCGGCGAGCACGTGCACGTAGCGGCCGCCGGTCTCGTCGAGGTAGTCGCGGCGGGCGGCCGCGGCGTCGATGATCGCGGTGGCCATCGGGACGCCGATGCCGAGGACGCGGTCGGTGCTGGTCACGCCGGGCGTGTAGCCGTGACCGACGATGACACCCGCCGCCCCGGTGCGCATGAGGTGCATCGCCGTGCGGTAGTCGCTGACGCCGCCGGCGATCACCGGCACGTCGAGGCGGCCGATGAAGTCCTTGAGGTTCAGCGGCTCGGCGTCGCGCACCACGTGCTCGGCGGAGATGATCGTGCCCTGCACGACGAGGATCTCGACGCCGGCCGAGATCAGGTCCGGGGTCAGCTCGGCGGCGTGCTGCGGGCTGACCCGCGCCGCGACCGTGACGCCGGACTCGCGGACCGTCTTGATCGCCTCGGTCAGCAGGTCGAGCCGGATCGGCGCGGCGTGCAGCTCCTGCAGCACCCGCCCGACCGCGGTCGGGTCCTCGAGGTCCTCGGCCGCGCGGACCAGCTGGAAGATGGCGTCCTCGACGTTCGCGTGCCGCGCCCAGAGCCCTTCGGCGTTGAGCACGCCCAGGCCACCCAGCTCGCCGACGGCGACCGCGGTGCCGGGCGAGACGATCGCGTCGGTCGGGTGCGTGACGAGCGGCAGGTCGAAGCGGTAAGCGTCGATCTGCCAGGAGGTGGACACCACCGAAGACGACCGGGTCCGCCGCGACGGCACGATCTCGACGTCGTCGAGGTCATAAGCCCGCCGCGCGGTGCGGCCCATCCCGATCTCGACCAGGTCCCGCACGTGAAGCCTCCTCCGACGACGACAATCTGCCGTGCCCCATTGTCGCTAGTCCGCGTGGGTGACCCGCGCACGGGGGTTGGAACAGCGCTTTCCCCGGCGTCCGTGCCACCCCGGCGGCGGCAGACCTGCACGGCCTGGACCTCCCGCCCGACGGCCGAGATCTCGATCCCGACCTCGGTACCCCCGCGAGATGTCGAGCCGGGGTCACACCCGCACGAACACGACGACCGGCGCGAGCAGGGCACCCAGGGCCAGTGCCAGCCAGGTCGCCACCGGTGGGTAGACGTTCAGCCGGACCGCGCCGAAGTAGACCGCGCCCAGGGCGAGCAGGGCCGCGCAGATCAGCAGCACCGGCCGCACCACGCCCGGCCGCAGGTCGATCACGCCGCCGCCGGCGCGGAGGTAGGCGATGCTGCCGTCCGCCGTCGAGACGTCGAGCGCGACCGGCTGCCCGGCGGGCAGATCGAGGTCGGGGCCGACGGCGGTGACGCGGTAGAGCCGGTTCCCCGCGTCGACCGCGATGGTGTGGCTCACCGCGTCTTCGTCACCACCGACCGGGAGCGCTCCCTGCTCGTGGGACACGATGTGCCCTTCGACGCGGTAGGTGGGCGCGTCCCGGCCGGCCAGCACCTGGCACATCAGGCAGACGATCCCGCCGAGGAACAGGGACACGAGCGCGACGGCCGTGAAGAACACCTTGCGCAGCACGCGCGTGAAGCGGCTGACCGTCATGCCGTTCAGTGCACACTAAAGTGGCCACGCAAGGCGATAGGCCGATTACCGTAAGCACTGTGGGTCACGGTGACTCAGCGGGAAACCCGCACTTCGGACCGGTCCGAGGTGCGTGTTCCACTGCTTCCGGTAGCCGAAGGGCCTATCGCGTCATGGCACAGTGAGGGCCTCGACGGACACCCCGGACTAACGCGTCGTGTAGTTGGGGGCCTCGACAGTCATCGTGATGTCGTGCGGGTGGCTCTCCTTGAGGCCGGCCGCGGTGATCCGGACCAGCTGGGCCTCCTGCAGCTCGGCGATCGTGTTCGCGCCGGCGTAGCCCATGCCCGAGCGCAGGCCGCCGACGAGCTGGTGCACGACGTTGGCCAGCGGCCCGCGGAACGGGATCCGGCCCTCGATGCCCTCGGGGACCAGCTTGTCCTCGCTCAGCACGTCGTCCTGGGCGTAGCGGTCCTTCGAGTACGACTTCGCCTGGCCACGCGACTGCATCGCGCCGAGCGAGCCCATGCCGCGGTAGACCTTGAACTGCTTGCCGTTGACCAGGATCAGGTCGCCGGGCGACTCGGCGGTGCCGGCCAGCAGGCTGCCGAGCATCACCGTGGACGCGCCGGACGCGATCGCCTTGGCGATGTCGCCGGAGTACTGGATGCCGCCGTCGCCGATCACCGGGACGCCCGCCGGGCGGCACGCCTGGTCGGCCTCGTAGATCGCGGAGATCTGCGGGACGCCGACGCCCGCGACGATCCGGGTGGTGCAGATGGAGCCCGGGCCGACGCCGACCTTGACCCCGTCCGCGCCCGCGTCGACCAGCGCCTGCGCGCCCGCCCGGGTCGCGACGTTGCCGCCGACGATGTCGACCGCGTCGCCGAGCTCCTTCTTCAGCAGCGAGACGGTGTCGACGACCGCGCGGGAGTGCCCGTGCGCGGTGTCGACCATCAGGACGTCGACGCCCGCGTCGGCCAGCGCCATCGCGCGCTTGTGGCCGTCCGGGCCGACGCCGACCGCGGCGCCGACGATCAGGCGGCCGTCCGGATCCTTCGTCGCCTTCGGGTACTGCTCGGTCTTCACGAAGTCCTTGACCGTGATCAGCCCGCGCAGCTTGCCCGCGCCGTCGACGATCGGGAGCTTCTCGATCTTGTGCCGGCGAAGGAGGCCGAGCGCGGCGTCCGCGGAGACGCCGACCTGCGCGGTGACCAGCGGCGCCTTCGTCATGACCTCGGACACCGGGCGGCTGTGGTCGACCTCGAACCGCATGTCGCGGTTGGTGATGATGCCCACCAGCGCCCCGGACGCGTCGGTCACCGGCACGCCGGAGATGCGGAACTTCGCGCACAGCGCGTCGACCTCGGCCAGCGTCGCGTCCGGTGCGCAGGTGACCGGGTCGGTGACCATGCCGGCCTCCGACCGCTTGACGACCTCGACGGCGGCGGCCTGCTCGTCGATCGGCAGGTTGCGCTGGAGCACGCCGATGCCGCCCTGACGCGCCATGGCGATCGCCATCCGGGCCTCGGTGACGGTGTCCATCGCGGCCGAGACCAGCGGGATGCCGAGGGTGATGTTCCGGGTCAGCCGGGAGCTGGTGTCCACCGCGCTGGGCACGACGTCCGATTCGGCCGGCAGCAGCAGCACGTCGTCGAAGGTCAGGCCGAGCATGGCGAACTTGGCCGGAACGGGGGCGGTGATGCCGTCGCTGGTCATAGCGGGTGAAGGGCCTTCCTGGCGCGGGATGAGCGGGGTCGCTGTGGCGACTCGGAGCCTTCCCCTCATGATATCCGCCGCATGGCCCCGCCCCGGGCGGTGGGCGAGCCGCCGCGACCGCCCGGTACCGTGCAGGCCGTGGCGCATGATGTATTGCCTCCAGACCCGTTCGCGGACGACCCGGACGACCCGGCTCGCGCATTCGGGGACCCCGAGGAACGGCTGGACGAGCCGATCAGCGACTCCGAACGCACCGAACTGCTGGCCGACCTCTCGGATCTGGCCGTTTACCAGGCGCTCCTCGAGCCCCGCGGAGTCCGCGGGATCGTCGTCGACTGCGGCGAGTGCGACGAACCGCACTACCACGACTGGCACCTGCTGCGGGCCAGCCTGGAGCAGCTGCTGGCCGACGGACGGATGCGCCCGCACGAGCCGGCCTACGACCCGAACCCCGGCGACTACGTGAGCTGGGACTACTGCCGGGGCTTCGCCGACGGCGTGACGGCCAACGAAAGCGCGTACTGATCGCAGGAAAAAGCCCTGGTGAGCTTGCTCACCAGGGCTTTTTCGCGTCTTGGGGTGCTCCTACTGGCCGGCGCCGACGCTCTGCTGACCGGCGGACTCGCTGCGTCCCGTGTTCGTGCCGGGGTCGTTGCCGCTCGCGGCCGTGCTGGTCGGCGGCGGCTCGGTGGTCGGCGGGGGCGGCGTGGTGGTCGGCGGGGGCGTCGGGGTCGGCGTGCCGGTGCCCGGCAGGCTGGTGGTGCCGCTGCCGCTGCCCGGGATGGACGTCGCCGAGCCGGCCGGCGGCACCTGCGTCGACGAGGCTCCGGGCGGGACCTGCGGCGAAGTGGTCTGGGTCGGGCCCTGGACCGGCGCGTCCGGGTTCTTCAGCTGCGCGGCGAGCTGCCGGTGCTGCTCCATCAACTGGTCACGGTTGTCCTCGTCGCTGACCTGCGACAGGGCGGCCTGGGCGGCGTCGAGGGCTTCGCGAGCGGCGTCGAGGTTGCCGCCGGCGATGGCCAGGTTCGCCTTCTCGAGGTCGAGCTTCGCGTTCGCGGCGGCCTCGACCGAGCGGGTGTGATCGGAGTACAGGACCTTCGCCAGGCCCCACAGGGTGTCGCCGGGTTGTGCGGAGCGCGCGGCCAGCCCGGTGCCGGTGAACGCGATCGCCAGCACGGCGGCGGCGACGGCGACCGGGACGAGCAGCCTGCGGCGGCGTCCGCTCGAAGCGTGTTGTTTCGCGAGACTCGCGGTGGTGACGGTCCGCACGGCGGTGTCGACGTCGACCAGCTCGGCCAGTGGCTCACTGTCGATGTCTCTTCGCCACGCCACCAGCAACGCGTTGAGCTCCTGGTCGCCGAGACCGTCGGCCAGCGCCGGGTCGGATCCACCGAGAGCGTCGAGCAGCGCGTCGTCCGCTTGGACCGCCGACAGGTCGGCGGCGAACTCCGCCTCCGACGACGACAATCCACTACCGAAGACGTCGTCCGGCTCGTAACCCTTCTCGTGACCGGTCACTCAGATCACCTCCTCCGCGGCCAGGACCTTTCTCAGCCGCGCGAGGGCGCGGTGCTGGGCGACGCGGACGGCGCCGGGGGTCGACCCCACGGCGTCCGCGGTCTCTTCCGCCGACAGTCCGACGACCACCCTCAGCACCACGATCTCCCGCTGCTTGTCCGGCAGCACCTGCAACAACTGGGACATCCGCTCGTTCAGCTCACCTTGCAGCGCCCGCTGCTCGGGCCCGACCCCGCCCTCGACCTCGTCGGGGATCTCGGCCACCGGTTCGGCCCGGTTGCGCGCCGCGGCGCGGTGCGCGTCGGCCACCTTGTGCTGGGCGATCCCGTAGACGAAGGCCAGGAACGGACGGCCTTGATCGCGGTACGAGGGCAATGCCGTTAGCACCGCGAGACACACCTCCTGCGCAACGTCGTCCGCCGAAGCGAACGATCGCTCCTGCCTGCCAACCCGAGCGCGGCAATACCGCACTACCAGTGGACGGATAGCAGCCAGCAGCCGCTCCACCGCCTGGGGATCTCCCTCGACAGCAGCGGCGACCGGTTCATCCAGTCCATCCCCCACATTGGCCATCGCAGACAACAGTCCCAGTGTTACGCGTAGGTGTGCAAAGAACCCGGCCCGTGGTCGCCTCCACCGCACGCCGGTGACCGCTACCGTACCTTCGGCCCGCTTCGGACCGGCGCGCGCGGTGTTCCCCGGCGCGCCGCACCGTCCGGCGGCGAGAAAATACGGATTATCGTGCAGACCCGTGGTCGACATCGCCGATTCAACGAGCGAACGGCGTCACGGGTACGAGATCCGTCGGAGGGACGGGTGCCGGGGCGGGGGTCCGCCCCGGGGGCTGCCCAGGAGGGCGCCGGAGTGTGATGGGGACCACACAGGTACGGGCCAGGGCGGTGCGCCCTGGCCCGTCGTCACCTGTATTCCGGCCGTGTCAGGATCGAGGAGAAGCCGCGGGGACGGGTCAGCTGACCAGGCCGCGACGGAAGCCGTGCGCCACGGCCTGCGCGCGGTCGCGCACGCCGAGCTTGCGGAACAGCCGCCGGGCGTGGGTCTTGACCGTGTCCTCGGACAGGTACAGCTCGCGGCCGATCTGGCCGTTGCTCTTGCCCTGGCTCATCCCACGGAGCACCTGAAGCTCGCGCTCGGTCAGCTGGACGCCCGGGTCGGACGGCTGACGGGGCGCGGGCACCGAGGTGCTCGCCAGGGTGTGCGCCAGTGCGGCGACCAGCTCCGGCCGGGACGCGTCCCAGCGGAGGTAGCCACGGGCACCGCCGGCGATCGCGGCGGCGATGCTGCCCGCGTCGTCCGGGGCGCCGAAGACGATGACGTTCGCCTGGGGGTTCGCGGAGACGAGCCGTCGAGTGGCTTCGACACCTGTCGGAACCGCGCGTTGCGTTCCGACCAGCACGACATCGACGGGCTGACGGGAGTACCGGGCCAGCAGCTCGTCACCGTGCGCTACGCAGTCGATGCGACTGACCCCAGGGACCGCGGACATCACTCGGGTGAGCCCTTCACGGACACTGCGTCGGTCGTCGCAGATCAAGACCGTCGTCACGGGGTTTCCTTCCTGCAGCCGGGTGACATTCCACTTCCCCTATCGGACGCTTTAGCCCGAACCTTGACACGATCCGGTGGCTTTTTTTGAAGTTTCTTAGCCCGGATGCCGGAACACCCCATTCCGACGGCTCAACCACCCGGGACGGGGACCCATGGTGA
The DNA here is from genome assembly GCF_030285665.1 of Amycolatopsis mongoliensis. NCBI lineage: Bacteria > Bacillati > Actinomycetota > Actinomycetes > Pseudonocardiales > Pseudonocardiaceae > Amycolatopsis > Amycolatopsis mongoliensis. Next base: position 1,603,402 of record NZ_CP127295.1, read on the forward strand.
TTCGCCCGCGATCCTCCTCCCGCAAGGATCTGCGCTTCGTAACACTGCGTGCAACACCTCTGCCACTCTGAATCGATACTCCTCGGCGTGTCCTGGGCGCAGATCGGCCATGACGAGGGCAGCCGGCCACAAAAGTGAAAGCAGTTCGCATTTCTCGGCCGTCGCCATTGCGTTTCCGACAAGAGCGTCCGAAATCTCCCGGTGATCGGGAGCCCCGGCGGCCCGCAGGGCCACGGCCAGCACGATCCCGGATTTCACCGCGTGCCGCCGCGCACCGCGCGCCCGGGCCGTTTCGAATGCGCGCTCGGCGTGCGGGACGGCGGCGGCGCCCTGACCTGCGGCGAGCTCGATCTCGGCGCCGACCCAGCCGCCGCGGACGCGGGTTCGCCACCGAGCGTCCTCCTCGCCGGCCCGGGCCGCGAGCCTGCGGGCGGCCCGGAGCCGCCCGAGGGCGAGGTTGTCGGCGGCCAGGCCGAGGAGGGCGTCGGCCCTGGCGCCTGCGGCGTCGAGGCCGTCGGGGTCGGGATCGCCGCCGTCGAGGTGGGCCGCCTTCGCGAAGGCCTCGCCGTCGAGGGCCCGAGCTTCGCGGTGACCTCCCAGCTGCCGCCGGTGCGCGGCGAGGGTGCTGGCGGCCAGGGAAGCGAGGAGTGGGTCGGTCCCGGCCCTGAGAACCTCCAGGAGAGCCGCGGCGGCGGCGTAGCGCCCCTGGGCGCCGAGGACGATCGCAGCGAGCAGCCGCGCCCTGGGGGTGCCGGCGCCGCGCGTGACGGCGGGATCGGGCAGCGGGTCGCTCCCGAACGCGGCGGCCCGGAGGGCGGGTTCGTGCACCCGTCCTTTCTAGCGGGTCCCACCGACAGAATCATGATCGAACCCGGCGGCGCGCGGGATCGGCTCAGCGGCGCCCGCCGACCAGGACGTGCTCGATCCGGTCCGCGGCTCCCGGCAGGTCGGTCAGCAGCTCCACCTTGTCCGGCAACCCCGCCGGGTCCCACCCCGGCCCGCACGCGAACAGCCGGCTCCGCTGCCGCCCTCGCGAGACCCGCGCGAACAACCGCGTGTCCGCCACCCCGCGCCGGTGCGCCCACAGCACGACGGCCGCCGGCGCGCTCCGGCGCACCGCCACCGCCAAGACCTCCGCCGGCAGCGGCACCCCGAACAGCTGGGCCCCGATCCGCCGGCCGGCCAGCGAGGCCGCCAGCGCGTACATCGGCATCGAGTCGCGCTCCTCCGGGACGCACCCCAGCAGCACCGGGCGCGTGTTGCGCGGCTCGTCGAGCACCGGGGTCGCGCGGACCAGCGCCGCGAACACGCACTCCGCCAGCAGGTACTCGACCTCCGCGCCCGCACTCGCGCCGCGCCAGCGGGCGCCCAGCGCCGACAGCACCGGCTCGATCACGCCGGCCCACGCCGGGAGCACGCCGAGCTCGCCGATCGTGTCCGCGAGCATGCGCTGGACCGCGCCGACGTCCATCGCGAGCGCCGCCGTGCTCAGGCGGCGGGCCAGGCGGGAGCGGACCTCGAGGCCGTCGTCGGCGACACCGGCCCCGGGCGGTTCCTCGGGCTCCTCCGGCTGGGGCGGGCCCGACCGCGGCATCTGCTCGAGGGCGTAGCGCGCGGCCTCGGCCGTCGACGCGCCGCTCAGCAACGCGCGCTGCATCAGTTCGAGCCGGCCGATGTCGGAGCTGCCGTAGCGGCGGTGCCGGCCGTCGGTGTGCCGGCTGGGGCCGAGCCCGTAGCGGCGGTCCCAGGTTCGGAGGGTGGACGGGGCGACCCCGAGCCGGCGGGCGACCGAGGCCACCGGCAGGGTGGGTTCTTCGGTGCCCGACCCAGCTCCCACGAGGCTCAATATCCAGGCACTCAGCGGAGTCGGCAACCGGAGGCGAAACCCCTGCTCACACATCCGGGGGATGCCTAACGGCTGAATCGAACCGAATCGCTTGAACAACTATTGGCGCGCTTCTAACGTTACCGCCGTTGCACCGAATGGAGTATCGGCACCACAGCAGAGCAGCTAGCGGCATCGACCGATTGACGGAGGCGGTCAGGATGGCAGACACGCGCAGGCTCCCAGGACCCAACGCCGACATGTGGGACTGGCAGCTCGAAGGGTCGTGCCGGGGGATGGACAGCGCGTCCTTCTTTCACCCGGACGGCGAGCGCGGCCCGGCGCGGGCACGGCGGGAGGCCAGGGCTAAGGCGGTCTGCCTGAGCTGCCCCGTCCTGGAGATGTGCCGCAGTCACGCACTGGCGGTGCACGAGCCCTACGGGATCTGGGGCGGGCTTTCGGAGTCCGAACGCGAGCACCTCATCAAGTCCGACAAACGCGCGCTCAGCATGTCCGGCGGCTGAGCGGCCACAGACATCGGAGGGCGGCACCGGGTGGGGTGCCGCCCTCCGTGCTTTCGGACGCGGAACGGGGCGGCACCCCTTGAGGGATGCCGCCCCGCTTCGTGGGAAAACGCGTCAGTGCGAGTGGCCGTGGCCCGCCGCGGCGGGCTCCTCCTCGACCGGCTTCTCGACCACGGAGGACTCCGTGGTCAGCACCAGCCGGGCGATGGAGGCGGCGTTCGCCACCGCGGACCGGGTCACCTTGACCGGGTCGACGATGCCGGCGGCCAGCAGGTCGGTGAGCTCGCCGGTGGCGGCGTTGAAGCCCTGCCCCCAGCTCTGCTCGCGCACCTTGTTGACGATGACCGCGCCCTCGTGGCCCGCGTTGGTCGCGATCCAGAACAGCGGGGCGGACAGCGCGTCGCGCACGATCTTGACGCCGGTGGCCTCGTCACCTTCGAGGCCGAGGCCGCCGTCGAGCTCCTTGACCGCGTGCACCAGCGCGGAACCGCCACCGGGCAGGATGCCCTCCTCGACGGCCGCCTTGGTCGAAGCCACGGCGTCCTCGATGCGGTGCTTGCGCTCGTTCAGCTCGGTCTCGGTGGCCGCGCCGACCTTGATGACCGCGACGCCGCCGCCGAGCTTCGCGAGCCGCTCCTGCAGCTTCTCGCGGTCCCAGTCGGAGTCGGTCGTCTCGATCTCCTTGCGGATCTGCGCGACCCGGCCGGCGATGGCGTCCTTCGTGCCGGCGCCGTCGACGATCGTGGTGTCGTCCTTGGTGACGACGATCCGGCGGGCCTTGCCCAGCGCGCCGAGGTCGACGTCGGCCAGCTTGCGGCCGATCTCCGCGGAGATGACCTCGCCGCCGGTGACGATCGCGAGGTCGTCCAGGAACGCCTTGCGGCGGTCACCGAAGAACGGCGCCTTGACCGCGACCGCGGTGATCGTCTTGCGCAGCGAGTTCACCACGAGGGTGGACAGCGCTTCGCCGTCGACGTCCTCGGCGATGATGAGCAGCGGCTTCTTGGCCTCGACGACCTTCTCGAGCACCGGCAGCAGCTCGGCCAGCGACGAGACCTTCTCGCGGACGAGCAGGATGTAGGCGTCCTCGAGGATCGCCTTCTGCTCTTCCGGGTTGGTCGCGAAGTGCGCCGAGAGGAAGCCCTTGTCGAACTGGACACCCTCGGTGATCACCAGCTCGGTCGCCAGGGTCGACGACTCCTCGATGGTGATGACGCCGTCTTCGCCGACCTTCTCGACGGCTTCACCGAGCAGGGCGCCGATGTTGGCGTCACGCGAGGTGACGGTGCCGACCTGGGCGATGTTCTCGCGGCCCTTGACCGGGGTGGCCTTGGCCTTGAGGACCTCGATGACCTTCTCCGCGGCGGCCTCGATGCCGCGGCCGATCGAGGTCGGGTTGGCGCCGGCCGCGACGTTGCGCAGGCCGACCTTCACCAGCGACTGCGCGAGCACGGTCGCGGTCGTGGTGCCGTCACCGGCGACGTCGTTGGTCTTGGTGGCGACGCTCTTGGCGAGCTGGGCACCGAGGTTCTCGAAGGGGTCGTCGAGCTCGATCTCCCGGGCGACGGTCACGCCGTCGAGGGTGATGGTCGGGCCGCCGAACTTCTTGTCGAGCACGACGTGGCGACCGCGCGGGCCGAGGGTGACCTTGACCGCGTCGGCGAGCTTGTTCACCCCGCGCTCGAGCGCGCGACGAGCGTCCTCGTCGAAACTGATCTGCTTGGGCATAGCGTGTTCCGCTTACCTTTCGGTGGGTCCAGAACGCAAGAACGCCCCGCTCCCCGGCTTGTGCGGGGCCCGGGGCGTCATGCGCTGCGAGCGGACGTCAGTTGATGACGGCCAGCACGTCGCGGGCGGACAGGATGAGGTAGTCCTCACCGTTGTACTTGACCTCGGTGCCGCCGTACTTGGAGTAGATGACGACGTCGCCGACGTTCACGTCCAGCGGGACGCGGTTGCCCTTGTCGTCGATCCGGCCCGGGCCCACGGCCAGAACCTTGCCCTCCTGGGGCTTCTCCTTGGCGGTGTCGGGGATGACGAGGCCGGAAGCGGTCGTCTCCTCGGCCTCGCTCGTCTGGACAACGATCTTGTCCTCGAGCGGCTTGATGTTCACGCTCACCGGGTTGACCTCCACGGTCGTCGAAAGCGTTGGCAGGATGTGGTTACGGCTCTACCACCCCCGCCGTCGCGGGTGCCGGGGCTGTCGGGCCGTGCGATTAGCACTCTAGCCACGGGAGTGCCAGCCGTGCAACCAGGGTCCACCCGAAGGTTCACGTCCCTCGCTCTTCGGCAGGTCGGACGCGACTCTTACCCCCGGCGTGAGTTTCTGGTTAGGTTCTCACCGTCTGGCACCTGAACCCTGGGGGTTTATGCCCATGTCGTCCCGTTCCCTCCCGAGATCCGCGGCACTCCTCGCCGCCGTCACACTCGTGAGCGGTCTTGCCGCCGCTCCCGCCCAAGCCGCCACCACCAGCCAACGGCAACAAGACTTCGCCGCCGCCGCGACCGAGTTCGGCGTCCCGGAGAACGTCCTGCTCGGCGTCTCCTACCTGGAGTCCCGGTGGGACTCCAACGCCGGGACGCCCAGCACGTCCGCCGGCTACGGCCCGATGCACCTCACCGACCTGCGCGAAGCCGGTGTCGCCGGCAGTCACCACGACGAAGGCAGCGAGGACCCGCGCGGCGACGACGCCCGCCCCGCGCTGCACCCGCAGGCCGGGCCCGCCGCTCCGCCGCAGGGGCTGCAGACCGTCGACGAGGCCGCGCAGCTCACCGGCCAGAACGCCGAGACCCTCCGCACCGACTCCACCGAGAACATCCGGGGCGGGGCCGCCCTGCTCGCGAAGTACCACGCCGGGCAGACCGGCTGGTACGACGCCGTCGCGCGGTACAGCGGGTCCACCGGCGATGCCGCGCGGACCTTCGCCGACGAGGTCTTCGAGACGATCAAGAGCGGCATGACCCGCACCACCGACGACGGCCAGCAGGTCACCCTCGCCGCGTCGCCCGATCTGAAGACCCCGGAGCACGCGCAGAACCCGGCGGGTGTCGAGTGCCCGCGGACCGTCACCTGCGAGTCCGTCCCGGCTCCCTACCAGGAACTGCCGAACGACGACTACGGCAACCACGACCTCGCCAACCGGCCGGTCAGCCAGAAGATCGACCACATCGTCATCCACGACACCGAGGGCTACTGGGACAGCGTCCTCAAGCTCGCCCAGGACCCGACGTACGTGAGCTGGCACTACACCATCCGCTCCAGCGACGGCCTGATCGCGCAGCACGTGCCGACCAAGGACGTCGCCTGGCACGCCGGCAACTGGTACGTCAACGCGAAGTCCATCGGCATCGAGCACGAGGGCTTCGCCGCCAAGGGCACCTGGTACACCGAAGCGATGTACCGCTCGAGCGCGAAGCTCGTCGGCTACCTCGCGCGCAAGTACGGCATCCCGCTCGACCGGGCGCACATCATCGGCCACGACAACGTGCCGGGCACGGTCCCGTCGACCATCGCGGGCATGCACTGGGACCCGGGCCCCTACTGGGACTGGTCGCACTACTTCGACCTGCTGGGCGCGCCGCTCGGCGGGTTCGGGCTGCCCGGCTCGTCGCTCGTGACCATCGACCCGGACTTCGCGAAGAACCAGCCGATCTTCACCGGCTGCGACACCGCCGGGACCCCTTGCGCGGCACGGGGTTCCGAGGCCGTGGTGCTGCACTCGGAACCGAATGACGCCGCTCCCCTGCTGAAGGACGCCGGCCTGCACCCGGACGGCTCGCCGTCCACGATGGCCGTCTCCGACGTCGGCAGCCGGGCCGCGACCGGGCAGCAGTACGCCGTCGCCGACGTCCGCGGCGACTGGACGGCGATCTGGTACCTCGGGCAGAAGGGCTGGTTCCACAACCCGCGCAACGCCCGGGTCGCGAAGCCCGCGATCGGCTGGGTCGTGACGCCGAAGCCCGGCCTCGCGACGGTGCCGGTGTACGGCCGCGCCTACCCCGAGCCCGAGGCCTACCCGGCGAACGTGACCGTGCAGGCCATCACGCCGCTGCCGTACACGCTGGCCGCCGGGCAGAAGTACTCCTCGGCCGGGACGGTCGGCTCGGAGTACTACTCGGCGACCACGTTCGACGTGGCCGACCACGTGGTCGTCAAGGGCAAGCTGAAGTACGTGCAGATCCAGTTCGGGCACCGGATCGCGTTCGTCAAGGCGGACGACGTCCGGATCGCCCCGGCGTTCTAGACCGGTCCGGCGGGGGTCGCGCTCACGCGTCGAGCGCGACCTTCGCCCCGGCCGCCTGCTCGGTGTTGCGGCGCGTCTTCGCCCAGCCGTTGCGGCCGCGCACCAAGCGGAACAGCGCGCGCCACGACGTCACGTAGAACGTGTAGATGTACGCGGCGTACGCGAAACCCATCCCGATCCCCCGCAGGATGTTCTTGCTGCGCAGGCACTTCAGCTGGTAGATCGGCCCCCAGACGAGGAACGGCAGCAGCCCGAACGAGCCGTAGATGGCGAAGAGGATCCACGCGCCGCCGGTGAACCACGTCCACATCTGCGCCGGGTCGCCCGCGGTGCTCGCCACCAGCAGGATGAACGGGATCGGGTACAGCAGCGAGCCGAGCAGCTGCAGCCACGGCTGGGCCAGGTAGTACATCATCTCCGCGGCGCCGAGCGTGCTGACGTGCGGCGAATCCCAGATCCGCCGCAGGTAGCGGGCGCACTGCATGGTGCCCTGGCCCCAGCGTGTGCGCTGCACCAGGAAGCGCCGCAGGCTGTACAGACCTTCCTGCGCCACATGGGAATCCGGCGTGAACCCGGTGCGCCAGCCCTCGGTCAGCAGGTGGACGCCGAGCTCGAAGTCCTCCAGCAGGGAGCCGCGCCAAGGCTCTTCATCCGGGCCGGCGATCGAGTCGAGCGCGGTGAGCCGGGTGAACTGGCCGTTGCCGCCCATGGAGATCGTGCCGGTGAAACCGCGGGACGTCTGGATCGCCGCGATCGCCGTGCGGAACTCCAGGTCCTGCAGCTGCGCGAGCTTCAGGCCGAACCAGCGCCCCACGGAGTTGCGGGACGGCGGCGGCGTCTCGACGTTGCTCATCCGGACGTCCAGCTGGACGGCGCCGATCTCCGCGTCGCCGAAGAGGTGGTCCGCCGCGCAGACCTCCAGGCAGTTCGGGGCCGGGCGGCCGTCGGCGTCGACCACCACCACGACCACGTCGTCGCGGGTCGCCTCCGGGCCCATCCAGTCGTTCAGGGCCCGGTAGGCGGCGTTGAGGGCGTCGCCCTTGCCGGTGCGGGCTTCGGGCCTCACCCGCGGCACGAGGTGCAGGTACGGGTCGTAGCCGCCGTGGCGCCGCCACAGCATCCGGACGACCCGCGCGGTGCGGTCGTCGGAGTCGTCGTCGACGACCCAGACGTGCGCCTTGCGGAACGTCGTGCGCAGGTAGCGGATGGTCTCGCGGATGACGGACTCTTCGTCGCGGCACGGCACGAAGAAGTGCCACGTGAAGTCCGCCGGGTCACCGACCGGGCCGGGTTTGCGGCGCAGGTACGGCACGACGATGACGACGACGTACACCAGGAACGCCACGCTCATCGTCAGCGCGAACGCCTGGGTGATCGCCAGCAGGACCTTGACGCTCATGCCTTCTTCTTCCGCGTCGCGAGCCAGACGTACAGGACGAGCGAGACGGCGCCGCCGAACACGCTGACCATCGAGCCGAGCAGCGTGTGGCCCCAGTAGTAGCCCTCGTCGGTGCCGAACCAGTGGACGAGCCCGACGATCGTGAGAATGCGCAGCTGGTTCACCAGCACGACGACGAGCGCGGAAATTCCGAGCGAAAAGAACAACCGGCGCGCATTCGCGGGCCGGAAGTACAGCATGACCATCGTCACAACGAGCAGCGGAAGCAAAAGGAACGCCGAAGAACATTCCGGCGTCATTCTCAACCCGAATGGAGCAGCACCGCTCAACCCAAAGTAAACGGACTCGCGATCGGGCGCGACATAAACACCCGATGTAGTGATGACGTCGAGGATGGCGCCGGCGAGGCGCACTTCCAGTTCGCGGTAGAACCGCTCGGCCAGCACGACCGCGGCTCCCGCGGCGGCCAGCACGCCGAGCGCGATGACCAGCGGAAACCGTGCCATGCCTGAGTTCGGAGCGCTCGCTACGGCCACGACGATCCTCTCGGTGCGGATTCTTCGATCAAGCTGCGGACCCCGGGCGAGCGTAAGTCATGACCACCCCGCCGTTCCACCCGGAGGTGTGGTTTGGGCGACCATTCGGCAGAATCGGCGGCGAACTTGCTAGGCCGACCGGGTGATGTCATGACGACCAGCGGAAACGACGTCACGGAATACCCGATCCGGTGATTCGGGAAATTTGGTGTGCTATTCGGGCCGCTCTTCGCGATAGTCGATTCGCGTGCCGAGTCGAGGCAAGCCGGTCGATCCGCGCCGCCGTCACGCGAACTCCAGGGAAACCCAGCGAATTCGGAGGACCAGTTGATGAAAAGCTCCCTCGCGCGCCGCGGCGGCCTGCTCGCCGCGGTCGTGGCGAGCTTCGTGCTCGCCGGCGCGGCGCCCGCTTCGGCCGCGCCCGGCGACGGCTCCGCGTACGGCGTGAACGTCGACGTGACCCTGCTCGGCCAGCCGGCCGTCCAGGCGGGTCCGCTCGCGGCCGCGAACACCGCGGGCCCGACGAGCAACAGCACGGCGAAGGTGAACCTGACGGGGATCCTGACCACCGGCGTGATCAACACCGAGGCCAAGCGGGACGACAACTCCGGCGCGGTGACGGCGAAGGCGAGCACGGCCGACGTCGGCCTGCCGCTGCTCAAGGCCCTCGGGAAGGTCGGCGTCAAGGCCGTCGAGGCGGTCTGCACGGCGACCCAGGAAGGCGTCAAGGGCAGCACCACGCTGGTCGGCGCGGACCTCGGGAGCGCGGGCGACGTCGACTCGAACCCGGCGCCGAACACCCAGGTCAAGGTCGGGCTCGCCGGCATCAACATCGCGACGGTCATCCTCAACGAGCAGATCAAGAACAAGGACGGCAGCCTCACGGTCAACGCCCTCCACGTGAAACTGCTCGGCGGGGTCGTCGGCGGGCTCGGCTCGGGTGACGTCATCGTGTCGTCGGCGACCTGCGGCCCGGCCGCGCCGCCGATGCCGCTGGCGTCCGGCGCGGGCCTGTGGATCGGGCTCGGCCTGCTCGGCGCCGTCGCGCTGCCGGTCGGGACGCGCATCTACCGCCGTCGCTCCGCGCAGGTCTGAGCGAGGCCCGGATGTACAAGATGCCGGGTGCGGGCGTCGGCGTGGCCGGTGGCGGGGTGGGCACCCTCGCCGCCACCGGGGCCGACGTCGGGTGGTGGCTGGCCGTCGGCGTGCTCCTGGTCCTGCTCGGGACCGTCGCGCTGATCGCCGTCCACCGCCGCAACCGCCGCCTCTCCCGGGCGCGGAGCTGAGAGAAGGGCCGTCGGCGTGCGCCCCTCGCACGCCGGCGGCCCACGGCGGAAATTTCTTGCACACTGGACGATGTGGAAAAGGGGCACCGCGGGGTGGACGTGATGTTGCTGGCCGGGACGCGGCCGGAAGCGCTGAAACTCGCGCCGCTGGCACTGGCGCTGGACGCGCACCCGGCACTGCGGCCGATCCTGGTCCACAGCGGGCAGCACGCGGGCATGGTCGAGCAGGCACTGGCGCCGTTCGGCCTGGTCGCGGACGCGTGGCTGGACGTGCCGCCGCGCGTCACCGGCGGCCAGGCGGAGCTCGTCGCGGGCCTGCTGCCCGCGCTCGACGACGTGCTGCGCCGGTTCTCCCCGGCCGCGCTGGTCGTCCAGGGCGACACCACGACGACGCTGGCCGGCGCGCTGGCCGCGTTCTGGCTGGGCATCCCGGTGGTGCACCTCGAAGCCGGGCTGCGCACGCACGACCTCACGGCGCCGTTCCCGGAGGAGGGCGCCCGGCAGATGGTGTCCCGGCTGGCGGCGCTGCACCTGGCGCCGACCCTCGGCGCGGCGGCGGAGTTGCGGGCGGAAGGCGTTGCGCGGCAACGCATCGCGGTCACCGGCAACACGGTCGTCGACGCGGTGCTGGAGATCGCGGCGCGCGACCTGCCGGCCCGCGACACGGCGCTGGCGCTGCTGGAGATGGAGATCGCGGAGGCGGGCGAGCGGCTGGTGCTCGTGACGTCGCACCGGCGCGAGTCGTGGGGCGAGCCGCTGGAGCGGACGCTGGCCGCGGTGCAGCTGATCGTGGCCGAGCACCCGGACGTGCAGGTGCTGTTCCCGGCACACCCGAACCCGCAGGTCCGCGACCAGGTGGAGGCGGCGTTGGGCGGCCTGCCGCGGGTGACGGTGACCGACCCGCTGGAGTACCCGGACCTGGTCCGCGCGCTGCGGCTGGCGTCGCTGGTGCTGACGGATTCGGGCGGTATCCAGGAGGAGGCCCCGACGTTCGGCACGCCGGTGCTGGTCCTGCGCGACGTCACCGAGCGGGTGGAGGTCGTGGAGGCGGGGTGCGCGTGGCTGGTGGGCACGGACACCGAGCGGATCGCGGACACGGCGGCGCGGTTGCTGAGCGGTTCGCTGCAGCCGGCCCAGGTCGGAAACCCTTACGGCGAAGGGAATGCGGCCGTGCTGGCCGTCGCGGCGATCGAGGAAATGCTCGGGGTGGGGTCCCCGGCCCACAAGCACGCCGCGGCTTCCTGAGGCCGGCCGCAACGACGTGAATGACTCATTCCTGTCGTCTGGTGACAGGAATGAGTCATTCACGTCACCAGGGCGGGCTAGAGCGAGACCACGTTCACCGGCAGGGCCGGGTTGGCGCTGAAGTCCAGCGGAGCCGTCGGGCGCTTGGCCGCCACCACGTGCGCTCCCAGCGCCGCGATCATCGCGCCGTTGTCCGTGCACAGCCGCGGCCGCGGCACCCGCAGCTCGATCCCCGCCGCCTCGCACCGCTCCGCCGCCAACGCGGACAGCCGCGAGTTCGCCGCCACGCCACCCGAAATCACGATGGTGCCGATCCCCTGCTCCTTGGCCGCGCGGATCGCCTTCATGGTCAGCACGTCCGCGACCGCCTCCTGGAACGACGCCGCGACGTCGTCCACCGGGATCTCCTCGCCCCGGCGAGCCGCGCCTTCGACCCAGCGCGCCACCGACGTCTTCAAGCCGGAAAACGAGAAGTCGTTCTTCGCGTCGCGTGGACCCGTCATGCCGCGGGGGAACGCGATCGCCGCCGGGTTGCCGTTCTTCGCCGCCTTGTCGATCGGCGGGCCGCCCGGGTACGGCAGGCCGAGCACGCGCGCCACCTTGTCGTACGCCTCGCCGGCCGCGTCGTCCACAGTGGACCCCAGCTCGGTGATCTCCGACGCGATGTCGTCGACGCGCAGCAGCTGCGTGTGCCCGCCCGAAACCAGCAGCGCGAGACACGGCGCCGGCAGCGGCCCGTGCTGCAGCGTGTCCACCGCGATGTGCCCGGCCAGGTGGTTGACGCCGTAGAGCGGCACGTCCAGCGCCGTCGCGTACGCCTTCGCCGCGGAGACGCCGACGAGCAGCGCACCCGCGAGGCCCGGCCCGGCCGTCACGGCGATCGCGTCCACATCGGACAGCGAAAGCCCGGCTTTCTCGAACGCGCGCACAGTCGTCGGGACCATCGCTTCGAGGTGGGCCCGGCTGGCGACCTCGGGTACCACCCCGCCGAAGCGGGCGTGCTGCTCGACGCTCGAGGCGACCTCGTCGGCGAGCAGCTCGACCGTGCCGTCGTCGTGCAGGCGGACCAGGCCGACGCCGGTCTCGTCGCACGAGCTCTCGATGCCCATGATGATGCGTGACATCAGCCTGCCACCTCGTCTCGCGTCCGCGCCGGGCGGACCATCGTGTAGGCGTCGGCGCCGGAGGGCTGGTAGTAGCGCTTCCGGATGCCGAGCCGTTCGAAGCCGTGGCTCTCGTACAGCGCGAGAGCCGACTCGTTGTCGGTGCGGACCTCGAGGAACACCGGCGCCTCGAACTCGTCGGCCCGGACGAGCAGGGCGCGCAGCAGCGCCTTGCCGATGCCCTGGCGCTGGTGCTCGGGCGCGACGCCGATGGTGTGCACGGTCGCCTCGTACTCGCCGCGGCGGCGCCCGACGACGGCCAGCCCGGCGTACCCGAGCAGTTCGTCGCTTTCGTCCGGCCGGGCGGCGAGGTAGAAGTTGCCCGCGTCCAGCTCGGAGTGGAAGGCGCGGGAGCTCCACGGGTCGTCGCCGGGGAAGAGGATCTGCTCGATCTCGACGCACCGGGCGATGTCCCGGCGGCGCAGCGGCCCGAGTCTCACGGCGCGGTCACCCGTTTCGGCGCGGCAGGCTCGGCGGCGTCGGGACGGCGCAGGTACAGGGGCGTCAGCGGCGCGGGCGTTTCCTTCGCCAGCAACGCACTCCGAGCGGCCTCCACCAGCCCGGCGGGCGACGGGAAGCGCGGCTCGATCGGCCGGACGTCGAGCGCGGCGGCGTACAGCACCGCACCGTCGCCGGCCGCGACCTTGATGTCCGTCTCCAGCTCGGCCGGGCGCCGGACGTGCGGGCCGTCGGTGCGGTTCCCGGCGGCGTCGTAGGCGGCCCAGTAGACCTCGCGGCGGCGGGCGTCGGTGAGGACGAGGAAAGCGCTGTCGCCCGCGGCGACGTCGGCGGCCAGCGCGTCGAGGCTGCAGACCGGGTACACCGGCAGGCCGAGCGCGTGCCCGAGGGCGGCGGCGGTGGCCATCCCGGCGCGCAGGCCGGTGAAGGGGCCGGGACCGACGCCGACGACGATCGCGTCGAGGTCCTTCAGGGACACTCCGGCGGTTTCGGCGGCGGCCAGCGCGTGCGGCATGATCAGCTCGCCGTGGGCGCGGGGGTCGACCGTGACGCGGTCGCCGCGCGTCTCGACCCCGTCGCCGTCCAGCGTGACCACACCCGCGGTGACCGCCGGGGTCGAGGTATCGATCGCCAGTACCAACACGGTAAGCAAGCCTACGACCAGGGTCTTCGGCCGCTTGCTGCAGGGGACTGATCCGCACGGGCCAGCGCCGTTTGTCACCGAGCCGACCGCAGCCACGGCGGAAAACCTCGCCTCGCGCTGATCGGTTGCGGAACGTGTCCGCCTACTTTTCGGCCGACTTGGTAACGTGCCAAGGGCGTCCGACACTGGGAGGTCCCCGCGGTGCCCGACCCGTTGTTCCCCACTCTCGCGTCAGCTTCGGGCAAAGAAGCCCTCCGGTTCGGCGACCAGGCCTTGACCCACGAGGAGCTCGCCGCGGTCGCCGGCGGTCTCGCGGCCGGGCTCCCCCGCGGCCGCGTCGCGGTCTGGGCGACCCCGACCCTCCACACGAGCGTCGCCGTCGTCGCCGCGCTGCTGGCCGGCGTCCCCGCCGTGCCGCTCAACCCGAAGATCGGCGAGCGTGAGCTGGCACACATCCTCGCCGACAGCGAACCGCAGCTGGTGCTGGCCGAACCGGGCGTCGAGCTGCCCGAAGGCCTGGCCGCGCTGCCCCGCCGCGACATCCCGCTGACCGGCGAAGCCACGCCGCCCGCGGAAGAGCCGGACGCCGAGACGCCCGCCCTGATCGTCTACACCTCGGGCACCACCGGGCCGCCGAAGGGCGTCGTCCTCCCCCGCCGCTCGATCGCGACGACGCTCGACGCACTCGAGGACGCCTGGGGCTGGACCGCGGACGACGTCCTCGTGCACGCGCTCCCGCTGTTCCACGTGCACGGCCTGATCCTCGGCATCCTCGGCCCGCTGCGCCGCGGCGGGTCGGTGCGCCACCTCGGCCGGTTCTCGACCGAGGGCGTCGCGCGTGCGCTGTCGGCCGGCGCGACCATGCTCTTCGGCGTCCCGACGATGTACCACCGGATCGCCGGCGAGGTCGGCACGGACGCGGCCCTGGCCGATGCGCTGCGCGGTGCGCGGCTGCTGGTCTCCGGGTCGGCCGCCCTGCCGGTGCACGACCACCAGCGGATCACCGCGGCGACCGGCCAGCAGGTCGTCGAGCGCTACGGGATGACCGAGACGCTGATGAACACGAGCGTCCGCGCGGACGGCGAGCGCAAGCCCGGCACGGTCGGCGTCCCGTTGCGCGGGGTGGAAGTCAGGCTGGTCGGCGAAGCCGGCGAGACGATCGACGACGTCGAGACCGTCGGCGAGATCCAGGTGCGCGGGGCCAACCTGTTCACCGAGTACCTCAACCGCCCGGACGCGACGGCGGCCGCGTTCGACCGCGGCTGGTTCCGCACCGGCGACATGGCCACCCGCGACAGCGACGGGTACGTGAAGATCGTCGGGCGCAAGGCGACCGACCTGATCAAGAGCGGCGGCTACAAGATCGGTGCGGGCGAGATCGAGAACGCGCTGCTCGACCACCCCGGCGTCGCGGAGGCGGCCGTCACCGGCGAACCGGACGACGACCTCGGCGAGCGGATCGTCGCGTGGATCGTGCCCAGCGGCGACCGGCCACCGGCCGACGAGCTCGCCGACCACGTCGCCAAGCTGCTCGCGCCGCACAAGCGCCCGCGGGTCGTCCGGTACCTGGACGCGTTGCCGCGCAACGACATGGGCAAGGTCATGAAGCGGGCGCTCGGTGACGACTAGGCAGCCCGCGCGTGAGGTCGTCGGCGCGATCTCGAACGGCTTCGAGGAGTTCCCCACCCCGCTGCGTGACGAGCCGGCCGACGGCCCGATCGGCTGGCCCGGCTACCGCGAAGCACGCTCCGCCGCGGAAGAGCGCACCGGCGAGAAGGAATCGGTCGTCTGCGGGACGGCGAAGATCGGCGACGTCGAGGCCGTGCTGATCGCGTTCGAGTTCGGGTTCCTCGGCGGGTCGCTCGGGCAGCGGACCGGCGACCGGATCGAGGCGGCGTTCGCGCACGCCCGCGACGCGCGCCTGCCGGTGGTGTCGCTGATTTCGACCGGCGGCAGCCGGATGCAGCAGGGCATGCGTGCGCTGATGCAGCTCCAGCGGGTGGCCCGGGCAGCGGCGCTGACGCGCGCTTCGGGCATCCCGCAGATCTCGGTGCTGCGCGACCCGACGACCGGCGGCGGCTGGGCGACGCTCGGCGCGGGTGCCGACGTCATCCTCGCGCTGCCGGAGGCGCAGGTCGGCTTCGCCGGCTCGCGGGTGCGGCCGGCCGGTTCGCCGGAGGCGTACACGGCGGAGGCCAAGTACGAGTGGGGTCAGGTCGACGCGATCGTCGCGCCGGAGGACCTCGGGGTGACGCTCGAGCGGTGGCTGCGGCTGCTGACGGCGCACTCGTCGGCGGCGGCTCCCCCGCCTTCCGCCCTGCGGCAGGTTTCGTTGCCCGACAAGGGCTGGGAAGCGGTGCAGGCCGCGCGTTCACCGCGTCGGCCGCGGGCCGTCGAGTACCTCGACGCGTACTTCGACTGGCGGGAAGACGTCAGCGGCGACCGCAGCGGCGGCGTCGACGAAGGGGTCTCGTGCGGCTTCGGCTGGCGCGACGGCCGGACGATCGCCTACGCGGCCCAGTGCGGCACACCGACGTTGCCCGCGGGCTTCCGGACGGCGGCCAGGCTGGTCAAGCTGGCTTCGCGGCTGGGCATCCCGGTGCTGACCCTGGTCGACACCCCGGGCGCGGCGAACGACGCGGCCGCGGAACAGGCGGGCGCGGGCGGCGCGATCGCGGCGTTGTTCGAGGCGGTCGCGACGGCGTCGATCCCGGTGACGACCCTGGTGATCGGCGAAGGCGGCTCAGGCGGGGCACTGGCGTTCGCGGCGGCGGGGTCGACGTGGGTGACCCCGGACGCGTACTTCTCGGTGACGTCCCCCGAGGCCGCGGCGGCGATCCTCAAGCGCCCGGCCTCGGAGGTCCCGGAGCTGGCCAACCAGCTGCACCTGCGCCCCCAGGACCTCGTGGACCTCGGCGTGGCGCGGGCCGTGGTCAAACCCTCGTGAGTGGTTAGGGCGGTTAGAACCGCCCTAACCACTCACGAGGTCTTGGCGAGCTCCGGAGTGCGGTCGGCCCATGAGCCGTGCGGTTCGAGGGTGACCTCGCGGACGTCGTCCTCGCGGCGGTCCAGCCGGACCACCAAGTAGTCGGCCGACAGGCGCTCCGCCGAGCCCTCGCCCCACTCGACGACGATCGCCGAGCGTTCCAGGTCCGTGTCCAGGTCGAGGTCGTCCAGCTGGGACAGGTCGCCGCCCAGGCGGTAGGCGTCCACGTGCACCAGGGGCACTCCCGGCGCGCCCGCCGGGTGGACGCGGGCCAGGACGAACGTCGGTGAGCTGACGCGGCCGCCCACGCCGAGGCCGTCCGCGATGCCGCGGGTCAGCGTCGTCTTGCCCGCGCCCAGCGGGCCGGCCAGGAGCACCAGGTCGCCCGCGCGCAGCACGCGGCCGAGCGCGCGTCCGAAGGCCATGGTCTCTTCGGGTGTGGGAAACACCATGCTCAACGCTGCCACCACCAGGTTCGCCGGGACGAGTTTTCGCCGTCCACACCGGAACAGCGTTGCAGGAGATCGATCAGATGACTGTTCACCAGCTCGGGCTGTTCGAGCTGCACCATGTGGCCGGCGCCGCGGACGCGCACCAGCTCCGCGTCGGGCAGCTCGGCCGCGATCCGCTCGGCGTGCGAGAACGGCGTGAACCGGTCCGAGTCGCCGCCGATGACCAGCACTTCCGCGTGCTTCAGCCCGGCCAGCGCGGCGTACCGGTTGTGGCTGCCGAGCGTGTCGACGAAGTTGACGAGCCCGCGGACCGGCGTCACCTCGAGCATCTCGAGCATGAAGTCGACGAGCCTCGGTGCGACGTCGCGGCTGCCGAACGCCAGCCGGCGCACGGCCTGCCGGGTCAGCTGGCCGCCCGCGGCACGGACGAACTCCACCAGCCCCGGCTGCCAGCCCGCGAGACCGCCGGCGGCGCGCGTCAGCGGGTTGTACTTCGAGAGCAGTGAACGCGGCAACCCGCGTGCGCCCACTTCGCCCGCCGCGGTCGCGATGAACGCGACGCCCTCGACACGCTCTTCGAACAGCTCCGGGAACTCGGCGGCCAGTTCCATGATCACCATGCCGCCCATCGAGTGCCCCATCAGCACGATGGGCCCGTCCGGCACCACGGACCGCAGCACGACGTCGAGGTCGCGCGCCAGCTGCTCGATCGTCGACGTCTCCGCGGAAGCCGCGCCGGAAAGGCCGTGGCCGCGGTGGTCGTAGTACACCTGACGCACGCGAGGCAGGCGAAGCGACGCGAGGTCGCGACGCTGGAAGTGCCAGCAGCGCCGCGAAAGCGCGAAGCCGTGTACCCCCACGACAGTCAGTACCGGTTTGCCGCCGTCCTCCGGGTCGATCTCCTCGACCGAAAGCGGCGTGCCGTCTTCGGCCGCGACCGTGGAGGTACGGTCCGGCTTCAGCTCCCCCAGCGGCTCGTCCACGTACGGATCCTCACTGTGCCGCCGCTGCTGCGCGGCGACGATAGCGGCGGCGGCGGTCCCGGTGGCGATGGCCCCGACCCCGCCGACGATGGCCAGCAGCCGACGTGAAGGTGTCACGAGCGCGCCCCCAGATACCGGCGCCGCACCCGCGGGCGGTACATCGAGGTGACGATCTCGTAGTCGATCGTGCCCAGCTTGTCGGCCCATTCCCGGGCCGTCGGCTCGCCGTGCGTCCCCGCTCCGAACAGGACGACTTCGTCGCCGACAGCGGGTTCGTCGTCGCCGCAGTCGACGACCAGCTGGTCCATGCAGACGCGTCCGGCGACCGGCCGCCGCCGCCCGCCGAGCCAGACGTCCATCCGCCCGGACAGCGACCGCGGGACGCCGTCGGCGTACCCGGCCGGCACGAGCGCCAGGTTCGTGTCGCGCGAGGCCGTCCAGGTGTGCCCGTAGGACACCGATTCGCCGGCTTCGATGCGCTTGACCAGCGCGACCGCGGACCGGAACGTCATGGCCGGGCGCAGGTCTTCGGCCTGCGGCACCGGGTTGAGCCCGTACATCGCGATACCGGGGCGGACGACGTCGAAGTGCAGGTCCGGCCGCGTCAACAGGGCCGCCGAGTTCGCGAGGTGCCGCATCGGGTCGAGCCCGGCGGCGCGGGCGACGTCGTAGGCCTCGGCGAACCGCTTCGCCTGGAGGTCGGTCGAGGGGTGGTCCGGCTCGTCCGCGCACGCGAGGTGGGACCAGATCGCGACGACTTCGACCCGCGGTTCGGCGGCCGCCGCTTCGACCAGCTCGGCCCAGCGGGCGGGCGGGCAGCCGTTGCGCGAGAGCCCGGTGTCGATTTTGAGGTGCACACGCGCTCGGGTACCCGCCGGCGCGGCGGACGCGATGCGGCGTAGCTCACCCAGGGAGCTGGCCGCCAGGTCGACGCCGTCCTCGATGCCCGGCGTGAAGTCGACGTCCGGGGTGTCCAGCCAGCTGAACAGCCGGGTCGTGATCCCGGCTTCGCGCAGGGCGAGGGCCTCGCCGAGCGAGCAGGTGCCGAGCCAGCCCGCCCCGGCCTCGACCGCGGCGCGCGCCACCGGCAGCGCGCCGTGGCCGTAGGCGTCGGCCTTCACCACGGCCATCACCTGGGCGCCGGGCGCGCGGGCGCCCAGCAAGGTGAGGTTGTGGCGGATCGCGTCGAGGTCCACGTCAACCTGGGCGCGAGGGAAACTGGAGGTCATGACGCCCTCCAGTTTCCCATGAACCGCGGTCAGGGCAGGCGCAACCCGGACGTGGCGGAGAACACGTGCAGCTCGTCCGGGCGGATCCGCAGGTGCAGCGTGTCGCCCATGGCCGGCGGCGTGCGCGGGTCGACCCGGACGACGACGTTGGGCCGGGTGTCGCCGGCGTCGGTCTGGGCGAGCTTGCCGTAGACGAAGGCGTCCGAGCCGAGCTCCTCGACCAGGTCCACCTTGATCGGCAGGGTGCCGTCTTCGCCGTTGGCGACCTCGAGGGCCTCCGGCCGGAAGCCGAGGGTCACGGTGTCGCCGTCGGCCGCGGCGATGGTCTCGCGGGTCAGCGGCACGCGCGCGCCGCCCACCTCGGCGCCGTCGGCCGTGAGCTTCGCGGTCGCGAGGTTCATCGCCGGCGAGCCGATGAAGCCGGCGACGAAAGCGTTTGCGGGCTTGTCGTACAGGGCGCGCGGGGTGTCGCACTGCTGCAGCAGGCCGTCCGAGAGCACGGCGACGCGGTCACCCATCGTCATGGCCTCGACCTGGTCGTGCGTGACGTACACGGTGGTGACGCCGAGGCGGCGCTGCAGCGCGGCGATCTGCGTACGCGTCGACACGCGCAGCTTCGCGTCGAGGTTCGACAGCGGCTCGTCCATGAGGAAGACCTGCGGCTCGCGCACGATCGCGCGACCCATCGCGACGCGCTGGCGCTGACCGCCGGAGAGCGCCTTCGGCTTGCGGTCGAGGTACTCCTCGATGTCGAGCAGCTTCGCGGCCTCCAGGACCTTCTGCTTGATCTCGGACGCGGGGCGGCCGGCGATCTTCAGCGCGAAGCCCATGTTCTGCGCGACCGTCATGTGCGGGTACAGCGCGTAGTTCTGGAACACCATCGCGATGTCGCGCGAACGCGGCGGCAGCTGGGTGACGTCGCGGTCGCCGATCCAGACGGCGCCGTCGTCGATGTCCTCGAGGCCGGCGAGCATGCGCAGGCTGGTCGACTTGCCGCAGCCGGACGGGCCGACCAGCACCAGGAACTCGCCGTCGGCGATCTCCAGGTCCAGCGCGTCGACCGCGGGGCGCTCCGAACCCGGGTAGCGCCGGGTCGCCTTGTCGTAGGTGATGGAAGCCATCGGTCAGTCCTCTCCGAGATTCCGCCGGACCCCGTGCGCCGCTTCGCGGGCTTCGAGGTGGCGCTGCTGGATCCGGTGGCCCTCGGCGCGCTGCGCCTCGGTCGGCTCGTCCAGCTCGAGCCGCGCTTTGGTGTTTTCCTGCCAGGACGGGGGTTCCGCACTGGACGTCAGGGCCCAGGCCGCCTGCCGCGCCGCCCCGATGGCGACGTACTCGGCGACTTCGGGCAGCTGCACGGGCACGCCGAACACCAGCGGCGCGACCGCGCGGACGGCGGCCGACTGCGCGCCCCCGCCGATCAGCAGCACGCGGCGGACGTCGAGACCGTGCGCGCGCACCGCGTCGAGACCGGCGGCCAGGCCGCAGAGCATGCCTTCGACGGCGCTGCGCGCGAGGTTCTCCGGGGTCATGTTCGCCCGGGTCAGCCCGGCCAGGGAGCCGGTGGCCCCGGGCAGGTTCGGGGTGCGTTCGCCGTCGAGGTAGGGCAGGAAGGTCAGGCCGCCGGCGCCCGGCTTGCCGGCCAGGGCGAGGCGGTCGAACTCCGAGAGCGTCGCGCCGAGCATGGCGGCCGTCGCGGTGAGGACGCGGGCGGCGTTGAGCGTGCAGGCGAGCGGCAGGAACCGGCCGGTGGCGTCGGCGAACCCGGCGACCTCGCCGGACGCGTCGGCCGCGCCGTGTTCGGCGACGCCGAACACGGTGCCGCTGGTGCCGAGCGACACGACGACGTCGCCCGGCTGCAGTTCGAGCGCGAGCGCGGCGGCCATGTTGTCACCGGTGCCGGCCGAGACGAGCATGCCGTCCGGGGTGTGGCCGGCGGTGTCGGCCGGGCCGAGCACGGTCGGCAGCTCCGGCGTCCGGCCGCCGAAGGCGTGGGCCAGGACGTCGAGGCGGTAGGCGTTGTCGGACGGCGAGAAGTAGCCGGTGCCCGACGCGTCGCCGCGGTCGGTGACCGGGGCGCCGCCGGTGAGCTTCCAGGTCAGCCAGTCGTGCGGCAGCATCACGCGGGCGACGCGGTCGGCGAGTTCGGGTTCGTGGTCGGCCAGCCAGCGCAGCTTCGTGACCGTGAAGCTGGCGACCGGGACCGAGCCGACGGACTTCGCCCAGACCGAGGGCCCGCCGAGCTCGTCGATGAGGTCGAGCGCCGACTGCGCGGAGCGGGTGTCGTTCCACAGCAGCGCCGGACGGACGACCTCGTCGTTCTCGTCGATGGTGACCATGCCGTGCTGCTGGCCGCCGACGCCGATGGCCTTGACGTCGTCGAGCAGGCCCTTGGTGGCTTCCTGGAAGGCGTCCCACCAGGCAGTGGGGTCGACCTCGGTGCCCTCGGGATGCGGTGCGCGGCCGGTGCGGACGATCTCACCGGTGCGCGCGTCGCACACGACGACCTTGGTCGACTGGGTGGACGAGTCGATGCCGGCGACCAGCTCAGCTGTCATAGGGCTGCCCCTCTGCGACGTGTTCGACGATCTCGATCGTGGTGCCTGCGTTGAGTGCGGCCTCGATCTCCTCGGTGGGCGTGGCCTGGCCGGTGATCAGCAGGTCGTAGTCGCCGACCTCGCCGTGCGCGTAGGTGGCGGTCCGGCCGAACTTCGAGTGGTCGACGACGAGGACGGCGTGGTTCGCGACCTTGAGGGCCGCCTTCTTGAGCTCGGCGTAGTCGCGGTCGGGGTGGAAGAGCCGCCCGACGGCGACGGCGGTGACCGACACGAACGAGATGTCGGCACGGATCGTGTCGAGCAGGTTCAGGACTTCCGGGCCCGCGCAGGAGTCGTACTCGGGCGAGTAGCGGCCGCCCGCCAGGACGACGTCGGTTTTCGCGCCGAGCAGGCGGGCGGCGTGCAGCGAGTTGGTGACGACGGTGAGGGCGTCGATCTCGGCCAGGCGCTTGACCAGCGGGAGGAGGGTCGTGGAGTCGTCGACGAAGACGGTCTGGCCGGGCTGGACGTGCCGCGCGGCGGCGTCGCCGAGGGCGTCCTTCTCGTCGTGGTGGAGGGTGTCGCGGAAGCGGGCGGCGGTCTCGATGGTGAGGGCCGGGTAGGCCTCGACCTTGCCGCGGAGCTTGCGCAGGAGGCGGCGCTCGGCGAGGTCGTCGAGGTCGCGGTGCATGGTCATGAGGCTGACCCGGAACCTCGTCGTCAGGTCGTCGATGCGGACTTCGCCCTGCTCGATGACGTGGTCGAGGATGTCCTGCCGCCGCTGTTCGACGACGGCATCGGACGGCCGGGTCTTCCGGTCTCCGGATGCTGTGCCGCCGCTCACCCGGCATTCTTACCAGATTTATCGCCCAGAGTTAACAGAGAACTCGATAACTCTTCCCGCCCCCGCCCGCCCAAGCCGTCACTTTCCCCGAGAAAGTGTTCCGGAGAGGTCGCCTCCGGAACACTTTCTCGGGGAAAGTGACGCTTCTGGTCAGGGCGTGAGGGAGCGGATCGCGCGGATTGCCTCCGGGATCGCGTGGACCAGGCCTGAGGCCGACGTCGGGGCGTTCTGGGCCGCGATCGCCCCCGCCAGCGAGTGCACGTGGGCCGCCGCCGCGGCCGCCAGCCAGGGGTCCAGGCCCGCTGCGAGGAGAGAGCCGACCAGGCCGGACAGGACGTCGCCCGACCCCGCCGTCGCCAGCCAGGCTCCCCGGGGCGTGTTCACCGCGACCCGGCCGTCCGGGGCCGCGATCACCGTGACGTGCCCCTTCAGCAGCACCACCGCGTCGTACTTCTTCGCCGCTTCGCGCGCCGCCGTCACGCGGTCCGCGCCCGGCTTCCGGCCCATCAGCCGCTCGTACTCCCCCGCGTGCGGGGTCAGCACCAGCGGTGTGTCCGGGTCACGCGCGTCCAGGACCTCCGGGGACTTCGCGATGATCGTCGTCGCGTCGGCGTCCGCGCACACCGGGACGCCCTGGCCCAGCACGTGGCGCAGCACGTCACGCCCGTCGGAACCCGTGCCGATGCCCGGGCCGACCGCCCACGCCTGGACGCGGCCCGCGTCCGCGACCGTGCCCGTCGCGATGATCTCCGGCCACTGCGACCGGACGACGTCGGCCGCGTGACCCGCGTAGCGCACCATGCCGGCCGTCGCGCGGACCGCCGAGCCGGCCGCCAGCACCGCCGCGCCCGGGTACGTCGCCGAGCCCGCCGCGATCCCGACCACGCCTTGGCTGTACTTGTCGTCCTCCGGCCCGGGCACCGGCCAGGCCGCCGCGACGTCCACGATGTCGAGCCGCCGCAGCGACGGCTCCCCCAGCTCGGGCCCCAGCCCGATGTCGACCAGCACGACCTCGCCGCACCACGACGGCGCGAGCGCGTGCACCGGCTTGAGCCCGCCGAACGTGACCGTGCGAGCCGCCTTCACCGCGGGGCCGTCGACCGCGCCCGTGTCCGGGTCGACGCCGCTGGGCAGGTCGACCGCCACGATCGGCGCCTCGACCAGCTCGACGAGCCGCGCGGCGTCCGGCCGCAAGGACCCGCTGGCGGAGATGCCGACGATCCCGTCGACCACGACATCGGCCCGTTCGATCCACTGTGGACCGTCCGCGGCGGGCACCGCCCGGCCACCGGCCCGGCGCAGCGCCGCGAGTCCCTTGGCGTGCGCCCTCTCGGGCTTCAGCAGGATCGCCGTCACGGCGACACCGCGACGGCGCAGGAACGCCCCGGCCCACAGCGCGTCACCGCCGTTGTCACCGGAGCCTACGAGCAGCACCGCCCGGCGGCCGGACACGCCACCGGTGTGGTCTTCGAGGAAGTCCGCGAGCTGCACCGAGAGCCCGAACGACGCCCGCCGCATCAGCTCGCCCTCGGGCGTGACGGCGAACAGCCGCCCCTCCGCCTCGCGAATCCGTTCCGTGGTCCAGATTCCCTGCACGGCGGGGCCTCCCGCAACTATTCGACGGTGACGGACTTCGCCAGGTTACGCGGCTTGTCGACGTCGTACCCGCGAGTGCGGGCGATCTCCGCGGCCAGCACCTGCAGCGGCACCGTGGACACCAGCGGCTGCAGCAGCGTCGGCACCGCGGGGACCTCGATGAGCTCGTCCGCGAACGGCCGGACCGTCTCGTCGCCCTCTTCGGCGATCACGATCGTGCGAGCGCCGCGGGCCTGGATCTCGCTGATGTTCGACACCAGCTTCGAGTGCAGCACCGCGCGGCCCTTGGGCGACGGCATCACGACGACGACCGGCAGGCCCTCTTCGATCAGCGCGATCGGGCCGTGCTTGAGCTCGCCGGCCGCGAAGCCCTCGGCGTGCATGTACGCGAGTTCCTTGAGCTTCAGCGCGCCCTCGAGCGCGACCGGGAACCCGACGTGGCGGCCGAGGAACAGCACCGCGCGCGAGTCGGCGATGCGCCGGCCCAGGTCACGCGTCTGCTCCACAGTGGACAGTACCTTCTGGACGGCCGCGGGCATGGCCTCCAGCTCGGCGAACTCGCGCGCGACCTCGTCCGGGTACTTGGTGCCGCGCGCCTGCGCCAGAGCCAGGCCGACCAGGTAGTTGGCCGCGATCTGGGCGAGGAACGCCTTGGTCGACGCGACGCCGATCTCGGGCCCGGCGTGGGTGTAGAGGACGGCGTCGGACTCGCGCGGGATCTGCGCGCCGTTGGTGTTGCAGACGGCCAGGACGCGCGCCTTCTGCTCGCGGGCGTGGCGGACGGCTTCGAGCGTGTCCGCCGTCTCGCCGGACTGCGAGACGGCGACGACCAGCGTCGCGCGGTCGAGCACCGGGTCGCGGTAGCGGAACTCGCTGGCCAGCTCGACCTCGACCGGCAGCCGCGTCCAGTGCTCGATGGCGTACTTGGCGACCAGGCCGGAGTGGTAGGCCGAACCGCAGGCGACGACGAAGACCTTGTCGACGTCGCGCAGGTCCTGGTCGGAGATGCGCTGCTCGTCGAGGATGATCCGGCCGCCGTCGAAGTGCCCGCGCAGGGTGTTCGCGAGCGCCTCGGGCTGCTCCTCGATCTCCTTGAGCATGAAGTACTCGTGGCCGCCCTTCTCGGCGGCGCTCAGGTCCCAGTCGACGGTGAACGGCTTCGCCTGGGCGGCGTCGCCGTGGAAGTCGGTGACCTCGTAGCCCTCGCGGGTGATGACGACGAGCTGGTCCTGCCCGAGCTCGACGGCCTCGCGGGTGTGCTCGATGAACGCGGCGACGTCGGAAGCGACGAAGTGCTCACCCTCCCCGACCCCGACGACCAGCGGCGACGACCGGCGCGCCGCGACGATGGTGTCCGGCTGGTCGGCATGGGTCACGACCAGGGTAAAGGCGCCTTCGAGGCGGCGGCAGACGGCGGCGACGCTGGCCGCGAGGTCGCCCTTGGTGTCGCCTTCGGTGTAGGCGCGGGCGACCAGGTGCGCGGCGGTCTCGCTGTCGGTGTCGCTGGCCATCTCGATGCCGTCGGCCTCGAGCTCGGCGCGGAGGGCGGCGAAGTTCTCGATGATGCCGTTGTGCACGACGGCGACGCGCTGGGAGGCATCGCGGTGCGGGTGCGAGTTGCGGTCGACGGGCGCGCCGTGGGTGGCCCAGCGGGTGTGGCCCATGCCGGCGGTGCCGCCGAAGCTGTCGCGGCCGACCTTGTCGAGCTCGGCTTCCAGATTGGCGAGCCGGCCCGCCTTGCGCTCGACGGTCAGTGCTCCGGCACCGTCGAGGACCGCGACCCCGGCCGAGTCGTACCCGCGGTACTCCATCCGCCGGAGCCCGCCGAGGACGACGTCCAGAGCCGGGCGGTGCCCGACATATCCCACGATTCCACACACGCGCACCAGCCTAACGAGGGACGTTCAGCGGGTTGACGGGGTCCGGAAACCGGCTTTGACCTGCGTGAATATAGGGGTTGGTGGTCCGGACCAATACGGCTTTGGGGCGCACGTGGGTGAGGGCGCGGGTTCACCCGGGAGGGCCCGGCAACCGGGCGCCCCAAAGTGGCGTTGGGTGCGCTGGACGCACCCAATGTGGCGTTCGGTGCATCCGGGCTCGCGCTGTCGCCAACCTGCCAGCACCCCAATGTGGCGTTCGGTGCGCCCCACGCACCCAATGTGGCGTTCGGTGCGTTCAGGCGCGCGCTGTTGCCAACCTGCCAGCACCCCAAGGCGGCCTTGGTTGCGTCCAACGCACCCAAGGCGGCCTTCGGTGCGTTCAGCGCACCGAAGGCCGCATTGGGGCGCACGGGCGGTCGCAGCGCGCCCGAGCCACTCACCCGACCATGGGCAGCGGCGCGCGGGCGGTGAGCGCGGGCCGGGCTCGATCACCGCGGGCCGGGCCGCGGGACGGGCGGACCGCCTCGCCGCGGAACGGCTCCGGCTCACCCGGCCCCGCGGCGCGCCGGGCGGCGGGCGCGCCTCCGTACCGTCCGCACAGTAGGGTTCCGGCCATGGCCAGCAAGCCCAAGCAGCTGCTCGCGGAGTTGACGCACCCGGGTCCGCACGAGGTCCTGCGGGGCAACCTCGCCCTGGTCGGACTGCCCGGCGTGGTGTTCACGCCGCGCGCCGGGCTCGGGTTGCCGGCCGTTGCCTTCGGGCACGGATGGCTGCAGCCGCCCGATCGGTACCGGCAGCTGCTGCACCACCTCGCCAGCTGGGGCATCGTCGCCGCCGCGCCCGCGACCCAGCGCGGCCCGCTTCCGTCGCACCGGTTGCTCGCCGCCGACCTGATGACCACCCTCGACGTCGTCACGACCGTGCGGCTCGGGCCGGACGGCATCAGCGTCGACCCGGCCAAGCTCGGGCTCGCCGGGCACTCGACCGGTGGTGGCTCCGCCGTCCTCGCCGCGGCTCAGGACGCGCTGGCCGAAAACCCGCGGATCAAAGCCGTCGCGACGATCACCGCCGCCCAGACGCTCCCGCCGGCCACCGAGTCGGCGAAGGCCATCACCGTCCCCGGCCTGCACCTCGCCGCCGAGGAGGACCTGGTCGCCCCGAAGATCGGGCACGCCGAGGCGATCACGAACGCCTGGGGCGGCGAAGACGTCCAGCTGCGCATCCTCGGCAAGGCGACGCACCTGGGCGTCACCGAGGGCCGCCACTGGTCGCAGCTGATCATGCACGGCAAGCCGAACCGCAAGACGCAGCAGCTCACGCGCGCGCTGTTCACGGCCTTCTTCCTGACGCACCTGACGGGCACGGACAAGTACCGGCCCCTGCTGGAAGCCGACATCAAGCGCGCCACCATCGAGCGCGAAGAAGAACCCGCCCACTGACACGAGAAGGACCCGGCCGGAGCCGGGCCCTTCCTCGAAAACTCAGACCAGCCAGCTGGTGCTGGAGAAGTCGTCCTCGTCTTCCACCGGACGCGCGTGCCGCCCCCGCTTCGGCGGCTCCGGCGCGGCGGGAGCGGGAGGCGCCGGGGGTTCCGGCTGGGGCGCCACCGCCGCGGGCACCGGGGTGCCGTAGCTCGGCGTCGGGTAGGGCGTGCGGCCGGTGTCCGCTTCCTCGTCCTCGACGCCGAACTCCATCAGGGACTCGCGGCCCTTGTCGGCCAGCGTCTTCTCCGTCGCCCAGCCGCCCGCGCTCTGCTTGCGCTTGTTGAGCTCGTCCATGTGCTCGGCGTACTTCTGCGCGGCGGCGAGCTCGTTCTTCAGCCCCTCGCGGGCCTGCGTCTCGGCCTCCGCGACCCGGCGTTCGCGCAGGCCCCGCTGCTCGTCCTGCTCCCGAGCCGCGGCGTCCATCGTCGAGATCGCCGCGCGGTACCGGTCTTCGGCGCTGCTCATCGGCCCTCCTCAGCCCTGGTCACCGGTCGTACCGGATCGAACGGTCGCCCTCGTCGTCCAGCGATCCGCTGATCCGGCCCTTGGCGCCGCTCGTTTCGAAGACGCCGCCCTCGATGCGGTACTGGCTGGGCCCGCGCTGCTGATCGCCGCCACCGCCGCCACCCGGCGCGCCGCCCATGCCGCCCATCATGCCCATGCCGCCCATGCCGCTCATCCCGCCGGACGAGCTCGCCGCGGCCTGGTGCGCGCCCGGGTCGACCGGGGTCGCGCCGAGCCCGCTGCCGTCGGACATCGGCATCGACGCGTCGATGCCCGTCTGCGCACCGGGGTCCAGCGACACGGCGCCGGCGAAGTCCGGGGATCCGCCGCCGGTCACGGCGGACCCGAAGTCGCTCGCCCCGGCCGTGGTCGTCGCGTCGCCGCCACCACCGGCCACTCCGGCGTCACCGCCGCCGACCCCGGCATCGGCCGTGGCCATCGCCGGCTCGGCGCCGACACTGCCGCCGAAGTCGCCGGAGAAGTCCTGGCCACCCGGGGTGGTGAACCCGCCCCCGCCCGAAGCGGCCGCCGCGCCCTGGGTGAAGCCCGGGTCCGGGTTGTCCGGCGCCGGGTCCTTCGTCAGCGGCGACTCGGCGTCCTTGTCGTGCTGGATCGCGGAGCTGCTGCCGTCGGTCGCCGACGCGGGGTCGGTCTTGAGGTCGCCGGCCTTGGGGTCGTCCTTCTCGTCGAGCGTGTACGTCGTCGGCTCGCCCTTGCCGTCGTCGACGGTCACGATCGTCGGGCCGTCCGGCCCCTCCGGCCGCTCGGCCGTGATCTCGAGGTTGCCGTCCTTGATGTGGATCTTGCCGTCGGGACCCGGCTTGTAGCTGCCGTCGGCCGACGGCTGCCCGTCCTTGCCGGCCTGCTGCGAGCCCTGCGGGCCGAAGCTGCTGTCGCCGTCCTTGGCGCCGTCCTTGCCGTCCTTGCCGGCCTCGGCCTTGTCGTCGTCACCCCAGTCGAGGTGGTAGTCCTTCTTGTTGCCGTGGCCGTCGTCCACGGAGATGTCCTGCTTGCCCTCCTTGTCGGGCTCGGACATCTCGATCGTGTTGTCGCCCTTCTTGACCGACACCGTGTCGGTGTCGTCGGTGTCCTTGATGGCTTCACCGGTCGTCGGGTCGATCGGGTACGGCTTGCCGGTGGCCGGGTCGACCTCGAGGGGCTGGCCGGTGATCGGGTTCTTCCCGTCCTCGGGCTTCGCCGGGTCGTCGGTCTTGGGCGGCTCGGCCGCCGACGGCGTCGTGCTGCCGCCCCCGCCCGTGCTGCCGCCGCCACCGGTGCTGCCCCCGCCGCCGGTGGACCCGCCGCCGCCGTTCGAGCCGCCGCCCGTGTCGCCGCCGTTCCCGTTGTGCGTGTCGCCGCCGCCCTTGTCGCCCCCGCCGTCGTTCTTGGCCTCGGTGAGCTGGTTGCGGTAGCC
This sequence comes from Amycolatopsis mongoliensis, assembly GCF_030285665.1. Taxonomy (NCBI): domain Bacteria; kingdom Bacillati; phylum Actinomycetota; class Actinomycetes; order Pseudonocardiales; family Pseudonocardiaceae; genus Amycolatopsis; species Amycolatopsis mongoliensis. Next base: position 1,632,632 of record NZ_CP127295.1, read on the forward strand.
GTCCATGAACCGCTCGAGCGCGCCGAACTGCTGGTCGATGGTGTCCTTGGCGGACTTGCAGGAGCCGTTGAAGGCGTTGATCAGGCTCTGGTACTCGGTCGCGAACGCGCCGTCACGCCAGTAGCGGCAGACGTTGCGGCCGTACTCCTTGTTCTCGTCGTTGAAGCCGCAGTCGTCGTTCTGCAGCCGCTCGGCGAGGTTCGTCTGGTTGCCGTTCTTCGCGTTGACCGCGTCGACCCAGCCGGCGACCTTCATGAAGTCGTCGAACTCCTCGGTGTCGCCGTTGGCGATCTTGAGGACGTCCCGGGCCATGGTGATGTCGGCTTGGGCGACCGTCGTGCGGTGCAGCTGCAGGACCTCGTCGACCTTCTTCTTGACGGCGTCGTAGACGTGCGTCACGGTCTGCGGGATCAGCTTCGCGGCGCCGTCGATCTGCTGCGAAAGCTCCTTGGCGTGCGGCTTGATCGCCTCGTCGTACTTGATCTCCGCCGCGTTCGCACCCTTGCCCTTCCACTCCCCGAAGAGGGTCTGGAGCTCGGTGTCGCTCTTCGTGAGCGTGTCCTCGACGACCTTGTGCGCCTTGGAAAGGTCGTCGGCCTCGGTGAGGAACTTCTGGAACTGGATGCCGCGGTTCTCGTGGAACTTGTCCTTGATGTCCTTCTGCGAGTCGATGTGGCCGGACCCGCCCTTGATCTTGTTCCAGATCTCGTCGGTCCACTGGACCAGGAAGTCGACCGTGACGTTGCCCTGGTCGAGCATTTCGTCGGAGCTCTTCGCGCCGGCCCCCAACGTCGGCGTCGCGATTCCGTCGAGGTTCTTCTTGGCGGTGTTCTTGCGGTCGGTCTGGGCCTGCTGCTCCTTGCCCTTGGCCGCCGATTCCTGCTGTGCTTCCTTGAGCGCGTTGTCGACGTCCTCGTCCGAACCGGACGGCGCCAGCGGGGTCGTCAGCCAGTTCCGGTCGGAATACCCGTCGATGTACTCCTTGGCGTACTTTTCTTCTTCGTCGTTGAAGTTCCAGGTCGCCTTGTCGTACGCCTCCATGAGCGCGGACTTCTTTTCCATGGAGACGTTCGGGTCGTCGAGGACCTTCTTGATTTCCGCCCAGTCGGCCATTACTTGCTCCCCGCCGCGTTCGCCTGCGCGCCGGCGTTCGATTCCTGCGCGGAATACTTGGAGCCGGCCGTGCCGATCCCGCTGCCGAGGTTCATCAACGCGTTCGACAGCCCGGTCATGCCCGCGCCGATCTCGTCGATCCCGGACTTGTACTTGCCGTAGCCGTCACCGTGGACACGGCCGAAGTCCGCCTGCGCGATTTCGGTCGGCGCGACCTTCTTGGCCTCGGCGGCCGGGTCGTCCGCGACGTCGTTGAGGCGGACCTGCGCCCGCGTCATCGCCTCAGAACTCGCTTCGTAACCGTTTGGCATGGTCGGCTTGCCCCCTTCGATCCACAGCCCCTGTTCCGGGTGTCAAGACTGTGACGCACCCGGACGCCGATCGGTGCCGTCGCAGATGCACACAGAGTCTAGCGTTCGGCCGAGCGGCCGACCTGGGCTTTGCCCAACTGCACTCACCCGGTGGGTGGCTGCGCGGCCAGTGCCTCGGAAATGACTTCGGCGACGCCGCGGACGTCCACCAGCCGGTCGAGCTCGTCAAGGTCGACGGAGACGCCGTACCGCACCTCGACCCGGGCGAGCAGCTGGACGCGCTGGCGGGACGTCATGCCGATGTCGTCGAACGGCGTCGTGTCCGTCAACCGCTCGAGCGGGAGCTGCAGCGCGGTGCAGACGATCTTCCTGATCTCGTCGGCGTGGGCGGCGGCCGGGTCAGTCATGGCGCCCATTCTCGCCCCACCAGCGATCGCGGGCCGCGGCGCGGGACACCTTGCCGCTGGAGGTCCGCGGCACCGCACCCGGCGGCACCAGCCACAGGGCGCGCAACGGCAGGTCGTGGCCCGCGGACACGGCCCGCCGCACGGCCGTCTCGACGCCGTCGCGGCCGGTGCAGCCGACGACGACGGCCACTCCCTCACCGTGGCCGTCCCGCACCGCGAACGCGGCGACGCGGCCGGCCCGGACGCTCGGGTGCGCCGCTTCGACCGTGGCTTCGATGTCCTGCGGGTAGTGGTTGCGGCCGTCGACGATGATCAGGTCCTTGAGCCGGCCGGTGACGTACAGCAGGCCGTCGTGGACGAACCCGAGGTCGCCGGTGCGGAGCCAGCCGTCCTCGGTGAAGGTGTCGCCGCGGTCCGGCCGGCCCCAGTAGCCGTCGGCGACGTTGGGGCCGGACACCCAGATCTCTTTGTCGACAATGCGGAGGCGCTGGCCGTACGGCCGCCCCACGGACACCAGCTCGCCGCGGTCGAACGTCGTCACGGTGGCACCCTCGTCGCCCGCGCTCGTGACGAACACCGTCGCTTCGGCCAGCCCGTAACACGGCTTGTGCGCCGCGCGCGGCAGCCCGAACGGCGCGAAAGCCCGCTCGAACGCCTCGACGGTGGCCGCGCGGACCGGCTCGCTGCCGTTGAGCACGGAGTTGACGTGCGAGAGGTCGACGTCCTCCAGCTCCCCCGCGGCCTCGGCGGCCAGGTCGAAGGCGAAGTTCGGCGCGGCGGTGATCGCGCCGGGGTGCTCGGCCAGCAGCCGGATCCAGCGCAACGGGTCGCGGACGAACTCCATCGGCGTGAAGAACACCGAGTGCGCGCCGAGGAAGACGGGCGTGCCGACGAGCAGCACGAGCCCCATGTCGTGGAAGAACGGCACCCAGCCGGCGAGGTGGGTGGACGCGTCGGCGTGGTAGCACCGCGTGGTCTGCCAGCAGGCGGCCACCAGCGCGCGGTGCGAGATCACCGCGCCGGCCGGGCGGCGCGTCGAGCCCGACGTGTACTGCAGGTACGCGGGGTCGGTCATCGCCACCTCGGCGGGCGGCTCGGCGTCGTCGGGCCCGATGTCCTCGATCGCGAGCGCGGCCACCGGCGGGACCTTGTCGAGGAGGTCCTTCGAGGTCAGGCAGGCCGCCGGGGCGGCGTCCGCGAAGGCCGATTCGATCCGGGCGCGGCCGGTCCGGCCGACTGGGACGGACAGCGGCACCGCGACGCGGCCCGCGTAGAGCGTGCCGAGGAAGGCCACGACGTACCCGAGGTCCTGGCGGGCCACGATCGCCACGCGGTCGCCCGGCCGGGTGAAGCGGCGCAGCTCACGCGCGACGCCGCGGACGCGGTCGAGCACCTGGGGCCAGGTCAGGGTCCGGTCGGCGGGACCCGGGAAGGTGCGGCACGTGAACGCGGGACGGTCTTCGGCGGCGTTGCGGAGCAGGTGGTCCGTGAACGGCGTGGTCAGGACGTCTTCCGGGACATCTGCGGGCGGCACGGGCTCATCCTGCCCTACCGTGGGCAGGCGATGGACGAGTTCGAACGGCACGGGATCGGCGTGGTCTCCGGCCGCGACGCGTGCGTGCACGCCCTGCGTTCCCCCGGCCTGACGTCCGACCCCGGCGGCGGCTCGCCCAGCGTGCTGCTGCGCGACGGCGACGGCCACGCGCGGGTGCGCGGGGTGCTGCGGGAGATCATCGCCGGGCTGGAGCCGCTCCCGGACTCCGTGCGCGCGGCGATCGAAGCCGTCGTGGGCGGGCTGGGGACGTCGTTCGACCTCGTGCGCGACTTCGCGCGGCCGGTCGCGGGCGCGGTGACGTCGGCGGTGCTGGGCGTGCCCCTCGACGACGTCTTCCTGGACCACCTGGAGAAGACGACGGCGAACCTCGACGTCTTCGGCGGCACCGACCGGGCGGGGCAGGCGTCGGCGTTCCGGCTGGCGGTGCAGCTGAGCCGGACGCCGGCCGGGCCGGGCGGTCTGACGGCGTTGCGGGCAGCCCACGCGGCCGGCCGGCTCGACGACGACGAGCTGATGCTGAACCCGGTGGTGCTGGCGCACGCCGCCTACGAGAACTCGCTGAACTTCCTGGCCTGCGCCGGGCTGGAGCTGGCTTCGTCGCCCACGCCGAAAAGCGTGCGCGAGCTGGTGACGTCGATCTGCCCGGCCCGGTACGTCCTGCGCTTCGGCCCGGACGGCCCGCTGGCGGTGTCGCTCACCGACGGGCTCCCGTTCGGCCTGGGCAGCCACGCGTGCCCCGGGTCGGGAGTCGCGCTGGCCGAGGGCGAGGTCGCGCTCGGCGCGTTGGCGAAGCTCCTCGACGGCGGCTGCCAAGTCCAGGACGTGCGGTGGAAGAGCCACCCGGTGTTCCACGGCTTGGCCTCGGCGCAGGTTGTCGTGAGTGTTTAGGGCGGTTCTAACCGCCCTAAACACTCACGACGGGGTTACGAGACCGCTGAGACGACGCCGGCCAGGCGGTCGGCCGCGGCCTGGGCCGTGGCCTGCGCCGGGGCCTCCACCATCACGCGGACCAGCTGCTCGGTGCCGGACGGGCGCAGCAGCACCCGGCCCTCCTCGCCCAGCTCGGCCTCGACCTCGCCGACGGCGTCGCGGACCTCGCTGGAGTCCGCCACCGCCGCCTTGTCCGCGACCGGGACGTTCACCAGGACCTGCGGCAGCCGGTTCATCACGGCCGCCAGGTCTTCGAGGGACTTGCCCGTCTCGGCCATGCGGCTCATCAGGCGCAGCGCCGTGAGCAGGCCGTCGCCGGTGGTGGCGTGCGCCGGCAGCACGACGTGGCCGGACTGCTCGCCGCCGAGGGCGAAGCCGCTCGCGCGCAGCTCCTCGAGGACGTAGCGGTCGCCCACCGCCGTCGTGACGACGGAGATGCCGTGGGCCTTCATGGCCAGGTGCAGCCCGAGGTTGCTCATCACGGTCGCGACCAGCGTGTCCTTGACCAGCTCGCCGGACTCGGCGAACGCGAGCGCCAGCACCGCCATGATCTGGTCGCCGTCCACCAGCTCACCGGCGGAGTCGACGGCCACGCAGCGGTCGGCGTCGCCGTCGTGGGCGATGCCCAGGTCGGCGCCGTGCGCGACGACCGCCTCGCGCAGCTTGTCGGGGTGGTTCGAGCCGCAGTGCTCGTTGATGTTGACGCCGTCCGGCTCCGCGTACAGCGCGACGACCTCGGCGCCGGCGCGGCGGTAGACCTCGGGGGCGGCGGCCGACGACGCGCCGTTCGCGCAGTCGACGACGACCTTCAGCCCCGCGAGCGAGTGCGGCGTGGCACTGAGCAGGTGGGTGGCGTAGCGGTCGAGGGCGTCGTCGACGTCGTGGACACGGCCCACGCCGGCGCCGGTCGGGCGGACCGCGTCGCCGGACAGGCCGGCTTCGATCTCGTCCTCGATGCCGTCGGGGAGCTTGTGCCCGCCCGCGGCGAAGAGCTTGATGCCGTTGTCGGGCATCGGGTTGTGCGACGCGGAGATCATCACGCCGAGGTCGGCCTCGAGCGAGCCGACCAGGTAGGCGACGGCCGGCGTCGGCAGCACGCCTACGCGGAGCACGTCGGCCCCCGCGGAGGTCAGGCCCGCCACGACGGCGGCTTCGAGCATCTCGCCGCTGGCGCGCGGGTCGCGGCCGACGACCGCGACCGGCCGGTGCGAGCGGTCGTGCGCGGCCAGCACGCGGGCGGCGCTGGCGGCCAGCGCCAGCGCGAGCTCGGGCGTCAGCTCGGCGTTGGCCAGGCCACGGACCCCGTCGGTACCGAACAGGCGTGCCATCGATCGACCTCCTCAGTGCGGTTACGACAGCGCAACCAACCACGACAACCTAGCGGCCCGTCCGGCCGCGCTTCCCCCACCCCGATGTCGTTCCGGACCCCGGAACCGACACAGGTCCCCCTGAAAAACGCCGGAGCGCCCATCCGTGGACGGATGGGCGCTCCGGTGGGTTGCGCCAGAGGCGCGATCAGCGCTTGCTGTACTGCGGGGCCTTGCGGGCCTTCTTGAGGCCGTACTTCTTCCGCTCCGTGGCGCGCGCGTCACGGGTCAGGAAGCCGGCCTTCTTGAGGGCCGGACGGTCATCGGCGTCGACCTCGACGAGCGCACGGGCGATCGCCAGGCGCAGCGCACCGGCCTGGCCGGAGACGCCGCCGCCGTGGAGGTTGGCGAAGATGTCGAAGGAGTCCGGCTTCTCGACCGTGACCAGCGGCTCACGGATGAGCTGCTGGTGCACCTTGTTCGGGAAGTACTCCTCGAGGGTGCGGCCGTTGAGCTTGAACACCCCGGTGCCCGGGACGACGCGCACGCGGACGACGGCTTCCTTGCGGCGGCCGACGGTCTGCGCGTTGCCGCCGGCGGCCCGCGAGGGGCGCGGCGCGGCAGCGGACTCGCTGGTCGCGACGGGCGTCTCGCTGGTCGCGACCGGGGTCTCGCTGGTGGCGACAGGGGTCTCGCTGGTCGCGACGGCGCCGGTCTCGGTCGCCTCGGTCGTGACCTCGGCGGTCTCGGTCTCGGTGCTGGTCACAGACTGTTCCTCACTCACTGCGCGACCTGCGCGATCTTGGTGATCTCGCGCACCTGCGGCTGCTGCGCGGTGTGCGGGTGCTGCGGGCCGGCGTAGACCTTCAGCTTCTTCGCCTGGGCGCGGCCGAGCTTGTTCTTCGGCAGCATGCCCTTGACGACCTTCTCGAGAAGGTGTTCCGGCTTGGTGTCGAGCAGCTCGCCGAACGAGCGCTTCCGCAGACCGCCCGGGTAACCGCTGTGCCGGTACGCGAACTTCTGCTCGCGCTTGTTTCCGGTGAGCGCGACCTTCTCGGCGTTGACGATGATGACGAAGTCACCGGTGTCCACGTGCGGGGCGTAGGTCGGCTTGTGCTTGCCGCGCAGCAGCGTGGCGACCTCGGTCGCGAGCCGGCCGAGCACGACATCCTCGGCGTCGATCACGTGCCAGGCACGAGTGACGTCGCCGGGCTTGGGGCTGTACGTGGGCAAGGGTCTACCTCGTCGTCAACATTGCGTGTGGGTTCTGTGCGGGCCTAGCGCGCTGATGCGCCGCAACGCACAACGACATATGAAGATACCCCCACGTCCACCGCCGCTGTGCATCGGGGTGGGTTGGCACGATCGTACTAGGCTCCGACCGGCCCGGGCGCAGCCTGACCCTACCGGGTTTTCCCGCCGAAGTGCCTGCACGCGCGGCCCCGACACGCGAGGATGAGACGATCCGGGCGCCCCGGTACCGGGGCGGGAGTCGAGCAGGGGACGCGATGAGGAAACGACCGACGGCGATCTTCGTCCTGGGCGCCCTCCTGGCCCTGGTCAGCGCCTGCGGCCAGGCGAAGGCGGGCACCGCGCTGCCGAAGGGCGACGACGCGGCGGACTACGTCGGCGGCAAGTTCGAGCAGGTCATCGGCAAGCTCGGGGACGCCATCACCGACACGCGCGACGTGACCAACTCGCTGGACGCCTACTTCAAGTTCGACGACAAGTGGATCCACAGCACCGTGACGTCGGCCCGCACCGGCAGCCCGGAGAGCCGGGCGGTGCGGCACCGGTCGCAGAAGAACCCCGACGAGATCATCGACACGTACACCCCGGCGGACGGCGCGGTCGAGTACACCTACCTCGGCCCGATGTACGTCCAGAAGGGCGTCTCGCCGACGGCGTGGGTCTCGATGCCGAAGCCGGAGGCCGGCCTGGTCCAGCCGTGCGTCTGGGGCGGGGTGCTGACGCCGTGCCGGATGGCGGACTCGACCGTCGACGCCTACCGGGCCGACAAGCGCGCGGTCCGCGGAGCGAAGAGCCTCGGCGACGGGAAGACCGCGCTGACCGTCAACGTGCCGTTCGAGATCTTCGTCAAGAACAAGGTCGAGATCCTGCCGAAGAGCATCACCGACCAGGTCGGGCCGGAGCTGAAGAAGGCCATGGTGCCGACCACGATCACGCTGAACCCCGACGGCAGCCTGGTCTCGTTCGTGATGGACGCCAAGTTCTCCGGCGACGGCCACAACCTGGAGCTCAAGTACGACTTCCGGTTCACCGGCAAGGCCAGCCTGCAGGACATGCCGAAGCTGCCGGACGCGTCGCAGATCACCGTGCTGCCCGACCGGGCCGCGATGAACGACTTCTACCGCCGGCTCGGCGAAGCGCAGGGCAGCTGAACCGTGTCCCCGATCCGAGGTGAGCTCCGATGACCCAGCCGCCCGACCCGCAGCAGCCGCAGTGGTGGCAGCCGCCGGCGAACCCGCCTCAGCAGCCGGGCACCTGGCACCCCGAACAGCAGGCGACCGGCCCGCACGCCGGGCAGTGGCAGCAGAACGCGGAACCCGGCACGGCCTCCGGTTCCTACACCGGCCAGTGGAACCAGGCGCAGCAGCCCGGCACGAGCGGGTCGTTCTCGGGGCCGTGGCAGCCGGGACAGCCGGCCACCGGCCCGTGGCAGCCGCCGTCCCAGCCGACGCCCCAGCAGCCGGGTACGCCCGGTGGTGGCTGGCCCGCACCCTCCCCGCAGCAGCACCAGCAGGCGTACGGCGGCGGGTTCCAGCCCACGCAGTACGGCGGCCTCGGCGCGTTCGCCGCGGAGCCGGAGAAGAAGCCGAAGTCGAAGAAGCCGTTGCTGATCGGCGGCGCCGTCGTGCTGGTGCTCGTGGCCGGCGGGGTGAGCGCGTGGCTCCTGGGCGCGTTCCGCGGGAACGTGCTGGAGCAACAGTCCCTTGAGGACGGTGTGGTCAAGGTCCTCAACGAGAACTACGGCGAGCCGGACGTGAAGAACGCGCAGTGCCCGGCGAACGAAGCCGCCGAGAACGGCACGACGTTCGACTGCACGGTGAAGATCGGCGGGCAGGACAAGAAGGTGACCGTGCGGGTGCTCAACGACCGGCCCGAGTACGAGGTCGGCGCGCCGCACTGAGTTTTCCCTTGCCGCACAAAGAAAAACGGCGGGCCCCGCACCGGAGTGCGGGCCCGCCGTGGTTTCCGGGACTACCGGCTCAGAACAGGCCTTCGACGGCGCTGTCGGTCTGCTGGTAACCGTCGGCGATCTGCGGCAGGGCGGCGGCGATCTGCGCCAGAACCTGCTTCAGGTCCTCGAACTTCTGGTCCCAGGTGCGCTGGGCCTGGTCGTACTGCTCCTTCGCGGAACCGGTCCACGTGGTGATCAGCGGCTTGAGGTCGTCCTTGAGGCGGTCGAACGCCTGCTGCAGCTCCCCACCCGTCTGCTGGCAGTCGTCCGCGGCAGCGCGGATGGTGGCGTAATTGACGACAATGCCGGCGTCACTGGGCATGATGCGCTCCTTCTGTGCTGAGAAAGTTCAGGTGGATGAAAGGAAAAGTTTCGGTGTGACGCTCAGCCGAGCGCGTCGAAACCACGGTTGACCGCGCCCAGGATCTCCTGCTGCTGCTGCTCGGAGCGCTCGTACTTCGAGCCCGCCTCGCGGAGCAGTTCCGCGATCTTCTGGAGGGCCTGGTTCATCTGACGAGCGTCGTCGTCGAAGCGCATCATGACGTGGTCGAAGGCCTTCTGGGCCTCGCCCTGCCAGCCGGCGCGGGTGGCCTCGATGCGGTCGCGCAGCGTGGACAGGTTGGCGTCCATGCCCGCACGAACCTCGGTGACCTTGCCCTCGGCGTCGGTGAACTGAGCAACTGTCCCTGTGAACCCGGATCCAGCCATGTTGGAACCCCCTTCTAAAGAGTGGTTGTCCGTACCAAGCTTGTTCGTTGTACGGCCCTACGACGCAGACATTGCCACGTCCGGTTCCCCCTTGTCGTGCTTTGCCGGCAAGTAGTTGCTTGCGTGAACGCTCGCGCCGGGAACCGATCGCCGCGCGTATTCCTCGAGCGCCCCGGCACGGCGACGCGTCACCCGAAAAAGTGTTCTCCACCAGCGTGGTTAGCACACGCACAGCGATCGCCGTCCGGCACTCAGCCGTCGCGTTTCATGATTCGCATCTGGGAAAAGTCTTCGTCCTCGTCACCCGTTCGAGGGGCACGAGCGGAGGATTGCGAACGCGAAGGAACCGAATCGGCCGGATCCGGAACCACCTGGACCGGCAACCCGCGCGCGCGGCGGAACCGTTCGGCGGCGGCGCGCAGCGTGCCGGGAGTCGGATCGCCGGACTTCGCGCCGCGACCGCTGCGCTTCAGCAGTTCGACGTTTTCGCTGTGGTGGCGCCGGCTGCGCGCCTTCGCGTTCCCGGCGACGCGCCGAGCGTGCGTCACCGCGTCTTCGCCGGCGCGCCGGAAGGCCGACGCGGCGCTTTCGAACTCCTCGGACGGCACCGCGTGCCCTCCTCTCTTCAGAACCTTATTCAGCCGTCGGCCGACCCGTAGCGCCGACCTGACCAGAACAAGGTTCTCAGTTGAGGATCTCGACCGTGCGCACGGCCTGCGTGCAGGCGGCGGCGACCCGGTCGCGCAGCTGCGCCGTGGCGTACTGGCAGCCGACGTGGACCCGGATCCGGCCCTTCGCCACGACGTACCAGTCGACCTGGAGGTCGGGGCGGTCCTTCTTGATCTCGTGGTAGCCGATCACGGTCTTGCCCGCGTAGGACAGAGCCGGGTTGAACGCACCGTAGTGGTCGGGATCGTGCTCCGCACCGCTCTTGAGCTCGTCCACCAGCTTCTGCCGGTCCGCCGTCGCGTCGTAGTCCATCACGAACTCCTGGGCGACCAGGAGGTCGTTGCCCTCGCGGGACTCCTGCGGGTGGATGACGACCTGCCGCTGGGCGACCCGGTCGTCGGTCTGCACCCAGTCCTCGGGCGAGACGAACTTGAAGTCGTACTGCGAGAGCGTCCGGCCGACCTCGGCCTGGCTCCCGGAGTCGCTGAACACGACGATCCCGGTGACGACGAGCGCGGCCACCACGACCACGGCCCCGGCCACGATCCCCCAGAGCTTGCCGCGGCTCTTCTTCTCCGGCGACGCACCGGCTCCGCCGGGGCGGCTGCCGGGCGGGGCGGACTGGCCGGCGGGCGGGGTCCACGGCGGCCGGGCCACCGGCTGCCCGTGGGGCGGTGACGGCGGCGGGGCCGCGCGGTTCGGGAACCCGTTGGCGACGGGCGGTACGGGCGAGCGCAGCGGCGCCGGGCGCTGGCCCGCGTCGCCGGGGCGCGGGGCGACGTCGCCGGGGCGGACGACCTCCGTGCGCTGCGCCGCCGGGTTGAGGGCGCCGCCCGGCACCGCGCCCATCCGGGCCATCGCCTCACCGGGCAGCGCTCCCGTGCGGTCCGGGTCCACCAGCACCGCGCGCAGCGCGCCGCGCGCGACGACCGTCTCGGGCTGGTCGAGGCTCGTGGGGACGACGCCGGTGCGTTCGTGCACCAGCCGCGAGATCATCGGGATCCGGCTCGACCCGCCGACGAGGAAGATCGCCGTGAGCTGCTTCGGCCGCAGGCCGGCGTCACCGATCGCCGCGACCGTCAGCTCCACCGCGCGCCCCAGCGGCGCCGTGATGAGCCGTTCCAGGTCTTCGCGCGTGACGTGCGCGTCGGCGAACGGCGGCGGCATCGGCACGTCGGTGTAGGCGTGCCGCGACAGCGTTTCCTTGGCTCCTCGCACGTCCTGGCGCAGCACGCGGCGGCGGCGCCGGTCGACCAGCTCACGGCCTTCCACGAGCTGGCGCCACGCGTCCTGGTCCGCGCCGGCCACGAGCGAGCCGACGTGCTCCAGCAGCGCCTGGTCGATGTCCGCGCCGCCGAAGGCCGGGTCGCCCCGGGTGGCGAGCACCTGGAAGCCGCCGCGCTGCGGACGGCCGGCGCGGTCGCGCGCGGCGTCCGGCGGCAGCCGCCGCACGACGCTGACGTCGACCGTGCCACCGCCGAGGTCCAGCACCGCCAGCGCGTCGCCGGGACGGCCGCTGAACTCGACGGTGCGGTCGTTCGTCACGTCCTGCGGCGCGAACGTCGCCGCGTGGTAGACCGCCGCCGCGACCGGCTCGGGCACCAGCGCGACCTCGCGCGCCAGCCCGCCCGCCGCCTGCCGCAGCAGCCGGGTGCGGATGGCGCCCCAGTCCGCGGGGTGGGTCAGCACCAGCAGATCGACCTCGGCCTCGCCGGCGAGGCGGCGCGCCTCGGCGACCGCGCGGCCCAGCACGGCGTGCACGACGTCGGTGACGCGCAGGACGCTGTCGCCGAGCAGCAGCTCGCCTTCGTCGATCCGGCGCTTCGGGTTCGGCTCGTACCGCGACGGGTCGACGGCCGCCTGCCGCTCGGCCTCCTGGCCGACGAACAGCGTGCCGTCCGCCGCCGCGAACACCGCCGAGGACATCAGCGGCTGGCCGTCGATCACCACGACCTGCGGATCGCGCCCGTTCACCGAGGCGACGACGCAGGTGCTCGACGTCCCGAAGTCCACCGCAACCCGGACCGTCACCAGCAGCTCCCGCAGTACTTGTCGCGTTCCCCCGCGCCCGGCCGGCCGAACCGGCGAGGCGCACCCTCGGGGAGGAACCTACCCCGTCGTCGAGTGCGCCCCGTCGTCGTGCTCAGTCCGGCTGGATCCACGACACCTGGATCAGCTGCTTGCCCGCCTTGCGGGTCAGCAGGTTGCCCCGGCCCGGCGGCATCGCGCTGGCCTTGATGTTGCCGACCAGCGCACCCTCGTCCCGCGAGCCGTTCATGACCATGCCCGGCGCCGCGATCTCCTTGAGCTTGCCGATGATCGGGTCGTACATCGCCTTGCTCGCACCACCGGTGCGGCGGACGACGATCAGGTGCAGGCCGACGTCCTTGGCCTGCGGCAGGAAGTCCGACAGCTTCCGCAGCGGGTTGTTCGAGGAGGTGGCCACCAGGTCGTAGTCGTCGACCAGGATGAACAGCTCCGGTCCCTTCCACCACGACCGCGTCTTCAGCTGCTCCTGGGTGACGTCCGGGCCCGGCAGGCGCCGCGTCATCGAGTTGAAGACGTCGCCGACCATGCTCTCCAGCTGCGCCGACGACACCGCGTACCCGAGCAGCGAGTCGCCCTGGACGAACCCGAGCATCGTGCGCCGGTAGTCGACCAGCAGGATCAGCGCCTCCTTGGCGGTGAACCGCTCGGAGATACCGCGGGCGATCTGCCGCAGCAGGTTCGTCTTGCCCGACTCGCCGTCGGCGAAGGCGTAGAAGTGCGGCTCGGCGTTGAAGTCCAGGTAGATCGGCTGCAGGTCCTCTTCGTTGACCCCGATCGGGATCAGCTTGGAGTCGCGGTGCGCGTCGAGCTTCAGCACGTCCTCGTAGGTGATCATCTCCGGCAGCAGGCGGACCTGCGGCGCGACGCGGCCGCGCCACGCGGCCTTGATCTTCGCCACCGCGTCGGCCACGCCGGCCGCGATCGTCTCCGGGTCGCTGGAGCCGTCGATCCGCGGCAGGCCGCCGAGCATGTGCAGCTTCTCGCGGGTCAGGCCGCGGCCCGGGCGCCCGGTCGGGATGTTGACCGCGACGCGGCGGTCGATGTCGGACTCGGTCGGGTCACCGAGGCGCAGCTCGAACCGGGTGCCGATCATGTCCTTGATCGCCGGGCGGATGTCGGCCCACCGGTTGGCGGCGATGATGACGTGCACGCCGTAGGACAGACCCTGCGTGGCCAGCCGGGTGATCGTGGTTTCGAGCTCTTCGAAGTCGTCCCGCAGGGCGCGCCAGTTGTCGACGATGAGGAACGCGTCGCCGAACGGGTCCTGGTCCGCCCGGATCTCGCCGCGGCGCTTGCGGTTGCGGAACTCGGTCATCGAGTCGATGCCCATCGCCCCGAACCGGCCTTCCCGCTCGGTGAGCAGGGTGGTCAGCTCGGCCACGATCCGCCGCGCCTTGTCCGGCTCGCGCCGCGCGACCGCGACCCCGCCGACGTGCGGCAGGTCGGCCAGCCCGGCCAGGGTGCCACCACCGAGGTCGAGGCAGTAGAACTGCGCCTCTTCCGGCGTGTGGGTCAGCGCCATCGACATGATCAGCGTCCGCAGCATCGTCGACTTGCCCGACTGCGGCCCGCCGACGATCACACCGTGGCCCGCCGCACCGGAGAAGTCGGCCCACAGCGGGTCACGCCGCTGCTCGTACGGCCGGTCGATGATGCCCAGCGGCACCTGCAGCCGCCCGTTGCCGAAGAAGCCGACCGGGGACAGGCCGCGGTCGTCGGTCGGGTTCAGGTTCGGCAGCAGCGTGTCGAGGGAGTTCGGGTCCTTCAGCGGCGGCAGCCACACCTCGTGCGCCGGCGGGCCCTGCCCGATCAGCCGAGAGACGATGACGTCCAGTTCGGACGGCTCGACCGCTTCTTCGGACTGCGGCTGCGCGGCGACCGGGGCTTCGATCTGCTCCGGTTCCGGCTCCTTCGGCAGCTCGACGAAGTCCGGGACGAACAGCTGCGGCCGCTTGTCCGCGCGGACCACCGTCGCCGCCGGGCCCGCCGCCTGGATGCCGGCCGGGCGGTAGGGGCCCGAGACGTAGGAGGCCTTGAACCGCACCAGCGTCGAGGTGTCGTACTTGAGGTAACCGCCACCGGGGACCGACGGCAGCTCGAACGCGTCCGGCACGCCGATCGCGGCGCGGGATTCCGCCGCCGAGAACGTCTTCAGGCCGATCCGGTACGACAGGTGCGAGTCCAGGCCGCGCAGCTTGCCCTCTTCCAGGCGCTGGGAGGCGAGCAGCATGTGCATCTGCAGCGACCGGCCCAGCCGGCCGATCGCGACGAACAGGTCGATGAAGTCCGGCTTCGCCGCCAGCAGCTCGGAGAACTCGTCACAGACGATGAACAGCGCGGGCAGCGGGTCGAGGTCGGCGCCGTTCTCACGGGCTTTCTCGTACTCCCAGACGTTCTTGAAGTTACCGCCGTTCTTCAGCGCTTCCTGCCGGCGGTTCATCTCCCCCGCCAGCGCGTCCTTCATGCGGTCGACCAGCGTGACCTCGTCCGCGAGGTTGGTGATGACCGCGGAGACGTGCGGCGCCTTGTCCAGCCCGAGGAACGTCGCACCACCCTTGAAGTCGACCAGGACGAAGTTGAGCGTGCTGGAGGAGTGCGTGGCGAGCATGCCCAGCACCAGCGTGCGCAGGAACTCCGACTTGCCGGAACCGGTCGCGCCGATGCACAGGCCGTGCGGGCCCATGCCTTCGGCGGCGGCTTCCTTGATGTCCAGCTCGACCGGCTGGCCGTATTCGCCGACGCCGAACGGCACGCGGTAGCGGTCGCGGATCGGGCGGGGCCGCCACGCCTGCTGCACGTCGAAGGTCATCGGGTCGCCCGGGATGCCGAGCAGCTCCAGCAGCGACGGGTTGGACAGCAGCGGCTCTTCGTCGCCGACGTCCTGCCCGGCCGCGCCACCGACGCGGTACGGCGAAATGAGCCGGGCCAGCGACTCGGTCTCGACCAGGCTCAGGGTGTCCGGCCGGCCGAACCACTCGACGCCGCCGGCGCTGCGCGCGCCCAGCCTGTCGGGTTCCACGACCAGGCGCAGGCCGCGGCGGGCGGCGAGGTTGCCGATGGAGTCCGACAGGTCGACCAGCGTGACGCCGACCAGGCCCTCTTCGAGGATGATCTGCTCTTCGCGGGTGACCTCGGCGTCGTCGATGATGATCACGACGTGCGGCTGGTCCGGCGCGGGCGTGGCGTTGCGGGAGAAGCGCTGGCGGTCACGCAGCTCTTCGTCCAGCCAGTTTTCGATCTGGGCCAGCGAACCGGCCATCATCCGCAGCTGGCCGATGCCGTCGGCCAGCGTCGGGTGCTGGGCGTGCGGGAGCCACTTCGCCCACTCCCACTCCTCCTTCGCCCGGCCCGCGGTGGCGACCGCGATCAGCACGTCGTCCGGGCTGTGGAAGGTGACCATCTGCGCGAGCATCGCGCGGGTCAGGCCGCGGGTCAGCGCCCGGTCGCCCTGCATGCTCACCGCGGCGAACCCGCGCAGGGTGATCTGGGTCGGCAGGTCCGGCACGATCGAGTGCGCGCGCACGAACCGGCGCAGCGCGAGGGTGGCGATCGGCTCCAGCTCGTCGACCGGCCCGGTCTGCGGCGGGACCAGCCGCGTCGCGAGGCGGTGCGAGCTGCGCCCGACGCGCAGGTGCAGGAAGTCCTGGTCGTTCTGGCGACGCTCCCACATGCGGCGGCTGGCGGCCAGCGACCAGAGGGACTGGGGGTCGGGGTGCACCCACTCGAGCGCGGCACGCTGGTCGACCATCGCCTCGCGGGCGCGGTCGCGCATCTGGCCCAGGTAGCGGAGGTAGTCCTTGCGGTCCTCGTCCATCTCGGCGCGCTTGGCGCCGCCGCCCTTGCCGCCACCGCCCGCCATCATCCCGAGCGTCCCGACGACCATCATGCCGCCCATGGCCATCATCATCGGGTTCCGGTTGCTGGCCTGGAACATGAAGACCATCATCCCGAGCGACGCGACGATCATGACGACCGGAAGCGCCTTCATGACGATGTTGCCGGGGATGACGCGGGGCACCTCGGGCGGTGGCTCGAGGTGCACCTCACCGCCCGGCGGGCGCGGTGCCGCCAGCCGCGGCGACTTCTTGAACTGCAGCGTGCTCATCGAAGGACCCCTCATTCAAACTCGACGATGGCGGCCACCGCTTGGTGCGCAAGGTGCGCGAACAACCTATCGAACGCCGCGGGGTAATTCCGGCGGATGCCGGAACCACCTCGTGAGCTTTGCCCCATCCTCGTTCGCGAGTGTACGACCCGGCACCGACAGTAATGATCGAATCGGGTCCGGACACAGTCGGTGGGATTCCGCGAAACACCCTCTACCTGCGGTCTCGGCCGTGCCAATCCTGGAAAGTCCAAGATCGACACCTCCGGGAGGGACCGTGACGAGGACGGGCAAGGCTCTGGCGCCGGCGGGGGGTCACCGTGGCGGCGCTGCTGACCACGACGGCCACGGAAGCGTCCGCCACCGGCACGACCGCGGCCGCGTGCCGCTCGACTCCTTCCGAACTGGTCGGCGGGCAGTGGCAGAGCCTCTACTCCTGCGCCGATGTCGTCGGCTACATCGGCGGGTCCGCACCCGGTACGCACGTCTACTCGGATCGTGCCGACCACGGCCCCAACCCGGACCGCTGGGCGGGCCACATCGGCGAGCGGGTGGGCGTCGACAGCACCAGCGGGGCATCGAGCCCGGTGACCGCTGGTGGCGGGTGTGCCGTCACGACGAGGGCAGTCCGTACTACTGCACCCCCTGGTACCACCAGTAGCCGACGACCCGCGCGCCACCTGTCATTGCCGGTGAATTTCGGACGTTCGATGATGTCGGCACCGGGGTTCGGTATAAGTTCCCCCGGGAGCAGTCTCGATCGAGCGGGGGCAGTGCAGTGGCTACGGGCACGACAGTATTCAGCAGGGTGACGGTCGTCGCGCCCTCGACGCGGATCGACGTGGCACTGCCCGCCGACGTCGCGGTGGCCGATCTCCTGCCGATGCTGCTGGACATGGCCAAGGAGTCGTCGCCGGACGGCGGGGCCCGCCACGGTGGCTGGGCGCTGGCGAAACTCGGGGACGCCCCGCTCGACCCGAGCCGCACCCTGGCCTCGCTCGGCGTCGTCGACGGTGAGCTGCTCCAGCTGCGCAAGCGCAACGAGAACCCGCCGCCGCCGCTGTACGACGACGTCGTCGACGCCATCGCGGAGTCCTCCCCCGACAGCTTCCGCCCCTGGACCAAGGAGACGGCGAACCGCTTCGGGCACGTCGCGGGCGGGCTGGCGCTGGTCGCCGCCGCGATCGCGCTGTTCATGAGCGGCTCGCTCTACGGCGGCAACGCGCTCGGCGCGGCCATCGCCGGCGGCATCGGCGCGATCGCCTGCGTCGCGGTCGGCGCCACGCTCGCCAAGGCCTACCAGGCCGAGGCGACCGGGGTCCTGATCGCCGCGGCCGGCGGACTGCCACTGGCGTTCGTCAGCGGCTTCTACATCGTGCCCGGGCTGTCGATGCGGGCGAACCTGCTGCTCGGCGCGGTCCTCGTGATCATCGTCGCGTCGGTCTGCATCATGGTCATCGGCGCGGGCATCACGACGTTCATCGCCGCGGCCACCGCGGGCACCTTCGGTGCGCTGGCGTTCCTCTTCGGCACGCTCGTCGCGCACCCGGCGGCCGGGATCGCGGCCGGCACGGTCGCGGTCGCCCTCGCCTGCATCTCGATCCTGCCGCGCGCCACGATCTGGCTCGCGAAGCTGCCGCTGCCGCACGTCCCCAGCAACGCCGAAGAGCTGAAGGAAGACTCCGGCTTCCCCGACTACCGGGCGATCGAGCGCCGCACCGCGGTCGCGCACAACTACATGACCGGCCTGATGATCGGCTGCGGCGCCACGGTCGCGGTGTCCGCGGTCATCGCCGCCACCGCGCCCGGCGCGTTCGGGATCATCCTGGGCGTCGTCGCGAGCCTCGTCCTCCTGCTGCGCGCCCGCGCGTACGCGAACGGCAGCCAGGCGATCGCCCTGCTCACCACGGGCCTCGTCTCGGCGACCGGCATCGCGGCGGGGTGGCTGGTCTCGGCGAGCCCGCAGAACCGCCTGCTCTACGTCTTCGGCGCGCTGATCCTCCTGGCCGCGGGCGCGCTCGTGGTCGGCGTGATCTTCCCGAACCAGCGCTTCTCGCCGCCGCTGCGGCGCACGGTGGAGATCATCGAGGCGATCTGCATCGCGTCGGTGCTCCCGCTCGCCCTGGGTGTGATGGACCTGTACACCACCCTGCGGCACCTGAACTTCAAGTGACCGGATCGGGTGAATCTCGGATGGCAGTAGGACGGCGTTTCGGCGCCACCCGGCGGACCACGACCGCGGTGCTGACCGGCACGATCGGCATCCTGTCCTCCCTGGCCGTCGCGGTGCCGGTCTGGGCGCAGCAGGCACCCGCGGACGGCTACTTCGCGACACCGCCCCCGGTGGACATGGGCAAGTTGCTCCCGGATTCGCGCCAGCCGGACAAGAAGTACAAGCCGAGCAAGGCCTGCGTCCAGCGCAGCACCCTCGGCCAGAACATCATCCTGAAGAGCCGGCCGTGGGGGCAGGAGTACCTGCAGATCTCGAAGGCGCAGGAGATCGTCAGGGCGGCCACCGGCGGCAGCGCCGGCGGCGGGGTCAAGGTGGCGGTGATCGACACCGGCGTGACCCGGCACCCGTGGTTCCAGGACCGGCTCAAGTCCGGCGGGGAGTACGTCGCGAAGCCGACGAACGGCCAGCCGGACGGGCTCGAAGACTGCGACGGCCACGGCACCGAGGTCGCCGGGATCATCGCGGCCAAGCCGGACAACCCCGAAGTGGGGTTCGTCGGCGTCGCCCCGGACGCGACGATCGTGTCCTACCGCCAGCTGAGCGAGAACTACGAGCCCGACACCTCGACGTCGACGCCGCCGGCGAGCAACACCGCCGGGGGCAGCCCCTCGTCGAGCACCACGCCGCCCACCGGGTCGGGGTCTGCGCTCCCGCCGAGCGGCGGCGGTGGCACCGGCTCCGGCTCCGGCTCCGGCTCCGGTGACGGCGACCAGACGTCGCCCGGGCAGTCGAACGGCGGACGTCAGCTGGAGAAAGCCGGCACCGCGGGCACGCTGAAGACGCTGGCCGAGATCATCCGCGGCATCGCCGACCGCAGGGAAGCCGACGTCATCAACATGTCGGTCGACAACTGCCGCACCGCCACCGGCAACATCACCGAAGGCGAGCAACAGGTCCAGGCCGCCGTGCACTACGCGGCGCAGGCGGGCATCGTGGTCGTCGCCGCCGCGGGCAACGCGACCGACACCTGCCCGCAGAACGACCAGCCGGACGCGAAGAAGCCGAAGACGATCGTGACGCCGCCGTGGTTCGCCGACGACGTGCTGTCCGTGGGGGCGATCGACGAGTTCGGCAGCGTGGCCTCGTTCAGCGTCCACGGCCCGTGGGTCGGCGTCGCGGCGCCCGGAACGAAGATCATCTCGCTCGACCCGGCCGAAGGCTCCAACAGCCTGGCGAACCTCACGTTCGAAAGCGGCGACAAGGCCAGCGAAATCCAGGGAACGAGCTTCGCCGCACCGTACGTGGCGGGCCTCGCGGCCTTGGTCAAGGCCAAGTACCCGAACCTCACCGCCAAGGGCATCATCAACCGCATCAAGGAGACCGCCCAGCACCCGGCGGCTCCCGGCGGACGCGACAACTTCGTCGGCTACGGCGTCATCGACCCGGTCGCCGCGCTGACGCAGAGCCTGCCGTCGGAAGTGGGGAACCAGGCGCCGATCCCGCCCCCGCAGCTGGCTCAGCTCCCGCCGGCGAACGACCGCAGCTCGACCCCGATGATCGTCGCACTGGCCGGTACCGGTGGTGGTCTCGTCGCGCTGCTGATCACGCTGTTCGTGATGCGCACGATCCGCCGCAACCGGCCCGCGGAAACCGCTTCCCGCCGCTGACCCGGCCGGCCGGCGTCACCGCTCGGGTGGCGCCGGCGGCTTCTTCTGCTGCGGCTGGGGCTTTTCCTCCTCGCCGATCACCGGGGGCGCCACCAAACCCGGCTCTCCCAGCAGTTCCGACGACTTCACGATCGGCCGGTTCTTCGACGGGCGGCGGTTCTGGCCGCCTCCGCCGAAGGCGCCGAAGCCCATCATCGGCATCATCGGGACGCCCGACGCGCTGTGGTTCGCCGAGCTGTCCTGGGACGGTGCCGGCTGCGGTGCCGCGTCGGCGGGCCGGGCGGCGTCCGGCGTGCCCGCGCCGGTGTGCTTCGGCTCCGCCGGGTCGCCGCTCGCCGACGACGGCGTGGTCGACTGGCCGTCCGAAGACGACGGCGTCGTCGATTCGCCGTCGGCGGGGGCGCCGGTCAAGACGTCGTCGTGCAGCTTGAACCGCTCCTCCGGGTACCGGTGCGCGATCTCGATGCTCCGGGCGGTCGCGTCGGGGTCGTCCACGCCGTCGCAAAGCCGGTCGAACGCCTCGAGGACGTCCCGCGCGGTCTCGTAGAGCGCCTTCGCGGACTCCTGCGTCTCCCGCAGCTGTGCCCGCGCCCGTTTGGTGCCGCCGCTCGGCAGCGTCATCGTCTCGGAGATCAGGTCCGCGGCGTCGACCAGCACTTCGGCGAGGTCGACGACGACGTGGCGGAGGGTGGTCACCAGCTCGTCGAGCGCACCGGCGAGGACGGTGAACGCCTCCTGGAGGTCACCGCCCGCGGCCCCGATCTCCCGCATGTACGCGACGAACGAGTCGGCGTCCCGGCCCGCCCAGCCGGCGTCGAGACGGCCGAGCCGGTCGTCGAGCCGCGCGGACACCTCGGCCGCGGCAGCGGCGGCCTGGCGCAGCCGCCCGGCTTCGGCGCCGAGGTCTCCCCAGCGGCCGATCAGCGGGCGGAAGTACGTCTCGACGGGATCGATCAGCCCGAGCTGGTGTGCGACGTCGGTGAGGTACGCCAGGTACGGCTCGGCCGTGGCGGCGATCTCGTCGCCTTCCGCGTCCGGGCCGAAAGCCACCGCGGGGGCGGTGGACACCGGAGCGGCGGCCTTGGCCAGCGGGTGCGGGATGGACTCCGTGGAGCCTTCCGGTTCGGCGAACATCATCCGACCCTGCCCGCGCGCTTGATCAGCTCCGCCGCCTCGGCGTCCTGCCCGCTGTGGCGGACCGTGACCTGCCGCAGCGCCTCCGCGGCCGACTTCAGCGCTTCGGCACCGTCGGCCAGCTGGCGTCGCAGCGCGCCGACCGCGCGGCCGTACGACTCACCGAGCCCGATCTGCGCCCCCAGCGGGCCATAGGACTCGCCGGAGACCTCTTCGCCCCCCACGACGGCCGCCGCGGCGTGCAGGTCGTCAGCGGCCTCCTCAGCCGTCCGGGCGTACTCGGCGACGACCACGCCGTCCATCCTCAAGCCGGCCATGGCACCTCTCCGCTCACCAGAAGATCCTTCGGGCGTGTGACGTCCGCCGCCGCCCGATGGTTCCGGTCAGCCGCCCGCCTGCGGGGTCTGGCTCGGGAACGCGCCGGCGTTCGGGTCGATCGGCACCGAGTCGAACTGCTTGAGCACGTCCTGGGTGTTCAGCGAAGCGCCGGTCGGCAGCAGGCCGATGATCGACTCGGGCGCGGGCTGCCGGTTGGTCAGGCCGATCGCGTCCGCGGTCGCGGCGTCCGGGACGCTGTAGCGGATGCCGCGGTCGGAGATCAGCTGGATCGCGCCCTTGCCGAAGCTGGCCTGGCCGGTCGCGGACTGGACCACCGCGCCGAAGCCGGGCTGGAGGTAGAACCCGTTGATCGGCACGCGGTTCGGGCCCGGCGTGGTGACCTTCGTCGTCGCGAACTTCGCGCCGTGGCTGTTCTGGCCCGGCAGCTGGGTGTCGATGTAGACCGAGGTGTGGCCGTCGCGGTTCGCGCCGTCACCGACGACGGACCAGCCGAGGCAGGCGACCGCCGAGTTCTTCGTCGCGTCGAGGACCGTCGGGACCGAACGCGGGAACGAGTCGACCGGGATGTAGTCGGGGTCGCCGGACCGCAGCACGCGGATGCCGGACAGCTTGTCGAGCCCGAGGGTCCGCAGCTCGCTCGCGCTGCCGTGCTTCGCGACGCGCATGACGTCGGCGACCGCCTGCGACACCTGCTGGATGCCGGTCGTGGTGATGGCCCAGTACTGCGGCTGCTCACCGGTGGGCTGGGTGGAGAAGACGTCGCCCGCCGCGAGCCCGTCGAGGTCGGCCGGGGCCGGGCCGTCCGGGATCTGCGGCGGGGTCAGGCGCGACACCTCGGGGATCGCGTTCAGCAGGCCCTGCGTGATCTTCCGCGGTTTCTGGTTCAGCAGCTGCAGGGCGGTCGAGACCGAGTTGTGCGAGTCGCTGGTGTCGATCTCGGCGCGGACGGTGTTGGCGTTCGGGCGGTTCTGCGTGCTCGGCAGGCGGTAGATCAGGTAGGTCTTGCCGTTGTCCGCCGCCGCCAGCAGCGCTTCCTTCTCCCCCAGCTCGGTGCCGAGGCCGCTCGGGGCGACGCCGCCGAAGACGGAGGTCTCGGTCTTGCCGATGTCCGGGTTCGGCTGCGTCGGGTCCAGCAGAACCTGGTCGCACACCGCCCAATTGGGGGAAATCCGCTGGGATTCCGTCGGGATCAGCTGCGGCCCGTCCGGAATACCGGTCAGCTTTCCGCGCGGAATGTCCTTCAGCTGGTCGTCGGAAACGACCGTGGGATTCTTCACACTCGTGGTGCTCGCCGCGGCCGGGGCCGCCGGCGCGGCGCCGGGGTTGTTGCCCGTGCTCGTCTGCTTCTGCTGGGCCAGCAGGAGAAGCCGCGCCGACGCGAGGTTGAACGTCGGGACGAGCGTCTTCGGGTTCCCCATCACCACGTAGACCGTGCCGGACTGCTCACCGATCACGATGTTGCCGGCCTCGGGGACCGACGGAGCCGGGCTGAGCAGCCCCCAGACGACGAACACGATCATGCCGAGGGCGCCGAGCACCACCCCCACGATCGTGGCCCTCGTGTGGGTGCGCATCGGGTCGTGCAGCATCACGGCGTCGCGCCGGACCAGCGCCGACTGCATCCGGCGCAGGACGAACTGATACGCCTGGACCTGAGACTTAGTCGTGGGTGTTGATGGCATTCTCGACCTACAGCTCTCCCCGTCGCGGTACGGTTCCGCAGGATAGCCGTACGGGGACCGTCTGGTGTGGGGTTTCTACCAACTCCGGCTAGGGTCGGACTCCCCGGGACCCGGCTTCCGGGTACGCAGCAAGCACCGAGGGGAAGAGAAAGCGCGGATGTCCGTCACCACTCCTCCACGTCCGCCTGGCCCGCCCGGGCCCCCGCCTCCCGGCCGCCCGCCGGGCCCGCCGCCGCGGCCGGGGAGACCCGGTGGACCGGGTGGGCCGGGAGCCGTGCCGGGCGGACCCGGTGGCGTTCCCGGCGGACCCGGTGGTGGCCCTGGCGGACCCGGTGGACCCAGTGGTCCCGGCATGCCCCCGCGCGGTCCCGGTGGCCCCGGCCCCGGTCCCGGTGGACCCGGTGGACGCCCCGGCGGCCCTGGAGGCCCAGGCGGTGGCGGACCGGGTGGACCCGGTGGGCCTGGTGGCCCCGGTGGCGGCGGTCCCGGTGGACCCGGCGGCCCCGGTGGCGGCGGTCCCGGTGGACCCGGCGGCCCCGGTGGCGGTGGCCCCGGCGGTCCCCAGGGACCCGACGACAGCGGCCCCTCCACTCCCCCGCCCGGCGCGGTGCGGATGGCGCCCCCCGCGCGGCGCCGGTCCTCGGGTGTGAACCTCGGCCCGCTCCCCGTGGCGAACCTCGTCGTGCTCGAGGTCGGTCTCGCGATCGGGCTCGTGCTGCTCGCCATCGACATGTCGATGAAGTACATCGCGATCGGCGTCGTCGGCTTCGCCCTCATCGTCGCGCTGCTGCGCTGGCGCGGTCGCTGGTTCACCCAGTGGATCGGGCTGACGCTGCGCTACTCCTTCCGTTCGCACGACCGCGTCGCGGAGCCGCTGCCGCCGAGCACGGTCGAGGAGCTGGCCGCCGAAGAGACCACCGTGACCGGCCCGGACGACGCCCGGGTGAACCTGCTCCGCATCGCCGTGCCGGACCTCGTGGTCGCGCACGGCGTCGACCACGAACGCCAGCAGGTCGGGCTCGCCTGGAACGACGGCACCTGGACGGCGGTGCTGCTCGTCGAACCGACACCGGCGCTGATCACCCAGGCCGGTGGCGCGCCGAGCCTGCCGCTGTCGGCGCTCGCCCCGTGCCTCGAAGACCGCGGTGTGGTCCTCGACTCCATCCAGATGATCTGGCACTGCTACCCGGGCAGCGCGGCGCTGCCGTCGGACTCGCCGGCGCTGAGCTCCTACATGGAGGTGCTCGGCCCGCTGCCCGCGGCGGCGCGGCGGACGACGTGGGTGGCGATCCGGCTGGACCCGAAGCGGTGCCCGGCGGCGATCCGGGAGCGCGGCGGCGGCGTCGTCGGCGCCCACCGCGCGCTGATCGGAGCGCTTTCGCGGGTGCGCAACGCGCTGGAATCGCAGGGCGTGCCGACGCGGCCGCTCGACCCGGACGAGCTGCTGCGCGCCAGCATTTCGGCCGCGGAGCTCACGTCCGTCGCCGGCTCGCCGAGCAAGGTGACGCTGCAGGAGCGGTGGTCCGGCGTGACCGCGGCCGGCATCGGCCACGCGAGCTACGCGATCACCGGCTGGCCGAAGGGCAAGATCGCCGGCAGCCTGAACGCG
The DNA here is from genome assembly GCF_030285665.1 of Amycolatopsis mongoliensis. Classification (NCBI taxonomy): domain Bacteria; kingdom Bacillati; phylum Actinomycetota; class Actinomycetes; order Pseudonocardiales; family Pseudonocardiaceae; genus Amycolatopsis; species Amycolatopsis mongoliensis. The sequence goes on from NZ_CP127295.1 coordinate 1,657,592, forward strand.
CTGACGAGCGTCCGCGCGCTGTCGGCGACGCTCGCGATGTCGATTTCCCCCGCGTCCGACGAGGGCAAGATCGGCCTGCGCGGCGTGGTCCGGCTGAGCGCGCGCAACCCGCGTGAGCTCGACGCCGCCGACCAGCGGCTGCAGGGCCTGTCCGAGCGGCTGGACGTGCACCTGACGCCGCTGCGCGGGCTGCAGGTCTCCGCGTTCGCCGCGACGCTGCCGATCGGAGGCACAGCATGAGTTCCCGCGTCCGTGATGCCGGGCAGAACACCGGGGTGGCGCCGGAGTTCACCGTGGACCCCGCGATGCTCGACGCGGTCAGCCCCTCCGGCGACCGGGGCGGCATCGTGCTCGGTTCGGGCCTCAAGGGTGAGCCGCTGACGATCTCGGCGCTGCGTTCGACGCCGACGCGCATCGTGCTGGTGGGCGGGCTGTACCTCGCCCGCCAGGTGGCGATGCGCGCGATGGCGGTCGGTGCGTGGGTCGTGGTCGCGACCGGGCGCCCGACCGAGTGGCAGGTGCTGTCCCGGGCGGCCGGCAGCCGCGACGGCCGCCCGTCGCCGCTGGTGCAGATCAGGCGGTTGTCGCCGGTCGAGCTGCCGCGGCCGTCCGAAGACGCGCCGCTGCTGGTCGTGACCGACGGCGGCCCGACCCCGCAGGACCTGTTCCCGCCGCGGTCGCCCTGGCAGACGACGGTGTACGTGCTGCCCTACCTGCACCCCCAGGCGGGCGTGACGGCGAACGCGGCGGACCTGGTGCTGATGCAGCGCCTCCCGGCCGGGCAGGCCGAGCTGGCGGGCCGCATCTGGAACCTGCCGCCGCAGATGATGCGCCAGCTCACGATGTTGAAGGACGACCAGGTGGTGGCCCTGGGCCGCAACCTGTGGCGGCCGCTGCGGCTGGTGACGACGGGCAAGGAGCAGCAGCTCCTGGGCCCGGTGCGCCGCGGCGACTGAGTCGCTTCCGGACGAGCGAAAGCGGGTGGTTCCCTTCTGGAGCCACCCGCTTTTCTACGCGTCCGGCTGGGACGCGCTGCAGATCCAGTTGCCGGAGGCGTTCTTCAGCAACCGCGGCGGCGTGTTCACGAAGTAGGCGTTGACCTGGCGATGTGGGCCATCGTGCCAGAGCGTTTGCTCATCCCAGGGGCCGTAACAGTCGGTGTAGTGGCTGCCGTTGTCCCAGTCCACGTGGATCAGCGCGAACGTATTGGCGCAGTGCCGATAGTGCGCGTCCATGCCCTGCGAGCTGTACCCGCACGGGAAATCGACCGGGGCCGCCGAAACGGTCGCGGGGGCGGCCAGCGCGACCCCCAAGGTGACAGCGACCCCCAGGACGGCCCGGCGCAGATTCGTCGACATGATCCCCTCCCGTGATCGATGAGCAAGATCATTCAAGGGTTTCCTACGCACGCTGCCGGCGCACCCGGTTTCACTCGATCCGCTGACGGACGTTCCTCGTCTGCTCCGCCCGGGCCGCCAGCTCGGCGTCCGGCGGGTAGTCCACCGCGGTCAGGGTGAGGCCGTGCGCGGGGGCCACCGCGCTGTCACGAACGCCACTGGCCAGCACTTCCGCCGGCCAGGCACGCCCGCGCCGGCCGTCGCCCACCAGGAGCATGGCCCCGACCAGGCTGCGGACCATCGAATGGCAGAACGCGTCGGCCGACACCGCCACCTCCAGCAGGTGCTCGTCCACCCGCCGCCACTCCAGGCGCTGCAGCTCGCGGATCGTCGTGCCCGTGTCGCGCTGCTTGCAGTACGCCGCGAAGTCGTGCAGCCCCAGCAGGGACGACGCCGCCTCGTTCATCGCATCCGTCGACAGTGGACGGTTCCAGGCCAGCGTGTCGTGGCGGCGCAACGGGTCCACGCCCCACGGGGCATCGGACACCCGGTAGCGGTAGTGGCGGCGCACCGCCGAGAACCGCGCGTCGAACCCCTCAGGGGCGAGCCGGGCGCCCAGCACCCGGACGTCGCCGGGCAGGAGGCGGTTCCACCGGCCCGCCATGCGGGTCAGGTCGGGAATGCCCTCCGGAGAGACCGGGATCCGCCCGGAAGGAGCTGACAGCGGCACGACGTCGACGTGCACCACCTGGCCCGTCGCGTGCACCCCGGCGTCCGTGCGGCCCGCGACCACCACGGACTTGGGCACCGACGCCCCCGGCGGCTGCCGGTGCAACGCCTCTTCCAGGACACCCTGCACCGTGCGGCGCGACGGCTGACGGGCCCAGCCCGAGAAGTCCGTGCCGTCGTAGGAGACGTCCAGGCGCAGACGAACGAGCCCGCCCTCCCCAGCGGGGGTGGCGGGCTCGTCCGGTACGGCTTCCGTCGTCAGGACTCGTCGTCCTGCTGCGACGGCGGCAGCGAGAAGCCAGCGGCTTCGGCAGCCTCGGCGGAGGCGAACCACACCTCGGCCTTGGTCTGCTCGTAGTACGGGCTTTCCTCGGTGTGGTAGTACTTCGACTCGTCGTTGCCCTTGATCGGGAAGCCCTCGGGCTGCGTCCCGTCCTCGAGCGCGGCGTGGCTGCCCTCGCCGTAGGGAGCCTCCGAAGCGGCTTCCTCGGTGGCGGGCGCCTCGACGGCGGCGGCCTTCTTCTCGTCCTTGGCGAACTTGGTCTTGCGCGCGCGCTCGGCCTCGCTCGTCACGGTCTTCTCGGGCACCAGTTCGATGACCGCCATCTTGGCGTTGTCGCCCTTGCGCGGCATCGTCTTGGTGATGCGGGTGTAGCCACCGTCGCGCTCCGCGAAGTGCGGACCGATCTCGGCGAACAGCTTGTGGACGACGTCCTTGTCACGGACGACGCGCTGCACCTGACGGCGGTTGTGCAGGTCGCCCCGCTTCGCCTTGGTGATCAGCTTCTCGGCCAGCGGGCGGACCCGCTTCGCCTTCGCCTCGGTCGTCGTGATCTTGCCGTGCTCGAACAGCTGCGTGGCCAAGTTGGCCAGGATCAGCCGCTCGTGCGCGGACGACCCGCCGAGCCGGGCTCCCTTGGTAGGGGTGGGCATTGGTTCTCCTAGTTCAGCTCACAGCGTCCAGGCACACGGCCTCAGAGCTGCTCGGTCTCTGCGTAGTCCTGGCCATCGTCGTGGCCGTCCGAAATCCCGTCGGCGATGCCACCGACACCCTCCGACCAGCCTTCACCGTCGTAGCTGGCGGCAGCCGCGGTCGGGTCGAACCCGGGCGGGCTGTCCTTCAGCGCGAGGCCGAGGCCGACGAGCTTGAGCTTGACCTCGTCGATCGACTTGGCGCCGAAGTTGCGGATGTCGAGCAGATCCGCCTCGCTGCGCGAGACCAGCTCGCCCACCGTGTGGATGCCCTCGCGCTTGAGGCAGTTGTACGACCGGACGGTGAGGTCCAGGTCCTCGATCGGCATCGCGTAGGCGGCGATGGTGTCCGCCTCCTGCGGCGACGGGCCGATCTCGATGCCCTCGGCGTCGACGTTCAGCTCGCGGGCGAGACCGAACAGCTCCACCAGCGTCTTGCCGGCCGACGCGACCGCGTCGCGCGGCGTGATCGACGGCTTGGTCTCGACGTCCAGGATCAGCTTGTCGAAGTCGGTGCGCTGCTCGACACGGGTGGCCTCGACCTTGTACGTCACCTTGAGCACCGGCGAGTAGATCGAGTCGACCGGGATCCGGCCGATCTCCGCGCCCGCCTGCTTGTTCTGCAGGGCCGGAACGTAACCGCGGCCGCGCTCGACGACGAGCTCGATCTCGAGCTTGCCCTTGCCGTTCAGCGACGCGATGTGCAGGTCCGGGTTGTGCACGGTGACACCCGCCGGCGGCACGATGTCGGCCGCCGTGACCTCACCGGGGCCCTGCTTGCGCAGGTACATGGTGACCGGCTCGTCCTCTTCCGAGGACACCACGAGCTCCTTGAGGTTCAGGATGATGTCGGTGACGTCTTCCTTCACCCCGGGAACGGTGGTGAACTCGTGCAGCACGCCGTCGATGCGGATGCTCGTCACGGCCGCGCCCGGGATGGACGACAGCAGCGTACGACGCAGCGAGTTGCCGAGCGTGTAGCCGAAGCCGGGCTCCAGCGGTTCGATGGTGAACCGGGAGCGGGTCTCGTTGACCGTCTCTTCGCCGAGAGCCGGCCGCTGGGAAATCAGCATTTCTTCCTAATTCCTTTCCAGACGACGCCCGCCATATGACGTCGAAGGGATGGCGCGGCGGCGGCGCACCTGTCGCGCCGCCGCCTTGTCCGACGGTGCCGGACTACTTCGAGTAGAGCTCGACGATCAGCTGTTCCTGAACCGGAACGTCGATCTGCGCACGCTCCGGCAGCTGGTGGACCAGCACGCGGAGGTTGGACTGGACGACCTGCAGCCACGCCGGGATCGGGCGGTCGCCGTAGGACTCCTTGGCCACGACGAAGGGCAGCATCGAGAACGACTTCGGCCGCACGTCGATGATGTCCCACTTCGAGACCTGGAACGACGGGACGTTGACCTTGACGCCGTTGACCAGGAAGTGGCCGTGGCTCACCAGCTGACGCGCCTGACGGCGGGTGCGGGCGATGCCGGCGCGGTAGATCACGTTGTCCAGGCGGGACTCGAGGATCTGGAGCAGGTTCTCACCGGTCTTGCCCGGACGCCGGACGGCTTCCTTGTAGTACCGGACGAACTGACGCTCGAGAACGCCGTAGGTGTAGCGAGCCTTCTGCTTCTCCTGCGACTGCAGGAGGTACTCGGACTCCTTGATGCGCCCGCGGCCGTGCTGGCCCGGCGGGTAGGGGCGACGCTCGAAAGCCTGGTCGCCGCCGATGAGGTCAACCTTGAGGCGACGCGAAATACGCGTCGCGGGGCCGGTGTAACGAGCCATTTCTTCTTACTCCTCCCCGTTCCTCAGACCCGGCGCCGCTTGGGCGGGCGGCAGCCGTTGTGAGGCTGCGGGGTCACGTCCTGGATGGTGCCGACCTCGAGGCCGGCCGCCTGCAGCGAGCGGATCGCCGTCTCGCGGCCCGAACCCGGGCCCTTCACGAAGACGTCGACCTTCTTCATGCCGTGCTCGGCGGCCTTGCGGGCAGCGTTCTCGGCGGCCATCTGCGCGGCGAACGGGGTGGACTTGCGCGAGCCCTTGAAGCCCACGTGACCACTCGACGCCCACGCGATCACGGCACCGGTCGGGTCCGTGATCGAGACGATGGTGTTGTTGAAGGTGCTCTTGATGTGCGCGTGACCGTGCGCGACATTCTTCTTTTCCTTGCGGCGGACCTTCTTGGCCCCCGCCGCAGTACGAGACTTCGGTGGCATGTTCTGAGGGTTCTCCTGTTAGCGCGCGTTCTCTTGGTGAGCGGCGACCGCTTCGGCCTGTCCGCGCCGGATGATCGAACCGGCGTCGGTGTACAGGTTGCGGAGCGCCATCGGGCGGGCGTAGAGCGCCTTGGGCGAAACGCAAGCCGTGCCGCGGCGCTGGACGCCGCCCATCTGCACGACCTTCTTGCCCTGGACGCTCACTTCTTGCCAGCCTTCTTCTTGCCGGCGACCGTCTTCTTCGGACCCTTGCGGGTACGGGCGTTGGTCTTCGTGCGCTGACCGCGGACGGGAAGTCCGCGACGCCACCGAAGGCCCTCGTAGCACCCGATCTCGATCTTCCGACGGATGTCGGCGTTCACCTCGCGGCGAAGGTCACCCTCGACCTTGAAGTTCTCTTCGATGTAGACACGCAGTTTCGCGAGGTCGTCATCGCTGAGGTCTTTGACGCGGGTGTCCGCGTTGAGCTCGGCAGCCTTGATGAGCTGCTTCGAGCGGGTACGGCCGATGCCGTAGATGTACGTAAGCGCGATCTCCAACCGCTTTTCGCGGGGGAGGTCTACGCCAGCGAGTCGTGCCATTGGCGTTGATGCTCCTTCATAGGTTTCCTCTTCAGGTCTGCTCCCCGTCCGGTTCCGGGACCGACTCGCCTGTCGTGCCCTCGGCTTGCGCTTCGGGTGTCCCGGCCCCGGCCTGAAGTCCGGGGGTGAACCGGGCCACTCGCGTGGCCCGGCAGGTGCGGGGAGGGTGTGTAGCCGTCAATCCACTCTGGTTCGAGTGCGAGTGATCAGCCCTGCCGCTGCTTGTGCCGCAGGTTCTCGCAGATCACCATGATCCGGCCGTGACGGCGGATCACCTTGCACTTGTCGCAGATCTTCTTGACGCTCGGCTGGACCTTCACGTCTTCTGCTCTCCTGCTTCTGAGCTGCTCTTCGTGATCACTTGTAGCGGTAGACGATGCGACCACGAGAGAGGTCGTAGGGCGAGAGCTCCACGACAACCCTGTCCTCCGGCAGGATGCGGATGTAGTGCTGCCGCATCTTGCCGCTGATGTGTGCCAGGACCTTGTGGCCGTTCTCCAACTCGACGCGGAACATCGCGTTGGGGAGCGGCTCGACTACGCGGCCTTCGACCTCGATGGCCCCGTCTTTCTTCGCCATGTCCTCCGCATTTCCTGTCGCATACAGCCTTGTCGGCACTGTCTGTCGCCACACCTGTGATCAACTGCGAGCACTAGTGCTGGTTGGGTGGTGCGTCGGCACACTCGTGCCCGAGTCCCAAGACCGTGAATTCACGAGCGCGCAGGATCCGGGCGCGATAAGTGCGCCGACTTGACAGTGTACGCAACCCGTGTCGCGACCCCCAAACTGGGGGTAACCATGCTAGGAGAACGCGCAGGTGCACGTGACCTCGATCACCACGGACGGGTGAATGCGCAGGTCAGGCGTCCTCGGGAGCGGTGAGCACCCAGGGGCCTTCTTCGGTGATCGCCACCGTGTGCTCCCAGTGGGCCGCGCGGGAGCCGTCGGCCGTGACCACGGTCCAGCCGTCGTCCAGCTCGCGGGTCTCGCCCCCGCCGCCGGTCAGCATCGGCTCGATCGCCAGGGCCATGCCGGCCTTCAGCCGCGGGCCCTTGCCCGGCTTGCCGATGTTCGGCAGGAACGGGTCCATGTGCATCTGGCGCCCGATGCCGTGGCCGCCGTACTCGACGATCATGCCGTACTCGACGCCGTCGTCGCGGCCCGCGCGTTCGGCGGCCGACTGGACGGCGTAGGAGATGTCGGTCAACCGGCCGCCGGCGCGGACCGCCTCGATGCCGGCCCACATCGCCGCTTCGGTCGCCGCGGACAGTGCCAGGTCGGCGTCGGAGACGGCGCCGATCGCCAGTGTGACGGCGGAGTCGCCGTGCCAGCCGTCGAGGATCGCGCCGCAGTCGACGGAGATGATGTCGCCGTCGGCCAGCACCTGGGTCTTCGCCGGGATGCCGTGGACGATCTGCTCGTTCACCGACGCGCAGATCGACGCCGGGAAGCCGTGGTAGCCCTTGAAGGACGGCACCGCGCCGGCGTCCCGGATCGTCTGCTCGGCCAGCTCGTCGAGCTCGGCCGTGCTGACGCCCGGTTTCGCGGCGGTGCGGACCGCCGCGAGCGTGCGGGCGACGACGAGCCCCGCAGCCCGCATCGCCTGCAGCTCGTCCGGGGTCTTGACCTCGATCATGCGCCCACGGCCGAGCACTTGCAGAACACGCAATCCTCCGAGGTTCACGTGCGGTCGCGCAGCGCTTTCAGCACCCGGCCGGAGATCTCCTCGACGCTGCCGACGCCGTCGACGGTCACCAGGATGTCGGCGTAGTACTCCAGCAGCGGCGCGGTGTCCGACACGTAGATCTGCTGACGGCGGCGGATGACCTCTTCGGTGTCGTCCGCGCGGCCGCGGGACATGAGGCGCCCGACGACGACGTCCTCCGGCACCTGCAGCTGGATCACGGCGTCGAGCGAGACGTCGGCGTCGCCGAGGATCTCGCCGAGGACCTCGGCCTGCTTGGTGTTGCGGGGAAAGCCGTCGAGCAGGAAGCCCACCTTCGCGTCCGGCTCCGCCAGCCGCTCGCGGACCATTTCGTTCGTCACCGAGTCGGGCACGAGCTCGCCCGAGTCCAGGTAGCGCTTGGCCTCCTGGCCCAGCGGAGTCTCCTGGCCGACGTGCGCGCGGAACAGCTCACCCGTGGAGATGTGCGGGATGCGCAGCTGCTCCGACAGGGCCACCGCCTGCGTACCTTTGCCCGCGCCGGGCGGACCCACGAGAACCAGCCGCGTCACTTCAAGAACCCTTCGTAGTTGCGCTGCATCAGCTGGCTTTCGATCTGCTTCACGGTGTCGAGCCCGACACCGACCATGATCAGCACAGCCGTGCCACCGAACGGGAAGTTCTGGTTGTTCCCGCTACCGGTCACCGACAGGAAGAAGTTCGGAAGGATCGCGATGATGCCCAGGTACAGCGAACCCGGAAGGGTGATCCGGCCGAGCACGAAGCTCAGGTACTCCGCGGTCGGGCGCCCCGGGCGGATGCCCGGGATGAACCCGCCGAACTTCTTCATCTCTTCCGCACGCTCGTCCACGTTGAACGTGATCGTGATGTAGAAGTAGGTGAAGAAGATGATCAGGCCGAAGTACAGCGCGATGTGCACCCAGCTGGACTGGTTCACGATGTAGTTCTTGATGAAGACCTGCCAGCCGGAGTTGCTGTTCTGGTCGCCGACGAGGCGGCTGATCAGATCCGGCAGGTACAGCAGGGAAGACGCGAAGATGACCGGGATGACGCCGGCCTGGTTCACCTTGATCGGCAGGTAGGTCGACGTGCCGCCGTACATCCGGCGGCCGATCATGCGCTTGGCGTACTGCACCGGGATCCGGCGCTGCCCCTGCTCGACGAAGATGACGCTGGCGATGATCACCAGGCCGAAGATGCAGATCATCGTCAGCGCGATGCCACCACCGTTGCTGAGGATGTTGCCGCCCTCGACCGGGATGCGCGCGGCGATGTTCAGGAAGATCAGGACGGACATTCCGTTGCCGACGCCGCGCTCGGTGATCAGCTCACCCAGCCACATCATGACGGCGGTGCCCGCGGTCATGGTGATGACGATGATGGCCAGCGAGTAGACGCTGTTGTCCGGGATGATCGGCGAGTCGCAGTCGGGGAAGAGCTGCTTGCGGTCCGCGAGCGCGACCACGCCGGTGGCCTGCAGGATCGCCAGCGCGACCGTCAGGTACCGGGTGTACTGGGTCAGCTTGCCCTGGCCGGACTGGCCTTCCTTCTTCAGCTCCTCGAACCGCGGGATGACCACGGTCAGCAGCTGGATGATGATGCTCGCCGTGATGTACGGCATGATGCCGGTCGAGAAGAGCGACAGCTGCAGCAGCGCACCACCGCTGAACAGGTTCAGCAGCTGGTAGACGCCTTCCTGCTGCGCCTGGGAGCTACAGGCCTGGACCGCCCCGTAGGAGATCCCGGGTGCCGGAATGGTCGCACCGATTCGGTAGACCGCGACGATGGCTAGCGTGAACAGGATCTTCTTGCGTAGATCCGGCGTCGCGAGAGCCGAGCGGAAGGCGCTGAACACGCGGGGGACCTCCTCGGCGTCGTCGGCCGTCCTCAACCGACGATCGGCTTGGCCGGCACGGTGGCCGGCGGGAACACACAGCACTACTGGCACGCAAGCCAGGAACGCTTCGGGGCACACTCGTCCCGAAGCGTGTCGCCGACTCTAACAGCTTCACAGGGCGTGTCCGCAGTCCGTGTGCGTTTTCCGTACCAAGGTTGCTCCGGCGGGTTGATCCACATCGCCGGGATGCCCGTATTCCTTGACAGATTGTCGATCAAGAGGTCGAAGTCGCGAGCACCCCGGCCAGGCCGACGAGGACGACGCCGGTGCCGCGGTCGACGTTGCGCCGGGCCCGCCGCGTCAGCTCGAACGACTTCACCGCGGCCCCGACGCCGACGTACACCGAGCCGGCCAGGAACTCGGCCAGCAGGTAGACGGCGCCCAGCAGCGCGATCTGGGCCGGAAAGGGCCCGTGACCTGCGTCGATGAACTGCGGGACGAACGCGGTGAAGATGAGGATCGCCTTCGGGTTGGTGATCGCGACGCCGAACTCCTTGCGCGCGACGCGCCACGCCGTCGCCGGTTCGGCCTTCGCCGCGGGGGTGCCGGGTTCGTCGTCCTTGCGCCGGATGGTGGACCACAGGATCCGCACGCCGAGGTAGAGCAGGTAGGCGGCGCCGGCCCACTTGATGATCGTGAGGGCGGTCTCGGACGCGGCCAGCAGCTGCCCGAGCCCGGCCGCCACGGCGGTGATCAACAGGGTGAACGCGGTCAGCCTGCCGCCCAGCCCGGCGAGGCCGCGGCGAACACCGTGCGTCATCCCGTGGTGGAGCCCGAGCAGGTTGTTCGCCCCTGGCGTAAGCGCGATGAGCACGGACGCCCCGAAGAAGACCAGCAGCCACGACACGACGACCACCTCCACCCCCACCGTAGCGGCGCCGGCGAGCGGGTTATCCGGGTTCTTCCGGGGGCAGCACCGTGATGGCGACGCCGGTGGGCGGAGTGGGGGTGTCGGCGTAGGCGAGAGCCGGGTCGGCCCAGTCGCCGGTCCGCCGCCAGGCGGGCAGGTAGGCCAGCACGGCCGCGACGGCGGCCAGGACCGTACCCCCGATCAGCAGCCACATGCCGGCCGCGACGACGACTTCGACGTCCAACCCGTCCGCCAGGACGGACCACCCGAGTCCGCTCATGCCGACGGTGGTGACCACGCCCGCGGTGAAGAGCGCGCCGGCGGCGATCAGCCACCGGCCGAGGCCGCGATCCGGCCGCGAGAGGGCCGTGAAAGCGGCGGCGACCAGCACGATGACGGCGAGGATCACCGGGATCCCGACCGGTGAGGACGCCTGCTCGGAGGCTTCCTGCCCGGGGACCTCGATGCGGCTGCCCCAGGCGGTCTGGGTGAAGGTGAGCTGGGCTTCCAAGAACCGCTGCCGGACGTTGACGGCCTGCTGGACCCGGAAGAGCGGGAGGAAGCAGCCTCCGGCGGTCATGAGAGCGGCGACGGCGGTGACGACGGGCGGGAGGAACCGCAGGAACCCGGTGGGGGCCGGGGCGGACGCCTCGGTGGCCGGGATCGGTGCAGGCCCGGCCGGCGGCGGAGGGGTGACGGCGCCGGGCAGTTCGGCGACCGGGAACGGCAGCTGCTCGGCCGGGTGGGTGGCTTGCGTGGCCTGAGCCGGGAACGAGGCCGGTGTGGGAAATGCGAGCGGGTCGGCCGGGGCCGAGGCGGCCACCGGGAAATCCAGTGGGTCGGCGGCTGTCGGGAAAGCCAGCGGATCTGCACTCGGCGCCGGAGACGGGAAAGCCAGCGGCCCAGCAGGCGCCCCGGCGGCCGCCGCCGGGAAGACCAGCTGTTCCGCACTCGGCGAGGCCGATGTGGGGAAAGCGAGCGGGTCAGCGGCCGTCGCCCCGGCCTCCGCCGGGAAGCTGAGCGGCTCCCCCGCGCCCGGCTCCACGCCCGCCGGCTTCGGGGCCTCGACCGGGAAGCTCAGCGGCGACTCCGCGGCCTCGGACGGCGGGCCCGGCCGCTCGGGCGGCTCCTGCGACGGTCTGTCCACCCTGTGATCCTCCGTCCGGATCCGCGCCGCGGCAAGGAAGGCGGGGAATCTGTCCGGTCAGTCGTCGTCCGGTGGCAGCACCGTGATCGCGACGCCCGACGGCGGCGTCGTGGTGTCCGCGAACGCGACGGCGGGATCCGCCCACTCCGGGCGGCCCGCGGCCGGCCGGCGGAGGCTCAGCACCGCCGCCGCGACGGCGACCAGGACCGCGGCCATGAGCAGCCACATGCCGGCCAGGATCGTCGTTTTCGTCAGGGCGGGGCCGTCGTCCAGCAGGCGGCGGGCGCCCTGCATCCCGATCGTGCAGACCGCGCCGGCGAGGAAGGCCGCTCCCCCGAACGCCGTCCGGCTCGCGGCCGCGCCCGGGTGGCGGGTCGCGGCCTGGCGCACGCCGAGGACCAGCGCGGCCAGGAGGATCGCGCTCGCCAGCACCAGCGGGAGCCCGAGCGGCGCGGACGGCGAGCTGGTCTCCGGCTGGCCGGGGAACGTGAAGTCGACCCGCCAGGCGCCCACGACCGAACGCGCGACCCCGGCCGTCTCCCAGCCCACCAGCTGGTCGGTGCGGAAGAACGGCAGGAAGGTGCCGGCGACCGTCAGCGCGAGAGCGAGCGCGACGAGCGCGGGCGTCAGGAAGGCACCACCACGGCGAGCCGGCGGTTCAGGAGTCGGGTCCACCTCGCCGATCCTTCCGCCGGGCCGAGGCGACCACAAGCGAACCCCGGGAACGCCGAAGGCCCGCCTGGCGAACCAGACGGGCCTTCGGACGGAACCGGCTCAGTTGGTGGTGGCGGAGCCACCGGCCGCTTCGAGCTTCTCCTTGGCGGAGCCGGAGAAGCCGTCGGCGGTCACGTCGAGCTTGACGCCGTTGACGTCACCGTTGCCGAGCACCTTGACGAGCTTGCCCTTGCGGACGAGGCCCGCGGCGGCGAGCTCCTCGGCGCCGACCTTGCCACCGTCCGGGAAGACGCGGGCGATGTCGCCCACGTTCACCGGCTGGTACTCGGTGCGGAAGCGGTTCTTGAAGCCGCGAAGCTTCGGGAGCCGCATGTGGATGGGCATCTGCCCACCCTCGAACCCGGCGGGCACGTTCTTCCGGGCCTTGGTGCCCTTCGTACCGCGACCGGCCGTCTTGCCCTTCGAACCCTCACCACGACCGACGCGCATCTTCTCGCGCTTCGCGCCCGGAGCCGGGCGGAGGTGGTGGATCTTGATGGCCGTCATGCCTGGACCTCCTCGACCTCCACCAGGTGGCGGACGGTGTGGATCAGGCCGCGCACCTGGGGGGTGTCTTCACGCACGACGCTCTGGCGGATCTTGCGCAGCCCGAGGGTGCGCAGCGACTCGCGGTGAGCGTGCTTCGTGCCGATCTTGCTCTTGACCTGGGTGACCTTGAGCTCAGCCATGTCAGACCCCCTGGCCCGCGCGCTGGCGCAGCATCCGGGCCGGCGCGACGTCCTCGAGCGGGAGACCGCGGCGGGCCGCGACCTCTTCGGGACGCTGCAGGCCCTTCAGGGCCGCCACGGTCGCGTGCACGATGTTGATCGCGTTGTCGGAGCCGAGCGACTTCGACAGCACGTCGTGGACACCCGCGCACTCCAGCACCGCGCGCACCGGGCCACCGGCGATGACGCCGGTACCGGCGGACGCCGGACGGAGCAGCACGACACCGGCGGCCTCCTCACCCTGGATCGGGTGGGGGATGGTGCCGCCGACGCGGGGAACGCGGAAGAAGTTCTTCTTCGCTTCCTCGACGCCCTTGGCGATCGCCGCGGGAACTTCCTTGGCCTTGCCGTAGCCGACGCCGACCTGACCGTCACCGTCACCGACGACGACGAGGGCGGTGAAGCTGAAGCGACGACCGCCCTTGACGACCTTGGCGACGCGGTTGATCGTCACGACCTTCTCGAGGTGCGGGGTCTTGTCCTGGCCGGCCCCGCCACGGCCGCTGTCGCGCCGGTCCCGGCCGCCACCGCGACGGTCATTGCGGTCGTTGCCGCCCTGCCCGCCGGGTCCGCCCTGTCCGCCGCCGAATTGCCGTGTACGTCCCGGCATCAGGCATTCCTTCCGTTAACAAGCTTCTGCATCGTCAGAACTCCAACCCCGCCTCACGGGCGGCGTCGGCGAGCGCGGCGATGCGGCCGTGGTAGGCGTTGCCCCCACGGTCGAACACCACAGCCGAGATCCCGGCGTTCTTCGCGCGAGCGGCGACGAGTTCCCCGACCTTGGCGGCCTTGGCCTTCTTGTCGCCGTCGAGCGCCCGGACATCCGCCTCGAGGGTGGACGCCGACGCCAGCGTGTGGCCGGCGAGGTCGTCGATGACCTGCACGGCGATGTGCCGCGAGGACCGCTTGACGACCAAGCGCGGACGCTGGTCCGTGCCCGAGACCTTCTTGCGGAGGCGGAAGTGCCGACGGGCCTTCGCGACGCGGCGGCGGGTCGAGATGTCCTTGCCCACCGGCTTGCGCTTCGTAGTCGTGTCGCTCATGATCACTTACCCGTCTTTCCGACCTTGCGGCGGATCTTCTCACCCTCGTACCGCAGGCCCTTGCCCTTGTACGGGTCCGGGCGCCGCAGCCGGCGGATGACCGCCGAGATCTGGCCGACCTTCTGCTTGTCGATGCCGGAGACCGAGAACCGGGTGGGGCTCTCCACCTTGAAGGTGATGCCCTCCGGAGCCTCGATCTTCACCGGGTGGCTGTAGCCCAGGGCGAACTCGAGGTCCGAGCCCTTGGCCTGCACGCGGTAACCGACACCGTGGATCTCGAGCTTCTTCTCGTAGCCCGAGGTCACACCCACGACCAGGTTGTTCACCAGGGTACGGGTGAGGCCGTGCAGGGCCTTGCTGGTGCGCTCGTCGTCCGGGCGCTTGACCAGCAGAGTGCCGTCGTCGTCGCGCTCGACCGTGATCGGCTCGGCGATGGTGTGTTCGAGGGTCCCCTTGGGGCCCTTGACGCTGATGTGCTGACCGTCGATGGTCACCTCGACCCCGGAGGGGACGGCGACCGGCAGCTTTCCGATGCGTGACATGTCTGTGCCCCCTTCCTTACCAGACGTAGGCGAGGACTTCGCCGCCCACGCTGTTGCGCTTGGCCTGCCGGTCGGTCTGGAGGCCACCGGACGTCGAGATGATCGCGATGCCCAGGCCGCCGAGAACGGACGGCAGTTCGGTCGATTTTGCGTAGACCCGCAGACCGGGCTTGGAGACGCGCCGGAGGCCGGCGATGCTCCGCTCGCGGTTGGGGCCGTACTTGAGCTCGACGACGAGGTTCTTGTGCTTCTCGCCCGGCTCGTCGTGGTAGCCCGCGATGTAGCCCTCGCGCTTGAGGATCTCGGCGATGTTCGCCTTGAGCTTCGAGTGCGGGAGCTTGACCTCGTCGTGGTACGCCGAGTTCGCGTTACGCAGACGCGTCAAGAAGTCTGCGATGGGGTCGGTCATCGTCATGGTGACCTGTCAACCTTTCTCGCCCTGGTTCCCCGCCCGCCGGAGCGGGCGGGGCCTGTGGCGAAGTGGAGTTTGCTGCATCTAATGTTTGCCAATCCGACCGGCAGTCACGGCGGAAGGTGCCGGTGAGCCCGGAGGCTTCCGGAAACGTACCGCCTTCTTTCGCGGCCGAATTGGCAAAGGGACGCTCTTACCAGCTGGACTTGCGGACGCCGGGCAGCTCGCCCGCGTGTGCCATCTCGCGAAGGCAGATCCGGCAGAGCCCGAACTTGCGGAACACGGCGTGCGGGCGGCCGCACCGCTGGCAGCGGGTGTAGGCACGCACGGCGAACTTCGGCTTCTTCGCGGCCTTGTGGACCAGTGCTTTCTTGGCCATCGGCTCAGTTCTCCTTGAACGGGAAGCCGAGCTTGCGCAGCAGCGCCCGGCCCTCGTCGTCGTTCGTGGCGGTCGTGACGACGGTGACGTCCATGCCGCGCGGGCGGTCGATGGAGTCAGGGTCGATCTCGTGGAACATCGACTGCTCGTTGAGACCGAAGGTGTAGTTGCCGTGGCCGTCGAACTGCTTGGGCGAAAGCCCGCGGAAGTCGCGGATACGCGGCAGCGCGATGGTCAGCAGCCGGTCGAGGAACTCCCACATCCGGTCGCCACGCAGCGTGACGCGCGCACCGATCGGCTGACCCTCGCGCAGCTTGAACTGCGCGATGGACTTGCGGGCCTTCCGGACCTCGGGCTTCTGGCCGGTGATCAGGGAGAGGTCCTTGACCGCACCCTCGATCAGCTTGCTGTCACGGGCGGCGTCACCGACGCCCATGTTCACGACGACCTTCACCACGCCCGGGATCTGGTGGACGTTGGCGAAGGAGAACTCCGCCTGCAGCTGGCCCTTGATCTCTTCGCGGTAGCGCACCTTGAGGCGCGGCGCGACCTTCTCTGCGGTGGTCATCAGATGTCCTTACCGTTCCGGCGCGAGATCCGGACCTTCTTGCCGTCCTCGCCGATGCGGTAACCCACCCGGGACGGCTTGCCGTCCGAGTCGACGACCATCACGTTGGAGACGTGGATCGGGGCCTCCTGCGTGACGATGCCACCGGACTGCGCACCGCGCTGGGTCTGGGTGATCCGCGTGTGCTTCTTGATCCGGTTCACGCCTTCGACCAGCACGCGGTCGCGCTCCGGGTAAGCCTGGATGACCTTGCCCTTGGCGCCCTTGTCCTTGCCGGCGATGACGACGACCGTGTCGCCCTTCTTCACCTTCATCACAGCACCTCCGGCGCGAGCGAAATGATCTTCATGAACTTTCGGTCGCGCAGCTCGCGGCCCACCGGGCCGAAGATGCGGGTGCCCCGGGGCTCGTTGTCGTTCTTGATGAGCACGGCGGCGTTCTCGTCGAACCGGATGTAGGAACCGTCCGGACGACGACGCTCCTTGACCGTGCGGACGATGACGGCCTTGACGACATCGCCCTTCTTCACCCCGGCAGCCGGGATGGCGTCCTTCACGGTGGCGACGATGATGTCGCCGATGCCGGCGTAGCGCCGCCCGGAACCACCGAGAACGCGGATGCAGAGGATTTCCTTCGCACCCGTGTTGTCGGCTACCCGAAGCCGCGACTCCTGCTGGATCACGTCAACTCCTGTATGTCGCGCCGGTTCTCGCCCGCTTGTGAGTTTTCACATGGCGAGCCTTGCGGAACTAAAGACTCCTGAGAGCCCTGCTTACTTGGCCTTCTCCACGATCTGCACCAGGCGCCACCGCTTCGTCGCCGACAGCGGGCGGGTCTCCATCAGGGTGACCCGGTCGCCCACGCCCGCCTCGTTGTTCTCGTCGTGCACCTTCACCTTGGAGGTGGTGCGGACGACCTTCGAGTAGCGGGGGTGCTTCTTGCGGTCCTCGAGCTCGACCACGATCGTCTTGTTCATCTTGTCCGAGACGACGTAGCCCTCGCGGACCTTGCGGTCGTTCCGGGCCGGCGTCTCGGTGGTGGGCTCGCTCATGCGGCACCTTCACTCTCGGCGTCGGGGGCAACGGACAGGCCGAGTTCGCGCTCGCGCATGACCGTGTAGATCCGCGCGATGTCCGTGCGGACGGTGCGCAGACGGCGGTTGTTGTCGAGCTGCCCGGTCGCCATCTGGAAGCGGAGGTTGAAGAGCTCCTCCTTGTATTCCTTGAGACGCAGGACGAGCTCTTCCGCGGTGAGCTCACGCAGCTCCGATGCCAGAGCGGCACCTGCCTTCGCCATCAGAACTCACCACCTTCACGGGTCACGATGCGGCACTTCATGGGCAGCTTGTGGATCGCGCGACGGAGCGCCTCGCGGGCGGTCTCCTCGTTCGGGAACGAGATCTCGAACATCACGCGGCCCGGCTTCACGTTGGCGATCCACCACTCGGGCGAACCCTTACCGGAACCCATGCGGGTTTCGGCCGGCTTCTTGGTCAGCGGGCGGTCCGGGTAGATGGTCGTCCACACCTTGCCACCACGCTTGATGTGACGGGTCATGGCGATACGAGCGGACTCGATCTGCCGGTTCGTCACGTAGCTGTGCTCAAGCGCCTGGATGCCGTACTCGCCGAAGCTGACCTTCGTGCCACCCTTGGCGGCGCCGTGGCGCTTCGGGGAGTGCTGCTTCCGGTGCTTGACCCTGCGCGGGATGAGCACGTCTCAGCCCTCCGTCTTTTCTGCGGTCTCGGTGGCCGGGGCCGCCTCGGTCGTGGCGGCCGCGGCGGCGCGACCGGCTTCGGTCGAGGTGGCGGTCGTGCCCGACGCGCCGGAACGACGCGGGCGGGACGGCCGGTCGCTGCGGTCACGGTCGCGACGCGGCGCGCGCTCGGCGGCGTCACGGGCCTCGCGAGCCTTCAGGCCACCGACGAGCTCACCCTTGTAGATCCACACCTTGACGCCGATGCGGCCGAACGTCGTCTTGGCCTCGAAGAAGCCGTAGTCGATGTCGGCGCGCAGCGTGTGCAGCGGGACCCGGCCATCGCGGTAGTGCTCGGAGCGGGACATCTCGGCACCGCCGAGACGACCGCCGCACTGCACGCGGATGCCCTTGACCTGCGGCGAGCGCATGGAGGTCTGGATCGCCTTCCGCATCGCGCGGCGGAACGCCACGCGGTTGGAGAGCTGCTCCGCGACCGCCTGGGCGACCAGCTGGGCGTCGGCCTCGGGGTTCTTGACCTCGAGGATGTTCAGCTGGACCTGCTTCTTGGTCAGCTTCTCCAGCGCGCCGCGGATCCGGTCGGCCTCCGCGCCGCGGCGGCCGATGACGATGCCCGGCCGGGCGGTGTGGATGTCGACGCGGACGCGGTCACGGGTGCGCTCGATCTCGACCTTGGAGATGCCGGCGCGCTCCATGCCCGTCGCCAGCAGCTTGCGGATCTTGACGTCCTCGGCCACGTACTCGGCGTACTGCTTGTCGGCGTACCAGCGCGACTTCCAGTCCGTGGTGATACCCAGGCGGAAACCGTGCGGGTTGATCTTCTGGCCCACTACCGGCCACCTGCCTTCTTCTTGCTCTGAGCCTTCTGCGCGACGGCCGGACGCGACTCCACCTCGACGGTGATGTGGCTGGTCCGCTTGCGGATCCGGTACGCACGGCCCTGGGCCCGCGGGCGGATCCGCTTGAGGGTGGGGCCCTCGTCGGCGTATGCGTTCTTGACCCAGAGCGTCTCCGGGTCCAGCTGAAGGTTGTTCTCGGCGTTGGCCACGGCGCTGGCGAGCACCTTCGCGACCGGCTCGCTGGCCGCCTGCGGGGCGAACCGGAGCACGGCCAAGGCGTCGGCGGCGCTACGTCCCTTGATGAGCTCGATCACCCGGCGCACCTTGGTCGGCGAGTCCCGGACGAAGCGAGCCCGCGCGTAAGCCGTAGGCAGGGCCTCGACCGTCGCGTCGTTCTGGGCGTTCATCGCTACTTCCCTTGTCTTGTTTCGTGCCCGCTCAGCGGCGGCGCGACTTGCGGTCGTCCTTGATGTGGCCCTTGAAGGTCCGCGTCGGGGCGAACTCGCCCAGCTTGTGACCCACCATGGCCTCGGTGACGAACACCGGGACGTGCTTGCGGCCGTCGTGCACGGCGATCGTGTGACCCAGGAAGTCCGGGATGATCGTCGAGCGGCGCGACCAGGTCTTGATGACCGTCTTCTTGCCCGATTCGTTCAGCGCGTCCACCTTCTTGAGCAGGTGGTCGTCCACGAAGGGGCCTTTCTTAAGGCTACGTGGCATGTTCTTCTACCTCCCTGCTCAGCGCTTGTTCTTGCCGGTACGCCGGCGGCGGACGATGAGGGCGTCGCTCGGCTTGCGCCGGCGCGTGCGACCCTCGGGCTTACCGTTCGGGTTGACCGGGTGGCGACCACCGGAGGTCTTACCCTCACCACCACCGTGCGGGTGGTCGACCGGGTTCATGACGACACCACGGACCGTGGGGCGCTTGCCGCGCCAGCGGTTGCGGCCGGCCTTGCCCCAGTTGATGTTGGCGTGCTCGGAGTTGCCGACCTCGCCGACCGTGGCGCGGTTGCGCACGTCCACGTTGCGGATCTCGCCCGAGGGGAGACGCAGCTGGGCGTACGGACCGTCCTTGGCGACGAGCTGCACCTTCGCGCCCGCGGACCGCGCCATCTTCGCGCCGCCACCGGGGCGGAGCTCGATCGCGTGGATCACGGTGCCGACCGGGATGTTGCGCAGCGGCAGGTTGTTGCCCGGCTTGATGTCGGCCCGGGGGCCGTTCTCGACGGTGTCGCCCTGCTTCAGCTTCTCCGGCGCGATGATGTAGCGCTTCTCGCCGTCGGCGTAGTGCAGCAGCGCGATGCGAGCGGACCGGTTGGGGTCGTACTCGATGTGCGCGACCTTGGCGGGGATGCCGTCCTTGTCGTTGCGACGGAAGTCGATGACTCGGTACGCGCGCTTGTGGCCGCCACCCTTGTGCCGGGTGGTGATCTTGCCGGACGAGTTGCGACCGCCCGAACCGCTCAGCGGACGAAGCAGCGACTTCTCCGGAGTGGAGCGGGTGATCTCGGCGAAGTCCGAGACGCTCGAACCGCGACGACCCGGGGTCGTCGGCTTGTACTTGCGGATGCCCATTGTCAGCTCAGTCCTTTACGCGGTGGGTCCGCCGAAGATCTCGATCGCCTTGCTCTCGGGCGAAAGAGTCACGATGGCGCGCTTGGTGTCCTTGCGCTTGCCGAAGCCCGCGCGAGTCCGCTTCCGCTTGCCCTGGCGGTTGGCCGTGTTGACGCTGACCACCTTGACGCCGAACACCTTCTCGACCGCGATCTTGATCTGGGTCTTGTTGGCGTCCGGGCGGACGATGAACGTGTACTTGTGGTCCTCGAGCAGCCCGTAGGACTTCTCGGAGATGACCGGCGCGAGCAGGATGTCGCGGGGGTCCGGAATGGCGACCGAACTCACTTCTCGTCACTCCCTTCCGTGACCTCGCCCGACCGCGCCGAAGCCTTGCCGGCCTTGCCGCGGGCGGGGCCGGCGACGAACACGTCGTACGCGGCCTTGGTGAACACGACGTCGTCGTTGACCAGCACGTCGTAGGTGTTGAGCTGGTCGGCCCAGAGGAGGTGCACCTCGGGCAGGTTCCGCAGGGAGACCCAGCTCAGCTCGTCGTCCCGGTGCAGCACCACGAGCACGCGCTTCGCGGCCGTGACGGCGGCGAGGGCGGTCTTGGCGGCCTTGGTCGACGGCTTCTCGCCGGTCACCAGCTCGGTGACGACGTGCAGCTGGCCGGCGCGGGCCCGGTCGGAGAGGGCGCCACGCAGGGCGGCGGCCTTCATCTTCTTCGGGGTGCGCTGGGAGTAGTCGCGCGGCGTGGGGCCGTGGACGACGCCACCGCCGACGAACTGCGGCGCGCGGGTCGAACCCTGGCGGGCACGGCCGGTGCCCTTCTGCCGGTACGGCTTCTTGCCGCCACCGGAGACCTCACCACGGGTCTTCGTGTCGTGCGTGCCCTGGCGCGCGGCGGCCTGCTGGGCCACCACCACCTGGTGCATCAGCGCGACATTGGCCTGCACGTCGAAGATCTCCTCCGGGAGGTCCACGGTGCCGTCGGCTTTACCGGCCGGGGTCTTCAGCTCGACGCTTGTCATTCGGAGTTACCACCCTTCGCGGCGCTGCGCACGAACAGCAGGCCGCCCTTGGGACCGGGCACGGCGCCCTTGATCAGCAGCAGGCCGTCCTCGGCACGCACGGCGTGCACGGTCAGGTTCTGCGTGGTGACCCGGTCGTTGCCCATCCGGCCCGCCATGCGCAGGCCCTTGAAGACGCGGCCGGGGGTGGCGCAGCCACCGATCGAACCCGGCTTGCGGTGCACGGCCTGGGCACCGTGGCTCGCGCCCTGGCCCTTGAAACCGTGGCGCTTCATGACACCGGCGTAGCCCTTGCCCTTGCTGGTACCGGTCACGTCGACCTCGACGCCGGCGGCGAACACCTCGGCGGTGATCTCCTGGCCGACCTCGTAGGTCTCGGCGTCGGTGGTACGCAGCTCCGCGAGGAAGCGCCGCGGGGTCACGCCCGCCTTTTCGTAGTGGCCGGTGCGCGGCTTGTTCACCTTGCGCGGGTCGACCGCGCCGAACGCCAGCTGCACGGCCTTGTAGCCGTCCTTCTCCTGCGTCCGAACCTGGGTCACCACGTTCGGACCGGCCTTCACGACGGTGACCGGGACAACCCGGTTCTGCTCGTCGAAGACCTGGGTCATGCCGAGCTTGGTGCCCAGGATGCCCTTCATCTGCCTGTCAGACATGAGTCTCTTATCTCCGCCGCTCGCCCAACGCTTACTGGATGTTGACGTCGACGCTCGCCGGCAGGTCGATGCGCATGAGCGCGTCGACCGTCTTCGGCGTCGGGTCGAGGATGTCGATCAGACGCTTGTGCGTGCGCATCTCGAAGTGCTCGCGCGAGTCCTTGTACTTGTGCGGCGAGCGGATGACGCAGTAAACGTTCTTCTCGGTGGGCAGCGGCACCGGCCCGACAACACGGGCGCCGGTGCGCGTGACCGTCTCCACGATCTTGCGCGCCGAGGTGTCGATCGCCTCGTGGTCGTAGGCCTTGAGCCGGATGCGGATCTTCTGTCCCGCCATGGTGGCTGCTCGTTCCTTGTCGTCTCGTGCCGCTATCTCACAAACCCGGCCGGGTGTTGCCACCCAGGCCCTGGGTTTCCGCAGTTCAACGGCCCTGTCCCCGGTCCACGCGGTCGGGCGTGTCGCGCCCGACGCACAGACGGATCCCGCGGGATCGTCGTCTTGCCTGGTCTTCCTCAACGTGAGGAGGCTCTGAGCCGGCACCGCCTTTTCAAGCACTGCCGTCTCACTGCCTTTGCCCGCTCGCCTCACCCGAAGGAAGAGCTCGGCGGACCGTGGCCACTCGCGCCAGGGCGGCCGGACCCCCGAAGGAATCGGCCGCCCCAGGACGAGCAACCTGAATAGTGTCGCACACGTGATTTGACGCCCCTGACCCGGGGGTGTATTGCCCCCGGGTCGGGCGCCGAATCACTTGATGATCTTGGTGACCTGACCCGCACCGACGGTGCGGCCACCCTCGCGGATGGCGAAGCGCAGGTTCACGTCCATGGCGACCGGCTGGATCAGCTGCACCGAGATGTCGGTGTTGTCGCCCGGCATGACCATCTCGGTGCCCTCGGGGAGGGTCACGACGCCGGTCACGTCGGTGGTGCGGAAGTAGAACTGCGGGCGGTAGTTGTTGAAGAACGGGGTGTGACGGCCACCCTCGTCCTTCGACAGGATGTAGACCCGGCCCTCGAAGTCGGTGTGCGGGGTGGTGGTGCCCGGCTTCACGACGACCTGGCCGCGCTCGACGTCCTCGCGCTTGATGCCGCGGACGAGGAGGCCGACGTTGTCGCCCGCCTGGCCCTGGTCGAGCAGCTTGCGGAACATCTCGACACCGGTGACGGTGGTCTTGGTCGACTTCTCCTTGATGCCGACGATCTCGACCTCTTCGTTCACGTTGATCACGCCACGCTCGACGCGACCGGTGACGACGGTGCCGCGACCGGTGATCGTGAAGACGTCCTCGATCGGCATGAGGAACGGCTTGTCGAGCTCACGCACCGGGTCCGGCACGTTGTCGTCGACGGCGGTCATCAGCTCGAGAACGGCCTCGGACCACTTCTCGTCGCCCTCGAGGGCCTTGAGGCCCGAGACGCGCACGACGGGGGCGTCGTCGCCGGGGAACTCCTGCGAGGACAGCAGCTCGCGGACCTCGAGCTCGACGAGCTCCAGGATCTCCTCGTCGTCGACCATGTCGGCCTTGTTCAGCGCGACCACGATGTAGGGCACGCCGACCTGGCGGGCGAGCAGCACGTGCTCACGGGTCTGCGGCATCGGGCCGTCGGTCGCGGCGACCACCAGGATCGCGCCGTCCATCTGGGCGGCACCGGTGATCATGTTCTTGATGTAGTCCGCGTGACCGGGGGCGTCGACGTGCGCGTAGTGACGCTTCTCGGTCTGGTACTCGACGTGCGAGATGTTGATCGTGATGCCGCGCTGCTTCTCTTCCGGCGCGTTGTCGATCTGGTCGAACGCCCGGGACTCGTTGAGCTCCGGGTACTTGTCGTGCAGAACCTTGGTGATCGCCGCGGTCAGCGTGGTCTTGCCGTGGTCGACGTGACCGATGGTCCCGATGTTGACGTGCGGCTTGCTCCGCTCGAACTTCGCCTTCGCCACTGGAATGTCCTCCTGGACTGATTTCGCTTTGTGCTCGGGGGCCGGCGTGGCTGCCGACCCCCGAATGTTCCTTCGTCGGTGCTGCGGACGTTCAGGAGAGTCCCTTAATGCCCGCGCGCGGTGGGGGAGTTACTCCCCCGTCGCCTTCGCGATGATTTCCTTCGCGACGTTCGCGGGAACCTCGGCGTAGGAGTCGAACACCATGGAGTAGTTCGCCCGGCCCTGGGTGCGGGACCGCAGGTCGCCGACGTAGCCGAACATCTCCGACAGCGGGACCAGCGCCTTCACGACGCGGGTGCCCGCCCGCTCCTCCATGGCCTGGATCTGACCACGGCGGGAGTTGAGGTCACCGATGACGTCACCCATGTAGTCCTCGGGCGTGGTCACCTCGACCGCCATCATCGGCTCCAGGATCACCGGGCCGGCCTTCTTCGCGGCTTCCTTCATCGCCATGGAACCGGCGATCTTGAACGCCATCTCCGAAGAGTCGACCTCGTGGTACGCACCGTCCAACAGGGTGAACTTCAACCCGACGAGCGGGTAGCCGGCCAGGACGCCGTACTGCATCGCGTCCTGCGCGCCCGCGTCGACCGACGGGATGTACTCCCGCGGCACGCGACCACCGGTCACCTTGTTGTCGAACTCGTAGAGCGCGCCGTCGGTGCGCTCGAGCGGCTCCAGCTTCACGATGACCTTCGCGAACTGGCCGGAACCACCGGTCTGCTTCTTGTGGACGTAGTCGAGCTTCTCGACCGTCTTCTTGATCGTCTCGCGGTAGGCGACCTGCGGCTTGCCGATGTTCGCCTCGACCTTGTAGTCGGACTTCATCCGGTTCACCAGCACCTCGAGGTGCAGCTCGCCCATGCCCGCGATGATCGTCTGGCCGGTGTCCTCGTCCAGCTTGACCTGGAACGTCGGGTCCTCTTCGGCCAGCTTCTGGATCGCCAGGGACAGCTTCTCCTGGTCGGCCTTCGTCTTCGGCTCGATCGCGACCCGGATGACCGGCTCGGGGAACGTCATCGACTCCAGCACGATCGGGTTCTGCGGGTCCGCCAGGGTGTCACCCGTGGTGGTGTCCTTCAGCCCGATGACCGCGTAGATGTGGCCGACCTGGGCGTCGTCCACCGGGTTCTCCTTGTTGGAGTGCATCTGGAAGATCTTCCCGATGCGCTCCTTGCGCTCCTTGGTCGCGTTGATGACCTGAGCGCCGGCGGCGACCTTGCCCGAGTACACCCGGATGTAGGTCAGCTTGCCGAAGAACGGGTGCGCGGCGATCTTGAACGCGAGCGCGGCGAACGGCTCGTCGACCGACGCCTTGCGGGACGCCACGGTCTCGCCGTCGGGCAGCAGGCCCTCGACGGCCGGGACGTCCAACGGGGTCGGCAGGTAGTCGATGACCGCGTCGAGCATGGGCTGCACGCCCTTGTTCTTGAACGCGGAACCGGCCAGCACCGGGAAGACCTGGCTGGTGATGGTGAGCTTGCGGATGCCGGCCTTGATCTCGGCCTCCGTCAGCTCCTCACCCTCGAGGAACTTCTCCATCAGCGCGTCGTCCGCCTCGGCGACGGTCTCGACGAGCTTCTCGCGGTACTCCGCGGCCTTCTCGGCCAGGTCGGCCGGGATGTCCTCGACGGAGTAGTCCTCGCCCTTCTGGACCTCGCCGCGCCAGGTCAGCGCCTTCATGCGGACCAGGTCGACGACACCTTCGAACTCGTTCTCGGCGCCGATCGGCAGCTGGATGACCAGCGGCCGGACACCGAGGCGGTCGACGATGGTCTTCACCGTGTAGTAGAAGTCCGCGCCGAGCTTGTCCATCTTGTTGACGAAGCAGATGCGCGGGACGTCGTACTTGTCCGCCTGCCGCCAGACCTGCTCGGACTGCGGCTCGACGCCTTCCTTGCCGTCGAACACCGCGACCGCACCGTCGAGCACCCGGAGGTTGCGCTCCACCTCGACGGTGAAGTCGACGTGGCCCGGGGTGTCGATGATGTTGATCTGGTGGTCGTCCCAGAAGGTGGTGGTCGCAGCCGAGGTGATGGTGATACCCCGCTTCTGCTCCTCCTCCATCCAGTCCATGGTGGCGGCGCCGTCGTGGACCTCACCGATCTTGTAGTTGACCCCGGTGTAGAACAGGATCCGCTCGGTGGTGGTGGTCTTGCCGGCGTCGATGTGGGCCATGATGCCGATGTTGCGGACCTTGTTCAGGTCGGTCAGCACTTCACGTGCCACGAGAGTGTTCCCCTGTTCTCAAGCTTGGGGCCCGGCATGGCTTGGTCGACAGCCGGGCGGTCATCACCAGCGGTAGTGCGCGAAGGCCCGGTTGGACTCGGCCATCTTGTGCGTGTCCTCGCGGCGCTTCACGCTGGCACCGAGGCCGTTGGAAGCGTCGAGGAGCTCGTTCTGCAGGCGCTCGATCATCGTCTTCTCGCGGCGGGCCTGCGAGAAGGAGACCAGCCAGCGCAGCGCGAGGGTGGTGGAGCGGCCCGGCTTGACCTCGATCGGCACCTGGTAGGTGGCGCCACCGACGCGGCGGCTCTTCACCTCGATGGTGGGCTTCACGTTGTCGAGGGCGCGCTTCAGCGTGACGACCGGGTCGGTGCCCGTCTTCTCGCGAGCGCCTTCGAGCGCGCCGTACACGATGCGCTCGGCCAGGGACCGCTTCCCGTCCTTCAGCACCTTGTTCACCAGCTGGGTGACCAGCGGGGAGGCGTAGACGGGGTCGGAGATCAGCGGCCGCTTCGGGGCCGGACCCTTGCGGGGCATTAGCTCTTCTCCTTCTTCGCGCCGTACCGGCTGCGCGCCTGCTTGCGGTTCTTGACACCCTGCGTGTCGAGCGAACCGCGGATGATCTTGTAACGGACACCCGGAAGGTCCTTCACACGACCACCACGCACGAGCACCATCGAGTGCTCCTGCAGGTTGTGGCCCTCACCGGGGATGTAGGCGGTGACCTCGATGCCGCTGGTCAGCTTCACACGCGCGACCTTGCGAAGCGCCGAGTTCGGCTTCTTGGGGGTCGTGGTGTACACGCGAGTGCACACGCCACGCCGCTGCGGGCTCCCCTTGAGGGCCGCGGTCTTCTGCTTGGCAGCCTTGTCCTGGCGGCCCTTGCGGACCAGCTGCTGGATCGTGGGCAATGGACCAGCTTCCTGTCGTGATCTGCTTCTTCGTGTCTTCACCGGCCCCCGCGGTCGGGCGTGTCGGCCCGCGTCACGGTCTCGCGACCGGTAACTTCCCGGAGGGATTTTCCGTCGGAACCCCGACCTGCCGAAGCCGGTGACCGGGTGCCTGAGCACCCCGCCCATGCGCACGGCACGCGGAGCGGCCCGACGCCTGCCGGGCACGGTCTCCAAAGATACCCGCCCGGGTCCGGGCGGAGCGCGGCGGGGGGTCCGAAGGTCGGCGAACCTCCAGCCTACCTCCGAACGGCACCGGGCCGCGGGATGTTCCCGCAGTCCGGTCACGCCGGGGCGGACGCACGCGGTGCGGCCTCCGCAGGCCTCCCGTACAACACCCCCGGCCTCGGGAATGTTCCGCGGCCGGGGCGCGCCCGGGTGACGTCCTGAACGACTCGTCCCGGTCGCCGGAGGACCTGAACGAGCCGGTCAAGACGAGCGATCGGACCGGTGGATCAGTCCTCGTCGGGCTTCGCGTGGTCAGGCTTGCCCGGGTTCGGGTCGCGCGAGAGGTCGATGAGCGGGTGCACGCCCGCCCCTTCGGGCGCCGCGTGGCTGCCGGTCGACTTCGGCTCTTCGTCGGGCCGCTCGGCCCCTTCGCTGCTGCTCATCACGCACTCCTAGCGCTCTTCCCCTGCTTCCCCTTGCGGCCGGAAACCTACCCATTACCCGGTCGGGTGATGCAGCGGGATCGGATCGGGCGTTCCGTGCGTCACACCGCAGCCGAGGGGCCACGATGGGTGGCGAGCACCGGGCGATCGGGGAGGAACAGGGACATGTCGGCCGAGTTCGACCAGCTGCAAGCCGAGTTCGAGCGGTTCGAGGCGAGCATCCGGACCGTCGACGACCGGTTCGCCGGTGTCGGCGCGATGCGGCAGGAGCTGACCGGGCTGCGGGCGAGCGCGTCCTCACCGGACGGCGGCGTGACCGTGGTCACCGGCCCCGGCGGCGCGGTCCTCGACGTCGAGTTCACCGACGCGGCGCTCGCGAAGGGCCCGCAGGCGCTGTCCGCCGCGCTCATGGCAACCCTGCGCGAAGCCGTCGGCGAGGCGGCCCGCCGGCAGGCGGTGCTCGTCGAGGAGCACCTGGGCGACAGCCTCGGCCTGGTCGACCAGGTCCTCGAAACCCAGGCCGTCGCGTTCGGAACCACCGTCGAGGACCTGCGGTCGAAGCTGGCGGAAGGAACGCCGGAGCCGCCGGACCCCGCCGAGGACTTCTCCGAGGAGCGGGTCCTGCGCCAGGCCGACGCGCCGCCCCCGCCACCGGCACCGCCCGCAGGCGGGTCCGCCGGCGACACCTTCCTGCGTTCCCTGTTCGACGAGGAGGACTGATGCCCGACGGCGCCGGCGGTTACCAGGTGGAGGTCGACGCGCTGCGCAAGTACGTCGGCGAGCTCGGCAAGTACAAGGACCAGGGCGCGAAGTTCACCGAGAAGGTCGGCCAGGCCGACGTCGGCGACAAGTCGTGGGGCGTGGTGGGCCTGTTCACCAAGCACGGGTACGACGAAACGCTGCACGAGCTGCGCGACCTGCTGGCGTCGATGGCCGAAGGCCTGACGTCGGCGCAGGGCAAGTTCGCCGACGCGGCGAACGTCTACCAGGGCACCGAAGACGACCACAAGGCCTTCTTCGGGCAGGTCGAGGTCCTGCTCGACGGCCCGAAGCAGCCCTGAGGGGGGCACGATGGCGGAGTTCCAGGACGTCGCGAGCGGCGTCAGCGTGAAGAGCGACGACCCGGCCACGGTGCTCGGGGTGAACGTCGACAACGCGGTCAAGGCGACCCCGTTCGCGGGCAGCGCCGTGACCGTCGGCAAGGACGTCGTCTCCGTGTACCAGGCGGTCACCGCGCCCCACCCCGACGGCGTCGACATCGCGCTCGGGGTGGCCACGATCGCGACCGACACGACGTCCTTCATCCAGTCGAGCGCGAGCACCATCACCGACATCGCCACCGACCCGCTCGGCTGGCTCGTCGGGCAGGGGCTGAACTTCCTGATCAGCGCCGTCCAGCCGATCCAGGACGCGATCCACTTCGTCAGCGGCGACGGGCCCGCGCTCGCCACCGCGGCCGGCAACTTCGGCGCCATCGCGACCGGTCTGGACCAGCTGGCGAAGAACTTCGCCGAGGTCGCGGACACGTCGCTGGCGGCGTGGAAGGGCGACGCCGGCGACGCGGCGCGCAAGTCGCTCGGCGAGTTCGCCCACGGCATCGGCGGCGTCTCCGCGAAGTCCGGCGACATGGCGCAGATGCTGCAGCTGAGCAGCATGCTGATGAGCTTCGTCGAGGACCTGATCAAGGCGATCCTCACCGAGCTGGTCACCTGGCTGATCATGATCTGGATCCCGGCGCTGGCGGCCGCGGTGCCCACCTGCGGGGCGTCGGTCGCCACCGCGGGCACGGCGTCGGAGGTCAAGCTCGGCACGACTGCCGCGAAGACGACGCAGAAGGTCTCGAAGGTCCGCGAGCTGTTGCAGAAGATCCTCGACTGGCTGCAGAAGATGAAGGCCAAGCTGGCGGCGACGAAGCTGGGCAAGGTGTTCACCGAGGGCAAGACCGCGGAGAAGCTGACGGAGATCGCCCAGGGCAACGCGGGCAAGAGCATGGTCGACAAGCTCAAGGGCGCCGAGGGCATGATCGGCAAGCGGGCCGGGAAGAACGCCCTGTCCGAGATCGCGAAGAAGGGCGGCGAGGCGGCCGCCAAGGGCGTCTTCGGGTTCAACCCGGCCAAGCCCGGCGACAACCCGGCGAAGACGCTGAACGACCACCTCGGGAAGCTCACCAGCCACGTCAAGAACGCCAAGAAGGCGAGCGACTACGGCGAGACCGGCCGGCACCGATCCGACGAAGAGACGCGCGAGGACCTGGACTTCTGATGGCAGGCGTGGTGGCGGTCGTGCTGATCGCGGCGGTGTTCGCGGTGGTGGCGGCGATCTGGTGGCGGTCGCACACCAAGTTCGTCGAAAGCCGCAAGGAGCACTGGTTCAAGGCCTTCGCGGCCGAGCGCGGCGGCACCTTCGACAGCGGCGTCCCCAGCGACGCGCGGGCAGTGCCGACCTTCGGGGTGCTCCACCCGGGCGGCCGCCCGCTGGCCGGGAGCACCCACACGACGTGGGTCGAGTTCCGCCACCGCGACCGGGCGGTGATCGCCGTCGACGCCCAGGAGCCGTACCGGCACTTCGACGACCACACCTACTTCCGCGACATCCACGTCACCCAGGTGCAGGTGCCGCCCTGCCCGGAACTGCGGATCGTGCCGGGGAAGGCACCGTCGATGCCGACGCTGCCGCCGGACTCGCCACTCGAGGGCGAGCTGACCCGGTGGCTGGCCGCGAACCCCCGGTTCGCCCAGCGGGACGTCGTCGTGGAGCACGGCTCGGCGCGGACCCGGGGTCAGGGCTGCGCGACGCGGCAGAACATCGTGGCCGAGGCCGAGTACCTGGCCGACCTGGCCGGACAGCTGCCCGCGGCGTTGTGGAGCGTCACCGACGGCGCGTCGTGAGGTGCGTCAAGCCCGCCGACAGCGCGAACACCAGGCCCAGGCCCACGATGTAGGGCCCCGCCAGCAGGGCGAACCCCGCGCCGATGTTGGCGTCGGCCTGCTCGTCGGACCGGAAGCCGATCGCCCCCACCGACAGCAGGATCGCTCCCACCGTGATCAGCAGGACGGCCACCACTGTCAGGCGCTTCGTGATCGTCGTCATACCTTCATGGTGCCCGGGGCCCGGGCAATTCGCTGGACAGCGTCCCCAGGATGAGGACGTGAACTGGAAGATCACCCAGATCGACGTCGCTCACCCGGACGCCGTCGCGATCATGCGCGAGTACATGGACGAAGTCGCTTCGCGCTACTACGGGCGGCCGATCACCGAAGCCGAGTTGACGCGGTACGTCGCCGAGGAACCCGGGGCCGACCTGGTGCCGCCCACCGGGGCGTTCCTCGTCGGATACCGCGACGACGACGTCGCGGGCTGCGCCGGCACCCGAGTCGTCACGCCGGGGGTCACCGAGCTGACGAAGGTGTTCGTCAAGCCCGCCCACCGCGGCTCGGGGCTCGCGCCGCGGCTGGTGGCGGCCGCCGAAGACGCCGCCCGCACGCTCGGCTCGGCCCTCATGCGGCTCGACACCCGCCACGACCTCGTCGAGGCCCGCGCGCTCTACGCGAAGATCGGCTACGACGAGGTCGAGCCCTTCAACGACGGGCAGTTCGCCGAGCACTGGTTCGCGAAGGCCCTCAGCTGAGCCCGGCCGGTGCAGGCCGCGACCTCGCCGGGTGCCGACTTCCGCGTCGCCACCACGCGCCCGCCCAGGGAGATGCGGCACTCCACCGCGCCGCTCCCCTGCCCGAGCAGCTGGACCGACCCGGCCGACGGCCACGAAAGCTCCTTCCGCCACGGCAGGGCGACGTCCAGCTCCTGGTGGACCAGGCCGAGCCCGTTCGAGTCGTAGACGACCGTCGCCGTGCCGGTGCCGGCCAGCTCATAGGTCACCTGGTAGCCGGACGGCGCCGGCGGGGTCGAGGTGTACGTCGCAGTCGCCATGATCGTGCGCGGCGGCACCGAGGACGGCGCCGGCCCCCACCACCGCGACCGGCGGCGACGGCGGAGAACCGTTGTCTCCCACGATGAAGATGCCGGTGGTCACCGCCGCGATCGCGATCACCGCGATGCCGAGCCTGCCGGCGAGCTGCCGGTTCATGGGGACTCCCAAGGGAAACGGCGGCTCCCCGGCGCGGAGTGGTCGTGTTCCACCAAGACTCCCAGGTCGGGGTCGTGAGTGTTTAGGGCGGTTAGAACCGCCCTAAACACTCACGACCGGGTTACTTGATGCCGGCGTCCGCGACCTTCCTCGTCCGGCCCGATGTTCAGCAGGTCGACCTTGTGGTCACCGTCCAAACCGGACCGCGCGACGAAGTAGTTCGACACCGCGAGGTGCTGCGGCGTGTCGGTTTCGTGGTAGAAACCGTCGCTGCCGAGCGCCCAGTTGTCGTAGGCGCCCCAGTGCGGGACCGCGCCGACGACGGTCGGCAAGGTCGCCGCCTCCGCCCTGCTGCGCCTTCGCCTTGGTGTCGACCCGGCCCCGGATGTCGAGGACGTAGACGCCACCGGTCGTGCCGGGGTCGTCGGCCGAGAGGGTGCCCTTCTGCCGGCCGACGATCGCGCGGTGGAGGTACTTGTCGTCCGGGCTCGCCTGGATCAGCCGCCGTCGGAGCTGGCGCCGTTCGAGTCGTCGGTCGCGTAGATCGCCTTGTTCGCGGCGCCGTCGTCGAACACCTCGATCCAGCGCGGCTCGGCCGCGGTGATGTCCGGTGTGTAGAACACCGCGCCGCCCTGCATGGTCTGGGCGAACGCGCCCTTGTGCCCCGGCAGGTTCGTCACCGTGGTCTCCATGACCGCGCGGCTCTCGGCGTGCAGTGGGTCGGCCGGATCGGCCCGCGGGCCGTCCTGCAGGTACGGCACCGACTTCAGCTTCGGGTGGTTGCGGTCGGAGATGTCCCAGGTCCGCACGGTCGGCCGGCGCAGGTACGGCGACGGCTGCTTCACCGGGTCGAGGATGATGGTGCGCGGCTCGGCGTAGTCGCTCGTGACGAGCGTGTTCAGCTCCTCGCGGGCCTGGATGCCGTGCGGGTTGGCGCAGGTCGGCTTGCCAGCTGCGGCAGGTTGTCGCACAGCTTCTGGTTGTCGCCCTGCGGGGTCGCCGCCGGGGACTCCGACAGGACTTCGGCGTTCTGTCCGAAGTGGACGACCTCGCCGGGGCTGCCCGCGAAGCCGTTGCCGATCTGGGTGGAGCCGTCGGCGTAGGAGTGCGGGCCGGGGACGACCGGGCCGCCCATGTACGTGCCGTACGCGGTGCCGTCCTCGATCACCCAATACGCGTCCGGACGCTGCCGCCGAGCGTGGTGGTCGGCAGGCTGACGCACGCGCCGATTGGGCCAACAGGTGAGCGTCACTACTCCGCGACGTCTAGACCATCCAGCGGCGTCACAGCTGGTCACAATGGCGCAGCCCCGACGCCTGAACGCCGGGCTGCGAGTTACGTATCCGTTGTGAAGTGCCGGGAACTCCGGTCAGAGCTTGGTGCCGCAGTCCGAGCAGAACAGCGCGCCGGGCTTGGTGCTCTCGCTCCCGCAGCCGCCGCAGCGGACCTTGAGCGCCAGTGACGTGCCGCAGGACGAACAGAACTTCCCGCCCTCGGCCTTCAGGCCACAGCCCGGGCAGGTCACCTTCGCGCGGGTGTCGAGGTCGAGGTCGGACGTCCAGTCGTTCTCGCGGGCCTTGTCCCAGATCTGGTCGCGCTGCGCCGACGCCTGGGCGCGCGAGATCTCCTCGGCGACGCTCGGCGAGCAACGCAGGCACTGGCCGATCTCCTCGTTCCAGCACTGGTCGTGGCACATCCAGTCGCCGCACCCGCGGCACTGGCGGAAGCTCGGCGTGATCTCCTTGACCGCCGCCGCCAGCGCCCGGTCCTTGGCCGGCGAGTTCGTCGCGCGGTCGTAGCGCCACTGGTCGGCCGAGTTGCTCAGATCCCGGAGCGTCCCGCCGAAGAACGAGCCGACAGTGCGAAGCACGCTTCGCCCGGTTTCCATGGTGTCGCGCTGGAAGGCGGAACGGAAGCCGTTGCCGCAGCGTTCACAGCGGAACTCGAACTGGTACCCCTGTGTGTTGGAGAGGTCCGAAAAGTTGTCCGTGAAGGGCACAGAGTCAGCCACGGCCCATCTTCGCCAGCGCGCCACCACCACGGCGACGAGAGATTTGCCGACAACGACGCGGCTACCGGCCGTCACGGGATGCCAGGAGGGCCAACGGAAGCAGCGCCAGCACACCTCCGACGACCGCCACGAGCGCGTACCCACCGCCGGCAAACAGCTGTCCTGACCCCAAACCGGCCAAAGCGGACGCGGACCAGACCACCGCGTCGACGGTGCCCTGCACCCGGCTGCGCGTCTCCGGCGCGAGGTCGCGGCTCAGCTGCGCGCTGCCGCCGACGAACACCAGGTTCCAGCCGTACCCGAGCAGGAACAACGCCACCGGCAGGCCGGACGTGTGCGCCGTCGGCGCCGCGAGCGCGGTCGCCGTCGACAAAGCCAGGACCCCGAGACCCGCGTTGACCGTGACGCGCGGGCCCCAGCGGTCGGCGATCCGGCCGGACAGCGGCGCCAGCGCGAACATGCCGAACAGGTGCGCGCTCAGCACCCAGCCGACGACGTCGAGACCGTGCCCGTGGCTCTCCAGCTGCACCGGCGTCATGGTCATCACCGCGACCATCGTCAGCTGCGCGGCGACCATCGCGACCAGCGGCCGCGCGACGCCGGCCGCCCGCGCCGGGGCGACCGTGGCCGCCGGCTTCTCCGGTGGGAGCGGGACGTGCCGCGGGAGGAACGCGGCCGCCAGCGCCGCGCCCGCCGTGGCCAGCACGGCGACCGCGACCGGCCCGGACAGCGACGGCCAGCCGAACCCGGTGACGACGTCCGCCGCCGGGGCCATCAGCGCCGGCCCGGCGAGCGCGCCGACGGTTCCGGCCCACACGACGTTCGACAGCGCGCGGCCCCGGCGTTCCTCCGGGTACAGGTCCGCGGCCAGGTAGCGCGACAGCTGCGCGCCGCCGTTGCCGAGACCGACCAGCAGGATGCCGAGCAGGAGCGGCACCAGCGACGTCGTCAGAGCGCCGGCGAAGGCGACGAGCGCACCGGCCGCGGCGACGCCGTACCCGGCAACCAGGACGCGGCGGCGGCCGTGCCCCGGCAGCAGCAGGCCCGCGCCGAACGCGCCGGCGGCCGTCCCGAGCACGTTCGCGACGCTCGGCAGGCCGCTCCACCCCGGCCCGCTGCCGGCGGCGACGATCAGCGTCGCGGCGGTGCTCAGGCCGACCGTCGCCGTGTTGAGCAGCGCGACGCCGGCGAACAGCGCGCCCATCGACCGGGCCCGGCCGGTCACCGTCAGAGTCCCCATGACCAGCAACTTTAGGAACTTCCGAGGATCTTTCGAAGGGACGATCAACGGCAAATCCGTCGCCACGGTCGCGGTTCGGAAGGAAGATGGGGCCCATGACCTTCCGTTCGGAAAAGCCCCTGGACGACGTCGACTGGCGGCTGCTGGAACTGCTGCAGGCCGACGGGAGGCTGTCCTTCAAGGAGCTGGGCCGGCGCATCAACCTCTCGGCGCCGGCAGTGGCCGAGCGGGTCCGGCGGCTGGAGGAGACCGGCGTGATCACCGGCTACCGCGCGCAGGTCGACGCGCGGCGCGCGGGCCAGCCGCTGCAGGCGTTCGTCGAGATGCGGTGCGCGCTGAGCAGCTGCCTGCTGAAGACGTCGAAGTCCGAGGACTACCCGGAAGTCGTGGAGATCCACCGCCTGTCCGGCGACCACTGCACGATGCTGAAGATCCGGGCGGCCTCGCTCGAGCACTTCGAAGGTCTGCTGGAGCGGCTCGGCAAGCACGGCGAGCTGCGGTCGTCGGTGGTGCTGTCGACGCAGTTCGAGGGGCGGCCGGTGCAGCCGCCGACGGACGACTTCCTGCGCGCGACGACGCCCGAAGGCTGGTCGTGACCCGAAGTCCTGCCCGGAAGGCGGCTGATTGTCCGCCGCCGAGCTGATAGACGAGAGGGATGCCGATCTTGACTCGCAGGGTGCGGACGCTCGCCGTCACCCTCGCCACCTTGGCCACCCTGGCCGTCCCCGCCACCGCGCAGGCCGCGCCGCCGGCCGCCCCCGCCGAGTTCGTCGCCCTGTCCGACGTGGCGCCGTCGATCCTGCAGGACATCCGCTACGCCACCCGGCACAACTTCGTCGGCCGGCGGATCGACGGCTACCTCGAGCCCACCTGCATCCTGACCCGGCAGGCCGCCGAAGGCCTGCGGCAGGCCCAGGCGAAGCTGGTCAGGCAGGGCTACACGCTCAAGGTCTACGACTGCTACCGCCCGCAGCGCGCGGTCGACCACTTCGTGCGGTGGGCGAAGGACCTCGCCGACGAGAAGATGAAGGCCGAGTTCTACCCGAACGTCGCCAAGGACCGGCTGTTCGAGGACGGGTACATCGCCGAGAAGTCCGGGCACAGCCGCGGCAGCACCATGGACCTCACCGTCGTGAAGCTCCCGCCGCGGTTCCAGCGCCCGTACGTCCCGGGTGAGCCGCTCGTGCCGTGCTTCGCGCCGCGGAACCGGCGCTTCCCCGACAACATGGTCGACATGGGCACCGGCTACGACTGCTTCGACCCTCTGGCCCACACCGACAACCCGGCGATCACCGGCGTCGCGCGGCAGAACCGCGACCTGCTGCGGACCACCATGATCGCGGCCGGCTTCCACAACCTGCCCGAGGAGTGGTGGCACTACACGCTCGACGGCGAGCCGTTCCCGGACACCTACTTCGACTTCCCGGTGTCGCGCTGCAGTCTTCGCTGACCCGAAAAGCGCCCCCGGTCCACTGTGGACCGGGGGCGCTTTTTTGTTCGTCAGGCCGCGTTCCGGCGCCGGCGGGAGCCGATCACCAGTCCACCGCCGAGCCCCAGGGCGACCAGGGCGAGCACCCCGAGCCCGAGTGCGTCGACACCCGTGCTGGCCAGGCCGGTGCCACCGCCGGTGCTTTCCCCGCCGCCGGTCCCCGCCGCGTTCGACGAGGTGGGCGTGCCCGCCGGGGCGCAGTCCGCGGGCTGGGCCGGTACGGCCGGCGCCGCCGGCGAGGTGCCCTCCTCCGCCAAGACCACCTGCGGCTGCGGCTTCGTCGGCGCGCCGAAGACCCAGATCGGCATCGGGTTGCTGTCGTCGTACTTGAGCTTCCAGCCGTCCGGCAGCTGGAAGTACAGCTGGTAAGCAGGTCCGGGCGCCACGTCCTTGAACGCGAAGTACCCCTTGTCGTCGGTCGTCGTCTCGCCGGTGATCGGGCAGTGCAGGTCGGAGACGAGCACGACCTTGACGCCGGCCACGCCCCGCTGCAGCTGACCGTGGTCGTCGAAGACGCCGACGTTGCCGTCGACGGTGACCTTCGCGCCCGGCACCGCGGCCTGGGCGTCGGCCTGCGCGTGGTTGTCGACGTCCACTTCGGGATAGCCGAAGTCGCAGGAAGCGAAGACGAACCCGCGGTTGAACGCGGCCGCCGGCACCGTGTCGGTCACGTCGAAGGTGCGGGTCTCTCCGGCGGCGATCGTCACCCCGCGCGAGTAGACCAGGTCACCCCAGCCGGGCCCGGTTCCGTTCAGGATGTAGCTGTCACCGACCCGGTTGCACTCGGCCACGATGCCGGTGAGCGGGATCGAGCCGGAGTTCGACAGCGTCACCGTGAGGTGCAGGAGGTCGCCGACCCGGTAGCTGTCCTGGGTGAACTTCATCGACGCCTTCAGCGCGCCGTTGAGCGGCGGAGCCCCGCGGACGAGCAGGTCGTCACTGTCCGGTCCGATGTGGACGGTCCGGAACGGGAACAGCCAGCCGTCGACCACGTCGCCGCCGAGGTAGTAGTCCCCGGCCGGGATGTCGACGCCGAACTTCCCCTGGGCGTCGCTCGTGGCCGTGTACTCGCCGCTGCCGTGCGTGTACCGCAGGGTGAGCTTGGCCCCGCCCAGCTGCTCGCCGCCGTCCGGCACACCGTTGCCGTTCGCGTCCCCGTAGACCGAGCCCTTCGCGTGCACGATCTCCTGCGTGATCGGAACGGTGAAGGTGAACGTCTGGCTGGCGCTGGCGCCGGTCTCGTCGAACAGGACACCCCGCACGACCGCGGTCGGCTTGTCGAGGCTCCGGACGCGGCCGGAAACCGGCAGTTCGAAGGTTTCACCCGGCTCGAGCGACAGGCCGGGCGCGGCCTTGAGCGGTCCCCAGCCGTCGTAGGGCACGTTCAGGTCGTCCGGGTTGGAAATCATCTGGTAGATCGTGAGGCCGGCCGCGCGGGTCTGGCCGACGTTCGTCAGCTTGAACTTGAAGGTGACGTCGTCGCCGGTCCCGTACGACGGCTTGTCGAAGTCGGCGGAAACGTCGACTTCCGCTCGTTCGGCGGCGGCCCGGGGCTTCTGTTCCGTGGGCGGCGCGCTCTCGGCCGCGGAACTCGGCACCGACGTCGTCGGCATCTCGGAACTGCTCGGCGGCGCTTCCGAAGTGGCCGGCGCGGTGGCCGTCGGAGTCGTCTCTTCCGCGCCGGCCGGGCCGGCAAACCCGCAGGTCAGCAAGGCCGCCGCGGCGAGCGTGGCGAAATGGCGCGAGATCGGTCTCGCGCTTCTGGATTTGTTCACGAACAGTCACCCCTGATTACCCGATGGAAACGCGCAAAGCCCCCGAACCGCGTGAACCTCGTCAATCTAGCGGGGTGCGCACCCGTTTTGGGTGACAGTTGCGAAACGGGAAAGGCCCTCGCCGGAATCCCGGCGAGGGCCTTTCCCGTTGATCGGGACTACGGTCAGCGGAAGTCGCGGCCGAAGTCGTAGTCGTCCAGCGGCACCGCGGCACCGGTACCCGTACCGAACACGTCCGGGGTGTAGTAGCCGTCGTCGTAGGACGGGATCGCGTACGCCGCGACCCGGGCCTCTTCCGTCGGCTGCACCTGGATGTTGCGGTACTTGTTGATGCCCGTACCGGCCGGGATCAGCTTACCGATGATCACGTTCTCCTTGAGGCCCACGAGCCGGTCCGAGCGGCCGTTGATGGCCGCGTCGGTCAGGACGCGCGTGGTCTCCTGGAACGACGCCGCCGACAGCCACGAGTCCGTGGTGAGCGACGCCTTCGTGATACCCATCAGCACCGGACGACCCGAAGCCGGCTCGCCGCCCTCGGCGACCGCGGCCCGGTTCGTCGCCTCGAACTTGGTCCGCTCGGGCAGCTCGCCCGGCAGGAAGTCCGTGGCACCGGAGTCGATGATCGTCACGCGGCGCAGCATCTGCCGCACGATGACCTCGATGTGCTTGTCGTGGATCGACACACCCTGCGCCCGGTACACCTTCTGGACCTCGTCCGTGAGGTGCATCTGCGCCTCGCGCGGCCCCATGACCCGCAGGACCTCGTGCGGGTCCGGCGTGCCCTCGAGCAGCTGCTGGCCGACGTTGACGTGGTCGCCGTCGCCCAGCGGGCCGTTCGGGGTGTTCGCGAGCCGCTGACGCTTGGACAGCTTGTCGAAGACGATCTCTTCGCCGCCGTCGTCCGGGATCAGCGTGATCTTCCAGAACCGCTCGCTCTCCTCGATGCGCACGCGGCCATCGACGTCGGCGATCGGCGCCTTGCCCTTCGGGACACGAGCCTCGAAGAGCTCCTGCACACGGGGCAGACCGGTCGTGATGTCGTCACCGGCGACACCACCCTGGTGGAACGTACGCATCGTCAGCTGCGTACCCGGCTCACCGATCGACTGGGCCGCGACGATACCCACGGCCTCGCCGACGTCGACGAGCTGACCGGTCGCCATCGAGCGGCCGTAGCAGGTCGCGCAGATGCCGACGGCCGACTCGCAGGTGAGCACCGAGCGGACCTTGACCTTCGAGATGCCGCTCGAAAGCAGCTTGTCGATGGCCGGGTCGCCGATGTCGTCGCCGGCGTTCAGCACGACGTTGCCCTTGGCGTCCACCGCGTCCGTCGCGAGGTTCCGCGCGTACACGGAGGTCTCGACGTGCTGGTCGCGCAGCACCTTGCCGTCGCCGATGTCCTCGCCGATCGGCATCATGATGCCGCGGGTGGTGCCGCAGTCGACCTCGCGGACGATGACGTCCTGCGAGACGTCCACCAGACGACGGGTCAGGTAACCCGAGTCGGCGGTCCGCAGCGCCGTGTCCGCCAGGCCCTTCCGGGCACCGTGCGTCGCGATGAAGTACTCCGCCACCGACAGGCCCTCACGGAAGTTGGCCTTGATCGGACGCGGGATGTACTCACCCTTCGGGTTCGACACCAGGCCACGCATCCCGGCCAGCGACCGGACCTGCGTCATGTTGCCCGCCGCGCCCGACTTCACGATCATGGCGATCGGGTTGTCGTCCGGCAGCGCCGTCTCCATGATCTTGTGGACCTCTTCGGTGGCCTGCGTCCACACCTTGACGAGCTCGTTGTTGCGCTCGGTGTGGGACAGCTGACCACGCTGGTAGCGCTTCTCCACCTGGGAGGCCTTGCCCTCGTACTCGTCGAGGATGGCGGCCTTGCCCACCGGGGTGAGCACGTCCGAGATGGCGACGGTGACGCCCGAGCGGGTCGCCCAGTAGAACCCGGCGTCCTTCAGGCGGTCCAGGGTCTGCGCGACCTGGGTCATCGAGTACCGCTCGGCGAGGTCGTTCACGATCGCGGCCTGACGCTTCTTCGGCATCGGCTCGTTGATGAACGGGTAGTCCGCCGGCAGCAGCTCGTTGAACAGCACGCGGCCCAGGGTCGTCTCGGCCAGCCACGCCTTGCCCGGCTCCCAGCCCTTTTCCGCGAGCCGCGCTTCGTCGGCCTTGGCCGGCTGGCGGTCGGTGACGCGGATCTTGATCGGGGCGTGCAGGCCCAGCGCCTTGCGGTCGAAGGCCATGATGGCCTCGGCCGGCGA
The DNA here is from genome assembly GCF_030285665.1 of Amycolatopsis mongoliensis. Lineage (NCBI taxonomy): Bacteria > Bacillati > Actinomycetota > Actinomycetes > Pseudonocardiales > Pseudonocardiaceae > Amycolatopsis > Amycolatopsis mongoliensis. The sequence continues at coordinate 1,697,776 of NZ_CP127295.1, forward strand.
CGAGTACGCGTTGCCCGCGCCCTCGGCCTTCTCGTTGAGGCGGGTCAGGTGGAACAGACCCGTCACCATGTCCAGTCGCGGCATGGCGAGCGGACGGCCCGACGCCGGCGAAAGGATGTTGTTCGCCGACAGCATCAGGATCCGGGCCTCGGCCTGCGCCTCGGCCGACAGCGGCAGGTGCACCGCCATCTGGTCACCGTCGAAGTCCGCGTTGAACGCCTCGCAGACCAGCGGGTGCAGCTGGATGGCCTTGCCCTCGACCAGCTGCGGCTCGAAGGCCTGGATACCGAGGCGGTGCAGGGTCGGCGCGCGGTTCAGCATCACCGGGTGGCCGGTGATGACCTCTTCCAGCACGTCCCACACCTGCGGCCGCGAGCGCTCCACCATCCGCTTGGCGGACTTGATGTTCTGCGCGTGGTTCAGGTCGACCAGCCGCTTCATGACGAACGGCTTGAACAGCTCGAGCGCCATGTCCTTCGGCAGGCCGCACTGGTGCAGCTTCAGCTGCGGGCCGACGATGATGACCGAACGGCCCGAGTAGTCGACGCGCTTGCCGAGCAGGTTCTGGCGGAACCGGCCCTGCTTGCCCTTGAGGAGGTCGGACAGCGACTTCAGCGGCCGGTTGCCCGGGCCGGTGACCGGACGCCCGCGGCGGCCGTTGTCGAACAGCGCGTCGACGGCCTCCTGCAGCATCCGCTTCTCGTTGTTGACGATGATCTCGGGCGCACCGAGGTCGATCAGCCGCTTGAGGCGGTTGTTGCGGTTGATCACGCGGCGGTACAGGTCGTTCAGGTCGGAGGTCGCGAAGCGGCCACCGTCCAGCTGCACCATCGGGCGCAGGTCCGGCGGGATGACCGGGACGGCGTCGAGCACCATGCCGCGCGGGTCGTTGCCGGTGGCCTGGAAGGCCGCGACGACCTTGAGCCGCTTCAGCGCGCGGAGCTTCTTCTGCCCCTTGCCGTTGCGGATCGTGTCGCGCAGGCTCTCCGCCTCCGCGGCGACGTCGAACTCGGTGGCCAGCTTCTGGATGGCCTCCGCGCCCATGCCGCCGGTGAAGTACTCGCCGTAGCGGTCGACCAGCTCGCGGTACAGCAGCTCGTCGGCGATCAGCTGGCGGGTGTCGAGCTTCGTGAAGGTCGTCCAGACCTCCTCGAGGCGGTCCAGCTCGCGACCGGCGCGGTCACGCAGCTGGCGCATCTCGCGCTCGCCGCCCTCCTTGACCTTGCGGCGGACGTCGGACTTGGCGCCCTCCGCCTCCAGCTCGGCCAGGTCGGCTTCCAGCTTCTGCGCGCGAGCCTCGATGTCCGCGTCACGCTTGGTCTCGAGGTTCTTGCGCTCGACGCCGATCTCGTTCTCGAGGGTCGGCAGGTCGTTGTGGCGCAGCTCCGTGTTCACGCCCGTGATGACGTAAGCAGCGAAGTAGATGATCTTCTCGAGGTCCTTCGGCGCCAGGTCCAGCAGGTAGCCGAGGCGCGAGGGAACACCCTTGAAGTACCAGATGTGGGTGACCGGGGCGGCCAGCTCGATGTGGCCCATCCGCTCGCGGCGCACCTTGGCGCGGGTCACCTCGACGCCGCAGCGCTCACAGATGATGCCCTTGAAGCGGACGCGCTTGTACTTGCCGCAGTAGCACTCCCAGTCCCGGGTCGGGCCGAAGATCTTCTCGCAGAAGAGGCCGTCCTTCTCGGGCTTGAGCGTCCGGTAGTTGATGGTCTCCGGCTTCTTGACCTCGCCGTACGACCACTGACGGATGTCGTCGGCCGTGGCGAGACCAATGCGGAGCTCATCGAAGAAGTTGACGTCCAGCACGTCTAGATCCCCTTGGGGTTGTTTCGGCTAGAGGGGTTGGCGGGCGAGCGAGGGGGCCGGAGGCTGTGTCTTGCGGGACACCCGCACCCGGGTCTCCCCCTCGCTCAGCTCGCGATCAGTGCACGACGTCGTCCACCGAGGGCGACTCGTTGCGGGACAGGTTGATGCCGAGGTTCGCCGCGGCGCGCTCGAGGTCCTCGTCGTCGGAGTCGCGCATCTCGATCGCCGCGCCGTCGCTGGAGAGCACCTCGACGTTGAGGCACAGCGACTGGAGCTCCTTGAGGAGCACCTTGAACGACTCCGGGATGCCCGGCTCGGGGATGTTCTCCCCCTTGACGATGGCCTCGTACACCTTGACGCGGCCGACCACGTCGTCCGACTTGATCGTCAGCAGCTCCTGCAGCGTGTAGGCAGCGCCGTACGCCTGCATCGCCCAGCACTCCATCTCACCGAAGCGCTGGCCACCGAACTGCGCCTTACCACCCAGCGGCTGCTGCGTGATCATCGAGTACGGACCGGTGGAGCGGGCGTGGATCTTGTCGTCGACCAGGTGGTGCAGCTTCAGGATGTACATGTAGCCGACCGCGACCGGGTACGGGTACGGCTCGCCGGAGCGGCCGTCCAGCAGGGTCGCCTTGCCGTTCTCCTTGACCATGCGCTCGCCGTCGCGGTTCGGCTTGGTCGCCCCGAGCAGCCCGGTGAGCTCCTCTTCCTTCGCGCCGTCGAACACCGGGGTCGCGGTGTTCGTGTTCGGCGCGACGTCGTAGAGCTCCGGGGACAGGTTCTTCGCCCAGTCCGGGGTGCCTTCGATCGTCCAGCCCTGCGAGGCCAGCCAGCCCAGGTGCAGCTCGAGGATCTGGCCGATGTTCATCCGTCGCGGCACACCGTGGGTGTTCAGGATGATGTCGACGGGCGTGCCGTCCTCCATGAACGGCATGTCCTCGACCGGCAGGATCTTGCCGATGACACCCTTGTTCCCGTGCCGGCCGGCGAGCTTGTCGCCCGGCTGGATCTTGCGCTTCTGGGCCACGTAGACGCGGACCAGCTCGTTGACGCCCGGGGGCAGCTCGTCGTCGTCCTCGCGCGAGAACACGCGGATGCCGATGACCTTGCCGGTCTCGCCGTGCGGCACCTTCAGCGAGGTGTCGCGGACTTCGCGGGCCTTCTCGCCGAAGATCGCGCGGAGCAGGCGCTCTTCCGGCGTCAGCTCGGTCTCGCCCTTCGGCGTGACCTTGCCGACCAGGATGTCGCCGTCGCGGACCTCGGCGCCGATGCGGATGATGCCGCGTTCGTCGAGGTCGGCCAGGACCTCCTCGGAGACGTTCGGGATGTCCCGGGTGATCTCCTCGGCGCCCAGCTTGGTGTCGCGGGCGTCGATCTCGTGCTCCTCGATGTGGATCGACGTCAAGACGTCGTCCTGCACCAGGCGCTCGGAGAGGATGATCGCGTCCTCGTAGTTGTGGCCCTCCCACGGCATGACCGCGACGAGCAGGTTCTTGCCGAGCGCCATCTCACCGTTCTCGGTGGACGGGCCGTCGGCGATGACCTGACCCTGCTCGACCCGGTCGCCCTCGTTGACGATCGGGCGGTGGTTGAAGCAGGTGCCGTGGTTGGAGCGGCGGAACTTGTACAGTCCGTAGCTCTTCCGCGTGCCGTCGTCGTGCATGATCGTGATCAGGTCCGCCGAGAGCTCCTCGACGACACCGGACTGCTCGGCGACGAGCACGTCACCGGCGTCGACCGCGGCGCGCAGCTCCACCCCGGTGCCGACGTACGGCGCCTGGTTGCGGAGCAGCGGCACGGCCTGGCGCTGCATGTTCGCACCCATCAGGGCGCGGTTCGCGTCGTCGTGCTCGAGGAACGGGATCATCGCCGTCGCGACCGAGACCATCTGCCGCGGCGAGACGTCCATGTAGTCGATGTCGAGCGGGTCGATCAGCTCGACTTCGCCACCCTTGCGGCGGGCCATGACCCGGTCTTCCACGAAGGTGCCGTCGTCGGAGATCGGCGCGTTGGCCTGGGCCTTGACGTACCGGTCCTCTTCGTCCGCGGTCAGGTAGTCGACCTGGTCGGTGACCCGGCCCTCGACGACCTTGCGGTACGGCGTCTCGATGAAGCCGAACGGGTTGACCCGCGCGTAGGAGCAGAGCGAGCCGATCAGGCCGATGTTCGGACCTTCCGGCGTCTCGATCGGGCACATCCGGCCGTAGTGCGACGGGTGGACGTCCCGGACCTCCATGCCGGCGCGCTCACGGGACAGACCACCCGGGCCGAGGGCCGACAGACGACGCTTGTGCGTCAGGCCCGACAGCGGGTTGTTCTGGTCCATGAACTGCGACAGCTGCGAGGTGCCGAAGAACTCCTTGATCGCCGCGCCGATCGGGCGGATGTTGATCAGGGTCTGCGGGGTGATCGCCTCGACGTCCTGCGTGGTCATGCGCTCACGCACGACACGCTCGGTGCGGGACAGGCCGACCCGGATCTGGTTCTGGATCAGCTCGCCGACCGTGCGCAGGCGCCGGTTGCCGAAGTGGTCGATGTCGTCGGTCTCGACCGGGATCTCGGTGCCGTTCTGCGCGTCCATCTTGTCCTCGCCGGCGTGCAGCCGGACCAGGTACTCGATGGTGGTGACGATGTCCTCTTCGGTCAGCGTCCCCGTGTCGTACGGCGTGTCGAGGCCCAGCTTCTTGTTGACCTTGTACCGGCCGACCTTGGCCAGGTCGTAGCGCTTCGCCTTGAAGAACAGGTTCTCCAGCAGGGTCTGCGCGCTCTCCTTCGTGGGCGGCTCGCCCGGGCGCAGCTTGCGGTAGATGTCGAGCAGCGCCTCGTCGGTGCCCGCGGTGTGGTCCTTCTCGAGGGTGGCCAGCAGCGTCTCCGAGAAGGAGAAGCGCTCGCGGATCGCCTCGGTGGTCCAGCCCAGGGCCTTCAGCAGCACGGTGACCGGCTGGCGGCGCTTGCGGTCGATGCGGACGCCGACGGTGTCGCGCTTGTCGACGTCGAACTCGAGCCACGCGCCGCGGCTCGGGATCACGCGGACGCTGAAGACGTCCTTGTCGGTCGTCTTGTCGACGTCCTTCGAGTAGTAGACGCCCGGCGAGCGGACCAGCTGGGACACGACGACACGCTCGGTGCCGTTGATGATGAACGTGCCCTTGTCGGTCATGACCGGGAAGTCGCCCAGGAAGACCGTCTGGCTCTTGATCTCGCCCGTGTTGTTGTTGACGAACTCCGCCGTGACGAACAGCGGGGCCGCGTACGTCATGTCCTTGTCCTTGCACTCCTCGATCGAGGCCTTGACCTCGTCGAAGCGCGGGGCGGAGAAGGACAGGGACATCGAGCCGGAGAAGTCCTCGATCGGGGAGATCTCGTTCAGGACCTCTTCGAGGCCGCCGACCGGGTTTTCTTCACCTTCTTCGACACGGCGCTCGAACCACGCTTCGTCCCCGGTGAACCACTGGAACGACTGGATCTGGACATCGAGCAGGTTGGGGGTGTTGAGCGGTTCGCGAATCTTTGCGAAGGAAACCCGCTTGGGCGCGCCGGGGATTCCCGTGGACTCCGAGCGAGATTCAGCCGAGGTGGTCGCAGCAGTGGCCTGGTTCGCGGGAGAGACTGCCAAGATGCGTCCTTCCGGGGACAATGAGCGGTGACGGCCGCCATAGCAACAGCTATGAGCGACTGTCAAGGGTGCCGTGTGCCCACTATCCTAACTACCGGCTCCGGGCAGCCTGAAAGAGGGCAGCGCAAAGAGGCAGTCTAGCCCGAACGGCGCGGTCTGTCCAGGGGGCGCTCCCGATGGGGCCCAGCCTGCCTCGCGACGTCTTCAGGTATGCCTCCAGGCGAGCCGGTTGTCCCTCCCGCAAGGGCCGCCGGTTTCGCCGTTCGGGAGTAAGCGTGAACCCACCGGGCCCGAGAGTCAAGATGCCACACGGGGGTCCCGCCGGTTGGCGCAGCGTGGAAGAGGGTCAGCGGAGCGTGAGCGGCCGAATATCATCCTGGTTACCGGCGGGTAGCGCCAGTAATACGGCTTGGACCTGGGTGTTTCCCACGTTCGGCGCTCGCCCGATTTGTGTTTCAGGCCACTTCGGAGCGACACCGGTTCCGCCGGCGACGGCGTGTCGCGGGGGTTCGGGTGACCGCCCCGGAGCCCCCGCGGGCGCCGTCCCAGCCGCCCCGTGCGTCCCGCCCGCCTCAGCGGCGCGAGAGCGTTCGGAGAGGCTTCGGGACCGTGCCGGCCGCCCTGTGCCGCCGCGGCCCGCTCAGGCCGCGACGAGCCCGCCCGGGAGAGGCTCGCCGGCTCTCCGGGCCCGCCGAGCACGGACCTGACGGAGCCGCGCGTTCCCTCGTGTGGGCGACGGCAGCCTCCGGCGAACTGCGCCGCCGCGGCCCGCTCAGGACTCGGCGAGCCAGCCGGGGAGGGGCTCGCACGCCGCGCGCCAGCTCTCCGGGACCGGTGAGCCGTCCGCCGCGAGCACGCCGCCCACGATGGCGCCCACCGTGTCGACGTCCTCGGCGACCTGGGCCACCGTCCAGAGCGCGTCGGTGAAGCTGTCCCCGAAGCGGGCGGCGATCCACAGGGCCAGCGGGACCGTGTCGTGCGCGGCCAGCTCGCGGCCCGTGCCGAGCTTGGCGGCGGCTTCGCGGGCGCCGGAGAACTTCAAGGCCAGCGTGAGCCCGTCGCGGACCCGGCCGGGCGGCACCAGCGGGATCACCCCGTCCAGCAGGTCGGCGCCGGCCAGCCCGGGGGACGCTGCCCGCAGCGCAGCCGCCGCCGCGACGGCCACCGCGCCCGCGACGCCTTCGAGGTGCGAGTGCGTGACGACGGCGGACAGCTCGGCCTGGCGCAGGGCCTGCGGCAGGGTGTCGCAGAACCACGCGCCCAGCGGCGCCACGCGCATGGCGGCGCCGTTGCCCCAGGAGCCGCGGCCGTCCGGTTCGGCGACCTCCGGCCACGTCCGCCCGGCCCGGATCTGGTTCAGGCGCCACTCCGCGCCCGGGCCGTAGCCGCGGCCGGGGTCGAGGTGCTCGGCGAACGAGCCGGCGAGCACGTCCTGGTCGATGTGACCGTTCCGCCGCAGGACGTCGACGACCGAGCACGCCATTTCGGTGGCGTCGGTCCAGCGCCACGGCGCGGCCGGCACCAGCCGGCCGGCGACGTCCGGGTGGTCTCCGGGCAGGAGGATCTGCGCGCCGAAAGCGTCACCGACGGCCAGGCCGACGAGACTGGCGTACGCCTGTTCGAATCCCATTGGCCTACCGTAGCGGCGGCGCTACCGGCCGCCGGCCACCGCCGGCTCCCCGAAATCGACGAGCGGCACCGCCCGTCGCCGGGCGGCCGCCGGACTCACTTCGTCGGCGAGGGGGACGCCGGCGGCGCCGAGGACGACGGCGCCTGGGTCGCCGCCGGGACCTTGGGCGCGTTGTACGTGTCCATGTCCGTGATCTTCCACTTGTCGCCCTGGAGCTGGGCGTTCAGGTGGAGCTGGGCCGTGCCCGCGGTCGTCTTCTTCGTGTCCGTGCGGGTCGAGGTCTGGTCGACGAAGACCATCACCTTCGCCAGGTCGCCGTTGAGCATGATCACCGCCGCGCGGGTGACCTTGCAGGTCACGACCATCTTCTGCGTCGGCGCGAGCCTCTTCACCTCGCCCATCAGCGAGTTGTACTTGTTCTTGACGTCGTCGTTGGCGAGCAGGTCGTTCGCCGCGTCCTCGGTCTTCTTGATGTTGTTGAAGTCGTAGGAGAACAGCGCCTCGGCCGCCTTCGACACGGCGTCCTTGACCTGGGCCGTCTTCGCGACGTCCAGCAGCGCGGTGTTGCTCGTCGCCGAGGAGACCTGGACCTCCTCGGACTTGAACCAGAACGCCAGCCCGCCCAGGAGCAGCGCCACGAGCACGAGCGCGCTCGCCAGCACGTACGGCTTGTGCGAGGAGGAGCCCGCTGCGGCCGGAGCGGGCTTCTCCGCCGAAGCGGCCGCCTCGGCCTCGGAGACGCCGGTCGGCTTCGCGATCCCTGTGTCGCGCTTCTTCCGCCGCGGCGCCGGCCGGGACGGAGCTTCTTCGTCCGCCTCGGGCTCGCCGGTGAGCGCGTCGACCTTCGGCTCGTCCTCGGTCTCGACCGCCGCGAACACCGCCGTGTCCTCGGCCGAAGGTGCGGTGTCGAGCTGCCCGCTCGCGGCCTCGAACGGCTCCGCGGGCTTGGCGGCCGGGCGCGGCACCGGACGCGGCGCGGGCCGGGGCCGCGGCTTGCGCGGCTCGGCCGGCACCGCGGGGAGCTGGCCGGTCCGCTCGGCGGCGGACTCGTCCGCCGCGGGCTTGCGCAGGCCGGCCACGCGGGGCCGGCGCGACGGCGGGGTGCTGCTGCTGCGAGGCGGCTGGCGGCGGGAGGGGGGCACTACGAGCTCCTTCTGCGTGACGCGCTACTGGCCGGCCGCGACGAGCGGGACGCTGTCGATGCCGGACAGCTTCCAGTCTTCGCCCACGCGGGTCATCGACACCTCGAGGCGCAGCGGCTTCGCGCTGCTCTTGTCGCCCTGGGTGACGGTCGTGGCGATGGCGGCGAGGAAGCTGGCCTTGCCTTCGTGGTCGTCCAGCTCCTCGACGGCGATGTCCTGGACGTCGGTGGTGACCTTCGTCTTGGCGTCGGCGAGCGCCTTGCGGAACGTCGGCGCCGACTGGTCGATCTGCTGGGACATCTTGTCGTCCGACACGGACTTCTGCCGGGCGAAGAAGCCGTCCAGGTCCTGGTAGTCGACCTCGGTGTAGGCCTTCAGCGCGTTCGTACCCGCCTTGACCACGGCCTCGCGCGAGGCCGCCAGATCGGCGTTGTCGTCGTTCGCGGCCACCCACCACTGGACGCCGAAGATCGCCGCCGCGATCAGCGCGGCCAGCGCCAGCGCCGCGGCGCCGAGCACCAGGATCCGCGAGGACGACTCCTGCGACGGCGTCTCGGGGGCCGGCTCCTCGGTCTCCGCCACCGCGACCGCGGCCGGCTCGTCCGAACTCATAGCACTCCAGGGTAGGTAACGGTCATCAAATCCACGTCAGGCGAGCCCGAGCAGCGAACCCAGGCTGTTCAGGCTGACGCCGGGGCTGCCGACGATGCCCGGGACACCGCGGGTGTCGCGCTCCTCCGCGAGCTCCTCGGCCGGCCGGTTCGCGTTGGCCGAAACGTCGCTCGCGGACGGCGCGACCGGCACCCCGCCGTACGGCGCGTTCTGCGCGCCCCGCACGTTGATCGGGCTGCCCTTCGGTTCGGCACAGTACGCGTCCTCCTTCGCCGGCTTCGGCGAAGTGTCGGCTCCGGTGCGGTACTGCGAGTACGGCAGGTACCCCTTGGTGCACGACGGCGGGTTGAAGAGGTTGAGCACCAGGCCGAGGTGCGCGGTGCCGTCGCCGGGCGCCACGCTGCTCGCCGCGCCGGCCAGCGCCGGGTAGGTGACCAGGCCCTGCTCGATGCCGTCGAGCCGCGTCACGGTCAGGTTGGCCGTGGTGAGCAGGTTCGCCGTCAGCGCGCCGAGGCCCGGGCCGGACTCCTGCAGCACCTGGCTGATCTGCGTCGCCACCTGCGGCGTGATGCCGATGAGCTTGCGCAGGTCGCCGTCGGAGTTCTTCAGGGTGCCGGTGAGCTCGTTGAGGCTCTTGCTGAACGACGCGAAGTTCTCCGCCTCGGCGTTCTGCGTGTCCAGCACCTTGCCGCCCTGGTCGAGCAGCTGGATCGTCTGCGGCAGGTACTCCTGCGCGGTCGTGGTGAAGCTGCGCGCGGTGTCGAGCAGCTTCTGCAGGTCGCCGCCGGTGCCGCGGAAGGCGTCGTAGGACTCGTCGACGACCGTGCGCAGCGAGTCGACCGGGACCGACGCGGCCAGCGTGTCGAGGTCGCCGATCAGCCGGTCGGTGCTGACCGGGGTGGTCGTCTTCGAGGCCGGGATGACCGAGCCGCCCGCCAGGTACGGGCCCTTGTCGGCCTTGGGCTTCAGGTCGACGTACTGCTCGCCGACCGCCGACCGGTTGGCGACGACCGCGTCGAGGTCGGCCGGCACCTGCGGCGCCGACGGGTCGATGTTCAGGTCCGCCTCGAGCCCGGTCGGGGTCAGCCGCATCTCCCCGACCCGGCCGATGTTGTAGCCCCGGTAGGTGACCTCGGCGTTGGTGAAGATGCCGCCCGACTCGTTGAGCTGCAGCTTCACCGTGTAGCCGTCGTTGCCGAACACGGTGCCGAGCCCGGCGAACCGGATCAGCGCGTAGACGATCGCGACGATGGAAATGACCGCGAAGGCGATCAACTGGATCTTCGTCCGGCGAACCAGCATCAGCCCGCACCTCCCGGCAGGAGCCCGAAGAGGTTGCCGAGCCCCGGCTTCGACTGCCCGGACTGCGGCTGGCCGCTCTCCCCGGGGATCGGCAGCGGCGGGTTGCCCGACGCGCCTTCGGTACCGCCGGTCAGCCCGGCCAGCGGCAGCTGCCCGGACAGGATGTTCTGGCGGCTGTTGCCCAGGTTCTCGACGACGGTCTTCAGGTTCAGGTCCACCTTCGCGTACAGGTTGAAGTAGTCGCCCTTGACGCCGTTGACGGCCTGGTCGCTGAACGGGAACGTCAGCAGGATCTGCAGCGCCTTCGGCAGGTCGTTGCCCGCCTCGCCGAGCTTCTGCAACGTCGGGGTCAGCGCCTTCAGATCGGCGACGAGGTCTTTCTGCGACCGGTTGACCGTGTCGGTGGCGACCCCGGAGAGGTTGTCCAGCGCCTGCAGCATCGTGACCAGCTGGCCGCGCTGCTGCTCGAGCACGCCGAGGCCGGGGCCGAGGTTGTCGACCGCGCCGACCAGCTTGTCCTTCTGGTCGTTCAGGGTCGAGGACAGCCGGTTCAGCCCGTCGATCGCCCGGGTGATGTTGCGCGACTGCTGGTCGAGGTTCGTCACCAGCTGGTTCGCGTTGTCCAGCAGCGCCTTGATGTCCGGCTCGCGGCCGGACGTGGCGTTGTTGAGCTCCTTGGTGATGGTGTTGAGCTGGTCGACCCCACCGCCGTTGAGCAGCAGCGACAGCGCGCCGAGCAGCTCTTCGACCTCGACGCTGCGGTTCGTCCGGGCCAGCGGGATGGTCGCGTTGTCGGCGAGCTTGCCCTGGGCCTGGTCGTCGCCGGGCGAGGCCAGCTCGACGTACTTCTCGCCGAGCAGGCTGGACTGCTTCACGTTGGCCAGCGCGTTGGCCGGCAGCTTGACGTCGCCGTTGACCTTCAGCGTCACGAGCGCGTGCCAGCCGTCCTTGGTGAGCCCGACGTTCTCGACCCGGCCGATCGGCACCTCGTTGACCTTCACCCCGGCCTGCGGGGTCAGGTCCAGCACGTCGCGGAACTCGACGTTCACCGTGTACGGGTGGTCGCCGAGGTCGGCGCCGCCGGGCAGCGGCAGGTCGTAGATGCCGTTGAACGCGCAGCCGGACAGGGTCAGCGCGGACACCGTGGCGAGAGCCCCGGCACTCAGCAGCTTCCTCACTGGCCACCTCCGTAGAGCTGCCCGGCGATGGGCAGCGGCAGCGGCGGCAGCTTGCCCGCCTGCAGCGCCTGGACGGTCTGCGCCAGCGAGGGCAGCGGCACGATCCCGTCGACGACACCGGCGATGCCTTCGCAGGCGTTGCCGAGCACGTCCGGGATGCCCTTGCCGGCCTGCTTGAGCAGCCGGCAGATCATCACCAGCGGCGGCTGGGTCAGCTCGTTGAGGTTCGGCCGGGCGTCGAGCGTGCCTGCCGAGCCGTTGTAGGTGTTGACCAGGTTGCTCAGGCCGACCGGCGCGACGTCGAGGATCTCGGCGAGCGAGCTGCGCTGGTCGACGAGCACCTTGGTGATGCCGGCCAGCTTGTCCACGTTGGACTTGAGCCGGTCGTGGTTCTGGTCGATGAACGCCTGCACCGCGGTGAGCGTGGTGCCCAGCTGCTGCACGGTGGCGGCCAGGTTGTCCTTTTCGGACGCGAGGTAGCCGCTGACGTCGGCGAGCTGGCTCTCGAAGCTGCGGACCTGCTTGTCGCTGTCGGCCAGCGTCTGCGAGAACTTGCCGAGGTTCTCGATGGTGGAGAACAGGTCGTCCTTGTTGCCGGAGAGCGTCCCGGCCGCTTGGCCGAGCTTGGTGATCGTGTCGTGCAGGGCCTGGCCGTTGCCGTCGACGTTGGCCGCCGCGGTGGTCAGCAGGTTCGACAGCGACCCGTTCTTGTTGGCGCCGTTCGGGCCGAGAGTCTCGCTGACCCGGGCCAGGCTGGCGGCCAGCTGGTCGACTTCCAGGGGCACCTCGGTGCGGTCGAGGCCGATGACCGCGCCGTCGGAGATCCGCGGGCCGCCGGTGTAGGCGGGGGCGAGCTGGACGTAGCGGTCGGACACCAGCGACGGCGCCACGATGAGCGCCTTGGCGTCGGCCGGGACGGCGACCGAGCGGTCGTACTCGAACTCGACCTTCACCTGGTTGCCCATGGGCTGGATCTTGGTGACCGTGCCCATGTCGACGCCGAGCATCCGCACGCTGTTGCCCTCGTACAGGCCGACGGCGCCGGCGAAGTACGCGGTCAGGTGGTTGCGCCCGGCGTCCTTCAGGGTCCACCAGATCCCGCCGGCGACGACGAGCGCGAGGACGATCGCGATGGTGAAGCCCCGGGTCAGGGCCTGGCCGAAGCGGGTGTCACTCATTTCGTGTAGCACCCCTCTTCGTTGATCGGGCCGAACGACGGCAGCACCAGGCCGCAGATGTAGTTGTCGAACCAGCGGCCGTTGCCGATGGTGTTGGTGAAGACGCGGATGAACGGCGCGAACTTCGCGATGCCCTGGGCCAGCGAGTCCTGGTTGCGCTGCAGCATCGACGTCAGCTGGTCCAGCGACGTCAGCACCGGGTCCAGCTGCTTGCCGTTGTCGTCGATCAGGCCCTGCAGCTGCGTCGCCAGCTCGCGGGAGCCGTTCAGCAGCGCCGTGATCGCGTCTTCGCGCTTCGAGAGCTCGGCGAGCAGCTGGTTGCCGTCGTCGAGCAGCTTCTGCACCTCGGCGTCGCGGTCGACCAGGGTCTGCGACACCTCGCGGGTGTTGGCCAGCAGGTTGGACAGCTGCGTGTCGCGCGAGGCGATCGTGTCCGACAGCTTCGACAGCCCGGACAGCGCGCCCTTCACGTCTTCCGGCGTGTTGGCGAAGGTCTGCGAGATCGTGTCGAAGCTCTGCGCCAGCTGCTTGGTGTCGATGTTGTCGACCGTCTGCGACAGCCCGCGGAACGCGTCGAGCACGTCGTAGGGGGCCATCGTGCGGTCCCGCGGGATGCCGGTGCCCGGGTTCAGCGAGCCCTCGCCCTGCGGGTCCAGCGACAGGTACTTCTGGCCGAGCAGCGTCTTGATCTTGATCGCGGCGCTGGTCCGGTCGCCGAGCCAGGCGTCCTTGACCTTGAACGACACCTTCACCGACGCACCGTCGAGCTCGATGTCGCTGACCTTGCCGACCTTGACGCCGGCGACCCGGACGTCGTTGTCCTTCTGCAGCCCGGAGGCTTCGCTGAACTCGGCGGTGTAGGTCGTGCCGCCACCGATCACCGGCAGGTCGTCGGAGTTCAGCGCGGCGATGAAGCCGAGCGCCAGGACGGCGATGCCGACCAGCGCGATCGGGACGGGGTTGCGCTTCTGGAAGGACTTCATCCCGAGCACCTCTCCCGGTTGGCCGGGAGCAGGGGCAGGTCTGTCGCGGGGATCAATGGAGGCAAGCTGACCGTCCCGGAGAACTCGCAGGCGTAGAAGTTGAACCAGGAGCCGTAGTCCGCGGTGCGGGTCAGCGTGCTCACCTTGGTCGGCAGGAACTGGATGAAGTGCTCCAGCTCCGGCTCGTTCTTGTTGAGCTGGTTCGTGAGGTTGCCGAGCGCGCTGATGTCGTTCTTCAGCGGCTCGCGGACGTCACCGAGCAGGCCGGACGTCGTCTCGGCCAGGTTGCCGAGGCTCTCGATCGCGTCGCCGATCGGCTTGCGGTCCGCGGCCAGCCCGGACACCAGCTGCTGCAGCTTGACGATCAGGTCGTTGAGCTGCGGGGTGTGCGCGTTGACCGTGTCGAGCACCGAGTTGAGGTTGTCGATGACCTGGCCGATCACCTGGTCCTTGTCGGCGATCGTGGTGGCCAGCGACGCCGTGTGCGACAGCAGGCTCTCCACGGTGCCGCCCTCGCCCTGCAAGACCTGGATGACCTCGTAGGACAGCTTGTTGACGTCGTCCGGATTCAGCGCGGTGAACAGCGGCTTGAAGCCGTTGAACAGCTCGGTCAGGTCCAACGCCGGCGTCGTGCGCTCCAGCGGGATGGTGCCGCCGGGCTGCAGGGTCTTCCCGGCGCTGTCGTCGCCTTCGCCGAGTGAGACGTAGCGCTGGCCGACCAGGTTGCGGAACTTGATCTGCGCGGTCACCCCGGCCGGCAGCGTCCGCCCGGCGTCGACCTCGAACTCGACCTCGGCCTGGCGCTTGTCGACGATCTTGACGTCCTTGACCTGCCCGACGCGGACGCCGGCGATGCGGACGTCGTCGTTGGGCAGCAGCAGCGTCGCGTCGGTGAAGCGCGCCTTGTAGGCGTTGGTGCTGGTGGTGTTGATGTTGGCGATGCTGATCCCGAGGATCGTCGTGAACAGCACGGTGACCACGACGAAGATGCCGAGCTTGATCAGCGGCGCGAGCAGGCCCCTCACTTGACCGTCACCTCCGCGCCCCGGTACAGCGGGCCGACGAGCAGGGCGCTCCAGCCCGGGACGTCCGACGCGTTCATGCCCAGCTGCGGGCCGAGCAGATCGGCCAGGAAGCCCTGTTCCGCCGTCGAGTAGGCAAGTTGACCAGCGCTGTCACCGGCTCCGCTCCCATTGCCGCCGGCCGCGTCGGCCTTGAACTTCGCCGGGTTGAGGCCGTCGCCGACCGTCTTGGGCGCGGTCTGGTGCTTGGTGCCGTCCTGGAACGCGCCGTCCGGCGGCTCCGACGGGAACGGCTTCGGGATGTCCTTCATGTCGTAGCACCGCGGGCCGCGCTTGTCCTCGAACCGCGGCTCCTCCTTGCCGGCTTCGTACGGCGCGCGCGGCACGATGATCTCGATCGTGGCGTGCAGGCCGGGCTTGTCGGTGCCCTTGCCCAGCGCCTGGTCGATCAGCGGGACGTTGTCGGCCATCTGGCGGATCACGCAGGGGTACTCCGGCGCGTACTTCGCCAGCAGCTCGGCCGTCGGCCGGGCGGTGTCGGCGAGGGAGATGATGTTCTCCTTGTTGTTCTGCAGGAACGTCTGCAGGTCCACCGACGCCTGGGTCAGGCTGCCGTAGAGGTTCGACAGGTTCTGCCGCTCGTCGACCACGGTCCGGGTCGTCGTGCTCAGGTTGTCCAGGCTCTGCACCAGGTCCGGCGCCGAGTCCTTGAGGTGGTCGGAGAACTCCGCGAGCGCCTTCAGGTTGTGCTGCAGCTCCGGCTCGTGCGGGTTCAGCTCGCCGATGTAGGTGCCCAGCTGCGTCAGCGTGTCGCCGAGCTGGTCGCCGCGGCCCTGCAGCGCGGTCGAGATCGCGGTGAGCGTCGCCGACAGCTTCTGCGGCTGCACCGCCTGCAGCACCGGCATCAGGTGGGAGAACGCCTGCTCCAGCTCGACCGCGCTGGACGTGCGGTCCTGCGGGATGACGTCCCCGCTGGCCAGGGTCTTCGACGACGGCTGCTGCGGGATCTCCAGCGAGACGAACCGCTCGCCGAAGAGCGTCTTCGGCAGGAACCGCGCCGAGACGTTCTCCGGGATCAGCTTCGCCGACTCCGGCTTGAGCGCGAGGGTCAGCTCCGCGCCGTGGTCGGTGGCGACGATGTCCTGGACGGACCCGACGATCAGCCCGCGCACCTTGACGTCGGACTGCTTGATCAGCTGGTTGCCGATCTTGTCGGCCTGCAGCTTGACCGTGACGACGGGCGTGAACGCCTTGTCGTAGAGCGCGATGGACAGCGCCACCCCGCCGACCATCACGGCGATGAGCAGCAGGCCGAGCAGCCTGCGTCGGAGCGTCCTCATCCCGCGATCCTTACCGTGACGTCGGTTCCCCAGATGGCGAACCCGATGAAGAAGTTCATGATCGACACCGTGACGATGGAGAGCCGCACGGCCTTGCCGACCGCGACGCCGACACCCGCCGGGCCGCCGGTCGCCCGGTACCCGAAGTAGCAGTGCGACAGGATGATCAAGACGCTGAAGAGCAGCACCTTGATGAACGAATAGAGCACGTCCTGCGGGGGTAAGAACAGGTCGAAGTAGTGGTCGTAAGTACCGGCCGACTGGTTGTAGATGTAGATGACGACCAGTCGTGACGCGAGGTACGAGCTCAGCAGGCCGATGATGTAGAGCGGGATGACCGCCACGAAGCCGGCGATGATCCGCGTCGTCACCAGGTACGGCAGGCTCGGCACGCCCATGACTTCCAGCGCGTCGATCTCCTCGGAGATCCGCATCGCGCCCAGCTGCGCGGTGAACCCGGCACCGACGGTGGCGCTCAGGGCGAGCCCGGCGACCAGCGGCGCGATCTCGCGCGTGTTGAAGAACGCGGTCAGGAAGCCGGTGAAGGCCGACGTCCCGATCGAGTTCAGCGCCGAGTAGCCCTGGAGGCCGACGAGGACACCGGTGAACAGCGTCAGGCCGACCATCACGCCGACCGTGCCGCCGATGACCGCGAGCGAGCCGGACCCGAAGCTCACCTCGGCCAGCAGCCGGAGGACTTCCTTCGTGTAGCGGCGCAGCGTCCGCGGCGTCCACAGCAGCGCGCGGCCGTAGAACGACATCTGGTCACCGAGGGTGTCCAGCGTCTGCAACGGACGGTTGGCGACGCGTTTCGCGCCCTGGAGGAACGTCATGGCGCTAGTCCAGCTTTCCGGGCACGATCTGCAGGTAGATCAGGGTGATCACGAAGTTCACGACGAACAGCATGAGGAACGTGATGACCACCGACTGGTTCACCGCGTCCCCGACGCCCTTCGGGCCGCCGGACGGGTTCAAGCCCCGGTAGGACGCGACGACGGCGGCGATGAACCCGAAGATCAGCGCCTTGAGCTCACCGACCCAGAGGTCGGGCAGCTGCGCGAGGGCGGAGAAGCTCGCCAGGTACGCACCCGGCGTCCCGCCCTGCAGCACGACGTTGAAGAAGTAGCCGCCCAGCACACCGATGACGCTGACCATGCCGTTGAGCAGCAGCGCGACCAGCATCATCGCGAGGGTGCGCGGCACGATCAGCCGCTGCACCGCGGAGACGCCGAGCACCTCCATCGCGGCGATCTCCTCGCGGATCGTCCGCGCACCGATGTCGGCGCAGACGGCGGAGCCGCCCGCGCCCGCCACCAGCAGCGCGGTGACCAGCGGACTGGCCTGCTGCACGGTGGCGAGCACGGAGCCCGCGCCGGTGTAGGACTGCGCGCCCAGCTGGCGGGCGAGCGAGCCGAACTGCAGCGAGATGACCGCGCCGAACGGGATCGCCACCAGGGCCGTCGGCAGGATGGTCACGCTCGCGATGAACCACGACTGCTGGATGAACTCCCGCAGCTGGAACGGGCGTTGGAACAGGCCGCGGATGATGTCCAGGCCGAGAGCGAACAGGTTCCCGGTTTCGCGGAGCATGCCGATCCCGGGGATCTTCGCCTGTGTTGCGGGAGAGCTCACCGGCCACCTGGCCCGTTGTTCGGCGGCGGGGGCATGCGCCGGGCGCCGGGTCTCGGCGGCTGGCCGCCGGGGATCCGCGCGACCTGGTCGGCGGGCAGCTGGCCGTGGTGCTGGTTCGGGACGCCGTCACCCTGCCGGGCGCCCGCCGGGACCTGCTGCTGTTGCTGCTGCTGAGCCTGGGCGACCTGCCGCGGGCTGACGCCGTAGTGGCGCTGCTCCTCCGGGCTCAGCGAGGCGATGATGCCCTGCTGGGCGGCCTCGGGCAGCCGGTGCATGATCTCCATGACGCGGTCCTTGCGGCGCACCGCGCCCATCCGCTGCGGCACGCCCGGCGTCGTCTGCATCTGCGGCGGCACCCCGGAGATGTCCTCGACCCCGCCCGCGTGGTGCCCGGCGTCGAACATCGCCTGCTCGGCGGCCATCTGGGCGCTGTCCTTCTCCTCGGACATGCCGATCGGGCCCTGCATCTTGCCGTTGAGGAACTGCTTGACGACCGGCTCTTCGCTGGTCAGCAGCACCTCGCGCGGGCCGAACATGACCAGTTCCTTGCGGAAGAGCATGCCCAGGTTGTCCGGCACCGTGCGGGCCAGGTTGATGTTGTGCGTGACGATCAGGAACGTCGCGTCGATCTGCGCGTTCACGTCGAGGAACAGCTGCGAGATGTAGGTGGTGCGGACCGGGTCGAGACCCGAGTCCGGCTCGTCGACCAGGATGATCTCCGGGTCCAGCACCAGGGCGCGGGCGAGGCCGGCGCGCTTGCGCATACCGCCGGAGATCTCGCCGGGCAGCTTCTTGTCGGCACCGTTCAGGCCGGTCATGTCGAGCTTCTCGAGGACGATCCGGCGGATTTCCGTCTCGGACTTCTTCGTGTGCTCGCGCAGCGGGAAGGCGACGTTGTCGTAGAGGTTCATCGAGCCGAACAGCGCGCCGTCCTGGAAGAGGACGCCGAAGAGCTTCCGGATCTCGTACAGCTTGTGCTCGGAGCAGGTGACGATGTCCACCCCGTTGATCACACAGCGGCCGCGGTCGGGCTTGAGCAGCCCGATCATCGACTTGAGGAAGACCGACTTGCCGGTTCCCGACGGGCCGAGCATCGCCGACACTTCGCCCGGGGGCAGTGTCAACGTGACGTCCCGCCAGATGGCCTGCTTACCGAAGGACTTGGTCAGACCTTCGATGACCACCTCGGCACCCATCGCACCTCCAGGAGCTGTTCCGCGTCATTGCGCCCGCTGCCACACCCATGCCACCCCATGCCGGCGGCGGGTGCGGGCCGTGGCGCCCAAGAACCCGCGTCAACCAGGTGCAACGAGCTGAGTGCGAACAGGTTACTCACCAGTTTTCTTTTCTGGCCAGCCCTGGTTCCATCGTCACCCCGCCGTGATCGGCAACTGCAGGCACCGTAGTCCATTCGGGGCAACGACGCAGATCTCCGGAGCCCCGAACCCTCGATTTAGGGACCCGGGGCTATTCGGACACCACTCCTAGGGGATCAACGTGAACGCGGCGACCACCAGCAGGAATACCACGGGTGCGACCACGGCCGCCGGGGAAAGGGTGAGCAGGGGCCTGCGGTCGGTCAGCTGCTGCGCGAGGAGCTCGATGTGCTCGGGGTCGGTCATGGTCCTCAAGTCGGTTCGAGGGCCGTCCGCGCAACAACCGGGCGCAGTGTCCCGGCAAACGGGAAGGGGCGGGCATCCGCGTGGATGCCCGCCCCTTCTCGAGGTGGTGCGCAGGCGCTTACGCGCCCGGAATCACTTGATGGAGATCTTGGCGCCCGCGGCCTCGAGCTTCTCCTTGGCGGCCTCGGCGGCCTCCTTGTCGACCTTCTCCAGGAGGGCCTTGGGAGCGGCCTCGACCAGCTCCTTGGCCTCCTTCAGGCCCAGACCGGAGACGACCTCGCGGACGACCTTGATGACCTGGATCTTCTTGTCGCCGGCGCCCTCGAGGACGACGTCGAACTCGTCCTGCTCCTCGGCGGCCGGGGCAGCGGCGCCGACCGGGCCGGCGGCGGCGACGGCGACCGGCGCGGCGGCGGTCACGTCGAAGACCTCTTCGAACTCCTTCACGAACTCGGACAGCTCGAGGAGGGTCAGCTCCTTGAAGGCGTCGATCAGCTCGGCGGTGCTCAGCTTCGCCATGATGGCTTCCTCTCAGAAATACGAACTAGACGTTCGGGGTGGGGGTGGTTCAGCTCTCGGCGGGTGCTTCGGCTGCTTCGGTACCGGTGGCGTTGCGCTGCTTCTCCTCCAGCGCGGCAGCCAGGCGGGCGACCTGGGACGCCGGCGCCTGGAACAGCGCGGCGGCCTGGGACAGCTTCGCCTTGAACGCGCCCGCCGCCTTGGCGAGCAGGACCTCACGGCTGTCGAGATCGGCGATCCGGTTGATCTCGTCCACGGACAGCGCTTTGCCGTCCATGTAGCCGCCCTTGATCACAAGCGCGTTGTTGTCCTTCGCGAAGTCGCGAAGCGCCTTGGCGGCGTCGACAGCCTCACCCTCGACGAAGGCGATGGCGGTCGCGCCGACGAACAGGTCCTCGAGCCCCGTGACGCCCGCGTCTTCCGCGGCACGCTTGACGAGGGTGTTCTTCGCGACCCGGTACTTGGCACTGGTGCCGAGAGCGCGGCGCAGCTGGGACAGCTGGGACACGGAGAGGCCGGTGTACTGGGTAACGACGGTGGCCGAGCTGGTGCGGAAGCTCTCCGCGATCTCGGCGACGGCCGCCACCTTGTCGGGCTTCGCCATGGTCGCCTCCTCTCTTGGCTAGTGTTTCCACTGGCCCGAAGGAGCCCCCGAAACGACGAAACGCCCTCGCGCAAGCAGGCGCGGGGCGTTGGAGGGGCACACGGGTGTGCCCGGCCTCGTTCCTCCTGCGCGGGCCGCCCGGCGAGTGCGGGACCTTCGTTCCCCGTGGGGACGGGGAAAACCAGCGGTCTTCGGTAGAACCATCGACAACTATACGTCATGGGTCCGGGGCGCCTCACCGGCCCCCCGCGCTGACCTGCGTTTAGGGCGGCTGGCGGTTCCCCGCGACGGCCGGGAGGGCATCATGGTCACGTGGCGGAGCAGCGCGATGACGGAAAGCCGGGTTCGGACATCGAACCGGCGGGCTCGAACGCACCCACGCCTTCCGGCGGCGGTGCGCAGCCACCGCTCCCCCAGCCCCGCGGCGCCCTCACTCCTGGCCACGGCTCTTCGGCGCTCCCCCAGCCGTCCGGTGGCGCGCAGCCGCCGGTGGATCCCGCGGAGCTCGAGCAGTTCCGCCAGTTCCAGCAGTTCCAGGACTACCTGCGGTTCACGCAGTCCCAACAGGGCAACCAGCCGGCGCCCGCGCCGGACGCCGGCGTGGTCCAAGCTCCGCCGTCCCAGCCGGCCACGCAGTCCGCCGGCCAGCCACCGATGATCCCGCCGGGCTACCAGCTGGTCCCCACCGAGCGCCGTCGAGCGCCGAAGTGGGTCAGCTGGCTGGGCAAGAAGGTGATTGCCTGGGTGCTGGCGATCGTGATCCTCGGTCTGGCAGGCACCTGGCTGTACAACCACTTCTTCCCCAACGACGCCGGCAAGACCTCGGCCCAGCTCGCCCAGGAGGGCGGCGGGAAGTACCACACGAACCACCTGTTCTCGACGAACCCGTACGAGGCGGTGCGGTTCGTGTACCACAACATCGCCCAGGGCCGGGTCGCCGATGCCTGCGGCCGCTTCCAGAACGAGGGGCAGCGCGACATCCAGACCCAGTTCGCGCAGGACATCGCGCAGACGTTCCGCCAGAACACCGCCCAGACGGACTGCAAGAAGGCTGTCGAGTTCCTCGCCACCCAGGTGACGAACAAGAACGACTACGCGGAGTCCCTGCCGTCGAGTGTCTCGGAACCGCTGCCCGGTGACACCGTCACGATCGATTCCTGCACCTTCGCCATCAGCGGCGGCCCGGCACTGGGCGTCTTCACGGTCTCGAAGGTGGAGAAGGGCCAGTGGCTCATCACCGGCCACGCGATCGGCCCGGCGAAGTGCAGCGGAGTGCCCACCACACCGGCACCGACCAGCTGACTCAGCGGGGGTGCGGCGCGGTCAAGAACGCCACCAGCGCTTCCGAGAACGCCGGGGACATCACCGCCGTCATGTGGTCGCCCGGGATGCGGACCATCCTGGCTCCCGCGATCGCTGCCGCGAGGCGCTCCGGCTCTGCTGCCAGCAGGTCCTGGTCGCCCGCCAGCACCAGGGTCGGGACGCCGATCGCCGAGAGGTTCAGGCTTCCCTCCTGGGACGCCAGCGCCACCGCCGCCAATGCCCGGCGGTCCCCGCCGACCGCGTCGGCCAGCAGGCGGAACGGCACTCCGGACGGCGGCACCGTCGACGGGTCCTCCGCCAGCAGTGCCGAGGCGATCTCCGCCGGCTTCACCACCCGCAGGTCGACGCCGCCGAAGTCGACGATGCCCGAACCCACCCCGCCCGTGGCCAGGCAACGGATGCGCTTGTCCGCCGCCGTGGCCGCCAGGGCGATGATCGCGCCCATCGAGTAGCCGACCAGGGACACCTCGTCCAGGCCCAGCTCGTCGAGCAGCGCCGAAACGTCGCGCGCCATGCTGTCGCCCGTGTAGCGGGACTCATCGTGGGGCTTCTCCGAACGGCCGTGGCCACGGGCGTCCAGGGAGATCACCGTGAGGCCGGCCTCGCGCAGCGCCGCGACCACGCCGGTGGAGATCCAGTTCGCGTTCGTGTCGGCCGCGAAGCCGTGTTGGAGCAGCACCGGGCGGTGGGCGGCGGCGCCCTCCCACACGGTGTAGTTCAACCGGAGCCCGTCGAACGACGCGAAAGTCGGCATGACCTCCATGAGACACGAAGAAAGGGCGCCCCCGCAGCAAGCGGGGACGCCCTTTCTGGTGATGTCCGACTCAGACGTTCGCGTCCTCGGAGAGGAGGTTGCGGGTCCGCAGCGGGTCGACCGGGATGCCCGGGCCCATCGTCGTGGTGAAGGTGACCTTCTTCAGGTAGCGGCCCTTCGCCGACGAGGGCTTGGCGCGGAGGATCTCGTCCAGCGCGGCGGCGTAGTTCTCGACCAGCTTCTCCGTGTCGAAGGAAGCCTTGCCGATCACCAGGTGCAGGTTGGCCTGCTTGTCGACGCGGAAGTTGATCTTACCGCCCTTGATGTCCTTCACGGCCTTCTCGACCGCGGGGGTCACCGTGCCGGTCTTCGGGTTCGGCATCAGGCCACGCGGGCCGAGGATGCGGGCGATGCGGCCCACCTTGGCCATCTGGTCCGGCGTCGCGATCGCGGCGTCGAAGTCGAGCCAGCCACCCTGGATGCGCTCGATCAGCTCGTCGGTGCCGACCGCGTCCGCGCCGGCGGCCTCGGCCTCGGCGGCCTTGTCGCCGACGGCGAAGACGATGACGCGGGCGGTCTTACCGGTGCCGTGCGGCAGGTTCACGGTGCCGCGGACCATCTGGTCGGCCTTGCGGGGGTCCACACCGAGACGCATCGCGACCTCGACGGTCGCGTCCATCTTGGTCTTGGAGGTCTCCTTCGCCAGCTTCGCCGCGTCGAGGGGCGCGTACAGCCGCGCCTTGTCGATCAGCTCCGCAGCCTGGCGGTAAGCCTTGCTGTGCTTGGTCATGCTTCTGTCCTTAGTAATCGTGGATCAGTGTGGTGACGAGCCGCACCCGGCTCTCCCACGTACTTCTGGTGCTGCAGACGTCAGGCGTCGACGACCGTGATGCCCATCGACCGAGCAGTGCCGGCGATGATCTTCGCCGCCTGGTCGATGTCGTGCGCGTTGAGGTCGGTCTCCTTGGTCTTGGCGATCTCGCGGACCTGGTCCCAGGTGACCTTGGCGACCTTGGTCTTGTGCGGCTCGCCGGAGCCCTTCTCGACACCAGCGGCCTTGAGCAGCAGGCGCGCGGCCGGCGGCGTCTTCAGCTTGAAGTCGAACGACCGGTCCTCGTACACGGAGATCTCGACCGGGACGACGTCCCCACGCTGCGACTCGGTCGCGGCGTTGTAGGCCTTGCAGAACTCCATGATGTTGACGCCGTGCTGACCCAGAGCCGGGCCGACCGGGGGCGCGGGGTTGGCCGCACCCGCCTTGATCTGCAGCTTGATGATCGCCGCAAGCTTCTTCTTCTTGGGTGGCATTTCTTTTCCTGTCCTGTACTACGTTCCCCGCGTACCTGCCGTGGACGTGGGGACTGCGGCCGCGCGGCGGCCGTCAGATCTTGGAGACCTGGTTGAACGACAGCTCGACCGGGGTCTCCCGGCCGAAGATCGACACCAGGACCTTCAGCTTCTGCCCGTCGACGTTGACCTCGGAGATCGTCGCCGGCAGCGTGGCGAACGGGCCGTCCATGACCGTGACCGACTCGCCGATCTCGAAGTCGACCTCGACGGCCGGGCCGCCGAGCGGGGCCGCGGTCGCGGTGGACTCGCCCTTGCCGGCCTTCGCCGGGGCTTCGCTTTCGACCTTCGGGGCGAGGAACTTCAGGACCTCGTCCACGGTCAGCGGCGACGGCCGCGAGGTGGCGCCGACGAACCCGGTGACACCCGGCGTGTTGCGCACCGCGCTCCACGAGGCGTCGTTCAGGTCCATCCGGACCAGGATGTAGCCGGGCAGCACCTTGCGCTGCACCTGCTTGCGCTGGCCGTTCTTGATCTCGGTGACCTCTTCGGTCGGGACCTCGATCTGGAAGATGTAGTCCTCGACGTCCAGGGTCTGGGTCCGGGTCTCGAGGTTGGTCTTCACCTTGTTCTCGTACCCGGCGTAGGAGTGCACGACGTACCACTCGCCGGGCGCGGCGAGCAGCTCGGCGCGCAGCCTGGCGACCGGGTCCTCGTCGTCCGCGGCGGGTTCGGCGGCCTCTTCTTCGGCCACCGCCACGTCGTCGCCGCCCTCGTCAACTGAAGCGGCTTCGTCGACCTCGTCGGACACCTCGACGGGCTCGAGGTGCGCGGACTCCTCGTCACCGAGTGCCGCGTGCACCTGCTCGTCGGAAAGCTCGGTCAGCTCGTGACCGGCTGATGTGCCGTTGTCGGAGGTCACGTTCCGTCCTCTCAGTTGATCATTGCCGGGGTCAGGCCGGGACCTGAGCCCCATCGGCGCGCGCCGAGGCGCGTCAGCCGAAGATCTTGCCGATGCCCCACTTGAATGCCAGATCGAGCACGCTGACCAGGGCCACCATGAACACCACGAAGGCCAGCACGACCGCGGTGTAGGTGACCATCTGCTTGCGGTTCGGCCAGATGACCTTGCGCAGCTCCGCCCACACCTCGCGGATGAAGCGGATCAGCCGCGCGAACACCGACGCCTTCTTCGGCTTCTGGTCCCGCTTCGGGGTCGGAGCGCCCTTCGCGTCGGGGGCGGACTTCTCCCCCGACTTCCCGGCCGGACGGGTCTTGTCGTCCGCACGTGCCGCGGACTTGCCCGCCGGACGAGCGGTCGCACGGCGCTCACGCCGGGCAGCGGCTGTGACGGGACGGGACGGGCTCTCGGGCTTCCGCCCGGTGCCGTCCTGCTCCTGCTCGCCGCCGCTGGCGTCGCTGTCGCTCACGACCACTCCTCTGCTCCACCAGTTCCGTTACGCAGGGGTGACAGGACTTGAACCTGCAACCTGCGGTTTTGGAGACCGCTGCTCTGCCAATTGAGCTACACCCCTGTGGAGTCCCGATCGCTCGGAGCCCCGGAGGACGCATTCCATCATCCCCACCATCCAGGCGGGGATGACCGTAGTGCGTTCCAAGTCCCGAAGTCTACGGCAAGCCTCGCGGGAGCCCGCAACCGCGCCCCCCGATCGACCGCCGTACCCCGGCCGGCCTGCGGAAAACTCCCCGCCGACCACCCGATCATGCCAGGATGTCCGCCATGACGAGCAACCCGGGCCCCGCGACGTCCGTCCGTCGTGGACCGGTGAGCGGGACGCGGCTCGGGCTGGCGCTCCCCCAGTACGGCGCCCTCGCCGACCCCGCCGCCGTCGCGCGCTTCGCGACCGCCGCGGAGGACCTCGGCTTCGGCTCGCTGTGGGTCGGCGACCGGATCCTGACGCCCCTGGAGCCGTCTGACCTGTACCCGGGCGGCGGGACGCCGGAGCACCCGTACCCCAATGAGTTCGAGACCTTCGCGGACCCGTTCACGACGCTGGCGACCGCGGCCGCGGTGACCCGCACGGTCCGCCTCGGGATGAGCGCCCTGACCGGCCCGGTCTATTCCCCGGTGCTGCTCGCCAGGGCCCTGACCTCGCTCGACCTCGCCAGCGGCGGCCGGCTGGACGTCGGCCTCGGGCTCGGCTGGCTGCGCGAGGAGTACTTCGCCACGGGCGTCCCCTGGGCCGGCCGGGGCAAGCGGCTCGACGCGGTGCTCGACGCGCTCGAGGCGCTGTGGACCGGCGATCCGGTGGAGCATGAGGGCCCGCAGTGGCGGATCGCGCCGTCGACGGTCGGCCTGCGCCCGGCGCAGGACCCGCGGCCGCCGGTGCTGCTGGGCGGGTTCTCGCCGCCGGCGCTGGCCCGGGTGGGCCGCCGGGCCGACGGCTGGCTGGCCGGGTGGATGCCGAAGCAGTACCTGACCGGCCTCTGGTCGGTCGCGCTCGAGGCGGCCGAGAAAGCCGGGCGCGACCCGGGAACGCTGCGCCGCGTGCTGCGGATCAACCCGCGCGCGGGTACCGGGGTCGAGACGGTCGCGGACGTGCCGCCGTGCCTGGACGTGGCCCGTGAGCTGGGCATCACGGAGGTCCTGGTCGACCTGCACTACGTCGCGAAGGACGTCGACCACGCCCTGGAGCTCGCGGCCGAGTTCGTCCACCCGCGGTAGCGGTCAAGCCCGCTTTGGGGTTTTCCCCAGTCACCCGGATCGCCGCAGTGACCGAAGGCCTACGTTCGGTAGAAACGAAGGTGTGGCGAAGAACAGCGGGGGCGGCTGCCTCGTCGTGGTACTCGTGGTCGGGCTCCTGGCGTTCGGGTACTACAAGTGGCACCACGGATCTTCGTCGGCGCCGCCGGACACCGGCGCGGACACCGGGGGCGGCACCGGCCGCTACGTCGCGCTGGGCGACTCCTACACGTCGTCGCCGCACAACGGCCGGCGGGCCGGGACCCCGGCGGGCTGCGAGCGTTCCCTCGACAACTACCCCCACGTCCTCTCGGCGAAGCTGAAGCCCGCCGAGCTCGCCGACGTCAGCTGCAGCGGCGCGACGACCGGGAACCTGACCGCCGCGCAGAAGACGCCGAACGGCACGAACCCGCCCCAGCTGGATGCGGTGAACGCGAAGACGACGCTGGTGACGCTCGGCATCGGCGGCAACGACGTCGGCTTCATCTCCCTGGCGTCGTCCTGCGCGACGGCGCACCGGTCCGGGTCGCCGTGCAAGGACCGGCTGACCGCGGGCGGGCACGACCAGCTCGCCGAGCGGATCGACGCGACCGCGCCGAAGGTGGGCGCGGTGCTGGACCGGATCCACGTAAAGGCCCCGGAGGCGAAGGTGGTCGTCGTGGGCTACCCGACGGTGCTGCCCGACGGCGACGGCTGCTGGCCGGTCCTCCCGGTGGGCGCCGGCGACGTCGACTACTTCCGCGGCGCGCTCGGCAAGCTGAACAAGATGCTCGAAGACCAGGCCGACGCCCACCACGCCGGCTACGCGGACACGGCCACGCCCAGCAAGGGACACGACGTCTGCTCGGCGTCCGACACACGCTGGGTGGAGGGGCTGATACCCACCTCGCCCACCGCGCCGCTGCACCCCAACGCCCGCGGGGCGCAGGGCATGGCCGACGCCGTGCTGGGCGTCCTGAAGCTGCCCTAGACGCGGACCAGGGCCTGCGGCTTGCCCAGCACGGTCTTGCCGTCGAACTTGGCCACCAGGTCGATGCGCGCGGTGCCGTCGTCGTTCACCACGGCGACCTTGCCGCTGAACTCCACCAGGGCGCCCTCGGGCGTGTTCGGCACCACCACCGGCCGCGTGAAGCGCGCGCTCAGGTCGACCAGGCGGGCGGGATCGCCGAGCCAGTCGGTGACCACGCGGCCGGCCAGCGCCATCGTCAGCATGCCGTGCGCGATGACGTCCGGGAGGCCGACCTCCTTGGCGAACGCCTCGTTCCAGTGGATCGGGTTGAAGTCCAGCGACGCCCCGGCGTAGCGGACGAGCTGGTCGCGCGTCACCCGGACCTCGATGGCGGGCAGTTCGTCGCCGACGTTCACGCGTCCTCCCCCCGGACCACCAGCTGGGCCCGCGTAGTGGCGATGTGCTCGCCGTCGCCGTCGGCGATCTCAGCGCGCAGGTTGATGAAGTCGTTGCCCGCGCGGGCCATGATCTTGTCGATGTGGGTGGTGAGCAGCAGCCGGTCGCCGACGCGCACCGGGCGGCTGTAGCTGAACTGCTGGTCGCCGTGGACCATCCGCGAGTAGTCGAGCCCGAGTTCCGGGTCGGTGACGATCGCGTTGATGGCGGCGAGGTTGACGATCGTGATGAACGTCGGCGGGGCGATGACGTCCGGGTGCCCGGCGGTGCGGGCCGCCTCGGGGTCGCGGTAGACCGGGTTCGCGTCGCCGATCGCGTCGGCGAACTCCCGGATCTTCTCCCGGCTCACTTCGTAGCTGGTCTGCGGCGGGTAAACCCGCCCGGTGAACGACTCGTCCAAGGGCACCCGGAGAGGCTACCAACAGCAGAAGAGCCGCCCCGGTGGTCCGGGGCGGCTCTTCGAAGCTGGTGCGAACGCGCTACGTCAGCGGGTTTCCTTGTGCGTCCGGTGCGTACCGCAGTTCGGGCAGAACTTCTTCATCTCCAGGCGATCCGGGTTGTTGCGCCGGTTCTTCTTGGTGATGTAGTTGCGGTGCTTGCACTCTTCGCACGCCAGCGTGATCTTGGGTCGCACGTCGGTGGCAGCCACAGCGTTTCCTTCTCTCTCAGGTCCCGGGGGCCAGCCCCAGTCGTTACCGCGTAGCGGTGGCCGGACTTGAACCGGCGACACAGCGATTATGAGCCGCTTGCTCTGCCAACTGAGCTACACCGCCCTTACATGACCCAAGCCGCGACACGCAGGCGTGACGCGGCTGAGGTCGTGAGCCCCTTTACGGAATCGAACCGTAGACCTTCTCCTTACCATGGAGACGCTCTGCCGACTGAGCTAAAGGGGCCTTGCCTCTCGCGAGGACTTCGAAAGATTACCAACCCCCGTCACCCGCCCGTGCAACCGGGGTCCTCAAAAAGCAAAACCTCAGGTCAGCAGGGTCAGCACGGTCTCGGAGTGGCGTCCGGGAGACCGTGCCGTGCGGGCCTGCAGCCACGCCTCCAGGCGGTCCTCCGGCAGCGGCCGCGAGATCAGGTAGCCCTGCGCGACGTCACAGCCCATCGCCTCGAGCTGGTCGCGCGCGACGTCCTCTTCGACGCCCTCGGCGACCACCGTCAGCCCGAGCGAGTGCCCCAGCTCGACGATCGACCGCACCACCGCGAGGTCGCCGAGGTCGGTGCCCATGCCGAGGACGAAGCTCTTGTCGATCTTGACCTGGTCGACCGGCAGCTGCCGCAGGTAGGCCAGCGACGAGTAGCCGGTGCCGAAGTCGTCCACCGCCAGCGTGATGCCCAGCGAGTGCAGCTCGCGCAGGATCGGCAGCGCCTTCTGCGGGTCCGACATCACGCCGGACTCGGTGAGCTCGAACGTCAGCAGCTCCGGCGGGATGCCGACGCGCTCCAGCTCGCGGGCCACCTTGTTCGGGAAGTCCTCGTCGGCCAGGTTGCGCACCGACAGGTTGACCGCCACCGAGATCCGCAGGCCCTCGTCGAGCCACTTGCGGCAGCGCTTCAGGGCTTCACCGAGCACGAACGACGTCAGCACGCCGATCAGGCCGGCCGCCTCGATGGCCGGGACGAACTCGTCCGGGCCGAGCCTGCCGAACTCCGGGTGCACCCAGCGGACCAGCGCCTCGACGCCCTGCACCTGGCGGTTCGGCAGGGTGATCTTCGGCTGGTAGTGCACGCTGACCTGACCGTCCTCCAGGGACTGCCGGAACTGCGTGACCATCTGGAAGCGGCGCAGGAAGATCTGGCCCATGCTCGGCACGTAGCCGCGGACCTCTTCGCCGCCCTTCGTCGCGCGCACGGCGACGTCGGCGCGCTGCAGCAGGCCTTCGATGTCGACGACGTCGCCGGACTCCTCGGGCGTCGTCGTCGCGTAGCCGATCATCGCGTTCGCCTCGACCGAAAGCCGGTCGACCGGGTACGGCGCGGAAAGCTCTTCGCGCAGCCGTTCCGCCGCGGTGTGGGCGTCTTCGGGCGGGCAGCCGACGAGCAGGGCCGCGAACGACGCGCCTTCGAGGCGGGCCAGCGGGACGTCGGGGCCGAGCGCGTCGCGGATGCGGCGGCCGGCGGCGATCACCATCCGGTCGGCCCACGCGTAGCCCAGCGCGTCGCTGACCGTCGAAAAGACGTCGAGGTCGATCCGCAGCACCACGGCGTTCGCGAAGTCCCGCAACGGTTCCTTCGCCACCTGCCGGAAGCCCGGCCGGTTGAGGTGCCCGGTGAGCGGGTCGTGGTAGGCGTCGTGGCGCAGGGTCGCGAGCAGCCGCCGGTTGTCCAGCGACGTCGCGAGGTGGCTGGCCATCGTGCCGAGCAGCTGGACGTCGTACTTGCCGAAGCCGCGCCAGCGGGACAGCCGGTCGTGCGCCTCGACGACGCCCAGCAGCTGGTTCGCGCTGCGCAGCGGGACGACGAGCGCCTCCTGCGCGCCGCGGTCGAGCAGCGCCGCGCGGACGTCGGGGTTGGCCTCGGTGATCCGGAAGTGCCGGACGTGCGCGCCGGGCAGGCGCAGCAGCGGGTCGTCGGCGGCCGGGTCGGCGGGCGGCAGGTCGTCACCGGCGACGACCACCCGCATCGTGTCCTTCGGTTCGAGCCGCAGCCGCAGCACGACGCGGCCCGCCGCCAGCTGGTCCTTGATGCGCTCGGCGATCGTGGCCCATTCGCGGACGTCGACGCCGCCGACGAGCTCGTCGGCCCGGCTGGCCGGGCGCGCCGCCGCCTGCTGGCCGGAGCGGGCCACCATCAGGCTGACGTCCGAGAGCGCCTCCATGTCCCGCTGCTCGCGCAGCAGGTCGGAGTAGGCCCAGTACAGCGCGGTCAGGCCGAGGAACACGGCGAGCACCAGCGGCCACGCCTTGGGCGTGTTCGAGATGACGAGGTAGCCGGACAGGCCGACGGACGCGTTGACGAAGCCGACGACCAGGATCCGCGCGGTGAGCCGGATCGCGGTGCTGACCCGCATGCGGCGCCGCAGGACGCGGACCGCGGCCAGCGCGAGCAGCGTGCTCACCAGCGGCGCGGTGAGCGTGCCGGCCAGCGCGGCGACCCACGGGATCTTGTCGCCGACACCCGCGCCGACGGCGTACTTGACGAGCCCGGCGACCGCGAAGGCGCCGGTGATCTCGAGCAGGAACGCGCCCGCGTTGTAGAGGACGCGGCCGGCGACCTTGCGCGCGAGCAGCGTGCCGATGCCGGCGACCAGGTGCGCGGCCAGCACGACCTCGAACGGCGCGACGAAGAACCCGATGACGAGCGGGATCTCGGTGAAGGAGATGGTCCACGAGATACCGCTGCGGACGTCGACGTTGATGCCGAGCTGTTCGGCGAGCAGGAACGCGACCGCGAGCACCGGCCCGATCCACAGCAGCCGGCTGTCCCAGTCGAACGGCAGCCAGGACCCGACGGCGAACGCGGCGGCGAGCCCGATGCTCAGGACGGCGAAGGTGTACGCGCGGAACCGGCGCTCGTCGGTGCGGGCCTCGGCGGACTGGGGAGGTGCCCCGGAAGCGGCTCCCGGCCCGGGCTGCGCCTGTGCGACGGCGTCGCCGTGGGCGTTGGTGTCCGGCATCCGACCTTCCCTCCCGGCTTGTCCACCGGTGCTGATCCGTGACTTCGGGTGTGGACAAGGGCCATACCGTACCCCGTAGGGCGTACCCGCGTCCCTTTCGAGACAGTAGGAGATCACCCCAGGGTTAACAATGCCTCGATGGCGCTGACCTGCGTGGACCAAGGGGTGAAACCTTGTGGCACTCGGGGCCCTACCCCGGACCGGGGGTCCGGTGGCCGAAGCAGGGGTGGTTCTCTGCGCACGGCGTCCCGCGTAGCGCTTCAATATGCCCATGCACAGCGACGTGATTGCCACCGAACACGCGGCCCGGCTCGCGGCGGTGGATTCCCTGCTCCCCGGTTCTTCCCCCTTCGAAGCAGCCGAAAGCGCGGTGGTGCTGGAGGTGGCGACGCCCGACTCGGCGGCGTCCGGCCTCGCCTCGCGCATCCAGGTCGACCAGGGCGCTCCCAACGCGCCGTGGCGGGCGCTGACCGAGCACCGCCTCGACCTCCAGCTGGCCGGCCCGCAGCCCGCGGCGGCCCTCGACGCCCTCCTCACCCGATGGGATGAACATCTGCGCGCGGTCGCCGAGCGCGGCGACACCGAGACCGCGGCGATCGTCCCCCGCGCCAGCCGGGACGCCGCCGGCACGCGGGAAATGCTGCACCACGGGTTCGCGCCGCTGCGCGTGATCGCGGTCCGCCCGGCCGAGCGGATGGTCCCGGCGGGCCCGCGCGGCACGCCCGGCGTCAAGATCCGCCGCGCCGAGCCCGGCGACCTCGAAACCGTCGTCTCGCTGGGGCTCGAGCTGCACTCCTTCGACGCGCAGTACGGCACGGTCAACCTGCGCCAGGGCGTCGAGGACATCATGGCCAAGGACCTGGCCGAACAGCTGAACCGCCCGGAGCCTCCGTTGTGGATCGCCGAGCTGTACGGCCGTCCGCTCGGCATGGTGAACGTCCAGCACCCCGGGGAGACCGGCTGGATCAGCGACCGCGTCGCGGCGGGGCGCGTCGGCTACCTGTCGTCGCTGGCCGTCGCGAAGGAGGCGCGGTCGTCCGGTGTCGGTACCGCGCTGGCCACCCACGCCCACCACGTCCTCGACGAGGAGGGCGCGGACGTCGTCCTCCTGCACCACGCGGCGGCGAACCCGCTGTCGACGCCGTTCTGGTACGCGCAGGGGTACCGCCCGCTGTGGACGTACTGGCAGCGTCGACCAGCCGTTCGGTGAACGACTGGCGGATTACCCCTGGTCGACAGTCCTTATAGGCTGGCTCCCGGAGCAGCGAGGGGAGCCGGACGTGACCAAGCAGCGGGATTCCGCGCCGAGAGCGCCCGAAGGCGTCGACACCGAGAAGCCGTCCGCGGCCCGGATCTACGACTGGTACCTGGGCGGCACGCAGAACTGGGCCGTGGACCGCGAGTTCGGCCGGCGCATGGAGCAGCAGTGGCCGCTGGTGCGCCCCGGGTCGAAGCAGAACCGCGAGTTCATGAACCGCGCGGTGCGGGCGGCGCTGCGGGCCGGGATCCGGCAGTTCATCGACCTCGGCTCCGGCGTCCCGACGGCCGGGAACGTGCACGAGGTCGTCGAGGCCGAGCTGCCCGAGGACCACGACGCGACGGTCGTGTACGTCGACTACGAGCCGGTCGCGGTCGCGCACGCGACGCTGATCCTCGAAGAGGAGGCGGCGACGGACTGGGCGGGCATCGTCCAGGCCGACATGCGGGACGCGAAGGCCGTGCTGCGTGCCGAAGAGACGAAGCGGCTCATCGACTTCTCGAAGCCGGTCTGCCTGATGATGATGGCGGTGCTGCACTTCGTCGGGCCCGACGACGACCCGATCGGCCTGCTGAAGGCGTACCGGGACAAGCTCGCGCCGGGCAGCTGGCTGGCGATCTCGCAGATGAGCGAGGGTGACGGGACCGGCAAGACCCTCGAGGGACTGCGCTGGTTCGTCGAGCAGTACCGGAAGACGAGCAACCCGGTGTGGCTGCGCGACCGCGAGGAGATCGAGCCCCTGTTCGGCGACTGGACCCTGCTGGAGCCGGGCATCGTGCACCTGCCGGACTGGCGGCCCGACCGGAAGCTCAACGCGCTGGAGGCGGAGGCCCGTCCGTACGCGTGGTGCGGCATCGCGGAGAAACCCGGCGCATGAGCCCGGAGAACACAGCGGCGCGAAGCGCCTCCATCGAGGGTGGTGGGGGCGTGGGAGGAGCCCCGATCGCCCCGGCCGGGGTGGACACCGACAAGCCGTCCGCGGCGCGGGTCTACGACTGGTACCTCGGCGGCAACCACCACTGGGCCGTCGACCGCGAGTTCGGCCGGCGCGTGGAGAAGGTGTGGCCGCTGATCCGGCCGATCTCGCGGCAGAACCGGGCGTTCATGAACCGGGTGGTCTCGGCGGCGATGGACGCCGGCATCCGCCAGTTCGTCGACCTCGGCTCCGGCGTGCCGACGGCCGGCAACGTGCACGAGATCGTCCGCGACCTGCTGCCCGACGGCGAACGGGCCGCCGTGGTCTACGTCGACTACGAGCCGGTGGCGGCCGCGCATTCGCGGCTGATCCTGGAACGCGAGGGCGCGACGGACTGGGCGGGGCTGGTCGAGCGGGACATCCGGCGGCCGAAGGAGATCTTCGCCGACCCGGTGACGTCGTCGCTCATCGACTGGTCGCGCCCGGTGTGCCTGCTGATGATCACGGTGATGCACTTCGTCGGGCCGTCCGACGATCCGGACGGGCTGATGGCGACGTACCGGTCGAAGCTCGCGCCGGGCAGCTGGCTGGCGTTGACGCACGGCACGTGCCGCGACGACGCGCCGCCGGAGCGCGCCGCAGAGGTGAAGCGGTTCATCGACGCCTACCGCGACACGTCGAACCCGGCGTGGCTGCGGTCGGCCGAGGAGCTGCTCCCCTGGTTCGGCGGCTGGCCGCTGCTGCCGCCGGGGATGACGTCATTGCCGGACTGGCGTCCCGACGAGCGTCCGAACGTGATCGACCTCGAGACCCGGCCCTTCGCCTGGTGTGCCGTCGCGCGCCGACCAAGCCTCTGACCTGCACTTTCTTTCTTCGCTGTGGGCGAACGCACTCCTGGAAACAAACACACCCATCGGAGAGTTGAGCTAGGCAGACTCAACTACACGAGGAGTGCACATGTCCGACACCCGCCTCCTGCCCGTGCTCCCGCTCGATGACGACGTCGTGCTGCCGGGCATGGTCGTCCCGCTCGACCTCACCGACACCGAGACGCGGGCAGCGGTGGAGTCCGCCCAGGCGAGCACGCCGAGCCAGGCGTCCTTCCCCGGCATCCGGTCGACCGGCGCCACCAAGGCCGAGGTCCTGATCGTCCCGCGCGTCCACGGCGAGTACGCCGAGTACGGCACCGTCGCGACCGTCGAGCGCATCGGGCGCGTGCCCGGCGGCAAGGCCGCCGTGCTGCTGCGCGGGACCGCGCGCGCCCTCGTCGGCCGGATGGCCGACGGCCCCGGCGCCGCCCGCTGGGTGCACGCCGAGGACGCCCCCGAAACCACCGACGACCGGACCGCGAAGCTCGCGGCCGAGTACAAGGCCGTCGTCATCTCGATCCTCCAGCAGCGCGGCGGCTGGCAGCTGATCGACGCCGTCCAGCAGGTCGAGGACGGCTCCGCGATCGCCGACCTGTCCGGCAACGCGCCGTACCTCGACACCGAGCAGAAGCTCGAGCTGCTGACCACGCTCGACGTGAGCGCACGCCTGGAGAAGGCGCTCGAGTGGAGCAAGGAACACCTCGCCGAGCTCGAGGTGACCGACACGATCCGCAAGGACGTCGCCGAGGGCATGGAGAAGCAGCAGAAGGAGTTCCTGCTGCGCCGCCAGCTCGAAGCCATCCGCAAGGAGCTCGGCGAGCTCGACGGCACCGCGCAGGACGACGACTACCGCGCCCGCGTCGAGGCCGCCGAACTGCCGGACGCCGTGAAGAAGGCCGCGCTGGCCGAGGTGGACAAGCTGGACCGCACGTCCGAGCAGTCCCCCGAGGGCGGCTGGATCCGCACCTGGCTGGACACCGTCCTGGAGCTGCCCTGGAACGAGCGCACCGAGGACGTCTACGACATCGCCGCCGCGCGGGCTGTCCTGGACGCCGACCACGCCGGCCTCGACGACGTCAAGGAACGGATCATCGAGTACCTGGCCGTCCGGAAGCGTCGTGCCGAATCGGGTCTGGGCCCGGTCGGCGGACGCCGGTCCGGCGCGGTGCTCGCCCTCGCGGGCCCTCCCGGGGTCGGCAAGACGTCGCTGGGTGAGTCCGTCGCGAAGGCCATGGGCCGCAAGTTCGTCCGCGTCGCCCTCGGCGGCATCCGCGACGAGGCGGAGATCCGCGGCCACCGCCGCACCTACGTCGGCGCGCTGCCCGGCCGGATCGTCCGCGCCATCAAGGAAGCCGGCTCGATGAACCCGGTCGTGCTGCTCGACGAGATCGACAAGGTCGGCGCCGACTACCGCGGCGACCCGACGGCCGCCCTGCTCGAAGTGCTGGACCCGGAGCAGAACCACACGTTCCGCGACCACTACCTCGAGGTCGAGCTGGACCTGTCCGACGTCGTGTTCCTGGCGACGGCCAACGCGCTGGAGACCATCCCCGGTCCGCTGCTGGACCGCATGGAGCTCGTCACGCTGGACGGCTACACCGAGCACGAGAAGGTCACCATCGCCCGCGACCACCTGCTCCCCCGGGAGCTGGAGCGCGCCGGCCTGGGCACCGCGGACGTCAGCCTGACCGACGCCGCGTTCAGTCGGATCGCGGCCGAGTACACCCGCGAGGCGGGCGTGCGCGACGTGAACCGCACGATCGCGAAGGTGCTGCGCAAGATCGCGACGAAGGTGGCGCTGGACGAGGTGTCCTTG
Organism: Amycolatopsis mongoliensis; assembly: GCF_030285665.1. NCBI lineage: Bacteria > Bacillati > Actinomycetota > Actinomycetes > Pseudonocardiales > Pseudonocardiaceae > Amycolatopsis > Amycolatopsis mongoliensis. The sequence goes on from NZ_CP127295.1 coordinate 1,733,922, forward strand.
CCGCTGACGATCGGTGCTCCGGAGCTCGAGACCTACCTCGGCCGGCCGCGGCACGTGCCGGAGTCGTCGCTGCCCGCGTCGACCCAGCGGACCGCGACCCCGGGGGTGGCGACGGGCCTGGCGGTGACGGGTGCCGGCGGTGACGTCCTCTACATCGAGGCGTCGCTGGCGGACCAGGAGTCCGGCGCGTCCGGGCTGCAGCTGACCGGCCAGCTCGGCGACGTGATGAAGGAGTCCGTCCAGATCGCGCTGTCCTACCTGCGCTCGCACGGCGCGGAGCTGGAACTGCCGGTGGGTGACCTGAAGAACCGCGGCATCCACGTCCACGTGCCGGCCGGCGCGGTCCCGAAGGACGGGCCGAGCGCGGGCGTCACGATGACGACGGCGCTGGCGTCGCTGCTCTCGGGCCGCGTGGTGAAGGCGGACGTCGCGATGACCGGCGAGGTGTCCCTGACCGGACGCGTCCTCCCGATCGGCGGCGTCAAGCAGAAGCTGCTGGCGGCGCACCGGGCGGGGATGAAGACGGTGATCATCCCGCAGCGCAACGAGCCGGACCTGGACGACGTCCCGGCCGAGGTGCTGTCCCAGCTGGACGTCCACGCGGTGGCGAACGTCCGCGAGGTCCTCGACCTCGCTTTGACCCCGGCTTCGACGCCGGTTCCCCAGGCGGCGTAACCCCGAACGCCGCCGCTGAACGGCCGGTTTCCCTCTCCCCCAAGGGAAACCGGCCGTTTCCTATGTCCGGACCGGGGCGGTCGACTCACGCTCGACGAGCGAGACGTCGATCGTCACCGGCTGCTTCGGACGCTCGCCCTTCTCGATCGAGCCCATCAGGATCGACACCGCTGTCGACGCCTTGCGGGCGATGTCCTGCGAGATCGTCGTCAGCTTCGGGGTCACGTAGTTGCAGAGGTCCAGGTCGTCGAAGCCGACCACCGAGACGTCTTGCGGCACGCGCGTGCCCGTCTCGGTCAGGCCGTGGACGATGCCGACCGCGAGGATGTCGGCCGTCGCGAACACCGCCGTCAGGTCGTGGCGCTCCCGCAGGACCAGCCCCAGCTCGTGGCCTTCCGCGTACGTCGTGTTGACCGTCTCCACCAGGCCCGGACGCTCGGCACCGGCGTCCGCGAACGCCTGGCAGAAGCCCTCGAAGCGTTCGTGGACCACGCCGACACCGCTGAACGCCGGGCCGGCGAACAGGATCCGGCGGTGGCCGAGGTCGAGCAGGTGCCGAGCCGCGAGGCGGGCGCCCGCGAAGTCGTCCGAGCGCGTGCCCGTGGTCAGGCGGTTCGCCGAGTAGCTGTCGATCGCGACGACGTGGACCGCGCCGATCGTCTTCTTCGTCAGCTTGCCGACCTCCTCGTCGAGGAAGCCGAGCAGGATCGCGCCGTCGAGGCTCCACGACCGCAGCGCTTCGGCGACCTCGTCCGGGTGGGCGACCCCGCGCAGCAGCAAGTGGTAGCCGTATTTGCGCAGCTCGCGCTCGATCAGGCCGACGATCGCCATGGTGTGCGGGCTGATCATCAGGCTGTCCTCGTCCGCGGCCGGCACCAGCAGGCCGACGAGCCGGGACGCCTTCGTCGCGAGGCTGCGAGCCGACGCGCTCGGGACGTAGCCGAGCTCGTCCGCGATGCGCTGGACCTTCTCGATGGTGCTCGGCGAGACCCGCGCGCGGTTGCCGTTCATCACGTTCGACACGGTCATCATGCTCACGCCCGCCTGCTCGGCGACCTCCCGCAGCGTGACGCGCACCCTCGGACTCCTCTCGCTCACCCCGGCGCCAAGGTTACGGGACCGGCCGTTGACAACCACCTCAGGACGACATTACCGTCTAGCGAGGTATAGCGCTAAACCTAATCGCTGCGGACGCCGGTCCGCACCCTTCGCCGCGCTCCGGAAACCGTTGAGCCAGAACGGGAGTCCCGTGACCACCGACCTCTCGACCAGCCCGCTGACCACCGCCCCCGGCCAGGGGACGCCGTGGTGGCGCGGCGCCGTCATCTACCAGATCTATCCCCGCAGTTTCGCCGACGGCAACGGCGACGGCACCGGCGATCTCGCCGGCGTCCGCGCCCGCTTGCCCTACCTGAAGAGCCTCGGGGTGGACGCCCTCTGGTTCACGCCCTGGTACTCCTCACCGCTGGCCGACGGCGGTTACGACGTCGCCGACTACCGCGCGATCGACCCGGCGTTCGGGACCCTCGCGGAGGCCGAAGAGCTGATCGCCGACGCGGCCGGGCTGGGCATCAGGACCATTGTGGACATCGTCCCCAACCACGTCTCGGACCGGCACGAGTGGTTCCGGGACGCGCTCGCCGCCGGGCCGGGATCGCCGGAGCGCCGACGGTTCTGGTTCCGCCCGGGCCGCGGCGAGCACGGCGAGCTGCCGCCGACGGACTGGGAGTCCAGCTTCTCCGGCGGCACCTGGACGCGCGTCACCGAACCGGACGGCACGCCCGGCGAGTGGTACCTGCACCTGTTCGCGCCCGAGCAGCCGGACCTCAACTGGAACCACCCGGACGTCCGCGCCGAGCACGAGCGCGTGCTGCGCTTCTGGTTCGACCGGGGTGTCGCGGGCATCCGCATCGACTCCGCGACCATGCCGGTCAAGGACCCGTCGCTGCCCAACGAGGTGACGCCGGACGCGCACCCGTTCGTCGACCGCGACGAGATCCACGACATCTACCGGAGCTGGCGGGCCGTCGCCGACTCCTACGCGGAGCCGCGCGTGCTGGTCGGTGAGGTCTGGCTGGCCGATCCGCGCCGCTTCGCGCGCTACCTGCGGCCGGACGAGATGCACACGGCGTTCAACTTCGACTTCATGATGCGCCCGTGGGACGCCGGCGAACTCCGCACCGCCATCGTGTCCACTTTGGACGCCCACGGCTCGGTCGGCGCGCCGCCGACGTGGGTGCTGTCCAACCACGACGTCACCCGCGCGGCGACCCGCTACGGCCGTGAGGACAGTTCGTTCGGCTTCGTCGCCCGCGCCTTCGGCATCCCCACGGACCTCGTGAAGGCGCAGCGGCGGGCGCGCGCGGCCGCGCTGCTGTCGGCCGCTTTGCCCGGCTCGCTGTACGTCTACCAGGGCGACGAGCTGGGTCTGCCCGAGGTCGAGGACCTCCCGCTCGGCGTCCTGCAGGACCCGATGCACTTCCGCTCGGGTGGCACCGACCCCGGCCGCGACGGTTGCCGCGTCCCGCTGCCCTGGACGTCCGACGCGGACAGCGCGTTCGGCTTCGGCGCCGGAACCCCTTGGCTGCCCCAGCCCGCGAACTGGGGTGACTACTCGGTCGAGCGGCAGGACGGCGATCCCCGGTCGATGCTGACGCTCTACCGCACCATGATCGCGCTGCGCCGGTCCGAGCCCGCGCTGCGTGGCGAGGAGTTCGCCTGGGCGGCCGACGGCGGCGCCGACGTCCTCGCCTTCCGCCGCGGTGACGACCTGCTCTGCCTGGTCAACTTCGGCGAAACCCCGCTCGACCTGCCCGTCCACCTCGAAGTCCTGCTCGCCAGCGAAGAGCTGACGGACGCCCAGTTGCCCACCGACACAGCCGTCTGGCTGCGAGTCTGAAACCCCGCCAGGAGTGACGATGAAGTCCTCGAAGATCGCCGCGGTGTGCCTGTGCGCCGCCGCCGCGCTGACCGCCTGTTCCGGCGCCGGCGACACCACCACCGCCGACGGCAAGACCGTCGTCAAGGTGTCCATCGAACCGGGCCTGGACCAAGGCGCGGTCGCCGCGTTCAACGCCCGGGTGACGCAGTTCGAAGCCGCGAACCCGAAGATCGACCTGGTCCCGCAGGAGTTCAAGTGGGACGCGACGACGTTCACCGCGCAACTGGCGGGCGGCACCCTCCCGGACGTCCTGACCATGCCGTTCACCGACGGCCGCGGCCTGATCGAACGCCGTCAGCTCGCCGACATCAGCGGCCTGGTCGACCAATTGCCGTATGCGAAGAAGTTCAACCCCGAGGTCGCGAAGGCCGGTTCGGCCGCCGACGGGAAGATGTGGGCCGTCCCGATCGCCGCCCACGGCCAGGCCCTGCACTACAACCGCACGCTCTTCAAGCAGGCCGGTCTCGACCCGGACAAGCCACCGTCCACTTGGGACGAAATCCGCGCGGACGCGAAGCAGATCGCGCAGAAGACCGGCCAGGCCGGGTACGCCCAGCTGACCACCGACAACACCGGCGGCTGGATCCTCACCACGCTCGACTACGACTTCGGCGGCCGCACCGAACAGCTGGCCGGCGACAAGGCGACGGCGACGCTGAACACCCCGCAGATGGCCCGTGCGCTGCAGACCATCCACACCATGCGGTGGGACGACAACAGCATGGGCGCGAACTTCCTCTACGACTGGAACGGCATCAACCAGGACTTCGCCGCCGGCCGGATCGGGATGTACGTCTCCGGCGGCGGCAACTACGGCTCACTGAAGGCGCAGAACGCGATCAAGGCGGACGACTACGGCGTCACGGCCCTCCCCCTCGACGGCCCGGACGCCGGTGTCCTCGGCGGCGGCACGCTCGCCGGCGTCAACGCCAAGGCGAACGACGCCGTCAAGGCCGCGGCCGTGAAGTGGATCGACTTCTACTACCTGAGCAAGCAGGCCGACCAGGCCGCGGCGGTCGCCGACGCGAAGACGACCGCGGACTCGGGCGAGGCGGTCGGCTCGCCCGAGCTGCCGGTGTTCGACAAGGCGACCTACGACCAGCGGATGGGCTGGATCGCGCAGTACGTCAACGTGCCGGTGAAGCAGATGACGCCGTACACGGACAAGATGTTCGGCCAGCCGCTGATCCCGGAACCGACGCGGTCCACCCAGCAGGTCTACGGCCTGCTCGACCCGGTGGCGCAGAAGGTCCTGACCGACCGCGGCGCGGACATCCCCGCGCTGCTCGCCGACGCGCAGACGCAGGCCCAGGCGTTGCTGGACAAGCCGTGACGCTCACGGCGGCCCGGCCGGCGACGGCGACCTCGCGCCGCCCGGCCCGGGCCCGCCGCCGGCGCACCCCCCTGACGTGGGTGCGCGGCGGCGGCCTCGGCACCGTGCTGTTCCTGCTGCCGATGCTGGCGGTGTTCGGGCTGTTCTCGTGGCGGCCGATCGGCCAGGCCGTCGTGATGAGCTTCCAGCAGACCAACCTCGTCTCGGCCCCGGTGTTCGTCGGACTGGACAACTACAAGGCCGTGCTCGGCGACCCGCAGCTGTGGAACGCCGCGGGCAACACGCTGTGGTTCGCCGTGCTGGCGCTGCTGCTCGGTTACCCGATCCCGCTCATCGCCGCGGTGCTGATGAGCGAGGTCCGGCGGGCGAAGGGGCTCTACAGCGCGCTGGCCTACCTGCCGGTGGTGATCCCGCCGGTGGTGGCCGTGCTGCTGTGGAAGTTCTTCTACGACGCGAGCCCGAACGGCGTGTTCAACACCGTGCTGGGCGCCGTCGGAATCAGCCCGGCGCCGTGGCTGCAGTCGGCGTCGACGGCGATGTTCTCGCTGGTCGCGGAGGCGACGTGGGCGGCGGCCGGTGCCACGATCATCATCTACCTCGCCGCGCTGACCAGCGTCCCGCCCGAGCAGTACGAGGCGGCCGAGATCGACGGCGCGTCGGTCTGGGGCAAGGTCTGGCACGTCACGCTGCCGCACCTGCGCGGGGTCCTGCTGATCACGTTCATCCTGCAGATCGTCGGCACGGCGCAGGTATTCCTCGAGCCGTTCCTGTTCACCGGTGGCGGCCCGGCGCGCTCGACGACCACGATCCTGCTGCTCGTCTACAACTACGCCTTCGCGGACAGCCTCGGCGGCGACTACGGCGCGGCGACCGCGTTGAGCGTCCTGCTCGCCCTGGTCCTGGGCCTGTTCTCCGCCGTGTACTTCCGCCTCACCCGCTCCTGGAGCAAGTCATGACGCGCGCCCTGCTCTCGCCGTCGGACTGGCGGCGTCCAGTGGTCCGGCGCACCACCCGCACGCTGCACGCACTGCTGCTCGCGGCGTTGTTCCTGGCCGGGCTGGGGCCGATGCTGTGGCTGGCGAAGGCGGCCGTCACCCCGACGCAGGACACGCTGCGCGACCCACTCGCGCTGTGGCCGCACGGGATCGACTTCGCCAACCTCTCGACGGCGTGGACGCGCGTCCAGATCGACAAGTACTTCCTCAGCACCGTGTGGGTCGCCGCCGGGTCGTGGCTGGTGCAGCTGATCGTCGCGACGACGGCCGGGTTCGCGCTGTCGGTGCTGCGGCCGCGCTACCGTCGCGTGCTCACCGGGGTCGTCCTGACGACGTTGTTCGTCCCGGCGGTCGTGCTGCTGGTGCCGCTGTACCTGTCCATGGTGGACTTCTCACTGATCAACTCGTTCTGGGCGGTCTGGCTTCCGTCGGGTGCCAGCGCGTTCAACATCCTGCTGGTGCAACGGTTCTTCGACAACCTCCCGCGTGAGGTGTTCGAAGCCGCTCGCGTTGACGGCGCGGGGCCGCTACGGCTGTTCTGGTCGGTCGTGCTGCCGATGTCCCGGCCGATCCTCGGAGTCGTCTCGGTGTTCGCGATCGTGGCGGCCTGGAAGGACTTCCTCTGGCCGATGCTGGTGCTGCCCGACCCGGCAGTCCAGCCGCTCTCGGTCCGGCTGCCGGCGTTGCAGAAGTTCGTCGAGCTGGACGTCTTCCTCGCCGCTCTGGCTATTTCGACGGTGATTCCCGTCGTGCTGTTCCTCGTGTTCCAGCGGATGTTCCTGCGCGGCAACGCGCTGGGCGGAGCCGTCAAGGGCTGACTCTCTGGTTGGGAGAAAACAGATGCGCAGATCCCCTGTCCTGGCCGTCGCGGTGCTCACTTTCACCGCGGTGGTGTCCACGGTCCCGGCGCACGCCGCGACCACCCGTCTGGAAGCCGAATCCGCTGCTCTTTCCGGCGGCGCTGTGGTCGAAACCGACCATCCCGGCTACAGCGGTTCCGGCTTCGTCGGCGGTTTCACCGACGGCCATCTTGGCACCGCGCGGACGACCTTCGCTGTCTCCGCCGCTTCGGCGGGTTCGTACACCCTCGCGCTCGGCTACGCGAACGGCACCGGCTCTTCCCGGACCCTCACCCTGACCGTGGACTCCACGGCACAGCAGATTTCTTTGCCCGCAACAGCTTCCTGGGACAGCTGGGGCTCGGCGAGCGTGGCCGTCCCGCTCGGCGCGGGCGCGCACAGCGTGTCCTACACCTTCGGCTCGGGGGACAGCGGAAACGTCAACCTCGACCGCCTCGACGTGACGCCGTCCGCGGCCGGGCAAGTGGGTCCGCTGTTCGAGGCCGAGAACGCGACGCTCTCGGGCGGCGCGGTCGTCGCGACCGACCACCCCGGCTACAGCGGGAGCGGCTTCGTCGGCGGGTACACCGACGGCAACAAGGGGGCCGCGCGGACGTCGTTCGCCGTCAACGTGACGACTGCAGGAACGCAGTCGCTCGCCCTCCGGTACGCGAACGGCACGGGTGTGGCCATGACGCTTTCGCTCTATGTCGACAGCGTCCGGCAAGGTCAGGTGTCGCTGCCTGCGTCGGCGAACTGGGACACCTGGACGTCGGCGACCGAGTCCGTGACGCTGGCCGCGGGCGACCACACGGTGGCATACGCCTTCGACAGCACCGATTCCGGCAACGTGAACCTGGACAGCCTGACCGTGACAGTTTCGGTGCCTGCTGGTCCTGGCGAAGCCGAAGCCGCGTTCCTCTCCGGCGGCGCGACCGTCGGTGCCACGACCGCGGGGTACACCGGACCTGGCTATGTGACGGGCTTAGCGACGCCGGGCGCGCGTCTGGTGCGCACCTTCGCGATGGCGTCGGCGGGAACGGCGACCGCGACGATTCGCTTCGCCAACGCGGGCACCCTCACGGTGTCGGCGAACGGCCGTGACGCCGGATCCGCGACCTTGCCGTCCGGCAGCGGCTGGCGGACGGCCACGGTCTCGGTGCCGGTCCGCGCGGGCGTCAACACGCTGCAGCTGGCCGGGACCGGCAGCGACGTCCTGGTCGACAGCGTGGTCGTCGCGAACGAGACGGCGCCGGCCGCCCGGGGCGCGACGACGCCGTACACCGAGTACGAGGCCGAAGCCGGGTCGACGACCGGGACCGTGCTCGCCGCGGACCGGACGTTCCACACGGTCCAGGCCGAGTCGAGCGGGCGCCGCGCGGTGCGGCTGGGCGCGACCGGGCAGTCGGTGAGCTTCACGCTGACGCAGCCCGCGAACGCCGTCACCGTGCGGTTCTCGATCCCGGACAGCGCGGACGGCGCCGGGCAGACCGCGCCGCTGGCGTTGTACGCGAACGGGACGAAGGTCCGCGACCTGACGCTGACGTCGACCTACAGCTGGGTCTACGGCGCTTATCCGTACACGAACGTGCCGTCGCAGGGCAGCCCGCACCGGTTCTACGACGAGACGCGCGCGCTGATCGGCGACTGGCCCGCGGGCACCGTGCTGAAGCTGCAGAAGGACGCGTCCAGCACGGCCGCGTACTACGACGTCGACCTGCTGGACGCCGAGCAGGCACCCAGTGCGGCGACCGCCCCGGCGGGTGCGCTGTCCATCACGTCGTACGGCGCGGTGCCGGACAACGGCTCGGACGCGACGTCGGCGATCAACGCCGCGATCGCGGCGGGCGCGTCGCAGAACAAGCCGGTGTGGATCCCGGCCGGGACGTTCCGGATCACGTCGAAGATCACTGTCGCGAACGTGCGCGTTTACGGAGCGGGTCCCTGGTACTCGGTGATCCAGGGCACGGGCCCTCGCGGTGGCTTCTTCGGCACGGGCAGCAACGTGACGCTGGCCGACTTCGCGATCTTCGGTGACGTCCGGATCCGCGACGACAACGGCTCGGACGGCGCCCTCGACGGCAACTTCGGCACCGGGTCGCTCGTCCAGAACCTGTGGATCGAGCACACCAAGGTCGGGCTGTGGGCCGACTCGGGCACGAATGGCCTGTACGTGGTCGGCACGCGGATCCGCGACACGTTCGCGGACGGCGTCAACATCCACGCCAAGGACGCCGGGACGAGCAACGTGCGGGTGGACCAGTCGATGGTCCGCAACACGGGCGACGACGGGCTGGCGATGTTCTCCGAAGGCGACACGGTGGCCGGGAGCGCGTACACGTTCAACACGGTCCAGTCGCCGGCGCTGGCGAACGGCATCGGCGTCTTCGGCGGGGCGGGCAACCGCGTCGAGGACAACGTCGTGTCGGACAACGTCGAGGCGGGCTCGGGCATCACGGCCGGCACCCGGTTCAACCCGGTGCCGCTGTCCGGCACGACGTCGATCCGGCGCAACACGCTGCTGCGGACGGGCAGCTTCGAGCACAACTGGAACTCGGCGCTCGGCGGGCTCTGGATCTACGCGGACTCGGCGGACATCGCGGCGCCGGTCGTCGTCGAGGACCTGACGGTGACCGACAGCACGTACCAGGGTGTGCTGCTGAGCTTCCAGAAGTCGATCACGCAGCTGAGCTTCGACCGCGTGACGATCGCCGGAGCGGGCACGTACGGCATCGAGACGAACGCGACGGGCAGCGCTTCGATCGCGCACACGTCGGTGACCGGAGCGGCGTCCGGCGGCCTGCTGAACGACGGCGGGTACACCTTGGTGAGGGGTCCCGGGAACTCGGGTTTCTAGCCGACGAAAGAAGCCCGGTGACCTCGTCGGTCACCGGGCTTCTCCGTGGGTGGCGGGTGAGGGATTCGAACCCCCGTAGGCGTAAGCCAACTGGTTTACAGCCAGTCCCCTTTGGCCACTCGGGTAACCCGCCATGGCCGGTCGAACCGGCCGGGGAGAAGCTTACCCAACGGGTCGGAGCGGGGGTCAACCGGGATGCCCGCCCCCCGGTGGGGGCTAGGCTGGGTGGCCCCTGACAAGCGAGTACGAGGTGTGAGGACACGTGGCGGATCCCTCTTTCGACGTCGTGAGCAAGGTCGACCGCCAGGAGGTGGACAACGCGCTGAACCAGGCGAGCAAGGAGCTGGGCACCCGGTTCGACTTCCGCGGCACGGGCACGACGATCAACTGGTCCGGCGAGGAGGCGATCACGATCGAGTCCGAGACGGAGGAGCGTGCGCTGGCCGCGGTCGAGGTGTTCAAGGAGAAGCTGATCAAGCGCAGCATCTCGTTGAAGGCGTTCGAAGCGGACGAGCCGGCCCTGTCGGGCAAGATCTACAAGATCGGCGGCAAGATCCTCCAGGGCATTGCGTCGGACAAGGCGAAGCAGATCGCCAAGTTCATCCGGGATGAGGGGCCGAAGGGTGTGCAGGCCCAGATCCAGGGTGATCAGCTGCGGGTTTCGGGCAAGAAGAAGGACCAGCTGCAGGACGTGATCGCCTTGCTGAAGGGCAAGGACTTCGAGATCGCGTTGCAGTTCACGAATTACCGGTGACGCACCCTCGTTGACCTGCGGGTATCTGGTTTCAGGTGCCCGTGGGTACAACGTCGGTACAACCGAGCGCGGAGTCGACGAGCGTCCGCGTCTGGTCCACCGCGTCCGGCCAGTAGCCGACGTAGGTGTTGAGCGTCACCGCGGGCGTGGTGTGGCCCATGGCGAGCTGGACGGTCTTGACGTTCGCTCCGCCGAAGATCAGCACCGTGGCGAAGTAGTGCCGCAGGTCACGCAGGCCGAAGCCTTCCGGCAGCCCAGCGGCCTTCACGGCCGGACGCCAGATGTACGACCAGTCGGCCCGGTGGATCGGACGGCCGTCGCCCCGGGTGAACACGAGGTTGGCGGGCCGCCGGATCGGCCGGCGGGGGTCGGTCTCGTCGTCGATCTCCTCCGGCAGAGACCGGAAGGTCTCCAGGTGGCCGCGCAGGGAGTTCGCGACCAGCGTCGGCAGCTCGTTCGCCCGGCGGCTGGTTTTGGTCTTCGGCGGGGCCAGGTACGGCGTGCGGCCGGACACCACGGTGAGCTGATGCCGGACCTCGACCTCCATCGCGTCGAAGTCGATCGCGTCCCGCTCCAGGCCGAAGATCTCGCCACCACGCCAGCCGCAGCCAGCCGCCAGGTAGACGATGGGCCGGTACCGCTCCGGCAGCGCGTCGTGGAGCGCGTGGACCTCTTCGGGACGCGCGATGTAGTACTGGGCGTCCTCGATCTCCGGCAGCCGGATGCCGACGCACGGGGACGTCCCGATGCGCTTGTCGGCGACGGCCGCGTTGAACAGCGGGACGAGGGTCCCGAAGTAGACGACCGTGAGCGTGCTCGGAGCGAGCTTCGCGACTCGATCCTTTACCCAGCCCCGAATGTGGGAGCTACGGATCTGTGCGATGGGCAGCTCACCGAGCACGGGCACCAGGTGCCGCCGGATCACGCGCTCGGTGCGTTCGGCCGTGCTCGGGCGGTGCAGCAGCGTCTGCCGCCACTGGTCCGCGTAGTCCTTGAACGTCAGCCGTCCGGCGCGTGGGTCGACGTACTGGCCGCGCGAGATGTCGGCGTGCATGTTCGCGTCGTGCCGGTCGGCGTCGGCGCGGCGCTCGAACAGCTCGGTACGGGCTTGTCCGGTGTCCGGGTCCACCCAGCGCACGCGCCAGCGCTTACCGCGTCCGTGGCGCTTCGAACGCAGCCGTTCGCCGGTGACGGAGTCGCGTTTCCGCAGGTACCAAAGGTCGTCAACGGCCATGTGGTCCCCCACCGTCGTCGTCCTGGCCGTCGAGCTTGCGCCGGGCGAGGTGCAGTTCGGCGAACACGGCGGCAAGCCGTCGTTCCGCGTCGTTGTGGTAGCCGATGCCGGTCATGGACCAGTCGTTGACGACGGTCAGGACCTCGGTGTCGGCGATGCCCAGGGCCTCACGCTGCTCATCGAGGCGGTACTCCGCCCGGGTACGGCGGATCTGCCCGAACGTCGTCGAGTAGCGGCGGGACTTGGTCAGGAAGTGGCCCCGGAACCCGAGCATGTGCGCCCACTTCCGGAGGTTCAGCTCCCGGTACTCGGGCAGGCCACCGAGCCGCCACGCAGTGCGCATGAGCTGCTTGTGGTGCTCGGTGATCGGAAGCTGTTCGATGTGCTCGGCCGAGCGGATGCGGTAGTCGGAGCCCTCGGTGAGGCGGGTGCCCTTGGTGGCGTACTTGGCGACGTAGCCCGCGACGCGCCGGTCGTGCCAACCACCGTCCGAGTCCTCCGAGGCGCCTTCCGAGGCCGCGATGGGCTCCACGTCGACCTGCTCACCCCAGGTCAGCTCGACCACGCCGACCGCCGGGGACTCGGGGGCGCGTACGACGACGGAGGCCGCCGCGTCCTCGATCACGGCGGTCAGGAGGTCGCCGGTCACTTCGGCCGGCGGGGGCGGTCCGTCCGGTCCCTCGGGGCCATCGACGCGCACGACGGCGTGGAAGTGGATGAGGCCGCGCCGCTGGTACTCCGCGACCTTGGCGTAGGACAGGCGCATGACCTCGCGCAGCTCAGCCGGACGCAGCCCGAGGGCCCGAGCGAGCTTGCGCCCCACGGCGATGGTGAAGCGGCGCCACAGCTCCCCGGCGTGGGCTTGCCACAGCACCGACCCGACGTAGTCGTAGGCCTCCGGGTCGAGGGGCGTACCGAGGACGTCGTCGTACTGGGAGTGCAGCTCACCGCAGGAGCAGCGGCGCACGTGTCCATTGCGGAACGGTCGCGAGTGGACTTTCCCGAACGACGGCGCGGTCAGCGTCGCCAGCACGCGCAGGTGACCGGTGACGGTCTCGGGGACACCCTTGCCCCCGGCCATGCCAGCGCGGATGAGGTGGAACGTGTCGTGCGCGTAGTGGGCGGAGCAGGACTCGCACACCGACGCGCGCCGGTTCTTGCAGGGGACGAACACGCTGCCGGACAGCTCGGCGACAACCTTGCCGGAGGAGTCGACCACAGTGGATCCCCCGGCCATCCGGACCGGCTTCGCGCAACCCCGAGCGGCCTTGACCTTCCCGGCCCAGGTGTCGAAGTTCGCGCGGGCGAGGACGTGCGACAGCGCCGGGTCCAGCGTGCCGGACTCCGAGAACGCGGCCACCACCTCACCGAAGCCAGCCGGAGCAGCCACCATCAGGCAGCCACCCCCGCCCGAGCGGCGCCCGGCCAACCGGTCCGGGTCGAGCGGCGGTCACCCCACACAACGGGACGGGACACCGAGTGCACGCCGTCCAGGCAGGGCACTTCGAGGACTTCCCCTCGCTCCACGAGGGCGTTCCAGCGCTCCAGCGAGACGCCCATGTTCAGGACCAGGTCCTGGACCAGCTCGGGGAGGTCAGCGAACCGCAGGTCGCAGAACCGGCGGCCCGTCTCCGAGTCCACATCGGACAGGCGGAACCGCTCGCCAGGCAGGCGACGGACCTGCGCGCAGTGGCGTTCCTGCCGGGCCACGACCATCTCCGAGTAGGAGCCGAACCGGCCCTCGCCCCGGCAGGTGCGGCAGGCGACGCCGGACCCGGGCGTGAGCGTGCCCATGCCCGAGCACGACCAGCACGGCGTCCACGCGATCACGGGAGCCTGGATGTGCGGCTGCCCGCAGCGGGAGCAGTCGAAGGTGAGCACGTCACCGAGCTGCATGGCGGTCATGGCTCAGACCCCCGCGCAGAAGCAGACGTAGGCCGTGCCGACGGTCCCGGTCACGGAGCCGTCCCGATCGCAGGCCGCGAGGGTGCCCCAGCAGTCCGGGCACCAGCCAGCGGGGCCAGCACGGTGCACGCGATCGGGGAACGTGCGGAACAGCGGGGCCAGGGAGTAGTACTGGAACGGCCCGACGACGGTGTAGGTCTCCCCCGCGTCCACGAGCGCTTCCCACTTCGCTTCGGTCAGCCCGACGACGTCCGTGATCACGTCCTCGACGTACGGCGGCAGGTCACCGAACTTGTTGCGGCCGAACGGTTCCAGCGTCAGCGGGTTCTCGTCGGAGAACCGGAACCGCTCCGGGATCACCGTCACGTACCGCTCGTCATCCAGCAGTGCAAGAGCGCCCATGTTCGCCTCCGTCGTCGCGCCGACCCGGTCAACCTCCCTAGGGAGGTATTCTCAGATTGCACCTCCCTAGGGAGGTTGTCAAGCGAGGTGTGGAGGTCTCACTAGGGAGGCCGTACGCTGGACGTTGACGCAGCGAAGGAGACCCCGTGTCGGAACGGCTACCGCTCAGCAGACGGATCGCGGCCGACTTACGCGCCGCGATCATGCAGGGCGAACTCGCTCCGGGGGCCGTGCTTCCGTCCGAGCGACAGCTCATCGCTCAGTACGGCACGACGAAGGCGACGGCCGGCAAGGCGATTGCCTACCTGGTCTCCGAGGGCCTGGTGACGACCGAGTTCGGACGCGGCACCTTCGTCCGACGCCGCCCACCCCTCCGTCGCGTCTCGGCAGCACGACGCCACGCGGCCCACCGGGACACCGGGAAGCCCGTCTTCGACGTCGGAGCCATCGAGCAGGGCCGGGTTCCGTCGCGCCGGATCCTCTTCGTCGGGCGCGCTCCCCTTCCCGCGAACGCAGCTCATTGGCTACGCGCCTCACCCGGCGACGAGGCAGTGGTACGCCGTCGTTTGCAGTTCCTCGACGAAGAGCCGGTCGTGGTCTCCGCGAGCTACTACCCGCTGTGGCTCGCAGCGGACACCCGGCTCGAATCACCCGACGCGCTCCCGGAGGGGCCCGACGAGCTGATCGAGTCGCTGGGGCACACGTTCTTCCGAGGGGTCGAGGTGTTCAGCGCGCTCATGCCGACCCCGGAGGAGACGGAGCTGCTCAACCTCCACGCGGGGGTGCCGGTGATGCATATGTGGGACGTCGACTACGACAAGGACGGCAGGCCGTTGCAGGCCGCTCACGACGTCTACGCAGGCGACAAGCACGAGTTCATCTACGAATGGAACGAAGGCGACATTCAGCCATGACGAGCGAGTGGCCCGGCAACTGGGCTGACCGGATCAGCGGCGAAGCCTGTGAGATGTGCCAGTCGAGGCGCTTGGACGAGGACACCTACGGCATCCGGATCTTCGAGACGGCCGATGTGGACGCCGTGCTCCAGCGGGCCGATATCCAGCGCGGGTACACGCTCGTGATCTGGCGCGGACGTCACGTCGTCGAGCCGTTCGAGCTGACGGACTCGGAGGCGCAGGCGTACTGGAAGGCGACGTTGACCGTGGCGAAGGCGCTGGCCACGTTCTATCGGCCACTCAAGATGAACTACGAGACGCTGGGGAACACCGTCCCGCATCTCCACACGCACCTACTGCCGCGCTTCGTCGAGGACCCTGCTCCGGGGAGGCCGTTCCCGCTGCTGCCTCAGAGTGGCGACGAATCCAAGATCGATCCTGCGAAACTCGCCAGCGACGCTGCAGCGCTTCGGACTCTTCTCGGTTGAGCCGCTGCCCGTGAGGCGGAGGCTTGGTGAGAACTTTCTCTACAGGATCAAGGCGGCCCCTGCGGGGCCACTCGGCCCCAGCTCTTTGCTCCGGCCAAGCCCTCGCGGGGGCGTGCGGCCTGGCGGCCGGTCCCCCGCGAGTCGGCCGGGGCGAGTGGGCCGAAGGGTTCGGGTGAGCCGTGGATCCGAGAAGAGTTGTCCTCGCCGGACGGGCAGGTCTCCGAGATGGCCGGCGGGGCTCGCATGTTGCGTCCGTGGTTGGCCAGACGGCATCTCGTCAACCTCCCGGAGGGCTATCACGCCGCGTCAAGGGGGCGGTTTCGGAGCTCAGTCACGGTCAGCGGAAGGTGCCCCCTTGACGCGGCGTGATCGGGCTACGCCAGGTCGACGAGATACCGAGAGGCCATCCACTCTGTTGATCAAGCCCCTCGCACCCGCATATTGAGCCGGTCAGTCACACCATCAACGTGATCTAACCATTTTTCCAGGTGCACAAATGGGACCACGTCAAAAATACTTCGCCGATGCCTGCTAGCCTCCATCCACGACGCTCGATTCTCGTGCACAACTGCGACAAAATCGCGGTCTTGCAGCACCACTTCATCTACGCCGACAGGATCGACAACCTTTAAGTCTCCACCGGTGACACATGCCGGAAAAATCGCACCGTCTCTCCCCGATTTTGTCTCCCCACCCAACATTGTGCGCCTGAGATCAAACGCGGCCTTAATAGGTGGATATCCAATCTCCGGCAGGACATTCCTTGCCTTAAACCCTTTACCCTCTCTCTCGATTCTAACGATCTGCACCGCTTTTTCAATGTTGTTCAAGCGGAAGACTTCCCAGTCGTCGCCCAAGCCGAGCGTCTCCCAAGCGCGCTTGACTTGGTACGACTGGCCAGGCACAGGGTTAACAGGTCGATGCTTCTCAGCTTCCGAATTATCAACCTTGGAGAGCCTCAGCTCAAATGGCGGATTCCCTCGTTCATACGGCGTCCACGGCCTCGTAAAGGCGACGTGAGTCTGAGGACTACTCTTACACTCAATTACAACAATCTGCGCAATTGGATGCTCAGCTTGCTCGTCGGTGGCAATATACTTCAAGCCGATTACGTCGATCTCTCTCGGCTTTCCCTCGTCAGGATCCACATACGACCCCGCGATACGAGTAGAGTAACCGCGACACTCAAGCACCAACGCGACCCTCTGCTCAAGAAGAAATCCTGAGGCTAACAATGCCTCTGCAGTCTCGGCGTCAGTCGGCTTTTCACCCATTGCCCCAGAGTACGTCGCCAGACGTCCGCAACCGACTCGCCGCGCCGGGTACAAATCCGGTACAGATGGCACCAACTAGCGACGACCGACGACGACCATCAACGGGCACAAACCCGCAGCTCAGAGCCCCGCGCCACAGCATTACCCCAGGCCGGACGCAGTTCACGAATTACCGCTGATCCCCTCGGCCCGCGGGCGCCGTAGACGCCCGCGGGTCAGGACGGTGTCACCGTCCAGCTCGCTTCGTACCCGTCCACCCGCAGGTAAGCCGGCCCACGGACCTCACGGTCCACGTCCACATCGCCGATCTCGTTGACCAGCAGGTCGCGGTCCTCCTCCGAGTGGACCCACAGGCCGATGTTGCCCTTGGTCTTCGCCGTGAACTTCACGTGCGTGATCCCCGCCGGCACGCGCAACACCGCGTCGCCCTTGCCCGATGTCGGTGCGCCCGCGGCTACCGCCGGCAAGCTCCGGTAGTCCGCGATCGTTGCCGTCCAGGCCGCGTTCGCGAGGACCGTCACCTTTCTCGTCGGGCGGTCCGGGTCCGTGTTCAGCCACGTCGTGCCCTGGTACTTGCCGATCGCGTTGACCAGGCCGAACTCGCCGCCGTCGGTGCTGATGATCACGTTCGACCCGCACTTCGGGCAGTCGAACGTGAAGAAGCCCAGCTGGTCCGCCGGCCACGTCACCGCGAACTCGCCCTCACCCTTGCCTGTGTGCGTCTCGGTCGCCACGTCGCGCGGCGCCGGGGCTGCCGAAGTAGTTGGCGTCGGCACCTCAGTCGAAGACGACGTCGGCGCCCCGACGATCGTGCCGAACCCCGTCGCGGGTGCGCACGCGGACACCAGGACCACCGCCAGCAGGCAGGACAGCCGGAGTTTCATCGTTCCCCCTCGGGGCCACCACCGGCCCCCAGGTGATCTTTCGGCGTCCTTTGCCGGAGCGTTACCGTCGCTGTGCGTGAGCGATCACCCGGACGGGCACAGCGGAGCCCTCGAACGCGCGAATGCCCCGTGTGACTGTCCACGAAGGACCCGGCCGGCGTGCTGTAATCGCGCGGTCACCGCGTGGAGAGGGTCGGAATGCGCCGCTTGCTCGCCTTCGTGCTGTCACTCACCGTGATCGGCGCGACACTGACCCCCGCGAGTGCCGCCGAGCGCAAGCAGCTCCTGCCCGGCCTGGGCTCCTACGCCCGCCTGGTCCGGCTCGACTACTCGATCTTCGGCCGCGGGCACATCATCGCGGCGCTGACCAGCGAAGACGCCGGTGGCAAGTTCACGCCCGTCATGGAGAGCACCGACGAGGGCGAGACGTTCCACCAGATCGGTGCCATCCACGACCCCGACGGCCGGTACGGCATGTGCTGCGGCACCCTCTACGAGCTGCCGCAGCGGGTCGGCCGGCTCCGCGCGGGCACCCTGCTCTGGGCAGCCTCCTACCGGCAGGACGCCGGGGCGCAGCGGCGCGTCGGGATCAAGGTGTGGGCCAGCAAGGACGGCGGCCGCTCGTGGGGCTTCCTGTCCGAGGCCGCCCGCTCGCACAACATCGACGGCATCTGGGAGCCCGAGTTCACCGTCGACGCCGGCGGCACGCTCTGGCTCCACTTCGCCGACGAGACGCAGGCACCGAAGTACGCGCAGGTCCTCAACCGCGTCGCCTCGACCGACGGCGTGAACTGGGGCACCAAGCAGCTCACCATGGCCATCCCGCCGGACCGGGTCCGGCCCGGCATGCCGATCATCCGCAGGCTGCCCGACGGCCGCTACTACTTCGCCTACGAGATCTGCAACTTCCGCGACCGCTACTGCGACCCGTACTTCAAGATCTCCCCCGACGGCGCCAACTGGGGCAGCCCCACCGACCCCGGCACGCGCGTCGACACCGCGAACGGCAACTACTTCCAGCACGCGCAGACGATCACGCTCTTCCCCGGCGGCCCGAACGGCGTGCGGATCGTCATGGTCGGGCAGATCTACACCAACGCGAAGGGCCAGCCGCAGCCGCAGAACGGCCAGGTGCTGCTGGCGAACGACAACTTCGGCAGCGGCCACTGGTACGAGCTGCCCGCCCCGGTGCACATCACCGGCATCTACAACAACTTCTGCCCCAACTACTCCTCGACGCTGCTGCCGGTCGACGACGGCAGGAACGTGCTCGAGATCGCCACCGAGTGGCTCAACGGCCACTGCGCCGCGTACTTCGGCAAGGGACCGGCCTTCTGACGGCGGGCCCTGCCCGTAGGGTGGCGGGGTCGTGGCCGCGGAGAGGGAGGCAGTTCATGAAGGGCATCGTGCTGGCCGGAGGCAGCGGGACACGCCTGCACCCGATCACCCAGGCGGTGTCGAAGCAGCTGCTGCCGGTCTACGACAAACCGATGGTCTACTACCCGATCTCGGTGCTGATGCTGGCCGGGATCCGCGAGATCCTCGTCATCTCCACCCCCGCCGACCTGCCGATGTTCCGCAAGCTGCTCGGCAACGGCGACCAGTTCGGCGTCTCGTTCTCCTACGCCGAGCAGCCCAGCCCGAACGGCCTGGCCGAGGCCTTCGTCATCGGCGCGGACTTCATCGGCGACGACGACGTGGCGCTCGTGCTCGGCGACAACATCTTCTACGGCCAGGGCTTCTCCGGCCGCCTGCAGCAGGCCGTGCGCAACCTCGACGGCTGCGTCCTGTTCGGCTACCCGGTGAAGGACCCCGAGCGCTACGGCGTCGGCGAGGTCGACGCCGACGGCAAGCTGGTGTCCATCGAAGAGAAGCCGGCCAAGCCGCGCTCGAACAAGGCGATCACCGGGCTATACATCTACGACAACCAGGTCGTCGAGATCGCCCGCGCGCTGACGCCTTCGGCGCGCGGTGAGCTCGAGATCACCGACGTCAACCTCGCGTACGTGCGCCAGGACCGGGCGTCGCTGGTCGACCTCGGCCGCGGCTTCGCCTGGCTCGACACCGGCACGCACGACTCGCTGCTCGAAGCCGGCCAGTTCGTGCAGGTGCTGGAGCACCGCACCGGCGTGCGCATCGCGTGCCTCGAGGAGATCGCGCTGCGGATGGGCTTCATCGACGCCGACGAGTGCTACGCGCTGGGCGAGAAGCTGGCGAAGTCCGGCTACGGCGACTACGTGAAGGCAGTCGCCGTAGCGGCGGGAGCTTCGACCTAGCGTTACGGGTAGACCCGCAGCGCCGAGGTCTTGTCGTTCATGCTGCCGAGCCCGTAGCACGTGTAGCAGGTGATGCTGGCACCGCCGGGGCCGGGCAGGTCGTAGAGGATGCCGTGACTACAGGTCCCGACCGCCTCCCAGGACGACAGGACGTTGTTCTGGACGATGGTGCTCCACGTCCAGACCCGGCCGCCCGAACAGCCGGGGCTCGCCACGTCGAACCACCAGCAGGTGCCTTCGAAGTTGCTGTCCCGGCACCCGTAGCCGACGTGCACGTTGGCGGCCACCGAGTCCGGTGCCGCCAGGGCAGCCGGCCCGCACAGGGTGCGTGCCGCCGTGACGACGTTGGTGTTCCCCTTCTGTTCGAACGCCGTGGCCTGGATCGTGCAGGCCTGCCGGGCGGAAGCGGCTGCCCCCGGGCTCGCGGTGGTCGTCGCGGACGCGGGAACCACCAGCCCCACCGCCAGCAGCAACCCAGCGGCCAAGCTCAGGAGCACAGCGATCGGCCGACTTTTCACCATGGACTTCTCCCCATCGTCGAGGTGTCGTAACCGGACGGCTCGATCCTCGCTCTATTCCTGGTTTCCACCACACCTTTCGACCAGGTTCGAAATCTCCGCGATCACCATTGCCCCACCGGGGTCGGGCGGCCGTTCAGCAAAGCGACACCCATGGCCGTGAGGTGGTGCACCACCGAAGCACCGTCACGGTTGCTGGTGATGAGGCCGGCATCTCGCAGGATTTTCGTGTGATAGCTGATCGTCTGGGCCGAAATCCGCAATTTACCGGCGATGGCGCCGGTGGCGAGCGCATCATTCCCGGCGAGTTCGAGAATCCTGGCTCTGGTGTCTCCGAGCAGATCACCGAGCGTTTCGCCGCCTGCCGCGCACCGGCCGCTCCCGGACAGCCACCGGGGATCGCGCCGGACCGGCAGGACCAGCACCGGCGAGAGTTCGCGGTCGAACAGCGTGACCGGGTGGCGGACGCAGTAGAAGGACGGGATGAGCAGCAGTCCCCGTCCGCCGAGGTACAGGTCGCGGTCGAAGGGGTACCGGGTCAGCAGCAGAGGTGGCTGCCAGTCGTAACCGGGCCCCAGCGATCGCAGCAGCGCTTCACTGCCCCTGCCGGCCGCGATGTGGGCGTACTCGTGGCGCACCTCCGCCAGCCGCAGGTCGATCAGCTGCCGGAACGGGGCGATCGCGGCGTCGTAATAGGTCCGCAACGTCCGGCAGACGTGCGCGACCTCGTCCTTATCGCCGATGGCGAGCAATCGCACCCGCGGCGGCAGTGCCCGTGTGCGGGCCAATTCGGCGAGCTGGACCGAAAACTGAACTCTGGGCGTGCACCGCACCGCGTTGATACCATCGGCGACATCGCCCGTTTCGGTCGCCGGGGTGAGGAAGTCCGGAAAGTAGCTGGCCTTGGGATCGATGACCTTCAGAAAATCCACGGCCGCTTTCAGCTCGGGTGACAGAGATACGGCCAGCCGCCGTCGCCAGGGGTCGAACACCGGATCCGGTTCCCCCGGCTGCAGCAGATGCAGGCTCAGCACCACTTCCCACATCCAGTCCGTGGAGGTGGCCAGCCGCACCCTGCCCTGGTCCTCGGACGTGAAATGAATTCGCAGCAACCCCTCGGTGTTCACCGGCTCCCCCTGAGCGATCCCGGCGCGACCCCCGTCGGCGCCTCGGCGTGAAGTGCACCGTCCAGTGGTGGCATCGCATACGGGTGCCGAAGTGCTACTCAGCGCACTCGAAACAGCTGCTCGCGCAGCGTCGGCCCGGCGTACCCGGTCCGGAACACCCCGCGTTCCTGCAGGTGCGGGACGACTTTTTCGACGAACTCGTCGAGGCCCGTCGGGGTCAGGTGCGGCACGAGGACGAACCCGTCGGCCGCGTCGGACCGGACGTGTTCGTCGATCGTCTCCGCCACGGTCGCCGGTGAGCCCACGAACTGCTGGCGCGCGGTGACCTCGATCACCAGCTCGCGGATCGACAGCTTCTTCTCCTCCGCGAGCGCCCGCCACTTGCGTGCGAGCGCGAGCTGGTCCTTCTCGTGCCGGACGCGGCCCCAGGTCAGCGGCTCGGCGTCCGGGTCGGGGTCGACCTCCGGCAACGGGCCGTCGACGTCGTAGCCCGACAGGTCGCGGCTCCACACCTGCTCGAGGAACTGGATCGCGGTCGCCGGCCGCACCTGCTGGAGCCGGATCTCGCGCGCGTGCTCCTCGGCTTCGGCGTCGGTGTCGCCGAGGACGAACGTCGCGGCCGGCATGATCAGCAGCTCGCCGTGTTCGCGGCCGTAGGTGGCCAGCCGCCGTTTGACGTCGTGGAAGAACGTCTGCCCGTCCTCGAGGGTGCCGTGCCGGCTGAAGATGACATCGGCGGCCTTCGCGGCGAACTCGCGGCCTTCGTCGGAGTCGCCGGCCTGGATGACGATCGGCTGCCCCTGCGGGGTCCGCGGCAGCGTGAACTCGCCGTGGATGTCGAACTGCGGTCCACTGTGGACGAACTTGCCGGGGTCGCGCGCGAAGACGCCGTTCTCCTTGTCCCCCACCAGGGTTCCGGGCTGCCAGCTGTCCCACAGCTCGCGCACGGTGGCCAGGAACTCCTCGGCGCGCGCGTAGCGGTCCTCGCGCTTGAGGAAACCGCCGCGGCGGAAGTTCTGGCCGGTCCAGGCGTCCGGCGACGTCACGACGTTCCACGCCGCGCGCCCGCCGGAGAGGTGGTCGATGCTCGCGACCTGGCGGGCGACCTCGTAGGGCTCGTTGAACGTCGAGGACAGCGTCCCGGCCAGGCCGAGGTGCGTGGTGACTCCCGCCAGCGCGGCCAGCACGGTGGTCGTGTTGGGCCGGCCCACGACGTCGGAGTCGAGGATCTTGCCCGCGTGCTCGCGCAGCCGCAGGCCTTCGGCGAGGAAGAGGAAGTCGAACTTGCCGCGTTCGGCGGTGCGGGCGAAGTGCTCGAAGGAGGCGAAGTCGATCTGGCTGCCCGACGCGGGATCGCTCCACACCGTCGTGTTGTTGACGCCGGGGAAGTGCGCCGCGAGCTTGATCTGCTTGGTCATCTCAGGCTCCCGGGGTGACGGCGTAGGCGTTGACGGCCCGGCCGAGGCCGAGGTGGTCGCGCAGGGTCGTGCCGCGGTAGCCGGTCCGGAACGCGCCGGCCGCGCGCAGCGCCGGGACGACCTCGCCGGCGAGCAGGTCGAGGTCGTCGGGCAGGACGGCGGGCCGCAGGTGGAAGCCGGCGACGCCGGTCTCGGCCGCCCAGCGGGGCAGTTCGGCGGCCAGCTGCGCGGGGGTGCCGACGAACGCCAGGCCGGCCGGCTCGAACGGCACCAGGGCGTCCAGCTGGTGCAGCCGGTCGCGGGCGCCCTGCTCGGTCTCGGCCAGCACGATCGAGACCGTGGCCAGGACCTTGGCGCCGGGGAACCGGGCGACCGCGGCGCGCACGGCGTCGAGGTGGTCCGCGCGGGTCACGACCAGGTCGGCGCCGACCGCGTGCGGCGAGTCGCCGTAGACCGCGGTCACCGGGTGGCCCTGCGGCGGCCGCGGGGTGATCGACGGGCCCTTCACGCTGAAGAAGCGGCCGTCGAAGTCGACGTGGTGCAGCTTCCCGCGGTCGACGAACCGGCCGGAAGCGGCGTCGCGGATGATCGCGTCGTCCTCCCAGCTGTCCCACAGCCGGGTGATGACGTCGAGGACCTCGGCGGTCTCGGCCTCCCCGTCCTGTGGTGCAGGAGCCGGGCGGCGGCCGAAGTGCGCGGCCTCGGCGTCCGTCAGGGACGGCACCGCGAGCACCCCGGCGCGGCCGCGGCTCGCGTAGTCCAGGGTCGCCACGGACGTCGAGACGTGGAACGGCTCGGTGTGGGTGGTGGTGACCGTCGGGACCAGGCCGATCCGGCTGGTCGCCGGCGCGATGGCCGACAGCGTGAGCAGCGCGTCGAGGCGCCCGCGCACGACCTCCTCGCCGCCGGACTGCAGCGCCAGCGAGTCGTCGAGGGTGACGAAGTCGAGCGAAGCGGCTTCGGCCAGCCTCGCGTACTTCAGGTAGTGGCCGGAGGTGAACAGCGCGGCGGGCTCGGCCGCGGACACCCGCCAGGCGGCCGGGTGGTAGCCGGCCCCGTCGATGGCGACGCCCAGGTGCAGCTCTGCGGAGACCATGCCGGGGAAAACTCCGTGGGCGAAAGCCGGATTCCCGCTCCCACCAGCTGGGATCAGAAGGTGCGGCGGGCCATCTCTTCGAGCCGCGCGATGCGGTCGGCGATCGGCGGGTGCGTCGAGAACAGCTTGCTCAGGCCCTCGCCGGGACGGAACGGGTTGGCGATCATCAGGTGCGACTGCGACACCAGCTGCGGCTCGGCGACCAGCGGCCGCGCCCGCGTCCCGGCCTCCAGCTTCCGCAGCGCCGACGCCAGGCCGAGCGGGTCGCCGGTGAGCTCCGCGCCGGACGCGTCGGCCTGGTACTCCCGCGACCGGCTGACACCCATCCGGATGACCGCGGCCGCGATCGGGCCGACCAAGATCAGCATCAGGCTGACCAGCGGGCTGCCGTCGCGGTTGTTGCCGCCGAAGAACAGCGCGATGTTCGCGAGCACGCTGATCACGCTGGCCAGCGCGCCGGCGACGCACGAGATGAGGATGTCGCGGTTGTAGACGTGGGACAGCTCGTGGCCGAGCACGGCCCGCAGCTCCCGCTCGTCCAGCAGGTCGAGGATGCCGGTGGTGCAGCAGACGGCCGCGTGGCGCGGGCTGCGGCCGGTCGCGAACGCGTTCGGCGCGACGGTCGGGCTGAGGTAGAGCTGCGGCATCGGCTGGCGGGCGACGTGCGCGAGCTCGCGCACGATCCGGTACATCGCGGGCTGCTCGACCTCGGACACCGGCCGGGCGCGCATCGCGCGCAGCGCCAGCTTGTCCGAGTTGAAGTAAGCGTACGCGTTCATCCCCAGCGCGATGATCAAGCCGATGACCAGCGCGCCCCGGCCGAACAGGCCGCTGATCGCGATGATGATCGCCGACAGCAGACCGAGCAGCATCGCCGTCTTCAGTCCGTTCTGGTGCCCGTGCACGCGCGCTCGCCTCCGTCCGCTCATTCCCCGTGGTTACCCAGTGGAAACAACGCGATCGGGGGACGCGAAGTTCCTTCACGTGATGATCGCGCGGGTTAGGCTCGGCAGGCGAGTTGATCAAGAGCGGAGGCGCCGATGCGAGGTCGCCCGATAGGCCGAAGGACCCTGTTCGCCCTGGTCACGGCCGGTGCCGGGGCCCTGGTCCTGCCGGGGTCCGCGCGGGCCGAAGACGTCCGCTCGATCGAGCTCGGCGGGGCGCCCACCGCGGTCGCGGTGAACCCCGTCACCGGGTTGGCGTACGTCACGGATCCCGACGCCGGGACGGTCACGGTCCTCGACCAGCGCACCGCCGCGGCCGGCGCGGTGATCAGCGTCGGCGGCGCCCCCGGTGCGGTCGCGGTCGACGCGAAGGCCAACCGGATCTACGTCGCGAACCCGCCGGCCGGCACCGTCGTGGTGCTGGACGGCCGCACCCACGACCTGGTGAGCGTGATCGGCGCCGGTGCCGGCGCGTCCGCGCTGGCCGTGGACGAGCAGGCCAACCGCGTCTACGCAGCCAGCGGCGACACCGGCACGCTGGCCGTGCTCGACGGCGTCAGCTGCACGCTCGCCGCGCTCGTGCCGGGCCCGAAACCGAGTCTCGGCGGGGTGGCGGTCGACGCCGGCCGCAAGCTGGCCTACTGCGCCAGCACCGGCACGGACTCGCTCGAGGTGTTCTCGATCGACAGCGGGAAGTTCGTCGCCAGCGTGAAGGTCGGCGCGCGGCCGACCGCCGTCGCGGTGCACGCCGAAAGCGGTTCCGTGTACGTGGCCAACTCCGGCATCCACCACATGTCCATTGTGGACGCGGCGACCCGCGTCGAGCGCAAGACCGTGTTGCTGCGCAGCGAATCGTCCGCGCTGGCGGTGCACCAGGGAACGAACACCGTGTACACCAACGGCGGCCAGAACGGGCTGAGCCGGATCGACGGCGGGACCGGGACGCTGACCGGCGAGCTGTCGCTGGGCGTCAACCCGGGCGACGTCGCGGTCGACCAGCGCACGCGCACGGTGTTCGTCACGGATCCCTTGCACGGCAGGGTTTCCCTCGTGCGCGATTTCTGAGTACGCAGCTGGGGTAACTCCAGGTATACGGTCGGAGACTATGAAACTCGGACTGCAGATCCCCGACTTCACCTGGCCGAACGGGGCGTCCGCGCTGGGCGCCGACCTGGCCGCCGTCGTCCGCACCGCCGACAACGCGGGCTTCGACTCCATCGCCGTGATGGACCACTTCTTCCAGATCGGCGGGGTCGGCCCCGTCGAAAACGACATGCTCGAGGCGTACACCACCCTCGGCTTCATCGCCGCGCACACCGAGCGCGCCAAGCTGCTGACCGTGGTCACCGGTGTCCTCTACCGGCACCCGGGCCTGCTGGCCAAGGCGATCACGACGCTGGACGTGCTCTCCGGCGGCCGCGCGATCCTCGGCATCGGCGCGGGCTGGAACGAGGACGAGTCCCGCGGGCTCGGCTTCCCCTTCCCGCCGGTCGCGGAGCGCTTCGAGCTGCTGGAGGAGAACCTGCAGTACGTGCTGCAGATGTGGGCCGACGGCGACGAGCCGTTCAAGAGCAAGCACTTCGACGCCTCGCGGCTGCTGAACGTGCCGCAGGCGCTGTCGGACCCGCGCCCGCCGATCATGATCGGCGGCGGTGGCGAGAAGAAGACGCTGCGGCTGGTCGCCAAGTACGCCGACCAGTGCAACCTCTTCAACAGCCCCGAGCTGGAGCACAAGCTCGACGTCCTCAAGCAGCACTGCGAGAACGAGGGCCGCGACTACGACTCGATCACCAAGACCGTCTACCACATCCTCGACATCGGCGAGAACGGTGAGAAGTCCGGCGAGCTGCTGCAGGAGCTGGAGCGGCTGCACGGGCTGGGCATCGACGTCGCACTGGGCATGGTCCCGCACGTCCACAAGCCGGCGGTGCTGGAGAAGTTCGGCACCGACGTCATCCCGGCCGCCGAGAAGATCTGAGCCACGGGCTCGCTGAGGCCTCCGCGTTGCGGCGCGGGAGCCTCAGCGAGTTCTGGTTCAGAACCGGATCAGCTTGGCGAGCGCGTCTCGTGCCTGTCCACGAAGCAGCTCAGCCGCCTTCGCTCGCTCCTCCGGACTTTCGTCGGGATCGTCGAAGTATTCGTCCACGTCACCGAAAAGCCATTGGAGGACGTCGTAGGCGGCTTGGTCCCGAATCGCTTCATCCGCCTTGGCGAGCGCCAGATAACGCGTCTCGAACTCGGGAGCGCCGATGGCACCGGAAACGAAGAGGTCGATCAGCTCGACGTACTGCCGCAGATCGGTCCGGACCTTCGCCGGATCCACGTGCTCCGCCATTCAGAGCGACCCCCGTTCCACGACGTTCTTCAACTGCTGCGGGTTCAGCTTCCAGCCGGTCCAATACGTGCCGTCGGGCCGCAGGACTTCGCACACCCGCGAAAACTGGTTGTAGATCAGAATAGCGGGATCGCCGCGGTAGGTGCCGGCGAGGTTCACCTCGTTCGCGGGATCTTCGGCGAACCGCCGGAGCGCCTGCTCGTACTCGTTGGCGGCCGCGCGGCTCCAATTGGAGTCCACGCCGAAGTCCTTCGCGTGCTTGAAATGGCTCTGCAGTTGCTTCTCGGGGTACTTCGGCTCCGGCAGTCGCGCGGTCTGGTCTCCGAGCTCGTCACCGAGCTTCGCGGTGTCCGCCTGCTCGATGTTCGGCTCCGGGGTCCGCTCGACCGCCATCGCCATGGCCGTCACGCCGCCGGCGACGGCTCCGATCACTTCCGCCCCTTCGAGCGTCGCCACCGCTCCGGCCGAGATCTCCGCCACCGGGCCGGCCAACAGGCCGATGACGTCGATCCCCAGCAACTCGGCAGCACCCGCGAGGACCTCGAAGAAGCCGTCGGTGAAGATGGTGGCGATCCCCGCGATCGCCAGGCCGAGTCCAGCCCCGTCGACGACGTCGCGCACCGAGTCTTCGATCCGCTCGCGGGTGTCGACGACCCAGACCCGGAAGTCGGCGAAAGCCGTCGACAGCTTCTGGAGGAACTGCGGGAGCACGAAGAAGATCGCCGAGTCGTGACCGCCTGCCAGCCGGTCCCAAAAGTCGTTCAGAGCGTCGACGTCGGCGGCATCGTTGTTCTCCACCAACGCGAACATCCGGTTCTTGAGGTCGGCGGCCAGCGCCTGCACCGCGTCGCCGGCCTGCTCGAACGCCATCTGGATGTTCGTCAGCCTGCCCGTGTCGGCGTTCGGCACGTACCGGGCTATCTCGTGGGGCAGCCACCACTCCTCCGGCCCCAGCAGGCCCGGCCACGCCGGACTGCCCGCGGCCTTCGCGGGTATCAACGGCGTCCACGGCGCCGGACCCGGTTGCGGACGGGACGCGTTGTCGGCGTTCCAGTGGTTCAGACCAGCCTGGTCGATCCCCGCGGCGACCGAGCCGAGCACGTCGTAGGCGCGGAAGAACGCCGCTACCGCGGTGTGCATCGCTTCCTGGTAGGCACGTTCGAAAGCGTCGGCACCATCGCCCGCACCGGCCGCGCCGGCATTGCCGTCCAGCGCGGTGAACAGCTTCAGCCGGATCTGGTGCAGCCGCTCCTGGCCATCGGCCAACCCCAGAGCGACGGCGTGGAAGTCCTCCGGGGTGACGTCGATGACCCCCTGAGGTGCACCGCCCTCATCGATCCGCGCCACGCCAGATATCCAGGTTCGCCGACAACGCCGCGCCGTGGTTGTCGTGTGCCGCCAGCACGACGTCCCGGATCCGAGGCAGGTCGGCGTGCAGTTCGCGGGCAGCGGTGACCCATTCGGCATAGCGTCGCGCGAACGCCGATTGCCCGTCGCCGAGCCAGTCGCCCAACGCCTCCGCCAACTCCTCTTCGAGCCGCGTGAGCAGTTCTTCGGCCTCGTCGAAGGCAGTTTTGAGGTCTTGCGCGCGCGTTCGCAGCGCCGCGAAATCGACCCTCAGCGTACCCAATTCACCCTCCCCGGTGACCGAACGCTTCCGGTCTGTCACGCTAGCCGCCCAGGGATGGGTAATCGAGCGGTAAGTCAGCCGTCCCTGGCAAAACGCCTGGTCAGCGCCGCGACGCCGATGCCGACGACCGCCAGCACGATTCCCCACACCACCCAGCCGACCAGCACGAGCACGACCCCGGTGGCCGCGAACAGGGCGAACTCCACCAGGAACCGGGCCGGTTCCGGCAGCCGGCGGCGGGCCCGCGGGGCGACGAACAGGCCCCAGACCGCGGCCGCGGCGAGCGGCAGCAGGACCGCGTCGACGATCGCCAGCGCCACCCCGCTGCCGAGCTGGGTGCCGGCCAGCGCCAGGCCGCCCAGCAGGGCCAGCTCGGTGAGGAAGCGGACCGTCAGCACCACGCCCGCGACCCCGCTCAGGCGGGGACCCGTTCCCGAAGTCATCGGGCCAGCCTAGGGCCCCGATCCACTGTGGACGTTACGGGTACAGCTGAGCACAGTTCGTGATCTCGGCCACAGTTCGGCCGATCAGGTTGCGGTTCCGAATCGGTCCACGACGCCGCCACGCGTCGCTGTAACGACGATCCACCCCTGCTCGACGTGTTAAGCGCACATCGCGACCGCGAGCCAAGGAGCCTGGTAGATGACCACATGTCGACTCTGCGGTTCGACAAACATGGCCAGCGTGGTGGACCTCGGGGCCACTCCCCCGTGTGAGCGATTCTTGACCGCCGAGCAGCTCGACGAGCCGGAAGCCACCTTCCCGCTCCACCTCAAGGTGTGCACCGAGTGCTGGCTCGCCCAGATCCCGCCGCTGATCGACCCCGACGACACCTTCACCGAGTACGCCTACTTCTCGTCCTTCTCGACGTCGTGGGTGGAGCACGCGAAGCGGTACGTCGACGGCGCGGTCGAGCGGCTGGGGCTCGGCGAGAAGTCGTTCGTCGTCGAGGTCGCCAGCAACGACGGCTACCTGCTCAAGCACGTCGTCGGGCACGGCATCCGGTGTCTGGGCGTCGAACCTTCGGTGAACGTCGGGCAGGCGGCGCGCGACGCCGGCGTGCCCACCCTGACGGCCTTCCTCTCCGAGGAAACCGGCAGGCAGGTGCGTGAGGAGCACGGGCCGGCCGACCTGGTCGCCGCGAACAACGTCTACGCGCACATCCCCGACGTCCTCGGCTTCACGAAGGGCCTGCGCGCCCTGGTCGCCGACGACGGCTGGGTCTCGATCGAGGTCCAGCACCTGCTCACGCTGATCGAGAAGAACCAGTACGACACGATCTACCACGAGCACTTCCAGTACTACACGGTCGAATCCGCGCGCCGGGCCCTCGCGACCGGCGGCCTGACCGTGGTCGACGTCGAGCTGGTGCCGACGCACGGCGGGTCGATCCGGCTGTGGGCGCGCCCGGCCGAGGTGGCCGGCGAGCCCAGCGAGCGGATGACCGACGTGCTGGAGCGCGAGAAGGCCGCCGGGCTGCACGAGCTGTCCGGGTACACCGAGTTCGCCGAACGTGTCACCCGCGTGCGGCTGGACCTGCTGAAGTTCCTCATCGAGGCGCGCAACGACGGGAAGACCGTCGTCGGCTACGGCGCCCCGGGCAAGGGCAACACCCTGCTCAACCACTGCGGGATCCGCACGGACCTGCTGCCGTACACGGTCGATCGCAACCCGTACAAGCACGGCCGGTTCACCCCGGGCACGCGCATCCCGGTGCTGCCCCCGGAGCGGATCGAAGCCGACCGGCCCGACTACGTGCTCGTCCTCCCGTGGAACCTCCGGGAGGAACTGACCGAACAGCTGTCGTTCGTGGGTGCCTGGGGCGGAAAGCTCGTGTTCCCCATCCCCCGCCTGGAAATCGTCGAGGTGTCTTGAAGTGAAGGTCGTTCTCTTCTGCGGTGGCTACGGGATGCGGATGCGCAACGGCGCGGCCGACGACGTCCCGAAGCCGATGGCGATGGTCGGACCGAGACCGCTCATCTGGCACGTCATGCGCTACTACGCGCATTTCGGCCACACGGAGTTCATCCTGTGCCTCGGCTACGGCGCGGCGCACATCAAGAACTTCTTCCTGAACTACCAGGAAACCATTTCCAACGACTTCATCCTGCGCAACGGGCAGGCGGAACTGCTGTCGACCGACATCGCCGACTGGACGATCACCTTCGTGCAGACCGGCATCGAGTCGCCGATCGGTGAGCGCCTGCGCCGCGTGCGCGACTACCTCGACGGCGACGAGATGTTCCTCGCGAACTACGCCGACGTCCTGTCCGACGCGCCGCTGCCGGACATGATCGAGCGGTTCTCGAACACCGACGCGGGCGCGTCGATGATGGTCGTGCCGCCGCAGTCGTCGTTCCACTGCGTGGAGATGAACGAAGGCGGCATGGTCGGCGCGATCACCGCGGTCAGCGAAATGCCGCTGTGGGAGAACGGCGGGTACTTCGTGCTCCGCCAGGAGGTCTTCGACCACATCCCGGAGAACGGTGACCTGGTCGCCGACGGCTGCGGCGAGCTGGCCAAGCGCGGCCGGCTGCTGGCCTACCCGTACCGCGGGTTCTGGAAGCCGACCGACACGGTCAAGGAGCGCGCGGCGCTCGACGACGCGTACACCCGCGGCCAGAAGCCCTGGGCGCTCTGGGAGCAGCCCGCCGAGAGCATCGCGTGATCGGGCTGCGACCGGGACGGCTCGAGAGCGTCGTCGCCCTCGGCGCGCACTGCGACGACATCGCGATCGGCGCCGGCGGCACGCTGCTGACGCTGTGCGCGTCGCGGCCGGGCCTGCGGGTCGACGCGCTGGTCCTCTCCGGCGGCGGCACGCCCCGCGAGGACGAGGAGCGGGCCGCGCTGGCGGCGTTCTGCCCGGGCGCGCAGCTCGACGTCACGGTGCTGAAACTGCCGGACGGGCGCTTCCCGGCACACTGGGAAGAGGCCAAGAACGCGCTGGAGGAGCTGCGGCGGCGGACCGATCCGGACGTCATCCTGGCGCCGCGGACCGACGACGCGCACCAGGACCACCGCGGGCTCGCGAAGCTGGTGCCGACGGCGTTCCGCGACCACCTGGCGCTGGGCTACGAGATCGTCAAGTGGGACGGCGACCTCGGGGCACCTTCGGTCTACCAGCCCCTCGACGACGACGTCGCCGAGGAGAAGGTCCGGCTGCTGCAAACTCACTACGCGTCGCAGCGGCACCGCGGCTGGTACGACCGCGAGGCCTTCCTCGGGCTGGCCCGGATCCGCGGGATCGAAGCGGCCGCGAAGTACGCCGAAGCGTTTTTCGTCAAGAAACTCACTCTCGATCTGAAGGGCTGATCCGATGCGGGTGTTGCTGACCGGGCACAAGGGCTACCTGGGGACGGTGATGGCCCCGGTGCTCGCCGCCGCCGGTCACGAGGTCGTCGGCCTCGACTCGGGACTGTTCGAGGACTGCCTGCTCGGGCCCACCCCGGCCGACCCGGCCGGGCAGGTCGTCGACCTGCGCGACGTCACCGCGGAGCACGTCACCGGGTTCGACGCGGTCATCCACCTGGCCGCGCTGTCGAACGACCCGCTCGGCTCGCTCGCGCCGGAGCTGACCTACGACATCAACCACCACGCGTCGGTGAAGCTCGCGAAGCTGGCGAAGGAGGCCGGCGTCGGGCGGTACCTCTACGCGTCGACCTGCTCGGTGTACGGCGCGGGCGGCGACAAGCTGGTCGACGAGGACGCCCCGCTGAAGCCGGTGACGCCGTACGCGGAGTCGAAGGTGCGCGTCGAGGCCGACGTCCACGAGCTCGCCGACGACGACTTCACCCCGGTCTACATGCGCAACGCGACCGCGTTCGGCTACTCGCCCCGGCTGCGCGGCGACATCGTGCTGAACAACCTGACCGCGCACGCACACCTGTCCGGCGAGGTGCTGGTGCTCTCCGACGGCACGCCGTGGCGGCCGCTGGTGCACGCCCAGGACATCGCGCGCGCGTTCACCGCCGCGCTCACGGCGCCGAAGGAGGCCGTGCACAACAAGGCGTTCAACATCGGCACCGAGGACAACAACGTCACCGTCGCCGAGATCGCCCAGGAGGTCGTCGAGGCCGTGCCGGGCTCGACGCTGAACATCACCGGCGAGGCCGGCGCCGACCCGCGGTCGTACCGGGTCGACTTCTCGCGCTTCCGCGAGGCCATCCCGGGCTTCGCCTGCGAGTGGTCGGTCAAGGACGGCGCCGTCGAGCTCATCGAGGCCTACCGCCGGTTCGGGCTGACCCGGGAGTCGTTCGAGAAGCTGTTCACCAGGCTCGCCTGGCTGCGCAGCGAGGGCGAAGCCGGCCGCGTCGACGCCACCCTGCGGCGGAAGTAGTGGCGGGCCCGCAGCTGCGGACCGGGGCGGAGCTGCACGCCCTGGTCGAGCGGCTGTACCCGATCTGCCGCAGCATCACCGGCGACGGCGTGCGGCAGACCCTGGACATCATCGGCGAGCACATCGAGCTGGAACGGCACGAGGTTCCGACGGGCACGGCCGTGCTGGACTGGACGATCCCGCAGGAGTGGAACATCCGGGACGCGTACGTCGCGTCTCCTGACGGCTCGCGCGTCATCGACTTCCGGGAGTCGAACCTGCACGTCGTCGGGTACAGCGTCCCGGTGAACGAGCGGATGCCGCTGAGCGAGCTGCGGGAGCACCTGCACACGCTGCCGGACCAGCCGTCGTGGGTGCCCTACCGGACCAGCTACTACGCCCCGGCCTGGGGCTTCTGCCTCGCGCAGGAGAAGCTCGACGCGCTGCCCGACGGCGAGTACGACGTCGTCATCGACTCGACCCTGGCCGACGGTTCGCTGACGTACGGCGAGCACGTCGTCCCGGGGCGCGTCACCGACGAGGTCATCGTGTCGTGCCACGTCTGCCACCCGTCGCTGGCCAACGACAACCTGGCCGGCATCGCGGTGGCGGTCTCGCTGGCCCAGCAGCTGGCGCTCACCCAGCCGCACTACACGTACCGGTTCCTGTTCATGCCGGGGACGATCGGCTCGATCACGTGGCTGGCCCGCAACTCTTCGCGGATCGAAAAGATCAAGCACGGGCTGGTGCTGGCCTGCGCGGGCGACCCGGGATCGCTGACGTACAAGAAGTCCCGCCGCGGCGACGCCGAGATCGACCGCGTCGTGCAGCACGTGCTGCACTCGCGCGAGCACCGCGTCGTCGACTTCTCGCCGTACGGCTACGACGAGCGCCAGTTCTGCTCGCCGGGCTTCAACCTCGGCGTCGGCTCGCTGACGCGGACGCCGTACGCGGGCTACCCCGAGTACCACACCTCGGCGGACAACCCGAACTTCGTATCGCCGGCGGCCATGGAGGACACCCTCGGCGCTCTCCGCGACGCGTTCGGCGTCCTGGACCGCAACCGCCGGTACGTCAACCTCAGCCCGTACGGCGAGCCGCAGCTCGGCAAGCGCGGGCTGTACGACTCGCTCGGCGGCCGCAGCGACGCCAAGGAAGCCCAGATGGCGATGCTGTGGGTGCTCAACCTCTCCGACGGCGAGCACTCGCTCCTCGACATCGCCGACCGGGCCGGGTTGTCCTTCGACATCGTGGACGTCGCGGCGCGTGCCCTGCACGACGCCGGTCTGGTCAAGGAGTGAGCGACGTGGCCAACCATCGCCGGGCCCCTCGCTCGCTGCTCCGGAACGGCGCCGTGCGCGCCATGGCCGGACGGCTGAGCTGGGGCCTCGGCGACCAGGCGGTGTCGAGCCTGACGAACTTCGCCGTCGGGCTGTACGTGGCCCGCTCGCTCGGCACGTTCGCGTTCGGCATCTTCAGCCTCGCCTGGGTCACCTACGGCGTGGTGCTCAACGTCTCGCGCGGCCTGGCCACCGACCCGCTGATGGTGCGGTTCAGCGCGGTGCCGGAGGCGCGCTGGCGCCTGGGGGTCGCCAGCGCCTCCGGCACCGCGATCGGCGTCGGCTGCGCGACCGGGCTGGTCAGCCTGGTCGCCGGGCTGGCCGCGGGCGGCCCGCTCGGCAACGCGTTCGTCGCGCTCGCCGTCGTCCTGCCGGGCCTGCTGCTGCAGGACGCCTGGCGCTTCGCCTTCTTCGCGAAGGGCGAGGGCAAGAAGGCGTTCATCAACGACTGCGTCTGGGGCGTGGCCCTGCTGCCGGCGCTGTTCATCGCCGCCCAGATCCACACCGTGGTCGCGTTCGTGCTGGCCTGGGGCCTTTCGGGCGCGGTCGCGGCCCTGTTCGGCTGGTTCCAGACCAGCATCCTCCCCCACCCCCGGGAAGCGCTGGGCTGGTTCCGGCGGCAGCGCGACCTGAGCGTCCGCTACCTCGTCGAGAACGTCAGCAACAGCGGCGCGTCCCAGCTGCGCGCGTACGGTCTCGGCGCGATCGCCGGCATCACGGCCGTCGGCGCGGTCCGCGGCGCCGAACAGCTGCTCGGCCCCTTCCTGGCCCTGCTCATGGGGCTGTCCTTGGTCACTGTCGCAGAAGGCGCGCGGGTGCTCCAGCGGGCACCGCACCGGCTGAAGCACTTCTGCGTGATCCTCGGCGGCGGCCAGGCCGCCGCCGCGCTGTGCTGGGGCCTCGGGCTGCTGCTCCTGGTCCCCGACTCCGCCGGCCGCTGGGTGATGGGTTCGGTGTGGGACTCGTCGTCCCCGCTGATCCTGCCGGTCACCCTCGCCGTGGTCGGCGCGAGCTTCGCCACCGGCGCCGCGGCCGGTCTCCGAGCACTCGGCGCCGCTCCGCGGAGCCTGCGGTCGCAGCTGATCGCCTCCCTGTTCTACGTCACGTTCGGCATCACCGGAGCCTTCCTGGATGGCGCGGCCGGGTCCGCGTGGGGTGTCGCGACCGCGACGCTCACCGGGTCCGCCGTCTGGTGGTGGCAGCTGCGGCTCGGGCTGCGCGAGTACGTGCCGCGAGCAGCGGACGACGCCGGGGCCAACGAGACCACCATCGTCTTCGCGCCACTCAGAGAAACGATCAACGAAACCACCGTGGTCTTCGAGCCGATCAAAGAGCCGATCAAGGAATGAGGACTCCATGACCACCGTCCCGCGGCTGAGCCTCGGCCTCCCGGTGTACAACGGCGAGGAGTACCTCGCCGAGTCGCTGGACGCCCTGCTCGGCCAGACCTACGAAGACTTCGAGCTGATCATCTCGGACAACGCCTCCACCGACGGCACCGACGAGATCTGCCGCCGCTACGCCGAGAAGGACTCCCGGATCCGCTACGTCCGGCAGCCGAAGAACATCGGGGCGACCCCGAACCACAACTACGTGTTCGACGTGTCCCGCACCGAGCTCTTCAAGTGGGTCTCCCACGACGACCTCTACGCCCGCGACCTGCTCAAGCGGTGCATCGAGGCCCTCGACGAGCGCCCCGACGTCATCCTCGCCCACTGCGACCAGGCGATCATCGACGGCGACGGCCGCATCGTCCAGCCGCTCGAGTACACGCTGGACACCGCGTCCCCGCACGCCCCGGACCGCTTCCGCAGCATCCTGTTCGAGCCCGGCGGCGACGACTTCTACGGCGTCATCCGCGCCGACGTCCTCCGCCGCGTCAAGCCGCTCGACAGCTACCACCACGCCGACCGGACGTACTCCGCCGAGATGGCCCTCCACGGTCCCTTCCACCAGGTGCCCGAGCTGCTCTACTTCCGCCGCGACCACCCGGGCCGCGCGGAACGGGCCAACCCGACCATCCGGAGCCGGTGCGCGAATCTGGACCCGCGGCGCGCGAACCGGCTCCGGAACCCCACCGTCCGCCTGCTCGGCGAGTACGTCTACGGGTTCGCGGACCTGATCCGCCGCGCGCCGATCTCGGCCGCCGACAAGCGCGAGTGCTTCGCGCACCTCGGCAGCTGGCTGACCAACCGGGCGCGCTCCGGCCACGGCGAGCGCGTCGAGGACCGCGCGCCGACCGCCTCCGACGTCGCCACGGTCAACACGATCGTGGCCGGCCGCGAAGGCAGGCTCGCGTGAAGCGTGCCCCGCGCGTCGGCGTCTTCGGCCTCCTCGGCTCGGGGAACCTCGGCAACGACGGTTCCCTCGAAGCCGTGCTCGGCTACCTGCGCGCCGAGCACCCGGACGCCGTCCTGACCGGCCTGGTGGGCGGCCCGGACGTCGTCCGCGAGCGGTACGGCGTCGACACCACGCCCCTGCACTGGAACCAGGCCGAGTACGAGACGGCGTCCGGCCTCCGGTCCATCGTGCTCAAGGGACTCGGCAAGCTGGTGGACATCGGCCGCACGGCCGCCTGGGTCCGCAAGCAGGACGTCGTCATCGTGCCCGGCATGGGCGTGCTCGAAGCGACACTTCCGTTGCGTCCGTGGGGTTTTCCGTATTCGCTGTTCCTCCTCTCCGCCACGGGGCGGCTTTTCGGCACGAAGGTCGCCCTGGTCAGCGTCGGCGCCAACGAGATCAGCGCGCGGGCCACGCGGACACTCGTCCGCTGGTCGGGCCGGCTCGCCGCGTACCGCTCCTACCGCGACGACATCTCCCGCGACGCCATGCGCGCCATGGGTGTCGACACCCGCCACGACGAGGTCTACCCGGACCTCGCGTTCTCCCTCCCCACTCCGGACGCCGGCGGTGCGCCGGGCACCGTCGGCATCGGCGTGATGGCCTACTACGGCGGCAACGACGACCGCGCCGACGGCGACCGCATCTACCGCCACTACGTGGACACGATGAACCGGTTCGTCGCGTGGCTCGTCGACCAGGGCAGACCCGTCCGGCTGTTCATCGGTGACCGGATCGACCGGCAGGTCGTCGACGAGATCATCGAGAAGACCGCTTCCCCGCTGGTGACGGCGGCTTCGGCGGAGACCCTGGACGGGCTGATGCACGAGATGGCGGCGGTGGACAGCGTGGTGGCCACGCGCTACCACAACGTGCTCTGCGCCCTGAAGGTCGCGAAACCGACCGTCGCGATCGGGTACGCGCCGAAGAACGACGTGCTGATGACGGAGATGGGCCTCGGCGCCTTCACCCAGCGCGCGAAGGACGTCGACTTCGACCGGCTCGTCGAGCAGTTCACCGACCTGGAAAACCGCTCGGCGGAACTGCACCAGACGCTCCTGGAACGGAACCAGATGAACGCGCAACGGCTCAAGGACCAGTTCGCCGCCCTTTCGGCGGCCCTCTTCGGGGGTGGGCGATGAAGGCCATTCCGGTGCCCGAAATCCACGGCGCGTACCTCTTCGAACCGACCCCGCACTCCGACGAGCGCGGCTTCTTCAGCCGCACCTTCGACCGCGAGGTCGTCGCGTCGGTCGGGATCGACCCGGACGGCTTCGCCCAGGACAGTCTTTCCCGCTCCCGCAAGGGGGTCGTCCGCGGGATGCACCTGCGGGGCGGCGCCGGCGAGGCGAAGCTGGTGCGGTGCTCGCACGGCGCGATCTTCGACGTCGTCGTGGATCTCCGACCGGATTCGCCCACGTTCCGGAACATCAAAACATTCGAACTTTCCGGTGAGACGCAGGTTTCCGTGTACATCCCCGCGGGGTGCGCCCACGGATTCCAGTCACTCACGGATCCCTCGGATGTCGCGTACCGTATCGATCGCGCACACGATCCGTCCGAAGACATCACAATTTCGTACAAAGACCCTGAATTGGACATTTCGTGGCCACTGTCGGTCACAATGGTCAGTGACCGGGATGAGCGCGCGCCGTCTCTCGGAGAGGCGTTGAAACCAACGAGGTGACCCCCATGGGAACGAACTTGCCCCGCTCCGCGGAGGCGAACGAGCGGCTGCACCGGGTCATCCCGGGTGGTGCGCACACCTACGCCAAGGGCTCGGACCAGTATCCCGAAGGGATGGCTCCGGTCATCTCGCACGGTCTCGGCGGCCACGTCTGGGACGTCGACGGCAACGAGTACGTCGAGTACGGCGCCGGCCTGAGAGCGGTCAGTCTCGGCCACGCCCACCCGCGGGTCCTCGAGGCGGTCCGGGCCGAGCTCGGCAAGGGCAGCAACTTCATCCGCCCGTCGATCATCGAGGCCGAGGCCGCCGAGCGGTTCCTCGAGAACGTGCCGACGGCCGACATGGTGAAGTTCACCAAGAACGGCTCCGACGCCACGACCGCCGCGGTCCGGCTGGCCCGCGCCGCCACCGGCCGCAAGCTGGTCGCCAAGTGCGCCGACCACGCCTTCTTCTCGACCGACGACTGGTTCATCGGCACCACGGCGATGAACGCGGGCATCCCGGACGAGACGACGGAAGCGACGGTGTCCTTCCCGTACGGCGACCTGCAGGCCGCGGAGGAGCTGCTGCAACGCCACGAGGGCGAGATCGCGTGCATGATCCTGGAGCCGGCCGCCGCGGTCGGCCCGCCGCCGGGGTACCTGCAGGGCCTGCGGGAGCTCGCCACGCGCCACGGCGTCGTGCTGATCTTCGACGAGATGATCACCGGTTTCCGCTGGTCCGCCCACGGCGCGCAGGGCCTCTACGGCGTGACGCCGGACCTCTCGACGTTCGGCAAGGCCCTCGGCAACGGCTTCGCCGTGTCCGCGCTCGCGGGCAAGCGGGAGCTGATGGAGCTCGGCGGGCTGCACACCGACCGGGAACGGGTGTTCCTGCTCTCGACCACGCACGGCGCCGAGACCCACTCCCTCGCCGCCGCGATCGCGGTGATGGACGTCTACCGCGACGAGGACGTCATCACCCGGCTGCACACCCTCGGCGACCGGCTCGCCGCCGGCGTCCGCGACGTGGCGGCCGGGATCGGCGTCGGGGACCACGTGGTCGTCCGCGGACGCTCCAGCAACCTGGTCTTCGGCACCCTCGACGAGCAGCTCAAGCCGTCCCAGCCGTACCGGACGCTGTTCCTGCGCGAGCTGGTGGGCGGCGGGGTGCTCGGACCGTCCTTCGTGGTCAGTGCCGCGCTCACCGAGGCCGACATCGACAAGACGATCGACGTGGTCGCCCAGGCCTGCATGGTCTACCGCAAGGCCCTCGACGCCAACGACCCGACGCCGTGGATGGGCGGGCGCCCGGTGCAGCCCGTGTTCCGCAAGTACGCCTGACCGGACACGGGCACGGGCCGGCCGGGAAACCCGCGCCGGCCGGCCTTCGCCGCACGCCGCCCGCTCGACGGACGGGCCGGATTCACCCCTTGGGTCCGATGAGGACACGTGAGGGGGACTGTTTTCCGGCTCGCACGTGCGTAACTTCCTGCCATGGGCAGATCTCGTCCGGTTCTCGTCGCTGCTTGCTCGCTCCTGATCGCCGTGGCCTGCCCGGCGATCGCGCGGGCCGCCGACGGGCCCGGGCCGGTGTGCGACCACCAGCCCGCGGAGCACGAGGAAGCGCCTCCCGGGGCCGTCCCCGTCGATCCGGGCGTCGACGGGGACCTCTCGGCCAAGACGGCGGCGAACCCGCCCGGCACGACGTTCTGGCTCCGCCCCGGCACCCACACGCTCGGCACCGACCAGTACGGCCAGGTCGCCCCGAAGGACGGCGACGTGTACCTCGGCGCGCCGGGCGCGGTCGTCGACGGCCGCGGCGTCAACCACGCGGCGTTCACCCAGCGGGCCCGTGACGTCGAACTCCACGGGCTCACGATCCGCGGGTTCGCCGCGCTCCAGGACCAGGGCGTGGTGAACCACGACTCCGGCGACGGCTGGCTCATCGAGAACACGACCATCGAGGACAACGCCGGCGCGGGGCTGATGGCCGGCGCGCGCCAGGTCGTCCGGCACAGCTGCCTGCGGAACAACGGCCAGTACGGGCTCAACGCGTACCAGCCCGGTGACGGCATCACCGGGCTCGTGCTGGACGGCAACGAGATCACCGGCAACAACACCGGTGACTGGGAGGCCAAGGTGCCGGGCTGCGGGTGCAGCGGCGGCGCCAAGTTCTGGGCCGTGAACGGCGCCGACATCACCGGCAACTGGGTCCACGGCAACCACGGCGCCGGCCTGTGGGCCGACACGAACAACAACGACTTCCTCGTCGAGGGCAACCTGTTCGAAGCCAACGACGCCGAGGCGCTGTTCTACGAGACCAGCTACAACCTCGTGCTGCGCGCCAACACGTTCCGCGGCAACACCCTGGTGCAGGGCCGTGCGTTCGCGTCGCGCGGCGACAACTTCCCGGCAGCGACGGTGTACCTGTCGGAGTCGGGCGGCGAGGCGCGTGTGCCGGCGCGCACGGCGGCCGTCGACATCAGCGGGAACACGTTCGAGGACAACTGGGCCGGGATCACGTTGTGGGAGAACGCCGACCGCTTCTGCACCAGCCCGGCGAACACGTCTTCGGGCTACTGCACCAAGGTGGCCTCGACGTCTTCGTGCGCGGCCGGCACGATCGCGACTCCCCCGGCGTACGACGACTGCCGCTGGAAGACCCAGCGCGTGGAGATCCACGGGAACACCTTCCGGTTCGATCCCGGGCGGGTCGGCTGCACGAGCCTCTGCGGGCGGATGGCACTCCTGTCGAACTACGGGACCTTCCCGGACTGGTCCCCTTACAAGGGAACCGTCGTGGAGGAGGCGATCACCTTCCGGCAGGGCAACCGGTGGCACGACAACTCCTACTCCGGGCCGTGGGCCTTCGTCGTGCATGACACCTCCAGGACGGTCGACGCTGCGGGTTGGCGGGCTGCGCCCTACTCGCAGGACGAGTGTTCTTCGTTCGACGGTGGCACCGCCGGCTGCTGATCGGGAGCTTGCCGAGGGGGTCCGACACTTTTCGGCGCAACCTCTGTCTTCGATCGCGGATTTCCTTGCTGCCCAAGGGAAAAGTCGCGAACGGAAGATTTCGGACCGTGCACTTCACCCGTTTCAGCGATGGCGTTCGCACAAGTGTTCGGTACCGTCGGAGACATGTCCGCCATCCCCGCACCCCTCGACCGCGACGCGATCGACGTCGTCCTGTTCGACGCGATGGGCGTCCTCTACTCCTCCGCCGATGATGTCGGCGACCTGCTCGTGCCCTATCTCCGCACCCACGGCTGCGTGCTGCGCAGGGAGGAAATCGCCCAGCTGCACCAGGAATGCAGCCTCGGCAAGATGTCCTCCGCGGACTTCTGGGCGACGGCCGGCGCGGCCGGCGCATCGGACGAGGAGTACTGCCGGAACCACCGCCTGACCGAAGGCGTGGTCGCGGTCCTCGCCGAACTCGACACCACCGGCGTGCGGCTCGGTTGCCTGAGCAACGACGTCAGCGAGTGGTCGAAGCTCCTGCGCGAACGCTTCGGCCTCGGCGAGTACCTGACGGACTGGTTCGTCAGCGGCGACCTCGGAGTGCGCAAGCCGGCTCCCGAAGCGTTCACGATCCTGAGCCGGCGCCTCGACGTGGCACCGAACCGGATCCTGCTCATCGACGACCGTGCGGAAAACGTCTCGGCCGCGCGCGCCGCCGGACTGCAGGCACTGCAGTACGGCACGGCCCGACTGTCCACAATGGACGCCTTGCGGAAGGAGCTCAGACCGTGGTGAAGCGCGCGCTCGGCTCTCCCCGAAGACGTCCCGCCGGCAGACACCGGTTGCAGAGAACCAGCAGCAGGTCCTGGGCCAGGCCGGTGAGCGGAGTCCCGGTGCCGTACGACCAGTCGAGGTCGTCGGCACGCAGGCAGACGCCGGTCAGGTCGGTGCCGAAGTACTTCACCTGCTTCGGCTTGACCCCACCGAGAACCACTTCCAGCCGTTCCGGGGGCACGCGGCGATCCAGCCCGAGCGCGGTCGTGATGTCGAGGCCGTGGATCACGTCGTGGCTCAGCGCCCCCTCCGGTCCACCACCGGGCGGCTGCCACGGGTGGTCGGCGTTGTCGCGCAGCGAGGCGATCAAGGCCTCCCGGGAGAGCTCGGCGCCTTCCTGGCGAGCCACCCGATCGGCCATCCGGTTGAAGCGGCCCGCGGACTTCACCAGCTCGCGCACGAACCGCCCGGTAGAGAACCGGAAGGGCATCGTCATATGGGCCACCACCTCGGGTACCCGCCAACCGGCACACAAGGTCGGCGACTCCCAGGCAGCCGGTGCCAGCTCATCGAGCACGGCGGCCAGCTCCCGCCGTTCGGCGGCGATCAGGTCTTGGATCATCGGCCTCTCCTTCGCAGGTAGTCACCCCACCGACGAACGCGAGCCGTCCGGACCGACACCGAGACCACGCGACGAAATGCAACCCGCCGAACTCCCGAGGCCGGGCTGAGCGAGGCCGGGACAGCACCGCCGGGATTCCCGCACCGGCCGCGAAGGCCGTGCGACCGACAGCACCGGCGGAGATCCGTCAGCCAACCGAACCCGCTTCACCGCCCACCAAACCTGCTGTCGCGACAAGCGGCAGCCGCTGTCCCGGCATCACAACCGCGCGGCCACGCGATCCACCAGCCATGCCGTTGCCGGGACCACAGCCAGCGCGGCACAGAACCCACCCACAGCGTCCGTCGGGTAGTGCGCACCCAGGGCCACCTCGGCCCATCCCATCGCCACCCCGGCCACCAGAGCCAGTCCCAGGACCACGACCACCGCGGCCGCCCGGCCGAGACCCAGCCGGTCGGCCAGCACCAGCGCGATCACCAACGCCAGCGCGGTGGCCATAGCCGTATGACCACTCGGATAAGAAAGGAACTCGCCATGGATGGTGCGGCCGACGATCGGCTTCAGCACCGTCGTCACCGCCACCGTGACCACCACGCCGAGCACCGTCACCACGGCCGCGCGGATGCGGTGGACCAGGAAGCACACCGCCGCGATCACCGCGACCAGGATCGTCGACCCCAGCGGCTCGCCGCCGAAGTCGAAGACCAGGGCCACGTAGCGCCACGGCGGCCGGACCCCGTCGATCGACGGGAGCACCGCCGCGTCGAGCCCCGTCAACCCCGAGTCGTGGAAGTGCAAGATGCCCAGCGCGACCAGCACCGCCGTCGCCAGGGCGGCCATCATGGCCAGGGGGGCGCGCAACACGGCCGGGAGGGCCGCGGGTGCCGTCCGGACCTGCTGCCTCACCCGCGCGCCTCGATCGCCGCCTCGTATCCGGCGATCAACCGGTCGAGCCCGACCTCCGGCGTGAAGTCCTTCTCGTACCGGACTCGAGCCGCGTCGCCCATCTCGCGGTTGCAGTCGCCGGCCACCGCCCGCAGCCGGTCCGCGAGCGAAGCCGGGTCGTTCGGCTGGTGCAGGAAGCCGGTGACGCCGTCTTCCACCAGCTCCGGGAAGGCGCCGTGCGACGCCGCCACCGTCGGCACCCCGGCGGCCATCGCCTCGACGACCACCAGGCCGAACGCCTCCAGCCACGTCGACGGCGCCACCACTGCCACCGCGTCGGCCGTCAGCGCCCGGCACTCCGCCTTGTTCTGCAGGCCGACGTACGAGACGTCAGCGCGGCCGGCCGCCCAGGTCGCGACCTCGTCCTGCATCGGACCCGTACCGGCGATGACCAGCGGGACACCCAGGTCGCCGCCGAGGAGGTCCCACGCCCGCATCAGCAGGCCGACCCCCTTTTCCTCGGTGACGCGGCCGAGGAACAGCACGTGCTTGCCGTCGCCGGTGCGGCGGACGCCGGGGTCGGTGACGAAGTTGTGCTTCACC
Source organism: Amycolatopsis mongoliensis (assembly GCF_030285665.1). NCBI lineage: Bacteria > Bacillati > Actinomycetota > Actinomycetes > Pseudonocardiales > Pseudonocardiaceae > Amycolatopsis > Amycolatopsis mongoliensis. Next base: position 1,778,251 of record NZ_CP127295.1, read on the forward strand.
GCCATCCGCTCGCCGGGCATCCCGGCCGACACCAGGAGGTCACGTTGAGCCGCCGAAATGCAGAAGAACCGCGCGACGCCCGTCCACCACCGGCGCCGGTTCGCGGCCGTGCTCGCCGCCATCGGGAGCGTCGCCACGCGCGAATCGCGGTAGCAGCCGTGCTTCACCGCCGGCAGGGGTGAGCCGCCGACGCACTCGGTGCAGATGTGGCCGTCGCGGTGGAGCGTGCCGGGTGGGCAGACCATCCCGTAGTTGTGCAGCGTCGCGACCGCGGGCACCCCCGCGTCCGCGCACGCCGCGACCACCGACGGCGACAGCAGCGGGAACGTGTTGTGGATGTGCACGACGTCCGGGCGGGACACGCGCAGCCGGGCGGCGAGCTCCCTCCGCACCGCCGGGTTCCACGGCACCGCCAGCGGCACCGCGGCCTTGCGAGGGAGCGGCATGGACGCGATGTCATCACTGCGGCGTTCGAACAGCGACACCTGGTGCCCGCCCTCGGCGAGCAGCGTCACTTCGGCGTCGACGACGTTGTTCTCGCCGCTCGGCTGCTCGGACCGGTACCGGTTGTGCACCACGAGCACCTTCACGTGCCTGTCCCCTTCGCCGGGATGAATGCTTGTTCGTCGGACTGCGGCACCCCGCGGACCAGCAGCGATGCGGCCAGGGCCAGGTGCAGCAGGTACGGCGACGCGTCGCCGAGGCCGGCTTCGGTGTAGGAGGCCGAAATGCAGTAGGTGATCAGGAAGATCGCGCACGCGCGAGCCAGCGACGGCGGCCGCAGCACGGCCACCACGACCAACGTGAGGAGGAACCCCGCCACCAGCCCGATCCCGACGAAGCCCTGCTCGTGGTAGATCGCGAGCCAGCTGTTGTCGATCGGCAGGCCGTCGTACGACTTGTCCGTCAGCCCGACCCCGAAGATATACTCCGCCGTCGTCCGCGGGGCCTCCAGCAGCGCGTCCCACACCTTCGCGCGGCCGGTCAGGCTGGAGAAGTTGTCCGCGCTCTGCCCGCGGAGGAACCACGCCTGCAGCGCGCCCGCCAGCACCACGCCGGCGACCCCGCCGATGCCGACCGTCCACGCGAACACCTTCCGGGCGCGGGCGCTGGTCAGCAGCATCGACAGGAAGGCCACCGCGAGCCCGGCGACGAGGCCGAGCGTCGCCGTGCGGGTGTGCGTGAGCACCAGCAGGCCCAGCACCGGCACCACGATGACCATCGCGTTGCGCCACGTCGTGCGGCGCCCGAACCAGAGCAGGAGCGTGAGCCCGGCGATGACCGCCGCGTACTGGCCGATCTGCGGCGGTGTGAGCGGCCAGATCGCGCCCGAGAGCCGGCCGCCGTACTCCTCCGGCATCGCGTTGCCGGGCGAGATCACGAGGCCGATCGCCACCGACGCGAGCACGACGGTGTACGTGCGGATGTGGGAGCGGACGAACGAGAACCCGCCGTCCCACCAGCGGGTCAGCAACCAGAGCGTGGAGATGAACACCGTGAGCCGGAAGCACCGGAACAGCGCGCCGGCGCCCTCCTGCAGGTCGGCGCTGGACAGGATGCTCGACACCAGCAGCAGCGTCAGCAGCAGCAGGTACGCGCTCGGCCGGATCCGCAGGTGCTTGTTCAGCACCAGCGCGATCACGAACGCCGTCATCAGCGCGCCCATGGTGACCAGCTGGCTGACCGACCGCGGCAGCGGGATGACCGTCTTCGCGCCGGTCGAGCCGAGCGTGTTGATGATCAGCAGCGCCCACGCCAGGCCCGCCCACTTCGGCGTCGCCGACGCGGGCTCGGCCGCGGCGTCGCCGCGGATGCCCGCGATGCCGGTGTGCACCGCCATGTCAGCCCCCGGCCTGTGCGGTGTACGTGCTGCCGGTGTCCTGCGAGTACGGCGAGCCTTCCCACTCGCCGACCTCGAGGATGCGGTCGGTCGTGTACGCGATGAAGGTCCACGGCCCGGCGTAGCTGTTGTCGTGCCAGCGGTTGTCCTGCTTGTACGTGATCGCCTCCTGGACCACGTCACCCTTGTACGGCGACCAGTCCGGGTAGCTGCCGAAGTTCGAGAGCAGGCCCATCCGGCCGCACGACGCCTGGCAGCCGACGACGGCCGGGTCCAGCACGAACTTGTTGTCGTGGATGTCGACGTGCTGGGTCTTCCAGCGGCAGTCGCTCAGCAGCGGCCCGCTCGCGATGGCCGGGTCCGCGCACGTCTTGACGTTCGGCACCAGCCGGGTGCAGTCCCCGGACGAGGTGTTGGCCGGGCTGTTGCAGTACCGGTCGGCGTTCTCCCACAACGTGATCCCGGACCAGTTGTTCTCCAGGTAGTTGCGGGAGATCTCGATCTTCGCCGTCCGCGCCTTGATCCGCGGCTCGCCACCGGACTCGGAGATGTAGATCGCCGGGGTCGGGAAGTTGTCGCCCTTGTCGGCGTACCTGCGGCCGTCGACCCAGTTGTTCTTGCGGATCGTGTTGTCGCGGATGATCGCGTTGTAGCTGATCTCGTAGATCAGCGCAGCGCTGTCGTTGTCCTCGATGAGGTTGCCCTCGATGAGGAAGTCGTTGTTGTTCGTGTCGGCCCACAGCCCGGTGCCGTGATTGTCGTGCACCCAGTTGCCGCGCACGTCGGCGCCGTTGACGTCCCAGAACTTGACGCCGCCGGTGCAGCCGCAGCCGTCGACCTTCGCTTCCCAGTCGCCGGTGTTGTTGCCGGCGATCTCGTTGCCCTCGACGACCAGCGCGGTGATCGGGGTGGCCCCGGAGAAGGCGTTGATCCCGTACTGGCCGTTGCGGCGCAGGCAGTTGCCGCGCACCTGCTGGCGCGCGCCCGCCATCAGGCCGGCGCCGTCGTTGTCCTGGATGGTCGAGTGCTCGATCACCCAGCCGTCGCCGGAGTCGTGGTTGACCACGCCTTCGTCGCGGGGCGCGGCGAAGCCCTGCACTGTCAGGTAGGTGAGCTTCACGTTCGCCCCGTGGCCGGTGAACGCGTACTGGTTGATCTTCCGGCCGTCGACGACCGCGCCGGGGGCACCGATGTAGGCGTCGCCGTCCTTGGGCGAGACCTGGTCGTACTTGTCGTCGCCGAGGATGTGCTTGCCCGGCTTGAGCCAGAAGGTCGTGCCGGGGCCGGCCGAGCGCGTCTTCGCAGCGAGGTCGCCCGGCACCGCCGGGTCGACGACGACCGCGCCCGCCGGGGCCGTCGCCGGGCCGGCCGGTTCCTTGTCGCAGACCGCCGCGACCGACCCGCTGGGCGCCGGGGTCGCCTGGGCCGGGCCGGTGGTGTCCGGGCCACTGGAGCACGCCGCGACCGTGAGGAGGACGCCGAGCAGCGGGGCGGCACGGCGGAGTCGGGAGCGGCGGGCTGTCACGGGCGGGTCCTAACTGAAGCGGAGCAGGGTGGCGAGGAGTCCGGCGGGGCCGGAGCCGACGAGGGTGGTCGAGGGCTCCTTGCGGCCGAAGCCCGCGGAGTACCAGCCGAGGGGCGGGTCGATCTCACCGCGGTGGGCCGTCCACGACAACTCGGGCGGCAGTTCCACGACGGCGGTGTGCACCGGGGCCACGGAGCCGGTGGAGGTGCCCGGCCAGCTCAGGTGCGCGACGTTCCCCTCGAGCCGGACGGTGACCGCCGGGCCGAGGTGGAATGCCAGGCGCGCGGCCGGGCCGGTGTCGCCGAGCACTTCGTCGACGATCTTGAGCACGTCTCCGTCGAGCTCGACCGTGCGGCGGTGGACCGCGGGCGCGTACCCGTCGTGGGCCGCCGTCCAGCGGGAGGGGCCTTCGTCGGGCGTGCGCACGTCGAGCACCTTCGTGACCGCGTGCCGCGTCCACAGGAACGGGCCGCCGGACACCGACTGGTCGGTCCCGCCCAGCTCGAGGGTGTTGTGGCCGAGCGTCGACCGGAAGTACGACCGCCACCGCGGCTCGCCGTGGTAGCAGAAGGTGCCCGGATCGGCCAGGATGTCGACACCGTCGTGGCGGACCTCCACCGACAGCGCGTCCGCGTGGGCGTGCGCGGCGATCGACAGGAAGCCGTGCGGCCCGCCGTCGCAGCGGGCCCAGATCCGGCCCGACCGCAGGATCGTCATGCCCGCGTCCCGCAGGTGCGCGGGACGGCGGCCGGGGCGGACACCAGAGGCCCGCGGGGTGCGCGAAGCGAGGGAAGCCAACAGCGGCGTGCGAACGTCCTCGGCCGGGATCGGCGGCCACCAGTCGAGGCGCCCGAACAGCGCTTCGCCGGTCGCCAGCAGCGACGCCCAGCGGTCGGTCTCGAGACCGTCGACGATCAGGCCGAAGCCGTCGTCGGCGTCGCCCTGCCTCGGCGGCCGGAGCCGGTTGTCCACAATGGACGCCAGCGCGTCGGTCATCCGGAGCAAGACGTCCCACGTCGAATCCGGTACCGGCGTGCCCGCCGCGTCGGCCTCGACCGCCGCGGCCAGCCCCAGCTCCAGCACCAGGCCGTGGTACTCGGACGCCAGTTCGGCGTTCAGCCCCGAGTCGAAGGTGTTGCGGCCGAGCTGGATGTCCAGCGACCGCATGGCCTCGGTCCGCCAGCGCGGCGACTCCGGGAACCAGCCGAACGCGCACGCCGCGGCCAGCAGCCCGGCGTCCTCGGCGATGACGTGGTTGTTCGCCGACGAGCCGTGGCTGCGCAGGGTCGAAAGCCAGTTCTGGTGGTGCCACAGCTGGAGCTGGAAGTCCGGGTTGTCCTCGAACAACTCCGCGGCACCGGCCCAGCCGTCGAGCAGGCGGCGCGTCCAGACCCACGACAGCAGGCGGATGCCCAGCTCGATGCCACTCACCCAGTGCGGCCCCCGCAGCGGCGGGTTCTCCGCCCACCACGAACGGAGGTGCGCGGCCACGCGCGAGGCGTAGTCCGAATTCCCGGTCAAGGCGTACGCCGCGGCCAGCACGGTCAGGTGCTGGTGGCGCGACGGCTCCCAGATCTGCTTGATGTCGCCGACCGTGTCCTCCGACCGGTACGGCACGTCGAAGGCGTACACGTCCGAAGGCGCGCGGCGGCCGGTCTTCGGGTCGAGGAACCAGTCCGGCGACTCGAGGTCCGAGCGGACCACGCCGAAGTACTCGGCGCGGCCGGCCATCAGCTCGTCGGCGGTGGCCAGCAGCCGCTTGACGGCCTCACCGGACACCTTGCCCAGCACGCCTTCCGGCAGCGCGGCCGTGAAGCGCGGGTGCGACGGCCAGTCGGGCGGGGTGGGCAGCGCGCTCCGCCACTGCCGCTGGACGACGGCGTGCCGTGCACGGCCGACGACCTCCGCCGGCCCCATCCGGGACAGCCGGCGCAGGTACCAGCCGGGTCCCATCATGTCCGGGCTCCTGCCTCTCGCGGCAGCTCCAGCCGGACCACCCTCACACGCGTCATGGCCGGGCACCCGCCTCTCTCGGCAGCTCCGGCGCGACCGACACCCGCACTCGTCATGCCGGGGCACCCGCCTTGCTCGGCAGCTCGATGCGGACCGGCGCCGCGTTCGAGACGCTCGCCTGCGCGGCGAGCGTGGCCAGCGTCGTCGCGGCCAGCGACGCCACCGGGATCGGCATCGGGCCACCCGTCCGCACCGCGGACAGGAACGCGTCCACCTCGGCGGCCTGCCCCTTGTCGCGGCCCTTCGGGATCCGCGAGCTGGCCCACTTCTTGCGCGAGTACACCGCCGCGCGCACGAAGTCGTCGAACTTGAGCACCTTGCCGTCGGCGGTGAGGTCCAGCGTCTCCTTCGGGAAGCCGGACGAGCCGGTCTCGGCGTAGGTGATGACGGCCGTCGAGCCGTCCGGGTAGCCGAGGGTCACCTGGAGATCCCCGGTCGCGTACACCGACACCGGGTCGGCGTCGAGCAGCCAGCTCACGGTGTCGATGAAGTGCCCGCCCTCACCGGCGAAGCGGGAGCCCTCGGTGGCGGTCTGGTTGTACCAGCTGCCGTGGTCGAGGCGGCCGGCGTTGACCAGGTACCGGACGGTCGCCGGGCCGACGCGCGGCCCGAACTGGCTGCGGGCCTCGTGCAGCAGCGGCGCGAACCGGCGGTTGAAGCCGACCTGGAGGCGGTCGTTGCCGGACTCCTCGATCGCGTCGAGGACCTTCTGCAGCTCCTCCGGGGACAGCGCCAGCGGCTTCTCGACGAACACCGACTTGCCCGCCAGCAACGCCTGGCGGGTCAGCTCGGCGTGCGAGCTGTGCCGCGTCACGACGAAGACGGCGTCGATGGCCGAGTCGCCGAGGACGTTGTCGATGTCGGTGGACGCGTCGGCGAAGCCGAACTTGCGCCGTGCGTTGGCGCCGGAGAGCGCCGACGTCGTCGCGACGTGCTTGAGCTGGACGTCGTCGCGCTCGACGAGGTGCGGCAGCAGCATCGACGACGCGTAGTTGCCCGCGCCGATGAAGCCGAGCCGCACGGGCTGCCCAGCCGGGAGAGGCGCGGCCTTGTGCTCGACCAGCCCGACCCGCGCGGACGTGACCACGGGCTCCGTCCGAGCTACCGCGTCCGGGTACCGGAACAGCACGGCGACGGCCTTGAGCTCGCCCTCGTTCAGCGCCTTGTACGTCGAAACCGCTTCGGAGAAGTCCGAGACGTGCGTGATCAGCGGCTCGACGTCGAGGCGGTCGCGCGCGATCAGGTCGAGGACGCACTCGAGGTTGCGGCGCTCGGTCCAGCGGACCTGGCCGATCGGGTAGTCGCGGCCCTCGAGCTCGTACGACGGGTCGTAGCGGCCCGGGCCGTACGAGCGGGAGAACCGGACGTCCAGTTCCTTCTCGTAGTAGGCGTTCCACGGCAGGTCGAGCTTGCACTTGCCGATGTCGATCACCCGGCCGCGGTCGCGCGACAGCTTCGCGGCCAGCTCCACCGGGTCGTTCGTGTTTCCGCCGGCGGCGAGGTAGGTCTGGTCGACGCCCGCGCCGTGGGTCAGCTCGTCCACGGCGGTGTCGACGATGCCCGACGCCGGGTGCGCGCAGGTCAGCGCGCCGAGGCTCTCGGCGAGCTTGCAGCGCTCCGGGTCGGGGTCGACGCCGACGACGCGCACGCCGGAGGACGCCAGCAGCTGCACGACGAGCTGCCCGATCAGGCCGAGCCCGATGACCAAGGCGACGTCGCCGATCTGCGGCTCGCCGCGGCGCACGCCCTGCATGGCGATCGACCCGACGGTGCCGAACGCCGCGTGCCGCGGGTCGACCCCGGCGGGCACGCGCGAGTAGAGGTTCTTGGGCACCCAGTTCAGCTCGGAGTGCAGCGCGTGCTCGTTGCCCGCGCAGGCCACGAGGTCGCCGACCGCGACGTCGGTGATGCCGTCGCCGACCTGCTCGACGATGCCGCAGAGCGAGTAGCCGAGCGGGGTGTAGGAGTCCAGTTTGGACGTCACCTTGCGGTAGGTCGCCGAGAGGCCGTTGGTGGCGACGCTCTGCATCACCTTCGCGACCTGGTCCGGGCGGGCCTTCGCCTTGCCCACCAGGGACATGCTGGCCTCGGACACCTTCATCATCTCGGTACCGGTCGAGATCAGCGAGTACACCGTCCGCACCAGCACGCCACCCGGCTTGCACGCGGGCTCCGGTACCTCCAGCAGTGCCAGCTCACCGCTCTTGTAGTTCTGGACTACCTGCTTCACTTCGCTCCCGCCAATGCGTTCCGGTACCAGTATTCGAGGGTCAAGACGTGCCACAGGTGCTTGCCGCGGTCCTCTTGGCCGGCGGCGTCCTCGGCGACCATGCGCTGCAGCGCTTCACGCCGGAGGAACCCGGACTCCACGAGCACGCCTTCGTTGACGACTTCGCGCACCAGCGGCGCCAGGTCGCGGCTCATCCACGCCCGCAGCGGCGCGCTGAACAGGCCCTTGGGCCGGTGCACGATCTCGCTCGGCAGGATGTTCAGGGCCGCGTTCTTCAGCGCCACCTTGCCCGCGCGGCCGACGATCTTCTTGTTCCCCGGGATCTTGAACGCCGCGCGCACCACCTCGACGTCGACGAACGGCGTCCGCACCTCGGTGGACGCGGCCATCGTCGAACGGTCGGTGTAGGTCAGGTTCAGCCCCGGCAGGAACATCCGCGAGTCGGCCAGGCACATGCGGTTGACGAAGTCGTCGAGCGCCTGGTCGTGGTACGTGTCGGCGTGCTCGGTCAGGACGGAGTCGACGTCGGCCGCGAGGTCCGGGTTCACCAGGTCGATCAGCTCGGTCCGGTCGTACATCGTGTAGCTGCGCCGGAACGCCGTCTCTTCGGGCAGTCCCGCGAAGGACAGGAACCGCTTCGCGAACCGCACCGACCGGTACCCGCGCTTGGCCGACGCCACCGGCAGCCGGTCCACCAGGGACTCCATCGGGCGGCGGACCGCGCCCGGCACCTTGTGGTAGCGCAGGGCGATCAGGTTCGCGAGGTGCTTGCGGTACCCGGCGAACAGCTCGTCGGCGCCCATCCCGGACAGCATCACCTTGACGCCGGCGTCGCGCGCGGCCGAGCAGATCAGGAACGAGTTGATCGCCGCCGGGTCGCCGATCGGCTCGTCGAGGTGGTAGGTCATCTTCGGCAGCAGGTCGAGCACCTGCGGCGCGATCTCGATCTCGTGCAGGTCGACGCCGAACTGCTGCGCCACGATCCGGGCGTACTTGAGGTCGTCCGGCATGGCCTCGAACTTGGCGTCCTCGGCGCGGAACCCGATGGTGTACGCGGAGATCCCCGGCTGCGACCGCGCGGCCAGGGCCGTCAGGTAGCTGGAGTCCAGGCCGCCCGACAGGAACGTCGCGACCGGGACGTCGGAGATCAGGTGCTTGGCGGTCGACTCGGCGATCACCTCGTGCAGGTCGACCTCGCCGTCGAAGGCCGCGCCCTCCTCGGCGACCTCGCGCAGCGACCAGAACCGGCCGCGGTCGACCTGGCCGTCCGGGCGGCAGCGCAGCCACGTGCCCGGCTGCAGCTTCTCCGCGCCCTGGTAGGCGCAGCGGCTGTCGGGCACCCAGTAGTAGAGCAGCGACGCGATCAGCGCGGCGTTGTCGACCTGCAGCGACCCGCCGAGCTCACCGGCCAGCGCCTTCAGTTCGGAGGCGAAGGCGACCCCGCCGTTGCGCCGCACGAAGAACAACGGCTTGATGCCCAGCTGGTCGCGGACCAGGAACAGCTCGCCGGTGCCCTCCTCGAACAGCGCGAAGGCGAACATCCCGCGGAGCTTGGGAAGGCAGTCCGTGCCCCAGCGCCGCCACGCCTGCAGCAGCACCTCGGTGTCGGACGTGCCGCGGAAGCGCACGCCGGCGGCTGCCAGCTCGGTCCGCAGCTCGGGCGCGTTGTACAGCTCGCCGTTGTAGCTCAGGGCGAGGCCGTCGAGGACCATCGGCTGGGCGCCGGTCTCGGTCAGGTCGACGATCGAGAGCCGCCGGTGGCCCAGGTGGACCTCGCCGGTGCCGGCACGGTGCTCGTAGCGGCCGGAGCCGTCCGGCCCGCGGTGGGCCAGCGTCTTGGTCAGCCGGTCGGTGAGCGGCCCGCCGTCCGGCCAGAGGTAGGTGCCTGCGATGCCGCACATCTCGAGAAGGTCCCCTTCGGTAGCGGCGCGCAGAGGTCAGGAGACCTCCGCGCTCGTTTCTGGCTCGAGCTCGGCGTTCAGTTCGCCTTTGTGCGCCGGTTCGCCGTGGTCGCGCTTGAACGGCGTCGGCCGCTTCGGCGGCTTGACCGGGGCGAACTTCTTCGTCGGCGCGTCCAGGTGGTCTCCGACGCTCACCTTGCCCGGCTCCGGCAGCGGCGCAGGGGGCTTGGCCGGCGGCGGGACGACCGGCCGGACCGGCGCGATCCGCCGCGTCGGCGGCTCCGCGACCGCGACGCGCTCGGCGATGCGGGCGGCCAGTTCGTCGATGCGGTCGTCGTGCTCGACGACCGGAACGCGGTGCGGGGCGGGGGCCGCCTTCGCGCGGCCGCGCAGGGCCGTGTGCAGGCCGTCCCACAGCGTGCCGTCGGACTTGTCGCGCGGGTCCGGGTCGACCAGCACCACCCCGACGATCGGAATCTGCTGGTCGGCGAGCTGCCGCGCGACGGTGTGCAGCCACAGCGTGTTCGCGTGCCCGGCCTTGACGACCAGCACGGTCTCCTTGCCGAGGTGCTCCAGATCCGTCCACGCCGTGCCCGGCGAGACCGTGCCGACACCGACCCGGCGCTCGTCCGGTCCGGCGTCCGGGTCGCCGGCACCGACGACGGTGATCTCGCTGTGCGTTTCGGTGGCGAGCTTGCGGACGTCCTCGCCCGGCAGGTCGTCGAGGACGCTCGCCTTGCCGTCGGCGGCGAGCTCCCCGGCGATGTCGAGGGCGAGCGCGGCGGCGATCTTCGGGGCGCCGAGCTCCAGCAGCGAAACCCCGTGCTCGTCCTTCTTGATCGCGCGCACCAGCGTCGTCGCGACGCGCTGGCGTTCGGACACCGCCCGCGAGCGCTGCCACAGCCGGGCGGGGCCCCGGCGCTTCGACGGCAGCTGGGCGAGCACGGACGCACCGAGGTGCGTGGAGATCTCGCGGCGCAGCACCGGCCGGTCGCGCGACACCGCGCCGACGGCGGCGATCGCGAGGCCCAGTGCCAGGCCGAGGGCGAGGCCGATGCCACCGTTGGTCGCGGTGGTCTTGAGGAACGCCTTCGGCAGCGCGCGGGGCGCGTCGACGATCTGGGTGCCCGCGGCGACCTGCGGGCTGCCGATGCCGGCCTGCTGGGCGCGGGAGTCGAAGTCGGAAATCTGCGACGCGAGCGCCGCGCGGCGGCCGTAGAGGCCCTCGAGGGTGCTGGCGTTGGCGTTGCGGCCCTTGCCGGTCTCGTCGGAGATCTGCTGGTCGACCTTGGCCAGCTCGTCCTGGGCGTTCTTCCGCTGGTCGAGGATGGCCTTGGACTGCGCGGCCGCGGCGGCCTGGCTGCGCTGGACGTGGTCGGCGATGAACGTGTCGGCCAGCGCCTTCGCCTGCGCCACGGCCTCTTCGTTGCTCTTCGCCTTGACGGTGATCTGCATGACGTTGTTCGTCAGGCCCAGCCCGGCGTAGTTCTTCATGAACTCTTCGGGCGACTCGGTGCTGTTGATCTTCTTCAGCGCGCCTTCGGCGATCTGGGTCGTCGACAGCACGGCGACGTCGGTGCGCATCAGCGTGCCGCTGTCGGTCGGCGAGTCGTCCTGGTGGACCACGATCACCTTGGTGACCGCGGTCGGCGGCGCGGGCAGCAGGATCGCCACCAGCGCCCCGGCGATCAGGCCGAGCAGCGCCGTGGCCAGCCAGAGCCGCCGGCGACGGCGGATCGCGACGAACAGGCGCTGCAGGTCGATGAGGGGGGCGGTTTCCGTGGGTGTGGTCACGCCGAACCTGCCAGGGCTTTCTCGGGGGCTTCCGCCACGGGTTCGGCCTCCGGCCCGGACGGCCGGACGGGATGGGTGAGGACCGCGCCGACGACCTCCTGGCCCGCGTCGGCACAGGCTTCGGCGAGCCGGACGAGCTCCCACGCGGTGCGGGAGCCGGCGCTGAGCACCACCAGGACGCCGGAGCCGGGGCCGGCGTCGGGCACCGTCGGCCGTCCGGCCACGAACTCGAAGGTCCGCAGCGGCACGGACAGCCGGTCGGCCAGCTGCGCGAGCTGCCCGGCGGCCAGCTTGCCGGTCTCGTCGTCTTCGGCCACGAGCACCAGCACGTCGGCAGGGCCGGTGGCCAGCCGGGCCAGCACCCGGCGGTAGCGGATGCCGCGGTTGACCTCGTCGGCCGAGGTCTCTATCGGCGGCAGCACCCACGGCCGGTCACCGCCGAGCAGCCGCCGCACCTTCCCGTAGAAGCCGGTCGCCGGGAGGCGGTCGCCCTGCGGCGTCGTGACGTCGACACCGGCCAGGATCGGCGAGCCGAGCGCCGAAGCGATCTCCGGCTCGCCCCGCAGCCGCCGGTCGGAGCGCGCGGCGAACAGGTGCCCGAACACGCCGGCGAGGAAGAACAGGACCGCGCCGCCGGCGACGAGCTGGAGCATCGTCGGGGCGGCTGGCCCGGTCGGACGCTCGGACGGCCCCAGCACCACGGTGTTGCCGATGCCCGTGGCGAGGTCGGCCTGGTTGAGGTCGTTGATCGCCTGCTCCAGCGACGTCCGCAGGCCTTCGAGCTGCGTACGGACCTGGACGCTCTCGACCGTGAGGTCCCCGCCGACGGACTTGGCCAGGTCACTGATCTTCTGCGTGGTCAGCTGGACCTGCTGGCGCAACGACTCGCGCTGCTCCTGGGCCAGCTGCACCGACGCGTCCGCGGAGTTGCTGGCCAGCTGGCCGGAGTACTTGACGAACTGCTGCGCGACCTGGTCGGCGAGCTGCTGGGCGTGCTCGGCGGTGTCGGCCGAGACGGTGATCGTCACGACGTTGCCGTTCGCCACCGACGCGGTGACCTGCTTCTTCAGGTCGGCGCCGCTCGGGTGCCACGGCAGCACGGCGGCGGCGCGGTCGAGGACGACCGAGCTGGTCGCGACCTCGGCCTGGGTGAGCAGCTCGTCCGCCTGGCGCGGTCCTTGGAGTAGCACGCTCGACGAGGTCTGGTAGCCGGGCGAGAAGAGCACCGACGCGCCGGCGCCGACCGCCGCGCCCAGGACGGCGAGGGCGATCAGCAGCCGCCAGCGCCGTCTGAGGACCTGCCCGATCAGGGCCAGGCGCACCGTGTCGTCAGTCAACGGCGGTATCTCCATTCCTGAGCGGGTACGCCGAACGGATTCACATGATCGGCCGGTTACCCGATCCGTCGTCGAGCCGCGAGCTTTGGTTACAGGTCTGGTGAGTTCTTGACCTAACGGCGATCAGGACTTCACGGCGTGCTCATACGCGGCGAGCAGGTTCTTCGCCGAGTTCTCCCACGAGAGCGCGCCGGCCACCCTGGCCTGCCCGAGCTTGCCCATCCGGACCCGCTCCTCCGGGTCGTCCAGCAGCTGCGAAACGAGCTTCGCGAACGCCGACTCGTCGTTCGCCGGGGCGTAGACCGCCGCGTCGCCCGCCGAAACGCGCGCTTCGCGCAGTTCGAACGAGACGATCGGCTTGCTCATCGCCATGTACTCCATGACCTTGTTCATCGTGGAGACGTCGTTGAGCGGGTTGAGCGGGTCCGGCGACAGGCAGACGTCGGCGGTGGAGAGATAGCGGACCAGGTCCTCGTCGGGGATCCGGCCGGTGAACTCGACCTGGTTGGCCAGCCCGAGCTTCGCCGAGAGCGCCACCATGTCGTCGAAGGCGTCGCCGGAGCCGACGAACACCGCGTGCCAGTCGGTGCGCCCGATCTCGTCCCGCAGCTTCGCGAGGGCGCGCAGGGCGTAGTCGACGCCGTCCTGCGGGCCCATCACGCCGAGGTAGGCCAGCAGGTACGGCTTGCCCTTCTTCAGCTCGGGCTCGGCCGGCACCTCCTTGAACCGCTCGACGACCGGGGCGCTGCGCACCACGAAGACGTCCTCGGGCTTCTTGCCGCCACGGATCCGGGCGACCTGCTTGTAGCTCTCGTTCGTCGAGATCACGACGTCGGCGGCGCGGTAGGTGGCGCGTTCGAGCGCGCAGACCCCGCGGTAGAGCAGGTCCTGCCCGCGGTCGAAGCGCGAGAGGTACAGCTCCGGGCAGAGGTCGTGCTGGTCGAAGACGAACCGCGCGCCCCGGCGCTTCAGCACCTTCGCGACCAGGTACAGCAGGTCCGGCGGGTTGCAGGCGTGCACGACGTCGACCGGGCCGACCTTCCGCGCCAGCCGCAGCGTGTGCCACAGCGCGCTGCCGTACTCCTGCAGGTAGCCGGCGGGGCCGCCGGTGGCCGCTTTCAGCGGGTACCGGTGGATGTGGACACCGTCGACGAGGGCTTCGGCCTCGGTGTCGCGTTTCGTGCCCTGCGGGCAGATCACGTGGACTTCCCACCCGGCGTCGCGCAGGGTCGTGGACTCCTGCCACACCCGCCGGTCGAAGGGAACGGAGAGATTTTCGACGAGGATGAGCGCTTTACCAGGCAAGGCCGGCGTATCCCTCTTCAAGGCGACGCTCGGCGGCGTCGGGCAGGCGGACGAGGTCGATGAGCGGCCGGTCGCCGCTGTGCGGCAGGGCCGCCAGCACGTCCGGGTCCTTGGTGCCGACGAGCAGGACGTCGGCGTGGTCCATGACTTCTTCGACGGACCCGGCGAGCAGCTGGCCGAGGTGCGGCAGCCGGCCCTCGATGTACTCACGGTTGGCGCCCATCAGCCGCGAAAGGCTGACGTTGGCGTCGTAGATCTTGAGATCGAAGCCCTTGCCGAGCAGCTTCTCCGCCAGCTCGACCAGCGGGGACTCGCGCAGGTCGTCGGTGCCCGGCTTGAACGACAGCCCGAACAGCCCGACCTTGCGCTTGCCGGTGCGCGCGACCAGGTCGAACGCGCGCTGCAGGTGGTCGGCGTTCGACGCGAGCACGTGCGACAGGATCGGCACGCTGACGTCGGCGCGGTGCGCGGCGTAGACCAGCCCGCGCAGGTCCTTCGGCAGGCAGGAGCCGCCGAACGCGAACCCGGGCTTGAGGTACGCCGGGCTGATGTTGAGCTTGGTGTCGGCGAGGAAGACGTCCATCACCTGGTGCGAGTCGAGGCCGAGCGCCCGGCAGACCGCGCCGAGCTCGTTGGCGAACCCGATCTTCAGGCCGTGGAAGGAGTTGTCGGCGTACTTCGTCATCTCCGCGACCGGGATCGGCACGCGGAAGACGGGGCCGGGCAGGCCTTCGTAGAGCGCCGCGACGGCGTCGCCACTGGTGGCGTCGAACTCGCCGATCACGGTCTTCGGCGGGTCGAAGAAGTCGCGGACGCTGGTGCCCTCGCGCAGGAACTCGGGGTTCACCGCGACACCGAAGTCGACGCCCGCCGTACGGCCCGAGGACTTCTCCAGGATCGGGATCAGCAGGTCCAGACAGGTGCCCGGCAGCATCGTGCTGCGGAAGACGACGGTGTGCCGCTCGCTCTTGGCCGCGATCGCCTCGCCGATCTCCTCGGCGACGCGCTCGAGGTAGACCGTCGACAGGCTGCCGTTCGGCGCCGACGGCGTGCCGACGCAGACCAGCGAAATCTCGCTGTCGGCGACGGCTTCCGCGACGTCGGTCGTGGCTCTCAGCGCGCCACTCGCGACGACTTCGGCGGTCAGCTCGCCGATCCGCTCCTCGACCACCGGGGCCTTGCCCTGGGTGATGAGGTCGATCTTGACCGGGTTGACGTCCACGCCGACCACCCGGTGCCCTTGCCCCGCCAGGCACGCGGCGGAGACACAACCGACGTAACCGAGCCCGAAGACACTGATCTTCACGCCAAACCTCCGCTATTCCGCGCGACCCTCAAGTTGGTCGGCGAGACCCCCTGGATCGTTACCGCCGGGGCGGCGAACGGGGTAAAGCGTGAGACGGCCGTTAGGCGTAACGGTTTTCGCGTAAAAATCGGGTCTCGAATTGCATCTTGCAGTGGGTGGGCAACGCGGTCGGCGCGGTTCCGGTCAGCGGGTCCCGAGAAGGCGTTTCCGTTCCGGGGTGTAGGTCCACCACGGCCGGGGCGGCGCGCCGTCGGCTTGGTCGACCGCGGACATGAAGGTGTCGAGCACACAGGGGTCGTGCCGGACGCCGTCGGTCTCGCAAAGGCGTTCGTACAGCTCGACCGGATCACGCCCGGCGAGCTGCGCGGGCTCGGTGATCCCGAGCCGGGTGAGGTCGCGGACCATCGCCGGGCCAATGTTCGCCAGTTTCAGCAGTTCCTTGCTCATGCTCCCAGCACAGCAGCCGGGGCCGATCCGGTCTTGAACGGATCGGCCCCGGCTCGTGCGTCAGTTGTTGTTCACGAAGGTGGTGGCGAGGCTCTGCCCCTTGCTCACCGCGTTGCCGTGGTTCTCGATCGGCGAGACCGTCGAGTTCTTGAAGCAGATGTACGTCACGCCGGAGTCGGTGCCGCCGTTGGACGGGTCGGGGTTGATGCCGAGGTCCTTCGCGGTCGCGTAGGACGCTTCCCCGATGATCTGCGTCGGCCCGGTGTCGCCGATGACCGCGTACTCGACCTTGCCGTTGTAGATCACGGCGCAGGAGCCGCCGCCCTTCAGCTGCGACGACGAGTACTTCCAGATGCTGCTCGAGCTCGGCACGACGATGTAGGGCAGCTTCGCGGCGTTGAGCGGCTTGCCGTCGGACTGGTGGAACGCCGTGTCGTCCTGGTAGCAGCAGTCGGTGTTCTCGTTGCACTGCGTGGAGCGCTGGCCGTCGCAGTCGATGTCCATGTCGGCCTTCCAGAAGACCGCGCCGTTGGCGTCGCAGACGGCGACCGTCTTGGCCGAGACGTCCTCGTCGGTCTTGTACTTGCCGTTGGAGATCTGCTTGCAGCTGTTCGTCTTGGCGAGCAGCTGGGCCGCGGTCGGGGCGGCCGCGGTGGTGGCGGGCTGCGCGGTCGGGGCCTGCGCCGCGGACGCGAGGGCCGAGGGCATCACGGCCGCGGCGAGCGCCATGGTCGCGAGCAGGATCAGTTTCCGCATTCCTGGTGCTCCCTTTAGTTAGGAAACTTTCCTTACGGCGGCGAGGCGATCAGGATGCACCCCAGCGGGAGCCGGTACAAGACCTGAACCTGCGGGAATTTCCCATCATGCGGCCGGTCTTGGCGAAAACGCTGCTCACCCGGACACCGGGGGACGCGGCCGGTTCACGCGATGTCCCGCTGTGCGGCACAGCCCCCGGCCCGCCATCACCGGTCGTGAGTGGTTAGGGCGGTTAGAACCGCCCTAACCACTCACGACCGGCGGCGGAACAGCCGGGCCAGCCGGCGCCCGGCCCTGCGTTGCCCCGCGACGAGTACCTCGTCCAGCCAGTCGTCGTCGAGATCGTGGCGGAGCTCGGTCCGCGCCTGGAGCCACCCGTCCCGGCTCGCCGCGCCGCCGTCGCTCGTGTACACCCGCGTCGCGCCCGCCTGCCGCAGCCGGCTCAGCACCCGCCGGTCGTACGCGCCGAACGGCAGCGAAAACCGCCGCACCGGACGGCCGCACAGGTCGCCGAGGAGCTTCGGTGCGTCCGCCAGCTCGCGGCGGGCGTGACGGTCGTCGAGGCGGCGCCAGTCGCGCGGCTCCCAGCCGTGCGAGCCGATCTCCATCCCCGCCCGCACGAGCTCGCGCAGGCCGTCGCGGTCGAGGTAGCCGCGCTGGCCGAGGCGGCCGGCGAGCGGGAAGAACTCCGCCGTCAGCCCGCGGTCGACCAGCCGGGGCAGGGCGAGTTCGACGTCGGACTCGTTGCCGTCGTCGAACGTGAGGTGGACGTCGTCGCGTTCGGCGACGGCGTCCAGCAGGTGCTCGAACTGCTCGACCGTCACCCAGCGCTCGTCTTCGCCGGGGTCGAGCTGACGAGCCGGCCGCCCGATCCCGTGCAGGGCGAGGTTGACCGCCACCGTTCCACCGCCTGCCACCGCGAGTAGTCGATTTGTTACCTCGATTAATCGCGGTGGCAAACGGGTGAGTTACAGGTTTTGCCGAAATCAACCCTTCCGGATTTCCAGGGTGCAGCACTTCGGGCCGCCGCCGGCTTTCCGCAGCTCGGAGATGTCGACGTAGACCGGCTCGTACCCCCGATCGGCGAGGAGTTCACCCAGCCGGGTGGCCTCGACCGGCAGGACGACGTTGCGGCCATCGGAAACGCCGTTGAGGCCGAAGCATTCGGCGTCTTCCTTGGTCGCGAGAACGGCGTCCGGGAACAGCCGCTCCAGCACGCGGCGCGAGCCGGCCGAGAACGCCTCCGGGTAGTAGACGATCTGCGCGCGCGTCGTGTCGGTCGTCTCGGCGAGCACGAACAACGCCGTGTCGAGGTGGTAGAAGCGCGGGTCGACCAGGTGCAGCGAGACGACCGGGACGCCGAGGACCTCCTGGGCCTCGGCGTGCGCGGCCGGGTCGGTGCGGAAACCGGTGCCGGCCAGCAGCAGGCTGCCGGTCCAGGCGAAGTCGCCCTCGGCCTCGTTGACCTTCTCCGGCATGGTGATGTCGCGGTAGCCGTGCTCGACGAACCAGCGGCGGAAGTGCTCGGCCTCGGCGGCGCGCTGCGGTGCGCGGAACCGCGAGCCGAGCACGCGGCCGTCGACGACCGTGCCGGAGTTCGCGGCGAAGACCATGTCGGGCAGGCCGGGCTGGGCGTCGATCTCCTCGACGGTGTGGCCGAGGCGGCGGTACGTGTCGCGCAGCTCGGTCCACTGCGCGACGGCGACGTCGGCGCTGACCGGCTGGGTCGGGTCCATCCAGGGGTTGATCACGTAGTCCACCGCGAAGTGACGCGGGGGGCACATCAGGTATCGACGGGTGGTCGGTACGCGCATTGGCGATGATCCCTGCATGATTGCAGGGTAAGGTGCGGCCAAACTCGCAATCAATCGCTGTTCGCTGCGCATATCTGTGCTAAGTGTTGCGTGTGAACACCATCGACCAGCGAATCGTTTCGTGTCTCGTGGCGAACGCCCGATCGAGCTACGCGGAGATCGGCAAGGTGGTCGGCCTGTCCGCCCCGGCGGTGAAGCGGCGGGTCGACCGGCTCCTCGAAACGGGCATCCTCCGCGGGTTCACCGCGGTGGTCGACCCGGAGGCGCTGGGCTGGGGCACCGAGGCGTTCGTCGAGGTCACGTGCCAGGGCAACATCACGCCGGCCCGCATCCGCGCGCGGCTGGAGCCACTGCCGGAGGTGGTGGCGGCGTACACGGTCTCGGGGGCGGCGGACGCGATCGTCCACCTGCGGGCGGCGGACATCCACCACCTCGAGACCGCGCTGGAGCGGCTGCGCGGACTGGAGATCGTGGACCGGACGGTGTCGACGGTCGTGCTGTCCCGGCTGCTGGAGCGCCCGCCGACACCGGAGGGGTGAGGCCGCCGGCCCAGCCTCAGCCCGCGAGTGCCCGCAGCACCGGCGGCGCCTCGTCCGGGTGCAGCCGCAGCTCCGTCCGGCCGCCCGCCGCGTGGAAGGTCACCGCCTGCCGGTCCACCGCCTGCATGGTCAGCTCGCCCGGGTCGAACGCCACCGGTTCGCCGCCGGCCGGGAGCCACCGCACCGGGCCGGCGCCCACCTCCAGCCTTCCGCGGCGCTCGCGTCCCGCGGTCAGTTCCTCGTCGCGCAGCACGCACGGGATCGTCACCCGCTCACCCCGCTCCAGAGCCGCCTGGCGCGCCGCCCGGCGGCGGCCACCGAACAGCTCGGGCAGGTCGAGCACCACCAGCACGTTGCCCACCAGCACGACGATTCCCCTGAGCAGCACTCCGGCCAGTTCCCCCATGTGACCACTAATACCCTGACCCGATGACCGACAGCATCGTCAGCGAGCACACCGGCGGCGTCGCGCTGCTGACCGTCGACGCGCCCGGCAGCCGCAACGCGCTCACCCTCGACCTCTCCGCCCAGCTCGCGGCCGCCGTCGAAGCCGCGGAGCGGGACGAGTCCGTGCACGCCGTCGTCGTCACCGGGACGCCACCCGCGTTCTGCGCCGGTGCCGACCTCTCCGCGCTGGGCAGCGCCGACGAGGCCGGCCTGCGTGCCATCTACGAGGGCTTCCTCGCCGTCGCGCGGTGCACGCTGCCGACCATCGCCGCGGTCGGCGGTGCCGCCGTCGGCGCCGGCCTGAACCTGGCGCTGGCCGCCGACGTCCGCCTCGCCGGGCCGCGGGCGAAGTTCGTCGCCCGGTTCCTCGAGCTCGGGCTGCACCCCGGCGGCGGGATGACCTGGATGACGCAGCGGCTGGCCGGCCCGCAGCAGGCCGCCGCGATGACGTTGTTCGGGCAGCCGCTCGACGCCGAAGCGGCCGTGCGCGCCGGGCTGGCGCTGCGGGTGGTCGAGGGCGACCTCGTCGCCGCGGCCCGGGAGCTCGCCGCGCCCGCGGTCGCCGCGCCGCGCGAGGCGCTGCTGGCCACCAAGCGCAGCCTCCGGGCGACCGCCTCGCTGGCCGCGCACGCCGACGCGGTCGACGTCGAGATCGGGCCGCAGCTCGCGTCGCTCGCCTCGCCGGAGTTCGCCGAGCGGCTCGAGGCCATGCGGGCGCGGATCCGGTCCCACTCTTGATCCCACCAGGTGGACGCCCCTACGCGAGACACGAGTCACAACGAGAACTGGGGTTTACCCGTTACCATCGGTAACACATATTTGTCGGACCAGCACAGAAGAACCATCAGCGCAGTAATGAGGTCGTTCCGGACGCCGGGAGTCTAGGAACATCGTGGTCGAGCGCGAGCTAACCTCGTGGTAGGGCCTGGTGATCCGCCTGTCACGACACCGGGCAGGTGACCGATGGCCACAACGTCGGGAGAGAGGGAATCCCTGACCCATGAGCACGAGTGCGAACGGCAACGGCGCTGGTCACGGCTCGCTCGCCGCGACCAGGCAGACCGAGGTCAGCAAGCTCGACCGGGTCGTGATCCGGTTCGCGGGCGACTCGGGTGACGGCATGCAGCTGACCGGCGACCGCTTCACGTCCGAGGCCGCCGCCTTCGGCAACGACCTGTCGACGATGCCGAACTTCCCCGCCGAGATCCGGGCTCCGCAGGGCACGATCCCCGGCGTCTCCTCGTTCCAGGTGCACTTCGCCGACTACGACATCCTCACCCCCGGCGACCGCCCGGACGTGCTGGTGGCGATGAACCCGGCCGCGCTCAAGGCGAACCTCGCCGACGTCCCGCACGGCGGGACGATCATCCTCAACACCGACGACTTCATCAAGCGCAACCTGACCAAGGTCGGCTACGCGACCGACCCGCTCGACGACGACTCGCTCGAGGCCTACCAGGTCCACCGGGTCGCCATGTCGACGCTGACCCAGGGCGCGCTCGCCGACACCGGCCTCGGCAAGAAGGACGCCGAGCGCTGCAAGAACATGTTCGCCCTCGGCCTGCTGTCGTGGATGTACCACCGGCCCACCGAGGGCACCGAGCGGTTCCTGCGCGAGAAGTTCGCCAAGAAGCCGGACATCGCCGAGGCGAACATCCTGGCCTTCCGGGCGGGGTGGAACTACGGCGAGACCACCGAGTCGTTCGCGACGACGTTCGAGGTCGCCCCGGCGAAGCTGGCCCAGGGCACGTACCGGCAGATCACCGGCAACACCGCGCTCGCCTACGGGATCGTGGCCGCCGGACAGCGCTCCGGCCTGCAGATCCTGCTCGGGACGTACCCGATCACCCCGGCGTCGGACATCCTCCACGAGCTGTCCAAGCACAAGAACTTCGGCATCATCACCTTCCAGGCCGAGGACGAGATCGCCGGCATCGGCGCCGCCCTCGGGGCGTCCTACGGCGGCGCGCTCGGCGTCACGTCGACGTCCGGCCCGGGTGTCGCGCTGAAGTCCGAAGCCGTCGGCCTCGGCGTGATGGTCGAGCTGCCGCTGGTCGTCATCGACGTCCAGCGCGGCGGCCCGTCCACCGGCCTGCCGACCAAGACCGAGCAGGCCGACCTGCTGCAGGCGATGTTCGGCCGCAACGGCGAGTCCCCCGTCCCGATCGTCGCGCCGCTGTCCCCCGCGGACTGCTTCGACGCGGCCATCGAGGCCACCCGGATCGCGCTGAAGTACCGCACGCCGGTGCTGCTGCTGTCGGACGGCGCGATCGCCAACGGCTCCGAGCCGTGGCTGATCCCGGACGTCGGGACGCTGCCCGACCTGCACGTCGAGTTCGCGTCCGAGCCGAACGCCGACAACGACTCCGGCGAGTTCTGGCCCTACGTGCGCGACCCCGAGACGCTCGCCCGCGCCTGGGCGATCCCGGGCACGCCCGGGCTGCAGCACCGCATCGGCGGGCTGGAGAAGGCCGACAAGACCGGCCACATCTCCTACGACCCGGCCAACCACGACAAGATGGTCCGGCTGCGGCAGGCGAAGATCGACGGCATCGACGTCCCCGACCTGGTCGTCGACGACCCGAGCGGCGGCAAGGCGCGCGTGCTCGCGCTGGGCTGGGGCAGCTCGTTCGGCCCGATCGGGGCCGCGTGCCGCCGGGTGCGCAAGCTCGGGATGCCGATCGCGCAGGCCCACCTGCGCCACCTCAACCCGCTGCCGGCCAACCTCGGCGACATCCTGCGCAGCTACGACAAGGTCGTGGTGCCGGAGATGAACCTGGGCCAGCTCGCGCTGCTGCTGCGGGCGAAGTACCTGGTCGACGTGCACAGCCACACCAAGGTCGCGGGCATGGCGTTCAAGGCCGAAGAGCTGCAGGACCTGTTCGCGGAGATCATCACCAGCGCTAGTACCGAGGCGGCTAAGTGACCACCGCCGACGTTCTCTTTACCGCGGAGGCGGCATGACTACTGTCGATATCGGGCTCCCCACCATCGGCGGCCTGGACCTTGTGCCCACCACCGACGAGCCGCAGAAGGCCAAGGACTACAAGTCCGACCAGGAGGTCCGCTGGTGCCCGGGCTGCGGCGACTACGTCGTGCTGAACGCGGTCCAGTCCTTCCTGCCGACGCTCGGCCTCAAGCGCGAGAACATCGTCTTCATCTCGGGCATCGGCTGCTCGTCGCGGTTCCCGTACTACCTGAACACCTACGGCATGCACTCGATCCACGGCCGCGCGCCGTCGATCGCGACCGGGCTCGCGACCACGCGGCCGGACCTGTCGGTGTGGGTCGTCACCGGTGACGGCGACGCGCTGTCCATCGGCGGCAACCACCTGATCCACGCGCTGCGCCGCAACGTGAACATCAAGATCCTGCTGTTCAACAACCGGATCTACGGCCTGACCAAGGGCCAGTACTCGCCGACGTCGGGCCAGGGCATGGTCACCAAGTCGACGCCGATGGGTTCGGTGGACACGCCGTTCAACCCGCTGTCGCTGGCGATCGGCGCGGAGGCGTCGTTCGTGGGCCGCGCGATGGACTCCGACCGCAAGGGCCTCACCGAGGTCCTGCAGGCCGCGGCGGAGCACCGCGGGTCGGCGCTGGTGGAGATCTACCAGAACTGCCCGATCTTCAACGACGGCGCGTTCGACGTCCTCAAGGAGGCCGACGAGGCCGCCACCCGGCTGATCCCGCTGCGCGCCGGCGAGCCGATCCGGTTCGGCCCCAACCAGGAGTTCGGCGTCAAGCGCGGCGACTGGGGCGGCCTGGACGTCGCGAAGGTCGCGGACATCGGCGAGGACAACGTCGTGGTGCACGACCCGTCGATCGCCGACACGTCGTACGCGTTCGCGCTGTCGCGGCTCGGCGACCAGAGCCTCAACCACGTCCCGATGGGCATCCTCCGCCAGGTCGAGCGCCCGACGTACGACGACGGCGCCCGCGCCCAGGTCGAGCAGGCCCGCGCGGCCCGCACGCCCGACCTGCAGGGGCTGCTGCGCGGCAAGGACACCTGGACGGTCGCGTAGCTTTCGCTGTCCCGAGGTCCGTGAAGGCCTCCTTACCGGCTCAAGATGCCGCTAAGGAGGCCTTCACGGCTTTTCGGGGTTACCAGAGTTAGGACGCGTGTCCTAAGTTTTGGGTCATGCGACCTTTCGTGTTCTTCGACGTCCGGACGTCCGATGTGGACGGCACCAAGCGGTTCTTCGGCGAGTTGCTCGGCTGGGAGTCCGACGGACAGCTGCTCACCGCGGACGGCGCCCCCTGGGGCGGCCTGACCGACCTGGCCCCCGGCGACGACCGCGCGCCGCAGTGGCTGCCCTACGCGCCGGTGTCCGATGTGGACTCCGCGGCGGCGAAAGCCGTGGAGCTGGGCGGGAAGATCGTGCGGGAGCGCACCGATCTGCCGGTCGGCTCGCTGGTGGTGGTCACCGATCCCGGCGGCGCGGCCATGGTCCTGTTCCAGGCGGCCTGAAAACGACGAAAGGCCGCCCTGGGGGCGGCCTTTCGTTCCGGAAAACTCAGCTGAGCGGCCGGAACCCGACCCGCTCGGCGTCCTCGGCGGTCCGGAACCACACCTCGGCCACCATCTTCGGGAACTGCGCCGAATCCTCGGTGCAGTACCGCAACGCCGTCACGCTCGCCTTCACCTCGAACCCGTCACCCGGCCGCCCGCCACCGGGCCGCGGCATCGCCGAGCCGGGGCCGAACGGGCCGGGCGGGACGGCGTCGCCGGCCACCTGCCGCGCGGGCGGCGGCTCCGGCGCCGAAAGGGCGGCCTGGTTCGGCTGCACCGACGGCTCGAACAGCGAACCGCTGTGGGCGCCGGACAGGTCGGTCTCGCGGCGCTCGACGGTGCGCATGGACGGCTGGATCGGCTGCGGCGTGTCGAATCCGCCGCGCAGCGCCTCCCGCGGCTGCCGCTTCGGCAGCACCTGCGTCGCCTCGGCCGGGGTCTCCGGCGGCACGTCCAGCTCGCCGTTGGCCCCGCTGTCGCCGTCGCTGAACGCGTACTGCGGCGCCTCCTCCGGTTCGGCCTCCTCGGGCTTTTCGGGCTCCTCGGCGCCGACCGAGCCGAGGTAGCGCGTGCGCTCCACCGGCTCCTCGAACGCCGACCGCTCGGCCGGCGGCTCGTGGTCGAACCAGTCCGGCGCCGGCGCGTGCGTCTCCTCCGCCGGGGGCTGGAACAGCGAGCCCGCGGGGTCCGGGTCGAGCTGCTGCTCGAGCCGCGAGAGCGCCGGCTCGGCCGGCTCGGCTCCGGGGTCCTCACCCGGAACCAGGTACTCCGTCGCGGCGGCGCGGTACGGGTCCTCCGGCTCGGCGACCGGAGTCAGGAACTGGGTTTCCGAGGCCAGGCCCGAAGCAGCTTCTTCGACCTCGGGCTCCGGCCGGAAGGCGTCGTCGGGGTCCGGGCGCATCCCCGGCGGCACCTGGGAGTCCAGCTCGGCGAAGTCCTGGTCGATGTCGTCGTGGACGTCGTCGCGGTTGAACGGCGCCGGGGCGACGAGCGTCCCCGGGTAGGAGGTCTCCTGCCGCGCCGGCTCCGGCTCCCGGCGCGGTTCGGGCCGGGCGAAGACCTCGGTGCCCGGCGCGGCCAGCCCGGCGGCGTTCGCGGGGGTGCGCGCGGCGTCGGCGTGGGCCTGCGCCAGCGAACTCTCCAGCTTGCGAACGCTCCTGCGGAGCGGCAGCACCAGCACCAGCCAGGTGAGCAGCACCCCGACGAAGAACGCCGCGAGACTCCACAGCCAAACCTGTCCGAAAATGGACATCTCTTTTTCCTGCCCCTGTTTAGTGCGTGCGCGCGACCAGGTAGTCGGCGACCGACTCGCACGCGTCCCGGGCGGGTGACGCGGGCAACGCGGCAAGCTCGGCTCGCGCGCGCTGAGCGTAGTCGGAAAGGGTGACGCGTGCGCGTTCGAGTCCACTACTCGCCCGCAGCAGCTCCAGGGCCTCCTGGACGAGGACGTCGTCGGCGATCGGGCCGGAAAGCAGCTCGATGAGCCGCGGATCCGTGTCCGGGTCGGCCAGCGCGTACAGCATCGGCAGCGTCCGGACGCCTTCGCGCAGGTCGGTGCCCTGGGCCTTGCCGAGCTCGTCGGACGGCGACGCGATGTCGATGATGTCGTCGGAGATCTGGAACGCGGTGCCGATGATGTCGCCGAACCGGCGCAGCGCCTCGATGTGCTCCTCGGCGGCGCCGGACATCATCCCGCCGAAGCGGCCGGACGTCGCGATCAGCGAGCCGGTCTTCTGCGCGATCACGGTGAGGTAGTGCGCGACGGCGTCGTCACCCGGTCCGGGGCCGACGGTCTCGCGCATCTGGCCGGTGACCAGCTCGCCGAAGGTCTCGGCGATGATCCGCGCCGCGTCCGTGCCGAGGTCGGCGACCAGGCGCGAGGCGTGGGCGAAGAGGAAGTCGCCGGTGAGGATGGCGATGGTGTTGTCCCAGCGCGCGTTGACGCTCTCGGCGCCGCGCCGCATGTCGGCCTCGTCCATGACGTCGTCGTGGTAGAGCGTGGCGAGGTGCACCAGCTCGACCGCGGCGGCGGCGATCACGACGTGGTCGTCCTGCTTCGGGCCGAACTGCGCGGACAGCAGGGTGAAGAGCGGACGAAAACGTTTGCCCCCCGCCTCGACCAGGTGCAACGCGGCGTCGTTGACGGCCTGGACGTCGCTGCGGACGACCTCGCGCAGCAGCTTCTCGACGTCGGCCAGCCCGGCGGCGATCGCGCGCAGCAGGGTCTCGTCGGCGATCTGCAGGCCGACCGACGCGCGCAGGTCCTCGAGGGCGCCACCCGGCGCAGCGGGGAGGGATCCCGCCCCGGGGGCTGGGGAAGGCACAGACACGTCGGCTCCGCTCTACTCGTGCACCGGTCGGGTTATGGCCTTGAGCGTAGTGGCTACCCCGCGCGGTCGTTTACCCGCTGTCCAGCGGAAACGGTGACGAACATGACACCTCAGCGGCGCTTGATCCGGATGTCGTCCATGCACGTCGAGCTGACGGTGAGGTCGCGGTACGGATAGCCCTCCCGCTCCAGCAGTTCCATGGCCATCAGCTCGGCCGTGTCGTGGGCCCGCCGCGTGGCGTCGTCACCGGGAGCGACGTCGAGGGCGACGCGGAAGCTGAAGCCGCCGAGGTGGTGACTGTAGGTGAGCGTGCCTTCGGGGCTGAAGAGCTGGCCCGCGACGTCCTCACCTGGCCCGAGAGCGCTCAGGAGCTTCTCGCGGATGACCTGGGTGGGCCGGTCGAACTTGCCCCGGACGAGGGCGCGGTAGGTCGGCATGGGCGTCAATATACAGAGCTGTATCCGAATACCGACGGGATTATCCACCGGGTGGTTCATGATCCACGAAGGGGTGATCAGCGGTTTCGGACGCAACGGACGTCTCCGGCGGGCGGATATTCAGCTCGAGGAAGAGCGGCCGCTCTCCCCGTTCGTCAAGGAGGACGCGACATGCGCAACACCATCGCGAAGCGGGCCGCGCTCGCCGGGACACTGCTGGTGGCGGGACTCACCGTGGCCGCGGCCCCGGCGCAGGCAGAACCGCAACCGGGCGTGGCGAACATCGGCTCGGCCGAGTTCACGAAGGCCGGCTCGACGATCAAGGTCCCGACCCAGGGTCACTGCTCGGTGGACGGCCCGACGAGCGCGACGGCCCAGGTGGTGTCGAAGACGGGCATCACCTTCGGCGGCGGCACCTCGTCCTGCACGACAACGGTGACGGACCCGGACACGGACGCGACCACGACGACGTCCACGGCGACGGGCAAGAACTTCGAGCTGTCGGCCCTGGTGAGCGCGGGCGGCCCGCGCGTCAAGCTGTCGACGTTCTCGGTGAAGTGCACGGCGACCCAGACGCAGACGAGTGCGAACTGGACGTACGGCGGCATGTCGGGCATCCCGAACCCGCCGAGCCCGGTCCCGGTGGGGTACGTGTCGCCGATCAAGAAGTCCAACGGAACGGTGCTGGCGAACGCGGTGTTCAACACGCAGAACCTGCCGGGTGACGGAAGCATCGGGCTGACGATGCTGAAGATCACCTTCCTCCCGGCCTCGGGAATCAGCGGCCAGGTGGTGCTGGGCCACACATCCTGCTCACCGACGCCGTAGGTGTTTCGAGGGCCGCGGCCGAGGGGGTCGCGGCCCTCGTTCTTTCCCGGCTTTTGGGGTGTGGGAACCCTGGTAGTCTGTGCGCCGTCGGATACGCAGGGTGCCCGGGGTGGAGCACACTGCAAGCTAGGGGAGAGCTGATGACGACGGGGTTGAGCAATGCCTGAGGGTCCGGTTTACGACCCGCACGGCACACGGCGGGCGCCACTGCGTGCGATCACCCATCAGGCGGGGTCTTATGGGGGTGAGCACCATGCGGAGCCCAGCGCGGCGGGGTTCCAGTACGACGAGGCGACGCTTCGTGAGTTGATGCACGACTGGAACGACCTGGCGAACGAGTTCGCGGACGACTTGAGCAGGGCGCGCGCAATCGCCACCGCAGAGGGGCCTGGTCTCGAGTACGCCAGCGACGGAAACGCCGAGCTGATTCGCCAGTCTGGCTTGGCGCTCACGACCACTCTCGAAGGACGCGAGTCATACTGCCGGGCGATGGCTGCGAAATTCCAGACGGCATTGGGCAAGTACGCCGCTGCAGAGGACAACCACTCGACGGAGATCAACCAGACCGGAGGCAGTCTGTGAAACGCCCGTTGTTACTCGGACTGGGCGCAACGTTGCTGCTTGTGGCTGCTTGCACCACAACTCAAAACGGCACAGCCACGCCTTCGCAGACTGACTCGGTCACGCCTTCGACCAGCGACCCGGACTCCCAGCTTCCCGGAGCAGGCGTGCCCGGAGTGGCGATCCCGATCGACACCACGCAGTTCCAGCAGAAGCCCTGCACGACGCTCACCGACGCGCAGATCGCAGAACTCCTGGGTCCCAACGTGGAGCCGAAGGAGGAGCAGACCGGTGAGGCCGGCCCCAGCTGTTTCTGGCACCCGAAATCTGTCACCCAGGCAGCGGTTTCAGTCATCTACGCCACCAAGAACAGGCGCGGCCTGACTTCGATCTATCAGCAGCAAGGGACGACTTTCCCGCTCTTCATTCCCATGGACCCGATCGATGGCTACCCGACCGTGGCCTACGGGCAGGCCGATCTGCGGTCCAAGGGCAACTGTGCGATCGCCCTGGGAACCAGCAACCAAGACATCGTCGACGTGTCGGTGGGCCTTTCCGAGGGCAACATCGGCAAAAAAGACCCCTGTGCGGCGGCCCACGAGGTCGCGGCGACCGTACTGAACAATTTCCGGGCCAGGTGAGTCGATGGTTACCGAAGGACCTCTGTCTGCCGCTCAGATCTATGAACAGATCACCGGCGGCAAGGGTACCCAGTCGTTGGGTGCAGCTCACGACAGCGCAAGTCAGCTGACCAACCGGATGGTCGAGCGGGCTCAGCGGATCAGCTCTCTCCGCGCCAAGACCATGTCCGGCTGGCAAGGTGGCGCCGGGGACGCTGCTGCTGATGCCACCCTTCCCCTCGTTCAAGCCGCCGCCGATGACGCAGTCCACCTCAAGACCGCTCAAACCGCCGTTGGTGCCCAGATGGATGCCTTCGGGACCGCCAAGAACTCCGTCAAACCCGTTGCCCCTCAGCCTCCCGAAATCACCGCTGCGGATCTTCTTCATGCCATCAACGGGGACGGTGTCGACTCCTACCGAACCAAAGTCACCAGTTGGCAGGCCGACAGCCAGGCCAACATCGACGCCTTCAGTGCCTACCACTCCGCCAGTGGCACCAATGGTGGGCAGATGCCCGCCCAGTACGCGCAGCTCGCCGACTCCGGGACTCCTGTTGCCATGACGACGCCCGGTCAGGGCACAGACAGCAAGACCACCGGGAAGACCGGCCCCACCGATACCGGTGAGTGGGCCCGGAACCCGCGGCAGCCCCAGGTTCCCTCGCAGCAGAACCGGCAGACCGTCCAACCCGGACAGAACCAGGTTCAGCCCCAACTTCAGAACCAAGTCCAGAGCCAGACCCAAAACCAGTTCCAGCACCAGGTCCAGCAGCCCGGCACCGGCAACCCGGACAACACCCACGCCAACAGCTACGTCCCCAAGCCCGTCCTGCCTCCCGCCGCTCAGAGTGGGTATGAGTTCGGGCCCACCGGGCAGCCCGGCAACAACTTCGGCGGGAACACCACCTTCGGGCCTGGCACCGGGGGCTACTCGAGCGGGTTCGGGCCAGGCAGCGGAACAGGCACAGGAACCGGGTACCGGCCAGGCACAGGACCGGGAACAGGGACAGGGACAGGCATGCGAGGCCCGGGAGTGAACACCGGCGCCCGGATGCCCGAGGAGCGGCTCCCCGGCGGAGCAGTCCGAGGCGCCGCCGGGGCCCGAGGCGCCAACGGCATGCCCATGGGCGCCCCCGCAGGCGGACGTGGCGGTAAAGAAGAAGACAAAGAAAAGAAAGCCGCGGCCTACCTCCGCAATCCCGATCCGGAGGAAACCTTCGGCGGGTTCACCGAAAAGCCGATGCCTCCGGTGATCGGCGAGCACCGGCCCAAGAACTAGAGCACCGGAAAACGGGGAGGAAACAACGGTGCTCAAGGCCGAGTTCACGCTGAACACCCTGCTCACCGCCATGCGCAACGTCGGCTGCGGCGACCCGCACCCGATCTTCGCCGGTGGGCTGCGCTACATCCCGCCGTCGGCGCGGAACGCCACGAACCGTGCAGCCTTCGAGGAACTCAGCCATTACGGCTTCACCCAAGGCAACGGCTTCACGCCCGAATTCGAAGACGTCCTGCACCTCATCGACCGCCCGAAACAGGAGTTCTTCGCCTACGCCCGCGACACCGAAGAGCAAATCGGCATCCTCGTCGCCGCGCAGAACCGGAGTGCCGTCAGTGTTCTCTGCCGGGGGGAGACGGTCGAACTCGCCGGGGTCTCCCCCGACACCCATCCCGCCGACGCGCTGGTCAAACTCCTGCCGCCGTACGAGCCCGCGCCCATCAGGCCCTTCTCGCTTCCTCAGGATGACTTCAAACCGCAGGTAGGAAGCGACATCTTCGACGACGCCCCCGCCCGGAGCCGGGAAGCTCAGGAACTCGACGCCCTCTTCCAGCAGCCTCACTTCGGTGTCGGGCAGCTCTACTCCGGAAACACGTCCGTCAACTACCTCGACCTCAACGCGGGACGCGTGGGGATCGCACTCGCCGGCGGTTACATCAGCGTGCTGCCCGGAGAACCGAAGCAACTGAGCCACAAACTGAAGGCCGCCACCCCCTGAGAACGGGAGTGGCGGCCTGAAGAAACCAGTCTCAGGAAGCGAAGCCGCCCGCGCCGGCCCAGCCCAGGGCGAACGCCGGGACCAGGCCGAGGACCAGGGTCACCGCCGTGCCGAGGAAGATCGCCGTTCCCGTGCCGAAGCCCGGGACCGACACCGAAGGACCGTCGGCCGCCGGCTCGGAGAAGTACATCAGGACGATCACCCGCAGGTAGAAGAACGCCGCCACCGCGCTGAACACCAGGGCGACCACCACCAGCGGCGCCATCCCGTCCGACAGTGCGGCCGAGAACACCACGAACTTGCCGACGAACCCGGACGTCAACGGGATCCCCGCCAGCGCCAGCAGCAGGAACGTGAAGATGCCGGCCACCAGCGGTGAGCGCTTCGCGAGACCGGCCCACGCCGAGAGGTGCGTCGCCTCGCCCGAGGAGTCCCGGACCAGGCTGATCACGCCGAACGCCGCCAGCGTCGTGAAGCCGTACGCCAGCAGGTAGAACAGCGTGCTCGACAACCCATCGCGCGTCATCGCGATCGCACCCACGAGCAGGAACCCGGCGTGCGCGATCGACGAGTACGCGATCATGCGCTTGACGTCCGTCTGCGTCAGGCCCAGCACCGCGCCGATCACCATCGAGATGATCGCGACGCCCCAGAGGACTCCGCGCCACTCCCAGCTGGTCGAGGAGAACGCCACCGACAGCACCCGCAGGATCCCGCCGAACGCGGCGACCTTCGTGCACGCCGCCATGAACGCCGTCACCGGTGTCGGCGCGCCCTGGTAGACGTCCGGGGTCCACGTGTGGAACGGGCCGACCGACCCCTTGAACAGCAGGCCCACCACGAGCAGGCCGAGGCCGGCGAACAGCAGCGTGTCCGACCGGTCCGAGCCCGCCGCCGCGGCCGCGATGTCCGCCAGCTTCACGGAGTTCGCGTAGCCGTACAGCAGCGCGAGTCCATAGAGGAAGAACGCCGAGGAGAACGCACCGAGCAGGAAGTACTTGACCGCCGCCTCCTGCGACAGCAACCGCCGCCGCCGGGCCAGGCCGCACATCAGGTACAGCGGCAGCGAAAGCACTTCCAGCGCGATGAACATCGTCAGCAG
Source organism: Amycolatopsis mongoliensis (assembly GCF_030285665.1). Taxonomy (NCBI): domain Bacteria; kingdom Bacillati; phylum Actinomycetota; class Actinomycetes; order Pseudonocardiales; family Pseudonocardiaceae; genus Amycolatopsis; species Amycolatopsis mongoliensis. The sequence goes on from NZ_CP127295.1 coordinate 1,809,893, forward strand.
GTCGTTCGACGCGCAGAACGCCATCATGCCGCCGAGCGCGAACAGCGTCAGCGGGAACACCTCGGTCTGCATGACCGTCGCCGTCTGCTGGGCGCGGTCCTGGATCGTGCCCGGGCGGATGCCGGCCTGCGCGACCAGCGCGCCGCCCGGCTCGACCACGCGGTCGGAGATCAGCAGCACCGCGCCGACGGCCAGGGCCAGCAGCGTGCCCCAGAGGAAGAGCGCCGGCTTGTCGATCGAAATCGCGCCGCTGAACGTCTTGACGCCGCCCGCGGGCGCGCTGCCCGTGGCGTAGACGACCAGGCTGACGCCGGCCGCGACGATCGCCGCCAGGCTCAGCCCGACCTGCAGGCCGAAGCGCGAGCGCTTCGCGGCGAACGCCTCGACCAGCACACTGACGCACGCCGCGCCGAAGACGATCAGCATCGGCAGGACCGCCGGGTAGTCCACCGACGGCGTCGCGATCGGCGGCTCCGGCGCCTGGGTCAGGAGGATGTCGAGCACGGTTACTTGCCTCCCTGGACCGCGGACAGCGTCTGCTGCACCGTCGGGGTGACTGTGTCGAGCACCGGCTTCGGGTAGAAGCCGAGGAAGAGGACCAGCACGACCAGTGGCGCCACGATCGCGATCTCACGGCCGGTCAGGTCGCGGATGGCCTTCTTCGCGCCCAGCTCCGGCGCCATCGCGGTGCCCGGCCCGCCGCCGACACCCACCAGGGCGTCACCGCGGACGGGGCCCTGCATGACGCGCTGGTAGAGCCACAGGACGTACGCCGCGGCGAGGACCATGCCCACCGTGGCGAGGATCGTGTACACCGGCTGGTCCACGAACGCCCCGATGAGCACCAGGAACTCCGAGACGAAGGAGTTGGTGCCCGGCAGCGAAAGCGTGGACAGGCCGGCGAGCAGGAACAGGCCCGCCAGCAGCGGCGTCACCTTCGCCATGCCGCCGTAGTCCGAAATGCGAGTCGACCCGCCGCGCGCGACGACCAGGCCGATCACCACGATCAGCATGCCGGTCGCGATGCTGTGGTTCAGCATGTACGTCGCCGAGCCGACCATCGCCTGCTCGTTGAACGCGAAGATGCCGAGCGAGATGAAGCCGAAGTGGGCGATCGAGACGTAGGCGATGAACCGCTTCATGTCCCGCTGCCCCGCCGCGAGGATCGAGCCGTAGAGGACACCGATCACCGAGAGCACCAGCACCAGCGGGGCGAGGGTCCTGCTCGCGTCCGGGAACATCGGCAGGCAGTAGCGCAGGAACCCGAACGTGCCGACCTTGTCCAGCACGCCGACCAGCAGGACGGCGACACCGATCGGCGCCTCCCCCGCCGCGTCCGGCAGCCAGGTGTGGAACGGCACCAGCGGTGCCTTGATCGCGAACGCCAGGAAGAACCCGAGGAACAGCCAGATCTGCGTGTGCAGCGGCGCGTCGCGGACGACCGTCACCAGCGTCGCCCAGTCGAACGTGCCCTTGCCGAGCTTGTCCGACGCCAGCGAGTACGCCCCGATCGCCGACGCCAGCATGATCAGGCCGCCGAGGAACGAGTAGAGGAAGAACTTCACCGCCGCGTACTGCCGGTTCGCGCCGCCGTAGCCGCCGATCAGGAAGTACATCGGGATCAGCATGATCTCGAACAGCACGTAGAACAGGAAGACGTCGGTCGCGGCGAACACGCCGATCGTGAGCGCTTCCTGCAGCAGGATCAGCGAGAGGAACCCGCCCGCGCTGCGGCCCGGGGGCAGCTTGTCGAGCGTGCCGAGGCCGCCGACGACGATCGGCACCAGCAGCGCGATCACCGCGATCATGATCAGCGAGATGCCGTCGGTGCCGAACGCGATGTGCACGCCGAAGCTGGGGATCCAGTCGAAGCTCGACGTCTGCTGCAGCCGCGCGCCGGAGGGCGAGTAGCTCGCCCAGAACGGGATCACGAGCAGGAACTCGAGGATCGAGAACCCCAGCGCGGCCAGCACCGCGGCGCGGTCGTTCCCCTTGAGGAACGCCAGCACCAGGGAACCGGCGAGCGGCACCAGGATGAGGATGAGCAACCAGGTCATCAGGAGAACCTCACCAGCAGGAGAGCCGCCAGAAGCAGGAACGCGCCGCCCAGCATCGACAACGCGTAGGACCGGACGAACCCGGTCTGGAGCCGCCTCAGCCGGCCGGAGCCGCCGCCGAGGCCGGCCGCCAGGCCGTTGACCGCACCGTCGACGCCGCGGTTGTCGACGAACACCAGCGCCCGCGAGAGCCAGGTGCCCGGGCGGGCGACCAGCGTCTCGTTGAGGGCGTTGCCGTAGAGGTCCTTGCGCGCGGCGCGGGTGACGAACGAGACGCGCTGCGGCTGCTCGACCGGCACGTCACGGCGGAAGATCAGCCACGCGATCAGCACGCCCAGCACGGAGAACACGATCGCGGCCACGGAGATCACCCAGGCGTCGAACGGCGCGTGGTGCGCCTCCTCCAGCGCACCGACCGACGGGGTCAGCCACTCGGCGAAGCGGTCACCGAGGGCGAAGAACGCGCCGGCGCCGACCGAGCCGACCGCCAGCACCGCCATCGGGACCCACATGATCGCCTTCGACTCGTGCGGGTGGAAGTCGTGGCCGTCGGTGCTCTTGATGTCCTTCCAGCGCTCCTTGCCGAAGAACGTCATCACCATCAGGCGCGTCATGTAGAACGCGGTGAGCCCGGCGCCGAGCAGCGCGGCGCCGCCCATCACCCAGCCGCGCCAGCCCCCCTGGCCGAACGCCGCTTCGATGATCGCGTCCTTGGTGAAGAAGCCCGACAGCGGCGGGATGCCGATCAGGGCCAGGTACCCGAGTCCGAACGTGATGAAGGTGATCGGCATGTGCTTGCGCAGGCCGCCGAACTTCCGCATGTCGACCTCGTCGTTCATGCCGTGCATGACCGACCCGGCCCCGAGGAAGAGCCCGGCCTTGAAGAAGCCGTGCGCGACCAGGTGCATGATGCCCAGCGCGTACGCGATGGGCCCGAGCCCGACGGCCAGCATCATGTAGCCGATCTGGCTGACCGTGGAGTACGCGAGGACCTTCTTGATGTCGTCGTACGCGCAGCCGATGATGCACCCGAGGAGCAGGGTCACCGTGCCGACGAGCGTGACGATCAGCCGGCCGTCCTCGGTGGCGTTGAAGATGTCCTTCGAGCGGGCCACCAGGTAGACGCCCGCGGTGACCATCGTCGCCGCGTGGATCAGGGCCGAGACGGGGGTCGGGCCCTCCATCGCGTCCGGGAGCCAGGCCTGCAGCGGGAACTGGCCGGACTTACCGCAGGCGCCCAGCAGGAGCAGGATCGCCATCGCGGTGATCGCCGCCGGCGAGAACTTGCCGTCGGCGACCGCCTGGAAGACCTGCGCGTAGCCGGTCGAGCCCGCGTACTTGAACATGATGAAGATCGCCAGCGCGAGCCCGACGTCCCCGACGCGGTTCATCAGGAACGCCTTCTTCGCCGCGGTCGCGGCGGACGGGCGGCCCTGGTACCAGCCGATGAGCAGGTAGGACGCGAGACCCACGCCCTCCCAGCCGAGGTACAGCGTCACGAAGCTGTTGCCCAGCACCAGGATCAGCATCGAGGCGACGAAGAGGTTCAGGTACGCGAAGAAGCGGTACCGGCCCTCGTCGTCGGCCATGTAGCCGATCGAGTAGTAGTGGATCAGCATGCCGACGCCGGTGATGAGCAGCACGAACGTCAGCGAAAGCGCGTCGATCCGCAGCCCGAAGTCCACCTGCAGCTGGCCGACCGGGATCCACGAGTAGACCTTGGTGTCGGTGGTGGTGCCCGTGTCGGCAGTGAAGAACAGGATCAGGCCGTAGACGAAGGCCAGCGTGACGGTGGCACAGCCGAGCAGATGCCCCCAGGCCTTGGCGCGCTTGCCCGCCAGCAGCAGGATCAGGGCGCCGAGAGCCGGAAGGGCCACCAGCAGCCACGATGATGCGGTCACTCGGTGTCTCCTAGTACTTCAGCAGGTTGGTGTCGTCGACCGAGGCCGAGCGCCGGGTGCGGAAGATGGCCATGATGATCGCCAGGCCGACCACGACCTCGGCGGCCGCGACGACCATGACGAAGAACGCCATGATCTGGCCGTCGAGGTTGCCGTTGATCCGGGCGAAGGTGACCAGCGTCAGGTTCACGGAGTTGAGCATCAGCTCGATGCACATGAACACGACGATCGCGTTGCGCCGCACCAGCACGCCGACCGCGCCGAGCGCGAACAGCAGCGCCGACAGCAGCAGGTAGTACGTGGGGGTCATTCCTTCTCCCCTTCCGAAGCACCCTCGGAGCCGACCAGCGCGTGCGCGTCCGGGTGCGGGCCCTCGTCCTTGACGAGCTTGCGTTCCTTCGCCAGCTCGATCGCTGACGTGGACTCGATGATCGCCGAGAGCGACTCCGGGGCGACCGAGCCGTCCGGCAGCAGCGCCGGCGTCGCCACCGAGTTGGCGGTGGCGAAGACACCCGGGCCGGGCAGCGGCGAGGGCCGGTCGTGCTCACCGCGGAAGCGGGCGACGACCAGTTCCTTCTGCGTCTGCTTGCCGCCCTTGCCGTGCCGGTCGGTGAAGGCCAGCACCATCGCGCCGACCGCGGCGGTGATGAGCAGCGCCGAGGTCAGCTCGAACGGGAACAGGTAGTCGGTGAAGATCAGCCGGCCCAGGCCCTTAGGCCCGCCGCCCGCCGATGTCGTCGAGTCGAGCGGGGTGGCCGGGGTGACGTTGGCCAGCGCCCGGTAGATGCCGGTGGCCAGCAGCGCGGCGAGCCCGATGCCGAGCACCGTCGCGGCCAGCCGCTGTCCACGCAGGACTTCGACGACCGAGTCCGAGCTCTCCCGGCCGACCAGCATCAGCACGAACAGGAACAGCATCATGATCGCGCCGGTGTAGACGATGATCTGCGTGAAGCCCAGGAACGGCGCCGACTGGATCATGTACAGCGCGCCCAGGCTCAGCATCGTGAGCACCAGCCACAGCGCCGAGTGGACGGCGTTGCGGGAGAAGATCATGCCGAGGCCGCCGAGCAGCGAAAGCGGGCCGAGGACCCAGAACGCGATGGCCTCACCGGTGGTGACACCCGCGGCCGCGCCGGTCGGGGTCTGGGCCAGGAGCGCGGTGATCACTGGACGCCCTCCCCGCCGCGAGCCAGTTCGGGACCGTTCACGTAGTAGTCCTGCTCGTTCTCGCCGAGCCGCATCGGGTGCGGCGGCTGCTCCATGCCGGGCAGCAGCGGGGCGAGCAGGTCTTCCTTCGTGTAGATCAGCCGCTGGCGGTCGTCGTCGGCCAGCTCGTAGAAGTTGATCATCGTCAGCGACCGCGTCGGGCACGCCTCGATGCAGAGGCCGCAGCCGATGCAGCGCAGGTAGTTGATCTGGTAGTCCGCGCCGTACCGCTCGCCCGGGGAGTACCGGGCTTCCTCGGTGTTGTCACCGCCCTCGACGAAGATCGCGTCCGCCGGGCACGCCCACGCGCACAGCTCGCAGCCGACGCACTTCTCGAGGCCGTCCGGGTGGCGGTTCAGCTGGTGCCTGCCGTGGTAACGCGGGGCGGCGGGCGCGCCGGCCTCCGGGTACTCCTCGGTGGCGACCTTCTTGAACATCATCCCGAAGGTGACGCCGAAGCCCTTGACGGGATCAAGAAACCCCATCTTGCGCTCCTTCCTTTGCGGTACCGACGGCTGCCGGCTTGCGCCGGGCCGCCTTCGCCTCGGCCTTGGCCAAAGCCTTCTGACGCGGGGTGGTCTGCGGGACCTTGAGGTCCAGCGGCGGGACCGGGAAACCGCCGCCGGTCACCGGGACGGTCTCGCTCTCAACTTCACGGCCCGACGCGCGGACGTAGAAGAACAGCATGATCAGAATGATGATCGCGATCGTGGCGATGGCGATCGTCAGTGGTGTCCAGTGGATGACCTTCGCGAAGGTCACCATGACGATCCACACGAGGTTCAGCGGGACCAGGACCTTCCAGCCCAGGCGCATGAACTGGTCGTAGCGCAGGCGGGGCAGCGTGCCGCGCAGCCAGATGAACCCGAAGAGCAGGACGAACATCTTCGCGAAGAACCACAGCACCGGCCACCAGCCGGTGTTGAGCACGTTGTTCCCGATCAGCGACAGCGGCCACGGGGCCATCCAGCCGCCGAGGAACAGCGTGGTGGCGAACGCCGAAACGATCACCATGTTGACGTACTCGGCGAGGAAGAACATCGCGAACTTCATCGAGCTGTACTCGGTGTGGAACCCGCCGACGAGCTCCGACTCGGCCTCCGGGAGGTCGAACGGGGCCCGGTTGGTCTCGCCGACCATCGAGATCAGGTAGATCACGAAGCTCGGCAGCAGGAAGAGGAACCACCAGTGCTGCTGGGCGCCGACGATGTCGGCCAGGTTCAGCGACCCGGCCTGCAGGATCACCGCGACGATCGACAGGCCCATCGCGATCTCGTACGAGATCACCTGCGCGGCGCTGCGGAGCCCGCCGAGCAGCGGGTACGGCGAGCCGGACGACCAGCCGGCGAGCACGATGCCGTAGACGCCGATCGAGGAGCAGGCCAGGATCACCAGCGCGCTGACCGGCAGGTCGAGCAGCTGGAGCACGGTGCGCTCACCGAAGATCGACACGACCGGGCCGAACGGGATGGCCGACAGCGCGATCAGGGCGGGCACCGCGGAGAGCACCGGCGCGAGGAAGTACACCTTGCGGTCGGCGGTGTCCGGGATGATCTGTTCCTTGAACGGCAGCTTGATCGCGTCCGCCAGGGACTGCAGGTAGCCGTTCGGGCCGACCCGGTTGGGGCCGGGCCGGTTCTGCATCCGGCCGACCGCCTTGCGCTCCCAGACGATCAGGAAGATCGTCATGATCGGCCCGATCAGCAGGATTACCACGCACTTGAGCAGGATCAGCCAGAACGGGTCGTCCGCCAGCAGCGCCGCACGCGTCGCCGCGTCCGGGACACTGCCCACGGCGGCCTCGGCCAGCAACGGTGTCACTGTTCACCCCCAGCGAGGTTCACCACGGCACCGTGACCGGCGCCGAGCGTCTTGAACACGGCGGAGCCGTCGGAGTTGCCCGGCAGCCACACGACGCCGTCGGGCAGGTCCGCGATCTCCACCGGCAGCGTGATCGCGCCGCGTTCGGTGCTCACCTTCACGGTGGTGCCCAGCCCTTCGGCGGTCTTCGCGGACAGCCGCGCGACCGGGGTGCGCTGGGTGCCCTTCAGGTGCGGCTCGCCGTCCTGCAGCGATCCGTTGTCGATCAGCTGGCGCCAGCTCGACAGGACCGCCTGGCCGGCGCCCGGGGCCGCGGTGGCGCCGCCCGTCTCGGCCTGGACAGTGCCCCAGCGCAGTGCCGAAGCCGGGGCGAGCTTCTCGAAGTCGCCGCGGGCGGCGGCCGGCGTCTGCGTGAACAGGTCGGCGTCCATCTCGACGGCGAGGGTGTCGAGCACCCGGCAGTCCGGCAGGGTGCCGGTGCCTTCGATCGTGACGTCGAACGGGCGGGTGCGGCCCTCCCAGTTGAGGTAGCTGCCCGCCTTCTCGTCCGCCGCGGCCACCGGGAGGACGACGTCCGCGCGCTCGGTCACCGCGCTGTGGCGGAGCTCGAGGCTGACGACGAAGCCGGCGTTGTCCAGCGCGCGCAGCGCGAGGTCCGGGTCCGGCAGGTCGAACGGGTCGACGCCGCCGACGACCAGGCCGCCCAGCTCACGGCCCGCAGCCGCCTGCAGGATGCCGGTGGTGTCGCGGCCCGGCGCGGCCGGGATCGGGACGCCCCAGGCGTTTTCGACGGCGACGCGGGCCGCGTCGTCGCCCACCCGGTGGCCACCCGGCAGCAGCGTCGGCACGCAGCCGACCTGCAGCGCGCCCCGGTCACCGGCGCGGCGCGGGATCCACGCGAGCCGGACGCCGGTGCGCTCCACCAGGTCGTGCAGGGCGGAGAACAGGCCGGGCACCTGGGCGGCGCGCTCGCCGACCAGGACGACGGCGTGCTCGCCGCGCAGGGCCTCGTCGAGGTCCGGCGCGTGCTTGGCGATGCCTTCGACGGCCGCGGCTTCCTGGCCGGGAACGCAGGCGAGCAGCTCGCCGAACGTCTTGCGCACCGACGACGTCGTCCACTGTCCCAAGTGGACGACCCGGGTGCGGTTCTTGCGGGCCGCCTTGCGCAGCCGCAGGAACACGATCGGCGCCTCGTCCTCGGGCTCGAACGCCACGCACAGGACCGTGCGGGCCCGCTCGATCTCGGCGAAGGTGACCCCGGAGTCCGGCGTCACGCCCACGACGTGCGAGGTGAGGAACGCGAGCTCCTCGGCCGAGTGCGCGCGGGCGCGGAAGTCGACGTCGTTGGTCTGCAGCGCGACCCGGGCGAACTTCGAGTACGCGTAGGCGTCCTCGACGGTCAGCCGGCCTCCGGGCAGGACGCCGACGCCGCCGTCCGACCGGGCCTCGGCGAGGCCGGCCGCCGCGACGCGCAGCGCGTCGGTCCAGGACGCCTCTTCCAGCTCACCGGTCTCGCGGTTGCGGACCAGCGGACGCCGGATGCGGTCGTCGGCCGAGGTGTAGCGGAAGGCGAACCGGCCCTTGTCGCAGATCCACTCCTCGTTGACCTCGGGGTCGTCGCCGGCCAGCTTGCGCTGGACCTTGCCGCGGCGGAAGTCGGTCCGCTCGGCGCAGCCGGACGAGCAGTGCTCGCAGACGCTCGGCGCGGACACCAGGTCGAACGGGCGGGAGCGGAACCGGTAGGCGGCGCTCGTGAGCGCACCGACCGGGCAGATCTGGATGACGTTGCCGGAGAAGTAGCTCTGGAACGGCTGGCCGGACGTCGTCCGCGACGCGAGGTCGAGGACGTCCGCCGTCTCCGCGGTGCCGATCTGCTGGTGGGCGCCGCGTTCGAGGAGCTCGATGAACGGGTCGCCGGCGATCTGCGCGGAGAACCGGGTGCAGCGCTGGCAGAGCACGCAGCGTTCCCGGTCGAGCAGCACCTGCGTCGAGATCGGCAGCGGCTTCGCGAACGTCCGCTTGGTGTCGACGAACCGCGACTCCGCGCGGCCGTGCGCCAGCGCCTGGTTCTGCAGCGGGCACTCGCCGCCCTTGTCGCAGATCGGGCAGTCCAGCGGGTGGTTGATGAGCAGCAGCTCCATCACACCCTGCTGGGCCTTGTCCGCGACCGGCGACGTCAGCTGCGTCTTGACGACCATGCCGTCGGCGACGGTCATCGTGCAGGACGCCTGCGGCTTCGGCATCGGCCGGCCGCCCATCTCGACCTCGACCAGGCACTGGCGGCACGCGCCGGCCGGGTCGAGGAGCGGGTGGTCGCAGAACCGCGGGATGACCGTGCCGAGGCGTTCGGCCGTGCGGATCAGCAGCTCACCCTTGGGGGCGATGACCTCTTCGCCGTCGATGACCAGCTTGACGTGGCCTTCGGGGACCGGCGTCTCCTGGGTCTCGGTCTTGTCGGGGGCGATCGTCATGCCTGCGCTCCCACCAGTTCGCGCTTGTTGCTCTCACACAGAGCGAGGAATTCGTCGCGGAAGTACTTGATGCCACTGGTGATCGGCGACACCGCGCCGTCGCCGAGGGCGCAGAACGCGCGGCCGAGGATGTTGTCGCAGACGTCGAGGAGGGTGTCGATGTCCTCCTCGGTGCCGTGGCCCGCGACCATCCGCTCGAGGATCTGCGCCAGCCAGTACGTGCCCTCGCGGCACGGCGTGCACTTGCCGCAGGACTCGTGCTCGTAGAACTTCGTCCACTTCATCACGGCCCAGGGCACGGACACCGTCTCGTTGAACACCATGACGGCGGTGGTGCCGAGCATCGAGCCCGCCTCGGCCGCGCCCTCGAAGTCCAGCGGGATGTCGAGGTGCTCCGTGGTGAACATCGGCGTCGACGAGCCGCCCGGCGTCCAGAACTTCAGCGGGATGCCGTCCTTCATGCCGCCCGCCATGTCCAGCAGCTCGCGCAGCGTGGTGCCGAGCGGGCACTCGTACTGGCCGGGCTTCTCGACGTGGCCGGAGATCGAGTAGATCTTCGGGCCGGGCGACTTCTCGCGGCCCATCTCGCGGAACCAGCTGGAGCCGCCGTTGACGATGAACGGCGCGCTCGCGATGGTCTCGACGTTGTTGACCGTGGTCGGCGCGGCGTAGAGGCCCGCGGCCGCGGGGAACGGCGGCTTGAGCCGCGGCTGGCCGCGACGGCCTTCGAGCGAGTCGAGCAGCGCCGTCTCTTCACCGCAGATGTACGCGCCCGCTCCCGCGTGGACGGTGATCTTGAGGTCGAAGCCGGAGCCGAGGATGTTCTCGCCCAGGTAGCCCGCCGCTTCGGCCTCGCGCACGGCCGCGTTGAGCCGGCGGATGCAGTGCAGCGCCTCGCCGCGGACGTAGATGAAACAGTGGTGCGACCGCATCGCGTACGCGGCGATGATGCAGCCCTCGATGAGCGAGTGCGGGTCCGCCATCATCAGCGGGATGTCCTTGCAGGTCCCCGGTTCGCCCTCGTCGGCGTTGATCACCAGGTAGTGCGGCTTGTCCTCGTTCGGCGGCATGAACGACCACTTGACGCCGGCCGGGAAGCCCGCGCCGCCACGGCCGCGCAGGCCGGAGTCCTTGACCAGCTGGACGAGCTGCTCCGGCGTGCCGGCGAGTGCCTTGCGGACGGCGGTGTAGCCCTCCAGCGCCTCGTACGTCCCGATCTGCCAGGAGTTCGGCGACAGCCAGCGCTTCGTGAGGACCGGGGTAATGGGGTCGGCCATTACTTCTTCTCCCCTTCTTTAGAGGGCAGAGCGGGGAGCGGGACATCGGAAGCCACCGGGGCGACCCAGCCGCGGTCCTGGGCGAGCTTCGCGCCCCGCAGCGTCTCGACGGCCTGCGAAGGACCGTCGACGTCCGCGCGGTACTGGCGCTCGTCCTCCGGGAAGAACCCGGCGAGCTGCAGCTCGGCGCCCTTGAAGTTCGTCAGCGGCGCGCCGCGCGTCGGGGCCGGGCGCTTGCCCGCCTGCAGCGCGTCGACCAGCGCGACGGCCTTGTCCTCGGTCTGGTTGTCGAAGTACTCGTAGTTGACCTGGATGACCGGCGCGAGGTCGCAGGCCGCGAGGCACTCGGCGTGCTCGAGGGTGATCGAGCCCGGCTCGTTCGGCGTGCCCGCGGTCTCGTTGTGCCCCAGCGGCTTCTCCTCGGAACCGAGGTGCGTCTGGAGCTTCTTGTAGATCGCGTCGCCGCCCATGGCCGCGCACAGCGTGTTGGTGCAGACGCTCACGAGGTGCTCGCCGCACGGCTTGCGCTTGTACATCGTGTAGAACGTCGCGACCGCGCTGACCTCGGCGTCGGACAGGTCGAGCTGCTTCGCGCAGAACGCGATGCCCTCCTGGCTGACGTAGCCCTGCACCGACTGCACGAGGTGCAGCATCGGCAGCAGCGCCGAGCGGGACACCGGGTAGCGCGCGATCAGGTCCTGGGCCCGGGCGACGACGCCTTCGTCGAAGATGTCTTCGAGCGGCGTGTCTTCGATGATCCCGGCGGCCACCTCGGGGTCCGGCGCGATGGCGATCACGTCGACGTCGCCGCCGGCCGCGACGTGCGTCCGGTCGGCCGCGTTGGGCCCGGGCTCGGGCACTGCGGTGGAAGAAGTCATCGGTCCACTCCCCCCATGACGGGGTCGATCGAGGCGATCGCGGCGATCACGTCCGCGACCAGGCCGCCTTCGGCCATTGCGGGCATCGACTGCAGGTTCACGAAGCTCGGTTCGCGCACGTGGACCCGCAGCGGCCGGGTGCCGCCGTCGGAGACCAGGTGCGCGCTCAGCTCGCCGCGCGGCGACTCGACCGAGGTGTACACCTGCCCGGCCGGCACCTTGAAGCCCTCGGTGACCAGCTTGAAGTGGTGGATCAGGGACTCCATCGACTGGCCCATGATCTTCTTGACGTGCTCGAGCGAGTTGCCCATGCCGTCGCTGCCGATCGACAGCTGCGCGGGCCACGCGACCTTCTTGTCCTCGACCATGACCGGGCCCGGCTCGAGCTTCTCGAGGCACTGCTCGATGATCTTGAGGCTCTCGTGCATCTCGTGCACCCGGATCAGGTAGCGCGACCAGCAGTCGGCGCCGTTGTCGACCGGGACGTCGAAGTCGAACTCGTCGTAGCAGGAGTACGGCTCGGTCTTGCGCAGGTCCCACGGGAGACCGGCGCTGCGCAGCACCGGGCCGGTGACGCCGAGCGCGAGGCACGCGTCCACCGGCAGGTAGCCGACGCCCTTGAGCCGGTTGCGCCAGATCGGCTGGCCGGTGAAGAGCTTGTCGTACAGCGGAAGGCGTTCCTTCATCGTCTTGACGAATTCGGTGACCTTCTCGCGGTAGTCCTCGGGCATGTCCTGCGCGAGGCCGCCGGGGCGGATGAACGCGTGGTTCATGCGCAGGCCGGTCAGGTGCTCCAGCAGGTGCAGCACGACCTCGCGCTCGCGGAAGCCCAGCGTCATCGCGGTGGTGGCGCCGAGCTCCATGCCGCCGGTGGCGATGTAGACCAGGTGCGAGCCGATGCGGTTGATCTCCAGCAGCATCACGCGCAGCAGCTGCGCGCGGCGCGGGGCCTCGATCTGCAGCAGCTTCTCGACGCCGAGGCAGTAGGCCATCTCGGTCGAGAGCGGCGCCAGGTAGTCCATGCGCGTCACGAAGGTGACGCCCTGGGTCCAGGTGCGGTACTCGCAGTTCTTCTCGATGCCGGTGTGGAGGTAGCCGATGACCGACCGCAGCTGCGTGACGGTCTCGCCCTCCATCTCCAGCACGAGCCGGAGCACGCCGTGCGTCGACGGGTGCTGCGGGCCCATGTTGATGACCATGCGCTCGTCGTGCGCCGCGTCGGCGATGACGTCGTCCCAGTCGCCGCCGGAGACCGAGTAGACGCGGCCTTCGGTGGTTTCGCGGGAGTCGGCGTACTCGACGCTGTCCGCGCCCTCGGGGGACGTGTCCGTGCCGGTCTTGACGTCGGAAAGGTTCTCGGTGCTCACGAGTACGACCTCCGCTGGTCCGGCGGCGGGATCTCCGCGCCCTTGTATTCGACCGGGATCCCGCCGAGCGGGTAGTCCTTGCGCTGGGGGTGGCCGTCCCAGTCGTCCGGCATGAGGATCCGGGTCAGCGCCGGGTGGCCGTCGAAGACGATGCCGAACATGTCCCAGGCCTCGCGCTCCTGCCAGTCCGCGGTCGGGTAGATCCCGACCAGCGACGGCACGTGCGCGTCCTCGACGTCGAGGGTGACCTCGAGGCGGATCCGGCGGCGGTAGGTCAGCGACGTGAAGTGGTAGACCGCGTGCAGCCGCTGCGGGATGTCGACGCCGTAGTCCACGCCGGACACCGAGCTGAGCAGCTCGAAGCGGAGACCGCCGTCGTCGCGCAGGACCTTGGCGATCGCCGGCAGCTGCTCGCGGGCGACGTAGAAGGTGATCTCGCCGCGGTCGACCGTCGTCTGCAGGATCGCCTCGGCGGGGATCTTGTTGTCCGCCAGTGCGGCGTAGAACTCGTCGGCGAACTGGTCGAACCAGCCGCCGTACGGGCGTTCGGCCGGCGCGGGGCTGTAGGCCGGGAGCCGGACGCCGCCGTAGCCGGAGGTGTCGCCGGTGCCGTGGACGCCGAACATGCCTTGGCGTTCGCGGCCGGTGACGACCGGTTCGGCGGGCCGGGCGCCCGTCGGCTCGAGGCCGCCTTCGGGACGGTCGGCGCTGGACTGCTCGCCGCCGGGTTCAGGAGTCTCAGTCATCGTTTACTTCTTCGCGTACTTGATCGACGACGCGACGAGCTCGGTGCGGGCCCCGCTGGCGGCGCGGATGGCGGCGCGGCGGGCGTTGATCGGCTCGTCCTGGATCTTGGCGTGCAGCTTGAGGATCGCGTCCAGCAACATCTCCGGCCGCGGCGGGCAGCCGGGCAGGTACATGTCGACCGGCACGACGTGGTCGACGCCCTGGACCACGGCGTAGTTGTTGAACATGCCGCCGGAGGAGGCGCAGACGCCCATGGCGAGCACCCACTTGGGCTCGGCCATCTGGTCGTAGATCTGGCGCAGGACCGGGGCCATCTTCTGCGTGACCCGGCCGGCCACGATCATCAGGTCGGCCTGCCGCGGCGTCGCGCTGAAGCGCTCCATGCCGAAGCGGGCGATGTCGTAGCGGGAGCCGCCGACCGTCATCATCTCGATCGCGCAGCAGGCGAGCCCGAAGGTGGCCGGCCACATCGAGTTCTTCCGCGACCAGTTGACGAGACCTTCGAGACTGGCCAGCAGGATGCCGTTGGGGAGTTTCTCTTCGAGGCCCATGGGTCTAGTTCCAATCCAGGCCGCCGCGCCGCCACACGTAGGCGTACGCGAAGCCGACCGTCGCGATGAACAGCAGGATCTCCACCAGGCCGAACGTGCCCAGCGCGTTCGCCTGCACGGCGAACGGGTAGAGGAAGACCATCTCGATGTCGAACAGGATGAACAGCATCGCGGTGATGTAGTAGGCCACCGGCATCCGCCCGGCGCCGACGAGCGGCTGCGGGGACGGTTCGATGCCGCACTCGTAGGCCTCGAGCTTGGCCTTGTTGTAGCGACTGGGACCGACGAGCGGGCCCAAGAGCACCGACAGCACGGCAAACCCGAGCGCCAGCACGAACAACAGGACCAGGGGCAGGTAGGGCTTCAGGCTCGGGGCCTCTTGAGCCAGCTGCACCGTGTCGGTTCGGGTCAGCAACGTCAGCACGGGGTCTTCGCCATCCTTTCCGCGCCGCTGCGGTTGTGCTTGTGGTGGGAACCGCTTGAGCCTCGTCGGCACCCTAAGGGACCTGGGTCACACCGCCGAGGGTCAGGGTCTCCTTACGGCCCGTGGCGGGGCCCGGACGTGCTTGTGAAATAGTTCACAAGCCACTCGTCGTGGATGTGAAGGGATTCACAAAGCATGGGGGGAGTGTAGGACGCGACTCACATTCTTGTCCCTAGGCCCCCGCGTTATAAGGGTGCCCTAAGTTTCGGCGCCAACGTTGTCACGGCCCGGCAACGGCGCGCGTGCGACCTGCGCGAAGACCGTTCAAGATCCCCTGACGACCGGACAATCCGGGCGCTGACCTGTGACCTATCCCACTGACCGCACGGCCAACTTGCTACGCCACCCGAGTGTCCGCGCGCGGACAACCCCGAGCTTTCCCTAGGAAAGATGCGTCCACAGGCCCTCGGGACGCATCTTTCCTAGGGAAAGTGACGGGTTTGGGGGTCAGCGTGGGGTGGGTGTGACGCGGGCGAGCGCCGAGATCAGGCGGTCGACGCAGTCGCCGCCCTTGGCGTCGTAGCAGCCCGACAGGCCCTTGTAGACCAGCGGCAGGAGCTTGTTGATGCGCAGCCCGTACTTCGTGCAGGCGTGCATGATCTTCGGCTTGCCGATGATCTTCGCGAAGACGTTCCCCAGCCGGTAGTAGCCGCCCATCAGCTCGCCGACCGCCCGCGGGTACGCCTCCAGCGCCCGCTCGCGCGAAGCCCCTTCGCGCCGGGCCAGCGCCTGCACGACGACCTCCGCGGCGATCTGCGCCGACTCCATCGCCGCCGAGATGCCTTCGCCGTTGAACGGGCTGACCATGCCGCCCGCGTCGCCGAGCAGCAGCAGGCCGTCGCGGTAGTGCGGGGTGCGGTTGAAGCCCATCGGGAGGCCGGCGCCGCCGACCTTGCCGATCGCGTTCTCCTCGCGGTAGCCCCACTCCTCCGGCGTGCCGTCGAGCCACTGGCGCAGCAGCGCGCGGTAGTCGGTGTTCCGGAACGAGGCCGACGTCGAGAGCATGCCGAGGCCGACGTTCACCGTGCCGTCGCCGAGCGGGAACGCCCAGCCGTAGCCCGGCAGCAGCTTCGGGTTCCGCGGGTCCGAGCGGTCCCACAGCTCGAGGTGGCCCTCGATGAACGGGTCGTCGTGACGCGGGCTCTTGTAGTACTGGCGCACCGCCACGCCCATCGGGCGCTTCTCGTTCTTCTGGATGCCGACGCTCAGCGCGAGCCGCGCGGACACGCCGTCGCAGGCCAGGACCAGCGGCGCGCGGTAGTGCACCGGCGTCCGCTCCGGCCCGACCTTGGCCTCGACGCCGACCACGCGCCCGGCCGGGCTGGTGATCGCGCCGGTGACCGTCGTGCGCTCGTACAGCCGCGCGCCGGCCTTCACCGCGAGCCTCGCGAGGAGGTCGTCGAAGTCGTGACGAGTACGGGAGACGCCGTACGGCGGGTAGCTCGTCAGGTCCGGCCAGTCGAGCTCCAGCGTCAAGTCGCCGGTGAGGATGCGCAGGCCGCGGCTGTGCATCCAGCCGGCGTCCTCACTGGTGTCGATCCCCAGGTCGATCAGCTGCTTGACGCCGCGCGGAGTCAGGCCGTCGCCGCAGACCTTCTCGCGGGGGAACTCGGTCTTCTCCAGCAGCAGCACGTCGACGCCCGACCGGGCGAGGTAGGTCGCGACGGTGGACCCGGCCGGTCCGGCGCCGACGACGATGACTTCGGCGTCCTGGTCAGGGCTTCGACGACTCATGTACGCGAGTTTAGGCAGGCTTGCGCGCGCGGTGGATCGCCACGACGCCGAATGTGAGGTTCAACCACTCGACGTCGGCCCAGCCCGCGCTCGCGATGATCTCGCCGAGGGTGCGCTGGTCGGGCCAGGTGAGCATCGATTCGGCCAGGTAGGAGTACGCCTCGGGGTTCGACGACGTCCGCTTGCCGACCCAGGTGAGCAGCTTCAGCATGAACCGCCGGTGGATGAACCGGATCGGCGCGAACGGCGGCGTCGAAACCTCGCAGATCACCAGGCGGCCGCCCGGCTTGACCACGCGGGCGATCTCGGTGAGCGCCGCCTTCGGGTCGACGAAGTTGCGCAGCGCCAGGGAGATGGTCACGGCGTCGAAGCTCTCGTCGGCGAACGGCAGGTTCAGCGCGTCCGCCGCGACCATCGGGACCTTGCGGTGCAGCCCGGCGCGCAGCATCCCGAACGAGAAGTCCGCGGCCAGGCACCAGGCGCCACCGCGGGCGTACTCGACGGTGGACACCCCGGTGCCGGCGGCAAGGTCCAGCACCTTCTCGCCGCGGCGGGCGTCGAGCACGCGGGCGGTGGTGGTGCGCCAGCGCCGGTCGAAGCCGAAGGTCATGAACGAGTTCGCCCGGTCGTACCCGGACGCGACGCCGTCGAACATCGCGGCGACTTCGTGCGGGTCCTTGTCCAGGCTTGCGCGTGACATGGCTTGAGATTAGCCGCGGGGCTTGAGGAAGGTCGCGAGCACCAGCCAGATGAGCCCGCCGAAGCGTCCCACCGGGATCAGCGGGTAGAGCACGTCGGCCAGCATGCCGAACGCGGAGAGCCCGGCGAGCGCGGCGATGACGTAGCCGGTGACCGCCAGCCACTTCCGTTCGGTGCGAGCCACGACCGCGATCAGGAGCGCGAGGGGCACCGCGAACCCGAAGGCGCCGGCGGCGAAGGCCAGCGAGGTGAAGGCGCGGGCGAAGTCCGGGTTCTGCGCGGCCGTCCACGTGGCGAGGCCGCTCAGCACGAGGCTCCCGGACGCGAGGAGGCCGCCGGCGAAGCCGAGACGCGGCGGTCCGGCGGCCGCGGTCCACGTCGCGAGGGACAGCCCCGCGCCGAAGACGACCAGCGCGAGCAGCTGGACGAGGCCCTGGTGAGTGGCGTTGTAGGCCGCGACGTCGGCGGCGGAGGAGCCCGGGCGGGTGCCGGTCGCGCCGAGGACTCCCCCGGCAACGGTGAACAGGCCGTAGGCGACGATCGCAAATCGTTTCATGCCTTAAACGATTACACTGGTGTAATCGATTGTCAAGGACTATCGTTCCGGCCATGGAAGCTCCCCGGTTCGGCAACGCGTTCCTGCTCGCGCAGGTCGGCGCGCACGCGGCGACGCGGTTCACCGAGCGGATCGGCGAGCTGGACCTGACGCCGGCGCAGGTCGGGCTGCTGCGGCTGGTCGCATCGCGGCCGGGGCAGAGCCAGCAGGCGCTGGCCAAGCAGCTCGGGACGCCGGCGACGCGGCTGGTCCCGCTGGTCGACGGCCTGGAGAAGCGCGGCCTGATCGAGCGGCGCCGCAACGCGGAGGACCGGCGGCTCTACGCGCTGGAGCTGAGCCAGGACGGCCGGGAACTGATGGGCCAGGTCGCCCGGACGGCGGCGTCGCACGAACGCACGATCACCGCGGTCCTCACCGACGACGAGCGCGCGCTGCTGCACGACCTCCTGACGAAGATCGCCGACGACCAGGGCCTCACCCCCGGCGTCCACCCCGGCTATGCGCGTGGTCGGCTCTCGTGAGTGTTTAGGCGGGTTCTAACCCGCCTAAACACTCACGACGGGTGTCAGCGGAAGGCGGCCAGCATCCCGGCCACCGCGGCGGGCCAGGTGAACTCCTCGGCCCGCGCGCGGGCGGCCGCGCGGCGCAGGTCTTCCGGGCTCTCCAGGAGGTTCGTCACCGCCGAGGCGAACGCGGGCGCGTGGTCGTCCACCGCCGCGCCGCAGCCCGGCCGCACGATCTCCCGCAACGCCGACGACGCCGACACGACCACCGGCGTCCCGGACGCCAGCGCCTCCAGGGCGGCGAGCCCGAACGTCTCGTGCGGGCCGGGCGCCAGCGAGACGTCCGCGCTGGCCAGCAGCCGCGCGACGTCGCCGCGGCCGGACAGGAACCCCAGGAACGTCACCGGCAGGCCGCGGGCCCGGCGTTCCAGGGCCCGCCGTCGCGGTCCGTCGCCCGCCACCACCAGCCGGACCCGCGCGCCCGCCTCCGTCAGCTCGGCGACGGTGTCCACGCTGCGCTCCACGTGCTTCTCCGGCGACAGACGTCCACAGTGGACGAGCAGCGCGTCCGCCCCGCCAGCGAGTCCGGTCCGCCAGCCGTCGTCGCGCATGGCGGGCCGGAACGTCGCCAAGTCGACGCCGAGCGGCACGCGGCGGACGTTGGGGGCCGCGATCCGGTCGAACTCCGCCCGCGCGAACGCCGTCGTGCAGACGACGGTGTCGTAGCTGGCGGCCATCCGCCGGTTCGCGACGTCGGCGACGCGGCGCGCCACCGGCTCGGGCAGCAGGAACTGCTCCAGCAGCCGGTCGAGGCGCTCGTGCGAAATGACCGTGCTCGGGACGCCGTGCCGCCGCGCCCAGCCCCCCATCCCCCGCAGCGTCAGCCGGTCCGACACCTCCAGCCGGTCCGGTTCGAGTCTGCGCAGGACCGCGCGGACGCGGTGCGGATCGACGGCGCGGTAACCGCCGGTGCCCGGGATCTTCGGCGCCGGCAGGGAAAAGCGGCGCACACCGGTCGGCAGGACCTCGTCGGCGTACCGCGTGCCGGGCACGACCAGCGTCACCTCGTGCCCGCTCGCGACGTACCCCGCGCCGAGGTGGTGCAGCGCTGTGCGCAGCCCGCCCGAGCGCGGCCCGTAGAAGTTCGCGAGCTGGACGATGTGCATGTCAGGCCGCGCGGGCGGCCCGGCCCTGCACGGCTTCGTAGTGCCCCATCAGCTCGCGGCAGACGGCCGGCCAGGTGCGGCCCAGCACCACCTTGCGCGCCTTTTCGCCGAGCCTCGCCCGCAGCGCGGGATCGCGCAGGGCGTCGACCTTCTCGACGAGCGCCGGGCCGAACCGCTCGCGGTCCGCGGGCAGCAGGTAGCCGGTCCGGCCGGGCAGCACTAGGTCCTTCGGGCCGCCCGCGTCCGGCGCGAGCACCGGCAGGCCGGACGCCATCGCCTCCTGCACCGCCTGGCAGAACGTCTCGTGCGGACCCGTGTGGACGAAGACGTCGAAGCTCGCGTACGCCGCGGAGAGCTCGTCGCCGTACTTCGCGCCGAGGAAGGCCGCGCCGGGAAGCTGCTCCCTGAGGTTTTCGATTTCGGGCCCGTCGCCGACGACGACCACGCGGATCCCCGGCATCCCGGCCAGCGCGGCCAGCCGGTCGACCTCCTTCTCGGGCGCCAGCCTGCCGACGAACCCGACGAGCAGCTCGCCGTCCGGCGCCAGCTCCGCCCGCAGCGCCGGGTCGGCGTGCTCCGGGGAGAACCGCTCGATGTCGACGCCCCGCGCCCACCGGTGCACGCGCGGGACGCCGTGCAGTTCCAGCTGCTCGACCGAGTCGCGGGACGGCGCCAGCGTCCGGTCGGCACGCGAGTGCAGGCGCCGCACCCAGCGCCACGCGGCCCGCGCGGCGATGCCGAAGCCGTACGCGGCGGCGAACCCGGCGATGTCGGTCTGGTAGACGGCGATGGACGGGACGCGCAGCCGGCGCGCGGCGGCCAGCCCGCGCGCGCCGACCACGAACGGCGAGGCGAGGTGCACGACGTCCGGGCCGAACGCGGCGAGCGCGTTGAGCACCGTGCGCGTCGGCAGGCCGATCGGCAGGGAGTTGACCCCGGGGAAGTCGAGCGCGGGGATCCGGACCACCGGGGCGCCGCGGTAGGAGTCCGGGCCCGGGCCGGGGGCGATGATCAGCACGTCGTGCGCGCGTTCGCGCAGGTGCTCGACGACCCGCAGGACGGAGTTGGTCACGCCGTTCACCTGGGGCAGGAAACTTTCGGTGACTATGGCGACTCGCACGATCCGACCATCGCACCCGATCCTGGCGACCGCGTGACACGGCGGCCAACGGTGTCCGAACACTCGGACCGCCGGAAGATCGGACACGACATGTCATCTCAAGGTCGTGTCCCGGAAACCAGCGGGGCCCAGACTAAGCAGGCATGACCCTCTTGTCCTCCAGGCCGCCGCGGCCCGTGGAGCCCGGCCTGCTGTCGAGGGCCCTCGAAGTGGCCGGGCGACTGGCCAACGACGCCACCGACGTGATCACCGCGACCGCCGGCCGCGGCGCGCATCCCTCCACACTGGACTCGCCGTTCGACTGGGTCACCGACACCGACCGGATCCTGGAGCGGCACACCCGGCGCGTCCTGACGGCGGAGTTCCCCGGCATCCCGGTGGTCGGCCACGAGTTCGGCGCGGACCACGGCGCGGACGTCGCCGAGTACCGCTGGGTGGTCGACTCGGTGGACGGCACGGCGAACTACGTGGCGGGGGTGCCGTGGTGCGCGTACAGCCTGGCGCTGGTCGACGCGGCGGGGCCGGTGGTGGGCGTGGTGGCGGACCCGTACCGGGCCCAGATCTACGCGGCCGCGCGCGGACGAGGGGCCCGCGCGAACGGCAAGCCGGTCCGCCTGACGGACCGCTGCGTGACGGCGGGCGCGCTGGTCTGCACGGAGTTCGCCCGCCGCGGGCCGTGGCCGGGGATGGGCGGCTTCATCGAGCGCGCGGCGGAGGCGCACGCCGGGGTGCGGGTGCTGGGATCGGCGGCGTTGTCGATCGCCCAGGTGGCCTTGGGTCATGCGGCGGCGGCGGTGCTGCACAGCTATCACGAGTGGGACGTGGCCGGGTCGGTGGCGATGGCGATCGAGGCCGGGGCGGTGGTGCTGGACAAGCACGGGGAGGACACGGCGTTGCCGACCGACGGGTTGCTGGTGGCGGCGCCGGGGGTGGCCGATGAGGTGCTGGGGTGGTGGCAGGAGACGGCCCACGCGGGCTGAGTTGTCCACATCGGGTCCGGCTGTCCACAGATTTGCCGCGTCACCCCTTCGGGCAGCCCTGCGCCGATAAGCTGGGACAGGGCACGCCCCCCAGGGTGTGGCGGGGGTCTGTCCGGTGGGCGGGGGTCTGTCCGGTGGGCGGGGGTCTGTCCGGTGGGCGGGGGTCTGTCCGGTGGGCGGGGGTCTGTCCGGTGGGCGCGGCCGGCCCACGCGGGCCAATCGGGTTGCGTGCGCTGTGAGGATCGGGGCATGCCCACGTTGCACACCCCTCGGCTCACGCTCGTGCCGCTGGTCGACGAGCACCTCGAGCTGGAGTACGAGCTGGACTCCGATCCCGAAGTGATGCGGTACCTCACCGGCCGGGCCGCGACCCGGGCCGAGGTCGAACGGGCCCACCGGCGCCGGATCGCCGCCGCGCCCGGGTTCGGCTTCTGGATGGGCTTCGCCGGCGACGACTTCGTCGGCTGGTGGATCCTGCGCCCGCCGCACGGCCCCGACCAGCCGGACGTCGAAGGCGAAGCCGAGCTCGGGTACCGGTTGCTGCGCCGGCAGTGGCGGCGGGGCTACGCCCGCGAAGGCTCCCGCGAGCTGATCCGGTACGGGTTCGAAGTGCTGGGCCTGGACCGCATCTTCGCCCAGACGATGGCCGTCAACTCCCCGTCCCGTGCGACGATGGCGTCGGCCGGCCTCACCTTCGCCAGGGCGTTCACCTCGGCCGCGGACCACGACGATCCGATCGACGGCGCCGAGCAGGGGGAAGTCGAGTACGAGATCACGCGGAAGACGTGGCTGGAGCAGGCGGGACAGCTCGCTTGTCCACCCGCCGGATCCACCACAGCAGCGGCCCGGCCACCAGCCACGTGAACAGCACGAAACTCCCCAGCGGCAGCAGCGTGAGCGTCGCCGACCGGCCGGCCACCCGGGCCAGCTCCGGGTCGGAGGCGTCGTACTCGATGCGGACCAGCTGGCCCGCCGCCAGGCCGTCCGGGTAGAGGACGCCGTTCGCCGGGCTGTGGACGATGCCGTCCGGGGTCTCGAAGTGGATGATCGTGCGGTCGAACGCCACCGAGTCCACCGTCGCGTTCGCCGTGCCCAGCTGGGCCTCGATCGCGCCGTCGTTGCGGATCGCCGCGAACAGGAGGCACACGCACATCACGGTGAGGAGCGAGGCGACGCCGAGGGTGGCCCACCACCCGACGCGCCTCACCCGCTCACCTTTCGTGCTCACGCCGCGAGCGTAGCGGTCCCGCTCAGTGCGAGTGCTCCGCGGCGAGATTCCGGTGGTTCGCCTGGATCTGGTCGTACGACTTCGGCTTCGCCTGAACCGAAGCCGCACGCGCCGTGAACGCAGCAGCGCCGTTCGGGCCGACCGCCGGCTTGCCGGCCGTGTACAGCCACGTCTGGAACAGGTCGTACAGCGGCTTGCCCGAAACCTTCTCGGCCAGCGCGATGAACTCCTGGATGCGCCCGTTCGACCCGCCCTTCTGGACCTGCCAGGTCTGCAGGATCTTGAAGAACGCCTCGTCGCCGACGGCCGTGCGCAGCGCCTGCAGCGTCAGCGCGCCGCGGTCGTACACGGCGTTGTCGAACTGGTTGTCCGCGCCCGGGTCGGCCGGGACGAGCTTCCACAGGTCGCCGTCGGCCGGGTTGGAGTCGTACGTGTACTGGGCCAGCTCGGCGACCGTGCCTTCGCCTTCGTGCTCGGACCACAGCCACTCGGCGTAGGACGCGAAGCCCTCGTTCAGCCAGATGTCGCTCCAGCGGCCGAGCGAGACGTTGTCGCCGAACCACTGGTGGGCGTTCTCGTGCGCGATCAACGTCGTGTTCGAGCCCGCGCGGAAGTTGCGGACGCCGTACGTCGGCCGGGTCTGGTTCTCCAGGGAGAACGTGATACCGCTGGTCACGACGCCGCCCTCGGCCTCGAACGGGTACGGCCCGAACTGCGTCGCCAGGAACGCGTCGATCTCCGGCGTCCGCTCGACGCTGGCCTTCGCCGCGTACAGCGAGTCGCCGAGGTCGGAGCCGTACGCCGTGATGAACGGCTTGCCGTCCGGCGTGGTCGACTGGTTCAGCTCGTACTTGCCGACGATGAACGACGTCAGGTACGTGGCCTGCGGCTTCGTGCTGCGCCACTGCCAGCGGGTCCACCCGGCGCGGCTCTTCGTCTTGCGGACGAGCGTGCCGTTGGTGACGGCAACGTTGTCATCCGGCGCTTCGATGGTGACGTCGTAGGTCGCCTTGTCGGTCGGGTGGTCGTTGGCCGGGAACCACCACGCGGAGCTCTGCGGCTCGTCGACGCCGAGCGCGCCGAAGGAGCCCTTCTTCCAGCCGTTGAGCCCGTCGACCTGCTCGGTGGACGGCGTGTCCGAGTAAGCCACGACGACCGTGGCGGTCTGGCCCTTGAGCAGCGGCTGCGCCGGGGTGACGACGAGTTCGCCGTTGCCGGTCTGGTTCGTGAACCGGGCCGGCCGGTTGTTCACCAGCACGCTCGACGCCTTGAGCGCGAAGTCCAGGTCGAACCGCGACAGGTCCTGCGTCGCGGTGAGCAGCAGCGTCGTGGTGCCGGCGAGGACGTCGGTAGCGGGCTGGTAGGTCAGCCGGATGTCGTAGTGCAGCACGTCCGTCCCGCCGTTGCCGGCGTTCGGGTAGTACGAGTCACCGACACCGGGGGCACCAGGCGTCGGGGCCGCACTGGCGGTGCCGGCGAGCAGCACCGAGGCGACCCCGGCCGCGAGCACACCGAGGCCGGTGCGAGTTCTTGCACGCATTCGAATCCCTCCAACGGGTGAGGATCAGCGCGCTCGAACGTAGCCAGCCAAGGAGGGGCCAGGTACAGCCGAAGGAAGGTTCTTGCCTACTGGGATCAAGATCGGAAACCGCTTGACGTGGCGGTTTGCCCCGGTCAGACGGCCGAAACCGCGCTCGACACCGCCGCCCGCAGGCGGCCGTGCAGGTCCCGGTGCCGCGCCCGGTCCACCCGCACCTCGACCACCCGCAGCCCCGGCGCCGGCCGCAGCGCCGCCCGGAACTCCGTCAGCGTCTCGGCGACCACGTGCGGCACCCGGTACCCCGCGCACAGCGCGCCCAGGTCGGCACCGTGCGGCGTCCCGAACACCCGCTCGAAGCTCGCCGCGTGCTCCGGCGCGCCCTGCTCCAGCAGCGAGAAGATCCCGCCGCCGTCGTCGTTGCACACCACGATCGTCAGGTCCGGGCGCTGCTCCGCCGGCCCGGTGAGCAGGCCCGAGGCGTCGTGCAGGAACGTCAGGTCGCCCAGCAGCGCGTACGACGGCCCGCGGTGGACGTACGCCGCGCCGATCGCCGTCGAGACCGTGCCGTCGATGCCCGCCACCCCGCGGTTGCGGTGCACCAGGACGTCCGGGCGCAGCCGGCCGGCCAGTGCCACGTCCCGGGTCGGGTTGGACGAGCCGACCACCAGCAGCGAGTCCGCGGGCAGCGCGTCCACCAGCTCCGACGCCAACCGCAGCCCGGACGGCCACGGCTCCGAGTCCAGCACCGACGCCACCGCCGAAGACGCCGCCGCGTCGGCTCGGCGCCAGCTCGCCAGCCACTCCGGGTCGGCCGGCTTGGTCGGCTCGTCGAACCACTGCCCGACCTGTCTTACGTTGTGCGCGGGCGCCGGCCAGTCCGAGTCCGGGCGCACCAGCAGGACCTCGATCGACGGGTCCGAGATCACCTTCTGGATCTGCCGGAACACCGTCGGCCGGCCGAGGCAGAGCACCTGTTCCGGCTTGTGCTTCGCGATGAACTCCTCGACGCCCAGCAGCCAGGCGCCGGACGAGATCGCCGTGCCGCCGGACAGCCCCAGCCCACCCGTCTCCGACACCACCGGCCAGCCGTGCTGCTCGGCCCACTCGCTGGCCGCCTGGACGCCGGTGTCGCACGCGATCACCAGGCCGTGCCGCGCCGAGGGCACCACGAACGACGGCAGCGCGCCGAAGTCGGGCAGCTCGGTCCAGCGGGACCCGTCGGCCCGGCCGTCCAGGGACTCGTACCACTCACCGTCGTCGAGGTCCGGCACGAGCGGCTCGCGGAACGGGATGTTCAGGTGCACCGGCCCGCAACGCCACTCGCCGTAGGCCGCGTTCCAGGCCCGGCAGATCTGGCTGCGCCAGTACGAGTTCTGGCCGGCCCGCCGCTCGGCGACGGCCAGCTCGTCGAAGTAGCGGATGGCGTTGCCGTAGAGCTGGTGCTGGTCGATGACCTGCGACGCGCCCGCGGCCCGCAGCTCGGGCGGCCGGTCGGCGGTCAGGACGATCAGCGGGACCCCGGCGCGGTCGGCCTCCAGCACCGCCGGGTGGAAGTTCGCGGCCGCGGTGCCGGACGTGCAGAGCACGGCCACCGGGCGGCCGGTGCGCGCGGCGATGCCGAGGGCGAGGAACGCGGCACCGCGCTCGTCGATGCGGACGTGCAGCTGGAGCTTCCCGGCCGCCGCCGCGTCGTAGAGCGCGATCGACAGCGGCGCGTTGCGGGAGCCCGGGCAGAGGACGACGTGCGAAACGGTGTTGCGGACGAGTTCGTCGACGATGACCCTGGCCTGCGCGGTGGAAGGGTTCACCGGCAGGCTCCGAACAGATCACAAGTGTCCACAGGTCCTATTCTCCCAAACGTGGATGACGCCCGAGTTTCCGAGCTGTTCGACCCCGCCGCGTGGACCGAGGTCGAAGGTTTCGCCTTCACCGACATCACCTACCACCGCTCCGCTGAGAGCCGTGGCGGCAAACGCGTCGTGCGGATCGCGTTCGACCGCCCGGAGGTTCGCAACGCCTTCCGGCCGCACACCGTCGACGAGCTCTACCGGGCGCTGGACCACGCCCGGATGAGCTCGGACGTCGGCTGCGTCCTGCTCACCGGCAACGGCCCCTCGCCCAAGGACGGCGGGTGGGCGTTCTGCTCCGGCGGTGACCAGCGTATTCGCGGACGCTCCGGGTATCAGTACGCGAGCGGCGAGACCTCCGACACGGTGGACCCCGCGCGGGCCGGCCGGCTGCACATCCTCGAGGTCCAGCGGCTGATCCGGTTCCTGCCGAAACCGGTGATCGCGGTGGTGCCGGGCTGGGCCGCGGGCGGCGGGCATTCCCTGCACGTGGTGTGCGATCTCACGCTCGCCTCGGCCGAGCACGCGAAGTTCAAGCAGACCGACGCCGACGTCGGCTCGTTCGACGGCGGGTACGGCTCGGCCTACCTGGCGAAGATGGTCGGGCAGAAGTTCGCCCGCGAGATCTTCTTCCTCGGCCGCGAGTACTCCGCCGAGCAGATGCACCGGATGGGTGCGGTGAACGCCGTCGTCCCGCACGCCGATCTCGAAAAAGAGGCCCTGGCCTGGGCGTGGGAGATCACCCGCAAGTCGCCGACGGCCCAGCGGATGCTGAAGTACGCGTTCAACCTCACCGACGACGGCCTGGTCGGCCAGCAGCTGTTCGCCGGCGAGACCACCCGGCTGGCGTACATGCAGGACGAAGCCGTCGAAGGCCGTGACGCGTTCCTCCAGAAGCGCGACCCCGACTTCAAGGACGTCCCCTACTACTACTGAGCTCGCACTTTCCCTATGAAAGTGCGAACTCCTCACGCGGACTTCACATCGGAAGGTGAGATGCGGACGGTCGAACTCGACGGCTCTCCGGAGGCGCTCGAGGGGTTGAAGACGGCCCTCGCGGACGCGCTGGACGGCGGCCCGGCCGTGCTGCCCTTCACCGACCCGGCGCTGCGCGACGCGATGACGCCGGACGAGCCCGCCGAACCGGACACGGCCGTGGTCATCGCCACGTCGGGCTCGACCGGCGCCCCCAAGGGCGTGCTGCTCTCGGCCCGGGCGCTGACCGCGTCCGCCGAGGCCACCCACGCGCGGCTCGGTGGCCCCGGGCACTGGCTGCTGGCGACGCCGGCGCACTACATCGGCGGCCTGCAGGTGCTGGTCCGGTCGCTGCTGGCCGGCACCACCCCGGCGCTGCTCACCGGCCGGGGCTTCCGGCCGGACGACTTCGCCGCCGCGGCGGCGAAGCTGAAGGGCGGCCCGCGGTACACGGCCCTGGTGCCGACCCAGCTGGTCCGGCTGCTCGACGACGGCGGCGCCGGGCTGGCCGCGGCGAAGGCGTTCGACGCGATCGTGGTCGGCGCCGCGGCGACGTCGGCGACCCTGCGCGAGCGCGCGGCCGACGCCGGCGTCCGGATCGTGCCCGCGTACGGCATGAGCGAGACGGCGAGCGGCTGCGTCTACGACGGCTTCCCCCTCGACGGCGTCCGGGTCGACCTGTCCGGTGAGCGCATCCGCATCGCGGGCGACGTCCTCGCGCACGGCTACCGGCTCCGGCCGGACCTGACCGCGGAGTCGTTCCGCGACGGCTGGTTCACGACGTCGGACCGTGGGGTCCGGCACGGCGACGGCCGGATCGAGGTCCTCGGCCGGGCCGACGACATGATCAACACCGGCGGCGTGAAGGTGTCCGCGAACGCGATCGAGCGACTCCTGGGCGAGCAGCCGGGGGTGCGGGACGCGTGCGTCGTCGGCCTGCCGGACCCGGAGTGGGGCGAGGCCGTCGTGGCGCTGGTCGTCCCGGAAGGGGAACCGCCCGAAGCGGACGAACTGCGCGCCGCGGTCCGGTCCGAACTGGGCGCGGCGGCGACGCCGAAACGCGTCGAATACGGCTCCGAGCTGCCCCTTCGCGGACCGGGCAAGATCGACCGGGCGGCGGTGAAGGCCCGACTTCGGTCGGGTTTGAGCAGCTGAATGGCGGCACTTCGTTGACATGTACGGCGTGCACCCGCTTGGCTACCCATCATGACGCGCTGGATTCGGACCGCTCTGCTCACGACCGCCGTCGCCATGGGGGTTCTCCTTCCCGCGGGTGCGGCGCTCGCCGACGGGCCGGCGGTGGACCCCAACGGCGGCACGCTGACCTGGCAGCTGCCGACCACCGACTGACTTCCCGGGTTCCCGCTCCGGCTTGATCGTCATGGCGTTGAATGGCGCCATGGCGAGCTTGAGCGAGTGGATCGAAGGGGCCCGGCCGCGGACGCTGCCCAACGCGGTGGCGCCGGTGGTGGCGGGCGTCGGCGCGGCGATCGCGCTGGACGCGTTCTCGTGGTGGCGCTCGGTTCTGGCGCTGCTGGTCTCCCTCTCGCTGATCGTCGGCGTCAACTACGCCAACGACTACTCCGACGGCATCCGCGGCACGGACGAAAACCGCGTCGGACCGTTGCGACTGGTCGGTTCCGGGGTCGCCGCGCCGAAGGCGGTGCTGACGGCGGCGCTCGTCGCGCTGGGCCTGGCCGGGGTGCTGGGCCTGGTGCTGGTGGCGGTCAGCGGGCACTGGTGGCTGCTGGCCATGGGGGCGCTGTGCATCCTCGGCGCATGGTTCTACACGGGCGGCAAGAAGCCTTACGGCTACTACGGTTTCGGCGAGATCGCCGTGTTCGTGTTCTTCGGCCTGGCCGGCGTCCTGGGCACGGTGTACGTGCAGGCCGGGCGGGTCAGCTGGGCGGCGCTGGCGTGCGCGGTCGCGGTCGGCTGCTTCTCGACGGCGGTCCTGACGGCCAACAACCTGCGTGACATCCCGACCGACATCGAGTCCGGCAAGCGCACCCTGGCCACCCGCCTCGGCGACCGGGGCACCCGGAACCTGTACCTGGTGCTGGTGACGGCGCCGTACGTGCTCAGCGTGGTCCTGGCGGTCACCGGGCCCGGACTGGCGGCGCTGGCCGTGCTGACCATTGGCCTGCTGCTGCCCGCCATCGGCGCCGTCCACGGCGGGAAGACCGGGCGGGAGCTGATCCCCGCGTTGCGGGACACCGGCCTGGCCATGCTCCTGTGGGCGGTCGTCACCGCGATCGCGCTGAACCTCTAGTCCTCCGGGACGAACTTCCCCGTCGTCAGGAACTCTTCGAACAACGCCGTGTGCGGCGCCAGGTCGAGTCCCTGCTTCGCGACCCACTCGTCGTTGTAGTACGTGTGCGCGTACCGCTCGCCACCGTCGCAGAGCAGCGTCACGACGCTGCCCGCCTGGCCGTCCTCGACCATGCGCGAGATGAGCCGGAACGCGCCGTAGAGGTTCGTGCCCGTCGAGCCGCCCGCCCAGTGCCCGGTGCGCTCGCGCAGCAGCCGGATCGCCGCCAGGGAGCCCGCGTCGGGGATCCGGAACATCTCGTCGATGACACCCGGCACGAACGACGGTTCGCAGCGCGGCCGGCCGATCCCCTCGATCCGCGACGGCATGCCGGTCGCGTAGTCGAGCGCCCCGGTCTCCCAAGCGCCGTAGAACGACGAGTTCTCCGGGTCGACCACGCAGATCTTCGTGGTGTGGCGCTTGTAGCGGACGTACCGGCCGAAGGTCGCGCTCGTGCCGCCGGTGCCCGCGCCGACCACGATCCACGCCGGCACCGGGTGGCGCTCCGCGCGCATCTGCGCGAAGACCGACTCGGCGATGTTGTTGTTGCCGCGCCAGTCCGTCGCGCGCTC
Organism: Amycolatopsis mongoliensis; assembly: GCF_030285665.1. Lineage (NCBI taxonomy): Bacteria > Bacillati > Actinomycetota > Actinomycetes > Pseudonocardiales > Pseudonocardiaceae > Amycolatopsis > Amycolatopsis mongoliensis. Next base: position 1,839,884 of record NZ_CP127295.1, read on the forward strand.
GGCGTAGGTGAACTGGTCGAGGTAGTGCCCGCCGCACTCGGCCGCGAGCCGCTCCGCCTCGGGGTACATCGCCGGCGCCTCGTCGACGTAGTGGCACTCGCCGCCGTAGAACTCGATGAGCGCGATCTTCTCCTTCGACGTGCGCCGCGGCACGACGGTGATGAAGCGCAGGCCCAGCATGCGAGCGAAGTAGGCCTCGGACACCGCGGTCGACCCGCTGGACGCCTCGACGAGCACGGTGTCCGGCCCGATCTGGCCGTTGACGAGCCCGTACAGGAACAGCGACCGCGCGAGCCGGTGCTTCAGCGAGCCGGTCGGGTGGACGGACTCGTCCTTGAGGTACAGGTCGATGCCCCACTCCGGGGGCAGCGGGAAGACGTGCAGGTGGGTGTCGGCGCTGCGGTTCGCGTCGGCCTCGATGATCCGGACGGCCTCGCGGACCCAGCTGCGGGCGTGCAGGCGGCTCATTCCGGCTGGCCGGAGACGTCTCCGCGCAGCTGCGCGCGCAGGTCGGCACGGGCCCGGGCGCGCTTCTCGTTGCGCTTGGCCAGGCCGGCCGTGACGCGGGCGTTCAGCGGGCGGAACAGCAGCAGGCCCAGCGGCAGCCCGACGACCAGGCCGACGACCAGCGCCACCAGCAGCGGCACCCCGGCCAGGGACAGCACCCACGCGATCACCGCGACCAGCACGAACCGCGCCACCAGGTACAGCGTCAGGTCACGGGCCAGCTGCGGGGCCTTCTCGTCGCTCACACCGAAGCAGGCTACGCGCCACCCGCCCGGTCCCGCTGCAGGCCCGCGTTGTTCGGGCGGCCCTCGAAGCGGGTCGAGAGCACGACGGTCGTGTTCGTCCGCCCGACGCCGGGGATGCGCCGGAGGCGGCCGAGGGTGCGCTCCAGCTCGTCGACGGTCGGCACGCGCACCTTGACGACGAAGGCCTCGTCCCCCGCCACCGCGTAGCAGCTCTCGACCTCGTCGAGCTCGGCGAGCGCGTCGGCGACGTCGTCCTCCGTGGCGGTGTCGGTCGGGTGGATGCTGACGAGAGCGGTGACGCCGAGGCCGACCGAGCTCGGGTCGACGACCGCGTGGTAGCCGGTGATCACGCCGGCGGCTTCCAGCTTGCCCACCCGCTCGTGCACCGACGACGCGGAGAGCCCGACGGCCCGCCCGAGGTCCGCATAGGTGGCCCGTCCGTTGATACGCAACGCCGCGATGATCTTCCGGTCCAACTGATCCACGAGATCACTCTATGCGGTTGGACAATCCCCCATTGGCACCATGCCACGCGGCCGATGACCGGGTCGAACGACATCCGGGCACGTCAGGTCACCGCAAATTAGTTGCACAACGTAAGCAAACTGTCCGTTTTGACCTTTAAGGGCTCTTTACTCTTGGACAACCGTTCGAGTACCCGACGGGTGAAGTGCAACGATTGCCGTGTTGGCTACCCCGGCGCGACGGGCCAAAAGGGCCCGGACGCCTCCGGTATAGCAGTGAGGTCGTTAAGGAGGCGGAAAATGACCGCGACGATGGGCGGACGCCTGCTCACCCCTGGTGAGGTGGCAGCACTGTTCCGGGTGGACCCCAAGACGGTCACCCGGTGGGCGACAGCCGGGCGGATCGGCTCGATCCGGACCCCGGGCGGGCACCGGCGGTTCCGGGAGTCCGAGGTGAACGAGCTCCTCGCGGAGCTGACCACGGACGCCAGCGAACCGGCCCGCAAGGCCTGAACCATCTCGAGCGCCGGGCCGTGTCGGGTACGGGGGACTTACCCCCGCCCCGCGCGGCCCTTCGTGTTCTGGTCGTCACCCCGCCCGACGGGGTTCGGGCCGAAACCCGGCTCGACGGGTTAACCTCGGGGGACCCACACGGAAGGATCCGGCATGCTCGCTCTGCTCGCAGCGGTCGGCGCGCTGGTCGTCGCCCTGCTCCTGTGGCGGTCGTTCGCCGGTCAGCGGGTCGGGGTCACCTCGCCCCCGCGCCGCGCCCCGATCGCCCCGGACGACGACCCCGACTTCCTGCGCCAGCTGTCCGAACAGCAGCGCAAGCGCCGGGACGAAGACAGCTGAGCCTTTTACTTTCGCTTGCCGGAACCCGTCACTCGCGTGACTGGACCCGGATCTGACGTGATCGAAGCCGGAACTCGCGAGTTCCGGCTTCGATCACGCGAGTTCCGGCCCGAATCACGCGGGTGACGACTTAGCGGTAGCCCTGCGAGAGCGGGGTGGCGAAGCCGTCGGCCACCGTCGCGGCCAGGTCCAGCAGGGCCAGGCGCGTGTCGCCGGACAGGCGGTCCAATTCGATCTCCGCGCCCTCTTCCAGGTGCGGGTCGAACGGCACCTTGCACACCGCCCGGACCTTCGCACCGAAGTGGGCCGAAAGCTTGTCGAGGTCGACCGAGCCGCCCTTGGGACGGACCGAGTTGATCACCGCCACCGAGCGCTTCACGAGCTCGCCGTAGCCGTGGGCCTCGAGCCAGTCGAGCGTCGCCGAGGCGCTGCGGGCGCCGTCCACCGAGCCGGACGACACGACGACGAGCGCGTCCGCGACGTCCAGGACGCCCTTCATCGCCGAGTGCATCAGGCCGGTCCCGCAGTCGGTGAGCACGATGTTGTAGAAGTGCTCGAGCAGGTTGACCGTGCGCCGGTAGTCCTCCTCGGAGAAGGCCTCGGAAACGGCCGGGTCCTGCTCGCTCGCGAGGATTTCCAGCCGGCTGGCGCCCTGGGACGTGTAGGACCGGACGTCGCTGTAGCGCGTGATGCGGGCCGCGTCGCGCAGGAGGTGGCGGACCGTCGCCGTCGTCTCCAGCGGGAGCTTCTGCGACAGCGTGCCGCGGTCCGGGTTGGCGTCCACCGCCACCACACGGTCACCGCGCAGGGAGGCGAACGTCGCCCCGAGCGTCGTCGTCACCGTCGTCTTGCCGACGCCGCCCTTCAACGACAGCATCGCGATCTTGTAGCACCCGCGCAGCGGCTGGTTGACGCGCGCGATGAGGTCGCGGCGCTGCGTGTCCGCCGGGCTCTCGCCGGGGTTGATCAGCTTCCCGGAACCGACGTAGACGGCCTTGCGCCAGCCCGACTGCGGAGGCCGCTTGACCTGCTTGACCAGGTGCGCGGTCGACAGGTCGTGGCCGTGGCCCGGCTGCTGCGGCGCCGCGTGCCGGCCGCCGCCCTGGGGCTGCGGCAGCCCGGACGGCTGCTGCGGCGGGTACTGGGCCTGCGCCTGGGCGTACTGCGGCTGCAGCGGCGGGAGGTTCTGGTCGTAGCCGTACTGGGGCACCTGGTGCGGCCCCGACACGGCGGGGTTGGGCACCTGGTGCGGCCCCGACACGGCCGGGTTCGGCACCTGGTGGGGCCCGGACACCGCCGGGTTGGGCGGCGGGGCGACCGCCTGCGTCGGCTGCACGTCGAACGCGCCCGACGTCTCCGGGTGCGGGTGCGAGTCCGTCCGGTCGTCGGCGAACAGGCTTACCTCCGGCTGCTGCGGGGCAGCGGCCGGTTCAGCCTGTTCGGGGTGGCCAGGAGCCGATTCTTCACTGGGTCCGGTCACCGGTGTAAACCTCCGCGCACTCCGCCCGACATCAATCCCCCTGATGACGACGGTAGTCGGCGTACCAGCGGGTTGCTCAGCCCACCCCGGCGTACGAGTGCAAGCCCGCCGTGACGAGGTTCACGAAGAACAGGTTGAAGATCATCGCGGCGAACCCGACGATGTTGATCGCCGCGGCCCGGGCCCCGCGCCAGCCGGCGGTCGCCCGCGAGTGCAGGTAGGCCGCGTAGATCACCCAGGCGATGAACGCGACGGTCTCCTTGGGGTCCCAGCCCCAGAACCGGCCCCAGGCCGACTCGGCCCAGACCGCGCCGCAGAGCACGCCGAAGGTGAAGACCGGGAAGGCGAAGATCGTCGTCCGGTAGGCGATCCGGTCGAGGACGTCGGCCGCGGGCAGCTTCGAGGCGAACCGGGCGAACTTCGTCTCGTCCTTCTCGTACGCCGCCCGGAAGAGGTAGAGCACGCTGGCGACACCGGGAACGAGGAACACGCCGGAGCCGATGATGGCCGCCGAGACGTGGATGACCAGCCAGTACGACTGCAGCGCGGGCTGCACCGGCGCCGCGGTCGTGTACAGCAGCGTGCCGTTGATGAACATCAGGATCACGACGGGCAGCAGCAGGAAGCCGGTGAGGTGCCGGACCGGGAACTTCGACATGACGACGATCCAGGTGACCACCGTGATGAAGGTGACCGCCATGCCGTACTCGTACATGTTGCCCCACGGCGCGCGGTGCACGGCGAGCCCGCGCAGCACGATCGCCGACAGCTGCAGCAGCGCGCCGAGCACGAGCAGCGAGGCGCCCATCTTGCCGATCCGCTCGGGGCGGCCGGCCGCACGCTGCGCGACCCGGGCCTCTTCGATCGGCGGGCCGCCGGCACCGACGAGCTCACGCGCCCGCAGCTTGGCCCGCTCGGTGGCGAGCCGGCCCTTGGCGCCGAAGCCCTGCTCGATCAGCGTCATCATCAGCGCGACGACGTAGATCGCGGCGGCGGTGGTGTAGAGCCAGTCGCTGTAGGTGGACAGCGTCTCGTTGATCGGCATGCCTCAGCCCTTCTGACCACTGATCAGGCGTTCACTGATCCGGTGGAACTCTTCGCCGTACCCGGCCTGGTCGGTGCGGGCCAGTCCGGCGACCTCGATCACGGTACCCGGGTCGTCCTCGGTACCCGGCCTCACCCGCACCCACAGCCTCCGGCGCTTGACCAGCAGGGACGCGCCGAGGCCGAGGAACATCGCGATCGCGAAACCGAGCACGAACCCCTGCGTCGGGTCGTGGGAGACCTGCAGGGAGACCCAGTGGTTGACGCCGTCGAAGCGGACCTTCGTGCCGTCGTCGAGCTTGATCTCCTGGCCGACCTTGAGGTTCTCGCGGGCGACCTTCTTCAGCCTGCCGTCGTCCACGAGCGACTGGTCGATCTCGAACACCGACTGGCCGCGCCCGGCGTCCAGGCCGAGGTCGCCGCGCATGATGTCGACGGCGACGGCGGGGTCCTTCAGCTCCGGCGCCGACGACGTCAGGACGTTGCCGTGCAGGAACGACGTCGGCGCGAACAGCCCGGTGATGGCGAGCTGGCGGGTCCGCCGCTGCACCTCGTCGGTGATGCCGGGCTGGTCGAACTTCGTCGCGCCCTCGGCGAGCATCGTGGTCGGGTCGACCGTGCGCCACTGGGTGTTCTGGGTGCGCTTGGTGCCGTCCGGGAAGGTCACCGTGAACTGCGGCGAGTAGCCCTGGCCGAGCAGGTAGACGCGGTCGCCGGCGGTGCGCAGCGGCGAGTTGACCTCGAGGCCGTACGGGCGCCAGGTGTTCGTGTCGAGGTCTCCGCCGGACTGGTACTGGATGTTCGCGTGGTAGTACTCCGGCTCGCCGGCCGGGGTGTACCGCACGGTGAAGTCGTTGACCTTCACGCAGAACGGGTCGAGGTCGGTGCCGTCGACGCGCAGGCCCGCGTTGAAGGAGTCGTAGTTGTAGATGCCGGAGTTGCAGAAGCTGTCGCCGTCGGCCTGGACGATGACCTGGCCTTCGTACCCGTACAGCTTGCCCAGCGCGAAGAACACGATCAGGCCGAGCATGCTGAAGTGGAAGAGCAGGTTGCCGGTCTCGCGCAGGAACCCGCGTTCGGCGGAGATCGTGCGGACGCCGTCGGCTTCTTCGCGCTCGACGCGCCGCCAGCCGGACAGGTGCTTGTGGACGGCGGCGATCTCGGCGCCGACGTCGGACTTGCCGCGGCCGAGCCGGTAGTGCGGCATCCGCGCGAGGTTGCGCGGGGTCAGCACCGGCTTGGCGCGCATCGCCTTGACGTAGTCGAAGCTGCGCGGGGTCAGGCAGCCGACGAGCGAGATCATCAGCAGCAGGTAGATGGCCGAAAACCAGATGCTGGAGTAGACGTCGTAGAACTCGAGCTTGTCGAGCAGGGTGCCCCACCAGCCGTGGGCGGTGATGTACTCGTCGACCTTGGGGGCGTTGAGCTTCCGCTGCGGCAGGAGCGCGCCGGGCAGGGCGGCGAGGGCGAGCAGGAACAGCAGGACGAGCGCGGTGCGCATCGACGTCAGGCCGCGCCAGGTGTTGCGCACGAAGGCGAAGGTGCGCTTGGCGGGCGTCGGGCCCTTGGGGGCCGCGGGCGGGGCCTCGGTGGTCGTCACAGCGGCAGCTCCAGGGTGCCCGTGAGCTCGTTGCGGAGGAAGCCCATCAGGTCTCCCCAGACGCCGGTGACCAGCAGGATCCCGACGACCATCAGCAGTGCGCCGCCGAAGATCTGCACCTGGCGGCCGTGCCGACGCACCCAGTCGGTGGCCCGGACGGCCCAGCGAGCGCCGAGTGCGATGAGCAGGAACGGCACCCCGAGGCCGAGGCAGTAGACGGCGATCAGCAGGTAGCCGCGGGCCGCGGCGCCGCCGGTCGCGCTGGCCAGCGACATGACGGCGGAGAGTGTCGGGCCGATGCAGGGCGTCCAGCCGAGGCCGAAGACCGCGCCGAGCAGCGGCGCGCCCCAGACGCCCCCGCCCGGGACGCGGTGAGAGCGGACCTCGCGCTGCAGGCCGGGGATCCAGCCGAGGAACACCAGCGCCATGGCGATGGTCAGGACGCCGCCGATCCGCTGGAGGAGGCTCTGGTTGAGGGTGAGCGTGTCGGCCAGCCAGACGAGGGTGCCCAGCGTGGCGACGAAGACGACGGTGAACCCGAGCACGAACAGCAGCGCGGCGCCGAGAACGGCCCAGCGGCCCTTCTTGCGGTCCTCGTCGGCGCTGACGGCGGGCGCGTCCGCGCCGACGAGCGCGGCGAGGTACGCGAGGTACCCCGGCACGAGCGGAACGACGCACGGCGAGGCGAAGGAGATCGTTCCGGCCAGCAGCGCGACGCCCGCGGCGAGCAGCAGCGGTCCGGAGATCGCCAGCTCGGTCACGGAGTTCACCCCGTTGAGGGTAGGCAGTGAGGTCCCGGTGAGAACGCCGGGGCCGCTTCACAGGACCTACGCCACAGCAGATCAGGACCTTGGTCCCGCCCGTCCGCTCACACCGGAGCGCCCCAATGTGGCGGTGGTTGCGTCCCACGCACCCAATGTGGCGTTCGCCGGCTGCCAACGGACAGCCCGTGAGCGTCCGGCCTGTCAGGCCTTCAGGCGTTGCGTCCCTGCAGTTGTCCACAGCGCGCCGCGAATGTGGACAGCTCCGGCGCGGAGCCGGCTGTCAGCGGGGTTTGTCGCACCTCGCCGATAGACTGGACAAGGGCACGCCCCCCAGGGATGGGTGGGGGCGCCGGGGCGCCGTCGATCAGAAGTGCACCTCGACGCACGGCCGGCCGCGCAGGGCGTGGCCGGCGCCGGTCTGCTCCCAGCCTTCGACGCACAGCACCGAGCCGTTCGGCAGGTCACGCCCCGGGTAGATCCTGTACCCGGAGAAGCCCCAGGTCTGCGTCGGGCTGTTGACGTCGATGCCGCCGCCGTAGATGTGGAAGTGGCCGTAGAAGCTGTCCCCCGGCTTGGTGTGGGCCTGGATCATGTCGACCCGCAGCCCGCTCCCGTCCACCTCGATGCAGCTCCGGTCGTTGCAGCCGCCCGCGGACGCGAGCGCGGGCGTCGCCACCGCGGTGGTGGCGGCCGCCGCGATCAGTGCGGCGGCCGCGATCTTCTTCAGCATGGTTCCTCCCCATGGTCGAGCGAAACGATCATGGGCAAACCTAGCCGAAAACTGCGCAAGCCGGTAAAAATCCGGCAAAAGCCCTTCGATCAGGCTTCCTTCTCCAGGCTCTGCGTCACCGGGAGGAGGTCCTGGGCCAGCACCTGCCGCAGGAAGACCGCCGCCACGCGGTGCTGTTTGTCCAGGACGATCGTCGACGGGATGATGTTGCGCGGGTAGCCGCTCAGCTTGAGCAGCACCCGGCCGTCCGGGTCGTAGATCGACGGGTACGTCAGCTGCCGGTCCCGGACGAAGTCCTGCGCCACGTCGCGCGCCGGGTCGCGGACGTCGATGCCCACCACCTGGACCTCCGGTGCCTGCTTCGCCAGCGACTCCAGCTCCGGGACCTCCGTGCGGCACGGCCCGCACCACTGGCCCCACAGGTTGAGCACGACGACCTTGCCGGGGAAGTCCGCCAGCGACAGCTGCTTGCCCTCGTTCATCAGGTCGTCGCCGGCCAGCACCGGCGCCGTCTGGCGCTGGGCGAGGTCGTAGGTGATGTCGACCTTGCCGCCCGGGGAGACGAAGCTGAAGCTGCTCCCCTGCACCACCGCGTCCTTGCCGCTGCTGCACCCGGCGAGCGCCAGCACCGCGACGACCCCGACGACCAGCCGTTTCATGCCCCGGTCACCTTCGGATCGGTGGTGCCGGCGGGCTCGCTGTAGACGATCTCGCGCAGTTCGCCGCCGTCGAAGACGAGGCTGGTCAGCGACGCCAGCGAGCACTGGCGGCGCCGCGGGTCGTGCCACAGCTTCTTGCCCTCGAGGAACCGCCGCAGCGTCCAGATCGGCAGCTGGTGCGACACGCAGAGCGCCTCGTGGCCGTCGGCCGCCTCCCGCGCCCGGTGGACCGCGCCGAGCATCCGGTGCGCGATCTCGAGGTAGGGCTCGCCCCACGACGGCTTGAACGGGTTGATCAGCTTGGGCCAGTGGCGAGGCTCCCGCAGCGCGCCGTCGCCGACCGCGACGTGCAGGCCCTCGAACTGGTTGCCGGCTTCGATCAGGCTCTCGTCGGTCGCGATGTCGAGCCGGTGCGCCGCGGCGATCGGGCCCGCCGTCTCCTGCGCGCGCTGCAGCGGCGACGCGACGACGTGCACGAGGTCGTGGCCGGCGACGGCCTCGGCGACCGTCAGCGCCTGCCGCTGCCCGCGCTCGGACAGCCGGTAGCCGGGCAGCCGGCCGTAGAGGATCTTCTCGGGGTTGTGCACTTCGCCGTGCCGCAGCAGGTGGACGACGGTGGTCACTTGACCGCCTCCGCCGCCGCGCGAGCCGCCGCCGGCAGGGCCGCTTCGATCACCGAGAACGCTTCGTCGTCCATCGCCGCGTTGACGAACCAGGCCTCGTACGCGCTCGGCGGCCCGTACACACCCGCGTCGAGCAACGCGTGGAAGAACGCCGGGTACCGCCACGTCTCGGACGCCTGTGCGCCCGCGTAGTCGCGCACCGGCTGGTCCCCGAAGAACACGCTGACCAGGTTGCCCGCGTACTGGACGTGGTTCGCGACGCCGGCGGCGCTCAGCTCGCGGCGGAAGAGGTCGCCGAGGCGCTTCGCGTTCGCGTCGAGCGCCGCGTACACGGCGTGGTCGGCCGCGCGCAGCGTCGCGAGGCCCGCGGCCACCGCGACGGGGTTCCCGGAGAGCGTCCCGGCCTGGTAGACCGGCCCGCCCGGGGCGAGCTTGGCCATCACGTCGGCGCGGCCGCCGAACGCCGCCGCCGGCAGGCCGCCGGACATCACCTTGCCGAACGTGTAGAGGTCGCCGGCCACGCCTTCGAGGCCGAACCAGCCCGCGCGCGAGACGCGGAACCCGGTCATCACCTCGTCCATGACGAGCAGCGCGCCGTGCTCGTGGGCCAGGTCACGCAGGCCGGCGTTGAAGCCCTCGTCCGGCGCGATCGCACCCATGTTGCCGGCCGCGGCCTCGGTGATCACCGCGGCGATCTCGCCCGGATTGTCCACAAAGGACTTCCGGACGGCGTCGAGGTCGTTGTAGGGCAGCACGATCGTGTCCGCGGCCTGCGCGCCGGTGACGCCCGGCGACGTCGGCAGCCCGAGCGTCGCGACGCCGGAGCCGGCCTGCGCGAGCAGCGCGTCGACGTGACCGTGGTAACACCCGGCGAACTTCACGATCTTCGACCGGCCGGTGAACCCGCGGGCCAGCCGGATCGCGCTCATCGTCGCCTCGGTGCCGGAGTTGACCAGCCGGACCTGCTCGACGGGCTCGACCCGGCCGATGATCTCCTCGGCCAGCTCGACCTCGCCGATCGTCGGCGTGCCGAACGACAGCCCGGACGACGCCGCCGCGCGTGCCGCCTCGACGACCGCCGGGTGCGCGTGCCCCAGGATCATCGGCCCCCAGGAGGACACCAGGTCGACGTAGCGGTTGCCGTCGGCGTCCCACAGGTGCGGGCCCTCGCCGCGGACCATGAACCGCGGGGTGCCGCCGACCGAGTTGAACGCCCGGACCGGCGAGTTCACCCCGCCCGGGACGGCCGCCTTCGCGCGTTCGAACCATGCCTTGGACTGCTCGGTTCCAGTGCTCACCTGCCCAGTCTCCCAAACCCCCCTAAGATGGCCGGACGCCGCCCGGGAGGGGAACAGCCGGTGACCGATCGTGTGTCACAGCGCAACCCGTGGCTGGTGCTGGCCTGCTTCCTCGGCGTCGTCGCCGTGGTGGCCGTGGTCGGCGCCCTGGCCGCGGCGTCGGCGAAGGACGTCTACGCGCGGCTCGAGCTGCCGCTGTGGGCTCCGCCCTCGTCCCTGTTCGGTCCGGTGTGGACAGTTCTGTACGTCCTGATCGCGGTGTCCGGCTGGCTGTACTGGCGCACGGACGGCGAAACCCGGGGCTTCGCCGCGTACGGCATCGGTCTGCTGGCCAATCTGCTGTGGACCCCGCTGTTCTTCGAGGGCGGCGCGGCGCAGGCGGCGCTGGTCGACATCCTCGTGCTGGACGTCGTCGTGGTCGTCACAATCGTCCTGTTCGCCCGCCGCTCGAAGGCCGCCGCCGCGCTGCTGGTGCCCTACCTCGCGTGGATCCTCTACGCGACGGCCCTCAACACCGCGATCGTCACGCTCAACTAGCGCGCGGCCTGCTGGGTGATGGCCTGCGCGGCCACCGTCCCGTCGTCGCCCACCTGCCCCTGGACGACGACCGTCGAGCCCGGCTTGAGGTCGGAGAGCTTGCCCTGCTGGGTGACGCCGACCGTGGTCGAGTCCGATGTGGACACCTTGACGTCGTCGCCCTGGGCGGTCTTGACGTAGACCGTGGTGCCGTCGACGCGGTCGACCGTGCCCGTGGTGCCGCGCCCGCCCGCGCCGCGGAAGCCGCCACCCTGCTGGCCGGTGCCGCCCTGAGTCCCCCTTGGGTGCCGCCGGCCGGCCGGGTGGGCGTCGCTGAAGACGACGAACCGAACGCCGCGTGCGTCCAGGCGCCGCCGCCGAACGCGATCGCGAGCACGACGAGCCCGGCCAGCACCATGGTGGTGCGGGAAAACGGCTTCGCGGCGCGGCGCATCTCGGCGTTCAGGTCACCCTCGACCGCCGGGCGGGCGACGATCTGCTCCGCGGTCGGCTCCGGAGCGTCGCTCTCACGGGAAAGCGCCGCCAGGGGAAGCTCGGTCGTCGGGTCGTCCCCGGGGGCCGAGCCCGGCGGGTTCGTCGTGGACGAAGACATAGGCGAAGACTCCTTACTCGTGACGCACGGCGGCGGTCTATTCGTGACGCAGGGCGTCGATGGGCCGCAGCTTGGCGGCCCGGTTCGCCGGGAAGCTGCCGAAGAACAGCCCGATCAGGGCGGATACCGCGAAGGCGAGCAGGATCGAGGACGGCACCACGACGGGCTTGATCCCGGAGATGGTGAACCGGCTGCCGATCAGCCCGATCGCGACGCCGAGCAGCCCGCCGAACAGGCTGAGCATGGTCGCTTCGGCGAGGAACTGGCCGAGGATGGCCGCGCGCGGGGCGCCGATGGCCTTGCGGATGCCGATCTCGCGGATCCGCTCGGTGACGGTGACGAGCATGATGTTGGTGACGCCGATGCCGCCCACGAGCAGGGAGATCGCCGCGACCGCCGCCAGCAGCACGGTGAACGTCTCGGTCGCCGACGTCCGCGTCGCGAGCAGCTGCTCGGAGTTCTGGATCTGGTAGTCGGCGGTGCCGCCGAGCCGGATGCCGTGCCGCGCGTTGAGGATCGCGGTGATCTCGGACTGCGCCAGCGAGACGGAGTCCGCGCTGGTGGCCTGGACGGCGATCTGGCTGAGGCTGCCGTACCCGGCGAGGGAGTTCTGCACGGCCGAGATCGGCGCGATGGCGACGTCGTCGGCGTTCTGCAGCCCGGTGCTGCCCTTGGCCTGGAGCACGCCGATCACGGTGAACTGGATGCTGTTCAACAAGACGTTCTTGCCGACCGGGTCTGTGGCGGTGCCGAAGATCGACTCCGCCGTCGTCGGGCCGAGCACGACGACCTTGCGCGCGGCCGTGACGTCCTCGCTGGTGAACAGCGAGCCCTGGGCCAGGTCGCGGTTGGTCGTCGTGAAGTACGCCGGCTCGGTGCCCGCGACGCTGGAGATGTCGTACGACGTCTGCCCGTAGGTCGCGGTCGCCGTCGTGTTCACCACCGGCGAGGCCGCCTTGACGTCCGGCGCGCCGACCGGGTCGACGAGCGCGTGCGCGTCCTGGACGGTCAGCGGCCGCGCGGACGCGCCCTGGCCGCCGCCGCGCGCCGGGGAGACGTTGACGACGTTGGTGCCGAGGCCCTGGATGCTGGCCGCGATGGCCGCCGACGCACCGTTGCCGACCGCGACGAGCAGGATCACCGCCGCGACGCCGATGGTGATGCCGAGCGTGGTGAGCGCCGAGCGCAGCTTGTTCGCGGTGAGCCCGCGGACGGCGAAGCGCAGGATTTCGAGGAAGTTCACGAGACCGCTCCGACCGCGCGAGTGACCTCGTCCGACACGATGAGGCCGTCGTCGACCCGCACGACGCGGTGCGCGTGGTGCGCGACCTCGTCCTCGTGCGTGATCACGACGATGGTGCGGCCGAGCTGGTTGAGCCGGTCGAAGACGCCGAGGACGTCCTCGGTGCTGCGGCGGTCCAGGTTGCCGGTCGGCTCGTCCGCCAGCAGCATCGCCGGGCCGGTGACCAGCGCCCGCGCCACGGCGACGCGCTGGATCTGCCCGCCGGAGAGCTCGCTGGGGAGGTGCTTGGCCCGGTCGGACAGCCCGACCATCTCGAGCGCCGCGAGCGCGCGCCGCCGCCGTTCCGACCGGCGGAGTCCACTGTAGACGAGCGGAAGCTCCACATTGGACAAAGCGGACGTCCGCGGCACCAGGTTGAACGACTGGAAGATGAAGCCGATCTTCCGGTTGCGCAGCAACGCCAGTTGCCGTTCGTTCAGCCGGCCGACGCCGAATCCGTCCAGCAGGTACTGGCCGGACGTCGGGACGTCGAGGCAGCCGAGCATGTTCAGCAGGGTCGACTTGCCCGAGCCCGAGGCACCCATGATGGCGACGTACTCGCCGGGCCACACGGTGAGGTCGACGCCGCGCAGCGCGTGCACCGCCGTCTCGCCGGCGCCGTAGGTCTTGCGCAGTCCGGAGACCGCGATCACCGGGTTCACCCGCGGCCGCCGAAGCCGCCGCCGGTGCCCGTGCCGCGCTGGCCGCCGCCGGGGAAGCCCCCGGTCCCGCCGCCGGGGAACCCGCCGGTGCCACCCGTCCCGGTGCCGGTGCGGCCGGTGCCGGTGCCGCCGGTCGCGGCCGTCGCGGTGAGCACCACGTTCTCGCCCTCGGTCAGCCCGGAGGTGATCTGCACGGTCGACTCGCCGCGGATGCCGACCTGCACCTGGCGCGTGACGTTCTGGCCGTTCTCCTGCACGGTGACGACGTTGGTGTTGCCGGCCGTCGTCACGGCCGCGGCCGGCACGCTCAGCGCGTTCTGCGCCTCGGCGACGGTGATCACGACGCTCGCCGACTGGCCGGGCCGCAGTCCGTCCGGCGGGTCGGTCAGGGCCAGCTGCGCACCGTAGGACACGACGCTGCCGCTCGTCGTCGGCGTCAGGTTGATGCTCGAGACGGTCGCCTGGACCGGCTTGTCCGGCAGCGCGTTGAGCGTCACGGTGGCCTTCTGGCCCGCCTTGACCTTGCTGACGTCGATCTCGGCGACCGAGGTGTTCACGACCAGGCCGGTCATGTTCGTGATGGTGATGAAGCCACTGCTGGAGCTGCTACTGCTACTGGCCGCGGCGCTGTTCGAAGATCCCTGCCCGCCTTGGCCGCTGCCGCTGGAGGACGGCTGGGCGCTGCTGCTCGACGCGGAGCCGCTGGAGGACTGCTGCCCGACCGTGCCGTTGACCGCGGTCACCGTGCCGGCGCCGGGCGCGACGAGCGTGGTGTTGTCGAGCGCTTCCTGCGCGGTCTGGACGTCGAGCTCGGCCTGGTCCAGCTTCGCCTGCGCCGACGTGACGCTGGTGGCCGCCGACTGCGTGCTGTTCTGGCTGTTCTGCCCGGTCGCCGGGGTGCTTTCGGCGGTCTCGGCGGAGTCGAGGTTGTCCTGCGCGACGGCGAGGTTCGCTTTCGCGACCTGAAGCTGCTTCGCCGCCTGCGTGCTGTCGATGGTGGCGAGCTTCTGGCCGGCGCTCACGACGTCGCCGACCTTCACGTCGATCGAGGTGACCTTCCCGGCCGACGAGAAGTTCGCCGCGCCGGTGTAGCTGCTGGCGAGGGTCCCGGCGGCGGAAATGGTTTCGGTGACCGTCGCGCGGCGCACCGGGGTGCTGCGGGTCTGCGCCTGCGCCGTGTTCGGTTCGGGGCTGAATGCCTGGTATATCCCGAAACCCGCTCCGGCCAGCAGTACGACCAGAGCACCGTTGATCACCCATGCCTTCGAGGCACGCACGCGCGTCATGCGGCAACCCTGCTGCCGCTGTTTAGCAATTGACTGTTCGTTCCCTGTGCGGGAGCTGTGTATCAGGCCTTCGGTTCGCGGTGCCGCGCACGGACCGCGAGCGAGAGCTGACGGATCGCGTCGACCAGCAGGAGCACGGCCACGGTGCCGAGCCCGATGGCGGCGGCGAGCATCCCGCCGAAGTACCGGTGCGACTCGAGCGCCGCACCGTCGTCGGTGTGCGTGACGACGGTGGCCGCACCGCCGTGCCAGAGCGCGTAGGCGGCCCACCCGGCGGCCACGGCCAGCACGACTTCCACGACGGCGACGAGCGTCCGCCACGGCTTGTGCAGCCGAGCGCGCGGGCCGGGTTCTTCCGGCGGCCAGAGCTCGGCCCCGGTGGGCTGCGGGAGGTCGATCACAGGAGGGATTTTCTCATGCTTCCTTCGGCGTCGCCCGGACGAGCCGGTCGAGCGCGTCCTGGAGGGCTTCGACGTCCTTCGCCCACGCCAGGACGACCGTGCCGTCCACCAGCTCGACCGGTAGGGAGTCGTACTTGCGCGGGACCGACCAGCCGCCACCGAGCACTCGCGCCCCGACCGGGGCGCCGACGTCCTTCACCGACGCCAGCTGGTCCGCCGCGACCTTCTCGCGGCCCTGGCGCAGCTGCTTCGTCGTGACTTCCAGCGAAAGGAACCGGCGCCGCGCGTACACCCACGGCACGGTGATCACGCACAGCCCGGCGCCGACCATCACCCAGCCCACGACGTGCACCGGCCCGCCCGTGGCGAGTTCCGCCAGCGCGCCGACCAGCGCGAACACCGGGCCCCACACGATGGCGGCCCAGCTCACGCCGGATTCGGCGTAGAGCCGGTCGCTCACGGCTTCCGGCCGGCCTTCGGGAAGTAGCCGGCCACCGAAGGCAGGTACATCAGGATCAGCGCGATGACGAACAGCAGCACCGCGACCAGCGTCAGGTAGTTGATGATCGGGGCGACGACCATGATCAGCAGCACCATCACGATCGGCAGGATCGTCAGCACCGTCCGGGCCGAGCGGGTGCCTTCGCGGGCCTTGTACGCGAAGAGCAGGAACAGCAGCACGAACACGATCGACCCGCCGAGCAGGTACCACAGCAGCGCCGTGACGCCGTCCGCGATCATCTGCGGCGTGTACTTCGGGTCGGTGGTGCCCTTGACGTACTGGTCGATGACCGCGGACTTGCTGGTCAGCAGCTGGACGTAGCTGAGGATCAGCACCACACCGCCGCCGAGCCACAGCCAGAACGAGATCGCCACCGGCCGCGGCGGCGTCGCTTTCGGTGCCTTCTGCCCCGGCAGCACCGGGTCCGGCGAGCGGCCCTGCTTGCGGCGTTCGTCGTCGGTGAGACCGCTGAGGTCCTCGGTGTCCTTGTCCGTCACGCGGTGACTCTAACCGGTCAGTCCAGCCAGGCAGCGGCCTCGGCGGCCCAGTACGTGAGGATCATGTCGGCGCCCGCGCGGCGGATCGACGTCAGCACCTCGAGGATCGTCCGCTCGCGGTCGAGCCAGCCGTTCGCCGCGGCCGCCTCGACCATCGCGTACTCGCCCGAGATGTTGTACGCCGCCACCGGGACCGGGGAGATGTCCGCGGCCGCCTTGATGACGTCCAAATAGGACAGCGCGGGCTTGACCATGATCATGTCCGCGCCCTCGGCGAGGTCCAGCTCGATCTCGCGCAGCGCCTCGCGGCCGTTGCCCGGGTCCTGCTGGTAGGTCTTGCGGTCGCCCTTGAGCTGCGAGTCGACGGCCTCGCGGAAGGGGCCGTAGAACGCGCTGGCGTACTTCGCGGAGTAGGCGAGGATCGCCTTGTCGCGGTGGCCGGCCTCGTCGAGCGCGCGGCGGATGACGCCGATCTGGCCGTCCATCATCCCGGACGGCCCGAGCACGTGCGCCCCGGCTTCGGCCTGCGCGACGGCCATCTCGGCGTAGATGCGCAGGGTGGCGTCGTTGTCGACCACGCCGTCGGCGTCCAGGACGCCGCAGTGGCCGTGGTCGGTGAACTCGTCGAGGCACGTGTCGGCCATCAGCACGGTCGCGTCACCGAGCTCGTGCCGCAGGTCGCGCAGGGCGACGTTGAGGATGCCGCGCTCGTCGACCGCCCCGGAGCCCTCGGCGTCGCGCGTGGCCGGGATGCCGAAGAGCATGAGCCCGCCGACCCCGGCGTTGACCGCGTCGACGGCGGCCTTCCGCAGCGTGTCGCGGGTGTGCTGGACGACGCCCGGCATGCTCGAGATCGCCTTCGGCTGGTCGAGGCCCTCGGCGACGAACATGGGGAGGATCAGCTGGCGTGGCCGCAGCGTCGTCTCACCCACCAGCCTGCGCATGGCCGGGGTGGTGCGGAGCCTGCGGGGACGATGCTCTGGGAACACCCTTCCAAGTTACTCCGCGCGGTCCGGCGGAAGTTCCGCAAGGGTGCCCAGCGGCCGCTTCCGCACGATGAGCGTGCGGGTCGCGACCCGCGGGGCCGAAAAGCCGTGAAGGCCTCCTTCCCGGCCTTTACAGCCGGTAAGGAGGCCTTCACGGACCAACGAACCTCAGGAGCGGCGGGCCCGCTTCGCCTTGCGCGGCGGCGGCAGCGCACCCTCC
Organism: Amycolatopsis mongoliensis; assembly: GCF_030285665.1. NCBI lineage: Bacteria > Bacillati > Actinomycetota > Actinomycetes > Pseudonocardiales > Pseudonocardiaceae > Amycolatopsis > Amycolatopsis mongoliensis. Next base: position 1,857,115 of record NZ_CP127295.1, read on the forward strand.
GCGCGAAGCCGGGCGGCGTGCTCGGCCAGCGCGTCCACCAGGTGCGGCACGTCCGCCTTCTCCGGCTGGACGTCGACCCGGAGCCCGAACTCGACCGCGGTCTCCGCGGTCTTCGGGCCGATGCACGCGACCAGCGTGCGGGTGTGCGGCTTGCCGGCGATGCCGACCAGGTTCCGCACGGTCGAGGACGAGGTGAAGCAGACCGCGTCGAACCCGCCGGTCTTGATCATCTCGCGGGTCTCGGCGGGCGGCGGCGCGGCCCGGACGGTCCGGTAGGCCGTCACGTCGTCGATCTCCCAGCCGCGCTCGCGCAGGCCGGCCGACAGCGTCTCGGTGGCGATGTCCGCCCGCGGCAGCAGCACGCGGTCGACCGGGTCGAGCACGTCGTCGTACGGCGGGAACTCGGCCAGCAGGCCTTCCGACGACTGCTCACCGGCCGGGACCAGCTCGGGGATGATGCCGAACGAGCGCACCTTCTCCGCGGTGGCCGCGCCGACGCAAGCGATCTTCACGCCGGAGAACGCGCGGGCGTCCAGGCCGAACTCCTCGAACTTCTCCCACACCGCGCGCACCGCGTTGGTGGAGGTGAAGACGATCCACTGGTAGCGGCCGTCGACCAGGCCCTTGACCGAGCGCTCCATCTGCGCCGGGCTGCGGGGCGGCTCGACCGAGATGGTCGGCACCTCGTGCGACGTCGCGCCGTGGCCGCGCAGGCGCTCGGCCATCTCGCCGGCCTGCTCCTTGGTGCGCGGCACCAGGACCTTCCAGCCGTAGAGCGCCCGCGACTCCCACCAGGACAGCTTCGAGCGGTGCCCGGCGGCCTGGCCGATCGTGACGATCAGCGGCCCGACGAGCTCGCCCGCGTCGTTGGCGACCTTCTCGAGCGTGGTGTCGAGGGTGCGTTGGGTGTTGATGGTGCCGTTCGCGGTGACCGCGACCGGGGTCGACGCCGGGACGCCGTTGCCGGTCAGCGCCGACGCGGCCTCGGCCAGGTGGGCCGACGTCGCGTGCAGCACCAGCGGGCCCGGCGAGGCGGCCAGGGCCGCCCAGTCGACGTCGCCGCGGACGTCGACCTCGGTGTGCGTGCCGCCCAGCGCGACGCCCGCGTAAGCCGGGACGGCCGCGCCCGGCGAGACGCCCGGGATGATGTCGAACACGGCGCTCGTGCGCGCGACCGCCTGCACCTCGGCCACCACGGCCGGGGTGGTCAGCGGGTCGCCCGCGATCAGGCGCAGCACCAGCCGGCCGGCCTTGGCCTCGGCGGTGAGGTCCTTGGCGACCTCGGCCGCCTCGCCGACGGCGGGCCGGACCTCGGCACCCTCGGCCGCCATGGCCAGCACGGCCTGGGGCACGTCGGGGTCGGTCACCACGACCTCGGCCTTGGCGAGCAGTTCCTGGGCACGGACCGTGAGCAGGCCGGCGTCGCCGGGCCCGGAGCCCACGAACGCTACGCGCCCGGTGGTCTTTCGCGCGGGGGTCATCTGTGCGTTTCTCCTCTTGCGGCGGCCGCGCGCGATCGCACGGCCACAGGTCTCCTACGTCTGTGAAGCGCCCCGAAGGTCGCTTACTGCGCGGGGCCGGAGAGGGCTCCGGCTCCGAGGTCCAGCAGCTCGGCGGCCAGGTCCTTGCCCAGCTGGGCAGCCTGGTCCTTGTCGGCGAGCGCGATGGCCCGGACCATGTCCACCGCGCCGTCCTCGCCGTCGACCGCGGCGGTGCCGCGCAGCGAGATCCGTTCCACGACCTTGCCCTCGGCGTCGAGATCTTCAACGATCTCGGCGAGCGCGCCCACCGGCGCGCTGCACCCCGCCTCGAGCGCGGCCAGCAGAGCACGCTCGGCCGTCACCGCGGCCCGCGTGCTCTCGTCGTCCAATGTGGATGCGAGCAGCTGCTCGAGGTCCACGTCGGCGGTCCGGCACTCCACCGCCAGCGCACCCTGGGCGGGCGCGGGCAGCATCTGGATCGGGTCGAGGGTCTCGGTGATCACCTCGGCCAGTCCGACCCTGGCCAGTCCGGCACGCGCGAGCACCACGGCATCCAGCTCGCCGTCGGTGACCTTGCGCATGCGGGTGTCGATATTGCCGCGAATCGGCACGATTTCCAAACCGAGACCGAGCGCGCGCAGCTGCGCGGTGCGCCGCGCCGCGCCGGTGCCCACCGTCGAACCCGGCGGCAGCTCGCCCAGCGTCAGCCCGTCGCGCGCGATCAACGCGTCCCGTGGGTCTTCGCGCGGCGGCACGGCGGCGAGCGTGATACCCGGCTCGGGTGCGGTCGGCAGGTCCTTGTACGAGTGGACGATGACGTCGACCTCGTTGCGCAGCAAGGCTTCCCGCAGCGCGGAGGTGAACACGCCGACGCCGATCGTCGCGATGGGCGCCAGCGACTTGTCGCCGGGGGTGGTCACCTTGACGATCTCGACCTCGACGCCGGTGGCGCGCAGCGCGTCGGCGACGGTCCCGGTCTGGGTGAGCGCGAGCTTCGAGCCGCGGGTCCCCATGCGAATGACTCTGGTCACTACTACTTCTTCTCTGGTGGGGGCTTCGGGCTCGCCATCGCGGCGGGTGCCTGCGGGTCGAGGCAGAACAGTTCTCGCAACGCGTTCGCGTAGTCGGTCTCGGCGGTCTCGGCGGCCAGCTGCTTGACCCGCACCGTCGGCGCGTGCAGCAGCTTGTCGACCACCCGGCGGACCGTGCGGCCGACCTCTTCGCGGACGGCGCCGTCGAGTTCGGGCAGCCGGTGGTCCAGCCGCAGCAGCTCGGCGTCCACCACCTCGGCCGCACGGCGGCGCAACGCCGTCACCGTCGGGGTCACTTCGGCGCTGCGCTGCCCGGCGAGGTAGTCGCGGACCTCGTCGAGGACGATCCCGGTCGCCTTCGCCGTCTGGCGCTCGGTGGTCGGGGTGCCGGCTTCGCGCATCCGGCGCTGGATGGTGGCCAGGTCCACGACCCGGACGTCGGCCAGCTCGCCGACCGCCGGGTCGACGTCGCGGGGCAGGCCGAGGTCGCAGACGGCGAGGGCCCGGCCGCTGCGCGGCAGGACCTGCGCCGGCGCGAACACAGCGTCCTGCGCTCCGGTGCAGCAGATCACGATGTCGGCGTCGCGCACGGCTTCGGCGACCCCGGACAGCGGGATCGCGCGGGCCGGCACGCCCTGGTCGGTGACGTTCGCGGCGAGGCGGCGGGCGCGGGCGTCGGTGCGGTTGGCGACGGTGATCTCACCGATCCCGGCCTTGCGCAGCTGCGACGCGCTCAGCGCGCCCATCGACCCGGCGCCGACGATGACGGCGTGCTTGCCGGTGACGTCGCCCGCCGCGGCGAGCGCCTCGGACACGACCGACGCGCCGAGGGTGTCGAGCCCGGTCTCGGTGTGGACGCGCTTGCCGACGCGCAGCGTGGTCTGGATCAGCTCGTGCAACGTGCGGCCGACGGTGCCGGCCTCGCGCGCGGTGGCGTAGGCGGACCGGATCTGGCCGAGGATCTGCGTCTCGCCGACGACCATCGAGTCGAGGCCCGAGGTGACCGAGAACAGGTGCTCGACGGCAGCGCCGGCGTAGTGCACGTACAGGCTGTCGTAGAGGTCGGCCGGTTCCATCCCGGACTGGCGGGACAGCACGCCGGTGACGTCGTCGAGGCCGCCGTGGAACGTCTCGACGACCGCGTAGACCTCGATCCGGTTGCACGTCGAGACGAGCATGACCTCGCTGACGTGCTCGGCCTGCTGCAGCTCGTCGAGCACCTTGCCGATCTCGGGCGTCGGCACCGCGACGCGCTCGAGCGTGCTCAGCTCCGCACTCCTATGCGAGAGACCGACCGCCAACACGCTCATGCCGTCACCTCGCTGACGCTCGGTGAGCGCCTGAGCGGCTGCGCTGTGCCGAATGATTCACTCGCAAGCTCGCTCATGAGCGCACCACCATTTCCCGTCCGCCGTCCGGACCCGAACCGTTCCGGCCGCCCTTCCCATTGTCGGACGGCAGGCCCGTGCCGGGTAATCCGGAATTGCCCTGACTGCCGGCGGCGTCATCCGCGCGGCGGGCCACATGGAACGAGAGTATCTGCAGCTCCACGGCCAAATCCACCTTGCGGACCTCGATGTGAGCAGGAACCTGCAGCACGACCGGGGCGAAGTTGAGGATGCACTGGACACCGCCCGCGACCAGGCGGTCACACACCGACTGCGCGGCGGTCGGCGGGGTGGCGATCACGCCGATGGAGATACCGCGCTCGGCGCAGACCCGCGGGATGTCGTCCATGTGCGACACCGGGAGGCCGCCGACCGGCACGCCGATCAGGTCCGCGTCCAGGTCGAACAGCGCTTCGACCGGGAAACCGCGCCCCGGGAAGCCGCCGTAGTTGGCCAGCGCGTGGCCGAGGTTGCCGATCCCGACCACGGCCACCTTGTGCTGCCGGGTCAGGCCGAGGATGCGTTCGATCTGGCTGACCAGGACGCTGACTTCGTAGCCGACGCCGCGAGTGCCGTAGGAACCCAGGTACGAGAGGTCTTTGCGCAATTTCGCAGAATTGACCCCCGCCGCCTGGGAGAGTTCCTCACTCGAAACGGTCGTCGCGCCCTGCTCGGACATTCCGGACAATACGCGGAGGTAGACGGCGAGGCGGGCGACCGCCGCTTCGGGAATCGACTTCGCCCGGACGGCCTCGGGGGCATCCCCGTTGCGGCCGGTGCCCTCGGCGGGTACGGCCGGGATTTCGGCGGTCGGCGCGTTGTCGGCGTCCGGGGTGGCCGGACGGCGGGGCCGTCGGGGCGGCCGGCCGGCGGAGTCCGCTCCGTCGCGCCTCCCCCGCTGTGTCACCACGCCGTCGTCTCCTGCTCGCTGTGCACCCGGCGGCCATCGCCACGGCCGAGCCGAACTGTGTCTTGACCCAGGGCGCGGGGTCCGGTTCGATGCGGACCGCCCGGGGGCGATGGTCCTACGGTAGACCACTTGTGAACGCGCGCACAAAGTCACTGGTCGGAGGCGTTTCCCGGGGACCGGGAAGGGCCGCCGATCATGACGCGGCGTCAGAATCCTTGCCCGCCAGGCACTTCCGGGCTCAGCGCGGGTCGGGGGCGTTCGGGGACCGATCTTCACGACGCGGTGAGCGGGCCGCCGGGCACGGTGAACGGCTCCGGTGCGCCGGTCACTCAGCGGGCGTCGAGGGTGACCGAGTGCCAGCCCGTCGCGCCGTCCGGCACCGGGTCCGCGCGGTTCTCCGTCTGGGTGTAGCCGTCCTGGTCGGTCGCGCGGACGAACGCCTGGTGCGTCCCCTTCGGCACGTCCAGCTCGATCCACCACATGCGCCAGGTGTCCTTGCTCACCTCGGCCGACAGGGTCGCCTCGCGCCACGAACCCTGGTCCAGCCGGACCTCGACCTTCGCGATGCCGGTGTGCTGCGCCCACGCCGTGCCGGCCAGCCGGACCTTGCCCGCCGGCACGTGGCCGGAGGCGGCCGGGGTGTCGATCCGGGACTCCGTCTTGATCGGCGCCTGCTCGGCCCAGCCGCGGTTGAGCCAGTACGCCTGCCGGTCGTCCCACTTGGCGAACTCGAGGGACTCGACCCACTTCGTCGCCGACACGTAGCCGTACAGGCCGGGGATGACGATCCGGGCCGGGAAGCCGTGCTCGACCGGCAGCGGCTCGCCGTTCATGCCGATCGCCAGCATCGCGCCGCGCCGCGGGTCGAGCGCGACGTTCGCCGGGGTGCCGCACGTCCAGCCGTCGACGCTGGTGGCGTACATCTGCTCGGCGCCGGGGTGCACGCCGGCTTCGCCGAGCAGGTCGACGAGGTCGACGCCGAGCCAGGTCGCGTTCGAGATCAGCGGGCCGCCGACCTCGTTGGAGACGCAGGTCAGCGTGACGCGGCGCTCGACCAGCGGCCGGTTGCGGATGTCGGCGTAGGAGAAGGTCACCTCGCGGTCGACCATGCCGTGGATCTTGAGGCTCCAGTCCTCGGTGCGGATCTGCGGGACGACCAGCGCGGTGTCGATGCGGTAGAAGTCGCCGTTCGGCGTGAGGAACGGCGGCGAGCCGAGCTTCGCGAAGTCGGCGTCGGCGGGCAGCGGCGGCGCGGTGCGGGCGGGGACGAGCGGCCCGACGGCGGCCCGGGAGTCCTCGGCGTTCGAGCTGGTCCCGGCCACCTGGCCGACGACGGCGGCGATCCCCGAACCGGCGGCGACGCCGATCCCGGCGCGCAGGAACTTCCGCCGGTCGAAGCCGCGGTCGTGCCCGAGGTCCACGGGCAGCGCGAGCCGGTGCAGCATCGTGAACACGACGAGCCCGGCGACCAGGGCGGCGACCGGCGCGAGCAGCGAGACCTGCCCGAGGTCGCTGCGCGCGTAGACGGCGGCGACCCCGGCGGCGCCGAGCAGGAAGACGAGGACCTGCCCGGCCCGCGGTGTCCGGCGCGAGAGCTGGCCGGCGAGCACCGCGAACAGCACGAGCACGACGCCGAGCCCGATCTTGAGGACCGGCTTGTCCCAGGTGCCCAGCGTCCGCTCGGCCCACTTCACGATCCCGGTCGGGCTGTGGTCGATGACGTAGTTGGCGACCGCGATGAACGGTGAAGCGGTGTAGCCGACGAAGCCCGCGACGAGGTGCCCGACCCCGAGGGCGGCGGCCAGCGCGAGGAGGCCGATGAGGGTGGCGACGGGCAGCGAAAGCCGCCTCGGCGCTTCGGGCGGCGCGTCCTGCAGAGTGCTCACGCCTCCATCTTCGGAGCACCGGCCCCGGAAGGCTGCCCGGAACGGCTTACGGACGTGTTACGGCTGGGGCCCGGCGCAAGTTGTCGTGAGTGGTAATCAGGGTTCTAACCCGAATTACCACTCACGACAAGCCGCGGCAGACTGCGGTCAGGCGAGGGCCTTCCGGAGCCGGTCCTCTTCCACCCGCCAGTACCCGTGCTCGGCCCCGTCGACCAGGATCACCGGGACGCGGTCGCCGTACTCCGCGCGCCACTCCGGGTCCGTGTCGACGTCTTCCGTCTTCCACGGCACCGCGAGCTCGCCGCAGATCCGGGCGACGTCCGCCTCCGCGACCTCGCAGAGGTGGCAGCCCACCCGGCTCATGACCGTCACTTCGTGCGCCATGGCGTCCTTACTACCGCAGTCGCGTGCGGCGCAGCTTGCCGGTGGCCGAGTGCGGCAGCGACTCGGCGAACTCCACGGCGTGCGGCACCTTGTACCCGGCCAGGTTGGCCGCGCAGTGGTCGACGACCTGCTGCTCGGACAGCGACGCCCCGGTCGCGGGCACCACGAACGCCTTCACCGCTTCGCCGCTTCGCTCGTCCACGACGCCGACGACCGCCGCCTCGGCCACCTCGGGCAGCTGCCCGATGACCTCCTCGACCTCGCGCGGGAAGACGTTGAAGCCGTTGACGATGATCAGGTCGTTGGCCCGGTCGACCAGGTGCAGGTCGCCGTCGGTGTCGAGGTAGCCGACGTCGCCGGTGCGGAACCAGCCCTCCTCGTCCGGGCCGTGGCCGCCGTCGGGCCAGTAGCCGGAGAACAGGTTCGCGCCGCGGATCGACACCAGCCCGGTCTCGCCTTCGGCCTCGAAAACGTCGTCGACGTCGTGCGGGTCGAGCGGCACGGCCTGGTCGGTGCCGTCGCTGTCCACCAGCCGCAGCTCGACCCCGGGCAGCGGCCGCCCGACCGAGCCGGGCTTCGGGTAGCCGGTGACCAGCGTCGAAGTCACCACCGGCGCGCACTCGGTGAGCCCGTAGCCCTCGAAGACGTCGAGGCCGGTGGCCTCGCGGAGCGCGCCCAGCACCTTCGGGTGCAGCGGCGCGGCGCCCGACGTCATCCGCCGGACGGTGGCCAGCCCCCGGCTCAGCTCCTCGGTGCCGAGCGCGGCGAACTCGGCGTACATCGTCGGGACGCCGGTGATCGTCGTGACGCCGTGTTCGGCGCAGTCGGCCAGCGTGCGGTGCGCCTCGAAGCGCTCCGACAGCACCGCGGTCGCGCCGACGGACGTCGCCTGCAGCAGACCGGGCCCGAGGCCGTAGACGTGGAAGAGCGGGATGGCGATCAGCACGCGGTCGTCGTGCGTGAGGACACCCTCGACGCCGCTCAGCTGCTCCAGGTTCGCCAGCAGCGCGCGGTGCGACAGCATCACGCCGCGCGGCGGGCCGGTGGTGCCCGAGGTGTACGAGACGACGGCGATGTCCTCGCCGGCCCGGCCGGCGTCGGCGACCTCGGCTACTCCATCCGGGTCGGATTCCGGAGTGAGCCCGCTCACGCCCTCCGGCAACGCCTCTTCCGCGTCGCGCGTGATGACAACCTTGGCACCGCTGTGCTCGAGCAGCTTCTCGAGCTCCGGTCCCGGCGACTGCGGCGACATCGGCACGACGACCGCCCCGGCGCGCAGGGCGCCGAAGAACGCGACCACGAAGTCCACCGACGTCGGCAGCCGCAGCGCGACCCGGTCGCCGGGCTCGACACCCGCCTCCGCCAGCCGCTCGGCCAGCGCGTGCACGGCCGCCTCGACCTGGCGATACGTCAGGACCCGCCCGGTGCCGGTCTCGCGGACGGCCGGGTGGTCCGGCCACGTCGCCGCGGCCCTCGTGAGCAGCCCGCCGACCCCCGACTGCGTCCCCTCTGGAGCACTCACCCGTGGTCCACCTCTCCTCGCCCGGCCCAAACCGTTGCAAGTCTGTCATTCGGAGCGACGTCATGGGTGCTGACCGCGAGCGTCGAGTCTGTGCAACCCCGGAGCCACTACCTACTTCGCGGTAACTACACGTATGCTGCACTGCGTCGCGGGGTGGTGTTGATCACCGCCGCGACCGGAGAGAGGGAGTCGCCGTGACGAACTTGCCTGCCCACGAGGTCGTGGGGCATGCGAGCCGGCAGGCCCCTGCTCGTCCGGGTTCCGGGGGTACCGTGGCCCACTGGGCCGAAGCCGCCGCCGGAGGTGCCGCCCGATGACCGTGCCGACCGCCGCCGTGAGCCGTGGGCCCGTCTTCATGTTCGCCGAGCGCGTGTTCGGGCGATCGCCGTCCGTGCCGTTGAGCAGGAAGGCGGTCGACGAGGAGCGCGCCGAAGCGGCGAAGGCCGAGGCCTGGGACCTGGTGCGCGCCGCGCAGGACGGCGACTCGTCCGCGTTCGGCCGGCTCTACGACCGCTACGTCGACGTCGTCTACCGGTACGTGCTGTTCCGCCTCGGCGACCGCGACCTCGCCGAGGACGTCACCAGCGAGACGTTCCTGCGCGCGCTGCGCCGGATCACGTCGGTGAGCTACCAGGGACGTGACGTCGGCGCCTGGTTCGTCACCATCGCCCGCAACCTCGTGCTCGACCACGTGAAGTCGAGCCGGTTCCGCCTCGAGGTCGTCACCGACGAGGTGACCGAGCCGGGTTCGGCCCCCTTCAGCGTCGGCGCGAGCGTCCAGGCGGGCCCGGAGCAGGAGGCGATCAGCCGCGCCACCCGCACCGAGCTGCTGCGCTGCGTCGCCGAACTGGGCGACGACCAGCGGGAATGCATCATCCTGCGGTTCCTGCAGGGCCTGTCGGTGGCGGAGACGGCCGAGATCATGAACCGCAACGAGGGTGCGATCAAGGCGCTCCAGCACCGCGCGGTACGCCGTTTGGCACAACTTCTGCCCACCGGATTGCGCTGATCCCGCGAACTTTTCGGCCCGTCGACCGAAACCGGTAACCCTGACGCCTTCTTAATCGTTACTCCAGCCAGACCGGTGTCAGGACCGGCCACGGCCCGAGATGGAGCTGCGCAGTGAGGTTTGCGCGTGAGCGAGCCGAGATCGACCGGTTCGCGCGTGCCCTGGAGCCGTCCCCGGTACGCCGGGACGGCGAGTTCGCCGACGAACTGGCCCTCGTCGGCGCACTGCGCGAGCTCGGTACGGCCGGGGCCCCGGACCTGGAGACGCGGCAGCGGATCCGCGCGGAGATCGCGGGCCGCCTGGAGACGGCGGCGGCCACCCCGCGTCGGAGGTGGCGGCCGCGGACCGCCGACCTGGTGGCCGCCGCGCTCTTCCTGGTCCTCGTCCTCTCCGGCCTGACCCTGGTGCTCTCGCGGAACGCCTTGCCGGGTGACCCGCTGTACGGCATCAAGCGGGCCGGCGAGTCGACGGCACTGGGCCTGACCTTCGGCGACCAGGCGAAGGCGCGCAAGCACCTGGAGTTCGCCACCAACCGCGTCACCGAGCTCGGCGAGCTGGCCGCCCAGGGCGCGAGCGAGGCCGACTACCGGACGGCGTACGACGACTTCGCGGCAGACCTGCGCGCCGGGGTCGCCCAGATGGCCGCGGTGGCGACCAGCGACGGCAGCGGCGCGCAGGCGCTGTCCGACGTCCGGCTGTGGGCGCGGAACCAGGCGGCCCGGATCACGGCGCAGCAGCCCACGCTCCCGGCGGGCGCGGCGACGGTGTTCGGCAACGTGCGCGACCTGCTCGGCAAGGTCCAGGAGCGCACGAGCGGGCTGGCCGCGCGGATGAACTGCTACCAGATCACCACCGGCACCTTCGACGACCTCGGCCCGCTCCCGGCTACCGGCGAGTGCACGCAGCGGCCGGTTCCCTCGTCCGGCGGCGAGCCGACGTCGGCGCCGACCGGCCCGTCGTCGGCCGAAAGCGCCGCGCCGACGCCGACGGGCACGCAGCTGCCGCCGTCGGACGCGACGGCGACGCCGGGCTCGCCCCTGCCGACGGGCGGGGTGACGCCGCCGCCGGTGTACGGCCAGGTTCCGACGACCACGCAGCGTCCCCCGGTGACGTCGACCACGCAGCCGCCGCCACTGGTTTCGATCCCGCCGCTGCTCCCCGGCCTGCCGCCGATCGTCATCGGCTGAGGTCCGGGCCACACCTGCGACGGCCCGGTGGGCGGCTCGCTACGCTGTGCGAAGGACCCGGACGTTCGCAGGGACGTGGCCAGACGTGGGCAGACGTGGAGGCGGTGTGCGTGTCAGCTTGGCGTGGCAGGGATAAGAGTCAGGAGCTGGAACGGCTCGCCACGCTCGCGGGCGAGGCGTCGGCCGAGGCCGCCCACGCCCAGGTGGTTTCCGAACCGCCCGCTCCGCCCGCCCCGCCGGATCTCACCGCAGCCGCGTTCTTCGACGTCGACAACACGATGATGATGGGCGCGTCGATCTTCTACTTCGCCCGCGGGCTCGCGGCGCGGAAGTTCTTCACGTCGTCGGACCTGGCCGGGTTCGTCTGGGGCCAGATCAAGTTCCGGCTCGGCGGCCGCGAGAACAAAGAGGACATCAAGACCCACCGCGAGCGCGCATTGTCCTTTGTGGCCGGTCGCACGGTGGCGGAGCTGACGTCGATCAGCGAAGAGATCTACGACGAGCTGATGGCGGACAAGATCTGGTCCGGCACGCGCGCACTGGCCCAGATGCACCTGGATGCGGGCCAGCGGGTCTGGCTGGTGACGGCGACCCCGATCGAGCTGGCGGCGATCATTTCGCGCCGGCTGGGGCTGACGGGAGCGCTGGGCACGGTGGCCGAGACCCGCGACGGCGTGTACACGGGGCGTCTGGTGGGCGACCTCCTGCACGGCCGCGCGAAGGCGCACGCGGTGCGGGCGCTGGCGTCCCGCGAGGGCCTGAACCTCAAGCGCTGCACGGCTTATTCGGACTCGGCGAACGACATCCCGATGCTGTCGGCGGTGGGCACCGCGGTGGCGGTGAACCCGGACGGCGGGTTGCGCGACGTGGCGCGGGCACGCGGCTGGGAGATCCGCGACTTCCGCACCGGCCGCAAGGCGGCGAAGATCGGCGTCCCGTCGGTACTGGGCGCGGGCGCACTGGCCGGCGCGGTCGCGGCCGGAATGGCCTACCGCCGCCGCTGACGTGTCGACCCTTCAATCACGCGAGTCGACCCTTCAATCACGCGAGTCGGCTCTCTGATCACCGGCGCCGGCTGCGACTCGCGTGCCGGAAACGACGACACGCGTGATCAGGAAGCCGACACGCGTGATTGAGGCGACGACACGACGCCCGGGCCTCAGCCGCGGAAGATCGACTTCCGTTGCGAAAGGCGCTGGTACAAGGTCTGCTGGATCGACTCCCGCACCTGGTCCGTCAGCTGGAACACCAGCATCGGGTCCTCCACGGCCTCGGGGCCGTACGAATCCGTCGCGATCGGCTCGCCGAACTCGATGCTCCACTTCGTCGGGAGCGGGATCGCGCCCAGTGCACCCAGCAGCGGGAAGAACGGCGTCACCGGGAAGTACGGCAGCCCGAGCATCCGGGCCAGGATCTTGATGTCGCCCAGCTTCGGGTAGATCTCCTCCGCGCCGATCACCGACACCGGGATGATCGGCACGCCCGCGCGCAGCGCCGCCGACACGAAACCGCCGCGGCCGAAGCGCTGCAGCTTGTAGCGGGACGAAAACGGCTTTCCGACGCCCTTGAACCCCTCGGGCCACACGCCGACCAGCTCGCCGCCGCGCAGGAGGCGTTCCGCGTCCGCGTTGCAGGCCAGCGTCTGGCCGGACTTGCGGGCGAACGAGCCCACCAGCGGCACCTGGAACACCAGGTCCGCGCCGAGGCCGCGCAGGTGCCGGCCGCCGGTTTCGTCGTGGACCGCCACCGCCGTCATCAGCGAGTCGAGCGGCAACGTGCCCGAGTGGTTCGACACCAGCAGCGCGCCGCCTTCGAGCGGCAGGTTCTCGACGCCGAACGTGTCGACGCGGAACCACTTCTTGTACAGCGCGCGCAACGGCGGCAGGAACACCGCGTCGGTCAGCTCGGCGTCGAAACCGAACTCGTCGACCGTGTAGTCGCCGGTCAGCCGGTCGCGGATGAAGCCGAGCGCCGAACGCGCGGCTTCCGAAAGCGGCTCCGGGGCCGGCTGGTCCGCACCCGGGAAGGCGACGACCGGCGCGTCCACCCGGGCGGCTTCCTCCTCACGGAGGTCGCGGTCCGCTGCCGGCTTCTCCCGGCCAGGTCCGTGCAGGGGGATGACCTGCGCCTCGGCACCGCCCACTGTCTCCGCCTCGCTTCCGAAGTCGTCCAAGTCGTGCGGTCTGCGGTAAAAATCGGAGCTTCGCTCCGGGCCTGGGGCTCCGTCACCCGGACCCCCGGAAGGCCTGGTCACCGGCTCGACTGCCCGGTCGCCGCGGCGACGAGCACCTTGCCGGCCAGACCCGCCAGCTTGCCGCCGTCGAGCACCGGCCGGAGCCCGCGTCCGACGATGTAGTCGTCGAACGCCTCACGCGTGGTCCACCGCGGGGTGTAGCCGAACTCGCTCTTCAGCTTCGTGATGTCGACGACCCGGCCGAAGTTCAGCAACCGGACCTGGTCGGCGGAGAAGTCCACCACCCGGGCACCGCGCAGAACCTTGCCGACCGACGGCACCACGCTCCGCGGCATCGGCAGCTCGACCCGGCCCGCTCGCCGGATCGCCTGTGACAGGGTGAGTACCCCCTCCGAGCCGACGTTAAAGACGCCGGGCTTGTCGTTCAGGGTCGCGCGCTCCAGCACGGCCAGCGCGTCCGAAGAGTGCAGCAGCTGGATGCGGGCGTCGTAACCGAAGACGGTCGGCACGACCGGCAGCGCGAAGTAGCGCGAAAGAACGGTGTCGGTCGACGGCCCGATGATGTTGGCGAAGCGGAACAGCGTCGTGGTGATGTCGGGACGGCGCCGCACCAGGCCGCGCACGTAACCCTCCATCTCGACGGCGTCCTTCGCGTACCCGCTGGAGGACGTCGGGATGAGCTCGGAATCCTCGGTGAACACCGCCTGCGAGCGGGCGCTGGCCCCGTACACCGCCGCCGTCGACTTGACCACCAGCTTGCGGACCAGCGGCGAGCGCTGGCACGCGGCCAGCAGCCGCATGGTGCCGATGACGTTGACTTCCTTGATCGCGGTGCGCCGCCCGGGCCCGGCCGGGTGCGCGGTGCAGGACGCGTGCACCACGGTGTCGACCTTCGCCGTGCTGATCACCTTGGCGATCAGCGGGTTCCGGATGTCCGCGCGGACGAATTCCGCGTGGCCCATGCGCTGCAGCACCGCCTTGTCCGGGGCGACCGTGTCGACACCGATGACCCGCTCGAAGTCGGGGTTGTTGCCCAGCCGGGCGAGGAGTTTCCCGCCCAGTTCGCCGGCGACTCCGGTGACGAGCACGATGTTCGACGGCATGCGACTCCCTGCGGCGTAGGGCGTGGTGGGGGTGGACGATCACCCGAAGTGCGCGAGCCTGCACTCACTGGAAGCATCGCGCGGACACCCTTGAGATGTTACCGCTCTTCAGTGGTAGCTCCGGGTTGTCTTACGTGCTATTAACCGCTATTCCCCCGGAAAGCGATGAAGGCCTCACTCGAACGGGGGGAACCGGCCCACCACATGGACGTGGCCCGTCCAGGGACTGGACGGGCCACGGCTACGCACGGCAGGTTCTACTTGCCGGCCTTACGACGCTGCACTCGCGTGCGGCGCAGCAACTTGCGGTGCTTCTTCTTCGACATGCGCTTGCGGCGCTTCTTGATCACAGAGCCCATGGGCGCTCCTTAGGTCGTCGTCGGTCACGCTGCCCGGCGCAGCGTCCAACGGGTGGAGCGCACAGGCACGAGCGGTCTTCCAGGTTACCCGTCACCCTGCGCGGGCCGGTCGGCGGGCACGTTGTAGCGCTGCGCGCCGCTGGCCACGGCGTGCCCGACCGCCGGTTCAGCCCACGTCGTAATACGCACCCTGGAGGTACTCGTGCACTGCTTTCTCCGGCACCCGGAACGACTTGCCCACCCTGACGGCAGGCAACTCACCCGAGTGCACGAGACGGTAGACGGTCATCTTGGAGACCCGCATCAGCGTGGCCACCTCGGCGACCGTCAGGAACTGGACCTGCCCGACTGCCGGCAGATCCTCCTTCTTGTTCGGCGACATGTTTACCGCGTCCTTCGACACGCGTCGCGCCACGAGGCTTCCCCACCTGTGGTACCGACACGCACGTGCTCTATCGAGAGTAGCGGGACTGGTGGGACTAATGCGACGCCTGTCACCGAGATGGGCTCCTACCAGCGCTAACGCATGAGCACCCGCGCGTGCAAGACCGCAGGAATCGCCCATTACGGCGAATCCGGACGCTCGGTGCCCGGCTCGAGCGGCAGCCGCAGCGCGCGGACCGTGAACGAAACGGCGTGGTACCACCCGCAGACGAGCAGCAGGTCGAGCGCGCCGTCCTCCCCCACCGCGGCCACCAGGCCCGCCCACGCCTCGTCCGACAGGTCCGACGTCGCGTGCAGCTCGTCGACGGCCGCGAGCACCGCGCGGTCTTCCGGCGACCAGCAGCCATCAGCCGGACCGCCGGCCGCGAGCGAGCGGAGCTGGACGTCGTCGAAGCCCGCCTTCTCCGCGTACACGGCGACGTGCACGCCCCACTCGTAGTCGGCGCCGCACAGCGCCGTCGTCCGGTCGATGACCAGCTCACGCTGCCGGACGCTCAACGCCGAGCGCCGGGAGAAGTAGTAGCGGCCCCAGCTCGCGACCCCGCGGGCCAGGCCGGGACGCCGCGCCCAGACGCGGAACAACTGGAGGGGTGGCCCGAGTTCGCCGAGCACCGCGCCGGTCTCGGCGTCGAACGGCGGCTCGAGGGGCGCGATCCGCGGCTGCTTCGATTTCAGAGGCATGACGGGCACGCTAGCATCGGGCGCTTCGGAAAGGAAAGCAATGACGACTCCCCTGCCCGGTCGCCCCGTCCGGGGTTCGACGACGGGCCGCCCGATCATGGCGCTGCTCGACCTGCTGGGCCGGCGCTGGACCCTGCGGATCCTGTGGGAGCTGCGCGACGGCGCGAAACCGACGTTCCGCGAGCTGCAGCAGCGGTGCGACGGCGTCTCGTCGAGCGTGCTGGCCACGCGGCTGCGCGAACTGGGCGAAGCGGACCTGGCCGACCACGCCGGCGACGGCTACGCACTCACCGAGCAGGGGAAGTCCCTGTTCACGACGCTCGTGCGGCTCGACGCCTGGGCCGCGGACTGGCGGCCCCGTCAGTCTTCGTGAGCCTTGCCGAGCGCCTCGGACCGGTCCTTCGCCGCCTCGATCGCGTCGAGCAACGCGGCCCGGACGCCGTGCTTTTCCAGTTCGCGGATCGCGTTGATGGTCGTGCCCGCCGGCGACGTCACGGCCTCGCGCAGCAGCACCGGGTGCTCGTCGGACTCGGCCAGCATCTTCGCCGCGCCGACGGCCGACTGGATGATCAGCTGCCCGGCCAGCGCCCGCGGCAGCCCCAGCAGGATGCCGGCGTCGATCATGGCCTCGACCAGGTAGAAGAAGTACGCCGGGCCGGACCCGGACAACGCCGTGACCGCGTCCTGCTGGCCCTCGGGCACCTCGACGACCTGGCCGACGTGCGAGAGCAGGTCGCGCACGACCGCGAGGTGGTCCGCCGTGGCCCAGCGACCCGCCGAAATCGCGCTCATGGCCTCGTTGACCAGCATCGGCGTGTTCGGCATGACCCGCACCACCGGGACGCCCTCGGCCAGCCGGCGCTCGTACAGCGACGTCGGCAGGCCCGCGCACAGCGACACGACCAGCGACGACGGGCTCAGCAGCGGCGCGAGCTCGTCGAGCACCGGGTCGATGTCCTGCGGCTTCACGGCCACGACCAGGACGTCGGCCTGCTTCGCGGCTTCCTCGACCTCGACGCCGCGGATGCCGTAGCGCGCGGTCAGCTCCTCGACGCGCGCCGGGTACCGCTCGGTGAAGAGGAGGTCGCCCGGCTCGTGGCCGCCGTGCAGCAGCCCCGAGAGCAACGCCTCGCCGATCTTGCCCGCACCCAGCACCGCGATGACCGTCATGGCGTAGAGCGTGCCAAACGCGGCTCAGCCGCCCGGGGCCGGGGCGAGCCCGAGCTGCCGGGCCTGGCACACCAGCCGGCCCTGCGAGTCGACGACCGTGGCGTCGGAGTCGAACCACGACTCGTGCACCGACCGGGACTCGACGACCACCCGCAGCCAGCCCGGGGCCGGGCGGGTGCGCAGCAGGGCCGTCAGCTGCACCGTCGGGGCCCAGCCGATCCGGCCGAGGTTCATCACCACCGGCGGGTTGACGTCGGAGGCGAGCAGCGAGAAGTACGGGTCGACGAGGCCGTGGCGCGGCCGGACCCACAGCCGCATCCGCGGCGGCTCGCCGGTGCGCCCGGCCAGGTAGCCCGCGGTCGCCGGGTCGAGCCGCACCTCGCAGCCCTTGGCCAGGTTGAACGGGCCCTCGGTGCTCTCGGCCATGGCGAGCGCGCCGGGCGGGGGCTCGGCGGGCATCGACGGCACGTCCGTCCACTCCGGGCGCCGCATCGGCAGCCGCCCGGTGGTCACCCTGGCCTCGACGCAGCTGCGGCCGCGCTGCTCCAGCCGGACCTCGACGACCGTCGCGCGGCGGCCGACCTTCCGGACGTCCGTGCGCAGCAGCACCGGGCCGAGCGCGGGCGCGTGCAGGAACTCCGCGCTGACGACCAGCGGCTCCGCGTGCGGCTCACCCCGTTCGTGCAGCGCGGCGACCGCCGCCTTGGCCAGCAGGGCCAGCAGGAAACCCCCGTGCGGGTGCGAGCCGATGGCCCATTCCGCACGCAGCACCGCGGTGAAGGTGCCGTCCCCCAGCGACCGCGCCACACTCGCCGTGTCGAAGGACACGGCGGTGCCGTCCGTTCCGCTCACGAACGCGCCGTGCCAACGGGGGAATCCGGAGAGGTGACGATCAACGAGCGCGACGGGTTCACAGCCGGAACTTTACGTGTTCCGCCGGGATTAATGGACCCGGGAGTAGTCGTGTCCAAGCGAAAGCGCGCAATTACTGCCCGAGGTGGAATCGCGCGAACAGCAATGCCTCCGCCAGATCCCGGACCCGCTGGGCGCCGGTGACGGCGTGCCGGGTGTTGATCTCCAGCACGATCTGCCCGGCGAAACCGCTGCTGACCAGCTTCTCCAGGAGCTGGGCGCAGGGCTGGCCACCACGACCGGGCACCAGGTGTTCGTCCTTCGGCAGGCCGGTGCCGTCGGCCAGATGGAGGTGTGAGAGTCCTTCGCCCATCCGCTCGGCCAGTGCGAGGGCGTCCATCCGGGCTGCCGCTGTGTGGGACAGGTCGAGCGTGTAGTGCCGGAAACCGACGTCCGTCGGGTCGATCGACGGCCGGAACGCGGAGACGCGGGAATTCTTCGAACCGCCCGGCGGGCGCACCTTGAACATGTTCTCGACGGCGATTTCGATCCCGCTGGACTCCTCCAGCTCGTCGACGAGATCACCGAAGGCGTCACCGTAGCGGCGCTGCCACCGGAACGGCGGGTGCACGACGACGGTGCGCGCGCCGAGCTCGAGAGCGGCGTCGACGGACATCCGCAGCCGCACCTCGGGGTCGGGCGACCAGATCCGCTGGGTGATCAGCAGCGACGGCGAGTGGATGGACAGCACGGGCACCCCGGTGCGCCGAGACCACCGGCGAAGGGCGCTGACGTCCTGGCTGACCGGGTCGGCCCAGACCATCACCTCGACGCCGTCGTACCCGAGTTCGGCGGCGATCTCGAAGGCGGTCCCGGCCTTGAGGGGCCACACGGACGCCGTGCTGAGCCCGACGGGGACCGGCTTCTCGTCTGTCACGCGCGCCATCCTGCCTCGTCACCGAGGGTGCGGAGCAGGGGCGTGCGCCGAGGGGGACTTGGGTCACGACGCCGGGCTGGGCGAGGCGGCGGCCCGAACGTCGTGAATGACTCATTCACGTCGTCGGACGAGGTGAATGAGTCATTCACGACACGCGACCGCGCCGCCGACCCGTTCGCGCCATCAGGCGGGGGGACGTCAGCGGCCGACGAGCAGCAAGGCCGCCGGCGACACCGTCACCACCAAGCCGACCAGCACCGCCAGCACCGTCGTCTGCAGGTCCTCGGCCCGGCGGATCTTCCGCACGATCCAGACCAGCGCGACCACCACCAGCAGCGCCGCCACCAGGGCGGCCGCGGGGATGTTCACCCACAGCCAGTTGAAGCCCAGCCACACGGCCGCGCCGCCGACGACGCCCATCGCCAGCTGGCCGGCCAGCGCCAGCCACGCCTTGCCCGGCGACGTCGCGGGCTCCGGCTCCGCGATCGGCTCGGCGGCGTCGTCGTACTCGTCGTCCTCGTAGCCTTCGCCCTGCTCGTAGCCGTAGTCGTCGTGCTCGAAGTCCGGGCCGTCGGCCGGGTAGCCGTCGGCGAACTCGCGCTCGTAGGGCTCGAGGTCGTCCGGGATCGGCGCCCGCGAGGCGCGGTCGCCGGGCGCGAACGGCATCGGCGGCGGGTACGTGCCGGTCGGCGGGCCGGCGTCGTAGGCGGCCTGGTAGCCGCTGCTCTCCGGCGCGAAGCCCTCGGGCTCGAAGTCGTCGTCGGGGTAGCCGTCGTCCGGGGTGTCGGTGGGCACCACCGGCATGACGCCGATCTCGGTGTCCTCCAGCTGCTCCTTCTGCCGGCGCTTGCGCCAGTTGGCGAGCCCGCCCGGCGGCGCCGGCTCGGGCGCGTCGGGCTTGCTCTTCCCCGGCGCCGGCACGGGTGGCGGCTGCTCGCCGGCCACCGCGTCGAACTGCTCGGTGTACGCCTCCTGCTGCGGCTGCGGACGGCGCGCCGGGCCGCGGCGCGGGCGGCCGGGTGCGGCCGGCGGTGTCGCGAACGTGCCGCTGGCCATCGGGGGCGGCGGGACGTCGACGTCGGCGTCCGGCGTGCCGTTGAGGCCGTCGAGCCGGGCCGACAGCGGTCCGCCGGACGGCGGCGGCGTCGGCAGCTGCTGCGACGGCTGCGGCGGCGGGGTCGGCAGCTGCTGGGAAGGCTGCGGGGGCGGCCGGCGCCGGACCGGCGGGACGGCCCCGCGGGTCTCCTCGGCCGCGGGCGGCGGCGGGGCCGGCAGCTGCTGCGACGGCTGCGGAGGCGGCGGCTGACGCCGGGGCGCGCGCGGCGGTACGGGCAGCTGCGCCGACTCCTGGGGGCCCGCGAACTGGCCGGACTCCTGCGGCGGCCGCGCCGGCGGGCCGGCGAACTGCCCGGACTCCTGGGGCGGCCGGGCGTACTGGCCCGACTGCTGCGGCGGCGCCGGGGGGCGCTGGTACTGGCCGGACTCGGCGCCGCCGGGGGCGGGCCGGGCCGGAGGCGGCGGGACCGGCCGCGGCAGCGGCTGGGAATCCTGCGGGACCGCGCGGGGTGCGGGCGGCGGCGGAGACGGCGGTTCGGCGCGGCGCCGGCCGGCGGGCCGGTTCGGCGGCGGGGGCGTGCCCTCGCCGGCGACCCGGTCGATGATCGCCTGCGGGCCGGTGTCGGTCACCCCCGGGCGCCGGTGGGAGCCGGTCGCGCCGGGCGGGGTCTCCGGGGTGCCGGGCTCGTCGTCGTCCTCGGCCGCGCGCCGCCGGCGACGGCGGCTGCCGCCGTCGACCTGGGCACCGTGCTGGGCGAGCAGCTCAGCCACGGTCTTCTGCGGCTGGTCGCCTCCGGTCTGGTCCGTCATACCTGGTAGTCCCCTGCGCGCTCCGGGTTCTCGGCTCTCGGCGAAGCGGTGTCCGACGGCACGCCGGCGGCGCCGCGCGCGCTGTACGCCGACCTCTGCATGTCCGTCACCTCTCCACCGTGCCCGTTTACCTTCCGGGAAGTCCAACCGCGTGCTTTCACCGGTCCTCCTGTGCGCCGAAACGCGCCACGAGGGCGGCTCCAGTTTCATCCGCGCCGTTGGAATGGTCCAGCCGCCGCAGGATGACACCTTCTCGCAGAGCCCACGGGCAGATCTCGAGTTCCGGCAAACCGAGCGCCCGCATCGTGGCCTGCGCGACGAGCGCGCCCGCCACCAGCTGGTGCGACCGGCTCGAGCTGACGCCCTCGAGCTGCGCGAGATCGGCCGACGGCATCCGCGAGATGAAGGCCAGGAGCTGGCGCAATGCGGTGTCCGTGAGCGTACGTCGCACGCGCGGGCCCGCCGCCGAGGGGGCGGCGCCGGTCAGCCGGGCGAGGGACCGGAACGTCTTCGACGTGGCGACGACCCGGTCGGGTTCACCCCATTTGGTGACCTTCCGGGCGAGCTCGGTGAGCTGGTCGTCGAGCCACGCCGACGTCGCGACGAGTTCCGAGCGCGTCGGCGGGTCGTGCTTGAAGCGGGTGCGCGTGGTGCGGCCGGCGCCCAGCGGCAGCGACTCGGCGAGGACGGGCTCTTCGTCACGGCCCATCGCGATCTCCAGCGAGCCGCCGCCGATGTCGAGCACGAGCAGCTGGCCGGCCGACCAGCCGTACCACCGGCGGACGGCGAGGAAGGTCAGCCGGGCTTCGTCGACGCCGGACAGGACCTGCAGCTCGACGCCGGTCCGGTCGGCCACGCGGGCCAGCACCTTGGCGGAGTTCTTCGCTTCGCGGACCGCGGACGTGGCGAACGCCATGACCTCTTCGCAGCCGAGGCGGGCGGCGGCTTCCTTCGCGGACTCGACCGCGGTCACCAGGTCGTCGGCGCCGGCCTTGGCGAGCTCGCCGCCGGGGGTGATCTGCTCGGCCAGCCGGAGCACGGACTTTTCGGAATGCATCGGCGTCGGGTGGGCGCCACGGTGGGCGTCGACCACGAGCAGGTGGACGGTGTTGGAACCGACGTCGAGTACCCCTAGGCGCACGGGGGTCCAGGGTACCGGGCCCAGCGCCAGGTCTCGAACATGTAACCAACAACACTCGGTGCGGTACCGCCCCGGCGCGCCTCCACCGGAAGCGGTACCACCACGAAAAGGACTTACGTCTCGAACTTGTACCCGAGGCCCCGAACGGTCACGAGGTGCCGCGGCGAGCCCGGGTCCGGCTCGATCTTCGACCGCAGCCGCTTCACGTGGACGTCCA
Organism: Amycolatopsis mongoliensis; assembly: GCF_030285665.1. NCBI lineage: Bacteria > Bacillati > Actinomycetota > Actinomycetes > Pseudonocardiales > Pseudonocardiaceae > Amycolatopsis > Amycolatopsis mongoliensis. The sequence continues at coordinate 1,878,877 of NZ_CP127295.1, forward strand.
GCGTCTTCGTGTCACCGACGTAGTCCGCGCCCCACACCCGGTCGATCAGCTGGCCGCGCGTCAGCACCCGGCCGACGTTGCGGAGCAGGTACTCCAGCAGGTCGAACTCCTTGAGCGGCAGCGACACCTCGGCGCCGTCCACCGTCACCACGTGGCGCTCGACGTCCATCCGGACCGGGCCCGCCGACAGCACCAGCGGGGCCAGCTCGCCGTCCGAGCCCGGCTCGCCGCCGCGGCGCAGCACCGCGCGGACCCGCGCGATCAGCTCGCGCGCCGAGTACGGCTTCGTCACGTAGTCGTCCGCACCCAGTTCCAGGCCGACGACCTTGTCGATCTCGCTGTCGCGCGCCGTCACCATGATCACCGGCACGGCCGAACGCTGGCGCAGCTGCTTGCAGACGTCCGTGCCGCTCATGCCCGGCAGCATCAGGTCGAGCAGCACGATGTCGGCGCCGTTGCGGTCGAACTCCTCCAGCGCGGCCTGGCCGGTGCCGGCCACGGCCGCGGTGAACCCTTCCTTGCGCAGCAGGAAGGCGAGGGGGTCGGCGAACGACTCCTCGTCCTCGACGATGAGAACCCTGGTCACAGGTTTCCTCCATGATCTGGGCTGTCCTGCCCGGTAACCACGAGCCTCGGGGTGCGCTCGGGGGTCTTCTCCTGCCGTGGTGCCGGCGAGGTCTTGGCGACGGCCGTCCGGCCGGCGTCGGGGGCCGGGTCCGGACGGACGTGCGCGGGGATGCGCAGCGTGAACGTCGAGCCGGTGCCGGGGCGGCTCCACAGCCCGACCGACCCGCCGTGGTTGGCCGCGACGTGCTTGACGATCGCCAGGCCCAGCCCGGTGCCGCCGGTGGCGCGCGAGCGGGCCTTGTCGGCGCGGTAGAAGCGCTCGAACACGCGCTGCTGCTCGTCCTCGGCGATGCCGATGCCGCGGTCGGTGACGGCGATTTCGACCATCCCGTCCGCGAGCCGGCGCGAGATCGACACGGGGCTGCCGGCCGGCGAGTACGCGACGGCGTTCTCCAGCAGGTTCGACAGCGCGGTGACCAGCAGCGTCCGGTCGCCCTCGATGAGCAGGCCGCTGGGCGTGTCGGTGGTGATCCGGATGTCGGCCGACTCGGCCGAGAGCGTCGTCCGGCCGAGCGATTCGCGGACGACCGCGTCGACCTCGACGACGTTCAGGTCCGGCAGCCGCTCGGCGCCCTGCAGCCGCGAAAGCGCGATCAGCTCGGTGACGAGCTGGCCGAGCCGGGTGGACTCGCGGAGGATCTTGCCGCCGAAGCGGCGTACCTCCTCGACGTCCTCGGCGGCGTCGAGCACGGCCTCGGTGAGCAGCGCGATCGCGCCGACCGGGGTCTTGAGCTCGTGGCTGACGTTGGCGACGAAGTCGCGGCGCACAGCCTCCAGCCGGATGGCCTCGGAGTGGTCGACGGCCTCGACGACGGTGAAGCCGTCGCCGAGCGGCCGGACCTGGCCGAGCACCGCCTCCGGCTGGCGGCCGCGCGCTTCGAGCGGCGAAAGGTCGATCTCCATCGGCTCGTCGGTCTCGACTACCTGCTCGGCCGCCTTGCGGGCCCGCGGGTCTGCCTGGTTGACCTTCACCAGGCCCAGCTCGTAGGCGCGCGGGTTGTGCAGCACCATGTCGCCGAACTTGTTGAGCACGACGACACCGTTGTGGGACGACCGGACCAGCCGTTCGAGGAGCTCCGCGACGGTCGGGCCCGGCGGCCGGGCCTCTTCGTGCCGGGTCCGCGCCCGCGCGACGAGGTAGCCGACCACCGCACCGGCCACCAGAGCTCCGATGGCCAGTGCGAGTGAAACAGGCGTGGTCACAGGCCGATCGTAAGCTGTGATGTGGCCCTTCGGCCTAGCGTTGTCCGCCTTGTCGTGAGCACCGCGACACCTGGGGAGGACATGTTCGCCCGGGCGTCAGCCCACGTTCACCCGATCGATTCCCCGGCGAGACATTCCGGGTGAATCACCCCTCGCCGTCGAGGGTCTTCAGATCGTCGGCCGTGAGCTCCAGGGCCGCCGCGGCGACGTTCTGCTCGAGGTGCGCGACGTCGCCGGTGCCCGGGATGGCGAGCACGTGCGGTCCTTGGTGGAGGGTCCAGGCGAGCCGCACCTGGGCCGGGGTGGCGTCGTGCCGGCGCGCGACCTCGGCGACGCGCGCGTCCTCGCCCGTCCCGCTCGCGACGGCGAAGAACGGCACGAAGGCGATCCCCCGCTCGGCGCACATCCGGACGATCTCGTCGTCCTCACGGCGCGCGGTGAGGCCGTACTGGTTCTGGACGCAGACGACCGGCGCGATCTCGAGGGCTTCGGAGAGGTGCTCCGGGGCGACGTTGGAGATGCCGAGCTCGCGGATCATGCCCTTCTCGCGCAGGTCGGCGAGCACGCCGAAGCCTTCGGCGAGGGAGCCGGTGCCACGGTCGAGGCTCTGGCCGATCCGGTAGTTGGCGACGTCGAGGTGGTCGAGGCCCAGCTCGCGAAGGTTCTCTTCGACCTGGTTTCGCAGCTGGTCCGGCCGGGCGGTGTAGAAAGCGCCGGTGAAGTCGCGGCCCGGCCCGACCTTGGTGGTGATCGTGAGGTCGTCGTACGGCGCCAGGGCCCGGTTGATCAGCTCGTTCGCCGAGCGCGGGCCGGCGAAGTAGAACGCGGCGGTGTCGATGTGGTTCACGCCGAGCTCGACGGCGCGGCGGAGCACGGCGATCGACGTCTCGCGGGCCCGGATGCCGCCGTCCGAAGTGGACATCAGGCGCATGGCGCCGTACCCGAGCCGGTTGACTTCGAAGGAGCCGAGTTTCCAGGTGCCCGCCGCGGCGGCGGGAGAGGTGTTCGTGGTCATGGCTCCAGCCTCGCGACGTGGCCCGATCGCCGCCGGGAATGGCATTTAGCTGCCAGACTGGAATACGTGGAGAGAGTCAGTGACGTCGTCGTGGTGCGGGGCGAGGCCGAGCTGTTCGAGCGGACGGCCCACCTGTTCGCGGCCGCGACGGAGGTTTCGTGCGCGGCCCGCGACCTGCACACGTGGTCGGTGGCGCACCCGACGGCGCCCGAGCGGGAGCAGGCCGTGCGCGACACGAACGTGCGCAAGATGTACCTGCCGGGCGTCCTGTTCGACCCGGCGCTGGCGGACCACCTGCGGTTCATGGCCACGCACGGCGCGCGGATCCGGATCACCGAGCGCGAGATCAACGAGACGATCCTGCTGGACCGGCGGATCGCGATCGTGGCGGGCGACAACGTCGGCGGCGTCCGCAGCTACACCGTGATCAGCAGCCCGGAGCTGGTCCAGGGCATCCAGTCGCTGTTCGAAGCGGCTTGGCACGGCGCCACCGACCTGGAGTCCTACCAGGCCCGGTTCACCGAGCTGGGCGCCCGCGAGATCCTCGAGCAGCTCGCGTCGGGGTGCAAGGACGAGACGGCGGCGCGCACCCTCGGCGTCGGCCTGCGGACCTACCGGCGGCGGGTGGCGGAGCTGATGGAGCTCCTCGGCGCGTCGTCCCGCTTCCAGGCGGGGGCGAGGGCCCGCGAGGCCGGGTTGCTGTGAAGCGAGCGCTGCTGGCGCTGGTCCTGGTGACGTCGGCGTGTTCCTCGTCGGTGCCGGGCACGGCCAAGCCGCTCACCGGCAACCTCGCGGTGATCAACGCCCCCGGCACGGCCGCCGCGCTCGACGGCGTGAAGACGGCGGCCGAGGCGGTCTTCAGCTACGACTCCGCGAACCCGGCGGCGTTCGACCAGGCCGTCGCGGCGAACGTCACCGGGGCCGCGAAACAGCAGCTCACGACGTTGTTCGACGCGGTCAGGAAGAGCCCGCAGCCGGTCCACCTGACCACGCGCGTGATCCGGAGCGCGGCGCTCGAGCTGACCGGCGACCGGGTCCGGGAGCTGGCCGTGCTGGAGCAGGTCAACGGGACCTCGAAGGGCTTGGCGACGGCCGCGCTCACCGCGCAGAAGGCGGGCGGGCGCTGGCTGCTCTCCGACCTCGCGGTGAACCCGGCACAGCCGCCGCCGGCGCCGCACCCGGACGACGGCAGCCTCGCGGGCCTGCGCGATTCGGCACTGGCCGGGGCGCGGGCGGTCGCGGGTGCGCTGTTCACGACCGACAGCGGAGACCCGGAAGGCTCGTACGCGCGGGCCGAAGCGGTCGTCGCCGACCCGCTGCTGAGCGACTACCGGACGAAGAAGTCCACCTACGTCGAGGCGATCCGCAGGAGCGGCACGAAGGTCGCCCTCGGGCCGGACCCGATGGCCGGGGTGACCGCGCTCGACGGCGGGAAGGCGGCCGTCGTGTTCTTCACGACGCTGAAGGTGACCGACCCGGCGGGCGCCGTGACCGATCGGCCCTTCACGACGGAATTCGACCTGATCCGCGAAGGCACCACCTGGAAGGCGACCGCGGTCCGCACGGTCACCGGGTCCTGAAAGCCGTGAATGGCACATCGAGGGACTTGAAGTCCCTCGATGTGCCATTCACGGACTTGCGTCAGCGGCCCTGGTTCGCCACCGCGGCGGCGGCTTCCTTGGCGGCCTCGGGGTCGAGGTACTCGCCGCCCGCCTTGACCGGCTTCAGGTCGGCCGTGAGGTCGTAGCGCAGCGGGATGCCGGTCGGGATGTTCAGGCCGGCGATGTCCGCGTCGGAGATCCCGTCGAGGTGCTTCACCAGCGCACGCAGCGAGTTGCCGTGCGCGGCGACCAGCACGGTCTTGCCCGCGCGCAGGTCGGGCACGATCTCGGACTCCCAGTACGGCAGCAGCCGCTCGACGACGTCCTTGAGGCACTCGGTCAGCGGCGCGTCGTCGCCGAGGTTCGCGTAGCGGGGGTCGCCCGCCTGGCTCCACTCGTCCTTCGGGTCGATCGCCGGCGGCGGGGTGTCGTAGGAGCGGCGCCAGAGCATGAACTGCTCCTCGCCGAACTCGTCGAGGGTCTGCTTCTTGTTCTTGCCCTGCAGCGCGCCGTAGTGGCGCTCGTTGAGGCGCCAGTCGCGCTTCACCGGGATCCAGTGCCGGTCGGCGGCGTCCAGCGCGATGTTCGCGGTGGAGATCGCGCGCCGCAGCAGCGAGGTGTGCACCACGTCCGGCAGCAGGCCGGCGTCGGCCAGCAGCTGCCCGCCCTGCCGCGCTTCGCCCTCGCCCTGCTCCGACAGCGGTACGTCCACCCAGCCGGTGAACAGGTTTTCCGCGTTCCACGTGCTCTGCCCGTGCCGCAGCAGCACCAACGTCCCAATCTCGGCCATGGTGGACAGCCTGCCAGAGCGGACCAGTCCGCCCACCGGTGACCTCGGCCTACACAGAGTGTGTTACCTCCGAGTAACACCTTCACTCTTGCACAAGTCCAAGTGCCAACAACGCGCAAAATCCTGGCAACGGACTGCGCACCGTTATCGCCACCGACTAAATTCACTCGAACGGACTAGTCAGTAGTCTTGTGATTACAGGTCGAGATCTGACAGGTTGACGTACGTCCCGAGCGGCCGGATTCCACGCACTCCCCGGCCGGTTTCGGGCTTCGACCGCGGCTCGTCTCCCCCTGCCGAGCCGCGGCCCGCCGGCCCCGTTGGCATCCCCCTCGTCACCGGGTCCTGATCGGCGGGAACTTCAGCGGGGCGGCTCGAGATCGCGACTCCCCCCTCCCTCGAGCCGTCCCGCCTGTTCCGCTCACACCCCGCAGCACCGCCCAAATGACGTGAATGACTCATTCACGTCATCGGACGAGGTGAATGAGTCATTCACGTCACCCGCAGCCGCACTGGCGCCCGCTCAGCTTTCGGTGTGCACCGGCTCCGGCTTCACCGGACGGCGACGGCGGTTCAGCCGCCAGCCCACCCACGCCAGCGGGACCACGAGCAGCAGGAACGGCGCCACCGCGCCCAGCACGGTCAGCAGGCCACCGCCGAAGGTCAGGAACGCGTCCCAGCCGCCCGCCAGCCCGCCGAGGAAACCGCTGTGGTCCTCCTGCGCGGGCGGCGGCGCGGCCACGCTCCGGACGGTCATCGCCACGGTCGCCATCGCGACGCTGCCGGCGAGGGAGTTCCGCTGCTGTTCGAGCGATTCGAGCGCCGACTCGCGGCTCGTCAGCTCGCTTTCGATCGATGTGATGTCCGACACGGAGCTCGCCTGCGAGAGCAGCGCACGGATCCGCTCGACCGACTTCCGCTGCGTCGCCAGCCGCGCTTCGACGTCGACGACCTGCTCGGTGACGTCCTGGGTGTTCAGCTCCCGCTTCACCATGCTCGAGCCGAGGTGCGAGAGCTGGTCGAGCACGGGGTCGAGCTTGTCCGCGGGCACCGCCAGCGACAGCGTCGCCGAGTCCTCCCCGGTCGCCTCCTGCCCGGTGTAACCGCCGGCGCCCAGCGCGATCCCGCGGGCCTGCGCGACGACGTCGACGACCTTGGTGGCGGTCAGCTCCAGCCGGGCGCTGCGCGAGAGCTTGCGATCGGTGGCGCCGGCCTGCGGCGGCGTCACTTTCGAACCCTGTTCGGTCTTCCCGGTGTTCCCGGTGCCTTGCTGCGGCGCGGCGGGCACGCGCGCCGAACCCGCACTGTCCGCCGTGGACGACGCTCCGTTGTCCGCCGCCGAGCACCCGGCCAGTGCCAGCGTCGCCGCCGTGATCGCGAGCGCCGCTCTCCATCGAGTCCGCATCCTGATCTCCCTCCAGTTTCGACTGGCGGTGAGACGGATGTCCGGTTCAGGGCCGTTGCACGGCCCGGGTCACGACTCGGTCAAGCCCGGTTCGTGCGGCTGGGCGGGCGCGACGAGGTGCTTGAACGCCTGCAGGTTGGCCAGCGACTCGCCGCGGGAGACGCGCCAGTCCCACTCCCGCTTGATCGACGTCGCGAAGCCGAGCTCCAGCAGCGTGTTGAAGTCGCCGTCGGCGGCTTCCAGGACCTGGCCGAGCACCTTGTCGAGCTCGTCGGCGGTCATCGTGTCCTTGCCGAACCGGCCGACCAGGTAGATGTCGCCAAGACTGTCCACTGTGTAGTGCACACCGTAGAGTTTCGCGTTGCGCTGCAACAGGAACCGGTAAACGTCCTCATGGGACTCGTCGGGACGCCGGCAGACGAAGGCCTCCACCGAAAACGCGTGGTCGCCGTCGACGAGCCACGCGTTCGTCTGCAGCTTCTTCGTTCCCGGCAGCGTGACGAAGTACTTGCCGGGACCGCGCTTGTCGTACTTCAGCTCCGCAGAGTCCAAAGTAGACTGGATCAGCTCGTCCAGGCTCACACCGCCACCTCCGCGCGCAGGTCCAGCGCGTGCCGGAAAGCGCTGGTGGCCTGAGCATAGATGTCGAGGAGCGCGTCCGTCGTACGACGCCAGGAGAACCGCCGCGCGTGCACGACGGCGTTCGCGCCGAGCTCGGCGCGCCGGTCCGGGCGCAGGGCGACGGCGGCGAGCGCGTCCGCCCACTCCTCCGCGCCGTGCCCGGGGACCAGCAGGCCGGACACGCCGTGCGGCACCGCCACCGGCAGCCCGCCGACCTCGGCCGCGACCACCGGCGTCCCGCAGGCCTGCGCCTCCAGGGCGACCAGCCCGAACGACTCGTTGTAGCTGGGCACCGCGACGACGTCGGCTGCGCGGAAAACCCGGGCGAGCGCCTCGCCCGGCTGCGGCGGCAGGAACCGGACCTGCCGCTCGATGCCGAGGGAAACGGCGAGCTCGCGCAGGGCCTGCGGCTGCTCCAGCCCGGTGCCGGACGGTCCGCCGACGACCAGCACGACCAGCTTCGGTGCCAGCTCGGGGCGGCGGCGCAGCAGGGCCGCCGCGGCGTGCAGCAGCACGTCCGGCGCCTTCAGCGGCTGGATCCGGCCGGCGAAGGCCAGCACGACGTCGTCGGCGGCCAGGCCCAGCTCGGCGCGGGCGTCCCGCTGGGGGCCCGGCGTGAAGCGATCGAGGTCGACGCCCGGCGGCACGGCGTGCACCGCGTGCGGCTCGGCGTCGTAGAGGTCGATGAGCTGCCGGGCCTCGACCGCGGTGTTGGCGACCAGCCGGTCGGCCTCGGCGACCACCTGCTCCTCGCCGATCACGCGGGTGCGCGGCTCGGGCTTGTCCCCCTCGGCCAGCGCGGCGTTCTTGACCTTCGCCAGGGTGTGCGCGGTGTGCACCAGCGGTACGGACCACCGGTCGCGGGCGAGCCAGCCGACCTGGCCCGACAGCCAGTAGTGCGAGTGGATGAGGTCGTAGTAGCCGGGCTCGTGGAAGGCCTCGGTGCGCAGCACGCCGGAGGTGAACGCGCACAGCTGCGCGGGCAGCTCGTCGCGGCTCAGCGGCTCGAACGGGCCCGCCTGCACGTGCCGGACGGTCACGCCCGGCGCGAGCTCGGCCACCGGCGGCTGGTCCGACGCCGTCGCGCGGGTGAACACCTCGACCTCGACCCCGCGGCGGGCCATCTCGGTCGCCGTCTGGCTGACGTAGACGTTCATCCCGCCCGCGTCGCCCGTTCCTGGCTGCTCGAGCGGCGAGGTGTGCACGGAGAGCACCGCGACCCGGCGCGGCGCGGCACGGAACCCCCGGATGGAGCTGGTCACCTTGGTCGTCTCCCGCGTTACGTCAGCATTCCTCGGCGAACTGCCGGAGTACCGCGTCGAACTCGTCGGCGGACTCGGCGAAGGGCGCATGCCCCCCGTCAAGGAACCAACGCCCGGTGGCACCCGGAATCTTCCCGATCGTGTGCTCGGCCGCCGCGGGGTCGATCACGCGGTCGTGCGAACCGTGCACGACCAGGGTCGGCTTGTCGATCGCGGCCAGGACTTCTTCGCTGCCGATGTCCCGGCGGAACAGGGCCGCGCGGACCGAAGGGGGCACGCTCAGAGAAGCCCCGAGCAGGGCCTGGACCTGCGCGCCGGGCACCGGGCCGCCGGCCATTTCGCGGCTGAACGCCGTGAGCGCCGGGACCGCGATGTCCGGATCATCCGAAAGCATCGCCCGCATGTGCTCGCGCATCAGCGGGCCGACGCGCCCGCCCGCCCGGTCGCGGCCGATCTCGGTGATCGCGCCGACGAGCACGATCCCGCGCAGCCGTGCGGTGCCGTGCACCCGGATGTGGTCCACCAGCACCAGGCCGCCGTAGGACCAGGCGACGACGATCGCGTCCGGCCCGGCGAAGTCGAGCACCGCGGCGAGGTCGTCGGCCCAGACCACCGGGTCGTCGTAGCCCGCGGCCGGGACGTCGGACGCGCCGTGCCCGCGCAGGTCCATCGCGACCAGGCGGAACCGCTCGGTCAGCGCCGGGTCGGCGAGCTGCGCCGCCCAGCAGCCGGACGACTGCGCCCAGCCGTGCACGAACACGATCGGCCTGCTGTTCCCGGCCCCTTCGACCCGCAGGCCGAGGCGTGTCCCGCCGTGCCCGACGACTTCGGTGCGCACGGGCTACTTCGCACCCAGCCCTTGCCAGGCCGACCAGCTGTAGTTCCAGTCCTTGACGTCCGAGGCCATCGGCGCGCCCAGCTTCGAGCCGGTGATCTCGACCGGGTCGCCGATCAGCGCGGAGTCGTAGAAGTCCTTGGCGTCGGCCTCGAGGAGGTTGACGCAGCCGTGGGAGTTGTTGGTCTTCCCGATGTTGGCCGCGTTGTCCTGGTTCTCGTGGATGTACTCGCCGTGGTTGGAGAACCGGCAGGCCCACTTCTTGTTGACGTTCGTGTAGCCGTAGCGGGCGTTGTCGAACACCGCCGTCGGCTCCCGGGTCATGATGATGTAGGTGCCGTTGGGGGTGTTGCGGTCGACCTCGGCGTCCAGGCCGTTCGCGCACGGGTAGCTCTTGACCTGGGAACCGTTGCGGTAGACGAGCATCTGGTGGTCCGGGGTGTTGACCTTGACCACCTGGTTGCGGCCGATCTTGAACTTCGTGGTGACGTCCGCCTTGCCGTACGCGCCACCGCCCAGCTCGACGCCGTACAGCTTCGCCTCGACGCTGACGGTGATGTTCTGCGGCCAGTACTCCTTCGGCCGGTAGTCGACCTGGCTGTCGGAGAGCCAGCCCCAGGCGCCTTCGACGTTCTTGTCCGTCTTGACGGACAGGGCCTTCTCGACCGCCGCGCGGTCCTTGACCGGCGAAGCGAACTTGACGCTGATCGGCATGGCCACGCCGACCTGCTGGTTGTCGGCCGGGTTGAGCGTGGCGCGGACCTGCTTGGCCGGGGTGACCGTGCTGAAGGTGCCGGTGAGCTCGACGGGCTTGCCGTCGGTGCCGGTGGCCTTGGCCGCGTAGGTGTAGGTCTTGCCGTAGCCGAGCGGCTCGGAGCTGGTCCAGGTGAGCCCGTCCGGCGCGGTGTCGCCCTTGACGGCCTTGCCCCCGTCGGCGGTCACCTTGCACTCGGTGAGCTTGCCGTCGGCGACCTTGATCACGACGGGCTTGAGGACGGAAGCGTCCTTGGCGTTGACGGCGGGCTCGGCCGTGATCTTCGCCACGGGCTGCGCGCCCTCACCGTCGGCACCCGCGGCGCCGGTGGGCAGCGCGGTGCCGTCGTTCGTGCTCGAACACGCCGCGGCGACCAGGGCGGCCCCCGCCGCCAGAGCGGCCTTGAAGACCGTACGCCGTTCGATCACCGAAACCTCCCGAGTTCCCCCGCCGGCCAGCGGGGCACACGCCCTTAGCGCTGGTAGCCCAGCCGACGTTACCCGCCGAAAGGTAAAGACCATCCGATCAGGTGGCGCCGCCTATGTCGACAAAGACGTCCTGTACACGTCCAGGTTGCCCGTTTCGGCTCAAATCACGCAGTTGATCAGCAACGGTTCCGGGTGGAGCCGGACGCCGAAGCGCTCGTAGACGCCGTCGCGGACCTCGCGGGCCAGCGCCAGCAGGTCCTCGGTCGTCGCGTCGCCGCGGTTGGTCAGCGCCAGCGTGTGCTTGGTCGACAGCGAGACGCGGTTCCCCGGCCCGGGGTACCCCTTCGCGAAACCGGCGCGCTCGATCAGCCAGGCCGCCGACAGCTTGACGCCGCCCTCGGCCGGGTACTGCGGAGCCTCGGAGCCCACGCTGTCCGTGATGCGTGCCAGGACCCCGTCCGCCTCGGCCGACGGGACGATCGGATTGGTGAAGAAGGAGCCCGCGCTCCACGTGTCGTGGTCGTCCGGGTCGAGCACCATGCCCTTGCCGCGACGCAGCTCGAGCACGGCTTCGCGCGCTTCGGCCGCCGGGACGCGGGCCCCGATCTCGACGCCGAGCGTGCGCGCCAGCTCGGCGTAGCGGATGGGCGCGGAGAGGCCGTCCTCGCGGATCTCGAAGCGGACCGAGAGGACGACGCCGGTGTCGGTGCCCTTGAGGACGCTGGTGCGGTAGGCGAAGCCGAGCTCGTCCGCCTTGAGCGTGCGCACTTCGCGCGTCCGCCGGTCGTACAGCTCCAGCGAGACGATGGACTCGGCGACTTCGCAGCCGTACGCGCCGACGTTCTGGATCGGCGTCGCGCCGACGCTGCCCGGGATGCCGGAGAGGCATTCGAGCCCGCCCAGGCCCGCTCCGACCAGCCCGGCGACGAACGCGTCCCAGTTCTGGCCGGCCTCGACCTCCACGACGTCACCGTCGTCGCGCCGCCAGCCGGTGTTCGCGACCTCGATCAGCGTGCCGTCGAACCCCGCGTCCGCGACGACCAGGTTGGAGCCGCCGCCGAGCAGCAGCACCGGTTCGCCCGCCGCGTCGGCCTCGCGGACCGCCGCGACGAGGTCTTCGCTGGTCACGGCGCTGACGAAGTGGCGGGCCGGGCCGCCGAGGCGCAGCGTGGTGTACGCGGAGAGCTTCGGGAGTGCGGGAGTTCGGGCGGTGTTCACGCGTCTGACGGTACTGTCCGGCTCATGGGATCCCGGATCGAGCACCGTGCTGAGTTCTCCGCCGACGTCGCCGCGACGTACGCCGCGGTCGCCGGCGAAGGCGCGCTGCGGGCGCGGCTCGAGCAGCTCGGCGGGCACGGCGCCGCGCTGCTGTCGTACGAGGTCTCCGGGACGGACCTGCGGTACGAGCTGCGGCAGGGGATCAGCGCCGAGAAGCTGCCCCAGGCGGTGCGGACGCTGCACAAGGGCGACCTGCTGGTGACCCGCACGCAGACCTGGCGCGTGAGCAACGACGGCACCGGCCGGCAGGGTCAGGCGACGGTCGAGGTCGGCGGCGTCCCGGGTGAGATCGCCGCGCGGACGGCGTTGCTGGCCAACGGCGGCAAGACGGTGCTGCGGATCAGCGGCGAGGTCACGGTCCGGATCCCGCTGTTCGGCGGGAAGCTGGAAAGCGTCATCTCCGAGCAGGTCACGAAGCTGCTGGAGCGCGAAGCCGAATTCACGGCGAAGTGGCTCACCGAAGCAAACTGAGCCCGGTCGGCGCGCCGACCCGCGGCACGACCAACCCGAACCGCCTCCGCCGGGTCGACCGGTGGATCACGTACGCGCCCGCGACGACCCGGCTGCTGCGCGCGGCGGGCTCGCCGCTGGTCGTCGACCTCGGTTACGGCGCTTCGCCGGTGACGACCGTCGAGCTGGCGCGGTGGCTACGGCGCGTCCGGCCGGACGTCCGGGTGCTGGGCCTGGAGCTGGATCCTTCTCGCGTGGCCTTCGCGCAATCCGCGGCGTCGCCGCCGCTGCTGGACTTCCGCCGCGGCGGGTTCGAGCTGGCCGGGACGCGGCCGGTGCTGGTGCGCGCGTTCAACGTCCTGCGGCAGTACGCGGAGGACGAGGTCGCGGGCGCGTGGGGGCTGGTGCTGGACTCGATGGCCCCGGGCGGCCTGCTGGTCGAGGGCACGTGCGACGAGATCGGCCGGCTGTCGACGTGGGTGCTGGTTTCGGCGGCCGGGCCGGTGTCCCTGACGTTGTCGATGCGGCTGGCGGGGCTCGAGAAGCCGTCGACGATCGCCGAGCGGCTGCCGAAGGCGCTGATCCACCGGAACGTCCCGGGCGAGCGGGTGCACGCGTTGCTCTCGTCTCTCGACGCGTGCTGGGCGACGGCCGCGCCGCACCAGGCGTTCGGGGTGAAGTCGCGCTGGCTGGAGACGATCCGGCTGCTGGTCGCCCGGGGCTGGCCGGTGGCGGACCCGCGGATCCGCCTGGGTGAGCTGACGGTCCCCTGGTCCGCGGTCGCCCCCGCCTGACCACAGCGCCCCAATGTGGCGTTCGGTGCGTCAGACGCACCGAACGCCACATTGGGTGCGTCTGACGCAACCAACGCCACATTGGGGCGCTTGTTCACCGGGGCACCCCCGCTGCGTCACCCCGAAGTGACCTGCGGTGATCACCATTGAGCCGTGGAACTGCTGGCGCACGTCACCGAGCTGCTGCGCGACGCCCTGGGCTCGCCGTGGCTGTGGGTGCTCGTCTTCGCCGTGTCCGGGTTGGACGCGCTGCTGCCGTTCATGCCCAGCGAGACGACCGTCGTGACCGTCGCCGTGCTGCTCGGGCCCGACCCGGCGGACCTCACCCTGCTCGCCGCCGTCGCGGCGGGCGGGGCGTGGGCGGGCGACTGCCTCGGGTACGCCGTCGGCCGGGCCGCCGGGCCGCACGCGATCGCGCGGCTGCAGCGGGGCGCGGACGGGCAGCGGCGCTACGCATGGGCGCGCGAGCAGGTGCGGCGCAACGGCGGGTTGCTGATCATCGCCGCGCGCTACCTGCCCGGCGGACGCGTCGCCAGCGCGCTCGCCACCGGCAGCCTCGGCTATCCCCTGCACCGGTTCGCACCGCTGGACCTCGCCGGCGCGGCGATCTGGGCGGTCTACAGCGTGCTGATCGGCCTCGCCGGCGGAGCCGCCTTCGCCGACGAACCGGTCAAGGGCCTCCTGCTGTCCTTCAGCCTCGGACTCGGTCTGGTGGTCGCGATCGAGGCCGGCCGGCGGCTACGGTCGGCCCATGCTGGAAGCGATCGACATCCACGCCGACGCGCTGAAGCGGGCGGCGCTGACGGCCGGTCCGGCGGCCCGGGTGCCGAACTGTCCGAAGTGGACTGTTCATGACCTGGTTGCGCACATCGCCTTCGTGCACGGCTTCGCCGTCGGCCTGGCGGTGAACCGCCCGGTGAGGCCGGAGCCGCCCGCGGACTGGGCCGACGTCCTGGGGTGGTGGGACGGCCAGCGCCTGGCCCTGCGCGAAGCCCTCGCGAGAGACCCGGAATCCCCGGCGTTCTCGCCGTACCCGGGCTTCGCCGTGACGGTCGGCGACTGGACTCGCCGGATGGCCCACGAGACGGCGATCCACCGCCTCGACGCGGAATCGGCCCTCGACGACGTCCCGCCGACGCGGTTCGACCCCGGCTTCGCCAACGACGGCATCGACGAGTTCCTGACCTACCTCACCCCGCGCTTGGGCAAGAAAGCCGACGTCCGTGTCACGACGCCGGAGCGCACCTGGACGTTCGGCGAGCCGGTCGCCGAGGTCGCCGGCGCCGCCGACGACGTCTACCGCGCGCTGTGGGGCCGTCCGCACGGCGCGTCCGTCACGGGCGACCTCGCACCGCTCGCGGCGCCCTGACCAGCGCGAGGGACAATGCTCGGCGTGACCGCTCCCGAACGCCGCTACGTCATCACCTTCGGCTGCCCCGACCGCACCGGCATCATCGCCCGGATCTCCGGGTTCCTCGCCGAGCACGGCGGCTGGATCGTCGAAGCGGCCTACCACACCGACCCGGACACGGGCTGGTTCTTCACCCGCCAGGTCGTCCGGGCCGACTCACTGCCGTTCGACGCCGCCGGGCTGCGGGCCCGGTTCGCCGAGGTGGCCGCGGACCTGTCGGCGGACTCGAGCTGGCAGGTCAGCGACACCGGTGAGCGGCGCCGCGCGGTCGTGCTGGTGTCGAAGGCCGGGCACTGCCTGTACGACCTGCTCGGCCGCGTCGCGTCCGGGGAGCTCGACGTCGACATCGCCGCGGTGATCGGCAACCACGAGTCGCTGGCCGACATCACCCGCGCGCACGGCATCCCGTTCCACCACGTGCCGTTCCCGGCCGAGGGCAAGGCCGCCGCGTTCGAAGAGGTCCGCAAGCTGGTCGACGAGCACGACCCGCACGCGGTGGTGCTCGCCCGGTTCATGCAGATCCTGCCCGCGGACCTGTGCCGCGAGTGGGCCGGCCGGGCGATCAACATCCACCACAGCTTCCTGCCGTCGTTCATCGGCGCGAAGCCGTACCACCAGGCGCACACGCGCGGCGTGAAGCTGGTCGGCGCGACGTGCCACTACGTGACGGCGGACCTGGACGCGGGCCCGATCATCGACCAGGACGTCATCCGCGTCGACCACGGCGACTCGGTCGAGGACATGGTCCGCAAGGGCCGGGACATCGAGAAGGTGACACTGGCGCGCGGCCTGCGCTGGCACCTGGAGAACCGGGTCCTGGTGCACGGCAACCGGACCGTGGTGTTCTGACGCGGTCGTGAGTGGTAATTCGGGTTCTAACCCGAATTACCACTCACGACGGGTCACGCGCCGATGGTCGAGGCGTCGATGACGAAGCGGTAGCGCACGTCGGAGTTCTCGACGCGCTCGTAGGCCTCGTTGACCTCGTCGGCCGAGATGGTCTCGATCTCCGCGCCGATGCCGTGCTCGGCGCAGAAGTCCAGCATCTCCTGGGTCTCGGCGATGCCGCCGATCATCGACCCGGCCAGCACCTTGTTGCCGCCCAGCAGCGAGAAAGCGTTGTACGACAGCGGTTCGCCGGGCGCGCCGACGTTCACCATCGCGCCGCCGACCTTCAGCAGGCCGAGGTAGGCGTCCACCGGCAGCTTGGCCGACACGGTGTTGAGGATGACGTCGAACTTGCCCTTGAGGACGTCGAACGTCGACTCGTCGCTGGTCGCGTAGTAGTCCGTCGCGCCGAGCTTGAGGCCGTCTTCCTGCTTCTTGAGGCTCTGGCTCAGCACCGTCACCTCGGCGCCCATGGCAGCGGCGATCTTGACGCCCATGTGCCCGAGCCCGCCGAGGCCGATCACGGCGACCTTCTTGCCCGGCCCGGCGCCCCAGTGGTGCAGCGGCGAGTAGGTGGTGATGCCCGCGCACAGCAGCGGCGCCGCGATGTCGAGGCTGATGCCCTCGGGGATGCGGCAGACGAAGGCGTCCTTCACGACGATCTGGTTGCTGTAGCCGCCGTAGGTGTTCTCGCCGTCGAAGCCGACGCCGTTGTACGTCTGGACGTTGCCCTTGACGCAGAACTGCTCGGTGCCGGCGAGGCAGTACTCGCACTCACCGCAGGAGTCGACCATGCAGCCGACGCCGACGCGGTCGCCGACCTGGTACTTCGTGACGTCCGAGCCGACCGCCGCCACGACGCCGGCGATCTCGTGCCCGGGGACCATCGGGAAGATGGCCTGGCCCCAGTCCTCCTTCGCCTGGTGGATGTCGCTGTGGCAGATTCCGGCGTAGGCGATGTCGATGAGGACGTCGTCCGGACGCAGGTCGCGGCGCTCGATCGTGGTCGGTGCGAGCGGCGCACCCGGCGCCGGGGCGGCGATGGCGTGCGTAGTGGTGCTCATGGAACCCTCCAAGTTCAAGTACCGTGGTGTTCGTAAGAGGTCTCTTACATCTCTACGTAAGAGGGGTCTTACATATTTCGAACGGGAGATGTGATCCAGGTCATGGGCGGGAAGTACCACCACGGCGACCTCCGGGCGGAGCTCGTGCGCGTCTCCCTCGACCTGATCGCCGAGCAGGGCCTGGAAGGCTTCTCGGTCGCGAAGGTCGCGAAGCTGGCGAACGTCAGTCCCGGCGCGCCGTACCGGCACTTCGCGACCCGGGAAAGCCTGCTGGCCGAGGTCGCCTGCCACATCGCGTGCCAGCTGGCCGACCGCGTCGCCGAGGCGGCAGCCGAGCACGCGGACCCCGCGGACGCCCTGGCCGCCGGTGCGGGCGCGTACACGCGGTACCTGATCGAACGACGGGCCGGGATGAACGTCATCTACGCCGACGGCCTCCACGGCCCGGAGCACGTCGAGCTGATGGAGCAGACCCGCCGCCTGACGGACGAGTTCCTGATGCGCTGCCTGGCGGTCGCCCCCGACCCGGCGACGGCGCTGGAACTGATGGAGCAGCTGTTCACCCAGGCCCACGGCTACGGCACGTTCCAGCTCGACGGCGTCTTCGTGAAGCACGGCTATTCGGTGGATCTCGTGGTCCGGAAGTCGACCGAGGCCGCGCGGATCGCGATCGCGGGCCGGATTGTCGGTGGTCCGCGCTAGCTTGTCGGCATGGGGATCAGCGAGACGCACATCGACACGCACGAGGCCCTGCGCGAGCTGCTGGGCGAACCGAAGCCGAGGACCCGGCAGAAGGTGCTCGCCCACATCGACGAGCACGCGCGGACCCTGATCGCGCACTCGCCGTTCGTGCTGCTGGCGACGTCGTCGCCGGACGGCAGCTGCGACGTCTCACCCCGCGGCGACCCGGCGGGGTCGGTCCTCGTGCTCGACGACCGGACGCTGGTGCTGGCCGACCGCCCGGGCAACAAGCTGATCGACAGCTTCCGCAACATCGTCGACAACCCGCACGCGGGGCTGTTGTTCCTGGTACCGGGGATGAACGAGACGCTGCGGGTGAACGGCCGCGCCCGGCTGGTGTCGGACGCGCCGTTCTTCGATTCGCTGGTGGTGCGGGGCAAGCGGCCGAAGCTCGCGGTGGTCATCGAGGTCGAAGAGCTGTACATGCACTGCGCGAAGGCGTTCCTGCGGTCGTCGCTGTGGGACCCGTCGACGTGGCCGGAGCGCTCGACGCTGCCGACCCTGGGCACGATCCTGCGCGACCAGCTGTCCCTGTCCACGTCGGCGGAAGAACTCGACGAGGACCTCAACGAACGGTCGCTGACCCAGCAATACTGAACTCATGCTCTGCGTCTTCGACGTCAACGAAACCCTGCTCGACCTCGCCGCCATGGACGACCTCGTCGGCGGCCCCGAGCTGCGGCGCGAGTGGTTCGGGCTGGCCATCCACACCGTGCTGACCGTGACGGCGACCGGCGGTTACCGCGACTTCGCGGGCATCGCGGGTGAAGCCGCGGCCGAGATCGCCGCCCGGCACGGCCGGGACGTGGACCTCGCGAAGATCGGCGAAGGGCTCCGCTCGCTCCCGGCCCACCCCGACGCCGAAGCGGGCCTCACCAAGCTGCGCGAAGCCGGCCACGACGTCGTCGCGCTGACGAATTCGCCGCTCACGACGGCCGAGGCTCAGCTGCAGAACTCCGGTCTCGCCCAGCGCTTCGACCGGATCTTCTCGGCCGAGCAGGCCGGCCGGCTCAAGCCCGCGCCCGAGCCGTACCGGCAGGTCCTCAACGCCTACGGCGTCGAGCCCCGGCACGCGGTGATGGTCGCCGCGCACGACTGGGACATCGCGGGCGCGCAGGCGGCCGGGCTGCGGACGGCGTTGCTCGCCCGCCCCGGCGTCCGCCCGCTGCCCGGCTCACCCGAGCCGACGTACACGATTTCGGCGTTGACCGAACTGGCCGGACTGCTGGGTTAGTCCGCGATCCGGACCAGCATCTTGCCGGTGTTGGCCCCGGAGAGCAGGCCGAGGAAGGCGTCCGGCGCGTTGCGGATGCCGTCGACGAACGTCTCGGAGTACTTGATCTTCCCCGACTTCACCAGCGGGGCGACCTCGCTGACGAACTGCTGCTGCAGACCCCAGTGGTCGAGCACGAGCAGGCCGCGGATGGTGATCCGCTTGGCGATGATCTGCGCGAGGTTGCGCGGCGCCGGCGTGGGCTCGGTGGCGTTGTACTGGGAAATCATGCCGCAGACGGCGATCCGGCCGTGGACGGTGATCGCGTCGATCGCGGCTTCGAGGTGTTCGCCGCCGACGTTGTCGAAGTAGACGTCGATGCCTTCCGGCGCCGCCTTGTGCAGCTGCTCGGCGACCGGACCGTCCTTGTAGTTGAAGGCGGCGTCGAAGCCGAGGTCGTCGATCAGGTACCGGACCTTCTCCGCCGACCCGGCCGAGCCGATGACGCGCTTGGCGCCCTTCAGCTTCGCGAGCTGCCCGACGAGCGAGCCGACGGCACCGGCCGCGCCCGAGACGAACACCGTGTCGCCCGGCTTGAACTCGGCCGACACCAGCAGGCCCGCGTACGCGGTGAGGCCCGGCATGCCGAGCACGCCGAGGTAGGTCGAGAGCGGCGCGGCTTCGGCGTCGACCTTGACGAACCGCTTGGCGTCGAGCACGGCGTGGGTGCGCCAGCCGGCCTGGTGCAGCACGTGGTCACCGGGCTTCACACCGTCCACATGGGACTCGACGACCTCGCCGACCGCCCCGCCGGACATGACCTCGCCGACCTCGAAGGGCGGCGCGTACGACTTCACGTCGCGCATGCGCCCGCGCATGGCCGGGTCGACGCTCATGACCAGGTTGCGCACCAGGATCTGCCCCTCGCCGGGAGCGGGGATCTCGGTGTCGACGACCTCGAAGTTGTCGTGCGTCGGAACACCTTCCGGGCGCGAAGCCAACCGGATTTCCGTCGCCTGTGCGTTCACCGTCGAACTCCTCAAGTCTCTCGAAGCGGGGCAAGCGCCCCGGATTCCACCGGGTAGAACCGGCTAACCGGGGCGCGCATTCCGATTGTGACGCGCTACACCCAACCTTCTTCCCCACCGCCACCCTCAACGGAGGCGCTTCGCGCCACTGTCACACTATTTCGGCGAGCTTCCCGAGCACGCCGTCGTAGATCTTCTTGAGCCCACCGGGCGCGAACGTCTTCTCGAAGAAGCCGCCGATGCCGCCGGCGCCGTCCCACGACGTCTCGATCCGGACCAGGCTCTTCTCACCGGCTTCGGAGACCGTCCAGGTGGTGACCATGCTGGAGTTCGCGTCGGTCTCGACCAGGGTGCCGGGCTTCGGCTCGCTGACCGTGGCCTTGACGTCGCGCACGCGCTTGGACGTCGCCTGCAGCTTCCAGCCGGCCTTGGTCCCGGCGCCGACGCCGCCCTCGGTGACCTCGTAGTCGCGGTAGTGCTCGGTGAGCAGCTTCGGGCGCGTTTCGGCGTAGTCGGCGACGAGCGCGCGGACCTTGTCGGCCGGGGCGTCGATGGTGCGCTCCGCGGTGGCCGTGACCTTTCCCATTTCGCTCCTTCTCCTTCGGACGTCGATTGTGGTCCACGATTCCACCACCGGCCGGGAGGCTGCTCACCGCGTTAGGCTGACGCGCATGAGTTCCACGACGGACGCCGTCGGCCGCCGGCGCGCGACCGTGGCGCTCAAGGAGGCGCTGCGAGACCTGCGCAACCAGCTCTCGCTGCTGAACCACCAGGTCAGCGCGCACCTGGCGCTCAAAGACGTCGACCTGGACTGCCTGGAGTTGATCGGCCGGCACGGGCCGTTGAGCCCGAGCGCGCTGGCCCGCCGCGCCGGTCTGCACCCGGCGACGATGACGGGCATCCTCGACCGGCTGCAGAAGGGCGGCTGGATCGTCCGCGAGCGCGACCCCGAGGCGGCCGACCGCCGCGCGGTCGCGGTGCGCGCGGTCCGCGGCCGCAACGCCGAGCTGTTCCGGCTGTATGCGGGGATGAACACGGCGATGGACGAGCTCTGCGCCGGCTACAGCGAGGAGGAGCTGGCGCTGATCGCCGGCTTCCTGCGGCGTGCGACGTCGGCGGGCAACACCGCGACCGGTGATCTGGCTAACGGCTGACCAGCGGTTTTTGTGCTGTACTCCACGTATGTGGCAGTCGGGCGAAGCTTACGAGGCCTACATCGGACGGTGGAGCCGCCGGATCGCGGAGACGTTCGTCCGGCAGCTCGACGCCCCAGCCAGCCGGCGCTGGCTCGACGTGGGCTGCGGCACGGGCGCGCTGACGTCGGCGGTCCTGACGGCGGCGGACCCGGCGGAAGTCGTCGGAGTCGACCCGTCCGGGGGATTCCTGAAGACGGCGCGCGCCGGCGTGACCGATCCGCGGGCGTCGTTCACGCTCGCCGATGCCCGTGAGCTCCCCTTCCCGGACGACCACTTCGACGTCACCGTGTCCGGGCTGGTCCTGAACTTCGTGCCCGACCCGGCGAAGGCCGCGGCGGAGATCGCGCGGGTGACGGCCGCCGGCGGCCTGGCGGCGGCGTACCTCTGGGACCTCGCGGAGGGCATGGAGCTGATCCGGCGGTTCTGGGACGCGGCGGCCGAGCTGGACCCGGTGCGGGTCGCGGACCTAGACGAAGGCCGCCGGTTCTCGCTGTGCCGCCCGGAGCCGTTCGGCCGGCTGTGGACGGAGGCGGGCCTGACCGGCGTGTCGGTCGGCGAGATCAAGATCCCGACCGTGTTCTCGGGTTTCGACGACTACTGGCAGCCGTTCCTCGGCGCCCAGGGCCCGGCCCCGGCGTACCTGGCGACGCTGCCCGAGGCCCGCCGCGACCAGATCCGCGAACTCCTGCGCAGCCGCCTGCCGACGAACCCGGACGGCTCGATCCCGCTGTCGGCCCGCGCCTGGGTGGTCCGGGGCACGGCGTAAAGCGCCCCAATGTGGCGTTGGTTGCGTCAGACGCACCCAATGTGGCGTTCGGTGCGTCTGACGCACCGAACGCCGCCTTGGGGCGCTGGGGTCAGAGACCGGCCTGGGACAGCCAGTCCTTCGCGACGTCGGCGGCCTTCTCGCCGTCCGAGTCGACGCGCTTGTTCAGGTCGCGCATGACGTCCGTCGTCAGCTTCGCGCTCACCGCGTTCACCGCGTTCGCGAAGTCGGCGCCGCGCTCGTCGAGCACCTTCTTGTTCACCGCCGGCACGACGTTCTCGGTCGGGACGATGTTCAGGTCGTCCTTGAGCACCGTGTAGTTCGAGTCGCCGGTCAGCGGGCTGACCGAGTCGACCGGGATCACCGTGACGGCGCCCGACTTCAGCTGCTCGACCCGCGGCCCGGCTTCCTGGATGGTCTGGAACGTCGCGTTCGTCAGCTTGTAGACGTCCTTGAAGCCCTGGAAGCACGGCAGGCGCTTTTCGCATTCCGGCGGCCCCGCCATGACGACCTTGTCCAGCTTCTTCAGGTCGCTGATCGACGCGATGCCCTTTTCCTTGGCCAGGTCGGACTTGATGATGTAGGTGTTCTTGTCCTCCGCCGCGGCGAAGTTCAGCAGGCCGACGCCGCTGGGCTCGAACAGCTTGGCCAGCTGCTCGTGCTCCTCCTGCGCGGTCTTGCCGGCCTCCTTGCCGAAGCCGGTGGTGATCGCCGCGCCCTGGTACTCCGGGATGAACTGCAGCTCACCGGACTTCAGCGAGGGGTAGATCAGCTCCCGCGAGCCCAGGTTCAGCTTCCGCGTCACCGGGTAGCCCTTGGCCTCCAGCGCCTGCGCGTAGATCTCGGCGAGGATCTGGCTGTCGGTGAAGTTGAAGGACGCGACGACGATCGGCGCCCCACCCTTGCTCTGCGCGGCGGGCTTGTCACCGCTGTCGCTGCCACCCCCACAGGCGGCCAAACCGAGCGTCGCCGCGACGGCCACCGCCACCACGGACGCGTTCCGGAACCAGCGCACGAATCCCCACTCCCTCGTCACTCGAACAGACGAAAGGACCCTAGCCCTGACCTCCGACAAGTATCCACATGTTGGGAGAAAGCCCCTCAAATTCCCAGACTTCGGAATGATTCCCCACCAAACGGGGTAGGGTCGACCGGTGCACGTGACCGCGGTGACCCCGCTGGCCGCCGACAGCGGACCCCCGATCTTCCAGTGGAAGTGGGTGGACCGCAACGCGGACGACATCGTCCAGCGCCTCGGCGAACACATCTCGCTCACCGCCGCCGCACTCGGCGTCGGGCTCGTCGTCTCGATCGCGCTCGCGGTGCTGGCGCTGCGGTACCGCTGGTCGTACCCGGTCATCCTGGGCACGGCCGGTGCGCTCTACGTGATCCCGAGCCTCGGCGCGTTCGCCGTGCTGGTGCCGTTCTTCGGGCTGACGTTCCTCACCGCGATGATCCCGCTCGCGACCTACACGCTGCTGATCCTGGTCCGCAACATCGTCACGGGCGTCGACCAGGTGCCGAACGAGGTCCGCGAGGCCGCGGTCGGCATGGGCTACACGCGCGGCAGGCTGCTCTGGCAGATCGAGCTGCCGCTCGCGCTGCCGGTGGTGATCGCCGGGCTGCGCGTCGCCGCGGTGACGACGATCGGCCTGGTCACGGTGACGTCGATGCTCGGCCTCGGCGGCCTGGGCTACTTCATCCGCGCGGGCATCCAGACGGCGACGCCCAACCCGACGGAGATCATCGTCGGCGTGGTGCTGTCGGTGGTCCTGGCGGTGGTCGTCGACCTGGTTCTCTGGCTCAGCGAGCGCCTGCTGGCGCCGTGGTCGCGGAAGGTGGGGGCGCGATGAGCTTCCTCGACCAGCTGAACGCGTGGCTCGCGGATCCCCACCGCTGGAGCTGGACGGACAAGGCCGGGATCCCGTACCGGACGCTGGAGCACCTGAGGTTTTCGTTGCTGGCGCTGGTGATCGCGGCGGTCCTGACGATCCCGGCGGCGCTGTGGCTGGCCCACTACCGCCGGGGCGCGTTCCTGGCGAGCAGCGCGGTGAACATCGGCCGCGCGATCCCCAGCTTCGGCCTGATCATCCTGTTCTGGTTCCTGGCCAGCCGCTGGGAGCTGGACACGACGTTCTGGCCGTTGCTGCTCGCGCTCGTCGCGCTGGCGATGCCCCCGCTGTTCACGAACACATACGCGGGGGTGGTGTCGCTGGAACAGGAGACGGTCGACGCCGCCCGCGGCACGGGCTACCGCGAGTGGCAGATCATGGTCCGGCTCGAACTGCCCCTGGCGTCCCCGGTGCTCCTGGCGGGCGCGCGGGTGGCGTTCCTCCAGCTGATCGCGACGGTGGCAATCGGCGCGATCGTCAACGACGGAGGCGGCCTCGGCCGCTACATCGTCGACGGCTTCGCGCTGGGAGCGTCGGGCTACGGCGAGATCTTCGCGGGCGGCCTGGCGGCGGTGATCCTGGCGCTGGTGTGCGACGGGCTGTTCGCGCTGATCACCCGCGTCGCGACGCCCCGGGGCCTCGCCCTGCAGAACGCCCGGCGCGAGTCGTAAGCCCTGGCGTCCACGCCTGCCTCCGGTCCACCACATCAGCGTTTGTCGCACTCTGGACGCAACAAACGCTGCATAAGTGCCGTACTATTGCTGCGTGGAGATGCGACAAGCGTTGGAGTTGATCAGCGGGTTCACCGCTGACCAGTGGGGCATGGTCACCTCTCGCCAGGCCTCCGGCGCCGGCGTCGACCGCTCCACCCTCCACCGGCTGGAGGCGGCCGGCTATCTCGACCGGGTCCGCCACGGCGTCTACGCCTCCACCACCGCCGTGGTCACCGCCGCCCGCGACGAGCAGGCCGCCTGGCTCTCCCTGGATCCGGCGACCGCGGCCTGGGACCGGCCGCCGCTGGACCCCGACGGCGGCGTGCTGTCCCACCGGTCCGCGGCCCGCCTGCACGGCCTCGGTGAGCTGGTCGACGACCGGATCACGTTCACCACCCCCCGCCGTCGCACCAGCCGCGATCCGGACCTGTGGTTCAAGAGGGCCGAGCTCGCGGAGGACGACGTGACCACGGTCGACGGCCTCCCGGTCACGACGGCATTGAGGACGATCCTCGATCTGCTCGACCAGCACGTCGACGGCAGTCACCTCGCCACGATCATCCGCGAGGCAGTCCTGGCGAACCTCGTCCGGCTGGACGAGCTCGCCGACCGGATCGGCCCCTACTCCGTGCGCTACGGCGTCCGCCGCCCCGGCGACGGCGAAGCGCTGCTTGATCATCTGCTCGCCGGAATAGGCACCAGCACGGTCGAGCTGGCCCTCCGCCCCGCACCGCCCCGCGCGGCCGGCGCCGCGAGGCTGCTCGCGGCGAGCACCGGCCCTCGAGGTGAGGCACGTGGCTGAACCGAAGCGGCCGGCGAGCCCCCGCGCCTACATCAGCTCGCAGAAGAGCCGGGCCGAGAACGCGGCGAGGATCACCGGCGGCCGGGCGAACGAACTGCTGGACCTGCATTTCCACCGCAGGCTGATCGCCCGGGTCTTCGACGGTGACGACGCCGTCAACTGGGTGCTCAAAGGCGGCCAGGCCATGCTCGTGCGCTGGCCGACCGCCCGGTACTCCACCGACGTCGACCTCCTGAGCATCGAGGACAGCACCGACACCGCGGTCGAGGCGTTGAAGGCCGCCGCCGCCCGGCGGCTGGGCGACGACATCTGGTTCCGCCACCTCGGCACTTCCGAGCAGACGCACGTCGACCGCCCCACCCGCAAGGTCAAGTTCATGACCATGTTCGGCACCGCGCCGCTCAACCGCCAGGTCAGCGTCGACGTCGTGGTGTCCGGGCACCTCCCGCAGGGCGAGATCACGACCGAACCGCTGCAACCGCCGTTCGACACCGACTGCACCCCCTGGCCGGAGGCGCGCGTCTTCCCCTTCGAGGACCACGTCGCCGAGAAGATCTGCGCGATGTACGAGCGCCACCGGGCAGGCGGCAACCCGTCGACGCGGTACAAGGACCTCGTGGACCTCATTCTCTTCGCCTTGAAGGCACCGCTGCCCGGCGCCGGAACCCACCGCATCCTGCGCGACGAAATCGCCAGGCGCCGCGGGCGGGGCATGGTCCTCGAACTGCCTGATCGCTTCCGGCTGCCGGACGAGAAGACCTGGCCCGGTGGCTACGCGAAGATCGCCGGGCAGGTCGCCGACCTGCCCGGGAACCTGCGGCAC
Source organism: Amycolatopsis mongoliensis (assembly GCF_030285665.1). Lineage (NCBI taxonomy): Bacteria > Bacillati > Actinomycetota > Actinomycetes > Pseudonocardiales > Pseudonocardiaceae > Amycolatopsis > Amycolatopsis mongoliensis. The sequence goes on from NZ_CP127295.1 coordinate 1,904,477, forward strand.
ATGAAGGACGCCCGGCTGCTCGCCGATGCCTTCCTCACGCCCCTCCTCCAGGCGGAGCCGCCGGCCGGCCGCTGGCAACCGGACCAGCGCACCTGGGGATGACGCGAGCTCAGGTCGACGCGGGCGCGCCGGTGAGGCCACCCTCCCGGCAAGCGGCGATCAGCCGCTCGACCTCGGGCCCCAGCGGCCGGTCCTCCTCGACCGGCGGCACCACCGACCGCACCCATTCATAAGCGGCGGCCAGGCTCGCGACCCCGTCCGAAGCCAGGTAGCGCGCCTGCGATCCCGTGATCAGCTCGCACGCCGTGATCGCGAACAAGTGCGCCGCGGCGGCCCGAAGCTGCTCCCCCGCCGCCCACGCAAACGCTTGCACGTCTTCCTGACCGGCCGAGGTGTCGATCGAACCGAGCGTCGCCGGGGAAGCGAGCCGGCGCAGTGCGTGCAGCTCGCCGACGGCCCGCTTGTGCAGCGGCACCAACCCCGCCCGCGGCCCGGGATCCGACGTGAGCTGCGCCGGGAGCCCGCTGAAGCGCTCGTCGAGCAGGCGGTGCATGCGCTGCACGGAGAGCTCGCCGAGGTGGACCAGCGCCGCCGTCACCGCGTCCATGCGCAGCCCGAGGTCCACCGCGTGGTACGCCGTCCCCGGGATGAGCTCCCCCTCGACGAACGACGGCGAGTCCCCCGGCATCGTCTGCCACCGCGCGACCGTCTCGTGCAGGTCGGTGTTGACGCGGGAAGCGTGGGCCAGCGCCCGCGGCGCGACCCGCACCGACAGCGGCGCCTGCACGACCCCGGGGCGCACCGGCCCCGCACCCACCATCCCGGTCAGGGCCTGCAGCAGCCGCCGCAGGTGGTCGTCGCCGCCCGCCGTGACCGGGGAGAACACCTCGCGCGGCGCACCGAGGACGTCGATCGCCATCGCCTCGGTGAGCGTCTGCAGCTGGATGAGCTGCCGCGCTTCGGCCCAGCCGCGCTGCGCGTGCATCACGGCCAGCGGAGAACCCTGAAGCAGCGAAGCACCTTCCTTGGGCCCCAGCACATACGGCTCGGCGCCTCGGCGAGCGAGCGCCTCCACGGCGGGGGTCTCGACGCCGTCTTCGAGGACCGTGCCGATGCCGAGGAACGTCTGGAAAGCGTGTGACAGCGGGATGATCTCGCCCGAGCTGCCGAGGCCGCCGCGCGGGACAGCGGGCGTGAAGCCGTCGTTCAGGCGGTCCACGAGGAACTGCACCAGCTCCGCGCTCACCCCCGACCACGGCTGCAGGAAGTCCCGCAGCCGCGCGACGAGCAGCGCGCGGACGTCCTCGGGCGGCAGCCACGGTGGCCCGCCGACGGCCCGGCCGATCAGCAGGGTGCGCTGGTGCTCCGCCTGTTGCCGCGCGTCGAGCGCGACGCCCGCCAGCCGGCCCATCCCGGTGGTGACGCCGTACACGGGCTTTTCGCGGCTTTCGAGCGCCGTCAAGAGCGCTTTCCGGCGCTGCCGCAGGGTCTCCACCAGCGGTTCGGCCAATTCCCACCGTTCACCGTCGGTGAAATCGCTTCCGGTGACGATCATCGGTACGGCAGCATCGTGCCGACGCCGGAAGCCTCGGCACGGGCCAGGATCATGTCCGCCACCGCGACGTCCGTTGTGGACAGTCCGCGGTGCCAGAACAGGATCCGCTCGGCGTCGTGCTCGCGGCCCGGCTTCTTCCCGGCCACGATGTCGCCGATCTCGGCGTGGACCCGGTCCGCGGTGAGGAGGCCGGCGTTGAGCTGCGGGCGCAGGGCGCCGAACCGCGGGTTGCCGGACCGCGATTCGCGCCAGTCGTCGACGACGACCTTGTCGACGTCGTCGAGCAGCGTGAGCTCGAGCGCGCTGATCGTGCCGTAGGGCACCAGGAAGGTGCCCGGCCGGAGAAACTCGCGCCGCACCAGCGGCTCGGGTTCGACCAGCCGGGAGGCCTCGACCTGGATGTCCGCGCCGTCCAGGGTCTCCTCGGCCGTGGCGCAGACGCGGACGTCCTTGCCGAGCCGCTCGGACAGCCGGCGGCCGAAGTCCTCACGGGACTCCGGGCGCTTGCTGGTCACGCGGATCTCGGCGAAGTCGAACAGCGAGTCCAGCAGCACGACGTTCCACCAGGCGGTCCCGCGGGCGCCGATGTGCCCGAGCACCCGCGAGTCCGGGCGGGCCAGGTACTTCGCGCCGACGGCGGTCATCGCGCCGGTGCGGGCCTCGGTGATCATCGTGCCGTCGACGATCGCCCGCGGCATGCCGGTGTCCGGGTCGAGCAGCAGGATCAATGCCATTTCCGAAGGGAGGCCCCGTTCGAAGTTCCCCACGAAGTCGCCGACGACCTTCACGCCACTGACCTGCTTCGCGGACAGATGACCGCGAAGGATGTTGAAGTGGCCCTTGCCGCCGTTGTCCGGCACGAGGTGCGTACGCGGCTCGAAGACGACCTGACCGCGGCCGTGGTCGGCGAGCACGTCCTCGACCGCGCCGACGATGTCCGCGTCCGTGACGCCGAGCGAGTCGACGTCGGCACCGGTCAGGTACCGGAGCCAGACGGACGTCACCTGGCGAGGTCCTCGATGACCTCGGCCCCGGGCAGCGAGGCCAGCGCGGTGCCGGAGATCAGCAGCTTGCTGCCGCGGATCCCGCTGCCGATGACGAGCTGGGGAGCGTCGGCGACCCGCTGGTCGATCAGGACGGGCCAATCGGCGGGCAGGCCGACCGGCGTGATGCCGCCGTACTCCATCCCGGTCAGGGAGACGGCTTCGTCCATCGGCGCGAACGACGCCTTGCGGACGTCGAGCCGGCGCTTGATCACGCCGTTGACGTCGGCGCGGGTGGTCGCGAGCACGAGCGCGGCCGCGAAACGGACTTCGCCCGCGCGCTTGCCGGCGACGACGACGCAGTTCGCGGAAGCTTCGAGCGGCGAGCCGTACGTCTCGCAGAAGGCGGCGGTGTCGGCCAGCGCCGGGTCGATCTCGGCGACGCCGACGGCGTCCGGGTCGGCGAGCGCGGCCAGCGCTTTGGCGACGGGCTCGGCGAGCAGGTCAGTACGCGAGGGGGCGGGAACGACGGTGAGGCTCCCGGCGATGGTCCAGGTCACCTCGCCAGCCTAACTACCAGTTGGAGCCGCCGCGCTGGACCTCGATCAGCTTGGGGCGGACGTCCACGATGTAGACCAAGGCCGCGGCCATGGCCGGCACCCAGAAGATCATCCCCGGGCCCATCACGCTGAACAACGCCATCGCGAGCGTCGCGCCGCCGGTGATGAGCATCCAGACGGGCTTGGTCTTGCGATCGGCCGCGGAATAGGCGTCGGCGCGCTGAAGGAGCGCGTGCACGAACGCGAAGAGCCCGACCAGCGCGCTGCCCCAGTGGATGACTTCGAGGATCCAGATGGCAACCAGCACAGCGACAGCTTACGGCAAACCGCCCGAACGACCCCGGCCCCGCCACCGGGGTGCGGTGGCGGGGCCGGGGTGTTCACGGCGTTTTTACTTGTCGGCCTTCGGCGCGGCCGGCTTCTTCGCGGCGGCGCTGGTGGTCGTCCGGCGGGCCGGAACAGCCGTCTTCGGGGCCGTCTTGTTCGCGACCTTGCGGCTCGCGGAGCGGGTCTCGTGGGCGACGTCGTCACCCAGCTCCTCGATGGCCTCGGCAGCTTCGCCGGCGACCTCGGTCACCTTGCGGGCGGTCTTCTCGCCGACCGAGCGGGTGCGCTTGGTGAACGTGCCCAGCACGCCGTCGACGCGCTCGCGGACCTCGCTGGTGACGCCTTCGACCTGGCCCTGCGCGGTGGTCAGGGCCTCCTCGAGCTGCTCGATGGCCTTCTTGACCTGCGGCTGCGTGGCGAACTTGTCCCACGCCTGCTCGCCCGACTCGGCCAGCTTGTTGTACAGCTTGAGCGCGGCCTCGGTGTACTCGTCGATGACCTTGCGCAGCTCGGCCGGGTCCAGCTTCTCGCGGAGGCTCTCGACGTCGGTCGGCAGCTCCTGCAGGTTCTTGCGGGCGGTCTCGCTGCCCTTGGTCACGTTCTCCTTGGCCTTCGCCACGGCGTCCGTGACGGCCTGGCCGGCCAGGTTGCCGGCACCGAGCGCGGCGAGCAGCGGGGTGCGGACCTGGTCGAGGGCGTTGGTGACGGCCTTCTTGACGTCTTCGGTGGTCTTCGGGGTAGTCATGATGACTCCTTGAGGGTTGCGGCTGGAGTGGTGTCTGGGGTGGGAGACGACTCTGCGGCCGGCCGTGCCGCGGCGTTCTCCCGGCGGAAGGACTCGTAGACGTCGAGCAGGACCTGTTTCTGCCGTTCGGTCAGCTCGGCGTCGGCGCGAATCGCGTCGCCCACCGGCCCGCCCGTGGGCAGATCGAGGATCCCGGCCTGCACGTACAGCGCTTCCGCCGAAATGCGCAGGCCCTTGGCGATCTGCTGCAGGATCTCCGCGCTGGGCTTGCGGACCCCGCGCTCGATCTGGCTCAGGTACGGGTTGGACACGCCGGCGAGCTTCGACAGCTGGCGCAACGAGATCTTCGCGGTGTTGCGCTGCTGGCGGATGTACTCGCCGATGTCGGAGGCGATGTCCGCGACCTTTTCCATGGGGCTGCCGGATCCTGGCTGCGTCCCACCGGTTTCTGCCATTCGGTCACCTCCTCGCGACACCTACAACACTACGCCGATGTGCTAGCTATTGCAAGCACTCTGCTTGCAACTATCGGGTGTGGTGGTGGTCACCGCTAACGTGGTCGCATGACGCGCTCGGCCCGGCTGCGGCGGCGCCTCGTCGAGCACCTGCTCGACGAGGACGTCCTGCACGCCCCGGAATGGATCGCCGCCTTCCGCGCGGTTCCGCGCCACGTCTTCCTGCCGCGGTTCTTCATGCCGGCGGGCGGGCTGTGGGCGGCGGTCGACCGGGACGACCCGGGCTGGCTGGAGACCGTCTACTCGCGCGACGTGCTGGTCACGCAGCTGGACGACGACCCGGACCGCTGGGAGCTCGCCCGGCGCACCGGGCCGGTGGCGGGGACGCCGACGAGCTCGTCGAGCATGCCGTCGATCATGGCGATCATGCTCGAGGAGCTGCGGGTGCGGGACGAGCAGCGCGTGCTCGAGATCGGCACCGGCACCGGCTACAACGCCGCGCTGCTGAGCCACCGCTGCGGCGCCGGCCTGGTGTCCACAGTGGACATCGACCCGGTGATCGTCGGCGAGGCCCGCGAACGGCTGGCCGAGGCGGGCTACCGGCCGGCGTGCGCGGTGGGCGACGGCGAGCTCGGCTTCCCGGCCGGGACGATGTTCGACCGCGTGCTGTGCACCGCTTCGGTTTCCTCGATCCCGGTCGCGTGGCTGGCGCAGACCGTGCCGGGCGGGCTGGTCGTGACGACGCTGAACCGGCCGATCGGCGCCGGGCTGGTCCGGCTCGTCGCCGGCGAAGACGGCACCGGGCAGGGCCACGTCCTCGCGCGCGACGGCCGCTTCATGCCGCTTCGCGCGCACCGGCTGGCGCAGGCCGACCCGCTGCCGATGCCGTCACGCGACGACTGGGAGCAGACGCGGCTGCCGCTGTCCACGCTGCTCCAGCCGCGCAAGCAGTTCGAGTTCTTCGCCGGGCTGGCGATGCCGGGCGTGCGGCCGGTGCGCGACCACGACGGCACGGACCCGCACACGGCGGGCGGGCCGGGCGAGAGCGGGGTCGCGCTCGTCCACCCGGACGGCTCGTGGGTCCGCCACCGCAAGCGCGCCGGCGCGGACGAGGTGGCCCAGGGCGGCCCGCGAGCGCTGTGGGAGCTCGCCGAGGCGGCCTACGTCGACTGGTGCGAGCTGGGCAAGCCGGAACGCGACCGTTTCGGCGTGACGGTGACCGGCGACCGCCAGGAGTTCTGGCTGGACACCCCCGACGGCCGGACCTGGCCCCTCACCTGACGCATCTTTCCTAGGGAAAGTGACGCTCACGTCGGCAGGCGGGTGCGGATCCACTTCTCGACGTGGTCGGCCGTCGCCTCCGCGGAGGCCTCCGTCGTGTCGACGAGGTCCACGCCCAGCTCCTCCGCCGACTTCCGGAGCCAGTCGTTGAACTCCAGCATCTCCGCGATCCGCGGCTCGTCCCACTCGCGCCACGCCGGGCGCGCCCGCAACCGCCGGGTGAGCGACTCCGGCGTGCCGACCAGCGCCAGGTAGTGGATCTCGCTGAAGAACGCGCGCTCCGGCAGCGGTTCGAACTCCGGGGGCGCCACCGTTCCGCACAGCACGACCGGGCGGCCGTTCTGGTGCAGCATCGCCGCCATCCGGAGCCACACCGCGCGGAACGCCGCGACGTCGTCGCGCAGGGCGCCCGTCCAGAGGACGTCCTGCTCCAGGACCACGACCTCGCCGGCGAACCGGTCTGCCAGCAGGGGGCCGAGCGTCGACTTGCCGGCGCCGCTCGGGCCGGTCAGCGCGAACAGCGGCAGCCGCCGGAACGGCCATCGATGTCCGCACCGGCGACACGAAAGCGACGCCCCGCTGACGACCGGGCGGTCCGCCCGGTCGCCGCACGCCGGGCAGATCCGCAGGTCGAGACCCACCTCAGTCGAAGAGGTTCTCGAGGAAGCCGCGCTTGCGGTGGCCGTGCCCGTACGGCCTCGGCGAATCCGAGTACCCGCGGTGCGGCCGCGGCGAGTCCGCGTACCCGCCGCGGTAGGCCTTGGGCGAATCCGGATAGCCGCCGCGGTAGGGGCGCGGCGAGTCGGGACGGCCGTGACCGCCCTGGTAGGGCGGTGGCTGGTGGCCGTAGAACGAACTCTCCGCACCGGCGATCGCTTCGAGCTCACCGCGGTCCAGGAAGATCCCGCGGCAGCCTTCGCACTGCTCGATGTGGACGCCGTTCTTGTCCACGGTCCGCATCTGGTTCTGACACTTCGGACAAATCACACATGCGAGACTACGCAAAAATCGGTCAGCAGGCGCAGAGGCAGAACGGGTGGCCCACCGGATCGGCGTAGACGCGGAACGTCTCCGGCGCGTCGTCCAGCAGTTTCGCGCCCAGGCCGAGCACGCGCTCGTGCGCCGCTTCCAGGTCCGTGACGTTCAGGTCCAGGTGCAGCTGCTGCGGGTTCTCCGCGGACGGCCAGGCCGGCGGCCGGTAGTCGGGCACCCGCTGGAACGCGATCCCGGCACCGCCCGCGGGGTTGGCCAGGGTGACCCAGTGGCCGTCTTCGGCGACTTCGGGCGCGTCCCACTCCAGCACCGCCCGGTAGAACCCGGCCAGCGCCACCGGGTCGGGGCAGTCGAGCGCCACCACACCCAGCGTCGGCACCGCACTCATCGTCGCTCCCTTCGATCACGAGTAACCGTCTAAAGCATTATGTGGGTTAGCGCACGCGGGGGCAACCACCGGCCGCCGTACACTGGCCCGGTGCACACCGACGCCTCCCTCGTCGTGGAGTTCCTCAACACGGTCAACGTCGAAGAGGGCACTGACCTGCTCGAAGATCCCGGGCAGTGGCGGGAGTGGGCGGCCGGGCGCGCGTTGACGGCCAATCCGGCCGCCGAGGCCCGCGCGGCGCGGGACGCCCTGCGCGCCGCGATCGGCGACCCGCGGCTGCCCGGCGGGAGCCTCGACGTCGGCACCCGGATCTCCCTCACCGACGACGGCCCGGCGCTCGTCGCGGACGACGTCGTGGGCGCGGTCTTCGCGGCCTGCGCGCGGCTCGTCGTGCGCGGCGACTGGATCCGGCTGAAGATCTGCCCGGCCGACACGTGCCTGTGGGCGTTCTACGACGAGTCCCGGAACCGGTCGCGCACCTGGTGCTCGATGCGGGTGTGCGGAAACCGCGAGAAGGCGCGGGGCTGGAGGGCGCGCGCCGCCGAGACCGCGGCGGGCTGACGGCATCCGCTCTCATCCGAGCGGCGGACCCTCGAAAGGCTGTGGACAGCTCGCGCACCGAGCACCACATATCCACGGCCCCGGCCGGGTCACCCCCACACGTTGTGGACAGGGATTAGGCCATCACCGTGAAAAGCTGTGGATAACCCCGGGGATAACTCAGGTTCCTGTGGACAACTCGTTTGAAGCTCCCCCAGGTGTGGTATAGGACTCGGCCGTCAGAACAGCAGCTCCGCCACCACGTAGATGACGAGCCCGGCGAGCGCACCCACGACGGTGCCGTTGATGCGGATGAACTGCAGGTCGCGGCCCACCTGGAGCTCGATCTTGCGCGACGTCTCCTCGGCGTCCCAGCGCTCGACCGTGTCCGTGATGATCGTCGTGATCTCGCCCGAGTAGTTCTTCACCAGGTACGCCGCGGCACCTTCGACCCAGCCATCGGCCTTGGCGCGCAGCTGGTCGTCGTGCACCAGGCGTGAGCCCAGCGACACGAGGCCCAGGCGGACGCGCCGGCGCAGCTCGCTCGACGGGTCCTCCGCCGCGGTCAGCAGCATCTCCTTCGCCGTGCTCCACGCCGAGCCGATCAGCCGCTGGACCTCCTCGTGGTGCACGATCTGGCCCTTCACCTGCTCGGCGCGGGCCATCACGTCGGGGTCGGTCTGCAGGTCCTGCGCGAACTCGCCGAGGAACTTGTCCAGCGCCAGCCGCATCGGGTGGTTGACGTCGGTCTTCACCGCCCACGCGAACGACAGCACCTCGCCGTAGACCTTGTCCGCGAGCATCTCGTCGACGAACTTCGGCGACCAGCTCGGCGCCCGGTCGGACACCACGCGCAGCATCGTCGTGTGGTTGTCGCGGACCCACTCGTACGCGCGGTCGCACATCAGGTCGACCAGCTTGTGGTGCGCGCCGTCGGCGAACACGCCCTGCAGGATCTTGCCCAGCGGCGGGCCCCACGGCTTGTCGATGATCCGCCGCGCGACGGCCTGCTCCATGATCGCCTGGACGTCCTCGTCGCGGAGCACCTTCACCGCGGCGCGGACGACGGTGGCCAGCTCGGACGTGACGCGCTCGGCGTTGTCCTCCTGGGCCAGCCACGCACCCAGGCGGCGAGCGATCTCGACGCGCTTCAGCTTGTCGCGCACGACCTCCTCGGAGAGGAAGTTCGACCCGACGAAGTCGCCGAGGCTGTTGCCCAGCGCGTCCTTCTTGTTCGGGATGATCGCCGTGTGCGGGATCTTCAGCCCGAGCGGGTGGCGGAACAGCGCCGTGACGGCGAACCAGTCGGCCAGCGCACCCACCATGCCGGCCTCGGCCGCGGCGCGCACGTAGCCGACCCACCCGGGCCAGCCGCTCGACTGCGCCCAGCTGGTCAGCAGGAACACGACGGTGGCACCGATCAGGAACGACAGCGCGACCAGCTTCATCTTGCGCAACGCGCGCCGCTTTTCCTCTTCACCGGCTGCGCCGCCCGGCGGGTCGGCGGGCGTCACCTTGGCGGGGGTCAGTTGCTCCACATCACCATTGTCCGTGAGGATGGCTGATCGTGCGCGAACCTGCTCTCGTCCCCCGCCTCCGGCCGTTCACCTCGACCATCTTCGCCGAGATGACCGCGCTGGCCGTCCGGCACGACGCCGTCAACCTCGGCCAGGGCTTCCCGGACACCGACGGCCCGGCCGGCATGCTCGACGCGGCCAAGAACGCCCTGTTCGGCGGCGCGAACCAGTACCCGCCGGGGCCCGGGCGCCCCGAGCTGCGCGCGGCGATCGCGCGGCACCGGCTGCGCTACGGCACCGAGTACGACCCGGACACGGAGATCCTGGTCACCGCGGGCGCGACCGAGGCCATCACGGCGACGCTCATCGCGCTGACCGAGGCCGGCGACGAGGTCATCGTCATCGAGCCGTACTACGACTCCTACGCCGCCGCGGTCGCGATGGCGGGCGCGCAGCGGCGGGTCGTCGGGCTGGTCGAAGGCCCGGACGGGCGGTTCGGCCTCGACGTCGAGGGGCTGCGAGCCGCCGTCACGCCGCGGACGCGGGCCGTCCTGGTGAACTCGCCGCACAACCCGACCGGCACGGTCTTCACCCGTGCCGAGCTGGAGGCGCTCGCCGCGCTGTGCGTCGAGCACGACCTCATCGCGATCTGCGACGAGGTCTACGAGCACCTGGTGTTCGACGACGCGGAGCACATTCCGCTGGTCACGCTGCCCGGGATGCGCCCGCGGACGGTGAGCATCTCGAGCGCCGGGAAGACGTTCAACTGCACCGGCTGGAAGATCGGCTGGGTCTGCTCGACGCCGGAGCTGGTCGCGGCGGTGAAGGCGGCGAAGCAGTTCATCACCTTCGTCTCCGGCGGGCCGCTGCAACCGGCCGTCGCGTACGCGCTCGACCACGAGCTGACCTGGGTCGAAGGCCTGCGGGAAAGCCTGCAGGAGAAGCGTGACCGGCTTTCGGCGGGCCTCGCCGACGCCGGGTTCGCGGTGCGGCCGACGGCGGGCACGTACTTCGTCTGCGTCGACGTGCGGCCGCTGGGCTTCACCGACGCCGCCGACCTCGCGTGGGAGCTGCCCGGACGGGTCGGTGTCGCCGCGGTCCCCGTGAAGGTGTTCACCGATCACCCGGACGAGTGGAAACACCTCCTGCGTTTCGCGTTCTGCAAGCGCAATGACGTCATCGACGAGGGCGTCACCCGATTGCGCAAACTGGTCTGACGACCGCGGCCGGCGGGCGGAAATTCTCCGGCGGCCGAATCGGCGGCAAAAGCCGACGGACCGCGCGGCGCGCGGCCGGCGGCGCTGCGGCACCGGCTGGGAGGAGGTCGACCGGTTGCCGTAGCGGGCGGTCACGCTCCGCGAGGACATCGGAGGGGTCCCCGCAGCGGGTCCGGCGGCCGCGGAAGGCCTCGCGGCGCGCGCGTCCGCCTGGCGAGAATCCGCGGTGCGCGGTGGGGCCGGGCCCGCGCCGCGCTCACGGACCGCAGCCGGGTTACGGGCCGTTCGAGCCGCACCGGACCAAGATCAGCGGGCTCGTCAGAGCCGGTTCGGCCCGGTCGCCGTCCCCCATCCCGGACTTCTTTCGATCGACTGGCCGAAACCGGGACGAATTCACTGGCTGCCACCGTTCGGGCACGGATCGCGGTCGGGCTGCCGGAAACATCAGGTCAACGCGCGAATGTGCAAGTTGCAGTACTCGTCCGAATGGCCGCACCGGAACCCCCGAACGGCACTGAGAGTGATCAACTTGTCGGCCGCAGATACCTTGCCCGGTAGGGCCGTTCCGCCTTACGGGCTGGATCGAACGCGGGAGAGATGAAAGACTCCCGAGCGGTGCTAGAAAGAGTGCAGCCCCGGGGGAACTGCGACCTGGCCGGAGAAAGACCCAGCAAGAACGAATCTCGAGCGTGCATCGCTAGAGATTCAGGCGCGGACGGTGGTGGTGGCGGTGAGCAGCACGGCGAACGCGCGCCGCAGCGCTCCCGCTCAACCTGCGCTCACAGCGGGTGAATCCCCTGCGCGCGCGGGCACTCCGCGGCCATGGGCGGCCGCGCTGCAGCGGCCCGCCGCCAAGATCCTCGTCGCCGGAGGCCTGACCGTCGCCGGGTGGCTGCTCACCGCCGCCCTGTCCGGCAACACCGCGTCGGCCGCCGAAACGGCGAGCTGCCCGGACGCCCCCGCCGTCTCCACTGTGGACCATTCGGCGAAGCTCTTCGCGCACGGCAAGCACCACAAGAGCCACCGCGAAGCCGTCGCCCCCTGCGCGCAGCCGGGCGAAGGCAGCACAGCCGACGAGTCCCCGGCCGGCGACACCGAGACACCGGACACCGAGACCCAGACTGAGACCAAGACCGTCGCGAAGCAGAGCGCGACGGAGTCCACGAAGGACACTCAGACCGCCGAAGAGCCGGCAGCGGAACCGGCGGCCACGACGAAGGCAACGTCGTCCGGCGGCCTGCTCGGCGGGCTCGTCGGCGGCGTCCTCAACGTGGTCGGCGGCACGCTGAACACGGTCACGACCACCGTCAACGGAACGCTGAGCACCGTCGGCGCCGTCACGGACACGCTGTCCCACACGATCCTCGCGCCGCTCACCCAGCCGCCCGCGGGCCACCCCGAGGCGCCCGCCCTGCTCCCCCTCGACGACATCCTGAGCCCGATCCTCAACGGCGGCTCGAACTCGGGCGGCGTCACGGTCACCGTGCCCGGCCTCGTGGTCGGCTCCGTCACGCAGCCGACGACCCCCGCCGTCGCCGAAACCGCGCCCGCCGCGGCTCCCGCGGCGACCGTCCCGCAGACCTCCCGGGTCGCGGTCGGGCACCTCATCGAGCAGCAGAACACCCTGGCCGCCAAGCAGGAGCAGCCGCGGGACTCCGGCGTCCACGCCACGGGCGGCGGCGGCGACAGCACCCCGGGCCTGCCCGGTGGCACGAGCGCCCCGAGCGCGCCGGCCCCGACCGCGGCCCCCGGCCACGACGGCCCCGGCGGCGCCCGCAACCAGTTCGCCGTCCACACCGACGACGTCACCACCACCCAGCTGAAGCTCATCGGCGCCAGCCGCGACCACGACGTCGACGGCGCGGGCAGGGAAGCCGCCCTGCCCACCACTTCCCCCGACTGACCCCGAACCGGGCAGCCGGGGAGAACTGCGTCCAAAACAAGATCAACTAGACGCACTCGCACGCCGTGCAGGCGTGGCACTTCCCCTGCTCCAGTACGCGATCCGTGACTCTTTCACGTCTCCTGACGCTCACCCGCGTCCGACGTACTCCAGGGGCTGAAAGCCATGCGAAACCACAGTCTTTCCGACCGGCCGACCGCGCCCGGCCGGGTCGGATCCCGGTCCCGGCGCCGCGCTGCCCCCGCGGCGCCGGGACCCACACCGGGCGCGCTCCGGGAGTTTTCGCTCACCGCGCCGAGCGGAAACCCGCAGTACCGAGAGCGCGCCTGAACCGCGGGCTTCCCGGCACGTCGAGGGGCTGTGCCGGGAAGCCAGCGGTTACCCGCGAGCGGGGTCACGTCCGCGAACGGGGGTGTGGAACACCGAACCGGTGCGCTGGATGCACATGAACGCCGCCCATCCCTGGGAGCAGGCTCGCATCCAGCGCACCGGTTCGTTTTTTCAGGCGATCGGGGCGTCCAGGGAAGCCGGGGTGCCGCTGACCGACGCCGCCGCGGCGCTCAGCCGCCGGACCGCTTCCTCGATCTTGTCCGGCGGCAGGGAGAACGGCAGCCGGATCCACCGCTCGAGTCCGCCGTGGACGCCGAAGCGGGAGCCGGGCGCCACCTGGACGCCGTGGCTCGCCGCCGCCACCGCCAGCCGCGAGCTCACCGGCTCCGGCATGCGGCACCACAGCGACAGCCCGCCCTTCGGCAGCGTGAACGTCCAGTCCGGCAGGTACCGGTGCACCGCGCCGGCCAGCGCGTCGCGGTAGCCGCGCAGCTCCTCGCGACGGCGGGCCAGCGCGGCTTCGTCGGCCAGCAGCTCGGTCAGCACGATCTGCTCGAACACCGGTGAGCCCAGGTCGACCGCGTACCGCGCCGAAACGAGCCGGCCGAGCAGGTCCTCCGACGCGCGGATCCAGCCGAGCCGCAGGCCGCCCCAGTGCGTCTTCGACGCCGATCCCACGCAGATCGCCAGGTCGCCGGCGAACGCGGCCAGCGGCGGCGGCCCGTCGAGCGGGTCGCCTTCCAGATCCAGCTCGACGAGCGTCTCGTCGACGACGGCCGGTGTCCGGGAGCGGGCCAGCACGGCGCCGAGCCGGGTGCGGCCTTCGGCGTCCAGGCGGAGGCCGGTCGGGTTCTGGAAGTCGACGACGAGGTAGGCGAACCGCGGGTTCGCCTGGCGCAGCGCCGCGTCGACGCCCGCGATGTCCCAGCCGCGCGGCCCGGTCGGGTCGAGCGCCACCGGCACCGGGATCGCGTGCGCGGCGCGGATCGCCTCCAGTGCGTTCGGGTACGTCGGCTGCTCCACGAGGACGCGGTCGCCGGGACCCGCGAGCATGCGCAGGACCAGCACGAACGCGTGGTGCGCGCCGTTGGTGACCATCACCTGCGCGGGCGTCGTCGGCAGCCCGCGTTCGGTGTAGCGCCGCGCGATCTTCTCCCGCAGGCCGAGCAGGCCGCGTTCCTGGTAGCCGTGGTCCCCCAGGTGGTCGGCGAGCCGGCCGCGAGCCGCGTCGACCGCGGCGGCCGTGCCCGGGATGGCCGGCGAGGACGCGTGGGTGAAGTCGATCGAGCCGTCCCCCGCCGGGGCGAGCGGCCCGCGACGACGACGTCCGGGTGCGGCGATCCACGACCCCGCGCCGCGGCGGCTCGCGACGAACCCGCTTTCCCGCAGCCGGTCCAGGGCCCCGCCGATCAGCGTCCGGCTGGCGCCGAGCGCGTCGGCCAGCTCGCGCTCGGCGGGCAGCCGGGTGCCGAGCGGGAGCTGGCCGTCCAGCACCTGCAGTTCGATGGCCGCGGCCAGGTCGGCCGCCCCCTGCCGAGACCCGCCTTGCCGCCACGAGCCCAGCATGACGGCCAATCGGGGACCGGAGATGCGTCCACCTACCGGGATGACGGATTCCATCAGGCCAATATCCCGAAAGTGGCTATGGTTTACAAGACCACTTGCCCTTGATAGTGGGGGCGTGGCTCAAATCGATCTCCGGCCCGTCCGGATCTCCCGTGACCCCGTCCGCCGCAGCGTCCAGCTCGTGGCCGGCCTCGCCCTCTACGGCACCAGCGTCGCCTTCGTGACCCGGGCCGGCCTCGGCCTGGAGCCGTGGAGCGTGCTGGCCGAGGGCGTCATGAAGCACACCGGCCTGACCTTCGGCACGGTGACTGGGCTGATCTCGGTGGCCGTGCTGCTCCTGTGGATCCCGCTGCGCCAGCGGCCCGGGATCGGCACCATCGCGAACGTCGTCGTCATCTCGGTGGTGGTCGACCTCGTCCGCGCGGTGCTGCCCGACCAGCACGAGCTCGGCTGGCAGATCGCGTTGCTGGCCGGCGGGGTGGCGCTCAACGGCGTCGCGACCGCCACCTACGTCGGCGCCCGGCTCGGCCCGGGCCCCCGCGACGGCCTGATGACCGGGCTCGCGGGGCGCACCGGCTGGTCGGTCCGGCTGGTGCGCACCGGCATCGAGGTCACCGTGGTCGGCATCGGCTTCCTGCTCGGCGGGACCGTCGGGATCGGCACCGTGCTCTACGCCCTGGCCATCGGCCCGCTCACCCAGGCACTGCTGCCGCTGACCACCTGGCGCGACCGTGCCGCCGAGGCCGCGATGCCGTGAATGACTCATTCACCTCGTCCGGCGACATGAATGACTCATTCCTGTCATCGGACCAGCCGCCACGACCCGAACCTCGGACGCGCGGCGCTAGCCGGCTTTGCGCTGCTGCACGGCCCGGCGCAGCGTCGGGTAGTCGGCGCCGCGCCGGGCGAGCACGTCGTCGGTGTCCCGCTGCTGGGCCAGTGCCAGCAGGATGTGCTCCTGCCCGAGGTGCTTGTCCCCCAGCCGGACGGCTTCCTTGAGGCTCAGCTCCAGGGTCTTCTTCGACTGGGCGGTGAACGGGATGTGCCCGCGCTTGGCCGGCCCGAGCCGGCCGGCGAGCGCGCCCTCGCCGTGGGTCTGCTCGACGCGTTCGACGATCTGCTCGACGTCGATGCCGAACTCGGTGAGTGCCTCGGCGTCGGCGTCGCTGACCCCGCCGCGGCGCCGGGTGCGCGCCAGTTCGGCGGCGATCTCGTCGGTGGAGACGCCCAGGTCGGTGAGCAGGGGAACGCCGGTCTTGACCAGCCCGGCCAGCAGGTGCGCCGGCCCGATCTCCACCGAACCGGACTCCCGCGCCACGATCTGCGCTTCGACGACCGCCATCCGCGCTTCCGCCGTGAACCGTTCGAACATCAGTGCCTCCCGTACTTCTTGTGCACGGCCTGCCGGCTGACCCCCAGCTCGGCGGCGATCTCCTGCCATGACCAGCCGTCGATCCGCGCACTGCGGACCTGCACGGCCTCCAGTTGTTCCACCAGCCGCCGGAGCGCGGCGACCGCTCGCAGTCCCACCCGGGGATCGCGGTCGCCGGCCCGGGCGGCCAGGTCCGTCGCTTCCGTCATGTCTGTCAACCTACGTTGACAAGACCGGCTTGTCAACCTGGGTTGACAGGATTCGGCGCGAAGGTCCCCGACCGGCGACGTACAGTCGGGTGATGCCCGAGATCGTCATCGCCGAGCGGGCCGGGGTGGGCGCCGACGGCCACCCACGTCCGACCGAGGACCACGTCGTCGTGCTGGACAACGCCGTGTTCGTCCTCGACGGCGCCACGTCGTCGGACCCCTCGCAACCGCCGGGCGGCTGGTACGCCGAACGGCTGGCCCGGCACCTCGCCGACGACCTCCGCGCGGCGCCCGCCGCCGCCCTGACGGACGTCCTGACCGGCGCGATCGCCGCCGTGACGACCGAGAACGAGCTGCGGCCGCAGCAGTCGCCGTCGAGCACGGTCGCCGCCGTGCGCTGGCTCGAGGACCGCGTCGACGCGCTGGTGCTGGCCGACAGCCCGGTGGTCGGGTTCGGCGGCTTCGGCGTCGACGTCGTCTCCGACGACCGCCTAGCCCGGCTGCGGCGGCGGGGGATGCTCCAGACCGGCGCGGACGTCCGGCGCCGGCGCAACGCCCACGACGGCTTCTGGGTCGCCGAAGCCGACCCGGGCGCGGCCGCGCACGCCGTCCGCCGCAGCTGGCCGCGGGCCGACGTCGACGCCGTCCTGCTCGCCAGCGACGGCGTCTCCATCGGTGTCGACCAGTACGAGCTGTTCGACTGGCTCGAGGTCCTGGCGATCACCCGCACCGACGGTCCGGACGCCGTGCTGGACGCCGTCCGGACCGCGGAGAAGCAGGACCCGGACGGCGAGCGCTGGCCGCGTCCGAAACGCCACGACGACCAGGCGCTCGTGCTGATCGACTTCGCATCCGGGGGAATTCAGGGTCTTCCCTGATCACGGCCGTCCCGTTCTCCGAGAACCTGGAGGCATGGGGACGGAACAGGGGAAGCGCACGAGACCGTGGCGGCTCGTGGCGCTGGGCGCGATCGGCTGGGGGCTGTTCACGGCCGTGGTGCTGCACATCATCAGTTCGCACAACCCGGTGTACGACACGCTGTCGAGCTACACCGTGACCGACCGGGGCGAAGGCATGCTCGCCGCGAGCGTGTTGTCGCTGGCCATCGGCTCGCTGGCCGTGCTCGGCGCGCTGCACGCCGCCGGCGTGCCGCTGTCGCGGACGACCCGGCTGCTGCTCGCACTCTGGTCGCTCGGGCTGGCCGCGGCGGCGGTATTCCCGGCGAGCTACCCGGCGGCGCCGGACCCGGTCAGCGGCGAGATCCACCTCTACGCGTGCCTGGTCGCGTTCCTGAGTCTGCCCGGCGCGGCGATCTCGCTGCTGGAACCGTTGCGGGGACGGCCCGAACGGGCCGCCGTCGTGCGGGCGATCCGGCTGAGCGCGGGCGCGTTCGGGCTGTTCGCGGTCAGCTTCGTGCTGGTGCGGTTGAGCGAGGCGGAAATCGGGCCGTTCCCGGAGCTCTCGGACGCGTTCCCGATCGGCGTCATGCAGCGGCTGCTGCTGCTCGCCGACGTCGTCCTGCTCGGCACGCTGCTGCGGGTCGCGACCCGGCTGGAGTCAGCCTTCGACGGCCGCCGCGAATTCGGGCGCGTAGCCGTACAGGCCGGGCATCCCGCCGGTGTGCAGGAACACCACGTGGTCGTCGGGGGCGAAGTGACCGGCCCATTCGACCAGCGCGGCGGCCACCTTGCCGGTGTAAACCGGATCGAGCACAACTCCCTCGGTGCGGCCGAAAAGCCGTAGCGCGTGCCAGACCGCGTCGGTCGGGATGCCGTAGCCGGGACCGAGGGTCGAGTCGCTCATCTTCGTGTGCGCGAGCGACGGCGGCTCGACGCCGAGCAGCTTCGCCGCGCCGTCGACGAGGTCGCGGAGGTTCTCGGTGGCCTCGTCGAGCGGGTGGCTGACGCAGGCGATGCCGACGCCGAGGTTCCCGAGGAGCGCGGTGCCCAGCACCACGCCGGCCGCGGTGCCACCGCTGGCGTGCGGGACGACGAGGTGGGCGCGTTCGACGCCGCGTTCTTCGAGCTGCTTCGCGAGTTCGCAGGTGGCACGGACGTAACCGAGGGCGCCCAGGTCGTTGGAGCCGCCGACCGGGATCGTGGCGACCTTCCGGCCCTCGGCGGTGGCTTCGGCGACGAGCCGGTCGTAGGTGCGGCCGGTCTCCTCGCCGTCGGCGCAGACGTGGACGGTCGCGCCGAAGAGCTTGTCGAGCGGGATGTTGCCGCCGCGTTCGTACGCTTCGCCGTCGCGCGGGACCTTCGCGGTGAGGACGAGTTCGCAGCGCAGCCCGAGCTTCGCGCAGGCGGCGGCGGTCTGGCGGCCGTGGTTGGTCTGGAGCGCGCCGAACGTGATCACGGTGTCCGCGCCGGCTTCCTTCGCGGCGCCGAGGTGGTATTCGAGCTTGCGGAGCTTGTTGCCGCCGGCGCCGAGCGGGTGGACGTCGTCGCGCTTCAGCCAGAGGTTCCGCAGACCGAGGGCTTCGCCGAGCCGGGGCGCTTCCTGCAGCGGCGTGGGCCAGCCGCCCAGGTCGACGCGGGGGATCGCGGCGAGTGCGGCGTCGGGGAATCCGGCGAAGTCGAACGTCATCGGCCCTCCAGGCTCGGTCGTCCGCCCACTGTAGAGCGCCCCAATGTGGCGTTCGGTGCGTCTGACGCACCCAATGTGGCGTTCGGTGCGTCAGACGCAACCAACGCCACATTGGGGCGTTCGGGAGTAGCCGGAAACCATCGGTATCCGGTAACGTTCGTTCGAACGAACGAGAACCTTCGGGGGCCGCCATGACAGCCATGAGCCTGGACTTCACCGGTCTCACCGCGCAGGCCGCGCAGCTCGCCGCCGGCGAGGTCACCTCCGCCGAGCTCACCGCGACGGCGCTCGGGCGCGCGCTCGCGAGTCAGCCCACGCTCAACGCCTTCCGGCACCTGCGCGACGACGCGGCTCTCGCCGAAGCAGCCGAAGCGGACCAGCGGCTCGAGGCCGGGGACCGCAAACCCCTGCTCGGCGTCCCCGTCGCCATCAAGGACGACGTCGACCTCACCGGCCTTCCCACGTCCTTCGGCTGCGCCGGTGAGTTCCCGGTGGCCACCACCGACGCGCCCGCCGTCGCGCTGCTGCGCGAGGCCGGTGCTGTCATCATCGGCAAGACCAACACCCCCGAGCTGGGCCAATGGCCGTTCACCGAGGGCCCGGCCTTCGGCGTGACACGCAATCCGTGGCACGCCGGTCACACCCCCGGGGGTTCTTCGGGCGGGAGCGCGGCCGCGGTGGCGTCGGGGGTCATCGCGGCCGCGCTCGGTTCCGACGGCGCCGGCTCGGTGCGCATCCCGGCCGCGTGGACCGGGCTGGTCGGCATCAAGACCCAGCGCGGCCGGATCCCGACCGACGGCGAGCTCTTCCACGGCCTGACCGTGCTCGGGCCGCTCGCCCGGACCGTCGAGGACGCCGCGCTGCTGCTGGACGTCACCGCCGCCACCGGCACCGCGTTCCGGACCGCCGCGACGCGCGAACCCGGCCGGCTGCGGATCGGGCTGTCGACCAAGATCCCGTTCACCGCGACCAAGACCCGGCTCGACCCGGTCGTCGAAGCCAGCGTCCGGCGACTCGCCGACTCGCTCGCCGGGCTGGGCCACGAGATCGTCGAGGTCGAGCCGGACTACGGGCTGATCGGCCTGACGTTCCTGCCGCGCTCGCTCACCGGCGTCCGCGACTGGACGCTGCGGGTGCCCGACCGCGCCGGGCTCGATCCGCGCACGCGCAGCAACGCCGGTCACGGCCGCCTGCTGGCCGGGCCCGCGCTGCGGCTCGCCCGCGCGCTCGAGCCGGGACTGCACCGGCGGATCGGCTCGGTCTTCGGCCGCGTCGACGTCCTGCTGACCCCGACCACCGCGACCCCGCCGCCGCCGATCGGCACGTTCGACGGGCTGTCCGGCTGGGAGACCGACCAGGCCATGATCGCCGCCTGCCCGTACGCTTGGCCGTGGAACGTGCTGGGCTGGCCGGGGGTCAACGTCCCGGCCGGGCTGACGGACGGCGGGCTGCCGCTGGGCGCGCAGCTGCTCGGCCCCTCGCACGCCGAGGAGCGGCTGGTTTCGCTCGCCGCGCAACTGGAAGAGGTCGAACGGTGGCCGGAGCGGCATCCCGAGACAAGCTGGTAAGCACCCGGGACGCCATCCTGCGCGGCGCGTTGACGGTCGTCGGCGAGCACGGTGTCGGCGGGCTGACGAACCGCCGGATCGTGGCCGCCGCCGGCGTTTCGCTCGGCACGCTCACCTACCACTTCCCGAGCCAGACGGCGTTGCTGCGCGAAGCGATGCTGATGTTCGTCGAGGACGAGACGGCGAAGCTCCGCGCGATCGTCGACGGCTACCGCTCGGAGGGCCTGAGCGTCGAGCAGGCCGCGTCGGTCGTCGAGCACGTGATCGCGCAGCTGCCCTTCGGCGCCGACGAGCTCGGCGCGCACGAGCTGTACCTCCAGTCCGCCCGGGATCCCGAGCTGCGCGAAGCTTCTTCGCGCTGCTTCGCGGCGTACGACGAACTGGCCGTGACGATCCTCGAAGCGCTGGGCGTGCCGGAGCCGCGGCGGCTGGCCGGGCCGGTCGTCGCGCTGATCGCCGGGCTGCAGCTGCGGCGGCTGGCGACCGGCGACACCGGAACACCGGTGGCCGAGCCGCTGATGATGCTGCTCCGCGGGGCTTGATGGCGCGGGCGATCGTCCGCGGCACGGCGGCGTGGAAGTACTTCGGTGACTTCCGCGACGCGCTGCTGGCGGGGCAGGTGCTGGTGCTGCAGGTGGCGCACCCGGTCGTCGCGGCGGGGGTGCGGGACCATTCGGACTACACGTCGGATCCCTGGACGCGGTTGATGCGGACGGGCGCGTCGCTGTCGATCTACGTCTACGGCGGTGTCGCGGGTGCGCGGGTGGAGGCGGCGCGGCTGCGCTCCCTGCACCGGTCGTTCACCGGCTTCCTGGACGGACAGCGGTACAGCGCTTTGGACCCGGCGGCGTATGCCTGGGTGCACGCGACGCTGGTGAAGGTTCCCGTTGACGCGCAACGGTTTTTCGGACGCCCACTGTCCGGTGGGGAACTCGACGAGTACTACGCGCAGATGTGCGACGTCGGGCGGTTGCTCGGTGTGCGCGAGCGCGACCTGCCGCCGGACTGGGCGAGTTTCGAGCGCTACTACGACTCGATGGTGGCCGGGTTCGCCGGGAATCCGACGATCGACCAGCTCTTCGAGACGATCCGGACGGTGCCGAAGCCGGTGCGGTGGCTGCCCGACTCCTGGTGGCGGTGGCACGCCCGGATCCAGATGTTCCTGCTCCGGGCGACTTTGCCGCCCGGGCTCCGCACCCGCCTCGGTCTACAGTGGACTCTTCGCGACCAGCGGCGGTTCATCCGGTTCGCCGCGGTGGTGCGGGTTCTCGCGACGCCGGTCCCGGCCGGGCTGCGGACCGCGCACATGCGGTGGATCGGCAAGCTCAACGTCTGGCTCCGCGCGCACCCGAAGGTCTACCAGCGCCTGGTGGGCAGCAAGACGTCGTGAGTGAGAAACAGTGTTCTAACCCTGTTTCTCACTCACGACCGCTGACCCGCGCGTAGTGGGCCCGGGCCTTGGCGCGGTTCCCGCACCGGGCCATCGAGCACCACTGCCGGTTCCGCCGCGGCGAAGCGTCGCAGAACCGCAGCCCGCAGTCGTCCGCCGCGCACACGCGGACTTCGGCGTCGCTGGTCGCCAGGTCGATCGCGTCCGCCGCCAGAGTCGCGAACGCCGACGCCACCGGGTCCTTCGGGGCCGGCACCTCGCGACGCAGGCGTCCCCCGGCCAGGACCAGCCGCGGCGGCGGTGCGGGCGCCGAGGCCGCCGCGTTGTTCACCAGGTCGGCGTCCATCTCTTCGGGCGCTCGCAGCACCCGGTCGATCGCCTCCCGCAACGCTTTCGCCGCCAGCACGTTCCCCGCCGTCACCGGCACCGGACCCGTCGTGAACCCGGCGAGCGCGAGCCACTCCGCCAGCGCGTCGGGCCCGGTCAGCAGCTCGACGCCGCCGTCGTGCCGGCTGCGCAGGGTGTTGACCAGGTCGAGGCACGGCCGTCCGCCGTCGAAGACCCATTCCATGACCACATTCTAACCGTTGCGAACAGTTAGAAGTGCGGCTACCTTCTAACCGTATGAACAGGTTAGAAAGCACGGCCACGGTCAACGGGCTCCGGATGCACTACCTCCGCGCCGGCGACGGCCCGCCGCTGTTCCTCCTGCACGGCTGGCCGCAGACGTCGCACTGCTGGCACAAGATCCTCGAGCCCCTCGCCGCCACGCACACCGTCATCGCCCCCGACCTGCGCGGGTACGGCCGCACGGACAAGCCCCGGACCGGCTACGACAAGCGCACGATGGCCGCCGACGTCGCCGCCCTCGCCGAGCACCTCGGCTTCGAGCGCACCGCCGTCGCCGGGCACGACCGCGGCGGCCGCGTCGCCCACCGCTGGGCCCTAGACCGCCCGGACCAGGTGGACCGCCTCGCCGTCCTCGACATCGCGCCGACCCGCGCCATGTGGCAGCGCCTCGACACCGGCGTCGCGAAGGCCTACTGGCACTGGCTCTTCCACCTCCAGCCCGACCTGCCGGAACTGCTCGCCGGGCAGAACATCGCCGGCTACCTCGGCTACTTCTACGAGCGCTGGACCCACCAGCGCCACGGCCTCGACGCGGACGCCGTCGCCGAGTACGTCCGCGCCTTCTCGCAGCCCGGCGCGCTGCGGGCCGGTTTCGACGACTACCGCGCGTCCTTCCCGGACGACGCCGAACTCGACGACGCCGACTTCGCCGCCGGAAAGCGCGTCACCCAGCCACTTCTCGCCCTCTGGGGCGCGAACGGCCTGCTCGGCACCCTGCCGACGCTCGAGATCTGGCAGGAGTACGCGAACGACGTCACGGGCGCAGCACTGGCCGAATGCGGACACTTCCTGCCCGAGGAACAGCCGGACGAAGTCGTCTCCCACCTGCGGAAGTTCCTGAACCCCTGAGAACCCCGGGGGCTCCGGTCCCCCGCACTGGGGACCGGAGTTCCCTCCCCGCCGTGACGCCCGCCACCCGCGTCCGTGGCTAGGTTCGAACCCACGATGGGGACCAAACCAAGAGCTGTAGTGCTGATGCTGCTGGCCGCGCTGGGGATCGCGGCGGGCGGCGGAACCGCGCACGCCGACGGCGCACCGTCCGGCACCGACATCCAGGTCGCGCAGACACTCGGCGCACGCGAGCTGACCGTGATCATCCGCCGGGTCGACGTCACGCCGTCGCCGCTGCGGGTCGACGTCGTCACCCACCAGGGCACCGCGCCCGGCACGCTGCACCTGGCCGTCGCGGCCGATGGTGTCGTGACCTCACGCGGCGACGTCACGTTCGGCGCCGAACCGGGCGTGTACCCGGGAAATCTCCAAGTCGACAAGCCGGGGCCGTGGGAACTGTCGCTGAACGACGGCAGCGCGACCACCGCGACGATCCCGTTCACCGTGCCCGCGCGGGTGGTCCCGCCGTGGGAGAAGGCGACCTACGGCGGGTTCGTCGCCGCGGGCGTGTTCCTGCTGCTCGCGCTCGTGGTGGGGATGCGGGCGAGGCGCACCGCGTTCGCGCTGATCCCGGCCGGTGGCGTGGTCGCGGCGCTCGCCGTCGCGGTCACCGGCGCCCTGCTGTCGGCGAGCACTCCCCCGCCCCCCGCGCCCGGCAGCCAGCTCGACCCGACGTTCGACAACGTCACCGATCCCTACGCCAACGCCCAGTTGTCCACAGTGGACTATTCGCGGCCACCGGTGAACCTGGCCGTCACGGCCGAGCGCGGCGAGCTGACGCTGAGCCTCTCCGACGGCGCCACCGGCCGTCCGGTCGACGACCTGCTGATCCACGACAACGCGCTCGTGCACCTGGTGCTGGTTTCGCCGTCCGGACGGATGAGCCACCTGCACCCGGTGCGCGTCGGGCCCGGCACCTACCGCGTCGGCGTGGCCGATCCGGAAGCGGGCACCTACACCGCCGCCGCGGAGCTCGTCCGGCGCGGTGGCGGGGTCCAGCTCGTCCGGTCCACTGTGGACTTGACGGGCACTGCCGCACCCGCACCCGAACCGCCGGGCGCCGGACCGCGGACGGTCGACGGCACGCCGGTCGACCTCACCGTCACCCCCGGCACGCCGACCACGATCACCGCGCACTTCAAGACCCAGGATCTCCAGCCGTGGCTGGGGATGCTCGGCCACCTGATCATCGCCGGGCCGATCACCGGGCAGCCGGGGACCGACGCCGCGAAGGCACCGACGTGGGCGCACGTGCACGCGATGATCCCGCCGGTCGCCGGCCAGCTCGACCGCCCCGACGAGACCGTCGCCGCGTACGGGCCGGATGTCAGCTTCACCTACACCTTCGCCGCGCCCGGCCGGTACCGGATCTGGCTGCAGGCCGAACGCGGCTACCGCGTGCTCACGATCCCGGCCGTGGTGGACGTCCCGACGACCGGAGCCGCCCGATGAAACGCCCGACGTTGCTGGTCATCGTGGTCGCGCTGGTCGTCGTGGCCGGGGCCGCCTGGCTGCTCTGGCCCGCCGGCAGCGCGAAAGCCTCCACGCAGCAAGCGGTTTCCGGGCCGTACACCGTGCAGTTCTCGGCGGACGAGCCGCGCATCGGCGGCAACACGTTCGCGCTGGGCGTGACCGGGCCCGCGCCCGAGGCCGTCACGATCGAGCCGGTCATGGCGCAGATGGGGCACGCGTTCGCGCCGGTGCCCGCCGCGCCGGACGGCCCCGGCCGCTTCCGCGCCGCGGACGTCGGGCTGCCGATGGCCGGGCAGTGGGAGATCACCGTGTCCGTGCGCGGCCCCGGCGGGCCCGCCCAAGTCGTTTTTCCGTTGCTCGTCAAGTAGAAAGGTTCGGGGGAATGGATCTCACCGCATCCGGCGTGCGCACCACGTCGGTGGCGAAACAGGCGCGAACGGGGTTGCTGCCGGCGAACGTCGTGCTCGGCGGCTCGCTGCTGTCCCTGGTCGGGCTGACCTGGGACATCCAGTGGCACAGCGACGTCGGGCCGGACACGTTCTTCACGCTGCCGCACCTGTTCCTGTATGCGGGCAGCGCGGTCGTCGGCCTGGCGAGCCTCGCCGTCGTGCTGCTGACGACAGCGGCCCGGCGCGCGGGCCGCCCGGTCGACCCGCGGATCGGCGGGCGCGTGGTCAACGTGTTCGGCCGGACGTTCGCGGCGCCGCTGGGCTACCTGGTCTCCGGCGTCGGCGCGGCCACTTTCCTGCTGTACGGCCTGTGGGACCAGTGGTGGCACGGGCTCTACGGCTTCGACGCGGTCATCGACTCACCGCCGCACATCGGGCTGCTGCTGTCGATCACGGTGTCGCTGATCGGCACGACCGCGGTGTTCGCCGCGGCGCGGGAGTACCGCTGGGGCCGGCTCGGCACGCTGGCGTCGCTGACCGTGCTGCT
This sequence comes from Amycolatopsis mongoliensis, assembly GCF_030285665.1. Taxonomy (NCBI): domain Bacteria; kingdom Bacillati; phylum Actinomycetota; class Actinomycetes; order Pseudonocardiales; family Pseudonocardiaceae; genus Amycolatopsis; species Amycolatopsis mongoliensis. The sequence goes on from NZ_CP127295.1 coordinate 1,929,892, forward strand.
CACGTTCGGCCCGGTGCTGGCCCTCGGGCTGCAGCAGGTGCCGGACGACTACGCCGACGCCGTGTCGATCGGCTGCTCGATGATGGCCGTGCTGCTGGTCACCGTCGGCGCCGGGTTCCGCCGCCGCCCGGGCGGCGCGGCCGGCACCGCGGCGCTGGTCCTGGTCGTGCAGGGGATCTTCTGGTGGTTCTCGCCGTGGGCCGCGAAGGCGTACGCCGACCTGGTCGACCTGCCGCTGCGAGACGCGATCTCCGGCGTGCCCGAGATGCCGTCGCTGACGCCGCTGGCGCTGCTGCCGGTGGCCGCGCTGATGGAGCTGGGGTACCTCGCCGGCCGGCGCCGGGGGTGGCGCGCTGGCCGGGTGTCCGTGGTCGCCGGCGGGATCGCCGGGGCGCTGCTCGGGCTGAGCCTGCCGATCCAGCGCGTCCTGCTCTACACCGGCGCGCACCTGCCGCCGGCCTGGTACCTGACGACGACGGCCGTGCTCAGCGGCCTGTTCGGGCTGCTCGGCGGGTTCGCCGGGTGGCGGTTCGGCGGGATGCTCTGCCTGCTGGCGCCCGCCAAGAAGGGGGAAACCGCTGATGCGTAAGACACTCCTGGCCCTGGCGGCCGTCGCCGGGCTGCTGTTCGCGACCGCGGCGCCGGCGAACGCCTACGAGCCGGTCAACATCGTGCACACCGAGCACGTGCAGGCCGGGCCGTACGGGATGACGGTCGGGTTCAGCACCTGGCCGCTGAAAGCCATGCAGTCGCTGGACTTCACGTTCATCCCCGACGGCGGGATCGACGACAAGTCCGGCACGCTCACGATGATCAACCCGGAGGGCGGCAAGAACCGCACGCAGCCCCTGGTCCGGCACCCGCGCAAGCGCGAGGTCTGGGGGCTGGACGTCCGTTCGATGCCGCGGCCGGGGGAATGGACGTTCCACTTCACGGTCAACGGCCCGGCCGGGTCCGGCACCGGTGACCTCCGCGCGCTGCCGGTGCTCGACCAGCCGGGGCCGCCGATGGGCCTGAGCTGGGCGATCAGCACCCTGCCGTTGATCGGGCTCGTGGTGCTGGTCGTGGTGGCCTGGCGCCGGACCCGGAGCCGGTTGCGCGGGGGTGAGCTTCCGGCAATCGGGTGAGATTTCCCTCACATTCGGCACTCGAGCGTATCCGTGCCGTCGCGAAGGCCTCCTTCACCGCAGAGACGGGAAGGGGGCCTTCGCGATTTCCAGGCACAGGCGGGTGATCACCATCACCGCCACGGGGGAGGGATCAGGCGGGCAGATCGAACTGCCCGGCCTTCACGGCGACCAGGAACGCTTCCCACTCGGCGGTGTCGAACACGAAGACCGGGCTGGTCGCGAGCTTGGTGTCGCGGACGCCGATCAGGCCTTCCCGGCCGAGGTTGACCTCGACGCAGCTCCCACCGTTGGGCTCGCTGGCGAACGACTTCTCCCAGGCAGCCTCTTGGAACAGGGACACGGCCGTGTTCGGATCGTAATCCGCGAACGACGGATAATCCGCCATGGGTCGTACCTCCGAGGATCGATGGGGGGCGCGGCCGTGACCTGGTCGAAAGTACCCGCTCCCGGCTACTCAGTGTCTCAATGGAGTACGCCGCACGGCCAAGCGGGTGATCAACTAGGTCCGGTCTCGACATGAAGATTATTCCAGGAGTAGGATTAATCGCATCGGCCGGGGCGCTGGTGTCGGTGAATGACTTCCTGCATGCGATGGGCGGTCCCCGAACGCAGGCCACCGGCTGACGACCGACCAACCACCACCGCAGGACCTCATGGGGGAGGATCAGCGTGATCGTCGAGGACAGCGCGCCACCGAGCGTGCTCGTCGTGGGCAGGCTCGCCAGGGGAACCGCCGGCGAGGCCCGCCGGGTGGTCCACGTCTTCGGACTGGACGCGACCCGCGGCACGAGTCAGCTGGTCCGAACCAAGTGCGGGGAAGCGCTTTCCCGCTCCGATGTCGAGTGGCTGGCCCCCGGGGCCGGCATGCCGTGTGAACCCTGTCTCGGACTGACCGGCGGCGAAAGCACCCGGTCACCGCGACGAGAGCTGGGGGTGTAGACGATGGCCGTCCGGCTGAACTCGCTCTTCCGCCGCGAGGAGGAAGAGCACCGCGGCCGCCGCGGGATCGGCAACGAACTGAGGAACCGCTTCGGCTTCAGCCTGATCCAGGCGCCCCTGCGCAAGACGACGACGTGGGCGACGGACCAGGACCTGCCGCTGCAGCGCTACTCCGACGGGGTCCGGACCACCCGGCCCCTGGAAACCGCGATCGACCTGAGCCCGCTGCTGCGCGGCCGGGTGGGATCGCGCGCCTGAACTGCCGTACCACCACGAAAAGAGCCCCGGTTCCCTGATGGGACCGGGGCTCTCGCCGTTCACGGCTGCGGTTTCCGCAGGAGCAACCGTCCCTGGCGGAACGGCCGCTCCCCTGCCGTGGGCTCGCGGTACATCCGGCCCACCTCGACGAGTCCCGCCGCGGCCGCCAAGGCCATCAGCTCGTCCAGCGGCCACCGGTACGCCGTCGTGACCTTGTGGTCGAACTCCGAGACCGGCCCGCCGCCGGCTTCGAAGCAGCCCAACAGAACGTGACCACCCGGCGCCAACGTCCGGGTGAATTCGGCGAAGTACCCCGGCACCTCCGCCGGCGGGGTGTGGATCACCGAGTACCACGACAGGATCCCCGCCAACGACGCGTCAGGCAGGTCCAGGGCCGCCATCGACCCCACCTCGAACCGCAACGCGGGCTCGGCCGCGCGCGCCAGCTCGATCATCGCCGGCGACAGATCGATGCCGAACACGTCGAGCCCCAGCGAGTGCAGGTGTGCCGTCAGGTGGCCCGGACCGCACCCGAGGTCGGCGACCGGGCCGCGGCCGCGCACGGAATCCGCGAACGCCGCCCACGCGGCCCGGTCCAGCGCGTCGCCGTCCCAGATGTCGCGGACGAACTCCGCGTACTGGACGGCGACCGCGTCGTAAGCCGTCGTCACGGTTTGCGGCCGAGGCCGCAGATGTGCCCGACGAACGCCGGGTCGTTCGCGACCTTCTTCGTGGCCCGGGACTCGATCTCCTCCGGGTGCCACTCCGGCAGGTAGACGATGCCGGGCTCGACCAGCTCGAGGCCGTCGAAGAACGTCGTGAACTCCGCCTTGCTGCGCAGGTGCAGCGGGGTGCTCGACCTGTTGTACTGCGCCACGATCGACTCGCGGCTCTCGGCGTCGGCCATCGCGTCGAGGCCTTCGGTGGTGAGGTGCGAAGACAGGAAGTACGAGCCGGACGGCAGCAGCGACAGGTACTTCTGGATGATCTCGGCCACCGGCTCGTCCTCGCCCAGGAAGTACAGGACGCCGACGATGATCAGGCCGATCGGCCGGTTCGTGTCGAGGACGCCGGTGTCGAGGGCGCGCTTCCAGATGTCGGCGGGGTCGCGCAGGTCGCCCTGCAGCACCGCGTGCCGGTCCGCGACGCCCTCCTTCTCCAGCAGGACCTGCGAGTGCGCCACCGCGACCGGCTCGTTGTCGACGTACACGCACCGCGCGTTCGGGTTCACCTCCGCCGCGACCTCGTGGACGTTCCCGACCGTCGGCACGCCCGACCCCAGGTCGAGGAACTGGTCGATGCCGTTGCGGGCCAGGTACCGGACACCGCGGCCGAGGAAGTCGCGGCCGACGCGGGCGACCGTCTTGATCATCGGGAACGTCTTGACCGCCTGCTCGCCGAACTGGCGGTCGATGGCCCAGTTGGCGTTGCCGCCGAGGAACCAGTCGTAGATGCGGGCCGCGTTCGGCCGCTCGAGGTCGACGCCTTCGGGGGCCTCGGGATCCTGCGTCGTCATTTCCGTCCTCCAGGCTTGCGGCCGACACCGCCGACCACGCTCGCGAGGGGGACCGGGGCGGCGCCGGGCTCGGGGCGCCACTCTCCCACAGGCACGATCCCGGGGTCGACGACGTCGAAGTTACCGAAGAACGCGGCGATCTCGTCGAGCGACCGGGAAACCGCCGGCGAGCTCGACCGCTCGGACAGCTTCACGAGCCGCCGGATCTGCGCCAGCTCGTCGCCCTCGACACCGGACTCGGTCGCGTGCGAGAGGACGTACGCCGACCCCGGCGCCAGCAGCGTCCGGTAGTCGCGGATGGCTTCGCGGACGCCGGTGACGTCCGGCAGGAAGTGCAGCACAGCCACGCTGAGCAGGCAGATCGGCCGGTCGGGGTCGAGCACGCCGGTGGCCAGCGCGGCCTCCCAGACCTCCTCGGCGTCCCGCAGATCGGCGTACAGCACGGCGTGGCGCTCGGGGTCGCCCTCTTCGTCGAGCAGGATCCGCCCGTGCGCGACGGCCACCGGCTCGTTGTCGACGTAGACGCAGCGGCAGTCGTCGGCGTACTCGTCGGCCACCTCGTGGACGTTGCCGGCGGTCGGGATGCCGGATCCGAGGTCGAGGAACTGCGTGATGCCCTCGGCGACGCAGTGGCGCACGGCCCGGCCGAGGAAGTCGCGGTTGCTGCGCGCCAGCGTCTTCGCCAGGGGAAACGCTTTCACGGCCAGCTCGCCGTACTGCCGGTCGATCGCCCAGTTCGCGGTGCCGCCGAGCGCCCAGTCGTAGATCCTCGCCACGTTCGGCCGGTCGAGATCGACGACGTCGGGGAGGAAGTCGGGGTCCACGATGTCCCCTTCGGGCGGCACTTCCGGTGGATTAGAGCGCAACAGACCCACTCTACCGAAAGTTGTTCACCGGCCGGGACAGTTGGCGCCGCCGTTCGCCCTATTGGATCTGCTGCATCTGGCTGCGGTAACCCTCTGCAAGCTCCTTGAGGAACTGCCGGGTCTCCTGCCGTTCCAGCGCCGCCCCACGCAGCCTGTCCCACGAGTCGACGAAGATGTTGAAGTCCTTGACGTCGTCGAGGTACAGCCCGCCGGCGGAGTGCTCGATGTAGACGAAGTCCCGGGTGCGGTCCGGGAAGCGCATGATCGTGAAGTCGTTGGGCACCGCGGCCAGCCGTGCCCCGAACGGCAGCACGTGGACGTAGACCCGGGGGTGCCGCTCGAGCGAGAGCAGGTGCTCGACCTGGTCGAGCATCACCGCGGGCGCGTACCCGCCGGGGGCCCGGCGCAGCGCGCCCTCGCTGATGATGAACCGGTAGTACGGCGGCTGCTGCTGCTCGAACACCGCCTTGCGGTCGAGCCGGTTGCGCACCAGGGACGTCACGTCCGTCGCGCCGGCCTCGGTGAACTGCTTGAGCATGTAGTGCTCGGACTGCAGCGGACCGGGGATGCGCTCGCCGTGCCAGGTGAGGATCTCCGCGGCCGCGGGTTCCAGGTCGGTGAAGGTGCGGAACCAGTGCGGCACCACCGAGCGGTAGCCCGACCAGTGGCCGCGCTGCCCGGCGGCGGCCCGCGCCAGGTTCATCAGCGTGTCGGCCTCTTCGCCGTTGATCCCGAACGCGTTCAGCATCGATCGCACATCCCCGAGCTTCACCCCGACGGCACCGGACTCGATCTTGTTGACCTTGCCCTGGGTGCAGCCGAGTACCTCGGCGACCTGCTGCTGTGTCATCCGCGCCGCGGTGCGGGCATGCCGGAGCTCGTTCCCGAGCTGCTTCCGGCGCGAGGTGACGGTGCTGGCCATCGCCCTGCTCTCCCGGACCACTACAAGCGACGGCGGCCGCCGGCCGCCGTCGCACGCGAACTATCGAACCCACCCAGGTTAGTGCTTCACCTTGCGGATCTCGATGATGACATCGCGCAGCGTTCCAGGAAACGCCGCAGAACGCCAGTCACCTGCGTTGTCACTCGCCTGGACCAGCGAAATTCCGAATTATTCCGCCAACCGGCGCAGCCGGGTCTCGGGCATAGTGGGCCGGTGACCGATCGTTCGCCCGCCGCCGCCGCCGCCGTCACCCGCCTGGCCGACCGGGTCCACGGCTACGTCCAGCCGGACGGCTCCTGGTACATCAACAACTGCGGGTTCGTCGACGCCGGCGACCACACCGTGCTGATCGACACGTGCTCGACCGAGCGCCGCACGCGCGCGCTGCTCGAGACGGTCGAAGCCGCGACCGGCAGCCCGGTGAGGACGCTGGTGAACACCCACCACCACGGCGACCACACCAACGGCAACTACCTCGTCACCGGCGCGGCCGTGCTCGGCCACCGCAAGACCCGCGAGCTGATGGTCGCCGAGGGCATCCAGACGTTCGAAGGCATCTTCGTCGGCAGCGACTGGGGCGAGCTGCGGTCGCGGCCGCCCGAGGTCGTGTTCGACGACCGGCTGACCGTGCACGCCGGCGACGTCACCCTCGAGCTGATCCACCCCGGCCACGCGGCCCACACCACCAACGACGTCCTGGTCTGGCTGCCGGAGCAGCGCGTGCTCTACGCCGGTGACCTGGTGTTCAACGGCGGCAGCCCGTTCGCGCTGATGGGCTCGGTGGCCGGCTGGCGCCGGGCTCTCGACGTCGTCCGGGAGCTTTCGCCCGAGGTGATCCTCCCCGGGCACGGTCCGGCCTGCGGGCTCGAGACCGTCGACACGGTGGACGCGTACCTGAAGTTCGTCCAGGAGACGGCCGAGCGCGGGAAGGCCGCCGGGCTGTCGCCGCTGGAGCTGGCCAAGGAGACGGACCTGGGCGAGTTCGCGTCGCTCTCCGAGCAGGAGCGGCTGCCGGGCAACCTGCACCGCGCGTACGCCGAGCTGGACGGCGCCGAGTGGGGCGCGCAGATCGACCTGGTCGCGGCGATCACCGACATGCTCGCCTACAACAAGGGCCCGATCCGCTGCTTCTCCTGAACTGAGTGAGCTGCTCCTCCGTGCCCTTCCTTGAGGCGTCGATCGGACTAGTGTCTGAATCGAGAGAGTCTTCGAGAGGATGCGGATGAGCAAGAAGGCGAGCATCGGGGTCACCGGCCTGGCGGTCATGGGCCGCAACCTGGCCCGCAACCTGGCCCGGCACGGGCACACGGTGGCCCTGCACAACCGGTCCGAGGAGCGGACCCGCGCGCTGGTGGAGCAGTTCGGCGACGAGGGCGACTTCATCCCGGCGTACTCGGCGCAGGCGTTCGTCGACGCGCTGGAGCGGCCCCGGCAGATCGTGATCATGGTCAAGGCGGGCGGCCCGACCGACGCCGTCATCGAGGAGTTCGCGCCGCTGCTCGAAGAGGGCGACGTGATCATCGACGCCGGCAACGCGCACTTCGCCGACACCCGCCGCCGCGAGAAGGCGCTGCGCGAGCGCGGGCTGCACTTCGTCGGCAGCGGCGTCTCCGGCGGCGAGGAAGGCGCGCTGAACGGGCCGAGCATCATGCCCGGCGGCTCGAAGGAGTCGTACGAGTCCCTCGGCCCGCTGTTCGAGGACATCTCGGCGAAGGTCGACGGCGAGCCGTGCTGCACGCACATCGGCGCGGACGGCGCCGGGCACTTCGTCAAGATGGTGCACAACGGCATCGAGTACGCCGACATGCAGCTGATCGCGGAGTCGTTCGACCTGCTGCGCGGCGCGGGCGGCTACTCCCCCGCCGAGATCGCCGACGTGTTCCGGACCTGGAACACCGGGCGGCTCGACTCCTACCTGATCGAGATCACGGCCGAGGTGCTGGCGCACGTCGACAAGTCGTCCGGCAAGCCGTTCGTCGACGTCGTCGCGGACGCCGCCGAGCAGAAGGGCACCGGCCGCTGGACCGTGCAGATCGGCCTCGACCTCGGCGTCCCGATCTCGGGCATCGCCGAAGCCGTCTTCGCGCGTTCGCTGTCCGGCTCGACTTCGCTGCGCGCGGCGGCTCGCGGCCTCGGTGGTCCTTCGCGGTCGCCGCTGTCCGGGTCGGAGCTGGAGCGCTTCGCCGACGACGTCGAACAGGCGCTGTACGCGTCGAAGGTCGTCGCGTACGCGCAGGGCTTCAACCAGATCCAGGCCGGCGCGACGGAGTACGGCTGGGACATCGACCTCGGCAAGGTCGCCTCGATCTGGCGCGGCGGCTGCATCATCCGCGCGAAGTTCCTCAACGACATCACGGCGGCCTACGCCGAGGAGCCCGAGCTGCCGACGCTGCTGACGTCGGGCGGCTTCCGCAAGGCGGTCGAGGACGCGCAGGACTCGTGGCGCTCGGTGATCTCGACGGCGGTCCGGCTCGGGATCCCCACGCCGGGCTTCTCGACGGCGCTGGCGTACTACGACGGCCTCCGCGCGGACCGGCTGCCGGCGGCGCTGGTCCAGGGTCAGCGGGACTTCTTCGGCGCGCACACGTACCGCCGCGTCGACCGCGACGGCTCGTTCCACACGGCCTGGGCCGCTGAGGGCCGCCCGGAGTCCGACGCCTGAGTTCAAGTCCGTGAATGTCGCATTGAGAGACTCTAAGTCCCTCAATGCGACATTCACGGCTTTCGGGGCTGCGCGAGCGGGAAGACCCCCTGGTCCATCCCGATCAGAGCAGCGTCACTGGTCCCGCGCGGCGAGGATCTCGGCCAGCACCTCCAGGATCTTCGCCTCGGCCTTGTCCTTCTCGACGCCGAGACCGTCGAGCACCTCGAAGCCGGCGCCCTCGCCCTGTTCCAGCAGGGCCAGGAGCATGTGCTCGGTGCCGATGTAGTTGTGCCCGAGCCGCAGGCCTTCGCGCATGGTCAGCTCGAGGGTCTTCTTGGCGGCCCCGGAGAACGGCACCGGGTCCGGCGCGGGGTCGGCCCGCTCGGGCAGCCGCGCTTCGGCCGCTTCCCGCACCGCTTCGAGCGTGACGCCCTGGGCCAGGATCGCCCCGGCGGCGAGCGCCGCGGGCTCGGTGAGCAGGCCCAGCACGATGTGCACGGTGTCGATGTACGGGCTGCCGTGCTCGACGGCGGCCTTCTGCGCCTCGACGACGACGTGCCGGGCCCGGTCGGTGTAGCGGCCGTAGACGCGTTCGATGCTGCCGCCCGGGTCACCACCGGGGTCGACCTTGGGCACGAACCGCTTCTGGGCGGCCTGCTTGGTGACGCCCATGCTCTTGCCGATCTCGGTCCAGGAGGCACCCGCGCGCCGGGCCTGGTCGACGAAGTGGCCGATCAGGTGGTCGGCGACTTCGCCGAGGTTCTCGCCCACGTACACGGCGTCGGACAGCTGGGCCAGGACGTCCTTGTCGTTGTTGCTCTTGATGGCGCTGATGAGGTCGTCGAGTCTGACGGGGTTGGGTAAGGTCATGCCGTCAACTGTAGGTTGACGATCTGGCGCCGTCAACCATGAGTTGACGACGGTCAGGCCGCTCGGGACTTCAGGTGCTCCTTGAGGTTGAATTCGCTCGCCGCCAGGTCCGCGTACCGCGGGTGGGGGTCCGCGGTGAACAGGCGCCGCGCGGCGATGTGGTCCGCCGGCCGGTTCACCGACTCGACCGCGATGAGGACGTCGTCGCGGAACGACAGCACCGAGAACTTGCCCGCGGCCTGGTCGCCCGCGACCACCGTCCGGTCGGCGCCCGCAAGGATCCCGGCGATCTGCAGCTTCGCGCCCGACTGGTCGGTCCAGAACCACGGCAGGCTCGCGTACGGCTCGGGCGCGCCGGTGATCGCCGCGGCCACGCACCGGGCCTGGTCGACGGCGTTCTGCACCGACTCCAGCCGGGTCGCGGCGCCGGCCTGCACGCACGGGAAGTTCGCGCAGTCGCCGATCGCGAAGATCTTTTCGTCGGCCGTCCGCAGGTGCTCGTCGACGACGACGCCGTTGTCCACCGCGAGCCCGGCCGCCGCCGCGAGCGTCGTCTCCGGCACGACACCGACCGCGATGACGACCAGGTCGGCGGGCAGCCGGGAGCCGTCGGACAGCTCGACCTCGCGCACCCGCGAATCACCGTGCAGCGCCGAGACGCCCTGGCCGAGCAGCACCGTGTGCCCGGCTTCGCGGTGCAGCGCGGCGAAGTAGGCGGAGATCTCCGGCGTCGCGACGCGGTTGAGGAGCCGGTCCTGCGCCTCGACGATCGTCACCGGGCGGCCGGCGTGCGACGCGAACTCCAGTCCGATGAAGCCACCGCCGACCACGACGACGTTCCCGGCGTCGGCGAGGGAAGCGCGGAGCCGGTCGGCGTCGTCGCGGGTGCGCAGGGTCAGCACACCCGGCAGGTCCGCGCCGGGCACGGGCAGCGTCCGGTTGCGCGCGCCGGTGGCCAGGACGAGGTGGTCGTAGTCCAGCTCGGTGCCGTCTTCGAGCCGCACCAGCGAAGCCTCGCGATCGATCGAAGCGACCCGGCCGGCGACCAGCTCGATGTCCTTCTCGGCGAAGAAGTCCTCGCCGCGCAAGTGCAGCTGCTCGAGCCCCGCGGTCCCGGCCAGGTAGGCCTTCGACAGCGGCGGCCGCTGGTACGGCACGCCCGGCTCGTCCCCGACCAGCACGACCCGGCCCTCGAAGCCGCGATCCCGCAGCGACGCCACGGCCTGGAACCCGCTCTGACCCGCCCCGACGACGAGAACGGTGGTCATCCCTGCTCCCTCACCCATCCGGCAACCTCACCGCCATCCGACCACAACCCGGCCCGGGCCGTCGAGGAGCGGAGGTGATCAGTGGGGTTCCCCGCTCGTCCGCAACGCCCGCGGCGCCCGGAGCACCCGCGAAATCCCCCGTGCCGCGGCGCGCACCGCCGGGACCAGCGTCCGCGGATCCGTCCCCTCCGCCGGGACGACCACCGAGATCGCCGCGACCACCTCGTCCGTCGAGTCGTGGACCGGGGCCGCCACCGACAGGGAGATCAGCTCGATCTGGCCGTCGCTGATCGCGTAGCCGTCGCGGCGGACGTCGGCCAGTACCCGCCGCAACTGCGAAGCCGAACTGATCGTCTTCGGGGTGAACGCCTTCAGCGGCGCGGACAGGACTTCCTCCTGAGCTTCGGCCGGTGCGTGCGCGAGCAGCACCTGGCCGACGCCGGTGGCGTGCGCGGGCAGCCGGCCGCCGACGCGGGTCAGGACGTTGACCGCGCCGCGGCCCGAGATGCGCTCGACGTAGACGACTTCCGGCCCGTCGAGCACCGCGAGCTGCACGTTCTGGTGCGTGGCCTCGTAGAGGTCCTCGAGGAACGGCATCGCGCTCTCCCTCAGCTCCGCGCCGTGCGGAGCGAGCGAAGCGACTTCCCACAGCCACAGCCCGACGCGGTAGACGCCCGCTTCGTCACGTACGAGCGCGCCGCGCCGGGTCAGCTCGCCGGCCAGCCGGTGCGTGGTCGACAGCGGCAACCCGGCGCGGCGGCTGAGCTCGGACAGCGTCAGCCGCGGCCGCTCGGCCGTGAAGGCGCCCAGCAGATCGAGGACGCGATCCACGACCGAGGGCGGCCGCCGCGCGCTGTGCCGCACGTCAGAGGTCGTCGTCCGGCAGGAGCGGGCGCATGAACGTCCGCCGGTACCGCACCACGCACCCGCTCTCTTCGCGGATCTTGTCGGCTTCGATGAAGTCCGGGTCGACGCCGAACAGCGTCCGGTAGCGCTCGTACGCCGCGAGGCTCTCGAAGCTGAACAGCGCCCGCGCTTCGTCGCTCGCGCCCTCCGACGGCAGGAAGTAACCGTGGTGGATGCCGCCTTCCCGCTGCACCAACCGCATCCACGCGGCGGCGAAGCGTTCGAAGTCGGGCAGCTTCGCGGGGTCGATGACGTAGTCGACGACGCACGTGATCATCAGTGGCCGCCCCAGACGCGATCAGCGGTCGCCACGATCAGCTCGAGCTTCCGCAGCTGGTCGTCCGGGGTGAGGTCGTTGCCCTCCTCGGTCGAGGAGAACCCGCACTGCGGCGAAAGGCAGAGCTGGCCGATGTCGACGTACTGCGAAGCTTCCTCGATGCGCCGCACCAGGACGTCGGGGTCCTCCAGCTCCGGCCGCTTCGTCGTGACCAGGCCGAGGACGACCTTCTTGTCCTTCGGCACGAACCGCAGCGGCTCGAAGCCGCCGGAGCGTTCGTCGTCGAACTCCAGGAAGAACCCGTCGACGGCCAGCTCGCCGAACAGCGCCTCCGCGACGAACTCGTAGCTCCCCGAAGCGACCCACGACGACCGGAAGTTGCCGCGGCACAGGTGGGTCGTCACCGTGAGCCCCTCCGGACGCTCCGCCAGCGCCGCGTTCATCGTCGCGATGTTGCGCAGGTGCTGGCTGTCCGGGTCGCCGCCCATCCGCGCGACGAGCTCCCGCTGCGCCGGGTCGTTGAGGTAGGCGAGGCTGGTGTCGTCGAGCTGCAGGTACCGGCAGCCGAGGCCGGCCATCGCGGCGATCTGCGCCTGGTACGCCGCGCTCAGGTCGGCGTAGAACTCTTCGAGGTCCGGGTAGACGCTCTCGCTGACCGCCGCCCGGCCGCCGCGGTAGTAGACCATGCTCGGCGACGGGATGGTCAGCTTCGGCGTCACGCCGGGGTCCACATGGGACTGCAGGAACCGGAAGTGGTCGGCGAAGATCGGCGCGTCGAGCCGCACCTTGCCGTCGACCTGCAGGCCCGGCGGGCTGAACTCGAGGTCGCCCGCCAGGTTGTGGAACTTGACGTGCAGCCGCTCGTCGCTCTTCGAGATGCCGCCGAGCGCGTAGATGAAGTCCATGTGCCACGAAGCACGCCGGAACTCGCCGTCGGTCGCCGAGCTCAGCCCGGCCACCTTCTGCATCTTGATGACGTCGCGGATCGCGTCGTCCTCGACCGCGCGGAGCTGCTCCGCACCGATCTCACCGCTTTCGCGCCGCCGTCGCGCGTCGCGCAGCACCGGGGGCCGCAGGAGGCTCCCGACGTGATCGGCGCGAAACGGCGGGCCCACCTGGGAAATACCGCCCGAAGTCATGCACCGATGGTCACACATCCGCGGCCGTCGCGCCGCCCCCTGAAACAAGATCATGACACCGGGTTCTTGCTACGGTCACGCGCACCGCGTTAGGTGTGCCGCGGGCTGTGCCGTCGGAAAGAGGGGCTTGACCATGACGAAACCCGACGTCCACCCGGTCGACCAGGGCCTGCCCGCAGGCCGGCTCGCCCTGCTCGGCCTGCAGCACATGTCGATCATGTACGCCGGTTCGGTCGCGGTGCCGCTGATCGTCGGCAGCGCGCTGAAGCTCGACACGGCGACGATCGGGCTGCTGGTCAACGCCGATCTGCTGGTGGCGGGCATCGCCACGCTGATCCAGGCGGTCGGCATCGGCAAGGTCCTCGGCATCCGGCTGCCGGTGGTCGCGGGCGCGACGTTCAGCGTCGTCAACCCGATGATCCTGATCGCGTCCCAGTACGGCCTGCCCGCGGTCTACGGCGCGATGCTGGCGTCCGGCGTCTTCGGCCTGCTCATCGCCAAGCCGTTCGCGAAGCTGATCCGGTTCTTCCCGCCGCTGGTCACCGGGACGCTGCTGCTCGTCATCGGCGTCTCGCTGCTCGGCCCGGGCGCGGGACTGATCGCGGGCAACGACGCAGGCGCACCGGACTACGCGGCCCTGTCGCACATCCTGCTCGCGTTCGGCGTGCTCGCGCTGCTGGTGCTGTTCACGCGGGTGCTGCGCGGGTTCGCCAACCAGATCGGGCCGCTGCTGGCCCTGGCGATCGGACTGGTGATCGCCATTCCGATGGGGCTCGTGCACTGGGACGGGCTCGGCGCGGCCGGCTGGTTCGGGCTCGCGTCGCCGTTCCACTTCGGCGCGCCGACGTTCCCGGTCGCCGCGGTCCTGTCGATGTGCGTGGTCATGCTCGTGACGTTCACCGAGTCGACCGCCGACATGATCGCCGTCGGCGAGATCACCGGGCGCCCGCCGACCGACTCCGACCTCGCCCGCGGCCTGGCCACCGACGGCTTCTCGGCCGTGCTCGGCGGCGTGATGAACTCCTTCCCCGACACGGCGTTCGCGCAGAACGTCGGCCTGGTGCGGATGACCGGTGTGCGCAGCCGCTGGGTGGTCGCGGTGACCGGCGGGATCCTGGTGCTGATGGGCCTGGTGCCGAAGATCGGCGCGTTCATCGCGGCGATCCCGCAGCCGGTGGTCGGCGGCGTCGCGGTGGTGATGTTCGCGATGGTCGCCGCGGTCGGCGCGCAGAACCTCAAGAAGGTGGAGTTTTCCGGCAACCACAACACTTTCATCGTCGCGGTCGCCCTCGGCGTCGGCCTGCTGCCGGCGTTCGCGCCGAAGATCTTCCAGCACTTCCCGGCCTGGCTGCAGACGATCTGCGGCAGCTCGATCACGGTGGCGGCGGTGCTGGCGTTCGCGCTGAACCTGCTGTTCAACCACCTCGGCCGGCGCTCGGAGCCGGATCTGCTGGAAGCGCCGTGAGCAGCCGTTCGACGAGCCGGGCGCCGGAACACCTCGGACTTCAGCGACCTCGTGGAGCAGCTGCCCTGATCACCAGCAGATGATCAGGATGCACGACGGCCGCGGCGGCGCCGGCGTCGTCGTGTGCGCCGGCGGCTGACCGCCCACCGGGGTCGTGGTCGGGGTGACCGGGCTGCCCGGGCCGCCACTGGTCGGTGTGGTGGTCGTCGGCGTCGTGGTGCCGGTGCTGCTCTCGGTGGTCGGGTCGGTGCCCGGCACCTCGGTGACGGTCTCACGGGGCACGCCGGCGCCGGGAACGACGTCGCCGCCGCCGGTGCCGCCCTCCGGCGGCGAGTCCGTGGCCTGGTCGGCGCCACCCAGCCCGGTGGTGCGCTGCGGGAACGGGATGACCTGGATCTGGTCGACCGGGGACGCGTCCTGGGTGCCCTTGCCGCCGAGGCCGACCAGCACCGCCGCGGCCCCGCAGCCGATGACGACGGCGAGCATCACCGCGAGCACCCGCCAGCGCGACTGGCCCGGCCCCGAACGGTCGCCCCAGCCCTCGCGCACGAGCAGCTCGCCGACCGATACCTCGTCGTTCACCCCGACAGACCTTCCCGAGAGGGCCTTTCGGCCGACATCGTGATCGTATTCTTACCGCACAAAGCACCCGAACGGGTGAGGTATCGGCAAAAATTCGTCACGTAACGAATGCCTTGACGGTGGGTGACATTCCACAGCGGATTCACAGCTGCGGTTCGGGAGACTCCCAGCATGACCGTCGAAGCTCGAACCATGCTGCTGAAAGCCGATCGGCCGATCCCCCGGATCGCCGTTCCGCGTCGCAGCCTGCGGGCGTTCGTCAAGGTCCTCCCGAACCCGAAGGCGACCCCGTTCACCTTCGGCTACCTGGTCCTCCTGCTCGGCACGACCCTGCTGCTCAAGTTCGCCGACCCGGAGCTGACCGCCCGACTGCTGCGGCTGTCCAGCACCGACGCCCACAACCTGTGGCGGCGGCCGCTGACCTCGCTGCTGACCAGCGCGATCTGGCTGTCCGACGAAGGCTGGCTCGCCTACGTCGTCATCTTCGCGATCGCCGTCGCGCCGCTGGAACGCCGGTACGGCGTCCGCCGCACGGCGACCGTGTTCTTCTCCGGCCACGTGCTGGCCACGCTCGTCACCGAGTTGCCGGTGATGGCCCTGATCAGCGCCCACGTCCTGCCGAACTCGGCCGGGCACTGGCTCGACATCGGCGTCAGCTACGGCTTCTTCACCACCGCCGGCGCGCTCGTCTTCCTGCTGCGCGGCCGCGCGCGCCTGGTCGCGCTGGCCGTCACGGAAGCGTTCATCGCGGTGATCTGGCTCACCGACGACCCGGCGAGCCTCGACTCGGTCGTCACCCTGCTCGGCCACGCGGTCGCCGCGCACTTCGGGCTGCTGTTCTGGGGACCGAGGCTGCGCGGCCGAGCCGCAGGCCGGGCCCGGATTCCGGCGGGTAGGCAGGCGCCGGAGTCGGTGGTGTAATCGACGGGCCACAGCCGCGAAGCATGGGGGACGGACGCTCATGGAGGCTGACTCCCTCGGCGAGCTGGTCGAGCTGAGTCCGGACGCGATCTGCGTCCACGAGAACGGCGTCCTGACCTATGCCAACCGCGCGGCCCTCGAGACGTTCGCCGCGCGTTCGGCGGCCGAGGTCGTCGGCCGCCGGTTCACCGACTTCGTCGCCGAGGACTCGCGCACCGCCCTCGTGGGGAAGCTCGCGCTGCTGGCCGAGCCGGGTCAGGCGAGCGAGCCGGTCGAAGCGCTGATGTCCCGGCTGGACGGGAGCAAGTTCGCGGTGGAGACGGTGTCGGTACGCCTCGCCGGCCGGCTCGCGTACCAGGTCGTCATGCGGGACATCACGGCGAAGAAGGCGGCCGCCGACGCCCTCCGCTACCAGGCCGCGCTCGTGTCGCACGTCAGCGACGCGCTGATCGCGACCACCGGCGAAGGCGTCGTGACCAGCTGGAACCCGGCCGCCGAAGCGGTGTACGGCTGGACCGCGGCCGAGGCCGTCGGACGGCGGGCGAGCGAGCTGGTCGGCGCGGCGCTCGACCTGCCGGCCATCCGGCGCGACGGCGGGGTCGCCGAAGCGGTGCACCGGCGGCGCGACGGCGCTCCCCTCGCGATCCGCGTTTCGGCAGCTGAGATGAATGACGGTTACGTGCTCGTCTGCGCCGATGAGACCGCGCGGCGGCGGGCCGAGCAGAACTACCGCACGGTCGTCGCGTCCCTCGACGAAGGCGTGCTGGTGATGGGCCCGGGCGGGCTCATCGAAGCGGCGAACCCGGCGGCCTGCCGGATCCTCGGCGTCCCGGAAGCCGAGCTGATCGGCGTCCCGTGCCACACGCTCGCGCTGTTCACCGAGTCCGGGCGCTGGATCCCGCCGGACGAGACGCCGTCGGTGCAGACGCGCAGGACCGGCGTCGCGCACAACGGCCTGGTCGTGCGCCTGCGCCGGCCCGACGGCCGCGACGTCTGGGTGTCGCTGACCTCGCGGCTGCTCAACCCGGACGACCCGGCGGCGATGACCGTGGTCACGTCGTTCACCGACATCACCGAGACCCGCGCGATCAGCGCGCAGCTCGCGCACGACGCGACCCACGACCCGCTCACCCGGCTGGCCAACCGGACCCTGGTGCTCGGCAGGCTCGACAGCACCGGGCGCGGCGCGGTCACCGTGCTGTTCCTCGACTTGGACAAGTTCAAGGTCATCAACGACTCGCTCGGGCACTCGGTCGGCGACCAGGTGCTGCGGATCGTCGGCGAGCGCCTGCGCCGCTGCTCCGGCCGCGACGACCTGGTCGGCCGGCTCGGCGGCGACGAGTTCGTCGTCGTCACCGGCGAGGTCACCGAACCCGGCGAGGTCCGCGCGCTGGCCGAGCACCTGCGGGCCGCGCTGGCCGAGCCGATCGGCGTGCTGGGCCGGCAGCTGCACCTCGACGCGAGCATCGGCGTCGTGCTCGTCGGCAGCGCCGACCGCCGCAGCGCCGGGGACCTGCTGCGCGACGCCGACGTCGCGATGTACCAGGCGAAGACGCTCGGCCGGGGGCGTCACCACTTCTTCGACGTCGGCCTGCGCGAGCGGATGCAGCGGCGGCTGCGGATGGAGCAGGACCTGCGCGACGCGGTGCACGACGGCCAGCTCTGGCCCGCGTACCAGCCGGTCGTCGACCTGCGGACCGGCGACATGGTCGCGGTCGAGGCGCTGCTGCGCTGGACGCACCCCCGCCACGGCGCGATCTCGCCCGCGGAGTTCATCCCGCTCGCCGAGGAGAGCGACCTGATCAACGTGATCGGCAAGGAGATGCTGCGCGCGAGCACGCGCGAGCTGGCCGGCCGGCGCCGCGACCAGGGCCTGGACCTGACGCTGAAGGTCAACCTGTCGACCCGTCAGCTCGACGACCCGCACCTGGTGCCCGCGGTGCAGGACGCGCTGGCCCACACCGGGCTGCCGGCCGGCGCGCTCTGCCTGGAGGTCACCGAAAGCGCGTTGATGCGCGACCAGGAAGCGGCCGCGGAAGTGCTGGCGTCCCTGCGCTCGCTGGGCGTGCTGCTGGCGATCGACGACTTCGGCACCGGGTATTCCTCGCTCGCCCAGCTGCGCCGGCTGACGCTGGACACGCTCAAGATCGACCGCACGTTCATCACCGGCATCGCGGAGTCCCGCGACGCGGCGGCGATCGTCACGAGCATCATCGCGATGGCCCACGCCGTCGACCTGACGGTGATCGCCGAAGGCGTCGAGTCCGCGGAGCAGGTGGACCTGCTCCGGTCGCTGGGGTGCGACCAGGCGCAGGGCTACCACCTCGGCCGGCCGGTGCCGGCTGCCGAGCTGTTCGGTCAGTAGACCTTCAGCAGCCTGCCCAGCTCGTCCGGCGTCAGCTCGATGCCGAGGTCCTTGAGGGTGGCGTCGAGCTCGTCGGGTGCGACGGTGGTGGTTTCGCTGCCGCCATCGGGCTTTTCGACGGTCAGCTCGCGGCCGAGCAGCTTCCGGCTGACGCCCGGTTCGAGCGTCATGATCACCAGCCGCCCGGTGAACGGCGACTTCGGGTGCGTCGAGGTGTAGTGGTGGTAGACCTCGTAGTCGATCGGGTGCATCCCGTCGAGCCGGAAGTCGAGCAGGTCCTCGGCGCCCTTCCCGAGCGTCCACCAGCCGTTCTTCTCGGTCAGCCGGTGCGGCCAGCCGGCCTGGTCGGTTTCCTGGCCGTCGACGAGCGGCATCGGGGCCAGGATCCCGGCGCCGAAGCCGACGTCGGCGTGGAACTTCCGGCCGTCGATCTCGGCCACCAGCGTCATGTGGGTGTACGGCCCCGGCCGCCGCGGCTGGACGCGCGCGGCGAGCCGGTGGATGGTGTAGCCGAGCTGCTCGAGGACGGCGGCGAAGAGGCCACTCTGTTCGTAGCAGTAGCCGCCCCGCCGCCGTCCGACGAGCTTCGCGCTCACGACGTCGAGGGAAATCCCTTGGTGCTGCCGGAGAACGACGTCGACGTTCTCGAACGGGATGGCCTGGACGTGGGCGCGCATGAGGTCCCGCAGCGCTTCCTCCGACGGCGGATTCGCCGGCCGCCCGATCCGGGCGAGGTACGCGTCGAGGTCGACGGCGTCGATGCCCCATTCCCCTGCAGTGGTCATGGGTCCAGCGTGCACCCTCGACCTCGATGGAGGTCAACCCTCGTGGATGATCTTCCGCACCTCGACGGCGGTGTACCGGGCATCGGGGATCATCGCGGCGAGCTCGACGGCGCGTTCCTCGCTTTCGACGTCGACGACGTAGTAGCCGCAGAGGAAGGCTTCCGACTCGACGAAGGCGCTGTTCCGGACCCGGGTCGCGCCGTCCTGGACGCGGACCGTCTTGGTTTCGGCGGCGTCGGCGAGCGCCTTGGTCTCGACCATTTCGCCGGTGTCGGTGATGTGCTTGATGAAGGCGCCGTGGCCTTCGTAGACGCCGTTCTTCTGGTCGTCGGTGAGGGTGGCCCAGACGGCCGGGTTCATGTGGAGGGTCAGGAGGTATCGCATATCGGCTCCCCGGTGTGGGTGGCGGCCCCGGGTGGGCTGCCTTTCGCCGGGTGGTCGGCGCCGCGTCTCCGGCCCGGACACGGGCTTTCGGGGTTCACTCGTTCGGCCTAACGGGCAGGGTGGTGAGCCCGCGGATCCGGATCCCTTCGTGCCAGGCGAGCTCGTCCTCCGCCAGGCTGAGCCGGGGGAACCTGCTCAGGAGCCGCGTGAAGGCGACCTGTGCCTCCAGCCGGGCGAGGGGCGCGCCGACGCAGTGGTGGATGCCGTGCCCGAAAGCGACGTGCCCGGCCCGGGTCCCGGGCCAGGTCCAGCCGGTCGGCCCCGGCGAACCGGGCCGGGTCCCGGTTGGCCGCCCCCAGCGCGACGTGCACGAACTCGTCCGTCTCGATGCGGACCCCGCCGATCTCCAGTGGTTCGCCGGCGTAGCGCAGGGTCGCGAAGCCGACCGGCCCGTCGTAGCGCAGGAGCTCCTCGACGGCGGCGGGCACCAGCGTGAGGTCCGCGCGGAGGGCGGCGGGCTGGCCGGGATCGAGCAGCAGGGCGTACATGCCGTTGCCGATGAGGTTGACGGTGGTCTCGTACCCGGCGAAGAGCAGCAGGAAGGCCGTGGCGACGAGCTCGCGTTCGCTGAGCCGGTCGTGCGCGTCACGGGCTTGGACCAGGCGGGAAAGGAGGTCGTCCCTCGGGTTTTCGCGCTTGCGCCGGACGAGCTCGACGAGGAACGCCTTGAGCTCCCGGACCTGCGCGGGCGTCGCGCTCCCCGCCGCCCCGAAGCCGGCTGTGAGCCGCCGGAACTCGACGCGTTCGCCGGGTGCGACGCCGAGCAGCTCGCCGATGACGGTGACCGGCAGCGGCACGGCGAGCCTCTCGAGAAGGTCGACCTCGTCGCCGGCCAGCTCGTCGAGGAGCGCGTCGCAGATCTCTTCGACCCGCGGCCGCAACGCTTCGACGGCTCGCGCGGTGAAGACCTGGTTCACGAGCTTGCGCAGCCGGGTGTGGTCGGGCGGATCGGCGTCGAGCATGTGCGTGCTCGCGGTCGAAGCGACCCCGGCCCACCGCGCGTTGGCCCCGGCCTTCCGCAGCCGCGGATCGGCGAGCGCCGCCCGCGCCTCGGCGTACCCGGTGACGACCCAGCCGGTCTTCCCGTCGGGAAACCGGACGCGGTGCACGCTGCCGTCCGCGCTCCACTTGCGGTAGTGCCGGTGCGGGTCGGCGAAGAAAGCGGTGTCGAGTTCGATCGAGGTCGGCTCCGGCTTCAGCGTCGGCTCAGGAGGAGGTACCGTTCGTCGTCGATTTCCTTGCCCCACAAGGCGGGATCGTCGAGCTTGCGGACTTCCGCCTCGCGCCGGTGCGCTCTCACGAGGGCCCGGCATTCGTCCGGCGTGAGTCCGGCACCGGTGAACCAGCGTCCCTCGATGAGGACGAGCCGGCCTCCGGGGTTGAGCAGCCGAACCCATTTCTCCAGGGCGGCAGCCGGATCGGGCATGGCCCAGAGGACGTGCCGCACGAGGACGACGTCGTAGGTCCGCGTGCCGGGCGGGTCCGCGGCGTCGCCTTGGCGGAAGTCGATCGTGCGGCCGGCGGCTTTCTTCCTCGCCACGTCGAGCATGCGGCTCGAGAGGTCGATCCCGCAGACGTCGTGGCCGGCTGGCGAGGAGGAGGGCGAGGCTGCCGGTGCCGCACCCGAGGTCGACGACGGTCGCCTTCGCGGCAGGCATGAGCGGGAGGACGAGGTCCGCCCAGGCCGCGCGGACGGCGGGGTCCCCGAGGCCGTGGTCGGGTTCGTCGTCGAAGGTCGCGGCTTCCGCGTCCCAGGGGTTTTCCGTCACGCGGGCGATCTTGCCCGGCCCCACCGACGAAAACCGCCCCGAACACCCGGGGCGGTTTCGTCACCGGTCAGTTCAGGGAGTGCACTTCCACTGCACGGGCAGCGTCTTCCCGGTCGCTGCATCGACGTAGGTCCCGCCGACGACGCCGCCTTCGGTGATCGAACCGGCGTTCGCGCGGGTCGAGCCGGCCGGGGCCGGGAGGTACTGCCAATCCGTGCCGGGAGCGGCGACGACCGGGACCGTGGCCTGCTCGCCCGGCTGCCGGTCACTCATCAGGACCGTGCCGGCCGAGGTCACCGCGAAGCCCTCGGTCGTCGGCGTTCCCGGCGTCGCGAGCAGCGCCCCGCTCAGGTCCCATTCGACTGCGCCGTAGCCCAGGGCCGAGCCGACGATCCGGTGGCCGCGGATGCCCGCCACCCGGGAGACCGTTCCGCCGAGCGGCGGGGTCAGGGCCCGGCGGGTGCCGTCGGGGGCCCAGACGTACCCGTATCCAGCCGACCCGACCAGGCCGAAGACCGCGACGCTCCCGTCGTCACCGATTTGCGGGATCGTGGGGAAGAAGCCGTCCGGCGCCGGAAGGACGACCGGCGGGTCCGCCTGGTGCCCGGTCCGCCACACCGCGACCTTGCGCGCGCCGTCCCGCGTGATCAAGCCGGCGATGTCGCCGGCGGCGTTGATCCCGTAGAGGGCCGGGGATTCGTCGCCGAACACCGAAGCCGGCTGGAACGCGCCGGCGTGGTACCAGAGTGGCGAACCGGTCCCCGCCTCGCTGGACCGTCCGCCGACCACGTCGCCCGCCGCGTTGATGCCCGTCAGGTCCAGCGAGCCGCTCTGCTGGGGCAGCTTTTCCGGGACGCCGTCGCGCCAGACGATCAGCTGCTGACGGCCGCCGGTGATGCTCCGCCCCGCAAAAGTGGTGTTGCCATCGGTCGCGGACACCAGCGCGCTCGTCACCCCCACCGGCAGGGCGAGCGGCTCGGCAACGTAGGTGCAACCCGCCGCGGCCGCGGGCGTGGCCGCCACGAGTGCGACCGAAGTAGCGGCGACGGCAACCGTGGCCAGCGCGGCCAGCCTGGATCTCAGCATGAGCAAGGGTTCCCTCCCGGTCCACGGGAGGACAGCACTCACCACCGGCTGTCCATCGCCGGCAGCGCATCCCCCCAGGCGATCAGCTTCGCGGATCATGACCGGGCGCGGCAAGCATGGGACCGACTGTCCGACCTGATGGCCCAACCTTCGCCGCACACGAAAAAACCGCCCCGAACACTCGGGGCGGTTTTCGTTCCGGTGGCCAGGGCCGGGGTCGAACCGGCGACCTTCCGCTTTTCAGGCGGACGCTCGTACCAACTGAGCTACCTGGCCGGGAACGCCGGCAAGGAGCCGAACGATCTTGCGACCCTGACGGGACTCGAACCCGCGACCTTCGCCGTGACAGGGCGACGCGCTAACCAACTGCGCCACAGGGCCTTGCGTGTACTACGATCTTGCCTTTACTACGGTACTGCGTACTCCCAACGGGATTCGAACCCGCGTTGCCGCCTTGAAAGGGCGGAGTCCTAGGCCGCTGGACGATGGGAGCCCGGCCGGTTTCGGGTGACCGACCGACCGCGCTCTCAGGTCCCCCCGGGAGCGATTACAAGCATAGGGCACGCCACCACCGCTTTGCAGCGGGGGCTCCTTAAGCCCCGGGCGCCGCCGCGACCTGCGCAAACAGCTCGGCCAACCGCTTTTCGAGCTCGGCCTGCTCCGCCGGTGCCAGCGCCGAGGCGAGCAGCTCGCCGACCCGGTCGTCGGTCAGGGACTCCGCGCGCCGCCAGCGGTCGCGCAGATCCGGCTTCCGGGAAGCCGCCGCCACCAGCTCGTCGGCCGCCTCCGCCGGCCACGCCGTGCGCAGCAGCCGCTCGCGGCCGCCCTCGGGGTCCGCGATCACCGCCTCCGGCACCGACAATCCCAGCGCCCGCAGTGCCGCGAAGTGCAGGCCGCCGCGCAGCTCGCGGAAGACCATCAGGGCGAACCCCAGCCGCTCGACGTCTCCCGAAGGGCGCGAAGCGTTCTTCCAGCCGGCGAACAGCGCCAGCCCGCTCGCGTCCGCGGCGTCGACGACGCGGAACAGCAGCTCCGCCAGACGGCCGGGCTCCGATACGGCCGAAAGGTTGACGCGCGACCACCGTGCCGATGACTCCGCGTAGGCGCGGACGGACGCGGGTGCGTCCAAGGCCGCCGTCGCCGGCGGCAGGACGAACTCGAACAGCCAGTGCGGGAAGATCCCGAACAGCTCCGCGGCCACCTTCGGCGGGACGTCCCCCAGCACCGCCGAGCGCCCCCGCACGTACAGCGAGCGCGGCGGCAATCCGACCTCCGTCTCCACCGCCGCCAGCTCCGGTGACGTCATGAACCTGCCGCCCAGCACCTGGACCACCGCACGAATCCGGTTCGCCAGCCCCGCCGCGCCCTCGATCGTCGTCATGTCCGTCCCCTTTCGACACAGCAAACGTAACACTGTTACGAAACTCGCGTCAAGGAAACCGGACCACCTCGAGAATCACTTTCCGGAAACGGCCACAACCAGCACGAACATCACCGGACAGGTCCGGCGGCACCCACCACCGCCGACCGGACCCACCAGCCCGCACCCACTCAACGCTGAACCGGCGCCTGCCCGTCCTCGTCCAGGTTCAAGCCCAGCATCTCCAGCAACTGCACACAGTCCTCGACCCCCAGCGCACCGTTCGCCACCGCCAGCCGAGCCCGCCGAACCTGATCATCCGACACCCGCTGCGCATCCGCGGCCCCGCTCCGCTGCGCCGGCAACCCCCCGGCGAACGGAGCACTCCCCCCATCGGCACCTTCGTACCGAAGGAGGAACTGCCGCACTTCAACAGACCCGCTCATAGCCCCTCCATACGGCTCACAACAGCTTGGCCGCGAGGCTAACCAGCACCGGCCGCCACACACAGCCCCCCGGAGAGTGAACCTGAGGCCACGCTCCGCTCAACGCAGCGCAATCGGCACGGAGGGAGAAGGCGACCACCCGAACGACGGTCACCTGCGCCGGAAGTGACACCAGACCCGGAAATTTCCCGCTCTCCACTCGCCCGGACGAGGAACTCGTGCAACAATCGAAGTGCTGACACACCCCCGGTCAGCGCCTGTGGAGATCCCCTCCGACCCCCGCGTTCCTCCCCCTGGCGCGGGGGTCCTCCATTTCTTGGGGCGCTCGGGCTTCGCCCTTCGCTGGGCCCCAATTCATTCCGGTGTGCCGACCCGGGGGCCGAGCCCCCCGGACCCCCACGGTGCCTCGCTCGCGGCTTCCAGCGTGGTCCTTTTTTCGCCTCGGGCGCTGGGCGCCCCGGCGACCGCTCTGGTGGGTTCGTGGTGATCGACTCGGTGGGTTAGTGGGGGGTTGCCGTGTGTTGTTGGTTGTTGGGCTGATGGGGTAGGGGTTGGGCTGAATGGGGAATGAATTTGGCGTGTCGTGGCTCACAGTGGTTTGCGGGGTGAGACCTAACCGTTATCGTGGCTGGCGTGCCTCTTCCCTCCCTTGGCCGCTTGAGCAGCCGGACGAACCTCAAAGCCGCGTCCTCCGGACGCCATCGTGGTGCCGCTAAGCCTGCGGATGATGGTGTTGTCGAGGACAAGGAACTCACCTCCTACCTCGCCGCCCTGGCGCCCGATGCCGACAACGAGAGCACGGGCACCGGCAAGCGCTTCGGTGAGGCCCAGGTCATCCAGCTGCGGATGAGCCTCATCGCCAACCAGCAGCTCAAAGACATCGCCGCCGACCGTGACATCTCGCCCCAGGCGCTCGCCCAGGAGTGGATCCTCGAGCGGCTCAACTGGGAAGGTCAGGCTTCCTCGCTGCAGGACCAGCGCCAGCAGGCCGGTGACCTGGGCGACCTGACCGACCTCACCGACGAGTTCCACTTCCCCGCCGACGCCTTCGACGCGCCAGCCGTCGGACGACGCTGAGCGCGTCCTCTCGTCTTCACGAGAAAGGGCCCCCGGCGTGATCGCCGGGGGCCCTTCACTCAGGCCTTGAGACGCGCAGAGGGCCTGTCTCTCAGATCGCGCGGACCTTCTGGGCCTGCGGGCCCTTCTGGCCCTGGCCGACCTCGAACTCCACTCGCTGGTTCTCCTCGAGGGTGCGGAAGCCGCGGCCCTCGATCTCCGAGTAGTGAACGAACACGTCGCCTTCGCCGCCGTCCTGCGCGATGAAGCCGAAGCCCTTCTCCGCGTTGAACCACTTCACAGTGCCTTGCGCCACCGCTGTACTCCTCGTTACACAGATCCGCTTCGAATGCCACCGAAGCGGCACCCCGACCGTCCCGGGCGGTTCCAACGAGACGAGTCAAGAGCGGTTCGGCTCCATGGCTCGCGTCAGAAGTTCCGCGAGTGTGAAGCCACGAACACGCAAAACGACGGCCTGAGAGCAGACTACCGGGATCTGGCCAAAGTTGAACCCCGTGATCGAGGCGAAAACCGCCTGTCCGGGCCAAGGTCACCGGAACGTCGTAGGGCTCCCGCCACGTTCTGTCGGACCCACCGGTTAGTCTTGCGCAGCACAGCGACACCGTGATCACCGGGTACGGCTCGGAGTCGCCCGTGCCCCCTCAGTGAAAGCCTCCGCGGCCGCTTGTGACCTTCGTCACGCGACTGCTGCTCAACGTCGCGGGTCCGCGGGACGTCTCGATGAGGGGAAGCACCAAAGGGGCAAAGGGGAATGGGTTGACGGTGAGGACTTCCACGCGGCGCCGGGGCGCTGCTGTGGCACTGGGCTTGGTCGCCGTGCTGACGCTGGGGGCGTGCAGCAGTGAACCGACGGTGTCGGCGAGCGGGACTTCGGGCGGGGGCCCGACACAGGCGCCCGCGCCCACCGCGCAGCCGGCGAAGCTGACGGTGACGCCGGCCGGCGGCGCGCAGGACGTGCCGCCCGGCGAACCGGTCGAGGTCAAGGTCGACAGCGGCACGATCGTCTCGGTCACGCTGACGAACCCGGACGGCAAGCAGGTCCAGGGCCAGGCGTCGGCGGACAAGAAGAGCTGGAACACCACCGAGCAGCTCGGCTACGGCAAGACCTACACCTGGTCCGGCCAGGCGCAGGGCGCCGACGGCAAGAACGTGCCGATCAGCGGCGCGTTCACCACGGTGAAGCCGAAGCGCCAGATGTCGGCCAGCCTGAACGTCGGCGACGGGCAGACGTACGGCATCGCGATGCCGATCGCGCTGTCCTTCCCGAGCCGCGTCACCGACAAGGCTTCCGTCGAGAAGGCGCTTTCGGTCGAGACCACGCCGAAGACCGAAGGCTCGTGGGGCTGGACGGACGGCGACACCTCGGTGCACTGGCGGCCCAAGGAGTACTACAAGCCGGGCACCACGGTGAAGGTCAACGCCAAGATCTACGGCGTCAAGATCGGCGAAGGCACGTACGGCAAGCAGGACGTGTCGGCCAGCTTCACCATCGGCCGCTCGCAGATCGTCAAGGGCAACACCCAGCAGCACACGATGCAGGTGATCCGCGACGGCCAGCAGATCGCCGACTACCCGGTGAGCTACGGCCTCGACTCCGACCCGGGCCGCGTCACCCACAGCGGCGTGCACGTCGTCATGGGCAAGCAGGCCACGTACGCGATGAGCAACCCGAAGTACCACTACGAGAACGTCGTGGTGCCCTGGGCGGTCCGGATCTCCAACAACGGCGAGTTCATCCACGGCCTGGCGGCGTCGGTCTGGGCGCAGGGCAAGAAGAACATCTCGCACGGCTGCCTGAACCTGTCGCCGGCGCGGGCCAAGGAGTACTACGACGGCGTGCTCACCGGTGACCCGGTCGAGATCACCGGCAGCACGCAGACGCTGAGCGCCAAGGACGGCGACTACAGCGACTGGACGTACGACTGGGCGAGCTGGCAGAAGCTGTCGGCGCTCGCCGGCTGAAGCCACTGACCGAACACCGGGCGGCCGGGAAGTCCACGCGGGCTTCCCGGCCGTTCGCGTTTTTCCGCGGACCCGGGAAATTCGATGCAACCCCGGTGATCACCCGCCGCATGACTATGGGCAGAGGCGCGCCGATCCCGGGCGCGCCCGCGAGAAGAGGAGCTGTCTTGCGTATCCGCATCGCCCTTTCCCTCGGCGCGCTCGTGCTCGCCGGTGGTGCCCTGACCGGTGGCGTCGCGCTCGCTTCGGACGCGCAGCCGTCCGCCCCGACCGCGACGACCCGGCCGACCGAGCCGCCGTCGGCCATCCCGACCACCAGCCGCAGGCCGACCAAGGCGCCGACCGCCGTGCCCGCGCCGCCGCGCGAGGCGACGAGGGCACCCGCCGCGGTGCCGCGCGTTCCCCGCGCCGTGCCCGCCGGCCCGACCGGCGACCTGCACCTGCCGGCCATCGGGGTGACCCGGTAGCCAGGTGATCTCCCGCTCCCGTCCGTCGACCGGGCCGGGCTCGCCGTGGGACGGCGAGTTCGCCCGGTACTTCGGCGAGCGCGCGCACAGCCTGCGGTCCACGGCCTTCCTGCTCTGCGGCGACTGGCACCAGGCCGAGGACCTCACGCAGGCCGCGCTGCTCAAGCTGTACCTCGCCTGGCCGAGGCTGTCGCGCCACGACGCCTTGGACGCCTACGCCCGCAAGGTCGTGCTGCGCACGTTCCTCGCCGAGCACCGGCGCAGCAGGTGGAAACGGGAGCGGCTCACCGATGCTCCGCCGGAACTCCCGGCGGAAGCCGCCACGAGCGACCAGGACATGCTGGTCCGCCAGGCGCTGGCCGTCCTGGCCCCCAAGCAGCGCGCCGTGCTGGTGCTGCGGTACTTCGAGGACCTGAGCGTCGAAGAGACGGCGCAGGCACTCGGCTGCAGCACCGGCACGGTGAAGAGCCAGGCCTCCCGGGGCCTGGCGACGCTGCGCAACCGGCTCGGCCCGCACTACGGTGCGCTGACCTTCAGCGCGACCACGGAGGGGAGGTGACGAACATGGACCCCGAAGACGACGTCCGCGCGTTCCTGACCGGCGCGGCCGGCGGCACCCAGCCGCCGATGCGCCTCGAAGCCACCGACGTGATCGAGCGCGGCGGCCGGGTCCGGCGACGGCGCAAGCGCTGGGCGGTCGCCGGCACCTCGACGGCGACGGCGGTGATCCTCGCGGTGGCCGGTTTCCTGGCCGGTCACCGCGCCGGACCGCCGGACCCCGTGCCGCCCGCGAACCCGGGGCTGTCCACGATCGGCACGACCTCTCCCGCCCCGACCACGGAAGCCGAGGTTCCGGCGACGTCGATCGCGCCGCAGCCGCCGGCGGCCGAACCGGACCGGACCCCGTCGCGCGCGCAGCGGACGACCGTGCCGTCGCCGGCGACGAGCCGCAAGGTGGAGCGGCCGACGTCACCGCCGTCGGCGAACCCGACCGGGACGAGCGCGACGGCGCCCGTCGCGACGACGACGTCTCGCTAGCTGTTTCCGCAGGTCAACGGCGTGGCGTAGATCACTGCACCAAGGTGGCTTCCTCACGAAATACCGGGCCGGGTCGTGGCGATATGCCCGGTGGCGTTCCGATCGGACGCCGCACACCCGCTCAGCCGGGCGCTCCGGCGCCGGCCCGAGAACCCGAGGAGGAAGCACATGGTGCTCGCCGCACTGATCGTCGAAACCGGAATCGCTGTCGTGGTCGCGAGTGCGCTCGCCGCTTGGTCCCGCAAGCGCTTCGCTCCTCGTAGCGACGCGAGCTGACCTCGGCGCACGTGTGCCCCGCCCGGTGATCCGGACGGGGCACACGCTTTTCGGGACCGCTCAGCGCTGAGCGGACGCGAGGGGCTTGTCTTCGGTGTCGATCTGCTCGATCGGCACCTGCGACGTCTCCGGGATCTTGATGATCGGGATGATCGCGATGAGCGCCGCCGCCATCAGGTAGTACGCCGGCCAGTCCTCGTTACCGGTGCTCTTGATCAGCGCCGTGACGATGACACCGCAGGTACCGCCGAACAGCGACGTCGAGATGTTGTAGCCGATCGCGAAGGAGCCGTAGCGCACGCGGGTCGGGAACATCGCCGGGAACGTCGAGCCGATCACCGCGAGCATGAGCACCAGCAGGATCGCCACGATCAGGAACCCGATGAACAGCCACACGATGCTGCCGGACTGCATGAGCTTGAGGCTCGGCCAGCTCAGCACCAGGAACCCGATGGCCGCGGTGAGCAGCAGGGGTTTCCGGCCGATCCGGTCGGACAGCGCGCCGAGCGGGATGATGATCGCCATCTGCAGGACCTCGACCGCGATGATGATCAGCGTCGACGTGTTGTCGTTGATCTTCAGCGTGTCCGTGAAGTACGTCGGCATCGTGGTCAGCAGCAGGTAGTCCGCGACGTTCAGCAGCAGGACGATGCCGATCAGGTTGAGGATCATCCGCCAGTTGCGGGTGAAGATCTCCTTGAGCGGCGCCTTCTGCGGCTTCTCGCCCGAGGCCTCCAGCCGGCGGAACTCGGGGGTGTCCTCGAGCTTGTTCCGCAGGTAGAGCCCGATCAGGCCGAGCGGCAGCGCGACGAAGAACGGGATCCGCCAGCCCCAGGCGTCGACCTGGTCGGCCGACAGCGAGAGCGTCACGGCGAGCACGACGAGGTTGCCGAGCACGTACCCGGCGAGCGTCCCCAGCTCGAGGAAGCTGCCGAAGAAGCCCCGGCGTTTGGTCGGCGAGTACTCGGCGATGAACGTCGCCGCGCCGCCGTACTCACCACCGGTGGAGAAGCCCTGGATGATCCGCAGGAGCAGGATCGCGATCGGGGCCGCGATCCCCATGCTGTAGCCGCCGGAGTACGTCGGCAGGACGCCGACCAGGAAGGTGCAGCCCGACATCAGCAGGATCGTGATGGCCAGGACCTTCTGGCGGCCGATCTTGTCGCCGAGCGGACCGAAGAACGCCCCGCCGAACGGCCGCACGATGAACCCGACCGCGAGCAGGGCCAGCGACTTGAGGACCGCGTTGCCTTCGCCGGGGAAGAACTCCGACCCGATGCTGACGGCGATCGCACCCGACGTGAAGACGCCGTAGTCGTACCACTCGGTGGCGTTCCCCATCGCGGACGCCCACACGGCGCGCTTGACGGTTCTCTCGTCCACTGACGGCTTCCCCGTCGTTGCTGCTGCTTCTTCACTCATGCCGGCGACGACCTCCTCCGAGCAGTGCCCATTGGGCCGTTCGAGCTCATCCATTCAGTCTTAACCGGCTGCCGCAGCTCGGCAGCCTGAGCCGCGAATCTTCTACGGTGGGGAACTTTCCGGCTACCGAGAGGTATACGTTGCCTGCTTACGCCGTGGGTCGCGCGCGGCGGACGGCTACCGGCGAGTTAACGTCAGCGCATGAGTCGTGTTTCTCAACCCTGGCCGCCGGTGGCGGTGGAGCCGGCGGTCCCGCACCCGAAGGCGCCGGCGCCCGGCACCGAGCTCGGCGTGCACTTCAGCGAGTGCTTCGGGTGCGGCGACGAGGCCGACGCCGGGTTGCACCTGCGCTCGACGGTCGGCGAGGGCCAGGTGATCCACTCGCGGTTCACCGTGACCGCGGCGCACCAGGGCGCCCCCGGGCTCGCCCACGGCGGCCTGCTGGCCTGCGCCTTCGACGAAGCCCTCGGCTCGACGGTCGGCAACCTGATGCGCCGCCCGGCGGTGACGGGCAAGCTCGAGACGGACTTCCGCCGCCCGGTCCCGGTCGGCTCGACGCTGTTCATCACGGCCCGGCTGGACGGCATCGCGGGCCGCAAGATCTACGTCAGCGCCGACGGCCGCCTCGACGCGGAAGACGGCCCGATCGCGGTGAGCGCGCGGGCGCTGTTCATCGTGGTCGGCTTCGAGCACTTCAGCACGCACGGCGACCCCGAGGCGCTGGAGAAGCTGTCGGCGCAGCACGAGAAGAACCAGCAGCGCCAGCGCGAAGAGCGCGACTGGGACATCAACCCCTAGTCTCCCGCAGCTTGTCGTGAGTGTTCAGGGCGGTTAGAACCGCCCTGAACACTCACGAGCCCGATCAGGTGAGGGTGCGGGGGCGGATGGCGTTCGCCCGGTCCACGAGCTTCACGCGCTCGTCGACCGTGCTCGCCAGCCGCGCCAGCGCGCGGTAGCACCGCTCCAGCCCGAACCGCAGCTCCCGCTCGTCCAGCGGGAACCCCAGCACCCGTGCACCCGGCGTGGGTTTGCCCTGCTTGAGCCAGTCGTGCGCGGCTTCGAGCACCCCCGCGGACAGCCGCGTCTGGCGCTCGAGGTCCAGCCGGAGCCGCTCCAGCCGGGACGACGCGTCCAGCAGGTCGTGCTCGGTCACCGGCGTCTCGCGGCCGTTCGCCTTGGTCGCCGTCGTCTTGATCCTGATCGCCGCGACCTGCGCGTCGACGTAGTGCGTCGAGGACTGCGGGACCGTCTCGAGCACCTCCACCGCGCTGTTGCGCGCGCCCTGCGCGAGGTACACCCGCGCGAGGCCGAACGCCGCGCTGACGTACGTGCGGTCGGTCCGCCAGACCAGCTCGTAGAACCGCGCCGCGGCGAAGTAGTCGCCGACGCCCTCGGCACTGATCCCCAGCGCCAGCTTCGGCGCGATCTCGCCCGGCAGGTCGTCGTACACGGACTCGAACGCGACCTGCGCGACCCGGGACCGCCCGCCCGCCAGCTCGATCAGGCCGCGGTACCAGTCGATCCGCCAGTCGTGCGGGAAGCCATTCTTGATCGCCAGGTACTGCCCCGCCTGCAGCTGCCGCTGCGCCTCGGCCAGCTCGCCCAGCTCGATCCGGGCGCGCACGATCCGCAGCCGCACCTCGATCGACTCGCGCGGCGCGCCGGCCAGCGCCTCGATGGCACCGCGCGGGTCGAGGGCGGTCGTCGTGGCGAGCACGCCCGCCGCCGGGTCGTCCGTGTCGACCTGCGGGATCGGCAGGCCGGCCACGACCTCGTCCGCGCCGGGCAGCGGCACGCTCTGGCCGGCCTCCGGCACCACCAGCTGCACACCGAAGGTGCGGCTCTCCGGGCCGAACACCGTCGACGCGCCGGGCCGCGGCTTGCCGGTGCCGAGCGCCATGATCTCGCGCAGCACCCCGGTCAGCTGGTCGCCCATCTCCTCGGCGGAGAGGAACCGCCGGTCCGGGTCGGCGTGCGTCGCGCGCCGCAGGAACCGGTAGTACGAACCGAAGAGCGCGAACAGCGGGACCGCGTCCGGGCCGGGCAGCGTCGTCTTGAACTTGCTGGTGTAGCCGGTGAACTCGAAGCTCAGCACCGCGAGCGTGCGCCCGACGGTGAACAGGTCCGACGCCACCGACGCGCCCTGCTTCGCCAGCTCCGGCGCGCTGTAGCCGGTGGTGAAGAACAGCGGGCTCTCGTAGTCGTCCATCCGCCGGACCGCGCCCAGGTCGATCAGCTTCAGCTGCTCGTTGGTCTGGATCACGTTGTCCGGCTTGAGGTCGCAGTAGAGCAGGTTCTGACTGTGCAGGTACCCGAGCGCGGGCAGGATCTCCAGCCCGTACGCGATGACCTGGCCGATCGGCAGCGGCTCCGGGCGGCGGCTTTCGCGGTGGTGCGCGAGCGCGAGCTGGCGCAGCGACTGGCCGCCCACGTACTCCATGACGATGTAGCCGACGGTCGTCCCGCTGTGGGCATCCGGGTGCTGCACGAAGTTGTGGATCTTGACGATGTTCGGGTGCTCGACCTCGGCGAGGAACCGCTGCTCGTTGGCCGCGGCCGCCATCGCCGTCTGGTCGCCGGTGTCGATCAGTCCTTTGAGGACGACCCAGCGGTCGCTGACGTTGTGGTCCTGCGCCAGGTAGATCCAGCCCAGGCCGCCGTAGGCGAGCGCGCCGAGAACCTCGTACTGGCCGCCGACCAGCTCGTTCGGCTTCAGCTTCGGGACGAACGAGAACGGCGCGCCGCAGTTCTCGCACTTCCCTTCCGCGGCACCGGGTTTCCCGTCCTTGCCGCGGCCGACCTTCGCGCTGCAGGTGCCGCAGAACCGCTTTTCCTCCGACACCACCGGGTTCGTCAGCACCGCCGACGCCGGGTCGCGCGCGGGCACCGGCGGGACCTCGACCAGCCCGGCGCCGAGCCGGCCGCGGCGCGAGCGCGACGTCCGCGACGACGTCCGCCGCGAGGTGCCGGGGAACGACCCCGACCCGGAGCCCGAACCGCTGCCGGTTCCCGAGCCGGTCCCGGTGCCGGTGTGCCGGCCTTCGCTGCTGCGCTCGGGCAGGACGCTTTCGGTGCCTGGGTCGGGCAGCGGCGTGCCCGGGCCGGTGTCCGGCCGAGGGGCCGGCGGCATGATGCTCTGGGTCTCCGGCGCCGGCGCGGCGAGCACGCTCGTCGGCTGCGGCGCGTTCGGGTCCGGGTGGACCACCTGCGTCGGGGGCTGCACGGCCTGCGTCGCCTGGACCGGCGGGAGGACGGGGTTGATGCTGCCCGGCGGGCGGGTCGGATCCTCCGCGCCCGGGATCGTCCCGCGCACCGCCGACGGCCGGCCACCCGGTGGCGTCGGCGGGCGGCGGACGGGCGCGTGGATGACGGTCTCCTCGCCCCGGGGCGGCGCACCGTCGTCGAGGCGGCCCGAGATCGACGGCTCCGGCGTCTCCCACCGCACCGGTGGCGGCGGCTGCCAGCTCGGCGTGGCCGGCTTCGGCTCGTCGTCCGGTGCGGCGTGCCGAGGACGGCGCGGCTCCTCCGACACTGCTTACCTCCCAGATCCCCGGCCTGCGGGAACCAATCCTAGTCGCGACGCGCTCACCGGTACTGCGGCGACGGCGGCGAGGCCGACCCGAGCGACGGCTCCACCCACTTGCGGTAGCTGTCCTGCCAGACGCCGGTGCCGCGGATCTCGTCGAGGACCGCGTTGACGTAGCGGACCATGTCCTCGTTGTCCTTCGGGATGCCGATGCCGTAGTTCTCCTGCGTGAACTGCGCGCCGACGACCTTGAGCGTCGGGTCCTGCGCGGCCATCCCGGCGAGGATCGTGTCGTCGGTCGACACCGCGGCGACCTGGCCCTGCTGGAGCATCACCAGGCAGTCGGACCAGTTGTCCACCGAAACCGGCACCACCTTCGCCGGGTCGGTCGCGATCTTCGCCAGCGACGTCGACTTCTTGGCCGCGCACACGCGCTTGCCGCTCAGGTCGGAGAGCTTCTCGGCCTTCGACTCCTTGGCGACCAGGATCCGCTGCCCGGCCACGTAGTACACCGAGGAGAACTGGACCTTCTTCCGGCGGTCGCAGGTGATGCTGTAGGTCCGGACCACGACGTCGACCTGGTGCGCCTGCAGGACGTCCTCGCGCTGCAACGACGGGATCGCGCGGAACTGGACGTGGCCCTCGGAGGTGCCGAACAGGGCGCGGGCGATGGCGTTGACCATGTCGATGTCGAAGCCCTCGAGGTTGCCCGAGGTGGGGTTGCGGAACCCGAAGAGGTAGGTGGTCTGGTCGACGCCGGCGATCAGCTTCCCGCGTTCCTTGATCTTCGCCATGGTCGAGTCGCTGCCGATGTTCCCGTTCGGCGGCAGGCTGGCCAGCGGGTTGCAGCTGGTGTCGGCGCCGCCGCCCGCGGTCGCGTCCGGGCCGCCGACGTGCGCGGGCTGCGGCCAGGCCGCGTTGCTCACCGGCGCCGGGTCGACCGGTTTCCCGGGGCTGCCGCACGACGCCGCGAGCAGCGCGACGAGCGCCAGCACGCCCGCCCGGACCGTGTTCCCCCGCCTGCTCACCGGTACTCCCTCAGTCGCTCCCGGATTCCCATGGTGACCCCCGCCGCTGCGACCACCGCGAGCACGGCGAGGCCCGGCGCCAGCAGCGTCAGCGCGGCGTCGCCGGCGTGGGTGTCGTCGAGGAACTGCTGCCTGCCGACGTCGATCGCCGCCTGGAGGCTGTCGTCGAGCCGCCGGAACGCCGGGGCCGAGCCGGTCTCGCGGTCCTCCAGCACGGCGGTGTCGACCGCTTCCTGGTACTGCCCGGAGTCGTCCTGCCGGCGGACCTGCTGGTGCGCCTTCAGCCAGTCTTCCGCGGCCTTCGTCGCGTCGGCGACCTTCGCGGCGCCTTCGCCGTCCGTGATCAGGCCGCGGGCTTCGCCGAGCAGGCCGCCCTGGCCGTCCGGGCCGACCAGCTGGGCCGCGTTGGTGCCGAAGTCCCGTTCGTACGCCGCGCCGTCACCGCGGGCGACCAGCGTCAGCGTCTCGTCGGCGCGGGCCTGCAGCGCGGCGATCCGCGCGCGGACGAGCACGTCGACGCGGTGCGAACCGTCGTCCTGGCCGCTGCCGACCAGGCTGCCCTGCACGATCAGCGCGACCGAACCCCACAGCAGCGACACGACGACGGCGGCCGTCGCGACGACCAGCCCGATGTTGAGCACCCGGTTGGTCCGCCGGGTCAGGTAGACCTGCGCGACGACGAGCGCGGCCAGCAGCGCGACCATCAGGATCGTGGCCAGCCACGGGAAGCCGGTGGAGCTGTCCTGCTCCTCGATCAGCCGCTCGGTGTCGACGCGGTAGAGGTCCTGCGCGGCGGGCAGGATCTTCGCGCGCATCAGCTCGGAGGCCTCGCGCAGGTAGGACGCGCCGACCGGGTAGCCGAGGCGGTTGTTCGCGCGGGCGGTCTCGACGAGCCCGGTGTAGACCGGCAGCGACTGGTTGAGGACGTCGACCGGGGCGGCCGCGGCGGCGACGTCGGAGGAGTCGGAGGCGGCCTTCGCGAGGGCGGCGCCGGCTTCGGCGATGTCGCGCTCGTAGCGGGAGCGCAGCTCGGGCGGCTCGGTGCCGATGGAGAGGAACGCGCTGGCCGCGGTCGCGTCGGCGTCCGAGAGCGACTTGTAGACCTGCTGCGCGGCGGCGGCCAGGGGCTCGCGGTGGTCGATGACGCCGCTGATCGTGTCGTCGCGGTCCTGCACCGACAGCGTCGCGACCAGCCCGGCGACGAGCGCGAGCAGCACCAGCCCGACGGCGATCACGGTGAGCCGGCCCGGCGTCGTCGCGGCGGACCGGATGATCGCGCGCACCGCCTGGCCGGGCAGGTCCAGTAGCCCGAGGAGGCCGCTGCGGCCCCGGTCGCGGCCGTCCGGTGGCGGCGGCGGGGGTCCGGGCGCGGGCGCCGCGGGACCCGGGGCCGTCGCAGTGCTGGTCATCCCCGATTCCTCCCCGAAAGCCGTACCCCGAGAAGGTAGCCGAGTGGCGGCGCACGCGGGCACGGGCACCACCCGCCGTCACCAGCACGTGATCTCGGCGCGAGCCGGTCAGCCCCGGATTTCGGCGAGTACGCGCCAGTAGCCGTCTTCCGGGCCCGACTCCAGCGCGCCATCGGCGAGGGCCAGGCGCTCGCGCATCCCGGCCAACCCGAAACCTTCACCTGTTCGAGTGAATCCACCGAGCTTGTTGCGGACCTCGAGCCGAACAACGCCGGGCTCGTGGTCCAGCCGCATCCGGACGTCTTCGCCGGGCGCGTGCTTGCCCGCGTTCGTCAGGGCTTCCCGCGCGACGCTCACCAGCGCGACGACCGCCGCGGACGGCAGCGGCCGGGCCTCGCCGCCGGTGTCGAAGGCGACTTCGACGCCGTGGTTGCCGGCGTGCTCGGCGGCCACCGCGGCGAGCGCCTCGGCCAGCGGCGGGACGTCGCGGCGGAGCGCGGCGACGGCGTTGCGCGCTTCGGCCAGCCCGTCGGCGGCCAGGCGCCGCGACCGGCGGACCGACCGCAGCGCACCGTCCACATCGGACCGTTCCTCGAGCAGCGCCTCGGCGAGCTCGAGCTGGACCCCCAGCGCGCCCAGGGAATGCGCCAGGACGTCGTGGATCTCGCGGGCGATGCGCGTGCGTTCGTCGAGCGCGGCGGCGCGCGCGTGTTCGGCCTGCGCGAGCCGGGTCTGCTCGAGCAGCGCCCCGGCCTGGATGGCCTGGACCTCGTACTGACGGCGGTTGAGCCCGACCAGCACGAGCATCAGCATCACGGCGGCGTCGCCGAGGGCCGCGCCGGCGGAGTGCCCGGCGACCGTGTGCGCGGTCACCGCGAGCGCGACGTCGAGCAGGCCGGTCCCGAGGATCACGCCGACACTCAGCGTGGTGAGCGCCGCCAGCCGGCCGAGCGGGATGACGGACAGGAGGAGCGCCGACGAGTCCCCGGCCTGGCCGACCAGGGCCGCCGGCAG
Organism: Amycolatopsis mongoliensis; assembly: GCF_030285665.1. NCBI lineage: Bacteria > Bacillati > Actinomycetota > Actinomycetes > Pseudonocardiales > Pseudonocardiaceae > Amycolatopsis > Amycolatopsis mongoliensis. Next base: position 1,967,090 of record NZ_CP127295.1, read on the forward strand.
CACGCTCGCCACGGCGAGCAGCGTCGCCGCCGTCCTCGGCCGCCGCGACGCGAGCAGGACGAAGCCGAGCCAGCAGGCGCTCGAGACGCCGTAGGCGGCCCAGATCCGCGGGTCCGGTTCGCGCGCGGTCACCAGCGTTCCGGCGACGAACAAGGTGCCGAGCACCTGCACCACGAGCCAGCTCGGCGCGATGGTGTCGGGCAGCAGGGGACGTTTCGGCACGTCGCCATCTTCCCCGGTTCGATCAGCCGCGGATGGCGGGGGCGAGCGAGTGCGGCAGCACCGCTTCGGGGCTCGGCGGGCGCCGGACCAGCACTTCGACGTCGTCGGCGAAGCGGTACGGCTTCGCGCCGAGGATGCCGCCGAAGTGGCGGCGCAGCCGGGACATCTCCGCCCGGACGGTGACCGTCCGGCCCGCGTCGCCGAACAGGTCCGACGACAGCTCGGACGCCGAGCGGCCGGCGCGGTGGCTGGCCAGCACGTAGAGCATTTCGGCGTGGCGCGGGCTGAGCCGGTGCGTCCAGGTCCCGGCCGCGCCGGCCACGGTCAGCTCGGGTTCGCGCGGCGACCGGACGTCGAGGACGACGCGGGTCGGCGCGGCGGCGTCGTTCTCGGTGGGGCGGATCAGCCAGCCGCCGGGTACGGGCTCGACCGCGCAGTGGCCGTACGCCGGCAGCCAGACCCCGCCCGGCGCGAGGTTCGCGGGCAGCGCGATCCGGTCGACCGGCGCGAGCCCGGCGGCCGCGGCGACCCAGCCGTGCTCGTCGGCGACGACGGCCTGCCCGCCGACCTTCGCGAGCACCGGGACGGCGAAGCCGCGAAGGCGTTCCAGCTCGGTGAGGTGGGTGGTGCGCAGCTGGGACTCCGCGAGCCGCGTCACGGCGTCGACCAGCGCCAACGTCGTCGCGTGGACGGTCGAAGCCGGGCCGGAGAGGTCGACGACCCCGAGCAGCCTGCCGTCGCGTGGGTCGTGCAGCGGCGCGGCGGCGCACGTCCAGGAGTGGTGTGCGCGGACGTAGTGCTCGGCGGCGTACATCTGGACCGGGCGGCGGGTGACCAGCGCGGTGCCGATCGCGTTGGTGCCGACGGCTTCCTCCTGCCAGCCGACGCCTTCGACGAAACCGAGCCCGTCGGCGCGGCGGCGGACCGAGGCACTGCCGTCGCGCCAGAGCACGGTGCCGCCCGCGTCGACGATCACCATGATGTGCGCGGCCTGCTCGGCCACGCTGATCAGCCCGCCGCGCAGCGTCGGCAGCGCCTCGGCCAGCCCGCTCGTGCGGCGGCGTCCTTCGAGCTCTTCGAAGGTCAGGACGGGCGCGGCGGACCGGCTGTCGGGATCGATGCCGAGGCGGCGCATCCGCTGCCAGGACGCGTCGACCACCGGCCGCGGCCGGCTGGGCAGTGCCTTGCCGGTCAGGGCCGCTTCGTGCACCTGCGCGAGGACACGGGCGTGCCGCCGGGGATCCGCCCCGGCAGGCAACGCTGCCTCGAGGTCTCGTTGCCCCAACCGCCGCTCCTTGCGCTCCGCCTCCTCAGTCTGCCTTTTCGGTCCGCTGATCGGAAGGTGGCGAGCGTCGCGGTCAGCTCGGCTCGTTGGCCACCTTGACGCCGCCGAAAACCGCGGTCGCGTTGACCTTCAGCAGCGGCGCGTCCACCGGCAGCGAGCCGTTTCCTTCGGTCTTGTCCTCGTAGCCGCCGAGAATCGGCAAGCCGCCGAGCTCCACCCGCCAGTCCTTCGGCACGAGGACGTCGACCCCGCCGAACAGCGCGAACGCGTCGACGCTGGCCTGCTCGTCGATGTGGGCACCCCGCAGGTCGAGGGTCGCGCCGCCGAAGACGGCCGCGGCGTCGGCGTGCTGGAAGTGCTCCGAGCGGTCCACCGTCTTCGCCCCGCCGAACAGGACGACCGACTCGGCCTGCGGCAGCCGCGTGCGGCTCTGCCGCCACAGTCCTGTGAGCACCGCCACGCCGCCGACGAGCAGCACCGCGGGCCAGAACAGATCGCCGTCGGTCCAGCTCAACTGCCCTGCCAGCAGCACGAGCCCGACCACGGTGAGCACGGTCGGACCGAACGTCACCCGCCGCTGCGACCACATCGCGGCCACGCCGAGCCCGATCAGCGCGACCGGCCACCAGGTTCCCGCCGTGCCGTCGAACCCCGCGACCCCGGTCGCGTCCAGGACGCCCAGCACCCCGAGCGCCACGAGGACCAGCCCGAGCCAAATCCGGATCAGCTTCATCTCGACCTCCTCCGGGTCCGCCCCCTGCTCCGACGCTCGCTTGCCGGAGGCGGGTTTTCCCAGAGAAGAAGGACCTCAGCCGCGGTGACCTCCGTCGAGGATTGCGGCGAGCACGGCGCCCGGGGCTTCCAGGTGCACCAGGTGGCCGGCGTCGTCGACGTACACGTCCGCCTCCCCGGGTGGCAGCACGGCGTCCCGGCGACCCCAGATCGTCCTGGTCGGCACGTCCACTCCGGACAGCAACGGAGCTGCGTCGATGGCCTGCGCGTCACCGTCGAGGAGCGTGTCCAGGAGGGTCGTGAGGACCTTGTCGACGCCGTCGCGCCGCTTGTACCTGAGCAGGTCGTCGGCCAGCTGGCGGGTGACGAGGTCCGGCGAGGCGAACAGGGCGCTCAGGTGCGGCTTCAGCTCGCGCCTGGTCGTCGCCGCCGCGAACCCGCGCAGGTAGCCGGCGTTGACGGCGGTGCCGAAGCCGGCCGGGGCGACCAGGGTGAGCCTGCTGACCTTGTGGGGTGCTTTCGCGGCCGCCGCCGTGACGACCGCGCCGCCCAGCGAGTGCCCGACCAGGTGCGCGCGCTCGATGCCCAGCGCGTCGAGGAAGCCGAGGACGGCGTCGGCCAGGGTGGCGAGCGAGCCGTCGCCGACGTCCTTGGTCGAATCGCCGTGGCCGGGCAGGTCGAGGGCGTGGACGATCTTCGTCCGGGAGAGCGGCTCCTGCACGAACAGCCAGGAGTTCTTGTCGCCGCCGTAGCCGTGGACCAGGACGACGACGTCGCCCTCGGTGCCGAGCGTCGCGTAGGCGAGCGTCCTCCCGCCGACCTCGGCAGTGCCGGTGACCGGCCCTTCGGGAGCCACAACCGCGCCCGCCTCGATCTCCTCGCGAGCTTTTCGGACGGCCTCGTCGAGTTCCGCGTCCTCGGTGTCCGCTTTGGCGAGCAGGGCGATCGTGCCGCCGACCGGCACCTCCTCGCCGACCGCGGCGACCACCCGCCGCAGCACGCCGTCACCCGGGGACTCGAGCGTGCCGTTGATCTTGTCGGTGTCGATGTCGGCGAGGTCGTCACCCGCTTCGACCTCGTCGCCTTCGGCCACGAACCAGTCGGTGATCCGGCCGCGTTCCATCGAGAGGCCCCACTTGGGCATCGTGACGGGCTGGATCATCGCCGGTACTCCACAACCGCCTTCGCCGCGTTGAGGACCTTCTGCGCGTCCGGGATGTAGAGGTCCTCGAGCGCGTCGGAGAACGGCACGGGCGTGTGCGGCGGCGTCACCATCTCGATCGGGGCGCACAGCGAGCCGAACGCCTTCCGCGCGACGAGCGCGGAGATGTCCGTGGCGAGGTTGCAGCGCGGCGAGGCCTCGTCGACGACGACCAGGCGTCCGGTGTTTTCGACGCTTTCGAGGATCGTGTCGGTGTCGAGCGGGCTGGTCGTGCGCGGATCGATGATCTCGGCTTCGATGCCGTTGCCGGCCAGCTCTTTCGCCGCTTCTTCGGCGATGGCGACCATGCGGCCGATGGCCACGATCGTCACGTCACCGCCGTCGCGCACGACGTTCGCCTCGCCGAACGGGATCGTGTAGCTGTCCTCGGGGACGTCGCCGCTGGTGTCGTAGAGGGCCTTGTGCTCGCAGAAGATCACCGGGTCGTCGTCGCGGATGGCCTGGATGAGCAGGCCTTTCGCCTCGTACGGGCTCGACGGCACGACGACCTTCAGGCCCGGGATGTGCGTGAAGATCGGGTACAGGCACTGCGAATGCTGCGCCGCGGCCCGCAGTCCGGCGCCGTACATCGTGCGGATCACCACCGGCGTCCGCGCGTTGCCGCCGAACATGTACCGGAACTTGGCCGCCTGGTTGAAGATCTGGTCGAAGCAGACGCCCATGAAGTCGATGAACATCAGCTCCGCCACCGGCCGTTGCCCGCGCGTCGCGGCGCCGATCGCCGCGCCGACGAAGGCGGACTCGGAGATCGGCGTGTCGAGCACGCGGCCCGGGAACTTGTGGAAGAGGCCCTTCGTGACGCCGAGGACACCGCCCCAGGCGTCGTCGTCACCGGGGCTGCCGGCGCCGCCCGCGTTGTCCTCGCCCATGACGATGACCGACTCGTCGCGTTCCATCTCCTGGGCGAGCGCCTCGTTGATCGCTTCGCGGTAGCTGATCGTCCTGGCCATGACGTGCGCTCCTTAGTACGACACGTAGACGTCGGTCTCGAGGTCTTCCTTCGTGGGTTTCGGCGCGGCCTTCGCTTCGGCGACGGCGTCTTCGATGAGCTTCGCGACTTCGGCGTCGATATCGTCGAGGACCTGTCCGGGCAGCTCACCGCTCTCGGTGACGCGTTCCCGGAACCGCTTGAGGCAGTCGAGGTTCTCGCGGGCGTCGGCGACTTCGCCGGCCCGGTAGGTCTGCTGGTCACCTTCGAAGTGGCCGAAGTAGCGGGTGAACTTGACCTCGATGAGCGTCGGGCCCCCGCCGCCGCGGGCGCGTTCGACGGCCTCCCCCGCGGCTTCGTGGACGGCGAAGAAGTCGAATCCGTCGACGATCAGGCCCGGCATGCCGAACCCGGCGGCGCGGTCGGCGATGTTGTCCGAGGCGACGGACCAGGTGCTCGACGTCGCTTCGGCGTAGCCGTTGTTCTCGGCGATGAAGAGGGCGGGGAGGTCCCAGACCGACGCGAGGTTCAGCGCCTCGAGCGTTGTCCCCTGGTTGCTGGCGCCGTCGCCGAAGAAGGCGACACCGACGCCGCCGGTGTTCTGCTGCTTCGCGGCGAGGGCGGTTCCGCAGATGAGCGGCGGCCCGCCGCCGACGATGCCGTTCGCGCCGAGCATGCCCTTGGAGAGGTCGGCGATGTGCATCGAGCCGCCTTTGCCGTGGCAGGAGCCGGTCCGGCGGCCGTAGATCTCGGCCATCATGGCCTTGACGTCGACGCCCTTGGCGATGCAGTGGCCGTGGCCGCGGTGGGTGCTGGCGATGGCGTCACGGTCGTCGAGGTGGGCGCAGACACCGGCGGCGGAGGCCTCCTCACCGGCGTAGAGGTGCACGAACCCGGGGATTTCGCCGGTGGCGAACTCCTCGTGCACCCGCTCTTCGAACGCTCGGATGGTGCGCATCACGCGATACGCCTCCCGCAGGGTGTCCGTCATCTTCGACGCTCCTTCCCTAGTTCGGTTTCCGTGCGCAACAGCCCTTTCCGTGCCGCCTCCGCCATCGCCGCCCGGACGTCCACGACCCACGGACCGTCCGGCTTGAGCTCGACGAACGCGCTTTCGCCGGTCTTCAGCTCGAGTTCGCGCTCCCCGTCGAGCGCGATCACCCCGCCGGACGCGGCCAGCTCGACCCGCATCCCGGGTTTGAACACACCCCACCCGCGCACGCCGACGGGCCGGACGAGCCCGGGCGCGATGGGCGCGTGCACGACGTACGGCGTCTCCTCAATCGGCCCGAGCTGCAGCGCGACGCCGTCCGGGCTCGACCGCGGGCTGGGGCAGAGCTGCCCGGGCACGCTGGACAGGCCGATGCCGTCGGGTTCGGCGAAGGTGCAGTAGAGCTCGGTGAGCGAAGACGGATCCCACAGGGCCCTCGCCCCGATGTGCCTGCTCAGCGACACGCAGACGTCGACGAGCGCGATCTCCCGGCGGGCTTTGGTGACGACCTCGAGCACGCTGACGCGGTGGGTGACGAGGTCCGGATCGATCTGCCCGGCGGCGATCAGCCCGGCGGCCAAACCGGCGACGGTCGCCTCCCGCATCTGCGGAAAGGCGTTGTTGGTCCCGGTGGAGAGGGCAAGGATCGGAACGTCTTCACAGGCCGCGGCGGCAACCCGGGCGGTGCCATCCCCACCGAGGACGACGATGACCCCGGCCCCCGCCTCGACCATCCGGCGGACGGCATTGGTCGTGTCGGCGGCGGTGCCGGTGATCGGATCGTCCGCGCAGAAGTCGACCTTGGGCCAGGTCCCGCCCCGGCCGAGCGCTTTGAGAACCGCGGCGGAGATCCCGCCGAGATCGGTGGAGACGAGGGCCCGGTCAAGCCCGGTCACCGCGAAGGCGGCCAGCAGCCGCTGGACCATGTTCGCCTTTTCCGCGGTGGGGAACACCGAAGCCTGCGCAACCAGCCGGCGGATGTCCCGCCCCGAAGCCGGATTCGCGACGATCCCCGCCACCGTCTCGCCCAACCTGACCTCCTTGTCACCGCACCGGAGAACAGAAGACTCCGCGGACGGGTGAAAGGGAAGGGTTGCAGGGCGTTGCAGTGTTCAAGTGGCTGTGTTCAGGGGCCTGTGTTCAGGCGCCGTCGCTTGCGCAGTCGCGCTGGCCGGACCACTCGGGGATCGCGCAGCCGCGCAGGCAGGCCGGACCGCTCGGGGATTGCGTAGCCGTGTGGCTGGTCGGATGGCTAGGGATCGCGCGGGCTGGATTGAGCAGCCTCGCCCGCGTCACCGCGGCCGTGCCGGGCGGATCGCGCAGACCGGCCGGCCGGATCGAGCCGGTGTACCAGCCGCATTGTGAGCGGCGCACCACACCAGCCACGCCTGTCCCGCCGAGGCAGTGCCGGGCGCCTCGCGCGACCACGCCGACCGCGTGCCGAACGGCCGGGCCGCCGAGTGAGCCAAAGGTCACACCCGCGCCGGAATCTCCAGTGGACTGTCCACCGTGGAGATCAACCCGGCGGAGAAGAACAACCCGAGGTCAAACCCCGGCGAAGAGCTACGAGACCAGGCTCGCCGTGCCCTCGTAGGAGAAGCCCGCCTCCTCGACCGCGGCCCGCACGTCGTCCTCCGCCAACGGGGTTCCGGCGCGAACGACCACCCGGCCGGTCGCGACGTCGACGTCCACTTCGGTCACTCCCGGCAGGCCGGTGAGTTCTTCGGTGACCGACTGGGCGCAGTGCCCGCAGCTCATCCCGGAGACGGTGTACCCGTGCTCGATCATGGTGCGCAGCATACGAAAAGAGCCGCCACCCCGTACGGGTGACGGCCCTTTTCCAAGATCAAAGTCAGATCACGGTGACCGACGTGGCCTGCGGGCCCTTCTGGCCCTGGCCGATCTCGAACTCGACGCGAGCGTTCTCCTCGAGGCTCTTGAAGCCGTTACCCTGGATCTCGCTGTAGTGAACGAAGACGTCGCCGCCACCGTTGTCGGGGGTGATGAAGCCGAACCCCTTCTCGGAGTTGAACCACTTCACAGTGCCCTGAGTCATCAAAAATCTCCATATGCAACCACAAAACAGGAAGCCACTTCGGCGCCCCGGGTCAACACCAGGACGGTTTGCTTCCTCGGCGAGGAGACACTACGCCCGCTGAATTCTGCGAGCGTGACTCAACACGAACACAAAAATCGAGACCTTGGTCAGTAAAGCACACCTTGAGCAGGGCGGACAAGCCGTCATCACCCGACAGGGGTGAGCTATTCGCCACTCGCCGGGCGCAGCCCCTCCGCGCTGAACGGCGAACGCCAGGTCGTGTCGCGCTCCGCGGCGACCACGGCGTCGTCGTGAGCCTCCGCGCTGGCGCTGAACAGCACCGGTACGACGCCGGAGGACTTCCGCGCTGGTTCGGATGCGTGCTGGTGATCGGTCACGTCGAAACTCCCCTCGTTCCCTGCCCGCTGCGGCGCGGGTCATGACCGTGATGGTGCCATGCGGCACCGACAGAAACCGGTTGTTTCCCGCCGGGACCCGGCCGGGAAGGTTCAGCGGCGAACCACCACCGGAACAACGTCAGATTACCCGAGCCGCCGCCGTGCTACCACACAACTTCCCCGGCGTTTTCCGAAGCGAAACCGAGCAAACCCTTACTGGGCGGGCGGTTGCGGACGCCCCTGCCCGAGCAGGGCCGAAAGCCGCACGTCCGGAGTAACCACGTCCGGGTCGGTGCGCACGTCGATCACGCACGGCCGCTGCCGCACCAGCGCACTGGCGATGATCGGCTCGAGCTCCTCGCGATCGTCCACCGTGTACCCGGCCGCGCCGAGTCCACGCGCCCAAGACGCGAAGTCGGTCAGCGGGATGGAGACCCCCGACAGCCTGCCGTGCATGCGGGCCTGGTGCATGGCGAGCGCGCCGTGCACGCCGTTTTGGAAGACGACGACCATCACCGGCGCCCGGTACCGCACGGCCGTTTCGATCTCCTGGCCGGTCATCAACGTCCCGGCGTCGCCGACCATGGCCACGACGGTCCGCCGCGGCTCGGCCAGCTTCGCCGCCACCGCGGCCGGCACGGCGTAGCCCATCGCGGCGTTGCTCGGGCCGAGCTGGCTGCGCGGCGCGGTGAAGCACCAGTACCGGTGCATGAACTGTGCGAAGTTGCCCGCGTCGCTGGTCACGATGGTGTCCTCGGGCGCCAGCTTCCGCAGCGCGCGGACGACGTCGACCGGGTGCACCCGGGTGTTGCCGCTCGTGTCGGGCGGCGTCATGAAGGTGTGGACGGCCGCGTTCGCCGCCGAAGCCCGCCGCGTCCGCGGCGACGCCACCTCGCGCAGCTCCCGCAGGAACGGCTCGACCTCGGAGTCGACGCGGAAGGTGAGCCCGCGCCGCTTCGGGCTGACGTCGATGCCGGTGCCGACCATGACCAGCGTCTGCTGGGGCGTCGGGTAGCGGTAGGCCTGGGTGGTGACCTCGTCGAGCTGGGTGCCGAGCGCGAGCACCAGATCGGCCCGTTCCAGGGCGTCCAGCTGCCGAGCAGGGATGCCGAGCCCGAGGTGGCCGGCGTAGCGCGCGTGGTTCTCCGGGAATGCGTCCTGCCGCCGGAAGGCGTTGTAGACGGGCAGCGCGAGCTCGTCGGCGACCGCGATCAGCTCGTCGCGCGCGGACCGGGCCCGCCCGCCGACGATGACCACGGGGTACTTCGCCTCGTCCACCAGTTGCGCCACGGCGTCCGCCGAACGGCCCAGCGTGCCGGAAGCCGGCGGCCGGACCCGCGCCATCGGCTTCGCCGCGTCGTAGGGCATCCCCCAGACGTCACAGGGCACGCCGAGCACGACCGGCCCCGGCCGTCCCTCCTGCGACGTGGTCAGCGCGTGCGCGAGCAGGCCGGGCAGGCCGTCCGGGTCGGTCACCCGCAAGGTCGACTTGGCGATCGACTCGAACATGGCCGTCAGGTCCGACGTCGGCAGCTCCCCGGACGACGAAGGCAATGGTTCGGTCGCCGGCGTCTCCAGCAGCACGACCATCGGCGTCTCGTCCTGGTACGCCGTCTGGACGCCGATCGCCAGGCTCGCCGCGCTCGGCCCCCGGCTGGCGAGCAGCACGGCGGGCCGTTCGGTGAGCTTGCCCTCCGCCTCCGCCATGAACGCCGCGCCCGCGTCGTGGCGCGCCGAGACCAGCGTTATCTCCCGCTCGCGCTGCATGGCGTCGAGCAGTTCCAGGAAGGATTCGCCCACCACCGCGTACACGCGGCGGACACGCGCCTCGGTCAGGATCCGCACGGCCGTCTGGGCGACGGTCGCTCCCAGTTGGTATCTAATGAGGAGAGCTTAGGCGGGCACCGTTCAGTGCAGTCAAGTGATCTTCGCCGAAACCCGGTAAGGATGGGCTGAATGTCCGCTTTGACCGACTGCTAGCCGATCAAGGGAGCGAGGACCGCAGTCTTGACCGCGACCGAACATGAAACCGTTTTTACTTATGGTGCACCGGCGTTGAAGTACGGCACCGGCGCCAGCGACGAGATCGGCTACGACCTGACCCAGTACGGCGTGCACCGCGTGCTCGTCGTGACGGACCCGCAGGTCGCCGCGACCGGCTGGCCGCGCCGCATCGCCGACGGGATCGCGGGTTACGGCATCGAAACCGAGATCTTCGACGGCGTACACGTCGAACCCACCGATGTCAGCATGCAGAAGGCGGTTGACTTCGCCCGCGGAACCGGTCCGTACGACGCCTTCGTCGCCGTCGGCGGCGGGTCGGCCATCGACACCGCCAAGGCGGCGAACCTGCTCACCAGCAACGACGGCGAGCTGATGGACTACGTCAACGCACCGGTCGGCGGCGGCCGCGCGCCCGATCGCCCGCTGAAGCCGCTGGTCGCCGTTCCCACGACCACCGGCACCGGCTCGGAGAGCACCACGGTCTGCGTGCTCGACGTGCTGTCCCTGCGCGTCAAGAGCGGGATCAGCCACCTGCGACTGCGCCCGACCCTCGCCGTCGTCGACCCGCGGCTCACCGTCAGCCAGCCGGCCGGGGTGACCGCTGCCAGCGGCATGGACATCCTCTGCCACGCCGCGGAGAGCTACACCGCGAAGCCGTACACCGACTTCGAGCGCAAGCGCCCGGAGCAGCGCGTGCCGTACTGCGGCTCGAACCCGCTGGCCGACATGTTCGCCGAACAGTCGCTGCGGCTGCTGTCGTGGGCCCTCCCCGCCGCCGTGCGCGACGGCGACGACCTCAAGGCGCGCGAAGCCATGGCCCTCGCCGCGACGTTCGCCGGACTCGGGTTCGGCAACGCCGGCGTGCACATCCCGCACGCCAACGCGTACCCCATCGCCGGGCAGGTCAGGGATTTCCACCCGGACGGCTACCCGGGCGACGAACCCATGGTGCCGCATGGCATGGCCGTGTCGCTGACGGCGCCCGCCGCGTTCCGCTTCACCTTCGACGCGGCGCCGGACCGCCACCTGCGCGTCGCGCGCCTGCTGGCGCCCGACTTCGAGTGGCCCGGCGACTTCGCCGACCACCTGCCCGCGGTGCTGATCGACCTGATGCGGCAGATCGGCATCCCGGACGGCATCGGTGCCGTCGGCTACGCGGAGTCCGATGTGGACTCCCTGGTCGAGGGAACGCTGAAGCAGCAACGGTTGCTGGCCACCGCACCCCGCGAGGCGTCCGAGGAGGACCTTTCCGGCATCCTGCGCGAGTCGGTGTCGCTGTGGTGAACGGGTACCCGCACTGGCAGACGGTTCCGTTGCGCTGGAAGGACAACGACGTCTACGGACACGTCAACAACGTCGTGCACTACTCGCTGATGGACACCGTGATCAACACGTGGCTGATCGAGCAGGGCGGCCTCGACATCGAAGCCGGGGAGGTGATCGGGCTGTGCGTCGAGTCGCACTGCGGGTATCACTCATCGGTTTCCTTTCCTGGAACGTTGCGGGTGGGCTTGCGCGTGGCACACCTTGGGAAGTCCAGCGTGCGCTACGAAATCGGCATGTACGCCGCCGACGAGTCCCTGGTCGCGGAAGGGCACTTCGTGCACGTCTTCGTGGACCGCGAGACCCGCAGGCCGACGCCGCTCGCCGGCAAGCTGCGTGCGGCGCTGGAAGCACTGCAACCCGGATGACGTCGACCGCCGGCGGTTCACCTCCTCTCTGACGGTGCCGGTTCCGGGCCGGGTTCTTCCCGCGCTTCCGATCATGCATCACGGCACCGACAGAACCGGTCGACCGGCCCGAGTTGTCCACAGGCGAGGAAAAGATCGGCGAGTTGTCCACAGATTCGCACCGAGGGGTTCCCGGACCGCTCGACGGCGATAATCTGGAAGCACCAGGAGATACGTCCACAGTGGACGGGAAGTCAGCTCGCTCGAGCGGCTCGCGACACGGATGACGGCCTAGGCGTCGATCCGGTGGCACCGTTGTGAGAAGGCGGCCCGCTCGTGGCTCCGTTGCCGGCAGGCGTGCCGGCGGCGGTCCCCACGTCCACTGACGGACCAGCAGTAGCTGCGGCTCCGTCGCCGGCAGGCGCCCCGGAGGCGACCGCAGATCCTGTGCCCACTGGCGGATTCGCAGTGGTAGCGCACCCGTTGCCGGCAGGCGCCCCGCCAACGGTCGCGCCACTGCCCGCAGGCGGCGAGCCCCCGGTACCGGCCGGTTGGCTTCCTGCACCCGCGGTCGGCTCGGCACCGGTGGCTGGGTCCCCAGCCACCGGTGTCGCCCACGCCTGCATGAGTTGGGCGTACCGCGCCGACCTGGCCAACAGGTCGGCATGGCGGCCCAGGGCGGTCTCGCGGCCGTCCATGACGAGGACGCGATCCGCGCGCAATGCCGACGAAAGCCGGTGCGCGATCACCACCAGGACACCACCCCGCGCGGCGAAGGCCCGCTCCGCGCGGGCCTCCGACACCGGGTCGAGATGGGAGGTCGCTTCATCGAGGATCACGAACTCCGCCGAACTGGCGTAGACCCTGGCCAGCGCGAGCAACTGCGCTTCGCCCGCGGAGATGCCTTCGCCGCCGTGACCGATCTCGGCGTCGAGACCACCGAGGCGCCGAAGCAACACGGCCGCGCCCACCGCGTCGACAGCGGCCGACAGCACGTCGTCCGAAGCTGACGACGCGAAGAGCCCGACGTTGTCCCGCACGGTTCCCGCGAAGACGTAGGCCTCCTGCGGGATCAGCGCCACGAGCTCGTGCCGAAGCGCCGCGGGCACGTCCCGGACCGGGACGCCGCCCAGCAGCACGCGGCCTTCCTGCGGCGTCAGCATCCCGGTCAGCAAGCCGGCCAATGTCGACTTGCCGATGCCACTCGGCCCGACGACGGCGAGGTGCTCCCCCGGCCGCAGGCCCAGGTCCAGCCCACGGACCACGGGCTCAGCCGTCGCGCCCCAGCCGAACGTGAGGCCACGAACCTCGACGTCAGTGCCGCGCGGGGTCGCCGTGCCGTCGGACACGACGGGCAGCTCGGCCGTCTCCGCCAGCCTGCGGAGTGCGACCAGCAGGCGCAGGACGACGGTGCCGGCCGTGGCTGCCAGGCCTCGGAGGGCCGGTTGCATCGTCGTGGCCAGGTAGACCAGCGCGCCGAGCGCGGCTCCCGCGGTCAGTTCGCCGCGCGCCACCAGGCCCGGCGCCAACGCCAGCGCGAGCAGCAACGGGACGAACCCGCCGAGCGAGATCACCAGGGCTCGGAGGGCGCTCGACCGCGCCACGCGGATCGCGGCCGTCGCCTGCTCGTCGACCGCGTCGTACATCGCCAGCGCGGCGATCGGCTCGGCGCCGCACGCCACGATGTCGCGCATCCCGGCCAGGGACGCGCCCGCCGTCGCGGCCGTGTGCTCGTCGGCCAGGGCGAGCGCGCGCTGGCGGCGAGCGAGAGAGGGAAGGAGGCAGACGAAGGCGACCAGCGAGACGACCACCGGCACCGCGACCGGGATCACCAACGCGCCGGCGACCGTCACGAGGCCGGCGAGCGCGGAAGCCGTCGTCACCAGCATGCCGCGGGCTTGCACCAGCAGGCCGGCGGTCGCGTCGCGGACGACTTCGACGTGCTGGGTGATCCGGGCGACGCCGCTGGAGTCCGGCTGGTTGCGCGGCGGGGACTGGTCGTGCAGCACGCCACGGACGACCGCCGTCACCAGGGCGTCACGCAGCGGCTCGACCACCTTGCCGAGTTGGTGCCACACCATCCGCGAGCCGAACGCGCCGAGCACGGCGGCGAGCCCGAACAACGCCAGCCAGCCGAGGCCGGCCGCGGGGTCGCCGACCGAGAAGCCCCGGTCCACGGACAGCTCGACGAGCCGGCCCGAGAAGAAAGCAGGTACGCCTTCGAGCAGCGAACACATGAGCAGCACCACGCCGCCACGCCATTGCCCGGCGAGAGCGGACCAGTACAACCGGCGCAGGCTCACGCGTCCTCCGTGAAGACACCCCGGTAGCCGGGCTCCTGCCAGAGCGCGGCGTGCGGGGCCACCGCGCGGATCCGGCCCTCCTCGAGCCAGGCCACCAGGTCGGCGCGGGCGGCGGTGCCCGCCCGGTGGGTCACGACGACGCGGGTGCGGCCGGGCAGCGCGCCGGCCACAGCGCGCTCGACGGCGGCCTCGGTAACCGTGTCGAGGCTGGCCGTGGCGTCGTCGAAGATCAGGACGCGCGGGTTGTGCACGATCGCGCGGGCCAGACCGAGCCGCTGGGCTTCGCCGCCCGAAAGCGGCGTCTCGGACAGCGGCGTGTGGTAGCCGTCGGGCAGGCGGACGACGACCTCGTCGACCTGCGCGGTCCGGCACGCGTTGCGAACGGCGGACTCGCCGGCCCAGGAGCCGTAGCCGACCGCGTCCGCGACCGTGGCGCCGAGCAGCGCGGGCCGTTCGAAGGCGTAGCCGATGACGGCGCGCAACTCCTCGCGGCGGATGCGCTCGAGCGGACGGCCGTCGAGCAGGACCTGACCTTCGTCGGGCGTGATCAGTCCGCCGAGCACACCGGCCAGCGCGGACTTGCCCGCGCCCGACCGGCCGACGACCGCGAGGAAGGTCCCACCGTCGATGCGCAGGTCGATCTCCGCCAGTGCGCCCGTGACGCCGACGTGGCGGAGTTCGACGGTGCCGTCGCCGGACAGGAGCGGGAGCTTGCCGGGCACGGGTTCGGGCTCGTCGAGGACCTCGACGAGCCGTTCGGCGCAGCCGCGCGCCCGGGACAGCATGGTGAGCAGCGGGATCTGGGTGACCAGGCCGAGGCCGAGCGCCACGTAGCCGAGCGTGGCCACGACGTCGCCGACGCTGAGCCGGCCCGCGAGGACGCCGAAGCCGGCTGCGGCCAGCACGGAGATTTCCACGGCCGGCGTCAGCAGGCCGGCGCGCCAGACCATCCGCGCCTGGGTGCGCCAGAGGCCCTGTCCGGCGAGCGTCAGCTTCGGCAGGGGACGCAGGACCCGTTCGGCCTCGCGGTCGGCGGTGCCGGACGCGGCGATGGTGCGGAGGCCGGCGACCGCGTCGACCATCCGGGCCGCGAGCTCACCGGAGACCCGCTGGTAGGTGAGGACGTCGTCGGCGGTGCGGCGGAGATGGCTGCGGGCGAGCAGCAGGGCGAACGGGATGCTGCCCAGGAAGACGAGCGCCAGGCGCCAGTCCAGGAGGGCGAGCAGGACGACCGCGCCGGTCGAGATGACCAGCATCGAGCCGCACTGGATGATGATCGTGACGATGCCACCGGCACCGACGCAGTCGCCGGTGAGGCGGCTGATCGCGTCGCCCTCGGCGAAGCGCGAACGGGTGCCGAACGCGAAGAGCTTGTCGGAGACCGTGCGGCGCAGCCATGCGGACGCCGTCGCGGTGACGCGGGTGGTCAGGATGCCACCCACGACGTCGGCCGCGATCTCCGCGCCGCCGACGAGCAGCAGCCAGGAGACTTCGGGCCAGCTCCGGCGGCCCGCGACAACGCTGTCGACCGCTGCCGCGAGCGCGCCGGGAAGGAGCAGACCGGCCGCGGTGGCGACCAACGCGGTACCCACGACGGCGGCCAGCCGGGGACGATCGAGACCGGCCACCCTGGCCAGCAACCGATCGGCGGGGCCGCGCATCTCACTCCTTCGGACGAGGTACCGCCGAGGCGGTACCGGGGCCACAATGAAGGTGCGGGAGCGGCGCACTTGGCCTGTGCCGCTCCCGCACCGTTCACCTAGGCACTACTTGCCGGCGATCCGCCAGGTCAGTGGCAGGTCAGCAGGCTGATGGTGCTGTCGGCGCAGGAGGCGAGCAGGCTCAGGTTCGACGTGCCGCCGCCACCGCCACCGTGGCCGCCGTCGAGCACCTCGGGAGTCTCCATGGCCTGCAGCTCCAGAACGAGTTCCATCGTGTTCCTTCTTTCTCTTCTTTGGATTCCGCCGGTCAACGACCGGTGGTCTGGGGGGACGGCGTGCTGCCCAGGAAGGGCAGCACCTCCTTGCCGTCCAGGAGGGCGGCGAGCGCGAGGAGGATCCCCGCACTGCCGGTCTTGAGGTCCATCGACAGACGCAGCAGCTGGTTGCCGGGGAAGGCGAGGCCGCCCTTGAACGGCACCGCGTACCAGGCCAGCCGCGCCAGGTGCAGGTCGATCGCCGCGCGGATCGGCGGCTCCGGGTCCGGGTCCATGCCCAGCGCCACCGCGAGCCCGCACCGGCCGTAGAGCAGGCCGGGGTGGATGACGAACTCGCCGCGGCACGATTCGCGCAGCGCGGGCAGGCTTTCGCAGGCTTCGGCGTCCGGGCGGTGCCGCGCCAGCTGCTCGGTGACCAGGAGGATCCCGCCGCTGCCGATGCCGACATAAGGCAACGTACGAGCCGCGCCGTCGCGGACCTGCAGCGAGCCGTCGTCGGACTCGACGCACTCTTCGAGGTCACGGCACAACGCCTGGTCGGCGAAGGACAGCCACGCCGGTTCGCCGGTGCGCTCGAAGAGCCGGACGAACAGCAGCGCGGGTCCGGACCAGCCGGACAGCAGGCCGGCGCGGGCGAAGTTCCCCGGGGGCGTGGCCGTCTCCAGCGATTCGGCCAGCCGGACGGCCGTGCTCAGGGCCTGGCGGCCGAACTCGTTGTCCTGGCGGACCGTCGCGAAGTGCAGCATGGTCAGCCCGATGCCGGCCAGGCCACCTTCCAGCGCGTGGTCGGTCGTCTGCTCGACGAGCCTCGCGGACGACGCCAGCAGCTTGGTCGCCTCGTCGTGGTGACCGAAGTTCTCCAGCACGTAAGCGATGCCGTAGCTGCCGTCGTAGAACCCGGGCCGGGTCGGCGGCTCACGGCGGACCGAGTCGATCAGCCAGCGCTCGTGTTCGGGGAACCGGCCGGCGCCGATGACGTCGAGGGCGTGCAGCACGCCCGCGGCACCGACGCCGAAACAGGCGCCGCCGACCCGGAACTGCTCGATGTCACCGGGGAACAGCCGGTCCTGGCGCTCGGGCGTCGCGCTGGCCAGGATCGCTTCGGCGATCTGCTTGCGGACCAGCGGCCAGTCGGGCTTCTCCTGGTCGAGCTCCGTGTGGACCGGTGCCGGCTCCGCGGGAGCGTCACGCGGGGCCAGCACCGCGACTGCGGCGTCCGCGTACCCCCGGGGCAGTGCGAACCGGCGTTCGACGAAGTCGGCGATACCGCGCAGCTTCGCCGGCGCGAGCTCCGTCAGCTGCGAGAGCGGAAGGAACAGCCACAGCCGCAACGCCGCGATCGCGTGCTCGTCGATCTCGAAGCCGGTGCGGTCGGCCGGGGCGCGGAACCCGGGGGCGCCCAGCGCCGGGCGGTCGCCGGACTCGACGTCGAAGGCCATCTCGAAGTCGATCAGGGAGATCCGGCCGTCGTCGTCCTCGTCGATGAGGATGTTCAGCGGGTGCAGGTCGCCGAAGACGACACCGCGGGCGTGGATCGCCTCGACCGTCTCCTCGACCCGGGCGACGACGTCGAGCGCGCGCCGGGCGTAGGCGGCGAGGTCCGCGTCGGTCGTGTCGCGCCTGGTCAGCGGGTAGTTGCGGGCCAGCCAGTTGCCCAGCGAATTGCCCGGCATGTACTCCATGGCCAGGTAGTGGTGCTCCCAGACCGTGAAGTGCTCGAAGACGCGCGGCACGCCGGGGACGTCGTTCAGCCGGTCGAGCACCTCGTGTTCGCGGCGCAGCCGTTCGACGGCGTCGATGCGCGCCTTGTCGAGGCCGGCGTGCGGACGGGCTTCCTTGAGGACGACCTCTTCGCCGCCCGCCTTGGGGTCGGCGAGGTAGACGCCGCCACCGTTGGAGAAGTGCAGGGAGCGCGTCACCTGGTAGGGGAACTGGGCCGGGTCGCCGCCCTTGCGCGCGGCGACGCTGCTCTGCAGGCAGGCCGGAATCTTCACCCAGTCGGGGACGGAGAACGTCGGTTCCCGCTTGTCGGGAACCAGCCGGCCATCCGGCTTGCGGATCGCCAGGACGCGGTTGCCGTCGTGTTCGACCCACTGTTCGGCGAAACCGCCGTAACGGACGTAGAGTGGCCCGTCGCCGTATCTGAGGTCGCTCAGGATATAGGCACCGTGCTCGCCGTCGAGCCGAACCGCCAGATCTTCGAGAACGCGCCCCAACTCGTCTTCGTCAGCCGGATAAATGGTGATGAGCTTGGCGCTGCCGTCACGGGGGGCGTATTTCGAATTCCGGGCGAGCAGGATCATCAGCGAGCGGAGGTGCTTGTAGGAGATCCGGCGCTCGATACAGTACTCGTGCACCTGCACGAGCACGCGCCGGGCGTTGTCCAGACCGGCGGAAACGTGGATTTTCCAACCCTGGCCGGGAAGTTGGCGACCCTCCGGACGCAGCGACCGCCAAACTCCGCGATCACCGGTGATCCAGCCGGAGGCCGGCGCCGGCAGCGCCTGGGCAAAATCGTCGACCGGCGCGCCGATTTCCTGTTGTTCGTCGTAGAACAACGGATCGGCGAAGCAAAATGCTTCGTAGCGCAGGTCCATCGAAGATACCCCTCCATGCGTTCCCCCGGGCACCTCAGCTCCGGGGACGAGGAATATTCCCCCATGCCGGACAGCCCCGCGCCTATCCGCCAACCCGGGGGTTCAACTGGGCTATCCGAGGTAGGCGAAACGGGCACATACCAGTCGGTAGCCGAACCCAGCGTGATTCTTGGCCGATTGCCAACCACTCTGTCGGGGTGTAACACGAAGCCTTTTACAACATTCCCGCAGGTCCACACCAGGATAACACGGAATAAACCACCGAATTGGCACGATGCCATCAACACCTTCTGGTGATCAATTCACCTGGTGCGACCACACCTCGTTGATCCGGGAAGTCCACTGTGGAGCGATCCGGGTGGTCCACGCCACGCCCGCGGCACCTCGGCGGACGGACCTGCCGGTACTACGGAGTAAGTTGGCGTCCGGCGGACCGGAAGGAGGAACGGGTGATCTTCGGATTCGCCGTGACGGTCGCCGTTGCGGCCACGCTCGTCGCGCTCTGGAGCTTCGTCCAGTCGGCCCGCAACCGGCTGCCGGACAACCCGCTCCTGATCGGGATCGCGGTCGTCGAGGTCCTGCTGGTCGTCCAGCTGGTGATCGGGATCGTGCTGCTCGCCGGCGGCGACC
Organism: Amycolatopsis mongoliensis; assembly: GCF_030285665.1. Taxonomy (NCBI): domain Bacteria; kingdom Bacillati; phylum Actinomycetota; class Actinomycetes; order Pseudonocardiales; family Pseudonocardiaceae; genus Amycolatopsis; species Amycolatopsis mongoliensis. The sequence continues at coordinate 1,986,046 of NZ_CP127295.1, forward strand.
GGCCGGGCAGCCTGGCGACCTACCTGGCCTACCTGATCGGCTGCCTGGTCGTGCTGCCCGTCGGCGCCGCCTGGGCACTGGCCGAGCGGAGCCGGTCGAGCACCGCGGTGCTCGGCATCGCCTGCCTGGCCATCCCGGTGATGGTGCTGCGACTGAACGAGGTGTGGAGTGGAGCAACAGCGTAGGACGGCCTCCGGCCCCGGACGGGTGCTCGTCGCCGTGTACGCGATCTTCGCGCTGGCCGCGACGTCGCGGGCCGGCGTCCAGATCAGCACGAAGTTCCACGAAGCACCGCTGGCCTACCTGCTCTCGGCGTTCGCCGCGGTCGTGTACATCGTCGCGACGATCGCGCTGGCCCGCCGCGGCGACGGCTGGTGGCGCGTGGCGCTGGCGGCCTGCTCGATCGAACTGCTGGGCGTGCTGACCATCGGCACGCTCAGCCTCGTCGACGCGGCTGCGTTCCGGCACCCGACCGTCTGGTCGGTCTACGGCGAGGGCTACCTGTTCATCCCGCTGGTGCTGCCGGTCATCGGGCTGTACTGGCTCCGCCGCACCGCCCCGGTCAAGGTCACGGCCTGACTCCGCAGTCGAACAGCACCCCGGCGGTGGCGGCGTCCGGGCCGATCCGCGCGGGCGGCACCGGACGGCAGTGCTTCGCCTCCCACCCGATGCGCCCGGTCAGCTCGCCCGCGTCCCCCACGGCGGCGGTCCGCTGTTTGGCGGCGCCGCGGCCGATCTCGAGGAACACCTGCGGCAACAGCACGTACCGCAGCTTCCCGGCCGACACCCACTGCGGCAGGTCGGCGGCGGGCGGCGCCGGATCGAAGCCCAGGTAACCGCCCAGCGGCGCCACGCGCGCGTCGGTGTTCAGCAGGAACGGGTCCGCGCCGTAGGTGCCGCCCTCGACGGCCAGGACGATTTCCGTGGACGACGCCTGCGCGTACGCGAGCACCTCCCGCTGACCCGGGCTGAGCCGGTACGCGTTCTCGATGAACCGGACATACCCCGCCTCGGCACCCTGTCCGGTGTTGAGGCCGACGACCGTGCGCACCGCGTCCGTCGACGGCGGCCCGGCACCCGGGTCGGCGGTCTCCAGCACGCTGGCCGGACGCACGGCGGTGTCGACGACGAAGGCGGCGGGACCGGCCACGACGGCGGCCAGCCCGATGACGACCGCGACGCGCGGAGCCCGCAGGAGCGCCGCGACGACGGCGAGCAGCGCCAGCGCGAGCACGGGGTACCGCAGCCACGGCAGCCAGTCCGGCGTCCGGTCGAGGAGGACGTAAGCGAGCAGCGCCGTCCCCGCCACCGCGGCCGGCAGCACGAACCGGGCCGGTCCTTCCGAGCGGTGCCACCGCCAAGCCGTGGCCAGGCCGGCCGCGGAGAGCGCCGCGATCGCCGGGGCGAGCTCGGCGGTGTAGTAGGCGTGGAAGATGCCGCCGGTGAACGAGAAGACCGCGGCGCCGACGACCAGCCAGCCACCCCACAACGCCCAGCCGGCCTTCGTTTTCGCCGCGGCGCCACGAGCGCGGCAAGCGGCGACGACCAGGGACACCAGCGCGAGCGGGAGCAGCCAGGCGATCTGCCCACCGACCTCGGCGTCGAACAACCGCAGCGGTCCCGCGCCGCCGCCGAGCGCCGCGCCGATCGTGGCGCCGTAGCCGCCGCCGATCCCGGTCGACCCGCCGACCAGCCGCGTCACGCCGTTGTAGCCGAACGCCAGCTGCCAGACCGAGCCGTCCGTGGTGCTGCCGACGAACGGCTTCGCGCCCGGCCACAGGGTGACGACGACGGGCCAGGCCAGTGACACGACGAGCGTCACCCCGCCGGCCAAGCCGATCCACGCGAGACGTCGTCCGCGCGAGCCGGGCGCCGCGACGAAGTACGCCAGCGCCAGGCCGGGCAGCACGATCCACGCGGCGAGCATCTTCGTGAGGAACCCCAGCCCGACGAACACCCCGGCCCACACCAGCCACCGCGCGTTGTCGACGGCGCGGGTGACGCAGTAGGCGGCGAGCAGCAGCACGAGCACCAGGAGGGTGTCCGGCACGTTGTCGCGGTTGATCGCCGCGGTGATCGGCGTCAGCGCGAACAGCGCCGCGGCGAGCAGGGCGGTCCGGGGGCCGGCCCAGCGGCGCACCACCCGGTGCAGCACGAACACGGCGGCCACGCCTTCGACGACCTGGACCAGCGCGATCGCCCAGGGGTGGAAGCCGAACACGGCCACGCCGAGCGCCTGGGTCCAGAACGCGAGCGGTGGCTTGTCGACCGTGACGACTCCCGCCGGCTCGAAGCCCGCGAAGAAGAACGCCGAGACGTCGTGGGACATCGAGTGCACGGCGGCGGCGTAGTACGGCTGCAGCGGCCTGCTCAGCGCCCATCCCCACAACGCCGCCGCGACCGCCAGCACCGTCCCCAACGCGATCCGCTCGGCCTTCGCCGTCATGTCGCCCCCTCCGGTTCCCTGGGAAAGGTAGGGCGGCGCGGCGCCGGAGTCCTCAAGCTCCGGATTGAAGTGGGCCTCCACCCGTGGGTTGAGCGCGGAACAGTACGGGAACTGCACGTAGTCCATTCGGCGAAATAAATACGGATGCGACCGGACTTTCGTCGGTTCCGGACATTCCCTGAAAACTCGGACACTCTTCTCGTTCGGTCCCCACCGGCTTTCCCGTGCGGGTCTCCGCACGAAAAGGAGTGAGCGTGAAACTCGGCAAGTTCGTCCTGCTGGCCGCGAGCACCGCGCTGGCCCTGGTCGGCTTCGGCGGTCCCGCGGCGGCTCAGAGCACCCCGCAGGCCCAGCCGTCGATCATCGGCGGCAGCACCGCCTCGAGCGGTCCCTGGGCGGCCCGGCTGTTCGTGAACGGCCAGCAGAACTGCACCGCGACGATCATCGCGCCGCAGTACATCCTGACCGCGAAGCACTGCGTCAGCAGCTCCGGGACGTACACGTTCCGGATCGGCAGCCTGGACCAGTCCAGTGGCGGCACGATGGCCACCGGATCGACGATCACCCGCTACAACGGCGCCGCTGACCTGGCGATCGTCCGCCTCACGACGTCGGTGAACGCGACGTACTCGCCGCTCGGCAACGTCGGTGACGTCTCGGTCGGCCAGAACGTCTCGGTCTACGGCTGGGGCGCGACCAGCCAGTGCGGTTCCGAGATCAACTGCCAGTCGCGGTACCTGAAGGTCGCGACGGTGCGGGTGAACTCGATCGGCTGCAGCGACTACACCGGCGGCGTCGCGGTGTGCGCGAACCGCGTCGACGGCATCACCGCCGGCGGCGACTCGGGTGGCCCGATGTTCGCCTCCGGCCGCCAGGTCGGCGTCGCGTCGACCAGCGACCGGTCGAACAACACGGCGTACACGAACATCACGCGTTATCGCAGCTGGATTTCCCAGGTGGCCGGCGTCTGATTTTCCGGAAAGGGCCCGGCCGTTTCCGCGGCCGGGCCCGTTGCCGTCAGGACGTCGAAATGTCGTCGAGCTGTTCCGCGGCGGGCCGGACCGGGTAGAGGTCACCGCCCGGTTCGACCGGCACCCGCGGCAACGCCGTCCGAGCCGCTTTGTCGCCCGCGTCGGCCGCCGCGTGCAGGACGTCCAGCGCGGCGTACTGGCGGAAGTCCAGCTCGGGGTAGGACCACTGTCCCTGCGTCGCCCCCGGGATCAGGAAGTCGACCGCTTTGAAGAGCGTCGCGCCACCGGGTGCGGTGTAGTGCCACAGGTCGACGCCGACGTGCTTGCCGATCTGCGCGAGCCGCGTCAGCGCGACGAGGTTGAAGTTGGAGTAGTGCCAGCTGCGCGTCCGGCTCGCTTCCGCCGGCTGGTAGCCGTCAGCCCGGATCTGCGGGGCGATCCGCTTCGGCCCGGCGTCCTGGGCGATGGTCTTCGCCAGGTCCCGCTGCCCCGTGCCGAGCGCCAGCGCGGCGGCCATCATGTCGTAGAAGCTGCCGTGGTTGTTCTGCGCCGCGGCTTCGTCGGTGCCGTTCTTGCTGGTGCGCAACCAGTTCAGGAACTGCGTGTACCAGCCGGTCATGCCGGCCTGGTCGGTCTTCGTCCAGCCGGGGGCGCCGGTGGCGAGGATCGCGGTGGCGTCGACGACCTCGGTGAGCGTGTAGGAGAACTCGATGATGCCGATGCCGCGGCCGTCCACCTTGCACGGGATGCCCTGGGCGTAGTTCATGTTCGGGTTCATCTTCGTGGCGGCGTCGAGGAACCACGTGCGCAGGTCGAGGGCCGCACGCTGGGCGTACCGCGCGTCGCCGGTGTAGTACCAGGCGAGGGCGAGCTGGTAGATCGCGGCGAAGGCGTTGCCGCGGTAGGCGTGGTCGGTGATCTCGTCGACGATCGGGTTGCGCTGGCCGTCCTTCTGCACGAACGGGCAGCCCCAGGGGTTCTCGACGGTCGGGTCGGTGGTGGGCCACCAGTAGGGCGCGAGGCTGAGGTAGTCGTGCTTGTCGCCGCTGGGCGGGACCTGCTTCTTGGAGGTGACGCTCCAGGGCCCGGTCGTGAGGTCGGTCTTCGCGGCGGCGAGCAGGTTGTTCAGGGCGGTCTTGGCCGTGCGTTCGCCGACGAGCGCGGCGAACTTGGTCCGCAGCAACTGGTTGCCGTCGAGGACGGCGGTGTCCGGGGCGCAGATCGCCCCGAGGACCGGGACGGTGCAGCCGTGCGCCGCCGGGGCGGCCTCGGCGGGCGCGGCTACGAAGGTGGCTCCCGCGACGAGGGCGAGCACCGCCACGACAGTGTGGCGAAGAAGCATGTCCGCTCCATTCACGAATATGAACACAAATCCTGTGAGTGAATGGAGAGTACGCATGTGAACATCACTTCGGCAATGGGCCGATGGTTCAGTCGCGAGGACGGAAGAAGGCTTCGAGTCGCGCGGTGGCGAGCTCCGCCCAGGTGTCGGTGGTGACGAGCACGGCCGCGGCCCCGGTGGGGAACTTGGTCCGGACCAGCCGGGTGTCGTCCCCGTAGCCGGCGAGGTGCAAGGTCAGCTCGCTGACCCCAGGCTCGTGTCCGACGAGGGCGAGGGTGACGACGTCGTCAGGAATCCGGCGAGCGGCGGCCAGGAACTCTTCGGGGCCGGCACCGTAGAGATCTTCGTCGTACTCGACGGGTGGCGTTTCCGAGAACGCCTCGCTCACCCGCTCCCAGGTTTCCCTGGTGCGACGGGCGGTGGAACAGAGGACGCGATCGGGGACGTAGCCGTTGTCGCCGAGCCAGCGGCCGAGCTTGGGAGCGTCCCGAAGTCCCCGGGGCCCGAGGGGGCGTTCGCGGTCCGGGACGTCGTCCGGCCAGGCCGATTTGGCGTGCCGGAGGACGATGAGCCGCCTGGTCGCGTCCATGTTCACCGCCTGTCATCCGGAGTCGGTGCCCGTCACCGTAACCGAGAAACTCGGGGCGCACGGCCGAGCCGGGCGCCCCGAGCGGACTAACACCAGAACCAAAGCCAATGAAACATCTATTTCCTTCCGAGCATTCAACAGAAATGATTCGGAGCGGAACACAAAGAGGAATCCTCATGTGTCGCTCACGTGGTTACGCGGAGATTAGGGCAAGAAGAGCCCCTGGCGCAAGACTTTTGCTGACATAGAGTTACGTACAGCTGTGTCGGTAAAGGCATTCGACGAGCAGGGGTCAGCCGCTAGTGGCCAGAACCTGCGTGTTCGCCCACGGGGACACATAGTGAGAGTGTACGAACGTTCAGCGGTTCACTCTTTGGTGGACTATGAAGAGTGAGGCCGGGGCGGCGAGGGCAGGGAAACCGTGTCCTCGTCGCTCATCCGGGCATCCGGGACGTCGGGCGCGCCCCCGAGCTCGGCCAGGTACCGTTCGACCCGCTCGGCGCGGCGGTGACGTTCCCGGCCACGGTACAGGCTCGCGGCCCGCTCCCAGGCGATTCGCGCCGGCTCCAGGTCACCGCGCCGCGCCAGGGCATGCCCGAGAGCGGTCAACGCCCGGGCTTCTCCGGTCGCCGCGTGCGATCGCTCGGCGAAGACCACGGCTTCCCTGGCGAACCGCAAGGCGTCGTCGATCCGGTCTTCGGCGAGCGCCAGGTTGGCCCGAGCGGTGTGCAGCCGCATGACCGCCGACAGATCACGCACCTTCTCCAGCAGCGGAATCGCCTCGCGGCAGTGCGCGCGCGCCGAATCGAACTCGCCGAGGTCAGTATGGACGCCGACGAGTTCGGTGTGCGTTTCGACCAGCGCCGCCGCGTCACCGATTCCACGCCGCAGGAGCAGAGCCTGCCGCAGATGCTCGAGCGCACGATACGGCCGGTCGAGCTCGGCCAAGGTCTTGGCCAAATTGTGCGCGGCTTTCGCCTGCCGCTCCTCGTCCCCGATTTCGCGGGCGGCGACGGCGCATTCTTCGTACAACGCCGCGGCTTGATCGAGCCGTCCCGCATGCCGGTGCCGGTGCCCCATGTTGAGCTTCACCGTGAGCACGGCCAACGGTACGTCCCGCGCCATGGCCAGCTCGAGGGCCTGCCTCAGGTGAGTCTCCGCAACGGCGTCGTGCCCGGCGAGCAGGTGGATGTAGCCGAGGTCGTTGAGACAGGCCATGCGCGCCAGGTCATCTCCCGACGCGGCAGCGGAGCGGACTGCGACGGTCAGGCCGGCGATGATGTCGTCGAAGTATCCGAATCGATTCAGAATGCCGCCGGTGACGTGCGGGAACCGCCAGGCGAACTCGTGGAGGCCGTGATCGGCCGCGTAGCGAACCATCGCGGTGAGGTTCGCCCGCTCGCGCAAGCACCAACGCATCGCAGCGACGGGATCGGTAAACCGATCCGGCCGGCACCCGGGTTCGACGGGCGGCATCTTCGGTCCGGACCCGTGGGGGTGGACGCTCCGGTGCGCGTTGTGGGCGGTGTGCAGGTAGTAGGAGACCAGCCGCCGGCGCGGCCCGTCTACCGGCGTACCCGGCGTGTTCAGCGCCTGGGCGAAATGGTGGAACAGGTCGTGGATGCGGTAGCGGTCGCCGTCCCCCGGTTGCTGGACGAGATGGGCCGCGACGAGCAGGTCCAGTGCCCGCCGGCCCTCCGCCACCGGGACACCGGCCGCCGATGCCAGCACCTCGACGCCTGCTTCAGATCCCGGATGCAGGCCGAACACCCGGAAAGCCTGCTGCGCGGAAGGTTCGAGGCATTGGTAGGACCATGAGAACGCCAAGTACAGGTTCGTCTCTTCGCCGTCGCCGTCGTCACTGATCGTCAGCAGCGTGGCCGGGTCCCGGACCTGCTCGACGATGGTCTGCAGCCGACTGCCCGCCCGGCTGGCGGCCCGTTCGGCGACGATGGTCAAGGCCAGGGGCAGCCCGTTGCAGAGCGAGGCAAGACTCGCGATCGCGGCCGGTTCCCGTGCCGAACGGTCTCCCAGTCGCCGGCGGAGCAACTCGGCCGACATCTCGCCGGAAAGCGGGTCGAGGGTGATCGTCGGGCACTGGTGCCGCCGGACGAGGGCTTTGAGCCGCCGCCGCGCCGTGACGATCACCGCACAGTCGGACAGGACGCCGAGCAGGGGCTCGATGTGCGCGGTGTCCTCGGCGTTGTCCAGGATGACCAGCATCGGCCGATCGCTCAGGAGGCTGCGCAACCGTGCGGCCCGTCCGGCCGCGCCGACGATCTGGTCGACGGGGTAGTTCAACGCGGACAGCAGCACACCGACCACGTCGGCGGGCTCGACCCGCGGCGCGGGGCCGACCCCTTGCAAGTCGATCAGCATCACCCCACCGGGGAAGCGCGAAGCCGCCTTCCTGGCCCAGTGCACGACCGTGCTGGTCTTGCCGACGCCCGGCGGGCCCGTCACCGCCACGACGGTCGGGACGAAGGCGCCAGGCGGCGTCAACGCGGTGTCGAGATCGGAGAAGATGTCCGCCCGGCCGGTGAAACCAGCCACATCGCGCGGCAGTTCGCGCAACGGCGCCGGCGGCGTGTAAGGCCGATCCACCGGACCGGGATCCGATTCCGGGTCCGCGGGAAGCGGTTCCGGCGCACGCAGATGGTCCTGTAGCGCACGGAGGTCTTCGGCGGCTTGGTCGTCCCCGGCCTTGCGGAAGTACCGGTACGTGTCGAGGTAGTACTCGTTGCGTGCCGCATAGCGGCCGACGGCGGTCAGCGCCTGCAAACGCAGCTTGGCGAACCAGAGTTCGTCGGCACACTCGCGGCTCAACTCGTCGAGCAGGAGCAGGGCCTCATCCGGCCGCCCGACCGTGAGCAGTTCCGAGAGCAGGAACGTGTTGGCAGGGATCCAGTGATTCGCGGTGACGGAAGTCCGCCAATTCCGCGCCGGTTCCGACGTGATACCGGCGAGCGGTTCGTCGCGCCACAACGCCAACGCGGCACGGGCCGCCTCGCAAGCTTCCCGGTGCTCGTCCTGGTCGCTCAGTTCGTGGGCACGCCGCATCGCCGAACGGAATGCGTGGAAATCGATCAGCTCGGGGTCGATCTCGAGCTGGTAGCCACCGGTGATCGCGACGATCTTCGCGGGCGCCCCGGCTTGGTCGAGCGCCTGACGGATCCGGGCGATGCACTTGTAGAGCGCGCCTCTCGGCGCGCGCGGGCGCGCCTCGTCATCATTCCAAGCCCAGTTAACGAGGGTGTCGATCGACATCCATCGCCCCGGTTGCGTCAGCAGTGCCGCGACGACGTTGCGTTCGCGCCGGTGGGTCCACCTCACGCTCAGATTCCCGTGCATACGCATCGTTGTTTGCCCGAGAATTCCGAACGTGATCTCCATTCTGCGTCCCCTCCGCCGCAGAGGTGGCACGGCCGCCCACTCCTCCTTGACGAGTTTTGCATCCACCGTCCGGAAACGCTATGACAACCGGATAACGACGAGCACCGGAAACGACCTGTCGATCGGTTGTCAGTTTTTTGTCCAACGTGCGCAAGTGCCTTGTCGAACGGCCGTTGCAGGCTGGCCGCATGGTCGCGACGAATACGGGAGGGTGCGCGAACATGGACAGGTGGATTCGTGGGCCGATCGGCCTGGACGCCGGTCGCCGGGTCACCAGATCCGGCTGCCGGAACGCGTTGGTGGTCGTCCCCACCATGACCGCGGGCACCCGGTTGCTCGACGTGCTGCCGCTGCTGGAGGCGGATCACCGCGTGCAGACGGTGTTCACCGTGCCGCACACCGGCGACGGGTGGCACGGCGTCGAGGAGTTCGTCCGGGCCCAGCACGGGCTCGTACTGCCTTGGCACCAGGCTGTACAGCACCGTTTCGACCTGGTGCTCGCCGCCAGTCACCGGCACCTCGAAGAGCTGCACGGCCCGATTCTGCTCCTCGCGCACGGTGCGGGGACGGTCAAGTCACGGCGTTTCAGCCGCAAGGCCGGCGCGGCGACGCTCCCGGCGACCGGCCTCGACCGGGAACTGCTCACCCATCGCGGCCGGATCCTTCCGGCTGTCTTGGGGCTGGCGACCGACGCGGAAGTCGCCGCACTGCGGCGGTCCTGTCCCGAGGTGCTGCCGCGCGCGCTGGTGGTCGGGGACATCTGCCTGGACGAGATGCTGGAGAGCGTCGCGTTGCGGGAGACCTACCGCCACCGGCTGGGCATCAGGCCCGGCCACCGATTGGTCACCGTCAGCTCGACCTGGTCGGCCGACTCGGTGTTCGGGCGGCTTCCCCGGCTCTGCCATGTGTTACGGGGCGCGCTGCCACCCAGCCGCTACGCAGTCGCGGCCGTGTTGCACCCGAACGTCTGGACCGTGCACGGACGACGCCAGGTCACCGCGTGGTTCGCGGACTGCGTCCGTGACGGCCTGCTGCTCATCCCACCCGACCAGGGCTGGCAGGCGACCATGGTGGCCTCCGACTGGGTGATCGGCGACTACGGCTCGACGACGGCCTACGCGGCGGCAATCGGCCGCCCGGTCACCCTCGCGGCGGACGGCGGCTCGGCCATCCGCCCCGGCAGCATCGCGGACCTGGTGCGTCGCAACGCTCCCGGCCTGCGGTACGACGTTGCCTTGGCGCCACAGGAGGAACTCGCGTCACGAGCGAGCGATCGCCTCACGCGGGTGGTACGGGCGGCGATCACCTCCCGGCCCGGACAGGCCGCGGCCGTCCTCCGGCGCGCGATGTACGAGCTCCTCGCGTTGCCCGAGCCGGACGGCGCGGCGGGCACCCGGTTCGTGCCGGCACCGAATCCGCTTCAGGGCATCGCGTGACCGGCGGGGGCACGCTCGCGGTCGTGCGGCACGTACCCGGCGTCTGGCACCTGCGGGTTTGCGGACCGGGACGGGCCGCCGACGTGCTGGTCGTCGCCGAGGACGCCCCGCGTGCTTGGTGGGAGGCCGGAGACCTGGTGGTGTGCCGGGAATCCGGGGACGTCTCGGCGGCGCTCCTGGCGGCGTCACGGGCGCTGTCGTCAGCTCCCGGCGCCGGGGGCGCGATCGCCGCGTTCCCCGGCGGCTGTGCCTGGGTGATCCGAGGCCGCAGTGGGTTCGGCGAGTTCGCCGGCACGTGGGTCTCCGAGCCCGGCGTAAAGCTCGCGTGCCTCGGCGCGGTGGCGACGGCCGTCCTCGCCGTGTCCGGCCTCCAGCTCGACCTGCCCGAGGACCGCCAGCACTTCGGCCGTGTAGTAGGGCGAGTCGAGGTCGCGCACGACCTGTAACGCGTCCAGGAGGACCAGCTGGGCTTCGTCGTGCCGGCCTTGGTTCGACCGCAGCCCCGCAATGGCCGTGATGGCCCTGACGTGCTGGATCGGATCCCCCAGCTCGGCCATGGCCCTCGCCGCGGCAGTCAGCTCGATGATCGCTTCCTCGTCGCGGCCGAGCTTCGCCAAGACCTCGCCGCATCGGCGGCGGCACAACGCGACTCCGCGGGGGATGCCGAGGTCCTCCTGCAGCTGGGCGGCCCGCTGGTAGTACCCCAGTGCGGCGAAGAGGTCGCCCTGGCCGCGGGCGGCGCGCCCGAGCTGGGAGAGCGCGGTCGCCTGGGTGGGGCCGTGCGCCTGCTGCTCGCCGAGGCGCAACGCGATCGAGTTCTGCGTGACGGCTTCATCGAACCGGCGCAGTTTCGCGTACGCGAAGCCCAGCTGCGAGCGCAGTCTCGCCTCCACCAGCGGGACGTCGCACCGCTGGGCCGCGGCCACCCCCGCCTTGTGCATCGCCACCCAGGGCTCGTAGTCGCGGTGGTGCAGGAAGAAACCCCATGATGCTTCGCAGAACTTCCAAAGTTCTTCGTCCCAGTGCCGCCGGTCGGCCTCGGTGACCACCGCGTGGATCGATCGGAGGTCACGCCGCCACCACGCCACCGCCGCGGCCCGGTCCGGGAATGCTTTCCGGTGACGGCCGGGAGGGGTGACGCCGAGCCGGGGACGCTGCGGATGGATCATGTCGTCCGCGGCTTGTGCGCGAGCGAGGTACCACCGCGTGAACCCACGGACCACGGCGGCCTGGTCGGCGGTCTCGAGCTCCCGCTCCGCGCGCAGCCGAGCATCGCGACGCACCAGGTCATGCTGGGCAACGCGGTCATCCGCGGCATCGACGAGGAGATTCGCCGAAACGAGGGTGTCGACGGCGTCTTCGACGCGCGCGGAGGGCTCGCCGAGAACGTCGGCGAGCGCGTCGAGCGAGACATCCGGGCCGGGATGCAGACCACAGGCGCGATAGACCCGAGCGGCTTCCTCCGGCAGTTCGGAATACGAGGTGTCGAAGACCGCCTGCACCTCGCGCACGTCGTCGGGTGCGCCGGAGCCGGCGCCGAGATGGCGCGCGTAGGCGCTCGCTTCCCTGGCCATGCTCCGCAGCGGACGGGCCCGCAACCGGGCACCGATGATCCCGAGTGCGAGCGGCAGGCCGCCGCAGATCTCGATGATCGTTCCGGTCGCTTCCGGTTCCGCGGCGATCCGTTCGGGTCCGACCACCTCGCCGAGCAGCCGGCGTGAGTCGTCCGGAGTCAGCGGAGCGAGGTCGAGCAGTTCCGCGCCGTCCATCGCGAGACCGCCGAGCTGCCGTCGGCTCGTCACCACGACCATCGCCGAGGAGGTCGCGGGCAGCAGCGCGCGCACCTGCGCGGCGGAGACGGCGTCATCGAGCAGGATGCCGACGAACCGGCCCGCGACGGCGGCCCGGAACACGGCCGAACGCTGTCCGGGATGCGGCGGGATCGTGTCCACGGGGATACCGATCGCGACGAGAAAGCCGAACAGGATCTCGCCGGCGGGTACCGGATCGCCACCTGGTTCGGTCAGCCGCGTGTAGAGGAGGCCACCGGGAAACCGGTCACGGTGATCGGTCAGCCAGCGTACGGCGACCGTCGTCTTGCCGACGCCGCCGATGCCGCTCAGCACCACGATGGGCGGCCGGTCCGCCCGGCGCAGCCATGTCCGGTCCAGCAGGTCCAGCGCAGCCTCCCGGCTGACGAAGCCGTCCGCCGGAGCCGGGATCTGCACCGGCGGCGTCCGCTCAGGTGTGTCATCCATCCGAGATCTCCCCGTAGGTCTCGAACTTTCCGTTCTACCGCCGGTCCCGGCACGTGGCGGCGATTCACCCACTTTTCCACTCGAACGCGCATGCACGTGCACACGAACTTTGCGCACAGTGCCCGATCGGCGAAATTCAATACAGTCAGTTTTGTGACCCGGCACACATTTCAGCTGTCTCTGGGCTTGGCACGGGTCGACGGTCGCAGCTCGACACCTTCGCGCAGCAACAGTTCTCGCACACGCTTGTAGTACAGCCCGTGTTTCTCGGCGAGAGCGAGGATACTGGCCCCGGCCCGATACTCTTCGACGAGGATTTCCGGCGGCACCGGAGATTCCCGCGGCGCCGGCCGGGACCGCAACTCGACACCCGCCTTGAGCAGGCGCCGGCGCAGCCAGGAGTAGCTGAGACCGCTCAAACGAGCCAGTTCGGCGAGCGAAGCCCCCCGTGCGTAAAACTCGGCGAGCAGGTTGTCCTGTTGATCGTGAGTGAGATCGGCGAACGTTCGGTAGCGCGGTGTCCTTTCGTCCATGATGCCCCCGTCGCATCCTGGTTGGTGAAGCCGGATCGCAACAAGTCTCGGTGTCTCATCGCGGTGACAGCTGCTTTGGTTACTGCGCGTTCCGGTGAATTGACGCAAAACCTTACGAAATCAGATCCGGATGGAGCTGGTGGTGATCACGAATTCCGCTGCGCAACCGCGCCATCGGGGAGGGAGAGGTTGGGATTCCCGGATGTGGCATCGCGCCGAAGCGACGACGGCTCGGCGTGGCCGAGCGCGGGTGAGCGAACTGTCGGTCGACCCGGCCGGGGTCTCGCCTCGACGGGCTCAGGGAGGTTCCGGACCACACTCGGCTGCGCCGGGGTTGCCAGGGCTCCCGGGCCGCGAGGAGCCGATCTTGGCCGCCAGGCCACTGACCAGGGAGTTTGAGTGGGCCGCCTGGGGCTCGAACCCAGAACCTACGGATTAAAAGTCCGCAGCTCTACCAATTGAGCTAACGGCCCGCGCCCCAAGTTTAGCCAGGGGTCTGCCACCCACCCGCACACCGGGTCCGGCTGAGGGCGCGCCGGAGGTCAAGACTGGTTCTCGGCCCGCTGGGCCCGCATGATGCCTGGCATGCCGGGTTCACTGCTGATCCTCACCGGGCCGCCCGGTGCCGGGAAGTCCACGGTTGCCGGTCTGGTCGCCGAAGACGCGCCGAAGCCGACCGTGCACCTGCACACCGACAGCTTCTACGTCTGGATCCGGACCGGGTTCGTCGCGCCGTACCTGCCCGAGGCCGCGCGGCAGAACGACGTCGTGCTCGGGGTGATCGCCGAGGCCGCCTGCGGGTACGCCCGGGGTGGCTACGACGTCGTCCTCGACGGCGTCATCGGCCCCTGGGCGCTGGAGCCCTTCCGCGACGCCGCCAAGCGGGACGCTCTGGATCTCTTCTACGTCGTCCTGCGGCCGAGTCTCGAGGTGACCCTCGCCCGCGGGACCGCTCGCGAAGGCCGGGAACTCACCGAGGTCGAGCCCATCACGGGGATGCACCGCGCGTTCGCCGGCCTCGGCGAGCTCGAGAAGCACGTCATCGACACAACGGACCAGACCATCGGTGAAACCGCGGACGCAGTACGGCGCCGAGCACGCTCGGCGCCGTACTTGCTCTGATGTGGACAGACCGTCGTCAGCAGGTCACGAACAGCCCGGTGTAGGCCGTGCACTTCTTCGACGCCGTGTCGTTGGCCGCGACCGGGTCGGCCGGGGCGCTGGCCGCGCGCTGAGCCGTCGCCGTGAACGCGCCCCAGGCGAAGACGCCGCCCTCCGACGTGAACTTCGCCGTGGCCGAAGCGCCCGGCGCCAGGGTGCCGATCGCGCAGTTCGCGGTCGCGCCCGAGCGGGTGCACCCGGTCGCCGACGTGACCGTGCGGCCCGAGCCGGCGTTGGCCGTCACGCGAACGCCGGTCGCGGTGGCCGGGCCGCTGTTCGACACCGTGATCACGTAGTCGACGCGGGCGACCAGGCCGACCCGCGGGGTGGCGGTCAGCGCGACCTTGACGTCGGCCTTCGCGGCCGGGGTGATCGTGATGGCGGGGCCGTCTTCGACGCTGAACGCGTAGTTGTCGCCGGCGAACTGGTGCTGCAGCGTGAACTCGCCGCCGGTGACGTCTTCCTTCACGCGGAAGGTGAACGTCACGGTGCGGCTCTCGCCGGCCCCGAGGTCGCCGACGCCGCCGCGGTAGCTGCTGAGGTACTGGTCGCAGCCGATCGTGCCGGCGCAGGAGACCAGGTCCACCAGCTCGGTGATCGGCTTTTCCTTGGTGTAGACCGCCGCCTTCGCACCGGTGACGGTGAAGTCCGTCGGGTTGTACAGCTGCTCGGTGACCGTGAACGTGCCGCCGGCGGAGACCGACGTGTCGCTGACGTCGATCGTGCTGGGAGCCGGCGCGGCGGACGCGACGGCGGGGGCCGCGAAGAGAGCCGCTGCGGTCAGCGCGGCCAGCACGGCGGTTCTTCGACCGGTTCGCTCCATGGTCTTGATCTCCTGATTCCGGACGAGGGGTGCCGCTCCGACCCGGTGGGGACGGGTGATCGCAGCAGCTGACGAAGATCAGATCGCCGCACCCCGATATTCGTTACCCGGTTCTCGAAACCGTGTCTGAACTGGGGTTTCCCGCTGTTGCCGGGTCACCGTCCGCACCGGCGGCCCGAAAATTGTCGGACCCCCGTGGCACGCTCCGCACATGACCGAACACACGACTCCGGTGGTCTCGCCGGCCCGCCTGACCGGCGACCGGATCGACCCGTCGCCGGTCGCGGACGAGCGCCAGGCGCTGACCGAGACCCTCGACTACTACAGACGCACCTTCGAGCTGAAATGCGCGGGCCTGGACCCGGCCCGGCTGTCCGAACGATCGGTACCACCGTCGACACTGACGCTGCACGGGCTGCTGCGGCACCTCACCGGCGTCGAACGCTGGTGGTTCCGGATCCAGTTCGCGGGCGAGGACGTCCCCAACCTGTACTACTCCGACGACGACCCGGAGCAGGACTTCGCATCGCTGGACGGTGACGTCGGCGAGGCTTTTTCCTTGTGGCACGAGGAATGCGAGCTCGCCAGGCAGATCGTCGCGGCGAGTTCGCTGGACGACACCGGGACGCGCGTCAGCACCGGCGAACCGATCAAGCTGCGCTGGGTGATGCTGCGCATGATCGGCGAGTACGCGCGCCACATCGGCCAGGCCGACCTGGTCCGCGAGCGGATCGACGGCGCCACCGGCGAATGATGGCTCAGGCTCGCGCCGCCGGGCGGCGAAGCCGGAAAAGGAGGTTGCCCGCGAGCGGAATGACGATCCAGCACGCGTAGGCCCACTGCGTGACGAAGGCGACCGGGATCGACACGGCGAAGGCGGCGATCATCGTGCCGAGGCCGCGGTAGACCTCGCCGAAGAGCTCCGGCGGGATGTCCGCGCAGTGGAGACGGTGTCGCTGGATCTGCCTGGTCATCATGAGGAACAGCGCCAGCGCGATGACCTGGACGAGTGCGTACAGGACGAAGCGGAACTCGAACCCGCCGTCCTCGGCGAGCACCTTCGTGGCGAAGGGCATGAGCACCATCATCAGCAGCCAGCCGAAGGTGAGCCGCAAGAGTCCGCCGCGCACGGTGGTGACGAAGTGGAACAGGCGGTGGTGGGCTCGCCAGCGCCCGCCGATCACGGCGAAGCTGATCAGGAAGGAGATGTATTCGGAGCGATGATGCCCGAGTGATCGCAGCAGTTCGGCGCTGGTGGCGCCCTCCGGCAGCGGCAGCTCGAGCGCGAGCAGGGTGATCGCGATGGCGACGACGGCGTCCGAGAAGAAGGTGAGGCGCTCGGCGGCCAGGCCCCGGCTTCGGAGCTTGCAGTGTCCTCATCGGACGAGGCGCTACTCATGGCAGGTGAGCCTGCCAGACCCGGCTGTGGGACGGCAGCCGAGGTCGGGCGCGTGCGATGCTGACGCCATGACCGTCGACCCCGATTCGGGACTCCTGTCCCCGGTCCGGGCCGGTACGCCGGCCGAAGCGTCGACCGGCGACGAGGCCTGGTTGCGCGCCATGCTCGACGCCGAGGCGGCGCTCGCGAGAGCGCAGGCGCGGCTGGGGACGGTGCCGGCCGGGGCCGCGGACGCGATCACGGAGGCCGCGAGCAGCGCGCGGATCGACGTCGTCGAACTGGCGCGCGGGTCGCGGGCGACGGCGAACCCGGTCGTCGGGCTGGTCAAGGCGCTGACGTCGGCTGTCGGCGCGATCGCGCCCGACGCCGCCGAATACGTGCACCGCGGCTCGACCAGCCAGGACATCTTCGACACGGCGATGATGCTGGTCGCGGACCGGACGCTGCGGCCGCTCGCCGCCGACCTCGACGCGACGGCCGAGGCGCTGGCCGAGCTGGCGCGCGAGCACCGGGACACGACGATGCCCGGCCGGACGCTGACGGCGCACGCGGTGCCGACGACGTTCGGGCTCAAGGCCGCGGGCTGGCGGCAGCTGGTGCTGGACGCGGCTGTCCGGATCCGGCGCGTGCTGGACGGCGGGCTGCCGGTCTCGCTGGGCGGCGCGGCCGGGACGCTGGCGGCGTACATCGAGTACGCGCGCCTGGCCGACGCCGCGAAGCCCGAGCAGGTAGGGCACTCCGCGCAGGCCGGCGCCGGCGAGCGGGAGGGCGGGGGCGGGGGCGGGGGCGGGGGCGGGGGCGGGGGTCAGGATCTCGCCGACGCTGCCGCCGTGGCCGGACACCCCGCCGGTGACCGCGGTGCCCCCGGCGACTACGCGGAACGCCTGACCGCCGCGTTCGCCGAGGAGACCGGGCTGGCCGCACCGGTGCTGCCGTGGCACTCGCTGCGGACGCCGGTCGTCGACCTCGCGAGCGCGCTCGCGTTCACCGCGGGGGCGCTGGGGAAGCTGGCCGTCGACGTCGCGACGCTCACCCGGACCGAGGTCGGCGAGGTCGTCGAGCCGGCCGCCGAGGGGCGGGGCGGCTCGACGGCGATGCCGCACAAGCGGAACCCGGTGCTCGCGACGCTGATCCGTTCGGCCGCGCTGCAGGTGCCGGTGCTGGCCGCCGGCGTCACGCAGTCGATGCTGACCGAGGACGAGCGCTCGGCCGGGGTCTGGCACGCCGAGTGGCAGCTGGTCCGCGAATGCCTCCGGCTGACCGGGGGCGCCGCGCACACCGCCGTCGAGCTGGCGCGCGGGCTCAGCGCGCAGCCCGGGCGGATGCGGGCGAACGTGGCGTCGACGCACGGGCTGATCGTCTCCGAGCGGCTCTCCGCCGTGCTCGCGCCGCTGCTCGGCAAGGCGAAGGCCAAGGAGCTGCTCGGCGAGGCGTCCCAGCGGGCGGTGCGCGAAGACCGGCCGCTGCGCGACGTGCTCGACGAGCTGCCCGCGATCACCGACGTCCTCACCCCGGCGGCGCTGGACGCCCTCCTCGACCCGGCCGCGTACACCGGCGCGGCGGCGTCGCTGGTCGACCGTGCCCTCGGCGAGCCGCGGCCGGACGGCGCTCCGGAGTAGCGGCCAGGACAGCTCCCAGCCGGCGGCGGCTCCAACCCGCGGCGTACCCCAGGTCGCCGGCAGGCCCTGCCCTCGACGGCGGGCCTGCGGCGACGCAGGCCCCCGGCAAGCTGGCGCCGAAGCAGCCACCCGGCCACCGCGGCGCGCCAGGTCGCCGGCAGCTCCAGCCCGCGGCGGCAGTCCTACCTCCCCGCCCTGCGGCGGCGCAGGCCCACCGGCGACCTGGTACCAAGCCAGCCGCCCGGCCGCCGCACCTTTCTGACCAGGGGTGGGCCTCGGCCGAAAATACTTTGAACCGCCCCCGGCGGGGGTCCGTGTAGTGGGTATCAGGCAGCCGCACCGAGCGGCGGGAAACCCCAACGGACACAAGGAGAACTTCCATGCTTCGCACGCGCATCGCCGTCTCCGTCGCCGCTGCGGCAGCCGGGCTGGCAGTGCTCACCGCTTGCTCGGGTGCCGAAACTGCTCAGCCGGTCATCGCCCCTGCGGCGGCGGGCGGCACCGGTGGCGGCCAGATCGCCAACGGGCAGGTCGGCAACGCAGCCCCCGCGTCGAACGAATCGAAACTGGTCGTCGCGGACGTCGCCAACGTCGGGCAGGTGCTCACCGATCAGAACGGCATGACCCTCTACCGCTTCGACAAGGACACGGCCAAGCCGCCGAAGTCCAACTGCGACGGTGACTGCGCCAAGGCCTGGCCGCCGATGCTGGCCACCGGGGACGTGCAGGTGCAGGGGGTCGACAAGAACCTCGTCGGGAAGGTGACGCGCTCCGACGGCACCGAACAGATCACCGTCGGCGGGTGGGCGCTCTACCGCTACGCCAAGGACACCAAGGCCGGCGAGGCGACCGGCCAGGGCGTCGGTGGCGCCTGGTACGCCGCCAACGCCAAGGGTGGCAAGGCCGGGCAGGCCGCGAGCGAAGCCGGCGTCGTCAAGCTGAGCGCCAGCAACATCGACGGCCTCGGTGAGGCGATCGTCGACCAGAACGGCATGACCCTCTACCTGTTCCAGAAGGACACCAAGAAGGCCAAGACGTCCGCCTGCAACGGCGACTGCGCCAAGACCTGGCCGCCGGTCCTCTCCAACGGCAAGGTCGAGCTGCAGGGCATCGAGTCGAAGCTCCTCGGCAGCATCAAGCGCTCCGACGGCACCGAGCAGGTCACCATCGGCGGCTGGCCGGTCTACACCTTCTCGAAGGACCTGAAGCCGGGCGACGCGAACGGCATGGGCGTCAACGGCACCTGGTTCGTCATCGAGCCCAACGGCTGCAAGGTCGGCACCACCCCCAGCTCCACCGCCAACCAGGCTCCGGCTGACAGTGGCGCTGGGAGCAGCAGCAACTCCGGCTCGGGTGGCACCACCTACTGAGCCACCCAGCAGTACTTCCTAGTGGGCGAGGCCCGGCGGACGCTCTTCGCGAGCGACCTCCGGGCCTCGCTCGTCGTGGTGGCGACGCAGGAACGAACGACGGCGCGGCTCTTCGGCCGGGAGGGCGTCCGTGCGGTCGGTGTCCGCGACGCGGTCGGTGCGCTGCTCGACGACGGTCGGTTCGTCGGCCACCTCGTCCTCGGGGATGTGGATGGTGCGGCGGGCCGGCAGCACGGCGATCAGCAGGCCGAGCGCGGCGACACCGAGGTGCAGCCAGGTGTCGGCGCGGCCCATGTCCATCGGGTTGCCGGCGTTGGCGAACGGGTTGGTCGAGATGAGGCCGTCGATCATCAGGCCCCACACGAAGAGGGCGCCGTAGAAGATGAAGAGCAGCCAGCCGAACGCCCGGGCGCGGCCCGAGCCGAAGGCCAGCAGCAGGCCGACGACGCCGGTCACGACGCGGACCAGGCTCATGAGCGGGTTACCGGAGAACCGCCACAACCCCGCGTCGTGGTGGCCGGCGAAGTTGCCCACGCCGGTCCTGGTGAATCCGATGATGCCGACGATGATGAACGCGATCCCGGCCAGTCCGGCCAGCACCTGCGCCGGCTGCAGGCCGCGTACCCGGATGCGTGCGCCTTTCGCGTGAGTCATGACTCCAGTCCTTCCCAGCGTGTGGTGACGACAGTCACCGCACACAGGTACCCCGCGAACACGGTGCGCGAAACGACAGTGCTTGCCCGCAGGACCCCGGAGCGTTCCCGGATCCGGGCCGATCCGAGAGCTATCCCACAAACTCACCCGATCCGGGGAACGCCAGGCCGCGCTCCCGGCAATCCGGATCATGCGCAAGCTGAGCGGCATCTTCCTGGTGGGACTGTGTGTGGGGGCGATCGGCGCGGTGGCCGTGACGATCGGTCACGGTGCGGCTCAGGCGCCGCGGGCGATCGCCGCCACCGAAGCGCTGACAACGATGTCTGAAATGCCCGGCACACCGAGCCCGGCTCCCGAGCCGACGCCGGCTCCGACGCCCACTCCGTCGCCCACGCCCAAGCCCGAGTCCAAGCCCGAGTCCAAGGTGGACGCCGCCGGGCTGGACCGGCTGGTGCCCGGAGGCACCGTCAGCGTCGTCGTGTTCGACCGCCAGCTCGGATCGACGACCGTCTCGGTGCACGCGGACCGCGGATACACCTCGGCGTCGCTCGTGAAGCTCTTGATCGCCTTGGCCGTGCTCGAGCGGGGCGGTCCCGTGGCGGACGTGCAGCGGATGCTGTCCCGCAGCGACGACGACCTCGCGAGCCGGTTCTGGACGGCTTACGGCGGCCCGTCGATCGTGACGCGCTGGGCCGCGAAGATCGGCCTCACCGGCACCCGGCCGCCCACCGATCCCGGGCGGTGGGGCGACACGCGGATCACGGCGAAGGACGTGGTGCGGCTCTACCAGTACGTGCTGGCACACGGGCCCGCCGCGATCCTGGCCGCGCTGCGGGCCGCGACCGAGCGGGGTTCGGACGGTTTCCGCCAGTACTTCGGCATCCCGGATGCGGCCGGCGACCGGCCGTGGGCGGTCAAACAGGGCTGGTCGTGCTGCGGGCCGACGCGGATGCTGCACACCTCGGGCCTGGTCGGTGCCGACGAGCGGTACATCGTGGCGGTGCTCAGCGAGCACCCGTCCTCGGTCGACTACGCGACCGCCTCGAAACGGGTGACGTCGGTGGTCTCGGCGCTGCTCGGCTGACGGCCGTGGCTACTGGTCCTTGTCGGCCAGTGCTCCTTGCGCCCCCGAGCGGGGCAGCGGCCAGGGCAGCGCCCCGCCGGTCGTCTCCAGCTGGCGGCCCGCCGGGGCCGGGCCCGACATGTGCGCCCCGATCCACGCCAGGACGTCCGGGATCTGGGACTTGAACGTGTTCATGTTGTGGCCGGCGTCCTTGATCCGCCACGACGACAACTGGACCGGCGGCCGCGCGGCCGCGCGGATCCGGTCGATCGAGGCGCTTTCGTTGGCCTCCTTGTCGCCCGCGATCGCCAGGATGTCGATCGGTGCGGGGTGGAGACCGACGTTGATGCGGACATTGTTGGCGTCGTTGATGTCCTGGCGGTTCTTGAACAGGTTTTCCGTCTCCGCGTCGATCTGGGCCTTGTCGTAGCCGCTGACGCTGACCGCCTGGCCGTACCACTGGGGATGCCGGGTCACCAGGTTCATCGCGCAGTAGCCGCCGGAGGACCAGCCCGCGATCGTCCACGCCCGCCGGTTCTGCGACACGCCCAGCTTCTGCAGGGCCCAGTCGTGCAGGTCGGCCGTCAGGTACGTGTCGTTCGCCGAGCCGTCGACCTCGTCGACGCACTCGGTGTCGTGGCCGACCTTCGGGACGCCCGTCGGGTCCGGGACGATCACCACGGTCGGGGGCAGCGCCTTCTTCGCGATCGCCGCGTCGAGCTGCTCCGGCATGTGGTAGCCGCTGGTGAAGACCTCGGGGCCGGACGGGTAGTTCGGGATCCACTCGATCGCCGGGAACTTCAGTTCCTTGTACGCCGCGTCGAAGTACTGCGGGGGCAGGTAGACCGTCACGTCGCGGGTCAGCTTGGTGCGCCGGCCCGTCACCTTCATGTGGACGACCGTCCCCTTGCCCTCGCGCGCGTGCGCCACCCCCGTGTCGCGCAGTTTGTCGAGGTCTTCGCCGTTCTGCGCCGCTTCGGCGTCGGTGCCCGGGGCGGCGTAGACGCCGGTGCCGAGCAGGGACCCGACGGTCGGGAAGAACCCGCCGATCATGTTGCCCGCCATGGCGGTCGAGAGCACGACGAGCACGACCGCGAGCAGGGTCGTGGCGCTGCGCCACAGCCGCTTGCGCTTCCAGCGGTCCCAGAACCACGGGACCGCGATGATCGCGAGCAGCGTCAGCACGACCACCACGATCATGTTGACCGGCGAGTCCAGCCGGATGCTGCTCAGGTGCATGGGTTCGGTCCTTCCGGGCGGGCAGGAATGCGCGCCCGGGTCGGTCGGGAGTCGCGTATATATCACGTTTGAGCAGGCATGCACGTTGCGGCCCTGTGAGTTGGGTCATAGGGCCGCAACGCGGTGCGGACTCAGCGTTCTCTCAGTTATTCGGCCAAAGCCCGCGTCAGGACCGTGATGGCCTGGGTGATCGCCGCCTCGGCGGCGTGGGTCTCGCGCAGCGCGTTGACCATCACGAAGTCGTGGATGATCCCCTGGTACCGCACGGCCGTGACCGGCACGCCGGCCTGACGCAGCTTCGCCGCGTACGCCTCGCCTTCGTCGCGAAGCACGTCCGCCTCGCCGGTGATCACCAGCGCCGGCGGCAGCTCGGCCAGCTCGTCGAGCGACGCGCGCAGCGGGGACGCGGTGATCTCCGCTCGCTGCGCGGGATCCGTCGTGTACTGGTCCCAGAACCACTTCATGCCTTCGCGGCCGAGGAAGTAGCCCTCGGCGAACTTCGTGTACGACTCGGTGTCGAAGTTCGCGTCGGTCACCGGGTAGAAGAGCACCTGCTGGCGGAAGGTGACGTCGCCGCGCTGCTTGGCCAGGATCGTCAGCGCCGCGGTCATGTTCCCGCCGACGGAGTCGCCGGCGATCGCGATGCGCGAGGGGTCGAGCCCCTTCTCGGCGCCGTGCTCGGCGACCCACTTCGCCACGGCGTAGCTCTGCTCGATGGCGACCGGGTAGCGCGCCTCGGGCGAGCGGTCGTATTCGGGGAAGACGACGGCGGCACCGACACCGGCGGCCAGTTCGCGCACCAAGCGCTGGTGGGTGTGGAAGTCGCCGAACACCCAGCCGGCGCCGTGGACGTAGACGATCACCGGCAGCGGGCCTTCGACGCCGGCCGGGCGGACGATCCGGGTCTCGACCTCGCCGGTGGGGCCGCCGGGGACCTGCAGGACCTCGATCTCGGCGTCGGCCATGGCGACGTCGCCGTCTTGGACGCCGTCGACGGCCTTGCGCCCTTCCGCCGGCGGCAGCTGGAACAGGTAGGGCGGCTGGTCGGTGGCCTCGGCGAACGCCTGCGCGGCCGGTTCCAGGGCGAGGTTGTGCGGGTTGGCGGTCATGTCGTCCTCCTCGGGGGGCGTGAAGCTGACACGACTGAAGGTAGCCCTCAACTGAGTTGTGCACAACTGAATTGTGTCCAATGAGATTAAGGGCACTTGAGTTGTCTTCCGAAGCCGCGCCGAGGACCATGGAGTGTCACGAGCAAGGAGGACGCGATGGCATCACTGCGACTGGACGACCAGCTCTGCTTCGGCCTGTACTCGGCGTCGCGCGCGGTGACGTCGCTGTACCGGGTCGTCCTGGACGGCCTCGGCCTGACCTACCCCCAGTACCTCGTCATGCTGGCCCTCTGGGAGCGCGACGACCGCCTGGTCAAGGAGCTCGGCGCCGAGCTGAACCTCGACTCGGGCACGCTGTCGCCGCTGCTCAAGCGGCTGCACGCGGCCGGGCTGGTGGAGCGCAACCGGCAGGCCGACGACGAGCGCGCGGTCATGGTCAGCCTCAGCGACGCCGGGAAGGCGCTGCGCGCGAAGGCCGAGGGCGTCCCGGACGTCATCGGCGACGCGATGGGCCTGGACGAAGCCGGGATCGCCCGGATGCGCAAGGAACTGGACCGGTTGGCGGAGTCCGTGAACGCCTACCGGGAAGCGCTGTCCCCGGCTGGCTAACATGGCCGCGAAGGGGATGGTCATGATCAACCACGACGACGCGCTCAAGGCCGTCGAGAGCAGTCTCGACCGGCCGTCGGCGGCGCGGATCTACGACTACTTCATCGGCGGGCACACGAACTACGCGATCGACCGCGAGTTCGCCGAGAAGGTCCGGGCCCGGCTGCCGCTCATGGGTGAGTACTGCCTGACGAGCCGCCAGTTCCTCGGCCGCGCGGTCCGCCAGTGCGTGCGGGAGGGCATCCGGCAGTTCGTCGACATCGGGTCCGGGCTGCCGACCGCGGGCAACGTCCACGAAGTCGCCGACGAAGAGCGAGAAGAGCTCGACACGCGCGTGCTCTACATCGACAACGAGCCGATCGCCCTCGCGCATTCGACGCTGCTGCTCGCCGACACCGCCGACCCGGAGCGCCACCACGCCATCGCCGCGGACTTCCTGCAGCCGGAGGACCTCTGGGACCGCGTGGCCGCTTCGGACGTGATCGACGTGCGCGAGCCGATCGCCCTGGTGATCAACGCCGTCATGCACTTCATCAAGGACGAGCAGAACCCCGACGAGCTGCTCGGGTACTACCGGGAGCGGCTGGCGCCCGGCTCGCTGCTGGTGCTGTCGCAGATGACCAACGAGAACCCGGTCAACGACGACGAGCGGCAGGCGCTGATCGACCTGCTCGAGTACTACGAGACCACGACGAACCCGGGTTTCCTGCGGCCGATGGCCGAGTTCGAACGCTTCTTCGGCGGGTGGCCGATGCTGGAGCCGGGGCTAGTCTACGCGCCGGCCTGGCACCCGGACGAGCGGACGGTGTTCGCCGGCTCGCCGTCGGAGTCGCGGGTGATCGGCGGCGTCGCGCGCAAGCCCGGCCCGTACAGCCTCGCCCGCGATGCAGTGAATGACTCATTCACCTCGTCCGGCGACATGAATGACTCATTCATGTCGTCGGACCAGCCCCGCAAGCCCTAGGAGGCTGCCCGCAGCCCTTCGAGCACGTCGAGCACCGCGCTCCTGCCCAGGTCGACAGCCTTGCGCAGCACCTCGGGGTCGCGCTCCAGCACCGCCACGTCCGGGGACCCGGCGGGCGGCCGGACGGTGAGGATCCGCGGGTCGGACGCCAAGACCTCCTCGTCTTCGACGTCGCGGCGGTAGGTGTCGCGCCAGGCTTCGATCGCGCCCGGGGCTTGGCGGCGCAGGAAACGCGGCACCACGACGTCGTGCACGCGCGGCGGCGGCAGCGGCAGCTCGTCCGCGCGGCGGGTGCGCAGTACGAGGACGTCGGTCGCGTCCTGGGCCAGCGCCGTGCGGTACGGGATCGGTTCGGCGACGCCCGCGTCGACGAACCGGCGGCCGGTCATCGGGATCGGCGGGCCGGCCAGCACCGGCATGCAGGACGACGCCGCCAGCGCGACCTTGATCGCGTCGACGTCGTCGAGAAAGGGGTGGAGGTCGGTCGACTCCCCCGTGTCCGCATCGGTGGCCAGCGGGTGGAAGGTCACCGGGTTGGCCAGGATCGCCGGGAAGTCCATCGGCTCCAGCACCGAGTAGACCTGGTGGACGAGGTACTCCAGGTCGATCACCGCGCGGCCGCGCAGGGTGTGCAGCGGGTTGATGATCCGGCGCATGACCACCGGGTTCCACCAGGTCCGGACGCCGGTCGACGACCGGCCGCAGAGCAGCCACGCGCCGTTCAGCGCGCCGGCCGACGAGCCGTAGACGGCGTCGAACGCCGGCGTGACGCCCAGTTCGTCCAGCGCCAGGACCATGCCGCTCGAATACGTGCCGCGGCTGCTGCCGCCTTCGACGGCGAGCGCGAGGCGCCGGCCGTCGGTGCGCTCGCCCGGGACACTGCCCGTCGCCATCCGTTCCGAGATCAGTTCGAGTACCGGGTGCACTCCTCCCATCCTCGTCGTTCCGGGCGATCCGTCGACCCGTTTTGTGTCACTCTCGGGGGTGAAGTGATGCGCGCCTCGTTGCACTGCACCTAGTTGCATATGCATGCTGAGGCGCATGGCACTGGAGCACGCGATCCTCGTCTCCCTGTCCGAGCGAGCCGGCTCGGGCTACGAGCTCACGCGCCGCTTCGAGAAGTCGATCGGGCTGTTCTGGAGCGCCACCCACCAGCAGATCTACCGCGTGCTGAAACGGATGGAAGAAGCCGGCTGGGTCGCCGTCGACGTCGTCGCGCAGTCGGGCCGGCCGGACAAGAAGGTCTACACCGTCAGCGACGGCGGACGCGCCGAACTCGTCCGCTGGCTGGCCGAGCCGGACCCGTCGGCCGGGCCCGTCGAACTCGCCGTGAAGATCCGCGGCGCGACCTTCGGCGATCCCGGGGCCGTCGCCGCCGAAATCGTCCGGCACCGCGCGGCCCACGCCGAACGCCTCGACGTCTACCGCCAGATCGAGAAGCGCGACTTCCCCGCGCCCGCCGCCCTCGAAGGCCAGCACCTGCACCAGTACCTGGTCCTGCGCGGCGGCATCCGCGTCGAAGAGGGCCAGGTCGAGTGGTTCGACGAAGTCCTCGCCGCCCTCCACCACGAGAAGGACGCCTGATGAGCCCCTACCCGAACCTGCTGGCGCCGCTCGACCTCGGCTTCACGACGTTGCGGAACCGCGTGCTCATGGGGTCGATGCACACCGGCCTCGAAGACAAGGCCGCGCACTTCCCCGAGCTGGCCGAGTACTACGCCGAACGCGCCCGCGGTGGCGTCGGGCTGATCGTCACCGGCGGGTTCGCCCCGAACCGCACGGGCTGGCTGCTGCCGCTCGCCTCCAAGCTCACGACGTCCGCCGAAGCCGAGCGGCACCGGCAGCTCACCGCGCCCGTCCACGAGGCGGGCGGCAAGATCGCGCTGCAGGTCCTGCACGCGGGCCGGTACGCCTACCACCCGCTGAGCGTGTCCGCGTCGAGCATCAAGGCGCCGATCAACCCGTTCCGGCCGCGCGCGCTGACCGGCTACGGCGTGCGCAAGCAGATCGAAGCCTTCGCCGACTGCGCCGCTCTCGCGCGCGAGGCGGGCTACGACGGCGTCGAGATCATGGGCTCCGAGGGCTACCTGATCAACCAGTTCCTGGCCGAGCGCACCAACAAGCGCACCGACTCCTGGGGTGGCACCCCCGAGAAGCGCCGCCGGTTCGCCGTCGAGATCGTCAAGCGCACCAGGGAAAAGGCCGGCGACGACTTCATCATCATCTACCGGCTTTCGATGCTCGACCTCGTCCCGGGCGGCCAGCGCTGGGAAGACGTCGTCGCGCTCGCGAAGGACGTCGAGGCCGCCGGCGCGACGATCATCAACACCGGCATCGGCTGGCACGAGGCCCGCGTGCCGACGATCGTGACGTCGGTGCCGCGCGCCGCGTTCACCTGGGTGACCGGGAAGCTCAAGCCGCACGTCGGGATCCCGGTGGTCACGTCGAACCGGATCAACATGCCGCAGGTCGCCGAGGAAGCGCTGAGCAGCGGCGACGCCGATCTCGTGTCGATGGCGCGGCCGTTCCTCGCCGATCCCGAGTGGATCCGGAAGGCCGAGAGCGGCCGCGAGGACGAGATCAACACGTGCATCGCGTGCAACCAGGCCTGCCTCGACCACGCCTTCAAGCGCAAGCTCGTGTCCTGCATGGTCAACCCGCGCGCGGGCCACGAAACCACGCTGACGCTGACGCCCACGCGGCGCTCGAAGCACGTCGCCGTCGTCGGCGCCGGGCCCGCCGGGCTCTCGGCCGCGACCGCACTGGCCGAGCGCGGCCACAGCGTCGAACTGTTCGAAGCCGACGACGAGATCGGCGGCCAGTTCGGCATCGCGCGGAAGATCCCGGGCAAGGAGGAGTTCGCCGAGACGATCCGCTACTACCGGCGGCGCGTCGAGGTGACCGGCGTGAAGCTGCACCTCGGCACCCGCGTAACCGCGAACGACCTGACCGGCTTCGACGAGGTCGTGCTCGCCACCGGTGTCGCGCCGCGCGTGCCGGCGCTGCCCGGGATCGACCACCCGAAGGTGCTGTCGTACGTCGACGTCGTCCGGCACGGGAAGCCGGTCGGCGAGCGGGTCGCGGTGATCGGGGCCGGCGGCATCGGCGTCGACGTCAGCGAGTTCCTGACGCACGCCGGATCGCCCGCGCTCGACCTCGACGCGTGGATGGCCGAGTGGGGGGTCACCGACCCGGAACAGGCGGCGGGCGGGCTCGCGAAGCCGCGGCCCGAGCCGTCGCCGCGGCAGGTGTACCTGCTGCAGCGCAAGAAGTCCGGGATCGGTTCCGGGCTAGGCAAGACGTCGGGCTGGGTGCACCGGGCCGCGCTCAAGGCGAAGCGCGTCGAGCAGATCCCCGGCGTGACGTACGAGCGGATCGACGACGCCGGCCTGCACATCACCGTCGACGGCGTCCCGCGGCTCCTCGAAGTCGACACGGTCGTGGTCTGCGCCGGTCAGGAACCCGTGCGCGAGCTCGCCGGCGAACTGCGTGCCGCCGGCCTCCCGGTGCACCTCATCGGCGGTGCCGACGTCGCCGCCGAACTCGACGCGAAACGCGCGATCGACCAGGGAACGAGGCTCGCCGCCGCGCTGTAGCCCGTGAAGCGTCCGGCACACTTTCTTTCGGGATCCGGGTTGCGGAGCCCCCGGCTCGGGGCGCAGGCCCGGTTGTTACTGGCAGGATGGGCCCCGTGCGAGACGTATGCGTGATCGGGCTCGGGCTGATCGGTGGTTCGCTGCTGCGCGCAGCGGCCGCGAGCGGCCGCACGGCGTTCGGCGCCGCGGTTTCCGAAGTGGACGCCGACGCGGCCAGCAGGGCGGGTTACGACGTCACGACGGACGTCGAAGCGGCCCTGCACCGGGCGGCGGCCGACGAGGCGATGGTCGTGCTGGCCGTCCCGCTGCCGGCCGTCGAGGACCTGCTGCGGCTGGTCTCCCAGCACGCGTCGCACTGCCTGCTCACCGACGTGACCAGCGTGAAAGCGCCGGTACTGGACGCCGTCCGCCGTCGCGTGCCGTACACGCGGTACGTCGGCGGGCACCCGATGGCCGGGACGTCGAGCTCGGGCTGGCTGGCCGGGGACGCCACGCTGTTCCAGGGCGCGGCCTGGGTCGTCGCCGTCGAAGACGACACCGATCTCGAAGCGTGGGCCGAGGTCGCGGGGTTCGTGCTGGACCTCGGGGCGCACGTCGTCCCGCTGCCCGCCGAGTCGCACGACGAAGCCGTCGCCCGGATCTCGCACCTGCCGCACCTGTTCGCGGCGATCCTCGCCACGATCGGCGCCGAGGGCGGGCCACTGGCCATGTCGCTGGCCGCCGGGTCCTACCGCGACGGAACGCGCGTCGCGGGGTCGAACCCGCAGCTCGTGCGCGCCATGACCGAAGGCAACCGGGACGCGCTGCTGCCGATCGTCGACGAAGCCCTCGGCCGGCTCGGCGCCGCGCGCGGTTCGCTCGCCTCGACCGGCGGGCTGGCGGCCACGATCAACGCGGGGTACGAAGGCGCGCAAGCGCTTGCCGCCAGCCTGGACGCCGAGCGCGCCGGCGTCCGGATCAGCCTGTCGGCCCCGGACGCGCGGCAGGGCCTCGTCGCGCTCGGCGAACGCGGCGGCCGGATCACCGGCCTCGCGGACGGGATCGCGACCGGCGAGGTCCAGTAGCCGAACGCCGTGAATGGCACATTCACGGCCTAAGTGTCCGTGAATGTGCCATTCACGGACTTCGGGGCTACCGGGCCGGCGGGGTGTCCGGCGTGTCGTCGAACTTGTTGAGGAAGTCCTTGGCCTTCTCGACGCCGCTGTCGATCTGCGAGTCGTGGCCGGAGAACTTGGACTTCGCGAAGTCCGCGGCCTTGTCCAAGCCCTCCTCGATCTTGTCGTTGTGCTCCCGCAGGGCCTCCTCGGCCTTGCCCTTCAACGCATCGAAGTCGATTCCCATGACGGCAATTGAACAGCACGAACCTCACGTGCGCCTGTGGTAGGGCAGGAACCGCCGGACGAGCCGCAGCGGCGTGCGTTCCACCAGGTCGGGCCCGCGAACGGCGTCGAACGCCGACTCCAGCTGGTCGACCACGCCGGCCAGCTGCGGGCTGTCCGGCAGCGGCACCGACCGCGGCTCGCGCTCCTCGCGGATCGCCGACGCCAGTTCGCCCACCGCCGCGGTGAGCAGCTCGACGTCGCCCGGAGCCGGTGGCGCCACGCCCCGCCCGATCGTCACGCCGACCTCGGTGACGGCGTCCGCCACGCGTTCCTGCGCGGCGATGACCGGCCACCACGCCACCGCCTGGCGGCCGTTCGCGGACGGCTCGACGACGACCTGCTGGAACGCCGTCCGCAGGTCGGCCAGCGCCCGGTAGGCGCCACGCCGGGCCCGCGACCGCGCCAGCCGCGCCTCCCCTTCCGATGCCTCGACGAGCGCGAACGAGACGTACTTCGCGACCGCGTCCAGCCCGTCGGCGAGCCGGCCGCCGACCTGGGGACGGCGGCTTCCCGGCCACAGCAGGTAGCCGAAGACGAGGACGATCGCGCAGCCCAGGACGGTGTCGAGCAGCCGGGCCACGACGACGTCCCAGCTCCCGGTGTTCGCCAGGTCCATCTGCAGGATGATCAACGGCGTCACGAACGCGCTGAGGATGCCGTAGTTGCGCACCTTCCCCACCGCGACGCCACCGGCGAAGATCGCGATCAGGGCGACCAGGATCCAGCCGTGGCCGCCGGCGGCGAGCACGAGCGCGCCGACCCCGACGCCGACGACCGTGCCGATGCCGCGCAGCACCGCGCGGCCGAACACCGAGCCGAAGTCGGGCTTGAGCACGATCCCGACGGTCAGGGTGATCCAGTACGACCGCTCCAGCGGCACGAGCAGGCCGACGACCTCGGCGATCGCGACGCACAACGTCAGCCGCAGCGCGGCGATCCACGTCAGCGGGCCGGACGCCAGCGAGCCCGCCCACGTCCGCAGGCGCCGGTACCAGGGCGTCGGCTCCCGGCGCTTGCGGTCGTCGCCCTTGCCGATCCGGACCAGGCCGGCGTACAGCGCGGCCAGCACCGGGTCGGCGTCGTCGTCCGGCCTCACCGGGGGCTCCGGCAGCGGCTGGCTGGCCAGCACCGACGCCGACAGCGCGACGAAGTGGTCGATGACCTCCTGGGACGCGCGGCGGCCGGAGTTGACCATCGCCACCGACGCCTCGACCGCGGGCGTCGTCGCCGAGAGCAGGTTGAGCAGCTGCCGGTAGGCGGCGTCGCGGCCGGACAGCCACGAGCGGGCGGTGAGCAGCTGGTCGTACGCGGTGTTCATCGCCGTGGTCAGGCGGTGGCGGGCGACGCGTGAGACGGCTTCGTCGGTCGCCGAGAGCATCGCGGCCAGCTCGACGTAGACGTGCGCGACGGCGGTGCGTTCGGGGCTGGTCGCCCGGAACGTCCAGCTGGCGAGCGCCACCGCGAGGCTCCACACCGCGCCGAGGCAGAAGAAGCCGAAGAGGACCTCCACGCGCACGCCGGTCGCGTGCTGGCCGGTGCCGAGCACGCAGAACACGAACATCTGCAGCCCGGCGACCGAGGCGTTGCTGCCGGCCGCGCTGATCAGCGCGGACACCGCCGCGACCAGGATCACCGCGGGCACCGACAGCGCGGGCGTGCCGCCGGTGAGCAGCCCGACGAGGTAGCCCGCGGTCGCCGCCAGCGTCGCACCGCCCAGCCGGCGGGCGCGGTAGCGGTAGGGGCCGGCCGACTCGGACAGGACGGCCGGCAGCGCGCCGGTCGAGATCAGCGCGCCGACGGCGATGTCGCCCGCCGCGTAGGCGACCGCGAGCGGCACGGCCAGCGCGAGGACGGCGCGGGCGACCATGTTCCACGGCACGGGGACCGGCTTGCTGCGCAGGAGCTGGGTCAGCCAGTGCGGCGCGGCGATGTCAGGGCGCGTCGTGCTCACGCCCCCATCTTGACCTACGCTGCGCGGAGCGCTTAATTATCAGTCTGTCAACAACGTGGGAGGTTCCGGTGGGCCGCAAGTTCTCCTTCGAGGTCAACCGCACGAGCACCGCGCCGCCGGCCGCGTTGTTCGCGCTCGAAGCCGACGGCCCGCGCTGGGCGGAGTGGGGAAAGCCACTCATCGTGCAGGCCCGCTGGAAGCGCCAGGGCACCGGCGAGCCGGCCGGGGTCGGCGCCGTCCGCGAGGTCGGCCTCTGGCCGGTGCTGATCCGCGAGGAGACGATCGAGTACGAGCCCGGCCGCAAGCACGTCTACACGTTCTTCGGCGCCAACCCGATCAAGGACTACCGCGCCGAGGTGCTGTTCACGCCGACCGACACCGGCGGCACGCACCTGCGGTGGACCGGGTCGTTCACCGAGCCGGTCAGGGGCAGCGGCCCGATTCTGGCCGCCGGACTCGAACGGGTGATCCGACTGTTCTCCGGCAAGCTGGTCAAGGCGGCCGAAACCCGGCGCTGACCTGGGTGGCCCCGGCCACACCAGATCAGCCGACGCAACTTCACCCCCCACCCCCACGTCACTCTTTCGTGTAGTTCTTCGCTACACGGAAGGGGGGCGCGGGATGAAGCTCGTCGCAGCTGTGGCCGCCGCCGCGGCACTGGCACTGGCACTGACCGCCTGCTCGGCGAACGAGCCGGCGCAGCGGGAGTTCGGCACCAGCCAGCCGAACCCGGCGCCCGGGGGCGGGCCCGAGGCGACGACGTCGGCGCCGTACCCGTTCGGCACGGTCCAGCAGAAGGCACCGGCGATCGCGAACGGCCAGGTCCCGGTCGTCAAGCGGATCCCCACCGACAAGCCGTACGTCTTCCTCACCATGGACGACGGCGCGGTCAAGGACCCCGGCGCGCTGAAGCTCATGCAGCAGAACGGGACCCACCCGGTGCTGTTCCTCAACCAGAAGTACGTGAAGGGCCACGAGGCCTACTTCAAGCAGATCCTCGACGCCACCGGCGCGACGCTCGGCGACCACACGGTCGACCACCCGAACCTCAAGGGCAAGCCGTACGAGTTCCAGCGCAAGGAGATCTGCGACGACGCGGACGACTTCCAGCGCGGGCTCGGCGTGCGGCCGTCGCTGTTCCGCCCGCCATTCGGCAACTACGACCAGAACACGCTGCGCGCGGCGGCCGCGTGCGGGATGCGCGCCGCGGTGCTGTGGACGGCCGCGGTCAACGACGGGCACGTCCAGTTCCAGGCCGGGGACAAGCTCAAGCCGGGCGACGTCGTGCTGATGCACTTCCGCAAGACGTTCGCGGAGGACTACACGGCGTTCGTCGAGCAGGCGAAGAAGGACGGGCTCACCCCCGTCCCCCTGGCCGACTTCCTGGGTTAAAGCACGACCGTCGGCGTCACGACGGTCCGGCGGCACGACACGTCACCGAGGTGCACGAGGATCTGCGTCGTCCCGCGCGGCACGTTGTCGAGCACGAACCGGCCGCCTTCGTCGGCGGTCGTGGACGACGTCCCGTGCTCGGCGACCCGCACCTCGACGCCGTACTGGCCGGCGGGCACGAGCCAGCCGTCGATGCGGTGCAGCTTGCCCATCTTGGTCAGGTTGATCATCACGGTCAGGTCGCTGACGGTGAAGGTGATCGTCCCGGTGCCGCCGCCGCGCACGCCGGCGAGGGTGTCCAGCCGTTCCCACCGCGCGACCTCGACGTCGAGGTCTTCGAGGGCGAGCGCGAACTGGACCCGCTGCACCAGGTCCTCCGGTGGCGGGTCCAGCTCGTCGAGAAAGCGGCCGATGCCGGCCAGGATCACCTCGTCGGAAAAGGCCTCGCCCGGCGCTCCGAGGTCGTTCATCGGCTTCCCCCTTCACTGGCGAGGAGATCGCGCATCTGGTCGAGGCAGCGCCCTCTGGTCGGTCCGACGCTGCCGCGGGGCATGCGCAGCGTCTCGGCGACGAGCTGGTACTCCGCGCGACCCGCGAGCACGGTCAGCCGGAGCAGGTCCTGACAGCGGTGGGGCAGCCGGACGAAGGCGCGCCAGACCCGGCGGTCGCGGTCGGCGCGGACGGCTTCGTCTTCGGGTGCCGGTTGGGTGCTCGGCATGGCTTCGGCGACTTCGTCGCTCAGCGGCACGGGCTGCACGCGGCGGCCGAAGGGGTGGGTGGCCTCGCGCCGGGTGGTCGTGATCAGCCAGGCGGCGAGGGCCTTCGGGTCCCTGAGCTTCCCGAGCTGGCTGAAGAGGGCGAGCCACACGGTCTGGACGACGTCCTCGGCGACCGAGCGGTCGAGGCCGTTGGCCCGGGCGACGTGCCAGACGAGCGGGGTCAGCTCGGCGACGAGGCGGTCCATCGCACGGCGGTCACCCTCCCGGGCGGCCTGCATGCACGCGGCGTGCAGCTCGGCGCCGGTCAAGCCCTCCCAAGGCGGGTCTACCTCTGTGGTTTGCACGTCGGTCACGGTATCTGCCCCTCTTCGGAAAAGTCTTCGAGTCGGCTTCGGCAGTATCGCGGGTCCTTCGGGGGGAAGGAGCGTGCAGGTGGATCTCGGATACATCAATTCACTTACTTCGTCGGTCGCGCTTCCGGTCAATGACGGCTGAGGGAGGTACCGGCCGGCGCGAGCGGGTGACCCACGCCGACCGGTACTCCCCTCCCTCAAGGGCCCGCTCCCCAACGGGCCCGCCGGATGTCCCCTCCCCCGAAGGGCACCCGGCCTACGGTGTCCGGAAGCCCCCTCGGCTCCCGGCCACCGCGCATCGCGAACTCGGCACCCCCTGCCTCGTTCCCATCTCCGTGCTTGGCTGCTCCACAGGACGCAGTGACGGGGCGGCCAGATACCCGAACCGCGAACTTTTTTTGAAGATCGACGCAGTGCGGCTAACCGATCACCGAACGTGCTTCGGCAAGCGTTTGCGCCCACCGCGCGTAGCCCGCCGGGCCGGGGTGGAAGCGATCGGACGCGAACGCGGCGGGGTCGAGCAGCCGCGGGTCCATGGGCAGGTGCGTGACGCCGGGGATCCGGGCGAGGGTGGCGGCGGCGCGGTCGAGGGCGGTCGAGCGGACCGCGAGGACGTCCCGCAGTGGCCTCGGCAGCGCCGGGAAGCGGGACATCGGCGGCACGCCGGCCAGCAGGACGTCGACCGGGCCGAGGCGCCGCCGCAGCTCGACGACCAGTGCCAGCAGGTCACGCCGGTAGCCCGCGGCCGTCCGGAGCTCGATGGTGTCGTTGACGCCGAGGGCGATCACCACCAGGTCGGCCGGGCGGACCAGCGGGACCAGTTCGGCGCGGACGGTCCGGGCGTTGGCGCCGGTCCGGCCGACGGCCTGCCAGCGGACCGCCCGGCCGTCGCGCGCGAGCTCGCGGGCGAGGCAGCCGGTGAGCGCTTCCCCGTGGTGTCCCGCGCCGACGCCGTCCACTGTGGACTCGCCGAGCACGGCCAGGCGGAAGGGCTCGCCGGTGCCCGGCACGAGTCCGTCGGCCGGGCCCGCGGCGCCCGGGAGCCGCGGGGTCTTCCGCTTGACGTAGAGCGCTTGCGCCAGGATCACCATGGGTTCGAAGTTAGCCGTGGGCGATCGAAACCCCGGCCCTGACCAACGTGGGGTCCGCCACCGCGTCGAGCAGGAAGGCGGCGACGTCGGCGCGCCGGATGGTGAACGTGCGGACGTTCCCGTCGAGGCGGCTCGCGACCTTGCCCGTGCGCGGCCCGTCGAGCAGCATCGGCGGGCGGACCACGGTCCAGTCCACGTCGGACGCCGTGACCACGTCCTCCATCGCGAGCATGTCCGCCCAGCCGTGCTTGAGGAACGTGTTGAGCAGCGGTTTCACGAGCGTGCGGGTGAAGAAGCCGTCCCCTTCGGTGTGCATGCCGCTGGCGCTGACGACCAGCAGCCGCTTCGCCCCGGCCCCGAGCGCCGCGCGGGCGCCGTCCGCGCAGACCGTCGTGGGCCCGCGGTCGCGGGAACCCAGCGCCGAGATCACCGCGTCACGCCCCTCGATCGCGGCGGCCAGCTTCTCCCCTTCGTGCAGTTCCGCGACGACGACGTGCGCCGGCAGCTTCAGCCGGGCGGGATCGCGGACGACGGCCGTGACCTCCCAGCCGCGGTCGAGCGCCTGCCCGACGACCTCGCGGCCGACGCCGCCGGTGGCTCCCAGGACGGTGATCTTCATGGTGGTTCCTCCTCGGTTAGTGAACACTCACCAGGTAGGGTGAGTGTTCACTAACCGGACTGAGAAAGCACTGAGGAGCGGGCATGGGAAGCCGCGAAGAGATCGTCGCCGCGGCAGCGAAGGTGATGCGCGAGCAGGGCTACGCCCATGCGACGACCAAGGTCATCGCGCAGACCGCGGGCTACTCGGAGGCGATGCTCTACAAGCACTTCCGCGACAAGACCGACCTGTTTCTCAGCGTGCTCTCCGACGAGCTGCCGGCACTGGGCGCGACCCTGGCCGAGCTGACCGCGGACCCCGGGCGGGCACCGCTGCGGGACAACCTCGTCCGCGTCGCGCGGCTCGGCGTGGCGTTCTACCTGGACAGTTTCCCGATCGCCATCTCGATGTTCTCGTCACGGGAGTTGCTGCGCTCGCACCGGCAGCGAGTGGGTGGCGTCGGACCGCGCATTCCCCTGAAGGGCGTCGAGGACTACCTGCGGGCCGAGGTGGAACTGGGAAGGCTCAAGGCGGGCACCGACGTCGAGGCGGCCGCTTCCCTGCTCCTCGGCGCGTGCTTCCAGCAGGCGTTCCTGGCCACGTTCGAAGAGCGCGAGCCGGCCGACCTCGCCGACCGGCTCGCGGACACCCTGCTCGCCGGGCTCTAGGCGTTCTTCTCCTCGCGGAGCTTGTGCCAGCGCTCGTACATGCCGTTGAGCTCCTCCAGCATGAACGACAGGAAGTCCCGCATCTCGGCGAGCCGCTTCCCGGAGGGCGAGTCCTCGCCGAGGGCTTCGATGCCGTTCTCGGCCGCGTCGCGCCACATGACGATCATGCGGTCGCGCTTGAGGAACGTGGCGTACCAGAGGTCGTCGTAGAGGCGGTAGTGGTCGCGGCGCTCGCCGGGCTCGCGCTCCTTGGCGACCAGGCCGATCTGCTCCAGGTAGCGCACGGCACCGGAGATGGCCGCCGGACTGACCGACAGCTGCGCGGCCAGGTCGGCGGCGGTCAGCCGGCCCTCGTCTGTGGTCATCAGCGCGGCGAACACCCGCGCGGACATCCGCTGCATCCCGATCTGCGAAAGCACGAGCCCGAGGCTCTCGACGTACCGGCGGACGGCGTCTTCATCTCGCTTCGTGTCAGGCGTCGTCATCGGCCCATCCTCCCGTACCGCCCCCAGCAAGATCACTCGATCTAGACATTTTCTTAACTTCACAACTTCGTGAAATCAGTGTAGCTTCCGAAGCATGGAAAACGCCATCGCGATCTCCGGCCTCCACAAGTCGTTCGGCCGGACGAAGGCCCTCGACGGCCTCGATCTGCAGGTACCCGCTGGGGAGGTGCACGGCTTCCTCGGCCCGAACGGCGCCGGGAAGTCGACCACCGTCCGGGTCCTGCTCGGCTTGCTCCACGCGGACCTGGGGGACGTCCGGCTGCTCGGCGGCGACCCCTGGAAGGACGCGGCGAGCCTGCACCGCCGCCTGGCCTACGTGCCCGGCGACGTCAACCTCTGGCCCAACCTCTCCGGCGGCGAGGTGATCGACCTGCTCGGCCGCCTGCGCGGCGGGCTCGACGAGAAGCGCCGCGCCGAGCTCATCGAGCGGTTCGACCTCGACCCGAAGAAGAAGGGGCGGACGTACTCGAAGGGCAACCGGCAGAAGGTCGCCATCGTCGCCGCCCTCGCCTCGCGGGTCGACCTGCTGATCCTCGACGAGCCGACGTCCGGACTCGACCCGCTGATGGAGGCGACGTTCCAGTACGCCATCCAGGAGGAGCGCGAGCAGGGCCGGACCGTGCTGCTCTCCAGCCACATCCTCGCCGAGGTCGAGGCGCTGTGCGACAAGGTGAGCATCATCCGCAACGGCCGCACGGTCGAGTCCGGCACGCTGGCCGAGCTGCGCCACCTGACCCGGACGTCGATCACCGCCGAGCTCGCCGGACCGCCGAACGGGCTGGCCAAGCTGGCGAACATCCACGACCTCAAGGTCGACGGCAACCGCGTCCGGTTCGACGTCGAGACGCGCTCGCTCGACGACGCCCTGCGCCAGCTCACCGAGGTCGGCGTCCGCAGCCTGGTCAGCCAGCCGCCGACGCTGGAAGAGCTGTTCTTGCGGCACTACACCACCGAAGCGAGCGCGAAATGACCGCGACGCTCGAGCGCCCCGCCGAGGTCGTGCCCACGCACGAGCTGGCCGGCACCTGGCACCTCACCCGGCTCGCGCTGCGCCGCGACCGCATCGTCCTGCCGATCTGGATCGTGCTGCTGAGCATCGTCCCGGCCAGCACGGTCAAGAC
Source organism: Amycolatopsis mongoliensis (assembly GCF_030285665.1). Classification (NCBI taxonomy): domain Bacteria; kingdom Bacillati; phylum Actinomycetota; class Actinomycetes; order Pseudonocardiales; family Pseudonocardiaceae; genus Amycolatopsis; species Amycolatopsis mongoliensis. The sequence continues at coordinate 2,024,401 of NZ_CP127295.1, forward strand.
GTTCACGCAGTTCTACCCGACCGTCGCCGACCGGCAGGCCCTGCAGGCCGGCGCGAACACCAACCCGTCGTACGCGCTGCTCTACGGGCCGCCGTTCGACCTGACCACCGCCGGCGGGTTCATCGCCTGGCGCACGTGCGGGTTCCTGGCGCTGCTCACCGGGCTGATGGTGGTCTTCACGGTCACCCGGCACACCCGCGCCGAGGAGGACACGGGCCGCGCGGAGCTGCTCGCGTCCGCGGTCGTCGGCCGGTACGCGGCGCTGACGTCGGCCGTCCTGGTGGCCGGCGGGGCGAGCGTGCTGATCGGCCTGATCCAGTACGGCAGCATGGTCGGCGCCGGGCTGCCCGCCGCCGGTTCACTCGCCTTGGGCGCGTCGGAAGCCTTGACGGGACTGGTCTTCACGGCCGTCGCGGCGGTCGCCGTCCAGCTCGCCGAGTACTCCCGCACGGCCAACGGGATCGGCACCGCCGTGGTCGGCGCCGCGTTCCTGCTGCGCGGCGCCGGAGACTCCACTGTGGACGCTCGCTGGCTGTCGTGGCTCTCGCCGATCGGCTGGGTGCAGCAGGTCCGCCCGTTCGCCGGGGAACGCTGGTGGGTGCTCCTGCTGCCGGCGGCCTTCGCGCTGGTCGTCGGCGCGGCCGGGTACTGGCTGCTGCCGCGGCGCGACGTCGGCGTCGGCATCCTGCCGCCGCGGCCGGGCCCGGCGCAGGCGGCGGCGGGCCTGCGGACGCCGTTCGCGCTCGCCTGGCGGCTGCACCGCGGCCCGCTGCTCGGCTGGACCGTCGGGATGGCCGTGGTCGGCGCGGTGTTCGGCTCGATCGCCAGCGGCATCGGCGGCCTGGTCGGCTCCAGCCCGCAGGCGCAGGAGATCATGGCGCGCCTCGGCGGCAGCGAGGCGCTCACGCAGGCGTTCCTCGCCGCCATGGCCGGGATGTTCGCGATGGTCGCGTCGCTGTACGGGATCCAGGCGGTGCTGCGCATGCGCGGCGAGGAAACCGCGATCCGGCTCGAACCGGTGCTGGCCACCAGCGTCGGCAAGCTGCGCTGGGCGGCGGGTCACCTCGTGTTCGCGTTCTTCGGCACGGCGTTGCTCCTGCTGGCCGGCGGGCTGTTCATGGGCCTGGCCAACGGGTTGCGCACCGGCGACGTCGGCGGCTCGGTCGGCAACTCCCTCGCCGGGATGCTCGTCCAGCTGCCCGCGGCGTGGGTCGTGGTCGCACTGGCGGTGACGATCTTCGGGCTGCTGCCGGGCTTTTCGGCCGCGGCCTGGGCCGTCGGCTCGCTGGCGCTGCTGCTGAGCCTGTTCGGCCCGGTCGTCAACCTGCCGCAGGCGGTGCTGGACGTGTCACCGTTCCAGCACCCGCCGAAGATCCCCGGCCAGGAGCTCGTCGCGACCCCGCTCGTCTGGCTCACCGCGATCGCGGCCGTCGCCCTGGTCGCCGGCCTGGTGGGCTGGCGGCGCCGGGACGTCGGCTAGCGCGGCTTCAGCTCGTGGCCGGGTCCGGCCACCAGCTGGGCCTGCGGCCCCGCCTTCCCGCAGGCGGGGCCGCCCGGTTCGGTGAAGGCGGGGGTGACGGCCACGGTGTGCGGCTTGCCGTCGTCGAAGCGGACGGTGACCCGGATCGGCTCGGCCGGCAGGCCCGGGATGTCGGCGAAGCCCTGCAGGCCGCCGGTCGGGACCATCGAAGCGCCACAGGAGCTGTCCGGGCCGGTTCCCGTGCAGGACGTCGGCCCCGCGGCCGTCTCGGGGAAGAGGCCGACCGGGCGCGTGACGCACTGGCCGCCCCAGCACGCCTCGAGCGTCGCGCGGGTGATGCCCGCGGGGTCCGGGACGGTCAGGCCGATGCCGACCGGGGTGCCGATGGCCGGGCACCCGGCCTCCGTCCCCGAGCCGGCCTGGCCGCACCCCGCGGTGACGAGCACGATTGCCGCGATCCACCGAATTCTTCGCATGCCGATCAGACGGAGACACTCGCGCGCGGGTTGCACGAGTCAGTCGCGCCAGACACTGGTCAACGACAAGGCGGGCGAGGTCGACGTCGGTGTGGTGGAGGTCGGCGAAGGGGTCACCGTCACCGCCACGACGCTCGTGGTGGTGCTCGGCGGCGAGGTCGTGACCGACGTGACGGTGGAGGGCGGCACCGACGCGGTCACGGTGACCGGCACGGCGGGCACGGTGCTGGTCGGCGGGGCGACGACGTCGGCGGGTTTGGGGGCATGCCGCCCCGCGACGAGCAGCGCGGCCACCAGCAACCCGGTGGCGAACCCCGCCAGCCCGGTCACCGCGGCGGAGCCCCAGGTAGGTCGGCCGTGCATCCGGTCACCCCCTCGCCACGCGCAGCGCAGGTACGAGGACTAACTCGCGTTGATCTTAGCTTCTGTTACCTACCGTGCGACTTGAGTCTGCTTGACTCAACTTTGTTGAGCGTGGCACGTTGGGATCATGCGGGTGCTGGAGAACCGCGACTTCCGCCGCCTGTGGCTGGCCGACCTCGTGAGCCAGCTCGGCAGCCGGATCGACGTGCTGGCGGTGCCGCTGCTCGCGGCCACCGCGCTCGGCGCGCCGGTCTTCGAAGTCTCGCTGCTGCGGACCGCGGAAACCCTCCCCTACCTGGTACTGGGCCTGCAGGTCGGCGCGTGGTGCGACCGGATGCGCCACCGCCCGGTGCTGATCGCGGCCGACGTCGGCCGCGCGGTGCTGATCGGGTCGATCCCGGTCGCCGCGCTGTTCGGCGTGCTCGGCCTGGCGCACCTGCTGGCCGTCGTCTTCGGGGTCGGGCTGCTCGGCGTGTTCTTCGACATCGCGCACCAGACCTACGTCCCCCGCCTGGTGCCGCGCGAGCAGCTGCCGGAAGCGAACGCCCGGCTCCAGACGAACCTGTCGATGGCAGCCGTCGCCGGCCCGAGCCTGGCCGGGCTGATCATCCAGGCGCTCGGCACCGCGGCCGCCTTGGCCGTCGACGCCGTCAGCTACCTGTGCTCGGCCCTCTGGCTGCGCCGGATCGAGACGCCGGACGCGCGCCCGGACCCCGGCGAGCGGCGGTTGCTGCGCGAGATCGCCGACGGGCTGCGGCTGGTCCGCGGCGACCGCGTCCTGCTGGCGGTCAGCGTCCACGGCGCGGTGTCGAGCTTCTTCCAGTCGGTGCACCTGGCGATCGTGATCGTCTTCCTCGCGCGCGACGTCGGGCTCTCGCCGTGGGCGATCGGGCTGCTCGGCACGTCGACGCTGACCGGCGCCCTCACGGCCGGGCTCATCGCGCGCCGGATCGGCGACCGGATCGGCGGCGCGCGGGCGCTCTGGGGCGCGGCGGTGCTGTACGGCCTGGCCTACCAGCTCTACCCGTTCACCGGCCGCGGCTGGGCCCTCGCCTGCTACGTCGTCGCCGGGTTCTTCGCGAGTTTCGGCGTCATCGTGCTGAACGTCTTCGGCATGAGCTTCCAGCAGTCCGCGGCGCCGCCGGAACTGCTGGGCCGGGTCAACTCGATCACGCACACGCTGGTGTTCGGCGCCATCCCGCTCGGCAGCCTCGCCGGCGGCGCGCTGGCGAGCGCGTTCGGCATGCGGGTGACGCTGCACATCGCGGCGGCGGGAGTGCTCGCCTCGGCCGCGATCCTGGTGTGCTCGCCGGTGCGGAAGCTGCGCGACCTAGTTCCCGGCTGACGCGCGCAGGCCGTCGACGACCACGCGGACCAGGTGTTCGCGGCCCGGCGCGTACCGCTCGACGGCGAGGCAGCCGACGATGAGGGCGCGCAGGTCGTCGCCGTCGATGTCCTGCCGGACGACTCCGGCAGCCTGGGCCCTGCGCAGGAGTTCTCCATACGCCGCACGGAAGTCGTCGCCCGCGCCGGCCTTGAACGCGTGCCCGCCGGTCTCGGCCAGCGCGTCGCAGATGGCACGGTTGAGCGACGCCTGCTTGATCACGCGGACGAAGTAGTCGAGGAAGACTTCGCCGGGGTTGTCGGCCGTGGCGAGCGCGCGTGCCTCTTCGGCGAACTGCTCGATGCGTTCGAGGACGACGGCCTGGAAGAGCGCCTCCTTGCTGGGGAAATGCCGGTAGACGGTCCCGGCGCCGACCCCGGCCAGCCGCGCGATGTCGTCGAGCGGCACGGCGAGCCCGTCGGCGGCGAACGCCTCTTCGGCGGCAGCCAGGACCTTCGCCCGGTTGCGCCGCGCGTCCGCGCGCATCTTCTCCATGTCTTCTCCTCGTTGACAAACGGAGTGCACGCTCCGTATTGTCGTAAGCGGGTGCACCGTTCCGATTCAACGTCCAGTCTTCCAGGAGAATTCCGATGCCTCGCACCGTGCCCGAAATCGCCTCGCTGGTCAGCCAAGGGATGTCCACATTGGACACCACGCCGTTCGCGGACCTCTTCGCCGCCGACGCGGTGTACGAGCTGCCGTTCCTCGGCCACCGCGTCGAAGGCCGCGACGCGATCCTGGCGCGCCTCGCCGCGGCCGGCGCGCGGGCCCGCGACCTGGGCCTGCGGGAAGCCCAGGTCGCGGCGGAGGTGACGGAGACAGGGTTCGTGCTGGAGCTCGCGGTGGCCGGCCGCCCGTCGTCGGTCGGGGTGGTGACGGTGGCGGGCGGAGAGATCACGGCGTACCGCGACTACCCGAACCTCTCCGTCGCTTCGCTGCGCACGCGCGAAGTCTTCGACCGCTTCCTGGCCGCGTCCGTCGAGAACCGCTGGGACGACCTGGCCGACCTCTACGCCGAGGACGTGACCCTCGAAATGCCCTTCACCCTCCCCGGCGTGCCCCGCGTGACGAAGGGCCGCGAAGAACTCCGCCGCCGCTTCCACGCGGCCGGTGCGGTGCGGCGGGTCGTGGGAGCCGGCAACGTCGTGGTCCACGAGACGGCGGACCCGGCGGTGCTCGTCGCGGAGTTCGACCTGCACCAGGAGCTGCGCGGCACGGCTTTCACGGTTTCCTACGTCATGGTCATGACCGTCGTGGACGGCCGGATCGCGCACACCCGCGACTACACCGACACCGCCGCGGCGGCCGAGCGGGTCAAGGCGTTGTCGCCTGCTGGCTCGCCGGCGGGATGAACAGCCGCTCGAACATGCTCACCGAGTGGTCCCACACCCCCGGCACCAGCAGGACCGCGAGCACCGCGAACACCGGGAAGATCAGCCGCTTCTCGACCTTCTTGCCCGTCTTGAACCGCAGCACCCGAGGCGGCCGGATCTCGTACCAGGTCTCGCCGGCGATCGGAATCGGGAACAGGAAAGGACATCCGGCCTCGGTGAGCGCGTCACCGAGGCAGTGGGCCAGGCAGCCGGCCGCCACGGCGACGCCCAGCCAGCCCGTGATGGCAGCCAGCTCTCCCGCCCGGTCGGGCGGCGCCGTGAAGAACCACCAGGCCACCGCGGCCCCGCTCACCGGCAGCAACCAGTCGCCCAGTGCGCCTTCCGCCAGCATCAGCCCGAAGACCACCACGCCGACGACCGCCCACGGACCGCCGGTCTCGGTGCCCCACGACGTCAGCGCGCCGAGACCCGCCGCGAACAACACAGTGTGGGACAGGTGACGGTGCTTGCCCGTCACCTTCTCGTCGCGCGGGCCCTTCGTCAGCGCGTAGAACGCCGCCGACACCCGGCGCAGCAGCCACGACAAAGCACCCGTCAGCCAACCGAGCAGACGGGACGCACTCGCTCCGGGGTGATCGAGGTCGGGCAACAGGGCGAACCCCGCTGTCGTGGCGGCGAAAACCACCGCTTGGTGCACCGACCCCGCCCCGACCGCGGGCGCCAGGGCCAAGCCCGCGCACCAGCCGGTCAGGGCATGCGTCCGCCCCATCATCGTGCCGCCCCCAGATCCGCGAACCGAAATCAGTCCGCCGGACCGTAGCGGGCGGTCAGGCTTGGGGGTCTTCCGACACGCTCAGGTGTTCGGCCACGCCGGTGAGTTCGATCACCCGGCTCACCGCGGGGCTCGGGACGACCTCGAGTTCGACGTCCTGCTCGCCGGCCTGGCGTTGTGCGCGGAGCACCACGTTCAGCGCGGAGGAATCGAAGAAGGTCACCCCGGTCAGATCGGCCACGACCCGCTGCGCGCGCTTGTCCGCGATCAGCCCCGCCAGGGCCTCCTGCAGCTGCGGGCTGGTGAGCAGGTCGAGCTCGCCGGTGACCACCACCCGGGGCTCCGTCGCGTCGGTGTCCAGCGTGATGCCGAACCCGGGCGGGGTGGCGTTCTGGTCGGCTGCGGGCATGCAGTTTCTCCTCGTCAGGCGCTGCTCCTGCGCCGGGTACGCGCCTGTTGTCTCAAGCGGCAACCGTGTCACCGTGCCTTCCCCGAAGCTCGTGGTGGCACGGTCAAGGCAACTCCGGGGCCAACCCTAACCCAGGAAGCGGCCGAGCCCGCCACGGCCGCCGCCCTTTCGCGCGGGGTACTCACGTGCGATCGAATCCTGCCTGGTCAGTGCGCACTCATCACCTTCCGGGCCGCCCTGCGTTGCCGCAGGAACAGCTGCCGCCGTTCGATCTCACCGAGGCCGCCCCAGATGCCGTAGGGCTCTTGTACCGTCATCGCGTGCGTGCGGCACTGGGCCAGGACCGGGCAGGTCTGGCAGATGGCCTTGGCCCGCGACTCGCGGCGCTCCCGCGCCGAACCCCGCTCGTTGTCCGTGTGGAAGAACAGGCTGCTGTCCGCGCCGCGGCACGAGCCGCGAAGCTGCCATTCCCACTCTTCAGCAACCACGTTGGGCAGCCGGCTGACGTCAGCCATGTCGTCCCTGCCTTTCCCAGGATCAGCATGTCGATCGCTACATGCCCGCCGGTGGAGCGGATCAAACGCGGGTTTGGTTTGCTCACCCCACGGGCATCTCGCGACCGGGCGTGAAGAGGACATCGCCGAACACCTGGAGCGCGAGCCGGAGAAAGGAACAAACGTGGAGGACAACGCCCCGCTCGTCCCGGAAGGCGCGCAGGTCATCGAGGTGCGGACGGCCGCGATCCCGCACGTCGTGCCGACGTTGCGCACCATCGTGGCGGACATCGCCATGCGCCAGGACTTCGACCTCGACGCGGTCGAGGACCTCCGGATGGCGGTGGACGAAGCGTGCTCGCTGCTGCTCCCCGCCAGCTCGGACGGTCGGCTCACCTGCGTCTTCTCGTGGAGCGGGCCGCGCATCGAGGTCTCGGTGTCGGTGCTTTCGGACACCCCCGACCACGAGGACGACTCCGGCCTGTCGTGGCAGCTGCTGACCGCGCTGGCGACGTCGGCCCAGCGCACCGTGACCCCCGAGGACGGCCGTTACCTGTCCCGGGTCGACCTCGTCCGGGAGAGCCAGGCGGCGGACTCGTGAGCGATCCCGCCGGGAGCAGCGGGAACGACCTCGACGTCGGCGCGCTGTTCACCCAACTCGCCGCGCTGCCGGCGGGCTCCCCGGAACGCGAGCGCGTCCGGGACACCCTGGTGCGCAGCCACCTGGAGCTCGCGCGCAACCTGGCCCGGAAGTTCCGCAACCGCGACGAGGCGATGGAGGACCTGGTCCAGATCGCCACGGTCGGGCTCATCCACGCCGTCGACCGGTTCGACCCCGAGCAAGGGACGGACTTCCTGGCCTTCGCCGTCCCCACCATCTCCGGGGAGCTGCGGCACCACTTCCGGGACAACAGCTGGTCGGTGCGGGTGCCGCGGCGGCTCAAGGAGCTGAACGCGAACATCTCCGCCGCGCGCGAGGAGCTCACCGTGCAGCTCTCGCGCGCGCCCAAGCCCAGTGAGATCGCCGCCCGGCTCGGCGTCCCGATCGAGGACGTCTACGAGGGTCTTCGCGCTGGTCAAGGCCGCTACGGCGCGTCGCTGGACCACCTGCTGGAGAACGCGGCGCACACGCGGTTCGGGGCGCCGGACGCCGAGCTGGGCCAGGCCGAGCTGCGCGAGGCGCTGCGCCCGATGCTGGACAGCCTGCCGGAGCGGGAGCGCAAGATCGTCGCGCTGCGGTTCGGGTCCGGGATGAGCCAGTCGGACATCGCTCGCCGCGTCGGGGTCTCCCAGATGCAGGTGTCGCGGTTGCTGGCCGCGACCTTGAAGAAGCTGCGTTCGGGCCTGGACGAATCCGAGCTCGCCGACGGCACCTGATTAGCCGCTCACGCGCTTGGGTACTTCGCGGACGGTACCGGAACTCACTGGGAGGGGGACCGATGGCGACGAACATCCCGCAGCGCACCGCGGTGCCGGTCGCGCCGCTGACGGTGCTCCTCCCCGACGACGTCACCGCTCCGGCCCGGGCCCGGCACGAGGTCCGCTCGATGCTGCTCGGCTTCGGCCTGGACGAGCCGCAGCTGGACGACGTCCTGCTTGCCACGTCCGAGCTGGTCACGAACGCCTTCGAGCACGGCGAGGGCCCGCAGCGGCTCGAACTGGCCTACTTCGAAGGCCAGCTGACGCTGCGGGTGCACGACAGCGGCAGCATGCTGCCCGAGCTGCGGGCGCCGTCGCCGGCCCAGGCACGCAGCCGCGGGCTCGTGCTGGTCCAGGCGCTGGCCGAGGACTGGGGCTTCGAGGTCTGCCCCGGCGGCAAGTTCGTCTGGGCCGTCTTCCGCATCCCCGGCGCCTGATCAGGGCTCCAGCAGTTCGCGCGCGGCGGCCGTCTCCCCGATCCGCTGCCGGAAGGGCTTGCGGTCCAGCGCTTCGACGATCGCTTCCAGCACCCCGCGCAGCGGGTAAGGCAGCTCCGCTTCCAGCGCCTCGGACGCCTCGGTCGTCGCCGTCCACTCCGCTTCGATCAGCGGGAGCAGCTCACGCGTCTTCGCGGTGAGCGACACGATCCGCTGCCGGGCGTCGGCACCCGGTTCGAGGCTGACGAGCCCGGCGCGGTTCATCTGCGCGACGGTCTGGCTGGCCGCCGAGTGCGTCACACCCATCTCCGAGGCGAGGTCGCGGATGGCCAGCGGACCACGCGCGAGCAGCGCCCGCACCACCCCCGAGTACCGCGGGCGGTATTCGGCGAGGCCGATGTCGGCGAGGAACTTCGCCACGTCGCTCTCGAGGACCTCGAGGACGTGCCGCATCCGGGTCCCGAGTCCGTCCGGACCCGAAGTCATGGCCATGACGGCCGATCATAGGCGGGGCCGTGTGCTTGGATCGCGGCATGGAGAACCGCAAGATCACCCGGCTGGGCCGTGACGTGTCCGTCGTCGGGCTCGGCTGCTGGCAGCTCGGCGCCGACTGGGGTGAGGTCGACGAGAACGACGCCCTGGCGGTGCTGCACGCGGCGGCCGACGCCGGCGTCACCTTCTTCGACACCGCCGACGTCTACGGCGACGGGCGGAGCGAGCGGCTGGTCGGCCGCTTCCGCGCCGAGCGCGACGTGTTCGTGGCGACCAAGATGGGCCGCCGCGTCGAGCAGGTGCCGGAGAACTACGTCGCCGCGAACTTCCGCGAGTGGAACGACCGGTCGCGCCGCAACCTCGGCGTCGACACGCTCGACCTGGTCCAGCTGCACTGCCCGCCGACGCCGGTGTACTCGTCCGACGCGGTGTACGACGCACTGGACGAGATGGTTTCCGAAGGCCGCATCAAGGCGTACGGCGTGAGCGTCGAGACGTGCGAAGAGGCGCTGACGGCGCTGGCACGGCCGAACGTCGCTTCCGTGCAGATCATCCTGAACTGCCTGCGGCTCAAGCCGCTGGAGCGCGTCCTGCCGGCGGCGGCCGAGGCGGGCGCGGGGATCATCGCGCGGGTGCCGCTGGCGTCGGGCCTGCTGTCGGGGCGCTACACGGCGAGCACGACGTTCGCGGCCGACGACCACCGGAACTTCAACCGCCACGGCGAGGCCTTCGACGTCGGCGAGACGTTCTCGGGCGTGCCGTACGAGGTCGGCCTGGAGGCCGTCGAGCGGCTGCGCGGGCTCGTTCCGGCCGGGCAGACGCTGGCGCAGTTCGCGCTCCGGTGGATCCTCGACCAGCCGGGCGTGAGCACGGTGATCCCGGGCGCGCGCAACGCCGCGCAGGCGACGGCGAACACGGCGGCGGCCGGTCTGCCGCCGTTGTCCGACGAAGCACTGGCGGGCGTTCGCGAGACGTACGACGAGCTGATCCGGCCGCTGGTGCACGATCGCTGGTAGGCCCGGCATGATGGGCCGATGATGACGCCCGAAGAGCTCCTGACGACCACCAGGACCGTCCGCAAGCGCCTCGACCTCGACCGGCCCGTGCCGCTCGACCTGGTGAAACACTGCATACAGGTGGCCCTGCAGGCGCCGAGCGGCTCGAACACCCAGCGCTGGCAGTGGCTGGTGGTCACCGACGCCGGCCAGCGGGCGGCACTCGGGCAGATCTACAGCCGGGCGTGCCACGAGTACCTGGAGTCGCCGAACGCGGCGGGCAAGCAGTTCGCGGACGACCCGTCGCGGGCTCCGGTGCAGAAGCGGGTCGGCGACAGCGTCGCGTACCTGGCCGACCGGATGGGCGACGTCCCGGTGCTGGTGGTGCCCTGCCTGGAGACGGCGTCGGCGGAGCTGCCGGCGGGCAACCAGGCGGGGATGTGGGCGTCGCTGCTGCCGGCGGTGTGGAGCTACATGCTGGCGGCCCGCTCGGTGACGCTGGGAACGGCGTGGACGACGCTGCACCTGAAGTACGAGCAGGAGGCGGCCGAGGTCCTGGAGCTGCCGAAGAACGTCCACCAGGCGGCGCTGATCCCGACGGCGTTCTACACGGGCGACACGTTCAAGCCGGCGGCGCGCCAGCCCCTCGAAGAGGTGCTGCACCTCGACCGCTGGTGAGCCGTGCAGGCCTCCTTGCCGGGGCGGAGGGGGACGTCGGCAAGGAGGCCGTCACGGCCTTTCGGCGGCCGGGTGGCTCACCCCGTGTACGCCTTGAAGATGTTCGTGAACTCGTACAGCGACTGGGAAATCCCCGAGCACGTCGCCACCGCGCCGCCGCCCGGACAGCCGCCGTTGTCGCGGCCCGCCGACCAGAAGCCGATGCTCGCCACGTGGTTCGCCTGCGCGTACGACAGCAGCTGCCGGGCCGCCGCCTGGTCGGTGACCGAACCCGTGTCGTTGCGGCCGATCATCGGGGTCAGGCCCAGGAGCCCCTTGACCTCGGCGTCGGACTTCGCCGGCCAGATCGTCTTCAGCTGACCCAGCGTCGCGTTCGCCGCGGAGACCAGGGCGTCACCCCATGAGCCGCTGTAGCCGAAGTCCATCAGCATCGGGTTGACCACCACGTTCAGCCCGCGCGACGCCGCGTCCTGCAGGATCGACACCGAGAACGGGTCCATCCCGTAGTCCTGGCCCTGGATCCGCATCGTGTAGCTGAGGTGCGTGCCGCGTTGCTGCTGCAGCCGCAGCAGGGCCTGGTTGACCACGGCTGTCGGGATCGACGCCTCGACGTCGACGTCCAGGCTGTTGCTGCCCACCGCGTCCAGCGTCTTGACGTACGCGTTGTAGAGCGCGTCCACCGAGCCGCACACGTTCTCCAGGTACGGGCCGAGCGCTCCCCCGGACGCCACCGTGACGCCGCCGCCCAGATTTCGCAGCGCATTGACGTCGTTGATGATCCGCGAGTCCAGCAGCGGGACCGTGCCGCCCCACTGCGGGTCGCAGCCGAGGCTGCTGCCCAAGGCGAAGGCGAGCGTGAAGTTCTTCTGGCCCGTCGCGTTCGCCACCGAGACCAGTGACGGCGTCGCCATCGTGATGTCGAGGTAGGGCGACACGCGCGCGCTGCCCCCGGTCGGCGGCGGCGTGGTCGTGCTCGGCGTGGTCGTGCTCGGCGGGGTGGTGGTCGCCGGGGTCGTGGGCGTGGTCGTCGGGGTGCCGCCGCCGGCGCACGGCCGGCCGTTCAGCTTGCAGTTGGCGGGCAGGCCGCTGCCGCTGACCAGGAACCCGAAGCTCGTCGACGCGCCCGCGGCGACGGTGCCGTTGTACTCGCGGTTGACGAACGAGTGGTGGGCGCCGCTCGGGGTGTCGAGCGCGTCCCAGTACGACCCGAGCGTCGAGCCGGCCGGCAGGTCGAACTCCAGCTTCCAGCTCGTCAGCGCGGACGTGCCCGCGCTGATCGTGTACTTGGCCTGGTAGCCGGAACCCCAGTCGGAATCCTTGGCGAACGCCGCCGACGGCGCGGTGGCGGCCGTCGCCGGCGAGACGACGAGGACCGTCGCCACCGAGAGGATCGTCGCGGCGAGGGCGAGCTTGGCTTTCACGGTCCCTCCTCAGCGCACGGTCAGGGTGAGCCGCTGGATGCCCCAGGCGTCGGCCTGCGAGCCGGGCAGCCAGACGTCGACGATGTCGTCCTTGATCCAGCTGCCGATGTCCGCGGCGTAGCACTCGCCGTAGCCCGGCACGGAGAACCTGGTGCCCCACGGGATGTTCCGCGCGTCGACGGCGCAGAAGCCCGGCCCAGCGCTGTAGCCGAGCGCGGTCTGGGCGACGTCGTTGTAGGACGTGACGCGGTAGGTCAGCGTGGTGCCGGCCGGGATGCGGTAGGCCGCGAGGTGATTGCCGCCGTCGAGGCGGTAGGCGGTCGAGATCTGGCCGAGCGAGCCCGGCGAGTTGTCCTCGGCCGTCATCGCGTAGAGCTGGTAGTTCGCGTCCTGACAGGGGCTCGCGTCGGTGACCGTGAGCGTCGGCTGGCCCCAGTCGCTGATCCACTGGAGGGCCTGGCCGTTGCGGAACGCGCGGTACGCCTTCGCGCCGGCGACGCGGGCGAAGGTGAAGGTGACCTTGCCGTCGGAGCCCAGGCCGCCGGCGACCGAGCCGGGCGCGGGCAGGCGGTTGCTCACGTCCACGGCGCCGACGAGCGTGCCGGGACCGTGGCCGCCGGTGACCGGGCGGTCCGGGATGGTGCCTTGGTAGAAGTGCTGGCAGGCGGGCAAAGAAGCCGCCGACGCGGGTGCGGCGGGAGCGGCGAGGAGGCTGCCGGCGGTGAGGGCCGCCAGCCCGAGGACCCTGGCGAAACGCATGACGGAGTGACCTCCATGGTGGGGACCGGGGTGGAGGTGACGCAGGTGGGGAGGTGCGGGTTCGCCGCGGAACTGACGTTAAGTGGCCTGGACCACACAGTCAATAGGTCTAGACCTTTAAGTTTCCGGGTCCGCCGAACGGCCCAGCGCCCCAAGGTGGCCTTGGGGCGCTGGGGTTACAGGTAGCCGACCAGGCGGTCGGCGATCTGGGCGGGGTGGCTCAGCGGGGCGCAGTGCGGGCCGTCGACCTCGTCGGCCTCGATGCCCAGCCGCTCCCGGGCCACCTTCCGCTGGAAGTCCGGTACGAAGAACCGGTCGTCACGGCAGAGCAGGACCCGGGTCGGGACGTCCGGGTGGGCCGGCAGCGGCCACGGCTCGTCCCACTCCTTGCTCACCTGGTCGCGCCCGCGCGCCATGCCCTCCTCGGCCAGCTCGAGCGGGACGCCGTTGAAGTACGTCTCGATGTCGCTGAGCCCCTCGGGCCCCGAGAAGCCCGTGTTCCCCCACCACTGCCCCGGTGGCTCCCCCGGCGCCGGGATCATCCCGGCCAGGTACACCAGCAGTCTCGCCCGCGCCTTCTCCGCGACCAGCGGCGCCGTGAACCCGCCGTAGGAATGGCCGACGACGGCGACGTCCGTGCGGTCGCCCAGCTCCGCGAGCACGGTTTCGGTGAACGACGCCAGCCCGGCCGACGAGTCGGTGATCGGCAGGTCCGGCGCGATCGCGTCGTGGCCGCGTGCGGCCAGCTCCGGCACCAGCCGATGGAAGTCCCACCCGCTGCCGCCGCCCCCGTGGATCAGCGCGAACGTCGTCATGCCGGCCAGCTCAGCAGCGCCGCAGCATGTCCGTCAAGGCCATTTTCTCCCCTTGCGTGACGGTCAGCCCGTAGTAGTGCTTCACCACGATCCAGTCGGTCGCGTAGGTGCACCAGAACGCCACGAGCGGCGGTTTCCACTGGTCGGGCGCCTTGTCGCTCTTCTGCTGGTTGAGGTTGTCGGTGACGGCGAACAGCTGCGGCCGGGTGAGGTCGTTGGCGAACTGCTCGCGCTTCTCGGTCGTCCACGACTTCGCGCCGCTGGCCCAGGCCTGCCCGAGCGGGACCATGTGGTCGATGTCGAGGTCGGTCGCCTTGGTCCAGGTCTCGTCGTCGTAGACGCTCTTCCACGTCCCGGACGTCGCTTTGCAGTCCTTGTCCGTCTTCACGTCCGTGCCGGCGCGCTTCAGCACGACTTCGCGGGTGTCACACCCTGACCCTTGGCTGTCCCAGTGCGGGAACTTCTCCCGCGAGTAGCCGTCCATGGACGTCCGCGCGGCGATGGTGAGTTCGTCGAGCTGCTTCTGCGCGTCGGCCGCGCTGACCGGAACCGGTGCCGGGGAGGACGACGGCGGCGGGGTCGCACCGGAGCTTCTGCTCGTGGCCCAGTACCCGAAGAGGGCGATCGCCAGGATCGCGACTACCAGCAGAGATCGTTGGGTCACGCTGAGCCGAAAGCCGCGGGCCGCCACGAATTTCTCCTCTCGAATTCACCTGAGCGCGGCGTAGTCTCACCCCTGCCGGCCTGGGAAAACCGCGCCGACACGACGACCTGGCGCGAATGTGACCTCGCCCACCCTCAGCTGAGGTGTCACACCGGGCCGATCATCTGCGACTACCGGAGCAGGACCCATCCGGAGGGAGCAGCCGATGCCCGGCCGGCTCAAGAAGTTCGACGAGTTCTTCCAGCGCAAAGCCGCCGAGGGCGGCAACGTCGTCGCCATGGCCCGCATGGGGTCGGCGATGCGCGAGCGCGGGGACCTCGCCGAGGCCGAGACGTGGTTCCGCAAGGCCGCCATGGGCGGCGACCGCGTCTCCATGACCTCGCTCGCCCACCTGCTCGCCGAACGCGGCGCGCAGGACGAGGCCGAGCGCTGGTACCACGAGGCTGCCCTGGCCGGCGAGCCGCACGGCATGCTGAACCTCGCCCGGTCCTACGAGCGGCGCGGCAAGCGCGAAGACGCCCAGCACTGGTACGGCGAGGCGGCCCGCACCGGCGACCTGCCCTCGATCGCGGCGCTCGGGCACCTGCTGCGCGAGCAGCGCCGGACCGAAGAAGCCGAGACGTGGCTGCGGCAGGCCGCGGACGCCGGGATCACCAGCGCGATGATCGACCTGGGCATGGTGCTCCGCGACCGCGGCCAGGCCGCCGAAGCCTCCCGCTGGTGGCGCTCGGCCGTGCAGGCCGGCGACCTCGCCGCCACCTGCCAGCTGGGCAGGCAGGCCGAACGGCTCGGCCGGCCCGGCGACGCCGAGTCGTGGTACCGGCAGGGCGCGACCGGGGGGCACGTCGAGGCGATCGTCCGGCTCGGGCTGCTGCTGCACCGCCGCGGCGACCTCGAAGAGGCCGAGAACTGGTACCTCGACGCCGCCGAGCGCGGCGACCCGGCCGCGATGACCAACCTCGGCGTGCTCGCCCGCAACCGCGGGGACGAGGGCGAGGCCGCCGCCTGGTACCGCAAGGCCGCCGAGCACGGCAGCGTCCCCGCGCTCACCAACCTCGGGCACCTCGCCGAGCACCGGGACGACCTCGCGGAAGCGGAGCGGTGGTTCCGCCGGGCCGCCGAGACGGGCGACGTCCAGGGAATGCTCAGCCTGGCCCGGATGCTGCGGTCGCGCGGGTCCGGCCATGAGGCCGAACAGTGGCTCGCCCGGGCGGAGCACGTCCAGGGCGACCGAGAGCACCACTTCTGACCGTTCGATCTATTGTGTGATCCAACTCACAGCTCTAGCCTGATTGTGGGCTCCCACCACCGAGCAGCCCGGAGGAAGTACCGCGATGTCGTGGTCACCGAATCACCCGGACTCCGTCGACGCCCTCTTCGAGCGCCGGAAGGCGCCCGTGCTCTCCCTGGCCGACGACGCCAGGACAGTCGCCGAGGCGTGCCACGACATGGCCCGCCGCTTCCACCGCGGCGGCAAGCTCGTGGTGTTCGGCAACGGTGGTCCCAGCACCGACGCCCAGCACGTGGCGGTGGAGTTCGTCCACCCGGTGATCGTCGGCAAGCGCGCGCTGCCGGCGATCTCGCTGACCGCCGACGTCGCGACGGTCACCGGCGTCGCCAACCGCGTGGGCCTCGAAGACGTCTTCGCCCACCAGCTGCGGATCATCGGCGAACCGGCCGACATCGCGTTGGGCATCTCGGCCGACGGCGAGTGCGCCAACGTCCGCCGCGCTCTCGAAACGGCCCGGGACCTCGGGATGCTCACCGTCGCACTGACCGGTGGTAACGGCGGCGCGATCGCCGCGACTACCGGGCTGGACCACGTCTTCATCGCCCGCTCGGCCGACCCGCGGATCGTCAAGGAGGTGCACGTGACCACCTACCACGTGCTGTGGGAGCTGGTGCACGTCTTCTTCGAACACCCCGGCGTGCTGACCCCGGAGGTGGCGTCGTGAGCGCCAGTGACGCCGACAGAGAAGTCGGCCCCGTCTGCCACGACGGGGTGTGCATCACCTGCTCCGACACCGCGGTCGAAGTGACCGTGGTCGAACTCCTGGACCTCGGGTTCGCCGTCGTGGACACCGGTTCGGGCCGGGAAGAGGTGAGCGTGGCGCTGGTCTCGGCCGGCGTCGGCGACCGGATCCTGGTGCACGCCGGGGAAGCCATCGCCCGCCTGGAGAACACCCAGCCGAGGAGTTGACGCGCGATGACGCGGGAACAGTTCCCCGTGGACGCGGACGGTCTCGAAGCGCTGTACCCGTTCCTCTACGCGGGTTCCAGCGACGTCGACGCCGTCCTCGACCACGTCCGGAAGTCCACTGTGGACAAGGTGCACGAGATCGTCGCCCTCCGGGCCGAAGTGCTCGCGGCCGACCGCGAGCGCCTGTTCGCCTGCGCGCAGGACGTCGCGCGCGCGTTCGCCGGTGGCGGCCGGCTGCTCGCGTTCGGCAACGGGGGCAGCTCGACCGACGCCCAGGACCTGGCCAGCCTGTTCCTGAGCCCGGCGGGCGACGCCCGGCCGTTGCCCGCCTTCGGGTTGACGAACGACATCGCCGTGGTGACCGCCCTTTCCAACGACATCGGGTTCGACGTCGTGTTCGCCCGGCAGATCGGCGCGTTCGGGCGGCCCGGCGACATCGCGGTGGGCCTGTCCACCAGCGGGAACTCCGCGAACCTGGTGCGCGCCTTCGACGAAGCCGCCCGGCGCGGCATGGTGACCGTCGGCATCGCCGGCTACGACGGGGGGAAGATGGCCGAGCTGGACAGCATCGACCACCTCTTCGTCGTCCCGTCACCGTCCGTGCACCGCATTCAGGAAGCCCAGACGACCCTTTACCACGCGCTGTGGGAGCTGACCCTCGGCGCGCTCGACGAACTCGGGGTTGATCAGCCGTGACGCATGCCGCAGAGAAGACCGAGACCGAAGAACAGCCCATCCACATCCTCTGGATCAACGCCGGCCTGTCCTGCGACGGCGACTCCGTCGCGCTGACGGCCGCCACGCAACCGAGCATCGAGGAAATCGTCCTCGGCGCTTTGCCCGGCCTGCCCAAGATCGCGGTCCACTGGCCGCTGATCGACTTCGAGTGCGGCCCCGACAAGGGGGCCGACACCTTCATCGAGTGGTTCTACAAGGCCGACCGCGGTGAGCTGGAACCGTTCGTGCTGGTCGTCGAGGGTTCGATCCCGAACGAGTCGATCAAGGACGAAGGCTATTGGTGCGGGTTCGGCAACAACCCCGAGACCGGCCAGCCGATGACCACCAGCGAGTGGCTGGACCGCCTGACCCCGAAGGCGCTCGCCGTGCTGGCCGTCGGCACCTGCGCCACCTACGGCGGCATCCACGCGATGGAGGGCAACCCGACCGGCGCCATGGGCGTGCCCGACTACCTGGGCTGGGACTGGAAGTCCGGCGCCGGCATCCCGATCGTCTGCGTGCCCGGCTGCCCGACCCACCCGGACAACCTGTCCGAGACCATCACCTACCTGCTCTACCAGGCCGCCGGGCAGGCGCCGATGATCCCGCTCGACGACCACCTGCGGCCGCAGTGGCTCTTCGGCGCGACCGTGCACGAAGGCTGCGATCGCGGCGGCTACTACGAACAGGGCCAGTTCGCCGACACCTACGACTCGCCCAAGTGCCTGGTGAAGCTGGGCTGCTGGGGTCCCGTCGTCAAGTGCAACGTGCCCAAGCGCGGCTGGATCAACGGCGTCGGCGGCTGCCCGAACGTCGGCGGGATCTGCATCGGCTGCACCATGCCGGGCTTCCCGGACCGGTTCATGCCGTTCATGGACGAGCCGCCGGGGGCGCACCTCTCGGCGTGGGCCAGCGGCGCGTACGGGTCGGTGATCCGGCGGCTGCGGAAGATCACCGAGCGCAAGGCCGACAAGGAGCCCCGGTGGCGGCACACGGGCAAGAAGCTCGACACCGGCTACCAGTCTTCTTGGCGCTGAAAGGGATCGGGACATGACGGAGACGCAGACCGACAAGGGCATCAGCACCAAGGGCAGGACCGATCTCGTCGAAATGGCGTGGGATCCGATCACCCGGATCGTCGGCAGCCTCGGGATCTACACGAAGATCGACTGGGCGGCCAAGAGGGTCGTCGAGTGCCACAGCACGTCGTCGGTCTTCCGCGGCTACAGCATCTTCATGAAGGGCAAGGACCCGCGCGACGCGCACTTCATCACCAGCCGGATCTGCGGGATCTGCGGCGACAACCACGCGACGTGCTCGGTGTACGCCCAGAACATGGCCTACGGCGTCCGCCCGCCGCACCTCGGCGAGTGGATCCTCAACCTCGGCGAGGCCGCCGAGTACATGTTCGACCACAACATCTTCCAGGAGAACCTGGTCGGGGTCGACTACTGCGAGAAGATGGTCGCCGAGACCAACCCCGGCGTCCTGGAGCTGGCCAACCGCACCGAGGCACCGCACGCGCGTGACCACGGCTACCGGACCATCGGCGACATCATGCGCTCGCTCAACCCCCTGGAAGGCGAGTTCTACCGCGAGGCCCTCCAGGTCAGCCGCAGCACGCGCGAGATGTTCTGCCTGATGGAGGGCCGGCACGTCCACCCGTCGACGCTGTACCCCGGCGGCGTCGGCACGGTCGCCACCGTGCAGCTGTTCACCGACTACCTGACCCGGCTGATGCGCTACGTCGAGTTCATGAAGCGCTGCCTGCCGATGCACGACGACCTGTTCGACTTCTTCTACGAGGCCCTGCCCGGCTACGAAGAGGTCGGCCGGCGGCGGATCCTGCTCGGCTGCTGGGGCAGCCTCAACAACCCGGAGTACTGCGACTTCAGCTACGAGAACATGGAGTCGTGGGGCCGCAAGATGTTCGTGACGCCCGGCATCGTCGTCGACGGCAAGCTGGTCACCACCAGCCTGCTCGACATCAACCTCGGCATCCGGATCCTGCTCGGCAGCTCGTTCTACGAAGACTGGGCCGACCAGCCGATGTTCGTCACCCAGGACCCACTCGGCAACCCGGTCGACCAGCGGCACCCGTGGAACCAGCACACCATCCCGCGGCCGGCCAAGCGCGACTTCGACGGCAAGTACTCGTGGACGATGTCGCCGCGCTGGTTCGACGGCAAGGACCACCTGGCCCTCGACACCGGCGGCGGCCCGATCGCGCGCCTGTGGGTCACGGCGCTCGCCGGGCTCGTCGACACGCCGTACGTCAAGTCGACCGGGCACAGCGTCACGATCACCCTGCCGCGCACGGCGACCAAACCCGAAGTCGCCTTCGAGTGGAAGATCCCGCAGTGGAGCAACGCGCTCGAGCGCAACCGCGCCCGGACGTACTTCCAGGCGTACTCGGCCGCGATGGCGCTGCACTTCGGCGAGCAGGCGCTGGGTGAGGTCCGCAAGGGCAACACCAAGACGTGGGAGCCGTTCAAGGTCCCGGACGAAGGCGTCAGCTGCGGCTTCACCGAAGCCGTCCGCGGTGTGCTGTCGCACCACATGGTGATCAAGGGCGGCAAGATCGCGAACTACCACCCGTACCCGCCGACTCCGTGGAACGGCAGCGTGCGCGACAGCTTCGGCACGCCGGGGCCGTACGAGGACGCCGTGCAGAACACGCCGATCTTCGAGGAGAACACGCAGGAGAACTTCAAGGGCATCGACATCATGCGCGCGGTCCGCAGCTTCGACCCGTGCCTGCCCTGCGGCGTCCACATGTACACCGGCAAGGGCAAGGTCCTGGAGCGGCTGCACACCCCGCACGCGTTCGGCGGGGAGATCGGCTGATGACCGACGTCGACCGGGTCGGCGAGCGCATCGAGCAGCTGCTGGGCGAGTTCGACGGTGCCGACGCCGAGCTCGCCGAGGACCTCGTCCACACGCTGCTCGAGTTCTACGGCGCCGGCCTGGCCCGGATCGTCGAAGTCGTCGGAGCCGACCAGGCCCTGCTGGACCGCCTCGCCGAGGACGACCACATCCGCGGCCTGCTCGTGCTGCACGACCTGCACCCGAGGTCCACGCACGAGCGGGTCACGGAAGCGCTCGACAAGGTCCGGCCGTACCTGGGTTCGCACGCCGGCGACGTCGAACTCGTCGGGATCGACGACGGCGTCCTGCGGCTGCGGCTGCAGGGCACCTGCGACGGCTGCCCGTCGTCGACGGTCACCGCGAAGTACGCCATCGAGCGCGTGGTCCGGGAAGCGGCGCCGGAGATCGCCGACGTCGTCGTCGAAGGGGTCGCGCCGGAAGAGACCGGGCCCGGCGGGCGGCCGCTGCTGCCGCTGGTGCCGTGTCCCGTGGAGGTCCCGTGACGGGCGGCCTGCGCAGGTTCCGCACTCCCGCACCGCGCGCCGCGCCCGGCGAGCGGTGCGAGATGTGCGCGGAACCGATCGGCGCGGAGCACGGGCACGTCATCGACCTCGAGTCCCGGACGATCCTGTGCACCTGCCGGGGCTGCTACCTGCTCTTCACCCACCGCGGGGCGGGCGGGAAGCGGCACCGGGCGGTGCCGCAGCGCTTCAAGCACGCTCCGCGGTTCGGGCCGGGGATGGCGCTGTGGGAGTCGGCCGGGATCCCGGTGAAGACGGCGTTCCTGTTCCGCAATTCGGTGCAGGAACGCCCGGTCGCGTTCTATCCGAGCCCGGCGGGCGCGACCGAGTCGCTGCTGCCGCTCGGCACGTGGGACGAGCTGCTGGCGGGCACGCCGGCGTTCGCCGACATCGCCGACGACGTCGAAGCCCTGCTGCTGAACAAGCTCGACCTCGGCTTCGAGTGCTTCCTGGTGCCGATCGACGTCTGCTACGAGCTGGTCGGACTCGTCCGCGCGAAGTGGCGTGGCTTCGACGGCGGCACCGAAGCGCACGAGGCGATCGACGGGTTCTTCGCGCGGCTGCGGGAGCGCAGCGAGGTCGTGGCGGATGGCTGAGCTGACCTTCGACTGCATCGACGTCCGGCCGCTGAAGTACGCCGCGTCGCCGACGCTGGCGTTCAAGCTGCGGATCTCCGAGCTGACCGGGCAGCCCGTCCACGCGATGGTGCTGCGCGTCCAGATCCGCATCGAGCCGCAGCGCCGCCGGTACGCCGACGACGAGTCGGAGCTGCTCACCCACCTCTTCGGCGACCGGTCCCGGTGGGGCGAGACGCTGAAGCCGTTCCAGTTCACGACGATTTCGGTGACCGTGCCGGGGTTCACCGGCGCCACCGAGGTGGACGCCGAGGTGCCGTGCACCTACGACCTCGAAGTCGCGGCCGGCAAGTACTTCCACGCGCTGTCCGAGGGCGTCGTGCCGATGGTGCTGCTGTTCAGCGGCACCGTGTTCGGCAAGGGCGGA
Source organism: Amycolatopsis mongoliensis (assembly GCF_030285665.1). NCBI lineage: Bacteria > Bacillati > Actinomycetota > Actinomycetes > Pseudonocardiales > Pseudonocardiaceae > Amycolatopsis > Amycolatopsis mongoliensis. The sequence goes on from NZ_CP127295.1 coordinate 2,046,101, forward strand.
CCGGGGTTCTGGGTCGAGCAGGTGCCGTGGCACACGCAGGCCGAGTGCCGGATGCCGGTGGCCGTCTGGGACGAGCTGATGTCCCGCTACTTCCCGAACGTCGCGTGGATCAAGCTGCCGCGGGACACGGTGGACGCGCTGCTCAAGTACAAGGCGCAGCACGCGATCCCGACCTGGGAAGCCGCGATCGAGCAGCTGCTGGCCGGTGGGCCGTGAACGCCGGGGACCAGGCCCGCGCGGTCGGCGACGCCGTGCTCTACGAGGGCTACCTCCTCTACCCGTACCGGGCGTCGGCGGGGAAGAACCGGGTGCGCTGGCAGTGGGGCGTGCTGGTGCCGCCGTCGTACGCGTCGGCCGAGATCGGCGAGCACGCGTCGACCCGCGTCGAGTGCCTGCTGGAGCCGATGGCCCACACGATCCTGCGCGTCAAGCTGCGGTTCCTGCAGGCACAGACGCGGCTGTCCCCGGACACCACGTGGGACGAAGCCGTCGAGCACGAGATCGACTTCGAGCTGCCGCTTGCGGACCTCCCGGTCGAGACACCGTTCCGCGTGCCCGGCGGCGAAGAGCGCGAAGACGCGCTCGTGCGACGGAGGCACGAGCTGTCCGGCGTCCTCAGTGCCCGGGTCGACCCGCTCGACGGGCCGTTCGGCGGCGCCCGGCTGCGGCTGGACCTGCACAACACGACGTCGTGGCGCTCCGACGGCGTCCGCGAGCACGCCCTTCGCCACGCGCTGCTCGCCGCGCACCTGGTGCTCGCCGTCGACACCGGGCACTTCCTGTCCATGCTGGACCCGCCGGAGTGGGCCAAGCCGGCCGTCGAAGCCTGCCGGCAGGAACGGCTGTGGCCGGTGCTGATCGGCGACACCGCCCGCAGCACGGTGCTGCTCGCGTCGCCGATCATCCTCTACGACAACCCGTCCATCGCCGCCGAAAGCGCCGGAGAACTCTTCGACGGCACCGAGATCGACGAGATCCTGACGCTGCGCACGATGACGCTGACCGACGAGGAGAAGCGCGAGGCCCGGGCCACCGACCCGCGCGCGGCGGCCATCGTCGACCGCGTCGACACGATGCCGCCGGAACTGCTCGACCGCCTGCACGGGACCGTGCGGTACCTGCGGTCGGTCACCGGCGAGCCCGAGTCCGAGACGGTGACCGTCGGGGGCGTCCGCGTCACGGCCGGGTCGAAGGTGCGGCTGCGGCCGAACCTGCGTGGCGCGGACGCCCAGGACATGTTCCTCGCCGGCCTGGTCGCGACGGTCCGCACCGTGCTGTCCGATGTGGACGGCATGACGCACGTGGCCGTCACCCTCGACGACGACCCGGGCGCCGACCTGCAGAACACGCACGGCCGGTTCCGGTACTTCTCACCCGACGAGATCGAGCCCATGGAGGTTGCGGAATGAGGCCACGAGTCCTGGTCGCCGGAATCGGCAACATCTTCCTCGGCGACGACGGCTTCGGCGTCGAAGTCATCAAGGAGCTGGAAGGCACCGACCTGCCGGAGTGGGTTCAGATCGCCGACTACGGCATCGCGGGCATGCACCTCGCCTACGACCTGATGGGCGGCTACGACACGACGATCCTGCTCGACGCGACACCGCACGGACGGCCGCCCGGCACGCTCTCGCTCATCGAGGCGGACACCGACGACCTGGCCGCCTCGGCGTCGATCGACGCGCACGGCATGCAGCCCGAAGCGGTGTTCCGGCTGCTGGGTTTGCTCGGCGGCGACGCCGGGCGGGTGCTGATCGTCGGGTGCGAACCGGCCTGCCTCGACGAAGGGATCGGGCTGTCGCCGGCGGTCGAGGCCGCGGTGCCGGCCGCGGTCCGCGCCGTCACCGAGCTCGCCTGGGGAACCAGTCCCGAACTGCCCCTCAAGGAGAAGACGGAGGTCTGACATGAAGCGTCTGCTGCTGCTGGCCGTGCTGCTCGGCGGGGCCACCTGGCTCGCCAAGCAGTTCGGGCCCGATATCCGGCGGTACCTCGAGATGAGCAGGATGTAACGGCCGTGTGCCTCGGGATCCCCGGCGAGATCATCGAAATCAGCGAGGAGCGACCGGACCTCGCAAAGGTGTCCGTGAGCGGTGTCAAGCGCACCATCAACATCGGCCTGCTGGAGGACGACCCACCGGTGCCGGGCGACTGGATCCTGATCCACGTCGGCTTCGCACTGTCCAAAATAGACGAACAGGAGGCGGCGGCCGCCCTGGAGTTCCTCGAGAGCATCGGCAAGGCTTACGAGGACGAAATGGCCGCCCTCCTGGAGTCCAGGATCGAATAGAGGAGTCGTCATGCGCTTCGTCGACGAGTTCCGCGACGCGGAGAAAGCGCGGGCGCTGTCCGCGAAGATCACGTCGTTGTGCGAGCCGGGCCGCCACTACAAGTTCATGGAGGTCTGCGGCGGGCACACGCACACCATCTACAAGCACGGCCTCGAGGACTACCTGCCCGAGAGCATCACGCTGGTGCACGGCCCGGGCTGCCCGGTGTGCGTGATCCCGATGGGCCGGATCGACGACGCCATCCACATCGCCCGGCAGCCCGGCGTGCTCATGACGTCGTTCGGGGACATGATGCGCGTGCCCGGCTCCGGCGGGAACTTCTTCGACTCCAACGCCGAGGGCACCAACATCCGCATGGTGTATTCGCCGCTCGACTCGCTGAAGATCGCGCGGCAGAACCCGGACCTGCGCGTCGTGTTCATGGCCATCGGGTTCGAGACGACCACGCCGTCCACCGCGATGACGCTGCTGCGCGCGGCCGCCGACGGCATCGAGAACTTCTCGGTGTTCGGCAACCACGTCACGATCATCCCGGCGATCAAGGCCATCCTCGACTCCCCCGACCTGCGGCTCGACGGCTTCATCGGGCCGGGGCACGTCTCCACGGTGATCGGCTGCCGTCCGTACGAGTTCATCGCCCGCGACTACGGCAAGCCCGTCGTGGTCGCCGGGTTCGAGCCCCTGGACATCCTGCAGTCGATCTACCTGCTGATGCTGCAGCTGTCGGAGAAGCGGGCCGAGGTCGAGAACCAGTACTCGCGGGTCGTGCCGTGGAACGGCAACCTCGTGGCGCTGAAGGCGATCAACGAGGTGATGGAGCTGCGACCCTACTTCGAGTGGCGCGGCCTCGGGTTCATCACGCACTCGGCGATGGCGATCCGCGAGAAGTACGCGAAGTTCGACGCCGAGCGGATCTTCGAGATCCCCGGGGTGCGCGTCGCCGACCCCAAGGCGTGCCAGTGCGGCGAGGTGCTCAAGGGCGTGCTGAAGCCGTGGGAGTGCAAGGTGTTCGGCACCGCGTGCACCCCGGAGACGCCGATCGGCACCTGCATGGTCTCGCCCGAAGGCGCCTGCGCGGCGTACTACAACTTCGGCCGGTTCAGCCGCCAGCGCGTCCGGGAGGCGAGCCGCGCATGACGACCACCGAGCGCGAGCAGCAGGTCCTCGACCGCATCGAGCGGGCCCGGCGCCGGCGCGCGAAGGTGCGTGAAGAGCGCATCACGCTGTCCCACGGCGCAGGCGGCAAGTCGACGCACACGCTCATCGAGGCCGTGTTCCTCGACGCGTTCCGCAACCCGCTGCTCGAGCCGCTGGAGGACGCGGCGTCGCTGACCATCGGCGACGCCCGGCTGGCCCTGACGACGGACTCCTACGTCGTCTCGCCGCTGTTCTTCCCCGGCGGGAACATCGGCGACCTGGCGGTCAACGGCACGGTGAACGACCTCGCCGTCTCCGGCGCGCGGCCGCTGTACCTGACCGCCGGGTTCATCCTCGAGGAGGGCTTTCCCGTCGAGGACCTGCTGAAGATCGTCGAGTCGATGAAGACGGCCGCCGAAGCGGCCGGCGTCCAGATCGTCACCGGCGACACGAAGGTCGTGCAGCGCGGCAAGGCCGACGGGGTCTACCTCAACACCGCCGGGGTCGGCGTGCTCACCCGCACCGGCCTCGGCGTCGCCACCGTGAAGCCCGGAGACGCCGTCCTCGTCTCCGGGCCGATCGGCGACCACGGCGTCACGATCATGCTGGCCCGTGGCGAGCTGGACATCGACGCCGACCTCGAGTCCGACACCGCACCGGTGCACGACCTGGTGGCGGGCCTGCTGGCCGCGGTGCCCGGCGTGCGCGCGATGCGCGACGCGACCCGCGGCGGCGTCGCGACGATCCTCAACGAGATCGCGAAGGCCGCGGAGGTCGCCGTGGTCGTCGACGAAAACGCCATCCCGGTCCGCGACGAGGTCCGCGGCGCGTCGGAGCTGCTGGGCATCGACCCGCTGTACGTCGCCTGCGAAGGCCGGATCGTGGTCGTCGTCGACGGCGCCCAGGCCTCGGACGCGCTGGCCGCGTTGCGCGCGAACCCGCTCGGCGCGGACGCGGCGGTGATCGGGCGAATCGCCGACGACCCGCCGGGGATCGTGCTGCTGAACACCGCGTTCGGCGGCACCCGGATCGTGGACCTGCTGGTCGGGGACCCGCTGCCGAGGATCTGCTGAATGCACGAAATGTCGATCACGCAGTCGGTCGTCGACGCGATCGTCGCCAAGCTGGGCGACGCGACGGTGACGAGCGTGCAGCTGGAGATCGGGCGGCTGTCCGGCGTGGTGCCGGACAGCGTCCGCTTCTGCTTCGACGTGCTGTGCACGGGCACTTCCCTCGAAGGCGCCCGGCTGGACATCGCCGAGCCGCCGGGCCGCGCCCGCTGCCACGACTGCGGCGAGGAGTTCGCCCTCGACGACTTCATCGTCCTGTGTCCCTGCGGCAGCGCCAACGCCGAGGTGCTGACCGGACGCGAACTGCGCATCACATCGGTGGAGGTGGTCTGACATGTGCGACACGTGCGGCTGTTCGGATTCCGAGGTGCGGATCACCGACCACACGCACACGGTGGTGCTGGAACAGGACATCCTGGCGAAGAACGACGAACTCGCGGCGCACAACCGCGCGCACCTGCGCGAGTCGGACGTCTTCGCGATCAACCTGATGAGCTCGCCCGGCGCCGGCAAGACGACGCTGCTGGAGCGGACCATCCGGGACCTCGACGTGCCCTGCGCGGTGATCGAGGGCGACCAGGAGACCCTGCTCGACGCCGAGCGGATCAAGGCCACGGGCGCACCGGTGGTGCAGATCAACACCGGTGCCGGCTGCCACCTCGACGCGTCGATGCTGCACCGGGCGCTGCATTCGCTGTCGCCCGCGCCCGGCTCGACGCTGTTCATCGAGAACGTCGGCAACCTGGTCTGCCCGGCGTTGTTCGACCTCGGCGAGGCGGCGCGGGTCGTGGTCCTGTCGGTGACCGAGGGACCCGGGAAGCCGTTGAAGTACCCGCACATGTTCGCCGCGACCGACCTCGTGCTGCTGAACAAGGTCGACCTGCTGCCCTACGTCGACTTCGACGTCGCCGAGTTCGAGCGGGACACGCGGCGGGTCAACCCTTCGGCGTCGATCCTGCCGCTCAGCGTGACTCGCGGCGACGGCCTTCAGGACTGGTACGACTGGCTACGGCGACCTGACCGAAACTGATCCCGCCGTCGTTGGTGGGCACGGTCCGGTGGGTGAGCACGCGGAACCCCGCGTGCTCGAGGTTTTCGACGGTCCGGTCGAGCAGCAGGACGTTCTGGAAGACCCCGCCGGAGAGCGCGACGGTGGTGCTGTGGTCGCGGAAGCGGTCGCAGGTCCGCACGATCGCGTCGGCGACGCCGTTGTGGAAGCGGGCGGCTCTCTTCGCCCGGGTGCCCGTGTCGTCCAGGAGGGCGGCGATAAGGTCTTCGCCGTGGACGACGTCGTCGACGCGTGCCCGGTAGGCGGACTTCTCGGCGGGATCGGCCAGCTGTTCCAGCTCGATGGCGGCCTGACCTTCGTAGGTGATGCTGTCGCGGACGCCGAGCAGCGCGGCCGCGGCGTCGAAGAGCCGTCCGGCGCTGGACGTCAGCGGTGAGTTGATGCCGCTGCGCTTGAGCTTCACGACGTCTTCCCGCGCCGGCCGGCCGAGTTCGTCCACATAGGACGCGGCCATCCGCCAAGGCTGCTTGATGGCCATGACGCCGCCGGGCATGGCTACCGGCCGGAGGTGGCTCAGCCGCTGGTAGCCGGCGAGGTCGGCGAGGAGGAACTCCCCGCCCCAGATGGTGCCGTCGGGGCCGAAGCCGGTGCCGTCGAAGGCGACGCCGAGGACCGGGCCGTCCTCGCCGTTGTCGGCCAGGCACGCGGCGATGTGGGCGTGGTGGTGCTGGACGCCGAGCAGCTCGACGTCCTGCTCGAGCGCGTATTTCGTGGACAGGTACTCGGGGTGCAGGTCGTGCGCGACGAGCACCGGGTCGACGTCGAAGAGGTGCTTGAAGTGCTCGATGCCCTCGGTGAACGCCTTCAGCGTCTCGTAGTTCTCGAGGTCGCCGATGTGGTGCGAGACGAAGGCGTGGCGGCCCTTGGCGAGGCAGAACGTGTTCTTGAGTTCGGCGCCGCAGCCCAGGAGGTGCTGCTTCGCGGGTCTGCGCAGCGTCACGGGCTCGGGCGCGTAGCCGCGCGAACGCCGTTGCAGCTGGGGTTCCTGCCGGACGATCCGCACCACGGAGTCGTCGGTGCGGACGTGGATGGGCCGGTCGTGGACGAGGAAGGCGTCGGCGATGTCCTCGAGGCGGCCCAGGTCCTCGTCGAGGTAGACGATGGGCTCGTCGGAGACGTTGGCGCTGGTCAGCACGATCGGCCCGGTGCTCTCCAGCAGCAGGTGGTGCAGCGGGGTGTAGGGCAGCATGAGCCCGATCCGGCGGTTCCCGGGCGCGACGGCGTCCGCGAGATCCGCCTTCTTCGGCAGCAGCACGATGGGCCGTCGCCGGCCGGTCAGCGCCCGCTCGGCGGCGTCGTCCACTTCGGCGAGTTCCCGGGCCTGCCTCAGATCGGCGACCATGACGGCGAACGGCTTGTCCTCCCGGTGCTTGCGCTGCCGAAGCCGGCGCGCGGCCTCCTGGTGCCGGGCACCGACGGCGAGGTGGTAGCCGCCGATCCCCTTGATCGCGACGACCTGCCCCGCGCGCAGGGCTTCGACGGTCGCCGGGATCGGCTCCCCGCCACCGGGCTCGAACCGCAGCGCGGGCCCGCAGGCCGGGCAGCAGACGGGCTGGGCGTGGAACCGCCGATCGGCCGGATCCTCGTATTCCTGCTTGCACTCGGCACACATCCCGAAGGCGGCCATGGTGGTGAGCGGCCGGTCGTAGGGCACGCCCTTGACGATGGTGAACCGCGGGCCGCAGTTGGTGCAGTTGACGAAGGGGTACCGGAACCGCCGGTCGCCGGGGTCCCGGAGTTCGCGAAGGCAGTCGTCACAGGTGGCGGAATCGGCGGAGATCAGCGTGTCGGCGGCCCCGCCGGCCGGGCTGGCGACGATCCGGAACCCGACATCCCCGTCGGGCGGAATCTCCCGGGTCTCGACCCGATCGACGACCGCCAGCGGCGGCGCCTGGTCCCTGAGTGCTTCGACGAAGGCTTCCACCCGGGCTTCCGGACCTTCGGCCTCGATGAAGACGCCGTGCACGTCGTTCCCGACGAACCCGGCGAGCCCGAACCTGGGCGCGAGCTGGTGGACGAAAGGCCGGAACCCGACGCCCTGGACCACTCCGGTGACACTGATCGCCACGCGCACCCGATCAGTCTGCGCTCCGGTCGACCCACGCGGCCAGTGCCGGGAGGTCCGGCGGCTGCCGCAGAGCGTCCAGCACCACGTTCACCCCCGCCCGCAACGGCGTCCCCCGGCGGACCACCGCCGCGATCGTGCGCGTCACCGGGGATGCCAGCTCGCGCGTCGCCACCCGGTACCGGCGGTCCACCGCCAGCTCCGGCAGCAGCGCGATCGACAGCCCGGCTTCCACGTGCTGCAACGTCATCAGGTAATTGCTGAACCGGCACACCACCCGAGGTTCGAAGCCCGACTCACGACACAACCGCAGCGTCAGGTTCGCCATGTACGACTGCGGGACGTCCAGTGCCCACGGCTCGTCCGCGAAGGCGGACAGCGAGGCCGGCCCGCGCGGGCCGCCCGGGGGTGTCACCAGCACGATCGGGTCCGTTGCCAGCGGGACGATGTCGAGGTCGGGGCCCAGCGGCAGCTGCACGAAGTCGGTCGTCGTGATGATCACGTCCGCGTCGCCGCCGCGCAGGGCCGGGATGCTCTCGTGGGGCTCCAGCTCCAGCAGCTCGACCTCCAGGTGCGGGTACGCGCCCGCGAGCCGCGTCACCGCCGGGACCGCCATCGTGTGGATCGCGCTCTGGAACGCTCCGAGCCGGACCTGGCCGACCGGCTCCTCGCCGAGGCTGCGCAGCTCCGCCTCGACCGTGTCCATGTGGTCGAGGATCGCCCGCGCGCGCCGCGCCAGCATCAGCCCGGCCGGGGTCAGGCGGACCCGGCGGCCGGTGCGTTCCAGCAGCTGGGTGCGGGTCTCCGCTTCGAGCACGGCCAGCTGCTGCGACACGCTCGACGCGCTCAGGTTCGCGTCCTGCGCCACCGCGCGGACCGTCCCCAGCGTGTCGAGCCGGCTCAGCAGCCGCAGGCGCCACGGGTTCAGCATCACCCCATTCTTGTGCGGAAGAACCGAACAAGAAAGCCGGAATCGTGAGATGGACGTGTCGCTCGGTGCGGCCTTACCGTCGAAGCATGGCTGCTCCGACCTCCGCACTGTCCACGTCCGAAGCCTTCTGGGCCGACGCAGACCGGCACCTCGTGCGCTACGCCGGCGCCGGCGCGTTCACCCGCGAGATCATCGACCACGCCGAAGGCAGCTTCGTCTTCACCGAAGACGGCCGCCGCATCCTCGACTTCACCTCCGGTCAGATGAGCGCGATCCTCGGGCACTCGCACCCGGAGATCGTCGACACCGTCCGGCGGCAGGCCGCCAAGCTCGACCACCTGTTCAGCGGCATGCTGAGCCGCCCGGTCGTCGACCTCGCCCGGCGCCTCGCCGAGACGCTCCCGGCGCCGCTGGAGAAGGCACTGCTGCTGACCACCGGCGCGGAGTCCAACGAAGCCGCCCTCCGCATGGCGAAGCTCGTCACCGGCAAGCACGAGGTCGTCTCGTTCGCCCGGTCGTGGCACGGCATGACGCAGGCCGCGGCGAGCGCGACGTACAGCGCCGGCCGTCGCGGGTACGGGCCCGCCGCGCCCGGCAACTTCGCCATCCCGGCGCCCAACGCGTACCGGCCGGACTTCACCGACGCCGACGGCCGCCTCGACTGGCGCCGCCAGCTCGACTTCGGCTTCGAGCTGATCGACGCGCAGTCCGTCGGGAGCCTCGCAGCGTGCATCGTCGAGCCGATCCTCAGCTCCGGCGGCATCATCGAACCGCCGCCCGGCTACTTCGCCGCGTTGCGGGAAAAATGCCGTGAACGCGGCATGCTGCTGATCCTCGACGAGGCCCAGACCGGGCTCTGCCGCACCGGGAACTGGTACGCGTTCGAGCGCGACGGCGTCGTCCCGGACATCCTGACGCTGTCGAAGACGCTCGGCGCCGGGCTCCCCCTCGCGGCGGTGCTGACCAGCGCCGAAATCGAGCAGGAGGCGCACGAACGCGGGTTCCTGTTCTTCACCACGCACGTCGCGGACCCGCTGCCGGCGGCGGTCGGCAACACCGTCCTGGACGTCCTGGCCCGCGACCGCCTCGACGAGCGCGCGCTCCGGCTGGGCTCGCTGTTGCGCCACGGCCTCGAGCGCATCGCCCACCGGCACGAGGTCGTCGGCGACATCCGCGGCCGCGGCCTGCTGGCCGGGCTGGAGCTGGTCGTCGACCGCGAGACCAAGCGCAGCTCGGACGAGCTGGGCGCGCGCGTCACGCGGCGCTGCCTGGAACTCGGGCTGCACATGAACATCGTGCAGCTACCCGGAATGGGCGGGGTGTTCCGGATCGCGCCGCCGTTGACGGCTTCCGAAGAGGAGATTTCGCTCGGCCTCTCGATCCTCGACGAGGCCATCGGGGACGCCGTCAAGACACTCTGAGGGCGGAATCCGGTGGCCTGCCGCGACGTTCTTCGTTAGGACTGACAAGGACCTGTCGCGAAGGAGCTCCCCATGGCTCTCGGCTTCCCCAGTCGCTCGCTCACCGTCGACCTGCCGGTCATCGCGCTCACCCTCGCGGCGATCGCGCACTGGATCCGGGGCGCGCCGGCGGACGCGCTGATCTTCCTGGCGGTCACGCTGCTGCTCCTGATCACCGAACGCCCCTCGGCGGACGACGGGTTCGAGCTCGCGGAACCGTTCCGGGTGCCGGGGTTCGCGGTGGTCGCGGCGGGGTTGCTGGTGCTGGCGTTCGGCCGCGACAGCGTCCCGGTGGCGGTCGCGATCTCGGCGATCGGACTGGTCGCGCTGTTCGCGGAGTGGCGCGACCCGTCGCTGCCGGTGGACCGGCCGGTGCCGCGCCGGGCGTGGCTGTGGTCGGCGGTGGCGCTCTCGTGGTGCGCGTGGGAACTGCTGTCGTTCGTCTACGAGCAGGCGGCGGGCGGGCTGTCGGTGACCCACCCGACGATGAGCGACCTGGTCGACCCGCTGCTGGCGAGCCGGATCGTCCAGGCGCTGGCGATCACGGGCTGGCTGGCGGCGGGCCTGGCGATGCTGCGCGCGGCGGCCACGGCGAGGCGGTCGTGAGCACCCGGGTCGTCACGGAGCTGGGCTTCGGGCTGATCGTCCTGGCGGCGATCGGCCTGGGCGTGGCGAGCCACGTGTGGCCGAAGCGGGTCCCGAAGCTGACGAGCGTGCTGGCCGTGGTGATGCGGCGGCGGAGCGCGCGGATCGCGTTCGTGCTGGCCTGGTGGTGGGTGGGCTGGCACTTCTTCGTGGGGCATTGAGAAAGGTCTCCTTGCCGGCCCGGGGAGCCGGCAAGGAGACCTTCGTTCACGACGGCGTCAGAAGCCCGCCGTCACCTTCGTGAAGTCCCAGTCGTTCTGCGTGATGCCGCTGCAGGCCGACTGCACACCACCGCCGGGACACCCACGATCCCGGTTCACCGACCAGAACGCCAGCCTGCCGATGTGGTTCGCCTTGGCCCAGTTCGTGATCTGGGTCCACGTCGAAAGATCGGTCAGCTCCTGCTGGTCGGACAGGCCGTTCATGCCCGAGATGCCCAAGTGGCTGTACGCCGTGGCGTCGCTCCAGCCGAACGTCGACTTCAGCTTGTCGCGCAAGCCGTTCGCCGCGTTCACCGTGCTCTGGTACATGTTCGCACCGCCGCCGAAGTCGAACGGCATGATCGTGTACACGTCCACGCCGGCACCGAGGGCCTTCGACTGGTCGATGAGCCGGTTGCCGTAGTAGTTCGGGCCGGTCGTCGACGTGCCGAACGTCAGGATCGTCTGCACGCCCGGGTTGTTCTGCTTGACGATCTTCAGCGCGTTCAGGATCCGGTCCTGCACGGCCTCGTTCTCGAACTCGTCGGAGTTCTCGATGTCGATGTCGATCGCCTTCAGCCCGTACGCGTTGATCACCTGCTGGTACGCGCCGGCCAGGGCGGCGGGCGTCGAGCAGTTCGGGCCGAGCTTGTTGCCGCTCCAGCCGCCGAACGACGGGACGACCTGACCACCCGCCGCCTTGATCTGCGCGATCGCGTTCGCGTCCGCACTGCCCGACAGCGGACGGCTGCTGTCCCACGCCGGATTGCAGCCACCGGAGGCGTTGACGAACGCCATGGTGAACCACTTGACGCCGGTCGCGTTCATCACCGTCTGCGGGTTGGGCGGGCTGCCCCAGCCCATGTACAGGTACGGCGCGCCCTTGCCGCCGGTGCCCGGCGGCGGGGTGGTCGTGGGCGGGGGCGTCGTCGTAGGCGGCGGTGTCGTCGTGGGGGGTGTGCCCCCGGCGGAGCACGAACCCCCGTTCAGCTTGCAGTTCGACGGCGCGACGTACGAACCCGAGTACGCCACGTTGAAGCCGAAGCTCGCGCTACCGCCGTTGCCGACGTTGCCGTTCCAGGTGTTCTTCACCGTGACGTGCTGGCCGGACGCCGTGTAGCTGCCGTCCCACAGCGAGGAGATCTTCGCGCCGCTCGGCAGGTCGAACTCCACGGTCCAGGTCGGCAACGTCGAGCCCGAGCCGTTGGCGATCGTGTACTTGCCCTCGTACCCGGTGCCCCAGTCGGAGCCCTTGGTGAAGGTCGCGGACACGCCGCCCGCCGCGTTCGCCGGGGCGATCACGAACATCGCGCCGACCGTGGCGGCCGCGGCCGCCAGCCCGAGCGCGGGCAACCACCGGCGCCTCATGACAAGCCGTTCTTCATCGCGGTGATGAGCTCGCCACCGGTGGTGTCGCCGGTCAGCTCCCAGAAGAAGGCGCCGCCGAGACCCTGCTGCTTGGCGTAGGACATCTTCCCGCCGATGGTCGCCGGGGTGTCGTAGCTCCACCAGTTGCTGCCGCACTTGGCGTACGCGGTGCCGGCGAAGGTGCCGGTCGACGGGCAGGTGTTCTTCAGGACTTTGTAGTCCTCGATGCCCTGCTCGTACGTGCCCGGCGCGGGGCCGGTCGCGGGGCCGCCCGGGGTCGACTGCGTGACGCCGGTCCAGCCGCGGCCGTAGAACCCGATGCCCAGCAACAGCTTGCTCGACGGGACACCCTTGCTCTTCAGCTTCTGGATCGCCGCGTCGGAGTAGAAGCCCGGCGTCGGGATGCCGGCGAAGTCGGTCAGCGGCGAGTGCGGCGCCGTCGGACCCTGTGCCGCCCAGGCGCCGAAGTAGTCGTAGGTCATCACGTTGTACCAGTCGACGTACTGCGCGGCGCCGCCGTAGTCGGCGACGTCGAGCTTGCCGCCGTTGCTGCCGTCGGCCGTGATCGCCGAGGTGATCAGGAACGACGAGCCGAACTTCGCCCGCAGCGCGCCCATCAGGTTCTTGTAGGCCGCGGCACCGCTGGTGTCACAGGACAGGCCGCACGAGTTGGGGTACTCCCAGTCGATGTCGATGCCGTCCCAGATGTCCGCCCAGCGCGGGTCCTTGAGCAGGTTGTAGCAGGACTGCGCGAACGCGGCCGCGTTCTGCGACGCCTGGCCGAAGCCGCCGGAGTAGGTCCAGCCGCCGAACGACCAGATCACCTTGAGCCCGGGGTGCAGCTTCTTCAGCTTGCGCAGCTGGTTGAAGTTGCCGGCCACCGGCTGGTCCCACGTGTCGGCGACGCCGTCGACGCTGCCCGCGGCGTCGTAGGTCTTCTGGTAGTCGGCGTACGGGTCGTCGTTCGCCGTGCACTGGCCGTTCGTCACGTTGCCGAACGCGTAGTTGATGTGCGTCAGCTTGCTCGCCGAACCCGACGTCTCGATGTTCTTGACGTGGTAGTTGCGGCCGTAGACACCCCACTGCACGAAGTAGCCGACGTTCTTCAGGCCGCCCGGCGGGGGCGGCGTGGTGGTCGTCGGCGGCGTGGTCGGCGTCGTCGGGGTGGTGGTCGGCTGCGTCGGGGTCGTCGGCGTGGTGGTCGGGGTGCCGCCGCCGGCGTCGCAGGAGCCACCGTTCAGCTTGCAGTTCGACGGCGCGGCGTAGGTGCCGGAATAGGCGACGTTGAAGCCGAAGCTCGCGGTCGAGCCGTTGCCGACGTTGCCGTTCCAGGTGTTCTTGACGGTGACGTGCTGGCCGGCCGCGGTGTAGCTGCCGTCCCAGAGGGAGGCGATCTTCGCGCCGGACGGGAGGTCGAACTCGACCGTCCAGGCGGGCAGCGTCGAGCCGGAGCCGTTGGTGATCGTGTACTTGCCTTCGTAGCCGGTGCCCCAGTCGGAGCCCTTCGTGAAGCCGGCGCTGACACCGCCGGCGGCGCTCGCCGGCACGGTCACGAGACCGACCGCGATCGCGCCGACCGCGGTGAACAGACCGAGGAGGTGCCATCTCTTTCTGGACATCGCTCTCCCTTGAACCAGGTGCGGGGACGGCGGTACCACCAGGCGGGGACCGGGGCGGTGTTTTGCGCCGTTTGCGAAGACGTTACGTGGTCCAGACCAATTAAGGAAGAACAACCACGGAGAGTGCTGAACGGCGGGTGACCAGCTGAGACGTTGGCGTGTTCACTGGTCCAGTCCAGTTACGCAAAGCAGCCGAGCCCGGCGGGTACCGGGCTCGGCTGCGGGTGGTTCGGATCAGTGCTGCGGGGGCGGTCCCCAGCCGGGATGCGGCGGGTACTGCTGCTGCGGCTGGTTGCCCGCGGGCCCGGCCTGCTGAGGCTGGCTCCACTGCTGGTTCCCGGTCGCGGGCTGCTGCGGCTGGTATCCCCCAGGCCCCTGCGGCTGGTTCCACGCCGCCTGCTGCGGCTGGTACCCGGTCTGCTGCGGCTGGTTCCACCCGGGCCCGGCCTGCCCGGCCGCCGCCGGCGTCCCCTCGCCGGGCTTCTTCCGCCGGTTCCGGATCCCGGTCCACAGGCTCTTGGCCCCGAAGACGACGATGAGCGCCCCGCCCCCCATCGCGGCCCACGTCCCGGCCTTGTCGGAGCTCTGCTGCTCGTCGACCGACTTGCGGCCGGTCTCCGCACCCGTCGAAGAGGAGCTCACACACTCGTCGCCGGACTGCATGATCCGCCCGCCACAGCGGACGGTCGAGTCGCCGAGCTTGCTGAACCCACCGGCGATCGCGGCGATCCCGAACAGCACGACCAGGCTCGAGATGATGATGCGTTTCATGTGCGTGTTCCCCTCGTCCTCGACATCGAGGTGATCACGCGCGAAGGGGCCGAACGGCTTAGTGGTGACACAAAGAAAGAAGCCCCCTCGCGAGAGGGGGCTTCTTTGCTGTCTCAACCAGACGTGCGCCCGAAGGGATTCGAACCCCTGACCTTCTGATCCGTAGTCAGATGCTCTATCCAGCTGAGCTACGGGCGCGTGTTCAGTTGTTCTCTAACCTAGCACCCGGCGAACCGGGTACCAGCGGAGGCTCCGGGATTTGAACCCGGGAGGGGGGGTTACCCCCAACCGCATTAGCAGTGCGGCGCCATAGACCAGACTAGGCGAAGCCTCCTGGGCCCAACGACCACTGCTCAGATAGGTTACACACCCCCCGATCACCCTCCGACAGCACCCCCCTCACGCCCGCTGCAGCAGCCTGAGCAGGCGCGGAGAGCGTCCGCCGAGGCCTTCCGCCTCGAACGTCGCGATGCCCACGCGGGGCAGTTCGCGGACGCCCGGGTACACCAGATAGCGGGGCACCCAGCGGGGCTGGAACTTCGCGTTGAACTTGTACAGCGTCTCGATCTGGATCCAGCGCGAAAAGAAGTGGAGCACCTTCGCCGCCGTCTTGGCCACCGGGCCCGCGCCGATGCGCTGGCCCTGTTCCATCAGCGCCCGGAACGCGGCGAAGTTGAGCGACACCTGCTCGACGCCGTGCCGCCCCGCCGCCAGCAGGAGCTCGGAAATCATCAGCTCGTTGACGCCGTTGTCGGCCGTGCGGTCGCGGCGCATGACGTCCAGCGACAACCCCTTCTCGCCCCACGGCACGAACTGGAGCACGCCGCGCACCCGCCCGCCCTGCTCGGCCGTCACCAGCACCGAACCCGCGTCGCCCATGCGGCCCAGCGCCATCGAGAACCCGCGCTCGGTGTCCGTGCCGCGCCAGTTCGCGGCCAGCGTCACCAGCTCGGCGAGTTCCCCGGGACGCAGGTCCTCGGCCCGGCGGACCAGCACCTTGTAACCCGCGCGCTTCGTGCGGGCCGCGGCCTGGCGGACGCCGCGCATGACGCGTCCGTCCAAGGTGAACCCTTCGGCGTCGACGACCGCTTCGTCGCCGATCTCCAGGACCTCCAGGCCGAACCGGGCCCAGACCGTCGCGCCGAGTTCCGAGACACCCATCGCCGCGGGAACCCAGCCGTTGCGGCGGCAGACCTCCAGGTACTCCTCGATCGCACCCGGCCACGCCTCGTGGTCGCCGAGCGGGTCGGCCGAGCACAGCGCGACCCCGGCGATCACGCGGTAGGTGACCGCGGCCTTGCCCGTCTTCGAGAACACCGCGAACTTGTCCCGCCGCAGCGCGAAGTAGCCGAGCGAGTCCCGCTCGCCGTGCTCGTCCAGCAGCTTGCGCAGGCGCGCGACCTCGTCGTCGGACAGCCGGGGCGCCGGCTCGGCCGAGCGCAGCAGGAAGTACGCCGAGACCAGGATCGCGGCGAGCCCGAACAGCAGGCCGACGGCCGCGGTCATGTCCTCCAGCCACATCTGGTGGAACACGGCGGGCCCGCTGGCCCCGACCAGCGCGAGCGCGGACTCCGCCAGCCGGTCCGGGAAGCTCATCGGCTCCAGCACCGCCCGGGACGCCACGGACAGCAGGATGACGTTGATCACGAACCCGGCCAGCGCCAGCTGCAGGAACACGCGCACCGCGCGCCAGCGCCCGACCACCGGGTCCGGCTTCGCGACGAAGTAGCGCCGGCTCGCGATCAGGCCCACCAGCAGCACGACCGAGACCAGCCCGGCGCCGAAGACGTGCCGGAGCCCGATGTGCGACACCGTGAGCAGCACCGTCGCGCCGATCGCCAGCTGCCAGGCGCGGCGCTTGCGGCGGCGCAGGCCCGCGGCCAGCAGCACGAGCAGCACGCCCGTGACCAGCGCGACGGTCGCCGCGGCGACCGTCGCCTCCTGCGGCAGCTCGAGCCACTCCGACAGGTGCCCGCGCAGGTTCCGGCGCCCGGCGGGCACCAGGACCGACACGAGCGTCATCAGTCCCGCCAGCCGGGTCACCCAGGTGATCACCCCCACGGTGGTGGCTCCCGCCACCCGCCAGGTGGTCTGCGCGCGTGTCCCCGTCACCACCTGTGCAACCCGTTGTGGACGATCATGCTTCCCCCATCTACCCTCCGGCGAGCTCCACGAACGGCGTCAGCGCCGCGGGGTTCGCCAGCGCGTCGCGGCTGACGGCCCGGTCAGGAGCCACACCGGCGAGGATCTTCTTCACCGGTACCTCACACTTCTTACCGTTCAAGGTACGAGGAATCTCCTGAACCACTACGAACCGATCGGGTACATGCCGGGGTGACAGTGCGCTACGGAGCTCCTTCTTCAGCCGGGGCTCGACGTCTTCGAGCTCGACGCCGTCGGCGAGCACCACGAAACAGATCAGCTGCCCGTCCTCGTTCCCGGCCGCCGAAGTGTCCACGACCAGGGAATCCACGACCTCGTCGTAGCCCTCGACGACCCGGTAGAACTCCGCCGTGCCCATCCGGACGCCGCCGCGGTTGAGCGTCGAGTCGCTGCGGCCGTAGATCACCGCCGAGCCGCGGCCGGTGACCCGGATCCAGTCGCCGTGGCGCCACCTCCCCGGGTACATCTCGAAGTAGGCCTCACGCAGGCGCGAGCCGTCGGGGTCGTTCCAGAAGAACACCGGCATCGACGGCATCGGCTTGGTGATGACCAGCTCGCCGACCTGCTCGACGACTGCGTTGCCGGCCTCGTCGAACGCGTTGACCGCGGCGCCCAGCGCCGGGCAGGACAGCTCCCCCAGCCAGACCGGCACGTCGGGCGCCGACGCGACGAACGCCGCGCACAGGTCCGTGCCGCCGGAGACCGAGCAGATCTGCACCTTCCTCCCGACCTCGTCCACGATCCACCGGAAGCCCTCGACGCTCAGCGGCGCCCCGGTCGAGCCGAGCGCGCGCAACGCCGTCAGGTCGTAGCGCTCGGCGGGCTTGATGCCCGCCTTCAGGCAGCTCTGGATGAACGGCGCCGACGTCCCGAAGTACGTGACGCGGTGCTGCTCGGCCAGGTGCCAGAGCGCGTTGAGGTCCGGGTAACCGGGGCTGCCGTCGTAGAGCACGATCGTCGTGCCGACCAGCAGGCCGGAGATGAGGAAGTTCCACATCATCCAGCCGGTGGTGCTGAACCAGAAGAACCGGTCGCCCGGACCGAGGTCGGTCTGCAGCGCGAGGGCCTTCAGGTGCTCCAGCGTGATGCCGCCGTGGCCGTGCACGATGCCCTTGGGCAGGCCGGTGGTGCCCGACGAGTAGAGCACCCACAGCGGGTGCGCGAACTCGACCGGCTCGAACAGCAGCGGCGCGCCCTCGTGCTTCGCGAGCAGTTCGGCCCAGTCGAGCGCGCCGTCCATCCGGCCTTCGCCGACGTACTGGACGAGCACGGTCGCGGCCAGCGACGGCAGCTTCGCCTGCAGGTCGGCGAGCGTCGTCCGGATGTCGAACCGGCGGCCGTTGTACGCGTAGGCGTTGACCGCGAAGAGCACCTTCGGCTCGATTTGCACGAAGCGGTCCGCGACCGCGCGGACGCCGAAGTCCGGCGAGCACGACGACCAGATCGCCCCGATGCTCGCCGCGGCGAGGAACGCGACCAGCGTCTGCGGGCAGTTCGGGGCCAGTGCGACGACGCGGTCGCCCTTGCCGACGCCCAGCTCGAGCAGCCCCGCCCGCGCGGCGGCGACCTGCGCGCGAAGCTCGCCGTAGGTCAGGTGGTCCGCGAAGCCGTCTTCGCGGTGGAAGATCACCGCCGTCTCGTCGTCACCCTTCGCGGCGCCCGCGACGCCGGGGGTGAGCGCGTGCTCGGCGTAGTTCAGCGTGGCGCCCTCGAACCAGACGGCGTCGGGCATCTCGCCGGAGAGCACCGCACCCGGCTGGTCGTGCCAGCGGACGCCGAGGAAGTCCGCGACCGCCGTCCAGAAGTCCGGACCGCGCTCGACCGAGAACTCCCAGAGCGAGTGGTAGTCGTCCACCTCGACGCCGCGTTCGGCGCGCAGCCACTGGCGGAAGGCTTCGATCTTGGTGTCGGCAACGTGGCTCGGCTCAGGGCGCCAGAGCACTTCGGGGGCGTCGGCGGTGTGCGTCACGTCACGAGCGTAATCCTTCGGATCCGGATGTGACGGCGCGCGGAATCCCCTAGCGCAGGTGGGCGTCGAACCAGTTGAGCGTCCGCTGCCAGGCCTCGGCGGCCGCACCCGGGTCGGCGTCGAACCGGTGGTTCGCACCCGGGTAGTGGACGACGTTCGTAGCGACCTTCGCCGACGCCGCGGCGTCGCGCAGCCGCTCGACGTCGGCACCGCCCGCCTCGTCGCCGGCGTCGCCGTACATGCCGAGCCACGGGCTGGTGAGCTTGCCGGCGATCTCGACCAGCGCGGGCAGTTCGGCGGCCTGCTGGCCGCCGACGCTGACAGCGGCCCCCAGCCTGCGGTGCGAGGCGACGACGAGCGCCGCGGTACCACCCAGGTCGAAGCCCATGACGCCGAGCAGGTCGGCCTGGACGCCGCGTTCGACGAGCCAGGCGAGGGTGATGTCCGTCGCGTCGAGCAGGTCCCGCTGCGTCAGCTCCGCGTTTTCGAGATGCGGCGTGACGGTCAGCCAGCCCTCGACGGCGAGGCTGGCGAGCAGCAGCTTCACGCCGTCGGTGACCCCGTCCGCTTCGTGCAGCACCACCAGACCGCCGCGTAGCGCGCCTTCGGGTTCCGAGAAGGTCAGGCGCAGAGCGCGGCCGTCGGTGCGCTGGTAGTCCACGGTGCTGGTCGACGTCATACGTCACTCAATCACTCGGAGGTGAACGGCGGGAAGCCAGTTTGGCAGGTCTGCTGGTCACATACCGCCTGTAGGGAGTCGCGGGGCGGCGGGCGGAAAAGATACGGTTGCCGGGTCGTCCCGTTCAATCCGAGGAGCGCCGAAGATGTCGTCCGTGTCCCCACGTGCCGATCTCGAATCGTTGCCGAAATACATCCCCGGCCGGACGATCGAAGGTGCGATCAAGCTGGCGAGCAACGAGGTGCCCGGCGGCGCGCTGCCGAGCGTCGCGCGGGCGATCGCCGAGGCCGCGGCGGGCATCAACCGCTACCCGGACACCGGCTCGCAGGCCCTGCGCGAGCGGCTGGCGCGCGAGCTGGACGTGCCGGTCGAGCGCGTCGCCATCGGCTGCGGCTCGGTGTCCCTGTGCCAGCAGACGATCCAGGCGGCGTGCGCCCCGGGCGACGAGGTGCTCTTCGGCTGGCGGTCGTTCGAGGCGTACCCGATCGTCACGCAGGTGGCCCACGCGAAGCCGGTGCTGGTCCCGATCACCGAGGGCCAGGAGCTCGACCTCGACGCGATGCTCGCGGCGATCACCGACCGCACGCGCGTGGTCTTCGTCTGCAACCCCAACAACCCGACCGGCACGGCGGTGCGGCGCGCGGAGCTGGAGCGGTTCCTCGACGCGGTCCCGGAGCACGTGCTGGTGGTGCTGGACGAGGCGTACAAGGAGTTCGTCACCGACCCCGAGGTGCCCGACGGCGTCGAGTACACGCGGACGCGCTCGAACGTCATGGTGCTGCGCACGTTCTCCAAGGCGTACGGCCTCGCCGGCCTTCGGGTGGGTTACGCCGTCGCGCCGGAGCCGATCGCCGACGCGCTGCGCCAGGTCTACGTCGCCTTCTCGGTGAACATGCTGGCCCAGGTCGCGGCGCTGGCGTCGCTCGACGCGGCCGACGAGCTGCTCGAGCGCTGCCAGGAGATCGTCGCCGAGCGCGGCCGGGTGCGCGACGAGCTGATCGCGGCCGGCTACCAGGTGCCGGAGACGCAGGCGAACTTCGTCTGGCTGCCGCTGGGTGACCAGGCGGTGCCGTTCGCCGAGCACGCGCTGGACCGCAAGCTGGTGGTGCGCCCGTTCGCCGGCGACGGCGTGCGCGTGACCATCGGGACCCGCGAGGAGAACGACCTCTTCCTGGCCGCGGCGCGCGACTTCAGCCGCTGAACTGCTTGATCGCCAGCTGGATCACGGCGGCGACGCCGATCACGACGATCACGCCGCGCAGCACCGCCGGCGGCAGCTTCCGGCCGATCTTCGCGCCGAGGAAGCCGCCGGCGGTCGACCCGACGGCCAGCCACAGCACCACGGGCCAGCTGATCGGCGCGACGAACGCGTAGATCACCCCGGCGACGACGTTGACCACGGCGGCGAGGACGTTCTTGACGCCGTTGAGCTTCTGCAGCGGTTCGGACAGCAGCATCCCCATGACGGCCATCAGCATCACGCCCTGCGCGGCGGTGAAGTACCCGCCGTAGATGCCGATGAGGAAGATGAAGAACATCAGCAGCGGGCCGGGCTTGTGCTCGGTGCCGTTCCGTTCGCGGCGGTCGGCGACCCACCTCGACACCTTCGGCTGCACGATCACGAGGATCACGGCCAGGCCGACGAGCACGGGGACGACGGCCTCGAAGGCGTCCTTCGGCAGCGACAGCAGCAGGACGGTGCCCCCGATGGCGCCGAGGAACGACGCGACGGCGAACTTCGCGACCTGCGGCCAGTAGCCGCCGAGCTCGTGCCGGTAGCCCCAGGCGCCGCTGAGGGTCCCCGGCGCGAGGCCGATGGCGTTGGACGTCGTCGCCGTCACCGGTGGGTAGCCCAGCGCGACCAGGACGGGGAAGGTCACGAGGGTCCCCGACCCGACCACGGCGTTGATGGTCCCCGCCCAGATCCCGGCGACCACGATGACCACCGCGTGCCACCACGTCATGAAGCACTCACGTGCGGAGCCTAAGCATCTCGGCGCAAGGCCGCGAAGCGGACGGGCCCAGATGTGGCAGGCGAGACAGTCACCACGGCGTGAAGACGCAGAACTCGTTGCCTTCCGGGTCGGCCATCACCTCCCATTCGAGGTCGCCGCCGCGGGGGTGGATCAGCGTCGCGCCCAGTTCCGCCAGCTCCGCCGGATCGCCGAAGACGTCCAGGTGCATGCGGTTCTTCACCGTCTTCTCCTCCGGGACCGGGTTGACCCAGATCAGCGGCCCCTCCCCGGCCGGGTCCACGATCGGGACGGGCCAGTCGTCCGGGCGTTCGCCACCGGTCAGCGAGTCGCGGCGGACGTAGCCCATCGCCCGGCACCACCAGTCCGCCAGTGCCTGGTGGTCGGTCGCGTCGAGCGCGAGGTCCTTGAACCGTGCGGTCATGGCGTGATCATGACAGTCACCACCGACACTTTCCGGAGCTGACAGGATGGCCGGGTGGACACCGAGCAGGTCTGGAGCACGACCGTCGACCGGCTGCGGTCGCTGATCGACTCCGGGAAGCTGCCGCCGGGCTCCCGGCTGCCCGCCGAACGCGTCCTGTGCGAGGACCTCGGCATCAGCCGCGGCTCGCTGCGGCAGGCGCTGCGCGTGCTCGACTCCATCGGCTACGTCCGGATCCGCGCCGGCTCCGGCACCTACGTCCGCGAGCAGCAGGAACAGCCCCTGCGCACCTGGTTCACCGAGCACGACCAGCTCGTCGAGAAGCTCTTCGACCTGCGCGCGACCGTCGAACCGACCCTCGCCGAACGGCTCGCGCGGCAGGCGACCGCGAAGACCGTCAGCCGGCTCGAGGACAACGTCGCCGAGATGGCGCAGGCCGCGGAGGACGGCGACATGCTGCACGTCATCGCCGCCGACGCCGAGTTCCACCGGGTGATCGCGCAGAACGCCGGCAACGACGACGTCGCCGGGCTGCTGCGGTCCGTGCTCGCCCTGGTCGGCGAGGAACGGCGGGCGGCGCTGCGGCTGCCCGGCCAGATCCGCAAGGCCGTCGACGACCACCGCGCCATCCTCGACGCCATCCGCCGGTCCGACCCGGCCGCGGCCCGCGAGCTGACCCTCAAGCACCTGGTCGACGCCAAGACCTACGCGCACGACTTCGCCGCGCACCCCGAAGAGCGCTAGACTTTTCACAACATTGTGAAACTTTTGGGGGTCGTGATGGAGAAGGTGCACTTCACCGAAGAAAAGGCCACCATGCTGGCCACCCTGTACGGCCGCGCGCTCGACAGCCGCGAAGCCGACCCGGTGCTCGGCGACCACGCCGCCGACGAAGCCGTCCGGCAGATCGACTACGACTTCGCCAAGCTGGGGATCACCCGCGACAGCGCCGTGAGCGTCGTCCTGCGCGCGAAGCCGATCGACGAGTGGGCGGCCGACTACCTGCGGCAGCACCCCGACGCCCTCGTGCTGCACCTCGGCTGCGGCATGGACACGCGCTTCCAGCGCCTCGCGCCGCCGGAGACCGTCCACTGGTACGACGTCGACTACCCCGAGGTCGTCGAGCTGCGCGAGAAGCTCTACGCACCCGCGCCGAACCACACGAACATCGGCACGTCGGTGACCGACTTCGGATGGCTCGACCAGGTGCCCTCGGACCGCCCGGCGCTGATCGTCGCCGAAGGCCTGACCATGTACCTGACCCCGGAGGACGGCACCGAGCTCATCCGCCGGCTGGTCGCGAAGTTCCCGTCGGGCGAACTGATCTGCGACGTCTTCAGCAAGCTGGGCATCAAGGCCCAGAAGCTCAACACCCCGGTCCGGCGCGCGAAGGCGACGCTGCGCTGGGGCATCGACGACCCGCACGAGCTGGAGCGCTACGGCCTCGACCTGATGTCCTCTTTGGACGCCTCGCACTGGTCCACTCCGGACGTCATGGCGCGGCTGCGGCCGTTCACGCGGTTCCAGCTGCGGATGCTCAAGTACTTCCCGGCGCTGGCCCGGATGGCGAACATCGTGCGGTACCGCTTCTAGCGCGACTCCAGCACCCGCGCCACGAACTTGTGCAGCTTCTCCTCCATCCGCGCGAGGCGTTCGGCCAAGGTGAGCGTCTCGTGCGGCTGGGGCACGTCGGACTTCAGCTCGCCGCGGACGTACTGGCAGCAGGCCAGGTTCCCGCAGGCGTAGATGCCCAGGGTGTTGCCGTCCCGGCCGGGCTTCCCGGCGCGCTTGCCCGAGAACAGCGTGATGTCGGCGAGCCCGTGGGTGGTGGTGCAGAAGCCGCAGATGTTGCTGCGCAGGCGGGACTTCGGGGCCGGCGCGGCCCGCAGCGCGAGCCCGACCACCTCACCGGCGTACGGCAGCACGAGGTAGGCGCGCCCCGGCGCCTTCGGGTCGCGCCAGCCGAGGAACTCCCGCCGCTCCCACGGGATTT
The DNA here is from genome assembly GCF_030285665.1 of Amycolatopsis mongoliensis. NCBI lineage: Bacteria > Bacillati > Actinomycetota > Actinomycetes > Pseudonocardiales > Pseudonocardiaceae > Amycolatopsis > Amycolatopsis mongoliensis. The sequence continues at coordinate 2,069,925 of NZ_CP127295.1, forward strand.
CTCCGGGCCGGGCGGGCAGTGTCACGCCCTTGGCCTCGCCGCGGGTGCAGTTGACGAACGAGGCCCGGATCTCCTCCTGGCCGAGTGGCTCCATGATCCGCACGGTAACCAGCGGCCACCGGCGGTGGCCACGCATTTTCGGCCGTACGATCAACGCCGTGCGCAAGATCGCCGCAGGCAACTTCCGGGTGGTGTTGCGCACGAGCCTGGGCTTCGCCGGGCTCGGCCTCGGCTCCAGCGTCGCCGGCTCCGGGGTCGTCGCGCTGCTCCTGCTGCTGCAGGGCCTGCCGGGTGACGTCGGGGACCGCGGGTGGATCCTCGGGCTGACCGCCGCCGGGATCGTCGCCGCCTCGCTGCTCGTCGGGACACTGTGGACGGCGTGGCTGCAGCGCCGCACCGCGATCTGGTTCGTGCTCGGCCGCCCGCCGTCGGAAAGCGAAGCGAAACGCGCGCTGCGGCTGCCCGTCGACATGGCCGTGGTCAGCGGGACGCTCTGGCTGATCGGCACCGCGGTCCTGAGCGTGCTGGCCGGCGTGCTCGGCTCGGGCGAAGACGCGGTCGGCATGGCGACGGTGATCGGGCTCGGTGGCCTCACCACCGTGGGCCTCACCTACCTCGCCGCCGAGTGGGTGGCGCGGCCGGTGATGACGATCGCGCTGGAGATCCTCCCGCCGCGCGGGTCGCTGCCGGTCACCGTGCTCACCCGGCTCGTCGTCACCTGGGCGCTGGCCAGCGGCGTCCCGTTCGTCGGCGTCCTGCTCGTCGCCACGCCGCCGGACCTCGGTTCGGGCAACCACACCGCCAGCCTGATCATGCTGTCGGTGATCGGGCTCGGTGTCGGCGCGATCGGCACCGCCCTGCTGGCCAGGGCCGTCGCGGCGCCGCTGCACCGGCTGCGCGTCGCTCTCGACCGGATCGCGCGCGGCGACAACGACGTCACGGTCGACGTCGACGACTCCAGCGAGATCGGCCTGCTCCAGACGTCGATCAACCAGCTGGCCGCGGGCCTGCGCGAGCAGGCACGGATGCGGGACCTCTTCGGCAGGCACGTCGGCGCCGACGTCGCCCGGCACGCGCTGGAGTACGGCGCGTCGCTCTCCGGCGACGTCCGCGAGGTCACGGCGTTGTTCGTCGACGTCGTCGACTCGACCGCACTCGCCTACCACACGCCGCCGGAGGAGCTCGTCGAGAAGCTGAACCGGCTGTTCGCCGCGGTCGTCTCCGCGGTCGGCGCGCGCGGCGGGCTGGTCAACAAGTTCCAGGGCGACGCCGCGTTGTGCATCTTCGGCGCCCCGACGCGGCTCGCGGACGCGCCGACGGCCGCGCTGGCCGCCGCCCGCGCGATCCGGGACACGGTGTGCGCGAACGGCGAGCTCGACCTCGGCATCGGCGTCTCGAGCGGCCCGGTGTTCGCCGGGCAGCTCGGCACCAGCAGCCGGCTCGAGTACACCGTGATCGGCGACGCCGTCAACGAGGCCGCGCGGCTGACCGAGCTGGCCAAGACGGTGCCGTCACGGATCCTCGCCAGCGACGCCGTCGTCTCGGCCGCGCTGCCGAGCGAAGGCGCGTACTGGGAGAAGCACGGCGAGGTGGAGCTGCGCGGTCGCCAGGAGCCGACGCCGACCTGGACAGCCGGCCCGGAACCTCAGGACAGCTGACCCAGCTCCGGCCAGCGCAGCACCGTCGAGCCCCAGGTCAGGCCCGCACCGAACGCGCTGAGCAGCACGCGGTGCCCGGCGACGAGGGTGCCGTCGGCCCGGGCGTCGGCCAGGGCGAGCGGGATGGACGCGGCACTGGTGTTGCCGACGCGGTCGATGTTGGCGACGACGGCGTCGGCCGGCATGCCGAGCTGCTTCGCCGTCGCCTGGAGGATCCGGATGTTCGCCTGGTGCCCGACGAAGCGGTCGACGTCGCCGACCATCCAGCCCGCGCGCTCCAGCACGGTCCGCGACGACTCCGCCATCCGCGCGCAGGCGTGCCGGAACACCGCGGTGCCCTGCATCGCGAGGAAGCGGTCGCTCGGCTGGTCGGACAGCCGCCGCCGCGCGCCGCCGGCTTCGACCCACAGCAGGTCGGCGAGCTCGCCCTCGCTGTGCAGGTCGAACGGCCCGAACGCGCCGGGTTCGTCGGGCTCGCCCGCTCGCAGCAGGACCGCGCCCGCACCGTCGCCGAAGATCGGGACGGTCGTGCGGTCTTCGGGGTCGATGAGCGTGGTGAAGGTGTCGGCGCCGATCACGAGCACGCGCTCGGCCAGGCCGCCCGCGATGAACCCGGCGCCCGTGGCCAGCGCGTAGACGAACCCGCTGCAGACGGCGTTGACGTCGAAGGCCGCGGCGGTGCCCAGCCCGAGCCGGGCGGCGACCTGCGGCGCGCTGGCCGGGCAGGGCTGGTCGGGGGTCGACGTGGCGAGCACGACGACGTCGGCGGAGCCGCCCGCCAGGGCTTCGCGGCCCGCCCCGACCGCGAGGTCCACAGTGGACTCGTCGGGCCCCGCGACGCGGCGCTCGCGGATGCCGGTGCGGGTCCGGATCCACTCGTCCGAGGTGTCGAGCCGGGCGGCGATCTCGTGGTTTCCCAGGACTGTCGTCGGCAGCCACGAACCGATTCCGGTCAGCACGGCGGCAGGTGCGGGCACGGGAAAGCCTCCCCACGCCGGCGGGTTGGCGGGCAGACCGGCTGGTCTTCCACTTGTATGGGCTACCCCCTGGTAGACCGGCGAGTTGTGTTCCAGGTCACGGAAAAAGTTGTTTCACTTTCCCGGCGGACGGAGTAGTGAGCGACGTCACGCAAGAGTGAGCGCGCAGCGAACGCCGGGCGAATCGTCGGGGGTCCCGGCTAGCCTGCTGGAGTGCAGACTCCCGACCTCGACCAGCTGGACACCGCCATCCTCGCCTGCCTCCAGGAGGACGCCCGCACCATCGCCGAGACGATCGGCGCGAAGGTCGGCCTCTCGGCCGCGGCGGTGCAACGGCGGATCAAGCGGCTGCGCGAAGCGGGGGTCATCGAGCGCGAGGTCGCGGTGCTCTCCCCGGAGGCGCTCGGACTGAGCATGACGTTCGTGGTCATGGTCGAGATGGAGCGGGAGAACCTGGCGGTCCTGGACGCGTTCCGCCGCCAGATCCTCGCCGACGACTGCGTCCAGCAGTGCTACTACGTCACCGGCAACGCGGACTTCGTGCTGGTCGTGACGTGCCCGGACATGGCGGGCTTCGAGGCGTTCACCCGGCGGATGTTCTTCGACAACCCGAACGTCCGGCACTTCACGACGAGCGTCGCCATGGACCGGGTGAAGGTCGGGCTCACCCTGCCGCTCGGGCCGTAGGCGGGGTCCAGGACCACAGCTTCTCCGTCTGCTTCCGGATCACCGCCGCGGGCGCGCGCATGCCCAGGCGGTTGAGCGCATACCCGAGCCGTGACGTCGTCAGGGCCATCGCGCCCTTCCGGCGGGCCATCCGCGCGATGCCGCGGGTCCGGGCGAGCCGCGCCCGGTCGTAGCCCTCGAGGCCGACCGCCGCGAGCGTCACCGCGTCCTCGATCGCCTGGCACGCGCCCTGGCCCAGGTCGGGCGCCATCGCGTGCGCGGCGTCGCCGAGCAGCGCCACCCGGCCGCGGACGTAGGCCGGGAGCGGCGGCAGGTCCGTGACGTCGTTGTGCAGCACCTTCGGCGTCGCGTCGAGGAGCGGCTCGACGTGCCAGCCGCGCACCCGGCGCCGGACCTCGGCCAGGTCGTCGGCGTAGCGGACGCCCGGACGGCGTTCGTGCACCGCGAGCGCCCAGTACACCCGCTCGCCGCCGATCGGGTGGGCCAGGAAGTACGCGCCGCGGCCGAAGGTGAACGTGCCGGCCTCCTCGACACCGGGTTCGGTGACCCCACGCCAGACCGTGCAGCGGAACCGGGGCGTGATGCCGGGCCACAGCGCTTCCCGGACCGCGCTGTGGATGCCGTCCGCACCCACCACCAAATCGGCTGTCACCCGACCGGCGTCGTGGACGACTTCGCCGTCCTCGGTCACCGAATGCACCGCGCAGCCGGTCCGGACCACCCCGTCCGGCAGCTCGGCGGCGAGCAGGCGGTGCAGGTCCGCGCGGTGGAAGCACGACAACGGCGTGTCGTGCGCGGGGTCGAAGCGCCGCAGCCGCTCCCCCGAGGGCACGCACAGGTTGTAGGCCGCCTGGGACGGCGTCGCCGCGGCCCGCACCTTCTCCCCGATGCCCAGCGAGTCGAGCGCACGCAGGGCGTTCGGCGCGATCGACAGCCCGGCGCCGACCTCGCCGAGCTCGGGAGCGCGTTCGAGCACCTCGACGTCCCAGCCCGCCCGGATCAGGGCGAGCGCCGCCGTGACGCCGCCGATGCCGGCGCCTGCCACCACTGCCTTCATCGCGGTCCCTCCAGAGCCTCGGCCAACCACGCGAAGGTGTCCCGCGCGGCTTGGACCCGGGCGGCGCGCTCGTCGCCGGGTTCGAACAGCGCCAAGCCGTCGTCGGCGATGTCGACGAACGAGGCGAGCGTCGCGATGCGCTCCCGGACCACGCGCGGCCAGGCGTCGTCGTCGATGCGGAAGTAGGTGGTGCGGTCGCCCGGCACACGCTGCTTGCGGACCAGCCGCGACGCCGTCAGCAGGTTCGTGTTCGAGGTGAGCGACGCCCGGCTCGCGCCGATGGCCTCGGCGATCGCGGTCGCCGACTGCGCGGGCGGGTCGCAGACCATCAGCCAGCCGAGGATGCGGCCGGCGATCGGCGGGATGCCGTACTGCTCGGCGAAGAAGGCCGCGGCCCGTTCGGCCCAAGCTGTCGACTCGTCCATGCTAGTTGAGACTAGCATCTTCTGAAGGTCGGTAGGCTGGCCGTCTTGGGGGAACCATGCTTCGACACCGGCGGATCTTCCTGGTCGCCACCCTGATCGACGCTCTCGGCAGCGGGCTGTGGGTGCCGTTCGCGCTGCTGTTCCTGGTGCACGGCCAGGACATGGGCCTGCTCGACGCGGGGACGTCGCCGAGCACCGGTGCGCTGCTGGCGCTCGTCACCGGCCCGGCGACCGGGGCCGCCATGGACCGGTTCGGGCCGCGGGCACTGCTCGTCGCCGGGAACCTCGTGCGGCTCCTGGCCTTCTGTGCGTACCCACTGGTCCACACCAGCTGGCAGGTGATCGTGGTTTCGGTGGTCGCCGGGTTCGGCGACCGGCTGTTCTGGACGTGCAACGCGCCGATGGTGGCCCGGCTCACCTCGGGCAGCGGAACGGACCGCATGCTGGCGACGCAGACGGTGGGACGGTTCGCCGGCGCGGGGATCGGCGCGGCCGCGACCGCGGTGCTGCCGACGATCACGAGTCCGTGGGCGTTCCACCTGCTCGCGTACGTGAACGCGGCGAGCTTCGGGGTGGCAGCGGTGCTGATGGGGTTGCTGCCGCGGGCCGAAGCCCGCACGCACGCGCCGTCCGGGAGCTGGCGAACTGTGCTCGGGGATCGGCCCTTCACCGGGTTCTGCGTCACCCACACGGCTTTCACGCTCGCCAGCGCGAGCAAGTTCGCCGTGCTGCCCATCGTCGTGCGCGATTTCCTGCACGGTCCACAGTGGATCGCCGGGACCGCGATCACGCTCGGCACCGTGGTCGTCGTGACCGCGCAGCGCCCGATCGTCTCCCTGCTCGCCGGGCGCAGCCGGACCGCGGGGCTGATCGGCGCCGCGACGCTGTTCTCTGTTTCCTTCGCCCTGCTGATCCCGTTGGAAATGGTCCCCCTGCACATTGCGACCGGGCTGATCCTCGTGACGAGCCTCGGTTTCTCCGTCGCGGAGGCGATGTTCGGCCCCACCGGCACCGCGACGGCCGCCGCGGCCGCGCCCGCCGGCGCCGAAGGCCGGGCCAGCTCGATCTTCCAGCTCTCCTGGGGCCTGCCCGTCGCGCTCGCCCCGGGCCTGCTGGCCGTCCTGCTCAGCGTGAGCACCGCGCTGACCTGGTCGGTACTGGCCCTGACCTGCACGGCGGCGATCCCGGCACTGCTCGTGCTGCGGAAGAAGCTCCCCCAGGCCCTGCGCGAACCGTCACCGGCAGTCGCGGGTTGAACGCAAGGGGTATGTGCCGGACGTTACACCACAATGGACGGATGCAACCGATCAAGTGAACGTGAGAGTTCCTCCGTCATGCCGCAAGGCCCTGGCCATCTCCTTGCCGAACAGTTCGCGCCGCGCGAACCGCCACCGGACTCCAGGAGGGGCCATGCACACCGACGCCGTTCACCAGAGCCAGTTCGTGGTGCTGAACGAGAGCACCACGCCCGTCCTTTCCCGCCTCTCCTACCACGCCGACGAGCCGTTCGCGGTCACCGTCGCGTTCCGGACCGAGCGCGGCCGGTGGATCGAATGGACCTTCGCGCGTGACCTCCTCGTGTCCGGCATCGACGAGCCGGCCGGCCTCGGTGACGTCCGGGTCCGCCCGGACCTGTCCGAGGACGAGGACTTCCTCACCCTGGAAATCGAGTCACCGGACGGCTATGCGTCGTTCGAGCTCGAGGTCGAGGACGTCCGGACGTTCCTCGATGCGTCCTACGAGCTGGTGCCGCTCGGCGAAGAGAGCGCGCACTTCGACGTCGACGGGCTGATCGAGGAGATCAGCAACGTCTGACCCCTGAACCTCCCATTCCCGCGGCGAGGACGAAGGGCGGGTTTCGAGTGCGCTGGAGGCACTCGAAACCCGCCCTTTCGCGTTGCCGGGATCAGCTGGTCTTGAGGGTGGTGCCGGTGCCGGACAGCGCGCCGGCGATCGGGAAGAAGTACGTCGTCGCGGTGTTGCCACCGGACAGCAGGCCCTGCGCCGAGTTGCCGCTGATGAAGCCGCCGCCCGAGTCACCGGCCGCCGAGCGGACGTTGGTCGCGGTCATGCCGTTGACCGTGCCCTCGGAGTACCGGACGCTCTGGTTCTTGGCGCCGATGGTGCCGCAGGTCCAGCCGGTGGTCGAACCGGCCTTGCAGACCGACGTGCCGGTCGCCGCGTTCGACGAACCCCGCACCGCGGTCCCGTTGTTCATCTGCGCGACCGGGGTCCAGCTGCTGGTGGTCCGCACCGCCGCGTAGTCGCTGCCGGGGAAGCGGTAGGTGATCCAGCTGCCGAGCGCCGCGCCGTTCGACCCGGTCAGCGCGCCGCCGCCGGTGAGCGCGCCGCAGTGGCCGGCGGTGAGGAAGCCGGTCGTGGTCGAGAAGCCGACCGAGCAGCGCGACGAGCCACCGATGTAGTAGGCGTCACCGCCGCGGATGTTGGCGTGCAGGGCCGGCTTCGCGGCCGCGTCGAGGATCGTCACCGACGACTTGTCCACACCGGACCGGGTGAGGAACGCGTCGGCGGCGGCCCGCTGGCCCTGCAGGACCGACAGCGTGACGCGGTTGGTGGCGGAGTCGACGCCCCAGCCCGTGATCGCGTACGGGGCCGAGCTGTCGAGGGACTTGAACTTGTCCACAGTGGAGTCGAGCTGGCGGGCGCTGAACTTCACGACCTCCGCCTCGGCCCCGGAGGCCCGGATCCTGCCGACCGCGGCGGCGTCCGTCGTCTGGATGTGCGCCTTGCCCGTGGCGGCGTTGTAGGTGGCGCCGCCGAACGCGTCGCCGAGCGTCGCGCTGACGGCCTCGGTGACCTTGTTCGCGACGTCTTCGCTCTTCAGCCGCGTCAGCACCTGGTCGTGGGTCAGGCCCAGGTCGCGCTGCATGGCGGGCACGATGTCCGGGTTCAGCAGGTCCTGGCCCGACGCGGGGACGGCGACCGCGACGAGCGCACCCGTCGTCATCACCACGGCGGCAGCGGCACCGAAGAGTCTGGCGATCTTCATGCTTCTCCCTAGATGGTTACGCGCGGCTCTGCACTGGCCACGCAGTGGTACTCCCCCGAGTGAGGGTCCCCGCAGTGGGCGTTACGGTGCAATCCGGACGCCCGGCGAATGGGTATACGCATTCCCCCCGGACGAATCCCCTGCTCCAAGCGGTCCCACCCGCGGGTTGTCACCCGGTCGGACAGGTCCTTAAGTAGGGTTTCCAAGAACTACTTTCAGTAGCCGTCACACCCCCCTGAACGCGTTATGCGCAGCCGGAATGCGGTAATCGCCGGCGTTTCCCACGCACGGTGACCCGGGACCGGCGAATCCCGCGGCAAACCGGTGACAGCCGGTAGGCGGACGTGTGAGGGCGGTACCGACCACCTATTCGGTTAATGGTTTACGGACGGATGCGCGCTGCTTAGGCTCCCGCGCACAGCCCCCGGTGTGCGTCGAGGAGGTCGTTATGTGGTTGACGGCTCCCCGCCCCACCTCGGTGTCCGTCCGGTCGGGACCCGCCCGGCTGACCGGCCGCGACACCGAGCTGGACGCCATCGTCGACGTACTCCGGAGGCGCCCCGCCGCGGTCATGATCGAGGGTGAGCCCGGCATGGGCCGGACCCGGCTGCTCGCCGAGATCGGGCGGCGCAAGGAGTTCGCCGGCGGCCGCGTGCTCACCGGCGCCTGCCAGCCGCTGCGGGAACCGTTCCCGTACGGGCCCGTCCTGGAAGCGCTGCGCTCGGTGGGCGACGCCCCGCTCGGGCCGCTCAGCCCGGTCGCCGGGGTGCTGCGGCCGTTGCTGCCGGAGCTCGCGGAAGCGCTTCCTCCCCGGCCCGAGCCCCTCGCCGACCCGGTCGCCGAACGCCACCGCGTCTTCCGCGCGATCCGGGAACTCCTGCAGGCGTGCGGGCCGGCGCTCGTGCTGATCGACGACCTGCAGTGGGCCGACGAAGACACCCGCGACCTCCTGCGGTTCCTCGCCGGCGCGATGCCGCCGGAGCTGGCGGTGGTCGCCACCTACCGGTCCGCCACCGACGCCGGGGCGGTGACCTGGAGCGCGCCGTTCCGGACCGACCCGGCCGTGCACTCCGCGCGCGTCGCGCTGGGCGCGCTCGACGTCACCGCCGTGCGCAAGCTCGCGGTCGAAATCCTCGATCTTCCCCGCGTCACCGACGAGTTCGCGGCGAAGCTGCACGAGTGCACCGCCGGGATCCCGTTCGTGGTCGAAGAAACCCTGCGGGCCCTGCGCGAAGCGGCCGAGCGGCTGCCGGTCGGCGAAGTCCTCTCCGACCGGATGCTGGAGAACCTCGAAGTCCCGGTGCTGCTGCGCGAAGCCGTCACCGAACGGCTTTCCGCGCTGCCGGGGTCGGCGGTGCGGTTGGCCGGCGCGGCCGCGGTGCTCGGCGTCGGCGCCGAAGCCGACGTCCTCGGCGAGCTGGCCGGGCTGTCCGGCGACACCCTCCGCACCGCGCTGCTCGCGGCGTTGTCCGGCGGGGTGCTCGGCGAGGTCGGCGACAGCAAGTACGGCTTCCGGCACCCGTTGGCACGCAAGGCGGTCTACGACACGGTGAGCGGGCCCGAGCGCGCGTTGCTGCACGCGCAGGCGATCCGCGTGCTCGCCGCGCAGCCGTCGCCACCGCTCACGCTGCTGGCCCGGCACTCCCGCGCCGCCGGCCGCGTCGACCAGTGGCGCCACTACGCCGAAGCTGCCGCCGACGAGGCCGTCACCCGCGGCGAGACGTCCCGCGCGATCGACCTCCTGCAGTCCGTGCTGGCCGAACCCGGCCCGGCGCAGTCCGACATCGGGCGCGTCGCCGGCAAGCTGAGCCAGGTCGCGCTGCGCGGGTTCCGGCCCGACGTGATCGGCACGCTCGAACGCGTCCTCGAAGAGGTGGCGCTGCCGCCGTCGGTGCGCGGCTCGATCCGGCTGAGCCTCGGCATGCTGCAGGTCCGGACCGTCGGCGGGCTCGGCCGCGGCCGGCTGGAGGTCGAGCGCGCGATCGGCGAGCTGACCGACCGGCCCGACCTCGCCGCGCGCGGGATCACGCTGCTGGCGCAGCCGATCGACGGCCTGACGCCGTTGTCGTGGCACGAATCCTGGCGCGCCCGGGCGAACGAGGTGTACGAGCGGCTCGACGACCCGGAGCTGCGGCTCGCGCTCACCGCCGACCGCATCGCGGCCGCGTCGCACGTCGGCGACGGCTCGGCGTGGGCGGAGTTCGAAGCGCTGTCGGACACCGTGGGCACGGTCGCCGAGCGCGTCCAGCTGGCCCGGCTGTGGTGCAACCTCGCGGACGGCCAGTCGTGGGCCGGGCACCTCGACCGGGCGGACCGGCTGGTGACCGAGGGCGTCCGGCGGGCGACCGACGCGGGCGCGCTGTACGCGATCGGCCTGATCCAGGGCACCCGCGTCCGGCTGGACTGGGTGCGCGGACGCTGGAGCGGGCTGGCCGAAGCCGCCGAGCAGCTGCGCGACAGCTACCCCGAGCTCGGCCCGATCGTCATGGAGTCGTCGCTGGTGCTCGGCGGGCTCGCGGCCGTGCGCGGGGAGTTCGCCGCCGCGCAGCGGCACCTGAGCGCGGCGAGCGTCCACGCGCCGGACCGCGGGCCGATCCCGGTGGTGCTTTCGGCGGCCGGAGTGCTGATCACGGTGCTGCTCGCGACCGACGACGTCGACGGCGCGTGCGCGGTGGCCGACACCGCGGTGGCCGCGGCCGGGCGCAAGGGCGTCTGGATCTGGGCGGCGGCGCTGGTCCCGCCGGCGGCGCAGGCGTACGCGCGGGCGGGGCGCTGGCCCGAGGCGGACAGCGTGGTCGAGGCGTTCGCCCGCGGCATCGAAGACCGGGACGCGCCGGTCGCGACGGCCGCCCTGGTGGCCGGCCGGGCGGTGTTGCTGGAGGCACGCGGAAAGCACCTGGCCGCGGCGGCGCTGTTCGACGAAGCGGCCTCGGGCTACGCGGCACTGCCGATGCCGTACCCGGCGACGGCCATGCGGGAGCGGGCGGCGATGTGCCGGCTCGCGGCGGGCAACCGCGACGCGATCGAGGAACTGACGGCGGCGGCCGAGGCGTACGAGCAGCTGGGCGCGACGCGGGATGCCGGGCGGTGCCGTCACCAACTGCGGGAGCACGGCGCTTGGGCGCCCTCGCAACGCGGGCGGCGCGGGTACGGGAGCGAGCTTTCGCCACGGGAGCGCGAAGTCGCGCGGATGCTGGCGGAGGGAAGGACGAACCGCGAGATCGCCGACGGGCTGTTCCTGTCGCCGCGGACGGTCGAGCAGCACGTGGCGAAGGTGCTGCGGAAGCTGGGCGCTCGGTCACGGACGGACGTGGCGCGCAAGTTGCCCGGCGAAGTCACCACGGCTCCGGCGGGCTGACCAGCGCCCCAATGTGGCGTTCGGTGCGTCCCACGCACCCAATGTGGCGTTCGGTGCGTCCCGGCTCGCGCTGTTGACCACTCGCCAGCACCCCAAAGTGGCGTTCGGTGCGTCCCACGCACCCAATGTGGCGTTCGGTGCGTCCCGGCTCGCGCTGTTGACCACTCGCCAGCACCCCAAAGTGGCGTTCGGTGCGTCCCACGCACCCAATGTGGCGTTGGGTGCGTACCGGCTCCGTTGTTGACCACTCGCCAGCGCCCCAAGGCGGCCTTCGGTGCGTTCAACGCACCCAATGTGGCCTTGGGGCGCTCTGGGGGGCGCGCTGGCGGGGTGGGCGGGAGCGACCTAACGTGAGCCGGTGACTGAACAGGCACTTCCCGCGTGGCGCCGGCGGACCTCCGGGGAGACCCGGTGGCCCGCGATGGGCGTCGTCGTCGCCACCCTCGTGCTGCAGGTCGCCCTGCCCGCCGACATGGCGCTGCACCCGCGGTGGCTGCTGCCCGCCGTCTCCGGGTTGCTCGTCGTCGCGCTGCTGCTGGTCAACCCGGGCCGGATGTCGCAGTTCAGCGCCGTCGAACGGGCCATCTCGCTGCTGCTCGTCGCGGCCGTGACCGCCGTGAACGCCTTCTCCGCCGTGTCGCTCGTCTACGGCATCGCGGCCGGCACGATCGGCGACCACGCCGGCGCCGTGCTGGTCACCGGCGGGATCGTCTACTGGACGAACATCGTCGCCTTCTCCCTCTGGTACTGGGAGTTCGACCGCGGCGGCCCGGGCCGACGGGCCGCAGGCCGGGCCGAGTTCCCCGACCTGCAGTTCCCGCAGATGGCCGACCCGGGCCTGGCGCACCAGGACTGGGAACCGTCCTACCTGGACTACCTCTACTTCTCCTTCACCAACGCGGCCGCGTTCAGCCCCACCGACGTCATGCCCCTGCGGATCTGGGCGAAGATGACGATGATGCTGCAGGCCGTCGTCTCGCTGGTGCTCGCGGTGATGGTGGTCGCCTGGGCGATCAACAACCTGAAGTGACTCAGTGCCGCGAGATCGTGAAGCTCTGGCCGTCCGAGCCGATCGCGCCCGGGATCCAGGTGTTCGTGCCTCGGTCGTCGGCGTTCAGCGCGGACGGGCTCGTCGAGGCCAGGTTCGTCCCGTTGAACTTGACGCCGGTGAACGTGATGCCGCCCGAGATCGTCGGGTAGGAGTCGGTCGGCGACTCGATGATCGCCTCCGCCGACGCGTGCTTCGACGTCAGCGACTTCGTGGTGCTCTTGGTCCAGCCCTTGGTCGTGTCGGACAGGTCGAGCCGGTAGGTGTTGGTGGCGGTCCGGGTGACCGTCGCGGTGATGTGGTCGCCCGCGCTGACCGACACGTTGTAGTACACCGGCGCGGCCGGGTACATCTCGTACCAGGCGGAGTACACCGGACGCCCGCTGGAGCAGTCGGTCTCGACGCCGGTCTGCTCCACTGTGGACGATCCGTCGCCGTCGATGCCGACCCACGGCGCGAACAGGTCGTTGCTCGACCGGCACGTCACCGTCGGCTCGGTCCAGCTCGCCGTCGCCGTGGTGAAGCTGCCGAAGCTGACGTAACCACCCCAGTTGCCACCCGAGAACTGGTGGCCGTGGAAGTGGGAGCCGTACTCGACCGCGGCGTGGGCCGTGCCCGAAACAGCCAAGCCGGCGGCGGCAGCGGCAACCGCCGTGAGGACGCGGGCAGCGCGCGACGCAAGGATTCTGGACATGCGGGGACTCCGTTCACCGAGGGGGACCGGGAAAACCGTGTCCCCAAGTGTTGGATCCCCATCAAAAAGAAGGTAGCTACTTTCGAAGGGTCTTCACATTCCGGGAAATACCCACCAATTTGCCGGATTTGCGCCCGCTTGAACGAAAAGACCCGTGAAGGCCTCCGCGGGGGAAGAGGCCTTCACGGGTCATGACGCTCACCTACCGCCCGGTCAGGTGAGCGGGGACTGCTAGCCCTGCTTCGCGGCCGCGTCGACGAACTCCGTCGTGTAGGTCTTCGACAGGTCGATCTTGTCCTTGCGCGGCTGCACGTTCTTCGAAAAGCTCGAAAGCACTTCGAGCACGTTCTTCGCGCCGGCGGCGTCCATCTTTCCGTCGCCGTTGAACATCCCGATGCTGTCCTTGATGGACTTGACGTACAGCGCCTTGTCACCGCCGCTGTAGGACGGCGGCATCTTCGCCGCGATCTCCTCCGGGCTGTGCTGGTCGATCCACTTCAGCGTCGCCACGAACGCGTTGGCCAGCTTCTGCACGGCGTCCTTGTTCCGGTCCACGAAGTCACAGCTCATGTACAGCGACGACGCGGGGTACAGCCCGCCCAGCGCGGCCTTCGTGCCCTCGGGCGTCCGCAGGTCGTACAGCACCTTCGCCTTGCCCGTGTTGGTCAGCTGCGCGATCGTCGGGTCGGTCGTCATGCCGCCGTCGATGCCGCCGTTGTCCAGGCTCGCGATGAACGTCTGCCCGGCGCCGACCTTCACCGGCGTGTACTGGTCGGCTCCGACGCCCGCCTTGGCCGCCAGCGCCTTCGTGAGGAAGTCGGTGGACGACCCGAGCGACGTGACGCCCAGCTTCTTGCCCTTGAAGTCGGCCGAGCTCTTGATCGCGTCGACGTGCGCGGTGCCGACGACCTCGGCCTCACCCGGGATGTTGGCCAGCTGCACCACGCTCTTGATGCACTGGTCCTTGGCCTGCAGGTCGATCGTGTGGTCGTAGAACCCGACCACGCCCTGCACCTGCCCGGCGACGAGTGCGGTCTCGGCGTTGGCGCCCGACTGCTCGCTCTGCAGCTCGACGTCGATGCCCTGCGCGGCGAAGTTCCCGAGCTGCTGGGTGAGCATGGCGGGCAGGTAGATGACCTTTTCCAGGCCGCCGACCATGATCGTGACCTTCGGCTTGCCACCCTCGCCCGTCGCGGCGACGCGGGAGTCCTGGCAGGCGGTGGTCAGTGCCGCCACCGCGGTCAGCGCGGTGGCCGCGACGGCGATGCGTCGAATCCTCATCGATTCGTTCCCTTTCAGATGACGGTCTGGCCGCTTGAGGCGGACATCGAGGGCCGCCAGCGCAGCAGCCGGTTCTCGAGGTTCCCGATGCCCCACTCGGCGAACAGGGCGACGACGGTGATGATGATCATCGCGGCGTAGATGCCCGCGGAGTCGAAGGTTCCCTGCGCGTTCGAGATGAGGAAGCCGATGCCGGCCTTGGAGCCGGCGTACTCGCCGACGACCGCACCGATCAGCGCGAAGCCGAACGCGGTGTGCAGCGAGGACAGGATCCACGACGTCGCGCTGGGCAGCACGATCGCCTTGATCACCTGCATCCGGCCCGCGCCGAGGATGCGCGCGTTGTCGATCAGGTTGCGGTCCACCTCGCGGGCGCCGGTGAAGGCGTTGAAGAACACCACGAAGAACACCAGCACGACGACGGTGGCGACCTTCGACGCCAGCCCCAGCCCGAACCAGATGACGAACAGCGAGGCGAGCACGATGCGCGGCACCGCGTTGGCGGCCTTGATGAACGGCGCGAGCACGTCGGCCAGGTACTGGCTGCGGCCCAGGATCACGCCGAGGATCACGCCGGCCACGGCGCCGATCGCGAAGCCGACCAAGGCCTCCTCGACGGTGACCCACAGCTGGTACCAGAGGGAGCCGAAGTCGGTGCCGTTGGTGACCCATTCGGTCAGCCGTTCCCAGATCCGGGACGGCTTCGAGTAGAAGAACGGGTCGATCCAGTAGGTCGCGGTCAGCTCCCAGCTGCCGAGCCAGACGACGACCAGCGCCAGCCGCAGCAGCCAGGTGTTGCGCTTGCGCCGGGACGTCGCCCGCTTGGCCTTCGTGAGGATGTCCTGCTCGGTTTCCAGCACCGGCAGCGAAGTGGCCGGGGCCGCGGGGGTCTCAAGCGACATTGGCCGCTCCCTTCTCACGGGCCTTGTCGACCTCACTGCGCAACGATTCCCAGATGTCCGCGTAGAGCTTGCGGAACTCCTCGGTGAGCCGGAGGTCCTCGACCTTCCGCGGCCGCTCCAGCGGGATCTCGAAGACGTCCTTCACGGTGGCCGGCGACGTCGTCAGCACGACGACCTTGTCCGCCAGGGCGATCGCCTCGTCGAGGTCGTGGGTCACGAAGATGACGGCCGCGCCGGAGCCGGACCACAAGCGCAGCAGCTCGTCCTGCATCAACGCGCGCGTCTGGACGTCCAGGGCCGAGAACGGCTCGTCCATCAGCATGATCTTCGGCTTGGTGACCAGGGTCTGCGCCAGTGCGACGCGCTTGCGCATGCCGCCGGAGAGCTGGTGCGGGTAGTACTTCTCGAACCCGGCGAGCCCGACGCGGGCGATCCAGTCGACGGCCTGCGCGCGGGCCTCGGCCTTCGGCACGCCGCGGAAGCGCGGGCCGGAGGCGACGTTGTCGAGCACCGAACGCCACGGCATCACGGCGTCGCTCTGGAACATGTAGCCGACCCCGTCCGGGATGGACTTCACGTCTTCGCCGTTCACCCGCACCCGGCCGGCGGACGGCGGCTGCAGCCCGGAGACCAGCGAGAGCGTCGTCGACTTGCCGCAGCCGGTGGGGCCGACGACGGCGACGAACTCGCCGGGCTGGACGGTCATGGACAGGTCGCGGACGGCCGTGTGCACGGAACCGGACCCGCTCGGGAACCGTTTGGTGGCTCCGGTGAGTTCGATCAGAGGGGGGACCATCGGGAGGTGACTCCTTCGTCACGTGGTGGGGGTCACGCGTTGGGGAAGGACGTTAAGTACGTGTGGCGACCGCGTGAAGCTTGTCGACGTTCTGCGTGCGCGCTGCGCGTTCTGAATGTTTTGCTCATTTAGCGCACGGGCTTGACCTGGGGGTATGTTCCCAGCCATGCCAAAGTGGGCGCTCTTCCCGCGGATGCGGTTCAGCAGGCAGGTGCTGCTGCTGCAGATCGGCGTCGTCGTGCTGGTCGTCGGGATCGGCGTCGCGCTGGTGAGCGTGCTGCTGTCCCGCACCCTCACCGACCAGTACGGCCGCCGCGCGCTGGCCATCGCGAAGTCCGTCGCCGCGGACCCGGTCGTCGTCGCGGACGCGGCCGCGAAGATCCCCGGCGGACCGCTCGAAGAGCGCGTTCTCGCCGTCACGAAGGCCAACGACGCGCTGTTCGTCGTCATCACCGACGACAAGGGCATCCGGCTGGCGCACCCGACGCCGAGCGAGATCGGCAAGCCCGTCAGCACCCCGCCGGACGTCGCGCTCGCCGGCGGCGACGAGGTCAGCGCGGTGCAAAGCGGCACTCTCGGCCTGTCCGTGCGCAGCAAGACCCCGATCTGGCAGGGACAACGCGTCGTCGGCGAGGTCAGCGTCGGCTTCGAGGTCGGCGACCCCACCGGGGACTTCAACCGCCTGCTGACGATCACGCTGCTGTTCGCCGGCGGCGCGCTGCTGCTCGGCGCGGGCGCGTCGGCGTTGCTGAACCGGCGGCTGCGGCGCGTCACGCACGGCCTCGAACCGCACGAACTCACCGAGCTGCTCTACGAACGCGAGGCGGTGCTGCACGGGATCGGCGAAGGCGTCCTCGCCGTCGACGAGGCGAACCGCGTCTCGGTGCGCAACGACGAAGCCGAACGCCTGCTCGGCACCGAGCTCCCGATCGGCGCGGCGATGGCCGAGCTCGAGCTTTCCCCGCGGCTGCACAAGGCCGTCGCCGAAGGGCGCCCGGTCGACAACCTCCTTGCGGTGGCCGGAAACCGGGTGCTGGTGATCAACAGCCGGGCGGTGCGGCTGGACGACCGGCCGATCGGCACCGTGCTGACCTTCCGCGACCGCACCGACCTCGACACGCTCACCCGCGAGCTCGACGGCATCCGCGTGCTGTCCGACGGCCTGCGCGCCCAGCGGCACGAGTTCGCGAACCGGCTGCACACGCTCTACGGGCTGCTCCAGCTCGGCCACCACACCGAGGCCGTCGAGTACCTGCAGACGCTGACGGATTCCACGTCGGCCCGGCCGAGCGAGCTGGGGGACGCCGTGGCCGACCCGTACCTGCAGGCCCTGCTCGTCGCGAAAACCGAGCAGGCGCAGGAAAAGGGCCTCACGCTCAAGCTCGCCGACGACACCTGGGTGCCCACGACCGTGACCGACCCGATCGCCGCGAACACCGTGATCGGCAACCTCGTCGACAACGCGCTGCACGCCGCCCGGATGGGCCCGCGCCGGCCGGCGACCGTCGAGATCAGCCTGCTCGCCGAGGGCGGCACCCTGCACCTGTCCGTTGTGGACAGTGGGCCCGGAGTGCCCGAAGCCCTGCGGCGGTCGTTGTTCGACGAAGGCGTCTCGACGAAGATCGCGCCCGGCCACGGACTCGGATTGGCGCTCGCCCGGCAGGCGGCCCGCGCCCGCGGCGGCGACGTCTGGCTGGCGGATCCCGGCGACGGCGAGACGGGTGCCCTGTTCGTCGCGAAACTGCCCGGAATGCTGACGGAGGACGGATGATCCGCACGCTCATCGTCGACGACGACTTCCGCGTCGCCGGGGTGCACGCCGGGTTCGTCGAGGAGGTCGACGGCTTCGCGGTGGTCGGCACGGCCCACACCGCGGCCGAGGCGCGCGCCCGTGTCCGGGAGCTCGCGCCGGACCTGATCCTGCTCGACGTCTACCTGCCCGACGAGTCCGGCCTCGCGGTGCTCCCGGAGCTGCAGACGGACACGATCGTGCTGTCCGCGGCGACCGACAGCGCGTCGGTGGCGGCGGCGATCCGGGCCGGCGCGCTGAACTACCTGATCAAGCCGTTCACCACGCGCCAGCTCGCGGAACGGCTGACGTCGTACGCGCGCTTCCGCGGCCTGCTCGCCGAAGACCGCGCACTGGGCCAGGACGACGTCGACCGCGCGTACCGGGTGCTGCACGACCAGGACCGCACGTCCGCGCCGAAGGGCCAGTCGACGGCGACGTCCCGGCTCGTCTCGGAGCAGCTGCGCCGGGCGGGCCGTCCGCTGTCGGCCGCGGAGGTCGCCGGCGAGCTGGGCATGGCGCGGGCGACCGCGCAGCGGTACCTGACGGCGCTGGCCGAGTCGGGGACCGTCCAGATGCGCCTGCGCTACGGCGCCACCGGGCGCCCGGAGCACGAATACCGCTGGTCCGACGCCTGACCCGGGTCAGCGGCGGGTGGTCGTCTCCGCGCGGTACTGGTACTGCTGCATCATGCTCTCGGCCACGTTCACCCAGGACTGGACCGGGTTGGGGGTCGACGGCTTGGCCGAGGCCGACGGCAGGTCGACGCGCGCCACGTCCTCTTCCCGCACGGTCTTCTTCGCCTGCGGTTTCGCCTGCGCCTGAACCTGTTTCGGGGCCGGCTTGGCGGGCACCGGCACGAACACGGTCGTCGGAGCGGGCGTGGCCACCGGCGCCTGCGGGGCCTGCGGCTGGGGCGCCGGCGCCTCGGCGACGGCCGGGC
The DNA here is from genome assembly GCF_030285665.1 of Amycolatopsis mongoliensis. NCBI lineage: Bacteria > Bacillati > Actinomycetota > Actinomycetes > Pseudonocardiales > Pseudonocardiaceae > Amycolatopsis > Amycolatopsis mongoliensis. The sequence goes on from NZ_CP127295.1 coordinate 2,088,550, forward strand.
GCGCGTCCAGCTGGGCGACGTCGGCGGGGTTCGAGGCGAACAGGCTCCCGGTGACCGTCCCGCCGGCCAGCCAGCCGACCGCTACGAGCAGCACCGCGGCGCCGCTGCCGAGCCACGCGCGGGCGCGGCGCCGGATCACCACGGACTTCGGGCGCAGGTCCTGGTCGCACACCGGCGGCCGGGTGTAGATCGGCTCGGCGGCCGCCACGTCGCCGTCGGTGCGGCGGCGCCGGGGCAGGCTCGCCGCGACGATGCCGGTGCGGTCCAGCAGCTCCACCGCCGTGCGGTCGTCGGACGGACGGGTCGCAACGCGCTGTGCGGTGCGAAGCATCGGGGACCTCCGGGACGGGGCTCGCGGACCCCACGCATTCTGGACCATTTCGGACGGCCCTGTCAGAAACGCAACTCCATTGAGTGAAGCGACAGCGCATGGGCAACCCGAAAGCCGCAACCGGTAATTCAGCTTTCCATTTGCTTGAGGCCCAGCCGGGCGAGCAGCGCCAGCGGCCGCTGGTACGCCGAACCGAGCACGCGCGGGATGGCGTCGATGACGTAGGCGTCCGGTCCGATGAGGATTCGCGCGCACTTGTGCTCGATACCGCGCAGGATCGTCTGTGCCGCCTTCTCCGGCGTCGTCATCGCGATCCGCTCGAAGCCCTGCGCGGCCTTCTCCCGGTCGTCGGCGATGCTGCGCGCGTTGCGCACGATGTTGGTCTTGATCCCGCCGGGGTGCACGCAGCTCACCGCGACCGGGTGCCGCGCGATCAGCATTTCTTCGCGCAGTGCTTCGGTGAATCCGCGGACCGCGAACTTCGCCGCGTTGTACGCGCTCTGCGTCGGCACGCCGACGAAGCCGAAGACGCTGGAAATGTTCACGACGTGCCCGTCGCCGGAAGCGATCAGGTGCGGCAGGAAGGCCTTCGTGCCGTTCACGACTCCGCCGAGGTTGACGCCCATCAGCCAGTCGTAGTCCTCGAACGTCATCTCCTCGACGGTCGCGCCGAGCGCCACGCCGGCGTTGTTCACGATGACGTTGACGCGGCCGAACTCCTCCGCGACCTCGTCGGCGTGGGCGAGCACGGCGGCGCGGTCGGCGACGTCGAGGACGTACGCGCGGGCGTTGTCGCCGGCCAGCTGCGCGGTCTCCTCCGCGTTCGCGGCGTTGACGTCGGAGAGGGCGACCCGTGCCCCGCGCCGGGCGAACTCGAGCGACAGCGCCCGCCCGATCCCCGAGCCCGCCCCGGTGACCACCACGACCTTGCCCGCGAACTGCTTCATCGGCCCTCCCTGGAACGACTGGGTGTTACCCACGAGTTACGGATATTAGCGGCTGTGAGCTTGCTGTGGGTGTGCCGATCGTGTCGGTGCGGCACCTTAAGGTGATGGGGACGACCGACCGGGGCGAGTACGACGAGGAGGCGATGCGCGTGCGGCGGCCCGCCGTCCTGCTGACCCTCGCCGCGATCCTCCTGCTCGGCGCGGGGTTCGTGGTCTTCGCGGCCCGGGAGCCGCGGTCCGCGAACGCGTCCGCTCCGGACACCGGGGTCGTCGAAGCGGCGCCGGTGCCGACCCCCGACCTGCCCGCGGCGTCCAGCCCGGCGGTCGGCGCGCTGTTCGTCGAGGGGTCGCACTACTGCACCGCCAGCGTCGTCCACAGCGACCAGGGCGACGTGCTGCTGACCGCGGCCCACTGCATCCACGACGGCGAGGGCGGCGACTACTTCACCGGCGTCACGTTCGCGCCCGGCTACCACGACGGCGTCGCGCCGTTCGGCTACTGGACGGTGTCCGACGAGCTCGTCGCGCCCGGCTGGAGCACGTCGTCGGACCCGGACCTCGACGTCGGCTTCGCCACCGCGCACCAGAGCGGGGCCACGAAGCCCCTGGAAAGCCTGGTCGGCGCGAACACCCTCGCGACGGGCACCGAGTTCGAGCAGACCATCACGCTCACCGGCTACCCGGACGACTCCGAGACGCCGGCGGTCTGCCAGAACACCACGAGCCGGCAGGACACCTACCAGCTGAAGGTGGACTGCGCGGGCTTCCCCACGGGCACCAGCGGCGGCCCGTGGGTCGCCGCGGCGGACCCGAAGACCCACCTCGGCACGGTCATCGGCGTCATCGGCGGCTTCGAGTCCGGCGGCGACGACCCGGACACGTCGTACTCGAGCTACTTCGACACGGACGTCCAGGCGCTGTACCGGCAGACGACCGCCCGCGCCTGAGCGGCATGATGCGGGGTATGAGCGACCCCGTCGACGTACCGATCACCGGCGAGCCGATCCGGCTCGGCCAGTTCCTCAAGCTGGCCGGCCTCGCCGAAGACGGCTCCCACGCGAAGGACCTGATCGACGCGGAGGAGGTCACCGTCAACGGCGAGGTCGAGACCCGCCGCGGCCGCCAGCTGACCGACGGCGACGTCGTGGCGGTCGGCGAGGACCGCGGCAAGGTCGTCCTGGTGTCCTGACCCACGCTGCCTAACCCACGCTGGTCAGCGGGGGCAGGCCCAGCGACGCCGCCAGCGCGTCCAGCTCGCGGCGCACCGGGCCGGACAGCGGCACCCCCAGCGCCCGGCACTGCTCCAGGTGCTGGGCCTCGCGCCAGCCGGGGTAGCGGATCGGCGCACCGCCCTCCCAGCCGAGCATGCTGCCGAAGAGCGCGCTCGCCGCGCGGTAGAAGCCGTCGGCGCTGCGCAAAGTCGTCGGCGCGATCGCCAGCACCAGCAGGCCCGTGTCGTGCTCGTGGTCGGCCACGCCGGAGAGCACCCCGGCGAGGACCTCGACCAGCAGCGTCAGCCCGGCGGCTTCTTCGCCGGGCTTGTCCATGTCGAAGACGAACTCGGGGTACGCACCCCCGGGCGCGGCCATGCCGAGCGGGTTCACCGGCTGGCCGGGTTCGCCGCCCGCGGCGAGCACCAGCCCGATCATGGCGTGCGGCAGGGCCCGTGCGGCGTGGTGCCCGGCCCGGCCGAACGGCCCGATGCCGCGCAGCGAAACGAGCCCGACGCCGAAGCGGCCGGCCCGCGTCACCGCCCGGTCCATCGCGTCGCCGACCGCCCAGAGCCCGGGCGCGCGGCGGTAGTCGAGCAGTGCGGCGGCCCCGCGGTCGGCGATCATCAGCGGCTCGGCGTGCGGCACGACGAGCCCGGTCTTCAGCATCGGCAGGTGGATCCGGGTCAGGTCGGCGACGCCGGTGTCCGGCGAACCGGTCAGGTCGCCGTGGCAGAGGGCCTCCGCCGCGATGCGGGCGCGCGGTTCGGGGAAGCCGTGAGCGGCGAAGACGTGTGCCACGAGGGTGACCAGCTCGTCGGCCCGCACGCGCGGCCAGGCCTGTTCCGGGATCGGGGTTTCGGGGGTTTCTTCTTCGAGGATGCCGGGTTCGGGGCGGGCGGAGCGGAAGGGACGCGGTCTGAGAGGCACTTCCCCGACACTGCCCAACCGCGGGATCCGCCGTCAACGAGGTGGGGCCGGGCCTACCCGACCGTGTGATCGAGGCGTCCGAAGAGTCGTACCCTGGGCGGCATGTGCCGAAACATCACCACCCTCCGGGGGCTCCAGCCGGCCGCGACGGGCGAGGAGATCGAGGCCGCGGCCCGCCAGTACGTCCGCAAGGTGACCGGCGTGCAGTCGCTGTCGGACGCCACGCGCGAGCCGTTCGAAGCGGCGGTCGCCGAGATCACGGAGATCACCGCGCGGCTGCTGGAGCAGCTGCCCGAACGCCGCCAGCCGCCGGCGACCATCCCGCCGCTGCGCCGTCCCGAGGTGCAGGCGCGGATCGCGGCCAAGGCCCTGAAGCAGGCCTGAAACTGTCGTACCCCGTCGCTAGGCTTTCCCGCATGGGCGGACAGGCTTTGGTACTGGGTGGCGGCGGGGTCGCCGGAGTCGCGTGGACGACGGGGTTGCTGACCGGGCTGGCCGAGCACGGCCAGGACCTGACGGGCGCGGACCTGCTGGTCGGGACGTCGGCGGGGTCGGTCGTGGCGGCGCAGGTGACGAGCGGTACGCCGCTTCACGAGCTGTTCGCGCGCCAGGCCGACCCGGCGCGCCAGGCTCCGGAGATCCCGGCCGAGATCGACTTCGAGAAGTTCGCCGCCGAGTTCGGCGGCGCGGTCACCGGCTGGACGTCACCGGCCGAGGTCCGGCGCGCGGTGGGCCGGCTCGCGCTGGCGGCCGAAACGGTGCCCGAAGCCGACCGCCGCGCGGTGATCGAGGCGCGGCTGCCGGTGCACGAGTGGCCGGAGCAGCGCCTGGTGATCGTGGCGGTCGACGCGGAGACCGGCGAGCCGCGCCGTTTCGACCGCGCGTCCGGGGTGTCCCTGGTCGACGCGGTGGCGGCGAGCTGCGCGGTCCCGGGCATCTGGCCGGCGGTGACGATCGGCGGCCGCCGGTACGTCGACGGCGGCGTCCGTTCGGCCGAGAACGCCGACTACGCGACGGGCCACTCGCGCGTCACGGTGGTTTCGCCGCTGGGGGCGGATGCCCCGCTGCCGATGGAGAAACCGCTGCTGGAGGTGCTGGACGACCTGCGCGCGGCGGGCGCGGAGGTCGCCCTGATCACTCCGGACGAGGCATCGGTGGCGTCGATCGGCGAGAACCCGCTGGACCCGGCGACCCGCACCCCGGCCGCGGAGGCCGGCCGGGCGCAGGGTGCGGCGTTGACGGTCACCTGGAAGTAGGTGCCGGGCCGGGCGCAGGGTGCCCCGAACTCCGTCGGCTACCCTCGTGGAGCGAGGTAGCGTGTCCGAGCGGCCGAAGGAACATGTCTTGAAAACATGCGAGGGGGCAACCTCTCCGTGGGTTCGAATCCCACCGCTACCGCTCCAGGCCCCGGGCGCGGAGTAGCCCGCGCCCGGGTTCAGCCCTCCACCTCGGACAGGTGGTCCAGCACCCGGTCGAACGCCGCGGCGAACGTCGCCTGTTCCTGGGGGCTCAGCAGGTCGATGAGGTGCTCGCGCACCCCCTCCAGGTGAGTCGGCGCCGCCTTCGTGAGCAGGGCCAGGCCCTCGGGGGTCAGCTCCGTGATGACGCCGCGCTTGTCCTCGGGGTCGCGGACACGCCGGACCACCCCCGCGTCCTCGAGCCGGCCGACCTGGTGCGACAGCCTGCTCTTCGTCGAGCCCATCAGCACGGCCAGCTCCGACATCCGCATCCGGTGCTCGGCCTGCATCTCCAGGCACACGAGCACTTCGTAGTCGGTCAAGGACACGTCGTGCTGCACCGCCAGCTCGCGGTGCAGCACCTGCCGCAGCTTCAAGGTCGCCACGATGTAGGAGCGCCACGCCGCCATCTCGGCTTCGTTCAACCAACGCACAGGCCGCTCCTCGGTCATAAGGCAGCCTAGAACGCTGATCAAGGGACCGCGCGGTCCGAGTCCGAACTGCGCGCCGGTAAAAATGCCGTCGCAACATCGCCCGAAGGTGGGGTTACGAAAAGGTTGAGACTCGGCCGGAAAAGGCGCATTCTGCTTGTGGCGGACGGTCGGCCAGGGTATGCGGCTCGGCAACGGTGACGTGCCGGCCCGGCTCCCCGCCGGGAGAGGTCAGGTGGTTGCGTGGCGGGTGATTCTCGCGGTTGACCGCCAGCTGTGTCCCCGCGACCGGAACGGCACAAGAACGGGCCGGGCGCGATTGTGAACAGCACATGCGCGGGCTTTCCATGCGATCACGCATACGGCGTCGATCGGGCCTGTATCGAGCCACGACCTCCGCAGTCGTGGCGACAGCGCCTGCACGCCGGCCCGATCGCGGCCAACCGCTCGACCAAAGACACAACCTCGGTACAGAGCCTGGGTGTGGCCGCCAGCGCGACGGCCGCACCCAGGCTCGTTACCATTCGCGGGTGAGATTCGACGACGACGCCGGCCTGGACGCCTCCGAGGTCCAGGACCTGCGCGGAAGCGGTGGAGGCGGCGGCGGGATCGGCGGTCGCGTTGCGCTCGGCGGTGGCGGGCTCGGCGTCGTCGGCCTGATCATCTACTTCGTGCTCTCCCAGCTCGGCGGGGTGAGCACCGGCGGCAGCGGCCTGTCCGGCGGGCTCGGCAGCGTCGGCTCCGGTCAGCAGGTCGACAACTCGAAGCTCTCCAGCCAGTGCAAGACCGGCGCGGACGCCAACAAGAACCACGACTGCGCCATCGTCGCGGTCGTCAACTCCGTCCAGGACTACTGGACGCAGCAGTTCGCGCGCTCCGGTTCGACCTACCGGAAGGCGCCGACCAACTTCTTCAACGGCGGTGTGCGCACCGGCTGCGGCAGCGCCACCTCCGACACCGGGCCGTTCTACTGCCCGGCCGACTCCGAGGTCTACATCGACCTCTCCTTCTTCGACGAGCTGAAGACCCGCTTCGGCGCGCAGGGCGGTCTCTTCACCGAGGCGTACGTGCTCGCCCACGAGTACGGCCACCACGTGCAGAACCTGCTCGGCACGTCGAAGAAGGGCAGCGGCACCGGCCCGACCTCCGGCTCGGTGCGCCTGGAACTGCAGGCCGACTGCTACGCCGGCGTCTGGGCCAACCACGCCTCGACGACGCCGACCGAGAGCGGCAAGCCGCTGATCACCGACGTCACCCAGGATGACATCGCGTCCGCGCTGGACACCGCGTCCCGCATCGGCGACGACTACATCCAGCAGAACCTCGGCGGCGGCCAGGTCGACCGCTCGAAGTTCACCCACGGCACATCGGCGCAGCGCAAGAAGTGGTTCACCACCGGCTTCCAGACCGGCGACCCGGCCCGCTGCGACACCTTCGGCACCAGCAACCTGGGCTAGCCCGGAAGCACAGCGGCACGAAGAAGGGGCCGTCCCGAACCCGGGACGGCCCCTTCTTCCGTCCTCAGGCGGTCAGCGCGTGCGGGTCACCGGCGACGGCGCGGGCGGAGAAGTTCCGCTGCGCACCGCGGTCGGCGGCCTTCTGCTTGACCGTCTTGCTCTTGCCCGGCTGCACGCCGTTGACGCTCTCGGTGCTCGTCGCGTAGACGCCGAGGGCCCAGGCGACGCCGTCCGCGTTGCGGTCCAGCGCGACCCGGTCGATGTTGCCCAGGTTGTCGCAGGCCTGGTGGTAGCACGGGTCGAACGCGATGCCGGCCGTGCCGCCCCACTTCGCCGCCTGCGCCGGGGTCTTCAGCACCTCGGCGCCGGTGTCCAGGCCGCCGGCCGGGATGCCGACGGCGATGAACTCGCCGTAGTCCGAGCGGCCGGTGAAGTCGGTGCCCTCGAGGGACACGCCGCGCGCGGCCTGCAGGTAGTCGACGAAGGTCTTCTCGATCTGCGCCGAGCCGTACGGGCCGGGGCCCGCGCCGACGCCGTCGGAGTTGTCACCGTCGTAGGCGAAGTACCCGGCGTTCGGCGAGCCGATCATGTCGAAGTTCAGGTACAGCGCGATGTCGAGCTGCTGCTCGAAGCTCAGCGAGTCGACGTAGTAGGTGGAGCCGATCAGGCCGAACTCCTCCGCGCTCCAGAAGCCGAAGCGGACGGCGTTGTTGGCCTTCGGGCTGCTCCCCAGCTGCAGCGCCGTCTCGAGCAGGGTCGCCGAGCCGGTGCCGTTGTCGTTGATGCCCGGGCCGGCCGGGACGCTGTCGAGGTGCGACCCCAGCATCACGACGTTGTCCTTGCGCCCGGTCTTGGTCTCGGCGATGACGTTGTAGCTGGTCCGCGCCTCCTGGAAGGTGCGCAGCTCCAGGGTCACCGGCTGCCCGGCGAGGGTGGCCAGCTGCGCGCCCGCGGCCGCCGTCACGCCCCCGGTCGGGATCTTCGCGTTGGCCGGGTCCCCCAGCGTGCCGTTCAGGTCGCCGTCGGTGTTGTTGTAGACGACGGCGCCGATCGCGCCCGCCGCCGCGGCGGTCTGCTGCTTCTGCGCGAACGAGCAGCCGCCGCGCTTGATCAGCGCGATCTTGCCGGCGACGTCGGCGGTGTAGTCGGTGGCCTCGCAGCCGCTGGTGTCGTCGACCGCGACCACGGCGAGCGGCGCGGTGATGCCGCCGACCGGCGTCGAGACGGTGTACTCCATCGCGATGACCGGGACGTTCTGGCCGCCCGCGGTCAGCTTCTCCGCCAGGGTCTGCGAGAAGGTGAACGGGAACTCCTGGCGGGTCACCTGGAAGCCGGCCGCCTCGAGCTTGGTCGCGATGTACTCGGCGGACTTCTTGTGGCCGTCGGTGCTAGCCGCCCGCGTGCCGCCGTTGGTGTCGGCGATGCGCTGCAGGGCGATCAGGTGCCGGTTGACGCCGTTGACGTCGACCTTCTTGACGAGCTGCTTCGCCAGGGCAGGACCGTCGGGGACCGTGTTCGCGGCGGCGGCCGGGGTCAGGCCGAGCACCAGCGTCGCGCCGGCGGCCAGGGCCATCGGCGGGAGGAATCTCTTTCGGAAAAGTGACATGGTTGCTCACCTTTGTTCCGAATGAGTAGTTCGTCAATGCGTCATTAGGCGGGAACTTCGTCAGCCGGTATACAGTCGACACATGTACGCGATCACCATCCGTGAACCAGGTGACCCGGACGTTCTCGAGTGGGCGGAGGTCGCGGATCCGCGCCCCGGCCCCGGTGAAGTGCTGCTGGACGTCGCGGCGAGCGCGGTGAACCGGGCGGACCTCCTGCAGCGCCAAGGCCACTACCCGCCGCCCCCGGGCGCCAGCGAAACGATCGGCCTCGAGTGCTCCGGCACGATCGCCGAACTCGGCGAAGGCGTCGAAGGCTGGAACGTCGGCGACGAGGTCTGCGCGCTGCTCGCCGGCGGCGGCTACGCGGAGAAGGCCGTCGTCCCGGCCGGGCAGCTGCTGCCGGTGCCCGGCGAAATCGACCTGATCACCGCGGCCGGCCTGCCCGAGGTGGCGTGCACGGTGTGGGCGAACGTCGTGATGCACGCGAAGCTCGCCGAGGGCGACGTGCTGCTGGTCCACGGCGGCGCGGGCGGCATCGGCACGCACGCGATCCAGGTCGGCAAGGCGCTCGGCGCGACCGTCGCCGTGACCGCCGGTTCGGCCGAGCGGCTCGAACGCTGCCGCCAGCTCGGCGCCGACATTGCGATCAACTACAAGGAAGAGGACTTCGTCGAGGTCCTCAAGAAGGAGACCGGCGGCGCGAACGTCATCCTCGACAACATGGGCGCGTCCTACCTCGGCCGCAACGTCGACGCGCTGGCGCCCGACGGCCGGTTGGTGATCATCGGCATGCAGGGCGGGGTGAAGGGCGAGCTGAACGTCGGCGCGCTGCTCGGCAAGCGGGCTTCGGTGTTCGCGGCGGGCCTGCGCTTCCGGCCCCTGGACCAGAAGGCGGCGATCGTCGCCGACGTCCGCGAACGGCTGTGGCCCCTGGTCGAGGAAGGTTCGGTCAAGCCGATCATCGGCCAGGTCGTGCCGATGGCCGAAGCCGCGTCCGCGCACCGCGCGCTCGAAGAGGGTTCGGTGTTCGGGAAGATCCTGCTGGCGGCGAAGTCCTAGTGTCGCGCGTCTGAGGTTCGTTGACAGCGGCCCGGCCCTGCGCGCCAAGGTGGCGTCGGGCGCATCGGACCGGGATCTGCCGAGCGTCGCGCCGGCTGGTCCGGCGACATGAATGACTCATTCATATCGCCGGACGAGGTGAATGGGTCATTCACTGCATCGCGGCCGAGGCCTGCCCGGGCCGGGCTCTCATGACGCAGGTTCCCGCCGCCCCGAACGTCAAACACCTTGCAACGCGCGACACTAGCTACATCAGCGCAGTTCTTCGAGGACCCGCACGAGCTGGTTGATCTCGAAGACGTTGGAGTAGTGGGCGAGCCCGATCCGCACGGCGCCGCCCACTTCTCCGACGCCGAGTGACGCGAAGACGCCGGCCGCTCCGTCGTCGGCGAAGGCACACAACCCCTGCGACGCCAGGTACTCGGCGACCTCGGGCGCCTTCTTGCCGGCGACCGCGAAGGCGAGCGCAGGGATGCGGCGCATCGCGTTGCCGATGACCATGATGTGCCGCAGCGACAGCAGTTCCGTCGACAGCTGCGCGAGCAGTCCCGCGTGGTACGACTTCGCCGAGCCGAGCGAGGTGACCAGGCGCTCGCGGCGCGATCCGGTCGCGGCGTCGTCGAGGCCCGCGAGGTAGTCGATCGACGCGATCAGCCCGGCCAGCAGCGGGTAGGCGTGCGGGCCGAGCTCGAGACGGGCGGCGCCGCGCGCCATCGGGTCGAGCGAGACCGACGGGATCCGCTCGATCAGCTCCGGATCGCGGAAGACGAGCGCCCCCACCGAAGGCCCGCCCCAGGCTTGGGCGGAGACGACCATGACGTCGGCGCCGAGCGCGTTGATGTCCAGCGGCAGGAACGGCGCGGCGTAGGTGGCGTCGACGACGACGAGCGCGCCGACCCGCTTGGCGAACTCGATGATCGTCGGGACGTCCGGCCGGGTGCCGACGGAACCGGACGCGAGCGTGACCGCGACGGCCTTCGTGCGCGCCGACACGAGCTGCTCGTACTGCCACGCGGGCAGCTCGCAGGTTTCGATGTCGATCTCGCCCCACCGCACGACGGCACCGACGCGCTTCGCGGCGCGCTGCCACGGCGCGAGGTTGGCCTGTTCGTCGAGCCTCGACACGACGACCTCGTCGCCGATCGTCCAGCGCTCGGCGAGCGCGTCGCAGAGGCGGCGCAGCATCACCGGCGAGCTCGGCCCGAGCACGACGGCGGCCGGGTCGGCCCCGACCAGGTCGGCCACGGCCCGGCGGGCCGCGGTCACGATGCTCTCCGCGCGCTGTGAGGCCGGAAACGCTCCACCCGGCCCGGACACCGGGGCGCGCATAGCCGTGGAAACGGCCGAAGCGACCTGTTCCGGGACCAGCATTCCGGCGGCGCCGTCGAAGTGAATCCAGCCGTCACCCAGCGCGGGAAAGAGCCCACGGATACGAGCGACGTCGAACGCCATGGGGACACCGTACGGACGTGCGGTTTCGCCGCGCGTCCGGGGTTGGGTGGAGAGCCACCGGGAACCCCGATAGCCGCTACGCTCGGAGACGGACACCCCGCGGGTGTCGCGGAGCGTGGCTAACGCGAGCCAGGATGGAGCACATGACCGAGCCGAACTCCCGGGAATCGGGTACAGCGGGTGACACCGACCACGAATCTTCACCCCACATAGTGGTAGTCGGCCAGGATGGCTCACCTGTTGACGGTGCGGAGCACGCCGAGGCGGTGGGTGAGCTCATCGAAGAGCCGGCCAAGGTGATGCGGATCGGCACGATGATCAAGCAGCTGCTGGAGGAGGTCCGCGCGGCTCCGCTGGACGACGCTTCCCGCACGCGGGTCCGCGAGATCCACCAGACCTCGGTGAAGGAGCTGGCCAACGCGCTGGCGCCGGAGCTGCAGGAGGAGCTGGAGCGGCTGGTCCGCCCGTTCACGGACGACTCGACGCCTTCGGACGCCGAGCTGCGGATCGCCCAGGCGCAGCTGGTCGGGTGGCTGGAGGGGTTGTTCAGCGGGATCCAGACGGCGCTGTTCGCCCAGCAGATGGCGGCGCGGGTCCAGCTGGAGCAGATGCGGCGCGGGTTGCCGGCCGGCCCTTCGGCCGCCGGCGGGCACGAGCCGCACGGGCCGGGGATTTCGGGGACGGGCCAGTACCTCTGACGGTTGTCCCGGGGTTGTCCACAGACCGAAGGGGATGTGGACAACCCCTGTGGACAACTCGCTTCGCGGCGGTTTCGTCCGAGGTGGCCGATAGACTGGACGAGGGGCCGCCCCCCAGGGAAGGGCGGGGGTCCCGGCGAGGTCGGGCCGCTGTGGCAATGGGCGCCCGGACGTCTTGAATGACTCATTCCTGTCCTCGGACGAGGTGAATGGGTCATTCAAGGCGCCTCGGTCACGCGACCACGCCCCCGAGCAGCACATCAGTCCCTGAGTGCCGCCAGGCCTCGAGTCGGCCCGGACCCGTCCTTGCCGGGACTCCGCCGAGAAGGGCGCGCCGTCCGGCCAGTGCGCCTCAGGGCCGCAGGGTGCGGAAGAACTCCCGGATGTCGCCGATCAGCGCGTCCGGTTCCTCCAGGGCCGGGAAGTGGCCGCCGCGCGGGAACTCCGTCCAGTGGACGATCTTGTCCGTTCGCTCTGCCAGGGTCCGGATCGGCAGGCCGATGTCGTCCGGGAAGACCGCCACCCCCGTCGGGACCGTGTTCGGTGCCGGCGGCGCTCCCCAGCCGCCCGTCAAGGCCGCGTACAGGCGCGCCGAGGAGTTGGCCGTTTCGGTGAACCAGTAGATCGACACGTCCGCCAGCAGGTCGTCGCGGTCGATCAGGTCGGCCGAGGTGTTCGAGAACGACCGGAACTTCTCCGCGATCCAGGCCAGCTGCCCCGCCGGCGAGTCGTGCAGGCCGTACGCAAGCGTTTGCGGCTTCGTCGCCTGGAGGATCGCGTAGCCCGTTCCCGACGCCGAAAACGCCTGCCCCTTCTCCAGCGACCGGCGTCCGGCGGCGAGTTCGTCACCCGCCAGCTCGGCGAGGTCCGACGGCGTCCGCGCCACCGCCGACGGCAGCATCGTCACGTGGATCCCCAGCACCCGCGCGGGGAACTGGACCGCCAGCTCCCGCGAGATGGTCGCGCCCCAGTCACCGCCGTGGGCGCCGAACCGCTCGTAGCCCAGGCGGGTCATCAGCTCCGCGAACGCCCGCGCGATCCGCTCCGGACCCCAGTCCGGCGTCGGTGTCGGGCCCGAGAAGCCGTAACCCGGGATCGACGGCACCACCACCGTCAGCGCGTCCGCCGGGTCGCCGCCGTACGCGCGTGGATCCGTCAGCGGCCCGATGACGTCCAGGAACTCGACGATCGAGCCCGGCCAGCCGTGCGTCAGCAGCACCGGCGGCGCGGCCGGCTCCGGGGAGACCACGTGCAGGAAGTGCACGTTCGTCCCGTCGATCACCGTCGCGAACTGCGGAAACGCGTTGATCCGCTCCTCCTGCGCCCGCCAGTCGAAGCTCGTCCGCCAGTACTCGGCCAGCTCACGCACGTAGTCGACGGGCGCCCCGAGCCGCCAGCCGGCGTCGGCGGGCTGGTCGGGCCAGCGCGTGTTCGCCAGCCGCGCGCGGAGATCGTCGAGAGCGGCCTGCGGGACGTCGATGCGGAACGGCGTGATCTCTGAGGTCATGCCTCAACGATAGGAAGCACCGAGGACAGATCCGGTCCTCGATTCCACCTGATCCAGCACCCGGTCCACCCCACGGCCGTCCACTGTGGCCGACGCCGTCTCCGACAACCGCCGCCGGAGTGCCGGGTCGGACAACAGCGAACGCAGGACCGCCGTCACCTCGGGCAGCCGCTCCGCCAGGGACTCCGCCGGGCCGAGTCCCGCCGCCAAGCCGAGCTCCAAAGCGGCCCGGTAGCCCGCTTCCTGGTTGTCCACCAGCAGCACCGCCGCCGTCGGGACGCCGAGGCAGCACAGCTCCACGAAGGTCACTCCGGACGCGCTCACCGCGACGTCCGTCGTCGCGAACAGCTCCAGCAGCGCAGGACTCGGCGCCGCGACGCGGATCGACTGGTCCGGCCGCAGGTCCGGCAACGCAGGTTCACCGCGCACCAGCACATCCGCCGTGAAGGGCAACTCCGTGTCGCGAAGCGCGCGAAGCAGCAACCCTGCTGTCGGCGCCCGCTCGTCGCTGCCACCGAGGGCCAGCGTGACGTGCAGCGGCGGCCCGGAAAGCACCCGGCGCGTACCCCGCACGACGTCCCGAAGCGGCGCGTAAGCGATCCCCCGCAGCAAGACGTCCGAGCCGTCGTCGGGCCGGGGCGAAGGCGCGAAGCCCGAGTCCACGACGATGTCCGCGGGCCGGCGCCCGAACACGTCGTCCTCGATCGAGACGAGCAGCGCACCCGCCGCGTTGACCTCTTTCCGCAGGTCACCGAGGCCGTAGTGGTCGACGACCACCGCGTCGAACCCCGTCGCGTCAAAAGACCCGACCCGCGAGACGCCCAGCTCGTCGAACCGCGAAGCGAGCCACTCCGCGTTCTCGACGCGGCCGGAAAACGCCACCCGCCAGCCCCGCGCGACCGCCCGCTCGGCGTAGGCGACCATCCGCGCGATGTGCCCGGCGCCGATCGACGCCGACGCGTCCGCGCGCAGGAGCAGCCTCACGAACCGACCTTCTTCTGCTCGACGTGCGCGTTGAGCGCCACCAGATCCGGGCGCGACCGCAGCAGCGCGACCACCGCCCGCCAGTCGCCGACGCCGTCGCCGAGTTCGCTCACCACCGCGGAAAGCAGTTCCCAGTCCTCCGTCGTGTCCAACGTCACCCGCAGGTCGTCGGCCGCGGGGCTCACCACGATTCCGGTGCACGAATAGCGCGAAGGGTCCGAATAGATGCCCGAGGTGACGTGCTCGCGGTCCGCCCCGGTGGCCGTCGAGACCTGCTCCAGCAGCACGGCAGCCCGCACCAGCTCGGCGTCGAAGCCGCGGGGCAGCGTCCGGACCAGCGTCGTGCTCACGTAGTCCAGCGACGGCTGGGCCCGCCAGAGCGACGCGAGCTGGCCGATCAGCGCCGGGTCCAGCAGCGGGCAGTCGGCGGTGAGCCTGATCACGGCGTCGGCGGGATACTCGCGCAGCGCCACCGCGAACCGGCCGAGCACGTCGTCGAGGGGACCCCGGACCACCGCGGCGCCGCAGCGGGCCGCCTCCGCCGCGACATCGTCGTCCGAAGCGTCCGAAGACGTCGCGACCACCACCTGGTCGACGCCGGGTGCGGCCGCCGCGGCCCGGACGACCCAGCCCAGCACACTGCGGCCGCCGAGCGGGCGCAGCACCTTGCCGGGGAGCCGGGTCGACGACGACCGGGCCTGGATGACGGCGTTGACCACGGGCGCTGCACGCATGGGTGACATGATGGCCGACGCACACCGTCACCCGAACGCGGAGGTCAACGATGTCCGAGCTGGATGGCTCCAGCATCCTGCTCACCGGCGGGACCGGTTCCTTCGGCAAGGCGTTCATCGCGCACGCGCTGGCCGAGCTGAACCCGAGCCGGCTGGTCGTGCTCTCCCGCGACGAGCTGAAGCAGTACGAAACGCGCCAGCTGTTCGGCGACGACCCGCGCCTGCGCTGGTTCATCGGTGACATCCGCGACCGCCGCCGGCTCGAGCGCGCCATGCACGGCGTCGACTACGTCGTGCACGCCGCCGCGCTCAAGCAGGTCGACACCGGTGAGTACAACCCGTTCGAATTCGTCCAGACCAACGTCATGGGCTCCCAGAACGTGATCGAGGCTTCGATCGACACGGGCGTCAAGAAGGTCGTCGCGCTGTCGACCGACAAGGCGTCCAGCCCGATCAACCTCTACGGCGCCACCAAGCTGTGCGCCGACCGGATGTTCATCAGCGGCAACCACTACGCGGCCGCGCACGTGACGCGCTTCTCCGTCGTCCGCTACGGCAACGTGATGGGCTCGCGCGGCAGCGTCATCCCGTTCTTCCGCAAGCTGGCCGAGCAGGGCGAGTCGCTGCCGATCACGCACAAGGACATGACCCGGTTCTGGATCACGCTCCCCCAGGCCGTGCGGTTCGTCGTCGACTCCTTCGACCAGATGCACGGTGGCGAGCTGTACGTGCCGCGCATCCCGAGCATGCGGCTGGTCGACCTGGCCCAGGCGATCGCGCCGGGCAGCGAGATGCACGAGGTCGGCATCCGCCCGGGCGAGAAGCTGCACGAGGAGATGATCGCCCCCGACGACGCGCGCCGGACGGTCCAGCTCAAGGACCGCTACGTCGTCCAGCCCCACCTCGCCGGCTGGGGCTTCCAGCCGCCGGCCGACGGCACGCCGATGCCGGAGGGCTTCGCCTACCGCTCGGACACCAACGACCTCTGGCTGAACGGCGAGGAGCTGCGCGAACTGGTCGAGCAGCATGCCTGAGTCCGATGCCGCCTCCGCGGGAAAGAGTGCGTCGGCGGGCTTCCTCCCCTACGGACGCCAGTCCATCAGCGAAGAGGACATCCAGGCCGTCGTCGGCGTGCTGCGCGGTGACTGGCTGACGACCGGCCCCGCGGTCCAGCAGTTCGAGAACGACCTCGCGGCGCACACCGGCGGGGCGCCCGCGGTGGCCGTCACCTCGGGTACGGCCGCCCTGCACGTCGCCTACGCGGCGGCCGGCATCAAGGCCGGTGACGAGGTCGTCGCGTCGCCGATGACGTTCGTCGCCACCGCCGCGACCGCCGCGCTGCACGGCGCGAAGGTGGTCTTCGCCGACGTCGAACCGGACACCGGGAACCTTTCGGTCGAGGCAGCCGCGGCCGCGGTGACCGACCGCACGAAGGTCGTCGCCGCCGTCGACTACGCCGGCCACCCGGCCGAGCTGGACGCGCTGGGCGAGGTCGCGCACAACGCGGGCGCGCTGCTCCTCGAGGACGCGGCGCACTCCGTCGGCGGCTCCTGGCAGGGCCGACCGGTGGGCTCGATCGCCGACCTGACGACGTTCTCCTTCTTCCCGACGAAGAACCTCACGACGGCCGAAGGCGGCGCCGTCGTCACGCCCGACGAGAACCTCCTGGACCGGGCGCGGAAGTTCCGCAACCACGGCCTGGTCCGCGACCGCGCCGAGCAGCGCTACCCGGACGAGGGCGGCTGGCACCAGGAGGTGCACGAGTTCGGCCTGAACTACCGCCTGCCGGACGTCCTGTGCGCGCTCGGCAGCAGCCAGCTCACCCGGCTCGCGGAGTTCAAGAAGCGCCGCGCCGAGATCCACGCCCGCTACAACGCGGCCCTGGCCGACCTCGACGGCGTGGCGACGCCGCCGAGCCGCCCGGGCGCCGACCCGGTGTGGCACCTCTACCCGCTGCGCGTGCTGGAGGGCCGCCGCAAGGCGCTGTTCGAGCACCTGCGCGGGGTCGGCATCGGCGTCCAGGTGAACTACATCCCGGCGTACTGGCACCCGGTGTTCGAGGACCTCGGCTACCGGCGCGGGCTCTGCCCGAACGCCGAGGCGTACTACGAGCAGGAGCTCTCGCTGCCGCTGTTCCCGTCGCTGACGGACGCCGACGTCGACCGCGTCGTCGACGCCGTGCACGCGTTCTTCTAGATCAGGTCCCAGGTCAGGGGCGTGCCCTTCGCGGCGTCGACGCGGAAGGTGCGCCCCACGACCTTGGTGATCTCGGCCGGGGCCAGGCCGCCGGCGGGCCGGATCGACCGGACGTTCGCCGGCGTCACCTCGTCGCCCGCACGCACGTCCTCGACGACGTAGAGGGACCGGCGCAGCCGCAGGCCCTCCTTCTCGCTCTCCCGCGGGCCCAGCACCGGCTCACCCAGCGCTTCCCAGGCCCGGTGCGTCTCGGTGACCAGCGCGGCCAGTTCGGCGGGCTCCAGCGAGAACTCGGAGTCGACGCCGCCGTCGGCCCTGGCCAGCGTGACGTGCTTCTCGATGGCCACCGCGCCCAGCGCGACGGCCGCGACCGGCGCCCCGATGCCCGGCGTGTGGTCGGACAGGCCCACCAGCGTCTGCGTGAGGCCGGCCAGCAGCGGCAGGCCGCGCAGGTTGCTCTCGGACGGCGACGCCGGGTAGCTCGCCGTGCATCCGAGCACGATCAGCTGGTCGTTGCCCGCGGCCCGCGCGGTGCGCACCGCGGCGTCGATCTCCGCGACGTTCGCCATGCCGGTGGAGATGACCAGCGGCTTCCCCGTGCGAGCGCACAGCTCGACCAGCGGCAGGTCGACGATCTCGGACGACGCGATCTTGTACGCCGGCGCGTCCAGGGACTCCAGCAGCTCGACCGCGGTCGGGTCGAAGGGGCTGGAGAAGATCTCCAGACCGCGAGCCCGGGCGCGTTCGAAGAGCGGCTCGTGCCAGTCCCAGGGCGTGTGGGCCTTTTCGTACAGTTTGTACAGGTTTTCCCCGCCCCAAAGGGAGTGCGAGTCCCCGATGCGGAACGCCGGGGTGTCGACGTCGATGGTGATCGTGTCCGGGCGGTAGGTCTGCAGCTTGACCGCCTGCGCGCCGGTCTCCGCGATCGCGTCGATGATCTGCAGCGCCCGGTCGAGGTCGCCGTTGTGGTTGCCGGACATCTCGGCGATCACGAACGGCGCGTGGCCCGGACCGATCAGGTGCGCGCCGAACCGGATGTCGTGCATGGTGCCTCCCCGGGGTGGACTGCGGGTCAGCTCAGAGTCTTGCGCAGCTGCCGGAAGCCGCTGACGGCAGGCGCGGCTTCGGTGTAGCCGGCGTGGTCGAACAGCTTCGCCGACGCGGCGTTGTCCTGGTGGACGGCGGCGATCACGACCCGGATTCCGAGGCGCTCCCGCGCCGCCCGCTCCCCCTCGGCGAGCACCGCGCCGGAGCGGCCACGGCCGCGGTGCTCCGGCGCGAGGGTGATGCTGACCTCCCAGCCGTCGCCGTCCCGGCGGTCGAAGCGGACGGTGCCCACCGGCGCGTCCTCGTGCTCCACGACGAGCAGCAGCCGGTCGGGGTCGGCGAGCACTCCGCGCAGCCAGGCGAGGTGCTCGTCCAGGGAGACCACCGCCGTCGACCGCGACGACCGGCGGGTCCGCGGGTCGTTGCGCCAGCCCAGCAGCAGCTCGGCGTCGGCGTCGGTGGCCTCCCGGGCGCGCAAGCTACTGGGCGACGGGCTGCTCGGCCCGCTCCTCGACGCGGCGGAGCCGGTCCTCGTAGCGGGAGATGCCGGCGAGCCGGACGCGGATCTGGGCGTGCTGGCGCTGGATCTCCTCGATCAGCGTGCGGGCCTCGGCGTTCTGGGCGCTGTCGGTGCTGGGCACCAGCGCCATCGACTCGCGCAGCGTCTCCAGCCGGCCTTCCTGCGCGGCCACGTGCGGGATCAGGCGGTCGAGCTCGGCGCGGGTCCAGCGCAGGTCGCCGCGAGCCTGCTCGAGGTTGTGCTCGGCGTTGTCCAGCCGGCGCCGGTGGTCGGCGGTGGCGTGCTCGAGGTTGTTGACGCGCTCGGCCAGGCCGCGGGTGCGGTCGTCGACCCGGAAGTCGATGAGCCGGGCGATCCGGTCGACGAGGCCTCTGCCGAGTTTCTGCACTGCCATGGGTGGTCCTTAAGTCGGTGGGGACGCGCGTCTAGCGCAGGAGAGTGGTGTCACCGGTCTTGGTCCAGGACTCCAGCAGCCGCCCTTCGGCGGCGATCTGGTGTTCCGGGCCGACGATGCAGGAGTCACCGGCGGCGTGCTCCCACGAGGTCTGGTCCGGGTTGTCGATGAACGAGAACCCGGTGAGCACGAGCTGGGCGGTCGGGAACGACGTCCGCGCGATCCAGGCGGCCAGCGTGCCGGTGGTCGACCACGTCGGCTCGTCGCGGGTCGGCAGGCCCAGCGCGTCCGACAACGGCAGCACCACCTCGCGGTTCGACACCGGGACCGCACCGAGGTCGGCGGGCCACCAGCCCGGCACGTCCTCCGGCTCCCAGTGCATCCGGCCGGGCTCGACCAGCAGGTAGAGCCGTTTCCGGTAGTCCTGGAAGACGTACGGGGTGGCACGGATCGCCCGGTTGAACACCACGACGTGCGTCCGGGAGCCGACGACCTCCTCGCCCGGCTTGTCGACGACGAAGCCGTTGACGCGGATCACGAGGTCGCACGCGTCGATCGCCTTCGCGCGCTGGGGGTCGGGTGGGAGCGGCTGGTTTCCGACGACGGCCACCGAACGGGGGTCCGGCCGGTCGGCGTAGGCCGCGAGCAGGTTGACCATCAAGCTCGCCGCGCCGAGAGCAGCAGTCATAAGCCGAGAAAGTACCAGCACGCAGGACACACCCCGCCGCGTAGCGGTCCCTAACCTCTACCACACGGGCGGGGTGGGCCGAACGCCGCTCATCCCATCGGTACCCTCGTCCACGTGCATGCCACCAGCACGGTTCAGGCCGCGAACTCACCCGTAGCGACGTCGGTGCCCCCGCCGTCGGACAGCAAGACGTTCGCGCGCGCCTTCGCCGACATCAAGGCCGGTTTCTCCGCCCGCGAGCTGTGGGGTCACCTCGGCTGGCAGGACATCAAGCAGCGGTACCGCCGGTCGGTGATCGGGCCGTTCTGGATCACCATCAGCCAGGCGGTCATCGCCCTCGGGCTCGGGCTGCTGTACTCGCAGCTGTTCAACTCGCCGATCCAGGTGTTCCTGCCCTACCTGAGCACCGGTTTCATCCTCTGGGGCTTCATCAGCGGCTGCCTCGCCGAGGGCATGGAGACGTTCATCGCCAACGAGGGGCTGATCAAGCAGCTCCCGGCGCCGCTGAGCGTCTACATGCTGCGCACGGTGTGGCGGCAGTCGCTGCTGCTGGCGCACAACATGATCGTCTACGTCGTGATCCTCGTGATCTTCTTCTCGGCGCTGGACAACAAGTACTCGCTGGGCTCGCCGGACGGCATCTGCCACCCGAACCTGTACTGCCACCCGGGTCTGAGCTGGAACATCCTGCTCGCCATCCCCGGCTTCTTCCTGCTCGCGCTGAACGCGGGCTGGGTGACGCTGCTGCTGGGCATCATCTCGACCCGCTTCCGCGACATCCCGCAGGTCATCAACTCGCTGATCCAGCTGCTGTTCTACGGCACGCCGATCGTCTGGCCGGTCGACCAGCTGCTGTCCGGCGGGACGCGCTCGGGTATCTCGTGGGTGTTGCCGATCATCCAGGCGAACCCGCTCTACCACTTCATGCAGGTGGTCCGGGCGCCGCTGATCGGCCAGCAGTTCACGCCGGGCAACTGGATCGTGGTCGGCTCCATCACCATCGTCGGCTGGGCGCTCGCGCTCGTCGCGATGCGCAACTACCGTGCCCGCGTCTCCTACTGGGTGTGACAAACATGGTCAGCATTGACGTCCAGAACGCCTACGTCGACTTCCCGATCTTCGACGCCAAGACCCGGTCGATGAAGAAGAAGGTCCTCGGCAAGGTCGGCGGCAAGATCGGTACCGACACCAAGGTGCCGATCATCGAGGCCCTGCACGACGTGACCTTGAACCTCCGCGAAGGTGACCGGGTCGGCCTGGTCGGGCACAACGGCGCGGGCAAGTCCACGCTGCTGCGGCTGCTCGCCGGGATCTACGAGCCGACCCGCGGTTCCTCGCGGATCCACGGGAAGATCGCGCCGGTCTTCGACCTCGGCATCGGCATGGACCCGGAGATCTCGGGCGAGGAGAACATCATCATCCGCGGCCTCTTCCTCGGCATGAGCGCCAAGGAGATGGAGAAGCGGGTCGACGACATCGCGGAGTTCACCGAGCTCGGCGACTACCTGCAGATGCCGCTGCGGACGTACTCGACCGGCATGCGCGTGCGGCTCGCGCTGGGTGTCGTCACCTCGATCGACCCCGAGATCCTGATCCTCGACGAGGGCATCGGCGCGGTCGACGCGGCGTTCCTCAACAAGGCGCGCGACCGCCTCAAGGACCTGGTCAAGCGCTCGGGCATCCTGGTGTTCGCCAGCCACGCCGACGAGTTCCTCTTCGAGCTCTGCGACTCGGCGCTCTGGATGGACGAAGGGCACATCAAGCAGCAGGGCTCGCTGCGGGACGTCCTCACCGGGTACAAGGGCCGCGACCCGTTCCAGGACATGAGCAAGGAAACGCTGCAGCGCCTGGGCATCGAACCGGTGGCGACGACGAACGGCGGGGAATGATGGCCAGCGAGACCCAGCAGCTGCCCGCCGGCGCGGTCGTCGGCGTCGTCGTCACGCGGCACCGGCGCGAGCTGCTCGCGGACTCGCTGAAGATCATCGCGGCCCAGACCCGGCCGGTCGACCACCTCGTCGTGGTGGACAACGGGCCGGACGACTCGGCGCGCGAAGTCGTCCAGAACTACCCGCTGCCCTTCACGTACCTGCCGTCGCACCGGAACCTCGGCGGCGCCGGCGGATTCGCGCTGGGCATGCTGCACGCGCTGTCGATGGGCGCGGACTGGGTCTGGCTGGCCGACGACGACGGCCGCCCGGCCGACGAGAACGTGCTGGCGATCCTGCTGGCCGAGGCGGAGAAGCGGAACCTGGCGGAGATTTCGCCGGTGGTGTCCAACATCGACGCGCCGGAGCAGCTGGCGTTCCCGCTCCGCCGCGGCCTGACGTGGAAGCGGTCGCAGGCCGAGCTGGGCGTGGACTTCCTGCCCGGCATCGCGTCCCTGATGAACGGCGCCCTGTTCCGCGCGTCCACTTTGGACGTCGTCGGGGTGCCGGACCTGCGCCTGTTCTTCCGCGGCGACGAGGTCGAGCTGCACCGCCGGCTGGTCCGCTCGGGGCTGCCGTTCGGCACGTCGCTGAAGACGAAGTACCTGCACCCGGACGGCTCGGACGAGTTCAAGCCCATGCTGGGCGGCAAGTTCCACGCGCAGGACCCGGAGAACGAGGTCAAGCGGTACTACACGTACCGCAACCGCGGATACCTGTTGTCCCAGCCGGGAATGCGCAAGATCGGTGCGCTGGAGATCGTCCGGTTCGGACTGTACTTCGTCGGCGTGAAGCGTGATCCGAAGGCGTTCCTGCAGTGGCTGAAGCTGGTGCGGCAGGGCCGGGCGGAGAAGTTCTACCGCTACTGAAACTGCCCTTCCAGCGGCACCGGCACGGACTCCGTCCGGACGTCGGTGAGCTCGGCGACGGGCACGCTGCGGCGCCACACGCGGTAGTCCACTTCGGACAGTCCGAGGTCGCGCGCGGTGAGGTAGTCCTCGTCGACCAGGTGCAGGTCGGCGGTGTCCCGCGTCCGGCCCAGGAGTTCGAAGGTGCCGCCGCGCCACCGGCACAGCGTCCGCACGAAGGTGAGCTCGTCCAGCTCGACCTGGTCGACGGCCTTCATCCGGAAGCCATAGGTCTCCCCGAAGTCGGCCGGCGCGGCGGCGCCGGGCAGCGGGTGCAGGACGACCCGGGCGGGGCCGGCGAACTCGGCGTCGAAGTCACCGCCGCGGTACCGGGCGGTGTAGCCGCGCCGCACGAGCGGCGGCAGCGGCACGGGCGGCGGGAAGAACGCGGCCTCGCCGAAGGCGTCCTTCTGCTCGGGGATCCAGCCGACCTTCCGGCTGTGGTACTGCCCGAGCCGTTCTTCGGTGTCGTCGGCGCGGCGCACGAGGAGTTCGGCGCCGACGGGGAGTTCGATCAGCCGCAGCACGTATTCGGGCAGCGGGTGGTCGACGCCGGGGAAGTACCCGGTCCCGAGGTACGGGGGCGGGTAGACGCGCGCGACGCCCAGCTCGGCGGAGATCTCCCGGTCCGAGGAGCCGTAGGAGGTGCGGAACGGGAACGTGTGGCCGGCGGTGAAGCGAAGCAGGTACAGCTCCTCGAGCGGGCCCCAGCCGGGGATCTTGGCGAGGCCGTAGTTCCGGACCATGGCGGCGGTGTCGAGTTCGGCGACGTCCTCGGCGCGGCCGGCGAACCCTTGGATCCGGTGCGGTTCGAAGCGGCCGGGGACGAGGACGTTGCCCAGGTAGAGGCCGGCCAGGCCGGGCTTGACCGGCAGCTGGACGACCGTGCTGCCGAGGAGACCGGCGGGAGCGTCAGCGGTCATCGGTTTCCTTCGGTCTCGAGCTGATCGGTGCGCTCTTCACGCAGGTTGGTGACCATGTCCTTCGGCACCGTGGCCTCGAAGGTGAACTGGTCCGTCCGCTGGAACTGCACCTCGGGGTGCTCCTCCGGCTTGGCCCAGGTCTCGGCGAGCCAGTGCCCGTCGCCCCGCCCGATCACCCCGATGAAGTACGTGCCGCCGCCCTCGCTGTAGATCTCGAACTCGTGCTCGAGAAAGGTGCCGTAGGTGCGGACGGTGTACCACTCGTCGAGATCGGCGGTCGGCACCAGCCGCCAGGGCGTTCCGTCCCGGTAGAGCTGCACGTCCGCCGGTACCCGGCCGGCCGCGGAGTAGACCTCGCCCTGGAACACCGCGTACTCGACGGGGGAAATCCTACGGTGTTGCGGCACTGGAGCCTCCTCGGCCACGTACGTCGAACCAACCCCGGTCCGGGAGGTACACCCCGGCCAAGGACTCCGTCCCGTCCGCGTGGACGAGGTACATCTCGGCCCGGCCACGGTAGTCCGCTCGTGTCTGGATCCACTCCGGCACCCCGCCGCCGGTGTAACCCGTTCCGAGGAACGGCGGGTCCCACGGGCGCGGCGCCGGCTGGCCGGACAGCACCTGCATCTCGTGCGCGGTCCGGGCGTCCGTGCCGCCGAAGCTGATCTCCATCGACTTCGAGTCGCCGGGGTACCTGAGCTGATAGGCGTGCGGCGCACCGTCTTCGATCGGTGTCCACCCGGCGCCCTTGTCGTCCAACGCGAGCTTGTCGCGGAATTCGCCCGGGGTTCCGTACTGGGCGGTGTCGCTGCCGCGCGCCACGGATCCGCCGACCTGCCCCGGGTCGAATTTCTTGGTGTCGCCGCTGCTCAGCTCCACGTAGCTGGTCTTGTTCTGCAGCGTCGCTTCGCCCATTTCCGGCTTGACCACCTTCGTCATGATCTCGCCGGGGTTGGCCTTCAGCTCGTTGCGGACCGCCACGATCTCCGCGCGCTGGGCCGGGGTCAGATCGGCCGTCGGCTGGAGGGTCATCGCCAGGTGCTGGTCCGGGTCGTAGCCCAGGCGGCTCGCCGCGTCGCGGATCTGGTTGTCCGTCGATGTCGGGCGCGTCTGCATCGACTCGCGCGTGTACTGGCCTCGCAGCTCGTCGTCCGACGCGTGGTGGCCCTGGTTGTTGTGCATTCCGCCGCCGTCGTCCGGCGGGCGGGGTGGGGGGTTCGAGCCGGGCGGGGGCGGGTTGCCGCCGCCATCGGCTGTCTTTGCCGGCGGTGCGTCGACCGGCTTGCCCGCCGCCGCGATCGTGGCCGCGCTGTTCGCTTCCGTGGTCTGGTAGTGCTCGCGGACCGCCTTCGTGCGCGCTCCCGCGTCCTCGACCGCCTTGCCCGCGCGGGCGACGTGCTCCTTGGCCGCCGACACCGTGCCGTTGAGCGTGCCGGTCATGCCCGACCCGATCACGCCCATCGACTTCGCGCCGAAGTTCGCCCCCGCCACGGTCTGGCCGACCGCGTGGACCTTGTCCTTCGTCCGGCCGAGGTGACCCTCCATGGTGCCGAGCGAGTCCGTGTGGACCCCGTACCCGCCGCTGTGGCCGCCGGCCGGGGCGTGCGGCTCGTGCGCCGGGCGGGGCTCGGCGGGGTGCGGGCTCGGCGTCTCGTGGTGGGTCGGCGACGTGTCGACGTGGTGGGGCGTGCTCGTGTGGTGCGGCGTGCTCGTGTGGTGCGTCACCATGTCACGCCTCCGCCGGCTGCTGCGTGCCGTACGGCTTCGCGGCCTGGTAGGCGCCCATCGCGAGACCGCCGACCGTGGAGAACCGGTCGAGGCCCTTGGTCAGCTTCTCCATCGCTTCCAGCAGCTTGGCCAGGCGGCCGCCCTGCCGCGCGAAGCCTTCGAGGAGCTTGCTGATCTTGCCCGCGATCTTCGACGCGGTCGCCGCGGCGCGCGCCGACGCGACCCCGCAGAACGCCGCGATCGACCCGCCGAAGGTGCACACGGCCGAGGCCGCCGCGATCAGCGCGTCGCGGATCAGCTCGGCGATCACCGACGAAATCAGGCCGAAGACGATGCCGCGCAGCGTGCAGACGAGCATGCCGGAGATGCCCGCGACGGCCGCCGTCCCGTCGAGGGTCTTGCCCAGGGACTCCAGCTCTTCGGCCATCTTCGAGAGGCTGTCGCGGTAGGCGTCGGCGGCCTGGCCGGTCCATTCGGCGACGCTGCGCAGGTCGTCGCGGTGCTCCTGGGCGAGGGTGTGCATCTCGGCCGCGGCGGACTTGAGCTGGTCGACGTTGGCGTTGATCTCGTCGGGGTTGCCGAGCAGCGCGTCGAGCGGCTCGCGCAGGAAGCTGATGTGTTCGAGCAGCCAGCCGACCCCGGCGTTGAGGACGGCGCCGAGCGGGTCGATCGCGGCGCCGACCGTGTCGACGACCGCGCCGGCCGCGCTGACCGCGACCCCGAGGACGTGTTCGCCCTCGGATTCGGAGTCGGCCTTGATGGAGTCGACGAGCCCGGAGTAGGTGTCGACGATGCCGGCACCCGAAGTCGCGGTGGTCATGGTTTCGGTCCCCTCAGTCCCGGCGCATGAACGTGTTGTCCCCGAAGTCGTCATCGTCGTCGCGCACCGGTCGCGGCGGACGGCGGACCGGCGGCGGTGGCGGCGGTGGCGGCGGGGTTTCCGGCTCTTCGTGCTGCCACAGCCGGCGCTCCTGGTACGCATCGGGCGCGGGTGGCTCTTCGGGCTCCTCCGGCGGCACGTAACCGGTGACCATGTGCATCGCCTCGGAGTCACCGCCGAGCGGCTCGAACGCGGCGGCGACGTTCACCGCGGCACCGCGCTGGGCCTTGCGCGCGAGCTTGAGGATCTCCTCGGCGAGCTTGGCGCCCGACTTGCCGGCCAGCGCGGCGTCGGCGAGCTGCAGGTCCGTGAGCGAGCCGTTGGGGGCTACGCCGACACGGATGGTCCCGTCGGGCGATGCCACGGTCGTCCCCGCGGCTTCGAGCCCGACGCGGAACTGTTCGGCCTTCTCACGGACGTCGGCGATCTTCGTTTCGAAGCCCGCCAGCCACTCCTCAGGTGTCATCCTCGCCTCCGCGGTGTCCGACGCGCAGCGAAGGCTACTGGTTCCCCGACCAGCGTGAACGCGAAACGGCCCCGGGGTCCCCCGGGGCCGTTCGCTTTGTCCGTTATTCGCCGATGACCGGCGGGGCGGTGCGCATGTCGGTGCCGAAGACCTCGTCGGGGTCGCCCTCGACCAGGTACGTGGGGCGCGAGTGCTCCGTGTCCTCGTCGCCCTCGCCCTTCTGGCCGCGGCCCATGCCGCCCGCGCCCATGCCGCCACGGCCGGCCGCGCCGCCCGAGCCGAGGCCGCCCATCCCGCGGCCCGCGGCCGCTTCGGCCGCGCCGATGCCACCCGGCCGGGCCGCGCCCGAGGCGGCACCCGCACCCGTCGCGTTGCCGGCGCCACCCGAGCCGCCGGGGCCGAAGCCGCCCCCGCGGCCGGCGCCGCCGCCGACCTTGGAGTTGTAGGCCTCGTCGCCACCGAAGTTCATGCCGCCCATCGGCATCGGGCTCATCGGCGGCATGCCGCCGAAGGACTGGTTCGAGTTCGACGTCGACCCACCCGGGAGCGAACCCGGCGTGAAACCGGACGGCGTGGTGGTGCCGGCCGGGATCAGGCCCGCACCGGTGGTCGAGCCGGGCCCGGCGACGTGCGGCGTGATGTTGGGGCCGGGGACGTTGCCGGTGGTGAAGTTGTTGTGGCCGCCCGGCGTGTTCACCGAGTTGGAGCCCGGCATGTTCACACTGGAGGGCGTGTTGATGCCACCCTTGTCGCCGCCGCCGTTGGGGTCGCCGGTGCCCCCGCCGGTGCTGAAGCTGGGCGGCGGCGCGAAGGCGGGCTGCTTCGACGCGGCCTCGTACAGGCTCTTGTCGTAGGTCGACATGACGCCGGCGGCCTCGTCGTGCGCCGCCTGGCTGTCCTTCTGCTTCTGCAGGGACTTGTCGACGTTGTCCGGCAGGCTGAACGGGTTCGACGTCGCCCACGACTTGAACTCGTCGCCCCAGGAGAACGGGATGGGGGCGGGCATGGAGTTCTTGGCCGTGGCCGCGGCCTGGCCCTGGTCGTAGATGGTCTCCGAGGCGAGCTTCGCGTTCTGCGAGTTCGCGTCGGACCATTTGCCGAGGCTGGTGAAGTACTGCTGCGCGTTCTCGGCGGCGCTGCCTTCCCAGGTGCCCTTCGAGGCGTTCACGGCGGTGTTCATCGACGTCGCGAACTTGTCGAAGACCTTGTGCACCTCGTGGTACGCGGTCGAGACCTCGGACACCTGGTCGACGTTCAGGTTGCTGTTCAGGTACGCCTGGAGCTGGGCGTGGTCGCTGCCCTTGTAGTCCGCGTTCGGCGCGTTCAGGCCCTGGACGTACTCGACGTCGCGCCCCTTGGTCGCGTCGGCGACGTTCTTCTGACCGAGCTCCTGAGACTGGTTCTTGGCCTTCTGCTGGGCCATCCACTGCTGGAGGGGCCCGAAGAGCCAGTTGCCCGGGTCGACTCCCTCGTCGGCCTTCTGCTGCAGGTAGGCATCGCGCTCGGCGGGCGCCATGTCCTGGACTTCTTGGGGCGTCTTGTCCGCGGTCTTCGGCGGCGGGCCTTGTCGCGTCGTCATCTGGGTTCCCCTATCCCTTCGGCAACCGCGGTTCGACAGCGGTCTTCGCAACCGCTTCAGCGAGCTGGCAGGCCTCGTCCGCCGAGTGGGCGCCGAGCACCGACACATCCACCCGCGACGAATCGCCCACCGGCAGGGCGAGCGTGCAACCGGCGACCGCGCTGCCACCCGACGCCTCTTTCGCCTTCCGGCCGTTGATGTCGCGGTCGACCACCCCACCGCCGGTGTCGTTGGTCTGATCGACCGACGCGGCGTCACGGACGTTCACACCGATCACCTTCTGGTCATCACTGGCCGAGGCGATCTTCTGCTGGTAGCTGCAGGACCGGGCGCCACCGAGCGTCTGCTTGCGCGGTTCGAGGAACTCGCCGTAGCTGCTCAGGTCACTCATCTCGAGGAGTGAGCAGGGATCCGTGATCGACTGGGTTCCGCTGCCACCCGTGGACGACGAAGAGGTCTCCGGAGAGCCGGACTCGGTGGCCGACGGCGACTGCGCGGGCGATGCCGTTCCGCCTTGGGTGCTGGTGCACCCGGCCAGCAGCGCTCCGCCGGCGAGGAGCGGAAGAACGACGCGAGTGAGAAGTTTGGTCATTACCTCAGGCCTGTTTGGTCTGGAGCGCGGAGAAAGCCTGGCTCTCGGTTTCCTTGTAAAGGCCCGCGGCCCGGGCGAGTGCTTCGTCGGCCTGCTTCGCAACCTGCCTGAGCTGCTCCAGGACCGCGGTCGCCGAACCTTCGGTTTCCGAGGCACTCTTCTGGTCGTGCTTCGCGACGGTGTGCCCGTACGGGTGGTCACCGAGTTGCGGGGCCTGATCGAGCATGGAGCTTTGGTACTGCAGAGCCCCGAGGTCGGTGACCAGCTCGGTCAGCGCGTCCCGGATGGGCTTCACGCCTTCGGGGGTGATCTTGAAACCGCCGCCCTTGGCGGCGTCGACCAGCTTCTGCGTTTCGGCGGTGACGCTCTGCACCGCGGCGCCCATACCCGCCGATGTGAGCGGGTTGACGATGTCCGACATCGACCCGCCGCCGCCGTCAGCTATCAGCATCGCTGTTCCACCCCGAATCGCTTCGCCCGTGCGTGTGCACCCGGAAGTCTACTAGCCGGGCACCCCACGCAACGGCTGTTCACCGATCTTCACCTTGGGACGTCGAAAGCCCACCGCCGGTTCCCGACCGTCAGAACTGGCCTTCGAGCTGGGCGTACAGCTGCTGAGCCAGGCGGGCGTTGTCGGCCGGAGCGTAGGTGATCCAGCGCTGGCCGTCCGCGGATGCGCGCGACGACATCAGCCAGCGGCCGGATGGTGTGTCGAACCAGGCCAGGGGCGGGAACGTGCCGCCGCGGGTCTGGGCGGTGAACTGGCCCACGCGCTTCTTCGGCTCCTGGAAGACGCGCTCGATCATCCGGAGCTGGGGGCCGCCGCCGCCGCCTGCCGAGCGCGGGCCGCTCACGCCCGCGAACGGGTCGTACGCGTCGTCGCGGCGCTGGTGGCGGGGCTGCTCCGCCGGGCGCGAGATGGTGACCGACTGGCCGGGCGCCGCCGGGGTCAGCGGGAGGAGGTCGACGATCGCCGGGACGATGCCCGTCGGGCGGACCTCCTCGAAGACGATGAGGTTCTCCTCCTGGCGGGCGAGCACCGCGAACTGGCCGTCGGACGCGACGCGGGCGAAGAGGTGGCGATCGCCCAGCTCGGCGGCCGCGTTGATCACCACGCTGCCGCGGGCGAAGGTGGCCAGCGCCAGCTCGGCGTCCGCGTCGAGGCGGCCGCGGCTCCACAGCCCGCGGCCGGACAGGTCGCGGACGACGGCGTCGCGGATCATCGCGCGCTGCTCGACGGTCGTGCCGACGTGCGGGACCTCGAACGGCGTCGGCGCGCGGCCGAGCCCCAGCTGCTCCAGCAGGATGTCCACCGCTGCCAGCGACAGCGAGAACGAGTGCGGCATCGCTTCCATCCCCCAACGGGTTCTTCCGGGCTTGGGAAAACGGTAGTCCATCCGCCCTCAGCGAACCCGCTTGCCCGGGCGAGATCGCCGCTGGTCCGATGGACGCATGGCCGACCCGAAACCCGCACTCGTGCTGCACCTCGCCACCGGCGGGGAACCGCTGCTGTTCGCACTGACGACCGAAGAGTCCGGCAAGCTGGCGGGCAGGCTCGCCCAGCTCGTGAAGGCCGGCGCGGTCGAGACGGTGACCACCAAGGACCACTCGGAGGTCGCGATCAACTTCGCCCACGTGGCCGCCGCGTACGTCGACGACCTCACCCGGAAGAGCACCGTGTTCGGCATGCACGGCTGACACACCGAAGGCCGCCCCACGACGAGCGTGAGACGGCCTTCGACGATGCCTGGGTCAGAGCTTGTACAGGCGCTTCCAGTTCTCGCGCGAGGTCAGCTCCGGCATGGCGCGCTTGTACTGCTCCTGCACCGCCGCGCCTTCCTTGCGCAGCCGCTGGACCACCTTCGCGCCGCGCTTGGCCAGGTCGAACATCTTCGCCTTGTCGTACGACCGGACGCGGACACCTTCCTGGTTCGCGTCGGTGACCACCGCGGTGTCGAACAGCGCGATGTGCCACCAGTTCGCCTCGTCGATCGGCACCGCGCCGAGCCCGAAGCGGCTGCGGCCGAGGACCCGGTCGAGCACCCGCTTGATCAGCACCAGGCGCTGCATGCTGGGCCGCGGCGCGCTGTTGATGATGCCGATGTCGTTGGAGGCGATGCCCGGGACGTCGGTGGCCTTGTGCCGCTTGGTCTCCGGGTACTGGTCGCGGATCCGGCGGATCTCCTGCATCGCCTCGACCCCGCCGTCCCGCAGGACCTGCGGGCCCTCCAGGAAGTCCTCCACCGCCTTGATCAGCGTCGCCGACAGCCCGTACTGCATCCCCAGCAGATACCGCACCAGCTGCGCCAGCAGCACCCGGGAGAGCAGGTTGAGGTTGAACGGCGAGTGCAACGCCGCGGTGATGATCGAGTTGCGCAGGTTGAAGTACCGGTGCCACTCGTCCCAGTCCTTCATGTGGAAGTCCGCGTGCCACACCCCCGCCCCCGGCAACGTCACCGTCGGGAAGCCGTGCGCGCGGGCCCGGTAGGAGTACTCCGCGTCGTCCCACTGGAAGAAGAACGGCAACGGATACCCGGTCGCCTGCACCACCTCGTACGGGATCAGGCACGACCACCAGCCGTTGTACCCGGCGTCCAGGCGCCGCTCCTGCCGGTTCGGCTTCAACGTCTCCTCATCCACCCCCAGCAGGTCCGCCGTCGACAGGGAGTGCTCGACCGGCTGGCCGGGCTCGAGGGTGTTCAGCCGGGCGTATTCGGCGCCGACGTGCAGCTGGTTGGGGTGGAACAGGTTGAGCATCTGGCCGCCGACGATGATCGGGTTGGCGGCGCGGTTGGAGAACGCCGTCATCCGGATCACCAGGTCCGGCTCCAGCAGCACGTCGTCGTCCATGAACAGCACGTTCGCGTGCTCGGTCGCGGTGTGCCCGGCCACCTCGAACAGGCCCCGGGTGAACCCGCCGGCCCCGCCGAGGTTCGGCTGCTTGATGTAGTGCAGCTTGTCCGCCAGGTCCTTGGCGACCTGCTCGAACCCGTCCCGGGACTCGACCAGGTCGCTGCCCTGGTCGGCGACGTAGATGGCGTCCAGGGTCTCCAGCGAGGAGACGTCCGCGGCCAGGGCCTGGAGGTTCTTCAGGCAGTCGTCGGCGCGGTTCATCGTGCAGATCGTCACCGCGGTCGGGCGGATCTTCTGCGGGGCCTCGACCGTCCAGCGGACCTGCTCCACCCGCAGCGTCTGCCCGCCCTCGGTTTCCAGGTCGAGCCAGAGCGCGCCGCCGTCGTAGAACTTGTCCAGCTTCGAGGTCAGCGTGATCTTGTGCTGCTTGACGTCGGCGACCTGCTCGGCGGCCACCACACGCGGCTCGCCCTCGACGTCGGAGGCACCCATCGACAGCAGCCCGGTCCCGGTCACCACGGCCTCGACCGACACCTCGGTCACCGTGGTCCACCGCTGCCAGTAGGAGGCCGGGAACCGGCCGAAGTACGTGTTGCCCGACACCTTGGAGGCGGGCTCGAGGGTGATCACCGCACGTTCCCGCACGGCCGAGCCCCACTCGAGCTCGGCGTACAGGTCCTTGCTGACGATCGGCGCCGGGCCCGCGTAGAGGCCGCGCTGCGCCGTCAGGCGACCCTGCGGAGTGTGCTCGGTGAACCGCGTCTCGGCGGCCGCGCCGGCTGGGGTGGTCGGCGCCGGGGTGGCTGTTTTACCGGGCATTGAGTTCCTCAGTTCTCCTCAGTCGACGGCTCGCGGAAGACGACCCACTTGAGCATCACGAAATTGATCACCGTGGCGGTGGCCTGCGACACGGCCCAGCACAGTGTGTGCTGCCACGCGGACTCCGGCAGCACCTGCAGCATGAGCTGGTTCACCCCGACCGCGACGAAGAACGTCACGGTGTAGAGCAGGACGAACGAACCGATCTGCGCTTTCCCGTCGCGGCGCCCGCCGGAGAAGGTGAACTTCCGGTTCAGGAAGAACGCCGTGGTGGTGCCCACGATGAAACTGATAGCGCGAGCGACGTCGACCCACGGTGAAGTGGCCATCCCGGCCACCTGGGTCAGCAGCGTGTACGTACCCAGGTCGACCAGGGCGCAGAAGCCGCCGATCAGGGCGAAGCGAACGAGCTGCCCGAGCAGTCCGAGGGAGGACGGCTGAGCAGCTGCGATGTCGGCTTGCGGATCGGTCGCCACCACTGCATTACCTCGTTGCCTGAGTCATGGTCACCCGCGCGGGCGCTTGTGCCTTGATGCGCAAAGTGTAGAAGCGAGCACTTCAGGGTCACGTTCCGGGCGTCGTTCGGCGTGGCTACCCTGGTCGAGTGACCCCTGCACCCGAGACACAGCGTCGCACGCTCACGGGCTGGGCGCGGACGGCACCGACCACCGCCGACGTGCTGAGCACCGCAGACGTCGAAGTCATCGCGCGTGCCGTGACCCAGGCCGGCGAGCGCGGTGTCATCGCCCGCGGCCTCGGCCGGTCCTACGGCGACCCGGCGCAGAACGCGGGCGGCCTGGTCGTCGACATGACCGCGCTGGACCGGATCCACTCGATCGACCCGGACAGCGCGCTCGTCGACCTCGACGCGGGCGTGAGCCTCGACCAGCTGATGCGCGAGGCGCTGCCGTACGGCCTGTGGGTCCCCGTTCTGCCGGGCACGCGCCAGGTGACCATCGGCGGCGCGATCGCCAACGACATCCACGGCAAGAACCACCACAGCGCGGGCAGCTTCGGCAACCACGTCGTGTCGCTGGACCTCATCACCGCGGACGGCAACATCCGCACGCTGACGCCGGAGGGCCCGGACGCCGAGCTGTTCTGGGCGACCGTCGCCGGCATCGGCCTGACCGGCATCATCACCCGGGCCACGATCCGGATGAAGAAGACCGAGACGGCGTACTTCTACGTCGACGCGGACCGCACGGCGAACCTCGACGAGACGCTCGGCCTGTTCACCGACGGCTCGGACCTCGGCTACGACTACTCGATGTCGGTGCCGGACCTGATCTCCTCCGACGGCCGCCTCGGCCGGGCCACGTTCTCCCGCGGCTCGCTGGCGACGGTGGACCAGCTGCCGCCGAAGCTGCGCAGCCAGCCGCTGAAGTTCGACGCGCCGCAGCTGCTGACGCTGCCGGACGTCTTCCCCAACGGCCTCGGCAACAAGCTCACGTTCGGCCTGATCAACGAGCTGTGGCAGAAGACGGTGCCCAAGAAGGGCGCGCGCGGCAAGATCCAGAACCTGACGCAGTTCTACCACCCGCTCGACATGATCAGCGAGTGGAACCGGGCGTACGGCTCGAAGGGCTTCCTGCAGTACCAGTTCTCGGTGCCGTTCGGCACGGAAGACCAGCTCAAGGCCATCTGCCGCAAGATTTCGACGTCCGGCAACTACTCGTTCCTGAACGTCCTCAAGCGGATGGGCGAGGCGAACCCGGCGCCGATGTCGTGGCCGTCGCCGGGCTGGATGCTCAGCGTCGACTTCCCGATCAAGGACGGCCTGGGCCGCTTCTGCACCGAGCTGGACGAGGACGTGCTCGCCGCGGGCGGGCGGCTGTACACCGCGAAGGACTCGCGCACCGCGCCCGAGACGTTCGCGAAGATGTACCCGCGCCTCGAAGAGTGGCGCAAGGTGCGCGCCGCCGTTGACCCCGAAGGCGTTTTCGCCTCTGACATGAGCCGGAGGCTCGAGCTGTGATCGACGCTGTTGGCAACCCCCAGTCCCTGCTGCTGCTCGGCGGCACGTCCGACATCGCGCTGGCGATCGCCGAGAAGTACCTGGCCGAGAAGCCGCTGCGGGTCGTGCTGGCCGCGCGGCCGTCGCCGCGGCTCGACGCGGCCGCGCAGCGCCTGAAGGACAAGGGCGCCGAGATCGCAACCGTCGACTTCGACGCGAAGGACCTGGCCTCGCACCCCGGCGTGCTGGACAAGGCGTTCGAGGGCGGCGACATCGACGTCGCGGTCGTGGCGTTCGGCCTGCTCGGCGACCCCGAAGAGCTCTGGCAGGACCACGCGAAAGCGGTCGAGGCGGCGACGGTGAACTACACCGCCGCGGTGTCCGTCGGCGTCGCTCTGTCGGAGAAGCTCAAGGCCCAGGGGCACGGCACGGTGATCGCGCTGTCGTCGGTGGCCGGTGAGCGCGTCCGGCGGTCGAACTTCGTCTACGGCTCCACCAAGGCCGGTTTCGACGGCTTCTTCCTGGGTCTCGGCGAGGCGCTCGCGCCGCACGGCGTGCAGGTGACGGTCGTCCGCTCGGGTCAGGTGCGGACGAAGATGACCGACGGCCTCAAGGACGCCCCGCTGACGCAGAACGCCGACCAGGTCGCCGAGCAGGCGGTGGCGGCGGCCCGCGCGGGCAAGGACCTGATCTGGGCGCCGGCGCCGTTCCGGCTGGTGATGTCGGCCCTGCGGCACGTCCCGCGGCCGATCTTCCGCAAGCTCCCGATCTGAGTTCTCCACCCTCGGGTTGACCCGGAGATCCATCCGGGCCCGGCCCGCACGCCGATGTGCCGCGGTGGTCGTCGCAACAAACTGTCATCATGACGACTACGACGAGCGACCGCGGTGGGCTCACGATGCTGCTCCGCGACGTCGCGCTCCCGATGGCCCTGTACTACGTCCTGCGCTCCTTCGACGTCGACGCGCTCTGGGCGCTGCTGGTCAGCGCCGTGCCGCCGGTGCTGCGGACCGGGTACGTCCTGGCCCGGCACCGGCGGATCGACCCGCTGAGCGCGTTCGTGCTGGCCGTGCTGCTGATCAACGGCGCGGTGGCGGTGTTCTCCGGTGATCCCCGGCTGCTGCTGGTCCGCAGCGCCTGGATCACGCTGCCGCTCGGCGTGGCGATGCTGGGGAGCCTGCTCGTCGGCCGGCGGCCGCTCCTGTTCCGGGCGGCGTGCACCCTTCAGCCCGCTCGCGCCCGTGAGCTCGACCAGCTGTGGGGCCTCTCCCCCGCGTTCCGGCAGCGGTGGCGCACGGCAACCCTGGGGTGGGGCGCCGGGTGCGTGCTGCTGGCCTGCGCCGTCGTCGTGATGGCGTTCACGCTGCCGGTCGACGTCGTGCCGTTCCTCGAGACCGCGCTGACCGTCGGGAGCGCGGTGCTCGGCGTGAAGATCACGCGGCAGCGGATGGGCATCAACCGGACGGTGGATGCGTAAGAGCCGGCTCGACGATGGTCCCGGCCGCGTCGGTCGTCCATGCTCGGGGACATGCTCGGCACGCTGCTCTGCGACATCGCCGCCCCGGCCGGCGGCTACTACCTGCTGCGGGCGTTCGACGTGGCGCCGGTCTGGGCGCTGACGCTGAGCGGCCTGCCGCCGGCGCTGCGCGTGCTGTACCTGGCGGCGCGGCACCGGCGGGTCGACGGCATGGGTGTGTTCGTGCTGGCCATAGTGGCGATCGGGCTCGCGACGTCGCTGCTGACCGGCGACGCACGGCTGCAGCTGGTGCGCGGCGCGTGGTTCAGCGTCCTGATCGGGGTGTGGATGCTGGCGAGCCTGCGCATCGGCCGCCGCCCGACGACCTACCAGGCGACGCTCGCGCTGCTACCAGGCCGCGCTTCGACGCTGGAGGCCCGCTGGGCGGACACGCCGTCGTTCCGGCGGGTCTGGCGGGTGCTGACGGTCGTGTGGGGCGTCGGCGGGCTCGTGCACAGCGCGGGAAGCATCGCGATGGCGTACACGCTGCCGGTGGACGTCGTGCCGGGGCTCGACACGGCGCTGTCGATCGGCAGCTTCGTGGTGCTGCAAGTGATCACGCAGGTGCTGCTGGCCCGCGAGGGGACGATGAACCGGATGTTCCGCGGCCGTGCTCAGCTGCCGGCCGCGTGAGCCGGCAGCAGGTAGAGGTTCTGGGGGCCCATCCACGGGGAGTCGATCCGCCAGCTCGCCAGCGCCGTCGGGGGCGGCGTCCGGCGGGTCGTCGCCAGGATCAGGTCGGGGCTGATCGGGGCCACGCTGTGGTCGAAGTTGTGGAAGTTGGCCTCCAGCAGCGCACGGCCGAGGTCGCCGCTGCGGCGTTTCGTCTCCGCGATCGCCGGGTCGACCGCGCCGCGGTCGGAGAACTCGTCCACCAGCTCGCAGTCGCACGCGTAGGCGAGCGCGCCGACCTCGCCCGCCGTCTCCACCGTGCGGCCGTGGGCGATCGACGCCAGTTCCTGGCCGATCTCGCGGTACTCCGTCGTCGAGGCGTGGTTGCTCGTGATCGGCGCGAACTGGCGCGGGAGGCCCGGCAGCGCGTACACCGCGACGCTCGCCGCGAGGACACCGCCGGCCAGCGTCCACGTTCCGCGGCGCACGCGTTCCGGCACCGCGCACGCGCACGCCGCCAGGAAGATCGTCGCGCCGATGATGCTCGGCGCGTAGTACCAGTGGTACGGCGGCACGCCGAGGCGGCTGTACGCCAGGTAGTGCAGGGCGCCCGCGACGGCCAGCGCCGCGGACGGCGTCAGGCGGCGGGCGATCTCGGAACCGCGGCGGTACTGGACGATCCAGACCACGCCCACCAGGCCCGCGAGCGGCAGCGGCAGGAACGACAGCGCGGCCTCGGCCGGGAAGTTGCGCCAGTACAGGAGCGGGCCGTTCGTGAAGCTGAACGGTCCCCACGACTGCTGGCTGATCTTGATGACCAGCGTGTCCGGCACGGCCGAGCCGAGCACGATCCAGCTGAACCCGAACCACGGCAGCGTGACCGCCAGGGCGGCGAAGGCCGTGCGCCAAATACCGGTCCAGAACTCGCGGCGGGCCGCGAACAGCACTGCCGCGATGAGCAGCAGGTCGATCCGGACGAGGGCGAGCAGCCCGATCAGGACGCCGAGCCGGCCCGCCTTGCGCTCCCCCGCGTAGACCAGCGTCCAGACGACGCCGGTGGCGCCGAGCGCGACCTCCAGCCCGACCGACGACAGCAGCAGCGGGTTGACCAGCAGCAACGCGAACGTCACCGGCGCGAACGCCGCCGGCAGCCCGGTGCGCTCGCCCAGCCGGCGCAGGCCGAGGACGAGCAGCACCTGCACGGCGACGAACACGATCCCGGCCGCCAGCACGGCGTCGCGGACGACGAACGTGACCGCGGCCAGGGCCAGGACGTTCAGCGGGGACGTCGCGGTGTTCGCCGTCCCCTGCTCGATCAGGCCCCAGTGGGCGTGGAAGGCGAGGTTCTTCGCGTAGGACAGCGTGATGTACGTGTCATCGATGAGATGGCTGCTGACCAGGGCGAACACCAGGGCGGAGGCCGCCGCTGCCCCCGCCGGCAACGCCCACGAGCGGGCAAAGGGCACGGCCGCCGACAGCGCGGTGGCGGCCTTGGGGAGTTCTGCGGAGGCGCTTCGCATCCCGGACACCGTACCTCGCCCGTGATGCTTCTGTGATCTGAGCGAGGTACGGGTGGCTCAGACCACAGCGATCAGATGCCGTTCCCGGAGCCGGAATTGCCCGAGTTGCCGGAGTTCCCGCCACCCCCGCCCGGGAAGCCGCGGCCGTCGAAGCCCTGCTTGCCGTTGGGGCCGTCGTACTGGCGGTGGATGCCGGGCCGGCCGTCGCGAGGACCGTGGCTGGTCGCGGCGGCGATCCCGCCGACGACGCCGCCGCCGATCAGCAGGCCGAGGACGCCGACGCCGACGAGCTGGGTCGCGCGGTTCCCGACGAACCGCCGGAAGCCGCCGGGCTGCCGTGGGGCGGCCTGGGGAGGGCCCCAGGCGCCGTAGGCCGGGCCGGGACCGGGCTGGGAGAGCTGGGGCGTGGGCGGGGCCTGAGCCGCGCTCGCGGCGGACGGCGGAGCCTGCCCCTGCGCGGCGGGTGGCGGCTGCTGCCCGTGGACGGCGGTCTGGTCGGCCGCCGGCAGGGCGGCCCCGGCTGCGGGGCTCTGCGCGGTGGCTGGTTCGCCCGGTGCGGCGGGGGTGGCCGGTGCTTGCGCGGGGGGCTGGTCGGCCGCGGCGGGCGTCGCCGGTGCCTGGGCGGCCGGCTGCTGCGTGGTCGGCTGGTCGGCCGCGGCGTGGGCCGTGGGCTGTTCGACGGTCGGGTGGTCGGCCCCCTCCGGGGCCTTCTCCTCGCGCGGCTGGTCGTTCATCGTGGCTCCTGTGGTCACGGGAGCGAGCGCAGTGCCCGCCCCCACCACCTCAGCGTGCGCCCCTCAGCTGTGCATCACCTGAAACCAACCTGTCGATCCGCCATGAGTCACAGGTAGAAGGACAGGAACAGCGTGACCACCCAGGTCGCGCCGAGCACCTGCAGCACGCGGTCCTTGAGCGCGATCTCCTCGGGCTCGCCCGCGATGCCGCCGTCGACGTCGACCGCGTAGCGGAGCACCGCCACCACGAACGGCACCATCGAGATGAGCGCCCACACCGAGTTGTGCTCGGTCTGGCGGATCTCGAACGCCCACAGGCAGTACGACATGATCAGGATCGCCGCCGACGTCGCCCAGACGAACCGCAGGTAGCTGGCCGAATACTTCTTCAGCGAGGAGCGGATCTTCGCGCCGGTGCGCTCGAAGAGCATGATCTCCGCGTAGCGCTTGCCGGCGACCATGAACAGCGAGCCGAACGCCGTGACCAGCAGGAACCACTGCGAAAGCGCGATGCCGCCCGCGACACCGCCGGCGATCGAGCGCATCAGGAAGCCCGAGCCGACGATGGCCAGGTCGACCACCGGCTGGTGCTTCAGGCCGAAGCAGTAGCCGAGCTGGACGGCTTCGTAGACCCCCAGCACCACGGCGAGCTGCCAGCTCGCCGCGAACGACACGCCGAGGCCGGCCAGGAAGAACACGACCGCGGCCCCGTACGCGACGGGGACCGGCACGATGCCGGCCGCGATCGGCCGGTTCCGCTTGGTCGGGTGGGCCCGGTCGGCCTCGACGTCGATGGCGTCGTTGATGAGGTAGACCGAGCTCGCCACCAGCGAGAACGCCACGAAGGCGACGATCGCGTCGAGCAGGAGGCCCGTGCGGTCGGTCGACTTCGAGAAGGCGAAGAACGGGGCCGCGAAGACCAGCACGTTCTTGACCCACTGGCGCGGCCGCGCCGTCTTGATGACGCCGCCGGCCAGGCCGAACCGCCCGCGGGCGGCGGTCGCCGTGGCCGACTCCGCCGTCACCGGGGTCTCCGGTGCCTCAGGAGTCACGGCCGCTTCGTCGCTGTTGCGCTGCTCGGTCGTCTCGCTCATGGCTTCTTCTTCAGCTTCCGTCGTATCAGACCACCGACGAGCCCCCCGAGGGCCGCACCGGCCAGGACGTCTGTCGGATAGTGAACGCCGAGCACGAGCCGCGAGGCGAGCATCGGCGGTACCAGGGCGGGCACCAGGTTACGCCCGGTCAATCCGGAGTAGAGCACCGCCGCCGCCGTCGTGGACGTCGCGTGCGACGACGGGAAGCTCAGCTTGCTCGGGGTGCCGACCAGTACCTCGACGCTCGGGTGGTCCGGCCGGGGCCGCCTGACCACGCGTTTCACCGCGATCGAGGCCGCGTGCGCGCCGACGACGCCGGCCGACGCGACCAGCCAGTCCTTGCGCCGCTTCTTGTCGACCGCGGCGCCGATCAGGCCGAGGCTGAACCAGCCGATCGCGTGCTCGCCGAAGTGCGACATGCCGCGCGCGGCTTTCACCGAAACGTCACTCTTCAGAAAGCCCTGCGCCTTCGAAAGGACGGCGACCTCGCCCGTCGGGGTGCCCTTCTCAAGCATCGAGGGACCCGTCGAGCGGCGCGCCGTCGGTCAGGTGCGGGGCGATCTTGTTGTCGAACGCCGACAGCGCCGACCCGATGGCCATGTGCATGTCGAGGTACTTGTAGGTGCCGAGACGGCCGCCGAACAGCACGTTCCTCTCGCGCGCCTCGGTCTTGGCCAGCTCGCGGTAGGCCTCGAGCTTCTCGCGGTTCTCCGGGGTGTTGATCGGGTAGTACGGCTCGTCTTCCTCGGTCGCGAAGCGGGAGTACTCGCGGAAGATGACCGTCTTGTCCTTCGGGTAGTCCCGCTCCGGGTGGAAGTGGCGGAACTCGATGATCCGGGTGTAGGGCACTTCCTGGTCGTTGTAGTTGACGACCGAGGTGCCCTGGAAGTCACCGGTCTCGGCGACCTCGGACTCGAAGTCGACGGTGCGCCAGGTGAACCGGCCCGCCGAGTAGCCGAAGTAGCGGTCCAGCGGCCCGGTGTAGACGGTCGGGGTGCCCGCCGGGATGTGCTCGCGGACGTCGAAGTAGTCGACGTTCAGCCGGATCTCGATGTTCTCGTGCTCGGCCATCTTCTCGAGCCACGCGGTGTACCCGTTGACGGGCAGGCCCTCGTAGGTGTCGTTGAAGTACCGGTTGTCGAAGTTGTAGCGGACCGGCAGGCGGGTGATGATGTTCTCGCCCAGGTTCTTGGGGTCGTTCTCCCACTGCTTCGCCGTGTAACCGCGGATGAACGCCTCGTAGAGGGGACGGCCGACCAGCGAGATCGCCTTCTCCTCGAGGTTCTGCGCGTTGGCGGTCTCGAACTCGGACGACTGCTTGGCGATCAGCTCGCGAGCCTCGTCCGGCGTGTGCGACTTGCCGAAGAACTGGTTGATCAGGCCCAGGTTCATCGGGAACGAGTAGACCTGGTCCTTGACCCGCGCGAACACGCGGTGCTGGTAGTTCGTGAACTCGGTGAACCGGTTCACGTACTCCCAGACGCGCTTGTTCGACGTGTGGAACAGGTGCGCGCCGTACTTGTGCACCTCGATCCCGGTCTCGGGCTCGGCCTCGGAGTAGGCGTTGCCGCCGATGTGGCTACGCCGTTCGAGGACGAGGACCTTCTTGCCCAGCTCGGCCGCAGCCCGTTCGGCGACGGTCAGGCCGAAGAAACCGGACCCGACGACGACGAGGTCGTAACCTGCGAAATCGTCTTCAGTAATCTGTGCGGGGTTCGTGTGCGCGCTCACGGGCGTCGAGGGTACGCAGTCCGGTAACCCGGGCCGCACCCGACTATCACATTTCGGCCTACGACACACCTGGAAAGCAGTGCCTGCACCCGAGGACTTCTGGAGCTACTTCGCCGCGGTGGCCACTTATCTGGCCGTACTGGCGGTGCCCGGCGGCGTCGTCGGATGGGCCGCCGGCGTCCGCGGCTGGGCTCTGGCCGGGCTCGCGCCGCTGCTGAGCTACGCCATCGCCGGCCTGGCCGGCCCGTGGCTGGCGATCGCGCACGTGCCGTACGGGCCGCCGAGCGTCGCCGCCTGCACCCTGCTGCTCGCCGCCGTGCTCCACGGTCTCCGCCGGCTCTCGATCGCGCGCGGCTGGATGACACCGGGAGCCGAAGAGCCGCCGCAGCCGTGGACGCGCCGCGCGCACCTGGCCGTGGTCGCCTGCGTGGCGATCGCCACGGCCGTGTCGATCGCCGTGGTGGTCACCGGCCGCGGCGGGACGACCGCGGTGTTCCAGCGCTGGGACACCGTCTTCCACGCGAACGGCATCCGCTACATCGCCGAGACCGGCGACGGCTCCCTGACCGGCATGGGCACCATCAACTGGTACCCCGACGGGTCCTTCTACCCGAACGCGTACCACCTGGTCGGCGCCCTGGTCTACCAGCTGTCGGGGACGTCGGTGCCGGTCACGCTCAACGCCGTCACGATGCCGATCGCCGGGCTGTTCGCGCTGGCCATGGTCGCGCTGGTGCGCCAGCTCGGCGGCCGCGCGGTGTTCGCCGGCAGCGCGGCGCTGGTCGCGGGCGGCGCGACGACCGGGGCGTACGAGTCGGTGTCGAGCGGGCTGCTGCCGTTCGCGCTCGGCATCGTGCTGACGCCGCTGGCGGTGGTCGCGCTGCAGCGGTTCGTCGTGCGGCCCGGCGTCGACACGGGCGCGGTGCTGGCGCTGAGCGCCACCGGCCTGCTCGCCGCGCACTCGAGCGCGCTGTTCGGGGCGATCCTGTTCGCGTTCCCGGTCGTGGTGCAGCGCTGGTACCGGGCACTGCGGGGCAAGCACCTCGACGGCGTCGCGCCGGAAAAAGCGGCCTGGCGGGTCGTCGGCGGTGACGTCCTGCGGATGCTGCCGGTGATGGTGGCGGCCGGGCTGATGGCCGCGCCGATGATCCTCGGCGCGATCTCCTTCACGTCCGGGTCGTACCCGTACCACGCGTGGGGCTCGCACATGCCGCTGTGGAAGGCCCTGGCGATGCTGGCGACGTTCAAGCAGGTGCTGCCGGTGCCGCAGATCTGGCTGACGGTGTTCCTGGCCCTCGGCGTGTTCACGCTGGTGCGGCTGCGGCGGATGCGCTGGGTGGTGCTCTCGGCGATCGCGCTGTCCGCGCTGTTCGTCGTGGTCGCGTGCTT
The DNA here is from genome assembly GCF_030285665.1 of Amycolatopsis mongoliensis. NCBI lineage: Bacteria > Bacillati > Actinomycetota > Actinomycetes > Pseudonocardiales > Pseudonocardiaceae > Amycolatopsis > Amycolatopsis mongoliensis. Next base: position 2,131,429 of record NZ_CP127295.1, read on the forward strand.
CGGCGGCGAAGACTGGGTGATCAGCCTGTCGCGCCCCTGGTGGAACGACCGGTTCCGGCTGATGGCGCTGGCGGCGATCCCGATGTGCCTGCTCGCCGCGCACGGGATGAGCGAGACCCAGCAGTGGCTGGCGAAGGTCGCGAGCGGGCGCGCCTGGGTGCGCGCGCGGCCGTGGCTGACCGGCCGGGTCGGGCTGGCGACGGCGGTGCTGCTGGTCGTGGCGATGGGCGTGCTGACCGGCGGGTTCTACCGCGCGGCCAACGCCAAGACGGTGTCGCTGCTGTACTACAACGGCCTCCCCGGCGAGACGGTCCCGCCGGTCAGCCAGGACGAGATCGACGCGATGGACCACCTCGGCACGCTGGGGATCCCCGCCGACCAGAAGGTGCTCAACGACCGCATGGACGGCACGGCGTGGATGTACGCGCTGACCGGCGTGCACCCGGTGGCCGGCCACTACGACGCGGGCATCGCGCCCCCGGACTCGCTCTACCTGGCGATGCACTTCGGCGACTACGACAGCGACCCGCAGGTCCGCGCCGCGACGCAGCGGCTGAACATCCACTACGTGCTGGTCGGCAGCGGCACGATCCGCCGCGACACCCCGATCGCGCCCGGCCTGCGGCACCTGGACGGGCACGACTTCGTGCGCGAGGTCTACCGGAACCCGGGCGCCGTGATCTACCGGATCGTGAAGTAGCCCGGCGTGACGAAGCCCTCGTGGCCGCGGCGCCCCGTGCCGCGGCCACGAGGGCCCTCCGTCCCCCAACCACCCCCGGGGTGATCTCTGGCGTCTGCAGTGAAGGACGCCCGAGGGACGGCAATCGGTTTCCCGGCTACGCGGATGTCACCCGTTCGGACCAGCGTGGAGCTCCGGCAGGACGTCGCTCGCCACCTGCTCCAGCACGGCTTCGCGGCCTTCGTACGGTGACGACGAGCGCGGCCAGTGCGCGATGACGTCGGTGAAGCCCAGCTCCCCCGCGCGGCCGGCCGCGTCCCGGAACGCCTCGACGCTGCTCAGCGAGAAGACCGGCGACGCGTCCAGGCTCAGGTGCCGCTGGATGCCGGCCCGCTCGCGGCCTGCCGCGTCCAGCCGCTGGTCGAAGAGCTCGGTGAGCTGCTTGATGCCGCCCCACCACTCGTCCTCGGTCTTGCCGCCCCGGCCCGTGGTGACCCAGCCCGCGCCGAAGCGCGCCGCGAGGGTCATCGTGCGGGGGCCGTTCGCCGCGACCACGAACGGCAGCCGCGGCCGCTGGACGGTGCCCGGCAGGTTGCGGGCCTCGCGGGCCCGGTAGTACTCGCCGTCGAAGTCGAACTTGTCGGTCATGAGCAGCCCGTCGAGCGCCTCGACGAACTCGGTGAACCGGTCGGCGCGCTGCTTCGCCGTCAGCTCCGGCGCGCCGAGGACCGCGCCGTCGTAGTGCAGGTGGTCTACGCCCGCGCCGACGCCCAGGACGAACCGGCCGTCCGAGACGTCGTCGAGGGTGGTCAGCTCCCGCATGAACGGCACCGGGTGCCGGGCGACCGGGGACGCCACGAACGTGCCCAGCCGGATGCGCGACGTCACCATCGCCGCGGCGGTCAGGGTCGGGATCGCGGAGAACCACGGCCCGTCGACCAGGGTGCGCCAGCCCAGGTGGTCGTACGTCCAGGCGTGGTCGAAGCCGTACTCCTCGGCGGCCCGCCACTTCGGCTCGGCCGCCCACCAACGATCTTCCGGAAGAATCACGATGCCTACTCGCACACTGCCGAACGTAACAGCGGAGCGCAGCTCCTCCGTTGAGGGTGGTGGTGGGGAGGAAGGCGGAGGGTCGGCACCGACATTCGCTCGGACGGGGACGAAGCCACCCGGACGGGTCAGGGACAATGGCCGGGTGGAGAGACCCCAGTTGATCGCGTCCGACGTCGACGGCACCCTGCTCGGCCCCTCCGAATCCCTCAGCGCCCGCACCATCGCGACCGTCGGCCGGGCGATCGAGGCGGGCGTGCCGTTCGTGCTGGCCAGCGGCCGGCCGCCGCGCTGGATCGCGCCCGTGGCCAAGCCCCTCGAGCTGACCGGGTACGCGGTGTGCGCGAACGGCGCCGTCCTGTACGACTGCGGGCGCGAGGAGGTCGTCGCGGTACACGGCCTGCTGAAGCCGGAACTGCTCCACGACATCGCGCACGCGCTCGACAAGGCGCTGCCCGGCTGCCGCCTGGCCGCCGAACGCGTCAGCACCGGCGCCGACCACGAAATGCGCAGCTTCGTGATCGAGCCGAACTACCACAACCCGTGGGGCGACGGCGAGGGCCGCACCGCGCCGCGCGCCGAGGTGCTCGGGCACCCGGCGATCAAGCTGCTGGTCAGCCACCGCGGGATGTCGTCCGAGGAGATGTCCGAGGCGGTCAACGCGCTCTTCGACCGCGACGTCGACGTCACCTACTCGTCGTCGGGCGGCCTGGTGGAGCTGTCCGCGCACGGCATCACCAAGGCGACCGGCCTCGCCGACGTCGCCGAGCGGCTGGGCGTCGGACGCGGGCAGGTGATCGCCTTCGGCGACATGCCGAACGACGTCGAGATGCTGCGCTGGGCCGGCCACGGGGTCGCGATGGAGGACGGGCACCGGGCGGTGCTCGCGGTGGCCGACGAGGTCACCGGCCCGGCCGGCGAAGACGGCGTCGCGCAGGTCCTCGAGCGCTGGTTCTAACGGCGGTCGAGCTCGGCCGCTTCGGCCGGGGTCGGCGCGGTCCCGCCCAGGTGGGCGGGCAGCCACCAGCGTTCTTCGTCGGACGCGGGCTGGTCCGGGTACTCGGCCTGGGCGCGGTCGACCAGCGCGCTCATCCGGACGCGCAGCTCCTTCGTCAGGACGTCCCAGTCGTCGCCCTTCGCCGGGTACATCGGCTCGCCGATGAGGATCGAGATCGGCACGTGCCGGCGGGTCAGGTCCTTCGGCCGGCCCTTCGTCCAGAGCCGTTGGGTGCCCCAGAGCGCCATCGGCACGACCGGGACGTCCGCCGCCGCGGCCATCCGGACGGCGCCCGACTTGATCTCCTTGACGGTGAACGACCGGCTGATGGTGGCTTCGGGGAAGACGCCGACGACCTCGCCGTCCTTCAGCTTTTCGAGGGCCGCGCGGTAGGAGGCCAGGCCGGCGGAGCGGTCCACGGAGATGTGGTGCATCCCGCGCATCAACGGCCCGGCGATCTTGTTGTCGAAGATCTCCTTCTTCGCCATGAACCGCGTCAGCCGCTTGGCCGGGCGCGCTCCGAGGCCGCAGAAGATGAAGTCGAGGTAGCTCACGTGGTTGCACGCGATGACCGCACCGCCGTGGCGCGGGATGTGCTCCGCGCCCTCGATCGTGATGCGGTTGTCCAGTACCCGGAACATCGTCCGGGCCGCCGCGATCACGGGCGGGTACACCAGGTCAGCCATCGTTCCAGGTTACGGGACCGTAGGTTCTTGGCGGCCGTTCAAGCGGGGAAGAACACAAACCGGGCGAACCTCACACAGCCTGCACGTCCTCGCGCCGCCGGACCGGGATCGCCAGCACGAGGGCCAGCAGGATGGTGAACAGCGCGACGGACTGGTGCTTGATGCCCTCGATGCCGTCGCCCAGGGCCGCGGCGCCGAACTGCGTCAGGGACACCGCGAGCAGGAAAGCCAGCACGACGCCCAGCGCGCCGCGCCGCTGCATCCAGGCCCGGACCAGCACGAACAGCCAGATCGGCACCAGCGCGAACAGGCCGAGCGGGGCGATCAGGCCGGTCAGCCACGACACCACCGGCACCCGGTGTTCCTGCGCGTGCGGCGCGAAGCCCGCGCTCTGGTCGAAGCTGCCCAGGTAGCCGGGCCGGGCGGTGAGCTGGTCGGTCGCGGCCCGGTTCAGCACTTCCAGGGTCCGGCCGGGGTGGCTCGCGAAGTACGCGACGACGTTCCGGCGGCTCATCTGCCCGCGGTAGCTCGGGTAGAGCGGGTCCGTGGTCGCCGGGTGCGGGTGCCACCAGCCGTTGCCCGCGTACTGGGCGAACGACGGCGGCAGCCCGAGCGCGGCCAGGTCGGCCTGGGTGTCGTGGTGCCCGTCGACGATGTTCAGGAAGATCGAGTTGAAGACGTTGACCTCGCGCGAGTCGTCCCCCGGCCGCTCGGCGAGCGTGCCGTCGGGCGCGACGGCCGGCTCGACGCTCTGCTGCGCGTAGAGCGTCACGGCGCCGAGTGCGCCGACGACCAGCACCGCTGCCGCCCACCGCTTCGGCCCGCGCAGCGTGCCCGGCCGGACGAGGAGCACCGCGAGCGCGAGGATCGGCAGGATCGTCAGCGTCTGGACCTTGGCGTTGACCGCCAGGACGCCCCCGATGAGCGTCACCGCCATGCCCGCGTAGCTCCACCAGCCCTCGCGCGCGATCAGCAGCAGGCCGCCGACGACCAGCAGCAGGCCGAGGAAGGCCGCGCCCTCGCCGAGCACCGCGGCGAAGTAGCCGAAGAACGCCGAGTCGGCGACGACCAGCAGCAGCCCGGCCGCCACGGCCAGCCGGGTGCGGAAGGAGTACGGCAGGCCGAGCACGATCGCGGCGATCGCCGCCGCGGCGACGAGGCTGCTGAGCAGGCCCAGCACGACCAGGCTGAGCGTCCCGGGCAGCCCGATCAGCCTGCCGATCCCGACGGCGAGGTCCGCGAGCCAGCTCTGCGTGAGCAGGTAGGTCGGCCGGCACGGCGGCGCGCCGGGCGCCGGCGTGTAGGCGAGGTGGACGAACGCCTCCGGCGGGCCCTTCCAGGTGATCCCGGCGCCGCACAGCACGCGGCCGCCGTCGCCGTTGTTGGACATCGCGACCGGGCGCGGCACCAGGAACCGCAGCACGAACAGCGCGAACGACGTCCCGAAGACCCCGATCCCGAGCTTCGCTTCGGCGCCGAGCCGGCGTTTCCGAACCTCGAGCTTCACGAAGGACAGGGTACGTAGCGGAAGTCCGGGCCCTTGTCGAGGTCCGTGACCACGGACTTCGCCTGCTCCGCGCGCGGGTACACGGAGACCCAGTAGGGCGTGCCGACGCGGCGGAACGTGGCGACCTCGTACTTGCCCGCGTAGACCGGGTCGATCGCGCAGTGCTGGCGGTCGGCGTAGCCGCCGTCGGCGGGCACGGCGACGGTCGGGCGGCGGCCGTTGACGACGTAGTCGTAGTCGGTCGCGACGCCGCCGTCGTGCTGCCCCTCGCGGGCGATGTGGTCGTCGGTGCGGCCGAGGACGTCGATGATGAGCAGCTGCCCGCTGCGGGCCGCGAGCGCGCCGGGCACGGCGGCGCTGACGACCGACCCGGGCGGCAGGTACCGGCCCAGCCAGCCGCCGATTTCGGTCAGTTCGGTGCCGTGCGCGCGCCAGTCGCGCACGCGGTCGAGCATCTCGGGGCTGAACACCGAGACGAGCACCGCGATGCCGGCGAGCCCGCAGGCGGTCACCGGGACGAGCCGCGTCGCGGCCGGCCACGCCCTCGGCCGCGGCGACGGCTTCGCCTCGATGTCGACGGTGAGGACGCCGTACGCACTGACGGCCGCCACGGCGATCAGCGGCGGAACCGGGGCCAGCAGCCGCCACGACGGACCGGGGTCGCCGCCGATCAGCACCGCGGCCGCGGCGAGCCCGGCGGCTGTCGCGAACAGCAGCCAGATCAGGGCCCGGGCCTCGACGGCTTCGGTGCGGCGCAGCAGGAGCGCGACCGCCGCGACCAGCCCGAGCAGCAGGAACCCCTGGTGCGCCAAGGCGAACCCGGACAGGTACGGCCAGCCGGCGGCGACCTGCGAGCCGAGCGGCCCGCCGAACTTCGCGGCCAGCGGCGCGGGGAGGAAGTGCTGGTAGAACGTCGCGCGCCAGGCCAGCCGCGGGATCAGGAACACCAGCGCGCCGAGCACGTACCCCGCCGGCGCCCACCAGCTGTGCTTCTTCTTCAGCGCGGCGCCGGCCAGCCAGAGGCCGCCCAGCACGGCGACGACCAGCCCCTCCGGGCTCGTCATGACGGCGAACGAGACGAGCACCCCGGCGACCACCGGGCGGCGGGCCGCGAGCGAGTAGCAGACGGCGAGGAGCAGCAGCGCGAACAGCGGGGTCTCGGAGCCGGACGGCCCGTAGACCGCGAGGCCGCCGGCGCTCGCGGTCAGCACCGCGGCGGCGACGCCGATCGCCGGCCGCGGCTCGGCGTCGGCTCCCGCGACGATCCGGTTCACCAGGAGGTAGGACAGGAGCACGCACCCGAGCGCGGCGACGACGCCGAACACGACGGCGGCGGTCTGCACGTCGGCACCGAACGCGGCCCGCGGCAGGGCGATCAGCACCAGCCAGAGGAAGTTCGTGTAACCCTCGACGCGCTCACCGGGGTTGAAGACCGGGCCGTTTCCGTCGGCGATGTTCTGCGCGTAGCGGAACGACACGAGCGCGTCCTCGGTGACGGTCGCGAACAGCAGCTGGTGCAGCAGGGAAAGGCCGAGGGTGAGCGTGAGGACGAAGGCACGCCAGCCACGATCGGTGTCGAGCCGGCCCCAGGTCAGCACCACGATCGCGGCGAGGACCAGCCACGCCACCACGACCGCGTAGACCACCCGGCCCCCTCGTGAAGACAGCTCCGCCCGGCGTCAGTCAAGCAGGGAAACGCACTGGTCAATATAACCCGTTCGGGTATCGCGAAGAGACATTCGCGATTCGTCCCGATCGGACTGCTCACCCCGGAGCACCGCACTGATCGTTGTCGGCTTAGTCTCCACCGTGCTCTCCGTCTGCGTTGCCATTGTCGTCATCGCCGTCCCGGGCCTCCTGACGGGACTCGCCGCGGGATTACGCGGCTGGGCCCTGGCCGGATTGGCCCCGTTGCTCAGCTACGCCATCGGCGGCCTGACCGGGCCGTGGACGGCGGCGGTCGGCTGGTCGTTCACGCCGGTGACCTACGCCGTTTCGACCGTCGTGTTCGCCGCGATCGCTTACGGTGTCCGGAAACTGACGGTCCGGCGTTGGGCACCCGAGCCGGAACCCGGGCTGTGGGCGCGCCGCGGGCACATCGCCGTGGGCGCGTGCCTGCTGTTCGGGGCGGCGGTGGGCTTCTACGCGACGCTGCGCGGCCTGGGCCACATCGGCGCGCTGCCGCAGGGATTCGACGCGGTCTACCACGGGAACGCCGTCCGCTACATCGCCGACACCGGCGACGGCAGCCTGTTCGGCACGGGTCACGTGAACTGGTACGGCAACGCGGCGCCGGTGTTCTACCCCAATGCCTACCACCTGCTGGCGGCGACGACGTACCGCCTGAGCGGGGCGTCGATCCCGGCCACGCTGGACGCGAACACGCTGCTGCTGCCGGGTTTGCTGGCGTTGTCGCTGGTGACCCTGGTCCGCGAGTTCCGCGGGCGCGCGGTGCTGGCGGGTGCGGTGGCGCTGACGGCGGTGGCGCCGGTGGTGGGCGTGTACGAGTCGATGGACCGCGGGCCGCTGCTGCCCTTCGCACTGGGGGTCGCGCTGACGCCGCTGGCGGCGGTGGCCCTGCGGCGGTACCTGGAGCGCGTCGCGCCGGACACGGGATTCGTGCTGCTGCTGGCGGCGGTGGGCTTGCTGTGCATCCACTCGTCGACGTTGTTCGGCGGGATCCTGTTCGCCGGGCCGATGCTGGTGCAGCGCTGGCTTTCGGGATGGCGCCGGATCGGCCGCGACCTGCTGGCGCTGCTGCCGATCGCGGTGGCGTCACTCCTGGTGGCGTGGCTGCAGTTGTTCGGGGCACTGGGCCTGGCCACGGGCGACGTCCCGTACTACGGCTGGCCGAGCGAGTGGCGCGCGTCGACGGCGCTGGGGGCGCTGCTGGGGTTCCAGCACTACGAAGCGCATCCGCAGGTGTGGCTGTCGGTGGCGCTGTTCCTGGGGATCGTGTTCTTCGCGCGCGCGGGAGCGTTGCGCTGGATCGGATTGACGGCGGGGGTCACGGGCCTGGCGTACATGGCGGTGGCGTCGTCGAACGCCCCGATCGTGATGGCGTTGTCGCGCCCGTGGTGGGACGACCCGTACCGGTTCTTCTCGATGGCGGCGATCCCGCTGTGCGTGCTGGCCGCGCACGGCTTGGCCTCGACACAGGCCTGGCTACGCGACCACCTGCCGGCGCGCGTACCGGCGGTGGCGGTCGCGGTGGTGGTGCTGCTGGGTTTCGTGGCGCTTTCGAACGGCTTGTACTTCCGGTCGAACGGAGCCCGCGTGTACACGGGCTACCAGGCGGCGGACCCGTCGAAGCTGCGCGTGACGCCGGGCGAGCAGGCGGCGATGGAGGAGCTGGGCAAGCTGGCGGCCCCGGGCGAATGGGCGATGAACGACCGCTTCGACGGGACGGCTTGGACGTACGCGCTGTCGGGAGTCCGGACGGTGGCCGGGCATTTCGACGAGACGCTGCTGCCGAGGGATGCTCTGCTCCTCGCCGACCGGTTTCGCGATTACCGGACCGATCCCGAGGTCCGGGCCGCGGTTCAGCGGCTGAACATTCACTGGGTGATCCTGGGGAAGCCTTCCACCGAGCCGGGGAAGCCCTATCAGCCGGGGTTGGTCGGGTTGGCCGGCGAGCCGTTCTTGAAGGAGACCTGGCGCAATTCGGACGCGGTGATTTATCGGTTGCTGCCGTGAGCCGGTGATTCCCGGCAGGGCGGTGAGCGATACCAGCTGTGCACTAGGACCCAGGTTGTCCACATGTGCGTAACGCCTGTGGACAACCTGGGGGCAGACGGTGGACAACCCGCCCCGGTTCCGGGGCGGACCAGTGCGGAGCGCTGGAGACGGGCGGCTCAGGCGGGTGTGACCGCCGAGCGGGTCGAGCGCGCCGCCACCGCGGCCAGGCCCGCCGTCAGCAGGTCCGCCACCGTGAACATCACCCGGGACGCCACCGCGAACGCCGTCGCCTGGCCGACCGTCAGGCCGCTCGCCGTCAGGACCGCGACCTGGGCCACCTCCCGGACGCCCACACCGCTCGGGAGGATGAACGCGAACGTCCCCACCGTCATCGCCACGGCCATCGCGCCCACGCACAGGACGAAGCCGCTGAAGCCGGGGGTGCCCACCGAGTTCGCCAGGAGCCACAGGTGGATCCCCTGCAGGCACCACGCCACCGTCGAGGCGCCGAAGACCTTGCCCACCACGCGCCAGCCCAGGGGGTGGGCCAGTGGGGGACGCCGGAGGATCCGCAGCACCAGGGACGTGCCCCAGGTGAGGATCTTCGGGTGCAGCATCGCCAGGCCGACCGGGATCAGCACGAACAGCCAGAGCGCGCGGGGGCTGTGGCTGAACACCGCCGGCGCCGCCAGCAGCGACACCACCAGCGCCGACACCACGCCCACGCCCAGCTGGATCAGCGAGCCCGTGAAGATCCTGGCGCGCGCGAGACCCGCCTTGCGGCCCAGCTCCATCTGCAGCAGGTACGCCCAAACCGACCCCGGCACGTACTTGCCGAGCGAGCCGACCAGGCAGATCTGCGCTCCCCTGGCGTAGCCGATCGGCTTGCCCAGGTCGTCGACCATCACCTGCCAGCCCCAGGTCGACACCATGATCGCCGCGATCAGGGCCAGCAGGCTCAGCAGGGACGACTGCCACGCCACGTCGTGCAGGGTGTGCCAGAACTCGCCCCAGTTCGAGGCCAGCTGCTTCGCCGCGAAGCCGATGACCAGGAGGATCGCCAGCCATCTGACGACGTCGAGGATCCTCGCCTTGGTGGACTTCCGCTGCTTTCCGGCAGCCGGGAGCTCCTCCGGCGTTTCCACTGTCGTCATCGACGGTCTCCTCAGGCCTGCACCGTGACCAGGCGGCTGAATTCGGCCAGCAGATCGTAACCGTCCCACACCGCGGAGAACGTCAGGGCCGACCCGAACGGCACGATCCGGTCGACGCCGCGGCCCGCCAGCTCGTGCGCGAACGCCGTCAGCTCCTCGGTCGTGAACCCGAACTGGCTGACGGTCTGGTCCTTCCTCAGGACGATCGGCACCAGATCGGACAAAGTGGACACTTGGGCGTTCGCGAACGTGCCCGCGCCGAGCCACTCGCGCGGCAGCACCGCCGGGTCGGTCAGCTCCAGGGTGGCCAGGCCGTTGCCGTCGAACGCGATCTCCTTGACCAGCCCGTCGACCGCCGCGCCGTACGCCGAGACGCGTTTCTGAACCGCCATCGCCGGCTCCGTGACGTGCTGCTTCGCCGCCAGCACCGAGGCCAGCAGCGTCCGGAACTCCTGGCCCGCGGCCCGGGCGCCGGCGGAGTCGCCGACCCAGAACACCGCGCGCGGGGACGAGCAGGCGGCCTGGTCGAACCAGTACGAGTCGTTGTAGAAGCCCTCGGCGGCCGCGCGACGCTCCGCTTCGGAGGCTCGCTGCCAGCCCGCCACCGACGCGACGGCGAACGACGAGCGGTCCGGGAACGTCAGGTCACGTGCGTGCGGCGCCAGCGGGTACTTCCGCAGCGCCGCGACCGAGCCGTCGCCGCCCCAGATGACGCGCAGGTCGGCGGCCAGCGACAGGGCGCCGCTCACCTCGTCGCTGCGGTCGTAGGTCACCATGCGCTGGGTGGCCGTGATCGCCGCCGCCGTGTCCGGGTCCACTTCCGACAGTGCGGCGTTCAGCGCCTCCAGCACCGCCTCGGCGGCCCCGGCCGAGCGCGACGACACCCGCACGACGTTGTGGTTGCCCGCCAGCGCGGACAGCGCCCACGAGTAGACGAAGATCGTGTCGACGTTCGCCGGCGGCACGTGGAACACCAGCCCGCGCGGGAACCGCAGCGTACCGGCCGAAGTGTCCAGAGTGGACAACGCCTTGGCGATTTCGCCCTTGCGCAGGAAGAACCCGAGCGACGCCAGTTCCGGGAACCGCCGCGCGGTGGCCGGCGCCAGCAGCTTGCGCGCGAACTTCGTGACGAACTCGACGACCCGCGGGTCGCCCACGCGCAGCCGTCCGCCCGGCGGCGCGGCACGCAGCTCGTCTACCAGCGCGCCGACCTCGAGCGAGGGAGCAGCGGGAAAACGCTGAGTCAGAGAGGTCACGCCGCGGCTCCCGAGAAGGTGTCGGAGCAGCCGCGGGCCTCGGCCTTGGGCAGCCGGCCGAGCACGGAGAAGTGCTTGCCCGGCCAGTCGCCGTCGTCGATGCCGTTGTACACACCGAGGTCTTCGGTGAGCAGGACGTGCCCGGGGTAGGACCGCGGCAGCGTCGAGACGACCTCGATCACGCCCGGCTCGCCGACCGGCTGCTCCTCCCACGTCTCCGGGTTCCGGATCACGACGTCGGCGAAATCCGGGCAGTACAGCGAGTTCCCGGACGGGCCTTCGAGGAACACCGTGCCGATCTGCTCGATCATCCCGTAGTAGTTGTGGATCCGGGTGAGCCCGGTGTCCTCCTTGAACCGCCGCCGGAACTCGGTGTTGTCGACCGCGCGGTCGATCAGCTTCTTCCAGCCGCCGCTGTGGATCAGGATCCCGTTCGACAGGTCCAGGTCGTTGTCCCGGGCGACTTCGTACAGGTACAGCCACACCATGAACGTGAAGCCGAAGATGAGGAACGGCTTGCCGCCGTACTCGGCCAGGAACTTCTTGACCGCCTCGACTTCCGGCTGGTCGTGCTCGTCGAGCACGTACGTGTGCTTGCGGCCGAAGTTCGCCATGCCCAGCACGCCCGCGCCGCGCGCGGAGAACGAGCGGCGGTTCTTGATGATGCCGATGGTGTCGACCATCAGCATCGGCAGCCGCTCGCCGCCGAGGACCTCCTGCAGCGTCGCGCCCAGCTGCTTGGTCTGCGCGCCCGCCGCCTCCTTGTCCAGGTAGATCCGCGACGCGCCGGCGCCGGTGGTGCCGGACGACGTGAGGGTCTTGAACACCTCGCTGTCCGGGACGGACTTCAGGTCGTGCGTCTTGAACATCCGCACCGGCAGCCACGGCAGGTCGGCGATCGAGCCGAAGGTCGCGTCCGGCGCGATTCCGAGCGACGACAGGATCCGGTCGTACCCCGCGGAATTCGCCCGGTGGTGTGCCGTCAGAGCGGCGAGCTCGGGCAGCAGCAAGGTCTCCCGGTCGGCCTGCGACCGAGTGAACACGCTCATGCGCCGACCTCGCTGACGCTCAGTTCGGCCTGAGCGGCGAGCGCTGTGTTGAATGATTCACTCGCAAGCTCGCTCATACCTTCGCCTCCAGTGACCGGTAGTCGATCTTGCCGCTGGCCAGCAGCGGCACGGTGTCGATCGGGCGGACGTCGAACCCGCTGGCGTGCAGGTGCAGCCGCTCGGCCAGCGCCCGCGACGCGTCCTTGCAGATGTCCTTGTCGACGCCCTCGGCGAACAGCACCACCTTGTCGCCGGCGGGCACCGCCGCGACCACGTCGATCCCGACCGCCGCCGCGCGCGCGGCGTGCTCGAGGTCGTCGAGGCTGACGCGGTTGCCGAACACCTTGCCGATGCGCTTGAGCCGCCCGGTGATGAACAGGTACCCCTCTTCGTCGAGGTACCCGAGGTCGCCGGTGGCGAGCACGCCGCCGTATTCGTCGCCCTTGGCCAGGCCGGACTCGTCGTCCGCGTAACCCAGCATCACATTGGGCCCACGGTAGACGACCTCACCGACGATTTTGGGGTGCGTGGTCTCCGACCCGTCGTCGCGCCGGACCGCGAACGCCCCGCCCGGCACCGCCGGCCCGGCGGAACCGAGCTTCTCGGCCAGTCGTTCGGCGGGGACCGTCGTCATCCGCGGCCCGGCCTCGGTCTGGCCGTACATGACGTACATCCGGCCGCCGACGGCCAGCATCTTGTCGTTGAACTCGGCGATCAGCTCGTCGCGCAGCTTCCCGCCGGCCTGCGTCAGCGTGCGCAGCGTCGGGTACTTCGCGGGGTCGAACTTGAGCCGCCGCAGCATTTCGTAGTGGTACGGGACGCCCGAGAGGGACGTGACGCCGTAGGTGGTCACGGCGTCCCAGAAGCCCCGGCCGAGCACCCCGGACGGCTCGATCACGACGGTCGCGTCGCGCACCAGGTGCGAGTTCAGCACCGACAGGCCGTAGCTGTAGTGCAGCGGCAGGCACGTCGGCGCGACCTCGTCGGCGTCGATGTGCAGCACCTGCGCGATGGCGTCGGCGTTGGCCAGGATCGCCTGCCGGGAGAGGCGGACGAGCTTCGGGTTGCCGGTGGACCCGCTGGTCGGCAGCAGCACGGCCAGGTCGGGATGTGGCTGGACGCCCTCGGCACTCGAGCGGACCCAGTCGGCGCCCCGCACGGTGTACCCGGCAGGCGCGTCTCCGGACGCCGCCAGCACCGCCGCCGGCCGGAAGCGCGAGACCAGCCCGGCCAGCACGTCGGCGTCGAGCGCCGGGTCGATCAGCGCGATCGCCCGCCCGGACTCGAACGCGCCCAGGTAGGTCAGCACGCTCGGCAGGTCGACCGACATCCGCGCGAACACGACGCCCACGGGCAGCGCGGCCAGCGCTTCCATCGAGCGGCCGACCTCGGCCGCCAGTTCCGCACCCGCCAGCGTGCGGCCCCCGGCCACGTCCACCAGCCGAGCTCCCGCACCCAGCAAAGTCACAGCACCAAGCCTCCGTCGACGCCCAGCACCTGGCCGGTGATGAAGGACGCCTCATCACTCACCAGGAACCGGATCGCGTTCGCCACGTCTTCCGCCCGGCCGAGGCGCCCGAGCGGCGTCTTGCCGGTGTTCTCCGCCTTCGCGTCCTCACTCAGGCCGGCGGTCAGGTCGGTCTCGATCACGCCGGGCGCGACCGCGTTGACCCGGATGCCGGACCGGCCGAGCTCCTTCGCCGCCGAACGCGCGATGTTCGCCACCGCCGCCTTCGAGGCCGCGTACACCGTCTGACCGGCGCTTCCGTACTCGCCGACGATCGACGCGAGCACCACGATCGAGCCGGTTTTCTTGCGCATCATCGCCCGCGCCGCGGCCTGGACGGTGTGCAGCGTGCCGGCGACGTTCGTGCTCAGCGTCGTGTCGACGAGCTCTTCCTTGATCATCCCGAGCAGCGCGTCCTGCATGATCCCGGCGTTGGCCACGACGATGTCGAGCTTGCCGTGCTCCTTCGCAACGCTCCTGACCAGCGAAGACACCGCTTTCGCGTCGGTGACGTCGAGGACGAGCCCGGCCGCGGCGCCGGCCGCCGAAGCAGCCTCCTTGGCCCGGGCCTCGTCGCGGCCGGTGAGCACCACCGTCGCGCCCGCCTCGGCGAGCGCGCGCACGGTGGCCAGGCCGATCCCCCGCGTCCCGCCGGTGACGAGCGCGACGCGACCCGACAGATCAGTCATTCTTCGCCTGCAGCTCGGTCACCATGTCCACGGCGACCTTGAAGCTCGACATGTCGATCACCTGGTCGGTGTCGAACTCGACGTCGAACTCGTCCTCGATGGCCGCGACCAGCGCCATGTGACCGACCGAGTCCCACGCCTCGAGGTCGCGGTACTTCAGGTTCTCGACGTCCACGTCGGCGTCGAGGTCCAGTGCCTCGACGAAGACCTCGCGCAGCTTGGGGGCGACTTCCGACATCTGGCAGCTCCTAGTGTTCCTCGCGCGGGCGGGCGTCCCACGCCTTGACCAAGGTAGAGAGGTCGCCGGGCAGCGTGGCGTCGGGGAGCCCCGCCTTGCCCTTCAGCCACGGCCCGAGCGCTTCGATCGTCGCTTCGTCGACGCCGCGGCGGGACAGGCCCACCACGTTGATGCCGGTGACGCGGGCCGGGTTGCCGACGGCGATGGTGAACGCGCCGACCTCGCGCCGCACCGCCGAGCCCATCCCGATCATCGCGCCGGGGCCGACCACGACCTTCTGGTGCAGGATCGCGCCCATGCCGAGGTTGGCGCCGTCCCAGATGTGGCAGTGGCCGCCGGTGACGGCGTTGGAGGCGATCGTCACGCCGTCGCCGACCAGGCAGTCGTGCGCGACGTGGGAGTTGCGCAGGAAGTAGCCGTCGCTGCCGATCGTCGTCGTCCGCCAGGTCCCCTGGTGGACACTCACGTACTCGCGGATGCGGTTGCGGCTGCCGATGACGACGCCGTGGCCGTCGTGATCCGGGTCACCCGACGGCGGGCCGTCCCAGGCCGCCGGGTGGGGGCGTCCGCGGTCCTCACCGGGCGTGCCGATCGTGACGTGCGGGCCGATCCAGTTGCCGTCGCCGATCCGGGCCGGGCCGACGACCACCGCGAACGGCCCGATCACGTTGTCGTCGCCGAGTTCGACGCCTTCACCGAGGACGGCGGTCGGGTGGATGCGGTTGGCCACGGGCAGGTATCCGTTCGTCGGCGGCTGGGTACTGGGCGTGCGACCCCGGCCGGTAACGTGTGGCCCGCGTTCATGCAGGGCAGCCGGGCGCAGAACCGGCGGCTCACTGTACCGGACGCGCCGGAATCGCCTGCCGAGAGAGACTGCCCATGATCCCCATCACCGTGGTCGACGTGCGCGACGCGGAGGACCTCGTCGTCGAGGTGCTCCGCTCCGGCGCCATCGCACAGGGGCCGATGGTCAAACGCTTCGAAGACGCCTTCGCGGCCGTCTCCGGGACGAAGCACGCGATCGCGGTCAACAGCGGGACCACCGCGCTGGTCGCCGCGCTCCAGGTCCTCGACCTGAAGCCGGGCGACGAGGTCGTCACGTCGCCGTTCACCTTCGTCGCGACGCTGAACGCGATCCTCGAGGCCGGTGCGACCGTCCGCTTCGCCGACATCCGGCGCGACGACTTCGCGCTCGACCCGGACGCCGTCACCGCCGCCGTCACCGACCGCACGAAGGTGCTCATGCCGGTGCACCTCTACGGCCAGACCGCGGACATGGGCAAGCTCGTCCCGCTGGCCGCCGAGCACGGGCTGCAGGTCATCGAGGACTCCGCACAGGCCGTCGGCGCGTCGTTCGAGGGCAAGCAGGCCGGTTCGTTCGGCATCGGCTGCTTCTCGCTGTACGCGACGAAGAACATCACCACAGCCGAGGGCGGCATCGTCACGACGGACGACGACGCGCTGGCCGACAGGCTGCGCGTGCTGCGCAACCAGGGGATGCGCGCCCGCTACCAGTACGAGACCGCCGGGCACAACTACCGGATGACCGACCTGCACGCCGCCGTGGGCATCCCGCAGCTGGCGAAGCTCGACCAGCTGACCGCGGCCCGCCAGGCGAACGCGAAACGGCTGTCGGAAGGCCTCGCCGGCACGCCCGGCCTGGACACCCCGCAGGTGCTGCCGGGCCGGGAGCACGTGTGGCACCAGTACACCGTGCTGGTCGGGCCGCACGCTTTCCTCTCGCGCGACGAGCTGGCCGCGGCGCTCACCGAACGCGGCGTCGGCAACGGCATCTACTACCCCAAGGTCGTCTTCGACTACGACTGCTACGCCGACCACGACCTGATCCCGGGGGCCCGCGTCGAGGACTTCCCGGTGGCTCGCGCGGTTTCGGAGCAGGCGCTTTCGCTGCCGGTGCACCCGCAGCTGACCGAGTCCGACCTGGACACCATCATCGACACCGTTCGCGAGCTGTTGGGCGCATGACGCATCGGATAGCTCTTGTCGGGAGCGGGAACATGGGTTCCCTCCACGCCCGCGTCCTCGCCGGCAGCGAACGCGTGCACCTCGTCCGCGTGATCGATCCGCGCGAGGAAGCGGGCCGGGCCGTCGCCGAGCGGTACGAAACGCGGTGGACGCCGGAGATCGGCTCACTGTCCGATGTGGACGCCGTGGTGCTGGCGTCGGCCACCGAAGCGCACTACGAGCTGGCACAGGAGATCTTCGGCCAGGGCAAGCCGATGCTGGTGGAAAAGCCGGTGTGCAACAGCTTCGAGCTCTCCCAGGAGATCGTCGCGCTGTCGGCGTCGAAGGGCATCCCGCTGATGTGCGGGCTGCTGGAGCGCTACAACCCGGCGGTCATGACGGCGCTGGCGCTGGTGCAGGAGCCGGTGCACCTGATGGCGCGCCGCCACGGCCCGTACGCGCCGCGCATCAAGACGGGCGTCGCGTGGGACCTCCTCGTGCACGACGTCGACCTGGCGATCCAGTTCTTCGGCGGCGCGACGCCGTCGCGGGTCACCTCCGGCGCGGGCTACTTCCACCCGTCGTCGGTCGAGGGCGCCGAGGACACCATCGAGACGGTGCTGTCGTTCCCGACCGGCCTGGCCACGGTGTCCGCCTCGCGGCTGGGCCAGAAGAAGGTCCGGTCGCTGGTGGTGTCGGAGCTGGACCGGCTGATCGAGATCGACCTGCTCCGCCGCGACGTCACGATCTACCGGCACGTCTCGCACGACTCCGTCACCCCGGACGGCCTCGGCTACCGGCAGCAGACGGTGATCGAGATCCCGGAGCTGGTCACGGCGCGGGAGCCGCTGGCCACCCAGCTGGACCGGTTCTGCGACCTGCTCGAGGGCAAGATCGACCCCGACACCGAGCGCGAGCTCATCCTGCCGTCGCACCACGTCGTCGAGCAGGTCCTCACGCAGGCCGCGGCCTAGCTGACCGGCACCGGGAACGCGGCCGGGCTCCGGCGCCCGCCGGGGCCCACCGCGCGGACGGCGAAGAACACGTTGTCCTTCGACAGGTCGATCTTCGCCGTCAACGCCGGGCCGACGTCGATCGCGTGAGTCCAGTCCGGTGCCGTCGTTTCGCGCCAGAGGACCTCGTAGCCCACCGCGCCCGGCGTCGCGTCCCACAGCAGTTCGGAGTCGTTCGTCAGCGCCGCCGTACGGATCTTGACGCCCTTCGGCGTGCCCGGCGCCGTGGCGAGCGACCACAGGGCGGCGCCGTTCACCCGCGCGACCCGGGCGATGAACGGGAAGTCGCAGAACTCCGGCAGGTCGCCGTACTGGACGCCGTTCTCCACGCGGACGTCCTGGTGCTGGTGCGCGAAGTCCTCGGCGGGCTCGGTGAACCGCACGGCCGGGTAGCCCTGCTCGAGGAAGCCGATGTGGTCGCCGCCGCGCAGGTAGCGGTCGCGGCGGTGGATCACCCGGACCGTCATGCCGGTCGCGTCGTTCTCCGCCACGGACTTCACGAACCGGGCCAGCTGCCGCGGCGGTGAGTCGTTCTCGCCACCGATGCTGCGGCGCAGGTTCGCCTCCGCCGGCGTCTCGGCGGTCGGGACGCCCTCGGCGAACAGGCGGACCGTCGCCGGGTCCCGCGTGCCGTCGTCGGCCCGGCTGGAGCCGACGATGTCGTCGGTGAACATCGCCTGGACGTCGGTGCCGGCGGCCTTGAACTGCTGCGCGAGGTGCTGCGCGCCGTAGAGGCCCTGCTCCTCGCCCGCGACGGCGGCGAAGACGATCGTCGCGGCCGGCTGCCGGGCCGAGAGGACCCGCGCCAGCTCCAGGGAGACCGCGACGCCCGAAGCGTCGTCGTCCGCTCCCGGCGCGTCGCTCGTGAAGTTCATGACGTCGGTGCAGCGCGAGTCGTAGTGCCCCGAAACGACGTACACGCGGCCGGGGTCGGTGGACCCGTGCAGCGTCGCGACGACGTTCGTGATCTTCGTCGGCACCGGGATCCGGTCGGCGGGCGGCTGGACGTACGACTGCAGCTCGACGGTCAACCGGCCCTCGGAAGCGGCCGCGACCTGCTGGAACTGCGCGAACAGCCAGTCGCGCGCGGCGCCGATGCCGCGGGGACCGCCGTCTTGGGCGGACAGCGTGTGCCGGGTGCCGAACGCGGCCAGCCGCCGCACGGTCGCCTCGATCCGCCGCTCGTCGACCTGCCGCAGCAGCGCGCGCAGGTCCGGGCCGGGACGCTGCGGCCGGACGGGGCCGCCGGGCCCGCGATCGCCGAGTTCGGCGGCCCCGGCCGGAACACCGGCCGCGGACACCACCACCGAAGCCGCCGAAGCCGCGAGAAAAGCTCGTCGAGAGGTCACGGATCCGGTCTTACGCCCACGCGGGGCCGCCGTGCACCGCCGACCGGACGTCCGGCTACTTGGTGAGCCGCTGGCCGTTCGCGTCGTAGGCGATCAGCGGGGTCAGCGACGCCGAGTCCGGCACGGCGACGGGGTCGAACCAGAAGAAGACCACGTTCGGGTCCGCGGTCCACTTGGTCAGGCTGGCCTCGACTGTCTTGCCGTGCACCGTCGTCGTGATCCGCGCCACCGGGCCGGCGAAGTAGCCGAAGACCGGGATGAGCTGGTCGCTGATGAGCTCGCCGCCGTCGGTGGCGTGGAAGCCGAACGACCGGTCGGAGCCGCGGACCTCGTTCGTGGCCAGCACGGCCTGCAGCGAGGTGCCCGAGCGGAACCCGGCCACCAGGCCGAAGTGGATGTCCGGCAGCTGCTGCGGCTCGTCGACGGCCCGCGCGAAGAACACGATCTCGCCGGCCTGCGTCTGGATCCCGGTGCCGACGACGTCGCCGATCGGCGGCTGCGCGGGCGGGCTGCTCGCCGACGCGGGTGCGGACGGCGTCGGCGGGGCCGGCGGCTGCGCGACCGGCGCGGGCGCGGGCTGCCGCAGCTGGACCGCGAACACGAACACCAGCACGACGACGGCCGCGGCGGCGATGCCCGCGGTGGTCGTCAGCGCGCGGCGGCGACGCCGGATGCGCGTGCCGTCGGCCATGATCTTGGCCAGGTCGGGCTCGGCGAAAGGTTCGCCGGGCGGCTGCCGGAGGGCGGCGCGGAAGTCGTCGAGGTCGTTCATCGCCCGTTCCCTCCGATCAGCGTGTCCTCGGTGCCGGCCTCGACCCGCAGCTTGGCCAGCGCCCGCGAGTTCGTGCTCTTCACGGTACCCAGCGAAACGCCGAGCTCACGGGCCACATCGGCTTCGGGCAGGTCGAAGAAGTGGCGCAGCACGACGACGGCGCGTTCGCGGTCGGTCAGCGTCCGCAGCACGGCGGTGAGCCACGCGCGCTGGGTGACGGCCTTGTCGACGTCGAACCGGTCCTGCCGGTCGGGCACCGCCTCGGTGGCGTACTCGCGGATCGGGCGCCGCCAGCCGTCGATGACGTGGTTCACCAGGACGGTGCGGGCGTAGCCGTAGGCGTCTTTGTGCCGGACCCGCGACCAAGCCGCGTACGTGCGGGTGAAGGCGGTCTGGGCGGCGTCTTCGGCCTGGTGGCGGTCACCGGTGAGCAGGTACGCGGCGTGGGTGAGCCGGGCCGAGGACGCACGCACGAAGTCCGCGAACTCCTCGTCGCCGCGCGCCATCCGTCACCTCGTTCCGTCCCTCCCAGCGACGGCCGGGCCGCGGAAAGGTTGCTCTCAACCTTTCCGAGCGTACGCCCGTCGTTCCCCCCGGACGATCTTGTCACCGAGGGAGGAACCGCATGAGGAAACGCCTCGTCATCGCCGGTACCGTCGTCGCCGCGTGCGGCGCGCTGGCCGGGTCCGGCGTGCTGACCAGCGCGAACGCGGCACCTGCCGCGCCGGCCGCGCCGGTTGCTCTTGCCGCGGCACCGGTTTCGCCGCCGCCGACCCGCGTCTCCGCGCCCGAGCACGAGGTGCTGGGCGAGGTGATCCCGTCGGGCCTCGGCGACCTGGTCTTCTACGCCGTCAAGGTGCGGGAACCGCGGCTGCCGCGGACGACGTTCGGCATCATGGCGGGCGCGCGCGACGCGTCGGGCCTGAAGGACCTGGTCATCGCGAACGAGACGGCGGGCTCCGACAGGGCGCCGGGCTTCCACGCGGTGACCGGCGGGCTGAACGCCGACGGCCACGACGTGCCGGCCTTCGGCTACTACGTCGGCCCGGCCGCGAAGATCACGGGCTCGACGGGCGTCGCGCACCAGGCTCGCTGGAGCGCGGACCCGAACGTCGTCGTGTTCTGGTTCGCCCCGGGAACACCCGACCCGGAGCAGCTGAAGGCGTTCGACGCGGCGGGCGAGGAGCTCCCGGCGGGCCACACCGGCGTGGGGCACGGCTGAAACGTTGCGTAACCGATATCTCGCCCTCGGTCACCGAGTACTAGATTGTCGAGCGTGCGTTTCCGTGCGGAGTCTGCCCCGCCGCGCTCGCGCTGACCGCGAGTGCGAGCGGCTCCACGACGGCGGCGTCGGCCTGCGCGCCGGCGCCGCCGTCATCCAGCGCTACTCCGAGAAGTCGCCGGAAGGCGCGCCCCAGCCGGAAGCGTCGGCGCCGCGTTCTTCGGCCAGCGCCCGGCGGCGGGCGTTCTCCGCCCGTACCCGGTCCACTTCGGACTGGATGTACTCCTCGTCGTAGCGCTGGAACACCCGCGCCGGATTGCCCGCCACCAGTGTCCGCGGGGGAACGTCCTTCGCCACCACCGAGTTCGGCTGCACCGTCGCGAAGTCGCCGATCGTCACGCCCGCCATGATCACCACCAGGCCGCCGATGAAGCAGCCCTTGCCGATCTTCACCGGCTTGCGCTCGATCAGGTCGCTGCCCGAATGATTCTGCAGCGTCATGTTCGCGAGCCAGCTCGAGTGCGTGAAGATCAGCGTGTTCAGCCCGATGCTGGTGTGCTCGCCGATCTCCAGGCCGCCGCTCGCGTCGAGCGCCGCGCCCTCGCCGACCCAGCAGTGGTCGCCCATCTTGAGGTTCTCGGGACTGATGATCTTCACGCGCTCGCGCACGCGGCACGTCGAAGGCAGGCCGTAGAACTGGGCCCGCTCGGCGTCGTTCATGTACTGCGAGACGAGCTCGGTCAGGATCTGCGGGCGCAGCCGGTGGCTGCGCTCGTCATCGAAGAACATCCGCTTCCGACACCATTTTCTCGAACGTGCGAAGGTGTTCCTCGGCGACGACGTCGAGCCCGAAGTTAGCTCGGACCATCTCGCTCTCGCGCTGGGCGATGAGCGCGCGGCGCTCCGGGTCGTCCAGCAGCTCGATCACCGTGCGCGCCACGGCTTCCGAGTCGTCCGGGCGGACCAGCAGCACGTTCTCGCCGTTGCGCAGCTCGATGCCCGGGTAGTTGTCCTCGGTGACCGACGCGATCGTCGCCGTGCCGGACAGCATCGCCTCCAGCGACGCCGTGCCGCAGCCGCCGTTGAGGTCGTGCGTGACGATGTCCGCCGCCGCGAAGTACGCCGGGACGTCCGCCTTCGGCACCGCGCCCGTGACCACCAGCGCGTCGGAAACACCCAGCTCGGCGGCCCGCTTCAGGAACGCGTCGTGGTAGACGCGGCCGACGACGATCACCCGGACGCCCGGGTGCACGGCCAGGATGGCCGGCAGCGCCTCGATCAGCGGCAGCCGGTTGCGCAGCGGGATGACGTGCCCGAGCGAGACGATCAGCGGCGCGTCACCGATCTCGTGCTCCGCGCGGACGTCCTTCGTCACCGGCTTCGCGAAGTGGCCGGTGTCGACCGCGATCGGGAAGTACTCCGAGTTCGCGTCGCTGGTGCCGTAGCGCTCGACGCAGTAGTCGACGCCGAGCTTGTCGAGGATGACGTAGCGAGGCCGGAGGTAGCGCAGGATCGGCTTCACGAGCACCGCGTCGAGCAGCCGGAACACGCCGCCGTACAGCTTGTTGTCGCTGATCAGCAGCGTGTGGATGGTCAGCAGCACCGGGACGTTCCGCCGCCGGGCGTAGATCCCGGCCAGCCACGACAGGTCGAAGAACTGGCCGTGCAGGTGGATCGCGTCCGGCTTGAACTCGTCCAGCAGCTTCCACAGCCGCCGCCAGTTGCCCGGCCGCAGCGACGCGAAGCTCATGTCGAAGTCGATCGACAGGCCCACCTGCGGCATCTTCACCGCCGGGAGGCGCACGACGCGGTAGCCGTCGCGCTCCTCCTCGGCCGGGGCGTCGGCGTAGGCCGCCGTGACGGCCAGGACCTCGTGCCCGGCCGCCACGAACTGCGCCGCGAGCGACGCCGACATGTGCGCGCTCCCGCCCACCCGGGGCGGGAAGAAGTTGTTCACCACCGCGATGCGCATCGCACGTCCTCGGGCCGGCCCCGCGGTGGCACTCACTCGGTTTCCCGGACCAGCTGCCGCATACCCTCTTCGACGGTGATCCGCGGCTCCCAGCCGAGCACCTCGCGGGCGCGGGTGATGTCGGCGGCCCGCCGGGAAACCAGCACGTCCCGCTCGTTGAACTGCGGTTCGACGTCGACGCCGACGGCCTCGATGAGGATCTTCGCCAGCGCGGCGATCGACGTGTCGATCCCGGTGCCGATGTTGATCGGCAGGTTGGCCCGCTCCGACTCCAGCGCCGCGACGACCGCGCGCGCGAGGTCGTAGACGTGCACGAAGTCCATCGACTGGTCGCCGCGGCCGTCGATGATCGGCGGCTGGCCGGCGCGCAGGCGCTGGATGAAGTGGTTGATCACCGACGTGTAGTAGGCCTCGATCTTCTGGCCGGGGCCGTACACGTTGAAGAACCGCAGCGCGTTCCAGGACAGGCCCTTGGTGCGCTCGTAGAAGCCGAGCAGGTCCTCGCCCGCGCGCTTGGAGATGCAGTACGGCGTGAGCGGCTTGAGCTCGTCGTCCTCGTGCATCGGCAGCCGCTTCGGGTCGCCGTAGACCGACGCGGTCGAGGCGAACACCAGGCGCTCGACGCCCTCGTCCGCGGCCGCGGCGAACACGTTGTGGTTGCCGGTCATGTTGATGTCGATCGACTCGTGCGGGTCGGCGATCGACTTGTTGATCGACACCGTCGCGAAGTGGATGACGTGCGTGCAGCCGCGCATCGCTTCGCGGACCGCGCCGCCGTAGCGGACGTCCTTCTCGACGAGCTCGACCTTGCCGGTCGCGACGAACTCGTTGACGCGGGTGCGGTCGCCGCGGGTCATGTTGTCGAAGATGCGCACGGTGTAGCCGCCTTCGAGCAGCAGCGGGATGACGTGCGCGGCGATGAACCCACCCGCCCCGGTGAAGAGCACCTTCTTGTCGGACACCAAATTCTCCTCGGTAGGGGGCTTCAGGACAGGGACTGCACGGCTTGGCGCACGACCTCACCGACGCGGGTGACCTCGGCGTCGGTGAGGTTGGCGTGCATGGGGATCGCGAGCTGACGCGCGAACGCGTCCGCCGACACGGGCAGCGGCGCCTGGGGGCCGTAGATCGGCTGCAGGTGCGAGGCGTAGGTGCCGAAGTTGCACTGGACGCCCTGCTCCCGGACGCGCAGGGCGAGCGTGTCGCGGCTGACCTCCGGCGCGACCGTGAGCAGGTAGGCCTGCCACGGGTGCTCGCGATCGGACAGTTCCACCGGGACGGTCAGCGCGTCGACGTCCGCAAAGGCCTCGTGGTAGCGCTTCGCGACCGAGCGGCGGGCGGCGAGGAGATCCGGCAGCCGGTCGAGCTGGACGTTCATGATCGCGGCCTGGACGTCCGACATGCGGAAGTTGTAGCCGAGCTCGTGGAACTCCGGGATCGGCAGCGTGTTCGAGCCTTCGCGGCTGATCGCCGGCTCGATGCCGTAGGTGTGCAGTTTGCGGGCGTGCGCGATGAGGTCTTCGCGGTCGGAGACCAGCGCGCCGCCTTCGCCCGCGGTGATGCCCTTGCGGCCGTGGAAGGAGAACGCGGCGAGGTCGGCGAGGCTGCCGGCCGGGCGCGTCCGGTACGTCGCGCCCGCGGCGCACGCGGCGTCTTCGAAGAGCCAGAGGCCGTGCTTGTCGGCGATCGCGCGGTACTCGTCGAAGTCACCGGGCTGGCCGGCGACGTCGACGACGAGGATGCCGACGGTCTTCGGGGTGATCAGGGACTCGACGTGGGCCGGGTCGGCGCTGAACACGTCCGGGCGGATGTCGGCGAACACCGGGGTCGCGCCGGCCTGCACGACGGCGTGGCCGGTGGCGGGGAACGTGTAGTCGCCGACGATGACTTCGTCGCCGGGCTCGACGCCCAGGACCTTGAGCCCCAGGAAGAGCGCGGAGCCGCAGTTCGCGGTCGTCAGAGCGTGCGAGGTACCCGTGACCTGTGCAAACCGTTCTTCGAAACGGCGGCAAGCCGGTCCGGCGCCGGCCAGCCAGCCGGATCGGAAGACCTCGGCGACGGCGGCGAGTTCTTCTTCGCCCACGGTCGGCTGACCCAGGGCAATGCTGTCGGTCGACATACCTCTCCCGTTGCGTAGGGACCCGGCGAAGTGTATAGACGCTCGCTCAGGTGATTCACAGCCCCACGCCGAAGACCACTTTCGAGTGACACCCACTTGGCGGTGAAGGACGTCCTACGCTGGGCACATGCGATTCGGGGTGCTGGGGGCCGTCGCCGCGTGGCGCCCGGACGGCGAGCAGGTCGCGGTGGGCGGCCCGCGGTCGCGGACGCTGCTGGCGCTGCTCGCCCTGGAGGCCGGGCGGTTCGTGCCGGCCGAGCGGCTGATCGACGGCATGTACGGCGAGCACCCGCCGGACGGCGCGGCGAACGCCCTCCAGTCACAGGTGTCCCGGCTGCGGACGGCGTTGAAGGAGCTGGCGCCGGTCGAGTTCACCGCGGCCGGCTACCGCTTGGTCGTCGAACCGGACGAAGTGGACGCTCTCGCCTTCGAAGGCCTTGCGCGCGAAGGCCGCGCGCGGCTGAAAAGCGGCGAGCACGGCAGGGCGGCGTCCATTTTGGGCGAAGCGATGGCGTTGTGGCGCGGGGCGGCGTTCTCCGACCTGGCCGACGCGCCGTTCGCCGCGGGCCAGGCCGCCCGGCTCGAGGAGCTGCGGGCCGACGCGGCGGACGACC
The DNA here is from genome assembly GCF_030285665.1 of Amycolatopsis mongoliensis. NCBI lineage: Bacteria > Bacillati > Actinomycetota > Actinomycetes > Pseudonocardiales > Pseudonocardiaceae > Amycolatopsis > Amycolatopsis mongoliensis. The sequence goes on from NZ_CP127295.1 coordinate 2,156,945, forward strand.
ACGTCGAAGCCCGGCTGGCCCTGGGGCACGCCGAAGACGTCCTCGCCGAGCTGCGGGAGACCGTCGCCGCGCAGCCGCTGCGGGAACGGCCGCGCGCCCAGCTCGTTCGCGCGCTCGCCGCCGCGGGCCGGCCGGCCGACGCGCTCGCCGCGTTCGAAGACGCCCGCCGCACGCTGGCCGGCGAGCTGGGCGCCGACCCCGGCCCGGACCTCGCCGACGCCCACCTCGCCGTGCTGCGCGGGGGCACCGAGAAGCCGGCGATGGCCGCCCTGCCCGCGCAGCTGACCAGCTTCGTCGGCCGGGACGACGAGCTGCGGCAGGTGACCGGGCTGCTGGACCGCAGCCGGCTCGTGACGCTGACCGGGCCGGGCGGCACCGGCAAGACGCGGCTGGCCATCGAAACCACCGCGATCGCCGCCGTTGATTTCGGGCCGGTCGCGTTCGTCGAGCTCGCCCCGCACAGCGGCGCCGACGTCGCCGGCGCGGTGCTGGGCGCGCTCGGCCTGCGCGAGAGCTCGCGCGGCGGCCCGCAGGACCCGGCCGACCGGCTGATCTCGGCGTTGCGCGACCGGGCGGTGCTCCTGGTGCTCGACAACTGCGAGCACGTCGTCGACGTCGCGGCCCGGCTGGCCGCGCGGCTGCTCGGCGCGTGCCCGGGACTGCGGGTGCTGGCCACCAGCCGCGAGCCGCTCGGCATCACCGGCGAGCAGCTGGCGCCGGTGTCGCGGCTCGCCGTCCCGCCGCCGGGGACGCCCGCCGCGTAGGCACTCGCCTACCCGGCGATCCGGCTGTTCGCCGACCGCGCCGCCGCGAGCGACCCCGCGTTCACCGTCGGCGAGGCGACGATCGGCGACGTCCAGCACGTCTGCGCCGCCCTCGACGGCCTGCCGCTGGCGCTGGAGCTGGCCGCGGCGCGCGTCCGGAGCCTGGACCTCGGCGAGATCGCGGCCCGGCTCGACGACCGGTTCCGGCTGCTCGCCCGCGGCAGCCGGACGGCCGAGGAGCGGCACCGCTCGCTGCGCGGCGTCGTCGAGTGGAGCTGGGACCTCCTCGGCGACGACGAACGCGAGCTGGCGCGGCGCCTGGCGGTGTTCCCCGGCGGCGCGACGCCGGCCGCGGCGGCCGAAGTCTGCGGAGCCGACCCGGACCTGCTGCTCGAACTGGCCGACAAGTCGCTGGCCGAAGCCGTCGGCGGCCGGTTCCGGATGCTGGAGACGATCCGCGCGTTCGGCGCGGAGAAGCTCGCCGAAGCGGGCGAGACCGAGGCGTTCCACCGCGCGCACGCCGAGTACTTCCTGCGGTTCGCCGGGGAAGCCGACCCGATGCTGCGGACCGCGGCGCAGCTGGAGTGGCTGGACCGGATCGACGCCGAGTACGACAACCTCCTGGCCGCCCTGCGCTGGGCGACCGAGCACGACGTCGTGCTGGCGCTGCGGCTGGTGCCGCTGCTGGCGATGTACTGGTGGATGCGCGGACGGCGGTTCGAGGGCGCGGTGCTGTCGCTCGCCGTCGTCTCGCACTGCCCTCCGGAGGCGCGCGAGGAGTACGCCGAGGAGTTCCTGGTGTGCGTGCTCGGGGCGATGTCCGGGGCGCCGCACGAGTCGCTGGAGCAGTACCTGCCGCTGGTCCGGCGGTACGCGGCGGACGGCGACTGGGCGCCCCGGAACCCGATGCTGGTGATGCTGCTCGCCGTCGTCGTGGGCCCGCCGGCCGACGACGAGCAGCTGGCCGGGCGCGGCGAGGGCCTGCTGGCGGCCGGGGACGCGTGGGGCTGGGCACTGCTGCCGACGGGCATGGGACTGCGCGCGATGATGACCGGGAACCTGGCCGAGGCCGAGGAAGGGCTTCGCGAGGGAGCGGCGCAGTTCCGCGCACTGGGCGAGCGGTGGGGCCTGTCGATGGCCCTGGACCACCTGTCCCAGCTGCTCACGTGGCGCGGCGAGCACGACGCCGCGCTGCCGCTGATGGACGAGGCGCTGGGGCTGATCGACGAGATCGGCGCGACCGACGACGCCGCGGACCTCATCTGCCGCCGCGCGTGGGCCCGGCTGCTGTCCGGTGACCGCCCGGGCGCGCGAGCGGACTACGAGCTGGCCGCGGCGACGGCTCGCCGCACGGGAATGCCGGAGTCCCGCGCGGCGGCCCACGTCGGGCTGGCGAACCTCGCCCGGTACGAGGGTGACCTGGCCGCGGCCCGTGCCCTGTGCGAGCGCGCGCTGGCGGAGTGCCCGGGCGGTTCGTTCGCGGCGGAGACGTGCCGCGCGACGGCACTCGTCTCGCTGGGGTGGCTGGCGCTGGCCGAAGGCCGTCCGTCCGAGGCGGCCCAGCTGCACCGCTCGGCCCTGCTGGCCGGACGGCAGTGGAACGCGAGCGACGTGGTGGCGTTCGCGCTCGAGGGCCTGGCCGGAGTGGCCCGGCCCGAGCAGGCGGCCACACTGCTGGGCGCGGCGGCGGGAGTGCGCGGGACGTCGATCGCCGGCGACCCGGACGTTTCGTCGGTCCGTGCCCGGGTCGTCGGGGCGCTGGGGGCGGACGGGTTCGAGCGGGCCTACGGGACGGGCTTGGGGATGAACGCCCAGAAGGCGCTGATCACGGCGGGGCTGGCGGAGTGACTCGGCTCTGCTGTCGTGAATGACTCATTCATGTCGTCAGACGAGGTGAATGAGTCATTCACGACGGCCGGGGCGCCACCAGCGGGACCGCGTGCCGGTCGCCCGAGCGGACCACGTCCGTGTGGAAGCGGATCTCCGACAGGTGCGCGTACGCCACCTCGATCAGCGGCCGCAGCTGCGCGTGCCCGGTGAACCGCACCCGCGAGGTGAGCGGTGAATGCAGGACGGCGTCCGGCGCGAACGCCGTCATCGCCAGGTCGACGTCCCTCGCTTCGGCCGCGCGGCGGTAGGTTTCGGTGCTCATCGTTCCCCCTTGATCAGTGTGGCCAGCCCGCGCCACAGCAGGTCCACCGTCAGCGCGACGACCTCGTCGCGCGGGATTTCGCGGTGGCGCCACCACCACGTCGCCACCGCGTTCAGCGCGCTCTTGCACGCCTCCCCCAGCACCTCGTCGGCCAGCGGGCGCGGGATGCGGGCCGTGAGGTCCAGCGGCACGCCGTGGAACAACGCCGCCAGAGTGGCCGTCGCCCGCTCCTGCCCGCGGCGGTGCACCGACGCGACCGCCGGGTCCGACGGCGTCTCCGCGAAGATCATCCGCCAGCCGCGTTCGTGGGACTCGATCCACGCGAAGATCGCCGCGACCCGGCTGCGCAGCAGCACCTCCGGGTCGTCCGACGGCGGCAGCGAGCCCCACCCGGCCAGCAGGCCGTCCACTTCGGACTCCAGCAGGGCCGCGTACAGCTGCGCCTTCGCCGGGAAGTGGTCGTAGAGCACCGGCGTGCTGATCCCGGCGGCCGCCGCCACCTCGCGCATCCCGGCCGCGTCGTAGCCCACCGACGCGAAGACCGAGCCGGCCGCGGCGAGGATCCGCTCGCGCCGCGCTTCGCGCGTCAACCGCTTACCTGACATTGGTCAGGTACAGTACCTGACGAGTGTTAGGTAACGCCAGGGAACAGCGGCCGTAGCGCACTCGCGTAGCCTGATCGATCGTGCGCAACGTGGTGGTCGTCGGGGGCGGGATCGTCGGTCTGGCCGTGGCCTGGGAGCTGACCAGGCGCGGGCTGGATGTCACCGTGCTGGAGAAGGAGCCGCGCTGGGCGGCCCACCAGACCGGGCACAACTCGAACGTCGTCCACGCCGGGCTCTACTACAAGCCCGGGTCGTTCAAGGCGCGCATGTCCGTCGCCGGCAACCGGTCCATCGTGGACTTCGCGCGGCAGTACGGCGTGCCCGTCGAGGTCTGCGGGAAGCTCGTCGTCGCGACCGACGAAAAAGAGATCCCCGCCCTGAACACCCTCGCCGAGCGGGCCGAGGCCAACGGCGTTCCGGCGAAGAAGATCTCCCCCGCCGAGGCCCGCGAGTACGAGCCCGAGGTCGCCTGCGTCGCCGCGCTGCGGGTCGAGTCCACCGGGATCATCGACTTCCCCGGGGTCTGCCAGGCGCTCGTCCGGCTGCTCGACGAAGCCGGCGTCGACCTCCGGCTGAACAGTCCGGTGCTGGCCATCCGCGCCGGGAGCACCGGGGGCGTCGAGGTGGCCACGGGCGACGACGTCGTCCAGGCCGACGCGCTCGTGAACTGCGCCGGCCTGCACTCCGACCGCGTCGCGCGGCTGGCCGGGCTGACCCCGTCGGCGAAGATCGTGCCCTTCCGCGGCGAGTACTACGAGCTCAAGCCCGAACGCCGCGGCCTGGTCAAGGGCCTGATCTACCCGGTGCCGGACCCGACGCTGCCGTTCCTCGGCGTGCACCTCACGCGGATGCTCGACGGCAGCGTGCACGCCGGCCCGAACGCCGTGCTCGCGCTGCGCCGCGAGGGCTACCGCTGGCGCGACTTCTCCGCGAAGGACGTCGCCGAGGTCGCGGCCTTCCCCGGTGCCTGGCGGCTGGCGAAGAAGTACGCGTTCCCGACCGGCCTCGACGAGGTCCGGCGCTCGTTCTCGAAGAAGCGGTTCGCCGCGAGCCTCGCCCGGCTCGTCCCGGCCGTCACCGAAGCCGACATCGTCCGCCACGGCTCCGGCGTGCGCGCGCAGGCGATGCGCCGCGACGGCTCGCTCGTCGACGACTTCCTCATCGAGACCGCGCGCGACCAGGTGCACGTCCTGAACGCGCCCTCCCCGGCCGCGACGAGCGCGCTCGAGATCGCGCGCCACATCGCCGACCAGGTCTCCGAAAGCTAGCTCGGCAGGTTCGCCGTCACCAGCGGCAGGCCCTGCTTCACGACGTCGCAGGTCTTGGTGTCGTCGCCGATGAACCCGCTGACCACCTGCACCGACGAGGTGTCGGTGATCGGCAGGGTCGCGCCGCAGGTCGCACGCAGGCCGCCCATGTTCGGGAAGATGCCCCACTTCTTCCCGCCGACGTCGACGGTCTCGGTCGGGTTGACGCCCTTCGCGCCCGGCCAGTCCCCGACCGGCGTGCTGGGCCCGAACCAGACCTCGAACGCCTTCTGGCCCTGGTCACCGTCGGTGTCGTCCCAGAGGCAGTAGGTCGCGTTGGGCACCGACGACGAGCTGTCCTTTTCGCCGGTGGGCGAGATGTTCTTCAGCTGCGCCACCTGGTCCGGCTTCAGCATGGCGCACGGGTCGGCCGAGAGCAGCGGGCCGCCCGGCTCCGCCTTCGCCGGCCCCGTCGGGGTGATCGGCGGCGCCTCCCGGCCGCCGGGCAGGTGCGCCGCGACCTGCGGGACCACGGCCTTGGCCAGCTCACACGACTTGTCGATGGGCGGCTCCGACACGCTTACGTACGCGAAGGACTTGTCGCCCAGGATGGCGTAGAGCACGCAGTCGTCGGCGAGGATCGACGGGTACTGCGTCCAGCTGAAGCCGCCGATCTGCTGCGGCTGGGACTTCGGGACGGCACCGGCGATGTACTCGTTGAAGTCGATGTCCGTCGTGTAGCCGACGTTCAGGATGGCCGACGGCTCGACGTCGTCCTTCGTGTTCCACAGGCACATCGGGGTCTGGAGCCGCTCCTTGTTCTCCTGCACCGAGCGGCCCTTGGTCTCGTAGCCGAGCGCGTCGAGCTGGGACTCGTCGAGCAGCGTGCAGGCGTCGACGTCCTTGACGACCGGGCCCTGGCCCGGCACCGGCGCCGCCGAACCCCCGACGGCCACCGTGCAGCCGGACACCACGGTCAGGGCCGCCGAAGCCACCACGACCTGCCACTTCACGCGCATACGATGAGTCCTCTCCCGTTCGGCCCGCACGATACTGGGACGAACGGGGGAGCACCGCGGATCCGCCCGATTCAGCGCGGCGTGAGGACTTCCTTGCCGCCGACGAACGGGCGCAGCGCCTCGGGCACGCGGACCGAGCCGTCCTCCTGCTGGTGGTTCTCGACGATCGCGACGATCCACCGGGTGGTGGCCAGGGTGCCGTTGAGCGTCGCGGCGATCAGCGGCTTGCCGTTCTCGCCGCGGTAGCGGATCGAGAGGCGGCGGGCCTGGAACGTCGTGCAGTTCGACGTCGACGTCAGCTCGCGGTAGGTGTCCTGGGTCGGGATCCACGCCTCGCAGTCGAACTTGCGGTGCGCGGACGTGCCGAGGTCGCCGGTCGCGGTGTCGATGACCCGGTAGGGCACCTCGATCTTCGCCAGCATCTCCTCTTCCCAGCCGAGCAGCTTGGCGTGCTCGGCCTCCGCGTCCTCCGGCTTGGCGTAGACGAACATCTCCACCTTGTCGAACTGGTGGACGCGGATGATGCCGCGGGTGTCCTTGCCGTACGAGCCGGCCTCGCGGCGGTAGCAGGACGACCAGCCCGCGTAGCGCTTCGAGCCGTCGTTCAGGTCGAGGATTTCGTCGGAGTGGAAGCCGGCGAGCGGCACTTCCGAGGTCCCGACGAGGTAGAGGTCGTCCTCTTCGAGGTGGTAGATCTCGCTCGAGTGCGAGCCGAGGAAGCCGGTGCCGGCCATGACCTCGGGGCGCACCAGCGAAGGCGTGATCATCGGCGTGAAGCCGTTCTCGACCGCCTGCGCGACGGCCATGTTGAGCAGGCCGAGCTGCAGCTGCGCGCCGACGCCGGTGAGGAAGTAGAACCGCGAGCCCGACACCTTCGCGCCGCGCTCCATGTCGACCCCGCCGAGGCCTTCGAGCAGCTCGAGGTGGTCGCGCGGGGTGAAGTCGAACTTCGTCGGCTCGCCGACGTGCTTGACCACGGCGAAGTCGTCTTCGCCGCCGATCGGCGCGTCCGGGTGCACGAGGTTCGCCACGGTGCGGAAGAGCTGGTCGAACTCGTCCGACGCGGTGTTCTGCTCCGCCTCGGCCGCCTTGACCTGCGCGGCGAGCTCCTTGGCCGTGGCCAGCAGCTGCTGCTTCTCCTCCGGCGGCGCCTTCGGGATCTGCTTGCCCAGCACCTTCTGCTCGTTGCGCAGCTTGTCCGCGGCCGCGATCGAAGACCGGCGGCGGGTGTCGAGGGAGAGCAGCTTGTCGACCACTCCCTCGTCTTCGCCACGGGCGCGCTGCGACGCGCGCACGGCTTCCGGGTCTTCGCGCAGAGTCCTGGGGTCAATCACGAAGACAGAGGGTAGTCCGTACAGACTGTGCGCCCGTACTCGGTTGTCCCGACAGTCTGATCGTTGAAGCGCTGTTCACGGCCTCCCCATACTCCTTGGAGACCGCAGAGGAGGCGTCTTCATGACCGACGAGCTGCTGGCCCGCCACCGCGCAGTGATGCCGAGCTGGATGTCCTTGCTCTACGAAGAGCCGATCGAGATCGTGCACGCGCACGACCGGCGGATGACGGACTCGCAGGGCCGCACCTACCTCGACTTCTTCGCCGGCGTGCTGACCAACTCGATGGGCTACGACGTCGCCGAGATCGGCGACGCGGTCCGCAAGCAGCTCGACACGGGCATCCTGCACACCTCGACGCTGTACCTGATCCGGTCGCAGGTCGAGCTGGCCGAGCGGATCGCGAAGCTGTCGAACATCCCGGACGCGAAGGTGTTCTTCACCAACTCCGGCAGCGAGGCCAACGACACGGCGCTGATGCTCGCGACGCAGTTCCGGCGCAGCAACCAGGTGCTGGCGATGCGGAACTCCTACCACGGGCGCTCGTTCGGGACGGTCGCGATCACCGGCAACCGCGGCTGGTCGGCGTCGGCGCTGAGCCCGGTCAAGGTCAACTACGTCCACGGCGGGTACCGCTACCGCAGCCCGTTCCGGGACATGTCGGACGCCGACTACATCAAGGCCTGCGTCGCGGACCTGGTGGACGTGCTCGACACGGCGACGGCGGGCGACGTCGCCTGCCTGATCGCCGAGCCGATCCAGGGCGTCGGCGGGTTCAGCTTCCCGCCGGACGGGCTGTTCCGGGCGATGAAGGAAGTGCTGGATTCGTACGGCGTGCTGTTCATCTCCGACGAGGTCCAGACGGGCTGGGGCCGCACGGGCGAGCACTTCTGGGGCATCGAGGCACACGGCGTGACGCCGGACATGATGACGTTCGCGAAGGGCCTGGGGAACGGCCTGGCGGTCGGCGGGGTGGTGGCCCGCGGAGACGTCCTGGATTGTTTCCAGGCCCAGTCGTTCTCGACGTTCGGCGGCAACCCGGTGTCGATGGCCGGCGCGACGGCGGTGCTGGACTACATCAAGGACTACGACCTGCAGGCGAACTGCGCGGCACGAGGGCGTCAGCTGCTCGACGGGCTGCGCGCCGCTTCGTCGCCGATCGTGGCCGAGGTCCGGGGCAAGGGCCTGATGATCGGGGTCGAGCTGATCAAGCCGGGCACGACGGAGCCGTTCGTGGCCGCGGCGGCGCGGATGCTGGAGGAGACGAAGAAGCGCGGCCTGCTGATCGGCAAGGGCGGCCTGCACGGCAACGTCCTGCGGCTCGGGCCACCGATGACCCTCACCGCCGAGGAGGCCCAGGAGGGGCTGGACATCCTGGTCGACTCCCTCGCGGCAACCCACGCGGCGCTCGCCTAACGCGGCGAGCCCGCCCGCTCCAGCAGTTCGGCGGTCGCCTCCCACAGCCGGCGCTCGCGGTCACGATCGTGGGCGACCGGCTGAACTTCGGTCAGCTTGTCCTTGACCACGAACGCGCCGTCCCGCAGGTGCGCCCACCGGTCGTCGAGGGCCAGCGCGGCCAGCAGCGGTCCCGAGCGCCGGGGCGTCGAGACGCCGGGAACCCGGCCCAAGGCCCGGCTCATCGCCTGGAACGCCGCGGGAGCGCCGCGGCCCAGCGCGGTGCCGGGCATCCAGCCCGGTTCGAACACGGACACGTTGACGTCCGTGTGGCGCTGCAGTTCGTGGGCGTAGTAGAGGATCGCCAGCTTGGCGTTGGAGTAGGCGACGCCGGAAGCGGTCATGCCGGGGGCCTGCTCGCCGGGGGCCGGGCGGGCCAGCTCGACGGGGTCGGCCCACTCGGCCTCCGGCACGTGGAGCAGCTTGCGCCAGAAGTTGGCGTGGTAGGTGTTCGAGCCGATCAGCACGACCCGCGCCGGGGCGGTGAACGAGCCGAGCAGGTCACCGATGAGCTGGGCGTGGGCGAGGTAGTTGACGGCGAAGGTCAGCTCGTAGCCGTCGGCCGAGGCCTGCCGGGTGTCGGCCGACATGGTGCCGGCGTTGGCGACCAGCGCGCGCAGCGGACGGACGGCGCCACCGGCGAGCAGCTCGCGTGCGGCGGCCGCGGCGGCGCGGACGTCGGCCAGGTCGGCCAGGTCGCAGCCGATCTCGTGGACGCGGGCGCCGAGGGCGCGGGCTTCGTCGGCGACGGCGGTCAGGTCGCGGCCGGCCCGGCCGACGAGCAGCAGGTCGGGTCGCTGCCCCTCGGGGCGGCCGGCCATGGCCAGCACGGCGTGGCGGCCCAGGTTGCGGGTCGGGCCGGTGATGAGGACGGTTCCGGGTTCGGTCATGGTTCCAGCCTGCGAAAACGGCGGGGCCGCAACCAGTCGCCCGGTTTTCGTAGGACTGCCAGGGCCAGGACAACCGGCGCGGGCTCGTCCAGAATGGACGGCGTGGAGGCGTGGGAGTTCGGCCGGACGGTGCGCCGCTGGCGCGACCGCGTGACGCCCGAGGCCGTCGGGGTGCCGGTGGGCCGGCGGCGCCGGGCGAGCGGGCTGCGCCGGGAGGAACTGGCCACGCTCGCCGGGATCTCGGCCGACTACCTGACCCGGCTCGAGCAGGGCCGCGCCACCGCGCCGTCGGCTCAGGTGGTGGAGTCGCTGGCCCGGGCCCTGCGCCTGGCCGACGCCGAACGGGACCTGCTCTACCGCCTGGCCGGGCACGCCGCGCCCGGCCCGGACGTCGTGCCGTCGCGGGTCGCCCCGAGCGTGCAGCGGCTGCTCGACCGGCTGTCGCACACCCCGGTGGTCGTGTACGACGCCGGCTGGACGCTCGTGCTGGCCAACGCGCCGTACCACGCGCTCATGGGCGACACGAGCACCTGGCGCGGCCTGGACCGCAACGCCGTCTGGCGCAACGTCACCCGCCTGCCCTCCCGGGTCGTGCACACCCCGCGGGAACAGGCCGAGCACGAGGCCCGGCTCGTGGCCGACCTGCGCCTGACGATGTCGCGCTACCCGGCCGACCGCGCTTTGCGGCGCCTGATCGCCGAGCTGGCCGCCGGCAGTCCGCGGTTCGCCGAGCTGTGGGACTCCGAAGCCCCGCCGCCCCTGGCCGACCCGTCCCGGCGCAAGACCATCGACCACCCGGCGGTCGGCCTGATCACGCTCGACTGCGACACGCTGCTCGTCGCCTTGGACGACCTGCGCATCTCCGTCTACACCGCCGAGCCCGGCACCGAGGACGCCGAGCGCCTGGAGCTCGCCACCGTCCTCGGCACCCAGACACTGGGGCGCTGAGCCGGGTCAGCCGCGCACGAAGCGCACCACGTGCTCGGCGAACTCCTCGCCCTTGTCCTCCTGCAGGAAGTGCCCGGCGTCCGCGATCACCGGGTGCTCCACCCCCTGCGCCCCCTTCATCGAGCGCCGCAGGATCGGGGCCATGCCGCCGGTGATCGGGTCGCCGTCGGAGAACGCCACCAGGAACGGGATCTCCAGCTCCGTCAGCGTCTTCCACGCCGCGCGGTTCGCTTCCGAAGCCGGGTCGTCCGGCCGGTACGGCACCAGCGACGGCATCGCCCGGGGGCCCGCCTTGTACATCTCGTTGGGGAACGGCGCGTCGTAGGCCGCGCGGACCTCGTCCGGGAGGGAAGACTTGCAGCCCGACTGGACGAACCGCGCGACGTCCAGCACCGGGGCCTTCTCGACGGCCTCGCGGAACGAGTGCCAGACCGCCGGCATGTCGATGTCTCCCGTGGGCAAGCCCGTGTTGGCCGCCACGACCCGCGAGAATCGCGAGGGGTTCTCCGCGACCAGGCGCAGCCCGATCAGGCCGCCCCAGTCCTGCCCGACCAGCGTCACGTCGTGCAGGTCGAGGGCGTCGAACGCGAAGCCGCGCATCCACTCGACGTGCCGCGCGTACGTGTGGTCCACCAGGTCGCCCGGCTTGTCGGAGCGGCCGAACCCGACCAGGTCGGGCGCGATCGCCCGGAGCCCGGCCGCGGCCAGCACGGGCAGCATCTTGCGGTAGAGGAAAGACCAGCTGGGCTCGCCGTGCAGCAGCAGCACCGGCTGCCCGTCGGCCGGGCCCGCCTCCACGTAGCCGACTCTGATCCGGCCGCCGTGGGGGTCGTCGAGTTCGACGTACTTCGGCTCGAAGGGAAAGTCGGGCAGGTCCGTGAACCGGTCGTCCGGTGTCCTCAGCAGGCGCACGAACCCCACGCTAGTGCGAACGGAGGAACGCGGCCACGCCCGTGGGCCATCCCCACCGGATGGCCCACGACGTCCGGGTCAGGAGATGCCGACCGCCACCACGAGGCCCAGGCCGATGTGCGCGGCCGCGACCACGATGCTGGCCGGGGCGAAGTGCTCGCTCTCGATGGTCGACGCCACGTCGATGCGGGTCGCCCACTCGAGCAGCCGGACCGCGATCACCTGGACGATGATCCCGAGCAGGCCGTAGACCAGCGAGGTGATGAGGCCCTCGGTGAGGTCGCTGGCCGAGTTGAAGATCGCCACGACGACGATGAACGCCATCGAGAGCATCCCGGACGCGGTCACGATCACCGCGTTCGGCAGGCCCTGCGTGACCAGCTTCGACAGCTTGCCCGGCGTGGTCCAGTCGATCGCGTAGAAGCCGGCGAACATCAGCAGCAGGCCGATGACGCCGTAGAGCAGGATCGCGCCGATCCCCCGCACGAGGTCGGAGCCGAACGTGTCGGACAGCGCAAGGGTCGTGTTCACGAATTGTCTCCCAGGAGGAAAGAGCTGATCAGCAGCGGTGTTGTATCACGACTCGGGGATGCGATGTGGGACGAATGCCGCACCGTCGTCGGTGACCAGGCCGCCGGTCTCGCGGATGCCGAGGCCGGCTGAGCTGTCGCCGACGATCCACGCGCCGAGCGCCGGCCGGTAGCCGTCGAACTCGGGCAGCGGGTCGAACGCTTGGTAGACGAAGCCTTCGGCGCCGTAGACGCCGTCGGTCTGGGTCTCGTAGCCGGTCGCGACGATCTGGACGTTCGCGCCCTCGCGGCCCAGCTTCGGCTTGCGGACGTACTCGGTGAGCAGCCCGGGGTCGTCGGCGAACGCGGGCAGCAGGTTCGGGTGGCCCGGGTAGTTCTCCCACAGGATCGCCAGCAGCGTCTTGTTGGAGAGGATCATCTTCCAGAGCGGCTCGATCCACAGCGTCCGCGGCAGCGACTCGACGGCGTGGCGGCCGAACTCCTCGTCGACCACCCACTCCCACGGGTACAGCTTCAGCACGGTCGCCATCTGCTGCTCTTCGAGGTCGACGAACCGCTTGAGCACCGGGTCCCAGCCGATCTCCTCGATCGCCAGCCCCACCGTGTCGAGCCCGGCCTCGGCCGCCGTCTCCTGCAGGTACGCCGTGGTGACGTTGTCCTCGCCGGAGGGGTCGGCCGCCGACCAGGTGAAGTGCAGTTCGTTCGACGGCAGCTTGTCCTGCAGGAACGTCCACCGCTCGACGAGCTTTTCGTGGATCGAGTTCCACTGGTCGTCGTCCGGGAAGACGTCGGTCTTCCAGTGCCACTGCAGCAGCGACGCCTCCAGCAGCGTGGTCGGCGTGTCCGCGTTGTACTCGAGCAGCTTCGCCGGCGACTTGCCGTCGTAGCGCAGGTCGAACCGGCCGTAGACGTGCGGGTCCTGCCGCTTCCACGACTCGGCGATGTGCGGCCAGACCCACTCGGGGATGCCGAACCGCTGGTAGCCCTCGGTGGTCACGACGTTGTCGACGGCCTCCAGGCACATCGAGTGGAGCAGCTCGACGTCGGCTTCGAGCGAGAGGACCTCGTCCATGTCGAAGACGTAGTGCACCGACTCGTCCCAGTACGGCCGCACCCGGCCGCTGCTGTCGCGGGCCGGCGTGCCGTAGACGAGCCCCTGCTCCTCGACGATCCGCTGCCAGTCGCGCCGCGGCTCACGCCGGTCCCGGTACACCTACGATCCCCCGCTCTTGCCGCTGCCGCCGGTGCCCCCGGTGCCGCCGCTCTTCCCGCTGATGCCGAAGCCGCCGCGCTGGACGGACTTGCCGGACTTCGTGTTGACGCTGGTGCGCGACGACGGCGCGTCGTACGAGCCGCCGGAGACGTGCTGGCCGATCGTGCCGGTGCCGCCGTAGTTGTAGCGGTAGCTGTTGTAGCCGCCACCCGGGATCGGCAGGAACAGGAAGCCGCCGCTGTGGTATCCGCCGTGACTGCTGACGTAGGTGTCGTCGCAGTAGTCGTCGTTCTGGACGACGCCGTTCGAGTCGGTGCAGACCGCGGTGACGCTGCCTTCCGGCCTGGCGACCGTGTAGAACGTCGCGACGAGCCCGACGAGGCCGACCGTGACGCCGCTGCCGATGAGGATCTTGCGCCGGGTCGCCGCCTTGGCGTCGGCCTGGCGAGCCAGTTCCTCGTCGCGCTCCTCTTGCGCGAGCGCCTGCTGACGCGCGCGCTGCTCCGCGAGCGAGGGCTGCTTCGGCTGTGTGTTCGAGTCCTGGAATCTCATCGAACCGCGCTTCGGCGGCTCGGGGGGCGGCTGGTCCCCAGTGTTGCTGTCCTGCGTCATGTGCGCTCCGTAATCCCGGCCACCACGAAACCGTGACCCACCCTAACCACCCGGATCGCGCACGTCGCGCGCGGCGCGGGCATCATGGACTGCGATGTCTCCCAGCGCCGATCGGTTCCCCACCGCCACGCAGACGCTGCGCACCCGCGTCGTGATGGGCGGGATCTTCGCGGGCGCGCTCATCGCGCTCGCCCTCAGCGTCGTGTTCTCCTGGAGCGACGGCATCGCCGGAGGGGCCGGCGGCGGCGCCGGCAAGCTCTCGGCCGAGGCCGAGGAGGCCTTCCACTCCCCGCCCGGCAGCTGCCTGACCTGGGACAACCCGGACGCGAGCGACGCGCGCAAGGTGGCCTGCACCCAGCCGCACCTGTTCGAGGTGACGACGCTCGTCGACATCGGCGCCCAGTTCCCGGCGGGCGCGCCGGTGCCCTCGCTGGAGCAGTGGCAGCAGATCGCGCAGCAGAAGTGCACCGCGGACGTGAAGCCGTACCTCGGCCACAACCTCGACCCCTACGGCAAGCTCACCACGAACCTGCTGCGCCCGACGCCGTCGCAGTGGGACGACGGCGACCGCCAGCTGCGGTGCGGCCTGCAGTGGGCCGGCCCCGGCGGCAAGCTGCTGCCGACGACCGGGCCGGCGAAGGCGCAGGACCAGTCGCTCGTCTTCGAGCCGGGCACCTGCCTCGCGCTGCAGGGCAAGGGCGTCGGCGACCCGGTCGACTGCGCGAAGCCGCACTCCTACGAGATCATCGCGACCCTCGACCTCAAGACGAAGTTCAAGGACACCTACCCGAAGCAGGACGACCAGAAGGCCTGGCTCGACACCGAGTGCACCAAGCAGGCAGCGGACTACACGGGCGGTGCCGACCTCGACGCGAAGAAACTGATCCTGACCTGGGACCTGCGGGAGCAGGAGAGCTGGGACGCCGGTTCGACCAAGGTCAACTGCAAGGTCGCGGCGCTCCTGCCGGACAAGAGCGGCCTGCAGGCGGTCACCGGCAGCATCAAGGCCGCCCCGGCGGGGCCCGACGGCGGCCAGCCGCAGGACGGTGGCCCGCCTTCGGACGGGGGCGGCGGGCCGACGACGTCGAGCTCCGCCCCGCCGTCGACGAAGAAGAACGGCTGATGCCCGTCGAGATGGGCCGGGAGCGGTTCGAGGAACTGGTCTCGGAGGCCCTGGACGAGGTGCCGCCCGAGTTCGCGAAGGCGATGGACAACGTCGTCGTGCTGGTCGAGGAGTTCAACGACGAGGCGCCGGACATCCTCGGGCTCTACCACGGGATCGCGCTGACCGAACGGACGTCGTCCTACGGCGGGGTGCTGCCCGACCGGATCTCGATCTACCGGCAGCCGATCCTCGCCATGTGCGAAGACGAGGACGAGGTCGTCGAGGAGGTCCTCATCACCGTCGTGCACGAGCTGGGTCACCACTTCGGGATCGACGACGCCCGGCTGCACGAGCTCGGCTGGGGCTGAACCCGCACTAGTAGTGACACCGTGACCACAACCGGGTGACCTCACCCTTATCCTGTTACTCGAAGTCATGGGGTGACTGCGATGAGTGCCGGGGGGCCCGATGAATCCTGCTCGAAGACTCACGTGGCTGCTGACGTCGAGCGCGTCCTCGCACCTGGGCGACGGCATCGGCAAGGTGGCACTGCCCCTGCTGGCCACGACGCTGACCCGCGATCCCGTGCTCATCGCCGGGCTGTCCGCCACCCAGTTCCTGCCCTGGCTGCTGTTCGCCGCCGTCGCCGGCGCGCTGGTCGACCGGATCGACCGGCGGCGCGCGATGATCGTCGCGAACACCGCCCGCGCCGTCGCGGTCGGCACCCTCGCGGTGCTCGTCGCCACCGGCGGGATGACGATCTGGCTGGTCTACTTGACGGCGCTGGTCATCGGGACCGCCGAAACGGTCGCGGACAGCGCGGCCAACGCCCTGATCCCGGCGGTCGTCGGCGACGGCTCGCTCGACGCCGCCAACAGCAAGCTTCAGGCGTGCGAGATCGTCGGCCAGACGTTCCTCGGCGGCCCGATCGGCAGCATGACGTTCGCGCTCTTCGCCGCGTTCCCCTTCGTCCTGAATTCCGCGGGCTTCGCGATCGCGGCCGCGGTGCTGCTCGGGCTCGCCGGCACCTACCGCGGACAGGCCGAGGTGCACCCGCCCACGCGACTGCGCACCGAACTGGCCGACGGCCTGCGCTGGCTGCGCGGGAACGCGCTGCTCATGCGCCTGGTCGTCGTCGCCGGGCTGCTCAGCCTGGTCAGCGAGCTCGCGCAGGCGCAGCTGGTGCTCTACGCGCTCGACGACCTCCACCTGTCCGACGCGGCCTTCGGGTTCTTCGCGTTCGTCGGGGGCATCGGCGGGCTCCTCGGCGCGGGCGTCGCAGCGCGGCTCGTGCGCGCGGCCGGCCGCCGCGCGGTCGTGGTCGGCGGGGCCCTCTGCTGCGGCGCCGGGTTCGGCGGGATGGGCCTGGTGCGCTCGCCGGTCGCGGGCGCGGCGCTGTTCGGCCTGTTCGCGGCCGCGGTGGTCGCGGTCAACGTCGTGCTCGCCACCGCGCGGCACACGCTGGTGCCCGGCGAGCTGCTCGGCCGGGTGCTCGGGGTCTGGCGCACGGTCGTCTGGGGCGCGATCCCGCTCGGTGCCCTGCTCGGCGGGGTGCTGACCGAAGCGCTCGGCAGCGCGGCACGCACGTTCGCCGTGTCCGGGCTGGCGATGCTGGTGATCGCCGCGTTCGCTTCCGGCGCACTGCGGCGCTTCCCGCTCGATGACAAATCGGACTCAGCCGCGCCGCTAGAGCACCAGGAACCGGGTTTGTGAGCTGAAATGTCTCATCACCCAGGTGGTGGGAGGCGGCTATGCGCACCGTGGACCCCGGTACCGGCACCGATGCCGGACCCGACTTCGACGAGCCTCCGGGCGAGTCCGAGGAGGTCAAGGCGACACCGCCGCAGTCACGCCGGATGCTCGTGCTGTGCGCGGTCGCCGGGTTCGTGCTCGGCGGTGGCGTGCTCGGGCTGCTCTGGGGCCTGTCCGGGGTGCACGCGGGCGCGCTCGACGACGCGCTGGCCGCGTGCCAGGCCCTCGACCGCGTCGGCGAGCTGCCGGACACGAGCCGGGACGCGCAGCCGTCGCTGACGCCCGGTCTCACGCCCGAACGGCTGCACCGGATCACGGCGGCACGCGAGCTGTCCGCGGCCGCCGCCCAGGTCAACGCGACCTACCAGCCGCTGGCCGACCACATCGACGGCGTCAGCCGCATGGTGCTCAGCCTGCACTTCAACGACATCTCCGGCCAGCGGCACCTGGTCCAGGCGCAGGAGATCTGCGCCCGGATCTGATCAGGACGGGTGGACCGTCTTCACCGCGAGCTGGTTGCCGGGGATCTTCGTGCCGGCGCAGGCGGTGCCGTCGGACGGCACGAAGTTCGACGCCGTCTCCTGCGGCAGGTAGATGCGCAGGCCCTTCACCGAAGTCGGCTGGCAGGTGCCCGGGTCGAAGTTCCGGACGTTGACGAACTGGATGTCGGCGACCGCGCTCTGGCCCGGGTTCAGCTTCACCGCGTTGCCCTTGGTGCCTTCGCGGAACGCGTCCTTGCCGACCTGGTGCCCGTCGTTGCCCGCCACGTAGGAGACCCCGGGGAAGCCCTGGATCTCGCACGGCTTCGCGCTGGTGTTCTTGATGAGCAGCGGCCGGTACACCGAACCCGCGCCGGCGTCGCCCTGGCCGAGCGACAGCGCGACGTCGCCGGCCTTGCAGAGACCGTTGTCCACCGGCTGGGCGGGCGGCGACGAGGCCGGCGTCGAGCTGCTCGGGCTGGACGCGGCGGTGGTGGCCGTGGTCGAGGTGGGTGAGGCCGAGGTCGACGGCGTCGAGCTGCTCGCCGCGGGCGTGGTTCCGCCACTTCCGCAGGCGGAGAGCGCGAGAACGCCCGCCGAAGCCGCGACGACGGGGAACAACCGTGAAAGCTTCGTCCGAACCATGTCAATCGCCTCCCTGGTGTGGTGCTACTGGGTAGACGTACGGAGCTGGAGCAGGTTGGTTCAGCCCGTTAATTCCCCACCAAACGTGTCTTAAACGTGACGGGATCACACTTTCGTGACGATCAGAGCGGCGTGTCGACCCAGGTCAGGCAGTGCCACTCGCCGTCCGGACGGGCGTCCAGCTCCACCAGGCCGGTGTTCGGGATCAGCGCCGCGTTGGCGACGTCCGCGTGGACGTTCGGCGCCAGCCACTCGGCGGACAGCCGGATCGCACCACCGTGGCTGACCAGCGCGATCACGCTGTCCGGGTCGGCCTGCTCGTGCTTGGCGCGCAGCCGGCCGACCGCGTCGAGCATGCGGGTGCGCACGCTCGTGCCGCTTTCGCCGCCGGGCAGCGACGGCGTCAGCTCGCCGAGCGTCCACCGCCGCACCGTCTCCATGTAGGTCCGGATCGACTCGTGGTCGGTCGCCCCTTCGAGGTCACCCGCGACGACCTCGTGGACGCCGTCGACGACCTGGACGTCCAGCGAGAACCGCGCGGCCAGCGGCGCCGCCGTCTGCTGGGCGCGGGTCGCCTGCGACGCGTAGACCGCGGCGATCGGCTCCCCCGCGAGCCGCGCCGCGAGGTCGTCGGCCTGGGTGCGGCCGAGCTCGGTCAGCGGCGGGCCGGGCAGGGCGGTGTCGAGCGCGCCGCGGACGTTCCCGTCGGTCTGACCGTGGCGGATGAGCAGCAGCCTCACGCCAGGTCCCCCTTGCGGACCGCGTCGGCCCACATGGCCGCGTCGACGAAGTCGTCGTTGCCGGCCCCGGGCTCGATCGTGGAGCGCGTCCCGTCGGCGCGCGGGTGCGAGCCGAGGAACCGCAGGTTGCGGCAGAGCCGGCGCAGCGCCGTCAGCGCGTCGAGGATCCGCGGCTCGGCCACGTGGCCCTCGAAGTCCATGAAGAAGCGGTACTCGCCGAAGTTGTTGCGGGTCGGGCGGGCGTCGAGCCGGGTCAGGTTGATCCCGCGGTCGGCCAGCGCGGTGAGCAGCTCGGCGAGCGTGCCGGTGCGGTTCACGGCCGCGGCGACCACGGACGTCCGGTCGGCACCCGTCGGCTCCGGCAGCTCGCCCGGCGGGCGGACCAGCAGGAACCGCGTCACGGCGTCGCTGACGTCGGCCACCTCGGTCGCCAGCACCTCGAGGTCGTAGTGCTCGACGGCGACCGGCGCGCAGACGGCGGCGTCGAACTGACCGTCCAGCACGCCGACCGCGGCCGCCGACGTCGACGACGACGCCACCGGGCGCGCGTCCGGCAGGTTCGCCTCCAGCCACTCGCGGACCTGGGCGAGCGCGTGCGGGTGGCTGGCGACGGTCTTGATGTCCCCGCCGCCGCGCCGCGCGAGCACGCTGAAGTGGACCGGCAGGATGTGTTCGGCCACGGCGACCAGCGGGGTCGACTCGCTGAGCGCGTCGAGGGTGGCGGGCACCACGCCCTCGACCGAGTTCTCGATGGGGACGCACGCGGCGTCCGCCTCGCCCTCGCGGACGGCCGTCATCGCCAGCCGGACGGTCTCGACCGGAATCAGTTCTTCGCCGCCCGCGAGGGCTCGCGCGGCCTGTTCGGTGAAGGTCCCCTGGGGGCCGAAGTATGCGATCCGTGACACAACCCCAGGCTACGGGGCCGCACCGTGGCGACTTTCACTCGGACAGCCGGTACCAGAACCGGTTACGCCGGGTGGCATTTTTTGCGATGCTAGGGATGTGACCGCCGACTCGGGCACGCACACCGGCCGTGAGGGCACGCACCCGCCGGTCTCCCCTCGCACACCGGAGCTGGTGCTGTGCGCCGTCGATGAACCACTCGCCACCGCCTGGACCGTCACCGCCCAAAGGGCAGCCGGCCGGGTCCGGGTGCACCGCGGGTCGGTCCTCGACGTCGTCGCCCAGGCCGTGGTCAGCCCGGCCAACTCCTTCGGCTGGATGCGCGGGGGTATCGACGCCGTCTACGCGCGGGCGTTCCCCGGGGTCGAGCAGAGCGTCCGAAGTGCCGTTTTGGCCTTTCACGGCGGTGAACTGCCCATCGGGGACGCCGTGATCGTCCCGACCGGCGAGGCCGAACCGGCGTGGCTGATCAGCGCGCCGACCATGCGCGAACCGGGCGAGCGGCTGCCCGCCGACACCGTGCACCCGTACCTCGCGGCGCGCGCGGTGTTCCTGCAGTGGCGCGACGGCCGGCTCGACCACGGCCCGGTGCGGGAGTTCGTCGACACGATCGCGATGCCCGGGCTCGGCACCGGCGTCGGCGGCGTCGACCCCGCGACGTGCGCGCGTCAGGTCGCGGCGGCGTGGGACGAGGTTTTCCGTAACTCGCGGTGATCAACCCGAACCCGGCGTGGACTACATCACAGCGCGTTCACCGGCCGTAAGCCCTACCGTTGATCGCGCAGGTGAACGTCCGCCAGTGCAGGCGACGGCCGGAGGAGTGTGCGATGACCCGGGTCCGCGAACTCAGCCCGTATGTCGAGCTGCACCGGGAACAATGGAAAGAACTGCGAAGTTCGACGCCGTTGCCGTTGACGGCGGAGGAGCTGCTGCGCCTGCGGGGCCTCGGTGAGCAGGTCGACCTGGCCGAGGTGGCCGACGTCTACCTCCCGCTCTCCCGCCTGATCAACCTGCAGGTCGCCGCGCGCCAGCGGCTCTACGAAGCCACCACGACGTTCCTCGGGGACGACTCCCGCGGCACGAAGGTCCCCTACGTGATCGGCATCGCCGGGAGCGTGGCGGTCGGCAAGTCGACCACCGCCCGCATCCTGCGCACGCTGCTCGCCCGCTGGCCGGACCACCCCCGCGTCGACCTGGTCACCACCGACGGGTTCCTGTACCCGCGCGCCGAGCTGATGCGGCGCGGGATCATGCACCGCAAGGGCTTCCCGGAGAGCTACGACCGCCGCGCGCTGCTGCGGTTCGTCACCGAGGTCAAGTCGGGCGCCGAGCGCGTCGCCGCGCCGGTGTACTCGCACCTGGCCTACGACATCCTGCCCGGCCAGGAGCAGGTGGTGCAGCAGCCGGACATCCTCATCGTCGAGGGCCTGAACGTGCTGCAGCCGGGCCCGCGGCTGATGGTGTCCGACCTCTTCGACTTCTCGATCTACGTCGACGCGCACACCGACGACATCCAGCGCTGGTACATCGAGCGCTTCCTGGAACTGCGGCACACGGCGTTCGCCGACCCGGCCTCGCACTTCCACCACTTCGCCGGCCTGCCCGACGACGAGGCCCGCGCCGAAGCGCGGCACCTGTGGCACTCGATCAACGAGCCGAACCTGATGGAGAACATCAAGCCGACCCGCCCGCGGGCCACCCTGGTCCTGCGCAAGGATGCCGACCACACCATCAACCGGGTCCGCCTGCGCAAGCTCTGATACGTCGGACCGGTGACTCGGCCCGTCACCCACATGCCGACGATTCCCACGCTGGGCGAACATCCGGCCACCCATCGTCGCAACACGCGACTTTCCGCGTTCGGATCCCGGCCGATCGGCCGAGGTGCGGCGTTCAGCCGTAACCGGTTGGCCGATACCGGGCGCCCCCTGCGAAAGCGACCCTGAAGGAGTCAGGAAAACGACTCTGAGCTGGGGAGGAGGCCCACGATGTTCACGATGATCCTCACGTGGGTCGGTGCGGTGCTCGGTCTGGCCCTGCTCGTCGCGATGGCCGCCGGAACGTTCGTCGTGGACTTCGACGACAGGCTGCAGGAGCGCCGTCGCAAGACCAAGCCGATCGAACCGGCGGGCCCGCTCCCCTGATTCAGCCCAGCTCGGCGAGCGCCTCGAGATAGCCGTCGGCGTCGTATTCGAGCGTTTCGGAGTCCAGCAGACTGCCTTCCAGCGCGTCGATCAGCTGCTCGAAGACCTCGTCGCGGTCGAGTTCGCCTTCCTGCAGGCGCTGCACGGCCTGCCAGGCTTCGGCGGGCTCGTCGTCCCACAGCTGGTCGACGATCGTCGCGCGCAGCACCAGCCGCTGCTCTTCCTCGTCCTCGTCGGCCTCGGCGATGACCAGCGCCCGGCGCTGTTCGGGGTCGGTGGGGTCGAGGTCGACCTCTTCGTCCTCGATCTCCGTGGTCAGCGACGGCACCGCGAACATCCGGCGTTCCAGCGCGTCCGCCAGCTCGGTCGGTGACAGGTCGCCGACGTCGCCGAAGTAGCGCTCCAGCGGGGAGTCGTCCTCGTCGGCGTACTCGCTCAGGTAGTCGGCGACGGCCTCGTCGAGGGCGGCGATCGCGGTCTCGGTCAGCCCGGCCCGCTCCGCCGTCCACTGCACCCAGGCCAGCACGACCGGCTCCACGGCCTCTTCGTGCTCGGCGTCGAGCTCGAACTCCTCGCCGAGCAGCCCTTCGAGGAACCGCGCGATCTTCTCCGGGCCGACGCGCAACGGGTTCGCGGGGTCGGTCACCAGGCCGTGCTCCAGCAGCAGGCGCCCGATCGCGCGGGCGGCGTCGGCGTCTTCCCCGCTCGCCGCGACGAACTGCTCGACGACGGCGGCCCGCTCGGTCTCGGACCACTCGGCGACCTCGGGGACGAGCGCGGGCTCCGGCAGCGCGCGCGACCACGTCAGCGCGACCGCGTGGAAGCGGGCGTAGTCCTCGCTGACGTCGGCCTCGTCGAGGTGGTCGGTCACGGCGAGGCCGTCCGAGAGCAGGCGGTGGGCCTCGGCGGGGGCGACGGCCTCCAGCACGACCAGCTCCGGGTCGGCGTCGGCCTGTGCCCGCATCTCGGCGAGGACCTCTCCGGGCTGCTCGATCACGACGAGGTCCCGCACCCGGCCGCCCTCGGTGAAGTCGAGCAGCGCGAGCAGGCCGTGCGCCTGGTCGCCGTGGGTGAAGGTGCAGAGCAGGGAGGATTCGTCGCCGTAGACATCGCCGGTCCGCCAGCACTCGCCGGCGGTGACCTGGCCCAGATCCGCGGCCCAGGCCGGCGCGGGGATGCCACGGCCGAGGACGACCTGCAGCCCGTCTTCGGCGGCCTTGCGCTCGACGTCGGTCTCCGCGACGACCTTCAGCGCGGCCAGCAGCGCGGCGGCGCCGGGAGTGATCTTGCGCTGCGCGAAGGCGATCAGCTCGAGGCCGAGCGGCTCGTCGCCGTCTTCGAGCGGCACGTCGTGGAACTGGCCGAGGACCTCGGAGGCGAGCAGCTCGACGTCCACCGGCGCGGGGTCGGCGCCCAGCGCCGAAAAGTCGTTCAGGATGTCCTTGAACAAGCCGGTCACGCTGTGGGTGACGGGCTGCGGTGCCTTCTTGCGGGCGCGACTCACCGGGCTCATGGCCCCATGCTTTCACGCGCGCTTTCGGGGGCTCCGGGTGGCGGAGCCCCCGGCCCGGGGCGAAGCCCCGGATGTCTCAGAGCTGGTCGCGGTGGCCCTGGCGCGGGTCCCGCCGCGTGCTCGACGGGGAGGCGCCGAGCCGGACGGCGGAACAGGGCCACCGCGACATCGCTGGCCAGAGCGGGCAACCGCCTTGGCGGAACTTCGATGTCCCGGTGCACGTGAAACACCGGTTCACCCCGGTCAACGAGGTGCGCGCGGCGAAGTTACGGCTTTCGGCAAAGCAATGCGCGCGGCGCGGATTTCCGTGACCAGCCGGGTTTTCCGGCGGTGGGTTTCCACCAGGGCGCCGAGGTAAGCGGTGAATTCGTCCGGGGTTCCGGCACGCTTGTGCAAGGTGCGCAACAGCTTCAGGCGACGCGCGGCTTCGCGGTAGGCCTGCGGGTCCTTGCGCTCGATGAGCTCGTCGACGTGCTCGCGGAAGACCGGGATCGTCTCGGCCGGGTGCTCCGCGGCGCGCTGTTCGGCCAGTTCGAGCTTCAGCTCCGGCGACGCCCCGAACCGCACGCACGCGCGCCAGGCCTCGTCGGGACGGCCGTCGTCGAGCAGGACGCGGGCCAGCTCGTCGGCGTGCCCGGCGTCCTCGGCCGCCAGCTCGCGCAGGCGGGCCAGCGCGGCCCGGCGCTGCGTCGTCCACTTCCCGTCGGCCGTCGCGGCTTCACGCAGTGCGGCGAACGTCTCACGGTCCGGGTGCGCGTCGAAGTCCTTGCGGCGGCGCGAGGTTTCGTCTTCGGGTTCGGGCGGCTTCGGGTTCTTGTCGTGGGTGAGCGCGCGGGCGGCGTGCGCGATGGCCTCGCTGTGCCGCCCGGCGGCCCGCAGCACCCGGACGATCTTGAGGCTGACGTCGCGCCGCGGCGGCTTGGCGGACAGGATCGCGACCAGCTCGTCGACGTCGCCGAGGACCTCGGCCAGCTGTTCCCGCAGCCGTTCGGCCACGTCGCGGCGGTGCCCCGGCCCGCTCGCCGTCAGCACGTCGTCCACAGTGGACTTGATCCGGCGCAGGCCGGGTTCGCCCAGCGCCGTCGCGAAGTCGGCGAGGTCGATCGACGGGCGGCCCGGGCCGTCGAATTCCACTTCGAGGATCCAGTCGGCCAGCTTCTCCGGGTCCGGCGGCCGGGCGGCGCACGCGCGGGCGTACAGCTCCACGGCGCGGTCCAGCCGGTCGCCGAGGTCGCCGGCGTGGTCGCCGGAAAGTTCGAGCACCTCGCTGATGTCGTCGACCGTGCGGCGGGCCAGCGGGGCCAGGTCGGCGCGGCTGCCGGCGTCGAGCATCCGCTGCAGCGTGTCGAGGACCGCCCCGACCTTCGCGGTGTACTCGCCGTTCCCGTCGGTCACCGCCGTGTCGAGCAGCCGGTGCGCCTCACTGACGTCACCGGATTGGGTGGCGGCACGCAGTTCGAGTGAATGCCGCAACTCAGGGTCACGCTCGGCCTGGGCGTGCACCAGGTCCGCCAGCGTCTCCGCGTCCAAAGTGCGCAGGAAGGGGCGAAGATCCGAGTGGGGACTCACGCGGACCAGTCTGCCCCAGCTCGGCCAGTACGCGTGTGGGCCAACCGCGTGCTCTTTTCGGCGTAATCCGTGACTTTGCGTGAGGACTTCATCGGCGTCGCAAGTCGTCGAGCACGGCTTTCATCGGCCAGGGTTCCGGGACGCGCGGCCGTCGTGACCGTGCGTGCCGGGGTCGCGGGATCGCGGCCTGCATCGTCGGCACCATGATCGGCACGACCGGCACCGGCACCCGCGCGACGAGCCGGCGCACGACGACGAGCAGGAGTGCGGCGCCCAACAGCAGGGCCGCGCTCGCGGCGATCGCGGCGGCGAGCGTGCGGCGACCGTCGTCGAGGGTGAGCTGCACGGCGTACTGGCTCTGTTGCGAATACAGGAGACCGAGCTGCTGGGAGACGGTGTAGGCGGCGCTGCGCCACGTGGACTCGGGGATGGGTAGGGGTTCGGCGGCCGCGAAAGCGTCCTCGGCGGCGGCGAGCCTGCTCCAATCGGCGCTGCGGGTGAGCGACTCGTACGCGATACGGCCACTTTCGGTGAGCTGCGGGGCGATCCGGTCCAGTTCGGCCCGGTAGGCGGCCACGGCCTCGGTGAACGGCCGCCGCGTGACGCCGTCGATCCCCGCCAGGGCGAGGGAATCGGAGCGATCCATGCCTTCGGCGACGGAAAGCAGCTCGACGGCGGTGGTCTGCTGGTACGCGGATTCGGCGTCGGGCGCGTGGCGGGCGTACTCGCGCAAGCCGGCGATGGCGGTGTCGATCCGCTGGGTGAAATTCGCGTACGCGGCGGTCCGTTGGTCGGGCGCCGACATCGCTTCGCTGCGCTGGCCCTGCAGGTCGACCACGGCGCGCGCGGTCCGGCCTGCGGCCTCCGCCATGTCCATGGCGCCGTCGCGCGTCCGGTTCGCTTGGTGGACCAGCAAGAAAGCGATCACGAGAGCCACGACGACGAGCGCACCGCCGGGCACGAACGCGATGCACAGCATGCGGCCGCGGACGGATCGCAGGTACTTCAAGACGTTCCTTTCCGTGCTTCAAGCCCCGCAAGCATCCCGACGAAGTTCAACCTATTGAGTGAGAGATTCACCGGTCAACGGCAGTCCGCCATACGGGCGTTAGCGCACCGTGACCACCGAGGACAATCACCGGGTGACCTTCGACGACGTGACCCAGCGCCTCCGCGGCTTCGCGGCGGCCCGCGCCTGGGAGCCGTACCACACCCCGAAGAACCTCGTGATGGCGTTGTCCGGCGAGGTCGGCGAGCTGACCTCGCTGTTCCAGTGGCTGACGCCGGAGGAGTCGGACGCGTGGCGTGAGGATCCGGCGCTCGAAGCGAACGTCCTGGACGAGATCGCGGACGTCACCCTGTACCTGCTCCAGCTGGCGGACCGCCTGGGCGTGGACCTGACGGCCGCGGCCCACGCGAAGATCGACCGCAACGAGGTCCGGTTCCCGCCGCCGGGCTGACTCAGATCTCGGCCAGCAACGGCGGCGGCGTGCTGGCGACGGGCCCGTCCGGATCGGCCAGCCACCCGCCGTCGCCATCGGACCGCAGCATCGACCAGATCCCGAACTCGTCGAGGTGCAGCCGGGCGATCTCCCGTTCGGTCCACTCCGGATCGCCGGCCCGCCACTCGACGATCGCGACCGTCCGGCCGAGCGTCCGGCACTCGACCCGCAGACGGTCCTTGAGGTCCTCGGGAACCCGCTGGGCGCACCACCGTTCGATCTGGCGCATCGCGAGTTCCGGAATCACGGTCATGCGTCCAGTGAACCGCACGCCGGTCAGGCGCTCCGAACCCCGTCGAGCAGCGCGACGACGTCCGCGTAGGTCTGGCCGGGTGCGCGCCTGTCGGTCGGCACGACGACGCAGTCCGGCCGCTGCGGGAGGTAGGCGGTGAGCTGGTCGTGGATCCGCTCGACCACGGCAGTGCCGCCGCGTTCGTTGAGGACGTGGTCGATCCCCTTGGTGACGGCGTCACCGTCCGCGGCGCGATCGGCGAACCGGGCTGCGGCGACGGACTTGCCCGCGGTCAGCAGGATTTCCCGGTACTCGGCGTCGCAGCGTTTCGCGGCGTCTTCGAAGGCCTGGATGTCGACCACGCGGGTGGCGAGCTGCGGCATGACGACGTCGTGCCCGCTCCGCAGGTGCGTCTCGGCCATGGCGAGGGTGAGCAGCTGGGCGGCTTTGAAGGTCTGGAAGAAGGTGTCCCGCCAGCCGCCGATGAGACAGACGACCCGGTCGGTGTCGAGGTTGAGCACCCCCGGATGCCGCTCGGCGTAGGTCCGCGCGATCGTCGACTTCCCGATCCCGGACGGCCCGTTCAAGTGGATCAGTCTCGGCACCGGTCCGACGGTACCGAAACCCCGGTCACCGCGGCGCCGGCTCGGCGAGCCACCACCCGCCGAGCAGCGCGCCGACGCCCAGGACCGCCAGGAAGATCCCCGCCGCCAGCGGGGTGCCGCCGAACATCGCGAGCACGACGATGAACATCAGCAGCAGGCCGACAGCCATCAGGATCCGGCCGCCGAGCACCTTCGGCGTGCGTGCCGGTGCAACGACGGCCGACTGCGGCGATGGCCTGGGCAGCGGCGCCGCAGGACGAGGAACAGCAGGAGTGACGACCGGCCGCGTCACCGGTGGGCGTTCGACGGAGCGTTCAACGCTCGGCGCAGCCTCGAAGCCCAGTGCGACCGGCGCCGTATCGATGGCGAGGACCATGG
Source organism: Amycolatopsis mongoliensis (assembly GCF_030285665.1). NCBI lineage: Bacteria > Bacillati > Actinomycetota > Actinomycetes > Pseudonocardiales > Pseudonocardiaceae > Amycolatopsis > Amycolatopsis mongoliensis. The sequence goes on from NZ_CP127295.1 coordinate 2,184,191, forward strand.
CACCGTGCTCTGCCGCTCGTGCCAACCTCGGTTCCTGCGCCGAAACCGTGTCGTCCCGAACGAGGTGCGTCACGGTAGAAGTCAGCTTCTTGGCGAGCTGCACGCCTTCCGAGAGCACACGAGCGCGAAACCGGTCCGCTGCCACGGTGGTACCGAGCACAAGGACCCGCGTCGGCCTGTCCCCACCTGTGGACCGCAGGTCCGAGACGAGCTCGGCCACACCGAGCGCGGTCGCCACCTGGTGGAGTTCACGAGCTTCGGCGGTAGTCACGACCCCGTCCCCCTCGGCGACCTCACGCAGTGCGGCCACGAACTGCTCGTGAGCTGCGCGTACCTGCGCATCGGGAAGCCCCGCCTCGGTCGCCAGAGCGGCCAGTGCCCATACCTCGTCGTGCGTCAGGTGCGCATCGGCAACGGCTCCGGCGAGCAGATCCAAGTAGGCGTACGCGGTCACCGGATCTCCGGCGGACGCGCCGATCGTGATCCGCTCGACCACGCCGGACATCCAGCCCAGGTCGGCCGACGGCTCGCTCGGGCGCGACCGGAGGCCGGCGGAAGCCGCATACCTCGGCAGTGTCGGGAACGCGGGCCTCACCGCAAACGTCAGGCCATGCCGACCGAAAAGCGTGACCGCCAGCTGCGCGGCGGTACGCGCGCCGGTCAGCGCCGGCTGCGCTGGTGTGCCCGGTACACCGAAGGCGTGGGCCACCGTAGCGAGCCGGTAGTTCGGCAAGGCGATGACGGCCTGTGCCGCGGCGAGCGTGCACGCGCCGGGCGAAGCCGGGACCCGAACTCCGAGGCGGGCGGCTTCCGCGTTGAGGAAGCTCGCCACAAAGGGCAGGTTGTGCGCCACAACCACGCTGCCGGCACACAGATCCAGCAGCGGCCCGAGGACCGCACCGAACGGCGGCGCGCCGGTGAGTTCCTCCCGCGTGATGCCGTGCACGAAAGCCGACCCCGGCGACACCGCACGACCGGGATCGACCAGCGTCGTGAACTCTCCGGCGACAGCACCGTCCGACCGGACACGCACCGCGGCGAGTTCCACGATGTGCCCCGGACGCAGACCTGTCGTCCGAATTTCGACAGCGGTGAAGTCGAATCCGAGCGCGGGACAGCCGCTGGGCCCGGACAGCGGAAGAGATTCGATCACGTCCAGAAGATCGCGCGACCGGACAACCGCGTCACAGATTTTCGGGAACGACCGAGGATCCGTGACCAGATCGTGACAGAAATATTCCTTCCAATAACGGATGATGGTCCGTTACGCGCCCGGGCGTAACGTCGGCCGATGTTCTCACGAATCCAGGGTCGGCACGTCGCGTCAAGGAACGAGGAATCTCGATGCATCCGTCCGACCAGGGGCAGTCGCGCGCGAAGAGGCGCTTTCCGAACTGGCTCAAGATCATATTGGCAGTATTTGCCGTCTTGTTCCTTCTCGGCGCGATTTTCGGGAAGGCTCCAGAGGAGCACCCCACTGCGGCGCCAGCCGCACCCACGAGCGACAGCACCACCACGACCACCACGCCCGCCCCGGTCACCTATACCGTCGCGAGCGTGACGGACGCCGCGAACTTCGACGTCGTGGCCAATGACGGAAAGCGCCGGACGGTGCACGTCCAAGACGTCACCACAACCGGGGCGGCCGGCGACTGCTTCGGCGCGGAAACGGTGGCCTGGGCCGGCACCAAGCTCATCGGCACCGTGGTCCGACTCGGCGCAGACAGCGCATCCGGCGTCACTGTGGCGCTGGCCGACGGCCAGGACTACGCCACTTTGGCCGTGTCGAACGGATACCTCAAGGCCACCGGTTCCGCGTTGGCGGCGGCCGAAACGGCCGCCCGTCAGGCCGTGAAGGGGTTCTGGGGCCCGCCGTGCAACGGATCGATCACCCTCGCGGAGCCCGCACCGCAACCCGATCCTCAACCGACTTCGGCACCGCCCGCACCGGCCACGAAGGCGGCGCCCAAGCCGCCCCGGACGACCGTGGCGGATCCGCCGGCCCCGAAACCGGACAAGAGCGTCTACTACAAGAACTGCGCGGAAGCGAAGGCCGCAGGCGTCACACCCATTCACCGGGGGCAGCCGGGATACCGTTCCGGACTCGATCGTGACGGTGACGGAACGGCCTGCGACAAGGAATGACCAAAACCGGGGACCCTGCCGGCGCCTGGACGGGCCGGATCCCCGGTTCACCGACCACCGGTGGGGCCCAGCTTCTGTTCCAGATCGTTCAGAATGGCGTGCACCGGCGCCCAGCAGAGCATCACGCTGTCGGCGTCGAACCGCGGCTGTTCGGTCATTTCCTTGCGCGGGTGAATGAAGTTCCGAAAATCCCGGACGTTATGGGCGAACGCCTTAGCGTCCAGCTGGATCCAGTCCTTGGCGTGCGCGATGTCGATCAGCTGTTGCAGGGTGGCTCGGTCGTGCCTCCCGCGCTGGTTCCGCTGTTCGGAATCGGCAAAGCCGTTGGCCTTGATCTCGGCATCCCGTTCGGTCAGCACCGTGAGCAGCAGGCCTTCCACAAAACTGCCGATGCCGATGATCGCCATCGTGTAGGCGCCGCCCACCTCACAGACCTGGGTCTCTTCCACTCGGCGGCTCAGCATTTCCACCGCACCGGTGTCGTTGATCAACGCATCCAGCCGCTTCCGGAGATCAGGTGGCACGGTGTACCTCGGCTTCTCACCATCCGCGGCGAGCTCCCCAAGCACCGGACGGCCGGCGACCAACGTGACCACCAAGCCCTCGGCGGCCAGCTTTTCGTTGATCACCACGCGGAACTCGTCGGCGGTCGATGGTCCGTCGTCGTACTCGATCGGATCGCACACCCGACAGATCAGCCGCTCGATCGCGGGACGGTCGTCACGACGTTCGGTGAGCTGCTCGCGCAACCATGGTATCCGCGGCGAACCGTCGTACTCGGGCGGTTCCGTCCATCCGGCACCGCGCAGCAGCTCCTCGAGCTGGTACCCCTTCCGCTCGTACGGGCCGCCCATGTCGACGATCACCTCGGCCAGCCGGTCAACGGTCCGTGAGTCCAACGGGAACATTCAGTTCTCCTCTTTGTCAGCAAGGCGCTGCGCGATCTCGATGGCCCGGCCCAACGCCGCGACGATGCGTGGGCCACGGCGCTGGAAACCCAGTTCGGCCATCACCTGCCGAAGCCGCTCATCACGGTCGAGTAGCAGGCCGTCGCTCATGTGCCAGCGGCAGATCTCGATGAGTTGCCGCTCGCTGTACTCCTGGATGGCCAGCCCGGCCGGCACCCGCGGCCGCGGCCCTCGGACGGAGGCCGGTGGCGGATCCGCAGGCCGGGGCGGTGGCGTGCGTTCCGGCACGACCGCGGCCACGGCGTCGGCCTCCGCCATCGCCTGGTGCCAGGCCACGACGATGTTGTCGACCTCCTGCGCCGGGTTCGCGAACCACGCCGAAGACCAGACGCGGTGGAACCGCCAACCGAGGTTTTCCAGGTGCGCCTGGCGAAGCCGATCCCGGTCGCGGGCGCTGTGAGACCGATGGTAACGATCACCGTCGGCTTCGACGGCCAGCACCATCCGCCCCGGCTGGTCCCGGTGCTCGAGGGCGAAGTCGATGCGATAGCCCGAAAAGCCCCACTGCGGATGGACGGGGACACCGCGCTCCACCAGCGCGTCACGGATCGACCGCTCGAAACCGTTCAGCGGCAGGTCGTCCGGACGGCCGACATGGTCGATCTGCAGGTGGGTCGCGAAATCCAGGTAACGGCGAAGCAGCTCGGTCCCGGTCACCTCGTCCGAAGGCGCGAGGTCGCTGTGAGTGAACGACGCCACTACGGTCATTCGCCGCTTTGCACGGGTGACGGCGACGTTGACGCGTCGTTCGCTGTCCTTCCGGTTGAGGATGCCGAACGCCGTGCGGTTGATCTTGCCGGCAGCGGTCCGGGCGACTCCGACCGTGAGGATGATCGCGTCACGCTCGTCACCCTGGACGCTCTCCAGGTTCTTCACGAAGAACCTGCGGCCGAGCTCCTCCTCGTCAGAGAAGAACTCGTCGAGGTCGGGATGTTCCCGGCGAGCCTGGTTCAGGCGCTGCTCCACCCGGGCCTGGTGCTTGACGCCAGGAGTGATGACACCGAGGCTCTCCCCGGGTCGGGTCCGGGCGTGTTCCATGATCAGCTCGACCACCCGGTCGACTTCGGCCGGGGCCGAACCATTTTGCCCGGGCGACGCCTCACCGGCGACGGTCACGAGCGTGACCGGGGTGTCCCGCTGAGCGCCCGGGAACGTCACCAGGTTGTTGCGGTAGATCTCCCGGTTCGAGAACGCGATCAGCCGTTCGTCGGTGCTCCGGTAGTGCCAGCGCAGCATCTCCGTTGCCGGCATGATCGGCCGCAAGGCGGTCAGGATCGATTCGTAGTCCGAAAGGTCGCCGTCGTCCTCGTCGTCCTCGTCGTCGACCGCGATGGCGCGGTCGAAGAAGTTCGACGGCGGAAGCTGCTTCTCATCGCCGGCCACAACGAGCCGCTCCCCGCGCATGATCGAGGTGATCGCGTCGTGCGGTCGGATCTGGCTTGCCTCGTCGAAGATCACCAGGTCGAAGAGCCGTTCGGCGGGGAGCATCCGACTCACCACCAAGGGCGACATCGCCCAACACGGCCGGAGCGAAAGCAGCACGTCGGACGTCTTCTCGACGAGCTTCCGGGTTGGCATGTGCCGTGTCTTCAGGCTGGCCTGCTTCTTGAGGATCTGCGCTTGGTCCGGATAGGTGTCCTGCGCTTCGCGAGCGCGCCTGGCCACCTGCCTGCGGACTCGCCGCGCCGCGGTCGTGAAGTGTTCCCGGTCCGCCTCACGGAAGTCTGCCGCGGTGCGGCTATGCCGTTCGGCCACGAACTGGCCGAGTGCTGGAATCCGGAGCTTGAAGTCGTCTTCGATCGACGAGAGCCAGATGCGTTCGAACGCTCGCCAGGCGTCGTCAGGCCGCAGGTTCTTGCCCGCGATCTCGGTGAGCAGCGGGTCGAGCCCGATCTGACGGAAGCGGTCGAGCAGCGCGTTGAGCCGCGGCATCAAGAACAGCATGTCCTTGTCGTCGGCCAACGCCGCGAGCCGCTGCTCCACTTCAGGCGCAGGCCCGGAATCCAGTTCAGGCCAGCGGGCCGACAACGCGACCGCTGCCAGCTGCCGGCGCATCTCGCCGTATTCGTGCACTACCTGGTCGAGCCCGATGATCTCGGCCGGGGCCACATCCTGGCCACCGAGTTCCCGCCATCGCTGCCGTTGCCCGGTCACGGCCGCCAGTGCGGCGTGCAGATCACGCTTCTTGGTCAAGCCGGCGCTCGACATCGTCCGAAGCTGGTTGACCAGTGCCCGGCGGCGGCCCCATGACAGCTTTCGCGAGTACCGCGCCCTTGTCGACCGGTCCGCCGTCGCTTGGACGAAATCGTCCAGCTGAGTACCGAAGATCGCCGGTCCGAAGGCCTGCACGCTCCGGGAGACGCCGTCGAGCAGCTGGAGCACGTGATCCCAGCCGGCGAAGTCCTGCGGTTGCCGCAACCCCACCCGGGCCACGAGCCGGTACATACCGTGCTGGCTCCGCTTCAGGGTCTGGTTGGCAACCTGGTCGAGCTGGACCAGCACTGCTTCCGCCTCATCCGGAGTCCTGACCTGTGTGTTGCACCAAGGTGTCTCCCGACGAAGGATCCGCAGCCCGCCGGCCTCGACGAACTCTTGAATCGTTTGCTCGAGCTCGGTGACGACAGCCGCATCGAGCGCGCGCAGGTGGTTGCCGCGGAAAGCGCCGCGGATGTCCCCGCCCGGCGGCAGGTCGAGCAACCGGCTCCGGACCTCGTAAGCACTCACGCCCCACGGCTGCCGCCGGGTGTGCAGCTCGCGCGTGTGATCAAGCAGCCGCTGCCGCGCAGCAACCAGGCGGCCGTGCAAAGCCTCGACGCCAACCGGCGGCTCCTTCGCCATGCGGTCCAGGCTGCTGGCCAGCTGCTGGGCGACCTCCCTTTTGTTGATCTTCCGCTGGTGCAGGTCGAACATGAGGCCGTCCAGCTCCACGGCCGCAAGCCGGTTGAGGACCGCCTCGATCGCGGCGCGCTTCTCGGCGACGAACAGCACCTTCTTCCCCGTCGCGGCGGCCCCGGCGATGATGTTCGCGATCGTCTGGCTCTTCCCGGTGCCGGGCGGGCCTTCGATGAAGACGTGGCGCCCCGAAAGCGCAGTCATGATCGCCCGGTGCTGCGAGGAATCGGCGTCCTGGACCAGGAACTCGTCGGCGGGGCGCACCGAGTCGACCGCTGGCGGACGGAACTCGCCGGCGAGTGACTCGTGAGCCGGGATGAACCCGGCCATAGCCGCGACCAGGTCGTGCGAGGCCAGCAGCTCGGTCGCGTTGGCCAGGTCTTCCACCATCGGCAGCTTCTCGTAGTTGAACGTGCCGACCACGACGGCCTGCTCCAGCTGCAGTTCGATCCCGTGCACCGCCGCGACCTCGGCCAGCCGTGCGTGCGCTCGCTCCATCTGCGTCGTGTGATCGGACGTGCCGTCGATCACCTGCGCCAGCCGGTCGGCGAGTCCCTCGCTGTCCACGCCGTGCTGCTCGTTGAGTGCGTGCAGCAGGACGGGGTTCAGCTCCGGTTCGTCGGTGAGCTCCAGGGTGTAGTCGCTCTCCGAAGTGGTCCTCGCCTTGACCACGACCGGCCGGAGCAGCAGCGGTGCACGCAGCGGAGGTACCGGTACTGCTCCGCGGCGCTGGCCGGAGACGGTGCGCACCAGCCCGAACGCGACATGGCCGACGTCGACGCCCTGTTCCTCTTCGAAAAGCTGGATCCGCTTCCCGAGGCTCTTCGCTCGCCCGCAGGCGTCTCTGAGCTTGTCGGGCTCCGGCACCAGCTTGCTCAACCGGACCTTTCCACCAGCCACGAGTTCCCCCAGGGCTGCCGGCTCGGCCGCCGTAAGGTCGAGGCAGCCCTGCTTGGTGTTCTTGAAGTAGAGGAGGGTGTTACGAAAGCTCAGGTCGATGAGGTTGCGACGCCACTCCGCCGCTTTGACGGCAACGGCGTCGATTCGGCCGGTGTCCAGCTGCGCGGTCATCCCGCTTCCCCTCGCCAGAACAGTTCGCTTGACCAGACGTGACCAGCACGTGAGGGTCCGCCGTTCTGAGACGAACGTTCCAGGATGCCAGAAGATCCGCTATGGCGACAGCCGCCCAATGGATTGACCTCACGCATGTCTCGTTTCACTCCGTCCCCTGGCTTCCGGACAGAGATCGTTTACCCGAGCACGCTTGTCACACCTGCAGCCTGTGGACCACCCGAATGGCCCCATCCGCGAAGGACTTCGGCGGGCAACTAACCTGGGCCGATGACCACCGCCGACGAACTGCTCGGCAGGCTCGCCGCCCTGGATCGTGAGGGGCTGGCGAAAGTGCTGGCCCACCGACCGGACGTGCTGCACGAACCGTGGCCGCGGCGGCTCGACGTCGTCGCCGCCCGGCTCGCGTCCCCGCAGTCCGTGAACGATGCCGTGCTCGGGTTGTCGTTGCCGCAGGTGCAGGTCCTGGGTGCCGCGCAGCTGTGCCACGCGCTCGGGTCGCGGCCGACGCCCGTCGGCGAGATCGCGCGGCTGCTCGGCACCACCACCGGGACCATCGAGTCCTTTTTGGACGAACTCGCCGAGCGCGCTCTGCTGTGGCACGACCCCGACGGCGTCCGGCTCCTGGACCTCCTGCACAAGAACAACTTCAGCGCCGAGGGCCTCGGTCAGCCGGTCGCGGAGCTGCTCGGGGAGATCGGCCGGAGCCGCGCTGCGCAGCTGTCCCGGGCTCTCGGGCTCCCTGAAGGCCGGCAGGAGCTCGTCCGCTTCTACCGCGACGGCGACCGCGTGCGCGAGCTGTTCCGCGCCGCCCCCGAGCCGACGCGGAAGCTGTTGCAGGACATGGCCGACGGCGTTCCCGAGGCCGACGGGATACTGCCGTTCCACATCGCCGAAGGCTGGGCGTTCGACCACGGTTTCCTGTTCGGCACCTACTACGGCAGCGCGGCGATGCCGATCGAGGTGTCGCTCGCCCTGCGCGGCCCCGAGTACCAGCTGCCGTTCACACCCGAAGAACCGGAGTACGCCGTCACGCACGTCGGCGCCGAGTCGGCCGAAGCCACGTCGTCGGCCGCGGCGCTGCGGCTGCTCGACCGCGTCTCGGCCGTCCTCGAACTCGCCGGCGCGGAGCCGTTTCCGCTGCTCAAGGACGGCACGATCGGTGCGCGGCTCGTCAAGAAGGTCGCCAAGGAGACCGGCGCGACGCCCGCGGAGATCGAGCTGGCCATCGACCTCGCGGCGCAGGCCGGACTGCTCCTGGCCGACGAGCCGCCTCCGCCGCGCCGCGGCCAGAAGGCGCCACCGCCCACGCTCGCGCCGGACCCCGACCTCGCCCGGCCCGCGCCGGCACTGCTCTACCGCCTGCTGCTGACGACCTGGTGGGAACCGGCGCCGCCGGAGTACGAGACCGACGTCGTCGCGCTGGTGCGACGCCTCGTCGTGCGGCTGCTCGCGCGGCTCGAGCCCGGCGCCGCGATCGCCGACGCCGACGCGCTCGCCCGGCTCGCCGAGTGGCACGCGCCGATGCTGCCGACCGACGACCTCGCCGGCCACGTGCGGGACGCGCTTTCCGAGTCGGAGCTCCTCGGCGTCGTCGCGCACGGCGCCGTCACCTCGGCGGGCCGGGCCCTGCTCGACGAAGAAAAGCTGGTCGAAGTCACCGACGAGCTGGTCGCCCGCGCGCGGACGACGGCGTTGTTCGGCACCGACCTGACCGCGATCGTGCCCGGGTCGCCGGACGCCCGGCTCGCCGCGTCGCTCGACCGCGTCGCCGACCGCGAGAGCCAGGGCACCGCGACCAGCTGGCGGTTCTCCCCGGCGACCGTCCGGCGGGCCTTCGACCAGGGCGCGACGGCCGCCGAGCTGCTCGACGAGCTGGCCGCGATCGCCGCGGGCGAGCTGCCGCAACCGCTGGTGTACCTGGTCAACGACGTCGCGCGGCGCCACGGTGAGGCGCAGGTGTTCGACATCGCGAGCGTCGTCGTCGGCGAACCCGCCGTCCTCGCCGAGCTGGCCGCGCACCGCAAGCTCGCGAAACTCGGCCTGCGCGCGGTGGCGCCGACCGTCCTCACGTCCACAGTGGACGCTGCCAGCACGCTCGATGCGTTGCGCGGAGCCGGATACGCACCGACCCACCACGCCGCCGACGGCAGCATCGTGCTGCCCGCCCGCGAACCGGCCGAGCCGAAGGTCGTCGTCCGCGACGCCGACCCCGGCGAGCTGCCGCCCGATCCGCTCGACCACGCCGAGCGGCTGCTCGCGGCGCCGGCGAGCGGCCCGCACCTGCTGCGCGGGCAGCTCGCGCGGGCGATGAGCGACCGCTACGCGGGACGTCTCACGCCGAAGCAGCAACAACTGTGCTGGCAGCTCGAAGCCGGGATCCCGGCGGACGTCGGGTACCAGGCGGACGACGGTCCCACCCGGCTGGTGATCGCGTACCCGGAGCTCGACGGGGACGTCCTGGACGTCTGGTCACTCGGCGACCGCGCGTACCGGCGGCTCGAGCTGGCGAGGATCGACCTGAGCTAGGCCTCGACGCCGGTGAGCCGCGCGTAGACCACGACGTTGTCGAGGTAGTTGCCGCTCGACCGGTCGAACTCCCCGCCGCAGGTGATGAGCCGCAGTTCGGGGCCGGCCGTGTCGCCGTAGACCTGGTCCGTGGGGAACTCCGCCTTGGCGTAGCGGTCGACGCGGTAGACGGTGAAGACCGCGGTCCGGCCGTCGGAGCGGCCGACCCGCACCTGCTCGTCCGGGTGCAGCTCCTTGAGCCGCGAGAAGGCGCCGGGCACGTGCTTGTAGTCGACGTGCGCCGCCAGCACCGCCGGGCCGGCCTCGCCGGGTGACGGCGCGCCGGTGAACCAGCCGACCGTCGTGGCGTCGCCGGGGACCTCGAGCTCGCCGCCCGAGGTGAGGCCGAGGTCCTTGAGCACGTCGGTCCGCACCCCGATCGCCGGGATGCTCAGGGAGGCCGGTTTCGCCGCCGGGAGCCCGTCGCCGGACGGCGTGGCGGTGGTCGACGGCGCGATCTCGACAGGCGTGGCGGACGGTGGGGCGACCTCCTCCGGCGGGTGCGGCGAGAAGGCGAGGACGGAGGCCACCACCAGGACCGAGCCGAGCGCGGCGACGACCGCCGTGACCGCCGGCCACAGGCGCGGGTGCCTCAACTCGTGCGCCGGCGCAGGTAGAACACCATGCCGCCGGACGCCGCCGCGGCGAGCAGCGCGCCGCTCAGCACCAGGACGACGGGGGCGCCTTCGTCCGGCTCACCGCCGCCGGTGGCCACGCCGCCGACCGGCTTCACCTTGACCTGGCTGCCCGTCGTGGACTTCTTGGTGGTGGTGGATTTCGGGGCGGTGTGGGTCTTCGTCGTGGTCGACGGCCGCTCGGACGCCGGGGTCGACGTGTTCTGCTGCGGGCGGTGGGGCAGGGATTCGCAGGCCTTGCCGTCCTTGGGGTTTCCGTCCAATCCGTTGGGGTCGGAGGGATCCTGGTCGTAAACGGCCTGGGCGTCTTCCTGGTACTTGAAATCCGAGCAGTTCAAGTTGTCCGCGAGCGGGGTCGCGAGCTGCGCGGAGGCGAGGGAAACGGGACCGAGAAGAGCGAGCCCGGCGACGGCCGCGGCCGTCGTCAGGACACGACGAAACAAGGACACCGGAAGGTCCTTTCAGGAAGAATCGGGGCGATTGCCTGGTTACTATCGCGGTGCCGGCGACGTTGTTACGGACCATTCCGGAATTCCGGAAACGCCAGCGGCCCACCAAAATCCGGCGGGCTCGTGATTCTTCGCCATTCGCCGCTGACCTGCGGAATCAGCGGCGAAAATGCGTACCGGCGGGTTTGTTACGAGATCCTCGGTCACACTTTGGGGGTAATTGATCCGACTCGGCCGGTGTGACGTGCGGACCAGCCGTCACCGCGGCGTGCTCGTACCCCGTAGCCTGGGCATATGCCGATCCAGGTACTGCTCGTCGACGACCACGAACTGGTCCGCCGCGGGCTTCGCGACCTCCTCGGCGACGAGCCGGACATCGAGGTCGTCGCCGAGGCGAGCAGTGTCGAAGAGGCACTCGCGGTGGCGATGCACGTCGAACCGGAGGTCGCGGTGGTCGACGTGCGCCTCGGCGACGGCGACGGCATCACGCTCTGCCGCGAACTGCGGTCCAAGCCGAACCCGCCGGCCTGCCTGATGCTGACCGCGTTCGACGACGAAGAGGCGATGGTCGGCGCGATCATGGCCGGCGCCGCGGGCTATCTGCTGAAGCAGGTGCGGGGGCAGGACGTGGTGTACGCGGTCCGCGAGGTCGCGGCCGGGCGGTCGCTGCTGGACCCGGTGAGCACCGCGCGGGTGCTGGACAAGATGCGGCACCCGCCGACGGACGACCTGGCGACGCTGACCGAGCGCGAGCGCGACGTGCTCGAACTGATCGGCCAGGGCCTGTCGAACCGCGAGATCGCCGAGCGGCTGTTCCTCGCCGAGAAGACGGTCAAGAACTACGTCACGTCGGTGCTGGCGAAGCTCGGCATGCAGCGCCGGACGCAGGCGGCCGCCTGGATCGTGCGCCGGGAGAAGTAACTCCGCGCAGCCGTCCCGTCCGCAAGCCGCCGTTCGCTGCAACCTTTTCACCGGTCGTCACGGTCCGCCATCTCGATGGGCGGTTTTGCCCTGCCAGTTTCACTCGAATGTGAGTCGAATGGGTGTTCGAAAAGCCGGTACGATCTTCGGCGAGGGCGAGGAAGGGAGGCGGGATGACCCGAGAAGGGTAGATCGCGGTCAGTCGAGTGGGAGGTCGAACGCGACGAGCGTGCCGAGACTGGGCGAGGAGTTCAGGAAGAACTTGCCGCCTGCGGCATCCGCGCGTTCGGCAAGATGACGCAGGCCACGAGTCGCGACGCCTTGGGGGACGCCGGAACCGTTGTCCCGGACACGGAGTTTCACGCCGCCGGAGTCCCTGGTCAAGGTCACGCGGGTTTCGCTCGCGCCGGAGTGTCTGACCACATTGGACAGTGCTTCGCGCAGGGCGGCCCGGATGTGGTCGGCGCGTTCCGCGGGGATGTCGGCGAATTCGCCGGACAGCTCCAGGGTCGGCGGGTACCCGAGCAGCTCGCCGGCGATGCGGACCTCGCCGCGCGCCGACTCGGCGAGGTCGGTGGGCGTGCCGGTGTCGTGGCGAGGCTCCGGTGACCTCAGCGCGCGCACGGTGCCCCGGATCTCCTCGATGGTCTGGTCCAGCTGGTCGATCGCATCCGAAAGCCGCGCGCCGTCGGCCTGGGCGAACCGCTTGCGCATGTTGCGCCGAACCCGGTCGAGCTGCATCCCGGCGCCGTAGAGCCGCTGGACGATGACGTCGTGGAGCTCGCGAGCGATCCGCTCCCGCTCTTCGTAGAGCGCGACGCGGTGACGAGCGTTGGCGCCTTCGGCAAGAGCGAGCACGACCCCGGCCTGGGCGGCGAAGGCGACGAGCATCTCGACGGTCCCGGCGGAGAACGGCTCGCGCCCCCGCTTCCGGTAGACGGTGAGCGCCCCGAGAACACGCCCCCCGGACCCGAACGGCGCGGCGGCGAACGGCCCATAGCCATGGAGTTCGGCGGGAACGTAGGGCGCGGTCCGCGGGTCGACGATGAAGTCGGCGCTGGCAATGGGCTCACCACCCCGGGCAACCTGCCCGGCTGCGGAGTCGGCGGGGAGGGCAAGCCCCCGCAAGGCCTCCCCGGCGCTCAGCCCGCTTGCCGCGGTGGCGGCGGCGGTGTCCTCCGCGGGGGTTGCCGGTTCGGCCGCCGCCGGGTGGGCGCCGGCGTAGTGCGCGGCTTCGACCACCACTCGGCCGTCTTCGGCGCTCACCATGGCCAGGCCCAGGTCCGCGTCGGCGAGTTCGGCCGCCCTGGCGACGACCGTGTCCAGCACCGCTCCCGGGTCGTCGCCGGACAGGGCGGTGCTCGTGATCTCGGTGGCGGCGGACAGCGCCCGCGCGGCAAGCGTCGGATCCATGAGTTCCGCCATTATCGCGCGGTGCCTCGGCGGCGCGGCAAGCACGCTTCGAGAATCGATCACGACACCGGCACCCGCGCGACGACCCGGCCGTCGCGAACCTCGAGGACCACGTCCGCGCCGTCAGCCTCCTCCGCCCGGTGGGTCACGTGCACCACGGTCCGCCCCGCCAGCTCCTCACGCAGGTGGTCGCGGACAACCTGCGCCGTCGGCTCGTCGAGGTGGGCGGTCGGCTCGTCGAGCAGCACGAGCCCCGCCGACGGCGCCCCGAGCAACGCCCGCGCCAGCGCGACGCGCTGCGCCTGGCCACCCGACAGTCCGCTGCCACCGCTGCCCAGCACCGTCGACGGCTCGACATCGGCGAGCGCGGCCTGCCGCAACGCCTCGCGCAGGTCGTCCGCCGTTGCCGCCGGCTGCGCGAGACGGAGGTTCTCGGCCACGGTGGTACCGGCGAGCATCGGCTCCTGAGGCGCCCACGCGACCCGGTCCGGGACGGCGACCACACCGCGCCGGGGAGCGAGAAAGCCCAGCAGCGCGGCGACGAGAGTCGACTTGCCGGCACCGCTCGGCCCCACGACCGCGGCGTAGGTGCCCGGCGCCAGGTCGAGGTCGACATCGCGCAGGATCACGGGCCCGCCCGGCCAGCCGAGATCGGCCCCGCACAGCACCACGCGACGCTCGGCATCCACCTCGGCCGGCTCATCGCGCAACCGCACCTCAGCCTCGGCCAGCACACCGCGCAGCCCGGCCCCAGCTTCTTCCGGCGCACCGCGCAGCCCGGCCTCGTGCGCCACGCCGCGATGCCCGGCCGCCGCCGCATCCAAGGCGGCACCCCGCCGGGTCTCCCCAGCTCGGGTGCTCTCCGCCAGCCGCAGCCGGGCGTGCTGGAGGGTGTCCCAGTGCTGCGCGGCCGGCGGGAGCAGCGCCAGCACCTCCGCCAGCGCCAGCGGCACCAGCGCCAGCAGCGGCGCGAGCACCGGTTCGAGGCTTCCCGCCGCGACCGCCTGGGCAGCCAGCTCGGTGCTGACCACCGCGCCCGCTCCGCAGGCCAGCGTGATCAGTGCTTCTGCCGCGCCCACGCCGAACGCCTGACGGCGCGCCTGCCGCACCAGGCGCGTGTCCGCCTCCGTGAGCGCGCGGCGGTGGTCGCGGTCCGTGCCGAACGCCAGCAACTCCGCCGCCGCCTCGAACAGCACCAGGACACGCGACGCCACTTCGCGACGGCCATCCGCCAGCACCGTCGTCGCGCGGCGTTCGGCGCGCAGTGCCACCCACGGTGCGCACAGCCCCACCGCCACCGCCGCCGCGAGCGCCAGGCCGGCCGCGGGCAGCACCCACGTCTGCACGGCGATCGCGCCCGCCGCGACCAGCGCCACCACCAGCGGCGGCGACACCACCCGCGGCAGCAGGTCGCGGACCGTGTCTACGTCGGCGACCAGGCGACGCTGCCCCTCGCCCGCGCGCGGGCCCCGCGCGGGACCGAGCCGGACCAGCGAATTCCACAGCCGCACCCGGAGGCGGCCGGCGATGCGGAACGCGGCGTCGTGCGTGACCAGCCGTTCGACGTACCTCAGCGCGGCGCGGCCCAGCCCGAACGCGCGGACGCCGACCACCGCGACCGTCAGGGTCAGGATCGGCGGCTGCTGCGACGCCTTGGCGATCAGCCAGCCCGACGTCGCCGTCAGCGCCACCCCCGCCAGCAGCGCGAGCGCGCCCAGTGCCGCGCCGCCGAAGAGCCGGCCGTCGAGCAGTGCCCGCCACGGCAGCGGCGACACCGGATTGTCCACAGTGGACTCAGCAGCCGGCGGCGAGACGCCGGGCGGCAGGTCGACCGCCGCCGTGTGCTCGTGGGCCGCGATGATCGCCGCCGCGCCGTCGTCGACCGCTCGCTGGACCGCGTCGAGCACCAGGCGTGCGTTGGCCTCGTCCAGGTGGGCCGTCGGCTCGTCGAGCAGGAGCAACCACGCGCCATCCCGAACTCGCCGGAGCGCCCGGGCGACCGCGACGCGTTGACGCTGCCCCAGCGAAAGCCGGGCCACCGGACGGTCCGCGAGCCCGGTCAGGCCGAGTTCGGCGAGCAAGGCGCCGGAACCCACCTCTTCGCGAACCGTCCCGCCGGTGAACACGGGCGACTGCGGCACCCACGCGACCTGCTCGCGCCAGCGCGCGACGTCGGCGTCGGCCAGGTTCGTCGAGCCGACCGTGACGACGCCGTCGTGAGCCGGGACGAAGCCGAGCAGCGTCGAGAGCGTCGTCGACTTGCCGCCACCACTCGGCGCGCGGAGCCAGACCGTCTTGCCCGGGCGGACGGTGAACGTCTCTCCGTCGGGCGCGAACCCGCCGCGTCGCGCCACCCGCAGGGAAGACACGCGCACCTCGCCCCGCGCCGGGACCGCGGTCCCGGACGGGGGCGCCGGTACCGCCAGCAGGTCGGCGACGCGCCGGACCGCTTCGACGCCGTCCTCGCTGGCGTGGAACGCGGCGCCGACCGCGCGCAGCGGCTGGTAGCACTCCGGCGCGAGGATCAGCACGCCCAGCCCGATGGCCAGCGGCAGGTTCCCGCCGACCAGCCGGACGCCGATCACCACCGCGACGAGCGCGACCGACAGCGTCGCGATCAGTTCCAGCACGAACGCCGAGGAGAACGCGACCTTCAACGTCTTGAGCGTCGCGCGGCGATGGCGTTCGGACAGCTCCCGGACCGTCTCGCCCTGCGCGGCGGCGCGGCGGAACGCGGTCAGCACCGGCAGCACGCGCACGAGCTCCAGCAGCCGTTCGGACAGCCGGTGGGTCGCGTCGGCCGCGCCGGCGACGCGCCCGGCCGTGTACTTGCCGACGAGGATCGCGAACACCGGGAGCAGCGGCACGGTGAGCGCGACGATCACGCCGGACGGCCAGTCGGCGAACAGGATCGCCGCGCCGGCGCCGAGCGGCACGACCGCCGCCGTCACCAGCGCGGGCAGGTACTCGCGGAAGTACGCGTCGAGCGCGTCGAGACCGCGGGTGGTGAGCGCGGTCAGCTCGCCGTGGCCGCGGCGGGCGATCCACTCGGGGCCGAGGCGCAGCACGTGGTCGACGGCTTTCGCGCGCAGCTCGCGGTGCGCGGTCGCAGCCGCGCGGGCGGAGACCGTGCGCACCGCCCAGCCGGTCCCAGCACGCGTCGCGACGAGCGCGAGCAGCGCGGCCAGCTGGGCGGTGCGTCCCCCGGAACCTGCTCCGACGATCGCCGCGAGGACGTCCGCGAGCAGGAATGCCTGGGCCACCAGCGCGGCGGCGTTGAGGAAGGAGAGGAACCCCACCAGGGCCAGCGCCCGGCGCACGGCCGGCACGAGGGCCGGCAGTGCGCCGAGCGGGCCCTTTCCCGGCCGCGCCGAGTCCACTGTGGACTCCGAGGCGGAAAGGGGAGCGCGGCCGGGAAGCTTCGTCATGGTGCGTGGACCGCCGGGATGTGCTGGGTGCCGATGCGCTTGCGGAACACCCAGTACGTCCAGCCCTGGTAGATCAGCACGGCGGGGGCGCCGAACACGGCGACCCAGGTCATGACGGTCAGGGTGTACGGGCTCGACGCGGCGCCTGCGATGGTCAGGGTGTTGGCGGCGTCGAGCGTCGAGGGCAGCACGTTCGGGAAGAGCGCGCCGAACATCGTGACGGCGGTCCCGGCGATGACCACGCCGAGCGCGGCGAAGGCCTGCCCGTCGCGGTCGGCGCGCAGCCGCAGCCAGGCGACCGCCGCGGCGACGGCGCTGATCCCGAACGCGAGCAGCGTCCACAGGGTGCCCGTGCGCCACTGGACGACCGAGAGGAACGCGACCATCGGCACCATCGCGAACGGGAGTGCCCTGATGGCCGTGGTCCGGGCGCGTTCCCGCAGCTCACCGCTGGTCTTGAGAGCGAGGAACGCCGCGCCGTGCGTGAGGGAGAAGGCGGCGATCGCGACCGCGCCGAGCACGGTGTCCCAGCGGAAGGCGGCGAACGCGGAGCCGATGCGGTTGCCGTCGGCGTCGAGGGGCAGGCCGAGGACGGTGGTCGCGAGGATGAGACCGACGCCGAGCGGCGGGATCCACGAGCCGGCCACGATCACGCGGTCCCAGGAGCGGCGCCAGCGGTCGGAGTCGACCTTGCCGCGGTACTCGAACGCGACGCCGCGGCCGATGAGGGCGAGCAGCACGAGCAGGAGCGGCAGGTAGGCGGCCGAGAAGAGGCTGGCGTACCACTCGGGGAAGGCGGCGAACATGGCCCCGCCGGCGACGATGAGCCAGACCTCGTTGCCGTCCCAGACGGGCCCGATGGTGTTGACCATGACGCGGCGCTCGGTGTTGTCCCGCGCGAGGACGGGCAGCAGCATGCCGACGCCGAAGTCGAAGCCTTCGAGGAAGAGGTAGCCGAGCCAGAAGAAGGCGATGACGACGAACCAGACCGTTTCGAGGGTCATCGGGTACCTCCGACTGCTCGGTGGCCGTGAGTTATCCACAGATGGCCGAGTTGTCCACAGACCGGCTGTGGGTAACCCGGGAGAGTGATCGTGTTGTTACGTTGAGTACGAACCACGGCTTGGCTCCTCAGTACGCGAAGGCGAGCGTGTCGCCTTCGGTCGTGTCGGAGTCCTTCGGAGGGGGCATCACCGCGTCGACCCCGCCACGGACGTACTTCCGCATCAGGTACAGCTCCACCACGCCCAGCGCCGCGTACACCGTGGTCAGCGCGATCAGCGAAGTCCACACCTCGCCCGTGGTCAGGCGGGAGACCGCCTGGGCCGTGAACATCCACACCCCGTCGACGCCCGAGGGGTTCGGGACGACCACGAACGGCTGACGGCCCATCTCCGTGAAGATCCAGCCCGCGCTGTTGCCCAGGAACGGCGTCGCGATGCCGCCGAGGACCAGGAGCGGGAACCAGCGGCCGCCGGGAAGGCGGCCGCGGCGCGTCAGCCACAGGGCCAGCAGTCCGATGCCCGCCGACACCGCACCGAAGCCGATCATCATGCGGAAGCCCCAGTACGTCACCGGGAGGTTCGGCACGTAGTCGATCGGCTTGCCCGCCAGCGAACCCAGCGCCGGGTCGTCCGGGTAGTTCGTGCCGTACTTCGCCTGGTACTCGGTGATCAGGTCCTCGACGCCCTTGACCTCGGTCTTGAAGTCGTTGTGCGCCAAGAACGAGAGCAACGCGGGCACGTTGAACGTCTTCACGTCCTCGCAGTTCGACCCGGCCACGTCGCCGATCGCGATGATCGAGAAGCTCGCCGGCTTTTCCGTGTGGCACAACGCTTCCGCCGACGCCATCTTCATCGGCTGCTGCTCGAACATCAGCTTGCCCTGCGTGTCCCCCGTGATCGCGAGGACCGCGAACGCCGCCACGCCGACCCAGCCACCGAGGCGCAGGGAAGTCCGCCAGACGTCCTCGTGGTCACCGCGCCGCCAGAGGTGCCAGCCCGCGACGCCCACCAGGAACGCCGCCGCCACCGAGAACGCGCCGGCCAGGGTGTGCGGGATCGCGGCCAGCGCCGTGTTGTTCGTCAGCACGGCCCAGATCGAGTTCATCGTCGGCTTGCCGTTCTCGAACGTCACGCCGACCGGGTGCTGCATCCACGAGTTCGCCGCCAGGATGAAGTACGCCGACGCCATCGTGGCCAGCGAAAACGCCCACGCGCACGCCAGGTGCACCTTCTTCGGCAGGCGGTCCCAGCCGAAGATCCACAGGCCGAGGAAGGTCGACTCGACGAAGAACGCGACGAGCCCTTCCATCGCGAGCGGCGCGCCGAAGACATCACCGACGAAGCGCGAGTACGCGCTCCAGTTCATCCCGAACTGGAACTCCTGCACGATGCCGGTCACGACGCCCATCGCGAAGTTGACCAGGAGCAGCTTGCCCCAGAACTTGGTCATCTTCAGGTGCCGCAGCTCGCCGGTGCGGACCCAGCGGGTCTGCATCGCCGCGACCAGGATCGACAGCCCGATGGTCAGCGGGACCATCAGGAAGTGGTAGACGGTGGTGATGCCGAACTGCCACCGCGCTAGCTCAAGGACCTCCACGTGGTCCAGCGTGCTCCGGGGCCGGGACCACGGCCAGATCAAGTGGTCCTGTCCGGCCCAGGACCAACGTCCTGGGTGACTACAGCTGGTCGAGTGCCTGCCGCGCCTCGTCCGCCACCGTCCGCCGCGGCCCGGCGGAACCCAGCCCGAGGACGTGCTCCAGCGCCAGCGCGTACGCCGTGTCGAACGCCCTGTCCGCGGCTACCGGGAGGTCCGGCCGGACGCCGGTGCCTTCCCAGTTCTCCCCCGTCTCCGGGTGGAACGAGCGCGCGATCGACACCGTCACGTCGAGGTAGGTGTCCACTTTGTACTGCTCACGCGGGTGGGCGCCGCCGCGGGTCGCCTCCCCCACCGTCTTCGCCCGGCCCTGCTGCTGGAGCGAGAACGCGAGGTCCTCGCCGCCGGAGAAGGTCTTCGGCCCGGTCAGCACCCAGACCGGCTTGGTGCCGCCGAACCGCAGGCCCGGGACGTACGGCAGGGTCCACATCTGCGTCGTCCGGTGGCCCTCGCGCTCGTAGATGTCGAGGTAGTGGACCTGTTCGTCGACGAGGTAGGTCTGCAGCAGCGCGCTCGTGCCGGGGCTGCCCCCGCGGTTGCGGCGGACGTCGAGCAGGAGCGCGTCCGCCGGCGCGAGCAGCGTCATCGCCGCCGCGATCGCGGGTCCGGCCAGCTCGGGCGGGTAGAGCATCGTCGTGTCGAGGTAGCCGACGTTGCCGGCCAGCCGCCGGACCTCGGCGATGCCGAAGCTCTCCAACTCGGCCTCGAACCGGTACCCGGCGGAGTTCATGGCCGCGTCGCCGTCGTCGGCGACCGGGTCGGCGTGGTGGCGCAGCCGCAGGTGCTGGTCGCCGTTCACCGACTGCAGGTCCGCTGTGACGAGCGTCGCGAATTCCGCGTCGCCGAGCCCGTCGTACGCGCCTTCGCCGAGACGCTGGCGAAGCACTTCGGCCAGCTTCGTCGCGACGTCCGGGAACACGTAGTGAGCTTCCAACCGGCTGATGACTTCGTCGACCTGCGCAGCGCGCACCTCAGACCCCATGGCTGCCAACCTACCCCAGCCCACAATCGAATTTTCGGTGCGCCGAAAAAATTTGTGCGACGCGACTTGATGACAAATTCATGACCACCGATCCGGCAATTTCGCGGAAGCCATCAGCTTGCGGCGTTCCGAAACTCCCCTTTATCGTTGCAGTGAAAGGGGCGAGAAATACTCATGACTTCCGCGATGGTGGCGCTGATCAGCGCGTTCGGCCTGGTCCTCGCCGTGGAGCTGCCGGACAAGACGCTGGTGGCGACGCTGGTGCTGACCACCCGTTTTCGCGGTGGCCCGGTATTCGCCGGGGTCTGCGCGGCGTTCGCACTGCAAAGCGTCATCGCGGTCGCGTTCGGCAGCGTGCTGACGCTGTTGCCGGACGTCGTCCTTTCGCTGGTCGTCGCGTCGATGTTCGGCCTCGGCGCTTTCATGCTCCTTCGCGAGGGATTCAGCGAAGCGGACGAAGCAGGTGAAGACGCTTCGCGCGTCGGCCCCGTCCCGCTGTCCTTCGCGCGCTCCGCGATGACGTCGTTCGGCGTGCTCTTCGCCGCCGAGTGGGGCGACGCCTCCCAGCTCGCGACGGCGAGTCTCGCCGCCCGCATCGGCAACCCCGTCGCCGTCGGCGTAGGCGCGTTCACCGCGCTCATCGTCGTGGCCGGGCTCGCGGTGTTCATCGGCGCGAAGATCCGCAGCCGGATCCGCCCGAAGCTGATCCAGCGCTGCGCCGGCTTCGCGTTCGCCGGGTTCGCGGCGTTCGCGCTGGTCCAGCTGGCCTTCTGACCGCTGTTTCACAGGTTCGCCCGGTAACCTTTCGGAAACGAAAGGGTGGAAGCCAGGTGAACAAGCCACTGACTGCCGTCTCGCCCGTGCACGGCCGGATCGCGCTCGGCGGCATCGGCCTCGCCGTGGCCATCTCGATCGACCTGCACCTGCGGCTCTCCGGCCAGGTCAGCCCGATCTGGCAGACGCTGTCGGAGTACGTCTACGGCAGGCTCGGCTCGTCGTCGGCCGCGCCCCTGTTCAGCGTGATGTGCCTGGCCCTCTCGCTCGGCTCGGTCGCCCTGCTCGCCGGCATCGCCAAGGCCCACCGGCCGGGCACCACCGCCGTCTGCGGGCTCGTCGGCGTCTGGTCGGCCGGGCTGCTGGTGTGCGGGCTCGTGCCCGTGGACCCGGACGGACAGGCGCGTTCCCTGTCCGGGCAGATCCACAACATCGCCGCGCTGACGGCCTTCGTCGCGCTGCCCGCCGCCGCGTTCGTGCTGACCAGGCGCGGCCGCGAGCGCTGTCCGTGGGAGCCACGGCGGACCACGATCCGACGCCTCGCCACGGCGAGCTTCGCCAGCATCGGCGTGGTGCTCGCCGGGTTCGTCGTCACGCTGGTCATCGGCCCCGCGCAGCAGGACGTCACGCTGGGCCTGTTCGAGCGGCTGCTGTTCACGGTCGACGTCGCCCTGCTGCTGACCATGGTCCGGCCGCTGCTGGCGGTCTCGCGGCGCTAGGCGTCCGTTCGCAGGATGTCGGCCAGCCGGGCGGCGGCCGCGACGACCTGCGGGCCCACCTCGGCCGCCTTGAGCGGTTCCAGCGAAACGACGCCGACGCTCGCCTTCAGGCCCGGCACCCCGCGAACCGGCGCCGCGACGCCGGACGCGCCCGCTTCCAGCTCGCCTGCCGAAGTCACCCAGCCGTCGCCACCCGGGCGCAGGGACATCGCCTTGCCGGCCGCGCCCGACGTCAGCGAGTGCCGGCTCCCCACGCGGTAGGCGACGTGGAAACTCGTCCACGACGGCTCGACGACGGCCACCGCAAGCGCTTGCGTCCCCTGGGCGACCGACAAGTGCGCGGTCGCCCCGACCTTCTCCGCCAGCTCGCGCAGCACCGGGCCGGCCGCGTCGCGCAACTGCGGCAGCACCTGCCCGGCCAGCCTGAGCAGGCCGACGCCGAGCCGGACCTTGGTGCCGTCCCGCCAGACCAGCCCGCGCTCCGAAAGCGGCACGAGCAGCCGGTAGACGGCCGCGCGGCTGGCCCCGATGGCCACGGCCAGCTCGGAGATGGTCGCCGCGTCGCCGCCGGCGTCGGCCACTGCCTGCAGCAGCGCGAGCCCCCGGTCGAGCGTCAGCGACCCCTCCCGGCTGGTCACAGCAAGCCGAGTTCGCCCATGTCGGCGACGGGCTGCTCGAACGACGCGGCCGCGTACGACGCGAAGAGCGACCGCACGGCCTTCGCGGCCTGCTCGGACAACCCGCGGGCCTCCTCGGCCAGCGCCTCGGCGTCGGTCGACTCCAGCGCCGCCCGGACGTCGCCGCCGGAGAGGCTGCGCGCGGACGCCACGAGCAGGTTGAGGAAGCCGTGGTGCACGATGCCGGTGTCGGGGTCGGTGTGCCGGACCGCGCGGTGCAGGCTGTTCGTCGCCTTGAACGAGGCCCCGGTGGCCCCGCTGACGACGGCGAGGAAGTCCGCCACCTCGTCGACGCTGGGGAAGTTCTCGCCGGCCTGGCCGCCGCAGCGGATCTTCGGCCAGCTGCCGTGCTCGATGACCTTCCGCACGCCGTCCAGCCAGCCGACGCCGCGCCGCGGCTCGACCACGCGGATGACGTCCTCCGGGACGAACTCCGAGACGCGCTCCAGCCACACCTCGTCGACGTCCGACGGCGCCGGCATCTCGACCATCCGCAGCGCCAGCAGCTCGCTGCGCGACTCGACGATCGAGATCGCCTTCGGGACGCCGCCGAGGCCGGTGTCGATGATCAGCGAGAGGGGCAGTGGCTGCTTCGGCTTGATCTTGATCAACTCGGTGATCAGCTCGGGCAGCCGGGAGGCCTGACAGAGGAAAACCCCCAGGACACCGGCGTGCTCGGACTCCCGGCTCGCGAAGTGCGCGCGCAGGGCTTCGGGCATGGCCGCATCGCCCGGAGGGAACAGCGCCGAGTCGTCGACGAGCCTCGCGAACAGGGGAGGAATTCCACGGGGGCCGGGGGGCGTGAGTTCCACAGCGCTTGACACGACTGACACGCTAGTAGCGTACGACATGAGGACAAAATCGTTCGCACAACGGACACGTCAGAAGGGGTTGTCGATGCCTTACTACCGGCGAGTAGGTGAGATCCCGCACAAGCGGCACACCGCGTTCCGGAAGCCGGACGGCGGCCTCTACGCCGAGGAGCTGATGGGCGTCGAGGGCTTCTCCGCCGACTCGGCGCTGCTCTATCACCGCGGCCTGCCGACGGCGATCGTCGACGCCGTCGCGGTCGAGGAGGACCGCGGGCCGCTGACGCCGAACCACCCCCTCAAGCCGCGGGCGTACCGGACCGGCGACCTCAAGTTCGGCGGCGAAGCCGACGCCGTGACCGACCGGCGCCGGCTGTTCGGCAACAACGACGTCACCATCGGGTTCGTCACCGCGACCGCCCCCAGCCCGCTGTACCGCAACGCCGCCGGCGACGAGCTGTTCTACGTCCAGGGCGGCTCGGCGACCGTCGAGACGATCTACGGCAGCCTCGAGGTCGGCGACGGCGACTACCTCGTGCTCCCGACGTCGTGCACCTACCGCGTCGTCCCCCACGGCGAGGTCGGCCTCTTCATCCTCGAGGCGCGCGGGCACATCGGGCCGCCGAAGCGGTACCTGTCGGCGAAGGGCCAGTTCCTGGAGCACTCGCCGTACTGCGAGCGCGACGTCCGCGGGCCGTCCGAGCCGCTGCTGGAAGACGGCGAAGACGTCGAGGTCCTCGTACGGCACCGGGCCGGGCTGACCCGCTACACCTACGCGACGCACCCCTTCGACGTCGTCGGCTGGGACGGCTGCCTCTACCCGTGGGCGTTCAACATCGACGACTTCGAGCCGATCACCGGCCGCGTGCACCAGCCGCCGCCCGTGCACCAGACGTTCGAGGGCCCGAACTTCGTCGTCTGCTCCTTCTGCCCGCGGAAGGTGGACTACCACGAGGACTCGATCCCGGTGCCGTACAACCACGCGAACGTCGACTCCGACGAGCTGATGTTCTACGTGCGCGGCAACTACGAGGCCCGGAAGGGCTCGGGCATCGGGATCGGCTCGCTCTCGCTGCACCCGTCCGGCTTCACGCACGGGCCGCAGCCGGGCGCGGCGGAGGCGTCGATCGGCGCGGAGTTCTTCGACGAGACCGCCGTCATGGTCGACACGTTCGCCCCGCTGGAGCTCGGGGAGGCCGCCGACGCGTCCGAAGACCCCGGTTACGCGTGGACCTGGTCGCGCCGCGGCCCGAAGGCATAGTCAAGTTTCGGCAACGCGACCCCGTCCCCGATCCGCCGACCGGATAATGGAATTCCGGGTGGCGGATCGGGGAGGGTTCGATGATCAATTCCCAACCAGCACGGCGAAAGAGAAAGATTCTCCCGTTCCTGGCCGCGATCCTGGTCGCCGTCGGGTTGATCGTCGGAATCCGCTACTGGACCAGCGGCTCGAGTGACGAAGCGGACCAGCCGAAATGCACCGGCTCGGACGCCGTCGCGCTCAATGTCACGTCCTCCCCGGAAAAGGTCGGAATAGTCCAGGAAGCCGCGAAGGCCTACTCCGGACGGACGGTCGCCGGCCACTGCGTCGACGTCGTCGTGAAGTCGAAGTCGTCGGGTGTCGCGATGCAGGCGCTGGCGAACGGCTGGAACGAGGCCACCGACGGGCCGCGCCCCGACGTCTGGACGCCGGCCGCGAGCGGCTGGGTCAACCTGCTGCGCGTCAACGCGCAGGGCGACTCGGCGTCGATCGTGCCGGACGGCGACCCGCAGTCGATCGCGAACTCGCCGCTGACCGTCGCCATGCCGAAGCCGATGGCCGAGGCGCTGGGCTGGCCGGCCAAGCCGATCGGCTGGAAGGACCTCGCCACGCTCGCGACCGACCCGGCGGGCTGGGCGAAGTACGGCCATCCGGAGTGGGGCAGGTTCCGGCTCGGCAAGACGAACCCGAACATCTCCACCGCCGGCCTGAACGCCACGATCGGCGCGTACTACGCGGCCACCGGGACGTCGTCCGACCTCACCGCCGCCGCGCTCGAGAAGCCCGAAGCGAAGCAGTTCGTCACGAACATCGAGCAGGCGATCGTGCACTACGGCGACAACACGCTGACCTTCCTGACGAACCTGCAGAAGGCCGACGACCGCGGCGCGGCGCTGTCGTACATCTCGGCGGTGACGGTCGAGGAGAACTCGCTCATCGGCTACAACCAGGGCAACCCGACGAACGACCCGGCGAAGGTCGGCCAGCACGCACCACCGAAGGTGCCGCTGGTCGCGGTCTACCCGGCGGACGGCACGCTCAACTCCGACCACCCGTTCGTCACGCTGAACTGGGCCGACCCGACGCGCAAGCAGATCGCCGCGGACTTCCTCGGCTACCTGCGCGGGCCGGAGACCCAGCAGAAGTTCGCCGCGCTGGGCTTCCGCTCCTTCGACGGGAAGCCGGGCCCGCAGGTGACCACCGCGAACGGCGTGCAGCCGGACGCGAAGATCAGCTTCCTGCAGCCGCCGTCGCCGTCGGTGCTGTCCAAGCTGCTGACGACGTGGACCGAGCTGCGCAAGAAGGCGAACGTGCTGCTGGTCGTGGACGTCTCGGGCTCGATGGGCGACGAGGTCAAGGGCACCGGCAAGAGCAAGATCGACCTGGCCAAGAAGGCCGCGATCGACTCGCTCGGCCAGTTCGTGCCGCGGGACCAGGTCGGGCTCTGGCAGTTCTCCACCCACCTCGACGGCGACAAGGACTACCAGGAGCTGCTGCCGGTCCAGCCGCTCGGCAACAGCGGCAAGGAAACCCTCGCCATGCGGCTGAGCGGGCTGACGCCGCAGGCGGGCACCGGGCTCTACGACTCGTCGCAGGCCGCGTACGAGTACATGAAGGCGCACGTCGACCCGACGGCGATCAACGCGGTCGTGGTGCTGACCGACGGCCGCAACGAGGACCCCGGCGGCGTCGACCTCGACCACCTGCTGCCGCAGCTGCGGCCGGAGGGCAACGCGGAGACGGTCCGGCTGTTCACCATCGCCTACGGCTCGGACGCCGACCAGGGCGTGCTGAAGCAGATCGCGGAAGCGACCGAAGGATCGGAGTACGATTCGTCCAAACCGGACTCGATCAACCAGGTGTTCACCTCCGTGATTTCCAATTTCTGACATGAAGTTCGCCCGTGAGCTCGCCGAACCGTGGGGGCTGCTGCTGGCCGCCACGGCGGCCGGGGTGGCGTGGGCCGTCCAGCTGCCGGTCCTCGTCGCCCTGCTGATCGGGGTGGCGGTGCTGGCCGCCCGTGCGGGCGTGGCCGCCGCAACCGGCGAGAAGGAGCCGCAACGGCGTGAAGCGCGGGTGCTCGACGTCGCCGGAGGTTCCGCCGAGGAGAACTGGCTGCGCCGGGCCGAGAGCGCGGCCGACGGGTTCGCGTCGCTCAGCGAATCCCTCGACGCCGGCCCGCTGGCCGACCGCGTCGCGGACATGGAGCCGGTGGTCCAGGAGACGCTGGCGACGCTCGAACGCCTGGCGGGACGCGCGTCGGCAACCGGGAAGGCCCTGTCCCGCGTCGACCTCGACGCCGTGAGACGCGAACGGCACCGGCTGGAGCAGTCGATGGGATCGGCGCGCGAGGAGGTCCGGGGCGATCTCGAACAGGCGCTGACGGCGGTCCAGGCCCAGGAGGACGTGCACGCGCGGCTCTCCGGCGCGCGCGACAAGCTGCTGGCGCAGCTGCAGTCGGGCGCACTCGGGCTGGACAGCCTGGTGGCGCGCGTCGCGGAGCTGACGGCGGCGACGACGGACGTCGCGGTGGACACCGGCGCGGTGCGGGAGCTGAGCGACCAGCTGGAGGGCATCCGGCAGGGCGTGCTCGAAACCGAGCAGGCGACGCGGAAGTCGCTGGGTTAAGCGGCCACCGGTGTCCGGTCCCGGCGCGGCAGGAGCAACGGCGTCACCAGCACCAGGACCCCGGCGGCGCCGATCGCGACCCGCGGGCCGGTGAAGCTCGCGAGCACACCCCAGAGCGCGGTCAGCGCCGCGATCGACGCCTTGGTGCTGACCGACCACGCCGAGAGCGTGCTCGCGACGCGGTCCGCCGGGAGCTGCTCGAGCCGGTAGGTCGCGAGCACCGGGTTGAACACGCTGCAGCAGACGATCAAGCCGAGTTCGACGACCATGACGAAGGCGAGCCCGCCGGCGCCCGGCAGGAAGGCCAGCGCGAGCAGCCAGCACGCCCGCAGCGCCCCCGACGTCAGCAGCACGGGGTGCCGCCCGAACCGCGTGACGAGCCGCGGGGTCAGCCGCGACCCGGCGAGCCCGCCGAGGCACGGGACCGCGAACGCGAGCCCGTACTGCCACGGCGTGAACCCGAGCTGGTTCAGCATCAGCACGGCGAGCAGCGGCTCGGTCCCCATGATCAGGCCGTTGAACAGCAGGACGTTGAGGTAGAGCGGCCGCAGCCCGGGGTGCGTCAGGATCGTGCGCCACCCCTCCGCCAGGTCGCGCGCACGCAGGCGAGCGGTCTGCCGGGGCCGCGGTTCGTCCCCGCCGATCGCCCGGATCCCGAGCGCGGAGAGCAGGAAGCTGACGGCGTTGGCGGCCACCGCCGTCACCGGGCCGAAGAGCGCGAACGCCGCCCCGCCGAGCGGCGGGCCGAGCGCGGTGGCCGTCCAGTTCGTCGACTCGAACCGCCCGTTCGCGACGAGCAGGTCTTCGGGCGGCACGAGCCCCTTCAGGTAGGCGCCGCTCGCCGAGGTGAAGGTGATGTCCGCCGCGGCGACGACGACCGAGACGACGAGGAGCTGGGCGAAGCTCAGCGACCCGAGGCCGTACAGGGCGGGCACGCTGATCAGCGCGGCGAACCGGACGAGGTCCATGGCCACCAGCACCGGGCGCTTGCGCCGCCGGTCGACCCACGGCCCCAGCGGCACGGCCACGAGCGCCCCGACGGCCGGGCCGGCCGCGGCGAGCGCGGAGACGGCCGCGGGCCCGGCGTGCAGCACGAGGATCGCCAGCATGGGAAAGGCGCCGAAGCCGAGCCAGGTGCCGAACGCGCTCACCGCGTAAGCCGTCCACAGCCACCTGAACCGCCGCCCGAGCGACCTTCCGCGCATCATCGGGAGATCAAAGCGAAAGAGGGCCGCGGGGATCAAACAACCACCGCGTCGGCGCGCCACAACCCCGCGTTGTGACCCTAGAGTCGGTCGTCGTGGACCTCGATGCCGTGCGCACCTTCGTCGCCGCCGCGGACGCCGGCCGGTTCCAGGACGCCGCGGGCGACCTCGCCATCACGCAGCAGGCCGTCTCGAAGCGCATCGCGGCGCTGGAGAAGACGCTGGACGCGCGCCTGTTCACCCGCACCGCCCGCGGCGCCCGGCTCACCGGCGAGGGCGAGGCTTTCCTGCCGCACGCCCGCGAACTGCTCCTGGCCGAAGCGCGAGCGCTCGCCTCGGTCCGCACCGGCCCGCTGCGGGTCGACGTCATCGGCCGGCGCCTCGGCACCGCGGTCCTGCTGCGGGACTTCCACGTCGCGCACCCGCAGGTCGCGCTGGAGGTCGTGACGCTCTTCGACGCCGCGGCCGCGATCACCGCGGTCCGCGACGGCGAGATCGACGCGTCCTTCCGCGCCGTCGCCGCCCGTGATCTGCCGGACGGTGTCGCGTCGGCGTGGGTGCACGACGAGCCGCTCCACCTCCTCACGGGCCCGGCGCACGCGCTCGCCGATTCCCCCGTGGTGACGCCGGTCCACCTGAAGGGCCACCGCCTCTGGATGCCGGGCATCGTCCCCGGCACCGAATGGGCGGCTTACTACGCCGAGTTCGCCACCGCGTTCGGGCTCTCGATCGACACGGCAGGGCCGAACTTCGGCACCGAGGTGCTGTTCGACGTCATCGCGGAGTCGGCCGAGATCGCCACCCTGATCGGGACCGGCGCACGGCTGCTGTGGCCGGCGGGCCACGACCTGCGGCAGGTGCCGATCGCGAACCCGGCGCCGGTGTACCCGCACTGCCTGGTGTGGCGCCGCGACAACCCGCACCCGGCCTTGGCCGCGCTCCGCGCGCACCTCCGGCCCGGCTCGCGCACCCCCGGCGCGTGGCGGCCGAGCTGGGCTCAGCCCAGCCAGACCGTGCCCAGCACCGGATAGCCCGGCACGCCCGTCTTCGCCGCGCCCGGCCTGGGCACCCCGGCGATCCACAGGCGGCCCGTCACGGCGATGTTCGCCGCCATCGAGGGGTCCGCCTTCGGCAGGCGGAATGCGATCACCCGGCCGTCGGCCAGCATGGTCAGGCCGCTCAGCCGGGCCGTGCCGTGGCGGCCCATGCGGACCGGGCCGTCCGGGACCGCGCGCAGCTCCGTCCAGTGGTCGGCCGGCAGCGGACGGCGGTAGGCGACCGCGCGCGCCGCGGTCACGAGCGCGCCCAGCAGCGCGCCGGCGGCGAACGGCCACGCGACCCACCCCATGACCGGGAAGTCGAGCCGGACCCACCCCGCGAAACCCGCCAGGACCAGCAGGAACGCGGCCGTCGCGCGCAGCTCGCGGGCGATCTGGCGGCGGTGCGCGGTCAGCACGGGATCGAGCCTCGGAGAGCCGGACCCGGCTGGTTCCGGCACGGCCACGGCACCCGCCGGCGGCGCGTCGCCGATCCGGGCGCGGCGGAGCCGCACCACCCCGGAGAGGCCGACGAACACCTTCGGGCCACGCCCCAGCAGCCAGACCCGCCGGTGCCCGGCCACCAGCAACCGGTGCGCCTCGTCGAGCCGGACGCGCAGCCACCGCCCGTCCGGCAGGCGCACGCCGACCGTCCGCCCGGCCGCTACCAAGCCGTCGGCGGCGATGTCCACCCGCCGGAACGCTTCCCGCTTCAGCCGCGTTTCGGGCACCGAGAAGTACGCGCGGTAGAGCCACCACGCCTCGACCGAGCCGGCCAGGGCGATCGTGCCGACGGCCAGCGCCACCCCCGCACCGGTGAAGAACTGGGCGACCCCGAACACCAGGAAGAACCAGGCCAGCAGCCGCTGGTTCGCGAGGTCACGGCCGATCCGGTCGAGGTACTCGCCGAAGATCGGCAGCGCGCCGGACGGCATGGCGGGGTCGAGCTCGAACGCGGGCACGCGCTCGGGAACCGGGACGATCTGCACGCTGGCCCCCACCGTGTCGACTCTGGTCATCGCTCCTTTCGGAAATTTGCACAGTGGCGTTACCGGATACTCCGTTCAGCGGAACGCCCGCGTGACGCGGATCGACTACCCAGACCGGCGGATTCAGGTTAGGCTCACCTAAGTAGGAGGTGAGCCGTGACCGAGGCCCCGACATCCATCCGCCGCCCGCCGGCACCGAACCCCGCCGAGCGCGCCAAGACGATCGCGACCCGCAACGGTCCCGCG
Organism: Amycolatopsis mongoliensis; assembly: GCF_030285665.1. Taxonomy (NCBI): domain Bacteria; kingdom Bacillati; phylum Actinomycetota; class Actinomycetes; order Pseudonocardiales; family Pseudonocardiaceae; genus Amycolatopsis; species Amycolatopsis mongoliensis. The sequence continues at coordinate 2,214,666 of NZ_CP127295.1, forward strand.
TCCCTGATGCCCACCTGCGAACGCGCCGGCCTGGACGGCGAGCGCGTCGTCCCGGTCCTGCACCACGTGCACCACAGCGGCAGCGTGAGCGTGCTGCTCGCCGACGACCACCCGATGGTCCGGGCGGCCGAGCAGACCCAGCGCGGCGAGCTGGCCGTGATGGTCGAGCTCGCCGACCAGGCGCCGGTCGAGCTGCGGGAGCCGATCCGCGGGCTGCTGTGGATCACCGGCTGGCTGCGGCCGCTCTCACCGGTGTCGGCCCGCGCGCGGGCGGTGTCGATCGCCGAGTCACGGCCGGACGAACGGCTCCTCGACGTCGGCCACGGCGTGACGCTGCTGCGGCTCACCCCCGCGTCGCTCGTGCTCGCGGACGCCGAAGGCACCCACTCGCTGCGCCCGCACATGTTCAGCGCGGCGCCGCCCGACCCGTTCCACGATTACGAGGCCCAGTGGCTGCGGCACCTGGAGAGCGACCACTCCGACGTCGTCGAGCAGCTGGCCAAGCACCTCCCGGCGGAGCTGCGCGGCGGCCGGATCCGCCCGCTCGGGCTCGACCGGTTCGGACTGCGGCTGCGCGTCGAGTCGGACGCGGGCGACCACGACGTCCGGCTGGCGTTCTCGAAGTCCGTCGAGAGCCCGCCGCAGCTCGCGATGGAGCTGCGGCGGCTGGTCGGCTGCCCGTTCCTGCGGGGTGCGTCAGGCTAGTTCGGCGGGGAAGCCGCCCTTCGCGATCGGGCCCCAGCTCTCGATGGTCACGCGGATGATGCTCTTGCCCTGCTTGACCATGGCCTCGCGGTATTCCTCCCAGTCCGGGTGTTCGCCCGAAATGGCGCGGAAGTAGTCCACGAGCGGCTCGACGGAGTCCGGGATGTCCAGGACCTCGGCGGTCCCGTTGAGCTGCACCCACTGGTCGTTCCACTCGTCGGAGAGGATGCAGGCCGAGACCTGGGGGTTGCGCTTGACGTTCACGACCTTGGCGCGCTTCGGGTAGGTCGAGACGACCAGCCTGCCCTCGGCGTCGACGCCGCAGGTGACCGGCGAGAGCTGCGGGCCGCCGTCGGCCTTCGTGGTCAGCAGGATCGCGCGGTGGCGGGTGGACAGGAACTCGACCAGCGCGGCGCGGTCGACGGTTTCGTTGGTGGCGATGCTCCTCGGCATACCCCGAAGGTAGCGTGCGCACATGACGTTCACCGCGCGATCGTGGCTGGCCCCGGCCCGGCCCGCGTTCCCGGAACCGATCGACGACCCGCGGGAACGCCGGGCGATCAAGCTCGAGCTGCTGATCGTCTTCGGCATCACGCTCGGGCTGTCCGGCGTGCGCAGCCTGCTGTCCCTTGTGGACTCGCTGCTGCAGCCGACGCCCCTGGCCCAGCAGCAGGTCCAGCTCAACGTGCCCCAGGCCGCGGCGAGCCTGATCGACCTGCTCAAGCAGCTGCTCTCGGCCGCCCAGCTGGTCGGCTGGGGCGCGCTCGGGCTGTACTTCCTGTGGCGCGCCGGGATCAAGATCGCGCAGGTCGGGCTGGACCGCCGGGCCCCCGGCCGCGACGCGCTGCTGACCCTCGGGCTGGCCGCGCTGATCGGGATCCCGGGCCTCGCTCTGTACTTCGTCTCCTACCACCTGGGCTTCAGCCTGGCGGTGCAACCGTCCACTTTGAACGACACGTGGTGGCGGCCGGTCACGCTGACGCTGTCGGCGTTCGGCAACTCGTTCGCCGAAGAGGTCCTGGTCATCGGCTACCTGCTGACGCGGCTGCGCCAGCTCGGCGTGCGGGAGAACAACGCCCTGGTCGGCGCCGCCGTGCTGCGCGGGTCGTACCACCTGTACCAGGGCTTCGGTGGGTTCGTCGGGAACCTGGTCATGGGCCTGGTGTTCGGGCGGCTGTGGCAGAAGACAAACCGGCTGTGGCCGCTGGTCGCCGCGCACACGCTGTTCGACTTCGTGTCTTTCGTCGGGTATGCCCTGTTGAAGGGGCACGTTTCCTGGTTGCCCTGACTAAGCTCGGGGGGTGATCGACGAAACGACACCTCCCCGGGTGGACAGCGAAGTCGGACCCCTGCGCGCGGTGCTGCTGCACCGGCCCGGCAACGAGCTCAAAAGGCTGACGCCCCGCAACAACGACCAGCTCCTGTTCGACTCCATCCCGTGGGTGGACCGGGCCCAGGCCGAGCACGACGCGTTCGCCGACGTGCTGCGGAGCCGCGGCGTCGAGGTGCTGCTGCTGGCCGACGCGCTCCGGACGGCGCTGGAGGACGACCGCGCCCACGCGGCCGGCGTGCACGCGGCGGTCGACGACCGGCGGCTCGGCGGCGACCTCGCCGACTCGCTGCGCTCGCACCTGTCCGGCGTCGGCGCGGCCGGCCTCGCCGAGGTGCTGATGGCCGGGATGACGTTCGAGGAGCTGCCGTCCGCGGAGGGCGCGTCGCTCGTGCGGATGATGAACCACCCCCACGACTTCGCCGTCGACCCGCTGCCGAACCTGCTGTTCACGCGCGACTCGTCGGCGTGGATCGCCGACCGGGTGGCGATCTCGTCGCTGACCATGCCCGCGCGCCGCCGCGAGACCGCGGTGCTGGACCTGATCTACGCCTACCACCCGTACTTCCGCCACGCCGCCCGCGCGTACGGCGCGCATTCGGCGCCGATCGAGGGCGGCGACGTGATGCTGCTGGCGCCGGGCGTGCTCGCCATCGGCGTCGGCGAGCGGACGACCGCGGCCGGCGCGGAGTCGCTCGCGCGGTCGGTGTTCGCCGACGGCATCGCCCACACCGTGCTGGCGGTGCCGATCGAGCAGTCCCGCGCGACCATGCACCTGGACACGGTGTGCACGATGGTCGACGCCGACGCCGTGGTGATGTACCCGCTGGCGCGCGACTCGCTGACGGCGTTCACCATCCGCCCGACCGGCGACGGCGGCGTCAAGGTGGCCGGCCCGACGCCGTTCCTGGTCGCCGCGGCCGAGGCGATGGAAATCGACCGGCTGCGCGTCATCGACACCGGGCTCGACCCGGTGACGGCCGAACGCGAGCAGTGGGACGACGGCAACAACACCTTGGCGCTGGCGCCGGGGGTGGTCGTGGGCTACGAACGGAACGTCGAGACGAACGAGCGCCTGGAGGCAGCCGGCATCGAGGTGCTGCCGATCGCCGGGTCCGAGCTGGGCTCCGGCCGCGGCGGGCCGCGGTGCATGTCCTGCCCGATCCGCCGCGAACCCCTGCGATAAACGAAAGTAAGCCTTCCCTAAATGAGGGCAACCATTTAGGGAAGGCTTACTTTAATTAGGTGAGTCTTCTTTAGGAATGGTAACCCTAATAGGGGGTAGATCACCACCCCGAAGTGGCAATTAATCGATTTCTGAAGTATCTTCTCGACCATGGCCCTCACCAAGAAGAAAGAACCGCGCTCGAAGTTCTACGAACTGCTGCAGGCGCAGATCCACAACGAGTTCAACGCGTCCCAGCAGTACATCGCGCTCGCGGTGTGGTTCGACGCCGAGGACCTGCCGCAGCTGGCGAAGCACTTCTACAAGCAGTCCGTCGAGGAGCGCAACCACGCGATGGCGCTCGTGCAGTACATGCTCGACCGCGACCACCACGTCGAGATCCCCGGCACGGGTGAGGTGCGCAACGAGTTCTCCGGCGTCACCGAGGTCATCGAGCTCGCGCTCGAGCAGGAGAAGGACGTCGCCACCGACATCTCCGCGATGGCCAAGGCCGCCCGCGCCGAAGAGGACTACATCAGCGAGCAGTTCACGCAGTGGTTCCTCAAGGAGCAGGTCGAAGAGATCTCCCAGATGAGCACGCTGCTGAACGTCGTCAAGCGCGCGAACGGCAACCTGTTCGAGGTCGAGAACCACCTCTACCGCGAGTCCGTCGGCGATGGTGGCCGCGACTCCGGGATGCCGCCCGTCGCGGGCGGAGCGCTCTGACAGCCTCCCACCACGAGGATCGAAAACCCGGGCTCTCCCCCTGTGGACAGCCCGGGTTTTCGCGTGCGGCCGGAACTCAGCCGGCGCAGTCCTGGTTGGCGCTCATCAAGCTCGTCTGCACGACCCGGTCGGCGGCGAGCCGGAAGTGGAACGCGGCAGCTCCGACCGGGGCCACGACACCGCCGGGTTCGTCCTTCGCCGCGGGATAGGCGGCAAGCACCTGCGCCTTCGTGGAGCCGCCGCCGACGCCTTCGGCCGTGTGCGCGACCGCGTCCGGGGTGACGACGACCAGGCCGGCGGCCTTCGAGATCACCACGCTCGCCGAAGCGGGAACGCCGCTCCCCTGCGCGCTGTAGACGGTGCAGCTCGCGCCGGTCTGCGCGTCGCCGAGCGTGACACCCTGCGCGGCGATCTGGGCCTCGGACATGCCGAGCTTGATGGTGCCGAAGCCGTCCGGGTCGAGCAGCGGCCCGCTCAGCACGGGCGAGACCTTCGACGGCGGCTGGGCCGACGGCGGCCGCGAAGCCCTCGACGTCGGCGAGGCCGGCGGCGCCGAGACCTCGATGTCCTGGGTGCTGGTCGGACCCGGGACGGAGGACTCGGGTTGCCGCCCGGCCGTGAGGTTCTCGGGCGGCTTGACGCTGAGGGAAGATCCGTCGGCGGACATCACCGCGGTGCCGTCCTCGGCGTGGAGGCGCACCATCGTGAGCCCACCCGAGACGGCCACCACGGCCGCCGCGACACCGGTCACGGCCAGGACGCCCTGACGACGACGGCGACGCCGTCGCGCACCGGCGACGATGGTCGTGCCGGCGTTCGGTGGCGGAGGCAGGTCCAGCCGTTCGTCGGCGAACAGCCGGCGCAGGCGCTGCTCCAGCTCGTCCTCGGAGATGTTCAACCCGCGTCACTCCCTTCGCCTTGGATGTCGGCCGCCGTCAGTTTCAACCGCAGCGACGCGATGGCCTTGCTGGCCTGGCTCTTGACGGTGCCCTGCGTGACACCGAGGGCACCGGCGATCTCCGCTTCCGAAAGACCTTCGTAGTACCGCAGGACCATGACGGCCCGTTGTCGCGGCGGCAGTGTTCGTAGCGCGCGCCACAGCGGCTCGTGCTCGAACGGGTCGTCCGGCACGTGCGGGCTGGTGTCCGGCAGATCGGCCACCAGGTTCTCCCGGCGCGTGCGCCGCCAGCGGCTGACGTGCGCGTTCGCCATCGACCGGCGCACGTAGGCGAGCGGGTCGCCCGTCTTTTCGTGCACGTAGGTCCAGCGCGAACCGATCTTCTCCAGCACGGTCTGCACCAGGTCGGCCGCGTCGTGTGGGTTCCCGGTGAGCGCGTGGCCGTACCGCAGCAGCCCCGGCAGGGTGGCCTGCACGAAGTCGCCGAAGTCGACCAGCTCACCCGGCAACGTCGCGGCCCTCCCTCGGCCTGCGCTGGTCACCCAGGTATCTCCCCCGGTGAAGACGGGTGCCGCAGCGGTCACCGTATCGCCTCCCATCGGGGTCGGGTAGCCAGAAGCCGAGTCGCTTTCCCCCTGCACACGCATCACAGCCCCCTCAGGTTGCCCGCGTTCCCGCCCGGATTCTCAGACGTCCGGGCGGGTGATGAGTTGTCCACGTCAGCGGTGCGCGAGCGAGTCCGGCAGCCGGAAGCCACCGTCAGTCATCTCGGTGAACGGGTGCACGCCGACGACCGCCGCGTGCGGAATCGCGCCGTAGACGTGGGGGAACCAGATCCCGGCCGGGTGCGGCGGCTCGCCGTCCTCCCACCGGACCGGGGCCCCGACCTTCGCCGGGTCGATCTCGAGCAGGACCAGGTCAGTGCGTCCCCGGTAGCGCACGTCGGCCGGCAGGTGCACCGTGCCGAAGTCGGAACAGTGGATGAACCCGACCTCGTCCAGCGAAGCCGGCCGGTACTCGCCTTCGCCCACTTCGGCCCACTCGGCCGCCCCGCAGATGTGGAGTATCACGCGGAGAATCGTCCCACCACGACGATCCGGCGGCGGTGTCTCGTGCGCCACATAAGGCCTGGTTGAACGCTCATCGAGCAGTTTCCGGTCACCGGTACGGACCGGTGGTCCGGTGCTTTCCGACGGGGTTCAGCGCGGGGCGCGGAGCCGGTAAGACCGCCGCCGAGCGCGGCGGCGGATGGGTCGGCCGGCCCATCGTCCTCGCGAGCGTATCTGCGAACCGCGGCCCGGCTCGGCTCGGCTCGGCTCGGCGCAAGTAAAGCCGCCACCGGGCCGCGGCGCTCGGCCGCGGGTCGTCAGGTCGACGCAGGGTGAGCCGACGGCCAACCAGGCCGCCGGGCGCGGTGCTCGGCGGCGGGTCGTCGGTTCGGTGCGGGTCAGCGCAGGGTGAGCTGACGGCCGATCAGGCCGTCGCGGGCGCGGCGCTCGGTTGCGTTGAGCGGTTCGGTGTCGAGGGACTTCAGGGCCGTCTCGAGGCGGGTGCCGAGGGCGTCCTTCGCCTCCGCCCACTCGCGGGCGTGGGCCTCGGGGTCGAGGTCCCAGACCGGGACCAGCAGGCCGTGCGCCCGGAACGAACCGGCGTAGCGAGAGCCCTCGCCCAGGCCGAGCTCGCCCGCCGCGGACAGGCGGGCCAGCGCCTGGAGCAGCAGGTTCTCCGGCTCCGGACGGACCCAGCGCAGGTGCGCCTTCTCGCCGGCGAGGACCCAGTAGGCGCCCGCGCCGAGCCGTTCGGTCGGCATGATCGCGGCGTTCGCGCGCTCGAGGGACACCGCGACGTCGCCGGTGGCGTCCGCGTCCTCCGGCAGCCACCAGGCGAAGTCCTTGTGCAGCGTGACGTCGAGTTCGGCGCCGGGGGTGAGCAGGTCCTGCAGGCGGGCGTGCTCGTCGGCGGACGGCGGGGTCGTCGTGTCCGGCACGCCGAGGACGTCGCCCTCCTTGGCGTCCAGCAGCCACTTCAGCGAGCGGCCGAGGTCGCGGCTGATGTCGGAGGAGCGGGTCTGCACCTGCAGGCCGAGGTAGCGCTCGCCGTCCGAGCGGACGAACGCGGCCGCGGCCATCGGCAGCACGGTGCCGAGGGTGACGTCGCCGCCGTCGGCGAGGGTCAGCTTGGCCGTCGCGGACGGCACGAACTCGCGCAGCGCGATCAGCTCGGGCTCCGCCGCCAGCCCCTCGAACGGCTGGCCGACGAAGATGTCGCGCACCTTCGGCTTGCGGTCCGACGCCTGCTTGGGACCCTTCTTGCGCGCGCCCTTGCCCACTGCTGCCTCCTCTGGCTCGGCTTGGAACGCTATCGAAGGGTTAGTCTCGCGACGTGTTCGACCCCCGCGATCCCGCGTTCCTGGAAGACCCGTACCCGGCGTTCGCCGCACTGCGCGAGCAGGGCGACGTCCATTTGCACGACGGGCTCGGCTTGGCCGTGGCGGTGTCGCACGCCGCGTCGTCGGCCGTGCTGCGGCATCGCGGCCTGGGCCGGATCTGGCAGGACGCGCAGCCGCTCGAGCGGTTCGCGTCGTTCAACCTGCTGCACCGCAACTCGCTGCTGGAGAACGAGCCGCCGGCGCACACCCGCCTGCGCCGGCTGATCGCGGGCGCGTTCGGCCGCGGCCACGTGCAGCGGCTGCGCCCGATGGTCGCGACGCTCGCCGACCGGATGGTCGACGACCTCTCGGCCGCCATCGCCGCCGACGGCAGCGCGGACCTCCTCGAACACCTGGCCCAGCCACTGCCGGTCGCGGTGATCGCCGAACTGCTGGGCGTCCCCGGCACCGACGGGCCGCGGATGGTCGAGCTGTCCAACGCGATCGTGAAGATGTACGAGTACGGCCTGCCCGAGGAAGGCCGCGACGCCGCCGAGCGAGCGGCCGCCGAGTTCGTCGAGTACGTCCGCTCAGTGGCTTCGGCTCGCGGCGACGCCCCGGGGGACGACATCATCAGCGACCTCCTCCGCAGCGAGCTGACGCCGGACGAGCTGGTCGCGACCGCGGTGCTGCTCCTGATGGCCGGCCACGAGGCGACGGTCAACGTGCTCGGCAACGGCATCACGGCGCTGCTCACCCACCGGGACCAGTGGGAACGCTTACTGGCGGCTCCTTCCCTGCTCGATTCGTGTGTCGAGGAGCTGATCCGCTTCGACGCGCCGCTGCAGCTGTTCGAGCGGACGGCGACCGAGGACGTGTCGATCTGCGGCCATGTCGTTTCGCAGGGGCAGAAGATCGGCGCACTGCTGGGCGCCGCGGCCCGCGACCCGAAGGTGTTCGACGCGCCGGACACCCTCGACATCGGACGCACGCCGAACGCGCACCTCGGGTTCGGCCTCGGGATTCACTACTGCGTGGGAGCTCCTCTCGCTCGGGTGGAGATCGCTGCGGCGTTGAGCGCGTTGGCCGCGAAGCTGCCGGGATTGCGGCTCGCCGAGGCCCCGCGGCGGCGGCCCGAGTTCGTGATCCGGGGCCTGCGGGAGCTTCGGGTCACGGTGTGACCCGGTCCCGGCGTGATCCGGGGCGGATCTCGCGTGATTGGGGAGGCATCACACGTGATTGGGGAGGCATCACGCGTGATTGGAGGGGCGACACGGGGTTTCATGGGGTTACTCCGGTGAAGAGGTCCTCCTCCAAGGTGGGGCCTGGGGCTGGGTGGGCCAGGTGGTAGTCCTCGTAGGGCCAGGCTTTTCGTTCGATTTCGCGTGAGTGGGCGAAGTACGGGTGGGCCGGGTCGACCTGGGTCGTGTGGGCCAGGAGGGCGCGGTCGCGCGTGGCGAAGTGGGACTCGCAGCGGATTCGGGTGGTGACCGTCAACGGGTCTTCGAGCGGGAGTTCCGCGAGGACCTCGGCCATTGCGGACTCCTGGCCGGCGGCCACGGTCGCGTCGTGGAGGGCTTGGAACCAGGCTCGGCTCAGGGTTGCTTGGTAGTACAGCTTTTGTGGTTGCCACGGTTCGCCGGTGCCGGGATAGCGGGCAGGGTTGGCGGCCGCGGTGAAGGCTTCGAGCGTCACCTCGTGGGTGCGGATGTGATCCGGGTGGGGGTAGCCGCCGGTTTCGTCGTAGGTGATCACGACGTGCGGGCGGAACTCGCGGATCAGCGCAACCAGCGGAGCGGCCGCTTCTGCCAGCGGAAGGGCCGCAAAGCAGCCTTCGGGCAGCGGTTCACCGTCGCCGGGCAGACCGGAGTCGACCAGACCGAGAAAACGCTGCCGGACACCCAGGATTCCGGCTGCCGCGGCCATCTCGCGACGACGGATCGCCGGGAGATCGGCGCGGGTTTCCGGAGTGTCCACGGCCGGGTTGAGGATGTCGCCGCGTTCACCGCCGGTGCACGTGGCCACCAGGACGTCGACGCCTTCGGCCGCGTAACGGGCCAGCGTCGCCGCGCCCTTGCTGGACTCGTCGTCGGGATGAGCGTGGACGCTCAAGAGGCGGAAGGTCATCGGGTGCTCCTTCGAGGGAAGAACGCCGCGGGAACCAGGGTCAAGGCAGACAGCCCCAACGCCCACGTGAACGCGGTGCCGAACGCCGTGGCCGGCGACGACGATGTCAGTGCACTGTGGAGGATCGCCGCCAGGAGGGCCGTGCCGAGCGAGCCGCCGACGCGGTTGATCACGTTGAACGCGCTTGCCGCTCGCGGGATGCGGGAGCGCTCCAGGGAGCCGTACAGCGTCGTCATTCCCGGTGCTGTCGCCGCGCCCAACCCGGCTCCGCGGATCAGGAGCGAGGCCGTCAACAGGACTCCGCCAGGTGCCGAGGCGAGCTGGGTGAACACGACCGTTCCCAGCAGGGACAGGCCGATTCCGGCCAGCATCATCCGCCGGGGGCCGAAGCGTGCCAGGAGCCGCCCGCCCGCCAGCAGAACCGCTGCCGAGCCGAGAGCCTGGGGCGCCAGCAGCAGTCCGGCCTCCCACGGGCTCGCGTGCTCCACCTGCTCGTAGTACAGCGGCAGCAGCACCATCGAGCTGTACAGCGACGCGCCCAGCAGGAAGGTGCTCACGCTCGCCACCGAGAAACCCCTGTCCCGGAACAGCTTCAGGTCGAGCACCGGCGACGGCGTCCGGCACGCGTGGACGCCGTACGCCAGCACCAGCACAGCTCCGGCCACCCCGGCGACGGCCACGCCCTCGGCCAAGCCGTAGACGAACGCCGCGAGCCCCGGGGAAAGCAGCAGGATCCCGCGGACGTCCAAAGGCGAACGGGCACCGGAAGGTGCAGGAGCCGGCAGCAGCCGGCGGGCGACCACGAACGTCGCCAGGCCCAGCGGGACGACGCCGAAGAACATCCAGCGCCAGCCGAAGTCCGCCACCAGTGCGCCGCCGAGCAGCGGGCCCAGCACCGGGGCCACCGTGGCCGGCAGGGTGATCACCCCGATCATGCGCCCCAGCGCCGGGCCCGCCGCCTGCGCGAACACCGCCTGCCCGACCGGCTGCATCAGCCCGCCGCCCAGGCCGTGGAGCACCCGGAACGCGATCAGTGCCGGCGCCGACCACGCGAAGCCGCACAGCAGCGTGCCCGCCGTGAAGATCGCCACCGCCGTCAGCCACACCGCGCGACCGCCGAAGCGGTCGGTCAGCCAGCCGGACAGCGGGATCGCCGCCGACGCCGCGAGCAGGTACGCGCTCGCCACCCACTGCACCGTCGTGACCGGGCTGCCCAGGTCACGGGCGATCGAGTCGATCCCGACGGTCACGATCGTCGCGTCGAGGATCGACAGCACCGCGCCCATGATCAGGACGCCACCGAGCTTCCACAGCGCCGCGTCGGGACGGGCCACCGCCGTCGTCACATCCACACCTCCCAGAGGATTAGGTCGGACCTCAGATTAGGTCGAACCCATTCATTGGGTCAAGCACAAACTTGGGTTCGACCCAGTAGGGTGACGGCATGAGCGAGGGACTCCGGGCCCAGAAGAAGCACGAGACCAGGAAGACCATCTCGGACGTCGCGACGAAGCTGTTCATCCGCGACGGCTTCGAGGACGTGACGATCGCGGAGATCGCCCACGAGGCGCGGGTCGCCAAGATGACCGTGACCAACCACTTCCCGCGCAAGGAGGACCTGGTCTTCGACATCCGCGCGGACTTCACGTCCTGGCCGGCCACCCTGGTCCGCGACAGCGTCTTCCACGACACCCGCGAGCTCTACTTCGAAGCGCTGGGTGCCGAGCACGCGCTGGTCGGCTTCTCGGGCCCGGGCTTCGTGCGGATGATCAAGGAGAGCCCGGTCCTGACGAACGCCCTGCACGAGATGCACCGCGAGCGCGAGGCAGCCCTCACGCACCTGTTGATCCGGCGCCATCCCGAGGAGGGACTTCCGCCGGTGCTCGCCGCCGCCCACCTCGCGACGGTGCTGCGAGTGCTCTTCCAAGAGGTCTTCGACCGCACGCTGGCGGACGAGAAACAGATCGCCGACGCGGTGTGGCCCGCCGCCGAACTGGCCTTCGACCAGCTGGAACCGGTGCTCGGCCGGTACTAGCGCGCCGCGCCGGCAGGGCGGGCGTTGCGCAGCTCGGGCTCCGGGGCACCCGCCACCTTCAGCACGCGCATCGAGCGCACGGCGCGCGCGTCCGACGGCGCCAGCAGCGCCGTGAACCGCCGCACGACCAGCGCCGTCACCACGGCGAGCGTGGCCGCCGCAAGGTCGGTCAGCGCGACCAGGACGACGCTGTCGGCCATCGACTGGACGTCGTCGCGGAAGCGCCAGACGATCGTCACGCCCAGCAGCACCCAGTTCAGCACCCAGGCGCCCCACCACACGAGCACCTGGCGCGACGGCTTCGGCCGGACGTCGCGCGGGCGGCCCAGCACCGCGTGCTCCAGCTCGCCGGCGATCGACAGCGCCATCGGCAGGTTCGCCACCGGCACGAGGATGCCGACCAGCACCTGCCACCCGGGCCGCGGCGGGTCGTCGCCCGAAACGTCCGCCGCCGCCCGGCGGGCGACCAGCAGCCACCAGAGCGACAACCCGGCGGGCAGCAGCGCGAGGACCGAGGCCAGCAGGCCCGCGGTGAGCACGAAGCCGTCGGAGAACGCCACCACCGAACGGTTCAGCGCGGACTCGCGACCCTGGACGAGCAGCACGTACCGCCAGATCTCCGCGCCGGCGGCGACCACGGAAAGGACGGCGAACCCGAAGAGGACGCCGATCAAGCTGCGGCTGAGCACCGGCATCCGGTCGATCGGGCGGACCTCGTCCGACGCCGTGCCGGGCACCGACGTCGGGCGGCGCCAGACCAGGTTGGGGAAGCCCCAGCGCGGCGGCACCGGGTACGACGGCGGCCCGTAGTACCGCTCGGGCGGCACGACCCGGCGACGGGGCCACGCGCCCGGCGGCGGGGTCGCCACCCAGCGCAGCTTCGGCCGGTACCCGGGACGGCGGTGGTACGGGTACGGCTCCTGCTGGGCGGCCAGCGCCCGGCCCTGCAGCTGCTGGGCGTTCGGCGGCGGCGCCTGGCGCGGCCAGTACCCCGGGGGGTACTGGGATCCGATCGGAGGCTGCCCCGGGTGCAAGGCTAGATCACTTCGGGTTCGATACCGGGGTGCTCGCCGACCATCGACCGGCCTTCGCGCTGCCACGCGCCCATGCCGCCGGCGACGTTCACCGCGTCCCAGCCGCTCTGGTTGAGCCAGGCGGTCGCCCGCGCGGACCGGCCGCCGCTGCGGCAGATCACGTGGATCGGCTGGTCGTCGGGCAGGTCGGTCAGCTCGCCGACGCGGGCGGGCAGCTCCCCCATCGGGATGTGCACCGCGCCGGGCGCGTGCCCGGCGGCCCACTCGTCGTCTTCGCGGACGTCGAGCAGCACGAGGCCGTCCTTGGGCAGGTCGCGGACCTCGGCGGTCGGCAGTTCAGCAGGGCTCACCACGATCTCCATGCTGCCATGCGGGGGCGTTGCCCGCGCGTGAGGTGGACCGGAGAAAGGGCCTCCCGGCCACCGGAAGGCCCTTTCGCCGCCGAACTCAGTGCGAGACGGCCTTCTCGGCGCCCGCGCCGGTCAGCGCGCGGACCTCCATCTCCGCGTACTTCCCGGCGTTCCGCTCCTTCGACAGGACCGTGCCGAGCCAGCCGAGCAGGAACGCCGCCGGGATCGAGACCAGGCCCGGGTTGTCGAGCGGGAACCAGTGGAAGTCGACGCCCTGGATCATCGACGCGCTCTTGCCCGTCTTCGGGTCGACCGGCTTGCCCGAGACCGCCGGCGAGAAGACGATCAGCACGATGGTGACGAGCAGGCCGCCGTAGATCGACCACAGCGCGCCCTGGGTGTTGAACCGCTTCCAGAACAGCGAGTACAGGATCGTCGGCAGGTTCGCCGACGCCGCCACCGCGAACGCCAGGGCCACCAGGAAAGCGACGTTCTGGCTCTTCGCCAGGATGCCGCCCGCGATGGCCAGCGCACCGATCACCAGCGCCGTGATCCGGGCGACGCGGACCTCGCCGCCGGTGGAGATCTGCCCCTTCTTGAGCACGCTCGCGTAGACGTCGTGGGCGAAGGACGCGGACGCCGTGATCGTCAGGCCGGCGACCACCGCGAGGATCGTCGCGAACGCGACCGCGGAGATGAACCCCAGCAGCACCGGGCCGCCCAGCTCGAGCGCCAGCAGCGGGGCCGCCGCGTTCGTCGTCCCCGGGGCCTTGGAGATCTTGTCCGGCCCGACGATCGCGCCCGCGCCGTAGCCGAGCACCAGCGTGAACAGGTAGAAGACGCCGATCAGCACGATGGCCCAGACCACCGAGCGGCGCGCGTCCCTCGCGGTCGGCACCGTGTAGAAGCGCATCAGGACGTGGGGCAGGCCCGCCGTGCCGAGCACGAGCGCGATGCCGAGCGACAGGAAGTCGAGCTTCGTCGTGCCCGTCTTGCCGTACTGCTTGCCCGGGTCGAGCAGCGCCGCGCCGCCCTTGCCGCCCTTGTCGACGGCGGCCTGGAACAGGCTGGACAGGTTGAAGCCGTACTTGCCGAGCACCCACAGCGTCATCGCGAACGCGCCGACGATCAGCAGCGCCGCTTTGATGATCTGCACCCAGGTGGTGCCCTTCATGCCGCCGATCAGCACATACACGATCATGATCACGCCGACGACGGCGATCACGATGTCCTGTCCCGCTTCGCCCGAGATGCCGAGCAGCAGGTTGACCAGACCACCGGCACCCGCCATCTGCGCGAGCAGGTAGAAGAACGACACGGCCAGCGTCGAAACCGCCGCCGCCGCCCGCACCGGCGTCTGCTTCATGCGGAACGCGAGGACGTCGCCCATCGTGAACTTGCCGGTGTTGCGCAGCAGTTCCGCGACCAGCAGCAAGGCGACGAGCCACGCGACCAGGAAGCCGATCGAATAGAGGAAACCGTCGTAGCCGTTGATGGCGATCGCGCCCGCGATGCCCAGGAACGACGCCGCCGAAAGGTAGTCACCGGAAATCGCGATGCCGTTCTGCGGGCCGGTGAACGCCCGGCCGGCGGCGTAGTAGTCCGACGCCGTCTTCGTGTTCCGGCTGGCCCGGAACACGATCACCAGCGTGATCGCGACGAAGACCAGGAAGATGATGATGTTGAGGGTGGAGTTGCTGCCCTCCACGCCCGCCGCGAGGTTCATTTGACCGGCTCTCCTTCGATCCGTGCGCGGATTTCGTCGGCGACCGGGTCGAGCTTCCGGTTGGCGTAGCGCACGTAGAGGCCCGTGATGACGAACGTCGAGACGAACTGCAGCAGGCCGAAGACCAGGCCGACGTTGATGTTGCCGACCAGCTTCGTGCTCATGAAGCCGTGCGCGTAGTCGGCGAGGAGCACGTACAGCAGGTACCAAAGCAGGAACAGCGCGGTCATCGGGAACACGAAAACGCGCAATCGGCGGCGCAGGTCCGTGAATTCGGGACTCCCCTGGACGCTCTCCCAGTCGGTCTGCGGCTCCGCGCCACCGACGTCGTGTTCGGTGCTGCTCACAGCGGATCTCCACCTTCCCGTTCTCGTACTGGCCGTACTGTTTGAAGCCAACGGACCGTAAAGAGTTAACGGCGTAGTTGGTAAGCCCCCAATCGGGCGCTTGACCTTGAGTAGAAAACCACCGAGAGATTCGCGCACGATGTCCGGTTAGCGGACCGACTTTCACACGATCGGGTAAAGAATTTCTGACCGACCGTCAGTGCGTCACTTGCGGTGCCGGCCCCGCCCGGCGACCCGCGTCTTCTCCTCGGCCTGGCCGAACCGGGCGACCGCCCGGTCACGCATGAAGCCGAGCGGATCGGGCGCGTGCAGCCGCAGCATGATGTCGTGCACGTGCTCCGGGCGCCCGTACCCGGTCGCGCGGCTGACGAAGTACGTCGTGACGAAGGCGACCGGAACGGTGATCAGCGCGGGCTGGTTGACGAACCACGGGGCCCAGCCGCCGGTGTAGCCGCTCACGACGTTGACGATCAGCGCGGCCAGCACGAGCCCGCCGCCGACGAACATCCCGGCCAGCGCACCCGGCCAGGACAGCTTGCGCCACCAGATCCCCAGCACCAGCAGCGGGCTGAACGTCGACGCGGCGAGCGCGAACGTCAGCCCGATCGACAGCGAGATGTCCTCCGGCCGCAGCGCGACCGCCAGCGCGATCGGGAACAGCGCGACCAGCCCGGTCGCCACGCGGAAGTCGCGCACCCGGCCGGGCAGCAGGTCGGTCGACACCACCCCGGCGACGCTGACCAGCAGCCCGGACGTGCTGGAGAGGAACGCGGCGAACGCGCCGGCCGCGGTGACCGCGCCGAGGAGCTGGCCGCCGACCCCCGGCAGCATCGCCGAGGGCAACCGCAGGATCGCCGCGTCCGTCTTGCCGGTGACCAGCAGCTCCGGGACGTACATCCGGGACAGGGCGCCGAGCAGCGTCGGGAACAGGTAGAACAGCCCGAGCAGCAGCAGGACGTGCACGGTCGTGCGGCGCGCGGCCTTGCCGTCCGGGTTGGTGTAGAAGCGGACCAGCACGTGCGGCAGGCCCATCGTGCCCAGGAACGTCGCGAACATCAGCGAGTACGTCTGGAGCAGGTCGGTGAGGCTGCCTGACCCCGGGTGCAGCCAGTTCGCGTTGTCCGCGACCGAGTCGCTGACGACCGGCACCGGCGTGCCGGCCAGGAACTTCAGCGTGGTGCCCTCGGAAACCGTGTGCGGGGCCAGCGGGGTCCAGTGCGTCGGGCCGGCGGCCGGGCCGTTGTCGGTGCGGCCGTAGGCCCAGAGGTAGGTGTCGTTCCGGACGTGCAGGGTGACATCGGTTTGGACGTCCACTGTGGTGTCGGCGGTGAACACCGGCGGCGCGGCCGCGCCGAGCGGGCGGAAGCCGTCCGGTCCGCCGCCTGCGAAGAAGACCATGCACAGCACGAACGCGGGCACCGAGATCGCGAACAGCTTGAGCCAGTACTGGAAGGCCTGGACGACGGTGATCGCGCGCATGCCGCCGGCGATCACGTTGAACGCCACCACGACCATCACCGCGACGGCGCCGGCCCACACCGGCACCGGCAGGATCGTCGCCAGCGTCAGGCCGGCGCCCTGCAGCTGCGGGACCATGTAGAGGATCCCGATGAACACGACGAACGCCGTGGAGAACCGGCGGAGGCCCTTCGAGCCGAGGCGCATCTCGACGAAGTCGGGCAGCGTGTACGCGCCGGAGCGCCGCAGCGGTGCCGCGACGAAGAGCATCAGCGCGAGGTAGCCCGCGGTGAAGCCGATCGGGAACCACAGCGCGTCGGCGCCGTCCTTGAGCACGATGCCCGCGATGCCGAGGAACGACGCCGCGGACAGGTATTCACCGGAGATCGCGGCGGCGTTGCGGCGGGACCGCACGGTCCGCCGGGCGACCAGGAAGTCGTGGGTGCTCGTGGCCGAACGCGAAGAGCGGTGACCGAGGAAGAACGTCACCACGGCGACCAGCACGATGCCGGTCAAGGCCCACGGGTTCAGCTGCACGGAGGAATCCTCGCACGAGTGAGTGCGAAACTAGTTTTCGATCATGTCCACGAACGCGCGTTCGTTGCGTTCGGCCAGCCGGTTGTACCAGATGCCCACGCCGAACAGGAACGGGAACGGCAGGACGCCGAGGATCAGCCAGGCCACGGGGATGCCCACCACGCTCAACCGGGAGAACCCGGGCAGCAGGTAGAACAGCACCGGCAGCGAACCGAACACGACGGCGACGAGCCCGGCCAGCAGCAACGCCGTCCGCAGCTGGACCTTCACCAGGTGGTCCTTCACGAGCAGCTTTCCCCAGCTGGTCTGCTCTTCCAGCTCGACGCGGGCGCGCAGGGTGCCGGCGCCGCGACGCGGGTCGTTGAGGATCACTCGTTCCCGCTTGGGCCTGGCGTGGTGGTCCGGCTTCGGCGCCGGCTCGTTCTCCGGCGCCGGCGGGAGCGGCTCGACGACGGCCTGGTCCGTCGGCTGGGGCAGCGGCCGCTGCTGGCGGGCGCGCCGGCCGAGCGTCGGATCGGGCTCTCGCACGCCGTTCGTGCGGCGCTCGTAGAAGTCGTCGGTCATGACCGGGCCCGGGTCAGCCGTTCCGGCCTGAACCGACCAGCCGGTCCTTCAGCGCGCGGGTGTGCCGCCGGCTGACCGGCAGCACCTTCTCCTCGTTGCCGATCACGACCTGGTAGCCGCCCTGGCCCATGCGCAGCTCGGTGATGAGCGGCAGCGCGACCAGGAACGACCGGTGGATCCGGACGAAGCCGGCCTTCTCCCAGCGTTCCTCGAGCTGGGCAAGCGGGATGCGGACCAGGTGGCTGCCGTCGGTGGTGAACAACCGCGCGTAGTCGCCCTGCGCCTCGACCCAGCGGACCGAGGAGCGCGGGATGAGCTTGGTGGTGCCCGCCAGCTCGACCGGGATGACCTCGTCGTCGTTCTTCACGCCCGGCTCGCCGCCCAGGGCACCGGGCGCCGGCGCCGCGGCCGAAGCCAGCTTCTCGATCACGCGCGAGATCGCGCGGTCCAGCCTGTCCTGCTGGTACGGCTTCAGCACGTAGTCCAGGGCGCCGAGGTCGAACGCGTTGACCGCCTCTTCGGCGTGCCCGGTGACGAACACGAGCGCGGGCGAGGGCCGGAGCGCGGCGAACACGCGCGACATCTCCATCCCGGACAACCCGGGCATGTCGATGTCGGCGAAGACGGCGTCGACGATCGGCAGGCCACGCTCCTTGCGGTCGCGTAGCCTCGGGTCGTCGGTCGACAGCAGCCGCAGCGCCTCCGACGCGTCGATCGCCGGGAACACCTTCGCGACGTGCGGGCTGTTGCGCAGGCAGTGGACCAGTTCGTCCAGACCTCGAGGCTCGTCGTCCACAGCCAGGACCACGAGCTTCCGGGTGTCATCGTGAGCACTCACAGTGAAACGCATCCTGCCCATTGCCGAGTGCAATGTCCAGCCCCCGTCTGCCTGAAGTGGGGAGACCCGCGGCCGGGGCCGCGGGTCCCTCGTCTCAATGCACGAACGTGAACCAGTTGAGGTTCACGAAGTCGGCGGGCTGGCCGCTCGTGAAGGTCACGTACACGTTGTGCACGCCGGTCACCCCGCTGATGTTGGCCGGGACCGTCCGCCAGCTCTGCCAGCCGCCGGTGTTGCCGACGGCGAAGCTGCCGATCGGCGCGTTGGCGAGGCTGTCGAGCCGCACCTCCACCAGCCCGCTCACGCCGCCGGCCGCCCCGGACGCCACCCGTGCCTGGAAGTTCGTCGCCGCGGAGCTGCCGAAGTCCACGCTCGGGTAGAGCGCCCAGTCGCCGTTGCCCGCCGGGCCGATGTTCTCGCCTCCGCCGGTGTCGCTGGTCGTCTGCTTGGCCAGGCCGTTCTGCTGGGTGTACGACTCGGCCTGGATGGTGCTGTACGCGCTGCTGCCGCCGGACGGCGGCGTCGTGGTCGTGGTCGGCGGGGTCGTGGTCCCGCCGCCCGAACCGCGCGTGGTGACCGTCACGTAGTCGACGACCATCGGGCGGCCCGGCACGACCCCCGGCCCCGGCGTGGTCGTGCCGGAGTTGTTGTTGGGGAACGCGCCGCCGATCGCGACGTTCAGCAGCACGAAGTAGCCCTGGTGGCCGGTCATGTTCGCCCACGTCGTCGCGTCGACCTGGTTCTGGCTGACCGAGTGGAACTGCTGCCCGTCGACGAACCAGCGGAACACCTGCGGGCTGACGCTCGCGTCCCATTCGAAGCGGTAGGTGTGGAAGGCCGACTGGCAGCTGCTGCCGGGGCAGGCCCGGTTCGCGACGATGCCGGTGGTCTCGTTGCACGGGCCGCCGGGGTTGACGCCGCAGTGCAGGACGCCCCAGACGGAGTTGATCCCGTTGACGTTCTCCATGATGTCGAACTCGCCGACGGCCGGCCAGTTCCACCAGTTGCCGCGGTAGGGGCCGCCGAGGGCCCAGAACGCGGGCCAGTAGCCGAGCGCGGCCGCGCCGGTGACGTTCGGCATCTGGATCCGGCTTTCGATCCGCAGGACACCGCCGGCCGGCGGCTTGAAGTCGGTGCGCTGGGTTTCGATCCGCGCCGACGTCCAGTTGCCCGCGCCGTCGCGCAACGGCGTGATGCGGAGGTTGCCGGCGCCGTCCTGCGCGAGGTTGGACGTGCTCGCCGTGTAGTTCTGGATCTCGCCGGTGCCCCAGTTCCCGGGGCCGCCGGGGTAGGCGTGGCCGGTGTCGATGATCCAGTTCGAGCCCGACGGCAGGGTGTTCGCGCCGCCGGTGAAGTCGTCGGCGAAGACCGTGGTCCAGCCCGACTCGGGCGGCGGGATCGACGCGGCGGCGGGCATGGTCAGCGGGATCGCGATGAGCGCGGCGCCGAGCACGGCACCGAGGGCGAATCTTCGGGAGCGGGAGAAGTGGGGCATCGGGTACGACCTCCTCGTCGTCCGGATTTGTTGCCGATCGCAACAAAGCCCGTCCACAAGGAGACCCGGCGCCCCACCGCAACTCCAGGGGCGTTACGCGACTAGAGTGATCCAGGTCACAAAGTCTGCCCGGAAGTACCCAAACCGGACATCGGTCTCAGAGGCCGAAGCGGGACCAGGCCGCCTTCTGCGTCACGGCGTCGAGCACCGCGGACGCGGCGGCCGGAGCACCCAGGCCGAGCCGCGCCAGCAGCGGGCGCTTCGGCTCGGCGACCGAGATGTCCGCGTCCGGGTACCGCTCGGTGACGATCTGGCGGAGACTGCCGAGGCCGTCGATCAGGCCGAGCTCGAGCGCGTTCGCGCCGAGCCAGACATCGCCGGTGAACAGGTCCTCGGCGTCGGTCAGCCGGTCACCGCGGCGCTCCTTCACCCAGTTCACGAACAGCTCGTGGAGCTGGGCGTGCATCTTCTTCAGCCACTCGACGTCTTCCGGCTTCTCCGGCGAGAACGGGTCGAGCCGCGACTTGTTCGCGCCCGCCGTGTGCAGCCGCCTCTCGACGCCGAAGCGCTCCAGCAGCCCGGTGAACCCGAAGCCGCCGCTGATCACGCCGATCGAGCCGACCATCGACGTCCGGTGCGCGAAGATCTCGTCGGCCGCGCAGGCCAGCCAGTACCCGCCGGAGGCGGCGACGTCCTCGCAGAACGCCAGCACCGGCACGCCCTTCTCGTCGGCCAGCTGCCGGATCCGCTCCGCGACCAGCCCGGACTGCGTCGGCGCCCCGCCCGGCGAGTTGATCAGCAACGCGACCGCCTTCAGCCGCTCGTGACCGAACGCCCTGGTCAGCGCCGTTTCGACGGCGGCGAGGTTGATCGCACCCCTGGCCAGCGGCGACGGCGACGGCGTGATCACGCCGTGCAGCTTCACCACGGCCACGACGTCCTTGCGCTCCACCCGGTCGGCGAGGCCCGGGATCCGCGAAGCCAGTTTGTCCGTAACGCTCATAACGCCAGGCTAGCGGGATTCAGCCCATGGGGAGGATGCCGGAGCGCGTGCCGTTGACACCGTTCACCTCGGAGCCGTTCAGCTGGGCCCGGCCGCCCTGCGACGGGACGTCGGCCTCGGCGGCGTCGGTTTCGGCGCTGTAGTCCGGCATGTTCGGCCGGACACCCGGGACGAACTTGGGTACCCGCAGCGTCACCTTCATGCCGGCGCCGGGCGCGGTCTCGACCATCACCGCGTAGTCGCTGCCGAAGACCTGCTGCATGCGCTGGCTGATGTTGCCGAGCCCGACGTGCGCGCCGGTGCTGTGCGCGTTCTTGACGTCCTTCAGCCGGCGCGGGTCCATGCCGATGCCGTCGTCCTCGACGCTGATCAGCGCTTCGGTGCCGTAGTCCTGCGCGATCACCGTGACGCAGCCGCCGCTGGGCTTGCTGGCCAAGCCGTGCTTGACGGCGTTCTCCACCAGCGGCTGGATGATCAGGAACGGCACGACGACGCTGAGCACCTCGGGCGCGATCTTCATCCGCACCTCGAGCCGGCCGCCGAAGCGGGCGTTCTCGATCGTCAGGTAGCGGTCGATGTTGCGCAGCTCCTCGGCGAGCGAGGTGAACATGCCCGACGTCCGGAACGAGTAGCGCGTGAAGTCGGCGAAGTCCTGAAGCAGCTCTCGCGCCTCTTCGGGGTCCGTGCGGATCAGCGCGGAGATCGTGTTGAGCGCGTTGTAGACGAAGTGTGGCGAGATCTGCGCGCGCAGCGCCTTGATCTCGGCCTGCTGGAGCTGCTGCTTCGACTCGTCGAGGCGGGACAGCTCGAACTGCGTGCAGACGAACTGGGCGACGGCGTCGGCCATCTGCACCAGCCGCCCGCGGGTGCGGCCGACGACGATCAGCGCCGCCTCGGTCTCGCCCTCGACCAGCAGCGGCACGATGACGGCGGTCTTCATCCGGCAGGTACCGCGGTGGTTGCACGGCATCCGGTCGTGCGCGACGACCTCGCGGCGGTGCTTGCGGATGGCCGCGCCGATCGCGTCGACGAGGTCGACGTAGTGCTCGTTCGCCTCGCCGTCCCAGGACAGCAGCGTGCCCTCGCTGTCGGTGATGCCGACGGCGACGCAGTCGAGCATCTGCAGCAGCTGGGTGGTGATCTTGTCGGCGGCGTCCTCGTCCAGGCCGGAACGGAGGTTCGGCGCGGCCTTCGACATCCGGTGGACGGCCTGCAGCATGGCGTCCTCCACCACGCTGGCCGGCTTGCGCTGTTTTACGAGCAGCACGATCACCACGATGCCGAGCAGGGCCGCGACCCCCCAGGGGACGACCTGCGCAAGCGGAAACCCGGACACGGCGTCCATGCTCTGCGCTCGACCAACCGGGTGCAAGGCCTGATCCCACTTTCTGTCCAACTGTGATGACCGAGGGTTGGAGCGACCCTACTAAGAGTCGGTCGACGTGCCACCCGGTCACTGTCCGCAACACGCGGGAGGGGCGTCCTGTTCCACCGGATCCGGGGAAAGCGCCAGGAAGAGGGCGGTTTCGCGAACGACGGTCGCGGTGGCCACCGAGTCGGGTCCGGCGGCGGCGCAGCACGTGCGGCCGAACGGGGGAATCCCGGTGCGTGACGCGGTGACCACAGGTGTCACCCGGCTACTTGAGCAGCCGCGACATCCGGCGGTCGGCCAGGGGCTTGCCGCCCGTCTGGCAGGTCGGGCAGTACTGGAACGACTTGTCGGCGAACGAGATCTCGCGGATCGTGTCACCGCAGACCGGGCACGGCAGCCCGGTGCGCGCGTGCACCCGCAGGCCCGAGCGCTTCTCGCCTTTCAGGCGCGCCGCCTTCTGGCCGACCGACCGCTGGACCGCGTCGGACTCGATCTCGACGATCGCCTCGGCCAGGGTCTCCAGCGCGCCGTCGTCGAGCTTGCCGATCGTCGCGTACGGGGAGAGCTTCGCGCGGTGCATGATCTCGTCGGAGTAGGCGTTGCCGATGCCGGCGATCAGCGACTGGTCGGTGAGCGCCCACTTCAGCCGGGTGTTCTTCCCGGCGAACAGCTCGCGCAGCTGGACGGCGTCCAGCGAGAGGGCGTCCGGGCCGAGGCGCGCCACGCTCGCGATCTCCTGCGGGTCCTTCACGACCCACACCGCGAGGCCCTTCTTCGTGCCCGCTTCGGTGAGGTCGAAGCCGGGACCGGTGGCGGACTCGAGGTGCACGCGCAGCGAGATCGGGCCCTTGCCCGGCTTGAGCGGCGCCGCGGCGAGGCCGTCGGACCAGCGCAGCCAGCCCGCGCGGGCCAGGTGGACGACCAGGTGCAGGTCACCCACGACGACGTCGAGGTGCTTGCCGTGCCGGGTCGCGCCGGTGATCTCGCGGCCGTGCAGGTCGGTCCACGGCGGAGTCGCCGTCTTCAGGACGCTCAGCGATGCGACATCGATGCGGAAGATCGTCCGGCCGACGGCGTTCTCACGCAGGTGGTGCGCCAGGGCTTCGACCTCGGGCAGTTCGGGCATGTCCCCAGTTTCACCCCTCCGGCCGATTTCCGGTACCGGCTACTCGACCGGGTGCAGCGGCCCGTCGAAGTCCGGCAGCGAGTGGCGCTGGATCGTCTTGGAGATCTTCTTGACCTCGCCCTGCACGGTGAACATGCCGCGGATGGTGCCGACCCAGCGCTCGGACGGCCGGTCGCCGGTCATGTCGCCCTCGGTCTCGGCGACCACCGTCCACGGCCGGCGCAGGATCCACCGCAGCGGGAAGAACAGCACCACGAGCAGCAGTGCCAGCAGCACCCACGCGGGGATGTTGACCTCGTTCGGCGTCCACACGACGAGGATCACGGCCAGCAGGGCGGTGACCACGATCATCGCGATGCCGGGGCCGTAACTGCCGGCGACGTCGTGCTCGAAGTCGTCGGCCGTCGCCGGTGCGCGCCATTCCATCTGGGCACGGACCACCCAGTCGCGGCCGTCTTCGCCGCGTACCAGCCGGTTCATTCAGTTGCCTCCCGGGGCGCCCGCAGGGTGAGCACCACAACGGTACCGTGCGCGGGCTCGCCCGCGCGAGGGAGGAATCGGACATCCCACCCGGCGAAGTTGATCACCGCAGTTCAGGGAGCCGGCGAGCCGGTCACGGTCGAATCCGCCGGTTCGCTCGAATCGGTGACGGCGGACGGGCGGCTCGGCCACGGCTTCCCGGACGTCGGCGTCACCGTCGTCGAGGGTTCGGTGGACGACGGTTCGCTTCCGGTCGGCTCCGGCTTGCCCGGCACCGTCGTCGTGCTCTCCGGGCAGCCGGACGGCGACAGCTCGGGTGCGTCGGCGCTCTCCGGCACCGTCTGGTCAGCGGACTTCGTCGTTTCCGTGCTCGTCGCGTCCAGCCGCGGCGACGTCTGGGCATGGCTGGGCGCGCTGAAGGTCGAGGACGACAGGTCGTCGCGCGGGGTGTCGCCGCTCGTGCCCGGCTGCGTCCCGGTGCCGACGTCCCCGGCCGGGACGTCGCCCGCCGGCACTGTGGGCACCTCGTTCGCCGCGACCTGCCCGCCGCCGGTGCGCTGCCGCGCCGGGACGGTGACCCCGGTGCCGCGGCCGTTGAGCACGCCGATGCCGATCAGCGGGTCCTGCTGCGGCTGCGGGGGCGGCTGGTGGTGCGTTTCGCTCGGCGGCACCACGACGAGCTCCGGCACGCCGCCGGTCAGCCCGACGTCCTGCACCGGCGTAGTCCCGAACAGGACGGGGCCGGCCGCGACACCGACGGCACCCACGGCCGCGGTCGACGCCAGCGCGAGCCCGATCTTGACCTTCGAGCCGACCAGCACGCCCTTGATCGTCGTGCCGAGCCCGGCCAGCACGCCGCTGCCGCTCGCGGCGGCTCCCGCCGCCGGCACCAGCAGCACCAGCACCCCGGCGTGCGCGCGCAGCGACGAGCAGACGTCGCGCAGCTCGTCCTGGGTCGTGCGGCACGACGGGCAGCCGTGCAGGTGCGCCTTGATCCGCTCGGCTTCGGCGCCGGTGACGCTGCCCGCGGTGAACCCGCCGAGCTTCTCGACGACCGCGCGGCACGAGTCCGGCCCGCGGTTCACCGAAAGGTGTGCCTGCAAGTACGCCGCGCGGAGGCCCTGACGGGCACGTCGGGCCAGGGCCGCGGTGGCGTTCGCGCTCAGCCCGAAGTGGGTGGCGACCATGGCGGGCTGCTCGCCCTCGACCTCGGTCTGCCACAGGACGGTCCGCCAGCGCTCGGGCAGGCTGGTGAACGCCGTCGTGATCAGCGTGTGCTCGGCCGTGCGGGCGTGCGTGTCGGCACCCGCGCCGGCGCGGAAGGTCAGCTCGTCGTCCGACACGGGGACGTCGCGGCGGGCACCGTGCCACTCCCAGGAGACCCGGCGGGCGACGGTGAGGAGGTAGGCGCGGACGTAGTCTCTGGGGCCGGCGCCGCGGCGAAGGGCCTGCAGGACGCGGAAGAACGTCTCCGCGGTGATGTCCTCGGCCTCGGACCGGTCGGCCGCGAGGCTCTGCGCGAGCCGGCGGACGGCGGCGGCGTGCAGCTCGAACAGCTCCCCGAACGCGGCGTCTTCGCCGTTTCGAAGTCGTTGCAGCAGTGCCTGCTCGTCGGATTCCGAGGCCGCTGGTGGCGGCACCGTGCCCAGCTCGGTCATCCGGCCCGGCACCTCCTCCCCGAAGGTCTCCCCGTTCGGTCGAATGGGGACACCATACGGAGGGAATCAGCCGTCGTCACCCCTTGTACGCCAGCTGTGACACCGAAGCACCGGGTCAGTGCACCGGGGGACCCGCTCATCGGAGCAGTTTTGGGAGGGTATAGAGTACTTCCCATCAGCAAGGCAGTGCGGATGTAGCGCAGCTGGTAGCGCATCACCTTGCCAAGGTGAGGGTCGCGGGTTCGAATCCCGTCATCCGCTCAGGAACAGGGGCCGTGTGTCGACGTAACGCGTCGACCTCGGCCCCTTCGCCATTTCACCCGGGGGCCGAGCCCCCGGAACCCCACAGCGCCTTCGCCAGACTTCGCGCGTGAACTCGTCTGGTGATCGCCGTCACAACTGGACTGTTACCTTCCGGCCGGGTTCGCGCCGGTTCGGCAACTGTTTTCATCTGGTGTTCCGGCCGCGTTCCCGCGATGCCACCTCTTCGGGTGATGCTCCCGCGTGATCGTGCTGGACATGACCGAACTGACTCGCCGTCGTCTCCTCGGTGGGGCCGCCGGAGCCGCCGCCACCGCCGCTGCCGCCACCCTCATGCCGCCGAACGTCCAGCGGGCGCTCGCACAGGGTGCTCCCCAGCACGGTTCGCTGAAGGACATCGAGCACGTCGTGCTGCTCATGCAGGAGAACCGGTCCTTCGACCACTACTTCGGCACGCTGTCCGGCGTCCGCGGGTTCGGCGACCCGCACGCCGCGCGGCTGCCGAACGGCAAGCCCGTCTTCTACCAGCCCGACGCCGAGAACCCCGCGGGTTATGCGCTGCCGTTCCACCTGGACACCCACGCCACCAACGCGCAGAAGATCCCGTCGACGTCGCACGCGTGGCAGGTCCAGCACGACGCCTGGAACGGCGGGAAGATGGACAGCTGGCTGCCGGCCCACCGCAAGGCCGACGGCAAGAACGGCCCGTACGTCATGGGCTACCACACCCGCGCCGACCTGCCGTTCCAGTTCGCGCTGGCCGAGGCGTTCACGATCTGCGACGCCTACCACTGCTCGGTGTTCGGCCCGACCTGGCCGAACCGGATGATGTGGATGACCGGCACGATCGACCCCGACGGCGAGCACGGCGGCCCGATCCTCGACAACAAGGCCCCGGCGGGCGGCTACACCTGGACGACGTACGCCGAGCGGCTGCAGGCGGCCGGCGTCAGCTGGAAGGTGTACGAGCAGAGCGACACCTACGGGTGCAACATGCTGGAGAACTTCGCGAACTTCAGGAACGCCCCCGCGGACTCGCCGCTGGCGGTCAACGGCCTCACCCACCGGCCCGAAGGCCAGTTCGAGTACGACGCGCGCAACGACAAGCTGCCGACGGTCTCGTGGATCATCTGCACCTCGACGGCCTCCGAGCACCCGCAGTACACGCCCGCCGAGGGCGCCGCGTTCGTCGCGTCGAAGATCGACGCGATCGCGGCCAACCCGGAGGTCTGGGCCAAGACGGTGTTCATCCTCAACTACGACGAGAACGACGGCCTGTTCGACCACGTCGTCCCGCCGACCCCGCCGGCCGGCACGCCGGGCGAGTTCGTCACGAAGACCTCGCCGGGCGGCACCCCGGGCAACGGCCTCCCGGTCGGCGCGGGCTACCGCGTACCGGCGATCGTCGTGTCGCCGTGGACCGCGGGCGGCTGGGTGTGCAGCGAGAACTTCGACCACACGTCGACGCTGCAGTTCCTGGAGAAGGTGACCGGCGTGGCCGAGCCGAACATCTCGCAGTGGCGGCGCCGCACCTTCGGGGACATGACCTCGGCGTTCCGGTTCGACGACCACAAGGCGCAGCCGCCGGTGCTCCCGGACACGTCGGGCCCGCTGACGCTGTCCCGCTACGAGCAGGCCAACCTGCCGGCGCCGACGTTCCCGGGCGTCGGCCAGAAGCCGCCGAAGCAGGAGCCGGGCGGACGGCCGCGGGTGCCGCGCCACCCGTGAGTCCAGCGGCCACCCCCGGAGTTCGGGGGTGGCCACTTCCCTTACACCGCGGTGGTCTTGAAGGGGTCGTGCTCGGCGAGGAGCTTGTCGAGCCGGGCCTGGTCGACGCGGGAGACCACGGAGGTCTCGTCCTGTCTGTCGCGGACGCACTTGGCCAGCGTGAAGGTCGAGGTCACCAGGTAGAGCGCGCCGAGGGCGAGGAAACCGCGGATCCAGCCGTCGACCGGGAGGTACGCGATCCCGCCGGTGACCGCTGCCAGCGCCAGGCCGAACGAGATCGCCGCCTGGATGTAGAAGGCCGTCGTGGTGGGGGACGTGGTTCCGGATTTGGTCATGTGACCACGGTCTCGCCGGGTCCCGCGGGTGTCTTGAGCAGATCTACTCAGGCGCGGTTGCGATGTGGCTACAGCTCGTAGACGTCCAGAACCGTCGGTGCCACCGGGGTCAGGTGCGGGTCTTCGCGTTCCGTCACCTGGCCGCGGGCCATGCGGTACACGCGGAACTCGTTGTCGTGCTCGGGGTCCTGGTCGTCCCAGATGTGCAGGAGCCCGTACGACCCCGGGGCCAGCTCGCCGGCCCGGGTGAACAGCTCCAGCAGCTCGGGGGCCAGGCGGCCGCCGTGCTTGTCGAAGCCCGCGAAGTGGAGCATCGGCATGCCCGCGCTCCAGCGGAGGTCGACCAGGTCGAAGTCACCCGCGTCGCGGATAGCGCGGTGTACGCGGTCGACCAGGCGCTCCAGGAGCGCCGCGTCGTCGTCGCCGCTCGCGGTCGCCTGGATGGTCACCCAGCCGTGATATTCGAACACCCGGAGAACGGTAGCAAGAGATCAACCGCGAGCTCAGCGGGCCAGTGCAGACGGCTTCCCGTCGCTGCGCAGGACGTTCGTCAGCACGCCTTCGCCGTGCCGCTCGAAGGCGGGCACCAGCTTCTCGCCGAACACGCAGAGCGTGCGCTCCCACGGGTGGCCGAGCGTGCCGAACGAGAAGTCCGCGGCCAGGAACAGGTGGTAGTCCGCGCGCGGGAAGACCGGCACCGGCCAGCGCGCGCCTTCGGTCATCCGGTGCGGCCGGACGCGGTAGGACTGGTGCTGCCAGTGCAGCGCCCACATCCAGTCGTCGGGGCCGCAGACCTCGCGGAACGCGGCCAGCGCGATCGCCGAGACCTGGTGCTCCTCGACGGCGTACGGGCCGAGGCGGAACTCGGCCGAGGCGCGGTCCACGTCGCCGGGCGAAAGGTCCCAGGTCCGCGACGGCGCCGGCTCGCGGAAGCCCGGCCAGGCGTGGGCGTAGGTGCTCGGCCAGAACCCCAGCTTGTCGTACACCCAGTAC
Organism: Amycolatopsis mongoliensis; assembly: GCF_030285665.1. Taxonomy (NCBI): domain Bacteria; kingdom Bacillati; phylum Actinomycetota; class Actinomycetes; order Pseudonocardiales; family Pseudonocardiaceae; genus Amycolatopsis; species Amycolatopsis mongoliensis. Next base: position 2,243,325 of record NZ_CP127295.1, read on the forward strand.
CAGGCGGGTTCGTCGGCGACGCGGGAGACGGCTTCCCAGGCAGCATTCACTGTTACGACCTCTGACTCGGCCGGGCACGAAAGAACACGCGAAAGCTTCGTGTTCGGTCTCCGGTTTGTCCAGCCCTCATCCGCTCACCGCGAACTGTGTCACTCGACCGGGTGGGTTCTGCCAGATTGTCACCATGCGAGTTCTCTTCGTCCACGGGGCGTTCGTCCGGGACGGCGCCTGGTGGTGGCAGCCGACGGCGGACGTCCTCGCCGGGCACGGTCTGCGCAGCTCAGCGGCGGTGTTGCCGAGCTGCGAGCGCGAACCGCGCGGCGACCTCCACGACGACGCGGCCGCCGTCCGCGCGCTGCTGGACGCCTCCGACGAGCCCGCCGTGCTCGTCGGGCACTCCTACGGCGGGGTGGTGATCACCCAGGCCGGCGGCCACCCCGCGGTCCGCCGGCTCGTCTACGTGACGTCGTTCCTGCCGGACACCGGCGAGGCGCTCGCGGACTTCGGCACCGGCGAGCCACCGCCGTGGCACGTCAGCCACGGCGACGGGACGGCCGGTGTCCGGGAGGAGCTGGTGCGGCCGCTGTTCGCGCAGGACTTCGACGACGCCACGTACGCCGGCGCCGCGGCCCGGCTCACGGTCCAGAACGAAGCGGTGTTCGGCCAGCGGACGACGGCAGCCGCGTGGCGGGAGATCCCGTCCACCTACGTCGTCTGCGCCGACGACCGCGCGACGCAGCCGGAGAAGCAGCGGGAACAGGCGGCGCGCGCGACCGACGTCGTCGAGCTGCCGGTGGCGCACCACCCGTTCGTCACGCGCCCGGACCTCGTGGCCGCGGTGCTTCAGACGACGACGTAGCCCATCAGGAACTCCTTGGTCTTGCCCTCGCACCCGGCGTCGAGCGAGTCGAAGTGGCTCGCGCCCGCGTTGCAGCGGTAGAGCGCCCGCGCGCCCGCCCAGGACGGCGGATTGGCGTAGATGTGCCCGAGCAGGCCGAGTGACTGCTGGCCCTCGCACTTGCCGCTCTGGTCGGGCGAGGTGAACCAGTCCTTCCCGTCCTTCACCTTGCAGGCGAACAGCTTCCGCGTGCCCGGCTCGGCCGTCGCGACGAGCGAGCCGAACACGCCTTCCTTGGTGAACCCGGCCGGCGGGCCGATCTTCTTCGTGCCGCTGAAGTGGCCGCCGTCCGGCTGGTGGTACCGGATCAGCGGCACCTCGGCCGGGTGGGGCTTCTCGCCGGTGGTCGTCGACGGCGGCGGGACCGTGGCGCTCGCTCCGGGCAGGGCAGATGTGCTCGGGGACGGCGTGGGCTTCTTGGAGCTGGGTTTCTTGCTGGTGGTCGGCGTCGCGGAGGTCGATGTCGGCGTGGCTCCCGCGGCCACCGGCGTGGTGCGGTCCGGCTTGAGGAGGAAGACCGTGCCGAGCGCGGCGACCACCGCGACCGCCACGCCGGTCAGCACCAGCGGGAGACGCCGTTTGCGACGCGGCTCCCAGTCCACTGTGGTCGGTGACGGCGGGGCCACCTTCGCCGTCACCGGCTCGAAGACGATCGTCGGCAGCGCAGCCGGGTCGACCGCCTGCGTCGGCGAGTCGGTGATCGCGGTGCGCGCGGTCTGCAGCAGGCCCCGCAGTCCCGACGCGCTCAACCGGTCCGAAGCGGACTGCGTGAGCAGCCCGCGGACGGCGTCGGCGAGCGGGCCGCGGCAGCGCTCCAGCACCGGCTGGTCGTACATGATCGCGTGCAGCGTCGCGGCCGTGGTGGTGCGCTGGAAGGGCGCCCGGCCTTCGGCGGCGTGGAAGAGCGTCGCGCCCAGCGACCAGAGGTCGGACGCGGGCGACGGGCCGGCCCCGGCGAACAGCTCGGGCGCCATGTAGCCGGGCGAGCCCATGACGCCGCCGGTCTGCGTCAGCGCCGGGTCGTCCATCGCCCGCGCGATGCCGAAGTCGGCGAGCTTCACGCGGTCGCCGGGCAGCACCATGATGTTGCTGGGCTTGACGTCCCGGTGCACGACGCCGGCCGCGTGCGCGCTCTCCAGTGCGCCCAGCACCTGCAGGCCGAGCGCGGCGACGCGGTCGTTCGCCAGCGGACCTTCGCGCCCGACGACGTCGGCGAGCGTCGGCGCGACCACCAGTTCCATGACGATGAACGTGGCGCCCTGCTCGCTGACGACGTCGTAGACCGTGACGACACCGGGGTCGTTGAGCCGCCCGGCTGTCCGGGCCTCGCGCATGACCCGCTCGAGGTTGGTGCCCGGCGGGGTGGCCAGCTCCTTCAGCGCGACCGGCCGCCCGAGCACCCTGTCCTCGGCGCGCCAGACGACGCCCATGCCGCCCCGGCCCAGCTCGGCCGAGATCGCGTACCGTCCCGCGACCAGTCTCATCGTCGCCCCCCTGAACGCTCGGGGGCGATGCTAAGGGAGGCGCCGGGCGGCCCCGGCGCCTCCCCGGCTCAGGCGGCGTCCCAGAGCGTGAGGAACGCCGAAGCCTCGCTGCGGGCCCAGGGCCGCAACCGTTCGCGGTCGCGGGCGGAGAGCTGGAACTCCTTGCTCCGGCGGACGTCGATCACCAGCGCGTGCCCGCCCGGCAGGATGTCCGGCATCGCCTGCTCCAGCACCCACAGCGCGAGCTGCGCGGAGTCCTTCGTCAACGGCTCCTCCTTGAAGTAGAGCCAGGTCGCGTACCGGCGGCCGTCGCTCTTGCGGAGCCCGAGCTGCGGGCTGACGCCGATCTCGAGGTCGCCGATCCGGCAGCGGCCGCGCCCGACCTCGACCAGCCGCGGCGACTTCCGGCCGAGGTACCGCAGCCAGCCCTCGGCTATCGCGGCGTAGTGCGGTTTGGTCCGGTCGTCGGCGGCGTTGACGAGGGCGCGCAACGCCGTCGCGTCCTGCCCCGCCGCCCGCCCGGACCGCACGGCGTTCGCCGCCCGCCGGTAGTAGTTGAACGCGGCTCGTGCCGGGTCCTCGTACAGCCGGCGCTGCCGCCGGACGAACGACGACCGCGACGGACCGGTACTGGCGCTGTAGCCCACGAACGTGGGCAGGGTGATGTAGGCCATGGCCCTGCCTTCCTCCATCACACCACCCGCGGGTGCGGGCGGCATCTCCCCTGTACAACGCCCATTTTAGAACATATGTACGACAGTTTCGGGGGCTGAAGAGGTGACTAGCGGAGGGTGAACGTGACGAGGTCCGTCGACTCGGTGCGGGTGAGCGGCAGCCCGTCGAGCGGCCGGGTGAGCGCCTGTTCGTACGGCGTTCCGGCGGCGCCGACCTTCAGCACCAGCACCCGCGGGATGCCGTACTTGCGCAGCACGTCGACGCTGTGGGTATCCGGGAACGTCTTGAACGCCTCGTTGATCTCGAGGTACTGCGGCGGCAGGAGCCCGTTGTGGCCGTTGGCGAGCGTCGGGAAACCTTCGACGGACCAGAACTGGTAGACGAACTCGCTGAACGGCCGGTCGGGTTCCTGGACCATCGGCAGGATCAGCGCCGGGCCCGGGTCGTCGCGGAAGGCCTTGGCGAGGTCCGGCGGGATGCCCGGCGGCGTCGGGTGCGGGACGTCCGGGATGCCCTCCACCAGCGCGAACAACGCGGGCACCACGAGCAGCAACTGGAGGAAGCGGCCCTGTCCGTACGACGTGTTCCGGGTGCGCAGCCACTCGGCCGCGCGGGTGAGCGCGCCCGCGGCGAGCAGGATCAGCAGCAGGAGCACCCACAGCATCAGGCGGCCGGGCGTGCGCAACGCGTCCCAGCCCGGCAGGTACCGCCACAGGATGTAGTAGGTGTAGTCGCCGCCGAAGAACTGCGAGCCCATCGCGAACACGAACACCACGACCGAGCCGACGCCGAGGGCGGCCCGCACCCGGACCGACCACGCGCTGAAGAACAGCCCCACGAGCGCCACGACCAGCAGCGCCAGCCCGGGGAACAGGACCTTCTCGGACGCGCCGGGCTGCATGAGCCAGTTCGAGTCGACCAGGACACCGGTGTTCGGGTCCAGTGGCGTGCCCTGCCACAGCCAGGTCGAGCTGAGGGTGGTGAACAGCCCGTCCGCCGGCGGCGAAAAGACCTTGACCTCGTCCCAGGGCCGGACGAACCCGTAGTCGGTGACGACCTGCCGGTACGGAACGGTCATCAGGTAAGTGACGACAAGGAAGATCACGACGCCGGCGCCGTCGAGCACGGCCAGCCGGGTGCCGAACGACCGCCACCGCCGCAGCGCCGTCACCAGGATGACGAGCCCGACGACGCCCAACAGGTAGATGAACGGGAGACCGACGGCGAAGCCGAGCGTCACCTGCCACGCCGCGACCACCCAGCCGACGAACGCCCACCAAGGGCGGGCCAGCTCGGGACGGCGGCCGTGCCGCAGGGAGTAGCCGTGGCCGCGGGCCAGCGCGAAGAGCGCGAGGGCGATCCCGCCCGAGGAAAGGATGTTGAGGTGGCTGATGTGGGTCAGCCGCCACGGCGCCCAGGCGAAGGCGACACCGGCCAGTGCCGCGGCCTGCCAGGTCCCGCCCAGCTGGCGCACAAGCAGGTAGGCGCCGGCGTAGGCCAGCGCGAAGGAGATCAGGAAGACGATGTTGTAGCGGAAGACCGCGGCGTACTGACCGTCGCCGAACAGGGTCAGCGGCAGGTAGCCGAGCAGCGAGTCGGAAAAGGCGAAGCTGTCGGGCCCCGGGAAGAGCGTGTTGCCCGTCCACAGTGGCCCACCGCCGGTCGCGAAGTTGTGCTGCCACGCCAGCTGCCACGCCTGCAGCAGCGGGTCGCCGAGGTCGGCGGTGACGAGCGACTTCGGGTGCAGCAGGACGGGATAGTTGAACAGGGCGGAAAGGACTCCGCCGACGATCAGGGCGAACAGGCCTTCGCGGGCCCGTGCCGTCGGGCGGAGACGAACGATCGCGCGCTGCGGCCTGGGTGGTGCTTCGGTTGTCACGTGGGCTCCCCTCTGAAGCCCAGCCGGCTCCCCGACCGCCGTGACCTGGGCAGCCGGACTGTACCGGAGGCCGAAATCGGACGCGGGTGCGGCGAGGGCTCCCGAAACCACGCCACTTGCGCTACGTTGCCGATCAACCTCAAACCGCAACCTCGCAGGTCGGCCGCACGTGCCAGACTGATGCCCCGAATGGTGGATGGGGGTCGAAGGATGAGCTGGCAGGACGATCTGCGCCGACTCGACGCGGATCTGGCGGCCGGCCGGATCGAGCCGGCCGCACACCGGAAACAGCGTGACGAGCTGCTCGCGCAGGCGTCGGGTTCGACCGTCCCCTCACCTGTCCCCTCACCGCTGCGCCGGCCCGCGACCGCTTGGCACAGCACGAACCCCGCCGGCCAGCAGCCGGTCGACCCGCGGACCGCGCCGCCGCAGCGCATGGAGTCGCCGTCCACCGGGCCGCACCAGCCACCACGCCCGGCCCCGCCGTGGCAGCGGACCGACTCCGGCGCGCAAAGAACGCTCTCCCACCACGGAGTCCCAGCGGTCCCCGACCACCTCACCACCGCACCGAGCCCGGCCGACATCACCCCTACGCGCTACATGCGGGTCGAAGGGCCGGGTCCGGAGCCCGACCCGATCAGCCGGTTCCCACCCCTCGGCCGTCAGGTGCACCACCGGCCGGAGGAACCCGAGGAGGCGCCGGGCAGGCACCGCTACGGCAGTTCCACCGGCAGCGGGCGGCCGGCCTGGCTGTTCATCAGCCTCGGCGTGCTGGTCGTGCTGCTGATGGTCGTCGGCGTGACCGCGTGGCTCGGCTCGGGCGACGACACGCCGTCGCAGGGCGCGCCGGCGCCCGGGACGTCATCGTCCGCGGCCGGGGTCCGGCCCGACCCGCTGGAAGACCGGTTGCCGAAGCTGCCCGGCGACCCCAACCCGAACAACTCGACGATGGCGATCGAGAAAGCGCGGGACCTGGGCCTGATCCCCGCCCCGACGGCCGACCTGTTCACCTCGAACGGTGCCAAGGAGATGGTGTTCCGCGGCAGCGCCGACGGTGACGTCCACTATCTCGTGCTGGTCATCCCGACGAGCAGCGCCGTGAACGCGCAGACCGTCGTCGAGACGCTCTACCAACAGGGACTGGCGTCCGGTATGCACTCGGTCAGCGCCGATGTCCGGACCATCTCCGGCCACATCGACGACCAGTTCCTCAACACCAGCTGGTACGGCTCGGGCAACAACGCCATCGTCATCGGCGTCGGGCTCCCCTACAAGGGCCAGTACGCGATGAGCGGCGAGCTGGCCGAGATGGTGAAGCAGTTCGAAAGCGTCCTGCCGGCGGGGTAACGGGTGGGGTCACGAAACGACCCTCCGAGGCCCGGCGAGCAGGGCTGAGTGCACAATGATGCGTGAGCTGGCTCAGCTGGCAACCGCTGACGAGATAGGGGGCCGGGTTTGTCCTGGCAGGAGGAACTGCGCCGGTTGGACGAAGAGCTGGCCGCTGGCCAGATTTCGGCCGACGACTACCGGATGCGCCGGGACAGTGTCCTGTCCGCGGCCGTGAACGCCGATCCCCACGCGGCCCCGATCCAGGGCGGTCCGGCGGAGAGCACCCAGATCATCGCCCCGGTCAACTCGCCGCAGAGCGGTGCGACACCGGCGCAGCCCGGGGGCTCGACATCGGCCGACCAGACCCAGATCGTGAACTCGTCCTTCGGTGACGGCGAACGAACCCAAGCCGTCAACCAGGGGTCGCCGCAGGGCTGGGCCCCGGGCGGCCAGGCCGGTGACGCCGACCGCACGCAGGTCGTGCCGGGCGTGCCGCCGCAGGCGGTCGCCGGTGGGTACCGGCCGGCGGGCCAGGGGTCCGGCGGGTTCCCCGCGCAGCCGACGCCGCAGTACCACCCGCCGCAGGGTCAGCAGATGCCCTGGAACGTCCCCAGCCAGGACACGAGCACGCCGTGGGGCGGCTCCGACTTCCCGGCCGACAGCAACTGGGTCGCGCAGGGCCCCGAGCCGTCGTTCGAGGCCGCCCCGGCCAAGGGCGGCAAGAAGATCATCGCGATCGTCATCGCGATCGTCGTGCTCGCCGGGCTCGGCGTCGGCGGGTACTTCCTCTTCTCCGGCAACGACGACAAGACGCCGCCGGTCGCGCAGTCGTCGAGCGCGGCCCCGTCGCCGACGCAGAAGCCGAAGGACGACCTCGAGATCGCGAAACTGCCGGGGAACGTCCTGGCGACCAACGACTTCGCGTCCTTCGCCGACCTCAAGGCGGCCAAGGCCCTCACCGACGGCGAGTTCCAGGCGCTCGCCGACGCGAGCCCGACGAAGGCCCGCCAGTCGGTGTCCAAGCTGCCGTCCGGGGCGACCGCGGTCGTGCTGACCGTGCTGGCCTCCGACGCGTCCGCCGCGTCGAGCGCCGTCGAGGGGCTCACCGACCAGCAGGTCAAGTTCAAGCTCGTCAAGTACAGCGGCACCACGCCTCCCGGGGTCGAAGTGATGCAGCTGGTCAACAACGACGGCGTCTCCCTGATCCGCGCGCACTACGTGCACAAGCAGACCGTCGTCCGCGTGCACGTCGACGGGCCCGACATGGCCACCGTCTCGAAGGTGTTCGACGAAATCCTCGCGAAGCAGCTGACCGAGCTGCCCGCCACCGGCTGACATGGCGGGAAGCGGCCCCGCCCGGATCACCGCCTGCACCGTCGTCACCGCGGACCGGCGCGCCGTCGCGGACGTGCTCGCCGGGTCCTACCGGGCGCACCACCCCGGGCACGGATTCACCACGCTCGTCGCCGATGACGCCGAGGTGCCCGGCGAGCTCGGCCTGGACCCGGACGAGTACCACCGGCTGGTCACCTCCCACGCCGGCGCAGACCTCGTCGACGTCCTCCGGCCGCTCCTCGTGCGCACTCTGCTGGACCGGTACGACGTCGTCGTCCTGCTCGACCCGGACGTCGAGGTCCACGCGCCGTTCGAGGACGTCTGCGTGCTCGCCGCGGAACGCGGAATCGTCGTCACGGCGGCCCTGCTCGAACCGCTGCCGCAGGACGGCCTGGAGCCGGAGCACGTGCCCGGTGTCTTCGACGGCTTCCTCGCCGCCGGGCCGGCCGCCCGGCCGTTCCTCGACCACTGGGCCGGCCAGGCGCGCCGGCGCCCGCCGCACCGGACCGAGCCGACCTGGCGCTGGCCGGACCTGCTGGCCGGGGTGTTCGCCCACCACGTCGTCCGCAACCCCGGTCTCGCGGTCGGCTACTGGAACCTGCACGAACGCCCCCTCGCCGAGCTGAAGTTCTTCGCCTTCCGGGGTTACGACCCCGAGACGCCGTGGCTGCTGACCACCGACTGCGGGCACCGGCCCCGGGTCCGGCTGTCGGCCGACCCGGCGCTTCGCGATCTCTGCGAAAGCTACGGCGAACGCGTTGCCCGGGAGGCCGAGGACGTCGAGGCACCGTACGAAAAGCTGCCCGACGGCACCCCGCTCACCACCCAGATGCGGCAGCTCTACCACGACACCTGGAGCCGTGCGGAACGCTTCCGGCACACGTCCGACCCGCTCGGCCGGATCGCCGGCGAACTCCCGCCGCACCCGTTCGGCGACGACGGCGGCCGTGCGTTCCGGCGGTGGCTGGCCGAACCCGCGTCCCCGCTCGACGCCGCCACCGGGCTGACGCGGCTGGCCGCCGCCGTCTGGCTCGCCCGCGTCGACCTGCAGGCGGTGTTCCCGCACCCGCGCGGCGCGAGCCGGGACGGCTTCCGGCGGTGGTGCGCCACCCACGGCATCGAGGAAGGCCTCGTGCCGGAGTGGGCCGTGCCGACGGAGCCACCGCCACCGGTCGCACCGGTGGACGGCTTCGGCGTCAACGTCGCCGGCTACCTGACCGCCGAGCTCGGGCTCGGCGAGATGGCCCGGGTGGTCCAGCGGGCCATCGCCGCGGCCGGCGTGCCGATGGTGTCGGTCGTGGAGGAGCACTCGCTGTCCGGGTCGGTCCGCACCGGCCTGGCGGCGCCGGCCGACGTCGGCGTGCCGCGGTTCGGAGTCAGCCTGCTGACCGTGAACTCGGACTTCACCCGGCTGATCCTCGATACCCACCCGGACACCGGGGCGGGACGCTACCGGATCGGGCTGTGGGCGTGGGAGCTCGAGGACTTCCCGGCCGCGATGCACGACGGGTTCGCGTTGGTCGACGAGATCTGGACGCCCAGTGAGTTCGCCACCAGGGCGATCGCGGCGCACTCGCCGGTCCCGGTCCGGACCATTCCGGTCCCGGTGCCAGATCCCGGCGAACCCGCGCGCGAACCGGGTCCGGTCACCCAGTTCCTCTTCATCTTCGACTTCAACTCCACCGGCGGCCGGAAAAACCCGTGGGGCGTCGTCGAGGCGTTCCACCGCGCCTTCCCGGGCCGCGACGACGTCCGGCTCGTCCTCAAGGCGACCAACGGGCACCTCAACACGCCCGCGGTCGAGCGGCTGCGCCGCGTGATCGGCGACGACGCGCGCATCGAGCTCCAGGAGCGTTACCTCACAGTGACCGAACTCGGGGCCCTGTATGCCGGGACCGACGCCTACGTTTCGCTGCACCGCAGCGAGGGCTTCGGGCTCACGGTCGCGGAGGCGATGGTCAGGGGGATACCGGTGATCGCCACCGACTACTCGGGCACGACGGAGTTCTTCGGGCCCGAGCACGGCTGGCCGGTGCCGTACGCGATGACCGACGTCGGCCCCGGCTGGCCTCCCTACCAGCCCGAAGGCCGGTGGGCCGACCCCGACCTCGACGCCGCCGCCGAGGCGATGCGTTCGGTCGCCGACGACCGGGACGAAGCCCGGCGCCGGGGGCAGGCCGCCCGCGCGCACATCCTGCGGACCCGCTCGACGGACACCGCCGCGGCATGGATGCGCGAGCGGCTGGCGGAGGCGCACCAGGCCTGGCTCGCCGACCGGCGAGCGTCCGCGTCGCGGCGGCATCCTCTGGTCGCCGGTGCCCGGCGGGTACTCCGGCCGGTCCGCGCCGCGGCTCGGCGGATGGGAGTGACGTCGTGACGCGCACCGAAGGTCCGAAGTCCACGCTGCCGCCGGTCTACGAGGCGTTCCTCCCGCGCGAGCACGCGCTGTACCGGCCCCGGCACGGCGGCAAGCAGCTGATCGCGCTGCTGTGCGCGACCGTCTTCTTCGCGACCCCGGTTCTGTCGGCGGTGCTCGGCGCGCAACCGTCGGAGTTCGAGAACCGCAAGCTGACGCCGTTCCCGAGCATCGGACAGGGCTGGTCGTTCTTCACCCAGCTGAGCCAGTGGACGACCGACCACCTGGTGTTCCGCGAGCAGGCGGTGCACGCGGCCGACGGCATCAGCCGCGGGGTGTTCGGCGAGCCGCCCCCGCTGCACCAGGAGAACCAGCAGGGTCCGCTCCAGGTGCCCGACAACACGCCGGCGAAGCTGGACCCGCGCCAGTTCCCGGACGTCATCGAGGGCAAGGACGGCTGGCTCTACCTCGGCGACGAGGCCACGAGCCACTGCGTGCAGCACGTCAGCCTGGACACGACGTTCGCCGCCCTGCGCTCCTTCCGCGACGCGGTCGAGGCGTCCGGGCGACAGTTCGTGGTCGTCGTCGCACCGGACAAGATCGGCATGGTCCCGGAGCACCTGCCCGCCAGCTACCTGGGCAAGGACTGCCGTGACAAGGTGGCCGACGACTTCTGGCGCCGGGTGGACGCCGAGAACTTCATGCTCGACCTGCGCGGCCCGATGCAGGAGTGGGCGAGCCGCAAGGGTTCGCCGCTCTACGGACCGCAGGACGCGCACTGGGGCGACGAAGGCGCCATCACCGCGGTGCGCTCGGTCGTCGAGAAGCTGCGGCCGGGGATCAGCGAGAAGTGGCGGCTCCAGCCGAAGGGCGACTGGCAGCTGCCGGCCGACCTGCCCCCGCTGATCGGCCGGACCGGGACCACGTCGGGAACGCACTACGCGCTGATGCCGGACGGCCGGACCGACCGGACACGGCCGATGCCCAGCGACTACGTCACCCCGGTGCACACCGACACCGCGCGCGGGGACGGCACCTACGGCCTGCGCACGGCGTGGATCGGCGATTCCTTCACCGTCCGCGCCCTGCCGTACCTCGCGGCGGCGTTCGGCGACCTGACCGCGCTCCACACGAGCACGGCCGACCACGACGGCGGCGAAGCCATCGGGGACCTGCTCAAGCGCAGTGACGTCGTGGTGGTCGAGCTGACCGAACGCGGTTTCGCCGCCGGCTCGGTGTCGCTGTTGTCACCCGGTGTCGAGCAGAACATCTTCCGCAAGCTCAACCCGTGACGAGAGCGAACCAGGGAACCGAGAATGTCTGCTGACCGCGTGGCCGCCGCACTGGCCCGCCTCGACGAGCACCGCGAGCTGCACCTGCCGCTGCGCAAGAGCGACCTGCTGGGCCGGTTGGCCCTGCGCTTCCTGTGGAAGCGCCAGGTGAAGTGGCAGATCGAAGCCAACCTGGCGATCCGGGACGCGCTCGAAGCCGTCCACGAGCAAACCCAGGGCGGGGACGGCAGGCTCGTCCGGCACCCCGAGCTGGTCCACGAGATCGAGCAGCTCCGGCGGCACGACCAGACGATGACCGCCGGGCTGAACCAGCGGCTGTACTCCGGACTCGGCCGGGTCGAGTCGCAGCTGAGCGAGATGCGGCTGCGCCACGCGGAAAGCGCCGAGTCCGGCGACGACGTCGAGCAGCGGCTGAAGGCCATCGAGACGCAGGTCGCCGCGCTGGCGTCGGCGGCCACCGACGTCCGGCTCCGGCACGCTCAGCTGGACCTCGCGCTCGACCGCGTCCGCGCCGGGCAGGAGCCGGCCGACGTCGAGGCCGCCGACCGCGAGTCCTTCCTCGAGCTCGCGCTGATCGAGCTGCTCGACGGTCCCGCGGACCACGTCCGCGAAGCCCGCCGCAGCCACCTGCCGCTGGTCACCGCCGCCCGCGAAGCCGGCGCCACCGGCCCGGTCTTCGACGTCGCGCCGGCCCGCGGTGAGTGGCTCGAAGTCCTGCGCTCGGCCGGGTTGCCGATCGCGGCGGCGTCGGACAACTCGCTGGTCCGGAAGCACTGCGCCGGGCTCGGCTTCGACATCGACGCGCGGGAGCCGCTGGCCGCGCTCGCCGCCCGGCCGCCGCGCTCGCTGGGTGCGGTGACGGCCTTCCGGTTCGCCGAGCGCCTGGCGCCGGACGTCCTCGCCCGTTTCACCGACCTCGCCGCGACCGCGCTGCAGCCCGGCGGGGTGCTGCTCGTCGAGACGCCGGCTTCGGAGGCCGACCTACGGCTGGACCCGTTCGCCCGCAAGGCGTTGCCCGCCGTCTACCTGCGGTTCCTCGCCGAAGCTTCGGGCTTCGCCGACGTCGAGGTCACTTCGGTCGAGGCCCCGCACGGGCTCGGCGAGCGGCTGCGCCTGGTCGCCCGCCGATGACGGGGTCGCGGGCGCGCGCCGCGGTGTGGACGCCGCTGCCGCCGCAGACCAGCGGCATCGCGGACTACAGCTACCGGCTGCTCGAAGCGCTGTCCGAACTGGTCGACGTCACCGCGGTGCACAAGTCGCCGTCGGCACGCGTGCCGGACGGCGTCGAGCTGCGGCGACCGAGCGATCCCGGCGACGGCGTGCCGGTCTACCACATGGGCAACCACGCGGGGGTCCACGGCGAGATCTACCGCGAGGCGATCAAGAACCCCGGCGTCGTCGTGCTCCACGACCCGGCGCTGGTCGACTTCCACGCCGGGTACTTCGGCAGCTACACCAGCGAGGCGTTCGCGGCGGAGGTGCGGTACGCGCACGGCCCGATCTGGGGCCACTCCACGGATCCCGCACTGCTGCACGGCATGCCGGCCATCGAGGTCGACGGCGTCAAGACGCTCGACTACGCGACGTTGACCCTGGAACGACGGCTCGTGACGAACAGCCGTGGCGTGATCGTCCACGACCCGCACACGGCGAAGTTCCTCCAGGCGCGGTACCCCCACGTTCCGGTGCACGCCGTGCCGCTCGGCGCGACGCTGCTCGACGGCTCCCGGCGCGACACGATCCGCGCCGAGCTGGGCTGGACCGACGACCAGGTCGTGTTCGGTGTGTTCGGCAGCTTGGTCCGGTACAAGCGGGTGCCGGCCGCCGTGCTGGCGTTCGCCGAGCTGCGCCGCCGCTGGCCGAACGCCCGGCTCGTCGTCGCCGGGCACGCCGGTGACCCCGAGCTGCTGGCCGGACTCCGGCAGACCATCGAGCAGAGCGGCGCGGCCGGCTCCGTCCACTTCGAACTGTCGCCGGACGAAAACCGGTTCGACGAACTGATCCTCGCCACCGACGCGGTGATCAGCCTCCGCTGGCCGACCGCCGGCGAGACCAGCGCCGTGATGATGCAGGCCCTCGGCGCCGGGCGGACGGTGATCGCGAGCGACCTGCCGCAGCACCGGCACTTCGACCCCGCGTTCGTGTGGACCGTGCCGACCGATCCGGCGGGCGAGGCGGCCGGGCTCTACCGGCTGCTGGAACGCGGGATGTACTGGCCCGAAGAGCTGCGCGCGGCCGGGGACCTGGCCCGCAAGTGGGTCGGCGAGAACGCGAGCTGGCCGATCGCCGCCCAGGGCTACACGAAGGCGATCGAAGCGGCACTTCCCGAACCAGCACCCGAAGTTCGGCGCCCCGGCGTCAACACCTTCGCCGACGTCCGCGCCACCACCGGCTTGTCGGAGTCGGCGCGGCGGCACATCCAGGCCCTCGCCGCGACGGACACGAACGTCACCTTCACCGAGTTCAACAGCCAGGCGCCGTACCGCTCGGTCGAAATCCCGCCGGACATCGCCGCGCTGCGCCGCGGCAAGGAGTTCGACGTCGACCTCTGGATCGTCAACGTCAACGAGTGGCAGCTGATCCCCGAGCACGCGCTGGACCGCTACACGATCGCGCTGTGGGCGTGGGAACTGCCGGAACCGCCGCCGCACGCGCTGCCGCACCTGCCGGGCATCGACGAGCTGTGGGTGCTTTCGTCGTTCGTCTCGGACGCGTTCCGCACGGTCACCGACATCCCGATCCTCGTCGTGCCGAGCGTGGTGCCGCACGCGCCGGGCATCCAGCCCGACCGGGCGCGGCTCGGCCTGCCGGAAGACGGCCTGATCGTGCTGTACACCTTCAGCGCGTCGTCCAGTGACGCGCGGAAGAACCCGTGGGCGCTGATCGAGGCGTTCCGCCGCGCGTTCCCGCCGGAGGAGCGGGGCACGAAGGCCCACCTGGTGCTCAAGGTGAACAACCTCGAACGCTTCCCGGAGCTGGACGCGGCGTTGACCGCGGCGATGGCTTCGGTCGGCGGCACGTTGCTCCGGCGCGAGATGTCCCGCGACGACATGGACACGCTGCTCGCGAGCTGCGACATCTACGCGTCGCTGCACCGGTCCGAGGGCTTCGGCATGGGCATGGCCGAGGCGATGGCGATGGGCAAGCCGGTGGTGGCCACCGGTTTCAGCGCCAACACCGACTTCATGCCGCCGGGTTCGGCCGCGGTGGTCGGGTACGACGTCCGCCCGATCTCGAAGCACGACCACCGGTTCGGCGCCGAGTTCGGCGACTGGTACACCGTCGGTCAGCTGTGGGCGGAGCCGGACGTCGACCAGGCCGCGCAGTGGCTGCGGCGGCTCGCGGACAGCCCCCGGCTGCGCGCGTCCATGGGTGAGCGGGCGATCCAGGCGATCCAGGACTGGTCCAGCCCGGCCGCCGTCGGCAAGGTCATGACGGACCGGCTGGCGCAGCTCGCCCGCGAGCGCGCGGCTCAGTAACGGCGGACGCCGAGCTGGGCTTCCAGCTCGGCGACGCGGTGTTCGAGCGCGGCCGCGCGACGGCGGTGCTCTTCGGCCGTCCGGCGGGCCTGCGCGAGTTCCTGCCGCGCGGCGTCCAGCTGCGCACCCAGCTCGCCGCGCGCCTTCTGCGCCGCTTCCACCGTCTCCTCGAGCCGCCGGATGTACGCAACTTCGGACGGCCGGGCCTGGCGCAGCTGATCCCGCTCTTCGCGCACTTCGGCCGCCGCGTAGCGCTCGAAGTCGTCGAAGACGTTCGCGGGCGCAGCCAGTGCGGCCAGCGCGTCGGTGTCGGTGGCCTGGGCGTAGAAGCGGTTGAGGCCGTCGAACAGCCCGCAGCGGTAACCCGCTTCGAGCAGCATCGGCTCCCACTCGTCGTGGGCGGGCTTCGGCGAGCCGGGCTCGGTCGCCTCAACGACGAGCACCCGCGGCCGGTGGCGGCTCCAGTCGGCGCCCTCGATCACCGCGCGTTCCGCGCCTTCGACGTCGATCTTGAGGAAGTCGACGGGCCCGGGGTGCCGGTCGAGCAGCTCGGCCAGCGTGACGACCTCGACCTCGACGTCCCGGACCGCCCAGTCTTCGCTGTACTGCTCGGCGAGCGAGTCGTCGACGGTCGCGCGGCCCCACTGGCCGTCGACCACGTGCAGCACGGTCTTGCCGGGCCGGGCCCCCACGGCGACGCGGAGGTTGCGGTCCTCGGGGCGCTCCCGGTCGAGCTCGTCGGCCAGAGCCGGTTCCGGCTCGACGTTGATCCCGCGCCAACCCAGGTCGTAGAAGTGCTTGGTGACCGAGTCCCGCGTCGGATAGCCGGCACCCAAGTCGACATAACGACCGGTCGCCTGGCCCGCGAAGACCCGGGCCAGGACGACGTCCTCCGCGTTCTGCGCGTAGGAAATCACGGGAGCGAGATCCCGGCCTTCTTGGCTTCGAGGCGCAGGTCGTGGTCGACCATCATGGCGACCAGGTCCTCGAAGCCGACCTCGGGCTTCCAGCCCAGCTCGGTGTGGGCCTTGGTGGCGTCGCCGACCAGGAGGTCGACCTCGGCGGGCCGGAAGAACCTCGGGTCTTGCTGGACGAACCGCTCCCAGTCGTCGAGGCCGGCGTGCTTGAACGCCAGGTCGACGAAGTTGCGGACGCTGTGCGTGCGGCCGGTCGCGACGACGTAGTCCTGCGGCTCGTCCTGCTGCAGCATCTGCCACATCGCGCGGACGTAGTCGCCGGCGAAGCCCCAGTCGCGGCGCGGGTCGAGGTTGCCGAGCACCAGCTTTTCCTGCAGCCCGAGCTTGATCCGCGCGACGGCGTTGGTCACCTTGCGGGTGACGAACTCCATGCCGCGGCGCGGGCTCTCGTGGTTGAAGAGGATGCCCGAGCAGGCGTAGAGGCCGTAGCTGTCGCGGTAGTTCACGGTGATGTCGTGCCCGAACACCTTCGCCACGCCGTAGGGCGAGCGCGGGTAGAACGGCGTGTCCTCGGTCTGCGGCGACTGCCGGACCTTGCCGAACATCTCCGAGCTGGACGCCTGGTAGAAGCGGATCGGGTTGTTCTGGCTCCCGCCGACCATCCGGACGGCGTCGAGCAGCCGCAGCACCCCGAGCCCGGTGACGTTCGCCGTCAGCTCGGCCTGCTTGAAGGAGAGCGCGACGAAGGAGATCGCGCCGAGGTTGTAGACCTCGTCCGGCTGCACCTGCTCCAGCACCCCGACCAGGCTCGACAGGTCCTGCAGGTCGCCCTCGACGATCTCGACGAAGGGGTACTCCGTGCGGATCATGTCGATCCGAGGGTTGTTCTGCCCCTTGACCAGGCCGAACACCTCGTACTGCTGCTCGTGGAGCAGCTCGGCGAGATATTGGCCATCCTGACCGGTGATACCGGTGATCAACGCACGTCGCACCCGGTGAGCTTAGCCGGGAAGTCTCCTTCACTTAGCCCGAAGGTGTGACTTCCGCCGTGTCGGTGAACGCCGTCCCACTCCCGGACGCCCTCTGAGCAGAGCATCGGCCCGGGAAGGAGGCGCCGTGATCTGGATCTGCCTGGTCGCCGTCCTCGCGGTGGTGTTCCTGGTCCGCGCGTTCCGCGTGGTGCGCCGGGTCAGGCGGAGTGGCGTGGGGTGACCAGCCCCGACTCGTAGGCCAGCACCACCAGCTGCGCCCGGTCGCGGGCGCCGATCTTCGTCATGATGCGGCTGACGTGGGTGCGCGCCGTCGCCGTGGAGATCACCAGGTGGGCCGCGATCTCGTCGTTCGACATGCCGCCCGCCACCAGGCCCAGCACCTCACGCTCGCGGTCGGTGATCTCGCGGACGGCGCTCGTGTCGATGCGCCGGTTCTCCGGGCGGCCGACGAACTCCTGGATCAGCCGCCGCGTCACCGTCGGCGCCAGCAGCGCCTCGCCGCTCGCCACGACCCGCAGCGCACGCAGCAGCTCGACCGGTTCGGTGTCCTTGAGCAGGAACCCGCTGGCGCCTGAGCGCAGGGCTTCGTAGACGTACTCGTCGACGTCGAAGGTGGTCAGGACCAGCACCTTCGTCCTGGCGAGGTCGGGGTTCGCGGTGATCCGGCGAGTGGCTTCGAGACCGTCGACGCCCGGCATCCGGACGTCCATCACCACGATGTCCGGCTTGTGCTCGATCGCACCGGCCACGGCCTGCTCGCCGTCGCCGGCCTCGCCGACGACGTCGAAGCCGTCTTCGGTCTCCAGCAGCACGCGGAACCCGGCGCGGACCAGGACCTGGTCGTCGGCCAGCAGGACGCGGATCATGCTTCCCCCTCGATCGGTAGCTCGACGCACACTTCGAAACCGCCGTCGACCGGCCCGGCGGTGCACCGCCCGCCGAGCGCGGCGGCGCGTTCGCCCATGCCCCGCAGGCCGTGACCCGGCGTCGGCTGGGCGGTGCCGCGGCCGTCGTCGCGCACCCGGAGCGTGAAGGTGCCTCTTTGTCGTTCGAACCGGACGTCGACGTGTTCCGGCCGGTCGGCGTGCCGGACGACGTTCGTCAGCGACTCCTGCAGGATCCGGTAGGCGGCCGCGTCCACGGGGGCCGGGAGGTCGACGGCCTCGCCGTGGACGTCGACCGTGAGCCCGGCGTCGCGGGCGTGCTCCAGCAGCTCGGCGGCCTGGGCGAGGCTCGGCGCGGGCGCCTTGTCCTCGCCCGAGCGGAGCACGGCCAGGGTCGCGCGCAGGTCCTTGAGCGCGGACGCGCTGGCCGCCTTGATGTTGAGCAGCGCCTCCTTCGCCTGCTCCGGCCGCCGGTCGGCGACGTGCGCGGCGACGCCGGCCTGGACGTTGATCACGGCGAGGCTGTGCGCGACGACGTCGTGCACCTCGCGGGCGATCCGCAGCCGTTCCTGCTCGGCGAGCCGGTGGCGGTGCTCGTCGGCCTGCTCGCGGCGGGCGGCGAGCGCGTCGAGCTGGTAGCGGACGGCGGTCCCGACCCCGATGACGGCGATCAGCCACACGACGACGAACCCGGCACCGGCCGCCAGCGTGAACGACCTGGTCGTGACGACGTGCACGACGTAGGCGGCGGCGAGCGCGGCCGAACCCGTGATGCCCGCGGTGAGCGGCCCCCGCTGCCGGGTCAGCACGAACAACGCGATGGTCGGCACGACGATGATCGGCCCGCCGGGCAGGCCGGACGCGTAGTAGCCGAACGCCGACGCGGCCGTGACCAGGAAAAGCGTCAGCGGGAAGCGGTGGACGAGCAGCAGGGTCAGGACGGTCGCGGCCAGCCACGCCGCACCGGGCGGCGTCAGCGGGGTCGCCCCGGGCTGCCACCTCGACGACGCGCTGGTCGCCCCGAGCACGAACCCCAGGACGATGACCGTGCGCACGACGCGCCCCACCCACGGGGACATGCTCGGCCATCTCATGCTGCGAAAGCTACCGTTCGCCGGGCCGCGGCGCGTCCGTCCTGAAGCGACTCCCGAGGTACGTCGACGGCCGTAGTCAGTCGAACATGAGGGGCAGCTTCGCCGCCGTCTCCTCGTCGGCCGGGGTGTACGTCGAGAACGTGATTTCCGAGCGGCGGCCGGAGTAGAGGTAGGTGAAGTTGAACCGCAGCAGCCCGACGTCCGGGTGCAGGTACCGCTTCGTGCGGATGGGCTCGGAGTTGACGTCGTGGTGCGGCCAGAGCTCGGCGAACAGCGGGGACTCCGCCTTCAGGCGCTTGACCAGGTTCTTCCACGCCGGCTCCGCGACGTGCTCGGCCATCGCCGCGCGGAAGGACGCGATCACGCGGGGGATGTTCGTCTCCCAGTCCAGCATGCGCTCGCGCCACTGCGGGTTGAGCAGGCACTGGACCAGCGTGTTGCGGTCCTCGAACGGGATCGCGTCGACCTCGCCCATCAGCCAGGTGTAGCCGCGGTTGTAGCCCAGCAGGTCGCAGCGGGCGTTGCGCACCGCGACCGGGTACGGCTCCAGCTTCTTCAGCATCATCTCCAGCTGCGGCGAGATGACCTGGCAGTCCTTCTCGCTCTCCGGCTCGGGCGCGCCGGCCAGGCGGAAGAGGTGCGTGTGCTCGTGCGGGTCGAGGCGCAGGGTGCGGGCGATCGCCTGCAGCACCTGCTCGGACGCGTTGATGTCGCGGCCCTGCTCGAGCCACGTGTACCAGGTGACCCCGACGCCGGCGAGCTGCGCGACCTCTTCGCGGCGCAGCCCCGGCGTCCGGCGGCGGCCCAGCATCGGGAGGCCGACCTGCTCGGGCGTGATCCGCTCACGCCGGCTGCGCAGGAACCTCGCCAGCTCCTGACGGCGGAGCTCGGATTCGACGGCGGTGGTCATGGTGCCAGGATCGCACGTCTTCGAACCTGGTACCAGGTAGTCGCAATACCTGGATAAACGACAACTGGTACCAGTTTAGATCCGCGGCGATCGTAGTACTCATGACCACGACAGAACTAGCGCCGACCGCGGCCGGAGCCAGATTTCGGCCGGGACTGACCCCCGCCGGCCTGGTCACGGTGCTGCTGGGGGCGGCACTGCCCATCATCGACTTCTTCATCGTCAACGTCGCGCTCCCGACGATCGATGCCGACCTCGAGGCGTCCACCGCGACGCTGGAGCTGGTGGTGGCCGCCTACGGCATCGCGTACGCGGTGCTGCTGGTGGTCGGCGGCCGCCTCGGCGACTCGTTCGGCAGGCGGCGGCTGTTCTTCGCGGGACTGTGGCTGTTCACGCTGACGTCCCTGGCCTGCGGAATCGCCCCGACGGCGACGACGCTGGTGATCGCCCGCGCCGCGCAGGGGGCGGCGTCGGCGTTGCTGCTGCCGCAGGTGCTCTCGATCATCCAGGCGACGACGTCCGGCGAAGAGCGTTCGCGGGCGCTGGGCCTCTACGGCGCCACCGGCGGTCTCTCGACGGTCGTCGGCCAGCTGCTCGGCGGCGGCCTGGTGGCGGCGGACCTGTTCGGCACCGGCTGGCGGCCGATCTTCCTGGTGAACGTGCCGATCGGGCTGGTGGTCCTGGTGATGGCCCGCCGGCTGCCGGAGAGCCGGGCGCACAATCCGCTGGGCGTCGACCGCCTCGGGACGACTCTGCTGGCGGTGACCCTGCTGTCGTTGCTGGTCCCGCTGATGGAAGGCCGGGCACTGGGCTGGCCGGCGTGGACGATCGCGCTGCTGATCGTGTCGCCGTTTTCGGCCGCGGCTTTCGTGCACGTGGAACGACGTCTGGAGCGGATCGGCGGAACCCCGCTGCTGCCGCCGTCGGTGATGCGGCTGCCGAGCGTCCGGCGCGGCTTGATGGTGGCGATCCCGTTCTTCGGCGCGTTCGGCTCGTTCATGTTCGTGTTCGCGATGACGCTGCAGGAAGGCCTGAAGTTCGGCCCGCTGAGCGCGGGCGCCGCGCTGACGCCGCTGGCCGTCGCGTACTTCACGGTGTCGATGCTGAGCAGCCGGCTGGTGGCGCGCTACGGCCAGAAGGTCGTCCCGATCGGCGGCGCGATCACGGCGGTGGGGATGGTGGCGCTGCTGTGCACGACGCTGTCGACGTGGCCGCACGTGACGGTGCTCGACCTGGCGCCGTCGATGGTGGCGATCGGTGTGGGGAACGCGCTGGCGATGACGACGTTGTTCCGGATCGTGCTGTCGCACGTGCCGACCGATTTGGCCGGCGTCGGGTCGGGCGTGATGACGACCAACCAGCAGACGTCGCTGGCTTTGGGCGTGGCGACGCTGGGGAGTCTGTACGCGGCGCTTTCAGGGTCGCTGGGGAGCCGCGACGCGTTCGCGGTGGTGATCGGGCTGGTGGCGGTGCTGGCGACGGTGGTCGCGATCACCGGCCGGCGGTTGCCGGATCCCCGGGTGTGACGGTGGAGAGGAAGGCGGACCACGCGGCCGGCGGCACTTCGAGTGCCCCGGCCGTGGGGGCTTTCGAGTCCCGCGCGGCGATGGAGTCACGGGCGAAGGCAACCTCGACGCAGTCGCCATTGTTGCCGGACCCGCCGCTGTAACTGCTCTTCCGCCACCGATCCACTGTGCGCCCTCCCGGTCAGGTGATCATCCGCTCGATCAGCGCACGAGAATCGCCATCGTCCAGCGCCAGATCGGCGAGATGCTCGAACATCAGGTTAGCACCGCGGACCTCGGCCTCCTTCTCGATCTGCAGCGATCCGAACCCGTATTCGAGGTAGGCGAGATCGGGCTCGGACCGCTCGGGAAATCCGGCGACGATGATGAAGTTGCTGTACAGCCCGTCGTGCGAGCCCACCGCCTGCGAAATCACCTGGAAGGTGACGTTCGGCAGTGCGGAAACATCGAGCAGGCGCAGCAACTGCTCGCGATTACACGGATCACGCCGCAAGGCGCTCTCGTCAACGATGGCGTGCAACTCCAGCACAGGCTCTTCGGTCAGCCGAAGCTGGCGATGCAGGCGGACCTGCACCTGGGCTTCGAGATCCCTTCCTTCGAACTCGCGCGCGGCCGCGAAGGTCTCGCGCATGTACGGCTCGGTCTGCATCAAGCCCGGCACGAAACCAAGCTGGTAGCTGCGAATCCGTGATGCCTCGGCCTCCACGCTCACGAAACCGCGATCGCTCAACCCGAACGCGTGCCACCAGCCCTTCTCCTTGGCGTAGTCGAACATCCGCACGTACTCGCCGTAGTCCGAGCTGATGATCCCGTAGCGGTCGAGGAGCGCCAGGAAGTCGTTGTAGCCCGGGATGTAGCCCTGCTCGATCCGGCTCATCTTCGACGTGGAGAACCGCAGCGGGCGGCCTGCGTCCTCTTGGCTCAGCCCGGCCGCCTCGCGTAGCTTGCGCAGGGTGCGGCCGAGCTGGCGTCGCCGGTAGTTCGGCTTGGTCGGCCGATCCATGGTGGTCACCCCTCGCTGTCGATCAACCACGAATCGTAGGGCGGGCGGCCCGATGTGGGATTCCCGTGCGCAGGCCGCGTCGCGCTGACTTGCGGCGAGAACCTTCAGGTCATGGACAGGTACGGCTACCCCCACGAGCTCGAATACCGGCGCGAGGTCGACGACGGGCGCGTGCACGAATACACCGAACTCGTCGACGACATGGGGTTCGTCCTCGAGCACCGCAGTGATCGGTACCAGGGGTGGACCGTCCGGTACGGGACTGCCTGCGCGCACGACTACCTGTCCCGCAAACGCGCGCGGGCCGGGACGTTCGTCGTCAGCGTCTACCGGCTCTTTCCCGGACGGCGGGACCACGTCGTCACCATCCGGGTGAGCTGGCCGCCGAAAAAATCACCGGTTCGCCCGTCGGAAAAGTCGCGCGCCGGACGACTATGAGGGTGTGACGGAACCTCGGGTACGACCGGACCCGGCCTTCGCGCTGCTCGGGCTCTACGAAACCGCCCTGCCGGAGGTCTACGGGTACCTGTTGTCCCGGTGCGGTGACCGCACGCTCGCCGAGGAGCTCACTTCCGAGACGTTCCTCGGGGCGGTCGCCGCCTGTCGCAAGGAGTACGCACCTCCAGTGAGCACCGGGTGGCTGATCGGCGTCGCCCGGCACAAGCTCGCCGACCACTGGCGGCGCAAAGAACGTGAGGAACGCGGGCTGCGGCTGGTGCACGACAGTGAGCCGGACGTCGACGACCCGTGGGACGAGCAGCTCGACGCCCTGCGCGCGAGACAGGTGCTCGAATCCCTCGGGTCGCACCACCGCGCGGCCCTGACCCTGCGGTACGTCGACGGCCTGGGCGTGCCCGAGGTCGCCGGCCATCTGGGGCGCAGCGTGCACGCCACCGAGGCGCTGCTCGTGCGGGCCCGTGCCGCGTTCCGGCGCGCCTACGAGGAGAAGGAGGGTCG
Organism: Amycolatopsis mongoliensis; assembly: GCF_030285665.1. Taxonomy (NCBI): domain Bacteria; kingdom Bacillati; phylum Actinomycetota; class Actinomycetes; order Pseudonocardiales; family Pseudonocardiaceae; genus Amycolatopsis; species Amycolatopsis mongoliensis. Next base: position 2,266,335 of record NZ_CP127295.1, read on the forward strand.
CGATGCCTGAGCCTTTCGACGCGCTTCGCCGGCCCTCCGAGCGGGTCGACCCCGACCCGGACTTCGCCGCCGAACTGCGCGACAACCTGCGTCGCGTCATCTTGAACGGAGCCGATATGACGACCACCGAAGCCGCCCCGGCGGCCACCGCCGAACTGCGTTCGCTGACGCCCTACCTCGCCGTGCCCGACGCGCGGGCCGCGCTCGACTTCTACGTCGACGTCTTCGGCGCGACCCGCCGCGGCGAGCCGATCCTCATGGACGACGGCCGCATCGGGCACGCCGAACTGGCGATCGGCGACGCGGTGCTGATGCTCGCCGAGGAGTACCCGGAGATCGGGCACGTCGCACCGCAGAGCGGGGGCGCGTCGGTGCGGGTGGAGGTGCCGGACGCGGACGCCAGCGTGGCCCGGGCAGTGGAACTGGGCGGGACGCTGATCCGCGCGGTCAGCGATTCGCCGTACGGCCGGGGCGGCTCGTTCCGCGACCCGTTCGGCCAGCGCTGGCTGGTCTCGCAGGCAGCGCCGAAGCCGCAGCCGACGCCGAAGCAGGGCGAGGCCATGTACTTCACGTTCCAGGTCCCGGCCGACGAGCCCGCGAAGACGTTCTACGGCGCGGTGCTCGGCTGGCAGTTCTCCCCCGGCTCGGTCGAAAGCGCGTGGAACATCCAGGGCCACGGCTTGCAGGGCGGCCTCTGGGGCGGCCCGGGCCGCCAGGTCGGCTGGAAGCTGATGTACGCGGTGGACGACCTCGACGCGGCGCTCGGCCGGGTCCGCGAGCAAGGCGGACAGGCGGGCGAGGTCGAGACCCACCCGTACGGGCTGACCGCCGACTGCACCGACAACCAGGGCATCGAGTTCTACCTCTGGCAGCAGCCCGCCAAGTGAGCGATCCCCTCCGCCGGGCCGTGCTTTCGGGCGCACGCTCGAAGGCATGGCCGGGCAATGGACGCCACGTGACCACGACGAGCTGACCGCGGGCTGGCGGTTGTGGCTCGAACTCGGCTCGTCGGCCTGGCCCCGGCCGGACTGGGACGGCCGCACCGTCGAATAGGGCCTGTCGGGGCCACCTACCCAGCCCCCGCCCTCTCCGGGGGACCGGCCCCGCTTCCAGCGTATCGGTGGTGGGGGCGCAAAAGGGGTGGTGCGGCGAATCTGTGGATAGCCAGGGTGGATGTGGACAACTCGGCCGTGCCAGGGCAATCGCGCTTGACAGGGGCTGCGTGAACCGCCGGCACTTCGCCGAACACGCCCTCGGCGTGCGGACACTGCTCGCCGAGGGCGGGGGCTGGGCTTCACTGACCTTCTAGCGCCCGGCCGCGTAGCCCTGCATGCCGCGGGCGTTGGCCGCTGCCCGCAGCAGACCGTCGGAGCGCGAAACCGCCGACAACCGGCCCAGGGCCCAGTCGCCCGCGTCCAGGACCTGGTGGCCGCGGGCGCGCAGGGCGTCCAAAGTGGACGCACCCAGCCGGGACTCGACCACCAGCTCGCGCGGGTTCCACGAGCGCGGGTAGAACGAGCTCGGGAACGCCGTCGTGTGCCAGGCCGGCGAGTCGATCGACTCCTGGAGGTTCAGGCCGCCGTACACGTGGGCCAGCCAGAAGCACAGCTGCCACTGGTCCTGCTGGTCGCCGCCCGGGGTGCCGAACGCCAGCGTCGGGACGCCGTCGCGCAGGGCCAGCGACGGCGACAGCGTGATGCGCGGGCGCTTGCGGGGCGCCAGCGAGTTCGGCAGGCCCTGTTCCAGCCAGAACATCTGCCCCCGCGAATCGAGGCAGAAGCCCAGCGACGGGATCGTCGGGCTCGACTGCAGCCAGCCGCCCGACGGCGTCAGCGACACCAGGTTGCCCGCCGCGTCGACGACGTCGAGGTGCACCGTGTCGCCGCGGGTCTGGCCCTGGGGGCCGATCGTCGGCTCGCCCGTCGCGCCGCCCTCGACCTGCACGCCCTGCAGCGAGTCCAGGATCGCCGGGAGCCGGGCCGGACCACGAGCGTCCCCGGGGCGGAGTTCGGCGGACGCCGTGTCGGTGATCAGGGCACGCCGGGCGTCGGTGTATTCAGCGGAGAGGAGCACGTCCAGCGGGACGTCCGTGTCGCCGTACCAAGCCTCGCGGTCCGCGAAGGCCAGCTTTGCCGCCTCGACCGCCAGGTGCACCGTGCGCTCCGACGCGACGCCGTCCACAAAGGACAGTTCGTCGCGGAAGCCGTGCATCAGCAGCGCCTGCTGCAACAACGCCGGCCCCTGCGTCCAGCCGCCCATCTTGACCAGGCGCCAGTCGCCGACGTCGACCGAAGCCGGTTCTTCGTACGACGCCGACCACGACGCCAGGTCGTCACCGGTCAGCAGGCCCGCGTGGTCGCGACCGGAGTCGTCGCGGAAGGCCTGCCGGCTGAACTTCTCGATCGCTTCAGCGACGAAACCCTGTGACCAGGCACGACGTCCCGCGTCGATCTGCGCTTCCCGGCCGGAGACGGACTCCGCCTCCCGCAGGAGACGTTCCCAGGTGTCCGCCAGCGCCGGGTTGCGGTGCAGGCCGGACGCGGGCTTGCCGTCCGGCAGCCAGAGCGACGCCGACGTCGGCCAGTGCTCGACGAACAGCCGCTCGACGGCGCGGATCGTGTCGCCGACCCGCGAAACCAGCGGGACGCCGTTGCGCGCGTAGCCGATCGCGTACGACAGCACCTCGCGAAGCGACTTCGTGCCGTAGTCGCGAAGCAGCAGGAGCCAGCCGTCCCACGCGCCGGGGACGGTCGCCGGGAGCAGGCCGCTGCCCGGGATGAGGTCCAGCCCCAGCGACGCGAAGTGCTCGGGCGTGGCCCCCGCGGGCGACGGGCCCTGGCTCGCCAGCGCCCGCGGGGTCGGGTCGTCCGCCGTCACGAAGAGGCCGGGTACCTGGCCCGCCGGGCCGCAGAGGTGCGGCTCGGCGACCTGCAGGACGAACCCGGCCGCGACCGCCGCGTCGAACGCGTTGCCGCCGTCCTCCAGCACCGCCATCCCGGTGGCCGAGGCCAGCCAGTGCGTCGATGCCACCATCCCGAAGGTGCCGGCCAGCTCCGGCCTCGTCGTGAACATGCCCCGATAGTACGCATTGCTAAGGAACTTTTGCCAGACAGCGCTTACCAAGACGTCGGGCGACGCCGATCCGGCTCGTACGGCTGCGTGATGATTTCCATCCCGTTCCCACCGGGATCGAGGAAGTAGACGCCACGGCCGCCGTGGTTGTGGTTGATTTCGCCGAGCTGCTTCCCCATCGGGTCGGCGTGGTAGGTCACGCCCGTTTCGACGAGCCGCGCGAAGACGGCGTCGAAGTCGTCCTCCGGGATCAGGAAGCAGTAGTGCTGCAGGCGAAGGTCCTCTTCGGGGACGGTCGCGAAGTCCAGCCGGACGCCGTTGCGCGTCTCGACGGGGATGAACGGACCCCATTCCTCCCCGACTTCGAGGCCGAGCAGGTTCGCCAGGAATTCGGCGGATTCCCGGTTGTTCCGGGACGGGACGATCAGATGGTTCAATTCAACGGATACGGAAACTGACACGATTGAAATGCCTCCACGGGCACTCCCGCCACCTCCATGCCTCACCCAGCCGGTGACCGACACGCGATGCCGTGCGGCCAGCCTAGCCAAGAGAGGGCCGTCAAGAAACCTTGATTCGCGCCGCCGCCCGCGGCCGGCCCACGCCCTGCCAGGAGAGCCCCGCGTCGACGATCACCCGCGGGTCGAGCAGGTTGCGCGTGTCGACGACGTCGATGCCCTCCATGAGCTCGGCCATCGCCGCCCAGTCGAGGTGCTTGAACTCGGCCCACTCGGTCAGCACGACGACGACGTCCGCGTCCTTCGCGACCTGGTAGGCGTCGTCGACCACGGTCATCCCGTCGATCCCGCCGTCGACCGCCGGGTCGTAGGCGACCAGTTCGGCACCCAGCGCGCCCAGCACCGATGACACGGCGAGCGCGGGCGAGTCGCGCAGGTCGTTCGTGCCCGCCTTGAACGCCAGGCCCAGCACGCCGATCCGCGCGCCGGCCAGGGTGCCGCCGACCGCACCGGCGATCTTCGCGACGATCCGGTCGCGCTGGGCGATGTTCTCGTCGATCGCCGAGGTCAGCATGCGGAAGTCGTAGTTGACCGACTCGGCGACCTTGACCAGCGCGCTGGTGTCCTTCGGCAGGCACGAGCCGCCCCAGCCCGGGCCGGGCTTGAGGAACGTCCGGCCGATCCGGCGGTCGTGGCCCATGCCCTCGGTGACGAGGTCGATGTCCGCGCCGAGCCGTTCACAGAGCTCGGCGATCGAGTTGACGTAGGACAGCTTCAGCGCGAGGTAGCAGTTCGCGGCGTACTTCACGAGCTCCGCACTCGCCGCGTCGGCGACGACGACCGGCGCGTCCAGCTCCGCGTACAGCTCGCCGACCCAGTGCGCGGCGGCGAAGTCGGCCGAGCCGACGACGATCCGGTCCGGGCCCAGGAAGTCCGCGACCGCGGTGCCCTCGCGGAGGAACTCGGGGTTCGACACCACCGGCACATCGGCCCGGCCGAGCATCTGCTGAATGCGCTTCGACGTGCCGACCGGCACGGTCGACTTGGTGACCAGCGCACAGCCGGCGGGCAGGACGTCGCCGATCTCGGCGGCCACCGCCTCGACCGCGCGCAGGTCCGCGGAACCGCCCGCCCCCATCGGCGTCGGCACGCAGAGGAACACCGCCTGGGCGTCGCGGACCGCGTCCCGCGCGCCGACGACGAACTGCAGGCGCCCGGCCGAGATCCCGCGGGCGACCAAGTCGGCCAGCCCCGGTTCGAGGATGTCGACGCGCCCGGCGGCCAGCCGGGACACCTTCGCGCGATCGACGTCCACGCAGGTGACGAAATGCCCGAGACTGGCCAGGCAAGCCCCTGTGGTCAAGCCGACGTAACCGGTTCCTACCACCACGATCCGAGCTGGCGTCATGCCGCTGAAGGTGACAGCCGGAGTTGACCACGACGCTAACGGAACCGGTCGCCCCCGGGAGCGGTGAGCGAAGACACGAACCTCGCCTGCGAACGAGCGTTAACCTGGGTCGGCGAATCGGATCACGAAGGGAACGGCGAAGATGCAGATCACCGACACCGCGGCGCTCGTCACCGGGGGCGCGTCCGGCCTCGGCGGGGCGACGGCGAAGGCCCTCGCGGCCCAGGGCGCGCGGGTGTTCGCGCTCGACCTGGCGCCGTCCATCGAGAGGGCCGAGCAGGTCGACGGCATCACCTACGTCGAGGCCGACGTGACCGACGTCGAGCAGGTCGAGGCCGCCGTCGCGACCGCGGCCGGCTCCGGGGTGCCGCTGCGGACCGTGGTGAACTGCGCCGGCATCGGGCCGTCCGCGCGGATCCTGTCCAAGAAGGGCCGCCACGACCTCGCGCTGTACGCGAAGGTCATCCAGATCAACCTGATCGGCACGTTCAACGTCCTGACCGTCGCGGCCGAGGCGATCGCGCAGACCGAGCCCCTCGAGGACGACGCCCGCGGCGTCATCATCAACACCGCGTCCATCGCCGCGTTCGACGGCCAGATCGGGCAGGTCGCCTACGCGTCGTCCAAGGGCGGCGTCGTCGGCATGACGCTCCCCGCGGCTCGCGACCTGGCCTCGCAGGGCATCCGCGTGCTGACCATCGCGCCGGGCATCGTCGACACCCCGATGCTCGCCACCGTCAGCGACGAGTTCCGCGCGTCGCTCGCCGCCGGCATCCCGTTCCCGAAGCGCCTCGCGCGGCCGGACGAGTACGCGCAGCTCGCGCTGTCGCTCATCGACCACGACTACCTGAACGGCGAGGTCGTCCGGATGGACGGCTCGCTGCGAATGGCCCCGCGCTAACCCCGAGGTCGTCACTTTCGTAGGGAAAGTTCGGCTCGAGGGGCCCCGGAGGCCGAACTTTCCCTAGGAAAGATGCGTTTTGTCTCAGCGGGTGAGACGGACTTCCAGGCCGATGCCGTCGGCCGTCACCGAGCAGCCGCCGAACGCGCTCTCCGCGGCCAGCGCCTCGAACTGCTCGCGGGTGAACGCGCGGCGCCGGAGCCAGCCCAGCGTCTGGCGGACGGTGAAGCCGGCCACCGCGCCGACGTTCATGCCTTCGACCTCGCGGGCGATGTCCGCGCCGGTGGCCTCGTGGTTCAGGTCGTGGATCACCGCGAACCCGCCCGGGCGCAGCACCCGGTGCATCTCGTTCAACGCCGTCACCGGCTGCCGGAAGTTCTTGAACGCGGCCTGGCAGACCACGAAGTCGAACGACTCGTCGGCGAACGGCGCGTGCGTGACGTCTCCTTGCCGGAAGTCGACCTCCACCCCGGCCTGGCCGCTGTGTTCGATGGCGATCTCCACCATCGTGTGGCTGATGTCGAGCCCGGTGACGTGGAAGCCGCGCTTCGCCAGCTCCACGGCGAAGAAGCCCGGCCCGGGCGCCACCTCCAGGACGTCGGCACCCTCCTTCAGCCCGGACGTGACCTCGGCGGCCTGCCGGCGGTACTGCGCGAGCTGCGGCCCGGTGCCCCGGTTCTTGGCATACCAACGGGCCTGGAAGCCCTCCATCTCGGGCACCTTGTGCTTGCGGGTCGTCTCCATCGGTTCCTACCTCTCCACGAACTCCCCCAGGTCGTCCGGGAATTCGCCGGTTTCGTGAAAGCGCCGCCAGGCGTCGATGCCCGGCAGGGCGCCGGTGGTCAGTTCTTCGAGGAAGCCGCGCGCCCAGCGCGCCTCGGCCTCCGTCATCGCGATGTCGTACTCGACCTCCACCAGGAACAGCCGTGGCATCAGCGGACGCAGCTGCTCCAGGGCCGCCCGCTGCGCCCCGACGTGGTCGTCGAGCTGCTCCAGCCGCTGCCGCAGCAGGCTGATCGCCTGGTCGGGGCCGAGGACGCCGATCATCGACAGCCCGGACCGGAACCGCGGCGGTTCCTTCTCGACGGTGCCGACGAGCTCGCGGACCCAGTCCTCGAACTCCTCGCGCCCGGCCGGGGTGATCCGGTAGACGGTCCGCTCGGGCCGCCCGCCGTCCTTGACGCTCTCGACGGCCTCCAGGAAGCCGTGCTTTTCGAGGTTCGCGACGACCGTGTAGAGCGAGCCCCACTTGATCGGCATGTCGGCGTCCTTGCCGCGCTGCTTCAGCACGGCCGCCATCTCGTACGGGTGCATCGCGCGTTCCAGCGCGACGGACAGCACGGCCAGGCCGAGCATGCTGCCGACCTTCCGCTTCTTCATGCCGACTCCTCGTTCACGAGTACTCGCAGACGAGTATACGCAAGACGTGCCAGCAGACAAGTGTCTTAGTCGACGAACTACTCAGAGATCGAACATGTACGGGACTTCGGTCTGCGCCCGCGCGCTGATCCACTCCCGCAGCGCGCGCGTCGCCAGGACGTCATCCTCGTTGTAGCGCAGCAACCGCTCGCGCTGCGCACCGTCCGGCGTCTCGCCGTCCATGCCGACGGCGTCGCGGTACCAGCGCATCGACGCCTCGCCGCCCGCCTCCGGATCGCGCCAGGAGAAGCCGGCGACCGGGGCGATCACCTTGAGGCCCTTGCCGTGGGAGCAGAGGAACTGGTCGGTGACGCTGCGGAAGAGGTCGACCCACTCCTCGGAGTCCACAAAGGACTGGATTTCCTTCTTGTCCGGGATGCCCGGGTGGTCACCGAAGCGCTCGACCGAGCCGAAGAGCCAGCGGTTCTCGGCGAGCGCGTTGTAGCAGTACGCGCGGAAGGTCAGCCCTGCCGCTTCGGTGCGCTCACGGACGTCGGTGAGCCAGGCCCAGAACTCGGCGAAGGACCGGGCCTCGTCGTCGGTGGGCAGCGGGTCCCACGTCGCGAAGGCGCGGTAACCGGGCTCCAGTCCGATGTCGGCGCCGGTCAGCAGGCAGCCCCAGAGGTACGCGCCGGCGTCGCCGAAGCTCTCCATGTCGACGTCGACCTCGACGTCCGCGCGCGGCACCTCGACGCGGTCGACGCGGCGCACCAGGGTCAGGTCGGCCAGCCAGGCGCGGGCGAGCACGACCGCGTCCGGGAACGACACGCCGGTCCAGTTCACCTCCGGCGCATCGCCGGCGGGATCGAGCGCGGCCAGCTGGTCCACAGTGGACACGCCGGCGCGGCGCAGCTCCACCGCGTCCTCGCCGCGGACCACGAGGCTGACGTCGCGGGAGTCGGTGAGCACCACCTCGCACGTCGGCCACCACGGGCAGCGGCGGCACTCCAGCACGCGCGACGGCTCGGCCAGCGGCTCCTCGCCGTTCGCGGCCGCCGTGGCGATCGCGAGCCGGTCGGCGAACCGGGCCTGGTACTCGGTGAGCGCGCTGCGCCCGCCCGGCCAGGTGCCCGCGGTGAGGTCGTGCCAGACGACGACGTCGGCGTCGAGGCCGATGACGCCGCCCAGGGCGAGGCTCTCGTCGGCCTGCCCGAGCGTCTGCAGCATGCGGCGGATGTGCACGAGCCGGAGCTGGTCGCGCGGCTGCGACCGGACCTTGCGGCCCTCGTCGGCGCCGCGGTGCGCCGGGTCGAGGTCGGTCATCCCGGTGACGACGGCGCCGGTGCCGCGGTCGGTGATGCGGTGGCGCACGACGAGCACCGGGACGTAGCCGCGGCCGGTGCGGACGAGCAGGTCGATGCCGCCGCGCCGGTGCCCGGCCGGGTCGACCGGCAGCAGCGCGCCCCAGATGTAGCGGGCTTCGGCGGCGAAGGCCTGTCCGGTGAGTTCGACGCGCTCGTGGGCCGCGAGGTCGCGGCCGATCTTCACCCAGTGGCCGGGGTTGGCCGCCATCAGCCGGGCGACGATGTCCTCGCGGTGGGCGGTGGCGTCGTCGATCCGCTGCTGCGCGGTGGGGTCCGGCGGGGAAAGCGGTACCTCGCGCATCGCGGGGTCGTGTTCCAGGTGCACGCGGCGGCGGCAGCGGCTGACCGCTCCCGCGTCGAGTACCACCTCGCCCTTCATGGAGATCACTCTAGATTCCCACCGCCGAGCCGACATGCCCGCCACCCGGGCGACCAGTAAGTTCGTCCTCACACGTCGCAGGAGGTGCCATGGCGCGCAAGGCCAAGGTCGAGGGTGATGCCAGGTTCACCCCCAAGAAGGCGAAGAACGCGGTCGCGGTGGCGAAGGTGCTCGGCCCGGCCGTGATCCCGGTGGTCGCGCCGTTCGCGGTGCGCGCGGCGGGCGCCGCCCGGGAGGCGTACGACCGCTACCAGGCACGCAAGCTGGGGGTCTCGGTCGACAAGCTGGGCGAGTACACCGGCCGCGGCGCGGCGCTGCACGCGCGCATCGCCGGCGTTGCCGACGGCTGCCGCGACCTCCAGAAGTCCGAGAAGGCGTCGAAGGCCGACCAGGAGTTCGCGAAGGACACCCTGAGCACGCTCGAGCAGCTGTCGGCGTCGGTCCGGGCGGCGGAGCGGATGCCGGCGGCACGGCGCAAGTCCGTGCACCGCGCGGTGCACGGCGAGCTGGAGCGGCTGGAAGGCCAGCTCCTCCACCGCCTCGGGATCTGACCCGGACACGAAGACGGCCCCCGGTGCGCGCACCGGGGGCCGTCTCGCGCCTGCCTACTTCACGAAGCCCTTCTTGACCATCCAGTCGTGGGCGACCTTGCCCGCGTCCTGGCCGTCGACGTCGACCTGCTTGCAGAGCTGGACCATCTGCTCGTTGTCGATCGCCGCGCTGATCTTCTCCAGCGGGCCGCGCAGGTCCGGGTGCGCCTTGATGAAGTCCGTGCGCAGCGTCGCGACCGCGTTGTACTGCGGGAACGCCTTCTTGTCGTCCTCGAGCACCCGCAGGTTGAGCCCGGAGATCCGGCCGTCGGTGGTGAACACCTCGCCGACCGGGCACGTGCCGCCCGCGACCGCCGAGTAGATCGTGCCGATGCCGAAGTTCTCGATCTTCGGGTTCTGGAAGCCGTAGGCCTTCACCGCGGCCGGGAACCCGTCCTGGCGGCTGGTGAACTCCGTCTCCAAGCAGAACACCGCCTGGTCCGGCTTCTGCTTGATGAACGCCGCGAGGTCGGACGTCGTCTTCAGGTTGTTCTGCGCGCCGTACGCCTCGGTGACGGCGAACGCGTACTGGTCGTTGAGCGGCGAGTAGTTCAGCCACGTGACGCCGAACTTCTCTTCGTCGGCCTTGGCCGTCGCGTCGTACTGGGCCTTCTCGCCGCCGGGCACCGGGAGCTCGTTGCCCTGGTAGTTGATCCAGCCCGTGCCGGTGTACTCCCAGGTGACGTCGGTCTGCCCGGACAGCAGCGCCTGCCGCGACGAGTTGGAGCCCTTGATGTCGGACAGGTCGACGACGTCCGCGCCGGCCGCCGTCAGGGCCATTTCCGCCATGTACGCCAGGATGATGTTCTCGGTGAAGTCCTTCGACCCCACCGTCACCTTCAGGCCCTGCAACGACGGGATCGGCTGGATCGTGCCCGGCTGGATGTCGTACGGCACCGCCTGGTTGACCGTCAGCCCGCACGACGAGAGCGTCGCGCCGAGCACGGCCGCGCCGAGGACTGCCGTGATGCGCCGGAGTTTCATCGCAGCCCCTTCGGTCCGAAGTACTGTTCGGCGACCGCGCCCAGCCAGTCCACCAGCAGCGCCAGCGCCACGGCCAGCACCGAGCCGGTCACCAGCACCGAGGTCAGGTTCAGCTTGTAACCGGTGTCGATCAGCAGCCCGAACCCGCCGGCGTTGACGAACATGCCGAACGTCGCGGTGCCGACGGCCAGGACGAGCGACGTGCGCAGGCCGGCCAGGATCAGCGGGACGGCGAGCGGCAGCTCGACCCGCCACAGCACCGCGGCTGCCGACATCCCGATGCCGCGGCCCGCGTCGATCAGCGACTCGTCCACCTGCTGGATGCCGACCATCGTGTTCCGCAACACCGGCAGCAGCGAGTAGAAGGCCAGCGGCAGCGCCGCCACCCACAGCCCGCCGACCGCGCCGGTGACGATGAACCACAGCACCAGCACACCGAGCGCGGGCGCGGCCTGGCCGATGTTCGCGATGGCCAGGAAGACCGGCGCGAGGAAGCGCGCCCACGGCCGCGTCACGATCACCCCGAGCGGCACCGCGACCAGCACGACGATCGCGGTCACCACGAGCGTCATCAGCACGTGGTCCCACAGAGCAGTGAACAGCGAAGACGCGTTGAGCGTCTCCTTCTCGGTCGCGGTCAGCCCACTGGAGAACACCCAGACCAGCGTCACCGCGACGATCACCAGCACCACGATGGGCTGCGCGAACAGCCGGACGCGTTCCGCGCGTTTGGAGCCGGACTCGGTGCTGAAACCGGTATCGACGGCAGCCGTCATGCGGACACCTCTTCGTCGTTGGTGTGCTCCTCACGCAGCTGCTGGATGGTCGCGATCACGGTGTCGAGCTGGATGGTGCCCGCGTACTCGCCGCGCGCGCCGGTCACCGGCACCGAGCCGCCTTCGGCGAGCATCGCCTCGAGCGCGTCCTGCAGCGTCGACTGCAGGCTGACGATGTCCCGCAGCGGCTTGCCGACCGACGTCATCGATGTCGCCGACGTCAGCTCGCGGACGTGCGCCCAGCGGAGCGGGCGGCGCCGCCGGTCGAGCACCAGCGCGAAGTGCTTGCGCTGGTCTTCGAGCTTCTTGCGGATCTCGGCCGGGTCGTCGTCGACCGTCGCGGTCAGCGCGTCCTGCGCCAGCTCGACGTCCCGGACCCGCAGCAGTGTCAGCTGCTTCAGCGACGCGCCGGCGCCGACGAAGCCGGCGACCGTGTCGTTGGCCGGGTTGGCCAGGATCGCCTCGGGCGTGTCGTACTGCATGATCGTCGACTGGTTGCCGAGCACCGCGATCTTGTCGCCGAGCTTCACGGCCTCGTCGAAGTCGTGCGTGACGAACACGATCGTCTTCTTCAGGTCCGTCTGCAGCCGCAGCAGCTCGTCCTGCAGGTTGCCGCGGGTGATCGGGTCGACCGCGCCGAACGGCTCGTCCATCAGCAGCACCGGCGGGTCCGCGGCGAGCGCCCGCGCGACGCCGACGCGCTGCTGCTGCCCGCCGGAGAGCTGGCGCGGGAAGCGGTCGCGGAAGTCGGCCGGGTCGAGCCCGACCAGGTCCATCATCTCCTCGACCCGGTCGTTGACCTTCTTCTTATCCCAGCCGAGCAGGCCCGGCACCACCGCGATGTTCTGCGCGACGGTGAAGTGCGGGAACAGCCCGGCCTGCTGGATGGCATAGCCGATCCGGCGGCGCAGGGTGTCGACGTCGAGCTTCAGCGCGTCGTCGCCGCCGATGGTGATCCGGCCGGACGTCGGCTCGATCAGCCGGTTGATCATCCGCATCGTGGTCGTCTTGCCACAGCCGGACGGGCCGACGAAGACCACGATCTTGCCGGCGGGGACGACCATCGAGAAGTCGTCGACCGCGGGCTCGCGGGTGCCGGGGTACCGCTTGGTCACGTGCTCCAGCTCGATCTCGACGCCGGAGACTTCCTCGTTCTCAGCCACGGACACCCCTAGAAATGGTGAAGCGCTTGATCAGGACGTAGACGCCGTCGAGCAGCAGGGCGAGGATGACCACCCCGACCGTGCCGGTGACGGCTTGGTTCAGGGAGTTCGTGCTCCCCGCGTTCGTGAGCCCGGAGAAGACCTCGGCGCCGAAGCCGGGCCCCTTCGCGTAGGCGGCGATCACCGCGATGCCCATCAGCATCTGGGTGGCCACCCGCATGCCGGTGAGGATCGCCGGCCAGGCCAGCCGCAGCTCGACCCGGGTGAGCACGCCGAGGCGGCTCATCCCGATGCCGCGCGCGGCATCGGTGATCGCCGGGTCGACGCCGTCGAGCCCGACGATGGTGTTCCGGACGATCGGCAGGAGGCCGTAGAGCACCAGCGCGATCACGGCCGTCGTCGGACCGAGCCCCGAGATCGGGATCAGCAGGCCCAGAAGGGCGAACGACGGGACCGTCAGGATCGTGCTCGCCAGCGCCGTGGCCACCGCCGAACCGATCGGGCTGCGGTAGACCGCGATCCCGATCAGCACGCCGAGTACGGCCGCGAGGATCGTGCACTGCACCACCATGCTGGTGTGCAGGTAAGCCTCCAGCCAGAGCTTGCTCGCCCGGTCGGAGATGTAGTCGAAGAGGTTCATCCGTGTCCGCTCTCCCGCCTTTGCGCAGGCCTTCACCCGAACGGGCTAGTTCCTGACCGACGGCTCAGTACCCAGCGCGATGCCGGGTCAAACCCCCGTTTCGGCCCACCGGTTCCGCCCACCTTGGCCTTTCCGGCCGTGATCGGCAACAAATGGCCTGAACCACGGCGTGGCACGGCCCGTGAACTCGGTGTGTGCTCACTTCACGGGATCACACGCTCACCCGGGAGCAAGTCCCTTAGGCTGCTCCTCATGAGCGTTCCGGCACGGCGTCCCGCCGTGCTCGGCGCTACCCGTGGCGTGTCGCTCGCCGTGTGCGCGGCGGCGCTCTCCGTGACCGCGCACCGGCTCGCCGACGGCGGCCTGCCCGACCCGGCGATGACCGTGCTGCTCGCCGGCCTCTTCGGCTGGACCGCGACCGCGCTGGCCGGCAAGGCGCGCGGGGCGGTCGCCACCACCACGCTGCTCGGCGCCGCCCAGCTCGTGATGCACCTGCTGCTCACCACGCTCGCCGGCCGCCACGTCCACGACATGAACGCCATGCCCGCCGGCACCGGGTTCGGCATGGTCGCCGCGCACGCGTTCGCGACCCTGGCCACCGCACTCCTGCTCGCCCGCGCGGACGCGACGCTGCTGACGGTGCTCGCCGTGCTGCGCGCGATCCTGCCGCGGCTGCTCACCCCGCTGCCCGTCCCGGTCGCGGCCCCCGCGCTCGTCCCGGCCCGCACCACGTCGCCGGGGCACCTCGTCGGTGTCGACCTGCGCCGGATCCGCGGGCGGCGCGGCCCACCGGGTCACTCCTGAACCCAGCTCGTCCCCGAACAGCGGCCCCCCGAGTCCGCTGCCCTTTCTTGAGTTCATCAGGAGTGAACCCATGTCCCAGCACGTCTTCAAGCGCGCCGGATTCCTCGCCGCCACCGTCGGCGCCGCCGGTCTCCTCGGTGCGGGCGTCGCCTCCGCGCACGTCACCGCCAACGTCTACGGCCCGCAGCCGACGAAGGGCGGTTACGCCGCAATCGTCTTCCGCGTGCCGAGCGAAGAGCCGACCGCGACGACCACCAAGGTCTCCGTCGACTTCAAGGCCGACTACGGCATCGGCTCCGTGCGGACCAAGCCGGTCCCCGGATGGACCGCCGAGGTGACGAAGTCGAAGCTGCCGACCCCGGTCACGAAGGACAACGGCGCGCAGATCACCGAAGCCGTGACCGCCGTGACCTGGACCGCGCAGGCGGGCAGCGAGCTCAAGGCCACCGACTACCAGGAGTTCTCGGTCAGCTTCGGCCCGCTGCCGAACGTGGACCAGGTGGAGTTCCCGGCCCACCAGACCTACAGCGACGGCAAGGTCGTGGACTGGAACCAGCCGACGCCGGCGGGCGGCGAGGAGCCGGAGCACCCGGCACCGGTCGTCAAGCTGGCCGCCAAGGCCGCGGAAGGCGACGAGCACGCCGGGATGGCCGCGGGAACGGCGTCGACCACCGGCGAGCACACTGAAGCCGCCGCGTCGACGTCCGACAGCACAGCTCGCTGGCTCGGCGGGGCCGGCCTGCTCGTCGGCGCCATCGGCCTCGGCGTCGGAGCCGGGGCGACCATCCGGGCCCGCAAGGCCACGGCCAAGTCGGGAGGCAACAGCTAAATGCGGAAGGCGCTCGTCGCGCTGGCGTTGACGGTGGTGGCCGTGCTCGGCACGGCCACCCCGGCGCTGGCGCACAACGTGCTGGTCTCCTCGGACCCGGCGAACGGCTCGTCCGTCGCCGCCGGCCCGCAGAAGATCAGCCTGACGTTCGACCAGTACGTGCAGGGCGCGGACGTCAACCAGATCGCGGTGACCGGACCCGGCGGCGGCCAGTGGGCCGAGGGACCGATCAGCGTGGTGAACAACGTCATCAGCGCGCCCCTGCGGCCGCTCGGCCCGGCCGGCAAGTACACCGTCGGCTACCGCGTCCTGTCCGCGGACGGCCACCCGGTGACCGGTGAGCTCACCTTCACCCTCACGACCGCGGGCACCGGCACGCCGGCGACCGTCGACGCGGCGAAGTCCCCGGGCGGCTCGTCGTCGCAGGCGACCTCGCCGGGGTCGACCGGGGTGCCGATCTGGGTCTGGATCGCCGGCGCGGTCGTGCTGCTGGCGATCGGGCTGACCGTGGCCCTGCGTTCCGGCGGCCGCGCCGGTCAAGAGAACACAGCGGAGAAGCAGTAGCGATGACCCAGACCGAGACCACCGCGAAACCCCGCTATTCGACGCTGCTGTGCGTCGTGACGGCGGGCCTGCTCGGCGCCTTGATCGGCGTCGCGCTGATGGCCACCACCCCGGTCCCCGGCGTGGTGCAGCCCAGCGCGGTGGTCTCGGCCGGCATCCCGGTCGTGCGGGTCCTGCTCGACCTCGCCGCGGTCACGACGATCGGCCTGGCCCTGCTTTCGGTCCTCGTCGGCTACGACCGGCCGAAGCTGACCGAGCCGATCCTGCGGCTGGCCCGGCCGGCCGGCGTCGCGGCCGCGCTCGTCTGGGCCACGGCCGCGGTCGTCGCCCTGATCCTGCAGACCGCGGAGTACAAGCCCGGCTCGGCGACGCTCTCGGCGGGGGACATCGGCGGCTACATCGCCGCCGTCGGCGCCGGGAAGGCGCTCGTGATCGTCGCCGTGCTCGCGCTCGTCCACGCCGGGATCGGCGCGCTGGCGCTGCGCTTCGGCGAGAAGGTGCCCGCCGAGGTCCGCGTCGGGCTCGGCCTGTTCGCGCTGCTGCCGCTGCCGGTCACCGGGCACGCGGCGAACTGGAACTACCACGACTACACGATGATCTCGATGGAGCTGCACGTCATGAGCGCCGTCGCCTGGACCGGCGGCCTCGGCGCGATGGCCGTGCTGCTCGTCGCGAACCGGACGCTGCTCGCGCACGCGCTGCCCCGGTTCTCCAAGCTCGCGACGCTCTGCCTGGTCCTTTCCGCGGCGACCGGGCTGTTCAACGGCCTCGTCGAGATCTCCCTCAACCCGACCATCGGGTTCTGGGCGGCGATCTTCACGACGCCGTACGGGCAGCTCTTCGTCCTGAAGTTCCTGTGCACCGGCGTCATCGCACTGCTCGGCGCGTACACCCGCTGGCGGCTGATGCCGCAGGTCGTCCGGCACAACCGGACGGCCCTCGCCGCGTGGGCGACGCTCGAGCTGACCGTCATGGGGTTGGCGTTCGGCTTCGCCGTGGTGCTGACGCGGGCGCCGGTCGTCGCCTCCTGAAAGCCCTTCCACGCAGGTAGGGCCGGTTTCAGGTCACGGCGAGTAGCTGCAATTTGCGCATTGGGATGACAGGTGATCCATTGGGGGTGACCGGTCGGACTGAACTTTCTACCCAGAGCTGACTGCATTTCTGAAGCGACGAACGGTCATTTGCAGTCGTCGAATGCACGTGCAGATTGTGGCGCCGGTCACATGAAGTGACAGATGTGGGTCAACGGTAACGCGTCCACCGCGTGTCCGTCCTGGCGTTGCGGAGATCGTCCAGGCGGCGGTAGAGCTCCGGCCGCACCTGCGGCCGGCTGCGCAGGATCGGCAGCACGCTCGTCGTCAGCTTCAGCTCGCGGATCGCCCGGAGCACGGCGAACCCGGGCCACGACGTGACGTCGAAGCCGTAGGTCGCGGCGAACGTCCGGTAGCGCACCGCCGGGTCGCCGAACCGCTCGCGACCGACCGCCAGCGGCGTCAGGTCCCACTCCGGCGGGCCGACGCACGACGAGTCGAAGTCGCAGAGCACCGGTCCGTCGGGGCCGGGGATGACGTTGCCGGGGTACGCGTCACCGTGGACCAGGCCCCTGGGCAGCGGAAACTCCAGCTCGGCCAGCGCGGCCTCGAGCTCGGCGCAGCGGTCGAGCAGGAACGCGCGGTCGTCGGCGGCGAGCTCTTCGGCGTCGGACACCCGGGCCCGCACCGCGGCGAACGGGGCCCACTCGGCGAGCCCCTCGGGCGCGGGCAGCGCGTGCACCTGGCGCAGCAGCCGGGCCAGGTCGGCGGACGTCGCCGGGCGGCCGATGCTCGGCACCTGGTGCCACACGGTCACCAGGTGCGCGCCGACCCGCATCGGCTGCTCCACGGCGTCGAGCAGCCGGATCGCGGGGACGCCGTGGCGCTCGAAGTGCCGGGCCACGCGGACCACGGTCTCGACGCGGTGCCGGAGCTGGGTGGAGCCGACGATCCGGATCACGAAAGGCGCGGTGACCAGGGCGTACACCGCGTTGTTGGTGAATCGCAGCAACCGCGCGCCCGCCGGGTCCAAACCCAGCTGCGCACACGTCTCCGCCAGGACCCCACGCAGCTTGCCGGAGGTGAACCGGCCGTCCAAGACGGTTCCGGCGCCTTCGGCGTTATGCGGCGTAGAAAGCGTTGAGGCGGTCGGCGAGATCACGCGCGTCGGCGTTGTTGCGGCGGCGCTCGGCCTCGTCCTGCAGGGGCCGCATGCGGTCCTTGACCCGCTCGGACTTGATGCCCTCGGCGCAGTCGATGGCCTTGCCGCCGACCTTGGCGCCGTGGTCGAGGTCGCCGTCAAGCAGGTGGTTGGTGGCCAGCGCGCTCAGCATGAACGTCTTGGAGCGGGCCATCTCGTCGTCGTAGGACTCGACGGCCCTGGTCAGCGCCGGGATCGCGTACTTCGTGTGCTCGGTGTTCTGCTGCGCGAGCACCGTGTGGACGGTGCCGACCATGGCGTAGACGTCGGTCTCGGTGAAGAACTTCACCCACGACTCGGCTTCGGCCAGGTTGGCGCGCTCGAACTCGTCCTTGCTCCGGCCGAGCAGCTTCACCGCCTGCTCCTCGTTGCCCATCATCGCGTAGGCCCAGGCCTCGTTCGCGCAGAGCACGGAGACCGCCAGCTCGGAGCCGGATTCCTGGGCGGCGATCTGGCCGAGCTGGAACAGCTTCAGCGCGTCGTTCGGGGCGTCCTGGTGCAGGTAGACGCGGCCCATCCGGTAGAGCACGTTGGCGACGAGCGGGTGGTTTTCGCCCTGCTTGGCCAGGTCAAGCGCGTTCGCGAAGTGGCCGCGGGCGGAGTCCATCAGGCCGGTGTCGAAAGACGTCCAGCCGGCCAGCGAGTGGAGGTCGGCGAGGGCCACGTACAGCCGGTTCTTGACGATGTCGGTGCCGTGCGCCTCGAGCATCTGCTGTCCCCAGGACAGCTGCGCGACGACCGCGTCACGGCAGAACCCGCCGCCGTACTGGTAGTCCAGGGCGCGAAGGGCGCGCGTCGCGGCCTCCACCTGGCGCACGTCGGTCATGCCGATGCGCCCGGGCGCCGGTGTCCTGGCCGGCCCTGCCGACCACGAGCCGGATTCCGGACCGAACACCGCCGCACCCATCGTGACCTGGGCGGCGTGCGCGAGGAACCTCCGTCGCTTCACGGACTCGTCCTCCTCAGCCTGCTGGCCGTCGGCGGAGCCGACGACGCGTATCGCCGTGGCCTCGTCGTAGGCGAGGCCCATGTATCCACGCGGGACACCCAGGCCGTCGGCGATCCGCGTGAGGACGTCGTAGGCCATGACCTGGCGACCCTTGAGGATCTCCGACACCTCGGACTGGGACTGGCCGGTCATCGCGGCGATCTGGCGCTGCGAGACACCGTGCTTGCGCAGGAGCCGGTAGACGGCGCTGATCTCGCGGGACGCGAGAGCCGCTCTCATCTCCGGCTGCTCCCACGCGTCAGCGGGAACTGCGTGACTCTGCCGGGCTTCGGCACTGCCACCGTTACTGGCGTCCATCGCGCCCCCTCCACTGTCCGGTCGGGCGTCTGTGAAACAGCGTAGGCAAACCTGCGAAACCGTGTGAACAGCCGAACTGGTGCCCTGATCGGTCCGGGCGAAGTCCGTTGACCGCTTACCGTGGAACCCGGTCCGGTCACCGCTATGACGCCATTTCGACCTTCTATCGCACCCGGTTTCACCTCACTGTAGTTGTCAGATCTCCGTCACCGCCCGGACACCGGCAGCGATCACGGAGAGCTACGAAAACCGCAGGGATGTTGCAGAAGGCATCTTCGAAGCCCGACGGATTCGAAGACGGCACGACAGAGCGGAGAAGGGCGTGGAGTTCGTGGACTCGTTCGCAGGGGGACATGCCGGTACGGCGACCCGCGCCGTGCGGCCGGTGGTCTCTCCCATCTCCGCCGTCCGCCCGGTCACCCCCGCCGCCGCGGTGGACCCCCGCACCGCGAGCGTCCGCCACTACGAAGGCGGACAGCTGGTGTGGCGCGTGCAGTGCGGCGACCTCATCAGCCGCGAGCGCGCGGTGACGGTGTTCGTCGAGGACAACCAGGTGGTACTGGTCTCGCCCCCCGGCGAGACCGCGCGGTTGACGTCCGGCCAGCTCGGCCAGCTGCGCGCCGCGCTCAACGAAGCCGCCAAAATGGCGGAAAGGTAACGGTGAGCTGATCATGGATCAGGTACTCGGGCAGGTCCTCCGCAACGCGGTCTGGGAGCGCCTCGACATGCTGACCGACCTGGCGAACCGCGCCGACGCCCAGTCGCTCGTCTCGGTCGCGCGCTCCGAACTGCCCCGTTTGACGGAGGCCTGGCGCGCGATGCTGAAGATGCACGAGCCCGACGAGCGCGGTGACTGCCCGACCTGCTCGACCCGGTGGCACCGATGCAAGGCGCCGTGCTCGGTCTGGCAGGTCGCCCACGAACACCTGGTGGCCGGCGGACTGGCTCCGCAGCAGTCCTCGGCGGACAGCCGCCTGCAGGGCCGCCGCAAGAGCCCGGTCCCGGCACAGGGCCGTCCGGCTCCGGCGCCCACCGCGGCCGAGACCACCGGGCGCCACGCGCTGGTGAACCCGCGCCGAGCGGTCACGGCCTGAAAGATCCGGGCCACCCCACGTGAAATCCGCGTGAAGAAGCCGCACTTTCATAGCGAAAGTGACGCTTCGGCAGAGCCCTCCTGATCCGGCGAGCGCGGCCGACCGATCGCCCCATCGGACCCGCGCCGGCTCTCGCCCCGGCCGAGGACCGTTTCGCCCGCACCCCCGAGCAGCGCGAACCGGCCCTCGGCCGCCCCACCCGGTCCCCACCGCGATTAATCGAAGAAATTATGTGTTAGGCCTAGCCCAGGCGGTAATCCCCCGCTAGATTGATCATCGAAGAGGCCTGGACCACTGGTTCGCCTCGACATGACCCGCCTGTGAGCGGCCCCTGAATTCCGCGGGCCGGTGCCGTTGCACTCCCCTCCCCCGACCGGCACCGGCCCGCGGTTCCAAATCTGTCAGCGAACCGCTTTCACGCGGAGCACCAGCACCGCGGCCAGCAGGGTCGCGACGGCCGAAGCCGCGAACAGTCCCGAGTAGCCGCCCAGGTAGGCGAGCACCAGCGGGGTCAGCAGCGGGGCGACCACCTGCGGCAGCGAGTTCGCGATGTTGATGACGCCCAGGTCCTTCGCCCGGTCCTGCGCCGTCGGGAGCACCTGCGTCAGCATCGCCAGCGCGACGGCCATGTACGCGCCGAAGCCGACGCCCAGCAGCGGGGACGCCGCGAGCGCGACCGGCCAGCTCTGCCAGATCACCAGCAGCAAAGCGGCCAATGCCATCACACCGGACGCCGCAAGGACGTATGGCTTACGCCGTCCGGACTTGTCCGAGAAGTGGCCGGCGAGCACGGCACCGATGACGAGCGCGACGCCGTAGAGCCCCATCATGATGAGCAGGCCCGTGTCCGGGTCGGCGTAGTGCACCGCGTCCTTCAGGAAGAACAACAGGTAGAGCGTCCCGAACGCGTTGCCGAGGTTGATCATGAAGTGGCACGACCACGCCCACGCGAAGTCCGGGTGCCGCCGCGGCGAGACCCACAGGTTGCGCAGGACCTCACCGGCCTGGGACGACGGCCGGAACTCGACCGGCAGCCGCGCGTCCGGCGTCCGGAGCACGAAGAACGCGGCCCCCACGACGACGATCGCCGCGCAGACCCCATAGGCCAGCGGAATCCCGGCGATCCCGAGCATCACGACGACCACGACCGCGCCCAGCACCGTGCCGAGCATCTGCGCGATGCCGACCAGCCCGCCGACCTGCGCGCGCTGCCTGACCGGGACCCGGTCGGCGATGGCGGACATGAGCGTGGCGAGCATGCCGTTGAGCCCGGCTTGCACGAGGCACCAGCCCACGATCAGCACCGCGACGTTCGGCGCGAAGGCCAGCACCAGCAGCCCGACGGCCGCGACGGCGGCGCCGATGACCGTCCACGGGTGACGGCGGCCGAAGCGCGAGCACGTCCGGTCGGACAGCAGCCCGACGGCCGGGTTGACGACCAGCGCCACGATCGCGCCGACGCCCATCACCAGGCCGAGCACGAACTCCTTGTTCGCCTGGTCGAGCAGTTCGGCCTGCTGCGGCAGCAGCACCTGGATCGGCGCGTAGATCCCCAGCCAGAGCGCGATGTTCGCGAAGAACAGCAGGCTCATCCAGCCGGGCCGCACCCGCACCACGGGTTCGGCGAGGGCTTCCGGCAGGCCGGTCGTCTCGGTCGTCTCACTGCTCATCCCGCACCAGCTTCCGGTACCAGTGGAACGAGTCCTTCGGCGTGCGCCGCAGGGTTTCGTAGTCGACGTGCACCAGGCCGAAGCGTGGCGCGTAGCCCTTGGACCACTCGAAATTGTCCATCAGGGACCAGCAGAAGTAACCCCGGACGTCGACGCCGGCGTCCATCGCCTCGCGCACCGCGACGAGGTGGCTGTGCAGGAAGTCGATGCGCTCGGGGTCGTGCACGCCGCCGTCCTCGGCGACGACGTCGGCGAAGCTGCAGCCGTTCTCGGTGATCTGGATGGGCGGCAGCTTGTCGCGGTAGCGGCGGTGGAAGTCGAGCAGCAGCTCGCGCAGGGCGTGCGGGACGATCGGCGAGTCGTTGGTCGTCATCGGATAACCCTCGATCGGGCGAAGATCGAAGGGCAGCGGGTTGCCCGGGCTGGGCTTCGCGACCCCCTGCGGCTCGTAGTAGTTGACGCCGTAGAAGTCGAGCGGCTGCGCGATGACCGGCAGGTCGTCGGCGAACCCCGTGGGAAGGTGCTCGTGGAGCTGCTCCGGGTAGCTGCCGAGCAGCACGGGGTCGGCGTAGAGCCGGTTGAGCAGCGCGTCGAGCCACTCGGCGGCTTTTTCGTCTTCGGCAGAGTCGTCGGACGGCCAGATCGGCGAGTGGTTGTTGGCCGTGCCGATGTTCGTCGCCCCGGCCGCGCGGAGGGCCTGCACGGCGAGGCCGTGGGCGAGGTTCTGGTGGTGCGCGGTCGGGATGGCGTCGAGCAGGAGCGTCTTGCCGGGCGCGTACTCGCCGATCGCGTAGCCGAAGATGGACATCACCATCGGCTCGTTGAGCGGAATCCACAGCTTCACCCGGTCGGCGAAGCGATCTCCGAGGATTTGAGCGTATTCCGCGAAGCGCTCAGCGGTAGCCCGGGAGAGCCAGCCGCCCTCGTCTTCGATCGCCTGCGGGGTGTCCCAGTGGTAGAGCGTGACGGCGGGGGCGATGCCGGCTTCGCAGACGGCGTCGATGAGCTTGTCGTAGAAGCCGAGTCCCTCGGGGTTGGGCGCGCCCTTGCCCTCGGGCTGGATGCGGGGCCAGGCGATGGACATCCGGTAGGCGCCGACGCCGAGCTCCGCCATCAGGGCGATGTCTTCGGGGTAGCGGTGGTAGTGGTCGGCGGCTACGTTTGCTTGTTCACCGCGGGCGATCTTGCCCTCGGTCGCGGTGAACGTGTCCCAGATGGACGGTCCGCGCCCACCTTCGCTGGTGGCGCCCTCGATCTGGAACGCCGAGGTCGAAACACCCCAAAGGAAGCCGGGCGGGAAGATCGGGTTCTGCACCGGTGCTGACCCTTCGTCTGGCCACCCGTTCGGGTGAACATGAAAAGTTCTCATATACTAGGTCTTCACTCGTCCGTGGGGAAGCCCGTCGGCACGATAAAGTCCCAGATCAGACGAGGAGGAGCGCCGTGTCCGACATCCAGGCCGCGAAGGTGCCGGCAGAAGCCACCCCCTTGCGCCGTCAGCCGGTCCAGCAGCGAAGCGCGAAGCGGGTCGAGCAGATGCTCGACGCCAGCGCGGCGCTGATCGACGAACTCGGCTACGACGCACTCACGACGACCCTGATCGCCAAACGAGCGGGCGTGGCGGTCGGTTCGCTGTACCAGTTCTTCCCGGACAAGCGCGCGGTCGTGCAGGCGCTCACCGCCCGCAACCTGGAGAGGTTCGTCGGCGCGGTGAACGAGCGGCTGAAGCAGCTCGGGCCGGAGCACTGGTGGGACGTCGTGGACTCGATCCTCGACATCTACCTGGAGATGCACCGGACGGTGCCGGGGTTTTCGAAGGTCCACTTCGGCGACATCATCGACCGCCAGCTCCTCGACGAGACCCGCGACAACAACGCGGTGATCGTGGATTCGCTGACGGACCTGGTGGCCACGCAGGTGGATCAGCCGGTGGAAGACCTGCGGTTCGCGATCGGGATCGCCAACGAGGTGGCCGACGCGCTGCTGAAGCTGGCGTTCCGGCAGGAGCCCAGAGGGGACGAGAAGATCGTCGCCGAGGCCAAGTACGTGGTGAAGGGCTACCTGGCGGCTCGGTTCGGGGAGCAGTCCTAGCTGTCCACAGAAGTTGTCCACAGGTATGCACAGCTGTGGACAACCTGGCGGTTCGGGACGGGGCTGTCGGGGAGCGCCGATAGACTGGACAGGGGACGCCCCCCAGGGATGGGCGGGGGCCTGCTGTCTGGGCAGTGGCCCTGGCTGGTGAACCGATCGCCGATGACGCGCGGCTCGGCGTGGACCGACCTGATTCGGCCCAGCGCAAGCGATCGGCACGGCTGGTCCCGCCCGGACCAGGCGAGCGCTAGCCACCGACACGGCCTGGGCCCGTGAAGGCAAGCGCCCCGAAAGCACCCGAAACGGCCTAGTCCTGCGAAGGCAAAGCGCCCGGTCCGACCCGGCGACGTCTTGAATGACTCATTCCTGTCGTCGGACGAGGTGAATGGGTCATTCACGACACCCCGGCCCCTCGAACGGCACCCCACCACGACCAGACCGTCAAGTCGACCGCGGACCCGGCCTTGCCGGGCCCCTGCCAGGATGCGCAGGGACAGCGGCGGTTTCGAAAGGTGGGTCTCCATGGCCGATCTCCGAAGCCGTACCAGGGACCAGCCTGGGGAGATCCGGCCGGGTGACATCTACGAGGACTGTTCTTTCCACCCGTCCTGTGCACCTACATCGATGACGACGACGAGATCGGTGGCATCTCGCTGATCGATGCCAGCTCTCCGAGGGCCTGCTCGCTCAGTGGCCACGCGCTCGCCGCAAGGCGGAGTTCGACGCCGAGAACCGGTGAGTCAGCCGAAGTTCTGGTGCTCGCCTCGGTACGTCGGGACCGTGCGCTCCACCCGGTCGCCCAGCACCAGGTGGTAGTGCGTGAAGCGCTCGGCCAGCTCGCCCGCCTTGGCGTGCCTCAGCCAGACCCGGTCGCCCAGGTCGAGGCTTCGGGCCGCTCGGCCCGTCACCGGGGTCTGGACCTCGCCCGCTCCCTCGAAGCCGAGGAACTTCAGGCCCGTCGGGAGGTACGGCGTCGGCTGGCGCGAAGGGCCCGTGGGCCCCGAAGCGATGTAGCCGCCGGAGTACAGCGTGGCGATCTTGCGCGTCGGGCGGCGGACCACCGGCAGGGCGAACAGCGCCGCCGGGCGGGGCTTGAAGCGCGTGTAGCCGTCGAAGAGCGTGGGCCCGATCAAGCCCGAGCCCGCCGCGATCTCCGTGACCACCGCGTCCGCGCCCGTGGACTCGATGCTTCCCGTGCCGCCGCCGTTCACGAACTCCAGGGACGTCACCGCCTGGACCGCGCGGACCGCTTCGCCGCGGCGGCGGTTCAGCTCCGCCGCCGAACGGCGCTGCATCCAGCCGATCACGGCCTGGTTCAGGCGGCGGCCGGCCGCGTCGCCGAGGCCGGCGATCTGGCCCTCGTACGCCATCACGCCCACCAGGCGGAAGCCCGGCCGCGCCACGACCTGCTGGGCGAACGCCGACGCCTGCTTCGGCGTGAAGATCGGGGAACGCCGGGTGCCGACGTGGACTCCCGGCAGCGGGCGCCACGACGCGTCCAACTCCAGGCACACCCGGATCTCCGGGTGGCCGTGGCCGAGGGCCGCGTCCACCAGGTCCAGGTGCTCGGGCGAATCCACCATGATCGTGATCGCCGCGCGAGCCTGCTCGGACGCGGCCAGGCGCCGAAGCGCCTCGTGGTCGGCCGTCGGGTAGGCGACGACGATGTCGTCCGTCGTGCCCTGCTCGACGTGCCAAACCGCTTCCGCCAGCGAGTAGCACATCAGGCCCTCGAAGCCCGGCATCGCGAGCACGCGCTCCAGCAACGCCCGGCAGCGGACCGACTTGCTGACGACGCGGATCGGCTTGCCCGCCGCACGGCGGTGGAGGTCGTCGGCGTTCGCGTCGAAGGCCGCCAAGTCGACCACGGCCAAGGGTGGATCGAGGTCCTTGGTCGCCAAGTCGTACACCGTCGCACTGGTCACGAGGTCTAAAGTACGACACGAAGGCTTGAAACGCGAATACTATTCACTTACTGTTTCGGGCACTCGACGGATGAAGGGTGCGCGCGCATGACCCGGTGGACCAACTGGGCGGGCACGGCGTCCGCCTCACCGCAGCACGTTCACCAGCCGCGCAGTGCGGCGGAGATCGCGGCGACCGTCGAAGGCATCGCCGCGGCCGGCCGGACCGTGCGCCCCTGGGGCAGCGGGCACTCCTTCACCGCGATCGCCGTCGCCGACTCCGACGCCCTCGACCTGCGCAGCTGGACCGGCGTCGAGCGCGCCGACCTCGAAACCGGGCAGGTCACCGTCCGCTCGGGCACCACGATCAAGCAGCTCAACGCCGAGCTCGACGCGCTCGGGCTGGCCATGACCAACCTCGGCGACATCGACGCGCAGACCATCGCCGGCGCGATTTCCACCGGCACCCACGGCACCGGCGCACGCCTCGGCGGCATCGCCACCCAGATCGCCGCGCTCGAGCTCGTCCTCGCGGACGGCTCGGTCGTCACCTGCTCGGCCGACGAGCGCCCGGACCTCTTCGCCGCGGCCCGCGTCGGCCTCGGCGCGCTCGGCGTGATCACCACCGTCACGCTCCGGTGCGAGCCGTCGTTCGTGCTGCGCGCACAGGAACGGCCCGAGCCGCTGGAGCAGGTCCTCGAAGGCTTCCACGACTTCGCCGACCAGAACGAGCACTTCGAGTTCTACTGGTTCCCGTACGGCAAGAATGCGCTGGTCAAGCGCAACAACCGGTGCGAGACCGCGGAGCCGCTGAGCAAGGTCCGCGAGTTCGTCGACTACCGGATCATGGAGAACATCGCGTTCGGCGGCCTCTGCCGGACGGGCCGGCTGATGCCGCGGCTCGTGCCGTCGCTCGGCAGCTTCGCCTCGAACGTCCTCTCGGCGCGCGAGTACAGCGACACCTCGCACCGCGTCTTCGTCACCGCGCGCAACGTCCGGTTCACCGAAACGGAATACGCTGTTCCACGTGAATCAGTGCTCGACGTGCTCGCCGAACTACGGGCCGTGGTGCCGACGCTGAAGGACCCGGTGATGTTCCCGGTCGAGGTCCGGGTCGCCGCGGCCGACGACATCTGGCTGTCGACGGCGCAGGGCCGCGACTCCGCCTACATCGCCATCCACCAGTTCGTCGGCATGCCGTACCGCGAGTACTTCAGCGCGTTCGAGAAGATCGCCGGCGCCGTCGGCGGCCGCCCGCACTGGGGCAAGATGCACGACCTCGACGCCGGCGTCCTCCGCTCGCGCTACCCGCACTTCGACGACTTCCTGCGCGTGCGCAAGGAAACCGACCCCAACGGCGTCTTCAGCAACACCTACCTGGACCGGGTGCTCGGCCCGGCCTAGAAAAGCGCGGACACCGATTCGCCGTTGTGGATCCGGCGGATCGCCTCGGCCATGGCCGGCGCGATCGAGAGGATCTTCAGCTTTTCGGTGCGCTCCTCCTCGGGCACCGGAACCGTGTTGGTGCAGACGATCTCCAGGACCTCCGCCCGGCTGCCGATGCGCTCGATGGCCTTCGCCGCGAACAGCCCGTGGGTGCAGGCGACGCGAATCGAGCGCGGCTCCAGCTCGGCGAGCTTGTCGAGCAGTTCGAGGACCGTGCTGCCCTTGGCGATCTCGTCGTCGAGCACGATCACGTCGCGGCCGGTGATCTCGCCGATCACCGACGAGATCTGGACGCGGTCGTCCGGGAAGCGCTCCTTCGCACCGGCCGCGACCTGGACGCCGAGCAGACGCGCGAAGTGCGACGCCTCCTTCGCGTTGCCCAGGTCGGGCGAGACGACGGTGGTGCACGAGAGGTCGTACTGCCGGAAGTGCTTGGCCAGCTCCTGCAGCGCGTGCAGGTGGTCGACCGGAACGCTGAAGAAGCCGTGGACCTGCGGCGAGTGCAGGGTCATCGCGAGCACGCGGTTCGCACCCGCCGTGGTCAGCAGGTCGGCGACCAGGCGGCCGCCGAGGGAGATGCGCGGCGCGTCCTTCTTGTCCGACCGCGCGTACGAGTAGTGCGGCATCACGGCGGTGATCCGCGACGCCGAAGCGCCGCGTGCGGCGTCGAGCATCAGCAGGAGCTCGACCAGGTGTTCCTGCACCGGCTTCACGAGCGGCTGGATGATGAAGACGTCGCGCTCGCGGCAGTTCGCCTGGAGCTGCACTTCGAGGCAGTCGTTCGCGAACCGACGGATCTCCGCCGGCTGCAGCGGCACGCCCAGGTCGGCGCAGATCTCTTCGGCCAGCTCGGGGTGCGCGCTTCCGCTGAAAACAGCGATTTCTCTGGATGCTTGGCTGATCACAGTGCTGAAATCGCCTCACCGATGGTGGCTTCGCCGGAAATCAGTTCCAAGGTGCGGTGCGCGGAGGCGGGGGTGTCGAGCAGGCCGGCGAGCACGGCGGCGACGTCGTCGCGCGGCACCGAGCCGCGGCCGGTCTTCTCGGCGAGCAGGACCAGGCCGGTGCCGGCGTCGTCGGTGAGCTGGCCGGGCCGGAGGATCGTCCAGTCCAGGTCGCGGGCCTTGAGGTCGTCCTCCGCCGCGCGCTTGGCGCGCAGGTAGTGGCGGAACTCCTCGCTGACGTCGGGGTTCTCCGGGTTGTCGGCACCCATCGAGCCGACCTGGATGTGCCGCCGGACGCCGGCCCGCTCGGCCGCCTCGGCGAACAGCGCCGCGGCGCCGCGGTCCACAGTGTCCTTACGGGCGGGGCCGCTGCCCGGGCCGGCGCCGGCCGCGAAGATCGCGGCGTCGGCACCCTTCAGGACCTCGGCGACGGCGTCCACATCGGAGTTCTCCAGGTCGAGGACGACGGCCTGGGCGCCGGCGGCTTCGAGGTCCGCCGCGTGGGCGGGGTTGCGGATGATGCCGACCGCTTCGTCACCGCGCGCGGCGAGAAGCCGCTCGAGCCGCAGCGCGATCTGACCATGTCCACCTGCAATGACGACTCGCATGAGCCGACCCTATTACTGATCCGGCGAAACCGTCAGTCGAGGGCGGGGACCTCGGCGGTGCGGAGCAGGTGGTCGTAGACCAGCTCGTTCACCAGGCGGGAGACCGGGTCCTCGGCCAGCACGACGCGCTCGGTGCGGCCCTCGAGGTCGAGGTCGACGACCGCGTTCGGGTCGGCCGTCACGACGGCGAGGCCGTACGCGCGGGCCCGCGGCAGGCAGTTGCCGACGTAGTCCTCGGTGAGGACGGCCGGCGACGGCAGCACCATCGCGGCCTCGCCGTAGCGGGCGAACGGAACCGCGGAGGCCATCGCGGTGCGCCAGTGGCGCGCGACGACCAGGACGCCGACGATCTCGGCGGCCGGGGCGGGGGCGGTTCCGGCCAGCTCCGGCCAGGTCCAGGTGTCGACGGTGGCGCGGTCGGCCACCGGGCCGGCACCCATCGCGATGCGTTCGGCGTGCACGTCGGTGCGAAGCTTGGCGACCACGCAGACCTTGCGGCCGAGGATCGTGGTCTCGGGGAGGACGACGCCGTTCCAGCCCAGCTGGGCCGCGGCGGCGCGGGCGAGTTCGTCGACGCTCGCGGGGAGCTCGATCGGCGGCACCACACGGCTCGGCATCGACCGGCTGCGCTTCGCGCCACCGGCGACCGTCGAGCGCTCGGTGTTCTGAGGTGTAGCCGCCACGAGTCCGCCTCCTTCTAACCTGCACCGCTTCGTGACCGGTGAAAACCGGCACTCAATCTGTCTAACAGCGCGACGGCGCGGCGTCGCCGGGTAGTGCGAGTGGCTGCGATCGGCGGCGCCCAGCGGTCGATGACCGGTCGGTAGGCGGTCATCGGACTTCGGTCGAACGGTGCGGCCAACCGAGTGATCGCGAGGTGAGTGGCACTACCGTCCGCCTGCGACCGACTACCCGGGGCACGGTTCGACACACCCGGTCCAGCTAGCCCGTTCGGCGCAACCCGGAGGAAATCCACAGTGGACGCGGGCCGCTGAGCTGCGGATGTCCGGTGTCACCCACATGGCGGTGACTTACGCCGCAGCGGTGCCGCGTCCCCCGGACTAAAGTTACCCATCAGTCACTTAGTCGTCGCCGTGGAGGACCGATGCGCTCCCCGAAGGACTTCTTCGCCCCGCTCGCCCTGGGCGCGCCCGCCCCCGTGCGGGAAATCCCGGTGACACCGTCCCGGATGATCCACTTCTTCGACCCGGGCAACGAGAAGATGGCCGCGAAGGTGCCGGACATCGCGAAGAAGGTCGACGTCCTGCTCGGCAACCTCGAGGACGCCGTGCGCGCCGACCGCAAGGAGGCCGCGCGCGCCGGGCTCGTCGCCATCGCCAAGGCCAACGACTTCGGCAAGACGCAGCTGTGGACCCGGGTCAACAGCCTCGATTCGCCGTGGGTGCTCGACGACCTGGTGACGCTCGTCACCGAGATCGGCGACAAGCTCGACGTCATCATGGTGCCGAAGGTCGAGGGCGCGCAGGACATCCACTACGTCGACCGGCTGCTGGCCCAGCTCGAAGCGCGCGCCGGCCTCACCAAGCCGTTGCTGGTGCACGCGATCCTCGAGACGGCCAGCGGGGTGGCCAACGTGGAGGAGATCGCCGGCGCGAGCCCGCGCATGCAGGGCATCTCCCTCGGCCCGGCCGACCTGGCCGCGAGCCGCCGGATGAAGACGACCCGCGTCGGCGGCGGCCACCCCGGCTACCTGGTGCGCACCGACCCGACCGGCGACGACCTGACCGAGGGCCGGACGACCTACCAGCAGGACCTCTGGCACTACACGGTGGCGCGGATGGTCGACGCCTGCGCGATGCACGGGATCCTCCCGTACTACGGGCCGTTCGGGGACATCCGCGACGTCGTCGCGTGCGAGGACCAGTTCCGCAACGCGTTCCTGCTCGGCTGCGTCGGCGCGTGGAGCCTGCACCCGGTGCAGATCGACATCGCGAAGAAGGTGTTCTCGCCTTCGCCGTCCGATGTGGCCTGGGCCCGCAAGGTGATCGCCGAGATGGGCGACGGCACCGGCGCGGTGATGATCGACGGGAAGATGCAGGACGACGCGTCGGTGAAGCAGTGCCGCGTGGTCGCCGAACTGGCCGACGCCCTCGCGGCGGACGACCCCGAACTCGCGGCCGCCTACGACGCCGCCACCAAGGAGGCCCTCGGATGACCGAGCTGAAGCCGAGACGCTCTGTTCTCTACATGCCCGGCGCGAACGAACGCGCGCTGGAGAAGGCCAAGACGATCCCGGCGGACGCGCTGATCCTCGACCTCGAGGACGCCGTCGCGCCGGACGCCAAGGAAGCCGCGCGCGAGCGGGTCTGCGCCGCCGCTTCTTCGGGTGCCTACGGCACGCGCGAAGTGACCATCCGGGTCAACGGCCTGGACACCGAGTGGCACGACGCCGACCTGCGCGCGGCCGCGTCGGCCGGGCCGGCCGCGGTGGTCGTGCCGAAGGTGAACTCGGCGGCCGAGGTGCACAACATCGAGCGGGCGCTGGAGCTGGGAGGGGCGCCGGAGCACACGAAGATCTGGGCGATGGTGGAGACGCCGGTCGCGATGCTGCACGCCGAGGAGATCGCGGCGGCGTCCGAGCGGCTGACCGTGCTGGTGATGGGCACGAACGACCTGGCCAAGGAGCTGCACGCGGAGTTCGTCCCGGGCCGCGGGCCGCTGCTCGG
The DNA here is from genome assembly GCF_030285665.1 of Amycolatopsis mongoliensis. Taxonomy (NCBI): domain Bacteria; kingdom Bacillati; phylum Actinomycetota; class Actinomycetes; order Pseudonocardiales; family Pseudonocardiaceae; genus Amycolatopsis; species Amycolatopsis mongoliensis. The sequence continues at coordinate 2,297,608 of NZ_CP127295.1, forward strand.
TGGGCTGTCGCTGTGCCTGCTGGCCGCGCGCGCGACCGGCAAGGCGATCCTCGACGGCGTCTACAACGACGTGAAGGACCTTGCCGGGTTCGAAGAGGAGTGCAAGCAGGGCCGCCAGTACGGCTTCGACGGCAAGACGCTCATCCACCCGGGCCAGGTCGAGCCGTGCAACCGGATCTTCGCACCGTCCGAAGAGGAGATCGACCGGTCGCGGCGGATCATCGAGGCTTTCGAGAAGGCCGGCAGCGGCGTAGTCACCGTGGACGGCCGGATGATCGAAAACCTGCACGTCGACAACGCGCGGCGGGTGCTGGCACTGGCCGAGGCCGTCAAGAGCTGACGACCTCGGCCGGGCTCACTGCGGCAGGTCGTCCGTCCACTCGCCACTGACCGCGTACGTGTCACCGTTCGCGTCGTGGGCCGGCTGACCGTCCGGGCCCAAGAACACCGACGACCCGTCCACCTGGCCGGTCGCCGGGTCGACGACGAGGCGGCCACCGCCCGGCAGCCGCACGCCCTTGCCGTCCGGCAACGCGCTCACGTCCGGGTACGCGGCGATCGCGCGGAACGCCGCCGCCCGGACCGCCGGGGGCGCCGGCACGGTGGACACCAGGTCGATCAGGGACTGGAGCACCGCCGTGTCCCGCTGGTTCGCGGGGGTCCCGTGCCGCGTCAGCCCGTCCGCGAGCCAGTCGCGCAGGGCCGCCGGATCCGCGGGCAGCGCCAAGATCGTGCTGAGTGTGACGTCGTCGTCGCCGTTGATCCGGATGGGCCGGGCGCGGGGCAGGAGCTTGGCTTTGCCGTGGGTGATCTCGCCGCGGTACCACTCCTGCCCGTCGGTGGTCGTCCAGTACTCCCAGGTCGCCTTGCCCACCTTCGTCGTCGTGTGCCAGTACTTGCCGGCGCCGACCTGTGCGCGCTCGGCGGCCGTGGCCGCCGCCAGCAGGATCTGCCGGCCCGGGTCGACCGGCGCCACCGCCTGGGGAGGCGGCGGTGGGGCCGGCGGGCCGGGCACGGCCGTCACCACGACCGCGACGGCCGCCGCGGCGGCGGCGAGCCCGGCGCCGATCGCCAGCGGGAGCACCCGCTTGCGGCGCCGGCCGAGCATGTGGTTCTGCAGCCGGTGGCGGCTGCGGTCGACGACGTCCTGGGCCGGCTCGTCGGGGAGCAGCGCGGCGCGCAGCGTCTCCAGGTCAGTCATCGAGGGCCTCCGGGGCGAGAACGGGGGTGAGCTTCTTGCGGGCGCGCGTCAGCCGGGAGCCCACCGTGCCCGGGGAGATGCCGAGTGCCTGGGCGACTTCCGCGTAGCCGAGGTCGCCCAATGCCACGAGCAGCAGCACGTCACGCTCACCCGAGGTCAGCCGCGACAACGCTTTCGCCAGTTGCCCGCTCAAGGCGACGCGGTTTTCGTGGCCTTCGGCGGGCCGGGGCACCTCGATCCGCGCGAGCGCGCGGTAGTGGCGGGCCTCCTTGCGGCGATGCCTCGACACGAGGTTCGTCGCGATGCCGAACAGCCAGGCCCGCAGGTCGCCGCGGCTGACGTCGAACGTCTTCCGGCGGTCGTAGGCGACGAGGAACGTCTCGGCAGCGACGTCCTCCGCGGCCTGGGCCCCGAGCCGCCCCGCCACGTACCGGTGGACGGCCGCGAAGTACCGGTCGTGCACCTCGGTGAACTGCTCGATGTCGGTCACCGGGGCCGCCGTCATGGGGCTGCCTCAGTCATGGGGTTCCTTCCCGTCGGCGACAGCTTCACCACCACTTCGCCGCGGGCCCGGAACTCCTTCCGGTTTTCTTCTAGCCCACCGGCCAGGGACGTTGCGGCTCGCGAATGCCTTCATACGCCGCTGCCACGCGAAGCACCCCTACGTCGTCGAAGCGACGGCCCGTCAGCTGGAGGCCGATCGGGCGGCCGTCGTCGGTGTATCCGCAGTTCAGGGACACCGACGGCTGGCCGGACATGTTGTACGGCACGGTGAACGCGATGTGCTCGAACGGGCGGGCCGGGTCGTTCGTCGGGGACGCCCACTCGGCGGGCGGGGCCGCGACCGGGCACGTCGGGGACAGCACCACGTCGAACGCCGAGGACGCGCGCAGGGCCGCCACGCTGATCGCGTCGATCTGGGCGAATCCCCGGTAGACGTCCACTCCGGACACTTCCGCGCCGCCCGCGGCCCAGTCAGCGATGTAGGGCAGGACCTTCGCGCGCCGGTCGGGCGGCAGAGCCGACATGTCCGACCAGGCGCGCGTGCGCCAGAAGACGTCCAGGCCGCCGAGCATCTCGCGCGTGAGGAACGGCCCGACCGGCTCGACGATCGCGCCCGCGGCCTCGAAGGCCCGGGCCGCCGCCGTGACCGCGTCGCGCGTCGCCGGGTCCACCGGGAGACCGACCCCGGGGTCGAGGTGCAGGCCGACGCGCATCCCGGACAGGGAGCCGTCGAGTGCCGACCACGGCAGGTCGGCCGGCGGCAGGCTCAGGTGGTCACGTGCGTCGGGCGCGGACAGCACGCTCATCAGCAACGCCGTGTCGGCGACCGTGCGGGTCATCGGGCCGGCGACGCGCCCGAGGAACGGCGGGTCGACCGGCACGCGCCCGAAGCTGGGCTTGAGCCCGACCAGCCCGCACCAGCCCGCGGGCAGCCGGATCGAGCCGCCGATGTCGGTGCCGACGTGCAGCGGGCCGTACCCCGCGGCGGCCGCTGCCCCGGCGCCCGCGCTGGATCCGCCGGGCGTGGCCGACGTCCGCCACGGGTTCCGCGCGGTGGCGTGGAAGCTCGACAGCCCGGACGTCAGCATCCCGTAGTCCGGCATGGTCGTCTTGGCCAGCAGGACGCCGCCGGACTCGCGCACCCGCGCGGCCGCCGGTGCGTCTTCGGCCGCGGGGACCAGCGCGGTGACCGCCGTGCCCAGCGGTACCGGGGTGCCGCGCGTGGCGATGTTCTCCTTGAGCGTCAGCGGGACGCCGTCGATCGGGCCCAGCGGTTCGCCGGACGCCCAGCGAGCCTCGGACGCCTTCGCGTCATCGCGAGCCGCCGAAGGGTCGTACGCGTACAACGCGTGCAACTCGGGCTCGCGCGCCTCGATGCGTGCGAGAACGGCTTCGGTCACCTCGATCGGCGAGAGCGTCTTCGCGCGGTACTGCGCGACGAGTTCGACAGCGGTCAGGTCGGGCAACTCAGGCATGAACGCTCCTCACGAGGCGGGCGGTTCGAAGCGGCCGTCGACGGCGGTCCAGCCGCCGTCGACCGCGAGCACGGAGCCGGTCACGAACGACGAAGCGTCCGAAGCGAGGTACACGACGGCGCCGGCGAGCTCGTCCGGACGCGCCCAGCGGCCCAACGCACCCTTCGTCGCGTACGCGGCGTACCACTCCGGGTTCGCCTTGATCTGCTTGGTCAGCGGAGTCTCGACGACGCCGGGGGCGATCGCGTTGACCCGCACCCCGGCCGGGCCGAACTCCGCGGCGGCCGTCCGGAGCAGCTGGACGAGCCCGGCTTTCGTCGCCGCGTACGGGCCCTGACCGGGTTCGACGGTCGTCCCGCGGATCGACGAGAAACCGATGATGCTCCCCCGCCCCCGCGCGACCATGTCGGCTCCGAAGACGCGGACGACCTCGAACGACACCCCGAGGTTCAGCGCGATGACGCGGTCGAACTCCTCCCGCGTGTAGTCCAGCAACCGTTTGCGGACGTTCGTCGCGGCGGTCAGCACGACGATGTCCTGCGGGCCGAGGTCCGTCGCCGCGCGGTCGATCGCGCCGGGTTCGAGCAGGTCGACCTCGTACACCTCGCCGACGCCGGACTCGCGTGCGGCTTCGACGTCGCGGTCGGCGCACACGACGTCAGCACCGTGCGCGGCCAAGGCCCGCGCGGCTTCGCGGCCGATGCCTCCCGCGCCGAGCACGACCGCACGGCGGCCGTCCAGCCGGAAGAGGTTCTCGTAGTTCACGGGCGCAGCACCGCCATCCTCGTCACGGTCAGCTCTTCGACCGCGAACCGCGGCCCTTCGCGGCCGATGCCGGAGTCCTTCACGCCGCCGTAGGGCATGGTGTCGGAGCGGAAGCCGGGCACCTCGTTGACGATGACGCCGCCGACCTCCAGCTCGTCGAGCGCGCGGAACGCCGTGTTCAAGGACTTGCTGTAGACGCTGGCGTGGAGCCCGTAGCGGGACGCGTTCACCGCGGCGAAGGCTTCGTCCACATCGGACACCGTGCGCACGCAGACGACCGGGCCGAAGATCTCCTCGTCCCACACCTCGACACCGTCCGGGACGTCGAGCAGGACGGTCGGCCGCAGCACTGTGCCGTCGATGCCACCGCCGACTTGGCGGGCGCCGGACTTCTCGATCCACGCGGCGACGCGTTCGGTGGAAGCGGGGTCGATCAGCGCGGACACCCGCGTCTTCTCGTCGCGGGGATCGCCGACGACGACCTCGTCCAGCCGCTCGAGGAGCCGTTCGGTGAACTCGGCCGCCACCGACGCGACGACCAGGACCCGTTGCACCGAAATGCACGCCTGGCCGGACGCGTAGAAACCGCCGCGCACCACGGCGTCCACCGCCGCCTCGAGGTCGGCGTCTTCCGCGACGACGAGCGCCGCGTTCGAACCCAGCTCCAGCAGGGTCTTCGTCGGGGCCGCGTCGCGGGCGATGCGGTGGCCGACCGCGGCCGAGCCGGTGAACGAGACCGCGCCGATCCGGCGGTCGGTCGTCAACGCCGCGCCGACAGCGGCGTCCCCGGTGACCAGCTGGACCATCGCCGGCAGCGGGGCGAGCTGCCGGATCAGGTGCACCAGCCGGAGCGTGGCCAACGGCGTCTGCGGTGCCGGCTTGACGATCACCGGGCAGCCGGCGGCGATGGCGGGCGCGATCTTGTGCGACGCCAGCAGCAGCGGGTAGTTGAAGCCCGCGATGCCGACGACGACGCCGATCGGCTTGCGCTTCCAGAACCCGACCAGCCCGTCGCCCGAGGGCAGGAGGTCCAGCGGCACGGTCTCGCCGTGCAGCCGGGACACCTCTTCGGCGGCGGCTTCCCACGTGACGATCGTGCGCGCGACCTCGACGCGGCAGTCGACCAGCGGCTTGCCGGTCTCCAGCACGAGCAGGTTCTCGAACTCTTCGCGCCGTTCCCGCAGGGCGTGAGCGACGTCGTTGAGCAGCTTGCGGCGAGTCCGCGAAGGCAGCGAGGCCACTTCGCGCGCGACGGCGACGGCCTCGCCGACAGCACGAGCAGCCAGCTCCGGCGTCCCGATCGGTGCGGTGCCGACGACACTCCCGTCGTAGGGGAAAACGATTTCTCCGGTATCCACAGTGGACACCCAGTCCGCGCCGACCGGCAGGCCGTCCGGGTGGTCAGTCATCGTCACCTCCGCTCAACCGGGCGAGTTCCGCACGCAGGTTCGGCGCGGCGGCCAGCAGCTCCCGGGTGTACTCGTGCCGCGGCGCGTCGTAGACCTGCTCGACGGCACCCAGCTCGACGATCTCGCCGCGGCGCATCACCGCGACGCGGTCGCACACGTGCCGGACGACGCCGAGGTCGTGCGACACGAAGATCAGCGTCAGCGCGAACTGCTCCACCAACGACGCGAGCAGGTCGAGGATCTGGCCGCGCACGGACACGTCCAGCGCGCTGACCGGCTCGTCGGCGATCAGCACGCTCGGGTTCGGCGCCAGCGCGCGGGCGATCGAGATCCGCTGCCGCTGGCCGCCGGAGAACTGGTGCGGGTACCGGCCCGCCGCGTCCGCGGGGAGCCCGACCGCCGCCAGCAGCTCGTCGACGAGCTTCGGGTTCCGGCGCCCCAGCGGTTCGGAGATGATGTCGGCGACGCGCATCCGCGGGTCGAGCGAACCCATCGGGTCCTGGAAGACGATCTGCAGTTCGGAGCGAAGGAAACCCAGCTTCCGCTCCGGGACGTCGTCGATGCGCCGGCCTTGGAACGAGACCGTGCCGGCGGTCGGCTTGTCCAGCGCGGCCAGCAGCCGCACCAGCGTGGACTTGCCCGAGCCGGACTCGCCGACGATGCCGAACCGCTGTCCCGCTTCGACGTCGAAGCTGACTCCGCGCAACGCGTGGACGTCCCGGCGGGCGTACCGCCGTTCGAGGTCGCGGACTTCGATGATCATCGGCGGGCCTCCAGATCCGAGGCGTCGAGGAGCTTCCGCGTGTACTCGTGCTTCGGCGACGTCAGCACTTCGCGCGTCGAGCCCGCTTCGACGATCTCGCCGTCCAGCATCACCAGCACGCGCTCGCACACCGACGCGACCACCGCGAGGTCGTGCGTGATGAACAGCAACGCACTCTCGGCGGGCAACGACGTCTTGACGAGCGAAAGGATCTGCGCCTGCACCGTGACGTCGAGGGCGGTGGTCGGCTCGTCGCAGATCAGCAGCGACGGCTCGTTGGCCAGCGCCATCGCCAGCACCACCCGCTGCCGCTGCCCGCCGGACAGCTGGTGCGGGTACGCGCGGGCGGTGCCCGGCAGCCCGACGGCTGCCAGCAGGTCTTCGGCTCGATGGCGGCGACCGTGGATCCGGCCGGGCTCGGTGACCTGGCGGCCGACGCGCATGGCCGGGTTCAGCGCCGTCATCGGCTCCTGGAAGACCATGGCCAGCTCGTCACCGCGCAGCCGGGACAGGTCCTTTTCGGACATTCCCAGCAGCTCGCGACCGCCGAGCCGGATCGAGCCGGACGCCCGCAGTTCCTCGGGCAGCAGGCCCATGATCGCCAGCGCCGTCAGCGACTTCCCGGACCCGGACTCCCCGATCAGGCCGACGCGCTCCCCCGCCCCGATCTCGAACGAGACGTCGCGGACGAGCGAAGAGACACTGAGTCCCGTGACCGAGAGCGTCATACCTTCGCCGCCAATCGGGGATCCAGGCGGTCGCGCAGGCCGTCGCCGAGGAGGTTGAAGCCCAGCACGGCGACGGCGATCGCGATGCCCGGCACCAGCGCCAGCCGCGGGTGCACGGTCAGCAGTTCCTGGGACTCCTGCAGCATCCGGCCCCACGACGGCGTCGGCGGCCGGGTGCCGAAGCCGAGGAACGACAACGCCGCTTCGGCGAGCACGGCGATCGCGAACGACACCGACGCCTGCACGATCAGCAGTCCCGAGATGTTCGGCAGCACGTGCCGCACCGCGATGGTCAGCCGCGACCGGCCGCCGGCGCGGGCGGCGAGCACGAACTCGGTGCTCATCACCTGCAGCGTCCCGGACCGGGCGATCCGCGCGAACGACGGGATCGTCGCGATGCCGATCGCGACCATCGCGGTCAGCGTGTCCGCCCCGAACACCGCGCCGAACATGATCGCCAGCAGCAGCGCGGGGAACGCCAGCCCGAGGTCGTTGACCCGCATGACGAACTCGCCGAGCCACCGCGGCGACATCCCGGCGAGGATCCCCAGCGGCGTGCCGACGACGGCGGCGATGCCGACCGCGACCACGCCGACGTACAGCGTGGTCCGCGCGCCGACCATGATCTGGCTGAGCACGTCCCGGCCGAACTTGTCCGTGCCGAAGAGGTTCGCGCCCCCGAACCCCAGGAGCCGGTGCGCCGCGTCGACCTTCACCGGGTCGAACGGCGTCCACACGAACGACAGCAACGCGGCCAGCACGACCAGGCCGACGAGCACCCCGCCGATGACGAGACTGCGCATCACGAACCTCGCAATCGCGGGTCGAGCACGGTGTAGAGGACATCGACGACGAAATTGATCAGCAGCACGCCGACCACCAGCACGAGCACGATGCCCTGCACGGTCAGCAGGTCGCGGGCGGCGACGGCGTCCAGCAGCATCGAGCCCAGGCCCGGCAGCACGAACACGCGCTCGACGACGACCGCGCCGATCAGCAGCGTCGCCAGCTGCAACCCCAGCACGGTGACCACCGGGACCGACGCGTTGCGCAAGCCGTGGCGCACCAAAGCCTGTCCCGGCCGCAAGCCCTTCGACCGCGCGGTCCGGAGGTAGTCCTGGCCCAGCGTGTCGAGCACGGCCGAGCGCACGTAGCGCGTGAGCACCGCGCCCTGCACCAGGCCCAGCGACAACGCCGGGAGGATCAGCCCGCGGACGAACTCGCCGGCGTCCTGGTCCGGCGGTGTCCACCCGCCCGACGGCAGCCAGCGCAGCTGCACGGCGAAGATCTGCACGAGGATGATCCCGGCGAGGAACGCGGGGATCGCGACACCGACCTGCGACAACCCGGAAACGCTCGCACCGGAGGCCTTCCGGTGCTTCACCGCGGCGAACGACCCGGCCGGCACGGCGATCACCAGCGCCACCACCATGCCGGCGCCGACCAGCCAGAGCGTGACGCCGAGCCGGTCGAGCAGCTGCGGGCCGATCGCGTCGCGGGTGACGTACGAGCGGCCGAAGTCGCCGTGCAGCACGCCACCGATCCAGTCGAAGTACTGCGTGACCAGCGGCCGGTCGATGCCGAACTCCGCGCGCGTCTTGGCCAGCAGCTCCGGCGTCGCGTTGACGCCGAGCGCGACCTGCGCCGGATCGCCCGGCAGCACGGCCATGAACAGGAACACCACGATCGACGCGACCAGCACGCTGACCACGAAGATCGCCACCCGGCGCAGCACCCTGGCCGTCATCGCGGTGCCAGCCCGGTGAGGTCGAACGACTCGCTGACCTGGTTCTGCACGAACCCGCCGACCTTCGCCTTCGCCACGATGACGTTGGGGAACAGGAACAGCCAGTCCGCGGCCGCGTCGGTGTTCAGCTGCCGCGCCACCTGCTTCATGTCCGCGACCTGCTGCTCCGGCGTGCCGCTGTCGGCTTCGGCGAGCAGCTGCTGGACACGCTTGCTGTCGTAGCCCCAGTAGTACTTCGGCTTCCCGAACGTCGTGATGTCGCGGGCCTCGACGTGCTGGATGATCGACAGGTCGTAGTCGTGGTCGGTGAACACCTGCTTGAGCCACACCGCCGGGAAGTCGAGGGGTTCGATCGTGGTCCGGACACCGACGTCGGCGAGCTGCGACTGCACGACCTGCGCGGCCGACACCGCGTAGGGCAGGTTCGGGATCCGCAGCCGCAGGTTCAGGTTCGTCGCGTGTGCCTCGGTCAGCAGCGCTTCCGCCTTGGCCGGGTCGAACGGGTGGACGTTCGCCAGGTCCTCGTACCAGGGATCGGTCGGCGGGACCATGCTGCCGATCAGCGTGCCGCGGCCCGCCCACGCCGTGTCCAGCAACGCCTTCCGGTCGATCGCGTACGTCAGCGCCTGGCGCACGCGGACGTCGTTCAGCGGCGCCCGTGCGTTGTTCATCGCGAGCGTGACCTCGCTGTTCGACGTGCCCTGGACGACCTGGAACCGGTCGTCGGCCTGGAACTGCGGGATCGAGTCGGGCGCGGTGATCGCGGAGATGACGTCGATCCCGTTGCTGTAGAGCGCGTTGTTCAGCGCGGTCGGGTCCTTGATGTACTTGAGGACCACCGTGGCGTACGCCGGTTTCCGGCCCCAGTAGGCGGGATTCGCCGTCAGCACCACGGAGTCGCCGCGCTTGCGAGCGGCCACGACGTACGGACCGGTGCCGACGGGTTTGTTCGCGAGATCCGCGACCCCGGTCGGGCTGAACATCGCGCCGAGCCGGCTGGTGAGGCTGAACAGCCAGCCGTTGGACGGCTTCGACAGCACGACCCGCGCGTGGTCCGGCGCGACGACGTCGACGTGGTCGACGACGTCCATCGTGGACTTGATCGAGATCGTCCAGTCGGTCTTCACGCGCAGCAGGGAGAACTTGACGTCCTCGGCGGTGAACGGCGCACCGTTGCTGAACTTGACGCCCGGCCGCAGCTGGAAGTCGTAGGTCTTGCGGTCCGGGCTGATCGTCCACGACTTCGCGAGCAGCGGCACGACCTTGCCCTGCGAGTCGAGCTTCACCAGGCCTTCGTAGACGTTGTAGAGCAACGCCTGCGGGATCGCCGCACCGTCGGTACGGGTGAAGTCGAAGTTCGCCGGCTCCGCCGAGAACCCGACGGAAAGCGTGTCCGGGCCGGCGGAAACGCTCGCCGACGAGCCGGCCGAGCAGCCGGACGCCACGAGCAGCAGCGCCGCTGCCAGCACGGGAATCCGGGCTTTCATCTGGCCTCCAGGTCGGTACACTGGTCTGACCAGTAGCCTGCACGCGACGGACGTCGAGGTCAAGGGATGCGGTTCGAACCGGTGGCTCCGGTCCGCGCGTACGAGCGGGTCGTCGAGCAGATCGAGCAGGCCGTCGTCAGCGGTGCGCTCAAGCCGGGGGAACGCCTGCCCAGCGAACGCGAGCTGATGACGCAGTTCGGCGTCGGCCGCTCGACCGTCCGGGAAGCCCTGCGGGTGCTCCAAGCCGCCGAAATGATCCGCTCACGGCCCGGTGACCCGCGGGGGCCGGAGGTGCTGGCCGCGTCGCCGGCGGCGTTGCACCGCTCGATGCACCGGCTCGCGCGCGCCGACCACGTCGGACTTGCCGAACTGCTGCAGTTCCGGATGATCCTCGACGGCTCGGCCCACCTGCTCGCCGCCGAACTGCGCACCGACGACGACCTGACCGGCCTCGACACGGCGCTGGAGGCGATGCGCGAAGGAGTCTCGCACGGCTATGCGGAGTTCAGCCGCGCCGACGTCGCCTTCCACGAAGTCATCGCGCGCATCTCGCGCAATCCCCTGCTGGTGGTCAGCGAAGAAGTCGTGCGCGGAGTCGTGCTGGAGCTGATCGAGGACAAGCTGGAACACGCCAGCAACCGGACTTCGCTGATGCGCGCGTGGCTCTCCCACCACGCCGAAGTGCTCGACGCGATCCGCTCGGCCGACGGCGCCGGCGCGGCCCACCTGGCCAAGCAGGCGTTGTACGACAACTACGCCGAATACGTGCCCGCCGCGCAGCGACCGCTGCTGACGCCGTTGCTGCGGTCCTAGACTCGGCGGGATGGACACGGCGAAACGGGACGGCGCCGGGCTCGCGCTCTCCGGGGGCGGCTATCGCGCGATGCTCTTCCACGCCGGCGCACTCTGGCGCCTCAACGAACTCGGCTGGCTGCCCAAGCTGACCACCGTCTCGAGCGTCTCCGGTGGTTCGATCGCCGCCGGCGTCCTGGCGCACGCGTGGCACAAGCTGTGGTTCGGCGACGACGGCGTTGCGGAGAACTTCGGCAAGGAAGTCGTGCAGCCGCTGCGGAAACTGGCCCGCACCAACCTCGACATCCCGGTGACGCTGAAGGCCATGGTGATGCCGTGGCGCAGTGCCGGCGAGGAGCTGGCGCGCCGCTACGCGAAGCACCTCTTCGGCGACTGCCGCCTGGCGGACCTCGACCCGGCCGGGCCGAACTTCGTGTTCACCGCGACCAGCCTGCAGGACGGCTCGCTGTGGTGGTTCTTCCGGCAGCCCGGCCCGCACGGGCAGGTGCCGCTGGCGACGGCGGTGGCCGCGTCCTCGGCCTTCCCGCCGATGCTCTCGCCGGTCGTGATCCCGGATCCGCACAAGCCGGACCGCAGGATCGTGCTCAGCGACGCCGGCGTGTACGACAACCTCGGCCTCGACCCGATCGAGAACCAGCGGGCGACCGTCCTGGTAAGCGACGCCGGCAAGAAGATGAAGCACGAGGAGAAGCCGCAGCAGAACTGGCCGATGCAGTTGTTCCGCGTGCTGACGGTGATGGACAACCAGGTCCGCGAGCTGCGCACCGGCTCCCTGCTGAAGTCCTACCAGGACAAGCAGTTCGCCGGCACCTACTGGGCGACCTACAGCGACATCACGCACTTCGAACTGCCGGACGCCCTGCCCGCGCCGATCGAGCGGACCCGCGCACTGGCCGAGACGAAGACGCGGCTGGCCAGGATGTCCGAGCAGGTGCAGGACCGGCTGGTCAACTGGGGCTACGCCGCCTGCGACGCCGGGATGCGCAGGTGGGTCGACCCGGCCGCGGTCGCGCCGGAGCGGTTCCCCTACCCGGGCGGCGTTTAGGCCGCGAGGTTCGCGTAGACGACGATGTTGTCCTTGTAGCTGTGCTCGGCGTGGTCGAACGCGCCACCGCAGGTGATCAGGCGCAGCTCGGGCTTGTCGCTGTTGCCGTAGACGGCGTCGCGCGGGAACGTGTCCTTCGGGACCTGTGTGACGCGGTCGACGACGAACTTCAGCTTCTTGCCGTCGCTGCGGTCGATGTCCACCTCGTCGCCGGGCACGAGGTCCTTGAGCTTGAAGAAGATGCCGGGCTTCTTGTCGCCGTCGACGTGCCCGAGCACGATCGCCGGGCCGACGTCACCGGGCACCGGGGAGAGCTTGTACCAGGCGGCCTGCATCGGCTGGTGCACCGACGGGACGGAGATCGAGCCGTCGATCTTGACCGCGACGGCGAGCAGGGTGGACTCCGCGCCGATCTTGGGGATCTTCACCGACGTCGGCTGGAGCCCCTTGAACGGCTTGGTGACCGGGATCGACGACGTGACAGGTGCGCCCGCCGCGGCGGGCTTCGGCGCCTCCGCGGCACTGCAGCCGGCCAGGACCAGGGCGAGCGCGGCAACGGCCGCGCCCGCCCAGCGAACCGTCACCGGGCCGTGCCGCCGAAGCCCGTCTCGACCCCGCCCTTGGGCGCGACCTTGACCTGGGCCTTCGGAGCAGCGTTGCCGGATGCGGTGGTGGTCGTCGTGACGGTCGTGGCCGAGGTCGCCGTGGTGATCGGCGCGGTGCTCGACGGCGAGGCACTGGTGCTGGTGCTCGGGCTCGTCGAGGTCGGCGGCTGCTCCTGCTCGAACTCCACGATGCCCTCGCCGTCCTGCTTCCCGCAGGTCCAGCTGAACTTTCCGGTCGTGGTGCCCGCGGGCAGGCTGGTGACGCGCACGGTGTAGTTCCAGAGCAGGCCGTTCGCGCCGTCCTGGTCCGGTCCGCTGGTGACGTCGAGGTACTGCGTCGCCACGTTCCCGGGCGCCCCGGCCGCGCAGGCGATGACCAGGACCCCTTCGCCGCCGACGCCGACGAAGCCGTGGCCGACGTTGTCCTGCTGAGGGTCGTCGTCCTTCGGAGGCTCCTGGGTGTCGCCTTCGACCTCGGGCTCGGCCTTGGGCGCGATCCGCTTGTCGGTGGTCTTCACCTCGGACCGGGTCGGGTCGGAAGTCGCGATGCCCGAAGTCGACGAGGGGACCGTGGCCGGCGCGTCCGAAGTGGTCGTGCTCGTCGGGCTGCTCGAAGTCTCCGATGTCGACGTGCTGGTTTCCGTGGTCGACGTGGGGGTTTCGTCCTGTGCCAGCGCGACCGGCGCGGCGGCGAAAGTGGCCAGCGCAGCTGCCGAAACGACACCTGCGACCCGGTTCAGCGTTCTACCCACGACGACTCCCAACGGCGGTTGATCAGCGATGTCGCGACTATCGACGATTTGTCGACCGGCGTTACTCCGCTAACGCGGTGTTCAGGTCCCGCCACAGGTCGTCAGGGTCTTCCAGGCCGACGCTGAACCTGATCAGTCCCGGGGGGACCCGCTCCTCGCCCGCGAGCCACGCCCGCCGTTCGACCAGGCTTTCCACGCCGCCGAGGCTCGTCGCGGGGCGGATCAGCCGGACGGCCGCGCAGAACCGGTCGGCCGTCTCGGCGTCGGCCAGGTCGAACGAGACCATCATCCCGAAGCCGGGGTAGCGCACGCGCGTCACCGCGGGGTGCTCGCCAAGACGCGAAGCCAGCAGCGCGGCGGTGCGGGACTGCTCGGCCAGCCGGACCGGCATGGTCCGCAGGCCGCGCAGCGCGAGCCAAGCCTCCAGCGCACCCGGCGTCGAGCCGACGCGGGTCCGCGCCCCCTTCAGCTCCGCCGCCACCTCGGGATCCTTGGCCACCGTGATGCCGAGCAGCAGGTCGCTGTGCCCGCCGATGAGCTTGGTCGCGCTGTGCACGACGACGTCGGCACCCAGGTCCAGGGGCCGCTGCTGCAGCGGCGTCGCGAAGGTGTTGTCGACGACGACCCGGCCGCGCGCGGCGGCGGCGATCGGCTCGATGTCCATCACGTCGAGGGTCGGGTTGGTCGGCGATTCGAGCCAGACCAGGTCGGACGTCGCGGCCTCGGCGACCCAGGCCGCGGTGTCGGTCGGCTCGAGCTCGGTGACGGCGAGCTTGCCGAGCTTCTGCGCGTGGGCGAGCACCCCGCGCGTCACGGCGTAGCTGAACGTCGGCACGACCACCCGCGACCCGACCGGCAGCAGGTCCAGCACCGCGGACAGCGTCGCGACGCCGGACGCGAACGCCGTCGCGTGACCGCCTTCGAGCGCCCCGACGGCTTCTTCCAGGGCGTGCCAGGTCGGCGTCCCGTCGCTGCGCGCGTACCCGAAATCGCCACCGGCCTCATACGTGCTGGTGGCGACGAGCGGGGTGTTCAGCGGCTCGCCGGGGCCGTGCGGCCGGCCGGCGGCGATGGCCTTGGTGCGGGGCGTCCAGTCGTCCATGCGCCTCACGGTAACCGCAGGTCAGCCACCGGTCACTGTGACGAAGACGGCCGGTCCGCCCACGCGTCCGCGGGCGAACCGGCCTGGCTCCTTCTAGTGGGCGTAGACCTCGAACTCGTAGAGCGAGTACCCGTACTTCGTGCCGCGCTGGACGCCCTGCATCTTTACGAACCTCGCCGACGTCGGCGCGAACGAAACGTTGTCCTGCCCGCCGTTTCCGTCCGTGACGACCGCCGCGTCCGTCCAGTTCACCGCGTCCGGCGAGGTCTGGATCTTGTAGCCCTTGCCGTAGGCGGACTCCCAGCTCAACGCCACCCGCGAGACCTGCTGCACCGAACCGAGGTCGACGGTGATCGCCTGGTCGTCGCTCCAGTCGCTGGCCCAGCGGGTCGAGGCGTTCCCGTCGATCGCGTTCGACGCCGGCGAGTTGTAGAAGCCGGTCTCGGCGCTCGTGGCGCTGACCGTCTTCCCCGGCGCGAGGTTCGCGATGGTGTCCCCGCGGTGGGCGGTGTACTCGACGACCTGCTGGAACGTCGGGCGGTTCTGCCAGCTGATCTTGTCCTGCGTGATGCCGCCGAGCGCGGTGTGCACGATCGTGTCGGCGCACCACTGGTCGCCGGCCGAGCAGGACGCGTCACCGGGGTAGACGGTGTTCGCGGCCTGGCCGGCGGCCGTGGTCAGCGAGTCGACGAGCGCCTGTCGGCACGTCGTGACGTTCCCGCCACCGCAGAACGTCTGGCCGAGCGGGCCGGCCACCGGCTGGCCGAGCACCTGCCGGATGTCCTTGCTGACGTAACCCCACCAGCCGAACTGGAACGACGAGCCCTTGTGCGGCTGGCCGGTGTGCTGGCCGTTGCCGTTCTGGAAACCGGACGGGCTTTCGTTGATGCCCAGCACGCCGGTCATCGCGTTGTAGACGTCGTCGCCCATGCCCGGCTTGAACTCCGCCTGGACCAGCAGCGGCCACCAGGCGTCGAAGATGCGGATCGCGTCGGCGTCCGCGTACGCCTTGCTCCCCGGCGAAGTCTCCTTGCGCAGCTGGCCGTTCGAGAGCCACGTCTTGAGCTTCGCCTCGGCGTCCGCGGCCGCGCCGGTGGTCGGCGTCTTGTCGAGCACCTGCAGCAGCAGCGGCAGGACGCGCTCGGCCCGCAGGTCGGCGAGCGCGGCGTCCTCCATCGCCTGGGTCAGGTTGACCCGGGTGACCTTGGTGCCGCTGGAGATCAGCTTCTTCACCCGCGAGTCGAGCAGGTCGACGCGGTGCACGGCGGACTTGTCCGCGCCCGCGGCCGCGTAGCCGTTGGCCTGCGCGTTGTTCCAGCTGACGTAGTAGTCCTGGTTGACCGACTGCGGGTGCTGCGACGCCGGCGTGTAGGTCGCCACGTTGCCGGCCGGGTTCCAGCCGTTCCAGTCGTGGCCCTGGTCGCCCCACACCGGCATGTTCGGATCCACATTGGACTGCCGGGAGGGGTTGCTGCCCGAGTTGAAGTACGCGATGTCCTTCGAGTCGGCGTAGAACCAGTTGAACGTGTAGTTGATGTCGGCCGCGGCCTTCTGGAAGTCGGCCGCGGACTTGACGAAGCCCGGGTCGTTCAGCTCCTGGAAGCCGATCAGCGAGTCGACCTCGTGGAAGTAGGACGAGCGCAGCGCCGCGTACGCCACCGGCTTGCCGCCGACTGTCGCCCGGCTCTGCACCGGCCCGTACTTCGTCCGGTAGCTGCGCAGGGTGTACGACCCCGCCGCGGTCCCGTCGGCCACCGTCGGCTTCCAGGCGTTCTTGACCTCGACGGTGTCCATCGGGATGCACTGGCCTTGCCAGGTGTAGTAGTTCGAGTCCTTCGTCGGCGCCTTGCCGCTCGGGTCGCACAGCGTCAGCGCGTAGGTGTCGATGATGTCCTGCGCCGACGTCGTCGCGCTCCACGAGTAGTCCTGGCCGCGGCCGAGGAGCGTGTACATGCTCAGCCCGGCGAAGGCCGCGCCGCGCGAGCTGATGCCCGGACCCTGCAGCTCCTGCAACAGCAGCAGCTGCGGCGCGAAGTAGCCGGTCTGCGGGCCGAACACCGCGACCGGGTGGCCGCTGGCGGTCTTCGCGCCGGAGACGAGCAGCGCGTTGGACATGCCGTGCTTCTCGCTCAGCATGTTGCCCGGCAGCACGCCGTTGTCGAACATGCCGCGGGCGGGCTCCTGGTCGGCGGGCGCCGGGACGTCCACAGTGGACGGCGTCGCGGCGGCGGCCGAGCCGGTCTTGTCGAACACCAGCTGCTGCCCGGTCACCGAGCCCTTGTCCGGCATGGCCTGCCCGACCGCGTTGGCCGGCGTCTTGCCGTACGGGAAGGTCTGGCCGTCGTGCAGCGTCTTGACGGCTTCGGGGTCGTCCTCCGAGCGCAGGCTCTGCCACACCTTCTCGCCCTGCACGACGCCGTACTTCTCCTGCATCGCGAGCTTCGCGACGGCGTTCTGCACTTCACCGCCACCGCCCGCGCCGAACTCGGCGCCGACCAGCGAAGCCAGCGCGACGAGGTCGGTCAGCTTGAACGGGTCGATCGTGCCGGCGTTGGTGATCGCGTCGACGTGCCCGGTCAGCACGTACTCGCCCGGGAAGTACCGGCCACTGTGGGAGTCGTTGATGTACTTGTTGATGCCGTCGACGTAGGCCTGCGCGTCGGCGAGGCCCTGCGCGCCCCGCGGGCCGCTGCTCGCTACGCGGTCGATCTGCTGCTGCAGCTCGGCCTCGGTGTACGGCGCGTTCGCGAAGAACTGCTGCTCGAGCTCGCGGTTGGCCTCGGCGCCACCGGCGAACGGCGTGACCTGGCCGCGGGCGGCGTGGCGCAGGACGTCCATCAGCCACAGCCGGTCCTGCGCGGCGGCGTACCCGGCACCGAACTCGGTGCCGGCGCGGGTGGTCCCGGTGATGTGCGGGACGCCGAGCGCCTTGTCCCGGACGATCGTGACGTCCGAACGCGGCTGCGTCGTGCTCGCGACCTGGTCGGCCGCGACGCCGAACGACGAGTCGTTGAAGTACTGGCTGATGGTGCCGGTGGTCAGCGTCTTGTAGCCGCCCGCCAGGGACGCGTACTTGCCGATCTGGTCCGCGGCGTGGTCGGGCCGGGTGCCGAGCACCTTGTGCGCCAGGATCTCGGCGAGGGTGGCGCTGCCCTGTTCGCCGGGCGGCAGGATGTCGTTGCACTGCCCGCCGCAGTAGTCGTCGGGCGACGCGGCCGCCTGTGCGGCCGGAGCGGTGACGGCGACCTGGGTGAGACCGGCCACGAGGGCCCCCAGTGCCGTCAAGGTCAGGGCGCGGATGCCACGTCGCATGCCGGGCTCCCCTCAGTCAGAAGAGTGACGAAGCGCACGCTACCGAGCAGTAGCCGAAGTGTGAAGACTTTTCGCGTTTTTCAGCCCTTGGACGTAGTCCGTTCGGCGCAGCCTCGCGCGCGTGGGTACGGTGAGTGCCATGACCTTGGAAAAGCCCCAGATCGACCGCCCCGAGGGCAACCCTCCGGCCGACCTCGAGATCACCGACATCACGGTCGGTGACGGCGCGGAGGCCACGCCCGGCAAGGCCGTCACCGTGCACTACGTCGGTGTCTCCCACTCGACCGGCGAAGAGTTCGACGCGTCCTGGAACCGCGGCGAGCCGCTGCGCTTCGGCCTCGGCGCCGGCCAGGTCATCTCCGGCTGGGACCAGGGTGTCGCCGGCATGAAGATCGGCGGCCGGCGCAAGCTCGTCATCCCGCCGCACCTGGGCTACGGCGACCGCGGCGCGGGCGGCGTCATCAAGCCGGGCGAGACCCTGATCTTCGTCGTCGACCTGGTCGGCGTTAACTGACTTCCCGGCGGTGGCGGGGATTCCCGCCACCGCCGCACGGGTTTTCGCTACCCTCGCCCCCATCGCCGGCCCCGAAGCCGGCCCTGATCCGGGGGTTTTTCCCATGCGCACTCGCGCTTTGCTCTCCGCAACACTCTTCGCGCTCGCCGCGGCGGTGGTCACCGCGGCACCGGCTTCGGCCGTGGCCAACGGCGCCGACGTCCCCCAGGGGACGTTCAAGTTCGCCGCGAAGCTGACCATGACGGACATCCCGAAGCCCGACGGCACCAAGTACAACAGCGCCTGCTCGGGTTCCCTGATCGCCAAGAAGTGGATCATCACGGCCGGCCACTGCTTCCACGACGCGGCCCGCAACCCGGTGTCCGGCCCGGTGCCGTACCCGACTTCGGTCCTGCTGGGCACGACCACCGTGGACAAGCCGGGCGTCACCCGCAACGTCGTCACGGTGTACCAGTCACCGAGCAACGACATCGCGATCGCCGAGCTCGACAAGCCGGTCTTCGGCATCGAGCCGCTGACGCTCAACCGCCGGACGCCGTCGATCGACCAGAAGGTCGTGCTGGCGGGCTGGGGCAGCCTCACCTCGGTCGACCCGACCCCGGGCACGAAGCTGCAGCAGGGCGTCATGAAGGTCGCCACGGTCGACCCGCAGTACGTGGGCGTGAAGGGCTTCGCCCCGACGTCGACGACGAGCGCGTGCACCTACGACTCGGGCGCCCCGTACTTCGTCCCGTCGGGCAAGGGCGGCCGCATCGTTTCGGTCGAAAGCGACGGTCCGGACTGCCCGCACGATCAGGCCGAAACCACCGCGCGCGTCGACGTCGTGGCGGACTGGATCGCTTCGCACTTGGGCTGAACGGCGTATTTTCCCGCGGCGCGGCGTCACTACCCTCGAAAGTGATCACCGGCCTTCGACCGCCGGTGCGTGACAAGGGGGATCCACCGATGCGCGTTCGCGCCGTGTTCTCTGCTGCCCTTTTGACGCTGGCCGCCGGTCTCGCCACCGCGGGACCGGCGGCCGCCGTGGCCAACGGCTCCGACGTCCCGGCGGGGACGTTCCAGTTCGCCGCCAAGCTGACCATGACGAACATCCCGAAGCCCGACGGCTCGAAGTACAACAGCGCCTGCTCCGGCGCGCTGATCGCGGCGAAGTGGATCATCACCGCGGGCCACTGCTTCCACGACGCCAACCGCAACCGCGTCTCCGGCCCGGTGCCGTACCCGACTTCGGTGCTGCTCGGCACGGTCGACCAGAGCACGCCGGGCGTGACCCGCACCGTCGTCACGGTGTACCAGGCGAGCGCCAACGACATCGCGATCGCGACGCTCGACGCGGACGTCCCCGACATCACGCCGCTGACGGTCAACCGGGTCACGCCGTCGGCCGGACAGCTGCTGACCCTCGCCGGCTGGGGCAGTCTCACCGCCACGAACCCCACGCCTTCGACCAAGCTGCAGCAGGGGACCGTGAAGGTCGGCCAGGTCGCCGCCTCGACGATCGGTGTCCAGGGCGTCGCACCGACGTCGACCACGAGCGCCTGCGTGTACGACTCGGGCGCGCCCTACTTCGTCGCGGGTGGCAGCGGCGGCCAGCTGGTGTCCGTCGAGTCCACCGGACCCGACTGCCCGCACAACCAGCTCGAGACCACTTCGCGGGTGGACGTGGTCGCGGACTGGATCGCTTCGCACACCGGCTGACCTCCTTCCGGGCGTCACCCGGTGGTCCACCGGGTGACGCCCGGCCAGGGAATTCCGCGGGGACCGCGGCGGCCCTAACGTCGAACGTCGACCATCGACTCGACGAAGGGGAAGAATGCGCCTGCGCGCCCTGCTCGCCGCTGCTGTCCTGACCACCGCCACCGCCCCTGCCGCCTTGGCCGCGCCAGGGATCGCCCACGGCACCGACGTCCCGGCGGGCCAGTTCGGCTTCGTCACGAAGCTCTCGATGACGAAGATCCCGCGCCCGGACGGCTCCACGTACAGCAGCTACTGCACCGGCTCCCTGATCGCCCCGGGCTGGGTCCTGACCACGGGCCACTGCTTCCACGACGCGAACCGCAACCGCGTCTCGGGCAAGGTCCCGTACCCGACCACCGCCACCCTGGGCCTGGTCGACGAAGCCACCGAATCCGGGGTGGCGCGCAAGGTCACCGAGGTGGTCCAGGCCAACGAGAACGACGTGGCCCTGATCAAGCTCGACACCCCGGTTACGACGGTCCAGCCCCTGAAGGTGACCCACGCGGCACCGAAGGTCGGCCGGCAGCTGACGCTGGCCGGCTGGGGCAGCTTGACGGGCACCGACCCCAAGCCGGCGTCCCGCATGCAGCAGGGCACGGTGGCGGTGGCCAAGGTGGAGCCGACCACCCTGGGCGTCCGCGGGGCGGCGCCGGAGATCACCACGAGCGCGTGCACGTACGACTCAGGAGCTCCGTACTTCACCGAGACCGAACTGGTGGCGGTGGAGGCAACGGGCCCCGGCTGCCCCCATGCGGGCATCGAGACGACCAGCCGGGTCGACATCCTGGCCGCGTGGATCACCAAGACGACGGCTTGATACACCCGAATCTCCGCCGTGAGCGAACACCACGCAGAGCCAAACGGGTGATATTCCCCACCAACCTCAGCCACGCTGGAAGGTGAGGAGAGGCGCCGTGGGGGTCCGGAGGCTCGGCCCCCGGGAGAAATAGGAAAACGGGAAGAGGCCCGGTCGCTAGCGCGACCGGGCCTCTGAACAGCGTGGGCGAGGAGGGAGTTGAACCCTCACGTCCTTTCGGACACACGGACCTGAACCGTGCGCGTCTGCCATTCCGCCACTCGCCCGAGTGCTTCTCTCTGACAGCGAGGAGAAGACTAGCAGGTCGTTTGAGCGGGTTTCACCGGGGGCCGTGTCGAGGCGGGCTCACCCGGATAGGATCGATAGCGGAAGCACACGTGTGAGGAGGTTTTCCCCGGTGAGCCGCGTCGAGCGTTTTGACAGACGCCTCGAGAACCTGGTGGGGAACACTTTCGCGCGCATGTTCGGTGGCAACGTCGTCACGCAGGAAGTGGCGATCGCCCTGGAGCGGGAGAGTGAGGAGAACGTTCGTGAGCTGGCAGGCGGTCGGCAGCTCGCCCCCAATCACTACATCGTGTCCCTGGGGGCGGCTGACCACGAGCGCATGGCCGGTGACGAGCAACGCGTCACTCAGGTGCTGGCCAAGGCGGTGGCGGAACACCTCGCCGCCGAGGGCCTCGACACCTATGGTGACGTCGTCGTATCACTCGAGCGCAACGAGGCGCTGCATACTGGACAGTTCAAGACCCGTTCGTCCGTCGATCCCGACGCCCGCCCCTCAGGCGCCGGTTCACCGCGGCCGGCACGACCCAGCAACGCAGGAGACCCAGCAATGAGCCAGCCCCCCGGCTACGGCCAATACGACCAGGGTGACCCGTACGGCCAGCAGGGCCAGTACGGCTACGGACAGCAGGGTGGCCAGCAGCCCGGGTACGACCAGGGTTACGGCCAGGCTCAGCAGCCCGGGTACGACCAAGGTGGCTACGGCCAGCCCCAGGGCGGTGGCTACGACCAGGGCGGCTACCAGCAGGGTGGTTACGACCAGGGCGGCTACGCCCAGCCCCAGCAGGGCGGCTACGACCAGGGTTACGGCCAGGCCCAGCAGCCCGGGTACGACCAGGGCGGCTACGCCCAGCCCCAGCAGGGCGGCTACGACCAGGGCGGCTACCAGCAGGGCGGCTACGACCAGTACGCCGGCCAGCAGCAGCCCGGGTACGACCAGTACGGCGGCCAGCAGCAGGGCGGCTACGACCAGTACGGGCAGCAGGCGTACGCCCAGCCGGGCGCCGACCCGTACGCCCAGCAGCAGGGCGGCTACGCCCCGCCCGCGCCGGGCCGCCAGCTCGCGGCGAGCCTGCAGCTGGACGACGGTTCCAACCGGACGTACTCGCTGAAGCAGGGCGGGAACGTCGTGGGCCGCGGCCAGGACGCGGACTTCCGGCTGCCGGACACCGGCGTCTCGCGCCGGCACCTGGAGATCACCTGGGACGGCCAGAGCGCGACGCTCGCCGACATCGGCTCGACCAACGGAACGACCGTGAACGGCACTCCGGTCCAGACCTGGCAGCTCGCGGACGGCGACGTCATCCGGGTGGGGCATTCCTCCCTCGTGTTCCGTACGCAGGGCTGACTGGGGGCACGGAATACTGTTCCCGCAGAATTGACGTGCGGGGGGACCGCGGCGTACCCGCGCCGCGGCTGCACGGACGAGTCGGGAGCGGACACACCAAGTGCCAGAGCTGGTCGTACAACTCACCAGGGTGGGCTTCCTCGTGCTGCTCTGGCTCTTCGTGTTCGCCGCGCTCAGAGTCGTGCGCTCGGACCTCTACGCGGCTTCCGGCATGCGGGTCCAGGTGCCGACCTTCGGCCGCAAGAAAGAAAAGAAGCCGCGCAACAGCAAGTCGCCGCAGCAGCTGCTGGTGACCCACGGTGCGCTGGCCGGAACCCGCATCGCGCTCGACGGACGGCCGATCCTGATCGGCCGTGCCGACGACTCCACGCTGGTGCTCGACGACGACTACGCGTCGACCCGGCACGCCCGGATCGCCCAGCGCGGTGAGGACTGGTACGTGGAAGACCTGGGCTCGACGAACGGGACCTACCTGGACCGGGCTAAGGTCACTGCACCCCTCCGGGTCCCGCTCGGAGTCCCCATCCGGATCGGCAAGACGGTGATCGAGCTTCGCCCATGACTCTCGTCCTCCGCTACGCAGCCCGCAGCGACCGGGGCCTGGTGCGTTCGAGCAACCAGGACTCCGTGTACGCCGGCCCTCGCCTGCTCGCGCTCGCCGACGGTATGGGTGGCCACGCGGCGGGTGAGGTGGCCAGCAAGGTCGTCATCGCCTCGCTCGCCCCCCTCGACGACGACGAACCCCGCGACGACCTGCTCGCCCAGCTGCGCGAGGCGGTGGCGAACGGCAACGCCGCGATCGCCGAGCTCGTCTCGCAGGACCCGGACCTGGACGGCATGGGCACGACGCTCACCGCCGTGCTGTTCGCCGGCACCCGGCTGGGGCTGGTGCACGTCGGCGACTCGCGCGCCTACCTGCTGCGAGGCGGTCAGTTCGCGCAGATCACGCGCGACGACAGCTTCGTCAACGAACTGCTCGAACAAGGCCGGATCACGCCCGAAGAGGCGGCGGTGCACCCGCAGCGGTCGCTGCTGCTGAAGGCGCTCACCGGGCACGAGGTCGAGCCGAGCCTGACCGTGCGCGAAGCCCGCCCCGGCGACCGGTACCTGATCTGCTCGGACGGCCTCTCCGGCATGGTCAGCGACGAGACGCTGACCGAAGCCGTGCAGATCCCGGACCCGCAGCAGTGCGCGGACCGGATGATCGAGCTGGCGCTCAAGGGCGGCGGCACCGACAACGTCACGGTGATCATCGCCGACGTCGTCGACGTCGACTTCGGCGAGGACGCGCCCATCGTGGGCGGCGCCGCCGGGGACGGCAGCGACGAGCTGCACCAGGGCGACTCGCCCGCGGCGCGGGCGAGGGCGCTGACCCAGCCGCCGCAGCAGCCGCGTCCGGAGCTGCCGCAGCCACGCGAAGACCCGAAGGCCAAGCGCCGGAAGCGGTTCCGCTGGCTCGCCGGCGCGCTGGTGGTGCTCGTGGTGCTCGCCGCGGCCGCCATCGCGACCCGGTACTTCGTCCTGAGTCAGTACTATGTCGGCGAAGGTGCGGACCAGGAGGTCGTGATCTACCGCGGCGTCCCCGGCAGCATCCTCGGCATCGACCTGCACACCTACGAGCAGGGCTCGTGCCCGCCCAACCAGGTGTGCACGGACAAGCTGCGCGTCAACCAGCTCCAGGAGGACGCGCGGCTGGCGGTGCAGAACGGCGTCAAGAAGGACAGCCTCGACGACGCGCGGAAGTACATCGACGACTTC
Organism: Amycolatopsis mongoliensis; assembly: GCF_030285665.1. Classification (NCBI taxonomy): domain Bacteria; kingdom Bacillati; phylum Actinomycetota; class Actinomycetes; order Pseudonocardiales; family Pseudonocardiaceae; genus Amycolatopsis; species Amycolatopsis mongoliensis. Next base: position 2,321,772 of record NZ_CP127295.1, read on the forward strand.
CTGCAGCTGCACAAGCGCCTGAACAACTGCGCGCCGGCGGGCGGCCAGCCGTCCCCGACGCCGACACCCACGGCCACGCCGACGACCACTCCGTCGGCCCCGGCCGGCTCCACTGCTCCGTCGTCGGCGAACCAGCCAGCGGGGAGGGACTGCTCGACGCCGAGTTCGACGGCACCGACGACGGGAGGCGGTAACTGATGAGCCAGCCCGCCGCGCGCGCCGCCGAGCCGCTCGCCGCGCAGTTCCAGACGAACCCGCCGCGCGACGTCCCGACCCGCCGCAACACCGAGCTGGTGCTACTGGGGTTCGCCGCGTTCATCGTCACCATCGCCCTGGTGCTGGTGGAGGCGAACCAGGAGCAGCAGCTGACCTGGTCGATCGTCTGGCTCGGCCTCGCCTACCTCGCCATCTTCGCCGCGGCGCACCTGGCGGTGCGCAAGTGGGCGCCGTACGCGGACCCGGTGCTGCTCCCCTGCGTCGCCCTGCTGAACGGCATCGGCCTGGTGATGATCCACCGGATCGACCTGGCGCTGGCGGAGCGGGCCGCGCAGAACGGCAAGGACTACACCCCCGCCGTCACCGCGCAGGTGCTGTTCACGGTCATCTCGCTGGTGTTCTTCGTCGTCGTGCTGGTCGTCGTCAACGACCACCGCACGCTGACGCGCTACGGCTACACCGCGGGCCTGGTCGGGATCATCGCGCTGGCCCTGCCCGCGCTGCTGCCGTCGAGCCTGTCCGAGGTCAACGGCGCCAAGGTGTGGCTGAAGCTGCCGGGGTTTTCGATCCAGCCGGGCGAGTTCGCGAAGATCCTGCTGATGATCTTCTTCGCCTCGTTCCTGGTGTCGAAGCGCGATCTGTTCATGGTGGCGGGCAAGAAGTTCCTCGGCGTCGAGCTGCCGCGGGCCCGTGACCTGGGCCCGATCCTCATCGCCGCGATCGCCTGCATCGGCATCCTGGTGTTCGAGAAGGACCTCGGCACGTCGCTGCTGTTCTTCAGCGTCATCCTGATGATGCTGTACGTGGCGACCGAGCGGATCATCTGGGTCGTCCTCGGCCTCAGCTTCTTCGTCGGCGGCTGCGTGATCGCGTACAACCTCTTCACGCACGTCCAGCAGCGCGTCGCCAACTGGCTGGACCCGCTGGCCACCTACGACAAGCTCGGCGGCGGCTACCAGATCGCGCAGGGCCTGTTCGGGCTCGGCACCGGCGGCATCGGCGGCACCGGGCTCGGCGCCGGGCGTCCGGACATGGTCCCGGAGGCCAACACCGACTTCATCACCGCGGCGATCGGCGAAGAGCTCGGCTTCATCGGCCTGGCCGCCGTCCTCATGCTGTACCTGCTGGTCGCGATGCGCGGCATGCGGAGCGCGCTCGCGGTGCGGGACACGTTCGGCAAGCTGCTCGGCGGCGGGCTGGCGTTCACCATGGTCATGCAGATCTTCGTCGTCGTCGGCGGGGTCACGAAACTCATCCCGGAGACCGGTATCACCGCTCCCTTCCTGTCGAAGGGTGGTTCGTCGCTGCTGGCGAACTACATCCTCGTCGCGCTGCTGCTCCGGGTCTCCGACGCGGCCCGGCGGCCCGCGGCCCGGCCGAAGCCGCAGCCCCAGCAGCAGGCGCCGATCGCCGAGGCGCACACCGTGCTCGTACAGCGCCCGCCGGCGGACGGGAGCGCCCAAGGATGAACACCCCGCTGCGCAAGGTCGGCATGGCGATGCTCGTCATGGTCGTCCTGCTGCTGGCGAACGCCACCTACATCCAGGTGGTGAAGGCCGACGACTACCGCACCGACTCGCGCAACGCGCGGGTCCTCTACGACGAGTTCGCCCGCCGCCGCGGCCAGATCGTTTCGCAGGCGAACGGCGAAGTGCTGGCGAAGGTCGACCCGTCGAACGACAAGTACAAGTACACGCGGTCCTACGTCGACGGCCCGATGTACGCCCCGGTCACCGGCTACTACTCGATCAACTACGGCTCCGGTGGCCTCGAGCGCTCCGAGGACGACGTCCTCAACGGCTCGGACCCGCGCCTGTTCGTGCGCCGGCTGTCGGACATGGTCACCGGCCGCGACCCCAGCGGCGGCAACGTCCGGCTGACCATCGACCCGGCCGTCCAGAAGGCCGCGTACGACCTGATGACGCAGCGGAACTACACCGGCGCCGTCGTGGCGCTGGAGCCCAAGACCGGCCGGATCCTGGCGATGGTGTCGACGCCGTCGTACGACCCGAACAAGCTGGCGTCGCACACGTCGAAGGCGCAGACCGACGCCTGGAACTCCTACGTCAAGGACCCGAAGAACCCGATGCTGAACCGGGCGATCTCGGAGACCTACCCGCCGGGGTCGACGTTCAAGCTGGTCACCGCGTCGGCCGTGCTCGAGGACGGCAAGGGCCCGGACACCCCGGTCAACCCGGCGCCGAACACGAAGCTGCCCGGCACGAGCGTCACGCTGGAGAACTACGCCGGCGAGGGCTGCCCGGGGACCACGTTCAAGGACGCGCTGGCACACTCCTGCAACGTGCCGTTCGCGGAGTTCGCCGGCCAGCTCGGTGCGGACAAGATGAAGAAGACCGCCGCGAACTTCGGCATCGGGCAGACCGACCTGACCGTGCCGATGAAGGTGGCGCCGTCCACGGTCGGCCCGCTCGACTCCCAGGGCGCGCTCTACCAAAGCGGTATCGGCCAGCGCGACGTCCGGCTGACCCCGCTGCAGGACTGCCTGCTCGCGGCCACCGTGGCGAACGGCGGGATGGCGATGAAGCCGCAGCTGGTGCAGTCGGTACTGGCGCCGGACCTGTCGACCATCGAGGACTACAGTCCCACCGAGCTCACCGGCACGGCGGCACTTTCGTCGTCGAACGCCGCGATCCTCAAGGACATGATGATCGCTTCCGAGGGCTTCACCAAGGGTGGCGGCAAGCGCGCGGACATCCAGATCGCGTCGAAGACCGGCACCGCCGAGCACGGCACGGACTCCAAAAACACCGCCCCGCACGCGTGGTACACCGCCTTCGCCCCGGCGAACGACCCGCAGATCGCGGTCGCCGTCATCGTCGAAGACGGCGGCAACCGCGGACTCGCGGCCACCGGCGGCTCGGTCGCCGCGGAGATCGGCCGCGCGGCGATCAACGCCAAGCTCGGGGGTGGATAGCGCATGCTGTCCTCCGGTCAGCTGCTGGCCGAGCGGTACAAGCTGACGAACCGGATCGCCGTCGGCGGGATGGGCGAGGTCTGGCAGGCCAGCGACACCCGGCTGGACCGGACCGTGGCCGTCAAGATCCTCAAGGCCGAACTCTCCGGCGACGCCGAATTCCTCCACCGCTTCCGCACCGAAGCGCGGATGACGGCGTCCCTGAACCACCCCGGCATCGCCGCGGTGCACGACTACGGCGAGACCATCTTCGACGGCGACCTCTCGATCGCCTACCTGGTGATGGAGCTCGTCGACGGTGATCCGCTGGCCGGGTTGCTGGCCAAGCACGGGCGGCTGTCGGCGGAGTTCACGCTCGACATGCTCGAGCAGGCGGGCAACGCGCTGCAGGCCGCGCACGAGCGGGGCCTGGTCCACCGGGACGTCAAGCCGGGCAACATCCTGGTGACGCCCGCGGGCCAGGTGAAGATCACCGACTTCGGGGTCGCGAAGGCTGCCGACGCGGCCCCGGTCACCCGGTCCGGCATGGTCATGGGCACCGCGCACTACATCGCGCCGGAGCAGGCGCTCGGGCACCCGGCCGAGCCGGCGTCCGACGTCTACTCGCTGGCGGTGTGCGGCTACGAATGCCTCGCCGGGCACCGGCCGTTCCTGTCCGAAAACGCCGTGACGGTCGCGATGATGCACATCCGGGACATCGCACCGCCGCTGCCGCCGGACGTCCCGCCCGCCGCGCGCGCGGTGATCGAGGCGACGCTGGTGAAGGATCCGCGGCAGCGCTACAACAACGGCGGCGAGTTCGCGGCCGCCGTCGCCGCGGTCCGCGCCGGGTTGCCGCTGCCGACGCCGTCCGGGCTGGTCAACGCCACGTACTCGACCGGTCAGCAGCCGGTGCAGCAACAGCCGGTGCAGCAGCCGGTCCCGCCGCAGCAACAGGTCCCGCCGCAGCAGCAGCACATGCCGGTCGGCCCGCCGTCGCCGGCGGTGAACCCGATGCCCGCCATCGGCCCGCCGTCCCGGCCCGTGATGCGTCCGGTCATGGTGCCGGTGACCCGGAAGAAGTCCCAGTGGGGCTGGTGGGCGCTCCTCGCGGCCATCCTGCTCGTTGTCCTGGTGGCCGGCATCGTCCTGGTCGCGAAGATGATCGGCAGCTCGAGTTCGCCACCGCACACCGGCCAGACGACGGGTCAGGTGGTCCCGGGCAGACAGCCGCCCGCGGAGGAGCCGCCCGCTACGAGCGTCTACCCGGCGGACACTCCCGGCACGACCGACGATGGCCAGCAAGGCATCATGACCACACCTTGGACGGAATGGAACGGCACCCAGAGATGAGCACACCCAGACTGCTCTCCAACCGGTACGAGCTGGGCGAAACGCTCGGCTACGGAGGCATGTCCGAGGTCCATCACGGCCACGACGTGCGTCTCGGCCGGGAAGTCGCGATCAAGATCCTCCGTGCCGACCTCGCCAGGGACCCGCAGTTCCAGGAGCGCTTCCGCCGTGAGGCGCAGAACGCCGCCGCCCTGAACCACCCGGCGATCGTCGCGGTCTACGACACCGGTGAGGCCAACACCGAGTTCGGCCCGCTGCCGTACATCGTCATGGAGTACGTCGAAGGCCGGACGCTGCGCGACATCGTCAAGACCGAAGGGCCGATGTCGCAGAAGCGGGCCATGGAGGTCATGGCCGACGTCTGCGCGGCGCTCGACTTCTCCCACCGCCACGGCATCGTGCACCGCGACGTCAAGCCGGCCAACGTGATGATCACGAAGAACGGCGCGGTCAAGGTGATGGACTTCGGCATCGCGCGCGCGATGCACGACGGCCAGTCCGCGATGACCCAGACCGCCGCGGTGATCGGCACGGCGCAGTACCTTTCGCCGGAGCAGGCCCGCGGCGAGTCGGTCGACGCCCGGTCCGACGTCTACGCCGCCGGCTGCGTGCTGTACGAGCTGATCACCGGTGAGCCGCCGTTCACCGGGGACTCCCCCGTCGCGGTGGCCTACCAGCACGTCCGGGAAGACCCGAACCCGCCGTCGTCGGTGAACCCGGCGGTGGCGCCGGAACTGGACGCCGTCGTGCTGAAGGCGCTGGCCAAGGGCCCGGCGAACCGCTACCAGTCGGCGGCGGAGATGCGCTCGGACCTGGTGCGCACGCTCTCGGGCCAGCGTCCGGCGGCACCGATGGTGATGTCCGAGGACGAGCGCACGCAGGTGATGAACGCCGACCGGCGGCAGCCGCAGCGCTACGAGGAGTACGACGCCCCGGACGACGAGGACCCGAAGGCCAAGCGCCGCCGCCGGGCGATCCTGGCCGCGCTGGCCGCCGTGTTCGTGCTGGGCGCGGTGCTGCTGATCATGTGGCTGTCGGGCTCGTTCAAGGGCAACGACGAAGCGACCACCGTGCAGATCCCCGACGTCAAGGGGCAGTCGGAGCTGGCGGCCAAGAACACCCTGCGCGAGAAGGGCCTGAACAACTTCGCGCCCAACAAGATGGTGCCCTGCGGGATCCCCGACGCGAGCGGCAACGTGGCCTGCACGAACGACCAGGTCAACAAGGTCATCGCCATCACCCCCGACGTGGGCACCCCGGTCGCGACGTCGGCGCAGATCACGCTCACGATCGGCCAGCCGCCGGGCACGGCGACCGTGCCCGATCTGAAGGGCAGCACCCGCGACGACGCGGAAACGAAGCTGAAGGCAGCCGGCCTGACCCTGAACCCGTCGGTGCAGGAAGTCGACGTCGAAGACCAGAACGACGTGGGGAAGGTCGTCAACCAGACCCCCCAGGCGGGCAACCAGGTCCAGCAGGGCACGAGCGTGTCCATCACCATCGGCAAGGGCAAGCAGCAGAAGCAGGTCCCGAACCTCATCGGCAAGACCTACGCCGAGGCCAACTCCACCCTCACCGGCATGGGCTTCTCCGTGAAGCGGGTGGAGCAGCAGTCCGACCAGCCGAAGGAACAGGTCATCCAGCAGACGCCGAACGGCGGTTCGGTGCCGGTCGGCAGCACGATCACCCTGACCGTCTCGACGGGGCCGGGCGACAACAAGATCACCATGCCGCTCCTGATCGGCATGACGGTCGACGAGGCCCAGTCGAAGCTGCAAAGCATGGGCTGGACCGGACAGCTCCGGCCGCAGTCCGACCGGACCAGCAACAAGCCGGAGGGAACGATCACCAAGCAGAGCGTTTCGCCGGGTGCGCAGATCGACAAGGACCAGAACGTGACGGTCTCGGTGTCGGAACCCTTGTTCCCGACGGGAACATCGACCACACCAGGGCAGTAACGGACTCGACGAAGAAGGCCCGCACGGTTCGCCGTGCGGGCCTTCTTCGTTGTTCAGGCTTTGTCGAGAAATCCTTGGACGGCACCGAGAACCTGGTCGGCGTCACTCGCGGGACCGCAGTCGAGCTCCAGTTCCTCGGCCGCACCCGAGCGTTTGATCTTCAGCGAGACGCGGCCTTCCCGGTAGCGGCGCAGCCAGGCGAACAGGGAACGGCAGAAGACGCCGGCGGAGTTGCTGGTCACGCCGACCACGACGGCGTCGAACAGCTGGACGCGGCCGCGGAGCTCGTCCTCTCCGCGCAGCCAGGCGGCGAGCTCCCGGAGCTCGCCGTCGGAGTCTGGCCCGGTGATCGCGACGATCCCAGCCGTCACCCGGTCTCCTTTCACCCAGAATCGGAGAGGACCCGAACCTTAGTCGGCCGCGAGCACCCGCCGGTACCCTGCTGCAGAAATTGAAGATTGCAAATTGCACTCAGGAACGGCGCTGCACGAGCCGCGAAACGACGAGGAAGCTCGCGGCCAGCACCACCACCGACGTCACCACCGCCAGGACGAGCGGGCCGCCGACCGGTTCGTCGTCGGTCAGGGCGTGCAGCAGCGGGTGGACCAGCGGGATCTTCGCCAGCAGCACGACGATCAGCGTGACCACGGCGGCGAGCACCGTCCAGCCGATCCGCTGCACGAGCAGCCGCGAGCACGGCAGCGCGATCGCGACGCCCAGCAGCGCGCACGCGAAGTGGGCGAGCAGCCCGATGCCCAGCGCCGACGGCTGGACCTTGAACGACTTGATCGCCGACCACACCTCGGTGATCACGGTGAGGACCGCGGAGCAGGTCAGCACGGTGAAGATCGCACCGGTGATCATCCGCCGCCACTGCCGGGCGTGGCTCAGGGTGACCAGCCGCTGCACCGGGTCCTCGATGTCGAGCAGCGCGATCGTCAGCCAGCACGAGACGACGAGCAGTCCGCCGGCGCTCACGCCGAACAGCGGCAGCGGCGGCGAGTTCGGGTCGGCGTAGAGGATCACGCACAGCGCGAGGTAGGCCAGCAGCGCCGGCAGGTACCGCTGCGAATGCCCGAGCAGCGCCAAGTAGTAGCGGGTCAGGGCGAACACGGCGCCACCTCCCGCACCGACCAGCCGTCCTTCAACGCCCGCAGCAGCACCGCGTCGACCGACGCTACCTCGACCGTGAGCACGATCTGGGCCCCTGCGACGACCGCGTGGTGCACGCCGGGCTCGTCCGCCCACTCGGTGCCGTGGCCGCGCAGCACGATCCGCGTCGTCGGTTCGGCGCTCTCCGCCGTGAGCCGGCCGTCGTTCATGAGGTGGACGACGTCGGCGTGGTCGTGCACCACCTGCGGCCGGTGGTCGGTGAACACCACGCTCGCGCCGCGTGCCCGCGTCTCGGCGACGAGCTCGCCGAGGATGGCGTGCGTCCCGACGTCGAGGCCGGACCACGGCTCGTCGAGGATCAGCAGATCGGGCCGCACCATGACGGCTTGCGCGAGCCCGACCTTCTGCGCGTTGCCCTTCGACAACGTGCGCAGCGGCGCCGTCGGACCGCCGACCAGCGCGAGCCGCTCGAGCAGCGGGTCGATCACCGAGAGGTCGGTGAGCCCGCGGATGCGCGCCATGTGCCGCAGGTACGCCCGCGCGCCCATGCGCTGGCCGGCCGGGAAGCGGTCCGGCAGGTAGCCGATCCGCGGGGTGCCGGTGAGGGTGCCGGTGGTCGGGTGCGAGACGCCGGCCATGATCCGCAGCAGCGTCGACTTGCCGGAGCCGTTGCTGCCGAGAACACCGACGACGTGCCCGGGCTCGACGTTCAGGTCGACGTCGTGGAGGACGAAGTCACCGCGTCCGTACCGCTTGCCGACCCCCTCGAGCCGGATCACGCAACAGCGGCCTTCTGGAGCGCCTTGGTCGCCCGCTCGAGCTCGTCCACCCGGGCCGGGTCGACGGGGTGACCGGCCGCGGCCAGCCAGTTGGCCAGCATCCGGTGACCGCCTTCGGTGAGCACGGATTCGGGGTGGAACTGGACGCCTTCCAGCGGCAGCTCGCGGTGGCGCATGCCCATCACGATGCCGGACTCCGTGCGGCCGGTGACCTCGAAGACGTCGGCCGGGATGGTGTCGGGTACCACGGTCAGGGAGTGGTAGCGGGTGGCCGTGAACTCCTCCGGGAGGTCCTTGAGGATGCCGACGCCGGCGTGGCGGACCTGGCTCGTCTTGCCGTGGAGCAGCTCGGGCGCGCGGTCGACGGTCGCGCCGTAGACGACGCCGAGCGCCTGGTGGCCGAGGCAGACGCCGAGCATCGGCGTGCGCGTCTCGGCGCACTTGCGGATGACGTCCATGCTCTGACCAGCGCGTTCGGGCGTTCCCGGGCCGGGCGAGACGAGCACGGCGTCGAACTCGGGCACGCGGTCGAGGTCCACGACGTCGTTGCGCCAGACCGTGCAGTCGGCGCCGAGCTGGGCCAGGTACTGGACCAGGTTGTAGACGAAGCTGTCGTAGTTGTCGACGACGAGAACGCGCATGGCGCCGAGCCTACCGGCTCCCAACCAGTGGACCGTACCGCAAATCACATTTTAGGTTAGGTGAACCTAACTTACCGTGGGAGGAGTGAGTCGATCCCTTCGCGTAGCGGTCGTGGGCGCTGGCCCCGCCGGCGTCTACGCCGCCGACATCCTGGACAAGTCCGACGCCGACGTGACGATCGACCTCTTCGAACGCATGCCCGCTCCCTTCGGGCTCATCCGCTACGGCGTCACCCCCGACCACCCGCGCATCAAGGGCATCGTGACGGCGCTGCACAAGGTGCTCGACAAGCCGAACATCCGCCTGCTGGGCAACATCGACTACGGCACCGACATCAAGCTCGACGAGCTGCGCGAGTTCTACGACGCGGTGATCTTCTCGACCGGCGCGTCCGCCGACCGCGAGCTCGACATCCCGGGCATCGACCTGGACGGCAGCCACGGGGCCGCGGACTTCGTGTCCTGGTACGACGGCCACCCGGACGTGCCGCGCACGTGGCCGCTGACCGCGTCTTCGGTCGCGGTCCTCGGCGTCGGCAACGTGGCGCTGGACGTCGCGCGGATCCTGGCGAAGACCGCCGACGAGCTGCTGACCACGGACATCCCGGACAACGTCTACCAGGGCCTGAAGGCCAGCCCGGTGACCGACGTGCACGTGTTCGGCCGCCGCGGCCCGGCGCAGGCGAAGTTCACGCCGCTGGAGCTGCGCGAGCTGGACCACTCGCCGAACGTCGAGGTCATCGTGTCCCCGGAGGACATCGAGTTCGACGACGGCAGCATCGCGGCGCTGCGGGCGTCGAAGCAGATCGACATGGTCGTGAAGACGCTGCAGGAGTGGGCGATCCGCGACCCCGGCACCCGGCAGCGGCGGCTGCACCTGCACTTCTTCCACTCGCCGGCGGAGATCGTCGGCGAAGACGGCCGCGTGACCGGCCTGCGGACCGAACGCACCGAGCTGACCGGCGACGGGAACGTGCGCGGCACGGGCGAGTTCCACGACTGGGACGTCCAGGCGGTGTACCGGGCGGTGGGGTACCTGTCGTCGCACCTGCCGGAGCTCCCGTTCGACCACGTGGCCGGCGTGGTGCCGAACCAGGCGGGCCGGGTGCTGGACCTGGACGAGAACCAGCTCCCGGGCGTGTACGTGACCGGCTGGATCAAGCGCGGACCGGTCGGCCTCATCGGCCACACGAAGGGCGACGCGGCGGAGACGATCGCGAGCCTGCTGTCGGACGCGGACACGCTGACGGCCCCGAAGGACGCCTCCCCGGACGCGATCCTCGACTTCCTGGCGGCGCGCGGAATCCCGTTCACGACGTGGGAAGGCTGGGGCAAGCTCGACGCGCACGAAAAGTCGCTGGGCCTGGCGGCCGGGCGCGAGCGGATCAAGGTCGTGGAGCGCGAAGAGATGACGCGGGTTTCGCGCGGCTAAGCGGCACCGAGGTACGCCAGTACGGCGAGCACGCGGCGGTTCGTGTCGTCCGAAGCCGAGATGCCGAGCTTCTGGAAGATGTTCGCCGTGTGCTTGCCGACCGCGCCTTCGCTGAAGTGCAGCCGGCCGGCGATCGCCGCGTTGGAACAGCCCTCCGCCATCAGCGAAAGCACCTCCCGCTCCCGGGGCGTCAACGCGCCCAGCGGGTCGGAGGCGTTGCCCGCCACCAGTTTCGCGATCACCTCGGGGTCCATCACCGTGCCGCCGGCCGCCACGCGGCGGACCGCGTCGATGAACTGGTCCGCGTTGAACACGCGGTCCTTCAGCAGGTAGCCGATCGCGCCGGTGCCGTCGGCCAGGAGTTCGCGGGCGTACAGCTGCTCGACGTGCTGGGACAGCACCAGGATCGGCAGTCCCGGGATCTCCCGGCGGGCCGCGAGCGAGACCTGCAGCCCTTCGTCCGTGTTCGTCGGCGGCATCCGGACGTCCACAATGGACACGTCGGGCCGTTCCGCACGCAAGGCCGCCGCCAGTTCGGGACCGCTGCCGACCGCCGCGACGACGTCGAAGCCGTGCGCGGCCAGCAGGTGCGTCAGGCCGTCTCGGAGGAGGTACTGGTCTTCGGCGACGACGGTTCTGGGTCGATCTGACACGGAATCTCCACCGTCGCCGTCGTCGGCCCGCCGATCGGGCTGGTCAGGGTCAACCTACCGTCGAAGCCGCCCAGCCGGCGCTCGATTCCGCGCAGTCCCGAGCCCAGCGCCGGGTTCGCGCCGCCCTTGCCGTCGTCGGTCACCACCACCGTCAGCTGGTCGTCGGCGAACCCGACGTCGATCGACACCCGCACCGCGCCGTGCTTCGCCGCGTTGCCCAGCAGCTCCGACACCGCGAAGTAGGTGCACGCCTCCACCGGCTCCTCGACGCGCCCCGGCAGCGAGCCCGTGACCTGTGCTTTCAGCGGGCTGTCCAAAGCCAGCGCGCGCACGGCGTCCAGCAGCCCGCGCTCGGACAGCACCGGCGGGTGGATGCCGCGGATCAGCACGCGCAGCTCGGTGAGCGCCTCCGACGACGCCGCGCGCAGCTCGGCCGCGAGCCGTTTCGCCGCCGCCGGGTCGGTGTCCACCAGCGCCTCGACCGCGCCGAGCTTCATCCCCATCGCGACCAGCCGCGACTGGATGCCGTCGTGCAGGTCGCGTTCGATCCGCCGCAGCTCCGCCGCCTGCGTGACCGTGACGTCCGTGCGGGTCTGCTTCAGCCGTTCGACGCGCTGGGCGAGCCGGGTCGCGTCCGTCGGCCCCAGCCAAACCCGCACGAAGCGGGCCTGCTGCCGAGCCAGCCACGTCGCCGGCGCGACCCCGGCGACGATCATCGCGAGCGCCACCGGCGTCTGCACGGCGGCGCCGAAGTGCGTCGAGACCTCGGGAAACGGCCACCACGTCGCCGGGGAGGAGACGAACGGCCGCCAGACCCACAGGGTGAAGAGGCCGACCGCACCGCGGCCGACCAGCGCGACCGAGGGCAGCACGAGGAGCAGCGACACGAGCGGGATCAGCGCGCCGCCCGCCATGTCGCGCCAGGTGGCCCGGTCGTGCAGGACCCACCGCGTGCGCGCGTGCTGGACCGGCCAGAACGGCTCCTCGTACAGCTGCTTGCCGGCCTGGTAGAGCCCGTCCGGTCGGGGCACCGGCAGGCTGGGCGGCGGCAGGTACGGCCGGGCGATGCGCACGCCGGTCCAGTTGCCGGCCTCGCGGCGCAGCGTGTCGGTGATCGAGCGGGTCCAGAGGATCACCGGCGCCGCCACCGGCAACGCGAAGGCGATCACGACCAGCTGCCACAGCGAGAACACGAACAGCACCGCGCCCAGCGCGAGGATGCCCATCTGGTGTCCCAGCGACTCGAGCCGCCGGTGCAGCCAGCGCCCCTGGCCGGGGACCGCGGCCGGACGCGGGCCGAGCCACCAGCGCGTCCACCGGCCGTAGCCGCGCAGCACCACCGGCCCGCCGAGCAGCGCCGCGACCGGCAGCAGGAGCGTGACCAGCGGGTTCAGGCACTGCCAGCCGAACTCGCGGCCGGCGGCCGGGTCTTCCATCGCCCACGTGAAGCGGCGGTTCCAGCGGATCCAGAACGCCCGCTTGTAGAGCGTGTTGCCGTCGCGGTACCAGCCGTCGCGTTCCCGCACGGGCTCCGGCGGCTCGGGCCGGTACGGCGCTTCGATCTCGACGCCGCACCAGCGCGCGGCCAGCGTCCGGGCCGTCGCCGAGCGGTGCCGGGCCCACTCGATGGCGGGACCGAGGAAGAAGACCAGCCCGACGCACAACAGCGCGAAGGCGACCAGCTCGACCAGCACGTCGAACCAGCTGACCACGGCGAGCGCGGCCAGCGCGCAGGCCCGCCCGAGAGCACGCAGGTACGTCATCCGGCACCTCCTTCCCCCGGGATCTTCGCCGACTCGCCGCTGGCCGCGCACTGCCCGAAGCCCCACGAACGGGGTGGGCCCAGCCCCACTCCCGCGTCAGCAAAACCCTACTTGAGCTGGGGATTCAGCGTCATTCTGCGCGCCGACGAAGCTTCGTAGCTTGGTCGCCATGCCCCTCATCGAAGTCACCGAACTCCGCAAGCGCTACGGCTCCCGGGTCGCGGTCGACGGCGTTTCCTTCACCGTCGAGCGCGGCGAAATCTTCGGCATCCTCGGCACGAACGGCGCCGGGAAGACCACCACCGTCGAATGCCTGCAGGGCCTCCGCCAGGCCGACAGCGGGACGATCTCCGTGCTCGGCCTCGACCCCACGGCCGACCGCGCGGCGCTGACCCGCCGCGTCGGCGTCCAGCTCCAGGAAAGCCGGCTGCCCGCGAAGCTGCGGGTGCGTGAGGCGCTGGAGCTGTTCGCGTCCTTCTACCCGGACCCGGCCGACGTCGGCGTCCTGCTCGACCGGCTCGACCTCCGCGACCACCAGCGCGCTTACTTCGGGAAGCTCTCCGGCGGCCAGAAGCAGCGCGTGTCGATCGCGCTCGCGCTGGTGGGCAACCCCGAACTGGCCATCCTCGACGAGCTGACCACCGGGCTCGACCCGCACGCCCGCCGCGAGACGTGGCGGCTGGTCGAAGGCGTGCGCGCCACCGGCGTCACCGTCCTGCTGGTCACCCACTTCATGGACGAAGCCGAACGGCTCTGCGACCGCGTCGCGATCTTCGACGCCGGCCGCGTCGTCGCCACCGGCACCCCGGCCGAGCTCCGCGCCACCGCCGGAGCATCCACTTTGGACGACGCGTTCATCTCGCTGACCAGGAGCACGCTGTGAACACCTTCGCCAAGATCACCGCCACCGAAACGAAGCTCTTCCTCCGCACGCCGTTCATGGCCGTCGCAGGCATCCTGCTGCCGGCCGCGGTGCTGCTGGCGGTCGGCGCCATCCCGGGGATGACGCAGCCCAGCCCGGCCGCCGGCGGGTACCGGTTCATCGACGCGTGGGTGCCGTCGGTGATCGTCATCAGCCTCGCGATGCTGGCGCTGCAGTCGATCCCGGGCGCCGTCGCGACCTACCGCGAGCAGGGCGTCCTGCGCCGGCTGGCCACGACGCCGGTGCACCCGGCGAACCTGCTGGGCGCGCAGCTGCTGATCCACGTCGTGGTCGCGCTGGCCGGGATCGGCTTGACGCTGGGCGTGGCCCACGCGGCCTACGACGTCCCGCTGCCGAAGCACCCGCTGTTGTTCCTGGTGACGCTGCTGCTCGGCACGGTCTCGATGTTCTCGTTCGGCCTGCTGGCAGCGGCGGTCGCCCGGACGGCCAAGGCCGCCGGCGGGTTCGCGCTGATCGCGTTCCTGCCGACGATGTTCTTCGGCGGCGTGTACCTGCCGCGGCCGCTGCTGCCGGAGGTCCTGCGGCGGATCGGCGACTACGTCCCGCCGGGCACGCAGCCCTTGCAAGACGCCTGGGTCGGCGTCGGCGTGCAGCCGCTGCAGCTGGTCGTGCTCGCCGCGTTCGCGGCGATCGGAACGGCGTTGGCGGCGAAGCTCTTCCGCTGGGAGTGACCCCTCGCTTCCGCCAAAGTGGTGATGATCATCGTTTTCTCTTGTGGCGGAGCGACCCGGCCGGTAGCCAGGAAGACGGCCCTGCTCAAACTGGAGGTTCGATGTCCCTGGACGTGTCACCCGCGCTGCTGGAGAAGGCCGAGCGCGGGGAGGTCACCGACGCCGAGTTCGTCACCTGCGTCAAGGAATCCCTGCCGTACGCCTGGGAGGTCATCACCGGCGTCATCGCCGACGCCGAAGGCGCGGCGGACGGCTTCGCCGACAACGAGACGCCGCCACCGAGCGAAGCCGCCCGCGGTCAGCTGCTGCGGGCCCTGGCCTCGGACGCGATCCGCGGCGGGCTCGAACGCCACTTCGGCGTCAAGCTGGCCTTCCAGAACTGCCACCGGGTCGCCGTGTTCAGCAAGTCCGAAGTGGACGGTGACCGCTACCGCGCGTTCGTCTCGCCGCGCGGCCAGCTGCTCAACCAGAGCCCGGAGCTGCGGGACTGCTAGAACGGTCCTCCGGCGCACCCCGGTGCGCCGGAGGACCTCAAGGCCCGAGCCCGACCAGCAGGCGCGCGGTCGGCAGCCCGCTCTCGAGGTACCGCACGAACAGCTCGTTGTGCAGCGCCCACGGCGAGCGCCGCCGCCGGACCAGCGCGATCGCCTCCGGCACGCCGAGCCCGAGCTCGACGAGTGCCTGCGCGACGACCAGGCCCGACCGGTTGAGCCCGGCGTGGCAGCGCACGAGCGTCGGACGGCCCGCGCGCACCCCCTCGGCCGCGAGCTCCGCGAACCGCTCGACCTCGCCGAGCTGCGCCTCGCTCAACGGCCCGTCCGGCAGCTCGGCGAAGTGGTGTTCGACGCCGGGCGGCGGGCCGTGGCCGTCGCGCTGGTAGAGGCTGAGCACGAGAGCGAACTCGCGCCCGACGACGACCGGCTCCTCGCCGTCGGGGCCGCCCACCACGTGCCCGCCCATCCACAGGCCCGGCCGGATCTCGCTCCACGGCGATTCCGGCGGCGGGTTGTTCCGGTCCTTCTGACGTGTTTTCACTCCCGCCCCCTCTCCCGAGAGGGGAACGGACCGCCGGCCCGGCGGGTTCCGGCTCAGTTGACCGCGACCTCGTTGAACCACAACCGCGGCTCCAGCCACGGGAACACCACGAACATCAGCAGCGCGACCACGCCCAGGACGAGCACCACGGCCAGCGTCAGCTTCGCCGCGAACGGGCCCGGCAGCTTGCGCCAGATCCACCCGTACATCAGGCCTCCCCGATCTTCGTGAGCAGGTCGCCGTAGTCCTTGACCTGGTTCTTCGGCACCTGCTGGGTCAGCACCGAGGTGATGATGAGCCGCTGCTGGGCGGAGAACTGCGGGTGGCACGTGGTGAGCGTGAGCAGCGCGGCCTGCTGGGCCTTCGGCAACGTCTCCGCGCCCTTGTACGGGACCGGGTTCACCGCGGTGCCCTGGCTGGGCAGCACGACCTTGCGACCGAAGGTCTCGTCGTACGCGCCGCCGTCCTCGGCGTTCGGGTCGCGCAGGGTCGAGACGCCCTTGCACTTCGGGTCGGCGCCCTTGCCGCCGGCCCAGTTCTCGATCTCGTCGTCGTAGGGCAGCACCTTGTAGATGTAGAAGTCGGTCGAGGTTTCGATCACGATCTGGTCACAGGAGGAGAGGTTGTCCAGGTCGTTGAACGGGGCACCCTTGCCGACGCGGTGGCCGGCGACGGCGAAGTTGCCGGGCTCGCCGGGCAGCGCCGTGCCCTTGTAGTGGCCGGGGCCGACCTCCAGGGAGGCGTCGTCGGTCCCTTCCTGGATCGTGAAGTTGTAGTCGACGCCGAACGTCGGGATGTGGATGCGGGCGAACGCCTTGCCGTCGATCAGCTCGGGGTGCAGCGTGCGGTCGTGCGCCCACTCGCCGTCGAGCTGGTCGCTCGCCTCCGACTGCTTGCCCGCCGAGAACAGGTCGGTCACGTACAGCTCGTAGACCATGAACAGCAGGACGACCAGGCCCAGCGTGATGAGGATTTCGCCGGCCGTCCGGATCGCGACGCCGCCCTTGCCCAGCGGCGGCGGGGGCGGCTTCTCCTCGGTCGCGGTGCCGCCCTTGCCGACCGGGGCGAACACGACCGTCTCCTCGGCCGAGCCCGGCGGCGGGGCGGGGCTGGTGTAGCGGCGGGGCGGCGGGTCCTGCGGACGCCGGGGCGGCTGCCCCTGGGGCTGGCGGGGCGGCACCTGGCCGCGCGGGGGCGTGGCGGGGCGGCGCTGGGGAATCGGCCGCTGCCCGGGGTTTCTGCGCCGGTCGTCATCCGGTCCTTCGCGCGTAGCCACGCAAGCTCCTCTCAAGCCGCGTCGAACACTTGGTGACCCCGACGTCACGGTACGGGAAATCCGACCACTCCCGGCCGCTGCTTTCCTGCGGTCGTTTACGTTAACGTGTGCACGTGGCGCTGGTTGCGCACCCCGAGCGGGTCATCGCCACCGACCAGCCCGAAGAGCACCGCGAGGAACACGATGCCCAAGTCCAAGGTCCGCAAGAAGACGGCTTACACCCCGCCTGCCGACCGGCGCACGCCGGTGAAGGTGCGGGCGGCCGGTCCCACCGGTCTCGCCTGGAAGATCCCGATGTTCGGGATGATGCTCCTGGGCCTGATCTGGCTGCTGGTGAACTACATCGCCGGGGACAAGATCTCGTGGATGGCCGACCTCGGCAACTGGAACTTCGCCGGCGGGTTCGCGCTGATGATCGCGGGTCTCCTGATGACTATGCGCTGGCGCTGATTATTACTCCGAATGGCGGCTTGACGCCGAATTACACCGGTGTGACTCATCCCCAGTGTGGATAACCCCTGTGGATAACTACCCCACCTCGTGGGCACCGCGGCAGGCCCTTGTGGTATCGGCGTGGGCCGTCACCGCGCTGCTGCTGGTCGGCGTCGTGGCCGACGCGCTGACCGGCGACCGCGGCGGCCTGGTGCTCTTTGCACTGGCGACGCTGGCCGCCGGCGCGTTCGCCGCCCACTCGACGCTCGTCCGGCCGAGGCTGGCCGCCGGCACCGAGGGCCTGGTGGCCCGGACGCTGGGCGGCACGCACCGGCTGCCGTGGGCGCAGACCCGCACCCGGCTGCGCACCACCCGCCGGCTGGGCCGCGACGGCGTCACGCTCGAGATCGAGCACGACGACCAGCTCTACGTCTTCGGGTGGCTCGACCTCGGCGAGGACCCCCGCGACGTCCTGGACGTGCTCAGCACGCTGCGCGCGCGCAGCTAGCCGCAGGTGTAGTACAGGCCCTGGCGGTACTGGACGAACTGGCAGGTCTCGGCCGGGAACTGCGAGCCGCGGTAGAACATCAGGCCGATGATCGCGACGGCGATGATCGCGATGCCGATCGCCTGCCAGCGCGCTTGGTCGGCTTGCGGGGCGTAGAGCAGCGCGACGGTGACCAGCGCCCCGGTCACCAGGCCGCCGGCGTGCGCCCAGATCGAGATGCCCGGGATGCCGAAGGTGATGAAGGCGTTCAGCGCGAGCGTGATGATCAGGCCGGTGGGGTTCAGGCGCAGCTTCAGCACCGTGACCGCGTAGGCGCCCATCAGGCCGAACAGCGCTCCGGACGCGCCGACCGTGCCGGGGAACCCGCCGGGGTCGCCGAACAGCAGCACCGCCGCCGAGGCGCCGAGCATGGAGACGAAGTACAGCGCGAGGTAGCGGCCGCGGCCGCAGACCTGTTCCAGCGACCGGCCCATCATCCACAGCGAGAACATGTTGACCGCGATGTGGATCGGCCCGTAGTGCAGGAACCCGCTGGTCAGGACGCGCCACCACTCGCTGTGGCCGAGGGTCGCGTCGCCGTAGAGGGCGCCGTGCTGGAAGAGCGTCGACAGGTCGTTGTCGTTGAGGCTGCCCGCCTGGACGGCCGTGACGAGGAAGACCAGGACGTTGACCGCGAGGATGGCCTGGGTGACGAGCACCGACTGGGACAGCCGCGCGCCGAAGACGGTGCGCTGGCCGAACCCGGCCTCCTGGTAGCCGCGGTGCTGCCGGCGCTGCTGCTGGGTTCCGCTGTGCACGCAGTCGGTGCACTGGAAGCCGACGGGGGCCTCGCGGAGGCAATCAGGGCACGCCGGACGCCCGCACCGGGAACAGCTCAGCCCGGTCGGGCGGTTCGGGTGCCACCAGCACCCGGGGAGCGCGGCTTGCGGTTCGGCGGTGGGATTCGGCGGTTGGTTCACGATGGAACCAACCTACCGAAACCTGACCGGCTCAGCCCTCGTGGTCGATCGTGACCTTCTCGATGACGACGTCGGTCAGCGGGCGGTCCGCCGGCCCCGTCGAGGTGCGAGCGATCGCGTCGACGACGTTGCGCGACTCCTGGTCGGCCACCTCACCGAAGATCGTGTGCCGGAAGTTCAGGTGGGTGGTCGGCGCGACGGTGATGAAGAACTGCGAGCCGTTCGTGCCGGGCCCGGCGTTGGCCATGGCCAGCAGGTACGGCTTGCTGAACTGCAGCTCGGGGTGGAACTCGTCGCCGAACTTGTAGCCGGGGCCGCCGCGGCCGGTGCCGGTCGGGTCGCCGCCCTGCAGCATGAAGCCGTCGATGACCCGGTGGAAGATCGAACCGTCGTAGAAGGGGCCGGAGTTCGTGCCCGCCGCGTTCGGCTGGGTGTACTCCTTGGTGCCCTCCGCCAGCCCGACGAAGTTCGCGACCGTCTTCGGCGCGTGGTCGGGGAGCAGGTTCAGGTTGATGTCACCCTGGTTGGTGTGCAGCGTAGCTTTCACGAGTCTCATCGTGCCATCAGCAGCGGGGCGCGGCGAAAAGGGGCACGATAGGTTACGGGTAACAGAGCAGTGTCAAAACGAATGATGAGGTGAAGTCCATGTCCCGGGCGACAGCCCAGGCCGCCGAGACCGCCGACAAACTCGTCTCCGAGGGCGTCAAGCACGGCCGGCGCGCGCAGAAGCAGCTCGCGAAGAAGACCGAGCTCACCCGCAAGGAGCTCAAGAAGAGCTCGAAGGCCGCTCGCCAGGAGGCCCTCTCCCGGCTTTCCGAGCTGCGCAAGCCGGGCCGCAAGGCGAAGAAGGCCGCCATCAAGGCCGCGAAGGCGGCCGGCGAGTCCAAGCGCCGCGGCAAGAAGGACTTCAAGGCGGCGAAGAAGGACTTCTACGCCGCTGTGGTCGAGGCGAAGGCCGCCGCCAAGGGCACGCGCAGCCGTCGCAAGTGGCCGTGGCTGCTCGGCCTGGTCGTGGTCGGCGCCGGTGCCGCCTACGTGCTCCGTTCGAAGCAGGAGCCGCCGGTCGCGCCCGCGCCGCCGAAGGCCACCCCGCCTGCGCCGAAGCCCGCCGAAGCGGCGAAGCCGAGCCCGCAGGCGAACGGCAAGGCGCCGTCCCCGGCGCCCGCCGAGAAGAAGAACTGAGCCGCACACGAAGAGGCCCCTCGGGCGTGCACCCGGGGGGCCTCTTCAGTGGTGCCTGGAGTCCGATCAGACGGCAGCGGCGTGCTTGTCGATCAGCTGGCCGAGGCGGGGCAGCGCCTCCTCGACGTTCTTCTTGCCGTTCGGGCGCAGCTTCGAGTAGACCTTCTTGATGCTGTCGCGGCTGCTGCGCTCCGCGCGGGAGTCGGTGACGCTCAGCAGCGCGTCGGAAGCCTCGTCCGAGCGACTGGTCAGGTAGGCACCGAAGTCGTTGCCACCCTTGGCGCGGTAGTCGCCGTAGAACGGCTCGAGCGCGCTGGCGAAGTCCGGCAGCAGCGTGTCGACGGCCGAGGGGATGATGCCCGGCTTGATCTTCTTGACCGCGGCGAAGCCGGTCTTGACGACGGCACCCGAGACGCCGCCCTTGTCGGAGACCTCGGCGTCGACGAGGGTCTCGAAGTCGGTCACGACAGCCGGGCGACGGCTGGAGTCGAGCAGGATTTCCTTGAGGGTGTCAGCCACGATCTAGTCCTTTGTCGTTGCAGATTTTGTGCCCGGCCCCCGGGGGTGGGGATCCCCCGATGGCTGCGGTGCGCGAGTCCACGAAGCCTGCGCGTGACGCACAGGGTAATACAAGATCAACATCACTCACCCGTGTGGAGGCCGCTACCTAGAGCTTCAGGGCAGCGATAGCCTTCTTCACCACTGTGCGTGCCTTCACGCTCTGCTTCTGGTTGGTGGTCGCGATGACCGCCGCGGGCCCTTTCGCGACAGCGTAAACGGCGCCGTCGTCGGTCGACTCGTAGCCGCCCTTCCAGCCCGCCGGGTCGCTCGCCGGGTTGGACGAGTCGACCGGCGCCACCTTGTTGACCAGGGCGGTCGCCGTCTTCGCGTCCCCGACGTACACCCGGACGGTGAGCTGGATCTTCCCGTCCGGGCGGTAGAAGAAGCACGCCGGGTGCGGCTTGTCCGCCGACACGCGCACCTTCGACACGTGCTGGCCGTTCGAGTCGGCCACGAATTCACTGTCGAGGTACGGGCAGTCCTCGGTCGCGGCCGGCTGGGGATCCGGCGGCAGCTCCGAGCCCGCGGCCGCGCCGGTGGACGCCGACGGCGGACTGGGGGTCGCGGTGCCGGACACGATGGAGGGGCCGCAGCCGGCCAGCAGCACCACAGCGGGCGCGAGAAGTACGAGTCGTCGCATAGCGCGCACAGTCAACCATGAAGCGTGTGTGAAAACTGCTGGCTGAACTCGCCGTGACGGCCGGGCGTGCAACGATGGCGTCGTGCTTACCCCCGAGCAGTACCTCGGCGCGGTGGCCGAGCGCATCCAGCGTTCCGGTGGCCAGTTGAACACCGTGCAGATCGGGCCCGCGGTCTGCCCCGTCGGGCTGTTCGCCGAGTCGGTGCTGATGTCGACGATGAACTACTGCGTCATAGCCGCGGCGGTCCCCGAGGTCACGGCCGCCGCGCTGTACGACTTCACCGGCCGCGCCACGCAGCACGCCCGCGCGAACCTGGTCGGCACCATGGGCTGGACAGCGTCGTCGGTCGTCATCGCCGGGCTCGTGGGCCAGCGCGTGTACCCGGACGCCGCGCAGGCCGCGTCGGCGAAGTCGGGCAACCAGGTCGGCGGCGAGACGCGGATGGTCGCCGTGGACCTCACGGCCGGGCAGACGTACGCGTTCACCGGCGGGAAGATGTGGGGCGCCGCGATGCACGGCGCGATCCGGGCCAAGCTGACGTTCTGCTTCCCGCAGCCCGCCGAGGTGTACCAGCAGGTGCAGTGGCAGCAGGCGCAGCAACCGCAGGTCCCGCCCCCGCCGTACGCCGGGCCGGCCGGTCCGCAGCCGCCCGTCTACCCGCCGCCGGGGCACCCGCCGTACGGTTACTGACATGGTGGAGTTGCGTGGCTGGCCGTCGTTCCCCGAAGAACTTCCCGTGTTCACACCGGAAACGGCGGCCGAGGACCCGCGGACGCTCTTCGTCGAGTGGCTGACCGAAGCCGGTGAGCACGTGCTGGCACCGCACGCCGTCACACTGTCCACAGTGGACGCCGACGGCGCACCGGATGCGCGGGTGGTGATCCTCAAGGACGTCGGCCCGGCCGGCTGGGCGGTCGCGACCAGCTCGGAAAGCCCGAAGGGGCTGCAGCTGCGCAAGGATCCCCGTGCGGCGCTGACCTTCTTCTGGCCCGGGCGCGGCCGCCAGGTCCGGCTGCGCGGGCCGGTCTCCCCCGCGGCGGCAGAAGTGTCCGCGGCGGACTTCCTGGCCCGGCCGCCGGCGTCGCGCGTCGAGGCGTTCATCGGGCACCAGTCACAGGTGCTGCACGACCCCGCGGACCTCGACGCGGCCGCCGCGGAAGCGGAGCGCTGGGTCTCGGAAAACCCGGAGACAGCACCGGAGACGTGGACGCGCTACCTCGTCGACCCGGACGAAGTCGAGTTCTGGCAGGCGAGCCACGATCGCAGGCACGTCCGGCTGCGGTACCGGAAGACCGGCGGCAGCTGGGTCAGCGAGCGCCTCTGGCCTTGACGGTCCGGGCGCGGCGGCGTAGGCAGGAAATCCGACAAATCGGAGGCCCGCATGCGCCGAACCGTCGTCCTCACCGCCACCGCCGCACTGATGGCCGGCTTGCTGTCCGGTGCCTCGGCCGGGGAAGTCCCGCCGTCGCGGCACCCCGCCGTGTTCGAGACGGTGTTCGCGTCGCCGCTCGGTCTCGAAGGCCTGACCACCGACAGCCGCGGCAACCTCTTCACACCGGCCCGCGGCGCCGATCCCTGCCCGGTCTACCGCGTCGCGGCCACCGGCGGCCCGGCCGCGGTCGTCGGGACGATCCCGGCGCCGTGCACCCCCGCCGGCCTGGCGTTCGACCGCGGTGGCCGGCTGTACGTCGCGAACGCCGACACCGTGGTGTCCTTCGTGCCGGACGCGGCGAACCCACCGGCGGCGACGGTGTTCGCGAGCGGCGTCCCGGGCGCGAACGGCCTGGCGTTCGACCGGTCCGGCGCGCTCTGGATCTCCGACGGTGTTACCGGCCAGGGTCGCGTGTGGCGCGCGGGCGCGGACGGCGTCGCGGCGGAGATGTTCCGCGTGCAGCCGCTGGTCAGTGACGTGAACGTGGTCAACGGCGTCGGCGGGGTCGGCCGGGACGTGCGTGGCCTGCCGCCCGGCGCGGTCACGATCACGCCGAACGGCCGCGCCGCGGCGGACACCGCGGGCTCGCAGCACATCGTCGCGAACGGCCTGGCGTTCACCGCGGACGGCACGCTGCTGGTGGCCGACACGGCGCGAGGCGCGCTCTGGCGGGCGCCGATGGACCGCGCAGGCCGCCCACGCGCCGCGACCGGCTGCGACGTCACGTTCCCGGCGAACACGCTCTGCCTGGACGACCTCGAGGTGCAGCACCCGTACCTCGAAGGCGCCGACGGGATCGTCCTCGACCGCGCGGGCACCGTCTGGACGGCGGCGAACGAGCGCAACGCCATCGTGCTGGCCCGGCGCGACGGCCGCGTCGTCGAGTACTTCCGCAACCCGGCCGACGCGACGTCGAAGCTGCGCAACGGCGGGCCGCTGGAGTTCCCGACCAGCCCGGTGCTGCTCCCGGACGGCCGCCTGTGCGTCACGAACTCCGACGGCAGCCGCCGCGACAACGCGCCGAACACGGCCGGAGAAGCGAACCCCGCGGGTCCGGTGCGGGCGAAGATCTCCTGCGTCAAGCCCTGATCGGGGGTAGACCGCGCGCGGGCGGCTGTGCGCATGATGGATCATGCGTTCGAAACTGCTGGCCGCCGGGCTGGTCCTGGCGCTGACTGCCGCACTCGGGGGTGTGGCCGCGGCCGACGCGCGTCCTGGGGGACGACCGAAGCTGACGGACCCGCATCCGTGCCCGGGACAACCGGGCTTCACCTGCTCGACGTTGACCGTGCCGTTCGACCACACCGGCCGGCGGCCGGGCACGCTCGACCTGCCCGTCGCGACCGCGGACAACGCGACCGCGCCGAAGGGCGTGCTGCTGTTCCTCACCGGCGGGCCCGGTCAGGGCGGCGTCGGCACCATCACGCGGATCGCCACCCAACGGCTGCCGGAGGTGGCCGAGGACTACCGGATCGTCATGCTCGACCAGCGCGGCACCGGCGCCGGTGCGTTGCGCTGCCCGGGCCTGCAGGCGCAGATGGGCAGTTCGGACATCGCGACGCCGACGCGTGACGCGGTCACCGAATGCGCACGGATCCTCGGCGACACGGCCCCGCTGTACTCGACCGACCAGAGCGTCGCGGACTTCGACCAGCTCAGGCAGGCGCTGGGCGTGTCGAAGATGGTGGTCGACGGCGTCTCGTACGGCTCGTTCACCGCGGCGCGGTACGCGATCGCGCACCCGGGCAACGTCAGCAAGGTCGTGCTGGATTCAGTGCTGCCGCACCACGCTTCCGCGTCGGCATCCCTGTATCTGACCGGTTTGACGGCCGAAGCCCGCGTGCTGCGGCTGGCTTGTTCGGTGGCCCCGGCCTGCGGCTTCGACCCGGCGGAAGACCTCGCGTGGGTGGTCCGCCAGCGCAGCCCGGCCGACGGCGTGAAGATCTTCGACGCGATCGTCGCCTACGAGTTCTCGGACCCGACGTACCGCTCCGCGGACGCGGGAGACGTCATCGGCGCCCTGCACGCGGCTCGCGGCGGCTCGCCGGAGTGGCTGGATCAGCTGGTCGAGGGCTACACGACCGAGGACGTCGACCCGGCGGCCTACAGCACGGGCCTGCACGCGGCGACGCTGTGCGCGGACCAGCGCTTCCCGTGGGGGACGTCGGCGACGCCGGTGTCCCTGCGGCAGCCGTTGCTGTCGTTGACCGCACCGGCGCTGCCGGCGTCGGCGACGTGGCCGTACACGACCGAAGTCGCGACGCGGCAGGGCTTCATCCAGGGCTGCCTGCCCTGGCCGGTGGAGCGCGTCGGCTCGAACCCGGCGACGCAGCTGCCGGACGTCCCGGTGTTGCTGCTGAACGGCGACCGGGACCTGTCGACGCCGTTGGAGTGGGCGAAGGAGGAAGCGGCGCAGGCACCGCTGGGGAAGCTGGTGATCGTGCCGGGCGAGTCCCATTCGATCCAGAACCGCGAGCGCGGCCACGCGGGCCGGGACGCGCTGATCAGCTTCCTGAGGTGAGGCTTTCGACGACGGCGTCGCGCACCTCGGCGTCGGTCGGTGTCCCTCGTCCTTGCTCGGCGGCGAGCTGGGCGAGGGACACCATGGTGACGTCGGCGAGGCCGCACACGGTGAAGTGGCGGAAGGCCGCCATGTCCGGGTCGACGTTGAGCGCGAAGCCGTGGCTCGTGACGCCGCCGCGGATCCGCATCCCGATGGAGGCGACCTTGCGGTGGTCGGGCGTCCAGACGCCGGCGAGGCTGGCGTGTCCCTTCGGCGTTTCCCTTCTGACGGCGGGAAAGCCGAGCCTCTTCAGCGCGTCGACGAGCCCGTTTTCGAGCCACCGCACGATGTCGACGGGCCCACGCGCCTTGACGTCGACGACGAGGTAGCCGACGAGCTGCCCGGGCCCGTGGTAGGTGGCGAACCCGCCGCGATCGACCTGGACGGCGGGAAGATCGGCCGGCAGGTCCTCAGGTCTGGTGCGCGCCCCGTAGGTGACGATCGGCGGGTGGCTGAGGAGGAACAGCCGATCCTCGGCGAGGTTCCGCTGCCGTTCCTCGACCCACGTCCGCATGTCGGCCAGGGCTTGGTGGTAGTCGACCTCACCGAGGTCGACGCGTTTGAGCGGCCATTCCACGAACCCAGCGTACGCCGGAATTTTCGTTGCATGCCAACGGAATCGTTGTGGAGCTGAGGGGAATCGAACCCCTGACCCCCGCCTTGCAAAGGCGGTGCTCTACCAATTGAGCTACAGCCCCGGTGCGGGCCGGAGCCCGCGGGAAACTCAGTTGTGGGACGCACCCGCCGGCTTGGCCGGAGTAGTGCCGTTGTTCGAGGGGACCGGCGCGGTCGCCTCACGCCAGAGGTCGGCTTCGGCCTTGGCCGCCTTGTTGCGCTTCACGACGAACAGGACGCCGCCCGCGATGACCGCGAGTGCCAGCAGCTTCTTCACCGAAGCCCCCTTCTCAGCTTGCTTCCCTTACCCCGCGATGTTACTGCACCGGCCCCGGCCACCGTCGGGGGCGGTGGTTCCACGTGGAACCATGATTGCGCAGGTAACGCAGGTCACACTCGGCCGGAAATACCGGGGCGGGGTGTCCTGTTGTACCGGATGGTCGATGTGCCCACCGTGTCCCCCGGGCCTCAACCACTGCCTTCGCGGAATTCCGTCCGGCTGGAGCCGCGTCGAGCCACTCGCCGAGAGGCGACCGTGGCGCGCGTCGACCGTGACCGCTCAGCCCTGCCGGTACATTCTCTTCCCGGCAGGGCTGACTCGCGTCATGGCAGGACCAGGCCCTTCAGGAGTGCTGCGCTCTCGATCGAGAGTCAGGCGTCCTCGTTCATCGTGGCCGGCACGCCGTAGAACGGTCGGACCTCGAGCCACTCGCGGATCGGCTCCCCGCCGGGCCCGGGAGCGGCGGACAGGTCCGCGGCGACCTCGACCGCGCGCTCCCAGGACTCGACGTCGATGACGTACCAGCCGGCGATGAGGTCCTTGGTCTCGGCGAACGGACCGTCGGTCACCGGCGGGCGCCCCTCGCCGTCGGACCGCACGAACGTGCCCTGCGGCGACAACGCCTGGGTCTCGACGAACTCGCCGCTCTCTTCCAGCCGGGCCGCGAAGTCCCGCATGTACTGCACGTGCGCGTCGACCTCCTCCGGCGACCACTGGTCCATCGGCGGGAAGCCGACGGTGAGGGCGGGGCCCCCTCGGTAGTGCTTGAGCAGCAGGAACTTCATGATTTCTCCCTCTTTCGGGGTCGCTGATGCCCCGGGGACGGAGCGAGTCGCGGATTCTCGACACGAGTTCCGGGTTTTCGTGTCGAGAACGCGGCACCGGCGCCGTCCCCGGGTCACGAGCGGCCCACGGGGGCCGCGCGACACGGGAGGAACCCATGACGATCCAGCGGCTGGACAACATCGGCGTCGTCGTCCACGACATGGACGCGGCCGTCGCGTTCTTCCTCGAACTCGGGCTGGAGCTCGAGGGCAAGGCCACGGTCGAGGGCCCGGACGTGGACCGCTTGGTCGCCCTCGACGGCGTCCGCTGCGACCTGGTGGTGGTGAAGACCCCGGACGGCCACAGCAGGCTCGAGCTGATGAAGTTCCACGCGCCGACGTCCCCCGCCGCGGAGCGGAACGCCCCGGTCAACACCCCCGGCTTCCGCCGCATCATGTTCGCGGTCGACTCGATCGAGGAAGTCCTGCCCCGCCTCCGCATCCACGGCGCTGAACTCATGGGCGAACTGGTGAAGTACGAGAACGGCCACAAGCTGGCGTACGTCCGCGGCCCCGAAGGTCTCATCGTCGCCCTGGCCGAAGAAATCGCCTGACCCACGCCGGAAAGGACCCCGACCATGGCCATCGCCGACGACCTCGACCGCGCAACCGACTCCCAGTGGGACTGGGTGGCCGAGCAAACCCGCACCTATCTGGCCTCAGGCGGCACCGAGGTCCACGAATCGAACGGCGTGTACACCCTGATCTTGGCGACAACCGGCCGCAAGACGGGCGTACCCCGCCGAACCTGCCTGATCTACGGAACCTCCGGCGACGACCTGGTCGTAGTCGCCAGGCCGAGCGAGCCCACCTTTGGCCCAAAATGGCGAAGATCTTCCCGCTGTACGACGAGTACGCGCAGAAACGAACCGAGAAATCCCGATCGTCCTGCTCACCCCGCAGAACTGACACCCCACGTTGGGACCGTGCAGGAGGGAATTGTGGCAGCGCACCAGGAAAGGGGGCTCTCACCAGTACCTGTATCACCAGGGTCTCCCAGACGTCCAGGACGCCTGTAAACCTGTTTGAGTCGGCTCCCAGCTACACAGGGGAGAAATGGTGGACCGACAACCGGACGCGCGGCCGTGTCAACACAGGCTTCCACGACAGAGGGAACGAAGACCAATGGCGGACAACCAGTTCACCGCTCACGCAGATCTTTTCGATCTGAGTGGGAAGTACGCACTTGTCACTGGCGGCACCAGGGGCATTGGGATGATGATAGCGCGCGGCCTTCTGCAGGCGGGCGCCCGCGTCGTCATCAGCTCTCGCAAAGCAGACGCGTGCACGGAGGCACAGCATCTGCTGTCCGAATTCGGCGACGTTCGGGCAATTCCCGCCGACCTGTCCAGGCACGACGAGTGTCAGCGCCTCGCTGATCTTGTCCAGGCCGACTCGGAACGCCTGGACATCCTCGTCAACAACGCGGGCGCGATGTGGCGCGAGCCGCTGGAGACGTTCCCGGACGAGGCCTGGGACGCAGTGCTCGACCTCAACCTCAAGTCGCCGTTCTGGCTGGTGCAGGCGCTGCTCCCCGCACTTCGCAGGGCGGGCACCGCCGATGATCCGGCGCGGATCATCAACATCGGCAGTATCGCCGCCATCCACGTCGCCGAGTCGCCCAACTACTCGTACGCCAGCAGCAAAGCGGGACTCCACCAGCTCACCAGGGTGCTTGCCAGGGAACTGGGCCCACAGCACGTCACGGTGAACGCGGTAGCCCCAGGACCGTTCCCCTCGCAGATGATGGCGTCCACGCTCGATGCCCTCGGCGACACCATCGCGGCGAAGGCCCCTCTGCGCCGGCTCGGCCGCGACGACGACATGGCAGGTATCGCCGTGTTCCTCGCCGGCCGGGCGGGGTCTTACCTCACGGGCACCACCATCCCGATCGACGGCGGCATCGCCACGACCGCATCGGGTACCTAGGCGTCGGAGGTACCGGCAGAACCTCCCTTCGCTTGCGGACAGGGCCTACGGTGACGAGGTGGCCAAGATCGACCTGCGCACTGAGATCAAGGAATTCCTGAGCTCCCGTCGCGCGCGGATCACGCCCGAGCGGGCCGGACTGCCCGCCTACGGCCGCAACCGCCGGGTCAAAGGTCTGCGTCGCGAAGAGGTAGCTCTACTGGCAGGGGTGTCGGTCGACTACTACGTGCGCATGGAGCGCGGCAGCCTCGCCGGCGCCTCCGACGGGGTGCTCGACGCGTTGGCCTCTGCCTTGCACCTCGACGAGGCCGAGCGCGATCACCTGTTCCACCTTGCGCGGCAGTCCAGGGCGCCCGGCGGTCCACGCCGCCGGCGACCCGCCGCGACCATGCGTCCGGCGCTTCAGCGGGTGCTCGACGCCATCACCGATGCGCCGGCGTGGATCTGCAACGGCCGTTATGACGTGCTGGCCGTGAACCACCTTGCCCGCGCGCTGTATTCACCGGTGCTGGCCGACACACGACGGCCGGCGAACACCGCGCGGTTCGTGTATCTGAATCCCGAGGCGGCAGAAACGTTCTTCGTCGACTATGACCGAATCGCTTGCGATGTGGCCGCGAAGCTACGCATGGAAGCCGGCCGCAATCCGCACGACGAGGAGCTGATCGCCCTGGTCGGGGAGTTGTCAACACGCAGTGAACTGTTTCGGCGGCGATGGGCATCTCAGGACGTTCGGCTCCACCGGTCCGGCCGCAAGCGTGTGCACCATCCGGTGGTGGGCCGGCTCGACCTGGACGTCGAGTCGATGGAGCTGCCCGCCGAACCCGGCCTGCTCCTGAACGTCTACACCGCGCCCGCCGGCACGGCGACCGCGGACGGTCTGGCCCTGTTGGCGTCGTGGGCGGCCAGCCAGGAGAAGCTGGTGCGGTGACTCCCGCTCACTCAGTTTGTCACCCAGGTCATGCAAAAGCCCGGCTCGCACATCGCGAACCGGGCTTTGACTTGCGTGGGCCTACCAGGACTTGAACCTGGGACCTCTTCGTTATCAGGGCAAAACGGAACGCCTGCGATCATGAAGGCCGAGTCGTCGCCAGCAGACTCCTTGTCCAGCAGCGTCCGTCAACGTCCGCTCATTGTCGCCTCGGTTGTCACTCAGTTTGTCACTCAGCGCCAGAGCACACCTCTGGTGTGGACCGACCTGTGCACAAGGGCCGATGAACGCAGCGTCGACCCTGTCCGGGTCGAGCGCGAGGGATCGCGACACGCCGAAGAACCAGTTTCCCGCGACACGCCAGGCGAACTACAGGCGTGTAATCCACAAACTTCCACACCCTCTGACCTGCGCATATGGAAACTTTGACTCCTCGTGTCCACAAAATAGACACAGATCGAGGGGGCAATGTGCGGAGGCGGTGCCCAGTTGTCCACAGGATGTCCCCAGTGTGGTCCCCACCCAGACTTGCCTAATGCGTTCCGGGGGACCCAACATGGCGCCCGAGCGCCGGAGAGCCACAAGCACTGAGACGCTCGCTGTCCGTTTCGACGTAGCCGGCTACGTCGAAACACCCCCGCCTCAACCCGAGGCACTCCATAGGAGACCGCTTTTGACCAACCGACCCGCAAGACGACGGAAGCGCCGAACCAGGGGTAACGGCCCTGGCCGGCGCAACTCCGTCGAGCTCCACGCGCAGTACCTCAAGCTGTTGATCGTGTTGATCTCGATGATCAGCCCGATCGTGCAGCACTACATGCGCTAGCCGTGTCGCCGCCGGGTGAGGCCACCGAGCTTCACCCGGCGGCTTCACCCGGCCAGACTGCTGGATTGAGCCGCCTCCGGCAACAGCTTCGAGCTAACGATCACGCCGTGAAGGCGCCGGTAGATGAGGCCGCGGAGTCATCGAGCCGTCAACCGCCGGCCGTCCTGCCTCACATGATCGTGATCTACGGGTGCAGTGCCGTCCGCGAACGGTGGACGTTGAACTCAACGTTATGCAACCTTTTGCATATTAACCTCTTCGTTGATACGACACAAAAGTGAGCAAGCGACCATCGAAGCCTGCACCGTATTTCGGCGGTTGTACTGGCGAGTACTCACGGTGTGAGCCGTGGCATTCCGATTGAAGACGATTGGCACGACATCTCCATCCTCGACCCAGAACTGCTGATACATCTGCCACATCGGAGCGAATGCAATGAACTGGCGGATTGTGAAGTCGTTGTAAGCGTCCTTCGTGCGCTTGCCCTTCTTATCAGGCGTAAACTTCACCCGGTCTTTCTTGAAGTAGGCTCTTATAATGCTATCGACAAGCGACCCCGCGAGCGCCTGCGCAGCTTCTGTGTGTCCAGCGTCGAGAGCATCAAGCGCGGCGATAGCGAAGGGGACGTACGTGGCGACGGTCGATTCCGTGCACGCCGTGGCCACTTCGCGGCAATCCGCGGAGATAGTCTTCCATCGCCGTCCGAGAATTTCCCTACGCTTGCTCACACTTTCAGCACGGATCAACGCCAAGGCTGTGGAGGTACGCGGCACTCCGTAGAGCGGGATGCCGTCAACCATGACGACCTCTTCGACTTGCTCAAACTCCAGACCTTCAATTCCTTGCAGGTTTTTTGGATAGAAAGACGCCCTGATATTGGCGAGGGCTGGTGCTATGTCCTTCAGCCATGAGACCTGCTGTATGGCGAACTGCGAAGCGGCCTTGTTTACTGTATCACTGAGACCAAAGTTGACATTCTTGGCCAGCTGCGAGGCCACATTGTTGAGGGTGGACTGTTGCAGCGCGACATTCTTAAAGATGTCGCTGTTGATGACGGAGAACTGCTTTTGCCAGGCGGCCTGCGAGTCAAGGAGCGGCTTGATGGCGTTACTGACGATCGCCTGTTGAGCCTCAGCGAAAGCCGAAAGAGCTGTGAAGTTCTTCAGCACCGAGTCTGGGATCAAGTTCGGGATACGCGGTAGTTTGAGGTCAAACTTCGGGGCCAGCGAGCGCCAGATGTCGTCTGTGGACTTCTTGAGTTCTTCTTGTTGCTCCGGAGTCAGCTCAGGCCCTCTGTCCTCTCCGGAAGGGTCTTCTGGCTGCTCGTCGTCGCAGTGCTGGTCATCCGCCACATGGAGAAGATTAACCGTGACGATCTCCGCCAGCGACTTTTGAATTACTCAAGGCCGCGCCATGGCCGGCACCGCAGAGGTCTTAGTCGACCACGCCGTAGTGAGTGGCCAGCGCGGCGAACTCCGCACCTCGGCGTCGAGTTGCTCGATCGACCAGCCGACGCATGGTCGACTTGCCAAGCGGCTGATAGCGCACCCAGTCCGGCGCAAGGTCGCGTGCCTCGGCGAGCCAAGCCAGCGCATCCCGATCGTGGCGGAGGTCGGCCGCCGCCGCAGCGAGCAGCAACCGGTGGCCCGCCTCCCAGAACGCCGGGACGTCTCCTGTCGTGTCCGGCACGGCGGCCGCCAGGCGGAGCGCCTGCTCGGGGTCGCCTGCCCGCGCGGCAAGCTCGACGTTCTGCAGAGCGGCCACGCGCGGGCCGAAGATCGCAGCCTCCGAAGCTGTGTCGCCGCGTGACCGGATCGCAGCAGCGTGAGCCGCGGCAAGGAGGTCCTCGGCGCGGCTAGCGCTCCCAGTACGGAGTGCCGCGGTTGCGGCGTTGAACAGCAGGTTGCCGAACACGCCGGCGCGGACCGGGTCACGGTCCAGCATGCGCGGTTCGATCGCGGCCGCGGCCTGGGTAGCGACGCGCTCAGCGTCCTCGGCACGCCCCTGGCGGACCAGCGTCCACGCCAAGTAGCGCAGTGAAATTGCGGCCTCGACCTCTGGAGCGTCCGACTCGGCTGCGGCCTCGATCGCCCGGGCGGCGGAGATGTACGCCAAGTCGTCGAAGCCGAGTCGGCCCGCGATGC
This sequence comes from Amycolatopsis mongoliensis, assembly GCF_030285665.1. Lineage (NCBI taxonomy): Bacteria > Bacillati > Actinomycetota > Actinomycetes > Pseudonocardiales > Pseudonocardiaceae > Amycolatopsis > Amycolatopsis mongoliensis. The sequence goes on from NZ_CP127295.1 coordinate 2,354,346, forward strand.
CTGCGCCGAGCCGGTATGCGGTCGATAGGACGCGGTGCGCGCCGGCGCGCTCCTCGTCGCGGGTGTCTCGGACGCCTCGACGAGCGTCGGCCAGGACGACGGGCAGCGCGTGCAGCAGCTCGGTATGACGCCCGTCGACGTACGCACGCCAGGCGGCGTGCGCGCTAGCCGTGAGTTCCGGGAGCGGCAACAGCTCGCGGGTGTCGGCCAGGTCTTCAAGACCCGGGATGGACGCGTCCGCGGTGATCGCCCGGCGTAGCGGAGCCACATCGACATCGCGGGAGTGCGGCGCCGGCAGCGTGCCAAGCAGCGCATCGACCGGGACGCCGAGCGCGGCCGCGAGCTTACGAAGGGTGGCGGGGCGGCTGGTCGTCCGGGTGCCCTGCTCGATGCGCGCCACGGTGTCGACGCCGACCGAGGCAGCCTCCGCGAGGCCCTCTTGGGAGAAGTCGCGGGCTTTGCGGATGCGCGTCAGGTTCTCGGCGAGCGGGTTGTGAGCGGTCATCCGTCCTCCGGCTGTGTGCACGCAGTAACCAGACTACTGCGCTACGCGCCTGCCGTCCTCACATATCAGCAGCTCACCGGCGCGCGCAGCGTCGAGAGCGACCGCAATCCGACGCGCGAGAATCGGCTTCAAGCGCAACGCCGCAGTGTCGAGCGGCAGCAACTCCACCGACAGGATCTCGGGGTCCGTGATCGTCAGGGCCTTGATCTCGGCCTCGGTGACCTGGCCGCCGTCGAAGACGTACGCCATCCCCTCCGGCATGCGCGAGTCGTCCGGGATGTAATCGATCACCAGCAGGTTGCCGAGCGGCCGATCGATGCCGACCTCTTCAGTGACCTCCCGAGCTGCCGTACGCCAGGGCGGCTCGCCTTCCTCGCACGCACCGCCCGGGATGTCCCAGTGCGGCTTGTACGACGGCTCGACGAATAGCACACGGTCGGCCTCGTCGCGGAAGAGGACGCCGGCGGACATGCGCTTGCGGTTGAGCGAGCGCACGTACTCGTCGAAGGGGAGCAAGTCCACGAGGCGAGGCTACCGGCGGCGAGCGACATCCCGCTGATCTATGCCTTTCACGCCTAGTTCGTAGGCGTTGACCTGCCGAAATCATGGTTACCGGCTGTGTTTTAGGTGTCCGGATTCGACGACAGTTGATCAGGTGACGGCACAAGACGGGGGCTCGACCGGGCGCAAGGACCGGTCGACGTTCTGGTGCGGCGGCTCGCTGTTCAACACCGGCGGCCAGCGGCTCAACGAGATCGACTGGAGCACGACTCAGCACCCGAAGACGCACGCGGACATGACCGATGCCGACTGGGAGCAGGCTGCCACCGCGCTTCGGTCGTTCGAGATCGAGCGAGGGCTTCGGTGACCGCATTGGACGACCGCCCGGTCAGTCACCCGGCCGGCCCTCGACGTGACTTCTGGGAGTGGCACGAGTTCACCGACGGCGACGGCTGGGCTCACCTGTACCTGCACTCGGAGATGGCGAACCCACGCCTTGTCCTGCTGCTGCCCTGGTGCTTGATCAACGTTCCGTTTCCGCTGGAGCACGACCGCCCGAGCGTCAGCCGCGGTCGGGTGATCCCGAAGCCCGGCCGGATATGCCCTGTCTGTGCGAGCCAGAACGAGCACCGGCGAATCGAGGCGTCGCATGCACGCGCGTGATCGCGAACTGCTGGCCGGCCTCTCGAAGATGAACTCCCGGATCGGGAGCGTGACGGTCGAGCTGTTGACCCTCCAGCCGAACGACGTGCGCTATGCGGCGGCGTTGCGCACGCTCGCCCGTCAGCTGGCGCAAGTCGGCGCCGCACTGGCCCGGCGCGCCGGCGAGTTGGACGGCGTCGACGTCGATCTGGTGAGTCTGCTGGACGTACCTAGCGAAGACACTCAACGACTGAACGGAGCGGATTGAACCGTGACCGACACTGCACCCCGACCGGCCCTCATCGCGCTCGCAGACGGCCTCCGCGACGCCCGTACCCGCCGCGGCGTTGGCCTCCGCCGGCTCGCCGACATGATCAATCTTCATCCGGGAGTGCTGTCGAGTTTCGAACTTGGCAAACGCATACCGCCGGACACGACCGTGGCGCACATTCTCGGCGTCCTACGCTCGCCGACCGCCGTGTGCGATCAGCTCGTCGACCTCGCCCGTCGCGCCCACGAACGAGACTTCATCGACCACGCCGGGCGCGCCGAAGACCTCCTGCGGACGACGTATGAGCAGCAGTCGACGCACGTCTTCGAGTGGTCGCCGACGCTGATTCCGGAGGCTCTGCAGACCGTCGAGTACGCCCGCGCGCTACGGGATACTGGCCTGGTCGAGCCCAGCTCTGACGCCGGCCGCCGATCTCTTACCCGGACGGTCCAGGAACTCACGTCACCGGCAGGCGCAGAGCCGCGACGCACGTACCTGATCGGCGAGGCCGCTACTCGTTCCGATTTCGGCTCGGCGGGCGAGTTCCGCGCCCAGCTCGACGCGGTGATCGCTCTGACACGCCACCCGCGTATGTCCGTCTGTCTCGTTCCGGCAGTCGAGTGCCCGCCCGGCCTGATCGAGCGATTCACCCTGTACGAGAACCGCGCTGGTGCCTTCACGGTCGCCGTGCCGCACCACCGCGGAGCCGTCTTCATTACGCACGAAGACACCGTGACGGCCTACAGGAAGACCGCTAAGGCGCTACAGCGCCACGCCACCGACACCGGGTGGCGCTGACCAGCTCCCGGCCGGCGCGTCCTGACCTCCCTCCAGGCGGCGCGCTGGCCGGGTTCCACCCACGCGTCATTCGCCGCGCACACGTTCCCGCCGAAGCTCTAGCCTGGCTGAGGCACCCCGATAGAGGAGTCTGATGACCACGACGAAGGCCTTCACGTCAGAGCGGACACAAGCCGTCTTCGAGGCAGCCTGTGCCTTCGCCGGACTAGACGCGGCCGGCGCGAAGCGGGTCCGATTCGGGGAGAACGCCATCTTCCGCCTGGCCGACAGCTCGGCCGTCGTCCGCGTCGGACGCTCGATTCCCGCGGCGACGAAAGAAGTGCTCGTCGCCGGCTGGCTTGCAAAGAACGCCTTCCCCGCTGCCACGTCGCTACCTGGCGCCGAACAGCCGTTCATTGAGGACGTCAGCAACTCGTCGACTGGCTCCGTGACAGTGGTGGTCCGCGGTGGGAGCGATTCGTGGCCGAGCAGACGACGGCTGGCGATGCCGAGGCTCCGCCAGACTGACGGGCACTCCGTATGTCACTCAGTTTGTCACTCAGGTCACGCAAAAGCCCGGTCCGCTACTCGCGAACCGGGCTTTGACTTGCGTGGGCCTACCAGGACTTGAACCTGGGACCTCTTCGTTATCAGTGATGATCCAGACTGCTGGGCTGTACCGTTCAGTGCCGCTGAGCTGCGGTGATGTGCTTTTGCGGATCATGGAAGATCGGCGAGTGACGTTGCGTTCGCTGCCTCTCGGCTGCCTGATCTCCCCCCTTCAAGTGGGGGGCCTCTTCGCCATCTCGTCGACCTGGCAACGCCCGATCGTGCCGGGTCAAGGGGGCACCGTCCGCCCGGCTGAGCGTACCCCTGGGAGTCGCCCCCTTGACGCGGTGCGATAGCCCTCTGGGAGGTCGACGAGATGGCGACAGGCCGCTCACGGACGTAACCGGTGCTCCCCCGCCGGCCATCTCGGAGACCTGCCCGTCCGGCGAGGACATTAAGTCGTGTCAGTGCACCACTTGACGGTCGACGCCGCTCACACTCGTGCCATGGCTGATTTCAGAATGATCGATCCCCACTACTGGATCGTGGCGTCCTTCATCATCGTTGGCGTGGTCGGATGCGAGGCAGCGGCGGCTTGGCACGAGGACTCGCTGCATCTGCACACGCCGGAATACTCCGTGGATTTCCGCGACAACGGGACGTACGGCGCAACGGGTGCCGCTGGCCAACTTGGAGATCTATCCGCCTGGGACGTGCGTTGGCTCTCCTGATCTGGCCACTGTGGTCACCGGCCTCCCCGCCCCGGCCGACTTGCCGGGGACCGGGCGCCAGCCCGCACGCCCCGGCAAGGGCTTGGCCGGGGCAAGGGACCGGGCCGAGCGGCCCCGCAGGGGCCGCCTTGATCCTGTAGAGAAAGTTCTCACCACTATGGACCTCACCGTCACCGACCGGCCAGGGCCACTCCGGCTCGACGCGCGAAGTCCTCAAGCGCGGGCGGCACATCGGTCTCCATCCGGACAAGATCGCGGACCATCGTGTGCACAAGCCGGTGACGGTAGACCTGCTCAGGGGCGATCTGCTCCGCATCCTCAAGCGCTGCAAGGGCTCGCTCGACGTTGCGACGCTGCGTCCATGCTCGCGCTACGTCGATCAACAACCTGCCTCGCCGCTCGGGAGAGAGCCTCGATGCGTCGATCGTGGCGGCTCGCCGTACGGCCTCGCCCGCGTCCCCGAGATCAACCGCCACGGCCACCTCGTGAAGAGCGACGTTCGTGGGACCGAATTCGGTGTGATAGTCGTTCCGGTCCTCACCGAGTCTTGAGGCGATCTCGCGCGCACGACTCAGGTGCTGCCAAGCCTCCTCCGCTCTCTCGGTCCTCGCTGCGATGACGGCTCGCTGCAGTGTGAGGGCACCGTAGACGCTCAACGCCTCCGGGATCCCCTGCTCCACCAGCCCTTCCAGCGCCACGCTCGCAGTGGTGGCCGTGTGCTCCGCCTGATCGAGCTGCCGGGCTCCCTGGAACACCAGGGTCAGCCGGAAGGCTCCCTCAGCCATGAGCAGCGGATCACCGGCCCGGCCGGCATCGGATATCGCCCGGTCAGCCGCAACCCACGCCGCGTCGAACTGCTGCAACTTCGCGAGGGCGGCCGCACAGGCGTGGTAGCTCCGTGCGAGAAGCGCGAACACCTCGGACGCGTCGTCACTGCCTGCTGCCGCTTCGAGTCTCGGCAGAAGGGTCTCCAGGAGCCCCACAAGCTCCTCGTAGCGTGATTCGTGCGCGAGTACCCACACCTGGTCTGTGTCGTTGCGGAGCGCATCGAGGTCCGGCTGTGGCTGCTTACCGAGAACAGCACGAAGAGCGAAGTTCGCACTCAGGAGCAGCCGGAGCGGCACCGCGCTCGCCGGTCGCTCGGTCGCCGCCACCGCTGGGGCTGTTGGCGCAAGCTCAGCCATGGGGACGTCAAGGACACGCGCGATGCGTTCCAGCACGTCCAGGCTCTTCGCGGCGCGCACGCCCCTCTCGACCTGCGACAACCAAGCTTCCGAGCGGTCGATCAACGGCGCGAACTCCCGCTGTGACAGGCCTCGCCGTCCTCTGTAGAACGCGATCTTCCTTCCGAGTTCGACGTCCTCCTCAGCCATCGGCGGGGAGACCCTTCGAGGTGGCCGGCGTGATGAACTCGACTCGCGTCGCGGCGATGAACTGGTCACGCTCGGCGAGGAATCGAAGCGTGTGCGGCTGGCGCTCGTGCTCCTCGAACGCGGCCTTGTCCCGGTACACCTCGTAGAAGACGCGCGCGAGCGGCGCACCGTCTACCCGGTGAGTGACGTAGACAAGCGTGCCGGGCTCGTTCTTAGCGATCCCCTTGCCGGTCTCCTCGACCAACTGGTCGAAGCCAACGGCGCTCGCGTCGTCCTTCAGGTCGAACCGCACAACCAGTGCGTACATGGCGGGCTCCTCGCTGTCGTAGTCCCGCAACCATAGTACTCCATCCGGATTTAAGTACGGATGGGTGTGCCCGTATTTGCGCAGGTCAGAGCGTCCCAATCGAACTTGGCCATACTGATCCGTACTTTAGTACTAGACACGTACTTCAGTATCACGTAGCGTCGTTGGCGTCAGGACAGGACTGGTCAGGGAGGGTTCCGATGACTGCGTTGATCGACAAAGCGGTGCCGACACAGGTCGCACCCGCCGGGCACGTACTGATCGTCAACTCGACGTCGTTCGGGGCCGTGAGCCTGTCCCTGGCGTGGGTCAACGACGGCGCATTCGCCTTCACCACCGACCAGCCGCCGACGCGCACGGTGCACATCGGCGGCGACTGGTTCCAGGAGTCCCGCTGGGGTGCGGCTATCGCGGTGTCCCTCCCGGACGGTGTGCACGTCCTCAACGCCACCGAGGTCCAGGTGGCTCTCCACGCTGCCGGGGTCGCCTTCCAGCACCACACGGCGGTGGACGTCCTCGCGGAACTGTTCCTGATCGGCCTGGAGCGGCTCGGGGTGGAAGAGGTCCGTCGGATCGCTGCTGACTGGCGCGTGACCGAGGTGGCGTCGAGCCGCGAGAAGATCCCAGTTGCGTTGTGGCGCAAAGAGATGCGGCGAGTGTGGGGCTCCCGCAAGCAGATGGACCGCGCGTGCCTGGCCAAGTGCGCCGTGCTGGACGCCGTGATGGCCAACGCGAAGGTGGCCGCGTGATGGCCGCCGTAGAGCTGATCCCCTGCGGTCACTGCGACCTGACGCACATCGTGATCGAGGTCCGCATGGTGCGCTGCCCGTGCCGGGGAACCGGCCGCGCGTTGATCGACGGCGTGCCGGTCTACCCGTTCCGCCCGTGCGGCTTCTGCCCCGGCGACGGCCAGATCGCGACGTTCGACGAGGTCAGCGTCACCGCTCAGGAGCGCGTCTGCCGCCACGAGGCGTCGGCACGCCCGCCTCTCGCCGTGGGGGTGGCTGCCTGATGTCCGCCGACTCGCTGGTGACGTTCACCTTCGCCGACGTCAACCCGATCACCGAGCGGACCTACGCCCGGTCGACCTTCGCTGAGCTGCCCGGCTACGCCGCCGACGTCGTCACCGGCACCCTGGCCCTGGAGCCCGGCGAGTGGGACATCCTCGTGGCCGACGACGAGGCGTTCGACTTCACCGGGGCGACCGACTCCTACCCGATCCCGGGAGCCACCCGCCGGCCGTTCGCCCACGCCCCCGGCTTCTACGTCGTCGTCCCGCCTGAGCTGATGGCCCCGCGCGAGGTCCCCGAGGACACCATCGGGGTGATCGGCTGATGGTGGCTGCTCCGCACGGCTTGCGCGAGATCGCGGCCGCCTTCACCGAGTCCGGCACCCTGGACCCGGGCATGGCGCACGTCCTCGCCCGCGCCAACTTCGACACCTGGGCCGACAAGGTCAAGGCCGCTCGGGGCTGCGCGAAGCCGGTCCGGATGGCCGGGGGATCCACTGTGGTCGACTCCTCCGGCAAGGTCGTCGCCGAGCTGTCCGGCAGTGTGTTCGTCCCCTGCAAGAACCGGCGCGCGTCGGTGTGCGAGTCCTGCTCTGCCCACTACGCGCACGACACGTTCCACCTCATCCGCGCTGGCATGGCCGGAGGCAAGGGCGTCCCCGAGACCGTCACCGGGCACCTGCGGGTGCTGGCGACGCTGACCGCGCCGTCGTTCGGGAAGGTCCACTCGCGACCCGTCCGCAATGGACGCGTGCGCCGCTGCTCTTGCGGTGAGCTGCACTCCCAGTACGACGACGCCCTCGGCACCGCCGTCGACCCGGAGACCTACGACTACGTCGGGTCGGTGCTGTGGCAGGCCCACGCCGGTGAGCTGTGGCGCCGCTTCACCATCGCCGTGGGCCGCAAGCTCGCCCGCGCCCTGGGCATCCGCGCTGGTGAGCTGCGCGAGGTCATGCGCCTGTCCTACGCCAAGGTCGCGGAGTACCAGCGCCGCGGGCTCATCCACTTCCACGCCGTCGTCCGCATCGACGGCCCGGACGGCCCCGAGGGACCACGCCCGCCGGCCGCCGTGACCGAGGACGTCCTCACGGCCGTGATCCAGGCTGCCGCCGCGTCCGTCGTCGTCCGGACCCCGGAGTCCCCGGCCGTGGGTGTAGTCCCGCTGACCTGGGGTGAACAGGTCGACGTCGAACCGATCGCCACGTCCGAAGGCCCCTCGGAGGGTTCGGAGGGTGGCTGGCATGACCGGCGCGTCGCGGGCTACGTCGCCAAGTACGCCACCAAGGGCACCCGCCTCACCGAAGGCAGCGACTACCGGATCCGGTCGGCGGAGCACATTGAACAGCTTCCCGTGACCGAGCACCACAAGCAGCTCATGCGCACCGCGTGGCGGCTCGGCGGGCTGGTCGAGTTCGAGGAACTGAACCTGCGGAAGTGGGCGCACATGCTCGGGTTCCGGGGCCACTTCCTGACCAAGTCCCGCCGCTACTCGACCACCTTCGGGGAGATCCGGCGGACCCGGGCGGAGTACCGCCTGGACGAGCAGCGGGTAGCCCTCGGGATCGCCGACGACGAGGTGCTGACCGTCGTCAACGACTGGTCGATGACGGGGCTCGGCTACCTCAACGACGCTGAGCGCCGCCTCGCTGCGGTGTTCGCCGAACTGCACCTCGCCAGACGTCGCCTGGACGGCCAGGACGACTCTCCCGGCTGACACAACCCGTGTCATCGGAACCGGTTGGTACGAAAGGGAAAACCATGAACGGGCACTTGATCCACCTGCCGCGCTACGCCACCACCGACGCGCCCGCCGAGCAGCTCCACACCGAGCGCCACGGCGACGCGCCGTATACCGGGGACGCCCCGGTGATCGATCCGCACAAGGCCACGTACACCGTGCTGGAGGTCGCCTACCTGCTCAACCTGTCCCGGGGCGTCACCTACCAGTACGTCAAGGACGGCACGATCCCCGCGTTCCGGGTCGGTCGCCGCTGGGTGATCTCCCGCAAGCGCTTCGCCGCCTGGCTCGACGAGATGGTCGAGGTGGGCGCCTGATGGGCTTCGTCAACCGCAGCGACTCGGGGAAGTGGAAGGCGTTCTGGCGCGAGCCTTCCGGCAAGCAGCGCTCGAAGACCTTCGCGACCAAGCGGGAGGCGCTGACCTTCCTTGCTCAGGCGGAGACGTCCAAGTCCGGGGGCGTCTACGTCTCGCCCCATGCCGGCCGGACCCTCTTCGGGGACCACGCGCGAGCCTGGATGGAGTCGTGGAACAACGAGGCGACCACGGTTGCCCGGGACACCTCGATCATGCGCACGCACGTCCTGCCGAAGTGGGGCGGCTGGCAGCTCGGCAAGATCGACCACCTGTCGGTCCAGGCGTGGGTCACCGAGCTGACCAGGACGACGCTCGCCCGGTCGACCGTTGCCGAGTGCAAGCGGCTGACCTCGGGCGTCCTGCGCTCCGCCGTCCGGAACCGCCTGATCGGGCACAACCCGGCCGACGACGTGAAGGTCCCGCGCCGCCGCGTCCACGACACCGACGACAAGATCGCCACCCGGCGTGAGGTGCGGGACATGATCCTGCCCGCCACGCCGGACCGGTACCGGGCACTGGTGGCCACGGCCGCCTTCTCCGGCCTGCGCTGGGGTGAGGTCATCGCCCTGTGCATGGACGCCGTCGACCTCGACGCCGGGAACCTCCAGGTCATCCGGACCGTGATCGAGGTGGCCGGGTCGACCTCGTTCAAGCCCTACCCGAAGTCCCGGGCCGGGCGTCGGACCGTGCCCCTGCCGGCGTGGGTGGTGAGCGAGATCCGAGCCCACCTCGAGCGCTACCCGGTGGAGGGACCGGCCCGGATGCTGTTCACCAACGAGGCCGGTGGCGCGCTGCGGCGCACCCTCTTCCGCGCCCGGATCTGGCGGCCGACACTCGTCCGCGCTGGCCTGCTCGGGCACCTGGAGCACAACGGCGACCGGTTCGAGGCCACCTGGACCGGCCGGGCCGGGGACGCCCACACGACCGTCTGGGAGCGCGAGCGGGACGCCGTGACCGAGATCGCCCGCAACCAGTTCGGCGGGCTCACCTTCCACGACCTGCGCCACAGCTACGGCACCTGGCTGGCCGACGACGGCGTCCCGGTGAACAAGCTCCAGCGCGTCATGGGGCACGAGAACGTCACCACGACGCTCAAGTTCTACGTGCGCAAGACCGAGGACCACGACGCCATCCTCAGCGCCCTGGACGACGACCCGGACGACGACGGCGGCGGAGTGCTCGCGGCCGTGTAGCGCCGGGCCATGCTGCCTTTTCGCTGCCTACGGCTCAGATCCGGCCCAAAATTCCATAGTCCACAAACGACACAACCCCCGTGAACTTGCTGGTCACGGGGGTTGTTCTTGTGCGTGGGCCTACCAGGACTTGAACCTGGGACCTCTTCGTTATCAGCGAAGCGCTCTAACCACCTGAGCTATAGGCCCTTGAACGAGGAGAACCTTACAGGACCCCCGAGGGGGCCCTGCAACCGGGTTACTCCCGTTCCGACAGCGTGACCTCGAGGCCGCCCGCGAGGTCGGCGGACACGTTGTAGATGAACGCGCTGACCGTGGCCAGGGCCGAGACCAGGACGATGTTGATCGCTCCGAGGATGGCGGCGATGCCGAACACGCGGCCCGCGCTGATCAGCGGTTCCGACGACGCGTTGGCGCCTTCGCCGCCCACCAGGGACGAGTACGTTCCGTTCAGCTTGTCCCAGACGCCCATGCCGTCGAGCACCGTGTACAGGACGCCGACCGCGACCAGCCACACGAAGAACATCGCGACGCCCAGGACCAGGGACAGCTTGAGCACCGACCACGGGTCGAACCGCTTCACCTGCAGCGACGCCCGGCGCGGGCCGCGGCCCGGGCGCCGCAGCGCGCTGGGCCGGGCTCGCTGGGAGGATGCCGGCGGGACGGCCGCCGCGGAGGGCTCGCCGCCTGGTGGGGTGTCGGGGCCGCCGAAAAGCTTCGGGGCCGCGCTACCGGTCACCACCGGCCGCTGGTCGGCGGAGACGGGTTGCGTCTCGCCGGCCGGCGGCTCGGGCTTGTAGAGCGCTTCGTCCGTGGCAATCCCGACCGTCGCTTCGGAGTCGCCGTCCTTGCCGACCCGCTGCCAGGGTGGGCTCGCCGGAGTCCCGTTCGAACCCGCTGCCTCGGGATTCTCGGATGGTGTCACGAAGAGTCAGTCCTTACCCGTGCCGTGGGGCCGCCGTCGGAGAGCAAACTTACTGCTCCGGCGTGGCCGTCGTGTCCTCACCCGCGTCAGGTGCTTCCGGAGCCGGCGCGTCCTCGGGGGTGTCACCATTGGCGACGTCCGAGGGCTCGTCCGCGTTGCGTGCGACGGCGAGAAGAGTGGTGCCTTCGCCGAGATTCATCAGCCGGACCCCCTTCGTCTGCCGTCCTGCCTTGCGCACGTCGCCCGCCGGCGTGCGGATCACGCCGCCGCTCGAGGTGATGGCGTAGAGCTCGTCCTCGGCGTCGACGATGAGCGCACCCACCAGCCTGCCACGTTTCCGGTCGTGCTGAATGGTGAGCACGCCCTTGCCGCCGCGGCCCTGCACCGGGTAGTCCTCGATCGGCGTGCGCTTGGAGTACCCGCCGTCCGTCGCGACCAGCAGGAACTTGTCCGGCTTGACCACGCTGATGCCGAGCAGCTCGTCGCCCTCGTTGAACCGCATGCCGAGCACGCCGGACGTCGGGCGGCCCATCGGCCGCAGCGCCTCGTCCGTCGCGTGGAAGCGGATCGACTGGCCTTCGGCGGACACCAGGAGCAGGTCGTCCTCGGCCGCTGCCAGCACCGCGCCGACCAGCTCGTCGCCCTCGCGCAGGTTGATGGCGATGAGGCCACCGGAGCGGTTCGAGTCGAAGTCGGTGAGCTTGGTCTTCTTCACCAGGCCGCGCTTGGTGGCGAGCACCAGGTACGGCGCGACCTCGTAGTTCTTGATCTGGATGACCTGGGCGATCTGCTCGTCCGGCTGGAACGCCATGAGGTTCGCCACGTGCTGGCCGCGCGCGTTGCGGTTGGCCTCTGGCAGGTCGTACGCCTTGGTGCGGTAGACGCGGCCCTTGTTCGTGAAGAACAGGATCCAGTCGTGCGTCGAGCAGACGAAGAAGTGCTGGACGATGTCGTCCTGCTTCAGCGTCGCGCCCTGCACGCCCTTGCCGCCGCGCTTCTGCGAGCGGTAGAGGTCTGTCTTCGTTCGCTTGGCGTACCCCGTGCGGGTGATGGTGACGACGACGTCCTCGACCGCGATGAGCTCTTCGTCGGTGACGTCGCCGTTGAAGCCGATGATCTTCGTGCGCCGGTCGTCGCCGTACTTCTCGACGATCGCCATCAGCTCGTCGCGGATCAGCGCGCGCTGCCGCTCCGGCTTCTCGAGGATGTCCTTCAGGTCGGCGATCTCGAGCTCGATCTCGGCCAGCTGGTCGATGATCCGCTGGCGCTCCAGGGCGGCCAGGCGCCGCAGCTGCATGTCGAGGATCGCGGTGGCCTGGATCTCGTCGACGTCCAGCAGCTCCATCAGGGCCGGCCGGGCCTCGTCCGCCGAGGGCGACCGCCGGATGAGGGCGATGACCTCGTCGAGCGCGTCGAGCGCCTTGACGTACCCACGCAGGATGTGGGCCCGCTCCTCGGCCTTCCTCAGGCGGAACTTGGTCCGCCGGACGATGACCTCGACCTGGTGCTTCACGTAGTGGCGGATGATCTGGTCGAGCCGCAGCGTGCGCGGCACGCCGTCGACCAGCGCCAGCATGTTGACGCCGAAGTTCTGCTGCAGCTGGGTGTGCTTGAACAGGTTGTTCAGCACGACCTTCGCGACGGCGTCCCGCTTGATCGTGACGACGATCCGCATGCCGGAGCGGCTGTTGGACTCGTCGGCGATGTCGGAGATGCCGGTGAGCTTGCCGTCGCGGACCAGGTTCGCGATGTTCTCGACCAGGTTGTCCGGGTTGACCTGGTACGGCAGCTCGGAGACGACCAGGATCGTGCGGCCCTTGACGTCCTCCTCGACCTCGACGACCGCGCGCATCCGGACCGAGCCGCGGCCGGTGCGGTAGGCGTCCTCGATCCCGGAGGTACCGAGGATCATCGCCCTGGTCGGGAAGTCCGGGCCCTTGATCCGCACCAGCAGCGCGGCGAGCAGCTCGTCGTCGTCGGCCTCCGGGTTCTCCAGTGCCCAGACGACGCCCTCGGAGACCTCGCGCAGGTTGTGCGGCGGGATGTTGGTCGCCATCCCGACCGCGATCCCGGAACCGCCGTTGACCAGCAGGTTCGGGAACCGCGACGGCAGGACGTCCGGTTCCTGCGTGCGGCCGTCGTAGTTGTCGGAGAAGTCGACGGTGTCTTCTTCGATGTCGGCCAGCATCTGCATGGCCAGTGGCGCGAGCCGGGACTCCGTGTACCGCATGGCGGCCGCGGGGTCGTTGCCCGACGAGCCGAAGTTGCCCTGGCCGTCGATCAGCGGGTACCGCAGCGACCACGGCTGGGCCAGCCGGACCAGCGCGTCGTAGATCGCCGAGTCACCGTGCGGGTGGTAGTTGCCCATGACGTCGCCGACGACGCGGGAGCACTTGTTGTACCCGCGGTCCGGCCGGAAGCCGGAGTCGAACATCGAGTACAGGATCCGGCGCGCGACCGGCTTGAGGCCGTCGCGCACGTCCGGCAGCGCGCGCGACACGATCACGCTCATCGCGTAGTCGATGTAGGAGCGCTGCATCTCCTGCTGGATGTCGACCGGTTCGATCCGGTCGTGGTCCGGAGCCGGCGGCAAGGTTTCCGTCATGGGTCCTTCTCGAGTGCGGGGGTCCTGGTGGGACAACGGAACGGGGACGCCTAGACGTCCAGGAAGCGCACGTCCTTCGCGTTGCGCGTGATGAACGAGCGGCGGGCCTCGACGTCCTCGCCCATCAGGACCGAGAACAGCTCGTCGGCCTGGGCGGCGTCATCCATCGTGACCTGGCCGAGCAGCCGGTTGGCCGGGTCCATCGTGGTCTCCCACAGCTCTTCGGCGTTCATCTCGCCGAGACCCTTGTAGCGCTGGATCGCGTCGTCCTTCGGCAGCCGCTTGCCGGCCTCGACACCCGCCTGGATGACGGCGTCGCGCTCGCGGTCGGAGTACGCGTACTCCGGTTCCGCCCGCGGCCACTTGATCTTGTACAGCGGCGGCCGCGACAGGAAGACGTGGCCGTGCTCGATCAGCGGCGTCATGAACCGGAACAGCAGGGTGAGCAGCAGCGTGGTGATGTGCTGGCCGTCGACGTCGGCGTCGGCCATCAGCACGATCTTGTGGTAGCGCAGCTTCTGGAGGTCGAACTCGTCGTGGATGCCGGTGCCGAGCGCGGTGATCAGCGACTGGACCTCGGTGTTCTTGAGGACGCGGTCGATGCGGGCCTTCTCGACGTTGATGATCTTGCCGCGGATCGGCAGGATCGCCTGGTACATCGAGTCCCGGCCCTCCTTGGCCGAGCCGCCGGCCGAGTCACCCTCGACGATGTAGAGCTCGCACTCCTCCGGCTTGGTGGAGCGGCAGTCCTTCAGCTTGCCGGGCAGGCCGCCGATGTCGAGCGCGCCCTTGCGGCGGACGAGGTCACGCGCCTTGCGCGCGGCCATCCGGGCCTGGGCCGAGGAGATCGACTTGTTGATGATCGTCTTGGCTTCGTTGGGGTTGCGCTCGAACCAGTCGGCCAGCCATTCGTTCGACTGCTGCTGCACGAACGTCTTCGCCTCGCTGTTGCCCAGCTTGGTCTTGGTCTGGCCTTCGAACTGCGGCTCGCCCAGCTTGATCGAGACGATCGCGGCGAGGCCCTCGCGCACGTCGTCACCGGTCAGGTTGCTGTCCTTCTCCTTGAGCAGCTTCTTGTCGCGCGCGTACGTGTTGACGACGCGGGTGAGCGCGGCGCGGAAGCCCTCTTCGTGGGTGCCGCCCTCGTGGGTGTTGATCGTGTTGGCGAACGTGTAGACCGACGGCGTGAAGCCGTTGTTCCACTGCATCGCGACCTCGACCTCGAGGCCGGTGCCCTTCGCGTCGAAGGAGATCACGCTGGGGTGGATCGGGTCCTTGCTGCCGTTGATGTGCTTGACGAAGTCCTCGAGCCCGCCCGGGTAGCAGTAGACCTTCTCCTTGACCCGGGCGACCTTGCCCTCGGCGTCGGCTTCGGTCTCCTCGTCGGCGACGCGCTCGTCGCGCAGCGACAGCGTCAGCCCCTTGTTGAGGAACGCCATCTCCTGGAGCCGGCGCGAGATCGTCTCGAAGTTGTAGGTGGTGGTCTCGAAGATGCCGCCGTCCGCCCAGAACGTCATCGTCGTGCCGGTTTCGGTCGCCGGGCCGAGGTCCTCGAGCGGGCCCGGGATCTGGTCGGTGTACAGCTGGCGCCAGCTGCGGCCGCCGTACTTGACCTCCGCCAGCAGTTTCGTCGAGAGCGCGTTCACCACGGAGATGCCGACGCCGTGCAGACCGCCGGACACCGCGTAGGAGTCGCTGTCGAACTTGCCGCCCGCGTGCAGCTGGGTGAGCACGACCTCGATGGTCGGCTTGTTCTCCTTGGGGTGCATGTCGACCGGGATGCCGCGGCCGTCGTCGACGACGCGCACCCCGCCGTCGGCGAGGAGGGTAACCTCGACCTTGGTGGCGTACCCGGCCATCGCTTCGTCGACCGAGTTGTCCACGACCTCCTGGACGAGGTGGTGCAGCCCGCGCTCACCGGTGGAGCCGATGTACATGCCGGGACGCTTGCGGACCGCTTCGAGGCCTTCGAGCACCGTGATCGACGACGCGTTGTACTCGCTCTTGTTCTCGGTCACAGGCCTTGTTTCTCCTCGTCTCGCGCGAGCGGACGTTCGCTCCCTCCCAGTGTACTTGGCCGCGTCCGCTGACATGCGGCAAGGACACCCCTGAACGCGTCACAGACGGACGAAATCGGTCCGAGCCGAGTCTTGACGTATTTCAGCGCGTCTGAATGCGTTCTCGGGGCATTCAACCGAGCATCCCGCAACCCGGGTCAGCCGTACGTGTCACGCGGGCCGCGGCCCGGCACGTGCCGGGGCCCTTTCCGCCAGCTCGGGGCCATCGGACCCTGGATCCGCATGCGCTTGACGACACCGTTGCCGACCCCCGCAGCGATCTTGGCCAGCAGCTTTCCCTGCAGCAACCGGAGCTGGGTGGCCCACGCCGTGGAGCTGGCGCGGACGGTGAGCTCGCCGTCCTTCAGCGCGACCGGCTGGGCGTGTTCGGCGACGTCTTCGCCGACCAGCCGGGCCCACTGGGCGAAGACGCGGGCGGTCGTGACGCTCTCGTTCCAGCCGCGGTCGCTGACCAGCCGCGAGACGAGCCTGCCGAGCGGCTGCGGGTCACGCGGGTCCGCGCCCGGCCCTGACCAGCGGCGACGCCGGGGGTTCTGGCCCCCGCCGCCGACGGCGCGCCGCCGGTACCCCGGCGAGGTGCCTCGTTCCTTGGCCTTGGCCTTCGCCGCTTCGAGCGCGGCGTGGGCGAGGTCCCGGCCCGTGGTCCCGTTCGGAGCAGCGCCGTCTTCACTCCGCGTACCAGGAGTGGCATTCCCAGGTGGGTTAACCCCCTTGCGGGGGGCGTCAAGCGGCCGTTTCGGCGTTTCGGTCACGCGCGGCGATAACCCGGGCACGGGTTTATCCACACTGTCCACAGGTTTGTCCCCAGATCGGTGGGTAACTGCTGTGTCGGCGGTCACACGGGGTGCTCGATTCGCTCTTGCCGACCCTGCTCCGCCCTGTTCAGCCACGCGTGATCTCACCATCCGCCACCACGAACCGGGACCCGGCGAGCTCCCCGGGCACGTCTTCGTCGACCGCGGCGGTCACCAGCACCTGTTCGGCGCTCGCGGCCACCTCGGCCAGCCGGGCCCGGCGCTTGCGGTCCAGCTCGGCGAACACGTCGTCGAGCAGGAGCACCGGCTCACCCGCCTCCGCGCGCAGCAGCTCGTAGCTGCCGAGCCGGAGGGCGAGCGCGAACGACCACGACTCCCCGTGACTCGCGTAGCCCTTGGCCGGTGCCTGGCCCAGGATCAGCTCCAGCTCGTCCCGGTGCGGGCCGACCAGGCTGACCCCGCGCTCGAGCTCGGCCTTCCGGGCCTCACCGAGCGCCTTGAGTAAGACGTCCTTCAGGACTTCGGGTTGCGCCCGCTCGCCGTCCGGTACGCCGTACGTCTCCGGCAGGGCCGCACCCAGCGACGACCGGTAGGAGATCTTCGCCGGACGGGAGTCCGGCGCGACCCCCATGTACGCCGAAGCCGCGTACGGCCCGAGGTCCGCGACGAGGTTCAAGCGCGCGGCCAGCAGCTCCGCACCCGCCACCGCGAGGTGGTCGTCCCAGACTTCCAGCGTCGACAGCGCGTACGGGTCTTCGCGTCCCGTACGCCGCTTCCCGGCCGTCTTGAGGAGGGCGTTGCGCTGCTTCAGCACCTTCTCGTAGTCGGCCCGGACCCCCGCGTACCGCGGCGCGCGCAGCACCAGGAGCTCGTCGAGGAACCGGCGTCGCTCGCCCGGGTCACCCCGGACGAGCGCGAGGTCCTCCGGCGAGAACAGCACCGTGCGCAGGATCCCGAGCACGTCGCGCGGCCGGCCGACCGCACCGCGGTTGACCCGGGCGCGGTTCGCGCGGCCGGCGGTGATCTCGAGCTCGACCGTCAGCTCACGGTCCTCGTTGACCACCGCGACCCGCACCAGCGCGCGCTCGCAGCCGTGCCGGATCAGCGGCGCGTCCGTCGCGACGCGGTGCGAGCCCAGCGTCGCGACGTACCCGATCGCTTCCAGCAGGTTGGTCTTGCCGCGACCGTTCTGGCCGACCAGCACGGTCGGCCCCGGTTCGAGCGCGAGATCGGCCTGGGGCCAGGAGCGGAAGTCGGTGACCTGCAGGTGACGCAGATACACAGTGCCTGCTTTCGGGGGCCGCCCTTACCCGCCGACCTTCTTCACGGCGTGCCCGCCGAACTGGTTGCGCAACGCGGCCACCGCGCGCATCGCGGACGAGTGCTCCTGGCGCGAGGCGAAACGCGCGAAGAGCGCGGCCGAGATGACCGGCGCCGGCACCGCGTTGTTGATCGCCTCTTCCAGCGTCCAGCGGCCTTCGCCGGAATCCTCGACGTACCCCTCGAGGTCGTCGAGCTCCGGGTCCTCGTCGAGCGCGCGCACGAGCAGGTCGAGCAGCCAGGACCGGACGACCGTGCCGCGCTGCCAGCCCTTGATCACCGCGGGCACGTCGTTGACGACCTTCGCGGCCTCGAGCAGCTCGAAGCCTTCCGCGAAGGCCTGCATCATGCCGTACTCGATGCCGTTGTGGATCATCTTCGCGTAGTGACCCGCGCCGACGTCGCCCGCGTGCGAGAAGCCTTCTTCGCGCGGGCCTTCCGGGCGCAGCGCGTCGAAGATCGGCATCGCCCGCTCGACGTCGGCGGCCGTGCCGCCGACCATCAGGCCGTAGCCGTTGTCCTTGCCCCACACGCCACCGGACACGCCGCAGTCGACGTAGCCGATGTTCTTCGCGGCGAGCAGGTCGGCGTTCAGCTTGTCGTCGGTGTACTTCGAGTTGCCGCCGTCGATCACCATGTCACCCTCGGCGAGCAGGTTGCCCAGCTCGGTGACGGTCTGCCGGGTCGGCTCGCCGGCCGGCACCATGATCCAGACGATCCGCGGAGCGTCCAGTTTGGACACCAGGTCCTCGAGCGAAGACGTGTCGGTGACGTCCGGGTTGCGGTCGTAGCCGACCACCTCGTGACCGGCCGCACGCAGCCGCTCACGCATGTTGAAGCCCATCTTGCCCAGGCCGATCAGACCGAGCTGAACCATCGGATCCCCTTACGTGCTCAGAAAAAGGTGCGGGTCAGCCCGGGAGGCGGACCGGCATCAGGAGGTAGAGGTAGCCGGGGACGACGTTGCCCTCGGGGTCGGCGGGCTTGATCAGCGCGGGCCGGTTCGGCGTCGTGAACGTCAGCTCCGCCCGGTCGCTGTGGAGCGCGCCGAGGCCGTCGACGAGGTAACCCGGGTTGAACGCGATGGTCACCGGCTCGCCTTCGTACTCGACCTGAAGCTCTTCTTCGGCGCTTCCCTCGTCGTCGCCGCCCGCGGACAACCGCAGCGTGTTGTCCCCGAACTCCAGTCGTACCTGAGTCCCCCGCTCCGCCACCAGTGAAACGCGCTTGATGCTCTCGGTGAGAGCGGACACGTCGATGACCGCGCGTGAGGTGTGCGACGCGGGCAGCAACTGGCGGTACGGCGGGAACTCCGCGTCGAGCAGGCGGGTCGTCGTGTAGCGCCCGGAACCGGACAGGCCGAGCAGGCCTTCGCCACTGGCGAGCGCGAGGCGGATCGTGGCGCCGCTCGCGCCGAGCGTCTTGGCGGCTTCGGCGAGGGTGCGCGCCGGGACGAGCACCGCGGCGTCGGCCAGGCCCTCGGCCGGCTGCCAGGTGAACTCGCGCATGGCGAGCCGGAACCGGTCGGTCGCGACGAGGGTCAGCGAGCTGCCGGAGATCTCGAGCCGCATGCCGGTGAGCATCGGCAGGGTGTCGTCCTTGCCCGCGGCGACGACGACCTGGGTGACGGCCTGGCCGAACGCGTCGCCGGCGAGCTCGCCCGCGAAGGCGGGCTGGGACGGCAGCTGCGGGTAGTCCTCGACCGGCATGGTCGGCAGGGAGAACCGCGCGCTGCCGCACGTGATGGTGGCGCGCGCGCCGTCGACGGAGATCTCGACCGGCTGCGCGGGCAGCGCCTTGGTGATGTCGGCGAGCAGGCGCCCGGAGACCAGCAAGCGGCCGCCGTCGGCGATCGTCGCCGGGACGCCGACCGTGGCGGAAACCTCGTAGTCGAAGCCCGAGACGGTCAGGGCGTCGGTGTCGCCGTCGGAACCGGCGTCGAGGAGCACACCGCCCAGCACCGGCACGGGAGGCCGGGAGGGGAGGCTTCTCGCCACCCACGCGACGGCGTCGGCGAGCCCGTCACGCTCGACGCGGATCTTCATGCGCGCATCCTTTCGACGACCGAGCCCCTGCGGCTCGGGCCAGGCCTCGCTCTGGCAGGGCAGTGACCGGCTGCCCCCTCCGGCCGGTCCGCCCTCCGCTCGAGCGGCCGGAGCACGGACCAGGTGCAGGCGTCCACGTTAGGCCGTCGCGGCGGCCCGCGTCACCTCGGGCTGCCCTTCGGTTTGTCGACATGACGACACGTTCTCGCGGCTGTCCCCAACTTCGTCCTCCGCCTGTTTTTATCTTTTTCTCTCTTAGAAGAGATCTAAAGGCAGTAGCAGTAGTAAGCGTTGTGGATTGTGTGGATTGAGCTCGTTCGTGCAGGTCGGAGCGGTCGCGGGCGTGTGGAGAACCGTGGTGGCAGTCCTGTGGGCAGATCGGGCCGTCCGTGGATGGATTCGGGCGACCCCCGATTCGTCCACAGCTGTCCCCAGTTGTCCCCACGGTTGTCCCCAGGTGTGGGGCGATCTGTACCCAGGGTCTGGGGGTGCGCGGAGGGGTCCGAACCCCTCTTCCGAGTGACTGCCCCGTCCTGTGCACACAATGTGGGCAACCTGTGGAATCAGCGTGGACAAGGGTGTGGATTCACTGTGGATCACCTGTGGGCGGGGTGTGGACGGATTCCGGGTCGTCGCTGATGGGAGATCCGTTGGCGCTGTGGGCAATCCGCCCACACCATGGGGAAACTTCCTTGTGTACAAACAATTTTCGCGAGTTTGCGAAGCGCGTGTACGCGGCTTCGCTGCTTCGCGTGCTTCGTGCGCTTCGGACAGTCCAAAGACGACAAAGGGCGTCCACAGCGCGTGGACGCCCCGAAGTCGTTGCGGGATAAGGGATGTGCTACTGGCGGGCGCGCTGCTTGATGCGCGACGTCAGCTCCTGCACCTGGTCGTAGATCCGCCGGCGCTCGGCCATCTCCTTGCGGATCTTCTTGTCCGCGTGCATGACCGTCGTGTGGTCGCGGCCGCCGAACGTCTGCCCGATCTTCGGGAGCGACATGTCGGTGAGCTCGCGGCAGAGGTACATCGCGATCTGGCGGGCGGTGGCGAGCGCCTTCGTCTTGCCGGGGCCGCACAGGTCGTCGAGCGTCACGTCGAAGAACTCGGAGATGACGCCCATGATGGTCGGCGCGGTGATCTCCGGGGCGTGCGAGTCGGGGATGAGGTCCCGCAGCACGATCTCCGCCAGGCCGGCGTCCACCGGCTGCTGGTTCAGCGACGCGAACGCGGTGACGCGGATGAGCGCGCCCTCGAGCTCCCGGATGTTCGCCTCGACGCGCGAGGCGATGAACTCCAGGACGTCGCCCGGCACCGCCAGCCTGTCCTGCGCCGCCTTCTTGCGGAGGATCGCGATGCGCGTCTCGAGCTCGGGCGGCTGGATGTCGGTGATCAGGCCCCACTCGAACCGCGTCCGCAGCCGGTCCTCCAGCGTCTCGAGGCGCTTGGGCGGCCGGTCGGAGCTGACGACGATCTGCTTGTTCGCGTTGTGGAGGGTGTTGAAGGTGTGGAAGAACTCTTCCTGCGTACCTTCCTTGCCCTCCAGGAACTGGATGTCGTCGACGAGGAGGATGTCTATGTCGCGGTAGCGCCGCTGGAACGCGACCTTGCGGTCGTCTCGCAGCGAGTTGATGAAGTCGTTCGTGAACTCTTCGGTCGAGACGTACCGGACGCGCATGCCCGGGAAGAGCCGTTGCGCGTAGTGGCCGACCGCGTGCAGCAGGTGCGTCTTGCCGAGCCCGGACTCACCCCAGATGAAGAGCGGGTTGTACGCGCGGGCCGGCGCTTCGGCGACGGCGACCGCGGCCGCGTGCGCGAAGCGGTTGGACGCACCGATGACGAAAGTGTCGAAGGTGTACTTCTCGTTCAGCTTCGTCTTCGACGTCTGCGGCTGCGCCGGCGCGGTGTAGGGCTGGCCGGCGATCGGCTGGCCGGAGAACGTCGGCCAGATCTCGTGGACGGCGGCGAGCGCTTCGCCCTCTTCGTCGACCTCTTCGTCCGTGTCGTCACCGTCGTCGGGCTTCGGCGCGACGGACTGGTGCGGGGGCAGCGGCGGCGTGGGCTCGGGACGCGGCGGCGGCAGCATCGGACCAGGCCCCGGCCGCGGGACGGGCGCCGGCTCCGGGCCGGCACCGTTTTCCACTCGGCCGGGTGACGGCACGTAGTGGGGGGCGGCGACGGGGGCGACCGTTTCGGTGCTGTCGACCTTCACCGCGAGCGAGATGGCGCGGCCGAGCCGCCGGGAGAGCGCGTCGGTGATCGCGCCGCGGAGCCCGCGTTCGATCGCTTCCTTCGCGAAGTCGCTGGGGGCCGCCAAGAGCGCGGTGCCGTCGAGCAGGCCGATCGGGCGGGTCACGCGCATCCAGGCGCGCTGCTGGGGGGACAGGGTCCCGTCGGACAGTTCGCGTACCACCTGTTCCCAGATGACGCCCAGATTGTGCTGGTGCTCCGACACCTGTTCGGCTCCCCTCCCCTCGTCGGCGTGGACGGCCGACGCCCCTGGTCACACGGTCCGGCGCACCTGCGCGGACCCGCGTGTGCATCGGCACAGCGAATATCCACATAGTTGTCCACAGCTGTGCACTAATGTACGGCGACCCGCGGCGACGCCACCTGCGGGCTCGTCGTACGCCGGTGGGCACTCCACCACCCGGATACTCGTGCACCTCGACCGGTGACCCGAGAGAGGCACGCTAACAAGCCCCGCCCGCTGCCACAAGGCATCCTGGGTCGCAAGCATTTCACGGTGTACGGCGTGTTGCCATTCGGTGCCCCGGCGTCGACGATCTCGGTGTCGCGGCTCGTCGCGGACCGTGGCCGAGGGGGTGCTTACCGGCCGCCCGACGGGGGTGCGTACCCTCGTAAGGTCTCCCGTATGCGACGGGTGCTATTCGCGTGCCCACGTTGTCGTCGCTCGTCGTGACGAGGCCACACGTTGGTAGGAGACACCAGAGACTGCCGTGCGCCCGCACGACACGCCAGGCGGAGGGAACCTTTCCTCCCGTCCGACGCGACACACAGGAGAAGCAGTGAGCAAGGGTAAGCGCACCTTCCAGCCGAACAACCGCCGCCGCGCGAAGACCCACGGGTTCCGCCTGCGCATGCGGACCCGCGCCGGCCGGGCCATCCTGGCGGGCCGCCGTCGCAAGGGCCGCGCCGCGCTGTCCGCCTGATCCGGCTCGTCGGGGCGCGCCGTGCTGCCGGCTGCCGCACGTCTGCGGCGGAGTGAGGACTTCCGCGTGGTTCTCCGTCGGGGGTCCAGGGCAGGCAGGCGTCGCCTCGTCGTCCACGCGCTGACCACGGACCCGTCCGGGGCCGTCGACGTTTCGTCGGCGGCCAGGGCGGGTTTTGTGGTGAGCAAGGCCGTCGGGAACTCGGTGGTCCGCCACCGGGTCACCCGCCGGTTGCGTCATCTCGTTTCGGCTCGGCTCGGAACCCTTCCCCCTGGCAGTGCGTTGGTCGTACGGGCATTGCCGCCGTCCGCGACCGCGTCCAGCGCGGAGCTCGGAGCCGATCTCGACGCCGCACTGCGTCGGCTGGGACTGTCGTCGTCGCGCCGTCCGGCCGGGGATGCCCCGCGCCCGACGCGTCCCGCGGACGCGGCCCCCGACCATGGATCAGCGGTGTGACCGGCATGCGAGCCACCCCCGAGCACGACTCAGCGCACGACCACTTCGATGACGGCGCTGCGGAGACCGCGTCCCCGCGGCCCGGCCCCGTCGCCTGGGTCCTGCTGCTCCCCATCAAGCTCTACCGCAAGGCGATCTCGCCCTTCCTCCCGCCGGCTTGCCGGTTCTACCCGAGCTGCAGCGCGTACGCAGTCGAAGCCCTGACGCGGCATGGCGCCGCCGGTGGCTCCTACCTCGCGCTGCGCCGGCTGCTGCGCTGCGGCCCGTGGACCCCGCCCGGCCGCGACCCGGTACCCGAGAAGTTCTCGTGGCGCTACCGCAGACCTGAAACACCGATCGAGGAGTAGCAGCAGTGCTCGATTTCATCTACTACCCCGTGTCCTTCATCCTCTGGTGTTGGCACAAGGTCTTCGGGTTCGTCTTCGGTGAAGCGACGGCGATCTCCTGGATCCTCGGCATCATCTTCCTGACGTTCACCGTCCGCGGCATCATGTTCAAGCCGTTCGTGAACCAGGTCCGGTCGATGAAGAAGATGCAGGACTTCGCGCCGGAGATGAAGAAGGTCCAGAAGAAGTACGCGAACGACCGGCAGCGCCAAGCGCAGGAGATGCAGAAGCTCCAGCGCGAGCACGGGGTCAACCCGCTCGGCAGCTGCCTGCCGATGCTGCTGCAGATCCCGGTGTTCATCGGTCTGAACTGGGTCCTGCGCGCCTTCACGATCCAGCCGAAGGACGGCAGCCCCAAGACCGAGAACTACTTCTTCAACCAGCACGACGTCCAGTCGTACGTCAACGCGAAGCTGTTCGGCGTCAACATCGGCGAGGCGATCCACAACGGCGTCACCGCGATCGGTGGCTCGGGTGCGTCGGGCTGGCACTGGAACGTGCTGCCGGTGGCGCTGCCGCTGATGATCGTCGCGTCCATCGCCACGCACCTCACCGCGCGGCACTCGGTGGCCCGGCAGAACGCCGCGTCGGCCACCCCGCAGACCGCGATCATGAACAAGCTGACGATGTACGTGTTCCCGCTCGGTGTGCTCGTCTTCGGTGCGCTGTTCCCGCTCGGCCTCCTCTTCTACTGGCTGGCGAACAACGGCTGGACCCTGATGCAGCAGCGCCTCGTCTACACGAAGATCGACAAGGAAGAGGCGGCCCGCAAGGCGGAGGCCGCCGAGAAGCGCGCGTCGCTCGGCCCGAAGCCGGGGCAGAAGCCGGCCGCGCCGAAGGTCGGCCAGAAGCCGGTCCAGCAGAAGAAGAACCAGTCCGCGCAGGGCGGCTCGCAGAAGAAGGTCACGAAGGCCGGCTCGGCGCACGGCTTCGCCCAGACCTCCGCTGCGCAGGCCTCGGCCGCGAGCGAGTCCGCGAAGGCGGCTGACCAGACCCCGGCCGACACCAACGGCCAGAACGGCTCGAAGGACAACGGCACGGGCGTGCCGGGCCTTCTCAAAGACTCGACCAGGAAGTCGGGCCGGAAGCGCCGCTGAGGCGCGACCGGTTCGGAGAGGAGACGAATGATGTCGGAGACGATCGACACGATCGACACCGATCAGGACGACGTGACCCCGGAGCCGGCCGCCGACGAGGCGGGTGAGCAGAAGGCGGGAAGTGGCGACGACGTCCTCGTGCAGGAGGGTGACATCGCCGGTGACTACCTCGAGCGGCTGCTCGATCTGCTCGACTACGACGGCGACATCGACTTGGACGTCGAAGCGGGCCGCGCGATCGTGAGCATCGACGGCGGGGAAGACCTCGAGAAGCTCGTCGGTCCCCGCGGCACGGTGCTCGAGGCGCTGCAGGAGCTGACCCGCCTGGCGGTCCAGCAGGAGACCGGATCCCGCAGCCGGCTGATGCTGGACATCGCGGGCTGGCGCGCGGACCGCCGGGAGGAGCTGCGGGAGCTCGGCCGCTCGACGGCGGAGTCGGTCCTGCAGAGCGGCGAGCGGGTGCGGCTGCAGCCGATGAGCCCGTTCGAGCGCAAGGTGGTCCACGACGCGGTGGCGACCGTCGAAGGTGTCACGAGCGAGAGCGAGGGCGAGGACCCGAAGCGCCGCGTGGTGATCTTCCCGGAGTCCTGAGCTCGGTTCCGGAAGCGGCCCCACTTGACTCGGTCAGGTGGGGCCGCTTTTTTGTTCCCATGCGCCCGGCGCCCGGCGAGGTAGTCCACTTCTCGGAAGACCCGACGATCACCCGCTTCGAACCCCACGTGGCCGCGACGGCTCAGCAGCCGGAGGCGTACGTCTGGGCGGTCGACACGGGGCGGGCACCCGACTACTGGTTCCCGCGGCAGTGCCCGCGCGCGATGGCTTGGGTGGTCCCGGCGACGACCGAGGCGGACCGCTCGTCGCTCGGTGCGGCCCGGGTGCACGCGATCGAGTACGGCTGGCTCGCGGCGATGCGATCGGTGCGGTTGTACGCGTACCGGTTCGCCGCGTCGCCCTTCCGCCCGTTCGGTGCGCACGCCCACGCGATGGTGGCGACCAAGCCGGCCTCGCCGCCCGGCCCGCCGGAACCGGTGGGTGATCTGCTCGCGCTCCACGCCGACGCGGGGATCGAGCTGAGGGTGCTGGGGAACCTGTGGGGGTTCGTCGACGCGGTGTCGAGGAGCTCGCTCGGCTTCAGCGGCATCCGGCTGCAGAACGCCCGGCCGCGTCCCGGGGAATTACACCCGTGATGTTTCACGTGGAACTGGGCTCGCTGGGGACGGCCGAGACCGGACCGCAGCGACGGTGTTTCACGTGGAACCGTCCGCTCGGCACGTCTGGCCGAGTGGAGTTGTCCACATCTGCGGTCTGTCGGCTCGTTTTAGCTCCGACATCGGGGACAATCGACGGAGCGCGGTTTCACGTGAAACCCGCGGACGAGGAGTAGACGGAGTGAGCTTGGATCAGGCCGCGGTGGCGGTGCGCGCCGCGGCGGAGCGAGTGTTCGGTGAGCGCGTGGACCAAGCCGCTGGGTACGTCGAACTCCTGGAGTGCCACGGAGTCGAGCGCGGGCTGATCGGGCCGCGGGAGGTCGAGCGGCTGTGGGAGCGGCACGTCCTCAACTCGGCCGTCATCGGAGAGCAGATGCCCGAAGGGGCCCGCGTCGTCGATGTCGGGTCGGGTGCCGGGCTTCCGGGAGTACCGCTCGCGATCGCGCGACCGGACCTCGATATCGTCTTGCTCGAACCGATGGCCCGCCGGGTGGACTGGCTGGCCGAGGTGGCCGAGAAGCTGGAACTCCCGATCACCATCGTCCGTGGACGCGCGGAGGAGCGGCCTGTGCGTGAGCAGCTCGGTGACGCGGACATCGTCACCGCTCGCGCGGTCGCCCCGCTCGCCCGGCTTGCGGACTGGTGCCTGCCGCTCGTCCGTCCCGACGGCTTCCTGGTCGCCCTCAAGGGCGCCAGCGCGGCGGACGAAATCCAGCGGGACGGTGCCGCCATTCGCAAGGCCGGCGGGGCCGACCCACTGATTGTCGAATGCGGTGCCGCAGTACTAGAGGTCCCCAGCACGGTCGTGAAGATCCGTCGCCTCCCGACGGCAGTCAAGCCGAAGGCGCGGAGCAGGAAGCGTTAACGGGCCGCGGTGTTCCACGTGAAACGACGCGACTCGACCACCGACCAGACGTCTATATGGAGGAGGTGTCGAGACCGGTGAATCCCCCGCCGTCCGACTCCACGGAGACCACGCCCGACGTGGGCTGGACCCCGATCGCCGAAGAAGCCGCCCGCGCCGCGCGTCTGCTGCACCCGGAGGAAGGGACGCTCCCGCGTCCCGGCCGCCGTCGTGTGCTGACCGTCGCCAACCAGAAGGGCGGCGTCGGCAAGACCACGAGCACGGTCAACCTCGCCGCCGCGCTCGCCGTCCACGGGCTCAAGACGCTCGTCGTCGACCTCGACCCGCAGGGCAACGCGAGCACCGCGCTCGACGTCGACCACCGGTCCGGGACCCCGTCCATCTACGAGGTGCTGATCGGCGAGGTGACGCTCGCGGACGCCGCCCAGCCGACCGAGCAGTCCCCCAACCTCTTCTGCGTCCCCGCGACGATCGACCTCGCCGGCGCCGAGATCGAGCTCGTCTCGATGGCGTCCCGCGAGTCCCGGCTCAAGGAGGCCATCTCCTCGGAGATCCTCGACGAGATCGGTGTCGACTACGTCTTCATCGACTGCCCGCCCTCGCTCGGGCTGCTGACGGTCAACGCGATGGTCGCCGCGCAGGAGGTGCTCATCCCGATCCAGTGCGAGTACTACGCGCTGGAAGGGCTCGGGCAGCTGCTGAGCAACATCGAACTCGTGCAGCAGCACCTCAACCGCGAGCTCCGCGTCTCGACGATCCTCCTCACCATGTACGACGGCCGGACCAAGCTGGCCGACCAGGTGACGAACGAGGTGCGGAACCACTTCGGCGACACGGTCCTCAAGACGGTCATCCCCCGCAGCGTGAAGGTCTCCGAGGCGCCCGGGTACGGCCAGACCGTCCTCGCATACGATCCCGGTTCGCGCGGTGCGATGAGCTACGTCGACGCGGCGAAGGAGATCGCCGAGCGTGGCGCACAGTTGGAGAAGGGTAGTTCTACATGACCGAGCGCAGAGGAGGGCTGGGGCGCGGCCTCGCCGCTCTCATCCCGACCGGACCCACCGGTGGTGGCGGTCCCCTGCCCGCCCCCGCCGACGCCACGGCGGCGGAGAAGAAGGCGGCCGAGGACAAGGGCTGGTTCGCGGCGAACGGTCAGGCGAAGACGCACGGGGGCGAGGTCGCCGGCGCGGTCTACCGCGAGATCCCGATCAGCTCGATCAAGCCGAACCCGAAGCAGCCGCGCCAGGTCTTCGACGAAGACGCGCTCTCCGAACTCGAGCATTCGATTCGCGAGTTCGGGCTCATGCAGCCCATCGTCGTCCGCGAGCTCGGGGGCGACGAGTACGAGCTCGTCATGGGCGAGCGGCGGCTGCGCGCGTCGCAGCAGGCGGACCTCGAAGCGATCCCGGCGATCGTCCGGCAGACCGCCGACGAGTCGATGCTGCGCGACGCGCTCCTGGAGAACATCCACCGCGTCCAGCTGAACCCGCTCGAAGAAGCAGCGGCGTACCAGCAGCTGCTCGACGAGTTCGCCGTCACGCACGAGGAGCTGGCGAGCCGGATCGGCCGCAGCCGGCCGGTCATCACCAACACGATCCGGCTCCTCAAGCTCCCCCTGCCGGTGCAGCGCCGGGTGGCCGCGGGCGTCCTGTCCGCCGGCCACGCCCGCGCGCTGCTCTCGCTGGAGGACGCCGAGAGCCAGGAAGAGCTCGCCGCCCGCATCATCGCGGAAGGCATGTCGGTCCGGGCGACCGAGGAAGCCGTCACGCTCAAGAAGAGCGAGAAGCCGGCCAAGCCGAAGCCCGCCGCGCGCAAGCCGATCCAGGCGCCGGGGTTGCAGGAGCTCGCGAACCGCCTCTCGGACCGGTTCGACACCCGGGTGAAGGTCGACCTCGGCCGCCGCAAGGGCCGGATCACACTCGAGTTCGGCTCGGTCGACGACCTCGAACGCATCGTCGCGATCATCGACGCGAATGGGGCGAATCAGACACCGAATTCCGATTAGGGATCACCCCGGGGTGTTTCGTCACGGTGATGATTGCTGAGTGATCATGCGATCGCGACGCTGAGCAACGGGGGGAAGCGTGTGGGATCCGACCGGAACACTCGGCCGCGCGCTCTGGATCGGAGGTGGGCAGTGGGCCGGCAAGTCGACGGTCGCCCGGCTGCTCGCCGTCCGGCACGGGCTGACGGCGTACCACTACGACTACCACGACGCGCGCGGCCACTTCGATCGCCGGCTCGCCCGGGGTGCCCCCGTCGAGCGCGATCCGGAGAAGAACTGGGTTCGCCGCACGCCGGAGAAGATGGCGGCTGACGCGCGCGAGATCTTTGCACTGCGGTTCGAGTGGACGCTCGACGATCTGCGTGCCCTCGACTCGCCGCGACCGCTGATCGCCGAGGGGTGGGGTCTGCGTCCGGAGTTCGTCGTGCCGCTGCTCGACTCGCCGCGCCGGATGATCGTCATGGTGCCGAGCGAAGAGTTCCGGCTGCACCAGGCGGCCACGCTGCCGCGGGCCGGCTCGGTCTCCCGCGAAGTCAGCGATCCGGATCGCGCGCAGCGGAACCGGATCGCGCGGGATCGGCTGCTCGCGCAGGACGCCGTCGCCCAGGCGCGAGAACTCGGGGTCCGGGTGCTGGAGGTCGACGGGTCCCGGAAAACAGAAGAAGTGGCCGACCAGGTGGCCGACCACTTCCGTCCGTACCTCTGATTCAGCGGGAGATCGCGCGGCCGATCAGTTCGGCGAACACCGTGCCGAGCGACTTGCCCGCCGCCTCGATGGCCATCGGCACCGTCGATGTCTCCGTGAGCCCCGGTGACGGGTTCACTTCGAGGAAGTGCACCGTGCCGCCCGCGGTGACGATCGCGTCCGTCCGCGAGATGTCCCGCAGCCCGAGGACGCGGTGGGCGGCGACGGCGAGTTCGGCCGCCGCCTTCTCCGCCGCGTCGTCGAGGCGGGCCGGGGTGAAGAAGTCCGTCAGGCCGGCGGTGTAGCGGGCCGTGTAGTCGTACACGCCGCTCTCCGGGACGATCTCGACCGCGGGGAGGGCCTCGGGGCCGTTCTCCCCCTCGATGACCGTCACGGCCACCTCGACGCCGTCCACGAACCGCTCGGCGAGCACCGTGTCGCCGTACGCGAAGCAGCCGACCATCGCCGCCGGCAGTTCCGCGGCCTCGCGGACCACCTGGGTGCCGAGCGCCGAGCCGCCCTGGTCGGGCTTGAGGATCAGCGGCAGGCCGAGCCGCTCCACCATCGCGTCGAGCACCGCCTGGGCGCCGAGCTCGCGGAACGTGCTGTGCGGCAGCACCACCCAGCCCGGCGTCGTGAACCCGGCGTTCTCGATCAGCGCCTTCGCGGTCGGCTTGTCCCACGCGCGGCGGCAGCCCTGGGAGCCGGTGCCGACGAACGGCACGTCCAGCATCTCCAGCACCGTCTGCACCGAGCCGTTCTCACCCTCGCCGCCGTGCAGCGCGACGACCACCGCGTCCGGGCGCTGGGTGCGCAGGCGTTCCAGCAGCCCCGCGTCGGTGTCCCACTCCTCGATGCCGAGGCCTTCGGACTTGAGCGCCGCGGAGAGCCGCCGCCCGGACCTCAGCGAGACGTCGCGTTCGTGCGAGAGCCCGCCGGCGAGCACGGCAACGGTACGGTCGACCACCGTGGAAACTCCTTAGCTGGATAAAGAAAATTCAGACCGTGTCGGGGGACGGGTTCTGCGGCCCCTGGATCTGGCGCGCGCTCACGTTACCGAAGGTGCGCGCCAGGTCCATTTCGGACTCCAGCACGGCGGCCAGCCGCCGGACGCCCTCGCGGATCCGCTCCGGCGTCGGATAGCAGTAGGACAGCCGCATCTGGCGGCTGCCGAAACCGTCGGCGTAGAAGCCGGTTCCGGACGCGTACGCCACCCGTGCGGTCACCGCCCGCGGCAGCATCGCCTTCGTGTCGACGCCCTCCGGCACCGTCACCCAGACGTAGAACCCGCCGTCCGGCTTGGTCCAGGAGCACCCCGGGGGCAGGTGCTGGTCGAGCGCGGACAGGATCGCGTCGCGCCGCTCGCGGTAGTTCTCGCGGAACTTCTTGATCTGGCCCTTCCAGTCGTGCGTGGCCAGGTAGCGCGACACGATCATCTGGTTGAACGTCGGCGGGCACAGCGTCGCCGACTCCGCGGCCAGGACGAGCTTTTCGCGCACGGCGTGCGGCGCGAGCACCCAGCCGACCCGCAGGCCGGAGGCGAACGTCTTCGAGAACGAGCCGAGGTACACGACGTTGTCGGGGTCGGTCGAGCGCAGCGCCGGGTAGGTCTGGCCGTCGAACCCGAGCAACCCGTAGGGGTTGTCTTCGACGACGAGGACGCCGTGGGTGCGGCAGATCTCGAGGATCTCCGCGCGGCGCTCGACGGCCAGCGTGACGCCGGCGGGGTTGTGGAAGTTCGGGATCGTGTACAGGAACTTGACCCGGCGGCCGGCCTTCTCCGTCCGGTCGAGCGCCTCGCGCAGGAGCTCCGGCACCAGGCCGTGGTCGTCCATCTCCACGTGCACGACCTGCGCCTGGTAGGCGGCGAACGAGCCCAGCGCGCCGACGTACGACGGGCCTTCGGCGATCACGACGTCGCCCGGGTCGCAGAACAGGCGCGTGACCATGTCCAGGCCCATCTGGGAGCCGACGGTCACGACGACGTCGTCCGGGTGTGCCTTGATGCCCTCGAGGGCCATGATTTCGCAGATCTGCTCGCGCAGCACCGGAACGCCGTGCGCCGAGCCGTACTGCAGGGCGACGAGCCCGTCCTCGGAGATGATCTCCGCCACCTGCGCCGACAGCGTGTCGAGCGGGAGCGCCGCCAGGTTCGGCATGCCGCCGGCCAGCGAGACCACCTCGGGCCGGCTGGCCACCGCGAACAGCGCCCGGATCTCGGAAGCGGTCATCCCGGCGGTGCGCGCGGCGTACCGCTCGAGGTGCGGGTCGAGGTTCTGGCGGCCGCTGTGCGGCTTGCTGGGGCGGTTCTCGGTCATCGACGATTCACCCGGGGCTCGATGGATAGATCCCATCGAGTGTAACCGGGCACCCATCGGGGACCCCTGGCCTTTCGGTGCTTGTCACATCGGCCTATCCTCGACCATGGCTCCCGTGTTCGTGCTGTTCCACCGCGCGGCTTGACGACCCGGGCAGCCGGTCGGGAGCGCAGGTCAGGGAGGTCGCGGGTGTCGCGTCGCGTCGTGGGCGTCACACTGGACAACCTGGAGCACCTGCCGAAGAGCTGCCGCAGGTGCGTTTACTGGGAGCTGGCCCCGCACCTGAAGAACCAGGCCGAGGAGTTCGGCGCCACCGAGGTCGAGAAAGAAGCCTGGGTTTCGAGCGTCCTGCTCGAGTGGGGGTCCTGCGGCCGCATCGTCTACAGCGACACGCTGCCGGTCGGGTTCGTGCTGTACGCCCCGCCGAACGCCGTCCCGCGCTCGCTGGCCTTCCCGACGTCCCCGCCGAGCGCGGACGCAGTCCTGCTGACGGCGTTCCAGGTGCTCCCGGAGTTCCGCGGCGGCGGCCTCGGCCGGATGCTGGTCCAGGCGGTCGCCAAGGACCTGACGAAGCGCGGCGTGCGTGCGATCGAGGCGTTCGGCGACGCGCGTCCCGAGGAGTCGGACCCGGACGGCGGCCACAGCTGCGTGCTGCCGGCGGCGTTCCTGCAGAGCGTGGGCTTCAAGACGGTCCGTCCGCACCAGAAGTGGCCGCGCCTGCGCCTGGAGCTGCGCTCGGCGATCACCTGGAAGGAAGACGTCGAAGCGGCGCTGGAACGGCTGCTCGGCCAGGTGACGATCACCACGGCCGAGCCGAGCCTCGGGCGCGCCTGACCTCTCCGCAAACGTTTGCGCCGGTGTTTCGACCTGTCCGAAACGCCGGTTTCCGCCGCGTGTTCACAACTGTGGAAGAAGTGCCGAGTTATCCACAGAGCGCTGATAGGAGCGGTGGAAAAGCTGTGGAGAACTGCCCGAAAACCTGGGGACGCACGCGCAGCGTCCCCAGGTGTGGTGGGACAGGTGAAGGTGGACCGCTAGCGGTTGTGGTCGGGCCTATTCGGCCTTCGCCAGCTCGTGCGCCAGGACGTCGGCGAACGTGAACGTTCCCGTCGGCTGGTCGCCTTCGCCGAGCAGGTACAGGCGCTTGACGGCGATCAGGATGCCCTCCGCGACGATGTCGCGGAACGCCGGGTCGCCCAGCTTGCGGGCGTCGTCCGGGTTCGTCAGGTAGCCGATCTCGACCCGGACCGCCGGGCAGCGGGTGCGGGTGAAGATGTCCCACGACTTGTAGTGCGTGCGGCAGTCCAGCATGCCCGTGCGGGCCGCGACCTCGCGCTGGATGAAGCCGGCCAGCAGCTCGCCCACTGTCGACGTCGTGCCGTTGCCGGTGCCGAAGTGGAAGCTCGCGACACCCTGCGCGCGCGGCGAGGGGTTCTTGTCGCTGTGCAGCGAGAGGAACAGGTCGGCGCCCGCGTCGTTCGCGAACCTGGCGCGCTCGAGCTCCGTCGGGCTGTGGTTCGGGCCGCGGGAGATCAGCGCTTCCATGCCCGTGGCCTTCATCCGGCCTTCGAGACGGCGGGCGAGGTCCCACGCGATGTCGGCCTCACGGAGACCGCCGGCGACCACGCCGAGGTCGTCGCCGCCGTGGCCGGGGTCGATCACGATGCGCTTGCCGCGCAGGCGCGGGCCGGCCTGGCGCACCTGCTCCTGCTCGCGCAGGAACACGGGGCGGCCGCCCCGGGCCCGCGGCGAGGACAGGCGGTGCAGCTCGCGGATGGTCGCCGGGCCGCACATGCCGTCCGGCGTCAGGCGCATGTCGCGCTGGAACGTCTTGAGCGCGCGCTCGGTCGCCGGGCCGAAGTACCCGTCCGGGCGGCCGGCGTCGAAGCCCAGCTCCGTGAGCCGCTCCTGCAGCGTGAAGACGTCGTCGCCGTGCACCGGGGACGCGATCATGTAGGACAGCGGGCGGCTGCCCAGGTGGTAGCTGGCGCCCTTGAGCGCCTGGAAGGTCGCCGGACCCACGATGCCGTCGGTCATCAGCCCACGGCGCTGCTGGAAGGCACGGACGGCGTGCTCGACGGCCACGTCGAACGTGTCGTAGTCGTCGGTACCGGTGACCGGCGGGAGCAGGTCCATCCCGGCCAGGATGGACCTGATCTCGGCGACGTCCGGACCGGCGTCACCGCGGCGGAGTACCCGCATGCACTCCTCGCTCTTCCTAGGGCACCGATTCGGGGGCTCGGTGCGTGGCAAGAAAACCTTCGCTGGGACGGGCCCAGGTCCTCTATTGTGCCCTGCCAACTCTCGGTGACAGCGCAGGCCCGGTAGGTGCGTCAAGAGCCCGATCGTGGCGCGCCCTGGGTGGCCCTCGTCACGCTTGATTCACCCACACCGGTCGCATTCCCCCGAACGGCAACGGACCCGGGTCCGCGAGAGGGTTCTCGCAGGCCCGGGTCCGGCAGGCGTGGTTCGATTCAGAGGACGTCGGCGAGATCCGACAGCAGCGCGGCCTTCGGCTTGGCGCCGACGATCTGCTTCACCGGCTTGCCACCCTGGAACAGGATCAGGGTCGGGATGGACATCACCTGGTAGTCACGCGGAGTGTTCGGGTTCTCGTCGATGTCGATCTTGGCGATCGTCAGCTTGTCGCCCTTTTCGGCGGCAATCTCCTCGAGCACCGGGGCGACCATCTTGCACGGGCCGCACCAGGTGGCCCAGAAGTCGACGAGGACCGGCTTCTCGCTGGTCAGGACTTCGTCGACGAACGTCGCGTCGGTCACCTTGACGGTGTTGGTCATGGTTTCTCCTTCAGGTTGGTCGAAAGCCGGAAAGTCAGTTGGTGCCCGCGCCGTAGCCGCCGCCGACCAGCTCGGCCGCTTCGTGGGCGTCCGACTCGCCGTGCTCCGCGAGCCATCGTTCCGCGTCGATCGCGGCGGTGCACCCGGAACCCGCGGCGGTGATCGCCTGCCGGTAGGTGCGGTCCACCAGGTCGCCGGCCGCGAAGACGCCGTCGAGGTTCGTGTACGAGGTCCGGCCCTGGGTGACGACGTAGCCGTCCTCGTCCAGGTCGACCTGCCCGCGCACCAGCTGGCTCCGGGGGTCGTGCCCGATCGCGACGAAGAAGCCCGACACGTCCAGCGTCGACTCCGAGCCGTCCTTCGTGTCCTTCAGCTGCAGGCCTTCGACCTTGCCGTCGCCGAGCACACCGGTGATCTGCGAGTTCAGCTTCCACTTGATCTTCTCGTTCGCGCGGGCGCGCTCGAGCATGATCTTGGACGCGCGGAACTCGTCGCGCCGGTGGACGACCGTGACGGACTTCGCGAACTTCGTCAGGAAGGTCGCCTCCTCCATCGCCGAGTCGCCACCGCCGGCCACCACGATGTCGTGGTCCCGGAAGAAGAAGCCGTCACAAGTCGCACAGGCCGAGACACCGCGGCCGAGCAGCTCCTGCTCGCCCGGCACGTTCAGGTACCGCGCCGCGGCACCCATCGCGAGGATGACCGCGCGGGCGGCGTAGCGCTTGCCGTTCGCGTGGACGTACTTGACGTCCCCGGTCAGCTCCAGCGACTCGACGTCCTCCGCGCGCAGCTCGGCGCCGAAGCGCTCGGCCTGCTTGCGCATCTCCTCCATCAGGTCCGGACCCATGATCCCGTCGCGGAACCCGGGGAAGTTCTCGACCTCGGTCGTCGTCATCAGCGCGCCGCCGAACTGCGTGCCTTCGAACACCAGCGGTTCCAGCTGGGCCCGTGCCGCGTAGACGGCAGCGGTGTATCCGGCAGGACCCGACCCGACGATGATCAGGTTCCTGATTTCCTCGGCAGCCACCCGTGACCTCCGCTCGTAGTGACCCGTGTACCAGGCTCAACACGATCGTAGGTGGCCATGTTCCCGGCCGTGACAGCGCTCATGGGGGTTCCGGGTGGCGGAGCCCCCGGCCCGGGGCGAAGCCCCGGATGTCACAGCCGCTACTTCTCCCCGACGACCTTGTCGAACAGGACGGCCGGATTACCGGGCCCGCAGTCCGCGCCGAAGGCCACGAGCCGGAACTGGGCGAGCTTGCCGGTGGTCAGGATGATCATCACGCCGGCCTTGCCACCGACGTTCACCGGGCGGATGCCCTCCGGGCGCACCTTCGGGTCGAGCCCGGCCGCCGCGATGCACGCGTCGAGCCGGTCCTCGTTCTGCAGCGGGCCGAAGTCGCGGACGCCGACCGCCTTGCCGATCAGGGCCTGGGCGCCGCTGCCGTCGCTGCCGACCGACGGGCCGGACGGCGGCGGGGCCGCGACGTTCGGGGTGCCGGTCTGCTGCGACGTGCCCGGGAGCGCGACCGTCACGGCGACGACCGCCGCCGCGGCCGCGGTCAGGATGCCGGCGGCCCAGCCGAGCCGCTTGTTCCGGCGCCGCCGGGCCGCCGCGAGGTCCACCACCTGGGCGTTCCCGGACCCGGCCTGCTGTGGTGCCGTCGCGGTCCGCTGCTTCGGAAAGGTGGCGGCTGCCTCGGCGGCCAGTGCCGCGTCGAGCCGCGCGGCGAACTCCGCGGGCATCGGCGGAGCGGGTGCGTCGGCGAGCGCGGCCAAGTCGGACCGCGTCGCGTCGAGGGCGTCCAGGATCGCGCGGGCCTCCGGGTCGGCGTTGACCAGCGGCCACAGCTCGGCGGCCTGGCTGTCCTCCAGGACGCCGGCGTGGAGGTCGGCGAGCACGTCGACAGACCAGGGCGGACCGACGGTCCCCCCGATCCCCCGGCTTTCGTCCGTCATCGTCCCTCCCCGCTACCCGGCTGGCGCCCGGCCCGTTTGCTTTCGTGAGTTGGGACGTTCGCAATCGCATCGGGGTTCCGCAGGTGTCCGAGAACCTTCGCGAGTTTTCCGCGGCCCCGGGCGCACCGGCTCTTCACGGTGCCTTCGGCGATGCCCAGCATCTTCGCCGTCTCGGCGACGGAGTAGCCCTCGACGTCGACGAGCACGATCGGGGCGCGCTGGTCCTCGGGCAGCTGGTCAAGCGCCTCGCGGACGAGCAGGCTCGTCTCGCGTTCGGCCATCGAGTCGCGCGGGGTGGCCGGCTCGTTGAAGCCGGTTTCCGGCAGCGGCACGGTCGGGCGGGCCTGGCGGCGGCGGATCCGGTCGAGGCAGGCGTTCACCACGATCCGGTGCAGCCACGTCGTGACCTGCGACTCCGCGCGGAACTTGTCGGCCGCGCGGAAGGCCGAAATGAACGCGTCCTGCAACGCGTCGGCGGCCTCTTCCGGGTCGCGGACCGTGCGCAGGGCAACCGCCCACATGCGGTCGCGATGTCGCTGGACGAGTTCGCTGAACGCATGAGGGTCCCCCGCGGCGTGAGCCGCTATCAGATCCGCATCCGTGGGAGCTGCAGCTGTCACCCGCAAGAGCCTACTGACCCTGTCGGGTGCGTCACCCCGCAGGCAGGAAGCTCAGGTCGCCGATCTGGGTGAGGTACTCGCCGTCGGTGCCGCCCAGCTGGGTGATCCAGACGATGAAGTACTCGCCCTGCGTCGGCTGGGCGAGCGGGATCGTCGTGTCGCCGTCCTGCAGGTCGCCGTTGCCGACCACCTTCGTGTCCGCCAGGTCCGGGTCCTTCTGGGTCGCCGACCGGATCTCCACCTTCGTGCCCGCGGTACCGCCGCTGACCTTCACCTGGCTGAGGTTGATCGGGTCCCGGAAGGTGACGACCAGCCCGACGCCCGGCTTGATGGTGGGGAACTGCTGCTTGTACTGCTCGGTCTT
This sequence comes from Amycolatopsis mongoliensis, assembly GCF_030285665.1. Taxonomy (NCBI): domain Bacteria; kingdom Bacillati; phylum Actinomycetota; class Actinomycetes; order Pseudonocardiales; family Pseudonocardiaceae; genus Amycolatopsis; species Amycolatopsis mongoliensis. The sequence continues at coordinate 2,391,957 of NZ_CP127295.1, forward strand.
CCACACCGTGCCGGGGTCGCCGTCGGTCGCGTTCTTCGCGCGGCCGGGGTTGTCGCCCTTGCCCTCGGGGTTGTAGACCGAGACGGACTTCGGGTCCACCGCGTCGCCCAGCGCGGGCGACGACGGCGGCGGGGCCGGCGACGACGCGGGCGGCTGGCTTGCGGGCTGGCTGGACGCCGGGGGTGCGGCGACGTTGATCGTCGGCCCGCTCACCTTCGAATCACCCTGGAAGACGTTGATCAGCATCAGCCCGCCCCAGGCGAGGATGACGACGGTCGCGACCACCAGCACGGTGACGCCGAGCGCGAGCTTGCGCCGCCGCGCGACGTCCTTGACCGGCTTCTTCGTGGTCCAGACCGTGCCTTCGGCCTCGCTCGGGTCACCGCCGACGGCCTTGATCAGCTGGGTGCGCTCCTCTTCCTCGGCCACCTGGTCGAGCACGCGGAGGATGGCCGCGCTGGTGCGGATGCCGCCGTTGCCGCCGTCCTCGATCGTGCGCACGGCCAGCGCCGACAGGTCGGCGGGCACGGTGGGGATGAGCTGCCGCGGCGGGACGATGCGCCCCTGCGGCGTGGTCGGGGCCGGCTGGATCGCGGGCGGGCCGCCGGGCAGCGCCCAGCGCCCGGTCAGCAGCAGGTACAGGACCGCGCCGAGCGCCTTGACGTCGTCGCGCAGCGTCGCCTCCGGCAGCGGGCCGGGGAACGCGAGCTTCAGCGCGCCGTTCGGCGTCAGCCGCAGCCGCTGCGGGTGGTCGAGCCCGAGGACGAGCCCGTTCTGGTGGGCCTGTTCGACTGCTTCGGCCAGCGCCTGCACCATCCGCGCGGCCGCGGCGGGGGCCACCGGCCGCTGCGCGACGAGGTCGACCAGGTCGCTGCCCTTGGTCCACTCCGCGACGACGACGCCGAGCAGGCCTTCGCTGGAGGTGATCCCGCTGCCGAGAGCGAGCACGTCGAGCACGCGGGCGACGCCGCCGTGGCCGAACTTGGACGCGTGCGTCGCGCGTTCGAGGGTGCGCCGCGCCAGCCGCGCGGCTTCCGGGTCGGCGGGGTCGCCGACCAGCAGGGTCAGCGCGACGTCCCGCTTGAGCTGCCCGTCACGGGCACGCCAAAGGTGCGCGTCACCCCGCTCGTCCACGCCGAACTGCGCGAGGAGGCGGTAGCGGCCGTCGCCGACCACACGCCCGGGGGCCAGCGATCCGACCTGGGCCTTGCCCACGTGGTTCGCACCCCCCGCCTGTTCGCTCCGCCTCGTGTCCACCCGCACTCTCCCGTTAGCTCCCCGCACCAAGGTTACCCAGAATACGACGCGGGAGTCGTCGCCATCCGTACCGGAATCGTTACCCCCGCTTGATCAACCGGGTGAACCTCGAAGTCGCCGGTTTCAGCTCCTCGACCTTCAGGGCCATGAGCACGCCGAACGAGACGACGATCCCCACGATGCCCTGCAGGAAAAGCTTGATCCACGCCTGCAGGGTCGGCCCGAACGAGTCCGGCACGACCTGCCCGGCCACCCAGGCCGCACCGACGCCGAGCCCGCTGGCGACCACCGTGAAGAGGATCACGCCGATCACCCGCTTGCTGCGCAGGTTGCCCAGTGTCACCCACAGCCACACCTGGCCGAGGATCGCGCCGACGACGAACGTCAGCGCGTTGACCATCATGACGCCGAGCACCACGTTGTCCGGCGACAGCAGCACCGGGCACAGGTACAGCAGCGGCACCTTGACCAGCGTCATCACGATCATGATCAGCGTCGGGGTGCGGGCGTCCTTCATCGCGTAGAAGACGCGCATCTGGAGCATGACCAGCGCGTACGGCAGCAGCGCGAACGCCGAGATCGCGAGCGCCTCGCCGAGCCGCTCGGCGGTGTCGATCGTGCCCTTGCCGAAGGTGAACAGCGCGATGCCGATCGAGCCGCCGACCACCGTCATCACCGCGGAGATCGGGACGAGCATCACCGTCGACATCCGGGACGCGTACGACAGGTCGCCGATCAGCTTCTTGTGGTCGCCGTCGGCGGCCGCGCGGCTCATCCGCGGCATGATCGCCGTCAGCAGCGAGACGCCGATGACGCCGTACGGCAGCTGGAAGAGCAGCCAGGCGTTGCTGTACGCCGTCACACCACCGGGTGAACCGCTGGTCAGCACCCGGGTGTTGATCGTGTACCCGACCTGGCTCACCGCGACGTAGCCGAGGATCCACAGCGCGAGGCCGCCGAACTCCTTCATCTGCTTGTCGATGCCCCAGCGCCACTTGAACCGGAAGCCCGACCGCAGCAGCGGCGGGACCAGCAGGATCGCCTGCGCGACGATGCCGCCGGTGACGCCGATGCCCAGCGTCAGCACCTTCGGGTCGGTGATCGACACGTTCACGGTGTCGATGTCGCCCGGCATGATCCAGACGACCAGGATCGTGAAGATGACGACCAGGTTGTTGATCACCGGGGCCCACGCGGTGGGACCGAAGATCTGCTTGGCGTTGAGCACCGCCGACAGCAGCGCGAACACGCCGTAGAAGAAGATCTCCGGCAGCAGCAGGTAGGCGAACGCCGTGGTCAGCGCCGAGCTGGCCTTGCCGGAGCCGTCGACGTAGAGGCTGGTGAACGCCGGGGCCGCGAGCACCGCGACCGCCGTGCCGACCAGCAGCAGCGAGAACGCCACGGTGATCAGCCGCTGGGTGTAGGCCGCGCCGCCGTCGGGCTCGTCCTGGGAGCGGACCAGCAGCGGCACCACCACGCTGGCGAGGACGCCACCCATCAGCAGCTCGAAGATGATGTTCGGCATCGTGTTGGCGACGTTGAACGAGTCGTTCGCGACGCCCTGGCCGATCGCGGCGACCAGCAGCAGCTTCCACAGGAAGCCGGTGATCCGGCTGATCAGCGACGCGATCGCCATCCGGCTGGACGCCTTCGCCAGGGACGGCGCCTTGGCCGGCGCTTCCGCACCCGGCTCGGTCGGCTTGACCAGCGGCGTCTTGAGCGCCGGCATGACCTGGGTGGCCAGCGCGTCGTACGGGCGCATGACGTCCGGGTCGGCGACCGGCCAGCGCGAGTTCATCGGGACGCCGGGGGTGCGCGGGATGAACCGCGTGGCCTCCGGGTCGGGCGGGCGCTGGGCCTCCTCCTGCCACGGCCGGACCGGCGCGGGACGCCGGGAGCCGCGGCCGCGCGGGGGCACCGGGATGCCGGGCGGCGGGGTGCCGGGGGCCGGGGTGACCGGGGGTGGGGTCACCGGCGGGGCGGGCTGCGGCAGCCGCCCCTGGAGCGACGGCTGGCCCGGCGGCCCGGGGGGCGGTGGCACGGGCTGGACGCGGGTGGGCGCCGGACCGCCGGCGGCCCGGGGCGGCTGCGCGCCACGCGGCGGGGGGCCTTGCGGAGGCACGCCCGGCGGCACCGGCGGCGGACCCTGCGGGGGCGGGACGCGCCGGGCCGGGCGGGGCGGGGCCTCGTCGTGGACGGGCCAGGCGTCGTGCGGGGGTGCGTCGTCGCGGAGGGGGCGCCCGTCCCGCACGGGGACGTCGTCGCGCGGCGGCCGCTGGTCGCGGATCGGGCCGTCGTCGCGGACGGGCCGGCCGTCGCGTGGGGGTGCGTCCTCGCGGGCCGGCCGGCGGGGCGGGCCGTCTTCGCGGGCCGGTCGCCGGGGCGGCGCATCATCGCGTGCGGGCCGCCGGGGCGGAGCATCGTCCCGCGGGGGCCGGGGTGCGTCGTCGCGGGCCGGCCGGCGGGGTGGGCCGTCTTCGCGGGCCGGTCGCTGGTCACGGATCGTAGCGTCGTCGGGGGCCGGCATCTGGCGCGTGTGGCCGTTGCGGGGCGGCTGGCGGCGGCCGCGCTCCGGGGGAGGCGGCGGCTGCTGGGGTGGCGGCTGGCGGCGGACCGGCTGCGCCGCGCGCGGGGGCCCGTCACCCCGTTGCGGGGGCGGAGCGCCTTCGCGCCGAGGACGACTCGCACGCTCGGGTGGTAAGCCCGGCTCTCTCTCCAACGCGTGCCCAATCCTCGGTGCTCGGTCCGGTGCCGCGGCCCGGTGCCGCGTACGTGCGGACCAAGGGTAATCGGGAACCGCCCGGAACACTCAGAGGCCGAGAGATCAGTCCACCAAATCGCGACCCGCGCGGGCGTCCTTGACCCGCCGGTAGATGCGCCGGGAGGCGAGCAGAAGTAGGGCCACACCTGCGGCGACGGTCGCGATGATGGTGATCGCGCCGTACTCCGTGGACGTCAGCTCGAACCGCGCGGATGACCCGAGCGGGGTACCGGTGGGCGTGCTCAACGACACATCGACGCTGAACCGGCCGGCCCGCAGCGCCTCCACCGGGAGGAAGTAGTTCCGCCCGCCGCCGGCCGGGAACGACCAGTCCCTCGCGTCGTCCGCGCGCAGGCCGGTGTTGTTGTTCAGGGTGAACCGCGCGTTGATCCCGACCGGCAGGTCGTTCACCACGTACACCGGCAGCGGGGAGTTGCCGGACGCCAGCGCGATGGTCTGCTGCGGCTGCCGGACGCTCACCCGGTCGCTGATGGCCCCGATCTCGGCCTGCGCGTTCGCGCTCGCCGCGTCGGCGGGCAGGCCCCGCCAGCCGGTGGAGGCACCCCGCAGCTCGGCCAGCCGGACCGGCGCGACGACGTCCTCCGGCTTCACCCGCTTGGTGGGGTCCAGCTGCATCGCCGACGCCATCCCGGTGGTCTGGTCGTCGAGCTTCGACAGCGTCGAGACGAGGTCGGGGTCGACGGCCGCGCCGGGGTCCTGGCCGCCGTCGCCGACCGCGCCGGAGCCCGCCGGTCCGGCGGACAGCAGCGACGTGAGCGACGCCGACGTGACCACCCCGGCGTTGAGGAAGTCGCCGACCTGCTGCAGGTACGCCGTGAGCTCGGCGGCCGGGGCGTCCCACCGCCGCGGCGGGGCGACGAGCAGGTGGTCCGGGCGCTCCTGCCCGGCCGGCACGCCGAGGCCGGCCCGGAAGGCGAGCGCGCCGAGCCCGTTCTGGCTGGAGATCGCCCGCTCGGTGTTCGCGGCCACGGTGACCGAGTCGGGCACGCTCGGCACGCCGGTCATCGCCGCGGAGATCAGCGAGTCGGTCGGCTGGGCCCGGACGGTGCTGCCCTGCACGGTGACCCCGCCGCCGGTGCCGGCGGGCGCCAGCTTCGCCGCGTCCGTGAGCACGGTCCGGACGCCGGCCTGGGTCAGGGCGGTCAGCACCGGCTCGTTGAGCGTGCCGTCCGGCCAGAGCACCCCGGTCTGCGGCGCGACGCCGGCCAGCTGCTGGATGGTCGACGACGCCGCGGCCGCCTGGGCCACCAGGGCGGGGTCGCCGGGGCGGATCCGGGAGACGGTGTTGAGGTCGGCGTCGGCGAACGGCAGCGCCACCACGCACCGGCCGGTCACCAGGGTGCGCAGCGCGGCCAGCCACGTCTTCGCGGTCTGGGCGCCCTTGCCGTCGACGTTCCCGCTCTCGGTGTGCACCTGGTAGCCGCCGCTCATCGCGTCGACCGTGGCCAGCAGGTCCGGGTCGAGTGCGAAACACATCGACTTCGCGAGGCTCGAATCACCCTGCACGGCCGTGGACGCGGCGGTGACCAGCGCGTTCAGCCGGCCGTCCGGCCCGATCTCGTCGGCCAGCTTGTCGTCGCGCAGCACCAGCGGCTGGCCGTACGGCGCCGCGTAGACCTGGGGGACGCTGCTGGTCAGCGGCCAGAGCAGGGTCATGCTCGGTGCGCCCGCCGACGAGTGCCCGCCCGGCTTGCCCGGCTGGGCCAGCACCGGCATCAGCATGCTGACCGCGCCCAGCCGGGCCGGCCCGCCGAACTCCGGCGTGCCGTTGACGTTCACCAGCAGCGGGTAGACGCCGGCGCGGCCGAACTGCGCCGCCTTCGAGCCGGTCAGGTTCACCGTGATGTTCAGCGGTGCGCTCTGCCCGGGCTCCAGCACGTCGGCGACCGGGGTGAACTCGGTCAGCGGGGCGTCCTTGATGACGGCGCCCGAGAGCACGTCGTTGATCCCGCGCGAGGTCGTCTGCCGGTCGCCGACCTGCAGCCGCACCTGCGGCCGGGTGACCTTCCGGTCGCCGGTGTTGGTCACCGTGCCGGCGACGGTCAGCGTCGTCGTCGAGGTCGTGATCACGCGCGGGGTGAGCTGGGTCAGGTCGACCCGCAGGCGGGCGCCCTCCTCGGCCTGGGCCACCGTGGCCCCGGCGAGGGCGGGGACGGCCAGGAAGAGGACGGAAAGGAAGGCTGCGGCGAACCGCTTCACTCGGGGGCTCCCTCAGGGGCGTGCTCGTCTCGTCCGAGGACGTCCGGGCGCGCGAAAAGTTCCTTGAGCATCTGGCTGGCCTTCCGGACGAGCTTGCGCTCGTCGGAGTAGGCGAGTTTGGTCTCCAGCTCGGCCAGCGGGACCCAGGCCACCTCGGTGACCTCGACGTCTTCGTCGGAGAGTTCGCCGCCGAGCGCTTCGAGCAGGAAGTGGTGGACGGTCTTGTGGATGCGCCGCCGGTCGGCCACGAACCAGTAGTCGATGGTGCCCAGTGGCCGCAGCACGCGCGCGGAGATGCCGGTTTCCTCCTTGACCTCGCGCACGGCCGTCTGTTCCACCGTTTCACCGTCCTCGATGTGGCCCTTCGGCAGCGACCACAGCAGTCTGCCGTGCCGGTCGAGCCGGCCGATCAGCACCGCCTGTTCGCGCTCGGCGTCCACCACGAGGCCACCGGCCGATGTCTCGTCGACCGTGGTCAGGCGCCTGCCGCGCTGACGCCTGCGCCGCCTCCGCGGCTTCGAGGCGCCGGGGCGGCCGGCTGATCCAGACATGCTGCGATGCTAGAGCAAACGGTTGCCCCGGTAGGCTGGCTCTCCGTGTCCTGTCCGGTGGTGCCTGTAGTAATCGCACCCGAACCCAGTGGGATTTTCGTGAACGACGTGGTCGCCAAGGAGAACGCGGTGGTGGAGCTGATGCGGCTCTCCCCCCTGGCGGACGAGCTGGCCGAGAGGTTCGCCCGGGCCGGGCACCGCCTGTACCTCGTCGGCGGGAGCGTGCGCGACGCGCTGCTCGGCCGGCGCTCCGGTGATCTCGACTTCACCACCGACGCGCGGCCGGACCGGGTGCTGAAGATCGTCAGCGAGTGGGGCGACGCGGTCTGGGACGTCGGCATCGCGTTCGGCACGGTCGGCGTGACGAAGAAGGGCATGCAGCTCGAGATCACGACGTTCCGCGCGGACAGCTACGACCGCGTCGGCCGCAACCCCGAGGTCACCTTCGGCGACAGCATCGAGGGCGACCTGCTCCGGCGCGACTTCACGGTCAACGCGATGGCCGTCGAGCTGGCGTCGAAGACGTTCATCGACCCGCACGACGGCTTGAGCGCGCTGCGGGAGAAGGTCCTCGACACGCCGGCGACGCCGCAGGAGTCGTTCGCCGACGACCCGCTGCGGATGCTGCGGGCCGCCCGCTTCGCCGCGCAGCTGGGCTTCACGGCCGCGCCGCGGGTGGTCGACGCGATGACGTCGATGGCGGGCGAGATCGACCGGATCACCGCCGAGCGCGTCCAAGCCGAGCTGTCGAAGCTGCTGCTCGCGGACGACCCCCGGCCAGGCCTGGAGCTGCTGGTCGACACCGGTCTCGGTGACCGCGTGCTGCCCGAGGTGCCCGGGATGCGGCTGGCGATCGACGAGCACCACCAGCACAAGGACGTCTACCAGCACTCGCTGACCGTGCTGGCCCAGGCGATCGACCTGGAGAAGTCGCACGAGCCGACGTCGGAGCCGGACCTGATCCTGCGGCTGGCGGCCCTGCTGCACGACGTCGGGAAGCCGGCGACGCGGGAGTTCCAGCCGGGCGGCGGGGTGAGCTTCCACCACCACGAGGTCGTCGGGGCGCGGATGGCCCGCAAGCGTTTGCGGGCGCTGAAGTTCTCGAAGGAGATCATCGACGACGTCTCCCAGCTCGTGTTCCTCCACCTGCGGTTCCACGGCTACGGCAAGGGCGAGTGGACGGATTCGGCGGTCCGCCGGTACGTCACCGACGCCGGTCCCCTGCTGACCCGGCTGCACAAGCTCGTCCGCGCCGACTGCACCACGCGCAACCGCAAGAAGGCGGCGGCGCTGCAGTCGACCTACGACGACCTCGAGGCCCGGATCGCCGCGCTCAAGGCCAAGGAGGACCTCGACCGCGTGCGGCCGGACCTCAACGGCGAGCAGATCATGGAGCTGCTCGGCATCAGGCCGGGGCCGGACGTCGGCAAGGCGTGGAAGTTCCTCAAGGAGCTGCGCCTGGACCGCGGGCCGCTGGAGCACGACGATGCCGTGGCCGAGCTGAAGAAGTGGGCCGCCGAGCAGGGAATCGGAAATTCCTGACCGTATTGCTGTGAATTTCGTGGAAGCCTGGACCGCGCCCCCGCGGATCGGTGATACTCCCACCCTCGGTTCACCGATGTGACCAGGGAGTTGTCTGCGCGATGTCCACCGAAGCGCCCGACTCGCCGAAAGCGGTGGGCGGGGGCAGCTTCTTCGTGGCGTTGCTGCGGCAGGGTGCGCCGGCGATCGCGACGGCCACCAGCGAACTCTCGGACGAGATCGGCGACCCGACCCCGATCCACGCGCTGAAGCGGATCTCGAAGATGGCCGGGCCGATCGACCCAAGCCGGCGCGACGGCCTGCTGCTGCGCGCCACCCGGTACGTCGTGCTCATCCCGCTGGCGTTCCGGCTGCTCGCCGTGCCGGGCCAGTTCGGCGTCTACACCTTCCAGCACGGCACGACCGGGCTGCTGCCGGTCGGCTTGTTCACCCTGCTCTCGGTCGCGCTGAACCTGATCGGCTTCCGCTGGATGTTCCGCTCGGCGCCGTACCGCGGCCGGGACGCGGGGAAGCTGCTGGCCGTCGACCTGGTCTTCACCGTGCTCTCGCCGCTCGCCCTCGCGCTGACCGTGCCGTCCGAGGCGTACTTCGACGCGCTGGCGGTCAGCAGCATCCACCTCTTCGGCGAGGCCGGCCTGCTGACGCTCGCCCTCGGCGTCCCCAGCGGGCTGGTGTTCGGGCTGCTCAGCTTCCCGCTGCGGATGCTGGCGAACTGGCTCGACTCCGGCCAGTTCCACGTCGGCGCCGCGTTCTCGACGTACTCCGCGCTGCTCACCGAGCTGTTCCTGGCCACCGCCGCGCTGGTGCTGACCGGGCTCGGCACCCGGTTGGCGCTGGCCTACGGCACCCGCAACGGACGGCTCGCCGAGCGCGCCCAGCAGCACCGGATGCTGCACGACACCGTGCTGCAGACCCTCGAAGCCATGGCGCTGTCCGACACGTCGAACGCCGAAGAGCGGCTGGTCGAGATCCAGCGGCTCGCCCGCGCCCAGGCGATGGAAATCCGGCACATGATCGAGACGGCGAAGTCGGAGCAGGCCGAGGCCGGCGCCCGGCCGCTGGGCGAGAAGCTCGCCGCGCTCGCCGCCGAGATGGCACGCGACGGGTTGCGCGCCCAGCTCGTGGTGGCCGAACTGGACGACGACACGCTGTCGGAGGTCCGGCAGATCGCCATCCGGGACGCCGTGCGCGAGGCCATGCGGAACACGATGAAGCACTCCGGCACCGACCGGGTCGTGGTGCGCGTCGAGGAGCGTGACGGCGGGATCGCCGTGATCACCCGCGACCACGGCACCGGCTTCAGCGCCGCCGACCACCCGGCCGGGTTCGGCATCAGCGAGTCGATCACCGCCCGGCTGGCGGAGGTCGGCGGGACCTCCCTGGTCGAGTCGGGACTCGCCGGGGGCGGCACGCGGGTGACGTTGTGGGTCCCGTTCTGATATCCCCTGAGCATGACCTCGACCGAGCTGCTCGCCGACGCCCTCGCCGCCTACCGGGACGGTGACCGCGACCAGGCCGCCGACCTCGCCGCCCGGGCCGGCCGCGCCGGCTCCTCGCTGGCCGGCGAACTGCACACCTACCTCGCCGGCGACGGCTCGGCGTCGGTGTACGACCAGCCGAGCGCCTTCACGGCGTTCATCCGCGGTGGCGGCAACGTCGGGCTGTACCGGGCGCTGAGCGCCGCCCTCGCCGCCCGCTACGACGAAGCGAAGCCGGAATCCCTGCTCGACCTGGGCTGCGGTGACGGCCTGGCCGTCGTGCCCGCGCTGGAGCAGGCCACGCACCTGCCCGGCCGGATCGATCTGGTCGAACCGTCGGCCGCGCTGCTCGAGGGCGTCCACGAACGGGTGCCGTCGGCCCAGTGCTGGCAGTCGACCGCGCAGGACTTCCTCGCGCGCGACGACCTCGGCTGGGACTTCGTCCAGTCGACGTTCGCGCTGCAGTCGATCGAGCCGGAGCAGCGCGCGGAGGTGCTTCGCACGCTTCAGCTGCGTACCGGGACGCTGGTGATCGCCGAGTTCGACGTCCCGGAATACGCCGAAGGCTCGCCGGAGCACCTTCGCTCGCTCGTCGAGCGCTACGAGCAGGGAGTCGCCGAGTACGGCGAAGACGCTTCGCTCGTCGCGCAGGGCTTCCTGCTGCCGGTGCTGCTCGGGATCGTCGACGGGCAGGAGCGGACGAACTGGGAGCACCCGGCCGCGGACTGGGTCGCGCAGCTGAAGACGGCGGGCTTCACCGACGTCGGCGTCGAGCCGCTCGCCGACTACTGGTGGTCGCCCGCCGTCCTGATCACCGCGTCTTGATCACACCCGGCTGACCGAACCCGTCTCGAGGTGCTGAGCGAGCGGCCGCGGCAGCAGGTAGGCGACCGCGCCGCCCGGCATCCCGTTCCACGGCGCCGTCACGCCGGTCAACACCCGCAGCGCGCGCTGCACCCGGTAGAGCCGCTTCTCGCGTTCGCGTTCGAACGCCAGCGACGTCTCGACGAACCGCGAGCCCTCCGCGTGCACCAGGTTGCCCGTCTCGGGGCCGAACCGGACGACCGTCGTGCCCGGCGCGAGCACGATCAGGCGCTTGCCGCGGTAGAAGTTCAACGGCGGTTCGCCGCGCATCGGCAGGATCGGCCAGTCGGCGGGCTGATCGGACTCCTCCGCGGGCCGCGGCGGCAGCATCAGCAGCACGCCGAGGAGGAACCGGGCCGCGTCCGCGAGCGAGCCGAACGCCACCGGCTCGTCGGCCGGCGGCCGCGAGACCTCCCAGCCGTTCTCGGCCCGCCGCAGCGTCCAGACGCCGTCGGCCGGGATCTCCTTGGCGCCGATCCGGTAGGCCGCGGCCGGCACGCCGTGCTCGGCGAGCCGCTGCTGGAGCAGCTCCAGCGTCTCCGCGCCCCGCAGGTCGCGCACCTCTTCGCCGCGCGCGACCCGGACGAGCGCCCGCTCGTCCGGCAGGTCGGCGGTCGTCTGCGGCGGCCGCGGCTGGCCGAGGACCTCCGCCTCCGCCGTCGCGCGGACGAGGTCGCCGACGAACGGCGGGCGGAACCCGGCCGCCCGGATGTGCTCGACCAGCTCCGGCTCCGGCGGCACCCCGTACTTGCGCAGGTAGTGCGGCACGGCGGCGGGCCAGATCCAGGTGCCGTCGGTGTGGAAGGCGTTGGGCACGTCCGGCTTCGCGCCCGGCGCGCCGAAGATGTCCGGCAGCGGCGCGGGCCGGTGCAGCGCGACCGGCGCCCGGAACAGGTAGTCGAGCACGCCGCGGACCTGGTCCGGCGGCACCGGCGGCCGGGTGACCACCGGCCGCTCGCCCTCGGCGTGCGCGTCGGCGGCCCTGGCGAGCCGGAACGTGATGTCCAGCGGCAGGCCGGCCTTCGCGGTCAGCCACGCCGGCACGTGCTTCGGCGCCCGCGGGAAGTTCGCCAGCTCCAGCTCGTAGGCGGCGGTCGAGGGGCGCCCGCCCTCGTTGGGCGGCACCCGCCAGTCCGGCTCGCGGTCGGCGTCGAAGTCGAAGTCGAACTGCGACGCCGAGTCGAGCGTGAAGGTGCCCTGGAACCAGGTGCCTGCCTCGGGCTGGAACATCGCGGCCCGCAGCCGCGCGAAGAGCCCGCCCAGCCGGGGCACGGCGGGCAGCGAGACCGACACCGGGCCGTCCTCGTCGCCGACCGCGCGGACCTCGATCTCGGAGTAGTCGCCGACCTGCCGGAACTGCGCGCCGACGCGGGCCCAGCCGCCGGGCACCGTGTGCAGCAGCGTCCGGCCGATGGCGCGCAGGAGCGCGTTCTGGTCGCCGGTACCCGGCTGCGGCCGTGCCTCCGGCGTCTCGGTGAAGTCCAGCCGCGTCTGCCACAGCGCCGTGACCTGCTTCGCCGGCACCGTGACCGAGAAGTCGGTCAGGCCCAGCTGCGCCGCGCGCGCGGCGTCGTCCCGGACCCAGCGCAGGGTCAGCTCCGGTCGCGCGCCCGGCGCGACCTCGAAGACTTCGCCGTCGTACTCGCCGAAGGTGCGCAGCGTGAACGTCGCCGGCACCTCGCTCGCCGGCACGACCCGCGCCGGACGGCCTTCGAACTCCTTGTCGAAGCCCTCCGGCGGCTCTTCCTCCGGCAGCACGGACAGCAGCACGGTGCCGTCCGTCGTCGAACGTTGCGCGCGGAACGTCCCCTCGCCCCACGCCGCGTACAGGCCGTCCGGGCGTTCGGCCACCTCTACCCGGTAACGCACGTTTTGTCCTCCCCTGACCCCAGTGACCCCAGAAACTTAGTCGACCGGGTACCGAGCGAACCACCGGTCGTCACCCGGCGCATCCGGGCCGAACTCGGTGAGCGCGTCGTCCGCCAGGCCGACGATGACATCGCGGAGCTCCAGCTGCTCCAGCCAGCTCTGCCGCAGGGCTTCCTCGCCGTACATCGCGCCGACGAGGTTGCCGCAGACCGAGCCGGTCGAGTCGCTGTCCCCGCTGTGGTTGACCGCCGCGAGCAACGCCGTGTCGGCGTCGGTAGTGGTCAGCGCGACGTACACGGACATCGACAACGCGGTCTCGCCGACGTTGCCCTGGCCGAGCGACTCCAGCTTCTCCGGCGTCGGCGGTCCTTGCCCCGCCAGCGCCAGAGCCGCGTCGAGCGCCGCGCTCTGCTCTTCGTGACCCGGGTGCTGCACGAGCTCGTCCCGCGCGGCCGCGAGGGCGTCGAGCAGCGGTTTCCCGTGCAGCAGCCCGTGGACGAGCACCGCGAAGCAGCCCGAGGACAAATACCCGCTCGGGTGACCGTGGGTCAGCGCCGCGCTTTCGGCGCCGAGCCGGAACACCTCGGCGAGGTCGTCGGACCACAGCGCGATCGGCGCCGCGCGCATCACGCCGCCGCAGCCCTTCGAGTTGTTCACCGGGCGTTCGATCGTGCCGCGGACGCCCGAGCGGCCGTACGCCTCCAGCTCGCCGAAGCAGGTCAGCCCCGGTGCGCGCCTGCTGAACAGCTCCTGGTGGGTGACCAGCCAGCCGTCCGGCGCTTCGACGTCCGACTGCGGCCCGCGCGCCCGGTCCCACGCGACGCCCTGAGTGTGCAGCCAGCGCTGGTAGGCCAGCTGCAGGGAGTGCACGACGTCCGCGGAGCCGGTCCGCCGCTGCTGGGCGTGTGCCCGGATCAGCGCTTCGAGCGTGAACAGCGTCATCTGCGTGTCGTCGGTGATCCGGCCGACGCCGCCGTACGCGGGGATGAAGTCGGTGATGCCGGCCGGTCCGGCGATCTCGCGGATCCGGTCGATCGAGTCGAACTCGGTCTTCGCGCCCAGTGCGTCGCCGATCGCCCCGGCCAGCAGGCTCCCCCGCAGTCGTGAGCGCAAGTCGGGTCCCTTCGGTTTCGGGGTGAAGCGGCCACTGGGATATCGGCGTTCCCAGCGCGGGTGTTCCGCGGTCTCCGTCTGGAGGCCGTTGCGGTTGAAGTACCAGAAGACGTCGCTGGCGACGTCGTCGAGCAGGCCGAGGTCGGCCAGCGCCGCGACCCAGGCGGCGGGCAGGCCGGGCACGCCGAGCCGGGCGCCGACCAGCGCCCCGGCGATCGCGCCCGCGACCGGGCCGGCCCGCGCGGCGAGCGTGATCGCTGTTGCCGGGTCGTGGCCGCGCTTGGCCGCGGCGAACAGCGCGCGGCCGAGCACCGACCGGACGCTCCGGCCGTCGCCGATGCTCTCCAGTTGGCAGACGTCGTCGGCGTCGCGGTCTTCGCGCAACGCCAGCGTCGAGGTCGCCGGCTCGCCGCCGATCTCCCGCAGCCGCAGGTGGACCGGCAGCGCGAAGGCGTCGCGGGTGAGCAGGGCCTGGAAGAGCGCGATCAACAGGTCGACGCCTTCGGTGACCTCCGCGCCGGCCTCGTCGCCGGTCAGCGCGCGGGCGACGTCCTTCGCGTACTGCTCGCCGTCGACGCCGTCGATGGCGTCGATGGCGACCGCCCCGGCCGGCGTCGCGGCCAAGGCCGTGGCCAGCAGCGTCGAGAGGTCGGCGGGCGCGGGACCCGCGTGCCGCGTCGCGACGGCCAGCCAGCCGACCGGGTCCGGCTCGGGCAGCGTCGCCGGCACCTCGCCGGTCGGCACCGGCGGCAGGCCGCGCAGCACGATGTCGGTGTGGAACAGCAGGTGGCGCGTCAGCCCGCCCAGCGGCAGCGGACCGGCGGGGTCGGCGCCCCCGCCCAGCGCGTCGCCGATCGCGAAGCCGACGTACGCGCCGACGATGCGGTGCCACGCGAAGCGCGCGGCCAGCGTGCCGAAGGCGGAGAACTTCCCGAACGTCCACGGCACCGGCCGCGGGCGGGCGTCCTCGTCGACGTGCGCGATCAGGCCGTTCGCCCCCAGGTCGGCGGGCCACTGCGGGTCCTGGCCGGCCCGCCGCCGGACGCCGTTGCGGTACTGCCAGGCGAACCCGCGCAGGTACCGGACGCAGTCCTCGGGCGAGAGCTCGAAGTGGTGGTCGCGGGCGTGGTCGACGGCGTAGCGCAGGTGCCGTTCGAGCAGGTCGGGCGGCTCGACGCCGAACTCCGCGACCAGCGCGGGCAGCGCCTCGGCGACCTCCGGCCCGGCTTCCGGCGCGGGCTCGTCGATCCCGGGCCGCCGCTCGCCGGGGGCGACGTCACCCAGCTCGGCGGCGGTCAGGCTGCGGACCAGCCCGGTGCCGGGGTCCAGGGTCAAGCCCGTCCCGGGCCGGCCGGCCAGCAGATCGCGGACGACCACGCGCCACCGGTGCGGGTACCGCCCCGGCACCTTCGCCGACGAGCTGTAGGCGATGACTTCCTGCCCGTTGCCGGGGACTTGGCGCACCAGCGGCTCGCCGTCCGGCACGGGCACGAGCACTTCGCAGTCGAGCAGCGCCCGCACGAACTCGGCGCGGCTGATCCAGTTCGCGCCGAGGTAGTTCAGGAGTTTCCCGGCGTCGGTCGTCGCCACCGGGAAGCCGCGCCAGACCGGGCCGGGGGTGTACTGCTCGTTGCCGCGGCGCGGGCCCGTCGCCTCCCCGTACAGCGTGTACTGCGTCCAGCCGCGGATGGCGCGCACCGGGATGCCGAAGTCCGGGAACGCCTTTTCGTCGAACTCCGGGTCGACGTCCGGACGCCACTCGACGAAGCCGTCGTCGATGGCTTCCTCCTCTGTCATTCTCCCCATCCTCGCGCTAATGCCGCGGGTACCGCTCGATCCACTCGTCGCCGAGCGCGCTCAGCGCCGAGTGCCGGTCGAAGTGCCAGTAGGCGTCCGAAGCCACGTTCTCGACCAGGTAGCGCAGCTCCAGCTGGTCGACCCACTTCTGCGGCAGCCCGGGGATGCCGGTGCGCGCGCCGAGCAGGGCGCCGGTGATCGCACCGGTGAGCGCGCTGCGGCCGGAGTGGTTGACCGCGCGCAGCAGCGCCTGCTCCGGGTAGTTCTCGAAGCCGGACAACGCGGCGAAGGCGCGCCCGAGGACCGAGAGCGTCGTCTTGCCGTCGCCGATCAGCTCGGGCATCCGCAGGTCGGGCAGCCCGTGCTCGCCGAAGAACGGCACCGACTCGGCGACCATGTCCTTGATCGCCGTCCACTCCGGACCCTGCTGGAACTGGTTGTCCGGGTTGAGCACCTCGCGGCTGAGGTTCCAGATCGGGAAGCTGAACGCCTCCTTGGTCAGCGCGTGCTCGAACAGCCAGGTCAGGTAGGTCGCGGCGGCCAGGTCGGGCTCGGTCGGGTGGGTGACGCCGGCCAGGTCGCGCACCGCCTGGCGCGCACCGCCGCTCAGCCCGCTCCCGGGACCGGCCATGGTCAGCGCGGCGGGCAGCGCCGGGATCAGCGCGGCGGGGCCGGTCATCGGCGGCGCACCGCCCGCTTCGGTCGCGAGCTGGTGGTAGGAGTTCAGCTCGGCGTCGTCGGCGTCGCGGCGGGCGTGCAGGTCCGCGACCTGCACGAGCCAGCCGTCCGCGTTCTCCATCGGCGCGCCCTGCGTCCGCAGCCAGCGCTGCAGCGCCCCGCGGACGACACCGGGGAAGAGCTGCTCGGCCTCGCGGGACTCCGGCTGCTCGCGGTGCGGGCTGCGGATGGCGGCCTCGGTGTAGAACAGCAGCCGCTGCGTCAGCGAACCGATCCGGCCCGGCTGGTCGAACGCCGGCACGAGGTCGGTGACGCCCTCGATGCCGAACTTCGCGTGGATGTCGTGGAGCGGCATCCGGTCGACCGCGGCGCCGAGTGCTTCGCCGAGGGCGAAGCCGATGTACGCGCCCGTTACGCGCTGCCAGCCGTAGCGGAAGCCGTCGAGGTCCCGCTCGAAGTACTTGCCGAAGGTGTCGAGCCGCGGCGTCGCGCGGCCGGCGTTGTCGTACGTCGGCGCCAGGCCGTTCGCGCGCAGGTCGTTGGGCTTGCTGCGCGGCGGCTCCGGCATCTGCATCCGCTTGAGCCACGACTCGCCGAGCACGGTCTTCGCGCATTCCTCGGCGGTCAGCTCGTACCCGCGCCGGCGGGCCTTCTCGGCCGCGGCGAGCGGCGGCTTGACCGGATCCGGCAGGCCCATCCGCGACGCCGTGTCGGCCGCGACGCGGATCAGGTCCTCCTCGGCCTCCGGACAGCGGCCGTGCACGTCGATGCGCGGCTCGTGCCGCGGGAAGCGCTGGACGATCCCGGCGAGCTCGCCGCTGGAGACGTCCTCGATGGTCGTCGGACCGCCGTTGATCACCAGGTTCGGCGGGTGCTCGAACTCGGCCAGCGTGGCGACGTCGACCTTCCACCAGCCGTGCTCGCGCGAGGGCAGGTGCCGGGTCGAGCTGAACACCTTGAGCTCGTTGCGCTCCTCGGCGAAGTAGAACCGGTCGGTCTTGCCGGTCTCCAGGTCGAGCGGGACGAACACCTCGCACCGGATCAGCCCGATGAGCAGCAGCTCCCGGGTCAGCCAGCCGACGCTGGCGAACGACAGCAGCGTCTCGAGGGTGTTTTCCGGCTTCGGGTAGCCGCGGCGGATCGGCCCCGCCTTGTACTCGGGGTTCTCGCGCTCTTCGCCGGTCTGGTTGCCTTCGGCGTCGACCTTCACCCAGCCCGCGACGGCCTGCAGCGGCACGCCCAGCTCGCCGAGCCCGGCCTTGACGTACTCGGGGTCGACGACCTCGCGCCAGTTCTCCTGGCCGGGGAACGCCACCGGCACGGACAGCCCGCCGGGGTGCGGGTGCGCCTGCCGCAGCTCGCCGTCGGGCTCGCGGACGACGACCGACGGCGGCGGGAAGATCTCCTTCTCCGGCCGGCCCTCGTCGAGGAAGGCGATGGTGTTGTAGGGCACCGACCAGCCCTCGGGGATGCGCAGCACCTTCTCGGTGTCCACCCGGAGCCCGGCGGGACCGGAGACGTCCGGGCCGTGCACCGCACGCAGCCACTGGCCGACCTTGGCAATCGCTTCCGCCGCTTCCACCTACTCGATCCTCTCCAGGCTTCCGTCGGACTCGTGCTCGGCGATCGTCTTCGGCAGCACGAAGGCCACCGCGCCACCCGGCAGGTTCGCCCACGGAACCGTGATGCCGGTGATCACGTGCAGAGGGCGTCTGAGCCGGTAGCTCCGCCGTTCCCGCTCTCGTTCGAGTGGCAGCGACGTCGTGGCGAACCGTACCTCCCCGTGGTGGACGAGGTTGCCGGGTTCCTCGCCGAAGCGCAGAACGACCGTACCTGCCACCAGCCGGGTGATGCGCTTGTTGCGGAGCAGGGTGAGGGGAGGCTCACCCGGAGCCGGGTGGACCGGCCAGTCGTCGAGTTCCTTGGCGGTTTCCAGCGGGGTTTCGTGCCCGGCGGTCATCCGGGCCGGGTGCAGCAGCAACGCCCCGAGCAGCTGCTGGGCGGCGTCTTCGAGCCGCTCGAAGTACTTCGGCTCGCGGGGTTCGCCGCCGGCGTAGGCGGCGACTTCCCAGCCTTCGGGAGTGAAGTTGAGGCACCACGTCCCGTCGGCCCGCCCGCCGACGCGGTACGCCTCCGGCCAGACGCCGTGCTCGCCGAGCCGCTGGACCAGGACGATCAGCAGCTCCTCGTCGCCGAGCTTCGGGTCCGGCGTGGTCTCCAGCTCGGCGGCGACGTCCCCGTTCGTCTTCTTCACGTCGGCGCGGCTCGGCTTCGGCCGCGGCTCGCCCAGCAGGTCGGCCTCGGCGGTCCGGCGCACCAGCGGCTCGACGTACGGCGGCTGGTAGTGGTGGCGGCGGATGTGCGCGACCAGGTCCGGCTCGGGCGGGACGCCCTTCTCCGCCAGCTGGTCGGCCACCGACGACGGCCAGATCCAGGCGCCGTCGGTGTGGAAGCGCTCGTCGCCGTCTTCGTGGACGACGGCTTCCCGCTCGAGGTACTGCAGCACGAGCGGCACCTCGGTGTCGGTCAGCGGCGGCCGCTCGACGTCCGGGTCACCGACCTCGGCGTGCCGGAACACCACGCCGAGCGGCAGCTGAGCGCGCAGCCGCCACCAGTCGGGGATGTGCTCGTCGGCCCGCGGGAACGCGGCGAGCTCCTCCGGGTAGGCGGCCGACGGCGGGTCGTCCGTCCACACCGGATCGTCGTCGAGCGCGAAGTCGAAGTCGAAGGTGCCGTCCGGGGCGAGGGTGAACCGCGCCTGCAGCCAGGTGCCGCGGTCCTCGGCGTACATCCCCTTGCGCAGCTCGGTGAACAGCCCGGCGATGACGTCGGACGTCGTCACGTTGTGGCCTTGGAGCTCGGTGTGCGTCCCGACCTGCCGGAAGTCGACGGCGGCGGGCCCGGCGGCGTCGGTCCGGAGCTCGCGGACGAGCTTTCCCAGCTGCACCAGGACAGTGCGCTGCTCTTCGGGCGAAAGTCGATGTTCCACGTGAATCATCGCTCGAACACCGAGGTGAAGGTGAAGGTCGGGGCTTCGCCGGCGTCGCGGCGGGCGAACTCGTCCTCCCACATCTTGAAGGTGCGCCGGTACAGCGAATCGATCAGCGCACGCTCTTCCTTGGTGATCTTGCGGTTCTCCTCTTCCGTGGCGGCCCAGATCGCGTCGATCGTCTGGTAGAGCGCGAAGATCGGCCCGTCACCGCGGAGGTAGTTCTTGCGCTCCTCTTCGGTCCGGCGGATGAACCGGTCGCGGTCGAGCCTCCGGATCTCCGGGCTGTGGTCGAAGAGCACGTCGGTGACGTGCTCCGGTTTTTCCTCGAACGCTCCGGTCTTCCAGTTCAGGATGCGACCGGTCAGGCCGCCGTCCGGCGTGCTCTCGACGACGTAGGGGTGGGCGTAGTACTCGAAGTAGGACGGCGTCTGGACCATCTAGAGACTCCCCTGCAGCGCGTCCCAGAACAACTCTCGTTCGCGCTTGATCAGCCCGTCGATCAGGGCTCGTTCTTCGTCGGTGTAGGTCCGGCCCTCGGCCTTCGCGAGCGCCTTCAGGTCGCGGCGGACCTCGTAGAGCGAGTGCTCGTACGCCGAGACATCGTCCAGCGCCTTGAGGTGGAGGCGCAGCTCGGCAACGTGCCCGTCGATGCGCACGCTCATCTGCAGGTCGCGGTAGCCGGCCGGAGCAGGGTTCGCGAAACGATCGTCGAAGTCGACGATCTCCAGGTCCGGGTGCTCCGCGATCCGCGCCAACGCGGCGTAGGCGTCCTGCACGCGTTCGAACTGGATCATCGCGCCCGCGAGGTCGACGAGCCGCGACGCGTCGCCGTCGTAGTTGGTGTTGATCTTGTCCATGGCGCGGCCCTCGGACTTCGGTCCGGGCCGGAACCCGGCGTGGCCACCCGTTTCCCCCGCCAGCGGCGGCAGGATCTCCTTCAGCTTGGCGTCGGCCCGCGCCGCTTCCGCGTAGCGCTCGGCGAGGTACTCCCGCGTGTAGGGCTCGTCCCCGGCCTTGCTGAGGTCGAACGCGGCCTGCCGGCGGTGCTCCTGGGGGTGCCCTTCCGCCTGGTCGATCACCTCGTGGGACGTCTCGGCCTGGTCCGGGGTGAGCGGGGTCGGCTCGGCGTCCGGGCCCACCGGTTCGGCGTCCGGGTCCGGGTGGTGCACCTCGTGCACGGCGTCGGCCAGGATCGGGATGGCCTCGTCGTGCACCAGCAGGCTGGCGATCGTCTCCGGCTTGCGCAGCAGCGACCGCGTCAGGAACTCGTTGGCCGGGTCGTGCAGGAGGTCCACCAGCTCCGGGTGCTCGGCCAGCCGCGTCCGGACGAACTCGCCGACCGGGCCGAGGTTCTGCGGGTTCCCTTCGTGGTCCTTGACGACGAGGTCCGTGGTGGCGCCGGCGAGCGCTTCGGCGACCCGCGGCTGGGCGAGGAGATCGTCGAGCCGGGACTGCTGCGGGGTGCTGCCGTAGCCGCCGTGCTCGGCCGTCCCGGCGTGCTCGGGCTGGATGTGCGCCTCGTCCGGCGTGCCGACGTGCATCAGCTTGATGCCCTTCGGCGGCTGCGGCAGGTGCATGAGGTCGCCGGACTGCGGGTCGATGAACGCGACGCCGTCGCGGGTGTGCACGACCATCGCGACGTGCCCGTACTCGACGCCGTTCGGGCCCTCGTACTTCACCGCGACCACGGCGTGGTGGTCGAGCGGCTGGTCGCGCATTTCGCGGATGACGTCGTCGTAGCTGCCGCGCTCGGAGAACGTCTCGCCGAACCGGCCCTCGATGTGCTCGAGCGTGCCGCGGGTGCCCATCTCGTGGAAGAGGATCGGCTCGGCCGTCATGTCCCCGCCGCGCAGCCGGTCCATGTACGCCTCGGGCCCGCGCGTGCAGTTGGACATGTACCCGTTCTCCAGCGCGCCGGGCTGGTGGAAGCCCGGGTTGACCTCGCGCAGGTGCGGGTGCCGGTCCTGGACGTAGGCCGCGCGCTCGGCCGGCGTCGCGGCGCCGGCGTGGATGGCCGGCTCGGCCGGCGGGTTCGTCGCGCGTGCCAGATGCGAGTAGTCCGGCAACGCCTCGGGGACGTGCGGGGCTTCGGCCGTGCCGTCGAGGACGTCGCTGACCTTCGGGTGCTCCGGCTGGTGGAGCTGCTCCGGCTCGCCGAAGCCGCCGAGGCGTTCCATCAGCGCGGCCTGCCTGCGCCGTTCGAACTCGGCCGCGTTGTGGTCGTTCTCGGCGCGGCGCTCGGCCATCTTCTGCTGCGCGGCCTCGGGGTCGAGGTAGCGCGGGTGGCCGGGGCCGATCTCCTCGGCCTCGATGACCCACTTCCGGCGGCCTTCGGGCGTGATCTCCAGCCGTCGCTCGTGCACCAGCAGCTGGGTGCCGGGCGGCGACAGCGACTCGCGCTCGGACGGGTTCTCGGCGAGCTTCGAGATGTCGCGGAGGTTGTCCGACCGGACGTGCAGCTCGACGTCGTCGCCGAACTTGCTGGTGGAGAACTCGCTGGTCTTGATGGACGCGCTGGAGAAGGAGGGCTCGACGACCACGTCACCGGGGTTGTACGGCCCGGCGACGAGCTCGGCCAGCCGCGGGTCGCCGCTGACGTCGAAGGCGCGGATGGTTTCGCCGGACGTGCGCGGGACCTGGTTGAGGCCGTCGGTGATGGCGCGGGCGTTCGCCTGCGCGAGGTCGAAGCCGGGGTGGCCGGGGCCGCGGCGCAGGGCCTCGTTGACGTCGTAGGCGTACTCGCCACGGGTGTAGCCGTGGACCGCGACGGCGCCGTCGTCGGTCAGGGGCAGGCCGGCGGCGTCCCGGCGGGCGAGCGCGCGGTCGTGGATGTCCTGGTAGATGCGCTCGTCGCCGACCGCGCGGCGGATGCTCTCGTGGTCGGCCGGGGTCCCGCGGTGGTCGTCGTCGAAGAGGTAGCCCTCGTCGTGCGGCAGCCGTTCGGGCGCGGGGCTGAGCCGGTCGGTGATGGTCGGGGTTTCGTGCTGCCCGAGGGGCAGTTCGCGGATTCCGGTGGCGTCGTGCGGCAGCTCGGCGAGCCGCCCGGTGACGGGATCGGCGAACAGCACCCCGTGCTCGGTGTGCACGGCGGCGACCAGCCGCTCCCCGCCGGCGTGCTCGAAAGCGACGGCGGACCGCGCGCCGACGGGACGTTCGCCGAGATCACGCGCGACGTCGTCGAAGCTCCCCCGGCTGCTCCACGGCCCGTCGAGGCGCTCACCGCGGGCGGGCCCGGCAACGACGTCCTCGCCGTTCATGCGCCGGTCGAAGGCGGTCATCGACTCGGCGGCGTTGGTCCGGAAGCCGTTCTCGAGGGCATCCGGGCCGTAGTGGTTGCGGGTGTTGACCGCACCGAGCTCGGGAACGGCGTCGCGGACGAGCCGCGCGTGCTGCTGCGGGGACTCGACGGACCCGGCGTGGAGCACGGGCGGGCCACCCGGCGTCAGGGGTTCGGCGAGCCGGGACCAGCCACCGTCGGGCTCCCTGGTGGCCGGCACGTGCCGCTCGGGCGGTGGCGGCGCATCCGCGGGGTCGTCGCCACCGAGCAGCTTGAACAGGTCGCCGGTCGGCTTGAGGTGGGGGTACTCGGCGTAGAGCTGAGCGTCCTTTTCGGCCTGTTCGCGCTCGAAGCGCTCTTCGTCGGCACGTTCGGCGGCCCGGCGCTCCTCGATCGCGTCCAGGGTGTCCCTGCGATACCGCGGATCCCCCGGCGCGATCTCTTCGGCGTGCACGATCCACTGCGGCTGGTCCCGGGCACCCGGGCGGTTCTCGAAGTCGGGGTGCTCGGGGTGCCCGGGGCCCATTTCGACCCTGGTGACCTCGAACTGCGACCCGGCCTTGAAGAGCACCTCGCGCTCGCGCCCGATGCTGGCCATCGACTCGACGTCGCGGCCGGTCCTGGACTCGATCCGCATCTCGACCTCACCGGCGAAGGTGCTGCGCGGATGCTCCGCGTCGACCTTCGACGAGCTGAGGAAGGAGGGCTCGGTGATGTGCGCGCCTTCGTGGAAGCGCCCGAGGAAGGCCTGGAGCCGCGAGGGGTCCCGCTGGAAGTCGACCCGCCTCGAGACGGTGCCCACGTGCGGAGGCATCTCGTTGAGCCCGGAGACGAGCGCCCCGGCCTGCGGAGCGAGGTCGACGAGTTCAGGCCCCCCGAGCCGGAGGGCCCGGTTGAGCGGCCCGACCATCTCGTGCCGCGTGTAGGCGTGCACCGCGAAGGCACCGTCGTCGGACATGCCGGGGTGGAACTCGTCCCGCTTGGCGAGCGCCTCGCGGAGGACCTGTTCGTGGCGCCACTCGCCGGTCTCCGGGCTTTGCCGCCCGGAGTCCATGAAGGTGTCCTCGATCCGCGCGATACCGGCGGGGTCCTGGGTCCGGAACCCGGGATCGGCGAGGTAGGGCTCGTCGGGGAGCTGGCCGGGTTCTTGATCGTCTGGGTGATCCTGCTCGGTCGCGTGCTGCTCGGCGTCTTCGGCGTGCGGCGGGCCGTCGGCTTGCTCTGCATCGGGAGGCTGTTCCGCTGCCGGCGCCTGCTCGGCCGGTTCGTGCTGCTGCCCGTCGAGCGGGCGATCGTGCCCAGCGGGTTGCTCGGAGCCGTTCGGCTGTTCTGCCGGCCGTTCCTGCGGAAGTGCGTGTTCAGCAGGCCGTTCGGCGGCGGGCGCCTCCTGCGCGGCCGGCCGCTCTGCAGCGGTCGGCTCTTGCCCATTTCGCTGCTCGGCGGCGGTCGGCTCGTGCGCACCCGGCTGCTCAGCGGCGGCCGGCTGTTGCGTTGCGGCCGCGTTCTGGTCGCCCGGCTGCTCGGCGGCCGTCGGCTCCTGCGCACCCGGCCGCTCCACGGCGGGCACCTGGTGCTCGACCGGCCGCTCCTGAACCGGGGCGTGCTCGGCCACGGGCCCGTTCGGCTCCACCGGCCTCGTGGCGGGTCGGTGCTGGTCGAAGGGACCCTGCGGACCGCGGGGAAGGTGCTCCTGCGCCGGGCCGAACCACGGCGGCGGAACCTGCGGCGGCCCCATCGGACGCGGCGGCCCCAGCCGCGGATCGTGCGGCGGCATCGGTGACCGGCCAGTCGGCGGCAGCGGCGGCCGTCCGCCCGGATGCGGACCCGGCCCCTGCGGCCCACGCGGCTGGTTCGGATACCCCGCGGGACGCTGCCCACCGGGCATCCCCGGATGCTGCGGGCCACCCTGCGGTCCTGCCGATGGCCGCGACGGCATCCGCCGCGGATCGTTCGGAGGCAGCCCACCCTGCGGCGGCTGCCCACCGTGAGAGGAAGGCCCACCCAACGGAACCTGACCCCCCGGCGGCCGCTGCCCACCGTGAAGCGGCTGCCCGCCCTGCGCTTGCCCACCGTGCGGCTGCCCGCTCTGCGAGACCTGGCCACCCTGCGGCTGACCGTGCGCTTGCCCACCGTGCGGCGGCTGGCCGCCTTGCGGCTGCCCCCCGGGCGATGGCTGATTGCCCTGCGGCCACCCACCGGGTGGCAACTGCCCGCCTTGCGCCTGCCCACCGTGCATCGGCCAGCCACCTTGCGGCTGCCCGCTGTGGGGCGGCTGCCCACCCCATGGCGCCAGTCCACCTTGCGGCTGCCCACCGCGAGGCGGTTGCCCACCCTGGTGCGGTTGTCCGCCCTGCGGCGGCTGCATCCCGTTCGGCTGGCCACCCGGCAGCGATTGGGCACCGTGCTGCGGCTGGCCGTGCTGAGGTTTCCCGCCCTGCGGCGGCCGCGCACTCGGCGGCTGACCGCCGGGCGGCATCCGGCGTGGGTCCTGTGGCGGCATCCGGTGCGGCTGCTCGTGCGGTGGCTGACCGCCGCGCGGAGGCATCGGTGCCGGTCCGCCTGGGCGCGGACCTGGGCCGCCGGTACGTCCCGGACCGCCACCGCCCGGCATTCCGCCCGGTGGGGGTGGCGTGAATCCGCCCTGGGACGGCGCCTGCTGCGGCGACGGCCCGTTCTGGAACGGCGCCGTCCCCCCATCAGCCGCGAAGGGCTGGTTCGAGCCGCCCGTGAAACCGGCCGCTCCCACGTTGTCCTGGGGGCGTCCGCCCGTCTGGTGGCCCGGTTCCGGGACCGATCCCGGTGGGGCCATGCCGTAGCCGCCGTTCGACGGTGCGCCCGCCGAACTCGGCGTCGCGCCGTGCGACGGGACCGGTGACGCCGGCATCCCACCCGTCGAAGGCGCGGATCCGCCCACCGGCTGGCTTGGCGCCGGCGCTTGGTGCTGAGGTGCCGGACTCTCCGCGGCCCTCGCTTCGGCCTGCTGCTGGGGTGCTGGACCGTCGGCCGCCGCCCTGACCTCGGGCTGGTGCTGCGGACGTTCTGCTTGCTGGACGTGGTCGGCGCTCGGGCGCGGGCCGTCGGACTGCTGGGGCTCGTCCACCGGGTGCCGTGGCTCGACCGACTGGCGTTCCGGCTGCTGACCAGGCGCACCGTCCGCGCGCTGCTCGGGTTCGCGGCCGGCATCCGGCTCGGACGACGGTCCCCGCGCGGGTTCCTCGCCGCGCGACTCCGGCCGGGGCGACGGTTCTTCGCCCCGAGACTCCGGCTCGGATGCCTCGCGTCGCGGCTCCTCCCCGCGCGACTCGGGCTCCGACGACGGCTCTCGCGAGGGTTCCTCACCGCGCGACTCGGGCTCCGACGACGGCTCCCGCCGCGGCTCCTCGCCCTGCGACTCGGGCTCACTCCGCGACTCAGGCTCCGAAGACGACCTCGGTTCCTCATCCGAGTCGCCCCCGGACCGAGACTCGCCCGACCCACCGGAATCCCCAGCACCCGGCTCCCGAGGAATGTTCGCCTCGTGAACCGAATGCATCTGCTCCTTGGTGCCCCCGACGGCACCTCCCACCGCCCCGCTGGAAGCCCCGGTCAGCAACTGCTCGGGCGTCAGAGACCCCAAATCCCCGGTGACCGCAGCCTGCCCGACGGTCTGCGCGACCCCCTCGACCGCCCCACGAGCCCCAGCCCGCATGGCCGCGTCCGCCACCTGACCACCGGCAGAATGCGAAAGCCCCTCGGTCGCCCCGCGCCCGATCGACCCCGAAGCCGCGCCGACGACTCCGCCGACCGCGCCCGAGATCGCCGCGTCCGAGGTCTTCGACCAGTCCCAGCTCTGGCGGTCGCCCTTGGCCATCTGCAGGCCCTGGATGCCGGCGTCCATCCCCAGGTTGATGGCCTCGTTCTTGAGGACCTCCATGCCGATCTTCTTGAGGCCCTGCTTGAGCAGCTTCTCCAGCAGCTCCTTCGCGACCTGCTTGAACCCCTGCTGCGCCAGCTTCTCGAGCAGCTGCCGGAACAGCATCTGCACGGTCATCCGCGTCGCGACCTGGGCCGGCGCGATACCTGCCGTCGAGCCGCCGAACGTCACCGCCGCCGCCGCGATCATCGCCGCGATCTGGGCCGCCAGCACGATCAGCGAAATGATGATCATGTACTTCGTGTACTCGACGTCCAGCGCCGTCTGGTCGCACGAATCCCCGAGGGCCTTCGTCGCGTCGGCCAGCTGCTTGAAGTACGCCTCGTCGCCCTCGACGAACTTCTTCCACTGCTCCACGAACGCGTCGGCGCCGTCGCCGGTCCAGTTGTCGCGGATGCCGGACGCCGCCTGGTTACCCGCCTCCGATGCCGGGGCGATCGCCGAAGACGCCGTGTGCCACGCGTCGCGCAGCGCGCGCAGCTTGGTCTCGTCGCCCTCCGGCCAGCTTTCCCCGACGACGATCGGCAGCAGCCACTTGACCGCGTCGGGCATCTCCATACCCACGGGTCATTGCCCCTTGCCGAGCTGCGAAGTCACGTCTTCGTCGGCGCCCGACAGCGCCTTCATCGACTTGGCGACGTTCTGCTGCATCCCGCGCAACCCCTGCACGAGGTTGGCGAAGCCTTCGACGGCGCCCTGCGCACCGGGCACGTAGTCCTTCGCGAACTCCTTGCCGGAGTCGTCGCCGCCCCAGCACTCGCCTTGCGCGTCGAGGGCGCCCCGCAACGTCTTCAGCGCGCTGTCCAGCCCGTCCGCCGCCGTGGTCAGGCCGTTCGACGCGCGCAGGACGGCGTCGGGTTCCGCGGTGAACCCGGAGCCCCCTCCGGGCATCAGTCGCCCCTCGTCATCCAGGACGACGGCGGCTCCTCGTCCTCGTCGCGAGGCGGGCGGACGCGCTTCGGCGCCGGCTTGGGCGCGGGCATCGGCGGCGGCGGGACCTGCTCGTTGCGCAGGATCGACCCGGTGTCTTCGAACGACTCGGGCCGCGGCGCCGGTGCTTCTTCTTCGACGAACTCGGGGATCGGCGGCACCAGCCCGGCCAGCGACGGCGCGCCCTCGACGAGGTCCGCGAGGTCGGGCAGTCCCTCGGTGATCGGCGCCATGAGGTCCGCGATCTTCTGCTTGACCTGCAGCGATCCCTGACGCACCACCGTCTGGACGGTGTTCGCGAGCTGTGCGGGGGTCGTGCGTTCGAACGCGTTCGGCGCGAACTCGAGCTTCGCGAGGGTGCCACCGGCGTCGATCGTGGCGCGGACCAGCCCGTCGGCAGAACTCACCTGAGCGGTGGTTTCCGCGGCCGCGGTCTGGGCGTCACGCAGCTGCGCGGTCTGCCGCTCGAAGTTTTCCAGGAGGGTGTCCATCTGGTCCTTCATCGCGGCATTGCGTGCTTCGAGCCGTGCACGGTCGTCGCCCGCGGTGGTCACAGGTGCCCCCGGTGTCCCTCGAACCTACTAATGACTTCCCGTCACCCTAATGCCAATGGAGCAGTGACCGTGACCGGTTCGGGTGTTTGCCTCAGCGAATCGCGCGGCGTCGCGCCAGCAAGTACCCGGCTCCGCCGACCAGGTAGCAGACGGTCGCGGCGATGAGCAGGCCCGGCGCACGCCCGTCGTCCGGGACGACCAGCGCACCCAGCGAAACCGCCGCCACCTGCGTGATGTTGAAGAGCGTGTCGTACAGCGCGAACACCCGGCCGCGGGCTTCGTCGGCGACGTCGAGCTGGATCGACGAGTCGACGCAGAGCTTGAGCACCTGCCCGGCCCCGGTGATGAGGAACGAAGCGAGCAGCGCCAGCGGCAGCACCATCGGCAGGCCCAGCGCGGACTGCGCGATCGCGGCGAGCAGCAGCGCGCCCAGCACCGAGCGGAGCCGGCCGAAGACGCGGATCAGCCGCGCGGTCAGCAGCCCGGCGATCAGCAGCCCGGTCCCGGCGAGCGCGGCCATCTGGCCGAGCCCGGGCAGGCCGGCGCGGAAGATCCCGTGGTCGGTGAAGTAGTTCCGCATCATCAGCACGGTGACCAGCAGCGACACCCCGAACGACGCCCGGTGCGCGAACAACGCGACGAAACCGGCCGTGACGCTCGGCGCGCGCCACGCGTGCTTCGCGCCGTCGGCCAGTCCGCGTGCGACGGCCAGCACCGGGTTCGGCGGCTCGTCGACCACCGACGGCCCGAGCACACCGCGCGCGAAACCGCGGGCGATGAACGCCGAGACGAGGGTGCCGAGCACCGCGAACGCCGTGGTCTCGGCCGAGCCGACGTCGTTGCTGCCGAACAGCGCCCGCAGCCCGATCGCGCAGCCGCCGCCGATGACGGCGACCACCGAGCCGAGCGTCGTGGCGAAGGCGTTCGCCGTCACGACGCTCTCTTCTTCGACGACGTGCGGCAGCGACGCCGAAAGCCCGGAGCCGATGAAGCGGGAGATCCCTTCCGCGGCCAGTGCCAGCGAAAACAGGCCGATGCCACCGAACCCGAAGCCGACGGCGGCGGCCGCGCAGACGATCGCCAAGCCGCGCAGGAGGTTCGCGAAGATGAGGACTTTGCGCCGGTCCCAGCGGTCCAGCAGGGCGCCGGCGAACGGCCCGACGACCGAGTACGGCAGCAGCAGCGCGGCGAACCCGCCGGCGATGGCCAGCGGATCGGCGGCGCGTTCGGGGTTGAACAGCACGGCGCCGGCGAGGCCGGCGCGGAAGACGCCGTCACCCCAGCTGGCGGCGAAGCGGGTGAAGAGCAGGCGACGGAAGTCCGGGTTCTTGAGCAGTTCCCGGGGGCCTTTTCGCGTCGCCACACCGGCGCTGGTCGTCACGGAACCAGAGTAGTGGGTGGCCGGCGCACTGAGGTCGCCTCTCGGCGGCTATGCGCAGTGTGGCTCCTGCCGGACGGTATTCCACAAAGGCGGTTCTTCAGTGAGCCCGGGGGACACGGAGTGCGCCGACCAGTGTTTCAAACGAGGCGGGTGGGGCGATTGTTCCCGAGCCGAAGTAATTCGCCGGGCCAGAGGTGAGATCATGGGTCGCGTGCCAGCGGACGCCGAGGTTGAGCCGGGAACGCTCCTGGTCGCCGCCCCCACCATGGTCGACCCCAATTTCCGCCGGACCGTGGTGTTCGTCATCGATCATCGCGAGGAGGGCACGCTCGGCGTCGTCCTGAACCGGCCGAGCGATGTCGCCGTGCACGACGTGCTGCCCAACTGGGGTGGCCACGTCGCCGAGCCGCAGGCGGTCTTCGTCGGCGGGCCGGTCGAGAAGAAGACGGCGTTGTGCCTGGCCGCGCTGCGCACCGGCGAGACGGCGGCGAGCGTGCCGGGCGTGATCGCGGTCCGGGGCCCGGTCGCGCTGGTCGACCTGGACACCGATCCCGAGGCGCTGGTGCCGAAGGTCCGCGGCGTGCGCGTCTTCGCCGGGTATGCGGGCTGGGACTCCGGTCAGCTGGCCGGCGAGATCGAGCGCGACGACTGGGTCATCGTGCCCGCTCTCCCGAGCGACATCCTGGCCTCACCGAGCGGCGACCTGTGGAGCCAGGTGCTGCGCCGCCAGGGCATCCCCCTGGCCCTGCTGGCCACCCACCCGGGCGACCTCCAGCGGAACTAGGCCTCTTCCTTCTTGAAGACCCCGCAGCCGCCGGCGCCGCACGCGCAGCCGCTGCAGCCCGCGGGCGCGGCCGGAGCCGGCGCGGGCACGGTCAGCGCGGCCCGGTTGCCGAGCACCCCACCACCCATGACCAGCAGGAGCATCGCCAGGACGCCGGCGAGCGCGGCGGAGATCAGGCCGCCGGTCGTCGGCATCGCGAGCCCGGCCAGCCCGGTGAGCACGGAGATCGCGCCGCCGGCCATGGTCGGCAGCCCCGCGACGCGGTTGGCCAGCTTGAACGCCTCTTCGCTGCGCAGCGCGGCCTGCGTGCGCACGCCGGTACCGCCTTCGCGCGTCAAGCGCTCGCGGAAACCGAGGAACCCACCAAAGCCGACGAGCAGACCCAGCACGACCGGAACCAGCGCGATAGCGAACACGAGATCAAGGATAAGCGTGACGTCCCGGCAACCTGCCGGATACCCTGACCGACTGTGCTACAGGCCATGTCACCCCGTGTACTGCCCACCGCGTTGGCCACTGCCCTGATCGGGGGAATCCTCGCCGCGACGCCGGCGAGCGCCACCGAGAGTCACGCCCGGCCGATCCGGCTGCTGGGCGAGCAGATCGTCCCGAACTCCCTGCAGTTCCAGAGCACGACGGTCGGCGGCCTGTCCAGCATCGACTACGACCCCCGGACCGGCGGATACGCGCTGATCTGCGACGACCGCTCGGCGATCAACCCCGCCCGCTTCTACACCGCGACCTTCCCGGTGTCCGCGAACGGCGTCGGCCCGGTCACCTTCACCGGCACCAAGCCGCTGCTGCGCCCGGACGGCACGCCGTACCCGCCGCTCACGCAGAACGACCCCTCGAAGCCGCAGAACGAGCAGACGATCGATCCCGAAGAGCTGCGCGTCGACCCGTGGAGCGGCGACTACTACTGGTCGCAGGAGGGCGAGCGGACGGCGACGACGTTGATCGACCCGTCGATCCGCGAAGCGCGCCGCGACGGCGAATACGTCCGCGACCTGCCGATCCCCGCGAACGAGAAGATGACGCCGACGGCCGGGCCGCGGCAGAACCTGGTCCTCGAAGGCCTCACCTTCACCGGGTTCGGCTCGCTCCTGGCCAGCGAGGTCGAGGGTCCGCTGCTGCAGGACGGCCCGGAGCCGACGACGACCACCGGCGCGCTCTCGCGGATCACCCTGCAGTCGCGGTTCGGCCCGGTCCTGGCGCAGTACGCCTACCCGCAGGAACCGCTGTTCGCCGCGCCGGTGCCGCCGACGGCGTTCGCCACCACCGGCGTGTCCTCGATGCTGGCCGTCGACCAGGCCGACCCGACGAAGTTCCTCATGATGGAACGCTCGTTCAGCACCGGCGTCGGCAACAAGGTGCGCGTCTACGAGATCGACACGAAGGGCGCGACGAACGTCCTGAACGTCAAGTCCCTGGCCGACGCGAAGCACGTCAAGCCGGTCAAGAAGCGGTTCCTCTTCGACGCCGCCGACCTCGGTCTGTCTACTGTGGACAACATCGAAGGCATGACGTGGGGCCCGAAACTGCCGGACGGCGAGCGCAGCCTGGTGCTCGTCAGCGACAACAACTTCTCGCCCACCCAGGTCACCCAGTTCTTCGCACTGGCGGTCCCCTCCGAACGGCTTTGACCAGCAAGTTACGATGAAGGTGTGAACACGGCTCGGCTGCTCCTTAGCCTGCCGCGCTGACCGGGCCCGGCCCGGCCGGCGCGGCGACCCCTCATGCCCTGGTGGCTGAGGGGTCGAGTTGTTTCTGGAGCGAGTGACGAAGGATGACGGCGATGACTGAGGCGACAGGGGCGGACGTCCCGGCGCACCGCTACACGGCCGCGCTGGCGGGCCAGATCGAGCAGCGCTGGCAGGACCACTGGGCCGACCAGGGGACCTTCCACGCGCCGAACCCGGTCGGGCCGCTCGCGGTCGAGGGGCAGCCGGTGCCCAGCGACAAGCTGTTCGTCCAGGACATGTTCCCGTACCCGTCGGGCTCCGGCCTGCACGTCGGGCACCCGCTGGGCTTCATCAGCACCGACGTCTTCGCCCGATACCACCGGATGATCGGGCGCAACGTGCTGCACACGATGGGCTTCGACGCGTTCGGCCTGCCGGCCGAGCAGTACGCGGTCCAGACCGGGCAGCACCCGCGCAAGACGACCGAGGAGAACATCCGGACCTACCTGCGCCAGATCCGGCGCCTGGGCCTGGGGCACGACGAGCGTCGCCGCATCTCCACGATCGACCCCGAGTACTACCGCTGGACCCAGTGGATCTTCCTGCAGATCTTCAACTCCTGGTACGACACCGAGGCCGGCAAGGCGCGGCCGATCGCCGAGCTGGAGGCCGCGTTCGCCGACGGCTCACGCCCGGTGCCCGGTGGCAAGGACTGGGCGGCGCTGAGTGCGTCCGAGCGGAAGAAGCTGATCGACGACAACCGGCTGGTGTACATCTCCGAAGCGCCGGTCAACTGGTGCCCGGGCCTGGGCACCGTTCTGTCGAACGAAGAGGTCACCGCCGACGGCCGCAGCGAGCGCGGCAACTTCCCGGTCTTCCGCCGCAACCTGCGGCAGTGGATGATGCGGATCACCGCGTATGCCGACCGCCTGGTCGACGACCTGGACCTGCTGGACTGGCCGGAGAAGGTCAAGTCCATGCAGCGGAACTGGATCGGCCGCTCGCACGGCGCCCGCGTCACGTTCGAGACCGGCGAAGACGCGATCGAGGTCTTCACGACCCGGCCGGACACGCTGTTCGGCGCCACGTACATGGTGCTGGCGCCGGAGCACCCGCTGGTCGACAAGCTGGTCACCGAGGCGTGGCCCGCGGACGTCGACCAGCGCTGGACCGCCGGTGCGGCGACGCCCGCCGAGGCCATCAAGGAGTACCGCGTCGCCGCGTCGCGGAAGTCCGAGCTGGACCGGCAGGAGAACAAGGAGAAGACCGGCGTCTTCACCGGCGCGTACGCGACGAACCCGGTGAACGACAAGCAGATCCCGATCTTCGTCGCCGACTACGTGCTGATGGGCTACGGCACCGGCGCGATCATGGCCGTGCCCGGCCAGGACGTCCGCGACTGGGAGTTCGCCGAGAAGTTCGGCCTGGACATCATCCGGACCGTGCAGCCGTCCGAAGGCTTCGACGGCAAGGCGTACACCGGTGACGGCCCGGCGATCAACTCGAGCTTCCTGGACGGCATGGACGTCGCCGAGGCCAAGAAAACGATCATCGACTGGCTGACCGAAAAGGGCGCCGGCGCCGGAACCGTGCAGTACAAGCTGCGCGACTGGCTGTTCTCGCGCCAGCGCTACTGGGGCGAGCCGTTCCCGGTCGTCTACGACGAGGACGGTGAGGTCCACGCCGTGCCCGAGTCGATGCTGCCGATCGAGCTGCCCGAGGTCGCCGACTACTCGCCGGTGACGTTCGACCCCGAGGACCGCGACTCGACGCCGTCGTCCCCGCTGGCCCGCGCGACCGACTGGGTCGAGGTCGAGCTGGACCTGGGCGACGGCCCGAAGACCTATCGCCGCGACATCAACACGATGCCGAACTGGGCGGGCTCGTGCTGGTACCAGCTGCGCTACCTGGACCCGACGAACAGTGAGACGTTCTGCGCGCCGGAAAACGAGGCGTACTGGATGGGCCCGCGCCCGGGCGAGTACGGCGCGGACGACACCGGCGGCGTCGACCTGTACATCGGCGGCGTCGAGCACGCGGTGCTGCACCTGCTGTACTCGCGGTTCTGGCACAAGGTGCTGTTCGACCTGGGCCACGTGACGTCCAAGGAGCCGTACCGGCGGCTGTTCAACCAGGGCTACATCGAGGCGTACGCGTACACGGACGCGCGCGGCGTCTACGTCCCGGCCGAGCAGGTCGAGGAGCGCGACGGGAAGTACTTCTTCAACGACGAAGAGGTCACCCGGGAGTACGGCAAGATGGGCAAGAGCCTGAAGAACGTCGTCACGCCGGACGAAATGGCCGAAAACTACGGCGCCGACACGTTCCGGTTCTACGAGATGGCGATGGGCCCGCTGGCCATGTCGCGCCCGTGGGCGACCAAGGACGTCGTGGGCGCGCACCGGTTCCTGCAGCGGCTGTGGCGCCTGGTGGTCGACGAGCAGACCGGCGAGCTGCGAGTGTCCACTGAGGACGCTTCGGAGGTGGACCGCAAGGTGCTGCACAAGACCATCGCGGGCGTCCGCGAGGACTACGCGGAGATGCGGTTCAACACGGCCGGCGCGAAGCTGATCGAGCTGAACAACCACGTCACCAAGGTGTACGGCGCGGCCGCGTCGACGCCCCGCGAGCTGGCCGAGCCGCTGGTGCTGATGCTGGCGCCGCTGGCCCCGCACCTGGCGGAGGAGCTGTGGCACCGGCTGGGCCACGCGGATTCGCTGGTGCAGGGCCCGTTCCCGGTGGTGGACGAGAAGTACCTGGTGGAGGACTCGGTCGAGTACCCGATCCAGGTCAACGGCAAGGTCCGCTCCCGCGTCACCGTGCCGGCCGACGCGACGTCCGAAGCGGTCCAGGCGGCCGCGCTGGCGGACGAGAAGGTCGCGGCGATGGTCGGCGACGGCGCGCCGCGCAAGGTGATCGTGGTGCCGGGGCGGCTGGTCAACATCGTCCTGTAGCACCACGTCGGAAAGCCGCCGGTGCCGCGAGGGCGTTCCCGATTTGATTGAACGGTCAAGGAAATCCGTTCGATCGAAGGAGAACCGGGGATGACCCTCGACGGCAAGGTGGCGCTGGTGACGGGCGGCAGCCGTGGCATCGGCGCGGCCACGGCACTGCGGCTCGCCGAGGACGGCGCGGACGTCGCGCTGACGTACCAGCACAACGGCGCGCGGGCGGCCGAGGTGGTCGACAAGATCAAGAACCTCGGCCGGCGCGCGCTGGCGGTCCAGGCGGATTCGGCGGACGCGGACGCGGTGTCGGCGGCCGTCTCGGCGACCGTCGCCGAGTTCGGCCGGCTGGACGTGCTGGTGAACAACGCGGGTGTCGGCTTCGTCGGGCCTTTGGCGGAGACGTCTCTGGAAGACGTCGACCGGGTGCTGGCGGTGAACGTCCGCGGCGTGTTCGCGACCACCCAGGCGGCGGCCGCTCACCTGGGGGACGGCGGCCGCGTGATCACGATCGGCAGCTGCGTCACGGACCGCGTGCCCGGCCCGGGCATGGCGTTGTACGCGACGAGCAAGGCGGCGATGGTCGGCCTGACCAAGGCGCTGGCGCGCGAGCTCGGCCCGCGCGGCATCACGGTCAACCTGGTCCACCCGGGCCCGACGGACACGGACATGAACCCGGCCGACGGCCCTTATGCGGCGGACCAGCGGGCTTTGACGGCGTTCGACCGCTACGGCTCGCCGTCCGAAGTGGCGGCGGCTGTCGCTTACCTGGCTTCACCGGGCAGCGGATACGTGACGGCGGCTGTGCTGTCGGTGGACGGCGGCCACGCGGCCTAGCCGGAGTAGAGCCCGATCTCGCGGGCGAGGTCGATGAGCATCGCCTCGAACAGGACGTCCGGTTTGGACATGGGGATCGGGTAGTTGCCGAAGACCTCGAGCGTGACGTGCCCGTAGAGCCGGGCCCAGAACTGGATCATCAGGTACGTCACGCCGAGGTCGATCTTCTCCACCGGCACGTCCTGGTCGGACTCGGCGAGCACGGCGACCAGCGACTCCTGGAACGTCTGGAGGTCGTCCCGCAGCTCGTCGGGCACGCCACTGGCGGATGGCAGCACGATGTCGGTCCGCGCGAGCACCCGCCCGGCGGCGGCCAGGAAGATGCGCCCGAAGGGCTCGTCGACCCGGCTCAGCGCGGAGCCGGCGGCGGACCCGACCCCACCGGTCGGCGACGCGAAGACGAGCGTGAATTCCTTCGTGTGGGTGAGTGCCCACCGCCGGAAGCCCTTGCAGATGGCGAACAGCTGCAGCATGCCGTCGTCGGGCAGCTCGGCGATGTCCTCCGCGAGCTCGTCGGCCAGATCGGCGCAGACGTCCAGCCGCAGGTTCTCGACGAGGTCATCCCGCGACTCGTAGTACCGGTAGAGCGCGGGCGCGGTGATCCCCAGCTCCCGCGCGATGGCGCGCAGGGTGACCGCCTCCGGCCCCTGCTCGACGAGCAGCTTCCGGGCGGTCCGCCGGATGTCCTGTTCGGTAGCCGCTCGCGCGCGACCCCTGCGGGTGGGGTGGCTCATCCGAACAGTCTAGGTGCTTACTACGACAAGTCTTGCATTAACGCGATCTCCGCCGTAACGAAAAGGTGCAGCTCAGGCCCGCGCCTTGAGATTGGTCAGCACGGCGTCCGCCACTTCCGGAGCAGCGTCGAAGCAATCCTTGCCTTGGGCCGCGGACTTGTCCCCGAGCGTCAATCCCGTCGAAAACGCCAGCTGGTCGGTTACGCCGACCACGACGACGCAGGCGCGCTTGTCCTCGGTGTTCGTGTAGGCGACGGCAGGAAATCCTTGCACCGGCTCGAGCTGCTGCCAGCGCGCGGCCTTGGGCTTCACATTCTCGTAAGCCAGCCCGATTCCCTGATCGGATTCCGTCTGGTATGCGACGGTGATGCCTGCTCCTGATCCGGAAGCGCTGCTCCACTGACACATCGGGCCGAGTTGGGTGTCACTGGGCTTGGCCGGGGTCGACTGCCCGAGGAAGTGGGTGACTTGGCTGCTGGTGAGTGCGCTGTCGCACGGGCTGCCATCGAGTGCTTTCGCCGGGAGGGGACTCGGCACTGCAGGTACGTCGCTGTTCACCGAAGCGGTACTCGAAGGTGCGGCCGAGGTGGACGCCGGTGCCTTCGGGGTGCCGCCGCACGCGGAGATCAGCAAGCCGCCGGCCATGATCGCGGCCATGGTCGTGATGGATCGCTTGGTCATTCGAAGGCCCCGCTCGTCTTGTTCGTATCGTCTGCCGCTTGCTGGTCGGCCGCCTCGACTATGCCGAGTGCCTTCTGCAGGCGCTTGATCAACTCGGACAGGTAGTTGTACTGGTAGTCGAGATGGCCTTGATAGAAGCGCCCGGTCTCGTTCACCCCGTTCGGACCGACGACGGCACCGACGCTGGCCGGCTCCTGAGCGGGCGGCGTCGCCTGCGACAGCACTTGCGCGGCGTCCCGTTGCTGCTGGATCGAAATCCGCAGGTCCTCCGCGTTCTTGAGCATCGCCCGCATTTCCGAGCTGCTCATCGCGAACCCCTGCCCGCCAGCAGGCGGCGACGCCCCACTGGCCAGGTCCGTCGCCCAGAAGCCGATCCCGCTGAAGATCGAGCCCGTCATCGTCCTCCCCCTAACCCGTTCAGGGTCGCGTACAGCACGTCCGTCAGCGCACCCCGGGTCCCCGGCTGGAAGCTGACCATCCGCTCCCGTGCCGGATACACATACGTCAGCACCCGCCCGGCCCCGGCGACGTCCACAGCCGTGATCGGCGCACTGCGTACACCCCTTTTGACCGCGTAGCACTGGTGCAGGCCCAGCCGCTTCGCCGCCATCAGCCGTCGCGCCCAGAGCAAGGGGTCCGGGCCGCGGTCGTCGGTCGGGTCGCTGAGTTCGTACGAGTCCTCCCGGCCCGAGAACCGCGCCTCCGGAATCGACACGGGCGAGATCCGGGCCGGTGGCACCGGCGGCAGCACGTCCACCAGCGATTCCGCGAGCCGCGACGGCTCCACGACGTCGATCCGGACCGTGTCGTCCTTCCGGATCAGCCGGAGCGCGTCCGGGCCGTCGGCCGCGATCAGGACCGTGCCCGATTCGTCCGCCGCGATGTCGCCCAGCCACGCCGTGAACTGGTGGGCGCCCCTCGCGAGGATGCGCAGGACGTCGCGGAACTCCCGCGTCAGCGTGCCGCCCGCCGCGAGCCGGAGGGACGTGAGGACGTCGAGGACCTTCTCCTCGAGCCGTTTGCGGGTCTCGTCGCCGAGCCAGAGGTTGTCCATGCCGAGGACCGCGGGCGGTGGGCCGTGCCGCTCCCACTCCCACGCGGTGAGCAGGGCGGCCTTGGGCAGGAAGATCACAGCCCGATCACCGGCGGCACGGTCCGCTCGTCGGACCCGCCGAAGATGCTCTCCGGGTCGGCCTCGACCAGGTAGGACGCGCGCTGGTGCTCCGCGTCCTCCTCCCCCTTGCCGCCCTTGGCGCCGTGGCCCGTGCCGCCCATCCCCGGCGAGCCCGGCTTGCCCGCCGCGCCGCCGCGGATCCCGCCGGCCGTGCCCGGACGTCCTTCGCCGGGAACGCCGGCTCCGGTGGCCGCGCCGGGTCCGCGGGCACCCGATCCCGTGCCGCTGCCCGGCCCGGACGACGAGCCCGGCCCGAAGCCGCCGCCGAAGCCGGGCCCGAACCCGCCGCCGGGACCCGAGCCGGGGCCGAACCCGCCGCCCGGTCCCGTGCCCGGTGGCTGGTAGCCCGGCGGGTACTGCGTCGACGGCGGCACGTAACCCTGCGCGCGGACGCTGTCGTCGACGCCCGGCGTGTGCGTGCTCGGGCCCGGCGGCGTGACCTGCCCCGGAGGCGGCGGCTGGACGACCGGCGGGTGGACCGCCGGCGGCGGCTGCACCTGGGCGCCGATCGACCGGTCGTCGTCGCCACCGGTCCGCGTCCGCTTCCGTGGCGGCTCGACGGGCTTCTTCGGGTCCTGCACCGTGAAATCGCCGCCGGTGTACTCCCGGAGCTGGCCGTAGTCGATCGTCCGCGCCGCGGTGTTCGTGTCGGACTGCTGCGCGTACGAGCTGTAGCGCTCGACGTTCTCCTGGGCCTTCTGGTTGTACTGGTTGATCTTGTCTTCGGTGTCGGTGTCCCACGGCGTCGCGACGTCCCAGGCGCTGCGCGTCGGCGGCTGGTCGGTGACGTCCGGGTGCAGGGAGTTCTTCATCTGGTGGAACTGGTCGATCTGCGCCTGGGACAGCGTCGAGTTGCGGTCCAGGGTCGTGGAAGCCGAGGTCGCCGACGCCGTCAACGGCTGGAGCCGGTCCCGGGCCGCGTCCGACGCGCCGCCCGTCCACGCAGATTCGAGACCGGAGGTAAGTTCGCGCGTGCCCTGCTCGAGCCGGCGCTGGTAAGTCGACTGGTCGACGCCCGCCTGGTGCACCTTCTGCAGCGACTCGGTGCCGGGACCGTTCATCACGGCCTGGACCAGCTGACCGGGTGACAGCCCGGCCGCCTGCGGGTTCGCCGCCCCGGTACCGGTCTGCGAACCGACGTACGCGCCCGCGACGGCGCCGAGCGGCCCGCCCGCGAGCAGGCCGACGCCCGCGCCGCTCAGGACCTTGCCGAGCCCCTCACCGCCCGACTGGACGGCGTGCGCGATCTCCGACCCGACGTGCTGGGCAGCGTCGAGCATGTCGCCGAACAACCCCACCGAACCGCGCTCCCCTCGCGTTCGATCACCCCTCTTGCGTCACGGACAATACCTCACCGGTTACGCGTCGTGCGACGAATTGACCAGGTCAGCCGCCCGCGTCAGCGGCCGCAGCGCCCACATGCAGACGACGGCCATCCCGAGCGCGCAGAAGAAGTGCACGATCCACGCCCCGAGCAGCGACGGCCCGCCCCACGACCCGGCGGCGCCGGCCTCGGTCCAGAAGAACCCGAAAGTCGCGATCCGGCCGACGAGGTACCAGACCAGCAAGGCGATCGGGAAAGCCGCGACGCTGGCGAGGAATCCCCCACGCCGTGGTTCGGCGCCCAGCCAGCGCAGCGCGAGCCGTCTCCGTGCCGCAGGCCCCGCGAGGAAGGCGGGCAGGGCGAGGAGCGCGTAGATCGTCCGTTTCCAGTCGGAGATGTTCATGAAAAGTCACGCTACGAGCCGCTGACCAGCGCGAACACGGGGCTTACCGCCCGGAAGGGTGGGGAAAACCGGAACTCCCCCGAAACTGTCGGGCCGGTGTGCCACACTCGGTCGCCGTACGGCTACTGACGTGAACGGGGGAGGTTCGCGTGACGAACCCTGAGCAACTCTTCTCGAGCTTCGAAGCGAAGATGGCCGAAGCCCAGAAGAAGGCTGACCGGATGCGGGCCGAAATGGAGACCGTCTCGGTTGCCGAGCGCAGCAAGGACGGCCAGATCGCGGTCAAGGTCAACCACTTGGGCAACCTCGTCGGCCTCGAGATCGGCCATGCGGTCCGGGACAAGTCCACCCTGGCCGACGAGATCCTCCGGACCGTCCAGGCCGCGCAAAGCAAGCTCGCCGCTGCGGTCGAGGCCGGAGTTCCGTCGATCGCGGGAACCGAGACGATGACCGAGCTGGTCGGCCAGCTGCAACGCGAATACCCCGAGCCGCAGCCTCAGGGTTTCGTCGAAGGCGGCTTCGAAGCCCGTGACGACGGGGCTCGCTTCATCGCCGACCAAGAACCGCCGAAGCCTGCCGCCGCGCCGCCGCAGCCGCCACCCCGCGTGGCCCGACCACCAGCCGACGGCACGGACGACGACTACTTCGGCGACGGCGACTACCTGCGCTGAGCCACCGGAGAGGGGAGGAATGATGGCCGGACAGACCGGGCCCGGGTTCGACGAGAACCCGGACGCGATAGACGCGCACGCCAAGCAGATGGAAGCGACGTTCGAGGTACTGAAGGAAGCCGCCGAGCTGAGTAAGCACGACCCCATCGGATCCGAGGCTTTCGGGCTGATCGGCCAGCTCTGCCTGCTCGACCTTTGGTGCGACAACGTGGCCGGGCAAACTCGGGAAACGCTGGAATCCGCGGTCAAGGGCGCCGAGTACCACGTGCAGGCGGTGCAGGCATGGGCCAAGGCACGCCGGGTCGACGAAGCATCCGCGTCGGCGCTCGTGAACCACGCCTCGGAGGTACGAGGTGGCTGACGATTCCATGCTCGACGAGGCGACGAAGGCGACCGACGCCGAGAAATACCCGGTGGACAGCTTCCTCGAGGGCGCCGGTGGGCTTCAGGACCTGGTCGGCGGCGCGGAAAAGCTCATCCACGGCGATTGGACCGAAGGGCTGTTCGCTCTCGCGAACGCGGGTCTGAGTGCCAAGGACTTGATCAAGGACCCGTTCGAGACGCTCCTCAGCTGGGGGTTCGGCTGGCTGATCGAGCACGTCGACTTCCTCAAGGAGCCGCTGGACTGGGTCGCCGGCGATCAGGACGCTCTTGATCTCGAAGGCAAGAAGTGGGAAACGATCGGCAAGCGTGTCCAGGAGACCGCCGAGAAGCTCACTGAAGAAGTACGGAAGAACTGCCTCGATTGGAAAGGCAAGGTCGCCGATCAGTACCGCGTCTACGTGCAGCAGCAACTGGACGCGTACGCGGCATTGTCGGACGCTGCGACGAAGGTTTCGACTGTCATCGGAATCTGCAAGACGATCCTCGACGTAGTCCGGACCATCATCCGCGACCTCATCACCGACACTCTTGCCAAGATCGTCAAGATCCTGATGCGCTACCCGCCGCCGGCATACCCGGCCGGGCTCGCCGCAGAAGGGATTCCCTTCGCGGTCCAGCAGGGCGGGAAGATGGTCGAGGAGTGCGGCAGGCTGGCCAGGGCCTTCTCCAAAGCGAGGGACTTCCTGCGGACCATCTGCAGTGTCCTGGAGCCCGTCGCGCAGCGAATGGTGAGCCGCCTCGGTCACCTGCCGGAAGCGGCCGTGGAAGCGGCCGGCGAGATGTTCCAGGGCTTTGGGAAGGGCGCAGCCCAAGAAGCCTTCATGAAGTTTTTCGAGCAGATGGCCACTG
The DNA here is from genome assembly GCF_030285665.1 of Amycolatopsis mongoliensis. NCBI lineage: Bacteria > Bacillati > Actinomycetota > Actinomycetes > Pseudonocardiales > Pseudonocardiaceae > Amycolatopsis > Amycolatopsis mongoliensis. The sequence goes on from NZ_CP127295.1 coordinate 2,433,602, forward strand.
GTCCCGGCCAGTCCGCCGGTGAACAGCAGCACGACCGCGACGAAACGTCGATCGTGCCGGAAGACCACTCGGCGAACTACCCGGTCGACAAGGTGCCGAGGTCTGGCCCGGTGACCGCGGAAGATGAGCAGCCGTTCTCCGGGCATCCCGGGACTCAGCGAATTTCTGGCTCGTTGGAGTGAGGCGATGAGCTCGTCGTTGCCGGCCGGCTTCGAGTCGGTTCCTCAAGTTCGCCGTCCGCGGTGGGGGAAGATCGCCGTCCAGGTGCTCGTCGTCCTGGTGGTCGTCCTCGCGCTTTGGAGCGTGACGGCCCGTGGCATGGTCCAGTACGGACCGGATCGGCCGAGCGAGGCGGACGCCTTCGCGCGGGTGACGTCGTGCGAACGCGTCGGGCCGATCAGCCGTGGCGGTATCGGCATCTACTGGTTCTGCACCGCGGATGTGACGACCGAGGACGGCACCATCCGGTCAGCGCGGTTCGAGCTGAACGAGCTCACCCCCGCGGACATCGGCAAGCCGGTGCCGGTCGAAGGATCGAGGACGTTCCGGCGCGCCGCCGAAAAACGGCTGGTGTGGTGGTCCATCGCGCCGGGGATCGGGTTCTTCGTCGGTCTCGCCGCCTGGGCCGAGCTGCACCGGCGGAAGCGGCTGCGGCACCGCACCGAGCCGTGGCAGGCGACCGTTCGACTCGCCTCGCCGACCTGCGTGCTGGCCGCCGGCACCGGGCCGGGTGGTGGGCGGGAAAGCCGGAAGATCGTGCCCACCGAGTGGTCGGCGCAGCGGTACTGGCGGCTTGCCGGTTCGATCATGGTGCCCGGTGCGGTGTCCGCCATCGCCGGGTCGCTCGCCGGCTCTGGCGACGCGCGAAAAATCCTGACCGCCGTCGGGTTGATGTGCCTCGCGGCTCCGATCTGGCTCGTGGCCTTCACCCCGCGGTGGTACCGGACGAGCGAGTACGCGACGGCGGTGACGATTTCGGCCGACGGATTCGGCTGGTACCGCCGAGGTCAGACCACGTTCATGCTCGACTGGACCGAGGTCGCCGAGGTCCGGCTCACCACGATCGACCACGACGGTCTCGTGCTCCGCGTGATCGACCTGTTTCTCATGGATCCGGCGCCCGGGCGGCGCGGTGAACTGCGAGGCCTCTGGCAGCTCGGAGCCGAGCTGGGAACGCACCGGCTGCCCGGCGAGAAGGGCGCGTACCGGCTGCCGGAGGCGTTCAGTGCAGCCGCTGCCCGTCAGGTGCGGGAGGCGATGGCGGTCTACCAGCCGAACCGGTTCCGCATGTTCACAGCCGAACTCGAGGAGGCGACGGTGACCGCGTGACCGACCGTCCTTGTTCGCGAGGCGGGCGCCGCCGACGCCGATCACTCGGGGGGCTACGTGATCGGCGCCGGCGACATGATGCCCTGGCCGGCTCTCGCCGGTTGGGCACCGCCACCACGTCTCGCGTGATGACGCACCTGGAGAGCGGGACCGGTCCGCGTAGTGACGGCCGGGGGAATGACATCCCCCGATCGAGTGACGGGCATCCGCTGCTCGCATGATTGTCGCACTCAACGCCGGATAAGTTACAAAAACCTTCACTTTCCTCTTCGGCCCCCTTCCCGACCTGGTCGGACGGCTTTCGTGGCACAGTGCGGGGATGAACTCCGACGTCCTCGTTGTGGGATCCGCCAATGCCGACCTCGTCGTCGCGGTGGACCGGCGGCCGGCAGGTGGCGAGACGGTGCTGGGCGGCGACACCGTCCTTTCACCGGGGGGCAAGGGCGCCAACACGGCGGTCGCGGCGGGCCGGCTCGGGGCGGACGTCGCGCTCCTCGGCGCCGTCGGTGACGATCCCTACGGCCGGCTGCTGCTCGATTCACTGCGCGCCGCGGGCGTCGACACCGGACTGGTCCGGACGAGCGACCGGCCGACCGGGATCGCCTACATCACCGTCACCCCGGACGGCGAGAACGCCATCCTCGTCTCCCCCGGCGCGAACTCGAGCCTCGAACCCGGGGACGTCGACGCCGTCTTCGACGGGGTCGAGATCATGGTCGCCTCGCTCGAGGTGCCGCTGCCGACGGTCGAGCACGCCGTCGCGCGGGCCGCCGAGAAGGGCGTCAAGGTGCTGGTGAACCTTTCGCCGGCGGCGAAGCTGTCCCCGGAGACGCTGGCCAGGCTCGACGTCCTGCTCGTCAACGAGCACGAAGCCGCCTGGCTGACCGGGCCCGGCGCGGACTTCCGGCGCCTCCTGGATCTGGGCCCGCGAGCCGCCGTCGTCACGCTCGGCGCGGCCGGTGCGGTCGTCGTGGAGAAGGACAGCACGACCGAGGTGGAGTCCCCGAAGGTCGAGGCCGTCGACACCACCGGTGCCGGAGACGCCTTCGCGGGCGCGCTCGCGGCGTCGCTCGCGGACGGCGCCGACCTCGTCTCCGCGGCGAAGCGGGCGGTGCGCGTCGCGGCCTTCAGCGTTACGCGGCACGGCGCGCAGCCGTCCTACCCGACCGACGCTGACCTGGGGGAATGATCGCCCGGAGGCGCGTGTTGCACCTCACATGGGCGATTCGTTCGGTTCGGCCTGGTGGCGCGGCTACGCCGCTCAGCTGAAGGCGATCGCGGAGGCGCGCCGGCCCGACCACCTCGCGATCATGCCGCTCGAGGAAACCTTGCGGGCGCTCGGCAAGCAGACCGAGGTCGACGAAGGCGTCTACGACGTCCCGCTGGAGGGCATCGTCGGCACCGTCGCCCGCGCCGGCGACTTCGACCGCGAGTTCCGGCCGCGCAACCGGGCCCTGCGCGACCGTTGGGACCGTCTGACGCGGACCTCGGCCGACCTCCCGCCGGTGCGGCTCGTGCGCCTGTCCGACATGTTCTTCGTCGACGACGGTCACCACCGCGTCGCCATCGCGCGCGCCCGCGGCGCCCGGACGATCCGCGCGCGGGTCCGGTGGATCAGCACGGTCGCCTGCGCGCTGCGCTGCCTCACGCTCGCGGACCTGCCGTCGAAGACCGCCGAGCGGATGTTCCTCGAGCGCGTCCCGCTGCCGGACGACGTCCGCCTCGGGCTGTGGCTCGACGACCCGGCCGACTGGTTCCGGCTCGCCGACTCGGCCGAGGCCTGGGGTTTCCGCCGTATGCTGGCCGGACGGCCGGTGCGCAGCCGCGGCGAACTGGCCGAAGCCTGGTGGCACGAGGAGGTCCGGCCGGTGCTCGAACAGGTTCGCCGACGAGGCTTGCGCCTGCCACCACGAGATATCCAGACGTATCTGAGCTATGGTCTAGACCATGTCTGATTCCCTGTCCGGGGTCGCCGTCAGCCCCGGCCGCGCGAGTGGCCCCGTCGTCCGTGTCGCGGAGCCGCTCGGCGAGCCCGCCGCCACCCCGGCCCCCGCCGACCCCGCCGCCGAAGCCGCCCGGATCGCGCCCGCCGCCGCGATCGTCGCCGCCCGGCTCGAGAAGCAGGCCGAGACCGCCACCGGCGAGGCCGCGACGATCCTCATCACCACCGCCGCGATGGCGGCCGACCCGGCGCTCGCGGCCCAGGCCGAACAGCTGGTGAAGACGCAGGCGCTGCCCGCCGCGCGAGCCGTCCACCAGGCCGCCGAAGGCTTCGCCGAAGCGCTGGCCGCCGCGGGCGGGTACATGGCCGAGCGCGTCCGCGACGTGCGCGACGTGCGCGACCGGCTGGTCGCCGAGCTGCTCGGCATCGCGCCGCCGGGGGTGCCCGAGCTCGCGTCGCCGAGCGTGCTGGTCGCGCGCGACCTCGCCCCGGCCGACACCGCGGGCCTCGACCCGGCGAAGGTGCTCGCCCTGGTCACCGAAGAGGGCGGCCCGACGAGCCATACCGCGATCCTGGCGCGGGCACTGGGCATCCCGGCCGTCGTCGCGGTGCGCGGCCTGCTGGCGCTGGACGCCGAGGCGCTCGCCGTCGACGGTGACGCGGGCACGGTCGAGGTCGCCGACCCGTCGGCACCGGTCGTCACGGCGACGGTCGCGCAGCTGGCCGAGTGGAATGGCACGGGCGCGACGTCCGACGGCCACCGCGTGAAGGTCTACGGCAACGTCGGCTCCCCGGCCGACGCGCAGGCCGCGGCCGACGCGGGCGCCGAGGGCGTCGGCCTGTTCCGCACCGAGTTCTGCTACCTGGACGCCTCGGACGAACCGTCGGTGGCCGAGCAGCGCGCGGCGTACACGGCGGTGCTCTCGCCGTTCCGCGGCAAGCCGGTGATCGTGCGGACCCTGGACGCGGGCGCCGACAAGCCGCTGGCCTTCCTCTCGCCGGAAGCCGAGCCGAACCCGGCGCTCGGCGTCCGCGGGCTGCGCGTGGCGTTCGACCGCCCCGAGGTGCTGGACCGCCAGCTCGAAGCCATCGCGGGCGCGGCGGAGGACTCCGGCGCCGAGGTTTCGGTGATGGCCCCGATGGTCGCGACGGTGGAAGAGGCCGCCTGGTTCGCCGACCGCGTCCGCGCGGCGGGCATCGCCCGGGCCGGCGTGATGATCGAGATCCCGGCGGCGGCGCTGAGCGCCCGGGAGATCCTCGACGTCGTCGACTTCGTCTCGGTCGGCACGAACGACCTGGCGCAGTACACCTTCGCGGCGGACCGCCAGCTCGGCGCGGTGGCGAAGCTCAACGACCCGTGGCAGCCGGGTCTCCTGCGGCTGCTGAAGCTGATCGGCGACGCGGCCAAGGCCACGGGCAAACCGGCGGGTGTCTGCGGCGAAGCGGCGGCGGACCCGCGGCTGGCGCTGGTCCTGGCGGGCCTGGGCCTGACGAGCCTGTCGATGAACGCCCCGGCGATCCGCACGGTAGGGGCGAGCCTGGCGACGGTGACGCTGGCGGAGTGCGAGGCGCTGGCGGAGGCGGCGTTGGCGACGTCGGACCCGGCAGCGGCCCGCGCGGCAGCTCGCCCCTGACGGGAGCCGGCGGGCGCGACACAGGTGGCGCCCGCCCGTCTCGGCTCGATCCGCCGCTCCCAGGGGCGCCCCCCCACTTTCAGTCTATCGGTCATCACCGACAGTGCTGACTTGTGCGAGCCTGGATGCGCGGAGTTGTCCCCAGTGCACGAGGGGTGTGGACAACCCGCTCTGTAGCCGTGAAGGCCGCCTCCCGACCAAGGCGGCCTTCACGGCTTTCCCGGCAAAGATCCGGCCGGCTGTCGATTCCGGGCCGACCCGCTCGACGAAGTGGTGAAAGCACCACCGAACCGAGGGAGCCGCCATGACCATCACCGCCGAAGCCCCGGCCGGAACCGTGCGGGCCGGGCGTCGGGAGTGGATCGGCCTGGCCGTGCTGGCCCTGCCCACCCTGCTCGTCTCGCTCGACGTCTTCGTCCTCGTTCTCGCGCTGCCGAAGCTCGCCCTCGGGCTGCACGCCGACGGCACCGAACAACTGTGGATCATGGACACCTACGGCTTCATGGTCGCCGGGTTCATGGTCACCATGGGAACCCTCGGCGACCGGATCGGACGGCGGAAGCTGCTGCTCATCGGGGCCGCCGCCTTCGGGGTCGCCTCCGTCGCCGCCGCCTTCTCCACCAGCGCCGGGATGCTCATCGCCGCGCGGGCCGTGCTGGGGATCGCCGGGGCGACGCTCGCTCCTTCGACGCTTGCACTCATCGGGACCCTCTTCCAGAACCCGCAGCAACGAGCCCAGGCCATCGGCATCTGGGCCGGCTGCTTCACCGTCGGCGCCATCATCGGCCCGATGGTCGGCGGCTTCCTGCTCGAGCACTTCTGGTGGGGCTCGGTCTTCCTCCTCGGCGTGCCCGCCATGGTGCTGCTGCTCGTCATCGGCCCGAAGCTGCTGCCCGAATACCGCGACGAGCACGCCGGCCGCCTCGACCTGCCCAGCGTCGGCCTGTCGCTCGGCGCGATCCTGCCCGCCGTCTACGGCGTCAAGGAACTCGCTCGCGACGGCGTCCACCCGGTCCCGGCCGCGGCGCTGATCACGGGCCTGGCCGTCGGGTACGTCTTCGTGAAGCGGCAGCGCGCCCTGCGAGACCCCCTGGTCGACTTCAGCCTCTTCACCGCGAAGGCCTTCCGCACCACGCTCGGCGGGATGCTCCTGTTCAGCATGCTCGGCGGCACCACGATGCTGTTCACCGCGCAGTTCCTGCAGGTCGCGCAGCACCTCTCGCCGGTCGGGGCCGCTTTGGGACTCCTGCCCGGGATGGCCGCCTCCACCGTCAGCTTCCTCGCCGCGCCCGCCCTCGCGCGCCGGGTCAAGGCGAACGTCCTGATCGCCGGTGGCGTCGCCCTCGCCGCGACCGGCATGGCGATCCTCGCCGTCGTCGATCCCGCCGCCGGGCCGGCTTGGCCCGCGCTCGGGTTCGCCGTCACGTCGCTGGGCGTCGGCCCGATGGTCGCGCTCGGGACCGATCTCGTCGTCGGCTCGGTGCCGCAGCGCAAGGCGGGCGCCGCCGCGTCGCTGGCCCAGACCGTCAACGAGTTCGGCTACGCCTTCGGCATCGCGACCGTCGGGACCCTGGGCAACGCCGTCGTCCGCGCGCACGGCCTCCCCAGCGGGCTGCACGCCGTCGCCGGGCTCGCCGCCGCCGCGTTCGCCGTGCTCGTCTGGTTCGTCGCGAGGAACCTCCGGGCCGCCTGACCAGCGCGAAGGCCTCCCCACCCGATGCCTGGATGGGGAGGCCTTCTTGACGCCGGGGGCAGAGGGGCCCCGGCTAGCCGAACAACCCGCGCCGCGGGTGCCGGATGACCAGCGAACCGCCGTGGACCCGGCCGCTCAGCACGAAGCGCGGGTTCCCCATGTGCCCGTTGCTGTGCGTCTTGTCCTCCAGCGAGCCGAACTTGACGTCGGTGATCGCGTTGACGTCGACCGCCGCGTGCTCCGGGATGATCACCTCGACCGAACCCCACTTGGCGTCCAGCTCGATGTGCACCACCGGCGACTGCACCTGGGCCTCGGTGAAGTCGAGCTTCGTCGAGCCATACTTGTTCCGCACGACCATCTCGGGCGGCACCACCCACGGCCCGCTGCGGACCAGCGACGAATACTTCGCGTTGAGCTCGAAGCGCCGTCCGGGCGCGTAGCCGCCGCTGTAGCCCGCCGGAGGCGCGTACGACGGCGCGCCGGCGACCGCGGCCGCCGGGTGGTAGAGCCCGGCCAGGTCGGCCAGCACCGCGTTCAGCTCGCCGCGCGTCCGGGACGCCAGCGCGCGGTCGGTGCGCTCGGTGAACTCGTCGAGGTCGATCATCCCGCGGCCGATCGCCTTCTGCAGCACCCCGACGACGTGCTCGCGCTCGTCGTCGGACACCCGAAGATCGCGCTCGCTCAACGGCTTGGTTTCGGTCACCGGTTCCGCCGCCGCGGTCTCTTCCTCGCCCATGCCCACGATGGTAGAACCGGATTTCACCAGGGAGATCGGGGGAAAACCCTGAACGGACCCGTATTTCGCGGCGCCGCCTTCTGCGCGGCGCTGGTCCTGCTGTCCGGATGCACCGGCGAAGAGGCCCCGCCGCCGCCGAGCGCGAGTGCCACGAGTGCGCCGCCGACCACCCCGCCGGCCCTGCCGGAGGGGCTCACCGGGGTCCCGGCGACCGGCGGGATCGGGGTGTCGGCGCTGCTGCCCACCATCGGCCCCACCCTGTTCGACGCCGACCGCGGAACCACGGCCACGCCGCCCGGCTATCCCGGCGGCGACCTGGGGCTGAGCGTGCTCCGGGTCGGGAAGCACGCCGTCCTGACGGTCTACCCGCCCGCCACCCAGAGCACCGAACCCTTCGGCATCCTCGTCTACACCGGCCCCGCGAGTCCGCCGCGCTCCCTCGGCCGCGCCTGGTCGGTGGCCCCCGGCGCCGACGGCGAGAGCGTGTGGCTGATCCGCCAGGACACGCCGGACAGCTGCCGGCTGCAGCGCGTCGCCCTCTCCGGTGCCGAGTTCGGCCACGGCCAGCCAGCCAGCTGCCGCACGCAGGTCCGCGCCGGCACCCCGCGCGGCCTGCTGATCACCATCAACGCCGACGCCGCCGAGTCGACCGACGCGCTGATCGACCCGGAGACCGGCCGCACGGTCCAGCAGGCGCCGCGCATCCTCGGCGTCGCGGGCGACCGGATGCTCCTCGACGGCCTGACCGACCTCACCCTCGTCGACCTGCGGGACAACAGCCGCCAGCAGCTCAGCCGGCCGGCGTTCGGGCGGACGCCCACCGTGCTGCCCTCCCGCGACGGCGGCATCTGGGCCCTCGACTTCGGCAACCCCGCCTACCGGGGCACCAGCACGCAGACCCGCGACCTCTGGCTGCTGCGCCTCGACGGGCCGGACTGGGAGCACGTCGCGGCGATGCCGTTCGTTTCCGAACACCTCGAGCGTGGCGGCGGTTTCGACTGGTCCGAGGACGGCGACCTCGTGCTGGCCGACGGCGTCCTCGCCGCCTGGCACCCGGGCGAACCGCAGTGGCGGATGGGCAAGGCGGCGCTGCCGACGGGCGACTGGTCGGGCTTCGCGGTGCTGCCCTGAGGGCTACTCCTCGTCGAGGCCGTGTTCGATCGCGTACCGGGCCAGCTCGACGCGGTTGTGCAGCTGCAGCTTCCGCAGCGTCGACTGCACGTGGTTCTCCACCGTGCGGTGCGACAGCACGAGCCGCTCGGCGATCTGCCGCGCGGTCAGCCCCTTCGCGACCAGGCGCAGGACGTCGGTCTCGCGCTCGGTCAGCCGGGGTGGCTCGGCGCCCGCGGCGTCCCCGGCGGACGCGTCGGCCATCCGCCGGTACTCGCCGAGCACCAGCCCGGCCAGGCCCGCGGTGAACACGGGGTCGCCGGCCGCGGTCCGGTGCACCGCGTCCACCAGCTCCGCCGCGGACGCCGACTTGACCAGGTAGCCGGACGCGCCGGCCTTCACCGCCTCCAGGACGTCCTTGTGCTCGCCGCTCGCGGACAGCACCAGCACCTTCGTCGACGGCAGCGCCGACGTGATCTCGCGGGTGGCGTCCACCCCGGACGTGGTGCCGAGGTTGAGGTCCATCAGCACGACGTCCGGCTGGACGGTGCGCGCGATCCGCAGTGCCGCGGCGGCGTCCGGCGCGGTCGCCCGCACGTCGAAGCCGTGCTCGGTCAGGTCGCGGGCCACCCCGTCGCGCCAGATCGGGTGGTCGTCGACCACCATCACCGAGATCCGCTCGTCGCTCACTTCGCACCCCTCGTGCTCGGCACCCTGACCTCCCACTCGGTGCCCCGGCCGGGCCCGGTGTCGAGGGTCGCGCTCCCGCCGAGGTCGCGCACCCTCCCCCGGATGGATTCCACCACACCGAGGTGCCCGTCCGCGGCCGCTCGCTCGAGAACTCCGTCCGGAATGCCCGGTCCGTCGTCGCGGATGCTCACCACGACCTCGCCCCCGAGGTCCTCCAGCAGCACCCAGGCCTGCGCTTCGGGCCCGGCGTGCTTCTCCACGTTCGAGAGCGCTTCGCGGGTTACCGCGACCAGTTCGTCGGTGACGTGGGCCGGCAGCTCGACGTCGTCCGCCGGGGTCGAGACCTGCACCGACGACGTCGCGAGCAGCTGCAGCGCGGCGCGCAGGCTCGCGGTGCCGCTTTCGTTCGGCGTCAGCGGTTCGGTCGTCACCAGCGACCGCAGCGCGATCTCCTGCTCGCCGGCCAGCTTCGCCAGCTCGGCCGCCTCACCGCCGACCTCGTTGCCGCGCTTGCGGACCCGGGCCAGCACCTGCAGCACGCTGTCGTGGATCGACCGGGCCAGCCGTTCCCGCTCGGCCGTCGCCGCTTCCTTCCGCAGCGCCTGCTCCAGCCGCGCCGCGGACCGCCGGCCCATCGTCGCGGCCATGCCGACCAGCAGCCCGGCCGCGGCGAGCAGGACGCCGTCGCGGGCGACGTCGAGGTCGAACTTCTCCCGCGCCAGCCCGGTCGCCACCCCGAGGACCAGCCCGGCCAGCACGCCGCCGCTCGCGCCGAAGCGCGCGCCGGCGGCGACCGCCGGCACGGCGGCCCACACCGTCGTGATGAGGGGGACGTTCAAGGCGAACTGCGCGTCGCTGAGGACCCACGGCGAGGTCAGCAGCAGCGCGGTGGTGAGCACGAGGTCGAAGATGACCAGCGCCGGCGGCCGCGTCCGCTCGCGCAGGTAGAGGAAGCTGCTGACGACCGACCACACGGCCATGACGCCGAGGATCGTCCAGGCCAGCCACTCGCGCTGGTAGTGCCCGCTCTGGACGATCACGGTGCCGCAGGCGAACGCCCAGGTGAGCACGCGGAACGCGAGCACGCCACGCCACATCGGCGTGATCGGGTCGGGCGTCCGCCGGGTGGTCACGACTTGCCGTCGCGCTTCGGTGGCTCGGCCGGTGACGAGACGGCTTGCTCCTCGCCGACCGTCGCGATTTCGGCCTTCGGCCCCCCGGGTTCGGCGTCGTTCGGCTGCGCGGCCTGGTCCTTCAGGACGTTCACCTCGGCCGGGTCCGGGTTGGTCTCGTGCAGCAGCGACCGGACGCCGGCGTTCAGCACCGCCAGCAGCGGTACGGCCAGCAGCGCGCCGGGGATCCCGGCCGCCACCAGGCCGGCGGTGATGGCCAGGACCACGGCCAGCGGGTGCAGCTTCACCGCGCGGCCCAGCAGCAGCGGCTGCAGGACGTGGCTTTCCAGCTGCATCACGCCGATCACGATGGCCAGCACGATCACCGCGCCGATGAAGCCGTTCGTCACCAGGGCGACCAGGACGGCGACGCCGCCGGTGATGACGGCGCCGATGATCGGGATGAACGCGCCGATGAACACCAGCGTGGCCAGCGGGATCACCAGCGGCACGCCCATGATCCACAGCCCGATGCCGATGCCGACGGCGTCGACCACGGCCACCGCCGCGGTCGCGCGCACGTAGCTGACGAGCGACGCGAACCCGCGGCGCCCGGCGACGTCCACGCGGTTGCGGACCCGCCCGGGCACGGCGCGGACCAGGAACGTCCAGATGCCTTCGCCGCCGCTGAGGAAGAAGATCGTGATGAACAGCGTCAGCAGGAACCCGGTGAGGATCTCGCCGACGGTGCTCGCCGTCGTCAGCGCGGTCGTCGTGATGGACGCCTGGTTGTTCTGGATGAAGCCGATCGCCTGGTTGATGAAGTCCTGGATCTGCTCCTGGCGCAGGTGCGGCGGGCCGTTGAGCAGCCAGTTCTTGATCTGGTCGAGGCTGTCGTTGAGCTGTTTCTGCAGCTGCGGGAGGCCCGAGGAGAACTGGGTGATGACGAACGTCAGCAGCCCGCCCAGCACGGCCAGCCCGGCGATCAGCACGATCGCCGTCGCCAGGCCGCGGGGGAACTTGACCGCCACCAGCTTCTGCACCGCCGGCGCGAGCAGCGCGGACAGCAGCAGGGCGATGGACAGCGGGATGATGACGACGGACAGGTAACCGATCACCCACACCACGGCGTACAGCGCGGCGACCACCACGATGAACCGCCACGCGAGCGCCGCGCTGATGCGCAGGCCCCGGGGGATCAGTCCGGTGATGTCCTCGTGCTCCGGCAGGAACGGGTCTTCGCGTCGCGCGTGGCTCACTGCCACACCGTACTGGCTGGACCGTCCGATTCGGCCGCTTTCGCGCCGCCGCGCCCGACACCGATCGGGGCCAGCGGTGATCACTGGTCGTGAGACCGGGCTACACAGTGTGTTGTTCACACGATGGGGGCATCAAGTCGTGTCGAGGGTGCGCACCCGGCCGCGGATTTGGTTAGGTCGCTTCCGCAACGCAATGTTGCCGATTGATCACAGACCCAGCACGACTCAGCACGAGGAGAAGACGAGTGGCGAAGACCGCGACGAACGAGGGGCAGGGCGCCAAGCGCACCCGCCGTCTCGTGTCGCGTGCGCTGCTCGTCCTCGGGGGTGCCGTGGCCGGCACCGCCGCCGCGTGGCTCGTCTCCGGTGCGACCGCTTCCGCGGACACCGTCGAGGTGGGCACCGCCCCGATCACCGACGCCGCGAGCGGCAGCCTCGGCGACGTGAACACCGGTGCGGCGACCGCGGCCGGCGATGTCGCCGACTCGAGCTGCCACCAGGACGCCACCGCGTGGAGCGCGCCGTGCGCCCGCGTCCTCGGGCACGAGGTCTCCGAGCGCGTCAGCGACTCGGTTTCGGACCTCGCCGAGGATGCCGTCGTGAGCCCGGCGAGCCGCACCCTCGGCGCGGTCGAGCACATCGTCCGCGAGCCGCAGGACACCCGCCAGGTTCTCGAGCAGACCTTCACCCCCGAGCCGGCGCACGACGTGCTGCAGCTGCTCGACCCGGCCGGCCACGGCAACCTGGTTCCGTCGCTCCCGGGGCTCGCCCCGGTCGAGCAGGAGCCGGTGACCACCGGCGCCGGCCAGACCACGGACACGGTCGCCGTCTCGACCGTCCAGCTCCCCGCCGCGCTGCGAGCCCTGCTCGCGATGCCGACGGGTTTCCAGCACGACAACGGCAGCGGTGCCGCGGGCGAGTCCCGCGACAAGCACCGTGATCTGCCGTCGCCGCTGGTTCCGGTGCAGCTTCCGGCCGCACCGTCCGTCCCCACCGCCCCGGGTGGCACCACGGCCCCCGGTGGACACCTCGACGGCCTCAACTTAGGCGTCCCCTTCTGGACGACCGAAGCCGTCGACACCGCCGTCGCGGCGATGAGCCGCGCCGGCCTGCGCCAGACGGCGCGCACCCCGGGCGAGCAGCCCGGTGTCACTCCTGACTGAACACCTCCCTTCACGGGTAGCTGACGCGCCCAAGTCCGTCTTCATCTGACGGCGCCTGCGTCCGCGAGATTCCCGTGACACGGCGGTGCGCTTTTTTGCGCCCGCAAGAAGTTCCTTCCCCCTCGGTGCGTCTCGGACCCCGTTTCGACTTCGACGAGCGCACCCCCATAAGCCCGCAAGGGAACCCGAAATAAAGGAGAAAAACCCCATGCAGACGTGGGCAAAGCGCGGACTCCAGACCGCACTTGTCACGGGTGGGTTGCTGATGCTGGGTACCGGCATCGCCTCGGCTGACGAGAACGTCAACCCTGACGCCCCGGCCTCCCCGCTCGACCTGAACGTCACGGCTCCCATCCAGGAAGCCAACAACGCGGTCGGCACCCCCTTCGGCCAGCTGGACCTGCCCGCCGGGCAGACGGAGCTGAGCACCAAGCCGGTCACCAACGCCGCGAACGAGGCTGCCAAGCAGCTCGACGAGGCGAGCCCGATCAGCCAGAGCACCCTCGGCGGTGCCACCAAGGCCGACGGCGCGGGCGCCTTCACCCCGGGGCACAACAACCTCAAGGGCAACAAGGTCACCGGCGACGTCGTCGTCCCGATCCAGATCGTGGACAACGCGGTCGGCGTGATCGGCGACGCGAACGTCCAGGGCGGCGACCACACGCAGACCTGGGACCACAACCAGGACATCGCGACGACCGGTGAGGACTCCAGCCTCGCGGGCAACGCGGTCGCCCTCGACTGGGCGCTCCCCGTGCAGATCGCCGGGAACGGCGGCGGCGTCGCCGGCGGCACCGGCCGCGTGACCGGTGGGTCGGCCAGCCAGAGCGCCACCGAGACCGGGAACGTCGACACCAACGGCGACGGCTCGGCCCTCTCCGGCAACGTGGTCGCGGGCCAGCTCGCCACCCCGGTGCAGGTGACCGGCAACGCCGCTTCGTACCTGCTCGGCAACGGGCAGAGCCACGGCTACTCCGCCGACACCGTCGCGACCTCCGGCGGCTCGCTGCTGAGCTCCGGTGACAACAGTGCCGGGTCGGGCAACGTGGTCGGCGCGCCGATCGCCCTGCCGGTCAAGTTCAACTGCAACTCGGGCGCCGTGTGGGGCTCGCTGTCGAACTCCGACGGCTGCAACACCTCCGCCGACGCCACGGCCGGGGACACGCGCGAGGGCAGCCTCGGCATCCCGACCTACCTCGAGACGAGCGGCAACGACTCGTTCCTGTCCGGCAACGGCGGGGCGGCCTCGCTGTCCCCGATCGCGAACGTCGCGGGTGTCGCGGGCTCGTGGATCGGCAACGCCTCGGCGGGCATCCCCGACGCCGGCAGCTCCTCCAGCACTGTCGACTCGGGTGGCTTCGTCAAGACCGCCGGTGACAACGCGAGCGGGTCGGGCAACGTCCTGAACCCGTCGGTCGCGCTGCCGGTCGAGGCCTTCGGCATCGGTGGCACCTACATCGGCCAGGCGAACGCGGCGCACGACAACACCACCGACGCCAACGCCGGCGACGGCAGCTACACCAAGGGCAACGACTCGGTCCTGGGTGGCAACATCATCAACACCCAGGCCGCGGGCGCGCCCGAGGTCTTCGGTATCGGCGGCAGCCACATCGGCAACGCGTCCGGCACCGCGACCGAGGACAAGACGGTCACCGCCGGGAACTACGACGGCACGCAGGGCAACGACTCGTCCGGCTCGGGCAACGTCGTCCAGGTGCCGGTCGGCCTGCCCGCCGAGGTCTTCGGCGTGGGTGGCTCGTTCATCGGCCAGGGCTCCGGCTCGGCCGACGAGACCAAGGTCGTCTCCGGTGGCGGCGGTGGCAGCACCCACGACGACAACGGCTTCCTGAGCTCGAACCTGGGCACCGTGCCGGCGTCGCTGCCGGTGCAGGTCGCCAACATCGGTGGCGCGTTCGTCGGCCAGGGCCACGGCAAGGGCTCGACCGACACGACGTCCAACGCGGGCGGCGACGTCACGGCGAACGGCCCCGCGGGCGCCGGCGCCGGCAACATCATCGAGGCCCCGGTCTCGTTCCCGGTGCTGGCCGCCGGCAGCGGTGCCGCCCTCGCGGGCATCGGCACCGGTGAGAACGACAACATCACCGACTCCTCGGCGGGCGGCGACGCCCTCACCGACGGGCAGGACGGTGCGCTGGCCGGCAACATCGTGAAGGCCCCGATCGCGGGTGTCGCGCAGCTGTTCAGCGACGGTGTCGCGGGTGCGGCCCTGGGCCACGGCCTGGGCACGAGCGACACCACGTCGCAGGCCGGTGGCGACGCCACCACCAACGGTGACCGCGGCAGCGTGGCCGGCAACATCATCGGCGCCGACGCGCTGCCGGTGGCGCAGGTCTTCGGTGACGCCGTCAGCGCGGCGGGTGTCGCCAGCGGCACCGGGATCAACACGACGTCCGTGCAGAACGCGGGCGACGACACCACCTCGGGTGTCGAGGGCGCCATCTCCGGCAACATCCTCGACATCCCGGCCACGGCGATCGCGCAGCTGTTCGGCGACGCGGTGACCGTGGGCGGCGTCGCGCACGCCGTCGGCGACAACACGCTGACCACGCAGAACGGTGGCGAGCCGACCACCGAGGGTGACGGGTCGAGCCTGTCGGGGTACAACTTCTACCACGACATCGTGGCGCCGGTGCAGATCTTCGGCGTGCCCCTCGAGCTGCTCGGGGTGGCCACCGCGGACGCGACGGACATGACGAGCATCGACGGGGAAGCCACCGACGCGGCCGACACGATCGCGAACCCGGTCGAGGGTTCGGAGCTGGGTGCCGGCGAGCTGCCTTCGCTGACCGGGCTCGCCAGCGGCCTGCCGACGGCGGGGCTGCCCACCGCGGGCCTGCCCGCGCTGCCGATGGCCGTCCCGGCGCAGCGCGCCGACGTGCCGCAGATGGGCAACCCGCTGGCCGGGCTGTCGCAGCTGGCGCACCTGCCGGCCGCCGGTGGCGTCCCGGCGCTGCCGAAGCCGACCCTGCCGAACACCTCGGCGCTGCCCGCGGTGACCGGCCTGTCGGCGCTGGGTGGTGCCCTGCCGGGTCACGGCACCGAGCGTGCGGACCTGCCGACCGCCGGCCTGCCGATCGCGCTGCCGACGCTGGGCGCCCTGCCCGGCACCGAGCGTGCGGACCTGCCGACCGCGGGCCTGCCCGTGGCGCTGCCGGCCCTGCCGGCCCTGGGTGGCGTCCCGGCTCTGCCGGTCGCCCTCCCGGTGACCCCGGCGCTGCCGGCCGCCCCGGCCGCGCTGCCCGCCGCCCCGGCCCTGCCGGTGAACGCGAAGCTGCCGGTGCTGGACAGCGCGGCCCCGGCCGCGCAGGTTCCGGCGATGTCGGGCCTCGACTCGACCGGCTTCCTCGCGAAGCTGCTGGGTCTGGTCAAGCGCAAGTAGTTCGGTGACGCCGGGCGGGTTCAGCCAGAGCCCGCCCGGCCCCGCAAGCCCCGGCAGGCGCTCCACCGCGCCGCGAGGTCTCCTCGCACGGAGTGCCTGACGATCGAAGAAAGCTCTCCTTCCCTGGAGAGGACGAGCCCCAAGAGCCGCATCCGGCTCTTGGGGCTCGTTCGTGTTTCCGGGGAAGGTCAGGAGAACTGCAGCGACCGCTTCGCCAGGCCGTGCCAGAACCCGTCGATCACCGTGCGGCCGGACTTCTCCTCCGCGGTCGCGCCGAGGGAGACGAACAGCGGCGCGAAGTGCTCGATCCGCGGGTGCGCGAGCGTTGCCGCCGGCGCCTTGTGCCGGAAGTCGAGCAGCGCGTCGACGTCGCCGGCCCGCACCACCTCGTCGCCCCAGTGGTCGAACTCGGCCGACCACACGGGCGGCGTCCCGTCGGTGGCGCGGGCCATGCCGCTCAGGTTGTGGGTGAAGAAGCCGCTGCCGATGATCAGCACGCCTTCGTCGCGCAGCGGCGCGAGCTTGCGGCCGAGGTCGAACAGCTCCTGCGGGTCGAGCGAGGGCATCGAAACCTGCAGCACCGGGACGTCGGCGTCCGGGTACATCTCGACGAGCGGCACGTAGGCGCCGTGGTCGAGGCCGCGGTCCGGCGCGTCGTGCACCGGTGTGGCCGTCGAGCGGAGCAGCTTCCGCACCTTCTCCGCCAGCTCCGGCGCACCCGGCGCCGCGTACTTCACCTGGTAGTAGCGCTCGGGGAAGCCCCAGAAGTCGTACACGAGCGGCACGGTCGTCGTGGCCGCGATGGTCAGCGGCGCCTCCTCCCAGTGCGCCGACACGACCAGGATCGCGCGGGGCTTCGGCAGGTCGGCCGACCAGGCGGCGAGCTGGCGGGTCCACGTGGTGTCGTCGGCGAGCGGCGGCGCTCCGTGGCTGAGGTAGAGGACCGGGGTGCGGGTCATCGACGGCTCCAGTGCTTGAAAGTTCAACTACTACGATACCTGACGCCGCTGGCTTCCGCGATATTCCTTCAGCGACCTTCGAGGTTGGCCGCGCAGCGCTCCAGGGTGCGGATCGTCGTGCGGTAGTCGTCGTCGCTGATGCCGTCGGTCACCGCGGTGCGGAACGCTTCGACGCGCTCCTCGACGCGGGCGTGGGCTTCGCGGCCGGCCTCGGTGAGCTCGCCGTTCTCGGCGACCCAGCCGCGCGCCCGGAGATCGGCCATCCTGGGAGCCATCGGTCCTTCGGTGGCGACGAACGGCGCCAGCGCCGCGTCGACCTCCTCCGGCGTGCGGGCGCCGCGGGCGATCGTGTTGAGTACCTGCCAATGCCGGCGGCTCAGCGACTCGGCGCCGAGGGCCTGGGCCATGGAGGATTCGAGAAGCTCGTGGACGTGGCGAAGCCACCAGCCGAGGGGTTTCATGAGGACTCCGAACATGTCGATGAACAACTGCATGTAAAGTTACATGTAGTTCGGAGGTGGAGCAACCATGACGGACGCGGTGGCCGACGTCGAGCGCGCGATGATCGCGATCCGCCGCAGCCAGCAGCGGCGGGCGCTGAGCCGCATCGGCAAAGCCCGCGGCCAGGGCGCGCACGACCCGGTGCACGAGCTGCTCGACGTCGTCGAAGAGCTCACCGAACGCGGCGAGCCCAGCACGGTGACGGCCTTGAGCGCAGCGATGGGCGTCGACCAGCCGCGCGCCAGCCGGCTGGTGGCGCGCGCGGTCGAGCAGGGCCTGCTTCGCCGCGAAGCCGACCAGCGCGACGGACGGCGTGCGGTGCTCGTGCCGACCGAGGCCGGCCACGCGCACCTGGACGAGCTGCACGCCTTCCGCCGCTCGGTGTTCGCCGAGGTCATGGCGGACTGGCCGGAGGAGGACCGCGCGAACTTCGGCCGGCTCCTCACGGCGTTCGTCCGCGGCTACGGCGCGCTGGGCTGATCGGCCTTCGACTTGGCGGGGATCAGCTTGGTGAGGGTGATGAACAGCAGGATCAGCCCTGCCGTCAGCAGGATGTGACCGAGGCCGGCGATCCCGGCGATGGCGGCACCGCTCTCGTGGCCGAGCACGGTCAGGGTGCCGTGCAGCGTCATCATGCCAACGGTGACGGTGAGCCCGGCGTTGTAGATCCAGAAGAACCAGCGGAACAGCCGGTGGGACGTCAGCGCGAACAGCTTCTCCAGGGCCAGCACGATGAGGAAGAACACCATCCCCAGCGCGAGCAGGTGGGTGTGGACGGTCGAGAGCTGGGTTTCGCCGGTGAAGTCGTTCGCCTTGGTCAGTTCGCGGTAGTACAGGCCGCTCACCACGCCGAGGATCATGTAGACGTGCGCGGTGTTGAGGATCATTCTCATGCCCGCGGACCATAACGGGCCGCGGACCGGCCGGCCGCGGAAGTGCGCTCAGTCGTGGGAGAGGTCCACGAAACGGCTGTAGTGCAGCTGGTGCGCGACGGTGATCGTCGCCGTCGGGCCGGCACGGTGCTTCGCGATGATCAGGTCCGCCTCGCCCGCCCGCGGGTCGTCGCGCTCCCAGGCGTCGGGGCGGTTGACCAGGATGACGAGGTCGGCGTCCTGCTCCAGCGAGCCGGACTCACGCAGGTCGGACAGCATCGGGCGCTTGTCCGTCCGCTGCTCGGGACCACGGTTCAGCTGGCTGATCGCGATCACCGGGACCTCGATCTCCTTGGCCAGCAGCTTCATCTGCCGGGAGAACTCCGAGACCTCCTGCTGCCGCGACTCGACGCGCTTGCCGGACGTCATCAGCTGGAGGTAGTCGAGGACGACGAGCTTCAGGTCGTTGCGCTGCTTCAGCCGGCGCGCCTTCGCCCGGATCTCCATCATCGTCATGTTCGGCGAGTCGTCGACGAACAGCGGTGCCTCCGACACCTCGCTCATCCGGCGGGCCAGCCGTGTCCAGTCGTCGTCGGACATCTTGCCGCCGCGCATGTCGGCGAGGCGGATCTTCGCCTCGGCCGAGAGCATGCGCATGACGATCTCGGTCCGGCTCATTTCCAGGGAGAAGATGACGCTGGTCAGGCCGTGCCGGATCGACGCCGACCGCGCGAAGTCCAGGCCCAGTGTCGACTTGCCGACACCGGGGCGGGCCGCGACGATGATCATCTGCCCCGGGTGCAGGCCGTTGGTCAGCTCGTCGAAGTCGGTGAACCCGGTCGGGATGCCCTGGGACTGGCCGCCGCGCGAGGCGATCGCGTCGATCTCGTCCATCGTCGGCTGCAGCAGCTCTTCCAGCGCGACGTAGTCCTCGCTGGTCCGGCGCTCGGTGACGTCGTAGATCGCGGCCTGCGCGCGGTCGACGACCTCGTCGATGTTCGCGCCGTCGGCCGCGGCCGCGCCGTAGCCGTACTGCACGATCCGGGTGCCCGCCTCGACCAGCCGGCGCAGCACCGCCTTCTCCGCGACGATCTCCGCGTAGTAGCCCGCGTTCGCCGCGGTCGGCACCGTCGCGATCAGGGTGTGCAGGTAGGGCGCGCCGCCGACGCGGCCCAGCTCGCCCCGGCGCTCCAGCTCCGCCGAGATGGTGATCGGGTCGGCGGGCTCGCCGCGGCCGTAGAGGTCGAGGACGCAGTCGTAGATCGCCTGGTGCGCGGGCCGGTAGAAGTCGTCGGGGCCGAGCGCCTCGATGACGTCGGCGACCGCGTCCTTGGACAGCAGCATGCCGCCGAGCACGGACTGCTCGGCCGCGATGTCCTGCGGTGGCTGGCGGTCGAACCCGCCGCCGGAGCCGGGGTCGCTCGGACCCGGGTCGGACTCCGCGTACATCGGACTGCGGTCGTCGGTCAGCGCCACCGCCCCGGACACCTCCTCATTGCGTCGAACACCCGTTCGAGTATGCCGGATCTTCGCTCTCGAAGCACGCGGCCCGACCCGTGCCCTGACAGTTTCGGACGCGCCCCCCGATGATCGGTGAGAACGTCGTCCGACTCTCGGAGGCACGCCGGGCGCCACCGTGAGTACAGGCCCGAGCGGGCACGCTAGATCCCCCGGAAGGCCGAAGGCAATTCAGGATGGGGACCCTTCTGTGGACAACCTGGGGATGAATGGGGGTAACCAGTCACAGGTGCCGCGAGAGCTGTGGACAAGTTGGGGACAAGCGTGATCGGCTTCGAAGAATCCCCAGGTCAAGGACTGTGAACAAGGTGTGGAGAACTTCCCGAAAACTCGTCCGGCGTGTCGCGCGAAGTCCGTTGTTCGGCGTGTCGTGGACCAGCCGGAGCCCATTGGACGACGCGACCTGTGGATGAATACTACGGAGGGTAGAGCCGTGACCCGGAGGGCTGAACGACCGCCGGGTCAGGCCGCGGTGAGCCGACCCTGTGCGCTGCGTAACCGGTCAGCGAGAACGCGCTGGTCGGCCGGGGTGAAGGCGATCCGGTTCTCCCCACGCCCCGGAATCTCTTCGGTCAGCCACCGGCCTTCCGACGTATCGATGTAGTTCACCGGGCGTTCGATGCGGTGCCAGGCCCCGCTGCGGCTACGGGCCGCGACGTAGAGGCTGCCGCTCCCCATTCGGCGTAGCGCCAGGATCCGCCGGAGCTCCTCGACCTCCTGCGAGCCCTCGGCCGGGCGGTCGTTGCGGAGCACCGCGTACCCGCCTTCGTCGCCGCGGGCCGTCCCCTCGATCTGGCTCTTCGGCACGGCGAGCGGGGTCCCGCGCCCGGGCGCCAGCTTCGGGATCTGGCCGAGGAAGTCGTCGAGCAGCTCGCCGGGCCGCGTGGACTCGAGCACGACGACGTCCAGGTCCTCGTGCTTGGCCAGCACGAACGCCTCGCCGCCGGCGCTGCCGGCGAGCAGCCGGTAGCTGACCGGCTTGCCCTGGAACCCGCCGTCGATCCAGCCGTAGTACTCCAGCTGCGGCCGGGCGACGGCTTCGATCGTCGCCACGAACCCGGGGTGCATGCCGCGCGGGCCGAACAGCCCGGCCTTGGCGAGCTCGGCGTTGACCCGCTCGTCCTCCGTGCGCTGGGCTTCCTCGCTGTACCAGGTGGGCTTCTCGGACAGCACCGTGTGCGGCTCGCCGCCGCGGCGCCGGATCAGGTTGATCATGGTGCCGGTCGTGATGGTGACCTGCCTGTCCAGCACCGCTCTTCCCCCAGTGAAGATCGAAGTCAGTGAAGGTGAACCCGCGAAAGCCGGGGCGCGCCCATCTTGGCACGCGCCCGGTGGTCTCGCGTGCGCTACTCGCCGATGACCGGCGGGGCGGTCAGCTCGTCGGTCCCGAAGATGTCGTTCGGGTCGTCACCGAGCAGGTACTTCGACGTGCGTTCCTCGTCTCCGCCGCCCTGGCCCTTGGCGCCGTGGCCCATGCCGCCCATCCCACCCATGCCGGTGGAACCGGTGCGCCCGGCCGCCGCGCCGCCCGCGCCCATCGCGCCGCCGGCACCCAGGCCGCCCCGGCCCGCGCCCGTCCCGCCGGCGCCGCCCGGCACGGCCGCACCGGTCGAGCTGCCGGGCCCGAAGCCCGCGCCGCCCGGGCCGAAGCCCGCCGTCGGGTCGCCGATCCCGCCGGATCCGCCGGGGCCGAACCCACCGCCGCCCCCGCCACCGGAGAAGCTCGGCGTGCCCCCCAGGCCGAAGCCCGGCACGCCCGGCACGTCCGACGGCGAGAGGCCCGACGAATGCGTGCCGTCGGTGAAGTTCGGCGGGGTGTAGGTGCCGCCACCCGGGAGCTTCGACGGGTCGTAGCTCCCGCCGGGGACCTTCCCCGGGTCGAAGGACGGCACCTTGGACGGGTCGTAGCCGCCACCCGGCACCTTCGACGGGTCGAAGCTGCCGCCGGGGGTGGTCGGCTGGCCGCCGAAGGACGGGACGCCGCCCGGTCCCGGCATGTTCACGCCGCCGGGACCCGTGCCGGTGCCGTTCCCGTTGCCATTTCCGTTGCCATTGCCCGGCTTCTTCTTGCCGTCCTTGCCGTTGTCGACGTTGACGCTCTCCTGCTGTCCCTTGAGCGCGGAGTACGTCGGCATCTTCTGGCCGTTGTCGTTGCTCGCCTTGTAGTAGGTGTTGAAGGCGTCGACGTTGGCCTGGCCCTTGGTGTTGTAGTCGCGGATCGCCCGGTCGGTGTCGGTCGTCCACGGCGTCACCGCGTTGAGCAGGTTGTTCTTCGGCGGGTCCTTCGGGACCTGCTGCACCTGCGCGTGCACCGTGGTGAACGCGTTGTTCTGCTCGCCGAGGTACTTGTCGGAGTCGGTCAGCTTGGTGCCCGAGTCCTCCATCCACACCCGCAGCGGGTGCGCGCCGGCGTTCTGCGCCGCTTCGGAGCCGCCGCCGGTCCAGGCCGCGTCCATCTCCTTGGCCAGGGTGTCGATCGTGGTGAGCCGGTCCGAGTAGGCACCCTTCAACCGGCTGGCCGCGGCCTGCCCGTTCTGGATCGAGCCGGTGCCGGGGCCGTGGGTGATCTTGTCCCAGATGTCGTAGCAGTCGATCTTGCGGTCGCCCTGCTGCGAGGTGTGGTCGTCCGAGTGCGTGGTGGCCATGTTGTACGCGGCGAACCCGCCGAGCAGCACCAGTTCCAGCATCTCAGCCCTCCTTCAACGTCTGGATCATCGCCTCGGCCGCCTTCTCCGCGTACGGGCACGGCTGGGTCGCGCCCGGGCCGTTGCCGATCTGCGTGAAGACCTGGACGGCCTGGGTGTCCGTCACGCCCACCAGCAGCTTGCACTGCCCCTGGGCGCGGAAGTCCTTCGTCGCGGCGTACACCGCGGGGTAGCCGGAGACGTCGGCCGGCTCCCAGTACTCGTACTGGTCCTTGCCGCCCTTGGCGTAGAGGTCGTAGATGCCCGCGAGCCCGTCGGTGTTCGGGTCGGCCGCGATGTCGATCCGGCTGCTGCGGGTCTCGTCGCTCGTGTAGATCCAGGCGCAGGTCGCGCCCGCTTCGCTGGTGCGCGGCGTGCCGTCCTCGAGGCCGAGCGTCGAGCGCTGCGAGGCCGAGAGGACCGAGCACGGGTCCGACTTCAGCTTGGCCGGGTCGAGCGGGCTCGACACCTTGGGAGCGCCGTCGCCACCGCCGCCGTCCGTGCTGGTCGCGGAGTCCGAAGTGCCGGACGCGGCCGGGTTGGCCGTGCCGCCGGTGGTCGAGGTGCAGCCGGCGAGGGCGAGCACGACGAGGGCCAGGCCGGGCAGAACGAGCCGGCGGTTCACGCCTGCGTCCCCGCCTTCGAGATGTCGCCGGTGTGGTCGGCGTCCGCGGCGGTGATCCGCTTCTTCGCGTCGAGCAGGGCCTGGATGTAGTTCTTCACGTATTCCTGCATCTTCTGGTTCTGCTCGAGGAACGCCTTGCCGGACGGGTTGGCGAGCTTCTCCCAGTCGCTGCTCGCGAACTCCTTGCCGGGCGCCTTGACGTCGGCCATCAGGTTGGCGTCGGCGGCGTCGTTCTGCAGGTCGGTCTGCAGGTCCTGCCACTTCTTGATGACGCCGTCGATCTTGTCGGCGTCGAACGTGAAGCCCCCTCCGCCGGACGGCGCGGACATGTTGACCTCGTTACCCATCCGAGTGCGCTCCCTTCGCGTCCCGCTCCATTGTCCTACGACGACGCCCGCGTGTCCGGGGTTCCCCCCGAAACGCGTGAAGGCGGGCCGCCCACCAGGGAGCGACCCGCCTTCGACGACGTACTGATTACTACTGCGAGGCCTTGACCTCGAGCCGCACGTCGACCTTCACGTCCGGGTGCAGCCGGGCGCCGACCGAGTGCTTGCCCACGGTCTTGATGTGGTCGCGCAGCTCGATGACGCGCTTGTCGAGCAGCGGGCCACCGGCGGCCTTGATCGCGTCGACGATCTCGGCGGCGGTGATCGAACCGAAGAGCTTCTTCGAGCCCTCGGCCGCCTTGCCGTTCAGCTGGATGGCCCCGAGGCCTTCCAGCGTCGCCTTGATCTCCTTGGCGTGGTCGAGGTCGCGGATGCGACGGCTCTCCTGCGCCCGCTGGATGGTGCGCACGTTCTTCTCCGCGCCCTTGGAGGCCACGATCGCGTAGCCCCGCGGGAGCAGGTAGTTGCGCGCGTAGCCGTCCTTGACCTCGACGATGTCGCCGGGGCCGCCCAGGTTGGCCACGTCCGTGGTGAGGATGATCTTCGCCATGTCAGTGCCCTCCCTTAGCGCGCGGTCGAGGTGTAGGGCAGCAGCGCCATCTCGCGGGAGTTCTTGACCGCGATGGCGATGTCACGCTGGTGCTGGCTGCAGTTGCCGGTGACGCGACGGGCACGGATCTTGCCGCGGTCGGAGATGTACTTCCGCAGCAGGTTGGTGTCCTTGTAGTCGATCAGTTCCGGGCGGCCCTTCTTCTCGGCCTTGCAGAACACGCAGACCTTCTTCTTGGGCTTGCGGATGGGTGGCTTGGCCACTGTCTACTCCTGGTAATTCAAATCTTTGTGGATGTGTACGAGATCAGAAGGGGGGCTCGTCCGAGAAGCCGCCGCCGCCACCGCTGCTGGCGGCCGGGGCGGAGCCCCACGGGTCGTCGGCCGGCATTCCGCCACCGCCGCCACCGCGGTTTCCGCCGCCACCGCCGCCGCCGAAGTCACCACCGCCGCCGCCACCGCGGCTGACCTTGTTGACCTTGGCCGTGGCGTAACGCAGCGAGGGGCCGATCTCGTCGACCTCGAGCTCGACGACGGTCCGCTTCTCGCCTTCCTTCGTCTCGAACGACCGCTGCTTCAGGCGGCCCTGCACGACGACGCGGGCGCCGCGGGTCAGGGACTCGGCGACGTTCTCCGCCGCCTGGCGCCAGATGTTGCAGCGCAGGAACAGCGCCTCGCCGTCCTTCCACTCGCCCGACTGCTTGTCGAGCGTGCGGGGCGTGGACGCGACGGTGAAGTTCGCGACCGCCGCACCGGACGGGGTGAAGCGCAGCTCCGGGTCGGACGTCAGGTTGCCGATCACCGTGATGACGGTGTCTCCAGCCATCGGGAATACCCTTCGGCTCAGGCCTTGGCGGCGGCGGGCTTGGCCGCGGCGCGCTTGATCTCGCGACGCATGACCTTGGTGCGGAGCACGGTCTCCTGCAGCGAAAGCTGGCGGTCCAGCTCCTTCACCGCGTCCGAAGACGAGTTCAGGTCCAGCAGGGCGTAGATGCCCTCCGCGTGCTTCTTGATCTCGTACGAGAGGCGACGACGGCCCCAGACGTCGACCTTCTCCACGGAACCGCCCGAAGTGCGGATCACGTTGAGGAAGTTGTCCAGCGTGGGGGCGACCGTGCGCTCGTCGAGCGTGGGGTCCAGGATGACCATTACCTCGTAATGGCGTGACACAACCACTCACCTCCTATGGGCTCGCGGTCACGGACTGTCCGTGACAGGAGGGTTTGTCCAGGTAAGGCTACCTGGGGGGTCCGACAGGACCGGACGGCGGGGTCAGCTCGCGCGGCGCAGGGCCCAGGTGCGGACGAGCCCCGCCGTGACGCCGGCGAGCACGATCACCGCGAGCAGCATCGGCAGCTGGACGTCGTTCGACGAGCCGGGCGAAGCCAGCGACTGCGCGTTGCCCGCGTCGCGGATGTCGGCGCCCTGGCCGCTCTGGGCACCCGTGTCGCCCTGCGGCGCGGAGGCGTCACCGGGGAGCGTGCCGTTCGCCGGGTAGCGCGCGCCCGGGGCGACGGCCGTGCCGGCGGTCGCCGTGGGGATGCCGCCGTAGTCGCGCATGGGCGCGGTGCCGGAGCCGGCCGCGTTGCCCGGGTTGAGGTTCGAGAGGTTGCCGGACGTGCCGCCGGGGACGGTCCCGGTGCCGCCGCCCTGCGGGGTGCCGGTACCGCCCGCGCCCGGCTGGCCCGGAGTGCTCGGAGCGACGTAGTTGCTGGCGAGCAGCGTGAGGTTGCAGCCCTTCGCGACCGTGCTCTCCACGCTGTTCAGGGTCTTGTTCCAGTCGAGACCGAGGCCCCACGTACCGGAGTTGGCCAGCGCGGTGCGAACCGCCTTGCCGATCGCGACACCGGTCGCCTCACCGCCCGCGGAGTTCGGCACCTGGCCCACCGGGATCGCGTGGTTCTTGGCGATGGAGTCGCCGGCCCAGCTGCCGACCGCGAGGGTGCCGGCGTTGTTCGCGCCGTTCGTGACGAGGGTTTTGACCGAAGCCCCGTCGATCGCCACCTGGTCGCCCATCTGGCCGGTGACCGTGCCGGTGCAGCTGGTGCTCACGACCTGCTGGCTCGCCGAGGCCGTACCCGCGGAAAGGAAGGCGCCGCCCGCCACGAAAGCGGCAATGGCGGTGACGGTCAGGGTCTTCCGCACGAGCACAGTCCTCCAGGGATTACGGGGGCGTCGTTCCAGGCAACGGCAACACCAGGTGTACCAGGATCAACGAAGAAGATACGTGAAAGATACTCGGCAGTCGGATCAATTCGCAGCGGCCATTCGGCGGAGGACCCACGTCCGCACGAGGCCGGCGCTGACTCCGGAGAGTGCCAGTACCGCGATCAGCATGGGAAGATTTGACCCGTCCGTGAACCCGTCGGACGCGGACGGTAGCGCTTCGGCCTGACCCGCCGTCTGGATGCCGGAGTTGCCGGCCGCGTTCTGGTCGGGCCCGGTGAGGCCGTACTGCGGCGCGTAACCCGGGATCTGGCTCCCGTACCGGATGGCGGGCGACGGGGTGAACAACCCGGCCGTGGCGAACGGGATGCCGCTGTAGTCCCGCATCGGCGCGTAGCCGGTGCCGATGCTGAACGGGAAGCCGCCGAACACCGGGCTGCTCGAGAAGCCGGGCAGCAGCGGGCTGTTCGCTTCGGGGATCGGCGTGGTGCCCGCCGGGGTACCACCCTGCGGCGCGCCCCCGGTCCCGCCGGACGGCGGCTGCTGCGGGTTGCCGCCGGAACCGGGCTGCTGAGGGGCGGGCTGGCCGCCACCGCTGAGCGCGCTGACGCCCTGTTGGGCGCCGCTGGTCACGCCTTCGACACCCTGGTTGATCGCGCTCGCGGCGGGTGCGCCGACCACCGGCACCGGCGAGACGACGGTGTTCACCACGTTCACGGTGACCTGGCAGAGCGTGCCGAGGATGGCGTTGATCGTCCCGGTGAGCACCTTCGTGCCCTCGGTGACGATGCCGAGGTTCAACGGGAGGCCGAGCAGCGGGGTCGTGCCCTTGATCGTGTCGCCGGGCTTGGCGTCCACGGTGCTGCCGCAGGGGACGGTCTTGGTCTCGCCCGCCGAAGCGGTACCGGGCATGCCGAGCACAGCCGAACCAGCGAGGACGAACGCCGTCGCGCCGGCCGCCGTTGCCCTCCGTGTCCGATCCCGCATGCTCGCCGCCCCTTGCCTCGCGTCTCTTTCCCAGAACAACGACGTTAAGGCAGCACGGTGACGCCCGCTCGCTCAGAAATGTCCGGCATTCGAGTGGAAGGGGGCGTCACCTTGGGTGAGATCAGGCCGGCTTGCGGCGGATCCAAGCCCGGACGAGTGCCGCGGCGACGATCGCCAGCGCCAGCACCGCGAGCAGCATCGGCAGCTTCGCCGGCGGCGTGACGCCGGGCAGCGCCTCGGCCGTGCCGGACTTCTGCTCGTCGACCGTCGGGACCTGCTGCCCGGGGATGACCTGCGCGATCACCGGCGCCTGGATCAGGCTGCCCGGCAGCAGCGCCGCGTTGGTGAAGATGCCCGAAATCGCGTCGCCCGGCAGGCCGGCGTTGCCCGGACCCGTGGTCACCGGGCCGGTGCTGTCACCGGGCGGGGTCTGCCCCGGCGGTGTCGGACCCGGCGGCTGGGGCGGGTTCGGGCCGGGCGGGGCCGGCGGAAGCGGCAGCGGGGGCAGCTCGCTCGCCACGCCCTGCGTCACGTTGCCGACGGTGTTCACGACACCCTGCGCGGCCGGGCAGACGGCCTTCGCCGCCGCGTCGCCGACCACCGGCACGTCGCCGACGCCGAGCGCCCGCACCGTGTCACCCACGGGCAGCGTCAGCAACGGTGCCGAGCCGTTGGTGTTCTTCGAGGTGGAATCGAGGCCGACGGTCAGCCGGTTCGGGGCGTTCAGCGGGGCGCCGGCGTCCAGGAGGAGGCCGGTCTTCGCGTCGCGGGCCTGGCCGTTCTGCAGGGTGGCCCCGCAGTCACCGCCGAGGGTCGGGCTGGGATCGGCGCTCGCGACGCCCGGCGCGGCCAGCGCGGCCGAAGCGGAGAGAACGAACCCCAACGCGGTGATCCGGGCGACGCGCTTCCCCATCGATGCCCTCCGGCAGTCGGACCAATCTGGATCACGGAACGCGCTCACGGTACTCCACGAGCGTCACCACCAGGTCCCGCAGGGGAAAAGAAAACCCGGAGTAGCGTGCTCGGCATGCTGATTGGCGCCCATGTCCGTGACGACGACCCGCTGACCGCGGTCGCCGAGCGCAAAGCCGACGTCGTCCAGTTCTTCCTCTCGGACCCGCAGGGCTGGAAGGCCCCGAAGCCACACCCCCACGGCGAGGCCATCGCGGCCGACCCGGTCGAGGTGTTCATCCACTCTCCCTACCTCATCAACGTGGCTTCGCTGAACAACCGGATCCGGATCCCCTCCCGCAAGAACGTCACGCAGCACGCGGACGGCGCGGCGGCGATCGGCGCCAAGGGCCTGATCGTGCACGGCGGGCACGTCGGCGACAACGACGACGTCGAGGTCGGCCTCGACAACTGGCGCAAGCTGTTCGAGCGCGAG
The DNA here is from genome assembly GCF_030285665.1 of Amycolatopsis mongoliensis. Taxonomy (NCBI): domain Bacteria; kingdom Bacillati; phylum Actinomycetota; class Actinomycetes; order Pseudonocardiales; family Pseudonocardiaceae; genus Amycolatopsis; species Amycolatopsis mongoliensis. The sequence continues at coordinate 2,462,307 of NZ_CP127295.1, forward strand.
CAGGAGAAGGGCGGCTTCAAGGTCCCGATCCTGATCGAGAACACCGCCGGCGGCGAGAACGCGATCACCCGCGACCTCGACGTCATCGCCCGGCTGTGGGACAAGGTCGGCGAGTTCGGCGCCGGGTTCTGCCTGGACACCTGCCACGCGTTCGCCGCCGGCTGGGACCTCGCGACCGCGGTCGAGAAGGTCAAGGCCATCACCGGCCGGATCGACCTGGTGCACCTGAACAACTCCCGCGACGAGTTCGGCTCGACCCGCGACCGGCACGCCAACGTCGTCGAGGGCGAAGGCACCATCGATCCGGACGCGCTGGTCGAGGTCGCGCGGGCGGCCGGCGCACCGGTCGTCGTCGAGACCCCGGCCGACGGTCAGGCCACCGACATCGCCTACCTGCGCGAAAAGCTGGGCTAGGCGGCCACGGCCTTCCGGCGGCGGACGGCGTTCGGGACGATCGCGTCCCGGGCGCCGTCGAGGAAGCCGCCGGCCGGGTCGTCGTCGCCGGTGGCCCGGACCAGGTCGGTGCCCGGGCGGTAGATCTCGCGCACCACCAGCACGCACAGCGCGGCGACGGCGAGGTCGCGGACCACGACCGTGCCGAGGAACCAGCCTTCGGGCAGGCCCTTGTGGTCGACGCCGAGGTAGTAGAACATCCGCGGCACCCACACCAGCGCGTCGATCAGCATCCAGCCGAGCAGCAGCCGCCAGCGCGGGATCGCCAGCACCGCCAGCGGCACCAGCCACAGCGAGTACTGCGGGCTCCACACCTTGTTCGTCAGCAGGAACGCGGCCACCACGAGGAACGCGAGCTGGCCGACGCGCGGCCGCCGTGGCGCGGCGAGCGCGATGTAGGCGATGCCCGCGCAGCAGGCGAGGAACAGCACGGCCACCGTGAGGTTGAGGTACGTCGGCGTCTGGTTCTTCTCCAGCACGCCGTCGAGTCCGGCCCAGCCGGTGGTGTAGGCGAAGACGTTGTACAGCGAGTCCGGGTCCATCGGCCGCAGCGTGTTCATCCGGAAGAACTCCCACCAACCGCGGGTCGCGGTGAGGATGAACGGCGCGTTCACCGCCAGCCACGTCACGGCGGTGGCGGCCGCGGTCTTCCAGAACGGCGTGAGCTTCCCGGCGCGCAGGCACAGCACGAACAGCACACCGAGCAGGAACAGCGGGTAGAGCTTGGCCGTCGCGCCCAGGCCGAGCAGGAGCCCGGCGAGCAGGGGACGCTTGCGCGCCCAGGCCAGCAGGCCGGTCGCGGTGAACGCGGTCGCGATCGCGTCGAAGTTGGTGAACGCGTGCACCAGCACCAGCGGTGAGGCGGCCACCAGCACCATGTCCCACGGCCGGCGTTTCACGGTCCGGCCGGTCGCCCAGACGGTGACCAGCCAGGCGATCGCCAGGAAGAGCGCGGTGAGGTCGAAGTAGACCGCGACCGGCAGCGCACCGGGCAGCCAGCCGCTTCCGGCGATGTTCAGCCAGCCCGCCGCGAGCTTCGCGTTCGCCCACTGGAAGAGGCCGGTGAACACCGGGTACTCCATGTACCGGGTTTCGTTCTCCGCGGTCTGCGAGCTTTCCTTCCACGACGTGTAGTACGGGAAGGTGCCCGGCCGGTCGAGCCGCTCGGAGCTGTAGAGCGGCACGATGTCGGAGTAGCACATCGCGACGAACGGGCGGCCCGCGCGCCAGTCGAGCTGGGTGGCGCCGCTGGAGTCCTGGTACTGCTGGATGCAGGAGCCCTTGCCGAACCAGCAGAGCATCAGCGCGAGCGTGGCCAGCAGCAGGCCGACGCGCTGGGGCGACCAGAACCAGTGCCTGCCGACCGCCGCGTGCTCGCCGAGCGGGCCGCCGATCGGTCTGGTGACCGCCGCCGCGAGCGGCTCGTTCCAGCTCGGGACGACCCGGTCCGCCCGGCTCAGCGTCACGGGGCCGGGGTCCGGCTCGCGCGTGGTCTCCTCTGGCACGAGTGCGGATGTTAGCGGGGATCGGCCGCCACCGAGGTGAAGGCGGTGATCATGCCGGATTCGCGTAGTACGAGGCCAGGACCTCCGCGGCGGCTCCGCGCGTGACGAGCTCCTCGCCGCCGGCGTCCTCGGCGACCTCGATGCGCTGCCAGTGCGGCAGCGGCAGCAGCTCCTCGAGCCGCTCCGAAACGGCGTCACGGTACGTGCCCGGTTCGTCCCGCACGGCGCGTCCGGCCAGCACGATCCGCTCCAGGTCGAGCACCTGCACGAGGTCCGCGAGGCCGATCCCGAGGAAGCCCGCGGCGGTCCGCGTGTCGGGGGCCTGCTTGGCCATGATCTCGACGCAGCCGCGGCGCCCGCAGGCACAGATGGGCCCGTCGTAGGCGATCGTGGTGTGCCCGAACTCACCCGCGTTGGTCCGCGGGCCGCGGTAGAGGCGTCCGTCGATCAGCAGGCCGACGCCGATCCCGGTGCCGACGAGCACCACCGCGGTCGCCGTCGGCTCGCCGTGCGGCCAGAACTGGGCGAACGCGGCGGAATTGGTGTTCTTGTCGAGCGTCACCGGCAGGCCGGTGCGCTTCTCGAGCAGGTCGCGCAGGGGGACGTCGTGCCAGCCGGGCATGTTCGTCGCGTCGCGGACCACGCCGGCGAGGTGGTCCAGCGGGCCGACCGCGCCGAGCCCGAGGCCCAGCACGTCGAAGCCGTCGGCGAGCTCGAGCGCGGTGGTGCCGATGGCTTCGACGGCCTGCTCGGGCGTGAAGCCGGGTGGGAGCGGGCCCCCGGCCGTTTCCTCGACCTCGCCGATGAGGTTCGTCCGCAGCACGCGGTACTCGTCGCGGTCGAGGCGGGCGCCGAGCGCGTGGCGGGCGCCCGCGCGGATGGTCAGCTGCGTACGGGGCTTGCCGACGCCCGCGGACGGCTGGCGCTGCTCGTCCAGCAGGCCGGCGTCGAGGAGTTCGGGCACGATCTTGGAGACGGCCTGCTGGGTGAGCCCGGTGCGTTCGGAGAGCTCGACGCGGCTGAGGCCGCCGGCGCGCAGGATGTGGGTGAGCAGCAGGGCGCGGTTGTGCTCACGCACGTTGCGCAGGTTCACCCCGGTGTCCGCCATGGACGGGATCTTTCCACGTCTGGCCAATTACGCAACAGTGTTGTTTAATGGCGTCATGGCTGACTTGCGCGTGGGCATCCTCGGGTACGGCATCGGCGGGCGCGTCTTCCACGCGCCGCTGGTGGCGGCGACTCCCGGGCTGACGCCGGCGGTGATCACGACGTCGAGCAACGCGACCCAGGCGCGCACCGACCACCCCGGCGCGGAGATCGTGCCGGACGCCGACGCGTTGTTCGAGCGGGCCGGCGACCTCGACCTCGTCGTGGTCAGCACGCCCAACCGCACGCACGTGCCGCTCGCGCTGCGGGCGATCGAGGCCGGCCTGCCGGTGGTCGTCGACAAGCCGTTCGCACCGACCGCGCTCGAGGCCGAGCAGGTCGTCGCCGCGGCGAAGGCGGCGGGCGTCGGCCTGACGGTCTTCCAGAACCGGCGCCTCGACTCCGACTTCCTCACCGTGCGGAAGGTCCTCGAGTCCGGGCGGCTCGGCGAGGTGTTCCGCTTCGAGTCCCGCTACGACCGCTGGGTGCCCAAGCCCAAGGACAACTGGCGCGAGTTCGGCGACCCGGCCGAGGCCGGCGGCCTGCTCTACGACCTCGGCGCGCACATCGTCGACCAGGCGCTGCAGCTGTTCGGCCCGGTCACGCAGGTCTACGCGGAGACCGATCGCCGCCGGGCCGGTGTCCAGGTCGACGACGACGTCTTCGTCGCGCTGAAGCACGCCACCGGCGTCCGGTCACACCTGTGGGCGTCGGCGCTCGCGGGCACCCTGAACCCCCGGTTCCGCGTCCTCGGCGATCAGGCGACCTTCACCAAGTACGGCCTCGACGTGCAGGAACCCCAGATCAAGACGGGCATGCGCCCGGGCGATGACGGCTGGGGCGTGGAGCCCGCGTCGGACGCGGGCAAGATCGGTGTCGGCAACGACCTCAAGACGGTGCCCACCGAAACCGGCCGCTACGAGCAGTTCTACGCCGAGGTGCGCGACGCGCTGCGCGGCGAGGGCGGCTTCCCGGTCGATCCGGAGTCGTCGGTGGAAGCCCTGCGCGTGATCGAAGCGGCGCACCGCTCGGGAGTGGAAGGAACCGTCATCAAGCTTTGAGGACGGCTTCGACGACGTCGGCGGCCGCTTTCGCGCCCCCGGCCTCGTCGATCTCCCGCCGCATCCTCGCCAGACTGGCCGTGACGCCGGTGTCCCCCAGCGCCGACGTCACGGCCTCCTTCAAGCTCCCGGCCGTCACGTCGCCGGGGGCGAGCTGACGGCCGAGGCCCAGTTCGACGATCCGGTCGGCGTTCGCGCGCTGCTCGCCCATCTGCGGGACGGCGACCAGCGGGACGCCGAAGCTGAGCGCCTCCATGGTCGAGCCCATCCCGGCGTGGGTGACGAACACCTTGGCGTGCCGGAGAACGTCGAGCTGCGGCACCTGGTCGTGGAGTTCGACGTTCCCGGGCACCGGACCGAGGGACGCCGGGTCGACCTGCTTCCCGAGCACGAGCACGACGTGCAGGTCGGTGCCGGTGAACGCTTCGACGCAGGTCCGGTAGAAGCCGGCGCGGTCGTTGTAGGCGGTGCCGAAGGAGATGTAGACGACGTCCCGGCCGTCCGCGGGGGGCTTCCAGCCGCCCTGGAAGGCGCGTTCGCCGAGGGCGGGGCCGACGAAGTGGTAGCGCTCGTCGAAGGTGTCGCCGGCGAACTGGAAGGCGCGCGGCAGGAACACGAGCTGGGCCGCGGAGCCGGTGCCGTCGGTGAGGCTGGTGCCCGTGACGCCGTACTTGGCCGCGAGCCGCATGGTGCGGGCCATGGCCAGCAGCAGGGCGGGGCTCAGCGGGTTCACCGGCAGGTACTGCGCGAGCTTCCAGTGCTGGTTGCTGACCAGGTGCGGCCAGGAGACGACGGCGGGCACCTGCCACTTCGACGCGAGCAGCCGTCCCCACCATCCCATGGGCCCGTCGTGGACGACGAGGTCCGGCGGGCCGGGAAAGGTCCGTTCGACCTGCGCGAGGACCGCTTTGGTCTCGCGCAGGTTCATCGCCATGGCCTTGCCGAGGTCCTTGCGGTCGAACTTCGGCGGCTCCTTGACGTTCCCCCAGGTCGACTCGTAGGGGACGAGCTCGGCCCCGGTCTCCCGGATCCGGTCGCCCGCGAACTCGGGCGCGGCGTAGGTGACCCGGTGCCCCCGTTTCGTCAGTTCGGTGGCGACGGCGAGCGTCGGATTGAGGTGCCCGGCCCCGGCGGGCACGCAGAACGCCAGATGACTCACGGATTCCCCCTGGTGGCGTGCGTGAACAAGGTGACGAGCTCGGCGGCGTAGGCGGTCAGGTCGAGCTCCGGCCGCGCGACGAACTGGTCGAGCGCCCCGTCGAGCGCGGCGCGGATGGTCACCGCCATGACGGTGACGTCGAAGTCCCGGAACTCGCCGGACTCCTGGCCGTCCCGCAGGAACTCCTCCACGGCGGAGTCGTGCGGGGCGGGTTCACCGGTCTCGGGCGGGTTCGGGCAGATCCGCCGCATCGCGAGCAGCTGCGACCGGTGCCGGGCGAGGTACTCGAGGTTGCTTTCGAGGAAGCTCTCGAGCTTCTCCGCCGCACTCCCGGCGGCCGCCATCCGCGGCCCGACGAACCCGGCCATGCCGGCGTAGATGTCGAGCAGCACCTGCTCGATCAGCTCGTCCTTGTCACGGAAGTGGTAGGAGATGACGCCTTTGCTGGTCCCGGCCCTGGCCGCGATCCGGGCGAGCGACGCCTGCGCGAACCCGTGCTCGGCGATCACCTCGACCGCGCAGTCGACGAACTGCCGCCGTCTGGCCTGCTCGGTGAAGGTCCGGTCGCTCGTGCTGCTTTCTGACCGCATGGCCAAAAGATAGCACGAGCGACCTACAGAGGTGGACGATCAGCCACCCGGGTTCGGATCCGGCGTGCCGCTCGGCACGGAGACCCCACCGTTCTGTCCGCCGTTCCCGTTCCCGTTGCCGTTCCGTCCCCGCTGCCGGTTCTGCAGCTCCTGCAGCCGCTGCTGGAACTGGCGGAACTGCTCGAGCTGGTCGGCCTGCTGCCGGTTCCCGGGCTGCCGCTGGTCGCGCTGGTCCGGCTGGTTCTGCTGTTGCTGAGGCTGCTGGACCTGCACCTGCACCCGGTCCTGCGGCGAGCTGATCGCCGCCACGCGGTCGAAGCGTTCGCCCGGCTTGCCCGAGAGGTACAGCTGCATGAACCGGTCCCAGATCGGCCCCGCGAGCGTCGAGCCGAACAGCGGCGCGCCGTTCGGTCCCCGCAACGCCTTGTCGCCGTCGCTGCCCACCCAGACCGCCGCGGACACCGAGGGCGTGTAGCCCACCATCCACGTCTGCGAGTTGGCGTTCGCCGCCGACGCGGGTTCGTCGTTCTGCGGGGTGTGCTGCTGAGTGCCGGTCTTGCCGGCGCACTCGTGGCCGGCCGGGCAGCTCAGCTTCGAGAATTGGATGACCGGCGCCAAGGCGGCCGTGACGTTGCCCGCAATCTGGGCGCTCTTCTGCGGGTCGTTGTCCGCGAACGCGTCCGCCGAACGGTCCTTGGCTTCGTACGCGGTTTCGCCGTTGGCGTTGGTCACCTTCTGCACGAAGTGGCGGTCGCGCTGGACGCCGTTCGCCGCGAACGTCGCGTACCCCGACGCCATGTCCGCCGCCGTCACCTGGGTTCCGCCGCCGCCGATGGAGATGTTGTTGTCGCCGGTGAAGAGCTTGCTGCGGCCGCCGTTGTCCGACGTCCGGATCCCCGCTTCCTGCGCCGCTTCCGCGACGCCGGACGGCTTCGTGACGTTCAGGACCATGTCGTAGAACACCGTGTTCGTGGACCGCTGCATCGCTTCGGCGACCGTGCACTGCTGCGAGCAGCTGCTGCTGTCGCCCGCGTTGCGGATCGGCAGGTCGACGCCGGGGAACGTGCGGGGTGACGTGCCGTCGAACCGCGCGTCGAGGCCGCGGCCGAGCTTGAGGAACGCCGCCAGGTCGAACGGCTTCATCGACGAACCCGGGTTGTGCGGCTCGTCGGCCCAGTCGCGGCCGGCCTGGTCCTCGCCGTTCGGGCCCTTCACGATCGCGTCGCCGCCGTAGTAAGCGAGCACGCCGCCGGACTTCGGGTCGACCGCCACCAGGGCGTTGAGGATCCGGTCGTCGGTCTGGTCGGCCATCCCCTCGGCCACGGCCTTCTCGGCCGACTGCTGGGCCTGCGGGTCGATGGTGGTGAACACCTGGAACCCGCCCGAGTAGTACTGCTTCTCGTCGATGCCCTGCGCGGCCAGCTCGGCCTTGACCTGCTTCTTGATGAACGGGTTCAGCGCGCCCGCCTCCCGGCTCTCCCGCAGCGGGATCGGCGTCGGGAACTTCGCCGCCGCGCGCTGGGCCTGCGTCAGGTAGCCGTTCTTCAGCATCCGGTCCAGCGCGGTGTTCCACCGGCTCGTCGCGACGGCGGTGTTCTCCGAGCGGCCCGGCTGCTGGATCAGCCCGGCCAGCAGCGCGGACTGCGAGTAGTCGAGCTGCCCGACGTCCTTGCCGAAGTAGGCCTGCGCGGCGGCCTGGATCCCGTAGGCGCCGCGGCCGAAGTAGATGATGTTGAGGTAGGCGGTGATGATGTCCGCCTTCTCGTAGGTCTGGTTCATCTTGAACGACTTCGCGAGCTCGACCCACTTGCGCGCCAGGGTCGGGTCGTCGTCGCCGGAGGCGTTCTTGATGTACTGCTGCGAAATCGTCGACCCGCCGCCGGACCCGCCGGTGACCTGGTTGTACGCCGCCCGCAGGATGCCGCCGACGTCGAAGCCCGAGTTGGTCTCGAACGAGGCGTCCTCGGTCGCGATCACGGCCTTCTTGACGACGTCCGGGATCTGGTTCGCCGCCAGGATCTGCCGGTTGCCGCCGGTGGGCACGTCCTTGCCCATCTCGGTGCCGTCGCTATACAGGTAGGTCACGGCCTGGCCCTGCGCCTGCGCGACCGTCTCCGGTGACGGGACGTCGACGGCCAGGTAGGTGATCAGGAACCCGATCGCGGGGACGGCGAAGAACAGCCCGGCGGCCACGTAGGCGATCCGCCGGACTCGCCGCCAGCGCCGTTTCCGCAGGTCCCCGTCGGTGAGCGGACGCGGCCGGCGCGGCGGCTGGCCGGGCCGCGGCCGCAGGATCGGCACGGTCGGCGGATCGTCCGGTTCGGTGCCGTTGTGGGCGTGGTGGGTGATCAGCTCCGGCTCGGTGCCCAGCAGGCCGGCGCGGGGCACCGGCCTCCGCGCACGACGACGACGTGGGTCGGGCCGCCGGCCGGGTGACGTGCGGTCGTTGTTCACGGGCCGTCCTCCACGGTGGGCTGCGGACGCAGTCCTCTCGAAGGGACACGGACCGCGGCCCACCGTGGTTCACCCGGGACGGCGGCCTGGCCCTGCGCGCCAAAGTGGCGCCGGGTGCATCGGACCGGGATCTGCCGAGCGTCGTGGCGGCTGGTCCGGCGACATGAATGACTCATTCATGTCGCCGGACGAGGTGAATGGGTCATTCACGGCATCGCGGCCGGGGCTGCACGGGCTGGGCTTTCATGGCGCAGGTTCCAGCCGCCTCGAACGTCGAACAACTCGCGACACTAGGTGCCCGGAACGCCGGTGTCGCTCGGCGTCTCCTTCGGGGTCGACGACCCCTTCGTGTGCTTCGGCGTGCTCTCCTGCGACGACGACTGGTCGTGGCCGTGCCCGTTGTTGTCGCCGCCGTTGCCGCCCTGGTCGCCGTTGTCCGTGTTCTCGTCCGTCGGGGTCGCGTCCGTCGTCGTGGCGACGTCGGAGGACGGCGGGGCCACCTCGCCGCCGATGCGGTCGACCTTGTCGAACCGCTCGCCCGGCTTGCCCGTCAGGTACAGCGACAGGAACTTCTGCCACATCGGGCCGGCGATGGTCGAGCCGTAGATCGGCGAGTTGTTCTTGCCGTGCAGCGGCTTGTTGCCGTCGCCGCCGACCCAGGCCGCCACCGAGACCGACGGCGTGTACCCGACCATCCACGTCTGCGAGTTCGCGTTCGCCGCCCACGACGGCTCACCCGCGACCTTCGTGTGCTGCTGCGTCCCCGTCTTGCCGGCGCACTCGTGGCCGTTCGGGCACTTCAGGTGCGAGAACCCGATCACCGGCTTCAGCGCCTCGGTCACGTTCCCGGCGATCTGGCGGCTCTTGTCCGAGTCGCTGTCGAACGCGGACTTCGCGTCGGTCGACGCCTCGTACGCGACCTCGTTCTGCGAGTTGGTCACCTTCTGCACGAAGTGGCGGCCGCGCTGCTGGCCGTTCGCCGCGAACGTCGCGTACGCCGAAGCCATGTCCAGCGGGGTGATCTGGGTTTCGCCACCGCCGAGGGAGATGTTGTTGTCCTTGGTGGAGATGATCGACTGGCCGCCGTCGTCGTTCTTGGTCTTCACGCCGGCTTCCCGCGCCGCGTCCTTGACCGGTTGCTGGTGGGTCTGGTTGAGGACCATGTCGTAGAACACCGTGTTCGCCGAGCGCTCCATCGCCTCGGCGACGGTGCACTGCTGCGAGCAGCTGCTGCCCGGGCCCGCGTTGCGCACGACGCGGCCGTCGAAGGTGCGGTTGTTGGAGCCGTCGAACGTCGCGTCGAGGCCCTTGCCCATCTTGAGGAACGCCGTGAGGTCGAACGGCTTCATCGACGAACCCGGGTTCTGCGGCGTGTTGGCCCAGTCGCGCCCGGCCTGGTCCTGCCCGTTGACCTGCACGATCGGCTTGCCGCCGTAGTAGGCGAGCACCCCGCCGGTCTTCGGGTCGACGGCGACGAGCGCGTTGAGCAGGTTGTCGTCCACCTGGCCTTCGAGCGCTTCGGTGGCGGCCTTCTCCGCCGCTTCCTGCGCCTTCGGGTCGATCGTGGTCTGCACCTGGAACCCGCCGGAGTAGTAGCGGTCTTCCGGGATGTCGTGCGCGGCCAGCTCGTCCTTCACCTGCTGGACGACGAACGCGGGCGGCGCGCCGGCCTGCTGCTTGCTGTCTTCCAGCGGGATCGGCGTCGGGAACTGCGCCGCCGCGCGGTCGGCCGCGGAGATGTAGTTGTTCTTCAGCATCCGGTCGAGAGCCGTGTTCCAGCGGTCGTGCGCGACCTTGTCGTTCTCCGACCGGCCCGGCTGCTGGATCAGCCCGGCGAGCAGCGCCGCCTCCGAGAAGCTCAGGTCCTTCGCTTCCTTGTGGAAGAAGGCCTGCGACGCCGCGCCGACCCCGTACGCCCCGCGCCCGAAGTAGATGATGTTCAGGTACGCGGTGATGATGTCCTTCTTCTCGTACGTCTGGTTCATCTTGAAGGACTTGGCCAGCTCGGTCCACTTGCGCGTCAGCGTGGGCGCGTCGTTGTCGGTGGCCTTCTTGATGTACTGCTGCGAGATCGTCGAACCACCGCCGGTACCGCCGGTGGCCTGGTTGTACACCGCGCGCAGCAGGCCGCCGACGTCGAAGCCGGAGTTGGTCTCGAACGAGTCGTCCTCGGTCGCGATCGCCGCGTGCTTCATGACGTCGGGGATCTGTTCCGGGGTCAGCAGCACGCGGTTGCCGCCGCGCGGGACGTCCTTCCCCATCGGCGAGCCGTCGGAGTAGAGGTAGGTGACCGCCTGGCTCTGGTTCTGCGCGACCTCGGTCGGCGACGGCACGTCGACCAGGAAGTACGTGATGACGAACGCGATCGCGGGCAGCACGAGGAACACCCCGACGAAGCCGTAGGCGACCCGCCGGATGATCTTCCAGCGCCTCTTCTTGCGCTGCTCCGGCGTGAGGACCGGCTTGCCGTCGGCATCCGGCTGGACGTCGTCGTAGCCGTCGGGCTCTTCGTAGGAGTGGTGCGTCATCAGCTCGGGGCCGCCGCTCATCGGCGGCGGCTCGGGCCGGTACCCGTGTGGCGGTTGCTGCTGCGGGCGCGGCCGGCCGGGCGGCGGGGGCACGGGGCCGCGCGGGCCCTGGCCGTGCGGACCCTGGGGTGCGCGACGGCGCGGATCGGGACCCTGGCCGGGCCAGGAGCGGGATCGATCGTCGGGCACGGGGCGGTCCTCCACTGTCAGCGGGGCGGCGACGGCCGCCACCCCCTCTTGGAAGGGACGCGCGTGACGCGGCGGGGTTGCCGAAACGATCTTCCCGAAACGGTTCAGGGCCCCCCGCGCGTGCGCGGAGGGCCCTGGAGGAGGACGGTGCTAGCCGGGCCCGGAGCCCGGTGGCGCAGCGATTCCGCCACCACCACCGAACGTGTTGCCGTCACCGGGGTTGAGGGTCGTGATCGGCGGTCCCGGCCGGGTCCGGGTCTTCGTCGGCGTGCTCGTGTCCGTGTTCTGCGGGTCCGTGGACTCGGTGGTCGGCGTGGTCGTCGGCGTCTCGGTGGTGCTCGGGGTGTCCGGCGGCTTCGGCTGCGTGCTCGTCACCTCGTTGACGTCCTTGCCGATCGGCGCGACCTTGTCGAACTTCTCCGCCGGCTTGCCCTTGAGGTAGAGGTTCATGAAGTTCTGCCACGTCGGACCGGCGATGGTCGCACCGAAGATCGGCCTGTTCTTCGGGTCGTGCAGCGGCTTGTTGCCGTCGCCGCCGACCCAGACCGCAGCCGACACGGACGGCGTGTAGCCCACCATCCAGGTCTGCGCGTTGCGGTCGCCGTAAGCCTTCGGGTCGTCGGCCTTCGCCGTGTACTGCTGCGTACCGGTCTTGCCCGCGCACTCGTGGCCGCTCGGGCACTTCAGGTTCGAGTGGTTGATGACCGGCACCAGCGCCTCGGTGACGTTGCCCGCGATCTGCTGGCTCTTCGCCGCGTCGTCGTCGAACGCCGGGTTGGTCTTGATGTTGTTCTCGTCGAACTCGACCTCGTCCTGGGCGTTCGTCAGCTTCGCGACGAAGTGCTGCTCGTGGTACGCGCCGCCGCTGGCGAACGACGCGTACGCGGCCGCCATGTCCTCCGGCGTCACGGCCGTGCCACCACCACCGAGCGAGATGTTGTTGTCGTCGGTGTAGAGGACGCTCTTGCCGTTCGGCGCCACCTTGACGCCGGCTTCCTTCGCCGCTTCCGCGACCCGCGACGGCTTCGTCACGTTCAGCACCATGTCGTAGAACACGGTGTTCGCCGAGATCTCCATCGCCTTCGCGACGGTGCAGTCCTTGCCGCAGCTCGCGCTGTCACCCGCGTTCCGGACCGTGCGGCCGCCGAGCACCCGGTTGTTCGAGCCGTCGAACGTCTCGCCGAGGCCCTTGCCCATCTTGAGGAACGCCGTGAGGTCGAACGCCTTCACCGACGAACCCGGGTTCCTCGCCTGGTTGGCTCGGTCCTGGCCGACCTGGTCCTTGCCGTTGGCGTCCTTCACGATCTCGGGCCCGCCGTAGTAGGCGATGACCCCGCCGGTCTTCGGGTTGACCGCGACGAGCGCGTTCAGCAGGTTCTCGTCGGTCTGGCCCTTCATGCCGTCGGCGGCGGCCTTCTCCGCGGCGTCCTGGGCCGCGGGGTCGATCGTGGTGTAGATCTTGGCGCCGCTGGAGAACAGCTTGCTCTCGTCGTAGCCCCTCGCCGCCAGCTCGTCCTTGATCCGCTGCTGGACCTGGTAGGTGAGCTTGCCCGAGTTCTGCTCCTTGTTGGCGTTCTTCGGGATCGGCGTCGGGTACTGGGCCGTGGCGCGCTCGTCCTGGCGGAGCCACTTGTTGGCGACCATCTGGTCGAGCACGTAGGCCCAGCGCTTCTGGGCGTACGCCTGGTTTTCCGAGCGGCCCGGCCCCTGGATCAGGCCGGCCAGCAGCGCCGCTTCGGACGCGCTGAGGTCCTTGGCGTCCTTGTTGAAGTAGGCCTTCGCGGCCGCCTGGATGCCGTTCGCCCCGCGTCCGAAGTAGACGATGTTCAGGTAGGAAGTGATGATCTCTTCCTTGGACTCCTGGTTGTTCATCTTGAACGACTTGGCCAGCTCGGTCCACTTGCGGGTCAGCGTCGGGGCGTCGTTCTGCGTCGCCTGCTTGATGTACTGCTGGGAGATGGTCGAACCACCGCCCTGGCCGCCGGAGACCTGGTTCCAGACCGCGCGCAGGATGCCGGTGACGTCGAAGCCCGAGTTGGTCTCGAACGTCGCGTCCTCCGCCGAGTACACGGCGTGCTTGACGACCTCGGGCACCTCGCCCGGCTTGAGCAGCTGGCGGTCGCCGCCCGGCGGCAGCTCGCGGCCCATCACCTGGCCGCTGGCGTCGTAGTAGGTGATCGGCTGGTTCTGCAGCGACTTGATGCTCTCCGGCGTCGGCACGTCGACCAGGAAGTAGGTGATGACGAACGCGATCGCGGGGACGACGAAGAACACGCCGACACAGGCGTACGCCACCCGCCGGATGATCTTCCAGCGGCGCTTCTTGCGCTGCGCCGGCGTCAGGACCTTCTTGCCCTTTTCGTCGAGCTCGTCCTGGGGCTCGACGTCGTCGGCGAACTCGTTGAACGCGGCGTCGTCGTCGTAACCGTCGTCGTACGGGTCACGCCCGAAGTCGTCGGTGCCGTTGTGCGCGTGGTGGGTGATCAGGTCCGGTTCGCGCCCCGGGGGCGGCACCGGCCGCCCGCCGCGCGGCTGGCGGAAGCCTTCCGGCGGCGAAGCGGGCGGACCCTGCGGCGGGCGCTGGCCCGGCGGTGGCGGGGCCGGCCGCCGCGCGGGCATGCCCTGCTGGCGGGGTCGCCGCGGCGGCTCTTCGCCGGGCCACTGGGGGCCGCCTTCGTCGCCGGACGGCCACTCGGGCGATCCGCCGCCGCGCAGGTTGCCCCGGGGCTGCGTGCCGCGCTGCGCCGAATCACCGCGTGGCCGGCGGGGGGCTTCTTCGCCGGGCCAGGCGGGGCCGGGGTCTTCTCCCGGCCATGGGCCCGACTGGGCACGGCGAGGTGCATCTGGCTCCTGGCCGGGCCAGGAGCGGTTGCGATCGTCGTTCACGAATGGGCCTCCCAGACCGGCGCCCGGTAGTGCGCCGTTCTGCGCTCTTCAGCGGTTGTGATCCAGCTCACCGGCCTGCGGTCCTTCGCGGACCGTCGGCCGGTTCCCCGTGCCGAGGACGTACGACCGGACCAGGTGGTTCCAGTGGCACGCCCGGCACACTTCGACGTCGTACACGGTGAACTCGGCGAACAGGCCGGCCATCCTGGCCAGCTCTTCGGGGGTCCTCGCCGAGCCCGCGACGTGCTTGAGTTCGTCACCGTAGACCCAGGACACCAGGGTCAACGGTTCCTGGCGGCAGATCGGGCAGGCCTGGTCACCGGCCCGGCCGTGGAACTTCGCCGCCCGCAGCAGGTACGGGCTCGCGTCGCAGGCTTCGTAGCCGCCGACGCGCCCGGAGCGGACTTCGGCGAGCAGCGCACGGCGCTGCAACGCGTAGTCCACGACCTGCCGCTGGTTAATCACCAGGACAGAGTACGGGCTCTTCCTGTGTCGTCCACGCCCCCTAGCGCGACCGGTGACAGGTCCGGACGGGACACGCCGGACGTTCGATAACTCTCCGGTGAATTTCGCCCACTCCAGAGTGAGTGCGCCCGTTAGCTTCGCCACTTCGATGTATCGGCGCGATATACTGGCTGAGTAGGTTGGATCGAGGCGATCATTCGGAGCAACGCCGATCTCCTCGGTTTGTTCCCGAAAGGGGGTGCGGCGTGCTGGAGTTCGCGATCCTGGGCCTTCTGCACGAAGCGCCCATGCACGGGTACGTGCTGCGCAAGCGGCTGCACGAGACGCTCGGCACGTTCCGGACGTTCTCCTACGGCTCGCTGTACCCGACCCTGCGGAAGCTGCTGCGGGCCGGGTACCTGGTCGAAGAACTGGACGAGGCCGACGACCGGGCGTGGTCGCGGCGCGGACGGCGGGTCTACAAGCTCACCGCGGAGGGCAAGGAGCGCTTCGGTGAGCTGCTCGGCGACGCCGGGCCGCAGACCTGGGACGACGAGGGATTCGGCGTCCACCTGGCCTTCTTCTCGCGAACCCCGGCCGACGTGCGGATGCGGATCCTCGAGGGCCGCCGCCGCCGCGTCGAAGAACGCCGTGAGGGTATGCGGGCGGCGCTGGCGAGGGCCGAGGAGAAGATCGATCGCTACACCCGCGAGCTGCACCGGCTGGGGCTGGAGACCAGCGAGCGGGAGGTGCGCTGGCTCAACGAGCTGATCGCGCACGAACAAGCCGAGCGGCAGGGTCCGGAGACCTGAGCCGCCCGGCCGGGCCGCAGCGTCGCGGCACCAGACCTACTGAACAGACACGGATTGAAGGAGAAACCCCCATGGGCGAGAACCGCCGCGTTCGGGTGGCCATCGTGGGCGTCGGCAACTGCGCGGCGTCGCTGGTCCAGGGTGTCCAGTACTACCGCGAAGCCGACCCCGCCACGCGGGTCCCGGGTCTGATGCACGTCGACTTCGGCGGCTACCACGTCCGCGACATCGAGTTCGTCGCCGCGTTCGACGTGGACGCCAAGAAGGTCAGCCGTGACCTGTCGGAGGCGATCTTCGCCTCCGAGAACAACACCATCAAGATCGCCGACGTGCCGCCGCTCGGCGTCACCGTCCAGCGTGGCCACACCCACGACGGGCTCGGCCGCTTCTACCGCGAGACGATCGAGGAGTCCGACGAGACCCCGGTCGACGTCGTCGCCGCGCTGCGCGAGGCTGAGGCCGACGTGCTCGTCTCGTACCTGCCGGTGGGCTCCGAGGTGGCCGACAAGTTCTACGCCCAGGCCGCGATCGACGCCGGCGTGGCGTTCGTCAACGCGCTGCCGGTGTTCATCGCCTCCGACCCGGAGTGGGCCGCGAAGTTCACCGAGGCCGGCGTGCCGATCGTCGGCGACGACATCAAGTCCCAGGTCGGTGCCACCATCACGCACCGCGTCCTGGCGAAGCTGTTCGAGGACCGCGGCGTCCAGCTCGACCGGACGATGCAGCTCAACGTGGGCGGGAACATGGACTTCCTGAACATGAAGGAGCTGGAGCGCCTCGAGTCGAAGAAGATCTCGAAGACCCAGTCCGTCACCTCGCAGGTCGACCGCGACCTAGGCAAGGGCAACGTCCACATCGGACCGTCGGACTACGTGCAGTGGCTCGACGACCGCAAGTGGGCCTACGTCCGGCTCGAGGGCCGCGCGTTCGGCGACGTGCCGCTGAACCTGGAGTACAAGCTCGAGGTGTGGGACTCGCCGAACTCGGCGGGCATCATCATCGACGCCGTCCGCGCCGCGAAGATCGCGCTCGACCGCGGCATCGGCGGCCCGATCCTGTCGGCCTCCTCCTACTTCATGAAGTCGCCGCCGGAGCAGTACGACGACTCGACCGCGCGCGACGCCGTCGACAAGTTCATCCGCGGCGAGGTCGAGCGGTAGCCTCCCCGATCGCAGGTCCGTGAAGGCCTCCTTACCGGCGGTAGATGCCGGTAAGGAGGCCTTCACGGCTTTTCGTGTGGTGCACTAAACCGGTGGGGCGGGGTGTGCGTTGGCGGGGTGTGAGTGCGAGCGTGGGCGAGAGCGCGCCGGGGGACCTGGGCGCGCCGACGTTCCACGACCTGTTCCGGGAGTACTTCGCCCAGATGACTCGGCTGGCGCACCTGCTCGGCGCGGACGACGCGGAGAACGTCGCGCAGGAGGCCTTCGTCAAGCTCCACCAGCGCTGGGACACCCTGTCCGACCACACGCGCGTGGTCGGCTACCTCCGCACGACCGTGGTGAACATGTCGCGGTCGCGGACGCGGCACCTGCGGGTCGTCCGGCGGACGCCGCAGGACCGCCCGCCGGACGAGCTGTCGGCCGAGGTCAGGGCGGTGGCCAACTGGGAGCACGAGCGGCTGCGCGGGGTGCTGGAGAAGCTTTCCCGGCGACAACGCGAGGTTCTCGTGCTGAGGTACTGGCTGGACCTGAGCACGGCGGGCATCGCGGAGACGCTGGGCATCTCACCGGGCACGGTCAAGGCCACGACCCACCACGCGATGGAGAACCTGCGCAAGCACCTGGGGGACGAGCCGGGAGGTGAGCGATGACCGACCTCGAACGCAAGCTGGCCGAGACGCTGCGTGAGCAGGCGGGCAAGGTCACGCCCAACCTCGACGCGGCCTGGGCGGACCAGGTGCGGAGGCAGCACCGGCCACGCCGCCGCCGCGCGACCGTGTGGCTCGCCCCGCTGGCCGCGGTCCTGGTGGTGCTGACCAGCGTGCTGCTGGCGACCCAGGTGAACGACGCTCAGCCTCCCGCGCCGCCGGCCAACCCCGGCCAGGAGCTGAAGCTCGCCAAACCCGAGCACCAGCCGTTCGACCAGACCATGCTCACCCACGGTGACATGGCGATCCTCACGGAGTTCGCGGGACAGACCGATCGGTGGCGGGTGTGGGCCTACACCGGCGTGCGGTCGAATGCCACCGACCGGGAGTTGTTCTGTGTCGCGGCCATCCCCGTGGGCGCGGACCTCACCTCGGACGCTCCGCAGTACGGGACGAAATCCCCGCAGTGCATGGCGCTCCTCCCGGACGGCGGGAAGACCGTGCTGGCCGGGTACGTCGGCGAGACCGGGGGGCCGTTGCCGCCCGGCAAGGCCGTCTACCTGCTCTCCTCGACGATGGAGCAGCTGCGGCTCTACAACGCGCAGGGTGACCTGAGCCAAGGCAAACTGGTCGACCGGGTGGCTTCCTCGTACCAGGTGTTCCTGGCCGACGTCGTTCCCGGCTCGCCGCCCGTGCGCGCCGAGGTCAGCTGAGCCCGAGCGCACCCGGCAAGCCGGTGATCTTCTCCACCACCGCCGTCGCCTGCTTCAGTACTTCCGGGTCCGGCGGGAAGTGCGGGTTCGGCACCGCGTACACCGCCATCTTCGCCGCAAGCGCCGACCGCAGCCCGTTCGTCGTGTCCTCCACCGCCGCGCAATCCGACGGCGCCACGCCCAGCAGCTCGGCGGCCCGCAGGTACACGTCCGGTGCCGGCTTCCCGGCCCCGACCTGCTCGGACGACACCGCCGCGCCCACCGGCAGGCCCGTGACGTCCAGGAAGCCCTTGATCAGGATCACCGGTGACGAGCTGGCGATCGCCACCGGCCACCGCTTCGACACCTGGCGGACCACCTCCACCGCACCCGGGATCAGCGGCGGCTCCTCCGCGTAGCGCGCCGCCATGCGCTTGACCACGACGGTCGCGATCTCGGGCGGCGTGAGCCGCGCGCCCAGCTCCTCCACCAGGTAGCGGGCCCATTCCGGCGTGCTCATCCCCTGCAGCGCCCGCGTCGTCCCGTCCTGCCAGGTGCCGCCGTGCTCGGCGACGACCGCCCGGCGGATCTCGTCCCAGATCCGTTCGGAGTCCACGAGTACGCCGTCGAGGTCGAAGATCACCGCGTCCATGCCCCTGAGCGTAGCTTGTGAGAGGAGTTACTTAGCTACCCTTACTAATTTTTGTTAGCATAGCTAAGTGACTGCCCCGATCGCCGATCTCGCCCACCGGCTGCGGCCGCTGGTCTTCCGGCTGTACCACCAGGTGCGCCGTCAGACCCCGCAGCTGACGCTGACCCTCACCCAGGGCTCGGTGCTGAGCGAGCTCGTCAACGGCGGTCCCCGGCGGATGAGCGCGCTGGCCGAGTTCGAGCAGGTGAAGCTGCCGTCGATGACCGACGTCGTCAGCCGGCTCGAACGGCTCGGCCTGGCCACCCGCACGCCGGACCCTGCCGACCGGCGCGCGGTGCTCGTGGACGTCACCGACGAGGGTCGCCGCTTCTACGCCGAGACGGTCGCCGCCCGCGAAGAGTTCCTTCGCGAACGCCTGATCGCGATGGACGACACCGACCGCGCTGCGATCGAAGCCGCCCTGCCCGCCCTCGCCAAATTGCTCGTCGACACCAAGAAGGAGGCACTGATCAGCGATGAGCGCTGAACACCACTCGAGCCTGCTGGACGCCGTCAAGGGCCAGCCCAAGCAGGTGTGGATCACCGCGTTCGCCGCGGTCATCGCCTTCATGGGGATCGGCCTGGTCGACCCGATCCTGCTGTCCATCGCCAAGGGCCTGGACGCGACGCCGTCGCAGGTCACCCTGCTCTTCTCGTCGTACCTCGGCGTCCAGGTCGTCGCGATGCTGGTCACCGGCGCGGCGAGCGCCAAGTTCGGCCCCAAGCGCACGGTCCTGGTCGGGCTGACGCTGATCGTCGCCGCCACCGCGCTGTGTTCGGCCGCCGGCTCGATCGAGCAGCTCGTCGGGCTGCGCGCGGTCTGGGGCCTCGGCAACGCGTTCTTCATCGCCACGGCGCTGTCGGTGATCGTCGGCGCCGCGACCGGCGGCCAGTCCGGCGCGATCCTGCTCTACGAGGCCGCCCTCGGTGTCGGCCTGTCGGTCGGCCCGCTGCTGGGCGCGCTGCTCGGCAGCATCTCGTGGCGCGGCCCGTTCCTCGGCACCGCCGTCCTGATGGCCGGTGCGCTCGTGCTGTGCGCGGTGTTCCTGAAGAGCGACAAGCACGAGAAGCGCGAGCCGATCAAGCTGCTCGACCCGATCCGCGCGCTGAAGCACACCGGCCTGCTGCGCACCTCCGTCGCGTCGGCGCTGTACACCGCCGCGTTCTTCGCGGTGCTGGCCTGGTCGCCGTTCGTCCTCGGCTGGAACGCCATCGCCGTCGGCCTGATCTTCTGCGGCTGGGGCCTCTGCGTCGCGGTCGCCGGCGTGGCCCTCGCGCCGCGGCTGGCCGCCAAGCTCGGTGAGCGGCACGCCGCCGCGGCCGCCGTCTTCGGGTACGCCGTGCTGATGCTGGTGCTGGCCGTGCCGAGCAAGCCGGTGCTCGTCGCCGGGATCGTCGTCTCGGGACTGGTCTCCGGCCTGCTGAACACACTGTTCACCGGCACCGCGATGTCGATCAGCGACGCGCCGCGCCCAGTCGCCAGCGCGGGCTACAACTTTTGCCGCTGGCTCGGCGGCGCCGTCGCCGCGACGCTCGTCGGGCACGTCGCCGAGTGGTTCGGCTCGCCGCAGGCTCCGTTCGTCGCCTCCGCCGTGCTGTGCGTCGTCGCGGGCGGGCTGCTCTCGCTGCGGGAGAAGAAGGCGGACCCGCGCGCGGTGCCGCAGGAGGCGGTGCTCGTCGGCGAGGAGTTCTGACCCGCCGTTCGGAGCAGTAGTACACCAGCCGTTCATCTGTATGTCTGGAATGGCTGGTTTTGGAGGCTTACGGTCGGTTCGTTCCCGAACTCCCACCATGGAGGCCTCGTGCCCGACCGTCTGCTCCCGCTGCTGCCCGTCCACCCGGGCGGCCGCTCCCCGATCACCTGCGAGTACCGCTGCGGCAACGCCTGTGCCCACCCCGAGCCGAACGAGTCCGGGAACGAGTACTTCGGCGACGTCGTGAAGGACATCTCCCGCCGTGGGGCCTTCAAGGCCGGTGCCGTGATGGCCGCCGCGGCCGGCGGGTTCGCCGCGCTGTCGGGGACCGCGGCCGCCACACCCGCGCAGAAGCCGCACCCGCGGCCGGTGCCCGGCACCGACTTCGACCCGGTCCCGCCGAACAAGCTCGACGCGGTCACCGTCCCGGACGGCTACGCGCAGCGCGTCGTCATCCGCTGGGGTGACCCGGTGGTGCCGGGTGCGCCGAAGTTCGACTTCACCAAGCAGACCGCCGCCGCGCAGGCCAAGCAGTTCGGCTACAACAACGACTTCGTCGGCCTGATCCCGCAGGATCCGCTGGGCCTGACGAACCTGCTCGTCGTGAACCACGAGTACACGACCGAGGTGCACCTGTTCCCGGCCGACCAGTACGACCCGGCGAACCCGACCGAGGAGCAGGTGAAGATCGCCTGGGCCGCCCACGGCCTCTCGGTGCTGCTGACCCGCCGCGACCCGATCCACGGCGGCCTCGAGGTCGTGCCCAGCCGGTACGGCCGCCGGATCACGCTCGACACGATCTTCGAGGTGCGCGGCCCGGCCGCCGGCTCGAAGTACCTGAAGACGTCGGCCGACCCCAGCGGGCGCAAGGTCCGCGGCACGCAGAACAACTGCTCCGGCGGCGTGACGCCGTGGGGCACGGTGCTTTCCGGCGAAGAGAACATCCACCAGTACTTCGCCAACTCCGAGAAGGTGACCGACCCGGTCGAGGCCGCGCGGCTGAAGCGGTACGCCATCGGCGCCGGCACGAGCACCCGCAAGTGGGAGCGCTTCGACAAGCGCTGGGACGTCGCCCAGGAGCCGAACGAGCCGAACCGGTTCGGCTGGGTCGTCGAGATCGACCCGAACGACCCGACGTCGACGCCGGTCAAGCACACCGCGCTCGGCCGCCTCAAGCACGAGGGCGCGAACATCAAGATCACCGCCGACGGCCGCGTCGCCGCGTACTCCGGGGACGACGAGCGGTTCGAGTACATCTACAAGTTCGTCTCCAAGGGCAGGTACAAGCCGGGCAAGAGCGCGCACGCGCGTCGCCACAACTCGGCGCTGCTCGACGACGGCACCCTGTACGTCGCCCGCTTCACCGGCGACAGCCCGGGCGAGATCGACGGCACCGGCAAGCTCCCCGCCGACGGCGAGTTCGACGGCGCCGGCGAGTGGATCCCGCTGGCGAGCGGCACCAAGTCCTTTGTGGACGGATTCACCGCGGAAGAGGTCTACGTCTTCACGCGGCAGGCCGCCGACAAGGTCGCCGCGACGAAGATGGACCGGCCGGAGGACATCGAGCCGAACCCGGTCAACGGCCGGATCTACGCGGCGCTGACCAACAACTCCGACCGCGGCGCGGCGGGCAAGGCCGGCGTCGACGAGGTGAACCCGCGCGTGGCCAACAAGAACGGGCAGATCCTGGAGTGGGAGGAGGCCCGCGGCGACGCGGCGTCGACGAAGTTCTCGTGGCGGCTGCTGCTCGTCTGCGGTGATCCGGCCGCGGCCGACACCTACTACGGCGGCTTCGACAAGAGCAAGGTCAGCCCGATCTCCTGCCCGGACAACGTCACCTTCGACCGGCACGGCAACCTGTGGATCTCCACCGACGGCAACGCGCTCGGCGCGAACGACGGCCTGTTCTCGGTTCCGGTGACCGGGCCGGACCGCGGTCACGTCAAGCAGTTCCTCTCGGTGCCGGTCGGCGCCGAGACGTGCGGCCCGGTCGTCACCGACCACCTCGTGCTCGTCGCGGTCCAGCACCCGGGCGAGAACGCGGCGAGCTCGGCGAACCCGACGTCGCACTGGCCCGACGGCGGCACCGCGCAGCCGCGTCCGTCGCTCGTCTCGGTGTGGAAGAAGGGCCGCTTCGGGCGGCCCGGCCGCATCGGCGAACGCTGACGCGCCGGGCCCGTCCCGGCCGAGGTTCACTCTTAAGTGGACGGTTCTCGGCCGGTGCGGGCCCGGGTGCCACGCCATAGTCGAGGCATGGTCCGTTCGGCGCGCGTGGTGGCAGTGGTGGTGGCGGCGCTTTCGGGGACGGTCGCGCCCGCGGCCGCCGCCGATCCGCCGCCGGCCTGCGGGGGGATCGCGGGGAACCCCAGCGTCGAGAAGACGGCGGCCAACGGCGCCCCGGACGGCTACGTCTTCACTCCGGCCGCACCGGTCCCGCCCGGCACCCCCGCCGCGAAGGCGCCGAAGCTGCTGACCGAGCAGGCGTTCGCCGTGGACGGGCAGCGGTCGGCGGTGATCCAGACGCCGGACGGCAAGGCCAGCACCGCCTACTCCACCGAGAAGTTCGTGCCCGGCGGCGTGTACACGCTCAGCGTGTCGACGGGCTCGTACGCGCCGAGCGCCGGACCGGCGACGGGACTGCGCTTCTACGACGTCAACGGCGCCCAGGTCCAGGAGACCAAGCTCGTCGCGGACCACGACGCCGGCGACGGCCACCTGGCGAAGCAGGACTTCCCGGCGGCGACGGCCCCGGCGAAGGCGGCGACGGTGAAGTTCTTCGCGACGACGAGCGCCGAACGGCTGCGCTGGGACTGCGTCGGCCTGCAGCTCGCGGCGTACTCGGTGAAGAAGGAAGTGCAGAACCCGGCGACCGGCGCGTGGGGCCCGTTCGCGACGGTGACCGCGGGCGACACCGCGCACTACCGCGTCACCGTGACGAACGAAGGCACCCAGGACCTCACCGGGATCACCGTGCAGGACCCGTGGTGCCCGCCGTTCGAGGCGTTCGCGCTGGCCGCCGGCGCGACCAAGCAGCTGACCTGCGACCACCCGGACCTGACGGTGGCCGACACCGGGCACGTCAACACGGCGAAGGTGACGGGCGTGCACTACCCGGGCGGCACGCTGGGCGACAAGACGGCGTCGGCGACGATCACCGTCCTGCCGCCGCCCGCCACCGCGAAGATCGGCGACTTCGTGTGGAACGACCGCAACCGCGACGGCAGCCAGGACCCGGGCGAGCCGGGCGTCGCGGGCGTGAAGGTGACGCTGAAGGACGGGGCGGGCGGCACGGTCGGCACCGCGACCACCGACGACAAGGGCAAGTACGGCTTCGAGAAGCTGAAGGACGGCACCTACCAGGTCTGCTTCGCCGTCCCGGCGGACTTCACGGTGACCCGCAAGGACGCGGCCGCCGACGACCGCGACTCCGACGCGGACCCGGACGGCTGCACCGCCCCGCGCACCCTGGGCGGCACGGCGCGCGAGGACTTCACGGTGGACCTGGGCCTGGCCCCGCCGACGAACCGGATCGGCGACTTCGCCTGGTCGGACACCAACGGCAACGGCCTGCAGGACGCGGGCGAGCCGGGGCTGGCGGGGGTGAAGGTGACGCTGAACAACGGCACGAGCGTGGTCACCGGCCCAGATGGCGCGTATGCGTTCACCGGCCTGGAAGACGGCAGCTACCAGGTCTGCTTCACGGCCGACGGCAAGCACCCGACCGGCAAGGACGCGGGCGACGACGCGAAGGATTCGGACGCGGACCCGGCGACGGGCTGTGCGGACGCGCGGCAGCTGGGCAAGGACAAGCGCGACGACCAAACGGTCGACGTGGGGTTCGCCTAGTTACGGTGGGGGCATGACGGATCTTCCCCTCGCCCTCGTCACCGGTGCCTCGCGCGGGATCGGCGCGGCGGTCGCCCACCAGCTCGCCCCGACCCACCGCCTCCTCCTCGGCGGCCGGAACGCGGCCGCGCTCGACGCGCTGGCGAAGGAGCTCCCGGGCGCGGAGCCGTGGCCGGTGGAGCTGACCGACCCCGCGTCGCTCGCCGAAGCCGTGTCGGGCATCGACTCGCTCGACGTCCTGGTCCACTCGGCCGGCGTCGCGCGCCTGGGCCGCATCGAGGAGGCGTCCGCCGAGGCGTGGCGGGACAACTTCGAGGTCAACACCCTGGCCGTGGTCGAGCTGACCCGCCTGCTGCTCCCCGCGTTGCGCGCCGCCCACGGGCACGTCGTCGTGATCAACTCGGGGGCCGGCCTGAACGCCCGGCCGGGCTGGTCGCCGTACGCGGCGAGCAAGTTCGCCGTCCGCGCCTTCGCCGACGCCCTGCGCGAGGAGGAGAAGGACATCCGCGTGACGTCCGTCTACCCCGGTCGCACCGACACCGAGATGCAGCAGGAGATCTTCAAGGGCGAAGGCCGCGACTACGACACTTCGCACCTGCTGAAGGCGGACTCGGTGGCGACCGCGGTGGTGACAGCGGTGTCCGCCACCCCGGACGTCCACCCGACGGAGGTCATCCTCCGCCCGCGTTAAGCCCGCAGCCGTGCGGCGGTCTCGGCCACCCCGGCCTGGACCTTCGCCCGGTCCACCTTCAGCGACTCGCCGTCGGCGACGACCTGCTCGCCCGCGACCCACACGTCCCGGACCCGCCGCGACCCGGCCGCCCAGACGAGGTTCGACAGCAGCTGGACGTCCGGCACGTCGACGCCGCACGCGAAAGCCGGGTCGTCGAGGTCGATGTGGACCAGGTCGGCCCACCGGCCCGGCTCCAGCGCGCCGATGTCGTCCCGGCCCAAGGCCGAGGCGCCGCCGCGGGTCGCCAGCAGGAAGACGTCGGCCGCGGTCAGCACCGTCGAGTCGCCGGTCGCCAGGCGGGCGAACATCGCCGAGAGCTGCAGCTCTTCCCAGAGGTCGATGTCGTCGTTGGACGCCGGGCCGTCGGTGCCGAGGCCGACCGCCACGCCGGCGTCGCGCAGGTCCTTGATCCGCGCGATGCCCGAAGCGAGCTTCGCGTTCGAACCCGGGCAGTGCGCCATCCCGACGCCGTGCTGGGCGAACAGCGCGATGTCGGTGTCCGACAGGTGGATCGCGTGCGCCGCCAGCACCCGGCCGTCGAGCATGCCGAGCTGCTGCAGCAGCGCCGGCACCGAGCCGTGCGCTTCGCGGACGGCAAGATCCTCCGCGGCCGCCTCGGCGATGTGGATCTGCACCAGCGCACCGCGCGAAGCAGCCGACTCGGCCGTCGCCCGCAGGCCTTCCTCGGACAGCATGTACGCCGAGTGCGGGCCATAACCCAGCTCGATGCGGTCGCCCGGGCCGAAGCGGAGGCCGTCGGTGTCGATCCAGCTTTCGATCGCGGCCAGCTGGGCGCGCCAGTCGAGGCCCGGCAGCTCCATCACCGGCGGGGCGACCAGCACGCGGCCGCCCGTCGTGAGGACCGCGTCGACCAGCTGCTCGCCTTCGAAGTACATCTCGGCGCTGGTCGTGACGCCGTGGCGCAGCATCTCGACCGAGCCGAGCAGCATGCCGGTGCGGACGTCCTCCGGGCGCAGCTTCGCTTCGGCGGGCCAGATGATCTCGTTGAGCCAGGGCAGCAGCGGCAGGTCGCCGCCCATGCCGCGCAGCAGCGTCATCGGGCTGTGCGCGTGCGTGTTGACCAGGCCGGGCAGCAGGATGCCGGTCAGGGTGGTGACCGGTGCGGCGGACTCGGGGGCGGTGGCCGCCGGTCCGCAGTAGGAGATGCGCCCATCGGCGTCCACATCGACGACCGCGTCACGCAGGAGCGAACAAGACGCGTCGGCGGGGAGAACGACAGGGGCGTGGAAACGGCGTTGCATCTCTGGATACTACGCACCCTGGATTACGACACGACTCCACTCCGCCACGCCCAGGCGGCGATCTCCACGCGGTTGCGCGCGCCGATCTTGCCCTGCACCGACGCCAGGTGCGTCTTCACCGTGGACAGCGACAGGAACAGCTCCGCGCCGATCTCGGTGTTCGTCAGCCCGCGCGCCGCCGCCTTGACGACGTCCATCTCCCGCGCGGTCAGCGGCTCGGACGGCGGTGCGGCCTTGGTCTTCGGCGAGCCCATGCCGTCGAAGTGCTTGAGCAGCCGCACGGTGATCTGCGGCGAGACCAGCGCGTCGCCGCGGTCGGCCGCGCGCACCGCTTCGATCAGCAGCGCCGGGCCCGCGTCCTTCAGCAGGAAGCCGTGGGCGCCGTTGCGCAACGCCGTGTGCACGTACTCGTCGAGGTCGAACGTGGTGACCACGACGACCTTCAGCGGGTCGGTCACGTCCGGCCCGGCCAGCTGCCGGGTGACCTCGAGCCCGTCGAGGCCGGGCATGCGGATGTCGAGCAGGCAGACGTCGGGACGCAGTTCGCGGGCCTTCGAGACCGCCGAGACGCCGTCCGCGACGTCGGCGACGACCTCGATGTCGTCCTGCGCGTCCAGGATCATGCGGAAGCCCATCCGCACCATCTCCTGGTCGTCGGCGATCAGTACCCGGATCACTCGTCCCCTTCCCCGGCGGCCAGCGGCAGCCACGCTTCGACCCGCCAGCCACCGTCCGGGCCGCGCCCGGCCGACAGCCGTCCTTTGAGCAGTGCGACGCGCTCGCGCATCCCGACCAGACCGTAGCCGCCCGACCCGCCGGCCGGTCGGCGCGCCGTCTCGTGCCCGTTGTCCGTCACCCGCAGGTGCAGTTCGGCGCCGCTCACCTCGGCCAGGACGAAGGCGTCCGTCGCGTCGGAGGCGTGCTTGCCGACGTTCGTCAGCGACTCCTGGACCAGCCGCAGCGCCGAGCGGCCGACCTCGTGCGGCAGGTCCGGCGGCAGGTCGAGGTGCATCGACGTCGGCACGCCGTGGTTGGCGCTCTCGACCAGCTTCCGCAGGTCGGCGCCGAGATCCGTGGTGGCCTGCTCGCTGAACTCGCTCGACCCGGCCGGCGCGTCCCCGCGCATCGACCGGACCAGCCGGCGCATCGCCGCGAGCGCTTCGACGCCGGCGTTCTCGATCCGGCCCATCGCCTCGACCGCCACCTGCGGGTTCTTCTCGGCCATCATCCGTGCGGCCTGGGCCTGCACGACGATGCCGGTGACGTGGTGGGCGACGACGTCGTGCAGCTCGCGGGCCAGCGCCATCCGCTCGGCGGTCTGCGCGTCGGCCACCGCCGACTGGACGACCGTGGTGCGCTCGGAGTCCCGCGACCGCAGCATCAGGCCGACGGCGATCGAGATGCCGAGCAGCAGCGCCGCGGCGAAGGCCAGGATCGACAGCGTCTGGGGGTCGGCCTGGAGGCCCCGGGGCTGGTTCGAGTTGAGGATCGCGCCGAGGGCGACGACGGCCGACAGGATGCCGATCCGGGGCCACGACTGGCTCAGCCCGCGGGCGCGGGTCAGGTTCACGATCACGCCCATCGCGGCGATGACCTGCACGAACGGCACCCCGCCCGGCATCGGGTAGTCGTAGCGCAGGTGCAGGAACGGCGTGACGACCGCGGACACGAGCAGAATGCCCGCGATGCCGAGGAGCGCGTCCGCCGGCCGCCGCGGGGACAGCACCGCGATGGCGGCCGCGACGAGCGAGCAGAACAGGATCGGGAACCCGCGGGCGTTGCTCGAATACGTGTAGCCGAACTCGAACAGCAGCGCGAACCCGAGCAAGCCGATCAACGGCCACTGCCCCATGGCCAGCTCGTTCACCCGCAGCAGCTTCCGCGTCCGCGGATCGCCCTTCGGGCTGCGGTCCCGGAGCGTGATGGCCGGCACCACCGCCCCGGCGAGCAGCAGCAGGCCGAACAGCAGGGCCTGGGAACCCGTGCCGCTGTCGATCGAGCTGACGCCCGCGTACCGGCCGAAGACGGCGACGAGACCCCCGACGACCAGGACGCTGACCACGCAGAACGCCACGCCCGCCCGGGCGCGGCGGGCCACGTAGTAGACCATCAGCACCCCGGCCACGACCTCGGTGATGGTCACCTTCGGCAGCACGCTGGAGTAGGGCGGGACGTGGAACGCGTGGATGAAGAGGGTGGAGAACACCAGCACGCCCGCGCCGACCACCCCGGCGACGGCCGCGCGCTTCTGGGCCCACACCGCGCACGCCGTCATCGCGAACATGCCGGGGAGCAGCCCGAAGTCGACGAACTTCGGGCCGTTGTCGTCGAGGGCCGCCTGCGTCGTGAAGACGACGTCGAAGAGCAAGGCGGCGAACAGGACGGCCGAGGGGACCCCGATGCGCCGCACCAGGGCGGCGGTGCGTGCGTAGAGCTTGTTCGGCGGGGGCGCGGCGGTCACAACGTGACGTTAGAGGATTCGTCCCGGTTCGCACCTTGGCCGAGTGGTCCGCACTCCCTCGGCCGATCGGCCGATGCGCCGCGGCGCGTGACTGGCCGTCTGCCCGAAGTGGACACCCCTTGATCTCCGCGAAGCTCATCGGCATCGAGACCCGAACCGACAGGGAGAACGTGGTGGACCCGAATACTCCACAGTGGACGAATGGGCCGGTGCTGTCCGGCCGCGGGCTGGTGAAGCGCTACGGCGCGCAGCATGCCCTGGCCGGCATCGACATCGACATCCAGCCGGGGGACGCCGTGGCCATCGTCGGGCCGTCCGGCTCCGGCAAGACGTCGCTGCTGCACGTCCTGGCCGGGATCCTCCGGGCCGACGACGGCCAGATCTTCCTGGCCGGGCAGCGGATCGACCACCTCGGCGAGAAGAAGCGCAGCGAACTGCGCCGCACCGAGTTCGGCTTCGTCTTCCAGTCGGGGATGCTGGTCGCCGAGCTGACGGCGGAAGAGAACGTCGCGCTGCCTTCGCTGCTGGCCGGGCTCGGCCGCAAGGAGGCCATCGACGCCGGCCGCCAGTGGCTTTCGCGCCTCGGCCTGGCCGGCAAGGAGCGCCGCCGTCCCGGCGAGCTTTCCGGCGGCGAGGCCCAGCGCGTCGCGATCGCGCGGGCGCTGACCCACCGGCCGAAGGTGATCTTCGCCGACGAGCCGACCGGCGCGCTCGACACGCGCACCGGCCGCGACACGATGGACGCCCTGCTCGGCGCCGCCCACGAGACGGGCGCCGCGGTGCTCGTGGTGACCCACGACCGCGAGCTGGCCGAGTCGATGCCGAAGACCGTCGCCATCCGCGACGGCCTGATCGCGACGAGGCTGGCGGCGTGAACTCGCTCCAGATCGCCCTGCGGGTGCTGAAGGTCGACCGGCGGACCCGGACGTCGGCGATCCTCACCGCGATCGGGGTGGCTGTCGCCACCGGGCTGGTGCTGCTGCTGGCGACGCTGCCGTTCGCCACGCAGCACCGCGAGCAGCGCGCCCTCTGGCAGGGCGACCACTACTACAGCCGTGGCTCCGACGCCCCGGCCAAGATCCTGTTCAACGCCTCGAAGGACTACTTCGACGGGCAGCAGATCGTGCGCGTCGACGTCGCGCTGACCGGCGGCGCCACGCCCGGGTCCGTCCCGCTGCCGGCGGGGGTGCCGCAGCTGCCGGGGCCGGGTGAGACCGTCGTGTCGCCGGCGCTCGGCCGGCTGCTGCAGGCCCACCCGGCCGACCAGCTCGGCGACCGGTTCGGCAAGCCGGTGGCCGCGCTCGGCGAGGACGGCCTCCGCTTCCCGGAGCAGCTCGTCGCGCTCGTCGGGCACACGCCCGACGCGATGCCGGAGAACGCCTCCCCGATCGAGGGCTTCCCCGGCGGGAAGGCGAGCCCGGACGGCCTGCTCATGCTGCTGTCCTGGGTCGGGATCATCGTGCTGCTGGTGCCGAGCCTGGTGCTGGTCGCGTCGTCGGCGCGACTGACCGCGGCCCGGCGTGAACGGCGGCTCGCCGCGATCCGGCTGGCCGGCGCCACGCCTGGCCAGGTCACGAACATGGTGGCCGCCGAGACGACGTTGTCCGCGGGCATCGGCGCCCTGCTCGGCCTGCTGCTGAGCCCGGCCCTGCACGGCCTCGCGTCGTTCGTGCCGTGGGCCGGCGGTACCTGGCTCGCGTCCGACTTCGCGCTGCCGGTCGGCCTGACGGTGTTCATCGTCGTGGCCATCCCGGTGCTCGTGGTGCTGGCCGGCGTCCTCGGCCTGCGCCGCGTGCTCAAGAACCCGCTGTTCGCGACCGGCGGCCACACGAAGAAGCCGTTGCGCTGGTGGCGGCTGCTGGCCCTGCCCGCGGCCGGGCTGTTCTTCCTCGTCGCCGTGACGACGGCGAAGGACTCCGGCGGCATCACGATGGTCATGGCGGGGCTGTTCCTGCTGGTCGGCTCGGCCGCGATCGTCGGGCCGTGGGTGACGTCGGCGGTGGGCGGCACGTTCGTCCGGATCTGGCGCCGGCCGTCCTCGCTGCTCGCCGGGCGCCGCCTGCGTGACGACCCGAAGAGCGCCTACCGGGCGTCCGCCGGGATCGTGCTCGCGGTGTTCGCCGGGTCGATGGCGCTGACGCTGCTGCCGACGTTCGAGTCGATGGCCGGCGGCGGGCGGTCCTTCCAGGACTCCGTGCTCTACGTCGACACCGACGCCCAGCACGCGGGCAAGATCGTCGACCAGGCCAACGCGTCCCTGCAGAAGTACGGCCAGTCCGGGAAGGCGGTCGCCGTCGGCGAGGTCTACCTGGTCCAGGGCGAGGGCCGGAACCGCACCGGCCACCGGGCGCTGGTGCTGACCTGCGCCGACGCCGTCAAGCTGACCCGCTTCGGGCTCACCGCGGAGAACTGCGCGGGCGGCCCGGCCGTCTTCGGCGACTCGGCGCTCGACCTGGCGCAGTACAAGATCACCGACAACTGGGAAGGGCCGGCCGTGGCCGTCCGGTCGGGAACCCGGGCAGAAGCCGTCCACCTCCCCGACCCGGACCTGTCCGGCACGTCGATCGTCGACCCGGCCGCGCTGCCGGACGGCTTCACGCCGAAGTACGTCACCGTGGTCGCGCCGACCACAGACGCGAACCGCGAGATCGTCCGGACGGCGCTGGCCGCGCCGGCCGCCGGCGAGGAGGTCGGCAGCCGCGACCAGTACCTGTTCAACCAGCAGACCGAGCTCGGCGACCTGCGCCGGGTCACGGTGATCGGGCTGGTCGCCGCGGGGATCCTGGCCGGCTGCAGCGCCGCGGTCGCGACCGCGGGGTCGGTGATGGACCGCCGCCGCACCTTCGGGGCGCTGATGGCCGCCGGCACGCCGGTGCGGGTGCTGTCGAGGGCGCTGCGGATGGAGGCCGCGCTGCCCGCGCTGGTCGCCACCATCGGCGCGGGAATCGTCGGGGTACTGGTCGGTGTTGGGCTGTACAGCATGGTCGACCCACGCGGGATCGTGGTGAGCCCGTGGCTGCTGGCGCCGGTCGTGCTCGGGGTCGGGGTGGCCCTGCTCGGCGCGTCGGTCTGCACACCGGCCCTCAAGCGGGTGCAGGCGGAACCGCTGGCCGAGGAATAGGACGTTCGCCCCTCTGTCGGGGGAGGGGCGAGCACCGGGGGTACAGAGGGAGGTCGTGAGTGTTCAGGGCGGTTCTAACCGCCCTGAACACTCACGACTGCTTTTCGAAGATGAGGTCGTGCGAGACGCGTCCTTCGACGTCGGCGCGCTGCTCGAACTTGGTCACCGGCCGCCACTCCGGCCGCGGCGCCCAGCCGTCGTACCGGTTCTTCAGCGCCGGCTCGGCGGAGCAGACCTCGAGCATCTGCTCGGCGTAGTTCTCCCAGTCGGTCGCCATGTGGAAGGTGCCACCGGGCGCGAGCCGCGACGCCACGAGCGCGGCGAACGACGGCGACACGATCCGCCGCTTGTGGTGCTTCTTCTTCGGCCACGGGTCCGGGAAGAACAGGCGGACGCCGTGCAGCGAATCCGGCTCGACGTGCTCGGTCAGCAGCACGACGGCGTCGCCGTGCAGCAGCCGCAGGTTCTCGACGCCCAGCTTTTCGGCGCGCAGCATCAGCTGCCCGAGGCCGGGGTCGTAGACCTCGACCGCGACGTAGTTCAGCTCCGGCGCCGCGGCGGCCAGCTGCGACGTCGTCTCGCCCATGCCGGAGCCGATCTCGATCAGCACCGGCGCCTCACGGCCGAACCACGCGGCGAAGTCCAGCTTCCCGGCCGGCAGCTCACCGACCGTGCGGCCCAGGTCCGGCCACAGTTCGTCCCACGCGCGTTGCTGCCCGACGGTCATCCGGCCGCCGCGCTTGACGTAGCTGACGACGCTGCGCAGCCGGGGCTGGTCCTGGTTTTCCACCCAGCGAATGTAGCCGGGTGCGCAGCGCCTCCGTCGAGGGTGGTGGCGAGGAGGAAGGTCGAGTCAGCGAACGGCTTCGAACTCCCCGAGACGAGACCGCAGGCCCGCCAGCCCGGCGACCGCGATCGGGTTCGGAGTCCGCCCGGTGTGGGCCGGCAGGACGTCGATCCAGCCGGTGTGCCGATCGGTGTTCATCACCGTCGTGGGAATCGCGTGTCCCGATTTCCCGCGTTCGGACGGCATGAACTCCCAGTAGCCGGATTCTCCGTCCGCGGCCCACGGGACGAATTCCCAGCCCGGCCGCCTGCCGAGCAGCTGCGCGATGCGGTCCTCGACGCGGAAACCCTGTTCCCGCGAGTCGAGGGTGCCGTCGGCGACCGCCCGCAGCCACCACGGCGCGGGAATCGGCCCCGTCATCCCGGACGAGGCGCGGAACAGGGCCAGGACGCTGTCTTCGGGCGCGCGGTGCACCCACGCCCGGCGGAGTTCGGCCGGCGTCGTGGCCGCCAGGGCGGTCTGCGGGAGGTCGATCGCCCGCGACCATTCGAGGTCCAGCATGGGTTCGAGCCGGGGTACGTCGTCTTCGACGCGAGCTCGGGGAATGGTGCTGCCCAATTCTTGCCCGGTGTTCACCGTCAAGGATCACCTCCAGGGGAGCGCAGACGGTTCCGGTGCTCACTTACGAATATTGCCTGGTCATAGCAGTATGTCCGGTGCCTGTGAGAGAAGCCACAGCCTCTTCATCTTTTGTTAACACGAATTTTTGAGGTATTGAGAGCGCGATCACGCTCAGGCGTCGCGCCGTGCCGTGACGAACACCCCGGCCACGAACAGTGCAGCGCAGATCGCCGCGAAGTAACCGAGGTAGCCCCACGGGCCGAGCGGGGCCGGTGGCAGCTGAAGCGCGCCCGCGCCGAACCCGCCGGCGCCGACGAACTGGTCGGCCGCGTGGAACGGCATCCACTGGTAGATGTGCTTGCCGGCGCCGGGGATGAACACCACCACCCCTTCGAGCACCTGTGTCCACACGAGCAGCACCGTCAGGGCGAAGGCGATGCTGCGCAGCAGCAGGGCGACACCGACGCCGGCCACCGCGGCGAGCAGGAAGACCAGGCTCTGCCCGAGCACCGAGCGCCAGTCCGCGCCCGAGTGCAGCGCGAGGTCGGCGTCCGGCTGCACCAGCGTCGCCAGGCCCCACGAGCCGAAGCCGACGACCAGCCCGAGCGCGGCGCCGACCGCGCCGATGACCGCGACCTTCGCCAGCAGCGCCGGCACCCGGCTCGGCACGGCCTGGAACGTCAGCCGCATCGTGCCCCAGTTGAACTCCGACGCCGTCGCGAGGATCGCGAGCACGACCAGCACGGTCCGGCCGTTGCCGCTCGCGAGCTGCGTGTTGCCGACGGTCGGCGGGATCTCCGGCCCGGCCAGCGCGAAGAACAGCGCGGTGAAGCCGAGCGGCGCGGCGAGCGCGAGCGCCAGGCACCACCACGGCGACCGGGTGCTGAAGAGCTTGATGCGCTCGGCGCGGAGCAGGTTCGTGGTCGTGCTCATCGGGCGGCCTCCGGGGAAACGGCCGCGGGGAACTCGACGGCCTCGCGGGTGAGGTCGAGGTAGGCCTGCTCGAGCGAGCCGGTGATCGGGCTCAGCTCGTGCAGCGTCGCCCCGGCGTCGAAGGCGAGCTGCCCGATCCGGTCACTGTCCAATCCGGACACCACGAAGGCGCCGTCGGCCTCGGTGAACTCCGCCTGCCCGGTCAGCGCGGCCCGCAGCTCGTCCGCGTGCGGGGTGCGCACGCGGACGCCGTGCGCGCTCGTGCGCGCCACGAAGTCGTCCATCGTGCCCTGGTAGATCAGCCGGCCCCGGCCGATCACGACCAGGTCCTGGGCGGTCTGCGCCATCTCGGGCAGCAGGTGGCTGGAGACGAACACGGTCCGGCCGTCGGCGGCCAGCGTGTGGAGCAGCTGCCGGATCCAGGCCATGCCCTCGGGGTCGAGGCCGTTCACCGGCTCGTCGAACAGGAGGACGCGCGGGTCGCCGAGCAGCGTGGCGGCGATCCCCAGCCGCTGCAGCATGCCGAGCGAGTACTGCCCGGCGCGGCGCTCGGCGACGCTCGTCAGCCCGACCAGCTCGAGCAGCTCTTCGACGCGCTTCTCCGGGAGGCCGTTGGTCGCGGCCAGCCAGCGGAGGTGGTCGCGCCCGTTGCGGCCGGGGTGGCGCCAGGTGGCGTCCAGCATTGCGCCGACCGTCCTGAGTGGATCTTTCAGCTGCCGGTAGGGGACGCCGTCGATGAGCACCCGGCCCGCGTCGGGAGTGTCGAGGCCCAGGATCAGCCGCATGGTCGTGGACTTGCCGGCGCCGTTCGGGCCGAGGAAGCCGGTGACGCGCCCCGACCGCGCGGTGAACGTCAGCTCGTTGACCGCGGTGGTGGCGCCGTACCGCTTGGTCAGTGCGTTCGCTTCGATCACCGGAGGAGCCTATCGGGAAACGGGAATCCGGGTCGCCCCCCGACAGCGCGACCCGGACTCCCGTTTTCCCCTGTTTCCCCTGTTTCCCCTCAGGCGTCCCGCTTCTTCGCAACCCCGAGTGCGACGAGCAGGAACACGATCGCGATGCCGGCGAAGTACGCCAGCGCCCAGCCTGGGCTCAGCGGCGAGTCCGACGGCGCGGGGCCGTCGACGACCGCCGAGCCGCGCAGGAACTTGTTCGCCACGTTGAACGGCAGCCACTCGTGGATGGTGTGCCCGATCTTCGGGATCAGCTGCACCAGCTCTTCCACGGCCAAGTAGTAGATGAGCAGCAGGGCGATGGCACCGGCGCTGTGCCGGATCAGGATCCCGAGTGCGACGGCGAGCACGGCGCTGACGGCGAACACCGGGCCGAGGCCCGCGACGTTCATCCAGTCCTGCGCGGTGTGCAGGCCGAGGTGGTCGTCCGGCCGCATGAGCATGCCGAGGCCCAGCGCGCCGAAGGCGGCGATCTCGCCGATGACCAGCGCCACGAGCGCGACGACGATCGCCTTGGCGATCAGCGCCGGCGAGCGGTGCGGCACGGCCTGGAACGTGGTGCGGATGGTGTTGAAGCGGTATTCGGTGGTCACCGCGAGCGCGGCGAGCACCATGACGACGGCGATGCCGAACTGGGAGCCGCCGAACTGGGTGGCGGACAGCGTGAGCTGCGAGTCGGACGGCGTCGCGCCGGCGATGATGGCGGCGAAGCCGATGGTCAGGGCCAGGGTGATGAGCGCGCACCACCACGGCGAGCGGGTGCTGAACAGCTTGATGCGTTCGACCGCGAGCAGGTTCATGATCTTGGTTTCCCCGTTTACTTGGCGGACTCGAGCACGTGTTGCGCCTCGGCGTCGAGACCGGTGTGGTACTCGACGGAGTCGCCGGTGATCTGCATGAAGGCCTGCTCGAGCGAGCCGGTCTGCGGGCTCAGCTCGTGCAGCACGATCCGGTTGGCGGCGGCGATCTCGCCGATCTTGTCGCTGTCCATCCCGGACACCACGAGCGCGTTCGCGTCCTCGGTGACGCCGGCGCTGGCCCGCTGCAGGACCCCGCGCAGCTCGGCCAGCTGCGGCGAGCGGACCTTGACGGTGTTCTCCGCGGCGCGGGAGACGAAGTCCTCGGTGGAGGACTGCGAGATCAGCTTGCCGCGGCCGATCACCACGAGGTTGGTCGCGGTCAGCGCCATCTCCGAAAGCAGGTGGCTCGACACGAACACGGTGCGGCCTTCCTCGGCCAGCCGGTGCATGAACTTCCGGATCCAGAGGATGCCCTCGGGGTCCAGGCCGTTCACCGGCTCGTCGAACAGCAGCACCTCGGGGTCGCCGAGCAGGGCGGCCGCGATGCCGAGCCGCTGCGACATGCCGAGCGAGAACCCGCCGGCGCGCTTGCCCGCGACGCTGGTGAGGCCGACGGTGTCGAGCACCTCGTCCACACGGCTCGCCGGGATGCGGTTGGACTTCGCCATCCACTGCAGGTGAGCGCGCGCCGAGCGGTTGGGGTGCACCCACTTCGCGTCGAGCAGCGCGCCGACGGTGCGCAGCGGTTCTTTGAGGTCGTGGTACTTCTTGCCCCCGATGGTGACCTGGCCGCCCGTCGGGTTGTCCAGGCCCAGGATCATGCGCATGGTGGTGGACTTGCCCGCCCCGTTCGGGCCGAGGAAGCCGGTGACCTGACCCGCGGCCACGGAGAACGACAGGTTGTTCACCGCCAGTGTCTTCCCGTACCGCTTGGTGAGGCCGGTTGCCTCGATCATGACTGCTCCTCTTCCGCCCCTCGCTTACGACGTGTTCATCGTCGCGGGTCGGGGGCCGTTCGCGCGTCACCCTGGAGGCCTAACCGCTCCCCCTACCTGAGTAGTACCTTGCTGGCTCTTCGGCCGATGCGCGATGGGTGATGACCCTGATCCGACCCTGATTCGCGCTCATTAATGAACTGTGGTTCAATAATTCCGTGGCCCGGCCGAGGAGCATCACCGACGAGCGGCTGCTGGGTGCGGCGGAGACCGTGATCGGCCGCTGCGGCCCCGGTTTCACGCTCGCGCAGGTGGCTTCGGAGGCGAACGTCTCGGTCGGCACGGTCGCGCAGCGGTTCGGCTCGAAGAGCGGCCTGCTGCAGGCCATGAGCCGGCGGGCCACGCGGCGGGCGGTCGAGCACATGCGGGCGTGCGCCGAGCGGGCGGACGACCCGGTCGACGGCCTGCGCGCCGCGGCGGTGTCGGTCTACGCGGTGCTGGGCGACGCCGAAGAGGCGGCGAACCACCTCGGCCAGCTCGGCGTGGACATCGGCGACCCGGTGCTGCGGTCGCTGCTGGGCGAGCACTTCACGGCCGTCGAGGAAGAGCTCCGGCGGCTGGTGCGCGCGGCGGCGGGGTCGCTGCCGCACGCGCCGAGCGTGCCGCGGGCGGCCCGTGCCGTGCTCGGGGTCATCAACGGGGTGTCGATCGACTGGTCGATCCGGCCGCACGGGCGGCTGGCCGACCGGCTGGCGGAGGACGTCGACGCGGTGCTGACCGCGTGGCGGGGACGGGAGGACGCATGAGCTTGGAAGGAAAGGTCGCGGTCGTCACGGGGGCGACCCGGGGCTGCGGGCGGGCGATCGCGGTGGAGCTGGGCCGCGCGGGCGCGACGGTGTACGTCACCGGCCGTACGACGCGCGAATCGGCGTCACCGCTGAAGCGCCCGGAGACGATCGAAGAGACGGGCGAACTGGTGGAGGCGGCCGGCGGTCGCGCGGTGGTCGTCCGCTGCGA
Organism: Amycolatopsis mongoliensis; assembly: GCF_030285665.1. Lineage (NCBI taxonomy): Bacteria > Bacillati > Actinomycetota > Actinomycetes > Pseudonocardiales > Pseudonocardiaceae > Amycolatopsis > Amycolatopsis mongoliensis. The sequence continues at coordinate 2,499,887 of NZ_CP127295.1, forward strand.
CTTCACGTCGGTGTCCGATGTGGACGCGTTGAAGGCGCGCATCGAGTCCGAAGTGGACGGAATCGACATCCTGGTCGACGACGTCTGGGGTGGCGACATGTACTTCCACTTCGACGCGCCGTTCTGGGAGACACCGCTGGAGGACGCGCTCACCCTGACGCACAACGCGCTCGACACGCACCTGATCGCGCTGCACAAGCTGCTGCCACTGGTGGTGGCCCGCCGCGGGCTGGTGCTCGAGGTGACCGACGGCGACAACGACGACTACGTCGGCGCGGGCCTCCCCTATTACCTGGCGAAGTGCGGCATCCGCGCCCTCGGCCGGGCGCTGGGCGTGGAGCTGAAGAAGAACGACTGCGTCGGGCTCGCCGTGACGCCGGGCTTCCTGCGGTCGGAGTCGATGCTGGACCACTTCGAGGTCACCGAGGAGAACTGGCGCGACGCGGTGGGCAAGCTCGCCCCGGTCGACTTCAAGATCTCCGAGACGCCGTACCTGCTGGCGCGCGGCGTCGCGGCCCTGGCGCAGGACCCGGACGTCGCGCGCTTCGCGGGCCGGACGCTGGCGTCGTGGACGCTGATGAAGGAGTACGGCTACACCGACGTCGACGGCGACCGCCCGGACTTCGGCCGCTGGATCACCGAGGTCCGCAACGCGGGCAAGGACCCGGCAACCACCCCACCGACCAACTTCCGCTAACCGAACCCGCCACTTTCCCTGGGAAAGTGCCGCCCCTGGGGCTCCAAGACGGCACTTTCCCTAGGAAAGATGCGGGGTTGGGGAGGGATTTCGGGGGATGTGGACAAGCAGGCCGTAGTTGATCTTCAACGGGGCTGGTTGTCGGTCGTGTGACGCAGGTTTGGCGGGTGTTCCGACTTCGTAGCAGTGACCTGGTCGACTTTGCCGAGCCCTTCATCGGGAGCCACGCCGTGGCCGAAGAGGCGTTGACGTTGTGCGACTTGCGGTCTCCGTTGTTCACCCGCTTGTTCCGGAACGTCTACGTCGCCTCGACGACCGAAGTCACGCACGCGATGCGGTGCCGGGCCGCTGCTCTGCTTGCACCGAGCAGAGCTGTCCTGACCGGGTGCTCGGCAGCGGCCATCTGGGGTCTCGACCTGGTCGGTCCGCAGGACTTGGTCGAATTCGTCGTGCCCGAGAACCTGAAGTTCGACCGGCAGGCCGGACTGCACATCCGGCGGACCAGCCGGGTGATCGACAGCGAGCCGTGGGGTGACATCCAGCTCGCCACGCCTCTGCGGCTCGCGTTGGACGTCGCCACGAACACCAGGTTGCATCGTTCGCTTCCCCGGACCGTCGGCTACCTCGACGCCTTCCTCGGCAGCGGGCTGGTCGACCTGGCCGAGCTGCGCCGCTATCTCGGACCGCGCCGGGACAACGGAATGGTGCGAGCCAGGAAGGCGGTCGCGCTGGTTAATGCGCGCTCGGAGAGCGTGCCCGAGTCCGAACTGCGGGTGTGGCTCACCGTCGCCGGGCTCAAGCCCGAGGTCCAAGTTGACGTCGTAGCGGCGTCAGGCAGCTTCCTCGGTCGCCTTGACCTGGCGTTTCCGGCGCAGAAGCTGGCCGTCGAGTACGACGGCGAGTGGCATCTCGACGGCATCCAGCCGCGCCTCGACGCGCAGCGCCGCGCCGCGATCGAGGCCGAGGGATGGCGCTTCGTGATCGTCACCAAGGCTGACTTGTACGGCGATCCGAAGCGAGTGGTCGCGACCGTCCGGTCGTCACTTTCCCTATGAAAGATGCGTCCGGAGGCCCTCCGTGCGCATCTTTCATAGGAAAAGTGCAGCTTCCGTTAGGCGAGGCCGGGGCGCGCGAGGCCGGTTTCGTAGGCCAGCACCACGGCCTGCACCCGGTCCCGCAGCTCCAGCTTCGCCAGGATCCGCCCGACGTGCGTCTTCACCGTCGCCTCCGAGAGGAACAGCGCCTCCGCGATCTCCAGGTTCGACATGCCCTTGGCGATCAGCACGAGCACCTCGCGCTCGCGGTCGGTGAGCACGTCCAGCTCCGCGGTGTCCCGCATCGGCGCGCCGCCAGTGCCGACGAAGCGGTCGAGCAGCCGGCGGGTCACCGACGGCGAGACCACCGCGTCGCCCGAGGCGACCGCCCGCAGCGCCGAGACCAGGTGGTCGGGCTGGGTGTCCTTGAGCAGGAACCCGCTCGCCCCGCCCTGCAGCGCCGAGTAGACGTACTCGTCGAGGTCGAACGTCGTCATCACCAGCACACGCGCGGTGCCGGCGGCGACGATCCGCTTGGTCGCCTCCACGCCGTCGAGCACCGGCATCCGGACGTCCATCAGCACGACGTCGGGGCGCAGCTCCTCGGCCATCCGGATGGCCTGCGCGCCGTCGCCGGCCTCGCCGACGACGTCGATGTCGGCCTGTGCGCCCAGGACCATCCGGAACCCGACGCGCATGAGTTCCTGGTCGTCGACGACCACCACACGGATCACTTGTCCAACCTAACCGGCAGGGCCGCGCGGACCTGCCACCCACCGCCCGGAGCCGGGCCCACGTCGAGGGTCCCGCCGTACACGTGCGCGCGTTCGCGCATGCCGATCAGGCCGTTGCCGCCCGGCAGCCGTTGCGAACCGGGCGCGGTCGCGGCCAGCTGCGGGACGCGGCCCGCGCCGTCGTCGGAGACCAGGACCTCCACCAGGTCGCCGGTGCGGTGCACCCGCACCGCCGCGGTCGCGCCGCGGCCGGCGTGCTTGAGCGTGTTCGTCAACGACTCCTGGACGATCCGGTAGATCCCCAGCGAGACGCCGGCGGGCAGGTCGCCGAGGTCGTCGGTCTCCAGCTCCACCGGCACCCCGGCGGCGCGCATCCGGTCGGCCAGCTCGGCGAGGGCGTGCGCGTCCGGCTGCGGCACGCGGGGCTCGCCGTCGGCGTCGTCGCTGCGGAGCACGTCGAGCAGGCGCCGCAGCTCGCCGAGCGCGCCGCGGCCGGTCTCGGAAATCGTTTGCAGGGCCCGCTGAGCGAGCTCGGGGTTGCTCTGGATCGCGTAGGACGCGCCGTCGGCCTGCACCACCATGACGCTCACCGCGTGCGCGACGACGTCGTGCAGCTCGCGTGCGATCCGCCCGCGTTCCTCGGCCACCGCGATCCGGGTGGCCTGGTCCCGTTCGGTTTCGAGCAGGTGCAACCTGGCCTCCACTTCCACGTCGTAGGCGCGCCGGGCGCCGACGAACTCGCCGAGCGTCCAGCACAGGGCGATGCCGAACGCGAGGAACAGCACCGCGATGAGGAGCTCGTCGTCCAGTGGGGCCAGTGCCAGCTGCACGGCCGACGAGACGACGACCGCGCCGACGAAGATCAGGCCCTGCCGCCGTCCGGCGTAGACGACGACCGAGTAGATGCTCATCGCCAGCCCGGCGGCGCTGCCGATGCCGAGCATCAGGGTGGCGTGCACGACGCTGACCACGAGCACGCTGTAGGCCGACCACAGCGGTGACTTCCGCCGGAACACCAGCGGCGCGACCATCGCGATGTTGACCGGCACGGCCACGTACCAGGGCGGCAGCTCCGGCAGCTCGGCGAACCGGTCGGCGACGAACAGCAGCAGGTCGACCAGGCCGAGCAGGACGGCGAGCACCGTGTCGCCCGCCATGGGGTGGGCACGCATCCAGAGGCTCAGCCGTCGCACCAGGTAACACTAGGTCCCGGGGTGGAGACCGCGCGTCGGTCGGCGGTACCACCTTCGGTGCGACCTCCGGATGAGGCCCATGGCACGATTCAGGGGGTTGTCCGTACGACGGGAGGGCTGGGGGCCGTGACGTCACCGGAGCAGGGCCGGCTCGCCGGTCCGCTGTCGATGTCGGTGGCCAACCTGTGTCACCGCCTGCAGTCGCAGGTCTCCGCGCGCACCGCGGCCGGTTTCGCGGAGGTGCTGCGCCGGCTCGGCGCGCCGCTGCAGGTGGCCGTCGCCGGGCGGATCAAGTCGGGCAAGTCGACGCTGGTCAACGCGCTGATCGGGCGCCGGGTCGCGCCGACCGACATCGGTGAGTGCACGCGGCTGGTGACCCGGTTCCAGTACGGCACGGTCGACCGCGTCGAGATCGTCTTCACCGACGGCCGCAAGCAGGTGCTCCCGTTCGCCTCCGACGGGATGATCCCGGCGGAGCTGGGCGTCGACATCGAGCAGGTGTCGCACATCGAGGCGTACCTGACCAACGCCGTCCTCCAGGGCATGACGGTGATCGACACCCCCGGTCTCGGCTCGCTCGACGCCGCTTCGGTGTCCCGCACCGAGCAGCTCCTGGGCGCCGCGAAGCACCGCAAAGACGACGAGGACGAAGAGGGCTCGGACGAGCTCGACGACACCTCGCGCAGCGCGGTCGCCGGTGCCGAAGCCGTGCTCTACGTCGTCACCCAGGGCGTCCGCGCCGACGACCAGCAGGCCCTCGCCGCCTTCACCGCGGCCACCGCGAGCCGCGAAGCCGGCCCGGTCAACGCCATCGCCGTGCTGAACAAGGCCGACACCATCGCGCCGGAGTCGGTCGAAGGCGCGGACGGCGACGTCTGGAAGGCCGCGACGATCCTGTCCGAGAAACAGGCGTCGACGTTGAAGCCGCGCGTCGCCGACGTGCTGCCGGTGATCGGGCTGATCGCCGAGTCCGCGGAGTCCGGCGGGTTCACCTCCGCCGACGCGGAGGCGCTGCGGCAGCTCGCCGACCTCGACGACGACGTGCTGCAGACCATGCTGATCTCGGCCGACATCTTCACCAGCTGGGAGTGCGACGTCCCGTCGGGCACCCGGCTGCGGCTGCTGGAGAAGCTCGACCTGTTCGGCATCTCGCACGCCGTCGAGGCGATCCGCAAGGAGCCGGAGATCACCGCGGGCTCGCTGCGGCGCTCGCTGCTCGACGCGTCCGGGCTGGAGTCGGTGCGCCAGCGCCTGTCGGTGGTGTTCGCCGCCCGCGCCGACGGCATCAAGGCGGCCGCCGCCCTCGCCTCGGTCACCGCGCTCGCGCACGCCTCGGGCGACCCGGCCGAGCGCCAGCGCGTCCACGACGCCATCGAGGTGCTGCTCGCCAAGCCCGAGGCCCACCAGCTGCGGCTGCTCGAAGCCCTGACGCTGGTCGCGTCCGGCGCGGTCGACATGCCGGAGGACCTGTCGGAGGAGGTGCTGCGGGTCGGCAGCAACGCCGACATCGGTGCCCAGCTCGGCAAGCCCGGCGCGCCGCGACCGGAGCTGGCCGCGCACGCGCTCGAGCGCGCGGGCTGGTGGCGCTCCTTCGCGTCCTTCGGCGCGACACCCGCGCAGAGCCGTGTCGCGCACGTCGTGCACCGGGCGTACTTCTTGATGTGGCAACAGGTGCGCGAAGCCTGAGTTTGTTTCTGCTTGCCGAATCTCGCTGGTAGGGGCGCTTTTCCGCGTACTGTTGAGACGTGCGCCTAGAAAACACGACATCCTGGCGAGCCGGCTGGAGCAGCGAGAACGAGATCGACGTCGCGCTGTACATCCGTGACGCCCTGGCCCTGTCCGTTTCCGAAGGACAGGTGCTGCCGCCCGTGGAGCCGCGGGTCCCGGTGCACGTCCCGCCCGAGGTCGACCGCGCGGCCGTCCAGGCGCAGTGGGCCGACTGGTGGGTCGACCTCCTGGCCTTCCTCCGCAACCGCGAGGACCCGGACCCGCGCAGCCCGCGTTCCCGCTACGGCAGGCCCGCGCTCGCGCAGGGTTCGGCGATGCGGCAGGCGCTCGACTTCTTCGGCCCGGCCGCGGCCCGCCACTTCGCCAACGCGCGCGGGCCCGCCCTGCGCGGCGCGGGCGAGCCGGCGGGCGGCACGCCGTGGGCGCCCGGCTTCTACCGGCGCCAGATCGTGGCCGGCGAACGCCTCGGCCAGCTGGTGCGCGAGGCCGAGGTCCGGCTGGGGCGGCGGGCCTACCCGTTCCGGCTGAACGTCATCGAGATCTCCGTCGCCGGGTCGATCTGGCTGCGCACGGCCGACGACCAGCTGCTCGTCTCGTCCCGGCTCGCCGAAGACGGTCCCGGCCTCGAGGCCGTGCTCCGCAAGGTGATCGACGAGTTGGTCTGAGCCCGGCTTTCATAAACCGAGCACGCGGTCTAATAATGGCGGTATGGAGACGACCGTCGACGAGCCGCCGTGGCTGCGCACCGCGTCCTGGATCGGCTGCCCGCTGGCCGGCGGCGCGCTCGGCGTGGGGGTCTGGGCCGTCGCCGCGTGGGTCACCGCTCTGCCGGCCTTCCCGTTCCAGGGTGTGTTCAAGGTGCTCACGAAGCTGCCGCAGCCGTGGGCGACGCTCGCCGCGGTCGCCGGCGGGCTGGTGCTCGGCCTGGTGTTCGCCGTGGTCTGGGCGGTCGAGCGACTGGTCGTCACGGTGTCGCCGACCCGGGTCACGCTGGTCCGCGGTGACAAGACCCGCCGCATCGAGGCCGACCTCGAAGCCGTCTACCTCGACGGCAAGGAGCTCGTCCTGCGGACCATCGACGGCCGGGAGATCGCCCGCGAGAAGACCGACCTGCGCAACCACGAACTGGCGCCTGCCTTCGCCGAACACGGCTACCCCTGGCGCGACGAGCCGCCGGTCGAGCGATGAGGACGGTCGATCCGGCCAAGCACGCGGCCAAGCGCGCCACGATCGTCGACGCCGCCGCCGGCTGCTTCGCCGAGAAAGGCTTCGAGCGGACGACGACGGCGGACATCTGCCGCGCCGCGGGCATCAGCTCCGGCAGCCTCTTCCACTACTTCCCGAACAAGCGCGCGATGTTCACGGCGATCTTCACCGACGACGCCGCCGAGACGGCCGGACGCCTCGAAACCGCGGCAAAGGCCGACGACCAGTGGGAAGCGCTGCTCGACGTCGTCACCGAGCTGGCCGGCCAGGTCGCGCACCCCGCCGTCGTCCGGCTGGTCCTGGAGGCCGCGGCGCAGGCCGCCCGCGACGACGAGTTCGCGGAACTGATCCGGCGCAACGACGGCGCCCTCCGCGACGGCCTGGCCGTGCTGGTCGAGCGGGCCGCCGACGCCGGGCTGATCGACCCCGGCGTCACTGCGCGCGCGGCCGCCGGCTGGGTCGCCGGGCTGATCGACGCGATGATTTTGCGGGCCAGTCTCGACCCGGACCTCGATCTGCCCGCGGAACAGGCGGTCCTCCGGACGATCCTGGTCCGGTTCCTTCGTCCCGTTTCGCCCCCGGATGGCGCTTGAGTCCGCCAAACTGGTGGAATCTGGCGGGACCGGGACGAGGTGGTGCTCATGGCGTGGTTTCGCAAGGACGGATCCGTCGATCCCGACGACACCCCCACCGGCCAGATCGCGGCCGTCAGCATCGCGCAGATCATCGAGCAGGCTGATGCGGAAAAGGGAACCGAGAGCGCCGCGACCGCGTCGGACACCGATGTGCACCCCTTGCAGCAGCCGGTCGCCGCGACCGACCTCGAGCGTGCCCTCGCCGATAGGCACGCGCTGATCCAGATGTGCCTCTACGCGCTGGATCGCGCGCGCAGCGGCGGCGTCGTCGAACGCCTCGAAGAAGGCCTCGCCGCCATCGGCGTCCAGGCCCTGCGGCCCGACGGCGAGCGGTTCGACCCGGCCCGCCACGAGGCCGGCGGCGCGATCCCCACCGAAGACCCGGCGCTCGACGGCGTCGTCGCCGAAACCGAAGTCACCGGGTTCGCCGACCACGACCGCCTGCTGCGGGCCCCGATCGTCACCGTCTACGCGAAGAAGAGCCCGTGAGCGCACCGACCGCGCCGAGCCTGCCCTCGCAGGTCGCGGCGGCGCGAGACCAGCTGCTGACCGTCGTCCGCGACGCCGACCCGGACGCCGCCAAGTGGGTCGACGCGGTCCGGCGGGCCCGGCCGAAGAAGCCGGCCGTCGTGGTCGTCGGCGAGACGAACCGCGGCAAGAGCTCCCTGGTCAACGCGCTGCTCGCGACCCCGGGACTGTCCCCTGTGGACGCCGACGTCGCCACCGCGACCTACCTGGTGTTCGACCACGCCGACGCGTGGGGCGCGCAGGCCTGCTACCCCGGTCAGCTGGCGCCGGTGCCCCTCGACCTCGGCCAGCTGATCAACTGGGTCTCCGCCGCGCACGAGCTGCCGCCGGGCCAGATCCCGCCGCGGTACGTCGAGGTCACCGGGCCGGTGCCGCTGCTCGAACGGCTTTCGCTGGTCGACACCCCGGGCGTCGGCGGGCTCGACTCGATGCACGGCGAGCTCGCGAAGGAAGCGGCCGCGGGCGCGACCGCGCTGCTGTTCGTCGTCGACGCCTCGGCGCCGTTCACCTCGACCGAGCTGCAGTTCCTGCGCGACGTCGGCGAACGCGTCGAAACCGTGGTGTTCGCCCTGACCAAGGTGGACATGTTCCGCGGCTGGCGCGAGGTCATGGAGGCCGACCGGCAGCTGCTGCGCGAGCACGCGCCGCGCTTCGCCGACTCGGTGTTCCACCCGGTCTCGGCGCGGATGTTCGAGACGGCGGCGAAGGCGCCCAACGAGCAGATGGCCGCGATGCTGCGGGAGAAGTCCGGCGTCGCCGCGGTGCAGATGGCGCTGCAGGAGCTGCTCGTCGGCCGTTCGGCCATGCTCGGCGAGGCGAACACGCTGCGTGCGCTCTCCAGTGCGCTCGGTGAGCTGAAGGCGAAGCTGCAGGCCGAGAGCCGGGCGCTGTCCGCGGGCGAGGCCGAGGCCGAGGTGCTGCGCGAACGCCGTGACCAGCTGCAGGCCGAACGCCGGACGTCGACCCGCGGCTGGCAGCTGAAGCTGCGCGGCGAGGTGCAGCGCACGCGCGTCGAGGTCCTGCACGAAAGCAGCCGGCAGATGCGGGACGCGCAGACCCACTTCCGCCAGCTGATCGACGCGGCGAAGCGCGACGAGCTGACCGCGCTGCCGCAGCAGGTCGACATCGCGCTGCAGACGACGTCGCAGCGGATCTCGATGCTGCTTTCCCAGCGCCTGAACCAGGTCACCAACGTCTCGCTGTCGGAGCTGTTCTCCGCCGAGGAGCTCGACGTCATCCGCGCGCAGTTCGCCCGGGCCGGCGGCCCGCCGGTGGTGCTGCGTCCGCCGGACAAGAAGCCGCCGACGGCCGAGGACAAGCTGCTCGTGTTCATGGGCATCTCGGGCGGTGTCGGCGCCGGCAAGGTGGCCGCGCTGCCGCTGGCCGGCGTCGCGATCCTCAACCCCGTCGTGCTGCCCGCGACGATCATCATCGGCCTCGGCGCCGGCTGGTGGATGGCCCGCACGCGCAAGCACGCGGCCGACAAGCAGCACATGAAGCAGTGGCTGGTCGAGGCCATCGCGGACGCCCGCTCGACGCTCGACCAGCTCGTCGCCGAGCAGCTCATCGAGGCCGAACAGCAGCTGTCGATGGCGCTGGACGAGGCCCTCGGCCGGCGCATCGACGCGATCGAGGCCGAGCTGAAGGAAGTCGACAAGACGATCAAGATGGGGGCCCAGGAGCGGGCCAAGAAGATCGCGATCGTGTCGAAGCGGCTCAAAGAGGTCAGCGACGGCCGTGAGCGGGCCGAAGCCTTCCTGACGCGGATCCGGGCACTGCGGGACAAGGCGGCCTGACCGCCCGTCCGGTTGTGGAGCGGAACCGAACGGGCCTACGGTGAGTCATACCCTCCGACAGCAGGTCAGAGACGGCGTTACCCGGTTCAAAGGGGGAAGTTCCCATGTGGGTCGACGAGAGCGGCGGCAGCGACACCGATGCCAGCGGCACCGAGGCGATGACCGTCCACGTCGACGGCCAGGAGTACCAGGCCGAGGTCAACTACGACGTGAACGAGGACGGCGTCAACGACACCGCGATCGTCGAGCACGACGACGGCACGTCCCAGGCCTTCATCGACACGAACCACGACGGTGAAGCCGACCAGTACGCCGTGCTGGACGACACCGGGCACGTCGTCGAGCAGGCCGTCTACGACGAGGCCAGCGGCGAGTGGGTCGAGGCCTCCGGGGGCGGCCACGACGACTCCGGCACGAGCGGCCACGACGACAGCTCCGGCGGCCACATCCACGCGGACATGCCGGACGGCGAGGTCGACGCGGGCGCGGCGACGATCGACACCGACCACGACGGCCACAACGACACCGCCATCGTCGAGACGAAGAGCGGCGGCACGATCGCCTTCACCGACAAGGACGGCGACGGCGAAGCCGACATCGCGGTGCAGACCGACGCGGACGGCACGACCACGACGTTCGAGCACAGTGGCCCCGGCCAGTGGACCGAAGTCTCGAGTGGACTGCTGGACTCCGGCAGCGAGCAGCAGCTCGGCGACCCGGCCGACGACGCCGCGTGGGGCGCGGCCGGAACGCAGACGCTCGAGGGCGTCGCGCGCATCGACTCCGGCACCGGGCAGTGGATCTCGCCCAACTGAAACGTAACCCAGGTCACATTTTGAAAGCCCGGTGCGCGAGCGCCGGGCTTTCTTCATGTCGCAAATGAAAACGACCAGGTCACGGGCGTGATCGCAGTCACCGGAAGATTTACTGCGAATGCACCGATCCGGTGACGTCTGAATCGATTCCCTTATCGTTCTTGTGAGAGAACGTACACGTCAGCTATCGGTTACCTGCCGGTCATGCGGCTACTCTCGGGGAATCCCAAAACACGCACACCGGTTCGCCAGCCGGTGTGCGAAGCCATTCGGTCGCCGGCAATGAAGCCCGCACCAGGACAGCGTCGTTCCGGTGCGGGCTTGTTTGTCGTCGGAAGTCAGGAGTAGAGATGACCGCAGTCGCCATCCCCGGACTGGACACCGCGCCGACGACGCACAGTGGCGTGCTGTCCTTCGTCCGGGAGGTCGCCGAACTGACCACCCCGGACCGCGTGGTGTGGGTCGACGGGTCTGACGAAGAAGCCGCCCGGATCAACCAGGAGCTGGTCGACTCGGGCACGTTCGTGCAGCTCAAGTCGAAGCCCAACTCCTTCTGGGCCACTTCCGACCCGAACGACGTCGCCCGCGTCGAAGACCGGACCTTCATCTGCTCGAAGCGTCCCGAGGACGCCGGTCCCACCAACAACTGGATGGACCCGGCCGAGATGAAGGCCACCATGACCGAGCTCTTCCGGGGCTCGATGCGCGGCCGCACGATGTACGTCATCCCCTTCTGCATGGGCCCGCTCGCCGACGAGAATCCCAAGCTGGGTATCGAAATCACCGATTTCGCCTACGTTGTCGCCTCGATGCGCGTGATGACCCGCGCGGGCAAGGCGGCCCTCGACAAGTTCGTCGCGCCGGATGGCAGCGAGCGTGAATTCGTGCCCGCGCTGCACTCCGTGGGTGCGCCGCTCGAGCCGGGCGAGAAGGACGTTTCCTGGCCCTGCAACACGACGAAGTACATTTCGCACTTCCCCGAGGAGCGCGCGATCTGGAGCTACGGCTCGGGATACGGCGGCAACTCGCTGCTGGGCAAGAAGTGCTACTCGCTGCGCATCGCCTCGGTGATGGCCCGCGACGAGGGCTGGCTCGCCGAGCACATGCTGATCCTCAAGCTGATCTCGCCCGAGGACAAGGTCCACTACGTCGCGGCCGCGTTCCCGAGCGCCTGCGGCAAGACCAACCTCGCCATGCTGCAGCCGACCATCCCGGGCTGGCGCGCCGAGACCCTGGGCGACGACATCGCGTGGATGCGCTTCGGTGAGGACGGCCGCCTGTACGCGGTCAACCCCGAGTTCGGCTTCTTCGGCGTCGCGCCGGGCACCGACTGGCACACCAACCCGAACGCCATGCGCACGATCGAGAAGGGCAACACGGTCTTCACGAACGTCGCCCTGACCGACGACGGCGACATCTGGTGGGAGGGCATGGAGAACAAGCCGGCCCACGCCATCTCGTGGAAGAACGAGGACTGGACGCCGGACTCCGACGAGAAGGCCGCCCACCCGAACTCGCGCTACTGCACGCCGATGTCGCAGTGCCCGATCCTCGCGCCGGAGTGGGACGACCCGAAGGGCGTGCCGATCTCGGCGATCCTGTTCGGTGGCCGTCGCAAGACGACGGTGCCGCTGGTGAACGAGGCCCGCGACTGGCAGCACGGCGTGTTCATGGGTGCCACCATGTCGTCGGAGACCACGGCGGCCGCGGCCGGCGCGGTCGGCAACGTGCGCCGCGACCCGATGGCGATGCTGCCGTTCCTCGGCTACCACGCCGGTGACTACTTCAAGCACTGGCTGAACCTCGGCAAGAACGCCGACGCGAACAAGCTGCCGAAGATCTTCTACGTCAACTGGTTCCGCCGCGGTGACGACGGCCGGTTCCTGTGGCCGGGCTTCGGCGAGAACTCGCGCGTCCTCAAGTGGATCATCGACCGGGTCGAGGGCCACGGCACCGCGACCGAGACGCCGATCGGCTTCGTGCCGAAGGCCGAGGACCTCGACACCGAGGGCCTCGACGAGCCGATCGAGGACATCCAGGCCGCTCTCGACGTCAAGCCCGAGGAGTGGCGCGAGGAGCTGCCGCTGATCGAGGAGTGGTTCGAGAAGATCGGCGAGGTCCCGACGTCGCTGCGGGACGAGCTCGACGCGCTGGCCCAGCGCCTCGCCTGAGGCTCACCGACGAGAAGGGGACGTCCCTCGGGGCGTCCCCTTCTCCGCGTCTGCGGGTAGGTTCACGCCATGAGACCGTTCCGCTTCGGGGTGGCACTGGTGGCGCCCGGCTCCCGGGCCGAGTGGGTGGCGAAGTGCCGCCGGGCCGAGGACCTCGGCTACGACGTCGTCGGGGTCGTCGACCACCTCGGGCGGGTCGCGCCGGTGCCGGCGCTGCTGCTCGCCGCCGAGGCCACCGAGCGGGTCCGGCTGAACACGTACGTGCTCAACGCGAGCTTCCACAACCCGGTCCTGCTGGCCCGCGACCTCGCCGGGCTCGACGAGTTCACCGAGGGGCGCCTGGAGATCGGGATCGGTGCCGGGTACGTCCGCGCGGAGTTCGAGGCCGCCGGGATCGACTGGGGCACGCCCGGGCAGCGGTTCGCGCGGGTCCGAAGCGCGGTCGCCGAAATCGAGCGCGCTTACGAGTCCCGCCCCCGGCCGCCGCTGCTGCTCGGTGGCCGCGGTGACCGCATGCTGAGCTTCGCCGCCGAGCACGCCGACACCGTCGCCTTCACCGGCACCGCGCCCGGCGCGGCCGAGGGACGGCTGGCCCTGGCCGGTCCCACCGCGCTCGCCGAGCGCGTCGACTTCGTGAAACGGGCGCTCGGCGGTCGCGACGCCGAGCTCAACCTGCTGATCCACTTCATCCGGATCACCGGCGACCGGCGGGCGGCGCTCGAAGCGGCCCACCGGCTCGTGCCGCACCTCGGTGCCGACGAGCTCGGCGAGCTGCCCACGGTGGTCGTCGGCTCCGCGGAAGCGGCGGCCGAGCAGCTGCTGCGCACACGGGAGACGCTCGGCGTCAGCTACTTCACGGTGATCGAAGAGGACCTGACCAGGCTCGCCCCGGTGATCGAAAAGCTCCGCTGAGTACCTTGGTCGCATGACTGGGGATTTCCGCTTCGGCGTCAACATGGTGGTGCCGGACAGCCGTGCCGCGTGGGTCGAGAAGTGCCGCAAGGTCGAGGACCTCGGCTACGACGTGCTGTCCGCGGCCGACCACCTCGGCATGGCGCCGCCGTTCCCGGCGCTCGTGCTCGCCGGCGAGGTCACTTCGCGCGTCAAGCTGAACACCTTCGTGCTCAACGCGCCCTTCTACAACCCGGTGCTGCTCGCGCGGGACGTCACGGGCACCGACCAGTTCACCGAAGGCCGCCTGGAACTGGGGCTCGGCGCCGGGTACGTCAAGGAGGAGTTCGAGGCGGCCGGGATGCCGTTCCCGTCCGCGCGCGAACGCGTCGACCACCTCGAGCGGACGATCATCGAGCTCAAGCGGCTCTACGCCGATCCGGAGCACAAGCCGGCGCCGGTCCGCGCCGAAGGGCCGCCGTTGCTGCTCGGCGGCCGCGGCGACCGCATCCTGACCCTCGCCGCCGAGCACGCCGACACCATCGGCTTCACCGGCACGTCGAAGACGACGGACGGTGCCCCGCTCGGCCTGGCCACGGCCGAGGACATCGAGGAGCGCGTCGGGTTCGTCCGGTCGAAGCTCGGGGGCCGCGAAGCCGAGTTCAACCTGCTCTGCCACTTCGTGAACATCACCGAAGACCGCAAGGCGGCGCTGGAAGACCTCGAAAAGCTGGTCGGCGGTCAGCACTCCGTCGCCCAGCTCGCCGAGCTGCCGACCGCGCTGATCGGCTCGCCCGCCGAGGTCGCCGACCAGCTCCACGCGCACCGCGAGCGGTTCGGCCTGACCTACTACACCGTCCTGGAGCAGAACATGGAGCAGTTCGCCCCGGTGCTCGAGGCGCTCCGATGATCGACGCGAAGGGCATCGGCGTCCGCGCCGGCGAACTGTGGCTGTTCGACGACCTGGACTTCTCCGTCGACCCCGGCGAGTGCGCGGCGATCGTCGGGCCCAACGGGGTCGGCAAGTCGACCCTGATGCGCTGCTTCTACGGCATGCAGATGCCGCAGCGGGGCCGCGTGCTGGTGGACGGCAAGACGCCGGACGAGCGCGACGTCGAGTTCCGCCGCAAGGTGTCCGTGCTGTTCGACGACTCCGACTTCTTCGCCGAGCTGACCCCGCTGCAGCACCTCGAGCTCCTGGCCGGCACGTTCGGCGCCGACCTCGGCGACCACGAGGAGCTGCTGCGCGACGCGGGCCTGGGAGAACGCATGCGCGTCACGTCCGGGCACTTCTCCGCGGGCCAGCGCCGCCGGCTGCTCCTGCTCGGCGTCACCGCGCGCCCGCACCGGGTGCTGCTGCTCGACGAGCCGGAGCGCGCGCTCGACACCGCGGGCAAGGAGTGGCTGGTCGAGGTGATCGCCCGGTCGACGGCGGCCGGCGCGGCGGTCGTGGTGGCCACGCACCACCCGCCGCTGCTCGAAGCCGCAGACAGCGTCCTAGAGCTGTGGTGACGATCGCGCCGCGCCGGATGCGGATCCCGGGCCGGAAGCGGTTCGGCGGGATCTTCAGCGGCGACACGGCTTCGTTCGTCTTCCTGTTCGGCTTCGGGTTCCTCTTCACCGCGTTCTTCCACGTCGACGCCTGGCGGCAGGCCGTCTACGGCTCGTCCCACGCGGACTTCCCGGCCGTGCTCGGGCTGCTCACGCTGTTCTGCGCGGTCGGCTGGCGCGGCCTGCTGCGCCGCGGGTTCGTGTGGGTCGAGCCGGCCGAGCTGACCTGGCTCGACTTCGCCCCGGTGGACCGCGGCCGCGTCGTCACGCTGAGGCTGCTCGGCGCCTGGACCGGCGTGGTGGCGGTGACCGGCTACCTGGCCGCGCTGATGCTCGCCGTCGGCGGGGCCGGGCTCGACCAGTGGCGTGCGGGCATCGCCGTCGTCGCCGCGACCGCGGTGGTCGCGTTCGTTTCGGCCCGGCGGACGTCGTTGCGGTTCGACGTGGTCGGCCCGTTGGCGCTGGCCGTCGTCGGGCTGGCGATCGCCGCCTTCGGCCTCGGTCCGGTGAGCGTGCAGTTCGTCGCGGCGGGCGTGCTGGTCGCGGCGCTGCCGCTGGCGTTCGGCGGCGAGCCGGTGCCGCGCGCGGGCCGGTCCACGCTGCTCGCCGGGTGGGACGGCCGGGTGCTGCGCTCGGTCGCCGTCACCTTCCTCGACCCGATGATGCTGCTCCCGCCGTCCGCGCCGATCGGTGTTTCCCTCCGGACGCCGACTCCGTTGCGGCTGGCGGTGGCGGGCACGCTCGGCCGGTCGCGCTACGCGGGGGCGGCGGTGCTGGTGGGCTTCGCGGTGGTCGTCGCGCACATCGCGCTGCCGACCCTGCCGGTCGCGGTCCTGGCCGGCCTCGGCGCGTACGTGGCGCTGACGCCGTACGGCGCCGGGCTCGGCGAGCTGTGGCGCAACCCGGGCCGTCGCCGCTGGCTGGGGTCGTCGAACCGCGAGCTGGTCCTGGCGCACGGCGTGGTGCTCGCCGTCGCCGGCCTGCTCTGGGCGGGCGTGCTCGCCGTGGTGGCCTTCGCGGCCGGGACGTCGTTCGCCCTGTCCGCGTGGCTGGCGGTGCCGCTGGCGGTGCTGTCGATCCTGCGCACGGTCACCCGGACGGCCGTCGACTACGCCAACCCGGGCTTCGTCGACACCCCGATGGGCCCGATGCCCGCCAACCTGACCCGGCAGCTCTTCCGCGGTCCGGACCTGCTGGTCGCCGGCATCGTAGTGCTCTCGGCCGCCATTTGACCTACGCTCGTTCCGACGAAGGGAGCACCCGTGGGCGGCGGACACGCACCGGGCGTCGGGCGGAGGGCGACCAGCGAGTTCCCGCCCGGCTGGAGCAACGAGCACATCATCTCGGTCGTCAAGGACGTCGCGAACGACCCGAGCGAAGCCCGGTGGCAGCAGCTGAACGGCCGCTGGCGCTGCGCGGGCGAGCGGTTCAACGTGCACCTGATCGTGCTGGTCGAGGAGAACGGCCAAGTCCACACGGCGTACCCGGTGGCGGGACCGGGAGTGGTCCGCAACGCCGACGCGGCCCGCGACCCGGCGAACCCGACGGTGGCGGACCTCAAGGAGAACCGGATCAGCTTCTTCGCCGACAGCGTGCTGACGAGCCTCGCCGACCGGCTGTCCCCGGAGCAGTACACGCACTACCGGACGCTGCTGTGGTCCGGCGAGTGGGAGGAACTGGCCGACGTCCTGGCGGCCCACGCGGTCAAGGTCGGGTTCGCCTTCTCCGCGGACGAGTTCTCCGACTTCGAGAAGCTGCTCAACAGCTACGACCTGCCGGTCCCGGCGTGCGCGTTCCTCAACGACCGCGAGCACATCCTGAACCAGCTGCGCCCGGTCTAACTGAAGTCGTAACCGGTGAAGTCGGCGAGCGGCACATAGCCGATCCGCTGGTAGAGGGCGTTGCTGGTGGCATTGGCGGGATCCGTGAACAGCACGACGTCCGTCGCCCCCGCGGCCAGCGCGGCCCGGCTCACCTCGACCGTGACGGCGCCGCCGTAACCACGCCCCCGGAAGCGGGCCGGGGTGTAGACGGGGTCGACCCGGACCATCCCGGCCACCATCGACGTCGAGCCCGCCATGGCGACGGGAACGTCGGTCTCCCAGAACGTGAAGCGCTTGCCGGCGAAGCGTGAGCCGGCCCAGGAGTCCACGGTTTCCCCGACCGCGGCGGCGAACTCACCGCACCAGCGGACGACGTCCGCGCGGTCCGCCGCGCCCAGCACGCGACCCCGGCCCGCCGGGACCGGCTCCGGTGGGGTGAGCGTGCCGAGCCGATGCAGCCGGACCCGCACGCCGGGTACCGCCGTCGCGCCGGTACGCCGCTGCCACGCCCCGGCGAAAGCGGTGGCGGTGTCGTGGTCCGCTGTGACGCCGGAAAGCAGGGGGCCGAGGTCGGCCAGGTGCCCGGCGAGGGCGCCGGCTCGCCCGGCCGGGAGGTGGGTGACGGTCAGGCGGCGTGATGGGCGGCGGTAGAAGATCGCCTGGACCTCGCCCTCGTCCTCCAACCAGCCGAAGGTGGTGCCCTCCGCCCCGCACGTCCGCAGCTTCTCGACGGTCGTCAACGGCATGGTGTGGAGTGCGGGACGCGAACGCAGGAAGTCTCCGGTTCGGGCGAGGAACTCTTCGACGTCTCCGGTGAGGTGCACCAAGTGTCGTGCGTCTGAGGTTCGTTGATCGCGGCCCGGCCCTGCGCGCCAAAGTGGCATCGGGTGCATCGGACCTGGATCTGCCGAGGGTCGCGGCGGCGGGGCCGGCGACATGAATGAGTCATTCATGTCGCCGGACGAGGTGAATGACTCATTCATGTCGCCGCGGGAGGGGTTGCACGGGCCGAGGTCTCGTGGCGCAGGCTCTCGACACCTCGAACGGCAAACAACTTGCAACGCGCGGCACTAGCTCGCCTGGGAAAGCGGTGGCGAGCCGGCCGGCGCGACGGCCGCCCGCAGCTCCTCCAACGGCAACCCCACCGCGTCCGCGATCGCCGCGACCGTGAAGAAGGCCGGCGTGGGAATCCGCCCGGTCTCGATCTTCCGCAGCGTCTCGACCGAGATCCCGGCCTCGCCGGCGACCTCGACCATGCTCCGGCCGGCCCGCGCCGTCCGCAGCGCCTGGCCGAGGCGTTCGCCTCGTTCGCGCTCTTCGTCCGTCAGCGGTACCCGCACCATGGCACCAACTTTAATACCACCGCGGGGCACGGGGGGAACACCACCCGAGTTGTCCACCGCCTGTGGACAACTCTGTGCACAGGTGTGGAAAGGGCCCCGCCGGACCGAAGTCCGGCGGGGCCCCACAACACCTGGTGGCGTCAGGCTCCCGGAGGCACCGGAAGTGCCACACCCGGCAGGCTCTGGTCGTTCGGCACCACGCCGTCGACCAGGTAGGCCTCCACGACCTTGTCCACACCCGCGTTGCCGCCGGCGTAGATGCCGTGGTCACCCTCGCCGGTGATCGTCAGCATCCGCGAGTTCTCGAACGCCTTGTGCGCGCGCCGCGCACCCTCGATCGGCGTCGCCGGGTCGTGCTCCGACTCGACGATCAGCACCGGCGGGACGCCCTTGCCGTTGAGCACCGGCAGCGGGGCCGGCGGCTTCTTCCAGAACAGGCACGGCTGGATGAACCAGCCCGCGCCGAGCAGGGGCAGCTGCTGGTCGATCAGCTTCTGCGACTGCTTGATGGCGCTCTGGGTCGAGCCGGTCCACGGACCCTCGTTGCACGGGATCGTCCAGAACGACGCGTCGTAGGCGTCGCCGTCGGTCGGGACCATCAGCGGCTGCGCGCCGGAGGTCTCGGTGCTCTTGTCGGCGGCCTTGACCTTCTGCGCGGCCGACGTCTTGGCCTGCGCCGAAGCGGTGCCCTGGGTCAGCGTGCGGACGCTGACCAGGTAGTCGGCCAGCCCCGGGAACGAGCGCTTCGAATAGATCGAAGACGCGATGAAGGAGTCCAGGCCGTTGGCCGAGACGGTCGAGCCGTCGGGCAGGGTGACCGCGCCCTGGGTCAGGGCGTAGCGGACCTGCTCGTAGGTCTGGCGGGCGGCCTCGCCGGTGGTGCCGAAGTGGTAGAGCTTGTCGTACTTCGCCATCCACGGGAGGAAGTCCTGCCGCCAGCGGCGCTCGAAGCCGAGCGGCTGCCAGTCGAACGACTTCTGCCAGGTCGTGGTGAACTCCGTCGAGGAGTCGAGGACGAACCGGCCGGTGCGCGTCGGATAGGCCTGCGCGTAGTGCGCGCCCATCCACGTGCCCGCCGAGTAGCCGACCCAGTTGATCTTGTCGCGGCCGAGCAGCACGCGCAGCAGGTCGATGTCCTTGACCGTCTGGTCGGTGTTGATCAGCGGGCCCAGCTCGCCGGACTTCTGCTGGCAGGACAGCGCCGCGTACTTCGTCGCCTGGAGGATCAGGTTCAGGTTCTGCTTGCTGCGGTCACGCGGGTCGAGGTCCGAGCCGGTGCCGATGGCGCCACCGCACGTGATGTTCGTGCTCTTGCCGGTGCCGCGCGGGTCGAACCCGACGATCTCCTGGTGCTCGCGCAGCTTGGGCTGGTTGCGCAGGCGGGCCGGGAAGTTGCGCCCGGGCGCCCCCGGGCCGCCCGGGTTGGTGACGACGCTGGCCGTCGCGTCCTTCGTCGCCTTCAGCCGGCTGACCGCGATGGTCAGGTCGATCTGGGCGTTCGCCTGGTACCAGTTGCGCGGCGTCTTGTAGGTCGCGCACTCCATGTCCTCGGCGCCTGCGGGCGGGGCCGTCGGCAGCTCGTCCGGAACGGCGCACTTGTGCCAGCTCAGCGTCTGGTTCGCGTACTGCGGCGGGATGTTCGTGGAGTTCAGCGGCTGCTTGCCGGCCGCGGCATCCTGGCCTGCGAACGCAGGGGTGAACCCGGCCAGCAGGGTGCCGGCGATCGCCGGGATCACCACCGCGTAGCGGAGTCGTGTCATACGGTTGCCCCTTATCGGGTTTTCGCGTGCGAGTCCGGCTATTCCTATAGGCCGGGTGGGGGCGGGGCAACCGACGTTGGTCGGCAACGCGGACCGCGGCGATCAAATCGATATCGGACAGACGTGACGTCCCGTCACCCAGGTTCTAAGGTCGAGCGGTCGGGTTACGGGAGTGTTAGGTGAGGTCGATGTCGACTGTGAAGCACGACGGAAAGGTGCGCGGGCTGCAGTTCAACCCGTGGAACCTGCTCCTGATCGTCCCGCTGCTGGTCCTGGTCACGCCACTGTTCAACTTGGACGGTCCGCGGCTGTTCGGGATGCCGTTCTTCTACTGGTTCCAGTTCCTCATGGTCGCGGTGGGAGTGCTCAGCACCTGGATCGTCTACATGATGACGCGGGCCAAGCCGACCGTGGACGCGCCGGACAAGCTGAGCGTCGAGGACCTGGACGAGGGGGACGCTCGATGAGCAACCTGCAGTGGCCCGAACTGATCATCTTCACGATCCTGTTCGCGCTGGTCACGGTCCTCGGGTTCATGGCGTCGCGCTGGCAGCGCGGCAGCACGCTGGACCACCTCGACGAATGGGGCCTCGGCGGCCGCAAGTTCGGCTCGTGGATCACCTGGTTCCTGCTCGGCGGTGACCTCTACACGGCGTACACGTTCGTCGCGGTGCCCGCGCTGGTGTTCAGCGCCGGCGCGCTCGGCCTCTACGCGCTGCCGTACACGATCGTCGTCTACCCGATCGTGTTGCTCCCGGCGCTGCGGATGTGGTCGGTCTCGCGGGTCCGCGGCTACGTGACCCCGGCCGACTTCGTGCGCGGGCGCTTCGGCTCCCCGATCCTCGCGCTGCTGGTGGCGATCACCGGCATCGTCGCGACCATGCCGTACATCGCGCTGCAGCTCGTCGGCCTCGAAGCCGTGCTGCGGACGATGGGCATCAACGGCTCGGGCATCGTCGGCCACCTGCCGCTGCTGGTCGCCTTCGTCATCCTGGCCTTCTACACCTACCAGTCCGGCCTGCGGGCGCCCGCGCTGATCGCGTTCGTCAAGGACATCCTGATCTACATCGTGATCCTCGTGGCGATCATCTACCTGCCCTCGAAGCTGGGCGGCTGGTCGCACATCTTCGACACGGCGGCGAAGAAGCTCGGCACGCCGAGCCCGGCCACCGGCAAGCCGGCCGGGTCGATCCTGCTGACCGCCAACAACCAGCTGCAGTACGCGACGCTGGCGCTGGGCTCGGCGCTGGCGCTGTTCCTCTACCCGCACTCGCTGACCAGCGTGCTGGCTTCGCGCGGGCGCAACGTCATCAAGCGGAACATGGTCGCGCTGCCGGCGTACTCGCTGGTGCTCGGCCTGCTGGCGCTGCTGGGGTACGTGGCGATCACGGCGGGCATCAAGCCGCTGACGAACGCGGCCACCGGCAAGGCGGACGGCAACACGATCGTCCCGGTGCTGTTCGACAACCAGTTCTCGTCGTGGTTCGCCGGCATCGCGTTCGCCGCGATCGGCATCGGCGCGCTGGTGCCGGCCGCGATCATGTCGATCGCCGCGGCCAACCTGTGGACCCGCAACATCTACAAGGAGTACATCCGCAAGAACGCGACACCGCAGGAAGAAGCGAAGCAGGCGAAGCTGGCTTCGCTGGTCGTGAAGCTCGGCGCGGTGGCCGTGATCATCCTGATCGACCCGCAGTTCTCGATCGACCTCCAGCTGATCGGCGGCGTGCTGATCCTCCAGACGCTGCCGGCCGTGGCGCTCGCGCTGTACACGCGCTGGCTCCACCGCTGGGGCCTCATCGCGGGCTGGGTCGTCGGCATCGGCTGGGGCCTGATCATGCTGTACGGCATCCCCAACCCGGCCAACGGCAAGCAGCACTTCGGCGGTTCGGCGCTGGCCCTGGGCAACATGTCGATCTTCGGCTGGCACCCGTTCTCGGGTTCCCAGGTCCAGATCTACGTCGGCTTCGTCGCCCTGATCGCCAACCTGGTGGTCGCGGTGGTCGTCACGGTGATCGCCCGCCAGATGAAGGTGTTCAACGGCACCGACGACACCAACGCCGAGGACTACCACGCCGACGAGAACGACAAGGACCTGCGGCCCATCGGTGTCCACTAAGGACGGTTCTTGAGCACCAGCGTCCGCGAGACGAGGTAGAGCACCAGCCCGTTGAGCAGGTGCCAGAGGAAGTGCGTGCCGACCGGGACGTAGTCGCACACGTCCCGGTCGAGCGTGCGCAGGCTCAACGAGAGCGCGAAGACCGCACCCGCGACGGCGAAGTGCGTCCAGTACGCGTCGCGCTCGAAGGCCCGTAGCGCGGCGAAGATCCCGAGCCCGATCAGTGCGGAGAGGTAGAGGCCACCGCCGAGCAGCGCGGTGACCACGGTGAGTGCGAGGAACGCGGGCGCGGCGAGCCAGGCCGGCCGCCGGCGGTAGAAGACGCGCCCGAACAACACGGCGTACACCAGCACGAAACCGAGGATGCTCACCGAATCCGCGACGGCGGCCCAGCGCGTCGCGAGCAGGTGGAAGACACTGCTGGCCACGAACACGAGCCCGATCAGCCCGGCGAGCACCCGTCCGAGGCGATCGCCCGCGGCCAGCCGCCAAACCAGCACGGCGGCGACGAGGAACGCGAGATTGCTGAGACTGTTGAGCGGCTCACCCCAGAGCCCGGGCCCGACGCGTTCGCAGTACCCGTCGACGTAGTCCGTCACAGGCACAGCCAACCACGGCTAGCGTGAACGGCATGAGCGACGCGGTGAGCCGGTTCCCGGTGACGGAACTCGAAGACCTGCCCGAAGACCTGCGCGAGCGTGTCGGCGTGATCGCGGAGAAGTCCGGGTTCACGCCGAACATCTTCCGCGCCCTCGGCCACCGGCCCGCCGAGCTGCGTGCCTTCCTCGACTACCACGACGCGCTGATGGAACGCGCCGGCGGACTCAGCAAGGCCGAGCGCGAGCTGGTCGTCGTCGCGACGTCCGGGGCCAACCACTGCACCTACTGCGTCGTCGCGCACGGGGCGATCCTGCGCATCCGCGCCAAGGACCCGGAGCTGGCCGACCGCGTGTCGAGCAACCCGTGGCAGGTCGAGCTGGACGAGCGCGGCCGCGCGATCGTCGACCTCGCGCTCGCGCTGGCCCAGGACTCGGCGCTGTTCGGCGAGGGCGACCTCGAAGCCGCGCGCAACGCCGGCCTCACCGACGACGAAATCTGGGACGTCGGCGCGATCACGGCGTTGTTCGCGATGTCGAACCGGCTCGCGCACCTGACCGCGCTGCGCCCGAACCCGGAGTTCTTCCTGCTCGGCCGGGTGCCGCGCTAGAACTGCAGGCGCCAGGTCTCGTCGGTCAGCTTCGGGCCCCAGTCGTCGAAATCCTCTTCGCCGACGAGCTCGAACCCGGCGGCGCGGTAGATCGAGCGCGCCGCCGTCAGGATGGAGACCGTCGACAGCTCCATCCCGCGGTAGCCGTGCGCCCGCGCGAACTCGACGCACTCGGTGACCAGCCGCTTGCCGACGCCGTGGCCGCGCGCCGACGGTTCGAGCAGCAGCAGCCGCAGCTTCGCGGTGTCCGCGTCCGGCCCGCGGGTGCACGCGATGCTGCCGACGCGCTCGCCGTCGAGCTCGGCGATCCAGAACGCCTGCCGCGGATCGTCCCGGGTCTCGGTGAAATCGGCGACGATGCGGGCGACGAGTCCCTCGAACCGGTCGTCGAAGCCGTACTCCCGGCCGTAGAGCGCGCCGTGGCGTTCCACCACCCATCCGAGGTCACCCGGTCGTGGGGGTCGCAGCACGAGCACGGGGTCGCGACGGCGGTCGCCGACCAGGTCGCCGATCGTGCGCATCGCGGTCAGCAGGCGCTGCTGGTCTTCGTCGGCGAAGCGCCGCAGCAGCCCGCCGATCTGCTCGGTGGACCGGTGGTTGAGGACGGCGAACGCGTCCCGGCCGGCCGCCGTCGGGCGCACGAGCTGACGGCGGGCGTCCTCGCCGGACCGTTCGCGCTCGATCAGCCCGCGGGACTCGAGGCGGGCGAGCAGCCTGCTGGCGTAGCCGGCGTCGAGGTCGAGGCGCTTGCGCAGGTCGGTCACCGGCAGCGGGTCCTGGTGCGCGAGCTCGAAGAGCACGCGGGCTTCCGGCAGCGAGTACTCGGCGTCCGCCGGTCCTTCGTCGAGCACGCCGATGACTCCGGTGTAGAGCCGGTTGAAGGCACGGACCGCGGCCACCCGGTCGGCCAGCTGAGCGTTGTTCATTGACCACCTCAACAAACTTGTTGACGAAGTCAAAGAATACTGCGGACGCCGGCGACGGCAAGGGGATTTTCATAACCCGGACATGGGAAACCCCGCGATGCTGCCAGGTCGGGGGTCCGCCAGCATCACGGGGTCGTAGGGGGTATCGACGCCACTTTGGGTGGCGTTACAGCCTCAGCACTTTGTGGCATAGGTCACTCGAATGGGCGACCGCCACCGGGGCGAGGCGGAGATCAGCGCATGTAGCCCGAGCGAGCCTGCGCGATCGCGATGAGTTCCTGACGGACCGTCGCGGTGGCGGCGGTGTCGATCGCCCGGTTCACGGCCCGGCGAGTGCGAGTCTCGGCGCGACGGGCACGGAGCTTGGCGGCGATGTTGTTCATCGGTTTCTGCATCCCCTTCGGAGGGTCTCGGTGGCTTGTGCTTCTAGTATGCACCTTTTTTCACAAGGATTCCAATGAATATCCGGTGACTTGGCGCACTCGCCGATGAATCATCGGCGAACTTGGGTATACGCCGGAGAGATCAAGGGTGGCGCCGGTCACGGCCAAGCAACCTGCTACAGCTTCCTAGTCTTCTCTAGTAATTTTTCAATAGATAGGTAGTGACGCTCATAGACCACGAGACGACCGGAAAAGCCCAGGTCAGTCGCGTTGGAGCAGGTAGTGTCCGAAGTGCGGCACGGTGAAGGCGATCTGCCCCCGCTCGGCGGAGAACACGAGGCCCTTCTTCATCAGGCTGTCGCGGGCCGGCGACAGTGACGACGGCTTCCGCCCGAGGAACACGGCGACGTCGGCGGTGCCGGCGGGCTCGTCGCGTCCCTGGGTCAGCTCGGCCATCGCCTGCAGGTACTCCCGCTCGGCCGGCGTCGCGCGCTCGTAGCGCGAACCGAAGAACCCGACGGCGAGCTCCGCCTCGGCCTCGGGCGCGGCGACCTGGACGTCCTTGACCGTGATCGGGTCGGACGGCGCCGCGTCCCAGGCCGCCTTGCCGTAGGCCTGGATGAAGTACGGGTAGCCGCCGGAGGCGTCGAAGAGGGCGTCGAGGGCTTCCGGCTCGATGCCGGCGTCCTCGCGCTCGATCGGCGCCATCACCGCGTAGTCGGCGTCCTCGCGGTCGAGCCGGTCGATCCGCGCGTACCGGAAGAGCCGCTCGGAGTAGGACTTCGACGCCGAGAGCACCGCGGGCACGTGCGGCAGCCCGGCGCCGACGACGACGAGCGGCGCACCCGACTGCGAGAGCTCGTGGCAGGCCGCGCACAACGCGGAGACGTCGTCGGGCTGCAGGTCCTGGATCTCGTCGATGAGCAGCGCGACGCCGGTCCCGACGTCCGCGGCCAGCTCGGCGACGTCGGTGAACAGCTCGACGAGGTCGATCTCGATGTCCCCGGAGTCCGCACGGCCCTGCGCGGCGGGCACGTCGATGCCGGGCTGCCAGCGGTCACGCAGCTTCGCGTCGGGTTTGTTGGCCCGCAGCGCGAACGCCTTGAGCACGCCGAGCACCTCTTCGACCCGGTCGGGCGCCCGGTGCCGCACGGCGAGGTCCCGGATGGCCCGGTGCAGCGCGGCGGAAAGCGGCCGCCGCAGCTCGGCGTCCGGCCGCGCCTCGATCTTGCCCGCACCCCACTTGTGCCGCACGGCCATCGCGCGCAGCTCCCCGAGGAGCACGGTCTTGCCGACCCCGCGCAGCCCGGTCAGGACGAGACTGCGTTCGGGTCTCCCCCGCGCGACCCGCTCCAGCACCACTTCGAACGCCTTGAGCTCACGCTCGCGCCCGGCCAGCTCGGGCGGCCGTTGCCCGGCGCCCGGCGCGAAGGGGTTGCGGATGGGGTCCACTCTGCCAAGTTATCGGCGTATCTAGCGCGAGCCCGATATTCGGCCATAGACGCCTAGGCGTGTCGCCGATGTTCGACCGGTCGGCCCAGTGGCTGTGCCAGAGTGACGCGGTGACCGGGTTCGAGGTGGGTGCCGTGGTGACCGGAACGGTGTCGGCGATCCCGCGGCCCGGCGCCATCGGGCTGTTCGTGGACCTCGACGGCGAGGGGCAAGGCTTCGTCGACGTGCTGATCCTGCCCCGGCGGCCGGGGTCGTGGCCCGCAGTCGGCACGAAGACGACCTTCGAGGTGCTCGCCCGCCGGTCCGGGCAGATCCGCCTGTGGCCGCTGGAGGCGGAGTTCCGGTCGGGGCCCCTCGACAACGGGGTGTCGGAAGACGAGTGGCGAGCGCGCAAGGCGCGTTACCCGGAAGGTGCGGTCCTCACCGCGGAAGTGAGCGACGTCCACGTCGGCTCGTACCTCGTTCGGTACGAAGGTGGCTGGTCGCTGCTCGAAGGGGACGGCGCACCGCCCGAAGTCGGCAGCAGCGCCCGCTACGAAGTCGTCCGCCACCTCGACACGACCCGGCGAACCCTCCTCCGCCCGGCGGGTACATAGAGACGAACAGGTCTGCAGCCCTGCTCGTCCCTACCCCCAGCGCCGACTACGACGCCGGGCTAGCCGGTCAGGTTCCGTTCCGCGTAGATCTTCATCGCGTCGCGGACGAATTCCGCCGTCGCGCCTTCCAGCCCGTACCGCGGGTCGTCGACGTACAACTGCCCGAGCCCCGCGAAGTACCCCGCGGACACCGACGACACCGCCGGCCGCAGCCACTCGTGCAGCCGCCGCGTGATCGCCTGGACCTCGTCGGAACCGGCCGCTAGCCCGGCCGAGCGAGCCGCGCCGAACGCGGCGGCGATGTCCAGCTGCTCCTGCTGGTGCGCCTTCTTCTCCTCGGCGGACAGCGAGGTCCACCACTGGTCGCCGCGCCGGTACGCGTCAGCGCCCCAGCGCTCGGTCACTTCCTTCTCGTACTTCGTGTGGTCGAAGCCGTCGAAGACTTCCTCTGCCATCAGTCGTTCACCTCCCTTCAGTTTCCGCAGCGTGGTCCGGACCGAATCGATCTGCCGTCCGATCCGCCGCCGCTCCTGTTCGAGCAGCTCCAGGTGGGTCTCGAGCGCCGCGACGCGGTCGCGTTGCCCGTCCAGGACCTCCGCGATGGCCGGGAGCCCGAGGCCGAGCTCGCGCAGCAGCAGGATCCGCTGAAGCCGGACGAGCGCCTGCTCGTCGTAGTAGCGGTAGCCGTTGCTGCCGACGCGGCTGGGCTCGAGCAGGCCGACCGCGCCGTAGTGGCGCAGCGTCCGGCTCGTGGTCCCGGCCGAGCGGGCGAGGTCCTGGATCGACCACTCCATGCCTTCGACGATAGAAGTTGACGCAGCGTCAAGGTCAACCGCTAAGTTTTTCTAGGGCTTTCTACGATCGGTGCGATATTTGCGCAGAAACACCGATGAGGGTTCGCGTGTGGGCGGAGCGGGCATCCAAGCGATAGGTTCGACCAGGCAGCGGCCCGTACGAGGAAGGCAATGACCGTGATACTCCGTCGAGTGGCACGTCCCCTGCTCGCCACGATCTTCGTGACGGGCGGGATCAACGCCCTGAGGAACGCCCAGGGGCACGCGAAGGCGGCGGAACCGTTTCTCAACCAAGCGTTCGAGAAGGTCGGTGACGTCGTCCCGGAGCAGGTTCCGCGCGACCCGGTGACGCTCGTCCGCATCGATGCCGCCGTGAAGATCGGTGCCGGCCTCGCGCTCGCGTCCGGCAAGGCGCCGCGGCTCGCGGCCGGGCTGCTGCTCGGCAGCCTGGTCCCGACGACGCTGGCGGCGCACAGCTTCTGGACCATCAAGGATCCGGGCGAGCGCCAGCAGCAGCAGATCCAGTTCTACAAGAACGCGAGCGTGGCCGGTGGCCTGCTGCTCGCGGTCAGCGACACGCACGGGAAGCCGTCGGCCGCGTGGCGCGCGCGGCACGCCGCGAAGGATGTCGGAGCCGCGGCCGGCAAGCTGAGCCGCAAGGCCGAGAAGCGCGCGAACAAGCTCGCGAAGCGGGCCCAGAAGGCGCTCCCCAGCTAGCAGACGCGAAACGGGTCGCCCCTCGCGAGGGGCGACCCGTTTTCGCTACTTCTCCAGGATCGCGGTGACACCCTGGCCGCCGGCCGCGCAGATCGAGATCAGGCCGCGGCCGGACCCCTTCTCGTGCAGCAGCTTCGCCAGCGTCGCGACGATCCGGCCGCCGGTCGCGGCGAACGGGTGCCCGGCCGCCAGCGACGAGCCGTTGACGTTGAGCTTCGTGCGGTCGATCGCGCCGAGCGGCTCGTCCAGCTCCAGCTTCTCCTTGGCGAACGCCGGGTCCTCCCACGCCTTGAGCGTGGCCAGCACCTGCGACGCGAACGCCTCGTGGATCTCGTAGAAGTCGAAGTCCTGCAGCGAAAGCCCGGCCCGCGCGAGCATCCGCGGCACGGCGTACGCGGGCGCCATCAGCAGCCCTTCTTCGCCGTGCACGTAGTCGACAGCCGCGGTCTGCGAGAACGTCAGGTACGCCTGTACCGGCAGCTTGTGCGCCTTCGCCCACTCGTCGGTGGCGAGCAGGACGGTCGACGCGCCGTCGGTCAGCGGCGTCGAGTTGCCCGCGGTCATCGTGCCGTCCGGGCCGCCGAACGCCGGCTTGAGCTTGGCGAGCTTCTCCGCGGTCGAGTCGGCACGCAGGTTCTGGTCGCGCGCGAGCTTGAGGAACGGCGTCACGAGGTCGTCGAAGAACCCGCGGTCGTACGCGGCGGCGAGGTGCTGGTGACTGGCCGCGGCCAGTTCGTCCTGCGCCTCGCGGGTGATCTCCCAGATCTTCGCGGTGAGCGCCGCGTGCTCGCCCATCGACAGGCCGGTGCGCGGCTCCTCGTTGCGCGGGATCGCCGGGACGATGTGCCCGGGCCGGATCTTCGCGACGAGCTTCAGCCGGTCGCCGAGCGTCTTGGCGGCGTTGAGCTGGATGAGGATCTGCCGGAGGTCCTCGTTGACGGCCAGCGGCGCGTCGCTCGTGGTGTCGACGCCGCCCGCGATGGCCGAATCGATCTGGCCGAGCGCGATCTTGTTGGCGACGTTGACGATGGCCTGCAGGCCGGTGCCGCACGCCATCTGGACGTCGGACGCGGGCGTCGCGGGCGAGAGCTTGCTGCCGAGCACGCTCTCGCGGGCCAGGTTGAAGTCCTTCGAGTGCTTGAGCACGGCGCCGGCGGCGACCTCGCCGATCACCTCGCCCTGCAGCGAGAAACGGCTGACCAGGCCGTCGAGCGCGGCGGTGAACATGTCCTGGTTCGACGCCTTCGCGTACGGGCCGTTCGACCGCGCGAAGGGGATCCGGTTGCCGCCGATGATCGCGACCTTGCGGACGGCGGGCGTTTTCCTGGGCGGCATGAACGTCACCTCTCTGGTCGGCTCTCTCACACTGTAACCTACTCGCAAGTAGGTTAGACTGCGACGTGACGCAGACTGCACGGGAGGCAACCGATGGCTGACAGGTACCAGCAGTTCACGAAAACCCCGTTGGGGAAGTTCGTGGTGCCGAAGCTCGGCCTGCCCAACCCCGCCACGCTGCGCCGGTACAAGCCCGGTCAACCCGCCCTCGAGGGTCCCGCACTTCTCGGCGCCGCGCCCGGCGGCCGGCTCGAGAAGACCCTGAAGGATCAACTGGCCGACGCGGGCATCGACGTCGTCACCTCCGCGGCCGACCGGCACGCGGCGCTGGTGTTCGACGCCACCGGCGTCACCGACCCTGCGCGCCTGCGCGAGGTCTACGACTTCTTCCACCCGGTGATCCGCAGCGTCGGCCCGTCCGGCCGGGTCGTCGTCCTGGGCACGCCGCCGGAGCAGGTCGAAGGCCGCGAGCGGATCGCTCAGCGTGCTCTCGAGGGCTTCGTGCGCTCGGTGGGCAAGGAACTGAAGCGTGGCGCGACGGCTCAGCTCGTGTACGTCGCCGAAGGCGCCGAAGAGGCGACGGAGTCGACACTGCGCTTCCTGCTCTCCGCGAAGTCCGCGTTCGTCGACGCGCAGGTCATCCGGATCGGCACCGAGGGCAAGACGGCGACCGCGCCGGCGAACTGGGAGAAGCCCCTCGACGGAAAGGTCGCGCTGGTCACCGGCGCGTCCCGCGGCATCGGCGCGGCGATCGCCGAGGTGCTGGCCCGTGACGGCGCGCACGTCGTCGCGCTCGACATCCCCGTCCAGGGCGGCGACCTGTCCAAGGTGGCGAACAAGATCGGCGGCTCCGCGCTGCAGCTCGACATCACTTCGCCGAGCGCGCCCGCGAAGCTCGCGGAATACCTGAAGGAGCGGCACGGTGGCGTCGACGTCGTCGTGCACAACGCGGGCATCACGCGCGACAAGACGCTGGGCAACATGAGCGAGAGCGCGTGGGACTCGGTGATCGCCGTGAACCTGGCGTCGCAGCTCGCGGTGAACGACAAGCTGCTCGCCGACAAGATCCTCAACGAGAACGGCCGCATCATCGGCGTCTCGTCGATCGCGGGCATCGCCGGCAACGTCGGCCAGGCGAACTACGCGACGTCGAAGGCGGGCGTCATCGGCATGGTGAACGTCGGCGCGCCGCATCTCGCGGCGTACGGCGGCACGATCAACGCCGTGGCGCCCGGGTTCATCGAGACGAAGATGACCGCGGCGGTGCCGCTGTTCATCCGCGAAGCCGGCCGTCGGCTGTCCAGCCTCGGCCAGGGCGGCCTGCCGGTCGACGTCGCCGAGACGATCGCCTGGTACGCGAACCCGGCGTCGGCCGCGGTGAACGGCAATGTGGTCCGCGTCTGCGGCCAAGCCCTGCTGGGGGCGTGACGGTGGCGACCCGCGAACTCGACAGCACGCCGAGCCTGGCCACGCTGTACCCGAAAGCGCTGCTCGGCGGCGTGCTGCACAAGTCGTCCGGCTCCTCGTTGCCGGACACGGAGCTGGTGCGCACCGGTGTCGTCGTCGACCCGGCGCACCTGGCGGCGTACAACACGGTGTGCGGCTTCCGGCTGAGCGACGAGCTGCCCGCGACCTACCCGCACATGCTGGCGTTCCCGCTGCAGATGGCGTTGATGACCGAGCCGGGGTTCCCGTTCCCGCTGCTCGGCATGGTGCACGTGGCGAACCGGATCACCCAGCGCCGCGCGCTGCGGCTGGGCGAGCCGCTGACGATCCGGGTGCGCGCGGAGAACCTGCGCCCGCACGAGAAGGGCCGTCAGTTCGACGTCGTCAGCGAGGCGCAGGTCGGCGACGAGACGGTGTGGACGGACGTCAGCACCTATCTGCGTCGCGGGGGCTCTTCGGGCTCTTCCGCGCGCCGCGAGCAGCTGGCCCCGCCGACGCCGGACGCGATCTGGCGGGTGCCGGCCGACATCGGCCGGCGGTACGCGGAGGTCTCGGGCGACCGCAACCCGATCCACCTGCACCCGCTGACGGCTCGCCTGTTCGGCTTCCCCCGCGCGATCGCCCACGGGATGTGGACGAAGGCCCACGCCCTGGCGGCGTTCGAGGGCCGGCTGCCCGAGGCGTTCACGATCGACGTCCGCTTCAAGCAGCCGGTGCTGCTGCCGGCCAAGGCGGGCTTCACGTCGTGGGCCGACGGCGACGGCTGGGCGTTCGAGCTGTGGAGCGGGTCGAAACCGCACCTGGAAGGCTCGATCAGCTCACTTTGACGGGAAGCGGCCGGCGAGCGTCCGGTTGACCGCGGCGATGTCGAACGCGGCCGGATCGAACTCGTCGGCCGCCGTCAGGCCGAGCTCCGGCAGGCCGTGGGCGCCGTCCGCCGCAGTGAAGACCCACAGATGGCTCTGCGTTCCCAGCCGAAGCTTGCTGCCGGTCAAGGTCACCTTCAGCGTGAGTGTGGTCATGCGCTACTCCGAAGGCTTCCAGACCTCGCCCTCGATGAGGTCGTTGAACCCCAGCCAGACGAGGTTCATCAGCCACGACGCCAGCACGCCGTCGGAGATGTCGGGGTGGTCGAGGGCCCAGTCGGCCAGTGACTCGGCCGCCCCGACCAGCGCCGCGGACAGGCCCTCGCCGGAGAACTCGGCCTGCTCGCCGACGCCCTTGCGGGTGCCCGCGGACACGACCAGGGCCGCGACCAGCTGGATCGCGCGCACCCGCATGTCGGTGATCTCCGCGGCGAACGCCCCGCCGACCGTCAGTGCCTGGCGGTGCAGCACCGTCCACGACTCGCGGTACTCCGCGACGAAGCGGTAGAACGACCGCAGGCCGTGCCAGAGCTGCATGTCCGGCGGCAGGTCGGGCTGCACGCCGGCCTGGATGGCCTCGAGCAGCCGGGTCGCCTCGCGGCGGATGCACGCACCGAACAGGTCCTCCTTGGACCCGAGGTAGGTGTAGATCATCGGCTTCGAGACGCCGGCGACGTCGGAGATCTCGTCCATCGAGGCCGCGTGGTAGCCGTGGCGTGAGAAAACCTGGACAGCGGCGTCCAGGATCTGCCGCTCGCGCACCGCGCGCGGCAGCCGCCGGGCCCGTTCGGGCGGACGCTGATCATCCTCTGACACGCTGGACCTCCCTGTTGCTGCCCGGAGACGGTACCGGGCGCTGCCCCGGGAGGGTGATTTCGGCACGCTTGCCCGCCTACCTACTGGCGGGTAGCCTACGTGTGAGTAACTTGAGAGGGAGTGACCATGGCCGACAACGCCGGGATGACCAGCGCAGATCAGGTCGCGGAGCTCCGCGGGGCGGCGCTGCTGGACAAGCTGGAGCGGCTCGACCCACTCGGCCCCGAGGCGCACGCCCTCGACGTCAACGCGCTCGCCGACGCGGTCAACCCGCGGGATCTCGGCAAGGACGACTTCCGAAGACTTTTGAAGGCCCTGCTGAGGATGGCCGAGCGGGCCCCGGCGTTCGACCTGAGCAAGGTCGACCCGGCGCGCTTCGCGTCCCTGGTGTCGTCCGCCTCCCGCGTCCAGCTCGAGAGCGTCGTCGCGGAGCGGCCCCTGCGCGAGCGCGTGCTGGACGAGATCTTCGCCCGCATGGGCGCGCACATCCGGCCGGACCGAGCCCGTGACCTGCACGCGGTGGTCCACTGGCGCCTGTCGGCCGGCATCGGCGAAGGCGGCTACGACCGCTACGAGACGGTGATTTCGCACGGCTCGTGCACGGTGACCCGCGAGATGCGCGAACGCCCCCGCGTCACGATCACGATCGCCCCGGCCGACTTCTTCCGGCTGATCACCCACCAGGCGACGCCGGCCGTGCTGTTCGTCACGGGAAGAATCAAGGTCAAGGGCGATTTGGCCTTCGCGGCGGGCCTGATCGGATTCTTCGACCTCCCGCACCCCGTATAGTCGGTCTCCGTGCCCCGAAAAGCGAAGTGGCGCCTTTCCCGGCCCCGCGGTGTTCGTGCCGGCCACGTGGTCAACGCGTTCGCGGACAAGCTGCTCATCAGGAACCTGACGCCCGAGCAGTTCATCCAGGTCCTGGAAACCCTCCACATGCTGGGCGAGTCGGGCGCGGGCATCGAGCTGAGCTCCCTGTCGACGGACGTCCTGGTGGACGTGGTCCGCCGAGCCTCCCGCGACCAGCTGAGAGCAATCGCGGACCACCCGGAGCTGCGCGCGGTCTTCCTCGACGAGATATTCCGCCGAATGTCCGAGCATTTCCTCCCGGAGCGCGCACGCCACGTGGATTTCGTGGTTTCGTGGCGCTTTTCCGAGGGTGGCGGCGAGGACGGATACGACCGTTTCCAGACGGTGATCGAGGACGGGGTGTGCGTTTCTTCGACAGACTTGTCCCGCACCCCGGACACGACGATCACCCTGTCCGTGGACGACTTCATCCGGATGGCCACGGGCAACGCGGCAGTGGCGGCGATGTTCGTGACGGGCCGGGTGAAGGTGAAGGGCGAGTACGCCCCGGCGGTCCGGTTCTCCAGCTACTTCGACATCCCCAAGCCGAGTGTGGACTAGTTCGGATGGCGCTCTCTTACGATCTCGAAGTGGCGACTTCATCGTCGCTGGAGCAAGTCGCGCGCGAACTGCTCGACATCGGCCGCCCGCTGGAGCTGTTCGACGCGTCGGTCACACCCGAGCAGCTATTCCGCGACGGAGCAGTGACTCCACTCCGCACCTGGACCCGAGTCTACGAACGCAACCCCGCGACCTGGGCACCGATCGTCACCGACTTCGGAATCACCCCGACGGTGGCGGTGGGATTCAGCCTGTACAAACACGACAAGATTCCGGAGCAGCAGGACGACATGATCCGCTTGGTTTCCGGCCTGGTGGACCGGATCGCCGGCGATGCGGTGTTCTCCGGGATGGACGTCATCTGGCTCATGCGCCGCAGGGGTGAATTGACCTTGAATGAGCGCGACGATATCTGGCCTGAGCACCGTCTTGCCGCAGTGCGCCAGGCCTACCGGCGCAACCTGGCCGCGGGTCCTAAGTCCACCGTGGACTAGCAGTCCCACGTCGTCGACACCAAACTGTCGGTGTCAGCCTTTAGAGTGCATCTATGAGCCTGGCCGATGTTGACCGCGAGCACGTCCTTCGAGCCATCGACGAGTTCGATGACCTCGGCCGCGAGGGTTTTCTCAACAAGTACGGCTTCGCCGAAGCTCGTCAGTACGTAGTTGTCCACGACGGCCGGGAGTACGACTCGAAGGCTCTGATCGGCTCGGCTCACGGTTATGCGACCGGCGAGGCACTCCGCCCTTCGGACTTCAGTGACGGAGTCCGGACCGTGGGTGCTCGATTGACCGAGCTTGGCTTCGATTTCCTCGATGTCACCGCATCATCGGTCAAGGGCGTGCCTATCTATGGCGATATTCGGAGCTTCCCCGAGGGAACGACCTTCGCAAGTCGCGCGGAGGTGGCCGCGAGTGGAGTTCACCGTGCGTTGCAGGCCGGCATCGTCGGAACTGAGAAGCTAGGCGCCGAGTCAATCGTGTCGTCAGGTGGTTATGAAGACGACGATGACCGTGGCGACGAGCTGATCTACACCGGCCAAGGTGGTCGGGATGGCCGTGGTCGACAGACTGCTGACCAGACGTTTACGCGGGGCAACGCGGCGCTTCGCACGAGTTGGCTGACTGGTGCTCCGGTTCGGGTCGTTCGCGGTCCGGATCCGAAGTCCCCCTACGCGCCTGATCAGGGCTATCGCTACGACGGCCTCTACAAAGTTGAAGACACCGCAATGGTGCGTGGTCAAAGCGGCTACCTGGTCTGCCGGTTTCAGATGGTCAAGCTGAGCAAGATCGCCGACGTGACCTTCGGGGTTGGCGAATACCTGATGGCAGCTGATCCCGCGCACCCCGGAATGTCGATCGGCAACGCACAGCCAGGGCGCAAACCCGTAACGGCGCAACGCATCATCCGCACCACCAAGGTCGCGGACGACGTGAAGACGCTGCACGACCACACGTGTCAGATCTGCGGCACTCGCTTGTCGGTCGGCGACGGCGAAGGGTACTCAGAGGGTGCACACGTCAAGGCTCTCGGCGGTTTGCACCGCGGCCCTGACTTCCCGTCGAACGTGCTTTGCCTCTGCCCGAACTGCCACGTGCAGTTCGATCGCGGTGCCATTGTGATCGCGGCGGATCGCAGCGTGCTTCGCGAGGATGCTCCGGTCGGCAAGTTGCGAGAGCTCCCGGGACACCGGATCGAAGACGAGTATCTGGAGTATCACCGGACGGTGCACTCGTCGGTCAGCCTTCGATGACGCGACCCTCGATTACCGTCGGCTGGTCACGGCGCGGCTGAGGCTCCTCCGAAGAAGGGGGCACCACTTCGCTGTCCACCACCATCACCGGCCCCCGCCGCTGGTTGGCGAACCGCACCGCCCGCTTCTCCATCCGCTTCAACCACAGCCGCCGAACCACCGCCCGCGAAGGCGGCAGCATCAGCAGCAGACCCAGCACGTCGCTCACGAAGCCCGGGACCAGAATCAACACGCCGCCGAGGCCCACCAGCATCCCGTCGGTGAGTTCCTTCTCCGCCGGACGGCCGGCCCGGGCCGTCTCCATGAACGCCCTCATCGCCTTGGCGCCTTCGCGGCGGGCGAGCCAGGAGCCGATGAACGCGCCGGCCAGGAGGAGGCCCAGCGTGCCGAGCACGCCGACGGCCGAACCCACCGCCCAGATAGCGGCGATCTCGGCGAAGACGTAGAGCAGGAACGCGACAGCCATACCTGCACAACGAACGACCTGTCCGATTTGCTCCCGCGCCCGAGAACCACCGGCTGGCCTCGCCCCGCGTGTCCGACTGGCTCCTGATCAGCGCAGCAGCGTCTCGATCATCGACCGCAGACCCACGGCCAGGCGGTGGGTCTCACCAGTGCGCAGCAGGTGCAGCATGAGATCGCTGTGCAGCGAGCCCAGCAGCAGGTGCGCGATGAGGTCCGCGTCCAGTGTCGGCGCCGCCGCGGCGATCAGCTCGCGGACGTGTGCGTGCCACGCCAGGTAGATCGGGCTGTTCAGCCGGTCCGTCGACGCCTGCTCGAACGCCGCCATCACCTTGACGTTGCGGGTCGCCAGCTCGACCACCGCGTCGAAGAACGCCGCCAGTCGCTCGGCCGGGGGTGCGCCCGGGCCCAGCGGGGCCGGTCCGGATTCGACCGCGGCGGAAAGCGCCAGTACCCGCTCCTCCACCAGCGCTCGCATCAGGCCTTCGCGGTTGCCGAAGCGGTGGAACACCGTCCCCTTGCCGACGCCGGCCGCGGCCGCCACCCGGTCCATCGAGACGTGCTCGAGGTCGTGCGCTTCCAGGAGCTCCTCGGCCGCGCGCAGGATCGCCCGGCGGTTCCGGGCCGCGTCGGCGCGCTCCATGAAGGCTCCTCGACAAGTTGACTGCTGGTCCATATAGTAGGCGACCATAAGTTGACCGATGGTCCAGTTAAGGGGAAGCAATGCGAGCAGTGGTGCAGCACGGCACGGGCGGGCCCGAGGTGCTGAACGTCGAGGACCGGCCCGAACCGCACCGAGGCGAGGGCGAAGTGCTGATCCGCGTCGAAGCGATCGCGGTACCGTTCTACGAGACCCAGCTGCGCTCCGGGCTGATCCCGGCCGGGGGCGAGCCGTCCGTCTTCGGGCACGAGGCCGCGGGCACCGTCGTCGAGGCCGACGACCGCTCCCTGGTCGGCCGCAGGGTCGTCACGATGTCCTTCACCGGCGGCGCCTACGCCGAAGTCGTCGCCGCGAGCCAGTACACGTTGGTACCCGAGACGGTCTCC
The DNA here is from genome assembly GCF_030285665.1 of Amycolatopsis mongoliensis. NCBI lineage: Bacteria > Bacillati > Actinomycetota > Actinomycetes > Pseudonocardiales > Pseudonocardiaceae > Amycolatopsis > Amycolatopsis mongoliensis. Next base: position 2,537,121 of record NZ_CP127295.1, read on the forward strand.
GCCGAGCACGCCGTCGCCGCGGCGGTTCCGGCGTCGATGGCCGTCGCGCTGCTGCGCACCGCGAACGTCGTCGAGGGCGAAACCGTACTCGTCGAGGCCGCGTCCGGGGCGATCGGCGGCCACCTCGCGCGGTTGGCCGGGCGGCGCGGTGCCCGGGTGATCGCAACCGCCGGCAAGGGGAAAGCCGACGCCGACGTCGTGCTCGACCACAACGACCCGGCGTGGCGGAAGAACGTCTCCGAGGGCATCGACGTCGTGTTCGAGTCGATCGGCGGGCCGCGCGCCGCCGAACTGACCGCCAAGCTCGCCCCGCGCGGACGGATCCTCGCCTACGGCCTGCTCAGCGGCGAGTTCGCGACCTTCTCCGTCGCCGACCTCGCGGCGCGCGGGCTCACCCTCATCGGCTTCGGTGGCCTGGACGCCTATGCGAAGGACGTCGCGGCCGCCCGCGCCGAGGCGCTCGACCTCGTCGCGGACGGCACGCTGACCCCCGTGATCGACCGGACCTACCCCCTCGCCGAAGCCGCCGCGGCGCACGCGCGGGTCGAGAGCCGCGAGGGCGCCGGAAGGGTCGTCCTCGTCCCCTAGCTCGGCACCTCGTCCAGGTACGCCTGCGCCTGAAGCGTGAACAGCTCGGCGTACCCCGCCTTCGCCGTCATCAGCTCCTCGTGCGTCCCGTACTCGGCCACCTTCCCGTGGTCCAGCAGCAGGATCCGCTCCGCCTGCCGGACGGTCGAGAACCGGTGCGAGATGTACAGCGTCGTCCGGCCCTCGGACAGCTCGCGCAGCCGCGAGAACAGGTCGTGCTCGGCCTGGGCGTCCAGCGCCGACGTCGGTTCGTCGAGGATCAGGATCGGTGCCTCTCGCTGGAACGCCCTGGCCAGCGCGATCTTCTGCCACTCGCCGCCGGAAAGGCTGACGCCCTGGTCGAACCAGCGGCCGAGGGGGCTGTCGTAACTCTGCGGGAGACGCTCGATGCGCTCGTCCGCGCCCGCCCGGCGGGCCGAGTCCACGATGTGGGGGCGGTCCTCCAGCCGGTTCAGGTCGCCGAGGCCGATGTTCTCGGCCGCGGTCCCCTGGTACGTCACGTAGTCCTGGAACATCGCGCTGATCCGGGTCCGCAGCTCGACCGGGTCGTACTCGCGGATGTCGACGCCGTCGAGCCGGATCGTGCCGGCAGTCGGGTCGTAGAGCCGGCAGAGCAGCTTGAACAGTGTCGACTTGCCCGCGCCGTTGCGGCCCACGACCGCCACCGTCTCGCCCGGGCGGATCTCGAAGCTGACGTTGTCGAGCGCCGGCTCGTCCGCGCCCGGGTAGGCGAAGGTGACCGAGTCGAACTCGATGTGCCCGTCCACAGTGGACGGCATCGGACGCGGCGAAGGAGGCGCCGTGATCTCCGGTTTCGTGTCCAGGAAGCGGTACAGCGTGTCGAGGTAGAGGTTGTTCTCGTACATCCCCGAAAACGCCGTGAACAGCCCGGACACCGACGTCTGCACGGACGTCGCCGCGGCCGTGTACAGCGCCAGATCGCCGAGCGTCAGCCGCCCGCCGACCGCCTCCAGCGCGATGTACAGCGCGATCGCCGAGCCCGCGAACGTGCTCAGCAGCCCCCACGACGTCGAGCTGAGGTTGCGGTTGATCGTCAGCTTCCGCTGCCGCTCGTACGACACCAGGCCGAGCCGGCGGAACCGGTCGACGAAGTACGGGCCGAGCCCGAACAGTTTTGTCTCCTTGGCGTACGTGTCCGTCGTGACCAGCGAAGACAGGTAGTCCATCCGCCGCTTGATCGGCGACATCAGGAACGTCAGCCAGAACGCGCGCGAGCCGTACTTCGACTGCGAGATGAACGCCGGGATCGGCGCGAGCAGCGCGACCAGCGCGAGCAGCGGGCTGATCGAGACGAGCAGCGCGACCATGCTGCCGAACGTGATCAGTGTCCGCACGAGCCCCAGCGCGGAGTTCATCATCGACAGCGGCCGCGTCGGCGCCTCCTGCGCGGCCTGGCGCAGCATGTCATAGGACGTCGAGCCCTCGAAGTACGCGAGGTGCAGTTCGCTGGCGTGCGCCATCACCTGGTGGCGGATGGTCAGCGTCATGCGTTCCTGGAGCAGCGACTGCGCGATCGACGTCAGCGCGCTGCTGATCGCGGTCGCGGCGAGCACGGCGAACTGGAACAGCGCGACGTTGACGATGTCGCCGGTGGTGCCCTTGTGCTGGATCGCCGCGACGACGGAGTCGAGCAGCAGCTTCGCGATGTACGCGGTCACGGTCGGCAAGAGACCCGACAGCAGCGTGATCAGCGCCAGGAGGATCGTCAGGACCGGGCTGGCCTGCCACGTCAGCCGCACGACCTTCGGCAGGCCACGCACCGTTCCCGCCACCGACGTCTTCGCGCGCTTGAGGCGCGAGCGAAGGTCCTTTGGCTGGTCTTCCGGCTTGGGCTCGGGGATTTCGACCGGACCGGTGAGCCCGCTTTCCGGGACCGTCGTGGCGTGCCGCCGTCTTCCTCGCCGAGCCAGCATGAACTCCATGCCGCCCCCACCGCCCGGGATCACTCGGCCTCCACGGCGCCGTGCAGGAAGACGTCGACCACCTGGCGCGTGGTCGGCGCGTCGTCGTCCGGGGCCATCCGCCGGCCGCTGAACAGCATGGTCAGGAACAGGGCGGCCAGGTGCTCGGGTGGCAGCCGCAGGCGGTCCTTCTCCGGCTCGAACAGCTCGGTCATCGCGCCGCGCATGGCAGCCATCGACTCCCGGCGGCCGCCCTTCCAGCTGCCCCGCAGGCGCTGTTCGGGGTCACGGTGCTTGACGCGGCCGGACGCGTGCAGGGCGCCCATCAGCGCGCCCATCCGCTCGAGGTGCGCGCCGAGCGCCTCGGCGGCCTCGACGAGCCGGTCCTCCAAGGGCTGGTCGACGGGGATTTCGGCGATGGCGTCGAGGACGTGGTCGGGACGCAGGGCTTCGGCCGTGCAGGCGTCGAACAGCTCGTCCTTGTCCTTGAACGCGCGGAAGATGGTGCCCTCGCCGATGCCGGCGGCGCGGGCGATCTGGCTGGTCGTGACGGTGGCGCCGTGCTCGATCAAGAGCGGCAGCACCGCGTGCACGATCATGGCGCGCCGGGCTTCGACGCTCATGCCCGGCGCTCTACGCCGGGTTTCGGGTGCTGGTGTCATGCGACCAGTGTGCGGAGTGAGTGCTCACTCCGTCAAGCGAGTATGCCGTGGGCGAAAAGCCGTGAAGGCCTCCTTCCCGGCCATAAGAGCCGGTAAGGAGGCCTTCACGGACCTTCAGGAACTCAGTACGTCATCGCCATGGCCGGGTCGGCGAGCAGCGCGCCGACGTCGGCCAGGAACTCCGAGCCCTGCTGGCCGTCGACCACGCGGTGGTCGAAGCTCAGTGACAGCTGGAGCACCTTGCGGACCTTGATCTCGCCGTCCACCACCCACGGCTGGTCCTTGATCGCGCCGAGGCACAGGATCGCGGACTCGCCCGGGTTGATGATCGGCGTGCCGGTGTCGACGCCGAACACGCCCACGTTGGTGATCGTGATCGTGCCGTTCGCCATGTCCGCCGGCGACGTCTTGCCCTCGCGGGCGACCTCCGTCAAGGCGGTCAGCGCGTTCGCCAGCTCCTTCAGCGACATCGAGTCGGCGTCGCGGACCTTGGGCACGATCAGGCCGCGCGGCGTCGCCGCCGCGATCCCGAGGTGCACGTAGTCCTTGTAGACGATCTCCTGCGCCGCCTCGTCCCAGACCGCGTTGATGTCCGGGGTCCGCTTCGCCGCCAGGCACACGGCCTTCGCCGCGAACGTCAGCGGCGTGACCTTCACCCCGGCGAACTCCCGCGACTTCTTCAGCTTCTCGCGGAACTCCATCATCGGCGTGACGTCGATGGTCAGGAACTCCGTGACGTGCGGAGCGGTGTACGCGCTCTGCACCATCGCGGCCGCGGTCATCTTGCGGACGCCCTTGATCGGCACGCGCCGCTCGCGGGTGGCCGGGTCGTAGCCACTGTCCACAGGGGACACGGCGGCTGCGGCCGGCGCGGCCGAGCCGTTCGCCGCCCGCTCGACGTCCTCACGGGTGATCACGCCACCGGACGCGGTGCCGGTCAGCGCGTGCAGGTCGACGCCGAGGTCCTTCGCCAGCTTCCGCACCGGCGGCTTGGCCAGCGGGACGTACCCGCCGCGCGGAGCCGCGGGAGCCGGCGCGGGAGGAGCGACGACTGCCGCAGCGGGAGTGGCGACAGGAGCAGTGCCCTTCCGTGCCCGCCGCTGCGTGACCACGGCCTTGGAGCCGTAGCCGACCAGCGGCTTCATCTCCTCTTCCTCGGCCGGAGCCGAAGCGGGAGCCGCGGCAGGAGCGGGAGCGGCGGCACCACCGGGGTCGACGTCGATGGTGAGGATCGCGGTCCCGACCTCCACCGTCTGCCCCGGCTCGACGTGCAGCTCCGTGACCACCCCGGCCCACGGGATCGGCAGTTCGACGGCGGCCTTCGCGGTCTCGATCTCGACGACGATCTGGTTGACCGTCACCGTGTCCCCCGGCTTCACGTGCCAGGACAGGATGTCGGCTTCGGTCAGCCCCTCGGCCGTGTCGGCCAGGGGGAACTGTTTGTACGTAGGCATTGCGCGGAGATCCCCCTTACCAGGCGAGTGAGCGGTCGACGGCGTGCAGCACCCGGTCCAGGTCGGGGAGGTAGTGCTCCTCGAGCTTGGCCGGCGGGTACGGCGTGTCGAACCCCGTCACCCGGAGGACGGGCGCTTCCAGCGAGTAGAAGCACTCCTGCTGGACGCGCGCGGCGATCTCCGAGGTCAGCGACGACTCGGACGGCGCCTCCGACAGCGCGATCAGCCGGCCGGTCTTGCGCACCGACTCGAACACCGGGCCGAGGTCCAGCGGCGAGAGCGTGCGCAGGTCGATGACCTCGAGCGACTTGCCCTCGTCCTCCGCCGCGGCCGCCGCGTCGAGCGCGACCTTCACCGACGGGCCGTACGCGACGACCGTCGCCGTCGTGCCTTCGCGGACGACCTGCGAGGAGAACATCTGCTGCGGCGTGCCCGCGACGTCGATCTCCGCGCGCAGCGCACCCGAGTGGTACAGCCGCTTCGGCTCGAAGAACAGGATCGGGTCGTCCGACTTGATCGCCTGCTGGATGCCCCAGTAGGCATCGACGGCGTTCGAGATGGACACGACCTTGAGGCCCGGGATGTGCGCGAACAGCGACTCGGGCGACTCCGAGTGGTGCTCGACCGCGCCGATCCCGCCGCCGAACGGCACCCGGATCACGACGGGCATCTTGATCTTGCCCTGCGTTCGGTAGTGCAGCTTCGCCAGCTGCGAGGAGATCTGGTCGAAGCCCGGGAAGATGAAGCCCTCGAACTGGATCTCGCACACCGGCCGGAACCCGCGCACGGCCAGGCCGACCGCGGTGCCGATGATGCCGGACTCCGCGAGCGGCGTGTCCAGCACGCGCTGCTCGCCGAAGTCCTTCTGCAGGCCGTCGGTGATCCGGAAGACGCCGCCGAGCTTGCCGACGTCCTCGCCCATGATCAGGACCTTGGGGTCCTCTTCCATCGCGCGGCGCAGGCCGAGGTTGAGCGCCTTGCCGATGGTGAGTTTCTGGAGGTCGGTCATCAGTGCTCACCCGCCGATACGAAGCCGTCGAGGTAGGACAGGAACTCTTCGCGCTGCGCTTCGAGGACGGGGTTGCCCTCGGCGTAGACGTTGCTGAAGATCCGCTCCGGCGGCGGCTCGGGCATGTTGAACGTGTACTCGCGCAGGTCGGCGGCGAAGGCGTCGGCCTCGGCCTGGACCTGGTCGAAGAAGTCGTGGTCGGCGCCGCCCTTGCGGGCCAGGAACGCCCGGACGCGCTCGATCGGGTCCTTGAGCTTCCACTCTTCGAGCTCGTCGGACAGCCGGTAGCGCGACGGGTCGTCGGTCGTCGTGTGCGCGTCCATCCGGTAGGTGAACGCCTCGATCAGGACCGGTCCGTTGCCGTGGCGGCACTCGTCGAGCGCCCAGCGGGACACCGCGAGGCAGGCCAGGACGTCGTTGCCGTCGACGCGGATGCCGGGGAAGCCGTACCCGCGGGCGCGCTGGTAGAGCGGCAGGCGCGACTGGCGCTCGGTCGGCTCGGAGATCGCCCACTGGTTGTTCTGGCAGAAGAACACGAGCGGCGCGTCGTAGACCGCGGCCCAGACGAATCCTTCGTGGACGTCGCCCTGCGAAGTCGCGCCGTCACCGAAGTAGCAGATCGTGGCTTCGCCGTCGTCGTCGCCGACCTTGCCCTCGAACTTCTGGCCCATCGCGTAGCCGGCGGCGTTGAGCACCTGGTTGCCGATCACGATGGTGTACGGGTGGAAGCCCGTCCCCTGGTAGTCCCAGCCACTGTGGTCGGTGCAGCGGAAGATGCCCAGCAGGTCCTTCATGTCGACCCCGCGCGCGTACGCGACGCCGTGCTCGCGGTAGCTGGGGAACGCCATGTCGTTCTTCTTCAGCGCGCGGCCCGACCCGATCTGCGCGGCCTCCTGGCCGAGCAGCGGGACCCAGATGCCGAGCTGGCCCTGGCGCTGCATCGCGTTGGCCTCGCGGTCCGCGCGGCGGACGAGCACCATGTCGCGGTACAGGCCGCGCAGGGCTTCGTCGTCGACGTCGTCGACGTACTTGTCGAACTGGGGCGACGGGACCCGCTCGCCTTCGGGGGTGAGCAGCTGAGTCAGCTCAGCGCCACCTTCGCTGGTCGCTCGCAATCCGGCGATCACCTGCTCGGGGGACGGCTGGGCCGCGACGGCGGCCGGCCCATCTCCAGGCTCCGGGTGCGTCCACTGTTCGGACGGCATGGGCGTTGCTCCTCGGTGTCGGTGCCTCTGGCGGCCGCTTGTGGCGACCACAGCGACTGCACCGGCGGGGACCAGCGCATCGGGTCTCCGAAGCGCTCGGTCACCGTCGGCGTTGACGGTTCACGCCGCCATCCTGGCACGAAGGTCGGCGCTTTGGTCAGACGCGGTTGCTGATTTGTTGCTGAGAAAGGGGTCCTGAACAGGGAAAACGCTTGGAAGCCCGAGCATCGGACCTACGAGAGTAGGGAATCGACGCGCGCGCTCACCAGGCTCGTGAGTGGTTAGGGCGGTTAGAACCGCCCTAACCACTCACGAGGGGTGAGGCGACCTTGTGATGTGCCGCACGCCGGGTCGTGCGTGGCACGATGGCGAAGTGGAACAGAAATCCGTTCGTGAATCCGTCGTGGCGTCGTGGACCGACGACGTCATCCCGAGTCTGTCCGGGCTGGTGGCCATCCCCGCCTTGTCCCCGGCCTTCGACGCCGAGTGGGCGACGACCGGTCACCTGGCCGCAGCCGTCGACCACGTCCGCGAGTGGATCGCCGCGCGCGACCTGCCCGGGGCGACCCTCGACGTCGTGCAGCTCGAAGGCCGCACCCCCTTGCTGCTCGTCGACGTCCCGGCGACCCCGGGCGCGGCGAACCAGGGCACCGTCCTGATGTACGGCCACCTCGACAAGCAGCCCCCGGTCGGCGGCTGGTCCGAGGGCCTCGACCCGTGGACCCCGGTGATCCGCGACGGCCGGCTGTACGGCCGCGGGTCCGTCGACGACGGCTACTCCGGCTACGCGGCGACGACGGCGATCGAAGCCGTCCACGCCGCCGGCGGCGAGCACGCCCGGATCGTGGTGCTCCTGGAGACCGGTGAGGAGTCCGGCAGCCCGGACCTGCCCGCGTACGTCGAGCACCTGGCCGACCGGATCGGCGAGGTTTCGCTGGTGATCTGCCTCGACGCCGGCGGCAGCGACTACGAGCGGTTGTGGCTGGTCACGAGCCTGCGCGGGATGCTGCACCTCGACGTCACGGTGCAGCTGCTGGACTCGGCGCAGCACTCGGGCATCGCGAGCGGTGTCGTCGCCAGCTCGTTCCGCGTGCTGCGGCGGCTGATCGAGCGGCTCGAGGACAGTGAGACCGGCGAGCTACTGCTCGACGAGCTCAAGGTCGACGTCCCGGCGAACCGGCTGGCGGAGCTCAAGGCCGTCTCGCAGGACTTCCCCGAGGCGTTGTCGACGGCGTTCCCGCTGGTCGAGGGCGGTCGCGTGATCACGGAGGACGCGCTGGAGCTGATGCTCAACAACGCGTGGCGGCCGACGCTGTCGGTGATCGGCGCCGACGGCTTCCCGAAGCCCGCCGAAGCCGGGAACGTCCTGCGGGAAAGCACCACGTTGACGCTGAGCTTCCGCCTCCCGCCGACGGCCGACGCCGCGAAGGGGCTCGAAGCCGTGAAGAAGGCCCTGACCACCGACGTCCCGTACGGCGCGAAGGTCACCTTCAGCGCCACCCCGCAGGCGGAGAACGGCTGGAACGCGCCGACTGAGGCCCCGTGGCTGGCGACCGCCCTGCGCACGGTCAGCGACGAGGTCTTCGGGCAGCCGCACCGCGCGACCGGCATGGGCGGCTCGATCCCGTTCATGGGCCTGCTCTCGCGCAAGTACCCGGAGGCGCAGTTCCTGGTCACCGGTGCCTGCGGCGCCGACTCGAACATCCACGTGCCGGACGAGTGGCTGCACCTGGACTACGCGCAGCGGGTCACCGAGGCCGTAGCGCACATCCTGGACGCCCACGCCCGCGGCTGACCCAAGCCGCACTTTCGCTACGAAAGTGATCCGGAGGATGCCCCTCCACGTCACTTTCGTAGCGAAAGTGCGGTATACGGAGAGTTACGCCAGCCGGGTCAGGTGGACCGAGACGTCCAAGGTGGACTGCCCGCCCCCGGTGAAGATCCCCTTCAACGGCGCGACGTCGGCGTAGTCCCGGCCCATCGCCACCCACACGTGCCGCGGGCCGACCGGGATCGCGTTCGTCGGGTCGTACGCCCACCAGCCGCCGGTCCAGACGTCGACCCAGGCGTGCGACTCGCCCTCGACCACCTCGCCGAGCTTCGCGTCCGGCTTCGTGTGCAGGTAGCCCGACACGTACCGGGCCGGGACGCCGATCGCGCGCAGCATCACCAGCGTCACGTGGGCGAAGTCCTGGCAGACGCCTTCGCGGGCCTGCCAGGCGTCCGTCGCCGTCGAGTGGACGCCCGTCGTGCCCGGCTGGTACTTCAGCTGCTTGTTCACCCACTCGCACACCGCCAGCACCGCCTCCGCCGGATCCAACCCGGTCCGCAGCGCACGGGCCTCGCGCGCCAAGGTGGCGTCGCGCGGGGTGTAGGCGGTCGGGGTCAGGTACTCCGTGCGGTGGTCGACCACCGTCTCGCTGCGCAGGTCCTTCCACGACGCCGTGCGGATCGGCTCGGCTTCGTCCGCCGTCTCGACCACCGACGTCGCCAGCACCGTGAACTCCGTGTGCGGCGCGTGCAGGTCGAACGACGTCACGACCGTGCCCCAGTAGTCCGTGTACCGGTAGGCGCGGGTCGCGGGGGTCGTCTCGATGCGCGTCGCGACCGTCGTCTGGCGCCGGTCCGAGCGCGGGGTCAGCCGCGCCTCGTTGTACGACTGGGTCGCCGGCGTCGCGTACCGGTACCCCGTCCGGTGCGCCACCCGCAGCTGCCACGTCACAGCGAAACCTCCGCACCGCTCCACGCCACCCACGGCGACGTGCTGAAGTACTGCAACGACACCGCTTCCCCGATCTCCCGGATCGACGTCTGCAACGCCCCGAGCCGCCGCGGCAGGTCGGTCAGCAGCTCCGACGGGCGGAGGAACTCCAGCTCGCTGCGGGCCCGGCCGAGCTCGCGCAACGCCTCGGACTTCTCGTTGCTGCGCGCGCCGCCGCCCGGGTCGAGCCGCTGCAGGCACTCCTCCGCCTGCCGCAGCGCGTGGAACACCGAACGCGGGAACAGCGTGTCCCGCAACAGGAACTGCACGACGCGGCCGGCGTCCAGCGCGCCCCGGTAGGTCCTCAGGTAGGTGTCCTGCGCGCCGGCCGAGCGCAGCACCGTGATCCAGCCCGGCGACGACGCGCGGTCCGCCACCCGCGACAGCAGCAGCCGGACCACCATGTCGGCGCGTTCGATCGAGCGGCCGAGGACCATGAACAGCCAGCCGTCGTCGCGGCTCATCGTCGAGTCGGCGAGCCCGGCGAACATCGCCGCGCGTTCCTCCACGAACGACAGGAACGCGTGCGGCCCGGCGCGCCGGGCGTAGCGCTGGCGGTCCGGGACCGCGTTCCACGTCGCGTTCAGGCATTCCCACAGCTCGGTCGAGACGACTTCGCGGGCGCCTCGGGTGTTCTCGCGCGCCGAGTTGATCGAGCCGACGATCGACGCCGGGTTGTCCTTCGCGTACGCCACCAGCTCGGTCAGCTTCCAGACGTCGAGGGCTTCCCCGTCGGGCGTGTCGATGCCCAGGACGGCCAGGAGCTGGCGGCTCGCGTGGTCGGGGTCGACCGTGGCGTCCTCCAGCAGCTGGTGGACCGAGACGTTGAGGATCCGGGAGGTGTCGTCGGCGCGTTCTACGTAGCGGCCGATCCAGTACAGCGACTCCGCGTTGCGGGCCAGCATCGGAACCTCCCTAGCTCTGCTGTTGCTGCTGTTGCTGGGACGAGGTCAGCTCGGGCCCCTGCTCGGCGACCATGCCGTCCACTGTGGACATGACGCCGAGCGCGGGTTGCTCCAGTTCGCGCTCGGCGGTCGACGTCCGGGAGGTGAGCACCCACGTGTCCTTCGACCCGCCGCCCTGCGAGGAGTTCACGACCAGGCTGCCCTCCGGCAGCGCCACCCGCGTCAGCCCGCCGGGCAGGACGAAGATGTCCTTGCCGTCGTTGACGGCGAACGGCCGCAGGTCGACGTGCCGCGGCGCGAGCCGGTCCTCCACCTTGGCCGGCACGGTCGAGAGCTGGACGACCGGCTGCGCGATCCAGCCGCGCCGGTTCGCGCGCACCTTCCGCCGCAGGGTCGCCAGTTCCGCCGGGGTCGCCTCGGGCCCGAAGACGATCCCGTAGCCGCCGGAGCCTTCGACCGGCTTGACGACCAGCTCGTCGAGGTGCGCCATGACGTGGTCGAACTCGTCCGGCAGCCAGCACCGGAACGTGTCCACGTTGGGCAGCAGCGGCTTCTCGTTCAGGTAGTACTTCACCATCTCGGGCACGTAGGTGTAGACGAGCTTGTCGTCGCCGACGCCGTTGCCGACGGCGTTCGCGACGACGACGTTTCCCGCGCGCGCCGCGTTGAGGACGCCGGCGATGCCGAGCACCGAGTCCGGCCGGTAGTGCACCGGATCGAGGAACTCGTCGTCGATGCGCCGGTAGATGACGTCGACCTGGCGTTCGCCCTCGGTGGTCCGCAGGTAGACGACGTTGTCGCGGCAGAACATGTCGCGGCCTTCGACCAGCTCGACGCCCATCAGCCGGGCCAGCAGCGAGTGCTCGAAGTACGCCGAGTTGTGGACACCGGGGGTGAGCACGACGACCATCGGGTCGGCGACGTTCGCCGCGGCCGCCGCGCGCAGCGCCCGGAGCAGGTGGGACGCGTAGTCCCCGACCGGCCGGACCCGGTGCTGGGCGAACAGGTCCGGGAAGACCCGCGCCATCGTCCGCCGGTTCTCCATCACGTACGACACCCCGGACGGGTTGCGGAGGTTGTCCTCCAGCACCCGGAACGTGCCCTCTTCGTCGCGCACCAGGTCCACCCCGGACACGTGGATGCGCACGCCGTTCGGCGGGTTGATGCCGAACGCCTCCCGCTGGAAGTGCTCGCAGGAGGTGATCAGCCGCCGCGGCAGCACGCCGTCGCGCAGGATCTGCCGGTCGCCGTAGATGTCGGCGAGGAACGCTTCGAGCGCCCGGACCCGCTGGGCGACGCCGCGTTCGAGCTTCGCCCACTCGGTCGCCTGGATCACCCGTGGCACCAGGTCCAGCGGGAACGGCCGCTCCTGCCCGGACAGGGAGAACGTGATGCCCTGGTCGACCATCGCCCGGTCCAGCGCGAGCGACCGCGAGTTGAGGTCGTGCGCGTCGAGCGCCGCGATCGACTCGTAGAGCGCGCGGTAGGGACCGCGGACCGTGCCGTCGGCGGCGAACATCTCGTCGTACGCGCCGGCGTGCGGCCGTTCCGGCGAGAGGTACCCGTCGAACCGGGCCCCCGGCCGGGTGATCCGGCGGGTCGTCGCCTTCCGCGCACGTCGACCGGAGGGGGGCAGCCGGGGCGGGGTCGCGTTCATGAACGACATCCTCACCTACGTGCCCCTTCGTGCGCGACACTCCCGCGCAGGTGGGCGCGGTGCGAAACGTCGCCGTAACTCGACAGTGCTGTGCTTTGGTATGGATGAGTGGCAATATGCGTGCTCTCACGAACTGAGAACTACGAGGAGTGACGACGTGGCCCGAGGACCCCAACTCAAGGCGCTCGCCCTGATCCCGGCGCTCGCCCTGGCGGCCGCCGCCCTGACCGCGTGCGGGGGCGACGGAGGCGGCACGGCGGCCGGCGGTGTCCAGCTGATCGCGTCCGGCAAGCTCACGACCTGCACGCACCTGCCCTACCAGCCGTTCCAGGTCAAGCAGGGTGACAAGATCGTCGGCTTCGACGTCGACCTCGTGGACCTGGTTGCGAAGAAGCTGGGTGTCCAGCAGAACATCGTCGACATCGCGTTCGAGAACATCGAGTCGGGCGAGGCCATGAACAGCGGCCAGTGCGACCTGGCCGCGGCGGGCATGACGATCACCGACAAGCGCAAGCAGAAGTTCGACTTCTCGGAGCCCTACTTCGAGGCCACCCAGGCGCTGCTGGTCAAGGCCGGCTCGCCGATCAAGGACTTCAGCAACGTCGCCGGCAAGAAGATCGGCGTCCAGTCGGCCACGACCGGCGCCGACTACGCCAAGGAGAACGCGAAGGGTGCCGAGATCGTCACGTTCGACGACCTCGCCCTGGAAGAGCAGGCCGTGAAGAACGGCACCGTGGACGCGGGCGTCAACGACAACGGCGTGCTCTACGACTTCGTCAAGACGAACCCGGACACCGCGGTGGTGAAGGAGTTCAAGACGAACGAGTTCTACGGCATCGGCGTCAAGCAGGGTAACTCCGCCCTGGTCACGGCGATCAACGACACGTTGAAGGCCGCCGTCTCCGACGGCACCTACGCCTCGATCTACCAGAAGTGGTTCGGCAAGGCCCCGACCTGGCTGCCAGGTAACCCCACTCAGTAAGACCCCCCGCCTGTGGCCGGTGCTTCGGCACCGGCCACAGCGGTGTTTCCGATGCCCGTTCCGGGCTTGCCTGAGGAGTGAAATGGCACTAGGCCGACGCCAGCGACGATCGGCGTTCCGGGGTGCACAGTACGTCCTGCTGCTCGTGATCGTGGTCGTCTTCGCGTTCCTGGCCAACTGGGGCCAGATCGGGCGGGCGTTCTTCGATCTCGACGTCGCGGCACAGCAGTTCCCCGACGTGATCACCGTCGCGCTCAAGAACACCATCATCTTCACCGCGCTCGGTTTCGCGCTGGGCCTGGGCCTGGGCCTCGTGCTCGCGCTGATGCGGCTCTCCTCGGTGGGGCCGTACCGGTGGTTCGCGCGCGGGTACATCGAGTTCTTCCGCGGGCTGCCCGCGCTGCTGATCTTCCTCGCGGTCGGGGTCGGCGTCCCCATCGCCTTCCCGGACACGCACCTGCCCCGCAACGTGTCCATCATGGTCGCGCTGGGCATCGTGTCCTCGGCCTACATGGCCGAGACGATCCGGGCCGGCATCCAGGCCGTGCCGCGCGGGCAGGTCGAGGCCGCCCGCTCGCTCGGCATGTCGCCGACGCGGGCGATGATCACGATCGTCATCCCGCAGGCGTTCCGGATCGTGCTGCCGCCGCTGGCCAACGAGCTCATCATGCTGACGAAGGACTCGTCGCTGGCGTTCCTGCTCGGGACCACGCCGGCGCAGCAGGAGCTCGCGCAGTTCAGCCGCCAGGCACTGCTGGAGGCGAAGGGCCTGACCCCGATCGTCGTCGCGGGCCTCTGCTATCTCGTCATCACCATCCCGCTGTCGATCCTGCAGCAGCGGCTGGAAAAGAAATACGGCGCCGGGGTGTCCGGCGGAGGTGCCACATGACCGACGTCATCGTCGAAATCTCCGGTCTGCACAAGGCGTTCGGCTCGCTCGAGGTGCTCAAGGGCATCGACCTGCAGGTCGAGCGCGGCCAGGTGGTCTGCATCATCGGGCCGTCCGGGTCGGGGAAGTCCACGCTGCTGCGCTGCGTGAACCTCCTGGAGGAGCCGCAGCAGGGCAAGATCGTGGTGAACGGCAACGAGATCACCCACGAGGACGTCGACATCGACGCGGCCCGGCGCAAGATCGGCATGGTCTTCCAGGGGTTCAACCTCTTCGCGCACCTGACCGTGCTGGAGAACCTCACCGTCGCCCAGCGGAAGGTTCTCAAGCGGGGCAAGGAAGAGGCGGAGCGGATCGCGCGGGAGAACCTCGAGAAGGTCGGCCTGGGCGAGAAGGAGACTTCGCTGCCCGGGCAGCTTTCCGGCGGCCAGCAGCAGCGCGTCGCGATCGCGCGGGCGCTGTCGATGAACCCGGACGTCATGCTGTTCGACGAGCCGACGTCCGCGCTGGACCCGGAGCTCGTCGGCGACGTGCTCGCCGTGATGCGCCAGCTGGCCGAAGAGGGCATGACGATGCTGGTCGTCACGCACGAGATGCAGTTCGCCCGCGAAGTGGCGGACAGCGTGCTGTTCATGGACGGCGGCGTCGTCGTCGAACAGGGCCCGCCGAGCCAGGTGATCGGCGACCCGCAGCACGACCGCACGAAGTCGTTCCTCGAACGGGTGCTCAACCCCACGCACAAAGCGGGGCTCGACTAGGAGCCGCTGGCGGGAATTCAGCCGTTCATCCGCGAAACGCCTGCGAATATCGTTCGCGTTCGCTACTTTGAGGGCGGGTGAGGGGGAGGTAGTGCCATGACGACCGAAAGCGCGCTGCCGCCCCTCGACCCGTTCGCGGGCATCCCCGACCGCAGGTACGAGGTCAAGGCCTCCGAGCTGCTGAAACCCGGCAACGGTGGCCTGCTGCGCTGGCGGCGGCAGGCCACCAACGCGCCGATCGTCTACGTCGAGGACGCCTACATCACCGGCACGCTGGACCTGCGCGCCGCGGACCTCAAGTACCTCTTCCGGTTCGAGCGCTGCCGGTTCGAGCACCCGCCGGACGTGCGCGAGGCGAACCTGCTCGGCCTGGTCTTCCGCAAGTGCTGGCTGCCCGGGCTCAAGGCCCGCAACATGCGCAGCCGCAACGACGTCCGGCTGATCCGCAGCGTCGTGCAGGTCGACGGCGACGACCGCGAAATCGAGGAGACCACCGTCCAGCGCGGCGACGACCGCGAGCGCGGGATGCCGAACGCCGCGGTCAACCTGACCGACGCCGTGATCGAGGGGTCGATGGTGCTCACCCGCACCGTCATCTCCCACCCGCACGGCAAGGCGATCCAGGCCGACCGGCTCGTGCTCACCGGCGCGCTGCTGGCGTACCGGATGGTCGCGAACGGCGAAGTCCGGCTCCCCGGCCTGCGGACCGGCGGTAACGTCAACTTCTCCGGCGCCACGCTGAACAACCCGGACGGCTTCGCGCTCAACGGCAACGGCCTGCACATCGGCGGCAGCCTGCTCTGCGAGGTCGACAACTACGGGCCCGCCAGCCAGCGGAAACGCTTCTCCGCCACCGGGATCATGTACCTGCCGAGCGCCACGGTGGACAGCGACATCGTGTTGCGCGAGGCGAAGCTGACCGTGTCCCAGCAGGGGCCGATCGCCGTCGACGCGTGGAAGTCCAACGACCCGTACCTCGACCCCCGGCCGGCGCTGGTCGCCGACCGGATGCGCGTCGACGGCAACGTCGAGCTGTCGGACGGCCTGCAGGCGCTCGGCACGCTGCGCATGGTCAACGCCCGGATCGGCGGCTCGCTGCGGCTGGCCGGCGCCGAGGTCACCGTGGTGCGCGGGAAGTCGCAGCCGTACTACGACCGTGCGCTGCACCTGGACGGCACCGAGATCGGCGGCGACATCGAGGCGACGAGCCTGCGCGTCCCGGCCGGCCAGCTGCGGCTGGCGGACGTCACCGTGGGTGGCAACTTCCTGGCCTGGAACTCGATGTTCCGCCACCCCGGCCGGGACGTCTTCTCCGCGCGCCGGTCGAAGATCGCGGGCAACTTCCAGCTCACGGACGCGTCGATCCGCGGCACGCTGCGGCTGCAGGGCGTCGAGGTGGGCGGCTCGATCAACCTGGCCGGGACCCAGCTGACGGAGCCGGGCCTGCGCGCGACCAGCAGTTTTTCCCTCGACGTCCGCACCGGCCGGATCGGCCGCGACCTGACGCTGCGGGACAACAACGGCCGCCCGTTCGTCGCGGAGGGCGGCGTCAACCTCGACGGCGCGCAGGTCGCCCGCCGCGTCGACCTGCGCGGGTCGCAGCTGGGGTCGCTGTCCCCTTTCCTGGTGGCGCTCGACGCGGGCGACGTCGCGGCGGACGAGTTCACGCTGACGCCGGGCCTTCCGCCGGCCGGCCGGGTGGTGCTGCGCCGCGCGCACTGCGGAACGCTGACCGACAACGAGGTGTTCTGGGCCGCGTCCGGCGGCATCGAGCTGGAGGACTTCCGCTACGACGCACTGGGCAAGAGCATCCCGCTGGCCGACGACAAGGCGCTGGACCACCGCATCGAGCTGTTGAGCAAGGCGATGCGCGGGTACCGGCCGGGCCCGTACGACCAGCTGGCCCACATGCTCCGCGCGGCGGGGAACGAGGAACACGCGTCGACGGTGGCGCTGCGCAAGCAGCAGTTCCGCTACGAAGCGCTGGCCCAGGGCTTCAAGTTCTTCGGGCCGGGGGTGCGGCTGTGGAGCTGGCTGCAGAGGTCGATGGTCGGGTACGGCTACCGGCCGGTGCGGGCGCTGGGCTGGCTGTTCACGCTGCTGGTGCTGGGGAGCCTGTGGTTCGGCCTGGGCTCGGACGACTGCGTGACGTGGAAGTCGTCGGACCCGGCGCACGAGATCATCGCGAACGGACCGCGGTGCGTGGTGAACCAGCAGGACACGGGGTTGCAGTGGAACCCGGTGATCTACACGGCGGACCTGCTGGTGCCGATCGTGGACTTCGGCAACAAGAGCCGCTGGTACATGCACGGGCCGGACAACTGGGTGGCGGCCGGGTTCACGGCGTCAGGCTGGATCCTGGCGACCACGGTGGCGGCGGGTGTGAGCCGGATGCTGCGCCGCGAAAGTTGAGCTCTCTCCGGCTTTCTAGTGTTGATCCGATACAGCCCCAGAATCAGCAAGTCAGGCTTCACCTAACCGCGGTCTCTGACATACCCTCGGTATGTCCCCTCGACGTGGAGGTCCCATGACTGCGCCCGACGCCACCGGCCGGATCGAGATCGGTGTTGCTCCCGAAGTCGTCTACGCCCTGGTCAGTGACCCCGGCAAGCTGGCCGAAGTGGCCGAGGAGTACGCCGGGCACCGGTGGGTCGGCGGTTTCGACGGGCCCGCGGTCGGGGCGAAGTTCCGGGGGCGCAACCGCCGCGGCTTCCGGCGGTGGAGCACCCTCTCCACCATCACCGACGCCGATCCCGGGCGGCGGTTCGGCTTCGAGGTGACCTCGGTGGCCGGGTTGCCCGTCTCGCGCTGGCAGTACGACTTCGAGCCCGCCGGCGAGGGCTGCGTCGTCGTCGAAAGCATGTGGGAGCGGCGGCCGGCCTGGTTCAAGGTGCCGACCTCGACCGTCACCGGCGTGTGGAACCGGAATGCGGCCAACGCCGAGAACATCGCCGCCACGCTCGCCCGGCTGAAGCGGGCCGCCGAGGTCAGTCGATGAAGCGGGACCAGAACGGTATGTACCTCGGCCCGTCCGGTGGGGCCGTGCTGATGCCGCCCGTCGCGAACTCGCGGTGCAGGTAGTCCCGCAGGTCACAGCCGTAAACGATGATGTCCGTCTGGTACACCGACAGCACCGGGTAGCCCGCCGTGCCCGGGAAGCCCGGCAGGTACCGGTGCCCGCACACCGGCACCAGCTGCGGCACGTCGGCCAGGCGGCGGCGGGCTTCGCGGACCGCGTCCTCCGGGCCGACCGGGCGCGTGCCCCAGTCCGGCAGCCAGAAGCCGTTGTGCTCGACGTCGTACAGCACGCCGTCGACCGGCCAGGCCAAACGTTTGCGCAGCTGCTCGGGGTTGCCGCAGCGCCAGTCCGGCCAGCGGTCGCCGATCGGGACGCCGGCGGACAGGAACGTGCGGTGGTCCAGGGCGAAGCGGAACCCGAACCGGCGCTCGACGTCGTCGAGCTCGGGTCCGGTCAGCCCGGGGCGCACCGGTTCCCGGAGGTTCTCCTGCAGGTGCCGTGCCTCCTCCAAGGTGAGGGCGCCGGCCGGCTGGACGGGGGTCATGTCCCGAGCCTAAGCGGCGGCTCACCCCGCCGCGCGTTCTTTTCCGCCGTCTTCACGGAGACCCCCGTGGGGTGAGTTTGTTCTCTCATCGGCTGAACTCCGGAACAGAGCGTGAGCGCATGTAGTTCACTCTTGCCGTGACTTCACCCCGACCGCAGGCCCGCGTGCGCGCTCCCGAGCTGCGCGGCGACGTCTGGCTGAACACCGGTGGACGCCCGCTGACCCTCGCCGAGCTGCGCGGGCGCATCGTCCTGCTGGACTTCTGGACCAGCGGCTGCATCAACTGCCTCCACGTGCTCGACGAGCTGCGTCCCCTCGAAGCCGAGTTCGCGGACGTGCTCGTCACGATCGGCGTCCACTCGCCGAAGTTCCTGCACGAGGGCGAGCGCGCGTCCATCGAAGCCGCGGTCCGGCGCTACGAGGTGCACCACCCCGTGGTCAACGACCCGAAGATGGAGCTGTGGTCGCAGTACGCGGTCCGCGCGTGGCCGACGCTGGCGGTCGTCGACCCCGAGGGGTACGTCGTGCACGTCGCCGCGGGCGAAGGGCACGAAGAGGCGCTTCGCCGTGTCATCGCGGACCTCGTGACGAAGCACGAAGCGAAGGGGACGCTTCGCCGCGGCGGCAGCCCGTATGTCCCGGTCGAGGAGCAGGTCAGCGAGCTGCGTTTCCCGAGCAAGGCCGTCGCGACGGCCGAGGGGCGCGTCCTCGTCGCGGACACCGGGCACCACTCCGTCGTCGAGTTCGCATCGGACGGCGAGACGGTCATCCGGCGCTTCGGCAGCGGTGAGCGCGGTGGCCAGGACGGGCCGTTCGACATCGCGACGTTCGCCGAGCCGTCCGGCATCGCGCTGCTGCCGTACGACGTCGCCGAGCGCGCCGGCTACCACGCCGTGGTCGCCGACACCGCCGGGCACCGGCTGCGCGGGCTCGACCTGATCACCGGCGAGGTGACCACGGTCGCCGGCACCGGGGCGCAGTGGCGCACCGGACCGGACTCCGGCAAGGGCGTCGAGGTCGACCTCACGAGCCCGTGGGACGTCGCCTGGTACGGCGCGGCCGGCGGGGTCGTCGTCGCGATGGCGGGCAACCACACGCTGAGCGTGTTCGACCCGGTTTCCGGCACCATCCGCCGCTTCGCCGGGACGACCGTCGAAGGCCTCCGAGACGGTGACGTCGGTGAAGCGTTCTTCGCGCAGACGTCCGGCCTCGCCACCGACGGCGACAAGCTGTGGCTCGCCGACGCGGAGACGTCGGCGCTGCGCTGGATCGAGCCCGACGGCGAGTCGTTCACCGTGCACACGGCGATCGGGGTCGACCTCTTCTCCTTCGGCCACACCGACGGCCCGGCCGACAAGGCGCTGCTGCAGCACCCGCTGGGCCTCGCCGTGCTGCCCGGCGACAAGATCGCGATCGCGGACACCTACAACGGCGCCGTACGCCGCTTCGACGTCTTCACGCGCGAAGTGACGACGATCGCCACCGGCCTTTCGGAGCCACAGGGACTGCTGCTGCACGACGGCGAGCTGCTGGTCGTCGAGTCGGCGGGCAACCGGATCGGCCCGCTGCCCGCGAGCGAACCGACGCTCGTGACCGGCGACGCGCACGCCGTACGCAGGCCGCCGACGGTGCTCGCACCGGGTGAGATCGACTTTTCGGTGGTGTTCACGGCGCCGCCGGGCGAGAAGCTGGACGACCGCTTCGGCCCGTCGACCCGGCTGGAGATCAGCGCGTCGCCGCCTTCGCTGCTGGCCGAGGGCGACGGCACCGGCACCGACCTGAAGCGCAAGATCCGGCTCGCTTCGGGGGTCACCGAGGGTGTGCTGCAGGTCGTCGCACAGGCCGCGAGCTGCGACAGTGACGACAGCGGCAACGAGCACCCGGCGTGCCGGATCACCCGGCAGGACTGGGGCGTGCCGGTGCGGCTGGCGGCGGACGGGGCGCGGGAGCTGAGCCTGGTCATGGCGGGCGAGCCCGCCGGGTAGCATGCGAACCGTGTCTGACGGGGCGAAACTCGAGATCCAGATGCTGCACGACCGCGTGCTGGTGCGGCTGTCCCCGGAAGAGGGCGAGCGCCGCAGCAGCGGCGGCATCGTGATCCCCGCCACGGCGCAGGTCGCGCGCCGGCTCGCGTGGGGTGATGTACTGGGCGTCGGGAACAGTGTGCGGAACGTCAAGACCGGCGACCGCGTGCTCTTCAACCCGGAGGACCAGCTCGAGGTCGAGATCCAGGGCGAGGGGCACCTGGTGATGCGCGAACGCGACATCCACGCCGTGGCGACCGAGCGGACTGAACACGGGACGGGGCTCTACCTGTAGGTCGGGTCCCGCGGAGGACGAGGGCGTGGCAGACGACAACGCGCACGAGCGCGCCGAGGTGCGGGAGCTCGAGCCTGCGACCACGGAGTCGGCTGCCGAGGCTGCGCCCGCTGCGGAGTCGGCCGCGGGCGCTGGGCCTGCCGGATCGCTTGTCGAGGCTGCGTCTGCTGTGGAGTCAGCCGCTGGGGGCACGCTCGCCGAGGCTGGGCCTGCTGTGGAGGTGGCCGCCGCTGGGGCTTCGCCTACGCGATCGCTCGCCGAAGCGGGGCCCGCCGTGGAGCCCACCGAGCCGGCACCTCTTGCCGCTGAGCCGCCCGCGCCGGCCGACAGCGCGACTGAGCCTGCGGCCGCGGAGCCGCGCGCCGCCGCAGCCGACAGCGTGGCTGAACCTGCGGCCGCGGATTTGTCCACAACGGCCGAAGCCGTCGCCGAGGCCCCGGCCGGAGAGCCGCCGCCTGTAGCCGAGCCTGCGGAGCCGCCCGCCGTGGCCGGGCTTCTGTCTGCCGATGCGCCTCCTGCCGCTCCTGATCGGGCGCCGGCTGTCGATGGGGCCGCCGGGACCGCCGATCTCTTCGCCGATGACCTCCTCGGTGAACTCCTCGAAATCCCCACCCCGCCGCCGGCGCCCGAGACTCCGGCGCGGCGGCTTCGCAAGGGCCTTGCCCGCACCATGATGTCCATCGGGATCGCGCTCGGGCTCTTCGTGATCCTCTACGCCATCGACCTCATCGCCAGCGCCGGTGACGTTCCGCGTGGGGTGACCGTCGCCGGCATCGAGGTCGGCGGCCTGACCCATGCCGAGGCGGAAGCCAAGCTGCGCAAGGAACTCGAGCCGCGGCTCACCCGGCCCGTCGTCATCCACGGGGGCGATGTCCAGGCCGAGCTCGTGCCCTCGCGGTCCGGGCTCGGGCTCGACTGGCCGAACACCCTCGGGCTCGCCGGGCACCAGCCGCTGAGCCCGATCACGCGGATCATGTCCTTCTTCACCAGCCGCGAAGTCGGCGTCGCCACGCAGACCGATCCGAACCAGATCGGCCAGGCCGTGCGCGAGCTGGCCGAGAGCAGGCTGAACCACCCGGCCACCGAAGGCGCGGTCGGGTTCATGGCGGTCGACGGCAGCGACGGCGGCGTCACGCCGTATCCGATCCTGCCGCGGCAGGGCCAGGAGCTGACCGACCTCGCCGGCGCCGTGCACACCGTCACCGATCACTGGCTCGACCCCGGCGGCGTCAAGCTCGGCATGACGATCACGCCCGTGAAGGCGACCGCGGCCGGCGTGCAGGCCGCCTACCAGCAGATCGTCGTGCCCGCCGTCGCGAAACCGGTCGTCGTGCACGGACAGGGCAAGGACGTCCCGCTCACGCCGGCGACGATCGCGTCTTCGTTCCAGTTCGCCGCGGTCGAGGGCGGGGCCGTCGAGGTCCGCATCGACCAGGGCAAGCTGCAGGCCGCGCTCAAGGACGGGCTCGCGAGCACCGAGACCGACGGTAAGGACGCCCAGATCGTCTTCACCGGCGACCAGCCGGCCGTCGAGCCCTCCGAGGACGCCCGGAAGGTCAACTGGGAGAAGACCTTCCTGCCGCTCATCGACGTGCTCAAGAAGACCGACGGCCGGGACCTGCTCGTCGTCTACAGTGCGTCGAAGCCCGGCGTGACCACCGACGCCGCCAGCGCGCTCGGCATCAAGGAGGTCGTCGGCGAGTTCACCACCGGCGGCCTGGCCGGCCCGGCCGCGACGAACAACCGGACGCTCGCCGCCCGCGTGTCCGGCACGATCGTCAAGCCCGGCGAGACCTTCAGCCTCGGCGCCCGCTCCGGCCCGCGCACCGCCGACAACGGCTACGTGCCCGCCCCGGCCGAGGAAGACGGCACCGGCGCGACCGTCATCGGCGGCGGCGTCTCGCAGCTCGCGTCCACTTTGTACAACGCGGGCTACCTCGCGGGCCTGACCGACGGCGGTCACCTCGAGCACGACCACTACCTCGACCGCTACCCCGTCGGCCGCGACGCCAAGGCCGTCAACGCCGACGGCAGCCCCGTCGAGCTCAAGCTGACCAACGACTCGCCGACCGGGATCGCCGTCCAGGCCACGGTTTCCGGCGACTCCGTGACGGTCCGGATCTGGGGCACCCGCCACTACCGCGTCGAGAGCCAGACCGGCGCGCAGACCCCCGGAGATCCCCCTCCGGTCCAGTTCGGCGGAGGTGGCGGCACCGGCCCGTGCCAGCCGTCGATCGGCACGCCCGGCTTCAGCGTCACCGATACCCGCGTGCTCTACGACGTCTCGTCCGGCGCCGAAGTCCGCCGGACGTCGCACACGGCGACCTACGGTCCGCGTCCGACCGTTCTCTGTTGAGTTGTCAGCGAAGGACCATGCACCCCGCCTCCTCGAAGTCGCGCAGCCACGCCGGCTCCCGGAAGTGCTTGTTCCACCGCAGATCCAGCTTGTCCAGTTTGGACAGTTGAGCCACGGACGCCGGCAACGTCGTCAGCGCGTTCTCCCGCAGGTCGAGCTGCCGCAGCTCGGCCAGCGAGCCGATCGAGTCCGGCAGCGAGGTGAGCCGGTTGCCCCGCAGGTGCAGCTCCCGCAACGCCCCGAGAGCACCGATCGACTCCGGCAGCTCGGTCAGCGAGTTGCGGTACAACCGGAGCTCACGCAGCGAAGAGAACCCGGAAAGGTCCGGCGGCAGCACCGAAATCCTGTTGTCGGTGCAGCCCAGGTAGCGCAACCGGCCCAGGCGGCACCACGCCGGAGGGAACTCGGTCAGCCGGTTGTCGCTGACGTACAGGTACTCCGTGAGCCCGGCCAGGTCGCCCAGCTCGTCCGGTAGCGAGCCGAACTCGTTGTGGCCCAGGTCCAGCGTGTGCAACGACGTCAGCGCCGAGATCCCCGGCGGCAGCGAGGACAGCCGGTTCGCCGCCAGGTTGAGCACCTCCAGCCCGGTGCACTCCCACAGCGCCGCCGGCACCGACGAGAGCTCGTTCCGGTAGAGGTCGAGCCGGGTGACGTCGGGCGGAACCGAAGGCAGCGAACTCAGCCCCCGGCCGTTCAAGTCCAGCAGGGTCATGCCCGCTCCCGCCGGGTCAGGGGCAGCGACGCCCAGCTCCGTGCGTCGTCCGGAGTGGACACCTGGATCCGCAGTCCCGGCACCTCCGCCACCGCCAGCTCGGTCAGCCGGAGGTTCATCCGGCCGGCCTGCGGGTGGTTCAGCCGCCGCAGCCGTGCCTGGGGTTCGGCGACCTCGTGCCGTGCCCACAGCCCGGCGAACTCCGGGCTCAGTGCCGACAGGCGGCGGATGTCCTCTTCCCAGGACGGGTCGCCGACGTGCCTGCCGTACTCGGCGCGCATCCGCGCGACCATGTAAGGGACCTCCTCTTCGTAGTTCAGGAAGAACCGCCGTGCGTTCGGCTCGGTCACGCAGCACCACAGCAAGTTCTTGTGCAGGCACGGGAGGCTGTGCCACTCCCAGAACATCTCCTCCTGGGCCGCGTTCGACTCCAGGATGTCGAACCGGCCGTTGACCACCGTGGCGGGCAGCGGATCGAGCGCGCGCAGCACTTCGCGCACCGTGTCCGGCACCACCTCGGCCGACGACGGCGACCGTGCCGGCGTCAGCTCCGCCAGCCGGTACAGGTGTTCCCGCTCCGGGTGGTCCATCCGCAGCGTGCGCGCCACCGCGTCGAGCACCTGCGAGCTCGCGTTGATCGGCCGCCCTTGCTCCAGCCACGTGTACCAAGTGATGCCGACGCCGGCGAGCAGCGCCACCTCCTCGCGGCGCAACCCGCTGAGCCGACGGCGTGGGCCGGGCGCGAGCCCGACCTCCTCCGGGCCGATCCGCGCCCGGCACGCCTTGAGGAACTGGCCGAGTTCCTCCCGGCGGCTCGCGTAGACCTGCGTCTGGGTCATGCGGACATGGTGCCCGAGGGGTACGACAGTTTTCGGCGAAGCTGTGCCGTCCGGGGCTCCGCCACCACCGCACCCCGAAGAGAAGCAGGTGCTGGGAGTACCAGCATCCCCAGGCTCTCTCCGCCCGGAACCGAAGCGCCCCAAGGTCAGGGGCATGACACTGACCACCTCTGCCCCGGCCACCCCGGACCGGGCCGCCCGGCCGGACCGGCGGCCGTGGTTCATGCTGGCCGTCCTGCTGCTCGGCCAGTTCATGGCGCTGCTCGACGTCACCGTCGTGAACGTCGCCATGACCGACATCCGCGGCGACCTGCACGCGTCCGGCGCCGCGCTGCAGCTCGTCGTTTCCGGCTACACCGTGGGCTACGCGATGCTGCTGATCACCGGCGCCCGGCTCGGCGAGCTGTTCGGGCGGCGCCGGCTGTTCGTCACCGGCACGATCGCCTTCACCGTCTGCTCGCTGCTCTGCGGCCTCGCGCCGGACCCGGTGACGCTGATCGCCGCGCGGATCGCGCAGGGCGCGGGAGCCGCGTTGATGATGCCGCAGGTCATCAGCCTCATCCAGGCGCAGTTCAGCGGCGCCGCGCGGGCCAAGGCGCTCAGCGCGTACACCGCCGTCATCTCCGTCGCGTTCGTGGCCGGCCAGGTGCTCGGCGGCGTGCTCGTCGGCGCGAACCTGTTCGGCACGGGCTGGCGGCCGATCTTCCTGGTGAACGTGCCGATCGGCGTGCTGGTGGCCCTGCTGGCACTGCGCCTGGTGCCCGGCGGCGTGGCGAAGGCGGGGCGCCGCCTCGACCTCGCCGGGCTCGCGATCGCCGTGCCGGCCGTGGTGCTCGTCGTGCTGCCGCTGGTGCTCGGCCACGAGGTCGGCTGGCCCGGGTGGACGTTCGGTTCGATCGCCGCGGGTGTGCTGCTGGCCGTGCTGTTCGTGGTCGTGGAACGGCGGGTCCGCGATCCGCTCGTCGACCTCGGCGTGCTGCGCATCCGCGGGGTCGCGCCGGGCCTGGCGACGCTGGCCGCGGGCGTCGCGTCCTACGGCGGGTTCCTCTTCTGCGTATCGCTGCACCTGCAGTCGGGCCTCGGGAAGACGGCGATGGCGGCCGGCCTGGCGATGGCGCCCGGCGGCATCGTGTTCGGCCTCTGCGGGTTCTTCTGGAACCGGCTGCCCCAGCGCGTGCACGCCTGGCTGACCCCGTGCGGGTACGTAGGTTCCGCGGTCGCCTACGCCCTGCTCGCCCTGGACGGCGACGGCGGGACGTTGTTCTTCGTGGCGCTGCTGCTGTTCGGCCTGTCGATGGGGCCGGCGTTCGGTTCCCTGATGGCGCAGGCGCTGACGCACGTCCCGGTCGAACGCGCCTCGGACGTCAGCGGCCTCCTCACCACGACGTTGCAGCTGGGCCAGGTCATCGGCGTGGCGACGTTCGGCAGCGTGTTCCTGACGCTCGCCACGGCGTCGTCCGCGCACGCCATCACCACGACGATGACCTGGGCCGCCGTGCTCCTGCTGGCCGGTTCCGGGTTCGCCGTGGTGCTGGCGTGCGCGTCGGTCAGGCGGTAGTGCGGCTGCCGCCCTTGACCCTGGCGTAGATCGCCGAGGCCGCGATGACGCCGACGACGGCGGCGACGATCTGGAAGATGTGCCGGATCCAGTCGATCCCGTTCGTGTTCCGGACGCCGAACACCCCGGCGAGCCAGTTGCCGATGAACGCGGCCACGATGCCGACGACGATCGTCAGCCAGATCGGGATCTTCTGGTCGCCCGGCGCGAACAGCCGGCCGAGCACGCCCAGGATCAGGCCCACGATGATCGTCGAGATGATGCCCCAAAGTCCGCCGAGCACAGCTGCCTCCTCGGATAGCGCAATAAGCGCCACGGTGGCACCGATCCCGGCGCCCCGCCCGTGCAGACCCCCGATGGAGTGAGACACGAAAGGCCCGGTCCGGTCCGCTTCGACAGCGGACCGGACCGGGCCGGGTCTCGAAAGCCGCTACCTCGTCACGCCGCGGCGGCCGTAGAGCCCCGCTGCCACACTGACGCCGATCGCGGCGAGGACGACCTGGGTGAGGATCTCCAGCCAGTCGATGCCGTTGGTGTCCGCGTACCCGAGACCGCGGGCGATGGCCGTGCCGATGAACGCGGCGATGATGCCGATCAGGATGGTCAGCCAGATCGGGATGCTCTGCTTGCCGGGGGCGACCAGCCGGCCGAGAACACCGATGATCAGCCCGACGATGAGTGCGCTGACGATGCCGGCGACAGTCATCACTTTCTCCTCTCAAGGATCCGCGAACCCGGCCACTCGGGTCCGTCGGACTCGGTGAGCGGAGTGCCCGGCCCGTGGGGCCCCGAAACGCGAAAAGGGCCCTCCTCACGCGAGGAGAGCCCTTTTCGTGACCATCAGAATGCGGCTTCGTCCAGCTCCATCAGCGCGTTGTCGGCGGCTTCGACGATCGCGCGGCGGGAGGTCAGCTCCGGCAGCACCTGCTTCGAGAAGAACGACGCCACGGCGATCTTGCCCTCGTAGAACGGGACGTCCTTGGCGGACGCGCCCGCGTCGAGCTTCGCGATGGCGACCTCGGCGTGCTTGAGCAGCTGCCAGCCGATGAGCAGGTCGCCGACCGACATCAGCAGGCGGACCGTGTGCTGGCCGACCTTGTTGATGCTCTGCGGGTCCTCCTGCGACGCCGTCAGGTAGCCGATCAGCGAGCCCAGCATGCCCTGGGTGTCCTCGAGGGCCTGCTTGAGCAGCCCGCGCTCGTTCTTGAGCCGGCCGTTGCCCGCCTCGGACTCGATGAACTTCGTGATCTCGCCGGCGACGAAGGCCAGGGACGCGCCCTTGTCGCGGACGATCTTGCGGAAGAAGAAGTCCAGCGACTGGATCGCCGTGGTGCCCTCGTACAGCGAGTCGATCTTGGCGTCGCGGATGTACTGCTCGATCGGGTAGTCCTGCAGGAAGCCGGAACCGCCCAGCGTCTGCAGCGACTGCACGAGCTGCTCGGTGGCGCGCTCGGAGCCGACGCCCTTGACGATCGGCAGCAGCAGGTCGTTGACGCCGTGCGCGACCTTCTGGTCACCCTCGCCGGTCCACAGCTGGTCCTGGAACGACGCCGTGTACAGGTACACCGCGCGGAGGCCCTCGGCGTACGCCTTCTGGAGCATCAGCGAGCGGCGGACGTCCGGGTGGTGCGTGATGGTGACGCGCGGCGCGGCCTTGTTCAGCATGTTCGGCAGGTCGGCGCCCTGGACGCGCTCCTTGGCGTACTCGAGCGCGTTGAGGTACCCCGTCGACAGCGTCGCGATGGCCTTGGTGCCGACCATCATCCGGGCGTACTCGATGACCTGGAACATCTGCGCGATGCCGTCGTGGACCTCGCCGAGCAGCCAGCCCTTGGCCGGGGTGCCGTGCTGGCCGAAGGTCAGCTCGCACGTCGTCGAGGCCTTGATGCCCATCTTGTGCTCGACGTTCGTGACGAAGGCGCCGTTGCGCTCGCCCAGCTCACCGGTCTTCGAGTCGAAGTGGAACTTCGGCACGAGGAACAGCGACAGGCCCTTGGTGCCCGGCTTGGTCTCGATGCCGGGACCCTCGGGGCGGGCCAGCACGAGGTGCATGATGTTTTCGCTCATGTCGTGCTCGGCCGAGGTGATGAACCGCTTCACGCCGTCGATGTGCCAGGAGCCGTCCTCCTGCTGGGTGGCCTTGGTGCGGCCCGCGCCGACGTCGGAGCCGGCGTCCGGCTCGGTCAGCACCATCGTGGCGCCCCAGGCCCGGTCGATCATGAGCTGGGCCCAGTGCTTCTGCTCTTCGGTGCCGTTCTTGTTCACGATCATCGCGAAGTTCGGGCCAGCCATGTACATGAACAGCGGGGCGTTGGCGCCGAGGATGAGCTCGGACGCGGCCCACTGCACGGTCGGGGGCAGGCCGAAGCCGCCGAGGTCGTTGGTGAGGCCGAGGCGCCACCACTCGCCGTCGAGGAGCTGCTGGTAGCTCTTCTTGAACGACTCGGGGATCTTGACGCTGAAGGTCTTCGGGTCGTACACGGGCGGGTTGCGGTCGGCGTCGGCGAAGGACTCGGCGAGCGGGCCGGTCGCGAGCTTGTTCAGCTCGGACAGCACCCCGCGGGCGGTCTCTTCGTCGGACTCGGCGAGCACACCCTTGCCCAGGCGCTCCTGCACGCCCAAGACCTCGAAGAGGTTGAACTCCAAGTCTCGGACGTTGCTCTTGTAGTGGCCCATGTCGTCACTCCAATGTGTTCGGCTCCCCGGCCGGGCACATGTTCGCCTTACTCGCCGGTAACTTCAGGATATTACCTGCGGGTAACTGGAGCAAGCAGATCCGCACTTCCGAGTATCGGAAATCCGGCCATCTTTCTGGGAAAGCGGGGTCAGCGCTGCCCCGGGAGCGCCGTTGTGTCGGCAGTCACCGGCATGTGCCCGTCCTCCGCACGGGCGACCAAGATCCCGCCGCGGAAGGCGATCGTCACCGCGTGCGTCCGGTCCCGTGCGGAGAGCTTGCGCAGGATGCTCTTGACGTGGGTCCGGACCGTCTCGACGGACAGGAACAGCAGTTTCGCGATCGCGGAGTTCTCGAGACCCTCGGCGACCAGCTGGAGCACCTGGTACTCGCGCCGGGACAGCGGCATCCCGCCGCGCGGCGACGGCGGGCTGTCGTGGGCGAGGTCGCCCTTCGGCACGGTCGACCGCTTCGGCCGTGCGGTGAGCGTGGCCAGCACCGGGTCGATGTAGCGGCGCTCGGTGTGGGCTCGCCGGATCGCTTCGGCGAGCCGTCGCGAATCGATCGACCGCGGCACGATCGCGTGCGTGCCCGCGGCGATCGCGGCCGCGAGGTACTGCTGCGTGCGATTCGTGTCACGGATCAGCGTGACCAGGATCAGCGCCGGGTCGCCGGCGTTGAGCAGCTTCGTCAGGTGGCAGTTCGGGTCGAGTGCGGAGTCGAGCACGACGACGTCCGGTTTGACCTGCTCGCACAGCTGCAGCGCGGCGTGGTGGCTGGCCGCCTGGCCGGCCCAGTGCAGCCCCTGGCTGCGGTGGACGAGCGCGGCGAGGCCGTCGCGGAAGATCGGGACCGGGTCGACGACCGCCACGCCGAGACTTCGCCCGCCGGGTCCGATCGGCCCGGTGGGCCTGCGGGTGGGCTCGATGCCGTGCATCGTGGGCCTCCGTCTCTGCGCCGTCGCTCCTGGGACGCCGGGCGCGTCCCCTCGGTTCACGCGTCCGGCACCGTCCGGTTCCCCCTGCCGGGACCGGCCAAAAGTGACTCCTCCTGCTTGGTACGAGTCGCGATTGCGCAGCTCATGACGCCATCTCCCCCTCATGGCCTAATCGCCCGGTCACAGCAAACTCTGGGTAGAAATCCACTGGGAGAAGTCGGCTCGACCGGGCTGGGAAGGACCTGATGGGGCGGCTGGCGCTACTGAGGGTTGCCCGCTCCTTGTTCAACGATTTCGACGACGCTCGGATGCGGTTCGCAGCTCCGCGAACTCCGCCGCGAGCCCGGCCGGCGTCCAGTGCGCGTTGAGACCGCTCGGATTCGGCAGCACCCACACGCAGGTGTCCCCGATCCGGTGCTCCTGGCGGCCGACGCGCGCCTTCGGGAAGCCGAAGGCGGTCCGGTAGGCGGTGATCCCGACGACGGCGAGCCACCGAGGCTGGTACTCGAGCACCTTCGCTTCCAGGAGCTTCCCGCCTTCGCGCAGCTCGTCGTCGGTGAGCTCGTCGGCGCGGGCGGTGGTCCTGGCGACGACGTTCGTGATGCCGAGCTTCAGGTCGAGCAGCTGCTCCTGCTCGTCGGGTCTGTAGAGGCGAGGCGTGAACCCGCCCTCGTGGAGGGCCGGCCAGAAGCGGTTGCCGGGGCGGGCGAAGTGCTGTTTCAGCGCGCCCGAGTAGAGGCCGGGGTTGATGCCGCAGAAGAGAACGTCGAGGCCGGGCGCGATGACGTCCGGGATGGTCGCGTTGTGCGCGGCGGCCAGCTGGTCCTTCGTGGGTCGGGTGCTCACGCCTTCAGTTTCCGGCACGATCGCGGGATGGAGGTCACCGCGGACGGATGTTCGGTCGAGGTCTACCTGCGGTTGCCGGCCGCCGGCGAGCCGGAGATCGTGCACGCGGCGTTGCCGGCGGGGGCGTCGATCCTCGAGCTGGGGTGCGGGACCGGGCGGGTCACCCACCCGCTGGTGGAGCTGGGGCATCCCGTGGTCGCCGTGGACGACTCGCCGGCGATGCTGGCCCACGTCCGGGCCGAGACGGTGTGCGCGCGGATCGGGGACCTGGATCTCGGGCGGACGTTCGACGCGGTGCTGCTCGGGAGTCACCTGGTCAACACGGCGCTGGATCCGGACCGGCATGCGCTGCTCGCTGCCGCTCGGCGGCACCTGTCGCCTTCGGGGCGGCTGATCGTCGAGTGGCACCCGCCGGAGTGGTTCGACACCGTCGCTTCCGGCCAGGGTGGGCGGCTCGGGGAGGTGGACGTCGAGCTGGCGGACGTGGTCCGGGGCGGGGACCTGCTGTCGGCGACCGTGCGGTATTCGGCCGGCGGGCGGCGGTGGGATCAGGAGTTCACCTGTCGCCGCCTGGCTCTCGACGACGTGCTGACCTCGGCGGACCTGGTCTTCGATGGCTGGCTCACCGAGGACCGCAACTGGTTCGCCGCCCGGGTCGCCGAGAGTTCACCGGGAACCCGTCGCGGGGGGTAGCGAATTCACCACGGACCTGCGTACTCTGTGTGATCTCCCGCACAGCGCCGTACCGAGGAGGATTTCGTGCAGCTTCCGCTCGTCCTCGGGCTCGTCGCGCTGGTCTTGGCCGTCGCCGCTCTCGTCGTCGTTCTCGAGGATCGCCGGGCCGCCAAGCGGGCCGCCCTGCAGCGGAAGGCCCGGTTAGCGCGTCTCGGCGAAGTGGACCCGCTCGCCCCGGGCCGGCTGCACGCCGACCGGTGAACGCAGGAGCGCCAGCAGCAGCGCCCCGAACACCCAGCCGACTCCCGCGCCGAACGTGTTGTTCATGAGGTCGTCCACGTCGAAGATGCGGTAGACGTACGGCGCCGTCCCGAAGTTCGCCGTGACCTGCGTGAACTCGATCAGCAAAGAGGCCGCGAAGCCGATCAGGACCGTGCCGATGAGGCCGCGGCGCCACAGCACCCGTGCGAACACGCCCAGCGGGACGAACAGCAGCACGTTCATGCACGCCTGCTGGAACGTCTGCGTCATGAACCACTGCGACAGCGGCTCGCCGTGCTTCAGCAGCTCCGTGTGGATGTCGGTGATCCACTGGAACGGGTGCAGCTGCACCGTCTGGCTCAGCCGGCGCGTGCCGGGCCCGGGCAGCGGCAGGAAGACGACCGCGAGGGTCATGCAGCCGTACAGCAGCACCGCACCGGTGGTCACGATGCCGCGCAGGCGCAGGCCGCCGTGCCGGGCCAGCTGCGTGATCAGCTGCGGCACCAGCACCACGGTCCACAGCGCCAGGAAGCCGATGAAGCCGTACTGCAGGGCCGTGACCTGTGCGTTCGTCATGTCACCGACGTTATGGATCTTGCCTCGGGAGCCGCTTCGGTCGAAGAGCCGGACCCCATCGGCCACTCGGCCGACCGCTGCCGGGCCGATCGGTCAGTCGTCCTCGCGTTCCTCCGAGCGCTCGGCCCGCCAAGCGCTGAACACCGTGCCGCCGATCAGCAGCACGACGACGGCCAGCACCACGAGTACGACCTCGATGCCCATTTTTCCCCCAGTTGCCGGATCGTTCGCCTCATCGCGCCCGCGTCAAGGGGTGTTACCGAACCCTCCGTGCGTGCGAGCCTGCCCGGATGGTCCAGGTGCGACTCGGCTTCGTCCTCACCGGCGAGTCCGAAGTCATAGCCGGAAAAGCGAGACGTAACCGGATGCGGCTTGCGCTGACCCGGGAATGACCACGACGCTCGGCACGTCGAAGTCTTGTGCAGGGCAACGAAAGGAAAGCTCATGGCACCGGTCCGGGTCGGCATCGTCGGGCTCAGCGCGAACGGCGGCTGGGCCGCCACCGCGCACGTGCCCGCGCTGGCCGCGGTGGACGGCTACGAGCTCCGCGCGCTGAGCGGGAGCAGCGCCGAGTCGGCGCGGGTGGCCGGGGAGAAGTACGGCGTGCCGCTGACCTTCGGCGACGCCGGGGAGCTGGCGCGGCACCCGGAGGTCGACCTGGTCGTCGTCGCGGTGAAGGTGAGCGAGCACCGGGCGCTGATCGAGCCGGCGCTGGCCGCGGGCAAGCAGGTGCTGAGCGAGTGGCCGCTCGGCGTGAGCCTGGCCGAAACCGAGGCACTGGCCGAAGAGGCGAAGGACGCCAAGACGGCGGTCGGCCTGCAGGGGCGGTCCGCGCCCGCGTTGCGCTACCTGCGTGACCTCATCAAGGACGGGTACGTCGGCCGCGTGCTCTCGACGTCGTTGATCGGCTCGGGCGGGAACTGGGGGCCTTCGGTCCGCGCCGGGCGCACCTACCAGCTGCACCCCGAAGGCGGGGCGACCATGCTGACGATCCCGTTCGCACACACCGTCGACGCGTTCGACATGGTGCTCGGCCGGTTCTCCGAGCTCTCGGCGACGATGGCGACCGTCCGGCCGCGGGTGCGCGACGAGGTCACCGGCGAGTCCGTCCCGATGACCGCGCCGGACCAGATCGCCGTCAGCGGCGTGCTGACCGGCGGTGCCGTCGCGTCGCTGCACCTGCGCGGCGGGTCGTCGCCCGCCACGGACTTCCGC
This sequence comes from Amycolatopsis mongoliensis, assembly GCF_030285665.1. NCBI lineage: Bacteria > Bacillati > Actinomycetota > Actinomycetes > Pseudonocardiales > Pseudonocardiaceae > Amycolatopsis > Amycolatopsis mongoliensis. The sequence continues at coordinate 2,570,444 of NZ_CP127295.1, forward strand.
TGGGAGATCAACGGCACCGAGGGCACCCTGGTCGTCACCGCCGCGGACCCGCTGTTCTGGATCGCGAAGCTGACGCTGCGCGGCAGCCGGACCGGCGTGCTGGAGAAGCTCACCGTGCCCACCCGGTACGAGCTCCCGCAGCTGGCCGGGCGCAGCGCCGAGCCGTCGTACAACGTCGCGCACGCCTACGCGCGGCACCTGAAGGGCGATCTGCCGGACTTCGCGCACGCGGTGCGCGTGCACCGCGTGCTCGACGCCGTCCAGCGGTCGGCCGACACCGGGACGCGGATTCACCCGGACGCAGAGTAACTGTTACCGGCGGTTGTAGCTTTTCCGCTAACTCCGCCTTACTCTCGGGTAATGGACGACGTTGTCTATGACCGCGAGGGCCGGGGCGAGCCGCTGGTGCTGATCCACGGCATCGGCCACCGCCGTCAGGCGTGGGCGCCGGTGTTCCCGCTGCTCACGCCCCATCGAGACGTCATCGCCGTGGACCTGCCGGGCTTCGGCGACTCGCCCGAGCCGTCCGGCGGGTACGGCGTCGAGCCCGCGCTGGTCATGTTCAAGGAGCTCTTCACCGAGCTGGGCCTCGGCCGGCCGCACGTCGCGGGCAACTCGCTCGGCGGCCTGCTGTCGCTGGCACTCGGCCAGGCCGGGCTCGTCCGCAGCGTCACGGCGTTGTCGCCGGCCGGGCTGTGGAACCGGACGCAGAAGATGTACGCGATCGCCACGCTCAAGGCCCATCGCGCGCTCGCTCAGCGCACACCACCGCACGTCGTGCGCCGCATCGCCGCGACCCCGGCCGGGCGCAAGGCGCTGACCGGGATGATCGTCGGAAAGCCGGGCCGGCTGAGTCCGGACGCCGTCGTCGAGGACGCCCACGCGCTCGCGACCGCGCCGGGCTTCGAGCCCACCGCCGCGCAGTCCCGCGGCGACTTCCGCTTCACCGGCCCGGTCACCGGCGTCCCGGTGACCGTCGCCTGGGCCGAGCACGACCGGATCCTCGCCCGGCCGCGCGTCGCCGACCTGCGGAAGGTCGCTCCCGAAGGGACGTTCCGGCTGTTGCCCGGCTGCGGGCACGTGCCGATGAACGACGACCCGGAACTCGTCGCGCGGGTGCTGCTCCAGGGAAGCCGTTAGGTGACATTCGCTTTACGTCCGTCTTTTGACCCTGGTAGCCGACTGCTCCGCGAGGCAGAATCCTCCGCCGTGCGCCCGTAAGGGGACCTGGGCGCGAATCGGAGGAAACACGCATGAGGCTTTCAACCCGGCTCGTGGTGCTCGCCGCGGCCGCGCTGGCGACGACGGCGGTGACCACCGCACCCGCGTCCGCGGGCCAGCGCCCGGACCCCACCACCGACGTCCGGATCATCGGGTTCAACGACCTGCACGGCAACCTCGAGCCGCCGTCCGGCTCCAGCGGGCGCGTCGTGCAGTCGGACGGGACCACTGTGGACGCCGGTGGCGCGGCTTACCTGGCCACGCACGTGAAGCAGCTGCGGTCGCAGGTACGCAACTCGTTCGTCGTGTCCGCCGGCGACAACATCGGCGCGTCGCCGCTGACCTCGGCGCTGTTCCACGACGAGCCGACCATCGACTTCCTGAACATGCTGGGCGTCAACGCCTCCGTCGTCGGGAACCACGAGTTCGACGAGGGCTTCAAGGAGCTGCAGCGCATGCAGTTCGGCGGCTGCCACCCGACGGACGGCTGCCAGTTCGAAAAGACCTTCGACGGTGCGAAGTTCCCGTTCCTCGGGTCCAATGTGTACTTCACCAACGGGCTGCCCGCGTTGTTGCCGTTCACCGTCAAGTTCGAGGGCGGCGTGCCGGTCGGCGTCATCGGCGCCACGCTGAAGGACCTGCCTTCCGTCGTCACGCCGGAGGCGATCAAGGGCCTGAAGTTCGGCGACGAGGTCGAAGCGATCAACCGGACTTCGAACCTGCTCGACCACTTCGGCGTCAAGGCCCAGGTCGTGCTGATGCACCAGGGTGACGGCACCGAGGTCGAGGGCCCGAACGACTGCAAGCTGCGGCCCGGCCCCGCCGCCGCGATCGCGGCCGCGGTGACCCCGAACGTCGACGCGTTCTTCACCGGGCACAGCCACCAGCAGTACAACTGCGTGATCAACGACCCGGCGGGCCAGCCGCGGCCGGTCATCCAGGGTTCGTCCTTCGGCCGTCTGCTTTCGGTGATGGACCTCAAGATCAGCTTCAGGACGCGGGACGTCGTCCGGTCGCAGACGAAGGCGTTCAACGAGATCGTCACGCGGACCGTCACGCCGGACCCGGCCGTCGCGGCGCTGGTCGCGGACGCCAAGGCGAAGTCCGGCCCGATCGCGAACAAGCAGGTCGGCACCATCACCGCGGACCTGCCGGCGGCGGGCAACGCGGCCGGCGAGTCGCCGCTCGGCGACGTCATCGCCGACGCGCAGCTCGCGGGCACGCAGTCGAACAACGCGGTCGTCGCGATCACCAACCCGGGCGGCATCCGCGCCGACCTGACCTACAAGTCGTCCCCGAACGGCGAGGGCGACGGCGTGGTGACCTACGGCGAGGCGTTCACCGTCCAGCCGTTCTCGAACATCATGCAGACGATCACGCTGACCGGCGCGAACCTGAAGAACGTGCTGGAGCAGCAGTGGCAGGGCACGACCACGCGGATCCTGCAGATCTCGAGCTCGCTGCACTACAGCTACTCGGCGTCCGCGCCGCAGGGCTCGCGGGTCTCGAACATCACGGTGAACGGCACGCCGGTCGACCCGGCGGCGACGTTCCGCGTGTCGGTGAACAACTTCCTCGCCGCCGGCGGGGACGGCTTCACCGAGTTCACCAAGGGCACGAACCTGGCCGGCGGCCCGGTGGACCTCGACGCGCTGGTCGCGTACCTGGGCGCCCACCCGAACCTGGCCCCGCCCGCGGCGGACCGGATCACGCAGCTGCCGTAGTCCGGTTTTTCCAAGACACCGGGTCGACAATGGATCCATGACGACCTGGGCAGAAGTCGTGCGCCTGGCCTCGGAACTTCCCGAGGTCGAGGCGTCGACCTGGTACCGCACGCCCGCGCTGAAGGTGGCGGGCAAGGGTTTCGCGCGGCTGCGCACCGAGGCCGAAGGCGGCCTGGTCGTGATGTGCGGGCTCGACGAGAAGGCCGCGTTGCTGGATTCCGGCGACGCGGCCTTCTTCACGACCGCGCACTACGACGGACACGGCTCGATCATCGTCGACCTCGAGAAGGTCGACGTCGATCAGCTGCGTGAGCTGCTCGAAGAGGCGTGGCGGCGGAAGGCGCCACGGCGGCTCCTCACCTGAGTTCGCCCTTGAGCATGCTCATCAGGATCATGTCGTAGCGGTCGCCGTCCGCGCCGACGAACGCCTCGCGGTGGCGGCCGTCCTCGGAGAACCCGACCTTGCGGTAGACGTGCCGGGCGCGCTCGTTCTCGGCGACCACCCAGAGCGTGATCATGTGCAGCCGCATGGAGTTGAAGCCGTAGCGGCACATCAGCCGCAGCGCTTCGGTGCCGTACCCGCCGCCGCCCCGGTACCCGGCGTCGCCGATGTAGATGTCCAGCTCGGCATTGCCGATCTCGGGCTCTGCGTCACGCAGGTCGATGACGCCGATGAGCTTGTCCTCGGCCTTGGCCTCGATCCCCAGGACGACCAGCTCGTAGCTGTTGACCGGGCGTTCCTCGGCGCGCTTGCGGATCTGGGCCAGCGACTGGGGGTGGCTGTTGGTCATCCACCGGCCGACCTCGGGATCGTGCACCCACGGGTGGATCTTCTCGGCGTCCTCCGGTTCGAGCGCGCGCAACCGGACGAGCTCCCCCTCGAGCATTTCTCCCCCTAGTCCCGCTTGAGCAGCAGGAAGTCGTCGACGTTCAGCAGGCCGAGGAACTGCCGGACGGGGATCGGCATGGCCTGCCGCGACTCATCATGCACGAGCTCGGGCGAGTGCACGCGGTAATTACGCCGCCGGGTGACCACGGTGCAACTCCCCGCGGCCAGCACGTTCTTCACCCAGTCGGTGTCGGGCCCGTAGGTGAGCGCGACGACGAAGCCGTCGTTCGTGCGGAAGACGTTCAGTGGCGTCCGGTACTCCTTGCCGGACTTGCGTCCTTTGTGGATCAGCATGCCGAAGCCCGGAGCCCAGTTCACGACGTACTTGTTGATCCGGTTGGTCACCACGCGGTTGAAGCGGGCGAGTCCCTTGGGCAGCACCATGCGCCCGAGTATATCAACAAGCGATGAATTAATCGATCGGGTGACCCCGGCTCCCGGCGCGCGCCGCGCCGATGGTGGGATATGGCGCATGTCGACCGAATGGCCGCTGCGCCAGGACCCGGAAGCGCCGGTGATCATCGCCCTGGCCCTGGTCAACGATCCGGACGCGCTGGGCTTCGTCGTCCTGGACGACGAGGACGACTGGTTCATCAGCGACGGCACCGAGCTGTCCGACGACGTGCTCGTCAACCGCGAGAGCTTCGGCAAGATGTCGGTGCGCGAAGCCCTCGAGCTGGTCCCGCAGCTGGCCGCGCTGGCCGGCCTGCCGACGGGCATGGCCGCCGACTGGGACCCGGAGCGCCGCACGTGGCTGCTCTCTTCGGTGACCGGTTCCGACGACGAGGACGAAGACATCCGGCTGCTCGGCCAGCGCCGTGCCGCGTGGAAATTCGAAGGCTCGCCGGACGACGAAGCGCAGATCAGCAGCGGTCTGACGGAGATCCCGACCGGTCCGGGCGCCCCGGTGCGTGCGGTCCGGCAGGTCGTCCGCGAGCAGGACGGCACCTGGCTGTTCGTCGGTTTCGAGGTTCCCGAGGCCGAGGACTTCGAGGTCGAGGGCCTGGAGCTGGAGCACGTCGCGAACCTGTACCCGGACGTTCGCACCGTGCTGAAGGCGGCACCGGGCCAGGTGTACGACCGCGCCACGCCGAACGGCGAGTGGGAGCTCGTCGAGGGCTAGAGAAAGTCCGGCGCGGTTGTCCATGCGACGTCCACGCCGTTCGTCCTTACAGTGAAAGCCGGCGGTCAGCGCCGGTCAGGACCTGTGAGGAGCAGTCATGCCCCAGTACGCCGCGATCATCTTCGCCTCCGACGTCGACCCGACCAAGCCCGAGGCCGCGGACATGATGAAGGACTACCACGAGTTCCACGACGGCGCCCAGGCCGTGATCCGCGGCGGCGCGGCGCTGTACCCGACGGCGACCGCGACGACGGTCCGCGTCACCGGCGGCAAGGGCGGCGACATCGTCACCAGCGACGGCCCGTACGCGGAGACGAAGGAAGCGCTCACCGGCTTCTACCTGCTCGAATGCGCCGACCTCGACGAAGCCGTCAAGGTCGCGGCGCGCATCCCGGGCGCCTGGGACGGCGCGATCGAGGTCCGGCCGGTCGTCGACTTCGGGCAGTGACCCACGCCGGGGACGCGGTCGCGCGGCTGGTCCGGGACGAGGGCACCCGGGTACTGGCCACGCTGGTCCGCGTCACCGGCAGCGTCGACCTGGCCGAGGACGCGGTCCAGGACGCCGTCGTGCGCGCACTGGAGACGTGGCCGCGCGACGGCGTCCCGGGCAACCCGCGCGGCTGGCTCCTGGTGGCGGCCCGCCGTCGCGCGGTGGACGTGGTCCGCCGCGAAGCGAAGCGGCTCGGGAAGGAGGCGGACGCGATGCCGGCCGTCGACCCGTTCCCGGACCCGGTTTCGGTCCGCGACGACCTGCTGAGGTTGGTCTTCACGTGCTGCCACCCGGCGTTGTCGCTGGACGCGCAAGTCGCTTTGGCGCTCCGGACGTTGGGCGGTTTGTCGACGTTGGAGGTCGCGCGCGCCCTGCTGGTCCCCGAGGCGACGATGGCGAAGCGCCTGACGCGGGCGAAGCAGAAGATCGCCCAGGCGCACATCCCGTACCGCGTGCCGTCCGCGGAAGAGCTCCCCGCACGGCTGTCGGGTGTGGCGTCGACGGTGTACCTGATCTTCAACGAGGGGTACACGGGCCGCGGTCAGCTCCTCGCCGAAGCGGTCCGCCTGGCCCGGCTGCTGGCGGAGCTGATGCCGGACGAACCGACGGCGCTGGGGTTGCTGGCGTTGGTCCTGCTTCAGGACGCCCGCCGTTCTTCCCGGTTCGACGCGTCCGGGTTGCCGGTGTTGCTTGCTGAGCAGGACCGGTCGGCGTGGGATTTCGAGCTGATCAAGGAGGGTGTCGCCCTGGTGGGGGCCGGCCTGCGTCGCACGCCGTCGGTGCCGAACGCGTACGTGGTCCAAGCGGCGATCGCGGCCTGCCACGACCTGGCGCCGTCGTATTCGGAGACGAACTGGGACGCGGTGATCTCCTGGTACGACGTGCTGCTGTCGATCCAGGACACGGCGGTGATCCGCCTGAACCGCGCGGCGGCGGTGGCGGAAAGGGACAGCCCCGCTGCGGGGCTGGCGCTGGTGGATGCGTTGCGGGGCTTGGAAGAGTACCCGTGGTGGCACGCGTCGCGGGCGGAGTTGTTGCACCGCTTGGGATCGCCTTCGGCAGCCGGGGCTCTGGAGCGTGCGGTGGAAACCGGTTTGCCCGCCGCTCATGCGGCTCACTTGCGTGCCCGAATACAAAAAGAAAACCCCGGAGAAAATGTCCGGGGTTTCACCGAGAGCGGATGACGGGAATCGAACCCGCGTATTCAGCTTGGGAAGCTGATGTTCTACCATTGAACTACATCCGCAGTGCGTCGCCAGCATACACGGCGGCGTGATCCCTCTGTCCAGACCCCTCCTTCCTTGACGTTCGCGCTTCAAGTGACAACACTTGTTGTCGACCTCGGAGGTGAGTGCCATGGATGAGCCCGAGCTGTTCCGGCAAGGCGGGTTCCGGCTGGCCCAACGGCTGTTCATCGAAGGGGACATCCGGGGAGACGAGCGGCAGGTCGCGCGGCTTCGGGAGTTCGCCCAGGTCGAGGACCAGCGCGCCGACGACGTCGTCGCCTGGATGGCGCAGCAGCCGAAAGGGCAGGGGCGAAGGCTCTTCGAGGACGCCTTGAAGAACGGCGTCGAGACCCCCGGGCCGCTCAAGGCCTTCTTCGACGAGGTCAACGCGAAGCCCTACTGGGTCGACGACGAACGGCTCGAGCGTGGGGCCAAGGCCATCACCCGGGCCGGTCTGCTCGGCCTCTTCCCGCTCGGCGACATGTCGCTGATGGGCGGCTATCTCGCGTCCCGCGCCACGAAGTCCCTGGTCGGGACCGGAGAGATCGAGTACAAGGCCACGCGGCGGCTCGTCGAGACCGCCACCTGGTGGATCGACGTCACCACGCCCGGTGCCCTGAAGCACGGCGAGCAGGGCTACGCCTCCGCCCTTCGGATCCGGCTCGTGCACGCCCACGTGCGCGCCGCCATGAACCGGCGGGACGACTGGGACTACGACGCCTGGGACCGGCCCGTCAACCAGGTCCAGACCGCCGGCACGCTCCTGCTCTTCTCCCTCGTCTACGTCTTCGGCACGCAGCTGCTCGGCCTCCGCTACTCCGCCCGCGAGCGCGGCGACATCCTGCACCTCTGGCGCTACATCGGCTGGCTCATGGGCGTCGACGACGAGCTGCTGCCCACCTCCGAAGAGGACGCCTGGCGGCTGCTCTGGCTGCTCGCCGCCACCGAGTTCATCCCGGACGACGACTCGAAGCGCCTCGCCAAGGCGCTCATCGAGGCCAACGGCGCCGTCGGTGAGGGGCGCGGCGCCGTCGGGAAGGTGCTGTCCCACGTCTCCGTCGCCGTGCACTCGTCGATCAGCCGGCTCGTGCTCGGGAAGACCAACGCCGACTTCCTGGGGCTGCCGAACGACCCCGTCGCGCAGGCCGCGATCGTCGCCGTCGCGGGGGTCAACTTCGCCGCCGAGACGGTGCGGCGGTTCATCCCCGGTGCCACCGCGCTGCAGGAACGGATCGGTGAGGCCGGGCGCCGCGGGTACGTGAAGCGGCTCGAGAAGATCTTTGCGCCCGACACCAGCTACGCGCAGCACATGCGGGCCGCCTGAACCCACCGGATAGGCTTCGCGGCGTGCTGCTCAGTGACCGTGACCTCCGCAAAGAGCTCGACGCCGGCCGGCTCGGCATCGACCCCTTCGATCCCGCCATGGTCCAGCCGTCCAGCATCGACGTCCGGCTCGACCGGTTCTTCCGGGTCTTCGACAACAGCAAGTACACCCACATCGACCCGCAGCTGCAGCAGGACGAGCTGACCTCGCTGGTCGAGAAGGAGGGCGAAGAACCCTTCGTGCTGCACCCGGGTGAGTTCGTGCTCGGCTCGACGTTCGAGCTCGTCACCCTCGCCGACGACCTCGCCGGCCGTCTCGAAGGCAAGTCGTCGCTCGGCCGGCTCGGGCTGCTCACGCACTCGACCGCCGGCTTCATCGACCCGGGCTTCTCCGGGCACATCACGCTCGAGCTGTCGAACGTCGCGAACCTGCCGATCACGCTCTGGCCGGGCATGAAGATCGGTCAGCTGTGTATCTTCCGGCTCTCCAGCGCGGCCGAGTTCCCGTACGGCTCGAGTGAGGCCGGGTCCCGCTACCAGGGACAACGCGGCCCGACCCCGAGCCGGGCGTACAAGAACTTCCACCGCGTCGACACCTGGCGCTAGGCCGCGATCTTCTCGGTCCAGTCGATGTGGTGCTGCCACATGAAGGCGTTCGGGTCCTCGTCGAACGGCTTCGAGAACACCCGCTTGATGAAGAAGTCGCGGACGACGCGCCCGACCGGCCCGATGACCTTCTGGTCGCCGTTGCGCTTCCCGGCCGCGACCACGGCCTCGACGCGCTCGCGCCGCAGGCCTTCGTAGGTGGCGAGTGCCTGCTGGACGTCCGGCACGTCGCGCAGGCATTTGCCCAGCGTGACGGCGTCTTCGATGGCCATCGACGCGCCCTGGCCCGCCGCCGGTGACGTCGCGTGCGCCGCGTCGCCGATGATCACCATGCGGCCGCGGTGCCAGACCGGGACCGTCGGAAAGTCGAACGTCGGCCACGCCGGGTAGATCTCGCGGGTCGCGCGGATGATCTCCGCCGCGGGCGTCCGGTCGCGCGACACCAGGTGCAGCAGCTCCGCCCGCAGCTTCTCCCCGGCGAGCGTGGCCAGCTCGGACGCGGTGGGCTCGGTCTTGCGGGCCGGGTTCGCGAACCACCAGACGCGCCCGTCCTTCGGGCTGACCACGTGGCAGAAGAACACGCGCTTGCCGAAGACCATGTTCAGCACGCCCGGCTCGTCTTGCAGGGTCAGGCCTTCGGCGAACCCGCCGGTGTTGAGCAGCGGCACGTACCGCGGCGCCGGCGCGTCCGGGTCGATGATCGTGCGGACGCGCGAACGGAGACCGTCGGCGCCGACCAGCAGGTCGCCCTCGGCGTGCGAGCCGTCCGAGAAGTCCGCTCTGACCTGGGAAGCCGTCTGGCTCGCGCCGATCAGGCGGTTGCCGTACTCGGCGTGGATCCCGCGCCGGGCGGCCTCGTCGCGCAGGGCGACGTAGAGGTCGGAGCGCAGCACGGTCTGGGTCACGGTGCCGTCGGGAAGCGTGCCGCCCAGTGTGAACTCGGTCAGCCGGGTGCCGTTGCCGAGCCCGATCGACATCCGCGGCGAGTCGAAGCCGGTGCCCTTGACCACGTCTTTCAGGCCGAGCGGGAGCAGGGCGTCCAGGCCGTTGATCGCCAGCGTGAGGAACGCGCCGACGCCCTCGGCGCCCCGGTCGTACGCCTCGAACAGCACCGGTTCGTGCCCGGCTTCGTGCAGGGCGATGGCCGTGATCGTGCCCGCGATGCCGCCCCCGATGATCAGTGCTCGTGTCATCTCGTTCGCCCTCTCGAATCTCTTAGAAACTAATTCGTTCTGTCGAACTAAAGAGTGGGCTAGGCTGGGGCCCGTGTCAAGCGAGCGAGCGCACCTGGTCGAAGAAGTCCTGCTCAGGTCCCGGGAGCTGTCGACGGAGACGGTCATGTTCCACACCGCGATCTCCGAGACGCGGGGGCTGTCGGCGGTCGACAGCAAGGTCCTGGACTACCTGGCGCGGTTCGGGCCGCAGACGCCGAAGGACCTGGCGCGGCTCTCCGGCCTGGCGCCCGCGTCGGTGACCGCGATGATCGACCGGCTGGAGCGCAAGGGCATCGTCGGCCGCCGGCCGCACCCGGACGACCGCCGCCGCGTCCTCATCGCGCTGGACGAACAGGCGATCGCGAGTGGCGTGCACCTGTGGGACAACCTCGTCAAGCGCATGTACGAGCTGTGCGACCGCTACACCGACGACGAGCTCCGCACGGTGATCGGGTTCGTCGAGGGGGCCACCGCACTCACCCACGAATCGACGGCGAAGCTGACCGGATTCACGGACGGGTGAGATTCGGCGCGCGAAGCCTTCTCCCGTGCCAGGCTCCCTAGGTCGTCTCGACCCCGGAGGTGGCGAGGAGTGCCGTTGCCCGAAAGACCGCTTCGCCTGGTTCTCGTTCTGGCACTGGTCTTCTTGGCCTCGGCGCTCGTGCCGGCGGCCGGTGCGGCCGACGCCCCGCCGTTCGCGGTGGGCTACGACGACGTCGTCTACGGCGACTTCCTGTACGCGGGCAACGGCGTCCTGCGCTGCCCGGTCGCTGCCGACCACGCGCCGACCGCCGGCCCGGTCGACACACCCGCGGCGTGCGCGAACACCGCGGACCGCAAGGACACCCTGGTCAACGACGACTTCTTCATGCAGTGGGCCGACGTCGACGCCGACCCCGGCACGTTCGACTCCGCGAGCGCGTCCGTGAGCATTCCGCCCGGCGCCCGGATCGTCTTCGCCCGCCTGAACTGGGCGGGCAACACCACGGGGACGACGTGCGGTCTTCGCGAGGGCGTTCCCGCCGTGCCTCCGCCCGGGAACCCCGCCACGCAGGTCGTCCGGCTTTCGGTGGGCAGCGCGAAGTCCGTCGACGTGAAACCGTCGTCCTTCGCCGAAGACGGCCCGTACTACTCCGCGCACGCCGACGTGACCGGCCAGTTCGCGGGCGCGCCGACCGGCTCCGCGCTCGACGTGACCGTCGGCAACGTCTGGGCTCCGCGGGGGTTCGACTGCGTCGGCGGCTGGTCGATTGCCCTGGTCTACGCGTATCCGTCACGCAATCCCGACTTCGCGCCGAACAAGCGCAAGGTCGTCGTCTACGACGGGCACGTTCGCCAGGCCTCCGACGTCCCCGCGGAAACGACGATCACCGGCTTTCGCGCGGCGGCCGCCGACGCACACATCGGCGTCACCGCCTACGACGGCGATTGGGGCGGCTCCGGCGACCAGTTCCTGGTCGACGGCACCCCGGCCGCCGAGCCCGCGACCGGCGGGACGTCGAACTTCTTCGTCTCCAACGCCGACAACGCGGCCGCGCCGGGGGTGAAGAACAACTTCAGCGTGGACGCGAAGGCGTTCAACGTCGACACCATCCCCGCGGGCGCGACCAGCGCGCGGCTCGGCTTCGTCACCAGCGGGGACACTTATCTCGCGCAGAACATGGCGTTTTCCGTGCCGGTGCCCGAACTCCAGGTCGCCCTGCGCGCGACGCGGCCCAAGGCGCACGCCGGTGAGCCCGTGACGTTCGCCGTCGCCGTGACCAACCCGGGCGGCGTCGCGGCGTCCGGGGTCCAGGTCGCCGACGAGGGCTTTCCGGCCTGCGCCAAGCCACTCGGCACCCTCGCCCCGGGGCAGACGGTCACCTACGACTGCACCGGCCCCGCCCCCGCCGACGGCTTCACGAACACGGTGAAGGCGACCGGCGCGAGCGCGCTCGGTGACGCGCTCGAGGGCACTGCGACTGCCGCCGTCGACGTCGTGCACCCGTCTTTGGCCATGACGAAGACGGCGGACAAGCCCGCCTACCGGGTCGGCGACACCGCGACCTTCACGATCAAGGTCACGAACACCGGCGACACCGGGCTTTCCGGCCTGCAGGTCACCGACGCGAAGGCGCCTTCGTGCGCCCTCGCCGGGGCTCTTGCCCCCGGTGAAAGCCGCACGACGACGTGCACGGCCAAGGCCCCGATCGCCGACGGCGTCAACACCGCGAGCGCGGCCGGCACCGACGAGCTCGGCAAGCAGGTCACGGCCACTGCGGACGCTCCCGCGCCGACGATCGCGCCCGCCGTCGAGATCACCAAGACCGCGGACCCGCCGGTGATCCACGCGGGCGACGCCGTGATGTTCTCCGTCGCGGTCAAGAACACCGGCGACAGCCCGCTCGCACCGGTGAAGGTCACCGACGACACGACGACGTCGTGCTCCCGCACGTTCGACGGCCTGGCCGCGGGCGCGACGCAGACGTACACGTGCACGGCGAACCCGTCCACGACGACGACGTCGCACGTCACCGCCACCGGCACCGACCTCTCGGGACAGCCGGTGGCCGCCACCGCGTCGGCGACCGTCACGGTGATCACGCCGGCCCTGACGCTCGCGAAGGACGCGGCGCCCGGCGTCGTGCGCGCCGGCGACCCGATCACGTTCACGATCAGCGTCGCCAACGCCGGTGACGTGCCGCTGACCGAGGTCGCCGTCACCGACGACCGCACACCGGCGTGCGCCAAGGCGATCGGTGCGCTGCCGCCGCAGGGCAGGCAGACGTACACCTGCACGGCGCCGGCCCCGCCGGACGGCTTCACCAACACGGCGGCCGCGTCGGGGAAGGACCAGCTCGGCCGCACGGTGAAGGTCACCGACGACGCCGTGGTCGACGTGATCCACCCAGGGGTGGCACTCGCCGCGCAGGCTTCGCCCGCGGCGGTCCGCGAAGGCGACACGGTGACGTGGACGATCACCGCCACCAACACCGGCGACGTGCCGCTGACCGGCGTGACGGTCGCGGACGACCAGGTCGCGGGGTGCGCGAAGCCGCTCGGAACGCTCCAGCCGCAAGCGACTTCGGCGTACACGTGCACGTCGGTCGCGGGCGCGACCGGCTTCACGAACAAGCCTGCGGTGACGGGCGTGGACCCGACGGCCCGGCCGGTGACGGCGAGCGCGGAGGCCGCGTTCGCCGTGCAGCACCCGGGCGTGGCGGTCACCGCGGAGGTCACGGGCGGGCCGTTCCGCGAAGGCGACGCGGTGCCGCTGCGGATCACGGTGCGCAACACGGGTGACGTGCCGCTGACCGGCTTGCGGGTCACGGACGCGCAGGCGCTCGGCAAGCTCGCCACGAGCACCGGCGCCACCGGCCCGCAGGCGCGAGCCACCGGCTGCGCCCAAGTCCTCGACGGCGCCCTCGAACCCGGCGCCACCAGGGACTTCGGATGCACCCTCACCGCACCGGCCGACGACGTCACCGCCGCCGTCCGGGTCACCGGCACCCCACCGGTCGGCCCGCTGGTCACCGCCGAGGGCAGCGCGCACGTCGACGTCGTCCATCCGGCCGTCACGATCGCCAGGACCGTCGAGCCGAAGGTCGTTCGCCCGGGCGACACCATCACCTCGGCGATCACCGTCACCAACACCGGCGACAGCGTGCTGCGCGACGTCTCCGTGGCCGATCCCGGCGCACCGGCATGCGCCAAATCCCTGGGTTCACTCGAACCGCGAGCCACGCAGGACTACAGCTGCACTCAAGTTGCCGGCGAAGCCGACTTCACGGCCACCGCGGCCGTCACCGCCACCGACGCCACGAACCGTCCCGTGACCGCCACCGCCGGGGAACCGGTCGATGTCATCCACCCGGCGGTCACCATCACGAACGACGCCACGCCCGCGCAGGTCCGGCAAGGCGACACCGTCACGTTCACCCTCGTCGTCACGAACACCGGCGATGTCCCGCTGACCGACGTGTCCATTGCGGACAGTCGCACTCCGGCGTGCGCTCAGTCCATCGGCACCCTCCCTCCCGGCGCTCTCCAGCACCACTCCTGCACGGTAAACGCCGGCACCGACAGTTTCGTGAGCTCCGCCACCGCAACCGGCACCGATCCGACGAACCGCCAGGTCAGCGCGACCGACGAGGCCGCCTACACCGTCCTGCACCCCGCACTCTCCGTCACACACGACACGAAGGGCCCCTTCCGCCAAGGCGACACCGTGCCGTTCACGGTCACCGTCACCAACACCGGCGACGTCCCGCTGACCGCCGTGACCCTCACCGACGGCCAAGCCCCCACCTGCGCGAGGACGTTCGACAAGCTGGAAGCCGGGCAAGCGCAGAAGTACGACTGCACCATGACGGCGCCGAACGACGACGTCGTGAGCACCGTCGAAGCCAAGGCGACCGCGCCGGTCGGCCCGCCGATCACGGCCGGCGCGCCCGCGAAAGTCGACGTCATCCACCCGGAAGTGCAGCTCACGAAGAACGCGAAGCCCGGCACCGTCCGGGTGGGCGACGAGGTCACGTTCACCATCGACGTCCGCAACACCGGCGATGTCCCGCTGACCAGCGTGTCCATTGTGGATGACGACTGCGCCGCAAAGTTCGACAAGCTCGACGTCGCGGCCACCCAGACCTACACCTGCACCCGCAAAGCGCCGGACGACGACTTCACCGCCACCGCCGAAGTAACGGGAACGGACCCGACCCATCGCTCCGTGCAGTCGAAGGCCGAAGCGAAAGTCGACGTCGTCCACCCCGAGATCGCCCTGATGAAAGACGCGGCGCCGTACCAAGTCCACCCGGGCGACACCGTCACGTTTTCGATTCTGGTCAAGAACACCGGCGACGTGCCGCTCACCGCCGTGTCCGTCGTGGACGATCACACGACGTCGTGCGCGCACACCACGCCGGACCTGACTGTCGACGGCGAAATCACCTACACCTGCACGACGATCGCGGGCAAGGAGGGCTTCACCGGCAAGGCGACCGTCACCGGCCAAGATCCGACCGGCCGCCCCGTGACGGCGTCCGGCGAGGCCACCTTCACCGTCCGAAGCGGCTGAACGGAGTAACGCCGAAGCGTCCGATTGCCGCGGAATTCGTGTCGGTCGTCGAATGCCCGGCGAAGAAATGTGACCAGTGCGTTCGCAGGGTTCTCGCTGTAATCGTTCCGTGATACGTTCTCGCGCCGTGTCCCCCATTGGTGAACGTGCTCGCGTGGTGATGGTGTCACTCAGTGTGCTGCTCGGCGTTTTCTCCGCCGCGACAGGCACCTGGATGGCGACCGCCGAAGGAAACACCGCTGAGCTCGGCGCCGCGGCCCTGGTGCTGCCCGACGCCCCGGCCGGCTCCGGGGGCGGCAGCGGCACCGACCTGGAGGGCGGCAAGGCGCCGGCCCCGAAGCAGGCCACGACCGACGCCCCCGCGTCGACGACGTCCAGCGCGGCACCGGCTCCGACCGAGACGTCCGAAGCGCCGCAGCCGACGACGTCCGAAGCGGCTCCGCCGCCGAGCACCAAGCCCGTGGCCCGCGTCGCGTCCTCGACCGTCGAGCAGGTGATCTCCCTCGTCAACGACGAGCGCTCGCAGGCGGGCTGCAAGCCGCTGGCCGAGGAACCGCACCTGACCGAGGCTGCGCAGGACTACAGCGACGACATGTCGGCCCGGAACTTCTTCGCCCACACCAACCCCGAAGGCGTGACGTTCGACCAGCGCATCAAGAACGCCGGCTATTCGAAGCCGGGCGCGGAGAACATCGCGAAGGGGCAGACGTCCGCGTCGCAGGTCATGACCGCGTGGATGAACTCCGAGGGCCACCGCGCGAACATCCTGAACTGCTCGCTCACCAAGATCGGCGTCGGCTTCACCAAGGCCGGCAACTACTGGGTCCAGGACTTCGGGTACTGAGCGCCGCTAAGCCGGCTTGTTCCACCGCTCCGCGATGTCGCCGTAGCGGGCCAGCACGGTCGCGCGCAGGTCGGGATCCGTCCGCGGCACCGGCTCGATGAACACCTCGGTGACGTCGTTGAACGAGTCGGTCAGCTCGGCCGCGATCCGGACGCAGGCGCGTTCGACCTCCCCGGCGCCGAGGGAGTCGTCGAAGTCGACGCGGGTGCAGACCAGCACCTGGTCGGTGCCCATCAGCATGGTCTGCAGGTCCACGACGGCCTCGATCTCCGGCGCGGCCGAGAGGTGGTCGCGGACGCCGCGGACGATTTCCGGGTTGGCCTGGCGGCCGATGAGCAGGCCGCGGTTGGTCCGCCCGAGCAGGTAGGCGACGAAGGCGAGCAGCACGCCGATGACGATCGACGCGGCGCCGTCCCAGACCTCCGAGCCGGTGAGCTGGTGCAGCCCGATGCCGCCGAAGGCGACCAGCAGGCCGATCAGCGCGGCCGAGTCTTCGAAGAGCACGGTCTTCGGCGTCGGGTCGTCGATCAGGCGGAGGTATGCCCAGAATGACCGGTTCTCGGCACGGGACTCCCGGACGGTCTGGCGCACCGCCTGCACCCACGAAGTGCCTTCGAGCAGGAACGCCACCGCCAGCACGATGTAGCTGAGGATCGACGTGCTCTGCGCCTCGCCGTGCCCGAACAGCGTCGAAACGCCCTCGTAGAGCGCGAACATCGAGCCCGACGCGAAAATCGACACCGCCGCGAGCAGCGACCAGAAGTAGCGCTCCTTGCCGTAGCCGAAGGGGTGCACGCGGTCGGCCGGCCGGTCGGAGCGTTTCAACGCCGTCAGCAGCAGGACTTCGGTGAAGGTGTCCGCGACCGAGTGCGCCGCTTCGGAGAGCATCGCGCCCGAGCCGGTGATGATGCCCGCGATCAGCTTCATGATGGCGATCGCCAGGTTCACCCCGCCGGCGAGCAGGACGGTCAGCGTGCTTTCGCCGCCGGAGTTTTCGGGTTCCTCGCTCACCCTGGTGAGCGTAATGGTCAGAGGCGGCGCAGGCCGTGCAGCACGCGTTCCATGAGCGCCACCGCCGGACGGCCGTCGGTGTTCACCCGGTTGTCGTGGATCGTGATCAGGCCCTGTTCCGCCATGTCGTCGAGCAGCACCCGGGCGACGCCGAGCGGCACGCTGAGCCTGGCGGCGACCTCGGCGACCGAGCGCGGGTGGTGGCACAGGGTGCGCACCGAGCGGAACTCGCCGCTCAGCCGGGCGCCGTTCCAGTGCGAGCCGGTCCGGGTCGAGACCATCGCCTCGATCGCCAGGTGCCGCCGCGACTGCGTCCGGCCGCGCGTGAGGACGTAGGGGCGCACGAGGGTCCGCTGCATGGGGAGCTGGCCGGCCGGCTCCATGCGGAGCTCGCCGACGGGCGGGATATCGCGGAGGGCGTGCCGGCCGGTGGCTTCCCCGAACCCGGTTGCCGTGGTCCGCAGGTCCTCGCCCATCCGCGCTGCCCCCTGATTCCGTGATCGTCGACATGGCCTCGCTGGCAGCGATGGCGGCGAGGAAAAGCCAGGATACGCCGGATGACGGGGCTTTTGGCCAAGGTTTCTTCTTGGCCTGATGGGCCATTTCGGTGAATATCGTGAACATTATTCGGGTAATCGATTGCCGTTACGAAATCCCAGCTAGTGGACGTGTTCGGCGGCTGGTGACAACCCGTAGCCCGACGGCTACGAGAATGAGAACGGACTGCTCGATTATCGCCGTTGTCCCGTGGGAATGGTCGAATTCATGCCGACCTGGCAATAAGTCAGCAATGCGCCCGCGGCCAGCGGGAACGTGGGCGGGCGAAGCCGGAGGACGACAACCACGGCAGGCTGGTGGCCGACGGCCCGGCCAGGACATCCGTCGTGGCCGGGCCGTGAGTGCGTCAGGCTTCTTCGGAGGCCGTCTCCGCCAGTGACGGCGCGCCGAGGGCGATCGGCTTCGGCTCCGGCTTGCGCTTGACCGACTCCAGCAGCATCTGCGCGACGTCGACGATCTCGACCTTCTCGCTCGCGGTGCCGTCGGCCTGCCGCGCGGTGAGGCCGTCGTTCAGCATCACCTTGCAGAACGGGCAGCCGGTCGCGATCTTCGACGGCGCGGTGCCGAGGGCCTCGTCGACGCGCTCGACGTTGATCCGCTTGCCGATCTTCTCTTCCATCCACATGCGGGCGCCGCCGGCACCGCAGCACATCGATTTGTCGCCGTGCCGCGGCATCTCGCGCAGCTGCGCGCCGGTCGCGCCGACGAGCTCGCGCGGTGCCTCGTACACCTTGTTGTGGCGGCCGAGGTAGCACGGGTCGTGGTAGGTGACGTCCTCGGCGACCGGCGCCACCGGCACCAGCTGCTTCTCCCGCACCAGCCGGTTCAGCAGCTGCGTGTGGTGCACGACGTCGAACTGGCCGCCCAGCTCCGGGTACTCGTTGGCGAGGGTGTTGAAGCAGTGCGCGCAGGTCACGACGACCTTGCGTGTCTTGCGCTCCCGGCCCTCGAACACCGAGTTCAGGATCTCGACGTTCTGCTGGGCCAGCATCTGGAAGAGGAACTCGTTGCCCGCGCGGCGGGCCGGGTCACCGGTGCAGGACTCCTCCGAGCCGAGCACCTTGTACTTCACGTCGGCCATGTGCAGCAGCTCGGCGACCGCGCGCGTCGTCTTCTTCGCGCGGTCCTCGAACGCGCCGGCGCAGCCGACCCAGAACAGGTACTCGGCGTCGCCCATGTCGCCGTCGAACACCGGGACCTCGAAGTCCAGGTCCTCGGTCCAGGCCAGCCGGTCCTTGGCGTTCTGGCCCCACGGGTTGCCCTTGTTCTCCAGGTTCTTGAACATGCCGTTCAGCTCGCTGGGGAACGACGACTCGATCATCACCTGGTAGCGGCGCATGTCGACGATGTGGTCGACGTGCTCGATGTCGACCGGGCACTGCTCGACGCAGGCGCCGCAGCTGGTGCAGGACCACAGGACGTCGGGGTCGATGACGCCGCCGTCGTCGCCGATCAGGGCTTTCTGGGACTCCGCGATGGCAAGGACGTCGATGCCCGCGTACATGTTGTCGCCGGACAGGCCGACCTCGTCGCCCGCCATGTCGCGCTTGCCGCCGGCCAGCAGGTACGGCGCCTTCGCGTAGGCGTGGTCACGCAGCTGCGTGATCAGCAGCTTCGGCGACAGCGGCTTGCCGGTGTTCCACGCGGGGCACTGCTCCTGGCAGCGGCCGCACTCGGTGCAGGTGGAGAAGTCCAGCCAGCCCTTCCAGCTGAAGTCCTCGATCTTGCCGACGCCGAAGGTGTCCTCGTCCGGGTCGGCTTCCTCGAGGTCGAGGACCTGGCCGCCGCTCATCATCGGCTTGAGCGCGCCGAGGGCGACGCCGCCGTCCTGCTCGCGCTTGAAGTAGATGTTGAAGAACGCGCTGAAGCGGTGCCAGGCGATGCCCATGGTCATCGTGCGCGCGACGACGATCAGCCACACGGTGGCGCTCATCAGCTTGACGAACGCGAAGACCGTGACCAGGTTCGGGCTGGCCGGCAGCAGCTCGCCGATCGGGTTCGAGACGAAGGCGGCCCAGGTCGGCGTCTCGTGCGCGCCGAGCGCGGCCTTCGCGGCGCGGACGCCGATGATGCCGATGCCCTCGATCAGGACGACGGCCTCGATGAAGTACGCCCACTTGAAGTTCGAGCCCTGGAAGCGGCTCTGGCGGTCGGCGCGGCGCGGGTGGTTGCGCTGGCGGATCGCCATCAGCACCAGGATGCCGACGATCGTCCCGACCCCGAGCAGCTCCATGAGCAGCTGGAACGGCGGGAAGTCGTCGAGGACCGGCCAGCCCCAGCTCGGGACGAAGACCTCGCCGTAGGCCTCGAACAGGGCGAGCGAGCCGAGCAGGAAGCCCCACATGACGAGCCAGTGCGCGGGGCCGACGCTGCGCTTGCGGTTCATCCGCGTGTGCGCGGCGAACTCCTTGATCAGCGTCTTCATGCGCGGCACGAACGGCCCGTTGCGCGTCGAGTCGGGCTGCCCGAGGCGGATCACCCGCACGAAACGGGCGATCGTCGCGGCGAACATGCCCCAGGCGACGAGGCCGAGCACGACGGAGATCCCGCCGAGCGTCAGTTGCAGAGCGCCCATCGTTCGGGTGCCTTTCGTCCGGATAAAACTGTGGTGGTGCGGGGAGACTAACCTTTCTTACTGATGAGTAACCCGTTGAGTGGCCCTAAGTCCCACCGATGTGGTGTACGTCGCTCTTTGTTTCGGGACGATCGTTCAGGTAGTTTTCACCCTATGGGTGCGTACCTTCTCCTCGCGCTGGCGATCGCCGCCGAGGTCTCCGCGACGGTCTCGTTGAAGCTCTCCGAGGGCTTCTCCAAGCTCGGGCCGTCGATCGTCGTGGTGGCCGGGTACGCCGTCGCGTTCGTCGCGCTGTCGTACGTGCTGAAGAGGGGGTTGCCGATCGGCGTCGCGTATGCGATCTGGGCCGCGGCGGGCGTTGCCCTGGTGGCGATCGTCGGCGTCGTGTTCCTCAAGGAGCCGGTCAACGCGGCGATGATCGCGGGGCTGGCGCTGGTCATCGGCGGCGTGGTGCTGATCGAACTCGGGAGTGCATCGACGTGAAACTGCAGGTCGACGGCCGCAAGGCGCGCGGGGACAAGCGGCGCGCGGAGATCATCGAGGCGACGCTGCGGGTGATCGAGCGAGACGGCGTCGCGGGCGTCACGCACCGGATCGTCGCGGCCGAGGCCGGGGTGCCGACGACGTCCACGACGTACCACTTCTCGTCCCTGGACGACCTGCTGATCGCGACGCTCATCTCGTGCGCCCGCGACATGGCGACCGAGGTCTACTGGATGATCGACCGGGCCCGCTCTCGCGGCTCGCGCGGGGCCGAGGAGGTCGCCGGCCTGCTCGCGGAGGCCCTGGGGCCACGCCGCGGGCGCACGATGGCCGAGTACGAGCTGTACCTGCTGGCGGCACGGAAGCCGGAGCTGCGCCCGGCCGCGCGCCGCTGGCTGGACGTCCTGACGTCGATGGTCCGCCACGACGACGAAGTGGCGTTCCGGGTGTTCCTCGCGGGCATCGACGGGCTGCTGATCCAGGGCCTGATCGACGACGAGCCGCCGTCGGCGGAAGAGCTGCGCCCGGTGGTGGACTACCTCATGAAACCGCGTTGACGCCCGGCTTATTTTCGGATCATGCGGACCTTCGGTGACTACGAGCTCGACGACGACCGGACGCGGCTCGACCTCGATGTGGTGTGGAAGTTCCTCTCGACCGAGGCCTACTGGGGCCGGTGGCGCACCCGCGAGCAGGTCGAAGCCGCGATCGGCGGTTCGTGGCGGGTCGTCGGTGCCTACCGCGGGGACGAGCTGGTCGGCTTCGCGCGCGCCTTCTCCGACGGCGTCGGGTCGGCCTACCTCGCCGACGTCTTCGTCGTCGACTCCGCCCGCGGTACCGGGCTCGGCAAGGAACTCGTGCGGGAGATGATCGACAACGGGCCCGGCGCCGGCTTCCGCTGGATGCTGCACACCGCCGACGCGCACGGGCTGTACCGGCAGTTCGGCTTCGGCGAGCACACCAAGGGCCGCTACCTGGAGCGCGAAGGCGTCAACCAGGAAGCCCTGCGCTGACCAGACGGCCGTCGCCGGTGAACCCGAGCCGCCGGTAGAGGCTCGCGGCATCGCGGTTGTCGGCGGCGACCTGCAGTGTCACGGGTTTCGTCCCGGCCCGGTCGAGGATCGCGCGGACCAGCGCCTCGCCGACCCCGCGCCGCCGAGTGTGCGGTGCGACCCACATCGAGCCGAGTTCGACGGTGTCGCCGCGCGGGAAGCCGGTCGCCATTCCCACGGCTCGGCCGTCGGATTCGGCGATGACGTTGTGGGTGCCTGCGAAGCGGTCTCGCCAGCGCTGCTCGGGTGCGCCGGCCCAGTCGTCCGGGCCGGCGACGCGGATCACCGGGTCAAGCCGCGTACGAGCGCATCCCACGATCGGGTGGAGATTTCGAGCGTGCCGCCCGGGCGGTCCTTGGTGTCGCGGATCCGCACCACCGGAGCGAGTGCCACTTCCACGCATTCCGCCTCTTGCCCGCTGTAGCTCGACTTCCGCCAGATCACGTCAGGCCTCCAGTTCGGCGATCACCCCCTCGATGAACGCGCGCGATCCGGCTGCGTCCAGGGCGAGGGATGCCACGGTTTTCGCGGCGGACTTGTAATCCGCCACCTGATCGTCATCGTAGATGTAGGCGCTGCCGCGATGCTGGTCCAAGAAGACGATGGCGGGCAGGTCGGAATACTCGAAGACGCTGAAGGAACCGTTGAGCCCGGGATGGAAATCGCCGCCGAAGCGAACCACCCGCACCGCGAGCCTGCGTGGGAGATCGAGCAGGTGCCGGAGCTGGCCGATCAGCGTTTCGGTCCCGCCGATCCGCTGTCGGAGCGCAATTTCGCCGAGCAGGATGGAACATTCCGGCGCGGGATGCTCGCGCAGAGCGGCCTGGCGGATCATGCGCACCCGCATCCGCTGCTCGACCAGGTGCGTGGGAGAACCGCCGTACGCCAGGATCGCCCGCGCGTAGTCCGGGGTCTGCAGCAGCCCGTGCACGACCATCGGCTGCCAGCTGAAGATCGAGGCCGCCGTGCGCTCGTACTCGGCCAGCGTCGTCAGGATTGCCGGCGCGTTGGGCATCTCCTTCTCGAGCCAGTTCGGCTCCCGCGCGTGCCCGGCCAGTTCGAGCAGCCGCTTCCGTTCCTCCGCCGGCACCCGCAGTTGCCCCAGCAGGACCGCGACCTCCTCGACCTTCGGCACCCGGCTGCCCAGTTCCCAGTTGGACAGATCGGCCGGGTGCACGTCCGCGGCTCGCGCGAGTTCGCGCACGCCGTACCCGCGCGCCGTCCGCGCCTTCCGCAACCCGAACCCCAGCGCTCTCGACCGGGGTGTCGCTATCGGTGGTGGCATGACCGCAGTGTGTCATCGGCCACCGACGAAAACGGGCCCGGCACCGTTGCCGATCCGCAACAGCGCCGGGCCCGTTTTCGAACTCAGCCCTTGTTCTCGTACACCGGTGTGATCACCGCACGAGCCAGGGTGTGCCCGAACATGTTGAAGCCCAGGAACGCCGGCGTCGCGTCCTCCGGCACGTCCAGCTTGTCGACGTCGAGCGCGTGCACCGCGAAGTAGTAGCGGTGCGGGCCGTGCCCGGGCGGGGGCGCCGCGCCGAGGAACTGCTTGACCCCGCCGTCGCCCTTCAAGGTGACCGCGCCGGCCGGGAGGCCGGAGCCGTCGCCCGCGCCGGACGCCAGCTCGGTCACCGACGGCGGGATGTTGAACACCGCCCAGTGCCAGAACCCGCTGCCGGTCGGGGCGTCCGGGTCGTAGCACGTGACCGCGAAGCTCTTCGTCTCCGCCGGGAAGCCTTCCCACGCCAGCTGCGGCGAACGGTCCTCGCCGCCGGCGCCGAAGATGCCGGAGAGGTGGGGGGTGGCGAGGGTTTCGCCGTCGGCGACGTCGGTGCTGCGGAGGGTGAAGGACGGCACGTCGGGCAGGGATTCGTACGGGCCGGGTGCTTGCGGCATGGATCCTCCTGATCACGGAACTGGAGCCTGGCGCCAGGTTAGGCCCCCCGAGCCACCCCTGCGTGTCAGGGACGGATCTCAGGGTCTTTCGGGGGGTTACCCCCATGTGCTGCCCCCGCACGTGGCCATAACGTTTCTCACGCAGAGGAAACATCACTGAGGGGACCAACGACCATGGCGCGCCCGCTTCTGGCTCTGGGTGGCATCGTCCTGATCGGCGTCGGCCTGGCGACCGCGTTCGGCTGGGGCTGGGGATCGGACTTCGAGAACACCAAAACCCTTTCGGAGACCATCCGCAGCGTGAAGCTGGAAGGCGACTCGGGGTCGGTCAAGATCCGCACCGGCACGGGATCGTCGACGGTGCACGAAAAGGTCAATTACCACTGGCGGAGCAAGCCCGGCGACACGTTCTTCCGCGTCGACGGCGACCAGCTCGTGCTCACCGACTGCGGGAGCAACTGCTCGGTCGACTTCGAGGTGGTCGTGCCCGCGGGCGTGCCGGTCAGCGGCCGGATGGACTCGGGCGGCCTGGACGTCGCCGGGGTGGCGAGCGTGGACGTCCAGTCGGACTCCGGCCACGCGCGCGTCGAAGACGTGCCCGGCCTGGTGAAGCTGCGGCTGGAGAGCGGCGGGATCGACCTGCGGGACGTCGGCGAGGTCCAGGTGCACGCGGACTCGGGCAGCATCAAGGGCACCGGGGTGCGCGGGCCGGTCGACGTGACGTCGTCGAGCGGGAGGGTCGACTTCACGCTGGCGCAGGCGAACAACGTCAAGATCAAGGCCGACAGCGGCAGCGTCGACGTCGAGGTGCCGGGCGGGCCGTACCGGGTCGTCGGCGACAGCGACAGCGGGCACCGCAGCATCGACGTCCCGACCGACGGCTCCGCGCCGAACACGCTCGACCTCACGACCGACAGCGGCAGCGTCACGGTCCGCGCGGCCTGACTTTTCCTTACTACGGGGGCTTTTCACCATGAGCAAGATCGAACGGCGCGTGCTGGCGGCCGCGCTGCTGGGGGCCGTCGCGATGTTCGGCGTCGTGGGGTTCGCGCGGGGGGAGGAGTCCGCGGCGCCGGCGCAGGGGGTGCCGGTCGCCGCGGATTCCCACTATCGAGTGACTTCCTGGGTGGGTGCTCCGGCGGAAGTCGTTGTGCAGCAAGGAAACCCGGATTTCTTCCTGTCTTCCTGGACCGGCCGCCGCTCCTGAACCGTCGGTGGTCGCTGTTAGGAAGGAAGCACGCCGAAGGCCGGCGTGCAGGGGGAGGAACCAGATCATGGACGTGCGCCGGGTCGTCGCGGTCGTCGCGGCGGTCGTGGTCATGGCGGCGGTACCGGCGGTCGCTTCAGCGTCTTCGCTGACGTGGCAGCCATGTGCGACCCAGCAAGAACCGGCAGCCGAGTGTGCGACGGTCGACGTCCCGATCGACCGGGCGCGGCCGGAGCTGGGGTCGGCGCGGCTCGCGCTGGCCCGGCTGCCCGCGCTCGATCCGGGCCGGCGGATCGGCTCGCTGCTGGTGAACCCGGGTGGGCCGGGCGGCTCCGGCGTCGGGTTCGTCCAGTTCGGCGGGCTGGCATCGCCGGACCTCGCGCGGCTGCGGCAGCGGTTCGACGTCGTGGGCTTCGACCCGCGCGGCGATTGGTCCAGCACGCCACGGATCACGTGCGGCCCGGGTTTGTGGGATCCGGCGCTGAACCGGTTCCCCTCGTCGAGGCCGGAGTTCGATGCGCTGGTGGCGCACAACCGGGCGGCGGGCGAGGACTGCCTGGCCCGCACCGGGCCGTTGCTGGCGAACGCGGACACGCAGAGCGCGGCCGAGGACATCGAGACGATCCGCGCGGCGCTCGGCGAGCCGAAGATCTCGTGGCTGGGCCTGTCGTACGGCACCGAGCTGGGCGCGGTCTACGCGTCGAAGCACCCGGACCGGGTCCGGACGATGGTGCTCGACGGTGCCGTCGACCACGCCCGGCCGCTGCGCCGGGCGATCCTCGAAGAGGCCGCGGCGACCGAAGACACGCTGGTCCGGTTCGCGGACTGGTGCCGCGGCTCGGCCGAGTGCACCCTGCACGGCCGGGACGTCCTCCGCTTCTACGACGACGTGGTGACGCGGGCCGCGCACGGCGCGGTGTGGGCGAGCGATCTGGGCCGCCCGGCGACGGCCGACGAGATCTCGGCCGGCGTCTACAACCACCTCTACATCCGGGACGAGTGGCCGGCGCTCGGCAAGGCGCTGGCCGCGGCCGGCGGCGAGTTCCCCGACGCCAAGGGGCTGACCGAGCGGAACCAGTTCCTGTCCCCGCTCTACGGCGCGTACCGGGCGATCGGCTGCCACGACTTCCCGTCGCCGTTCACCGGGCCGGCGGACATGGGGATCACGGCCGGCCTGCTCCGCGCGCTGGCGCCGCACAGCTGGCGGTACTCGGAGTTCTGGGACTTCACCAGCGGCTGCACGGGCTGGCCGGTCCCGCCGAAGAACCCACCACAGCCCCACCCGGTCCACGGGGCTCCGCCGATCCTGGTGGTCGGGGGCGCCCACGACCCGGCGACGCCGTTGGCCTGGGCCCGCGGCCTGGCGGCGAGCATCGACGGCGCGGCCCTGCTGACCCGCACCGACGACGGCCACACGGGGCTGTTCAACTCCGCGTGCGCCCGCGCGGCGGAGGTGGACTACCTGGTGAGTGGGGTCACGCCCGGTCGTGGGGCGGTCTGCCGGTGGAGCGGCGAGTGACGCTGTCGGGTCGCCTGAGCAGCGCGAACTGCCTGGTGAGCGGCGTCACACCCGGTTACCGCGCACTCCACCGAGGAACCCGGGAACAAGAACCCGCACCGCCTCGTTAGGCTGGGTACGAAGGTTGAGTGCACTCGGCTCAAGTCCAGCTTGACGAGATGCGCGAAGCCCGGATAAAACTTGCCAGAGCCTCGCTCAAGGCGAGGAAGAACGTGCAGGTCACGAACATAGCAGGCTTACACAGGAGGAAAGCACCATGGCGCGAGCGGTCGGCATCGACCTCGGCACGACCAACTCGGTCGTCGCCGTCCTTGAGGGCGGCGAGCCGACGGTCATCGCCAACTCGGAAGGCTCCCGGACCACCCCGTCGATCGTCGCCTTCGCCAAGAACGGCGAAGTGCTGACCGGTCAGCCGGCGAAGAACCAGGCCGTGACGAACGTCGACCGGACCATCCGGTCCGTGAAGCGGCACATCGGCACCGACTGGAAGACCGAGATCGACGGCAAGAACTACACGTCGCAGGAGATCAGCGCGCGGGTGCTGATGAAGCTGAAGCGCGACGCCGAGGCGTACCTGGGCGAGACGATCACCGACGCGGTGATCACCGTCCCGGCGTACTTCGAGGACGCGCAGCGGCAGGCCACCAAGGAGGCCGGGCAGATCGCCGGCCTGAACGTGCTCCGCATCGTCAACGAGCCGACCGCCGCCGCGCTGGCCTACGGCCTGGACAAGGGCGAGAAGGAACAGACCATCCTGGTCTTCGACCTCGGTGGCGGCACCTTCGACGTCTCGCTGCTGGAGATCGGCGAGGGCGTCGTCGAGGTCCGCGCGACCTCCGGTGACAACCACCTCGGTGGTGACGACTGGGACGAGCGCATCGTCAAGTGGCTGGTCGACAAGTTCAAGGCCACGAACGGCATCGACCTCACCAAGGACAAGATGGCGCTCCAGCGCATCCGTGAGGCGGCGGAGAAGGCGAAGATCGAGCTCTCCAGCTCGAACTCGGCCGGCATCAACCTGCCGTACATCACCGTCGACGCGGACAAGAACCCGCTGTTCCTCGACGAGCAGCTCTCGCGCGCCGAGTTCCAGAAGATCACCTCGGACCTGCTCGACCGGACCAAGGCGCCGTTCAACAACGTCATCCGGGACGCGGGCATCTCCGTCGGCGACATCGACCACGTCGTGCTCGTCGGTGGTTCCACCCGCATGCCGGCCGTCGCCGAGCTGGTCAAGGAGCTGACCGGCGGCCGCGAGCCGAACAAGGGCGTGAACCCGGACGAGGTCGTCGCGGTCGGCGCGGCGCTGCAGGCCGGTGTCCTGAAGGGCGAGGTCAAGGACGTCCTGCTGCTGGACGTCACGCCGCTGTCGCTGGGCATCGAGACCAAGGGTGGCGTGTTCACCAAGCTCATCGAGCGCAACACCACGATCCCGACCAAGCGCTCGGAGATCTTCTCCACCGCGGACGACAACCAGCCGTCGGTGCAGATCCAGGTGTTCCAGGGTGAGCGCGAGATCGCCGCGCACAACAAGAAGCTCGGCATGTTCGAGCTGACCGGCCTCCCGCCGGCCCCGCGTGGCGTGCCGCAGATCGAGGTCACCTTCGACATCGACGCCAACGGCATCGTGCACGTGACCGCGAAGGACCTGGGCACGAACAAGGAACAGTCGATGACGATCACCGGTGGCTCCGCGCTGCCGAAGGACGACATCGAGCGGATGGTCAAGGACGCCGAGGCGCACGCCGAGGAAGACAAGACCCGCCGCGAAGAGGCCGAGACCCGCAACCAGGCCGAGACGCTGGTCTACCAGACCGAGAAGTTCCTCAAGGACAACGACGACAAGCTGCCCGAGGACCTCAAGGGCAAGGTCAAGTCCGCGATCGACGAGTCGAACGAGGCGCTCAAGGGCACCGACTCGGCGAAGATCCGCGAGTCGATCGAGAAGCTGAACACCGCTTCGCAGGAGCTGGGCACCGCCCTGTACGCCAACGCGAACGCCGACGCGGCGGCCGGTGCGGCCGGTGCTTCGGGCGCGGCCGGGGACGCCGGTGCGGCCGGCGGCCAGGCCAAGGCCGATGACGTGGTGGACGCCGAGATCGTCGAAGAGGACGAGAAGAAGTGACCCACAGCTACGACGAATCCGAGAACCAGGGCCGCGGCCCCGAGGAGCCGGTGGTCGTGCGGGATCGGCGGCGGGTGGACCCCCAGACCGGGCAGGTTCGCCCGCCCGGTCCGGCCCACGCCGCGCCGGAGCCGGAGGAAGCGCCCGTGGAGCACGCGGGCCCCTCGCTCGGGGAATCCATTGTGGACGATTCGGTGTCGGTCGTCTCCGACGTGGAGAAGGAGCTGGCCGAGCGCACCGCCGACCTCCAGCGCCTGCAGGCGGAGTACGCCAACTACCGCAAGCGGGTCGAGCGCGACCGCGAGGCGGTCGTCCTCGGTGCGAAGGCGACCGTGGTGAACGACCTGCTGCCGCTGCTCGACGACCTCGAGCGGGCCGAGCAGCACGGTGACCTCACCGGCGCGTTCAAGGCGGTCGGCGACAAGCTGATCAGCGGCCTGCAGCGCGCGGGGCTCGAGTCGTTCGGCACCGAGGGCGAGGTCTTCGACCCGAGCGTGCACGAGGCCGTGCAGCACAACACCTCGCCGGACGTGGCGGGCCCGACGGTCACCGTGGTCATGCGCCGCGGCTACCGCTTCGGGGACCGCGTGCTGCGGGCGGCGCTGGTCGGCGTGACCGACCACGAGCCCGGCGCGGCCCCGGTGGACCCGTCCGTCGGTGGCGAGCTGCCGCTCGACGGCGGACTCGATGACCAGCAGCAGTAAGCAGAATCCGGTTCAAGTGGGAGGAGGAGACGCCCGATGAGTGCACGGGAATGGATCGGTAAGGACTTCTACCGTGAACTGGGCGTCTCCTCCGACGCCACGGCGGACGAGATCAAGAAGGCCTACCGGAAGCTGGCCAAGGAGAACCACCCGGACGCGAACTCCGGCAACGCGCAGGCGGAGCAGAAGTTCAAGGCGGTCTCCGAGGCCTACGGCGTGCTCTCCGACGCGAGCAAGCGCAAGGAGTACGACGAGGCGCGGCGGCTGTTCGGCGGCGCCGGGGGCGGGTTCAACTTCCCCGGTGGCGGTGGCAGCGGCAGCTTCGACGTCGGCGACATCTTCGGCCAGGCCGGCGCCGGTCAGCAGGGCGGCTTCGGCGGGCTCGGCGACATCCTCGGCGGGCTGTTCGGCCGTGGCCGGACGACGGCGGGGGCGACGGCGAACCGGCCCCAGCGCGGGGCCGACGTCGAGACGGACGTCCGGATCGACTTCGTCGAAGCGGTCAAGGGCGCGACCCTGCCGCTGCGGCTGTCGAGCCCGGCGACCTGTTCGACGTGCGGCGGCAACGGCGCGAAGCCGGGCACGTCGCCGCGGACCTGCCCGACCTGTTCCGGTTCGGGGCTGGTCAGCCGCAGCCAGGGCGCGTTCGCGTTCTCGGAGCCGTGCCGCGACTGCCGTGGGCGCGGGCAGATCATCGACGACCCGTGCCCCGAGTGCGGCGGCGAAGGCATCAGCACGCGGACCCGCACGCTGACCGTCCGGATCCCGCCGGGCGTCGACGACGACCAGCGGATCCGCCTGGCCGGCCAGGGCGAGCCGGGCCGGGGTGGCGCGCAGGCGGGCGACCTGTACGTCCGGGTGCACGTGGCCCCGCACGCGCTGTTCGGGCGCAAGGGGCTCGACCTGACGATCACCGTCCCGGTGGACTTCACCGAGCTCGCGCTCGGCACGACGATCACGGTGCCGACGCTCGAGGGCAAGGTCTCGCTCAAGGTGCCGCCGGGCACCGCGAGCGGCCGGGTGCTGCGCGTGCGCGGCAAGGGCATCGCCAAGCGCGACGGTTCGCAGGGTGACCTGCTCGTCACCCTCCAGGCGGCGATTCCCGCCAAACTGGACGACAAGGCACGCGAGGCACTGCAGGCGTTCGCCGAGTCGATGGCCGGGCACGACCCCCGGCCCGAGATCACTGAGCTGCTCGAAGGCAGGTGAGCGGGATGTTCGGCGGGATCCCCCAGGAAGGCGACGAAGAGACCCCGGTGTTCGTCATCTCGGTGGCGGCACAGCTGGCCGGGATGCACGCGCAGACGTTGCGCACCTACGACCGGCAGGGCCTGGTGTCGCCGGGCCGCACCTCCGGCGGCGGTCGCCGCTATTCGATGCGGGACATCGCGCTGCTGCGCGAGGTCCAGCGCCTGTCACAGGAAGACGGCGTGAACCTGGCCGGGATCAAGCGCATCATCGAGCTGGAGAACCAGGTCGACGCGCTGCGGGCCCGCCTGCAGGAGCTCACCGAAGAACTGGCCGCGGCGTACGCGGCCGGGGAACAGGCCGCGGCGGCGGCGCACGCGTCCTACCGCCGGGACCTGGTCCCGCTCAACCAGCAGACGGCAATGGTGGTCTGGCGCCCCAAGCGCCGCTGAGACCGCAAGTCCGTGAAGGCCTCCTTACCGGCTCTTATGGCCGGGAAGGAGGCCTTCACGGCTTTCAGCCCCCGAGAGCCAGGCGGGGCCAGGACGCGAGATCCGTCAGCATCCGGCGGTCGTGCGTCGCCACGACCACCGCGGCCGGCGTGGCCAGCAGTGCCTCGGTCAGCTCCTCGACGAGCGTCGCCGACAGGTGGTTGGTCGGTTCGTCGAAGACGAGCACGTCGGGCCGTCCGGCCAGGCGCAGGGCCAGGTCGAGCCGTCGCTGCTGGCCCTGGGACATCCGGCCCACCGGCGTCCGCAGGGCCTCCGCGTCGAGCAGTCCCATGGCCGAAAACGGCACGGCGGCGCGTTCGAACAGCTGACGAGCGGTGAGGTCGTCCGGCCACGCCGGGACCTCCTGGCCCACCAGTGCGATCTGCGCGCCGGGAGCGTGCCGGACCGTGCCGCTCGTCGGCGTCAGTTCGCCGGCGAGGACCGACAGCAGCGTGGACTTCCCGGCGCCGTTGCCGCCGGTGACCAGCAGCCGGTCGCCGCTGTCGAGGTTCAGCGTCACCGGGCCCGCGAGGCGGCCGGCCACGCCGACGCCGTGCAGGCCGGCCAGCGACCGGCGGGCGCCCGCGCCGAGATCGGGCCACCGCAACGACAACGGCGGCTCGGGCACGGTCACGCGGTGCGCCTCCAGCGCCGCCCGCTCCCGGTTGAGCGCCTGGACGACGCCGGGGGCGCGGGACTGGCGCTGGTGCCGTCCGGTGCCCTTGTCCGGACGCCAGCCGGTGCTGAGCCGGTCGCGTGCCTGCGTCACCGCGAGCGTGAGCTGCCGGTGCGTGTCCTGCTGCTCCTCGAACTCCTGGACCCAGCGTTCGCGGTCGCGGCGGCGGCCGTCCTGCCAGGCCGCGTAGCCGCCGGCGTAACTGCGCGGGCGGCCGTCCTGGCTGGGGTCGAGATCGAGGAACTCGGTCGCGACGTCGCTGAGCAGCGCGCGGTCGTGGCTGACCAGCGCGACGCCGCCGTCGTGGCCGCGCAGGCGGTCGGTGAGGAAAGCGAGGCCGCCCGCGTCGAGGTGGTTGCCGGGCTCGTCGAGCAGCAGGAAGTCGTGCCGCGCGCCGAGCAGGCAGGCCAGGCGCACGCGGTAGCGCTGCCCGACCGAGAGCGTGCTGAGCTCGCGGGTCCGGTCGCTGCAGGCGGCGAGGGCTTCGAGGGCGACGTCGACACGGCGTTCGGCGTCCCACGCGTCGAGCCGCGTGGCCGCGTCGAGTGCCGCGGCGTAGCGGTCTTCGGCGAAGTTCTCGGTCGCCGCATCGAGCGCTCGCAAGGCCTCGTCGGCTTCGCGCAAGGCCTCGGTGGTCAGCGTGCCGACGGTTTCGCCGGACCGGAACGGCAGCGCCTGCCGGGCGACGCCGACGGTGCCCGTCCGGTGGACGGTGCCGTGGTCGGGCGCCCGGAGCCCGGCGAGGACGTGCAGCAGCGTGGTCTTGCCGCGCCCGTTCTCGCCGACGATCGCCAGCCGGGACCGGGCCGAGACGGTGACGCTGACGTCGTGCAGGACCCGGCGGGAGCCGAGCGTGACGCCGACGCGGTCCGCGCGCAGGTGGGTGTGTTCGGGCAGGAGGGAAGTCAAGGGATGCTCCGCAGCTCTGGAGGGAGCCGGGCAGCACGAGAAGGCCGCCCGGCGAAGGCCGGAACGGCGGGCAGGGAAAAGAGCTCGGTGCGCCGCCGTCAGCGGCGGATCCGCAACCTCATGAAGACGGGGCGCGCGTACATGATCGGAAGGCTAACTGCCGCACGCGGACACGGCCAAGCGAATAACCGCAGGCCGCGAGCAGCCGGGCAGGGGGCTGCTCGCGGTCCGCGCCGCGGGGACGTCACACCTTGAAGTTCAGCAGCTGCTCGACCTCGGCCGTCCGCGACTCGATGACGCGCCGGGCCAGGTCGCGGGCCTGGGCGTTGACCCCGCCGCCCGTTCCGTTCTCCGTCTGGGCCAGCTCGACCGCTCCCTGCTGCTGGCCGGTCAGCACGTCGAGGAACTTGCGGGAGAACTCGGCGTCGGGAGCCGTCCGAAGCGCTCCGACCAGGTCCGGGGACGTCATCTTCAGACCGCCGTGGCCCGCGTGGGCCTGGGGGTTCGTGTCCATCGTCTCGGGCTGACCCCAGGCGCGCAGCCAGCTCTTCATGTCGTCGATCTCGGTGCGCTGGGTCGACTCGATCGCCGCCGCCAGCACCTTCAGGTCCGCGGGCAGCGGGCGGTCCTTCGCCAGCCGGACGATCTCGATGCCCTGCTGGTTCTGGGGGATCAGCATCTGCAGGAACATCACGTCGGCCGCGTTGTACGCGGGCGGGGCCGCCGTCGCGCTGCAGCCGGCCAGCAGCAGCGCGACGACGGCGAGCAGCACTCTCACTGACGCTGCCAGAGGGCCGGCGTGTTCGGCGGCTCCCAGCCCGCGATCGCCGTGTGCGGCTGGAGGCAGCGGTAGCTCACGCCGTTGTAGGTCACCACGTCGCCGGCCTTGTACGCCGTTCCGGCCGCCCAGGTGCCACTCGACGGCGGCGTGGTCGGGGTCGTCGTCGGCGGGTGGGTCGTGGTCGGCGGGGGTGTCGTGGTGGTGGGCGGCGGGGTTCCGCCACCGCCGATCTGGAGGTCGACGCAGCTGTAGAACGCGTTGGTCGTGTCGGAGATGTTCCAGATCGCCAGTACCTTCACCCGGCCCGAGTAGCCGGCCAGGTTCACCGTGTGCGACACCGTCGCCGGGGGCTGCTGGTTGTTGCCGGCGATGTTCGCGACGCGCGTGTTGCCGATGTAGTACTCGTAGCTCGCGGTCGCGTGCCGGGCGGTGAACACCCAGTTGAACGTCACCGTCGTGCCGACCGACTTGGCCGGCCACGGCTTCGACTCGTCGGTCAGCTGCGAGAAGCGGGAGTTGCCGCCGTCGCAGCTGCGCAGGCCCTTCGGCCCTTCGACGCTCTGGGGTTCGTAGACGATGCTGCCGCAGTCCGGCACCTTCCCGGCCGCGCAGTTGGCCTGCCGGCTGGGTGGGTCCGAGATGTAACCGTGGGCGCTCGCGGTGGTGGCGGGGAGGACGACGACCAGCACCGGGGCGAGCAGGACACCGGCAGCGGCCGCGAAGAGCTTTCTGTTCCAGGTCATTTCGGCTCCTCGAGGGGGAACAGCGTTGTTCCGGAGGGAGGACGAACGAGCACATCCGGGGAAGATGTGGTCTAGACCATAAGATGATTCGGGCACAACGGTCAACGAACTACCGCCGTTCGGCGAAAACGCTCGCCCGCTCGGCTCAGTGCGAAGGTCGGGCCGGTTGCCGCAGGTGTTCGCCGAAGAACGACGTCACCCGGCGCCACGCGTCCTCGGACGCCTCGTGGTGGTAGGTGAACCCGACGACCTTGAGCAGCAGGTTCAGCGGTGCCGCGACCTCGATCTTGTTGGCGAACCCGTGGCTCGCACCGTCGTACTCCTTGACGTCGTGCGGGATTTCACGCTCGGTGAGCGCCGTCTCGAGCTTCGCCGCCGCGCCGCGCAGCGAGAAGTCCTTCTTGCCGAAGCTCGCGACGATCGGGCACGCCTCGTCGAGCACCGACAGGTTCTTCGGCAGCTGTCCGTAGTACGGCGCCGACGCCTCGAAACCGCGTGACGCCGCGACGAGCGCGAAGCCGCCGCCCATGCAGAACCCGGCGATGCCGACCCGGCCCGAGCAGTCCGCACGGCCGGCCAGGAGCGCGCGCGACGCCTCGATGTCGTCGAACGCCCGGCCCTGGTTCGCGAACATGTCGGAGAACACGCGGCGTACGCACCGGCGCATGCCACCGCGCGAGTACAGGTCGGGGCTGAGCGCGAGGTAACCCTCGGCGGCGAAGCGGTCGGTGATGTTCTTCGTGTCCTGGCTCAGCCCGAACGCGTCGTGGATGAGCACCACGCCCGGGTGCGGTCCCTCGCCCGCGGGCTCCGCCAGGTAGCCGCCGATGGTCCCGTCCGTAACCGGAATAGTCATCTCCATATCGGTGAAGATAGCGAGAATCCGGCTGGTGCGCGCGGGCCGCTGAGAGTTCCTCAGTCCAGGGTGAACGGGTCGAAACGGATTTGCTCGAGCTCGACGCCGACGCTCAGCAGCTTCGCGATCGTCGCCCGGATCATCGGGGGTGAGCCGGCGACGAGGATGTCGTGGTCCTTCCAGGAACTGCGCTGGGTCACCGCGTGGGCGAGCGTGCCGCGGTCGCCGCCCGGTATCGCTCCTTCCTCGGTCACCGGGGTGACCGTCAGCCACTTCGAAACCGCGGTCAGCCGCCGGAGGTCGTCCAGCGCGTACAGGTCCTCGGGTCTTCTGCCGCCGAAGAACAGGTGCACCGGGGGGTTGCGCTTCCAGTGCGCCAGATCGTCGAGGATCGAGACGAACGGGGTCACCCCGGTCCCGCCGGCGATCATCAGCAGCCGCTTCCTGGTGGCGGTCGGGCGCACGTTGAGCGTGCCCATCGCCGGTCCGAGCCGCCAGGTGTCCCCCGGCTTGGTGTGGTTGACGATGGCGCCGCTGACCCAGCCGCCGGGCACCGTGCGCACGTGGAACGTCATCTGGCCGTCGCCGCGCGGCGCGGTCGCCGGGGAGAGGTAGCGCCACATCCGTGGCCGCTGCGGGACCTCCACGCTCACGTAGCTGCCCGCGCGAAAGGGCAGCAGCCCTTCGGTCTGCACCCGCACCATCGCGACGTCCCGGGACAGCTTGCGGTGGTCGAGCACCCGCGCCGTCCACGACGCCGGCCCGGTCTCCGCCTGCGCGGCCTCGCGCATGGTCTTGGCGATGAGTCCGTAAGCCGTCGTCCACGCGCTCTCCACCTCGGGCGTCCACTTCTGCTTGAGGAACCGCTTCAGCGCGGACAGCAGCGCGATGCCGACGGCGTCGTAGTGGCGGGAGACGACGGCGAACTTGCGGTGGTCACGGCCCAGTTGCGCGAGGAAGGTGGTGAGCTCGTCGGGCCGGTCGACCATCTGCACCACGTACACGATGGCGCGCAGCAGGCGGCTGCGCTGGTTCGCCATGGAGACCGGGAACAGGTCGCGGCAATCCGGTGCGACCACGAACAACGCTCCGTAGAAGTACTGCGCCAGTTCGTCGGCTTTCGGTTCGATCTCCGCAAAACTTTCACGAATCAGCCGGGCCAGTTCGCGACCTTCCACGGCCGAAACGGGAACGGTCTGGGGCGGCGCGGAGATCTTCAGTGATTCAGCACTCATCGGGAACGGTAATCTCCAGTCGTGCAAAAGGGTTTTGCGACGTGCATGCGGCGTCGCTGTGGCGGTGCCGCCCCCGAGGGTTCCCGACTGTATGCGAATTCCCGTGCAGATGCGCGCGATTCCGCATGGTCCGCTCGAACGGAGCAATTCAGCCACGCCGGGTCAACCCCGTCTGTCGCTGCGTAAAAACGATCACCCAGACGGTTTACGCAACTCGCGTAACAATTCCCACTGTTCGTTCGATTCGTGCACCGGGCCGCTGTGCCCGCAATTGGAGGTGCTAGTCGATCGTGAACGGGTCGTACTGGATCTGGTCCAGCGCGCTGCCCGCGACCAGCATGCGCGACACCGTCGCGCGGATCATCGCCGGCGAGCCGGACACGAGGATGTCGTGGTCCGGCCAGGCGCCGTACCGCGTGATCGCCTCGGCCAGGGTGCCCTGCTCGAACCCGGGGACGTCGCCGCCGCGCTCCACCACCGGCGTCACGCTCAGCCAGGGGTTGACGGACGCGAGGGCACGCAGTTCCTCGAGGTCGTAGAGGTCTTCCCGGGCCGGTCCGCCGTAGAACAGGCGCGTCTTCGGGTTCTCGCCCCACAGCGCGAGGTGGTCGAGGATCGACCGCAGTGGCGCGATGCCCGTCCCGCCCGCGACCATCAGCACACCCCGTGACGATTCGCGATTGACCGTCATCCGGCCGAGTGGCGGGCCGAGCCGCCAGACGTCCCCGGGCTGGGTGTGGCTGACTATCGCCCTGGACACCCAGCCGCCTTCGATCGCGCGGACGTGGAACTCGATGCCGCCGTCCTCGCGCGGTGCGTTCGCCGGCGAGAGGTAGCGCCACAGCCGCGGCCGCTGCGGGACTTCGACGCTCACGTACTGGCCGGGGTGGTAGGGCACGGGCTGGTCGGGTACCAGCCGCACCAGGGCGAGGTCCCAGGTCAGCCGCCGGTGCTCGACCACGGTCGCCTGCCACGACGGCGGGTTCGTGTCCGACGCGGCCGCGTCCTGCATGGCCCGCGCGGCGATGGTGAACGCCTCGGCCCAGGCCCGTTCGACCTCGGGGGTCCACTCCGGGCCGAGGTGGTTCTTGAGCGACGCCAGCAGCGCGGTACCGACGGCCTCGTAGTGCCGGGGCACCACGCCGAACTTCCGGTGGTCGCGGCCCAGCTGCCGCAAGAACGGCGCGAGGTCGTCGGGCCGGTCCACCATCTGCACGATGTGCACCAGCGCGCGCACCAGCCGGCCGCGCTGGATCTCCATGTTGATCGGGAAGAAGTCGCGCGTGGTCGGCGCGAGGGTGAACAGCATCCCGTAGAAGAACTGGGAGATCTCCGCGATGTACGGCTCGGACTTCGCCCAGCTGTCCCGGATGAGCTGCACCATCGCCGCGACGGCCGCGGGGGCTTCACGCGGGGCCGAGGACCTGGGGAACGGGCTGATCGAATCGGCTGTCATGGGCAGGAGTTCGCTGGTCGGGGACGGTGGGGCGGCAACACCCGGTCATTCACCGCCGGCTCGGGCGCGGAGACGGCATTTCCGCTCACGGCCGCCTCCTGGGTCCATCGCCACTGCATCCACCTCGTCGCTCGTCCGGGCCGCCGCGCGGCCCGTCCGCAGGGTAGCCGCCGGGCAGCCTTTTGCCCGCATTGTTGCTCCGACCGGGTGTATTACCGCCGGCTCCGGCGTGGGCGACCTCACCGGGGTGATCCTTGCTCGCGCAAGCGATCGGCAATAAACTTGTATTACACAAGTAATGGCCGTGGCAGGAGGGGTCCCGATGGGCTTCGACGACACCGACGACGACGTCCGGGTCGAGCTCATGCGCGAGCTGAAGACCGCGTCGCAGCTCCAGCACGCCTGGGTCATGCAGGCCTGGCAGGACCAGCCGGGGTTGCACCCGGCGGCCGCGATGCTGCTGTCGGACCTCGCGAAGAACGGCGAAGCCAGGCCGTCCGAGCTGGCCAAGCGCCGGTTCGTCGACCTGTCGGTGGTCAGCAGGCAGATCACGCAGCTGTCCGCCGCCGGGCTGGTCGACCGCCGTCCCGCGCCCGAAGACGGCCGCGCGTCCCTGGTGAGCGTGTCCGAAAAGGGCCGGGCCGAGCTCGCCCGCTGGCGGGCCAACTACCTGGAGTTCATGGAGACGGCCCTCGGGGGCTGGGACGACGAGCGCGTCACCGACCTCACCGCCCGGCTCGCCGAAATGAACACCGACCTCCGCCGCGCCCTCGGCAGTACCGCCTGCCTGGCCGACACGGCCAAGTGACACACGGCCGCGCCGGTGACACCGGCAGTGGCATTTTGCATTCCGGAATGTGTCCGTTCGGGCCTGACTTGGCGGCGTGCCACCGGGTTAACTTCGGTAGGTGACGCGTAGCCGGGTCGCACTGCTGTGCGCGCTGGGGATCGACAACTTCGGCTCAGGTCTGTTCCTCCCGTTGGCGCTGGTCTACGTGACGCAGGTGGTCGGCGTGCCGCTCGCGATGGCGGGCACGGCCGTCACGCTCGGTACCGTCGGCGGCCTCGTCGTCCCGCCGCTGGCCGGCCGCCTCGTGGACCGCGTCGGGCCGCGGGTCGTGGTCATCGGGGCCCAGCTGCTGCAGGCCGCCGGTGCGGGCGCGTACCTGCTGGCGGACGGCGCGGGCACGGTCGTGGTCGCCGCGGTCCTGCTCGCCACCGGGCAGCAGCTGTTCTACAGCTCCCTGTTCGTGCTCATCGCCGACGTCGCGGGCGACGTCCCGAAGGACCGGCCGTTCGCCGAGGTGGGGATGGTGCGGGCCGCCTGCTTCGGTCTCGGCGGGCTCGTCGCGGGCGCGCTGCTGACCTGGCTCGGCTCGACCGGCTACCGGATCGCGCTCTTCCTGGACGTCGTG
Organism: Amycolatopsis mongoliensis; assembly: GCF_030285665.1. Taxonomy (NCBI): domain Bacteria; kingdom Bacillati; phylum Actinomycetota; class Actinomycetes; order Pseudonocardiales; family Pseudonocardiaceae; genus Amycolatopsis; species Amycolatopsis mongoliensis. The sequence continues at coordinate 2,609,046 of NZ_CP127295.1, forward strand.
ACGTTCTTCGCGGCCGCGTCGATCCTCGCCTCGTTCGTCCACCTCACGCGGCCGCGCAGGCAGCACGGCGAACGCTCGGCCAAGGTGCTCCGCGACCGGCCGTACCTCGCCTTGATCCTTTTCAGCGGGCTCTTCGGGCTTTCGCTCGACTTCTTCCTCATCGGCACGCCGGTGTTCGTGATCGACCGGCTGCACGGCCCGGCGTGGCTGCCCGGCGCGATCCTCGCGCTGCTGACCGTGCTGACCAGCGTCGGCGGGACGCTCGCGCTGCGGCTCACCGCGCGGCTGACCCGGATCACCGCGATGCGCGCCGGCTCGGCGTTGTTCGCCGCGTGGTGCTTGGTCAGTCTCGGCGTGCTGCTCGTGCCCAGCGGCTGGCGGGTGGCGTACCTGCTGGTCTCGACGCTGGTGTTCGCCGCCGGCGACCTGGTCTTCGGTCCGCGTTCGGGTGCTCTGGCCGAAGCCGCGGCACCTCCGGTCGCCCGCGGACGTTATCTCGCTGCGTACCAGTACGCGTTCACCGTGGCGCAGGTGCTCGCGCCCGCGGTCGTCGCGTTGTTTTCGGTCGCCGACTGGTTACCCTGGGTGCTGGTCGGGACGTGCGCCGGCCTCGCCGTGGCCGGGCTCGGCACGCTGGGCCACCGGTTGCCGGCGGGTGCTGTCGCACCTGGTCAGAGTTGAGCGGAACAGACTCAAGTTTTCGTGCGTTAAGCATAGTGTCAGGTCTCGGTCAGGCCTGTCACCTGGACTTTTGATGTATCGAGCATGAGGTGAGGGATGGACGCTTTCAACCCGACCACGAAGACCCAGCAGGCGATCTCGTCGGCGGCGCAGGCGGCCACGATGGCCGGCAACCCGCACGTGTCCGCCGCCCACCTGCTGGGCGCCCTGCTGGCGCAGGGTGAGGGACTCACCGCGCCGCTGCTGACCGCGGTCGGGGCCGACCCGGAGGTGGTGCACAAGGAGCTGGAGCCGCTCATCGCGGCCCTGCCGTCCGCGACCGGCGCGACGGTGTCGAGCCCGCAGTTCGACACCTTCGCCGTCAAGTCGCTGACGCGCGCCCAGAAGCTGGCCACCGAGCTGGGCGACGAGTACGTCTCGACCGAGCACCTGCTCGTCGGGCTCGCCACCGAGGGCGGCCAGGTCGCCGACCTGCTCAAGCGGCACGGCGCGACCCCGGACGCGCTGCAGGAGGCGTTCGCCAAGGTCCGCGGCTCCGCGCGGATCACCAGCGCGGACCCGGAGAGCACGTTCAAGGCGCTGGAGAAGTACGGCGTCGACCTCACCGCCCGCGCCCGCGCCGGCGAGCTCGACCCGGTCATCGGCCGCGACACCGAGATCCGCCGCGTCGTGCAGGTGCTGTCGCGGCGCACGAAGAACAACCCGGTCCTGATCGGCGAGCCGGGCGTCGGCAAGACGGCCATCGTCGAAGGGCTGGCCCAGCGCATCGTCGCCGGGGACGTCCCGGAGTCGCTGCGCGGCAAGCGCGTCGTCGCCCTCGACCTCGGGTCGATGGTGGCCGGCGCGAAGTTCCGCGGCGAGTTCGAGGAGCGGCTGAAGGCCGTGCTCAAGGAGATCACCGACTCCGCGGGCGAGGTCGTCACCTTCATCGACGAGCTGCACACGATCGTCGGCGCCGGCGCGACCGGCGAGGGCGCGATGGACGCGGGCAACATGATCAAGCCGATGCTCGCCCGCGGCGAGCTGCGGATGGTCGGCGCGACCACGCTCGACGAGTACCGCCAGCACATCGAGAAGGACGCCGCCCTGGAGCGGCGCTTCCAGCAGGTGCTCGTCGGCGAGCCGTCGCCGGAGGACACCATCGCGATCCTGCGCGGGCTGAAGGAGCGCTACGAGGTGCACCACGGTGTCCGGATCACGGACGCCGCGCTGGTGGCGGCCGCGACGCTGTCCGACCGCTACATCACCGCGCGCTTCCTGCCGGACAAGGCCATCGACCTGGTCGACGAGGCCGCGTCCAAGCTGCGCATGGAGATCGACTCGCGGCCGGTGGAGATCGACGAGGTCGAGCGCGCCGTCCGGCGGCTGGAGATCGAGGAGATGGCGCTCGCCAAGGAAAGCGACGCCGCTTCGAAGGACCGGCTCACCGCGCTGCGTGCCGAGCTGGCCGAGAAGCGCGAGACGCTGACCGCGCTCACGGCGCGCTGGCAGAACGAAAAGGGCTCCATCGAGAAGGTCCGCGAGCTCAAGGAGCAGCTGGAGCAGCTGCGCGGCGAGTCCGAGCGCGCCGAGCGCGACGGCGACCTGGGCAAGGCCGCCGAGCTGCGCTACGGCCGGATCCCGGCGCTGGAGAAGGAGTTCGAAGCGGCCACCGCGGCGAACGAGGCCAGCCAGCAGAACGTGATGCTGAAGGAGGAGGTCGGTGCGGACGACGTCGCCGACGTCGTGGCCGCGTGGACCGGCATCCCGGCGGGCCGGCTGCTCGAAGGCGAGACCGGCAAGCTGCTCCGGATGGAGGAGGAGCTGGGCCGGCGGGTCGTCGGGCAGAAGGACGCCGTGCAGGTCGTCGCGGACGCCGTGCGCCGCGCCCGGGCCGGCGTCGCCGACCCGGACCGCCCGACCGGTTCGTTCCTGTTCCTCGGCCCGACCGGCGTCGGCAAGACCGAGCTGGCCAAGGCGCTGGCGGGGTTCCTGTTCGACGACGAGCGGGCGATGCAGCGGATCGACATGAGCGAGTACTCCGAGAAGCACTCGGTGGCGCGCCTGGTCGGCGCCCCGCCGGGCTACGTCGGGTACGACCAGGGCGGGCAGCTGACCGAGGCCGTCCGGCGCCGGCCGTACTCGGTGGTGCTGCTCGACGAGGTCGAGAAGGCCCACCCCGACGTCTTCGACGTGCTGCTGCAGGTCCTCGACGACGGGCGGCTGACCGACGGCCAGGGCCGGACGGTGGACTTCCGGAACACCATCCTGATCCTGACCTCGAACCTCGGCTCGCAGGCCATCGCCGACCCGTCGCTGGACGAGCGGCAGCGGCGTGACGCGGTGCTGGAAGTGGTCCAGCGGCAGTTCAAGCCGGAGTTCCTCAACCGGCTCGACGACATCGTCGTGTTCCACTCGCTCGGCACCGAGCAGCTGACGTCCATTGTGGACATCCAGGTGGCCCGGCTGGCCGCGCGGCTGGCCCAGCGCAGGCTGCACCTGGAGGTCACCGACGGCGCCCGCGAGTGGCTCGCGCTCAACGGCTTCGACCCGATCTACGGCGCCCGTCCGCTGCGGCGGCTGGTCCAGTCGGCGATCGGCGACAAGCTCGCGAAGGAACTGCTGTCGGGCGAGGTCCGGGACGGCGACACGGTCCGCGTCGACATCCCGGAGCTGGAAGCGGGCGACTCGTTGACGGTCACCCGCGTCTGACCCCAAGTCCGTGAAGGCCTCCTTACCGGCTCTTATGGCCGGGAAGGAGGCCTTCACGGCTTTCCGGCCGTCCAAAGTGGCTTCTCGTGACGATTTGTCGACCCGGGATCGGGAATTGGCCCGAACGGGCCCGGCGACACGGGTACCGGCGCTCATCTCTTCGGCGTAGCAGGCGATACCCTGCACGTCGTGGGTATTCCGGCGTGGATCTGGTTCGTCATCGCCGCCGTCGCGCTGGTGGCGGGGCTGGGGCTGCTCGCGGCCGACCGGGCGAAGGAGGGCTCGCGCAACCGCGAGCGAATGCGCTGGGCGCAATTGCGCGGCTGGCAGTTCGTCGAGGAGGACGAACGGCTGCCGCAGCAGTGGGCAGGCGGCGCGATCGGCTACTTCGGCGCGGACGCCGCGGTGAACGTCGTCGCGGGTTCGACCTTCACCTCCGACGGCCGCCGTCCCGTGTTCATCTTCGACATCGAGTCCGAGGGGCAGATCCCGGCGGTCGTCGTCGCGGTGCGCTGCAACAAGAAGCACCGGATCCCCATCGAGATGTGGCTGTCCAGCGTGCCGTTCCAGCGCACCGACATGCCCGAGATGCTCGGCCCGATCGGCTCGCGCTACGCCTTCGCCGACGACGCCGACGGCGCCCGCGCGGTGATCACCCAGGAGCTCGTCGACGCCGCGGACCAGCTCGGCGGCGACGTCGGCGTGGCCTGGCTCGAGAACGAGTGGGTGCTCGCCAGCGTCGTCCCGACCGCCGGGCCGTCGCGCCTCGAGCGCCTGCTGCGCGACCTGGGCGAGATCGCGGACATCGTCGACCCGTTCGACGAGGACTACGACGCGGGCCGCCACCAGGCGAGCGCGCCCATCCCGTCCAGCGGGGGCAACCCGCCCACCCCGGCCGCGGGGACGCCGGTCCAGCAGCCGCCCGCGGACCCGCCGCCGGCGCCGCAGGGCTAGAGGTCGAGCGCCGGCCGGTCGAGCACGCTGACCGCCGCCGACGCGAGGGTCCCGCGCACGGTGGTCGTGCCGCCCTGGACGTGGACGACGTGGTCGACGCCGAGGTCGCCGCTGATCGAGCCCGACGACAGGCTCTGCGACGTCTTGACCAGGCCGGACGCCGGTCCCAGCTGGCCGCCCAGCTCGTGGCTCTGCTCGACGTCGAGGTCGAGGTCGCCGGCGAAGCTGCCGATGGCGTGCTGCTCGGACGCCACGCCGACCGCGCCCAGCCGGCCGAGGTCGACGGCCTGCCCGGACGACCGGCGGGCGGCGACCCCGCCCGTGAGGTCTCCCGCGAAGAGCCCGGTGTCGAGCTGCTCGGCGTTCTCGCTCAGGACGTCGACCCCGTGGGGCAGCCAGACGCCCTGGTGGGCCCGCCCGAGGACGCCCGCGCGGTCGCCGCGCGTGGCGACGGCCTCCGTGAGGTCGGACGCGAGCCGGGCGTCGCCGAGCTGCTTGGCCACGACGTCGCGGCGGCTCGCGGAGAGCGTGTCACCGTCGCTGTCGAGCGTGGTGGTGTGCCGGTGGTCGAGGGGCAGGGTGAGTTCGGCCGGGGACGCGAGCGCCGCCGCGGGGGACGCGAACAGGAGGGCCACGGGCGCCGCGCCGGCGGCGATCTTGGGCAGGTAGCCGCTCTTGCGCCTGCTGTGCTTACCCATGATCGGGACGATAGCCCGGGCTCGAAACGGCTGCACCCGGAGGCCCTGACCTGTGGGTATCGTTCACCCACATGACCACCACCAACTTCTTTGCCGGGGGTCCGGGTGGCGGAGCCCCCGGCTCGGGGCGAAGCCCCGGAAGTCACACCGCTGTGATCACCGGAGCCACTGCGGGCATCGGCGCGCAGTTCGCGCGCACGCTCGCCGCCGAGAAGTACGACCTCGTGCTCGTCGCCCGCGACACCGCGCGCCTGGAGGCCTATGCCGCTGAGCTGCGGGAAAAGTACGGCGTCGCCGTCGAGGTGCTCCCCGCCGATCTGTCCGAAGTGGACGGACGAACGGCGGTCGAGGAGCGGCTCGCCGCCGGTCCGGTCGACCTGCTCGTGAACAACGCCGGGTTCGGGCTGAACGGCGACTTCTGGACGATCCCGCCGGACGCGCTGCAGCGCCAGCTCGACGTGAACGTCACCGCGGTGCTGCGACTGACCCGGGCCGTGCTGCCCGGCATGATCGAGCGCGGCCACGGCGACATCATCCAGGTCAGCAGCGTCGCGGGCTTCTTCAGCGGTCGCGGTTCGACGTACACGGCCAGCAAGAACTGGGTCACGTCGTTCACCGAAGGCATCGCCGCGTCGCTGCCGAAGGGCGTCCGGATGATGGCGCTCTGCCCCGGTTTCACGGCTACCGAGTTCCACCAGCGAGCGGGCATCGGCAAACCGGGCCCGAAAATCGCCTGGCTGGGTGTCGAACAGGTGGTCGGCGAAGCGCTCGCGGACCTGCGCCGTGGCAAGGTGATCTCGGTGCCGAGCCTGCAGTACAAGGCCGTCGTCGCGATCGGCGGGCTGCTGCCGCGCACGGTGCTGCGCCGGATCAGTGGCGGCTTCGGCGGCAAGGGCCGCACCTGAGTAGGGCTGTCCCTACCCCGAAGACGCGCGTGCGCACCAGGGTCATCGAGGGGCTGCCTGCCTAGCGTTTTCCCCATGACGAATGAGGCGGTTCGGCTCGAGGCCGTGCGCAAGGAGTACGACGGCGTGGTCGCGCTGGACGGGGTCTCGATCTCGTTCCCGCGCGGCGGTTTCACGGCCGTGATGGGCCCGTCGGGCTCGGGCAAGAGCACGTTCCTGCACTGCGCGGCCGGGCTCGACCGGCCGACGTCGGGCCGCGTCGTGCTCGACGGCCAGGACCTCGCCGGCAAGAGCGAGACGTACCTGACCAAGCTGCGCCGCGACCGCGTCGGCTTCGTCTTCCAGGCGTTCAACCTGCTCTCGGCGCTGACGGTCGAGCAGAACGTCGTGCTGCCGCTGCAGCTGGCCGGGAAGCGTGCGGACAAGCGGCTCGTCGCGCGGATCCTCGAGCACGTCGGGCTCGACGGCCGCCGCAAGCACCTGCCCGGGCAGCTCTCCGGCGGGCAGCAGCAGCGCGTCGCGATCGCGCGGGCCCTGGTCACCGACCCGGCCGTGCTGTTCGCCGACGAGCCGACCGGGGCGCTCGACACCCGCACCGCCGCCGACGTGCTCGGCCTGCTGCGCGACTCCGTCCGGTCGTCGGGCCAGACGGTGATCATGGTGACGCACGACCCGGTCGCCGCGTCCTACGCCGACGAGGTCGTGTTCCTGGCCGACGGCCGGATCGCCGGCCGGCTCGCCCGGCCGACCGCCGAAGCCGTCGCCGAACGGATGACCCACCTGGGGGCCTGGGACCGGCCGGCGGTGCGGGCCTGATGTTCAAGCTCGCGATGCGCACCCTCCGCCTGCGCAAGGGCGGGTTCCTGGCGACGTTCGTCGCCGTGTTCTTCGGCGCGCTGATCGTCTCGGCGTGCGGTGGCCTGATGGAGACGGGCATCCGCTCCGAGACGCCGGTGCAGCGGCTGGCCGCGGCGCCGATCGTCGTCGGCGGGCAGCAAACGCTTGCGCTGCCCGAAGAGGACCCGGCGACCCTCGACCCCGAGGACAAGCACAAGGTCAAGAACGCGACGCTGCCCGAGCGCGTCCGCGTCGACGCCGCGCTGGCCGACCGCCTGCGCGCGGTCCCCGGCGTCACGAACGTCGTCGGCGAGGTCAGCTTCCCGGCGCAGGCCGGCGCCGCGAGCGCCCTCGGGCACGCGTGGGATTCCGCCGCGCTGACGCCGTACACGCTGAAAGGTGAAGCGCCGAAGCCGGGCGAAGTCGTGGTCGACGCCGGGCTCGGGCTCGCCGTCGGGGACACGCTGCCGGTCGCCGCGCACGGCAGCGTCGGCCAGTACCGGATCTCCGGCATCGCCGAGGCGCCGCAGGTCATGCGGGATTCGGCGCTGTTCTTCTCCGCTTCCGACGCGGAAAAGCTGTCCGGGCACCCGGGGCAGTTCGACGCCATCGGCGTCTTCGGCGGGGACGTCGACGCGGTGACGGCGGCCGTCGGGGACGCCGGGATCGTGACGACCGGGACCGACCGCGGTGCCCTCGAGTTCCCCGAGGTGACCAAGAGCGGTGAGGACCTCATCGTGCTGGCCGCCGTGTCGGGCGGGCTGTCGGCGATGGTCATGGTGTTCGTCGTCGCGGGCACGCTCACGCTGTCGACCCAGCAGCGCCAGCGCGAGCTCGCGCTGCTGCGCGCGATCGGCACGACCCCGCGCCAGCTGCGGCGGATGGTCCTCGGCGAGGCGCTGGTCGTCGGCGTGCTCGCGGTCGCCGTCGCGGTCGTGCTCGGGCCGCTGCTCGGGAAGTGGCTGTTCGGCGAGCTCGCGGCCCACCACGTCGTGCCGGACGTGCTGGAGTTCGAGCAGGGCTGGCTCCCGGCGACGGTCGCCGCGGGCGCTTCCCTGCTGGCCGTCGTCGCCGCGTCCTTCGTCGCGGGCCGCCGGGCCTCGAAGGTCCGCCCGACCGAGGCGCTGGCCGAAGCCGCCGTCGAACGGCGCTGGGTGACCCCGATCCGGGTGATCACCGCGATCCTGTGCTTCGCGGGCGGGACGGCGCTGGCCATCGTCACGGTCGCCGTGATGACCGGCCCGGTCGCGGCCAGCACGGCCGGCCCCGCGGTGATGCTGTGGGCGTTCGGGCTCGCGGCGATCAGCCCGGGCGTCACCAAGGTGACGGCGATGCTGCTGCGCTGGCCGGTCCAGGCGGTCACCGGCGTCACCGGCCGGGTCGCGCTGCTCAACACCCGCGTCGGCGCGGTGCGGACGGCCGGCGCGGTCACCCCGATCATGCTCGCGGTCGGCATCGCGACCGCCAACATCTACCTGCAGACCACCCAGGAAGCCGTCTCGAACCAGGCGTACACGGAGGACCTGCGGGCGGACGCGGTCGTCGCCGGGCCGGGCGGGCTCGACCCGTCGGTGCTCGGCCGGGTCGCCGCGGTGCCGGGGGTCGCGAGCGCTTCGGAGTACGTCACGAGCTCGGTGTTCGTCGAGAAGCCGTACGATTCGAACAACGACCAGGACGGCTGGCCCGCGCTCGGCGTCAGCGAGCTGACCGGGAACGCCGTCGAGGTGCCGACGACGCTCGGGCGCCACGTCGGCGACACGCTGTCGCTGAAGCTCGGCGACGGCACGCCGGTGGACGTGCGGGTGACGGCCGTCGTGAGCCAGCGCGCCGGGTTCGAACGGCTCGTGCTGCCCGCGTCCCTGCTCGCACCGCACACGACGCTCGGGCTGGCTCCGCAGCTGCTGGTCCGCGCCGCTCCCGGCGTCGACCCGGCGACGCTGGCTTCGCGCCTTCGCGAGGCGACGGCCGGAATGCCGGTGATGGTCGGTGATCGTGCCGCGCTCATCGCGGCGCACGCGAAGGGCAACGAGATCGGCGCGTGGGTCAACTACCTGCTCGTCGGGATGATCATCGCGTACACGGTGATCTCGGTCGTCAACACGCTGGTGATGGCCACGGCCAAGCGGCGCCGCGAGTTCGGGCTGCAGCGGCTCGGCGGGTTCACCCGCGGCCAGGTGCTGCGGATGGCCGGTGTCGAAGGCGGGCTGATCGCGACCATCGCGGTGCTGCTCGGGACGCTGGTCGCGGCGGGCTCGATCGTGCCGTTCTGCCTGGTGGTGAGCGGATCGCCGCTGCCGTCCGGGCCGCCGGCGATCTACCTGGTGGTGCTCGCGATCGCCGTGGTCCTCTCGCTCGTCGCGATCCTCGTCCCGGCCTGGGCGGCGACGCGCGGGCGTGCGGTCGACGCCACATCCATCGGGGAGTGAGAACGGCCGTGTGTAAGACTCTCGGCCGTGGCGAACCCCGGGTTGGATCAAGCGGCGAAACTCGAACTGGCCAGGCTGGTCACCGATCTTTCCGTGGTGCACGGAAAAGTGACCCTGGCGTCCGGCAAGGAAGCCGACTACTACATCGACCTCCGGCGCGCGACGCTGCACCACGCGGCCGCACCGCTGATCGGCAAGCTGCTGCGCCAGCTCACCGCGGACTGGGACTACGTCGCCGCGGGCGGCCTGACGCTAGGCGCCGACCCGGTCGCGCTGGCGATGCTGCACTCCGCGGCGACCGAGGGTGTCGTGCTCGACGCGTTCGTCGTCCGGAAGTCCGTCAAGGAACACGGCATGCAGCGGCGCATCGAGGGCATGGAGGTCCGCGGGCAGCGCGTGCTGGCGGTGGAGGACACCTCCACGACCGGCGGCAGCGTCCTGACGGCGGTCGAGGCCCTGCGTGAAGCGGGCGCGAACGTCATCGGCGTGGTGACGGTGGTCGACCGCGACACCGGGGCGCGCGAGGCCATCGAGAAGGAAGGTCTGGAGTACCGCTACATCCTCGGCAAGGACGACCTCGGCCTGGACTGATTCGCCCCGGTGACCCAAGTCACCGACAATCACCCCGTGACGATTCCCGCGCTTCTGTGTCCTCCTGTCGAGGAGGTGCCGTGACGACCAGCGCGGAGCCAGGTACGCCGCTCGACGACGCGACCCTCGTCAGTCGCGCGAAAGACGGCGATGTCCAGGCGTACGAGCAGCTCGTGCTGCGCTACCAGGGGCCGATGTTCCGGCTCGCCGTGAAGATGCTCGCGCACCGCGGCGACGCCGAGGACGTCGTGCAGGAGGTCTTCCTCAACGCCTGGCGCAAGCTCGGCCAGCTCGGCGAGGACGCGGCGTTCGTCGGCTGGCTCTACCGGGCCACCACGAACCGCTGTCTCAACGCGATCCGCGCGCGCAAGCCCCAGGCGGACGTCGACCTGGACACCGCCGAGTCGCCGCGGGTGGACCTCCAGCCGGAGCGGGCCGTCCAGGTCAGCGGCCAGCTCGCGGCGTTGAACGCGGCACTGGCGCAGCTGACGCCCGAACAGAGAGCGTGCTGGCTGCTGCGCGAAGTGCACGGCCGGTCCTACGACGAGATCGGCGAAGTCGTCGGCGCGAACGCGACCGCGGTCCGCGGCCGGATCGCGCGGGCCCGGGCTCAGCTGGCGGAGGTGATGAAGCCATGGCGATGACGGACTACGAGCTGCCCTGCGAACGCGACGTCGAGCAGGTGTGGGAGCGGCTCGACGCGGTCGGCGCCGGGCTGGCCGACGAGCACGAGCTGACCTGCCCGCACTGCCGGGCCGCGCGCGAAAGCCTGCTGGCCCTGCGCGAGGCCACCGCGGAGCTGGTGGCCGAGGAGGACGTACCGCCGGCCTTGTTCGGCCGGATCATGTCGGCGGTGCGGGCCGAGGTGCGGCGCGGCTCGATGGTGGCGCTGCCGACCCCGGAACCGGGGTTCGTCGAGATCAGTGAGCAGGCCGTGGCCGCGGTGCTGCGGTACGCGGCGGACACGGTCGACGGCGTCCGGGCGCGCCGCTGCCGGGTGCGGACGGGCACCGGCGGCGTCGTCGAAGTCGAACTCACCCTCGCGGTGAGTCTCCGGAACGTCACCGGCGGTGCAGCGTTGGCGCTGGTGCGGGAACGGGTGACCGCGGCGGCCGCGGCCCGGGTGGGGCTGACGCTCGCGAAGCTCGACCTGCTGGTGGACGACCTCTTCGAGGAAGACACTGTTGCGGAAGACACTGTCGGGGAGCCAGGGGAATGAGGGTGGACTACGTCATCGCCGATCCGGTGATCGCCAGCGTGGCGGCCAGGGCGGCGATCGGGACGCCGGGCGTCGTCCGGCTCGAGCCGGGCCTGCGCGGCCTGGTGACGGCGTGGACGCGGGCCGCGCGCCAGCGGTGGAAGGGCCTCGACCCGGCGCCGGCGGACGGCGTCCGGGTCCGCACGATCGACGGCCGGGTGACCGTCGAGATCGACCTGGTCACGGCGGCGGCCGACCAGGCCGCGGCGGTCGGCCGGGCCGTGCAGCGCGCGGTCCGGCGGTTCGTGACCGAGCAGACCGGCTTGGTCGTCGACGAGGTTTCGGTGTCCATCATGGACATCGAGGCCCGGTGACCGCGGCCGAAGCCGTCGCGAAGATCGTCGGCGCCCTCGCGGCGGTGGACGGTCTCCGCCCGGCGACCCCGATCTCCCCCGAGGCGACGTGGCTACCGGTCGACTGGGCCGGCCTGGCGGTCGACCTGACGGCCGATGTGGTCGAGCTCCGCCTGATCGCGACGCGGTTGCCGATCCCGCCGTTGCTGGAGCAGGCCACGGCGGTGGTGCGTCCCCTGCTGGCCGGAACGGAGTGGGAGAACGCGCGGCTGCGGCTGGTCGTCACGGACCTCGACGGCGCGGCGTTCGCGAGACCCACGTCACAGTGATCCTCTCCCCTCCCGCGGGTCCTCACCTACGAAAAGCCTTGGGGCTCAGCACATTCAGGGAGGACCTCCATGACCGCGACGGCCGAGAAGACCACTGAGAAGGCCGAGACCGCCGCCCTCGTCACCAAGCAGGGCACGACCACGATCGCCGACACCGTGGTGCAGAAGATCGCCGGGCTCGCCGCGCGCGAGGTCAGCGGCGTGCACGATCTCGGCGGCGGCGCGGCGCGGGCGTTCGGCGCCCTGCGCGACCGCATCCCGGGTGCCTCGGCCAGCGTCGGCCAGGGCGTCTCGGTCGAGGTCGGCGAGCGGCAGGCGGCCGTCGACCTGCAGATCCTGGTCGAGTACGGCGTCGCCATCGCCGATCTCGCGCGGTCGGTGCGCCGCTCCGTCATCACGTCGATCGAGCAGATGACCGGGCTGGAGGTCGTCGAGGTGAACATCACCGTCAGCGACGTCCACCTGCCCGGCGACGAGGAGCCCGCGCCGAGCGACCGGGTGCGCTGACCCCGCCCGGCGTACCGTCGAGGCATGGATGAGCCGTCGAAGCCCGACGAGCCGCCGGAGCGGCCCGGGCACCAGCCGCCGTGGAAGAAGCCGCCCGAGCAGTACCCGCACGAGGAGCCGACGAAGTACCCGGCAAAACGCCCGCCGGAATTCCCACCGGGTGTAACGCCTCCGTCACCGCCCAGGTGAATGGGTTGCTCCGGTGGGTTAAACATCACACGGCCGGGCATTCTCAGGGGCGGCCGAACTCGATCAGCGGAGTAAAGTCGCTGGTAGGGGGTCGGTGAAGGGGGCGTGTGATGGCGAAGTTCCTGGCGGAAGTGACTGTCGCGGTACACATCTTGGCCCTGCTTCTCATCGGTTTCGGCGGTTTCATCGCCTGGCGCTGGCCGAAGCTGATCTTCGTCCACCTCGCCGGGGTGGCCTGGGGCATCCTGGTCAACGTGGCGCCGGTGCCGTGCCCGTTCACCGCGCTGGAGAACTACTTCCGGCACCAGCAGGGCCTCGGCGACCTGCCCGGCGGGTTCAACGCCTACTACCTGTACGGCACGGTGTTCCCGCAGTCGTGGCTGCCGGCGATCGGCATCGTCGCGATCGCGGTGGTCGTCTACTCCTACGTCGGCCTCTACCACCGCTGGCGCCACCGCGACCACACCGAGGACGCCCGGACGCACCGGGTGCGCCTGGGTTAAGCGACAATCGGGGGGTGAGCACCTCCCCCGACGCCGGACCCACCGAGTGGGTGAGCCGCGAAGAGGTCGGCGTCGGCCCGTGGCCGGGTGACTGGCCCTCGGACGAGCGGTACGACCCGGACCTGCTGCGCGACGGCGACCGCCGCAACGTCGTCGACGCGTACCGCTACTGGCGCCGCGAGGCGATCGTGTCCGATGTGGACCGCCGGCGGCACCCGTTCCACGTCGCGATCGAGAACTTCCAGCACGACCACAACATCGGCACGGTGGTCCGCACGGCGAACGCCTTCGCGGCGGCGGAGGTGCACATCGTCGGCCGCCGCCGCTGGAACCGCCGCGGCGCGATGGTGACGGACCGCTACCAGCACCTCCGTCACCACGACGACGTCTCCGGACTGGTGTCGTTCGCCTCGGAAAACGGCCTCGCCGTCGTGGCGGTGGACAACACCCCGGGGTCGCAGCCGGTCGAGACGGCGGAAATCCCGCGCGAGTGCGTGCTGCTGTTCGGCCAGGAAGGGCCGGGGCTGTCGCCGGGCGCGCAGGAGGCGGCGTCCCTGGTGGTGTCGATCGCCCAGTTCGGGACGACGCGCTCGATCAACGCGGGCGTGGCGGCGGGGATCGTCATGCACGCTTGGGTCCGGCAGCACGCCGATCTGTCGACGGCCTGGTAGTCAGAGCCCCCAGCCCCAGCGCAGCTGCACCACGCCGGACGCGTTGTTGGTGGCCAAGCCGCTCCCGCTCTGGCGCGTGATCGAGTAGGTGTCGCCGGAGCGCAGGCCGGGCCAGTAGACGACGCCCATCTGTCGCGACCTCGCGAGATCGGTGGTGGCGGCGAAGTACGCGGTGAAGGTGTTGCCGTCCTGGTGGCCCGCGGAGTAGTCCAGTCCCGTCGTCATCGGGGCGCCGGCCTCGTCGATGATCGTGCGCGAGGAGTACGACCCGAGCCGGTTGCTCAGGTTGGCCGTCCACGCGGCGCGGGTGGTGTCCGAAGCCCAGAAGCCGTAGAAGTGCAGCGACAGCAGCGTGCCGCTCAACGCGCCGGCGGCGCCGACGCCGGTGACGTTGTCGTTGTAGCCGGTGCCGCTGATCAGGACCCGGCCGCGCGGGACGGCCGAGTGCCGGGACAACCAGGTCGAGCAGAGCGACACCCAGGCGTTCAGGCTGTAGCCGAACGGCTCGTTCATCGGCTCGAAGTAGACGTTCCCGTTGCCGCCGTAGTCGCCGGTGACCTTGTCCCACATGGTGTTCCACGCGGTGACGTCGTCGACGAAACCGTCCTTGTCCGCTTCCCAGTACCCGAAGATGACCTTCATCCCGTGGGCCAGCGTCGAGTCGGCGGCCCCCTTGTAGCGCGCCCACCAGTCGGAATTCACGCTCTGCGGGTTGATCGGCAGCCGCACGGTGTTCGCGCCGAGCTGCTGGAAGCCGGTGATGATGCCGTCCGCCTTGGCGCGGACGACGTCGTAGCTGTCGCCCGCGGTGAGGCCGGTCGGGATGACCCAGCCGTCCACGTAGTTGTCACGGGCGTCGGCCCAGTTCACGCCGCGGAAGGCGTTCGTCGCGGCGGACGCCGGCGGGACCGTGAGCAGGGGTGCGGCGAGAACGGCGAGCAGGAGGATGCGCAGGCAGTGACGAAGGCGGGTCATGCGAACTCCGATGTCCGATGATCGATGTTGACGTCAACATGCCTGGCCGAGAATCCTCTCGGACCGGGGCCGGTGTCAAGCGTCAGGCGGGGGCGACCTCGACCGGGATGCCGTTCAGCACCGAGGTTCCCGATGGCACGTCGAGCAGCGTCTCGTCCGCGACGAGGTTCGAGTTGACGCCGGGGTTCGCGCTCGCCACGCGGGTCCGCGCGCCGTCGACATCGTGGCCCCAGCCGTGCGGGATGCTGACCACGCCCGGCCGGACCTCGTCCGTCACCTCCACCGGCACCTCCAGCTTGCCGGCGCGCGAGCTCACCGACGCCAGCGAGCCGTCGGTGAGGCCCAGGCGCGCCGCGTCGGCCGGGTGCACCAGGACCGTGCAGCGGTTTCCGCCGCGGACCAGCGGCTTCAGGTTGTGCATCCACGAGTTGTTCGAGCTCAGGTGGCGTCGGCCGATCAGCACGAGACCCTCGTCGAGCGGGCGGTCCAGCTCCGCGCGCAGCCGGGGGACGTCGGCGACGACCGGCTCCGGCGCCAGCTCGATCCGGCCGGACGCCGTGCACAGCATCTCGGGGATCCGCGGCTTCAGCGGCCCGAAGTCCATCCCGTGCGGCGCGGCTTCGAGGTCGGCGAGCGTGACGTCGTACGGCCCGGCGCGCAGCAGCAGGTCGACCAGCCGCGCGGGGCCGGTGCGGTCGGGGGTGACCTCGAGCTCGGCACGGCGGGCGACGTCGGCGGCGACGAAGTCGTCGAGCGCCGAGACGTCCGCTTCGGGGCCCTGACCGGTGACGATGCCGGTGAGCCGCAGCATCGTCTCCCACTCCTGCGGCAGCTCCGACGGCAGCGTCGCCGGCGTCCAGTTGGCGACGTTGCGCACCGAGAGCTGGTAGAAGGCCAGGTCGAAGTGCGGCCGCTCGAGCGGCGACGGGCCGGGCAGGATCACGTCGGCCTGGCGCGAGGTCTCGTTGAGGTAGACGTCGACGGAGATCATGAAGTCGAGCTTCTTCAGGGCTTCGCTCAGGCGCCCGGCGTTCGGCGTGCTGAGGCAGGGGTTGCCGCTGACGGTGATCAGCGCGCGGACCTGGCCCTCGCCCGGGGTTTCGATCTCGTCGGCGAGCGTCGCGACCGGCAGTTCGCCGACGACCTCGGGGTAGCCGCGCACGCGGCTGTGCCAGCGCCCGACGGCGAACGGCCGCCGGTTGCCGGTCGGCTGGCACGCGGCGAGGGGGAACATCGCGCCGCCCGGGGCGTCGAGGTTGCCGGTGAGCACGTTGAGGACGTCGACCAGCCAGCTCGCGACCGTGCCGAACGCCTGCGTCGTGGTGCCGATCCGCCCGTAGACCACGGCGTTTTCCGCGTCGGCCAGTTCGAGCGCCATCCGGCGGATCTCGGCCGCGTCGATACCGGTGCGCGGGGCGACAGCTTCCGGGGTGAACGGCCGGGCCAGTTCGCGGACCTCGTCGAGGCCGTTCAGGTGTTCTTCGAGACGGCCTGGTGCGACGCGGTTCTCCGCGAACAGGACGTTGACCAGGGCGAACAGCAGCAGCGCGTCGGTGCCGGGCCGGATGGCGTGGTGCTCGTCGGCGAACTGCGCGGTGCGCGTGCGGCGCGGGTCGACGACGACGATCTTGCCGCCGCGCTCGCGGATCCCGCGCAGCCGCCCGCGGATGTCCGGCGCGGTCATCAGGCTGCCGTTCGAGACGAGCGGGTTGGCGCCGAGGATCAGCAGGTGCCGCGTGCGGTCGAGGTCGGGCACGGGGATGGCGAGCGGGTCGCCGAACATCGTGCCGGACGAGTAGTGCTTCGGCATCTGGTCGACCGACGTCGCGCTGTAGAAGTTCTTGGTGCCCAAGGCTTTGTAGAGCACCCGGCCGTAGAGCGTCAGGGCGATGTTGTGCACGCCGGGGTTGCCCGCGTACACCGCGACGGCGTCCCGGCCGTGCTCCTCGAGGATCGGCGGGAGCCGGCGGTCGATCTCGTCGTAGGCCTCCTGCCAGCTGACCTCGACGAACTCGCCGTCGCGCTTCAGCAGCGGTGCGGTCAGCCGGTCGGGGTCGTGGTGCAGTGCGCCGAGCGACGCGCCCTTGGGGCAGATGTAGCCCTTCGAGAAGACGTCGTTCTCATCTCCCCGCACGCGCGTGACCTGCTGGTTTTCGTCGAGCGTGACCTCGAGCCCGCAGGTCGCCTCGCACAGCGGACAGGTGACGTGTGCTGTGGTCATGAGTACCTCGCAGGCCGTCGGGTCCTTCAACATACCGAGCGGTATGTCGATGGGCAAGGCAGGATTGCGCCATGGACGTCTCGGCTGCCGAACGCGCGGTGACTGCCCGGCATTTGCGGCGGGTGTGGGGGCTGCCCGGGACCGTCCTGGGCCGCAGCCGCTGGCCGGCGGCACTCGACCAGCGGCTGCACTGGCACTGGAACTACTGGTGGCAGGCGCACCTGCTGGACACCCTGGTCGACGCACAGCTGCGCTCACCCACTTCTTCCCGCATGACCCTGATCCGTTCTTTCGTGCGTTCGGTGCGGCTGCGCAACTTCGGCCGGTGGACGAACGAGTACTACGACGACATCGCGTGGCTCGGCCTTGCCCTGCAACGGGTTGCGTCGCTGGGCGTCGACACCGGCCCGGCGGTGGCGGCGATCGACACGCAGCTGCTTTCGGGCTGGACGCCCGCGGCGGGCGGCGGCATCTGGTGGCGCCGGGGCGACGACTTCAAGAACGCCCCGGCCAACGGTCCAGCGGCGATCTTCCACGCCCGGTCCGGGAATCTCACGCGCGCCCGGGAAATGACCTCGTGGATGTCGTCCACTTTGGTCGATCCTTCGTCCGGCCTGGTCTGGGACGGGATCCGAGCGGACACGGGCGAGCTGGTGAAGCACATTTTCACGTACTGCCAAGGGGTTTACCTCGGGGCGTGCCTCGAGTTGTCCTTAGTGGACGAAGCGGCCCGGACGGTGCGGGCGGTGGCTTCGCATTGTGCCCCGGGAGGGGTGATCCGCGGCCAGAGCGGCGGCGACGGCGGGTTGTTCGCGGCGATCCTGGCGCGCTACCTGGCGTTGGCGGCGCACGCGTTGCCCGGCTCGGAAGCCGCGGTGGCGCGGTCGCTGGTGCTGACGTCGGCCGAGGCGTGCTTGTCCGGTGCTGCCGAGGCGCCGGAAGGTCCGCTGTTCAGCGCGTTCTGGGACCGCCCGGCGCCGCCGTTGCCGCTACCGGAGGACGCGCCGGAGCGGGACATGTCGGTCCAGGTCGGTGGCTGGATGCTGCTGGAGGCGGCGGCGACGCTGTGAGCGGACGCGTCAGTGCTGGACGCCTTCCTTGCGCGGGTCGAGGTCGACCTTGGCGCCCTTGCGGTCCTCCCCGGTGTCGTGCCAATCGGCGATCGCGGCCTTGAGCCGGGCTTTCTGCTCCGCGTCGCTCGCCGCGTACTTCTCCGCGGCCTTCTTGATGCGGTCGGCCGCCATGAGGTACCGCGCGGTCGTCTTCTGGAAGAACGACTCGATGTCTTCCCGCAAGGCGATCAACGCCGTGTCCGCCGCGGTGGGCACGGCGCCGCGGCCCACGAGCTGCCCGTCGGCGTAGGACGCCTCGGCGACCTTGCTCAGCAGGCCGGAGTAGATCTCGGCGGCGTCGTAGCAGTGCTGGGCGATCTCCATGACCACGACGACGTCCACGGCGAACCGGCCGGACGCGGACGGGTCGCTGTCGTCGCCGTCGGGACTGCTCTTCGTGAAGTCGTAGAGTTCCAGCACCTTGTGGTCGACGCCGGCGATCCGCTGCCCGACCGCCGTGATGGCCTTCTGGTAGTCCGCTTCGGCTTCGTCCAGATCGGTGTGGAGGGCGCGGACGGCGGGGTCCAAGTGCGCGAAGAAGCCGCTCAGCTGCGGGAACCGAAGTCCTTCGTTCGTTTTCGCCTCGCCGACGTTCGCCACGACGTCGACCACGAAGCCGATCAGGTTCAGCGCCTCGCCGACGCTGCCCGGAGCCTTCTCGCCCAGTGCCTTGGCGACCGTCGTGGCGATGCCCCACGCCTGGCTGGCGGCGTTCACCGCCACCTTGGCCTTCGGAGCTTCCTTCGCCGGCACCGGCGCGGTTTCGAAGAGCTCGCCGGTGGCCCGGGCGATGAGCTCGAGGATGTTGTTCCGGGTGGCCTGGATCGTCGTGGCCCGCAGGGAGTAGCAATTGGCCAGCCACCGCACGAGCACGCTTTGGTTCTTCAGCGTGGGGCCGACCGTCGAAAGGAAGCCGCCTTTGAGGCTGTCCGCCGCGAGCCCCGTCCACCCGGCCAGCCAGGCCCGGTTGTTGTTGCCGTCGTCCCGCACGGAGAGCTTCTCGACCATGCCGGGCAGGGTGTAGGCGTCGACCGACCCGTCCGGTCGCATCGTCCCGTCGACCTTCAGGAGACTTTGCCGGGCGTCGTCGAGGGACGAGAGCTCCGGTCCGCCCGCGAGATCCGGGATCGCGGCCGCCAGCTGGTCCCGCTTCGCCCACGCCCAGTCGCCGACCTGGGAAAAGACGTCGGCCGCCCGGCATTCGACGTACTTCGCGTCCGGGACGCTCCAGCCGTCGCAGGGGGCGGACGGCCGGTTGGCCGGCGTGCTGTCGGCGACGGCCCAGGCGACGACCGGGCAGGTCGTCAGATGACCTCGTGACTCGGGCGGGACCTGCCACCGGGCGGGCTCGGGCGCGCCGTCGATCTGGCTGGTGCCGCCGCGCAGGGTCTGCCCGGCGTCCCTGGTCCAGCGGCGTTCCAGCGCCTGCCAGTAATCGTTGAGCGCCGCCGAGAGGGAAGCCGAGTAAACGCTTCCGCTCATGTACTGACCGCTCATTCGCCACTTCCCCCGGTTCGTTTCCGTCGAGCGCGCCGAGAGTAGCAACGAAGTGACGCATTTAGACCAATTGTCACTCCCCGGTGTCCGGAAGTGGCCAGTGTCCGGTCAGCAGCCACAGGAGGCGCCGTGCAGGAACCGCGGGGTCAGCGACACCGATTCCGGCGGCCGGTCCGGATCGGCCATCCGGGACAACAACAGCTGCACTGCCCGGCGTCCGAGGTCCGCCACCGGCTGGGCCAGCGTAGTCACCGCCGGGCTCACCCGGCGCGCCCACTCCATGTCGCCGTACCCGACCACCGCCAGCTCCGAGCCGATGCGGATGCCGCGGCGGTGGGCTTCGTACTGGACGCCCACCAGCATCGACTCGTCCGCTACCACCAGCGCCGTCGGGGAGGGCCAGCCGTCCAGGAGCTTGGCCGTCGCCCGGGCCGCTCCGCCCGACGTCGACAACCCGCACTCCACCAGCTCGCGGTTGAACCGCAGCCCCGCCTGCTCCAGCCCCAGCCGGTAGCCGCGGACGCGCTCGCGGCTGATGTCCAGGCTCTCGTCGCCCGAAATCAGGCCGATCTTGCGGTGCCGGCCCTCGGTCAGGTGCTTCACCAGCGAAGCCACCGCGTACACGTTCTCCGTGCCCACCTGGTCGACGTCGTTGCGGGCGGCGACGCGGTCGACCAGCACCGTCGGCACGCCCATCCGGACCAGGCCGTTGATCACCGCTTCGTCGCCGGGCGAAGGCACCAGCAGCACGCCGTCCACGAGGTCCGCCCGCAGCGCGCGCACCAGCGCCGCCTCTTCACTCACCGTGTCGCCGGTGTCGGCCAGCGTGACATCGCAGCCCGCCTGGGCCGCGGCCGCCCTGATCGAGCGCAGCAGCTCGCTCGAGTAGGGGTTCGCGTGCGTACCCATCGCGACGCCGATCCGGTAGGTGACCGGGGGGTCCCACAACCGGAGCTCCGGCGAAAGTGCGGTCATAAGCCCTCGCAGACGCTCAGCCGAAAGGTATCCGCTGAGCGGCCACGCCGAGGCGCTCGCACCCCAGAATCACTGATGTGAGTGAACCGGCGGACAGCCGCACGATTCGCGGTGACGCAGAGTGGGTGCCAGCCGCACGGTCTCGGCCTTGCGCGCGGGGTCGTTGATCCGGGCCAGCAGCAGCCGCACCGCCTGCCGGCCGATCTCCTCGATCGGCTGCGCCATCGTCGTCAGCGGCGGGTCCACGAGGTCCGCCCACTCGACGTCGTCGTAGACCACCACCGGCAGGTCACGCCCGATCTTCAGCCCGCGCCGCCGCGCCTCGTGCAGCACCCCGACCATCATGCTGTCGTTCCCGACCACGAGCGCCGTCGGCGGCTCGGGCAGGGCCAGCAGCGTGCTCAACGCCAGCGCGCCCCCTTCGTGAGACGAGTTCCCGCAGGCCACGAGGTCGGACGACCACGTGAGCCCGGACCGGCCGAGGCCCAGCCGGTAGCCCAGCACGCGCTCCTCGCTGGTCGAGAGCCCCGGCGTGCCGCTGATCATCCCGATCCGCCGGTGCCCGAGCGTCGCCAGGTGCGCGGTCAGCGCCGACGTCGCCTGGATGTTCTCCGTGCCCACCTGGTCGACGTCGGCGCGGGTGGTCAGCCGGTCGATCAGCACCGTCGGCACGTCCAGGGAGACCAGCTCGCCGATCACCGGGCCGTCGCCCGGCGCCGGGGTGATGAGCAGGCCGTCGACGCGGCGGGAGCGCAACGCCCGCACCGTGTCGCGCTCGGTGCCGGCGGTGTCGTGCGTGTCGGCCAGCAGCACGGTGTACCCGTGCGCCGACGCCTCCCGCTCGATCGCCTGCATCAGCGTCGCGAAGTACGGGTTGGCCACCAGTGAGATCGCCATCCCGATCGAGCGTGTCCCGCCGGTGACCAGCGAACGGGCGATCGCGTCGCCGGTGTAGCCGGTCGTCTCGATCGCCCGCAGGACCGCCGCCTTGGTGTCCTCGGCGACCGCCCGCGTCCCGTTGACGACGTGCGAGACGGTCGTGATCGAGACGCCGGCGAGCTCGGCGATGTCCCGCTGGGTCGGCCGCGATGATCTCGGCTGGGGCATGCCAATCCTTTCCGGCAAGCGTTTGCGCAAACGCTTGCGTCACCGGTGCAGTCTGTCTACCTTCCCGACCATCGGCAAGCTTCGACACGAACAAAGGGTGGGAACCCATGAGACAGCGAAGTCTCACCGCAGTCGTGCTGGCCGCCGTCCTCGCCGCGACGACCGGGTGCACGGTCGAACGCCACTGGGGCGGCAACACCAACACGGGCGGGAGCGGCAAGGCGAAGGTCGGCCTGGTCACCAAGACCGACACCAACCCCTACTTCGTCGAACTCCGCAACTCCGCGAGAGCCGCCGCGCAGGCCAACGGCGCGGACTTCAACGCACTCGCCGGCCAGTTCGACGGGGACAACGACGGCCAGGTCCGCGCCATCGAGAACCTCATGCAGCAGGGCGTGAACACGATCCTGATCACGCCCAGCTCCTCGACCGGCGTGCTGAAGGCGATCAAGGACGCGCGTGACGCCGGGGTCCTCGTCATCGCGCTCGACACCGCCACCGAACCGCCCGACGCCGTCGACGCCACCTTCGCCACCGACAACTTCGCCGCCGGCGAACAGCAGGGCGCGTACGTCAAGGCCGCGCTCAAGGGCGTCCCGCCCAAGCTGCTCATGGTCGACGGCACGGCCGGCAGCTCGGTCGACACCCAGCGCCACGGCGGTTTCCTCAAGGGCATCGGGCTCACCGACGGCTCGCCGGAGATCAAGGGCCACACCGCGGCCAACGGCGACCAGAGCCTCGCCCAGCAGGGCATGGAGAACCTGCTGCAGCGCAGCACCGACATCAACGCCGTCTACTCGATGAACGAGCCGATGGGCCGCGGCGCGTACGCGGCGCTGAAGGCCCGCGGGCTCACCGGCCAGATCGTCATGGGCTCGATCGACGGCGGCTGCGAGGGCGTCCAGAATGTCAAGGACGGCCAGTACGCCGCAACCGTCATGCAGTTCCCCAAGAAGATGGCCGAACAGGGCGTGCTCGCCGCCGTCGAGTACGCGAAAACCGGCAAGAAGCCGACCGGCTTCGTCAACACCGGGTCCGCCGTGATCACCGACAAGCCCCTGCCCGGCATCGAAAGCCACGACACCGCGTGGGGCCTGCAGAACTGCTGGGGAGGCGCGAAGTGACGACAGCAACCGCAGTGTCTACCAAGGACCGTGAGTCGCTCGGCGAGTTCCTCCTCCGCGCCCCCGCGGTCGGCCCGGCGCTCGCGCTGGTCGTCGCGATCGTGGTGTTCTCGCTGGCCACGGACACGTTCTTCGACCTCGACAACCTGTCCACAGTGGTCCAGCAGTCGCTGGTCGTCGGAACGCTCGCCCTGGGCCAGACGCTCGTCATCCTCATCGCGGGCATCGACCTGTCCAACGCGTCGTCGATGGTCGTCGCGACGCTGATCATGGCGAAGCTCGCCGCGGCCGGCACCAACGGCTTTGTCGCGCTGCTCGCCGGTGTCGTGCTGACGATCATCGTCGGCATCTTCATCGGTTCGCTGGCGACGCGGATCAAGCTGCCGGCGTTCATCATCACGCTCGGCACGTTCACCATGCTGACCGCGGTGTCCAAGCTGATCGCCGGCGGCCAGGCCGTGCCGGTGACCGACGGGCTGCTGCAGTGGCTCGGCACCAAGCGCTACCTCTTCGGCGGCATCCCGATCACCTACGGCATGACGCTGGCGCTGCTGATGTACCTCGGGATCTGGTACGCGCTGACGAAAACCGCGTGGGGCAAGCACGTCTACGCCGTCGGCAACGCGCCGGAGTCCGCGCGGCTGTCCGGGATCAAGGTCAACCGCACGGTGCTGTCGGTGTACATCGTGGCCGGCCTGACCTTCGGCATCGCCGCCTGGCAGGCGCTCGGCCGGACGCCGAACGCCGACCCGAACCAGTTCCAGCTCGGCAACCTCGACTCGATCACCGCCGTCGTCCTCGGCGGGACGAGCCTGTTCGGCGGTCGCGGCTCGGTGCTCGGGACGCTGATGGGTGCGCTGGTCGTGGCCGTGCTGCGGTCGGGGCTGACGCAGATGAACGTCGACGGCAACTACCAGGACCTCGCCACCGGGGCCCTGCTGATCGCCGCCGTCGTGGTGGACCGGATCGCGAGGAGGCAGCAGCAGTCATGACCGATCCCATCCTCCAGGCCCGCGGGCTGGTGAAACGCTACGGCCGCGTCACCGCGATCGACGGCGCCGACTTCGACCTGCTCCCCGGCGAGGTGCTCGCCGTCGTCGGGGACAACGGCGCCGGGAAGTCGTCGCTCATCAAAACCCTGTCCGGAGCCGTGATCCCGGACGAAGGGGAGATCAAAGTGGACGGCAAGACCGTCCACTTCAAGTCCCCTTTGGACGCCCGGCACTACGGGATCGAGACGGTGTACCAGGATCTCGCGGTCGCGCCCGCGCTCGACATCGCGTCGAACATGTTCCTGGGCCGGGAAAAGCGCCTCAAGGGACCGTTCGGGCTGTTCCGGAAGCTCGACACCGCCACCATGCGGGCCGAAGCGCAGCGGATCCTCGACGAGCTGGGCATCAACATCAAGTCGATTTCCCAGCCCGTCGAGACGCTCTCCGGTGGTCAGCGCCAGGGTGTCGCTGTGGCCCGCGCGGCCGCGTTCGGGACCAAGGCGGTGATCATGGACGAGCCCACCGCCGCGCTCGGCGTCGCCGAGTCCGGCAAGGTGCTCGACCTCATCGGCCGGATCCGCGACCGCGGCCTGCCGGTGGTGCTGATCAGCCACAACATGCCGCACGTGTTCGACATCGCCGACCGCATCCACGTGCACCGCCTCGGCAAGCGCGTCGCGGTCGTCTCGCCGAAGACGCACTCGATGAACCAGGTCGTCGGCCTGCTCACCGGGGCGCTGCGGCTCAACGAGAACGGCGAAGTCGAAGAGGCCGCCGCGGCGACCCACGTGGCCGGCTTGAAGTGAGAGTGCTGCTGGCGGGACTGTGCACCGTGGACGTCGTCCAGCGGGTCACCGAACTCCCGGCGCCGGGCGAGAAGGTGCAGTCGCTGCAGGTGGACGTCGCGGCCGGGGGGCCTGCGACGAACGCCGCGGTGACGGCCGCCGCGCTCGGCGCCGAGGCGACCCTGCTGACCGTCCTCGGTGCACACCCGCTGGCCGCGCTCGCCCGCGCCGACCTCGAAACGCACGGCGTCCAGCTGATCGACCTGGCTCCCGGCCTGTCCGATCCGCCCCCGGTCAGCGCCGTCGCCGTCCGCGACCGCGACGGCGAGCGCACGGTCGTCTCCCGCAACGCCCAAGACCGCACTTTCCTAGGGAAAGCTCCGTTTTTTGGGGTTCCTGGGGTGGGTGGGGCTGATGTGGTGCTGCTTGACGGGCATCATCCGGAACTTGCGGTGGCCGTCGCGAAGGCCGCGAAAGCCCAGGGCGTGCCGGTCGTGCTCGACGCCGGGAGCTGGAAGCCGGTGCTCGACGAGCTCCTCCCGCTGGTCGACGTCGCCGCCTGCTCGGCGCACTTCACCGCGCCGGAGCCGGGGCTCCACGAGCGTGGCGCCGGCACCGTCATCACCACCGCGGGACCGCGCCCGGTGCGGTGGTCCACTGCGGACGGCGGCTCGGGTGAGGTGCCTGTTCCCGCCGTGGAAGCGCGGGACACACTAGGTGCGGGCGACGTCTGGCACGGCGCGCTCGCCGTGGCCGTGACCCGCGAACCGACGGTGACGGGCCGGATTCGCTTCGCCAACGAGGTGGCCGCCGAACGGGTGCGGCATGTGGGACCGCGGTCGTGGACGACCGCGATCGCAGGAAGGAACAGGACATGACGGCGTTCGACGACCTGCTGGCCCGGGCCGAGGGCCTGACCGTGCGCGGGCAGCGCAACGTGCTGGGCATCATCGGCGCGCCCGCGTCCGGCAAGACCACGCTGGCGTGGGCGCTGGCCAACGCGCTCGGTTCGCGCGCCGCCGTGGTCGGCATGGACGGCTTCCACCTCGCGCAGGTCGAGCTGCGCCGGCTGGAGCGCACCGAGCGCAAGGGCGCGCCGGACACGTTCGACGCGGCCGGCTACTTCCACATGATCAAGCGGCTCGCCGCGGGCCGCGAGACGGTGTACGCGCCGGAGTTCCGCCGCGAGATCGAGGAGCCGATCGCCGGGGCCGTCGCGGTGCCGCCGGAGGTCCAGCTGGTGATCACCGAGGGTAACTACCTGCTGTTGCCGGACGACCCGTGGAGCGGGATCCGGCCGCTGCTCACCGAGGCCTGGTTCCTCGCGCCGGACGAGCCCGAGCGGATCGAACGGCTCGTGTCGCGCCACCGCCGCTACGGCCGTTCGCTGGTCGAAGCCCGGCAGCGCGCGCTCGGTTCGGACCAGCGCAACGCCGACCTCATCTCGCAGACGCGCGACCGCGCGGACCTGGTGCTGGAGAACCTGCCGCTGGCCAACTTCGCGATCTGACGATGACGCTCATCGTCACCGGCGGCAGCCGGGGGATCGGGGCGGCGATCTGCTCGCTGGCGGGTGCGCGCGGCTACGACGTCGTCGTGAACTACTCCGGCGATCCGGAGCCCGCCGAGGCCGTCGCCGAGCAGGTGCGCGCGCACGGCCGTCAGGCGCTGGCGTTCCGCGCGGACGTCTCGGTGGAGGACGACGTCCGTGCGCTGTTCGACGCGGCCGCGGCGCTCGGGCCGGTGAACGCGCTGGTCAACAACGCCGCGACGGTCGGCAACACGCCCGGGCGGCTCGACTCCTACGACGTCGAGGTCGTCCGGCGGACCCTCGACGTCAACGTGACCGGGGTGTTCCTGTGCTGCCGCGAGGCGGTCCGCCGGATGTCGACGCGGCACGGCGGTGACGGCGGGGCGATCGTCAACATCTCCTCGACGGCCGCGCGGACCGGCTCGGCCGGGGAGTGGGTGCACTACGCGGCGTCGAAGGCCGCCGTGGACACGCTGACGTTCGGGCTCGCGCAGGAGGTCGCGGGCGAGGACGTGCGGGTCAACGCGGTCGCGCCGGGGATGATCCACACCGGTCTGCACGAGGCCGCCGGCCTGCCCGGCCGGCTCGAGAAGTTCGCGCGGCAGATCCCGATGGGGCGCGCCGGACGGCCGGCCGAGATCGCCGAAGCGGTGCTGTTCCTGCTGTCGCCGGCGTCGTCGTTCACCACGGGCGCGGTGCTCGACGTCGGTGGCGGCCGGTGATCGGCCGAGTACTTTCCGGAAAACCCGAATGACCTTCAGTGACCAGCGTCCGCCTGCTGGGACGCCCGGAGACGGCGAGATCACGATCGGACGGGGAACTTGGTCACCCTTGTTTCGGTAGGCGAACGCTGTGCAACTCTGGGGAGCCGCCACGAGAAAGGACGGCTTCGAGAGTCATGGCAAAACTCATGTCCGTGCATCACCTCGCGCTCACCGTGACCGACGTGGACCGCAGCGTGCCCTGGTACGTCCGCGTCCTCGACCTCGAGGAGGTCACCCGGCGCGAAGAGCCGGACACGGGTCTTCGCAAGGTCGTACTCCGGTCCGCCGGGGACGAGTTCTCCGTGGTGCTGGTCCAGCACGCGGACACCGGCAGACGCGGGTTCGACGAACGCAGAACCGGGCTCGACCACGTCGCGTTCCGGGTCCAGTCGACCGCCGAGCTGGCCGAGTGGGAGTGCCGCCTCGCCGAGTTCGGCGTCTCCTACCTGCCAGCCGCGCCGTCCCGCACCTTCGAAGGCTCGAAGGTCGTCGTGTGCCGTGACCCGGACGGCATCCAGCTCGAAATCTGGGCCGACCCGGAACCCTGAGCTCAGGCCCGCGCGTCGTCGGGTTCGTCCACCGGGCGGCGCATCTCCATGCGGTAGCGCAGTACGCCGTACCCCGTGCCGAACACGAAGAACGCGACGCTGATCCACAGTGCCGCCGTCTTCAGCCACGGCAGCGAGTCCAGCAGGCCGGCGCCGTAGTAGCCGAGCAGCACCAGCGTCGGCACCCAGAGCAGGCCGCCGAGCGCGGTCGCCGCCATGAAGCGGCGCGGGTCCATCCGGGCGGCGCCGGCGATCAGCGGGGCGAGCGTGCGGATCCACGGGATCCAGCGGGCCGCCACGATCGCGAAGAAACCCTTCCGGTCCAGGAACCGTTGTGCGCGTTCGAGGTTGTGCCGGTTCAGCACCTTCCCGTCGCGGCGTGCGATGAGTTTCGTGCCGCTGCCGCGCCCGATGTAGTAGCCGATCTGGTTGCCGAGCACGGCGACGATCAGCGCTGCTCCCGAGAGGAGCCAGGCGTTCGCGTCCGAACCGTGCTGGGCCAGCACCACGCCGGCCCCGAACAGCAGCGAGTCGCCGGGCAGGAACAGTCCGATGATCAGCGCGCATTCGACCAGTACGAAGCTCAGCACGATCACCCAGACGAGCACCGGCCCGGCGGTGTCCAGCCAGTTCACGCCGACGCCCGCGGCCTCGAAGCTCACGACGTTCACACAGCCAGCCTACGTGGCCGAGGTGAACGGCCCACGGCGAACGGTCGAATCCAGCTGCCCGGGATATTCAGCTCATACAAGCCGTGAAGGCCTCCTTACCGGCAGTAAGAGCCGGTAAGGAGGCCTTCACGGCTTTTCCGCTCAGAACTGCGGCAGCGACTCGCCCTGGACCGCCTCGACGTCCAGCTCGACCTTCACGGTCGTGCCGACCGCCGCCACGCCGGCCCGGACCATCGCGCTGTAGTTGATCGCGAAGTCGTTCCGGTGCAGCGTCGTCTCGGCGTGGAACGCGACGCGCACGCCGCCCCACGGGTCCGGGCCCCAGCCGCCGTAGGTCAGCTCGAGCTCGATCTCGCGGCGCTCGCCGTGCAACGTCAGGTCGCCGAGCAGCGTCCACGAGTCCGCGCCGCGCTGGCGCATCCCCGTGCTCACGAATGTGATCACCGGGTGGACGTCGACGTCGAGGAAGTCCGGCGAGCGCAGGTGGTCGTCCCGCATCCGGATACCCGTGTCGATGCTCGCCGCCTTGATCTCGGCGTGCACCGACGACCGCTCGGTCGGGCGGCCGATCTCGATCCGGCCGGACACGTCCGGGAACCGCGCCTTGATGCTCGCGATGCCCAGGTGCCGGGCGGTCGCGACCACCGACGAGTGCATCGGGTCGATCACCCACGGCCCGGCGGGCGGCAGCTCGATCGCCTCGGCGACCGGGGCCAGCACGACGTCGCCGAGCGAGCCGGAGCCGTCCGAGGCGACCTGCGCCATCCGGGCGACCGGGGTGTACCCGGCCGCCGTGACGACGGCGGTGTAGGTGCCCGGCGCGAGCGCGTCGGTGACGACCTCCCCGCGGACGTCGGCCGCCTGCCGGGCGACCTGCCGCCCGGCAGGGTCGGTCACGGTGAGCACCGCGTGCTCCACCGCCCAGCCCTCGGCCGTGCGGAAGGTCGCGCGCAAGCCGGTCATGACCGGTCGACCAGCTCGTCGAGGGCCTGGTCGTAGCTCAGCCGGACGTCGTGGCCGGCCTCGCCGCCGGTCAGCTCCACCTGGCTGGTCGCCGGCGGGTAGCCGCTCGCGACCACGGTGTACGCGCCCGCGGGCAGGTCGCTCACCAGGTACCGGCCTTCGCCGTCGGTCCGGGCCACGGCCGCGACGTTGCCTTCGGCGTCGAGGACGGTGATCCGCGCGTCCGGGACGACCCGGTCGCCCTCGGTCCGCGCCACCCCGGTGAGCTGCACCGAGCTGGACAGCTCGACGTCGTGGCGCAGCACGCCGCTGTCCGGCACGGTCAGCGTCACCGCGACGGGCCGGTAGCCCGCGCCGCTGGCGACCAGGGTGTAGGCCCCGGCGCCGACCCCGACGAAGGCGTACGTGCCGTCCGTGGTGGTGATGAACGCGCCGTTCACCTCGCCGCGGCCGTCGGTCAGCGTGACCGTGACGTTCGCCAGCGGGGAGCCGGTGGCGGCCGCTCGCACGGTGCCGGTCAGCTCGCCGGACCCGGTGAGCGTGACGTCGACCGTCGCGGGCCCGTTGCTGATCACGACGCTGGAGGCCTGCGGCTGGTGGCCGTGGGCCGACACGATGAGCACGTACGCGCCCGGGCCCTGGCTGGGCACCGAGTAGCTGCCGTCGGAGGCCCCGGTGGCCCGCGCGACCTGGCGGCCGCGCTGGTCGATCAGGGTCAGCGCGGCACCCGGCACGTGGCTGCCGTCCTGCCTGCGCACGTGCCCGACGACCGGCACGCCACCCGCGCCGACCGGGGTGTCGACCTCGGATTCGGCGACGGAGTTCGTGATCGGCATCGGCAGCGCGCCCGACACGGCCTGGTAGTCGCCGTGCCCGTTGGTGCTCAGGGCGTGCTTCCCGCCGCCGACCAGTGCCGGTTCGCGGTCGGCCGGCTTGACCGGCTCGACGATCTCGGTGGGCTCGTCGGTGAAGTCGTGCTCGTCCGCTTCGAGCAGCGCCTCGCCGCCCTCCATGGTCGCCGCGGCCGGGGCCGCGTTGGTCAGCGGGATCTCCTTCATGAACAGCAGCACGACCGTGGCCAGCAGGGCCACCGCACCCGCGATGTAGAACACCGTGGTGATCGAGTCGGTGAAGCCGATCAGCACCGGGGTGCGGATCGCCTCCGGCAGGTTCTGGATGCCGCTGGTGTCCCCGGAGAGGTCGCCGATGCCCGCGCCGGCCCCCGGCGGCAGCTGCCCGCCGAACGCCTTCGTGATGTTCGGCAGCAGGGTGTTGAACAGGACCGTCAGGAAGATCGCGACACCGGCGGTACCACCGATCTGGCGGAAGAACGTCGCCGACGCGGTCGAGACGCCCATGTCGCTGCGCGGGCCCGCGTTCTGCACGGCGATGATCAGCGTCTGCATGCACTGGCCGAGGCCGAGACCGATGATCGCGGCCGCGACCAGCGGGTGCCACAGCGGCGAGTTGTACTCGACCTGGGCGAAGAAGAACGCGCCGCCGGCGATCAGGACGGTGCCGATGATCGGGAAGATCTTGTAGCGCCCGGTCTTCCCGGTGAGCCGGCCGGACACGATCGAGCTGAGCATGATGCCCGCCATCAGCGGCAGCATCAGCAGACCCGACTCGGTCGGCGTGTAGCCCTGCACGACCTGCATGAACTGCGGGATCATCGTGATCGCGCCGAACATCGCCACACCGACGATGACACCGCCGATGATCGCCACGGTGAACGTCGAGTTCTTGAACAGCCGCAACGGGATCAGCGCGGCGTCCTTCATCAGCCGCTCGACCAGGATGAACGCGATGACGCCGACGCCGCCCACGACGTAGCAGAGGATCGCCTTGCCGTCGCCCCAGCCCCACTTCTGGCCCTGCTCGGCGACGATCAGGAACGGCACGACCGCGACGACCAGCGTCAGCGCGCCCCACCAGTCGATCTTGTGCTCGTGGCGCTGGTGCGGCACGTTCAGCACCCGGGCGACGACGAACAGCGCGAGGATGCCGATCGGGACGTTGATCAGGAAGACCCAGCGCCAGCCGTGGATGTCGTAGCCGAAGATGCTGCCGGCGTGCTCGATGCCGGCGAAGAAGCCGCCGAGCACCGGGCCGAGCACGGTGGACAGGCCGAACACGGCCAGGATGTAGCCCTGGTACTTGGCGCGTTCCCGGGGCGGCACGATGTCGCCGAGGATCGTCATAGCCAGCGACATCAGGCCGCCGGCGCCGAGCCCCTGCACCGCGCGGAACGCGGCCAGCTCGTACATGGACTGCGAGAAGGCCGAGGCCAGCGAGCCGATCACGAAGATCGTGATCGCGGCCAGGTAGAACGGCTTGCGGCCGTAGATGTCGGACAGCTTGCCGTAGATCGGCGTGACGATCGTCGAGGTGATGAGGTACGCCGTGGTCGCCCACGCCTGCAGGTCGAAGCCGTGCAGGTCGTTGGCGATCTTGACGATCGACGTGCCGACGATCGTCTGGTCGAGCGCGGCGAGGAACATGCCGCACATCAGGCCGCTCAGGATCGTGACGATCTGGCGGTGGCTCAGCCGGGGTGGTTGACCCACCTCGAGCTGTGCTGGTGCTTCGGTGGTGGAACTCATGCGTTGGCCCCCTTGGCCGGTGCAGCGGGTGACGCCTGCGCGTCGGCCAGCTGTGGAGAGTGGTTCTCGATACCTGTGTTGAGTCGGCCGAACAGCCGGTTCAGGGCCTGGATCTCCCCTTCGGTCCAGTCCCCGAGCACCTCGGCCAGCCATTGGTTGCGCTTCTTGCGGTTCTCTTCGAACACCCGCATGCCCTCGGCCGTCGGCGCGAGCAGGCAGGCCCGGCCGTCCTCGGGATCGGCCTGGCGCTCGACCAGGCCGTGCTGGACGAGCGAGCTCGACTGCCTGCTGATCGTGGAGATCTCGGAGTGGAGCGACTCGGCGAGCCGGCTGGTGCGCTGCGGGCCCTCGTGGATGAGGGTGAAGAGGATCGCGTAGGCCGCCCGCTCGATCCCGTCCGGACCCTGCTTGGACACCTGGGACTTCGCCTTGTTGATCAGGCGGACCAGGCGGACGAGCTCGTGCCCGAGCTGGTCGGCGAGGTCCAGTTCGGCCTTCGGCCGGGTGGCGGAGCTGTTCGGTGCCATGAGGGGTCCTTCAACGGCGTTGGTTGGCGGCTGCAACTAGTTGCCTCAGGCAAGGATGTGCCTTCACTAGCGGTTGTGCAAGCGGAGGTGCGTTCGATGTGTCGGAACACACTTTAGTTGTCGTATGCAAGCAGATTTCCTTCGGGATGCTCCAGGAACAAGGGGGACGGCCACGGGTTGGTAGGGGTATGACCGACGACACAGCGTTGAAGGATTTCCTCGCCGCGCACCGCCACGGCGTCCTGGCCACGATCCGCCGCGACGGGCGGCCCCAGCTGTCCACCATCACGCACCTGTACGACGCGGAGAGCGGCACGATCACCGCGTCGATCACGGAGACGCGGGCGAAGACGAAGAACATGCGCCGCGACCCGCGCGTCACCTACCACGTGGGCAGCGAAGACGGCTGGAGCTACGTCGTCGCGGAGGGACGGGCGGAGCTGACGACGCCCGCGGCGTCCCGGGACGACGCGACGGTCGAGGCGCTCGTCGACTACTACCGCCGCGCGGCGGGCGAGCACCCCGACTGGGACGAGTACCGCGACGCGATGGTCGGCGACCAGCGGGTGCTGCTGCGGGTGCACGTGGAGAAGCTCCTGGGCCTGGTCCGCTGAGCCCACTGGTCCGCACTGCGCTGAACCGGCGATTTCGAAATAGAAGTTCCGCAGTGCGGACTAGTCGGGCTTACCATGAGGCCATGAGCGACGAAGCTTTGGTCACCCGGCTCCGCGACCTGCTCGGCAGGAGCGCCGTGCTCACCGACTCCGACGTCACCGCGTCCTACGCGCGCGACATGATGCCGCTGGCGCCCTCCGGCCGGCCGCTCGCCGTCGTGCTGCCCGCGAACGTCGAGGAGGTGCAGGCCGTCGTCAAGGCCTGCGCCGAGGCCGGGGTGCCGATCGTGCCGCGCGGGGCGGGCAGCGGCCTGTCCGGCGCCGCGAACGCCATCGACGGCTGCGTGACGCTGGCGCTGACCAAGCTGAACGAGATCGTCGAGATCGACCCGGGCAACCGGCTCGCCGTCGTGCAGCCGGGCGTCGTCAACCTCGACTTCCGCAACGCCGTCGAGAAGCACGGGCTGTTCTACCCGCCGGACCCGTCGAGCTACGACTGGTGCACGATCGGCGGCAACCTGTCGACCAACGCAGGCGGCCTCTGCTGCGTGAAGTACGGCGTCACCACGGATTCGGTGCTGGGCCTGGAGGTCGTGCTGGCCGACGGGTCCCTGCTCAAGACCGGACGGCGGACGGTCAAGGGCGTCGCCGGGTACGACCTGGCCAGGCTGTTCGTCGGCAGCGAGGGCACGCTCGGCGTCATCACGCAGGCGACGGTCCAGCTCAAGCCGCTGCCCCAGGCGCCGGCGACGTTCGTCGCGGGTTTCACGACGACCGAGGCCGCCGGGGAAGCCGTCGCGCGCGTCGTCCGCGAAGGACTCGTGCCGTCGCTGCTGGAGATCATGGACGCGTCGTCGATCAAGGCGTCGGAGGCGTACTTGAAGACGGACCTCGGCGCGGGGTCGGACTGCCAGGCGCTGCTGCTCGGCCAGTCCGACGCGGGCGGCGAGGTCGCCCGCCGCGAGCTGGCGGCCCTGGAACAGATCTGCGTCGACTGCGGCGCGGACCTGGCGTACACGACCGAGGACCTCGAAGAGGGCCGGATGCTGCTGCAGGCCCGCCGGGTGGTGCTGACGGCGCTGGAGACGTACGGCCAGTGGCTGACCGACGACGTCTGCGTCCCGCGCACGCGCATCGCCGAGCTCATCCGCGGCTGCGAAAAGATCGGCGAAGAGGTGGGCCTGCGGATCGCCGTGGTCGGCCACGCGGGCGACGGCAACATGCACCCGACGATCGTCTACCAGCCGGACGACCCGGACGAGTTCGCCCGGGCCCGGCGGGCTTTCGACGAGATCCTCGAGGTCGGGCTGTCGCTGGGCGGCACGGTGACCGGTGAGCACGGGGTCGGGAAGATCAAGCGGGAGTGGCTGGAGCGCGAGATCGGGCCGGTGGGGATGCGGGTGCACCGGCAGATCAAGGCGGCGCTGGACCCGGAGAACCTGTTCAACCCGGGCTCGATGTTCTCGATGACCTGACGGAAAAGGGCCCCACCGCCGACCGGTGGGGCCCTTTTCCGTCAGGCGAACCTCAGTCCCGCACTCGCGGGATCCGCTGGGTGACCTCGGGGTCGGTCTCGGCCGCAGGGCCGGCCTTCTTCTCGCGGCGGGCCTTCAGGTACTCGAACAGGATCGGCACCACCGACACCAGCACGATGAGCACGAAGATCGCGTCCACGTTGTTCGCGATGAACGACACGCCACCGAGCAGCGAGCCCAGCACTGTGATGCCCGCGGCCCACAGGATGCCGCCGAGCACGGTGTACGTGAAGTAGCGCTTCGGGTCCATCCGGCCGATGCCGGCGATCCACGTGATGAAGGTCCGGACGAACGGCACGAACCGGGCCAGCACGACCGCCTTCGGCCCGTGCTTCTCCAGGAACTGGTGCGTCTTGTGGACGTACTCCTGCTTGAAGATCTTGGAATCGGGCCGGTTGAACAGCTTGGGCCCGACGAAGTAGCCGATGTAGTAACCGACCACGTTGCCGAGCAGCGCCGCGACCGTCACCAGCACGCAGACCAGCCACAACGGTGCGTCGAGGGTGCCGTTCGCGATGAAGAGGCCGGCCGTGAACAGGAGCGAGTCGCCGGGCAGCACCGGGAAGATGCTGCTCTCGATGAAGATGATGAGGCAGAGCACCGCGATGACCGGCGTGGTCAGGCCGCTCAGCAGGTGCTGCGGGTCGAGCCATGACGGCAGCAGGGACATCGTGTTGACCGTGCTCTGGGCGAGAATCACCCCAAAAACGGTACAGGGTCACCCTGAGTCGTTACTGAGACCCGGTCAGACCAGCGTGAGCAGGCCCACCACGGACCCCGCGGCGAGGCCCAGCAGCACCGCCAGCAGCAGGATCCAGTACGCGGGCAGCTGGGCGGCCTGCCGCGGCGGGTCCGGCGGACGCGGGGCGAACGCCGTGGGTGCTTCGGACGCCGCGTCCAGCGCCGCGCGCTCGCGCTCCAGCGAGGCTTCCCCCGCGCCGGAGAGCAGGCCGTACGCCGACGGCAGTTCGTTGATCGCGCTGGTCGGGACGGCGTCCGTGCTCGGCTCGGTCGCGCGCCCCTGGGGCGTCGGTGAGGTCGGCGGTGACGCCTGCGGGGCGAAGACGGCTTGCGCGCGAAGGGCGTCCGCCAGCAGCTGCTCGGGGTCCTTCGGCTCGCTCATCTCCGCCCGCTTCGCTCGTCGTATCAGGTACTCAAGGTAGCCGTACCCACCTCGGCGACCCATTCACCCCGGCGCAGCACCTTCGCGGGCCGCAGGTCCTGGTCGAGGACGACGATGTCGGCCACGTACCCCTGACGCAGCATCCCGGTGCGGTCGGCGATGCCCAGCAGCTCGGCGGGCCGTTGCGACGTCGCGTGCACCGCGTCGAGGATCCCGAGTTTGGCACCCTGGATGAGGTTGCGGAAGGCGGTGTCCATCGTCAGGGTGCTGCCGGCCAGCGAGCCGTTGTCGGCGAGGGTGGCGACGCCGTCGTGCACGTCGACCTCGAGCCGGCCCAGCGTGTAGCGGCCGTCGGCGGCGTCGGTGGCCGACATCGCGTCGGTGATCAGCACCGTGCGGGTGCGGCCCGCGTGCTTCGCGGCCAGCCGCACCACGGTCGGGTGCAGGTGCACCAGGTCGCAGATGAGCTCGATCGTGATGCGCTCGTCATCGAGCAGTGCCCCGACCGGGCCGGGCTCGCGGTGGTGCAGCGGCCGCATGCCGTTGAACAGGTGGGTCGCGACGGTCGCGCCCGCGTCGATGGCCGGCAGCAGCTGCTCCTCGACGCCGTCGGTGTGCCCGATGGCGGCGATGACGCCCGATTCGGCCAGCTGCCGGACGGCCTTGACGCCGCCGTGCAGCTCGGGGGCGATGGTGACCATCCGGATCGCGCCCTGGCCGGCGCGCAGGAGCTTGTCGACCGTGCCGGTGTCCGGCTCGAGCAGCGTCTCCGGGTCGTGCGCCCCGCAGCGGGCCTTCGAGATGAACGGCCCCTCCAGGTGGATGCCCGCGATCTCGCCGTCCTGGGCGATCTCACGCAGCGCAGCGACCTGCTCACGCAGGATGTCCACCGGGTCGGACACCAGGCTGGCGAGCATGGTCGTGGTGCCGTGACGGCGGTGCGCTCGCACCGCCGTCAGGAGTTCCTCGAGATCGAGGGAGGTGAACGAAGCACCTCCCCCGCCGTGGCAGTGGGTGTCGATGAACCCGGGCACGACCAGTGCCCCGCCGACGTCGACGTACTCGCCCGACGGCGGGGTCCCGGAACCCACGCCGGCGATCCGCCCGTCGGAGACGGCTACCCAGCCGTCATCGAGTACACGGTCCGGGGCAGCGACCCGGCCGCCCATGATCACGAAATCTCCGGCGCCTCTCACGCACCCCAGCATATATTGGTCTGGACCAAGCATGGTGATACGACTCAGTGATCGGAATGGTCCACCCGGGTCACTGTGGGGCCTGCATGGCCTTTTGGAGTGCCTCGAGCGCCCGGCTGGCGGTCGACTTAACGGTACCCTTGGAAATGCCTGCGGCCTCAGAGATTTCGGCCTCGCTCAGCCCACCGTAGTAACGCAGCACCAGCACTTCGCGCTGGCGGGGCGGCAGCTTGGACAGCGCGCTGACCACCGCCTGGTGCTCGCTGGAGAGCATCGCGAGGCTCTCGGCGGACCGCGCGTTGACCGCGTGCGGCGGCACGTACTCGCGGGCGGTCTTGCGCCGGCGCAGCACGCTGCGCGACCCGTTGACCACGGCGGTGCGCAGGTAGCCGACGGCGGCCGCGGCGTCCCGGAGCCTGCCCCAGTTGCGATGCAGGCCGGTGAAGGCCTCCTGCACCACGTCTTCCGCCGTCGCGGGCTCGTCCACCAGCAGAATCGCCAGCCGGACCAGCCGCATGCGGTGCTGGCGGTAGAGGTCTTCGAGGGTCAGCGGCGTCGGCGCCTGCGCCGGTGCCGGCCCGTCCATGACCCGCAGGTGGCCGAGGGTCGCCTCGACACTGCGTTCCGCATTGCCCTCGAGCATGAACCCCTGCCTGTCCTCGACCCCGGTCCGGCCGTGCCGGTCGTCCCGGGTGGGAGCGGGCACGGTGTGCCGCGTCAGCAGGTTCACGGTATTCACAGCGCTCACACAGGTACTGACGCACGCCCAGCCTATCGGGTCGGCCTGCCGTCGCCACAGATCGGCCGCTGCGACACGGGTAGCGTCGGGCCCGTACCGCCCGCCCGACCCCGGAGAGCCCCCATGGCCTGGTTCCTCGTCGAAATCACCTACGTCCAGGAAAAGATGCCGGAGGTCCGGCCGCGGCACCGCGAGTTCCTGGGCGAGCTGGCCGAAGAGGGCCGCGTCGCGGTCGCCGGGCCGCTCGGCGACGGTACCGGCGGCATCACGCTGTACCAGGCCGACGACGAAGCGCACCTGAAGGCGACGATCGACCAGGACCCGTACCTCCTGGAGGGCGTCGTCGCGGAGCGGACGATCCGCGAGTTCAAGCCGGTCATCGGCGCCTGGGTCCCCCAGGGGTCATAGGTCGAGCACGGCGGTGCCGCGGTCGACGCAGATCCGCATGGATCCGCCGCCGGCCGCCGGCACCGCGCAGGTCCCGCAGAAACCCTGGCGGCACGAATACGGCGTGCCCGGCCGCGCCGCGAGGAGGACGTCGAGGGCGGTCCGGTCGGCCGGGACGTGCAGCACCCGTCCCGACCTGCGGAGAGTGAGCTGGAACGGCTCGCCGGAGACGATCGGCGGCGGGGCGAACCGCTCGAAGTGGACGGCTTTCGCGCCGGTCAGCCCCAGGTCGACGCGGACGCCGGCGATCATCGGCACCGGGCCGCAGCAGTACACCGAAGCGCCGTCCGGCAGCCCGTCGAGGAGCTCGGCGCCCGACGCGGGGACGCCGTACTCCGTGTCCGGGCGGATCCGGACGCGGTCGTCGTCCGCCAGTTCGCCCACGAACGGCATCGACTCGCGGCTGCGACCGGTGTAGACCAGCCGCCAGTCCGCCCCGAGGGCCGTCGCGCGGTGGACCATGGGCAGGATCGGCGTGATCCCGATGCCGCCGGCGATGAACAGGAACGGCCCGCCGCCGACGAACGGGAACGCCGTCCGCGGACCGCGTGCGGTGACCCGGGTGCCCGGCGTGAGGGCGTGGACCTCGCCGGACGCGGTGCCGATCTTCCGCACGGCGATGCGGTAACGGTCGTTTTCGCACGGATCGCCGCACAGCGAGTACTGCCTGACCAGCCCGGACGGCAGCACGAGATCGATGTGCGCGCCCGGTTGCCAGCGGGGCAGCGGGCCGCCGTCCGGAGCCTTCAACCGGAGACTGACGACTCCCTCGGCTTCGGGGCGAACGGCCTCGACCACCAGCGGCAGGTTCCGGTCGACCGCGCGCACCGGAGGCCGTCGTTTTCCGCTGAACCGGGACAACCGGCGGTAAACACCCACGACACCGACCAAAGTGGACATCAGGTGGTCGGTGCGGCCACTGCCGTCGAGCCGGGCCGGCCGGCCGAGGGTCACCCGGCCGCCCGGGCGGCGGGTGAGCTCGCCAGGTACGCCACGGCCTGCTCGGTGTTCCCGGTCTCCGTCGGGTGGTACGTCTTCCGGAAGTACGGCCGGATCTCCCGCAGCAGCTGACGCCCGGTCGGCAGCAACCCGCGCTTCGCGGCCCGCCGGTAGCCCCGCAGCGTCGCGCGGCCGGGCCGCGTCGGGTCGTTGCGCATCAGGTACCGCGTGCCGCGGGCGAAGACCCACGCCAGCACCGGCGTCACCGCCGCCATGCTGCGCACCCGCCGCGTGTACCGGCCGTCGAGGTGCATGAACAGGTCGAACGCGACCGACCGGTGCTCGACCTCCTCGGCGCCGTGCCAGCGCAGCAGGTCGAGCATCACCGGGTCGGCGCCGGCGTCCTCCAGGGGCGCGTCGAGCACCCACTGGCCGAGGAACGCGGTGTAGTGCTCGATCGCGGCGACGATCCCGAGCCGTTCGACCAGCCACTCCTCGGCGGCCGCACCGGTCAGGCCGCGGTCGCCGAGCAGCTTGCGGAACAGCCACTCCATCTGGGCGGTGTACGGCCGCACGCGCACCCCCGCGGCTTCGAGGTGGGCCGCCGCGCCGTCGTGCGCCTCGGCGTGCACCGCCTCCTGGCCGATGAAGCCGAGGACGTCCGCCTTGAGCCGCTCGTCCCGGATCAGCGGCACGGCCTGCTTGAACACCTCGACGAACCAGCGCTCGCCTTCCGGCAGCGCCAGGTGCAGGACGTTGATGGTGTGCGTGGCCTGCGGCTCGCCGGGGATCCAGTGCATCGGCAACGCCGACCAGTCGAACTTCACGTCCCGCGCGCGCAGGACGAGCTGCTCGTCTTCGCGGGTCATGACGCGCGTCCGCTGAGCTCGTAGTCGGCCGGGTCCACCTTCCGCGTCTCCAGCCAGTAGCGCCAGGTGAAGCCGGGCCAGATCGTCCGGTTCACGCCCTTCGCGTCGAGGTACCAGCTCTTGCAGCCGCCCTGCGTCCAGACGCCCTTGACCAGCTTGTCCTGGATGTCCCGCTGGAACTTCTCCTGCACCCCGGGCCGGACGTCGATCGCGGCCGCGTCGCGGGAGTCGGCGAGCTTGATCGCGTCGACGACGTACCGGGACTGCGATTCGATCATGAACACGACGGAGTTGTGGCCCAGCGCGGTGTTCGGGCCGAGCAGGAAGAACAGGTTCGGGAAGCCGGAGACGGTGATGCCCTTGTGCGTCCGCATCCCCTCGGCGGCCCACTCCTTGGCGAGGTCGCGGCCGTCGACGCCGGTGATGTCCAGGTACTCCAGCGCGTCGGTGACCTTGAACCCGGTGCCGTAGATGATCGCGTCGACCTCGTGCTCGACCCCGGCGGAGTCGACGACCGAGTGCGCCCTGACCTCCTTGATCCCGGACGTGTTCACGTCGACGTTCGGCCGGCTCAGCGCCGGGTAGTAGTCGTTGGAGATCAGGACGCGCTTGCAGCCCATCGTGTAGTCCGGCGTGACCTTCTTGCGCAGCGCGGAGTCCTTGATGCCCTTCGCGATGTTGCGCTTGGCGATCAGCTCGCCGGCCTTCATGATCGCCGGGTGGCCGTTGAAGCCGATGGCGCGCGCTTCGAGCAGCCAGTACAGCGCGTTGCGGTAGAGGCGCTGGGTGCCGGGAACGCGCTTGAACAGCGTCTGCGCCCACGACGGCATCGCGTGGTCGGGCTTCGGCATGATCCACGGCGGCGTCCGCTGGAACAGCGTCAGCTCGGCGACGTCCGGGGCGATCTTCGGGACGAACTGGACGGCGCTGGCGCCGGTGCCGACCACGGCGACGCGCTTGCCGCGCAGGTCGTATTCGTGGTTCCACTGCGCGGAGTGCCAGGTCTGGCCCTTGAACTTCCTGATCCCGGGCAGCTCGGGGACCTGCGGGATGTGCAGGCCGCCAACGCCGGAGACGAGGAACTGCGCGACGAACTCGCGGCCGTCCTTGGTCGTCGCCGTCCAGCGGCGCTCCTTCTCGTCCCAGTGGGCGCCGGTGAGCTCGACGCCGAACCGGATCTTCTCGCGCAGCCGGTACTTGTCCGCGACGCCCTTGAGGTAGTCGAAGATCTCCGGCTGCGGCGAGAACGACCGCGACCAGCCCGGGTTCTGCTCGTACGAGAACGAGTACATGTGCGACTGCACGTCGCACGCGCACCCGGGGTAGGAGTTGTCGCGCCAGGTGCCCCCCACCTCGGTGGCCTTCTCCAGGATCACGTAGTCCCGGATGCCGGCCTTTTCGAGCTGGATCGCCTGGCCGAGCCCGGAGAACCCGGTGCCCACGATCACGACCTTGAACCGCTCGGTCATCTGTCGGCCTCCGCTGCTTCGAGGATGCTGCTCAGATGACGTTACCTCAAGTAACAGTTACTTGGAAGTACTCCCTACTGGCTAGTACGCCCCGCCGAGCTTGGTGTGGTCCCAGCTGGCGATCTTCGTCGGGTGGAAGATCAGCCCGATCCGCTTGGGTGCCTGACCTGCGATGAAGGCGCTCAGCTCGGCCGGCACGGGGTCGCCGGGCTTGGCGCCCGCGTACCGCTGCATGAGCGTGATCCCCATCCGGGTGACTTCCGCGGTGTCCTCGACGAGCTGGACGTCGGCCTCGAACGAGATGCCGCGCAGCTTCTCGTAGCTGTCGCCGTCCTCGATGAGCACGGTCGCCTCCGGCAGGCGCCGGAGGTTCTTGGCCTTCTGCGACGTGCCGTACGTCCAGGTCGCGACGCCGTCCTCGTGCGGGAAGTACCAGAGCGGCGCGAGGTGCGGGCGGCCGTTGGGGCCGATGCTGGCGACGTTGATGACCTTCTGCTCGTCGAGGTACGCGCGCACCTCGTCCTCGGTCATCCGGATCTGGTCCCGACGCGACATCCGCGGCTCCTTAGGACTTGGTCGTCGCCGCGCGGCCGCCGTGCCCGGTGACCGCCGACTCGAACGCGCCGCGCGCCTCGATGTCGGCCAGCGCGGCCTTGTCCGCCGAAGGTACCCGGCTGCGGGAGCCGATTTCGATGATCGGCGGGAGGAACGCGCGGAGCAGCTTGAGCCCGCCGACCCAGCGCGGCACGTGGATGGTCCGGGCGCGCTTGAGGATGCCCGCTTCGAGGTCGTCCAGGGCGACGTCCAGCGGGTAGGTCTTGCCGATCAGGCCGGGCATCGACGAGCGGAGCTTGCCGAACACCGGGTGCGCGTCGGCGCTCTCGACGAGGTCGGTGCGGATCCACGTCGGGTGCGCGACGCCGACCTTGACGCCCAGGTGGGCGACCTCGGCGCGGAGGCTGTTGGAGAACGCCTCGACGCCGGCCTTGGCGGCGGCGTAGTTCGCCATGCCCGGCGCGTGCGTGATCGCGGCGAGGCTCGAGATGGCCAGCAGGTAGCCCTTGCGCTCGATGACGTGCGGGAGCGTGACGCGGAACGTCCGCCAGACGCCGAGCAGGTCGACCTCGATGACCTTCTCGAACGCGGCCCGGTCGACCGAGCGGACGAAGCCCGCGGTCGCGATGCCGGCGTTGGCGATGACGATGTCGATCCCGCCGAAGTGCTCTACGACGCCAGCGGTGGCGGCTTCCAGGGCGTCCCAGTTCGTGACGTCGGCTTCCCAGGCGCGTGCGTTCGGCCCGATGCGGTCGGCGACCTTCTGCTGCTCTTCGGCTTCGAGGCCGACGAGGGCGACCTTCGCGCCGCGCGCGGCGAGGCGTTCGGCCAGTCCGGCCCCGATGCCGCGGGCCGCGCCGGTGATCAGGACGACCTTGCCGTCGACCTTCTTGGTGCCGCTGAGCAGCGAAAACGGGTTGGCCACGGTGCCCTCCTGGACGTCGCACGTCGCTTCTGGAGGGCACCGTACCTCACCTTACCCGCAGTAAGCTACCCAGAAGTAGGTGTCACTTTCCCTGAGAAAGATGCGTCGTCAGGGCCTCGCGACGCATCTTTCATAGG
Source organism: Amycolatopsis mongoliensis (assembly GCF_030285665.1). NCBI lineage: Bacteria > Bacillati > Actinomycetota > Actinomycetes > Pseudonocardiales > Pseudonocardiaceae > Amycolatopsis > Amycolatopsis mongoliensis. The sequence goes on from NZ_CP127295.1 coordinate 2,651,522, forward strand.
GAAAGTGACGCTACTTCTTCGGTAGTCAGCTCGAGGCTCACTGACGCGATCAGGTCGGTGAGCTGCTCGGGTGTCCGGGCGCTGGCGATCGGCGCGGCGACCGTCGGCTGCTGCCGCAGCCAGGCGAGCGAGACCGTGGCGACCGAGACGTCGTGCGCTGCCGCCACTTCGTCGAGCTTGGCCAGCACACGCTCGCCATGGGCGTCCAAATAGGACTCCGCGCGGGCGGCGCGCGGGCTGCCGCTTTCGGCGCCCTTCGTGCGGTACTTGCCGGTGAGAAAACCCTTCGCGAGGGCGAAGTACGGCAGCGTGGCGAGGCCTTCGCGCGCGACGAGCGGGGCGAGGTCGCGCTCGTAGTCCCGCTCGACGAGGTTGTAGTGCGGCTGCAGCACGGCGTACCGCGCGAGGCCGTTCTTGTCCGAAATGGACAGTGCTTCGGCGAGCCGCTCGGCGCTGTAGTTGGACGCGCCGAGGTGGCGGACCTTGCCCGCGCGGACCAGCGCGTCGAACGCCGTCAGGGTCTCCTCGAGCGGGGTGTCCGGGTCGTCGCGGTGGGCGTAGTAGAGGTCGATGTGGTCGGTCTTGAGGCGGCGCAGCGAGTCCTCGGCCGCGGCCTGGATGTTCTTCGCGGACAGGCCCGGCCTGCCCTCCCACATGCCGACCTTGGTCGCGACGACGACGTCGTCGCGGTTGCCGCGCGCGGCGAGCCAGTTGCCCAGGATCTCCTCGGAGCCGCCGCCCCCGCCGTAGAGGTCGGCGGAGTCCACGAAGTTGCCGCCGGCCGCGGTGTAGACGTCGAGCACGGCGAAGGACTGCGGCTCGTCCGCCGTCCAGCCGAAGACGTTGCCGCCGAGGTTGAGTCCGTACACGTCGAGGTCGGTGTTGCCCAGCTTGGTCATGACTCCGACGTTAGTTCGCCGATCCCGGGAGGAAAATCGCCGTCCCGCGCGTTGGAGTGTTCCATGGCTATCGAACTGGGCAAGCTCGGAATCTGGCGGTACCACGGCAACGTCGACGCGAAGTTCGCGGCGGAGGCGGAGAAGCTCGGCTACGGGGCGATCTGGCTGGGCGGCTCGCCCGGCGGCGACCTCGCGTCCGTGGACGACCTGCTCGCGGCGACGGACTCGCTGGTCATCGCGACCGGGATCGTGAACATCTGGCAGGACGAACCGGCGTCGATCGCGAAGGCGTACGAGCGCATCGCGGGGAAGTACCCGGACCGCTTCCTGCTGGGTGTCGGTGCGGGTCACCGCGAAGCGACGAAGGAGTACAAGAAGCCGTACGCGGCTCTCGTCGACTACCTCGACGGCCTGGACGCGGCGGGTGTCCCGGTCGGCGGGCGCGCGCTGGCGGCGCTCGGCCCGAAGGTGGTCAAGCTCTCAGGCGACCGCACCGCGGGCGCCCACCCGTACCTGACGACGCCGGAGCACACCCGCGACACCCGCGAGATCCTCGGCGCGGGCAAGTTGCTGGCCCCGGAGCACAAGGTGGTCCTGTCGACCGACGTGACCGAGGCGCGCGCGATCGGCCGCAACACCGTCAAGTACTACCTCGGGCTGTCGAACTACGTCGCCAACCTGCGGAAACTCGGCTTCACGGACGCCGATCTGGAAGGTGAGGGCAGCGACCGCCTGATCGACGCGCTGGCGCTGCACGGCGACGCGGAGACGGTGGCGCGCGGGCTGTCGGCCCACCTGGAGGCGGGGGCGGACCAGGTGATCGTCCAGGTGCTCAACGAGGACCCGTGGCCGGCCTACCGCGCGCTGGCTTCCGAACTGCGGTGATCCCCGTCCGGCCGCCGGTGTTCCCGGCGGCCGGACGCACTGCCTTCTGAACCGATTCCACGTGCGGAGAAGTTTCTGTGCGGGGACCGGTGTGCGGCGGCGGTCCACCTCGTACGATGCGGTCGGGACCACCCTGTGCCAAGGAGGAGTAACGATGCCCATCGCCACCCCCGAGGTCTACGCGGAGATGCTCGACCGGGCCAAGGCGAACGAGTTCGCCTACCCGGCCATCAACGTGACCTCGTCCGAGACCGTGAACGCGGCCATCCGCGGGTTCGCCGAGGCGGAGAGCGACGGCATCATCCAGTTCTCCACCGGCGGCGCGGAGTTCGCGTCGGGCCAGAAGGTCAAGGACATGGTGACCGGCGCGACCGCGCTCGCGGAGTTCGCCCAGGTCGTGGCGGCGAAGTACGACGTCAACGTCGCGCTGCACACCGACCACTGCCCGAAGGACAAGCTGGACGGCTTCGTCCGCCCGCTGATCGAGATCTCGGCCGAGCGCGTCAAGAACGGCCAGAACCCGCTGTTCCAGTCCCACATGTGGGACGGCTCGGCGATCGACCTCGACGAGAACCTCGAAATCGCCACGGAGCTGCTCGCCAAGACGGCCGCCGCGAAGATCATCCTCGAGGTCGAGATCGGCGTCGTCGGCGGCGAAGAGGACGGCGTCGAAGCCGAGATCAACGAGAAGCTGTACACCGCCGAGGGCGACTTCCTGAAGACGATCGACGCGCTCGGTTCCGGCGAAAAGGGCCGCTACCTGCTGGCGGCGACGTTCGGCAACGTCCACGGGGTGTACAAGCCGGGCAACGTGAAGCTGCGCCCGGACGTCCTGAAGGGCGGCCAGGAGGCGGCGGCGAAGAAGCTCGGCCTGGACGCCGGCGCCAAGCCGTTCGAGCTGGTCTTCCACGGCGGCTCGGGCTCGCTCCCGGAGGAGATCCGCGAGGCGGTGTCGTACGGCGTCGTGAAGATGAACGTCGACACGGACACGCAGTACGCGTTCACGCGCCCGATCGTGGACCACTTCTTCAAGAACTACGACGGCGTCCTGAAGATCGACGGCGAGGTCGGCAACAAGAAGGTCTACGACCCGCGGTCGTACCTGAAGGCCGCTGAGGCCGGGATGGCCCAGCGCGTGGTCGAGGCCTGCCAGGCTCTCGGCTCTGCTGGGACGAAGGTCAAGTAGGTCTGGTGGAGCGAAGGGCCGCCACGGCTGTGGCGGCCCTTCGTCGTGTCACCTCTCGCCCCGCCGGCCCGCGCGTCCCGGATCCCGCGGCATCAGCAGCTCCACCTCGACACCCTTGGCGGTTCTGGTCGTGTAGGCCTCACACCGGACGACCAGGTTCTGTTCGGTGAACCGCTCGACCAACGCTCGGTACCTCTCGGTCATCGCGTAGGTGAGCTGGCCGACGCGTCGATCGCCGAGGCGGACTTCGATGGCTCGCCGGCCCCGGTACTTGCCGCTCTCGATCGTGCAGAACGCCAACGACGCCACGACCTCCCGGTACTCCTGCTTGCCCGCGGGGGCGAAGCCGCTGAGGACATCCTGGTGGTTCTCCTCCTTGGTCACCGTGCACGACCAGGCGCTCCGGAGGAGCACGTCCGAATCCGTCAGCTTCGCGACGATCGGGTCTTCGGGTTCTTTGCGGGCGCGCAACTCGTCGGGGCGGGCGACGTGGAGGTAGATGCCGTAGAACTTCGCTCCGCCACCGGTGATCCGTGCCGGGCAGGTGCCCAGCGCGCCCTCGGCGCGGAGTTTCAGCAGTTCAGGCTGGTACTCCTCCGCCCAGGTGCTGGACAGGTAGCCGACCTTGAGCGGGCGGTCGCCCAGCAGGACGTCGACCCGCACGGCGTTCCCGTCCCAAGGGTTCTCCGGCTCGGGTACCAGTACTGCCGTCGCGGGAAAGTGTTCTTCGAAGTTCGTGCCGAAGGCTTTTCCGCCGGCGACGAGGCGCAAGGCGTCCTGGTAGTGACTCTCCCCGGCAACGGCGAGCCGTCCGTCGTCCGAGAGGGGGACGAGCTCGAGGTGCGTCCGGCCGGGGCTCGGCGGTTGACCGCCGGGAGGCCGGGCCCCGACGGAGATCGGTTGCCGAGGGGGTGCCGCAGCGGCCGGCGTGCTCTGGGGCTGCGGCGCCTTGTTCCTCCGTGAGAAGGGCCACATGTCCTCATCCTCCGAGTTCGGCGCAGGTGGATCACGCGTGCCTCGGAGTCGTCGTCATCCGGCTCGGTGTTACGGAAAGCGGCGGTGGCCGGCTCCGATCGTGCCGAGCCGGAGCGCACGTCCTGAGCGCGGATGGCCGGGTGAGGTCCTCATCCGACGCCGGGTGCCCCTGCCTCGACCTGCCGCCGGGCGGTCCATCGCCGGGTCGCCGGACCCGCGGCCGCCCACAGGACGAACACCCCGCCCAGCACCACCAAAGCCGTCCAGTACGCCACCGGTGGGGCCGACTCCGTGTGCGCGTCACCCAGCACCCACGGCCGGAACTGTGACTGCACCCACAGCGCCCCGTACCCGAAGGCCGTCACGAGCAACGCCCCCGCGCCCGCCGTCAACAGCCCATGACCGCGGCCGATCGCGAACGCCAGGTCCACGGCGAGACCCACCGCCAGCAGGTAGAACGGGATCGTCGAGACCGGGAAGCCCATCCCGAGCAGCAGCGGCCACATCACGCCGCGGTAGGCGATGTACGCCAGGGCCACCGCCGAAGCCGACCAGCGGAAACCCAGCGTCTTGCGCGCCAGGACCAGGATCAGCGCCATCACGCCGATGCCCCACAGCGGGTACACCCACTCCGGGATCGGCATCGTGAAGTGCATGACCGCGGCCCGGTCGACCGGGTGCCCGATCTGGTTGGCCGCGAAGTCCAGCAGCGACGGCTCCGCCTCCGGTGCCCCGCGCTCCCACGCGCGCAGGCCGAGGATGCCGTACTCCTGCTGGCCGTTCGGGAAGAACGTGTTCTCCAGGAAGAACGCCCACAGCCCGAGCAGCACGCCGGTCCGGAACCGGCCCGGCGGCGCGTACTTCAGCCAGCCCAGCAGCACGCCCGCCTGCATGATGCCCGTGCCCAGGTAGAGCATCATGTGCGACGGGCTCCACGCGGTCAGGTCGAGGCCGTTGACGCGGTGGTTGATGACGTCCAGCGGCGCCGCGACCAGGAACGTCAGCAGCCCGATCTGCATCAGCCGCAGCGCCTTCTTGTCGGCGCCCAGGCCCGTGTAGCTGTGGATCGCCACCAGCACGACGATGATCACCGTGCCGACGGTGTTGATCAGGTGCGGCGGCGCCAGGTCGTCGCGCAGCCACATGAAGTGCCACGACATGTCCCACGACGAGCCGAGCAGCTTGAACCCGAACGCCGTCAGCCACATCCCGTAGCAGAACCGGAGCACCCAGTCCGGAGTCGGCTGCCCGGGGGCGCCACGGTGCCAGTGCCGCGTGAAGAACAGCCGTGTCTTGCCGATCGGGCTGCGCGGGATCACGTCCACCGGGACGTCGACTGCCTTGGCCATGCGGGACATCATGGCCGGTCATGGTCACGAGCGCGCAAAGACCACGAAAAACCCGGGTTCACCCCTACGGGTGGACGACTTGCTTTCGCCCGGCGCGGCTTGGCAGGGTGTGCCGCCATGATGCCGAAACGAGTTGTGGCCGCCGTCCTGATCGGCGCTCTGGTGCTGGCCGGCGGCGGGGTTCTCGCGGGCCTGTTCTTCTGATCCGGGCGCGTGGGCAGAATGGGGTCATGACGCACAACCTGCTCGGCCCCGAGCCGACGCTGCTGCCCGAGCACACCGCCGCCCAGGCCGCGCTCGACGCCGGGAACGACCCGGCCGCCGTCGCGGCCGAACACCCCGACTACAGCGAGGCGTGGGCTTCGCTGGCCGAGAAGGCCCTGGACGCGGGCGAGACCGTCGCCGCGTACGCGTACGCCCGCACCGGCTACCACCGGGGTCTCGACCAGCTGCGCCGCGCCGGCTGGAAGGGCTTCGGTCCGGTGCCGTGGGCGCACCGCCCGAACCAGGGGTTCCTGCGCGCCCTCGCCGTGCTGGGCAAGGCCGCCGGGAAGATCGGCGAGACCGAGGAGTACGACCGCTGCCGGACGTTCCTCGCCGACTCCGACCCGGCCGCCGCGGAAGCCACCGGCCTGAAGTGACCCAGGTCCGTGAATGGCACATTGAGGGACTTCAAGTCCCTCAATGTGCCATTCACGGCTTTGGCAGGCCTCAGAACAGGCCGCAGTTGGAGAAGGCCGGGAGACCCGCGAAGCGGGCCTCGAGCCAGGCGAACGCCTCCGGGTACGCCCGCACCGCGGCGAGCACGTGCGTGGGCACCAGCGTCGTGCTGAACTGCACCTTCACGCCCTTGCCGCACCACGTCCGGCCCAGCGTCCGGTCCTGCGCGTAGGGCACGACGTCGTCGAGGGCGCTGTGGACGATCAGCACCGGCGCCGCCGGCTTCAGCGCCCCGATCTTCTGCTCGGCCACCCGTGACCGGTACGGCTCTTCACCGAGGTACGCGACGAGCGAGCGGCCGTCGTTCGTCAGCGTCGACGACTGCGTGAACGCGTGCGCGGCGATCGCCTCCACCGTGCACTCGGTCCGGACCTGCTCGAACAGCTGCTTGCCGCGGGCGTTGAGCAGCGCCGGGATGTTCAGCTCCGGGTACGCGTAGTTCATGCTCACCAGCGCGAAGCCGAGAAAACCGACCGCGTAGTGGCCGTCGAGGTTCTTGGCGACCTCGCCGAGGTCCGCCGGCACCGCGCCCGCGTACGCGCCCTTCAGCTTCAGTTCGGGCGCGTAGCTCGGCTGCAGCTCCGCCGCCGCGGCCGACGCGCCGCCGCCCTGGGAGTAGCCCGCGATCGCGACCGGGCCGTCGTCCGGCAGCCCCGCCTCCTGCAGCCGCTGCGCCGCGCGGATCGCGTCGAGCACCGCGTGCCCTTCCGACGCGCGGTTGATGTACGTGTGGTCGCCCGGCGTGCCGAGTCCCTCGTAGTCGGTCACGACGACGCCGTAGCCCCGCGCCAGCAGCCCGGCGATGAACGGGCCTTCGTACTCGAAGCCGGTGGCCAGCGCTTTCGACGGCGCGCAGTCGTCGCCTTCGCCCTGCGTGCCGACGGCGTAGGAGACGATCGGGCGCACGCCGGCGCCGTGCCAGGTGGAACGCGGGGTCAGCACCGTGCCGGTGACCGCGATCGGCGAACCGTGCGTGTCGGTGCTGCGGTACATGATCCGCTGCACGCCGGCGTCGGCCTCGAGCAGCTTGACCGGGTCGATGTAGAACGTCGACGCCTCGTGCCGGATGACGTCACCGTTGCTGCCTGCCGGCAAGGGGGACGGCGGATCGTAGAAGGACGCGGCGGAGGCCTGCGGTGGGCCGAGCGTCGCCAGAACCAGAACGGAAATCGTGGCGACCGCCGCGGAGAGGGCGCGGCGAGGGAAGATACGCATGCTTGCTCCTCGTTGAGCAGGACTAGTGCGTGGGGAACACCTTTTTAGACAGAGGTGTCGGAAAAAGAATCACGTGAGGTGGACCACCATGTCAAGCCCGGCTCCGCGCGGGCGGCCGCGCAAGCTCCCGGTCGGGGAGCAGCGCGCCCGCGTGCTGCAGGCGACGGCGAGGGTCGTCGCGCAGCACGGGATGCAGGGCGCGACGATCGAGCAGATCGCGCGCGAAGCCGGCGTCTCGCGCCAAGCCGTCTACGAGCAGTTCGGCGACCGCGCGACACTGTTCGCCGAGGTCGTGGCCGAAACCGAGGAGCGCGCGTTCGCCGCGATCGCGGGGCCGTCGGTGACCGACCCGCAGCCCGGCCTGCGGGCCTGGGCACGCGCCAACTATGCCAACATGGTCACCTTCGTCGCCGACAGCCCCGAGGCCTACGGCGTGCTCCGCGCGGCCGAGCGCGTGGGCGACCCCGCTCTCACCCGGTTGAGGGAGAGGCTGGCCGTGGTCTACGCCGACGCCAGCCGCAAGCGGTGGGCCGCGCACGGCATCGACTCCGGCCGCGCCGACCGCGCGCTCGTCACGCTCTTCTTCGCGATGACGGAGTCACTGGTGCAGGCGACCTGGGACGGCGAGCCGCCGGACGAGGAAGCCCTGATCGACCTGCTCACCGAATTCACGGTCGGCGGCGTCGCCCGCCTCCAGACGAAGGCGAGCGACGTCATCGACCGGCTGCGGTAAGGGCAGCTAAGCGGCGGCCAGCGCCACTTCGACGGACCCCACCACCCGGTTGCGCCCGCCGTGCTTGGCCGCGTACACGGCTGCGTCGGCGGACGCCATCACTTCCTCGATCGACGACCCATCGAGGGGGTAGGCGGCGACGCCGATGGACGCCGTCTGCCGTTCGATGTCGACGGCGGCGCCTTCGTTGGTCTTCGTGCTGATGACCAGCTCGCTGACCCGTTGCCGGATCCGCTCCGCCGTGACGATCGCGTCCTCTTTGGAGGTCGCGGGCAGCAGCGCGACGAACTCCTCGCCGCCGAACCGACCGACCAGGTCGTGCGCCCGGGTCTCCTGCTTGACCACCGCGGCCACAGCCTTGAGCACGTCGTCCCCCGCGAGGTGCCCGTAGGTGTCGTTGATCCGCTTGAAGTGGTCGAGGTCGATCATCATGGCGCCGAAGCTGCCGTTGTCCCGCTCGGCGCGCGAGATCTCCCGTTGTGCGCCGTCCTGCCAGGTGGTGGCGTTGAGCAGCTGCGTCTTCTGGTCGGTGGTGGCCAACTCCTCGAGCCGCTTGATCAGCATGGACCGCTGCAGCACGTACAGCGGCAGGATGACCAGCACCGACAGCAGCGGCTCGTCGGTGAGCACCATGACCAGCAACCCGCCGACGCACAGGGTCGCCAGCTCCAGCAGGTTGTCGTCCATGTTCCCCAGGCAGCCCTCCACGGTGGCGTTCGCCTGGTTGGCCAGGTACAGGCCGAGGCTGGTGAGGAGGGCGTTGACGACGAAGTAGATGGCCACCGCGAGGCACACGGCCGGCACGCTGATCTGCGGTGAGACGAGCATCGCGAGCCCGGCCGTGCACGCGGACAGGCTGGCGGTGGTCGCGTTGGCCGCGACGCGGTGCGGCTGCCCGGGGCGGGTGCCCGACCAGCTCCGCAGCGCCATGTTGACGTAGAGCGACACGCTCAGCAGGGCGACCAGCTGCGCGGGCAGCAGCAACCCGGCCGGGATCAGCCAGACCGACGTCATGTTGACGTGGGAGCTTTCACTCAGGCTGCGGCGGGCCCGCTCGATGCGGCGGCTGATTTCGTTCTGCGCGACGGCGAGCGCCAGCAGCAGCGCGAACATGCCGTAGTGGTCGACTGAGGCCGGAGTCGTGAAGGCGGCGGTGACCGCCCACGCCACCGCCGCGGTGATGGCGGTCAGGGTGAGCGCGATCCAGCGTGGCGGACGCCGCCACAGCGCCCAGTCGGCAACACCAAGAATCAGGCCTTGTCCAGATCGTTCCCCCAATGTGACCATTTTTCCCCCAAGCTCTTGCGCTGTAGCGCGGTGACAACCCACTCACGGACAGTTTCAGCCCGTTTGCCTCCTGTCCACAAGGGCTTTCGGTGTGTACCTTTTTCCTGACGCCGGATGAAGGGTGACCAGCGATGCGAACCAGAGACCAGTAGCAGGGCGCACCGCAAGGTCGCGAGGTCTAGTACACCCGCGCGTGGAGCACGTGATTCAGGCGTGTTCGGCGCGCGGGGCTTCGTCGTCCACACGGGCGTCCCGGTCCGCGTTCATCGAGCGGTGCCACGCGAGCGCGAGCGGCAGCGTGAGTATCAATCCGGCAACACCGAAGATTCCGACGGTCGTCTGCGCCCCGACGAGGTCCGTCAGCACGCCGCCGATGAGCGGGCTGATGCCGAGCATCGTCGTCAAGCCCGTGTTGGACAGGCCCATCGTCTGAGCGCGGTTCTCGTCCGGCACCGCGAGCGTCAGCGAGGCCGTCGCCTGCAGCAGCGCGACCGAACCGAACGCGCCGGACAGGACGAACAGGATGATCGACACCCACGGGTTCGGCTGCGCGAAGCCGGCCAGCATGGGCACCGCGCACAGCGCCGACAGCGGCCCGATCAGCTTTGGCCGGGCTTCGGCGGACACCCACCGCGTGAAGACGAACGTGCCGATGACGCTGCCCACCGGGTCGGCCGCGAGCAGGAGCCCGACGAGCTCGGGCCCGCCGCCCGCCGACGAGACGTAGGGCGCGGCGATCCCCTCGTAGACCGGCAGCAGGCCCATCAGCCAGGTGAACAGCACGAGCGCCCGCAGCGCGGGGTTGGCGAACGCCACCCGGCTGCCGGTGCCGATCATGGCGAAGAACGGCTTCCGCTTTTCGGCGTTCGCGGCGGGCGGCCGGGCCCGCACGCCGAACCGGACGAAGCCGGCGGAGAGCAGGAACGTGGCCGCGTCGACCACCAGGGCGACGTGCGGGTCGAGCGCCAGCAGCAGCGCACCGCCGCCGGCGAAGCCGAGCAGCTGCGCCGACTGCACGGTCATGCTCCGCACGCCCATGCCGACGACGAACCGGTCGCCTTCGAGGATCTGCGGCAGCAGCGCGAGCTGCGCGGCCTTGAACGGCGGGTTCAGCAGCGAGACGCCGGCGACCAGGACGCAGACCGCCCAGAACGGCAGCGACGGGATGGCGACGAGCAGGATCAGCCCGGCGCGCGCCAGGTCGACGACGACCATCACGGTCCGGCGCGAGAACCGGTCGGCGAGGCCGGTCAGGAAGATGCCGCCGAGCAGCGACGGCGCGAAGGTCAGCGCGTAGGTGAGGCCGGTCAGCGTGGCGGAGCCGGTGACGGTGAAGACGAGGATGGACAGCGCGACTCTGGCCAGCTGGTCGCCGGCGATCGACAGCAGTTCCCCGAACCACAGCGCGCGGAATTCGGCGATTCCGAACACCTCGCGGAACGTGACGCGATCCCGCGGAGCTGCCATGCGCTTTCTCCCGACCTCTTGTGCAGACCGTGCCCGTCGCATGACCGCTGGTGACGAGAAGGCCTGTCGGTCATGAGGCCGTCACGGTACGTGAGTCCCTCAGCCAGTGTCCCGTGACTGTTGGTAAATCTCTAGGTTCTTTCGCCGGTATCGAAGGTGTCACGGAGCTTTCCTGAACGGGTCAGACGATAGCCCGCAGTGTCTGGCCGGTCGCCCAGGAGTCACCAATGGATCATTCCGCACCCGATGGCCGGAGGACCAGAGGCAAAAGTAGCCACCTCGCGTTCGCGAGGTGGCTACTCGGTTCGCGCAGGTGGCCGGGGTCAGCCGTCGACGGCCAGGGCGTCCTCCGCGGGCGCTCGCACCACCTCCGACGCACGCTCCGCGTCCCGCTTGGCCACCTCTTCCCGCACGATCGGGATGACGTACCGGCCGAAGTCGATCGTGTCGCCGAGCATGTCGTAGCCCCGCGCCGACAGGATCTCGACGCCGAGGTCGTAGTAGTCCAGCAGCGCCTGCGCGACCGTCTCCGGCGTGCCGACCAGCGCGTTCGAGTTGCCCGCGCCGCCGGTCGCGGCCGCCGTCGGGGTCCACAGCGCGCGGTCGAACCGCTCGCCCCGGGCCGCCACCGCCAGCAGCCGCTGGGAGCCCGTGTTCTCGGGCTCGGTCAGCTTGTGCCGCCGGGTCAGCGGTTGGCCACCCTTCGTCCGGTCCTTGATCGCCCCGACCGTCGCGTACGCCTTTTCCCAGGCCAGCTCCTCGGTCGGCGCGATGATCGGGCGGAACGCGACCTGGATCCGCGGCACGTCCGTGCGGCCGGCCGCCAGCGCCGCGGCCCTCACCGACTCGATCTGCTCCGCGGTCTGGGCCAGCGGCTCGCCCCAGAGGCAGTAGATGTCCGCTTCGGCGCCTCCGGCGGCGTACGCGGCGGGCGAAGAGCCGCCGAAGGAGACGCCCGGCCGAGGCTTCTGCACCGGCTTGACGTCGCTGACGTAGTCCTTGAAGCGGTAGTACTCGCCCTCGAAGTCGAAGGGCTCGTCCGAGGTCCAGGCCTTCTTGATGATCTGGATGGCTTCGCGCGTGCGCCCGTAGCGCTCGTCCTTCGTGAGGTGGTCGCCTTCGCGCTGCTGCTCGTGGTCGTTGCCGCCGGTGATGAAGTGCACCGTGAGACGGCCGTCGGAGATCTGGTCGAGCGTCGCGAACGTCTTCGCCGCGAAGGTCGGGTACGAGACGTTCGGGCGGTGCGCGAGCAGGATCTGCAGCTTGTCGAGCTTCGTGGCGACGTACGCGGCCGCCTGCGCGGGGTCGGGTGAGCCGGAACCGTAGGCGAACAGCACCCGGTCCCAGCCGAAGTCCTCGTGCGCGCGGGCCAGGCGCAGCGTGTACTCCTTGTCGAACACCCCGCCCGAGCGGGCGTGCGTCTCCGACCCGTCGTGCGTGCCTCCGATGCCCAGGAACTCCACCGGCATTCCGTCCTCCATCCCTCGCGTCGGTACTCCCAGGGCTACGCCTGGCGCGAGGCATGCGGCAACGGAGTCCGCAGGGTGGAACTAGCGCCGGTACTTTTCGATCACCTCGATCGACGCGCGGACCTGCTCGAAGGTGGGCGGGCTCGCCCGGTTGAACACGACGGTCAGGGACCGGCGCGGGACGACCACGAACTCGACGTCGACCCCGGCCGCCTCCGACGCCGCCTCGACGACGTCCCGCCAGTGCTTCGGGTCGATCCCGTCCGGATCGGCCCACTCGTGCGCGAAGATCGCCCAGTTGCCCCTGAGCAGGGTGCCGACCACGTCCTGCGCGGTGTGGACGCGATGCGGCGGGCCGATCTCATCCGTCACGTCTTCGCGGTCGTGGTGCCGCTGCGAAGGCCCGGGCGCCTGTGTGGTCAAGGGACAAATCCGCTCCTTCAGCCGGTGTGCCCCGGGGATTCGGCGCCGGTCGCCGGAGTGTTTGGTTTTATTCCCGGAATTCCGGAGTATGGGAAGGACGCCCTGGTCGGGAGCCCCGGCGTAGCTTCGGCTGCATGGCCGAGCGCGCGCCGTTCACCCTCGCCGTCGTGGGCGCCGGACCCCGGGGGGTCGGCGTCCTCGAGCGGCTCGGCGCGAACGCCGAGCTGCGGCGCGACCGCCGGCTCGAAGTGCACCTGATCGACCCGTTCCCGCCGGGACCCGGCCGCGTGTGGCGCTACGACCAGTCGCCGCTGCTGCGGATGAACTCCATGCCCGAGGACGTCACGATGTTCACCGACGACTCGGTGAAGATGGCGGGGCCGGTGCGGCCGGGGCCGACGCTGCTGGAGTGGGCGCGGAAGGTCCGTGACGGCGCCCTCGACGCCGAAGTGCCGCCCGACGTCGTCGCCGAGCTGACCGCGCTCGACAGCTTCGACTTCCCGACCCGGCGGCTGCAGAGCGCCTACCTGACCTGGGTGTACCGCAAGATCCTCGGCGACCTGCCCGAGGGCATCGACGTCGTCGAGCATGCGGCGCGAGCCGTCGGGGTCGACGGTCCTACGGTCAGCCTGTCCGACGGTACGACCGTCGCGGCGGACGCCGTCGTCTTCACCGTCGGGCACCTCGACGCCGAACCGGACGAACGGGAGCGCGAGCTCGTGACGTTCGCCGCGCGGCACGGGCTCGCCTACTACCCGGCCGGCTACACCGCCGACGTCGACTACTCCGGCATCGCGCCGGGCGAAACCGTGCTGGTGCGCGGGTTCGGCCTGGCGTTCGTCGACCTGATGCTGCTGCTGACCGAGGGGCGCGGCGGCCGGTTCGAGGACCTGCCGTGCGGCGGCCTGCGCTACCACCCGAGCGGTGCCGAGCCGGTGCTGCACGTCGGCTCGCGGCGCGGGGTGCCCTACCACGCGAAGATCGGCTACCGGCTGCGCGGGAAACCGTTGCGGCTGCCCAGGTTCTTCGACGCCTACGCCATGGACGACCTTCCCGGGGAGGCGCTCGACTTCCGCGCGGACGTCTGGCCGCTGATCGCGAAGGAGCTGGCCTGGGGCTACTACAGCGAGCTGTTCACCGGGCACCCCGACCGCGTGCGGATGGACTTCGTCGTGTTCGCGGACACCTTCGCCGACCTGCCCTGGGATTCGCCGGGCATGCGGGACCTCATCGCGCGGGCGGTGCCCGCCGAGGCCGACCGCCTCGACCTCGACCGGCTCGACCGGCCGATGGCGGGCCGCGCGTTCGGCTCGGCGGAGGAGTTCGGCAAGGAGCTGCGGGAGTACGTCGAAGCCGACCTCGCGCGCCGGGCGGACCAGGAGTTCAGCGCCGACCTGGGTGCGTTCATGGCGTTGCTCTCGGTGTACGGCCAGCTGCCGGTGCTCGTCCAAAAAGGACGGCTCGACGCCTCTTCGCAAGTGTCCGATATGGACGGCTGGTTCCACGGGTTCTTCTCGTACTACGCCAGCGGGCCGCCGCCGCGCCGGCTGGAGGAGCTGCTGGCCCTGCACCAGGTCGGCGTGGTTTCCTTCGCCGGCGCGGACATGCGGGTGACGGCGGAGCGCGACGCGTTCGTCGCGTCCAGCGCGAGCTATCCCGGAACGGTTTCGGCGCGCACGCTGGTCGAAGCGCGGCTGCCTGGCCCGAGCGTCACGCGGGCGGCGGACGGCCTGCTCCAGCAGCTGCGCGACGCGGGCGAGCTGGCCGAGGAGACGGTCGCGGACCCGGTGACGGGCGCGTTGCTGCCGTCGGGCCGGATCCACACGCGCGTGTCGGACTCCCGCCTGCTCGACGGCACCGGCCGCCCGCACCCGCACCGCTTCGCCGTGGGCCCGCACACGAGCGCCCGCTCGGCGGCGGCGTTCACCCGGCCCCGGACGAACGCGTCGAGCTTCCGCCAGAACGACGCCGTCGCGCGCGAGATCCTGGCCCTCGTGAGTGGTTAGGGCGGTTCTAACCGCCCTAACCACTCACGAGGCCCAGGCGACCACCTCGGCGAGGACTTGCTCGGGTGGGGGCATTTTCGCGATCTCGGCCGCGATGCCCCGGGCGGTGTCGCGGGGTTTCGGGTCGGTGAGCAGGTCGCGGGCCGCTGCCTCGATCGCGGGTATCCGGATCGCGTCGCCGACCAGGGACTTCGCCGCGCCGAGTGCCGAGAGCGTTTCCGCGTTCGCGAACTGGTCGGCGCCCTGCGGCAGGATCAGCTGCGGCAGCCCGGCCGCGAGTGACGCCAGCACCGTGCCCGTGCCGCCGTGGTGCACCACCAGGCCCGCGTGCTTCAAGACCTCCGCCTGCGGCACGAACCCGGCCACCTGGACGCGAGCCGGCAGCTCGCCCAACGCCGACGGGTCGCCGGGGCCGAGCGCCACCAGCACGTCCACGTCCAGGCGGGACAGCGCGCGGATCGCGCCGCGCAGGACGTCCGTCGCGCCGAAGACCACCGTGCCCAGCGTCAGGTAGACGAAGCCGTCTTCCGGGAGCGGCGGCAGCGGGACGTCGGGGTCGAACGGCGTCGGGCGCATCCGGAACACCGTCGGCACGGACGCGGTGCCCGGGTCGCGGACGCTGTCGGGCCAGACGTCGACGCAGGCGTCGCCGAAGAGCGCGTCCGCCGGGAGCTCGCCCCAGAGCGGCCGCAGCCGTTCGGCGGCCACGGCCAGGATCTCCGGCGGCATCGACCGCCCGATCACGACCGAGACGGCCGGGATGCCCGCCCGCCGCGCCGCCACCCCGGCGCCGACGTCGCTCATGTCGTAGACGACCAGGTCGGGACGCAGTTCGGGGAGCAGCGGCGTCAGGTCGCCGAGCAGCGAGTGCGGCAGCAGCTCGGCGAACATGGTGATGCCGACGTCGAGGAAACCGGCGTCCGCACCGTGCCGCTTCTGGGCTTCGGCCTCCGCCTCGCCGATGCCGATCCCGGCGCGGTGGACCTCGAAACCGAGGTCACGCACCTGGGGCACGAACGCTTCGCCGGTGCCGAAGACGACCTCGTGACCCGCTGCCGCGGCCGCGTTCGCCAAGGGCAGCAAGGGAAACAGGTGGCCGTACGCCGGGCGGCACGTGAAGAGGATCCGCACCGCCCGAGCGTACCGGTCAGCCCTTCACGACCGGAGCGATTTGCTGCGCCCACTGCTGCGGGGCCGACGTCCCGCCGGGCAGGGAGTTGAAGTACTCCCAGCCGTCGATCCCGCCGAAGTCCGCGTACTTGCCGATGAGACTCCGCACGGTCGACTGAAGTGTCGACATGGCGACATAGCCGCTGCAGTTCGCGGGGTTGGTCACGGTCCCGGCGACGACCTTGCTCGCCGGCACGACTCCGCGCTGGATGATGCCGTCGTAGCCGGAGGTGCTGCTCAGCGAGCCCCAGCCACAGTAGAACTGCGTGTTGAACCAGGAGATCTGGCTGCCGCGGTCGCGGTAGAGCGTGTCGTAGTCGAGGCCCGAGAGCCCGCCGCCGCCGCTGAGTTCGGTCGCGACCGGAGCCAACGTCACCAGGAACGAGCTGCCGAAGTCGGCGCGCAGGGCGTCGATCAGCTTGTTGAGCGCGGCGTTGGACATGTGCTCTTCGACGTCGAGGTCGATGCCGGAGAGCGAGTACGTCCGGATGAGGTTCCGCAGCAGCGGGTAGTAGGTGTCGAACTGGGTTTCGAGCCGCTGGAAGCTGCCCGCGGCCGCCCCGCCGACGAAGGCGAGGACGTGCACACCCTGGCTGCGCAGGGTCGCGAGGTCCTGCCACATCCGCGTGAACTTCGCGGCGTCGGGCGGATCGTCGTTGAGGTGCACGACGCTGTTGGCGTCGAGGTGGATGGCCCCGACGACGACGTCCGTGGCCCCGGCGTCGCGCAGAGGCAGCGGCGAGACGTAGGTGGAGCCGTTGTAGATGGTCTGGTAGTAGACGACAACCCTGCGCCCGGCGGCGGCCGAAGCCGGCACCGCACCCGAAATCATCAGCACCAAGGCCACGAAGGCCACGCCGATCCTCCGCATGGTCCAGACCATAAGTGGCGGTGAGTGGTTGGGGAAACACCCACCGTCGAACTTGTCCGGTTTCCTGTCTCAGCTGACCTCCTGCACCGAACGCCCGGGGATCGCCGCCAGCAGCTCCTTCGTGTACTCGGCTTGAGGTGCCTCCAGCACCTGCGTGGCCGGGCCCAGCTCCACCAGCGCGCCCTCGCGCATCACGCCGACCTGGTCCGCCAACTGCCGCACCACCGCCAGGTCGTGCGAGATGAACAGGTACGACAGTCCCAGTTCCGATTGCAGGTCGGCCAGCAGCCGCAGGATCTGGGCCTGCACCGAGACGTCCAGCGCGGACACCGGCTCGTCGCACACCACCAGGTCCGGCCGCAGCGCCAACGCGCGCGCGATCGCCACCCGCTGGCGCTGGCCGCCCGACAGCTCGGCCGGCTTCCGGCGCGCCACCGACGAAGGCAGCGCGACCTGCTCCAGCAGCTCCGGGACCCGGGTGCGCGGAAGACCGAACGCCCGCAACGGCTCCGCGACGACGTCCTCGATGGAGAACTTCGGGTTCAGCGACGCATACGGGTTCTGGTAGACGACCTGCATCCGTCGCCGCAGCCTGCGCAGTTCGGCGCCGGACAACGTCGTGATGTCCTGGCCGTCGAACTCCACCGAACCCGCCGACGGCGTCTCCAGCCGGAGCACCATGCGGGCCGTCGTCGACTTGCCCGAGCCCGACTCGCCCACCAGCGCCAGGGTCTGGCCGCGCGGGATGTCGAACGAGATCCCGTCGACCGCGCGGATTCCGCCGTCGAACGTCTTCGCGAGGTCCCGGACGGAAACCAGCGGCTCGGCGGCCGGGGCGGGCGGGCGTGACGCGCTGGTCATGCTCGGCGCCGCCGCGAGCAGCTGCTGCGTATACGGGTGCGTGGGCGCGCTGACGACCGACGAACCCTCTTCGACCACCGAGCCCTGCGAGAGCACCACGATCCGCGATGCGCGGTCAGCCGCGACGCCGAGGTCGTGCGTGATCAGCAGGATCGCCGTGCCCGACTCGGCGGCCAGCGACGTCAGGTGGTCGAGGATCCGGCGCTGCACCGTGACGTCCAGCGCCGACGTCGGCTCGTCCGCGATGATCAGCTTCGGCCGCCCGGCCAGCGCCGACGCGATCAGCACGCGCTGCCGGAGCCCGCCCGACAGCTGGTGCGGGTACTGCCGCGCCCTGCGCGACGGGTCAGGGACACCCGCGCGTTCGAGCAGTTCGATCGCTTGCGCCGAGGCGGTCCGCCGGTCCGCGAGCCCGTGGATCTTCAGCACCTCCGCGACCTGGTCGCCGATCCGGTGCACGGGATTCAGCGACACCGCCGGGTCCTGCGGCACCAGCGCGATCTCGCGGCCGCGCACGCCACGCCACTGCTTGTCCGACAGGGAAAGCAGGTCGCGGCCGGCGAAGGTGATCGAGCCGCCGTCGACGCGGCCGCCGCGGGGCAGCAGGCCGATGGCCGCGTGCGCCGTGGTCGACTTGCCCGAGCCCGATTCTCCGACGATGGCGACCACCTCGCCCGCGTCGATGTCCAGGCCGACGTCACGGACGGCCGGGACCTTCCGGTACGACACGGTCAGGTCCGAAATCCGCAGCAGGGTCATCGGTCTCCTCCGTCCAGCGCGCGGGACAGCCGGTTCGCGGCGAGGACCACCGCCGCGACCGTCAGCCCCGGGAACGTCGTCATCCACCAGGCCGTGGCCAGGAAGCTGCGCCCGCCCGCGACGAGCGAGCCCCACTCCGGCGTCGGCGGCGTCGCGCCGAAGCCGAGGAAGCTCAATGCCGACACCTCGAGCACGGCCGTGCCGAGGGTGAGTGTCGCCAGGGCGAGCACCGGGCCCACTGCGTTCGGCAGCACGTGCCGCAGCAGCACGCCGGACCAGCGCACTCCGCTCGCGCGCGCCGCTTCGACGAACACGCCGTTTCGCACGCGAAGCACCTCCGCGCGCATGACTCGCGCGAAGGACGCCAGGTTCGCGATGCCGACGGCGATCGCGACGTTCGTCGTGCCGAAGCCCAGCGCCGTGACCAGGGCCAGCGACAGCAGGATCGGCGGAATGGCCAGGAAAACGTCGACGACCCGCATGATCGCGGTGTCCGCCCAGCCGCCGCGGAACCCGGCCAGCAGGCCGAGCGCCGAGCCCGCGACGAGTGCCACGAGCACGGCGATCGCGGTCGCCCGCAGCGAGAGCGACGCGCCGTGGATCACGCGCGCGTAGACGTCCCGGCCGGTTTCGTCGGTGCCGAACAGGTGGTGCAGCGACGGGCCTTGAAGCCGTTCGGCCGGGACGCCGGTGATCGGGTCGTACCCGGTCAGCAGCGTCGGTACGAAGGCCGCGAGCAGCACGAACGCCAGGACCGCGACCGCGATCGTGAGTCCCGGGCGGCGGACGACCGGGGTGGCGAGGTCAACCACGGGCCACCTCCGGGGTCCGCGCGATGCGCGGGTCGAGCAGCGGGTAGAGCAGGTCGACGATCAGGTTGAGCACCACGAACACCAGCGCGGCCAGCACGATCACCGCCTGCACCACCGGGACGTCCTGCGCGGTGACGGCGGCCGCGGTGATCCGGCCGACGCCGTCGCGGGAGAACGCCGTCTCGGTGATCACCGACCCCGCGACGAGGTTGCCCGCCACCACGCCGGCGACGGTCAGCGTCGGCACGGCGGCGTTGCGCAGGAGGTGTCCGAAGTGGACTCGCCAACGGCTCGCGCCCTTGGCCGCCGCGATCTCCGCGTACGGCTCCGCCTGCTGCGTCGCGAGGCTCTTGGCCAGCACCTGCCCGATGATCGCGCCGGTCGGCAGCGCGAGGGTGATCGCGGGCAGGATGCTCGTCTCGAAGCCCTGCGTGCCCAGCGCCGGCAGCAGCCGCAGCCGGAACGAGAAGAACTGGATCAGCAGCAGCCCGACCCAGAACGGGGGCAGCGAGATCGCCAGTGACGGCAGGGAGAGCAGCGCCTGCCGCAGCCAGCGGAACCGCGTGAACGTGCCGAGGAACGCCGAGCCGCCACCGAACACCACCGCGAACAGCAGCGCCAGACCGGTCACCGCGAGCGTCGGCGGCAACGCCGTGACGACCATGTGCGTCGCGTCGTCGCCGGTCGCGACGCTGCGGCCGAAGTCGCCGTGCAGCGCCGAGACCAGCCGTTTCAGGTACTGGACCGGCAGGGCCGAGTCGAGGCCGTACTCCGCGCGGGCGGCGGCGAGCTGCTCGGGGGTCGCCGAGGAACCTGCCTCCCCGCTGGCGAGCTTCGCCGAAACGGCGTCGCCCGGCAGCAGGTAAAGGATCAGGAACGACAGCGTGAACGCCGCCCAGAGCACGAACACCGCCTGCCCGACGCGGCGGAGGAGGTAGCGCCTCACGACAGCCACGCGTCGAAGAGCTGCAGCCGCGACGACGCCTCGAAGTCGACGGCGTGCGCCTGCGAGCTCAGCGCGACGACCTGGGTCAGCTCGAACACCGGGACGGCGTAGGCGTGGTCGACGATCAGCTTCTGCACCTCGTCGGCCGACGGCTTGCGCTTGGCGTTGTCCACAGTGGACGACTGGGTGTCGAGGGCGACGTCGAGCGGGTTGCCCGGCGTCAGCTTGCTGCGGTTGCCGGCCTTGGTGGAGAACTGGCCGCGCAGGATGTCCGGGTCGGCGCGGGTCACGTTGTACCAGAGGAAGTCGTAGTTCCCGCTGAGCTGGATCTGCGTGGTCTCGGCGGTGGTGTGCTGCTCGATCCGCAGGTCGAAGCCGATCTTGCGCAGCTGCTGCTGGACCAGCTCCAGCACGCTGCGGTTCTGGTTGAACACCGGCGAGAACACGACGGACGCGCTCAGCTTCTGCCCGTTCTTGACGCGGATCCCGTCGGGCCCGGGCGCCCAGCCGTCGCCGTCGAGCAGCGCGGCCGCGCCCTTCTGGTCGTAGGCGAGCTGCTGCGAGAGGTCGTCGTAGAGCGGTGTCGCCGAGCCGAGGATGCTGGTGGCGGGCTGGTAGCTGGCCGTCAGCACGGTGTTCACGACCTCGGTGCGGTCGACGCCCTTGAGCACGGCCTGGCGCACCTTCTCGTCGGTGAGCACGCCGCGGGTGGTGTTGGCGTGCAGGTTGAACACGACGCCGGGGTTGGGCCGGATGTTCTCGCTGAAGCCGTTGCCCTTGAACTGCGGCTCGTCGACCGGCTGGATGTCGGTGGCCGCGTCGAGCTGGCCGGACGCGAGGCTGCCGGTGCGGACGCCGGGCTCCGGCACGATCTTGTAGTCGATCTTGTCGAGGTAGGCCTCGCCCTGGTGCTTGAACAGCGACGAGCCCCACGCGTAGCCCTTGCGCTTGGCCAGGACGATCTCCTGGTTCTGCTTCAGGCTTTCGAAGACGAACGGCCCGGAGCCGATCAGGCCGGTGCCCTGGCAGCGCTGCTCCGGCGTCTTCTTGAACGCCGCCGGCGCGAGGACGCCGAGCGACATCGTCGAGCTGGCCTGCAGGAACTGGGCGCTGGGCGAGGAGAACTCGATCCGTACGGTCCGCGGGTCGACGACCGTCGACGTCTTGTACGCGGCGAGGTAGCCGTAGCCGAGCTGGGCTTTCGTGCCGAGAGCTTTGATGCCGTCGAAGCTCGTCTTCACCGCGGCGGCGTCGACCGGGCTGCCGTCGGAGAACGTCGCGCCGGGACGCAGGTGGAAGGTGAACGCCGTCGAGTCGGCGTTGATCTCCCACTTCTCGGCCAGCCACGGCTTGATCTCGCCGGTCTTCGGGTCCTGGTCGGTGAGCGAGTCGACCAGCTGGCGCGCGACGTTGATGGAGGCGTTCGTCGCGGTCTGCTGCGGGTCGATGCAGTCGGGCGCGGACGAGATGCCGAGCCTGAGCGTGCCGCCGGGCTTCGGCGGGCCGGCGTCGGCGGCTTGTTCGGTGCCGGCGGCGGAGCAGGCGGTCAGCAGGACGGGCAGGGCGAGCAGGGCCGCGGCGTTGCGGGCGCGGGAAAGGGGGTACACCGGACGGCCTCCAGCGGGGAGCGGTTGCGTCTTCGATGAGCGACGCTAACCACGCGCTGAAGGCCGTCCCACAAGCTGAACCGGAGTCCCAAACCCTGGCACCGCAACGAATCCGCCTTGACTTCGCGCCGGTGCGAGTGTCGTGAGTGTTTAGGGCGGTTCTAACCGCCCTAAACACTCACGACGGGGTCAGCAGCGGCCGAGCATGTCCGTCAGGGCGGACTTCTCGGCGGTGTTGATCGTCAGCTTGAACTTGTACTTCACCGCGGTCCACATCTTCGCGTAGGTGCACCAGTAGCTGGTGAGCGGCGGCTTCCACTGGTCGGGCGACTTGTCGCCCTTCTCCTGGTTGACGTTGTCCGTCACGGCGATCAGCTGCGGGTCGGTGAGGTCGTTCGCGAACGCCTGGCGCTGCGCGGTCGTCCACGCCGACGCACCGGTGCGCCACGCGTCCGCCAGCGGCACTACGTGGTCGATGTCCACATCGGACGTCGCGGTCCAGGTCTCGCCGTCGTACGGGCTGAACCAGCTGCCGGAGGTGGCCGCGCAGTCCGACCCGGTGACGACGTTCGTGCCGTCGCGCTTGAGGACCACCTCGCGGGTGTTGCAGCTGTTGCCCTGGTCGATCCAGTGCGGGAACTTGTCCCGGCTGTAGCCGGTCTGGGAACCGTCGGCCTTGACGGTCAGGGCCGCGAGCTCGGTCTTCGCCGTCGAGGCCGACGGGATGCCCGGCGGGGTGGCGTCGGCGACGCTCACGAGCGTGCCGGAGAGCACGGCGGTGGCCGCGAGAACGGTCAAGGAATGACGAACAGCACGCCTGGTTGGCATTTTGCTGCCTCCGTGTCAGGTGCGGGGACAGCTAACCCTGATACACGGGAGTGGCGAGTGCAACACGTATAGGTGACATGTTGCTGCCCGTTGATGAACGCTGCGTTTCCGCGCGTGCACTCAAGGGTGAAAATCCCAGGTCAGGCCGGACCGCGAACCAGCCGAAGGTCTTGGGTGTGCCGGTACCAGGTCCACTTGTTCACCGCGCGCTCGTGGACGACGTCGTCGCTGACGGGCCGCGTCGGGATGCACCCGATCTGGAACGCGCGCGCGTAGAACGTCGTCGGCCGCTTGAAGATGGTCCCCTTCACGACGCGGACGGCCAGGCCCGGCCCCTCCGGGTCCGGTGTCACCTCGATCGACGACGCCGGCCCGCGCAGTGCCACCTGTTCGTCGGCGTAGGCCACGCCGCGGACCAGCCGCAGCTCCCCGCGCCCGACGAGCACGCCGCCGACGTCGTCGCGGATCAGCGGCACCGGGTCGACCTCGCCGCGCAGGGCCAGCGCGACGGCCTGCAACGGCGTCCTCGGCAGCCCCCAGAGCGCGGCGACCGCCGAGTCCGGCGAAGACGGCACGTACCCGACCGACACGCCCGAAAGCGCGTCCTTCCGCAGCAGGCGCACGACGACCGCGGCCAGGTCAGCGTCCGTGCCCGACACGACCAGGTGATCGTGTTCGCCCAGCAAGGGGTCGATTTCCGCCTTGCCGGGACGGCTGGGGACGCGGATCGACTCGACGTCGTCGACCTCTTCGAAGCCGGCCGCGGCGTCGCCACAGGCCACCACTAGTCCGCGCACCCGCAGGACCTCCGTTACAGTCATGCACCGGCATTTCGTCAGCGCCACCGGTGTCCGTCCGGGACACTTAACCTCAGTCGTCGAACACCTGGAGTGTCACATGCCGGCCATCGTGCTCATCGGTGCCCAATGGGGAGACGAAGGCAAGGGCAAAGCCACCGATCTCATGGGTGACCGCGTCCAGTGGGTCGTCCGCTACCAGGGTGGCAACAACGCCGGTCACACGGTGGTCCTGCCGAACGGCGAGAACTTCGCCCTGCACCTCATCCCGTCCGGCATCCTCACCCCGGGCGTGACGAACGTCATCGGCAACGGCGTGGTGGTCGACCCGGGCGTGCTGCTCGACGAGCTGTCCGGCCTCGAAGCGCGGGACGTCGACACGTCCAAGCTGCTGATCTCGGCCGACGCGCACTTGATCATGCCGTACCACGTGGCCATCGACAAAGTCACCGAGCGGTACCTCGGCAGCCGCAAGATCGGCACCACCGGCCGCGGCATCGGCCCGTGCTACCAGGACAAGATCGCCCGCGTCGGCGTCCGCGTGCAGGACCTGCTCGACGAGAAGATCTTCCGCCAGAAGGTCGAAGCCGCGCTGGAGTTCAAGAACCAGGTGCTGGTGAAGGTCTACAACCGCAAGGCGCTCGACGCGAACCAGGTCGCGGACGAGGTGCTCGCCGCGGGCGAGAAGTTCGCGCACCGCATCGCCGACACGCGCCTGCAGCTCAACCAGGCCCTCGAGCGCGGCGAAACCGTGCTGCTGGAGGGCTCACAGGGCACGCTGCTCGACGTCGACCACGGCACCTACCCGTTCGTGACGTCGTCGAACCCGACGTCCGGCGGCGCGAGCGCGGGCTCCGGCATCGGCCCGGGCCGGATCACCACGGTGCTCGGCATCCTCAAGGCGTACACCACCCGCGTCGGCTCGGGCCCGTTCCCGACCGAGCTGCACGACGAGTCCGGCGAGTACCTGCGCAAGCAGGGCGGCGAGTTCGGCGTCACCACCGGACGTTCGCGGCGCACCGGCTGGTTCGACGCGGTGATCGCGCGCTACGCGGTCCGCGTGAACGGCATCACCGACTACTTCCTCACCAAGCTGGACGTGCTGTCCGGGCTGGAGAAGGTGCCGGTGTGCGTCGGCTACGAGGTCGACGGGTTCCGCACGCAGGACATGCCGATGACGCAGACCGACGTGCACCACGCGATCCCGATCTACGAAGAGCACCCGGGCTGGTTCGAGGACATCTCGGGCTGCCGCACGTTCGAGGAGCTGCCGGCGAACGCGCGCGCGTACGTCGAGCGCCTGGAAGAGCTGTCGGGCGCCCGGATCTCGGCGATCGGCGTCGGCCCGGGCCGCGACCAGACGATCGTGCGGCACGAGTTCGTCTGAGGTTTCAGGTCAGCTTCGTGCTGACCGGCGTCTCGTTGCGGAACAGGTCGAGCACCGGGCAGTGCTCGTCGACCTCGCGCTTGAGGTCTTCGTAGCGCTCCCGGCTCGCCGGGCCTTCCAGCTCGACGGACACGCGCACGTCCCCGAAGCCGGGGCGGGTGTTGAAGGAGAAGCCGAAGAAGCCGTGCAGGTCGAGGTCGCCGTCGACGGTGACCTTGACGGAGTCGAGCGGAATCCCGCGCTTCGCCGCCCAGAACTGGTACGTGATCACCTGGCACGACCCGAGGGCGGCGAGCGCGAGCTCGACGGGGTTGGCGGCCTGATCGGTCCCGCCGAGCGCGGGCGGCTCGTCGACGGTGAAGCTGTGGTCCCGGACCTTGACGTGCACTTCGGTCGTGGTCCCGGGCTTGAGGGCGTTGGCCACGCTGAAGGAGACGGCGGCGTTGTGCGGGTCCGCGTCGACGGCCTTGCGGGTGCCTTCGATGACGTCGGTCAGCGACATGGGGGCTCCTCGATGATCGGTATTTCGCCACAGGGTGGGCGATTTCGTAAGCGCTCGCTCGGGTTCTCAAGTCCTGGGAGCGCGGGTGCCCGGGATGCGGAAGCACTCGACCGGGGGACGCGAGGACGGTAACGCCGGCGGTAACGGGGCGATAACGAGAGGGCAGGCACAGCAGGAGAGCCCTTTCGTGGAGGCGCACAGCGTGGAGACGTACAGCCGAGGTCCGATCGACGTGACCCGGGTCGCCGGGTTCCGCACCGGCACTGCCGATCCCGACGACCTCCGGCGCGCCGTCACCGCATCGCCCGGCTACGCGCGGGCCGCCGCCGATCAGCGGGCGGCGGTGCTCGAGCTCGTCCTGCAGACAGGCACCACCGAGCCGCGACGCCGTCTTCGCTCCCTGAAACGGCTTCTGGCTCGCCGGCGCTGACCCCGCGTTTCCCACGCGCTGGGAACGCGGAAATCGGTCGCGCCGGTCGCTAGCTTGGGATCATGACCATCGGAGTCACGCTTCCGTCCGGCGACACCGGGTCGGCGCCGAACCTCGTCGACGAACTACTCGCCCAGACCCGGCAAGCCGCCGAGGCCGGCTTGAGGTCCGTCTGGTTCTCGCAGCTCCCCCTCAGCCAGGACGCCATCGCCGTCGCCGCGCTCGCCGGGCGGGAAGTGCCCGGGATCGAGGTCGGGACCTCCGTCGTGCCGACCTACCCGCGGCACCCGCTGCTCGTCGCGAGCGCCGCGCTGACCGCGCAAGCCGCCACCGGCGGGCGGTTCACCCTCGGCATCGGGCTCGGGTCGAAGGGCTTCCTCGGCCCGGTTTACGGCGTCGAGTACCCGCCGCCGATCCGGCACCTGCGCGAGTACCTGACCGTGCTGAAACGCGTTTTCGCCGGGGAAGCCGTCGACTTCGAGGGCGAGACCGTCACCGCGAAAGTACCGGAACCGTCCACAGTGGCCGGTGGCGGCGACATCCCGGTCATCGTCGCCGCGATGGGGCCGCAGGCGCTGCGCGTCACCGGGGAGCTCGCCGACGGCACCCTGCCCTTCCTCGCCGGGCCGAGAGCGCTTTCCGAACTCATCGTCCCCGCCATCCCGGACGGCAAGCGCATCATCGCCGCCGTCCCGGCCGTCGTCACCCACGAGCCGGACGAAGTGCGGAAAAAGGCCGTCGAGCAGATGTCCTTCTACGGCCGGATCCCGTCCTACCGGAAGATCCTCGACGTCGAAGGCGTCGAGCACGCCGCCGACCTCGCGGTCATCGGCGACGAGAAGACCGTCCTCGAAGGGCTCCAGCGGTACTACGACGCCGGCGCGACGGACGTCCTCGTCTCGCAGACCGGCATCCGTTCGGCCGAAGAACGCCGACGGACCTGGGAGGTGATCAGCTCACTCGGTTCGTGAGCGTCGTCGACACCGACAGCTCCTCCAGGTCCAGCTCCCGCAGCACCTTCCGCAGGATCTCGTCGTCGAGCCGGCCCGCGCGGTTCTCCTCCAGCATCGCCTTGCGCTGGGTGATGAGCAGCTCCCGCCGGGCCTTCGCGAACTGGGCCTGGGGACTTCCGGAGCGCTCCTCGCCCGACAACGTGATCGCCGCCTTCGCGAACCGGTACCGCGTGTCGACCAGCCGTTCCAGCCGCTGCTTCAGCCGCTCGACCTTCTCGGGCGGCAGGTCCAGCGACGCGAGCCGGTCGCGGCTGATCTCCCGCAGCCGTTCGTGCGCCGCCTTCTGCGCGACTTCGCGCGCGGCCAGCTCTTCGGCTTCGTCGCGCGACGCCTCGGACGGGTCCTGCACCTTCAGCACCCGGATCAGCGGCGGCAGCGTCAGCCCCTGGACCAGCACCGTCCCGATCGCCACCGCGAACGCGAACAGCTGGATCTCTTCGCGGCCCGGGGTGCCGGCGGGCACTCCGGCGGCCGCGGCCAGCGTGACGACGCCGCGCATGCCGGTCCACGAGAGCACCGCCAGCGATCGCCACGGCGGCGCCGCGCGCCCGCGGCCGAACAGCCGCAACGTCCGCGGCAGGAACGCGAAGACGAACACCGCCGGGATCCGCACCAGCATCGTCACGAGGAGCACGACCAGCGCGACCAGCGCGAGCGTGCCGTTGTCGCGGGCCGCGTGCTGGGCGTCGTCGAGCACGAACGGCAGCTGCAGCCCCATCAGCGCGAACACCAGCGCCTCCAGCAGGACGTCGATGGACGCCCACACCGATCTGTCCTGCATGCGCGTCGCGGGGGAGGCGTAGAGCGAGCGGTTCCCCAGGTACAGCCCGGCCGCGACGACGGCGAGCACGCCGGATCCGCTGAACTCCGGGCCGAACGGGTGCAGGTGCTCGGCGGTGACGTACGCGCCGAACGGCACGATGATCCCGAACGCCGACTCCAGCAGCGGGTCGTCGAGCAGGCGCCGGACCAGCACCACGACCGCGCCGATCGCCAGGCCGACCGCGATGCCCAGCACGGTCGCCACCCCGAACACCGCGAGCCCGTGCCCGGCCGAGCCCGCGATGCCCGCGACCGCGGCGAGCGCGACCTTGTACAGCGTCAGCGCGGCGGCGTCGTTGACCAGGCTTTCCCCGGTCAGCACGGTCATCAGGCGCCGGGGCAGCCCGAGCTTGCGCCCAATCGCCACCGCCGTCACCGCGTCCGGCGGCGCCACCACCGCGCCGAGGACCAGTGCCGAGGCGAACGGCACGTCCGGCAGCAGCAGGTGCACGACGAAGGCGACGGCCACCGCGGTCACCGCGACCAGCACCACGCCGAGTGCGACGATCGGCCGCAGGTTGGTCTTGAAGTGCGTCACCGAGCTTTCGAGCGACGTCGAGTAGAGCAGCGGCGGCAGCACGACCGTGAGGATCAGTTCCGGCTCCAGCTCCAGCCGCGGCACGCCGGGGATCAGCGCGACCCCGAGCGCGACGACCACCACCAGCAAGGGCGCGGACAGGTTGTAGCGGCGGGCGAGCGCGGTCAGCGCCAGCGAGCCGGCGAGCACGCCCATCAGCGTCAGGATCTCCACGCGCGTGATCTTTGCGCAGGTGGGAGCCGTGCGCTCGGCTTCCGTTCAATGGAAGTGACCTGGATTACCCCGGGGCTGCTGTGCATACTTGTGCGCAATACGCACAGATGTGCGGATCACGTGCACCGACGCACAACCGGAGGTTCCCCATGTCCCCTGGCGCCCGCTCCTGGGTCGTGCCCCTGGCCTGGACCGCCGTCCTGCTCGACGGGTTCGACCTGGTCGTGCTCGGCTCCGTGTTGCCCGTGCTGCTGCGCGACCACGTCTGGGGCCTGACGCCCGCCGTGGCGTCGGTCGTCTCGACCGTCGGCCTGGCCGGGATGATGCTGGGCGGGCTGGCGATCGGGACCATCACCGACGTCATCGGCCGCCGGAAGTCGCTGATCATCTCCGTGACGCTGTTCTCGCTGTGCACGCTGTTGTGCGCCTTCGCGCCGTCGACGTTCGTCTTCGGCCTGCTGCGGTTCGTCGCCGGGCTCGGCCTCGGCGGCTGCCTGCCGACGGCCATCACGCTCGTCACGGAGTACGCGCGCCGCGGCAAGGCGGGCAGCGCGACGACCACGGTGATGACCGGCTACCACGTCGGCGCGGTGCTGACGGCGCTGCTGGGCATCGTGCTCATCGCGCCGCTGGGCTGGCGCGCGATGTTCGTCGCCGGGGCGATCCCCGCGGTCGTGCTGGTTCCGCTGATGCTGAAGTTCCTGCCGGAGTCCGAGTCGTTCCAACGGGTCCGCGAGACCGAGCGTTCGGCCGGGCACGCCGTCGCCGGCCTGTTCCGGGGCGGCCTGCTGCGCGCGACGATCGCGTTCTGGGTGACGTCGTTCATGGGCCTGCTGCTGGTGTACGGCCTGAACACCTGGCTGCCGGAGATCATGCGCCAGGCCGGTTACCCGCTGGGAGCCGCGCTGAGCCTGCTGCTGACGCTGAACCTCGGGGGCATCGCCGGCCTGCTCGTCGCGGGCCGGGTCGCCGACCGCGTCGGCATCCGGCCGTCGGCCATCGTCTGGTTCTGCGCGGGTGCGGTGTTCCTCGCGCTGCTGAGCGTGAAGCTGCCCGCCGCCGGGCTGTACGCGGCGGTGTTCCTGACCGGCTGCTTCGTGTTCAGCGCGCAGGTGCTGGTGTACGCCTACATCGGCCGGGTCTACCCGGACGCGATCCGCGCGACCGGCCTCGGCTGGTCGGCCGGCATCGGCCGGATCGGCGCGATCAGCGGCCCGATCCTCGGCGGCGCGCTGCTGACGGCGGGCATCGCGTACCCGTGGGGCTTCTACGCGTTCGCCGGCGTCGGCGCCCTGGGCGCGGCGGCGGTCACGGTGGTCCGCCCGGGCCGCGACGTCCGAGCCGAAGAACCCGCCCCGGCGCCGGAGTCACGCCCCGCCACCACCTAAAGCCGTGAATGTCGCATTGAGGGACTTAGAGTCCCTCAATGCGACATTCACGGACCGTCAGCCGAGTTCCTTGAGCTCCTGTTCCACGGCCTCGAGTTCCGCGGCGGTGCCCTGGACCTTGGGGCCCTTGAACCACTTCCGGGCCGAGAGCACCCACCACAAGGCCGCGCCGCCGAGGACCACCAGGAACGCGATCGGCGTGTAGTTGAACGAGTCTGCCGTCACCGGGGAAACCTGCGGCAGCATGAACAACACGAAGATCAGCGCGACCCACGTGGTCGCGACGATCCCGACCGGCTTGCCCCAGCGGCCGAGGTGCCACGGCCCGCGCTCGAAGCCGTCGCCCTGGCGGACGCGCAGGAACACCGGGATCACGTACGCCACGTACAGCCCCACCACGGCGATCGACGTCACCGCCGCGTAGGCCGTCGCGCTCCAGAGGTACGGCAGCGCCAGGACCAGTGCTCCGCCCGCACCCAGCCAGACGGCGTTGGTCGGGGTCTGCGTCCGTTTGTTGATCTTGTGCCAGAAGTTCGACCCCGGGATCGCGCCGTCGCGGGCGAACGCGTAGATCATCCGCGAGTTCGCCGTCACCGATGCCATGCCGCAGAACAGCTGCGCACCGATGCAGATCAGCAGCAGGAACTTGCCGGTGACCGCGCCGGTCGCGTCGATGAAGATCTGCGCGGGCGGGACGCCGGTGGCCGAGCCGACCGCGCCGTCGTAGTCCTGGATCGCGAACGTCAGGCCGATCAGCAGGACCCAGCCGGCGACGAGCGAGACCACGATCGACATGACGATGCCGCGCGGCCCGGCCGTCGCCGCGCTCTTCGTCTCCTCGGTCATGTGCGCCGACGCGTCGTACCCGGTCAGCGTGTACTGCGCCACCAGAAGACCCAGCGCAAAGACGTAGAACGCCGAGCCCCAGCCCGTCTGGTTCACGAAGCTGCCGAAGACGAACGACGCGTCCTGGTGCTTGGCCGGCACGAAGACCAGCACGCCGACGATCGTCAGCACGCCGATGAGGTGCCACCACACGCTGACGTTGTTGAGGATCGCCACGATCCGGACGCCGAAGGTGTTCAGCAGGCCGTGCACCACGAGGATGATCGCGAGCAGCAGGATCGTGTGGCCCGGTGTCGCGGTGAAGCCCCACTGCAGGTCGAGGAACGCGTTGAGGAAGAGCGCCGCGCCGAAGTCGATGCCCGCGGTGACGGCGATCTGCCCGACGAGGTTGAACCAGCCGGTGAACCACGACCACGCGGGGCCGTTCTTCCGCGCCAGCCGCGCCGCCCAGTAGTACAGCCCGCCCGCGGTCGGGTAGCTGGAGCAGACCTCGGCCATGCCGAGCCCGACCAGGATGACGAACACCCCGACCAGCGGCCAGCCCCAGATCATCGCGGCCGGCCCGCCCGTCTTCATGCCGAACCCGTAGAGCGTCAGGCAGCCGGACAGGATGGAGATGATGGTGAACGAGACGGCGAAGTTCGAGAACCCCGACATCGTGCGCTTGAGCTCTTGCGCGTAGCCGAGCTGGTGCAGCCGCGCGCTGTCCTCGTCGGTGTGGTCGGGGGTGGTCTGCTGGTCGGAAACGTCCATTCGGGCACCTCTTGAAAGGTATGCGGCCAGACCATTGAATTCGCCGAAAGTAGCCCCGGTGCCCGGGGGTGTCAAGCCTTCGTCAAATACTCGTCCAGCCGGCGCAGGAGAGGCCCGCCACCACGGTGATCGTTCGAGATCAGCGTCGCGGTGACGCCGGAGGACGGCTGGTGCAGGCTCACGAACGTGACGCCGTGGTCGCCGCCCTCCAGCCGGACCACGCCCGGCCGCGGCAGCCAGAAGCCGAGCCCGTAGCCGTCCGCGTGCGGCTTCAGCGCCCGGTCCACCCACTCGCGCGGCACGATCCGGCCGCCGAGCAGGGCTGGCCAGAACTTCCGGAGGTCCGGTGCGCTGCTGTAGATCCCGCCGTCGCCGAAGCCGACGACCGGCAGGCTGAACACGTTGGTGCGGCCGTCTTCCAGGTAGCCGGTGGCCGTCCGGCCGGGCAGCGCGTCCGACCGGAGGAACGCGGTGTCGGTCATCCCCGCGGGCTCGGTCACGCGGGTCCGGACGAGGTCCGGGAAAGGTGTGCCCGCGACCCGTTCGGCGATCAGGGCCAGGACGGCGAACGCGCCGTTGTTGTAGTGGAACCGCTCGCCGGGCGGGAACTGCTGCGGGAACCCGTCGAGCGCGGCGAGGTAGTCGGCCGATGTGACGAGGCCAGGTGGGGTCTCGGGCGGGTTTTCGTCGTCGCAGTAGTCGCCGATACCGGACGTGTGCGTCAGCAGGTGCTCGACGGTCACGCGGTCGTCGATCAGCGGCAGGTCCGCCCCGAGGACCTGGCGGGCCCGCGTGCCGAGCGCGAGCCGGCCCTCGGCGGCCAAGCCGATGACGACGAGTGCGGTGAACCCCTTGGTGCCGCTGGCGATCGCGAACCGCGTGTCGACGGTGTTCTCGACGCCGTGGGCGCGGTGGGCGTACCCGGACGCCTCGGCGAGCAGCGTCCGGTCGCCGCGGCTGACCAGCACCACACCGGAAAAGGGCGCTTCCATGGACCCAGCGTCCACGGAAGCGCCCTCCCGGCAAAGCGGTTTTACCGGCCCAGGAACGCGTGCAGCGACTCCAGGGCGGTGTCCGGCTGGTCGGCGAAGAAGCCGTCGACGCCGGCCTTGAAGAACGCGGCCTCTTCGGCGAAGACGTCGCCGTAGGCGTCCGGCTCGGCCGAGGAGCGCAGGTTCGCCGGCAGGAACGGGTTTTCGTTCCGGAACGTGTACGGCTGCACCTTGAGGCCGGCCTGGTGCGCGTCCGCGACGATCGCCGTCGGCTTGGTCAGGTTCCCGGCCGCGTCCAGCGGGATGATCTGCCCCTTGTCCGGCCCGAGGTACTTCGCGTACTTCGCGACGTCACGCAGCCCCTGCGGAGTCACGATGTCCTTGTACGTACGCGGGTCGCCCTTCGCGACGAAGTCCGCCGGAGCGCCCGAAGCCGACGTCAGCTGCAGCAGCGGCGTCCGGACCTGCTTGTGCAGCGCGATCAGGTTCGACACCTCGAACGACTGGATGATCGCCGGCGCGTCCGGCCGGTCGAGGCCGTTGCGCTTGAGGATCGGCACGAGCTTCGGCTCGACCGGGTTGCCGATCGACTGGAAGAAGGTCGAGTGCTTGACCTCCGGGTAGGTGCCGAGCGTCCGGTGCAGCTCCTTGCCGAGCCGGTGAGTCAGGTCGAGCACCTCCTGGAAGGAGGCGATCCGGTAGCGCCCGTTGTACAGCGTGTTGTGCGGCCGGTTCACCGGGATCCGCTCGACCGCGCGCAGCGTCTTCAGCTCGGCCAGCGTGAAGTCCTGGGTGAACCAGCCGGTCGTCGAGACGCCGTCGATCACCAGTGTCTTCTTGCGGTTCGCGAACTCCGGGTGCTTCGCGACGTCGGTGGTCCCGCTGATCTCCGGCTCGTGCCGGGCGACGAGCTGGCCGTCCTTCGTGGGCACGAGGTCGACGTCGACGTAGTCCACGCCCATCCGGTAGGCGAGCTCGTACGAGGCGAGGGTGTGCTCCGGCCGGTACCCGGGCGCGCCGCGGTGTCCGATGATCACGGGGTCATCGTGGCCCCGCCCGTGCGCGGCCGCATCGGCGGACCCGGTTTCGGACGCGTTCGCGGACCCGACGGCCAGTCCGGTGACGCTCAGCAACGCCAGTCCGGCGAGTGCCAGTACGCCGACACGTTTGCGCTTCATCTGGTGACCTCTTTTCACACAGGGTGTGCCCTGACTACCCGCGCAACCCTCATCGCCGCAAGCGTCCGGCGGACGTATCCAGGCGAACACCTCGGTAAACGGCGCGTGGACTCCTGCTCGCGCCGCGGGGAGCCGGTGCGACGCGGCCGGATCGCAGGGGCGGCGGCCCGGACGTCGTGAATGACTCATTCATGTCGTCCGACGACATGAATGAGTCATTCACGACACCCCGGCCACGCCTTCGCACGGCACACCGGCTCCCGCGAGCCCCACCCGGCCGCGGCGGGCGGCCGGTCGGTGAACCGCGACCGACCCGGGACCCGGGCCGCCGGGGACGGCGAAATGTCCGCCGCGGATCCGGCCGGATACGCTGTGCGGCGTGCGCGTACTGGTAATCGGCTCCGGCGCCCGTGAGCATGCACTCGTCCTCGCGGCGTCCGGCGACCCCGCGGTCACCGCCCTGGCCTGCGCGCCCGGCAACGCCGGGACGGCCTCGATGGCCGAGCAGCTCGGCGTGGAGGCGGCCGACCCGGAAGCGGTCGCGTCGCTCGCGAAGAGCTGGCAGGCCGACCTGGTGGTGATCGGGCCCGAGGTCCCGCTCGTCGCCGGCGTCGCCGACGCCGTCCGCAAGGCGGGCATCGCCTGCTTCGGCCCCTCGGCCGCGGCGGCCCGCATCGAAGGCTCGAAGGCGTTCGCGAAGGACGTCATGGCCGCGGCGAACGTGCCGACCGCGCGCAGTGAGGTGGTCGACAACCCGGCCCGCCTCGACGCCGCGCTCGCCCGCTTCGGCCCGACCTGGGTGGTCAAGGACGACGGCCTCGCCGCGGGCAAGGGCGTCGTCGTCACGACCGACTACGACGTGGCGCGCAAGCACGCCATCATGCTGCTCGACGGCGGCCACCCGGTCCTCCTGGAGTCCTTTTTGGACGGTCCGGAGGCGTCGCTGTTCTGCTTCGTCGACGGCCACACCGTCGTGCCGCTGCTGCCCGCGCAGGACTTCAAGCGCGTCGGCGACGGCGACGCCGGCCCGAACACCGGCGGCATGGGCGCCTACGCACCCCTGCCCTGGGCGCCCGAGAACCTGGTCGACGACCTGGTCGAGCGGGTCGTCCAGCCGGTCGCCGACGAACTGGTCGCGCGCGACGCGTCGTTCTCCGGCCTGCTCTACGCCGGGCTCGCGCTGACGTCCGACGGCC
Source organism: Amycolatopsis mongoliensis (assembly GCF_030285665.1). Lineage (NCBI taxonomy): Bacteria > Bacillati > Actinomycetota > Actinomycetes > Pseudonocardiales > Pseudonocardiaceae > Amycolatopsis > Amycolatopsis mongoliensis. The sequence goes on from NZ_CP127295.1 coordinate 2,686,045, forward strand.
CGCAGGTCATCGAGTTCAACTGCCGCTTCGGCGACCCGGAGACGCAGGTCGTGCTGGCCCTGCTGCGCACCCCGATCGCCGGCCTGATGCACGCCACCGCCACCGGCAAGCTCGCCGAGCACCCGCCGCTGGAGTGGGCCGGCGGCGCCGCGGTCACCGTCGTGATCGCCGCCGACGGCTACCCGGGCAAGCCGCGCACCGGCGACGTCATCACCGGGGCCGAGATCGAAGGCGTCCTGCACGCCGGCACGCGCCGCCGCGACGACGGCGCCGTGGTGTCCGCCGGCGGCCGCGTGCTGTCGGTCGTCGGCACCGGCAAGACGCTCAAGTCGGCGCGCAAGCACGCGTACGAGACCGTCGAGAAGGTCCATCTCGCGGGCTCCCACCACCGCACGGACATCGCGCTGAAGGCGGCGAACGGCGAGGTCGGCGCCCCGACGGTCAAGCAGCGCGCCTGATCCGGCCGACGGGGAACCGGCGGGGGACGAACTTCGTCCAAACTCAGCCTGCTGTCACACCCGGGTTGGTAGCCTCGACGGGAGTCGGCCGGTCACTGTCCGTATGACGTCAGGGGAGAGTATGTCAGGACCCTCGTACGACCTCAGCTCGGCCGTCCCCGTGGCGCCGGCGGCCGCGGACGTCCTGGTCCACCCGGACAAGCTGCTGGACGTCGCCCGGATCGTCGAAGAGCAGGCCAACTCCCTCGAAGACCAGCTGCTGACCAAGCTCGGGCAGCTGCGGATCGACGCGCCGTCGGCCGACGTCATCAGCACCCAGTCGATCGACGCCTGGAACACCTTGATCGCCGACGGCGACCGCTCCTACGCGGGCCAGGTCCGCGAGTACGTCGCCGGGCTGAAGCGCCTGGTCTCGCAGCTGCGCGACGCCGCCAAGGACTACCAGGTCAGCGAAGACGAGAAGGCGGCGGTGTTCGGTGACCGCGGCAAGCACGGTGCGTAGTCGGAAGGTGCGCATCGTCACCGGGGGCGTGCTCGCGACGGCGGCGCTCGCCGGCTGCTCGGCGGGCACCGAGGGCACGCCCTACCCGGTCGAGACGGCCGCGACCGCGGCGTCGCAGAGCGCCAAGGCGGCCCAGCTGCCGCAGCGACCGGCCGAGCTGACCCTGCAGGGCGTCAACCTGTGCGAGGTGTTCCCGCAGGTGCAGCTCGACGCCATGAAGATCACCAGCACGCCCCGGGAAGCTCCGCCGGAGGACGGCCCGACGTGCGTGTTCGACGCGGACGGCGCCGAGCCGGTGCACGCCTTCCACGTGCGCGCCGTCTCGGCGGACCTCGAGGAGTGGATCACCGGGGCCCGCAAGAAGAACAGCATGACCACCGAGCCGAAGACCATCGGCGGTTACCCGGCGCTGACGAACTACCGCGCGGCCGGCGACCCGGCCGACTGCGAGGCGCTCGTCGGCGTCGCGAGGGGCCAGACGCTGGCCGTCCAGACCTTCGCCATCACCCGCGGCGGGCTCACGCAGCCGCAGCTGTGCGACCTGTCGGTGCACGCCGCCGACGTCGCGCTGCAGACCTTGAAAGCACGCAACTAGGGAGGGCGCGTGGAATTCTCCGAGCTCGCGGCCGGCATCCAGAACCACCGGTTCGACGGCTGGACCAACACCGCGATCGCCGACCAGATCACGCGGATGGTCAACGGTGACGGCACCGGCAGCATCGGCACCGCTGTCGACGCGCTGAAGGCCGTCGCGACCGCCCTCGCCCACACCGACCAGACGCTGCGCGCACAGCTGCTCAAGCTCGGCGTCGAGTGGCAGAGCCAGGCCGGCGGTGCGGCCAGCCAGGTGCTGACCGAGCAGGCCGGGTTCTCCCAGGACGCGACGACGAAGGTCGCGCACGCCGCGGAAATGGTGTTCGAGCAGGGCGAGTCGTTCAACCGGACCAAGTACAAGCTCCCGGACGCCGAGACCGTCCGGAAGGGCGCGGGCGGCTACACCCTCACCGACGGCCTGCTGCTCAGCCTGATCGGCTTCGAGACCGACCACGCCCGGCAGGTCGAGGCCGCGAACGACGCCAAGGAACAGGCCAAGCAGGCGCTGAACGAGTACGCGCAGGAAAGCGGCACCAACCTGCTCTCGACGCAGTCGCTGTCCGACCCCGAGTCGCTGAAGCTGGCCGCTCCGGGCGTCACGCCGGGCGTGCTGGACGTCGCGGGCGCCGCCGTCGCGGTGACGCCGGACGGCAGCGTGAAGCCGGCCTCGGACAAGGTGCGGTCGGTGCACGTCGACCCGCCGGTGGTGCAGCCGGTGTCGCACACGGTGCACGCCGACCCGCCGACCCCGGTCTACGGCGTCGCGGCGCAGCAGCCGTCCCGGCCCGCCGCGCAGCCGCCCCGCCAGACCGGCGCGGGCGCCTCGCCCGCGCAGCACACGACGCCCGCATCGACGACGCCTTCGAGCGTGAAGCCGCCGACGTCGGCGCCCGGCCCCGGCTGGGTCAACGCGCCGGGCCGCGGCCCGTCCTCCGGCGACGCTTCCCACTTCTCGCCCGGCTTGACCACCGGGGGTGGCGGCGAGCAGTTCGTCCCGCCGGGTGCGCCCGGCACGCTGCCGCCCGGTTCGTCGCCGGCGACGGCGCCGATCAAGTCGCTCGGCGGGGGTTCGTCCAGCGGCTCGACCGGCATCGACAACTCGTTCGGCGGCGCCAACCGCGGTCCCGACGGACTGCTGGCGAAGGGCCGCACGGTCGGCGCGATGCCGCAGGCCCCGCTCCCGCCCGGCCAGTTCACGGCCGAACGCGGCTTCGTGCCGAAGCCCGGCGCGACGCCGGGCGAGATCGGCGCGGGCGCGGCGGCGGTCGGCGCGGGTGCGGCCGGCGGCGCGCTCAGCGGTGATCGCGAGCGCCAGCGGCGGGAGAAGGGCCAGGCGAAGGGCCCGGTGCGGCCGCTGCCGGTCGGCGAGCTGCCCGAGGAGGAGGCCGTCGCGCTGCGGAAGTCGGAGCAGATCAGCCCGAAGCAGCAGCCCGGCGAGGCGAAGTTCCTGTCCGAGGCGGCCCCGCAGGAGGACGACGCCGAGCACGTCCGCCGCTACGGCGTCGACGACCAGGACCTGTTCGCCGACCAGCGGATGGTTTCCCCCGACGTGATCGGCGACCACGGCGGGGATGTGCGCTGACCGTGTCGCTGGTGCTGTCCGCGCGCGAGTTCGACGTGCTCTGGGAGTCGTTGGGCCTGCCGCGCCGGCACGTCGCGCTGGACGTGCCGAGCGAAGGAACCACCCGCACCGAGCGGCGGGAAGTGATCGAGGCGGCGTGGGCGTCGCTGAGCGAGCGGCGCCTGGCCCGCAACGGCCGGGTGTCGGGTGAGGTGGCGGACCAGCTGCACCTGCTGGCCCGCCCGCAGTTCGGCATCGACGTGTGGGTGTGGGCCGAGCGCGAGATCCGCGGCCGCGCGGTGAGCGTCCGCAGCCAGGCGGTCCTGGCGGTGGTGGACCACGGCGAGGTCTGGCTGATCCCGGCCACGGAGGACGGCCTCCCGGAGGCGGCGGTCTCGGTGGCGGGCGATCTCGGGCCGGGCCTCGGCCAGACGGTGAGCATCCCGTATTCGGTGCTTCGCGAGGCCGACGCGGCCGCGAAAGGCGACGCGAAGGCGCTGGTCACGTCCCTGGAGGACCGGGGCGTCGAGCTGTTCCAGGCCCAGGAGCTGTCGGGCATGCTGCTGGGCCAGGAGGCCAGGGGCCAGTTCGGCGCGGAGCGGGTGGGCCGCGACGGAGTGGTCCACCGGGCGGGCCGGGTGGTGGCGTTCTTCGACACGGACGCGGGGCGCTACCTGTTCCAGGTGGTGCGGGACCGCGACGGCCGCGAGTGGGCGACGGTGACTCCGGCGGACAACGCCCTGCTGGCGACGAGGATCCGCGAACTGATGGCGGAGGCCTGAGCCCCGCCGGGTGGAACTTGGCGGAGATCCGTACCCGCGACTCGCGCGAAGTCATAAAGTAAGCGCGGGAACCGTCCTGGTCATGACGACGTCTGATCGGGCGGACACAAGTTTTCCGAAGGGGATGACGAACCGTGCCTGTCTACGACACCGACTCGATGGCCATCGCGGCCGGCCAGGTGGAGAAGCTGAAGGACGAGTTCGAGAAGTCCAAGCAGAAGGTCACCGGCCTGGACCACGAGCACGAAAGCCCCTTCGGCGGAATGGACGACAAGGGCGAAGCGCACAGCGCGGTCGGCAAGTTCAAGGACGGCGTGCACAGCCAGTTCGATGCCGCGGGCAAGCACATGGAGGCGCTGGGGTTCGCCATGCGCAAGGCTGCCGGCCTGATCACCGAGACCGACCAGGTCGGCGCGAGCGACCTCACGCTGCACGTGGACAAGTGACGGACTGAGCAGGGGGCACGAGAGTGGGCTTGAACGGGGTCGGCGCCGGAACGCCGGACAATTGGGACGCCTTCATGAAGAAGGTCGACCAGGTCGAAAAGGTCGATCTGCAGAAAATCACCGACGCGGCGACGCAGTTCCGCGAGGCGGGCAAGAATGCGGGCGACCACACCGCTTCGTTGAAGAATTCGACGGACGCGCTCAACGGCGGCGTGTGGGCCGGCCCGGCGGCGGACCAGTTCTTCCAGTACGTCCGCCAGGTGCGTGACGCCGGTACCAAGGTGCAGACCCACCTCGAGGACGTCGCCAAGGACCTCGAGACCCTGGGGACCAACCTCGCGGAGATCAAGCGCAAGGTCTCGGACAAGCAGAACTCCGCCGAGACCGCGGTCAACAACCGCAACACCCAGGCCGAGGCCGCCATCAAGCACGCGAAGGAGCTCGCCGCGGCGGCAGCCAAGGAAGACAAGCCGGCGCCGAGCCCGTCCGCCGACGAACTCCTCGCCCAGGCGAAGACGGACATCCACACCATCACCGCGGGCTTCGACGGTGACGTCGCCGCTTTGCAGACCGAGGCCGACACGCAGATCAAGGCTTCGCAGAAGCTGATGTCCCAGCAGATCGAGGGCGGCTACGACCAGGTCCCCCTGCCGAGCAGCACCCCCGCCGCGCCGAAGAGCACCGGCGGCATCCACAGCAACGGCTCCTCCCACCACGGCGGTGGCGGCGGAGGAGGCGGTGGTGGAGGCGGTGGCGGCCTCGGCCCCAGCGGCGGACCCCCGTCCTCGCCGCCCCCGGGCAACGTCCAGCAGTGGATCCAGGAGGCCATCAAGGCCCTCCAGGCCGCCGGCGTGCCGGTGACCGACGCCGACATCCCGAACATCTGGGCGATCATCCAGCACGAGTCGGGCGGGAATCCCAACGCCATCAACAACTGGGACTCCAACGCCGCCGCCGGGCACCCGTCCAAGGGGCTCATGCAGTGCATCGACTCGACGTTCAACGCCCACAAGCTGCCCGGCCACGACAACATCTACAACCCGGTCGACAACATCATCGCGGGCGTGCGCTACTCCTACGACCGCTACGGCGGCCTCGACAACGTGCCCGGCATCAAGGCCATGGCGCACGGCGGTGCCTACCGGGGGTACTAGAACTAGCCTGGCCTCATGGTCGACCTCGGAGCCTTCGCCGGGCCCGCGCTGCGTGCCGGCGTGCCGCCCTTCCACGTCATGGACGTCCTCTCCGCGGCGGGTGCCCGGCAGCGCAGCCACGGCGACCTCGTGTCGCTCGCAGCCGGGCAGCCTTCCGTGCCCGCGCCCAAGCCCGTCCTGGAGGCCGCGGAAAAGGCCCTGCGGAGCAGCACCCTCGGCTACACCGAGCAGCTCGGCGTCCCCGAGCTGCGCGAAGCCGTCGCGGGGCACTACAACGACCGCTACGACCTCGACGTCAGCGCGCAGGACGTCGTCCTGACCACCGGGTCGTCCGGGGGTTTCCTGCTCGCCTTCCTCAGCGCCTTCGACCCCGGCGCCAAGGTCGCGATGGCCCGGCCCGGCTACCCCGCCTACCGCAACCTGCTGTCCGTCCTCGGCTGCGAGGTCGTCGAGTTCGCCGCCACCGCCGAGACGAACTTCCAGCCCACCGTCGAGCTGCTCGGCGAGCTCGGCCCGATCGACGGCCTGATCGTCGCCAGCCCCAGCAACCCGACCGGCACCGTCCTGCCGCCCGGGGAGCTCGCCGCGATCAGCGGCTGGTGCTCGTCGCACGGCGTGCAGCTGATCAGCGACGAGATCTACCACGGCATCTCCTACGGCGCCGAGCTCGACTGCGCGTGGCAGTACGGCCGCGAGCCGCTCGTGCTCGGCAGCTTCTCGAAGTACTTCGCGATGACCGGCTGGCGGCTCGGCTGGATGCTCGTGCCGCAGCGCCTGCACCGCGCGGTCGACGTCCTGACCGGCAACTTCACCATCTGCCCGCCCGCGATTTCGCAGTACGCGGCGCTCGCCGCCTTCACACCGGAGGCGTACGCGGAGGCCGACGCGCACGTCGAGCGGTACCGCGCCAACCGTGACCGGCTCTTCGCGGGCCTGAAGGGCATCGGCCTCGACAAGCTCGCCCCCGCGGACGGCGCCTTCTACGCATACGCCGACGTCAGCGCGTACACCGAGGACAGCCTGAGCTGGTGCCAGCGGCTGCTCGCCGACACGGGCCTCGCCATCACCCCTGGCATCGACTTCGACCCGGTCGACGGCGGCAAGTACGTCCGGTTCTCCTTCGCCGGCAGCGCCGAGGACATCGACGAAGGCGTCCGCCGGCTGGGTGCGTGGCTCGGCCAGGGGGAACCCTGATTCATCCCTGAACGTTGGCCGGGCGAGGGGAGTTTCACCGCCGGAGATGGCACATTGGAGTCACCGGGCCGGTGGGGCCACGGAACACTTCGGAGGAAGCCATGTTCTGGAAGATCGTCGGCGGCCTGATCGTCGCCTGGGTGGCGTTCATGGTGCTGGGCGCCGTGATCGGCTTCGTGTTCAAGGCCGTCCTGTGGATCGCCATCATCGGCGGCATCGCCTTCCTCGGCGCGGCCGGCTACCGCGCGATCAGCGGCGGCAAGAGGGACCCGAGGCGCATCAACCGCTACTGAGTCATCCCGGGATCCGCGCCACGCCGCACAGCGACGTCCGGTTGACCGGCGTCAGCGGCGTCAGGCGCGGCCCGTCCGGCCACCACAGGTGTGGCGCGGTCGGCCCGGGCTCGAGCAGGTCGAGGCCGTCGAAGAACGACGCGATCTCGGCCCGCGTCCGGTAGAGCGTGTCGAGCCCGGTGCCGCTGAACCTCTTCTGCAGTGCCGTCGCGACGCCGGCGGCTTCGGAGCCATCGTCCGGTTGTGCTGGTGCAGCAGCACGAGAGGCACGACCCCGGCGCCATCGCCCCGACGTAGGACTTGACCACCTGCTGCGCCTGCTGGAAGTCCGTGATGTGGTGGATGACCGCGCACATCACGAGCGCGATCGACCTCGTAGTTGTCCTGCCCGCCCATCAGTGCGTCGAAGACGCGGGCGATGCTCGGCCGGTCGAAGTCGACACGGGCCGACGGTCGTTCGCTCGTCATGACGGCCTACCGGGGGTCTGGGGTGCCGTGCGGCCTGAGCCACCGGGGATCACTGCCGGTAGGCGGACGTGCGGTGCGGGTGAGGTCAGCTCAGCCAGGCCTGGGCCGCGTCGGCGCCGTTCCACACCTGCGCCTTGAGCCCCGCCGCCCGTGCGCCGTCCACATTGGATGGACGGTCGTCGAAGAACAGGCAGTCGGCAGGCTCCGCGCCGAGCTCGTCGAGCAGGAGGCGGAAGATCTTCGCGTCCGGCTTGACGCACCGGACGTCGCCCGAGAAGAGCGTCACGCGGAAGTGCCGGACCCACTCCTGCGCGCGGACCCATTCCCCGAACACCGCCGGCGCGTTCGACAGCAGCGCCAGCGACGCGCCGGCTTCGGACAGCGCTTCGACCAACGCCTGCGCGGCCGGTTCGAGGTGGGCCCAGCCCTCGACGTCGATGCGGGTCAGCTCGGCCGACAGCGCTTCGTCGACGGGCACGCCCAGTGCCTTGCCGACCGTCTGCCAGTACTCGAGCGGAGTGCTCCCGGCGTCGTAGGGAAGCCGGTGGTCCCAGTACGCCTTCTCGAACTCCGGCAGCGGCGCGCCCATCGCCGCGGCCAGGTCCGGGCGGGCCTGGCTCGGCTTGCTCAGCACGTCGCCGTAGTCGAACACGATCCAGTTCACGGTGCCCCCGGTACTCGTCACGCGCCGCTCTTGATCCGGCGCAAGGCTTCTTCGACGTCGGTCGCGCTCAGGTCCCGGTGCGTGACGAACCGGACCTTGCCCGCCATCGGCACCGCCCGGATCCCGAGCGAGTCGAGCCAGGCCAGCGCGGTCGGGATGTCGGGCACCTGGGCGAGCACGATGTTGGTGTCCGGCACGTTCGTCGGCCAGCCGTGCTCGGTCAGGCCCTCCGCGAGGCGCCGGGCGTTCTCGTGCGACTCCGCCAGCTCGGGGATGCGGTCCAGCGCGACCAGGCAGGCCGCGGCCAGGACGCCGCCCTGCCGGACGCCGCCGCCGAGCATCTGCCGCATCCGGCGGGCCCGCTCGACGAACGCGACGCTGCCCGCGACGACCGAGCCGACCGGCGCGCCGAGGCCCTTGCTGAAGCAGGCCGACACGGTGTCGACGCCGACGGTCAGCGCGGCGGGCGGTACCTCCAGCGCGACCGCGGCCTGCCACAGCCGGGCGCCGTCGAGGTGCACGGTCAGGCCGGCTTCCTTCGCGACGGACAGCAGCTGGGCGTGCTCGTCGGGCGGCGTCACCGCGCCACCGGCCGCGTTGTGCGTGTTCTCGAGGCAGAGCAGAGATGTCCGTAATGTGAAATATGGCCCGGGTTGTCCGATCGCGGCCGCGAGGGCGTCGGGCGAGGGGCGGCCCGGGCCGCCGTCGTGCTCCAGGATGTCCGGCATCCCGCCGGCCAGCCACGCCGCCGAGCCCAGCTCGCTGGACAGGACGTGGGCGCCCCGCGTGGCGAGGAACCGGTCGCCGCGCTGCAGGTGGAGGCTCAGTGCGACCAGGTTCGCCATGGTCCCGCTCGGCACCCAGAGGGCGGCCGGCATGCCCAGGACGTGCGCGGCGCGTTCCTCCAGCGCCTGGACCGTCGGGTCGCGCTCGAGGACGTTGTCACCGACCTCCGCGGACGCCATCGCCGCGCGCATCGTGTCATCCGGTCGGGTGACGGTGTCGGAACGGAAGTCCAGCGGCGTCGGCGTGAAGGTCACGGAGTGATCACATCACACTGACCGGACGGGGATCAATGAGCCCTCGGGTGGTCGAACCCACTTGGTCCGTGCAACCGTGGACGCCCCTGATTCCGTCCTACCCACCGACGACAACAGAGCGGAGCACGACAGCGCGTGGACCAGCGCGACGAGGAGGAGTTCGCGGAGTACTTCGCCGCCAGGCGGGACGCCGTGCGCCGGACCGCGTACATGCTCTGCGGCGACTGGCACCGGGCGGACGACCTCGCGCAGACGGCGTTCGTCGCGCTGCACCGGAGGTGGAAGAAGATCAGGGATCGCGCGGCGACCGACGCGTACGTCCGCAAGACGCTCGTCCGGGCGTCGATCGACGAATCGCGGCGTCCGTGGCGGCGCGAGTGGCAGACCGAGACGCTGCCGGAGCCGGCCGACGACACGCCGGGCCTCGACGAGCTCGTCGCGACCAGGGAAGACCTGCTCGCGGCGCTGAAGGAAGTGCCGCCCAAGCAGCGGGCGGTGCTGGTCATGCGGTTCTTCGAAGGGCTCGACGTGGCCGGCGCGGCGACGGCGCTGGGCTGCAGCGAAGGCAACGTCAAGAGCCAGACCGCGCGCGGGCTGGCGAACCTCAAGCAGGTGCTGGAACGGGAGGTGGAGACCAATGGATGAGCAGGAGCTGCGCTCGCTGTTCTCCGCCGCGCCCGGCGACGCACCCACCTCGACGTTCACGCAGGACGACGTCGTCCGCGAGTCCCGCCGCCAGACCGTGCGGCGCCGCAACCGGATCACCGCCGGGGTGAGCGCCGCGGCGCTGGTGGTCGTCGGCTTCGGCGCATACGGAGTGCTGTCCGGGGGTACCCCCGAGTCGCTGACCTCCGCGAGCGACGGCGCCATGTCCTCGCAATCCGGGCCGGGGTCGGGGCAACCCGGGCTGAGCCCGGCACGTCCAGAGATCGGTGGGGAGTCACCGAACTTCTCGTCCGAACCACCTCGGCAGGGAGGTGACCAGGGCGGGAAGACCGGCCAGCTGGCCGAAGGCGCCTCCGGGTGCGAACAGGTGGACGGGGAGCTCGCCATTGCCCTCGCTGGCGAGCTCCCCGGCCACGTCGCCGGTACCCCGGCCGTGCCGGGCGGCGCCTGTTCGACGGTGTCGCGGTCCGCCGGGTTCCCGGTTCCGGGCGGCGAGGTGTCCGTGGCGGTGTACCCGAAGGGCATTCCCGTCGTCTTCAAGTCCCAGCCGGCCGGCACGGTCACGGCCCAGGTGGCCACCGCGTCCGGCGGGTCGCTGGTGCTGGTCAGCGTGCCCTCGTCCGGAGCGACGGCGCCTTACGCGAGTCAGGTCGACGCGTTCGCGCACGCTCTCGCGCCCCGCTTCTGAGCCCGGGTCCGCCCGGTTGGCAGAATGACCGGTCATGACCGCTGCGACCACCCCGAAAGGGGAACGACGGCGCGCCGCGCTCGTCGAGGCCGCCGCGAAGCTGCTCGTCGAGGGCGGGTTCGACGCCGTCCGGCACCGGGCGGTCGCCGAGCGCGCGGGGCTGCCGCTCGCGTCGACGACGTACTACTTCGACTCACTGGAAGAGCTGGTCACCGCCGCCGTCGAGCACCACTCGAACGCCGAGCTGGAGACGGGCCGCCGCCGGCTGGAGGAGCTGGCGACCCGCAACCGCGGCGTCCAGGCGACCGTCGAGCTGGTGCTGGAGATGCTGCTGGGGCCCGAGACCGACGACCCGGAGGCCGACGCGGAAGCGGTGCTGCTGCGGTACGAGCGGCTGGTCGCGACCGGCCGCCGTCCGTACCTGCGGCCCCTGATGCGGACGTTGTCGGCGCAGCTCAACGAGCTGCTGACGGAGATCTTCGCCCGCTCGGGCACACCCGTCAGCGAAGCGGACCTGGAACGGCTGGTGGCGCTGGTCGACGGCGCCGTCGTCAACGCCCTGATCGCGGTCGACCCGGCCCCGCGCGCGGCGGCGTCCCGGATGCTGCAGAACGCACTCGACGGCACCTGACCATTACTGTCGTGCAGGTGGATCTGAACCTGCTGACCGCCTTGGACGCGTTGCTGGAGGAGAACTCCGTGCAGGCGGCCGCCGACCGGCTGCACCTCACGCCGCCCGCGATGAGCCGCACGCTGGCGCGGATCCGGGCGACGACCGGTGACGACATCCTGGTGCGCACCGGCCGGACGATGACCTGATTCAAATGCAATCTACTTAATCGACGAGTTACCGCCGTGCACTTGTCTTACGCCTTCCGCTGCGCCTTCGCCAGGTCGTCGCGGGACTTCGTGACGAGCGCCAGCATCGCCTGCTCGGCCGCCACGGGATCGCCGGCCACGATCGCGTCGAACACCTTCCGGTGGCTCGGCACCGGGTCCTCCGCCGCCGACGCCCCGTGCACCAGCTTGTCGCGCTCGGCGAGCCCGATCGCGATGACCCGTTCCATCCGCATCAGGAAGTTGTTGTGGGTGGCGCCCATCAGCCGCCGGTGGAAGGCGAGGTCGGCCTGGACGCTCGCCTCGGCGTCGTCGGCCGCGGCCATGTCGGCCAGCGCCTCCCGCAGCGACTCGAGGTCCTCCTCGGACGCCCGCTCGGCCGCGATCCGCGCCGCCGCGGGCTCGACGACCGTGCGGACCTCGGTGAGCTCGTCGAGCAGGCCCGGGTCGTCGGCCGCCGCGGTCTGCCAGCGCATGACGTCGGTGTCGAGCATGTTCCACTTCTCGCGCGGCTGGACGAACGTGCCGCGCTTCTGCCGGGCGTCGATCATCCCCTTCGCGGCCAGCACTTTCAGCGCCTCGCGCAGCGCGGTCAGGCTGATGTCGAGCTCTTCGCGCAGCGCCGGCAGGTCCAGAACGGTGCCCTCGCCCCACTCGTCGGAGAGGATCCGGCTGGCCAGTGCCTCCACGGTCTGGCCGTGCAACCCGCGTGGCCGGTGTTCGGTCAATGGAGGGCCCTCTCAGCTGGCAGGTCGTGATGGGAGTCATCCTACGCCGCCCGCGAAGTCGTCATAAATTATGAATACATCTTGACACCGGCGGCCCCCGGTTGCACTCTTTGGCAGCAGTCACGCCCGTGCGGGCACCAAGACAGCGCATCCAGACAAAGGGGTCACGACATGACGAGTGCAGGCCTGTCCCGCCGTCGTTTCCTGCGCAACGCGAGCCTGGCCGGGCTGGGCGCCGTCGGCTCGGGCAGCTTCCTCGCCGCCTGCGCCACCTCCGCGAACTCCGGCCCGGTCAAGCAGGCCGCCGGCGCGGTCACCGTCCAGTCGAACCTGTCCTCGCCCGAGGCGAAGAAGGCGATCGAAGCGCTGGCCCAGGCGTTCGGCGCGAAGGGTGGCGCGACGGCGACCGTCAACACCGTCGCGTCGGAGACCTTCCGCACCCAGCTGCCCAGCTACCTCACCGCGGCCACCCCGCCGGACACCTACACGTGGTACCCGGGTTCGCTGCTGTCCGGCTACGCGCGCAAGGGCCTGCTGCTCGACGTCGGCGACGTCTGGCAGACCATGGGCGACTACAGCGCCGCGTTCCGCGCGCTCTCCGGCGACGGCGCCGGGCACCAGGTCTTCATCCCCACGTCCTACTACTGGTGGGGCTTCTTCTACCGGAAGTCGAACTTCGCGAAGTGGGGCGTGCAGCCGCCGACGAACTGGAGCGAGTTCCTCGCACTGTGCGAAACCCTGAAGGGCAAGGGAATCGCGCCGATCGGGCTCGGCGCGGGCGGCAACACGCCGTGGACCGCGTCCGCCTGGTTCGACTACCTGAACATCCGGATCAACGGCGCGCCCTTCCACCGCGAGCTGCTCGCGGGCAAGCAGCGCTTCGACGACCCGCGCGTCAAGAAGATCTTCGACCCGTGGCGCCAGGCCCTGCCCTACTTCGACCCGAACGGCACGGCGATCGCGTTCCAGGACGCCACGACCGTGCTGCTGCAGGGCCGCACCGGCATGGTGCTGACCGGCACGTTCTTCGCCGACGCCGCACCGAAGGACGCGCTCGACGACCTCGACTTCTTCCAGTTCCCGATCCTCGACCCGGCGGTGCCGGTGGCCGAGGAGGGCCCGACCGACGGCTTCTTCGCCAGCGCGCGCACCCCGCACGTCGCCGAGGTCAAGGAATGGTTCAAGTACGTCGCCACGGCCGAGGCGCAGGAGCTCTACATCAAGAACTCCTCCGGCACGGTGCTGCCGACCAACCCGAGCGCCAAGGACAACGGCACGCCGCTGGTCCAAAAGGGACGGAAGCTGCTCACCGACGCCAAGGAGATCACGCAGTTCTTCAACCGGGACTCCTCCGACGCGCTGCAGCCGACCGCCGACGCCGCGCTGATCCGGTTCATCCAGAAGCCGAACGAGCTCGACTCGATCCTGCGCGACTGGCAGACCGCCGCGCAGAAGGTCTGGCAGTCCTGAGATGGCGGTGCTGACCGCGAAGAGGCCCGACACGGCGTTCCTGGCCGCGAAACGCCGTCGCCGCCGGGTCTCACCCGTGCTGCTCGCGTTCGTCCTGGTGCCGCTCGTCGTCGAGGGGTTCTGGGTGTTCTGGCCCGCCCTGCAGGGTTTCTACCTGGCGCTGACGAACTGGGACGGCGTCTCGGCGCCCACGTTCGTCGGCCTGGGGAACTTCGCCGAGATGTTCTCCGACGACATCTTCAAGACCGCGGCACTGGACACGGTGATCTGGCTCGTCCTCTTCGGCGGTCTCTCGGCCGTCGGCGGGCTCGCGCTGGCGACGTTGCTGCAGAAGGAACGGCGCGGCGTCGGGTTCTACCGGGCCGCGCTGTTCACGCCGGTGGTGTTCTCGCTGGTCGCGACGTCGCTGATCTGGCAGGTGATCTACCAGCCGGACGGCGTCGTCAACAAGCTGCTCGGCGCGGTCGGGCTCGGCAGCTGGCAGCACTCGTGGCTCGCCGACCCGAAGACGGCGCTGTACGCGGTGCTCGTCCCGGCGCTGTGGCGGCAGCTCGGGTACGTCATGGTGCTGTACCTGGCCGGCCTCAAGGGCATCGACCCGGCGCTGTACGAAGCGGCCAAACTGGACGGCGCCACGGCGTGGCAGCAGTTCCGCAACGTGACGTGGCCGCAGCTGCGCAGCGTCAACTCCGTGGTCCTGTCGGTGATCATCATCGACTCGCTGCGCTCCTTCGACGTCGTGTGGTCGATGACGAAGGGTGGGCCGTACCACTCGTCCGAGCTGCTCAGCACGTACATGTATGCGACGGCGTTCCAGTCGCTGCGGCTCGGTTACGCGTCCGCGCTGGCCGTGGTGATCTTCGTGCTCGCGTTCGGCGTGATCGTGACCTACCTCGTGCGCGCTTTCCGGGAGGACTCGTGAGGAGGACGCGGACGTTCGGGTTCCACCTGCTCGCGGGCGGGCTCTCGGTGCTGTGGCTGCTGCCGATCCTGCTGGTGCTGACGACGAGCGTCCGGACGTTCTCCGACATCGCGTCGAACGGCCTCGGCGTGCTGCCCGCGTCGTTCTCGCTGGACGGCTTCGGGCAGGCGTGGGGCGAGGGTGGCGGCGGGCACGCGATGCTGAACAGCCTGCTCGTGACCATCCCGACGGTGCTGCTCGCGCTGCTGCTCAGCTCGGCGGCGGCGTTCGCGCTGAGCCGGTACGAGATCCCGTTCCGCCGCACGATCATCCTGGTGATGCTGGCGGGAAACCTGCTGCCGCCGCAGATCCTGCTCGTGCCGGTGGCGAAGCTGGCCGAACTGCTGGGCATCTACGACACGCTGACGGCGCTGATCGTCGTGCAGGTCGGGTTCGGGCTCGGGTTCTACACGTTCGTGCTGCAGGGGTTCATGCGGTCGATCCCGGGCGAGATCCAGCAGGCGGCGCTGATCGACGGCGCCGGCGTCGCGCAGATCTTCTGGCGGATCATCCTGCCGATGACCCGCCCGGCGCTGGCGGCGCTCGGCGCGCTCGCGTTCACCTGGACGTTCAACGACCTGCTGTGGTCGATCACCGTGCTGCGCACCGGGACGGTGATGCCGGTGACGCCGGCGCTGCTCGGCCTGCAGGGCCAATACGTGTCCAACTGGAACGTGGTCGCGGCCGGCTCGGTGATCGCCGCCGTGCCGACGGTCGCGGTGTTCCTGCGGTTCCAGAAGCACTTCATCTCCGGACTCGCGATCGGGGCGATCAAGTGACGTGGACAGTGTCCATGGAGTCGACTTCGTACACCGTGGCCTTGGAGCCCGGCCGGCGGTGGCTGGAGCTGGTGGCGTGGGGGCCGTCCGGGATCGAGGACGGGCCTTCGGTGTTCGCGAACGCGGGCTCGGTGCACTTCATCACCGAGGCCGACGCGGCGCCGGTGGAGTACGCGCCACGGGGCCTGCGCCCCTTTCCGGCGCCGATGTGTCCGTGCGGGGCGGTTCGTGGTGGCGCTTCGACGGCGCTTCTTCGGACGCTGACCTGCGCGTGTCCTTCGTGGACGAGCTGACCGGGCTGCGCGCGGTGCTCTGCTACCGGCCGGTGCCCGGAACGGACGTGCTCACCCGGTGGGTCGAGTTCGAGAACACGGGTGCGTCGACGCTGGAGTTCGACCGGCTGGGCTCGGCGGGCGTGTGCGTGCCGACGGTGGCCGGTGCCCGCCTGACGTACCTGACCGGCCAGTGGTCGCAGGAGTTCACGCGAAGGTCCGTTGCGCTGCCCGCGGGCGGGTTCCGGATGGAGAGCCGGTTCGGCGTGCCGGGCCACGCGCACGTGCCGTGGCTGGCCGTGCAGGACGCTTCCGGAGGGCCGGCCTTCGGCGTGTCGCTGGAGTGGCCGGGCTCGTGGTCGATCGAGGCCGATGTCGAGCCTTCGGGGCTGACGCGCATCCGGGCCGGGCGGCTGCCCTCGCCGGGGCCGGTCCTGCTGGAACCCGGTGCCTCCCTCGCGACCCCGCCGGTCGCCTTGGCGTCCAGTGTGGACGGTCTGGCGGGGCTGGCGTCGGTGTGGCACGACTACGACCGGGTGCTGGCGGGCGGGCGCTGGCGGCGCCCGCGTCCGGTGCTCTACAACTCCTGGGAAGCCACCGGGTTCGACGTCCGGAGCGCGCACCAGCTGGAGCTGGCGAAGCGGGCGGCCGACCTCGGCGTCGAGCTGTTCGTGGTGGACGACGGCTGGTTCACCGGCCGCGACGACGACACCGGCGGCCTCGGTGACTGGACCCCGGCGGAGGAGTCGTTCGGCGCGTTCGTCGACTCGGTGCGGGACCTGGGCCTGGAGTTCGGCCTGTGGGTCGAGCCGGAGGCGGTCAGCCCGAAGTCGCGGTTGTACGCTTCGCACCCGGACTGGGTGTACCGGATCGACGGGCGCCCGCTGACGCTGATCCGCAACCAACTCCTGCTGGACCTGGGCCTGCCCGAGGTCGTCGCCTTCGTCAAGTCCACACTGGACTCACTGCTTTCGGCGTACCCGATCTCGTACCTGAAGTGGGACATGAACCGCCCGCCGACCGAGCGCGGCCGCCCGGGCTCGCCGTTCGCGGACCTGGACGCCGAGCACGTGGCGGGCTACTTGTCGGTGCTGGACCACCTGCGTTCGGCGCACCCCCACGTGACGATCGAGGCGTGCGCGGGCGGCGGCGGCCGGACCGACCTGGCCACGGTGGCCCGCACGGACGTGGTGTGGCCGAGCGACAACACCGGGCCGTTGGATCGGCTGGCGATCCAGGACGGGTTCCTGCTGATGCACGCGCCGCACCTGATGAGCTCGTGGGTGACGGACTCCCCGGGGGTGTTCGACCCGCGGTCCCGGTCGCTGCGGTTCCGTTTCGTGACGGCGATGGCGGGAGTGCTCGGGATCGGCGCGGACCTTTCGCGCTGGACTGACGCCCAGCACTCCGAAGCGGCTTCGCTGGTGGCGCTGTACAAGCAGATCCGCTCAGTGGTGCACCACGGCACGGCCCGGGTCCTCCACGGCCCCGCCGAACCGACGGCGGCGACGCAGTACACGTCCGAGGACGGCGACACGGTGGTCGTGCTGGCGTGGAGCACGGGTCAGCTGACCGGGGCACCGCTGGTGCCCGGCCGATCGTCCCGGGTGCGGCTTCCGGTGTGCCCGGAGTCGTCCTATGTGGACTCTTCCGGGACGCGCTACTCGGGAGCGCACCTGAAGCACGCGGGCCTCCCGTTCGACTGGACCGCGGACCACGACGCGGACGTCGTGGTCCTGCGTCGGGAGCCGTGAAGGAGCCTTTACAGCTTTATACTGCGGCGGATCTGGTTGACGTAGGCAGGCACGACTCTCCGGATGGCTGCTTCATCGGCATCGCCGGCAAGGGCGGCGACTGCCATGCGGACTCCTGGTGTGTCAGAACCGCCGAACTGTTGTTGCAGGTACCACAGCCCCTTCGCGGCAACTCCGCCGACCCGGTCGTTCGCGAGTGCTGATTCAAACCCCGCGACTATTTGGCGTGGCTCGATTTTGAGCATGACCCGGTAGACGTCTGCCGCGTCCTTATCGCTGAGTCTGGCGGGTTTGATTGCTTGCCGGCTCAGTCGATCGTGGATCTTGTACGCCTTGGCGACGAGCAATGCCACCGGACCAGCCACGTTGACGGTGATCGCGCGGAGGTCCTGGCTCTCCAGCGCGGTGATGGTCAAGGGTGATCGATCGACTGCAGCAACTTCCAGTCCTGGCACTTTCTTGGCGGTTTTGGGGTCGTGCGGTGGAATGCGCGCGCTGCGTCTACCTTGGTTTGGTGCCAGTGTCTCGCCGACCAGCAGGTCGAGTTCGACAGGGACCGGCTCGTCCGTCCCGGTCACGACCTCGAGGCGGCGCCACAGGCCGGGCTGGTTCGCGTCCATAAGCTCGAAGCCGGCGTCGCGAAGGGCTCGTTCGATCAACGGTTCGTCGACCAGGAGCAGGGGATCGAGGCTGAGGTCGCCGTCGGACGTGAACGCGGATGTCGTCAGGGGCACATCGGGCGTACGCAGGTACACCGCCTGGGCACCGACCACGGTGACAGCAGGCAACTGGGTCGCGAGAGCGGTCAGGCCGTCCAGTAGTACCCGGCGGGCCACGACATTGAGCTGTTGATCATCGACGTTTCCTGGTTTCTTCGACATCTCTTCCCGCCTCGATAAAGGGGGACAGTAACGTGTCGCACCAGCCGGGTGCATCACCGATTCAGGCGAAGTCGCCAGCTTTCGTCGTCGGCGAGCACCGCGAGAATCGTCTCGCCCTCGGCAGGCATCCGGCCGGTGCCGGCGAGGCAGTCCAGTACGAGCTGGCTATAGCCGACCTGCGCAACACCGTCGACGATGCGGTAGCGGTCGAACACAGCGGTGTCCGGGGCTCGGAGCAGGAGCACGTCCGCGTGTTCGTCCACGCGGATCAGTCCAAGCTGTTCCTGCCATTCGTCGATTGAGTGAGGCAGGTGGTCGACGTACAGCATCAGCTGACCTCCGACCGTGCGTGGCGCGATCGTTCGGGCCGCGTACGATCCGGTCACCGCGATGTTCGAATTCCCCGACAACGGGGGTGGGACGTTTCGCAACCTGTCGAGCACGGCTACCGCTCCGCTGGGTGCGACCATCTGCTCGTGGTTTCCGGGACGTAGCAAGGTGTACGCGTCGGCTCTGGCTCGGAGGAGTTCGGGCCAGCGAACCTCGACGATGTCACGCCCTTCTCGCTGGATCAGCAACTGGTCTTCCAGCTGTCCGAGCAGCCGCGAGACCCATGGTGCGCTCACGTTCGCCTGGGTCACGATCTCGCTCGCGCGGTACGGGGGCAGGTAGTCGGCGAGGAAGCGGACGATACGGCCGGCGCGTGGCCCGGCGAGAGTCACGTTCCGCGTCGAAGATTCCTTGCTCGGTGCTCTGGAGGCCCCTTGAGTGTGGAATCGGATCGCGGGGTAGGTGATCGCCAACGACACATTCCCCGTCAGATCTAGATAAGCGATGTCGTGCTCGCGCAGTACCTCCTGCGTACGAGGGCTGAGCCAAGGTGCGATGACGAGCAATGCGACTCGGGACTGCGCTTGCCGCAGCACGGTGATCATGGGGACTGTCTTGTTCAGGACGTCGCGTGGGCTCAGCGGCTTGTTGGGCACCTCGACGAGCAGTTCGGTGTAGGGGCTGCTGTCCGGCGGCGTTATCTGAACTCTGGCGTCGAACACGGCAGAGGGCAGCGATGAACGTTCGTTTGTGAGTTGAGTCACTTTCCAGCCGTGCCCCAGCAGCTGCTCAAGCGCGGCCAGCCCGGTTGCGAGTATCTCGCTAGGGTCCTGAGCTGCACTTCTCTTCTCGATCACGAACCAAGTGTGACACGTAGTGGTCGGTAAAGCGAGGCAAAGTTGCCTCAAAGTGCCTTTTTTCTTGCTAAGGCAAGTGGCAGTTAGAGGCAAGATTAGCCCGAAGCAGCTGTTGCCTTGATTAGGCAAAGGCTCTAGAAGCGCAAGTTTGCCGCATCTTCACGCGGCGCGATCGTCAGGGCAGCGACACCGGCAGCACGAACGTCGGCGACCCCGTCGGGTAGTACCGCAGCTCCGCCTCCCCGGACGCGGTCAGCGTGAACGCCGTGACCGCGTCCTCCGACTGGGCCGCCACGTAACACGTTCCGTCCACCAGGGCGAAGTGCCGCGGGTTCGCGCCGCACGGCTGGTCCGCCACCGCCAGTGCGTCGTCCAGGGCGAACTCCGTCACGCAGTCCGGGCCGCGGTTGGACACGTACATCCGCGAGCCGGCCAGCTCCAGGTGGGCGACCAGGTTCGGGATCACCGAAGACAGCGTCGACGCCGTCGAAGCGACCACGTCGAACGCGCCCGGTGAGGTCTCGCGGACCGTAACCAAGGTCCCGGCCAGCTCGCCGACCACGTACGCCAGGTCGGTCCCCGGCCGCCGCACCAGCTGGCGCGGCCCCGTGCCCGCAGGCAGCGAAGACACCGCGAGCGGCGACAACGAACCGTCGGGAGACAGCGTGTAGCTGCGGATCTCGTCCGTCCCCAGGTCGACCGCGCTCACCACCGAACCATCGGCCGACGGGACCGCCATGTGGACGTGCGCCGCCTCCTGGCGGTCGGAAACCGGGCCACTGCCGGAGTGCTGCACCAGGGCGGTCCGCGTTTCGAGGGTGCCCGAAGACGACAGCGAGAACACCGCCAAGCTGCCGCCGGTGTAGTTGGCACACAGCAGGAACCGGCCGTCCGGGGTCACCGCCAGGTGGCACGGGTGCGCGCCGCCCGTCTCCGCCGTGCCCAGCACCGACAACGAGCCGGAGTCCGAAAGCGCCAGCGCTGTCACGGCGCCGGATGAAGTCTCGTTCGCCGCGTACAGCACCGGCAGTGACGGGTGCTTCGTCAGCCACGACGGCGACTCCAGCGGCAGCGAAGCGACTTCCGTCAGATCACCCGTGGTGGACCGGGAAAACGTCGTGATCCCGGTGCCGTTCCCCGCATCACCGGTGTAGCACCCGACGAAGACCAGCTCAGCCATGCGCGCTCCTCAACAGCGTCTCGACCCGGGCGGAGATCTCCGCGGTGGTGCCGCGGGTCAGCGCCGAGCCGACCCCGCACGCCACCGCACCCGCCGCCAGCCACTGTGGCACGTCCGCCGGCCCGATGCCGCCGGTGGGCACCAGTGGCGCCTGCGGGAGCGCCGCCCGGACATCCGAAACCCACGACGGGCTCAGCGCCGAAGCCGGGAACACCTTCACCGCGTCAGCGCCTTCCTCCAGCGCCCGCACGATTTCGGTCACCGAGCCGGCGCCGGGGAACGCCGCCGCGCCGTACCGGTGAGCGGTACGGATCACCGCCGCGTCCACCGACGGCGACACCAGGAACCGCGCGCCCGCGCGGATCGCCAGCACCGCCGACGCCTCGTCGAGCACGGTGCCGGCCCCGATCGTCGCGTCCGGGTAGGCCGCGGACAGCCCCGAGATCGCGTCCAGCGCGCCCGGGTTCGTCAGCGGCAGCTCGATCGAGCGCAGTCCGGCTTCAAGGGCCGCGCGCGCCGCCGAAACCGCCGACTCCGCGTCGTGCGTGCGCACGATCCCGACCACGCCCTGCCGCAGTGCGTTCGCGGTGATCTCCCAGCGATAGCTCATCGGTCCACCTCCGTGCCGAGCAGTGCCTTGGTGAGTTCGCCCTGGTCGGGCAGGCCTTCGAGGTCCGTCCGCGTGCCGACGACCAGCGCCGCGCTGGCCGCGCCCGCCCGCAGCGCTTCCTCCGGAGACGCGCCCCGCAGCCACGCCGAGAGGTACCCCGACGTCAGCGCGTCACCCGCCCCGACCGGATCGGCGACCTGTGTGACCAGGCTCGGCTGCGACCACGACCCGTCGGCCGTCACCGCTCGCGCGACCTTGTCCCGATGCTTGACGACGACCGTCTGCGCCCGGCCCGCGAGCAGCGTTCCCGGGGTCTGCCCGAGCAGCTCGAGCTCGTCTTCGCCGGTGAAGACCAGGTCCGCCCTGGTCAACAGCGTGCCGACCGTCTCGCGCCAACGGTCCGGATGACCGAGCTTCAGCCGGACGTTCGGGTCGAAGGACACCCAAGCGCCCGAAGCGCGAGCCAGTGTGAAGAGCGCTTCGACGGCTTCGCGCGCGTCGGACGACAGCATCGCCGTGATGCCCGAGACGTGGACGAGCCGAGCGCCGTCGAGGCCTGCTTCGCGCACGTACGCGGCTGAAAGGCGCGAAGCAGCGGAGCCGCTTCGGTGGTACTCGACTGTCTCGGTGTCCCGGATGAGGAACCCGGTGTACGCGTCCGGGTCGACTTCGACCCGCGAGACGTCGACGTCGTCCGCGCGCAGCGTCGCGAGCACGTGCGCGCCGGACGGGTCGTCGCCGACGCGGCTCAGCCAGCGGACGCGGTGGCCGAGCCGGGCCAGGCCGACGGCGACGTTGGTCTCGGCTCCGGCGACGGACGACGTGAAGGTGCGGGCGCGCCGCAGGGCGACGCCGGGCTCGGCGAGCAGCAGCCGCATCGCCTCGCCGAGAGTGACGACTTCGGTGTTCATCGAGCAGAGCATAGCGCGTGAAATCTTAATTTAGGATTTATTCTTGACGGCGACCGAGGCGCCCCGGCATGCTGCTCCCGGCCTGGCTCGACGCTGTTTCACTGGAGAAGGGTGTCCGGCACCATGTTCCCGAAGAGATCCCTAGCGGTCGTAGCTGCGGCCGCCGCCGCGCTCACCGCCATCGCGATCCCCGCGCAGGCAACACCGGCCGTGGACCAAGGCGCTCCCGACTACTACGACAGCGGGGTCGCGAAGACCCCGTACATGGGCTGGAACACCTACTACGGCCTGGGCGCGCCCAGCGAGGCGTCGGTCAAGTCCGTCGCGGACTTCCTCGTCTCCAGCGGCCTGCGCGACGCCGGCTACCGCTACGTCTGGATCGACGGCGGCTGGACCGCCCCGGACCCGCGCGACGCGCGGGGCAACCTCCTCGCGGACAGCGCGAAGTTCCCGAGTGGACTGTCCACTTTGGTCAACTACCTGCACGACCGGGGACTCAAGGCCGGCATATACACCGACGCCGGCGCCTCCGACGGCAAGAACTGCGCGGCCGGCTCCGGCGGCCACTACGAGCAGGACACCAAGCGGTTCGCGAGCTGGAAGTTCGACGCCGTCAAGGTCGACTTCCTCTGCGGCATCGCCCAGAACCTCAAGCCCGCCGAGGCGTTCACGCAGTTCAGCCAGGCCCTCGCCAAGGCGGGGCGGCCGATGGTGCTCAACGTCTGCAACCCGGTCACCGACGAGTGGGGTACCCCGCACGGGCCCGACCAGGTCGCCGGCATCGCCTACACCTACGGCCCGCTCGTCGCCGACTCGTGGCGCACCAGCACGGACATCGCGTTCGGCACCCCGTACGAGGGCATCTGGAAAGACGTCCTGCGCAACATGGACGCCAACGCCGCGCACCCCGAGGCGAACGGGCCGGGCCACTACAACGACCCCGACTACCTGATCCCGATGCGCAAGACCGAGCAGGGCACCTACGAGCTGAACGAGGAGGAGTCGACCACCCAGTTCGTCATGTGGGCGGAGACGGCCTCCCCGCTGATCCTCGGTTCCGACCCGCGCACGCTGCCCGCGTCGATGCTGAAGACGCTCAAGAACCCCGAGATCGTCGGCGTCAACCAGGACCGCCTCGGCATCCAGGGAGTCCGCGTCGCGACGACCGGCGGCACCGACACCTACAGCAAGGTCCTCTCCCAGCGGGGCGACCGGGCCGTCGTGCTGCTCAACCGCGGTGAGGCTCCGACGCAGATGACGCTGAAGTTCGCGGACGCGGGCCTCAGTGGCCGGGTGTCCGTTCGCGACCTCCGCGCCCGCGCCGACCGCGGTAGCGCCGTCGGCGAGTACACGGTCACCGTCCCCGCGCACGGCACCGCGTTCCTCCGCCTGCACGGCACCGACCTCGTCCCCGGCGATGACCTCGGCGGCCCCGCGTCCGCGAGCCCGGCGGTCGTGCGCACCGGCGGGAAGACCGTGACGTTCTTCCGCGACCCCGCCGGCAACCTCCAGCAGAACGGCCTCGACGGATCGCGTCAGGTCGGCGGCAAGTTCCTCGGCCAGCCCGCCGCCGTCGCCACGCCGACCGGCGTCGACGTCTACGTCCGCGGCCTCGACAACGCCCTCTACCGGCGCAGCTACTCGAAGCGCTGGGGCGACTGGAAGCGGCTCGGCGGGACGCTGACCGATTCGCCGTCCGTGACCAGCGACGGAACGGTCTTCGCGCGAGGTGCCGACGGTCAGGTCTGGCAGCGGACCAGCGATGGTCAGTGGTCCGGTCTCGGCGCGCCCGGCGGCGAGCCGATCTACGGCCGTCCCGGCGCGGCGACGTCCACGAGCGGCACGGTCGTCGCCGTCCGGACCGCCGACGACAGCGTCTGGGCCCGCACGAAGACCGGCGACAGCTGGTCGGACTGGACGTCCATCGGTGGCACGGTCAGCAGCAGCCCGACGCTGGTCGCCGTCGGCGCGAAGGTCGCCCTCACGGCGTCCGCGAGCGACTACTCGCTGCGGGCCAACGAGTGGTCCGGTTCCTGGGCCGGCTGGTTCAAGCGGCCGGAGTACCCGAGCGGGAGCATCGTGGGAACCCTCGGCGCGGCGTCCGACGGCGCGTCGCTGTGGTTCGCGGCCCGTGGGCCGGACGACCATGTCCACGTGACAAAGATGGGCGCGTAGCGCCTCCGTTGAGGGTGGCGGCGGGGGCATGGATGGAGAAGTTCTAGGAAAGGGAGAAGGCGATGTCCACGTGTACCGCGGTGGTGACCGGAGCGGCGTCCGGGATCGGGCTGGCGACGGCCCGGAAGCTGCTCGACGACGGCTACCGCGTGCTGGGCGTGGACATCGCCGAACTCCCCGAGGGCGTCGTCCCCGTCCGGGGCTCGGTCAGCGACGAGGCGACCTGGGAGGCCATCGGTGAGGTGGACGCCCTGGTCAGCAACGCCTACGTGCCGAGCACCGGGCCGCTGCACGAGATCGGCCGCGCCGAGTGGCAGCGGCAGCTCGACGTCAACCTGACCGGCACGTACCTGGCAGTGAAAGCCTGCTTGCCTTCCCTGCGCACCCGGCGTGGCGCGATCGTGCTCGTCTCGTCTGTGCACGCGCACTTCGGCCTGCCGGGCCACCCCGCGTACGCCGCGAGCAAGGGCGCGCTGGTCGCGCTGGCCCGGCAGCTGGCCGTCGAATACGCCCCGGACGTGCGGGTCAACTCGGTCCTGCCGGGGCCGGTGCTCACCGAGGCCTGGAACCGCATCTCGCCGGCGGACCGCGAACGCAGCGCGCGGGCGACCCCCGCGGGCCGCCTCGGCGACCCAGCCGAAGTGGCGAACGTGATCGCGTTCCTGCTCTCGGACGCCGCGTCGTTCGTCACCGGGGCCGAGCTGACCGTCGACGGCGGCTGGTCCGCCGCCAAGGATTCCGCGTAGAGGGGGACACGGGTGAAGATCACCGGGGTTGAAACGTTTCTGGTCGCGCCGCGCTGGCTGTTCCTCAAGGTCAGCACCGACGAAGGCATCAGCGGCTGGGGTGAGCCCGTGGTCGAGGGCCGCGCGCAGACCGTGCGCGCGGCCGTGCACGAGTTGTCCGAGCTGCTGATCGGCCAGGACCCGCTGCGCATCGAGGACCACTGGCAGGTGCTGCGCCGCGGCGGCTTCTACCGCGGCGGCCCGGTGCTCTCCAGCGCGCTCGCCGGCTACGACCACGCGCTGTGGGACATCGCCGGGAAGGTCCGGGACGCGCCGGTCCACGAGCTGCTCGGCGGCCCGGTCCGCGACCGCGTCCGCGTCTACAGCTGGGTCGGCGGCGACCGGCCGTCCGGCATTCGCGAAGCCGTGTCCGCCCAGGTCGAGGCCGGGTTCACGGCGGTGAAGATGAACGTCGCCGGCCCGCTGACGGCGATCGCGTCCCCCGCCGAGGCCGACGCCGCGGTGGCGCGCGCCTGGGAAGCCCGGGAGGTGCTCGGCCCGCACCGCGACCTCGCGATCGACTTCCACGGCCGCGTCTCGCCCGCGATGGCCCGGCGGCTCGTGAAGCTGCTCGAAGACGTCCAGCCGATGTTCGTCGAGGAACCGGTGCTGCCGGAGACCCAGGGCGACGCGCTGCGCTCGATCGTCGAAGCCTCGACCGTGCCGATCGCGGTCGGCGAGCGGCTCTACTCCCGCTGGGAGTTCAAGCCGGTGCTCGACGCGGGCGTCGCGGTGGTCCAGCCCGACCCGTCGCACGCCGGCGGCATCTCCGAGCTGCGGCGGATCGGCGCGCTCGCCGAGATCTACGGCGCGTCGCTGGCACCGCACTGTCCGCTCGGGCCGATCTCGCTGGCCGCGTCGCTGCAGGTCGCCTTCGCGACGCCGAACTTCCTGATCCAGGAACAGAGCGTCGGCATGCACTACCACGAGGGCCGCGAGCACGCGTACCTCGCGGACCCGTCGATCTTCGCCTTCCGGGACGGCTACGCGGCCCGCCCGCTCGGGCCCGGGCTCGGCATCGAGGTCGACGAGGCGGCCGTCCGCCGCGCCGACGAGGTCGGGCACACCTGGCGTTCGCCGGTGTGGCGCCACGACGACGGCGGTCTCGCCGAATGGTGACCTGGCTCGAACGCGGCGACCTGCGGCTCGGTCTGGTCCCGGAGCTCGGCGGCCGGCTGCTGTCGGTGCGGCACCGCGGTGTCGAACTGTTGTGGCGCAACGCCGATCTGCTCGACGACGCGCTGAACCTGCGCGCCGGCGGGGTGTTCCGGCCGAACTCGGGCCGCATGGGTGACTGGGTCAACTACGGCGGCGACAAGACCTGGCCCGCGCCGCAGGGCTGGTCGGGACCGGACGAGTGGCCCGGTCCGCCCGACCCGGTCCTCGATTCGGGCCCGTACCTGGCCTACACCGGCGACGACCTGGTCACCATGGTCAGCCGGGCGGATCCGCGCACCGGCCTGAAGTTCAGCCGCACGGTCGCCCTCACCGACGACGGCTACGAGCTGCGGCTGTCCGCTTCCAACACAGCGGATCGGCCGATCCGGTGGGCGCTGTGGAACGTGACCCAGCTGCCCGGCGGCGGGTCGATCACGGCCGGGCTCAGCCGGCCCGACGTCGTCGCGCTGGTCGCGGGCACCGGAACGCCGGAGTACACAGTGGACGGTGACCGGCTGGTCGTGCCGGCGCAGGACGTCGTGGGCAAGCTCGGCGTCCCCGGAACCGCGGGCTGGGTCACCTACGGCCCGTTGACGCTGTCGTTCGACGTCGACCCGGCGGGCGAGTACCCGGATGAGGGCTCACCGCTGGAAATCTGGCTGGAACACCCGCTTCCCGAACCGTTGGCCGCGCTGGGTGACCTGGACCCGCCCGCGCGGATCGTCGAGCTGGAGGTCCTCGGTCCCTTGACGACCCTCGAACCGGGCGAGAAGACCGGCTTGTTAATCCGTGCCGCGATCCGGGAAGATGGCGTGTGCCCTTCACCGTCCGAAGCCTGACCGCCGCGGTGTTCGCGCTGGCCGTCACCGCCGCCCTCCCCGTCACGGCCCACGCGCAGGAAGCGCCGGAGTGCCCGGCGAACCTCGACTGCCGGTTCGTCCCGGCCGCCTACGACTGGGCGAGCGCGGACCACGGCAACCCGAACAACTACGGGAACTACGACCCCGCGAACCGGCCGGCGGACGGCGACCAGATCAAGTACATCGTCATCCACGACACCGAAAGCCTGCCGAGCAGCACGGTCAGCCCGTACGACCAGGCCATCGCGACCTTCCGGAAGCCGGAAAGCGGGTCGAGCGCGCACTACGTGATCCGCTCGTCCGACGGCCAGGTGACGCAGATGGTGCCGACGAAGGACGTCGCCTGGCACGCCGGCAACTGGACGATGAACGAGCACTCGATCGGCATCGAGCACGAAGGCATCGCGACGCAGGGCGGCACCTGGTACACCGAGCAGATGTACCGCGCGTCCGCGGACCTCGTGAAGTTCCTGGCGGCGAAGTACCACATCCCGCTGGACCGCGAGCACATCCTCGGCCACGAGGACATCTCCCGCGAGCGCACGACGAACTTCGCGGCCGCGCACTGGGACCCGGGCCCGTACTGGGACTGGAACCACTACATGGACCTCCTCGGCGCGCCGGTCGAGGCGACCGGTCCCGCCGGCAGCCCGGCCGTCACGATCAAGCCGGACTACGCGGCCAACCAGCCCGAGCTGACGTCCTGCACCGGAACGACCTGCACACCGCTGCCGGCGCACGGCGCGAACTTCGTCTACCTGCACACCGCGCCCGACGCGGCCTCGCCGCTGATCACCGACCCCGTCGTGCACCCGGACGGTTCGGCGGGCACGACCGCGATCGACGACTGGAGCGACAAGGCGGTCGCGGGTCGCACCTACGCGCTCGCCGGCGAGCAGGGCGACTGGACGGCCATCTGGTACGGCGGCCAGAAGGCGTGGTTCTCGAACCCGGGCCACCACGCGACGGTTCCGGCTCGCGCCCAGCAGGTGACCGCTCTCACGTCGGCGCCGTTGTACGGGCGCGCGTTCCCCGAGCAGTCCGAGTACCCGGCGGACATCCCGTTCGACCCGATCTGGACGGTCGGTGCCATCCCGTGGACGCTGCCCGCGGGCCAGAGCTACGTCGTCACCGGCGAGTTCCGGGCGGAGAACTACTACGCGCGCTTCGACCCGGCGGGCGTGCCGGCCAACCACACCCTGGTCACCGGCGGGACGAAGTACCTCCAGCTGTCCTACAACCACCGGGTCGTCTACGTGAAGGCGTCCGACGTGCACCCCGGCTGACCAGCGCAGGTATCGTGAGGGCGTGACGGACAAGCCCCGCATTCCGAACGTGCTCGCCGCCCGCTACGCCTCGGCGGAGCTGGTCTCGCTCTGGTCGCCGGAGCAGAAGGTCGTCCTGGAGCGGCAGCTCTGGATCGCGGTCCTCAAGGCGCAGAAGGACCTCGGCGTCGAGGTGCCCGACGGCGTCGTCGAGGACTACGAGCGCGTGCTCGAGACCGTCGACCTCGAGTCGATCGCCGCCCGGGAGCGCGTCACCCGCCACGACGTCAAGGCCCGCATCGAGGAGTTCAGCGACCTCGCCGGGCAGGAGCACATCCACAAGGGCATGACCTCGCGCGACCTCACCGAGAACGTCGAGCAGCTGCAGCTGCTCCGCTCGCTGGAGCTCGTGCGCACCCGCGTCGCCGCCGTGCTGGCGCGGCTGGCCGCCCTCGCCGTCGAGCACGCCGACACCGTCATGGCCGGCCGCTCGCACAACGTCGCCGCGCAGGCCACCACCCTCGGCAAGCGGTTCGCCACTGCGGCCGACGAGCTGCTCGTCGCCTTCGAGCGGCTCGACAACCTGATCGAGCGGTACCCGCTGCGCGGCATCAAGGGGCCGGTCGGCACCGCGCAGGACATGCTCGACCTGCTCGGCGATGAGTCCACTTTGGACCAGCTCGAAGACCGCGTGATGCAGCACCTGGGCTTCAACCAGCGGTTCGTCAGCGTCGGCCAGGTGTACCCGCGCTCGCTCGACTTCGACGTGCTGTCCACCGTGGTCCAGCTCGCGGCGGCGCCGTCCAGCCTGGCCAAGACGATCCGGCTGATGGCCGGGCACGAGCTGGTCACCGAGGGCTTCAAGCCCGGCCAGGTCGGCTCGTCCGCCATGCCGCACAAGATGAACACCCGCTCGTGCGAGCGCGTGAACGGCCTGGCCGTCGTGCTGCGCGGCTACCTCTCCATGATCGGCGAGCTGGCCGGCGACCAGTGGAACGAGGGCGACGTCTCCGACTCGGTCGTCCGCCGCGTCGCGCTGCCGGACGCGTTCTTCGCGCTCGACGGCCTGCTGGAGACCTTCCTCACGGTCCTTTCCGAGTTCGGCGCCTTCCCGGCGGTGATCGAGCGTGAGCTTGATCGCTACCTGCCGTTCCTCACCACCACGAAGGTGCTCATGGCGTCGGTCCGCGCCGGCGTCGGGCGTGAGACGGCTCACGAGGCGATCAAGGAGCACTCCGTCGCCGTCGCGCTGGAGATGCGGGAAGGCCGTGCCGAGAACGACCTCCTCGACCGCTTCGCCGCCGACGAGCGCATCCCGCTCGACCGCGGTGAGCTGGACAAGCTGCTCGCCGACCGCATTTCGTTCACCGGCACGGCCGGCCGTCAGGTCGCGCAGGTGGCCGAGCGCGTGGCGCAGGTCCTCGAGCGGTTCCCCGCGGCCGCGGGCTATGCGCCGCAACCGATCCTGTGAGCTGACGCACCCGTCCACGGAATGGAACGAATCCACTCTTCCGGACGAAATCCCTAATCTCGATCGCTGACCCCGTGTTCTTCGCGCGCGACCCGCGCGCGCTCAACCATGGAAGAAGCGATGAGATCCACGCTGTCGAAAATCGCCGCGCTCGTCACCTCGGGCGCGCTGGCGCTGACCCTGACCGCTTGCGGCTCGGACAGTGGTTCGACCACCCTGCGCGTCGGCACCCTGAGCGACGCCCCGCCGTCGATCTACCTGGAGAACGGCCGCTTCACCGGCTACGACAACGAACTGCTGCGCGACATCGCGAAGCGTGAGGGCTTCGAGGTCGAGTTCGTCGGCACGGAGTTCGCCGGGCTGCTGGCGGGCGTGGCGAACGGCAAGTTCGACATCGGCAGCTCGACGATCTCCAGCACCGAGGCGCGCAAGAAGACGGTGGCCTTCTCCAACGGCTACAACACCGGTTTCACCACGATCGTGACCGCGAAGGGCGCGAACCTCAAGGGCCCGGCGGCGTTCGCGGGCAAGCGGCTCGGCGTCGTCCAGGGTTCGGTGCAGGACGAGTTCGCGGGCAGGACCGCCGGTGCGCAGGTCGTCCGGTTCCCGGACTACAACGCGGGTTTCGCGCAGCTGAAGAACGGCACGCTCGACGGCTGGGTCGTACCGCAGGACATCGGCCAGAAGTACCTCGATCAGAACCCCACGGTCCCGCTGGAGCTCGGCTACACCGTCGAAGACAAGGACACCCCGTCGGCGTTCGCGGTCGCCAAGAAGAACACCGACCTGCTGAACAAGCTCAACGACGGGCTCGCGAAGGCCGTCGCCGACGGCACGGTCGCCCGCATCTACGCGCAGTTCTACAAGAGCACGCCGCTGTCCAGGGAACTCCGGCAGGGCGGCCCGGGCCTGCCCGTCAAGAACGTCGGTGTCTGAGATGAAGAAGCTGATCGTCACCGCACTGGCCGCCGCGCTCACGTTGACCGCTTGCAGTGGTTCGGACAGCGCTTCCTCGATGCTGCGCGTCGGCACGCTGAGCGACGCGCCGCCGAACATCTTCCTCAAGGACGGCACCTACACCGGCTTCGACAACGAACTGCTCAAGGACATCGCGGCCAAGCAGAACCTGAAGCTGGAGTTCGCCGCGACCGACTTCTCCGGACTGCTCGGGCAGGTCGCGTCCGGTCGCTACGACATCGCCAGCTCGGCGATCGCGCAGACCGACGAGCGCAAGAAGACGGTCGACTTCTCCGCGGCCTACGACTTCGAGACGATGAGCATCCAGGCCGAGCAGGGCACGCCGGTCACCGACGAGAAGGGCTTGGCGGGCAAGCGCGTCGCGGTCATCCAGGCGACCGTCGGCGACCACTGGCTGACCAGCACGGTCCCGGCCGCGCAAGCGGTCCGCTTCCCCGACTATGCCGCCGCGCTGACCGCGCTGAAGACCGGCGCCGTCGACGCGTACATCCTGGACCAGAGCATCGCCGAGAAGAACGTCACCGACAACCCGGACGCGAAGCTCGTCGTCGTGAAGAGTTTCGTCAGCGACGTGCCGCACGGCTTCGCGGTGAAGAAGGGCAACGCGGATCTGCTCGGCAAGATCAACGAGGGACTGAAGAAGTCGATCGCCGACGGTACCTGGCTCAAGCTGCACCGGCAGTTCCTGCCGACCGTGCCGGTGCCGCCCGGGTTCTCCGGGGGTGGGGCGTGAAGAAGACGCTGACCACCGCCCTCGCCGCGACGCTGCTGGCCGCCCTCACCGCGTGCGGCACTTCGGGCACCGCGTCGGACACCCTGCGCGTCGGCACGCTCAGCGACTCGAAACCCAACGCCTACCAGGAAAACGGCACCTTCACCGGGTTCGACAACGAGCTGCTCAAGGCCATCGCGGAGAAGGAGGGCCTGAAGCTCGAGTTCGTCGCGACCGACTTCTCCGCGCTGCTCGGCCAGGTCGCCAACGGCACCTTCGACATCGGCAGCTCGGCCATCGCGCAGACCGATGCCCGCAAGAAGACGGTCGGCTTCTCGGCGCCGTACAACTACCAGGCCCTCGGCATCGCGGCGAGGGAGACCGCCGGCATCACCGACGAGAACTCGTTGGCCGGCAAGCGGATCGGCGTCGTCCAGGGCACCGTGTCGGACGCCTGGCTGGGGTCGAACGCGCCTGCCGCGCAGGCCGTCCGGTTCCCGAACGACGCCGCCGCGCTGAGCGCGCTCAAGTCCGGCGCGGTCGACGGTGCCGTGTTCGACCAGGCCACCGCCGAGGACTACGCGAAGAACAACCAGGGGCTCGAGGTGGCCAAGTCGATCGTCACGACCATCCCGCACGGCTTCGCGGTCAAGAAGGGCGACGACGAACTGGCGACCAAGCTCAATGACGGCATCAAGAAGGTCGTCGCCGACGGGACGTGGCTGAAGGTGCACGACCGGTTCGAACCCACCGCCCCCGTTCCTGCCGACTTCAAGCCGGGGCAGTAGATGGACCAGTTCCTCGACACCTTCCTGAACTGGGAGTACATCTGGCAGGTCTTCCCGGACCTGCTCAAAACCGGCCTGCTCAACACGCTCATCCTCGCGCTGACGTCCGGACTGATCGGCATCGTGTTCGGCATGGTGCTGGCGGTGCTGGCTCTGTCCACCAAGCGCTGGCTGCGCTGGCCCGCGCGGATCTACACGGACATCTTCCGCGGCCTGCCGGCGATCCTGACGATCCTCGTGATCGGCCAGGGCCTCGGCACGCTCGCGCGGGACGTCGTCGGCACCAATCCCTACCCGCTCGGCATCCTGGCGCTGAGCTTGATCGCGGCCGCCTACATCGGCGAGATCTTCCGGTCCGGCATCCAGAGCGTCGACCACGGGCAGCTGGAGGCCAGCCGGGCCCTGGGGATGAGCTATGGCAAGGCGATGGCGCTGGTGGTCATCCCGCAGGGCGTGCGGCGCGTGCTGCCCGCGCTGGTGAACCAGTTCATCGCGCTGATCAAGGACTCCAGCCTGGTGTACTTCCTCGGCCTGCTCTCCGAGCAGCGCGAGCTGTTCCGCATCGGGCAGGACCTCGCGGCCAACACCGGCAACCTGTCACCGCTGGTCGCCGCCGGGTTCGTCTACCTGGTCATCACCGTGCCGCTGACGCACCTGGTGAACCACATCGACAAGAAGCTCCGGACCGGCCGCAAGGTGCGCGCCGCCGAACCGGACGAGCGTGATCCGGTCGAGCTCGGCGCCGGGGGGAGGGTCGGCACGTGGTGAGTTCGTCCAGTGTGGAGCTTCGGGACATCCACGTCCGCTTCGGCACCCTGGAAGTCCTGCGCGGCGTCGACCTGAAGGTCGAGAGCGGCCGGACGACGTGCGTGATCGGACCGTCCGGCTCCGGCAAGTCGACGCTCCTGCGGTGCGTGAACCGCCTGCAGGAACCCGACTCCGGCGACCTGCTGCTCGACGGCGAGTCCGTGGTCCGAGCCGACCCGGACGCACTGCGCCGGCGCGTCGGCATGGTGTTCCAGCACTTCAACCTCTTCGGTCACCGGAGCGTGCTGGACAACATCGTGCTGCCGCTGCGGAGCGTGAAGAAGCTGAGCAAGGAGGAAGCGTCGGCGATCGCCCGCGCACGCCTAGCCGACGTCGGTCTCGCGGACAAGGCGCCGTACCGGCCGAGCGCGCTTTCGGGTGGTCAGCAGCAGCGCGTCGCGATCGCCCGGGCGCTGGCGATGGACCCCGAGGTGATGCTCTTCGACGAGGCCACCAGCGCGCTCGACCCCGAGCTGGTCAAGGGCGTGCTCGACCTCATGGCCGGGCTCGCCTCGCGGGGTCTCACGCTGATCGTCGTCACGCACGAGATGGGCTTCGCCCGGAGCGTGGCCGACGAGGTCGCGTTCATGGACGCAGGCCGCATCGTCGAGCAGGGCCCACCGGCGCAGCTGTTCGACGACCCGCAGAGCCCCCGCCTCCAGCGCTTCCTGTCCCAGGTGCTCTAGGTCGCGCGTCTGAGGTTCGTTGACAGCGGCCCGGCCCTGCGCGCCAAGGTGGCATCGGGTGCATCGGACCCGGATCTGCCGAGGGTCGCGCCGGCTGGTCGGACGACATGAATGAGTCATTCATGTCGCCGGACGAGGTGAATGGGTCATTCACTGCATCGCGGCCGGGACTGCCCGGGATGGGCTCTCATGGCGCAGGTTCCCGCCGCCCCGAACGCCAAACACCCTGCAACGCGCGACACTAGCCGGTCGTGAGTGTTTAGGGCGGTTCTAACCGCCCTAAACACTCACGACGGGTGGGGGGCGTCCGGGTAGCCTGCGGGCATGGCGAGGATCGCGCGGCTGACGTACTACCCGGTCAAAGGCTGTGCCGGCACCTCGGTGCCGGCCGCGGAGGTCGGGCCGGCCGGGCTGGCGCACGACCGCGTCTTCCAGGTCGTCGCCCCGGACGGCGACTTCCGCAGCCAGCGGCGGTACCCGGTGCTGGCGTCGGTCCGGCCGCGAGTGCTCGGCGACCGGCTCGCGCTGTCGGCGCCGGGTTTCGACGACCTCGTCGTCGACGTCCGGCGCGACGGCCCGCGGCACCCGGGTTCGACGTTCTCCTGGCAGGGCAGCGGTGTCCACCAGGGCGAGGAAGCCGCGCAGTGGTTCTCGGACCTGCTCGGCCTGCCGTCCGTCCTGATCGGGGTCGCGCCGGACCACGAGCGCGTCACCGGCGGCGAGACGCCCGGCACGGCCGCGTTCGCCGACGGGCACGCGCTGCTCGTCGCCAGCGAGTCCTCTTTGGACGGTTTGAACGCGCGCATCCTCGAACGCGGCGGCGAGCCCGTGCCGATGGACCGCTTCCGGCCCAACGTGATCGTCTCCGGCTGGGCCGAGCCGCACACCGAGGACGAGGTCCGCGCGATGACCGCCGGCACCGCGAAGTTCAGCTACGCCAAGCAGTGCGTGCGCTGCACGGTCCCGATGGTCGACCAGGAGACGGGCGAGAAGGCCGGCCCCGAGCCCATCCGCACGCTCGCGGGCTACCGCCGGCACCCGGACGGCGGCGTGATCTTCGGGATGAAGGCCGCGGTGCTGCAGCCCGGTCAGGTGGCGGTCGGCGACGAGGTGATCGTGCACTCCTGGGCGGGCCCGAGCCCGAGCACGGCCGCGGCGGAACCGCCGTTGACGGCGACGGCGAGCCGTCCGGCGGAGTCGGTGTAGAGCACGCTCGCGCCGGCGGGCACGTCGGCGAAGGTCCGCCCGATCTCGGTGATCACCGCGACCCGCTCGCTGTGCACGGCAACCGGGCCGGACAACCCCGACAGCTCCAGGTCCGCCGGGGTCGCGGCGAGCTGGACGTTGCCGAAGTGGTCGACCGTCAGCACCTCCGACACCAGCTTCCCGGGGAACGCCGCCACGAACGGTTCCGGCAGCGCGACCAGGTCGTCGACGCGGTCGCCGAAGTCCGCCGGCGCGACTCCCAGGGCGAGGTGCGCCGCCGCGGGCGCGAAGACGTCCCGCCCGTGGAAGGTCGCCGACGTGACCGGCAGCCGCAGCGACGGCTCGGCCAGCTCGTACGCCGCCCGGACCCCGCCCAGCGCGTGCGCGGCCGGCAGCAGGACACCGTTGTCCGGCCCGACCAGCAGCCCGCCGTCGGCGACGACGACCACGCCGAGCCGGTCCGTGCCCACACCCGGGTCGACGACGGCGACGTGCACCGCTTCCGGCAGGAACGGCACGGTCTGGGCCAGCGCCATGGCCCCGTGCCGGACGTCCTGGGGCGGCACCTCGTGCGTCACGTCGAGCACCCGCACGGCGGGTGCCAGCCGCGCGATCACGCCGTGGCAGGCCGCCACGAAGCCGTCGCGCAGGCCGTAGTCGGTCGTCACCGAGATCCAGTCGTACGCCATGCCAGCATCATCCATGGTGGCGGAGCGTGCCCGTTAGGGTTCAGCGCGTGACCCCCCTCCCCGCGTGCCGGGAGCTCGTCCCCGGCAAGGTTCGTGACCTCTACGAAGTCGGCGACGACCTCCTCCTGCTCGTCGCCTCCGACCGCATTTCCGCCTTCGAACAGGTCTTCCCCACCCCCGTCCCGGACAAGGGCCACGTCCTCACCTCGATGAGCGTGTTCTGGTTCGCCGAACTGGCCGACGTCCTCCCGAACCACCTGGTGGCCTTCGACGGGCCCCGGATCCCGGAAGCGGTCCGTGGCCGCGCGCTGCTGGTCGAACGGCTCGACATGCTGCCGGTCGAGGCCGTCGTCCGCGGTCACCTCACCGGCCGCGGGTACGCCGACTACCGCCGGTCCGGCTCCGTGTGCGGGGTCGCGCTGCCGGCCGGGCTGCCCGAGTCGGCCCGGCTGCCCGAGCCGATCTTCACGCCGTCCACCAAGACCCGGCCCGGCGAACCCGACGTGAACATCGACTTCGAGGCGTTCGTGGACATCGTCGGCCGCAAGCTCGCCGAGGAGGTCCGGGAGGCGTCGCTGGAGCTGTACCGCCGCGGTGCCGCGCGGGCGGCCGAGCAGGGCCTGCTGCTGGCCGACACGAAGTTCGAGTTCGGCATCGGCAGGAACGGCGGGCTCGTGCTCGCGGACGAGCTGCTGACCCCGGATTCGGCGCGCTACTGGCTCGCGGGCGCCCACCGGCCTGGCCGTCAGCGGCGGTCGTTCGACAAGCAGCAGGTGCGTGACTGGCTGGTCGGCCCGGCATCCGGCTGGGACTGCGTCTCGGCGCTGCCGCCGTTGCCGCCCGAAGTGGTGGCCGCCACGCGCGCCCGCTACCTCGAGGCATGCCACCGCATCACCGGGCGTTCCCTGGCAGACTGGCTTCGTGATCCTGCTGATCTGCGGCAGCCTGCGAGCAGGCTCCGGCAATGCGGCGGTGCTGGGGACCGTGGCGACGCTCACCTCGAGCACGACCTACACCGGCCTCGGCGACCTGCCGCACTTCAACCCGGATGACGACCGCGACCCGCTGCACCCCGCCGTCGCGGAGCTGCGCGCGGCGATCAAGGCGGCCGACGCCGTCCTGATCTGCACGCCGGAGTACGCGGGCGGCCTGCCGGGTTCGTTCAAGAACCTCCTGGACTGGACGGTCGGCGGTGGCGAGATCTACGGCAAGCCGGTGGCGTGGATCAACGCGTCGTCGGTCGCCGCGCCGACCGGCGGCCGCGACGCCCACGACTCGCTCCGCAAGGTCTTGACGTACGCGGGCGCGAAGATCGTCGACGAGGCGTGCGCACGGATCCCGGTCTCGCGAGCGGACGTCGCCGACGGCCAGGTCGCCGACCCCGATCTGCGGGGCCGGATCGCGGTGGCGGCGCAGCGCCTGCGCGAAGGCGTCTGACCCTTCCGGCAACGGTCGCCCGCCCGTCCTGCGCAGTTCACGACGACGTCAGACGCGTCCGTCCCAATGGTGGCGTGGACGCTCGCTTGCTGGTTTCGCTGTCGGGAATCACCCCGCGCACGCTGCACCGGTGCGCCGACCTCGCGGCCGAGCTCGACCGCCGCCGGGTGCCGCTCTCGGTGCTGTACGCCGCCCGCACCGGCGGAGGCCCGGTGACGGAGTGGGTGCGCACGCGCGCCCGGGCCGGCGATTCCGTGCTGCTGCACGGGTACGACCACACCGTCACGCCCACGCACCGCACGGTGTACCTGGGCAAGAAGGCGGAGTTCGCGACCCTGCCGGCGCACGAGGCGCGGCTCCGGCTGATCGCGGCGAAGGCCGCGCTGGACAACGCCGGCCTGTCCGTCGACGGCTTCGCACCACCGCGCTGGATCGCCTCCCAGGGCACGCTGCAGGCGCTCGCGGAACACGGGTTCCGCCTGTGCGCGGACCTCGGCGCGGTCCGCGACCTCGTCACGGGTGAGGTGCGCCGGGCGCGCGTGAGCGAGTTCACGAGCCAGTCGCACCGCACGGAAACGGTGCGCTGTTTCGCACTGGTGCTGGCGGCGGCGCGCGCGGCCCGCCGGGGCGGGCTGGTCCGGCTGGGGGTGGACGCCACGGACCTCACCCGCCCCGGCCTCCGCCAAGCCTTGCTCGACGCCGTCGACGTGGCGTTGGAGAACCGCGCGTACGGCGCGACGTACGGTTCGCTGCGCACGGTGGCGGCCTAGAACTTCGCGGGTTCGGCCCGCTCCAGCACCTTGACCTCGGTGCCTTCGGGCGCGAGGTTGCCGAACAGGCCGTAGTGCATGGCCGGGTTGGCCAGCACGGCTTCGTGGATCGGCACGGCGACCCGCGGCGCGACGGCCCGCAGGTAGTCGACCGCCTCGCCGGCCTTGAGCCACGGCGCGCCCGTCGGCAGGCCCAGCACGTCGATCCGCTGCTCGGGGACGAAGAACGAGTCGCCGGGGTGGAAGAACGCGCCGTCGTCGAAGACGTAGCCGATGTTCGGGATCACCGGGATGTCGGCGTGGATGACGGCGTGCTCCCCGCCGACGGCCTTGATCGAGGTGTCCCCGACGGCGAAGGCGTCCCCCACGTTGGCGACGTCGAACGGCAGGCCCAGTTTTTCGATCTCGGGAGCCGAGCCGGGATCGACGATCAGCTTCGCGTCCGGGTTGGCTTCGAGGACCTTCGGCAGCCGGTCGACGTCCAGGTGGTCGAAGTGCTGGTGCGTGATCAGCACGGCGGACAGCTCCCGCTCACCCTCGAACCCGGTGGAGAACGCGCCGGGGTCGATCAGGATCCGCTCGGAGCCGGTCTCCAGCAGCAGGCAGGCGTGTCCGAAATGGACGATACGCATCGATGTTCTCCTTCACAGGTGGTCGATTCCAGCCTAGTCCGGGTTCGTCAGCCGGCGCCGGATGTCTTCGAGGTCGCCGGAGTGCACCCCGGCCTCGAGGAGGTACCGCTCGGCGTCGAATCCTTCGAGCGTGTCCCGGATGACGGCCGCGGTCGTCGTGTTCCGCTCCGCGAGGACGGCCGCGATGGCCGGTCCCTGGTCTTCGGTGCCCATCTCGGCGAACAGCGCTTTCACCGGCTCGGCGGACAGGGCGTAGTCCGCGGCGATCGCGTCGGGTCCGACGCCGGCGAGCGCCAGCAGCAGGAGCGCGACCAGTCCGGTCCGGTCCCGCCCGGCGCCGCAGTGGAACAGGACGCCGCCGGGGGCGGACCGGGCGATCGCCGCCATGACGGCGGCGCAGCGCTCGGCCTTCCGGTCGAGGAAGAGGCGGTAGTAGAGCGGGGTCCCGTTCAGCCGCTCGCGGTTGACGTGCCGCCAGAACTCGACGTCGTCGATGTCGTCGAGGGGAACCTCCACCCGCTCGATACCCGCCGGTGTGGCGACACCGGCCGCGGCGGCGAACCGCGCCGAGCCCGCCAGCGCCGTCGGGCTGTCCGCCGTCGGCCGGATCTCGTCGGCGTTGCGCAGGTCGATGACGGTCCGGACGCCGGACTCCCGCGCCTGGGCCCAGCCGGCGTCGGTCACGAACCGGAGGTCCGCCGCCCTGAAGAAGGCGCCACGGCGAGTCGTGCGACCCGCTCTGGTCGGCAGGCCGCCGAGGTCTCTGGTGTTGTGGAAGCCGTCCCAGGTCACCGCTCTGCTCATGCGTCACAGTTTGCCGGTGAGCAGCGCGTCGCCCAGCTCGGTCCGCCGGTACAGCACCCGATGACCACGACGTTCCGACGTCAGCAACCCCGCCGCGCGCAACGTCGTGAGGTGCGCCGAAACCGTCGCCGGTGCCAAGCCGTGGCGGCGGGCCAGTTCGGTCGTCGCCGCGGGGCGGTCGAGGGTGGCCAGCAGCAGCGCCCGCGTCCGGCCGAGGACCTCGACCAGGGGTTCCGGCGGCGCCGCGGCGGACGTCCACAGCGAAGCCACGCCCCGAGCCGGGTAGAGCAGCGAGACCTGCCACGGCGGCACCGTCACGACGCCGACGTCCGGCCACGCGAACACCGCCGGGATCAGCAGCAGCCCGCGCGAATCGATCTCCAGCCGTTCGCGTGCGCGGACGTCCACCAGGACCGAAGTGTCCGACAGCCGCACGCGCGGGTGCAGCCCGGCCAGCATCGAGGCGATCCCGCCGGATCCCAGCTGCCGCGTCCGGAACGCGATGTCCGCCGCCAGCAGCTCGCGCAGGCGGGGCCACTCCGGCGCCAGGAGCACGTTCCACACCGTCTCGAGCTGGTCGGCCAGCAGGTCGCGCGCGGAAGCCGGATCGTCCGGCAGCATCGTTAGGTCGGCGTCGACCATCGCCAGCTCCAGCGCGACCTGGTGCGGTGCGGTAGCCCGGACCGCGCGCAGCTGCGCCTCCGCCGTCGTCTCCGGGCCCACGGGCGGCGGGCTCAGGAACTCGGTGATGTAGTGCCGCGCGCTCAGGACCGCGGCCAGCTCGGGCACGTCGAGGGCGGGCGCGGCGGACGCCCACGGCAGGTTCGCCGGGTGCCCGCGGACGCCGAGCAGCGTCCGGACGGCACCCAGCACCTCCTCCAGTGGGGAGATCGCGAACCGGACGCGTTGCGCGCCGGCCGCGGTCAGAACCAGCTCGATCATCGGTGATTCGCCCTCACCCGAATCAGTGTGCCTCGATTTGGCCACGGACGAGCGTGTGCGCATGTCGTTGTTCACCCATCGCGCCTACTGGCGCTGGTCGGCGGGCGTCCAGTTCGCGCGGCTCCCGGCGACCATGGCGCCGCTCGCGTTCACCCTGCTGACCACCGCGACGACCGGTTCCTACCGGCTGGGCGGCGTGCTGATGTCGGTCTACGTTGCCGCCGAAATGCTCTGCGCGGTGCCGGTCGGGCGGCTGCTCGACCGCGTCGGCCCTTCGCGCGGGCTGCCGGTGCTGCTGCTCCTGACCGCCGCCGGGTTCGCCACCCTCGCGGCGGTCGCCGACGCGCCCGGTCCCGTTCTGGTCGCGGTCGTCCTGCTCCCCGGCATCGCGGGCGGGGCGCTGTCCGGCGGCTTTCGGACGCTCCTCGCCGACACCGTCGACGACGAGCTGCTGCCGCGCGCGATCTCCGTCGACGCGATGCTCCTCGAAGGCGTGCTCATCGGCGGACCGGCGCTGGTCGCACTGCTCGACCTGGCCGGCGCGGTCGTCCCGGTCGCCGCGATGGCCGTCGCCTGCGTGGTCGCCGCCGCGCTCGTCCCGCGCCGCGCGGGTGAGCGCGAACGGATGGAATCCGGGGACGAAGCCCCGGCCGCGCGAATCGTCACCTACCTGCCGTGGCTGTGCTGCGCGTTCACGGTCGGGCTGCTGCTGTCGACGATCGAGGTCGCGCCGCTGCCGCTGGTCCAGCGGCTCGGCGCGCCCGAGACGGCCGCGCCGGTCGTGATCGCGGTGCTGAGCGGGGCGAGCATCGCGGGCAGCGCGCTCTACGCATGGCGCGGCAAGACCGGCGACCCGCGGCTGTTCCTCGCCGGGTTCGTCGTCGGCGGGCTCGCGCTCGCCGCCGACCTCGGCTGGGCCGGGCTGTTCGGGTCGGTGGCCGTCATCGGGGCGTGCACGGGACCGCTGGTGGCCGCGACCTCGGTCAACCTGCAGCGCCTGTTGCCGAAGAACCGCAGGTCGGCGGGGTTCTCACTCTCGTTCACGGTGCAAGCGGCCGGCTTCGGGCTCGGCTCGCTGGCGGTGGGCGTGCTGCCGTTGTGGCTCGCACCGTTGTTCGGTGTCTTTGCCGCGGCGATCGCCGGTGGAATGCTGGTGGCGAAGCCCGCACGAGCTATTGGCACGATGTCAGTAACGTCGTAACCTGGGCTGACCCGCTACCTCCAGGGAGACGCCGATGACTGCCGTCCAGCCGAAGCCGACGTCGGTCGGCGAGACCTTCGACTCGCTCAGCCCGGCGACCGACGAGGTGGTCGGAACCTACCCCGTGCACACCGCCGAGGACGTCCAGGCGGCCGTCGCGCGAGCGCGTGTCGCGGCGAAGTGGTGGGAAGACCTGGGCTTCGCCGGGCGCGCCGAGCGGCTCCGCGGCTGGAAGGGCGTGCTGACGCGGCGGCTCCCGCAGCTGTGCCAGGTGGTCCGCGACGAGACCGGCAAGCCGATCGCGGACGCGCAGCTCGAGAGCGTCCTGGCCATCGAGCACATCGCGTGGGCGGGCAAGCACGCGAAGAAGATCCTCGGCAAGCAGAAGCGCTCGGCCGGGCTGCTGATGTCGAACCAGGCGGCGACCGTCGAGTACCAGCCGCTGGGCGTGGTCGGCGTGATCGGCCCGTGGAACTACCCGGTGTTCACCCCGCTCGGTTCCATCGCGTACGCGCTCGCGGCAGGCAACGCCGTGGTGTTCAAGCCCAGCGAGTACACGCCGGGCGTCGGGAAGTGGCTGGTCGACGCGTTCGCCGAGATCGTGCCGGAGCAGCCGGTGCTGCAGTTGGTCACGGGCTTCGGCGAGACGGGCGCGGCGCTGGTCGGCGCGGGCGTCGACAAGATCGCGTTCACCGGCTCGACGGCGACGGGCAAGCGGATCATGGCCGCGGCCGCGGAGACGCTCACGCCGGTGGTCATCGAGGCGGGCGGCAAGGACCCGGTGCTGGTCGACGCGGACGCCGACCTCGACGCGGCGGCCGACGCGACGGTCTGGGGCGCGTTCTCGAACTCCGGCCAGACCTGCATCGGCGTCGAGCGGGTGTACGTCCACGAGAAGGTCCACGACGAGTTCGTCGCGAAGGTCGTCGAGAAGTCGAAGGACGTGCGCGCGGGCTCGGACGAGGCGGCGCAGTACGGCCCGGTGACGATGCCCTCGCAGCTGGGGGTGATCAAGCGCCACATCCAGGACGCGCTGGCCCGCGGCGGCAAGGCGGTCCTCGGCGGCGAGGAAGCGGTCGGCGACCGGTACGCGCAGCCGACGGTGCTGGTCGACGTCCCGGAGGACTCCGAGGCGGTGACCGAGGAGACGTTCGGCCCGACGGTGACGATCGCGAAGGTCCGCGACATGGACGAAGCGGTCGAGAAGGCGAACAGCACGAAGTACGGCCTGGGCTCGACGGTGTTCTCGAAGTCCCGCGGCGTGGAACTGGCCGAGAAGCTGCGCACGGGCATGACGGCGATCAACGCACCGCTGTCGTTCGCGGGTATCGCGTCCCTGCCGTTCGGCGGCGTGGGCGACTCGGGCTTCGGCCGCATCCACGGCCCGGAGGGGCTGCGCGAGTTCGCCCGCACGAAGGCGATCGCCCGCCAGCGCTTCACGGCCCCGATGACGCTGACGTCGTTCAGCCGCAAGCCTTCGACGGACGCCTTGGTGGCGAAGCTGGTGACGATCCTGCACGGCAAGCGCTGAGGAGGGCCGGGGTTGTGGACAAGTCGCGTCCACAACCCCGGAACTGTCGGTGGCCCCCGATAAACTGGATACCGGGGGACGCGGCCCGCCTTCCCCTGGCGGGCCGATTCGCGAATGGCGGCAGCGCGGATGTCGTGAATGACTCATTCCTGTCGTCCGGCGACAGGAATGAGTCATTCACAACATCGTCATCGCGAGCACCGAGCCGGCCCGGCGTTCGCCTGCGTGAGCGCCCCAGCCCGGTGCGCCGCCTCAACGCCCCCGGATCAGATCCGCCGCCTTCTCCGCCACCATGATCGTCGGCGCGTTCGTGTTCCCCCGCGGCACCACGGGCATCACCGACGCGTCCACCACCCGCAGCCCCTCGACGCCGCGCACCCGCAGTTCAGGATCGACCACCGCCTGCTCACCGGTGCCCATCGAGCACGTCCCGACCGGGTGGTACAGCGTCTGCGTGTTCTCGCGGATGTGCTCGGCCAGCTCGGCGTCGGTCAGATC
The DNA here is from genome assembly GCF_030285665.1 of Amycolatopsis mongoliensis. NCBI lineage: Bacteria > Bacillati > Actinomycetota > Actinomycetes > Pseudonocardiales > Pseudonocardiaceae > Amycolatopsis > Amycolatopsis mongoliensis. The sequence continues at coordinate 2,729,520 of NZ_CP127295.1, forward strand.
GTGCCGCGTGGGCAGGAACGGCTTGTCCAGGAAGCGCTTGAGCGGGCCGGCGCGACCGATCTCGATCAGCGCCCGCAGCCCGGCGACCATCTTGTCCATGTCCGCCGACTCCGCGTAGTACGCCGGGTCGATTTCCGGTTTCCACGAAGGGTTCGCCGACTTCAGCCGCAGCCGGCCGCGGCTCGCGACGTCCACCAGCGTCGCCGCCGACGTGAACCCGGGGACCGTCGGCTCGCGCATGCCGTTGTCGTAGAACAGCGTGGGCGCGACGTGGATCTGCATGTCCGGCGCGGGAAGCCCGTCCGTGGTCGGGAAGAACGCGCCCGCCTCGCCGATGTTCGACGCCAGCGGCCCGCGCTTCGTCAGCTGGTAGCGGACCAGCCCGCGCGGCGTGGCCGCGTCGACCAGGTCGGTGGTGCCGCGCGTGGACCAGATGATCCCGCACGCGGGGTGGTCGTGCAGGTTCTCGCCGACGCCGGGCAGCGCGGCGACGACGTCGATGCCGTGCTCGCGCAGGTGCTCGGCCGGGCCGACGCCGGAGAGCATCAGCAGCTGCGGCGAGTTGACCGCGCCGCCGCTCAGAATCACCTCGGCCGATGCCCGCGCGGTCCGCTCGACGCCGCTGTCCAAATAGGACACGCCGACCGCGCGCGTGCCCTCGAAGGCGACGCGGGACGCGGGCGCGTTCGTCTTCACCGTGAGGTTCGGCCGCTCGAGCGCCGGGCGCAGGTACGCGTCGGCGGTGGACCAGCGGCGGCCCTTCTTGCAGGTGACCTGGTAGACGCCGGCGCCCTCCTGGCTCTCGCCGTTGAAGTCGTCGGTGCGCTTGAGGCCCCACGCGATCGCCGAGTCGACCCAGGCGCTCGACAGTTCGTGGGTGAACCGGCGGTCCTCGACGTGCAGCGGGCCGTCGGTGCCGTGCAGCGGCCCGTCGAGCCGCTGGTTGCCCTCGGCGCGCTTGAAGTACGGGAGGACGTCGTCCCAGCCCCAGCCTTCGGCGCCGTGGGAATCGCGCCAGCCGTCGTAGTCGGCGCGGTTGCCGCGGATGTAGATCATCGCGTTGATCGACGAGCAGCCGCCGAGCATCTTGCCACGCGGCCAGTACGCGGATTTGCCGGTGTGCTTCTGCTCGACGGTCTCGTAGTTCCAGTCCCACCGGGTCTTGAACAGCGAGGGGAACGCGGCGGGGATGTGGATTTCGTCCGCGGTGTCCTCCGCGCCCGCTTCGAGCAGCAAGACCTGGGCCGACGGATCTTCGGTGAGCCGGTTCGCCAGCACGCACCCGGCGCTCCCGGCGCCGACGATCACGTAGTCGTAGGAGTCCACGGTGCCTCCACAGCTGTTGGCGCGATGTCAACGACTCATCATGGCGCAGCGGCGCGCCGTCGGCCAGTCTAGTTTTCCCGGCGGCCCCCGCGGCCTGCCGAACTGGGTGAACTATGCTCGCGGGGTACCCACGACCTGCGTGAATAAGGAGCAGCCTGCCGTGGCCCGAGTCGTCGTCGACGTCATGCCGAAGCCCGAAATCCTCGACCCGCAGGGACAGGCCGCGCTCGGCGCCGCCGGCCGTCTCGGCTTCACCGGGATCAAGGAGATCCGCCAGGGCAAGCACTTCGAGATCGAGGTCGACGACACGGTCGACGACGCGACGCTCGAGAAGATCGCCGAGGGCTTCCTCGCGAACCCGGTCATCGAGCAGTGGACCATCACGCGGGTGGACGCGTGAGCGCGCGCATCGGCGTCATCACCTTCCCCGGCACGCTCGACGACGGCGACGCGGCCCGCGCGGTCCGCTACGCCGACGCGGAAGCGGTGCCCCTGTGGCACGCGGACGAGAACCTGCACGACGTCGACGCGGTGGTCGTCCCGGGTGGCTTCTCGTACGGCGACTACCTGCGCGCCGGCGTGATCGCCCGGTTCGCGCCGGTGATGACGCCGGTGATCGAGGCCGCCCGCGCGGGCATGCCGGTGCTCGGCATCTGCAACGGCTTCCAGATCCTGTGCGAGGCGGGGCTGCTGCCCGGCGCGATGATCCGCAACCAGGGGCTGCACTTCATCTGCCGCGACCAGTGGCTGCGCGTCGAGAACACCGACACCGCGTGGACGACCCGGTACGAGCAGGGTGCCGAGATCCTCATCCCGATGAAGAACATCGACGGCTGCTACATGGCCGAGCAGTCCACTTTGGACGAGCTCGAGGCCGAGGGGCGCGTCGTGTTCCGGTACGTGGGCGGGAACCCGAACGGGTCGCGCAACGACATCGCGGGGATCCGCAGTGAGAACGGCCGGGTCGTGGGCCTGATGCCGCACCCGGAGCACGCGATCGACGCGCTGACCGGGCCGTCGGACGACGGGCTCGGCATGTTCTACAGCGCGGTGGACGCGCTGATCAAGGCCTGAGTTTCTCAGTCTGCCGCGGCTGGTCGTGAGTGTTTAGGGCGGTTAGAACCGCCCTAAACACTCACGACGTCAGCTCGCCGCAGCCACCAGGCGGGCGTAGGACCCGCCAGCGGAGAGCAGCTGATCGTGCGGGCCCAGCTCCGTGATCCGGCCGCCCTCGACCACCGCGACGCGGTCGGCCGCCGCCGCCGTGTGCAGGCGGTGGGCGATCGCGATCACCGTGCGACCCGCCAGCACGCTGTTCAGCGACCGCTCCAGGTCGCGGGCCGAGCCCGTGTCCAGCAGCGACGTCGCCTCGTCCAGCACCAGCGTGTGCGGGTCCGCCAGCACCACGCGGGCCAGCGCCAGCTGCTGCGCGATCGCAGCCGGCACCGGGTACTCGCCCGAACCCAGCTTCGTGTCGAGCCCGTCCGGCAGCGTCTCGGCCCACTCCGCCGCGCCCGCCGACGTCAGCGCCGCCAGCAGCTCGTCGTCCGTCCAGTCGCCGCCCGCCCGGCGGGCCGGCAGCGCCAGGTTCTGCCGCAGCGTGCCCGAGAACACGTGGTGCTCCTGGGTCAGCAGCAGGACCTCGCCGCGCAGGACGTCGTCGGCCAGCGACGAGACGTCCCGGCCGCCGATCCGGACCGAACCGGACGACGGTGCCGCGATGCCCGCCAGCAGCCGGCCGAGCGTCGACTTGCCGGCGCCGGACGGGCCGACGATCGCCAGCCGTTCGCCGCGGGGGACGCGCAGGTCGATGCCGTGCAGCACCTCGCGGTCGGCCGTGTACGCGAACCGGACGCCGTGCACGTCGATGTCGCGCCCGCGCGGCACCTCGGTCACCTTCGGCGACTCCTCGAGGGACACCGAGTGGACGCCCAGGATCCGGCGCGCCGCGGCCGCCGCGACCTGCAGGTCCTCCAGCCAGAACAGCGCTTCGTTGAGCGGGCCCGACATCGCCTGCACGTACAGCAGCATCGTGGTGATCTCGCCGAGCCCGGCCCAGCCGCGCGTGTACGCGAGCAGCCCGAGCGGCAGCATCACCGCCAGCGGCAGCACGTAGCTGATCTCCAGCGACGGCAGCCACCGCAGCTGCAGCGCCCGCATCCGCCGTTCGCCGAGGATGCTGCGGTCCAGCGCGTCGTACGCGGCGCCGACCCGCCGCTCGGTCAGCCCGAGCGCCTCGACCGTGCGCGCGCCTTCCGCCGTCTCGTGGACGCTGGTGGTCAGGTCCGCCCACCGGTCGAGCATCCACTGCATCACCGACGGGATCCGCCGCTGGTACCAGACGTTCACGCTCACCAGCAGCGGCACCGCGACCAGCAGGCCCAGCGAGAGCAGCGGCGACGTCAGCACCATCGCGACGACCGTGAACACCACGGTCACCGCCGCGATCAGGATCTCCGGCGCCGCGAACCGCGCCGCGTGGTCGATCCGGCCGAGGTCGGTGGTGGCGCGGCTGAGCAGGTCGCCGGTGCCGGCCGCCTCGACCGTGCCGAGCGGCAGCTGCAGCGCCGTCCCGACGAACTCCTCGCGCGTCTCGGCCAGCACCAGCTCGCCGAACACCGCGCCGCGCATCCGCGCGATCTTCCGCGCGATCGCCTGCAGCACGAGGATCCCGACGAACACCGCCGCCAGCACGTCGACGTGGCCCGTCGTCGTGCCGGCCGCGACGTCGTCGACCAGGGCGCCCAGCAGCTGCGGCCCGGCCAGCCCGATCAGCGTCGCCACGCACAGCGCGGCGAGCAGCAGCCCGAACTCGCGTTTGTGCGCCGCCGCCGTCTTCAGCGCCCAGCGCCGGACGTCCCGCCGGGACGCCGTGGGGAGCCGTTTCACACCGTCACCACCTTCGCCGTGAAAACCTCGTCGGCCACATGTGTCCACAGTGGACTCTGGCTGAACACCACCGTCGTCTTGCCGCGGCGCAGCGCCGCGACCCGCTCGGTGATGCGTGCCTCCGTGTGCGCGTCGACCGCCGACGTCGGCTCGTCCAGCACCAGCACGTCGGCGTCGACCGCCAGCGCGCGGGCCAGGTTCAGCCGCTGCCGCTGGCCGCCGGACACCTCGCGCCCGCGCTCGCCGATCACCTCGTCGACGCCGTCGGGCAGGGCCTCGACGATGTCGTCGGCGTCGGCCGCGTACAGCGCTTCGGTGATGCTGACGCCGCTCGGCCGCGCCGGCGCCAGCTGCTCGCGCAGCACGCCCGAGAACCAGATGTCCTGGTTGTGCGCGTAGACGACCCGGCGTCGCAGCTCCGCGAGCGCGACGTGGCCCGCCCGGACGCCGCCGACCAGCACCTCCTCACCCTCGGCCGGGTCGGCGAACCGCGCCAGCCGGTCGGCCACCGCTTCGCCGTCGGCGCCGAAGTCGACGACCGTCAGCCGCCCGGCCGCGACCCGCACGCCGGACTCGGTGTCGACCAGCTCCAGCGGTCCGCCGGGCAGCCGCACCGGCGTCTCCGGGTCCGCCAGCTTCGGGCGCAGCGCCAGCAGCGCCACCACCTTCCGCGCCGCGACCAGGCCCGACGTGATCGATCCGACCGCCTCCGTCGCCGCGGAGACCGGCCAGATGAGGAACGCCGAAATACCGTAGAACGCCACCAGCTGCCCGATGTCGATCGAACCCGCGACGGCCAGCCGCGCGCCCAGCCAGGTGATCACCACGGTGACCAGGCCGGGCAGCGCGATCTCGGCCGCGGCCAGCCACGCTTCGGCCCGGCCGACCTCGATGCCGGCCCGCCGCACCCGCTGGCTCGTCTCGCGGAAGCGGGTGAAGAACCGCCGCTCGCCGCCGATGCCCCGCAGGATCCGCAGGCCCGACACGATGTCCGCGCCGAGCGCGTTGACGTCACCGCGCTTCTCGCGCTGCTTCGCCTTGCGCTTCTGCAGCGGCGCCAGCAGCGGCCCGATGCCCAGCACCGCGACCGGCACGCCGACCAGCGCGACCACGCCGAGCAGCGGGGACGTCGAGATCAGCCACACCGCGACCACGACGAACGCCAGCAGCGAGCCGAACGCCCGGCCGGTCACCTCGACGGTGTTGCCGATGTGGTTGACGTCGGTCGTGGAGATCGCGACGAGGTTGCCGGTGGTCGTCTTCTCGCGCAGGCCGGCGCCGACGCGCGTGGTGTGCGCCGAGACGGCGCGCTGCGTCGAGCCCGCGCCGTGCAGCCACAGGCCGTAGTTGAGGAAGTGCAGCCAGGTCCCGGTGAGCGTCTGCACCACCCCGAGCAGGGCGGCGGCCAGCGCCCAGCGCCAGACGGCGGCGCCGTCGTGCGCGCTGACGGCGCCGATGCCCTGGCCGATCACCAGCGGCACCAGCGCACCCGGCAGTGCCCAGACGACGCCGAGCGCGGCGGCGCCCAGCACCGTGCCGAGCCGGGCCCGGAACACGGCGAGCAGGAAGCGGCTCGCGCTCGGCCGCGCGGGCAGCCGCAGCGGCGGAAAGGGATATGTGGCGGAAAGCACGATTCCCGACGGTAAGCCGCCGACCAGCGGAAGGCGACCGAATTTCCGGCCGGTGCGAGTTCGCCGCCGCCTCCCGCCCCGCCGCATCCACCCCGCCTCCCGCCTCCCGCCTCCCGCGCCGTCGCGTCCCGCCTCCCGCGTCCCGGCGCCAGACCCAAGCGCCCCAATGTGGCGTTCGGTGCGTCCCACGCACCGAACGCCACATTGGGTGCGTGGGACGCAACCAACGCCACATTGGGGCGCGGTGGCCACCCGCGATGTCGGCTCGGTCACACCGGTTCCGGGTCCGCCCGATTCGGCGGGCCCACCGTCCGGGGCGCCGGTACCCGGCACGTATCCTGGCGGCCGTGGCGAACCCTGACACGGACACCGTGACCAGCACCGTTGACACCACCGAGCGCGCCGGGGCGACCCCGGACCACACCCAGCCCTACCGCGAGCTCGGGCTCGCCGACGACGAGTACGCCCGCATCCGGGAAATCCTCGGCCGCCGGCCCACCGACGCCGAGCTGGCCATGTACTCGGTGATGTGGAGCGAGCACTGCTCCTACAAGTCCTCCAAGAAGCACCTGCGGTACTTCGGGGAGACCGCCACCGACGAGATGAAGGCCAAGATGCTGGCCGGCATCGGCGAGAACGCGGGCGTCGTCGACATCGGCGAGGGCTGGGCGGTCACCTTCAAGGTGGAGAGCCACAACCACCCGTCCTATGTGGAGCCGTACCAGGGCGCCGCGACCGGCGTCGGCGGCATCGTCCGCGACATCATGGCCATGGGCGCGCGCCCCCTCGCGGTCTCGGACGCGCTGCGCTTCGGCCCGGCCGACGCCCCCGACACCAAGCGCGTGCTGCCCGGCGTGGTCGCCGGCGTCGGCGGCTACGGCAACTGCCTCGGCCTGCCGAACATCGGCGGCGAGCTCGTGTTCGACCCGTCCTACTCCGGGAACCCGCTGGTCAACGCGCTCTGCGTCGGCGCGATGCGCGTCGAGGACCTGCACCTGGCGTTCGCGTCCGGCACCGGCAACAAGATCATCCTGTTCGGCGCGCGCACCGGCCTCGACGGCATCGGCGGCGTTTCCGTCCTGGCGAGTGACACCTTTTCGGGTGACGAGTCGGCGTCCGGCCGCAAGAAGCTGCCGAGTGTCCAGGTCGGCGACCCGTTCACCGAGAAGGTGCTCATCGAGTGCTGCCTCGAGCTGTTCGCGCAGAAGCTGGTTGTCGGCATCCAGGACCTCGGCGGCGCCGGGCTCTCCTGCGCGACGTCGGAGCTGGCCGCGGCCGGCGACGGCGGCATGCAGATCTACCTCGATCGCGTTCCGTTGCGCGCCAGCGGGATGACCCCCGCCGAAGTCCTCTCCAGCGAGTCGCAGGAGCGCATGTGCGCGGTCGTCTCGCCGGAGAACGTCGAGGCGTTCATGGCCGTCTGCCGCAAGTGGGACGTCATCGCCACCGACATCGGCGAGGTCACCGACGGCGAGCACCTGGTGATCACCTGGCACGACGAGGTCGTCGTCGACGTCCCGGCGCACACGGTCGCCCACCAGGGCCCGGTGTACGACCGGCCGATCGAGCGTCCGTCCACTCAGGACGCCCTGATCGCGGACACGTCGGCGAAGCTCCCGCGTCCGTCCACTTCGGACGCACTGCGCGCGGACGTCCTCAAGCTGATCTCCTCGCCGAACCAGGCGTCGAAGGAATGGGTGACGTCGCAGTACGACCGGTACGTGCGCGGGAACTCCGTGCTGGCGCAGCCGTCGGACTCGGGCATGATCCGGATCGACGAGTCGACCGGCCGCGGTGTCTCGGTGGCGACGGACTGCAACAGCAAGTTCGTCTACCTCGACCCGTACCGCGGCGCGCAGCTGGCGCTGGCGGAGGCGTACCGCAACGTGGCGACGGGCGGCGCGACGCCGGTGGCGGTGTCGGACTGCCTGAACTTCGGCGCCCCGACCGACCCGGGCGTGATGTGGCAGTTCGAGCAGGCCGTGCACGGCCTCGCGGACGGCTGCGTCGAGCTCGGCATCCCGGTCACCGGCGGCAACGTCAGCTTCTTCAACCAGACCGGCGACACGGCGATCCTGCCGACGCCGGTGATCGGCGTCCTCGGCGTGATCGACGACGTGACCCGCCGCATCCCGACGGGCATCGGCGCGGAGGCCGGCGAAACCCTGCTACTGCTGGGCGAAACGCACGACGAGCTGGACGGCTCGGCGTGGGCCCGCGAGCTCCACGGCCACCTCGGCGGCGTGCCCCCGCGCGTCGACCTCGCCCGCGAGAAGCTGCTGGGCGAGATCCTGGTGGCGGGCTCGCGCGACGGCATGATCTCGGCGGCGCACGACCTTTCGGACGGCGGGCTGATCCAGACGCTGGTCGAGACCGTCCTCATCGGACAGTGCGGCGCCCGGGTGTTCCTCGACGCCGACCAGGACCCGTTCGTCCAGCTGTTCTCCGAGTCGGCGGGCCGGGTGCTGGTGGCGGTCCCGCGCACGGAGGAGCTGCGGTTCACGGAGATGTGCACCGCGCGCGGCCTCCCGTGGCGCAAGACGGGCGTGGTGGACCCGGAGTCGGGAACGCTGGAGCTGCAGGGCATCACGGAGTTCCCGCTCGACGAGCTTCGCGAAGCTTGGGAGAAGACGCTCCCGGCCCTGTTCGACTGAGCCTGGGGACAGCTGACCGGAGGGCACCGAGAACTGTCGGTGCCCTCCGCCAGCGTGGAAAACGGGGGCTGCTCAGGGCAGTTCGGTCCCCGCGGGAAAGCGCGCCTGGGTGAAATCGGGCGGCGTCGCGAAGCCGACGTCGGTGAAGGTCACCTCGTCGTGCACCGTGAAGTCCCGGAATCCCGTCCCGGAGCCGAACTTCGTCCGCACGAACTCGACGGGCCCGTGGATCTCCGCGCCGGTGAAGAACGCTGAGCCTTCGAACGAGGTGTCCGTGAACGCGGCGCCGTTGACGATCGTCGTCCCCTGCGCGCCGAGCCGGCCGACGCGCCGGCCGGCGAGGGTGAACCGGTCGAGCCGGGCACCGGAGAGATCGAGCGTGTACGCCGGCGCGTCCGGGGTGCCGACGCGCGCCAGCAGCGACTGGATCACCTGCTGGGCCGTCCGCCGGACCTGTCCTTCCCGTTCGGCCACGGCGGGTTCGTCGACGGGATCGCCGAAGTCCCCGTGGGCGAACGGCAGCCGCAGGTAGGCGCACAGCACGTCGAGCACGGTTTGCGCGTAGACGTCAGGCCGCGTCCGGGCGAGCCCGGCGAGCGCGTGGATCGCCCCGACCCGGACCTGGTCGGCCTGGTGCCCGAGCAGTTCGACCGCCTTCGCGAACCGTTCGTCGGAGATCCGGCTGCGTTCGAGCTCGTGCCGGTCCTCTTCGGTGCGCCGGCGGCGGTCGTTGAGCCACAGCCCGTACAACGCCGCGACGGCGCCCCCGGCCAGCCCCGCCGTCTTGAGTGCGTCGCCCCGGTTGGTCGCGTGCTCGGCGAGCAGCCACACCAGGACACCGGCGAACACGACGGCGCTGAGCAGAAAAGCGGCGGCCAGCGGTGAGAAGCGTTTCACGAGCCCGCCTTCGAGACGATCCGCTCTTCGCCGTCGCGCAGTTCCTCACGCGTCCAGGCGGCCGGCAGCTGAACATCCTTTTCGGACCGGACGCGGGTGTTGTACAGCGAAACCGACTCCGGCAGCGCCGCGAACCGCAGATCGGTCTGCCCTTCGAACCGGGTGCGCCGCAGGTCGAGCGAATCCGTGGCCCGCACCCCGGCGAACACCGCGGCGTTCGCGAACACGGTGTCCTTGAACGTCGTCGGCCCGGCGAACGTCGTGTTCGTGAAGTCGGCAGCCTCGGCGAACCGCGTGCCGCTGAACCATGCGCGCCCTTCGAACCGCGTGCCCTTGCAGCGGAACATGCCGACCAGCCGGCCGGAGCCCGTGCCGGCGCCTGTGAAGTACGCCTTGCCCGTGACGACGGTGCCACTGAGGCTGGTGCTGCTGTACAGGTTTGCGTAGCGCAGCAAGAGGTCGTGGACGCGGCACCCGGAGAGGTCGAAGTACTCCAGTGTCGCGCCGGTCAGGTCGAGGTCGTACCCGGAGGCGCTTTCGTCCGCGGCCGCCGGCAGGAGGCCGACCACCAGCCGCTGTGCGGTCAACCGGACCTGCAGTTCGCGCTCGTCCTCGGCCGGCCCGACCACAGCGGCGCGGTCGTGCCGGTCGAGATCGTCCCGGTACCGCGGGTGCTCGAACGGCCGCCGCAGGTACGAGCACAGCACGTCCAGCACCGTCTGCGTGTACTCCGGCCGGCTGCGCGCGAGCCCCGCCAGCGCGTGCAGCGCCCCCACGCGCACCTGGTCGGCCGCGTGCCCGAGCAGTTCGACGGCCTTCGCGAACCGCTCGTCGGCCACCCGTTCGCGGTCCTGCTCCGCGCGCCGCGACTCGAGCTCGTGCCGCTGCCGCTCGATGTCCTGGCGGCGTTCCTCGACCCGGCGGCGCCGGTCGTTCAGCCACAGCGCGTACAGCGCCACGATCGCGCCGCCGGCGAGGCCGCCGGTCTTCAGCGCGTCACTGCGGCTGGTGGCGGGGTCGGCCAGCAGCCAGCCGCCGACCCCCACCAGCAGCACCACCGAAGCGAAGAACGTCCACGCCAGCGGTGATCGCCACAGCTTCACCGGGTCAGGACACCAGCATCGTGCTGACGCAGAAGCCCTTGTCGTCGAAGTTCGTCGCGCTCAGCGTGCCCTTGACGTTCTTGCCCGCGGACGTCCCGGTGACCTGGCCCTCGACGAGGAACTCGTCGTCCGGCACCTCGCCGAGCGTCAGCTGCAGCGGCGGCTTGAGGAACGTCTTGAGCCACGAGTCGAGCAGGTCCTTCGAGTCCGAGCAGCCCAGCGCGAGCGCGCCCGCGTTGTCGCCCGCGTTCAGCTTGTCGATGAAGCCCTGCAGCACCTGCTTCGCGTCCGCGCCACCGCCCGACGACGGCTTGCTGGTCGACGTCGGGGCCTTCTTCGTGGTCGACTTCGGCGTCGACGGCTTGGCCGACGTGCTCGACGACGGCGGCGCCGCGACGTTGTTGTCGTCCTTCGACAGGAAGAAGCCGGGCGCGACGAAGCCGGTGATCCCCACGGCGGCGAGCAGGACGACCACGGCGCCGATGGCGATCCACAACCCGGTCTTGCTCTGCTTCGGCGGCGCCGGCGGCCCGCCGAAGCCCTGGCCGTAGCCCCCGGACTGGTCCCAGCCGGACATCTGGCCGCCCTGGTTCGGGTCCCAGGCCTGCTGGCCGTACTGCTGCGCGTTCGGGTCCGCCCACGCCGACTGCTGCTGCGCGTTCGGGTCGCCCCAAGCTTGCTGCTGCTGGGCGTTCGGGTCACCCCACTGCGGCTGCTGGCTCGCCGGGAACCCGCCCGACGGGTAGCCCTGCTGTTGCTGGCTCGGGTCCCAGCCCTGCGGGTACTGCTGCGTCGGGTACGGCTGTTGCTGCTGGTTGGGGTCCCACCCGCCTTGCTGCGGGTACGGCTGCTGGAAGCCACCGGACTGGGGCTGCTGGCCGTACGGGTCGGGCTGGCCGGGCTGGCCCGGCTGAGGCGGGTACGTCATCTTTCATGCCTTCCGGGCGCTGGGTGTTCGTGCGCTTCCGACGTCCGCAAGGCCCGTGTGGTTCCCCCAGGACGTGGTGAGCAGCATTCTGCAAGCTCGGACGGTACGGCATGAAACCGGCTCCCGGGCCGGACGACGCGAAGTCGTCACGAACCGGGAGCCGGGGTGTGGGTCAGCCGTTGGCGAGAGCCTGGAGCCGGTCGTAGGCACCGTTGAAGGTGTCCTGGTCGAGCGGACTCGAGGTGTACTGCCAGACGGTGTAGAAGCCCCAGTTGTAGGGCAGGGTGCCCACCGACGACGCGTACCGCGCGACCCACAGCGGGGCCGTGCTGGAGAAGTCACCGCTCACGCACTGGCTCCACCAGCTCGTCGACGTGTAGATCACCGGGTAGCGGCCGGTCTTGGCGTGGTACGTGTCGTGGAAGTCGAGGATCCACGCCGTCATCGCCGCTTTGCTCAGCCCGTAGCAGGTCGCGCCGTACGGGTTGTACTCCATGTCCAGGGCGCCCGGCAGCGTCTTGCCGTCGCCGGACCAGCCGCCGCCGTGGGCGACGAAGTAGGTCGCCTGCGCCGCACCGCTCGCGGTGTTCGGGGTCGCGAAGTGGTAGGCGCCGCGGATGAAGCCCTGGTCGTAGGAGCCGTTGTACTGCTGGGCGAAGTACGGGTTCGTGTAGCTGGTGCTCTCCGTGGCCTTCGTCCAGACGAACCGCTTGCCCTGGTTCCACCAGTTCGCCCAGTCGACGTTGCCCTGGTAGCTGGCGACGTCCATGCCGGCCACGGTCGCCAGCACCTGGCCCGGCATGGCCTGGGCGGGCTGCGGCTGCTGCGCCGCCTGCTGCGTGTCCGGGGTCGACTTGTCGCCTTCGACGCGCCGGATCTGCGACCCCAGTTCGTGGTTGTGCTGTGCGATGTCCGCGTTGATCGCGGCCACGGGGTCGACCTCGGGGGAGAAGGTCGTCGCCTGGGCCGTGCTGCCGAGCAGGAGCAGCGTGGCCGGGACGACCAGGGCGGCGAACAGCCGCCCTCTTCGGGAAGTGGACATCGTTGAATCCCTTCACAGATACCCTCGCTGAGGACGGCTTACTGCAGGTAGCCGCCCGTGCACGATTGTTGAGGACGAACTGCCGTTTGTCACTCAGTTCCGTGAAATTGGGTATACGCGTGGGTGATTTTCTCGGGAAGAAGATCATAAATTGGTGACCAGTTAACACCTATTACTCGAACGGTGGGCCGTTCAGCCCAGCGCGAGTGCGCGCAACCGGTCGGCCGTGCCGTTGAACCAGTTCTGGTCGCCCGGCAGGGATCCGCGGTCGGCGAACTGCCAGATCGTGTGGGTGCTCCAGCCGGCGGGCAGCTCGCCGATGAAGGTGTTGTAGCGGGCGATCCACAACGGGTTGCCGCCGAACCCGCCGGTGTTCGCGGTGCAGCGCTTCCACCAGCTCGTCGACGTGTAGATCGTCGGGTAGCGGCCGGTGGCCGCGCGGTAGGTCTCGGAGAAGTCGCTGATCCAGCGGACCATCCCGGCGGCGTCCTTGCCGTAGCAGGTTTCGCCGTACGGGTTGTACTCCGCGTCGAGCGCGCCGGGCAGGGTCCGGCCGTCGGGCGACCAGCCGCCGCCGTGGGCGAGGAAGTACCGCGCCTGCGACGCGCCGTCGGAGATGTCCGGCCGGGCGAAGTGGTAGGCGCCGCGGATCAGGCCGGCGTCGTAGGACCCGTTGTACTGCTGGGCGAACTGCGGGTTGACGAACCCGGTGCCCTCGGTCGCCTTGACGTAGACGAACTTCGCGCCCGTCCGCGCCGCGCCGGGCCAGTCGACCGGGCCCTGGTGGCCGCTGACGTCGTGCCCGAGCTGCTGGTCGTCGGTCGCGTACAGCACGCCGGGCACCGCGTCGACGCCTTCGACCTCGGCGATCTGCGAACCGGCGTAGTGGTCCTCGGCGCCCGCGTAGATGTCGGCGGCCGTCGCCGGCGTCTGTCCGGCGACGAGCAGAACGGCGGCGGCGAAGGGCAGCAGCGAACGTCGTTTCACCCTCATGCTCCCCACCGGTCTCGTGAGTCTTTTCCAGCCTCACCATGCACCCGAGTCGCCGGATCGGCGACTCGGGTGGTCACTCGATGGGGTTAAACCCGCAGGTCAGCGCTGTTCGTCGGCCAGCGCCTTCAGCAGGTGCTCGGCCGGGACGACGGCCGTGATGAGGTCGTGCGGGTTGATCGCGACGGGGTGCCCGCCGAGCAGGCTGACGATGTCGCGGCCGACCACGGCGCGGGCGTGCGGCCATTCGCGCGGCACCAGCGCCTTGCGCGTGTAGGCGGGGACCATGACCCGGCCGTCGGTGTTGTGGAAGCCGATCACGGTGCGCTGCACCGGCGACATCGCGTAGACGAACAGCGTCGAGTCGAGGACGACCTTCGGCAGGTCCGACGCCGGCCGGTGTTCGGTGCGGACGAGCTGCAGCAGCTGCTCGAGGTCGTTCGACGGCTCCGGGAAGCCGAGCGCCTTGGGCGAGGGCCGGTAGCGGTCGTTGGGGTGGAAGTCGGCGACGACGTCGCCCGCGCCGTTCACCGGGTAGGCGCCGACGACCGCCCACGACGGCACCGGGCCGTTCGGGTCGAAGGCCTCGTCGATGACGTAGAGCCAGCTGTCGGGGTTGGCGCGGGCGTTTGTGCGCATCTCCGCGGTGATCTCGGGCGTGCCGTGCTTGCCGGAGCGCCGGGCCTGCTGGCCGCGCCGCGCGGCGCGGTTGTGCTTGCTGTGCTTGCCGGGGCGATCGGCCCCGCTTCCGGTGGGCTGCTGCGAAACCATCCGATCTGCCTCGTCCCGCTGCGCCATCGTCATCCCCACGTTCTCGGGTGTGCCTGAAAACTCTTGGTGCGCCACTCTACTGTTTGCCCATGGCCTCTTCGCGTTCGGTCGACCCCGGACAGTTACGTGCGGCGGTGCTGGCGGTTTCCGCGTGGCTGCAAGGCGACGCGCCCGATCCGGCACGGCCGGAACTGGCCGCCGCGGTCCGGCTCAGCCTGCGCACGCTCGCGGCCGACGCGCCGGGCCGCACGGTCGAGGTCCGCGTGCCGCCGTTCGCGGCGGTGCAGTGCGTGGACGGTCCGCGGCACACCCGCGGCACCCCGCCGAACGTGATCGAGACCGACCCGCGCACGTGGCTCGAACTGGCCACGGGCCGGCTCGACTGGGCCACGGCGGTGGCGGACGGCCGGGTGTCCGCGTCGGGCACCCGGGCCGACCTTTCCCACTGGCTCCCCCTCATCCGGCTCTGACGGACGCGGGGGCAGGAGGAGCTACGGCTTGCGGCCGACGCCGCCGGCGATGGTCCGCTGCGCGACGTTGAGGTCCTTGAGCCGCGGGCCGTCCGGCCACCAGTCGGCGCACAGCGTCACGCCGGGATCGACCATTTCGAGGCCGGGGAACAGCTCCTCGATCTCCTTCTGCGTCCGGAACGTGCCGGACCCCATCGGGCTGTGCACGAAGAAGTCCTCCATGCGGCGCGCGGTCGCGGAGTCTTCGTTCTCCGGGTCGAAGAAGTGGCTGAGCCCGACGAAGGAGCCGGACGGCAGCGCGTCGACGTACTCCCGCATGATCTCGGCCGGCCGGTCGTGGTCGCCCTTGAAGTGGTGCAGCGTCCCCATCTGCAGCAGGACGAGCGGCTGCGTGAAGTCGATGTGCTCGCGGACGACCTCGTTCTCGAGGATCCGCTGCGGCTCGAAGATGTCTTCGGCGACGAAGTGGGTGTGCTCGTTCTCTTCGAGCAGCGCGCGGCCGTGCGCGAGGACCACCGGGTCGTTGTCGACGTAGACGACCCTGGTCTCCGGGTTGATCCGCTGGACGACCTGGTGGGTGTTCTCCGCCGTCGGCAGGCCGGATCCGAGGTCGAGGAACTGGGTGATGCCCGTCTGGCTGGCGAGGAAGCGGCAGACACGGATGAGGAAACCGCGGTTTTCGAACGCGAGGTCCTGCGCCTCCGGTGCGGCCTGCTGCACCTTGTGCAGGACCTCCCGGTCGATCTCGTAGTTGTCCTTCCCGAGCAGGAAGGCGTCGTACACACGCGCGATGCTCGCTCGGGTCGGGTCGACCCCCACGGGAACTCGTTCGGTCCGGGTCGCGGCGTCGGGCATGGTGAACCTCGCAAGTTCTGTGTTGAAAGTCTCGTACTCTACGTAGAGTAGGACGACACACGCATGCGGTAAACCGGGTCACCTCTTTGCGCAGGACGGCCCAACGTGTACTTTCGGTAGTCGGGCTAGAACCCCCTGGTGACGTGAGCGCGGAAGGTCCGGGAATGAACGCGGTGAACGCGTCCGCAGGCGAGCAGAACATCGGCCCCACGGCGCGCCGCATGATCCTGGGCTCGCAGCTTCGCCGACTCCGCGAAGAGGCCGGCATCACCCGCCAGCAGGCCGGATACAACATCCGCGGGTCCGAATCGAAGATCAGCCGCCTGGAACTGGGCCGGGTCGGCTTCAAGGAACGCGACGTCACCGACCTGCTGACGATGTACGGCGTCGAGGACGCGACGGAGCGCCAGACGTTCCTCGACATGGTCAAGCAGTCGAACGAGCCGGGCTGGTGGCGGCGCTTCGGCGACACGATGCCGAACTGGTTCACCGACCTCGTCGGCCTCGAAGAAGCCGCGGCCCGGATCCAGATCTGGGAGCCGCTGTACGTCTCGGGGCTGCTGCAGATCGAGGGGTACGCGCGGGCGATCTTCAGCCACGGCCGCCCGGAGATGGCCGACGAGCGCGTCGACCAGCTGGTCGCGCTGCGCATGCGGCGGCAGAAGATGTTCAGCAGGCCGGACGCGCCCCGGGTGTGGATGGTGCTCGACGAGTCCGTCCTGCACCGGCCGATCGGCGGGATGAAGGTGCTCAAGCAGCAGATCGAATACCTGCTGGAGATGAGCGCGCTGCCGCACGTGTCGGTGCAGATACTGCCGTTCTCCCGCAGCGGCCTGTCGGCGGAGCACGCGTTTTCGCTGCTGCGGTTCGGCGAGCCGGAGCTGCCGAACATCGCCTACGTCGAGTACCTGACCGGCGCGCACTACATCGAGAAGCGCGAAGAGATCGAAAAGTACAGCCGCGCGCTGGACATGCTGGCGGTCGACTCCGAGACGCCGGAGCGGAGCCGCGCTCTGCTCGCGAAGCGGCGCGCGGAGATCTGAGAACGCTCCTGGTGAACCGGTCCGCCGGCGGTGACGAGTGTCCGGCGGGTGGTCACCGGCAGTATCCGTGGCCGGTCGGCGGCCCTCGCTCATGTCCCGATGAGCGGTGACTACTCGTAGCCGTTCGCCCGTTAGGGGAGTTATCTATCACCCGATAGGTTAGCCCTGACCAGGTGATTCTTTACCGTCCGAGAACTTTGCAAGAAATTCTGCACGTGCATTTACCGTTGCAGGCACACGTGCTAACCTCCGATACGCGGGCAAATGCACATGCAGATGCGACGCCTGCAGGGTTTTCCGCATCGAGAGGTGGGACCATGGCTGAGCGATTCGAGAACGGCATACCGGCCGATCGGCTGGTCGGAGCCGAATGGCGCAAGGCGAGCTACAGCGGTGCCGTGGGCAACTGCGTCGAGGTCGCGCCGCTGACAGGTGGCGAGATCGCGATGCGCAACTCCCGGTTCCCGACCGGCCCGGCCCTCGTCTACACGCGCGCGGAGATGGCGGCGTTCCTGGCCGGCGCGAAGGACGGTGAGTTCGACGATGTCCTCAGCTGAGGCCGTCGCCCCCGTCTTCGACATCGAGACCGGACTGCAGGAGCTGGTGGCTCGCGGCTACCAGTTCGTCCACCCCGCCGACGAGCGCGGCGAGGTTCTCGCCGTTGTCGGTGTGCGGGTGCACGACGACGTGGTGGACGTGGTCCGGCTCAATTCCGAGGACGACGTCGAGGCGACCCGGATGCCCGGCACCGAAGAGAACATCTTCGAGCCGGAGCGCTGGTTGTGGCGCCGCCGCGGCGAAGGCGCCCAGGTGCTCACGGAGATCCTCTCGCTCCCGGATGCTTGCTAGACATGAAGCCTTCAGGCCCTGTCCGAAGTGGTCAGTACCACGTCGGGCAGGGCCTGACTCATGTCCGCACCGTCTACACTGAAACCGGCCTGACCACGTCTTCCCAGGAGCTCCTCGGTGGTTTCCGACCCGCAAGTCGTGTCCGAC
Organism: Amycolatopsis mongoliensis; assembly: GCF_030285665.1. NCBI lineage: Bacteria > Bacillati > Actinomycetota > Actinomycetes > Pseudonocardiales > Pseudonocardiaceae > Amycolatopsis > Amycolatopsis mongoliensis. The sequence continues at coordinate 2,747,115 of NZ_CP127295.1, forward strand.
CAGCCCGAACCGGAACCCCGTGAGGAGTGTGGCGTCTTCGGCGTCTGGGCTCCCGGGGAAGAAGTCGCGAAGCTGACCTACTACGGCCTCTACGCCCTGCAGCACCGCGGGCAGGAGGCCGCCGGAATCTCCGTCTCCGACGGCTCGCAGATCGTGGTCTTCAAGGACCTCGGCCTGGTCAGCCAGGTGTTCGACGAGCAGATCCTGCAGTCGCTGCAGGGGCACATCGCCGTCGGGCACTGCCGGTACTCGACCACCGGCGCGACCATCTGGGAGAACGCCCAGCCGATCTTCCGCACCACCGAGACCGGCAGCGGCCTTTCCTTCGCGCACAACGGCAACCTCGTCAACACCGCCGAGCTGCGCGAGCGCACCATCGCCGCCGGGCTCAAGCCGCACGCGGGCCTGACCGGCTCGTCGAGCGACTCCGACCTGGTCTGCGGCCTGCTCGCGGCGAACGCCGCCGACAAGGGCATCGAAGCCGCCGCGATGGATCTGCTGCCCACGCTCAAGGGTGCCTTCTGCCTGGTCTTCGCCGACGAGAACACGCTCTACGCGGCGCGTGACCCGCACGGCGTCCACCCGTTGGTCCTCGGCCGGCTCGAGCGCGGCTGGGTCGTCTCGAGCGAGACGGCGGGCCTCGACATCGTCGGCGCGTCCTTCGTCCGCGAGGTCGAGCCCGGCGAGCTCATCGCGATCGACGCCGAGGGCCTGCGCTCCTCCCGGTTCGCGAACCCGGACCCCAAGGGCTGCGTCTTCGAGTACGTCTACCTCGCCCGCCCGGACACCACGATCGCCGGGCGCGGCGTGCACGCCACCCGCGTCGAGATCGGCCGGCGGCTCGCGATCGAGCAGCCCGTCGAGGCCGACCTGGTCATGCCGGTACCGGAGTCCGGCACGCCGGCCGCCATCGGCTACGCGCAGGGTTCCGGCATCCCCTACGGCACCGGCCTGGTGAAGAACGCCTACGTCGGGCGCACGTTCATCCAGCCGTCGCAGACCATCCGCCAGCTGGGCATCCGGCTCAAGCTGAACCCGCTGCGCGACGTCATCCGCGGCAAGCGCCTGGTCGTGGTGGACGACTCGATCGTCCGCGGCAACACCCAGCGCGCGCTCGTCCGGATGCTGCGGGAGGCCGGCGCGCTCGAGGTGCACGTCCGGATCGCGTCGCCGCCCGTGCGCTGGCCGTGCTTCTACGGCATCGACTTCGCGTCGCGGGCCGAGCTGGTCGCGAACGGCGTCGACCTCGACGGCATCCGGCGCTCGATCGGGGCCGATTCCCTGGGCTACATTTCCCTCGACGGCCTGGTCGCGGCCGCGGAGCAGCCGAAGTCGCGGCTGTGCACGGCGTGCTTCTCCGGCGAGTACCCGATCCCGCTTCCGGAGGACGCGCTGATCGGGAAGCACCTGCTGGAAAGCCTCGACGCGGTCAATGGCGCGGCGAAGCCGGTCAGCCCGGCCGGGTACGGTGCCGAAGACGCCATCCGGCGTCCCTAGCCCGTCCGGGCCAGTCCTTCCAGTTGGGAGTCCTTCAGCCGTGAGCGAGTCCACGAGCGCCACGTATGCCGCCGCCGGCGTCAGCATCGACGCCGGCGACCAAGCCGTCGAGCTGCTCAAGCCGCACGCCGAACGGGCTACGCGCCCGGAGGTGATGGGCGGCGTCGGCGGCTTCGCCGGGCTCTTCTCGCTGAGGCTCGACAAGTGGAAGGAGCCGGTGCTCGCCTCCTCCACCGACGGCGTCGGCACCAAGCTCGCCGTCGCGCAGGCCCTGGACAAGCACGACACCGTCGGCATCGACCTGGTCGCGATGGTGGTCGACGACCTGGTCGTGACCGGCGCCGAGCCGCTGTTCCTGCAGGACTACATCGCCGTCGGCAAGGTGCACCCGGAGAAGATCGCCGCGCTGGTCGGCGGCATCGCCGAAGGCTGCGTCCGGGCCGGCTGCGCGCTGCTCGGCGGCGAGACGGCCGAGCACCCGGGCCTGATGGGTGAGCACGACTACGACATGTCGGCCACCGGCGTCGGCGTGGTCGAGAGGTCCGCGCTGCTCTCGCCGGAGAAGGTCCGCCCGGGTGACGTCGTGCTGGCGCTCGGCTCGTCGGGGCTGCACTCGAACGGGTACTCCCTCGCCCGGCACGTGCTGCTGGACATCGCTCGGATGCCGCTCGAGGGACACGTCGAGGAGTTCGACCGCACCCTCGGCGAGGAGCTGCTGGAGCCGACCCGGATCTACGCGAAGGACTGCCTCGCGCTGGCCGCCGAGACCGAGGTCCGGACGTTCGCGCACATCACCGGCGGTGGCCTGGAGGCGAACCTGGCCCGCGTCATGCCGCGCGGACTGGTGGCCCGGCTCGACCGCGGCACGTGGACGCCGTCCGCGGTGTTCGCCCTGATCGGCCAGCGTGGCAAGGTCGAGCGCAGCGAGCTGGAGAAGACGTTCAACATGGGCGTCGGCATGGTCGCGATCGTCGGGCCCGAGGACGTCGACCGGGCGCTGGCCATGCTGACCGCGCGGCACCTGCCGGCGTGGGTGCTGGGCGACGTCCAGCCCGCCGACGACGTCGACGGCCCGCGCGCGGTCCTCTCGGGCGACCACCCGCGGTTCTGACAAACCGCTTGGTCCGGCTGCCACAATTGAGGGCGTGGCAGCCGAAGACGTGGTGGTCGGCTCCCGGTTCGTGATCCCGGGAGCCGAGTTGAGCGAGCGCTTTTCGCGGTCGTCCGGCCCGGGCGGGCAGGGCGTGAACACCACCGACTCACGCGTCGAGCTGTCCTTCGACGTGGCTGCGTCGCCGTCGATCCCGGAGCACTTGCGTGACCGGGTCCTGGCCGAGCTCGGCCCGCGGCTGGTCGACGGCGTCCTGACGATCGCGGCCAGCGAACACCGCTCGCAGCTGCAGAACCGGGAAGCGGCCCGCGCCCGCCTGGCGAACCTCCTGCGGGACGCGTCGGCGCCGCCGCCCGCCAAGCGGCGCCCCACGAAGCCGTCCCGCGGTTCGAAGGAGCGCCGCCTGGCGTCGAAGAAGCGCCGGAGCGACGTGAAACGAGGCCGCTCCGGCCGCTTCGACGACTAGCTCAAGGAGAGGTGCACGCACTCGCCGGCCGGCTGGTAGCCGACGCGGGCGTAGATGCGCCCGATCCCCAGGTCACCGGGGGTCAGGAACGCGGTGTGCGCGCCCTGGGCGTACGCGTCCCCGGTGAGGAAAGCCGTGAGCGCGGCGGCGAGCCCGCGTCCGCGGTGCGGGTCGAGCACGCCGATGCCGGCGATCTCCGTGGTGCCGTCGACGATTTCGAGGGCGACCCCGCCGCCGACGACCTCGCCGGTGGCCAGGTGCTCGACGAGCGCGGACGTGACCCCGGCCGCCTTGCTCTTCGCGCGTTCGACGTCCTCGTCGGTGACCTGCGCGGATTCGCCGTACGCGTGGTTCTGCGCCGCGCGCATCCGCCGGTAGTCGTCGTCGGACCCCGGTTCGCGGACGGCGTAACCGTCCGGTGCGGGGTGGCCGACGAAACCGGCCGGGGAACAGGTCATCAGCGGAACCCGGCGCTCGAGCCCGTACCCCGCCTCGACCAGCAGGTTCTCCAGGCCGGGGGCGACGTCGGTGAAGTACTCCAGCCGCGGGAGCAGGCCCCGCCGCCGGAACGCCTCGGTCAAGGCGTCGATCTCGGCCGTCGTCGGCTGCGCGCCGTCGTCCGGGATCGCGTAGTTGAGCATCGGGTGCGCCGTGCCGGGCGAGTAGGTGGCCAGGAAGGGGCCGACCTGCTCGGTGTCGCGGCCGCGCGGCGCCGTCTTGCGGACATACGTCTGGATGGCAGACATTGCTGGGTTTGAGCCTTTCGAGAGCATGACAAGGAATCCGCGGCCGCTGAACGGGCCTGCGGGCAGAACGCCGGGCGTCGGGCCTAGCGGAGGCCGACGCCGGAGGCGGCGCCAGGCATAGGCGGTCATTCCTTGACTCGAAGGGGGCTCTTCCGGGCCATCTTGGCATGGCCCGCAACCGGGTTTACTGGCGTTCCGGGTGCGCGATGGCCGCGTACCGCGTGTCCCAGACCGAGCGCGGGACCCGCATCCTGAGCGTCGGGGCCTCGCAGATCGTCCGGCGTTGTGCCGGGATGGCCACGGGCACCGGTGGCGGCGGATCGAGCGCGCGCCAGCCGCGACGGCTGAGGGCCGCGCCGAGCGTCGCGCCCGCCGTGTTCAGCAGGACGTCGTCGGTCGAGGTCACCCGGCCGGTGTGGATCAGATATTGCGTACCTTCCACCAGCACGGACGCGATCAGCGCGGCCAGCGCGATCCGCAGCAGGGTGCGCAGGCGGCGCATCCGCAAGGGCAGCAACGCCCCGAGGGGGGACAGCAGCAGGAGGTTGCCGATCACCTGCCAGAGTGATCCGTCGTCCCCGAAGGCCGCCGTGATGTCGGCGCCGGGAACGAGGTCGAGCGTGCTCTCGCCGGAGGTGCCGACGGGCATCGTGACCAGGCACAACACCAGGAAGGCGACGAGGAAGGCGGCGCTGTCGACGCCGGCTGTCGCGGTCGCGTAGCGAGCGGGAAGTCTTCGCCGCCGGCGGGCCGCGAGCAGTGGCCAGCCGAGCAGCGCGTACGGCAGCGCGATGGCCGAAACCGGAATCATCCCCCAGAAGGCGCGCAGCAGGGCTTCCATGCGCCTCCCTTCTCGAACCCCTCAAGAAAACTTCGATGCGCGGTGCCCTCCCAAGATCACCTTTGCATCGCAAGATCGACTCGGCAGTCCGAGCGGGCCGCACTATTCGGTGATCTTTCCGGTGGCGCGACGAAGGTTCCCGTGGTTCGGTCGGGAGGCGCACTGTCCACAGTGGAGGTTGTGGACAACCCTGTGGATGAATTCGGGGAGTTTGTGAGGAAGCCTTACTTCACAACGTAAACCCGCGAGGTGGGCCTGTGTACTACTCGGCCAGCTTCCGGGCCTGGTCGAGGAGGTTCTGCAGGTGCAGACCACGGCGGACGTCGCAGGGGTGCGTCGTGATGCCGCTGGCGATCATCGCCGCGAAGTCGTCCAGCAGCGCGGTGTAGGACTCCTGCGCCGAGCCCGGTTTGCGCCCGAGTGTCCGGTAGCCGTGCTGTCCCCAGACGGCGATCTCGACGACGGTCGGCTGCACCGGCAGCCGCAGCGACAGCGTCGCGGTGCTGACCACGCCGTGTTCGTGCGCCAGCATCAGGTGCCAGAGGTCGCCGGGGCTCTGCCGGGCCGCCACCACCTCGGTGATCGGGCCGAGCGCGGCGTCCAGCATGTCGAGCGCGTGCGGGCCGATGTCGAACAGGGCGCCGCCGTCTTCCTGGCGCCACGCCGAGGCGGCGTACTCGCCGCCGAGCAGGGCGCCGGACAGCCAGCGCGCGCCGCCCCCGGCCCAGCCGCCCGCCTGGGCGAGGTCGGCGAGCCACTCCTGGGTCTGCGCCGAGTACCGCAGGGTCAGCACGACGAGCGCGGCGACACCCGCGCCCGCGACGGCGTCGGCCAGCCGCTGCGCACCGGCGAGGTCGGCGGCGATCGGCTTCTCCAGGATCAGGTGCTTCCCGGCTTCGGCCGCGCGCACGGCCAGCTCGGCCTGGATCGACGGCGGAACGGCGAACGCGACCGCGTCCACCTGCTCGAACAGCTCCTCGACGCTGCTCGCGGCGGCCGCGCAGTGCGTGTCCGCAAGCGTTTGCGCGGCCTCGGGCCGCCGGGCCCAGACCGCGGTCAGCGCCGTGCCGGGGTGATCCGCCAGGCCGGGGGCGTGGATGGTCGTCGCCCACGGGCCGGCACCGATCAGGCCGATGCGCAGCTGTCCGTCCGCGATGAGCTGTCCCACGGCCCGCAGTCTAGGTGTGTCGCTCGTCGCGCCGGAACCGCGTCTGCCGCTGGTTAAGGTTCTCGCATGATCGCCGCGCGCTTCGCCCGTTTCTCCGCTGTCTGCGCCCTGCTGCTGGGCGCCTGCCTCACCGGCGCCGCGCCCGCCTCGGCGACGGGTCCCGAAGGGTCCTGCGCCGAGGGCGGCGGCGTCACGGTGGTCGTCGACTTCGGCGACCTGGGCCCCGCGTCGTCGATCCGTTGCGCCCCCGGGACACCGGCGAACGGCATCGCGGCGCTGCAGGAGGCCGGCTTCGCCGTCGCCGGCTCGCAGAAGTACGGCCTCGCCGTGGCCTGCCGGATCGACGGCAAGCCGGGTCCGGACGTCGAGTCGTGCGCCGGGATGCCGTCGGCCACGGCCTACTGGAGCTACTGGCACGCGTCGGCGGGTGGTCAGTGGGAGTCGAGCCAGGAGGGTGCCCAGACTTCGAAGCCGGTGGCGGGTGGCTTCGAAGGCTGGGCCTTCGCGCGGCCGAAGTCGGCGAACGACCTGCCGGCGCCGCCGCGCGTGGCGCCGGTGCGCCAAGCCGTAGCTCCGGCGCCCGCTCCGGCGAGCGAAGGCAGCTCGTTCCCCTGGGGCCTGGTCATCGGGGCCATCGTGATCGTGCTGGTCGGCGGCGCCGGCGTGGTCGTCGCGGTGCGCCGTCGGCGTGCGCAGTAGGGCGCTGCACCCCGGCGCCTGGTGGGTCTGGGCGCTCGCGCTGGCCGTCGCCGCCAGCCGGACGACGAACCCGCTGCTGCTCGGCCTGATCATCGCCGTCGCGGGGTTCGTCGTCGCGAACCGGCGGAGTGACGCGCCCTGGGCGCTGGCGTTCCGGCTGTACGCGTACGTCGGTGCGCTGATCGTCGCTTCGCGCGTGCTGTTCCGGATCCTGGTCGGCGGTGAGGACGGCGGGCACGTGCTCCTCGCGCTGCCGCGGATCCCGCTGACCGCCGGGCTGTCCCTGCTCGGGCCGACGTCGGCGGAGGCGCTGCTCGGCGGGTTCTACGACGGCCTCCGGCTGGCGACGATGGTCGTCTGCGTCGGTGCGGCGAACGCCCTGGCCAACCCGAAACGCCTGCTCAAGGCGGTCCCCGGCGCGCTGTACGAGGTGGGCACGGCGGTCACCGTGGCCCTGACGGTGGCCCCGCAGCTCGTCGAGAGCGTCCAGCGCGTGCGACGGGCCCGGCGGCTGCGGGCGGGGCGGACTCGCGGGCTGCGGGCGGTCAAGGGCATCGTGGTGCCGGTGCTGGAGGACGCGATGGAGCGGTCGCTGCGGCTGGCGGCCGCGATGGACTCCCGGGGCTACGGGCGCCGGGCGTACCTGAGCCCGGGGGTGCGGGTGCTGATCGCTTCCTGTGTCCTGTTCGGGTTGGCCGGCGTGTGCGTCGGCGTCTACGGCGTGCTCGACGGGACGTCGTCGTGGCTCGGCGTGCCGCTGCTGGCCGCGGGGCTGGTGGTGGCGGTCGCGGGGTTCGTCCTCGGTGGCCGGCGCGTGCGGCGGACGGCGTACCGGCCGGACCCGTGGCGGTGGCCGGAGACGCTGGTGGTGCTCGCCGGGATCGGGTCGTGCGTTTCGCTCTTCCTGTCCGCCCAGGTCGATCCGGCGAACCTGTACCCGTCGTTGAGCCCGTTGCGGTGGCCGGAGGTCTCCTTGGTGCACGTGGTGTCCCTGCTCGTCGCGGTGGTGCCCGCGTTCGTCGCGCCCCGCCCGCCCTCGTCGGAGGTCGTCCGATGATCGAGTTCTCGCGGGTCACGGTGACCTACCCGGATGCCTCGAGGCCGGTGCTTTCGGAGGTCTCGCTGCTGGTCGAGGAGGGGGAGCTGTGCCTGGTCGCGGGGCCGACCGGGGCCGGCAAGTCGACGTTCCTGGGCGCGATCAACGGGCTCGTCCCGCACTTCACCGGCGGGCGGCTGGCCGGGCGGGTGCTGGTGGACGGACTGGACACCGCGTCGTACCCGCCGCGGGAGCTGGCCGCGGTCGTCGGCGTCGTCGGGCAGGACCCGCTGGCCGGGTTCGTGACGGACACCGTCGAGGAGGAGCTGGCGTACGCGATGGAGCAGCTCGCGGTGGCGCCGGACGTCATGCGCAAGCGTGTCGAGGAAACCCTGGACCTGCTGGGGATCGCGGAGCTGCGAAACCGTCCACTTAGGACTCTGTCGGGCGGGCAGCAGCAGCGCGTCGCGATCGGCTCGGTGCTGACGGCGCACCCCTCGGTCGTCGTGCTCGACGAACCGACGTCCGCGCTGGACCCGACGGCGGCCGAGGACGTGCTGGCGGCGATCACCCGGCTGGTGCACGACCTCGGGACGACGGTGGTCGTCGCGGAGCACCGGATGGAGCGGGTGGCGCAGTACGCGGACCGGGTGCTGTACCTGCCGGGCGACGGGTCGGTGCGGTCCGGCCCGCCTTCGGAAATCCTGGCGACGTCCGAGATCGCGCCGCCGATCGCCGAGCTGGGCCGGCTCGTGGGGTGGTCGCCGCTGCCGTTGTCGGTGCGGGACGCGCGGCGGGTCGCGGGGCCCCTGCGTTCACGCCTCCGGAAATTGTCGGTGGTGGGTTCTACCCTCTCGGTGACCGGTCGAGCACTGGACGTGAGAGGGGTGGTGGTCCGTTACGGCGATGTCCTGGCGGTGCGCGGGGTGGACCTGCGCGTCGGGCAGGGGGAAGTGGTCGCACTGATGGGACGCAACGGCTCCGGCAAGTCGTCGCTTCTCTGGGCGGTGCAGGGCAGCGGACCGAGGTCGGCGGGGAAGGTCGACGTCGGGGGCGCGGATCCCGCGTCGCTCAAGCCACGAGTGGCCCGTCAGCGCGTCGGGCTGGTCCCGCAGACCCCGGCCGACCTGCTGTACCTCGATTCGGTCGACGCCGAGTGCGCACAGGCCGACACCGAATCGGAGGTCGCGGCGGGAACGGCCCGGGCCCTGCTGGACCGGCTCGCCCCCGGGATCGCCGGTGAAGCGCACCCCGGCGACCTGTCCGAAGGGCAGCGGCTGGCGCTGGTGCTGGCGGTCCAGCTGGCGTCTGCCCCGCCGGTCGTGCTCCTCGACGAGCCCACCCGCGGCCTGGACTACCACGCGAAAAGGCGCTTCGCGGCGACCCTGCGAGAGCTGGCCTCGCAGGGCCACGCGGTGCTGCTGGCCACGCACGACGTCGAGTTCGTGGCGACGGTGGCGCATCGCGTGGTGGTCATGGCCGAGGGAGAGGTGGTCGCGGACGGCCCGACGAAGGAGGTGATCGTCGCATCGCCGGCGTTCGCGCCGCAGGTGTCGAAGATCCTGGCGCCGGAGCAGTGGTTGACGGTGGACGAGGTCGCCGAGGCCCTGGCATGACCGATTTCCTCGGGCCGCCACCCCGCGCGGTCCGCATCGCTCTTCAGCCCGCGCTGGTCCTCGGGGTCGCGAGCGTCCTGGGGCTGGCAATGTTCTGCTGGCCCCTCTTCGCGCACCCCGCGCCGAGCGCGGCCGCGCACACCGCGGATGCCCCGTTCGTCTTCATGGCGACCCTGCCGGTGCTGATCCTGGTCGTCCTCGCCGAACTTTCCCGCGGCGGCATCGACGCCAAAGCGCTCGCCCTGCTGGGCGTGCTCTCGGCGGTCAACGCCGGCCTGCGGCCGCTCGGGGCCGGGACCGGGGGCATCGAGCTGGTGTTCTTCCTGCTCGTGCTCGCCGGGCGGGTGTTCGGCCCCGGCTTCGGGTTCGTGCTCGGTTCGACGTCGCTGTTCACCAGCGCGCTGCTCACCGCCGGTGTCGGGCCGTGGCTGCCGTTCCAGATGCTCGCGTCCTCGCTCATCGGGCTCGGTGCCGGGCTGCTGCCGCGGAAACCGCGCGGCAAAGCTGAGATCGCCCTGCTCGTCGGGTACGGCGTCTTCGCGGCCTACTTCTTCGGGCTCCTGATGAGCCTGTGGTCGTGGCCGTTCCTCGCCGGCACCAGCGCGCAGCTCGGGTTCGTGCCCGGCGCGCCGCTGCTGGACAACCTCCACCGGTTCGCGGTGTTCACCGTCCTGACGTCGACCCTCGGCTGGGACACCGGCCGCGCGATCACGAACGCGGTCGCGATCGTCCTGCTGGGGCCGGCCGTCCTGGCGGTGCTGAGGCGCGCCGCCAGGCGGGCGGCCTTCGACGCGCCCGCGGTCTTCGACCGGAGTCCCGGTCAGCCGTACGAGTAGAAGCCCCGGCCCGTCTTCTTGCCCAGCAGGCCCGCGTCCACCATGCGCAGCAGCAGCGGCGGCGACGAGTACAGCGGCTCCTTGAACTCCGCGTACATCGAGTCCGCGATGGCCTTGATCGTGTCCAGCCCGATCAGGTCGGACAGGCGCAGCGGGCCCATCGGGTGGGCGGTGCCCAGCTCCATGCCGCGGTCGATGTCCTCCGCCGACGCGAAGCCGGACTCGATCATCCGGATCGCCGAGAGCAGGTACGGCACCAGCAGCGAGTTCACGATGAACCCGGCGCGGTCCTGCGAACGGATGACGGTCTTGCCCAGCGCCGTCGTCGCGTGCTCCTCCGCGCGGCGGGCCGTCTCCTCGCTGGTCAGCAGCGAGGGCACCAGCTCGACCAGCGGCAGCACCGGCACCGGGTTGAAGAAGTGGATGCCGACCACCTGCTGCGGCCGGCTCGTCGCCATGCCCAGTTTCATGATCGGGATCGACGACGTGTTGGACGCGAACAGCGCGTCCTCCGCCTCGACGATCTTGTCCAGCTGGCGGAAGACGTCGACCTTCGCCTGCTCCTGCTCGAGGATCGCCTCGACGACCAGTTCGCGGTCGGCGAACTCGGCTATGTCCGTCGTGAAGCGGAGGCGGCCCAGTGCCGCGTCGGCGTCCTCGGACGAGAGCTTGCCGTTCTTGACGCCGCGTTGCAGCGACTTCTCGATCCGGGCCTTGCCGGCGTCAAGCGCCGGCTGGTTCACCTCGGTGACCACGACGTCCAATCCGGACCGGGCGTGCACCTCGGCGATGCCGGACCCCATGAGGCCCGCCCCGACGACTCCAACCCGACTTACCACCGGCTCACTCCTTCATCGCTTCGCAGCCCCGCGTGCTTTTGGCAACCGCGTGCTTTCGACAACACTGTGGACAGCATTGTGGGCAGCACGCAGCGCGCGAGGGCGATCGCCGGATGTGTCCCGGCTACGCCCTCGCGCGGTTACGCGTGCTCAACGACGGTACTCGTCATACCCGTCGTCGTACGGGTCTTGATCATCGCTGTCGGACTCCTCGTGATGACCACTCGAGGAACTACTCGACAGCTCGCGCTGCAAAGCATCGAAGTCGGTCTCGTGCGAGCTGTACTTGAGCTCGCGCGCCACCTTCGTCTGCTTGGCCTTAGCCCGGCCGCGCCCCATGGCTCGACCCCCTCGCACAGGGGCGGGGCGGCCGGGGGAATCGGCGGCCCCGCATCGTCTCGACAATTCTTTCCTGCTCACACCGTACCGTGTCCGGGGGGTTCGATGCGACGTGGCACGGTGTGCTGGTCGTGACAGTGTCCGCCGGACGCCGGTTACCGGCCGGTCGGTGGCGATCCGCGCAGGTAGGCGTGCCACGATCTACTCGTGCTCCGTCCCTTCGTGGCCTACTTGCGGGTGTACGAACCTCTGCTCGCCCTCGGTGATCCGCCGGGCGAACGGCTGCGTGCGGCCGTTGCGGCGGCCAAGCTGCAGCGGACGGACGCGGGGGCGCGCGAGCAGGCCATGTGGCTCAAGTCACAGGTCGCCGCGCCGCGGCGGCTGCTGCCCGCCGAGCTCGCCGACGGGCGTCCCGCGCCGAGCCTGCTGACCGACGTCCTGGTGCTCCCCGCCGAGGACGTGCCGGACGGCAAGGGCGAGCACGGGCCGTTCGTGTGCCCGCTGGAGCTGCGGGCCCGCTCGGCCGCCGCGCTGGTCACCTTCCTCGGCGACGCGCACCCGGCGCTGAAGAACGTCGTCCTCGACGAGGGTGGCTTCACCCAGGAGACGATCCGCGCGCGGACGAAGTCGGCGATGGTGGACCTGAGCACGTCGGCGGCGCACACGCTGTCGACGACCTGGACCGTCCCGCTGCCGTGGTTCGTGCTGATCGAGCCGGACGAGCGCCGCCTGGTGCTCGGCCGCGGCCGCGACGACCCGAAGCGCGAGGTGTCCTGGCGCACCACCCTCGCCGACGCGCAGCACCGGGCGCGTGAGGCCGGCGAGCTGCTGGAGCAGACGTTCGGCGACTCCGGGCCGGGACGCGTGCTGTACGAGACGCGGCGGTGGCTGGACAACTTCCACGCGGATTCGGTGGTCGAGCTCGACTACGGCGGGCTGGTGCAGCTGTTCGCGGACCCGATCCTGGAGTCCGACAACACCGCCGACGAGGTGCACGACATCCTGGACGCGCTGCGCTCGGGCAACGTCGAGGAGCTCGCCGAGCTGTTCTCCGACCTGCGGGAGTTCTGGGGCGACCTGGCGTCCCGCGAACGCTCGAACTGACCAGCCGGCCCGGGCTTTCAGCCGCGCAGCTCCGGGACCCGCACTTCGCCCACCGGGCGGCCGCCACCGAGTACCGAGCCGTGGGCCAGGCCCTCGAGGCCCGAAACGTCCGCACCCAGGTACCTCAGCGCCTCGACCGCCAGCGGCGCGCACGCGCGCTTGGCGCCGTCGTCGATCTTCATCGCCACCGCGAAGCCGTCCGGGAGGGCGAACGCCTGGACGCCCTCCGCACCGCCCTTGGCGATGAGACCCTCCACGGCGGACATCAGCTCCGTGTCCTCGCGGCCGGTGCCCGCCACCAGCCACGGGTGCGCCCGCATCGCCGACGCCACCGTCCGCCCGGGCCCGTCCGCGGCGAGGGCCACCCGGCCGAACGCGCGGGCCAGCGCCGTCAGGGAGAACGCGAACAGCGGCGCGCCGCAGCCGTCGACTCCCGTGTGGACGATCGGCTCGCCCGTCAGCTCCGCGACGGCCGCCGCGATCGCCTGCTGCAGCGGGTGGTCCGGGGTCTCGTAGCCGTCCGTCGGCCAGCCGGCGCGGACGCACGTCGTCAGCATCGCCGTGTGCTTGCCCGAACAGTTCATCATCACGCGCCGCGGCTCGGCGGCGTCGCGCATGCTCGGCACGTGCAGCGGGAAGTCGGGCGGGCACACGAGGTCGTCTTCTCGCAGGCCGGCGGCCTGCAGCAGCTCGAGGACCCGCTTGACGTGCCCCGGCTCACCGGAGTGCGACGCGCACGCCAGCGCGAGGTCTTCGCCGGTGAAGTCCAGGCCGGCCCGCAGCATCCCGACCGCCTGCAGCGGCTTGTTCGACGAGCGCGGGTACACCGGGGAGACCACGTCGCCGAGGGCCAGGCGTGCTTCGCCTTCGGGGCCGGTGACCACGAGCGCGCCGCGGTGGACGCTTTCGACGAAACCGGACCGGACGACTTCGGCGAGGACGGGGTTCGTCACTCGCCGCGCCCGCCCTCGTTCTCCAGCAGCTCGTCCACAGTGGCCGAACCCTGCTGGTAGCGCTTCGCGATCTCCGCGTTGAGCGTGTCCATCACGCCCTGGACCTCGCGCCGGAAGGACGACACCGACAGCTCTTCGCGGGCGTAGGTGTCCAAAGCGGAGGCGAGCTTCTCGTCCGTCAGGGACTCGACGTCGGTCAGGTCGGTGTCGCCGATCAGGGCCTCGGCGTGCCGCCGGTGCTCTCCGGCGCGCGACGGCTCGAGCTGCTGGTGGCGGCCGGACCCCGCCGCCGGGCCCAGCGCGTTGTCCGCCAGGATCGTGGCCAGCTGGTCGACGATGCTCGATTCGCCGCCGGAGCTGCGCCGCGCCTGCTCCGCGCGCACGATGTCGATCCGGGCGTGCAGCAACCGGCGCAGGTAGGACAGGTCCGTCTCTTCCTGCGCGGCTTCGTCGCGCCGCTCGCGCAGCACCTTCAGCGGCAGTTCACCCAGGCCGCTGAGGTACCCCGGGCCGAGCACGCGGTCGATTCGCCGCCTGCCGCCGGGCCGCACTTCGATCACAGCGCAGTTTATCCCGGTTGAGCGTGATCTCGCTGTCAGGGGCTTTCCTTCAGCCACGAAGTTGCGCCGCTGCCGCACGGCCCGGCGCGGGCTGCTCCGACGGGACGGAGTCGGGGTCGATCGCCGCCTGGACGAGGTTGTCCTCGGCGCCGGCCAGCAGCTCCGCGCCCACCGGCGTCGAGCGCTTGACCAGCGCCAACGCGATCGGCCCGAGCTCGTGGTGCTGGATCACCGTGCCGATCCGGCCGACGGTCCGGCCGTCGAGCAGCACCGGGTCGCCGGTTTCGGGCGTGACCTCGGGCGAACCGTCGAGGTGCAGCAGGAGCAGGTTCCGCGGCGGACGGCCCACGTTGTGGACCTTCGACACCGTCTCCTGGCCGCGGTAACAGCCCTTCGCGACGTGGGCGGCGGAGCCGACCCAGTTGACCTCGTGCGGGATCGTGCGCTCGTCGGTGTCGACGCCCAGCCGCGGCCGCAGCGACTCGACGCGCAGCGCGTCGAACACCCAGCTGCCGGCCGCGCGGGCGCCCGCGTCGGTGAGCCGCTTCCACCAGGTGGCGAGCTCGTCGCGCGGTACCGCCAGGTCGACGCTGGAGCGGCCCGGCCACGGCATCCGGCGGGCGAAGCCGCCCCCGGGCAGCGCCGTGACCGCGTACGGCTCCGGGCCGACTTCGGCGCCGACGGCGCTCAGCACGCGCTCGGCGTCCGGGCCGAGCACCGTGAGCAGTGCGAGCTCGCCGGTCGCGTCGCGGATGTCCACCTTGGACCAGAACTTCATGGCTTCGAAGTACTCGCGCAGCGTCTGGGGGCCGCCCTTGGGCAGCGCGCTGGTGACGCTCGGGCCCGGGTCGGTGTCGAGCCAGACGGTGCCGTCGAGGTGCGCGAGCACCATGTGCGCCTCGACGCGGCCCTGGCTGTCGAGCACCAGCGCCTCGGTGCCGGTCCCCTCGGCGAGCTCGGTCACGTGCTGTGAGATCACCAGGTGCAGCCACGAGAGCCGCTCTTCCCCGGTGACGGCGATGAACTCGCGGTGCGAGCGGTCGATCACGACCACACCGCGCGACGCCGTGCGCTGCTCCGCGAACGGGTCGCCCCAGTGCCAGGGGACGCCGGCTTCCGGGAAGTCGTCGGGCGGCGGGATGGATCCGGGCACGTCCAGCAGCGGCGAGCGGTACGGCATACCGCCCAGCCTAGGTGAGTACGGTGGCGGCATGCGCGTGCTCGTCTTCCTCGACGGAACCCCGGCCGATCCCGGCACCGCCCAGATCAAGGTCGACGACCTCGGCCTGATGCGCGGCGACGGCGTCTTCGAGACGATCCTGGTCGTCGACGGCAAGCCCCGTGAACTGCGCCCGCACCTCGAGCGGCTCGCCCGTTCGGCCGCCATGCTCGACCTGCCCGAGCCGGATCTCGGCGCGTGGGAACGCGTCGTCGCGCTGGTGGTCGAGAGGTGGTCCGGCAGCTCCGAAATGGCGCTGAAACTGGTGTACACCAGGGGTTCCGACGGCGACCCCGACGCCGTGCCGACCGGGTTCGCGCTCGGTTCCGAGGTCTCGTCGTCGATCTTGCGGGCCCGCGCCGAAGGCGTCGCCGCGATCACCCTCGAACGCGGTTTCCCGCCGGATCTCGCCGAGCGCGCGCCCTGGCTGCTGCTCGGCGCGAAGCCGCTGTCGTACGCCGTGAACATGGCCGCGGTGCGCGAGGCCGTCCGCCGCGGTGCCGAAGATGTGATTTTCACCGCCGCCGACGGCTCGGTGTTCGAAGGACCGACGTCGACGGTGGTGCTGGCGAAGGGCCGGACGCTCTACACGCCGCCGTCGAGCATCGGCATCCTCCCGGGCACCACGCAGGCCGCGCTGTTCCGCGGCGCCGAGAAGACGGGCTGGACGGTCAAGGTGGAGCCGCTGACCGTGCGTGACCTGGTCGAGGGTGACGGCGTCTTCATGGCCTCGAGCGTGCGCAAGCTGACCCGGGTGCACACGCTGGACGGCGAGCGGCTGCCGGACTCCTCCGCGGTGTACGGCGAGCTCGTGGCGGCCTACGAGGCCGAGTACGCCTGACCCAGGCTGATCCGGACGACGGCGGGGGCGACCTCTTCGGCGCGGTAGGCGGCGATCTTGTGGTGGCCGTCGATGATCAGCTCGCGGTCGCCGTCGGCCAGCACGACCGCGACCGGCCGGTGGCCGGTGCGGATGGCGGTCCGGTAGTAGCCGACGCGGGCTTCGTCGGCAGGCGGCCAGACGTCGGTGGGGGTGAGCAGCTGGTCGTCGGGCAGCCGTTCCGGGCCGCTCACGCGGTAGTCGCCGTCGACGAGCAGGTCGAGGACCGGGCCGAGCGTGGTGGCGAGCGGGCGGCGCAGCTGGCCGGTGGCCAGTGCGATCCGCAGCGACTGGGGCAGCTCCGCCCGCTCCCGCGTGTTCACGTCCAGGAAACCCGTGCCACCGCTGATCGTCACCTTCTCCACGCCTATGAGGACGGGCGACGGCGTGACATGGTTCCAGACCTCACGCAGACGGGTGCACGGCGTGATCTGGGTCTCACCCGCGTGGCGGTACAGGACTTTCAGGACATCCGGAACCGCACCCGAGTGCCCGGCCGGGCCTGCGCGAGCGCGCTCAGCGCACCCGCCCGCACGACGGCCGCGACGGGGTAGCCGCCGGTGGTCGGGTGGTCGGCGAGGAACACCACCGGCAGCCCGTTCGGCGGCACCTGGATCGCCCCGGTGACCACGCCTTCGCTGGGCAGTTCGCCTTCGACGGCCCGGCGCAGCGGCGGCCCGTCGAGGCGCAGGCCGACGCGGTTCGACTCGGCCGTGACCGTCCACCACGCCGACAGCCCGCCGGCCGGGTCGTCGAGCCAGTCGTCGCGGGGGCCGAGCGTCACCGGCACCACGAGTTCGGCCGGTGCCCGGACGGGGACGACGACGTCCGCGCCCGCCGGGATCCCGGGCTCGCCGAGCGGGAGCACGTCTCCGCCCTTCAGCGGTGCGGGCCCGATGCCGGACAGGACGTCGCGCGAGCGGCTGCCCAGCACCGGTTCGACGGCGATCCCGCCGGACACGGCCAGGTAGCAGCGCAACCCGGTCGAAGGAGTGCCGACCGACACCGACTGGCCGGCTCGCACCGGCACCGGAACGTGGGAGCCGAAGGACCGGCCGTCCACGGAAACCGGGACCGCCGGGCCGGTCACCGCGACCGTCGCCGACGCCGTGAGCCGCACCGAAAGACCACCGAGCAGCGCTTCGATGCCCGCGGCCGCCGAGGGGTTGCCCACCAGGCGGTTGGCCAGCCTCAGCGACACCGTGTCGAGTGCTCCGGAAGGTGTCACGCCGAGGTGCGCGTAGCCCGGCCGGCCCAGGTCCTCGACCAGCGCGTACCGCCCGGGGTCGAGGACCTCCAGGGATCTCATCGGACGGCCCGGAAGCGGACGCGGTCGCCCGGCGCGAACAGGGCGGGCGGATCGGCGTGCGGGTCGAACAACGTCGCCGAGGTGCGCCCGAGCAGCCGCCAGCCACCCGGCGACTCGCGCGGGTAGACGCCGGTGAACTCGCCCGCCAGCCCCACCGACCCGGCCGGGACGCGGGTGCGCGGGGACGCCAGCCGCGGCTGCCGCAGCCGCTCCGGAAGTCCGGTCAGGTAGCCGAACCCGGGCGCGAACCCGGTGAACGCGACCGTGTAGACGGCTTCGGTGTGCAGCTCGACAACGGCGTCTGTGGAGAGCCCGGCGTCTTCGGCGACCAGGGTGAGGTCTTCGCCGTCGTAGCGGACGTCGAGCGTGACTTCGCGCGGCTCGCCGGCGGGCGGGTGCCTCAGATCGGCGTCGTCGAGCAGGGTCTTGGCGGCGGCCACACCGCCGATCACCAGCAGGCTGCGCGCGCCGGGAACGAGGTCGACGACGCCCTCGGGGCGGGCGGCGGACACGATCGCGTGGGCCGCCCGCATCTGCTCGAGGGACTCGCAGTCCAGGAGGGCGGCGTCCTCGCCACAGCGCCGCCAGCGCACGGCGTCAGCCGACGACGCGGCGCAGCAGGGCCGAAGAGTGCGGCTGCATCTCCTGGCCCATCATGGCGCGTTCCTCGACGTAGCCGAGGGAGCCTTCGATCAGGCCGTACAGCCGCTGGGCCGCGGTGACGTCCTTCGCCGTGGCCGTGCGGATCACCGCGTCGGTGCCGAGCTCCCAGGACGTCTGGTTGCGCGGCTTGCCGTAGTACAGCTCGACGATGCCGGTGTTGTGGGTGAGCAGCAGCTCGATCGTGTCGTCCTCGTGCGGCCGCCAGAACCCGGACTCGCGGGCAGCCGGGCGGAGGACGTTGCCGTCGTCGTCCAGCAGCCACGCCCGGGACTCGTGGACGAGGAACGGCCGGCCGTCGTGCGAGATCGTCAGCTGCTGCGCGAACTTGCGCGGGCCTTCGATGGTCGGGTAGTCGACCTCGCCCTCACCACGCCAGACGCCGACGAGCGGCAGCAGCGCGAGGCAGGCTTCGTTGAGGTCCGGCCCCTCACGCAGGTTCGCGGTGTCGTTGGGGATGGGCAGGTCGTCCCACAGCGGGAGGTTGCGGGCGCGGGTGCTTTCCGCGCGCATCTCGGCTGCTGCGATGGCGTCGTCGCCGCTGGCGGTCATGGGTCAGCGCTGGTCCGCGTAAAGCCGGTAGACGACGTACACGGCGAACCAGGTGATCGCGACGCCTGCCAGCACGAGCAAGGTCGTAAACAGTGCTTCCACGCCCAGCAGGATAGTCCGCCGCCGCTCAGCCGGCCCGGCGCAGGGTCGCCGCGGTGAGCACGGTCACCGCCGGAAAGCCGTGAAGGCCTCCTTCCCGGCCATAAGAGCCGGTAAGGAGGCCTTCACGGACTACGGGATCAGGCGACCGAGATCGCCAGCTGGTGCAGGCCCGGGCCCTCGGCGGTGACCGAAGCTTCGCCGTTGCCGGTGCGGTGCAGCGCGCGCACCGTCCAGTCACCCGGTGCCGCGTAGAAGCGGAAGTCACCGTCGGCCGAGGAGACGACCTCGCCGGTGAAGTCGCCGCCGCCGTCCAGGAGCCGGACGAACGCGCCGCCGACCGGCCCGTTCGCGCCGGTCACCTTGCCGGCGAGCACGACCTGCCCGCGAGTGTCGTAGTCCGCCGGCGTGGCCTCCTGGACCGGTGCGCCGCAGCTGTCGTCAACCGCCATCACTTGGCTCCCAACTCGACCGGCACGCCGACCAGCGAGCCGTATTCCGTCCACGAACCGTCGTAGTTCTTCACGTCCTCGTAGCCCAGCAGCTCGTGCAGCGCGAACCAGGCGATGGAGGAACGCTCACCGATGCGGCAGTAGGCGATGGTGCCCTTGCCCTCGTCGATGCCCTCGTCCTTGTAGAGCTCCTTGATCTCGTCCTCGGTCTTGAAGGTGCCGTCCTCGTTGGCGACCTTCGCCCAGGGCACGTTCAGCGCGCCGGGGATGTGGCCGGGGACCTGGGACTGCTCCTGCGGCAGGTGCGCCGGGGCGAGCAGCTTGCCGGAGAACTCGTCCGGCGACCGGACGTCGACGAAGTTCTTCGCGCCGATCGACTGGACGACCTCGTCGCGGAAGGCGCGCAGCGACAGGTCCTGGTCCTGGGCCTTGTACTCGGTGGTGTCGCGCTTGACCTCGTCGGAGTTCAGCTCGCGGCCGTCGAGCTCCCACTTCTTGCGGCCGCCGTCGAGCAGTTTGACCTTGTCGTGGCCGTACAGCTTGAAGTACCAGTACGCGTACGCGGCGAACCAGTTGTTGTTGCCGCCGTAGAGGATCACGAGGTCGTCGTTCGAGATCCCCTTCTCCGACAGGAGCTTCTCGAAGCCCTCCTTGGAGACGAAGTCGCGGCGCACCCCGTCCTGCAGGTCGTTCCGCCAGTCGAACTTCACCGCGCCCCGGATGTGGCCGGCGTCGTAGGCGGTGGTGTCCTCGTCGACCTCGGCGAACACGACGCCGGGGGTGTCCAGGTTCTCCTCGGCCCACTGGGTGGTGACCAGGACGTCTTCACGGCTCATGAGAACAGAACTCTCTTTCTGGGTTGAACTTTCAGGACGCGCGGGCGGGGGTGAAGCGCTTGAGGAGCAAGAACATTTCGCAGCCGAGGCAGAAGTCGAAGGCCGCGTTGAGGAAGGCCGCGAAAAGCGCGAAGGCCGTCGCGACGATGCCGAGCGGGGTGACGTCGAGCGCGAAGCCGATCGTGCCGACGAGGGCGAACACGAACCCGACGGCCTGGGCGAACCGCAGCGGCGCCGCGTCCTCCCGCTCGTCGGTCGGCCCGAGGCGCGGGGCCACGAGCGTGCGGTACACGATCGAGTAAGGCGCCGGCTTCAGCCCGACGAACGCCCCGATGGCGAACACGACGGTCTGGATCGCCAGCAACGGCCACCACTGGGTGACCAGGACGACCGCGAGCACGATCGTGGTCAGGATGGCGGCGAACCGCGGGCCCCGCGGGTCGACGGCCGGTCCGGCGGACATGGTTCCTCCAGCTGGAGCAGAAGGGGGTGCGTGCGAACGGCACGCGTCAGCGGCATCAGGGCTGGGTGGGACCGGACGTGCTTCAGTGCCGGTCGGCGTGAGCGCGACACAGGCTGCTGCGGACGCGGCAGAGGTCGACTGCGCGTCGCTGCGTCAAGAAGGTGGTCAGCCCGGTCACGGGTGCGAGGGTACCCAGAGCTCCCTCAGAGTGGGAACCACGTTCATACCCTGGGACGCTTCCCGCCATCTGAGACGCCCCGCTCTCTGGACGCATCTTTCTCGGGGAAAGTGCGGGGTTCGTGTGCGAGTGCGAACGGGAGGGTGGGGTGGTCAGGGGGTTGGGGTGGTGAGGTGTGGCCGCAGCGCGTCCAGCAGTTCGGGGCCCTTGGGGACGCCGCCGACGCGCAGCAGCTCCCGGCCGTCCGGGGTCAGCGCGATCGTGGTCGGCGTCCGGAGCACGGCCAGCGACTGCGCGACCTCCGGCTGGTTCGTCACGTCGAGCTCGACGTGGTGCAGGCCGTCGGTCCGGTCGGCGAGGGGGCCGAGCACGGCCTTCGCGTGCCGGCACGGCGCGCAGAAGGTGGTGGAGATCTGGACCAGCGTCACGGCGGACGCCGGGTCGAGGGCGTCGGCGACGGGGCCGGGCAGCTCACGGGCGGGCTTGGCGTCCCGCACGCGGCCGTTGCGGGCCTTCAGCAGCAGGCCGGCGGCCATCCCGGCCACCAGCACCGCCACGAGCACCCACAGCCCCGTCACCGGCCCGCCTCCCTACTTGCTCAGCTCCGCGAAGGACACGTTCGCCGCTTCGCCCTTGATCGTCACCGACCCACTCTGCACGCGCACCCCGGTCGGGGTGACCGATAGCGGCAGGTCCTTCGTCTTGATCGAGGCGCTGAAGTTCGGCATCAGCGCCTTCTGCACTGCGGAGGGAACGACGGTGGTCTCCTGGTCATTCCCGAACTGCAGCCGCTTCGGGATGAAGTTGATCGCCCCGCCCTTCGCGTCGGCCTCGATCATCGCGAAGCAGAAGATTTCCAGATCCTTGCCCGCGAACTGAAGGTGTCCCGAAATGCGGACACCGGTGCTCGACTCGTCCTGGGCGGCCTGGCCCTCGGTGGTGGTCGTCGTGGTCGGCGTCGGCTCGCTCTGCCCGCTGTCGCCGTTCTCGACGTAGTCCGTGCTCGCCGGCTCGATCCGCAGGTCCTTGATCTTGTCCAGCGGCGCGACGCGCGCCAGGTCGGCGGCCTTGATGGTGACCGCGCCGGTCAGCTTGCCGATGGTGATCGCCTTCGTGTTGCCGTTCGTGAGGTCCGACAGCGGCGCGGTGACGTCCTCGAGCTCGGCGTTGAGCGCGACGTCCTGGAGCTTGTCGCCGACCGGAACACCGGCGGCGGACACCCTGATGTGACTGTAGTCACCGCCCAGCGCCTGCGTGAGGAACGGGAAGCCGTGGATCGTCACCGACGGGTCGTCGGTCAGCTGCAGCTGCGTCCGGGCCTTCTGGGAGATCATGTGCTCGGCGTACGCGGCGGCCCCGAAATCGGCGCCGACCAGCAGCAGCACCAACACGACGAGGGCGATCACCCAGCGCCGTGCCCGGCGTCCGCGGCGCCGCGCGTCCGGCCTCGGTGCGGGTCGGTCGTCCCGGGTCACGGGCCTGCTCACCATCGCGTCCGTACTCCTGTTCGTCGGGGCCACCGGAGGTTTCTCCAGGTGTGATCGATCCAGCAAGGGTTAGGTGCCCGGCCGTTCAGCCGCTATTCTCACTTAGCACCGAACAACGCCACCGTGAGGCGACGATCTGTGAAGGCGGTGCGGCTCATGAGCCTGGACCTTCTGGTGCTGACCGCGGAAGCCGACGCCACGTCGGTGCTCCCGGCGCTCGACCTGCTGCCGCACACCGTACGCGTCCGCGCTCCCGAAGTGACGGCCCTGCTCGACGCGGGCCACCGCGACGTGATCCTCCTCGACGCCCGCAGCGACCTGGCCTCGGCGAAGAGCCTCTGCCGCCTGCTCAAGGGCACCGGTGAGGACGAGGCGGCCACCCCGATCATCGCGGTCGTCGGCGAGGGCGGCCTGGTGGCGGTCAGCGCCGAGTGGCGCACCGACGACATCCTGCTGCCCACCGCGGGCCCGGCCGAGGTCGACGCGCGGCTGCGGCTGGTCACGACCCGCGACGGCGGTTCCGCCCAGGTCGACGCCGAACTGCGGGTCGGCGAGCTGGTCATCGACGAGGCGACCTACACCGCCCGCCTGCGCAAGCGCACCCTCGAACTGACCTACAAGGAGTTCGAGCTGCTCAAGTACCTCGCCCAGCACGCCGGCCGGGTGTTCACCCGCGCCCAGCTGCTGCAGGAGGTCTGGGGCTACGACTTCTTCGGCGGCACCCGCACGGTCGACGTCCACGTGCGGCGCCTGCGCGCCAAGCTCGGCCCGGAGCACGAGCAGATGATCGGCACCGTGCGCAACGTCGGCTACAAGTTCGAGCGGCCCGCCAAGGGCGGCGCGGCGCGGGCGGCCGTGCCCGCGCAGGCCGAGGCGCCGGCCGAGACCCCCGAACTCGCGCACTGACGCCACACTCCCAGGACGCGCCGACAACCGTCGCGTTGCCTCTTGCCCGGGTACGGTCACGGGGTGAGCGGAGAAGGCGAGTGGCGCCAGGAACTGGACGAGCAGCAGCTCGAGGACGTGCGCGGGCTGTTGCTGGCCGTGCGCGAGGCCGACGGGCGGCCCGAGGCCGAGCCCGAGGGGCCGCTGCCCGGCGAGTTCGACGGCGGTGAGCACCTCGTCGCCTGTGTCGAGGGCGACGTCGTCGGCTACGCCCACCTCGACACCACGGGCGACTCCTTCGGGCACCAGGTCGCCGAGCTGTTCGTGCACCCCGCCCATCGCAACCGCGGCTACGGCGCGAAGCTCCTCCAGGCCCTCGACGAGCGTGCCGCGGTCGGCTTCCGCGTCTGGGCGCACGGCGACCACCCCGCGGCGCAGCAGCTGGCCGTGCGGACCGGCCTGGAGCGCAAGCGCGAGCTGCTGATCCTGCACACCGACGTCAAGGACGCGGACTGGCCGGAGCCACGGCTGCGCGACGGCGTCTCGCTGCGGACGTTCGTGCCGGGCCAGGACGAGGACGCCGTCGTCCGGGTCAACGCGCGGGCCTTCGACTGGCACCCCGAGCAGGGCGCGCTGACCGCCGACGACATCCGCGCCGACGAGCGCCGGCCGTGGTTCGACGCCGACGGCTTCTTCCTCGCCGAGCAGGACGGCGAGGTCATCGGCTTCCACTGGACGAAGGTCCACGAGGCGACTCCGGGGCGCTTCGACGGTGAACGCGTCGGCGAGGTCTACGTCGTCGGCGTCGACCCGGCGGCGCAGGGCGGCGGGCTCGGCCGGGCGCTCACGCTCGCCGGGCTGAGGTACCTCGCGAGCCGCGGGTTGCGGCAGATCATCCTGTACGTCGAGGGCGACAACGCCCCGGCGCTGGCGGTCTACACCAAGCTCGGGTTCACGCGTCACGAAGCCGACGTCCAGTACGGTCGGTGACCACGATGGACGCCGTGCGAGCGGTCCGTCACGGTGTGCGAACGCGCAGGTCACGGCCGGGACACGGCACCCTATCGGGCTAGTAGCCCTGCTCACATCCGAGGCCTTGTTCACTTTGCGTTCATGTGATGAGGGCCGACCGTCCACCAGGGCTGCCTAATGTCCGGTTCCGGCGCGGCACCACGCCGCGACGACCCGGTCAAGCTCCTGATGGAGGAAACAGCAGTGAAGATCATGCGGCCCCTGAGCGCGGTGGGCATCGTCGCGAGCGCCGCCCTCGTGCTCGCCGCCTGTGGTTCCGACCCCGCGGCGTCCAACAGCAGCAGCTCGAACTCGGCTTCGGCGCCCGCTGCGACCGGCACGGCCGACGTGGAGTGCGGCGGCAAGACCCCGCTCTCCGCGGAAGGTTCGTCGGCCCAGAAGAACGCCATCGACATCTTCACGCAGCAGTACGGCAAGAAGTGCTCCGGCCAGCAGGTCAACTACAACCCGAGCGGTTCGGGCGCGGGCGTCAAGCAGTTCAACGCCAACCAGATCGACTTCGGCGGCTCGGACTCGCCGATCACCGGCGCGGACCTCGAGGCGGCCAAGAAGCGCTGCGCGAGCGACGCCTGGAACATCCCGATGGTCGTCGGCCCGGTGGCCGTCGCCTACAAGCTCTCCGGTGTCGACAAGCTGACGCTGACCCCGTCGGTCATCGCGAAGATCTTCAGCGGTGGCATCACCAAGTGGAACGACCCGGCCATCAAGGCGGTCAAGGGCAACGAGAGCCTGAACCTGCCGGACAAGGCCATCCAGGTCGTCTCCCGCGCCGACGAGTCGGGCACCACCGACAACTTCCAGAAGTACCTGGGCGCCGCGGCGAAGGCCGACTGGACGAAGGGTGCCGGCAAGAAGTTCAACGGTGGCGTCGGCAACGGTGCGCAGGGCTCCAACGGCGTCGCGACCGCGGTGAAGGCGTCCGACGGCGGCATCACCTACGTCGAGGGCGCGTTCGCCAAGGACGGCCTGACCCCGGCCCTGATCGACAGCGGCTCCGGCGGCGTCGAGCTCAACGCGGCGAACGTGGCGAAGTCCCTCGACTCGGCCAAGTTCCTGCACGACGGCACGAACGACCTCGCGCTCGACCTCAACGGCATCTACGCCAGCAACACCCCGGGTGCCTACCCGCTGCTGCTGACGACCTACGAGATCGTCTGCTCGAAGTACGCGAACGCGGACGTCGCGAAGGCCGTAAAGGCGTTCCTGACGGTGGCGGCCACCGACGGTCAGCAGCCGCTGTCCGCCAAGGGCTACGTGCCGATCCCGCAGTCGCTGCAGAGCAAGGTCCTGACCGCCGTCAAGGCGATCTCCTGACCCGGCATTGCGACTGACACCCGAGTGATAGAGGCTGGTCAGAAGTAGCTGATGAGCGAGTCACCCTCGACGCGAACGCCCACCGGCGACCCCGGTGGGCGTTCGTCGTCCGCCACGACGCCCCCGGAGGTCCCGATTTCGGAGCAACCAGGCTCCCCGGCGGTGCCACCACCGCCCGTGAGTGAGAAACCGAAGAAGGTGCGGCCCGGTGACCGCATCTTCCAGAACCTGACCACCGGGGCCGGGATCTTCGTCGTCGCCCTGATCGGCCTGATCGGGATCTTCCTGCTCATCCAGGCGATCCCGGCGCTGAAGGCCGACAAGGCCAACTTCCTGACCAACCACGGCTGGTCGACCAACGATCCGGCGAACATGTCGTTCGGCATCCTCGACCTGCTCGAGGTGACGGTGGCGACCTCAGTGGTGGCACTGATCATCGCGATGCCGGTCTCGCTGGGCATCGCGCTGTTCCTGACGCAGTACGCGCCGAAGAAGCTCGCGCGGCCGTTCGCGTACGTCATCGACCTGCTCGCCGCGGTGCCGTCGATCATCTTCGGCCTCTGGGGAATCCTGGTGTTCGCCCCGGCGATCGAGCCGTTCGCGCAGTGGATCAACGAGACGTTCTCGTGGTTCCCGCTGCTGGCGCCCGGCAACGTCGCGCCCAGCGTGCGCGGCACCATCTTCACCGCGGGCATCGTGCTCGCCGTGATGATCCTGCCGATCATCACGTCGCTCTCGCGCGAGGTCTTCGAGCGCACGCCGACGCCGCACATCGAGGGCGCGCTGGCGCTCGGCGCGACGCGCTGGGAAGTCATCCGCACGACGGTGCTGCCGTTCGGCAAGGCCGGCTACGTCGGCGCGTCCATGCTCGGCCTCGGCCGCGCGCTGGGCGAGACGATCGCGCTGGCCGTCATCCTCCTCATCCCGCAGGGCAAGAACTTCGACTGGAGCCTCTTCGACGGCGGCGCGACGTTCGCCTCGAAGATCGCCGCGAACTACAGCGAGTTCAACAACGAGGTCTCGGCCGGTGCGTACATCGCCGCGGGCCTGGTGCTGTTCGTGCTCACGTTCGTCGTGAACTTCTTCGCGCGGTCCATCATCGGCAAGAAGGGGGACTGAGCATGTCCACCACCTCGCTCGAAGCCCCCGCCACGACCCCGGCGTTCCAGCAGGTCAGCCTGGCGCGCAAGGTGAAGAACGGGCTGGCGACCACGCTGGTCTGGCTGTCGTTCCTGATCGCCGTCGTGCCGCTGGTGTGGGTGCTCTACACGGTGATCGCCTACGGCATCAAGCGCATCCCCTACAGCAACTGGTGGAGCCAGGACTTCGGTGACGTCCTGTCCGACGAGGTCGGCGGCGGCGTGCTGCACGCCATCGTCGGCACCCTGCTGCAGGGCTTGGTGTGCGCGATCATCGCGGTGCCGATCGGCATGCTGGTCGCGATCTACCTCGTCGAGTACGGCCGCAACGGCAAGCTCGCCAAGGCCACCACGTTCATGGTCGACATCCTGTCCGGTGTCCCGTCCATCGTGGCCGCGCTGTTCATCTACGCGCTGTGGATCACCACGCTCGGCCTGCCGCGCAGCGGTTTCGCCGTGTCGCTGGCCCTGGTGCTGCTGATGATCCCGGTGGTCGTCCGCTCGTCGGAGGAGATGCTGCGGATCGTCCCGGACGACCTGCGCGAGGCGTCGTACGCGCTGGGCGTGCCGAAGTGGAAGACGATCATGAAGATCGTGCTGCCGACGGCGATGTCCGGCATCGTCGGCGGCATCATGATGGCGCTGGCCCGCGTCATGGGCGAGACGGCGCCGCTGCTGGTCCTGGTCGGCTACTCGGCCTACACGAACTGGGACATCTTCAAGGGCGAGCAGGCGGCCCTGCCGCTGCTGATGAACAACGAGCGCGTCAGCAACCCGATGGACCCGGGCTCGGTCGGCTTCGACCGGATCTGGGGCGCGGCACTGACGCTGGTGATCATCATCGCCCTGATCAACCTCCTCGCCACCGTGTTCGCGCGCCTTGTCGCCCCGAAGAAGAAGTGAGCTGTAAGTCATGGCCAAGCGAATCGACGTCAAGGACGTGGACATCTACTACGGCAAGTTCCACGCCGTGGACGGTGTCACCCTCTCGGTGCCGCCGCGCAACGTCACCGCGTTCATCGGCCCGTCCGGGTGTGGCAAGTCGACGGTGCTGCGGACGCTGAACCGCATGCACGAGGTCATCCCCGGCGCCCGCGTCGAGGGTGAGGTCCTGCTGGACGGCGAGAACATCTACGCGTCGTCGGTCGACCCGGTCCAGGTGCGCCGCACGATCGGCATGGTGTTCCAGCGCCCCAACCCGTTCCCGACGATGTCCATCAAGGACAACGTCGTCGCGGGCCTGAAGCTGGGCGGCACCAAGGGCAAGAAGACCCTCGACGACATCGCCGAGCGCGCCCTGCGCGGCGCGAACCTGTGGAACGAGGTCAAGGACCGCCTCAACAAGCCGGGCGGCGGGTTGTCGGGCGGTCAGCAGCAGCGCCTGTGCATCGCCCGCGCGATCGCGGTCCAGCCGGACGTCCTGCTCATGGACGAGCCGTGCTCGGCCCTGGACCCGATTTCGACGCTGGCGATCGAGGACCTGATCGGCGAGCTGAAGAAGGACTACACGATCGTCATCGTGACGCACAACATGCAGCAGGCGGCGCGGGTTTCCGACCAGACGGCGTTCTTCAACCTGGCGGGCGTGGGGCAGCCGGGCCGGCTGGTGGAGCTCAACGACACGGAGAAGATCTTCTCCAACCCGGACGAGAAAGCCACGGAAGACTACATTTCGGGCCGTTTCGGCTGAGTCGTCGTTGTGGTCGAAGGCCTTTCCCGCCCGCGCTCGGGGCAGGCGGGAAAGGCCTTCTTCTTTTGTCCTTTGTGGATCATTCGGCCGGCACGTAGCGCAGTGTCAGGATTCCCGATTCCCACGCTTTGCTTTCCACGAGCCGCAATTCGGTCCGCCGTTCCGTGAACAGCGGCTGTCCCGCGCCGATCGCGGTCGGGTAGAGCTTGATCCAGTACTCGTCCACCAACCCCGCCCGGACGAACTGCTGCACGATCGACACCCCGCCGAAGAGCACCATGTCCTTGCCCGGCAATGACTTCAGCTCGGCGACTGTCGCGGCGAGGTCGGGGCCGGCGATCCGGTGCGGCGCGGCCACTTCGGTCAACGACCGCGAGAAGATCACCTGGGGCGTCGAAATCATCCACGTGGCGAAGTCGACCAGCTCGGCCGGGCTCGCCGGGTCCGCCGCCTGCGCGCGGAAGTTCTGCTCGATGCCGTGGTGGAAGGTCCGGCCCGTGAGGATCGTGTCGACCCGGGACCGCAGCTCATCGGACAGAGCGATGTTCATCGACGGGTCGGGCAGCATCCAGTCCAGTTCGCCCGCCGGGCCGGCCAGGTGGCCGTCGAGGGTGAGGTTGACGTAGGCGATGACGTTGCGCATGGCCGGCTCCTTCGTGAGTGTGCTGTCACCCGTTGAGAGACATCGGCGCGGCGAAACTCATCGGTCCCGCTGAAAAAGGCCCCTGACCAGGCGGTCAGGGGCCTTTCGGAACTTGCTCAGATGTCGTCGTCGGAGCCGT
Organism: Amycolatopsis mongoliensis; assembly: GCF_030285665.1. Classification (NCBI taxonomy): domain Bacteria; kingdom Bacillati; phylum Actinomycetota; class Actinomycetes; order Pseudonocardiales; family Pseudonocardiaceae; genus Amycolatopsis; species Amycolatopsis mongoliensis. The sequence goes on from NZ_CP127295.1 coordinate 2,775,903, forward strand.
AGCCCGGCATCTTGCCGGTCACCACGAAGATCATCCGCTTCGCGACCGACACCGCGTGGTCGGCGTAGCGCTCGTAGAAGCGGCCCAGCAGCGTCACGTCGACCGCCGCGGCCACGCCGTGCGGCCACTCGCGGTCCATCAGGACCGTGAACAGGTGGCGGTGGATGTCGTCCACCTGGTCGTCGTCGGACTCGAGCGTCTTCGCCGCTTCGACGTCCTTCGACTTGATGATCTGCTCGACCTGACGGGCCAGCTTGACCGCCACCTCGCCCATCTCGGCGAAGTACGGCCGCACCGCGTCCGGCAGCACCGGGTCGGGGTGACGGCGCCGGGCGGCCTTCGCCACGTGCAGCGCCAGGTCGCCCATCCGCTCCAGGCTTTCGGCGGCGTGGATCGCCGCCAGCACGGTACGCAGATCGGTCGCCACGGGTGCCTGCAGCGCCAGCAGGGCGTACGCCTGCTCCTCGCACTGGGCGCGGGCGTCGTCGACCTTGGCGTCGTCGCTGATCACCTGCTCGGCGAGACTGAGGTCAACCTCCAGCAGTGCGCGGGTGGCGCGCTCCATGGCGTCGGCGACCTGGACCGACATGGCGGCCAGGTTGACGGCGAGCTGTTCGAGTTCGACATGGTAAGCCTCACGCATGGCCCAACCCTACGGCCAACCGTGACCAAACACCGCATCGCCGGGTGAACCGCACGTGAACCCGGTCTAACGATCCTCGCGGATCAGCCCGTGGTGCCGGATTTCTTGCTGGTGGTCGTCTTCGAAGTGGTGGTCTTCGACGACGACTTCGACGTGCTGGTCGGCGGGGCCTGCTCGCTCGCCGGGACCGGGGCGTTCGGGTCCGGGAGCGGGGTGTTGTTGCGCAGCGCGTCGAAGAGGGCCTTCGTCTTGCTGCGGACGAGGACCTCGTTGCCGCGGCTGTTGGCTTCGCCGGTCGTCGGCACGGTGAGGAACGAGATCTTCGACGGGTCCAGGCCCTTCATCGACTGCGCCAGCGTCATCATCTGCTTGACGCCGAGGTTGTCGCCGAAGGTGGCCTTCGCGAAGGCGGTGATGAAGTCGCTGAGCTTGCCGGGGTCGAGCACGACGTCGGACGACATGACCTTCTTCAGCAGCGCGCCGATGAACTCCTGCTGCCGCTTGATCCGGCCGTAGTCCGACGTCGGGTCGCCCTTGACGTGCCGTGCCCGCACGAAGTTCAGCGCCTGGTCGCCGGTGATCGTGACGTCGCCGGTCTCCAGCAGCACCTTGCCGAGGACGCTGTCGTCGATCGGGGTCTCGTTGTGCACGGTCACGCCGTGGACGGCGTCGACCATCTCCTTGAACCCGTTGAAGTCGATGCCGACGAAGTGGTTGATCCGCAGCCCGGTGATCTGCTGGATCACCTTGGTGACGCACGCCGGCCCGCCGACCGCGTACGCGGTGTTGAGCTTCGCGATCTTCTGGCCGGGGAAGACCTCGTCGGTCGTCTTGTTCTGCGCCGGGTCCCACTTCTGGCAGTCCGGCCGGTTGATCTCGAGGTCGCGCGGGAACGACGTGACGACGACCCGCTTCCGGTCGGCCGGGATGTGCGCCACCATCACGGTGTCCGAGCGGGCGCCCGGCGTGCTGTCCGCGGTGCCGACGCCTTCCTCGGCGGACGCGCCGTCGCGGGTGTCCGAGCCGACCATCAGGAAGTTCTCGTCGTTGGCCTGCGCGTCGGCGTCCTGGATGTCGGCCGAGTTCTCGTCGAGCGCGGAGACCTGCGTGAACTTGGCGTCGAAGTACGTCTGGGCGCCCCACGCGCCGCCGATGCCGAGGAACACGAGACCGGCGACGACGGCCGCGGCGATCCGGCCGAACCGGGCCGAGCGCTCGATCTTCCGCGCCTTCTTCTCCTGCAGCCGGGTCTGCGCGGCCAGCTCGGCGGCGTCGGCCTGTTCTTCGGGCGACGGCGCCGGTGCGACGACGCGCTGAAGCGCCGTACGCGTGCTCTCGATCAGCGAAGCCGGCGACAGGCGTTCACGGCGCTCGCGCCGCTTCGCCTCTTCGGCGTTCATCTCGTCGTGGGCGGCCGAGAACCGGGCGAGCGTGTGGTCGATCTTGCGGCGGTACTGCGTCGCCTCGTCGATCGCTTCCATCTCGTCGGTCATGGTCAGCGGATCGAGCTCGGCGCGCGGCGGCACCGCGCCCGGACGCGGCTTCGGGGCGTCGCCGGCGGACCGGCTCGACGCGGCCGCACCGGCCTCCGGCGCAGGTCGCTGCGGCGCGGGGGCCTCGGCCGGGTGCTTGGGCATCGGCGAGTCCGGCGTGGGCCGCTTGCGCGCGGCCGCTTCGGGGGTCGCGGGCACGGCACCCTCGGCCGTGAGCCGGCGAGGTGCGGCACCGTCGGGGGCGCCGGCCGGGCGGCGGGGCGCATCGGCGGCAGGCGGGCGCGGGGGCGCACCGTCGGCCGCGGGGCGCTGGCGAGCGGCGCTGTCGGGGCGGCGAGGCGCGGCACCCTCAGCCGTGGGGCGCCGGCGGGCGGCGGGGTCCGGGCGGCGGGGTACGGCGCCTTCGTCGGCCGTGGGGCGCTGAGGCGCGTCTTCGGGGGTCGCTGCGGGGCGGCGGGGCCGCCGGGGCGGCTGCGGCGCGGCCGACGTCTGCTGCGGGCCCGGGTTCGCAGCCGGCGGGCGGCGCTGGAGCGGGGCCTCGGGCAGCGGGGCGGCGGCGGTCGTGCGGCGCGGCTGACGCGGCCGCGGCGGCCGCGGTTGACGAGTGGCGTCCGTGGGTACTGGGTTCTCGGCGGGCGGCTGCGGTGCCCGCGAACGCGGCGGCTGCGCGCCCCGCTCCGGAGCCGGCTGAGCGGGCGGTTCGGCGGCCCGTGCCCGGCGTCCGGGCTGGTCGGCGCGGTCCTGCTGCTCGCGCGACGGGAGCGGGCGGACGCCGGTGGACTTGGCGACGACGTCCGAGACGCTGATCCCGCCCTGGTCCTCCATCGACCGGCGTCTGCCGGTGCGGGGCCGCACGGGACCGTCCGAACGGCGACCGGTTCCCGGGCTGTCGTGCTCGTCCGGCACTCGGTCTCCTTTCGCGCGATTGAAGGCGGGTTCGTGACTTGGCCGTCTTCCCCCGCGAGAGGTGATCGTTCCCCCGGAGGTTTCGTTATCGTACGGATACCCCCCGATCGTGACGACACCCTCCCGGAATTTTCTTCACCTTGAGTCGACGAACGGCCGCTGGCCGTCGACAAACGGGTGAAGGGTGCCCGCAGCTTTCCGGGGTAATGCGGGGTTTACGTTACTCAGAGTGGGTTATTAACTGCGTACTTTGCGCGTCGTGATAGGCGACTTTGTTCCGCCCGGCCCGTTTGGCCGCATAAAGCAGGTCGTCCGCGCTGCGCAGCTGGCGCTCGGGGGGCGTCGAGGTGTCCGGCCCCTCGTGGGCGAGCCCGGCGCTGATGGTCACGCGCAGCCCCGGCTGGAGTTCTGACCAGGGGTGATGGGCGACGCGCAGGCGGGCGGCGTCGACGATGCGGACCGCGTGCCGGGCGTCGACGCCGGGCAGCCACAGCACGAACTCCTCGCCGCCGTAGCGGGCGCAGAAGCCCTCCGGCGGCAGCCCCTCCTGCAGGAGATCGGCCACCCGGCGGAGGACGCGATCGCCGACGAGGTGACCGTACGTGTCGTTCACGCGCTTGAAGCGGTCGAGATCGACGAGCGCGATGCCGAGCGCCGGCCGCGGCCGGGCGGGCTGCCGATCGGTGAGCGGTCCGTACAAGCGCTCGTCGAGGTACCGGCGGTTGTAGCTCGACGTCAGCGCGTCGCGCAGGCTCCCGTCGCGGGCGATGTCCAGCGCGGAGCGAAGGTGCTGGTAGGCGCGGCGCCAGTCGCCCTGGGTGGCGAAGAGGGCCGCGACGGCCTCGTGGAGGCGCAGCAGGTCCGGCGGCTGCGGGCTCCGGCGCAGCACGCCTTCGTCCCCGGCGACCATGCCCACCTCCACCACCCATTGGTTGTCGTCGTAGTGGAGGCTGCCCTTGAGGCGCAGGTACGGACGAAGGTGAATTTCGCTCAAACGGGACTATGACAGTGACGCTCCGGAGTTGTACCGTCAGAGTCCGGAGAACGGCTCGATGCCCTTGAGCTGGGAGAACTGGTCCTTGGCCCAGTAACTCACATTAGCCGTTTCGTCGATCAGTAGCTCCTGGTAGTCAGCCCACGAGACCCAGCGCCAGTCGCCGACCTCGGCCGGGTTCGGTTCGGGCTCGGCGTCGGCCCAGGCGGCGAAGACCGGGCAGAACTCGTTCTCGACGATCCCCTGGAACGGCGGCGTCCGGTAGCGGTAGCTCGGCAGCACGCAGTGCAGCCCGGACAGCGACGGCAGCCCGATCTCGTAGGCCGCGCGCCGGCGGACGGCGTCTTCGAGGGACTCGCCGGGTGCGGGATGCCCGCAGACGCTGTTCGTCCACACCCCCGGCCAGACCTTCTTGTGCAGCGCGCGCTGGGTGATCAGCAGGGCGTTGTCACTGCGTCGCAGGACGTAGCACGAGAAGGCGAGGTGCAACCGGGTGTGCTCGTGGTGACTGGCCAGCTTCGGGCCGGTCTCGCCGGTGGGCACGCCGTCTTCGGTGACGAAGACGACCTGCTCGGTCTCGGGTTCGGTCGCGATATCCACAAGTCCAGTGAACACGACGAGCCGGAGTGCCCCGTACCGCGAGGCGGGTGGGTTACCGGCCGGGTGACGGGCCGCTACCGCGCGTCGAGGTGCTCGACGATGAGCGAAGTGACGGCTTCCGGTGCCTCTTCCGGCGCCCAGTGCGTCACGTCTTCGAGCATTTCGAACCGGAAGGGCCCGGTGACCCAGTTCGCCGTGTCGAGGGCGGCGGTCGAACCGAACGAAACGTCCTCGGTGCTCCAGATGTACAGCGTCGGCACGGAGACCTTGCCGATCTTCCCGCCCGGCCGGCCCGCGCGGTACCAGTTGAGGGCCGCGGTGAGCGCGCCCGGCTCGGACAGCCGCTGCACGTAGTCCTCGATCTTGTGCAGCGGAACCCGCCGCTCGAACATGTCCCGCAGCGCGCGGGCGTCGTTCTCCAGCATCCGGCGTTCGGTGACGCGGGTCTGCCGCCACTCGGTCATGTAGCGCGTCCGGAGGTGCTGGTCTTCGTCGGTCTTCATGGCTTCGGCGAGCGCGGCGGGGTGCGGCGTGGAGACGACGGTGAGGCTGCGCAGCCGTTCGGGGTGCGCGTCGGCGGTCCACCAGGCGACGGCCCCGCCCCAGTCGTGCCCGACGAGGTCGAACCGCGGCCAGCCCAGCGCTTCGGTGATGGCGACGACGTCTTCGACGAGGTGGTCGATCGAGTACTCGGCGGCCTGTTCGGGCCGGACACCGGGCGAGTAGCCCCGCTGGTCCGGCGCGACGGCCCGGTACCCGAGCACCCCGAGGGTGGCGACCTGGTGCTCCCACTCGGCGGCGGCCTCGGGAAAGCCGTGCAGCAGCAGCACGGGCCGCCCGTCTTCGGGCCCGGCGGCGATGGCGTCGAAGGAACCGGCCTCGGTGGGGATGCTGATGTGGTCGATCACGGGCCCGAATCTACTTCGCCCGGTTGAACGCTCGGTGTCAGCGGTCCGGGACGGTCTCCACGGTGGAGCCCGGTCCGAGCAGTCCCACACCGGCCGGCTCGACCAGTTCGCTGACTCGAACGCTGAGCCCGGACCGCCCGGCGAACGGCCGCAGGTCGACCACCTTGGCCGTGGCGTCGGCGGCGATCGGGCGGTCGCCGAGCCAGAGCTTCGCGGCGGCCTTGACCACCGCGGTCGTCAACGGATGGCGGAGGCTCACCGAGGCGAGCCTAGCCGAGCACCTCGTCCGTCGTGGCCACCTTCACCAACGGCTCGTACAGCCGCATGATGTCCAGCGCCTTCGCGTGACTTTCGTCGTTCCCGCCCGCGCACGCGTCGGACACCACGGTCACCGAAACGCCCGCGTCCGCCGCCGCCAGCGCCGTCGACAGCACGCAGCAGTCCGTCGAGACGCCCGCGAGCACCAGCCGGGCGCCGCCCACGCGCGTCGCCAAGCGCGGGGTCCACTTGCCGAACGTTGTCGCGTCCACTGTGGACGTCGGCTGGAACTCGGAGATCACCTGGTACAGCGGCGCGTCCGGCGGCTGCAACGCGAACGGCCACTGCTCGTAGTACCGCTTCCACGCCCCTTCCGGGCGCGAAGGCGCGATGAACCGCGTGAACACGACGTCGTCGCCGAACGCCGTCACCAGGCGGTGGATCGGTGCGAGCACCTCGGCGAAGCGCGGGGTGAACCATTCGCTCGCCGGGTCGGCGAACACGTTCTGCAGGTCGATGACCGCCAGGATCGATTTCACGCCGCCTCCTGCGCGCGGATGCGTTGCCGCGTCAGCAGAGTGACGGCGAACCCGAGCACCAGCGCCACCAGGACGCCGAGGTTCGCGAACGCCCACGAACCGTCGCGGCCGCCGAGCCCGAACGGTTCGAGGAGGTAGCCCTGCCACTGCAGCCATCCGGCGGCCGTGTTCGTGACCAGGCCCCAGCCGAGCGCGGTCGCCACCAGCACCAGTGCGATCGGCCCGAACCGGACGTCGCCGTAGCGGCCGGCCGGGTCGAACAGGTCGGGTTCGGCGTAGTCGCGCCGGCGCAGCAGGACGTCCGCGAGCATCACGCCGCACCACGCCGCCACCGGCACGCCCAGCGTCACCAGGAAACCCTGGAACTGGTACAGGAACTCGCCGCCGAAGAACACGATGTAGACCGTGCCGAGCACCATGATCACGCCGTCCACGAACGCCGCCACCGGCCGCCGCAGGCGCAGCCCGGCCGACAGCAGCGCCAGCCCGGACGAGTAGATGTCCAGCACCGCACCGCCGACCAGGCCGAGCACCGCGACGATCGCGAACGGCACCAGGAACCACAGCGGCAGCACCGTCGTCAGCGCGCCGATCGGGTCCTTCGCGATGGCGCCGTTCAGCTCCGTGGAGGAGCCGGCCAGCAGCAGCCCGAACACCAGCAGCACCAGCGGCGCCACCGACGCGCCGAACGTCGTCCAGCCGACCACCCCGCGGCTCGACCACGACCGCGGCAGGTAGCGCGAGTAGTCCGCGGCCGCGTTGACCCAGCCGAGGCCGAAGCCGGTCATCAGGAACACCAGCGCGCCGACCCACTGCTGCGCCGAGCCGGACGGCAGCGCGCTGACGGCGTCCCAGTGCACGTCGCCGGCGACCAGGCCGATGTAGACAACAGTGAGCACGCCGGTGATCCAGGTGATCCACGTCTGCAGCTTCATGATCGCGTCGAAGCCGAGCACGCCGGCCGCGACGGTCAGCACGGCCACGACGACCAGCGCGACCACCTTCGTCGGCGTCCCGCCGCCCCAGCCGAGCCGTTCGAAGACCGTCGACGTGGCGAGCGTCGCCAGCGCGGTGAGCACGGTTTCCCAGCCGACCGTGAGCAGCCACGAGATCGCCGACGGCAGCCGGTTGCCCCGGACGCCGAAGGCGGCGCGCGAGAGCAGCATCGTCGGCGCCGACCCGCGTTTGCCCGCGATCGCGATGAACCCGCACAGCAGGAACGAGAACAGGATGCCGGCGACGCCGGCGACCAGCGCCTGCCAGAACGAGATGCCGAAGCCGAGGGTGAACGAGCCGTAGCTCAGCCCCAGCACCGACACGTTCGCGCCGAACCACGGCCAGAACAGCTGACGCGGCCGGCCGCGGCGCTCGGCGTCGTCGATCACGTCGAGGCCGTTGGTCTCCACCTTGAGCTTGCGGGTGCCCGTTTCGGTCATGGCGCGTCCCCTGGGTCAGTAGGTGGTCCGACTTTGCCCGGTGCGGCGTCGCAGGGCGAGCAGTTCGTCGACGAGCGGCCCGAACTCGAGGCGGTTCACCGACAGCACCGTCTCGACGACGTCGGGGCGGAAGGCGCCGATGCCGTGCGCGGCGCCGAGCATCGCCCCGCAGATCGCGGCGACCGTGTCGGTGTCGCCGCCGAGCCCGGCGGCCAGGCGCAACGCCGCCGGCGGGTCGTCGCCCATGGCCTCGGCCAGCGCGAACGCGGCCACAACGGACTCCTGTGACGCCACCGACGTGCCGATCACCTTGGCGACCGCGTCGGCGACGGCGGCCGGCGCCATCCCCCGCACCCAGCCGCGGGCCCAGCCGATCCGGGCGGCGATCTCCCCGCCGGGCGCCCAGTGCCCGCGTTCCCCGCCGACGACGGCCGCGCGCTCGCCGGCGTCGAGCGCTTCGGCCAGGCTCGCGCCCTCGACCCCGGCGGACACGGTGGCGGCGACCGCGGCGGCGGAGGCGATGCCGAGGCTGGTGTTGTGGGTGACGCGCGCGGTCGCGACGACGGCGTCGACCAGCTTGTGGAGGTCGTCCGCGGGGGTCGCGATGCCGACCGGCGTGACGCGCATCGCGGCCCCGTTGGTCGTCCCGGTGCGGCCGGCCTCCTCGGCGGGGACGCCGTCCTGGAGCCGGGAGAGCGCGCGTTTCGTCGACGGGCCGAGGAGGTCCGCGGAGCCGCGCCGGATCATGTCCGCTTCCCAGATGAGCAGGGCGTCGGCGAAGACGTGCGGCTCGACGGTGCCGCGGCCGTCGATGAGCAGCCGGGCCAGCAGGACGGCCTGCTCGGTGTCGTCGGTGACCGACCCCGCGGGCATCGACGGCGCGACCGGCTGCTCGGCGACGGCGGTGAGCAGGCCGGTGACCGGCCCGTAGGCGGCGGCGATGGCGGCGCGGGACATGGACTGCGTCGGCATGCCGAGCGCGTCGCCGACGGCGAGGCCGGTGAACGCGCCGAGCGCCCGGTCCCGCGCGTTCACCGGTGTCCGAAGGTGAGGTGGAACTGGAACCGGTCCGGGTCCAGCAGGCTGACGACGCGCTCGACGAGCCGGCCTTCGACGTCGACCGAAGTGCGTTCGGCGCGGAGGAAGAGCTCGCCGACGCTGCGCCCGAGGAGTTCGGCGTCGCCAGCGTCGAGGCGTTCGGTGCTGATCCACTGGTCGCCGCCGACGGAGATCCGGCCGGCGGCTTCGAGGGTCTTGGTGAGGGAGCCGTCCCGCAGGCCGGTCTCGGGGAGGTCGGCGAGCAGGCCGGTGGCGGGGACGGTGGCGGTCTCGAGCGAGACGCCGCGGTCGTGCTCCCGCCGCAGCCGCCGCACGGCGACGTAGGTCTTCTCGCCGAACTCTTCTTCGAGGGCCCGGTCTTCGACGGTCTCGATGCCGAGGAGCTGGGTGGTGACGGGCGCCCCGGCGTCGGCGAGCGCACGGGCCCAGCCGATCCGCTGGTCGAGCTGGACGCCGTCGAAGGTGACGAACGAGCCGACGCCGGCCTGGGTGGAGATCAGCTCGAGCTGCTGGAGCTCGGAGAGGGCGCTGCGGACGGTGCCGCGGCTGACCTGGTACTGCTCGGCGAGCTGGTTCTCGCCCGGGAGACGTTCGCCGTGGGCGAGGCGACCCGAGCGGATCAGGTCGGAGAGGTCGCCGACGAGCTGCTGCCGCTTGCTGTACATGTACACACCTGTACACGCTGCGTTCGTGCTGGTCAAGCGGCGACGAGCTGCTTGACGTCGGCCTCGGCCTCGCGGGCCACCATCTCGCCGGCCGCCTTCGCGGACGCGCCGGCGACCAGCATGATCACCGCGAACGAGCCCGCGAAGAGGACCGTGCTCAGCCACACCATGGTCGAGACGGGCAGGGTGAAGGCGCCCACCACGCGGGCCGCGCTCTCCAGTACGAACCCGACACCCCAGATGTAGCTGCTGCGGCGGACGACGGTGGTGAACCGGTCGTTCTTCTGCAGGCGGTCCCAGGCGGCTTCGTGGTCGGCCTTGCCGTGGGTGAGGAACGGGCGCAGGGCCCTCGTCATGATCGGCTGCGCGGTGAAGGCGGAAATCAGGATGACGAGCCCGGTGGTCCCGCTGCCGATCGAGTCCTTGGCGATCATCATGCGGGCGTCCCCGGAGACGAAGGTCAGCACCATCCCGGCGACGTTGGTCACGAGGACGACGAGCGCGAGCCCGTTGATCGTGCGGTTCCTGGCGAACTGGAAGAGCGTCCGGGCCAGCGGGAAGACCCCGGCGAGGGCGAGCGCGGTGAAGTCGCTCGCGCCGAGCGAGTGGAGTCCGTAGTAGACGCCGAGCGGGACGGCGATCTCGATGCCGAGGGTCTTGAGCAGAGAGGCGGGTGCGCTGTCGTTCGTCATGCGAAAAGCTTGTCGCGGCGCGGGGTCCGGCAAGGATGCGATCCGCCACGACTCGGCCCTGACAAGTGTCACGGGCTCACATCGCGCGCGGCCACGTCGTCGGATCGTCATGGCAACCTTCTTGCGCATCACGATCGGCCTGCAGACCCTGGCCGTGTTCCTCGCGCCGGTCACCGCCGGCCTGCTGCTGACCACCCCGAGCGGCAAGGCCCTGCACAGCGCTTCGGCGTACACGGTGTTCGCGGTGGCGGTGGTGCACGTGCTGGCCACGGTCCTGGTGTGGCGGCCGGGCGGCGGATCACCCAGGCCGATCCGCTACGCGGTCGTGTTCTCGGCGATCACGCTGGCGCAGGTGGCGCTGGGCATCGCGCATGTGAAAACCGTGCACATCCCGCTGGGCGTCCTGATGTTCGGGTTCAGCCTGCTGCAGCTCAGCCGCCCGAGTGCATGTCTTCCGCCTCGGGGACGCAGTCGTCGTCCGGGTCGTCCAGCCAGCCGTGCGGCAGCGTGACCTTGCCCGGCGAGCCCTGGCGGCCGCGGGGGCCGTCGGCGTTGGCGGGGAACGGTGCGTCGTGGTCGAGGCGGCCGATGAGGTCGTCGAGCTCGGTCAGGCCGGACACCATCGCGAAGCCGCGGCGCAGCTCGGAGCCGACCGGGAAGTTCATGAAGTACCAGGCCATGTGCTTGCGCAGGTCGCGCAGGGCCTTGGTCTCGCCGTCGTGCTGGATGAGCAGCTCGGCGTGGCGGCGCAGGACGCGCGCCACCTCGCCGAGATTCGGCGGAGTCGGCAGCGGACGGCCCGCGAAGGCGGCTTCGAGCTCGCCGAACAGCCACGGGCGGCCGAGGCAGCCGCGGCCGACGACGACGCCGTCGCAGCCCGTCTCGTCGACCATGCGCAGGGCGTCGGCGGCGGAGAAGATGTCGCCGTTGCCGAGGACCGGGATGCTGGTGACGGCTTCCTTGAGGGCGGCGATCTTGGTCCAGTCGGCCTGGCCGGAGTAGCGCTGTGCGGCGGTACGGGCGTGCAGGCTGACGGCGGCCGCTCCCTCGGCCTCGGCGATGCGGCCGGCGTCGAGGTACGTGCGGTGGTCGTCGTCGATGCCGATGCGGAACTTGACCGTGAACGGCACGTCACCCGCGGCCTTGGCGGACTCCCGGACGATCGCTTCGAACAGCTTCCGCTTGTACGGCAGCGCCGCCCCGCCACCCTTGCGCGTCACCTTCGCGACCGGGCAGCCGAAGTTGGAGTCGATGTGGTCGGCCAGCCCCTCGCCGACGATGATCCGGACGGCTTCGGCCATGGTCTTCGGGTCGACGCCGTAGAGCTGCATGGACCGGGGCTTTTCGTCCGCCCCGAAGGTCATCATGTGCATGGTCCCGGGGTGCCGTTCGACGACGGCCCGCGCGGTGATCATTTCGCAGACGTAGATGCCGGCGCCGTACTCGGCGCACAGCTGCCGGAAGGCGACGTTGGTGATGCCGGCCATCGGAGCGAGCACCACTGGGGGATCGACCTCGTACGGGCCGATCTTCAGGGCGGGCTTGCTCAGGGTGGCGGTCACGTCCTCCATTGTCGCTTGTGGTGTCGATCACGTCGACCAGGGGCGGTCAAGCGACGAGGTCGTCCCAGCGGACCACGACCGCCGCGGCCAGGAGGCCGGCGGCGATGATCTTGAGGAGGACCAGCCCGGTGCTCACCCCGGTCAGCGACGTGAAGTCCAGCAGCACGCTCGCCACGAACGCCGCCGCGAGCACCTTCGCGCCCCATCGGCGCCGGAAGCCGAGCGCGACGACGGCCACCAGCTGGACCGCCGTCGCGAACACCGAGAGCACGAACCACGGCGACGGCTCGCCGTCGTGGGCGAGCTCGTCCGCCAGGACCCGGGTCGCGGCGATCAGGAGGACCAGCGTGCCCAGGCCGAAGACGACCAGCATCACCGGCAGGAAGATCCGGCCGGCGCCGGCGGGCGTGGCGCGTTCGGGGACGCGGCGACGGGGCACGGCGAGCCTCCGCTCGACTCGGGAATCTCCACCGTGCCCGACCGGGCGGTGCACATCCACCGTGCTTTTGCCGGCAGGCCCGTAGGGTTCCGCCATGACCGACAAGCCCCTGCGCTGGGGAATCATGGGGACCGGCGGCATCGCCGGCGCCTTCGCGGAAGACCTGAAGCTGACCGGCTCCGGCGTCGTCGCCGCGGTCGGGTCGCGCACCCCCGAAAGTGCCGGCGCTTTCGCCGAGCAGCGCGGCATCCCGGCCCGGCACGGCAGCTACGAAGCCCTCGCGAACGACCCGGACGTCGACATCGTCTACGTCGCCACCCCGCATCCCCTGCACCACGGCAACGCGCGGGTCGCGCTCGAGGCAGGCAAGCCCGTGCTGGTCGAGAAGCCGTTCACGATGAACGCCGCGGAGGCCCGCGACCTCGTCGCGCTCGCGAAGGACCGGAACCTCTTCCTCATGGAAGCGATGTGGACGCGCTTCCTGCCGCACATCCGGCACATCCGCGAGCTGCTGCCGAGCCTCGGCGACGTCGTCACCGTCACCGCCGACCACGGGCAGTGGTTCGCCGAGGACCCCGCCTTCCGGCTGTTCGCCCCCGAACTCGGCGGTGGCGCCCTGCTCGACCTGGGGATCTACCCGGTTTCGTTCGCGTCGATGGTTCTCGGCGCGCCCGACCACGTCGCCGCGATGGCGACCCCCGCGTTCACCGGCGTCGACGCGCAGACGTCCATGCTGTTCGGCTACGCGAGCGGGGCGCAGGCCGTGCTGAGCTGCACGTTGAGTGCCGTTTCGCCCACCACGGCGTCGATCGTCGGCACGGACGCGCGCATCGAGATCGAGGGGCCGTTCTACGCTCCCGCGTCCTTCACGCTCGTCCCGCGCGCGGGCGAGCGGATCCGCTACGAGTACGTCGACGAGGGCCGTGGCCTGCGGCACCAGGCCGACGAAGTGGCCCGGCTGCTGGCCGCCGGCGAGACCGAGAGCGCGCTCATGCCGCTCGGCGAAACCGTTTCGATCATGGCGACCATGGACGAGGTACTCAAGGCGGTTGAGTAGTGCTACGGATCCGCCGGAGACCCCTTGTGGGTGACTCTGTCCGGTATGACCACCGATGCGGATGTGCTCCTCCGGCTCGCCGGCGAGATCGACGACCTGGGGCGTCGTCTCGCCGTGGTGGGCGCCGAACTGCGGACCGTCCAGGCCGGGCAGCCGAAGCCGGCTGAACAGCCACGACCCCAGCCGCAGCAAGCCCAGCAGCAGCCCTGGCCCCAGCCGCCACCGCAGCAGGTGCCGCCGCCGTGGCCGCAGAACCCGTGGCAGCCGCCCCGGCAGCAGTACGTCCCGCCGCCGTCGCCCTACCTGCCTGCCCCGTCGCGTCCGACGCTGGGCGAAAAGCTCGGCAAGGAGGGCGCGGGCAGCCGCGTCCTGGCGTGGGTCGGTGGTGCCGTGACGCTGCTCGGCGTCGTCCTGCTGCTCGTGCTGGCCGTCCAGCGGGGCTGGCTCGGGCCGCTGCCGCGCGTGCTCGTCGGCGCCGCCTTCGGGCTCGCGCTGACCGGCGCCGGTGTCTGGTTGCACCGCAAGCCCGCCGGCCGCACCGGGGCGTTCGCGCTCGCCTGGACCGGCATCGCGACGCTGTACTTGGACGCCGTCGCCGCGACGTCGCTGTACGACTTCCTGCCGGTGCTCGCCGGGCTCGCCGCGGGCCTGGCGATCGCCGTCGGCGGGCTGCTCGTGGCCCTGCGCTGGGAATCGCAGCTGCTGGCTGCCGTCGTCGTCGTCGGCTGCGCGGTGTGCGCGCCGATGATCACCCGTGGGTTCGCCCCCGAGCTCGTCACCTTCCTGCTGATGGTCCAGCTGGCGACGGCGCCGGTCCAGCTGCGCCGCGACTGGTCGTCGCTGACGCTCGCCGCCGGGGTGCCGACGCTGTTCGCCTCCGTCATCAGCACCGCGGCCGGGCACGGTGGCTGGCAGAACACGGCCGCGGCGCTCGGCGCGGGGGTCGTCGGCATCGCCCTCGCGCTGATCGTGCTGCGCCGCCGCGAAAACGACCCCGCCGCGCTGTCCGTGCTGGCGACGGCGGTCGTGCCGGCGCTGGTCGCCGCGCTGCTCCTGCCGAAGGCCCAGGCCGTGCCCGTCGCGGCCGGCGCCGCGGTGGTCCTCCTGGGTGTCTGGACGGCCCGCCGCTGGTGGCCGGGGCTCGCCGGGCACCTGGCCGGGCTCGCCGGGCTGCTGGCGATCCTGCAGGCGACGGTCACGCAGTTCGACGGCCCGGCCCGCGCCGCGGTGCTGCTCGGCGAGGCGCTGCTGCTCGTCGTGGCCGCGGTGGGCGGACGCACCAGGTTCGCGCTGGGGGCCGCGCTCGGCTTCGCGACGATCGGTGGCCTGGTCGGTGTGTTCTTCGACGTCACGCCCGCTTTGCTGCTGGTGGACCGGATCCGGCCGGCGAGCGACGTCGCCGGCGCGCTCGCGGTCGCGCTGCTGCTCCTCGCGGTTTCGGTCGCGCTGCCGTGGGCGGCGGTGCGGCTGGCGGTCTTCCGCGGGCCGGCCGACGACCTGCCGATCTGGCTCGTCGCCGGGGTTTCCGCGCTGTACGGCGCCGCCGGGGTGGTGCTGTGCGGGGCGCTCCTGGCCGTTCCCGGCCGCACCGGGTTCCTGCTGGGCCACGCGCTGATCACGGTGTCCTGGACGGTCGTCGCGCTCGTGCTGCTGCTGCGCGGCATCGACGTCGTCGCGCTGCGCGTGATCGGGCTGGTCCTGGTCGGCGCGGCGGTGCTCAAGCTGGTGCTGTTCGACCTGTCGGCGCTGGACGGCCTGGCGCGGGTCGGCGCGTTCCTCGGCGCGGGGCTGGTGCTGCTCGCGGCCGGGACGCGGTACGCGCGCCGAGTCGCCTCGCACTAGCGCGGGAAGAATTGTCGGTGCCTCGTGGTTACCTGGGTCACAAGCCCGACGACCAGGGGGTAGTACCGATGGCAGAACCGAAACTCGCCGACCGCGCCGCGGAGAAGATCGGCTGGCTGACCACCGTCACGCCGAAGGGGCGGCCCGCGCCGCGGCCGGTGTGGTTCGTGCTCGAGGGCGACGACATCGTGATGTTCAGCAAGCCGGACACCGCGAAGCTCCG
Organism: Amycolatopsis mongoliensis; assembly: GCF_030285665.1. Lineage (NCBI taxonomy): Bacteria > Bacillati > Actinomycetota > Actinomycetes > Pseudonocardiales > Pseudonocardiaceae > Amycolatopsis > Amycolatopsis mongoliensis. The sequence continues at coordinate 2,791,219 of NZ_CP127295.1, forward strand.
GCACCTCGCGGCCAACCCCGAGGTGAGTTTCCACCTCAACGGCAACGAAAGCGGCGGCGCGATCCTCGTCGTCAACGGGAAGGCGCACGTCGAGGAAGGCGCGGCGTCCGAAGCGCCGGGGTACCTCGACAAGTACGGCCCGTCCTACGGCGCCATCGGGTTCGAGACGCCGGATGCCTTCGACGCCGAGTACTCCGTCCGCATCCGCGTGGTGCCCGACCGCACCTGGGGGTGGTGAGGATCAGTCCACAGTAGACAATTCGACCCGCATGACCACGCGTCGCGGGGTGGGGTGGCCGACCTCCTCGAAACCCGCGTCGGCGAACACCTGGCGGGCGCCGACGTGCAGCTCGCCCCAGGTGATCTCCTTGCCCGGCCGGGTGATCATCGGATAGGCCTCGAGCGCGCGGGCCCCGCGTTCGCGGGCGAAGCCGATCGTGGCGCGGGCGAGCGGGTAGGTGAGGCCTCGGCCGCGGAAGCCCTTGCGGACGGCGAAGCACGTCACCGCCCAGACGCTGTCGTCGTCCTTGTCCTCGGTACGGCCGGTCCACGGGACGCGCGAGCCGCGCAGCTTGGGGTAGGCCGTCCGCGGTTCGACGGCGACCCAGCCGGCCGGCTCGCCGTCGACGTAGGCCACGAGCCCGCTCGTGGCGGCGCCCGGCTCACCGCAGGCGGTCTGGGTCCGCAGCATGGCGGTGCGCTGCTCCTGTGTGGAGTCGCGCCAGATCCAGCCGGGGGCCTTGAACCGCTGGCACTGGCAGCGGCCGGGGTAGTCGGCCGTCCCGAAGATCGCGACGAGGTCGTCCCACGACGCCTCGTTGGCGGGGACGATGGTGACGTCTCCGGGCGTCATGGCGCGTCCTCGCCCACCAGGCCGTCCACGGCTTCGCGAAGCAGGTCGGCGTGGCCGGTGTGGCGCGCGTACTCCTCGATCATGTCCGCGATGATCCGCCGCAGGTTCGGGGTTCGCCCGTCGGGCCAGGTGAAGTGGCCCGGCTGCCCGGCATCGCCCTCGGCCAGGGCGGCGGCGACCATCGCGCGGGACCGGACGACCGCCGCCTCCCAGAGGGCGTACAGCTCTTCCGGGCGGTCGACGGCGGCCGTGGACCACTCCGAGCCCGGCTCGGCGGTGTCCCACGGCGGCCCGATCGGCTCGCCGCGCAGCTTGACGGCGAACCAGTCGGCCTCGACGAAGGCGAGGTGCTTGAGCAGGCCGCCCAGCGTCATCGTGCTCGCCGCCGTGGTGGCGCGGAGCCGGTCGGCGTCCAAGCCCCCGCACTTCCAGGCGAACGTGCGCCGGATGCGCTCGAGGGTGCTCAGGAGCGTCGGGATCTCGTCTCCGTCCACCACGAGCGTCGCGTCTGTGTCGGTCATGGCCGCGAAGCTTAGGATCCTTTCCGGACGATCCACTTCCGGAATCGAGAGATCCCATGGCGGACGACACGAGCCCGACGGCGCGGGCCCTGCGCACCCTCGAACTCCTCCAAGCCTGTCCGGGCATCACCGCCGGCCGGCTCGCGGACAAGCTCGGCGTCTCCGAACGCGCCGCCCGGCGCTACGTCGGCATCCTGCGCGAAGCCGGCATCCCGGTCGTCTCCACCCGGGGGCCCTACGGCGGCTACCGGGTCGGGCGCGGCCTGCGGCTGCCGCCGCTGACCTTCAGCCCCGCCGAGGCTCTCGGCCTGGTCATGGCGGTGCTCGACGGCCACCACGACGCCGGTGATCCCGCCACCTTGGTCGGCAGCGCGCTCGGCAAGATCGTGCAGGCCCTCCCCGAGCCGGTGGCCGCGCAGGCCGAGGCCGTCCGGCGGACCGCCGCGCCCGCGCCGGACACCGCCGCCGCGCGGCCCGACCCCGGTACGACCGCCGCCCTCGTGCACGCCTGCGGGGAGCACCGGCGGGTCCGGCTCGGCTACCGCTCCGAGGCCGGCACCGAGTGGGCCGGCGAGGTCGACCCGTGGGCCGTCGTCGTCCGGCACGGGCGGTGGTACCTGCTGTGCCGCACCCACCCGAAGGGCGCGCGCCGGGCGTACCGGATCGACCGGGTCCGCAGCGTCGAAGCCGGTGACGACACCTTCGAGCCACCTGCGGACCTCGACCCGGTCGCCATGATCGAGGACCACCTCGCCGCCGGCTGGGAGTACGAGGCCGAGGTCGTCATCGACGCGCCCCTGCACCGGGTGGACCGGTGCCTGCCCCGCGCCGCCGGACGGCTCGAGGCCGTCGACGACCGGACGACGCGGCTGCTCGGCAGTACCAGCAACCCCGCGTGGTACGCCGAGCAGCTCGCGAAGATCCCGGCGCCGTACCGGATCGTGCGGTGCCCGGAGATCCGGCAGGCCGTGCGGACCCTCGGGGAGCGACTGCTCGCGGCGACCTGAACCAGCGGGTGGAGAGGGGTGCGTCCGCGTATCGTTTTCCCGTGCCCGAGCAAACCGGCGAGACCCGCGACGAGAAGCTGACGCGCAACGTCGGCGAGCTGCTGCAGGAGCTGCGGGTCGCGCAGGCGGGCGTGCAGATCCTCTTCGGGTTCCTGCTTTCGGTCGTGTTCACCGACCGGTTCCACGACGCCAGCGGGTTCGAGAAGTCACTGCACCTCTCGGCGGTCGTGCTCGCGGTGGCCGCGACGGCGTTGCTGACCGCGCCCGCCGCGTGGCACCGGCTGCTGTTCCGCACCGGCAGCCGGGACCGGATCCTGACCGTCGGCAACCGGCTCGTGCTGGTCGGGCTGGTCTGCCTGGCGCTCGCGATCACGTCCACCGTCGCGCTGATCGCGAAGGTCGTCTACGGCGGGATCGCGATGGTCGTCATGGCGGTGCTGGCCGTGCTGCTCTTCGGGCTGCTCTGGTTCGTCATGCCGTTCCGGCTGAACCCCGCCGAAGATCAGCTGACGGGACCGCCCAGGTAGAGCGTGTCCTCCTGGACGAAGCAGAGCGGGTTGCCGAACGGGTCGTCCGCGTAGAAGGACCGTTCGCCCCAGAACTGGGTTGCGATCGCGTCGTCGATCCAGCGCGGGCCGGCGGCCTGCACGCGCCGGAACGTCTCGTCGACGTCTTCGACCGCGAGGTAGACGATCCGCGGGTCCCGCTGCGGACGCGGTTCGCGGTGTTCGAGCGGCGCCTCGACGCAGGCGAGCACCACGTCACCGCAGGTGAAGTAGTGCCGGTTGACCGCGATCCGCTCGCCGGGGTGGCCGAGGACCGGTTCGTAGAACGCGACCGCCGACTCGATGTCGTCGACGGGCTGGATCATCCGGAACACCCGCGGGCCGCTCATGCGCGAACAGTACCGCTGTTCATCCGGAGTTCGGCAGCAGTTGCCGGGGCGGTCGGGCGGCGCCCGTAGCTTCCCGCCCGTGACTGACACCTCTCGCCGGACCTTCCTCCTCGGCGCGGGCGCCGCCGCCGCGGCGACCCTGCCGGCCGTCGCCGTCGCGCCGGCCGCCCAAGCCCAAGCTCAGGGCCGTCGCCCGGACCCCGAAGATCCGCGTTTCACGCTCGTGGTCATGCCGGACACGCAGTACCTGTTCGACGAGGACCGCGGTGACGCGGCCCCGCTGGACGCCTCGCTGCGGTACGTCCTCGACGAGTCGGACGACAACGTTGTCTTCCTCGCCCACCTCGGAGATCTCACCCAGAACGGCCGCGCGGACGAGTTCTCGCGGATCAGCCGGTCCTTCCAGGCCCTCGACCGCCGCCGGTTCCCGTACAGCACCCTCGCGGGCAACCACGACATCGACGGTTCGAAGGACGACCAGCGGGGCCCTTCGCCGTACCTCGACGCGTTCGGCCCGCAGCGCCAGCGCACCTCGCCGACGTTCAGGGGCGCGTCCAAGGACGGCTACAACACCTACCACGTCTTCCGCGGCGGCGGCCGCGAATGGCTGCTCCTCGCCCTGGACTGGCGTCCTTCGGCGGGCGGCCTGAACTGGGCGAAACAGGTTCTCGCGCAGCACCCGACGCTGCCCGCGATCCTCACCATCCACGAGCTGGTCTGGGCCGACGACGACCACCAGGCCCAGTTCTCGACCTTCGGCGAGCTCGTCTGGAAGGAACTGGTCGACGGCAACGACCAGATCTTCCTGACGCTGAACGGCCACTACTGGCCGACCGGGCGCGTGGTGCGCAAGAACGCCGCCGGGCACGACGTCCACGTCCACATCGCCAACTACCAGGACCGCTACTACGGCGGCAGCGCGATGGTCCGGCTCTACCAGTTCGACCTCGCGCGCGGCGTGGTCGACGTCCGGACGTTCTCGCCGTGGCTCGCCGCGCAGGACCACCTCAGCGAGATGCAGCAGGTCGAGGTCGAGCGCAGCGGCGCGGCCGACTACTTCAGCCTGGAGATCGACTTCGCCGAGCGCTTCAAGGGGTTCGCGCCGGTGCCGGTCCCGCCGGGTCGTCCGGCGAAGCAGCTGCTGGTGCCGGGAACGGTCGCCTACTGGCGCTTCGAGGGCGGTCAGGACAGCAAGCCGGTACCGGACGACGTCGTCGTGCGCGACCAGACCGGCCGGGGCAATGACCTCACCCGCGTCACCGCGCCCGGCAGCGGGCCGGATCAGCTGAAGTACGCGAACGAGTTCTCGCCGCGGCAGCCGTCGCGGGCGAGCCTGCGGTTCGACGGCGGCCGCGACCCGAGCCGCGGCGCGTACCTGCGCACGGTCGACGCGGCGCCGATGAACAAGCTGAAGTTCGAGCGCGGCTACACCGTCGAGGCGTTCTTCCGGCTGCCGGCGAACTTCAAGGACGGCCACCACGGCTGGTGCGGCCTGTTCGCCCGGGAGGGCAGCGGCGCGGCCGCGGGCAAGACCGGCGACGACCCGAAGGAATCGGCCGCCACACTGTCCCTTTCGGACGGTGGGGAGCTGCAGTGGGCGGTGTTCCCGCTGAACCAGGACCGGATCTCGACGAACTGGGGCCACGAGCTGCCGGTCGAGAGGTGGTGGCACGTCGCGGTGGTCAACGACGGGCGGCGCACGGTCGTGTACGTCGACGGCTGCCCGGTGGTGCGCAACCCGGCCACGCCGGCGATCGGGCTCGCGAACCCCGGCGGTTCGTGGCTGGTCGGTGCGTCGTCGTACGACGGGAAGGTGGACCGGAGCTTCGCCGGGCTGCTGGGCGACGTGCGGGTGGTCGACCGGCCGCTGAGCCCGCGTGAATTCATGCTGGACTGAGGCCCTTGACAGCGGGTGGACAATAAAAAATCGACGTGCCTTCCGATAAATAAAGGAAGACTCGCCGAATGTAGCTTCAGTCTAACCGCTGTGAGGGGAATTTGTCAAACCAGGGGTACGACGAGGAATTGCGGGCCGAGCGTGCGTACATCTGCGGGCTGTACGCACGCCTCGACCGCGAACGTGACGAGGCGCGCGCCCGCTACCGCCGCGCGCTCGGGGAACCGGGGACCACACTGGTGGAGCGGGACGCGGACGTGCGCGTCCGGGCCCGCGAGACGGTCCGGCTGAACGTCGCCGACAACGGGCTCTGCTTCGGCCGGCTGGACGCCCTTTCGGGCGAAACCAGCTACATCGGCCGGATCGGTCTCTTCGACGGCGAAAACGACTACGAACCCCTTCTGCTGGATTGGCGGGCTCCGGCGGCGCGGCCGTTCTACACCGCCACCGCGGCGACGCCGGAAAACATGCGCCGCCGTCGCCAGTTCCACACGCTGGGGCGCCGGGTCGCCGAATTCACCGACGAGGTGCTCGGCAGGCCGGGTGACCACGAACGCGGGGACGCGGCGTTGCTGGCCGCGGTCAACGCGCCCCGCGGCGAGGGCATGCGGGACATCGTCGCGACGATCCAGGCCGAGCAGGACGAGATCATCCGGCTCGGCCACCCGGGGGTGCTGGTCGTCGAGGGCGGGCCCGGCACCGGCAAGACCGCCGTCGCGCTGCACCGGGTCGCCTACCTGCTCTACACCCGGCGCGAGCGGATGTCGCGCAGCGGTGTGCTGGTGGTCGGGCCGAGCCCGCTGTTCCTCGACCACATCGGCCGCGTGCTGCCCTCGCTCGGCGAGTCGGACGTCGTCTTCCTGACCACCGGCGACCTCGTGCCCGGGCTGCGCGTCACCGCCGAGGACCCGCCGGAGGTGGCGAAGCTCAAGGGGTCGCTGAAGATCCTCGACGTGCTGGGCGCGGCGGTCGCCGACCGGCAGAAGGTGCCCGACGAGCCGGTGCCGGTCGAGCTGGCCGACGTCACCGTGGCGCTCGACGCCGGCATCGCGGAGGAGGCCCGGCTCGAAGCGCGCCGGTCCGGGCTGCCGCACAACGAGGCCGGCGCGGTCTTCCGCGAGCACGTCGTGGCGCTCCTCGCCGAGCGGGCCGTGGCCCGGATCGGCGAGGGCTGGCTGACCCCGGAGGACCGCGGGGCGTGGGCCGACCTGCGTGCCGACGTGCTCGACGAGCTGGCCGAGCACGAAGGCCTCGACGCCGCGCTCGGCGCGTTGTGGCCGGAGCTGACGCCGGAGACGCTGCTGGCGCCGCTGTACATGTCGCCGCGCCGGCTCGAGGCCGCCGGTGCCGATCCGGCCCTGTTCCGCGCGGACGGCGCGGCCTGGACGGTGTCGGACGTGCCGCTGCTCGACGAGCTGGTCGACCTGCTCGGCCGGGACGACGCGGCCGAACGGGCCGCCGCGCGCCGCCGGGCGGAGGCGGACGCGGAGTACGCCGAAGGCGTCATGGACCTCATCAAGCTGGACCGGGAGGAACTGGACGAGGACCTCGGCCTGGTCGCCACCGACCTGCTCTACGCCGAAGACCTGGCCGACCGGTTCGTCGAGCACGACACCCGCGACCTCGCCGAGCGCGCGGCCGCCGACCGCGACTGGACGTACGGGCACGTCGTCGTCGACGAAGCGCAGGAACTGTCCGAAATGGACTGGCGGGTGCTGATGCGGCGGTGCCCGAGCCGCTCGTTCACGGTCGTCGGCGACCTGGCGCAACGCCGCAGCGCGGCCGGGGCGACGGCGTGGGGTCCGGTGCTGGCGCCGTACGTCGCCGACCGGTGGCTGTACCGGGAGCTGACCGTGAACTACCGGACGCCGGCGGAGATCATGACCGTCGCCGGGGCGCTGCTCGCGGAGTTCGCGCCGGACGCGCGCCCGCCGGAATCCGTGCGGGCGAGCGGGGTCCGGCCGTGGTCCAGACATGTCGCGGAGGACGGGCTTTCGGACGCCATCGACGATTTCGACCGCGCCGAAGCCGAGCGCGAGGGCACCAGCGTCGTCATCGGGCCGCCCGGCGTGCCTGGCACGGTCCCGGCGTCGGCGACCAAGGGCCTGGAGTTCGACGCGGTCCTCGTCGTCGAGCCGGAGCGGATCCTGGCCGAGGGCGCGCGCGGCGCGGCCGAGCTGTACGTCGCGCTCACCCGTGCCACGCAGCGCCTCGGGGTGCTGCACCGGGATCCGCTCCCGGCGGCGCTGGCCGGGCTCGCCGAAAGGGGCGTGCCCGCGCGGGCCGGCCACCGGCGGTTCCTGTAGCGGCTCGTGAGTGAGAAACAGTGTTCAAACGCTGTTTCCCACTCACGACGGGCCTACGCCGTGAGCCGGCCCCAGGCGTAGTTCTGCTTGGCCAGCTTCAGGTAGACGAACAGCTCGGTCCCGGACACGCCGTCGATCTTGCGGATCTCCTCGCCCAGCACTTCGAGCATGTGGTCGTCGTCCCGGCAGACGAGTTCTGCCAGCAGGTCGTAGCGCCCGGCGCACAACACGACGTAGTGCACGTGCGACAGCTCGGACAGCTTGTCCGCGACCGAGCGCGGATCAGCGCCGTCGACGCTGATCCCGACCATCGCCTGTCTGGTCAGATCGACGTTGGCCGGGTCGGTCACCGCGACGATCTGCATGAGGTCGTCGCGCAGCAGCCGTTGGACACGCTGGCGGACGGCACCCTCCGAAAGCCCGACGGCCTTGGCGAGCGCGGTGAACGACGCCCGGCCGTCCTGCTGCAGCAGGGCGATCAGCGATCTGTCCGTGTTGTCCAGTCCGCGCGCACGTGAATCTTCACCCATGCCGTCCCTCCCTGTGTTTCGGCATGTGATTTGTCAAGTGCGCAGCGTATCGAGACCTGACCAGAAAGCGAGACCCCCGCGCCAGCTTCACGTGATCCGGCGCCAGGATCGTGATTCGCCGAGGAATCGGTGGCTGTGGAGGAAACTCACGAGTCATTCCGAGGCGGCCACTGTGCGCCCGCGCACAGCCGCACGCGCTCGCGGGGCGTCGCCGGGTACCGTCTGGCGGCTCTGCCCTCTTCCGCAACCCCTGGAGGACCAACGCAATGCCGGAGGCCGTGGCACTCGGCGCCGCCCCCGCCGTCCCGGAGAAGGGACTGCGCGGGGGTGCGCTGGGCATGGTGTCGTCGATGGTCATCGGGATGTCGTCGACCGCGCCGGCGTACTCGATCGCGGCCACGCTCGGGCTGATCGTGCTGGCCGGCACCGGGTTCAAGGCGGCCGCGTTCGTCCTGGTGTCCTTCGTGCCGGTGCTGTTCGTCGCGGTCGCGTTCCGGGAGCTGAACGCCGTGGAACCCGACTGCGGCACCAACTTCACGTGGGCCACGCGGGCGTTCGGCCCGCACGCCGGGTGGTTCACCGGCTGGGTCGTCACGGTCGCCCAGCTGCTGGTGATGAGCAGCCAGTCCGCGCTCACCGGCCGGTACACGCTGCTGCTGTTCGGCGCCTCGGAGGCGGCGGGCAACCGGTGGGTCACGACGGCGATCGGGGCCGCGTGGCTGCTCGCGCTGTGCTGGCTCTGCCACCGCGGCATCGAGGTGTCCGCGCGGGCGCAGTGGATCCTGCTCGGCGTGGAGCTCGCCGTCCTCGTGCTGTTCTCCGTCGTCGCGCTGGCCCGCGTCTTCGAGGGCACGGCCGGGCCGCAGGCTTCGGTGCCGAGGCTGGACTGGCTGTGGCCGGGCGGGGTCGGCGCCGGCACCGCGGTTTCGGCGGTGCTGCTGGCCGTGTTCATCTACTGGGGCTGGGAAAGCTCGCTGTCGGTGAACGAGGAGTCCGCCGACCCGCGGCACGCACCGGGCCGCGCCGCCGTGCTCTCGACCGCGCTGCTGGTGCTGAACTACCTGCTCGTCACGGTCGCCGCGCTGGCCTTCGCGGGGGTCGGCGCCTCCGGAATCGGGCTGGGGAACGCGGCCAACTCCGACGACGTCCTCGCCGGGCTGGGCGACGCGGTGTTCGGCGACGGCGCGGGCGGAAAGGTGCTGGGCGTGCTGCTGATCGTCTCGGTGCTGACCAGCGGCGCGGCCACCAGCCAGGCGACGATCATGCCCGCGGCGCGCACGACGTTGTCGATGGCCAGCCACGGCGCGCTGCCGCGGGTCTTCGGCCGCGTGCACCCGCGGTTCCGGACGCCGTCGGTGGCGACCTGGACGTTCGGGCTCGTGTCGCTGGCGGTGTACGTGCTCCTCGCGCTGGTCAGCGACAACGTGCTGGCGGACTCGGTCGACGCGGTCGGGCTGACCATCGCGATCGAGTACGCGATGACGGCGCTGGCCTGCGTCCGGGTGTTCCGCCGGACGCTGTTGGCGAGCGTGCGCAACTTCGTGCTGCGCGGGGTGCTGCCGTTCACCGGCGGGGTGTTCTTCCTGGCCGTGCTGGTGTTCGCGCTGGTGGAGTACGCGAAGCCGGACGCGGGCGAGACGACCGTGTTCGGCGTCGGCGGGGTCGCGGTGATCGGTGTGGTGTCGATCGTGCTCGGGGTGCCGCTGATGGTCGCCGTGCACCACGCCTGCCGCGACTTCTTCGCCGGCCGCCGCCTGCCGCGCGGGGTGGTGCGGCGCGGCGGCGACGGCATCGAACCGGTCTAGAACCACGTGTCGAGGGCGACGTCGAGCGGGCCTTCGCCGGCCCAGGCGATGACGCCGTCGGGCCGGAGCAGCAGCGGGCCGGTGTTCGTCACCCGGACGACGTCGACGCGGGGGTCCGCCGGGTGCCCGGTCGTCAGCAGGAGGCCACGGCCGGTGCAGGTGTGCTCGTGGAGCCTGCTTTTGCGCCCTTCGGCGTCGACGAGTTCGAGGTCCGGGCAGTGCTCGCCGACTGGCGCCGAGGCGGGGTAAGGGAAGTCGTAGCGGATCCCGGTCCCGGCCAGGAGGTCCGCGAAGTACTTGTTCGCTTCGGGCAGGTCCATCAGCTCCGCGACGATCTCGCGCAGCGCGTCGACGTGCGCGCCGGGTGCCAGCAGCGCGGACTGCGCCCTCGTGTTGCGTAGCACCGCTTCGCCCGCTGGGTGCCTTTCACGCGTGTACGTGTCGAGGAACGCTTCGGGCTTGTCGCCGCGAAGGACGGCGCCGAGTTTCCAGCCGAGGTTGGCCGCGTCGAGCAGGCCGAGGTTGAGACCCTGGCCACCGCTCGGCGAGTGCACGTGCGCGGCGTCACCGGCGAGGAAGACGCGGCCGTGGCGGTAGTCGCCGACCTGGCGGGCCTGGTCACCGAACCGCCGTTCCTCGCGGAACTCCTCGACGACGACGTCCGTGCCGGTGATCCGCCGGACTCTCGCGGCGAAGCCGGCCGCGCCGGCCGGCTCCGGGTTCGACGCGGGTTCGGTGATCCCCACCATGCTGCCGCCGCGCAGGAAAGTGCCACCGGCGTACCGCCCGGGCGGCGGGACGTCGCCGGCGAACCGCGCCTGCCCGGCGACCGTGCGCAGCAGCGCCGGCGTGCCGGGGAAGGCGAAGCCGGCCAGCTTGCGGACGGTGCTGCGGCCGCCGTCGCAGCCGACCGCGTACCGGGCGCGCCAGGTCCGCCCGGCGGTCACCGTGACACCGTCCACATCGGACTCGCAGGCGGTGACCTCGTGCCCGCGCAGCACCCGGATGCCTTCGGCGTGCTCCGCGAGGACGCGTTCCAGCTCCGGCTGCCAGATGTTCGTGCGGGGCCGGCTCGCGTCCGGGGTGATCTTGAAGATGTTCGCGAAGTGGCCGCGGGTGCTGCCGTGGTCGCGGGCGAGGTCCTTCGTGCCTTCGACGTCGGCTTCGGCGAGCCGGTCGCCGAGACCGCGTCGCCGGAGCGCCTCGGTCGCGAGCGCGCCCAGGCCGCGTGACTTCGGTTCTCCGGACGGGGTCGTGCGGCGTTCCAGGACCAGGGGTTCGGCGCCGGCCAGCTTGAGCTCGGCCGCGAGGAACAGGCCCACCGGGCCCGCGCCCACGACGATGACGTCGGCATCCATCCTTCCTCCTTAACTTGTTAAGGGGCTGAGAATGTCCTTAACAAGTTAAGGCGTCAAGGAGGAGCATGCCGCTGGAAGCCGGCGACGCCGTGCGTGTCGCGCTGGACCTGCTGGAAGACGAGGGCCTGGACAAGCTGACCGTGCGGCGGCTCGCCACCGAGCTGGGTGTCAAGGCACCCGCGTTGTACTGGCACTTCCGGAGCAAGCGTGCGCTGCTCGACCACCTGACGGACGCGATCGTGGCGCCGGTCGTCGCCGGGCTGCCCGACGGTGGGCCCTGGCTGAAGTGGCTCGAAGACGCGGGATTCGCGCTGCACACGGCACTGCTCGCCCACCGCGACGGCGCCCGCGTCGCGCTGGGGGCCGATCTCATCGTGGCCCGCGCGCTCGGCGAGCTCGCCGAGCGCGCGGTCGGGGTGCTGCACGACGCGGGCTTCCCGGTCGGCGAGGCCACCCGCGCGGCCGGGGTGCTGGTGCACTTCGTGCTCGGCCGGGCCGTCGAGGACCAGACGCGGCTGCCGCCCGACGAGGAGGCGGCGGTGATCGCGGCCGAGGCGTTCCCGTTCCCGCTGATGGCCCGTGGCCTGCGGGAACGAGCGGGTTCGGCCGTCGAGGACGATTTCCGGTACGCGCTCGGCGTGCTGCTCGCCGGGTTGGCGGTGGCTAACCGAGGTCGCGGCGGCTGAGGTCCTCCTCGGTCTCGCGGCGCACGAGCAGCGTCGCGACGCCGTTGCGGACGCCGACCAGCGGCGGCCGTCCGACCTGGTTGTAGTTCGACGCCAGCGAGTGGTGGTACGCGCCGGTGCACGGCACGGCCAGCAGGTCACCGGGGTGCAGGTCGCCGGGCAGGCTGATGCCGTCGGCGAGGACGTCGCCGGATTCGCAGTGCCTGCCGACGACGGTCACCGGGATGCGCCGCTCCTTCGACCGGCGGCCGACCAGGCGCGTCGTGTAGCGGGCGCCGTAGAGCGACGGCCGCGCGTTGTCGCTCATCCCGCCGTCGACCGCGACGAACGTGCGGCTGCCGCGCTTGACCGCGCAGACGCGGTACACCGTGATCCCGGCCGGCCCGACGAGTGCCCGGCCCGGCTCGATCGTCAAGCGCGGCAACGGGAAGCCGTGCGCCGCGCATTCGTAGGCGAGTGCCACGCGCAGCCGACGTGAGTAGCCGCCGAGGTCGAACGCGGGTTCGCCGCCGACGTACGGCACCGCGTGCCCGCCGCCGAGGTCGAGCTCCCGCAGCGTGACGCCGTGGGTGTCGCGGACCCGGACGAGCACTTCGGTCATCCGGCGCGCGGCGGCCTCGTAGCGGTCGACGCGGGACACCTGCGAGCCGATGTGGCAGTGCAGCCCGGCCAGCCGCAGCCCGGGCTGGGCGAGCACGGCCCCGACGGCGGCGTCGACGTTGTCGGGAACGCCGTCGAGCAGCGAGAAGCCGAACTTCTGGCCCTCGGTGCCGGTGCTGATGGCCGCGTGCGCGCCTGCCGCCACGCCCGGAGTCACGCGGATCATCACCTGCTGCGCGCCGGGGGCGAGTGCGCCGAGCTGCTCGATCTCGTCGAGCGAGTCGACCACGATCCGCCGGACGCCGTACTCGAGAGCGGCCTTCAGGTCTTCGGGCGTCTTCGCGTTGCCGTGCAGCAGCATGCGCTCCGCCGGGAAGCCGACTCCGCGGGCGACGGCGATCTCGCCGGCGGAGCAGGTGTCGAGCGACAAGCCCTCTTCGGCGACCCAACGCAGTACGGACCGCGTGCACAGCGCCTTGCTCGCGTACGCGACTTCGACGTCCGGCAGCGCGCGGCGGTACTCACGCGCGGTGTCGCGGACCTGCTGTTCGTCGATGAGGTAGGACGGCGTCCCGAAGCGGGCGGCGAGGTGGCTGACCCTCGCGCCGGCGAAGAGGAGTTCGCCGTCTTCGCCGAGTCGGGTGCTTCGCGGCCAGACTCCTGGCTCGAGGTGATCGGCGGCTTCGCAGCCGAGGCTGGGAAGAAGCTCGCTGAGCGTCACGGGTGCCTCCGGGCATCACGGCGGATCGGACCCGGTCAGGACACCGCCCTTCGCGCGTCCGATGATCGCTCGTGAATGCCGTCCTGACGGACTCCGGCCGCTCGCTGACGCCTTGTTAACGCGCGAGTAACTTCGGCCACACCTCGCTTGACCTGCGCAGAGCCGCACGGACGGACGTCAGCGGACGGGCTCCGGGACCGTGTCGAGCTCGTGCACCATGCGCACGGCCAGGGCGAGCGCCTTCGCGTCGCCGAGCTTGGTGTCCTCCATGACGATCTTCTTCACGCGGTCGATGCGCAGCTGGTAGCGGGTGGGGGAGGTCGGTGCGGTCATCGTTCGGTCCTCTTCTGCTCTTCGAAGGCTGTGGTCGTGTGGCTCTTGTGGCCCCGGGGACCTTCCGGGCTCTGGTGGTCCTGCACGGTGCCGCACACGCAGCCGCGCTCGGCCGCCTGGCCGGCCGTGGTGGCCGCGCAGTAGCGGCGCGCGATGGCGTCGTGCGTGCCGAGCGGGTGCGGGCAGCTCGGGCACTGCGTGCCGGAGCGGGGTACTTCGGGCGCGTCCGGTGCCGGGGTCGTCACGCCGTCGCCTCGGCCGAGCGCCGTCGCAGCGGTTCGCCCGCTTCGTGGAGGTGCTGCAGCACGTACCCGTAGGAGCGCGCCCACCCGCACTGGGCGTAGGAAATCCCGCGCCGGGCGCAGAAGTCCTGCACGATCACCTGGGCGTGCTTGAGGTTCGGCCGGGCCATGCTCGGGAACAGGTGGTGCTCGATCTGGTAGTTCAGGCCGCCGAGGGCGAAGTCGACCACCCGGCCGCCACGCACGTTGCGCGAGGTCAGCACCTGCTTGCGCAGGAAGTCCAGCTTGTGCCCGGCCGACAGCATCTCCATGCCCTTGTGGTTGGGCGCGAACGAGCAGCCCATGTACAGGCCCCACAGGAACTGGTGCACCAAGATGAAGATGATCCCGGTGAGCGGCGAGAGCACGATGAACACCGCGGCGAGGTAGGCGACGAGGTGCGCGATCAGGAGCGTGGACTCGAGCTTGCGCTTGCGGATGTCCTTGCGCAGCACCGCTTTCACGCTCGAAACGTGCAGGTTGAGACCTTCGAGCAGCAGCAGCGGGAAGAACAGGAACGCCTGGTACTTCGCCATCCAGCGCAGGAAGCCGCGCTTGCGGGAGCTCTGCGCCTTGCTGAACGCGAGCGCCGCGATGTCGACGTCCGGGTCCTCGTCCTCGTTGTTCGGGTTGGCGTGGTGCCGGGAGTGCGTGCCCATCCACCAGCCGTAGCTCAGCCCGGTGAGTCCACCGTGGACGAACCCGGTCGCGTCGTTAGCCTTGCGGCTGCTGAAGATCTGCTTGTGCCCGGCGTCGTGCCCGATGAACGACAGCTGCGCGAACATCATCGCGAAGAACGCCGCGAGGAACAGCTGCCACCACGAGTCGCCGAGGAAGACGAACGCGACCCAGCCCCCGCCGAAAGCGGCGAGGTTGAGCCCGATCCGCACGGCGTAGTGCCGGCGGCGTCGCTGGAGGAGGCCGGCGGCCTTGATCAGCCGCGACAGCTCGGCGAAATCGCTGCCCGCCGTCGCGGGGGTATCCGGAATTTGGGTTGAAGTCATCGGCGTCACCGCTCTGGGCTAAGTCGTTGAAGGCTTGTCCAGCAACGGTTTCCGGCCCCGACGGGTCCGGGTCCGGTCCGGGAAAAGGGCACTGGGGCCTGGTCGCGGTGGTACCGCGTCCTCCCCCAAGCCTCTCACCCCACCGGCTCGATGGCAATTCCCCGGAGGTTGCCGCGGAGGTGTACAGTCAGCCACATCGGGATGAAGGTGATCTACCACACACCCGTGACCTTCCGGCCGGATCGCTCCGACCGGGGACAGGAGCCGAGTCCGGGTCCGGAACCCGCTCGTACGCAACCGTGTCGGCCGATAGGCCGGCGAGCAGCCTCCCGTAGCCGCGCAGAGCGGCACCCGGGGTGCCCAGTTGGGTTGCTACAGCTTGTTCTTCCGGTGGGCTCCGGTCAGGCGGCTCGTCGGCGAGCCGGGATTCGGCGTCACCGCGCTCCGGCGCGCCGACGAGCCGCCATTTTCACGAAAGCCCCCAGGACGAGAGCAGCCCGAAGAGCCGTTCGCGTTCGGCTCCCGTCAGCAGCCGGCTCGGCGGCCGGACGTCGGGACGGCACAGGCCGAGCTGGCCGAGCGCGTCCTTGACGACGCTGACGTTGTTGGCGCTCCCGTTCGCCGCGCGCAGCTCCTCGAACGGCCGGATCCGCTCCCAGACGGTCATCGCGGCTGGATAGTCCCCTGTGGACAGTGCGCGGAACATCTCCAGCGAGATCGCGGGATCGACGTTCACCAGGCCCGAGGTGAAGCCGGTGGCGCCGACGGCGAAGTACCCGGGCGCCGAAAGCTCGGCGAGACCGGCGATCCACACGAACCGCTCGAAACCCGCGTCCCGCGCGACCGAGCCGAACCGCACCGGGTCCGGCACCGCGTACTTCACGCCGATGACGTTCGGCGCCGCCTCGCCCAGCGCGTGCAGCTGCTCGCCGCCGATCGCCGGGTTGCGGACGTAGAGCACGACGCCGAGTTCGGGCACCGCGGCCGCGATCGCGGCGTGGTAGTCGACCCAGCCGTCGCCGGAGATGTACGGGTGCACGGGCTGGTGGATCATGATCATGTCGGCGCCGGCGTCCCGCGCGTGCGCGGCGGCCCGCGTCGCCGACGCGACGTCGTGGCCGATCCCGGCGAGCACGCTGCCCCGGCCGGCCACGGCCTCGACGGTGACTTCCAGGCACTGCCGGGCTTCGGCCGCGTCCAGCGCGTAGAACTCGCCGGTGTTCCCGTTCGGCGTAACGACTTCGACGCCGCCGGTGATCAGCCGGTCGACGAGTTTCGCGTACGTCTGGCCGTCGACGGCGCCCTCGGCGTCGAACGGCGTGACCGGGATGGCCACCACCCCGGACAGCCGCCGCCTCTGCTGCTCGAACGTCATCGGGCCCCTTTCGGATCGCCGGTCTCTGCGGTGCGCTCGCCCGGGAGCCCGAAGGCGATCCGGTCGATGAAATCCGTGATGTGCTTGCGAAGCAGGTGTTCGGCCTGCCGGGCGTTCCCGCTCTCGGCGGCGGTCAGGATCGCGCGGTGTTCGCCCGCTTCACCCTGCCACGTCGGGCTGATGCCCCAGCCGGTGGCGGTGATCAGCGCGGCCTGGTCGCGCAGGCCGTCGAGGATCTCGATCAGCAGCGGATTCCCGCACCCGGAGTAGAGCGCGCGGTGGAACAGCCGGTTGGTCAGGCTGGCCTTGGCGCGGTCGGCGGCTGCGCTGCCGGTGTCGACCTCGGCCAGGACCTGCCGCGCCTCGCCGAAGTCCGCACCGCGCTCGACAGCGCGTCGGACGGCTTCGGGCTCGAGGAGCGCGCGCAAGTCGTAGACCGCGTACGCGCTCTCGGCGTCCATGACCCGGACCGCGGCCCCCTTGTACGTGCTCATCGTGACCAAACCGGAACCGGCCAGGATTCGCAGCGCTTCGCGCACCGGGGTCTTCGACACCCCCAGCAGGGCGCCCACCTCGGCCTCGACGAGCGTTTCGCCCGGTTCGAACTCCCCGCTCAAGATCGATTCCTTGATGGCGTCACGCACGAAATCCGTGCGCGAGACGGGCGGCGGCGGCCTCCGGGCCGAAGCAGAGCTCGCCACTGGCATGTCCGATCTGATATACGATGCGACATACAACATTATCACGGACCCAGGGAGCAGCCATGCAGCGTCGCACCGGCTTCCGATTCCGACGAGTGCTCCTGGCGGCCGGCCTCGCCGCCGGACTGGCGGCCTGTGGCGCGCCCGGCGGCGACGGCGGTCAGGCGGCGGATCCCCAGGCCGTCCCCGACAAGCCGAGCAAGCCCGTCGACCTGAACATCCTCGACGTCGCGGGCAACCTGCAGCTCACCAAGCAGATGATCGAGAACTTCAAGGCCGCACACCCGGAAGTGCTCTCGAAGGTCACGTACTCGACGGCGCCCGCGCCGAGCATGGCGGGCAAGCTGAAAGCCGAACAGGACGGCGGCGTCGCCCAGACGCACCTGGTTCTCAGCGGCACGGACGGCCTGTCCGCCGGCATCGCGAACGGCACCCTGACGAAGGTCCTCCCGGACTTTTCGAGCCGGTTCCCGAACCTGATGCAGAACTACCTCGAGCCCGCGGCCAAGATGCAGGAGCTGGCCAACGGCTACGGCGTCGAGGTCGTCTACTACCCGTCCGGCCCGCTGCTGGAGTTCAACCCGGGAGCGGTGCCGGCGGCGCCGACGTCCCCGCAGGAGCTGCTCGACTGGGCCAAGGCGCACCCGGAGAAGTTCCAGTACGCACAGCCGTCGAACTCCGGCCCGGGCCGGACGTTCCTGATGGGCCTGCCGTACCTGCTCGGCGACAAGGACCCGAAGGACCCGGACAAGGGCTGGGACAAGACCTGGGCGTTCCTGCAGGAGCTGGGCAAGTACGTGAAGTACTACCCGTCCGGCACCACCGAGACGATGAAGAACCTCGCGTCCGGTGCGGTGGACATGGTCATGTCGACGACCGGCTGGGACATCAACCCGCGCAAGCTCGGCACGGTGCCCAACACGGTGAAGACCGCGATCATGCAGCCGATGCACTGGGTCACCGACGCCCAGTACGCCCTGATCCCCAAGGGCCTCTCGCCCGACCAGGAGTCGGCGATCCTGCAGCTGGTCGCGTGGATGCTGAAGCCGGACCAGCAGGCGATCGCCTACGACGACGGCTACTTCTACCCCGGCCCGGCGGTCAAGGACGTCACGCTGCAGATGGCGCCGCAGAAGAGCCAGGACACGATCAAGCAGTTCGGGCGCCCGGAGTACGAGCAGTGGATCGCGCAGTACCCCAAGGAGACCTCGCTGCCGGCCGAGCAGCAGGTCAAGGCGTTCGACAAGTGGAACCAGCTGGTCGGCGGCTCGAAGGTCGGCAAGAAGTGACGTTCGAGCAGCTCCGGCTGGACGGCGTGTCCCGGAGCTTCGGCACCGCGAACGCCCTGAGCGGCCTCGACCTCGCCATCGCGCGCGGCGAGTTCGTGGCCCTGCTCGGCCCGTCCGGCTGCGGCAAGTCGACCGCGCTGAACTGCCTGGCCGGCCTGCTGCCCCTGACCGGCGGCAGCATCTGGCTCGACGACGCCCGCATCGACGGGCAGCCCCCGGAGCAGCGCGGGTTCGGGATGGTCTTCCAGAACTACGCGCTGTTCCCGCACATGACGGTCCGCGCCAACGTCGGCTTCGGCCTCAAGATGCGCAAGGTCGCCCGCGCCGACGCCCGCCGGCGGGTCGACGAGGCGTTGCGTCTGGTGCAGCTCACCGACCACGCGGCGAAGTTCCCCGCGCAGCTCTCCGGCGGGCAGCAGCAGCGCGTCGCCATCGCCCGGGCCGTGGTGCTGGAGCCCCCGGTCGTCCTGATGGACGAGCCGCTGTCCAACCTGGACGCCAAGCTCCGCCTCGAGATGCGGATGGAGATCCGCCGCCTCCACCAGACGCTCGGCTTGACCACGGTCTACGTCACCCACGACCAGGAGGAAGCCCTGTCCCTGGCCGACCGCCTGGTGGTCCTGCGCGACGGCGAGGTGCAGCAGATCGGCACCCCCGAGGAGGTCTACGCCCAGCCGGTGAACAGCTACGTCGCGTCGTTCATGGGCTACCGCAACCTCCTGGACGTGACGGTCACCGGAGCCGCCGGTTCCTCGGTCACCGTGGAAGGCGCGGGAGCCCGGCTGACGGGCCGCGGCTCACTCGCGGAGGGCCCGGCGAAGGTCGCGATCCGCCCCGAGGACTTCGTGGTCGGCGACGGCGCGGAGAACGCCCTCGACGTGACGGTCGAGATCGTCGAATACCACGGCCGCGAGCTGTCGGTCTCGGCTCGGCTGGCGAGCGGGGTGCCGGTCTACTTCCGGACCGACAAGCGCCTCGCCCCCGGCGACACGGCGCAGATCGGCGTGCCGGCCGAGCGGGTCCTGGTGTTCGAGCCATGACCGCCGCGACGATGGGCGTCCCGCCCGAACCCGTTCCGGTGGCCGCGTCATGACCGCCGTCGCGAGTGCTCGCCCGGCCCTGCGCCACCGCCTGGCCGAGCGCGGCATCGACCGCACCCTGCTCCTGCTCGTGCCCGGCCTGCTGGTCACCGCCTGCCTGTTCCTCTACCCCTTCCTCTACGGCCTCCAGTTGTCCTTCGCCCCACGCCGGGGCGGCGTCTTCGCCAACTACGCGCGCTTCTTCGGCGACCCCTACCTCCGCGACACCATCTGGACGACGCTCGGCATCGCGCTGCCCGCGACGTTCATCAACGTGCTCGCCAGCATCCCGATCGCGTACGTGATGCGCGGCCGCGTCCGCGGCAAGCGCCTCCTGACGACGATCCTCGTCGTGCCGATCACGCTCGGCACGGTGCTCACCGCGCAGGGCCTGATCATGTACGGCGGGCCGGCGGGCTGGCTGAACAAGGTGCTCACCGTCCTCGGCATCACCGACGAACCGCTCCCGCTGATCCACAACTACACCGGCGTGCTGCTCTCCCTGGTGATCACCGGCTTCCCGTTCTCCTTCCTGCTGACGTTGTCCTATCTCTCGGGCATCGACCCCTCCTTGGAGAAGGCGGCCGCGACCCTCGGCGCGAACTGGGCCCAGCGCTTCCGGCGCATCACACTGCCTCTGCTGGCCCCCGGCCTGGCGATCACCTTCTGCCTCTCGTTCGTGATGGCGTTCTCGGTCTTCCCCTCGGCGCAGCTCGTCGGCGACCCCGCGAACGAGACCCGCGTCATCTCGATCGCGGCCTACCACGCCGCGTTCGAGGAGTACGACTACTCGATGGGCTCGGCCGTCGCGATGCTCATGGCGGTGGTCATGCTGATCGTGATCGGCCTGGTCATGGCGTGGCGCGGCACGCTGTACCGCGGAGCGACCGGAGGCAAGGGATGACCGGTTGGGTCGCGCGTCCCGGACGTTGGGTCGTCTGGGCCATCGTCGTGTTCTTCTTCGTCAACCTCGCCGGTGTGGTGCTCTCGGTGGTCGTCGACTCGTTCGGCAAGCAGTGGTTCGGCACCTGGCTCCCGGACGGCTTCACCACCCACTGGTACGCCGACGCCTGGCGTGAGTTCGGCCTGTCCGACGTCCTCCTCGCCACGGCGATCGTCGCGCTGGTGGTGATCGCCGTGTCGGTGGCGGTCGGCGTCCCGGCCGCCTACGCGCTGGCCCGCCGCTCGTTCCCCGGCAAGCGCCTGGTGATGCTGCTGTTCGTGCTGCCGATCCTGATCCCTCCCATCACCTACGGCATCCCGCTGGCCACCGTGCTCTACAAGTTCCACCTGGCCGGCACGATCACCGGCGTCATCCTGGCGAACCTGGTGCCCTCGGTGCCGTTCGTCGTGCTGACCATGACGCCGTTCATCGAGCAGATCGACCCGAAGATCGAAGCCGCCGCGCGCATGTCCGGCGCACGCACGATCTCGGTGTTCACCCGGATCCTGGGCCCGCTGCTGCTGCCGGGGATCCTGGCCGCCTCGATCCTCGTGCTGGTCCGGACGGTCGGCATGTTCGAGCTGACGTTCCTCACCGCCGGCCCGGACTCGACGACCCTCGTCGTGGCGCTCTACAACTCCGTGTTCGCCGCGGGCATCCGGGCCAACCAGTCGGTCGACGCCATGGCGACCATCTACACCGCTTCCATGCTCGTGCTCCTTCTCGTCGCGCTGCGGTTCGTGAACCCGACCCAGCTGGTCACCCGGATCCGGGAGGAGACCTAGTCCGTTCGCTCACGTGATCGACTTTACCGCGCGAAGTCGAACAGGTGATCGACACGATCGGGCGAACCTGACCCTTGCGCCTCCCCCGAGGGGAGGTGCCACGCTGGCGGCATGCGGTACTCGATCGGCGAGCTGGCGCGCCGGACCGGCCTGACGGTCAAGGCCGTCCGGTTCTACTCCGACCGCGGTCTCCTGCCGCCGTCCGGGCGCAACGCCGCAGGTCAACGCCGTTACGACGACGCCGCACGCAGCCGGCTCGACCTCATCCGCACCCTCCGGGACCTCGGCGTCGGCCTCGCCACGATCCGGCGGGTCGTCGACGGCGAAGCGACCGTCGCCGACGTCGCGGCGCAGCACGCCGAGGCCCTGGAGGTGCAGATCCGCGTGCTGCGTGTGCGCCAAGCGGTGCTGACGGCCGTGGCGAAACGCAGTTCGACCCCGGAGGAGACGACCATCGTGCACGAACTGGCCCGGCTGTCCGAAGAGGAACGACGTCGCCTGGTGGCCGGCTTCCTCGCCGACGCCCTGGGTGGCCGGCCCGACCTCGCGGGCATCGCGCGCACCCTGACCCCCGAACTGCCGGAGGACGCGAGCCCCGAGCAGCTCGAAGCCTGGATCGAGCTGGCCGAACTGGTGCAGGACGAAGAGTTCCGCGCGATCCTGCGTCGGCTCGCGGAGCAGCACGAAGGCGGCTTGCGCCGCGACCTCGCCGCCGAGGTGCGCGACGCCGTCACACCGGCCCTCGAAGCCGGAATCGCCCCGGACTCGCCGGCGGCCGGGGCGATCGTCGACGGTCTCGGCCGCGATCCCGCTCGGCTGCGGGAATGGCTGGCCCTCGTCGACGATCCCCGGCGTGAGCGCTACCTGCGGCTGCTCGCGGTGGTCAACGGCTGGGCCGCCCCGGAAAGCCTGGCGCCGGCGTTCGGCTGGCTGGCCGCGGCTACGGCTTGACCTCCGCCCTGATCTCCGCCAGTGCCTCGTCGACCGGCTGCGCGTCGACCCGGCGTCCGTCGCGCAGCCGCAGGGAAAGCTGCCCCGCGGCGACTTCCTGCGGGCCGAGCACGGCCTGGTACGGCACCAGCCGCCCGTCCCGGATCCGCGCACCGAGGCTGCCTTCCTGCGCGATCTCGACGCGCAGGTCGTCGCATCGGTCCAGGATCCCCTGTGCATAGGGCAATTCGGCCGAGGACAACGGCAACAGCTGCAGCTGCACCGGCGCCAGCCAGGCCGGGAACGCACCGCCGTGGACCTCGACGAGCTGCGCCACCGCGCGTTCGACGCTGCCGATGATGCTGCGGTGCACCATGGCCGGCCGGTGCTTCGCCGCGTCCGCGCCGACGTACTCGAGGCCGAACTGCTCGGGCTGGTGGAAATCGATCTGCACGGTGGAAAGGGTCGATTCGCGGCCCGCGCTGTCGACGATCTGGACGTCGATCTTCGGCCCGTAGAACGCCGCCTCGCCCTCCACGGCGTCGTAGGGGAGCCCGTCGAGGACCGAACGCAGGATGCCGACGGCGCGGTCCCAGTCGCCGTCGACGTACTTCCCGCCGGGGCCGGGAAGCGAAAGCCGGTAGCGCGCCGGGCTGATGCCGAGCGCGTCGTAAGCCCGCCGGATCATGGCCAGCGCCGCGGCTGCCTCGGCTTCGACCTGCTCGGGGGTGCAGAAGATGTGCGCGTCGTTGAGCTGGATCGCGCGCACCCGGCTCAGCCCGCCGAGCACGCCGGAGAGCTCGCTGCGGTACATCCCGCCGATCTCGGCGATGCGTAGCGGGAGTTCGCGGTAGCTGTGGCCGCGTGCCCGGTAGATCAGCGCGTGGTGCGGGCAGAGGCTCGGCCGCAGCACGAGCTGCTCACCGCCGACGTCCATGGGCGGGTACATGTCGTCGCGGTAGTGCGACCAGTGCCCGGAGATCTCGTACAGCTCCCGTTTGCCGAGCACCGGCGAGTGGACGTGCCGGTACCCCGCGCGCCGTTCGAGGCCGCGGACGTACTCCTCGAGGCTGTGGCGGATGATCGCGCCGTCGGGCAGCCAGTAGGGCAGGCCGGCGCCGATGAGCGGGTCGGTGTCGAACAGGCCGAGCTCGCGGCCGAGCTTGCGGTGGTCGGGCATCGTGGACTCCTCGTGGACGACGAGGTGGCCGACCACAAGACGAAAAGCCCGGGGCGACCGCCCCGGGCTTTTCGTGAGAATGCTTCAGCGCGCCGGGACACTTTCCGGCGTCGTCGTGTTCGCTGCGCGCTTCATGTCTTCAACGGTAGTCAGGCCCGCCAGCCGTTTTCAGGAAGCCAGGAACAGCTCGAGCTGCTCGACGACGAAAGCGTGGTCCTCGGCCTGCGGAAGCCCGGACACGCCGACCGTGCCGACCGGGCCGACCCCGCGGACGATCACCGGGAACACGCCGCCGTGGGCCGCGTACTCGTCCGGGTCCAGGCGCGAGTCCTCTTCGAACGAGCCGCCCTTCGCGCGGAACTGCGTGCCGACCAGGAAGGAGCTGTGGCCGTAGCGGTCCACGACGCGGCTCTTGCGGTCGATCCACGCGTCGTTGTCGGCCGATGTGCCCGGCAGGGCGGCGTGGAAGAGCCGCTGGCCGTTGCGGCGGACCGAGATCGTCACCGGCAGCCCGCGCTTCCGCGCCGCGGCCAGCAGCCGGTCGCCGAGGGCCAGGGCCGTCTCGTTGTCGAACTTCGTGAACTGGAGGCGTTCTTCCTGGTCAGCGAGCTGGGCGAGGCGATCGTCGTCGGTCATCCGCCTATTAAATCAACACTGTTGTTTAATTGCCAGTGAACTCGGTCAGGGACAGCACGTTGCCGTCCGGATCGCGGAACCAGGCGATCCGCCCGCCGGGCGTGGTCCAGATTTTGTCGGTGTCCTGTGGCAGCGTGTCGAACGTGAGGAACTCCACGCCACGGCCCCGCAGCCCGGCCACCGCCGCCCGGATGTCGGCGACCGCCCAGCCGAGCACCGTGAACGGCTGCGGCGTGAACTCGGCGACGGCGGTGACGCGGAGCATGGTCGCGCCACTGCGGAACACGCACGCGAAGGGGGTCTGCTCGATGAACTCGAGCCCGGCGACATCCGTGTAGAAGACGCGGGAGCGCTCCAGGTCGGTCGACGGTGCGAAGGCGACCAGATCCGCTGAACCGAGCATGGGTACCACCTCTCTCGGCGGAGAACGTACCCCTCGCCAGGCCGCGGACGTGGGGATGAGGAGGCAGGTATGGGCCGGATCCGGCGGCGCACGGTGCTCGGCGGCGCGGCCGCGGCCACCGTCGCCGGCTCGCTGGCGGCCGCGTGCGCCGCTCCGGCACGGAAGGGGACGATCGACGACGTCCGCCACGTCGTCGTGCTGATGCAGGAGAACCGGTCGTTCGACCACTACTACGGCACGATGGCCGGCGTGCGCGGCTTCGGTGACCGCGCGGCGCTGCGGGACGTCTTCCGCCAGCGCGGCAAAGGGGCGCCGGTGCTGCCGTTCCGGATCGACACGTCCGTTGTGGACGGCCAGGACCTCGGCGAGCTGCCGCACGACTGGAACAGCACGCACCGCGCGTGGAACGGCGGCGCGTACGACGCCTGGGTCGCCGCGAAGAGCCCGATGACGATGGGGTACTTCACCCGCGACGACATCCCGTTCCAGCGCGCGCTGGCCGGTGCCTTCACGCTGTGCGACCACTACTTCTGCTCGATCCAGGGCCCGACGCAGCCGAACCGGCTGTTCCACTGGACCGGCACGATCGACCCGGACGGCGTCGCCGGCGGCCCGGTCACGCACAACTTCCCGGACTACGAGCCGTCGTTCCGCTGGACCACCTATCCGGAGCGCCTCGAGTCCGCCGGGATCACGTGGCGGATCTACGCGAACGACGAGGAGCGCGGCGTCCCCGAGCACTTCGTCGGCGACTACGGCGACAACCCGCTGTGGCTGTTCCGGAACTTCCACGACGCGCTGTACTCGATGGACCCGGTGAAGCGCCGGCTGGCCGAGCGCGCGAACCTGCGCACGAAGCTCCTGCCGGATTCGGGCAAGGGCAAGGACCTCGACCACGTGCTGGCCGAGTTCCTCGCCGACTGCGCGGCCGGGACGCTGCCCGCGGTGTCGTGGGTCGTGGCCCCGTACGGCTACTGCGAGCACCCCGCCGCCCGGCCGGTCGACGGCGCCGCCTACCTCCAGCGGATGCTGAAAGCGTTGTGGGACAAGCCGGAACTGTGGGAATCGACCGTCGTCTTCATCAACTACGACGAAAACGACGGCTTCTTCGACCACGTCGTCCCGCCGACGCCGCCACCCGGGACCCCGGGCGAGTACCTGCCGGGCAACCGCCCGGAGAAGGGCGGTGCGTCCGGCGCTCCGATGCCGATCGGGCTGGGGCCGCGCGTGCCGATGACCGTCGTCTCGCCGTGGAGCCGCGGTGGCTGGGTGAACTCGCAGGTCTTCGACCACACGTCGGTGCTGCGCTTCCTCGAGACGTGGACCGGGGTGCGCGAGCCGAACATCTCGGCCTGGCGCCGCGCCATCTGCGGCGATCTGACCAGCTGTTTCGACTTCCGCGCGCACGACACGACGATCCCGCTGCTGCCGGACGCGGACGCGTTGCGCGCCGAAGCCGACCGGACACAGTCCCGGCTGCCGAAGCCCGGGCTGGGGCCGGGTGCCCTGGTGCAGGATCCCGGCACGGCGAAGGCGCGCCCGCTGCCGTACCAGCCGGTCGCCTGGGCCACGGCCGGCCCGGGCGCGCTGGAGCTGCACCTGGCCAACCACGGGACGCAGACGCTGCAGCTGGCCGCGTACGCCTACCACGCGGGCGGAACGTCACAACGCTTCGACGTCGGCCCGAAGAGCGAGCTGACGGGCGAAATCCCGTACGCCGAGTCGTACGACATCGCCATCCACGGCCCGAACGGGTTCGTCGTCGAGGCTTCCGGCAAAGCGGGCCTCGACGCCTCCGTCACGTTCACGTCGGCGCCCGCGCTGCGCGTCACGGTGACCAACAGCGGGCCGGCGCCGGTCGCGCTGAACGGCGTCACGATCGCACCGAAAACCTCGCACGACTTCCCGGTGCCGGCGAAGAACGGCTGGTACGACGTCACGTTCGAGGCGCCGGGGTGGCGTCGCCGCTTCGCCGGGCACCTCGAGGACGGCCGCCCGTCGCGGACCGGGCCCTAACGCAGGGCGTCCAGCGCGAACGCGGCGAGCATCGCGACGCCGCTCGGCATCGCGTCCTCGTCGAAGAGCACGCGGTTGGAGTGGTTCGCGGCCGCCTCGGCGGGGTCGACGCCGGGCGGGCACGCGCCGAGGAACGCGTACGCGCCCTGAACGCGTTGCAGGACGTAGGAAAAGTCCTCGGCGCCCATCAGCGGGTCCGCCATCAGTTCGACGTTCTCCAGGCCGAGCACGGCCTCCCCGAGGGTGAGGACTTCGGCGGCGACGCGGTCGTCGTTGACCGTCACCGGGTAGCCCGGCTCGACGTCGGCGACGACGCGGCAGCCGTACGCCGCGCCGACCTGTTCGCACACCTTCGGCAGCTCGGCGCGGACCAGCGCGCGCGTCTGCTCGGACAGCGTGCGGATCGTGCCCTCCAGCTCGGCGGTCTCCGGGATGATGTTCGTCGTCGTGCCGGCCTGGATCCGCGTCACCGACAGCACCGCGGGGTCGAACACGCTGACCCGGCGCGTGATCATCGTGTGCAGCGCGCCGACCATCGCCGCGGCCGCCGGCACCGGGTCGATCGTGTGCTGCGGCGCCGAGCCGTGGCCGCCCTTGCCGGTCACGAGCACCGAGAACGAGTCCGCCGATGCCATCTGCGGGCCCGGCCGGATCGACAGCAGCCCGCTGCGGAGGTTGGCGAGGATGTGGATGCCGAACGCGCGCTCGACCCGCGTCCCGGCGGCGTCGAGCACGCCTTCGTGGATCATGAACCGGGCACCGTGGTGCCCCTCCTCGCCCGGCTGGAACATGAACACGACCGACCCGGCCAGCTGGTCCCGGCGCTCGGCGAGCAGCCGCGCCGCCGAGGCCAGCATCGCGACGTGCGTGTCGTGCCCGCACGCGTGCATCGACTCCGCGTCCTCGGAGGCGAAGCCGAGGCCGGTGTCTTCGGTCAGCGGCAGGGCGTCCATGTCGCCGCGCAGCAGCACCGCGGGGCCGGGCCGGGCGCCGCGCAGGACGGCCGTCAGCGACGTCGTGGCCTTGCCTTCGGTGATCTCCAGCGGCAGGCCGGCGAGCGCTTCGCGGATCGCCGCCTGGGTGCGCGGGAGGTGGAGCCCCTGTTCCGGGTGGCGGTGCACGGCGCGCCGGAGCGCGACGGTGCGGTCTTGCAGCGCCCGCGCGTCGTCGAGGAGGCTGGCGAACGGCGTACCGGGCAGGGTGGGCAGGTCAGTGGGGCCGGTCATGGTCCCGATAGTGCCCCATGCGGCGCTTCGGGCGCACCGTGCGTGCGTTCGGTCGAGCAGCGGAATACGGTGTGCGCATGGCGGTGGATGAGCCGGTCACGGGCTTCGCGGTAGCCGTGGTCCGGGAAGACGGTCGGTGGCGGTGCAGTGCGCTCGACCCGGGGGCGCTGACCGAGCTGGACGCAGCGATCACTGAACTGGGCAAACTACGTTCCACCGGTGCGTCCTTCGGGCTGCTGGCGGTCGACGACGAGTTCTTCGTCATCGTCCGGCCGAGCCCGCGAGGCCCGTCGTTGCTGCTCTCGGACGCGGCGGCGGCACTGGACTACGACATCGCGGCGGACGTCCTCGACGTCCTGCGCGTCGATCCACCGGACGAGGAGGACGACTCCGTCTGGCCCGAGGGCGACCTGTCGATCCTCGAGGATCTCGGGCTGCCCGGGCCGGAGCTGGAGGTCATCGTCGGCGAGGTCGACCTGTACCCGGACGAGCAGCTGCAGATGGTCGCGCAGCGGTGCGGGTTCGGCGGCGAGTTCGCCAAGCTCCTGGACGAGCTCTGAGACGGCCGTCCGACACCGAAGCCGTGGAGGCGGCGCTGGAAGCGGCGCGCGCCCCCGGCTCGGACGTGCCGATCGGCGCGGTGGTCTTCGCCCCCGACGGCAAGCCCCTGGCGGCGGCGCGCAACGCGCGTGTCGAGCTGGGTGACCCGACGGCGCACGCGGAGATCCTCGCGCTGCGGGCGGCGGCGGGCGTGGTGGGCGACGGCTGGCGCCTGGAGGGCTGCACGCTGGCGGTGACGCTGGAGCCGTGCACGATGTGCGCCGGAGCCCTGGTGCTGGCCCGGATCTCGCGGCTGGTGTTCGGAGCGTGGGAGCCGAAGACGGGCGCGGTGGGTTCGTTGTGGGACGTCGTGCGTGACCGCCGTCTCAACCACCGCCCGGAGGTCCACGGCGGCGTGCTCGCCGAGGAGTGCGCCGGGTTGCTGGAGACGTACTTCGCCACGCGACGCTGATTCGGCTCGCCGTCGGCGGGTACCCCTTCGCCATGACTGTGAAGGACAAGATCCAGCAGACAGTGGGCGGCGCGCGTTCGAAGCTCGGCAAGGCGACGGGCAACCGGCGCCTGGAGGCCGCGGGCCGTATGCAGCGCCGCCGCGCCCAGGTCGCCGAGGTGGCCCACGACCTCCGTTCGAAGGCACGTGGTCTGGCCCGAGATATGCAGGTCAGGCGCCGGGCCGACCGCCCCGGCGACCCCTGGTGAGGCACGTGGGCACGCTCCGGTATTGTTCTCGGCGGTGGCGTGTCCGAGCGGCCGAAGGAGCACGACTCGAAATCGTGTGACGGCTAATCCCCGTCCGTGGGTTCAAATCCCACCGCCACCGCTCTCGAACCGCCCGGCGACCCTCATGGGGTTGCCGGGCGTTTTGCTGTGCCGTCTCGGATGTCTCTCGCTAGGGTGCCTCCGTGCAGCAGCCAGCCGATCTCCTGACGGTCCGCGAGTCCTACGACCGGGTCGCCGATGTCTACGTGGAGCTTGGCGTGGGCCGGTTGGAGGAGGTGCCGTGGCTGCGGGCCGCGCTTGCCGCCTTCGCCGAGTCCGTCCGCGGGCTGGGCCCGGTCCTGGACGTCGGCTGCGGCCCCGGCACCGTCACCGCGCACCTGACCGGCTTGGGGCTGGACGCCTCGGGTGTCGACCTGTCGCCGCGCATGGTCGAGCACGCCCAGCGGCTGCACCCCGAATTGCGGTTTTCGGTCGCTTCGGCCACTGAACTCGAGTTGGTTCCGGCGTCGCTCGGTGGCGTGCTCGGCTGGTGGTCGTTGTTCAACCTTCCGCGCGCGGCGCTGCCCGGCGTGCTGCGAACCTTCGCCGAGGCGCTCGTGCCCGGGGGCCAAGCTCTGATCGGCACGCACGTCGGCGACGGCGACGTGCCGCGGACCCAGGGCTACGGCGGTCTGCCGGTGTCCTGGACGACGCACCTGTACCAGCCCGAAGAGCTGGCCGGAATGCTGGCCGACGCCGGTCTCGAGGTGGTCGCCGACCTGAGGATGCCTGCCCGGCTGAAGCAGCGCCCGCAGGTGTTGCTCGCCGCACGGCGCCCGGCGGCCTGATGCCGTGCGGGGTGTCACCCCGGCCACACGCCGAGCCACTGCTTGGCGCCGTACGCCTCGAACCGCTCCACCTCGGTGAAGCCCAGCTTCTCGGCGAGGCGCATCGAGGGTGCGTTGGCGGTCTGGGTGCACAGCGCCACGGGCTTGCCGGGATGCGCGCCGGCGAACCAGCCGAGTGCCGCTGCGCACGCTTCGGCCGCGTACCCGTGCCCCCACGCCTCCGGCAGGAACAGGTAGCCGAGCTCCGTTTCCGCGACGCCGTCGCGCGGATCGAGCGTGATCATCCCGATCATCGCGCCGTCGAGCTCGACCACGAAGAACCCGGGGCGGCGGCCGGGCAGCTCGGGAGTCGTGCGCTCGAGCTCGTCGCGCGGTCGGGAGCCGCCGATGTAGGTGCCCACCTCCGGTGAGGCGAACAGGTCGATGAACGCGGCCCGGTCTCGCGCCTCGGACTCGCGGAGCACGAGGCGTTCGGTCCTGATCGGAGCGGGCGGCCAGGCGGCGGGTCCGGACATGACCGGCAACTTATCGCAGACCCGGCCGGGCAGATGCCCCTTCCACGCCCGCCACAGCCGGCTGATCTCGGCCGCCGCTTGACTTGAAGGGCTCTTGAAGTGTGACCGTGGTCGGCACAGGCTGAGCACCAAGGAGCACACCATGAAGGTCCTCGTCACCGGGGCCACCGGCAACACCGGCCGCCACGTCGTCCGTGGCCTGCTCGACCTCCCCGCGGACGTCCGGGTTCTCGTCCGCGACCCGGCGAAGGCCCCCGGCGGTGTCGAAGTCGTCCAGGGCGACATCACCGATCCGGCCGAGGCCGCCGAAGGGGTTGATGCCGTTTACTTCGTCTGGCCCTTCTACTCCGCCGAAGGTATCGACAAAGCCGTAAAGCCGTTCAAGGACAAGAAGATCGTCTACGTCTCATCGGTGGCCGCGGAAGACGGCGGGTTCTGGGGTGAAGTCGAGGAATCCGTGAAAGCCGTGACCCACGACTGGACTTTCCTCCGCATCACCGGCCTCGCCACCAACACCCTCGGCTGGGTACCGCAAGCGAAAACCGGCAAGGTGCGGGCGCCGTACGGGCAAGCCAAGCGGTCCCTCGTCCACGAAAAGGACGTCGCCGACATGGCTGTCAAAGCTTTCACCGAAAACCACGGCAAGCAGATCTACCTCGTCACCGGTCCCGAAGCCCTCAGTCAGGCCCGGCAAGCGGAAATCATCGGGCAAGCGATGCGAACGCCCGTCCGCTGGGAAGAACAGCCGCTCGACGAAGCAGCAGCGCAGCTGGGCGAGGAATTCGCGAAGAGCGCCCTGCCCTACTGGGCCTCCCTCGTCGACGATCCGGAGCCCGTCTCCCCGGACGTCGCGAAAGTCACCGGGCATCCCGCCCGGCCCTTCGACGACTGGGCGCGGGAACGGTTCAGCTGAGCTCGACCGCCGGTGCCGTCAGCGGCTCCAGCTCCGCCACCAGCGAAGACAGCGAAGCGATCTTCGCGGAAACCGTCCGGACCACCGCCGCGCACGCCGTGCTGACCGTGCTCACCACCTCGGCCGACCGGTCGTCCGCCAGGACCGCCGCGACGGCCGCCGAGGCCGAGTCCGCGAGAGCGCACACCTCCGTGGACGCCGAGACCGCCAGCTCGTCCAGCTGGGCGGCGATCCGGACGCCCACCGCGGCCGTCGTGGCCGCCGCGCGGGCCGCCGCGGCGTACTGACCGTCCACTGTGTCCGCCCAGATGCCGAACGTCTCCGCGCTGCCGCCGGTTTCGGCGTGCTCGACGCCGTTGCGGAACTCCGCGGAAGCCGACTTCACCAGCAAAGCGCCCGCGTCGACCGCCGAAGCGGACGAGCTGATCGACGACGGTGAGCAGTCCAGGTGCCGCAGCGCCGCGACCGGATCCGGGGCGCCGATGCGGCCGGCCGCCGCACGCAGGGGAGCCAGCCGGCCGGCCGCCGCTGTCAACGCCGGGTGTTCGAACACCGGAGACGTCACGGAGCCACCGCGATCCGCCCCCGGAAGCCGGTGCTCCGGGGGCTCTCGGCCGCCATGCGCAGCCGGCCGGCCAGGTCGGACGTCGCGTCGCCGAGGACGCGCGCGTCCGCTTCGCGGGCCGCGAGGGCGGCCGCCCAGCGCGCCGCCAGCTCGCGGGCCTGGGCCGAGATGCCGAACGGCGTCGAATCGACGCGGGCTTCGGCGAACCTCCCCGCCGCCTTGTCGTCGGTGGCCGCGGCCTGGTCGAGCAGGTCCGCGGCAGTGCGCAGCCGGTCAGGCCTCTTCGGGGGGTTCCGGGTGGCGAAGCCCCCGGGGCGAAGCCCGGGTGTGTCACTGTCGATCCGCGAGCCTCTGCCTTCCGGCATGGGGACCTCCGTCGTCAAGGGCGCTCACTCGATCGTGGAAGATCTTGCCTCATGCTCCCGAGCCGCCCGCATCGCGGTGACCAGCGGCGTTGACCGCGTTCCACCAAGTGGACGTCTTGACCGCGGGCCGGACCAAGGTCGACCATGAGCACATGCCCGCCACCTCGGAAAGCACCCCGATCCGGTGGTACGGCCGCGCCTCCGAGCGGTCGGTCGGAGAAGGCACCGTGGAGCTCCTGCTGCGCCGCGGCCGCCTGGGCTCGCCCCCTGCCTGACGCGAGCCCGGCGTCCGAATCCTTCCGAAAACCCTTGGAGCACAACCATGTCCGTAGACCTGCCTGCCCGGGTTCAGCTGCGGGAGGCCCGCACCCCCGCCGACGGCCTCCTCGAGGGCCCGCGCGTCCTGCACGAGCCGCGGAAAGAGTACGAGCGCTTCACCCTCCGCCCCCTCAGCCGGGTGATCGGCGCCGAGATCGACGGCGTCGACCTCGCCCGGCCGCTCACCGCCGAGCTGCGCGAAGAACTCACCAGCGCCCTGCTCGAGTGGAAGGTGATCTTCTTCCGCGACCAGGAGATCACCTCCGCGCAGCAGCGCGCGTTCGCCGCGAACTGGGGCGAGCTGGAGACCAACCCGTTCATCCCGAAGGGCGACGACGACGCCGTCACGCGCTTCGAGCGCACCGCCGCCATGCCCGGCTACGAGAACATCTGGCACGTCGACGTCACCTGGCGGCCCAACCCGGCACTCGGCTCGGTGCTGCGGCTGATCGAGGTGCCGCCCGTCGGTGGCGACACGATGTGGGCCGACATGGCCGCCGCCTACGACAACCTGCCCGAAGACGTCCGCACCCGCATCGACGGGCTCACCGCGGTGCACGACTACCTCCCCGGCTTCGACCGGTTCTCCGACCCCGCGCTCCTGGCGCAGTGGCAGGACCGCTTCCCGCCGGTCGAACACCCGGTGGTCCGGACGCACCCGGAGACCGGGCGGCGCACCCTGTTCGTCAACCAGGCGTTCACGACGCACATCGTCGGGCTCGACCGGGCCGAGAGCGACCGGCTGCTGCGGTACCTGTTCCTGCAGGCTCACACGCCCGAGTTCCAGGTCCGGTTCAGCTGGCGGCCGAACTCGGTGGCCTTCTGGGACAACCGCGCGACGCAGCACTACGCGGTCAACGACTACCACCCGCACGTCCGGATCGCGGAGCGCGTCGCCATCGCGGGCGACCGGCCGTACTGACCTCTAGCCTGGGCGCATGACCGATGAACCCCAGGCAGTGGTGACCGGTTTCCTCCAGGCCCTCGAAGACCTCGACATCGACCGAGCGCTGACGTTCGCGGCGAGCGACATCGTGTACCAGAACGTGCCGTTGCCGCCCGCCCGCGGCCTCGCGGCGGTCGAGAAGCAGCTGCGTCTGCTGGCCCGGTTCGGCTCCGGGTTCGAAGCGCGCACGCACCACATCGCCGCGGACGGCAACGTCGTGCTCACCGAACGCACCGACGTGCTGCGCCGCGGCGCGTGGGAAGCGGAGTTCTGGGTGTGCGGCACGTTCGAGGTCGAAGGCGGCCGGATCGTGCTGTGGCGCGACTACTTCGACTGGACGACGGTCCTGGCCGCGAGCGCGAAGGGTGCCGGGCGGGTCGCGCTCGCCGGCGCGCGCACGCTTTTCGGCCGCTACAAGGCGAAGCAGGCGGTGCGCTAGACCCGGTGTTCGCCGCGGTCGTGGTCCCGAAGGTCCACGACCGCGGCTATCCCCAGCACCAGCACGAACACGCAACTGAGAACAATCAGCCCCCACATGATGGTTCTCCCTCCCCCACGTGTTCGTGCTGGTCGAGAGCTGTCGAGGAGTGGTCTGTGCCACTTTTCCGGCGGCTCACGCAGACCGTACCGCCGCTTCACGCGGGTTGTTCCGGGTCTTAGGGAGCATTTAAGGCAGATGCGCCGGATGGGTGACAGCGGCGCCGCGCCCGGTGACGGTCCGCGCGCGATCAGTTACGCACCAACGCCTACCGAGGCGATTCCGTCCCGGATGGTCACGGTCGTCGAGCGCCGCGCCGAGAGATCCGCGACGTACCGCAGCACCTTGCCCGCTTCGTCCCCGGCGAGCGGTACGCACTCGTTGTCGGCGTTGCGCCGCACCGGGATCA
This sequence comes from Amycolatopsis mongoliensis, assembly GCF_030285665.1. Taxonomy (NCBI): domain Bacteria; kingdom Bacillati; phylum Actinomycetota; class Actinomycetes; order Pseudonocardiales; family Pseudonocardiaceae; genus Amycolatopsis; species Amycolatopsis mongoliensis. The sequence continues at coordinate 2,825,196 of NZ_CP127295.1, forward strand.
GCTCGAGCCGGGGTTCGTCGCCGAACATGCAGCCGGCCAGCAGCCCGTCGACGTGGCGCCCGCGCATCGCCGGCCAGTCGAAGACGAGGTTGCCGAGGCTGTAGAGGATCGGTCGGCCCCGGTGGACCTCGACGGCCTGGATCGTGTGCGGCCCGTGCCCGGCGACCAGGTCGGCGCCGGCGTCGATCGCCGCGCGGCCGTAGGCGACCTGGTACTCGGTGAGTTCGGCGCCCGGCAAGCCCCAGTGCATCGAGACGACGACGTGGTCATGGGCGGCCTTGGCCTGCTTCACGTCGGCGACGAGCCGGTCGAGGTGCTCGGGGAGGGGTGTCGTACGCACCAGCGGCGGGCGGCCCGGGATCTCCGCGACGCGGGGATCGGGCTGGTAAGCCGTGGTCGCAAACGCTTGCGCGACGCCGGGAAACTCCAGATGCGCACCGTAGGGGCGAAGTGACGTGTACGCGAGGAAGGCGACCTTCTCGCCGGACCGTTCGAGCACCGCGGGTGTGTGCGCGGCGTCGAGGGTCGGGCCGGCACCGCAGTGCGCGATCCCGGCGCGGTCGAGGACCGGGAGGGTCGCCGGCGCGGTGAGGTCGTTGGCGCACGAGACGACGTCGATGCCGCCCGACGTCAGCGCCTCCGCCATCACCGCGTCGAGAGGGCCTTCGAGATTGACGAACCGGAGGCCGGCGCCCTTGAGCAGCGGCTCCAGCCGCTCGAACGCCGTCGACGGCGTCTTGCGGCCTTGAACGTTGACGTCTCCGCCGAGTACCAGCGTGATCACGAAACCTGCTCTGCCGATCGAGTGACGACGAAAGTAGTTGTTACGAATCGTTGCATCTTTGTCTTCCTCCTCCTCATCTGTTCGGGGGACTATGCCACGACTGTTCAAGCACAAAGGGGACTCAGGGTGATCAAGACCCACAGAGCCAAGACCGCGCTGACGGTGGCCGTCGCGTCCGGCTTGGTGCTCGGCGGAGTGGCCGCACCGGCCGCGCTCGCGGCACCCAGCGCCGACGCGGTCATCGCCGAGGTCTACGGCGGTGGCGGCAACTCCGGCGCCACGTTGACCAACGACTTCGTCGAGCTCGCCAACCACGGTACTGCGGCGACGAGCGTCGACGGTTTCAGCGTCCAGTACCTGCCCGGCTCGCCGAGCGCGTCCAGCACCTGGCAGGTGACGCAGCTGGCCGGCAGCGTCGCGCCGGGCGGGCGCTACCTCGTGGCGGAGGGCAAGGGCAGCGGCGGCACGGTCGCGCTGCCGGCGCCGGACGCGACCGGCGCGATCGCCATGTCCGCGACCGCGGGCACGGTCGCCCTCGTCTCCGGCACCACCGCGTTGACCTGCAAGACCGCCGCGGACTGCGCTGCCGACACCCGGATCAAGGACCTGGTCGGGTTCGGCACGGCGACCGTGCGCGAAGGCGCTCCGACGGCCGCGCCGGCCAACTCGACGTCCGTCGCGCGCGCCGCCTCGCTGGCCGACACCGACGACAACGCGGCCGACTTCACCGTCGGCGACCCGTCCCCGACGAACACCAAGGGCGAGACGACCGGCGGCGGGGGCCCCGGCGAGCCCGGCACCCCGGCGAAGATCCACGAAATCCAGGGCACCACGCGCATTTCGCCGTTCAAGGACCAGAAGGTCAGCGGCGTCACCGGGGTCGTCACCGCGACCCGGACGTTCGGCTCGTCGCGCGGGTTCTGGCTCACCGACCCGAACCCGGACAACGACCCGCGCACCAGCGAGGGTCTGTTCGTGTACACCGGCTCGACGAGCCCGGCCGTCGCGGTCGGCGACGCGGTGACCGCGGCCGGCACCGTCCGCGAGTTCTACCCGGACGCGCCGGCGACGTCGAACTACCAGTCGCTCACCGAGCTGGGCAGTGCACAGTGGACGGTCGACTCGCACGGGAACGCCCTGCCGGCGCCGACCGTGCTGAACCCCGACACCGTGCCGACGACGTACGCGCCGTCGCCCGGCGGGAACATCGAGCCGCTGACGCTGGAGCCGGCGAAGTACGCGCTGGACTTCTGGGAGGCGCACGAGAGCGAGATCGTGAGCGTCACCGACGCCCGCGTCGTCGGCCCGTCGAACTCGTTCAACGAGCTGTACGTGACGTCCAAGCCGGACCAGCACGAGTCCGTCCGCGGCGGCAGCGTCTACCTGGGCTACGACCAGCTGAACAGCGGCGTCATGAAGGTGTCGTCGCTGATCCCGTTCGACCAGCGGCCGTTCCCGAAGCTCAACGTCGGTGACGTGCTGACCGGCACCACGTCCGGCCCGGTCGAGTACAGCAACTTCGGCGGCTACACGCTGTTCGCCAGCGTGCTCGGCACCGAAAAGGACAACGGGCTGCAGGCCGAGACCACGCGCAAGCAGCGCTCCGGCGAGCTCGCGGTCGCGACGTACAACGTCGAGAACCTGGCGCCGGGCGACCCGCAGGCGAAGTACGACCGGCTCGGCGAGGCGATCGTGACGCACCTGGCGACGCCGGACATCGTGAACCTGGAGGAGATCCAGGACAACACGGGCGCGACCGACGACGGCACCGTCGCGGCGGACCAGACGCTGCAGAAGTTCACCGACGCCATCGTCGCCAAGGGCGGCCCGCGCTACCAGTGGCGCTCGATCGACCCGGTGAACGACCAGGACGGCGGCCAGCCGGGCGGCAACATCCGGGTGGCGTTCCTGTTCAACCCGGCTCGGGTGTCCTTTGTGGATCGTCCGGGTGGGACGTCGACGACGCCGGTCGGTGTCACGAAGGACCACGGGAAGACGCACCTGACGGCGTCGCCCGGTCGCGTCGACCCGGCGAACGAAGCGTGGGAGGACAGCCGCAAGCCGCTCGCCGGCGAGTTCGTCTTCAAGGGCCGCACGGTGTTCGTCATCGCCAACCACTTCAACTCCAAGGGCGGCGACCAGCCGACGCACGGCCGCAACCAGCCGCCGGTGCGCAGTTCCGAGGTGCAGCGGGCGAAGCAGGCGACGGTGCTGAGGGGGTTCGTCGATTCGTTGCTGGCGGCCGATCGCAACGCGAACATCGTGGTGGCGGGCGACCTGAACGACTACCCGTTCTCGCCGGCGGTCCAGACGCTCACCGCCGGTGGCGCGCTGAAGGACCTGATCGCGTCGGTGCCCGAGGCCGAGCGGTACAGCTACGTGTTCGAGGGGCAGTCGCAGGTGCTGGACCACATCCTGGCGTCGAAGGCGCCGCGCGGGGTGGACTACGACGTCGTCCACATCAACGCGGAGTTCGCCGACCAGGCGAGCGACCACGACCCGCAGGTGATCCGGTTCCGGCCGAGTGCCGGCAACGCGATCCAGGACGGGATCAACGACCTGCTCGACTACCTCGAGCAGCTGCTGGGGAAGTACTTCCCGTAAGCCTGCTCGCCGAGGCCACCACCGGGCGCCCGCCCGGTGGTGGCCTTTTTTGTTGCCACACCATCGGGTGATGGGGAAACCGCATCGCGGGTGCTGCCGTCTTTACTGGTGACGAGACCACAGGGGAGGTGGCGTGGACGGGTACGCGGTGAAGGTCGACGAGCTGGGCAAGCTCATCGACGACCTCGACACGGCGGCGGGCAGGATGGCCGACGCCAACCGGAAGCTCGGCGGTGGCGGGGCGTTCGGGTCGCTGGGGACGGCGGAGCTGGGGCAGGCAGGGGTCGAGTTCGAGGAGGCCTGGGGGTACGGGATCGGGCGGCTCGGCGAGGCGGCTTCGGACATCACTGAGCGGCTCAAGCAGGCGAAGCAGAAGTACGAGCGGATCGAGGCCGAGTTCGGTGACGAGCTGGCGAAGTTCGGCTCGGCGGTGCTGGGTGGGGACGGCAAGGCCGGCGGTGCGGTGCCGGGCGGCGGTGACCTGGGTGGTCGTGGGGATCCGGCGGATGGTGGCGTCGGTGACTTGGGCGGGGGTGATGGCAAGGTCGGTGGTGGGGTGACTGGTGGGGTGCCGGGCATCGACGATCTGGCTGAGCGCGGCGAGTCCGGCGGCGGGATGGTCGGCGGCGGCGCGACCGGCGGCATCACCGACATCCTGAGCGGTCTCGACCGGTGAGCGCTCAGAACTTCCCGGCCCTGGGCTTCGACCCGGCGCCCGGCGACCTCGACGGCGTCACCGACCTGGCCGGCAAGTACCGGGCGGTGAGCAGCGACCTGACCGAAGCCGACGACTCGCTGCGGCAGATAGTCCGTAAGCAGGGCATCTGGCAGGGCGAGGCGAGCGACGCGTTCGCCCGGCGCATCGGCCCGCTGCCGCAGTACCTCGAGGATGCGGCGAAGTCGATGGGCCGAGCCGCGGACGCGCTCGAAGGCTGGTCCCGCGACCTCGGTGACCTGCAAAAACGCGCAGCCGACCTGGAGGCGCGCGCGGAGGCGGCCGCCAAGGCCGCGGAGCAGGCGCGCGCGAACCCGGACCTCGGGCTCGCCAACCGGACGTTCCCGGACCAGCCGTCGCTGCAGATCGCCCAGCGCCTGCTGGACGACGCGGGCCGGCAGCTCCAGTCCGCCATCGACGGCTGCCAGAACGTCCAAGACGCCGCGAAGCAGCTCCAGCAGGAGCACGCCGAGTCAGCCGGACGCGTCGCGGAGGCGCTGCGGAAGGCGAAGGAGCTGGCCCCGGACGAACCGGACGTCCTCGACGAGCTGGCCGACGCGGTCGGCGGGGTATTGGCCGACCTGGGCAACACCCTGGCCGACTCGGTCGATCAGGCGTGGGACTTCGTCCAGGACCACGCGGAGGTCCTGTCGAAGGTCTCCGACGTGGTCGGTGACATCGGCAACGGCCTCGGCGTCCTCAGCGATGTCCTGCCCTCGCCGGCCGGTGAGCTCACGAGCCTCGTCGCCACCACTTTCGGCTTGGGTGCCCTTGGTGGTCACGCGGTCGCCAAGGCGGCCGGAGCCGACGTGGCACCCGAGACCTTGAGCTTCGACGTGGCGGGGGTGGTCACTTCGATCGCCGGGATCAACCCCATGATGCCGGACACCGTGATCAAGGTCGCGACCTACGGTGCGCTGGCCGGCCAGCTGGGAGCCGAAGCCGCGAAGGGCGCGGACTTCGAGAGCCCGCTGGACGACTTCAAGAACTACTGGGTCCCCAAGGACGCCGGCCAATGGGCCGTGACGGGCTCGTCGGTCGTCGTCGGGCCGGCGGCCTGGGCGGCGGTGGCGCTCGGCAATGCGGCCGACGCGGGAATGCAGGCCGACAACGCGCCGGAGCGCCGGCGTGAGCGGGCGGAAGACGAGGTGTGGAACTGATGCCTCTGCAGATCGACCTGCCGCCCGGGTTCGCCGGCATGCCGGTGGGCGCCGACGACAAGATGAACCGCGGCCACGCGTGGACCGTGGCCGAGAACTCGGCCGCCGGCGCTGGGACGTCCATCGAGGAGTTCGGCAGCTACCTGATGGCGCTGGTGCCGGCCATGCAGGCCAACGGCATCCGCGTCTTCGGCAAGTTCGCCGTCGGCCGGCGCAAGGGCGACGTCGCGACCCTGACCCTGGGCGTGGCGCAGTGGCCGGACACCGCGCCCGGGAGCCGGGACGCCGTGGTAGCGGCGATGGCCGAGCAGTACCGGAGCCGGCACAAGCGGGCGGTGGTGCACCCCGTGCGGCTGCCGATCGGCCCGGCGATCGTCGCGATCAGCGGCGGTGAGTTCCACCTGCCGGAAGGCGACGTTCGCGCCCAGATCAAGGCGGAGTACCAGATCCCGCTCCCCGACGGCCGGTCGGTGGTGATCTTGTCGGTGGTCGCGGAATCGGACGACGCCTGGCCCGCGATCGCGGAAGCGACGGCGAGGGTGGCTTGGAGCCTTCGCAGCGGAGAAACGCCGTGATCAGCACGGTGGCCAGTTCGACCAAGTTCTCGGCTGGCGAGGTGATCTTCGCTGTCCTGATGGGCGTGGTGATCATCGGCGGTCTGACGTTGACCATCGTCCGCGCACGTCGTTCGATGAAGCCGCGTGACCAGCAGATGGCGGTGCTGGCCGCGGAACTCGACGGCCGGCGGCAGGTGTACTTCCGGAAGATGGAAATCGGCTTGGCCCAGGAGGATCTCCTCCGTGTCGCCCGTAGCCGGGGCTACTCACTGATCGACCACCGCGTCGGGAAGTACTACGAGTTCGTCTACACACCGCACCAGCCGGGGAGACTGGCATGAGCGACAACGCGCAGCTCATCGAGGAAATGCGCTGGCAGCTCAGGCAGATCGAGGACCGCAAGGCGGAGAACCAGCGCCTCCTCGCGGGCATCGCCGGGAGCAACCACACGACCGTGGTCTCACCGGACCGGGCGGTCACGGTTCTCGCCGGGCCCGGCGGGGTCATCAGCGAAGTGCGGCTCGCGCCGGAAGCCATGCGTTCCGACGCCGTCACGCTGAGCCGGACCATCACCGCCGCCATCCGCGAGGCGGTCGCCGCCTCCGGACGGCTTGCCGCACCGCCGGCCGCGGGAGCACCGCGCCCAATCGCACCACCACGCCCGGCGCCGCAGCCCGAGCGTGCACCCGCCCCACCCCCACGCAGGCAAGCTCCCACCGACGACGAGCCCTACGACACGGTGTTCGACGTCTAGGCCGGCGGCTGCTCGCCGCGCTTCGACGCCGCCCGCTTGGCGCGCCACCCCAGGCCCAGCACCGCCTGGACCAGCTCCTGGTAACTGGGCTTGACCTCCTCGAGGTACCGCTCCAGATACGCCGGGCGCGCGGTCAAGACCGGGCGGGGCTCGTCGCCCGGGTCCAGCCAGAGCAGGCCCTGGATGTTGTGGAGCGCCATCTTCCACCAGCGCGTCGCGCGCTCGGCCGCCCGGGCCTCGCGCTCTTTCGCCGTCTCGATGGCGGTTTCGGCTTCCTCGATCTCTCCCGTCAGCTCCTCGGCGCGGGCCAGTTCCCACGCGCGCAGGTTCTCCGCCGAGCCCCGGGAGAGGGCGATGATTTCCTTGTACCGCATGGCCGCGGTGGCACCGTCGTCGGTCATCGGTCGTTCTCCGGGCGCTGGAACGGGATGATCACTTCAGGGGCGCCGTGGGTCGTGCGGTCGAAGAACAACGCGCGGCCCGGGCGCGGGGACCAGTGCACCACCTGGCCCGCCGCGAACGGCGACAGCTCGTTGCCCTGGACGTCGAGCGCCGCCCACGTGCCGATGTCGTCGGTGCCCGCGAAGCCCAGGGTGTCCTTGAGCCGGGCGATGCTGCGCCACCAGCCGATCGTGTGGATGCCGTGGCCCGGCCCGTGCTTGAGCAGCACGCGCAGGTGGTCGAGGCCGCTCTTCAGCTGCCCGACGGCCTTCGCTTCCAAGGCCGGCAGCGCCGCGTCGACCCCGTACAGGAGCAGGATCTTCGCGCCGCCGGACATCGAGCCGGTCATCGACTCCAGCACGCCGGTCAGGTCGTCCACCAGCGTGGCCGCGTGGCCGTCGGCGCGCAGCCGCTCGGTCAGCTCCAGTGCCGCCGGGGCGCAGGCCTCGATCGGGCAGCTCAGCACGAACTCGACCTCGCCGGGCTCGTACTGCCGCGACAGCGAGCGCGCCGCCGAGTCCATGATGGACAGTGCTTCGGCGGTCGCCGACCCGAGCACCGCAACGTTGCGGCCCGGTGCCCGCGGCAGCTCCACGCTGCACGCGGCCTCGGCGACGTCGATCGACTGTCCCAGCAGCGCCCGCGGCCGCGAGTTCGGCTTGAGGTCCAGGTACGCCGAGAACTGTTCCAGCACCGGCGAATGCGCGCCGTCGAACAGGCGCGGCCGCGGGAACCGGCCCTGGTACTCCTCCCACAACCGGTGCTGCAGCCGGACGAACACGTTCTTGCTGCTCGCGTCCGGGATGTGGGCCAGCTGGTTGCCGTGCGCGACGCCGGAGTCGTGGTTGATCACCCCGTGCCACTTCGGGGCCGACACCGCCGCGTTGTTCGTCTCGGCCAGCACGCGCCGCGCCTTCGGCATCGCGATGCGCAGCGTGCACTGCTCGAACACCGCCGGCTTGCCCCAGAACGCCTCGATGCCGGCGACGTCCTGGCTGGCCAGCACCAGGTGGATGCCCTGCGACCGGCCGCGCCGCGCGATGTCCTCCAGCAGCTGCGTGGCCGTGGCCGTCACCTGGTCGCGGCCTGCGAACAGGTACTGGAACTCGTCGATCACCGCGACGATCCGCGGCCAGTGCCCGCCGGGGTCGGCTTCGCGGAGGTCGGCGAGGTTCGTGACCTCGTGCTCCTTAGCGGCCGCCGACCGGCGTCGCAGCTCGTCGGCCAGGAACCGCAGCAGCGCCAGGCCGAACTCCCGGTCGGTGTTGACGTTGACGCCGACGAGCCGCGCGTGCGGCAGCCAGCTCGCGTCCTTGCGCCCCGGCGCCAGCCCGGCGAACGAGACGCCTTCCTTGAAGTCCAGCAGGTACAGCGCCAGCTCGTTCGGGTTGTACCGGGCCGCGAGACTGCCGAGCAGCGCGTACAGGAAGTTCGTCTTGCCCGAACCGGACGGCCCGCCGATCAGGGCGTGCGGGCTCGCGTCGCCGATGACGACCTCGACCGGCTCGCCCTCGAAGAACCCGACCGGCGCGCGCAGCTCCCGCGCGGAGCTTTCGTGCCCGATCTCGGCCGGCAGCAGGTCGTCGAACGACCGCGGCCCGCCCTGCTTGGCGATCAGCGCCGCGGCGATCCGGTCGGCGGCGCGGATGACCTGCCCGGACGGCATCGGCGGATCGAGGTCGACGACCAGGTCGGTGCCGGTCATGCTGCTGATCGCGTGCCGGTCGTCGATGAGGCTCAGCGTCTCGACCGAGGCGCTCACGGCGGTCGGCACGTCGATCATGATCAGGCAGATCCCCGCGGCCAGCGCCCCGCTCGCGACGCGCTTGAGGTCGCGGGCGCGCTCCGGTTCCAAGGTCTCGCCGTTGCCGTAGAGCACGACGATGCGGAACGGCTCGACCCGCTCCTGCCGGTCGACGCGCAGCTCCCGCAGCGATGTGTGGCCTGCCTGCATCCCGGTCGCGTGGATGCGGCGGATGTGCCCGGCCAGCTCGTCGAGGAGGTCCTCGAGTCGGCCCGGGTCGTACAGCGAAAGCGCGCTCGTGCGGCTCAGCGGGTAGAGGTCGGGCAGGATCGCGGTCAGCTGCCCGATGTCCCACAGGTGCACGCGCACCGCGCCGGGCTCGAACGTCGAGAGCACGCGGATCAGCAGGTTCTGCACGATGCCGTCGATGGTGGGCCGCGTCTTCGGCGCCGACGTGATCGCCAGGTGCGACTCGTCGAGCAGCGGGACGGCGACGTCGAACGTGCGGGTGGCGTCGCCGCCGGCCGCCGTCGCGGAGCCGACCCGCCACAGGCCGGGCGAAGTGATGCCGGCGTTGTGACCGACGCGGCCGAGCCAGTCACCCGGCGGCAGCCCGGCCGGGCCGGGTGCGTTCTGCGAGACGAGTTCGCGCAGGACCGCGGGTCCCTGACCCCAGTCGGTGTAGAAAGCGCTTCGCACACTGCCGAGCGCGCCGAACACCTCGTGCGCGGCGGGGTGCCGGGACCACTCGTTCTGCTGCTCGGCACTGGCGTGGTTCATGCCGACGCGGACGATGTCGCGCTCCAGCTCGAGTTTGGCGAGATCGGCCTCCGCGGCTTGGCGCGCCCCGGCCGCCGCGCCCAGGACCAGTCCGATCTGGTGGCGGACCCGGTCGAGTGCGGTTTCGACGCGGTTGCGTTGCTCGGCTGACTTGTTGGCCATCGGCGTCCCCAAGAAAAGGTGTCCCCAAAAGGATTACAGGCGCGACCGGTATCCGCTCACCAGATCTTCGGCAGCGGCCAGGCGGACGAGGAGCTGGTCCAGCCCCTCGCCGGCCTGCGCGTACTGCGAAGGAAGCCAGGGATCGGCCTTGGCCTGGGCGTCCACGAGAGCTTGCCGGGCCTCTCCGAGCAGGCTTGTGGCCCGCTCGGAGTGGGCGCGCGCGTCGGCGAGCCCGGCCACGGCGGCGGTGAGCAGCTGGTGGAGTTCGGCAAGCGACATCCGGCTAGAGCCGCGCCGAGTAGGAGTCGGCGGAGGAAATGCTTGCTTGGACCGTGCTCTGCAAGCCGTTGATGCCTTGCAGAGCCTCCGCCAGCAACCCGTGTGCCTGGCTCACTTCGTGCTGGCTGCTGCCTTGCGTCGCTTGTGCGAGCGACTGCTGGGCTTCTTCGAGAGACTGCGCTGCCTGTTGCAGGGCGGCGATGCTCGCGGACGCCTTTTCGTTGGCGAGCGCGATGCCAGCGCGGATCTCTTCGACTCCGGCCATCGGGCCTCTACTCCTCGAAATTTCGTCGGTCGTACGGGGGCGAATCCATTGAAACAGATCCAACGACTCAGCGTGATCATCTGACTGTGCGGAGTGATCACGGGCCCGGAATCAGCAAGGCCCCGGACGTGGGACGTCCGGGGCCGGGCCGATCACGGTGCGTACCGGGGTTGACCCGGCACGTATCTCGCACACTGAAGTCGCTGGCCAGCGCTACCCCAGGTCAGAGCGGTTTTCGTGCCACTGCTGGCCTTTCTGGAAGCGTCGTGCTCGGGTTGGGGTGAGACTAGCGCGACCGGAGCAACGGGCTGCGCTCAGCCCTGCTCGTAACTCCCTGTGGACGAGCAGATTTGTCCAGCAATCGCTCGAAAGACATTTCACATTCCGGGCGGCCGCGAGCATCGCGGCCGCATCCGCACAGGCAGGTGCTCGTGCGGATGCCCCGGCCCGCGCCGTCCGCCCGCCGCGGGACCGGGTCGCGCAGTGCGTTCCGGCCCGGATTCGGGGCAGGCCACGGGTTTCCGGGCCGCGAACGACGAAACGCCGGGCGGTCCGTGAAGACTGCTCGGCGTTTCGCCTGTTCAAGTGCGGAGGATACAGGATTCGAACCTGCGAGGGCGTGAACCCAACACGCTTTCCAAGCGTGCGCCTTAGGCCGCTCGGCCAATCCTCCGCAGGAGACGATACCGGATGCTCGTCCCCGGTCTTGAAGGTGGGTCTCAGCCGTCGGCGGGCCGCGGTGCGGCCCCGGGTGCCGCGACGACGTCGGCCACCACGCAGGTGATGTTGTCCGGGCCGCCGCCTTCGTTGGCCAGGCGGATCAGCTCGGGGATCACGTCGGCCGGTTCCCGGATCGCCGCCAGGACGTCGCGCAGGGTGGCTTCGCTGACCGGGCCGCTCAGGCCGTCCGAACAGAGCAGGTAGCGGTCGCCCGGCTTCGCCTTGAACGTCCAGATGTCGGGGTCGCTGGAGCCCGTCGTCTGCAGGGCCTTCATCAGCAGCGAACGCCGCGGGTGCGAGTCCGCGTCCTCGGCCGCGACCCGGCCGTCCTCGACCAGTGCCTGCACGAGCGTGTGGTCGCGGGTCAGCCGCCGCAGGCCGCCTTCGCGCAGCAGGTAGCCGCGGGAGTCGCCGACGTGGGCCGCCGCGAACTCCACGCCGTCGAACATCAGCACCGTCAGCGTCGTGCCCATGCCTTCGGTCGTCGGCTCCTGCGAGGCGACCTCCGTCAGCCGCGCGTCGATCGACTTGACCACGCCGGCCAGCGTCGCCGCCAGGTCGACGCCCGTGAGGTCGATCCGGCGCAGGTCGACGTCGAGCTCGCGCAGCACGTCGACCGCGGTCGCGCTGGCGACCTCGCCGTGCGGCTGGCCGCCGATGCCGTCGGCGACGGCGAGCAGGCTCGAACTCGCGTACAGCGAGTCCTCGTTGACCTGGCGGCGCCGGCCGACGTCCGACCCCGCGGCGTACCGGAGGACGTACCGATCGTGTGTCATGCCCCCATGAAAGCATTGGTTGACTGAGTTCACAAGCAACTCGGCTGAATGGAGCACTCTCCGATAGAGTTGCCGTCATGGACGACGACGCCACGGTCAGCGCGGCCGACATCGCGCGGCTCGCCGGGGTCGGCCGGGCCGCGGTGAGCAACTGGCGCCGTCGCTATCCGGACTTCCCGCCGCCCGTCGGCGGCACGGCGTCGAGCCCGTTGTTCGGCCTGTCCGCCGTCGCCGGCTGGTTCCGCGCCCGAGGCAAGAAGTTCGAGCTGTCCGCCGGTGAACGCGCCTGGCAGCGCCTGCGCGCCCTGGGCGACGACCTCGACCTCGCCGAGCGCGTGAGCCGCGCGGGCGCCTTTTTCGCCTTCCAGGCCGGGATCGCCGACACCTTCGACAGCAAGCTCGACGACCCCGAGCTGCTCACCCTGCTCAGCGAGATGACGCACCGGGCCGGGCCGGTCGAGTCGTTCGAACTGTTGTGCCGCCGGTACTTCGAAGCGCATTCGCGGCGGTTGTCGGCCACCCCGGAGCCGGTCGCCGAGCTGATGGCTCGGCTCACCGGCCCGGTCTCGGCGATCCTCGACCCCGCCTGCGGCTTCGGCGCGCTCGCGCTGGCGAGCGGCGCGAAAACCGTGCTGGGCCAGGACAGTGACCCGATGACGGCGTCGATCGCGACGCTGCGGCTGCGGCTGCGCGGCATCGAGGCCGAGGTCCACGCGGTCGACGCGCTGCGCGAAGACGCCTTCTCGGGCCGGACCGCCGAAGCCGTGCTGTGCGACCCGCCGTTCAACGAACGGGCCTGGGGGCACGACGAACTCGTCGGCGACGCGCGCTGGGAGTACGGCCTGCCGCCGCGCGGCGAGCCCGAGCTCGCCTGGGTGCAGCACTGCCTCGCCCACGTCGAACCCGGTGGCACGGTGGCGATCCTGATGCCGGGCGCGGCGGCCGGGCGGCGCAGCGGGAAGCGGATCCGCGGCAACCTGTTGCGCGCGGGCGCGGTCCGCGCGGTCGTCACGCTGACGCCGGCCGGCCCCGACCTCTGGCTGCTGCGGCGGCCGGTGCCCGGGCAGCGCCCGCCGTCCACCGTGCTGCTGGCGGAGGCGGGCGACGATCTGTCCACAGTGGATGAAATGTGGCGGGAGTTCCGCGCGCACCCCGAGTCCGGCGTCCGGATCATCGACCTGCTCGACGACGACGTCGACCTGACCCCCGCCCGGCGTCGCGGCCGGGACGAGGACCCCGGCCAGGCTTTCCAGGCCGTGCGGGGCCGCTTCGCCGAACTGGCGCCGCGGCTGCCCCCGCTCGAAGCCGTCGATACCGAACCGGCGTTCACCACGATCGGCGAGCTGGTCAAGGCCGGCGTGGTCGAGGTCAGGCACGCGGCCCGCGCCGACGCCGAGCACCCCACGGCCGAGGCGGGTGACGTCGTCGCGTCCGTGACCGGGATCGCGTATGTCCACAGTGGACCAGCGGCGCCGGTCGGCGCCGGCCTCACCGTGTACCGCGTGGACCCGGACCGGCTGGACGCGGACTTCCTGGCCGGCTGCCTGCGCGCGGCCGACCTGCCCGCCGCGTCCGCCTCGACCCGGATCGACGGGAGGCGGGTGCGGATTCCGCGGTGCCCGATCGCCGTCCAGCGCGAATACGGCCTGGTCTTCCGGCGGCTGGCGGAATTCGACGCCGTCCTGCGCGAGACGGCGGAAACGGGCCGTGAGCTGGTCCGGCTAGGCTTCGCTGGACTTGTCGAAGGACGGCTCCGCCCGGGAGGCGGTTAGGGGAACGGATGCTGATCGCCGACCGCTACGAGCTCGACGAGCTGCCGCTCGGGCGCGGCGGGATGGGCGCGGTGCACGGCGGGCACGACCGCAGGCTGGGCCGGCGCGTGGCGATCAAGCTGCTCAGGCTGCCGGGCCGCGACGAAGAACTCGAAGCCCGCTTCGCCCGCGAAGCACGGATCCTGGCGACGCTCGACCACCCCGGCGTGCCGACGCTGTACGACTACGGCACCCACGACGACCGGTTGTTCCAGGTCATGCAGTTCGTCGACGGCGTGACGGTCGCCGACCTGCTCGCCGAGCACGGGCCGCTGCCGGTGCCGTGGGCCGCGGCGATCGCGGCGCAGGCGTGCGCGGTGCTGACCGCCGCCCACGCGCTCGCGGTGTGCCACCGCGACCTCAAGCCGTCCAACCTGATGCTCGGGCCGGACGGTGGCGTCAAGGTGATGGACTTCGGGCTCGCGGTGCTCCGCGAAGCCGACGCCGCGCAGTTCACGCGGGCCGGGCAGCTGCTGGGGACGCCGTCGTACATGGCGCCCGAGCAGATCCAGCGGGGCGGCGCCGAACCGCGGAGCGATCTCTACGCGCTGGGGTGCGTGCTGCACGAAATGCTCACCGGGCGGCGGCTCTTCGACGGGCCCACCGCGTACGCCGTGTTCGAGCGGCAGGTCAAGGAACTGCCGCCGCCGGTGCCGGGGGTTCCGAAGCAGCTCAACGCCCTGCTCGCCGAGATGCTGGCGAAGGACCCGGAAGCGCGGCCGCCCGGGGCGGCCGCGCTGTACGAGCGGCTCGACGCGTTAGTCGGCGGGCTGCCACCGCTGCCCGGGTTCCTGGTGCCGCCGTCCGTGCCCAGTCCGGGCCGGATGTACGCCCGGGTGCTGGGGCGCGTCAGCGGCTGAGCGCCGCCGCCCGCTGGTCGGCGAGCGGCAGGCCGCGCCGCTGGATGCGGCGGTACGTCGTCGCGTTCTGCACCGCGATGCTGACGCCCAGGGTGAGCGCGATCGACGCCGAGGTCAGCGGACCGGCGACGCCGAGCGCGGTGCCCAGCGCGACCAGCCCGACCCGCACCGCGATGGTCAGCAGCCACAGCCCGACGGTGACGGCCGAGCCCTTCTGGAACGTCGTGCCGTCGCGCTCGGTGAGCGTCGTCGTGGTGCTGCGCAGGACCCCGAGCCCGGCGAGGACGACGAGGTCGGCGCCGAGCAGCCCGAGTTCGGCGGGCGACGCACCGGGCAGGGCCTTCGCGGCGAGGTAGCCGCCGACGGCGACCAGGATCAGCGGCATCATGACCAGGGTCTTGCGGTTGAGCAGCGTGCCGCGGACCTGCTTGTAGACGACCTTGTAGAGGACGGTGGCGGCGATGACCACGTAGAGCAGGGCGTTCGCTGCGCTGGGCATTTCGGGGCTCCTTGGTTTCGAAGGTGCTCCCAGCTTCGGCGAACGGCGGCCCGGTTTCGTCGGCGTGGGGATCGGGCCCGGGTGGAACCCGGGATCAACCCGGAGGTGGAGGCGCTGCCCGGCCGGACTGCCCAAATCGTGACCTTCCCGGACGAACCTCGAACGGGTGACCGCCGTCTTTACGGGTGTCCACAAGCGATGATCGAGTATGGGGGTAACGGATCGTGAAGAGGCTTCTGGCGGGAGCGGCCGCGCTGGCCACCGCGTTCGTGCTGGCTGCCTGCTCCGGGGGCGGGGCGGCGTCCGGGGGGCCGAACGCGGGCGGCGGGGCCGTCGCCGCGGCCGGGACGGGCGGCGGGACGCCGACCACCTCGGGCACCACCGCGGCCCCCACCACGACCAGCGCCACGCCGACGCCGACGCCGTCGACCACGAAGCCGGCGCCGACCAGCACCACGGCCAAGCCGAAGCCCAAGCCCAAGCCGGCCGCTCCGGCGGCCAACCCCGGCGTCCCGTGCGCCGCCGCGGCCGCCGCGTCGGGCACCGCCGCCTGCGTCGACATCTCCGCGCACAAGGCGTGGATCCTGCAGGGCGGCAAGGTCGTCTACGGGCCGGTGCCGATGCTGCCGGGCCGCAAGGGCTACGCGACGCCGACCGGCACCTTCCACGTGCTGTCGAAGGAAAAGGTGCACCTGTCGAAGGAGTTCGACAACGCGCCGATGCCGAACTCGGTGTTCTTCTACCCGGGCGACGCCTTCCACACGGGCAGCCTCTCGGTGTACTCGCACGGCTGCATCCACCTGTCGGCGGGCGCGTCGCTGAAGTTCTTCAACACCCTGCACGTCGGTGACGTCGTCCAGGTGGTGCCGTAACCGGGTCCAGGTCGAAACGCGGGCCGTCTCCGAATCCCTCGGAGACGGCCCGTTTTCGTCAGGAGCGCAGGTCCGCCGGCGTGGTTCCGGCCGACGTCAGCGGCAGCCCCAGCGCCACCCGCTCGGTCAACCACGGGCTCGGCCGGTACCGCGGGTCCCCGGTGGTCGCGGCCAGGCCGCGCAGTATCCGCAGCACGATGTCGCCGCCCACCAGGTCTCCCCAGGTCAGCGGGCCACGCGGGTACCCGAGACCCAGCCGGACCGCCGTGTCGATGTCCTCCGGGGACGCCAAGCCCTGGCCAGCGATGAAGCACGCCGTGTTGACGATGGACGCCAGGAGGCGCTGGGCGATCGGGGCCGGGCCGTCGCGGACCACCGTCACCGGGCGGCCGGTCGCCGCCAGGGCGCCCCAGGCCGCGCGGCCCGCCGCCGGGTCGAGGCCCGGGTGGACCGCCATCGTCAGGCGCCGCTCGTAGCCACCCAGGGGATCCACGCCGGCGACGCGGTCCAGCGGCAGCCCGGCACGCGCGCCCGCGTCCACTGTGGACTCGCCGTAGAGCGGGACGAGCAGGACCGCGTCCGGGTACGCGTCCGACACCACCTGCACCCCGGCCGCCGACAGCACCCGGCCCAGGTGCTCGTCCGCCGCGAACACCGGGCTCGACGGCTTCGGCGGCGCCGCCGGCTCGTCGGTGACCTGCTGCTTCCCCTCGGCGTACGAGTAGAAGCCCGAGCCGTTCTTGCGCCCGAACAACCCGGCGGCGACCCGCGGCCGGGTCAGCCACGACGGCCGCAGCCGCGGTTCGCCGTGGAAGCCGCCCCAGATGCTTTCCAGCACCGCGTGCGACACGTCGAGGCCGGTCAGGTCGAGCAGCTCGAACGGCCCGAGCTTCAGCCCGAGCACGTCCCGCGCGACGCGGTCGACGTCGGCGGGCTCGGCCAGCGCCTCGGCGAGGATCTGCAGCGCCTCGGTGTTCAGGCCGCGCCCGGCGTGGTTGACCAGGAAGCCCGGCGCGTCCTTCGCCAGCACCGGCTCGTGGCCCCAGCTCCTGACCAGTTCGAGCGCCTCGGCGGGCAGCCAGTCGTGGGTGCGCGTGCCCGGGATCACCTCGACCAGGCGCATCAGCGGCACCGGGTTGAAGAAGTGCAGGCCGATCAGCCTGCCCGGGTCGGCCAGCTCGGCGGCGATCTCGGTGACCGACAGCGAGCTGGTGTTCGTCGCGAAGATCGTCTCCTGTGGACAGACGCGCTCGAGGCTCGCGAACAGGGCCCGCTTCGTCCCGAGGTCCTCCCGGACGGCCTCGACGACGAGGTCGACGCCGTCCGCGGGCGCGTCGGGGGCGTCCACCGCGACCAGCCGGTCCTTGACCGCCTGCGGGTCTTCGAGCTTGCCCTTGGCGGCCAGCTTGCCGACCATCTCGCCGACGTACTCGATCGCCTCGGTGACGGCCTCGCGCCGGACGTCGGCCAGCTCGACGGTCACCCCCGCGGTCGCGGCCAGCTGGACGATCCCGCGGCCCATCACCCCGGTCCCGATCACCCGGATCCTGCCGACCTTCCCGGCCCACCCCGTCACGTCGTGCCCGCCTTCCCGCCGATGTCGTCGGGCCGACGGTACCGTCTCGGCCGTGACGGGGAAGCGGCTGACGCGGGCGGAAAGCCGCGAACGGACGAAGGACCGGCTGCTCGCGGCGGCCGCCGAGCTGTTCGCCGAACGCGGGGTCAACGGCACGTCGGTCGAGCAGATCGCCGAACGCGCCGGGTACACGCGCGGGGCGTTCTACGGCAACTTCGAGGACAAGCACGAGCTGGTCGTGGCCTTGCTGGCCCGGCGCCGGGAGCAGGAAGCCGTCGAAGTCGCGGCGCTGGAAGGCGACGTCATGACGCGGCTCAAGGAATGGCACGCGGAACGCGCCGAGCACCTGCCCGGGTGGTTCGCCCTGCGCACCGAGCTGACGCTGTACGCGCTGCGCAACCCCGGGGCCCGGCCGTCGGCGGGGGAGAACGAGCGGGCCGCGCGCGAGCTGATCGAGGCGGGTGTGCGGGCGACGTTCGCCGCTCGCGGTGTCGAGCCGCCCGCCGACCCGGCGTTCCTCGCGCTGATCATCCACGCGCTGGAGGACGGCCTGCTCCGGCAGCGGTACCTGAGCCCGGAAGGGACGAGCGACACCGTGATCGCCGACGCCGTCGAGCTGCTGCTGCGCACCTGGCTGCGTTAAAGGCCGACGAACTCGGCCATCCGCATCGCCGAGTGCGTGAAGAACGCGTCGGCCGGGTCGACGCTGCCGACGTACTGGCCGAACAGGTCGAAGTTGATCGCCCCGAACAGCTGGGTCCACGCCATGATCAGCCGGGTGACGGTTTCCGGTCCGGCGACGATCCCGAGGACTTTCGTGAGCGTCTCGGCCTGGGCGCGCAGTTCGGGCGCGACGTCGCCGTCGACCGCTCGCAGCTCGGTGTGCGTGAGCACCTTGACCAGGGCGAGCGCGACCCGGGACGCGGGGGCGACGGTGTCCTGCGGGGCCTGGTAGCCGGGGATCGGTGAGCCGTAGATCAGCGCGTACTCGTGCGGGTGCGCGCGGGCCCAGTCGCGCGTCGCGTGCCAGATCGCGAGCCACCGGTCGCGGGGGGCGCCCTTGCCGGGGTCGGCCGCCTCGGCCGCCTCGCCGATCGCGTTGTAGGCGTCGACGATCAGGTCGGTCAGCAGCCGGTCGCGGCTGGGGAAGTACCGGTACAGCGCGGACGACACCATGCCCAGCTCCCGCGCCACCGCGCGCAGCGAAAGCCCGTGCGCGCCGACCTCGGCGAGCTGGCGGCGGGCCTCGTCCTTGATCTCCTGGGTGAGCTCGGCGCGAGCACGCTCGCGCGCGGTCCGGGTCGCGGTCATGAGGGTCAGTGTGCCATGACGAGAGCGGCGCACAAAATCGAGAGCACTGCTCTTGACAGTGCCCCACGAGTGGGTGTTCACTGCTCTTAACCGAGAGCACTGCTCTCCCAAACTTCCGGAGGACACCATGACCGCCGCCCGCTACATCGAGCCGAAGAAGGCCACCAACGTCTTCAACGAGGCCGTCGCGAAGCTGACCCGGATGGGCTTCAGCGTGTGGGGCAGCCGGGTGCTGACCGTCGTCGGGCGCAAGAGCGGCGAGCCGCGGTCGGTGCCGGTGAACCTGCTGACCGTCGACGGCGTGCGCTACCTCGTCGCCCCGCGCGGCGAGACGCAGTGGGTGCGCAACCTGCGGGCCGCCGGCCAGGGCACGCTGCGCGTCGGGCGCCGCGTCGAGGAGTTCACCTTCCGCGAGCTGGCCGACGACGAGAAGCCGGGCATCCTGCGCGCCTACCTCAAGCGCTGGAAGTTCGAGGTCGGCGTGTTCTTCGACGGCGTCGACGCCAAGGCCTCGGACGAGAAGCTGCGCGAGATCGCGCCGGGCTACCCGATCTTCGAGATCTTCACGAAGTAGGTTTGCGCCGCTTGGTCAGGTTCGCCGCGACCAGGACCACGCCGGCGAGGAACGCGACGAGCCCGATCAGGAACCACAGCTTCTGGCCGGTCATGAAGCTGCCGGTGATGACCCCGATGCCCTGCAGCACCCAGACGGCGCCGACGAGCACGAGCACGACCCCGACCGCGAAGGTGATCCAGCGCCTCATCCGGCCAGTCTAGGCAGGTCTGTCGCCCGGGACGAGTCCGTGGCGGTAGGCGTAGACGACGGCGTGCACGCGGTCGGGCAGGCCGAGCTTGCTCAGCACCCGCGACACGTGCGTCTTGACCGTCTCCTCGCCGACGTGCAGCTGCCGCGCGATCTCGGCGTTGCTGCAGGCGTTGGCGATCAGCAGCAGGACCTCCCGTTCGCGGGAGGTGAGCCGGGCCAGCTCGGGTGGTTCGGCGGCCGCGGGTTCGAGCACCGACGCGAACTTCGCGACCAGCCGCCGGGTCACCGACGGGTCGATCAGCGCGTCCCCGCGCGCGGCCACCCGCATCGCGGCGACCAGCTCTTCCGGCGCCAGGCTCTTCAGCAGGAACCCGCTCGCCCCGGCGCGCAGCGCGCGGTAGACGTACTCGTCGGCGTCGTAGGTCGTGAGCACGAGGACACGGGTGTCGTTGCCCGGCGCGGCGAGGATCGCCTCGGTCGCGGCGAGGCCGTCGAGGCGGGGCATCCGGACGTCGAGGACCGCGACGTCCGGACGCAGGCGCGCGGTCTCGGCGACGGCTTCGCGGCCGTCGGACGCCTCCCCGACGCAGGTGAAGTCGGGCTGGGTGTCGAGCAGCGCGCGCATCCCGGAACGGAACATCGCGTGGTCGTCGGCCAGCAGGACGCGGATCATGTGCTCTCCACCGGGAAGGTCGTGCGCAGCTGCCAGTGCTCGCCGGTCTCGCCGTAGGAGACCTGGCCGCCGAACAGGGTGACGCGCTGGCGGATCCCCGCCAGGCCGCGGTGCGCGTGCTCGTTCTGGCTCGTGCGGCCGGGGCGCAGTCCGTTCGTCACCGTGAGCACGACCTCGGTGCGGCCGTGGTTCAGCTCGACGTCGACCGGGCCTTCGCCGTGGCGCAGGGCGTTGGTCAGGGCTTCCTGGGCGATCCGGTACAGGGCGACGTCGAGCGAGCCGGGGAGCTCGCGGGGTTCGCCGCGCAGGGTCAGCCGGGTCGGCAGGCCGGCGGCGCGGACGGTCTCGACCAGCTCGTCGAGGTTGTCCAGGCCGGGCTGTTCGGCGTTGGTTTCGGCGTGCAGGAGGTCGAGCAGCCGGCGCAGGTCGGCCATCGCCGAGCGGCTGGCGGACTCGACCGCGCCGAGCGACTTCCGCACGGGCGAGTCGCCGTCGGGCAGGCCGAGCCGGGCCGCGCCGGCGTGCACGCCGATGGCGCTGACGTGGTGGGAGATGACGTCGTGCAGGTCGCGCGCGATGGTCGTGCGCTCCTCGGTGACGGCCCTTCGCACGGCTTCTTCTTCGTGCTGGCGGCGTTCGTCGGCTTCGCGCTCGAGATCGGCGATGTAGGCGCGCCGGGCGGTGGTGTACCGGCCGACCAGCCACGGCAGGAGCGCGCTGACGCTGACGCTGATGGCGGCCAGCCGCCAGTCGGCGGCGGTGCGCCCGCCGCCTTCGATGCACCCGGCGGTGACGCCGGCGAGCAGGGCGAGGAGCGCGAGGACGGCGGGTTTCGGCCGCAGCCAGGCGCCCGCCCGGTAGCCGGCGATGAGGATGCCGGAGTTGTTCCCGACGACGTAGCCCTGGCAGGTGCACAGCAGCAGTGGCGAACCGGCGAAGAGGAGGGCGTGCGCGAGCGCGACCCAGCCGGAGTACCGGGCGGGACCGGCGAGGGCGGCGTTGACGGCGATCCCGCCGAGCAGGACCGCCCAGGCACGCCAGCCGGCTTCGCCGATCGGGCCACGGAGGGCGAAGAGGGCACCGTCACAGACGACACAGACCAGCGCGACCAGCACCGACTGGCGTCGCAGGGATCCACTGATGTCGTGCACACCCGCAACTCTGCCCTAGCCGGCGGCCGGAATGGGCGGGAACGCCCCGATGCGGCGGGAGGGGGACGCGGCACCGGGGCGCTCCCTGGAAGGGAGGGTCAGTGAGCAGGCGCGGCCGAGCCAGGGACGGGCGCGCGGCCTGCGGCGAGCGCCGCTGGCCAGTGGGTGGCTGCCCGGGCTTGCGGCGAGCGCCGGTCGCCAGTAGGTGGCTGCCCGGGCTTGCGACGAGCGCCGTTGGCCAGTGGGTGGCTGCCGGGCTTCGCCCGCGGGCCGCCGCCCGTGCGCTGGCGCCCGGGGCCGGCGGCGAGCGCCGCTGGCCTGAGGGCGAGCGCCGGTGGCCAGTCGGCGACCGTCCGGGCTTGCGGCGAGGACCGGTAACCAGCGAGCGGGCGCGGCCGGGCTGCGGCGAGCGCGGGTGGCCGCCCGGCCTTCGGTCTCTGCCGGGGGCCGAACGCCCCAATGTGGCGTTGGGTGCGTGGGACGCACCGAACGCCACATTGGGTGCGCTGGACGCACCGAACGCCACATTGGGGCGCTTGGGGCGGGCGGAGTCCGGGCCGCGAGCCGAGGCTGCGAGCCTGGGGCTGCGAACCGGGCCGCGGTGAGCCGGGGCGGTGAGCCGAGGCGCCGGGTGCTCAGTTCGTCGGGCGGGCCGAGTAGGTGCCGCCGCCGTTGCGGCGCTGGCCCGGCTGGCGCTGGCCGTCGAAGGCCTGGCCCAGCGAGGTCGCTGTTGCCGTCTGGCCCTCCACCTTCGCCACCACCGTCACGTTCGTGTCGCCCTGCTTCACGTCGCCCGTCTTCTGGGTCGATCCGTCGAGCGTGTACGTCTGCTTGTACCCGTCCTTGCTCGTCAGCGTCACCGACGTCGCGCTCAGCGCCGTGACGTCGCCGGTCTGGAGGCGCTCGGTCGTGTAGCCGCCGTTGCCGTTCGACACCACGAAGTCGCCGTGGAGTGCCTCGCGCAGCGCCATCATCCCGCCGCCGAAGCCGCCTCCCGGCATGCCCTGGCCCTGGCCGGGGAACCGGCCGCCGCCCGGGCCGCCGAATCCTCCCGGGCCCTGCTGGGCGGAGTTGTCGGCGCTGCTGGTGCCCGCCCAGATCGCCGCGCCGCCGCCGGCCGCGATCACCACCGCGATACCGGCCGCGATCGCCGTCTTCTTGCCGGACCAGCCCTTCTTCGGTGCGGCCGGGGCCGGGTCACCCCAGTTCGCCGGGGCCGGTTCGCCCCAGGCCGGGGTGCTCGCGGCGGGTGCCGGGCCGCCCTCGGGCGGCGTGTTCGGCGTCGGCTCGGTCGTCATCGTGTCCTCCGGTCGTACCCACACTGGTCCTGGCCAGGTTCACCGCCGAGGCTGTGTTTGAGCTGTGCGAGGCGTCAGCACGCGCTGTGGCTCCCTTACCCGAACGAACTACTCTCACAGGAAACGCACAGCGACGTCACAGTGAGCACTGAAGACCCGCCGAGAAGATGGCACCATGACCGCTATGAACGCCACGTCACCCGGCCCCGGCAAGGCCGACCTGCGCCGCGCCGACGGGAGCCCCGTGCGGGTCCTCGTCGTCGACGACGAGGCGACGCTGGCCGAGCTCGTGTCGATGGCCCTGCGCATGGAGGGCTGGGAGGTGCGCAGCGCGGGTGACGGCACGGAAGCCGTCCGGATCGCGCGCGACTTCCGGCCCGACGCCGTCGTCCTCGACGTCATGCTCCCCGACTTCAGCGGCCTCGAGGTGCTGCGGCGGATGCGCTCCGAGGCGCCGCACCTGCCGGTGCTCTTCCTGACGGCGAAGGACGCGGTCGAGGACCGCATCGCCGGGCTCACCGCGGGCGGCGACGACTACGTCACCAAGCCCTTCAGCCTCGAAGAGGTCGCGCTGCGCCTGCGCGCGCTGCTGCGCCGGGCCGGCGGGGTGACCGGTGCGAGCGGGTCGCAGCTGGTCGTCGGCGACCTCACCCTCGACGAGGACAGCCGCGAGGTGCACCGCGGCGGCGACCTGGTGCCGCTGACCGCGACCGAGTTCGAGCTCCTGCGCTACCTCATGCGCAACCCCAAGCGGGTGCTGTCGAAGGCCCAGATCCTGGACCGCGTGTGGAGCTACGACTTCGGCGGCCAGGCCAACATCGTCGAGCTCTACATCTCCTACCTGCGCAAGAAGATCGACGCCGACCGCGAGCCGATGATCCACACCATGCGGGGCGCCGGGTATGTCCTCAAGCCAGCGGGCTGAGCGGCGGCGGTTCCGGGTGCAGCGGCCCTGGTCGCTGCGGCGGCGGCTGATCGTCCAGCTCGCCGCCCTGCTCGCGCTGGTGTGCCTGGTCGTCGGCGTGGTCACGGAGTTCGCGCTGAGCGAGTTCCTCGTCGGCCAGCAGGACAAGCGGCTGGCCGCGGCGACCGAGCGCGCGTCGCAGCCGGGGAACCGGCCGCCCTGGACGTACGGCGAGTCGCCGCCACCGCCCGACCCGCTGCGCGTCCTCGGCCAGGGCGAAGGCACGCTCGCCGTGGTCCAGGCCGGTTCGACGGCCACGGCCGGGGTGCTCGACTCGAGCGCGGCCGGGACGTCGAAGCGCAAGGCGCCGTTCAAGGGCATCCCCAAGGAGCAGGTGCTGACGCTGCTCTCGGTGCCGTCCGACGGGAAGCAGCGCAGCATCGACCTCGGCGGCAGTCTCGGCGAGTACCGCGTCGTCTCGACCGTGGCGCCCAACGGGGAGAAGACCGTCATCGGCCTGCCGCTGAAGGACGTCAACGAGACGCTCTGGCGGCTGGGGTTCATCCTCGGCGCCGTCGCGCTCGCCGGGATCCTCGTGGCCGGCGCGGTCGGCGCGGCGACGATCCGGCGCACGATGAAACCGCTCGACCGGCTGGCCGCGACGGCGACGCGCGTCTCCGAACTGCCGCTGGACCGCGGCGAAGTCGCGCTGTCGGAACGGGTCCCGGACACCGACACCGACCCGAACACCGAGGTCGGCAAGGTCGGCTCGGCGCTGAACCGGATGCTGCAGCACGTCGCGAACGCGCTCACCGCGCGGCACGCGAGCGAGAACCGCGTCCGCCAGTTCGTCGCGGACGCGAGCCACGAGCTGCGGACGCCGTTGGCGGCGATCCGCGGGTACGCAGAGCTGACCCGGCGCAGCGGCGAGCAGGTGCCGCCGGACGTCGCGTTCGCGATGAGCCGCGTCGAGTCCGAGTCGCGCCGGATGACGACGCTGGTGGAGGACCTGCTGCTGCTCGCGCGCCTCGACTCCGGGCGCCCGGTGGTGCACGAGTGGGTCGACCTGTGCCGGCTGGTGGCCGACGCCGTCGCGGACGCGCACGTCGCGGGCCCGGGCCACAAGTGGCTGATGGACGTCCCGGGCGAGCCGATCGGCGTCCTCGGCGACGCGGGCCAGCTGCACCAGGTGGTGATCAACGTGCTGGCCAACGCCCGCACACACACCCCGGCGGGCACGACCGTGACGACCACACTGTCCACTTCGGACGGAGTGGTCCGGCTGCGCGTGGCCGACGACGGCCCGGGCATCCCGCCGGACGTCCTCCCGGACGTCTTCGAGCGCTTCGCCCGCGGCGACAACTCGCGCTCACGGGCGGCGGGGAGCACTGGGCTCGGGCTGGCGATCGTCGCCGCGGTCGTCGGGGCGCACGGCGGCCGGGTCGGGGTGATCAGCCGGCCAGGCCGGACGGAGTTCGAGATGACCTTCGCGCAGGCCCCGGCGCCGGAGTGACGTACCGGGCCACGACCGTGGCGAGGCCGGGGGCCAGCCGCAGTTCGGTCGCCAGCAGGTCCGGGTGCCGCAACCAGTGCAGCCGCGCTTCGTCGGGCTCGCCGCGGAACTTCGGCGGCCACGACGACATCGGGGTGAAGTCGTCCACGACCAGGCAGCCCTGCGGCCGGAGCCAGTCGCGCGGCTCCAGCGGTGGTTCCGCGCCCTTGCCCTGACCGCCGCCGTCCAGCACCAGCAGGTCGAACGGGGCCGCCGCGGCCAGGTCCGTCCAGTCGCCGTGCCGGAGCGTCACGTTCGGGACCCCGGCGAACAGCTCCGCCGCGGCCGCGTGCCGGCCGGGGTCCTGCTCGACGCTGGTCAGCGTGGTCCCCGGGCCGGCCCCGGCGGCGAGCCAGGCGAGGCCGACCCCGAAGCCGGTTCCGGTCTCGCCGATCGTGCCCCCCGCGACGCCGCCGGCGAGCACCCGCAGGAGCCTGCCCTGGGCGGGGTGGCAGGACCGGCCGAACCCGGCGCGCCCGGCGGCTCGCGCCGCGCGGCGCACCAGCTCGGGTTCGTCTGCGTACTCCGCCATGACTCCCTCACCCGGTCGAGGCCGATGCACAGCGCGCTCACAGCTTCGGCACAAGTTCACCACATGCGGCCTCGACACGGTGAGGCTCATGACGACCACGCTGTCGGCGCCCGAACACGCCCAGCCCGCTCCCGAAGCCGCCCGGAAACCGCGGTGGGTCACGCCTTCCGTCGCGGGGCTGCTGCTCGGCACCGGCCTGCTCTACCTGTGGGACCTGGCGAAGACGGGCTGGGCCAACGACTTCTACGCGATGGCCGCCCAGGCCGGCACGTGGAGCTGGAAGGCACTGTTCTTCGGTTCGCTCGACCCGGGCAACGTCGTCACCGTCGACAAGCCGCCGTTCTCCCTGTGGATCATGGGGCTCTCCGGCCGGCTCTTCGGCTTCTCGAGCTGGAGCCTGCTCGTGCCGGACGCGCTCGCCGGCGTCGCCTCGGTGGGCCTGCTCTACCTCGCCGTGCGGCGGCTGTCCGGCCCGGGCGCCGGCCTGCTCGCCGGGGCCGGGCTCGCGCTGACGCCGGTCGCCGCGCTCATGTTCCGCTACGACAACCCCGACGCCTTCCTCGTGCTGCTGCTCGTCGCCGGCGCGTACTGTGTCGTGCGCGCGCTGGAGCACGCGAGCACGAAGTGGCTGCTGCTCGCCGGCGTCGCGGTCGGGTTCGGCTTCCTCGACAAGATGCTGCAGGCGTTCCTCGTCCTGCCCGCGTTCGTGCTGGCGTACGCGGTGGCGGCGCCGACGTCGCTCGGACGCCGGATATGGCAGCTGTTCGCCGCGGCCGGCGCCGTGCTCGTGTCCGCGGGATGGTGGATCGTGGTCGTCGCGCTGTGGCCGGTCGCGGACCGGCCGTACATCAGCGGCTCCACCGACAACACCGTGCTGGAACTGGCTTTCGGCTACAACGGCCTCGGCCGGATCTTCGGCGAAGGCCGAGGAGGTGGCGGTGGCGGGACCTTCACGCCGCCCGCCGGGGTCGAACTCCCCGCGGGCGGGCGCGGCTTCGGTGGCGAGACCGGGCTGACGCGGTTGTTCAGCGGCGAGTTCGGCGGGGAAGCGTCGTGGCTGCTGCCCGCCGCGGTGCTCGGTCTGGTCGCCGGGCTGTGGTTCACCCGGCGCGCGCCCCGCACCGACCGGACGCGCGCGGCACTGCTGCTGTGGGGCGGCTGGCTGGTCGTCACCACGCTGGTGTTCAGCTACATGAGCGGCATCATCCACCCGTACTACACGGTCGCGCTGGCGCCGGGAATCGCGGCCACGCTGGGCATCTCCGCGCGTGAGCTGTGGCGGGGCCGGGCGAACTTCGCGGCCCGCACCGTGCTGGCCGTGCTGCTCGCGGTCACCGCGGTCTGGGGCTTCGTGCTGCTCGCGCGGACGCCGGACTGGCAGCCGTGGATCCGCTACACGCTGCTCGTGCTCGGCGCGGCCGGCGTCTCGGCGCTGCTCTTCGGTGCCGACCGGCTCCGGCGGACCGGCCCGGCGGTGGCCGTCCTGGGCCTGTGCGGCGCGCTGCTCGGGACGGCGTCCTTCACCCTGGCCACGGCGGCGACCGCGCACTCCGGCGGTACCCCGTCGTCCGGCCCGGCTGTCGCGAGTGGACGTGGGTTCGGCCCCGGCCGGTTCGAGGAGGGGCAGGCCGACACCGCGGTGATCGACCTGCTGAAGACCACGACGACGAAGTGGGCGGCGGCGCAGAGCGGTGCGATGCAGTCGGCCGGGCTGGCGTTGTCGAGCGGACGGCCGGTGCTCGCGATCGGCGGTTTCAGCGGCAGCGACCCGGCGCCGACGCTGGCGCAGTTCCAGCAGTACGTCGCCGACGGCGACATCCACTACTACGTCGCCGGCGGCCGCGGCGGCTTCGGCGGTGGCCGCGGTACCTCGGGGGAAATCCAGACCTGGGTCGAGCAGAACTTCGCGTCGCAGACCGCCGGGAGCACGACCGTTTACGACCTGACGAAATCTATCAGTTGATCGAAATTTGGCGCATTGTTTCAGGCGTGTTAACAGTCGAGGAATCATTCGCGGATTCGAGGCCGGTGCGGTACCGGCGGAGGCGTACACCTGTTCGATCACCCTCCCGGTGATCGGCGCATTGCGAACGATTGTTCGGTTCCGGTGCATAGCGCTCGGTGATGATCACCGCGTGCCGTAACGACGAGGGACTACAGCCCGTGCAGCTGCACGGGCCGCGGCCGGGATCTTGGCCGGGCGGCCGACAGAAACACTGCCGAACTTGATCTCCATGAGCGCGGATGTTGCTGGTTGACACGGTTGATGGTCACTCGTTCGGATGCACTGCCAGGGCGTTGTGGTGATCTTGTGCTACTCGCTAGGCTCTCCGCCGGGAGAGGGACAAGGGGTGGCTGACCCAGTGCGCTGAGTACTGGGTTTTTGGGATGCTCCCGGTCTTGTTCTCTCGCCATGACCCGATCAGGTGCGGCTGGAAGAGAGCAGTGATGACCGTGCGCGGTGGCGCAGCTCGGCCAGACCCGCCTCCTCGTTGTAACCACCCGTAGTACCGAGCACCGCAATTCCCCCTTTGGTACGGCACCACTCCACTTCCCCCGCAACTTGGAGTTCGTTGTGATTTCCCGTTCCCGCCCCCGTCTGCTGACGGTGCTCCTGACCTTGCTGACCCTCGCCGGGGTCACCGCGCTTTCGGGCTGCAGTGACAGTTCCGCCACCGGCACCGGCGGCAAGATCACCCTCGGGTTCAGCGCCTGGCCGGGCTGGTTCCCCTGGCAGGTGGCGCAGGAACAGGGCCTGTTCGCCAAGAACGGCGTGAACGTCGACCTGAAGTACTTCGACAACTACACCGACAGCATCAACGCGCTGTCCAGCGGGGCCATCGACGCGAACAGCCAGACCCTCAATGACACGCTCTCCTCGGCGTCCGGCGGCGCCAAGCTGTCGATCGTGCTGGTGAACGACAACTCCACCGGCAACGACAAGATCATCGCGCGGGACGGGATCAACGCCATCGCCGACCTGAAGGGCAAGAAGGTCGCGGTCGAGCAGGGGACGGTCGACCACTACCTGCTGCTGCTCGCGCTGCAGGAGGCGAAGCTGACCGAAAAGGACATCGAGCTGGTCAACCTGCCGACCGACGCCGCGGCGGCCGCGTTCGTCGCCGGCCAGGTCGACGCGGTGGGCGCGTTCGCGCCGTTCACCTCGAAGGCGCTGGAGCGTCAGGGCAGCCGCGCGATCTCGACGTCGGCGGAGTTCCCCGGCGCCATCCCGGACCACCTCGTCACGTCGCAGAAGCTGGTCAAGGAACACCCGAAGGACGTCCAGGCACTGGTGAACACCTGGTTCGAGACGCTCACCTGGATCAAGAACAACAAGGACGCGGCCGTCGGGATCATGGCCAAGCGCGGCGGCGTCTCCGACGCGGACTACAAGACCTACGACGCCGGCACCACGATCTTCACGCGCCAGCAGAACCTCGACGCGTTCACGCCCGGGGTCACCGCGCAGCACCTCGACTTCCAGGCGAACAAGATCGTCGACTTCATCGTGAACACCGGGCTCGCCCAGCAGCGGCCGTCGCTGGACGGGCTGTTCGACGACCAGTTCGTGAAGGCCGCCCCGCAGTGACCGGTCCGACCCAGCGCACCACGGCGTCCGGCTCCCCGGCCGACGAACTCGCGGCCGAGGAGCTGGAGGCCGAGCAGCGGCTCGCCGAACGGCAGGAGTCCGGCCGCCCGGCCTGGGCTCCGCTGCCGCGCCGCACCACGCCGAAGGTCGCGTCGGCCCTGTCTTCGCTGCGCACGCCGATTTCCGCGTCGGCGCGCTGGACGCTGGCGGTGCTGTCGTTCGCCACCCCGCTCCTCGCCTGGATCGTGCTGAGCGTCAGCGGGGCCGTCGACTCGACGTTCCTGCCGTCCCCGGCCGCGGTGGTCAAGGCAGGCGTCGACATGGCGAGCACCGGTGAGCTCTTCGACGACCTCTGGGCGACGACCCAGCGGGTGCTCGAAGGCTTCGGCCTCGCCATCCTGGTCTCGGTGCCGCTCGGCATCCTGATGGGCAGCTTCACCGCCGGGCAGGCGTTCTTCGAGCCGCTGATCGGGCTGCTGCGCTACCTGCCGGCGAGCGCGTTCATCCCGCTGCTGATCATCTGGCTCGGCATCGGCGAGCCGTCGAAGATCGCCATCCTCTTCATCGGGACGGTCTTCTTCAACACGCTGATGACCGCCGACGTCGTCCGCGGTGTGCCGGGCGAGCTCCTCGACGTCTCCTACACCCTCGGCGCGCGCCGGGGCGAGGTGCTGCGCAAGATCGTCGTGCCGCACTCGCTGCCGGGCATGATCGACGCGATCCGCGTCAACGCCGCCGCGGCGTGGAACTTCGTGGTCGTCGCCGAATTGATCAACTCGCAGGCCGGCCTCGGCCACCGGATCGTGCTGGCCCAACGGTTCCTGCGGACGGACACGATCTTCGCCGTGCTCGTGGTCATCGGGATCGGCGGGCTGGTCATCGACGTCCTGCTGCGCACGCTGCGCACGCGGGTCGGGAAGTGGGCGGCATGACGCTGGAACTGCGGAACGTCGCGAAGGACTACACCGTCCGCGGCGAGGTCACCCGCGCGCTCGACGGCGTCGACCTCGAGGTGCTGCGGGGCGAGTTCGTCTGCGTCGTCGGCGCGAGCGGCTCGGGCAAGTCGACGCTGCTGTCGCTGGTGGCCGGGCTCAGCCGGCCGACCGAGGGCGAGATCGTGCTCGACGGCGTCCCGGTGACCGGCCCCGGCCCGGACCGCGGGCTCGTCTTCCAGGCCGGCGCGCTGTACCCGTGGCGCACCGTCGAGAAGAACGTCGCGTTCGGGCTCGAGCTGCTGCCGGTCGACGCGGCCGAGCGCGCCAAGCGCGTCGACTGGTACCTCGCCGAGACCGGGCTCCACGCCGTGCGCAAGTCGCTGCCGAAACAGCTGTCCGGCGGCCAGAAACAGCGCGTCGCGATCGCTCGGGCGCTGGCGTGCGAGCCGGATGTCCTGCTGCTGGACGAACCCTTCGGCGCCTTGGACGTCCAGACCAAAGAGGACATGCAGGTGCTCATCCGCCAGGTGTGGGCCGACACCGGTACCACCGTGCTGATGGTCACCCACGACGTCGAGGAAGCGGTGTTCCTGGGCGGCCGGGTGGTGGTGCTCGCCTCCGACCCGGGCCGGATCGCCGCCGACGTCGAGGTGACGCTGCCCGCCGAGCGGGACCTGGCGGTGAAGCGCGAACCGCGGTTCCTCGCGCTGCGCGCCCGGATCGAGGACCTCGTCCGGGAGCAGCACCGCGGCCACGTGAGCAGGGTGGCCGCGGTCGAGTGAGTACGGAAGACGGGAAGGTGGCGGGATGAGGCACGGCGGGGCGACCGCGGAACGGGCCGGCGGTGGGGGGATCCTCGCCCGGCTCGGCATTCGCGGCAAGCTGAACCTGCTGCTCCTGCCCCCGCTGGTCGCGGTGGTGCTGGTGTCGGTGCCGTTCGTGCTGACCCAGGCGAACAGCGCCGTGGCCGCGACGCAGTCGGCGACGGTGGCGCGGCACACCCAGCAGCTCGGCGGCCTGGTCTGGCAGCTGCAGCGCGAACGGCTGCTCACCGGCGCGTACGTCGCGACGCCGTCGATGTCGCCCGACCAGATGCTCCAGCAGCAGAAGGCGGTGAACGCGGCGGTCGGGACCGTGCGGTCGTCGCTGGGGTCCGACGCGCCGGACGAGCTGTCCGCGGCGCTGACCCGGATCGGCTCGCTCGACGAGCTCCGGCAGAACGCCGAGCGGCGCGGTGTCGCGCTCGACAGCGTCGCCCGCACCTACCACGCGGTGATCGGCGCGGTAATCGATTCACTGCGGCTGGTCCCGCAGCTCACCAGTGACGCCGAGGGCACGCGGGAGCTGACCGCGCTGGAGGCGCTGCTGCGCGCGAACGAGGAGAACTCGTTGCGCGGTATGGCGTTGATCGTGACGGCGGTGTCGCCCGAAGCCGGCCGGTCCATCCTGGACGACGCGACCCAGCAGGCGCCGATCTTCACCGACCGGTTCGTCCAGCAGGCCGACGACGAGGAGGACGGCGACCAGGCCGCCCTGGTCGTCAACGTCGAGGCGAGCGACGCCGGCCGGCGGATCGAAGAACTCGCCGCCCAGATCGGCAACCCGCGGGACCCGGCGGCCACCTCCCGGTACGTCACGGACGTCCTCACCGCGTCGGAAAGCCAGGCGGGACAACGGAAACTGGTCCAGGAGCGGGTCACCGGCGAGATCGCCGACGCGGCGAACGGCCGGGCCGACGCCGGCACGCGGCTGGCGTGGCTGGTCGGCGTCGGCGCGGGCCTGCTGTTCCTGCTGGTCGCCTTCCTCGCCGTCGCGGTGTCCCGCTCGATCGCCCGGCCGCTGCGGCGGCTGACCACCGCGGCGACGTCGGTCGCCGACCTCGCCGGCACCGAGCTCGTCCGCGTGACCGACACCGAGGAGGCCGAAGCGCAGGTCCCGCGGCTGGCCACCATCGACGTCGTCTCGAGCGACGAGCTCGGCAAGCTGGCCGCGGCGTTCAACCGGGTCCAGACCACCGCGGCCGAGCTGGTCGAACGGCAGGCGCTCACCCGGCGCAACACCAGCCTGATGTTCGCGAACGTCGCCAAGCGCACGCAGAACCTCGTCGGCCGCCAGCTCGCGCTGATCGACGAGGTCGAGCGCAACGAGCAGGACACCCGGCTGCTGGCCAGCCTCTACCGGCTCGACCACCTCTCCACCCGCCTGCGCCGCAACGCGGACAACCTGCTCGTGGTGTCCGGCACTCGCGACGAGACGCGCATCGCCGGCCCGATCGAGCTGGCCACGGCCCTGCGCTCCGCGCTCGCCGAGATCGAGGACTACCAGCGCGTCAAGCTCGGGGTCGTCGCGGAGATCCTGCTGTCCTCGGCGCTCGGCGCCGACCTGGTGCTCGTGTTCGCCGAGCTGCTGGAGAACGCGACGTCGTTCTCGCCGCCGGGTTCGATGGTCGAGGTCGACACGATGTTCCTCGCCGGCGGCTCCTGCCTGGTGAGCATCGTCGACCACGGCATCGGCATGACCGCGGAGAAGCTCGCCGAGGAGAACCAGCGGCTCGTCGAGCGCGAACGCCTCGAGCTCGCGCCGACCAGCGTGCTCGGCCTGTTCGTGGTCGGCCGCCTGGCGCGGCGCCACGACCTGGGCGTCGAACTGCTCGCGACGCCGACCACCGGCGGCGTGACCGCGCGGCTGACCATCCCGCCGTCGCTGTTCAGCCACCGCTCCGGGCTGCTCCCGAAGGCCGAGCCGGCGCCGGTGATCCCGGCGCAGGCCGCGCTTCCCGTCCCGCCGACGGCGCGCCCCGCGGAAGCCGCGGCCGTCGCGTCTTCGGTGTCTACTTTGGACGTTCTGCGTCCGGTCGAGCCGCTGCCGGCGCCGGCGATCCCGGCACTGCTCGGCATCCCCCACGGCAACGGCTTCCGCTGGTTCAACCAGCTGGAACCGGTCTGGCCGGACGCCGAACCCGCCGAGGAACCCGCGGCCGAACCGGATGCCGAGACGCGCGGCGGCCTGCGCCGTCGCGTCCGCGGCGCCCAGTTGCCCAGCCCGGGCACGTCGGCGCCGGTCGCCGACGGCAAGCCGCGCCACGACCCCGAAGCGACCAAGTCCGCCATGGACGGGTTCCAGAGCGCTTTCGCGAAGGCCGCCGAGGTCGGCGCGATGGACACCGACCCGCCGCCCCCGCCGCCGACCGTCGTCACGGAACCCGTGTCACTCCCGGTGCGGGTCCCGGCCACGCCGTCGGCGGGGATCCCGGTCGCCCCGCAGTCCCGGGACGGCCTGGTCCGCCGGGTCCCCGGCGCCCAGCTCGCCCCGGGTCTGCGCCAGCAGGCCGCCGCGGGCAGGCCGGCCGCCCGAGCCGTCGTGAACCGCAGCAGGCGGGACCCGGCGGCCGAGCGAGCGGCGTTCGACGCGTTCGCCGCCGGCCTCGCCAAGGCGGACGTGGTTACGGCAGACAGCCCGCCGCAAGGCGTGGTCGCCGGTCGTGTGATGGAACGAGGAGAAGAGAGCAGGAAATGAGCATCCCCGCACCTGGCGTCAGCGTCGAAGCCCAGAACTTCAACTGGCTGGTGAGCCGCTTCGCGCAGCACACCGCGGGCGCGATCGCCGCCATCGCGGTCTCCGCCGACGGCTTGCTGATCGCGATGTCGTCGGAGCTCGAGCGGTCCAACGCCGACCGCCTCGCCGCGATCTCCTCGGCCATGCTCGGCCTCGCCCACGGCGTCTCCGAAAGCCACCCGCTCGGCTCGCCCGACAAGGTGATCATCGAGCTGGAGCACGGGTACCTGCTGGTCTGCACCATCAGCATCGGCTGCTCGCTGGGCGTCCTGGCCAACAAGCAGGCCAGCCTCGGCACGATCGCCTACGAGATGGCGATGTTCGCCAACCGCGCCACCGAAGTCCTCACGCCCGGCTTGATCGAGGAGCTCAAGAACACCGTCGGCAGTTAGGGAGGCTCGTCGCGATGACCGAAGAACCGGACATCTCGCTGCTGCGGCCCTACCTGATGACCTCGGGGCGTGCCCAGCCGGTCGACCAGAGCCTCGAGATCGAGGCGCAGGTCATGACATCCCGCCTCGGGGCGGCGTCGCACCCGAAGCTCACGTTCGAACGGCAGGAGATCGTCTCCCTCTGCCGGAGCACCATGTCGGTCGCCGAGGTGGCCGCCATGCTGGGCCTGCACATCGGCGTCGCCCGGGTCCTGGTGGCCGACCTCGCCGAGCTGGGCTACGTCGTCGTCCGGCGGCCGGCGAACCACAACTCGCACGACCTCGGCATGATCGAAAGGGTCATTCGTGGACTCGAAGCCATTCACTGAACCGGGGGTCCGCCCCCCGGCCCCGGTCAAGATCGTCATCGCGGGCGGCTTCGGCGTGGGAAAGACGACGGCGGTGTCGTCCATCTCGGAGATCAAGCCGCTGACGACGGAAGCGGCGATCACGTCGGTGGCGGCGAACGTCGACCGCACGGGCCACGTCCCGGCCAAGACCACGACGACGGTCGCCCTGGACTTCGGCTGCATCACGATCGACGAAGAGGTGAAGCTGTACCTGTTCGGCACGCCCGGCCAGGACCGCTTCGGCTTCATGTGGCAGGACCTGGTCCACGGCGCACTGGGAGCGCTGGTCATCGTGGACACCCGCCGCATGGACGACTGCTACCCGGCGGTCGACTACTTCGAGAACGCGGGCCTGCCGTTCGTGGTGGCGGTGAACATGTTCGACGGAGCCCTGGGGCACAACCTCGAGGACATCCGCTGGGCGCTGGCGGTCAGCGAGGACGTCCCGCTGATCACCTTCGACGCGCGGCAGAAGCTTTCGGTGCGGGACGCCCTGCTGGCGGTCCTGCACAACACGTTCAAGAAGGCCCGCGCCCAGGCGGGCGCGGGGGCCTGATCCCGGCCCGCTACACTTGACCTCGGACCCCGCGCGGCGTCCACCCTGTGAACCTCCCCAGGGCCGGAAGGCAGCAAGGATAAGCAGGCTCTGACGGGTGCGCGGGGTCCCCTTCTTTTCGGGCTCCGGCTCTCGGGGCTTCGCCCCTTCGCCGGGCCCTTCACTTCGTCCTTTCACCCGGGGGCCGAGCCCCCGGACCCCCACGGTGCCTCTGGCGCCGGTCGGGTGGTCTGCCGTGGCCTTCCTTGCCGGTCTGCTGTCTGCCGTGGCCTTCCTTGCGGGTTGCGGGGTCTGCCGTGGCTGGTCGTGAGTGTTTAGGGCGGTTCTAACCGCCCTAAACACTCACGACCTCTAGAACAGGCCCAGTACGTCTTCCGGGGGCTGGGGGGATGGGGGGTGGTCCTCGTCCGTTAGCGGGGTTGCCCGGCCTGCCAGTTTGCGCAGCTCCGCTCCGTGGACGCACCTTGCCGGGAAGCTCGCCGACGCTGTTCGGCGGGCGATCTCCGCCGTGGGGAGGTCGCTTGCCGAGGCTGCGAACACCAGGTTGCCGAAACGGCGGCCCTTCAGCACCGCCGGGTCCGCCAGCAGCAGGACCTCGGGGAACACCGTCAGCAGCGTCGCCAGGAAGCGGCGGGCGAACGGGAGGCCCGAGCCGTCCGTGATGTTGGCCAGGTAGATCCCCTCCGGACGCAGGATCGTCGCGATCGCCCGTGTTGCCTCCAGGGTCGCCAGGCCGCCGGCCAGGGTGGCGCGCTCGAACGCGTCGACCACCACCAGGTCCGCCGAGTTATCGCGTCTTGTCGCCAGGCCTTCGCGGCCGTCCGTCACCCGGACGCGCAGGCCTGGGACCCGCAGCCCCAGCTGCGTGCGGACCAGCTCGACCAGTTCGCCGTCGGCGTCGAACACCAGTTGGCGAGATCCCGGGCGCGAGGCCGCCACGTAGCGCGGGAGCGTGCACGCCGCCCCGCCGATGTGCAGCGCGTCCAGCGGGCCCGGGGGCAGGTGGTCGACCACGTCGCCGAACCGGCGGACGTAGTCGAACTCCAGGTTGGCCGGGTCGTCGAGGTCGACGTACGACTGGGCGACCCCGTCCACGGACACCAGCCACGCGTTGCTGCGGTCGGCGTCGCGGAGGAGCTCCGCCGTCCCGAACCTGACCGGGTACCGCCCGGGCACCGGACCAGGCCTGCGAGTGCGCGCCACGACCGGCGAGCCTAACTGTCGGACCCTCCCGGTAGATTCACGGGCGTGGCTCTCGCGCTGTACCGCAAGTACCGTCCGGCAACCTTCGCCGAGGTCGTCGGGCAGGAGCATGTGACCGAACCCCTCCGCACGGCGCTGGCCGCCGGGCGGATCAACCACGCCTACCTCTTCTCCGGCCCCCGCGGCTGCGGCAAGACGTCGAGCGCGCGCATCATGGCGCGCTCGCTGAACTGCGCCCAAGGCCCGACGCCGGACCCGTGCGGCGAGTGCAACTCGTGCAAGGCGCTCGCCCCCGAGGGGTCGGGCAGCGTCGATGTCACGGAGCTCGACGCGGCCAGCCACGGTGGTGTCGACGACGCCCGTGAGCTGCGCGACAAGGCGTTCTACGCGCCGGCGGAGTCGCGGTACCGCGTGTTCATCATCGACGAGGCGCACATGGTCACCACGCAGGGCTTCAACGCCCTGCTGAAGATCGTGGAAGAGCCGCCCGAGCACGTCATCTTCATCTTCGCGACCACCGAGCCGGACAAGGTGCTGACCACCATCCGCTCGCGGACGCACCACTACCCGTTCCGGCTGATCCCGCCGGGCGCGATGCGCACCCTCCTGGAGGGCAACGTCGCGGCGGAGGGCGTCGAGGTCGAGCCCGCGGTGTACCCGCTGGTCATCCGGGCCGGCGGCGGTTCGGCGCGCGACACGCAGTCGGTGCTCGACCAGCTGCTTGCCGGCGCGGGCCCGGACGGCGTTTCGTATTCGCGCGCGGTGGCGCTGCTGGGCGTCACGGACGTCGCGCTGATCGACGACATGGTGGACGCGCTCTCGACCGAGGACGCCGGCACGGTGTTCGGCACGGTCGAGAAGGTCACGGAGGCCGGGCACGACCCGCGCCGGTTCGCGACGGACCTGCTCGACCGGCTGCGCGACCTGGTGCTGCTGCGCGCGGTGCCGGACTCCGCGGGCGGGCTGGTGTCCGCGCCGGAGGAAGAGCTGTCGCGGATGGTCGCGCAGGCGGAGCGGATCGGCCTGGCCACGCTCTCGCGGTACGCGGACATCGTCCACAACGGACTCCTGGAGATGCGCGGGGCGACCTCGCCCCGGCTGGTGCTCGAGCTGTTGTGCGCGCGGATGCTGCTGCCGTCGGTGACGGAGGCGGAGAACGCGCTGCTGGCCCGGCTCGAGCGGCTGGAACGCCGCGCGACGCTGGCCGGCGGAGGTGGCGCGCCTGCCGAGGGTGGCGTGGAGCCCCCGGTGCGGGCGGCGCCGGAGCGGGCGTTCTCACGTCCTTCGCAGCGTCCGGCTTCGGCCGGGCCGGCGCCGGTCGCGGCCCCGGAACCCGCGAGGCCCGAGCCCGCCGCACGTCCCGCGCCCACCCCCGAGCCCGTTCCGGCCGCGGAGCCGGTTCCCGCCGCCAAGTCCGCGGACAGCGGCTGGGGGACGCCGCGAACTCCTGGTGGCGACACGCCGGCCGCTGCCGCTGCCGCTGCCACCGCGCCGGCCGCCGCCCCGCCGGCCGCGGCCCCGAGCGCTCCGGCTCAGGAAGCGCCCGCGGCGTCCGGAGCCCTGGACGCCGCCGCGATCCGGAACGTCTGGCCACAGCTCATGACCGCCCTGCGCAAGTTCACCGGTGGCCGCAGCCTCGAGGCGATGCTCACCCAGGCGACGGTCGCGACCGTCGAGGGGAACTCCCTCACCCTCACCCACAAGTCCGAACCCCTGGCCCGCCGCCTGTCCGACCAGGACAACGCCCGCAAGATCGCCGGCGCGCTGTCGGACGTCGTCGGGGGCGACTGGCAGGTCCGCTGCGTGCACGGCAGCGCCCCGGCCGCGACCGCCGCGCGGCCGCAGCAGGCCGCGCCCGCGCCGGAACGGTCGTTCACCCGGCAGTCGGCGGCCCCGGCCGCCGCGCCCGCCGAAGCGCCCGCCCGGCCCGCGCCGGCACCCGCCGCACCGGCCCGTCCCCGGGTGGCCACCTCCGAGCCGGACATCCCGCTGCCCCCGGAACCCGCCGACGAGGACGACGAGGACCTCTACAACGAGGACGCCAGCCCGGCCCCGCCGCCGCCCCCACCGCCGCCGGACAAGGACCCGGACGAGCTGGCCCGCAAGCTGCTCTCGGACCACCTCGGCGCCCGCCCGCTCGACTGAACCCGGCCGCCGAGGCGCTCCTGAGCCTGCCGGTCCACCACGGAGAGGCGGTCCTCGCGGCTCAGGAAGCCAGGTAGGCCTCGATCGCCGCCGCGATGGCGGACGCGTACTGCTGGCGGCCCTCCGCGCTGGTCATCCGGGCCGCCTCCGCCGCGTTGCGCATGTTCCCGCACTCGACGAGCACCGCCGGCCGCGTCGAGAGGTTCAGCCCGCCGAGGTCCGTGCGCGCCGAAAGGCCGTTGCCGCCGATGTAGTTCGACGTGCTGAAGCCGTCCGACCGCATCGTGTCCCGGACGACCTGTGCCAGCCGCGTCGACGGCGCGCCCTGCGCCGCGTTCAGCGGCGGCGACGAGTACGCGACGTGGAAGCCGTTCGCGCCGGCCGCGGTCGAGCCGTCGGCGTGGATGGAGACGACGGCATCGGCGTTCGCGTCGTTGCCGACCGCGGCCCGCTTGTCGACGCAGGGCCCGACGCCGGTGTCGTTCTGTCGCGTGTAGACAACGCGGATTCCCTTGTCCGCCAAGGCTTTCCCGATTCGCTGAGCGACGTCCCAGGTGAACGCGTGCTCCGGGTAGCCGGCGTTGGTGGCGGTGCCGGTCGTGTTGCACGGCTTCGTCTGGCCGCGCCCGGCCGGGACCTGCCGGTTGATCTCCGCCGGGTGGGCGCCGTTCCCGCCGTTGTGGCCGGGGTCGAGCACGACGACCTTCCCGGACGCGACCGGCGGCGCGGCGGCCGAGGACGGCGGCAGCGAAGGCGACGGGGACGGCGTCACCGTCGTCGGCGTCGGCGTGACCGTCCGGGTGGTGACGGGAGCGGGCGCCGGCGCTGCCGGGGCGTCTTCTTCGCAGCCGGTGAGCAGCAGGGCACCGGCCAGCAGGAGGGGGGCAATCGCGCGTCGCACGGCGACCACGGTGCCACAGCCCGGCCCCCGGCGTGGCGCGACTACCCTGGTGGACGACACAGGCGTGCAGAGAGGACCGAGTGCGATCATGGTGCAACCCGGCG
Source organism: Amycolatopsis mongoliensis (assembly GCF_030285665.1). NCBI lineage: Bacteria > Bacillati > Actinomycetota > Actinomycetes > Pseudonocardiales > Pseudonocardiaceae > Amycolatopsis > Amycolatopsis mongoliensis. The sequence continues at coordinate 2,864,511 of NZ_CP127295.1, forward strand.
GCGGCTTCGACATTTCCCAGCTGATGCAGCAGGCGCAGCAGATGCAGCAGAAGCTCGTCGAGGCCCAGGAGGAGCTCGCCAACACCGAGGTCACCGGCACGGCCGGTGGCGGGCTGGTCACCGCGACCGTCTCCGGTGACAGCCAGCTCAAGAGCCTGCAGATCGACCCGAAGGTGGTCGACCCGGACGACGTCGAGACGCTGTCCGACCTCATCGTGGCGGCGGTCCGCGACGCGTCGGCGAGCGCGCAGAAGCTCACCGAGCAGAAGCTCGGCCCGCTGGCCGGCGGTCTCGGCGGCGGTGGCGGCATGCCCGACCTCGGCGCCCTCGGTTTCGGCGGCTGACGAACTTGTACGAAGGTGTCGTCCAGGACCTGATCGACGAGCTCGGGCGCCTGCCCGGGGTCGGGCCGAAGAGCGCCCAGCGGATCGCGTTCCACCTGCTGGCCGCGGACCCGGCGGACATCTCCCGGCTGCAGGATGTCCTCGGCAAGGTCAAGGAAGGCGTGCAGTTCTGCGAGGTCTGCGGCAACGTCTCCGAGCAGCAGAAGTGCCGCATCTGCCGCGACGAGCGCCGCGACCTCACGGTCATCTGCGTGGTCGAGGAGCCCAAGGACGTCCTGGCGGTCGAGCGCACGCGCGAGTTCAAGGGCCGCTACCACGTCCTGGGCGGGGCGCTCGACCCGTTGTCGGGCATCGGCCCGGAGCAGCTGCGGATGCGCGAGCTGCTCAGGCGCATCGGCGAGGCGGACATCAGCGAGATCATCATCGCGACGGACCCCAACACCGAGGGCGAAGCGACGGCGACGTACCTGGTGCGGATGCTGCGGGACTTCCCGGGGTTGAGCGTGACGAGGCTGGCGTCGGGGCTGCCGATGGGCGGTGACCTGGAGTTCGCGGACGAGCTGACGCTGGGGCGCGCCCTCTCGGGCCGGCGGGTGCTCTAGCTGGGGGACGAATCCGGATGGCGGCAGTCGCGGTGCCGGAACAGCCGGTGGAACGCAGATTGCCCGCGCCACTGTGGTGGGTGGTGCTGTCCGGGACGCTTTTGCTGGTGATTCTCGCCGGTTACACGGTGTGGGCCGGTGTCTGGGCGGCGACCGGGATCTATCTCGAGGACTTCCAGTCCTATGTGGCCACCGGCGAAGCGGTGCGTGCCGGGACGCCCCTGTACCAGGCGGGGGTCTCGCACCTGCCGACCATCGGCGGCACGTTCAAGTACCCCCCGTTCGCGGCCGGCGCGTTCGTCCCGTTGACGGTGCTCCCGAAGCTGCTGCTGCCGCTGTTCGCCGGGCTGGTGAACCTGTTCGCGTTGCTGGCGGTCGCTGGGGCAGCTGGGTTACGCGCGGGACCGCGGCCGGGCGGCGGCGACGGCGGGACTCGCGGCGCTCGCACTGCCGATGCAGCCGGTGCTGATGACCTTCACGGCCGGCCAGGTGAACCTGCTCCTGCTTCTGCTGGTGCTGCTGGACCTGGCCGGCCGGAACCGCTGGTGGACCGGCGCCGGGGTGGGGCTGGCGGCCGGGATCAAGCTGGCCCCGGCGATCTTCGTGGTGTACCTGCTGCTGACCCGCCGCTTTCGCGCGGCCGCGGTCGCGGTGGCGACGTTCGGCGCGACGGTTCTGGCGGGTTTCGTGGCCCTGCCGCGGGACTCGGCGGCGTTCTGGTCGGCGAACCTGGCCGACCCCGCGCGCATCACGGGCGACCGCAACGCGATGCCTTCGGAGAACCAGTCGATCCGCGGTGCCCTCGCCCGCCTGCTGGGCATCGCGGACGTCCCGGGTGCGGTCTGGATCCCGGTGGGCGTGGCGATCGCCCTGGCGGCCTTGTGGATCGCCGTGCGGGCGCACCGCCGCAACCGCGAACTGCTGTCGCTGGGCGTGGTGGGGGTGGCGATGGTGCTGGTCACCCCCTGGACCTGGACGCACTACTGGGTGTGGTTCATCCCGTTCCTGGTGATGGCGGCGTGCGCCGCGTTCCGCGCACGCACCTGGTGGCCGGCGGCGCTGCCGGCCGTGGCGTACCTGCTCCTGCTCCCGTGGCGGGTGGGAACGGGCCGCGCGGACATCCCTCTGGTCGGCCTGGTGCTCCTCCCGGAAAACCACTCGCCCTTGGTCCGGGCACCGGCTCACGCGTTGTACGTGGCGCTGGCCTTGGCGCTGCTGGCGATCTCGGCGTTCCGGCCGGCCTGGTTCGACCCGGCAACGCCCGCAGACTCCGCTCCGGCCGGTGGAGGATCACCCGGAAGCCGGCGCCACGCGTAAAACGGCAAGCCACCGCGGCTGTCGGGCAGCCCAGTACCAGTGGGCCGGTCAGCGTGTGAAAAAATTCCGGGCGGCTTGCCGATCGGGGTCGCGCAAGCGTTCGATGTGCCCGGGTGACGCGCGCCCTGAGTCGATAAGCGAGGAGCTCCTCCATGGCTTGGCTTGACGCGGTGCCGACCGTGCTCCTGTGCGGGTTGCTGCTGGTCTTGCCCGGGCTTCCCATCACCTACCTGCTCGGGTTGCGCCGGCTGACGGCCGTCGCGCTCGCACCGGTCGTCGTGACGGCCGTGGTGGTGCTGACGGCCGTTGCCGCGTCGAAACTCGGCATCGCCTGGTCGCCGCTGCTCGTGCTGCTCGTCTTCGCCGGGCTGGCGCTGGTGCTCGGCTGCGTGGTCGTTCCCCTGCGCAGACGGTTGCCGCCGGCGGCGCCGGGAGACAGCTGGCCGGTCGTCGGGGCTTCGGTGGCCGGCCTCGCCGGCGCCGTGCTGCTGGGCGCCCTCGCGGTACGGCTGTCGATCCGCGGTCCGGAAGAGCTGGTCCAGACCGACGACTCGTCGTTCCACTACAACGCCATCGCGAACATCCTCAACACTCGCGACGCCTCCACGTTCATGATCGACACCCTCGGCGTGCCGGGCCGCGCCCACGGGTTCTACCCGGCCGCCTGGCACGACCTGGGTTCGCTGTTCGTCATGATCAGCGGCAGTTCCGTGCCGGCGGCGGCGAACATCCTGTCGGTCACCATCGCCCTGGTCGTCTGGCCGCTGGGCTGCGTCCTGCTGATGCGCCAGCTCGCCGGGCCCTCGAAGCTGGCCCTCGGCCTCGCCGGCCTGCTCAGCACCGCTTTCGGCGCGTTTCCCTGGGAGATGCTCGGCTGGGGGATCCTCTGGCCCAACCTGCTGGGTCTCTCGCTCGTCCCGGCCGCGCTCGCCGCCTTGCTTTCGGTCACCAAGCTGGCCAAGGAGGACGCCATCGGCCGCGGCCGCGCGTGGTTGCTCGCGCCGGCTTTCCTCGTGGCCTTGACCATCGCGCACCCCAACGCGGTGATCAGCCTGGCGGCGATCGCCCTGCCGCTGGTGTTCCTCGGCTTCGCCCGGGCGTCGCTGCGGCGGTACCGCGCCGGCAGGCGGCTGCCCGCCGCCCTGCTGGCCGCGCCGATCGTGCTGGCGGCGCCGGTGTACTGGCTGGTCGTCGTCAAGTCCGGGGTGTTCGCGGTGACGATGAGCGCGGACGCGAAGCCGTTCGAGTCGCCGTCGCACGCGATCGGCGAGGCACTGACCGGGGCGACGAACGGCCGGGGCGCGGGCTGGGTCCTGGCCGTGCTCGTGATCGTCGGGGCCGTGTCGTGCTTCCGGCAGCGAAGCCTGCGCTGGCTGGTGGCCGGGCACGCCATCTCCGCCGGCCTCTACGTGCTGGCCGCGGGGGTGCAGTGGCCGGGCCGCAGGATGTTCACCGGGTTCTGGTACACCGACTCCCACCGGCTCGCCGCCATGCTGCCGATCACCGGGATCCCGCTCGCGGTGATCGGGGTGCTCGCGGTGATCGCCGCGGTCCGGTCCTGGCTCAGCTCGGCGAGCTTCCTCGACCAGCGCCGGACCCTGGCCACGCGGGCGTCCGCGGTCGTGCTGCCGGTGGTGTTCCTCCTGCTGCTGCTGTCGACCGGTGGCCTGAACGTCCTCGACCACCGCAACCGCGTGCTGAGTGCCTACCCCAAGGTCGATCCGCTCGTGAACCAGGAGGAGTACGACCTCTTCAAACGGATCGCCGAGCGCACCGAGCCCGGCACGATCGTGGCCCAGATGCCGTACAACGGCAGTCCGGCGGTGATGGCGCTGACCCGCCGGCAGGTGCTGTTCCCGCAGCTGAACATCGGCAGGCTCACCAGCGACCAGATCTACCTGGCCCGCCACCTGAACCAGGCGGCGACGGACCCGCGGGCGTGTGCCATCGCGGACCGCCTCGCCGTGCGGTACCTGCTCACCAACGACATCCCGCGGGGCAACCTGTGGGACGGCCTCGCCTACCCGGCGCCGTCGGCGGGCTTCCGCCAGATCGACCAGGGCGGCACGTTCAAGCTCTACCGCGTGCCGTTGTGCGACCGGGCGCAGCCCGAGAACCGCTGACGGCCCCGGGCGGCGGGCCCGGGGCCGTCAGCAGTAGCCGAGCTGCGCCAGGGTGTTCACGACGATCTCGGACGGGTGGTACTTGTCCATCCAGTTGTCGCCACGACGCTCGGTGTAGCTGTCGAGGAACGCGCGCAGCTTGTCGCCGCGCATCTCGGTGAGCTCGATGTTCGCCCCGATGCCGACGTGCCGCTCGGTGCGGTGGCGGTGCACGGCGCAGGGGATTCCGAGGTAGCCGCACTCCTCCTGCAGGCCGCCCGAGTCGGTGACGACGTACTCTGCGCGCGCGACCAGCGGCAGGAACTTCAGGTACCGCAGCTTCGGCCGGATGATGAACTTGTCGTCGAAGAGGTGCTCGAGGTCCAGTGCGCGGATCTTCTCGCGCTCCGGCGCGCCGGCCATGTACAGCACCGGCATCTTGCGGCTCTCTTCGCGCAGGATCTCCAGCGCCTCGCGGTACTTGTCCGCTCGGGAGAGCAGCTCGAAGCGGTGCAGCGTGGCCAGGCCGAACTTCTCCGGCAGGTCCTCGATCACCAGCGGCTGGCCGATCGCCAGGCGCATCGAGTCGATCGCCGTGTTCGCCTCGGTGTCGACCACCACACCGCGGGTGTGCTTCAGGTTCGCGACCTCGCGGGCCGTCGGCGCGAAGTGGATGTCGACGACCTTCGCGGCGATCTTGCGGTTCAGCTCCTCCGGCAGCGGCGACAGGATGCTCCCCGACCGCGCGCCCGCCTCGATGTGCCCGACCCTCGACTTGAGGATCCGCTTCCCGATCAGCGCGCCGTACGGCGTGGTGAACGTGTCGCCGTGCACCAGCACCAGCGGCGGCCGGCCGTCCTCGGTCAGCGCCGCGCGAAGCTCGTGGCGGCGCCCCCACGCGGTGCGCAGCACCTGGGCGGCCCAGCCCGGCACCTGCGCCGGCGACTCGAGGTTGTGCGCCTTCTCGCGCGGCACGAGCCAGACGTCCGGCTCCGGCAGGTTGAGGTCGGCCAGGACGTCGGCCACCTCGTCGACGTGCTGCGCCGTGAACCAGATCTTCGGCCGCACCCCGCGCTCGACGATCCCGTGGTAAACCGGCGCGATCTTGATCAGTTCCGCGGTGGTACCGAGGATGAAGGAAATCACCGTGAGAGCCCATTCCTGGTCGGGTGCGGTGGCGTAAGGATACTGGCCGACCCGCCGCAGGGGTCGCCGGGTAGCCTCGGCACGGTGAGTGCGAACCCGCTCCTTCCCTCGCTGAGCGTCGTGATCCCGGTCTACAACGAACAGGACTGGATCGAACGCAGTGTCGGCGCCCTGCTCGCCTCGGCCGAGGCGGCGAACTGGCCGATCGAGGTCGTCGTCGTGGACGACGGCAGCACCGACGCCACGCCGTCGCGGCTCGACGAGCTGCGCGAACGGCACGGCATCACGGTGCTCAGCCAGGCCAACTCGGGCCGCTTCGAGGCGCGCAGCGCCGGCATCGCGAAGTCGTCGGGCGACTGGATCGTGCTGCTCGACAGCCGGGTCATCGTCGGCGAAGGCAGCCTGACGTTCCTGCGCGACCAGCTCGTGGACCACCCCGAGCGCGCGGTCTGGAACGGCCACATCGACGTCGCCTCCGACCACAATCCGTACGCGGGGTTCATGGCCGGCCTGGTGAAGGTGCCGTGGCGCAAATACTTCGCGAATCCGCGGTTGACGTCGTACGGAATCGAGGAATTCGACGTCTACCCGAAGGGGACGACGTTTTTCTGTGCCCGCCGGGCTCTGCTCGAAGGGTCGATCACGGCGTTCGTGTCGCTGTTCGACGACATCCGCTTCGCCAGTGACGACACCCGCATGCTGCGGTGGATCGCCGAGCGCGAGCGGATCTGGCTGGCACCCGGGTTCTCCGCGGTCTACAACGGGCGCGACTCGTTCAAGAAGTTCGTGCACCAGGCCTACTTCCGGGGCACCACCTACGTGGACTCCTACATCGGCTCGCCGGGCCCGGCCCGCAACGCCCTCTTCGGGGCGCTGGCCGCCGGCGTCGTCGGGCTGGTCTTCGCCACCAAGAAGCCGAAGACGACCCTGGTCGCCGGGGTGGCCGGCGTCGTCGCGGCCGGCGAGGTCGTGAAGAAGTGCGGTGCGACCGGCCCGGAGGCCCGCGCGGTCACCCGGCTGCTGCCGGTGTTCGCCGGCGGCTTCGGCGCGGGTGTCCTGCGTGGACTGGCCATGGCCGTGCGGGCCCGGCTCCGGCGCCGATGAGCACCGCGGGCGTGCGGGGGACGAACGTGGAGGCCGGCACCGGCGCACGCGGCCGTGCCACCGCGGGCAGCCTCGGCAGCTCGCTGCTGGTGTCGATCGGCCTCGGCTACGTCCTCACGGTCGCCTGCCAGCGCCTGCTTCCGCCGCAGGAGTACGCGGTCTTCGTCACGTTCTGGGGCCTGCTGATGGGCCTCGGCAGCACCCTTTCGCCGCTGGAGCAGGAGCTGTCCCGCCAGTCGGCGGTGGCGGCCCTGGCCGGCGGCAAGGCGGGCCGCCCGGCGCTGCGCGCGGTCGCCGTCGGCGTGGTCGTCGCGGCCGCTTTCTCGCTGGCTCTGCTGATCCCGCCGGTCAATGACCGGCTGTTCCACGGAGACTGGTCGCTGGCGGTCATCGTGCTGGCCGGCGGTGTCGCGTTCGCCTGCCAGTTCGGCACCCGCGGGCTGCTGATCGGGCAGCACAAGGTGAAGGCCTTCTCGCTGCTCGTGGTCGCCGAACCGGCGGTGCGCGCGCTCATCCTCGGCGTCCTGTTCGTGTCGGTCGCCTACAACGTCGTCTCGCTGGCCATCGCGGTCGCCGCCGGCTCGTTCGCCTGGCTGCTGTTCGCCCGGCCGGCCCGGCGCCTGCTCGACCCGCACGTCGAGGGCGACGGCTGGGGCGTCACCACCCGCCGGATGGGAATGCTCCTGGTCGGGGCCGCGCTGACGTCGGCGGTCATCACCGGCTACCCGGCGCTGGTCGGCCTGCTGGCGCCCGGCGGAGACGGCGACCGCGTCGGCTCCCTGTTCGCCGCGCTGGTCATCGCGCGGCTGCCGCTGACCCTGATCGGGCCGGTCCAGTCGCTGGCCGTGCCGTTCGTCGTCCGGCTCTCGGTCACCGAAGAGGGCCGCCACCGCCTGCGCCGCGTGCTGGCCCTCGGCGCCGTCGCCTCCCTGGCCCTGGCCGCACTCGGCGCACTGGTCGGGTTGTGGCTCGGTCCCTGGGCGGTGCGGTTCGTCAGCGGCCCGGGCTACGACATCGACGGCTGGTCGGTCGCGGGACTGGTGTGGTCTTCGGTGCTGCTGGTGCCGATGCAGCTGCTCACGGCCGTGCTCGTGGCCCGCACCCAGGCGAAGCTCGTGCTGGTCAGCTGGGCCGTGGTCACGGGCACGGCGTCGCTGTTGCTCCTCTTCCTGCCCGGTGACACGGTGTTCCGTGCGGTCGTCGCGCTGGCCGCGGCGCCCGCGCTGGGCCTGGCCGTGGTGCTCGCGTTCGTCCTGCGGCGTGCCCCGGAGAACGGGACGGCGACAACCGCGGGCGCAGATGAAGCGTCTTCATAGCGGCCCAGTAAGGTGCAGTGCGCCCGCTGGTGGGACGGGAACGGCGTGAAGCGCCGGTGAGGTTTGGACTGCGAATTCGATGAACGTTCTGCTCGTTTTGCTCGCGTTCTGGTTGCCGGGTCTAGTCTTCGGTGCCGCGATCCGGCTGCGGGGCTGGACCTTGGCCGCCGCCGCGCCGATGCTCACTTTCGGCCTCGTCGCACTCGGTATCCCGGTGCTGGGCAAGCTCGGCATCCGCTGGACGATGCTCGACGTGGCGTTGTGGACGCTCGTGCTCTCGGCCGCCGGTTTCGGGCTCGCCTTCGCGGTGTCCCGGTTCACTCGGCGACGCCACCCCGACCGGGAAGAGCCGGAGCGGCCGGCGCGGAGCGTGCGGGACCACGTGCTCATCGGTCTCGGCGTCGCCCTCGGCATGGGGATCGGCACCGTCACGTTCCTGCGGGGCATCCGGAACCTCGGCAACGTCCAGCAGGGCTGGGACGCGCCGTTCCACGCGAACCTGGTGCGCTGGATCGCCGAGCACGGCGACGCCCGGCCGTCGACCGTCGGCACGATCTCGAACCTGCCGAACCAGACGGACTACTTCTACCCGGACACCTACCACGCGCTGCTCGCCCTGGTCTTCGGCAAGGCCGGCCTGACGATCATGCCGACGCTGAACCTGGCGGCCCTGGCGGTGGTCCTCACCGTCCCGCTGGGTGTCGCCGCGATGTGCCACGCCTGGCGGATGCCCCCGATCGGCGTCGCCGCGGCGGCCGCGGTTTCGGCCTCGTTCTCGGTCTTCCCCTACGACTCGCTGTGGCGCGGTCCGCTGTGGCCGTACGTCGCCGGTGTCGCCCTGATCCCGGCCATGCTCGCGGTCGCGCGGCACCTGCTGGAGCCCCGCGGGATCGCCGGGCCGGTGGGGATCGGCGTCGGCGTGGCCGGGCTCGCGGGCCTGCACACGAGCGTCGTCTTCGTGGTCATCGTCTACTTCCTGCTGATCCTCGTCGCCGTGCTGGTCCGCTGGGAGCCGATCACCTGGAGCCGGTCGGCGCCGTCGCTGGTCGCGACCGTGGTGCTGGCCGCCGCGCTCGGCATCCCGGTGGTGCTGCCTTCGCTCTACAACGCCAGCGGCGTGACCAGCGCTTACTGGGCGTCCGAGGCGACGGTCTCCGGTGCCGTCGGCGAAACCATCACGTTCTCGCCGATGGCCGACTTCCCGCAGTGGTGGATCGGCGTCCCGGCCATCATCGGGGTGTTCCTGCTGGTCAAGCACCGCCGGATGCTGTGGATGGTGGCCGCGTACGTCGTGCTGGGCGGGTTCTTCGCCGCCACGGTTTCGCTCGAGACCGACCTGGTGCACACGCTGAGCAGCCCGTTCTACAACGACCACTGGCGCATCGCGGCGCTCGTGCCGCTGGCCGGCTGCGTCGCGTTCGGAGAGTTCGTGAACACCGCGTCGGCCGGGTTCGCCCGGAAGGTCGCGCCGCGGCTGCCCAAGCTCAAGCCCGCGACGCTGACCGTCCTCGGCGTCGTCGTGCTCGCGCTGGTCGTCGGCGGGCTGAGCCGCGGTGGCTACATCGGCCGCAACGCCGCCCGGCTCCAGTTCAACTACGGGGGCGGCCCGACGGTCAGCAAGGACGAGGAGACGGCGTTCACCTGGCTCGCCGGCCACACCTCGCCCGGTGAGCGGGTGCTGAACGACAAGGCGGACGGCTCGGTCTGGATGTACGCGCTGGCCGGGGTGCAGCCGACGCAGTGGACGTTCTACGGGGCCGAGCCGGCCACCGACGCCGGTTACCTGAGCATCTTCGGCAACGACGTCGACAAGTACCCGAAGGTGCGCGAGCTGCTCACCGACCTGAAGGTGCGGTACGCGTTCGTCGGAACCGGCAAGGTCACGCCGACGACGGTGCGCGACGTCGGTCTCCAGCACCTCGACACCAATCCCGGCTTCAAGCTGGTCTACCGCAACGCCGGTGCCTCGATCTACGAGATCGAGGGCCAGCAGGGTGTGGTCGCGTCCGGTGCGACGCCCGGCGCCGCTCCCGGTGACGGCCAGTGACCGGCGGTTCGGCCCCGGGGGCTGGAAGTCCGCCGCAGAGCCGAAAGGTTAAGGTGATGGCGTGTCCATGACCCCTGTGAGCAGCCGTCGCGTGCTCATCGTGATGCCGGCGCTGAACGAGTCCGCGAGCGTCGCTTCGGTCATCGAGCAGGTGAAACGCGCCCTGCCGAACGGCGATCTGCTGGTCGTCGACGACGGTTCGGTCGACGAAACCGCCAAGCTCGCCCGGGCGGCCGGGGCCGAGGTCGCCCGGCTCGCGGTGAACCTCGGGGTCGGCGGGGCCATGCGCACCGGGTTCCGGTACGCCGCGGCCCGCGGGTACGACGTGGTCGTGCAGGTGGACGCGGACGGCCAGCACGACCCGGACGAGCTCGACGCCCTGCTGCGCGGCCTGGACGACGCGGACATCGTGATCGGCTCCCGCTTCGCCGGCAAGGGCTCCTACAAGGCCAGCGGACCGCGCAAGTACGCGATGGTCGCGCTTTCGCTCGTGTTCTCACGGCTGGCGAAGACCAAGCTCACCGACGTCACGTCGGGGTTCAAGGCGATGGGACCGCGCGCGATCCGGTTGTTCGCCTACTACTATCCGGCCGAGTACCTCGGCGACACGGTGGAATCGCTGGTCATGGCCATCCGCGCCAAGCTGACCATCCGGGAGATTCCGGTCATCATGCGGGAACGGGCGGGCGGCACGCCCAGCCACTCACCCGTCAAATCGGCGGTCTACCTGGGCCGGGCCGGCCTCGCGCTGCTGCTCGCGCTGGTCCGGCGCCGCCCCGCGGTCGACTCTTCAGACTCGGCATAAGGAGCTTGCGAAGATGGCCGGTTGGCGCATCCTCAGCATCGTCATCGCCTGCCTGGTGCTGTTCGTCGTCATCGAGATGATGCGGCGACGCAAGCTCCGCGAGAAGTACGCGGGCGTCTGGCTGGTCGTCGCCACCGGTGTGGTGGTGCTCGCCGTGGTCCCGTCGGCCGCGCTGTTCCTCGCCCGGCTGACCGGGGTCGAGACCCCGTCGAACTTCGTCTTCCTCCTCGCCGGCGTCGTGCTGGCGCTGGTGTCGCTGCACCTGTCCACCGAGGTCGGGCACCTGGAGGAAGAGGTGCGCACGTCGGTCGAGGAGACCGCGCTGCTGCGCTGCGAGCTCGAGGACGCCAAGCGCGAGCTGGTCGCCCGGATCGCCGAGCTGGAGGCGCGGACCACCGCGCCGGACAACGTCAACGGGCTTCCCGAGGTCGAGCGCGTCAGCAAGTGACCGGGTGATCGAAGCCCTGCTCGCCGCGCCCGCCCGGTTGGGGGCGGTGCGCCTGCTGGCCGTCGACGGCCCGTCGGGCGTGGGGAAGTCCACAATGGCCGCCCAGGTCGCCGCCGGACTGCGTGCTCGCGGGTGCCGGACCGAGCTGGTGAGCACGGACGCCTTCGCCACGTGGGACGACCCGGTCTCGTGGTGGCCCCGGCTGGTCGACGGGGTCCTGAAACCGCTCGCGAACGGCGTCGAAGGCGCTTACCGGCCGATGGACTGGACGGGCGGGGCACCCCGGCCGGGTGAGCTCGTCCGGGTGCCCGTGCCGGAAGTCCTGGTGCTGGAGGGCGTCTCGTGCGGCCGGACTTCGGTAAGACCCCTGCTTTCGCACCTCTGCTGGCTCTCCGGCGGCCCGGAGGCCGGGCGGTTGGCCAGGGCCGTGGCGCGCGACGGTGAGGCTGCACGGGCCGAACTGGGCCGCTGGCAACGGTTCGAGCGTGGCTGGTTCGCCGTCGACGGCACCTCCGAGGCCGCCGACACCCGACTTTCGTAGGAAACCGAGTCGTCACCGTGCGTGCGCGAGCCGCCCTGGATCGATCAAGGAAGACCTTCGCGCCAACACGACCGGGCTAACGTTGGTACCGCCATCTGAGTCAGTGATCCGGCACCGGACGCAGTGGTCGGCCACAAATGGTCACATTCTGTCGCGATTTACGGACACATTGCGGTCAAATCGACGCCCACGTAGCGCGATCGTAACCTCACGTGCTTAAGTGCGGGCCGAGTTCCCGCTAGTGTCGGCGAGCACACCGATCGTCCGTCGAGTTCCTGACCGACCGGACGGTGACTTTGAACCCGAACATCTCCCAAGGGGTGCCAGATGCAGCAATTGCGGCTGACCCGAACACGCCGCGTGGCCCTGATCGGGCTCGCCGGCGCGCTCGCGGTTTCGCTGTCCGCCTGTGCGGAATCCAAGCGTGAAGAGGGCGCCGGGGGTGGTACCGGAGGCACGATGATCTTCGGTGCGGCCGGTAACCCGAAGATGTTCGACCCCGCGTTCAACGACGAGGGCGAGACCTTCCGGATCACGCGGCAGATCTACGACACGCTGATCCAGAACAAGCCGGGCACCGCCGACCTCGAGCCCTCTCTCGCCGAGAAGTGGGAGTCGAGCAACGAGGGCAAGACCTGGACGTTCACCCTCAAGTCCGGCGTGAAGTTCTCCGACGGCACCCCCATGGACGCCACGGCGGTCTGCTTCAACTTCGACCGCTGGTACAACATGAAGGGCGCCGCCGCCCAGAGCCAGATGATCTACTACGGCGACGTCTTCGAGGGCTTCGCCAAGAACGAGGGCGACGCGAGCGGCGACCCGGTCTACAAGAGCTGCGAGGCGAAGGACCCGACGACCGCGGTCCTCAACCTGAACAAGGCCAAGGGTGCGTTCCCGGCGGCGTTCACGCTGCCGTCGTTCTCCATCGAGAGCCCGGCCGCGCTCAAGCAGTACAACGCGGATCAGGTCACCCAGAGCGGCGACTCGTTCACCTACAGCGAGTACGCGAACAAGCACCCGGTCGGCACCGGCCCGTTCAAGTTCGAGAGCTGGGACCAGGCCAAGGGTGAGATCACCCTGGTGCGCAACGACACCAGCCCGAACCCGGCGAAGCTCGACAAGCTGATCTTCAAGGTCATCCCGGACGAGAACGCCCGCAAGCAGGCGCTCAAGGCCGGCGACATCAACGGCTACGACTACCCGAGCCCGGCGGACTACGGCCTGCTGCGCAACGACGGCGAGCAGGTGCTCATCCGCCCGTCGTTCAACGTGCTGTACCTGGGCATCAACCAGGCCAACAACCCGAAGCTCAAGGACGTCAAGGTCCGCCAGGCGCTGGCCTACGGCATCAACCGCGAGCAGTTCGTGAAGTCGAAGCTGGCCGAGGGTTCCGAGGTCGCGACCGAGTTCGTCCCGAAGGTCATCTCGGGCTACACCGACGACGTCACGAAGTACCCGTACGACCCGGAGAAGGCCAAGCAGCTGCTGCAGCAGGCCGGGGCGACGGACCTGACGCTGAAGTTCTACTACCCGACCGAGGTCAGCCGGCCGTACATGCCGAACCCGGCGGACACCTTCACGGCGATCTCCGAGGACCTCAAGAAGATCGGCGTCAAGATCGAGGCCCACGCCGAGCCGTGGAACGGTGGCTACAAGGACGACGTGCAGAAGGCCGGCAAGCAGGACCTCCACCTGCTCGGCTGGACCGGTGACTACAACGACGCCGGCAACTTCGTGGGCACGTTCTTCGGCCGCAAGAAGGCGGAGTTCGGGTTCGACAACGCGGAGCTGTTCTCGGCTCTGAACGCGGCGGACGCTTCGCCCGCCGGCGACGCCCACGCCAAGGCGTACCAGGAAGTCAACAAGAAGATCATGGACTTCCTCCCGGCGATCCCGATCGCGTACCCGACCCCGGCGATCGTGGTCGGCCCGAAGGTCAAGGGTCTGGTGGCGAGCCCGCTCACCGACGAGCGTTTCAACACCGTGACCGTGAGCTGATTCTGGATTTCAGCCAAAGGCAGGGGGTGGGTGCTACCGCACCCACCCCCTGCGCCTGATCCCGGGCTGGCAACAAAGGACTGCAAGTGCTCCGTTTTCTCGTGCGTCGGCTGCTACAAGCGATCCCGACGCTCTTCATCCTGTCCATCCTGGTCTTCGCTTGGCTCCGGTCCCTGCCCGGCGGTCCCGCCGCCGCTCTGCTGGGGGACAAGGCGACGCCGGAGAAGATCGCCAACCTCAACCACGTGCTCGGCCTCGACCAGCCGATCTTCGTGCAGTACTTCGGGTTCCTCGGCCGGGCGGTCACCGGCGACTTCGGCAACTCCCTGGTGTCGACCCAGCCCGTGATGGGCGAGATCGTCACCTTCCTGCCGGCGACCATCGAGCTCGGTCTCTCCGCGATGATCATCGCGGTCGTCATCGGCATCCCCGCCGGCTACCTGTCCGCGCGGTACCGCGGCGGGCCGGTCGACAACGTGGTCATCGTGCTGAGCCTGATCGGCGTCGCGGTGCCGGTGTTCTTCCTCGGCTACATGATGCAGGACATCCTGGCCGCGCCGCTGGGTCTGCCGTCCCAGGGCAGGCAGGCCGCGGGCCTCGACGCCACCGCGATCACGAACTTCGCCATCCTCGACGGCATCATGACGAGCGAATGGGACGCCGTCTGGGACGCGATCAAGCACCTGATCCTGCCCGCGTTCGCCCTCGCCACGATCCCGCTCGCGGTGATCACCCGGATCACCCGCGCGTCGGTGCTGGACGTCCTCAACGAGGACTTCATCCGCACGGCCAACTCGAAGGGCCTGACCCAGCAGGTGGTGCGCACCCGGCACGTCCTGCGCAACGGCCTGCTGCCGGTGGTCACCACCATCGGCCTGCAGACCGGCGCGCTGCTCGGCGGCGCGGTGCTGACCGAGCGGGTGTTCAACTTCCGCGGCCTCGGCTTCCTGCTGGCCGAAGGGATCGAACGGCGTGACTACCCCCGCCTGCAGGCACTCCTGCTGTTCGGCGCCGTGGTCTACGTCCTGGTGAACATGCTGGTCGACATCTCGTACGGGATCATCGACCCGAGGGTGCGTGTGCGATGAACACTCTGCTCAAGAAGAAGAAGGAACCGATCGACAAGCTCGCCGCGGCGAGCGGGCACAGCCTCGGCGGGGACGCGATCCGCCGGATGCTGCGCAGCCCGGTCGCGATCACCGGCGGGGTCATCACCGGCCTGTTCCTCATCGTCGCGATCTTCGCGCCCCTGCTGGAACCGAAGGACCCGGACGTCCACTACCTCGGCGACCAGATCCGGCCGAACTTCATCCCGGGCGCGCAGAGCGGGTTCCCGCTCGGCGTGGACGACTTCGGCCGCGACTTCCTGTCGCGGCTGATCGCCGGCGCCCAGCAGACGCTGATCGTCGGTGTGCTCGCCACGATCGTCGGCGTGCTCATCGGCGTGCTCATCGGTGGCCTGGCGGGCGCGTTCGGCGGCTGGGTCGACACCGTCCTCATGCGACTGGTCGACGTCATGCTGTCGTTCCCGTCGCTGCTGCTGGCCATCTCGATCGCGGCGCTGTTCGCGAAGCCGAGCCAGTGGACCGTCATCCTGGCCGTGTCGATGATCGGCGTGCCGATCTTCGCCCGGCTCCTGCGCGGGTCCATGCTTTCCCAGCGCGACGCCGATCACGTGCTGGCGGCGAGGTCGCTGGGCGTGAAGCGCGGGGCGATCGTGTTCCGGCACATGCTGCCGAACTCGCTCGGCCCGGTCATCGTGCAGGCGACGCTGACGCTGGCGACCTCCATCCTGGAGGCCGCGGCGCTGTCGTTCCTCGGTCTGGGCGACCCGGACCCGTCGCGGGCGGAGTGGGGGCTGATGCTGGGCAAGGCCTCGCACCAGTTCCTCGACGTCCGTCCCGAGCTGGCGTACTACCCGGCGATCGCGATCATCATCGTGGCGCTCGGGTTCACGCTGGTCGGCGAGTCCCTCCGTGAAGCCCTCGACCCGAAGAACAGGCGGTGAGAACCCATGGCACTCCTTGAAGTCCGTGACCTGACGGTCAACTTCGTCCGCCGCGGCGAGCGCCCGTTCACCGCGGTCGACGGCGTCAGTTTCGACGTCGAACCCGGCCAGACGGTCGGCCTGGTCGGCGAGTCCGGCTGCGGCAAGTCCGTGACGTCGCTGGCGATCATGCGGCTGCTGGCCCGGCGCGGCAACAAGGTCAGCGGTTCGGTGCGCTTCGAAGGCACCGACCTGCTCAAGCTGTCCGACAAGGACATGCGCGACCGCCGCGGTCGCGACCTCGGCATGGTGTTCCAGGACCCGCTGTCCTCGCTGAACCCGGTCATCCCGATCGGGCTGCAGATCACCGAGGTGCTGGAACGCCACCGCGGGATGTCGCGCAAGGCGGCGACCGTCGAAGCGACGGACCTGCTCGACAAGGTCGGCATCCCGGACCCGGCGCGCCGGCTTTCCGAGTACCCGCACCAGCTTTCCGGCGGGATGCGGCAGCGCGCGCTGATCGCGATCGCGCTGGCGTGCCGGCCGCGGCTGCTCATCGCCGACGAGCCGACCACTGCCCTGGACGTCACCATCCAGGCGCAGATCCTGGCGCTGCTGCGGGAACTGGTGCAGGACACCGGCACCGCGCTGATCATGATCACGCACGACCTCGGCGTCGTCGCCGGGCTGTGCGACGAGGTCAACGTGCTCTACGGCGGCAAGATCGTGGAGCGGGCGCCGCGGCACCAGCTGTTCGCCGAGCCGCGGCACCCGTACACGCACGGCCTGCTGGCCTCGATCCCGCGCCTGGACGCGGGCCGCGGCGAGAAGCTGGTCCCCATCCGCGGTTCGGTGTCCGACAACATCCCGTGGGAGGGCGGCTGCGCGTTCGCGCCCCGCTGCCCGAACGCGCTGCCGGTCTGCCGTGAGGTCTCGCCGCAGCTGGTGCCCGACCAGGGCGGGCTGCTGCGCTGTCACAACCCCGTGCGGCCGGCGGTCGCGGCGGGAGGAGGAACCCGATGACCCGTCCTGCTGGTGACGTGCTGCTGGAGGTCAAGGACCTCAAGGTGCACTTCCCGATCAAGAGCGGCGTCGTGTTCGACCGGACGGTCGGGCACGTGTACGCGGTCGACGGCGTCGACCTGGCCATCCGGCGCGGGGAGACCTACGGCCTGGTGGGCGAGTCCGGGTGCGGCAAGTCCACTTTGGGCCGGGCGATCCTGCGGCTCAACGAGCCGACCTCCGGGCACGTCGTGTTCGACGGTACGGACGTCGCGCACCTGAAAGGTGAGGAGCTGCGGAAGGCCCGGCGCCGGATGCAGATGATCTTCCAGGACCCGATGTCCAGTTTGGACCCGCGGCAGTCGGTCGAGTCGATCCTGGTCGAGGGCATGCACGCGCACGGCCTCGACAAGGACAAGGAGGCCACCCAGCGGCGGCTGCGGCAGCTGCTGGCCGCGGTCGGCCTGCCGGAGACGTCGCTGCGGAAGTACCCGCACGAGTTCTCGGGCGGGCAGCGCCAGCGCATCGGCATCGCGCGGGCGCTGGCGGTGGAGCCGGACCTGATCGTCGCGGACGAGCCGGTGTCGGCGCTCGACGTGTCGGTGCAGGCCCAGGTGGTCAACCTGCTGGAGGACCTGCAAGACCAGCTCGGCCTGACGTACGTGGTGATCGCGCACGACCTCGCGGTGGTGCGCCACATCTCCGACCGCATCGGCGTGATGTACCTCGGCGCGCTGGTCGAGGAGACGGACGCGGATTCGCTCTACCGCGACCCGCTGCACCCGTACACGCGGGCGCTGCTGTCGGCGATCCCGGTGCCGGACCCGCAGGTCGAGGACACCCGCGAGCAGATCCTGCTGGCCGGTGACCTGCCCTCGCCGGCGAACCCGCCGTCGGGCTGCCGCTTCCACACGCGGTGCCCGTGGAAGCAGGCGAGCCTGTGCGACACGGACCGCCCGCAGCTCCGCGAAATCGGTGCCGGCCACCGGGTGGCGTGCCACTACGCGGAGGACATCCGCGACGGGCGCATCCAGCCGCACGAGGTGGAGCCGGAGCTGATCGAGCTCACCGGGGCGCTGAACCCCGACCTGGGCCCGCCGGACGTCGGCACGTCCGCCGAGATCCTCTGAGGTCTCTCCGAACGGCCGGCCGGGGTTCGTCCCCGGCCGGCCGTTCGCCGTTTCAGGGCCGCAGGTCCAGTGCCGCCCGGAAGGTGCCGTCCATGTGGAACGGCGTCGAGTCGTGCACGTGGGTGATCCGCCAGTCGCCGTCGTGCTTCCGGAAGCAGACCGTCGAGCGGAACCACAGCTCGAACGGCTGGGGCAGACCCTTCGGCGTCGCCGACAGCCGGGTGAGGGCGTGGCAGTACGCGATGTCCTCGCCGGCCGTGACCGCGAGGTCGCGGGTCGCATACTCGATCGGGCCGTCGAACGACGCGAACCACGCTTCCCGGGCCGTGCTGTCTTCCCCGTGGTGCACCAGCGGTGGGGCCAACGTGTACGCCACGGCTTCCGGTGCGTACTGCGCCGCCAGCGCCGCGGCGTCGCGGGCGGTCATCGCCGCTTCACGCGCCGCCATCAGTTCGCGGATCCGCTGCTCCGTCATGCCATCCTCCTGAGGTGGGGTGCTTTCGGAGGGGACGTAGGCGCCGCCGCGCGGATTTCGACATCGACCGGGAGGCGTTCGTGAAATATGTGGTCCTGATCTACGGCAACCCCGAGTCCCGGCAGGCCTGGGAAGGCATGAGCGACGAGCAGCGCGCCGCCGGGCTCGCCTACTACCAGCAGCTCAACGACGACCTCGACGCGTCCGGCGAGCGGATCGTCTCCGAGCGGCTCGCCTTCCCCGAGCTCACCACCCGGGTGCGCGCCGGCGACGGCGGCACGATGACCACCGACGGGCCCTTCGCCGAGGCCAAGGAGTTCCTCGCCGGCTTCTACCTGCTCGACTGCGAGAGCCACGAGCGCGCCGTCGAGATCGCCGGGCGGATCCCCGAAGCCGCGTTCGGGGTGGTCGAGGTGCGGCCGGTGATGGGGCTGCACGGGCCGGACCTGTGACCGAGGTCGAAAGCCTGCTCCGCGAGCTCGCGCCCCAGGTCCTCGTGGCGCTGGTCCGGCACTACGGTGGCTTCGACACCTGCGAGGACGCCGTCCAGGAGGCCCTGCTGGCGGCGTCGCAGCAGTGGCCTGCTTCGGGGATCCCGGACCACCCGAAGGGGTGGCTGATCACCACGGCGTCCCGGCGGCGCATCGAGCAGTTCCGCAGCGAGACCGCCCGGCAGCGGCGGGAGCAGGCCGTCGCGCTGGCCGAGCCGGCGGACCCGGAGCCGGTCGCCGTCGACGACACGCTGACGTTGCTGCTGCTCTGCTGCCACCCGTCGCTGACCCGGCCGTCCCAGGTGGCGCTCACGCTGCGCGCGGTCGGCGGCCTGACGACGGCGGAGATCGCCCGCGCGTTCCTCGTCCCGGAGGCCACGATCGGGCAGCGGATCAGCCGCGCGAAGCAGAAACTCCGAGGGGAACGCCTCACGGGCGAAGAAAGCCCGGAGCGGCTGGCCGCCGTGCTGCAGGTGCTGTACCTGATCTACACCGAGGGCCACACGGCCAGCTCGGGCGACGCCTTGAACCGCGTCGAGCTGACGACCGAAGCGATCCGCCTGGTCCGCCGGCTGCGCGCGGAGCTCCCGGACGACGGCGAGGTCACCGGCCTGCTGGCCCTGATGCTCCTGACCGAAGCCCGCCGCCCGGCCCGCGTCGACCCCACCGGCGCCCTGGTCCCCCTGGCCGACCAGGACCGGACCCGCTGGACCGCGGAGTTCGTCGAAGAGGGCGTCTCGCTGATCACGAAGGCGCTGTCGACCGCGCCGGTCGGCCCGTACCAGCTCCAGGCGGCCATCGCGGCGGTCCACGACGAGGCCGCGACGGCCGCCGAGACGGACTGGGCGCAGATCCTCACGCTGTACGACCTGCTGCGGGTGGTGGCGCCGGGACCGATGGTGACGTTGAACCGGATCGTGGCGTTCGCGCAGGTCCACGGGCCCGAGGCCGGGCTGGCGGAGCTGGCGGGCGTCGAGCTGAAGGCCCACCACCGGGTGGACGCCGTGCGGGGTCACCTGCTGGAGCGCTCCGGTGACGTCGCCGGCGCGCGGGAGGCGTATCTGGCCGCCGCCCGGCGGACGTTGAGCCTGCCGGAGCAGGCCTACCTCCAGTCCCGGGCCGCGAAGCTGAAGCCCTGACCCGAGTTGTCCACATGGGGGTGAACCCTGTGGACAACTCCAAACCCAACCGGGTGACCCCGACTCAAGTCGTACCCCCTGCAATACCTGAGTAGGCCGCCCCGGGCGCTCCACCCCCGGTACCCTGCGAAAGGCAGATCCGCCGGACAGCAGGGAGTACGAGCAGTGCACATCGACCAATGGCTGGAGGCGATCCCGCCGCTCTCGGTGTACCTGATCGTCGGCGCGGTGATCATGATCGAAAGCCTCGGCATTCCGCTGCCGGGCGAGATCGTGCTGGTCAGCGCCGCTTTGCTGGCTTCGCAGCACAGCAACCTGAATCCGCTGTGGATCGGCATCCTGGCCAGTGCCGGCGCCATCATCGGCGACAGCATCGGCTACCTGATCGGGAAGACCGGTGGTCAACGGCTGTTCGCCTGGGCCGGCCGGAAATTCCCGAAGCACTTCGGCCCGACGCACCTCGCCAACGCCGAGCGGATCTTCGACAAACGCGGCGTGTGGGCCGTCTTCCTCGGCCGCTTCATCGCGTTCCTGCGCATCCTCGCCGGCCCGCTCGCCGGGTCGCTCAAGATGCACTACCCGAAGTTCCTGCTGGCGAACGCGGCCGGCGGCATCGTCTGGGCGGGCGGTACGACGGCCGCCGTCTACTACCTCGGCGTCGTCGCCGAAGAGTGGCTCGGCAACTTCTCCAAGTACGGCCTGGTCGCCGCGATCGTGCTCGGCGTCGTCGTCTTCTTCGTCATGAAGAAGCGGCTCGGCCGCAAGCACGCGGAAGAGGAGAAGCAGGAAGTCACCGAGCCGACCGCCTAGACCGCGACGAGCTCCGGTTCGGGCTTGCGCACGGGCCGCAGCGACCCGAGCAGCACTCCGGCGATCACGACGACGGCGGCGCCGACCTCCAGCCAGGTCGGCCGCTCGCCGAGCAGCAGGAACGACGCCGTCAGCCCGACCACCGGCACGAGCAGCGAGAACGGCGAGACGACACCCGCCGGGTTGCGCCGCATCAGCGTCGTCCACAGGCCGGACCCGACGACGGTGCCGATCAGCACGACGTAGCTCAGCCCGCCCAGCGCGGTCAGCCCGGTCGGCGTCCCGAGCGTCGTCAGCGACCGCCACTGCGCGGCCGGGCCCTCCATGACCAGCGAAAGCGCGAACATCGGCAGCGGCGGCACCACCGACATCCACAGCGTGAAGTGCAGCGGGTTGTCCGGCTCGGCCTTGCGCGTGCTGAGGTTGCCGAACGCCCAGCTCAGCGCGGCCAGCAGGGTGAGGACCATCGGCAGCAGGGCCGCGTGCCCGGACTGCTGCCACGCGATCGCGACCATCCCGGCGACGGCCAGCGCGATCCCGGCCAGCTGGTGCGGCGTGACGCGTTCGCGCAGGAAGACGGCGCCGAGCAGCACCGTGAACGGCGCCGATGCCTGCAGGACCAGCGAAGCGAGCCCGGTCGGCATCCCGGTGTCCATCGCGATGAACAGGAACGCGAACTGCCCGGTGCCGAAGCCGAGGCCGTAGCCGAGCAGGTGCCGCACCTTCACCTTCGGCCACGGCACGAACAGGATCGTCGGCACGGCGATCACGGCGAACCGCAGCGCGCCCGCGAACACCGGCGGGAACTGGCCGAGCGTGGCGTGGATGGCGAGGAAGTTCAGGCCCCAGAGGACGGCGACGAGCACGGCGAGCAGGCGGTCACGGGTGGGCATGCCTCCACTGTGGCAACGGCAACCGTGAAGGACCAGCGAGAATATCTGCAGGGACCGTTCAGCTCTCCTTCAAGGAAACGCCGGTGACCTGGGCTGTTCGGCCGGGACGACGGCTGGGGCGCCGCCCGGCGGCCGGCGCGGTGTTGCCCACGGTCTCCGGATCCGGCAACGATGGGCGTCCACCGACGACCGGGGAGATGCCGATGCTGCGCGGGGTACTGCCGCTGACCGGGTTCGCGGCGCTGACGGCGGCGCTCGACGTCTTCGCCGGCAACCAGCTCGAACAGCTGCGCCCGGCGACCGTCGCCGCGGTTTCGTTCACCCTCGCCGCCGTGTTCTTCCTGGTGTTCGCACTGCTGCGGGACGGCGTGGCCGCGACTTTCCGCCCGCTGCGCGAACTGCGCCGCGACGTCGTGATGATCAACGTGACGACGGCCGCGACGTGGCTCTCGATGCTCTTCGCGCTCCGCTACCTCGAACCCGCCGTGGTGAACGTCGTCGGCATCGCGCTCGGCCCGGTGCTGACCCTCGCGTTCACCCCGTTGCTGCGCAGGGGAACCGCGATCCTGCGCGCGGAGGCGTGGGTGGCGGTCGGGATCGGCGTGCTGATCGGGCTGCTCGTCTGGGGCTCGCTCACCGGCCACAGTGGACTCGACCGGACTCCCGGCGAGACGCTCGCGGGAGTGGCGCTCGTGCTCGTCACGGGGGTCGGCTCGGTGACGAACGTGATCTATTCGAAGCGGCTGAGCGACGCCGCGTTGCCACCTCGGCGGGTGCTCGCCGTGCGGTTCTTCCTCATCCTGGCGATGACCTGGGCGCTCGTCGCGGTCGACGACGCGCCGGGCCTCGGGGCGACGGCCGGGCCGTCCGCGCTGATCGCCCTGCTCGGCGTCGCGCTGCCGCTCTACCTGCTGCAGGTGGGGATCCGGCGGACCGAGCCGATCACCGCGTCGATCCTGCTGACGCTCTCGCCGCTGTTCGCCTACGTGCTGCAGCTCGCCGACCACCGCCTGACGCCGTCGGTGCTCACGCTCGGCTGCGTGGCCGGGATCGTCGCGCTCGTCAGCGCCGGGACCGTCGCGCGGCTGCGGCACGACCGTGAAGCGGCGGCCGCCGAAAGCGTCGCCACTGTGTAGCCGAGCTTCAACTACGCTGGGCTCGTGGATCTGGGTCGACTGCGCACCTTGCGGGAGTTCGCCGACCGCGGGAGCGTGACGGCGGCCGCGCGAGCGCTGCACTGCACGCCGTCCGCGGTTTCGCAGCAGCTGCGGGCTCTGCAGGGCGAGGTCGGCCTGCCGCTCACCGAACCCGCCGGGCGGGGACTGCGGCTGACCGACGCCGGCCGCGCGCTGGTCGCCCGGGCCGACGAGGTGCTGGCCGCGCTCGAACGCGCGGAGTCCGAACTGGACACCTACCGCAGCGCGCCGCGCGGCCGGGTGCGGATCGCGATCTTCCAGTCGGCCGGGCTGATGCTGCTGCCGGGCCTGCTGACCCGCGTCGCCGGGTACGAGGGCCTGGAGGTCGACGTCCGCGACGTCGACATGACGCCGCCCGAGGTGCCCGGCCTGGTCGCGGACTACGACATCGTCGTCGCGCACCGGGACGAGCACGCGCCGGAGTTCGACCAGGACCGCCTCGACGTCGTGCCGCTGCTGCGGGAGCCGCTCGACGTCGCGCTCCCGGCCGGGCACCGCCTGGCGAACCGGCGTCGCGTCGAGCTGGCGGAGCTGGCCGACGAACGCTGGATCAGCGTCGACTTCGGCTTCCCGGTGGACGACGTCCTGAAGTCGCTGACCATCCGCACCGGCGTGCGGCCGGTGGTGGTGCAGCGGATCAACGACTTCCGGATCACCGAGCGGCTGGTCGCGGCCGGGCATGGGATCGCCTTGCTGCCGCGCTACACGATGAACACCGGCCGCGGCCTGGTCGCGCGCCCGCTGGCGGGGATCCGCGCGGCGCGGCTGGTGGAGGCGGTGTGCCGGACCGGCGCGCTGCAACGCCCGGCCGTGGCCAAGGTGATCGAAGAACTGCGCGCGGAGATCGCCCACCTCACCGCCTCGTGAGTGGTTAGGGCGGTTCTAACCGCCCTAACCACTCACGACGTGGTGTGGGAGCGCAGGTAGGTCAGCGCGATCCCGAGCGCGTCCTCCAGCGCCGTGAGGTCGTGCCGGATGTGGGCCAGCAGCAGTCCACCTTGGACGGACGTCATCGCCGCCTGGGCCAGCCGTTCCGGGTCGGCGTCGGCGGCGAGCTCTCCGTTGTCCTGCAACGTTTTCAGGCCGCGCACCAGATGCGACTCCCACGTCCGGTAGGCCCGGTCGACCAGGGGCGCGAGCTTCGGGTTGTCGCCGACCTCGCCGGCGAGGTTGCCCAGCGGGCAGGCGACCGGGGTGCCCGCGCGGCGGTGGACGTCCAGCAGCTGCTCGGTCCACGTCTCGAGGTCGGCCCAGGAAGCCAGCGTGAAGATCGCGGGCTGGTTGCCGAGGATCTGCTCGAGGTACCGGTCGATCACGGCCTCGACCAGCTGCTCCTTGTTCTTGAAGTAGTGGTACATCTGCGATTTCCCGGCACCGCTCGCGGCCAGCACCTTGTCGACGCTCGTGCCCGCGACGCCGTCGACGTACATCAGCCCCGCCGCCGCGTCGACGATCGCGTCGCGGGTCCGCTTGCCGCGCGGGGTCGAAGCCGCTTGCGTCTCCATGTACTGAATAGTACAGTTTGCTTAACTGTACCGATCAGTACAACGAGCTAGGGGGATCCATGACGCTCAACAGCGCCCTGAACGGCGTGAACGACCAGCTCCGCGGCGCACTGCCGCCGGAAATCTTCGAGATCCTCGAAGCCGACCGGCGTCGGGCGGCCGGGACGAAATTCGCCGAGGCGGGTGCCAAGATCGAGGACTTCACGCTGCCCGGGGCCGACGGCACGCCGGTGAGCCTGGGTGACCTCGTTGCGGACGGGCCGGCGGTGCTCGTCTTCTACCGCGGCCAGTGGTGCCCGTACTGCAACCTGACCCTGCGCACCTACCAACAGGAGCTCCTGCCCGAGTTGACGGCGCGGAACGCGACCCTCACCGCGATCAGCCCGCAGAAGCCGGACGGCCCACTCCCGGATCTGGAGTTCCCCGTGCTTTCGGACACCGGCAGCACCGTCGCGCGGGGGCTCGGGCTGAGCTACCCGGTCTCCGCCCCGGTCCGGGAGGCGATGGAAAGGCTCGGCACCGACCTCGAGCGGGTCAACGGCACCTGGGAGCTGGTCCACCCGGCGGTGGTCGTGGTCGATCGGGATCGCGTGCTGCGGTTCGTCGACGTCCACCCGGACTTCACGACGCGCACCGAGCCGGCGGAGATCCTCAAATCGCTTTAGCGCCGCGCTTCACGCCGTAGGTGATCACCGAACCCAGGATAAGGGCGACACCCAGGGAGAGCAGCATGCTGATCCCGGGTTCGGTGATGATCTGGCCGCCCGCGTAGCCCAGGAAGGCCACGTACGACGTCCAGAGCGTGACGCCGACGGCCGACGCGGTGAAGAACTCCGCCATCGGCCACCGGAGCGATCCGGCGAGCAGGGCACCGACCGTCCCGCCCGACGGCAGCCAGCGGGCCACCACCAGCACCGGCCGCGGGTGGCGCTGCAGCCGCCCGTCGAGCCAGCCGATGCCGGCGGCGATCTTCTGCCGCCGGCTCAGCCGGTCCAGCGCCGCCCGGCCACCGAACCGGCCGAGGGCGTAGAGCGCCTGGTCCGAGACCAGGCACCCGGCCGACGACACGGCGATCACCAGCGCCAGCGACGTCCCGCCCTGTGCCGCCGCGACACCCATGCCGAGGAGCGTCACCTCGGTGGGCAGCAGGGGCACGAGCGAGACGACGAACAGCACCAGCAGTCCCGCCGTTGTCGCGTCCACACCTCCATTAACCGCCTGCCGGGGGCCGATGAGTCCCGATCACCGGGGACTCACAGGAACCCGACAGCCGGCCCACAGGTTCAGCGGTGGGCGCGGTTCACCGCCGAGACGACCGCGCGCAGCGACGCCGTGACGATCGACGGGTCGATGCCGATGCCCCAGAACACCCGGTCCGAGATCGCGCACTCGATGTAGGACGCGGCACGCGCGTCGTCACCCGGCGAGAGCGTGTGCTCGGAGTAGTCCAGGAGCCGCAGGTCGAAGCCGACGGTCGACAGCGCGTCGAAGAACGCCGCGATCGGGCCGTTGCCGCGGCCGGTGACCTCGTGCTCGTCACCTTCCACGCGGACGGTCGCGGTGATGTCGTACTCGCCGTCCCCGTTGTCCTGGACGTGCTGGCGGACCAGCTCCAGCGGCGTCTTCAGCTCCAGGTACTCGGCCGCGAAGGCGTTGTACATCGTGGTCGGGTCGACCTCGCCGCCCTCGGTGTCGGTGTAGCGCTGGATGACCTTCGAGAACTCGATCTGCAGGCGCCGCGGCAGGTCGAGCTGGTGCTCGGCCTTCATGATGTAGGCGACGCCGCCCTTGCCGGACTGCGAGTTCACCCGGATCACGGCCTCGTACGTGCGGCCGACGTCCTTCGGGTCGATCGGCAGGTACGGGACCTCCCACGGGTACTCGTCGATCGGTACGCCCTGCTTGTCGGCGGCGTCCTTCAGCGCGTCGAGGCCCTTGTTGATCGCGTCCTGGTGGCTGCCCGAGAACGCCGTGAACACCAGGTCGCCGCCCCACGGCGAGCGCTCGCCGACCGGCAGCTGGTTGCAGTACTCGACCGTCCGCTTGATCTCGTCCATGTCGGAGAAGTCGATCTGCGGGTCGATGCCCTGGCTGTAGAGGTTCATGCCCAGTGCGACCAGGTCGACGTTGCCGGTGCGCTCGCCGTTGCCGAACAGGCAGCCCTCGATCCGGTCCGCGCCGGCCTGGTAGCCCAGCTCGGCGGCGGCGATGCCGGTGCCGCGGTCGTTGTGCGGGTGCAGCGACAGGATCACCGAGTCGCGGCGTTCCAGGTTTCGCGACATCCACTCGATCGAGTCGGCGTAGACGTTCGGCGTCGCCATCTCGACGGTCGCCGGCAGGTTCAGGATCACCGGCTTCTCCGGCGTCGGCTGCCAGATCTCGGTGACGGCGTTGCAGACCTCGAGCGCGTAGGACAGCTCGGTGCCGGTGTAGGACTCCGGCGAGTACTGGAAGCGGAAGTCGGTGTCCGGCTGCTTCGCGGCCAGCTCGACGACCATTTCCGCGGCCTGCGTCGCGATCTTCTTGATGCCTTCGCGCTCCTCGCGGAAGACCACGCGGCGCTGCAGGATCGAGGTCGAGTTGTAGATGTGGACGATGGCCCGTGGCGCGCCTTCGAGGGACTTGAAGGTCCGCTCGATCAGCTCGGGACGGCACTGCGTCAGCACCTGGATGCTGACGTCGTCCGGGATGGCGTGCTCTTCGATGATCTCGCGGACGAAGTCGAAATCGGTCTGGCTCGCGGCCGGGAAGCCGACCTCGATCTCCTTGTAGCCCATGCGGACGAGCAGGTCGAAGAACTTGCGCTTGCGCGCGGGCGACATCGGGTCGATCAGGGCCTGGTTGCCGTCCCGCAGGTCGACGGCGCACCACAGCGGTGCGCGGTCGATGCGCTTCTCGGGCCAGGTGCGGTCGGGCAGGTCGATGTTCTCGACGAGGTCGTACCAGGGGCGGTAGCGGTGGACCGGCATGGACGTGCCGCGCTGGGTGTTCCAGGCGGGCTGGTCAGCGGGCGCGGGACGCGAAGGCTTGCGGATCTTGCTCATGCGAATTCGGGAGTCTCCAGCTCGACGGGTGCGACCGGCACCACAAAGCCCCGCGACGGGGAGCCGGTCCGGTCAGGCCCCGTCGCGGCAGCGAAGCAGGAGAGCACGCGCCACGTCTTCACCATAGCCACGGAACACCACGCGAGGGAAGCCGGGCGTCTCCTGCTGGGGTTACCTGTGGGTAGCAATTGGCCGGTCGTCGTGCGAAACTGCGGGCATGGGTGAGCACGCGGAGTCGTCGTCGGCGTCGAAGGAGACCCGGGTCTCCCGCCGGGCCCCGGTCGACTGGCGCGGCACCGGGGGCAAGGTGGCCTCGGTGGTGGCGTCGATCGTCCGCTGGGCCGGGTTGATCTTCGCCGCGCTCCTGGTGATCCACGTGATCTTCACGGTCGGCTCGGCCAACCCGGACAACGGGATCGTCTCGTTCGTGAAGTCGTGGGCGGACAGCCTGGCGCTGGGATTCAGCGACCTGTTCACCCCCAGTGACGAGAAGCTGCGGGTCCTGGTGAACTACGGCATCGCGGCGATCTTCTGGCTCGTGGTGTCGGGGGTGCTGGCGAAGGTCATCCGCCGCGTCGGCGGAGCTTCCTGACGTTCAAGTCCGTGAAGGCCTCCTTACCGGCTCTTAGCGCCGGTAAGGAGGCCTTCACGGCTTTCACAAGGCCGGCGTGCCCCACTGGCCGGTGAACGCGAAGTCCGCCAGCGGTACCCGCACCCGGTCCGCCTTCTCGCGCTCGATCCGCCAGTCCTCCTCCAGGACGTCGGGCGAAGCCGGCGACCCCACGGCGATCGCCACCTTCGGCACGGCGTCGTCGGGCAGCGAGAACGCGGACCGGACCGCGTCCGCGGAGAACCCCGCCATCTGGTGGGCGACCAGCCCCAGCTCCACCGCCTGCAGCACGAGGTTCTCCGAAGCCAGCCCGAGCCCGTACTCGGCGTAGGGCACCGGCCCCTTCTCGTTCGTCGTCACCATCACGCCGACCAGCAGCAGGCTCGCCCGGTGCGCCCACGCCCGGTTGCCCGAGTTGAGCGTCGCCAGGATGCCGTCGAACGACGGCGTGCCGCGTAACCCCATCAGGTAGCGGGCCGGCTGGGTGTTGCCGAAGGACGGGGCCCAGCGGGCCGCCTCCAGGAGGGCCTTCACCTGCTCCGGGGTGACGGCCGCCGAGGCGTCGAAAGCCCGCGGGCTCCAACGCTCGGCCATCAGGGACGCGATCGGGACGCTCGTCACAGCTGGCTTTCGCACGATCGACACGGTACCCAGGCGTGCGCTGCATCACTCGGGAGGAAGGGCTTCGTGCATTTCGTTGGTGTTACGGAAGATTTACTTCCGCGCTGCCTCCATCCGGTGCCCGCCCCACGTCAGGAGGGTGGCGGGCCGCGAAACCCCCGGTAGGCTCCTCTTCAAATCATGGGACGCGGGGGCTCTCCGGTGCCCGCCAGGGAGCCGCCCGGCCCGCGAGGAGGTTCGGGCGTGGCCCTCGTGGTCCAGAAGTACGGCGGATCGTCGCTGGAAAGTGCCGACCGGATCAAGCGCGTCGCGGAGCGGATCGTCGCCACCAAGAAGGCGGGCAACGACGTCGTCGTGGTCTGCTCGGCGATGGGTGACACCACCGACGAGCTGCTCGACCTGGCGCAGCAGGTCAACCCGGCGCCGCCGGAGCGGGAGATGGACATGCTGCTCACCGCGGGTGAGCGCATCTCGAACTCGCTGGTCGCGATGGCCATCTCGGCCCAGGGCGCGGAGGCGTGGTCGTTCACCGGGTCGCAGGCCGGCGTCGTCACGACGTCGGTGCACGGCAACGCGCGCATCATCGACGTCACGCCGAGCCGCGTCACCGAAGCCCTCGAGCAGGGCTATGTCGCGCTGGTGGCGGGCTTCCAGGGCGTCGCGCAGGACACCAAGGACATCACCACGCTGGGCCGCGGTGGCTCGGACACCACCGCCGTCGCGCTGGCCGCCGCGCTGAACGCCGACGTCTGCGAGATCTACTCCGATGTGGACGGTGTGTACTCCGCCGACCCGCGGATCGTGCCGGACGCGCGCAAGCTCGACACCATCCCGTACGAGGAGATGCTCGAGCTCGCCGCGAGCGGGTCGAAGATCCTGCACCTGCGGTCGGTCGAGTACGCGCGCCGGTACGGCGTCCCGATCCGAGTCCGCTCTTCCTACAGTGACAAGCCGGGCACGACGGTGACCGGTTCTATCGAGGAGATCCCCGTGGAACAAGCCCTGATCACCGGTGTGGCGCACGACCGCTCCGAAGCCAAGATCACGGTCACCGGGGTGCCGGACCACGCCGGCGCCGCGGCCCGGATCTTCCGCGTGATCGCCGACGCCGAAATCGACATCGACATGGTGCTGCAGAACGTGTCCAGCACGGTGTCCGGCCGCACCGACATCACGTTCACGCTGTCGAAGGCCAACGGCGCCAAGGCGGTCAAGGAGCTGGAGAAGGTCAAGGCGGAGATCGGCTTCGAGTCGGTGCTCTACGACGACCACGTCGGCAAGGTCTCGCTGGTCGGCGCCGGGATGCGCTCGCACCCCGGTGTCACGGCGACGTTCTGCGAAGCGCTGGCCAACGCCGGCGTAAACATCGAAATCATCAACACCTCGGAAATCCGGATCTCGGTGCTGATCCGCGACGCGCAGCTGGACGACGCCGTGCGCGCGATCCACGACGCGTTCGAGCTGGGTGGCGACGAGGAAGCTGTGGTCTACGCGGGGAGTGGTCGCTGATGGCGGACGGGCTGCGGGTCGGGGTGGTCGGCGCGACCGGCCAGGTCGGCGCGGTGATGCGCAAGCTGCTGGCGGAGCGGGAGTTCCCGATCGCCGAGCTCCGGTACTTCGCTTCGGCGCGCTCGGCGGGTTCGAAGCTGCCGTGGCGCGACACCGAGATCACGGTCGAGGACGCGGCGGCGGCGGATCCGTCCGGTTTGGACATCGCGTTGTTCTCCGCGGGCGGGTCGACGTCGAAGGCGCAGGCGCCGCGGTTCGCCGAGGCGGGCGTGACGGTGATCGACAACTCCTCGGCGTTCCGGATGGACCCGGACGTGCCGCTGGTCGTCAGCGAGGTCAACCCGCAGGCCATCAAAGAGGCGCGCAAGGGGATCATCGCGAACCCCAACTGCACCACGATGGCCGCGATGCCGGTGCTGAAGCCGCTGCACGACGAGGCCGGGCTGGTCCGGCTGGTCGCGTCGACGTACCAGGCGGTGTCCGGCAGCGGGCTGGCCGGCGTCGACGAGCTGGCGGGCCAGGTCAAGGCGGGCGCGGAGCACGCGGCGCTGCTGACCCACGACGGCGCGGCGATCGAGTTCCCCGCGCCGGACAAGTACGTCCGCCCGATCGCGTTCAACGTCCTGCCGATGGCCGGGTCCATTGTGGACGACGGGGAGCTCGAGACGGACGAGGAGAAGAAGTTCCGCAACGAGAGCCGCAAGATCCTGAGCATCCCGGGTCTCGGCGTGTCCTGCACCTGCGTGCGCGTGCCGGTGTTCTCGGGGCACTCGATCTCGGTGAACGCGGAGTTCTCGCAGCCGTTGACCGTGGAACGCGCGACGGAGCT
Source organism: Amycolatopsis mongoliensis (assembly GCF_030285665.1). Lineage (NCBI taxonomy): Bacteria > Bacillati > Actinomycetota > Actinomycetes > Pseudonocardiales > Pseudonocardiaceae > Amycolatopsis > Amycolatopsis mongoliensis. The sequence continues at coordinate 2,895,522 of NZ_CP127295.1, forward strand.
GCTGGCGCACGCGCCGGGCGTCGAGCTGTCGGAGATCCCGACCCCGCTGCAGGCGGCGGGCAACGACCCGAGCTACGTCGGCCGCATCCGCGTCGACCAGGGCGTCGAAGGTGGTCGCGGGCTGGCGCTGTTCATCGCGAACGACAACCTGCGCAAGGGTGCGGCGCTCAACGCCGTGCAGATCGCGGAGCTGATCGCCGAGCAGTCCTGACGCAAGTGCTTCGAAGGCCCCTCACCGAATCCCGGTGAGGGGCCTTCGCGCGCTTCACGGCCGGGGCGCGCCGTGGCAGGCCAGGTAGCGCGTCTTGATGAACTCGTACCCGGGACGGCCGCCGTAGGCCCAGACCAGCGCGTCCGCGTGCTCGCCGAACACCTTGAACTGCTCGACGGCCTCGTCGCAGCGGCCGTTCTCCACCAGCGCCTTCGCCGCGTACGCGCGGTCACGCAGGTTCGCCGGGTGGTCCCGGCCCTCGCCGGCCAGCCACGGCAGGACGCCGTCGAGCGCGCGCGAGGTCCGGTCGCTCTTCCAGGCCCCGACCTCCTTTTCCTCCGCTTCGTGCGCGGCGACGAGGCCCAGGCCGGCCAGCTTCGGCGCCTTCGCGACGGCTTCGTCGGCGAAGGCGAACATCTGCTCGTGCGAGCCGAACCACTTGGCGCACCAGTACTGCAGCGCCTGCTCGTGGCCCGGCCGGTGGAGCGGGTCACGCGCCACGAGCTCCGCCCACACCCCGCGGAAGTCGTCGTTGCCGTACTGGCGACCGCGGGCGACCGTGAGCATGGTCCACCACGGCGTCGGGTCTTCCGGCGCCGCTTCGGTCGCGGCGCGGGCCGCCGCTTCGGCCTCATCGAGCACGCGGAAGAACCCGGCCCACTGGTCCTGGGAAACGTGGTCGGTGGTCGCTCCCGTGCGGATCTGCCAGGCCAGCGCGACCAGGCCCTGGGCGTGGACGGCTTCGGCGTCCGCGCTGCCGGACGCCCGCCACGCCTTCAGCGGGGCGTCGTCGTCCGCCGCGGCGTCGCCGAGCTGCTGCACGGCGAAGGCCCGGCGGTCCCAGTCGGTGCCGAGGTCCGCCAGCAGCGCGGCACCCGGCTGCCAGTCACCGGCGCGGTAGGCCGTGACGGCTTCGGCGAGGTGGGCGTCGGCGATGAACTTCGCCGCCGTCACGGCGGAGTCCGGCGGGAGGCCCCACAGCGCGACGTCGGGCATCTCGACCTCGGGCTTGGCGTCCTGTGGCACGTACTGCGCGAGTTCGGCCGGGGAAAGCGTCTTCGCGTAGTCCTCGACGCTCATGCCCCGGGCTCTGGCGGCCTTCACCAGCGCGACGGCGGCCTTGCGGCGCTTGGAGTTGAACAGGGAAAGCAAGAGTTCCTCCTCAGGAACGGACCGGGAGCACGCCGGCGGCGGCCAGCAGGCGGCGTAGCGGAGCGGTGTCGGGGTCGGCCGCGGCCGCGGCGTCGAGGGCCGCGGACAGCTCGCGGCCGTGGGGCTCGTCGACGACCAGGTCGGCCGGGCCCGACCAGGACAGCTTCCAGTGCGCCACACCGGCTTCCGCCAGCGCGGCGGCGATCATGGTGGACAGGTTTTCGCGGACGGAGGCGACGACGAATTCGCGCCGGGCCCGCGGTCCCGCGGTCGCCGGGGGCCGGCAGTCCGGGTCGGCGAACTCGCTCGCGTGCCCCTCGTCGATGAGCGTGAGCGCGTCCTCGAGCGTGCGCCCGTTCAGGAACGCCGTCGCCACCTTGGTCGCGGCGTGCCGGAAGCCGAGGTTCACCAAGCTGTCCCAGTCCGTGCGCCGCTTGGCCGCCGCTTCGGCGTCCAGGTCGGCGAACAGGGCCGCGTCCAGCGTCGCGTCGGCGTCCCGCAGGACGTCGCTCGCCGGGCGGTCGCCGCCCGGCGAGCCCGGGACCGCAGGCAGGGCTTCCAGCGCGGCGATCCGCTCCGGCGTCGCCGGGTGCGTGTCGTAGCGGGAGGTCTCCTCCTCCGGCAGCTCCTGCCGAAGCCGGTCGATCTGCTCGGCGCGCTCGGCGTCGGAGAGCAGCGCGCGGAACCCGGCGGCAGGCCGGTCCGGCAGGTAGCCCGCGTGCCAGCCGACCAGCAGGTAGTGCTCGACGTAGAACTTCCAGGCGACGTCGAGCGCTTCGACTTCGCGCAGCGCGCCGGCGGCGGCCGCGGTCCCGGCGAGCCGCGCCGCGGCGGCGTCGGCAGCGAGCTCCTGACGGCGGCAGACCGACGCGGAGACCGCGAAGTAGAGCTTCGCGTAGAGCACGAACAGCTTGCGGACCAGTCCTTCGAACCAGCCGTCACCGTCCAGCCCGGTCAGCGCTTTCTCGATCGACCGTCGGCCGCGGTAGGTCAGGCCGGCGAGCCGGGTGTCGCGGTTGGTGTAGTGCGCCAGCTCGTGCCCGAGCAGGGCGCGCAGCTGGTCGTGGCGCAGGCCCGCGAGCAGCTGCGCCCCGATGAACATCTCGCGGCGGCGCACCCGCAGCCCGAGCCACCCGGTCCGCTCGCGCACCCCGGCGTTGACGTCGTTGAGCAGCGAGATCGCGTCCGGCGGCCGGGTGCCGACGGTGTCGGCGAGTTCGCGCACGAGCGCCCACAGCCCGGGTTGGCCTTCCGGCGTCACCGGCACGCCCGGCAGGTCGCCGCCGCGGGTCCGCTCGATCGCGAACAGGGCCTTGAGCAGCGCGAACGACACCGGGACCGCGACGATGCCGAGCTTGATCGCCAGCAACCCGGAATGCCGGAAGGCGTAGTACTCGGCGACGGCGAGGCCGCCGACGACCAGGAGCACGAGAACCGGGAACCCGGCCAGCAGCACGACGGCGACGAGCGCGCGCCACGACGTCTTCACGATGGATCGATCCTCCCCCGACCGTCCTCCCCGGACGGTCGGCTCATTCTGCCGGACCGATCGCGTCCGCCGGATTTCTTTTTGCTCACGAAGAATCGCGTTGGTGTTTTGCCGGGGGCCGGGGGATCCTGTGCACCGCAAGCAAGTCAAGGGGAGGAATCATGTACACCGCTGTCGAAGGCGCCCGCGTCCCGATCCGAATGTGGGCGGACCCCGCGTCGGTCGAAGACCAGGCCATGCGGCAGCTGCACAACGTCGCGAACCTGCCGTGGGTGCACGGCGTCGCCGTGATGCCCGACGTGCACTACGGGAAGGGCGCGACCGTCGGCAGCGTCATCGCCATGCGCGACGCCGTTTCGCCCGCCGCGGTCGGCGTGGACATCGGGTGCGGCATGAGCGCCGTCCGGACGTCGCTCACCGCGAGCGACCTGCCGGACGACCTCGGGAAGCTGCGCCGACGCGTCGAATCGGCCGTGCCGGTCGGCTTCGGGCTGCACAAGACGCCCGTGAACCCCGCGAAGGTGCACGGCGTCGGCGGCTGGGACGCCTTCTGGAAGGGCTTCGGCGAGCTGCACACCGGGGTCCAGGAGCTGCACGACCGGGCCGCGCGCCAGATCGGGAGCCTCGGCGGCGGGAACCACTTCATCGAGGTCTGCCTCGAGCAGGGCGGCGACGACGAGGGCCGCGTGTGGCTGATGCTGCACTCGGGTTCGCGCAACATCGGCAAGGAGCTCGCGGAGCGGCACATGGCCGTCGCGCGCAAGCTGCCGCACAACGCCGACCTGCCCGACCGGGACCTCGCGGTCTTCGTCGCCGGCACGCCGGAGATGGCGGCTTACCGGCGTGACCTGTTCTGGGCGCAGGACTACGCGGCGCGCAACCGCGCCACGATGGTCGCGCTCGTGAAGCAGGCGCTGAAGGACGTCGTCCCGCAGACGACCTTCGACGACGCGATCTCCTGCCACCACAACTACGTCTCCGAGGAGACGTACGACGGTGTCGAGCTGCTCGTCACCCGCAAGGGCGCGATCCGTGCCGGATCGGGTGACCTCGGGATCATCCCGGGCAGCATGGGGACCGGGTCGTACATCGTCCGCGGTCTCGGGAACGAGTCGTCGTTCCGGTCGGCGTCGCACGGGGCGGGCCGCCGGATGTCGCGCACCAAGGCCAAGAAGCTGTTCACCGCCGACGACCTCGCGGCGCAGACGACCGGTGTCGAGTGCCGCAAGGACTCGGGCGTCGTCGACGAGATCCCGGCGGCGTACAAGGACATCGATTCGGTGATCCGCGCCCAGACGGACCTGGTCGAGGTGGTGGCGCACCTCAAGCAGGTGGTCTGCGTCAAGGGCTGACCGGTACCTTGGCGCCATGACGAGGGGTGGAACGACGGCCGCGCTGCTGGCCGGGGCCGCACTGCTGCTGAGCGGGTGCGACCAGGTCGGCACCGCGGTCGACCAGGGGTCCAGGACCGCGGACAAGGTCGCCGCGTGCACCGAGGCGCTCGGGCTCGCGGACCTGAACCCGCTGGTCGACCCGGACAAGCTCAAGGCCCGCGCCGCGGACAAGGAGAAGCGGCTGCGGGAGCTGGCGGGGAACGTCGAGGACCAGGACGTCAAGAACGCGTTGCTGGGCATGGCCGGCTCGTACGTCGAGGTGCAGAAGGAACGCATCGAGGACGCCGGCGTGGTGGCCCAGTGGGTGCAGCGCAACGTCAAGAAGCTCGACGCCCTCCGCGCGGCCTGCGGCTGACCCGTCGTGAGTGGTTAGGGCGGTTAGAACCGCCCTAACCACTCACGACGAGCTGCGGCAGGCCCGCTAGCTTTCGGCCAGCGCCGGGACCGGCTCCGCGGCCGGTTCCGGCGCCCGCCGTCGCAGCAGGCCGGCCGAGGCGATCACCAGGCCGCCGAGCCCGGCCGCGGCGAAGCCCCACGCCGGGTTCGAGTGGTCGATCGCGAAGCCGACCACCGGGCTGCCCAGCGCCAGGCCGAGCCGCGTCGCCGCGTCCTGCAGACCCATCGCCTCGCCGCGGACCCGCGGCGGGGCGATCCGGGTGACCGTCTCGGTGGTCGCCGCGAGCGTCGGCGCGCAGAGCAGGTTCGTCGGGATCAGCACCAGCGTCAGCAGCCACCACGGATGGCCGGCCAGCCCGACCGGCACCACCAGCAGCGCGAGCAGCAGCATCAGCACGCCCTGCGGCAGCGACCGCTTCACCGCGCCGTGCACGATGCCGCCGGCGATCGACGCCGCGCACATCACCGCGATCACCAGCCCGGTCACGCCGAGGTCGCCGTTGGCCCGCAGCGTCGCGAGCGTCGCCAGCTCGGTGCCGACGAGCACGAACAGCGTGCCGGCGGCGATCAGCAGTGTCGCCACGAGCGGGCCGGTCAGCCAGCTGCGCAGCGGCGGCCGGGTCGTCGACGCGCCGGGCTCGGCCGATTCGCGGATCGGCGGGTCGATGAGCCAGATCAGGAACGCCGTGCCGCCGAACAGCGCGCCGAGCGCGCTGAGCGTGAAGGTCGGCGAGAGCGTCGTGATCGCCGCGATGCCGATCGCGGGGCCGATCATGAACGTCGCTTCGACGGAGATCGTGTCGAGCGAGTACGCCGCGCGGCGCTCCTCGACCGGGACGAGCGCGGCCAGGATCTGCCGCGCGAGTGAGCCCGCCGGCACCGAGAGCATCCCGGCCGGGACCGCGACCGCGGCGAGCGCTTCGTACGGCAGGTGGGGTGCGGCGAACCAGAACGCCGTCGTGCCGATCCCGCAGACGGCGACGATCGGACGCAGGCCGTAGCGGTCGAAGCAGCGGCCCAGCAGTGGCGCGCCGAGGGCCATCCCGAGGGTGATGCCCGCGCCGACCAGCCCGGCGGCGCCGTAGCCGCGGCCGAGTCCGGTGACGATGTACAGCGTCATCAGCACGCCGTTCATGGTCATCGGCAGCCGGGCCAGGAACATCAGCGCCATCGTCGACGGGACGCGGGGGACGGCGAGGACCCGGCGGTAGGGCTGCAGCGGCACGTCCTCGATGAGAACCCAAGGTGGTACGCGCGTGCAAGTTATTTCCCGGGGTGCGGGGTCTGGCGCCGGAAGATTTTGAGAGTTACTCTCATTTGGTAGTAACTATCAAATGGGGGTCGCTATGACTCAGCTCCATCCACGCAGGTGGTGGGCGCTCGGAGCGCTCGCGGTGAGCCTGCTGACCGTCGGGCTCGACCTGACCGTGCTGAACGTCGCCGTGCCGACGCTCGCCGTCGACCTCGGCGCCACGACCACGCAGCTGCAGTGGTTCGGCAACGCCTACACGCTGGCGCTGGCCGCGCTGCTGCTGCCGGCGGGCCTGCTGGGCGACCGGTTCGGCCCGAAGAAACTGCTGCTCGGCGCGCTCGCGCTGTTCGGGCTCGCCTCGCTGGGGTGCGCGTACGCCGGGTCGCCCGGCCAGCTGATCGCCGCCCGCGTCGTGCTCGGTGTCGGCGCCGCGTTCCTCATCCCGCTCTCGCTCTCCCTGCTGAACATCCTGTTCCCGCCGGAGGAGCGGGCGAAGGCGCTGACGACGTGGGTGATGGCGACGTTCGCCGGCATCCCGCTCGGGCCGCTGCTCGGCGGCTGGCTGCTCGACCACTTCGCGTGGGGCTCGGTGTTCCTGATCAACGTCCCGCTGACCGTGATCGGCCTGGTCGCGGTGCTGTTCCTGGTGCCGCTGACGCCCGGGTCCGGCCGGGGCGCGATCGACTTCACGGGCATCGCGCTCTCGGCCGCCGGGCTGGTCGCGCTGACCTACGGGTTCGTCCACGCCGGCGAGCACGGCTGGGCCGACCCGGTGACGTACGGCCTGATCGCCCTCGGCGTCGCGCTGCTGGCGGTGTTCTGCCGGGCGCAGACGCGGACGGCCGCGCCGCTGACGGACCTCGCGTTGTTCCGCGAGCCGCGGTTCGTCTGGGGTGCGGTGCTCGCGACGATGGCGTCGTTCGCGCTGATGGGCCTGCTGTTCGTGCTGCCTCAGCTGTTCCAGGCGGTGCAGGGGGCCGACGCGCTGCAGACCGGCGTGCGGCTGCTGCCGCTGATCGGCGGGATGCTGGTGTCGGCGAAGATCGCCGAGCGCCTGGTCGCCGCGGTGGGCGTGCGCGTGGTCGTGACGGCCGGGTTCGTGCTGCTCGCGGCCGGGCTGGCCTGGGGTTCGACGACGTCGCCGTCGGACGGCTACGGCGTCACCGTCGCCTGGGAGGGCGTGATCGGGCTGGGCACCGGGTGCACGCTGCCTCCGCTGATGTCGATGGCCATGGGCGCGCTCACCGAAGGCCGCTCGGGTGCGGGGTCGGCGCTGATCCAGGTGCTGCGCCAGATCGGCGGCACGATCGGGGTGGCGGTGCTGGGCACGGTGCTCAACGGCGTCTACCGCGCCGGTGTCGCCGTCGACGGCCTGCCCGCACCGGTCGCCGACGCGGTGCGGGGCAGTGCGTCGGCCGCGGTCGCCGTCGCGGAGAAGCTCCACCTGCCTGCGCTGGCCGGTTCCGCGCGGGTCGCGTTCACCGACGGCATGGCGGCGACCCTGTGGGTGTGCGCCGGGCTCGGCGTGGCCGGCGCGCTGCTCGCGCTGCTGTTCCTGCCCGGGCGGGCGGCCCCCGGGACGCAGCCGCGAGAATCGGAGCATGACGTCGTCGCCATCTGAGCCCTCGGGGCTGCGAGAACGGAAGAAGGCCAGGACGCGTGCCGCGATCCAGCGGCACGCGTTGCGGCTGTTCCGGGAGCAGGGCTACAGCGCCACGACGGTGGACCAGATCGCGGCGGCGGCGGAGATCTCGCCCAGCACGTTCTTCCGGTACTTCCCGACGAAGGAAGCGACGGTGCTGTACGACCCGTTCGACCCGGTGCTGATCGCGGCGACGCTGGCCCAGCCGGCGGAGCTCAGCCCGCTCGCCGCCTTGCGGGCGACGGTGGACATCATCCGCGAGCAGGTCTCGGGCGAGGAGTGGGAGCGCGAGCGTCAGCGGCAGCTGCTGGTGTTCCGCGAGCCGGAGCTGCGCAGCGCGGTCATGGACCAGTTCGCGGAGGGGATCGACCTGCTGGCGGGCATGGCGGCCGAGAGGACGGGCCGCGCGGCGGACGACTTCGAGGTCCGCAACTGGGCGGGCGCGGTGGTCGGGGTGATCATGGCGGCGTTCCTGGGCGCGGCGGCGGATCCCGACGTGGACACGCTGGTGGTGCTCGACCGGGCGGTGGCGCACCTGGAGGCGGGCCTGCCGCTCTGACGGCCGGTGCCCGATTCGGAGCCGTACGACGGTTTTTCCGGAATTGATTTCGCATTTCTGCCCCGGCCAGGGGAGAACCTTGTGGGTGGCGGTGCGAGCGTGGGGGACGCCCCGTCTGGAGCAGTCTTGACACGCGGTCCGACGGAGTGATGAAGCTAAATGATCACCGTTTACACCCGGGTGAGTGGCCGAGTCGCTCTACAGTGGACGCTCGCTACCAGGGGTGACGGAGAGAATCGATCAGGATGATCTTCAGGGGGATGGGCAAGGTTTCGACGTTAATCAATTGCGGTCGAGTTCGCTGCCTTCGCATCCGGCACGTAAGGGTTAGAAAACATCCCTAACCGGTGATCGGGTGGCTTATCTCCGATACGGGGGGTATCGATTTAACCCGTCAGGTCTCCCGAGGCCAGGAGGTAGGAAATGAAAGGCAAGTTCGGGCGGTCCATCGCCCTGGTAGCCGCCGGCAGTCTGCTGGCGGTCGGAATGGCGGGGATCGCCTCGGCGAGCCCGGAGGGGGGCAAGGGTTCCTCCAGCACCCAGGCCCTCGCCGCACAGGTGCTCCAGATGCGTGACGACCTGACCAAGGTGGCCTACGCGGGCAACGTCGGGGCCACGCGCGCCGACCTGGGTCAGATGAGCCCGGTGCTCGCGGACATCGCCGCGGGAAAGCGCTACACGATCCAGACCGACACCCAGCAGCTGGCCGGCCTGGCCAAGGGCCGGGCCGACGAGTCCAGCCGGCTGCTGGCCAACCCCCAGGCGACGCCGCGGCAGCTGCCGCCGCTGCCGCTGCCGCCGATCCCGGACCTGCCCGGTCCGCTGAAGGTCGTCAGCGACCTGCTCAAGGCCCTGCTGGGTGCCGTGACCGGCATCCTGGGCGGCCTGCTCGGCTCGCTGCCGGTACCGCCGCTGCCGGTGCCACCACTGCCGGTTCCGGGCTCGTAGTCCGACCACCGGAAAACAGGGGGGCCCGGAGCCCGGTCGCGGACATTCCTCCGCGCCGGGCTCCGGGTTCGTTTCCTCGAAGCCCCGGTCTCAGTCCCGTTTGGACAGACCCTGCCGCAGTGCGCCCGCCATCTCGGCCAGCGCTTCGCGGAACCGGGTGCCGACGCCGGTGAAGTTGATGAACCCGTGGATCAGGTCGTCGTGCCGGCGCAGCGCCACCTCGACGCCGGCCTCGCGCAGCTTCTCCGCGTACGCCTCACCCTCGTCGCGCAGCGGGTCGAAGCCCGCCGTGACGACCAGCGCCGGCGGCAGGCCGCTCACGTCTTCCGCGTGCAGCGGCGAGAGCCGCGGGTCGGTCAGGTCCGTGCCCTCCGGCACGTAGTGGCCCTCGAACCACTTCATGTGCACGTCGGTGAGGAACAGGTCCTCGGCGAACAGGTCCTGCGAGCGGTAGCGCCGCGCGAAGTCCGTCGCCGGGTAGATCAGCAGCTGGAACGCCGGCGCGGGGCCGCCGCGCCGCGCCGCCTGCTGCGCCGTCACGGCGGCGAGGTTGCCGCCCGCGCTGTCGCCGCCGACGGCGATCCGGGCCGGGTCGGCGCCGAGGTCGCCCGCCTTCGCCACCGCGTACTCGAACGCCGCGAGCGCGTCCTCCGCGGCCGCCGGGAACGGGAACTCCGGCGCCAGCCGGTACTCGATCGACAGCACCCGCACCCCGGCGTGCTTGGCCAGGAAGCGGACGGCGTTGTCGTGGCTCGCCCGGGTGCCGATCACCCAGCCGCCGCCGTGGAAGAACACCAGCAGCGGGGACTTCTCGGGCAGCCCGACCGGTGTGTAGAGCGTCGCCGGGAGATCGCCATCCGGCGTCGGCACGGCAATCTCGCGCACCGAGACCGGCTCGATCGGCTTGCCGCTGACCAGGTGCCGAGCGGCGTCGAGCAGGGCCCGCGACTGCTCCACCGAGCCCCGCACCAGTTCGGCACCCGCGAGCTTCTGCAGCCGGAGCAGCAACTGGGCGTCGAGCGCGAGGTCCTGGCCGTCGAGGCGCACCGGGCGGCCCGCGACCATCCGCCGCAGGGGCCTGGGCAGCCAGAACGCGAGCTGGGACGCCGCGGCCTGGACGCGGACCGGGAGCGGGATCGCCATGTTGCCTCCTGAGCGTCGGTGCCGCCCGGGACGTTACTCGTCAGTAGGTAACAGGTCCAGCTGTGACGCGAGCCTCGGTCCCAAAGTCTGGATATCCACTCAAGTAGAGGGGTTAGCCTGGAAAGCGTGACTTCAGCCAGGACTGTCAACGTGCTCGGGATCGGCGGCTCTCTGCGCGAGAGCTCCCAGTCCGAACGCGCTCTGCAGATCGCGCTCGGCGGTGCGGCCGAAGTCGGGGTCCGGATCCGGATGCTCACCGGGCCGGAGCTGGTGCTGCCGTTCTACGACGCCGGCGAGCCGGACCGCCACGAACGCGCCGCCACGCTCACCGAAGCCGTGCGGCAGGCGGACGGGCTCATCGTCGTGTCGCCGGGTTACCACGGCGCACTGTCCGGCCTGGTCAAGAACGCCCTGGACTACGTCGAGGACCTGCGCGACGACCAGCGCCCGTACCTCGACGGCCGCGCGGTCGGGCTGGCCGCCGTCGCCTATGGCTGGCAGGCCGCGGTCACGACGCTCGAGCAGCTGCGCACGATCACGCACGCACTGCGCGGCTGGGCCACCCCACTGGGTGGTGCGATCAACTCGGCCGAGACCAAGTTCGACGAGGGCGGTGGAGCGTCGGACGAGAAGAGTGTCCGCACCCTTCGCCTGATCGGGCGCCAGGTCGCCGAATTCGCGGTGACGCGCGCCTCGTGACGTTTCACCCGGATGCCGCCGGGTAATCGATCGACGTGATGCCTGCCATGTGGGGGCACTGTTCCGCGGGTGCGGGATGTTGTGCTCGGTGAGACGCTCGCTGTGGAGCGTCCGCGACAGAAGGCAGGCTGAGCATGGGTCAGGCGATCTACACGGCGGTGGCGACGGCGCGCGGCGACGGCCGCAACGGCGAGGTGACCTCGTCCGACGGCGTCATCGACGAGTCCCTGGCCATCCCGAAGGAGATGGGCGGCCCCGGGGGCGACAAGACCAACCCCGAGCAGCTCTTCGCCGCCGGCTATTCGGCCTGCTTCCACAGCGCCCTGCAGCTGGTCGCCCGCCAGGCCAAGGTGCCGCTGAACGGCTCGACGGTGACCGCGGAGGTCAGCGTGCTCAAGCAGGAGGTCGGGTTCGGTCTCGGCGTCGCGCTGAACGTCTCCCTGCCGGGCCTCGAGCAGGCCCAGGCCGACCAGCTGGTCGAGCAGGCCCACCAGGTGTGCCCGTACTCCAACGCGACCCGCGGCAACATCGAGGTCGCGCTCTCCGCCACCGTCTGACCACCCCTTCCACGTCCGCACGAGTCCGAGGAAAGGATCACCAGAGATGAGCAAGTCTCCGATCAAGAGCCCGCTTTCCGAGGCCGACAAGGAGATCACCGGCAACGCCCTCCAGGCGACGCTGGTCGACCTGGTCGACCTGTCGCTCATCGCCAAGCAGGCGCACTGGAACGTCGTCGGCTCGAACTTCCGCAGCGCGCACCTGCAGCTCGACGAGCTCGTCGCCACCGCGCGCCAGTACGTCGACGAGGTCGCCGAGCGCGCCAACGCCATCGGCATCTCGCCGAACGGCAAGGCGAAGACCGTCGTCGAGAGCTCGGGCGTGCCCGAGTACCCCGAAAACTGGCAGTCCGTGGAGTCCACGGTCGCTGCGATCGTCGACATCCTCTCCGCGCTCATCGAGCGGCTGCGGGCCCGCATCGACGAGACCGACAAGAGCGACCTCGTGACGCAGGACCTGCTGATCGAGATCACCCGTGCCCTCGAAGAGGCGCACTGGATGTGGCAGGCCCAGCAGGCCTGACCTTTTTCCGCGCGAAAGGGGCCGTTCCGGGTGGAACGGCCCCTTTCGCGTCTGCCGAAGCCCGTGATTCGCAGTACGTTCGGCGGCATGGTGCTGCATCAGGGGAAAACGGATCGCCCGGACCGCGTGGGCGGCACGAATCCGATGTACGCCGGGGCGAACCCGGCGCTCGCGGCAGGCTTCGTCATGCCGCACGACAAGCTGCTCGACAACTCGCTGCCGCCGGACACGGCGCTGCAACTCGTGCGCGACGAGCTGATGCTCGACGGCAACGCGCGGCTCAACCTCGCCACGTTCGTCACGACGTGGATGGAGCCGCAGGCGCGGGAGCTGATGGCCGAGTGCGTCGACAAGAACATGATCGACAAGGACGAGTACCCGCAGACGGCCGAGCTGGAGCGGCGCTGCGTGAACATCCTCGCCGACCTCTGGCACGCGCCCGACCCGGCCGACATCATGGGCTGCTCGACGACCGGTTCGTCCGAAGCCTGCATGCTCGCCGGGATGGCGTTGAAGCGGCGCTGGTCCCGCCTCGGCCGCACCGGGAAGCCGAACCTGGTGATGGGCGCCGACGTCCAGGTCTGCTGGGAGAAGTTCTGCGAGTACTGGGAGGTCGAGCCGCGGCTGGTGCCGATGGACGGCGACCGGTACCACCTCTCGGCCGAGGAGGCCGTCGCCCGCTGCGACGCGAACACGATCGGCGTGGTGGCGATCCTCGGCTCGACGTTCGACGGGAGCTACGAGCCGGTGGCCGAGATCGCCGCGGCGCTCGACGCGCTGGCCGAGCGCACCGGCTGGGACATCCCGGTGCACGTCGACGGCGCGTCGGGCGCGATGATCGCGCCGTTCCTCGACCCGGACCTGGAGTGGGACTTCCGGCTGCCGCGGGTGGCGTCGATCAACACGTCGGGCCACAAGTACGGGCTCGTGTACCCGGGCGTCGGCTGGGTGGTCTGGCGCGACCAGGACGCACTGCCGTCGGAGCTGGTGTTCAAGGTGAACTACCTGGGCGGCGACATGCCGACGTTCGCGCTCAACTTCTCCCGGCCGGGTGCCGAAGTCGCGGCGCAGTACTACACGTTCGTGCGGCTCGGCCGTGAGGGGTTCCGCGCCGTACAACAGGCTTCGCGGGACGTCGCGATGCACCTTGCGTCCGGGATCGCCGCGCTGGGGCCCTTCGAGCTGCTGACCCGCGGTGACCAGCTGCCGGTGTTCGCGTTCACGACCCGCGCGGACGCGGGGTTCGACGTCTTCGACGTGTCACGACGGCTGCGCGAGCGCGGCTGGCTGGTGCCGGCGTACACGTTCCCGGAGAACCGGACGGACCTGGCGGTGCTGCGCATCGTGGTCCGCAACGGCTTCACGCACGACCTCGCGGACCTGCTGCTGGCCGACCTGAAGCGCCTGCTGCCGGACCTGGAAAAGGAGGGCGGTCGCCCGAAGGACCCTGCGAAGGCGACCGCCTTCCACCACTAGTGCCAGGACTCGGCGCGGCCCGCGTGATCGAGGCCGTAACTCGCGTGATCGGAGCCGGAAAGGCCGGTCAGCGCGAGTTCCGTGCTCGATCACGCGAGTCACGTCTCTGATCACGCGAGTTCCGCGCGGGATCACGCGAGGTGCGGTCAGCGGGTCAGTGCCAGGACTTGGCGCGGGCGTACTGGTCCGGCCAGTGCACGTCCGCTTCGAGGGTGTTCGCCGCTCGCAGGGGCCAGTGCGGGTCCCGCAGCAGGGCCCTGGCCAGGAACACCGCGTCGGCTTCGCCGCCGGCGATGATGTCCTCGGCCTGCTGCGGGTTCGTGATCATGCCGACCGCGCCGGTCGGGAGGCCGGTTTCGGTGCGGATCCGCTCGGCGAACGGGACCTGGTAGCCCGGGCCGACCGGGATGTCCGGGTTCGGGGTGTTGCCGCCGCTCGAGGTGTCGATCAGGTCGATGCCGCGTTCGGCGAGGAGCTTCGCCAGCCGGACGGACTCGTCGAGGGTCCAGCCGTCGTCCGTCCAATCCGTGGCCGACAGCCGGGCGAACAGCGGGACGTCGGTCGTGGCGCGGACGGCGTCGGCGATCTCCAGCGCCAGCCGGGTGCGGCCTTCGAAGTCGCCGCCGTAGCGGTCGGTGCGGGAGTTCGACAGCGGCGAGAGGAACTGGTGCACCAGGTAGCCGTGCGCGAAGTGCAGCTCGAGCAGGTCGAAGCCGGCGTCGACCGCCCTCTTGGCGGCTTCGGCGAACGCCTCGGGCAGCGCGCTGACCTCGTCCGTGGTCAGCGGCCGCGCGGGGGCGTAGGCGCCGAAGGGCTGTGCGTCGGCACCGACGCTCTGCCAGCCGCCCTCGTGCTCCGGGACGCTGCCGCTGCCTTCCCACGGCCGCCGCGTCGAGCCCTTGCGGCCGGCGTGGCCCAGCTGCATGCCGATCGCCGTGTTCTGGCGGTGCACGAAGCCGACGATCCGGCGCCACGCCTCGGCCTGCGTGTCGTTCCAGATGCCGGTGTCCCGCGGGCTGATCCGGCCTTCCGGGACGACGGCGGTCGCTTCGGTCATGACGAGCCCGGCGCCACCGGTGGCGAACTGGCCCAGGTGGACGAGGTGCCAGTCGTCCGGGACGCCGTCCGTCGCGGAGTACTGGCACATCGGCGACACCCACGCGCGGTTCGGCAGGGTCAGGCCGCGGACGGTGATCGGGCTGAAGAGTCGGCTCACCTTCCGATCAACGACACGTGCCCGCCGTCTCTTCCCGTCGCCAGAGCGGGTACCGGCGAGTAACGTCGACCACATGTGTGTCGCTGCTGACGAACGCCAGGCATTGAGCTCGCTCCTCGAAGACCTCGGGCCGGACGCGCCCACACTGTGCGAAGGCTGGACGACGCGGGACCTCGCCGCGCACCTCGTCGTGCGTGAGCACCGTCCGGACGCCGCGCCCGGGATCGTGGTGCCCGCGCTCGCCGGGTACACGCAGAAGGTGCAGGACAGCTACGCCGCGAAGCCGTGGGCCGGCCTGGTCGAGCAGGTCCGCCGGGGGCCGTCGAAGTTCTGGCCCACCGCGATCGGCCCGCTCGACGAGCTGACCAACACCGCCGAGTTCCTCGTCCACCACGAAGACGTCCGGCGCGCGCAGCCGGGCTGGGAGCCGCGGCCCGCCGACGCCACCCGGGACGCCGCGGCGTGGCGCTCGGCCAAGGGCGCCGCCAAGCTCAACCTGCGCAAGTCGCCGGTCGGTGTGACGCTCCGCACGAAGGACGGCCGGGAGGCCGCGGTCAAGACCGGGCCGGACCCGGTCACGATCGTCGGCGAGCCGGTGGACCTGCTGCTGTTCGTTTTCGGCCGCGACGCCGTGCACCTCGACTTCGAGGGCGACGCCACCGCCGTCACGAAGCTGCAGTCGGTGAAGCGGGGGCTCTAGGCT
Organism: Amycolatopsis mongoliensis; assembly: GCF_030285665.1. NCBI lineage: Bacteria > Bacillati > Actinomycetota > Actinomycetes > Pseudonocardiales > Pseudonocardiaceae > Amycolatopsis > Amycolatopsis mongoliensis. The sequence goes on from NZ_CP127295.1 coordinate 2,910,882, forward strand.
GCGCGTCATGCCGATGATCAGCGTTGCCATGTTCCCCGGTCGCACGCCCGCCCAGAAGAGCGCTCTGGTCCGGGAGCTGACCGACGCGTTCGTCCGCACCTGCGGCGGCAAGCCCGAAGGCGTCCAGGTGACGCTGGTGGAGATCGGCGCCGACCACTGGGCCACCGGCGGCGTCCTGCACTCCGAACGCTGAAAGCCGTGAATGTCGCATTGAGAGACTTAGAGTCCCTCAATGCGACATTCACGGACTTGCCGGGTCAGCGCAGGCCGAGGGCTCGCAGCGCGAAGTGGACCTCGATCGACGTCTGCTTGATCGTCTCGGCGATCACCAGCGAGCCGTGGCCCGCGTCGTAGCGGTAGAACTCGTGGTGCAGGTCGCGGCCGCCGAGCCGGTCGAGGTAGTTCTCGATCTGGCGGATCGGGCAGCGCGGGTCGTTGTCACCCGCGAGCACGAGCACCGGCGCCGTCACGGCGTCGACGTACGTGATCGGCGAGCACTCCCGGTACACCGCGGGCACGTCCTCCGGCGACCCGCCGAAGAGCGCGCGGTCGAACGAGCGCAGCTGCTCCATCTCGTCCTCGTACGCGGCGACGTAGTCCGCCACCGGCACCCCGGCGACGGCCGCCGCCCACCGCGTCGGCTGGGTGCCGATCGCCAGCAACGACAGGTAACCGCCCCACGAAGCGCCGTTCACGACGCACTTGGCCGGATCACTGAGTCCACTTTGGACGGCCCAGTCGTGCACCGAGGCGACGTCTTCCAGCTCGGTCAGGCCGGGCCGGCCCTCGATCGCGTCGCGCCAGGCCGAGCCGTAGCCGGTCGAGCCGCGGTAGTTGACCTCGACCACGGCGAACCCGGCGTCGAGCCAGGTCGCGCGGTAGGCGGAGAAGCGGTCCTCGTCCGCGGCGTGCGGGCCGCCGTGCAACGAGAACACCGTCGGCAGCGGACCCTCCGGCGCGTTCGAAGGCCGCGAGACCAGCGCGTGGATCCGGCCGCCGACGCCTTCGACGAACGCGTCGGTCACCGGCTCCGACCCCGGCGCCCGCTCGCCCGGGGGCTCGAGCAGCACCGAGTCGGCTCCGTCGGCGGTCCGCGCGCGGACCGCGGCCGGCTCGGCGGCGCTGGACCACGAGTACTCGACCGTCCCGTCCGGACGGACCCCGGCGCCGCCGATGCGGCCGGCCGGAGTGTCTACAGAGGACAGCTCGGCCGTGTCGAGGTCGTAGCGGTACAAGGAGCTGCGGCCTTCGTGGAAGTGGACGACCAGCAGGGCACGCGCGTCCGGGTACCAGCCGGCGACGACCTCGCCGGGCAGGTCGAGCTCGAGCTCCGTCTCGGTGTCCTCCCGGACGTCCCAGATCAGCAGCTCCTCGCGGCCCCGGCGTTCGTGCAGCACCAGCAGGCGCTGGTCGCCCGGCAGCGGGGAGAACTCGAGGGCGGACAGGCCCTTGCCCTCGCCGTCCCACTTCTCCGCGACGGTGGCGAACCCGTCGGCGGCGAGCACCCGCAGGGCGGGGTGGCGCGAGTCGCCGTGCTCGGAGTGGGAGATGGCGATCAGGCTCTCGTCGCGGGAGAGCGACGCGATGCCGGCGTCGTCCGCGTGGCTGTAGAAGCGGTGCGTCTCACCGCCGATCCGGGCGAACAGCTCGCTGCCGTCGTCGGTCGAGACGCCGACCGCGACGAGGTTCGCCCCGATCTCGAGGCCGGCCGGGTAGCCGTCGTGGACGTCCGGCACCGCCTTCTCGGGCTTGCTGCCCTCGGTCGCGGCGAACGGCTCGCGCACCCAGGAGCCGAACTCGTCGCCGTCGGTGTCGTCGAACCACCAGATCCACGCGCCGTCCGGCGAGGGGGTGGCGTGCATGGTGCCGTTGGGCCGGTCGGTGACGCGGCGGTGCTCGTCGGTCGCCCGGTTCCAGGCGTAGACCTCCCAGACGCCGCTGGAATTGGAGACGTAGATGTTGGCGTCGGGGGCGTCGCGGGCCCAGTCGGGTGTGGAGATGCGGGGGGCGTGGAAGCGGGCGCGCCAGCGGGCTTCGGCTTCGGCGTCGTCGAACAGCCGGTCCGGGACCACCGCGGGCGGGAATTGCTTGGCTGACTGCGTGCTCACCCCTCGATCCTGCCACCTTCTGGCCGTACTGTGTGCGGGGTGCTGGAGGGTTACGCGCCGGGCTACGGGCGAGACGCGGTTTCGATGATGTCCGCGCGCACGGCGGCGGAGCGCGCGGCGTTCGCCCAGCCGCTGTTCGGGCCGGGGATGTGGGTGGTCGACCTCGGCTGCGGCCCCGGCTCGATCACCCTCGGCCTCGCTGCGGGATCCCGGGTGGCGGGCGTCGACGTCGACGCGGGTCAGGTCGCGATGGCCCGCGATGCCGCGCGCCGAGCCGGAAGGTCCACAGTGGACTTCGTGGTGGCGTCGGCCTACGACCTGCCGTTCGCCGCCGCGAGCGTGGACGTGGCTTTTTCGCACGCACTGATCGAGCACCTCTCCCGCCCGCTGGACGCGCTGGCGGAACTGCGCCGCGTGCTGAAGCCGGGCGGCAGGCTGGCGTTGTCCACTTCGGACTGGAGCAAGGCCCGCCTGCGCCCGAAGACGGCGAACGTCGACGCGGCGCTGAGAGGGCACTACCTGCTGCGCCGCCAGGCGGGCGGAAATCCGTTCGCCGGCCGGGTGATCGCCGACCAGTGCGCGACGGCGGGGTTCACGGAGATCGTGTCGAGAGCCCGGTACCGCTCCGACATGAGCTACCGCGACCTGGCGAAGTACGTGGAGGCGCGGCTGAGTGAAGCGGTGGCGAACCCGGACTTCGGGCGCAACCGCGACCAGCTGGCGAGCGCGGCCCGTTCGGCGCTCACGTGGGTCCGCGGCGGCGACGGCGATTTCAGTCAATGCTGGGTCGAAGTGACTGCGACGCGATAGCCGGGGCGCGCGGGGGTCCGGGGGCGAAGCCGCCCGGCGGGGTTTGGGGTTCGACCCCAAAAAAATGCCGAGAGGGCCAGCACGGTTGGCGTTTTCCGCCAACACACCGGCCCTCTCGGCACTCTCGTCGGGGTGGCGGGATTCGAACCCACGACCTCCTCGACCCGAACGAGGCACGCTACCAAGCTGCGCCACACCCCGAGGTACTGCTTAACGGGTCGTGGAGAAGTCTAGCGGACGGTGTCGCGGGCTTTTCGGGGGGCCGACTTAGGCGACTTGGGTGACCCCGATCCCCTCGGGACCAGGGTCAACAAGCTCGCTTCCGGCGGGCACGCGAACCGCGCCGGGGCCCAGGGTGAGGTCCCCAACCCGGCCGAAACGTGCAGCCACATGTGCGCGCCCCACCGCGAGGCGCCGCGGGCCCGGCTGCGATCCAGCTCACAGTTCGTGACCAAAGCGCCGTAACCCGGGAGCCGGAGCTGGCCGCCGTGGGTGTGGCCCGCCAGGACCAGGTCGTAACCGTCCGTGGCGAACGTGTCGAGCACCCGCGGCTCGGGCGAGTGCGTGACGCCGATGCGGACCGCCGCGCCGCTGTCGGCCGGGCCGGCGATGTCGGCGTAGCGGTCGCGGCGCAGGTGGGGGTCGTCGACGCCGGCCGCGAACACCGCCTGCCCGCCGACGTCGATCGTGCGGCGGACGTGCGTCAGGTCCGTCCAGCCGTGCTCGACGAACGCCGCGCGCAGGTCACGCCACGGCAGCTGGACGCCGTGGATGCGCTTCTTCTTGCCCGTCGGCATCAGGTACCGGGCCGGGTTCTTGGGTTTCGGTGCGTAGTAGTCGTTGCTGCCGAAGACGAACACGCCGGGGCGGTCGAGCAGCGGGCCCAGCGCACGCAGCACGGACGGGACCGCCTGCCGGTGCGAAAGGTTGTCGCCGGTGTTGACGACGAGGTCGGGGTCGAGCTCGTCGAGCGCCGCGACCCAGCGCTGCTTGCTCCGGTGTCCCGGCAGCATGTGCAGGTCGGAGACGTGCAGGATGGTGAACGGCCGTGATCCGGGCGCCAGCACCGGGAGCTGGGCGGTGCGCAGGGTCCAGTGGCGCCGTTCGATGCCGACGGCGTAACCGAGGGTCGCGGCGCCGAGCGCCAGCGTCCCCGCGGCGAGGCGCTTCGCGGTCGCCCCCGACGTGCTTGTGTTACTGAGCGTGCTCACGAGGTCCAGGATACGTGCTCAACGGTTGGATGACTTCGCCCCCGTTCCGGGGAACCTCCCGCTTAGCATTTGCGTCGGCCCGATGACGGGAGACCAGCCGGGGGGCTTGGGGAGAACGATGGAGCAGTTCGGGCCGTACCGGATCGAGGGCCTGCTCGGCCGCGGTGGCATGGGTGAGGTCCACCGCGCCTACGACACCGCGCACGACCGCGTCGTCGCGCTGAAACTGTTGTCCGATCCCTTCGTCGCCGACGAAGCCTTCCGCGCGCGGTTCCGCCGCGAGTCGCAGATCGTCGCGCGGCTGCGCGAGCCGCACGTGATCCCGATCCACGCCTACGGTGAGATCGACGGCCGGCTGTACCTCGACATGCGGCTCGTCGAGGGCCGCGACCTCAAGGAGCTCCTGGCGGACGGGCCGCTGGAGCCGGCCAGGGCCGCCGGGATCGTCGAGCAGGTCGCGGGCGCGCTCGACGCCGCCCACGAGGACGGCCTGGTGCATCGGGACGTCAAGCCGTCCAACGTGCTCGTCACGAGCAGCGACTTCGTGTACCTCGTGGACTTCGGCATCGCGCGGTCGATGACCGCGGAGGGCACGTCGATCACCGGGACCGGCAACGTGATCGGCACCCTCGACTACATGGCGCCCGAACGCTTCGGCGAGGCGCCGATCACCGGGCTCGTCGACGTCTACGCGCTCGCGTGCGTGTTCTTCGAGTGCCTCACCGGGCGGCGCCCGTTCCCGGCGGAGGGCGCGGCCGCGCAGATGGGTGCGCACCTGACCACGCCGCCGCCGGTGCTGTCGCGGGAGCGGCCCAGGCTGCCGCCGGCGCTGGACGCGGTGGTGGCGCGCGGGATGGCGAAGAACCCCGCCGACCGGTACCCGACGGCGCAAGCCTTCGCCGACGCCGTCCGGGCCGCGATCGCCGCGCCCGCGCCGCCGATGCCGACGTGGCAGCACACGACCCCGGCCCCGGCGAGCCCGCCGACGCCCTCGGCCCCGCTGACCCCGCCGCGCCCGATGCCGACCGCGCCCTACGGAGGGCCCCCGACCGGGACGTACGCGGGTCCGACGAGCGCCCCGGTCCCGGTTCGGCCGCAGGCGAAGTCCCAGCGGAACCGGTGGATCGCGCTGTGTGCCGCGCTGGCGGGCGTCGTCGTGGTCGCGCTGGTGATCACGTACGTCGTGACCAAGGACCGGACGACGCAGACCGGCGGCCCGGGCCCGACGCCGCCGGTGACCATCACGACATCGTCGTCGTCGCCGACGCCCGAGACGACCGCGCCACCGTCCACTTCGGAATCGAAGCCGGCCCACGACACCAAGCTGTACGAGTCGCTTCCGGCCGTCTACAAGCAATACACGTGCGAAGACGCGCAGGTGCCGCCCGGCGCGTCCGCGGCGGTCCAGTGCGGGGACTCGAACGTCGGGGACGTCAAGGCGGGCAACGTGGTGTTCCCGCAGCCGACCGGGGCGAAGTTCCTGCGCTTCTCCGACGCGGCGTCGCTGGACCAGTGGTTCAAGGCCGTCGTCGAGGAGCAGGGTCTCGCCCGCAACGACGCCCAGGGCGCCTGCCGGCCCCTGAAGGTGCCCAAGATCTGGGGCACGTACTACCGCGCGGAGACGCGGGCGCCGGTCGGCGGGGAGTACCTGACGTGCTTCCTCGGCGACCCCGCCCAGCTCGTGTGGACGGACACGAAGAAACTCATGGGCGGGATCCTGCTGTCCACGAAGGTCACGAACAACGACCAGCTGGACCAGCTGTACTACTGGTGGAACATGGAGATCCTGTCCGACATGCCCGGCGGCTGACCGGCTGGGCTTTCCCGCGGACAAGGGTGGTCGGTCCGGCTACCATGGCGGCCAGCAGATCATCACCGGTTGACTGAGCCGGGAAAGCCGAAGGGGCCGGCGGTACCGGCCCCTTCGGCTTTCGTGACGGCTACCGGGCGCCGCCGCCCATGTACTGCGGATCCGGTTGCGGTAGCTCCATTCTCGGCTGGCCGGCGTCCATGATGTTCTTCATCGCGCCGAACCACGTGCGGGCCGGAGCCTTGCCGCCGAAGATGTTCCCGCCGCCGCACACCCGGACGTTGCCCGGGCCCGCGTCGCAGATGCCGCCCTGGCCGCCGCCGAACTTGAACGTCATCGCCGCGCCCGCCAGCTGCGGGGTGCCGCCGACGAACGTCGCCGAGACGTTGCCCTGCGTCGTGCCCGTCTTGCCGATGATCGGGCGGTCCCAGCCGACGGCGCTCGCCGCTGCGGCCGACGTGCCGCCCGGCTGGTCGTCCTTGCTCATGCCGACGGCGAGCGTGTTCGCGAGGGCTTCCGGCACGGCCTGCTCGCACGGGGCTTCCTTGACCGGCACCGGCGCGCCGTTGCGGTCGGTCACCGCGGCGATCGGCGTCGGCGGGCACCAGACGCCGCCCGACAGGAGCGTCGCCGCGACGTTGCCCAGCTCCAGGCCGCTCAGCGGGCTGAAGCCCAGGGTGAACGCGCCGAAGCCCGGGCTGCGGCCGTTCGGGCCGTAGGCCTCCGCCTGGCTCTTGTTCCTACCCGGGTCGTCGGACTTCGGGTCGACCGTGCCACCACCGATGTTGCTCGCCATCGTGTCGCGCATGCCCAGCCGCTTGGCCATGTCGATGCCCGGCGCGGTGCTGCCGAGCCGGTCCTCGAGCTCCACGAACGCGGTGTTCGGCGACGTCGCGAGCGCGGTCTGCAGGGTCGCGCCCTGGGCGATCCGGCTGTAGTCACCGGCGTTGCCCACGCAGTACCACCTGGAGTTCAACGGCGGACCGGTCTTCGGGCAGCTGTTGCCACCACCGGTGAACACGTGCGAGGTGTAGGAGTCCGGCACATCGACCGGCGAATAGATGCCCGCCACGCCCTTGTCGAGCGCCGCGGCCGACGTGAAGATCTTGTACGTCGACCCCGCGCCGCCGGTGTTGTAGACGCCGGTGGGCAGTGCGTACGTCGTCTGGCCTTCGTCCTGGTTCTGGCCGTAGTCGCGGTTCGCGGCCAGCGCGACCACCTCGTGCCGGTCCTTGCCCGGTCTGACCAGGGACAGCGTGTTCGCGACGTAGGGCTGGGTCTTCTTCACCTGCGCCTCGGCCGACACCTTCGCCTCGTGGTTGGCGCGCTCGTCCAGCGTGCTCTTGATCGTGTAGCCGCCGGTGTAGAGCTGGTCCTTGGTCAGACCGGACTTGAGGAGGTAGTCCTCGACGTACTGGCAGAAGAACCCGGACTCCGGGCCCGCGCCGATGCAGTTGGCCGCCGGCTTGGCCGGGAAGTCCGCCACGACGCCCAGCGGCTCGCCCTTGAAGCGGTCGGCGTCGGCCTTGGCCAGCTTCTTGTTCTCCACCATCCGGTCGAGGACCAGGTTGCGGCGCGCGGTGGCCTTGTCGGCGTGCTTCCACGGGTCGTTGTTGATCGGGTTGTTCACCAGGCCGGCCAGCAGTGCGGCCTGCGGGACGGTCAGCTTCTCCGGCGTGGTGTCGAAGTACGCGTGCGCGGCGGCGCCGATCCCGTAGATCTGCCGGGAGAACTCGACGATGTTCAGGTACCCGGCGAGGATCTGCTGCTTGCTCAGCTTCGTCTCGAGCTGGATCGCGATCCGCGCTTCCTTCAGCTTGCGGGCGACCGACTGCTCCTGGGCCTTCTTCTGGCCGACCGGGTCGTTCCGGTAGACGACGTTGATCAGGTAGTTCTTGACGTACTGCTGCGTCAGCGTGGAGGCACCCTGCGTGTCGGCGCCCGTGGAGTTGCTGACGGCCGCACGCAGCGTGCCTTGCCAGTCGACGCCGTGGTGTTCGTAGAACCGCTTGTCCTCGACCGAGACCAGCGCCCACTTCATGGCCTCGTTGATCTGGTTCTCGTTCACCGGCAGCCGGTACTGGTCGTACAGGGTCGCGATCGGCTTCCCGGTGTTGTCGGTGACCGTCGTGACCAGCGGCGGAGGGATGTCCGCGAGGTCGGAGGACGTCTTCTCCACCGTCTCGCTGGCCTGGTTGGACATGACACCGGCGGCCCCCACGACCGGGAAGAGCATGCCGGCGACGAGCACCCCCGCGAGCAGACAGAGGCCGATGAGCTTGAACAAACCATCCGCTTTTCGCACGAGGGCCAGCCTACGCGGAGTGAGTCAGGCGCCGGTGACGCCGTGTCTCCGGAGGTGTGAATTCAGTGACAAAACCGACCCCCTTCAGTGACATCTGGTAACGGAAGGCATTCTAGGTCTCGACGGGGGGAACCGAGGGCCCCTACAGTCCGTCAACGTCTCACGAAGAAAAGCCGACGGATGGATCAACGCGAGTGGGAGCTCGCTTGGTCCGAACGGCGGCACCGGCACCGGGGAGGTGCCCGGAACCGACGTGAGCAGAGGGAGACACGCTCGCGGGGGCAAGGAGCGCAGTGCCTTTCCCCGCTGGTGCGTCGATCACCAGGGTAGGGAGCTGGGGGTATGGAAACCAACCAGTCGAGCTGGCGAATGAACGCGTCCTGCCGGGACGCCGACCCGGACGGCCTGTTCGTCCGGGGCGCGGAGCAGAACCGGGCCAAGGCGGTCTGCATGGGCTGCCCGGTCCGGACGGAATGCCTCGCCGAAGCACTCGACGGCCGGATCAACTTCGGCGTGTGGGGAGGCATGACCGAACGGGAGCGGCGGGCGTTGCTGCGCCGCCGTCCCGACGTGGTGAGCTGGGCGGACCTGCTCGACGCGGCCAAGAGGGACGCGGAAGAGCGGGTCGAGGTCGGCTGAGCGGTCTGCCGCAGCTGGTCGTGAGTGGTCAGGGCGGTTCTAACCGCCCTGACCACTCACGACCAGCCAGGCCACCTCAGCCGGCGAGCTTCACGCCGATGGCGCGCAGGCCTTCCAGGTCGTGCACGTCACCGGCCAGCGCGGGAACCCGGGCCAACGCCACCTCGGGGTGCGCCCGGGTGAACCGCGCCAGCAGCCTTTCCTCGCGCGCCGCCAGGTCGACGCGGTCCGCGTGCAGCCGGAGCACCGCTTCGGCCAGCGGGGCGTTCGTGTCGCCCTCCTGCAGGGACTCGGCCGCCGCGCGTGCCTCGCCGCCCGACAGCTTGGCCAGCACCGGGTGCGTCCGGTTCGCGATCAGCCCGGCCAGCGGCATCGACTCCGACGAGAGCCGCTCCACGAAATAGGACGCCTCGCGCAGCGCGTCCGGCTCCGGCGCGGCCACGACCAGGAACGACGTCCCGGACGAACGCAGCAGCTCCGCCGTCTTGCGGGCGCGCTCGCGGAAGCCGCCGAACATGCTGTCGAACGCCTGCATGAACGCCGACGCGTCGGTCAGCAGCTGGCCGCCGATGATCGTCGACACCGCCTTGGCGAACATCGAGAAGCCCGCGTTGACGACCTTGCGCAGACCCCAGCCGCCGGCCTTCGCCGGGCCGGTCAGCAGCCGGATCATCCGGCCGTCCAAAGCGGACGACAGCCGGGTCGGCGCGTCCAGGAAGTCCAGCGCGGACCGGCTCGGCGGCGTGTCGACGATGATCAGGTCCCAGTCGCCGGAAGCCGCGAGCTGGCCCAGCTTCTCCATCGCCATGTACTCCTGCGTGCCGGAGAACGACGTGGAAATGGTCTGGTAGAAGGGGTTCTGCAGCAGCTGCTCGGCGCGCTCCGGGCCGGCGTGCACGCGCACCATGTCGTCGAACGTGCGGCGCATGTCGAGCATCATCGCCCACAGCTCGCCCTTGGGCTCGAAGCCTTCGACCTGCACCTGCTTCGGGTGGTTGCCCAGCTCGCGCAGGCCGAGCGCCTGCGCCAGGCGCCGCGCGGGGTCGATCGTCAGCACGACGGTCTGGCGGCCGCGCTCGGCCGCGCGCAGGGCCAGCGCCGCGGCCGTGGTGGTCTTGCCGACGCCGCCGGAGCCGCAGCAGACGATCACGCGGCTCTCCGGGTCGTCGAGCAGCGCGTCGATGTCGATGGTGGTCACAACCGCACCCCCTGGTCGGTCAGGGCCTCGGCCAGGTCGTAGAGGGCCGCGACGTCGACACCGTCGGTCATGTCCGGCAGTTCCAGGGTCGGCAGGTCGGCCTCGGCGAGCTGTTCGCGCGCCCGCTGTTCGGCCGCGACCCGCACGGCGTGCTCGACAGTCTCCTCTACGAGTGCGTCCAAAGTGTCGTCCGGCAGCTTCAGACCGGCCGACGCGAGCCCGGTGCGGACGCGCGAGGCGTCGACGCGGCCGTCCGCGGCGGCGGTCACCGACCGGGCGGGCAGCCGCGGCGGCCGGACCCGGTTGACCAGTACCGCGCCCGGGCGCAGGTCGGCGCCGTCCAGCTCGGCGACGGCCTCGACGGTCTCGCGGACCGGCATCTCCTCCAGCAGCGTGGCCAGGTGGATGACGGTCTCGCCGGAGTGCAGCAGCCGCACGACGCCCTCGGCCTGGCCGCGGATCGGGCCGGTCTTCGCGAGGTCGGTCAGGGCCTTGGTGACGTCGAGGAACTTGACGACCCGGCCGGTCGGCGGCGAGTCGACGACGACGGCGTCGTAGGTGTGCCGCCCGTCGGACTCGGTGCGGCCGACGCACTCCTTGATCTTCCCGGTGAGCAGGACGTCCCGCAGGCCCGGCGCGAGCGTGGTCGCGAACTCGATCGCGCCCATCCGCCGCAGCGTCCGGCCGGCGAAGCCGAGGTTGTAGAACATCTCGAAGTACTCGAGCAGCGCGGCTTCGACGTCGACGTGCAGCGCGCGCAGCTCGCCCCCGCCGGGCACGGCGGCGATGCGCTGCTCGGCGTAGGGCAGTGGCTCGGTGTCGAAGAGCTGGGCGATGCCCTGGCGGCCCTCCACCTCGATGAGCAGCACACGACGGCCTTCGCGGGCGAGCGCGAGCCCGAGCGCCGCCGCGAGCGTCGTCTTTCCGGTTCCGCCCTTGCCGGTGACGAAGTGCAGCCGGGCGCGGGCAAGCTCGTCGGTCCAGCCGGCATGGGAAGTGGTCACTTCTTCACCCTAAATCAGCGCTCAGCTGGCCAGCAGCATGACGCTGACCGCAGCCGCGACCGCCGCGACGAGCACCCAGGCCACGAGCCCGGGCAGCACGGTGAGCATGAGCACACCGAGGACGACCAGCAGCGTGAAGGTGATCACCCCGCCGACGGCGACCTGGCCGGAGCTCTGCGTCCGGTCGCGCACTTTCGCCATCACGACGAGCACCAGCGGCAGCCCGGCCGCCGCGAGCAGCGCCGTCGCGATCACGCGCCACGTTTCCACGGACCCACGCTAGCGGGCCGGAAGCGCCCCAATGTGGCGTTGGGTGCTCCTCCCATGCCCCCGCCGCCACCCTCAACGGAGACGCTTCGCGCCGCAGTGCTGATCCAACGCACCGAACGCCGCATTGGGTGCGCTGGACGCACCGAACGCCACATTGGGACGCTCGGGGCTGGCGTGAGATGGACCACACCACGGCGCGTCGTCCGCGGATTTCCGGCGGGGGCCCCCGGCGGTCTTGCCCGCTTGGCTACGCTCCCGAGCTATGAGCGCCACCAAGTGGGAGTACGCGACCGTCCCTCTGCTGATCCACGCCACGAAGCAGATCCTCGACCAGTGGGGCGAGGACGGCTGGGAGCTGGTGACCGTGCTGCCGAACCCGACGGGCGAGCAGCACGTCGCGTACCTCAAGCGTCCGAAGGGCTGATCTCGTGAGCTGGAGCGAACGGCTGAAGGAGCTCGGCATCGAGCTGCCCGGCGTGGCCGCCCCGCTGGCCGCCTACGTGCCCGCCGTGCAGAGCGGCAAGCACGTCTACACCTCCGGCCAGCTGCCCTTCGTCGACGGCGTCCTCGCCGCGACCGGCAAGGTCGGCGCGGAGATCAGTCCCGAAGAGGCGAAGGGGCACGCCCGCACGTCGGCGCTCAACGCGCTCGCGGCCGTGCACGCGCTGGTGGGCATTGACAACGTCGCGCGGATCGTCAAGGTTGTCGGCTTCGTGGCTTCCGCGGAGGGCTTCACCGGCCAGCCCGCGGTCGTCAACGGCGCGTCCGAGCTCCTCGGCGAGGTCTTCGGCGACGCGGGTGTCCACGCCCGCTCGGCCGTCGGCGTCGCGGAGCTGCCCATCGGCTCGCCGGTGGAGGTCGAACTGATCGTGGAGGTGCAGTGATGGATCCGGACATCGAGCAGTCCACCCACGAGCTGCTGCTCCGGCTGGCCGGGCGGCTGCCCGACCAGCTGCTGTGGCGCTTCCGGGACTGGCTCGGCGAGGGTGCGATGGGCACGCTCGCCCGGACCCTGCCGAGGTCTTTGCTTAAGCACAGGATTGACCTCGACCAGACGGAGTACCGCCTGCTCGTGGCCGGGCTCATCCCGCACGGCGCCGACTGGCACCAGGTCAGTTCGACGCTGGGGGTAGACGACGTCACCGAGAACCGGTACACATTCACGTCGAGTGCGCCCGAATGGGTTAACTCGGTCGACTCCGTGTCCGTTTTGATCCACGCAACGTTGCGGGGTCGACCGGATGTGGGGGAAGTGCGGCAGAGCTGGCGGCACGTCGGTGTGGTCGGGCAGGGCACGGCCAAGCGCGTGCTGCTGATCACCGCACTGAACGGTCTGCCGAGGTTGACCGGCGAACTGCAGCGGGTGCTGCGCGTTCTGGGCGACGAAGAGCCCAGCGTCGAGGTCATCCCGTCGCGCTTCGACCTGCCGGGATACCACCGGGCCGCGCTGGCCGACTCAGAGCTGGTCTGCGTGGGCGCGGTGACGGGGAACCGGCTAGTAGCCGCATAACGCTCGCCCGCCAGCGAGCTGGGAGGGAGCAAGGCAATGGTGGAGGTCCACGACGGCCCGCCCATGGACGGGTTCTCGGTGCCCCTGCGCCTGCACAACCTGTTACTGGCCCTGGCGGGCCGGATCGACGACAGCGCGCTCACCGAGGCGCGTGAGCTGATCGCCCGGGCGCACATCGACGAGGCGGTCGAGCTGACCACCGGCACGCTCATCGCGGGCCGGATCCCGGTCAGCTCCGCCGAGCAGCGCGAACTGGCGCTCGTGCTCGAGATGAGCCGGTCGGACGCGACGCTGGCGAACGACCTGCTGGTCGACGAGGCCGAGCCGGTCAACACGCACCGGTTCAGCGGCGAGAACTCCCCGGAGTTCGGCATCGCCGAGGCGCTCGACCGGACCCTGCAGGTGCTGCCGGACGTCCGCTCGGTGCACGCGGTGTGGCGCAACACCCCGGCCGGCAGCGTGCCGGGCGCGCTGCCGCAGCGCGTGGTGCTCGTGGAGCTGGGGCCGGAGGGCAATCCGCCGGCCGTCGCGTTCCGCGTCGACACGGCATTGCGCCGGGCCGGGATCCACTCCGTCGTCGAGGTCAGCGGCCCCGGTGTCGCGCACTCCGAGTACCACCAGGCCGCTTCGGCGGCCGCGTCGCCGGCCTGGGTGACCGGGAGCACGACGTCGTCCGCGTCGGCGTACCGGCCCGAGCCGGTCAAGGCGCCGGCCGCGGTGGCGCCGGAACCGGTCGCGGAGTCCTCGGGCAGCCGGCACAGCATGCGGTCGAGCACCGCGACGACGACCCCGCCGGAGCCCGTCGCCCCGGTGGTGCCGATCGTGTCGCCCCCGCCGGCCCCGGAGCCGCCCCGCCAGTCGCGGTCGGAGCGGTCCGAGCGGTCCGAGACGCGGGCGGAGCGCACCGCCGACCTGACGCCGGCGGAGGTCGCGCAGCTGCGGCAGGCGCTGGCCGAAGACCCGGAGAAGGGCCGCGAGATCGCCGCGGGCAAGCCGTCGATGCACGAGGTCGTCGAGCTGCCGGCGCTGGACCTCGACGACCCGAGCCTGAGCGAGCGCGACCGGGCACTGCTGCGTGAGCTGCACGCCGAGCTGGCCGAGCGCGAGCGCGCCGAGGCGGCGAAGATGCGGCTCAACGGCGCTTCCCGCTCCGGCGGCGACCAGCGCGGCTGGACCGCCCCCTGAGGTTTGCGGTACAAAGCCGCACTTTCGCTAGGAAAGATGCGTTTTTTCCAGTGTCTGGGAAGCCACAACCAGAGCGTGGGACGGCGGGGAACGGCGGTATGTTGCCCGGGTGGAGCAGCCAAAGGAGTTTGTCTTCGACATCCCCGTCGGTGCCGGGGTAGCCACTCGCGCCAACGCCGACGGGCCGCCCTCGGTCCCCAAGGACGCGGCCACCGTGATCCTGGCCAGGGACGGCGCCGACGGTGTCGAGATCTTCCTGCAGCACCGGGTCAAGGGCATGCCGTTCGCGGGCGGGATGACCGTCTTCCCGGGCGGCGGGGTCGACAAGCGCGACGCCGACGCGTCGGTCGCGTGGGCCGGCCCGGGGCCGTCCTGGTGGGCGGCGCGCTTCGGCTGTGACGACGCTCGCGCGCGGGCACTGACCTGCGCGGCGGTGCGCGAGACGTTCGAGGAGTCCGGCGTGCTGCTCGCGGGCAGCGCGGACGCGGTCCTCACCGACGTCGGGCCGTACGCGGCCGCCCGCCAGGCCCTGGAGACGCGCGAGATGTCGCTCGCCGGGTTCCTCGCCGACGCGGGCCTGACACTGCGGGCCGACCTGCTGCGTCCGTGGGCGCACTGGATCACGCCCGAGGCCGAGCCGCGCCGCTACGACACCCGGTTCTACGTCGCGAAACTGCCCGAGGGCCAGCAGGCCGACGGCGCGACGTCGGAGGCGTCGAGCTCCGGCTGGCAGCGTCCCGAGGACGCGATCGCCGACGCGCGCGAAGGTCGTCGCATGCTCATGCCCCCGACCTGGCTGACGCTGAGCGAGCTCGCCGAGTTCGCCACCGCCGACGACATCCTGAACGCGCCGCGGGAGATCGTCCGGATCGCGCCGACGCTCATCCTCGAGGACGACCACGTCCGTGTCGTGCTGGAGAAGCGATGACCGCCCCCGCGTACGGCGTGCTGCGCCAGGTGTCCGAGACGGCGTCGGTGCTGCTGGAGAACAACCCGTCGTCGATGACGCTCGAAGGCACCAACAGCTGGGTGCTGCGGGCGACGCCGTCGACCCCGGCCGTCGTCGTCGATCCCGGCTACCACGACCTCGACCACCTCGAGCTGCTGGCCGCGGCCGGCGAGGTCGAGCTGGTCCTGCTGACGCACTTCCACCCCGACCACGCCGAGGGCGCGCCGTGGTTCGCCGAGCGCGTCGGCGCGCCGGTGCGGGCCTTCGACCCTTCGCTGTGCCGCGCCGCATCGTCCTTTGCGGACGGAGAAGTCATCTCGGCCGGCGGCCTTTCGATCCGCGTGCTGCACACGCCGGGACACACCGGCGACTCGGTGTCGCTGGTGCTCGACGGCCACGTGCTGACCGGCGACACCATCCTCGGGCGCGGCACCACGGTGTTGCACGACCTCGGCGACTACCTGCGTTCGCTGCGGAAGCTGATCGAGCTGCCGGCGGGCACCGTCGGGCTGCCCGGCCACGGTCCGGAGCTCCTCGATCTGCCCGCGACCGCCCGTGAGTACCTTGCCCACCGGGAACAGCGGCTCGACCAGGTGCGTTCAGCTCTGGAGGTGCTCGGTGCGGACGCCACCCCGCGCCAGGTCGTCGAGGTGGTGTACGCCGACGTCGACCGGGCACTGTGGGCGCCGGCCGAACTGAGCGTGCAGGCGCAGCTGGACTACTTGCGGTCGGAGGAACAGGGATGAGCAACGTCGAGGTCGAGTTCTACTGGCGCCCGGGGTGCGGGTTCTGCGCCGCGCTCGACCGGCCGATGTCGAGGAGCGGCTTCAACGTCCGGAAGATCAACATCTGGGAGGACCCGGACGCGGCCGCGCGCGTGCGCGAGGTCGCGAACGGGAACGAGACGGTCCCGACCGTGATCGTCGGGTCGACCGCCATGGTCAATCCCTCCTTCGCCGAAGTCGAGGCCGCCGTCAAGGCTGCATCGGCCTGATCGCTTCCCACGTCGGGCTGGGCCGCTTTCCGTGCAGGAAGGCGGCCCAGACTTCGCGCAGCCCGGTTTCCGCTTCGAGGCCCTTCGGCGCGCCTTCGAGCATCGGCGCGTCCCAGACGTCGTGAGTTCCGAAGAGGAACGGGATGTCGATGCAGTGGCACGCCTGGAACCGGTTGCCGGGCGCTTGCCAGTCGAAGCGGTGGACGAAGGCGTCGAGCCTCCCGGCGAGCCGGGGGATGTCCCCGGCGAAGAAGGTGTTCGTCGCTTTGTCGACGACGTCTTGTGGCGCGCCGGGGACGAAGGCGCGGAGCTCGTCGCGCGTCCAGCTGATCAGCGCCGGGCCCTCCGGTGCGGCCTCGATGAGGTCCTCCGCGACGAGATCGCCGTCGGCGACCAGCTGGAACGGCGGTTCCAGTGAACCGGGCTTCGCGGTCTTGGCTGCGACCGCGAGCTGAGCTCGGAGCAGCTTCTCCGTGGGTGCCGTGCGGATGTCTTCGCCGAGTTCTTCCTGCAGCAGGCGGCCGTTCTCCGCAGCTTCGTCCCCTGTGGACGGTCGCATGCCGAGGGGTGCGCTCTGCAGGGCGATCCGCTTGACGAGCCCGCTGGCGCGCGGCGACGACCACAGGGTGAGCGCCGACTGCGCGCCGGCCGACTGCCCGCCGAGGGTGACGTCGGCGGGATTCCCGCCGAACGCGGCGATGTTGTCCCGAACCCACTCGAGGGCGACGAGCTGATCGGCGACGCCGAGGTTGGGCGGCACGCCGTCCAGGGCGAGGAAGCCGAGGGCGCCGAGACGGTAGTTGAGCGTCACGACGACGGCGTCGGCCTCACGGGCGAGGCGCGTGCCGGTGTACCAGACCTGGCCGCCCGAGCCGCTGGAGAACCCACCGCCGTGGATCCACACCAGCACCGGACGGCTCCCGCTGGCCGACGGGGTGAAGACGTTGAGCGACAGGCAGTCCTCGCTCTGCGGCAGCGGCATCGGCCCGAGGGCATGCTCCAGCCGTGACGGCGGCTGCGGCGCGGCGGGTCCGGGCTCCAGCGCGTCCCGGACTTCCTTCCACGGCTTGGGCGGTGCCGGCGCTTCGAAGCGTTTCGCCGTGGCGTAAGGGATTCCTTTGAACGCGCCCTGCGCACCGCGAACCCGACCGGCGGTGGTCTCGACGATCATCAAGCCTCCTCGAAGTACCCGTCTGGCGCCTCAGCGGGCCAGCATCGGCATCGGGTAGTACGTCAGCCGCACCTCGCCGGGTTCCTCGGGTCGCAGGATGCACGCCCGCATCCCCGGCTGGATCGACAGCACCACCCGCTCGCCGGTGAACGCCTGCAATGCGTCGAGCAGGTACCTCGCCTGGAACGACGGGGACGTCCGGCCGCCGCTGACGTCCGCCTTCAGTGTCTCCTCCGCCTCGCCCGTGTCCTGGCGGGCGCTCGCCAAGCGGACCTGGGAGCCGCCGACCTCCAAGGTCAGGACGCGCCTGTCCTCCGCGTACACCCCGACGCGGCGGACCGCTGCCGCCAGGGCGTCCGCGTTCAGGGTCACCGTCGTGTCGACCGCCGCCGAGGGGATCGAGTCCTCGGACAGGAAGCCCGCGTCGAGGACCGCCGTGCCGACCAGGCCGCCGTCCCAGCTCAGGCCGAAACGGCCCCGGCCCGCGTGCAGGCCGACGTTGCCCTTCGCCTGGCGCGCGGCCTCCGTGAGCAGGGTCGCCGGCACCAGGACGTCCAACGAGCCCGGTGCACGCAGGGGCAGCCGGGCCACCGCCATCCGGTAGCGGTCGGACGCGGTCAGGGTCAGGTGGTCGGCCGCCTGTACGCGGACGCCGGTGAACAAGGGCAGCGGGTCGTCCTTCGACGCCGTTCCCGCGACGATCCGCAGCGCCGAGGCGAACATCGCGCCGTCCACTTCGGACACTTGCGGTGGCTCGGGCGTCGGCAGACCGGCTTCGCTGGACAGGAGAGGGAGCGCGAACCGGGCGTTGTCGAGCCGCAGGGCCAGGCGGCTTCCTTCGACGACCAGGCGCACCAGGTCGGTGTCGAGCATCCGCAGCGTCTCGGCGAACGGCGCCGCGGGGACGGCGACCGAACCGTCGGTGTGGGTGGTCGCCGGGCAGGCGAACCGGACGGCGAGATCCGGGTCGCTCCCGGCGACCGTCAGCCCGGCCGCGTCCGCCCGCAGCCGCAGCCCGGCGCGGGCGGGCAGCAGCCGGGAAGCAGCGGAGACGGCCGCCGAGAGGCGGTGGGCAGGCGCGGTGACGTCCATGCCCCGCAAGCTAGCGGGAGGCACCGACAAAATCGGCGCGAGCGACCGCTGGCCAGGGGTCGTGAGTGAGAAACAGTGTTAGAACACTGTTTCTCACTCACGACGAGCCGCGGCGGACCTACCGGCCGGCGCCGACCAGCTCCGAAACCGCCGGGGCCTGCTGAGGCTCGCGGACCGTTCCCCGCAGCAACCACACCGCCCCCGCGAGCACCATCCCGGCCACGCTCGCGGCCAGGAACGCCGCCGAAGGCCCGGCGTGCTCCACGACGTACCCGCTGACCGACTGCCCGGCAGCCAGCCCCAGCGTCACCGCCGTCAGGACCCAGCCGAACGCCTCGGCGGCGGTCCCGGACGGCGCCACCAGCTCGATCGCCGACGAATGCGCGGTCGACTGCGGCGTGATCAACGCCCCCGCCAGCAGCATCATCAGCGCCAGGCCCCACAGCGACGACGGCCACGCGAGCAGCGCCACCAGCGCCCCGAAGGCGCCGAGCAGGGCCGGCAACCGCAGGCCCATGCGCCGCGGCCACGGGCGCAGGCTGTACGCCACGCCGAACGCCACCGAGCTCAGGGACCACGCCGAAAGCAGCAACCCGCCGAACGAGGGAGCCCCCGCCTCCGTCGCCGACGCCGGGACCGCCACCTCGACGAACCCGATCACCACGCCGAAGCCGAGCGCGGCCAGCGCCAACGTCCGCATACCCGGGCTCGCCAGCGCGCCGAGCAGCGAACCGCCGGAAGCCGGAGCCGCCCGCCAGGCCCGCACCGCCGGGCTCAACGCGAACAGCACCGCGCCGGCGAACTGCAGCGCGACGCCCAGCACCAGGCCGGTCCCCGCCCACGGGGCCAGCACCAGCAGTCCGGCCAGGCCGGGGCCGAGGATGAAGAACACCTCCATGCTGATCGCCTCGTACGAGAACGCCGCGTTGCGCGCGCCGCCCGGGGGGAGCAGGCGGGTCCACAGGGCGCGGGACGCCGAGCCGACCATCGGTTCCGACAGGCCGGTCAAGGCACCGAACGCCACCAGCACGGCCGTCGACGCGTGCGCCTCGATCGCCGTGACCAGCGCGGTCATCGACAGCGCCAGGAGCAGGGCGACGACGAGCAGCGGCCGCGTCGGGCCGAACCGGTCGATCAGCCTGCCCTGGATCACCGCGCCCACCGAGACGCCGACGAGCGAGCCGGCCGAGACCAGCCCGGCGGCGGCGAAGGACCCGGTCTCGCGCTGGACGTAGAGCAGCGCGGAGATGCCGATCATGGCGATCGGCAGGCGGGCGAGCACGGACGCGACGGCGGGCCACCGGGCAGCGCGGGTCGTCAGCGCGCTGCGGTAGTCGGCCAGAGACGTACGACCTGCAGAGTGGGACACGCGTACCAGTATGCCGCAGAGTGGTACGTCGGTACCAGTTATTTGACGGTCAGGTGCGTCACCGGCAGACTGGAAGTGGATCACGTGAGGTCTCGATCGGGTAACACTCACGATATTCTCCGTGAACTCGTGCAACAAAACGGCGTGCACGGCGTCCTTGAGAGTGAATGGCCTTGAATTCGTGGGTATGGGCCGTGATGGTTGAACAACAGCACACAACCCAACTCCCTCCGGCATATGGGTCGGGGCCTGGTCCGGAGGGCGGGGAGCGCGGATCGTCGGGGGATGGTCCGCGCGACGAACAAAGAGCCGGTGCGCCACGTCGGGGGTGGCGCCCGGCTCTTTGTTGATTGACGACCGTGTTCGTCGCAGAGTGTGAAGAAGGCCTCCTCACCAGGGTGAGGAGGCCTTCTCAGTACAAGAACTCAGCGGGCCCGGCGGGCGAGCCGCTCCGGGTCCAGGATCAGCACGCTCTTGCCCTCGAGCCGCAGCCAGCCGCGGTGGGCGAAGTCGGCGAGCGCCTTGTTGACGGTCTCGCGCGAGGCGCCGACGTACTGGGCGATCTCTTCCTGCGTCAGGTCGTGCGTGACCCGCAGCAGGCCCGCCTCCTGGCTGCCGAACCGCTGGGCGAGCTGCAGCAGCGCCCGCGCCACGCGACCGGGGACGTCGGTGAAGATCAGCTCCGCGACCATGTTGTTCGTCCGGCGCAGGCGGCGCGCGACCACGCGCAGCAGCTGCTCGGCGATCTCCGGGCGGGTCGAGATCCACTGCCGCAGGGCCGGGCGGTCCATCGTGACCGCGCGGACCTCGGTGACCGTGGTCGCGCTCGACGTCCGGGGGCCGGGGTCGAAGATGGACAGCTCGCCGAACATGTCCGACGGGCCGAAGATGCCCAGCAGGTTCTCCCGGCCGTCTGGCGACTTGCGGCCGATCTTCACCTTGCCGGACTGGATGATGTACAGCTTGTCGCCGGGTTCACCCTCGTTGAAGATGACATGGCCGCGGGGGAACTCCACGGATTCCAAGGTCTGGGCCAGCGCCTCCGCCGCTGCCGGCTCCACACCCTGGAAAATGCCCGCACGGGCCAGGGTTTCATCCACCTCGGGTGCCTCCTCGTCGAGAAACGTTCACGCCCTCCTCATGAGCTGGAAGAGCGTGACGCCGATCACTTGCGCGTCAGTCTAGGGCGTACTCGCGAGATCGCCTGTCGGACGCGCGCCCGCCAGATGATCTCGTTCGAACGTGGAGCCTAACTCCGCACGCGCCGCGCGCGTAGCCTGGCCGCCCGTCCGCCCAGCCTACGCAGCCGGAACAGCTCCAGTGCGCGGCCGATGCCGTGCCCGTAGAGCGCCCTGACCTCGTTGGGCTGCGCCTGCTCGAGGAACTCTTCGACCTCGTTCTCCTGCACCGCGACGTGCTTGAGCCGGCTTTCCACGCGCTCCATGAACAGCGCGAAGAACATGATCACCAGGGGGACCAGGATGACGAACCAGACAGTCATGACCGGACCCCGAAACACTCAATGGGAAGCATCTACTCCAGATCCTCGCTCATGGCGGCCGGAAAACTGCGCCGAGGTGGTGCTCTGGCGTGTCGGTCGTCCACCGGTGCACTGACCGGCTCGTCCGACGGCGCCCGTAGGCTATCGGGGTGCCACCTGCCACCACGAACGCCCCCCGTGAGGGCGCTGGTGAAAGCCGGTTAGCTCTGGTGAGACGCGCCAGGCGGATGAAGCGTTGCCTCGACGACGTGTATCCGGACGCCCACTGTGAGCTCGACTTCACCACTCCGCTGGAACTGCTGGTCGCGGTCGTGCTGTCCGCGCAGACCACCGACGTCCGGGTGAACCTCGTCACGCCCGCGCTGTTCAAGCGGTACCGGACCGCCGCCGACTACGCGGGCGCCGACCGCACCGAGCTGGAGGAGTACCTCCGGAGCACCGGCTTCTACCGGGCCAAGGCGAACTCCGTGATGGGCCTCGGCGCGGCGCTCGTCGAGCGCTTCGGCGGCGAGGTCCCGGGCAAGCTCGACGACCTCGTCACGCTGCCCGGCGTCGGCCGCAAGACCGCCAACGTCGTGCTCGGCAACGCCTTCGACGTCCCGGGCATCACCGTCGACACCCACTTCGGCCGGCTGGTCCGGCGCTGGGGCTGGACGGCCGAGGACGACCCGGTCAAGGTCGAGCACGCGGTCGGCGAGCTGATCCCCCGCAAGGAGTGGACGATGCTCTCGCACCGGGTGATCTTCCACGGCCGGCGCGTCTGCCACGCCAAGAAGCCCGCCTGCGGCGCCTGCCCGCTGGCCAGGGACTGCCCGTCCTACGGTGCCGGCCCGACCGGGTTCGAAGAAGCCGCGAAGCTCGTCAAGGGTGTCGAAAAGGACCACATCCTGGCGTTGGCGGCGCCCCGGTGACGACCGTCACCAAATGGGCGCTGGCCGCCGCCGTGCTGGCGGTGGCGCTCATCGTCGCGCTGCTGCCCCGCGGGGGCGGCGACAGCGCCGCGAAGCCGTCCGATGACGCCGCGGCCTTGGCCCCGGCCCGGTCCGCGGCGGCGCTCCAACCGTGCCCCGCGGCCGGTCCCGTGCAGCCGGTGAAGCAGCTTGAAGGCGTCAAGGCGGACTGCCTCGGCGACGGCGCGAGCGTCGACGTCGGCAAGGCTCTCGCCGGCGCTCCGGTGCTGGTCAACGTGTGGGCGTCGTGGTGCGAGCCGTGCCGGACCGAGCTGCCGGTGCTCCAGGAGTACGCGAAGCAGCCGGGAGCCGTGCGCGTGCTCGGCGTCCAGGTCCAGAGCCCGGCGAAGGACGGCTTGAACCTGCTGGCCCAGCTGGGCGTGCACCTACCGTCGGTGTTCGACGGCGACGGGCCGAGCGGGCCCGTCCGGACGGCGCTGAAGGTGCCGTCGTCGCTGCCGGCGTCCTACCTGGTCACCGCCGCGGGTGAGGTGCGGTTCATCGCGAATCCACGCACGTTCGGCAACACTGACCAGGTGCGCGCAGCAGTCGAGGGGGCATCGTGATCGGACCGCTGGTCGAACCGGAGTCGGTTCCCGAGTGGCTCCGGCCGCTGGTCAAGGTGAGTGCCGAGGTCGACTCGAAGACGTTCACCCGGTTCAGCCCACCCGAAGCCGCCTACACGCGCGCGGCGGCGGTGCTCATCCTCTTCGGCGAGCGCGAGGCCGACGGCGAGCCCGACGTCCTGCTGCAACGCCGGGCCGACACGCTGGGCTCGCATGCCGGCCAGGTCGCGTTCCCGGGCGGCGGCGCCGAGGACGGCGACGGCGGCCCGGTCGGCACCGCGCTGCGCGAGGCCGAGGAAGAGACCGGAGTCGTCCCGTCCGGCGTCCGGCCGGTCGCCGTGCTGCCCGAGCTTTTCGTCCCGGTCTCCGGCTTCGCCGTGACGCCGGTGCTGGCGCACTGGGCCGAGCCGTCCCCGGTGCACGCGGTCGATCCGGCCGAGACGGCGTCCGTCGCCCGCGTCGCGATCGCGGACCTGGTCGACCCGGCCAACCGGTTCATGATCCAGAAGGCCGGCATGCCGTGGAAGGGCCCGGCCTTCGAGGTCGGCGGCCTGTTCGTGTGGGGGTTCACCGCCGGGTTGCTGTCCGTCCTCCTCGGCCTGGGAGGCTGGGAGCGCGAATGGGACTCGGACGACGTCCGGGACCTCGACGAGGCGCTGGCGGCGTTCCAGGAGCGATTGCAGGGCGAGGAGTGACGGTGAACTGGGTCGATGTGCTGGTCTTGCTGCTGGCCGTGCTGGCGGCGGTGTCCGGCGCATACCAGGGCGTGATCGTCGCGCTGCCGTCGCTCGTCGGCGTCGTGCTCGGCGCGCTCGCCGGGATCAAGCTCGCGCCGGTCGTCGTCTCGTTCTTCGACGACCCGGTCTGGAAGGTCGCCTTCGCGGTCGCCACCGTGGTGTTCCTGGTCGCCTTCGGCGAGGCGATCGGCGTCTACACCGGGCGGCGGCTCCGCCAGAAGATCAACCCGGACAAGCTGTCCGGTGTCGACAAGACGCTCGGCGCGGTCGTGCAGGCCCTCGTCGTCTTCGTCGTGGCGTGGCTGATCGCGACGCCGCTGACGACCGTGTCCGGCCTGCCCGGGCTGGCCAAGGCGATCAACGGCTCGGTGGTGCTCGGCAAGGTCAACGACGCCATGCCGGAAGCCGCGCAGGGCTTCCCGAGCCAGCTGCGCAAGCTGCTCGACGCGTCCGGCTTCCCGTCCATCGTCGACCCCTTCCAGAAGGCCCCGACGGCGGACACCTCGCCGCCGGACCCGGCGTTGCAGAGCAGCGGGATCGTCCAGCAGCTGCACGGCAGCGTCGTCAAGATCCGCGGCAGCGCCAGCTCGTGCTCGCGGTCGCTGGAAGGCAGCGGCTTCGTGATCGCACCGCAGCGGGTGATGACGAACGCGCACGTCGTGGCCGGCACCGACACCGTCGGCATCGAGACGACCCAGGGCGACTACCCGGCGCGCGTCGTGTACTTCGACCCGGAGGTCGACATCGCGGTGCTCGCCGTGCCGCGGCTGCGCGCCCCGGCCCTGCAGTTCGCGGCGGAGACCGCGCGGGCGGGCGACAGCGCGATCGTGCTCGGCTACCCGCTCGACGGCCCGTACCGGGCGACGCCGGCGCGCGTGCGCGGCCGCATCAACCTGCGCGGCCCGGACATCTACGACGCCAACACCGTCCAGCGGGACGTCTTCACGGTCCGCGCGGAGATCCGCAGCGGCAACTCGGGCGGCCCGATGGTGACCCCGGACGGTCAGGTCATCGGCGTCGTGTTCGGCGCGGCGGTCGAGGACCCGGAGACGGGCTTCACGCTCACGGCCGAGCAGGTGCGGGCCGAGGTCGACGCGGCGCCGTCGCAGTCGGCGAACGTGTCCACCGGCTCCTGCGCCGCTTAACGCCCGTAGCGCAGCGCGAGGCCGTCCAGCAGCGCCCGCATGCCCGACTCGAAGATGTCGTCCAGGACGAGGTCGTAGCCGGTCTCCTCGAGCTCCCGGAGCATCTTCGTGAACACCGGCCTGCCGCTGGTCATCGGCGCCATCAAGGGCGTCTGGCGGTCCATCCACTGCTCCTCGGAGAGCCCGGACGCGGCGAGCGCGTGCTGCTCGCGTTCGAGGTGGATCGCGATGCCCTGGACGTAGCTGAAGAACAGCACGTGCAGGTCGCACAGCGTCGCCGCGTCGACGCCCAGCTCGGAAAGCGCCGACAGCGCCCACTCGGCGTGGATGCCGAGGTTGCGCAGCGGCAACGGGCGGGTGATCGGCGCGAGCTGGGCCAGCCACGGGTGCCGGCGGTAGAGCGACCAGAGCGTCCGGCCGCCGAGCGTCAGCCGCTCGCGCCAGCCGGGCGGCGGAGTCCCGGGATAGCCGCGCTCGCCGTACGCCGCGTCGGCCATCAGCAGCACCAGCTCGTCCTTGCCGGTGACGTACCGGTACGGCGCCATGGCCGCGGCGCCGAGGCGGGCCGCGACCCCACGCATCGAGAGCGCGGCCAGCCCTTCCGCGTCGGCGATGTCGATCGCCGTGCGCACGATCCGTTCGCGGGACAGCGCCTGCTGGCTGCCGCCGCGGCGCTCACGGGCGGCGACGACCGTGCCGGACCGCGGCTCCGCCCGCACCAGTCCTTCCTGGCTCAGCAGGGCGAGTGCCTTGGCCGCGGTCGCCATCGCCACGCCGTGGTCGGCCGCGAGCCGCCGGGTCGAGGGCACCCGCGCACCCGGCGGAAGGTCGCCGCGCACGATCCGGCCGCGCAGCTCTTCGGCGATGACCACGTACTTCACGACCACTCCTGACCTAGTGCAGTTGGTCATCTGTACTAGCACAGATTTGGCCATGAACTGCTGAAACTCCACTGTGGTGTGCACAAGCGTACGACTCTGGAGGGAACATGCGAAACGTCCTGATCTCGGGTGCCGGTGTCGCCGGCGGCACCCTGGCCTGGTTCCTGGCCCGGGCGGGCTGGGCCGTGACCGTGGTGGAGCGCGCGCCCGGCCCGCGCACCGGTGGCCAGGCGATCGACGTGCGCGGTGTCGCGCTCGACGTCGTCGACCGGATGGGCCTGGGTGAGCGGATGCGCGCGGTGCGGACCCGCATGCGCGGGATGTCCATGGTGGACGGTGCCGGGCAGGAGCTGTTCCGGTCCGAGGAGTTCACCTACAGCAGCGGCCGGCTGGACAGCGACGACTTCGAGATCCTGCGCGACGACGTCGTCGCGATCCTGCACGAGGCGACCGACGCCGAGTACGTCTTCGGCGACTCGGTCACGGCGGTGACGGAGGAGGCGCACGGCGTGCGCGTCGAGTTCGAGCGCGGCGGCTTCCGGACGTTCGACCTGGTCGTCGGCGCGGACGGCCTGCACTCGGCGGTCCGGCGGCTGGCCTTCGGGCCGGAAGAGGAGTTCACCCGCCACCTCGGCCAGTACCTGGCGATCTTCCCGGCGCCGAACTTCCTGGGCCTCGAGGACTGGCAGGTCTGGTTCCGGCACGAGGAGACCGGCGGGGCGATCTACCCGGTCCGGGACAACACCGAGCTGCGCGTCACCCTCGGCTTCGGCTCGGACCCGCTGCCCCGCCACGACCTCAAAGGCCAGAAACGGCTGATCGCCGAGCGGCTGGCCGGGGTCGGCTGGGAGGTGCCGAAGCTCTTGGAGGCGATGGCCGCCGCGGACGTCTTCTACTTCGACGCGATGGCGCAGATCCACCTGGACCGATGGTCGGCGGGCCGGGTCGTGCTGCTCGGCGACGCGGGCTACTGCGCTTCGGCGTTGTCCGGACAGGGAACGAGCCTCGCCCTGGTCGGTGCGTACGTCCTCGCCCAGGAGCTGGGCCGCGCGGAGTACGAAGCGGCCTTCGCGGCTTACGAGCGCCGGATGCGGCCGTTCGTCGCGCTCAACCAGGCGCTGGCCACGGAGAACCCGACGGGCGGCCCGGCGGAGGAGTCGATCGAGCGGGCGAAGAACGCCATCGATCTCAGCTGAGGAAGTCGGCGAGGGCCGCCGAGGTGCGCTCCGGCGCCTCGAGGTGGGGGAAGTGCCCGACGCCCGGCCAGAGCTCCGGCTCGGCGTGCGGGCCCGCCCAGCGCACCGACGACGTCGCCGTCTCGGGCAGGATGCAGGTGTCGTCGGCGCCGTGCAACTGCAGTGTCGGCGCCGTGATCCGGGCGCCGACGGCGTCGGTGAACCGGCGGCCTTCGCCCCGGAACTGAGCGCGGAACGCCCAGCGGTAGTACTCGAGCGCGCTGTGCGCGACCCCGGGCACGAGCATCGCCTGCCGGAAGGTCCCGACGCTGTCGGTGAAGTCCGATGTGGACTGCCAGCGGCTCCCGGCCCAGCCGGCGAACAGGTCCTGCACGGCCTGGGCGTCGTTCTTCACGAGCCACTTCTCCGGCGCCATCGGCAACTGGAAGCGGAACAGGTGCCCGGCCGCGCGGCCCTGTCCGTGCCACGGGCGGGCCGCCGACGATCGCAGGGCCAGGGGGTGGGCGGCACCGATCGCCGTCACCGACGACACGAGCCGGGGGTGCAGGGACGCGACCGTCCAGGCGAGCATGCCGCCCCACGCGTGCCCGACGAGGTGCGCCCGGCGCGCGCCGAGCGACTTGATCAGGCCACCGACGTCCCCGGCGAGCGTCCAAGCGTCGTAGCCGCGCGGCGGCTTGTCCGAGTCGCCGTAGCCGCGCAGGTCGACGGCGACGGCACGGAACCCGGCATCGGCCAGTGCCCGCAGCTGGTGGTGCCAGGTCCACCAGAACTCGGCGAACCCGTGCAGCAGCACCACGACGGGCCCCTCGCCGAGCTCGGCGACGTGCAGCCGGATGCCGTTCGCGGACACGTCGCGATGAGCCCACGGGCCGTCGAGCCGGACGCTCGACGGGTCGGGGGACGCGGGCACCGCCTCAGTCGCGCGTGGTGGTCAGGTCGGCGTCGGGCGCCTTCTGCGGCTTCAGCGCGGCGGCGGTCTCCTTGACGCTGGCGATCGTCCGCTCCGGTGCCTTGAACTTCTTCACCTTGCGGTAGCCGAGGAACCCGGCCGCGACCGCGACCAGCAGCATCACGACGAAGACGATGCCGAACGCGCCCCAGCGGTGGAGGGACCGGAACCAGTCAGCGAAGCCTTCGGCCAGAAAGAAAAAGAAGAAGAACGAGCTGTACAGGAGGACGGTCAGCGCGATCAGGAAGTAGACGGCCCCCTTGAGGCCCTTCTTCACCTCCCCGACGAGCTCGGACTTCGCCAGCTCCATCTCGGCCCTGACCAGGGTCGAGATGTGCTGGGTCGCGTCGCCGACGAGCCTGCCGATCGACTGGTCGCCGGGGACGTCGGTGTCGGAGGACAGCGGGAGGTAAGGCACGGCCCCCACGCCGTCGGGGCCGGTGCGTTCGTGCTTGGGGCTGCTCACCGGGTCATCGTGCCATGACGCCTCGGAGCGGGCGCGGCGGACTAGCCGAGTGTCGGCGATCAATCCGCTTCCGCGTGCACCTTGCTTCGACGCAGGAGCAGCACGGCGGCGAGCAGGGACGCCAGCCCGGACGCGATCAGCACCGCCGCCTTCGCCAGTTCGCTCGTTTCCGCCGGCAGCGCGAGGTCCGCGATCAGCAGGCTCACCGTGAACCCGACCCCGCCGAGCAGCGACAACGCGCCGAGGTCGCGCCAGCCCATGCCCCGGGGCTTGTCCGCCACCTTGAGCTTCACCGCGAGCAAGCTCGCGCCGAAGATCCCCACGACCTTGCCACCGAGCAGCCCGGCGAGCACCGCGAGCGGCAACGCCGTCGTGAAGACCGCGCCCAGCGAATCGCCGGTGACCGAGATCCCGGCCGCGAACAGCGCGAACACGGGTACGGCCACCGCCGCCGACCACGGCTGGAGCCGGTGCTCGAGCCGCAGGGCCGGGGCTTCGCCCTCACCTTCGTCGGCGCGGACGCGGGTGAGCAGGCCCAGCGCGACGCCGGCGATCGTCGCGTGGACGCCCGCCGAGTGCACCGCGACCCAGGTGATCAGCGCGAGCGGCACGTACAGCCACGGCGTCCGAACCCGGCGGTGCTGCAGGAAGGCGTACAGCGCGAGCGCGGCGACGGCGACGCCGACCGCGACCAGGTCGAAGCCGGTGGTGAACAGCACCGCGATGACGATGATCGCGCCGAGGTCGTCCACCACGGCCAGCGACAGCAGGAACACCCGGGCGCTCGAGGGCAGGTTCGACGCGGTCAGCGCCAGCACGCCGAGCGCGAACGCGATGTCCGTCGCGACCGGGATCGCCCAGGCACGGTCGATGCCCGGCGTCCCCCAGCCGACGGCCAGCGCGACGACCGCGGGCACGACCATGCCGCCGATCGCGGCCACGACCGGCAGCACCGCCTGCTTGAACCGGGACAGCTCGCCGATGACGAGCTCACGCTTGAGCTCCAGTCCGGCGACGAAGAAGAACAGTGCGAGCAAGCCGTCCTTCGCCCAGTCACCGAGGGTGAGGTTCAGGTGCAGGAATTCGGGACCGAGCCGGAAGTCCCGCAGCGCGTGGTAGGAATCCCGCAGCGGCGAGTTGGCCCAGATCAAGGCGACGGCGGTCGCTGCCAGCAGGATGATCCCACCGGTGGTTTCGGTGCGCAGGTAGCGCGCGAACTCGGTCAACGGGCGGGGCACGGCAGCTCCTGGGGTCGATGGTCACTCTTGCCGACCAGACTTCCCGGCGCACCTTGACGGTATTTTAATCCCTCTTCGTCACGGATCGTTATGGCGGTCACCACAGGTGGTACCGGTGGTGAAGTAACTCGTTGTGCTCATAGCATGCGAAGCGACAACGAAGTCCGAGACAAAGGAAGACAGAGTTGTGAGCACCTCTACCGAGGTCCAGCAGGACACGAGGTTCTTCGGGCACCCACGAGGGCTGGCGAACCTCTTCGGCGTGGAGATGTGGGAGCGCTTCTCCTACTACGGGATGCTCGGCATCCTGCCGATCTACCTCTACTACAAGGTCGAACAGGGCGGCCTGGGACTGGCGCAGGAGTCCGCGCTCGGCATCGTCGGCGCGTACGGCGGGCTGGTGTACCTCTCGGCCGTCATCGGCGCCTGGGTCGCCGACCGGCTGCTCGGTTCCGAACGCACCCTGTTCTACAGCGCCGTGCTGATCATGATCGGCCACGTCAGCCTGGCGCTCCTGCCGGGTCTGGCCGGCATCGGGGTCGGCCTCGTGTGCGTCGCGGTCGGCAGTGGCGGGCTGAAGTCGAACGCGACGGCGATCGTCGGCACGCTCTACGCCGACGGGGACGAGCGGCGCGACGCCGGCTTCACGATCTTCTACATGGGCGTCAACCTGGGTGGCTTCGTCGGGCCGCTGCTGACCGGGCTCGCGCAGACCGAGGTCGGCTTCCACCTCGGCTTCGGCCTGGCCGCGATCGGCATGGCGTTGGGGCTGATCCAGTACACGGTGGGCCGCAAGAACCTCGGCGAGAAGGCCAAGGAGGTGCCGAACCCGCTGCCGTCGTCGCAGCGCCTGCTGGCCGTCGGCGCCGCCGTCCTGCTGGTCGCCGCGGTCCTGGTGCTGGTGCTGACCGGCGTCGTCAACCCGGGCAACCTCGCCGACGTCGTCGTCTGGGTGGTCGGGGTGATCTCGGTGATCTACTTCCTCGTCATCCTGACCAGCCGCAAGATCACCGGCGACGAGCGCAGCCGGGTCTTCTCGTTCATCCCGATGTTCATCGCCAGCGCGGTGTTCTTCTCGCTGTACCAGCAGCAGTTCACGGTCGTCGCGGCCTACACCGACCAGCGGCTGAACCGGACCCTGTTCGGCTGGGAGATGCCGGTGTCGTGGGTCAACTCGATCAACCCGGTGTTCATCATCGTGTTCGCCCCGGTGCTGGCGGCGCTGTGGACGAAGCTCGGCCCACGCCAGCCGTCGACGCCGATGAAGTTCGTCCTCGGCACGGTGCTGATGGGCGCGGCGTTCCTGCTGTTCCTGCCGATGGTGGGCAGCGGCAAGAACGCCAGCCCGATGCTCGCGATGGTCGGCATCCTGTTCGTCTTCACGATCGCGGAGCTGTGCCTCTCACCGGTCGGGCTGTCGCTGTCGACGAAGCTCGCGCCGGAGGCGTTCCGGACGCAGATGGTCGCGCTGAACTTCCTGTCGATCTCGTTCGGCACGGCGATGTCCGGCAAGCTCGCCGAGTACTACTCCGTCGACGACGAAGCGCCGTACTTCAGCACGGTCGGCGGGGTCGCCATCGGCGTCGGCATCCTGCTGTTCCTGGGCATCCCCTTCATCCGCAAGCTGATGAAGGGCGTCCACTAGTGTCGCGCGTGGCAAGTTGTCGACGTTCGGTGCGGCCGCGATGCAGTGAATGACTCATTCACCTCGTCCGACGACGTGAATGACTCATTCATGTCGTCGGACCAGCCGCCGCGACCTCAGTCGCGCGACACTAGCCGAGGGTGACTCCGAAGATCACCCCGACGAAGTAGGTCACCACCATGGTGAGGGCGCCGACGCCGACGTTGCGGAGGATCGCGCGCCCCACCTTCGCGTCGCCGAGCCTCGCGCTGATCAGCCCGGTCAGCGTGAGGCCGACGACGACCGCGGCGGCGCACGCCCAGACCCGCAGCGAGACACTGGCCCAGGCGATGGAGAGGATCGGCAGCAGCGCGCCGACCGAGAACGCGACCAGCGACGCCCACGCCGCCTGCCACGGGCTGGTCAGGTTGCCCGGGTCGATGCCGAGCTCGGCCTCCGCGTGCGCCTGCAGCGCGTCCTTTTCGGTCAGTTCGCGCGCGACCTGGGCGGCCAGCTCGGGCGAAAGCCCTTTCTCCTCGTAGATCCCGGCGAGCTCGCGCTCCTCGGCCTCCGGCATCGTCTTGAGCTCGTGCTTTTCCAGCCGGATCAGCGCCTGCTCGGTGTCGCGCTGGGTGCTCACGGAGACGTATTCACCGCCGGCCATGGAAAAGGCGCCGGCGACGAGCCCGGCGATTCCGGCGGTGAGGATCGTGGTGCTTTCGGTGGTCGCGCCGGCCACGCCGACGACGATGCCGGCGACCGACACGATCCCGTCGTTCGCCCCGAGAACCCCGGCCCGCAGCCAGTTCAGCTTCCCGCCCACACCCTCGTGCGGTTCGTGGGCGTGCTGCACGGCATCACCGTCAATCATTTCCGTCACGAGACCAGTGAAACACGAACCGAGAATCGTGGCGAGACCTCCCGTTTGGATCAGGTTCGCCTAATTAACACATGCCTTACCTAAGCGGTCCTGTGTGGACTCGGCGGTTCTGGGTCATCATGGGCGGCATGGACGAGCAAGTGTGGCAGCCGCTGAAGACGGTGGAGGGCCTGCCGCTCCGGGGCGGTGAGGGCCGGTTCCGGCAGCTGGAGACGGCGGAGAGCGGCCTGGCGTATTTGATCCACTACCCGGCGGGGGTGTCTTCACCCACGCACTCGCACGACCACGACAGCATCGTGTACGTCCTGTCGGGCAAGCTGCGGGGCGCGGTGGACGGCGTCGAGGCGGTGCTGGAACCGGGGAATTCGGTGCTGCACGCGCGCGGGGTGGCCCACCACGTCGAGGCGCTGACGGACGCCATGTGGGTGGAGTTCAAGTCACCCCTGCCGAGGCGGCCGCCGATCGCCTGAAAAGCGGAAACGCCCGGCCCCGCCAACGCGGAACCGGGCGCCTCCCGGAAACAGGCTCAGCCTGGAGTGGTGCTCAGGCGTCCAGCTCGGCGAGGGCCTGCTTGGCCTTCTCGAGCTCGGCCTCCAGCGCGGCGACCTTCGCGGCCTGCGCTTCGCGGGCCTGGTTGATCACCTCGTCGATCGGGCCGGACAGGTCGGAGTGCAGCTCCTTCGCCGCGCGCGACACCGCGGCGGCGGGGATCTCCAGGCCCTTCGCGACCCACTTGGAGCCGTTCTTCAGCTCGGCCTGCCACTCGCCGTCGGCCGTGCCGGTGACGGTGAGGATCAGCTCGACCGTGCGGGTCTTCTTCGCCGTCGACGCCGTCGCCGCACCCTTCGGGCGGCCGCGCTTCGGCTTGGGGGCCTCCTCGGCGACCGGCTCAGCCGGGCTTTCCGAAGCGGCCGGGGACGCGGACTCGGTGACGGTCGTCGCCTCGGCGGCGGGAACGTCGGTGGCCGGCGCCTCGGTGCTCGCCGGGGCCTCGGCCGTTTCCTCGTCGTGCGTCAGGACATCCACGGTCATCGTCGTGTCGTCTCCTTGCCCGGGAAGGGGGTGTGGTTCGCGGCACAGCGTAGAACATGCGTTCGAGCCGCGCCACTCGGGGTGTCATGACAGAGCCCTCCCGGACCGAAAGCTTCCGGAAGGGCCCTGACGCAGGAGACGCTAGCTCACTCCTCGGACTTGCCCGACTTCAGGCCCGACGAGATCAGGTCCATCACCGACGAGTCGGCCAGCGTGGTGACGTCGCCGACCTGCCGGTTCTCCGCGACGTCGCGCAGCAGGCGGCGCATGATCTTGCCCGAGCGCGTCTTCGGCAGCTCCGGCACGACCATGATCTGGCGCGGCTTCGCGATCGGCCCGATCTCCTTCGCGACGTGGTTGCGCAGCGCCTGGATGGCCTCCTCGCCGCCGTCGACCGCGTTGCCGCGCAGGATGACGAACGCGACGATGCCCTGCCCGGTCGTCGGGTCGGTCGCGCCGACGACCGCGGCCTCGGCCACCGTCGGGTGCGAGACCAGCGCCGACTCGACCTCGGTCGTCGAGATGCGGTGGCCGGACACGTTCATCACG
This sequence comes from Amycolatopsis mongoliensis, assembly GCF_030285665.1. Taxonomy (NCBI): domain Bacteria; kingdom Bacillati; phylum Actinomycetota; class Actinomycetes; order Pseudonocardiales; family Pseudonocardiaceae; genus Amycolatopsis; species Amycolatopsis mongoliensis. The sequence goes on from NZ_CP127295.1 coordinate 2,944,224, forward strand.
TCGTCGACGCGGCCCAGCAGCCAGACGTCGCCGTCGTTGTCGTACTTCGCGCCGTCGCCGGCGAAGTAGAAGCCCTGGTCCTTGAAGCGCGACCAATAGGTGTCCTTGAAACGCTCTTCGTCGCCCCAGACGCCTCGCAGCATCGACGGCCACGGCTTGTCGAGCACCAGGTACCCGCCACCGCCGGGCCCGACCTCGACGCCTTGGTCGTCGACGACCTTCGCGGAGATCCCCGGCAGTGCCTTCTGCGCGGAGCCCGGCTTGGTCGAGGTGACGCCCGGCAGCGGCGAGATCATGATCGCGCCGGTCTCGGTCTGCCACCACGTGTCGACGATCGGGGTCTTGCCCGCGCCGATGTTCTCGCGGTACCAGATCCACGCCTCGGGGTTGATCGGCTCGCCGACCGAGCCCAGCACCCGCAGCGACGACAGGTCGTACTTCTCCGGGATTTCCGCGCCCCACTTCATGAAGGTGCGGATCAGCGTCGGCGCGGTGTAGTAGAGGGAGACCTTGTACTTCTGGACGATCTCCCAGTGGCGGCCCTCGTGCGGGGTGTTCGGCGTGCCTTCGTAGACGACCTGCGTCACGCGGTTGGCGAGCGGGCCGTAGACGATGTAGCTGTGGCCGGTGATCCAGCCGATGTCGGCGGTGCACCAGTAGACGTCCTCGCCGGCCTTGTGGTCGAAGACGTTGTGGTGCGTGTACGCCGTCTGCGTCAGGTAGCCGCCGGAGGTGTGCAGGATGCCCTTGGGCTTCCCGGTCGTCCCGGACGTGTAGAGGATGAACAGCGGGTGCTCGCTGTCGAACGCCTCGGGAGTGTGCTCTTCGGACTGTCCGTCGACGAGCTCGTGCCACCAGAGGTCGCGCTCGGCGGTCCACGGGACGTCGCCTTCGAGCTTGTCGCCCGTGCGCTTGACGACGATGACCTTCTCGACGGTCCTGGCGCCTTCGAGCGCTTCGTCGACGTTGGCCTTCATCGGCGCGGCCTTGCCACGGCGGAACTGGCCGTCGGAGGTGATCACGACCTTCGCGGCGGCGTCGTCGACGCGGGCCCGCAGTGCCGTCGGCGAGAAGCCGCCGAAGACGACGTTGTGCAGCGCGCCGATCCGCGCGCACGCGAGCATCGCGAAGATGGCCTCGGGGACCATCTGCAGCTGGATCGCGACGACGTCACCGGCGGTGACGCCGAGGGACGCGAGTGCGTTGGCGGCCTTGGAAACCTCGGTCTTCAGCTCGGCGTAGGTGATGTCCCGCGTGTCACCCGGCTCGCCGACCCAGTGGATCGCGACCTGGTCGCCGTGCCCGGACTCGACGTGCCGGTCGACGCAGTTGTACGCGACGTTCAGCTTGCCGCCGACGAACCACTTCGCGAACGGCGCATTGGTCCAGTCCAGTACCGTGGTCCACTTCGTGTCCCACGTCAGCCGCTCCGCCTGCTTCGCCCAGAACGCTTCGCGATCGGCGTCCGCCTCGGCGTAGAGATCGGCCTTCGCGTTGGCCTGGCCAGCGAATTCGTCGCCGGGCGGGAACGTGCGGCTCTCGGTGAGCAGGTTGTCCAGGGCTGGGGACTGCTCGGTCATGGTTGCAAGGCCTCCTGTAGTGCGCCGACATGACGGCTAGCGGCACGCTAGCGACGTTAGTCCGCCTTGTAAAAGGTTGCACCCACGTTGCCCTGTGGTTTCACCGTGGCAGGCGAGCCCCGGTGACTAAGCGTTCGTTCAGCCGCGCCTTCGCCGCGGGCCACTCCGGCGCCAGCATCGAATAGGTGACCGTGTCGCGCGACGACCCGTCCGGCCGGATCCGGTGCGCCCGCAGCACACCTTCGCGAAGCGCGCCAAGCCGTTCGATGGCGCGTTGCGAGCGCAGGTTGCGGATGTCCGTCTCCCAGCAGACCCGTTGCGCGTCAAGGGTTTCGAACGCGTGGGTGAGCAGGAGCAGCTTCGACTCGGTGTTCAGCCCGGTGCGCTGCCAGTCCGCGCCGATCCACGTGTGCCCGATCGAGAGGATCCGGTGCTGCTCGACGACCTGGTAGTACGACGTCGTCCCGGCGACACGCCCGGAAGTGACGTCGATCTGCGCGAACGGCCTGCGGCCGGGGTCGGCGAGCGCCTGCTCGACCATCCGCTCGGCGGCGGGAAGATCCCCCGGCTGCCGGATGCTGAGCCACGCCCAGATGCCCGGGTCGCTGCCGGCCTCGAAGAGCCCTTTGGCGTGCTCGGGCGTCAGCGGCTCCAGGCGGACGTGCTCGCCGGACAGGGTCGGTCGGGTGCTCCAGTCGCTCACGTGATCACCGTAAGCCGGGAAATGGCTTTCCATTATAGCCAATTTCCGAGCATTTCCGCAGGCCACTTCGGCGTTGCCTATGCTCGGCGGACCACGACGAAGGGCGAGATCGATGGCCGAAGAGCGGGAAGAGCTGAGCTGGGAGCTGTTCGGCACCGCGAGCCGTGAACTGGCTCACACCATCGCCGACGACGGCTTCGCGCCGGACCTCATCCTGTCCATCGCGCGCGGCGGGCTGTTCGTCGCCGGCGCGCTCGGCTACGCGCTCGACGTGAAGAACCTGCACGTCATGAACGTCGAGTTCTACACCGGCGTCGACCAGCGCCTCGACCTCCCGGTGATGCTGCCGCCGGTGCCCAACGTCGTCGACCTGACGAGCAAGAAGGTGCTGATCGCCGACGACGTCGCCGACACCGGCGCCACGCTCAAGCTGGTGCGCGACTTCTGCGTCGAGCACGTCGCCGAGGTGCGCTCGGCCGTCGTCTACGAGAAGCCGCACTCGACGGTCAAATGCGAATACGTCTGGCGGCACACCGACCGCTGGATCAACTTCCCGTGGTCGGTGCTGCCGCCCGTGGTCTCCCGCGAAGGCCAGGTGCTCGATGCCTGATCCGCTCAAGCCCCTCCTCGACCTCGAAGGCGTCGCGGCGGCCGCGAAGTCCGCGCAGGACGCCGTGTTCGCGGTGCACCGCCTGCCCGCGAACCTGCGCGGCGGGGCGGCGACCGCGGCCGAAGCGTCGGTGCGGGCCGCCCGCGCGTCCGCCGGGATCGAGGGCGCCAACCCGGAGCTGCCCGCCGACGGCGCGGTCGCGGACCCGATCCTCGCCGGCGCGCTGCGCGTCGCGGAGACGTTGGAAACGCTGCTCCCGACGTGGCGCCGAGCGCCGATGCAGGCGTTGGCCCGCATGCACGTATTGGCGGCGGCGGACCTGGTGGAAGACCCGGATGCGTTGGGGCGCCCGCATTCCGGCGGCGGCCGCCTCGAACTGCTCGCCCAGCTCGTGACGGGCGCGTCGTCCGTTCCGGGACCCGTCCTGACGGCGGTCGTGCACGGAGAACTGTTGGCGCTCAAGCCTTTCGGCAGCGCGGACGGCGTCGTCGCCCGGGCCGCAGCGAGGTTGACGATGGTCGCCACGGGCCTGGACCCGAAAGCCTTGAGCATTCCCGAAGTCGCGTTCTTCCGCCGGGTGCCTCGTTATCTCGAAGCGGCTGAAGGATTCGCGAGCGGGACGCCCGAAGGCGTACGTGCGTGGCTGCTCTTCTGTTGCGAGGCGTTCGAAGCGGGTGCGCGCGAAGCGAAGAGTATTTCCGACGCGGCTTCTTGACCGAGCAGGGGCTAACCGGACAGCTTCGCCGACCACTTCTCTTCGATCCGCCCGAACCGCCACACCGCGAGCGCGACGACCCACGTCAGCACGAACAGCCCGACGATCCCGAAGCCGACGTAGTCCAGGTTCACCGACGCGATCACCGCCAGCGGACCCGAGGTGATGTCCAGCTTCTCGGTCAGGATCGACACGAGCTCGATCGTGCCGATGACGAACGCGACCGCGACGGACAGCGTCGTCACCGTGATGTTGTAGAAGATCTTGCGCACCGGCTTTGCGAACGCCCAGCCGTAGGCGAAGTTCATGAAGCAGCCGTCCACGGTGTCGAATAGGCTCATCCCGGCGGCGAACAGGATCGGCAGCACGAGGATCGCGTACCAGGGCAGGGCGAACGTGGCGGCGCCCGCGGCGAGCACCAGCAGGCCGATTTCGGTCGCGGTGTCGAAGCCCAGCCCGAACAGCACGCCGACGGGGTAGATGTGCCACGGCTTGCGCACGGCCTTCGTCGTGCCGCGCAGCAGCCGGTTCAGCACGCCGCGGTTGTCGAGCTGACGTTCGAGCGCGGCCTCGTCGAACTCGCCGTGACGCATCCGCCGGAACACCCGCAGGATGCCGACCAGCACGACGAAGTTGAGGATCGCGATCACGTACAGGAACACGCCGGACACCGACGTGCCGATGAGGCCGGTGGCCTCGTGCAACGCCGAGGAGCCGTCCTCGACCTGGCCGGCCAGCGCACGGACGCCGAGGGACAGCAGGAGGCACAGCGCGAAGACGATCGTCGAGTGCCCGAGCGAAAACCAGAACCCGACCGACAGCGGGCGCTGGCCGTCGGCCATCAGCTTGCGGGTGGTGTTGTCGATCGCGGCGATGTGGTCGGCGTCGAACGCGTGCCGCATGCCGAGCGTGAACGCCGTGACGCCCAGCCCGATGCCGAACACGCCCGTCGTGCCCAGGGCGTAGTGGTGAGGAGCGACGAAGGCCGCCAGCACCACCCAGCCCACGACGTTGAGGAGCAGGATGAACCCCGCCATCCCGCCGATGGACACCCACTCGCGGCGCGAAAGGCCGCGCCGCGAGTCCTCTTCCGTGCCCGCCATCGCCACCCGCCTTCTCTCATCTGAGAGATTAGACAGGTGAACAGATGAACGGCAATCAGCTTTAGCTGGCGCGCACGCGCACCAGATCCAACGCCTTCCGCACGTGCCCGCCGGACGCGTGCAGCGCCTTTGCCGCGCTCTTGACGTCCTCCCCGGAGAGCAGGTGCACCAGCGCCACCTTGAGGTCGCCCCCGGCCTCGGTGAGCGCGTCCGAGCAGTCCGCCATCGTCATGCCGGTGGCTTCCTGCAGGATCCGGATAGTCCGGCCGCGCAGCTTCGCGTTGGTGGCCCGCATGCTGACCATCAGGTTGGAGTAGGTCCGGCCCAGCTTGATCATCGTCGCCGTGGAGAACGACGTGAGGATCATCTTCTGCGCCGTGCCCGCCTTCATCCGGGTCGACCCGGCGATCGCCTCCGGGCCGGTGTCGACGGCGATCAGCACGTCGACGCCCGCCGGCTTGGCGGCCTTCGGGTTGCCCGACACCAGTCCGGTGCGGGCGCCCTGGCGCGACGCGGCCAGCAGCGCGCCCAAGACGTACGGCGTCCTGCCCGACGCCGTCAGCCCCAGCACGAAGTCGCCCGGCTGGACCATGGCGGCCATCTCGGCCGCACCGGCCCCGTCGTCGTCCTCCGCGTTTTCGACGGCCTGGCGCAGCGCGCGCTCGCCGCCGGCGTGGTGCGCGATGAACCAGTCCGCCGGCACGTTGAACGTCGGCACCAGTTCGGCCGCGTCCAGCGTGGCCAGGCGCCCGGACGTCCCCGCGCCGACGTAGTGCACCCGGCCACCGGCCCGCAGGGCGTCCACCGCGTAGTCCACCGCGCGTGCCACCTGGGGCAGCACCGCGGCGACGGCGCCGGGGACTGTGCGGTCCTCGGCGTTGATCGCGCCCAGGATCCCCGCCGTGGACATCAGGTCGATGTCCGTGGTGCGGGGATTGCGGGTTTCGGTCGGCGAATCGACGTGCACCGCCTGCGTGGGGACGGTCATCATGCGCCTCACTTTTTCCGTCATTACTTGCCGGTTTCCCGCGGACGACGCCGTCCGTCAGGCCTGACCCCCAAGCGGTGCGAGCCGACCGCGTCCCGGGTGGCGTCCAGAGCGTTGACCGAAGCGTCCATGTGCCGCTGCGCGACGCCGATGAACAGGCAGTCGATCACGGTGAGCTGGGCGATGCGGCTCGCCGTCGCCCCCGAACGGAACGTGGTTTCCCGGGCGGCCGTGGTCAAGACGTAGTCGGCGACCTCGGTGATCGGGGACCGCGGGAAGTTCGTCACGGCGATGGTGATCGCGCCGTGCTCGCGGGCCACCCGCAGCGCCTCGACGGTGTCGGTGGTCGCACCGGTGTGCGAGACGCCGATCGCGACGTCACCGGGGCTCAGCACCGCGGCCGAGGTCAGCATGATGTGCGTGTCCGACCACGAGAAGCACACGCGGCCGATGCGGTGCAGCTTCTGCTGCAGGTCCGCGGCGACGAACGCGCTGGCGCCCACGCCGTAGACGTCCACGCGGCCGGCGTTCGCGACGACCTCGATCACGCGCTCCAGCGTGGCGACGTCGAGCTGGTCGGCCGTCTCTTCGACGGCGCGCGCGTCGGCGAAGCTGACCTTGCCGATCACGGCGGCCAGGTCGTCCTCCGGGCCGATCTCGCCGCCGAGGTTGCGCGTGGTGCGCGCCTCGGTGCGAGCGGTGTCCGCGGCCAGCGCGATGCGCAGCTGCGGGTACCCGCCGACGCCGACCGCCTTGCAGAAGCGCGTCACCGTCGTTTCACTCGTGTTCGCCGCCAAAGCGACTTCGGTGATGCTGCGTCTCGCGACCTGCGCGGGATCTTCCAGCACCACCTTCGCCACGCGCTGCTCGGCGCGGGCCAGACCGGGGAGCAGAGACCGGATCCGCACCAGCGGGCTGGCGTCGGCGTCTCGCACGGTCGTCTGGACCGATACGGGCTCGGACGGTGCCGTGCCGACTACGGATTCGGTATCACTCACCGTCGGAAAGTTACTAACCGTTGGCATCTGCGACAAGGCTACCCACACCCTTCGGTCGGATCGCAACCCGTCCGTGTCTGCGGATCTGGATTTGCGATTAATCACTGACCAGAAAGTCGCCAACCAGGTCGCTCTTGTTAACGAGGTCAAGCTAACGACTTGGCAACTTAGTGTCGCGACGCAAACGGCAAGGGGACGGTTAATTCGGCCGAAAGTTCGACGATGAGCGACAGCACGGTCACCTTGCGCTCAACTGCCAACCCTCTGCGACGAAAGCGGCCGGGTTCCGTTCACCGTCGAGGAGTGATCGGCCGCTCTCGGTGACTTTCACACCGTCGACCGAAACACCGCGGCCCGTGTAGTTCGGGTCGGTGCTGTAACGCCATCGGAGGCTCACCGAAGCGCCCTGGGGCAGCGTGCCGCTCGCCTTCCACCAGGCACGGTGTCCGTGCCCGGAGAGCGACGTCACATCTCCGGAGGGTGCGCCCGGCCCGGAAACCGATAGCGCGATCGGTTGCCAGTTCACCCCGTCGGTGGAGGCCTGCAGCTGTAATGGATCAGTGCTTCCCTCGGTGTCCACGAAGGCGTAGAAGGACGCCCGTGCTTGATCACTTTGTGTAGTAAATGGGCGAGTACTCAGCGTGGCCGCGCTCGCGTTACCCAGCGTGCTCGTCCACGCGTCCTTCCCGACCTCGGGTTTCACGGCCATGGCCCGGGCCAGCGACGTCGCCCACACCTGGCGCGCGGTGTTGATCGAGCCCCAGCTCCGGCTCGGGTGCACGCGGTTGGTCAGCAGGATGGCGAAGGAGCGTGACTCGGGGTCGATGACCAGCGTCGTCCCGGTGAAGCCGGTGTGCCCGGCGGAGACCGGCGAGGCCAGCGCGCCCATGTACCAGGGCTGGTCGAGTTCGAAGCCCAGGCCGTGCGCGTCGTCCGGGAACTGCTGGTTGTAGTTCGTCAGCATCATCTGGCGCACGGTGTCCTCGCCGAGGATCCGGTGCCCGCGGTAGCTGCCGCCGTTGAGCATCGTCTGGGCGAGGACCGCCATGTCGTTCGCGGTGCTGAACACCCCGGCGTGCCCGGCGACGCCGCCGAGCGACCACGCGTTCTCGTCGTGCACGCTGCCGCGCACCATCCCGCGCGGCGGGTTGGCCTCGTACTCGGTCGCGGCGACGCGGTTCAGCTTCGACGCGGGCGGGTTGTACCCGGTGTCGACCATGCCCAGCGGCGCGGTGATCCGGTCGTGGACGACCTTGTCCAGCGACTGCCCGGTCAGCTTCTCGACGATGAAGCCGAGGGTGAGCAGGTTGATGTCGGAGTAGAGGTAGGTCGTGCCCGGCTTGTTCTTCAGCGGGCTGTCGAGCACGGCCTGCCGGCGCGAAGGGATGTCCGGGTAGCCGGCCCACAGCGACGGGATCGGGTCGGCGTCGAACCCGGACACGTGCGTGAGCAGCATCTTGACGGTGATGGCGGCCTTGTCGCCGGTGGCGAACTCCGGGAAGAACCGGCTCACCGGGGTGTCGATGGTGAGCTGGCCGCGTTCGACGAGCTGCAGCACGGCGATCGAGGTGAACAGCTTCGAGATCGACGCCATGTCGAAGATGGTGTCGTTGCGCATCGGGACCTGCTGGCCGGCGGGCAGCTCGGTGCCCGCGGCGTCGGCGTACCGCACCGCGCCGCCGACGGAGTACCGGTCGACGACCACGCCGTCGTGGGCCAGCAGGCCGACCGCGCCGGAGAAGTGCGGGTGCCCGGTGGCGTCCGGCTTCGTCCAGCTCGCGAGGAAGTCCTCGGCGGCCTTGATCGGCGCCGGGTCGAGGTTGACCTCCTGCGGCCGTCCGTCGCGCAGGGTCGTCCACGGCGCGGCGAAGCCCTGTTGCGGCCGGTCGAAGCGGCCCGCGTCGTCGTGGCGTCCGATGGCGCTGGCTCCCGAGGTCAACGTGGTCAGCGCGACCAGCACTCCGGTGGCCGCGGCGATGACCTTCCTAGCACGCACGAGTTCTCCCTCAGCGGTAAAGCAGGTGGCGACGACGTTTCCGGTCGAACTCGGCCAGCTCAGTCCGCCAGGCGCCGGTGACCTCGTCGACGCCCGCGCCGGCGTCGACCATGGCCCGCAGCCGGCTGGACCCGGAGAGCTTGTCGACGTAGTTGTCGGGGCGCCAGGCGAACACGTCCGGGTGCAGCGCCTTCGCCGTGACGAGCATGGCGACCGCGGTCCGGATCGCGTCGAAGGCCCGCGGGTCCTCGACGCTGACCTGCACGCCCCCGCAGGTCTGGTTGACGAACTTGCTGAACGTGGGCACGAAGTAGATCTCGCGGAACCGGGCGCCGGGCAGCGCGAGGTCCTCGAGCTTCTCGCGCCAGCGCCAGTCGAGCCCGGGCGCGCCGATGATCTCGAACGGCCGGGTCGTGCCGCGGCCTTCGGAGAACACCGTGCCTTCGAACATGCCGGTGCCCGGGTAGACGAGCGCCGTGTCCGGCGTCGGCATGTTCGGGCTCGGCAGCACCCAGTTCAGCCCGGTCTGCGCGAAGAGCGTGTCGCGCTGCCAGCCGCGTACCTGGACGACTTCGAGACGCTCCAGCTTCACGCCTTCGCCGGGCAGGAACTCTTCGGCGAAGAAACGCGCCAGCTCGCCGACGGTCATGCCGTGCTGCTGGACGATCGGCTTCTTCCCGATCCCCGAGGAGAACTTCGGGTCGAGCAGCGGGCCGGCCGCCCGGCCGCCGATCGGGTTGGGCCGGTCGAGCACGACGAAGGCGGCTTTGACCTGCGCCGCGGCCACCATCGCCGTGTAGAGCGACCAGATGTAGGTGTAGAAGCGCGCGCCGACGTCGGCGATGTCGAAGACGACCGTGTCGACGCCCGCTTTGGTGAACAGTGATGCCAGCTTCGTCGCGTCGGCGCCGTACGCGTCGTACACGGGCACGCCGGTGCGCGGGTCCGTGTAGTCGCCTTCGGAGCCGCCGGCCTGCGCGCTGCCGCGGAAGCCGTGCTCGGGCCCGAAGGCCGCGACCGGCCGCACGCCGGCCGCGACCATCGAGTCGACGATGTGGTCGCCGTTCAGCAGGACCCCGGTCGGGTTCGACAGGACGCCGAGCTTGCGGCCCGTGAAGGACCGCCAGCCCTGCGCGGCCAGCTGTTCGGCGCCGGTGAGGACGCGACCCGGGTGGGCCTGGGCTTGGGGCTCGGGCTGGGCTCCGGCGACGGCGGAGCCGCCCGCCAGGACCGGGACCGCGAGCGCGCCTGCGCCGAGGAAGTGGCGCCGGTTCAGGTTCACCAGGTCAGCCCGTGGCCGAAGGGGTACTTCACGGTGTGCACGTCGGCCCCCGCCGGGATGTCGACCGGCAGCTTCCCGACCGGCTTCGTCTCGCCGAGGACGACCTTGGCCAGCGCCTCCAGGGTCGGCGTGATGTAGCCGTAGGTGGCGAGCCAGGTCTTGACCGTGGTCGGGTAACCGGCGTCGTACGGGATCTGCGCGGCGACCGCGACGACCGGCTTGCCGGTGGCTTGCAGGGCGTCGAGGAGCTTCGTCTGCAGGGGGAAGCCGCCGATGTTGTTGGTCAGCACGACGACGAGGTCGACGTTCTTGGCGTTCGCGACGGCCTGCGCGATCTGGGCGTCCGTCGGCGCCTGACCGGTCGGGTACGCCGTCGCGGCCGTGCCGTGCGCGGTCAGCTTCTGCGCGAGCGTCGCCGTCGTGGAGACGCCCCAGCCGGTGACGAGCGCCGTGGCGGGCTTCTGCTTCAGCGGCAGGAGGCCGGCGTCGTTCGCGATGGCCGTGATGCCGCGGTCGGCGATGTCCTGCGCCGTCTTGAGGTTCGCCGGCGTGCCGACGGTCTTCATCACCCGGTTCGGGTCGACGAACGGCGAGAAGAGGATGCCGCGCTCGAACTTCAGCTTCAGCACGCGCAGCACGCTCTGGTCGATCCGCTGCATCGGGATGTCGCCGGACTTCACCGCGTTCAGCACCGAGTTGATGGCGACGTCGAGGTGCACCGGCATGAGCAGCTGGTCGACGCCGGCCTTGAGCGCGAGGACCGGGATCTCGGCGTCGCTGTGCATCTGGCGCACGCCCTGCATTTCGAGGGAGTCGGTGATGACGACGCCGTTGTAGCCCAGCTCGTTGCGCAGCTTGCCGGTGACGATCGGCTTCGACAGCGTCGCCGGCTCCAGTGACGGGTCGAGGCTGGGGAACTGGATGTGCGCGGTCATGATCGAGTCGATGCCGGCCTTGATGGCGGCCTTGAACGGCGGCACGTCGGTGGCCCGCCACTGGTCTTCGGTGCTGTCGATCCGCGGCAGCCCGGTGTGGCTGTCGGTCGGCGCGGCGCCGTGGCCGGGGAAGTGCTTCGCGGTGGCGGCGACGGTCTTCGTCGGGAAGTCGGAGTCCTGGTAGCCCTTGACCTCGGCGGTGACGAAGTCGCTGGCCAGGCCGGGCTGCCCGGCGAAGGACCGGACGCCGATGACCGGGTTGACGGGGTTGGAGTTGACGTCCGAATCGGGCGCGAAGTCCTGGTTGATGCCGACGGCGCGCAGCTCGTGGCCGAGGATCGTCGCGGCCTTCGTCGCCCTCGCCGTGTCCCGGCCGGCCGAGATTGCCATCGCGTTGGGGAACTCGGTCGCCGGCGCGCCCATCCGGGTCACCGTGCCGCCCTCCTGGTCGGCGCCGATCTGCAGCGGGATGTGCGCCCCGCTGCCGATGGCGGCCTTCTGGAGGCCGTTGGACAGCTTGGCGACCTGCACGGGGTCGTCGAAGTTGTCGCGCGAGTCGTTGTTGAAGTAGATGACGCCGCCCAGGTGGTACTTCTGGATCACCTGAGCTGGGGTGTCGACCCCGAAGTCCGCCTGGTTCTTCGGGTTCACTTCGTCGGCCGTCTTGCCGTTCACCCAGGTGACGAACAGCTGCCCGACCTTCTGCTCGAGCGTCAGCCCGCGCAGCGTCTGTGCCGCCGCGGCCTCCGCCTGCGCGCCCGCGCTCACCCGCGGTGCACTCGCCGCGGCCGCGACACCCACACCGGTGAGGGCGAGCACCCCCGCGACGGGCAGGGCGAGCGCATGGAACCTCCGATTTCGGGTCGTCACGACCAGCCTCCCAGAAAGTTGCGGGCGCTCGGCGGACGTCAGAAGTCCACTCGGAAGCGCCAGTATCGGGAAGCTACTCACCGAATCCGTTGATGTCCATCGACCGACGGCACCAACGGACCGTTCGTACCCGGATCGGTAAGAAAGTCGCCGTTCGTAAGGAGCGAGGGGGCCGAACGGGTGGTGGGGCAGGGGATGTCCGGCGGGTACTTCACGCCGGCGCTGTCCCCGTCCTTCCGGTTAAACGAGGCGGCGCCCGTGGCCTAGGGCCGACGGGCGCCGCCTGCAAAGCGCGAACTTCTCGGGCGACCAAGCGTGCAACTCTGGTCGTACCTACATGGACTCGGCGTGTGGCGTCCCACTACGCAGTCCCTAGACGACGAGCCTCCCGCGGCGCGCTGCGCGTGGGTACCCGGAGTCCGCGCACGGAGGTTTGCCGGGGTGGAACAGGCTTCTCTTCTACCTGCTCCCTGGCCGACCGAACGTCCGCACCTACTTTCTACGCCGTGAGCCCGGTCACTTCAAGTGCGCGGACGGGTGCACCGGTACAGAGGCTGGATCGGGTGACACGGGCACCCTGCGCGACGGACAATTCGGGGCTGGGCCAAGCAAAGTGGAGACCGTACGGCCGTGTGGGTGGCGGCTCGGCGGCTATCGGGACCGACGGCGACGATTGAGGCCGTACCAGGTCGCTCCGGCAGCCACCGCGCCGACGCCGAGGGCCACCATTCCCGCCGATCGGGTCGGGATCCGGCTGCGCAGGGACATGGGCCGGTCGAAGGCCAGGATCGGCCAGCCGCGGTCGAGGGCCTCGCGCCGCAGGAGCTTGTCCGGGTTGACCGCGTGCGGGTGCCCGACGACCTCGAGCAGCGGGATGTCGGTGCTCGAATCGGTGTAGGCGAAGCACTCGGCGAGGTCGTAGCCGTGGGTCGCGGCGAGCTGCTTCGCGGCGACGGCCTTGTTGGCGCCGTAGCAGTAGAAGTCGACTTCGCCGGAGTAGCGGCCGTCGACGATCTGCATCCGCGTGGCGACGCTCCGGGTCGCGCCGAGCATCTCCGCCACCGGCGCGACGACCTCCTCGCCGGTCGCCGACAGCACGATGACGTCGTGCCCGTCCTCGCGGTGCCGCGCGATCAGCTCCGCCGCCTCCGCGTACACGAGCGGGTCGACGACGTCGTGCAGGGTCTCGCGGACGATCGCCGAAACCTGCGCGACGTCCCAGCCGGCGCACAGCGCGGAAACTTCGGCCCGCAGCCGCTCGGTCTTGTTCTCGTCGGCGCCGGCGAGTGAGAACACCAGCTGCGCGTAGGCACTGCGCAACGCGGCGCGACGGTTGATCAATCCTTCTTTGAGCAATGGTTTGCTGAACGCCAGCGCGCTCGACGAGGCGATGATCGTCTTGTCCAGGTCGAAGAACGCGGCCACCGCGTACTCCGGGCCCGGCTTCCGGATGCGCGACGGCGCGCTGCTCGGTTCGGCCACGTGCCCAGGATAAGAGCTTGATCGCGGCGCGTCCCGTTGGTCCGCCACCCGCGTGCCGCGCCAGACGGAAAATCCATGACAGGAAGGCACTTCCGGGGCGCCGTGCCGTTACCGAACTGTATGCCTCGCCCGGCGCGCGAACCGGCCGTCGGCGGAGTTACAGTGAGGGAGTCCGGTGTCCAACCGGGCCGGTTCAGTCCGACCCCCCGGGGCTGAACCCACGGCGGCCCCCGTCCCTCCCCCTGGCGGGGGCCGCCCTCTTAACCTTCTGCTCACCTTTCGACTCGCGCCCCCCGGTGCGAGTCTTCTTGCCTTCCGCTTACCTTTCTCGATTCCGTTTTCCGGGCCGTATTGTCATTTCTCCGGCACGGTCGAGAGCGTCGAATGCGGTATTCGCCGGGCTGGCCGCCGCACGTGCGCCGCGGGCGGGCGCGATCCTGCCACAGCCCGCCGACGGAACCGGCCCGCGAGCCGTTCGCCGGAGGGCAGTTGTCCACAACACCCCGGTTGTCCACAGCTGCCCGTCCGCCCCGTTGCGCCCCCCGGCCACCCACCGCGACGGTGGAACCCGGGCCACCCACGGCCCGCACCGACGACGGGGGAGGAACGCATGACGGGGGAACGACCGATCGTGGTCGCCGCGGACGAAACCGTGCTCGACGAGATCCTGCGCGTGGCCGCGGTCGCGGGCTGCGAGCTCGACCGGGCACCGGACCTGACGGCGGCCCGCGGGCACTGGGCCCGGGCCCCACTGGTGGTCCTCGACGAAGAAGCCGCGCGGCTGGCGCCGGTCCTGCCCCGGCGGAGCGGGATCCTCCTGGTCTGCAAGGGCAGTCCGGGACAGCGGACGTGGGAGCACGCGTTCCGCGTCGGCGTCGAGCGCGTGATCTCGTTGCCCGAGGAGGAGAGCGAGCTCGCGGGCGCCTTCGCCGACGTCGTCGAGACCCCGGCGGAGGAAGCCGGCCTGGTGCTCGGCGTGGTCGGCGGCCGGGGCGGCGCCGGCGCGTCCGTCTTCGCCGCGACGCTGGCGCTGGCGGCCGACCGGGATCCGGGCGGCGCCCTGCTGGTGGACTGCGATCCCCTCGGTGGCGGACTGGATCTGTTGCTGGGCCTGGAAAAGACGCCCGGTCCGCGCTGGTCGGAGGTCCGGCTGAGCGGCCGCGTCTCGGTACCGGCGCTGGCGGCGGCGCTCCCGCAACGAAAGCATCGCGGCGGCAGCCTGCCGGTACTGGCGTGCGGCCGGGAGGGCGAGGGCCCGGCGGTCGAGTCCCTGTCGGCCGTCCTCGCGGCCGGCCGCCGTTCGGGGCGCACGGTGGTCTGCGACCTCCCGCGCACGCTGGGCGACGCGGCGGCGGAAGCGGTCGCGGTGGCCGATCTCGTGGTGCTGGTGGTGCCGGTGGAGTTCCGCGCCTGCATGGCGGCGAAGCAGGTGCTGCGGCCACTTTCGGAACTGACGGCCCGGCTCGGGGTGGTCGCGTGTGGACGGTCCCGGGCCGGCGTCTCGCCCGTCCGGACGGCCGGCCTCCTCGGCCCGCCCCTGCTGGCGTCGATGGCCCCGGAGCGGGGCTTGCCGGTGGCGGTCGAACGCGGCGAGTTCCCGGCCAAGCCGTCGGGCCCCTTGGCGACGGCGGCGGCGGACGTCTTGGCGGTAGCGCGCCGCGAGGCCCGGGCGGCGGCTCGATGAGCACCCGGCTCCGCCCGCCGGGGCAGCCGATCAGGGTGTCCGAGCTCCTGTTGCCCACGGTCCTGACCCTCGCCGGCCGCGGCGCGGTGAGCGCAGGGAACTTCCTGACCGTGCTGGCCGGCACCCGCGTGACAGCACGCCGCAGCTTTGAGCACACCCGGACCGAGGTGGCGAACCCATGAGCACCGACTTCGTGGACCGCGTCCGCAACCGCCTGGCGGGCGACCGCCGCCAAGCCGATCCGGTCGCCGTCGCGACGGCGGTCCGAGCCGAAGCCGGCGGCGCCCTCGGCCACGACGCGGTGCTCGACGCGGCCCGCCAAGCCCGCGACGAGTTCGTCGGCGCCGGTCCGCTGGCCCCGCTCCTCGAGAACCCCGCGACGACCGACGTGCTGGTGACCGGCCCCGAGGAGGTCTGGACGGACGGTCCGGAGGGCCTCACCCGCACCGGTATCCGGTTCACCGGCGAAGAGGCCGTCCGCCGCCTGGCCCAGCGCCTCGCGCTCGCGGCCGGCCGCCGGCTCGACGACGCACAGCCCTATGTGGACGGCTGGCTGCCCGGCACCGGCCCGCACGGCCGCATCCGCGTGCACGCCGTCCTCCCGCCGGTCGCGGCCGGCGGGACGTGCCTGTCCCTCCGCGTCCTCCGCCCGGCAACGCACGACCTCACGACGTTGCAGGAGCTCGGCGCGTTCGACGCGAACGGCGCGAAACTGCTGGAGACGGTGGTTTCGCGGCGGATGGCGTTCCTCGTCACCGGCGGGACCGGTGCGGGCAAGACGACGCTGCTGGCCGCGTTGCTCGGCGCGGTCGACCCGGCCGAGCGGATCGTCTGCGTCGAGGACGCCGGCGAGCTGCAGCCCGCGCACCCGCAGTTCGTCAGTCTCGTCGGCCGTCCGGCCAATGTGGAGGGTGCGGGTGCGGTGGGCTTGGCGGAGCTCGTCCGCCAAGCGCTGCGCATGCGTCCCGACCGGCTGGTGGTCGGCGAGGTCCGCGGCGCCGAGGTCGGCGCCCTGCTCGCGGCGTTGAACACAGGCCACGATGGCGGCGCGTGCACCGTCCACGCGAACTCGCCGGCCGAGGTACCGGCCCGCATCGAGGCTTTGGCGGCGCTCGGCGGCCTGAGCCGCGAAGCGGTGCACAGCCAGCTCGTCGCGGCGATCCGGGTGGTCCTCCACATGCGACGCGAGCCCGGCGGCCGTCGACGTCTCGCGGAGGTCGGCGTGCTCCGCGCGGACCACGGCCGGGCGCGAGTCGTGCCGGTGTGGCGCGCGGGCCGCTGGACGGTCGACCGCCACCTCTTCGTCACGACGGGAGCGCTGGCGTGCTGACCCTGCTGCTGGTGCGCCTCTCCTTGCTGGTGAACATCTTCCCGCGCCGTAGAAGGAGGCCGCGATGATCACGCCGTGGTTCCCGCTCTGTGTCGGCGCGGCCCTGGCGTGCTGGCCCACGGCACCGACCCGGCTCCAGGCCGCGGTCGAGCAACCCAAGGCAGTTCACCTCCCCGACGTTTGGGCCGTGCTCCGCTGGCTGCTCCCGGCCGCCCTCGCGAGCTTGCTCGCGGGAGCCGGAGGCGCGATCGGCGCAGCCGTGCTGACGCTGGCGTGGCGCCAGGAGCGGCAGGCTCACCGCCGAGCGACCGCGGACCTCGCGATGGCGGCCCACACGGCGACGGCGCTGCGCACGATGGTGTCGGAGCTGCGCTCCGGCGCCCACCCGGTCACGGCGGCGGAAGCAGCGGCAGAGGTGGTCCCCGCGGTGTCGGGCGACCTCCGCGCGCTGGCGACGTCGGCCCGCCTCGACGGCGAGCTGCGGGCTTCGGCTCGCCCGGAGCTGGCCGCGGCCTGGACACTGGGCAAGCGCCACGGAGTGCCGATGGCCGACGTCCTGAACGCAGCTCGCTGCGATGCCGAAGCACGCCTGGCATTCGCCCGCCGAACCCGCGCGAAGCTGGCCGGCCCCCGAGCGAGCGCGGCGGTACTCACCGGCCTCCCGGCCCTGTGCGTGCTGCTCGGCCAGGCGATGGGCGCCTCGCCGTTGCCGGTCCTGACCGGGAGCACACCGGGCCAGGTGCTGCTGGTCGTCGGCAGCATCCTGCTCTGGGCCGGAACGGCCTGGTGCCGCGCACTGACGGGCCGGGTGCAGATCCGATGATCCAGCTCTCTTGTCGCGCGCCGAGCTGGCGGGAGCGGCCGACGAACGCAACCGCGCCGCAGCTACTTGGTCGCGCGCCCGGCAGACGGGAGCGAATCCGATGAACGCAACCGCGCTCCTTGTCTTTGCCGCGGCTCTCTTCATCTGGCCGAGCGACTCCGCCGCAGCCCGGCGCTTCACCTGGCTGGCGGGCAGCGCGAACCCCGAGCCGCGCAAGTGGCCCCGAGCGGTCCCGCACATCGCGACCACCCTGGGCGGCCTATCGACGGCAGTGCTCATCGGCGGACTGCCCGGAGTGATCGCGGGCGCACTGGTGACCGCCACCGGGTGGTGGGCGATCCGCCGCACCCGGCGGCCGCGAGCACCCACCACCGACCTGGCGGCCAGGCTCCGGCTCGCCGGAACGCTCGACCTCCTCGCGGCGTGCCTCCGGGCCGGGCTCCCGGTCCCCACGGCGCTCGACGCGGTGGCCGGCACCGCACCGGCCGAGACGGGCGCGGCACTGCGCTCGACCGCGGGCCTCCTCGCCCTCGGCTCCGGTTCGAACGAGGCCTGGGCACCGGTTCAGGCCATCCCAGGCCTCGGCGAACTGGCGGCCACGGCGATCCGGACGTCCCGCTCGGGCGCGGCCTTCGCCGCGGCGGCCGCCGACCTCGCCGGACGGTTCCGCGAGGAGCTGGCCACCGAGGCGGAGGAGCGTGCGGAACGAGCCGGGGTGGCGCTGGCGCTGCCGGTCGGCCTCTGTTTCCTGCCGGCCTTCTTCTGCCTGGGCGTGCTGCCGGTCGTCCTGGGCCTGGCCGGGCGCCTCGGCCCGCTCTTCTGACCATCGACAAGTACTGAAGGGAAACCCCATGCGCGCGTCCCACCGCCGGCCCGCCTCCGACGACGGCTCTACAACGGTCGAGTACGCGATCGTCACGGTCGCCGTCGCGGCCTTCGCGGCTGTCCTCTACACCCTCCTCACCGGCGACTCGGTGGTCTCGTGGCTGACGAGCCTGGTCATGAAGGCCCTGACGGTGCCGTCGTGAGCCGCAGGGACGAAGGCGCGGTGACGGTCGAAGCGGCACTCGGCCTGGCCGGCCTGACGGTGGTGGCGGTCCTGCTGGTTGCGGGTCTCACGCTGCTGACGAGCCAGCTGCGCTGCACCGACGCAGCCCGCGAGGCCGCGCGCCTCCTGGCCAGAGGCCAGCCCCACGAGGCCGCGGCCGCGGTCCACCGGATAGCCCCACCGGGAGCAAGCCTCGACATCCAGCAGTCAGGCGACGCGATAACGGTCAAGGTGAGCGCCCACCCGGCAAGCGGCCTCCTCCCGGCGATCGACCTGAACGCAACGGCGTACGCGGTGGCCGAGCCGGGAACGGAGGCAGCCGGTGCAGCAGGGTGACCCCCGCGACGGCGCCGAGCACCCGGACGGCGGCGTGGCCACCATCTGGACAGCAATGGCAGTGGCCGCACTGACCGGAGTGGCGGTCCTCGCCATCTGGCTCGCAACGGCGGTCCTCGCCCGCCACCGAGCGGAGAGCGCCGCCGACCTGGGCGCGCTGGCAGCGGCCTCGCACGCAGCGGAAGGCCCAGCCCAAGCCTGCGAGCGCGCCAGGTGGATCGCCGACCGGATGGCGGTGAGCCTCGTGACCTGCCGATGGCAGCGACTGGACGCCTTCGTGGAGGTCCAGGCACCAAGCCTGGGCATCGCCGGCCTACCGGGCCCCTCAGCGAGGGCCCGCGCGGGACCCACCGGCCAGCCCCCGTGAGCCTGCAGAGAACAGAGCCGTACCGGCCCCGGAGCAACCAGCGCGCCTCCTGGGGCGGGGGGCCTCACCCTGGCCTGGCCTGGGCTGGCCGCGGCCAGGCTCTGGGCCCCGGCCCGGCCTGCTCCGACTCTGGCCCGCGCTGTCCCGTCCCGCCCCGGCCCTGCTCGCCCAACCCGGCCACGCTCTCGCCCAGCGCGGGCTCGTCCCGCCTCGGCCTGGCCCGGCTCCGAGTCCCGGACCTCGTCCTCGTCCTCACCCCAGCCCAGCCCGCCCAGCCCGACCGACCCAGCCCGGCCCGACCCGGCGAGCCCGACCAGCCCGGCCCGACCGACCCAGCCCGGCCCGACCCGGCGAGCCCGACCAGCCCGGCCCGACCGACCCAGCCCGGCCCCGCCGACCCAGCCCAGCCCGGCCGACTCGATCCGACCCAGCTCGGCGTGGCGTGGTCTGACCCGGCCCTGACCTGGCCCCGCCCAGCCCCCGGCTCTGAGCCTCGGCTTCTATCTCTCGAGCCCAGCCAGGCTCGGCTCGGCCCAGCGGCCAGGCTCGGCTCGGCCCAGCGGCCAGGCTCGGCTCGGCCCAGCGGCCGGGCTCGGCCCGGCTCAGCCAGGCTCGGCCCGGCCCTGCCTTGGTCTGGCCCTGCCCCGGCGCCGAGCCCCGATCCGCCTCGGTCCTAAGCCCCGTCCCTCCTAAACCCAGCCGCGACCGACCGCCCACGACAACCGGCAACCACCCCCGCCGCCCGCTCACCGGGACGCCTCTCCCCGCCGCCGCTCGGCGGACGCCGACCGGTCGGTATGCCACGGTGACCGGCTGATCCGTCCGGCCGGACGATGAGCGGCCGGTGGTCACGGGCAGCGGTCGGTGATGCACGGCGAGCGGTCAAAACCGCCGTTCACCTGGGCCGATAGGACGCGCCTCGGCGTCCGTGCGCACCGTCGGCGGGCTGTCGGTCCTGGGGTTTCGCACGACGAACGGTCCGTGGGCGGCTGCCGTTCACCGTCGATACGCGCCGCCGGGTTCGGTCGGGCGGTACGGACTACCGGGCGTTCATCGCCGCGTAACCACCGGTTGTCGCGCGGGGGTTCCGGGCAATGTGCAACTTGCCGTTAAGTGAGATGTGCGACACCACGACAGCGTTTAGCTCCGGGGTCGCGGAGAACCGGAACCTAAGGCAGGAAGACAATGTTGGACGCGAATTGGCCGGAAAGCTGGCGGAGCGCCTTCCGCATCGAACTGCGCGCGGAGGCGATCGGTCTCGCCTGGCGTGGCTGGCCGGTGCTCCCGGGCGTCAACCCCGCTCCGCTCACCGGCGGCGACGACCTCACCTGGCGCCGCCCGGTCCCGGCCAGTGACAACTGGCGCGAGCAGATCGGCACCCACGCTCACGAGGTCGCCACCTGGTTCTCCGACCGCACCCACAGCCTGCTCGTCGCCACCGGCACCGTTCTCGACGCCATCGAGGTCGACGACGAACTCGGCAAGCGCGCCTGCCGCCTGCTTCGCACCCTCGGTCACCCGGCGCCGATCATCGCGCTGCCGAATGGCCGCTGGCTCTTCCTCACCACCGTCGCCGACCAGATCCCGGCCGAGCTGGCCAACCGCGCCTCGATCCAGTGGCACGGCAAGGACAGCTACATCCCGCTGCCCCCGTCGCCGTTCCAGCACGGTGTCGTGCACTGGCGCGTCAAGCCCGAGGTCTGCGGCTGGCAGCTGCCGGACGCCGCCGAGGTGCACGACGTCCTCGTCCGCGCCCTGGCCGGCGCCGACGCCGCGCAGCTGGTCCAGACCACCGCGGCCTGACCTGCCCGAACCACCGCCGCCGGCCGGTCCCAACCCGGCCGAGGCGGAGCAGGACACAACTCCATGAACCACCGAAGTGGCCGTTCTAGGCGCCGTGTTGACGCAACGCCCCGAGCACGGTGCCCAGGACAGCCACTGCACCCGCCTTGTCCAGCGGATCGTTGCCGTTCCCGCACTTCGGCGACTGGACGCAGGACGGGCATCCCGTCGGGCACTCGCAGGAGACGATCGCCTCCCGCGTTGCGACCAGCCACGGGACAATCGCGGCATAACCGCGTTCGGCAAATCCCGCACCCCCGGGATGGCCGTCATGCACGAACACCGTTGCCTCCCCGGTGTCTTCGTGCCACGCGGTACTCACCCCGCCGATGTCCCATCGGTCGCACGTAGCGAACAGCGGTAGCAGGCCGATCGCCGCGTGCTCGGCGGCATGCAGGGCACCGGGGACCCGTGCCGGAACCAATCCGGCACCCCCCGGTGTCCTGCCACCCTCGTGAGCGGACCCCCGACCGCTCACGCGGGTCTCCTCCCCGGTCCCCACCGGCCCCGCAGATTCGGTCCCCACCCGATGGCCCCCGGTCCCCGCCTCGCCATCGGCCGAACTGCCCGACCCACCCGCACTCGCGGAGCCGGCCGAAGCGTCCGAGCCACCCGAAGGCGCCGAGCCGACCGAAGCACCCGAGTCACCCGAAGGTGCCGAGCTGGCCGAAGCGCCCGAGGTGCTCGAACCCGCAGCCCGCGAAGCACCCGAAACTCCATCAGTTCCGAGCAGCTCCGACGAGATCGTGTACCAGACCGCCCGCGTGCGCAGGCTCTGCTCCGGCAGGTCGAGCGGAGTGTGGTCCAGCACCTCACCCGACGGGCGTCGCCGCAGGTAGCCGACCACCTGTGACGTCACCGCCACCTCGCCGAGGCACACGCTCACCCCGCCGAAATCCTGCTTCTCCTCCGTGCTCAGCACCGCGATGTCCACGATCTCGCGCGGGGTCGTCGTCCAGTCCGGGTTCTCCGCGTGCACCATCGCGAGCCCCGTCTCCAGGTCCAGCTCGTCGACGACGTACGACGACCCCTGGTGCAGGTAGACCGCGCCGGGATGCACCGCGAAGCACGCCGACCCCGGGTCGACCGTTCCCAGCATCCGCCCGGAGTCCGACTCGACCACCGCGATCTGCTCGCCGCCCGTTCCGCGGATCCCGACCTCGGCGTGCGGCCGGTCCCGGGACGTCCAGTACCAGCCGCTCGACCGGCGCCGCAGCAGCTTCTGCTCCGCCAATTCGGCCAACACTTCCTGCGCCGCCGCGCCGCCGAAGACCTCGAGCTCGGAGAGCGTCAGCGGCAGCTCGGCCACCGCGCACGCGAGCTGCGGCGCCAGCACGTACGGGTTCGCCGGGTCGAGCACCGCCGTCTCGACCGGACGGTCGAGCAGTGCCGCCGGGTGGTGCACCAGGTACGTGTCGAGCGGATCGTCCCGCGCCACGAACACCACCAGCGCCGAGTCGCCCGAGCGGCCGGCTCGCCCGGCCTGCTGCCAGAACGACGCGAGCGTGCCGGGGTAGCCGGCCAGCACCACCGCGTCCAGCCCCGCGATGTCGACGCCGAGCTCCAGCGCGTTGGTCGTTGCGACCCCCAGCAGGCGGCCCGACAGCAACGCGGCTTCGAGCGCCCGCCGCTCCTCCGGAAGATAGCCGGACCTATACGCCGCAACGGTTTCCGACAACGCGGAGTCCACTTCGGACAATATGCGACGCGCGCCCAGCGCGGCCAGCTCCGCGCCTCGCCGCGACCGGATGAACGCCAGCGACCGCGCGCCTTCGAGGACCAGGTCGGCCAGGATCCGCGACGTCTCCGCGCCCGCCGAACGCCGGACCGGCGCGCCGTTCTCTCCGGTCAGTTCCTCCAGCAGCGGCGGCTCCCACAGCGCGACCGTCCGGGCGCCGCGCGGCGACGCGTCCTCCGTGACCGCCTCACACGAAACCCCGGTGAGCCGCGAAGCGAACGAAGCAGGCGAAGCCGTCGTCGCCGAAGCGAGCACGAACACCGGCGAAGCGCCGTAGTGCTCGGCAACGCGCCGAAGCCGGCGAAGCAGCAGGGCGACGTGCGAGCCGAAGACGCCGCGGTAGCTGTGGCACTCGTCGACCACCACGCAGCTGAGCCGCCGGAAGAACCGCGCCCACCGCCCGTGCTGCGAAAGGATCCCGCGGTGCAGCATGTCCGGGTTGGTGAACACCCAGTTGGCGTGCGCGCGCACCCAGTCGCGCTCGACCATCGGCGTGTCCCCGTCGAACGACGCCGCCCGGACGCCCGGGACGTCCAAAGAGGACACGGACCGCAGCTGGTCCGCCCCCAGCGCCTTGGTCGGCGACAGGTACAGCGCGTTCGCCTTCTCGCCCGCGGCCAGCCGGGACAGCACCGGCAGCTGGTAGGCCAGCGACTTGCCCGACGCCGTGCCCGTCGAGATCACGACATGACGGCCCTCGTACGCGTGCGAAGCCGCCTCCGCCTGGTGAGCCCAGGGAGCCGAGACGCCGCAGTCACGCAGCGCATCGATAACCGCCGGATCGGCCCACGACGGCCACGGTGCGTAGCGCGCGGCGCGACCCGGCAGGTCAGCGACGTGCGTGACCGGGTCCTCGCGCGGCGGGATGCCGGCGGTCACCCGCCCCAGCAGCCGCCGCCCCCGTGAGTCGTCCACCCGCCGAGCTTGGCACAGGGGTACGACAGTTCCGGAGAACCCTGCGACCCCAACGGAACCCGGTCAAAGGGATCGATCAAGTGAGGAGGCTCACAAGGTAACGGAATGTACTGTCCCCGGGACGGCTTGAAGACGCTGGTTGCGATACCAATACACTCCCGCAATCCACACCCTCTGTGGTGAGCGTCATGCGAGATGTGCATCGCCGCACGGCTAGCGTGTCGCTCGGTACAGGGTCCATGCCAGCGCCGGCCGTGTCGAACCCTCGGCTTGCCGTCGACGCTGGCGATCGGCGACGTCTCCTGGAGGACGAATGTCACGGCAGTTCCTCGCGGAGGGCGGGTCCATCACGCTCTCCGGAGGTGGCTACACGATTGTCGGTGTAGTCGCCGTGGTCGCGCTTGCCGCACTCGTCATCGGCTACGTCCTGCTCAAGGAGGTGCTGGCCGCAGGCCAGGGCACCGCCAAGATGCAGGACATCGCCAAGGCGGTGCAGGAAGGCGCGGCCGCTTACCTCAAGCGGCAGCGGAACACCCTCGCCATTTTCGGCGTGATCGTGTTCCTCCTGCTCTTCGCACTTCCCGCCGACGACTGGAACGAGAAGATCGGCCGTTCGATCTTCTTCCTGGTCGGTGCGGCGTTCTCGTTCTCGATCGGCTACCTCGGCATGTGGCTGGCGACGCAGGCGAACCTGCGCGTCGCGGCCGCGTCGCGTGAGGAAGGCGGCCGCGAAGTCGCCATGCGCGTGGCGTTCCGCACCGGTGGTGTGGTCGGCATGATCACCGTCGGCCTGGGCCTCTTCGGCGCCGCGGTCGTCGTGCTGGTCTACACCGGCCAGGCGCCCAAGGTGCTCGAGGGCTTCGGCTTCGGTGCCGCCCTGATCGCGATGTTCATGCGTGTCGGCGGCGGTATCTTCACCAAGGCCGCCGACGTCGGCGCGGACCTGGTCGGCAAGGTCGAGCAGGGCATCCCGGAGGACGACCCGCGCAACGCCGCGACCATCGCGGACAACGTGGGTGACAACGTCGGCGACTGCGCCGGCATGGCCGCGGACCTCTTCGAGTCCTACGCCGTCATGCTGGTCGCCGCGCTGATCCTGGGCAGCACCGCCTTCGGCGTGCACGGCCTGATCTTCCCGCTGATCGTGCCGGCCATCGGCGTGATCACCGCCGTGATCGGTGTCTACATCACGAAGGCGCGCCCCGGCGAAGGCGGCCTGGTCACGATCAACCGCTCCTTCTACATCTCCGCGGTCATCTCCGCCGTGCTGTCGGCGATCGCGGCGTTCGTGTACCTGCCGAGCAGCTTCTCCGACTTCGGCGCGGGCTACGAGAACTCGGGCAACCCGGCGGTCATCGCGACCATCGCGGTGATCATCGGCATCGTGCTCGCCGCGGTCATCCTGAAGCTGACCGGCTACTACACCGGCACCGAGTACAAGCCGGTCAAGGACGTCGCGCAGACGTCGGAGACCGGCGGCGCCACCGTCATCCTCTCCGGCATCTCGGTCGGTTTCGAGTCCGCCGTCTACACCGCCCTGGTGATCGGCGCGGCCGTGTTCGGCGCCTACCTGCTGGGCGGCGGCGTCGCGCTGTTCGCCGTGGCGCTGGCCGGTACCGGCCTGCTGACCACCGTCGGCGTCATCGTCGCGATGGACACCTTCGGCCCGGTTTCGGACAACGCGCAGGGCATCGCCGAGATGTCGGGCGACGTCGACGAGAAGGCCGCGCAGATCCTCACGGAGCTGGACGCGGTGGGCAACACCACCAAGGCCATCACCAAGGGCATCGCGATCGCCACGGCGGTCCTCGCGGCGACGGCGCTGTTCGGGTCCTACTCCGACGCGATCACGAAGACGCTGTCGGGTATGGGCAACGGCGTGGTCACCGGTCTCGACGCGGCCAAGTCGTTCGTCAACACGATCGTCAGCCCGAACACGCTGGTCGGCGTCATCATCGGTGCGGCCGTGGTGTTCATGTTCTCGGGGCTCGCCGTCAACGCGGTCTCCCGCGCGGCCGGCGCGGTCGTGTACGAGGTCCGTCGCCAGTTCCGCGACATCCCGGGGATCATGGAGGGCACCACTCGCCCCGAGTACGGCAAGGTCGTCGACATCGTCACGCGCGACTCGCTGCGTGAGCTGACGACGCCGGGTCTGCTGGCGGTCTTCGCCCCCATCGCGGTCGGCTTCGGCCTGGGCACCGGCGCGCTCGCCGGCTACCTGGCCGGCGCGATCGCCTGCGGCACCCTGATGGCGATCTTCCTCGCCAACTCCGGTGGCGCGTGGGACAACGCGAAGAAGCTGGTCGAGGACGGCAACCACGGCGGCAAGGGTTCGGCCGCGCACGAGGCCACCATCATCGGTGACACCGTGGGCGACCCGTTCAAGGACACCGCCGGCCCGGCGATCAACCCGCTGATCAAGGTCATGAACCTGGTCTCGGTGCTGATCGCGCCCGCCGTCGTCCAGTTCTCGATCGGCCCCGACGAGAACGCCGCGGTCCGCATCATCATCTCGCTGGTCGCCCTCGCCGTGATCGTGGCGGCGATCGTGGTCTCGAAGCGCCGGGGGACCGTCCTCACGGACACCCCGACCGAGATCAAGGCCTGACGCGGCAACCGTTCCCGGGCCCGGCACGCGGCGTCGCGTGCCGGGCCCGGGCGTGTCGGGTGATCCCACACAGGCTCGGCGACTTGCGAAGCGGCACCGAGTCGGTACCGTCGGGCGTTCCGGACGTCGTCGAGCAGGAGGTGTTCAGGTGCGGCCGCGGTCAACCGTCTTCGCCGCCCTAACCACGACGATCACGATCGGCCTCGCCGGCTGCGGGCAAGCTCCCGCGCAGTCGCCGGCGCGGGACCAGGGTCTGTCGGTGACGACCGTGGTGCCGCAAGCCGATCCCGCGGCGAGATGGGCGGACGCCTACTGCGGCGCGGTGACGCACCTGGTCCGCACCCTGGCGGCGCTGCCCGCCGTCGATCCGAGCACGCCGCAGCAGGCGTCCCGGACCTCCAGTGACCTGCTCTCGTCGGTGGTCGGCGGGCTCGACCAGAGCCTCGCCGGGCTGAGCGCGCTCGGTGCGCCGCCGGTGCCGTCGGCGGACGGCGGCCGCGAGGACGTCATCGGGCAGTTCACCGACATCCGCGAGAAGGCCGAGAAGGCGCGTCAGCGCATCGACGCCGTCCGCGGCGACGCGACGGCGACCAAGGAGGCCCTCGGCGAGGCCAGGGCCACGCTCGACCGCATCGACGCGCTCGACTACCTCAAGGGCCTCAAGGCCGCCCCGGCCCTGGAGGCGGCGGAGCAGCGCGCGCCCGCGTGCCGTCAGCTGGATCAACCGCCCCGGTGAAGATCGGCGTGACAGTGAAGCTTGTTCAGCCGTCGCCCGGCGCAAGGTAACTGTCCGTCGGCGAACTCGCGTTCGTCGCGCCGGTCTAACCAGAATAAACTTCAATCGCCACGAATCGAACTTGTGTTCTAGTATGGCGCGGTGGATCGGACGATCTCGCTCTTCTCCGCCGAGGCCAGCGGGCCGGGTCTGGGTGACCTGGCCGGTCTCTTGTGCTGCCACGGCCAGATCACCGGCTTCGGGCGCACGGCCGCCCGGCTGTCGGTGGTCGTCGAGGAACCGTGGCGAGCACACATCCTGGCGCGTGAGTTCCGCTGCCGCGGCGCGGACGCCCAGGTCTCGAAGGCCGACTGCGGCAATCCTCAGGTCCGGACATCGTTCCGGGTCGACCTGCTCCCGCTCGCCCTGCGGTGGCTGCGTGAGGGCCGTGCGGGCCCGGTCGAGGACGACTCGGGCAAGGCGGTGCCGGACGACTTCCGGCTGAGCGGGGCGATGCTGCGGATGTGGGCGCTGGCCGGTGGCCGCCCGGGCACGCAGGGCTACCTGCTCGGCGTCGACCCGCTCGCGCCCGGCATGCACGAGCGGCTGGTCGAGGCCCTGACGCCGCTGGGCGTCGCGGCGAAGCTGACCGGCCCGAAGGTCGAGGTCCCGGCCGTCAAGGTCACCGGGAAACGCCGGCTGGAGGCGCTGCTGGAGCTGATCGGGGAACCGCCGCCGGGCGCCGAAGCGGCGTGGCCCGGCGCGGCGCCGCGGCCGGTCCCGCACCCGGAGGCCGTGACGAGCACGGCCTGACCGGGCGCGGGCGGCGCGTCAGGGCCGGGGCAGGGTGCAGCCGGCCTGGGTGAGGGCGATTTCGTTGGCCGGGGTGAGGCACGCGGGAATGCCGTAGGTCTCCTGGCCGTAGTTCGTCTTGTAGCGGACGGTGACATTCCCGGCCTGGTCGACCTCGCACGGGTTGTTCTCCGTGCAGCGCTGGCCGTCCTCGTTGCCGGTGTTGTTCACGCCGACGACCTTGCCGCCGGAGACGATCGGCGAGCCCGACGTGCCGCCGATGGTCTGGCAGGCGGACGTGTAGCGGATCGAGTCCTTCCAGGTCCAGCTGCCCTCCTTCAGCCGGTAGACGAAGCCGTCGACGTTGCAGGAGTAGATCCGCTTCCAGTAGCCCGAGACGACGTCGATCGCGATGCCGGCGGACGGGTGGGCGTTGGACAGCTCCAGCGGCGAGATCCCGTAGGTCGACTTGATCTGCGCGTACGTCGTGGTGAGCTGGTAGAGCGACACGTCGGTGTCGGTCATCGTCCCGTAGACGATCTTCTTGGCCCGCAGCGTGCCCGCGTTGCCGCCGCTCGCGTTGAGCAGCGTGAACGTCCGGCTGGACGTCCGGTTGGTGATGACCTCGCCGGGGCCGGGGAAGCCGGTCTCGAGGCAGTGCCCGTTGGACATGACGAGCGCAGGGGCGGTGTCGGGTGTCGCGGCGGGCTTGACCACCGACCCCGAGCAGTTGGACAGGGCTACCGTGCCGGCGAAGTTCGCCGTGGCCGCGCTCGCCGGAGCGGTCCCCAGTAATACTGTGGCGGTCGCGGCGGTGAGCAGGGCGCCGAGGAGGCGTCGGGTCATGGCGGATCCTTTCGGCTGGACGGGGAAACCAGTGAAGCGGTGACGTCCCCGCGCCCACCACCGTCGAACGGAGGGTATCCGGGTGGTCACGCGCTAGGCTGCGCGGGACGTGGCCGAAATCACGTGGCAGGTACGTTGGGGAAACATCGCCGAGGTCAGCGGCGATGCGCTGGGCACAGGACCGGCGGCGTGTTGGGCCACCTCCGCGCCGTCCGGGCCGGAACAGCGTGCACACTGACAGGTCGAGACCCGGGCCCGGACCCTCAGGGGGACGGGGCGTGGTGCAGTCCCGCGGCGGTGGGACGAGATGAGCGGAGAGCAGGACAGCGTGGCAGGAGCACGGACCAAGAAGACCGGAGCCTCGGCGGACAACGGCGCCGGGCACCGGCGGCTGGTGATCGTCGAGTCCCCGACGAAGGCCCGCAAGATCGCCCCCTACCTGGGCGGCGGTTATGTCGTCGAGTCCTCCGTCGGGCACATCCGCGACCTGCCGCGTGGTGCCGCCGACGTGCCCGCCCAGTACAAGGGCGAGTCCTGGGCGCGCCTCGGCGTCGACGTCGACAACGGCTTCAAGGCCCTCTACGTGGTCACCCCGGACAAGAAGTCCAAGGTCACCGAGCTCAAGAGCCTGCTCAAGGACGTCGACGAGCTCTACCTCGCGACGGACCCCGACCGCGAGGGCGAAGCCATCGCGTGGCACCTGCTCGAGACGCTCAAGCCGAAGGTCCCGGTCCGCCGGATGGTCTTCCACGAGGTCACCGAGCAGGCCATCCGCGCGGCCGCCGACTCGACCCGTGAGCTGGACGCCGACCTCGTCGACGCCCAGGAGACCCGCCGCATCCTCGACCGCCTCTACGGCTACGAGGTCTCGCCGGTGCTGTGGAAGAAGGTCATGCCGAAGCTCTCGGCGGGCCGCGTGCAGTCGGTGGCGACCCGGATCGTCGTCGAGCGGGAGCGCGAGCGGATGCGCTTCACGTCGGCGTCGTACTGGGACATCTCGGCGACGATGGACGCCGGTGAGGAGGCCTCGCCCCGGAACTTCCCGGCCCGGCTGGTCGCCGTGGACGGCGCGCGCCTGGCCACCGGCCGCGACTTCGGCTCCGACGGGCAGCTCAAGGCGTCGAACACCGAGGTCCGCGTGCTGGCCGAGGCCGACGCGCGACGCTTGGCCGAGGGGCTCAAGCAGCGTGACTTCAAGGTCGCGAGCGTCGAGGAGAAGCCGTACACGCGGAAGCCGTACGCGCCGTTCATGACCTCGACGCTGCAGCAGGAGGCGGGCCGCAAGATGCGGTTCACCTCGGAGCGCACGATGCGGATCGCGCAGAAGCTGTACGAGAACGGTTACATCACTTATATGCGTACCGACTCGACGACTCTCTCGGAGTCGGCGATCTCGGCGGCGCGCAGCCAGGCCACGCAGCTGTACGGCAAGGAGTACGTCTCGCCGTCGCCGCGCCAGTACACGCGCAAGGTCAAGAACGCGCAGGAGGCGCACGAGGCGATCCGCCCGTCGGGCGAGGTCTTCCGCACTCCGGGCCAGGTCGCGAGCGAGCTGGACACCGACGAGTACCGCCTCTACGAGATGATCTGGCAGCGCACGATCGCCTCGCAGATGGCCGACGCCAAGGGCACGACGATGTCCGTGCGCATCGTCGGCAACGCGACTTCGGGCGAGGAGTGCACCTTCGCCGCTTCGGGCCGCACGATCACCTTCGCGGGCTTCCTCAAGGCGTACGTCGAAGCGGTCGACACCGAGACCGGTGGCGAGGCCGACGACAAGCAGAGCCGTCTCCCGGTGCTCGAGAAGGACCAGGACCTCACCGCGACCGAGCTGAGCCCGGACGGGCACACCACGTCGCCGCCGGCCCGCTACTCGGAGCCGAGCCTGGTCAGCAAGCTGGAAGAGCTGGGCATCGGCCGTCCGTCGACGTACGCGTCGATCATCAAGACCATCCAGGACCGCGGCTACGTCTGGAAGAAGGGCTCCGCGCTCGTTCCTTCGTGGGTCGCGTTCGCCGTGATCGGCCTGATGGAACGGCACTTCGAGCGGCTCGTCGACTACGACTTCACCGCCGGCATGGAGGACGAGCTCGACCGCATCGCCAACGGCGACGAGCAGCGCGGTCAGTGGCTGTCGAAGTTCTACTTCGGCGGCGACATGGGCGTCGACGGCTCGATCGGCCGGCTGGGCGGGCTGAAGAAGCTCGTCGAAGGCAGTGTCGAGGACATCGACGCACGGGAGATCAACTCGATCCCGCTGTTCAGCGACGCCGACGGGCACACCGTCGTCGTCCGCGTCGGCCGCTACGGGCCGTACCTGGAGCGCGAGGTCGACGGCGAGTCGCAGCGCGCGAACCTGCCCGAGGACCTGCCGCCGGACGAGCTCTCGCAGGAGATCGCGGAGAAGCTGTTCGCGACCCCGCAGGAGGGCCGCACGCTGGGCAACGACCCGGTGAGCGGGCACCCGATCGTCGCGAAGGAAGGCCGCTTCGGGCCGTATGTGACCGAGGTGCTGCCGGAGATCGAGATCCCCGAGGACGCGACGGCAGCGCAGAAGAAGGCCGCCAAGGCGAAGGCGCCGAAGCCGCGTACGGGCTCGCTGTTCAAGTCGATGGACATCGAGACCATCACCCTCGAGGACGCGCTGAAGCTGCTTTCGCTGCCGCGCGTGGTCGGCAAGGACCCGGAGTCCGGTGACGAGATCACGGCGCAGAACGGGCGCTACGGGCCGTACCTGAAGAAGGGCACGGACTCGCGCTCGCTCGCGACCGAGGACCAGCTCTTCTCGATCACCGTCGAAGAGGCGCTGAAGATCTACGCGGAGCCGAAGCAGCGTGGGCGTTCCGCCACGGCGAAGCCGCCGCTCAAGGAACTCGGCGAGGACCCGGTGTCGAAGAAGCCGATGGTGGTCAAGGACGGGCGCTTCGGCCCGTACGTGACCGACGGCGAGTACAACGCGACGCTGCGGAAGGGCGACGAAATCGAGTCGCTGACCGCGGAACGGGCGTCCGAGCTGCTCGCGGAGAAGCGGGCGAAGGGGCCGGCGCCGAAGCGGAAGGCCCCGGCGCGGAAGCCGGCTTCGACGACGGCGAAGACGGTCAAGGCGGGCACGAGCAAGACCGCCAAGGCCGCGGCCGCGAAGTCCACCACGGCGAAGCGCTCCAGCTCGACCGCGACGAAGGCCAAGTAAGACCGCTCGTGAAGGCCCCCGGTGCGCCGGGGGCCTTCACTGCGTCCGGCCACACTTTCGGGTGACACCTCGAACGGATGTTCGGGAAATTGTCGGTGGTCCCGGGTTCCATGAACGCGTGACCACAACACCACGCACCGTGCACACGGTGACCACCAAGATCCTCAAGCCGGTCCGAGCGGCGGCCGCCGGCAGCGCCACCGCCGTGGACCTGTTCGAAACGCTCCCCGGCTTCGCGGGCAGCGGCGGCGTCTGCGGCGTGGCCGTCGCGGTGTTCGACGAGCCGTGGACGTCGGCGTTCTTCGACGACCGGAAGCAGTTCGGCGTCGCCGCGGACGGTCTGCGCCTGTCCGGGCCTTCGCCGGATTCGGTCGCGGAGTTCCTCGCTCTGGCGTTGACGCGGCTGCCGCCTCGCCCGCCGGCGCCGGGCGAAGGGCTGTACCTCGACGCCGATGAGCGCGGCGTGCTCGAGCCCGAACAGGAGTGCCTGGTCTTCGATCTGATGGAGGACCTGCGCCGGAAGCGGCTCGGCACCGTCCAGATCGACATCGCCCGCGACGGCTCGCGGCGGCTGTGGGAGATGCTGGCGTTCGTCGACGACGAGCGCGGCCGGCACCTGGCGGCGCTGGGCAGACGCCGGGGCGGCCACCGTCGGTTCTGGTGGCTGCCCGGTAGCGTGGACAGGCTCGCGGAGTTCGTCGAGGGGCGGGTGCCGGAGCATGCCTGAGCCGCTCGGCGACCACTCGCCGAACGATGTCGCCTACTCGAACATATGTGCGAGAAATTGTCGGTGCCAGGGTGTTCAATCGAAGGGTGAACACTTCAGTCGCCGTCTTCGACGTCATCGACGAGGTCATCGCCCCGCTGTCGGCCGAGGTGCCGGAGCGGCCCTCGGTGATGGAGTTCTACGACCCCGAGTTCGAGATCCCGCCGGTGCTGGCGGACACCGAGCCGCTGCCGGGTCGTCGCTCCTCGCCCGCGCTGAGCCTCGCCGACGAGGTGGAGCAGTACACCCGGTTCGTCGCCGGGATGGCCGCGATCGGTCTCGCCCCGGGCGGCGAGGTCACGGCGGAAGCCGTCGGGCTGTACCGGGCGCTGCGGGGCGGCTTCATCCGCGGCGTGGTCACCGGTGTCTTCCCGGCTCGGCGGGAGCCGTGGGAGGTCCGGTTCTTCGGCGACGAGGACTACACCACGGTGCTGCACAAGCTGGGCAACCGCGCGCGCCTGCGGTCCGGCTTCCTGAGCGAGCTGCCGGGCTGGGTGTTCGACGGCCTGCCCGACCGGCCGCCGGGCCCCGGGCAGCACCTGCGCATCGAGACCGACGAGGGCGGGCTGATCCCGCGCCGGTGCGAGCGGGCGGTCGAGCTGATCCGCGAGTGCGCGGCCCGGCCGCGGCTGGGCACGGTGCTGGTCGACCTCGCGGTGCGCGACGCGATCCTGGCCGAGTACCCGCACGGCGCGTTCGGGCTGGTGGACAACGACCTGGGCCGGTACCAGTTCAGTGCCGCGGTCGGCCGGACCGGGCGCTGGACGGTCACGTGGGGTCCGGCGTCGCGGAGCACGGCCGAGCAGTGGATCGTCGAGGCGGTGCAGAGCCATGCGTGAGCAGGTGTCCCCGGAGGGAGTGGACGAGGAGGCGGAGCCGGCCCGGCTGGACCTCACGGTGCGCGACGCGATCCTCGCCGCGGCCGAGCTGATCAGCGACGTGCCGATCCCGCGAAGCCCGGCGGCGGGGCGCCCGGACGAGGACGGGCGGCGACCGGGAGAGGCGGTGCGACGCCATGGTTGAGCGCACGGCGGCCCGGGAGCTGCTCGAACTGGCTGCCGGCCCGGTGCTGGCCGCGATGCCGGACCGCGAGCCGGTCGACCGGCTGTACAACCCGGAAGTCAGCGACCACGACATCCTGGTTCACGGCCCGGTTTCCGACGATCCTGCCGATCTGGTCGAGGAGGTCGAGCGGCACACGGCGTGGGCCGCGTGGATCGACGGCACGCCGTTCGGCGTGGACGGCGAGCTCAACGAGGTCGGCTTCGAGGTGGTGTCGCTGATGCTGCGCGGTTCGGTCCGGGCGGCGCTGTGCGGCGTGTTCGACGAAGGACCGGAGACGGCGGACATCCGGTGCTACGCGGACGGCGAACGGGCGTTCATGATGGGCTCGCTGCCCGGTCGCACGGCGATCCACCTCGCCGACTTCGAGGAGCTCCCGGAGATGCTGGTGGCAGAGCTGCCGGAGGCCCCGTTCGGCGCTTCACCCCGCGCGATCTGGCTCACGGTGGACAGCGACGGCCTGGTCCACGACGGCCAGGACGACGACGTGGGCGCGATGCGCGAGCTGCTGGCCCGCCCGCGCTCGGGCACGGCGGTGCTGGACATGCTGGCCTTCGGCGGCCTGTGCGCGGAGTTCCCGGACCACGGGTTCGTCCTGGTGGACACGGACCTGGGCCGCTTCGCGCTGGCGGCCCTGGACCGCGGCGACGGCCGCCGCCAGCTGGTCCTGAGCCCCTTCAGCCGCGGCATGCTCCGCGACTGGTGCCGGAAGATGATCGACCTGGGACAGGAGGAGGTGCCCTGAGAAGAGCAGACCGGCGGCGAGGCGAGTAGCTCGGCGAGCGCCGCGGCGGCGTGGGCCGAACGGCGCCAGGCGCGGCTGGTGGCGCCGGTGGGTGGCCGGCTGGCGCCAGGTGGGCCTGTGGCTGCGACGGCTGTCGCCCGCCGCCGCGCAGCCCGGCGGTTCTGGGTTGGTGTCGGGCGGGGCTGCTGGCTCCGGCGGCTGTCGCTGGCCGCCGCGCAGCCCGGTGGTTCTCGGTCGGCGGGGGGCGGGGCTGCTGGCTCCGGCGGCTGGTGCCCGGTGCCGGCGGCCGTGGCACTGGCGGCTGTCGGTGGTGCCGGGAGGGTCGGTGGCTCAGGCGGCTATCGGCCGATGCCAGGCAGCGCGGTCGCGCTGGCGGGTTGTCGGTTGGTGCGCGCTGGGTGGCCGGCGGCATCGGCGGGTTGCTTGTCGGCGTCTGGTGGCTCCGGCGCCTGGTGCCCGCCGCTGGGCAGTCCGGCGGCGCGGTCCTGCAGCCGACGAGCCCTCACCCAAGCCCAACCGCGGTCGTCGCGCTGACTGCGGTCAGTCACCTCGGTCCCGCCGCCGGTGCTCCAACCGGCCCCAACTCGACCGCCGACCGGCGCAGCCCGCCGCCCCGGCGACTCCGGGCGAACCTGTGCCCGACCCGACCGCAAACCGGCGAACTGGTCACCACCGGCCCGCCCCTGGCCAGCGCCCGCCCGGCGCCCCTGTGAGCGGAGTCACTACAATCCGTCACCGTTGGCGGTCGACCGGGCCACCGGCGGACTGGACACTGCAGGGGGTTCGGGCGCGGGCTTGCGCTGCGTGACCGACCCTCCATTACAGACAGAGCCATTGGGCGGATGCGTTATCCGCCATCGTCGCTACCCTGGAAAGGCGAGGACATTTAGTAGTGAGGTGGTCACCATGAGCGCGAACGGTGAGGCTCCCTTCTTCAATGCCCCCGAGCTCACTCAGCGCGACGGCACTTTGTCCGAAGCCCCTGGCGAAATGTTCGCCGACCCCGTCTCAGGACTGGTCACGGCGGCTCCCGAGCCACGTCCCGCGGTCGCCAATGGCCACGAGCCCGCTGCCTTCGAAGTGGCCGGGCCGGTGCCGCACGACGAGGAAGCCGTGCGGCGGATGGTCGAGGAGACCCTCCGTGAGGAGGAGGCCAGGACCCCGAGGGCGATCCCGCCCGCGGGCACCATGAGCAACGTCGGCGAAGACGTGGCGCCGCCTGCCGGGGTGCTTCCGCGGCAGCGGAACCGGCGGCGCACCTGGCCGAACCGGCCGCCGCTGCAACGGCCTGTGCGGCAGAAGGCGCCCGCCGAGGACGACTTCGACGAAGACCTCGAGGTGGTGCCCGTCAAGCGGCGGAGGCTGCCGGCGGTGTCGATGCCGGCGTTCAACCGGCCGTCGTCGAGTGCGGCGGGGGTCATGCTCGCCGTGGCGCTGCTGATCGTGTTCGGTTTCGTCGCCATCGAGCTGGTGTCCAGCCTGGTCAGCAGCGTGACCGGGCTGTTCGACTAGCGTTCGCTCGCTGTTCCGCGCCCCACCGTGACCTCGGGGTCGTCCGCGAGGCAAGGGCCGATCGGGCTACCCTGACTTCACAGTCGGGCGACCTCACGAGGGCGTCTGGCACCGCGGTGACTAGTGGGGTGGGGCGTATCAGCGAGGGCGTGCGATCAGTACCCGGGGCCGGCCCGGGTAACTCGTCGGGCGCCGAGGCGTCCACGATCAACCGGGTCCGGCGGGTACTGGCGATCAAACCGTTCCGGCGCCTGTGGGGCGTCACGTACCTGTGCAGCGTGGCCGACTGGCTGAACATCCTCGCCCTCACCGGCCTGGCCACGAAGCTGACGAACAACTACTTCGCCCAGAACTTCGCGTTCGTCGGCGTCGTGCTGACCGGCCTGGCACCGGGGCTGCTGTTCGCCCCGGTCGGTGGGCTGCTCGCCGACCGGTTCGACCGCCGCAAGGTGATGGTCGTCGCCGACCTGCTGCGGTGCGGCTTCCTGCTTTCCATCGCCCTCATCAGCGCGCCTTGGTGGTTGCTGGTCGGCAACTTCCTGGTCGGTAGCGCGGCGAGCATGTGGATCCCCTCGAAAGAGGCGGCGGTCCCGAACCTGCTCCGCCGCCCCGACCAGGTCGAGACGGCCAACCAGCTCGGCATGGTGATGACCTACGGCCTCGCCGTCATCACCGCGGCCGGCGCGAACGCCATCATCACCGGCGTCAACACGACCTTCCACCTCTTCCCCGGGGAGAGCGCGAGCCTCAGCATCGCGAAGCTGGTTGTCATCATCACCGGCCTGCTCTACCTGGCCAGCGCGATCCTCATCGCCACCCGCATTCCCGAGCTGTCGCTGCGCAACGTCCACGCGCTGCCGGAGCAGAAGGTCAAGCCGGCCGACGAGGAGAAGCTCGGCGTCGGCCGGATGATCGCCGACGGCTTCCGCTTCATCCGCAGCACGCCGCTCGTGCGCGGGCTGCTGATCGGCGCGTTCGGTGCCTTCGCGGCGGGCGGTGCCGTGATCGGCTCGGCCAAGCCGTACTCCTCGAGCCTGCTGGCCGGTGACTCGGCGTTCAGCCTCCTGGTGCTGGCCGTCTTCCTCGGCCTCGCCTCCGGCATGGTCTTCGCGCCCAAGCTTTCCCGGCGGCTCCCGCACGACCGGCTGTTCGGCGTCTCCATCATCGCGGCCGGGCTCTCGCTCGCGCTGGTCGCGTTGTCACCGCACCTGTCGGTCTCGCTGATCACCGTTGTCCTGGTGGGGTTCTGGGCCGGGACGGCGTTCCTCACCGGCGTCACGATCATCGGCTCCCGCGTCGAAGACGCCATCCGGGGCCGGATCAACGCGATCTACCAGCTGATGATGAAGCTGGTGCTGTTCGGCACCACGGTCACCGTCCCGGTCCTGGTCGGCGTGGTGGCGCCGCACACCGTCAACGTCTGGGGCAGCCCGGTCACGATCGACGGCACCCGGCCGATCATGCTCGTCGGCGCCGCGCTCGCGCTGGTCGCCGGGCTCTTCGCCTACCGGCAGATGGACGACAAGCGCACCGAGCCGATCCTCTCCGACCTGCGCAACGCGCTGCGCCGCACGCCGAGGCGTGTCAACGGCTTCCTCATCGCCGTCGAGGGCACCACCGCGATCAACACCGCCATCCAGGCCGTCAACCTCGCCGACTGGATGCGCGGCGGCACCCGGCCCGTCGTGGTCGCCGCCGACCCGGCCCTCGACGACAAGCGGCTCACCGCGCTCGTCTCCGGCGCTTCGCTGACCGGGGCGCGGGCCCAGGCGCTCGCCGCCGCCGCCGTGCGGGCCGACATCGTCGAGCGGCACGTGCAGCCGGCGCTCGACGCCGGTTCGGTCGTGGTGATGGAACGCTTCGTCGACTCGCCGCTGGCGCACCTGTCGGCTGTGGCCGGGCTGGACAGCGACGAGCTCGAGGGTCTCGCCGACTGGGCGACCGGGCGGCTACGGCCGGACTTGACCGTCCTGCTGGACTCCGCTCCGCACGGAGCGCCGGTCGACCGGTCGACGGCGATGAACGACCAGTGGCGCGTCCAGCACCTGCTCACCGAGATGGCCGCGGCCGACCCGGAACGGTACGTCGTGGTCGACGCCGACGGCACCGACGCCGAGGTCGCCGAGCGCATCCGCACCGCACTGCGCGCCGTGTTCGTCGGCCGGTTGTCCGCGCTGGCCCCAGCCGCCGACGCGCCGACTACCGGAAACCCGGCGACCACCGATGGGCCGGCGACGGACCGGCCGTCAATCCTCCCGCTGGACATCGACGATCCCCAGCCCGTCGAAACCCCGGGAGAGCCTCGCGTGGAGGCGAAGTGACGACGACCGAACGCATCGGCGTCTGGAACCAGCTGGTCGGCCAGGACCCCGCGGTCGAAACGCTGAGCTCGGCCGCATCGGCCGCCGCGAAGATCGTCGCCGGCGAGCCCGCGCCGTCCGGCGCGATGACGCACGCGTGGCTGCTCACCGGCCCGCCCGGGTCCGGCCGGTCGGTGGCCGCGCGGACGTTCGCCGCAGCCCTGCAGTGCAGCACCGGCACCGGCTGCGACGCCTGCCCGGGCTGCCACACGACGATGGCCGGCACCCACGCCGACGTCCGGCTGGTGGTGCCCGAAGGGCTGTCTATCTCGGTCGCCGAGATGCGCGCACTGGTACAGGCGGCCGCGCGCCGCCCCACCACCGGCCACTGGCAGGTCGTGATCATCGAGGACGCCGACCGCCTCACCGAAGGCGCGTCGAACGCGCTGCTGAAGGCCGTCGAAGAGCCGCCGGACCGCACGGTCTTCCTGCTCTGCGCGCCGTCGGACCACCCCGACGACGTCTCGGTGACGATCCGTTCGCGCTGCCGCCTGGTGACGCTGCGGACGCCGCCGCCCGAGGCGATCGCGGACGTGCTGATGCGCCGCGACCACGTCGACCCGGAGCGCGCGCAGTGGGCGGCTTCGGTGTGCGGCGGCCACGTCGGCCGCGCGCGCCGGCTGGCCACCGACGAGGCCGCGCGGCAGCGCCGGGCCACCGTGCTGCGCATCCCGCTGGGCCTGCGCCGGCCCGGCGACGTCTTCACCTGCGCCGACCAGCTGATCAGCGCGGCGGAGGCGGACGCGGGCGAGGCGAGCAAGGGCCGCGACGAGGACGAGCGCAACGAACTGCGCACGGCGATGGGCGGCGACGGCATCGGCAAGGGCGTCGCCGGGGCGAAGCGGGCCGCCGAAGCGGCGGTCAAGCAGCTCGAGAAGAAGCAGAAGTCCCGCGCGACGCGCACCCAGCGCGACACGCTCGACCTGGCCCTGATCGACCTGGCCGGCTTCTACCGCGACGTCCTGGTGACGACGACCCGCTCCGGCGCGACGCTCAACCACCCGGACCACGCCGACCAGATCGCCGAAGCTGCTTCGGCGTGGACACCGGAATCGATCCTCCGCCGGCTCGAAGCGGTGCTGGAATGCCGCGAGGCGATCGACCTGAACGTGAAGCCGCGCATCGCCATCGAGGCGATGGTCACGACGCTTCGCCAGGGCTGAGC
This sequence comes from Amycolatopsis mongoliensis, assembly GCF_030285665.1. NCBI lineage: Bacteria > Bacillati > Actinomycetota > Actinomycetes > Pseudonocardiales > Pseudonocardiaceae > Amycolatopsis > Amycolatopsis mongoliensis. Next base: position 2,983,330 of record NZ_CP127295.1, read on the forward strand.
ACAAAGAAACCCGCCAAGAGCCGGAGCTCCTGGCGGGTTCCTTCACTGCCCCCGGGACTGCCCTCGGGTCACTCGCGCGGACGCGGTGACGGCTTGAACGGCTTCTCCTCGACCACGACCGCCAGCGGACGACGTCGTCCACCCGGCATCGCGGCCACCATCACGACGCCCAGCAGCAGCATTGCGGTGCCCGTCCAGAACAGCGGCACGGTGTCGTACGCGCCGCCGGTGTAGGCGAGGTTCTTCACCGGCCCCTTCGGTGCCTGGCCACCCGCGGGCGGCGTCGACGCGGTCCCGCAGACCACGCCGCCGGTCGGCGCGTACGCCCGCGCGACCTGCTCGCCGAGCGACAGCTGGGCCAGCGACGACGGCAGGTTCTTCGCCTGCTCGTCCGGCAGCAGGCTCTTGAGCTTCGTCGTCGGCAGCAGCTGCAGGTCGAACAGCCGCGCCGACGCGCCCAGCTGGAAGCCCTTGAACGGCGTGGACATCTCCGCCGACTTCTGGTCCAACCCGGCGATGCTCAGCCGCAGGACGCCGAGGTCCAGCACGGTGCCCGCCGTGGTGCCGACCTGCTGGATGCCCTTGGTCAGCGTGGAAACCAGCCCGCCGACCACCGGGATGTCGTCGAGCTGCCCGAACTGGTCGCTCAGCCCCTTCAACGGCAGCCCGATCGGGATGTCCTTCGTCGGGTGCGCCGCGTCCAGCGTGTACAGCGTCTTGCCGGCCGCCTCGATGGTCAGCACCGGCGCGGTGTACTCCACTTTGGACGTCTTTGCGTCGCCGGTGGAGGTCACCTTGAGCGTCGGCTGGCTGGCCACCTTGATGCTCAGCGCCAGCGGCGTGCCCTTGAGGACCTCGATGTCCGCGGCCTGCAGCGTCGACGTCGACTGCACGGCCTTGTTCTTCGAGCCGGGCACGTCGACGAGCTTCACCTGCGACCGCGACGAGAGCGTGTTCGGCAGGCTCAGCAGCGAACCATTGCCGTTCGCTGCGGTCTGGCCGCCGCCCTGCAGCAGGCCACCCAGGCTCTGCAGGCCCTTGGTCAGGTCGAAGCCGCTCGCCAGCGCACTCGGGTCGAGCTTCGGCTTGAGCGCGTCCAGGCCCAGGTTCGGCATCGACGGGATGACGTTCAGCAGCGACAGGCTTGCCACCGACGTGCTCGCGTCCGCGATGGTGTCGACGCACGGGCCGAGCGTCGGGCTCCACCGCGCGTGCGCGCTCCCGTTGAGCAGGCCCACGTTCAGCAGCGGGTTCGACGGCGCGTTCAGCCCGCCGCTGATCGGCTGCGGGTTGTCCGGCAACGCCGTCTGCACGACGCTGCCCGGCGTCTGCGGCGCGTTCCCGCCCACCGACAACCCGAACGGCGACGCCTGCGCGATCGCCTTCTCGTAGCTCAGGTAGGCGTCGGAGTTCGCCGAGGCGCTCGACAGGCCCATCCCGGCTTCGAGCGCCGACTGCTTCGGCAGGGTGTCGCCGAACCCGGGCAGGATCGTCTTCGTCGGCACGGCGTTGGGCAGCAACCGGATGATGCCGAGCGCGGTCCCCGCGTCCCCGACGGCCTGCCCCAGCGGCTGCGGCCCGATCGGCGCCGAGATCGGCGCCTGCCCCGGGTTCGCCGGCTGCGGGATCGGCGTCGTCGGATAGGTCGGGTCGGCGTTGGCCGGCGCCGCACTGAACAGGAGCAACGCCGCGGCCGCCGGCAGGGCCACCGAACGGGGCAGTCTTCGCCGCATGTGCCAGAGCCTCCAGATAGGTCGACCGGGGAGTGAGACCGACGTCATAGGGCCCTAACGACGGTCCCCCCGGAAAGTAACGCCGACAGCCTCCGCTACACTTGCTCCCGTCGCCAGCGCGAGCCGGAGACATGCCGCCTTAGCTCAGTCGGCCAGAGCGATTCACTCGTAATGAATAGGTCAGGGGTTCGATTCCCCTAGGCGGCTCGACAAGGTGCGAGGCCTCTGCCCCCAACGGGCGGGGGCCTTTTTCCTTGTCTCGCGTGTCTTGTGGGGCTTCGCTCCACACCCCGTCCGGCGGGCTCCGCCCCCGGCCCCCGCCCCGCTCGCCTTGCGTTGTCGGGTGCCATTTTCTTTTCCAGAACCACCCGGTTGAGGGGACTTCTAGTGGCTTGCTCGTTGGCGGGTTCTCTCCTGGAGGTCTTCGTACCAACGGCTTCCCCGGCGGCCGCAGTTGTCGCGGATGTGGTCTCTCAGCTTGCCCGTCGCCTGGTTGAACCGGGTCAGCTCCGTGTCGCTCCGGTTGATCTCCTGCTGGACCTGGCCCACTCCGCCGGACAGGGCTCGGACAGTTGCGCGCGTTTGCTCCGCGTGGCGGCGGAGGCGGGTTGATCCTTGGGCCGCCCTTGCCAGGTGGTTCTCCAGCTTGCGGACGCCCGCTGCCAGCTCTCTCTTCGAGCCGATCGCCTGGTGTTTGTGGCCGTGCCACTCGTCCGCCAGCTTGCGGGATGTGTGGTGGCGCTGGGTCAGGAGCTGGAAGTTCACCTCGCCGCGCGTGGTGCGGCGCAGCTCGTCCAGCTCCCGGGACTTGCGCTCCAGCACCACCCGGTCCGCGGCCAGCACCTGGATCGCCCGGTCCGAGCGCTTGCGCAGCCGCTCCACCTCGGCTGCCTGCCTGGTGATCGTCGCCATCTCCGCCTGCTCGGCGGATGCGCGCCGGCGGCGGCGGAACAGCAGGTCGATTGCCAGCAGGACCGATACGACCGGGACCAGGTACGGCCATTCGTGGGCCAGGAGCCGGATCACCCCCTCGATCAGGGAGGAAAGCAGGACGAGGGCGAACAACGCGCCCATCAGGCAGCCGAGCAGCTTTTGCACCGGGAGATCGCTTCCGTCAGCGGCGGGAATCCAGGCCGCGCCAGACCGCGATGGCCGTCTTCGTGTCGGCGACCGACAGCGAGTCGCTGAGCCGGACCAGCGTGTCGCCGCTGTTCGCGTGGTGGCCGATGATCTGGCCGGACAGGATCGTCAGCGTGCCCTGCGTCGCGATCCGCTCGTCGGGCGAAACGCGCAGGTCGCAGGCCATCCGGACCATCTCGCGGTAGCCGTGGTGCAGCTCGTCGAGGGACACCTTGATCTGCTCGCTGTCGCGCATCCGCGTGTCGAAGAGCCCGACGATCGCGCGCTGGCGGGTGTGGATCAGCTTCGCCGCGGCGTCCTGCCGGGCCTGCAGCCCGCCCTTCTCCAGCCGGAACCGGCCGATCTCGACCGTGCACGCCCCGACCGTCGCGACGATCTCGGCCGCCGTACCCAGTGGGTTGAGGGCCTTCGCCACGCTGGTGACCGAATCCGCGAGCACGGCCCGCCCGTTCCGCATCCTGATGAGCTCGTTGAGCATGTGACGTCGATCGTGGCCCGACTCCGCTTCGTTACAACTCACCACTCTGAGTGATCAATTGCGGAGCTGAATGCCTTCGAGGTGGAGAGATCACCGCCCGAACGAGCGAAGGCCCCCGGCTTGTGGCCGGGGGCCTTCGGACCAGCGGGGGCTTACTTCGGTGGGGTCACCTTGACCACGGTGGCCTTCGCGTCGCCTCGGGGGGTTCGGTAGGTGATCTGGTCGCCCGCCTTGCGGCCGACCAGGGCCAGGCCCAGGGGGCTGTCGGAGGTGATCGCGTCCGCGTCTTCGCCCGGGACCGTCACCACCTGGAACGTCTCTTCGTCGCCGTCCGAGAAGCGGAGGGCGACCATCGTGCCGTCGGGGAGCTGGGCGTTGCCGTAGCCGCCGTGCTCCATCTTCGCGGCCAGGTCGGCGATCTGGCGGTCGAGCCGGGCCGCGGCCTCCGCGCGGTCGATCACGTCCGCCTGGTCCGCCGCGTCCCCCGTGCGCTCCTGCTCGCCGGGTTGCGGCGCGAGAGCTTCGCGTTGCGCGCGCAAGTTCGCGATTTCCTTCTCCAGCTGGCTGCGCGCGGCCGAGCTGAGCCCCTTGTCCCCTGAGATCACCATGCGCGCATTGTCCGCTGCGCGGACCGGGGTGGCCAATCCGGTTTTTCACCCCGGGGCCACCCGCAGGACGTCTGCCCTAGGATTCGGGGCTGCAGTCCAGGAAGAAGGTAACGAGAATCACCGTGAGCGCAGTCCCCGGTCGCAGCGAGCGGCTCTCTCCCAACCAGTTGGCCAAGCAGGAACAGATCGTCGAAGCCGCGCGCGTCGTCCTCGCGCGCGACGGGCTCGCCGGGTGCACCGTGCGGGCCATCGCCGACGCCGGCCCGCTCACCAAGAGCGCGATCCACTACTACTTCGCCGACATCGACGTCCTCATCGACCGCGCCATGGCCGCGCACATCACCGCCTTCGCCGCCGGCCTGCGCGAGGTCGCCGCCCGGTACGACGACCCGCGCGAGCGGCTGTTCGCCGTCCTCGAGGAGTACCTGAGCGTCTTCGCCGCGAACCCGAACGCGGCGTTCCTCTGGTTCGAGTACTGGATCGCGGCCGGGCGCGCGCAGCATCCGCAGGCCATCGACGTCATGCTCACCTCGCTCACGGAGCTGCTGGCCGAGCTGCTCGCCCCGCTGGACGTCGACGACCCGCGGGCGCGGGCCCGCGCGCTGCTGTCGTACCTGCTGGGCACGGTCGTCCAGCAGCGGGTGCGCCCGCGGCCGTTCGCCACGCTGCGTGCCGACATCGAGGCGCTCTGCTTCGCCAACTACGGCTAGCAACGCCCTTTAGATCCGTAGACGTACGGATTGCGCACTACGTCCGGCTCCGGCCAAGGTCGGGGAACCCCTCGAGAGCAGGAGACGTGATGCGCCCACGAACGTGCCTGACGGCGGCCGCGGCCGCCCTCTTGATGCTCACGGCCGGCGGTCAGGCCGGCGCCGCCCAGCCCGCCGGACCGCAGGTGTACGAGGTGAGCGGCTCCGGCACGGCCCAGCAGCGCACCGAGGTCGCCCGGACCGGCGCCGACGTCCTCGACAGCACGAACGGCACGACGACGGTCATCGCCAACCCCGGCGAAGCGGCCCAGCTGCGCGCGCTCGGCTTCGGCGTCAAGGCGCTCGGCGCGGTCAACCGGCCGCAGAGCACCGCGACCGCCGAGGACTTCCCGGCCGGCTACACCGGCTACCACACCTACGCCGAAACCCAGACCGAGCTGCAGAAGGCTGTCGCGAACTACCCGTCGCTCACGAAGCTCGGCAGCGCCGGCACGTCCTACGAAGGCCGCGCGCTGTCGCTGATCAAGATCTCCGACAACGCCGCGACGGACGAGAACGAGCCCGAGGTGCTCTTCACCTGCAACCAGCACGCGCGCGAGCACCTCACCACCGAGATGTGCCTGCACATCGTGCAGCGGCTGACCAGTGGGTACGCGACGGATCCCGCGATCAAGCGGCTCGTCGACAGCACCGAGATCTGGGTCGTGCCGAGCGTCAACCCGGACGGCTCCGAGTACGACATCTCCGGTGGCACGTTCCACAGCTGGCGCAAGAACCGCCAGGGTCCCGGCACCGACACGAACCGCAACTGGGGCCACAAGTGGGGCTGCTGCGGCGGCTCGTCGGGCTCGACGTCCAGCGAGACCTACCGCGGCACGGCGGCGTTCTCCGCGCCCGAGGCCCGGGCCGTCTCGAACTGGGTGAACTCGCGGGTGGTCGGCGGCGTCCAGCAGATCAAGACGCACATCGACTTCCACACCTACTCCGAGCTGGTGCTCTGGCCGTTCGGCTACACCTACGCCGACACCGCGCCGGGCCTGACCGCGGCCGAGGCGCAGAAGTTCCAGACGCTCGGCAGGCAGATGGCGGCGACCAACGGCTACACGCCGCAGCAGTCCAGCGACCTCTACATCACCGACGGCAGCGTCAACGACTGGATGTGGGCGACGCACAAGATCTGGAGCTTCACCTTCGAGATGTACCCGAAGGGCAGCAGCCCGGGCTTCTACCCGCGCGACACCCAGATCGTCCCGCAGACCACGCGCAACGACCAAGCCGTCGACATCCTGATCAACGCGGCGATCACCGGCTGACGCTCCGGGCGCGGTCTAGGGTGCGGGCATGCCTCTGTTCTCGTTCGAAGGGCTCAGCCCGCAGGTCCACCCGGACGCCTGGATCGCGCCCACCGCCACCCTCGTCGGCGATGTCGTCGTCGAGAAGGGCGCCTCGGTCTGGTACGGCGCCGTGCTGCGCGCCGATTTCGGCAAGATCGTCGTCCGGGAGGGCGCCAACATCCAGGACAACTCCGTCGTGCACGTCAACATCGGCAAGGTGTGCGAGATCGGCAAGAACGCCACCGTCGGCCACCAGTGCCTGGTGCACGACTGCACGGTCGGCGAGCAGGCCCTGATCGGGAACGGGTCCACGATCCTGGACGACGCGAAGATCGGCGAGCGGACGCTGGTCGCGGCCGGGGCCACCGTGACGCCGGGTACCGAGGTGCCGTCCGAGGTCGTCGCGATGGGCAGCCCGGCCAAGAAGTTCGTGCCGCTCACCGACTCCGCACGGATGTGGGTCGAGCACAACGCGCCCGTCTACCAGGACCTGGCGAAACGGCACAAGGCCGGCGTCGAAGCCTTGGATTGACTCTCCAGTAACTGGAGACTCTAGCTTCGGGGCATGGCTCCGAAGACGAAGAAGCAGACCCACCAGGTCACCCTGGAACTCACCGCGGGCAACGCCCCGGTCGTCGACCTCGGCAAGATGCTGGGGCAGACCGGGGTCAACCTCGTCGAGATCAAGAAGGCCTACGACGCGGCGACCGCGGCCCAGCGCGGCGACATCGTGCCCGTGGTCGTCTCGGTGTTCGAAGACCGCTCGTTCGCGCTGCGGCTCAAGACGCCGCCGACCTCGTTCCTCATCAAGAAGGCGTTGGGGGACAAGGGTTCGTCGCGGCCCGGGCACGAGGTCGCCGGCAAGATCACGCGCGACCAGTTGCGCGAGATCGCCGAGCGCAAGCTGCCGGACCTCAACACCTCCGACGTCGAGATGGCGATGCGCACGATCGCGGGCACGGCCCGCTCCATGGGCGTCGTGGTCGTCGACTGACGTGCGCAAGCACGCGGTCGTGCCGCCGTTCCGCGCGCTGGACCCCGAGCTCGGGGTGGCGGAACGGTTGCTGCGCAAGGGAAATCCGGAACTGTGCGGGATCGCCGCGCAGCTCCCCGACGAACAAGCGGCCGCGCGCCGCCTCAACGCCGTACTGGCGGAGGCCGGGGCGCGGCCGCGGCTCGTCGGCACGGGCGCGGCGTGGCGGATCGTCTACGTGACGCCGCGGGCGGAGGCCGGCGAGCTGGCGGCCGGGGCCGCGGGACTCGCGGAGCTCGTCACGGTCGGCGGCTGGCGGCGGGTGAAGCGCTGCGCGACCTGCGCCCGGCCGTTCTGCGACCGCACCTCGGGCTGCACCCGCAAGTGGTGCGCCGAACACCGTCGAGCCTCGAGCGCGGTGGACTAGGCTGCTTCCCGCAGCAGCGACTGGCGCCATCGAGGTGGAGCACCACCGGGAAGCGACGACGAGGCCGGCACCGCGCGCCTGGGTGAAGGCCACTCCAGAGCCGGAGTACGCCATGACACACCAGCCGAAACTGAACGCACTCGCCGCCGCCGACCCCGTGATCGCCGGGCTCGTGGAGGACGAGGCGAAGCGCCAGCACGACAAGATCCGCCTGATCGCGTCGGAGAACTACGTCTCGCAGGCCGTGCTCGAGGCGACCGGCACCGTGCTCACCAACAAGTACTCCGAGGGGTACGCGGGCAAGCGCTACTACGAGGGCCAGCAGTTCATCGACCAGGTCGAGCTGCTCGCCATCGAGCGGGCGAAGGCCGTCTTCGGCGCGGACCACGTGAACGTCCAGCCGTACTCCGGGTCCCCGGCGAACTTGGCCGTGTATCTGGCCTTCGCGCAGCCTGGCGACACCGTGCTCGGCATGGCGCTGCCGGACGGCGGGCACCTCACGCACGGCTGGAGCGTGTCCGCGACGGGCAAGTGGTTCAACCCGGTGCGCTACGGCGTCGCGAAGGAGACCGGCCGCGTCGACCTCGACCAGGTCCGCGACCTGGCCCGGCAGCACCGGCCGAAGCTGATCTTCGCCGGTGGCACGGCCATCCCGCGCACGATCGACTTCCCGGCGTTCGCCGAGATCGCCCGCGAGGTGGACGCGGTGCTCGTCGCCGACATCGCGCACATCGCGGGGCTGGTCGCGGGCGGCGCCCACCCGTCGCCGGTCGGCCACGCGCAGGTGATCACGACGACGACGCACAAGACGCTGCGCGGCCCGCGCGGCGCGATGATCCTTTCGGACGCTTCGCATGCGAAGGCTGTCGACAAAGCGGTGTTCCCGGGTCTGCAGGGCGGCCCGCACAACCACACGACCGCGGCGATCGCCGTCGCGCTCGGTGAGGCGCAGCAGCCGTCGTTCAGCGACTACGCGCACACGATCGTCGCGAACGCCCGTGCGCTGGCCGACGCGCTGCTCGCGCGCGGCTACGACCTCGTGTCCGGCGGCACGGACAACCACCTGCTGCTGATCGACCTGACGAACAAGGCGGTCGCGGGCAAGCCGGCCGCGCAGGCGCTGGACCGCGCGGGCATCGAGCTGAACTACAACACGGTGCCGTTCGACCCGCGCAAGCCGTTCGACCCGTCCGGCATCCGGCTCGGCACGTCCGCGATCACGACGCGCGGCCTGAAGCCGGAGCACCAGGTCCAGGTGGCGGAGTGGATCGACCGCACGGTGACCGCGGCCGCGGCGGCCGACGAGTCCTCGCTGGACTCGATCGCCGCGGAGATCCGCGAGTTCCTGGCGCCGTTCCCGATCCCGGGTTACTCCGCCTGACACCTGAGCCGTGAAGGACTCCTTACCGGCCATAAGCGCCGGTAAGGAGTCCTTCACGGCTTTTCGGACCGGGGAGACCGGGCTCACAGAAAAGTTGATTGCACCATACAAGCTTCCGAGGAATACTTGGCCGAGGCAAGTAGTTGACGGGTACAAGCAACTACGGCGAAGGCTTACCAAGGGAGACCACCATGAGCGACACCACCACGGCGGAAGGAGCGGCCGCTACGAACGGCAAACTGTCCCACCGCCAGATCCTGACCGTCCTGTCCGGGCTGATGCTCGGCATGTTCCTCGCCGCGCTCGACCAGACCATCGTGTCTTCGTCGATGCGCACCATCGCCGACGAGCTCCACGGCCTGTCCCTGCAGGCCTGGGCCACCACGGCGTACCTCATCACCGCGACGCTCTCGACGCCGCTCTACGGCAAGCTGTCCGACCTCTACGGCCGCAAGCCCATGTACCTCACGGCGATCTCGCTGTTCCTGGTCGGCTCGCTGGCCAGCGGCATGGCGACGTCGATGTACGAGCTCGCCGCGTTCCGCGCGTTCCAGGGCCTCGGTGCCGGTGGCCTGATGTCGCTGGCGCTGGCGATCATCACCGACATCACCGCGCCGCGTGAGCGCAGCCGCTACCAGGGCTACTTCATGGCGGTGTTCGGCATCTCGAGCGTCGCCGGCCCGGTCGTCGGCGGGTTCTTCGCCGGCATCGACACCTTCGCCGGCATCACCGGCTGGCGCTGGGTCTTCCTGGTCAACGTCCCGATCGCGCTCGCCGCGCTGGTCGTCGTCACCAAGGTGCTGAACCTCCCGCACACCCGCGTGGACCAGAAGGTCGACTACTGGGGTGCCGTCGCGCTGGCCACCGGCCTGGTGCCGCTGCTGATCGTCGCCGAGCAGGGCCGTGAGTGGGGCTGGGGTTCGGCCGCTTCGATCGCGATGTACGTCGTCGGCGCGCTGGGCGTGACCGCCTTCGTCTGGATCGAACGCCGGATGGGTGACGCCGCCCTGCTGCCGCTGCGGCTGTTCAGGCGGCCCGTGTTCCGGATGGCCACGCTGGTCACCGTCGTGCAGGGCGCCGGGATGTTCGGCGCGATGATGTCGCTGCCGCTGTACCTGCAGATCGTCAAGGGCGCGACGCCGACCCAGGCCGGCCTGCAGATGCTCCCGCTGACGCTGGGCATCATGGTCGCCAGCCTGACCAGCGGCCGCCTGATCTCGAAGACCGGGCGCTACAAGATGTTCGCGGTGGCCGGGATCGGCCTGATGGCGGCGGCGCTGTTCGCGCTGTCCACGATCACCGTCGACAGCTCGCTGGCCCTGGTCATGGTGATCGCCTTCGTGATCGGCCTCGGCCTGGGCGCCTCGATGCAGACGCTGGTGCTGGCCGCGACCAACGACGTCCGCCCGCAGGACATCGGCGTCGCCACCTCGGCGGCGACGTTCTTCCGGCAGATCGGCGGCACGGCGGGCACCGCGGTGTTCCTGTCCATCCTGTTCGGGACGGTCGGCGACAAGATCGCGAACGCCGTCCGCTCGGCGATGACCACGCCGGCCTACGTGTCGGCGCTGGCCCGGCACCCGGAGTTCGCGCAGCAGATGAAGAGCGGCCTGGACGTCAACGACACGTCGTTCCTGTCCACGCTCGACCCGACGCTGGCCCGGCCGATCCTGCAGGGCTTCGCCGAGTCGATGAGCACGGTGTTCCTGGTCGGCGGGATCGTGCTGACCGTCGGCTTCGCCCTGGTGTGGTTCCTCAAGGAGAAGCCGCTGTCGGACAAGTCGGCGATGGAGCAGCGCGCCGACGCCGAGGCGGATGCCGCTCCGGCCCTCGCCCTGGCGCACTGACCGCCTGAAAGCCGTGAAGGCCTCCTTACCGGCCATAAGAGCCGGTAAGGAGGCCTTCACGGCTTCGGAGTCTTAGTGAGCCGAGCCGCCGTTGGCCGCTTCCTTGGCCAGGCGGTCGGTCTCGCGCTCGTACGAGCGGGCGATCTCGGCCTCGGCCTCGGTGCGGCCGACCCAGGACGAGCCCTCGACGCTCTTGCCGGGCTCGAGGTCCTTGTACACCTCGAAGAAGTGCTGGATCTCCAGGCGGTGGAACTCGTTCATGTGGTGGATGTCGCGCAGGTGCTCGAGACGCGGGTCGTTCGACGGAACGGCGATGACCTTGTCGTCCGGGCCCTTCTCGTCGGTCATCCGGAACATGCCGATCGCGCGGCAACGGATCAGGCAACCCGGGAAGGTGGGCTCCTGGACGAGCACCATCACGTCCAGGGGGTCGCCGTCCTGGCCGAGGGTGTCGTCGATGAAGCCGTAGTCGGCCGGGTACTGCGTGGCCGTGAACAGGGTCCGGTCCAGCTTGATGCGGCCGGTCTTGTGGTCGACCTCGTACTTGTTGCGCTCCCCTTTGGGGATTTCGATCGTGACGTCGAACTCCACGGCGTCCTCGCTGCTTCTTCTCGAATCCGGGCATGCCCACGCGTCGCGGGCGGCAACCTCAATGACTGTCTTGACGTCTCCTAGTGTGGACTACGCCCTGCCTCGCGGTCGCATCGATGTCGGCCACCTGGCATGTGAGCTTGGCCCCTCCCGGGGCAGGTGAGAAGGAGTGGTGGGTGCCGCAAAACGACCAGCCGATGTGGCCTTCGTCGGACGAAGACCGCTCGTCGTCCGGCGCGCGGGAGACCACACCCATGTCGCTGCCCGACTCGCCGGCGGCCCCTCCGGAGGGGGCCGGCGTGCCCAAGGTCACAGGCAGTGAGGCGCCGAAGGGATCCTGGTTCGCGCCGAACGTCGAGCCCGAGCCGATCCCGGGCCTGAACGTGCCCGCCGAGGAGCCGCCGCCCCCGCCGCCCACCCCGGCCAAGCAGGACCTGGCCGACCGGCTGGGCTCACGCGAGCCGAAGCCGAAGCCGGCCGAGCCCGGGCCCCAGCCCGCCGAGGCCCCGGCCGCGGAGTCCACCCAGTACATCGAGGTGAAGCGGAAGCTCGAGACGCCGGCCGCGGAGAGCACTCAGTACATCGAGGCGAAGCCGCCCGAAGAGAAGCCCGCCGAGCCGAAGCCCGACGCCCAGAGCACGCAGCAGATGGCGCCGCAGCCCTCGAAGACGCCGTGGGTGCCGGTCGAGCGCAACGTCTGGCCCGGCGAGCAGCCGGATCGCCCCGCCGAGCCCCAGCCCGACAAGCCCGAAGCGCAGCCGTGGCGGGAAGAGTTGCAGCAGTGGCGCGAGGAACAGCAGCGCCGCGAGGAGCAGCTGAAGCGTTCGGAGTCCCAGCAGCACCAGCGCGCCGACGCGCCCTGGGCGCAGCGCCTCGACGTGCCGGACGACCGCCGGCCCGCGCTGCCGCCGGAGCCGCCGCGCGGGGTCGTCCCGCCGGCGTCCGCCGGGTCGCTGGCCCGGCCGATGCGGATCGAGCCGGACGGGCAGCGCTTCGACGCCGAGGCGACCGTCGGGATCGAGCGGCCCACCCAGTTCCCCGGGGCGTTCCAGCAGCAGCCGCAGCCGCGCACCGAGCCGCCCGCGGAGCCGCCGCGCCCGGCCGAGCCCGCCGCCGCCGAGGAGCCGCCGAAGAAGCGGCGCAAGGGCAAGATCATCGCGCTCGTCGTGGTCGTCCTGCTGGTGCTGGCCGGCGGCGGGGTCGCCGCCGCGATGCCGAAGGTGTCGAACCGCCTCGGCCTGCCGTGGGCGCCGAACGCGCCGAAGGGCGACAGCCCGGATCCGGCCGCGGCCACGCGCCAGCTGGCGGGGCCGGACACGTCCGGGAAGGCGCCGACCGCGAACGGCGTCAAGGCGGCGCTGGCCGCCGCGGCCGGGAACAGCGCGCTCGGCCAGCTCACCGGCAGCGTCGTCGACCCGGTGAGCGGCACCGCGCTCTGGGACCACAGCGCGGCGTCGGCGGTCACCCCCGCGTCGACGACGAAGGTGCTGACCACCGCGGCCGCGCTGCTCGCGCTGGACCCGAACACGCGCCTGTCCACGAAGATCGTCCAGGGCGCCGACCCGGGCACGGTGATCCTGGTCGGCGGCGGCGACGTCACCCTCACCGCGCTGCCGCTGGGCACCGAGTCGCCGCTGTACCCGGGTGCCGCGCACGTCGACGACCTCGTCGCGCAGGTGAAGAAGGCCAACCCGAACGTGAAGAAGGTGCAGGTCGACCTGAGCCTCTTCAAGGGCGCGACGACCGCGCCGGGCTGGGCCGCGGGCGACGCGCCGTCGACGTTCGCCACGCAGATCGGGTCGGTGATGGCCGACGCCGGGCGCCAGGACCCGAAGAACAACAACTCGATGCGCGTGCCCAACGCGGGCAGTGTGCTGGCGTCGACGATCGCGTCGAAGCTCAGCGCCTCGCCCGGTGGCCAGGCGGCCGCGCCGAAGGACGCGAAGGTTCTCGCCGAGGTCAAGTCGGCGCCGCTGACCGAGCTGGTCTCCGACACGATGGAGCTGTCCGACGACGTCCTCGCCGAGGCCCTCGCCCGGCAGGTGGCGCTGGCCACCGGCCAGGAGGCGACCTTCGCGGGCGGCGCCGCGGCGACCATCAAGGTGCTCAAGGACCACGGCTTCGACACCACCGGCGTCAAGCTGTCCGACGGCAGCGGCATCTCGACGGAGAACAAGATCCCGGCAAAGCTGCTGACCCAGCTCATGGCGGCCGCGGCGGCCCCGGACGGCAAGAACCCGAACACCGCCAAGCTGCGCGCCATGCTGGCCGGGCTCCCGGTGGCCGGCGGTTCCGGCACCCTCGCCGACAAGCGGTTCGAAACGCCCGCGTCGCAGGCCGGCCGGGGCTGGGTGCGGGCGAAGACGGGCACGCTCACCGGCGTCAACACGCTCGCCGGCCTGGTCCTCGACCAGGACGGCCGGGTGCTGGTGTTCGCGTTCATGTCCAACGGCTCCGACCAGCAGCCGGGCCGCGACGCCATCGACGCACTGGCCACGAGCCTCCGCAAGTGCGGGTGCGCGTAGCCGGGGACACCGAACCGTACGAAGATCGTGGCCGGAAACCCGTCCGGGGCAGGTAGCGTCGGAAGGGTGAGTCAGGAAACCGAGACCCGGTCCATGGTCGACTGGGCGCTCGCCGCGCAGACCGGCGCGCTGCTCGTGCGCGGCGGTCCGCAGGTTCCGCGCGTCGAGGCCGAGGCGGCCGTCACCGATCTGCGCGAGCTGACCGTCGAGGCCGAAGGGCACGTCCGGCAGCTGACGAACCTGGGCGCCGACCTGCCGCTGCTGCCCGGCGAGGTCGTCGACCGTCCCGGCTGGGTGCGTTCGGCCGCGGCCGGGCTCGACGCGCTGACCGGGCGCGCGCTGCCGCAGCAGGGCGGTCCGTTCGGGCCGATCCTGGCCGGTGGCGCCGGCGTGCAGACCGGGCTGGTGCTGGCCTTCCTGGCCAGCCGCGTGCTCGGCCAGTACGACCCCTTCGGCGGCCCCGACAAGGCCGGTCAGCTGCTGCTGGTCGCGCCGAACGTCGTCGCCGCCGAGCGCGCGATGGACGTCCCGGGCCACGACTTCCGGCTCTGGGTCTGCCTGCACGAGTGCACCCACCGGCTTCAGTTCACCGCGGTCACCTGGCTGCGCGACTACTTCGCCGACGAGGTCGAGCGGCTGGTCGCCGGGCTCGCGGGCGGCGGCACCGACAGCCTGGCCGACCTGGTCGGCCGGCTGCCCGAGGCGATCAAGCAGGGGCCGAAGCTCAACCTCGCGGAGCTGCTCCAGTCGCCGAAGGAGCGCGCGGTCTTCGACCGGCTGCTGGCGCTCTCGACGCTCCTGGAAGGCCACGCCGACTTCGTGATGGACGCCGTCGGCCCGCAGGTCGTCCCCAGTGTCGACACGATCCGCGCGCGGTTCACCGCCCGGCGCAAGGGCGGCGGCGTCTTCGACCGGCTGCTGCGCGCGCTGCTCGGCGTCGACGCGAAGATCCGTCAGTACGAAGAAGGCGCGAAGTTCACGAAGCACGTCGTGGACGCCGTCGGCATGGCGGGGTTCAACGCCGTCTGGCGGTCGCCGAACACCCTGCCCTCGCGCGCCGAGATCGCCGACCCGGCCGCGTGGGTCCGGCGCCTGCACGGATGACCGGGACGGCGGTCGCGGCCGTCCGCCGGGCCGTCCGCGGGTTCCTGGACAGCGTCGAGGTGCCGCCCGAACTCTGCGTCGCGGTCTCCGGCGGCGCCGACTCCCTCGCGCTGTGCGAGGCCACGGCGTACGTCGGGCACCACCGCGGCCACCGCGTCCGCGCGCTGGTCGTCGACCACGGCCTGCAGGAGGGCTCGGCGAAGATCGCGGGGGACGCGGCCGCCGCCGCGAAGTCGCTTGGCGCCGACGAAGCCGAGGTGCGCCGCGTCGACGTCACCGGCCCTGGCGGCCCGGAAGCCGCCGCGCGCAAGGCCCGCTACCGCGCGCTGGCCGGCCACGACCTCGTCCTGCTCGGCCACACCCTCGACGACCAGGCCGAAACGGTCCTGCTCGGGCTCGGCCGCGGCTCCGGCCCGCGCAGCCTCGCCGGGATGCGGCCGCACGACCCGCCGTGGGGCCGTCCGCTGCTCGCCGTCCCGCGGGCCACCACGCGCGCCGCCTGCGCCGAGCTCGGCGTCGAGCCCTGGGACGACCCGCACAACGCCGAGCCGCGCTTCACCCGGGTCCGGTTGCGCACCGAAGTCCTGCCGTTGCTGGAAGACGTCCTCAACGGCGGAGTCTCCGGCGCACTCGCCCGCACAGCCTCGCAGCTGCGTGAGGACAGCGAGGCGTTGGACACAATGGCGGACATGATCTTCACCCGCGCGGGCGGCTCCGAAGGGCTGGACGCAGGCGTCCTCGCGGCCGAGCCCGCGGCGATCCGACGGCGGGTTATCCGCAGGTGGTTGCTGCAATCGGGTGTGCGCGAGCTCACCGACGCGCACCTGCGGGCGGTCGACGACCTCGTCGCCCGGTGGCGTGGTCAGGGCGGTGTCTGGTTGCCGGGCAACTTGGAGGCACGGCGGGCGCATGGCAGGCTCTGCGTCATCTCCCAACCCACCACCCGAGGGGAATGACCCGTGTACGAGGGCGAAATCGCCTCCGTGCTCGTCACCGAGCAGCAGATCCAGGACAAGATCACGGAGCTGTCGGCGCAGATCGCCGCCGACTATCCGGCCAACGGGCAGGGTGAACTCCTGCTGGTGGGTGTCCTGAAGGGCGCGGTCATGTTCATGACCGACTTCGCCCGCGCGCTGCCGCTGCCGACGCAGCTGGAATTCATGGCCGTCTCCTCCTACGGCTCGTCGACGTCGTCGTCCGGCGTCGTGCGCATCCTCAAGGACCTCGACCGCGACATCGCGGGCCGCGACGTGCTGATCGTCGAGGACATCGTCGACTCCGGCCTGACGCTCTCGTGGCTGCTGAAGAACCTCGCCAGCCGCAACCCCGCGTCGCTCGAGGTCGTGTCGCTGCTCCGCAAGCCGGAGGCGGTCAAGGTGGACGTCCCGGTGAAGTACATCGGCTTCGACATCCCCAACGAGTTCGTCGTGGGCTACGGCCTGGACTACGCCGAGCGGTACCGGGACCTGCCCTACATCGGGACGCTGGACCCGAAGGTCTACACGGCGTAGTTCACCGACCGTTCACCGCAACTACCGGATCTGCGGAACCCCGGCTTCGCGGATTGCGTCATAGGCTCTGATCACGTGCGTTAACCTATGCGAAGACCATTCGTGCCCGCGGTGACCGGGTCGGGGGAACGGGAGAGAGCTCAGATGGGGAACAGCAGCGCTGCCGACGCGAACGCCTTCAAGGCCGCGGCCGCGGCGGGTCAGGTCGGAATCGACCCCGACGCCGCGCAGACCGTGCTGAACAAGATCCGCACCGGCAAGGACGCGGTCGAGGCCCTGCTCAGCGGAGCGGGCACGCTCGCGCAGCCGCCGAAGCTCGGGGACAACCCGGTCGGCAACGCGATGGCCGCCAAGTTCGTCCAGCGCGCCGACGGCGGGAACGACTCCTACGCCTCCGCGCTGCAGAACCTGCTCGACCAGTACACCGCCGCCGAGGAGGGCATCGTCACGGCGATGTCCCGGTACCACGAGATCGACCAGGCCGCGGCCGACCCGTTCCGCAACGCCTGAGCCCAGAGGGGGACTCGAAATCATGGCTCCGAACCACAGCGACCAGCCGTCGGCCACCGACCCGGGCTCGCTGGTCCCGCTCGGCGACAACTCGGCGTCGCAGAACATCGTCGACAACGCGCGCGGCAGTGCCGGCGGCTTCGACATGGGCAGCGACCGCGCGATCGCCAACCCGCCGAACTGGAACGCGCAGGCCAGCCAGCAGCTGTACGAGGGCGCGGTCAACAACAACGAGCCCGGCACGGCCGAGGCGACCGGGCACGCCTGGGCGCACCACGGCACCGAGCTGAAGGCGGCCTCCGACCACCTGTACAACGCGATCTCCGAGCTGGGCAACGCGTGGGTCGGCCGGGGTGCCGCGGGCGCGCAGGGCGCGCTGGTGGCCATCGCCAACTCGGGCTCGCAGGCCTCCGAGGCCGCGCACACGATGTCCGACCGGCTCGCCCGGCAGGCCGCCGCGGCCGCCGAGGTCAAGAAGATGCCGGCCCCCAAGGACTACGACCCCAAGCAGGCGATGGCGGCCGCGCTGGCCGGCGGCCCGGCGGCGCTGATCGCCGACCAGAAGGCCCAGGCGGACGCGGCCAACGACGTCAAGGCGCAGCAGGTCGCGTTCTTCAACGCCTACACGAAGTCGATGAGCGAGGTCGACAGCTCGACCCCGAGCTTCGGCCCGGAGTCGCTCGGCATGAAGCCGACGGGCTCGCACAACTCCGTGTCGTTCACCGCGATCAACACCGTCGGCAGCGCGGGCCCGGTCCAGGGCCTGTCCGGTGCGGGCGGCGCGGTGTTCGCCTCCGGCGCCTCGGGCTTCGGCGGCCACGGCGGCGCGTTCGACGCGCAGCACGCGGCGGTCGGCCCGAACGGCGGCCACGGTGCCGGCGTCGGCGGCTACGGCCAGGACGCGGCGACGCTCGGCAGCGACGGTGCCGGCGGCTCCGTCACGGGCGCGGGTGCGGGCTCCGGCGCGGGCCACGTCTCTTCGGGCGCCGGGCAGCCGGGTGGCAGCAACCCGCTGAGCAAGATCGGCATGGGCCTCGGCCTCGGCGGTGCCGCCGGTGGCCTCGGTGCGCTGGCTTCCCGCGCGCTGGGCAAGGGCAACCGGTCCGGCGCGAAGGCCGAGAACGAGACGACGCTGGCCTCGGCCGAGGGCCAGGGGCAGAGCGCCGCGTCGGCCCAGGCGCCGCAGCAGGGCCTCGTCTCGTCGGCGGGCACCATCGGCGGGCAGACTCCGCCGCCGATGAACCCGGGTGGCATGGGCGGCATGGCCCCGCACGGCGCCCAGCAGGAGCAGGACGAGGAGCACACGCACGCGTCCTTCCTCATCGAGGCGGACCCGGACGAGGCCTTCGGCGCGAACCAGGCGACCCCGCCGCCGGTCATCGGCGCGTGGTCCGAGGACGACGAAGACCGCTGATCCTTTCGGCCGGGCACGCCGACGGCGTGCCCGGCCGGTTTCTCCTGGGGGTGGCTCGATGCCGAACGCTGAGCTGCTCACCCCGGTCGAGGTGGACTTCCTGTGGGAATCCGCCGGACTGGGCGAGCTGCCGTACCCACTGCGCATCCGCTCGCACGGCGAGACCGTGGACGAGCGGTCGCTGCTGCGCCGGCGCACGCTGGAAGGGCTGGCCGCGCGCGGGCTGGCCGACGGCCGCGGCCGGCCGGAACCGCACGTCGAGGACTACTTCGGCGTGCTGGCGCAGTCCGAGCTGAGCCTGGACGCGATCCAGCTGATCGCCCCGGACGCCGAACCGCTGCTGGCGGTCGCCGGCGTGCTGGGCGGGCAGGGGCTGCTGGCGGTGCAGGACACGCGTGGCCTGCACCTGCAGCCGTGCCCGGTGGACGGGCTGGCGAGCGCGATCGTCTCGCTGCTCCCCGGCGCCCCGCGAGGCTCGGAGAAGTCGATCACCGTCCCGCTGGAGCAGCTGGTCGGCGCCCACGGCGTCGACTTCATGTCGCGCCGCGGCAACGGCGACGAGCGCGCGTCGGCCGACGAGGACCGCAAGGCGCTGGCGAAGCTGCACGCCCAGCCGCGGCTGCGCGGGGGCCAGATCGCGGCGAACGCGCGTTCGCGCATGGGCAGCCGCACGCGGACGCCGGTGCTGAGCTGGTTCGACACGGAGACGGGCCGCTACTTCACCCAGGCGACCCGTGGCCACGACGGCCGCGACTGGATCACGATCGCCCCGGCCGACGCGGCGACGCTGCGCCACCGGCTCGGCGAGATGCTCGCGGGAGCGGCGACGACCAGCACGGTCTGACGCCGTCGCTCCCGCCTACCGCGGCGCGCGGTGTCCGCGCTCTCTGCCAAGATCGGGCTCCGGCTTCTCCGAGCGTGCTCGGCCGATGGTCACTTTTTGTCGGTGGTGCGGGCTACGCTGAGCAAGAGTCCGATCCGGGAGAGTAGTGATGCAAGAGTTCTTCTCGCCGCTGGCGTTCGACTTCCTCTGGGAGTCGGCGCAGGTCGGGGAGCTGCCGTACCCGCTGCTGGTCCGGTCGCACGGCGCGACCGAAGACGAGCGCGTCTCGCTGCGCCACCGCGTCGACGCCGAGCTGAAGGCTCGCGGCATCCGCGAACCGCGCGGCAGGCTCGCGCCGCCGATCGAGGACGCGCTGCACCTGCTGGCCTTCGCCCCGCTGACCATCGACGCCCTGCACATCCCGCAGTTCGAGGCGCCCACCGTCGGCGTCCTCGCGGCGGCCGACGACACCAAGGGTGTCCTCGCGGTCCAGGACGCCGACGGCATCTGGCTGCGGGACGTCCCGCCGGACGGCCTGGTCTCCGCCGTCGTCGGGGTGCTCCCGGCCGGGCCGCGCGGGAGCGAGGCGTCGGTCACACTTCCGCTGGACGACGCGCTGCGGACCGCCCCGATCCGGGTGCCCGTGTCCCTGCCGTCGAACCCGGGCGAAGAGCGCGGGAAGGCGCGCCGGACGCCGCTGAGCGAGCGCGTCACGGCCGATCCGCGGGAGGCGTACGGCCGCATCTCCGGGCAACCGCGGCAGCGGGGCGGTCAGCTGGCAGCGAACAGCCGGTCGCAGGTCGGGGCCAAGCAACGGTCCCGGGTGCTGGCCTGGTTCGACACCGCGACCGGGCGCTACCTCAGCCTCTCCCGCGCAGGTACGGACGGTCGTGAGTGGGTCACGGTCGCCCCGGCCGATCCGGCGACGCTGCGGACCCGGCTGGGCGAGATGGTGAGCAGTGTGTCCGACGGCACGCGCTAGCGTGACCGGCGCGGACGCCGAGCGGGAACCCGGGCGCGGTATCGCCCGTTGACCTGCGAGAGGCTCACAGGGGATGAACGCGGCAGCGGACGGTACCCTGATGGGACGGGTGTCCAGGCACCACGGGTTGTCAAGATCGTGATGGCGGGTATCACAGGAGCCGCCCAACCAGGGAGGGTCGAGGCCACCAGGGCCGAGTCGTATGAACCGGAAGAGCGTGCTCAGGAACCCACTGCTGTGGATCGTCGCGGGGTTGCTGGCGTTGTTCGCGTACAACACGATCTTCGACAGTGATCGTGGGTACACCCAGGCACCCATCTCGGTGGCGAACTCCCAGATCTCGTCGAACAACGTCAAGGAAGCCAGCCTCGAGGACAAGGAACAGCAGCTCAAACTGCTGCTGGCCAAGCCCATCGACGTCGACGGCCAGCAGGTCACCCAGATCATTTCGCAGTATCCGGCGGATGCCACCCGCCCGATCTACGACTCGCTGACGCAGGCGAAGGCCGGCGGCCAGCCGATCAAGTTCACCACCAAGGTGACCCAGCAGGGCGTGCTGACGCAGATCCTCATCTTCGCCATCCCGCTCGCCCTCGTGCTGGGCCTGCTGATGTGGATGATGAACAACGCGCAGGGCGGCGGCAACCGCGTCCTCAACTTCGGCAAGTCCAAGGCCAAGCAGCTGAACAAGGACATGCCCAAGACGACCTTCGGGGACGTCGCGGGTGCCGACGAGGCCGTCGAAGAGCTGTACGAGATCAAGGACTTCCTGCAGAACCCGGCGCGCTACCAGGCGCTCGGCGCGAAGATCCCGAAGGGCGTGCTGCTCTACGGGCCGCCCGGTACCGGCAAGACGCTGCTCGCGCGAGCCGTCGCCGGCGAGGCGGGCGTGCCGTTCTACACGATCTCCGGTTCGGACTTCGTCGAGATGTTCGTCGGTGTCGGTGCCTCGCGAGTGCGTGATCTGTTCGAGCAGGCCAAGCAGAACGCGCCCTGCATCATCTTCGTCGACGAGATCGACGCGGTCGGCCGCCAGCGCGGCGCCGGCCTCGGCGGCGGGCACGACGAGCGCGAGCAGACGCTGAACCAGCTGCTCGTCGAGATGGACGGCTTCGACGCCCGCGGCGGCATCATCCTGATCGCGGCCACCAACCGGCCCGACATCCTCGACCCGGCGCTGCTGCGCCCCGGCCGGTTCGACCGGCAGATCCCGGTGTCCGCGCCCGACCTGCGCGGCCGCAAGGCGATCCTCGAGGTGCACGCCAAGGGCAAGCCGATCGCCCAGGGCACCGACCTGACCAGCCTGGCCAAGCGGACCGTCGGCATGTCCGGCGCCGACCTGGCGAACGTGCTGAACGAGGCCGCGCTGCTCACCGCCCGCAAGAACGGGCACGTGATCGGTGACGTCGAGCTGGAGGAGTCCGTCGACCGCGTCGTCGGCGGCCCCGCCCGCAAGAGCCGGATCATCTCCGAAAAGGAGAAGAAGATCACGGCCTACCACGAGGGCGGGCACGCGCTCGCCGCGTGGGCGATGCCGGACATCGAACCGGTCTACAAGCTGACGATCCTGCCGCGCGGCCGCACGGGCGGGCACGCGCTGCTCGTCCCGGAGGACGACAAGGACCTGATGACCCGCTCCGAGATGATCGGGCGGCTGGTCTTCGCGATGGGTGGCCGCACGGCGGAGGAGCTCGTCTTCCACGAGCCCACCACCGGCGCGTCCTCGGACATCGAGCAGGCGACGAAGATCGCCCGCGCGATGGTCACCGAGTACGGCATGAGCGCCCGGCTCGGCGCGGTCAAGTACGGCCAGGAGCAGGGCGACCCGTTCCTCGGCCGGTCGGCCGGCCGCCAGGCGGACTACTCGCTCGAGGTGGCGCACGAGATCGACGAGGAGGTGCGCAAGCTCATCGAGACGGCGCACACCGAGGCGTGGCACGTGCTCAACACCTACCGCGACGTGCTCGACGAGCTGGTCATCGAGCTCCTGGAGAAGGAGACGCTGACCCGCAAGGACCTGGAACGGATCTTCGCGACGGTCGAGAAGCGCCCGCACATCACCGTGTTCAACGAGTTCGGTGAGCGGACGCCGTCGGACAAGCCGCCGATCAAGACCCCGGGCGAGCTGGCGATGGAGCGCGGCGAGCCGTGGCCGCCGCCGGAGAAGGAGAAGCCGGTCCTGAAGCCGGAGCCGACCCCGGTCGGCACCGCCCAGGGCGCGGGCGAGCTGCCCGGCGGCCCGCCGTACCCGGCGCCGGCCGACCCCAACGCCAACCCGTACGCCCCGCCGCAGCCGGGCGCCTACCCGAACGGCGGCCGTCCCTACGGCGGCCCGAACGGTGGTCCCAACGGCACGGCGCACTGGCCGCAGAACCACGGCGGCCAGCAGGCCGGCGGCTACCCGGGTGGCCCGGTGGGCCAGAGCGGCCCCCCGAACTACGGTGCTCCTCCGGGCTGGACGCCCGCGACCTCGCCGGGCGGTCAGCCGGGCCAGTCGTGGCGGCCCGGTGGTGAAGAACGCCCTCGTGAGCACGGCTGGTTCGCCGACCAAGCCGGCAACCAGCAGAGCGAGGGGGAGCGTCGTGACGTGGACGGACCAGAGAAGTCCCAGTGATGCCGACCGCCCGGTCTTCGACCAGGACCGGGCGGAGAAGGCGATCCGCGAGCTCCTCCTGGCGTGCGGCGAAGACCCGGAGCGGGACGGTCTGAAGGAGACACCCGCCCGGGTGGCCCGGGCGTACCACGAGATGTTCGCCGGGCTGTACACCGAGCCGGACTCGGTGCTGGACCGCACTTTCGACGAGTCCCACGAAGAACTGGTGCTGGTCACGGACATCCCGATGTTCAGCCAGTGCGTGCCGAGCAAGCAGACGGTGAACGCCGTGGGCGGCCGCAAGCAGGCCGCCGACGTGCAGGTGGGCGACAAGCTGTGGACGCTCGTCGGTGGCAACGTCGAGGAGACCGAGGTCACCGAGATCAGCTCGCACCAAACGCGTGAGCTGGTCGAGGTGAAGACCTCGGTGGGCAAGTTCCAGGTCACCCCGGACCATCCTCTGGCGACTCCCGAAGGCTGGAAGGAAGCCAAGGACGTCGAGGGCACCTTCATCGAGTGGACGCACGCCAAGAAGCTCTGCCGCAACCGGTGGCGGCCGACCCTCGGGTACGACTTCGGCTACGTGGTCGGAACCGTCTGTGCCGATGGCACGGTCGCCGACCGGTATGTGTCCCTCGTGGTCAACGACCGGGACTACGCGAAGAAGTTCGCCGAGTCGCTGTACCGTGCGTTCGGCATCGACGCGAAGGTTGAGCCGACCTCCCGGCCGTCGGGCTATCTGGGGCACCTGCCCGGCTTCCGGGTCCGGGTGGTGTCGTCCTTCCTCGCCGACCTGATGCGGCAGTACGTCGGCGGCGACGCGCACCACATGCGTCAGCGGTTCCCGATGGTGGTCCTCAACGACTTGTCGACGTTCAACGGCTTCCTCGACGGATACGTCGACGGCGACGGGCACCGCAGCAAGTTTTCGGCGGGACGCATCATCGCGAGTGCCAACACGCCGTTCCTCGAGGACTTGGCGACGGTCATCGGCGCCCGGTTCACGGCCAACACCGGTGACGCTGCGTCCCGCCTGTACGTGGCGGACAGCTGGTTCCGCAAGCACGGCTTCCCCCAAGACGACTATGCGACCGACCTCATCGAGTCCGAGTACGTGCAGGTCGAGTCGGTGACGCCCGTGACGGCATCGGGAACAAAGCCTTATACGGTTTACAGTTTCAAATGCGAACCGCATCCGACGTTTTTGATCGCGGGACATTTGACTCATAACTGTGAGCACCACCTGGTGCCCTTCCACGGCGTCGCGCACGTCGGGTACATCCCGAACGCCGCCGGGAAGGTCACCGGGCTCTCGAAGCTCGCCCGGCTCGTCGACCTCTACGCCAAGCGACCCCAGGTCCAGGAGCGCCTGACCTCCCAGGTCGCCGACGCCATCGTGCGGAAGCTCGAGCCGCGCGGCGTCATCGTCGTGATCGAGGCCGAGCACCTGTGCATGGCCATGCGCGGCATCCGGAAGCCCGGCGCTCGCACGACCACCTCGGCGGTCCGCGGGCAGCTGAAGAACTCCGCGTCGTCCCGGGCGGAGGCGCTCGACCTGATCAGGGCGCGCCGGTGAGCGTGGGGCTTCCCGCTCCCGGCCGGTGCGTCGTGATGGGCGTGCTGAACGTGACGCCCGATTCCTTTTCGGACGGTGGCCGGTACCTCGGGCTCGACCAGGCGCTGGAACACGCCCGCGAGATGTGGACGCGCGGGGCCGACCTGATCGACGTCGGCGGCGAGTCGACCCGGCCGGGCGCGGCCCGGGTGGACGCCGACACCGAACTGCAGCGCATCATCCCGGTGATCCGCACCCTCGCCGGCGAAGGCATCCAGCTGTCGGTCGACACGACACGGGCCTCCGTCGCCGCCGCGGCGCTCGAAGCCGGGGCGAAGGTGATCAACGACGTCTCGGGCGGGCTGGCCGACCCGGGCATGGCGCGCGTCGCGGCCGACTCCGGGGCGCCGTGGGTGCTGATGCACTGGCGCGGGCACAGCAAGGACATGCAGGCCCTCGCGAAGTACGAAGACGTGGTCGCCGACGTCCGCGCCGAGCTGCTGTCCAGAGTGGACGAAGCGCTCGCGGCGGGTGTCGCCGAGAGCGCGATCGTGCTGGACCCCGGGCTGGGCTTCGCGAAGAACGCCGAGCACGACTGGGCGTTGCTGCGCGGGCTGGATTCGTTGCTCTCCCTGGGTTTCCCGGTACTCGTCGGCGCTTCGCGAAAACGGTTTCTCGGCCGCCTGCTGTCCGGCAAGGACGGCACGCCGCGTCCGCCGGACGGCCGTGAGGACGCCACCGCCGCGATCTCCGCGCTCGCCGCGGCCGCGGGCGCGTGGGGCGTGCGGGTGCACGAGGTCGGGGCGTCGCTGGACGCGGTCGCCGTGGCCGCCGCTTGGTGGAAGGGTTCGCCGGATGTCTGACCGGATCACGCTGACCGGCCTGCGCGTGTTCGGCCGCCACGGCGTGTTCGAGCACGAGAAGCGGGACGGGCAGGAGTTCGTCGTCGACATCACGGTGTGGCTGGACCTCGGGCCGGCCGCCGCGTCGGACGACCTGACCAAGACCCTGCACTACGGCGAGCTAGCCGAGCTGGCGGCGGGAATCGTCGCGGGCGAGCCGTACGACCTCATCGAGAGCGTCGCGGGCAAGATCGCCGACGAGGTGCTGCGCGACGAGCGGCTGGACGCGGTCGAGGTGACGGTGCACAAGCCGTCCGCGCCGATCCCGCTGACCTTCGACGACGTCGCGGTGACGGTGCGGCGGGACCGGTGAGCCGCGCGGTGCTTTCGCTGGGCTCGAACCTCGGCGACCGGCTCGGCTTCCTGGAGCTGGCACTGGACGCCGTGCGGCCCGCGCTGGTCGCGGTGTCGAGCGTGTACGAAACCAAGGCGTGGGGCGTCGAGGACCAGCCGGACTTCCTGAACGCGGTGTGCGTGGTCGACGACCCGGAGCGCGACCACTGGGCGTGGCTGCGCACGGGCCAGGCGGCCGAGCGGGCGGCGGGCCGGGTGCGCGAGCTGCGCTGGGGCCCGCGGACGCTGGACGTCGACGTGGTCACGGTGGACGGCGTCACGTCCGACGACCCGGAGCTGCTGCTGCCGCACCCGGGAACGCCGGACCGCGCGAGCGTGCTGGTGCCGTGGGCGGAGATCGAGCCGGCCGCGGTGCTGCCGGGGCACGGCCCGATCGCCGGGCTGCTCGCCGCGCGCCCGGCGGACGAGATCGCTACGGTCCGTCGTACCGACCTCGCCCTGCGCTGAGCAAGTCAAGACCCCGGCGCCCGGTGATCGCCGAGTTGCGCTCGCAGGTCGGCGATCGGACCGGGTCAGCCGCGCAGGGCGGCGATCATGAAGCCGACCGCCGGCCGGGTCGTCGGGAACGGGGGCCAGCCGTTGATGATCCCCAGCAGCTTCCAGTAGTGCTCGGCCCGCGGGTCGCCGCCCGCGGCGAAGCGGTCGGCCAGCTCGTGGCGGAACTCCGCCGACGCCGGGTCCTGGTCCGGCCGGGCCGAAGCCGCCGCGATCTCCGCCGCAAGCGTTTGCCCTGCCTCGGACGTCGGGCTTTCCTCCGCGTCGACGGCCTCCTGGGCGCGCGCCATCCACGCGTTCCAGTTCTCCCGCCAGGCCGAAGACGGCTGCTCGAACTCCCCTTCGCGGATCTGCCGCGCCTGGGTTTCGCTCATGCCGCGGATCAGGGCCCGGAAGTCCGGGTCCTGCACCAGCTCGGCGAACTCGATCCAGGCCTCGAGCTGCTCCGGCGTCGGGTCGTCGGGCAGCTCCGGCTTGCCCGCGCGCATGCGCCGGTAGAACTCCTCGTCGATCTCCAGCCCGGAGACCATCTCGTCCCAGAACTCGTCGACCAGCCGTTTGCGCTCTTCGTCGGACATCGACGCGAGACGGTTCATCAGGTTCACTTCCTCCAGCTCGGAATCACGCTTGGCCACCGCGCGCAGCACCGCCCGGCGCAGCCGGAGCCGCCGGATCTGCTCGTCCAGCGCCTCGACGTGCCGGGTCGCCAGCTCGCCGACCGTCGCCGACTGCGTCAACGCCGCCGAGACGTCGGCGAGGCCCAGGCCCAGCTCCCGCAGCGTGCGGACGAGCTCGAGCCGGGCCATCGCCGCCGCGTCGTAGAGCCGGTAGCCGGCGTCCGTCCGGTCGGTCGGGGGCAGCAGGCCCTCGTCCGAGTAGAAGCGGATGGTCTTGACCGGCAGGCCGGTCCGCCGGGCCAGCTCGCCGATGGTGAAGGTCGCGGTGGTGCCCACAAGACGCATGATGAACTCTCCAGTAAGGGGAGAGTCAACCTTAGGCTTCCGGGGCCCGGCTGGCGAAGCCCCGGCCGGGTGCGAAGCACCGGATGTCCCAGCTCGGTACGGTTGAGTCATGCACTTCACCCGGCCCCGTGACCTGGTGGTGGCCGGGCTGCTCGGCCTGGTCCTCGGCTACCTGCTCTTCCTGGTCGCGTACGGCTCACTGCCCCAGTTGCCGACGCTCGCCGGCGTCACCTTCGCCGTGCTGGCCGTGATCGAGGCCGGGCTCGCGTTTTCCATTCGCTCCCGGATCAAGAACGGCCGCGTCGTTGCCGCTATCGGGATCGCTCGATCGGTGGCGCTCGCCAAGGCTTCGTCACTCGCCGGAGCGTTCATGGGCGGTGCCTGGCTGGCCGCGCTCGCCTACGTTCTGCCGCGACGTGACGAATTCGTCGCGGCGGTGCTCGACACCCGCGCCGGCGTGGTCGGCGTGGTGTCCTCGGCGGCCCTGGTAGCTGCGGGTTTGTGGCTCGAGCACTGCTGCCGGACCCCTCGTGACCAAGACCGGGAACACACCCGCGGGACGACCGGTTAGCGCTGGAATCCCACCGCTCGCGGGACCGAGTAGGTCTCGTTCGGATTACGAGCAGGTACGGTGTCAGGCATGACCGGCGTGGGTGACGACTCGCGCGGCCGCCTACTGGGCAGGCCGTGGCTCGTCGTCGGATTCGTCCTCGCCATCGGAGCCACCCTCGCACTGGTGCTCAGCGACGATCTCCGCTATCTCCGGCTCGGGATCGTCGCGGCCCTCTGGGCTGCCCTGATCGGCGCTTTCCTCGCCGTGAAGTACCGCAAGCACGCGGCACAGAGCGAGGACGCGGTCGCCGAGGCGCAGGCTGTGTACGAGCTGGAGCTGGAACGCGAGATCGCGGCCCGGCGTGAATTCGAGCTGGAGGTGGAGGCGGAGAACCGCAGCGAGTCCGACTCCCGCGGCCGCGAGGAGCTGGAGGCGCTGCGCGCCGAGGTGTCCGCGCTGCGCGACAGCCTCCAGTCGCTGTTCGGCGGCGAGGTGCTGCTCGAACGCGTCGCGCTGACCGCGCAGGCGACCCGGATGCGCAAGCTGTCCGACGAGAACCGCATGATTCCCGACGCCGCGCCGAAGAAGAAGCCGGCCCAGCTGATGGCCGGGAAGAAGCCGGCCGAGGCGGGCGAGCGGCCGACCGAGCTGATCGACCGGGTGCTCGACGAGCGCCGCCGCAAGGCGTCGGGCGGGAAGCCCGCGAACGGCAAGGGGCTCGGCAAGGGCAAGGGCTTCGGCGGAAAGCCGGCCCCGAAGGCCCCGGCCAACGTCAACGCCCAGAGCACCCAGCAGATCGCCCGGCCGAAGCCGCTGAGCGAACGCCGTCCGCCGGTGCCGGCCGTCGACCCGGCCCTCAACGCCGCGCAGCGCGAGCTGAAGGCCGCCGAGCTGCGCGCCGAGGCGGCCCGCCGCCAGGCCGAGTCGCAGCCCATGCGGCTGCCGAACGCGGAAGAAGCCGCGAAACAGCCCGAGCGCCGTCCCGAGGCCGCCGCCGAGCCGACGCGCCAGGTGCCGCGGCCCGAGCCCAAGACCGAGATCCGCCGCGCCCCGGAGCCGAAGACGGAGATCCGCCGTCCCGAGCCGCCGCCCGCGCGCCGGGCGGAGCTGTCGCGTCCGGCGATGCGGCCCGCCGAGGTGTCGCGGTCGGACATCCCGCGCGTGGAGCGGTCGATGCCGGCCATTCCGCGGGTGGAGATGTCGCGTCCGGACATTCCTCGGGTCGAGATGTCTCGCCCGGACATCCCGCGGGTCGAGCGGTCCATGCCCGACATCCCGCGCGTGGAGCGGTCGATGCCCGCGATTCCGCGGGTGGAGATGTCGCGTCCGGACATTCCCCGCGTGGAGATGTCGCGGCCGGACATCCCGCGCGTGGAGATGTCCCGCCCCGACCTCCCGCGCGTCGAGCGGTCCCGGACGGACTTGCCCCGCGTCGGCGGCCAGCCGAACGGTGCGCGTCCCGAGCCGCGCAAGGCGCCCGAGCCGCCGCGGCCGGCGCCGCCCCGGCCCGCTCCGCCGGTGAAGCCGTCGGAGATGTCCCGATCGGACATCCGGCCGGTGACCGACCTGAGCGCGGCCTTCCAGAACCGGGACGACTTCGCCGAGCGGCAGCGGCCGAACCGGCCGAAGCCGCCCGAGCCGAAGGCCCCGCCGATGCCGAGGGACGCCTCGGCCTCGCGCCGCGACCTTCCGCCGGTCGTCCCGCCGACGACGCCCGTGCCGAACACCGGCCCGGCCGCGCGGCAGCCGTCGCGCACGAACCTGCCGCCGGTGGTGCCGCCGACCACGCCGGTCCCGGCCGCCGACGGCCGCCGTCCGTCGCGGCTGGAGCAGTTCTCGCGGGCGGACATGTCGCCGATCCTCGACGAGCCGGCCTCCCGGCACGGGGGTTCGCACCGCGCGCCCGCCGAGGCCGCGAAGGCCGACGCGCCGGTGGTGAACCCGACACTCCCGGAGTCGGTCCGCAACTTCCAGGGCCGCTCGGGTGGCCGTCGCCGCAAGCCGGACGAGTCGCAGCAGATGCCGGCGGTGCCCGCACCGGAGCCCACCGGCGGCGGCCGTCGCCGTCGCCCGGACGGCGAGCCCCCGGCGTGGGAGGGCATGGTCGCCGAGCGGGCGTCGATGTCGCGCCGCAACATGGCCCCGGTCGACCCGGCCGACGTGGAGCAGAACGGCAACGGCCACAACGGCGCGAGCAACGGCCACGCCCGCAACGGCCACCGGTCGGCCGAGGTGCCGGGCAGCGGTTCGCACACGGCGGGCCGCTCGGTGAGCGAACTGCTGGCGGCGAACGGCGGCACCGGCTCCACCCCGCGCCGCCGCCGCCGCGCAGAGGACTGAGCCCGGCTCGATCTCCCAGCGCCCCAATGTGGCGTTCGGTGCGTGGGACGCACCGAAGGCCACATTGGGTGCGCTGGACGCACCGAAGGCCGCCTTGGGTGCGCTGGACGCACCGAAGGCCACATTGGGGCGCTCGGGAAACGGCTGACATGCGGGACGCGCCGTGTGTGCCAGGTGGCGTTCCGGTTCCTGTCCGGTCTGCGTAGGGTGACCGGCTGTGAGCGGAACCCTCTCGCCCGCGACGGGACTCGATCGTGGACGGCGGCCTCGCCGGATCACCGTGCTGCTGCCGGTGCTCGGGCTGATCGTGGTCGCCCTGTGCGGCCTGTTCCTGTTCGGTCTGGCCACCGCGCGGGTCGGCCCCCTTGCCGTCACCATCGGGGTCCTCGCCGCGCTCGTGCCGGTCGCCGGCGTGGTCGCCGGGTTCCTCTGGGTCGACCGCTGGGAGCCCGAACCGGCGAAGTTCCTGCTCCTCGCCTTCGCCTGGGGTGCCTGCATCGCGACGATCACCGCGCTGCTCATCAACACCACCGCCGAGGCCGTCGGGGACGAGCTGCTCGGCAAGGGCAGCGGCAACACCATCGCCGCGCTCGTGTCCGCGCCCGTCGTCGAAGAGGCCGCCAAGGCCCTGTTCGTCGTGCTCATCCTGTGGCGCCGGTCCAGCGAGTTCGACGGCGTCGTGGACGGCGTCGTCTACGCCGGGTTCAGCGCCGCCGGGTTCGCGTTCACCGAGAACATCTACTACTTCGGCCGCGCGTTCGCCGACTACGGCTTCGGCGACGGGCACAGCCAGGGCGTCATCACGGCGTTCTTCCTCCGCGGTGTCCTCGCGCCGTTCACGCACCCGCTCTTCGCCGTGCTCACCGGGATCGGGATCGGCATCGCCGCGCGGACGACCACGAAGGCGATGAAGGTCCTGGCGCCGCTCGCCGGCTACCTCGCCGCCGTCAGCCTGCACGCGCTGTGGAACAGCGCCGCGCTGCTCGGCGGGTCGAAGTTCCTGACCGTCTACTTCCTGATCATGCTGCCGCTGTTCCTCGGCGTGGTCTACCTGGTCGTCCTCCAGCGACGGCGCGAGCAGCGGATCATCGCCACCGCCCTGCCGCACATGGCCGCGGCCCGCTGGATCGCGCCGTCGGAGGTCGACCTGCTGGCCAGCCTGCCCGGCCGCCGGGCCTGGCGGCGGCAGGCGAAACGCCAGTCCGGCAAGCGGGCGGCAAAGGCCGTCGCCGTCTACCAGGCGAGCGTGACGGAGCTCGCGTTCCTGGACCGGCGGGCGCTCACCTCCGACGCCGACCGGCAGCGCCAGCAGGAGCTGCTGCGCACGCTGAAGGCCGCGCGGGCGGAGGCGACGCGCCTCGCCGACGAGGCCTCCCGAGGGTGACCCGGTCCGGGTGAAGCTGGTCACCCGGGCTCAACGCTTCGCGCTTGACCGAGTTAGTCTCGCGCCGTTCGTCCGGTACCCGGAGCGGGACTGGAACGAGAGCAGAGGGAGTCTGCCAACCATGAGCGTCCACAGGCGCACGCCATGATGAGGCCCGCCCGCCTCGCGGTCGGGGTCGTCTCCGCCGGCCGGGTGGGCAGCGTGCTCGGCGCCGCGCTGGCCCGGGCGGGGCACACCGTGGTCGCCGCGTCGGGACTGTCGGCCGCGTCGCTGGCCCGTGCCGAACGCCTCCTCCCCGACGTGCCCCTGCTGCCGCCCGACGAAACCGTCCGCCGGGCGGACCTGGTGCTGCTCGCCCTCCCCGACGACGCGCTGGCCGGCATGGTCCGCGGGCTCGTCGCGACCGGGTCGCTGCGGCCCGGGCAGATCGTCGTGCACACCTCCGGCGCGCAGGGCATCGACGTGCTGGCACCCGCCGCCGAGGCCGGGGCGCTGGCGCTCGCGCTGCACCCGGTGATGACGTTCACCGGCCGCGAGGAGGACCTCGAGCGGCTGGCGGCGTGCAGCATCGGCGTCACCGCGGCGGCGGACGACGAAGCCGGGTGGAGCGTCGGCGAGGCCCTCGCGGTCGAGATGGGTGCCGAGCCGGTGCGCATCCCCGACTCCGCGCGAGCGCTCTACCACGCTGCGTTGACCCACGGCGCGAACCACCTGATGACACTGGTCGCCGACTGCGCGGAAGTCTTGCGGGAAGCGGGAATCGCGCACTCCGAACGCCTGGTGGCGCCACTGCTTTCGGCGGCGTTGGATAATGTGCTCAGACACGGCGACCGCGCGCTCACCGGCCCGGTCGCCCGTGGCGACGTCGGCACCGTCCGCAAGCACCTCGAAGTGCTGGCGGATCGGGCGCCGGACGTGGCGCCGGCCTACCGCGCGCTGGCCAAGCGCACGGTGGCGCGTTCGTCGGCTGCCGGGCTGCTGGACACCGCGGCCGCCAAAGACCTCACCGAACTCCTCGACGATCCCGCCGAAGGGCACCAAGACCAGTGACCACACCGAAATTCAGCCGCGGCACGCTGAACACGTTCACGTCGCCCGAGCAGATGAGCCAGGTCAGCCGGGCTCTGCACGGCGTCGGCCGCAAGCTGGCGCTCGTGCCGACCATGGGCGCGCTGCACGCCGGGCACCGCGAGCTGATCCGCCGTGCGAAGCGGCTGCCGAACAACGTCGTCGCCACCTCGATCTTCGTCAACCCGCTGCAGTTCGGCGAGGGCGAGGACTTCGAGGCGTACCCGCGGCCGCTGGAGAACGACCTCGCCGTGCTGACCGAGGACGGCGTCGAAATCGCGTTCACGCCCAGCGCCGACGCGCTCTACGCCGAAGGCGCCGCGGTCACCGTGCACCCCGGCCCGCTCGGCGGGGAACTGGAGGGCGCCGTCCGGCCCGGCCACTTCGCCGGCGTGCTCACCGTCGTGGCGAAGCTGTTCAACCTGCTCCGCCCGGACTACGCGCTCTTCGGCGAAAAGGACTACCAGCAACTGGTCCTGATCAAGCGGATGGTGCGGGACCTGAACATCGACACGCACGTCATCGGCGTGCCGACCGTGCGGGAGCGCGACGGGCTGGCGCTGTCGTCGCGCAACGTCTACCTGACGCCCGAGCAGCGTGAAGACGCCATCGTCCTGTCGGCCGCCCTCACCGCGGGGGGGTTCGTCGGGCGCGACGGCGCGGACGCGGTCCTCGAGACCGCGTGGAAGACCCTCGCCGCGCGGCCGGCGGTCGAGGTGGATTACCTGGAGTTGAGGGGAACCGACCTCGGGCCGGCGCCCGTCGATGGGGAAGCACGACTGTTGATCGCGGCCCGGGTGGGGAGTACCCGGCTGATCGACAACGTTCCGGTTCTGCTCGGCGCTGCCGTCGAGCACCCGGAGCGGCTGGACGCAGGGGAATAGGAGTCCACGATGTACCGCACCATGCTCAAGTCGAAGATCCACCGGGTCACCGTGACCCAGGCCGACCTGCACTACGTGGGTTCGGTGACGGTCGACGAGGACCTGATGGAGGCCGCGGACCTGCTGCCGGGGGAACAGGTGTCCATTGTGGACGTCACCAACGGGGCGCGGCTGGAGACCTACGTCATCAAGGGCGAACGCGGCAGCGGCGTGCTCGGCATCAACGGCGCCGCGGCGCACCTGGTGCACCCGGGTGACCTGGTCATCCTCATTTCGTACGGCCAGATGGACGACGCCGAAGCCGCGACGTACGAGCCGCGCGTGGTGTTCGTCGACGCGGACAACCGGATCGTCCACCGGCACACCGACCCCGGCCACGCGCCGGAGGGGTCCGGGCTGCTGTCCGGCACGGTGACCCTGCCGCCGGAGGAGGAGACGGCGGTGTTCCCGGTCGCGGAGACGGCGGACGCCCGCCGCCTCGACGCGCTGCTGCACGCGGAAAGCTGACCCGCTTGCTGCTCGCGATCGACGTCGGCAACACGAACATCGTGCTGGGGCTGTACTCCGGCAGTGAACTGGTCGGCGACTGGCGCATGCGCACGGACGCGCGCATCACCGCCGACGAGCTGGCGTTGACGGTGCGCGGCCTGCTGGGCCCGCACGCGGACGCGGTGACCGGCATCAGTGCACTGTCGACGGTGCCGGCGGTGCTGCGCGAGCTGCGGGTGATGCTCAGCCGGTACTACGACCGGCTCCCGAAGATCGTGGTGGAGCCGGGGGTCCGCACGGGCGTCGCCCTGCTGGTGGACAACCCGAAGGAGGTGGGCGCGGACCGGCTGGTGAACACGCTGGCCGCGCACCACCTCCACAGCACGGCGTGCGTGGTGGTCGACTTCGGGACCTCCACGAACGTGGACGCGATTTCCGCCAGGGGCGAGTTCCTCGGCGGGGCGTTCGCGCCGGGGATCGAGATTTCGGTGGACGCGCTGGCGTTGCGCGCGGCGGCGTTGCGGAAGGTCGAGCTGGTCCCGCCCCGGTCGGTGATCGGGAAGAACACTGTGGAGTGCCTGCAGTCGGGGATCCTGTACGGCTTCGCCGGGCAGGTGGACGGGCTGGTCCGGCGGATCGTCCGGGAGCTGGCGCCGAGCGGGACGGAACCGGTGGCGGTGCTGGCGACCGGCGGCCTGGCGCCGCTGGTGATCAGCGAGTCGGAGACGATCACCGACCACGTGCCGGATCTGACGCTGCTCGGGTTGCGGCTGGTCTTCGAGCGCAACAACCGCCCCTAGTGTCGCGCGTTGCCAGTTGTTGCCGTTCGAGGTGTCGGGAGCCTGCGCCACGAGGCCCCGGCCCATGCAGCCCCTCCCGCGACGACATGAATGAGTCATTCACCTCGTCCGGCGACATGAATGACTCATTCATGTCGCCGGACCAGCCGCCGCGCCCCTAGCCGCGCGCCAGGCGCCGGCGTTCGAGGACGTACCCCAGCGCCGTCAGGGCCAGGGCCGGGAAGGCCACCTTCGCCTGGGGGAACTTCGCCGTCCCCGGCGGGTCCACCGCCTTCGACCCGGGGTAGGCCAGCGCCGAGATCTGCGTCAGCCAGTACAGGGACGCCAGGGTCGCGCCCGCGTCGAGACCCTCCCGGGCCGAGGGAGCTCGCCAGAGCTGCCACAGACTGGTCGCCCCCAGCGCCAGCCCGAGGCTCATCGTCTGGCCGTTGTGGAACTTCGCGTGTGGCGGCCAGGCAGGGTTCTTGACGTGGGTCTCGTTCCAGTCGGCGCGGTACGGGCCCACCGCCGTCACCACCGACACCAGCGAGATCACGGCCCGCCCCAAGGATTTCCTGCGCATGAACGCAGTATCGAACCTCCAGTTCGCTGGAGGTCAATGCCGGAGTCTCAGCGGCGCAAAGCGCGGAACGTCCAGGTGCGCAGCGGCAGGTCGAACTCGCCGGACGCGGTGTGCGGATTCGCGGCGAGGAACTGCCGGATCTCCGCCAGTGCGGCGGCCGCCTCCGCCGGATCCGCGACGATCATGTGCGAATGCGTGGCGATCGTTTCGACGAGGCTTTCCGCGGTGCGCCGTTGCCCATGGTGGAACGTGCGGCTCTCGAAAGGCTCGAACGCGGGGTGCGTGGCCGGTTCCCGGCTGCCGTCGGTCCAGGCGCGGCTCACTCCGGTCCGGCCGAGATTCCCGAACTCCGCGACCCACGGCACCGAATCGTCTTCGTAGTTCCACATCGGCACCAGCACGCCGCCCGGGCGCAGTACGCGCGCGATCTCCGTCATCGCCGCCGGAACGTCGAACCAATGGAACGCCTGGCCGACGAAAACCGCGTCGACTTCGCCGTCGGGCAACGGGATCCGTTCCGCCTGACCCGCCAATGACGTCACCGACGGTACGGTCCGGCCCAGTTCGGCGCGCATTTCCGGGTCGGGTTCGACAGCCGTGACGTCGAGGCCGAGTTCGGCCAGGCCGAGGGTGAGCTTGCCGGTTCCGGCGGCCAGATCGAGTACCCGTCGCGGGGTTCCGCTCGCGCCCGAAAGGCCCCATTCGAGCGCTTCCCGCGGGTAGTCGGGCCGGTGCTCGGCGTACGCGGCCGCTCGGCTGCCGAAGGAAGAAGCTCGCTGCGCGCGTGTGGGATCACTCACCGGCCCAGGTTAATGGACGGAAAGGAAAGGTAATCCGGTTGGCGTAGTGCTCAGCCGGGTTCGTACCCTATGGGCCATGACCGAAAAGCCCCCTCCCACCAGCGAGCCCGCCGAAGACGAACTGCCCGAGCAGATGCGGGTGCGCCGGGAGAAGCGCGACCGGATCCTCGCGGAGGGTATCGATCCCTACCCGGTCGAGGTCCCCCGCACGCACCTGCTCGCCGAGGTGCGCGCGGCTCATTCCGGTCTGCCCGCCGACACCGCCACCGGCGAGATCGTCGGCGTCACCGGCCGGGTGATGTTCCTGCGCAACACGGGCAAGCTGTGCTTCGCCAGCCTCCGCGAGGGCGACGGCACCGAGTTGCAGGCCATGATCAGCCTGGCGAAGGTCGGCGAGGACGCCCTGGCGGCGTGGAAGTCCGACGTCGACCTCGGCGACCACGTGTTCGTGCAGGGTGAGGTCATCACGTCCAAGCGCGGCGAGCTGTCCGTGATGGCCGACGCCTGGCGTCTTACGTCGAAGGCGCTGCGCCCGCTGCCGGTGGCGCACAAGGAGCTCGCCGAGGAGACGCGGATCCGCCAGCGCTACGTCGACCTCATCCTGCGCCCGCGCGCGCGGGACGTCGTGCGCACGCGCGCCGGCGTGGTCCGGGCGCTGCGGGACTCGTTCCACCGCCGCGGCTTCACCGAGGTCGAGACGCCGATGCTGCAGACGCTGCACGGCGGCGCCGCGGCCCGGCCGTTCGTCACGCACTCGAACGCGTTCGACCTGGAGCTGTTCCTGCGGATCGCGCCGGAGCTCTACCTCAAGCGCTGCGTCGTCGGCGGTATCGAGAAGGTTTTCGAGATCAACCGCAACTTCCGGAACGAGGGCAGCGACTCCTCGCACTCGCCGGAGTTCGCGATGCTCGAGTACTACGAGGCCTACGCCACGTACGACACGAACGCGGTGATGACCCGGGAGCTGGTCCAGGAGGCCGCGCAGGCGGTGCTGGACACCCAGGTCGTCACCCTGCCCGACGGTTCGGAGTACGACCTGTCCGGCGAATGGACCACACTCGGAATGTACGAGTCGTTGTCGGATTCCCTCGGCGAAGAGGTGACACCGGAGACGCCCGCCGCCAAACTGCACGGATTCGCGCAGGCCAGGGGCCTGGAAGTGGATCCGAAGCTCGGTCACGGGAAGCTGGTCGAGGAACTGTGGGAACACCTCGTCGGAGATCACCTGCACGCCCCGACGTTTGTCCGTGATTTTCCGCTGGAGACGTCGCCATTGACGAGGCAGCACCGCTCGCGGGCCGGTGTGGCCGAGAAGTGGGACCTCTACGTGCGCGGATTCGAACTCGCCACCGGATACTCCGAGCTGGTCGATCCGGTCGTCGAACGGGAACGGCTCACCGAACAGTCCCGGCTGGCCGCGCAGGGCGATAGCGAAGCCATGCGGCTCGACGAGGATTTCCTCCGGGCCCTGGAGTACGGAATGCCACCGAGCGGCGGCGTCGGAATGGGGATCGACCGCCTCCTCATGGCGCTGACCGGTCTCGGTATCCGGGAGACGATCCTCTTCCCGCTCGTGCGTCCCGAATAACCCGGCCGTGTGGGATAGCCGCCAGTTATCCATATGAGATTTGCGCTGTCCTCCAGAAGCGGGTACTAATGTTCTAGACAAAGACTTCTGTCCCGGGGCTCGCCCCGTAACCAGATCATTGAGCAAGTCCCCGCAGGAGGAATCGGATGGCACAGAAGGTGCTCGTCTCGCTGGTCGACGACCTCGACGGCAGTGAGGCGGAAGAGACCGTCGAGTTCGGTTTGGACGGCGTCAGCTACCAGATCGACCTCTCCTCGGATAACGCCGAGGAGTTGCGGGACGCCCTTGCCCAGTATGTCGAGCACGCGCGTCGCGCGGGTGGCCGCAAGCGCGCTTCGGTGCGCCCGGTCGCGGGCAAGGGCTCGGCTAGGCCCGCCGCCGTCGACCGCGAGCAGAACCAGGCCATTCGGTCGTGGGCGCGCAAGAACGGTTACGCCGTTTCGGACCGCGGCCGGATCCCGTCCGAGGTCGTCGAGGCCTACCACAAGAAGAACTGAGGATCCTTCAGCTGTCCGGGTGCCCGCAGGTCACCGGGGACTGCTGGGGAAACTCCTCGAAGCGGGGTTCCAGTCGAGGCCGCCGGGCGAATTCGCCCGGCGGCTTTCTTCATGTCCGATCGCTGTCCGGTGCCCGTTCGGTGTCCGCCCGGGCGGCCCGGGCGTACTCGGCGGGCGGCTGACCCGTCACCGCGCGGAAATCGCGGATGAAGTGCGACTGGTCGCTATAGCCCAGTCGAACCGCCAGACCGGCGTAATCCGGCTCTCCTTCCGCGGCGATCCGCTGCGCCGCGTCGTTGAGGCGGTATATCCGGATCGCCCACTTGGGCGTGCACCCGACGTGTTCGGCGAACAACCGCTGCAAGGACCGGGTGGTCAGTCCAGTATCCGCGCAGAGTTGCGCCACCCGGGTAATTCCCGGATCCCGCGCGATTGATTCCACCACCTCGGCGGCCCGGCGCGCGGTCGCCGACAGCCGGACGGGATTTGCGATCAGCAAGTTGTCGATCGCGCGGACCATTTGCGCGTCACCGGCGGCGGACCGCACCGATTCGGCGGCTTCGATCGCCTTCGGCCCGAAAACGTCCGTGAGCGGGACAGCGCGGTCGGCGATGTCACTCACCGGGGCGCCGAGGAACGCGCGGAAGCACCCGGGCCGGAAACGCACGCCCAAGCCCTGGACGCGGCCTTCGAGGCGGTGGGAAAAGACGTCGTGGGCGGGGCCGTACACACCGGACGCGCCGGGGAAGAACGTCACGTGCACCGCGAGGTTCGGCAGCACGCGCTGTTCGTGGGGCGGTTCGCCGCGCCGGTCCCAGCGCAGCACCCAGTGGTAGTCGACGAACTGCGCCAGCTCGGGCGCAGGGGCGTGCCTGGTCAGCGTGAACATCGTGCGCGCGGTGGCCTCGGCCACGATGCCGCGCGGGATCCGGTGCTCCACGCCGCCCACGGTAGCTGTCGCGTTCCTTCAAGACAGCTCGTCGGCCGGCGGTTTGGATCGCGGCATGACTGCCGAGCTCATGCGGCCCGCCGCGGCCGAGTTCCTCCGGATCGCCCACGCGGTGGCCGACCTTTCCGCCCCGACGCCGTGCGCCGGCTACGACGTCCGCGGGCTGCTCAACCACCTCTTCTACTGGGGCCCGTGGCTCGTCGCCGCGGGACGGCGGGAG
Organism: Amycolatopsis mongoliensis; assembly: GCF_030285665.1. Taxonomy (NCBI): domain Bacteria; kingdom Bacillati; phylum Actinomycetota; class Actinomycetes; order Pseudonocardiales; family Pseudonocardiaceae; genus Amycolatopsis; species Amycolatopsis mongoliensis. Next base: position 3,022,416 of record NZ_CP127295.1, read on the forward strand.
GACCCGCCGTCGCCGTCCGCCACCGAGGCCGAGGCGGCACTCGTCACCGAGGACTGGCGCGCGGCGCTGGAGAAGCAGACGGAGACGCTCGTGGACGTCTTCGGGACGCCGTCGGCGTGGACGGGCACGACGGCGCTGGGCACGGCGCGGCTGCCGGCGTCGGTGGTCGGCGACATGGTGCTGGGCGAGTTCGTCCTGCACGGCTGGGACCTGGCCCGGGCGAGCGGCCAGGAGCTCCGCTGCGCCCCGGAGGCGGCGACGGCGGTGTACGAGTCCGCGGTGGCCATGGGCGAGCAGGCGCGCTCGATGGGGGTCTACGGACCCGCGGTGGAGGTGGCCGAGGACGCGTCGCCGCTGGAACGGGCTCTGGGAGCGTCGGGCCGCGACCCGCGCTGGACGCCCTGACCGCTCAGCGGGAGCAGGTGCGCGGGCAGCCGTCGCACTCCGACTCCGCCGGGAGCAGGTACGAGAAGCAGCAGCTCTCGCGGCGTCGCGTCCACTCGCGGTGGCCGTCGGGGCCCTCAACCAGGCGCAACGTCGAGGCCGACGTCAGCGGCGGGTACGTCGCGTCGAGCACCAGGGCCGCGTCGGCGACGCCCGCGCCCTCCGACTCCGGCGTCCCGCCCTGGCGGCCGGCCCACCACAGCGAGTTCTCCAGCGCGTCGGTCGCCGCGGCCCAGAGCATGCGGCGGCCGAGCCTGCTGACCGGTGCGTAAGCGCGGACGAACCGGGCCGCGTGGGCCAGGTAGCGGGCCCGCAGGACCGCCGCCAGCGCGCGCTCGTCGCGCACGACCGTCGCCTCCGGGCGGGCCGAGCCCGGGTCGGTCGGCAGGCAGTGGAACGCGTCACCCAGGACGGCCATGCCGTCGGGGTGGGGGCGGTCGTCGGCCAGCCGGAACGCCAGCTCCTCCGGCTTCAGCGACGGCACGCGCCGCTCGTGGTGCAGCAGCAGGGCGCCGACGTACGCCGGGACGTGCAGGTACCACGTCATGACGTAGCTGGCCGTGGTCCGCGCCGGCGCCGCGTCGTGCTCGCGCAGCAGCCAGTCGCCGAGCAGGGCGCGCCACTCGTCGAAGTACGCGGGTGTCTCCAGCAGCTCCGAGCAGCGGATCCAGCCCACCGGGACGTCCCGGCGCAGCTCGCTGCGTTCCTGCAGGCCGGAGACCCGCAGGAGCGACGACGCGAGGCCGTCGCCGACCTCGCGCGCGTCACGGAAGGACCGCTGCTGGTTCAACCGCGGCCCTCCTCGAGCCGTAGGTATTAGGACTGCCTAACCTTACAGGCACGGCGCGACTGCGCCAATCGGGTGGTGGTCCGTCCGGGTACTCCCGGCTTGCGGACTGTTCGCGGTGAGCGGACACCGCGCGGATGGCGGAATCCGGGCGGCCGCCCGCACGTTGGGGTTGACGTAAAGGTGCAGGGCAACCTGATGATGGAAGTACCCGGAAGACCGCACGTCCGGGTGCGGAAAAGGCCACGAAGAGCCGTAGTGGTACGCCAGCGCGACCAGTTGGCTACTAGAGTGGTCTCACGGTGCTGAATCCATCGCGGTGAAAGCACGATGGATAACGGGCCGCCGGCGCAGCAGTCGAGGGAGTGCACATGTTTGAGAGGTTCACCGACCGCGCGAGGCGGGTGGTCGTCCTGGCTCAAGAAGAGGCCAGGATGCTCAACCACAACTACATCGGCACCGAGCACATCCTCCTGGGTCTGATCCACGAGGGTGAGGGTGTCGCCGCCAAGGCGCTGGAGTCGCTGGGCATCGCCCTGGAGGGCGTGCGCCAGCAGGTCGAAGAGATCATCGGCCAGGGCCAGCAGGCGCCGAGCGGGCACATCCCGTTCACGCCGCGGGCGAAGAAGGTGCTGGAGCTGTCGCTGCGCGAAGCGCTGCAGCTCGGCCACAACTACATCGGCACCGAGCACATCCTGCTCGGCCTGATCCGCGAGGGCGAGGGCGTCGCCGCGCAGGTGCTGGTCAAGCTGGGTGCGGACCTGAACCGGGTCCGCCAGCAGGTGCTGCAGCTGCTCTCGGGCTACCAGGGCAAGGAATCCACCGAAACCGGTTCCGGCGGCCGTGGTGAAGGCACCCCGTCGTCGTCGCTGGTGCTGGACCAGTTCGGCCGCAACATGACCGTGCTCGCCCGCGAGGGCAAGCTCGACCCGGTCATCGGGCGCGGCAAGGAGATCGAGCGGGTCATGCAGGTGCTGTCCCGCCGGACCAAGAACAACCCGGTGCTCATCGGCGAGCCCGGCGTCGGCAAGACCGCCGTCGTCGAGGGCCTGGCCCAGAGCATCGTCAAGGGCGAGGTGCCCGAGACGCTCAAGGACAAGCAGCTCTACACGCTGGACCTGGGCTCGCTGGTCGCCGGCTCCCGCTACCGCGGTGACTTCGAAGAGCGCCTGAAGAAGGTGCTCAAGGAGATCAAGACCCGCGGCGACATCATCCTGTTCATCGACGAGCTGCACACGCTGGTCGGGGCGGGTGCCGCCGAGGGTGCGATCGACGCGGCTTCGATCCTGAAGCCGATGCTCGCCCGCGGTGAGCTGCAGACGATCGGCGCGACCACGCTCGAGGAGTACCGCAAGTACATCGAGAAGGACGCCGCCCTCGAGCGCCGGTTCCAGCCGATCCAGGTCGGCGAGCCGTCGCTGGAGCACACCATCGAGATCCTCAAGGGCCTGCGTGACCGGTACGAGGCGCACCACCGCGTCTCGATCACCGACTCGGCGCTGGTCGCCGCCGCGACCCTGGCGGACCGGTACATCAACGACCGGTTCCTGCCGGACAAGGCGATCGACCTGATCGACGAGGCCGGCGCCCGGATGCGCATCCGCCGGATGACCGCGCCGCCGGACCTGCGCGAGTTCGACGAGAAGATCGCGAACGTCCGCCGGGACAAGGAGTCCGCGATCGACGCGCAGGACTTCGAGCGGGCCGCCCGCCTGCGTGACGAGGAGAAGACGCTCCTCGGGCAGAAGGGCGAGCGGGAGAAGCAGTGGAAGGACGGCGACCTCGACGTCGTCGCCGAGGTCGACGACGAGCAGATCGCGGAGGTGCTGGCCAACTGGACCGGCATCCCGGTGTTCAAGCTGACCGAGGAGGAGACCACCCGGCTGCTGCGCATGGAGGACGAGCTCCACAAGCGCATCATCGGCCAGGAGGACGCGGTCAAGGCCGTCTCGCAGGCGATCCGCCGTACGCGGGCCGGGTTGAAGGACCCGAAGCGCCCCTCGGGCTCGTTCATCTTCGCCGGCCCGTCGGGTGTCGGTAAGACCGAGCTGTCGAAGGCACTGGCGGCGTTCCTGTTCGGCGAGGACGACGCGCTCATCCAGATCGACATGGGCGAGTTCCACGACCGCTACACCGCGTCGCGGCTCTTCGGTGCCCCTCCGGGCTACGTGGGCTACGAAGAGGGTGGCCAGCTGACGGAGAAGGTGCGTCGCAAGCCGTTCTCGGTGGTCCTGTTCGACGAGATCGAGAAGGCGCACCAGGAGATCTACAACACGCTCCTGCAGGTGCTGGAGGACGGCCGCCTGACCGACGGTCAGGGCCGCACGGTCGACTTCAAGAACACGGTCCTCATCTTCACGTCCAACCTGGGCACGTCGGACATCTCGAAGTCCGTCTCGCTCGGGTTCGCCGGGTCCAACGACACCGGCACCCGGTACGAGAAGATGAAGCAGAAGGTCAACGAGGAAATGAAGAAGCATTTCCGCCCGGAGTTCCTGAACCGGATCGATGACATCATCGTGTTCCACCAGCTGACGCAGGAACAGATCATCATGATGGTCGACCTGATGATCGGCCGCGTGGAGAAGCAGCTCAAGGCCAAGGACATGGAGCTGGAGCTGACGGCGAAGGCCAAGTCCCTGCTGGCCAAGCGTGGCTTCGACCCCGTGCTCGGTGCCCGGCCGCTGCGCCGGACCATCCAGCGCGAGATCGAGGACCAGCTGTCGGAGAAGATCCTCTTCGGCGAGGTCGAGCCCGGCCAGATCATCCTGGTCGACGTCGAGGGCTGGAGCGGCAACCCCGAGGACAAGGACGACCAGGCCCGGTTCACCTTCCGCGGTGAGCGCAAGCCGTCGTCGGTCCCGGACGCCCCGCCGGTCAGCATCGGCGCGGGCCACGAGGAGAACAGCGGCGAAGCCGAGAACGAGTGATCGGCTGAAGTAGCACCTGAGAAGGGCGGTTCCCCACGGGAGCCGCCCTTCTCGCTGTCCGTGGTCCCGAGCGCCCCAATGTGGCGTTGGTTGCGTCCCACGCACCGAACGCCACATTGGGTGCGCCTGACGCACCGAACGCCACATTGGGGCGCATGAGACGATGCCCGCGGGCCTTGGGAGGGGAATCCGCGTGGACGTGCTGTCGATCGACTTCGGGACTTCCAGCACCGTCGGTGTCCTCTCCGCCTCCGGGCGCGGGCCGCGGGCGATCGAGGTCGACGGGTCCGTCACCATGTCCTCCGCCGTCTTCGTCAACGACGACGGCCTGCTCGTCGTCGGGCAGGACGCCGAACGGCGGGCGCGGCTCGACCCCAGCCGGTTCGAGCCCAACCCCAAGCGGCGCATCGACGAAGGCACCCTGCGGCTCGGCGAGACCACTGTGGACATCACCGACGCCTTCGCCGCCGTGCTGCGCCGGATGGGCGAGGAAGCCGAACGGCAGCTCGGCCGCCCGCCCGGGCAGACGCGGATCTCGCACCCGGCCGGCTGGGGCGCCACCCGGCAGGACGCCATCCGCACCGCCGCCGCCAAGGCCGGGTTCACCGATGTCCGGCTGATTCCCGAGCCCGTGGCCGCGGCCGCGCACTACGCGAGCACCGGCCACCGCAACACCGGCCCCATCGGCGTCTACGACCTCGGGGCCGGCACCTTCGACTGCGCCGTCGTCGGCGTGTCCCAGCAGGGCTTCGCCGTGCTCGCCGAAGGCGGCCTGCCCGACCTCGGCAGCCTCGACATCGACCAGGCGCTGCTCGTGCACATCGGCCGCTCGGTCTCGCACGCCGATCCGGCGCAGTGGCAACGGCTTCTCCGCCCGCAGTCCACCGCCGACCGCCGCACCCGGCGCGCGCTGCTGCAGGACGTCCGGGACGCCAAGGAAAGCCTCTCCCGCCACGCGCAGACCCACGTGCCGATGCCCGAGCCGTTCGGTGACGTCCTGGTCAGCCGCGACGAGCTCGAAGCGCTGGTGCGGCCGAGCCTGCTGCGCAGCGCCGAGCTGCTCGCCGCGACGATCCACCGGGCCGGGTTGAACCCCGCGCAGCTCGCCGGCGTCTACCTCGTCGGCGGGCCGAGCCGGATGCCGCTGCTGGCCACGCTGCTCGGGCGCCAGCTCGGCGTCTCGCCCACCACCCAGAACCAGCCCGAGACGGCTGTCGCGTTCGGCCTCCACCACGTTCCACTGGGGACCACCACCGACCTCACCGTGCCCGCCTTCGCGCCGGTGCGACCACCCGTGCCGCCGCCGCGGCCGCAGCCCTGGCAGCAGCAGCAGCAGCCCGTCCGGCCTCCCCGGTACGCGCCGCCACCGCCACCGGAAGAGCGCCGGAACGCCAAGTCGTGGCTGATCGCGCTCGCGGTGCTCGTGGTCGTCGCGATCGTGGTCACCGTCGTCGTTCTCGCGACCTGAGCCGCCGGCAAGTCCACAGTGGACTGTCCGACGGCTCACCAGGCCTTGTCGAACCGCATGCCCTCGCCGTACCAGTCGTCGTCCGCGACCGGCCCGGACGGCGGCGCGGCGGCCGGGGCGTCCGAAGAACGGTCCTTCAACACGGCGTCGCCGCCTTCCGCGCGAGGCGGCGCCGCGGCGGGCGGCGGTGTGGGAGGAGTCGGCTCGAACTGCACCCGCCAGCGCAGCCGGTCCATCAGGTAACCGCCGGAGCCCAGGGGCGCCAGCAGTTGCGCGGTCCGCTTCGCCGATTCGCGCTGCGCCTCGACGTAGGTCCGCAGCACGGCGTCGGCGATCTCGTCCGGCGACATCCGCGAGACGGCGTCGGTGAGCCGCAGCCGGGTCAGCACGCCGTCGGTGTTGACCGACAGCGAGACGGCGCCCTCGGCGGACGTCGCCGTCGCCGACAGTGCGGACAGCTCGCCCAGGAGGGCTTCGCGGTCCGGTTTCGCCGGGTGGTCAGCCATCCAGCCGCTCCAGGTGGCCGCCGTCGGAGACCCGGCCGTCGGGGGCGATGTCGACGTTCGCGTCGCGGACGTTCTTCTCGGTCCGGCGCGAGGTGTGGTCGGTTTCGAAGTTCGACGGGTCGAAGCTCGAGCCCGGGCTGACGTCCGGCGCGTCGGGGATCGTCGGCAGGTCGACGGCTTCGTCTCCGATGCGGTCGGCCAGCGCCTGAGCCGCTTCGCCGGCGCCGTCGCGGATCTTGCCCGCGCTGTCGACGAAGCTCTGGTAGAGGTCGAAAGCGTTGTCGCCCTTGATCTCCGCCTGGTTGGCCACCATCGCGGTGATCGCACCGCCGGCGGCGTTGCCGGCGACGAGCGCGCCGTTGGCCGCGGTGAACACCGTCGCGCCCGCCACGGCACCGGCTCCGGCGGTGGCCACGGTCAGCAGCCCGGCGACCGCGCCCGCGAACGTCGCCGCCAGCACCTTCGACATGGCGGCTTCCCGCTTGCGGGACTGGTCTTCCTTGTACTGCTTCGCGGTTTCCAGGAACGTGGTGCCGAGGTTGCTGAGGTCCTGCCGGGCCGACGCGATGGCTTCGCGCGCCGCGACGAGGTCGCTCTCCAGCACGGTGATCTTGGTTTCGACCTCGGTGAAGGCGTCGGCCAGCTGGTTCAGGTACGCCTTGACGGCGTTCGCCGCGGAGCCGCGCCACACGTCGAGGAACTGCCGGGCGTCGTCGAGCTTCGGCTTCGAGTCGCGCTGCAGCTGCTTCCAGACGGCGTCGTGCTTCATGATCAGGCTCTGCAGCCCCGAGGTCGACTCGTGGTCGATGTCGGCGTCGGAGAACTCGCGGTAGATCCCGGAGATCTCGTCCTGCATCTTCCGGACGTTCTCGTTGGAGTCGTCGAAGCCGAACATCAGGAAGTCGGTCTGGCGGAGCACGTCGATGGCGTCCAGCGCGTCGTTCGCGCCGTCCTCGAGGTCCTCGGAGATGCCCTCGAGGAGCTCGGCGCGGCGGTCTTCGCCGCTGGACAGGGGTTCGGCGTCGAGGCCGGTGTCGAAGTAGCCGTCCACGGTTCCCTCAGTTCGCTTCCAGGCCCGCGGCCGCGCGGTTGACGTGCTGCTTCGAGTCTTCGTCGGCCTTTTCGTACAGCTCCGCGACCCGCATCAGCGCGTGGCTGGTGTCCGCGGTCGTCTGGTGCAGCTGCGCGACCAGCCGCTGGATCTTCGCCAGGTGGTCGTCGTAGGCCACGGCGACCGCCGGCATCCCCAGTGAGCGGCCGAAAGCGTTGTCCACGGGCAGCATCCCGGCGATGCCGCCGAGGAAGCCGCTGCCACCGCCCGAGGAGACGGGGACGTCGGTTCCGCGCAGGCCGGTCGACGCGGCTTCCGCGGCGTCGGCGGCGTCCTGGAGGGCTCGGGCCGAGTCCCGCAGGTCCTGCAGGTCGGTCTCGAATCCGATCATCACTCACACCTCTTCTTCGGGTTGCGCGTTCCCGACATGTAAACACCGCGCAGTCGCCCGTCAGGGTGATTCGCGGGCGGTGTGCCTCAGATCACGAGGGCAGCTCCGTGTCGGCCGGCCGGCTCCGGAAGATCCGGATCCGCGCGGGCCAGGCCACCACCAGCTGCAGGAGCACGGACACCGTGGCCAGCAACGGGATCCGGTAGGTGCCGAGCGCGCCGGTGACGTTGTAGACGACCAGGAACGCCAACGGTGCCAGCATCGCGGTCAGCACGACCGGCAGCTGCGGCCGGATCCGCGCCACGCTCACCAGGAGCAGCGCGATCAGTGCCGAGCCGCCCGCCGTCGCCCAGAAGACCACCAGGCCGAGGAACCACTGCCCGAACACGCAGAACCCCTCGACGGCTCCCGCGCACATCTGGTCGTAGCTGCCGGAGACGGCGACCCAGAACCAGCCGGCACCGGCGCCGCCGAGCGCGGCCGACCCGCTCACCGCGACGAGGGCCCGCGGATCGGCCGGAAGGGTGGTCAATGCTCCGCGCCCGCGCTGACGGCGAGGTCTTCCGTGGTCGTCAAGGCCGTGTCCATTAAGGCGTCGAGCGCGTCGGCGATCCGGTCCACCCCCAGCGACGGCGCGGCGTTGCCGGACGCCGCCACCTGCTCGGGGCTGAACGGGACGTGCACGAACCCGCCGCGCACCCCGGGAAAGTCCGATGCCAGCAGGTGCATCAGCCCGTAGAAGACCTGGTTGCACACGTACGTCCCGGCGGTGTGGGACACCGATGCCGGCACACCCGCCGCGCGGATCGCCGCCACGCACGCCTTCACCGGCAGCGTCGTGAAGTACGCCGCCGGCCCGCCGGGGACGACCGGGACGTCCACCGGCTGGGCGCCCGCGTTGTCGGGGATGCGGGCGTCGACCAGGTTGACCGCGACGCGCTCCGGCGTCACGTCGAGGCGGCCGCCGGCCTGGCCCACGCACACCACCAGCGACGGCCGGTGCTGCTCCACCGCGCGCCGCAGCGCGGGCAGTGACGCGGCGAACTCGCACGGCAGCTCGACCGCGGCGACGTCGTCGCGGCGCGCGCCGAGCCGGGAAACCGCCTGCCACGACGGGTTCACCGGCTCCCCGCCGAACGGCGCGAACCCCGTCATCAGCACCCTGGTCATGGAACCCTCCCCAAAGCCGTCAAGGCCACCTTACGGGCGTCGGACGCCCACAAGGTGGCCTTGACGGCAGTTCGGGGACCACTCAGGCGGCGGGCTTCAGCCCACCCGGGAAGAGGTACTGGTCGGCGGGCTTGCCGGCGCCGTACACCCACGCGTCGAAGAACCCCTGGAGGTCCTTGTGCGCGACCTTCTCGGTGTACCGCTGGAACTCCTGCATGCTCGCGTTCCCGTCCCGGTGCAGCGACGGCCAGGTCTTGACGACCCGGGAGAACGCCTGCTCACCGACGTAGTTGCGCAGCGCGTGCAGCATCATCGGGCCCTTGGAGTACACCGACGTGAACTCCTTGCCGGGGCCCATGTCGTACAGCTTGCCGTTCCAGAAGTTCGCGGAAGCCTTCTTGACGTCGTCCGCGTACTGCTTGTTCAGGTCGACGCCCTCCTTCGCCTCGTCCCAGAGCCACGTCGCGTACGACGCGAAGCACTCGTTGAGGCAGACGTCCTTCCAGTGCTCGACCGCCACCGAGTCGCCGTACCACTGGTGGGCGTTCTCGTGGACGATCGTCGGCACCGTGCCGGCCCAGCCCGCGGAGTAGATCGGCCGGCTCATCGTCTCCAGTGAGAAACCGATCTGCTCGTTGAGGAAGATGCCGCCCGCCGCGTCGATCGGGTACTTGCCGAACTTCGACTCGAGGAAGTCGAGGATCTCCGGCAGCCGCGCCTCGGCCTGCTTGGTCGAATCGGGGACACCCGGGGCGAACGCGCTGACGATCGGCGTGCCGTCGGACCGCTTCTGGCGGTCGAAGGTCCACTTGTCGATCGCGACCGTCGTCATGTACGGCACGATCGGCGTTTCCTCGGCCCAGACGTGCGTGGTGCCGCCCGGCGCCTTGAAGGAGGGCTTCTCGCGGCCGTTGGCGATCACGCCCCACTCGTCGGGCACGGTGATCGCGAGGTGGAACGTGGCCTTGTCGAGCGGGGTGTCGTTGACCGGGTACCAGGTGGTGGCCGACTTCGGCTCGCCGGCGACGAACGCGCCGCCCGCCTGGGCGTACTGCCAGCCGTTGTTGCCGAGCGACGGGTCTTCGATCGGCGCGGGCACGCCGTGGTAGTCGATCTTGACCTCGAACTGCTCGCCGCGCCGCAGCGGCCGCGACGGCGTGACGACCAGTTCGTGGTCGCCGGTCCGGCTGAACTTCGCGCCGCGGCCGTCGACCTTCACCGAGTCGACGGTCAGGCCGCGCAGGTCGAGGTTGAACGAGCTGAGCGACTGCGTGGCCCGCGCGGAGATGTCCTGCGCGCCCTTGAGCTGGTGCGACGCGGGGTCGTAGCTCACCTTCAGGGTGTAGTCGGCGACGTCGTAGCCGCCGTTGCCGTCCTGCGGGTAGTAGCTGTCGCCGGCGCCGTCGCTGCCCGGCTTCGCGGCGCCCCAGTCGTTCCCGGCGGCCGCGACCCCGCTGCTCAAGCAGATGCCGGTGAGCAGTGCGGCGGCGAGCACGACCGGTTTCTGTCCCCTCATGAACGCTCCTGTCCGTCTGGGGTGGACGTAGATCCGCAACGTATCGCCACGAACGTCCCGTCGGCCGGTGGGAAGTCGTATTTGTCCGGAAAGTCAACACTTCCGTCGGTGCCGCTCCGGGCGTCCGCCCCCGGCCCTCAGGCGAGGTCTGGAAAGCTGGACACATGCGCGTCGCGCTGCTGGGCCCGCTGCGGGCGACCGACGACGAAGGCACGCCGATCGACATCGGCGGCGCCCGCCTCCGCATGCTCCTGGCCCGGCTCGCGCTGGACGCCGGGCGCGCCGTCCCGGCGGACGCGCTCGTCGACGGCCTCTGGGGTGCCGAGCCGCCCGCCGACGCCGCCAACGCCCTCCAGTCGCTGGTCTCCCGGCTGCGGAAAGCGCTGCCGGTGGCCGTCGAATCGGGCCCGGGCGGCTACCGGCTCGCCGTGGCCCGCGAAGACGTCGACGCCGAGCGGTTCGAACGGCTCGCCGCCGACGGGCGCCGGGAGCTCGCCGCGGGCCGGGACACCCGCGCGGCCGAGTTGCTCGCCGAAGCCCTCGCGCTGTGGCAGGGCGGCGCGCTCGCCGACGTCCTCGACGCGCCGTTCGCACCGGCGCCCGCCCGCCGGCTCACCGAACTGAAGGCCGAGGCGGCCGAAGACCGCTTCGAAGCCCTGATCCGGCTGGGCGAGCACGCCGGTGTCCTCGCCGACCTGGCCGCCGCGGCCGACGCCGACCCGCTGCGCGAACGCCTGGCCGGGCTGCGGATCCGCGCGCTCTGCGCGGCCGGGCGGCAGTCGGAGGCCCTGGGCGTCTACGCCGAGATCCGCCGCACCCTGGCCGACCAGCTGGGCGTCGACCCGTCGGCCGAGCTGCAGGAGATCCACCTGGCGGCGCTGCGCGGCGAGTTCGCGCCGCCGTCGCCGGTGACCGACCGGCTGCCGACCCGGCTGACCAGCTTCGTCGGCCGGGACGACGAGCTCAAGCTGCTGGCCGAGCTGCTCGGCGGCACCCGGCTGGTCACCCTGGCCGGGCCGGGCGGGGCGGGCAAGACGCGGCTGGCCACCGAGGCGGCGTCGCGGCACCCGGCGCACGCGCGCGGCCGCGTGTGGTTCGTGCCGCTGGCCGGCGTCCGCGACCCCGGCGACGTCGGCGGTGCGCTGCTCGCCGCGCTGGAGGTGCGCGACATCCGCAGTGCCGAAACCGAGGTGCGGCGGCGGCCGGACCTGCTCGGCCACGCCGTCGAGGTGCTGGCCGGCGGCGAGGCGCTGCTGGTGCTGGACAACTGCGAGCACGTCATCGACGCGGCCGCGACGCTGGCCGACGACCTGCTGGGCCGCGTGCCCGGACTGCGGATCCTCGCGACCAGCCGGGAGCCGCTGGCCATCACCGGCGAGGCGCTCTGCCCGCTCGGCCCGCTGCCCGTGCCCGCCGAACGCGCGGCGCCCGCCGAAGCCGCCGAGCTGGACTCGACGCGGCTGTTCCTCGACCGGGCGAGCGCGGTCCGCCCGGACTTCGTGCTCGACGAGTCCACTGTGGACGACGTCGGCCAGATCTGCCGCCGGCTCGACGGGATGCCGCTCGCGCTGGAGCTGGCCGCGGCGCGGCTGCGGTCGATGACGCCGGCCCAGATCGCCGCCCGGCTCGACGACCGGTTCCGGCTGCTGACCTCGGGCAGCCGCACCGCGCTGCCGCGCCAGCGCACCCTGCGCGCGGTCGTCGAGTGGAGCTGGGACCTGCTCACCGAGCCGGAGCTGGTGCTCGCGCGGCGGCTCGCCGTGTTCCCGAGCAGCGTGCCGATGGACGCCGTCGAGCGGGTCTGCGCGGACGAGCTGCTGCCCGCCGCGGACGTCCCGTACGTGCTCGGCACGCTCGTCGAGAAGTCCATCGTGGACACCGTGAACCGCGACGGGGAGCCGCGGTACCGGATGCTGGAGACCCTGCGGGCCTACGCCGCCGAGCGGCTCGCCGAGTCCGGCGAACGCGACGGGTTCCGGCGCGCGATGGCCGGCTACTACGTCGACCTGGCCGAACGGGCCGAACCGCTGCTGCGCACCGGCGCGCAGCTGGCCGCGATCGACACCTACGAGGCCGAATCGGTCAACCTGACCGGCGCCCTGCGGGTGGCCATCGAGATGTCCGATGTGGACACTTCGGTGCGGCTGCTCAACGGGATGTTCTGGTACTACACCATCCTCGGGCAGGGCGAGCGGGCCGAGGAGTTCATCGACGCGGTGCTCGGTTTCGGCGACCGGCTGCCACCGGACGTCCTGGCCGCCTACCGCGCGATTTCCCGGCTGTCCCGCCAGGTGCCGTCCCGGTTCCCGCTCGAAGGCGTCCGTGAGCTGGTCGACGAGTGCGTCCGCACCGGTGCGGTGGGGAAGTACCCGGGGCTGTCGGTGGCACTGCCGATGCTGGCGTTCCTCGGCGGCGACCACGAGCTCGCGATGCGCGAGGTGCGCCGCGCGCAGGCCGGCGACGACACCTGGACCCGCTCGGGCGGCTACTGGGTCGAGAGCTTCCTGCTCGACGACACCGGGGACGTCGAGGGCGCGGACCGGGCCCGGGACCGGGCGCACGCGGGCTTCCTCGAGGTCGGCGACCGCTGGGGCACGGCGATGACGTTGAGCTTCAAGGCGAACGCGCTGTCCCAGGCCGGTGCGGGCGAGAGCGCCATCGAGGTCTACCAGCAGGGGCTGGCGCTGTCGATGGAGCTGCGCTCGCCCGAGGACGTCGTGCAGCACTGGTGGCGCCTGGCCGTCGAACGCGCCCGCCTCGGGGACATGGAGGGCGCGTGGCGTGACCAGGAGGCCGCCGAGCGCTACGGGCAGGGTTTCGAGAACCCGCAGCTGCGGGCCATCCTGATGTTCGGCCGGATCGAGCTGTGCCTGCGCGGCGGGCAGCTGGCCGACGCGCGCGCGGCGCTCGGCGAGATCAGGGCGCTGGCGTGGGAGGCCGCGTTCCCGGAAGGCATGGGCGCGGAGTGGATCAGCGCGTTCGAGGGACGGCTCGCGCTGGCCGAGCACCGGCCCGAGGAGGCCGCGGTGCACGTGGCCAAGGCCATCCTCGCGACCCGGGACCGCGGGGACATGCCGGATCTCGCCGGGGCCGTGGAGCTGCTGGCGCTCGTGCGCGGCCAGCAGGGCCGGCTCGAGGAGGCGGCGCGCGTCCTGGGCACGTCGGCGCTGATCCGCGGCCGGTTCGACCTGGGCAGCCCGGAAGTGCGCGAGCTGATCGCCCACCTGCGCGCGGAGCTTTCCGACGCGCGGTACGAAGAGCTGATCGCGGCGGTGCGCGGGATGTCCAAAGAGGACGCCCTCGCCGAGCTGCACGCCGCGATGAGCTGAAGGCCCCTACCGCACTGGTCGTGAGTGTGAAACAGGGTTAGAACCCTGTTTCACACTCACGACCTCCCCTGGCGCGACTCACCCCCGTGCGTTCGCGCCTTTCAGACCCGCCGGCGGTAGGCCCAGGTGGCCAGCGGGAAGAACACGATCACCGCACCGGCCATCCAGGCCAGCGCCCCGGCGAGCGGACCGGCGACGGCACCGCCGTTCATCAGGCCGCGCAGCGCGTTCGCCATCAGGCTGACCGGGCTGATGTCCGCCCAGGCCCGCAGCCAGCCCGGCATCGTGGACGTCTGGACGAACACGTTGCTGCCGAACGTCAGCGGCATGATGAAGACGAACATCAGCGCCTGCGCCGCGCCCGGCGACTTCATCACCATGCCGACGAACACCGAGCCCCAGCAGAAGCAGAGCCCGAACGCGAGCGCGAGCAGGATCGCCACCGCGAACTCGCCCGGGCTGGTCGCGATCCGGTAGCCCATGATCGTCGCGACGACCATCAGCACGGTCAGGCAGACGACGTACCGCACGACGTCGGCCAGCACCGCGCCGATCAGCGGTGCCGACCGGGCGATCGGCATGCTGCGGAACCGGTCGAACACGCCCTTGGTGATGTCGGTGTTGAGGTTCGTGCCGACCGTGAGGCAGGCCTGCAGGATGTTCATCACGATGATGCCGGGCACGACCATCTGCAGGTACGCGTCGGTCGAGCCGGACAGCGCGCCGCCGAACAGGTACACGAACATCACCAGGAAGATGATCGGCATCAGGGTGACGTCGGCGAGCTGTTCGGGGTTCTTGCGGATCTTCATGATGCCGCGCCAGGCCAGCGAAAGCGCGTGGCCGAACCCCTTGGCGGGGCTGATGTGCCGCGGCGGGGCCGGGCGGTCGAGCGCCAGCGTCGTCATGCCAGGCTCCCTTCGAGGTCGCGGGTGGTGTCCTCGGTGGACGGTTCGGCCTTGTGCCCGGTCAGGGCGAGGAACACCTCGTCGAGGCTGGGCAGCCGCAGCGCCAGCTCGTCCGCGGTGATCCCGGCTTCGTCCAGCTTGCGGACCAGGGTGGACAGCAGCACCGGGTCGTTGACCGGCGCGGTGAGCAGCCCGGTCGCGTCGTCGCGGGTCGGCCGGACACCGGACAGGTCGCCGAGGATCCGGTTGACGGCGTCCATGTCGGACAGCTGGGTCGGCCGGACCTGCAGCGTCTGCCCGCCGACGCGGCGCTTGAGCTCGTCGGCCCGGCCGTCGGCGACGACGCGGCCGTGGTCGAACACGGTGATCTTGTCGGCCAGCTGGTCGGCCTCTTCCAGGTACTGCGTGGTCAGCAGCACCGTCGCGCCCTCGGCGACGAGGTTGCGGACGACGTCCCAGACCTCGTTGCGGGCGTGCGGGTCGAGGCCGGTGGTCGGCTCGTCGAGGTAGAGCACCTCGGGCCGGCCGACGAGGCTGGCGGCCAGGTCGATCCGCCGCCGCATGCCGCCCGAGTAGGTCCGGACCGGCCGCTTGGCCGCGCCGGTCAGCTCGAACCGCTCGACCAGCTCGACGGCGCGCGCCTTGGACTGGGCGCGGGAGTGGCCGTACAACCGTCCGATGAGGACGAGGTTCTCGATCCCGTTGAGGTCCTCGTCGACCGACGCGTACTGCCCGGTCAGCCCGATCAGGCTGCGGACCCGCACCGGGTCGGTGACGACGTCGAAGCCCCCGACCGTCGCTCTGCCGGAGTCCGGTTTCATCAGCGTCGCCAGGATGCGGACGGCGGTCGTCTTGCCCGCGCCGTTCGGCCCGAGCACCCCCACGACCTGCCCGAACGGGACCTCGAGGTCCACCCCGTCGAGCGCCTTGGTGTCCCCGAAGTGTTTGACCAGGCCCTCGGCCTGGATCGCGTGCGACATGGGCGTTCCTCCTTCGCTGTCGCGTTCTGAGAGCAACTGTGGACGGCGGCGCTGGTAAGCCGCGCACAGCGCGCTGGCAGGCGCTGGCAGCCGCTGGTGGAGATCTTGTGGAGGAGTTGTCGGCGCCCGGGCCGGGCGGCGGGCACGTCGGCATACTCGGCACATGACCGTTGCGGAAGAGACGCGCGTCCGGCGGAAGAACCCGCTGGTCACGGCCCTGCTGGTGGTGCCCGTGGTGCTGCTGGCGGCGCTGGCCGCGCTGCGCCTGATCGGCTACGACGGCGACTGGTACACCCTCGTCGCGCTGGCGCTGACGCCGTACGTGGCGGCCGCGGGCGTGCTGCTCGGCGGGCTGGCGCTGGCCCTGCGGCGCTGGTGGGTCGGCGGGACCGCGCTGGTGCTGGCCATCGTGCTGGCCGTCCTGGTGCTGCCGCGGCTGTCGGCGAGCGACCAGCGCGAAGTGCACGGCAAGACACTGCGCGTGCTCGCTTCGAACCTGCTCTACGGCCAGGCGGACCCGAAGGCCGTCGTCGACCTGGTGCGCGAGCAGCGGATCGACGTGCTGAACCTGGTCGAGCTGACGCCTCGCGCGGTCGACGGCCTGACCGCGGCCGGGCTGTTCCAGGCCCTGCCGTACCGGGTGCTGCACCCGGCGCCCGGTGCGTTCGGCTCGGGGATCGTGTCGCGCTTCCCGCTGAAGGAGGTCAACCTGACGGGTGATTCGGCGGCCAAGCAGCCGGGTGCGCAGGCCGACCTCGGCGACGGCGTGGTGGCCGAGATCGTCGCCGTCCACCCGATCTCCCCGGACGTCGACACCCCGCAGTGGGAGCGCGAGATCAAGGACCTCTCCCGCGCGGCCGGCGAGCACGGCCTGCGCATCCTGGCGGGCGACTTCAACGCGACGCTCGACCACGCGGCGTTCCGGACGGTGCTTTCCCGCGGCTACAACGACGCGGCGGAGGAGCGCGGCTCTGGGTTGTCCCCGACGTGGCCGTCGTCCTCGCCGGTGGTGACGATCGACCACGTGGTGGTCGACAACCGGGCGGCGGTCCAGGACTACCGGGTGTTCGACGTCGCGGGCAGCGACCACCGCGCGGTGTTCGCCGAGGTCCGCCTGCCGTGACGCCGGTCGTGAGTGTTTAGGCGGGTTAGAACCCGCCTAAACACTCACGAGAACCCGCACCGTCTCCAAGGCGCCGGCCGCGATCGACACCCCGCGCCCGTGCCGGATCTCGGGTTCGCGGGGGTTGATGCGGATCAGTGCGCCCGTCGCCGCGCTGGCCAGCTCGCTGTAGCGGCGGACCGTCGGGACGGCCTGGCCCGCGCCGAGCTCGACCACCACGAGGTCGCGGGCCGTGCGGCGCCACGCCGTCAGCTCGTCCAGCTGGGCCTGGCTGCGGTCCGGGACCCACTCGTAGTCGCCGAACATCAGGATGTTGGGCCGGGCGAGCCCGCCGCACCGGGGACACGACGGCAGCGGGGGCACCGCGCGCATCGTCTCCTCGTCGATCGTCACGACGACGTCGGAAGCCGGCCAGATTTCCGGAGAACATCCGGAAAGGCACTGCAGGTGGTGGATCGAGCCGTGTGCCTCGGCGACGGACTCGAAGCCCGCCTTCTGGAACTGGCCGTCCACATTGGACGTGAACACGCGAACGCCGCCGTCCAGCTTCGAACCGTAGGAGAGGAGCAGCCGGAACCCGTCGTGCGGCACGGTTTCCCGGTAGAGCGAAAGCCGGTGGCCGTAGAACCCCCAGGCCAGCTCGGGGTCGTCGGCGAAGTGCCGCGGGTCGGCCAGCTCCTCGAACCGCAGCCCGAGCCGGGCGTACGGCGGGTACGCGCGCCAGAACCCTTCGCCGCCGCGGAAGTCGGGCAGCCCGGAGTCGACGCCCATCCCGGCGCCGGCGCAGATCAGCAGCGCGCCGGCGCCGTCCAGGAGTTCCGCGGCACGGTCGAGAGCGTCACTCACCCGGCTGCGAACCGAGGACGACCTCGAATTCCAGGAGGTTCGCCCCGGTGGACACGGGCTTGGCGCGCTCGCCCGAGTGCGCCGCCGCGGCCGGGCCGCCCTTCGCCCACGCCTGGTAGTGCTCCTCGCTCTCCCACTTCGTGTACACGAAGTAGCGCGTCTCGCCGGAAACCGGGCGCAGCAGCTCGAACCCGAGGAAGCCCGGCTGCTGGTCGACGGCGTGCATCCGCGCCGCGAACCGCTTCTCCAGCTCGGGGCCGGCACCTTCGGGGACCTCGATCGCGTTGATCTTCACGACACTCATGGCTCCCAGCCTAGTGTCGCGCGTTGCAGGTTGTTCGACGCTCGAGGTGGCTGCCGCCGTCAAGAGGGACCCGGCCCGCGCGGACCCGGCCCGGAGTGCGCCGGTTCGCGGGCCTGCCGCGGCTGGTCGTGAGTGAGAAACAGGGTTAGAACACGGTTTCTCACTCACGACCCACTGTCGGCGAACCTCGGACGCGCGACACTGGTTGGCCCGGTGCTGTGATCCGTGCCACTGTGGAAATCACGGGGAGCATCGAGCGCGACCTCGCCGCCGATGACGCCCGGATCGTCCGCGCCACCGCCGACGCGATCGAGCGGCACACGGTCGGCGTCGCGGAACACGGTGCGCGGCTGCCGGCCGCGGGGCAGCACCTCAAGCGCGGGCTGCTGCTGCACGGTCTGCCCGGCACGGGCAAGACGCACACGGTCCGCTACCTGATGGGCCGCCTGCCGGACACCACGGTGATCATCCTGACCGGCGCGGCGATGCGGTTCGTGGCCAAGGCGGCGGCTGCAGCCGAGCGTGGTCGTCCTGGAGGACGTCGACCTGATCGCGCAGGACAGGAGTCATGGGCCGCTGCTGTTCACCCTGCTCGACGCGATGGACGGCGTGGGCGGCGACGCCGACGTGACGTTCCTGCTGACCACCAACCGCGCGAGCGAGCTGGAGAAGGCGCTGGCCGACCGCCCGGGCCGGGTCGACCTGGCGGTGGAGATCCCGTTGCCGGACTCGACGGGCCGCGAGGAGCTGCTGCGGCGGGCCGCGCTGCTAGCGCGCCCCGACGAGGACGTCGTGGTGGGCGACGAGGAGCTGACGACGGCGCTGCGGGAGCTGCAGGAGGCGCGCAGTGCGTTGCCGCGGTCGCTGCTGGGCAGCTCAGCTGCGCAGTGACCCGGGGAAGAGGTCGGCGTCCGCGGGGAGCTTCGTGCCGCGGAACCACTCGTCGAAGAACGACCGCAGGTTCTGGCCGCTGACCTGCGCCGCCATCTTCTCGAAGTCGGCCCAGGTCGCGTTGCCGTGGCGGTAGCGGGCCGGCCAGTCGTGCAGGAGCCGGTCGAAGGCCGGGTCGCCGATCCGGCGGCGCAACGCGTGCAGCGCGAGGATGCCCTTGTTGTAGACGCCCTCGAACTCGTGGCCCTGGCCCATGCCGACCAGCTTCTGCGACCAGAAGTCCGTGCTGCCGTGGGTGATCTCGATCGCCGCGCGGTAGCGGTCGTCCAGGCTCTGGCCCTCGCGCTCGGCCCACAGCCACTGCGCGTACGACGCGAAACACTCGTTCAGGCAGATGTCGGACCAGCTCTTCAGCGACACCGAATCGCCGAACCACTCGTGGGCGTTCTCGTGCACCAGCGTCGGCAGGTCGGCCCACTTCGCGTACGTCGGCCGGGTCTGCGTCTCGAGCGAGAAGTGGACGTCCTCGTTCAGGAAGATCCCACCGGCCGCCGACTGCGGGTACGGCCCGAACTTGCCGCTCAGGAAGCCGAGCACCTCCGGCAGGCGGTCGCCGATCGCGCGGCGGTCCTCGGTGCCGGGTGCGTACGCCGAAACGACCGGGGTGCCGTCCGGCAAGGTCGACCTGTCGACGCTGAACTTGCCGATCGCGATCGTCGTCAGGTAGCTCGCCACCGGGTTCGGCTCGGTCCACGTCCCCGGCGGGCCCTCCCGGCCGTTCGAGACCACCGTCCAGCCGGCCGGGACGTGCGCGGTGAGCGTGAAGGACGCCTTGTCGCGCGGGGTCTCGTTCACGGGGTACCAGAACGCCGCCGAGTGCGGCTCGCCGACCATGTACGCGCCGCCGTCGCCCGAGTGCTGCCAGCCGTTCTCGCTGCCGCCGTCGTGGGGCGTCTTCGCCGGGTCGCCGCCGTAGCGGACGCGGGTGCGGAACGTCGTCCCGGCGCGGATCGGTGCCGCCGGCGTCACGACCAGTTCGAACGCCTTCTCGCGGCTGAAGCGGGCCGGCTGCCCGTCGACCTCGACGCTGTGGACGTCGAGCCCGCGGAGGTCGAGGTCGAACCGGCTGAGGTCCTGGGTGGCCCTCGCGGTGACCGTCGTGTCGCCGTCGAGGTGGCCGCTCGGCGGGTCGTAGGTCGCGTCGACGTGGTAGTTCAGCGCGTCGTAACCGCCGTTGCCGTCCTCCGGGTAATACGGATCACCGGCGCCGGAAGCGCCTGGCGCCGGATGCATCGGCGCGGGCGGGGGCGGCGCCGTGACGGCGTCGCCGCTGCAGGCCGCGGCGACGATCACCGCGGCGCAGACGGCGAGGGCGGCGAGTCGGCGGCGCATGGACCCACCATAGGTGATGCAGTGCGACGGTTCGGTCACGTTCCGCACCAGCGGGTTTGTGGTTAGGTGGCCGCGTGCTCTGTTTCGGCGGCAGCGGCGTGCCGATCGTTCTGCTGCACGGCCTGATGGGCCGCGCGCGGACGTGGTCGCGCGTCGCGGAGTGGCTCCGGCCCTACGGCGCGGTGTACGGCCTCGACGCGCGTGGCCACGGCAGCGCGCCGCGCGTCGGGCCCTGGACGACCGAGCAGTTCACCGAGGACGTCGCGGCCGCGCTGCGGACGCTCGACGCGGGCCCGGCGGTGCTGATCGGGCATTCGATGGGCGGCCTGCACGCGTGGACGACCGCCGCGCGGTACCCGGAGCTGGTGCGCGCGGTCGTGTCCGAGGACTTCGCGCCCGACCAGCGCGGCCGGACCGTCGAGACGTGGCGCGGGTACTTCGAGAGCTGGCCGGTGCCGTTCGAGTCGCTCGACCACGTCCGCGAGTTCTTCGGCGACGCGGGCGAGTACTTCGCCGACTGCGTCGAGGAGCGTTCCGACGGGTTCCACCTGGTCGCCGACCTCGAAGACCTGTACGGCATCGCCGCCGAATGGGGCCGCCGGGACTACTGGGACGTCGTCGACGCGATCCGCTGCCCGCTGCTGCTGGTCGAGGGCGAGCACACGGCGATGCCGCCCGGTCAGCAGGCGCTCGTCGCGTCCCGGGTCTCCGGCGCGAAGCACCTGGTGGTCCCGGGCTCGGCCCACCTGCCCCACGACGAAGCCCCGGAGATGTACCGAGGCGCGGTGGAGGCCTTCCTCGCCCAGGTGCTCGCGCGCTGAAAAGGTCGACACGCGTGATTGCGGAGCCGACACGCGTGATCAGGGAGACGACACGCCGAGCGCGTCGTTGAGCTGCCGTGTCGTCGCCCCGATCACGCGTGTCGACCCGGCAATCACGCGTGTCGACCCTTCAGGCGCGGGTCAGGTCCGCTCGCCAGGCCGCCGTCGAGCGGCCGGACGGGACGATCAGGGGCCAGACGTCCGCGCCGAGGAAGCCGGTCTCGTCGGCCGCCTTGGCCGCGGTGCACGTGTCGCGCGGCAGGCCGGCCTGGACCGCCAGCGCGGCCACGGCGTCCTTTGTGGACTTCCCGAAGACGCCGTCGGTCGGCACGCCGAACCCGGACGCGCGCAGGAACTGCTGCGCCAGCTGGACCTTCTTGCCCGTGTCACCCGGCTTCAGCAGCGGCCACTCGGCTTCGGACCGCGCCACCGAGACGCCGAGGACGCGGCCCACCGCCGTCCGCAGCTCCGGCAGCCGGTTGTAGAGCACCTGACCGGGGCACTCGGTCGAGTTGAAGTCGCGGTGGCCCTTGATGAACTCGGGCGCGATGCCGTACTGGTGCGCGATGTAGGCGACCAGGTTCACCAGCGAGTCCCACAGCGCCTGCGGCACGTCCACCGTGCTGTACAGGCCCTCGTTCTCGATGCCGATGACCTCGCTGTTGTGGTTGCCCACGTTCGCACCCTGCACGTGCTGCGTGCCGCCGCGCAGGATCTCCAGGCTGCGGTGCCTGCCCTCGGTGACGAACCCGCCGCGGCTGTTCGTGAACTGCTGGCCGCTGTCGATCCAGCCGTTCTTGTCCATGTGCAGGTCCTGGATGAACCGCGAGACGTAGAACGCGCGCGCCAGGGAGAAGTCGTTGTTCATCGGCGGATCGACGGCATGGTGCACGACGATGTAGGTCGGTTTGTGGTTCTCCACCACGATCGGGCCCGCGGCGGGCCGCGCGCCCCATTCGGAGGTCGGGTGGATCGTCGGTGTCGGCACGGCCGCCGAGGCCGTACCCGTGGTCGTCATCCCCAGTGCGCCGGCCGCGGTCGCGGTCGCCCCCGCCTTGAGCAGGGTCCGGCGGTCAACATGGACCATTCCGAAAAGGTAGCCCTGGAGCGCGCCGATGACAACTATTGACCAACTTTGGTCGTAGCGCGTTAGTGTTCGCCCGGGAGAGCGAAGAGGCCGCCGCCGGTCTGCTCCAGCAGCCCGTCGACGAGCAGGGAGTCCAGGCAGCGGTCGCGCTGGCCGCCGTCGTGCCACACGAGGTCGAGGCGGGCCTTCTCCACCGGGCCTTCGGAGCCGCGCAGGACGTCCAGCAGCAGGCCGCGGACCTGCCGGTCGGTCCCGGCGAACTTCTGCACCGGCTTGGCCGGGCCGGCGTACTCCGGGCGCCCGGCGAGCTGCCACGCGCACTCGTCGTAGACCGGGCAGTCCGCGCACCGCGGCGAGCGCGCGGTGCAGACCAGCGCACCGAGCTCCATGATCGCCGCCGAGAACCGGGCGGCGGGTGCGTCCTCGGCCGGCAGCAGCGCCTCGACGTCGGCCATGTCCCGCGTGTTCGACGCGGGCCCGGCGTCCCCGGCCCCGTGCACGGCCCGCGCGACGACGCGCCGCACGTTCGTGTCGACGACGGGCGCGCGCCGCCCGTAGGCGAACGCGGCGACGGCGCGGGCGGTGTAGGCGCCGATCCCGGGCAGCGCGAGCAGGGTGTCCACATCGGACGGAACGACGTCCCCGTGGTCGGCGGCGATCACCCCGGCGGCTTCGTGGAGCCGCAGCGCGCGCCGCGGGTAGCCGAGCTTGCCCCAGGCCCGCACGACCTCTCCTTGGGACGACGCAGCCAGCGCCGACGGAACCGGCCAGCGTGCCATCCACTCGTGCCAGATCGGCTGCACCCGGGCGACCGGCGTCTGCTGCAGCATGATCTCGCTGACGAGCACGCCCCAGGCCGAGCAGTCCGGCTCGCGCCAGGGCAGGTCCCGGCCGTGCGTGGAGAACCAGTCGAGCAGTACGTCAGCGTCCACAGCCACGGGCTGAGGTTAACCCGGCGGCTCGGGCTCTTCGCCGTGGACTCGCTCGAGACGGGTCAGCTCGTCCTCGGTGAGCCGCTGCCGGCCGGCGGCGACGTTGTCGGCCAAGTGCGCGGGGTCGCCGGTGCCGGGGATCACGAGGACGTGCGGTCCGCGGTGCACCGCCCAGGCCAGGCGGATCTGCGTGGCGGTGGCCTGGTGGGCCCGTGCGATCGCGAGGACCTCGTCGTGGTCGCTTCCGCCGGCGCCCGTCTCGCGTCGCGCGCCGGCGATGGCGAAGAACGGCACGAACGCGATGCCCTGCTCGCCGCAGGTGCGGACGAACTCGTCCTGCCGGCGCCGGTAGCCGAGGCCGTAGGAGTTCTGGTCGCACACGACGGGCGCGATGCCCCGGGCCTCGGCCAGGTGCTCCGGCCGGACGTTGGACAGGCCGAGGTGCCGGATGAGACCGGCCTCGCGCAGCTCGGCCAGCGCGCCGAAGTGGTCGGCGATGGGGCCGGGGCCGCCGACGCGCAGGTTCACCACGTCGAGGTGGTCGCGGCCCAGCTGGCGCAGGTTCTCCTCGACGTCGCCGCGCAGTTGCTGAGGGCTCGCCATCGGCAGCTGCGCGGTGACGGGATCGCGGCGGGGACCCACCTTGGTGGCGATGACCAAGCCGTCGGGGTAGGGCGCCAGTGCCCGGTTGACCAGCTCGTTGGCCGAGCGCAGCCGCGAGAAGTAGAAAGCGGCGGTGTCGACGTGGTCGACACCCAGCTCGACGGCGTGCCGCAGCACGCCGATCGCCTGGTCACGGTCGCGTGGGAGGGCGTCCGGTGCGAAGGCCTCGCCGGTCTGGGGCAGGCGCATGGCGCCGAAACCGATCCGGTTGACCGGCAGGTCGCCGAGCGTCCAGCTCCCCGCGGCGGCCGCGGCGGTCGTTTCCGGCGCCACGACCCGTTACTCGACCTCGGTGAGCTTCCCGGTCTTGACGTCGTAGACGAAGCCGCGGACGTTCTCCGTGTGCGGCAGGTACGCACTCCGCCGCACCCGCTCCACCGACGTCCGGACGCTGTTCTCCACGTTCCGGAACGCCTCGACCGACCACGTCGGCCGCAGACCGGTGTCGCTCTCCAACTCGTCCTTGAAGTCGTCTTCGGTGACCATCGACAGGCCGCACTCCGTGTGCTGGACGATCAGCACCTCGCGCGTGCCCAGCTTGCGCTGCGAAAGGGCCAGCGAGCGGATCATGTCGTCGGTCACCACGCCGCCGGCGTTGCGCAGGACGTGCGACTCGCCCTGCAGCAGGCCGAACAGCTCGAACACCCGGATCCGGGCGTCCATGCAGGTCAGGATGGCCACCTGCAGCGACGGCTTGGGCGACGAGCGGTCGCCGGGCGTCACTTCGCCGAGTTCTTGGTTGCGCTTGAGCAGAACGTCGATCGAGGTCATCGGTCACCTTCCGGCCAGTGGCCCCGCGGCGCGGGCGTGCCACTCCATTTGACCTGGTGAATACCCGTTCGAGCAATGCACTACGAGCTATGTCACGGGTCAGCCCCCGAACCAGGGCTCCTCGACCGTTCTAGGGGGCGCCGACGTGCGCCCCACGCGCAGCTCGGTCGGCAGCGTGATCACCTTCGGCGCGCTGCGCTCGCCCGAGCTGAGCAGCAGCCGTCCGGCCGTCTTGCCCTTTTCGAGCACCGGCTGGTGGACCGTGGTGAGCCCGATCCGCTCGGCCTCGGCGATGCCGTCGAAGCCGGTGACGGTCAGGTCCTGCGGGACCCGCAGCCCCCGTCGCTCGGCCTCGGCCATGGCGCCGAGCGCGAGGATGTCCGAGGTGCAGATCACCGCCGTGATCTGCGGGTACGCGTCCAGCAGCTGACGGGCGGCGGACGCGCCGTCGTCCACCGTGTGGTCGAAGCGCTCGATCACCGGGACGCCCGCCCAGTCGACGCCGGCCGCCGAGAACGCCACGGCCAGCGCCTCCAGCCGGGTGCGCTGGACGTGGAAGTGCGCGCCGCTCTGGCGGGCCGGGGAGACGAAGTCGTCGTTGCGCTCGCGGGCCAGCCGCATGCAGATGACGCCGACCTGCCGGTGGCCGAGGCCGACGAGGTGCTCGGCGATCTTGCCGACCGCCGCCGCGTCGTCCGGGCCGACGCGGTCGATGCCTTCGATGCTCGGCTGGTCGATGATCACCGTCGGCACCGGCCGCTCGAGCACGGCGGCCAGGTGCGGGTCGTCGTCCGGCACGGAGTAGACGACGAAGCCGTCGACGCCCGCGCGGTGCACCGCGGCGACGTCTTCGCGGCCCGGGCTGGCCGGCACCAGGTGCAGGCCGACGCCGGCGTCTTCGCAGGCCAGGGCCAGTCCTTCGAGCACGCCGACGGCGGCGGGGTCGCGGAAGGCGTAGGAGAGGTTCTCGGTGAGCAGCAGCCCGACGGCGCCGGCCTTGCGGGTGCGCAGCGAGCGGGCGACGGGGTCGGGTCCGGGGTAGCCGAGGCGCCGCGCGGTCTCGAGGACCCGGCGGCGCAGTTCCGGGGACAGCTGGTCCGGCCGGTTGTAGGCGTTGGACACCGTGGTCCTGGACACACCGAGCTCCGCCGCGAGCGACGCCAGCGTCGCCTGCCTTCGGGTGCGAATAGGACGTCCCATCAGCAAACCGTAACGGTTCAGATCACTTTCTTGAAGAGACACCCCGGGTGGTCGATGTCTCGATCCGCATGCACGAAGACGCATACACCAAACCGGGATCGGATGGCCAGGAAGTCATCCGGATGGGGTAAGGTGAATCTGACAACGGTTTCCATTAGCGTCTCCAGGAGTCCTTCGATGAGTTCCCGCCGCACCAGGAGCGTGCTCGCCGCCGCTTCGGCCCTGTCCCTCTTCGCGCTGGCCGCGTGCTCCGGGGGAACGTCCGGCCCCGACGGCAGCGCGCAGTCCGGCGGCTCCGGGAAGATCAAGGTCGTCGCCTCGACCGACGTCTGGGGCAGCGTCGCTAGTGCCGTCGGCGGCGACCAGGTCGAGGTCAAGTCGATCATCCACGACCCCTCCGCCGACCCGCACTCGTACGAGACCACCGCCGAGGACGCCCTGGCGGCGAAGGACGCGAAGCTGCTGCTGTCCAACGGCGGCGGCTACGACGAGTTCTTCGGCAAGCTCACCGGCCAGGCCGGGGACGCGAAGAAGCTCGTCGCCTACGACATCGCCGCGACCGGCGACGAGAACGAGCACGTCTGGTACGACCTGCCGGGTGTCGACAAGGTGGCCGACCAGGTCGCCGCGCAGCTCGGCGAGCTGCAGCCGGCGTCGAAGCAGGTCTTCACCGACAACGCGACCGCGTTCAAGGCGAAGGTCGACGCGCTGGAGAAGCGCCTCGGCGAGCTCGGCACCACGCACCCGGGCACGAAGGTCGTCGTCACCGAGCCGGTGGCGCACTACCTGCTCCGGAGCGCGAAGCTGACGGACGCGACGCCGAAGGCCTTCTCGGACGCCGTGGAGAACGACACGGACGTCCCGGCCGGCGCCGTCAACGAGTACAAGCAGCTCATCGCCACCAAGCAGGTCAAGGCGCTGATCAACAACGCGCAGACGGTGACGCCGCTGACCCAGGACGTCGTCGCGCAGGCGAAGGCCGCCGGGATCGGCGTCGTCGACGTGACCGAGACGCTGCCGCAGGGTGTGACCGACTACATTGGCTGGATGACCGGGGAAGTAGATGCGCTGGCGGGAGCGTTGAAGTAGCCATGCGCCCCGTCTCCGTCTCCGTCTCCGACGACGTGCGCCCCGCGGTCCGGGTCCGCGGGGCGGGACTCGCGTTCGGTCCCCGGACCCTGTGGTCGGGGCTGGACCTCGTCGTCGAGCCGGGGGAGTTCCTCGCCGTGCTCGGCCCCAACGGCTCCGGCAAGAGCAGCCTGCTGAAGGCGCTGCTCGGCATGCAGGGCCTGTCGGCGGGCACGGTCGAGATCGCCGGCGGCCGCCCGGGTGGAGCGAACCGCAAGGTCGGCTACATCCCGCAGCAGCGCGCGATCGACGAGTCGCTGACGCTGCGCGGCGTCGACCTGGTCGGGCTGGGTCTCGACGGCCACCGCTGGGGGCCGGGGCTGCTCGGCATGACGGCCCGGCGCCGTCGCGTTTCCGAAGCCATCGAAGCGGTGGGGGCTACGCGGTACGCCAAGCAGCCGGTCGGGCGCCTGTCCGGCGGCGAGCAGCAGCGGTTGCGGGTGGCGCAGGCCCTGGTCGGCGACCCCGAGGTGCTGCTCTGCGACGAGCCACTGCTGTCGCTGGACCTGGCGCACCAGCGCGCGATCAGCGAGCTGATCGACGAGCGCCGGCGCGCGTCGGGCACCGCGGTGCTGTTCGTGACGCACGAGATCAACCCGGTGCTGCCGTTCGTCGACCGGGTGCTGTACCTGGTCAACGGCTCGTTCCGGATCGGCAAGCCGGACGAGGTCATGAACACCGGAACGCTGTCGGAGCTGTACGGCACCCGCGTCGAGGTGCTGAAGGTGGGCGGGCAGATCCACATCGCGGGCGCGCAGAGCGCGTTGTGCGAGGACGAGCCGCACCACCACGAACACGACGTCGAAGAGCAAGTGGGCTGAGTCTTGGATCTGTTCGACTTCGGCAAGACGTGGGAGCTGATCACCGAGCTGGACGGCGTCCAGACGGCGTTGCTGGCGGCCGCGATCCTCGGCCTGGTGGCGGGGGTGCTCGGGCCGCTGATCGTGATGCGGCGGATGTCGTTCGCGGTGCACGGGACGTCGGAGCTGGCGTTCACCGGCGGCGCGGCGGCCCTGCTGCTCGGGATCGGCGTCGAGTACGGCGCATTGATCGGCGCGGTGGTGGCGGCGCTGCTGCTGGGAATCCTGGGCGCGCGCGACTCGGACCGCGACTCGGTGATCGGCGTGATCCTGTCGTTCGGCCTCGGCATGGGCGTGCTGTTCCTGTCGTTCTACAAAGGACGGTCCGGGAACAAGTTCGGGATTCTCACCGGCCAGATCATCACGATCGATTCGACGAACCTGACGTTGTTCGTCGTGTCGTCGGTGGTGGTGCTGGCGGTGCTGGCGCTGGTCTACCGGCCGCTGCTGTTCGCTTCGGTGGATCGCAACGTGGCGGTGGCGCGCGGGGTCCCGGTGAAGACGCTGACCGTGGTGTTCGCGCTGCTGGTGGGCATCTCGACGGCGTTGAGCGTGAAGGTGGTCGGGTCGCTGCTGGTGGTGGCACTGATGGTGACGCCCGCGGCCGCGGCGGCTCGCGTGACGGCGTCGCCGTGGAAGGCGACGGTGCTGTCGATCGTGTTCGCCGAGGTTTCGGCTCTGGGCGGAATCGTGCTGTCGCTGGCGCCGGGGTTGCCGGTGAGCGCGTTCGTGACGGCGATTTCGTTCCTGATCTACGTGGTCTGCCGGCTGATCGCCTGGCAGCGCGACCGCCGCACGCGGGTCCGCGCGGTGGACCCGGCCCCGGACCTGATCGCGGCGGCCTGAAGACGTCACTTTCGCTAGGAAAGATGCGTCGGAGGCACCCCCTGGACGCATCTTTCCTAGGGAAAGTGACGCTTTGAGGGTGCGAATGCAAATTCAGCCCAGCATCAGGAGGACCTGCAGCTCGCCCACCACGAAGCCGATCACTCCGCCGACGGCGATCAGCTTCCACTCGTCCTGCCGGAACGCCGGCCGCAGCAGCCCCTCGAACTCCAGCGGGGTCAACGCCAGCATCCGCTGCTCGATCATCTTCGCGACGTCCATCGCCTCGGTCAGGTACCCCTCGGCGTACCGGGCCGTGTCCGGCAGCTGCTCCAGCGCTTTCCGGGCCGCCGCTTGCTTCATCTCCTGCAGCCGCGTGCCGCCCACCGTCCACGCCAGGGGCATCTGCGCGTCGACCGTGGTGGAGACCAGCTGCTCCACCAGCGCCGCGAGCCGGTCGGCCCGCGGGCCCCGCAGCACCGCGTCCAGCAGGTTCTGGACCGTCAGGACCTCGTTCGCGATCAGCTCGCCGTACTGCCGCGCCACCTCCGCGCGCCGTCGCTGGAACTTGCCCTGGAAGATCACCCGGCCCAGGCGGACCGGCTCGCGCGGGACGAAGATCAGCTTGATCGCCAGCCAGTCCGTGCACAGCCCGATCACGCCGCCGAACACCGGGAGCACCCACGGCTCGCGCGTGAACGCCCACACGATCGTCTGCACCAGGCCCAGCCCGAACCCGAAGTAGACGCCCATCCGCGCGATGAAAGCCATCTCCGGCCGGGACGTCTCGCGGATCAGCCGCACCAGCAGCGCGCGGTCGCGGGTCAGGCGCTGGACCGTCATGTGCTGGACGTCGAGGACCTCGTCGAGGTTCTCGCGGACGTCGTCGAGGAACTCCCGCACCAGCCGCGGCGCCGACGCCTGGACCTGCTTGATCAGCATTTCCTGCGCCAGCGTCGGCATGACCTCCCACAGCCGCGGGTGGTGCTCGGCGAGCACCTCGCGCGCGATGTGGTCGACCGCGCGCAGCAGCGGCTGCTCCAGCTCGCTCGTGATGATCACCGGGTCGATCCGGCCGAACACTTCGCGGAGGTCGAGCAGGTTCGCCGTCAGCAGTTCGGTCGCCACCGCCGCCATCCGGCCGCCGTGCTTCGGAACGACGCCCTGCCAGCCGAGCACCGGCGGGATCCCGATGAAGTCCAGCGGCCGGAACATCATTTCGATGGCGACGCGCTTGGTGACGTACCCGATCAGCGCCGCGATGAACGGCATCGCCGCGTAGAGCGGCCAGTGCAGCGCGAGGTCGTCCAGGACGGCGTCCATTCCGACCTCCCCTCGCGGTGCCGAGAGCGAAACCGTACCGGCTACCCGAGCAGGGCGAGCACCTGCAGTTCCCCCACGAGCCCGCCGATCACCGCACCGACGGCGATGAGCTTCCACTCGTCCTGCCGGAACGCCGGCCGCAGCAGCTGCTCGAACTCCAGCGCGCTCAGCTTCTTCATCCGGTCGACGATCGTGTTCCGCACGTCGAGCGCGTTGATCGCGTAGTTTTCGGCGTACCGGATCGTCTCCGGGACGCGTTCCGCGGCCTTCGCCGCCGCCGTCTGCTTCATCTCCTGGAACTTCTTCGTCCCGACGGCGATGGCGACGAACGGCTTGACGACGCTCGCCTGCGCGTCGATCGTCTTCTGCACCTCGCGCGTGATCATCGCGAAGAGCCGGTCGGACTTCGGCCCGCGCAGCACGGCTTCCAGGAGGTTCGGGATCGTGATGATCTCGCGGGCGATCATGTCGCCGTAGTCGGCCGCGACCTGGTCGCGGCGCTTCTGGAAGACGCCCTGCCAGGTGTACAGGCCGAGGAAGCGGCGAGGCTCACGCGGCAGGAAGATCATCTTCAGGGCGAGCCAGTCGGTGAACCAGCCGATGAGGAGGCCGAACACCGGCAGCACGACCGGTGACTTCGTCAGCGCCCACACCACCAGCTGCACGCAGCCGAGGACGAACCCGAACCCGATCCCGGAGCGGGCGATGAACCGCATCTCGGGCCGGGAGATGTCGCGGATCAGCCGGTTCAGCAGCGCCTTGTCGCGGACGAGGTTCGTCACGACCATGTGCTGGAGGTCGAGGACGTCCTCGATGTTGTCGGCGATCTCCCGCATGATCTTGGTGATCGCCTTCGGCGCCTCGGCCTGGACGCGCTTGAGCAGCAGCTGCTGCGCGCCGTTCGGCAGCACCTCCCACAGCCGCGGCTGGTAGGTCTCCATCACCTCGCGGGTGACGTCCTCGACGACCCGCAGCAGCGGCTGCTCGATCTCCTTCGCGACCTGCGCCGGGTCGAGCCGGGCGAAGATCTCCTTCGGGTCGACGAGGGTGGTCGTCAGCATTTCGGTGGCCGTCGCCGCCATGCGCTCGGCGTTCGCCGGCAGCACGCCCTGCCAGCCGAGGAACGGCCTGATCCCGGTGAACTCGAGGGGCCGGAACATCATCTCGATGGCGACGCGCTTGGTGACGTACCCGATCAGCGCCGCGATGAACGGCATGGTGACGTACACCTGCCAGTGCGTGCCGAAGTCCACTCGCGCACGCTATCGGCCCTTGATCAGTGCAGCAGGAGCAGCACCTGGAGTTCACCCACCAGTCCGCCGATGACCGCGCCGACCGCGATCAGCTTCCATTCGTCCTGCTTGAAGGCCGGACGCAGGATGCCTTCGAACTCGAGCGGCGTCAGCTGCTGCATCTTGCCGACGATCGTGTTGCGGACGTCGAGCGCGCCGGTCGCGTAGCTCTCGACGTGTTTCACCGTTTCGGGGAGGTAGGCGATGGCCTTCTCGGCGGCCGCGCGCTTCATCTGCTGGTACTGCTTGCCGCCGATGGTCAGCGCGACGAGCGGCTTGGCGATGCTCGCCTGCGCGTCGATCGTGCGCTGCACCTCGCGGGTGACCAGCGCGAACAGCTTGTCCGCGCGCGGCCCGGTGAGCACGGCCTCCATGACGTTCCGCACGGTGAGGACCTCGTCGGCGATCAGCGCGCCGTAGTCGGCGGCGACCTGCTGGCGGCGCTTCTGGAACATGCCCTGCCAGCGGAAGAACCCGAACCCGCGGGGCTCGCGCGGGTAGAAGATCATCTTCAGGGCGAGCCAGTCCGTGACGAAGCCCGTGACGAAACCGAAGACCGGCATGATCAGCGGCTGTTTCGTCAGCGCCCAGGCGACGAACTGGACGAGCCCGATCGCGAACCCGAACCAGATGCCCGAACGCGCGATGAACTTGAACTCGGGCGCGGCGACCTCGCGGATCAGCCGGCACGTCAGCGACTTGTCGCGGACCATCGCGTTGATGAGCATGTCGTCGACGTCGAGGACGTCGTCGATGTTGGTCGAGACCTCCCGCAGCAGCCGCTTGACGACCGCCGGCGCCTGCGCGCGGACCTGGTCGACGAGCAGCCGCTGCGCCCGCGTCGGCAGCAGTTCCCAGAGCCGTGGCTGGTAGGTCTCCATGACCTCGCGCGTGACGTCTTCGACGGCCTTGAGCAGGGGCGCTTCGAGCTCTTTGAGCATTTCTTCCGGGTCGAGCCGGGCGAAGATCTCCTGCGGGTCGACGAGGTTGCGGGTCAGCAGATCGACGGCGGTGGTGGCCATCCGCCGCGCGTTCGCCGGGATGACGCCCTGCCAGCCGAAGAACGGCTTGACGCCGGTGAACTCGAGGGGCCGGAACATCATCTCGATGGCGACGCGCTTGGTGAGGTAGCCGATCAGGGCGGCGATGAGCGGCATGGTGGCGTAGACGTGCCAGTGCGCGCCGATGTCCGCGAGGACCGCCTGTATGTCCACAGTGGCCTCCTCGTGTCAACCGCTGGTCAACCGAGGTCAGGATGCCATGTGTTACCGGGGGTTCCCAAATTCGTGATGCATCCGTTTGGCGGTACGTCCTGAAGGTCCCTTGCTCATTAAGGTGGCCCGATGGTCGCGCCTGAGAAGCCCCACTCCGCCCCGAAGACCGCCCAGTTCGCCGTGGGTGTCCGCGGCTACAACCAACGACAGGTCGACGAACGCCTCGCCGAGCTGACCAAGGAGTTCCGCGAGACAGCCCGCAGCCGGGATGAAGCCGTTGCGACGTCGTCGGACCTTTCCAAGGCCCTCGCGTACGCGCAGAAGGAACTGGCCGAGACGAAGGCCGCGCTCGCGCGGATGAGCTCGAGCCCGTCCGGCGCCGGCGCCATGGCCGAGCGCGTCCGGATGATGATGCAGCTGGCCGAAGAGGAGATCGCCGACCTCCGTTCGGCGGCGGAGGCGGACGCGGCCTCGACCCGCGACCAGGCCGACAAGTACGCGCACGAGACCCGTCGCACGGCCGACAAGCTGGCGAAGGACGCGGAAGAGGAGCGCGCCCGCCTGCTGTCCGAAGCCAAGGGCGAGATCGAGAAGCTCAACGCGGCGGCGGGCGCGAAGCGCGTCGAGCTGGCCGCGGCGGCCGAGCGGGCCCGCAAGGAAGCGGACGCGAAGGCCGAGGCGGCCGCGGCCGAGGCACGGGCCGCGGCGGACCGGAAGGCTTCGGAGGAGCTGGCCGCGCGGAAGAAGGCCTTCGACGAGGAGAACGCCCGCAAGAAGCAGGAGACCGAGGCGGCGCTGGCGTCGGCGAAGTCCCAGCAGGCGGAGGCCGATCACAACCGGAAACTGGCTCTGGACCTGCGGTCGAAGGTCGCCGAGCGGATCGCGGCCACGGACGTGGCGGTCCAGGAGGCCATGCGGCTGCTGGCGGCCCCGGCGGAGGAAGCACCCGCTTCCGGAAACGGCGACCGGAAGCCGACGCCGGCCCCTGCCCCTGCCGCGAAGGCCCAGGCTGCGCCCGCCGCACCGGCGAAGGCCTGATCCTTTCCCCTCCAGACGCCGGCGCCTCCCGGATCTTCGGGAGGCGCCGGGCCAATCTCGGCCCCGGCCACACCTCCTGCGTGGGGCGTCTCGTGGGCGGCCCGGAGGTGCTCCGGATGTCGTGAATGACTCATTCCTGTCGTCAGATGAGGTGAATGGGTCATTCACGACAGCACGACCGGGCCAGGGACGGGTGGGGTGCCCCGAGGTGGCCGGAGCTCGTGGGTGGCTGGCAGTGTTCAGCTCAGCTGCCGATCACCCACGAGACGACGGGACCTGCGCATGATCCTCGAGACCGAGCGGGCCGCCGTCTGCGCCTATGCGCGCCGGATGGTCGGGGACGGCCTGGTCGTCGGCACGTCCGGGAACGTCTCCGTGCGGGCCGGGGATCTCGTCGCCGTCACCCCGACCGGCGTTCCCTACTCGAGCATGAACCCGGCCGACGTGGCCGTCGTCGATCTCGGGGGGCAGGTCGTCGACGGCTCGCTCAAGCCGACCAGCGAGCTGCCGATGCACCTGTCCGTCTACTGGGACGTGCGCGATCCCGACCGCGAGCCCGTCACCGCCGTCGTCCACACGCACTCGCCGCACGCCACCGCCGTGTCGACCCTCGTGCGCGAGGTGCCGCCCGTCCACTACATCCTCGCCACGATCGGCCCCTCGGTGCGCGTCGCGCGCTACGCCACGTACGGCACGCCCGAGCTCGCCGCGGCCGTCCTCGAGGCCCTGGAGGGGCGCCGCGGCTGCCTGATGGCCAACCACGGCACCCTCACCTACGGCGACGGCCTCGAGGCGGCCTACCACCGGGCCCAGCAGCTCGAGTGGGCCTGCCGGGTGTGGCTGCTCGCGCAGAGCGCCGGCCGGCCGAGCCTGCTGCCGCCGCCCGAGGTGGCCAACGTCGTCGAGCGGCTGCGGGGTTACGGCCAAAACGGCCCGAACTAGGACGCCAGCACGTCGACGGCGTGGACCGCGTCCAGCAGTTCCGCCACCGTCGGGTCGTCGACCGCCTCCTTGATGCACTGCCACAGCTGGAGGTTCGCCATCGCCCAGCGCGAGTACGTCGCCGCCGCCTCGGGGTTGTAGAAGTAGTACCCCTCGTCGTGGACGTCGCACTGCTCGCCGACGATCTTGTGCGCCAGCTCGCGCAGGCTCAGCCCGTTCTCGCGCAGGTACCGGTGCGCGAGCACCACCGGCGTCACCGGCAGCGCCTTGAACAGCGTGTCCGCGTCGCTCAGGGCCTGCGCCTCCAGCGAAATGTCGCGGCCGCGCGTGGCCATTTCGGCTTCGTCGACGATCTCGTCGATCCAGCGCGCCACGCCGTCGGGGACCCCGCACTCCGCGAGGATCTCCAGCCGCAGGCTCCGGCCCGCCGCCGCGGGCGAGTTTCGGAGCACCAGGTAGTTGACGTCGTGCACCAGCGCCGCGACCTCGACCACGGCGCGGTCGGCCCCGTTGTGCTGGGCGAAGCCGGCCGCCTTCGCGCGGACGAAACCCACGTGGTGCCAGCCGTGGAACGGCAACCGTTCGGCGTATCGGCGGCAAAGCCGGTGCACCCGGTTTTCGACGGCGTCGATGGTGACTTGGTCGATCGTGCTTTCCTGCGTGCGCATACACCTCTCCGATCCCGGCCGTGGTGTTCAGACGGGTGGAGTAATGGTAAGCGCCCTTGACGCCGGTGTGTAGCTAGATGCGGTCGGCCAATTCCCCCAATCGGACCTCAACCGGAACGTGACGATGGCCGATTCCGCTGGCCGGATCGTAGGAAAGGCTGAACGTGCTCACCGGCCGTGATTTCACGAGGAACGTCATCGTGCCGGAAGTCGCCGAAGGGATGCGGTGGTATTCGTCGGCCAGCATGGTGGCGCACGCCCCGGCCTGGCACAACGTCCGGCGACGCAGGTGTGCGGCCGAAATCAGGCCGGTGCGGGGATCGTGGGCCGTCTCGTACCTTTCGTGCAGGTAGCTGCCCCGGAGAATGGTGGTGCAGAAGTGGTACCTGTGGTTGTGCACGGAATCCGCGTACCCCTCCCGCCAGTCCTTCTGCGCCTTGTATTCGTGCAGCCAGAAGGAAAACGGGTCGGCCGGCGAATCGAGCAGGCACCAGGCGAAATGGGTCGTGGTTTCCCGGGACGAGCGCAGGAGTTTCGCCACCTGCGCGGCGGACAGCGAGCGGAGCTGCGAGCGCAGCTCCTCCCGCAGTTCGGGGTGGTCGGCCCACGACCGGAACCAGGTGTCGACCGTGCGCCAGTCGGCGGCGAGCGGAAACCCGGCCGTGCGCAGGCGCGTGGCCAGTTCGGTGAGCGGGGACAGGCGGGTGAGCAAGGTCAGCTCCCTAGCTCGGCGACTTGGGAGAACTCCGCACGGAAAGCGTGGAACTTGCTTTCCAGCTCGCGGAACTGCTCCTCGGACAGGGGGGATCCGGTGATCTTTTCGAACAGCGCCAGGAAATCCGTCCGCGTCGTGGCGGACGTGATGCGGAAGTGGCGGCCGGTCCGGGACTGCGAGACGCGCACGAACTCGGCGCGTTCCATGTTGTAGAGGAAGGAACCCTCGGTGAACCGCAGGGACCGCGGGTACAGCTTCGTGGCGCCGCGAACGTCGCTGTAGAGCGACACCCACACGCTGTCGTCGAACATCTCCAGCCGGTCCAGCGGCGGGTCGGCGACCACGGTGATGTCGACCTGCGCGCAGCGGCTGCGCGCCAGGAAGAGGCCGACCAGCCCGATCCGGATCTCTTCGTCGAGCCGGGTCTGGATCTGTTCGTAGTCGACGTCGCCCGCCTCGCGGCGGAGCAGGTAGCGGGCGCGCCCGCTGATCGAACTGGCGTCGCGCGGATCGGCGATGACGGCCCGGAGTTCGCGTTCTGTGCGGGAAAGCAACAGCCGGGCGGCCGCGTGCCGGCCGGAGAAGCCGCGGAAGAAGTACTGCCGGGTGGCGTTGAGGTCGGCCATCAGCGCTCGGTTGAACGCGGGATCGGGGTCGGTGGTCGCCTCGAACACGTCGGTGGGGAAGAACTCCTTGTTCAGCGCGCGGTATTCGGCGCTCAGATCCTCCAGCGCGCGCCGGCTTTCTTCGATCACCGGGGTCACCAGCGCCCGCTGCGACGCACTGGCGGTGATCAGTGTGGTGCCGAACCCGACGATCGCGGAGATCAGGGTGCCGGTGCCCAGTGCCGACACCAGGTTCTTCCCGGTGCCGGGGTCCATCAGGCCGGCGAGCCACAGGCTGAGGCCGGCGACCACGACGAGCACCGAAAGGAGCAGGCTCGTCCTGGTCCAGAAGATCTCCTGCAGTGGGGTACGGCGGAGGCGTCCGCCTTCCGCGGCCACGTGCTTCACCTCCCTCGAACCACCCGAACGGACGAATGCGTAAAGTGTCGGTTCGAGCGCGGGGAGTTACTTTACGCGCCTGGCGGAGCGTGCGAAATAAGAAGTTCGGGGGACAAGGATGACGGACAGACGTCACTCAGGGCAATAATTAACCGGGTTGTCGAGTTTTCCGAAAATCACGGAAAACCTGGCTCAAAGGACGGCCGGGAGGCCCTTTTCGTACCAGCCGGGACCGGGTTCGGCCGTCATCAGGAAATTCACGACGACCGCCGCGGGCGCGGGGTGGATCTCCGGGTGATCGCGTTCGCCGCGCGCGGTGTCCACCGGCCAGGCCAGTTTTTCCTCGCCGAGCGAAAACTCCCCGCGGGCGCCCGTGCGGTTGCCGCGGGCGTCGAGGCGCGACCACCTGCCGTGCAGATACACGGCATTCAGCCCGTGCAGCGCGGACAGCTCCTGGTAGCAGAACCCGGCCGGGATCCCTTGTGCGCGCAGCAAAGCGGCGAGCAGATGCGCCTTCGCGTGGCAGATCCCGACGCGCTCGCGCAGGACGTCCGACGCCCGCCAGGTGACGCGCGGATCGGCCGCGTCGATCACGTGCTCGATCTCGTCCCGGACGAAGAGGAACGCGGCCTCGGCGCGTTCGACGGGATCATCGCTCGCCGTCCGGAAGGCGTCGGCCCGGGCGCGGATCGAGGGGTGCCGGTGATCGACGACGGCGTCGGCGGCGAGGTAGTCGCTCAGCCGATCGGTGGTGGGCGACGGAACGGGACTCATCCGGCCATCCTGACAGGCTCCGCCATTCGGGCGAGACACCTTTTCCAGGGTGGCAACGCTCCGCGTTCGCCGGTTACGGAAGGTAAAAGTCGGGCGAGAAGCCGGTCCAGCGCAGTTCCGCGGGCAGGTGGCCGACGTCGTTGTAGGTCAGCAGCGCGGCCGGCCGCCCGGGCGAGTAGCGGATCACGGTGAGCGCCGCGTTGGCGTGGTCGAGGGCGAGCCACCGCCACGGCGGCGCGTCCTGCGAGGCGCGCACGAGCCAGCCGGCGAGGAAGTTGTGCGTGACGAGCACTTCGTAGCGCGTCTCGGTGCCGGGCACGGGCCCGGTGAACCGCCGCTCGGCTTCGGCGGCTCTTTCTTCGTCGGCGGGCGGAAGCTGCCGCGCGAACGCGTGCAGGAGGTCGCCGGAGGTCTCGGGGAGCTCCTCGCGCATGGGCGTGTAGGGGACGAAGTCGTCAGCCGCTTCGTCGACGTAAACCGGGACGCCCGGGAGCTGGGTGGCGAGGAGCGCGGCGGTCTGCGAGGCGCGCGGGAGGGGACCGTGGTGGACGGCGTTGATGGGGACCTCGCGGAGCCGCCGGCCCAGCAGTACGGCCTGCTGCCGCCCGGCGTCGGTGAGGTCGCCGGTGGGTGCCGCTTCGCCGTGGCGGGTCAGGAAGAGATACCGCGTCGCGAGCATCAGCCGACGGGGACGAGCGCGCCTTCGGGGCCTTGACTCGGCGCGAACTGGGCGACGAGCCGCACCGGCGCGGGGTGGGGCGGCAGGATGGTGGAGGCGAACGGGGTGATCGTGTAGTCGTGCCCGCTGTTGGTCTGCAGGTGCACGCTGACGTGCACGTTCCGGTCGGCGGGGATTTCGAAGCTCACCGAGCCCCAGGAGACGACGTACTGCCGCCCGTCGATGCTCGCGATCGGCGCGTAGGCGCGCACGGTGTGGCCGAGGTGCGGGATCTCGACGGCGAGCAGCCGCCGGGGACCGTCGTGGTGGTCGACGTACGGGATCACGCCCGGCACCTTGGCCAGCTCGCTCATCCTTCGGGGCTCCCTCGTGCCGGTGGTCGTCCCGATCATGCTGCCAGGCCGTTCCCGGGAACGGCCGGCCGACCGGACGCGTTCAGCCGGCCGAAGAGCCCAGGCGGAAGACGTCGTCGCGCACCAGCCTCGACTTTTCGTCGTCGAGCCACTCGACCCGGCAGGTCTCGCCGGCCACGCTCATCCTGCCCGAGCCCCAGTCCCGGACCTCGTCCGCCAGATCGCCGGCGTCGGTCACCGTGTCGGCGAACCCGCCGTCCGCCAGCCAGTAGTACTCCTCGACCTGCTCGAAGGGTTCCGACCACCGGCGCCACCACAGCGCACCCCCGATCTGCGCGACCGCCGGGCTCAAGCGCACGAACACGAAGCCGGCCTCGCCTTC
Organism: Amycolatopsis mongoliensis; assembly: GCF_030285665.1. NCBI lineage: Bacteria > Bacillati > Actinomycetota > Actinomycetes > Pseudonocardiales > Pseudonocardiaceae > Amycolatopsis > Amycolatopsis mongoliensis. Next base: position 3,061,123 of record NZ_CP127295.1, read on the forward strand.
ATCGGTGAAGAGCCGGCCGGCTCGTTCGCGGTAGGGGTCGAAACGACGACCCGGGACCGCATCCCAGCTCGACGGCCGCCACGGCACGGCTGCCCCTCCCGTCCGCATCCGCTGGTCAGAACTGGTAGTAGAGGAACGGGCTGAACGTCCCCGTCGCGATCAGGATCGCCGCGTACACCAGACCGACCGTCATCACGCCGATGCGCAACGCCGTCGCCGGGCGGCTGCGGGAGGACTCCAGCAGCGGGCCCGTCACCGGGTGGGCCGGGAGCAGGAACACCACCAGTGCCGCCAGCAGCAGCACCAGCCGCTGGTTCGTGAACGCCTCCTCGACGCCCGTGCCCAGGCCGGCGAAGTCGGGGATCAGCATGTGCCCGATCATCGACAGCGCGTGGCCCAGGTCGGCCGACCGGAAGAACACCCAGCCGAACACCACCAGGAGCATCGTCAGCGCCCGGCGGGCCAGGCGCGGCCACCGCGAAGACGGGTCGAGGTCGAAGCCGAAGCGGCGCTCGATCACCAGCAACGCTCCGTGGTAGCAGCCCCACACCAGGAACGTCCACTGCGCGCCGTGCCAGAAACCCGTCAGCACGAACACGATGCAGAGGTTCCGGTAGGTCTTGGCCGCGCCGCTGCGGTTGCCGCCCAGGGGGATGTACACGTAGTCGCGGAACCAGCGGGACAGGCTCATGTGCCAGCGGCGCCAGAACTCCGTGATCGTCACCGACGAGTACGGCCGCGCGAAGTTCTCCGGCAGCCGGAAGCCCAGCATGCGGCCGAGGCCGATCGCCATGTCCGAATAGCCGGAAAAATCGAAGAACAGCTGGAGCGTGTAGCCGATCGCGCCGAGCCACGCCGTCGCGAACGTCATCTGGTCCGGGGGCACCTTGAAGCACGCTTCGACCAGCGGGCTCAGCGAGTCGGCGATGATCGTCTTCTTGCACAGCCCCAGCGCGAACCGGGGGAAGCCGGCCGCGATGTCGTCGAGCCGGTGGGAACGCAGCTGCGGCAGCTGGTCGGCGATCTCGCGGTAGCGCACGATCGGGCCGGCCACCAGCTGCGGGAACATCGCGATGTACGCGGCGAACGACACCGGGTTCCGCAGCGCCTGCCGCTCGCCGCGGTAGATGTCGACCACGTACGAAATGTGGTGGAACGTGTAGAAGGAGATACCGATCGGCACGACCAGGCTCGCGACGGGCACGCTGCCGCCGAACCAGTGCGCGACGGCCGCGATCTGCTGCGTCGCGAACCCGGCATACTTCCAGATCAGCAGCACCGCGACGTCGAGCGACACCACCGCGATGAGGATCTTGCGCCGCCGCCCGCTGTCGAGGTCGAACGGGTTCGGCGCCAGCAGCGGGCCGGCCAGGAAGTTGACGACCATGCAGCCGAGCAGCAGGAACACGAACGGGCCGGCGCCGATCGTGTAGAACAGCAGGCTGCCGGCCGCGACGATGCCGTTTCGCCACGTCCGCGGGCACACCAGCACGGCGATGAGCACCGCCGGCATGAAGTACCACAGGAACAGTGGCGAAACGAACGACATCGGGTCCCCTCGGTCTATCCGACGGTGACCTTAACCCGAGTGGGTGGTCGTGTCAGACCCGACCGGTGAGACGCCGGCGCCGCGCCACTTCGGCCAGCAGGACACCCGCGGCCACCGAGGCGTTCAGCGACTCCACGCCCGCCGCCATCGGGATCGACACCGTCGCGTCGCACGTCTCGCGGACCAGGCGTGACAGGCCGCGGCCCTCCGAGCCCAGCACGATCACCAGCGGGTCCGCCGCCAGTTCGAGCTCGTCGATGTCCACCGAGCCGTCGGCGTCCAGGCCCACCAGCATCAGGCCGTCGTTCGCCCACGCCTTGAGCTGGCGCGTCAGGTTGGTCGCGACCGCGATCGGCAGCTTCGCCGCCGTGCCGGCGCTCGTCCGCCAGGCCACCGCCGTCATGCCCGCGCTGCGGCGCTCCGGCAGGAGCACGCCGTGCGCGCCGAACGCGGCCGCCGAGCGGATCACCGCGCCCAGGTTGCGGGGGTCGGTGACGCCGTCGAGCGCGACGAACAGCGGCACCTCGCCGGAGTTGCGCGCCGCCGCCATCAGGTCGTCCGGGTGGGCGTACTCGAACGGCGGGACCTGCAGGCCGAGGCCTTGGTGCACGGCGCGGTTCGTCTTGCGGTCCAGCTCCTCGCGCGGGATCTCCAGGATCGAGATGCCCTTGTCGCCGGCCAGCCGGACGGCGTCGTTCACGCGGTCGTCGATCTCGATGTTCAGGGCGACGTACAGCGCCGTCGCGGGGACGCCCGCGCGCAGCGCCTCGACCACCGGGTTGCGCCCGGCGATCAGCTCCGGCTTGTCGGCCTTCTTCTGCCGCGCCTGGTCGCGCTTCGTCGCGGCGTTGGCCGACCGGTAGGCCTTGTGCCCGGGACGGTCCTCCGCCTTCGGGGTCGGGCCCTTGCCTTCGAGGGCCTTGCGGCGCTGACCGCCCGAGCCGACGACGGCACCCTTCTTGGTGCCCGTCTTGCGGATCGCGCCCTGGCGCCGCGAGTTGCCTGCCATGGTGAAAGTTTCCTTGCGTAGAGAACGGCTCAGTCGGACTTGACTGTCCACTGCGGACCGTTGGGGGTGTCCTCCACCACGATGCCCGCCTGCTGGAGGCGGTCACGGGCGGCGTCCGCGCGGGCGAAGTCCTTCTCGGCCCGGGCCTGCTGGCGCTCGGCCAGCAGCCCTTCGACGATCCGGGACAGCGCGTCCTTGGTGGGCGAGTCGGAACCGCCCGCCTCCGACCAGCGCGCGGACAGCGGGTCGAGGCCCAGCACATCGGTCATCGCGCGGACGGCCGCGGCGAATTCGAGTGCCTTGGAGGTGTCGCCCGCGTCGAGCGCGGCGTTACCGTCCCGCACCGTGGTGTGGACCACGGCGAACGCCTGCGGGGTGGCCAGGTCGTCGTCGAGCGCGGCGGCGAACTCCGCCGGGACCGTGCCCAGCGTCACTTCGCCCGACTGCGCGGCGCGGCGCAGGAACGTCTCGATCCGCCGGTAGCCCTGCGCAGCTTCGGACAGCGCGCCGTCGGAGTACTCGATCGTCGACCGGTAGTGCGGCTGCACGAGGTAGTAGCGCACCTCCGGTGCCCGGTAGCGCTCCAGCATCGCCGGGATCGACACGGTGTTGCCGAGCGACTTCGACATCTTCTCGCCCGACATGGTGACCCAGGCGTTGTGCAGCCAGAACCGCGCGAAGGCGTCGCCCGCCGCGTTCGACTGGGCGCGCTCGTTCTCGTGGTGCGGGAAGACCAGGTCGATGCCGCCGCCGTGGATGTCGAACTCCGCGCCGAGGTACGACGTCGCCATCGCCGAGCACTCCAGGTGCCAGCCCGGCCGGCCGTGTCCCCACGGCGTCGGCCACGACGGCTCGCCGGGCTTCGCGCTCTTCCACATGGTGAAGTCGCGCGGGTCGCGCTTGCCGCGCGTCGGCGTCTCGCCCTGCTGGACGTCCTCGAGGACCTGGCCGGAGAGCTTGCCGTAGCCGTCGAACGACTTCACCGAGAAGTAGACGTCGCCGTCCGCGACGTAGCCGTGGCCCGCCTCGATGAGGCGCTCCATCAGCTCGACCATCTGGGTGACGTGCCCGGTCGCGCGCGGGTTGATCGACGGCGGGAGGCAGCCGAGCTGCTCGTACGCCTCCTCGAAGGCGCGCTCGTGCGTCGCGCCCCACTCCCACCACGGCCGGCCGGCTTCGGCTGCCTTGGTGAGGATCTTGTCGTCGATGTCCGTGACGTTGCGGACCAGCAGGACGTCCAGTCCACTGTGGACGAGCCAGCGGCGCAGGACGTCGTAGTTCAGGACGCCGCGGACGTGCCCGATGTGCGGAACGCCCTGCACGGTGGCACCACACACGTAGATCGACGCCGTTCCGCTACGGACGGGGTGGAACTCCCGAACGCTCCGGGTCGCTGTGTCGAAAAGGTGAAGGGCCACCCTGAAAGGGTACGGGGTCGGGCGTGAGCCCCGTCGCAGCCCCTCAGGCCACGCCGAACCCGCGCAACGCCGTGAGCAGGGCGTCCGGCCGTTCGGCGGTGGGCAGCGGGTCGACCAGCGCGAACTCGCAGCCGAGCGCGCGGGCGCCGCCGTCGGCCTCTTCGCTGTCGCCGACCATCAGCGTCTCGGTCGCCGGGACGTCGAGCGACCGCACGGCCTTGCGGAAGATCTCCAGCTCCGGCTTGATGGCGCCGACCTCGAAGGACAGCACGAACTCGTCGACGTAGGCGTCCCACCCGCGGGCGGTGAAGGCCGGCCGGATGTCGAAGGCGATGTTGCTCAGCACGCCCACCTTGAGCCCCCGCTCGGCGGCGGCCTTCAGCGCGGCTTCGGTGTCCGGGTACGGCGTCCACTGGCTGGGATCGATGAGCCGGTTGTAGAGGGCTTCGGCCTGGTCGAAGTGCGGGACGCCCGACTTCTTGAGCACCTCCAGGTACACCTTCCGGTGCAGCCCGGGATCGCGGTCGCGGTGCTGCCAGGCGTGCACGTGCTCGGCGTCCAGTTCGACGACCTGCCCGACCGGCGCGGTCATCCGGCGCATCAGCTCGGCCTGCGCCTCGATGTCGAGCGGCGTGCCGTCGTGGTCGGTCAGCTCGGTGAGCCACGACTCGTCCTGCTCGAGCCGGAAGAGCGTGCCGGAGAAGTCGAACAAAACGGCCCTGATCGTCATGGTTTCCAGCCTAACGGGACCATCAGGCCGAATGCCCTGTGATGTGTTCGGGGACGACGCGCACGAGCACGCGCACGATGTCGGCCGGCTCGGGCGGGAAGACCGTGCCGAGGTACTTGCGGGCCAGCTCGTCGTTCAGGTCGCGGCCGCCTTCGACGGTGACCTCGGCGCGGCCGCGGATCTCGACGTAGTTCTCCGGATCGGCCAGGTCGAAGACGGAGAGCGAGACGCGCGGGTCGCGGCGGATGTTGCGTTCCTTGCGCCGGCCCCGGACGGTCACGAAGACCACGGTGTCGCCGTCGCGGCGCGCCCAGACGACGGAGCTCTGGGGCGAGCCGTCGGCGTTGGTGGTGGCCACGACCGGGTAGTTGCGGCCGTCGAGCAGGGCCTTGGTGGCCTCGTTGAATGTCACACCCATGGCCGGGACCCTATTTGACGTTGCCCGCGATCTTCTCGACGTGCAGGCGGACCAGCACGCGCTCGGCCTCGGGGCCTTCCGGCGGCGGGTCCTGGGCGAGGTACTTGTGGCTGAGGGTCTTCGGGAGGGTCTTGCCGGGGTCGGGCTCGATGGTGACCCGCCCGCGCAGCTGGGTGTGCCGGTACGGGTCGGCGGCGTCGATGATCGAGACGCTCACGCGGGGGTCGCGGCGCAGGTTGCGGACCTTCCGGCGGTCCTCGGTCGCGCTGAAGACGAGGTCGCCGTCGTCGAGCCCGACCCAGACGTCCGAGGTCTGCGGGCCGCCGTCGGGATCGAGGGTGGCGACGGTGGCGAAGTTCTTCCCGTCGATCAGCGCGCGGACGTCGTCCGGGAGCGTGAGGGCCATATCACGCCGAACCGGCACCGGCGCGAAGCTATTCCGGCGGCCGGGCCCCGAACGCCCCAATGTGGCATTGGGTGCGTGGGACGCACCGAACGCCACATTGGGTGCGTCTGACGCACCGAACGCCACATTGGGGCGCTGGCAAGGTGACAACAGCGTGAGGGGGCTATTCCGCGGTCAGCAGGAGGGCTGTGGCGAAGGCTGCGATTCCCTCGCCTCGGCCCGTCAGGCCCAGGCCGTCCGAGGTCGTTCCGGAGACGCTCACCGGGCCGCCCACCGCCTCCGACAGCACCTTCTGCGCCTCCTCGCGCCGCTTCCCCACCCGGGGCGCGTTGCCCACGATCTGGACCGACGCGTTCCCGACCCGCCAGCCCGCCGCCGCGATCAGGGCGCGGACCTCGGCGAGCATGTCCGCGCCGTGGGCGCCGTCCATGCGGGGGTCGCCCGTGCCGAACACCGCGCCCAGGTCGCCCAGGCCCGCCGCCGACAGCAGGGCGTCGCACAGCGCGTGCGCTGCCACGTCGCCGTCCGAGTGGCCCGCGCAGCCGTCCACGCCCGGCCAGAGCAGGCCGGCCATCCAGCACTCGCGGCCCGCTTCGACCGGGTGGACGTCGACCCCGTTGCCGATCCTCACAGCGTCTCCTCGTTCTTCGGTGCCGCCGCGATCGCCTCGGCCAGGGAAAGTTCGAAATCGGTCGTGACGCGCATCGCGTCCGGGTGCCCGGGCACCGTCGCCGCGCCGGTGACGTCCCACGGCTCGGCCGACCGGAAGGCCGAAAGCGTGTAGCCGATCGGGGTCTGGGCCGTGCGCAACCGGTTCCGGTCCTCGGTGCCGACGATGAACGAAGCGTCGGTCACCTTCACCGTGTCCGCCATCGGCAGCACCGGGACGACGATCTCGGCGTCACCGACCGCGTTGATGACGCCACGCACGGTTTCCGCAGGAATGAAGGCCCGCAAGGCGTCATGGAGGAGTACAACTGAGTCACGGGGAAGATCGGGCTCGACGGCGGCGAACGCCTGCCGGAGCGAGCCGGGGACGACCCGGCACGGGAGGCCGCTGAGGGCCTCCGAAAACGACTGCGCACACCGCTGGGGGGCCGCCACGAGCACCAGATCGATCTCCGGTACGCCGAGCAGCCCCCGCACGGTGTGCGTGAGTAGCGCCTCACCATGGACCGGCGTGAGAGCAAGCTCCCCGTCGGAGGCATGATGTGCGACGGTCACGATCACGACGACGTTCATCGGTTCGCGATCGTAGAGGCACCCGCCCGCCCGTCGAGCAGGACGCCCTGGGCGTGGAGAATCTTATTCAGCCGTCGGCCGGCGCAAAGTCACCGCAGGCAGGCCACCTGCGGTCCGTGGCGCCGTCCTGACCGGAACAAGATTCTCAGACCGTCGCGGTTTCCAGAACTTCGTCGAGGAGGACTTCAGCCTTGTCCTCGTCGGTGCCCTCCGCGAGCGCGAGCTCGCTGACCAGAATTTGCCGCGCCTTGGCGAGCATCCGCTTCTCGCCCGCCGAAAGCCCGCGGTCCTTCTCTCGCCGCCAGAGGTCGCGCACCACTTCGGCCACCTTGTTCACATCGCCGGAGGCGAGCTTCTCGAGGTTGGCCTTGTACCGACGAGACCAGTTGGTTGGCTCCTCGGTGTGCGGAGCACGCAGAACGTCGAAGACCTTGTCCAGTCCTTCTTGCCCGACGACATCGCGCACGCCTACGATCTCGGCGTTGTCAGCGGGCACGCGAACCGTGAGATCCCCTTGCGCGACCTTGAGGACGAGGTACTTCTTTTCCTCGCCCTTGATCACGCGGGTCTCGATGGCTTCGATGAGTGCGGCACCGTGGTGCGGGTAGACGACGGTCTCTCCGACCTTGAAAACCATGTGTCCTCTGCCCCTTTCGCTGACTCCATCCTATCACGGTCCGCCAGTGCCCACCTAGCGGGCCGGACTCGTCCTCGCAGGTCAGCGGCCTGGGCGGGGGTTGACAAACGTCCGACCCCCGTGCTCATGCAGGTGACCGGGACGGGTTCCACCGGGCAAAGGGAAATCCTTTGTGGACGGTTGATCTTGGGCGCAACGCGGACCGGTTCGGTGCCGGAGATCGCGCCCGGCTAGTCTTCGCGGGGACGAGGCCGTGAAAAGGGAAGGACTGCGACGTGAGGCTGCAGAATCGTCGCGTGCTCGGCGCGGGCGTGCTGGCGCTCGGTGCCGCGCTCGCGCTCGCCGGGTGCGGGGCCGGCCAGATCACCCAGACCGACTCGCAGCAGCCCGCGGTCAACGGTACGTATGCCCAGGTCAAGACCATTGTCCTGCGCAACGCCGCGGTGCAGTACCCGCCGTCCGGCCCGGGCTACGCCGTCGGTGCGACCCCGGCGCTGACGCTGACCATCGTGAACCAGGGCACCCAGGACGACTCGCTCGTCTCGGTGACGACCGTGGACGGCGGCCAGGCGACCGTCGGCGGCTCCAAGGACATCGTCGCCGGGCACTCCCTGGTGATCGGCCCGGACGACGCGGTCGAGTCCACCACTGAGGCGCAGCCCACATCCTCGGGCGCGCCGACGTCGTCTTCGGGCGCGCCGACGTCGTCCTCGGGGGCTCCGACCTCGTCGACCGGCACCAGCTCCACGGGCACCGCGACTTCGTCTTCCTCGTCGGGGGCGCCGTCCTCCAGCGCGACGCCGACCGCGGCTCCCGCGATCGTCGGCAAGGCCACCGTGACGCTGTCCGCGCTGAAGCAGCCGCTCTGGCCGGGCCAGACCATCAAGGTCACGTTCGTCTTCAAGAACGCCGGACCGGTCACCGTCGAGCTGCCCGTCGCGGCTCCGGCGCACGTCAAGGAGTAGGTCCCCGGTTTTGTCGGTGGTCGCCGCTAGCCTCGCGTGGTGAAGAAAGGGACCACCTACCGCTGCGCGAGCTGTGGGTACGAAGCGGCGAAGTGGCTGGGCCGGTGTCCGGAGTGCCAGGAATGGGGCTCCCTGGAGGAGCGCGGGGTGCCGGCCAGGCCGGCCATCCAGCGCGTCGCCGCCGGGGCACCGAGCGCGCCCGCGCGGCCGATCGGCGAGGTCGACGTCGAAACGGCGCGGGCCCGCCGCACCGGCGTCTCGGAGCTCGACCGGGTGCTGGGCGGTGGCCTGGTGCCGGGCGCGGTCGTGCTGCTCGCGGGTGAGCCGGGCGTCGGCAAGTCGACTCTGCTGCTCGAAGTCGCCTACCAGTGGGCGAAGACGGCCGACCGGTCCCTGTACGTCACGGGCGAGGAGTCCGCGGGCCAGGTCCGGTTGCGCGCCGAGCGAACGGGCAACGTCCACGACCGCATGTACCTGGCCGCCGAGAGCGACCTTTCGGCCATCCTCGGGCACATCGACGACGTCAAGCCGGGCGTGCTGATCGTCGACTCGGTGCAGACGATGGCGTCCCCGCAGGTCGAAGGCTCACCGGGCGGGGTGACCCAGGTCCGCGCGGTGACGTCCGGGCTGGTCGCGGTGGCCAAGGAGCGCGGGCTGCCGGTGGTGCTGGTGGGCCACGTCACGAAGGACGGTTCGGTGGCCGGCCCGCGCGTGCTGGAGCACCTGGTGGACGTGGTGCTGCAGTTCGAGGGCGACAAGCATTCGACACTGCGGATGCTCCGCGGCATCAAGAACCGGTTCGGCGCGTCCGACGAGATCGGCTGCTTCGAGCTGCAGGAGGAAGGCATCGTCGGGGTGCCGGACCCGTCGGGGCTGTTCATCAGCCAGACGGCGGAGCCGGTGCCGGGCACGGCGATCACGGTGTCGATGGAGGGCAAGCGGCCGCTGCTGGGCGAGGTCCAGGCGCTGGTGTCGTCGACGTCGGCTCCCCAGCCGCGCCGCGCGGTCAGCGGCCTCGACTCGGCGCGGGTGGCGATGGTGCTGGCGGTGCTGGAGAAGCGCGGCGGCCTGAAGCTCGGCGACAAGGACGTCTACACGGCGACGGTCGGCGGCATGAAGATCACCGAGCCGGGGATCGACCTGGCCCTGGTGCTCGCCCTGACGTCGTCGTTCGGCGACGTCGCGTTGTCGCCGCGGCTGGTGTCGGTGGGCGAGGTGGGGCTGGCGGGCGAGATCCGCCGGGTGCCGAGCGTGGGCCGCCGCCTGGCGGAGGCGGCCCGGCTGGGGTTCACGCACGCGCTGGTGCCCCCGGACTCCGGGAAGCCGCCGGCGGGGATCCGGGTCCTGGAGGTGGCGAACGTCGCCGACGCGCTGAACGCGGCCAGCCACGCCCGCTGATCACCCGGAGGTCCGGGTGATCGCGAACGAGTAGGTCGTCTGCAGGTCCTTCGTCGGCAGTGGCCCGGCCGGGCTCTCGGGTGTGGTCTTCGTGGTCGTCGGTGGTCCCGAGCTGCCGATCGGCGGGGGGAGCGTCGTGCTTCGGGGCACCTCGTTGCTGCGGTCGGGCGTCGGGGTGAACCCGGTGTGTTCGTCCCAGGCAAGCAGCTGAGCCGTGGTGGGGTCGAGGAACAGGCGCTGGTCGGTGTCCTTCGTGATCAGGACGGTGGCGGGCCGGCCGTCCAGGGTGTGTCCCGGCGTCACGAACGCGCCGCTGACGTCGCTGAACGCGTCGCGCAGTGCGAACCGGACGTCCTTGCGGACCAGGCCCGTCTCCAGTGCGTTCCGCACCATGGTGAGCGCTTGGGTGGGGGTGTGCGCTTTCCCGCTGCCGCTCTGGTCGATCGTGTCGAAGTTCAAGCGCTCGAGCAGCTTCGCCCGGTCGGGGGTGAGCGAGGCCACGAAGTCCGCGTCCGGGGTCAGCCAGTTCTGGAACGGTGTGTTCCACCTCGGGCTGACCTGCCCGCCCAGGTCCGGTCCGCCGCTCGCGAACCGGCCGGCCGGGCCGTACTCGTCGAAGGGCTGCAGGTTCACCTGGACCTTCGACGATTCGTCGAGCCCCCGCACGGCGCCGGTCCACCTCGTGCGCCGGTGCCAGACACCGGTGGGGTCGGCCGGGATCCACTGCTCGACCGACTGCTGGATCATGACCGGCCGGTTGTAGAGCAGTCCCGGCAGCCAGGTGAGCTTCTGCGCGTAGTGGAACTCGCCCGGCGTGAGCGCGCGGTCGATGTCCAGGGGCGTCCCCGCCGGCCGGGCCTGCTCCGGGGCCGGAGTCCTCAGCGAGGTCACGATGGCGAGCCCGCCCACCAGCGTGACGACCGCCGCCGCCACCGCGATCCACCGCCAGGTCCCGGAGCGACGCCGCTCGGGCGGCGGTGCCGGAACACCGGCGGCCGCCATCAGGGACGCGCGGGCGAAGGCCAGCCCGTCGTCCTCGCCGACGTCGCCGTGCAGGTCCGACAGCGCCGCGTCGAGTTCGGCGTCGGACCAGATCTTCCGGACGTTGTCTTCACGCAAGGTCCTGCACCTCCTCCTGAGCCGGGGCGTTCGTCCTGAGCCAGCGTCTGATCCGGTGCAGCCGGGACCGGACGGTACCGGGCGGGATGCCCAGCGCCTCCGCGACCTCGCCCGGTTCCAGCCCGGCCCACGACACGAGCAGCAGCGTGTCGCGGTCGGCGGGGCTGAGCTCGGCCAGCGCGCCGGCGAGCTGCGCGGCGCGCACCTGGGCGTCGACCTGCTCGGCGACGCGGCCGTCGTGGCCCCCGTGGCTGGTGTCGCCGGTGCGGGCGAGCCGCGCGGTGGCCTGCAGGCCGCGCAGTTCGGAGCGGATGTGGTGGCGCAGCAGGTTGGTCGCGATGCCGTAGAGCCACGACCTGGCCGTACCGAGCTCCGGCCGGTAGCTCTCGCGGCGCCGCAACGCCACGAGGAACGTCTCGGCGACGAGGTCGTTCGCCGGTTCGGCGCCGACCCGGCGGGCGAGGTACCGGCGCAGCGCCGCGGCGTGGGCGTCGAAGAGCTGCCCGAACGCCGGCCCGGGCTCGGTTCCGCCCAGGTCCGGGCGGTCGTGCCCCCAGATCTCCGATCCCTCGTGGATCACCTGCATGCCCCCAGTTGCCCGCAGCCCCCGCGAGCGTTCACGGGCGAACCTACCTTCGTCGTGATCCATCCGGGGCGGAGTGGGAGACGGCGGGTGGATTCTGCCGGGATCATCCCTCGGTGAGGCGTTGGCCAACCGACGTCAAAACTGGGGAAGGATCGTCATGCGCAGATTCCGGCTGGGATTCGTCACGCTCGTCGCCGCCATGGGGCTCGTCGGCCTGCCCGCGGTGGCGTCGGCCACCACCGAAGCCGTGCTCAACATCCAGTACCAGGTCCAGGAGACCGGGTACTGGTGCGGCCCGGCGGCCACGCGGATCGCCATGTCCGCGCGGACCGGGAACCTGCCGAGCCAGGGCACGCTCGCGTCCCAGCTCGGCACGACCACCAACGGCACCGACTGGGTCGGCCAGGTCACCGGTGTCCTCAACGCCGACCTCGGCACGTCCTGGTACGAGACCAAGGAGATGCCGAACGACCCGCCGACGCAGGCCCAGCGCGACCTGCTGTGGAACGACATCGTGCTCGACATCAACAACGGCTACGCGATCGTCGCCAACATCGTCGCCCCCGCGAACAACCACCCGCCGGGCTACCCGAACTACACGATCTACCACTACTTCACGGTGATCGGGTACGACAGCTCCGACCGGACGGTCAAGATCGCCGACCCGGCGAGCTTCGGCGGGAACCAGATCTACTGGCTGAGCTTCGACCAGCTCGCGACGCTGATCCCGCCGAAGGGCTACGCCGCCTAGAGGTCGTGAGTGAGAAACAGGGTTAGAACACTGTTTCTCACTCACGACCAGCTGCGGCAGACCCGGGACTCAGATGTTCAGCAGTCCCCAGTAGACCGCCCAGGGGACGAACACCACGCCGCCGGCCAGCGACACCGCCAGCCGCGGGGTGCGGTGCCGCCACCACGCCACCGCCGTGCCGATGGTGGCGGTCACCGCGCCCAGTGACAGCAGCTGCAGCGCCAGCCACGGCAGTGGCCGTCCCGCGAGCACCGGGCCCAGGTTCCGGCCCATCGTCACCTGGATCAGCACGTCGAACGCCAGGAAGCCCGCCACCGCGAGCAGCCCGGTCGCGCTCAGCCAGCGTGCCGAAGCGGCCGCCGGGCCGCGCCGGAACAGCGGGTAGAAAGCGAACGCCACCAGCAGGAAGAGCAGCACGGCGAGCTGGAGCCAAGGCGGCTCGTACCAGGCGAGCGGGGCCACGGCGGTGCTCGGCCGGTCCTGCGCCGGTGCCGCGTCGGCGCTCGGCCCAGCGGGCAGGGCGTGCACCCACGTGCCCACCAGCTCCAGGTAGCCCGGCGCGTAGCCGGGCAGCTTGTCGTAGCCGTCCGTGGTGCGGCGCAGCTGGTGCTGCGCGTCCGGGAAGACCCGCAACGTGGGGTGCGCCACCGACTCCCGGAAGATCCGGACGGCTTCTCCCGGCGGTGTCAGCACGTCCTTCGCGCCCCACAGCCCGAGCACCGGCCGGCGCAGGCTCTTCAGCACCGGCACCGGGTCGTAGTGCGCCTCCGGGAAGACCCCGCTGCCGACGAGCTGACGCATCATCGTCGACGACGCCATCCGCACCATCGACCCGTCCATTCCCAGGCGCCGCAACTGGTTCTCGATCGCCCACGCCTGCTGCCGCGACGGCTCGACGCCGTTCGCCCCCAGCGTCACGACGAAAGCGACGTCGGCCGACCGGGAAGCCGCCAGCGGCGCGACCCAGCCGCCCTCGCTCAGCCCCCAGACACCGACCCGGGACGGATCGACTTCCGGTCGCTTGCGCAACGCTTCGACCGCTGCCAGAGCGTCGTCGGCCAGGGTCGAGTACGACCGCGAGAACTGGGAGTAGCCTTCGGTGCGCTTGTCGTAGATGAGGGTCGCGATGCCTTCCCGCGCAAAGACTTCCGCCTGGTCGCGGTAGTCCTCCCGGCTGTGCGCCCCCGAGCCGTGGACCATCACCAGGCCCGGCAGTTTCGTGCCGCCGGGCGGTGCGACGACGGTGCCGTGCAACGTCACCCCGCCGTTCGTGAACGTCACGTCCGAGCTGTCCGCCGCCGATGCCGGTGGCGCCCCCGCCGTGACCGCCAGGATCACCCCGGCCAGTAGTAGAGCCCCTCTTCGCATGTGGATTCCCCTGTCATGGTCATTCCCCTGGATCCGGGAACGCGAGCCAGCGCACGAGCACGCGCCGCGCTTCCGGTGACCGGTCTTCCTCGGCCCGCCAGTACCGGCGGAACAGCTCCATGTAGTCGTTCCAGAACCGGTGCAGCTCCTCGGCGGTGAGCCAGGTGCCGCCGCGCGCGTAGAGCAGCGAGTCCGGCCAGTCGCCGGGCAGCTCGTCGCGCTTTTCCGCGAACCGGTTGAGCTTTTCGAGGTCCTCCTCGAACCCCTGGCGCTGCATGTCGTCGAACAGCACCCGGGATTCGGCGCTCTGCTCGCTGCGGCGCGGCCAGCGGATGTCCCGCGGCCGGGTCCGCCACCACCGTTCTTTGCCCCGCGCGAGCTCCGGGACGTCCTCGACGAACCCGAACCGCGCCAGCTCCCGCAGGTGGTAGCTGGTCGCGCCGGTGTTCTCGCCCAGGGTTCGGGCGAGCTTCGTGGCTGTCGCCGGCCCGGCCGACAACACGCCGAGTATCCGGCGGCGCAGCGGGTGCGTGACGGCCTTGAGGGCGTCCGGGTCGAGCTCTTCCGGTGGTGGAGCGCTGGTCATGACCCCAAGGTAGCCGTGCAAAGGAAATTATGCAAAGAAATCTGTGCACGTGGGATTCCCGGACTGCCGGACCCGCGTCTTACTATCCGTGCTCATGTGGTTCCGAGGGGTGAGACGCGGTGGGTGAGCCCAACCTGCCCGCCCGGCAGATGGGGCGCCAGCTGAAGCGGATGCGCGAACGGCTCGGCATGACCCAGGACGAAGCCGGCGCGCCGCTGCGCATGTCGACGAGCAAGATGTCCCGGATCGAGATGGGCTACCTCCCGCCCTACCACGACTTCCGGGCGCTGCTGGACCGGTACAACGTGGTCGTCTCGGACTGGGACGAGTACATCTCCGCCTACGACCGCGCCAAGGAGAAGGGCTGGTGGCACCACTACGGCGTGGGCAACCGCGGGTTCCTGCCGATCGAGGCCGAGGCGAGCAAGGTCAAGGTCTTCCAGTTCGGCTACATCCCGGGACTGCTGCAGACCGAGGCGTACATGCGCGAGGTCTTCGCCGCGGGCCGGAAGCAGCTGAAGCCGAAGGTGCTGGAGAACGAGGTCACCGTGCGGCTGTTGCGGCAGTTGAGGCTCACCGACGAGCCCATCCTCAAGTACCACGCCATCATCGACGAGCACGCCCTCCGGAAGCCGATCCTCGGGCGGCGGGAGCAGGAAGAGCAGTTGCGGCACCTGGCTGATCGGGCGCGGCTGCCGAACGTGACTCTGCAGGTGGTGCCGGAAGATGTCGGCGCCTACGACGGGCGGAACGGCAACCTGATCATCGCGAGCTTCGAGGACTCAGAGGAACCCGATGTCGCCTACGTCGAGCACATCTTCGGGTCGGTTCACGTTGAGAAGGAGGCGGAGGTTTCCGCTGCTAAGCTGGCCTTCAAGGATTTCGCCGATCGGGCCCTGGACACGGAGGATTCGATCGCGTTGATCGAACGGCTGTGATCGGGAGGCTGCGGTGTCCACTGTAGACGCGCGGTGGTTCAAGAGCAGCTACAGCACCAGTGGCCAAGGCAGTGACTGCGTCGAGGTGGCCTTCGGCGCACCGGTGGCCGTGCGGGATTCCAAGGCGCCCGCGGGCGAACTCCACCTGAGCGCCGCCGCCTGGTCGGCTTTCCTCACCAGATCGGGTGATCGCTGAACTTCCGGAGCGTCTGCATCGACGGCCGCACGTAGAACACCCCCGCCAGGAAACCCAGGGTGGCGAAGGCGAGCGTCGAGAACGTCGTGAGCAGGTCCGGCGCCTGGAACTCCGAGGCGTCGCGCCACACCCGGAACACGATCGGCACCGCGAACGAACCGGCGATCAGCACGAGCGTCAGCACGTACGTGAACACGAGCGCGTTGCGGGCCGACGCGGCGATCGCGACCACCAGGTAGTCACCGCGCAGGCACCGGCGGGACGAGAGCACCAGCACCGCGATCGCCAGCACGCCCAGCGGCGGCAGCACCGTGGCGGCCTTGCCGACCAGCGCGTCCGGGAAGGCGTGGCCGTGGACGATGCCCTGCAGGAACGTCGTGAGCCCGAACAGCAGCACCATCCCGGCGATCATCGAGCAGCCGACGACCACCGAACCCCAGCGCACCCGCTCGGCGAACCGGGGCGGCAGCGGCACGAACTCGACCTGTCCGAACGTCCCCTGCATCACCACCTCCGAACGCCGTCAAGGCCACCTTACGGGCGTCCGACGCCCGCACGGTGGCCTTGACGGCAGTTCGGACCGAAAGGGCTAACTGGCCGCCAGCAAGTTGGCGCACCGGATCAGCCCGATGTGCGAATAGGCCTGCGGATGATTGCCGAGGGACCGTTCGGCGATGGGGTCGTACTGCTCGGGCAGCAACCCCGTCGGGCCGGCGGCCGCGACGATCTGGTCGAACAGCTCCTGCGCCTCGGTGCGCCGCCCGGTGAGCAGGTACGCCTCGATCAGCCACGCCGCGCAGATGTGGAAGCCACCCTCGCCGCCGGGCAGGCCGTCGTCGCGGCGGTAGCGGTACACAGTGGACCCACTGCGCAGCTCCGCCTCGATCGCGGTCACCGTCTGCTGGAAGCGCTCGTCGGCCGGGTCGATCAGCCCGGTGAGCCCGACGAACAGCGACGCCGCGTCCAGGTCCGTGCCGTCGTAGGCCGTGGTGAACGCCTGGACCTCGTCGTTCCAGCCGTGTTCGAGCACGTCGTGCTTGATCTCGTCGCGCAGGGTCGGCCACGCGCCCGGCACGCCCCGGCCGTACTGCTCGCCGAGCTTGATCGCGCGGTCGATGGTCACCCAGCACATGACGCGGGAGTAGACCCGGTGGCGCGGCACGTGCCGCTCCTCCCAGATCCCGTGGTCCGGCTCGTTCCAGCGCCGCGTCACGGCTTCCGCCATCGCGCGGACCAGCTGCCAGTCCTCGTCACGCAGGTCGCTGCGCGCCGCGGCCAGCGTGCCGACCAGCTCGACGACCGGGCCGAAGACGTCCAGCTGCACCTGGTGGTTGGCCAGGTTGCCGACGCGAACCGGGCGAGACCCGGCATAACCGGGCAGCGACTCGATGACCGCTTCGGCACCGATGACGCTGCCCGCCAAGGTGTACAGCGGGTGCAGCCGTTCCGGGCCGGCCAGCGTGGCGAGCACGCCGTGCAGCCACTTCAGGTAGCCCTCGGCCTCCTCGAGCGAGCCCAGGTGCACGAGCTCCCGCACGGTCATCGCGGCGTCGCGGATCCAGCAGTAGCGGTAGTCCCAGTTGCGGACGCCGCCGATCTCCTCCGGCAGCGACGACGTCGCCGCGGCGAGCACGCCGCCGGTGTCGGTGTTGACCAGCCCGCGCAGGGTCAGCGCCGAGCGCAGCACCAGGTCGGTCTGCACCTTCGGCAGCTGCAGCTTCGACGTCCACTCGCTCCAGTAGCGGCCCGCGCGGTCGCGGCGTTCCACTTCGGACAGTTCGTGGTCGCCCAGGTCCGTGGTGCCGCAGCGCAGCTCCAGCACGACCGGCTGGGTCGGCGTCGGCTGGACCAGCGCGGTCGCGGTGTCGTGCAGGCCGTCGGAGGTGATGGTCCACTCGACGCCCGGCGAGTAGAGCACGAACGGCTCCGACGTGCCGAGCACCCGCAGGCCACCCTCGGTGATCTCCAGCTTCACCGGCACGCCGCCGAACTCGGGGCGCGGCGCGAACTTGACGCTCGCCACCGCCTCGCCGGAGATGACGCGGACCAGGTCCGTCCGGTGCTGCGGGCTCTCCGGCTCGAGGTAGTCGGTGACGAGCAGGCGCGACCAGCGCGTCTCGACCGTCATCGTGTTCGGCAGGTAGCGCTGGCCGAGCGGGAGGCCGTTGCGGTGCGGCTTGATGGAGAAGTGGCCGGCCCCTTCGCCGCCGAGCAGGTCGGCGAACACCGCGGGCGCGTCCGGGCCGGGGTGGCAGAGCCAGGTCAGCTTGGCGTCCGGCGTCAGCAGCGCGACCGAGCGCTCGTTGGCCAGCATCGACAGCCGCTCGATGGGCGGGGCCGACTCGCCGTAGAGCCAGTTGCGCCGCTCCTCCAGCAGGAAGCCGAGGACCAGCGCGACGTCGACGGTGTCGGGCACGTGGAAACCGGCGAGCGTCTCGCCGTCGCCGACCTTGATGCCCAGGTCCGGGCCGGACAGGCGGGCGAAGGCCTTCTCGTCGGTGACGTCGTCGCCGAGGAAGATCGCCGCGGTGGCGCCGACCTGGTGGCGCAGGATGTCGAGCGCGCGCCCCTTGTCCGTCTGGACGACCGCGAGCTCGACCACCTCCTTGCCGTCGGTGGTCGACACGCCCTCCCAAGTGGACGGTCCGGAGTGGACGGCCGCGAGCACGCGGCGCCCGGCCTCGTGCTCGGCGCGGCGCACGTGCACCGCGATGCTGGCCGGCTTGACCTCGAGGGACACCCCCGGCACGTCCAGCACGAGTTGCTCGAGCTCGGTCTCCAGCCGCCGGTGCAGCTCCCGCGCCTTCTCGTCGAGGGCGTGGATGAAGCCGATGTCGAACTCCGAGCCGTGGCTGCCGACGAGGTTCACCTCGGAAGGCAGCCGCGAGAGCGTCGCGAGGTCACGCAGGGCGCGGCCGGAGATGACCGCGGTGGTGGTCTCGTGCAGACCGGCGAGCGATCTGAGGGCCCCGACGGACTCGGGCAGCGGGCGTGCCTCGTCCGGGTTGAGCGTGATGGGTGCCAGCGTGCCGTCGTAATCGCAGGCAACCAGCAGACGCGGCGTGCGGGCGATCTGGACGATCGCGCGCCGCAGCTCGGCGGGCAGGGCCTCGGCAGTCAACACTCCTCCTCAGGAGCTCGTGCATGGTCAAAGACTATGTCAGTCGACCGCTTCGGCACCCAATGCTTGGAGGAACGAGCGCGCCCATCGATCGACGTCATGAGTGAGGACCTGGCGACGCATGGCGCGCATCCGGCGACGGCCCTCAGCCGGGTCGAGCGTAATGGCAGCTACCAAAGCGTCCTTCACCCCGTCCAGGTCGTGAGGGTTCACGAGGAATGCGCTAGAGAGCTCGGCGGCCGCGCCGGCGAACTCGGACAGCACCAGCGCGCCCCCGAGGTCGTGCCGGGCGGCGACGTACTCCTTGCAGACGAGGTTCATCCCGTCACGCAGCGGCGTCACCACCATGACGTCCGCGGCGGCGAAGAAGGCGGCCAGCTCGGTGCGGTCGACCGACTGGTGCAGGTAGTGGACGACGGGGTGGCCGACGCGGGCGAACTCGCCGTTGATCCGCCCGACCATCTGCTCGATCTCGCCGCGCATCCGCTGGTAGTGCTCCACGCGCTCGCGGCTGGGGGTGGCGAGCTGGACGAACGTGACGTCGTCCGGCTGCAGCCTGCCCTCGTGCAGCAGCTCGTGGAGCGCCTGGAGACGCAGGTCGATGCCCTTGGTGTAGTCGAGGCGGTCGACGCCCAGCAGGACCGTCTTGGGGTTGCCGAGGTCGCGCCGCAGCTGCGCGGCGCGCTCCTGGACGCCCTTCGTGCGGGCGAGGGTGTCGAGCCCGGCGGCGTCGATGGAGATGGGGAAGGCGCCGACCCGGACGGTCCGGTCGCCGACCTGCATGGTGCCCGGCCGCGACCGGACGCCGACCGCGCCGCGCGTCGACTCGAGGCCGATCAGCTGGCGGCACAGCCAGAGGAAGTTCTGCGCCCCGCCGGGGCGGTGGAAGCCGACGAGGTCGGCGCCGGTGAGGCCGCGGATGATCGCGGCGCGCCACGGCATCTGCATGAACAGCTCGACCGGCGGGAAGGGGATGTGCAGGAAGAAGCCGATGCGCAGGTCCGGTCTGAGCTCGCGCAGCATCGCCGGTACCAGCTGGAGCTGGTAGTCCTGGATCCAGACGGTCGCGCCCGGGGCGGCGACCTCGGCGCTGGCGTGGGCGAAGCGGCGGTTGACCTTGACGTAGCTGTTCCACCACACCCGGTCGAACACCGGGCGCTCGACGACGTCGTGGTAGAGCGGCCACAGCGTCGCGTTGGAGAAGCCCTCGTAGTAGTCGCGGACCTCGTCGGCGCTCAGCGAGACGGGGTGCAGCACGAGGCCGTCGTCGTCGAACTCGTCCACGTCGACGTCCGGGATGCCCGGCCAGCCGACCCAGGCGCCCTTCCTCGACCGCAGGAACGGCTCCAGCGCGGAGACGAGCCCGCCCGGGCTGGCCGTCCAGCGGCGCTCGCCGTCGGTGGTGCGTTCGAGGTCGACCGGTAGCCGGTTCGCCACCACGACGAAGTCGGCCTGGTTCCCGTGCTCCTGTTCAGTCACGTCTGCTGCTCCTCGCGTCCTGGGTCGCGGCCCCAGAGTGAAACCCTATCGCGTGAGCGATGAACAGTCAGTGACCATCGGGTTACTCCAAGCGTCGATCAGCCGCTTCGAGCGGACCAGCCATGCGTGGTCCGGCGAACCGCCGCTCGAGCCTGCCCAGGCCGGTCCGTACCGGCTGGGCGAGCCATTCCCCGAGTACCACGCCCGCTGCCAGCGCAAGCCCGATTGCGACGGCCGTCATGAGCGTCGAGATGTCGCCACTGGGCTCGACCCCGATCTGATACAGACCACGGTAGGTCGAAAGGCCCGGAAGCAGCGGAGTGATCCCGGACACGGCGACCACCAGTGGAGTAACGCCGAGCCGCCGGGCGAGCACGCCACCGCAGAAACCGACGAGCGTCGCGGCGATCGCGGACGAGCTGACGCCGTCGAGCCGGGCCAGCATGAGGCCGCCGTAGACCGCGGCGCCGATGGCCCCGGCGGCCGCGGCGACCAGCATGGCCCGCATCTTGGAGTAGCTCGCGAGCGCGAAGCACGCGGCGGCGCCGGCCCCGCCGAGCACGACGAGCGGCAGCTGCTGCGGCGTCGACCCGCTGACCTCGGGCAACGGCGTGCGGGGCAGGCCGAGCATGACGGCGATCCGCAGGGCCAGCACGACCCCGGAGATCAGGCCGGCCGACATCAGCACGGTCTCCATGGTCCGGCCGGCGGCGGTGACGTTGTAGCCGGTGATGGCGTCCTGGACCGCGGAGACGGTGGAGAGCCCGGACAGCAGCACGGTGACCGCGGCCGCGACGACGAGCGTCGGTTTGTTCGTGGTCAGGAGGTTGCTGCTCACGATGGCCATCGCCGACAGCGTCGCGACCAGCCCGCCGATGACCTGCTGGAAGAAGAAGGGCAGCCCGTAGCGGTTGACGAGCCGCCCGATCCGGTCGATGACAGCGCTGATGACGAACGCGACGAGCGCGATGTCGAGGCCACCGCCGAGCAGGATGGTGATGAAGGCGGCGACCCCGCCCCAGGACAGCGTCGCGACCCAGCGCGGGTAGGGGTGCGGCGCCTGCGTGATCCGTTCGAGCTCGGTCTGCGCCTGCTCGGCGCCCATGTTGCCGCGCACGATCTGCCGGATGAGCTTCTCGGTCTCGGTCAGCCGGGTGTAGTCGAGGCTCCGGCTCCGCACGACGCGCAGCGCGGTGACGGGCGAGAGGTCACTGCCCCGGTGGCAGGTGACGGTGATCGAGGTGAAGATGACGTCGACCTCGCAGTGCGGCAGCCCGAGAGCGCCGGCGATGGCGATGATCGTCGCGGTGACGTCGGAGGCACCGGCGCCGCTGGCCATCTGGACCTCGCCGATGCGCAGGGAGAGGTCGAGCACGAAGTTGACGGTGGCCTCGTCGGGCAGCTGAGGCCCCATGGCCTCGTCGGCGTCGACGGCGGGGAACTCACCGGTGGGTGCTTCGAGAACGTGCCAGGGGCGGCGGCGGAGGAGGTTGGGACGGTGGGCCCTGGGCTTCTGCTCGGGAGGTTCGAGGAGGGGCCATCTGGTCGTGGTGCCCCCGTTGGTGCGCTCGTTGATCTTCAAGATCCACCTCCTCGCTCTACTCTCTCCTCGGACCATCGACGCGGGTGTGCCCACCGTTGCAGTGGCGTGCACCACGTAGTTCCATAGTGGCCCGGAGCTGGGGATCATGCCTCTCGGGAGGATCTTGCGCGGCGCCCGATACACTGGGTGCGGCGCTCGGGCGCCAGGCCGCTATAGCTCAGCTGGTAGAGCATCTGTCTTGTAAACAGAAGGTCAGGGGTTCGAGCCCCCTTGGCGGCTCATCTCTGACCAGGGAGTCTCCGTTTTCGGAAGACTCCCTGGTCTCGTTCCGTCTCAGTTCCAGTCTCATTCGGTGCTCTACGCGGGTACGAGCGCGGCCGCCGGCGGCTCTCCGTCGTCGTCTCCTGGTGCCTGCCAGAGCAGCCCACCGAGCTGCGTGGCGATACCGCGCCGGACCTCGTCAGGCACGTGTTGGTAGCGCTGAGCCATCGTGATCTTGGACCAGCCCATCACGTCCATGACGGCCCGCTCACCGATTCCGAGCACGAGCAGGAACGTCGCTGCGGTGTGGCGAGCGTCGTGCAGGCGCGCTTCCCGAACGCCGGCGGCCTTGAGGACGGCTTTCCACTCGCCGTAGTCCGCCCGCGGGTCGGTGGGCTTGCCGGTGGGCTGCGCGAAGACCCACTGCCCGTCGTGCCACAGGTCGGCCGCGATCCGCCGTTCAGCCTCCTGTTGCTCCCTGTGCGCGAGCAGAGCCAACACGAGCGGCGGTGGCACGCTGACAACGCGCCGGCCGGCGCGGGACTTCGGCTCGACCACCACAAGCCCGCCGCTGTGACGCTGGGGGCAGTCAGCGCCGCGCTTGCGGCCGCACGGTCGTTCGCCGCAACCGTGCTGCCAGGTTTGGCGCTGAAGGGCACGGCGGACGACCAGCAGTCCGGTGACATGCGCGCTCGGGCAGTCTTGGGCTGTGCGCGCGCCGCAACCCGGCTCCGGGCATCCGTGGTGCCACTCGACCTGAAGATCGGTCCACTTCAAGCCAAGGGCCTCGCCCTGCCTCAGTCCGAGCGCGAGCGCGACGGCCCAGCGCGCACCGTTCCGCAGCGTCCGCGTCGACGCGAAGATCGCCTTCGCGTCGGCGACGGTGAGTGGGTCGATTTCGGTTTCGTCGATCTTGGGAGACCTGACGGCGCTGATGGGGTTCTTGCCGAGGCGGTCTCGTCGATCCGCTTCGTTCAGCGCGGCGCGCAGCGTGATGTGAACCTGTTGCAGGGTGGCCGACTTGGCACCTTCCTTCCGCAGTCGTGCGTACAACTTCTCGATGTGTTCCGACTCAAGCCTCTTGAGCTTGTGTGCGCCGATTCCGGGAATCAGGTACTTGCTGATTGCCGTCCGGTAGTAGGTCTGTGTCTTGTACCGGACCGAGGGCAGGGCGATGGTCTCGAACCAGTGCAACAACCACCGTTCGACTGTCCAGTCCGGCCCGGCCTTCTCAAGCGATCCGGCGTCGCGGGCACGTTCGAGCTGGCGGACCTTCTTCGTCACCTCCGCTTCCGTCTTCGCTTGGACGTGCCGGCGGTCGGGCCTCCCGTTGTCCTTCACACCAACGGTCACGCGGCCGTGCCAGTAGCCGTCATTGCCGAGGTAGATGCTGCTGGCACCGTTGGGAGCGCGGGTGCCTTCCGGGCGATTGCGTCGAGGCATGTTGATTCCCTTCGGTCAGGCGGCTGAGTTCTGGGCGGCGGCGTCCGTCACGAGGCGTTCTGCGAATTCGCGCACGGCAGAGGCAGGGACGCGGCGAAGGCGGCTGATCTGTACGGATTCGAGCTGACCGGTTTTGACCAGACGGAAGGCCAGGGTTCGGCCGATTCCGAGCCGCTCCGCTGCTTCCTCGACAGTCAGCAGGACGCGTTCGGGCATTTGCCGGACTGGCGCGGGTGGTGGTTCGTCTTCACTCGTGGCGAGGGATTCAGCGAGCTTCGCGAGGGTGGCGGCAAGCTGGGTGAGTTCGTTGGCGGTAGCCATCGGTGGTGTGAGCCCTTCGGGTGGCGGTGCGGGTGGCGGTGATGCGCATGAGCTCTCCTCGGTTTGGTGTGGTCGGTTGTCGGAGCTGAGGGGGGTAGCCGTACCAGCCGTACCAGCCTCGTTTTGCCTGGTCAGGTGCGGTACGGCTTGGATTCGTGGTACGGCTTGAGCCGTACCAGGGCAGTGACGGTGGTACGGCTTGAGCCGTACCAGGCGGGGAAGCCGTACCAGGGCTGACCTGCGAAAATGAGGCTGGTACGGCTGGTACGGCTACCCCGCCCGGCGGTGTCAGGCCGACCGCGCCCGGCGGAGCGGGATCGCACCTCCGGTGGCCTCGTCGCCGTCGCGTTTGGCCGGCGGATCGGCGCAGTAGCGCTCCCACGAGTCGGCGAAGTCGGCGCGGCGGTAGCCCTTGGCCTGCCCGGCACCGGGGAACCGCATGGTGTCTGAGCGGATGCCGTACTCCTTGAGCAGACTGCCGAGCTTCATGGCGGTGAGCCCGGTCGCGCCGTACTCGCGCCACGGCGACT
This sequence comes from Amycolatopsis mongoliensis, assembly GCF_030285665.1. Classification (NCBI taxonomy): domain Bacteria; kingdom Bacillati; phylum Actinomycetota; class Actinomycetes; order Pseudonocardiales; family Pseudonocardiaceae; genus Amycolatopsis; species Amycolatopsis mongoliensis. The sequence continues at coordinate 3,085,137 of NZ_CP127295.1, forward strand.
CGTCCAGCGCGCGTAGCCGGTGCAGCAGCTCGGCGGTGGGCAGGGCGAGTTCATCACCGAACGCGGTGCGGCAGTCGGTGAGCAGACGTTGCCGGTCGTTGCTGTCGTTGTCCTCGTCGGCGGCAGCGGTGAGGGCGAGCACGGCGGTCCGGGAGCGGTCGCTCCAGGTGCCTCCGGCGTGGTCGGCGACGGCGATCAGGGGTTCCCAGGTGTCGGCGGCGCGGTCTTCCACGGGCATCTCCGGTTCGGCGGTCTCCAATGTGGACAGGTCGGCGCGTAGCCACGCGTGCAGGTTGTCGGCGAGCAGCCGCAGGGCGGGCCGGTCGCGGCGGTGCCGGTACGGGGCCACGGTTTCCCCGGGCGCGCGGCGGCGCATCCGGGCGATGACAGCGCGGTCCTCGATGGTGTCCGGCATCGCGCCGATGCCGGCGAGGGCGGCCATGGCGAACGTGGGGATGGACTCGACGCGCTGGTTGGTGGCGTCGTAGCGCTTGGCCGGCCGGTTGCGCTGGTGCCCGGCATTGAGCAGCCCGCGCAGGTCCTCGTTCCCGTCGGCCTTCGGCCCGAAGATGGTGTCCGCCTCGTCAACGAGCAAGGTGGGCGGGTCCTCGGACACCGACCGGTAGACGGCGGCCGGGCTGCTGTTGACGGTGATGAACGGGTTGTGGCAGGTGGCCTCGACGATGTCGAGCAGCCGGGATTTCCCGCAGCGCTTCTCCGGGGCGCGGATCACGAGCCGGGGCGCGTGCGCCCACGCGGGTTGTGCGTGGGTGGCGGCGATCCAGAGGGCGATCGCGTCGGCGGTCTCGGGATTGGGCAGGGCCACGTAGCGAGTGAGCGCGGTCCGCAGCGAGTCGAGCAGGGCGGCTCCGTCCAGGGTGGACGGTTCGATGTCGTAGGTGCCCATCGGTGCTCCCCCGTCGTTCGGTGTCGTGGTGGTCATCAGGCGGCCTCTCGCGTGGCGATCCAGGCGTCGACCCGCGCCCAGGACGCGGCGGCTTGTGCGCGGATCTGGTGCGGCGTCAGGGCGGGCCGAGTGGTGACGGCGCGGCGGCGTTCGAGTTCGGCGTAGGTCGGCGCGGCGGCCAGCGCGCGCCAGTCGGCGGCGGCCGACACGGCGTGGGAGGTCTCGCGCAGCGTGCGGCGGCGGTCCCACTCGATCCATTCGGCGAGGAGTTCGGCGACGTGCGGGCTGGTGTTGAGGAGGCGCCAGGCGGCGGCGTCCAGGGTCAGCGCGCGGTACTCGGCGAACGGGATGGTGACCCGGATGGTCGGGCCGGCGGCGGTGGTGTGCGGGGTCAAGGCGGGTCCTCACGTCGGTCACACGGGGTGACGGTGTGTGGGCGTGTTCGGCCGGGGCTAGGGCCGGGTGGCGAGGGCGCTAGCCTGGTTTTCCGGGTGTTTCCGCAGGTCGGAGCGAGGTGGGTCTAGGGCACTAGTGCGCTGGTCACGACCGCTGCGAGTGTCTAGAGGAGGGGTCTAGGTCTAGGGGCGGTCCGGTCTAGGACGCGCACCGCCCCTAGCCTCCACGACTGGTTACGCTCGGTTGTTCTTGGCGGTGGTGAGGGCGTCGCGGGTGTAGCCGTTGCGGTTGGCTCCCTTGCCCGTCTCCGGGTCCGTGTCCCACACCTGCTTGGGCTTCACGCCATACGGCTTGAGCGCGGTGGCGAGGTTCTGCGCGGTCCACCCCCGGTACTGGCCGGGCCGCAGCTCGGCCAGGCGGGTCACGATGGCGTCGGACCAGAGCTTGTCCTCCCCGCGCTGGAACACGGCGATGGTGTCGGCCAGCGGGTCCAGGCGCGCGGCCTCGACGTCGACGGCCTCGCCGGCGGCGTAGCCGGTGATGTTGCCCAGCGCTTCCCGCCGCGCCCGGGCACCGGCGGCGATCTTCTTGGCGTCGGTGGCGTCCTTGTAGACGCTGCGCACGATCTGCGCGTCGTCACCCTCGCCGGCGAGGTAGCCGATGCCCCGGTCGGAGCGGGCGAACATCGTGGCCCGCACCCCGGACTTGTACTGACTGGTGCCGAGAACCATGTCGTTGGCCTGCTGCCCCATCACCTTCAGGCAGAACCGCAGGATGGCGTTCGCAGAAATGCCCGTAGGCAGCGACTTCGCGTCCGGACGCTGCGTGGCCAGGATCAACGTGATCCCCAACGCGGGGCCGCGCTTGACCAGGTCAGTGCAGATCTCCTCCAGCTCCTCACCGTGCTCGGGGTGCTCGAACCACACCTGGCACTCATCCACCCCCACCACGATCGGCGCGAGCCGCAAGTCCTTGCGCGCGGCCAGCTCCGGTGTGACCTTGTTGTCCGGGCACACCGACTCCGGCAGGTTGCGGATCACCTTGGTGCGGCGGCGCATCTCCTCGCGAAGCTCCCGCATCTCCACCACCATGCGTTCGATGTCCTCAGGGTCATCGCCCACGCCATAGCCGTGCGCGCACTGCCCCAGCGGCGAGAGGTCGCCGGTGCCCTTGAGGTCGTAGGCATAGAGCACCGCGCGCGGGTCCAGGGCGGCGATCAGCAGCAGTTCCCGCAGCGTGACCGTCTTGCCCATGCGCGGGACCGCGCCGATCACCATGGACGCGAACATCAGCGTGATGGGCACCCAGCGGCCGCGCTGGTCGGTCCCGAACGGCTGCGCGGTGAACAGGTCGACCGTCGCGCCTGGCTTGGCCAGCGGCCACGGCTTCTGCTTGGCCTTGGACATGTCGACGTCGCCGACCCACAGCACCAACCGTCCTTCGTGGACCTTCGCGTCCCCCTCGGGCCACACGCACCCGATCTGGCGGCGCAGCGCGGAGGACAGCTCGTCGCGCTTGGCGATGATGTCGCCGGCCGTGACACCCAAGGGCAGGTCGACATCAGCGCGCCAGCCGTCGCCGTCCCGGGCGATCGGGTTCGGGAACTCGATGCGCTTGCCCTTGGCGTAAGCCTGGTTCAGGCCACCGATGCCCAGGGAGCAGAGCGCGTCCTCGATCATCGACGACGTCAGCTTGGGTGTCTTCACCGAGTCCACCGCGCGGCCGGCGACCGGCTTGTCCGCCGGCGCGCCCCACCAGCCCACGAGCGTCATCGCGACGACCAGGCCGGTCCAGTTCCAGAATGGCGTGACGAACGTGATGCACAGGTACACGATCGCCAGCAGCACGCACACGGCGAACATCACCGGTCCCATGCGGCGGCGCACGGTCTCGTTGCGGATCTCGCGCAGCTTCATGTACAGCTCCGCGTCGGACCGGTCGCGGGCGTTCATGCGCACCGGGTGGGACTCCGCGTCGTACACCCACGCCCGCAGCCGGGCGACCAGGCGGCCGGTCGCGCCGAACGAGCGCAGGAACGCGGTCGGCACGTACACCGGCACCCGCAGCGCGTGGAACGCGGTGGTGTGGGCGGCGTAGCGGACCAGGAACCGGGCCCGCGACTTGAACTCTTCGGCGGAGGTCAGCCAGCGCGCGACCAGCGGCCGGGCGGTGGCGTTGCCGGCGGACTCCCACCACGTCGCCTTCGTCGCCGGCGGGTCGACCAGCCGTACAACCGTGCCGTCGTCGGCGGCGGGCCGGTCCTGCTCCGGGATTTCCTCGGGGGTGCGGGCGGTGTCGGGGCGGATCGGGACGACGTTCCCACCCCGGGTCACGGCGGTGTTCGCGGTGTCGTCGCTGGTGGCGTTCACGGGCGTGGCGGCCGGGGTGTTCGTGGACGGGTCGGGCGTGCTGTTCACGGAGAGGGGCCCTTCGGGGTCGGGTCCGTTCACGGACTCGGGGGTGTGGTCGGCGGTGGTGGACATCAGGCGGCCTCCTCCTGGTCGACGGTCACGGGCTGGTCGGCGGGCACCGGCGCGACGGCCGGGCGGGCGGTTTCGGCGATCAGGTCGTCGGCGACGTTCTTGCTGGTGCCGCGCGAGATCTCCGGGCAGACGGACCGGACCCAGGCCGGGGTGATCTCGATGCCCGGTGCCCACGCGGCGCGGGCGTCGGCCAGGTAGTCCCCGCGCAGCTTCCGCGCGGGCTTGGCTGCGGGCTTGCGGGCCGGACGGCGACGCGGCCGGACGACCGGAGTGGGCGTCTCCCCCGCGCTGTCCTCCACCGGAGCGGGCGCGGCGGCCGGAGCGTCGGCGGTGGGCTGGCCGGTGAACGCGGTGCCGGCGGCGGCCATGACGGCTTCGGTGAGCTTGTCCCGCAGCACCGGCGCGGTCTCGGCGGCGAGGAACACCAGCACCGGCGGAACCGAGTGCAGCACCACCCCGGCCACGTCCAGGTGCGTCCAGGACTTCCAGGTGTTCATGACGTAGGTGGCCAGGAATGCGAACCACTTCGTGCGGTGCGCCCACCGGCCGGTGTCGACCTGGTACCGAGCGGTCACCTGCTCCGCCCGCAGCACCGCCACGAGCACCAGCGAGACCATCGGGTCGAGCAGCCATCCGGCCAGCCAGCCGAGCGACCAGGTGGCCGCGCCGGCGGCGGCGAAGGACTGGACGTTGACCATGGTGAAGGCCAGTCCGAGGAAGATCCCGAGCCAGATCACCGCGTCGATCTGGGTGCGGACCTTCTCCACTCGCAGCGCAACGACGTCGGGGTGGTTGGACAGCCGCCGGACCTGCGCGGCGGTGGCGGCGTCCTGCGCGAGCTTGTCGGCTTCGGACAGCGGCTGGTGCCGGGCGTCGGTCGGGGTGAGTGCGGTGGTGGTCATCGACGGCCTCCCCGGGTGGTGTGGACGATTTCGGTGATGGCCATCAGCCGCACGATCGTGGCGGCGGCCAACAGCGCCGGGACGACCAGCGCGATCCACGTGGCGGTGGTGTCCTGGATCTTCACGATCACCAGCCACTGGACGAACGCGATGATCGCCGTGGCCAGGACCAGACGGATCGTGTTGCCGGTCATGCGGGTGATCTCGCGGACGCCCGTCCGGGCCCGGATCGCGGATTTGCGGCCGGAGCGCCACACGGAGAACACGCCGACCAGCGCGAGGCCACCGAGGACCATCAGCATCTGCGTGGACATCTCAGGCCACCTCCGGCACGTCGAACAGGTCGGTCTGGCCGGGTGCCTGCCAGCCACCGCCGTGCCAGACAGCGTCGAGCGCGATGCCGTGTTCGGCGCGGATGACCGGCTCGACTTCCGCGAGCCAGGTCCGGCGCGTGGCGGCCGGGGCCTTGGCCCACGACCGGCCCGTGTCGGTGAACCGGCGGATCGCCAAACGCTCGATCGCACGGGGAGTCAGGGTGCTTACCATGGGAGACCTCTCCGAGTAGCTACCTGCGTGGTGGTTGTTGGCGAGACCCGACGCGGCGTGCGCGTTCTTGGCGGAGTGAGCCGCCGTGTCGGGGCCAATCGCGGGGATGACGAGTCGGACAGTCATGCGGCCTCCCCGCTCTCGGCCGTGTCGAGCCGGAGCGGCAGGACCCGCAGCGCTGCGCGGCTGGTGCGCCGGCGAGTGCGGTGGGCGTGCTGTGGGTCGGTGAACGCATGCCGGGTGCGGGTCTCCGCCACCGCCGTCGCGGTGGTCAACTCCTGGTCGACCTGGGCGATCAGCGCGTCGATGGCGGACTCGTCCAGGCCGTCCGGGCAGTGCTGGTGAGCAGCGGAGACGCCGTCAACAGCAGCACGGACAACGCGGTTGGTGATGTGCGCGGACTTCATGAGGGGCCTTTCGGTTGAGTGCCTTGCTGTGCCTTAGTGCACCCTATAGCGTTCAGGTAAGTCAAGGTCGCACGTGTGGCGCATTAGGGTGATGTTGGTTTTCTGCGTACCCTGGCGAGATGCCTATCGATCAGCAGGGAGCGCAGCCGCTAGGCGCACAGATCAGGGATGACCTGGTCCGACGCATCCGAGCCGGCGAGTTCGCGCTCGGCGAGAAGATCCCGTCGCTCAAGGCGTTGGCCGGGACGTACAACGTCGCCGAGCTGACCGTCCACAACGCCATCCGCGAGCTGCAGCACGCCGGCGTGCTCGAGTCCGCTGCCGGGCGAGGCACGTTCGTCCGGAGCCTCCCGGATGAGAGCGCGCCCGCCGATGACGTCGCCGCTCTCCGAGCCGAGGTTGCCGACCTCCGCCGGCGGGTAGAGGAGCTTGAGAAGCGGTCGTGATGTCCGGCCGTTCGGTCCGTGGTTCGTGATCATGGAGCTAGCTTCGCCCGTGAGCACCACCGCAGTCCAAGGCCGGACAGTCCTAACGCCGCTCCCGCATGACAGCCAGGCATAACCGCAGGTCAAACACCACCTAGTCCGCCCGATCGCAGTCGAAAAAGATCGAAACGAAGGGACTTGCCCCCAGTGGAAGCAGACCAGCCGTGGCTCTCGCCGAGGTCGTCAACCGAGGTCGAACTGAACACCGGACTGCTTGCCGAGGTCTTGAAGGAGTACCGGAAGGCCAACGGGCTCAACCAGGCAGACTTGGCCCAGATCCTCAACATGGACCAGTCGTACATCTCGAAGATCGAGACCGGCCAACGGCAGGTCCGAGACCTGGACACGCTGCTGCGGGTCGCTAACCAGCTCAGCATCTCGCCCGCGCGCCTCGGGCTGTCTAAGGAGTTGCTTCAGCCGGTCGCACCGCCGTCGACGTCCGCGCTGGTCAACGAGGTCGACCCGGTCGCAGTGAGCCAAGAGGAGTGGCGTCGGATGCGGCGCGAGCTCAACGGCCGGCGGCGCGAGCTCGCCGAGGCGGCCGCGTCGCTCTACCGGCCGGAGGCGCGCATCGGCAAGGCCCCGCTGATCGCCCGGCGCGAGTGGATGCCGCCGGCACCGGTGCGCCTGGAGGACATTAAGCTTGAGTGGTCGGACCACCGGGTCCCGATCACGGTCACCGGCACCGAACCCGAGGCAGACAAGGCGCTGCCACTCCGCGCGTCTGGCCGCCGCTTCGAGCGGTACACGTCGGCGATCAAGTACCTGGACCCGCCGTCGCTATTCGAGAACCGCACGAGCTACCGGCTGCTGGACGTCGACCTGTCGCCGTCGAACGAGCGCATGACGTTCGGTCTCGCCACGTACTTCGACAAGCTCGACTTGTCCGAGGCCATCGCGCACGAGCTGGCCGCCGCACAGGCACCGAACCGGAAGACGCCGCGCGCCGACTGGTCGGAACTTCCGCTCCGCAGCCTGATTGGCGACCCGTTCGACCTGGAGCGGCGGCCGGTCATGCCCGCAATCGAGACGCTGACGCTCCGCCGTCAGCGCGACACCGGCAAGGCGACGTTCCTTTTGCACTGGCGCGACCCGGCCAAGGTCGCTACGGCCGCCGGCATCTACGGCCTCATCCCGGCCGGTGAGTTCCAGCCGTCGTCCGTGGCGGCGTGGGACAAGGAGAATGACTTCGACCTGTGGCGCAGCATGGTCCGGGAATACTCTGAAGAGATCCTCGGCGAGCCGGAACGCGACGGCAGTCAGGGCGAGCCGCTCGACTATGAGAACTGGTCGTTGTATCGCGACCTTCAGACCGCGCGGGAGAAGGACCGGGTTACCGCCTACTGCCTCGGAATCGGACTAGACACGCTCACGCTCACGGCCACCATCTTGACGGTGGCCGTGATGGACGACGACGTCTTCGATGACCTATTCGGCAACGCAGTAGACGTCAATGCCGAAGGCGTACTGGTGACAGCTTCTGAAGCATCGTCCGTATCCGAGGGTGTTCCCTTCACCGAGGACAGTGTTACCAGGCTGTTGACGAAAGAGCCGATGGCTTCACCTGGCGCATGCATTCTTGAGCGCGCATGGCGCTTCCGCAAACAGTTGTTACAATAGCAAGCACGACAACCGAACGAAAAAGACGACACCTCAACACAGGAGAAATTTTGACCAAAGAGGATCCGAGTGACGAAGTTGCTCTTATTACCGATGTCGACGATGAGTTCGATGAAGATTACGAAGACCCGGGCTCACTAACCGCCGGAAATGTCGGCGGAACGGTGATCTACACTCTAGACTGGGCCGTTAGCACCGTCGTTCAGCAGATTGATGCAAATCCAGAGGATCCAGAATCCGTAGGCGTTCTGGTAACTGACCCACCATTTCAGCGCCGCACTGCGTGGACCGCAGAAAAGCAGGGGTTATTCCTAGAGTCCCTTATGCTCGGCCTACCCGTTCCTCCGCTTGTTCTCGCAGAAAGCAAGGCCAACGAGGGACAGTTCTACGTCCTAGACGGCAAGCAGCGCCTCACCTCGCTGAAATCTTTCTTCGACAAGCAAAATCCACTCAAGCTTCGCGGCCTGGAGCTCCTAAAGAGTGAACTGGCCAATAAGACTTACGGCGAGATCCGGGAGAGTAAGGATCTACGCAAGTACACTAAGTCGCTGCTAGCTCAACCGATACGGACAATTGTCGTCAGAAACTGGGAATCGCCAGCACTTCTGCACCTTATTTTCTCACGTCTCAACAAAGCCAGCGCCCCACTTGCTTCCCATGAACTTCGACAAGCCATTTACCCAGGCCCATTCACCAACTATGTGAACAAGACCAGCGCGGAAAGTGTCCAGATGCTTAGGGCGCGTCGTATTACAAAACCCGACTTCCGACTCCGCGACGCCGAAATGCTTCTCAGGTATTTCTCCTTCAAGACAAATCTGCCGAAGTATGGAGGGGTACTGCGCGACTTCCTGGACCGTGTCCTCAAGGGTGGCAACGACCACTTCGAGGAGATTGAAGGCGAGATCGATCGAATGTTCCAAGACCTTGAGTTCGCCATTGATGCGACCTTCAAGGTTTTCGGAAAGCTCGCCTTCCTTCGCTTCGACGCCGAGCGGGGCGAGTTCATGCCACGGTTCAATGTGTCTGTTTTCGAGATCATGACCTGGTACTTTGTTGACCCGACCCTGGTGGCCAAGGCAATAAAAAAACGGGAAGCAGTAAAAGAAGCCTTCAAGGAATTGTGTGTAACAGACGGCGACTTCGCTCAATATTTGACCTCTACAACGAAGACGAAGACCGCGGCCATTGGGCGGCTCAAGAAATGGGGAAGCTCTCGGTGAAACTCTAGACGAGGATATCGAGTACGAGAACTACTTTGAAGAAGTGATCCCCATTGCCGCCCGGGGCGGCAGGTGAGCAATGCAGCTCGGCGAAGAAATTCAGTATCCATGCAAACGCGGTCGTGCGGCAATTCAGCTAAGAGCGCGCATCCATGAGCTAACCACCAGCCTTAGCGTAACACCACACACGGTGCCACTAAGTCAACGCGAAGTTGACCTATTGCACGGCCTTCGAGTACTCGCCCACTCAGAGATACAAGCGTTCATCGAGAGCGTGGCTTCTACCATCCTAGAGGTAACCGAGGACAACGCCACACGCGGCCGACTGACCCACGCGGGTCATCAACTCATGGTTCACGATATGGCGGATCGCTACTTCCGCGCCACAGCATTCTCTCGCTACCCGACATACGACACCAAGCTCATAATTGCGAACTTTCAGTCAGATCCGATCCCTCTTGCGGAAGCCATCAAGCGACATAAGAAGGTAGTTAAGGAAAATAATGGAGTGAAGGAAACCAACGTCAGGCGACTTCTCCTCCCGCTCGGCTACAGAGAGTCGTTCTTCGTGCCTGGATTACTTAATGACCTCAACAACTTTGGCGCCGCCAGAGGGGACGTTGCACACGGCCCCGGCAGCACGGTAGGCCTCCAGCACAAACCTTCCGGGTCAACGGAAATTACGAGAATCAAAAAATTGGAGCACGGCCTTGAGATGCTGGAGAGATTCGCCCCTCGCCTACTGACTCCTTTGTGAGGTCCGTTCCATGTCGCAACCGAGGGAGAGTCGCCGGCGGCACTGGCTCCAACGAAGGGTTTTGAGGCGGGGGGTCACATAGTTGGCCCCCTATGGCCCCCCAGCGCCACGGCTTGGCAGTCGCTGTGCAGGTCAGCGCCAGGCTCGCTGGTCCGTTCAAAATTCGTCCAGTGCGAGCTTGAGTCTTGCTGGGTGCTCGTGACCGCCAGTGGAAGCGACGCCTGACCAGGCGTTACCTGGGCGAGCTCGATCTTAGGCGGCGTCGCGTTGGTGCCCGGTGTTCAAGGCTCCGCTCATCCTTGTATCAAGAGTGTCCTTGGCGCCGACTTGTCTGGTGTGAGCTCTCAAAAAGATTCGACGACGTCCTCGCAAGCTGTGAACCGCCAAGCGCCTGCCGTGGGTGGCGCCGAGATCGATGTGCATGGAACGGGCGACCTTTGGCGCACTCGCGGCGAGCGCTTGCTCTCGGTTCTGGCATCGCTCGTCCCGGGACTGTTTACGTACATGTTGCTCACGAGCGTACTTAGGCCGCAAGAGCGCCAGTATTTACGCGACCTGGGGGTCGACTCGCGCGACATACATGGAATTTTCACTGCCTTGTGGGGGCAGGGTAGTGTTGTTGTGTTGTGGATGTTTGCTTTTATGGGTGGCTCCTTTGGTTTCGACGTAGCTGGCTTGGGGCCTGCGCTTTTTCCGTCAATTTTCGTGCCTTTGCTGACAATTCCGGCAGTGGTGATTACAGTTGGAAGCTCCCTGCCGCGCTCCCGACTCTTGGCCTCTACTGCGAGGTGTACTCGACTGTTATGCGTTCTCGCTCCAGATAGACGACTTGTCGGTCTGGATTTTGAATTTGCCAGATCGATGAAAAATCCGATATACCAACGTCGACGAGTTGCTGGCGTCGCGTGGGCTTTAACTCGTGACACCAAGCGGCTTACGGGAGAGTCCATATCTACCGGAGCAACAGTCGGAGAGCTGCTGCTATGGTTCGGCGAGAACCCAGCAGACAAGCGTCGACGTCCAATAGTGGGTTCTTACCTGGCGGAACTGGTTACTGCTGTGGCGCAGGGAAAATCGATACCGCACGCGCAGTTTGCGCCCGCAGCACGGTGTCAGACCCGCCAACCGCGGGCGGCAGTCCTGCGACGAGTTCGCACGGTCACCACAAGCGCTCTTGTGACAGGCGTAGCCCTGGCTCTCGTCGCGGCCCTGCTGAGGGTGTGGCTCAGGTAGAAAGCGCTACTACTACGAGTCGGGACCACGGATGCCCAGGCCGATGAACCCCGACATGCGCCCCATGGGATCGTCGCAGGGGCACTTCCGTGCTGGCCAGAGGCGGTCTGGGTGTCCGTCTGCAGACCGGTTGGCTTACCTGCGGTCGTCTCAGTTTTAGTCTCGTTCGTCGGAAGCCACTGGCGGCCGCGCGAGGCTAAATGCCCCCGTGACCTGCGGTTTGTCACCTAACGAACCCCTGTGAACGACCGACCTGACAGCTTGTAAACAGAAGGTCAGGGGTTCGAGCCCCCTTGGCGGCTCCGAAAGACAAGCGTCTGGCCTGCCCGTTTCGAAGATTCGGGCAGGTTTGCTGTGGTAGGGGTTCCGGTTGGGGGCTCCGATGCGTCTCCGTTTTCACTGGCGTGCCGAACTGGTCGCCGGAGAAACGGCCGCTGCCGGCTTGGTCAGCTGGCTCGGGGATCACCGCGACTATGCGGCGGGCGCGAAGATGTCCGTGAATCGCTCTCTTGAGGAGTAGGCCTTGTCGCCGCGGACACGGTCGGGTCGAGTGGGGGCTCGGCCGCGTCCGGCCCGAGGAACGTACAGGTGACGCATGTGATGCGGGAACATCGGTGCGTCACCGGGCCTGGCCGGGCCCGACCAGAATCACCAACTGCTGGCCGTTGCCGTCGGCGGGTGGTGCACCTTGGTGCTCCACCCGCCGCGGGAGCGGCCGATGGCTTGGTTAGGCGGCTCGGCGAGTAGATCCGTTAGTTCGACCCAGCCTCTGTGGGGGTGGGTGATGTTCGTGGCGTGCTGATGCGTCCGCGCGATCGTGGATCCGCCGACACCGACCAATCGATCAGACCGGCCGAGTCTGTGGCGGTGAGCATGTCGCCTGCCAGCGTTATGGGACCACCACGTTGCCAGTCGTGGGGCCACCGACGGCAGCGCAGAAGTGGAACATGATGCGCCCCGGGTCTGGTGCAGGTCTCGTTGTCTGTCACTGAGCCCGGGCGGGCTCGAAGGGCTGATCGTAGCGTGACGCTTGGTGGCTGGCTTCGGCCTGGGCTGGAGTGCGCTGGCCGAGTTCGCCGTGGACGCGGCGATGGTTGTACCAGTCGACGTATTCGGCGACGGCGATCTCGACATCGCGAACTGATTGCCAACCGCGGCCACAGGCAGCAGGGTTATGGATCAACTCTCCCTTGAACAGTGAATTGAATGCCTCGGCCATCGCGTTATCGTAGGAATCTCCGCGCGAACCGACCGAGGCGACCACTGCTGCTTCCGCCAAGCGCTCGGTATAACGAATCGCTCGATATTGAACTCCGCGGTCGGAATGGTGGACGAGTCCGGTCACGTCTTGCCCGGCCCGTTTCCTGGCCCAGATCCCCATCTCCAGCGCGTCGAGGGCGAGATTCGTGTGCAACGAAGTCGACACCTGCCAGCCCACGACCATTCGTGAACACACATCGATGACGAACGCGGCATACACCCATCCCGAAAACGTCCGGATATAGGTGATGTCCGCCACCCAGAGCTGGTTCGGCTGGTCGGCAGTGAAGCGGCGGTCGACCAGGTCCGCCGGCGAAGGCGAGGCGGCAGCGATGGTGGTCCTGGGCCGCCTGCCTCGCCGTAGTCCCTGCAACCCCTTCTGGCGCATCAGCCGCTCGACCGTGCAGCGAGCCACGCGGATTCCCTCACGGTTGAGTTGGGCATGGACTTTCCGTGCTCCGTAGACGTCGTAATTCCCGCGGAAGACGCGCTCGATCTCGACGAGCAGTTCCGCGTCTCGCGCGGCACGTTTCGACGGTCTGCGCTTCTTGGCTGCCCAGAAACTTCTCGGGGCGATCCGCACATCCGCAGCGTTCAAGACTGCGCAGATCGACTCGACCCCGAGTTTCTTCCCCTCGACAACTCGCTCGCGGTGGTCGTCGATATAGTCGATGACCACCGCGAGCGGAACCTCCCGCTGAGGTGTGGAATCGTCAGGAGTTACTTGATTTTGCGGTCGAGCTCCGCGGCGGCGAAAAACGCCGAGGCCGTCTTCAGGATCTCATTCGCCCGCCGCAGCTCACGCACCTCGCGTTCCAGCTCGGCGATCCGTGCGGCATCATCGCTGGTGCGGCCGGGTGCCGTGCCGGCGTCGATCTCGGCGCGCTTGACCCACGTCCGCAACGCCTCCGGGTGCACGTCCAACTGGCTCGCGACACGGCGGATCGCTGCCATCCGCTGCCCCTCGGCCGCGATCGCGTCCAACGCCATCCGCGTCGCCCGCTCACGCAGCTCGTCGCTGTACTTCTTCGGTGCCGGCATGCTCTGCATCCTCCCTGGGATCAGAGCCTGCACAGAACCCGGGGCGCATCAACAGGTTACCGCGCTGACGATTGGCGAACGCTGCGTTCCCGTACGACCGAAATGCGGCATGCGCGGACGCGTTGCCCTTGCGAAAACCATTGGTGACCGACTTGCTCCGCTGATGTACTGATGGCCACCGTGAGTCTGCTGCGTGACGGAGGTAGTAGGTGTGAGCAGCTATAACGTGCTTGCCGAGGTATACGAGTGGCTCATCTCCGATGCGAAGCTGGCTCCGGCCGAGTTCGCTGCGTCGTTCGATGATGTCCTCAGTCTTCTGCCGTCGAACGCTCACGTCCTCGATTGTTCGTGCGGGGCCGGACAGTTGGCGGTTGGCCTCGCCGGTCTTGGCATGCACGTTGTCGCAACTGACGCCAGCGAAGCGATGGTTCGTCGGACTGCGGAGTTGTCTGAGGAGTTCGGGGCATCTGTTCGGACAGTGCGGGCGGACTGGGAAGAGTTGCCTGACCATTTCGATGACGCCACCTTCGACATGGTGTTCTGCGTTGGCAACTCGCTGCACCATGCCGAGGGCGCGCGAGGCAGGGTTGCTGCTCTGGAGTCGATGTCACGGCTTCTGCGCCGTGGCGGGCGCTTGGTGCTCACCTCCCGCACGTGGGAACTCGTGAGGGCCAGAGGTTCCCGACTGGACATCAGTGACCGACTCGTTCGCCGGAACGGTCGCGATGCCGTCGTGGTCTACCGCTGGGACATTGCGCCGAACTGGGAGGACGAGCACCACATCGAGATTGCGATCGCGCAAGTGGATCCGGCTGGGTCGGTTCTTGCCCGCTCGGAACTGCTTTCGAGCTGGCCCTACCGATACGACCAACTCGAAGCCGAGTTGCACCGGGTCGGACTCCAGACGGAAATGAGCACGTTCAACCTTGAGGCCGAGAACTACATGGTGGTGGCGAGCAAGGTATAGACAACGGGCTCTCAGTCCGTGGCCGGACCGCGCGGTTGCAACCAGGAGGCTTGCGTCCTCTCGTTGGCATTTCCGGACGTTTGGGTTGCCGTCGCCGTGACCTGGCTAACGCAGATCTGGAACCTGTTCTCTCAGTGGATCACCTGCAGTCGGTGGTCCACTGACTGGCAACGTGGTGGTCCCACGACGGTGGCAAACGACAGTGAGCAGGCGTTGCAGCACGGTGTCCCAGGTGCCGCCGCCGACCATCCGGCGATGCCAGCTCTAGATCTACCACGGACCGAACACCGCCGGCACATCCCGCCATGCGATCCCATACTGATACCGGTAGATGGTCTCCTCGACCATCAACCGCGCGGAGGAGTTTGGAGGGGCTGCCCGGTTGAAACGTCGTCAGGATGTATCGAACAAGGTCGACAGCCCTGAAGGGCGAGACGTGATAGCTGACCGAGGAAGGCGGCCGCTCGATCGGAATTCCAATGACCTGTTCCACTCGGCGTCGCCATCATGACGAGTTCACTGCAATGGTTGCTGGCTGGCTATCCCATCCCGGAAAGAAACGGGAAGTCGGCGAGGTGCCGGCGCAGGATCACGGCGTCGGAGGCCTCGTTGGGCACGGAAGCCCGGTAGGCGGCCTCGAACTTCTGCTGCAGGCCCGCGTCGGCCCAGTCCTTGCTCATCCAGTAGTTGAGGTGGTACTTCGACGCGAATACTGGTCCGGAGCCGGCGACGAAGGACGGTCCCTTCGCGGTCACCCAGTCGTAGGCCACGCCGGACAGGTCGATGGAGCGCACCTCGTCCGGGTCGGGGCCGGACGAGATGAGCACGACCAGCTTGACGTTGCTGCGATCGAGGAAACCGGCGTCGAGGGTGCCGTGCGCCGCCTCCACGGTGCCCAGCCCCGAGATGTCGATGACCTGGTTGCCGACTTGGTAGGGGAACACACCGACGTCCCCGACCACGATCGCGCCCGGCGGCAGTTTCGTGGCCGCCACCGCCGCGCCGAGGGCCTGGTGGGCGGACTCGAGCCGGTAGCGGTAGGCCAGCTGGCTGAGCAGGTCGCGCGGCTGGCCGAAACCGACGACCGTGGCGAGGCCGACCGCGGCGGCGAGCACCGCGACGTGAGTGCGGCGGGAGACACCGACCACGACCGCGGCGGCGACGATCCCTGCCCCGACGACGATCGCGTTGGTCGGCTGCGCCAGGTCCCAGACGAGCGCGGTCACGGTGGCCAGGGCGAGCCCGAGCAGAGTGAGGTTGCGGCGCTGGGAGTCGCTGCCGTCGTTACCGCCGGCCGAGCGGGTGATCGGGCGGCTCAGGGCGACGAGCGCGACGGGGAAGAGCAACTGCCAGTAGAAGCGGTGACCGGGATCCATCACCAGGTTCGACGGGCGGTAGACCCCCAGCACGACGAAGGCGGCGACCACCGAGAGGAGCAGCGGGACCGCGTCACGGAGCAGGTCGGCGAGCGAGCTCGTCCGGGTGGCCGCGGTCCGCCGGTACCAGGCGACGCAGATGGCGATCCCCATCAACACGGGCACCAGCAGCGGTGCGATCGCGAGGCTGAGGTCGGCGAGCTTCTGCAGCGCCGGGATGTGGTCGGTGGTTTTCTTGTAGTACGTGTTCGGGAAGAACTGGCCGAAGTACCACCAGCGCAGGCACCAGTAGGCGACCCAGCCACCCAGGACGAACACCGCGCCACGCCACGTGGCCTTGTCGCGGCGGTCGATGAGCAGGGCCCAGGCGATGGCGACGCCGGAGAAGACGATGCCTTCCGGCCGGCTCACCGCGAGCGCGGCCGCCACGACGAACCCGAGCGGGCCGAGTTTGCCGCGCCGGTGGAGCATCCCGTAGAGCCACGCGATCAGCAGGGCGAAGCTCGCGGTCTCCAGTCCCAGGTAGAGCTGGAGGAAGAAGACCGGGCTGGCCAGGGCCAGGGCCAGCAGGAGGAACTCCTGTGCGCGAGGCAGGCGGGCCTTGCGCACCACCACGACGTATCCGGCCACGATGGCGATGGACACGAGCTTGAAGAACAGTTCCGCCGACATCCCGAGCAGGGCCGGGATGATCGACAGGACGGCGTAGAGCGGGTTCGTGTAGGCCTCGACCCGCGGGCCGGAGGGGTTCCAGGAACGTCATGCCGAGCGCGGTCAAGGCCAGCAGCGAGTAGGCCACGCGCCACAAACGGCTCTGCCTGGCCCGGGTGTGCGGTTCCGGAGCCGGTCCGGAGGGTGTGCGTTCGTCGAGCGAGGCGGAAGTCATGCCGGTCTCGCCTCGTCGCGCGCCGAACCGTCGTCAAATAACACCATTGTTTCCCCCCTACGCTCCGAGGGCGGCGATTCGCCGTCGGAGAACCAGAATCAATCGAGTGCCGGAGGTCAGTGTGCTGGTCACTCACTGTGGATACTTACTGTGGTCAGCTTGGGCAGAATTCCTTACCGGCGGGTCTACGGCCTAATTCGCAGCGACGGGCTGTGACCGTGCCGGGTCGGCAGGCGTGGACCTGCCGACCCGGGGCCATCGGCACTACCCGGAGCAGTCCGGAGACGGAACGGCTCCTTTCGCCGTCGTCGACGTCCGCAGGCGGACTGCGCGGCGCAACTGACGAAAGCGCGTTCACAACAGGTACCGCATCGCGCTGGAGCGTGGACGCGCGCGGCGGTCAGTTCTGTTCGGTGAGGGTCCATTGCTGGCTGAGATTGCCGGGCTGAGTGGTGGCGATGATCACGGGCGTGCCGGCTGCGTTGGTGCGGATGTCCATGACCAGGCCGTTGTAGTTGCGGATGGTGCCGTCGGACAGCAGGCGCCACTGCTGGCTGGTCCAGCCGCCTGCCTGGCAGGTGGCGGTTCCGATGGGTGTGCCGGGGGCGTTGGAGCCCAGGTCGAGGCACAGGCCGTTGGCATTGCGGATCGTGCCGTCGATCGGGGCGGTCCACTGCTGGCTGGCCCAGCTGGCCGGCTGGCAGGTCGCGGTGATCATCGTGGTGCCGGGTGCGTTGGAGGTCAGGTCGGCGCAGAGGCCGTTGTGGTTGCGGATTTTTCCAGTGATTGCGTGCAGTTCGCCTGCTGTCCACTGCTGGCTGGTGTTGCCGGCGGCGCAGGTTGCTGTGCCGACCGGGGTGCCGCCGGCGTTGGCCCCGATGTCCGCACACAGGCCGTTGTGGTTGCGGATGGTGCCATCGGCCGCGACTTGCCATTGCTGGCTGGGGTTGCCCGCTGCCACGACGGCAGTGACCACCAGTTCACCGGGGGTGTTGGAGCCGATGTCCATGGCGAGGCCGTTGTAGTTGCGGATGGTGCCGTCGGCAAGGACACGCCACTGCTGGCTGGTGAAGCCGGCTTGACAGGTGACGGTGACGACCTTGGTGCCGGGGGCGTTGGAGCCGAGGTCCAGGCAGAGGCCGTTGGCGTTGCGGATGCTGATCGTCGCGGTCTGCTGCCGGATCCAGTCGGTGATGTTGTCGACACGGGCTTCAGTGCTGCCTTGGCGGGTTTCGTGGCTGACCAGGCAACCGTGCTGCCACGATGCGCTGTGCAGCGCGACGAGTTCTAGGGCGGCCGCGTGCTGACGGAGGGCGGGGCCGCCCGCGTCACCTTGGCAGGTGTCGACACCGTCTGCGCTGGTCAGGGCCGCTGTCGTATCTGTGGTGGTGTTCACCGTGAACGGCGCGATGCGGGCCTGGTCGGGGACCCAGGTGTCGGTGGTGCGGCCGTAGCCGACGGTCAGCAGGTTTTCGCCCGCGGCGGGCGCTGTGGTGCTCACGGTGGCCGGTGTGATTCCGGGGACCGGTGCGTTCAGCAGTCCCAGGGTGACGTCCCGGTCGGTTTTCGGGGCCACGTAAGTCACTTGGGCGATGTAGCCGGCGTTGGTGGCGGTGCGTCCCAGGGTGAATGTCGTCGGTTTGGGTGGCGCGCCAGCTTGAAGACCTGTGCCGCCGAAACACGAGGTGGCGGTGAGGATCCAGGAGCTGTCGATGAGGACGGCGCTGCAGCCGTGACCGTCGATGCCGGGCGTCCCGACCTCGAGTCGACCGGTGAACGCGTAGGTGCTGTCGGAAACCGGGGTGCCGCCGCTGAGAGCGGAGGCCGGAGCACAGGTCAGTAGAACCGCGCCCAAGACTGCGGCCAGGGCTACTGTGGCGGCTCTGCCCCGGTGACGAAGAAATGACATGAAGATCCCTTGTGTCCAGAGTTGTTGGACTGGCCGTCCGGTCGCAGCACGGATCTGCGGGCGCGATTTCCGCGCCGGATTCGCGCTGTCGTCAGGATGTGACGACCAGTTGCAGCAAAGTGGTCGGGTTGCCGTTCGGATCGGCGCCGACGCCGACCTGCGTCGTGCTGTCGGAAGGGACGTCGACAGTCGAAAGCACGCCCACACCGGCGGTCAGTGACGCCCTGAGCTTGTGTCCTTGTCCCGCGAATAGACCGTCACCGCGGATCGAATACACGGCTGGGATCTTCATGGACAGCTCGCCGCTGGCGCCCAGGACCTTGAACAGACACGGCCGTTGAGCGAGGAGCCGACTGATTCCGTCGTCTTCACCTGGATCACGCCGACGGTGTCCTGCCCGGTGGGGCAGGGCGCGTACACAATGTGGGCGTCACCGCTGATGAGCTGGACATGGTCGTTGGCGAGGATTGTCGCCGCGCCAGGATAGCTGAAATCCTCGACCACGGACGGTTGTTGCTCGGCGGTCCCGCTTTCCGACCCTTGCGCCGTGACCATATCCGCTGCGCTGGCGAGGCTGGCGGCGGTAATAACGAGAATTCCCGACAAAGCGTTCGCATTATCCCCTCTTCGATTATTTGAAATAAGTAGTTCCCTCACCTTCAATGCGGTCAATATCCGCTTCCAGATGCCATCCGCTGCCGCCGCCGAAACAGCCCATACGCCGCCTGCGAGCCATATCCAGCGGAGATGTCGCGCCACGGCGCACCGGCACGCACCCGCCACCGGATCGCGTCGATCAGCTGACGCTTGGTCCACGTCGACGGTCGTCCAGGCCGCCTCGGCTCGGGCAGCAACGGCTCCGGCGCTGCCCGCTGAGCGTCGGTCAGGTCGAACCGCCGCCCGCCACCGCTAGGGCGTCCACGAGGTCTCCGGTGTTCAGGTTCTTCTTGGTCGACGAACCCACTGCCGGAGACCTCACCTATTCGACCGCCGACACGCCCAGCACACGCTCAACGCCAGCTCAACCTTGCCGAAGCCAACTTCGATATAGCCCTAGGTCGAGGCGTCCAGCTGCAGCAGCGTGGTCGGATCTCCGGACGGGGTCGTGGCGATCCCGACCTGTGTAGTGCCGCTCGGATTGACGTCGACTGTCGAGTGTTGCCCCGCGTCCGTGGTCAGGCCGGCTTTGAGCTTGTGTCCTTGCCCAGGACTGAGGCCGTCTCCCCTGATCGAATAGACACCCGGGATCTTCAACGTCAGGTGCCCGCTCGGGCCGGTGACCTGGAAGCAGACCCACGTCGAGCGTGAACCGACCTCTTCTGTGGTGCGGACGATGATGAGACCGACCGTGTCCGGGCCTGGCGGGCAGGTGGTGTAGAGGATGTGGCCGTCGCCACTGATCAGCTGCACGTGGTCAGTAGCAAGAATTCTGTCGGCGTCCGGGTAGCTGAAGTCCTCCACCACGGACGGTTGACTGTCAGCCGCGGTTTCGGTGCCGCTGGCAGTCATGGCCGCCAGCGTGCCGATCGTGGTGGCGCCGGCTACCGCGGCGATGACGAGTAACGCTCGATTGAGTAAGCGCATAGCTCCCCCTGCTGAATGACTTCTTGGAATCTCGCAAATGCGACATTCCGCCACAACGATTTGTGTCATGTTGCTTGCTGTCGACACGGCGATCTGACAGTAGGTCACCGAATCCCAAGTCGTTCCTGTGATGTCGGAAACAGCTATTTGGCCGTTGACGGGACAGCTGTGCGTTTGGTAATTCTGAATCAGAAGGAATATTCCGGTTGTCGGCCGTTTCCTTCTTGTGGGCCAAATGAGGGGGACTCCACGTGCTTGCGGCAGGTCTCAGATTTCGTGCTGTCCTGATTCTGGTATTGACGGCGACGGTGGCCGCCGGCATGCTCACCGCTCCGCGGTCCGCTGCTGCGGCGCCCACGCACATGGAGAGCGCTCGGATCGCTGCGGCGGCGGGCGTGGGTTCGGATCGTGCGAAGGTAGCGCTGCTGTGGCGATTCGGTGGCCCTGTCACCCGCCGCGACGCGGCGCTGGCGTTGGCAGGTACCGACGCGGACGTGGCGCGATTCTTGACTACGCAGAAGGATCCCGACGCGGCAGTCGACCGGGACATTCAGGTCAACCAGCTGATGTCTGCCGGGGGCCCGGCCACCCGTAGTGCGGCACAGCAGGCGTTGAACGCGGGGACCGACGACGCGTTGAAGGCGTTCCTGGACGCCGGATGGGAGACGCCACACGGCACCGACCTCGATGTTCGGGTCAACCAGGTGATGTCGGCTGGTGGCCCGCAGCTGAAGAAAGTGGCGCAGCAGGCGCTGAACGCGGGCACGCCAGAGGCGTTGCAAAACTTCCTGGATTCCGGGTGGCAGATCTCGTTTGAGACCGACCAGACCGTGAAGGTCAACCAGGCGATGTCCGGCGGCGGACCCGAGGTGCGGAAAGCCGCGCAGCAGGCGCTGAACGCGGGCACCCTCGACGCGCTGAACCAGTTCCTCGGCATCGATCTGCCGGTCGCGCAGGCGCGGGACGCCGAAACTGCGTCGATCACGCAGCTGGTGTCCACGGCGCAGGCGGCGTCGGCGCAGGCGGCGACCGAGACACAGGCGGCGAAGCAGGAGTCGGACCGGGCGGTGGTCGAGGCGGCGGCGGCGCAGGCGGCGGCGCAGGCGGCCAAGGACGCGGCGACCTCGGCGCAGGGTCATGCGGGTCAGGCCACTGACGCGGCGAACCGAGCGGCATACGCGGCGGATCAGGCGGCGTTCACCGCGCGGCAGGCGATCGGCGCGGCGAACGCGGCTTCGAACGCGGCACACACGGCGGCGGTGGCGGCGGCGCGGGCGGCGGGCGCGGCGTCGCAGGCCGGTCGAGCCGCCTCGCGGGCGTATGATGCGGCCGCGGCGGCGATCGGTGACGGCACCAAGGCCAACGATGCGAAGGTCGCCGCGCAGACCGCGCGGGCTGCGGCGGTGAGCGCGGCCACGGCGGCGGATGCGGCGAAGTCTGCCAAGACCGCTTCACAGCAGGCCGAAGCTGCGGGATCGGCGGCCAAGGACGCCGCGACGCAGTCCCGTACCGCGGCTTTTGCTGCGGCCGACGCGGCGGACGCAGCAGGGGCCGCGGGCGCGGACGCCCGGCAGGCGAAGGCCGCCGCTGCGACCGCCCGGACACAAGCTGATCGCGCGACGGCTGCGGCGAACGCGAGCCAGGCATGGGCGCACCAGGCCTCTGATGCCGCCGGGCAGGCAGCTGACCTCGCGGCCGCGGCCGCGACCGATGCGACAAACGCGGCGGGGGCGGCGGAAGACGCGTTCGTCCATGCCGGTCAGGCCGCGGATGCGGCGGCGCAAGCCACGGCGCACGCGAACGCGGCGACGGCGGCAGCGAACGCGGCGGTCACTGCGGCGAACCAGGCGACGCAGATCGCCCAAGCCGCGCGTAAGGCCGACGACGACCGGATCACCCTGACTGGGCAGACCGCCGATGACGCCGCCAAAGCGGCGTTGTCCGTCTACGTGAACCGGCAGGTGCCGCTGCGCTGGGACCTGGACCAGGTCAGCACCTGGGACAGCGAAACCAATCGGCTGATCGGTGAGGCGACAGCGCCCGGGACCGAGCGCGCAACAGTGGTGAGCGATGCGCGCAAGGTCGCGCTCACGCTGGCAGACAAGGGCGGGTCCTGGACGAAGACCGCCGCGACCGCGGCGCTCTCGGCGACCGACGACGAGGTCGTCGACTTCATCACCACCGGCCTGGCCGCGGCCGCCGGCCAGGACGACCGGGTCATCCTCGGCGAGCTCCGTGACGCCGGCACCCCGGCGTTCAAGACTGCGGCGGACACGGCGCTGGCCGGGTCGGACACTGCGGTACGGGACTTCTTGCGCAGCCGGGACTACCCCGGCCGGGAGCAGGACGACTCGATACAGGTCAACCAGATCATGTCGGCTGCCCGCGCGTCCGGGCGGACAGTGGTGGTGCAGCAGGCCCAGCACGCGCTGGACGCGAACAGCGACCAAGCACTGCGGGCATTCCTGGACACCGGCCAGTACACCGCCCTCAGCACGGACGACAATGTCAAGGTCAACCAGGTCATGTCGGCCGCCCGCGCCGCCGGCGCGCGCGAAGTCATGGCTGGCGCGCAGGCCGCGCTGGACGGGCCGCCGATCCTGGTGCGCGAGTTCTTGACCGTTGGGCAGTACTCCGCGGCGCGGCGCGACCAGAACACGGCCGCGCACAACGCCGCGATCGACGCTCTGCTGGCCCAGGCGGCAAGCGCGGCTGCGACCGCCACACACGACGCCAACGAGGCCCAAGCCACCGCCGCCCGGGCGCGCAACGCCGCCCAGGAAGCCCAGGGCTACGCCGACCAAGCCGCGGCTGCTGCCACCCAGGCCAGTGAATATGCCAACCAGGCCCAAGCCGCTGCGGATCGGGCTGCGGTCTCGGCCCAGCAGGCGCAGGCGTCGGCCAACACCGCCAGTGCTGCTGCGGCGTCCGCGGTCGCCTCCGCCGATAAGGCCAGCCGCTCCGCAGCCTGGGCGCAACGCTCCGCGCACGATGCTGCCGGATTCGCTCAGGATGCCGCCTCCTCGGCGAAGAAGGCCTACGACACTGCGGTCCAAGCTGGCTTGGACGCCCATGACGCCGCCCTGGCGGCGCAGGACGCCTGGCAAGGCGTCGTCACCAAAGCCGAGGCCGAAAAGCAAAAGGCCGTTCAGCAGCGAAAGGCAGACTGCGACGACAACGCACGGGACCCCGAGGCAGTCAACCTGCTCAGCAACCAGGACTGTGTGCTGCTGTTCAACGGCACCAAAGCCGATCAGGAACGGGTGATCACCCACCTACAGGACATCTGCAGGCAGCACATTCCTCAGGGTGACCCCAACCTCGGTCGGTGCTTGGACCCGAACAACCTCCTCAGCCCCAACTTCATGGCCGACCTCCGAGACGGTTTCACGAACTACGTGACGTCCGGCGATGGCTCGGGTCTCGCCTTGCTTCTCAATCTGCTGAGTGTTCTGGCGTGTCCGGAATGCGAACTGGCAGGCATCTTGGGGGGTGCGGGTACCGAACTCGGTGAATCCGCAGGAGCGGCCGAACTCGCGGGTGTGGTCGACGCCGCGGCCGCGGGCAAGGGCCTGCTCGATGCCGCGGAGGCCAAGGTCGTCGCCGAACTCGGCGAAGCTCAGAGCCTGGCGCGAGAATCCTACGTGATGGACGGCCGGCTGGCTGAACAAGCAGGAGGATTGGCCGGTCCCTCTCTCGAACGAGAGATGGAGATGGGGCGAATGCTCAGCGACGCTGCCCGCCACAAGGGTTACACTGGTATGGGAATTGCTACCCAAGAAGAAGCTGCTAGAATGGGGGAAGCCTGGGTGGGGCCAGGGTATACTTTTGCCAGTGACGGGAAAATCATGATTAGCGCAAATAAGCTTCGGCAGTATCGGCCTCCTTCATTCAAGCCGCGTCGTCCTGCCAAGTTCGGCGGCCCGGGTTATCAGGCAAACTTCTCATGGCGAAATATCCCCGAGAAGGAGTGGCAAGCCAATGCTCACCTCGACATCATCGACATGCCATGAGGGCTGTCGTTCGTCACTTCATCAGTCCGGACATCGACCTCGACGACTTCCGGCCAGAGGAACCAGCCGACTTCTCCTTTCTTCTCCAAGTGCTAGTCGGGCCAAGCGACTCAGAGGGTGAGGAGTCTCTCGAGCTGATTGTCTGCACGCCCCGTGCACTGGAGCGACGTGTCGCGTCGGAGGGGGTTGTTTTCGGTCGTCCGCTGGTAATTGTCGAGTCGCCGGACATCTCTCGGATATTGAAGGCGGTAAGGGGCGCGGTGGAGCGCCTCGAGGCTCCGTCTTGGGATGCGTTGTGTGGGAAACTGGAGCGTCTGGGAATCTACGAGTTCGAAGACTGCTGATGAGTGATGTTACGTTGAGTTATTGGCGATGGCATCCGATTCTCTGTGCGTTGAAGGATACGGGCGACCGCGACCGATGACGTCGTTCCTAAGTGGGGCGAAACCGTGAAGGTGAGCGGCGCTCGATGTGAAGCCGTCGACGTGGCGGCGAAGGCCGCCGAGGTTCGTAACGGCGCTCGACGCAGCCACCACGCGACGGCATGACGCTCGAAACGACGTCGTTGTCCATCCAGGTGAGCCCGCAAGCCGCCGCGGCGCTGCGGTTGCCGGGGCGTCGGGATCGACCTTTCGGCGGTCGCGATCGAGCATGCCCGGCGCGTGTCCGTGCAAACTACCAAGCAGTAGTGGTGCTCGGCTGCGAAGACCTGCGCCGAGCCGGTTATCGACCGTTCACGCCGGTCGTTCAGGCCCGCACACGCACGGGACGGGTCAGCACAGGTGTGACGCCCCTGCTCCCCGTTCACGCGTAGTCGCGCCTACCCGGCATCGCGGGCGGGCCGCTGCTTACTCGAACGACGCAAAGGCTACGATGCCCGTGTCCGAGTTCACCTGGATGAGTCCGGGAATGCCGTCGCGGCTGCGCAGAGCGATCTCCTGCACCAAGGCTACCGCGGTGGCCTTTCTGCCCGTCGTCACCGCCGTAGATGCCTTACCAGTGAGTTTCGGCGAACCACCGATCCTCGCCCAGTTTCTCGATGTTGCTCGGGACGATCGCAGTGTTGACGCTCATCAACGGTTTCGCCGTGTCGACGTGCACGATCTGATCGGCCCGGACGGGCCTTGATGGGTTTCCACCCACAGGTCAGAAGCAGCCACGATACCCACGGTTCCCAACCGGGCTAACCGCCCTCACCCTGCTGCATGGTTGCTGGATCAGGCGTTTGGCCACCTCATCGCGGCCAGCGCATCTAGACCAGATATGTTTTGACCTCGGCCATTCGCAGGGCGACCTCGATGACAAATCCCTGGCAGTAACTGAAGTGCTCCCCGGTGGGCGCGTAGCCGTCGGGGTAAGACCGAGCCAATGGATCGCCGTAGGTTCCATCGATCGACGGCGTCAGGTTGTCGAACCGCAGGTAGCGGGGGAAGTCGATGCCCAGCGCCATGACGCGTAGCGCTGTCTGTGCTGTGGCCGCGAATTCGATGGTCGCGTCGAGCTGAGTTGCCAGGCCGCGTGGGTCTTCGTAGCCGCCGCCTTTCGAGTCGCCTCTCAGCCAGTACAGAACTGCAGCGGTGTCCCCGCCGTGAAGGCGGGCAATCGACGTCAGGTTCTCCCCGAACCTCAGCGGTGACGGGTCGACGTAGGCGTGGTGATGCGGGTTGAACAGTTCGTCGAACGCCTCCGCCAGCAAGCCCATCGCCTCGATGCGGTCACCGCTAGCCTCAGCTGCCGCTGCGGCGTGCAACTTGTCGCGAACCGGCGGCTGTGGCACGACATCTGCCATCCTGCCCGGTGGCGGGCATGGCGTTGTTCGGGCTAGCCATCGCGGTGAACGGTTGTCGGCGGCGGCAGGCCACGTGGGTGTCTGCTTCAGTCGCAATGAGATTTCGGCAGCGCCGGCGCCGCAGCTGTCACCATGGCGTGCCGCCGAGGCTGGCTGGCCCATTATCGACCACGATCAGCTTGTGGCTGGGCCATTCATGAGAGTAGGAATCAAGGTCAGCGGTCAGCCACGACTCGCCCGGCCTCGCCCGATGGAACCGGAACGTCCCGTTCGTGGTGTTCGTGCCAACGATGCAGCGCACTGCCACCGGCTTGTCCAGCCCGTTCACGAGCCGGACCACTTCCAATGCGAAGCCAAGCCCGTGCCGAAGCATCAACGCTTGGTCTTCCTCGGAGATCACCGGCTCACCATCCGGCGACGATCTGACCTTGACCGGCACTGCATCGTCAAGATGGAGGCTACTGACAAAGCACTCCCAGCCCGTCAGGTCCGGAAACCTACCCGGAGGTTCGTCAGCCCAACCAGAATATCCCGCGAACAGCAGGACCTCGCCGCGCCGAACGATGCCTTCACGGAGAGTTTCGCGCAGCATGGGCGCGAGCTCGGCCGGTGGCATGACAGCACCGGTCCCGCTCGCCTTGAGCGCGCTGGCTGCGACATCGTTCATACGTACCGTCAACACGGACGAGAGTTTCTCATCCCGTACAAACCATTATCCGCCTGTGCCCTTGGCTACGATCGCCTTACCGGATGCAACCTTGAGCCACGCGTGCGGATCGGCGAGTTCTTGACGCAGGGCGTCTTGTCCCGCGGGCATCCTCGATCTGCTCGTCGTGTCGGCCCTCCCCACGATGCCAGTCTCACACGACCTGGATGTGGCCCGCGAATCCAGGCGCACCGTTCGCTCGTCGGAATGACAGGACGTCGACTCGCACCTTTCGCCCGAGTATCCTCATCGTCCAATGAAGGCGCGGCTCTGCGGGGCCCGACGGCCTACGTGCTCAGCTGTGCACCCCGGCGAGTCGAAGATAACCGGTACGCCCAGGTCGACAGGGTCAGCCGGACCACGGTCACGAGTTCGGACGAGGCTGATCAACTTCCGGGAAGCTTCGTTGAGATTGGTCTGCAGGCCGGCGATCTCGCCGAGCCAGCCGTTGAGTTGGGTTTCCTGGACGCGGTCCCGGAGGTTGGCGATGATCTCTACGAGCCGTGGCCGGGCTGACGGTTCAGACGCAGGCTGGGGCGCGGATGCAGGCTTCTCTGAACTTCTTCCAAAGCCTCGGATCTATAGCTCCTTGAAGCCGAATTGGTGACGGCAGCGCTATCCTGAGATCCAAAAGAATCCGTCGATGGCTTTGGAGATGCTTGCGACCGTCTTTGAGACTTCGTCGACAATGGACTCGCCTGAAGGTGACGTGGAAGAAAACGAACAAGATTTGAAGCCTTAGATTGAAGCTCTTGGGTGATAGGACAACAGCAGAAAGTCCGAACCTGCTAGGCTGAGCGTATCCAGGACGTTCCAGGTGTCGGACGCCGACGGACTCACACTGGGTTAGCGGCCGCTGAGATCATCATCGCGATGAAGTTCGCTCTTCGGCATGAGCGCGCGTCTTGGCAGCCTTACCCAGCAGTAGAGAGCGTTGGTCTTGAGCCGTGCGATCTCCGCCCGGCCGCCCCGCCCTCCGTGGCTGGATGGAAATCAGCCGGCGCTTGGGGAATCCCGGTCGGTCGAGCCGGGAAACAGGCAGAGGAAAGCGCGGCGCGTTTACGCAGTCAGATTGTTGACAGTGAGGGCGGCGACCTTTTTCGCGGCGCCGCACGGGTCGTGCTGCCAAGGGCCGGCTTCGGGCTCGTCAGCGGTGGCGGCGTTGATGTAGACAAGGGTGGTGTCGTCGGCGGCGAGTGCGAGTGTGCAGCCGAGCGGGCCCTCGGTCTGCTTGCTGGGGACGTTCTCCTCGACGGAGACGATGACCGCGGGATAGATGGTTTCGACGGTGATCGGCTCCCAGTGATTGCCGGTGTCGTGGCCCAAGGCATGCTCTTGATACAGGATGCGCAGGCTGTCACCTCGCTTCGCGGTGCTGACGCTGGCGACGGCACCGAACGTGGTGACGCATCGGTTCCCGTCGCGGCGGCGTTCGCCGCCGGAGAAGCCGATAGCGGTGAGCTGCTCGACGGTGACCGCGGCGCACGGATCGGCGCGGAACCGCCCGGCCCCGCTCATCCCGATCCCGGGGATCGGCGGAATCGACACCGACGGCCCAGCCGGAGCCGGCGACCCACCGGGAGAGCAGCCGGCACCCAGCCCCAGACCCAGCACGGCGACGACAACACAGAAAGTCCGGCGACCTGTCATGAGTGAGTCGCTCCTGGCTTGACCCGCCAGCGACCCGGGTCGTCGATGACCTCGTTGCTGTCCCCGACGTCGGGCAGCCTGGCGAAGCTGGCTTCGATCGTGGTCAACTGGATGCGGTTGCCGACCAGTTTGCCGATATTGGTCATCAGCCCGCCGAGCAAGGTCAGGCAGTCGTTCCAGAATGTCGCGAACGCGGAGTTGATCGCGTCGGCGACGTCTTTGAACTCGATGATGGCCAGCGGGGGCAGGGCAGCCGATTCCACGACGGCGATGCCGATCTTCCCGCCGAGCTGGGCGAGGTTGATCGCGCATTTGCCGATGGTCATGAGCAGGTTCTTGTAGGTGTCGATGATCGTCTCGGCAACCGAGGACATGGTGCTGGTCAGGCTGATCATCGAGCTCTGGTTCTGGCCCAGGGTGGTCACGGCCTTGCCGGCGTAGGCGTTGAACTGGTCGGCGGCGTCGCCGTGCCAGGCCTTCGCCAGGGTCAGCTGGGCGGCGTTGAGCTGCTCAGCCGCTTTGGTGAGGGCCGTTTCGGTGGCGAACGTGTCGGCGAGGTGGAGGACCTTGCCGATGTCGCCGGCGATGAAGACTCGAAGCTTGTCCAGCAAGGTGATGATGCCGTGTGCACCGATGAAGTCGGCCCAGTATCGGATCTTTGCGTCGGCGTCGGTGGGGTAAGGCATCTCGGCCTGCGGCGGTGTGACCGGTGTCGGCGGGGCGGTCGACCATGACGGGGGAAAGGCGCTCACGGGAGGCCTCCTTCGAGCTTCTTGAGCCGCTCGTACTCGGCGGCATCCTGCTGTTCGTAGTAGGAGGCAGCGGTCTGCAGAGCGTGGGCCAGCTGGTGCAGTGTCTCTGCGTTTTTGCTCGAGATCCCGCGGATGGTCTCGATGGCCCGGTTGTACTGCTCGACGGTTCCCGCGCCGTTTCTGTTGGGCATGATCGTCGTCAGTGTCCCGGGCAGCCCGAGATCGAACTCGCCGAGCAGTGTCCCGGCCAGGTCCTGCTGAGCGAACGTGGTGACGAGCTCGGCGGCGGTGGTGACGTCGTCGGCGGCTTTGCGCAGGGATTCGGGGTAGACGCGGTAGCCGCGGCCGGTGATGTCGTGGGGGTCGAAGGTCATGCCAGCCCCGTTTCGGTGACAGCCGCGGCGATGGTGTCGACGCGGCGGCGTTCGGCCTGGGTCTCGGCGTCCTGGATGGCTCGCAGCAGGGTGCGGGAGAGGGCGTCGGCGGAGTATTGGTGCAGCACGGTGCCGTCGAGGGTGACGGCGGTGAGCTCGCCGGCGCCGGACACGGTAATCGACCCCAGATCACCCGGTAGCGGCACCTGCAGCGGCTGGTGCTCGATCTGCTGGGCGGTCTGCGCGACCGCCGTCGCGGCGGCGTCGATCTCGCGCGCCAAGTGGTAGAGCTCGTCCTGGTAGTTCACCAGCGCCCCCGGTCCTCGTCGTCGCTGTCGTCGTCGGTCAAGAAGTCCAGCTCGCCGAAATCCTCTTCGCCGACCTCCTCCCGCGGCCGCCGTTCGGCAGCCGGGGACACCGCCGGTGGCGGGTAATCGCCCGCGGGCGCGGGCTGGTCCGGACGGGCCCCGGCGGATTGGGGCTGCCATACCTGGTCTTTGTCCAGGACGGCGCGCATCTTCGCGAGAGCGGGGCCGGCGGCGGCGCGGCGGGCGGCCGACACCGCCTCCACCACGTCGGGACCCACAGTCTGCGGGTGCGCTCCGCGCATCACCGCCGCGCTGATTCTCAGGTCGATCAGGCGGCCGTGCCCGCTGACGACCGCGGTCACCGCGCCGTCGCGGGACTGGCCGGTGAACCGGACCTGTTCGAGCTCGGCGTCCAGCTCGTCGGCCTGGCGCCGCATCACGTCCGCGTTGAACACCACGTCGGCATCGCCTCCCCACGCTCCCGACACGCATCTGAGCACCGCTACCTGCAGCAACCACGTTTCGTCGCAGTGTAGCCAGCCTCGAGGGCAGCGTAACTGATCGGCTACTGGCCAGACGGCAAGTTGGCGGTGAAGTGGCTCGCCCACCCGCGGACGGTGTGCCGGTTTCGCTGGTAAGAACCTGCTCCGACAGCGCGATCGTGGGCCGCGACCGGATCCCACGACCGGTGATGAGAAGACGGATCGCCGAGCGCCGCAGCGTCGCTGCCTGCCGAACGGGGTGATCGGCAGCTTGTGCTGGACCGAGAAACCGCACGCCCAAGCCGCTTGGCGCTGGGCCGCCCGGCGAGACGGACAACGAATGCCGACCGGGGATTGCCGGCACACTGTCTCTGACCGTGATGAAGCGCTACCCTCCGTAGAGGCTCACGTGACGATCGCGAGGGGGCGACGGTGACCCATCGGATGATGGCCTGCCAGGTGCTGGCCGGCGCGTCTCCGATGGGGCTCCGTTGCTGGATCAGTGCGCGACACTGTGCGGTACCGCGTGGCACCCGATCGCGATGAAGGGGTCGGTTGACCTGCACTTATTGGCAGAGTGTGACCTCGGGTGACACCTGTCGCCATCGTTTTCGGGCGGACTTGTAAACAGAAGGTCAGGGGTTCGAGCCCCCTTGGCGGCTCAGACGGGAAGCCCCCTCGTGGCAGGGGGCTACCAGACGGAGATCAGGAAGCTCGGCCGGCGTAATCAGGCGGAGGAGCGCGAGGCGAAGGCCGAATGACCGTGTTGCGCCCGGATCTGACCGTCCTGCTCGCGGACGCCGGTTTCGTCGACGAGGCCGTCGCGGACGAGCACGTGCGATCGTCCGCCTACCAGCGCGTGGTCGAAGTGGCCGCTGCTTCCGAGAGCCGCGAAGGGGATCGGGCGCTCGTGGCCGCGCTCGTCCGCGACCCCGACGAGATGACGGCCAGGACGGCGGTGGTCGCGCTCGTCGACAGGATCGCGGCGAAGATGACCGACCCCGCCGAGTTCCGGCGCTGCTCGCCGAGTCCGGCCGTACGAAGAAGATCCGGAACGTCGCGAAGAACCGCGGGCGGGGAACGAGCTGAACCGCGGCCCCGGTGCATTAACTCGTTGACTCCGCTCGACGGGGTGGGCGATGATGTTTTCCGGCGAACCGGACCGAGGAGCTGGCGTGACGTATCTGCGGGAACACAATCTTCGAGGGCTCCCTCTCGTGACGTAGTGCCGTCGTCATGCCACGGGAGCCGCCCATCGGGAAACCGGTCCGGGCGGCTTTTTTCTTGGAAACTTTCCAGGGAGAGCAGACTTTTTTCCCGCGCTCGTCTCGGCCGCAATCAGTGCGGCCGACGCGAGTGCGCCCCGGCCGGGGTGTCGACCCGGCCGGGCAGCGGTGGAGACGGAGCTGTGGAGCTCCAGCCGGCCGTAACCCGGACGTCCTTGTGACACAGGGGGTTCGACTCCCCCCTCCACCACGCTCGGCACGGTGAACGCACGATTTCGCCACCCGCGCGCGGTTCGGCAACCAGCGGGACCTCATAAGTCCCGCCGACGTGGATCGACACCACGGCGCGCGACCACCTGTTCCGCTTCCGTGGAACGCCGGAACAGTCGGTACCCCGGTCTACGCTTCCCCCGAGTCCCGAACCGGGGAGGAGCCCATGACCACCACCCACGTACTGGAAACGCCCGAGGCCGACATCGTCTACGACGTGCACGGGCCCGCGCCGGCCGACAGCCCGCGGCCACCCCTGCTCATGGTCGGGCAACCCATGGACGCCGCCGGGTTCGGCACGCTGGCCTCGTACTTCCCCGACCGGACCGTCGTCACCTACGACCCGCGCGGGCTGGGGCGCAGCGTCCGCAAGGACGGCCGGGAAGACCACGTGCCCGCCACGCAGGCGGGGGACATCCACGGCGTCATCCAGGCGCTCGGCGCCGGCGCGGTCGAGGTGTTCGGGAGCAGCGGGGGCGCCGTCGCCGCACTCGCGCTCGTCACCGCCCACCCGGGGGATGTCAGCACCCTCGTCGCCCACGAACCGCCGCTCGTCGGGGTGCTGCCGGACGCCGCCGCGGCCGAGCGGGCCGCGAAGGCCGTCCGGGATGCGTACCAGGCGCGGGGCTTCGGTGCCGGCATGGCCGCTTTCATCACGATGACCTCGTGGAAGGGCGAGTTCACCGACGACTACTTCGCCCTGCCCGCGGCGGACCCGGCCCGGTTCGGCATGCCGGCCGAGGACGACGGCCGCCGCGACGACCCGTTGCTGACCGAGCGCTCGCTGGCGGTCACGGCGTACCAGCTGGACGTCGACGCGCTGAACGCGGCGCCGACCCGGATCGTGATCGCGGTGGGCGAAGAGTCCGTGGACGTGATGACCGGACGTGCCGCGCTCGCCACGGCCGAACGCCTCGGCCAGGAGGCCACGGTCTTCCCCAGTCACCACGGCGGTTTCCTCGGCGGTGAGTTCGGCTATGCCGGTCAGCCCGAGGCCTTCGCGCGGAAGCTCCGGGAGGTCCTCGAAGGCTGAAGCCCCCTCGCGCCCGGGGAGGCCGGAAAAGCTCGTCCGATGCCTCGGCGTCGGTTCTGGACAATCCCTGGACAGAACGCGGAATGTGCGCCGGATCGGCCTTCCCGATCCGGGTCCTGAGGTTCAATCGGCGTAACCAGCCGTCGCCTCGAGGGAAACGTCATGACGAGGGAGCAGCAAGAAACAACCACACCGGGTGCGGGAAAACCGCCCAGGGTCTTCGTCACCTATTCCCACGACGACGAACGGCACCGCGACCTCGTTCGTGAATTCGCGACGTTCCTGCGCGCCGAGGTGGGGATCGATGTCCGGCTCGACCAATGGGCCGACGACGGCCGCCGGGACTGGTCGCTCTGGGCTGTCGAGCAGCTCACCGAAGCGGACTTCGTGCTGGTGATCGCCTCACCCGACTACAAGCGGCGCGCGGAAGGCACCGAAGTGCCGCACCTGGGGCGCGGTGCGCAGTTCGAAGCCGCGATGATCCGCGA
This sequence comes from Amycolatopsis mongoliensis, assembly GCF_030285665.1. Lineage (NCBI taxonomy): Bacteria > Bacillati > Actinomycetota > Actinomycetes > Pseudonocardiales > Pseudonocardiaceae > Amycolatopsis > Amycolatopsis mongoliensis. Next base: position 3,118,210 of record NZ_CP127295.1, read on the forward strand.
CAACATCACCCAGGACCTGCCCCGGGCCACCCGGCGGATCCTGCCCGTCGTGCTGCCGGGCCGCCGCGTCGAGGAAATCCCGGCCTTTCTCAACGCGCACTCCACCACGCGGTACGAGATCGAAGAGTTCACGATGGACGGTGTCGCGGAACTGCTGGTCGCGTTCACCGGGGTGGCTCGCTTCGCACTGCCCGAAATCGGCACGTTCGTGGGCGCGCGGTCCCGACCCAGCTCACCGAAGGCGGCCCTGCTGACCTCTGCGCTACGCCCGGCCGCCTGCAGTTCGGACGTCCGCATGACCGGCGCGGAGATCGACGGGATGCACCGGGGCGACAGCATCGTTTACCGGCCCTCCCTCTTCGCGCACGAACCGCGCGCGGTGGTCGAATACAACCTCGGCCGCCGCTACACGGGCTTCGAGGCCGTCGCCGGGGTGCTCGACGACGCCGCCGACGCCGACCAGAGCGGCTGTTTCCAGGTCTTCCTCGACGGTGTCCCGCAGGGCCAGGTCGAGGTCCGGATGGGACGGCCGGCGTGGATGCGCCACGACGTCGTCAACGTGCTGCGGCTCAAGCTCGTCGCCTACAGGCCGGGAACCACCGCGAGTCCGCTGCTGGCGGGCGTACTGGCCGCCGGCGGGCAGTCGAACAAGCTCCCCGAGCTGGCTTGGGGGAACCCGATGCTCTTCGAGTAGCGGGTTCCACGGTGGTCAATGCTCGACGGGCTCGCTGGTGGAGACCGCCGATCCCTGGCCGGGCGTGCTCGCCGGCGCGGTGGGACCCGCCAGGGCCAGCCCGGCCACCAGTGCCAGCGTGACGAGGAACAGTGCGGTGCGGACCAGGGCGGAAAAAGAACAGACGACCATCATGGCAGGCTCCTCGACATTTCCCGGATGACCGGGGATTTCGACGGTTCCGCGGTATTCGCGGAATTCGGTCTGCATCAATGGTGCGGGCCGGGATGCCGTTGCCACAAGGCGTTTCCGTTGCCCGAAGCGGCGGAAACCGCCGACGGTGAGAACCCCACCGCACGGTGGTTCGGTGCCTGTCGAACGCGTCAGAAAGCGGACAATGCGCGGCCCGTCGCAACGCGTTCCGCCGGCGCGGCGACTGGTGGGCAGGAATGCCGAATCCAGCGTGCGGAGGAGAAACCCATGAGTTCGGAAGCGCAGTCACCCGCGGGCCCGGCGGCCGAAGTCCGCCCCTACAGCCAAGGCCGCCGTACCGGCTACAGCCTCCTCTGGGCGGCCTGGACCGTCGTCCTGACGATCGGCGGGTTCGTCGCCCTCGCCAACGGCTCGGTCTTCGCCGGGCTCATCGGCCTGACCCTGGCCGCGCTGGCCCTCCGCTACGTCTGGCGGATCTGGACCTGGCAGGCGAAACGGCTCATCTTCTTCATCGTCTTCTGAGTGTGCTGATCACTCCGCGACGGCGAGGCTGTTCCGGTACGCGGCCTCGCCGAGCACGGTCGGATCGAGCGTGACCCGGTACGCGGCGGCCTCCGCCCACCAGCGAGCCGCCGCCTGGTGGTCGCCGCGGCCGGCTGCCGTGTTGCCCAGGCCCGTCAATGCCCGCGCGCGTTCGTATTCGCTGCCGGCGTCGTCCGCCAGTTCGGCCGCGAGGCGATAACAGCGCTCGGCGTCGTCCCACTGCCCGGCGCGGAACCGCACCCACGCCTCGCCGTTGACCGACATCGCCCGGTCGACCGGCAGCTGAGCGAGCTCGACGGCCTCCCGTGCGCTGGACAGCGCTTCCGGAAACCGGTCCAGTGCCGTCGAAGCGAGCGCGATGCCGCGCAGGGCGATGACGACGTTCCGGGTCCGGCCGGTCCGGCGGTAGACGTCCAGCACCGTCGTCAGGTCGGTCAGCGTCGCTTCGGCTTCGCCGCGGTACAGGCGCGCCCACGCCAGGCTGGACAGCGCGTCGATCGCGCCGCGGTCGTCGCGGGCCTGGGCGAAGCACTCCTGGGCCTGCTGATGGAACCGGATCGCCTCGTCGACGCGACCTGACTCGATGTGCGCCATGCCCAGGTTGTTGAGAATCATCCCGGTCGCGCTGAGGTCGCCGGTCGCCCGCGCCGCCTCGAGCGCGCGCTCGTGCGTCCGGATCCACGGCTCGAACAGCTTCTCGCGGAAGAAGAACGCGCGGAGCACGAACGCGAGCTGCCAGCAGCGGTCGTGCAACCCGTGCCGGAACGCCGAGTCGACGATCTCGGCCAGCATCGGCCACTGCGCGGTCAGCCAGGCGAGCGCGCCGTCCGCGTCGGCGAACGGAACCGTGGACGACGCCGGGAGTCCCGTGTCCGGGCGGAACCGGTAGGGCTCCGCGAGTTCGTCGGCCGCGAGCGTCGTCGTCAGCGCGTGGTCGACCAGCCGGCTCACGGCGACTTCGCGGTCGTCCGGTGCGAGGCCGGGAAGCGCGTGGGTCGAGGCGAACATCCGCATCAGGTCGTGGAGCTCGACGTACCCCCGTTCGTCGCGGACGACCAGGTGGGCGTCGTGCAGCCGGTCCACCAGCCGGTCGGCTTCGCCGGGGCCGAGGCCCGTGAGCGCTTCGACGGCGGCGATCTCCGCGGTGGTCGCGGGGTGGAGGGCGAGCAGGCCGAGCAGCCGCCGCTGGTCGCCGGGCAGGGAATCGTAGGAGACGGCGAACGCGGTGGCGACGCTGCGCTCGCCGTCGTCCAGGGTGCCGAGCCGGGTCTTCTCGTCGGCGAGCCGGTCGCGCAGCCTCGTCGCCGTCCAGCCGCCGGCGACGAACCGGGCGGCCACGATGCGGATCGCGAGCGGAAGGCGCCCGCAGTGCCGGACGAGCTCGGTCGCCACACTGTCGTCGGCCGGGGCGTGCTCGCCCGCGACGGACCGCAGGAGCCGAACGGCGTCCTCGAGCGGCAGCACGTCGACCGGGAAGTGCCAGGCGTCGTCGAGCGCGGGGAGCCGGCCCCGGCTGGTCACCAGGATCCGGGACGGCGTCTCGCCCGGGACGATCGCGCGGACCTGGTCGGCGGACCGCACGTTGTCCAGCACGAGGATCATCCGCCGGCCGCGCAGCTGGTCGCGGACCAGGTTGGCCAGGCCGTCCTCGTCGGCGGGCAGCTGGCCGGCCGAGACGTCCAGCAGCCGCAGCAGCCGGCCGAGGGCTTCACCGGGCGAAAGCTCGGTCGCGCCCGGCGTGTGCCCGCGGAGGTCGAAGAAGAGGCAGCCGTCGGGGAAGGCCCGCTCGACGCGGCGGGCCGCGGCGACGGCCAGCGTCGTCTTGCCGGCGCCCGCCATTCCGTGCACCACGCCGACCCGGGCATCGTCCGGGTCCAGCAGCAGCGCGGAAAGCGCCTCGAGTTCGGTTTCCCGCCCGACGAAGAACCGGCCGCCGTCCGGCAGGCCGACAATGCCACCGGCGTTGCGGCGCGCGGACATTCCCCGTTCCGCGACCAGGGCGAGCAGTTCGCCCTTGGCGTCGAGCGCTTCGTCGCAGGCCTTGGCCAGCTCCCGGTTCACCCGGGCCTTGCCGTTCTCCACCTTGCTGAGATAGCCCTTGGTGAAATGCACGGCGGCCGCGAGTCCGGTCAGTGACATGCCGACCGACGTCCGTCGACGTTTCAATTCCGCTCCAAAGTCCTGCATCGGTCAATCATCCTGTATTCGGCGATGGGAGGGAAGGACGGCCGGCGGCCCGGGCCCGCCGGCCTGTTCCTGGTCAGCCCAGCAGGGAGACCAGCTGGCCGAGCACGATGATGAGGTGCGTGTGCATCGCGTTCACCTTTCCGGATCGAATTGCCTGGTTGTGCCGAAGGATTTCGGCGACCCAAGCTTCACCCGGCGAATTCGGTGAAGACAGATGTTTCCCGTTGCCAGGTCGGGAGTAAACGGCGCCGACCGGTTCGACCTGCCCTGTTTCCCGATTTCGGAAACAGTCGGAAACGGGTGACGTCCCCGTGGCAGGCGGGGGACGATGAGTACACTTCCCCGCAGGCGACCAACACGGAGGTGGCGGCTTGGCTCAGGAGGCGGCCGACGCGAAGATCAACACTCTCTCAACGGAGCTGAAACTGCTTCGCAAAGGTCTCGGCGTCCAAGCGAAGAACCTGCCCGGGGTCGTCGGCGAAGAGTTGCGCGCGGTGTGCGGCGTCCGCGAAGACGACAGCCCGGGAACGGTCCGCGCCAAGGTGGTCACCAGACTTCAGGCCCTGATCGGAAAACTGCCCGAATCGCAGCGGGAAACGGCGCGGATCGTGCTGGGCTTCGGCACCGGCGCGAACGAGCGTTACACCGCGCGCCTCGAACTGCTGGGCACCGGTGCCGACCGCAACATCCGCACGATGCAGCGCCGCGCCGACGACGTCATCTACCTGATCGCCGAAGCCGCGTACGAGGCGCCGGCGGCGTTCGGAGCCTCGCCGGTGATCAGCCGGGGGCCGTGGCACACGTCGGCGCTGGCGGTCCGGCTGAGCCTCGCCGGTGCCGCCGCCGAGGTCTTCGAAACCCGGCGGATCGTCAGCCACGTCGCCGGGCTCGCGGAGATCGAGCACGGGGTCTCCCTCGCGCGGCCGGCCAGCCCGGCCGGCGAGCCCGAGCTCTCCGGTCTCGGCATCGACGTCGTCTCGGGCGGGGAGGTGCATTCCGTGCGGATGGTCTCCTCCACCCGGGTGGCGTTCCGCCTGCGGCCACCGCGGGTCCTGGACGCCGGTGACCAGCACGAGTTCTTCTTCCGCATCCGGCTGGAGGAGATGCCGGCGCCGTTCTACTGCTGCACCCCGGAATTCCCGTGCGAGAGTTTCGAGCTCAATGTCCGGTTCGATCGGCGGGAGCCGCCGCAGCGGATCTGGCGCATCGACGGGGACCTCTCCAAGGACGCGGGAGACCCGGTGCCGGCCCGCAAGCCGCTCTTCCTCGACAACGCGGGCGAAGTGCACACCAGCTTCCGCGACCTCCAGCCCGCGAGGTCCTACGGCGTGGGCTGGCAGCCGGCCCCCTGACCGGCCGCGCCGGGTGCGCGCCATGCTTCTCCTTCGCGTGAGCGCCTTCTGCCACGATGCCGTATCCGGCCGGGGAAAGCCACGTCCGATCCGCGACAAAAACGCGACACTTCCCCCCGCCCGTCCGGAGGCAACCGGATGATGCCGGTTCCCGGTTCACGTCCACCGATTCGGAAATGGTGACGATCCGGTCAAGCGCTCCGCTGCCGGTAACGTGCCGAGCGGATCCCGCGACTGGGGGTGGTATCCACTGTCGATCGGTGGTACCCGGAAATGCGAAAGCGCCTTCCGGGATGTAACGGGAACCATTCTTCTGCCGACATCGGCGGGCGTGCGAATTCGCGCGGTACCGCGGGTGAATTCGGCGACCGAGGAGGAAAAATGGGCGTGAGCCTGACCAAGGGTGGCAACGTTTCGCTGACGAAGGAGGCGCCCGGGCTGAGCGCGGTCACCGTCGGCCTCGGCTGGGACGAGCGGACCACGAGCGGCGAGGAGTTCGACCTCGACGCGAGCGCGATCGCCCTCGGGACGGACGGCAATGCCTTGTCCGAGAAGCACTTCGTCTTCTTCAACAACCTGACCACACCGGACGGCGCGGTGCGGCACACGGGCGACAACCTCACCGGCGGCGGGGACGGCGACGACGAGCAGATCACCGTCGACCTCGCGAACCTGCCGGCCGAGATCGACAAGATCGTGTTCCCCGTTTCCATCTACGAAGCCGAATCCCGCGGCCAGGCCTTCGGGCAGGTGCGCAACGCCTTCATCCGCGTCGTGAACCAGGCCGACGGCGCCGAGCTGGCCCGGTACGACCTTTCCGAAGACGCGTCCACGGAGACCGCGATGGTCTTCGGCGAGCTCTACCGCAACGGCGGCGACTGGAAGTTCCGGGCCGTCGGCCAGGGCTACACCTCGGGCCTGGCCGGAATCGCCAAGGACTACGGGATCAACGCCGCCTGATCGGCCGCTGCCGGCCAAGCGGGAACACCACGGACACGGGAGTGAAATGGTGCTGAAGACATTCGGCGGATCGCTGGCGATCACGGCGGCCGGCCTGCTGCTGGCGTTCTGGTACGGCGGAACGCTCGGCCTCGCCGTCGTGGCCGTGCTCGCGGTGCTGGAGATCTCCCTGTCGTTCGACAACGCCGTCGTGAACGCCGGCGTGCTCGGGCGGATGAACCGGAAGTGGCAGCGGCTGTTCCTGACGGCCGGGATCCTGGTGGCGGTCGTCGGGATGCGGCTGCTGTTCCCGGTCGTGGTCGTGTGCCTCACCGCGAAGCTGTCGCCGGCCGAGGCCTACCACCTCGCGATGGCCGGCGGCGACATCCACACCCCGGGCACGTACGCCTTCGTCCTGCACGAAGCGCACCCGGCCATCGCGGCCTTCGGCGGCGTGTTCCTGCTCATGCTCTTCCTGAACTACATCTTCGAGGAGCGCGAGCTCACCTGGCTGTCGTGGCTGGAGCGCCCGCTCGCCCGGATCGGCCGCCTGAAGCAGATCTCGGTGGTCGTCGCGGCCGGCGCGCTCCTGCTGACCGCGGACTTCCTGGCCCCGGCGGGAAAGCCGGTGAGCGTCCTCGTCTCCGGCGCCCTCGGCCTCATCACCTACCTGCTCGTGAACGGGCTGAGCGAGCTGTTCGAACCGGCCGAGGCCGATGGGCGCGGCGGACGCCCGGTGGCCGTCGCCGGCAAAGCGGCCTTCGCCCTGTTCCTCTACCTCGAGGTGATGGACGCGAGCTTCAGCTTCGACGGCGTCGTCGGGGCGTTCGCCATCACGTCCGACCCGGTCGTCATCGCGATCGGCCTGGGCATCGGCGCCGCCTACATCCGTGCACTGACGGTGTTCCTCGTCCGCAACGGCACCCTGAACGAATACGCCTACCTCGAACACGGCGCGCAGTGGGCGATCGGGGCGCTCGCCGTGCTCCTGCTCTGCACCATCCGCTACGAGGTGCCCGAGATCGTCACCGGGCTGGTCGGCATCGGGTTCATCGGCACGGCGCTGCTGTCGTCGGTCGTCCGCAACCGGCGGCTGTCCCGGACGGGCCCGCCGGCCGCCGACCTCGGCACGCCCCGGCTCACCTCGGCCCACTGAACCGAACTTCCCTCGAAAGGACTTCCCAATGGGGATTGTCAAGTCACGCAGCCGCCGGGATCGGAGGTGAAGCGTGGTAGCGGCAGTCGTCGCGGAGCATGGCCCACAAGACGTTGAGGCGTCGGCGGGCGAGGCAGAGCAGCGCCTGCTCGTGTCGTTTGCCCTCAGCTCGTTTGCGCTGGTAGTAGGCCTTCGAGGCGGGACAGGCCGGCAGGCTGGCCATGGCGGCAAGGTAACAGGATCGCAGCAGGCCGCGGTGGTAGCGGCGAGGCCGTCGCAGGTTGCCGCGGATGCGGCCGGAGTCGCGGGGCACGGGCGCGAGACCGGCGTAGCCGGCGAGACGGTCGACCGAGCCGAACGCGCTCATGTCGCCGCCGGTGGCGGCGAGGAACTCCGCAGCAAGAGTCGGCCCGAAGCCGGGCAGGGTGAGCATCACCTCGGCGTGGCGGTGCCGGCGAAACCGCTCTTCGATCATCGCGTCGATCTCGGCGATTTCGGTGTTGAGCGCGATCACCCCCTTGGCCAGCCGTTCGACCATCGCCGCGGCCAGTTTCTGTCCGGGCAACGTGGTCTGCTGCGCGGCGGCGGCCTCGATCGCCAGATGCGCGACGATGTCGGCGTTGCGGGCCTTGCGGTGGCGCAGCCAGTGGGCCAAGCGCTGCTCGCCCAGCCTGCGGATCGCGTCGGGGGTCTGGTAGCCGGTGAGCAGCAGCAGATGTCCTTTGCGGGACAGGTCAAGGCTGCGTTCCAGCGCGGGGAAGTATTCCAGCAACTGGTGCCGGATCCGGTTGATCTGGCGGGTGCGGTCGCAGATCAGGTCGGTGCGCCGGTTGGTCAGGGTCCGCAAGTCGACGGCGATCTCGTCCCCGGCCCGCAGTGGCCCGAGATCGCGGCGGATCCGGGCCTGGTCGGCAATGACGAACGCATCCTTGGCGTCGGTTTTGCCTTCGCCCCGGTAGGTTCCGGCGGCGCGGTGGACTTTCAGCCCGGTGATGTAGACCAGCGGCTGGTCGTGGTTGACCAGCAACCCGATCAGCAGCGCCGCACCGCCGCAGTTCAGATCGATCGCCCACAGCGCATCGGCGTCGATCGCGAGAACGTCAGCGATCAAGGCCAGCAGGTCGGTTTCGTCATTGCGGACCCGCCGCGACAGCAGCCGCACACCGCTGTCGTCGATCACCACGCAGTGGTGGTGTTCCTTGCCGATGTCCACGCCGGCCCAGATCCGGGGCACGACCACCTCCATCACTTGAGCTCCGCAGTTCACCCACAGACGACCACGCCGACGCTGTCCTACACAGCGATCCCATCGCATATCCCAATCAGCGGTCGTGCCGTCACGGGAGCCCAGGCGGCCAAGTCCTTTCAGCCTTAACACCGGCGTGAGCATGAAAGCCATACCTGAGCCCCAGGGCCCACCGATCCTACGAATGACCAGTTCAGACCCAACAAAGAAGGTAGGACACGGAAATGACTGTGACACTGAGCAAGGGCGAGCGCGTCTCGCTGACCAAGGCCGACGGTCACACGCTCACGCGGGTCCGGATGGGCCTCGGCTGGGACGCGATGCGCAAGCGCGGTCTGTTCGGCAGCCGGGCGCAGACCATCGACCTCGACGCGTCCGCGCTCCTCTTCGACGCCGGCGACCGGCTCGTCGACCAAGTCTGGTTCAAGCAGCTGAACAGCACCGACGGCTCGGTGCGGCACACCGGCGACAACCTCACCGGCGAGGGCGAAGGCGACGACGAGTCGATCCGCGTCGACCTCGGGCAGGTCCCCGCCCAGATCACCACGATCGTCTTCACCGTCAACTCCTTCACCGGCCAGGACTTCTCGCAGATCGAGAACGCGTACTGCCGGCTCGTCGACGAGACGAACGAGGGCGAGATCGCCCGCTACGACCTCTCCGGGTCCGGCCGGCACACCGCCCAGATCATGGCGAAGCTGACCCGCGAACCCGGCGGCTGGGCGATGACCGCGATCGGCGCGGCCGCCACCGGCCGGACGTTCCGCGACCTGCTGCCCGCCGTTTCCCGGCACCTCTGACCGCGGCCGGCGACCCAGACCCCAGACCAGGAGGTGTTCCGATGTCGGATCTCGAGCTCGGCGGGCCACCGTCGCCGCCGTCCGCCACGCAGGCGGCCGGGAGCGGGCTGTTCCTCGCGCCGCCGGCCCCGGTCCGGGTCGTCGACCAGCAGGAGGCGGCCGGCGCGGTGCCGATGGACCCCGCGAAACGCGCGGAGCTGCGGCAGAAGGCCCGCGCGTTCGTCGCGGAGCTGGCCGAACTGGACTTCCATTCGCCGGTCTACGCCCAGAAGATCCAGGGCATCACCTCGATGGGCGATCGGGACATGCGGGCGGCGGCGGGGATGTCGAACCGGATGCTCGACCGGCCCGCCGCCAAGCTGCCCGGCAAGGGTGTGCCCCGCGACGACGCGCAGACCCGCGTGTCCGCGACGCTCATCGACCTGCGCTCGACGATCAGCGAGCTCGACCCGAACCGGGCCGACCTCAAGGGCGTGCGCAGGCTGCTGAAGTTCCTGCCCGGTGGCGACCGGGTCGACCGGTACTTCGCCAAGTACCAGACCGCGCAGTCGCACATCGACGCCATCATCCGGTCGCTCGACTCCGGTCAGGACGAGCTCCGCAAGGACAACGCGAGCATCGACACGGAAAAGGCCAACCTCTGGGCCACGATGGGCAAGCTCACCGAGTACAACGAGCTCGCCGGCGCGCTCGACGCCGAGATCGAGCGGAAGGTCTCGGACCTCCAGGCACTCGGCCGGACGGAGGAAGCGGACACGCTCAAGTCGGACGCGCTCTTCGGCGTCCGGCAGCGGCGGCAGGACATCCTGACCCAGATGGCGGTCGCCGTGCAGGGGTACCTGGCCCTCGACCTGGTCCGCCGCAACAACGTCGAGCTCATCAAGGGCGTCGACCGGGCGCAGACGACCACCATCTCGGCGTTGCGCACCGCGGTCATCGTCTCGCAGGCGCTGGCCCGCCAGAAGCTCGTCCTGCAGCAGGTCACGGCGTTGAACGCGACGACGTCGGACCTGATCGAGGCGACCTCCCGCCAGCTCCAGCAGCAGGGCGCCGAGATCAACCAGCAGGCGGCGTCCTCCACGATCGAGATCGGGAAGCTGCAGGCGGCGTTCGACAACGTCTTCGCGACGATGGACGCGCTGGACACGTTCCGGGCTCAGGCGACGGACTCGATGGCGGACACGGTCGCCGCGTTGCAGGGCCAGCTCGACCGCGCCAAGCCGTACCTCGAGCGCACCCGCCGGCACGAGGGCACGAGGTGAGCCGATGGCCTGGCTGCGCAGGGAAACCGGGCTCGTCCCCGGCCCCGAGGAGGCGCCTCCGGACGACACCCCGGAGGCGCTGCGGGCCGGGCTCGCGTCGCTGAACCGGTTCGTCAACGCGCGTTCGGGGCGGCTGCCGCCGTCCGCCGTCGTCACCGCGCGGGAGATCACCGACGTGCTGGCCGAACTGGTCGGCGAAAGCGCGATGCCGGACATCCACACGCGGGTGGCGGTCGCCGGAATCGTGACCGACCACCTGCCGACGACCCTGGAAGCGTTCCTCCGCGCCGGCGACACCGCGAGCGGATCCCTGCTCGAATCGCTGCTGGACGAGGTGATCCTGCTCCAGGAAGCCGAGCGCGGACGGGCCACCGACGCCCTGCGCACTCAGGAGACGTTCCTCCGCACCAAGTTCTCGAACTCCGACCTGGACCTGTGATGGCTGCTCTCAGACGCGGCTCGAACGTCGAGCTGACCCGCGAAATCCCGGGCCTGCCGGGCATCGTCCTCGATGTCCGGTGGGAAGCGGGCCCGGAACCGGCACTGGCCGACAGCCTGGTCATGGCCGCGATCCTCTGCGACGGCGCGCGCCGGGCCCGCTCGGCGGAGGACTTCGTCTTCTTCAACCAGCTGACCGAACCGAGCCGGTCGGTGGTGCTGACCGGGGACGACGTCGAGCAGGTCGAGGTCGTGTTCGGCGAGGTGCCCGACGAGGTCTCGCGGATCGTCGCGGTGCTCTACGCCAACGAAGGCAACGGACTGAGGCGCGGACTCGGGCGGCTCCGGACGCTGACCGTGCGCGGCCTCGACCCCCGCGACGACCGGGAGCTGGTCCGGTCGGAGAACCTCGCGCTCGCGCTCGACGGCGAGACCGCGCTGGCGCTGGGCGAGGTCTACCGGCACCGCGGCGGCTGGAAGTTCAAGGTGCTGGGCGAGGGGTACCGGGCGGGGATCACGGCGCTGGCCGAGGACTACGGGGTCCTGCGATGACCCCCGACTTCACGACTGCCGGTAGCGCGGGTGCCCGGCCCGATCTGGCATTTCTCCGGCGGCGTCGCAGGGCGGCTGCACCGGTGCCGGGCAGTGCCCCGCCGGATTCCGGCGGTGGGCGGGCGGTGCCGGGCTTTGTGTCGCTGGACCTCGATGGCGGGGCGCCGGCCGGAGGGTTGCTGGATTTGGCGGGTGCTCCGGCGGTGCCGGGTGGGGGTTCGCTGGATTTGGCGGGTACTCCGGCGCTGCCGGGTCGGGATTCGCTGGATCTGGCGGGCGCGGCGGCAGTGCCGGGTGGGGATTTGCTGGATCTGGCGGGTGCTCCGGCGCCGCCGGGTGGGGGTTCCCTCGATCTCGCGAGTGCTCCGGCGCCGGGCGGGGTTTCGCTCGACCTCGGTGGCGGCGAGATCGGCAGCGTTTCGCTCGACCTCGCCCCGCCACCGCCACTGCCCCCGCCGGACAGCCGGCCCGCGCCGCCCGCTCGCCGGGCCGGGCGGCCCGGCCGGCCGGTGGTGCGGCTCGGGGCCGGGCGCCGTCTTCAACTCGGGCCGAAAACCCCGGCCGTCACCCTGGACCGCCTGCAGAGCGCAGTCGGCCTGCTGACCGTCGAAGCGATGTGCGCGGCCGCCACACCCGCACTCGGCTGTGCCTACGACCTGGCCGACGGCCGGTCCGCGTTCCTCGGCTCGGGGACGACTGCGTCCCGCACCCCGTTCCTGGCGGTGCGCCGGCGTTCGGTTTCGGCCGATCTGCGGCAGGTCCGGCAGCTCGTGCGGCTGGTCGTGGTCGCGGTGTTCCCGCCGGCCGCGGCTCCGCCCGGGTTGCTCGTCGTGTCCACTTGGGACGGAAGCAGGCTCGAACTCCCCCTCGGGAAGCCCGCCGGCGGCCGCGTGACGGTGCCGCTCTCGATCCACAACGTGGGCGGAGAGCTGGTGCTCCGGGCAGAAGCCGGGGAAGGGCTTTCGTCGCCGCGCGCTGCCGCCGAAGCGTTCGGTTTCCACCGGATCGGCTGGCTGGACGACTTCACGTGCGCGGGAGGTGTGGCGTGACCGGGTCCTACGACATCTTCCTCAGCTTCACCTGGGCGGACAGCGTCGAGGTGAACGCGCTCCAGGATGCCCTCGAAGCCGCCGGGCTGCGGGTCTTCCGGGACAAGGAGATCCGGCGGTTCGAGGGCATCACGGAGAAGCTCGACACCGCTCTCGCCGAGTCGAAGGTGCTGCTCGCCTACTACTCGCGCCGGTTCCCGACCCGGTACGCCTGCCAGTGGGAGCTGACGTCCGCTTTTCTCGCGGCGCAGCGGCTCGGCGATCCCCGGCGGCGGGTGCTCGTGGTCAACCCCGAATCGGACGGCAACCACATCGCGCCGGTCGAGCTGGAGGATGCCGCTTACTGCGCCCCGCCGAAGAACGACCAGGAGCGCGCGATCACCGTCAAGCGGGTCGCCGAGATGGTCCGGGCGGCGGGCACGCCGCTGGGCTCGGTGCGCAGCACGGCACCGGTGCTGCCCCGGCTGCTGCGGCCTCGGCGGTTCGTCGGCCGGTACCGGCAGCTCTGGGCGATCCACAGCGCGCTGCACGCCCGTGAGCTGCCGGCCACGACGCTCCGGACGTCGTCCGCGCTCGCCGTCGTGCGGGGGATCGCCGGGCTCGGGAAGACCAGCCTGGCCGAGCAGTACGCGTTCCTGTTCCGGGACGCCTTCCCCGGCGGCGTGCGGTGGCTGGGCCTGTACGGGTCGGACGACCCCGTCGGTGCGGTCGCGCGGTTCCACTCCCAGGTCCGCGCGATCGGGGAAGAGCTCGGTGCGGATGTCGGCGACCTGCCGGCGGAGCAGGCCCGATCCGCGGTCGCCCGGCGCGTCGAAGCCGCGGGGAAACCGCAGCTGTGGATCATCGACGACGTCCCGTCGGAGCTGTCGGGTGAGGTGCTCGACCAGCTCGTCATGCCGACGTCGTTCGTCCGGACCGTGCTCACGACGAGGTCCGGCAACCCGGACTGGCCCGCTCCGGTCGTCGAGCTGACCGGCCTGTCCGAGGACGAAGGTTCCGCGCTGTACACGGAAATCGTGGGCTCCGACGACCCCGAAGAGCTCGCGGCCGCGCGCCGGCTCGTCGAGCGGTGCGGCGGCCACCCGATCGTCCTCACGAGCGCGGTGACCGCGTTGCGCGACCGCCGGGGCGCGGTCGACCCGGCCGGGTTCGCCGAGGTCCTCGACGAGGTGAAGGGCACCGGCGTGCTGGCGGACGCGGTGGCCGGCTGCGAACCGACCGCGCAACGGATCCTGCGCATCGCCGCGGCGATCTCCCGGGCACCCGTGCCGGCCGAGCTGGTGCGGCGCGTGCTGCCCGGCGAACCGGTCGACCAGGCGGTCGCCGAGCTCGCCCGGCGCGCGTTGCTGATCCACCTCGGGACCGAATGGGACATCCACGCCCTGGTCCGCGACGCCGCCGGGCTCGACGACGACCTCACGCGCACCACCGCGTCGGTCGTGCTCGAGCTGACCGGGAACACCGGACGCCTGCACCAGCACGCGGCGGCGCTCGCCGAGCACGACTGCGTGCCCGCCGAACAGCGGGCCCGGTTGCTGCGGATCGGGCTCGACTGGTTCCGCGGCCAGGGTGACGTCGTGGCCGCGCGGGAAGCGGCGAAGCGGCTCCTGGCCGCGGACGCCGGCCCGGCCGACCGCGTGGCCGCGGCCGCGGCGCTGGTCGACGCCGGCGACTTCGCCGAGGCTGCTGAGGTCTGCCGTCCGCTCGTGGACTCCGCCGACGCGTTCCACGCCCGGCTCACCTGCGCTCGTGCGCTCGACCAGCTGGGCCGGTTCGCGGAAGCCGACCCGATCTGGCCGGAACCCTCGCCGGACGACGAACGGACCGACGCGCGGGTCTTCATGGTTGTCGCGAAGCGGATGCGCGGGCGCTTCAGAGAAGCGCTCGACCTCCTCGACCCCGATGATCCGAACCCGAGGGCCCGGCTCGAAATCGCGCGGCTACGGGGTATCACCGGCGATCTCAAACCGGCACGGGCGATTGCCGAGGGAGTCATCCGCGAGCACGACTCCCCTGATCACGAGCGGCACCCGGTGCGCCTGGAGGCGATCGGCGTGCACACCGAAGTCGAAATGGCGGTCGATCTCACCGAGTTCAAGGTGCGCGACGAGAACTGGGACGCGCTGGAAGCGCAGCTGCGGTCCGCTCGCGACGAGCTGACCGGGCTGCTGGGTGCCGAAAGCCCGCTGGCGCTGGCCGCCGGCGTCCGGTGCGCGCGCACGTCCATCACCCGCGGCCGCCCGAAACGGGCCCTGCGGGAGTTCGGGGACCTCGAACCGCGGGTGCGGGAGGTCTTCCGCGACCACCACCCGCTGCACCACTGGCTGAGCTATTCCACCGCGCAGGCCCACGCCCAGCTCAAGCGGTACGACACGGTCGTCGGCATCCTGCGGCCGTTGCTGGACCGGCAGCGGGACTCGATCGGGCGGCACCACCCGGACACCATGCGGACCCAGCTCGACCTGGGCATCGCGCTCATGCTCACCGGCGACAAGGCCGCCGCCGTCCCGCTCGTCGCCGAGGCCGAGCGACGGATCGGTGAGGCACTCGGCTGGCGGGCCGAGCTCCGGAACCGCGCCTGGGTCACCGGGCTGCTGATGAACCTGCCGGTCGTCGTCTGGCAGCTCTTTCCCCACCTCGACAACCTCTTCGGGAAGAAAAGCCCCGAAGAAGACTGAACAGTTCTGGAGGTCTTCGACATGGAAAAGGCGTTGGGCAGCCGGTACCGGCTGGGCGACCAGCTGGGCATGGGTGCGATGGGGCGGGTCTTCGCCGGTTCCGACGAGCAGGGGAAGGCCTACGCCTTCAAGGTGCTGCGGGACGAACTCGTCGAGGACCCGGAACTGGTGGCGCGGTTCCTGCAGGAACGGTCCATCCTGGTCGGGCTGCGGCACCCGAACCTCGTCGGGGTGCACGACCTGGTCGTCGAGGGCGAGACCGTGGCGATCGTGATGGACCTGGTCGGCGGCGGCGACCTGCGGGCCCGGCTGACCGCGGAGAAGTCGTTGCTGCCCGCCGAAGTCGCCCGCATCGGCGCCGGGGTGGCGGCGGCGCTCGGGGCCGTGCACCAAGCCGGCGTCGTGCACCGGGACGTCAAGCCGGAGAACGTCCTGATGGACGGAACCGTGCCGCGCCTGACCGACTTCGGCATCTCGCGGCTCGCGACCGCCACCGATCTGGGGCGGCGGTCGCTGCTGGTCGGGACTCCGCAGTACCTCGCGCCGGAACTGGGCAAGGGCCTCGAAGCGACACCCGCGTCGGACCTGTATTCGCTCGGCATCTTGCTGTACGAGCTGTGCTGCGGGGTCACGCCGTTCGCCGGGCAGTCGACGTTCGCCGTGATCCGGCTGCACGAAAGCGCCCTGCCGGGGCGGCCCGCCGGGGTGCCCGACCAGCTCTGGGACGTCCTCGCCTGGTTGATGGCGAAGCGGCCGTCGGACCGGCCCGACTCGGCCCAGCAGGTCGCGACCATCCTGGACGCGCTGGTGCTGGAGCTGATGAAGGAGCCGCTCGTCCTCCCGCTCACCACACCGCCGCCCCCGGTTCCCCTCAACGAGACGGGCTTGGGCACGGAGACCGTCTTCGGCACGGCGCCGCCTCCACCACGCCGTCCCGTCGCGACCACCTCACCGAGCATGCCGACAGGAGTGACCGTGTCCCCTCCGAAACGCCGCCGCCGCGGCCGGGTCGTGCTGACCCTGGTCGTCGTCCTGGCCCTGCTGACCGGTGGCTGGTTCGCCTTCCGGCCCTCGTCGAACGCCGGTCCGGCACCGATCGCGGCGCCGACGACCTCCGCGCCGGCGAGTGTCGCGCCCGCCGTCGATGCACCTTCGGTGACCACCACGGCGAAACCCAGCGTGATGCCGGACGTGACGGGCAAGAAGCTCGCGGCCGCCCAGGACGCCCTGCCGGGCATCCAGGTGACCACAGTGGACAAGATCGACGCGACGGCCGACGACGGAACGGTGATCGCGCAGGACCCGGCGGCCGGAGCGGCGATCGGCGACACCGTGAAGCTGACGGTGGCGCGCCAGGCCCAGCTGGTCTACCTCGACTCGGGACATCCCGCGTCCGGTGAATGGAGCAGCAGTGTCCAGAACGCCAACATCGCTGGCAAGAGCTACTTGCACGCTGTTGGCATCGAGGTGTCAGCGAACACCGACACGCACGGCGTCGAATACAACATTTCGAAGGGGTTCCGTCGGTTCACCGCCACCGCGGGCGTCGACGACAACGCGGTCGACTCGACGCTGAAGATGCAGCTGGAGGTCTTCGCCGACGGCCGCGAGATCTTCAACAAGCCGGTGCCGTACGGCACCCCGGTTCCGGTCGACCTCGACATCAGCGGGGTCCTTCGGCTGCGGATCCAGTGGGAGGCGGTGTCCGGCAACCGGGACATCTGTTGTCGCAGCAGCTACCTCGTCCTCGGTACCGCGGAGCTGCTGGGCCTGCCCGGCGAGGTGCCGACGTCCCCGACCACGACCGGCTGACCGGCGTGTGGATCGGCAACCGGGTCCGGATCACCATCGGCCGGGCCTCCGACAACGACATCGTGCTGGGCGACCTGCAGGTCTCCCGCCGGCACGCCCGGCTGGAACGCGTCGGCGGGGCGTGGCGGCTGACCGACCTCGGCAGCCGGAACCCGACGCTGGTCAACGGCGTCCCGGTCGCCGGGCGGTCGCCGATCGCCGACGGGGACCGGATCACCGTCGGGGCCACCGATCTGCGGGTCGACGGCGACAACCTCGTCGCGACCGGCGGGGAGCGGACCCGGCTCGTGGCCGACGACGTCGGGTTCGCGGTCGGCGGCCGGTCGCTGCTGTCGGGCATCTCGCTCGACCTGCGACCCGGGCAGCTGGTCGCCGTCGTCGGGCCGTCGGGCGCCGGGAAGTCGACGCTGCTCAAGGTGCTCTCGGGCGAGGTGGCGCCGACCAGCGGGCGCATCACCTACGACGGCTACGACATGCACCGGCAGCGGTCGGCGGTGGCGCGGCGGGTCGGGGTCGTGCCGCAGGACGACGTCGTCCACACGCGGCTGACCGCCCGCAGTGCCCTGTCCTACGCGGCGAAGCTGCGGTTGCCCGACGACACCGGTGCGGCGGCCCGCCGGCGCCGGGTGACCGAGACGCTCGCCGAAGTCGAGCTGACCGAGCACGCGCGCAAGCCCATCCACCGGCTGTCCGGTGGGCAGCGCAAGCGGGTGTCGATCGCGCTCGAGCTGCTGACCGCGCCGTCGCTGCTGATGCTGGACGAGCCGACGTCCGGCCTGGACCCGGCGCTCGACAAGCAGATCATGGGCAGGCTGCGCGAACTCGCCGACGCCGGCCGGACGGTCGTGGTGGTGACGCACAACGTCACCAACCTCGACGGCTGCGACCTCGTGCTGCTGCTCGCGCCCGGCGGTGTCCCGGTGTTCAGCGGGCGGCCCGCGGAACTGCGGGCGCGGTTCGGCACCTCCGACTGGGCCGACATCTTCCAGCGGGTGGTCGCGGGGACCGCGCCGCCGCACCAGCCGGCCCCGGTGGGGCCCGCGCCGGCGCCCGAAGCGGCCGCCGAGCCGCCGCCGGTGCACGCCGGGCTGGGCCACCAGGTCGGCACGCTCGCCGCCCGGCACCTGCGGCTGATCTTCGCCGATCCGGGGTACGCCCTGTTCCTGCTGCTCGTCCCGGTCGTCCTGGCGGTGCTCGCGTTGGCGGTGCCCGGCCACGAAGGGCTGCGGCGGTCCGCGCCCGAGCATCCGACGGAGGCCGCGCAGATGCTCGTCCTGGTCTTCGTGGGCGCGGCGTTCATGGGGGCGGCGGCGTCGGCGCGGGAGGTCGTCGCCGAGCGGGCGATCTTCCTGCGTGAACGGGCGGTCGGCCTGCGGCCCGGTGCGTACGCGCTCGCGAAGGCCGGGGTGTTCGCGCTGGTCGCGGTCGTGCAGTCCGCGGTGCTCGTCGGCGTCGTCACGACGGTCAAACCCGGGCCGGTCGACGCGGTCCTGCTGTCCCGGCCGGTCGCCGAGCTCGCGGTCGCGGTCTGGCTGACCGCGCTGGCGTCCTGCCTGCTCAGCCTGCTCGGCTCCGCGCTGGTGCGCTCGCTCGAACAGACGACGCCGGTGCTCGTCGTGACGGTGATGGCCCAGCTCGTGCTGTGCGGCGGGATGATCCCGGTCGCCGGGCGGCCGGTCCTGGCCCAGCTGTCCTGGCTGGCTCCCGCTCGGTGGGGCTACGCCGCCGGGGCTTCCACAGTGGATCTGCCGCGGATCGGGTCGCCGGACCGCCTGTGGACCCACGACTGGCCGTGGTGGCTGGGCTCGGTCGCCGCGCTGCTGCTCTCGGCGGTGGCCTGCACCGCGCTGCTCGCGGTCCGGACAAGGCGGCTGCGGCCGGAGCGGTGAACCGGCTGACCGGCACGGTGCGTGCCATCATCGGGCATGACCACCCTTCGCGACGCCCGCGAGCCGGAGCTCAACAGCGGGATCCTGCCCGGGAACGTGCGGGCCGACGACTGGATCATGCTCGCCCTCGCCGCCGGGTCGGTCGGGTTGCTCGGGTTCATGCTGCTCAGCCCGCCCGCGCGGGACATCGGGCTGGTGATCTTCTACGTCGACTGCGGGATCTGCGGGGTCTTCCTCGTCGAATTCCTCTGGCGGTGGCGGAAACGCCGGTGGGCCAAGAAGTTCCTGGTGCGCAACTGGTACGAGCTGTTCGCGATGATCCCCGTCGCGCACCCGGTGATGGCCGCGCACAAGTTCGTCAGCGTCGTGCTGCTGCTGGTGCGGGTCGGGCGGGCCGCGGACCGGGCCGTCGGGGAGCAGTTCACCTACCGGCTCGTCGACAAGCTGTCCGATCCGATCGTCAAGGCGATCAAGAAGCCGGTGACCATCGCCGTGCTCGACGAGGTCGTCAAGGTCCTCGAAACCGGCAACTACCCCGAAAACCTGGCCAAGTCGCTCGGCGGCAACAAGGACGAGCTGCGCACGATCATCGCCGAGAAGATCGCCGAGGACCCGCAGCTGCGGAAGCTCAAGCGGCTCCCGTTCCACGACGAGATCGTGCGGACCGTGGTCGACACGTCGTTCCGCGTGCTGCTCGAGGTCCTCGTCGACCCGCGGATCGACGACTTCTTCTCCGCCGTCGTGCGCGACAACCGCGAGCAGATCCGGCAGGCCGTGCAGCTCGGCCTGCACGAAACCGACGACGAGGAGCAGGAAAAGGCCCTGCGCGTGCGCACCCAGCACTCGGCCGCGCTCGAGTACGACCGGCTGCACCCGAAGTCACGGCCGTGACCGCAGGTACGCGCCCAGCAGGCCCGCCGCGTCGAGCATGGCCACGCCCCGGGCAGTGAGCTTCGCCTGCCAGGTTTCCAGGGCGTCCACCAGGGACTCCGTGCCGCCGGCCGTGCGGACCTGGCCGACCACCGTCGCGATGTGGTCGAGGGGGTAGCCGCCGCGGCGGAGCAGGTGCGTCAGTTCCGCGTCCCGGATGTCGGCGGCGGTGAAGACCCGGTAGCCGGTGGCGGGGTTGCGGCGCGGCACGAGGATGCCGGCGCGCTCCCACGCGCGCACGGTCGCCGCGGTGACGCCGAGCCGGTGGGCGAGCTCGCCGACGGACCAGTCGGTCCCGGCCGGTTCCGGCGCCGGCCCGGCCGTCAGGGGGCCGATGGCCTTCCGCACCGCGTCGAGGGTTTCCCGGTCGCGGAGCAGCCGCAGGTGCCCGCGGTCGACCAGCGTCAGGGCGCGGCCGAGGTCGTCGTCGTGGACGGCGGTCATGATCCCGCCGGCCGTCGCGTGCCCGTACGCCGCCACCAGCGAGAGGAACGCGCGCAGCGCTGCCGCGTGGACCTCCGTGTAGACCCGGTAGCCGCTCGGTGTGCGCGCAGCGGGCGGGAGGAAGCCGTCCTGCTCGTAGTTGCGGACCGCCTGCGTGGAGATGCCGTGCTCACGGGCGAGGTCCGCAGGTCTCAACCGAGTGTTCAAGGATACGATTCAACCACATGGACATCACGGACTTCACGGCCGAACTGCTCGCGTTCGGCGAGCCCACGCACTTCGAACCGGCCTTCGCGCGGATCCGCAACGAACTGTTCGCGCAGCTGGCCGCCCACGGCTTCCGGTCGATCGCGCTGGAGACCGACCGCGTCGCCGCGCTCGACGGCGGGTTTTCGCACGGCCTGGGCGAGGTCGAAGCCAACCAGCAGCTGCTCGCTTGGCTGCACGAGTACAACGAGACCGCAGACGAACCCTTGGCCTTCCACGGCTTCGACGCCCCGACCGAGATGTTCAGCGCGCCCAGCCCGCGCCGCTACCTCGAACACGTCCGCGACTACCTGGGTCTCGACGCCGACATCGCGGCACTGACCGGTGACGACGAGCGGTGGAGCCGCTCCGAAGCGATCCTCGACCCGGCGGCTTCACCCGGCGCGTCACCCGACGCCCGCGAACTGCGGGTCATCGCGGACGACCTGCTCATGGCCCTCGACGCCCGCGTGGAGACGACGGCACGCGCAGAATGGGACCGCGCCCGGATCCACGCCACCGCCGGGCTCGACCTGCTGCGCTACCACGCGGCGTCGGCCCGGCCCGGCGACCGGGACACCAGGATCGCGCGTCTCGCGGGTGCCCGTGCGGTCATCATGGCCCGGAACCTCCTGGACATCCACGGTTCCCAGCCCGGCCGGACCCTGGTGTTCGCGCACAACGCCCACCTGGGGTCCGGCGCGGGCGCGATCGTCGCGTCACGGCTCGGCGACCGGTACGCCTTCGTCGCCGGCAGCCTCGGCCACAGCGAAGCCCTGGGCCTCGGGGAGCCGGCCGCGGACACCTACGAAGGCCAGCTGCAGCGCGACACCGAAACCTGGAAGCTGACCACGGAAATCCCGGCCGGTCACACCCGGGACGACACCGACCGCAGGTACGCGCCGCTGACCCGGGAGCTGCTCGCCGCCGCCGACGCCGTCCTGCACATCGCCTGACCACGCCACCCGCGGTCGTGAGTGTTTAGGGCGGTTAGAACCGCCCTAAACACTCACGACCAGACTGCTTACGGGTAGCTCACCACGTTCACCGGCACCGTGCCCGAAGGCGTGGTGCCGCCCGTGTCGTTGATGACGTGCGTGATCGTGCCGCGGTAGTTGAGCGACACCGACAGCAGGCTGTGGAACCGGACGCCGCTGGTGTTCGGCACCTCGAACGCGTGGTAGCTGGACACCGCCGGGTTCGTGTCGAAGAAGCAGTAGCTCCCGAGACCCCAGGCCTCATGGGACGTCACGTTCGCCCCGACCTTGTAGGCCGCGTACCCGGCGACCCCCGATGGCGCGTTCCACGACGCCTGGTTCGGCACGTCGTAGGGCATCTCGTTCTGGAAGAAGATCGTCTTCCCGCCCTGGCCGTTCCAGATCACCTGGTACTTCTGGTAGTGCTCGACGAACAGCCCGGTGGCCAGCACGTTCGCGCCGTTGACCACGAGCCCGGTGTCGGCCGTGTTGGTGGTCCAGCCGACCGTGCCCGCGTTGCCGTGGTCGGCCCGCCACGCCCAGATGTGGTCGATGATCGTGTTGGCGCTGTTGACGATCAGGCTGTTCGTCGCCTTGCCCGCGATCGAGCCGCCGATCCGGAAGAAGACGTCCTGGACCGTCGTCGGGTTCGCCGCGTGCGACGCCGACGACCCGGACTGCCCGACCGTCAGCAGGGCCTGCGAGTTCGTGGTGCCCGCGTCGAAGAGCAGGCCCTTGAGCCGCACGCCGTCCACATCGGACACCTGCATCGCGTTGACGCCGTTGTCGGGCACCAGCGTCGGGTAGCCGATGCCGAGGATCGTCGTGTTCGCGCGGGTCACGTTGAGCGTCTGGCTGAGGTGGTAGATGCCCGGCGTGAAGAACAGGTCGCAGCCCGCGGCGAGCGCGTTGTTGATCGACGCGGCCGTGTCGCCGGACTTGACGACGTAGAACTGGCTCATCGGCGCCGACGTGCCTGGGGTGCTGCCGTTCGCCCAGCTCGGACCGGACGCGTTGGTGCGCAGCGAAGGCAGGAACACGCGGTACTTGCCGGCGCCGTCGACGTAGAGGTAGGGCACGTCGCGCGAAACCGGGGTCGTCGCGAGCGTGGTCTCCGGCGGGTTCGGGAACGTGTTCGCCGGCGCGCCGCTCGTGCCGGAGAAGACCATGTTCCAGACGCCGCCGTTCCAGCTGCCGAGCTGCGAGTCGCGGGTGTACCACTGCTGCTGCGACACCGAAGCGGCCTGGCCGGCCACCTTCGAGTCGGCGATGTAGCCGCCGCTGGCGTAGCCGTAGCTCGCCGGGTACAGCTGCAGCCCGCCGCGGACGTCCATCCGGCGGAACGGCGCGGCCTGCGCGACCGCCCAGCGCTCGTTGCCACCGGAGGGCACGACGGCCAGGTTCTCCGCCGAGCGCCAGAAGTTCTGCAGCGCGACGCCGTTGTCGGAGGCGTTGAAGGCGTCCACCGTGACGTCACCGTTGATCACGACGTCACCGGGGTTCTGCCCGAGGCCGGCCACCGAGGTGTAGAAGCCGACGTTGTCGTGGACGTTGTTGTAGGTGCCCGGCTTGAACAGGTGCGCGACTCGCCGGTCCGCGAACTGCGCGGTGAGCGTGTCCTTCTGGTTGGTGAAGTCGGTGTCGAGCTGCGCCTGGATCGTCGCCGCGGACATGCCCGGGTCGAAGATCCGCACGTTCGGGCCGAAGTTCGGCGTGTCCGACTGCGTCGGGCAGCCCGCCTGGGTGCCGATCGTGTAGCTCGCGCTCGACACGGCCGACGTCGTCGACCCGGACTTGAGCGCGATCGCGTTGACCGTGCGGGAGTTCGGGACGCTGATCGGTCCGCTGTAGAGCGTCGAGGACGCGGTCGGCGTCGAGCCGTCCACCGTGTACCGGATGGTCGCGCCCGCGGTGGCGCTGCTGATGGTCACCGTCTGGGCGCTCGAGTACGTGCCGCCCGGCGGGCTGAACGTCGGCGCCGCGACCGTCGTCGAGCCGCCGCCCACCGTGTAGGTGAAGTGCGGGGTGTCGTACTGCGGACCGCTCTTCTCGTAGGTGAACCAGTAGTCGAGCGTGTTCCCGGTGCTCAGGCCGTTGACGGTGGTCCGCCAGGTGCCGGAGCCATTGGTCATCCGCACGTTCTGCTGGCCGACACCCGGGACGCCCGTGTAGTGGACGTCCACGTACAGCGCGGGGGTCGTCGGGGTGAAGTCGAGCTGCACCTGCGTCGAGCTCAGCTGGGTGACGCTCTGGGTGTAGTCGTCGGCCGCGAGGGCGGCGGGGGCGGTGAGCCCGGCGCCGAGCAACAGGGCCGCCGCGGTGAGGGCGACGGCGCCGCGCCGGCGCCGTCGAAGCTTGCCAAAGGTCCGGTTCACGCCGTGACACCTCCGCCGTTGGGGATCCACGAGCATTCGTTGTGAGTCACAACAAATTAGCTGCCGGTCAGCGGAGCATTGGTCACTTTTCGGTAACACTTGTCTGGACCAATGACTCTCCAGGGTGAGGCGGTTCGTGACCCTTCGTCCGGTTGGCCGCGCGGTGGGCGAATGACTGAACCGAGAAACATCCTTCGGACGGGTGACCTCGACCGGGTGACATGCGACGATCCCGTGCCACACCTCGTCCCCTACCGAGGAGTAGGCATGGCCCCTTCGCGGCTGCTCCGGTCCCTCGTTTCCCTCTCCCTCGTCGCGGCCCCGCTGTCGGTGGCCGTCGCCTCACCCGCCCAAGCCGCGCCGCTGCAGAGCGGCGGCGTGGTCAACTTCGGCTGCGCCACCTCCGGCAAGATGCACTGCCTCGGCAAGGCGATCCGCTCGCCCAAGGGCAACGGCCCGCTGCTCACGTCCACGCCGGTCGGCTACGGCCCGGCGGAGATCCAGGCCGCCTACAACCTCGGTGGCCTGCACGCCAACGGCAAGACGGTCGCCATCGTCGACGCGCAGGACGCGCCCACCGCCGAAGCCGACTTGGCCAAGTTCCGTTCGGCACGGGGGCTGTCGCCGTGCACGACGGCCAACGGCTGCTTCAAGAAGGTCAACCAGAACGGCGCGGCGAGCCCGCTGCCGGCGCCCGACTACGGCTGGGCGATGGAGATCAGCCTCGACCTCGACGCCGTGTCGGCGACCTGCCCGGACTGCAAGATCCTGCTGGTGGAAGCCGATTCCCCGGACACCGACCCGCTGATGACGGCGGTCGACACGGCCGCGGCGACGCCGGGCGTGGTGGCGATCTCCAACAGCTACGGCGGCACCGAGGATTCGACGATCCTCGCCGCGGACGCGCACCTGAACCACCCGGGCATCGCCGTCACGGCGTCCTCGGGTGACTCCGGGTACGGCGTCAGCTGGCCGGCGTCCTCGCCGTACGTCACCGCCGTCGGTGGCACGACGCTGAAGAAGTCGACGAGCACCGCGCGCGGCTGGACCGAGACGACGTGGAAGGGCAGCGGCTCCGGGTGTTCCGCGCTGGAGGCGAAACCCGCGTGGCAGCACGACACCGGGTGTGCCAAGAGGACGGTCGCGGACGTCTCGGCGGTCGCGGACCCGGCCACCGGGCTCGGGGTCTACGACACGTACAACAGCTGCGGCAGCTCGTCGTTCTGCGACCTGCTGCTGTCGCTGGGGCTCGCGCAGGGCGCGGACGGCTGGGTGCAGGTCGGCGGCACGAGCCTGTCGTCGCCGGTGATCGCGAGCGTGTACGCGCTGGCGGGGAACGCGGTGACGTCGGGGTCGTACCCGTACGCGCACACCGGCGGGCTGTACGACGTGACGTCGGGCTCGAACGGCAGCTGCGGCGGGAGCTACCTCTGCACGGCGGGCGCGGGCTACGACGGGCCCACCGGTTTGGGGACGCCGAACGGCACCTCAGGCTTCTGAGCGTCGCATCGGCTCTCCGAACGCGGCGGTCAGCTCGGCATCGATTCGCGTGAGGAGCTCGCCCCGGACGCAGACCGTTTCTTCCCACGGGTGCCCGAAAGTGCCCAGGCGG
Organism: Amycolatopsis mongoliensis; assembly: GCF_030285665.1. Lineage (NCBI taxonomy): Bacteria > Bacillati > Actinomycetota > Actinomycetes > Pseudonocardiales > Pseudonocardiaceae > Amycolatopsis > Amycolatopsis mongoliensis. The sequence goes on from NZ_CP127295.1 coordinate 3,143,583, forward strand.
AGGTCACGCGTCAGGTAGCTGTGGTAATCCCCGTCCGGGAAGACGGCGCCGGGCCACCGCGGTCCGGCGCCGTCGACCCGTGCGGGGTCGAACCGGTAGCCGACGTGCTGCCAGTCGAGCCGGCACAGCTCCTCGCCGGCGACCCGCAGTCCCTTGTGGACGATGTCGTCCAGGGCGTCCAGCCGGGCGTCTTCGAGGTCGCCGACGTGCCAGGTCGCCGAACCCGCCGGTTCGGTGACGCCGGGGAACTCCCGCATGTCGGGCCGGAAGGCGAACCTCTCGCGGAAGCGTGCCCAGATCTCGTCGGCGTCCGGATCCTTGAAGAGCACGCGCACCGGCCGGGTCCGCGCGGGCTCGCCGAGGGCGGGCAGGTGGTGGCGGGTGACGGTGGTGATCGCCCGCATTCCCGCCGCCTCGAAGGCGATACGCAGGTCACCGGTGGCTTCGGCGAGGAAGTACCGCACCTCGGGATGACGCCGCCAGGCCGGGCGCGCCGGGCTGCGCCAGTCGCGAGCGGCCAGCGCGGCGGCGAAGCCGGGGTCGGTGACGCCACCGAGGACCATGAATTCGCCGGCCGCCGCCCACGCGGCGTGGCCGGCTTCGTCGAACACGACCTCGGCCGACAGCTCGCCCGGGTGCAGGTCGGCGGCGAACTCGGGGTACGAACGGCGGTGCGGGCCGGTCGCCTCCGCGAGGGCCGTGATGCGCTCGTGGTCGGTCCAGTCCCCGATCCCGCGCAACTCCGTGCGGTCCGTCCCGATCGGACGGACGAGGACCGTCCGTTCCTGCTCGGCGGCGAAGCCCGCGGCGAGCAGGCACTCGGCAAGCCCGGCGTCGCCGGCGTACACCGGCCACACCACCGGCTCGTTCCGGCGGGCGAACGCCTCGACTTGCCGGGCGACGAGCGTGTCGAGATCACCCTCGGGCAGTGGCCCGTGGCCGACCTCGCCGTGCGTGCCGTAGTGGGTCCGGACGACGGGGCCGTCCCGCGCGATCACCGCGCCGGTCGGCGGGAGTGCAGGCACCTTCCACGGACGGGTGACGTTCGCGCAGCGCATTTTCGCGGGTCGCGGAGCGGGGTAAGGATGTCTGCATGCTGGACACGGAAGTCCTGTCGCGGACACCGCCACGGGCGCTCGACGTCGTCACCCCGCTCGGTGACGTGCGGTTCGCCGTCCGCATCGGTGGCTGGGACGTACCCGCGAAACCCGAACACACCTGGGAGCTCGGCTCCGGGGCGCGGCTGTGCCGGTGGCGGCACCGGTCCGTGCGGCTCGACGTCCTGGCCGGGACCACCGCGCCCGAGCAGCCCGGCGTGACCCGGGAGACCGTCGTCTTCCGGGTGCTGGCCCGGGAAGCGCTCAGCGAGTTCGTCGTCCAGGCCGAGCTCGCCGGTCCGCCGGCCGACGCACGCGGTGGCGAAGGCGTCTTCACCGTCGAGACCGCCGAGGCCGTGGTGAGCGTCGGCGGTCCCGGCGTCGAGGCGCTGCGCCGCTGTTCCCGCGAGGGGCGGCACGTTCCGCCGTACTGGTCGGGGAAGCTGGCCGACGCCGTCGAACTCGACGGCGCGCGGATCACCTGGCAGCTGCCCGGCGTCGAGCGCGGGGACTACGCCGAGCTGTGGGTCTCCGTCGCCTGGAGCGAGGCGGGCGGGGACCCGGGCCGCGCTGTCGACATCGACCCGGCCCGGGTGCTGCGCGAGCTAACCCAGTGAAATCCGGTCCAGATCCGGAGCGCCCGAGCGGGCGTTGCCGATCCGGATCACGTTGGCGCCCGCGTTCAGCGTCACCGGGACCGAAGTGGTGTACGGCGTGCTGTTGCCGACGCCGCTGACCTTGACCTCCACCGGCGCCCCGCCGTTGACCGACACGAAGTACGACCGATCGCCGTTGACGGTGAAGTCGAGGTAGAGCCGGTACTGCCCGGCCGCGCCCACCGTCACGGCGGGGAACGTCACCGCCGCCCCCGCGCTGCCGCCGATGTTGCGCACCTTCTGCCCGCCCGAGCACGCCGAGCAGCTGGTGACACCGGCGTCGCCGATGTCGTTGGCCGAATCCTCCGCTTCGCGCATGAACACCCGGTCGGCCGGGCGCGGCGTCACCTGCACCGGCTTGCCGACCGACCTCGCGCGGCCGAGCGTGGTGAACGACGCCGTGACGGGGATGGTGACGTCCTGGGCCGCCGGCGCCGTCACCGTCCACGATCCACTCAGGACCTGGCCGAGTCCCAGGCGCGCCGCGGTCACCGGGGCGCCCTGGAGCGTCCAGCCCTCCGGGACGACCGGGGCGAGTGACACCTGGTCGACCGGGTCGTCGACGTCGAGCCGCAGGGACGCGGTGATCTTCAGGGCCTGCTGGCCCGGCGAAACCCAGTGCACGCCGGCGGGTTCCACCGTCAAGGTCGTCCTCGGCGTGGACGACTCGGGCGGCAGCGGCGCCACCGCGATCCGGTCGAGGCCCGCCGTCCCGGAGACCTTGATCGTGTTGGGCCCGCCGGTCAACGGCACCGGAACCGCCGTCGACGTCACCACGCCGGGCGCCGTCGCCGGGATCGTGACCGCGATCGGCGCGGTGCCGTTCACGCTCACCGAAAGCGAGCCCGAGCCCGTGGTGTCCAGCTGCAGCCGGGAGGGGCCGGCGGCCCGGACGTCGCGGAAGGTGACCGCGCCGCGGTCGAGGCCGGTGACCTCGTTCGTGCCGGAGCACGCCTCGCACCACACCGGCGATGCCTTGCCCTCGAAGCCGTTGCGCCACGACTCCGCCTCCAGCGGCACCTCGCCGCGGGGGTCGGGGTAACCGTAGGCGACGTCGATCTCGTCGAGCGCGAGCTGGTGGAAGAACGGCTTGGCCTGCGGGCCGGACCACGTGTTCAGCACCTCGAGCTTGAGGTAGCGCGCGTGCACCTCGCCGACGTCGACGAACTGCACGCCGCGGGTGCTCGGCAGGGCGCCGGTGCGCACCGGCGTGCCCCAGTTCTTCCCGTCGTCGCTGGCGTAGACGCGGTAGTCCTTGATCCGCGCGGAATCCTCGGCGCGGCCGAAGGACTCGCGCGCGGCCGTCGGCGACGACTCGCGCTCGTGCACCGCCAGGTAGGCCGTGGACCGCTTCTGGCCGAGGTCCAGCGTCACCGACACCGGCTGCTGACCGCCCGCGTCCCAGTAGTCCAGGTAGCTGCCGTCTGTCAGGTTCGCCGCCGGGTGCCCCGGTGCCGACGCCGACGCGGTCGCCTTGATCGTGCTCTTGTCGTAGAAGTACTGCTGCCCTGCGGTGTCCACTTCGAACACCGTGTCGTAGGTGTCCCAGTCCGTGATGTCCAGAATGGACAGATAGCCGCCGGACTGGGCGAACCGCAGCGGTTTCCCGGTGCGCACGTCGGACACGCCGGTGACGCGGTAGCCGTTGTCGCGCAGGCGGACCAGGTTCGTCGAGAGCCGGGTGACGACGTGCACGTACTGCGTCTTCGCGCCGGGCTTGACGGTGATGACGCCGTGCGCGCCGTCGTTCCAGAAGCCCGGCTGCATGCCGCCGTACAGGTAGCCGCCGCCTTCGGTGCCCTGCAGCGACTCCTTGATCGGCTGGGTCCAGGACGCCATGAAGCTGTTGAACGCTTCCTGCTGCGGCGGGAACTTCCCGTTCAGCATGGCGGTTTCGGCCATCAGCGACTTGATCGACGAGCCCGCGTTCGTGATGTAGCGGCCGGTGGAGAGCCGGACGTCGACGGCCTGGTCGCCGCCGCTGTACCACCAGTCGCCGTTGGTCGGCAGCTTGTAGTCGGCCTCGGTGAGCCGCGGCATCGGCGTGGAGATCGCCTGCGGGTAGTCGTAGGACGGCGTCATGCCGGTCTTCTGCTCGTTGCTGACCGTGTCCATGATCGGCGTGTCCTCGTTGTTGTTGCTCAGCAACCAGGACGGCCGCTTCTCGCGGATGTGCTCGTAGAGCCCGTGCTGCTCCCAGTACTCGTTGTCGTTGTCGATCCAGAACCCGGCGAGGTCGGAGTAGCGGTTCATGACCTCGTCGAACAGGTCGTAGCCGTACTCGCCGAAGCCCGGGCGGGTCGTCAGGTCGACCGGGTGGCCCTTGTACGCCGAGTAGGCGGCCGAGTCGAGCGACTCGCGGCCGGTTTCGTTGTGCCACTGGGGGTCGTCGGTCATGTAGAGCATCACCCGGACGCCCTTGGCCCGGCCGGCGGCGATCAGCTCGCCGAGGAAGTCGCGCTGCGTCGAGCAGCTGCCCGGGATCTTCGACGGCCACGGCCGCGCGTAGCCCAGCCGGCTGTGGAAGGTGGTGAGCACGACGTAGGACGCGCCGAGCTTCGTCGCCTCGTCGATCCAGTAGTCCGGCGTCCAGCCGCCGGCGGTGACGTCGTGCTCCCAGGCGGCGCAGTCGGTGTGCCGCGGCGCGGTGAACATGCCCCAGTGCAGGAACAGCCCGGCCGTCGAAGCCCGCAGCCAGTCCTGGCGCGGGTTGTCCAGCTCGGCGTGCGCGGGGGTGACCAGGCTCGTCAGCAGCACGATGACCGCGGCGAGGCAGGCTCGGACTCTCATGGCCGCTCCTTCGTTGGAGAGGTCCGATGATTGTGGGGTCATATATCATACGTCAAGGGTGGATACCGGTGGCTGGTACCCAGTCGTCCGATCTGTCACAAACTCGCCGCGCGATGCGTCAAGGTGGTGACGCAGCGAAAGGACGCACCCCGTGAACGACGATCTGCTGGCTGACAGCTTCGAAGCCCACCGCGGCCACCTGCGGTCGGTCGCCTACCGGATGCTGGGCTCGCTGAGCGAGGCCGAGGACGCGGTCCAGGAGTCGTGGCTGCGGCTGAGCCGGAGCGACTCGGCCGCCGTCGAAAACCTGGGCGGCTGGCTGACGACGGTCGTCGGGCGCGTCTGCCTCGACATGCTGCGCTCGCGCAAGGCCCGGCGCGAGGAGCCGTGGGACGTCCTGGTGCCCGACCCGATCGTCAGCCGCGACGACGCCGGGCCCGAGCACGAGGCGCTGATGGCGGACTCGGTCGGTCTCGCGCTGCTGGTCGTGCTCGACACGCTCACCCCCGGCGAGCGGCTGGCGTTCGTGCTGCGGGACATGTTCGCGATGCCGTTCGAGGAGATCGCGCCGATCGTCGGCCGGTCGGAGGCGGCGACCCGGCAGCTCGCGAGCCGCGCCCGGCGGCGGGTCCAGGGCGCCCCGGTCGCGCCGGACCCGGACCTGTCCCGGCAGCGCGAAGTCGTCGACGCCTTCCTGGCGGCGGCCCGCGGCGGCGACTTCGACGCCCTCGTCTCGGTCCTCGACCCGGAGGTCGTGCTGCGCGCCGACCGCGGGGCGGCGCTGGGCGGTTCGATCGAGGTGCACGGCCCGGCGGCGGTGGCCAACCAGGCACTGACGTTCTCCCGCCTCGGCGCGGGCGGCGGCGTGGTCCGCCGGGCGCTGGTCAACGGCGCGGCGGGCGTGGTCGGCACCCGGGACGGACGGCCGTTCTCGGTGCTGGGCTTCACGGTGGCCGGCGGGCGGATCGTGGAGATCGACATCCTCGCCGACCCCGAGCGCCTCGGCCGGCTCGACCTGGCCGTCCTCGACTGAAACCCGAACCGGTCGTGAGTGGTTAGGGCGGTTAGAACCGCCCTAACCACTCACGACGGCGCCGGTCTCGTCGGTGATCAAGGCGATGGTGTCGGCCGCGTCGAAGTGCAGGTAGTGGCGCCGGCCGTCCGCGAAGTGGCGCACCGTGCCCGCCACCACGACCACCAGCTCGCCGTCCTCGACCGCGTACAGGTCGTCCGGTGTCAGGACCTCGTGGATGCGCGTGCCGTCGGTGATCAGCGTGCGGACCCGGCGGCCGGTGTGGTCGTAGCCGTACAGCGCGTTGACGCCGTCGTCGCCGTGCACCCCGCGCAGGCGGCCGAACGCGTCGCGGATCTCGCTGCCCGACGGCGTTTCCTCGGGATCGCGGAGCGCGACCTCGTGCAGCAGCCCACCCGGCCCCCTGATGACGTGCTTCGGCGCGAAGTGCTCGCTGACGCCGTTCGCGTAGTGCACCACGGTGCGGCGGCCGTGCAGGTCGTACTGGATGGCGTCGACGAAGCCGGGCACGCTCACCAGCCGCCCGACCTCGTCGTACTGGTGGTGGACGGTCAGCCGCCCGTCGCCGGCGTCGGGGTAGACCACTTCGGACAGCCGGCCGTCCGCGCGGCGCACGACGTCCAGCCGGTACTCGACGGCCACGTGCGCCGGCCGCCAGCGCCGTTCGGCCGGGTGCCCGAGCGCGTCGTAGCCGAACAGCGTCACGCCGGATTCGTCCGCGACGCGCACCAGCCGCCCGCAGCTGTGCGGCCCGGCTTCGAGCGGCACCGGGAGCCCGCCGTCGTGGTAGGTGAACGTCGTGACCGGGGTCCCGCCGGGATCGTCGACCAGCACCGCGACCACCCGGTCGGCCGCGTCGTGCACGCGGTACACCGTGTGCCCGCTCGCGGTCCGCGTCTCGACCGGGTTGCCGGCGGCGTCCCGGGCGTGCACGGTGCCGTCGGCGTCGCGGATCTCCCGGCCGAGCAGGTCCCGCACGGCCGCCACCGGTACGTCCGATGTGGACGTCCTCAGTGGACGGCCCAGCGCGTCGTAGCGGAACTCCGCCGGGGCGCTCGGCGGGTCGCCGTCCCGGAACGCCCGGCTCGTCCGGCACACCAGGCCGCGCGCGCAGTACTCGTGGTGCTCGTCGACGACGTCGCCGAGCAGCTCGGCGTGCCGGCGCTGCAGCAGCCGGCCGGCGCCGTCGCGCAGCTCCGACGTCACGATCACCTCCGCTTCGCCGGACACCGCCCGCTGCTCGGTGGTGACCCGCGCCCCGTCGTAGCGGTACCGGACGGTCGGCAGGTCCGCCGAGTCGCCCGGCCGCACGACGGTTTCGGGGCGCCCCAGCGGGTCGAGGGTCACCGTCGTCACCGCGCCCGCCGGGTCGGTCACCTCGCACACGCGCGCCGTGCGGACGTCGTACCGCGTCGACGTCACGTTCCCCAGCGGATCCGAGGCCACCTCGGGGAAGCACCGGTCGGCCGAATAGCGCACCTCGTGGGTGTGGCCGTTCGGCCCGGTCGTCGTGGTGCGCAGCCCGGCGACGGTGTCGAGCCGCCCGTGGAACGTCGTCACCCACCAGCCGTCCTCCCCGGTGCGGCGGTGGTAGCCGTGGTGCCGGAAGTCCGGCGGGACCTGGCCGTAGACGCCGGCGACGAGCGCGTCGGTGAGCACCAGCTCCTCCCGCGCGGTGAGCAGGCCGTGGGACCCGGCGCTGCCGTCGGGTCGCTCGTCGTAGCGGAACACCGTGTCGGACAGCACTTTCCCGCCGCCGTCCAGCTCCCGCACGCGGGCGGGCAGGGCGACGAACCGGAGTTCGGGCGCGGTCGCGTACGTCGTGCGCGTCTCGCGGACCACCGGTTCGCGGCCGGGTCGCTTGGTGGTCTCCACCTCCCGGACCGGGTTGCCGGCGGCGTCGAAGGCCGTCTCCGTCGTGGTGACCGAGACCGGCCGCTCCCGGCGCTCGAACACGGTCACGACCGAGCGTGTCCACTTCGGACGGTGAGCGCGCTCCACCCGGCGGTACGGCCGGTCTTCCTCGGCGGAGCCGTCGAGGCCGTAGGTCTCTTCCTTGTCGAGGAGGCCGTCGTCGCCGAACCAGCGCACGGTCCGCAGCGTGGGTGCGTACTCGTCGCCGAGCTCGTCCTGGACGACGCGGCCGAAGCCGCCGGGGCGGCCGTCGTGGTATTCGAACTCGGTCACGCCCGTCTGCCGGGTGACCGCTTCGCGCCGCGTGACGCGCCGGACGACCGGGACCGCTTCGACCGTCGCGTACTCGACCGACGTGTGCAGCCCGAGCCCGTTGTCGATCTCGCTCAGCCACCCGGTGCGCGGGTGGTCGGCGGGCTCCAGGGAGAAGCAGGGCACGGAGTCGCCGAGCAGCAGCGCACCGCCGCCGGTCCGGGCCTTCGCCGCGAACTGGACCCGCCGCGGGGCCGGCGGTTCCCTGCGGGTGTAGGCCAGCCGCAGGGCCGGCGCGGCCGCCTCGGCGCCGTGCGAGTCGAACCCGGTGAGCGCGACCGACGTCAGCAGGGACGCACCGGTGACGTCGTCTTCGTCGTAGCCGAAGCGCCACCGCCGGACGAGCGGCCGCGCGTCCCCGGGCACCCGCAGGTCGACCCGCGCGCACCGCAACGCCGTCGTCACGAGGGTGCCGCTGCGGCCCCAGCGCAGGACGTCCGGCCGCGGCTCGTACGTGAAGTCCACTTCGTAAGGTCCGTAGGAAACGCGCGCGAGGTACGCCTGGCCGCTGTGGTGCGCCCAGCCGAACGCGGCGGCGTTGCCGAACGCGTCCTCGGTCCGTTCGAGGTACCAGGCGGTGCCGGCGGACCGGCCGCCGTCGGTCGTGCCGAGGACGTACCGGGTTCCGGATCGGGTGGTGAGCACGAAGCCGTCGCCCCGGCGGGTGAGCCGGCCCTCGACGCCGGAGCGCGCGCGGCCGCCGGCCAGCCGGACGTGGGGCAGCGGCAGCGCGAACCCGCCCCCGAAGGCGCCGTTCGGCGCGCCGGTGGTGTAGCGCAGCGCCAGCGCGGGCGTGAGGCCGCCGGGACCCGGTGGCAGGTCGAGCGGCACCGCGAAGCTGCCCTCGCCGGTGGCGGGCTCCGGGGTGAACGCGCCGCCCAGCCCCCGCACCGGCGCGGGCCGTCCGGCTTCCTGCGCGCTCACGCGGAGCGGAACCATGCTGATCTCCCCGACTCGATCCGTGACTTCCGGACGGCCAAGTGGGTGAGGCGGGCCCGCCAGATACGTCGTCACCCATTTGCCGCTCTCGTTACCCATTCGTGACGCCAGTGTCGTATCCCGGTGGCGGCTCACCGGTCTTTCCCGGGTGCCATCAGTGATCAATGGCGGAGGGTGGACCCGATGGTCGTCAAGTTCGTGCGGGACGAGACCGCGGAAGTGACTGAAGCCTTTTCGGAGGACGCGAGCACGCTCAACGAGCTCCCGACCCCGCCCAGGCAGTTGCTCGACCGGCACGGCGCGCGGGTGCTCGACCCGGCGACGGCGGTCGTCGCCGCCGGGCAGCCGGTTCCGCGCACGACCGTCTACCGGCCGGGCACCTTCCTGCTTCCCAACCGGTACCTGCGCGACCAGGAGACCCTGGCCGCGATCAACGGCGTCCTCGCCCGCATCGGCATCTACGCCGAGGCGGCCGACCGCGGCGGCGACAGCGAGGAGTTCGCCCGCGTCCGGCAGCTCGACGACGTGCCCGTCCGCGCCCTGCTGCACATCCGCGAGGACTCCGACCCCGTCGTCGTCGACTGCTGGAGGGCGCTGCAGCTGCTGCGGTCGGCCGCTTCGGGCGAGAACCCCGAGATCGACCCGGAGATCGTCCGGGAGATCTCCGTCGAGCACCTGCTCTTCACCTCGCCGGTGTTCGGCGGGGTGCCGTGGGAGACCAGCGGCCTCGGCGGCACGCCGTGGGAGACCAGCGGGTTCGGCGCGGGCAGCTCGTACGGGCGCACCCACGGGGCCAACCGGATCCCGGTGACGCTCGCCGCGGACCCGCCTTACCGCAGCAAGAAGCCCGCGCACCGGCGGCCGGTCGTCGCCGTGCTCGACACCGGCATCGGCCCGCACCGCTGGTTCGGGCTCGCAGACCGCAGCGGGCCGCCGCCCGCCGGCGCCGGCCTCACCGTCGCACCCGGCATCCAGGCCGCGATCCTGCAGGCCGAGCAGGATTCGGGCACCACGCTGCCGACCCAGCTGCTCACCGACTACTGGGACGCGCCGACGACCGGCCAGCCGCTGATCGGCGACGTCGACACCGACACCGGGCACGGCCTGTTCATCGCCGGCATCATCCGGCAGGCCTGCCCCGAAGCCGACACCCTCGCGATCCGCGTCGTGCACAGCGACGGCGTCGCGTACGAGGGCGACGTGCTGCTGGCGCTGCACCTGCTGGCCGACCGCGTCCGCACCGCGCAGGCGAACAACCGGCCCCAGGACATGGTCGACATCGTCTCGATCTCGATGGGCTACTACGTCGAAGACCCGGCGGACGTCGCCTTCACCGGCCAGTTCGCCGCGGCCATCGCGGACCTGCTCGGCCTGGGCGTGCTCGTCGTCGCGGCCGCGGGCAACGACGCCACCACCCGCCGCTTCTACCCGGCGGCCTTCGCCGACCAGCCGCTCGGCAACGGCTGCGGCCCGCAGGTGATCAGCGTCGGCGCGCTCAACCCCGACGTCGGCACCAGCAAGGCGCTGTTCTCCAACGAAGGCCCGTGGGTGCGGTGCTGGGCCACCGGCGCCGGCGTCGTCAGCACCTACCCGACCGACGTCCGCGGCAGCGCGGCCGCCGACCACGAGCTGCCCGGCCGGAACTCCTTCGACCCGGACGACTACAGCGCCGGCTTCGCGGTCTGGGACGGGACGTCGTTCGCCGCGCCGCTCGCCGCCGCCGAGATCGCCAAAGCCCTGTTCCAGTCCGGCGACCTGGCCACGGTCGACCGCGACACCGTCGTCAAGCGCGCTTGGACCGCGCTGGGCTCGTTGTGAACGTGGCCAAGACCGATCACAGCCGGGTAGCGGCACTGTTCGACGCCGCGCGGGAGGGCGACCGCGCGGCGCTGGACGAACTGGTTTCCCTGCTCACGCCGCTGCTCTGGCAGGTCGCGCGCGATCAGGGACTGGACGTCGACCAGGCCGCCGACGTCGTGCAGACGACGTGGCTGCGCCTGCTCGGCTCGTTCGCGGAGATCCGCTCGCCGGTCGCGCTGACCGGCTGGCTGATCACCGTCACCAAGCGGGAAGCCTGGCGGACCGGGGAAAAACGCCAGGTCGAACGGCCGCTTCCGGAACTTCCGGAGCGGCTGGCCGAAGCGTCACCGGCACCCGAGGAGGGGGTGCTGCGCGACGACCAGCGCGCGAGGTTGTGGCGCGCGGTCGACACGTTGCCCGAACGCTGCCGCAGCCTGCTGCGGATCGTGGCGTTCGTGCACCGGCCGGACTACGCCGAAGTGGGCGCCCGGCTGGGAATGCCGAGGGGGAGTATCGGCCCGACCAGGGGACGTTGCCTCGCGCGCCTGCGCGAGCAGCTACTCGCCAACGGCGAAGGAGATTGGCTGTGACCACCGTCGAACCACCCGGCGCGAACGAGCCCTTGGACGAGCTCGACTTCCGGCTGCTGGCCGGACTGCGCGAGCTGTGGGAAGACGCCGACCCGATGCCCGCCACGCTGGTGGAGCAGATCCGCTTCGCGATCCAGCTGGAGGATGTCGACCTCGAAGTGATGCGGATCCGGGAACAGGAGGGGCTCGTCGTCGCGCGCAGCGCGGCGGAGCAGGGCCGGCTCATCACGTTCGACAGCGAGAGCTTGACGATCATGGTGAACGTGAGCCCCGAGCCGGGCGGGACGATCCGGCTGGACGGCTGGCTCACGCCCCCGGCCGAGCACCCGATCGAGGTGCGCACCGCGAACGGCCCCCTGACGACCACATCGGACGCCGAGGGCCGCTTCGCGGTGAGCGGGGTGCCGCACGGGATGGTGCAGGTGCTGGTGCGGACCCTGGGCCGATCGAGGACGGTGAGCACACCGGCCATCGAGCTGTGAGGGGAAAACCCGCTCGCCTGGCGAAGTCGGGTGGCGCCGCGGCAGCCCGAACGACGTGAATGACTCATTCATGTCGTCGGATGAGGTGAATGGGTCATTCACTGCATCTCGGCCGCGCGACAGCACACCGGATATCGCGCCCTGACGTGAAAATCTGGCCACCCGGCGAAAACTCCCGGACCACCCGAGCCCGGAGGTACGATCCGGGACGTCCTTCTCGGCCGAGGGGGACGGCCCCGGCCGGGAGGGCAGCCTGTGGTCGCGTCGCCGAGGGCGGAAGACCGGGTACGCGACCTGCACCGGCGTGCGGTCGCCGCGACCAACAACGGCCAGCCCGTGGTCGGCGGCCGCCTGATCCGGTCCGCCGCGCGGCTTCTCGGCCTGCCGGCGACGAAACCGCCGCCCGGGTGGCCCGCCTGGCCCGACCTCGCCACGCGCGTCCTCGGCACGTACGCCGCCGTCGAAACCGCGCTGGGCAACAGCACCCGCGGCCTCGCGCTGCTCGACGAAGCCGACGTCCTCGTGTCCGACGCCGGGCGCGGGATCCTGCGCCAGCAACGGGGTCTCGTCCTCATCCTGATCGGCCGGATGGACGAAGCCCTCACGTGCTTCGACGAGGCCATCCCCCTGCTGCGGCAGGCCGGCGAGTTCGTCGTGCTCGCCCGGACGCTGCTCAACCGCGCGATGCTGCACCAGTACGCGGGGCGCGTCCGGCTCGCGCTCGCCGACCTCGACCAGTGCGAGCAGATCGGCGCCGGCCAACCCGAAGAAGAAGGCCTGGCCCGGATCTTCGCCAAGGCGGCGCACGGCCGCGGCCAGGCCCGCGTGCTCACCGGCGACATCCCGGGCGCCCTGCGGGACTTCGACGCGGCGAGCGGGTTCTACGCCGAACAGAGCGTCGGAATGCTGCCGGTGCTGGCCGTCGACAAGGCCCGCGCGCTGCTCGCGGCCGGGCTGCCGCAGGAAGCCGCGGCCGAGCTCGACGCGGCTCTGGAACAGTTCCCGCGGCTGCGGATGAACCAGGAACACGCCGAAGCCGAGCTGACCCGCGCCTTGGCCGCGCTGGCCGGCGGCGAGCCGTCGGCCTCGCGGAGCTGGGCCGGCCGCGCCGAACGCCGCTTTCGCCGTCGCGGCAACGAAACCTGGGCCGCGGTCGCGCAACTGACCGTGCTGCGCGCGGACTTCGCCGCCGGACGGCGGATCGCCCGCGTCGCCACCGAGGCGACCGCGCTGGCCGGCCGGCTCACCGGACTGGGGCTGCGCAACGACGCGGAGATCGCCGCGCTGCTCGCCGCCCGCGCGCGCATCGCCCTGGGCGACCTCGACGGCGCCCGGGCCGGCATCGCCCCGCGCGACCGGCGGACCGCGCCGCTGGAGAACCGCCTGGTCCGGCGGCTCGCGCTGGCCGAACTGGGTGCCGCGAGCGGCGACCGGCGCACCACCTTCACGAACGCGCGGGCCGGGCTGACGCAGCTGGAGCGGCACCGCGGCCGGTTCGGCAGCATCGACCTGCAGACCGGGACGACGTCGCTGGGCAAGGAACTCGCCGACGCCGGCCTCGCCGCCGCGCTCGCCCAGCGTTCGCCCGGCGTCGTGTTCCGGTGGCTCGACCGCTCGCGCGCGCAGGCCTTCCGGTTCCGGCCGGTGCGCCCGCCCGCGCACCCGGAGACCGTCGACGCCGTCGCCGAGCTGCGGTACCTCTCGATGCAGATCCGCGCGGGCGAGCTGTCCGGGAAGCCCGACACCCAGGCCGCGAAGCGGTGTGCCGCGCTGGAACGCGAGATCCGCGCCAAGGGCTGGCAGGCCGAGGGCACCGCCGTCGACCACCCGGAGGTGAAGCTGCGCGAGATCGGCGACGAGCTCGCCGAGACCGGCAGCGCGATGGTCTGCTTCCTCGCCGACCACGGCGCGTTGTGCGCGCAGGTGATCGCGAACCACCGGGTCGCGCTGATCGAGCTCGGCCCCGCGTCGGCCGTGGCCGAGCCGGTCGCGCGGCTGCACAGCGACCTCGACGCGTTGTGCGGGCGCCAGCTGCCGCAGCAGCTCGACCGGGTCATCCGCCGTTCGGTGCGGACGCAGGTCACGGCCCTGGACGGGATCCTGCTGGCGCCACTGGCTGCCCGGCTGGGCGACCTCGACGTCGTCGTCGTGCCGACCGGCGCGCTTTCGGCGATCCCGTGGGGTCTGCTGCCGACGGTGCGCGGGCGCCCGGTGACGGTCACGCCGTCGTCGTCGGCCTGGCTCGACGCGGGCCGCCGTCCGCGCCGCGCCGCCGGGGCACCGCTGCTGGTGGCGGGCTCGGACCTGACCCACGCGGAAGCCGAGGTTTCGCTGCTGGCGCCGCTCTACCCGGAGGCCGAGGTGCTGACCGGCCCGGACGCGACGGTCGCGGCGACGCTCAAGGCGTTCGACGGCTGCCGCTTGGCGCACTTCGCCGCGCACGGTCACCACGAACAGGAGAACGTGCTGTTCTCCCGGCTGAACCTGGCCGACGGGCCGCTGATGGCCTACGACGTCCAGCAGCTTGCGACGGCACCGGAACAGGTGGTGCTGTCGTCCTGCGACGTCGGCCAGGCGGTGGTCCGCGAGGGCGACGAGGTTCTCGGCTTCACGGCGGCGTTGCTCTACGGCGGCAGCCGGACGGTCGTCTCGAGCGTGGCCCGGGTCGACGACCGGACGGCCGGCGGCGTGATGCTGGCCTACCACCGGGCGCTGTCGGCGGGCACGCCCCCTGCGCGTGCCCTGGCCGATGCGGCCCAGGCGGAACCGCTGATGCCGTTCGTCTGCTTCGGCCGTAGCTGACGTTTGTCCTGACGTCCGGCGGTCTCCGAGGTTGCTTTCGGGTGAGCGACCCCATCGCGGCGCATCCCCGGGCGGGTCATGGGCATCTCTCCCAGTGAGTCCAGATGATCACGGAACGAGGGAGGACGACCATGAAGCGAACGGTTACCGCGCTGATCGCCGGGGGTCTGGCCGCCGGTGGGCTGGTCCTGGCGGCCGGGGCCGCGAACGCCATGCCGAGCGACACGCCGTGCGGGGCGTCGGACGTCCACGTGACCGTGGCGCGCGACCCGTCGAACGCCGCCGGGCACGAGGCCTACGTCCTCACCTACACCGCGGCGTCGCCGACGACGAACTGCAAGCTCGAAGGCGCGCCGACGGCGGTGACCTTCATCGCCGGCGGGCAGCGGCTGCCGGTCACCGCGACGCCGGACGGGAGCGAGTCCGTGCCGGTGAACCTGCGCGAAGGCCACCCGGCCGTGTCGCGGATCGTGCAGCGTTCGGCGGCGGCGGCCGTCGCGCCGACCGCGGTGACGTTCGACCTGCCGACCGGCCCGTACGGCCAGCCGGTGAGCGTCGAGTGGCCCGCGGGTGCGCCGCTGAAGGGCGACACCGTGCGGGTCACGCCGGTCAGCAGCTGAGCTTTTCCGACACAGGGAGGAATGTCATGAAGCGCATCTTGACGGGGATCGGCACGGTGGCGGGGGCCTTCGCGCTGGCGGCGTGCGGCAGTGCGACGGCGGCTCAGGCACCGGCGACTCCGGCTCCGGCCGCGCCTGCCGCTCAGGCGCAGGGGGCGTCCGGTGGCGGGGTGGCCCCGGCATCGTCGAAGACGCCGCGCTGCACGACGGCGGATCTCGAGGTCCTGCTGGGCAAGCCGGCCGAGAAGAACGACGCGCCGGGCCAGTTCGACATCCCGCTGACCTACCGCAACACCACGGACCACACGTGCGGCCTGTACGGCGTGCCGGGCGTCGACCTGGTCGGCCCGGACGACGCGACGTTCGGCCCGGTCTACCACCTGCCGCGCGTCGACAACGGCGTGAAGTACAACGAGGTGACCGCGGGGACGACGGCGTCGGCGACGATCACGGTCGTGAAGCCGGCCGCCGGCGAACCGGCGTGGACGCCGACCAAGCTGAACACGATCCCGCCGGGCCAGACTTCGGCGCTGACCGCGAAGTGGCCGTCGGACCTCCCGGTGCTGCGCCAGGACGCGGCAACCCACCCGGGTTCGTACGTCAACGGCATCCTGGCCGACCCGGCCTGACCCCGGCCCAAAGCCGTGAATGGCACATTGAGGGACTTCAAGTCCCTCAATGTGCCATTCACGGCTTTACGTCACTCGATCGGGTGAAGCGTCGGGCCGCGCGTCATTCTGGGCGTGGGTCTCCCTCTATCTCGGTGCGGCGGTAACCGGCCGGCACGCCCCCCGACTGGCCGGTTACCGCTGCGGTCCCGCTACCCACGGTGGACCGGTCGAGCCGGGCCAGCATCTCGTTCCTCGTCACGGCCAGTTCGGTGATCTCGTCGCCGAGGTCGACGGCGTGCGGGCGGGCGACCTCGGCGCGGATGCCGCCCACCGCGCAACGACCGCCGCACGGCGAACCAGGCGACGCCGCCGATGAGCTTCGAGGCCGTACGGCTGGACGATCACGCAGTCCGGCGCGTAGACCTCGGCGTTGCCCACGATCCGCGGCGGTCCGAGGCCGGTCGAGCACCGGTTCACCGCCTCGGCGCTGATCATGTATCCGGACGTGCTGTCGAGCCGGAGGGAACGTCAGCCGGGCCACTCCGGAGTTCAGCAACGCGAGCACGGCCGAGACCCGGTCGCTCGCCAGCGCCCGTGCGCTGTTTTCGAGGCCGGTCGTCAACGATCGCACGAACCAGTAGGACCCGAGGCCGAGGACGAGCGCCGACGCGAGCGCGGCGAAGAGGGCGACCCGCCACCGGGTCGACCGGGGCAGGAACCGGATCATGCCCAGAAGACAACCGCACCTTCGGAGACCCGGGACGGCGTCCGGGCTCCTACCGTCGAATCCGTGACGCTCGAGAAGTGGCAGGCGGTGCGCGCCGCGCTGCCGGAGACCGGCGCCCGGTTCGCGGACCTGGTGGCCGGCGTGCGGTGCGGGGACGAGACGTCGCTCGGCGAGTGGTCGATCGCCGAAACGGCGTCGCACGTGGGGATGATCGCACTGATGTACACGTCGATGATCCGCGGTGACGGCGGTCCGCTGCCGCTGCCGGGTCTCGAGGAGCCGATCGGCGCGGCCAGCGTGGACACGATCTCGCGGATGAACGCGCTGGCGCTCGAGCTCTACCCGGAACGCGACCCCGGCCGGCTGGCCGAGCGGCTGCGCGCGGACATCGCCGAGGTGCTGCTCGTCAGCGCGGACCTGGACCCGGAGAAGCCGGTGTGGTGGCTGGGCGGCTCGCGCGTGCCGGTCGCCGGCGTGCTCGCGCACCTGGTCAACGAGATGCTGCTGCACGGCCTCGACATCGCGCGGGCGATCCGGCGGCCGTGGTCGATCCCGGCGGCGCACGAGGCGCTGTTCCTGGAGCTGTTCCTGTTCGGCATGGTGCGCAACGACATGGGCCGGCTGCTCGACGACGCGACGCCGTCGCCGCGCCGGATCGCGGTCGAGTTCCGGTCGGCGTTCACGAAACCCGCGGTGCTCGCGTTGCAGCACGGCCGGTTGCGCGCGGAGGACCCGGACGGCACCGCGGACGTGCGGCTGACGTTCGACCCGGCGGTGCTGGTCCCGATGATGTTCGGCCGGATTTCCCGCGTGCGGGCGGTGCTGCGCGGCGGCGTCCGGATCGGCGGGCCGCGGCCGTGGCTGCTGCCGGCGTTCCTGCGGACCGTGCGGATGCCCTAGTTCAGGACGCGGAACGTCAGGTGCGTCGCGTTCGGTGTCTCCTCGACGCCGGTGCGTTCGAGCTTCACGTGCGTGCCGACCTCGGCGTCGAACAGCCGGACCCCGGCGCCGAAGAGCAGCGGGACGACGTGCAGGCGCAGCTCGTCGACCAGCCCGGCCAGCAGGTACTGCCGCAGAGTGGTGCCGCCGCCCATGACCATCACGTCGTCCTCGCCCGCCGCGGCTTTCGCTTGCCGCAGTGCGCTTTCCGGGCCGCCGGTGACGAAGGTGAACGTCGTCGGGCCCTTCACCACGGGCTCGTGCGGCCGGCTCGTCACGACGAAGACGGGCTTCTTGAACGTGCCGTCGTCCCCCCACGGATCGACACCGGCCTCGAACATCGTGCGCCCGACGACGAACGCGCCGATGCCCTCGAAGAGCCGGGCCGCGACCGTGGCGTCGGCGCCGGTGCCGTCGAACATCCAGTGGTGCAGCAGCTCGCCGCCGCGGCCGAGGGGATGCTCGGCGCTGGTGTCCGGCCCGGCGACGATCCCGTCCGCCGACATGCTGATCTCCGCGATGACCGTCACCAGCCGTCCCCCCATTCGGCATCCCGGGCCGCGCGGTACCGCGGGCCCTGCTTCTTCGAGACTGCCACGCCGGGCTTCAACCCGTCGGCAGCCGTGCAGAGGTCGAGCGCCACCCAGCCCTTGTGCTTCTTCGGGTGCCGGATGATCCGTGCGTCCGGCCGCTCCGGCACCGACCGCGACGCGACGACGTAGGCGAACTTCTCGTCCTCGAACCCGAGCGTCCCCGCCTTGAGCCGGCGGTGCAGGCCCGACCGCGGGAGCCGCGCGGAGAAGTGGCACCAGTCCTCGCCGGGCACGATCGGGCAGGCGGCGTCGTGCGGGCACGGCGCGACGACGTGCAGGTCCAGCTCGATCAGCCGGGCGCGGGCGGCGCGGATCCGTGCGTAGCCCGCGGGGGTGCCGGGCTCGATCAGCGCGACCGCCCCGGCTTTGCCCGCCAGCCAGCGCACGACGTCGTCGCGGGTGGCTTCCGGCAGCTCGCCGAGCACGTAGGACAGCGTGACGAGGTCGGCTTCCGGCGCCGGCGCGGCCGGGTCGACGAACCCGCGCCGCCACTCGGCGTCCCGGACGGCGGGCAGTGCCGCCCCGGCGGCGAGCCGCTTGCCGAGCCCGATGGCCCCGGCGACCTGTTCCAGGACCGTGCAGCGGGCCAGCGACGGCCACACGGCGGCGGCCGCCCAGACCGCGGCGCCGGTGCCCCCGCCGACGTCGACCTGCGTACGCGGCTCGAAGCCGGGCGCGCGCGAAGCGGCTTCGGCGAGCACAGCGTGTACGGCCGCGTAGGTGGCCGGCATCCGGTAGCCGGCGTACGCGGCGACGTCGGCTTCGGAGCTGAGGATGGGTGAGGTCGCCGCGTCACCCCGGCGGTAGCGCGTGCTGAGCCGGTCGACGGACTGGGTGAGCCGCGCCAGCGGGTGCCGGGCCAGCTCGTCGTCGAGCGCGGAGGAGAGGTCTTCGGGGAGTACCGCCACGGACGTCGATTCTTCCCTGTCCGAATTGCCCCGCCGAGGCCGCCCTGAGCTGCTAGTTTTCCGGCGCGAAAGTTTTTGGCGGACGCTGTCGATCCGGGGCGCGGCCGTTCGACGCGTAGGCGAGTGCGAACGAAGGGAGACCGCGATGCGGTTCATGGTCATCGTCAAGACGAACGAGGACACCGACGGCAAGGCCCCCAGCGCCGAGCTGCTGGCCGAGATGGGGAAGTTCAACGAAGAGATGGTCAAGGCCGGCATCCTGCTGGCCGGCGAAGGCCTCGCGCCGAGCGCGGAAGGGGCCCGGGTCGTCTTCGACGGCAAGGAGAGCCCCAAGGTCGTCGACGGCCCGTTCACCGAGTCGAAGGAGCTCGTCGGCGGGTTCTGGATCCTCCAGTGCCGCGACCGCGACGAGTGCATCGAGTGGATCAAGCGGATGCCGAACCCCGAAGGCGAGCACGGCGAGGTCGAGATCCGGCGTGTCGCGGAGGCGTCCGACTTCGAGAACATGACGCCCGAGGTCGCGGAGCTGGAGGGACGGCTGCGCGCGCAGAGCGCCGGGGAGGCCTGATGCGCTTCTTGGTGATGGTGAAGGCTTCCGAAGAGTCCGAGGCCGGGATCGGGCCCAGCACCGAAGAGCTGGAAACGATGTCGAAGTTCAACGAGGAGCTGCTGAACGACGGCCGGATCGTGCTCGCCGAGGGGCTCACCCCGAGCTCGGAGGGTGTGCGGGTCATCTTCGAAGGCAACGCCGAACCGAAGGTCATCGACGGTCCCTTCGCCGAGACGAAGGAGCTCGTCGCCGGCGTCTGGGTGCTCAACGGCGAATCCCTCGAGGACGTCGTCGCGCTCATGAAGCGCGCGCCGAACCCCGAAGCCAAGGGCGGCGTCATCGAGATCCGCGCCATCGCCGGGTAGTGGGTTGCACCGCGCCGGATCACCCTGTCTGATGGCCGGGTGACGGTTGCGGACACCCGGAGCACGGTAGAAGCGGTCTGGCGGATCGAGTCGCCGCGGCTCATCGCGGGCCTGGCCCGGATGGCCCGCGGCGACGTCGGTCTCGCCGAGGAACTGGCGCAGGACGCGCTGGTCGCAGCACTGGAGCAGTGGCCGGAGTCCGGCGTGCCGCGCAACCCCGGCGCGTGGCTGATGACCATCGCCAAGCGCCGCGCGGTCGACCAGTTCCGCCGCAACGAGCGGTACGCGGAGAAGCTCGAGGAGGTCGGCCGCGATCAGCAGCTGGGCGAGGGCGTGCTGCCCGACTTCGACGCGGCCCTCGACGACCACATCGAAGACGACCTGCTGCGCCTGCTGTTCGTCGCCTGCCACCCGGTGCTGAACACGCAGGCCCGCGTCGCGCTGACGCTGCGCATGCTCGGCGGGCTGACCACCGACGAGATCGCGCGCGCCTTCCTGGTCCGCGAATCGACGATCGCGCAGCGGATCGTGCGGGCGAAGAAGGCCCTCGCCGCGGCGAAGGTCCCGTTCGAGGTCCCGGAGGGCGACGAGCGCGTCGCCCGGCTGTCGTCCGTGCTCGAGGTCATCTACCTGGTGTTCAACGAGGGGTACTCGGCCACTCGCGGCGACGACTGGATGCGCCCGGCGCTCTGCGAGGAGGCGATGCGCCTCGGCCGCGTCCTGGCCGGGCTGATGCCGGGGGAGTCCGAGGTGCACGGCCTGGTCGCGCTGATGGAGCTGCAGTCGTCGCGCGCCAAGGCCCGCACCGGCCCGAACGGTGAACCGGTGCTCCTGCTGGAACAGGACCGCGCCCGCTGGGACCGCCTGCTGATCCAGCACGGCCTGGCGGCACTGGCCCTGTCGGAGCAGATCGCCGACGGCGCGTACGGCCCGTACTCCGCCCAGGCGGCGATCGCGGCGTGCCACGCCCGCGCCCGGACGGCGGACGAGACCGACTGGCGGCGGATCGCGGCGTTGTACGAGGGGCTCGGGAAGCTCCAGCCGTCCCCGGTGATCGAGCTGAACCGCGGGGTTGCGGTGGCGATGGCGTACGGCCCGGCGGCGGGCCTGGAGGTCGTCGACGCGGTGGCCGCCGAGCCGGCGTTGAAGGACTACCACCTGCTCCCGAGCGTCCGCGGGGATCTGCTGCAGAAGCTCGGCCGCCTCGAAGAGGCGGAGCAGGAGTTCAGGCGGGCGGCGGAGATGACGGAGAACGCCCGGGAACGCGCCTTGCTGCTGGACCGCGCGACGGCGGTGGGTCGCTGACGCCGTGCTCGCCTCGCTGCTACCCGGTTTTCGCGACGTCCGCAGTGCGCTGGTCGCGGGGTACATGTGGTTCTGCGCCGGCTGGCTGCTGATCGGCCACTACCACCCGCCGTCGGCCGGACTGCTCGGAAAACCGGCGCTGGAGCTGCTGGAGCTGTTCGGGACGGGCGGCCGGCTCGCCGCGATCAGCGTGCTGTGCCTGCTGATCGGCGAGGTGACCGGCACGCTCGTGCAGTCGGCGTTCTTCCAGCTGAGCGTCGCCTACCTGCGGAAGCTGACGCCGGAGAACCTCGACGCGCGGCCGCGCGGTCCGCTCACGGTGTTCCGGCCGCTCAGCGGACGGTCGCTCTCCCGCGTGCGGGCCCGGATCCGCCAGGACTACCAGCGGCACCAGGAGAGCACGACGTCCGACGCCACGCCGCGCAGTGAGAACCAGCACGAGATCGACCGGATCGCGCTCGACGCCATGCGCGAAGTGCAGTACATGTGGCCACGGCTGATCGTCGCGAAACCGGAGCTGTACGCCGAATTCAGCCGGCTCAAGGGCGAGAGCGAGTTCCGCGACGCGATCCTGCTGCCGCTGCCGGTCCTCGCGGTCGCGGTGTGCGTGAGCTTGTCCGCGCCGCCGTGGGTCAAGGCGCTCCTGCTGGCGGGGACCGCGCTCGCCGACGGCTACCTGTTCGCGCAGGCTCGCCAGCGGTTCCGGCAGGCGCACAGCCTGATCTCGCACAGCATCGCCGACGGGACGGTCAGGTCGGCGGCGATGGGCGACCTGGAGTCATCGGTCCCGCCAGGAGAGCGGTGACAGCGTCAACGCCGCCTCGGCGATCCTCTTCGCGGTCTCCGTCGTGAGCCCCTTTTGCGCCGAGTCGATCCACTCGTCCACCGGCCGCACGCCGATGTCCCGGTACTCCAGCGCCTGCAGCAGCATCTCCAGCTTGTCGGCGTCCTTGGCGCACCAGGCTTCGGCCGACTCGCGGGTCTCGTACTCGTCCACGGCGTCCCGCACGAGCGAGCGCGACCGGTCCGGGAGAGCCGCCGTCTGGTCGGCCGTGATCTCCCGCGGCTCGGGCTTCCGCAGGTAGCCGACGGCGGTCAGCGGAAGATCACCCGTCCGGGTCTCCTGGGTGTCGTGCCACAACGCCAGGAACGCCGCCCGCTCCGGCGACGCCCCTTCCTCCGCCGCGATCAGCGCGGCCAGCTGGGCCGCCCGCAGGCTGTGCTCGCCGACCGACTCCGGGTCGCGGACCCCCGCGTGCCACCAGCCCGACCGCCGGACCCGCTTCAGCAGGCCCAGTTCGTACGCGAAGGAGGCCAAGGATGCGCTCATCCGCCCAGCCTAGGGTGTCGGGATCATCGCCGTCAGGATCGTCGCCTGCAGCAGGGAGATCACGCCGACGACCGCGGTCAGCAGCAGCGACCAGAGGAAAGTCTGCCGCAGCAACGACCCTTCCTTGCCGCTCTGCCCGATCGCGGTCGCGCCGATCGACAGGTTCTGCGGCGAGATCATCTTGCCCATCACGCCGCCCGAGGTGTTCGTCGCGCCCGCCAGGATCGGGTTCAGGTTCAGCTGCTGGGCCGAAATCACCTGCATGGGCCCGAACAGGCTGTTCGTCGACGCGTCCGACCCGGTCAGGAACACGCCCAGCCAGCCGATGTACGCCGAGAACAGCGGGAAGACCGCGCCGGTCGTCGCCAGGGCCAGGCCCAGCGTCTGCGTCGCGCCCGAGTAGTTCATCACGAACGCGATCGCGAGGATCATGAAGATCGTCGCGAGCGCCCAGCGCATCTGGTGCAGGGTCTTCCGGTAGGTCGAAACCAGCAGCCCCGGCCGTGCGCCCATCGCGAACCCGGCGACGACCGCCGCGATCAGGGCCACCGTGCCCGGCGAGAACAGGAAGTCGACCGTGAACGTCGCCGCGTACGGCGCGTTCTTCGCGGTGATCGGGGGGTGCTGGACGACGTGGTTGTGCAGCCCCGGCCAGGCGAAGATCCAGTCCGCCTTGTGCAGCAGCTTCGTCAGGTCGAGCCAGGCGGGGAGGTTCTTGAAGATCGTGCCGATCCGCGACAGGAAGATGGCCAGGATCAGGATCACGTAGGGCATCCACGCGTACAGCGCGCCGCGTTCGACCTTCGCGGCGCCGAGGCTGGTGCCCGTGACAGCGCTTTCTTCACCGTCGAAACGCCACACCGCCGCCGGCTGCCAGAACCGCGTCAGGATCCACAGCGCGGCCATCGCGGTGAGCGCGGCGAGGACGTCGACCAGGCTGGCGCTGATGTAGTTGGACGCGACGAACTGCATGGCCGCGAACGCGAGCCCGGCGGTGAGCACCGCCGGCCACACCTCGAGCATGCGCTTCCAGCCGGCGAGCACGACGACCAGGAACGCCGGGATGATCAGCGCGAGCACCGGCACCTGGCGGCCGACCGCCGCCGAGAACAGCTCGGTCGCCTGGTCCGGCTTGAGGTGCATGATCGGCGCGGTCAGCCTGCCGAGCACGATCAGCGGGTTGCCGAGCCCGCCGAACGCGACCGGCGCGGTGTTCGCCAGCAGGGCCAGCACGACGGCCTTCACCGGCGGGAACCCGAGCGCGGCCATCATCGCCGCGGTGATCGCGATCGGCGACCCGCCGCCCGCGACGCCTTCGAGCAGCGCGCCGAAGCCGAACGCGATGAGCAGCGCCTGCAGCCGCCGGTCCTCGCTGAACCCGGCGAGCACGCGCTTGATCGCGTCGAACCGACCGGTGGCGACCGTGACGTTGTGGAAGTACACGGCGTGGAACGCGATCCAGGCCACCGACCACACGCCGAAGAGCACGCCCATCGCCGCGGAGTCGAACGCCAGCGCGGCCGGCATCCGGTACAGCAGCAGGGCCACGCCGAGCGCCGTGACCAGCGCGAGCGCCGCGGAGAGGTGCGCCGAGAAGCGGACCACGCCGAGCGCGACCAGCAGGACGATGATCGGGAGCGCGGCGAGCAACGCGGAGACCCACAGCCCGCCCGCCGGCTGGTAGTCCTGGATCCAGGTCACGTCAGCCCCTCTGCCCGCGTACGTATCCGAGCCGCAGCGACAGGGCGGCGGCGGTCCCGGCCACGGAGGCGCCGAGTTCGTCGAGGCGGCGCAGCACGCGCGGCGCGGGCCCGGCGATGCTGATGGCGGCGATCGGCCGTCCGGAGTGGTCGCGCACGGCGGCGGCGACGCACCCGACGTCCGGCTCGTTCTCGACCTCGTCGACCGCCCAGCCCCGGCGGCTGGTCCGCGCGAGGTCGTCGAGCAGCCGGAGGGGGTCGTTGATCGTCTTGAGCGTCAGCGAGTCGAGCTTCATCCGCCGGACGCGTTCGGCCCGGTCGGCCTCGGGCAGCGCGGCGAGCCAGGCTTTCCCGAGCGACGTCGCGTGCTGCGGCCGGCGCGTGCCGAGCCGGCAGGCGAGCGTGACGGCGCTGGCACTGCGTTCGGTGGCGACGTAGACCATGGTGTCGTTGTCGGGCACGGCGAGGTAGGTGGTCTCCCCGGACCGTTCGGCGAGCGACGCGAGGTACCGCGGCGCACAGCGGTGCAGATCGGTCGCGGCCATGGCCCGCGCGCCGAGCTCGACCAACCGCGTCCCCAGCCGCACCCGGCCGGTGACCTGGTCGGCTTCGAGGTACTCGAGGCTCTTCAAGGTGCCGACGATGCGGTAGGCGGCACTGCGGGAAAGCCCCAGTTGCCGCGCGATCGCATTGGTGGAAATCTCCTGGTGCCGACCCACGTGCTCGAGCACCGCGAGTCCGCGTTCGAGAGTTCCGCTGTTCTCCAGTGCGCGCTCCGGTCCCACGTTGCCCTCCGTTGGACGATCCCGGTTTCGCTCAGCGGTACGCATTTCCGCTGGGTGGGTTTGGACGGTAACACCTCCGATGTATGGGCGGAAGATCTTGAAACGTCTCAGAAGAAGACTCGGAGAATGCGGTTACTTGTGCATGCTAATTGGTACAACCTCCGATGGTTAAGTTTCCTACCTATGGCGGTTGCGGAGCCTGGGACGGGCTCGTTCGACAAGTTCGACAGGTGCGGATTCATATCCGTGAATGGGCTGTGAAGAAAGTAGAGACGGTTCCCGGGTGGCGTCGCTCGTGCGGCGGCGATGCCGTGAATGACTCATTCACGTCGTCCGGCGACATGAATGAGTCATTCACTGCACCGGGCCGCCTCGGCAAGCCCGGCCGGTGGCCGGGGTCACGGACTCAGCGAAATCACAGCGCCCACCGAGCACCATCCAGCCGGTGACCGCCCGAAACCCCCTTCGTACCCGCGCGTCCGTGACCGCCGGGCGGGCCACCGCCTGGCTCTCCCGCAACGCCGGGCTCGGCCAAGGCGGCGTCATCGGCGGCCGGGTCACTCTCGCGCTCGATCCGAAAGCCCTCCGAAGGCTCGGCCGGGAACGCACGGTCGTGCTCGTCACCGGTACCAACGGCAAGACCACGACCGCCCTGATGATCACGAAGGCCCTCGAAGCCCTCGCCGAAGTCGCCGCCAACAGCGACGGTGCCAACATGCCCGACGGCATCCTCGCCGCCCTGGCTGCCCGGCCCGAAGCGCCCTACGCGGTCCTCGAAGTCGACGAGACCTACCTGCCCTGGGTGGCCGAGCAGCTGGAACCCGCCGTGCTCGTCCTGCTCAACCTCAGCCGCGACCAGCTCGACCGCGTCGGGGAGGTCCGCTCGACCGAACGCGATCTGCGCGCCGCGATCGCCGGACATCCCGAAACCACGATTGTCGCCAATTGCGACGACGTTCTCGTCACCTCCGCGGCGACCGCGGCCGCCAAGCCGCTCTGGGTCGGCACCGGCCGCCGCTGGACCGGGGACTCGACCGCCTGCCCGCGCTGCGACGGCCGGATCGAACACGCCAAAGAGCACTGGAGCTGCGCCTGCGGGCTCGCCCGGCCCGAGCCCACCTGGACCCTCGACGGGGACCTCGTCCGCACGCCCGGCGGCCGCCAGGTCGACCTGGACCTGCGGCTGCCCGGCGACGCGAACCGGGCGAACGCCGCCTTCGCGCTCGCCGCCGCGCACCGGCTCGGCGTGCCGCCACACACCGCCGCCGCGCGGCTGCGGACCATCACCGACATCGGCGGCCGCTACCGGACGATCCGCCGGTCGCGGCACTCCGTGCGGCTGATGCTGGCCAAGAACCCGGCCGGCTGGGCCGAAACGCTGCGCGTGCTGGACGAGGACACCCCGGTCGTCGTCGCGGTCAACGCCCAGGAGGCCGACGGCCGCGACCTGTCCTGGCTCTGGGACGTGCACTTCGAGCGGCTGCGCGGCCGCCAGGTCGTCGTCACCGGCGAGCGCGGCGCGGACCTCGCCGTGCGGCTCTGCTACGCCGAGGTCGCGCACTGGGCCGAGCCCGACCCGGTCGCCGCGATCGACGCGCTGCCGCCGGGCGGTGTCGAGCTGGTCGCCAACTACACCGCGTTCCGCGACCTGGTGGGCAGGCTGCCCGGTGCGTGACTCGGTCGTCCACATCGGACTCCTGTTGCCCGAGGTGCTCGGCACCTACGGCGACACCGGCAACGCGCAGGTCCTGTACCAGCGGCTGCGCTGGCGCGGGTTCGACGCCGAGGTCGTGCCGGTCGGGCTCGGCGACCCGGTGCCGTCCACTTTGGACCTCTACCTGATCGGCGGCGGTGAAGACGGCGCACAGGCGCTGGCCGCCGCCCACCTGCGGAAGTACCGCCGGGCGCTGACGCCCGAATCGGTGGTCTTCGGCGTCTGTGCCGGCCTGCAGGTGCTCGGCACCCGCTTCCGCGGCCTCGACGGCGTCGACCACGACGGTCTCGGCCTGCTGGACGTCGCCACCGAACCCGGCGAGCGGCGCGCGGTGGCCGAGCTGGTCGCGACGTCGCCGGACATCCTGGACAACGCCCCGCTCACCGGCTTCGAGAACCACCTCGGCAGCAGCAAGCTCGGCCCCGGCAGCGAGCCGCTCGGGCAGGTCGTACGCGGTACCGGCAACGGCGACGGCACCGAAGGCGCGGTGACCGACCACATCGTCGGCACCTACCTGCACGGCCCGGCGCTGGCCCGCAACCCCGCGCTGGCCGACCTCTTGCTGACCTGGACGGCCGGGCACCCGCTGCCGCCGCTCGAACTGCCCGAGGTCGACCGCCTGCGCGGGGAACGGCTCACGCGCCGACGCCGGACGTCGTGATGGCGGCTCGCTGTGGTTACGCTGAGTTGGTGAAACTGGGCAGCGTGATCGCCGCGACCGGCGTCCGGATGCGGACCACCGCGGTGGCCGTCTTCGCGCTCGCGCTGGCCATCGCGGCCGCGCTCGCCGTGGTCGTGGTCCTCCTCGAAGAGTCGCTCGACCGCAGCGTCACCGAGAGTGCCCGCAGCACCGGCCGCCAGGTCGCCATCCAGCTCGTCCGCGAAGGCGCCCGCGACCTCAGCGCATCCGACGTCGCGAGCACCGGCGACACCGAGGCCGTCACCCAGGTGCTCAACGCGCGCGGCGTGCCGATCGCGAGCGACCCGGCGATCGTCGGGCACCCGCCACTGACCACCGCCCGTCCCGCCGTCGGGCACGAGACCATCGAGACCCTCCCGCTCGGGCTCAACGGCGACAGCGACGACTACCGCGTCGTGTCGCAGCAGGTCAACGGGCCGGGCGGGCCGTACACGGTGGTTTCCGCGCGGTCGCTGGAGCCGGTGACCGAGGCGTCGACGCGGCTGACGCTGCTGCTCGGGCTGATCTCGATCCCGCTGCTGGCGATCGCCGGGCTCGCGGTCTACCGCGCGGTCGGCTCGGCGCTGCGGCCGGTCGAGCGGATGCGCCGGACCGTCGCCGAGATCTCGACGCGCGACCTGGCCGCCCGCGTCCCGCTGCCGCCGGGCGGCGACGAGGTGCACCGGCTGGCCGTGACGCTCAACGAGATGCTCGGGCGGCTCGCGTCGGCGCAGGCGGCACAACGCCGGTTCGTCGCGGACGCCAGCCACGAGCTGCGCTCGCCGCTGTCCACGATCAGCACCGCGCTCGACGTCTCCGGGCGGCACCCGGAGAGCACCGAGGACCTGGTGCCGGTGATCGCCCGGGAGACCGCGCGGCTGCGCGAGCTCGTCGACGACCTGCTCATGCTGGCCCGCACCGACGACACGACCGACCGGCCGGCGCGCACCGAGGTCGACCTCGACGACATCGTCCGAGCCGAGGCCGAGCGGGTCCGCGGCGAGTGCGCGCTGGAGGTCGAGGTCCGGGCCGGGCCGGCGAAGGTGCGCGGCAGCGAGGCCCAGCTGCGGCGGGCGGTGCGGAACCTGGTCGACAACGCCCGCGGGCACGCGCGCTCGCACATCCGCGTCGCCAGCTCGGTACGCGGCGACCTCGCCGTCGTCGAGGTGAGCGACGACGGCCCCGGCGTCGCGGAAGCCGACCGCGACCGGATCTTCGAACGGTTCGTCCGGCTCGACGCGTCGCGGCAGCGCGAACACGGCGGCACCGGGCTGGGACTGCCGATCGTCGCGGGTATCGCGGCGCGCCACGGTGGAAGCGCACGCTACGCCGCGTCGGACGAGCCGGGCGCGCGGTTCGTGCTCGAGCTGCCGGTGCTCGAACTGCCGGAGGAGGAATAGTGCGCCTGCTGATCGTGGAGGACGAGCGCGAGTTCGCGGAGACGCTGCGGCGCGGCCTGGTCGCCGAGGGCTTCACCGTCGACGTCGCGCACACCGGTCGGGAAGGCCTCTGGCGGGCGACCGAGCAGGAGTACGACGTCGTCGTGCTCGACATCATGCTGCCCGAGCTGTCCGGCTACGAGGTGCTCAAACGCCTGCGGGCGGCGGAGAACTGGACGCCGGTGCTGATGCTCACCGCGAAGGACGGCGAGTACGACGAGGCGGACGCGTTCGACCTCGGCGCCGACGACTACCTGTCGAAGCCGTTCTCCTTCGTCGTCCTCATCGCCCGGCTGCGCGCGCTGCTGCGCCGCGGCGCGCCGGCCCGCCCCGCCGTGCTGGAGGCGGGCGACCTGCGCCTCGACCCGTCCGCCCGGACCGTCCACAGAGGACAGCAGCGGATCGAGCTGACCGCGCGGGAGTTCGGGTTGCTGGAGTTCCTGCTGCGCCGGGCGGGCACCGCGCTGACGAAGAACGAGATCCTGAGCCACGTCTGGGACGCGCACTACGACGGCGACGAGAACGTCGTCGAGGTCTACATCGGCTACCTCCGGCGCAAGATCGACGTGCCGTTCGGCACCCGCACCATCGAGACGGTCCGGGGTGTCGGCTACCGGCTGGTGGACGTTACCCGATCGTAACCTTCCGGGCGGAATCGGGAAATTGGTTCCGGTGGGCGCCGCGGTGTTGCGCCGTTTGCTCCCGCTGGTTGCCGCAGTGAGCCCATTCGTTCCCGCGAACCGGTGAAAAATGCCGTTGCGCAACGCATCTGCGGGCTGTTGTGCGCGTTGCTACGGTGGGGCACCCATCCGCGACGAGGAAAGCGATGACGGAATCGCCGCAGCCGTTCCTTGCCCCCAGTAACAATGTTCAAGAGACCCCTGAGAAGTCCGTTTCCCGGCTTCGCGCCGCCGATGCCATTCGGGAAGCGACCACCCAGTTCGGCGTGGTCACGGGGCTGGCCCCGCACGCCGTGACCGGGCTCCGGACCCGCGCCGAGGGCGGCTGGTCCGTGCTCGTCGACGTCGTCGAGCTGGCCCGGATCCCGGACTCCACCAGCGTGATGGCCACCTACCGGGTGGACCTCGACGCCTCCGGCGAGCTCACCGCGTGCGAGCGGCTGCGGCGGTTCACCCGAGGTGCCACCGATTCCTGAAAGGGAGAGTGACACGATTGGCCGCTTCGTCCGATTCATTGGCGGACATTCTGGAACGCGTGCTCGACAAGGGTGTCGTGATAGCCGGTGACATCGGCGTCAGCGTCGTCGACGTCGAATTGCTGACGCTGCGGATCCGGCTGTTCATCGCCTCCGCGCAGACCGCCCGGGAAATGGGCATGGACTGGTGGACGAACGACCCGTTCTTCTCGCCGAACGCGGTGCGCGAAGAGCTGGGAGAAACCGACCTGGCGGCCCGCGTCGCCGCACTCGAGGCCCGGGTTCCGGGCAGGAGGGACGCACTGCGGTGAGCAACCGCGATTGGCTCTGCGCCTACGCGATCACCCGCAACCGGGACGGGCTGGACCTCGGCCCGGCACCCCGGCTCGTCGGCTACCGCGACCTGGGCGTCGTCGTGTCCGAAGTGACCCCGGCGCGCTTCGACCGGATCGACACGCTCGACCCGGTGGACGGCGCCCTCGCCGAGCTGGCGCGCGAACACGACGCCGTCGTGCGCGCGGTCTTCCGGCACGAACCGGTGCTGCCGCTGCGGTTCGGCACGGTCCTCGACGGCGAAGCTTCGGTGAAACGGCTCCTGGAGATCGCCTACGACCAGGCCCGGAACTGCCTCGACGAGGTCGAAGGCCACCGCGAGTGGGGGGTCCGGGTGCGGCACGTCGAGCCCGCCGCGACCAGCCGCCCGGACACCGCGGGCCTGTCGGGCACGCAGTACCTCGTCCGCCGCCGGGAACGGCTGAAGGCGATCCAGCGCGGCCGCGAAAACGTCGGCGACGTGGCCACGCGGCTCGACGAGGCGCTGAGCCGGCACGCCGCCGACCACCTCGGGCGCACCCGTCCGCACGGCGTGCTGGTCAACACGGCGTACCTCGTCGCGAAGAGCCGGGAGGCGGCGTTCCACGCGGAGCTCGAGTGGTTCGCCCGCGAGCTGCGCCAGGCCGGGGCGACGGTCGAGACCACCGGCCCGTGGCCG
This sequence comes from Amycolatopsis mongoliensis, assembly GCF_030285665.1. NCBI lineage: Bacteria > Bacillati > Actinomycetota > Actinomycetes > Pseudonocardiales > Pseudonocardiaceae > Amycolatopsis > Amycolatopsis mongoliensis. The sequence continues at coordinate 3,174,410 of NZ_CP127295.1, forward strand.
CCGTACTCCTTCACCGACGTCGAGCTGGGCGTGACGGCGGATGGCTGACGCCGCCGAGGCCGTCGCGGACCTGCTCGACCGGGTCGTGCACCGCGGCGCGGTCGTCACCGGCGACGTCATCATCTCGCTCGCCGGCATCGACCTGGTGCGGCTCGACCTGCGGCTGCTGCTGCTCGGCATCGAGGAGGCCCCGGGATGAGCGAGCCCGTCCGGATCCCCGCCGACGCCGGCCGCGGGCTCGGCCACCTGGTGGTGACCGTGCTCGACATCCTCCGCGAAGTGCTCGAACGCCAGGCCCTCCGGCGGCTCGACGCCGGAACTCTCACCGAAACCCAGGTCGAAGACCTCGGCCAAGCCCTGATCGCGCTGGAGCTCCGGTTCGCCGAGATCCGCGCGGCCCTCGACGAAAGGCTCTAGGTGACCAGACCCGGACAGACCGGCGGCGGCCTCGCCGACACGCTCGACATCCTGCTCGACAAGGGACTCGTGATCGACGCTTCGGTGCGGGTGTCGGTGATCGGGATCGAGCTGCTGGCGATCGAGGCCCGGATCGTGATCGCCAGCGTCGACACCTACATCCGCTACCTCGAAGCGATGCAGCGGCTGCAGAACACGCCCGTGCCCGGGCAGATCTCGCAGGGGCTCGGGCAGACGACCGGGCTGATCCCGCCCTCACCGCCGACGCCCGCGGTGGCGGTGCCGGTCGAGCCGGCCGTCCCGGTCGACCAGCCGTGACGCTGCAGCTCTACGGCGTCGTGCGCGCCGGGCACCCGCGAGCGCCGTGGACGGTGTGCTGGGAGGACCTGGCGATGGTCGTCGGCGAACCCGAGCCGGACCCGGCGCTGCACCTGGCGGTGGTGTCCGCGCTCGTCGAGGGCGGTCCGGTGCTGCCGGTCCGGTTCGGCACCGTGGCCGACGACGAGGAGGCCGTCCGCGCGGACGTGCTGGCCCCCGCGGCCGACGCCTACCGCGCCGACCTCGACCGGCTCGACGGCCTGGCCGAGGTGCACGTCTGCCTGCGGTTCACCGAGCCCGGCTCGGCGTGGCGGTCGGCCCGGTCCGACGTGCTGCTCTCCGAGGTCGCCGAGCGGGCCCGCGACTCGGTGGCACTGCCGGCCGGCGAGTCCGCCGACGAGCGCTGGGCGTTCCTGGTCGGGATGGGCGACCTGCTGGTCGTCCGGGACGCGGTCGCCGGGCTCGCCCGCGGCGAGGGCGTCCACGCCGACTGGATCGGGCCGCTGCCCGCGTACAGCTTCCTGGAGCGGCGGACGTGCGCGCGGTGGAGCTGGTGAGCGAGGGCGGAACAGTCGCTGAACACTCTTTTCGACGCTGGCCGCCGTGGCTCGCGGTCGGCGATCCTGGCGGCGTGGCCACCAGTGAAGTCGCGGCGCTCCCGCGCGCGTTCGGCGGGCCCGGCGCCGGCCCGGGCCAGTTCCGCGCGCCGTCCGGGATCGCCGTCGACGGGCGCGGACGCGTGTGGGTGGCCGACACCGGCAACGACCGCGTGCAGGCGTTCACGCGCGACGGCGCGCTCGTGCGCGTGCTGGCCGGGCGGCTCAAGGCGCCGGAAGGCCTCGCGGTCGACGCGGCGGGCAACGTCTACGTCGCCGACACCGGCAACCGCCGCGTGGTGCAGTTCTCGTGGTGGGGCGGGTTCGTGCGCGAGTTCGGCGGCCTGGTCCGGCCGCGCGCGGTCGCGCTGGACCGGGACCGGCGGCTGCTGGTCGACGACACCGGACGCGTCGCGCGCTTCGACACCCGCACCGGCGCGGCGCTGGCCGACACGACCGAGCCGATCAGCTCACCGCGGGACGTCGCCGACGACGGCGTGGGCGGTGTCTGGGTGGCCGAGACCGGCAACCACCGCATCGTCCACTTCGGAGCTTCCGGCTAGTTCTTCGTGATCGCGGCCGTCGCGCGGACGACGGCGGTGCAGCGGTTCTCCACGTATCCGAGCCCGCCTTCTTCGGCGATGCGGCGTGCTTCGGCGGAGACGATGCCCTGCTGCAGCCACAGCGCCTTCGCGCCGATCTCGACGGCGTCGCGGGCGATGGCGGGCGCCTCGGGCGAGGGCCGGAAGACGTCGACGAGGTCGACCGGCTCCGGGATGTCCTTCAGCGACCGATAGACCTTCTCGCCGAGCAGCTCGGTCGCGCTCGGGTGCACCGGGATGATCCGGAAGCCGTGGGCCTGCAGCACCGCGGCGACACCGTGGGCGGCCTTGGCCGGGTCGCGGCTCAGGCCGACGACCGCGATGGTCTTCGCGTCCGCCAGGATCTCTTCTGCCTTCATGCCGGTGGAACGCCCGGCGCGGCTCAAAGCTTCCAGAGGCGCAGGCCGCGCACGCGGTAGACGGGCCAGATTACGTGCCACGGCTTGCGGCGGGCGAAGGTCGCGGCACAGGTGAGGATGTTGCGGGCGGACGTCGTCGTCACCTCGTGGCGGTCGGGCCAGACCTCGCCCTTGGCCCCGACGGCGATGCGGAAAACCGTCAGCAGGCCGCGGCCCTGGAGGTCGTACTTCGCGCCGGTGTCGCCGGAGCCGGGGGCGAGCTCCGCGACTTCGGCGCCGAACGCGCGGGCCGCCTGCGGCGCCACCTCCGCGGGAACCACGCCGACACTGCGCAGGATCGCCTTGCCGTGCAGGCGCCGCGCGTACCGGAACAGCAGCGACCGTTCCCACCACGGGAGCAGCCGGTGGTGGGCCAGCAGTGCGGCGCACTCGCCGTGCCCGATCGCGAAGATGCTCGTCAGCTCGTCGTACGCGCCGTTCGTCGCCGGCTCGTTGAGGTGCAGGCGGACCTCGAACCGGGTGCGCGCGGTGAGTTCGTCGAGCTGCTCGCGGCGGTCGAGCCGCGCCTTCGCGCGGGAGAGGGACCAGTCGGACATCGGACCTCCAGGCGTCGCGCACAGGGTATGCGGCGCGCGGCGCCCGGCACAGGAGTTCAGCCGATCTTCTCGCCGTACATTTCGCCGAGCGGGTCGGAGATCAGCTCGACGCGGGCACCGTCCGGATCGGACAGGTAGATGGAGGTCTTGCTCTCCAGCAGGTACCGCACGCCGGCCTCGTCGAGCTTGTCCTTGATCGCGCTCCACCGTTCGGGCGTGACGGAGAGGGCCAGGTGGTGCAGTCCACCGAGGACTTCCGCGTACGGGCCGAGGTCCAGACCGGGCAGGTCGAAGAAGGCAACGGCGTTGCCGTTGCCGACGTCGAAGAAGAAGTGGCTGGAGCCGGGGTAGTCGCGGTTCTCGATCAGCTCGGTGAGCGGGAAGCCGAGGATGTCCTGGTAGAACTCGATGGTCCGCTCGACGTCGCTGGAGATCAGCGCGGTGTGGTGGATGCCGCGCCCGTTCGTCGCCGGTCGCTCGGCGGCCGGGCGCAGGTGGCGCTCGCGCAGCTCGTCGCGGATCTCGGCGAGCTCGGTGACCTCGGCCTGGGTCGGTGCCATGTCCCTCACGTCCCTTCCTGGTGGTGCCTCGAACGGTACGCCCGGTTTATCTCGCGCGCAAGAGGTTGCCTGGCGAGAGGTCCACTGGGCGGAACGTCGAGGCTTGTGCGCGGGGTGCGCTCACGGCAGAGTCCCGGGCGTGGACGTCAGCAAGGTGCAGGAGGCCGCCGCCGTACTGGCGCAGGCCTACGCGACCCGCGAACCGATCGAGCCGCTGATCAAGACCTACCCGGAAGCGGGGGTCGAGGACGCGTACCGGATCCAGCAGGAGCAAGTGCGGCGCTGGGTCGAGGGCGGTGACGCGGTCCGCGGGCACAAGGTCGGGCTCGCGTCCGCCGCGATGCAGCGGCAGATGGGCGTCGACCAGCCCGACTACGGGCACCTCACCGGCAGCATGTTCCACCTCGAGCACCAGGCGATCCCCACGTCGGTGTTCCTGCAGCCGCGGATCGAACCGGAGATCGCCTTCGTGCTCGGCTCGGCGCTGCGCGGCCCCGGCGTCACGGTCGCCGACGCGGTGCGCGCGGTCGACTTCGTGCTGCCGTCGCTGGAGATCGTCGACTCGCGGATCCAGGACTGGAAGATCTCGCTGTTCGACACGATCGCCGACAACGCGTCGTCCGGCGGTGTGGTGCTGGGCAGCAGCCCGACGGCGCTGGGTTCCGTGGACCTGCGGCTGGCCGGCTGCGTGCTCTACCAGAACGGTTCGGTGGCCGCGACGGGCGCGGGCGGCGCGGTGCTCGGCTCGCCGCTGAACTCGCTGGTGTGGCTGGCGAACACGGTGGGACCGCTGGGCGTCACCCTGGAACCCGGGCACGTCGTGCTGCCGGGGTCGATGACCCGGGCGATCCCGGTGTCGCCGGGCGACACGGTCGTCGCGACCATCGCCGGCCTCGGCAGCGTCACCGCGGTCTTCGCCCCTGCTTCGGAGGAATCATGAACGTGCGCGAGGCGGCGGCTTCGCTGCTGGGGACGGTTTCGGAGCGTTCGCCGCTTTCGGAGGACTGGCCGGGGCTGGACGTCGACACGGCGTACGCGATCCAGGACGAGGCCCTGCGGCTGCGGCGGGCCCGCGGCGAGACGCTGGTCGGGGTCAAGCTGGGCCTGACGTCCCGGGCGAAGCAGCAGCGGATGGGCATCGATTCGCCGCTGCTGGCCTGGCTGACGGACGCGATGGTCCTGCCGGCGGGCGCGCCGCTGCCGCACGACGCGCTGATCCACCCGCGGGCCGAGCCGGAGCTGGTCTTCGTGCTGGGCGAACGGTTGGCGGGCCCCGGCGTCACCGCGGCGACCGCGCTGGGTGCCGTCGACCGGGTGTACGGCGGCATGGAGGTCATCGACAGCCGGTACGCGGACTACCGCTTCACGCTCCCGGACGCCGTCGCGGACAACGGCTCGTCGGCGTACTTCGGCGTGGGCCCGGTCGGCCTGCCGCCTGCTTCCTTGGACCTCTCCCTGGAAGCGGCGCTGCTGGAGGTCGACGGCCAGATCGTCGACACGGCGACGGGCGCGGCGGTCCAGGGCCACCCGGCGGAGGCCCTGGCCCTGGCGGCGAACGCTCTGGGCGCGCGAGGCCTGGCCCTGGAACCGGGCTGGCTGGTCCTGACCGGCGGCATGACGGACGCGGTCCCGGTCCGCCGGGGCTCCCGCGTCGCGGCCCACTTCTCCCACCTGGGCTCGATCACGCTCTCGTCGTAAGCCGTGATGCCCCGCCAATCACGCGAGATGCGCGTCCGATCACGCGAGTCACGCGCTCAATCACGCGAGATCGGCGTTTCCGCCCGGTCGGCGATCCGCGTGATGCCCGTGACCACCCGTGGCCAGACCGCGCGGGGCAGGTCGTGGCCCATGCCGGGGACGATGTCGAGGTCCGCGCCCGGGATCGCGCGGGCCGTCGCACGGCCGCCGGAGACGTTGACCAGCGGATCGCGGGCGCCGTGCACCACCAGCGCCGGTACCCGCACCTTGCGCAGCCGCGGGGCGCGGTCGCGTTCGGCCATGATCGCCGCGAGCTGGCGCAGCGTGCCGTCCGGGTGGACGCCGCGGTCGAACGTGCGCTCGGCGCGGTCCCGCATGCGTGCCTCGTCGAACGGGTAGCCGGGCGAGCCGATCAGCCGGAACGTCCGCACGAGCATCTCGACGTAGTCCGCGCGGTTGCGCGGCGGGGCGCTGAGCAGCATCGACATCGCCTTGCCGCTCGGCCGGCCGACCAGCCGCCCGCCGGTGCTGGACATGATCGACGTCAGCGACAGCACCCGCTCGGGGTGCCGGATGGCGAGGGTCTGCGCGATCATCCCGCCCATCGACGCACCGGCGACGTGCGCGGCCGGGATGCCCAGCACGTCCAGCAGCCCGGCGGCGTCGGCGGCCATGTCCGCCAGCGAGTACGGCGCGCGGTGCAGCAGGTACGCCTGCGCGAGGTTGGCCCGGCCGCGCATCCGGCTGGACCGCCCGGCGTCCCGGTTGTCGAACCGGATGACGTAAAACCCTTGTGCGGCCAGGGTTTCGCAGAACTCCTCGTCCCACCAGATCATCGGCGCGCCGAGTCCCATGACGAGCAGCAGCGGCCGCCCGCCCGCGTCGCCGAACGTCTCGTGGCACAGCTCGACGCCGTCGACCTCCGCGACGCGCTCCGTCATCAGGCCTCCCGGGTGTGCTCGGCGGCCAGCTTGGTGAGCTCGGCCAGCGCGTCGTGCAGGTGGCCGATCAGGTCCCAGACGTCCGGGATCAGCTCGCGGCACGCGACGAACCCGAAGTCCAGCTTGCCGTCGTAGGACATCACGGTGATGTTCAGCCCGCCACTCGCGTCGGTGATCGCGGACACCGGGTAGTTCGCGAGCAGACGCGCGCCCGCGAGGTACAGCGGGCGCTGCGACCCGGGGACGTTCGAGACGACGAGGTTGACCACCGGCGCATCACGCTCGCGCACAGCGCCATCACCACGTCGTTCACCGTGACGCCGAAGGCGTTCTTGACCTTCTTGACCTCGTCGAGCGGCAGCGAGCCGTACGCGAAGCGGCGGTGCGGGCTGATCGGCCCGTTGAACGGCGTGCCGGGCGCGACGAGCCGCGGCCGGTCGGCCTCGTGCCGTCCGGAGCCCTGGCGGGTGACGCGGTTGAGCACGCTGCCGGCCTTCGCGAGCAGCCCGACGCCGGGGTAGCGGCCGAGGCCGGGGACTTCGTCGAGGTGCTGGAGGAGTTTCGGCACCTGGAGGGCGGTTTTGACGGGGTGCAGCGCGAGCCGTTTCACTCCGTTGAGGGCGAGTTCCGCGCCGCTGGGCACGGGCTCCTTCTGCGGCGCTTCCGGCGGTTTCCCGGGTGGTGGCTCGGCGGTGGTGTCCATGAGCACGCCGATGAGCTCGGCCCCGGAGACGCCGTCGATGGCGCTGTGGTGGACCTTCGTGTAGACGGCGACGTGGCCGTCCCGCAGGCCGTGGATCAGGTAGGCCTCCCAGAGCGGGCGGCGCCGGTCGAGCGGCCGCGCGGTGAGCCGCGCGATCTGCTCGGCGAGCTGCCGCTCGTCGCCCGGCGCGGGGAGCGCGATCTCCCGGACGTGGTACTCGAGGTCGAACTCGGGATCGTCGATCCAGTAGGGGTGGTCGAGCCCGAGCGGCACGGGCAGCAGCCGCCACCGGAGCGGCTTGGCGAGGTGCAGCCGCGAGCCGATGAGTTCGCGCAGGTCGTCGAGGGTCAGCGTGCTGTCCGGCGCGGTCGAGGGGTCGAGGATCGAGAGGCCGCCGACGTGCCCGGTCGTGGTGGTCGATTCGGCGTTGAGGAACTGCACGTCCAGGGCGGTGAGCTGACGCATCGGGCCTCCTCGGGCTCGGCAGGCCAGTCTGCCTCGCGGGATCGGCGGGGGTAAATCCGCTGGCCGGGTGCGGGAAGTGGCGCAGGTGGCGCACCCTGTCCGCCCGCGCCGGACCGTTGCGACGGGTCGTGCCGCGGAGAGCGGAGTCGGTGGTTGTGGTCGGCGGTTGGGCTAGGCGTGGGGGTTGCGGCTGGTTCGGCGAGGGTGAGTCAGCTGGTGGCCGCGCTTAGCGTCGGGTCGCCGGCCGGTTTGGCGAAGGGCGAGTTGGGCCGGCGTGGCCCTGCGCAGCCGCGGACGTCCGGCGATGCCTCCCTCTGTTCCGGCCGTCTGGGGGCGCGGCCCGGGGTTCCCGGTGCCGGGCGTTGGGCGGCGCGGGGTGCCGGGACCTCCGTGCCGTTCCGGTACGCGCGCGCCTGGATTTCGTACAGCTCGTGGTAGGTGCCGCCGGCGCTGATCAGCTCGTCGTGGGTGCCCTGCTCGATCAGTCTTCCCTTCTCCAGCACCAGGATCCGGTCCGCCGAGCGGATGTTGGCCAGCCGGTGCGTCACCAGGACCGTCGTCCGGCGGCCGTGGTGGGACGTGCTCGCGTGCTGGAGGCCGGCGAACACCCGGGCCTCCGCGCGGGCGTCGAGCGCCGCCGTGGGTTCGTCGGCCACCAGGACCGACGCGTCGCGGTAGATGCCGCGGGCGATGCCCATGCGCTGCCACTGGCCGCCGGACAGGTCGTGGCCCTCGTCGAACTTCTTCGACAGCACCGTGTTCTCCTTGGCGGGCAAGGACTCGATCACCTCGTCCGCGCCGGAGTAGTCCACCGCTTCGCGCCACGCCCGGCTGTCCGGGTCGGCGCGGCCGAGGCGGCCCACCGTGATGTTGTTCGCCGCCGTCATCGGCCATTCCGCCGGTTCCTGGGCGATCACCGCGATGTTCGCGTGCACCGACGCCGGGTCGGCGTGCGCGAGGTCGACGTCGTCCCAGCGCACCACGCCTTCGTCCGGTGGGTAGAGCCCGGTCAGCAGCTTGCCGAGGGTGGTCTTGCCCGACCCGTTTTCCCCGACGAGCGCGACCACCTCGCCGCGCTTGATCGTCAGCGAGATGTCCCGCAGCGCCGGGCTTCCCCGGCCCGGGTAGGTGAACGTGACGCCCTCCAGCCGGATTTCGCCCGGGTCCGCGGGCGCGGTCAGCGCGGTCGGTGGCGGCTGCCGCTGCACCGACTCCACCAGCAGCTGGTTGTAGAACCCGATGTAGAACGAGTCCTCGTACAGCGAGTTGACCGCGCGCATGGTGTTGGACAGCGCCGTCGACGCCGTGCGCATCGCCAGCACCGCCGTGCCGGCCAGCGCCAGCTCCATCCCGCCGGAGTAGAGCAGCCAGCCGAGCACCAGGTACGCGACGGCGGTGCCGAACCCGGCCGCCGCCCGTCCGGTGGTCCGCACCAGGTTGCTGCGGTGCGCCAGCCGCACCTCCTCCCGCACCAGGCTGCGCGAGATGCGCCGGTACTCGCCGAGCAACGGCTCCTGCAGCGTCAGCGCGTGCCGTTCGAGGGCCATCGACCGCCAGGTGGCGACCTCTTCGACGACCGACTTGCGGATGTTGCGCCCGACCGTGTCGAGGAAGTGCCGGTAGTTCAGCTTCGCGACGCGGGCGGCGGCCCAGCCGTCGGCCGCCGCGGCGAGCAGCAGCACCGGGGCCAGCCACGGGTTGAGCAGGCCCGCCGTGAGCATCGCCGCCGCGAGCGAGATCGCCGACGACGTCAGGTCGGCCACCCGGCGCAGGCTGGTCTCGATCGCCCGGACGCCGAACCGCGCGCCCTGCCGCGCCAGTTCCCGGAAGTCCGCGTCCTCGAACGCGATCAGCCCGACGCGCACGACCGCCGCCGTCACGGCGTCGTCGGCCGCGGCGGTGACGCGTGGCCGCAGCGCTCCCTCGACGGCGGCGACGGCGGCATCGAGCAACGCGCGCGCCGCGTACGAACCGGTGACGACCGCGATCGCCGGCAGCGACTGCAGCACGCGGTCCGGGGTCGGGCCCCGTTCGAGCAGCGCGGTGAAGACGTTCGCGGTGGCCAGCAGCCCGAACGCCGTGACGCAGCCCGAGACGACGTGCACGAGGCCGGCCAGCAGTGTCAGCGGCGGTGACGTCCGCCAGGCCAAGCGCAGCACGACGGCGATCGCGGCCGGCAGCGCGCGCACGGCCTGGCCGAACCCGGCGTCGGCCACGCGTTCGTCGACGCGTGCCCACTCGGGCATCTTCACGTTCTCGACCCCGATCAGCGGGGCCGGTTCCGTGGTGTCCTGGGGTGTTCCGGCGGATCTGCGCACCCCTCCATCTGTACTCCGGGGGTCCGACAATTCCGGGCGCCCGCGCGGCGGCGGGCACCCGGCAGGCAGGTGGGACGCTAGGCCGTTCGAGTGAAAGTAAACGTTTTCACTGGGCCTTCGGCGGACTTCGGGGACACACTCGCTGCAAGGGCGGAAACGAGCAACGCGGAATAACTAACAATTGTTGTGTAATTAACCATTCGCTGGGCCGCCCGAGGTCGGCAGGTCCGCGGATGTGGTGGCGCAGACCGGAAACAGGCGACGTCCTCGTGCGAGGGGGAGGGGCGTCGCCTGTTTCCTCCTATCCGGTTTCCCGGGTGTACCGCGCGCGCAGAAATGGGCTGAATTCGCGGTCTTCGCCCATCTTGACGTCGATTTCGTGCGTCAGGGTGTCACCGTCCGGGGTGAGCCGGTGCCGGGCCACCCCGCGAGCGGTCTTCTTCTCCAGGACGAGCGTGCCGCCGGTCCAGCCGCCGCGGGCGGGTGACTCGGGCGGGAAGCCGTAGCTGTCGAAGCCGTACCAGAGCGTTTCGCCGGTCTGCGGGTCGACGGTGAAGACGTTGTGCCCCAGGAACTCCGCGCCGTCTTCGCGGTGCTGGCGGTAGTCCTGGACCAGTGCGAAACCGTTGAGCGCCAAGCGGTATTCGCAGCCCGCGCGCGCGGTCGAGGCCGGCGCCCACGGCGAAGCGGCGAGGTTCTCGGTGCCGGTCCAGTCGCCGGCGAACGCCTTCAGGGCGTCGTGCGCGGGGCCGAGGGTGGGCATGTCCATGGTCGTCTCCATTTCGACAGGTGCCTGTCAATATGTGAGACTAGCACGCATGCGATCCCTTCGAGCCGAGACGTTCACCCGGGTGATCGACGCGGTCTTCGCGTGCAACGGCGGCTTCCTGGCGGCGGGCGACGCGCTGACGGAGCCGGTCGGGCTGACGGCGGCGCAGTGGCAGGTGCTCGGCTTCCTCGAGGACGGCCCGGCGACCGCGGCGGAGGTCGCGCGCCGCCGCGGGCTGCGGCGCCAGAGCGTGCAGGAGACGGTGAACCGCCTGCTGCGCAACGGAATGCTCGACCGCCTGCCGAACCCGGCCGACGCGCGGGCGCCGCTGTTGTCGGTGACGCGGCGGGCGAAGGAGGCGCTGCGCGAGCTGGGGGCGGCGCAGACCGAGTGGGCGGAGGACGTCGCGGAATCCGTGTCCCAGGAGGACTTGGAGACGACGTTGCGCACCTTGCGGCGGCTGCGGGAGGTCGTCGCCCAGCCGCGGTTGCGCTGAGGGCTACTTCCCCGCGCCGGGGCCGGGGAGAGCGTCGATGTCGCGTGCGTGCATCGGCTCGCCGCAGTGGGTGCAGCGGAGGTCCACGGTGGTGATTTCGCCGCACGCGTGGTGCCGGTAGAGCACCGGTGGGCCGGCCTCGCCCGCGAGCCACTTGTCGCCCCAGCGGGTCATGACCATGAGCATGTCGACGAGTTCGGTGCCCTTTTCGGTCAGGACGTACTCGTAGCGCGGCCGGCGGTCGTACGGCCGCCGCTCGACGATGCCCTGGTCGACGAGGTGGTTCAGGCGCTCGGTGAGGACCTTGCGCGAGATGCCGAGGTCGGCCTGGAGCTGTTCGAACCGGCTGAAGCCGACCCACACGTCCCGCAGGATCAGCGGTGACCAGGGCTCGCCGATGACGTCGAGCGTGCGCGCGATCGAGCACGCGGCCAGTTCGCTGAAGTTCGTGCGCTGCATGAGGCCACTTTACCACTTGGGGTTCCCTTAGGGAACTTGAGCTGCTACGGTTCTGGAGTCTCCTCAAGGAACTTGGAAGGATGGTGGCGATGAGCAAGGTCTTCAGCGCCCACGCGGTGTCGGTCGACGGGTACATCACCGGCCGCGACGCCGGCCCAGGGCACGGCCTCGGCGACGGCGGCACGCTTTTCGACTGGTACACCGACGGCGACACGCAGAGCCGGGTGTTCGACTTCTTCAAGCTCAGCGAGCCGAGCGCACGCGTCTTCGACGACCTCGCCGGCCGCGTCGGCGCGGTCGTGGCGGGCCGCAACACCTACGAGGACTCGGACCACTTCGGCGGCGGCAGCCCGCACCCGGGCGCCCCGCTCTTCCTCGTCAGCCACCGGCCGGCGCCCGCATTGACCGAGCGGCAGCGCCTGTTCGGCGACGTCAAGGAGGCCATCGAAGCCGCTCGAGAAGCGGCCGGCGGGAAGGACGTCGGCCTGATGGGCGGCGGTGTCCTGACCTCGGCGCTGGCGGCGGGGCTCGTCGACGAGATCGTCCTCCACCAGGTGCCGGTCCTCCTCGGCGCCGGGCGGCCGTTCTTCCAGGAGCTGCCCGCACACGTCCGGTTGCGGCTCGTCGAAGCCGTCGCCGCGCCCGGTGTCACCCACCTCCACTACGCAGTCATCTGAAGGAGAACTCGCCATGATCGACGCCGACATCCGCCGCATCCTCTCGACGAACGTGGTGGCGCACCTCGCCACCGTCCTGCCCGACGGCGCCCCGCACTCGATCCCGCTTTGGGTCGACCCGGAGGGCGACCACATCGCGATCATGACCGGGCCGGACTCGCAGAAGGCCCGCAACCTGCGCCGCGACCCGCGGGTGGCGCTGTCCCTGACCCCGGCGGAGAACCCGTTCGAGCCGGTGATCATCCGCGGCCGCGTGGTCGAGTGGGTCGAGGGCGACGCCGCTTGGGAGATCGTCGACCGGATCGCGACGAAGTACATCGGGCAGCCCTATGGGCGTGACCAGCTGCGCGTCGTCGGGCTGATCGAGGTCGACCGGCAGCGCATCGGCATGGGCTGACCTCAGTCCGGCTTGATGCCCAGCAGCGTCAGGAACGTGCGGAATCCCGCGGACATGTCGACCTGCTCCGGGTCGAGGAGCCACTGCAGCTGCAGGCCGTCCAGGACCGCGATCGCGATCGGCGCGAGCTGTTCCGGTGTCGCCCCCGAGGGGAGCTCGTCGCGGTGGCGTTCGAGCATCTGGGTCATGCCTGCCCGCACCCGCTCGTAGCGGTCGTGGAAGTACTCGCGCGCCGGGTGGTCCTCCGTGACGCTGTCCGCCGACAGCACCGTGTACGTCTGGACGATCCCCGGCCGGGTCGCGTTGTAGTCGACCAGTTCGGCGAGCTGGTTGACCGTCATCGCCGACTCGTCGCCCGGCGGGGCGTGCCCGAAGTGCAGCAGGTCCCACTCGTCGCGGGTCTCCAGCACCGCCGTCAGCAGGTCCTCCTTCGTGGGGAAGTAGTGCATCAGTCCCTGCTGGGTCAGCCCGACGCGGTCGGCCACCGCCGCCAGCGAGGTGCCGCGATAGCCGCGTTCGGCGATCACTTCGAACGCCGCGCGGACGATGCTCGCTCGGCGGTCGGCGCCCCTGGCCCGGGTCATGATCCCGAGCCTACGGGACAAGCTGTCACGGAACCATAACGTTCACTACTCGTCGCCAGGTAGAGTAGGTGTCCATGAGCTTCGACGTCGACGCGCTGCTGGCCGAGCTCGACCTGGACGCCAAGGCGAACCTGCTCGCCGGCCAGGACGTCTGGAGCCTGCCCGCGCTCCCGCGGATCGGCCTGGAGTCCTTGGTGCTCTCGGACGGCCCGGTCGGCGTCCGCGGGGTGCGGTGGAGCCCGGACGACCCCTCGGTGACGCTCCCCAGCCCGACGGCCCTCGCCGCGAGCTGGGACCCGCGGCTGGCCGTGCGCGCCGGCCGGCTGCTCGCGCAGGAAGCCCGCCGCAAGGGTGTGCACGTCCTGCTCGCCCCCACGGTCAACCTCCAGCGCTCGCCCCTGGGCGGCCGCCACTTCGAGTGCTACTCGGAAGATCCCCTCCTCACCGGGATGATCGGCGCCGGCTACGTCACCGGCGTGCAGGACGGCGGGGTCGCCGTCACGGTCAAGCACTTCGTCGCCAACGACTTCGAGACCGAGCGCTTCACCGCCGACGTCCACGTCGGCGAGCGCGCGCTGCGCGAGCTCTACCTCGCGCCGTTCGAGCTCATCGTCCGGCGGGCGAAGCCGTGGGGGATCATGGCCGCCTACAACAGCGTCAACGGCGTCACGATGACCCAGCACGCCGAACTGCTCAACGGCGTGCTGCGCGGCGAATGGGGCTTCGACGGCTTCGTCGTCTCCGACTGGCTGGCCGCGCGCGACACCGTCGCCTCCGCCAACGGCGGCCTCGACGTCGCGATGCCCGGCCCCCGCACGGTTTTCGGGGACCAGCTCGCGGAAGCCGTGCGCGGCGGCGAAGTCGACGAAGACGTCGTCGACGAGATGGTGCGCCGCGTGCTCCTGCTGGCCCACCGGACCGGCGCGCTCGGCGGAGGTCCCGCCCCCGGGCAATCCACTGTGGACGGCGACGCGATCGCGCGCGAGGTCGCGCACCGGTCGTTCGTGTTGCTCAGCAACGAAACCGGTGTCCTCCCGCTCAAGCAACCGCAGAGCATCGCCCTGATCGGCGCGCTGGCCGCGGACCCGAAGATCCTCGGCGGTGGCAGCGCCACCGTGTTCCCCGACCACATCGTCTCCCCTCTGGACGGCCTCCGGAAGGCCGTTCCCCCGGGCACCGACCTCACGTTCGCCATCGGTGCCGATCCGCGAACGACGCTACCGCCGGCCACCGACAATTTCCGGCTCCGCGCCACCGCCAAGGCCGCGGATGGCACCCGAATGGCTGAATTTCCGCTCAGGGAAGCCAAAATCACCTGGATCGGCGAGCTGCCGAAGGGGCTCGACATGGCCACGCTCGCGTCGGTCGAGATCGAAGGCACCTACCTGCCGGAGCGAAGCGGCACGCACACCTTCGCCGTCACCGGCCCCGGCGACCTCCGCCTCACCGTCGCCGGCCAGACCCTCTTCGACGGCGTCAACCTGCCCGAAGGCGGCGACGTCTTCACGTCGATCATGCAGGTGATCGAGCAGCGCCGGGAGATCGAGCTGACGGCGGGCGAACTCGTCGACGTCAGCCTGACGTACTGGATCCCGTCGGAGATGGCGGAGTTCGCCCGCGGCACGTTCGCCTGGGTCACCTTCGCGCTCGGCCACCGCGGCCCCGTGCTCGACCCCGACGCCGCCCTCGACGAAGCCGTTGCGCTGGCGGGGAAGTCGGACGTCGCGGTCGTCGTGGTCGGCACCACCGCCGAGGTCGAAAGCGAAGGCTTCGACCGGACCTCCCTCGCCCTGCCGGGAAGGCAGGACGAACTCGTCACCAGGGTCGCGGAAGCCAACCCGAACACCGTGGTCGTCGTCAACGCCGGTTCCCCGGTGGAGCTGCCGTGGCGCGACGACGTCGCCGCGGTGCTGCTCACCTGGTTCCCCGGCCAGGCCGGCGGCGACGCGCTCGCCGACGTCCTCTTCGGCCGCGAAGAGCCCGGCGGCCGTCTGCCGACGACCTGGCCGGCGCGGCTCGAAGACGCGCCGGTCACCGACGTGACGCCGGAAGAGGGAGTGCTCGAGTACCGCGAAGGCGTCTACATCGGCTACAGCGCCTGGGCCCGCACCGACCGGCAGCCCGCGTACTGGTTCGGCCACGGCCAGGGCTACACGACCTGGGTGTACGAAGAACTCGACGTCTACCCGGACGACGAAGGCGGCGCGCGCGTCCGGGTCCGCATCCGCAACTCGGGGACGCGCAAGGGCCGCGAAGCCGTCCAGCTCTACCTGGCCCCGACCGAGCGCGGCGACCGGCCGCCCCGCTGGCTCGTGGGTTTCGCGAGCGTCGAAGCGGGACCCGGCGAGGCCGTCGAGACCGACATCGTCCTCCCCCCGAGGTCCGCCGAAGTCTGGCGCGACGGCTGGCAGCACATCGCCGGCGAGTACGTCCTGGAGGCTTCGCACTCCTACGCGCAGCCCCGGCTGAGCACGAGAGTCGTCCTCCAGAAAATCCGTTGACGCGCGACGCGGAGGCCCGCTAGCTTCAGCGGCGCACCCCGGAACGAGCGAAAGGGAGGTGGGTCCGATGATCACGCAATCGATCACGCGCTCCCACCTCGCCTCGAGGGTGCCGGGTTTCTGACCGGGAGCGCGTACTCCCGGAAGGACTTCCATGACCGATCTGGTCGTGCGCCCGCTCGAAGCGGGCGAAGAACCACTGTTCACCTCCCTGCCCGACCGCGGTCTCGTCGGCCGCAAGCTGCTCGGCAACGACTTCGCCGAGATGGCGGCCAAGGGCGAGTACCGGCCCGGCTGGGTCTGGGTCGCGCTGCGCGACGACGTCGTCGTGGCGCGGGCCGCGTGGTGGGGCGCGTCGAAGGACGAGGAACCGATCGCACTCGACTGGTTCGACTTCACCGACTTCGACGCGGGCGTCGAGCTGCTGAAGCGGGTCCCGTTGCGCGCGGAGTACTCCCTGACCACGCCGCCCGGCTGGCAGGACGACCCGGACGTCGTGCACGAGGTCACCGTCCGCGTCGAGGCGGCCGAGAAGGCGGGCTACCGCAAGCTCGTCGAGCGCCACCGGTTCTGCTGGACCCCGGAAAACGGCCTGCCGGAGAGGCCGGGACGGCTCGAGTTCCGGCCCGAGCCGGACGACGACGTGGTCCTGGACGTCTTCAGGCGGGTGCACGTCGGCAGCCTCGACGCGCACGTGCGGAAGACGATCGAGGAGCACGGACTCGACGCGGCCGCGCGCGAAGACCTCGACATCATGCGGTGGATGCCGGCCCCGCGGGACTGGTGGCGGCTGGCGTACACGCCCGAGGGCGAGCTCGTCGGGCTCACGCTGCCGAGCCGCAACGCCTACGACCCGGTGGTCGGGTACATCGCCGTCGTGCCGGAGCAGCGCGGCCGCGGCTACGCGTACGACCTGCTGGTCGAGGCCACGCACGACCTCGTCGGGTACGGGGCCGAGCAGATCGTCGCGGGCACCGACGTCGGCAACGTCCCGATGGCCAAGGCGTTCGCCAAGGCGGGCTACCCGGTCACGCAGCACCGCATCGACCTGGTGTGACGACCCCGGCGGCCGCGTCTTGCCCGGCGCGGCCGCCGCGCGGTACCGTCGCTAGAGCGATCTATCAAATCGGCTACAGGGGGCCCGGGATGGACGTTCTGCAGGAGAAGGGTCTGACGCCGCTTCGCGTGATCCTCGGCTTTTCGCTGGTCAGCACCGCGATCCACTACGCGCACAACGCCATCCGGGTCGCGGACTACCCGCAGCTGCCGGGTGTCCCGGCGACGGTGGCGGGGATCGGCGTCGCCGTCGGCTGGGTGCTGCTCACGACGTTCGGCTGGCTCGGCTACCGCGCGTACCGCCAGGGCCGCTATCCGCGGGCGCTGGCGTTCCTGCTGGTCTATTCACTCGCTGGGATGATCACGCTCGGCCACTTCCTGACCGGCGTGCCGCAGATCCCCGCGTTCTTCTTCGCGACGATCTTCACGGATGCCGCAGCGGGTCTCGCGCTCTGGGTGTTCCTCGCCTGGGCGTGGGCGACGCTCAACCGGGTGACCTCGCGAGATCAAGTTTCTACACAACATTGACGTTCGTCGAAACTATGTAGACACTCGGGTGAGTGACCACCACCACACCGGTGACCTTCGACCGCCGTCCGGACGAGTACCGCCACTGGCGCCTCCACGTCGACGGGGAGGTGGCGTGGCTGGAAATGGACGTCGACGAGCAGGGCGGGCTCGTCCCGGGCTACGAGCTCAAGCTCAACTCCTACGACCTCGGGGTCGACATCGAGCTGTACGACGCCACCCAGCGGCTGCGGTTCGAGCACCCCGAGGTCCGCGTGGTGGTGGTGACGAGCGCGAAGGACAAGGTCTTCTGCGCCGGCGCGAACATCCGGATGCTCGCCGCGTCCGAGCACCACTGGAAGGTGAACTTCTGCAAGTTCACCAACGAGACCCGCAACGGCATGGAGGACGCCACCGAGCACTCCGGCCAGACGTACGTCGCCGCGGTGAACGGCACCTGCGCCGGCGGCGGCTACGAGATCGCGCTGGCCTGCGAAAAGATCCTGCTGATCGACGACAACTCCTCCACCGTCGCGCTGCCCGAGGTGCCGCTGCTCGGTGTGCTGCCCGGTACCGGCGGCCTGACGCGCGTGGTGGACAAGCGGCGGGTCCGGCGCGACCTCGCCGACGTCTTCGCGACGCGCCCCGACGGCGTCAAGGGGAAGACCGCGGTCGACTGGCGCCTGGTGGACGAACTGGTGCCGCGCCAAGGGTTCCGCGAGGCCGTGGCCAAGCGGGCCCGGGAGATCGCGCGCGAGTCCGACCGGACCGGTGAGGGCGGCATCGAGCTGACCCCGCTCGAACATCGCTATGTCGACACGGACGTGACCAAGGACCAGGTCACGATCACCATCAAGGGGCCCGAGAACGACCCGGGTGACCTGCACGAAGAGGGCGCGAACGGCTGGTTCCTCGCGATGACCCGCGAGCTGGACGACGCGATCCTCCGGCTGCGCACCAACGAGGTCGAAGCCGGCACGTGGATCCTGAAGACCCAGGGCGACCCGGAGAAGGTGCTCGCGCACGAGCAGGCTGTCTTCGGCGCGAAGGACTGGCTGGGCAACGAGATCACGCAGTACTTCAAGCGCACGCTCAAGCGCCTCGACGTCACCAGCCGCAGCCTGATCGCGCTGATCGAGCCGGGCAGCTGCTTCGCCGGTTCGCTGCTGGAACTCGCGCTCGCCGCCGACCGCCAGTACATCCTCGACGGCCCGCCGATCGACGACGAGGACAGCGACGAGCGGGCGACGATCAGGTTGTCCGAGGCCAACTTCGGGCCGTTCCCGATGGGCAACGGCCTGACCCGCCTGCAGGCGCGCTTCCACGGCGACGACGACCACCTCGCCTGGCTCGCGCGTGAAAAGGACCACGAGCTGAGCGCGGCCGAAGCCGTCGAGCTCGGCCTGGTCACCGACGCCCCGGACGACCTCGACTGGGAGGACGAGATCCGGATCGCGCTGGAGGGCCGGGCGTCGCTTTCGCCGGACGCGCTCACCGGCCTGGAGGCCAACCACCGGTTCGTCGGTCCCGAGACCATCGAGACCAAGATCTTCGGCCGGCTGGCGGCTTGGCAGAACTGGATTTTCACCCGGCCGAACGCATCCGGGCCGGAAGGCGCGCTGCGCCGATACGGTACGGGTCAGAAGGCCGTCTTCGACAGGAAGCGGGTCTAGCGCAGATGCCCGAGAAGATCGACTACGACGCCAAGATCCCCAACAACGTCAACCTCTCGGAAGACCGGCGGCTCCAGCGCGCGCTGGAGGGCTGGCAGCCGAAGTTCATGCACTGGTGGGGCGAGATGGGCCCGACGCTGGAGACCCAGGGCGTCTACCTGCGCACCGCGGTCAGCGTCGGCCGGGAGGGGTGGGCGCACTTCGACCACGTCAACGTCCCGGACTACCGGTGGGGCATCTTCCTCGCCGAGCGCGACCCGGACCGGCGGATCGCCTTCGGGGAGCACAAGGGCGAGGAGGTCTGGCAGCAGGTGCCCGGCGAATACCGCGCCGACCTGCAGCGGCTGATCGTCATCCAGGGCGACACCGAACCGGCGTCCGTCGAGCAGCAGAAGCTCCTCGGGCTCACCGCGCCGAGCCTCTACGACCTGCGGAACCTCTTCCAGGTCAACGTCGAAGAAGGCCGGCACCTGTGGGCGATGGTGTACCTGCTGCACGCCTACTTCGGCCGCGAAGGCCGTGACGAGGCCGAAGGGCTGCTGCTGCGCAACTCCGGCAGCCCCGACGCGCCCCGCATCCTCGGCGCGTTCAACGAGGAGACCGCCGACTGGCTGGCCTTCTACATGTTCACCTACTTCACCGACCGCGACGGGAAGTACCAGCTCGGCACGCTCAAGGAGAGCTCCTTCGACCCGCTCTCGCGCACCTGCGAGTTCATGCTGAAGGAGGAGGCGCACCACATGATGGTCGGTACCACCGGCGTCGACCGCGTGGTGACCCGCAGCGCCGAGCTGATCCGTGAGCACGACACGCTCGACATCGGACCGCACGGCGGCATCCCGCTGGACATCATCCAGAAGTACATCAACTTCCACTACACCGTTTCGCTCGACCTGTTCGGCAGCGAGACGTCGACGAACGCGGCGAACTACTACACCGCCGGGCTCAAGGGCCGCTGGCAGGAGACCCGCCGCAAGGACGACCACAAGCTCACCGACGACGCCCGCACGCTGGAGAAACCGGCCGCCGACGGCACTTGGACGTCGGAGGAGATGCAGGCGATCCTGTTGCTGAACCTCGACCTGCGCAGCGAGTACGTGGCCGACTGCCAGACCGGCGTGAAGCGCTGGAACAAGATCCTCGCCGACGCCGGTGTCGATCACACGTTCCGCTTGCCGCACCCTGGCTTCAACCGCGAAGTCGGCATAAACTCCGGCCACCACGTCACTCCCGACGGCACCATCGTCGACGAGGCGACCTGGCAGGCCGGCAAGAGCAAGTGGCTGCCCACCACCGAGGACCTGACGTTCGTCCGCTCGCTCATGCACCCGGTGTACGAGCGGGGGAAGATCGCGAGCTGGGTGGCCCCGCCGCGGCAGGGCATCAACGGGAAGCCCTTCGACTACGAGTACGTCTACCTCACGTAGGAGGTCTGGTGGCGACAGGGTTCAATGCCGCGGAGTACCTGCTTTCGGCCGGGCACCCGGACGCGACCGCGGTCGTGTCTCCCCGCCGCACGCTCACCTACGCCGAGCTGGCGGCCGAGTCCCGGCGCGTCGCGGGCGGGCTCGCCGAGCTCGGCGTGCGGCCCGAAGAGCGCGTCATGTTCTGCATGGTCGACGACGTCGAGCTGCTCACCGGCATCCTCGGCGCGATGCTGGCCGGCGCGGTCGCCGTGCCGGTCTCGACCATGGTCACCGGGCTCGAGCTGGGCAAGATGCTGGCCGACTCGCGGGCGCGCCTGCTGTGCGTGTCCGGCGAGTTCGCCGAGCAGGCGGTGACCGCGCTGGGGTTCGCGCCCGAGGTCACCGACGTCCTGCTCGACCGGTCCGACGCGGCCGGGTTCGGCGTCCGGACGCACGAGTGGGCGTCGCTGAGCGGTTCGTTCCGCAGTGGACGGACGTGGGAGGACTCGCCCGCGTTGTGGCTGTACACGTCGGGGACGACGGGGCAGCCGAAGGGCGCGATGCACCGGCACGCCAGCATCCGCGCGGTGTGCGAGACGTACGCGCGCGGCGTGCTGGCGACCACTCCGGCCGACCGGTTCCTGTCCGTGCCGAAGCTCTTCTTCGCCTACGGGCTGGGGAATTCGTGCTTCTTCCCGCTCGGCGCGGGCGGGACCGCCCTGCTCGAGCCCTCGCGCCCGACTCCGGCGTTGTTCGCCAGACGGGCCCGCGAAGAAGCGCCTTCGCTGTTCTTCGCCGTCCCGACGTTCTACGCGGCGCTGCTCGCCAGCGACGTCCCGGACGACTCGTTCGCTTCGGTGCGGCACGCGGTTTCGGCGGGCGAGCCGCTGCCGGCGTCGCTGTTCGAACGGTTCCGCGCCCGCTTCGGGCTGGAGATCCTCGACGGCATCGGGTCCACCGAGGCGCTCCACATCTTCCTGTCGAACAAGCCCCGCGCGGTGCGGCCCGGCAGCACCGGCGTCCCGGTGCCCGGGTACTCCGTGCAGATCCGCGACGAGGCGGGCGCGGTGATCGACGCCGCCGGCAAGCCGGGCGAGCTGTACGTGGCCGGCCCGTCGACGGCGACCGGCTACTGGGCGCGCTACGACGCGACGAAGCACGTGTTCCAGGGCGAGTGGCTGCGGACCGGCGACAGCTACGTGCGGAACGAGGACGGCACGTACAGCTGCCTGGGCCGGTTCGGGGACATGCTGAAGGCGGGCGGGATCTGGGTGTCACCGTCCGAAGTGGAGGAACGGCTGCGGCAGCACCCGGCGGTCGCGGAGGTCGCGGTGGTCGCCGCGCCGGACGCCGACGGGCTCGACAAGCCGGTGGCGTGCGTGGTCGCGGCACCCGGTTTCGCGGTCGACCCGGACGAGCTGATCGAGTTCTGCCGCGAGGGCCTCGCGGCGTTCAAGCGCCCGCGCGGAGTGGTCGAACTGGCGGAACTGCCGAAGACGGCGACGGGCAAGATCCGCCGCAACGTGATCCGCGAGCAGGTCCGGGACGCCCTGCGGGTGGTGCCCAGCACGTGATCGACGGCTACTTCGTGGTGGACGCGCACGTCCACGCCCCCCGGCTGCCGACGCTCAAACCCGCCTGGATGCAGTGGGCGCACGACTTCGCGGGTGCGTACCCGTGGCGTTCGGTGTACGCCGAAGACGGCTCGGTGGTCCCGTCGGCGATGGACGAGCTGATGGAGTCCGAGGGCGTCGACCGGGTGCTGCTGTTCTGCGAGTACAGCCCACGGGCGACGGGGATCCAGCCCATCGAGGACAACCTGCCGCTGGTGGAGCACAATCCGACGCGGTTCCGGCTCGTGGCCAACGTCAACCCGTACCTGCACCACCCGGCGGCCACGGAGGTCGCGCGCCAGCTGGACCTGGGTGCGGTGGCGTTGAAGATCCACCCGGTGCACGGCGCGTTTTCCCCGGCGGACAAGGAGATGTACCCGGTCTACCAGCTGTGCGCCGATCGTGGGGTGCCGGTGATCCTCCACTCGGGAACGTCGAGTTTCCCGGGGTCCCGCACGAGCTTCGGGAACCCCGAGCTGATGTCCGACGTGGTCGAGGACTTCCCTTCACTGCAGTTCGTCTTCGCCCACGGCGGCCGCGGCTGGTGGTACGACGTGGCGGCTTTCCTCGCGCTGGCGCGGGAAAACGTCTGGCTGGACCTCGCCGGGCTGCCGCCGAAGAAGCTGCCGGAGTACTACCAGCGGTTCGATCTCGGCCGCCTGGCCGGGAAGTTCGTGTTCGGGACGGACTGGCCCGGGGTGCCGAGCGTGGCGAAGAACGTGCGGACGCTGATCGGGCTGGGGTGGCCCGAGGACGTCCTGAACGGCGTCCTCGGGGGCAACGCGGTGAAGCTGATGCCGTCGCTCGCCTAGGGGTCGTGAGTGAGAAGCGGTGTTCTAACCCTGTTTCTCACTCACGACGGTGTCAGGTGAGGACTTCGTGCAGGCAGAGCACATTGCCTTCGGAGTCGGTGAACCAGGCGGCCCGCTCGTTCCCCAGCTCGGCGATGTGGTCGGCCGTCTTCAGGCCCTCCAGGTCGAAGTCCTGGAACTGCACGCCGCGGTCTTCCAGGGCTCTGACCTCGGTCGAAAGGTCCGAGACCTCGAAGCTCAACGCCGTGTTCTCGCTCTGCGCGCCCGCCGGCATGGTCCGGAGCCCGATGGCACCCGCGCCCGCCGCGAAGTACAGCGTTCCGTCTTCGCCCTTCCCCGTCTGCTTCAGGCCCAGGGAGTCCGCGTAGAAGTGGCCGGCGCGTTCGCTGTCGGTCACCGGGAGCATCGTCGTGATGGTGGATTCGGTCAGCATGGCTCCCATGGTGCGCCGCGACGCGCACCGCTGTGACCACGACTTTTTCACCGTCAGCCGTTGAACGCGCGCAGTGTCCGCATCGCTTCCGCGAGTGCCGGGGCGTCGTCACCCAGCGGGGTCAGCACGATGCGGCGCAGAATCTCGGCGGCCGCCTCGCGGGCCTTGTTCGCCATCTCCAGACCGTGCTCGGTCAGGGACGCGAACGTGACGCGGCGGTCGTCCGGGCTCGGGACGCGGCAGATCAGGTCCGCCGCCACCAGGCGGTCGGCGACCTTCGTGAAACCGCCGCTGGACAGGGCCGCCTCCGTGGCCAGCTTGGTCATCGGCATCCGGTGGTCGGGCGAGCGGACCAGCCGCAGCAGGATGTCGAACGACGCGGGCGCGAGCCCGAGGCGGTCGGCGATCTCGCCCATCAGCTTGTCCTGCGTGGCCAGGTAGCCCTCGATGACCAGGCCCCACCACGTGACGATCTCGTCGTCGTCGGTCTTCGGATCCACCGGCCCAGCTTACCGGAAAGTCTGCACGGAATATATCTTGCTCGCGAGAGGTTCTGGGGTTACCTTGAATCCAGGAGGCAACCATGGCGATCAAGACGTCCGGCCTGCACCACGTCACCGCGATCGGCGGCGACCCGCAGCGCAACGCCGACTTCTACCTGCGGACCCTGGGCCTGCGGCTGGTGAAGACCACCGTGAACTTCGACGACCCGGGCACCTACCACCTCTACTACGGCGACAGCGCCGGCAAGCCCGGCTCGCTGATGACCTTCTTCCCGTGGCCCGACGCGCCGAGCGGCCGCCACGGCACCGGCCAGGCCACGACCACGTCGTTCTCGATCCCCGAGGCCTCCATCGGCTGGTGGAAGCAGCACCTGAACGCCCAGCAGATCGAAACGGGCGAGATCCGCAACGCCGACGACGAGGACACGCTCACGTTCCGTGACCCCGACGGCCTGAAACTCGCCCTCGTCGCGCACCCGCAGGGCGACCCGCGCGACCCGTGGGACACCGAGCTGGTCCCGGCCGAGCACGCGATCCGCGGCCTGCACTCGGTGACACTCTCCGTGACGAAGGAAGACGCCACCGCCGGCATGCTCACCGACGGCCTCGGCCTCAGCTTCGCCACCCAGGACAGCAACCGCCTGCGTTTCGCCGCCGGCGAGGGCGGGCCCGGCGCGCTGGTCGACGTCCTCGTGACGCCGGACGCGCCGCGCGGGCTGGTCGCCGCCGGCACCGTGCACCACGTCGCCTGGCGCGCGCCGGACGAGCCGACCCAGAAAGCCTGGCGCGAAGAGCTCGTCGACCAGGGCGTGCACGTGACGTCCATCCTGGACCGCCAGTACTTCCGCTCGATCTACTTCCGCGAGCCGGGCGGCACGCTGCTGGAGGTCGCGACCGACGAACCCGGCTTCGCCATCGACGAGCCGCTGCTGGAGCTGGGCCGCGCGCTCAAGCTGCCGCCGTGGCTCGAGCCGCGCCGCGAAGAGATCCAGCACATGCTGCCGAAGCTGAACCTCCCCGCCGAAAACAACCCGGAGCTGTCATGACGCTGGAGCACAAGTACGTCGAGGGTTCGCCGGACGCGCCGTTGCTGCTCCTGCTGCACGGCACCGGCGGCAGCCCGGACGACCTGCTCGGCCTGGCGCGCGAGCTGAGCCCGGACTCCGCCGTGCTGGCCCCGGCCGGCCCGGTGTCCGAGTACGGCGCCGCGCGCTGGTTCCGGCGGCTCGCCGAGGGCGTGTTCGATCACGAAGACGTCGTCAAGCGCGCGAACCAGCTC
This sequence comes from Amycolatopsis mongoliensis, assembly GCF_030285665.1. Taxonomy (NCBI): domain Bacteria; kingdom Bacillati; phylum Actinomycetota; class Actinomycetes; order Pseudonocardiales; family Pseudonocardiaceae; genus Amycolatopsis; species Amycolatopsis mongoliensis. The sequence goes on from NZ_CP127295.1 coordinate 3,199,148, forward strand.
GCGGACTTCGTCCTCGAAGCCCGGGAGAAGTACGGGCTCGGTGACCGGCGGCTGGTCGCCGTCGGCTTCTCGAACGGCGCCAACATCGCGGCCGCGGCGACGCTGCTGCGGCCGGACGTCGTCCGCGAAGCCGCGCTGTTCGCGGCGATGTCGCCGGTCCCGGACCCGCCGGACCACGACCTGAGCGCGTCCCGCGTCTTCCTGGCCAACGGCGAACACGACCCGATGGCCCCCCTGGCGTCCACGGAGGAGCTGATCGGGCTGCTGCGCGAACGCGGGGCCGACGTCGTCACGCAGCGCCACCCCGGTGGGCACCTGATCACGCCGGACGGCGTCCGGGCAGCCCGGAAGTGGATCACGCCCTGACGTTTGTACGGGCCGTATATCGGCTGGTCCTACGATCGGGCGATGACTAACGAGGCACTACAGCGTGCTACGAAACTGCTGGACGCCACCATCCTCGCCGACGGGCACAACGACCTGCCGTGGGAGCTGCGCCAGCACGGCGGTCCGAACCCGGTCGAGGCGGCCGCGTCGCTCGACCTGACCGTCCGGCAGCCGGCCCTGCACACCGACTTCCCGAAGCTCGCCGACGGGAAGCTCGGGATGCAGTTCTGGTCGGTGTACGTGCCCTGTGAGTTCGAAGGCCACAGCGCAGTCACGGCGGTGCTGGAGCAGATCGAGGTCGTCCACCAGCTGGCCGAGCGCTACCCCGACCGGCTCCGGCTGGTCGACACCGCCGACGAGGCCGAGGCCGCGTTCGCCGACGGCCGGATCGCGTCGCTGCTCGGCGCCGAGGGCGGGCACAGCATCGCCGAGTCGCTCGGCGTGCTGCGGATCCTGCGCCGGCTCGGCGTCCGGTACATGACGCTGACGCACAACTTCAACACCACCTGGGCCGACTCGGGCACCGACGAGCCGGCCCACGGCGGGCTCACCGAGTTCGGCCGCGACGTCGTGCGCGAGATGAACAAGATCGGGATGATGGTCGACCTCTCGCACGTCGCGCCGTCGACGATGCGCGCGGCGATCGAGGTCAGCTCGGTCCCGGTGATCTTCAGCCACTCCTCCTGCCTCGCGGTGAACGACCACCCGCGCAACATCCCGGACGACGTCCTCGCGCTGCTGCCCGGCAACGGCGGCGTCGCGATGACCACGTTCGTGCCGGCGTTCATCTCGCCGAAGGTGAGCGCGTGGGACCAGGAGCTGAAGGCCGCGATGGAGGCCGCGGGCAAGGAGTACCGGAACCTGGCCCAGCGCGGGGAGTTCGTGAAGGAGTGGGACGGCCCGGTCAAGCCGAAGGCCACCGTCGACGACGTCGTCGCGCACGTCGAGCACGCCCGCGAGGTCGCCGGGATCGACCACATCGGCCTCGGCGGCGACTACGACGGCGTCGGCACGCTGCCGGAGGGCCTCGAGGACACGTCCAAGTACCCGGTGCTGTTCGCGGCGCTGCTCGAGCGCGGGTGGAGTGACGAGGACTGCGCGAAGCTGGCCGGGAAGAACACGCTCCGCGTGCTGCGGGAGGTCGACGGCTTCGCCCGTTAGGGGGTTTGACACAGCGCTCCCCGCGTGCCGGACGGACACTGAACACATGACGCACGCGCGCGGGGACGCGGCCGACCACCCCACCGGCCCGACACACCAGGACCTGCCCGGGAGCGAGGTGCCCGAGGGCGCCCTCGAGCCCGCCGAGCTGCGTGCCGGCGACGTCCGGCCCGGCGCCGAGGAGGTCGCGCCGGTGCGCCCGGCGCCGGCCAGGACCGGAGCGGCCACCAGGGGCCGGAGCCGGCCGACGCGGATCAGCGGCACCTGGGTCGCCGTCATCGCCGGTCTGGTCGTGCTGGTCGTCCTGCTGGTCTTCATCCTGCAGAACCTCGACCCGGCGACGGTGCGCTTCTTCGGCGCCGAAGGCAGCCTGCCGCTGGCCATCGCGATGCTGTTCTCGGCCATCGGCGGCGCGGTGCTGGTCGCGCTGATCGGCGGCGCCCGGATCCTGCAGCTGCGCAAGCAGGCCCGCCGCCCCCGCTGACGCATCACTTTCCCTAGGAAAGATGCGTCCGGAGGGCCCCTCAGACGTATCTTTCCTAGGGAAAGTGACGGCTCAGGCGATGATCGAGGTCATTGTCAGGAGCTGTGCGCAAACGTTTTCGTCCCCGGTCGTCCGGACGCGGCCGACGTCGGCGGCGTTGCGCGTGCAGAGCCGCCAGAACGTGTCCAGGTCCGTCGTCACGGTGGCCAGCGGCGTGCGCGACGGCGGCGCGCCCCGGTCCAGGACCCAGCCGTCGCGCTCGCGGCGGGCGTACCACCTGCCGGCGCCGGTGACCGTGTACCCCACCTGCTTGCCGACGCGCGCCTCGACGTCGCGCAGGGTGTGCGGGAGCGCGCGGACGAACGTGTCGGCGATCGGCTCGGCGTACTCGGCCTCCAGCGGCGTGTGCTCCAGCGCTTCGCGGATCTGCACGTGGTGGACCCAGAACTCCGAATAGTCGCGGGCCGCGTCCAGCCAGCGCGGCGCCGGCTCGTCGCCCGCCCAGCTGACCGGCTCGCCGTCGCCGTCGAGGTCCAGCTTCGCCCAGTATTCGGTCGTCTGGCCCATGAACTCGTACATCATGGTGAGCAGGACGTCCGTCGAGAGACGGCGGCAGGCGACGACCCACTCCTCGTTGAGCCGGTCGATGAAGCGGGGGAAGGACTCACCCGCGCGGGGGGCTTCGGAGGTGTGCCCGTCGCGGCTTCGGGACAGCCGGCCGACCTTGTCTCCCAGCAGGTGGGCGGCGACGTCCTTGACCGACCAGCCCGCGCACATCGTCGGCCGCCGCCAATCCTCGTCGGTCAGCGCGCCGAGCAGCGTCATCAGCGCTTGCTCTTCTTTCGAGAAGTACGGGAGGACGTCGATCGGCGGGCCCCAGCGCGTCGGACTCATGGCGTCCATCCAACACGGATGTCACACCACCATTCGGCCTACCCGCAGGTAGCATCAGCCCGTAAGCAGAGGGGAGTCCGCCGGTGAACGCAGAGCGACCGAACGGCCGGGGCACCGGCGACGAGGTGGCCGACCTGGCGCGCCGCGCCGGGCAGCTGGCGGGCTGGGCCGCGCGCACCGGGTTCGCGCTCGGCCGCAGGCTCCCCGGCGTCGAAACCGCCGAACGCGGGGTGCGGCAGGTCGAGCGCCAGCTGCTGGCCGAGCTGCGCCGCCGGCTCGACGAGGTCGACGACCCCTACCACGCGGCGCTCACCGCGGCGTCCGCGATGAACCGCCCGGCGGTGCCCGGGAAGGTCGAAGCCGCGGTCACCATCGTGCCGGCGCGCGACAACCACGCCGAGCCGCTGCGCGCCGCGATGGCCGAGCTGCTCAACCACTCCATCGGCTTCGGTCGCGAGCGGGCCCGCGAGTACTTCTACGCGATCATCCTGCGCCAGCTGACCCCGGACGAGGCGCGCATCCTGTCCGCGCTCTCGGACGGCTCGCCGTTCCCCGTGGTCGACGTCGTCGAGCGCACCGGCATCGGCAGCAGCGGGCGCGTCGCGCTGCGCAACGCGTCGACGGTCGGCAAGTCGGCCGGGGTGTCGCTGCCCGACCAGGTGCCCGGGTACGTCACGCGGCTGATCGGCCTGGGCCTGGTCGACCTCGACGAAGAGGTGCCGTCGCTGGAGACGCAGTACGAGATCCTGCTGACCGACGAGACCGTGCGTGACGCGGAGAAGCACGTCAAACGCGCGAAGTACGTCCGGCGGACGATCCACATCTCGCGCCTGGGGGCGCAGTTCTGGCAGGCCTGCGACCCGAGCTTCGGCTGACCCGGATGGGGTCGTTCCTCGCCGGCATCGTCGCCGACTTCGCCCAGCACTGGCCCCTCTACGTCTCGATCCCGGTCGTCGCCGCGCTGATCGGCTACGGCACCAAGCTCGTCGCGATCCGGATGATGTTCCAGCCGGTGGAGTTCATCGGAGTCAAGCCGTTCCTGGGCTGGCAGGGCATCGTGCCCAAGCGCGCCGCGCGGATGGCGAGCATCGCCTGCGACACGATGACCGAGCAGCTGATCAAGCCGGCGGAGGTCGTGGCGCGGCTGGACGCGTCCCGCATCGCCCAGGAGATCGAGAAACCGCTGCTCGCGGGCGTCGAGGACATCGTGCGAGAGGTGGCCGGGCACTACCAGCCGGGGCTGTGGGAGTCGCTGCCGGTGCGGGTGCAGCGGCTGGTGATCGAGCGCGTCCAGCAGGAGTCGCCGCGGATGGTCGCGGCCGTGCTCGACCTGATCAAGTCCGATGTGGACAGTGTGTTCGACCTCAAGGGCATGGTCGTCACCAGCCTGGTCAAGGACAAGCGGCTGCTGAACCGCATCTTCCAGGAAGCGGGGGCGAAGGAGTTCAAGTTCATCGCGCGGTCCGGGCTGGTGTTCGGCGGCGCGATCGGCGTGATCCAGATGGTCGCGTGGGTGCTGTTCAAGTTCCCGCTGATCATGCCGCTGTTCGGCCTTTTCACCGGCTGGTTCACCGACTGGCTGGCGCTGCGGATGATCTTCTACCCGATCGAGCCGCGCAAGTACTTCGGGGTGACTTGGCAGGGCTTGTTCCTGAAGCGCCGCGCTGAGGTCGCGGAGGCGTACGGGTCGCTGATCGCCCGGGAGATCATCACCCCGCACAACGTCATCGAGGCGATCCTGCACGGGCCGTTGTCCGACCGGGTGCTGGCGCTGATCCAGCGTCAGCTCGACCTCGAGCTGGGCCGCCGGGTCAGCGTCGCGAAGCCGTTGCTGGTGTTCGCGGTGGGCAGCCGGAAGTACCAGGACATGAAGCTGGCGATCGCGGAGCAGATCATGAACCGGCTGCCGGAGACCATGCGGTACATCGAGGACTACGCGGCCGACGCGATGGACATCCGGAACGTGCTGGTGTCGAAGATGAAGGAGCTCTCACCCCACGAGTTCGAGCGCCTGCTGCGGCCGGCCTTCGAGCAGGACGAGTGGATCCTGATCGCGACCGGTGCGGTGCTGGGCTTCGCGGTCGGTGAGGGTCAGGTTCTGCTGCTGGAGCACCTGGCGGCCTAGGCGTTGGCCACGTCGTAGGCCCGCCGCGCTTCGCCCACCTTCGCGCGGTGCTTCGCCGCCCACGCCGAGAGCGCGTGAAGCGGTTCGTCCAGCTCCGCCCCGTGCGGCGTCATCGTGTACTCGACCCGCGGCGGGACCTCCGGGTAGACCTTCCGCGTCACCAGGCCGTTGCGCTCCAGCCCGCGCAACGTCAGCGACAACATCCGCCTCGACACGCCCGCCAGAGCGCGCTCCAGTTCGCTGAACCGCCGCGGTCCGTCGCCGAGCTGGACCAGGACCCGGATCGCCCACTTGTCGCCCACCAGGTCCAGGACCTCGCGCAGGGAGCACATCTCGGCCGGAAGAGTTTCGCCGTCGTCCATCGCTGTGACCTCGTTCGTAACAGGCATGTGCCGCCGTACCAGGAAAGTGCCGTCTTCCAGCGGAAACGCAACCGGTCCACGATCGATTCCGGCAACCACGGAAAGGAACCAGGAATGACGAAGGCAGTGCGGTTCGCGACCGAAGGCGGACCGGAAGTGCTGGAGCTCGTGGACGTCGACCTCGGCGAGCCGGGCCCGGGCGAGCTGCGGCTGCGGGTCGAGGCGATCGGGCTCAACCGGGCGGAGGCGATGTTCCGCGCCGGCACCTACTTCGAGCGCCCCGACGAGTTCCCGGCCAAGCTGGGCTACTCCGCCTCCGGGATCGTCGAGGCCCTCGGTGAGGGGGTCACGAACTTCGAAGCCGGCGACGCCGTCAGCACCGTCGCGGGGTTTTCGATGCGGACGCACGGCGTCTACGGCGAGGCCGCGATCGTGCCGGCCACCGCGGTGCTCCGCCGCCCCGAAGGGCTCGACGCCGCCGAAACGGTGGCCCTGTGGGGGCCGTTCCTCACCGCGTACGGCGCCATCGTCGACGAAGGCCGCGTGCGTCCCGGTGACTTCGTGCTGATCACGGCGGCGTCGAGCAGCGTCGGGCTCGCGACGATCGACGTCGTCAACCACATCGGCGCGATCCCCATCGCCGCGACGCGGACAGCGGCGAAGAAGCAGCGGCTCCTGGACGCCGGCGCCGCGCACGTGATCGTCACGGACGACGAAGACATCGCCTTCCGGACGAAGGAAATCACCGGCGGCCGCGGCGCGGAGTTCGTCTTCGACGCCGTCGCCGGGGAGGGTGTGCGCAAGCTCGCGGAAGCCACGGCGAAGGGCGGAACGCTGGTCGTGTACGGCGCGCTCGACACCAAGGAGACCCCGTTCCCGCTGTGGTTCGTGCCGACCATGCGGCTGTTCAACGCCTTCGACCTGACCCTGGACCCCGGCCGGCTGGCCCGCGCGGAGCACTTCATCCGCGCCGGCGTGCGCGCCGGGACGTTCCGGCCGCGCGTGGACCGGACGTTCGACCTCACCGCGATCGCCGAGTCGCACCGCTACCTCGAAGCGAACGCGCAGTTCGGCAAGGTGGTGGTCACCGTGGGCGGCTGACCGGGCGAGCAAGTCCACCCGAACAGCCGTACACCTGTACGTATCCCCGGGCTCACCTCGCGCCTCTAATCTGCGTCGGCACCGACGACGACGGGCGGGGGAGCCCATGCCTCAGACAGCTGAACCGTGGCAGCAGGAGATCCGCCTGGCGATGACGATGGTGGGCGGCGCCAGCCTCGCCATCTGGATGGGCGGCGTCGCCACCGAGACGTCGCAGCTGCTGCGCGAGTCGCGGGGCGACGCCGAGCCCGGGCTCTACCGGAAGCTGCTCGACCTCCTGCGCGCGTCGGTGTCGATCGACGTGCTCACCGGGACCAGCGCCGGCGGCATCAACGCCGCCTGCCTGGGACTGGCCGAGGCCTTCGGTTCGACGCCGCAGGTGCTGCGGGACACCTGGATCGAGATCGGGTCGCTGGAGAACCTCGTCCGCGACCCGGCCGAGGCGCAGCCGCGGTCGATCCTCGACGGCGATCGCGTGCTGCTCGGCGACCTCGAGCGGGCGCTGCACCGGATCACCGACCCCGGTGCCGCGCCCAGCGAGCCGCCGGACGTCACCGTGCTGCTCACCGGCACCATGATCGACGGCGAGACCAGCAGGTTCGACGACGCGCTCGGGAACCTCGTGCGGGACACCGAACACCGCATGCTCTTCCGCTTCGAAGGTCCACTGTGGATGCAAGGGGTGCAGGGCCCGCTGGCGCTCGCCGCGCGCTCCACCGCGTCGTTCCCGGGCGCCTTCGAGCTGTCGCGGATGCCGATCGGTGCCGAGTGCGCCGACGAGCTGCACCCCGACATGACCGCCTACACCGACCTGACCCGGTCGCACTGGCTGACCGACGGTGGCGTGCTGCTCAACAAGCCACTGCGGCCGGCGCTGCGGGAGATCTTCGAACGGCCGTCGCACGCGGACGTCCGGCGGCTGCTGCTCTACGTCGTGCCGACCGGCGAGCGGGAGGTGACCGAGGTCGCCTGCGACCCGGCGGACCCGCCGCTGCTGTCGAACGCGATGAGCCGGGTCGCCTCGACGGTGATGAGCCAGTCGATCAGCGCCGAGCTCGAGGACCTCACCCGGCACAACGACGCCGTCGTGCGGACCCGTGACACCCGCGTTTCGCTGGCCGCGCTCGGCCTGCGCGGCGGCCCGGACTGCCTGATCGACCGGCGGCTGGCCACCGCCTACCTGGACCGGCGGACCGCGGAGGACGCCGCCGAGCTGGTCCAGGCGGCCACCCGGCGCTACGCACTGTCCGATGTGGACACCGAGGACCGCGAGTGGGCCTCCGGCATGTCGCAGCAGCTGCGCGCGGTCGCCGTGGCCGGGCTGAGCAGCGGCATCCCGCCCGAGCCGCCGTCGGCCACCGTGACGGTGCCGGACCTCGTCGCCTACCGCACGAGCGCGCTCGACGACGCCGTCGCGACCGGGCTGCAGCTGATCAACGGCGGGTTCCGGCTCGGCCCCGACGCCACGCAGGCGAAGGAGCTGAACGAAGCGCGCGCGGGGCTGCACGCGGCGCGGCAGAAGTCGGCCCGGGGCGTGCGGCTGGCGCAGTGGATCGCCGCGCACGACGGGCCCGGTGCGAGCAGCACGCTCGAGGTCTGGATCCGTGCGCTGGCCGAGGAGTGGGCCGGGCTCGGCCGCTCGGACGTGCTCGCGCAGGCCTGGCCGATGGTCCTGACGGCGCTGCGCGCGGCGGCGCCGACGTTGCGGGCGCTGACCGAAGCGGCGGAAGACGACACGGTGCAGACACTGCTCGACTGGCTGGCCCTGCCCGACGGCGGCGACGAAGTCGTCCAGGCCCGGCTGCTCGGCCTGCACGTCGCGACGCGGGGGCTGCTCGCGCAGGCGCCGTCGGTCGACCAGCGGGTGGAGCTCGTGCAGGTCAGCGCCGATTCGCGGACGCTGCTGGACCTGAAGCGCCGCCGGTCTTGGGACAAGCTGACCGGGATGCAGGCGGACTACTTCGGCGCGTTCTACAAGTCGTCGTGGCGTGCCAGCGACTGGATGTGGGGCCGGGTCGACGGCGCCGGCTGGCTGGTGCAGTGCCTGCTCGACCCGCGGCGGCTGGAGACCCTGCGCGACCTGGTCGGGGCGGAGACCTTCCGCGACGAGCTGGTCGCCGCCTTGAAGCCGATCTGGCGCGCTCCCGGCCGCGACGACAACGCCGAGCCCGCCGAGGTGGCGGAGCTGACCGGCCAGCTCGACGAGGAACTGGCGTTCCTCGGGCTGGATGCGGAGCTCGACCCGGTGGACTTCGCCGCCGGCCGGCCGGTCAGCATGCCGGTGACGGCGATGGTGCTGGCCCGCACGCGCCAGGCGGAGATCGCCGCGGAGGAGCTGCCGGTCGTCGCGACGCAGGCGGCCGCCGACGTCAAGGTGAGCGGGTGCAGCGGGAAGGCGTCGGCGGGGTTCCGGGCGCGGGCCGCGCAGCCGATCACCGACGCGGCCGCCGCCCAGCGCGTGTTCCAGGCGTGCCAGGTGTCGGCGGAGAAGCTCGCGGGCGAGCAGGGCACGGCTCAGCTGACGCGCACGCTGGTCAAGCTCGGCGCCGCGACGGTCAACGCGGGGACGGTGGCGTTCCACCTGCCCGGCGGCTGGCCGAAGACCGTCGCGGGCATCCTGCGGACGGTGGCCCGGAGCACGACGAAGGTCACGCAGAGCGCGTCCAGGCTGGGGACGCCGGGTTCGCTGGCGGCGGGCGTGCTGGCGCTGCTGGCCGGCCTGGTGATCGGCGACAGCGGCGGCGCGATCCTGCAGTGGGTCGGCCTCCCGGTGCTGGCGGGCGCGGTCGTCTACCTGGCGACGGCGGTGCTGACGATGGGCCGCACCCCGCGGCGGCTGTTCGCGGTGCTGGGCGTCCTGGTCGTGGCGGCGCTGCTGCTCGCGGCGTTCCTGCCCCCGATCGCGCAGCCGTTCTTCGGCTGGCTGGGGAGCGTGGTGGCCGGCTGGCGCCGGGGTGAGGGCGCGGTGTGGTGGCTCGCCGTGTCCGGGCTGCTGGTCCTGCCCGCCGTGGTGATGCCGGTGAGCGGGGCCTGGCGCCGGCTCCGGAGCCGCCGCCGGGCCTGACCGGACGATCGGCCGTCTCGGGGCCGTCCGCGGGCGAGGTGTCCGGAAGAGGGCGCCGCTCGTGCGGACCCGTGCGGAATACGGCCCGTCGCCTTGCGATCAAGGGCCCGAAGGTTCATGGTGCGGGTAGGTCGTGAGCCACGGGCGCGCGACCCAGGCGCGCGTATGCCCCGGAACCGTCCACTTCAAACATGTTTGTGGGACTGCTCACCGGGTACTCCGCGTCGCCGCAGGTCATTGCGGGGGTCGTGAGCCACGTCGCTGGCGAGCCGAAAATTCTCTGTTACGTTTCCTGAGTATGTCCGTAACGCACTTGATCGAATCCCCGACCAAGGCGGACGGCGCGGAGCTGTGGCGAATCGCGCGTGATTCCGCCAAGCTCGATCTCAACTCGCCGTACGCATACATGTTGTGGTGCCGCGATTTCGCCGAGTCCTCGGTCGTCGCGCGCGAAGACGGCAAGGCGGTCGGATTCGTCATCGCCTACCGCAGGCCCGGTGAGCCGGAGGCCGCGCTCGTCTGGCAGGTCGCCGTCGACGCCTCGCAGCGCGGGAAGGGCCTGGCCGGAGCGCTGCTCGACGCGCTGTACACCCGCCTGGTCGATGCAGGGGTGCGTTACCTCGAGACCACCATCACCCCGGACAACGACGCGTCCATCCGGCTCTTCACGTCGTTCGCGAAGCGCTGGAACGCCGCGATGGAAACCAGTGTGCTGTTCGGTGGAGAGGAATTCCCCGAAGCCGGGCACCTCCCCGAAGAGCTTTACCGCATCGGTCCGCTCACAGCACGCAAAGATCCGGGCGAGTAGGAGAAAAGAAACGTCATGAGCATCTTCGAAGAGCTCGAATCAGAGGTCCGCAGCTACAGCCGCGGCTGGCCGGTCGTGTTCGACCGCGCCCAGGGCAGCCATCTCTACGACGAGAACGGCAAGTCCTATCTGGACTTCTTCGCCGGGGCCGGCGCGCTGAACTACGGGCACAACAACCCGCGGCTGAAGCAGGCCCTGATCGACTACATCCAGCGTGACGGCGTCACCCACGCGCTGGACATGTTCACCGTGGCCAAGCGCGACTTCCTGCAGACCTTCCGCGACAAGATCCTCGACCCGCGCGGCCTGAACTACAAGGTCGTCTTCCCGGGTCCGGGCGGCGCGAACGCCGTCGAGGCCGCGCTGAAGCTGGCGCGCAAGGTGACCGGCAAGGAATCGGTCATCAACTTCACCAACGCCTTCCACGGCATGACGCTCGGCGCGCTGTCGGTGACCGGCAACTCGATGAAGCGCGGCGGCGCGGGCGTCCCGCTGGTGCACGCCACGCCGATGCCCTACGACGCGTACTTCGACGGCGCGATGCCGGACTTCCTGTACTTCGAGAAGCTCCTCGAAGACTCCGGCAGCGGGCTCAACGAGCCGGCCGCGGTGATCGTCGAAGGCGTCCAGGGCGAGGGCGGCATCAACGCCGCGCGCCTGGAGTGGCTGAAGGGTCTCGACGACCTCTGCAAGCGCCACAACATCCTGCTGATCCTCGACGACGTCCAGATGGGCTGCGGCCGCACCGGCCCGTTCTTCAGCTTCGAGGACGCCGGGATCAAGCCGGACATCGTGTGCCTGTCGAAGTCCATCGGCGGCTACGGCATCCCGATGGCGCTGACGCTGATCAAGCCGGAGCTCGACGTCTGGGAGCCCGGCGAGCACAACGGCACCTTCCGCGGCATCAGCCCCGCGTTCGTCACCGCGACCGAGGCGATCAACGTCTACTGGAGCGACGACGAGCTCGAGAAGTCGACCAAGGCGAAGGGCGAGCGCATCGCCGCCGCGTTCTCGGGCATCGTCGAGGCCTACCCGGACGCGAACCTGGTCGCCAAGGGCCGCGGCCTGGCGCGCGGCCTCGAGTTCGAGAGCGGCGACCTGGCCGGCCGCGTCTGCGCCGAAGCGTTCGCGCGCGGCCTGCTGATGGAGACCTCCGGTCCCGACGGCGAAGTCATGAAGCTCCTGCCGCCGCTCACCCTGACCGACGACGAGCTGACGCAGGGCCTGTCGATCATCGACGAGTCCATCAAGGCCGTCCTGAAGAAGTAGAGGAGTCACCCCCGTGCTCGTTCGCACGCTCGACGAGATCACCGACACCGACGCCGACATCAAGACCGAGAACTGGCGCAGCAAGCGGATCATCCTCGCCAAGGAAGGCGTCGGCTTCTCGGTGCACGAGACCACGCTGTACGCGGGAACGGTCAACGACTTCTGGTACGCCAACCACATCGAGGCGGTGTTCATCACCTCCGGCGAGGGCGAGATCGAAGACCTCGCCACCGGTGAGGTGCACCAGCTCAAGCCGGGGACGCTGTACCTGCTCAACGACCACGACAAGCACCAGGTCCGGCCGAAGACCGAGATCAAGTGCGTGTGCGTGTTCAACCCCCCGGTGACCGGCCGCGAGGTCCACGACGAGAACGGCGTGTACCCGCTGATCACCGAGTGACGAGGGAAGCGGGAGAGGAAACAGGAGGCGAAGCCCGTGACGCTGATGGACACCCGGGTCGACGACAGTTACCCGACCCGGATCACCGGTACGCCGGCGCACCTGCCGCGCGTGCACCCCACGGTGTGGGGTACCGAAGCCGACGGCCCGATCGACGCCGCCACGCTGGCGAACCACGAGACCAAGGGTTACACCGTGGTCGAGGACATGCTGTCGGTCGGGGAGGTGCAGACGTACTGGCAGGAGCTGGTGCGGCTGTCGTCCGACCGGGAGCTCGCCGGGGACGAGCGCGTCATCACCGAGGCGAAGACCGGTGAAGTCCGGTCGATCTTCGACGTCCACGAGATCTCGGACCTGATCGCCGAGCTGGTGCGCGACCCGCGCGTGCTGGACCGGGCCCGGCAGCTGCTCGGCTCCGACGTGTACATCCACCAGAGCCGCGTCAACTACATGCCGGGGTTCAAGGGCACCGGGTTCTACTGGCACTCGGACTTCGAGACCTGGCACGCGGAGGACGGCATGCCGTCGCCGCGCGCGGTCAGCTGCTCCATCGCGCTGACGGACAACTACCCGTTCAACGGCGGGCTCATGATCATGCCCGGCTCGCACCGGACGTTCGTCCAGTGCGCCGGCGAGACGCCGGACCAGAACTACAAGAGCTCGCTCAAGGACCAGCGGGTGGGCGTGCCGAGCGAGGACGACATCACCAAGATGGCGGCCGAGCACGGCATCGACCAGTTCACCGGCCAGGCCGGTTCGGCGCTGTGGTTCGACTCGAACATCATGCACGGCTCCGGGAACAACATCACCCCGTACCCGCGCTCGAACATCTTCCTGGTGTTCAACAGCGTGGAAAACGCCCTGGACCAGCCGTTCGCGGCGAGTTCGCCGCGGCCCGCGTTCATCGCCGGCCGCGACTCGACGCCGATCTCGCGCTGAGTCGTACCGGGGCTTCGCCCCGGGCCGGGGGCTCCGCCACCCGGAGCCCCCGGAAAGCGGAGAGCCCGCACGGCCCGCCGGTGACCGACCCGGTGCGCTTTGTTACCGTGTCGCCACCGCGCGGGCGTGTGGTCCGCGCAACAGACGTCTTCGCTGACGACCGGCGGGTGCTTCGCTCGGGGTGAGCTCACCCGCCCGGTCACCGGCGGTGACGGACGGGCGGACCGCGCCCCCTGGCGGCCCGGCCGAAGTTTCATCACGACCCCGTACCACCGGATCGGGACCGGTGGTACGGGGTCGTGTCACGTCCGTCCCCGTTCGCCGCTGGATGTCGCACCCCGCCGGGCTCCCCGCTGCGGATTTCGCAGATGCCTCAAAACTCCTGGTACCGGGCCTGCTCGACAGCCGGTGACCACGGTAGGTTGATTTTTCCGGCGAGGGAGACGCCGGCGAAACCGTGAACCCCCGGGGAGGTGGGCGCGAGCATGGCCGAATGCCGGTTCAAGCTGCTCGGGCCCGTCCAGCTCTTCGACGGCGACGTCGCCGTCCCGATCGGCGGCCCCGGCGTCCGCGGGCTGCTCGCCCTGCTCGCGCTCAAGCCCGGCAAGGTCGTCGGGCTCGACGAGATCATCGACGCCCTGTGGGGCCACGATCCGCCCGCCACCGCCCGGACCATCGTCCACGGCAACGTCTCCCACCTGCGGCGGATCCTCCGTGACATCGACGGCCCGAGCATCCTGACCACCCCGCCGGGCTACCGGCTCGAGGTCGAGCCCGACCGGATCGACGTCCACCGGGCGCGCACCCTGCTGGACAGCGCGTCCGTGGCCACCCCGGAGACCGCCGCCGCGCTGCTGGCCGAAGCGCTCTCGCTCTGGCAGGGGCCGGCGCTGGGCGGCGTGCCCGAGTCGCTGCAGGCGCCCGAGCTGGAGGACCTCCGCCTGGCCGTGCACGGCGCTCGCGTCGACGCCGACCTCGGCCTCGGCCGGCACGCCGAGCTGATCGTCGAGCTGAGCCCGATCGTCCGCGCCGACCCCCTCGCCGAGCGGACCGCCGGCCAGCTCATGCGGGCGCTCTACCACGCCGGGCGCCGCGGGGACGCGCTCGAGCTGTACCGGACCGTCTCGCGCGCCACCCTCCGCACGCTGGGCGTCGAGCCCGGCGCCGAGCTGCGCTGGCTGCACGAGCGGGTGCTCAACGACGACCTCCCGGTCCGGACCGCGGCCGCCCCGGCCGCCACCGAGGAGCCGGGCAAGCCGATCTCGCAGCTGCCCGCCGCGGTGCCGAGCCTGGCCGGGCGCGCCGGCGAGCTGGCCTGGCTCGACGGCCTGGTCACCCGCGCCGAGGCCGGCGAGACCACGATCGCGATCGTCACCGGCACCGCCGGGGTCGGCAAGAGCACGCTGGTCGTGTGGTGGGCGCACCGGGTCGCGGCGCGGTTCCCGGACGGCGTCCTGTTCGCGTCGCTGCGGGGCTTCGACCCGCACCACCCGCCGCTGGAACCCGCCGAGCTCCTCACGCAGTTCCTGCTCGGCCTCGGCGTCGAGACCGCGAAGATCCCGGAGCTGCTGCACGAACGCGTCGCGCTCTACCGGTCGCTGATCGCCGGACGGCGGATGCTCGTGCTGCTCGACGACGCCCGCACCGCCCAGCAGGTGCGCCCGCTGCTGCCGCCGAGCGCGCGGACGATGACGGTGGTGACCAGCCGGTCGCGCCTGGACGGGCTCGCCGTGTCGAACGCGGCCAAGCAGCGCGTCCTCGGCACGCTCGCGCCCGAGGACGCCGTCCGGCTGATCGAGGAGCTCGCCGGCCCGGCCGGGCACAACCACACGCTCGCGCGGCTCTGCGGCTACCTCCCGCTCGCGCTGCGGATCGCCGGGGCCCGGCTCTCGGCCAGCCCGCAGCGCACCGCGGAGGAGCTGGTCGACGAGCTCGGCAACGAGCGGACGCGGCTGGCCGGACTGCAGGTCGACGGCGCCGACGACAGCGTGCGCGCCGCCTTCGACGTCTCCTTCCGCGGCCTGCCCGGCGAGATCGCCGAGACGTTCCTGCAGCTCGGCGCGGTGCCCGGGGTCATGGTCGGGCCGCACCTGATGGCCGCGGTGGCGCAGATCCCGGTGGCCGAGGCCCGGCGGCGGCTGCGCGCGCTGGCGGCGCACAACCTGATCGCCGAGATCGCCCGGGACGTCTTCGCCCCGCACGACCTCGTCTGGCTCTACCTGCGTGAGCTCGCGGAACAGGAGCTCGGCGAGAAGGAGCGCGACGAGGCGATCGGCTGGACGGTCCGCTACTACCAGGCGGTGGCCGACCGGGCGCGGCGCCGGCTGGGGCACGTCGCCGATCCGCTCGACTTCACCGGGGTGCTCGCCGACGAGGCGATGCCGCCGCTGGCCGGCGCCGCCGAAGCGCGCGACTGGTTCGCGGCCGAGTGGCCGAACCTGCTGGCGGCGCTCGATGCCGCGTACACCGCGGGCCGCTACGACGACGTCTGGCGGCTCGCCCTGCTCGGTCACACCTACCGCGTCGCGTGCCCGCTGCTGGACGAGTGGACGCGGATGGCGGATCTCGGCGTCGCGGCCGCCGAAGCCGCGGGCGACGTCGCCGGGCAGTGCTGGCTGCGGCTCGCGCGGTGCGAGATCGCGCTGACGTTCGAGCTGCCGGGCGCCGGCCTGGCCGACGCCGAGCGGGCGCTGGAGCTCTCCGCCGGGTCCGCCGACGCGCGGCTGGTCACGTCCGCCGACCTGCACCTCGGCCGCGCGCTGAGCCGGCGCGGCGAGCACCAGAAGGCCATCGACCGGCTGGCCAAGGCGATCGCGGAGGCCTCGGACGTCACGCTGCGCGGGCAGGCGCTCAGCAGCTGCGCGCAGGCGGAGAAGCGGGCGGGCCGCCTGCCCGACGCGATCGCCCACCAGCTCGCGGGGCTGGCGATCGACCGCTCGCTCGGCGACGACGACCGGGTGGTCGTCTCGCTGGACAAGCTGGCCGAGCTCAGCCTCCGGGCCGGCGACCTGGAGGCGGCGGAGCGCTACGTCTGGGAGGCGATCGACCTGGCGATCAGCCGCGAGTTCGCGGCGCGCGAAGGCGCGCTGCGGCTGACACTGGGCCGGGTGCTGCGGGCGCGCGGTGATCTCGACGGTGCGCGGGAGCAGCTGGCGCTGTCGGTGCGCATTTACGAGCGGGTGCATCCGAAGCTGGTCGGTGAGGTCCGCGCGGAACTCGCCGAACTGCAGTGAGGATTTCCCGCGCATTCGAACTGCGACAACTCCGCGCCGCTGATTCAGGCTTGTGAAGAATCCATCGGTTGCGAATGTGTCACGGCCCGGTCTCGCGACGGCCGATTCGGCACGTCCGTGTCCCGGTGAGCCGGAAAGCGGGCGGAACCGGGGCCGATCCTTAGTGGATTCTTAGTGCTCCCGGGCGGCGTCCGCGTAGGTTCGACAGTGCCGGCCGAGCCCTAGGGGAGGGGCAGGCGGAGACGCCGGCGCCAGGCCCCGTGCGGGAAACCCCGCCGGGGCCGGGAGCCGCCAGGAGCGGCTCGTGGCGGCCCGGCCGGCCGACTTGGGGGTCAGGCCGGCCGGTCGCCAGGCTCCCGGCCGCCGTGGCTCAGCTCACGTTCGCCGTGCAGAGCGCGATCGTCGTCCCGCTGTTTTCCGCGACCTTCTTGCCGTCGACCAGAATGGCGCAGCTGATTTCGTTGTTGAGCTGCGAATTGCGGGTGTCCGCGGTCAGCGTCAACAGGTACGAACCATTGTTGTAGGACGCCTGGCCCTCCCACGCGTCGGTGCTCGCGGGAGCGTTTTCCGTGCGCTGGTCCGACAGGCTGCCGTACCGCACGGTCGCGCCGCCGGCGGAGGTCACCTGGAACGTCACGGCGTGCTTGTCGCCGGCCACCGCCGGCAGGTGCAGCCCGGACTCGCCGCCGCCGAGGAAGGTCGAGTACAGCAGCATCCCGGCCGTCGAGAGCAGTGCGGCGACGGAGACGACGGTGGCGGTGATCGCCAGCCCGCGATCGCCCACCGCCCCCTTCTTGGCCTGGACCAGTCCGACAACCGCCAGGACCAGCCCGATTCCGGCCAGCGGCCACGCGACGAACCCGATGTCCGGGACGAACGCGACAACCAGGGCGGCCACGCCGAGCACCAGCCCGACTATCGCGAGGATGTTCCGTCCGGGCTTCGCGTTGGCCTGACGACGCTCCGTGGCCGTCACCGGAGGCGCGGGCCGTCCGTGGCGCGCGGTGGTCGGCGGCGGGTACTGCGGGTCGGTCATCATGCGGACCCCTTCGGGTGGGAGTGCGACGACGTTAACCCATAAGAGTGCCCGAGAACGAAATTGTTACATTCTGGAAAAAGTCATTGTCCCACCATTTCGTGTCAGGTATCGGTATTTCCTGACAACGTGCGCAGGGTGTGGCCTGGTGATCAATGGGAAGAATATCGGAGTTCCCACTGTTCGGCGGCCGGTTTCACGACCTCGCAGCGGGTATCGTAGGTACCGGACGCACACCCGGATACCGCCGTGGAGCCTACGACGAGGGGTTGGTCCTGTTGCCCACGGCGAAAGTCGGATATCGGACTTATCAGTCGAAAAGGCTTACTTCGGGTGTGATTTCGAGGAGCTCGAAAACCGGGCGGCCGCGGCGGCCGTCGATCGTCGTGGCGCGCACGACGCGCAGCCGGGCGGTCACCGGGCGGTCGAGGTTCTCCTTGATCTCGTCGAGCAGGTCCGGCGCCACCGCGCCCTGGATCGTCCCGCCCGACTCGCGGTCGAGGTAGAAGATCCGGCGCCGGGTGCGGACGCCGTCGAGCCGCCCGCGCACCGTCTCGTAGCCGACGGCCTCGCGCGACTCCCGGAGGCTCCCCTGCAGGATCCGCGCCTGCTCGGTGGTCATGCTGCGCGTGACCTGTTCGCCCGAGGTCGGCGTCAGCGCCATGCCGATGCCGGCGTTCTTCGCGACGGCGTTGACGATGTCGCTCACGGCGTTGCGGACGGTGTCGCGCTGCAGCAGCACGGCGTCGAGGGCGCCGTCGTCCGAGCCGTTGGCCGGCAGGAAGTCGCACAGCTCCTTGACGGCCCGCTCGGAGAGCGTCTCGATGCCGTCGACGATCAGCGCGTCGTCGACGGCATCGAGCTCGGGGAAGCCGAAGAAGATCGCGTTGCCCGCCTGGCCGCGCTGGATCAGCGGCGCCTTGTCGCGGTCGGCCTGCTGGACGATCGTGACCTCGCCGGACGGGTTCCGGATGATGTGCCCGATCTTGGCCGTCGCGTCCTGCAGCGCGCGGCTGATGTCGGAGAAGGTGTAGGCGTCGATGCTCTGCTCGCCGATCACCGACACGTGCAGCAGCGGCGAGCGGGACGTCCGCTCGAACTTGGCGTTCGCCGCCATCGCCGAGGCGCGCGCGAGGTCGTCGAGCCACGTGCCACCGGGGATCTCGTCGGCGATGCGCCGGAACTCGTTCCTCACCAGACCATCTCCGGGTATCCCCTGCCGCCTTCGGCCCAGACCTCGGCCCAGACGTCCTCGTCGCCGGGCCGGCAGAGGAAGCCGTCCAGCATGCCCCCGACCGGCTGAACCTGGTCGAGGTACATCGCGGGCTGCCCGACGATCACGCCGCGGAGCGTGAGCAGGCCGTAGAGCGCCGACCGGCCGGCGTCGTCGAGCCGCTTCAGCGCGCCCCACTCGTCCGGGACGAGGACGACGTCGAGGCCGCGCGGCGGGTGCGCGGTGCGCATGACCAGCTCTCCGCCGATCCACGCGCGCCCGGACGGCATGATCCGCCGGGCCACGCCGAGGTAGCTGTTGAGCGCGCTGAAGAGGATCTCGCGCTCGTTCTGGTGCGGGGCGTCGAAGACCAGGCGTTCGTAGACGTCGGCGAGGTCGCAGGCGTGGCGGCCCGGCGGCAGGACCTGCTGCGCCGTCCAATGGGGGAGCGCCACGCCACCCCCTCCTCAGGCCTCGCTCACAGTGCGTAGCCGAACTTACCAGGATGGGTGTCAGTCACCGCGGCCAGGCTGGTGCGGCCACTGCGGAGCGGCCTCCGGGAGTTCGTCGGCCTCCGGCCAGGCGGGTTCCTCCTCGGTGGGCCAGTCCTCGGCCTGCACCCCGCGCTGCGGCGGCAGCGGGAGATGGCCTTCGCGGTGGCCGACGGGCTCGGGCTCTTCGTCGTCGTGGACGGTTTCGGTCCGCTCGGCGCCGGGCTGCATCCACGCCGCGGGGATGAACTGCGTCTGCTCGGCCGCGAGCGGTTCGGGCTCGGGTTCGGGCTCGTAGTACGCCTCGTCCACGGGCTCGGCGGCGGGCCTGGGCCGCCGGGTGGTGCGCAGGACGAGCCACGAGGTCAGCGCGCCGAGGGCGAAGGCGATGACCAGCCACAGCCAGATCTGCCCGAACAGCCACACCATCTGTTCACTCACCCCTAAACGACCGTGATCTCGACGCGCCGGTCTTCTTCGCCGCCGGTGGCGGGCCGGGTGTCGCCCAGCCCCCGGTAGGTCACGCGCTTGGCAGTCAGCCCGTTGGTGGTGAGGATCCGCGCGACGGCCCTGGCGCGGTCCCGGGAGAGCTTCAGCGCGGCCCTTTCGCCCCCCGGCCCGCGGCCGACGTGGCCGGTGACGCGGTACCGGAAGGTGTCCGGCGACTGGGCGAGGGCGATCGCGACGGTGCGGGCGGCCTGCTCGCCCTCGGGGGTGAGCCGGGCGGTGTCCGGCACGAAGGTGATCGGCGCCTCGGAGAGCATCCGGTCGATCTCGGCCTGGACGCCGGCCTTGTCGGTGGGCGGCGGTGCCGCGGTGGCGCTGGTGGTCGGCGGCGGGCTGCTGGTGCTGGGCGCGCTCGTCGGCGGCGGTGTGCTCGGCGCGCTCGGGGCCACCGGGGTGACGTCGCCTTGCAGCTGGGCGGCCCGGACGCCGTCGACGTTCTGGACGATCTCGAGGGCGCGCAGGGCCTGGTCGGGCGCGAAGCCGCTGAGGGTGGCGTCCCGGCCGTCGAAGGTGACGTTGCCCTGGGACAGCCCAGCTTGGGAGAGCGCGGTCCGGGCGTCGGCGGTGAGGTCACGCTGGATGTTCCCGCCCTGCGCCCAGGTGACGACCCCCGCCAGCAGCGCGGTGACCAGCACTCCGATCGGGACCACGAGGATCCAGCGACGACCACCGGGCATAAGGGGACTGTAAGCCGGGTGAGGCGGGCTGGCGAGCCGGAGAAGAGTGGTGGTCCACAAGTTGTCCCCAGGTAAGTCGACATGTGGACAACTGGCCGGGCTGTGATCGCTTCGGCACTTTGCGTCGGTGATGGCCGATACGATGGACTCGGGGTCGCCCCCCAGGGAAGGGCGGGGGCGTGTCTTGGGCGGCTGGGAGGTCCTCCGGATGTCGTGAATGACTCATTCCTGTCGTCAGATGAGGTGAATGGGTCATTCACGACAGCACGACCGAGCCCCTCGACCCGCCGGCGCCGAGATCCGACCTTGCCGACCCCCTTGCCCTCGGAAGGGCAGAGTGCATCGGCAACAGTCGTCGGGTGAGGTGAACGAGCCGTTCATGACGCCGCCGCGGCAGCCCCTGGTCACGCGCGCCGACTTTGCCGGAGCCCCGCCAGGGAGGGCGGGGGCCGCCTGAGCTGCTTGCCGCAGCGGGCCGAACGCGTGAAGGCCACCACCGGCGGTCGATGGTGGCCTTCGGGGGAGTTCCTCTCAGCTGGCCTGCTGCCGAGCCTGGGCGTTGTCCGGCACCTCGAGCACCTGCGGCACGAACGGAGCGAGCTGAGGCCGCTTGGGCGACAACCCGTCCCCCATCGACTCCCCGCGCAGCTGCCGCCGGATCCACGGCAGCAGGTGCACCTTCGTCCACGTCAGATCCGACCGCCGCGAGTCGATCCACCGGCTCGGGACAGCCTCCGCCGGCCACGGCTCCCGCCAGTCGCCCTCGACCGGCACCCCCAGGACCTCGGCCGACTTCAACGCGATCCGGCGGTGCGCCTCCGGTGAGAAGTGCAACCGGTCGTCACTCCAGGCTCGCCGGTCGTGCAGCGGGGCCATCGTCCACAGGTCGACCATCCGGGCGCCGTGCCGCTCCGCGATCGCCCACAGGTGGGTGTTGTAGATCGCCACCTTGCCGCGCAGGACCGACATCACCGACAGGACCTTCGTGTCCGGGCCGTTGAAGATCAGCACCGGGATCCCCGCCTCGCGCAGCTTCGCGACGCCCTCCTCGAAGCGCTCCGTCACCGCGTCCACGTCCGCCCCCGGGACGATGATGTCGTTGCCGCCCGCGCACAGGGTGACCAGGTCGGGCTTGAGCTCCAGCGCGATCGGGAGCTGCTCGTCCATGATCTCGTCGAGCATCTTGCCGCGCAGGGACAGGTTGGCGTACCGGAAATCGGGTCGCCCGCCGGCCAGTATCTCCGCGAGCCGGTCGGCCCAGCCCCGGAAGGAGCCGTCCGGCAGCGCGTCGTTGAGCCCCTCGGTGAAGCTGTCCCCGATCGCTATGTAGCTGTCGAATCCGTACACGCTGGGTCCCCTTCCCGTCTTGCGACCGATCACTCCCCGACATGTAGTTGTACACCCCAACTAACCATCCGGGCCCCACCGGTGTTCAGCCTGCGGTAACAGTGTCTTATCTTGTCGGCCTTCTCCGCCTCTCTATTACGTAGTCTTCACCTTGGGCATGCCGTGAGACAGCACACTCGAAGACAATCACCAGACTCTTGTGGTGAAAATCTCCCTGCTTGGAGCCTCCCCGGCGCGATCCGGCACGCTGGACACGTGTCCGCAGAACCCCGTGAGTCGCTCGCGCAGATCCTCGGTGGCCGCCGGGGCGCGCTCGACGCGAGCATCCCGCCCGCCGGCTTCGTCGTCGGCTGGCTCGCGGCCGGGCAGTCCATCGCCTGGGGCGCCGGCGTCGCCATCGCGGTCGCCGTGGCCCTCGGGGTCTACCGGACCGTCCGCGGCGGGAAGATCCGCGCGCTGGTCGTCAGTCTGGCCGCCGTCGTCGCGGCCGCGCTGATCGCCCTGCACACCGGCCGCGCCCAGGACTTCTTCCTGCTGCAGTTGATGTCCAATGTGGCCAGCGCGCTGCTCTGGGCGGCCAGCATCGTGATCCGCTGGCCGCTGCTCGGCGTCGTCGTCGGCCTGGTGCTCGGCCAGAAGACGCGCTGGCGCCGCGACCCCGTGCTGCTGAAGGCGTACTCGCGCGCCAGCTGGGTGTGGGTGTTCGGCCAGTACACGCTGCGGGTCGTCGTCTACGGCCTGCTGTGGTGGTCCGGCCAGGTGATCGCGCTCGGCGTGGCCCGCACGGTGCTGTCGTGGCCGCTGGTCGCACTGACCGTGGCGGTGAGTGGCTGGGTGCTCTACCGGGCGTTGCCGCCGGAGCACCCCGGCCTGCGCCTGGCTCCCGAAACCCGCTCGGACGACGTACCCGGGGCATAAGGCGGCCCCCGGCGAGGGGGGAGGGTCCGGGGGCCACTGCCTACGTTACCCGGCCGACCCGGGTTCAGTCGACGTTTTGACGTCTTCGCGTCGCGTTTTACTCAATTTTTTAGGGAAATACTGGTCTAACCACCCCTTCGCCGAAGGCGTCCACGGCCGCGAGCCAGGCCGCCCCCAGCACCCCATCGGAGCTGGTCAGCACCTCGAGCCCGGCCAGTCCGCGGCGCACGAGAGCGCCGACCGGGCTGGTTCCGGTGAGCACCGAACCCACGAGCACGACCGGCGTCGACTCGCCGGGCTCGCGCGCGGCGAGGGCGTTCGCGACCAGAAGTTCGGCCGCACGGGTGACGATCTCGCGCGCGCCGGGCTCGCCCGCGTCGTGCGCCGCGCTCACCAGCGGGGCGAACCGGGCGAGCCGGACCGGCGCCTCGGCGTTGGCGGCCGTGATCAACGCGCGCGACGCGGCGAGACGCTCCGCGTCCGTCCGGACGTCCAAACCGGACGGTCCGAGCGCGGCGGCGAGCACCGCGGACGGGAGCCCGTCGAGGGGCAGGCCGCGGCCGAGAGCCTCCAAAGTGGATCGGACGGCTTCGCGGCCGAGCCAGAACGCGGACCCTTCGTCGCCGAGCAGCCAGCCGTAGCCGCCCGCGGTGCCGGCCAGCCGGCGCTTGCGGATCCGGCCCGCGATGGAACCGGTGCCGGCGACGAGCACGGTCCCGTCCGGCGCCGAGGTCGCGGACGCGTACGCCACTTCGGCGTCGGCCACGACCCGGACGACGCCGGTGAGCCCGATCCGCGCCCACGCCGCGTCGAACACCGCGGCCACCGCCGGGTCGCTCAGCTTGCTGACCCCGGCCATGCCGACGACGCACGCCCGCACGCCGGCCGGATCGCGCGGGCCGAGCGCCTGGGTGATCGCGTCGGCGATCCGGCCCGCGGCGACCTCGGGCGCGTGCGCGTTCGGATTGGCACCTTCGCCGCGCCCGGTGCCCAGGACCGCGCCGGCGGCGTCGACCAGGGCAGCCCTGGTCGACGTGCCGCCGGCGTCGACGCCTACCGCGTAGCTCACCTCGTCTTGGTCACCTTCAGCAGGCCGCGCGGGCTGTCCGGGTCGCCGCCGCGGGCGAGCGACAGGCCGAGCGCGATCCGCTGGATGGGCAGGATCTCGAGGATCGGCGCGAGCTCCTCGACCGTGGGCGCGACGTCGATGCGCAGCGCCGCCGGCATCTCCGAGGCGGCCGAGCCGACCGCGAGCACGTCCGCGCCGCGCTTGCCGACGGCGTCGAGGACCTCGTGCATCGCCTGGCCGCCCTGCCCCTTGCTGGTCACCGCGAGCACGGCGGTCTCGCCGTTCACCGCCGCGACCGGGCCGTGCAGCAGGTCCGCGCCGCTGTACGCGCGGGCGGCGAGGTAGCTGGTCTCGGCGAGCTTGAGCGAACCTTCGAGCGCGGTCGCGTAGGAGTAGCCGCGGCCGGTGGTGAGGACCCGGTCCACGAAGCGGTACCGGTCGACCGCGCGCTGGACGCCCTCGGCGGCACCGTCGAGGGTCTGCTGCGCCAGCTCGCCGATCTTCTCGGCGTCGGCCGCCTTGCCGCCGCGCACCGCGTCGATCAGCAGGTAGAGCGCCATCAGCGTCGCCGAGTACGTCTTGGTCGCGGCGACGGCCTTCTCGACGCCCGCGCCGATGTCGACCCCCAGCTCGGACACCGCGCGCAGCGGCGAGTCCGGCGTGTTGGTGACGGACACCGTCAGCGCGCCCTGGCGGCGCGCCGTTTCGGTGACCTCGATCAGGTCGGGCGAGCCGCCGCTCTGGCTGACCGTGACGAACAGCACGTCCCGCAGATCGGGCCGCGCGCCGTACAGCGTCGCCGTGGACGGGGAGACAAGACCAGCCGGAAGGCCGAGAAGTACCTCGATCAGGTACTTCGCATACAACGCTGCGTGGTCACTCGATCCACGCGCGGCGAGCAAAGCGAAGCGCGGGGGGCGTTGTGAGATCTTTTCCGCCACCCCGGCGATTTCCGCCTGACGCTCGACCAGTCCCGCCAGGACGTCCGGCTGCTGGGCGATCTCCGCGGCCATGTGCTCGCCGGGCCGTTGTTCGGTCATCATTTTCCTCTCCACCTCCGGCATTATGTACCGGACTCAGGCGGCGTCGGTCAGGTCTAGACCAATGTTAGTGGGGCGGCGCGTTTGGGGAAAAGGGTACGTTTCTTACGGGGACGTGGCGCGCAATGAGGGAAGACATAGGGAGTCGGGCATGTTGGAGACCACCACCACGGGCGAGGCGGGCGTCATCGCCGGGATGCGCGGGCAGCGCGAGCCCAAGTACTGGGCGCTGAAACAGCACCTCCTCGACCTCTTGGACGTGCTGCCGCCCGGGTCGCCGATCCCGACCGAACGCGCGCTCGCCGGGGAGTTCACGGTCTCCCGCACCACCGTGCGCCAGGCGCTGGCCGACCTCACCGCCGAGGGCCGCCTGCACCGTGTGCAGGGCAAAGGCACCTTCGCGGCCGAGCCGAAGCTCGCGCAGCGGCTGCAGTTGTCCTCCTACACCGAGGACATGCGGCGCCAAGGCCTGAAGCCGTCGTCGAAGCTGCTGGAGCTCGAGGAGCTCCCGGCCGAGGGCGATCTCGCGAAACTGCTCGGAATCCGCACTGGTGCGAAAATTCTTCGCCTTCGACGTCTTCGACTCGCGGACTCGCAGCCGATGGCGCTGGAGACTTCGCACCTGCCGGCGGGCCGATTCCGCGGGCTGCGCAAGCACGTCTCGGCGGGCGGTTCGTTGTACGCCGTTCTACGCGAGTACTACGGAGTGGAACTGGAACGCGCCGAAGAGTCGATCGAGACGTCGCTCGCCGGCCCGGAAGAGGCGGAGATGCTCGGCGCCGACGTCGGCATGCCGGTGCTCCGGCTGACCCGGCACTCGTTCGCCACGGACGGCAAGCCGGTCGAGTACGCCCGCTCCGTCTACCGCGGCGACCGGTACAAGTTCGTCACCACGCTGCTGCCGTGAGCTGTTGACGGCGATCACCGCACGCGGTGGAGTGGCGGGGTGACAGCCACTGAGGACATCGGGATCCGGTGGGGCACCCACGCCGCGCGCGGCGTACTGGCCACCACCATCCTCGGATCGGGCATGGCGATGCTCGACGGCACCATCGTCAACGTCGCCCTGCCCCGCATCGGCGCCGAGCTGAACGCCTCCGTCGCCGGGCTCCAGTGGATCCTCGACGGCTACCTGCTGGCGCTCGCCGCGCTCATCCTGGTCGCCGGCTCGCTCGGCGACCGGTACGGCCGGCGCCGCATGTACCTCATCGGCGTCGTCTGGTTCGGCGTCGCGTCCGGGCTGTGCGCCGCCGCCGGGTCCACCGAGATGCTGGTCGCGATGCGGATCCTGCAGGGCATCGGCGGCGCGCTGCTGACACCCGGATCGCTCGCGATCCTCCAGTCGTCCTTCGCGCACGACGCCCGCGCCCGCGCGATCGGCGCCTGGTCCGGCCTCGGCGGCATCGCGGCGGCCGCCGGGCCACTGCTCGGCGGCTTCCTCGTCCAGGTCTGGTCGTGGCGGCTCGCGTTCCTCATCAACGTCCCGATCGCGGTCGCCGTCGTGCTGATGGCCCGGAAGTTCGTCCCCGAGTCCCGCGACCCGGAGGCGACCGGGCACCCGGACTTCGGCGCCGCCGCGCTCGGCGCGATCGGCCTCGCCGGGGTCACCGGCGCGCTGGTGGAGGCGCCGGCGCGCGGCATCGGCGACCCGATCGTGCTGGTCGCGGGCCTGCTGGGGATCGCCGGACTGGCCGCGTTCGTCGCCGTCCAGCGCCGCTCGGCCGAGCCGCTGGTGCCGCCGTCGCTGTTCCGCGACCGGACGTTCACCCTGGCCAACGCGCTGACCTTCGCCATGTACGCGGCGCTCGGCGGCGTGATGATGCTGCTGGTCATGCAGCTGCAGGTGTCGCTGCACTACTCGCCGACGGCGTCCGGCCTGGCCGGGCTGCCACTCACGGTGATCATGCTGCTGCTGTCGGGGCGGTCGGGCGCGCTGGCCCAGCGCATCGGCCCGCGCGCGCAGCTGGTGATCGGCCCGATCGTCGTCGGCATCGGGATGCTGCTGATGCTGCGCATCGCACCCGGCGCGTCCTATCTCGGCACGGTGCTGCCCGCGGTCGTCGTGTTCGGGCTCGGCCTGGCGACGGTCGTGGCCCCGGTGACCGCGACGGTGCTCGCCGCGGCCCCGGACCGCTTCGCCGGCGTCGCCTCCGGCGTCAACAACGCGATCGCGCGCTCGGGGGGCCTCCTGGCGGTGGCGGTGCTGCCCGCGGCGGCCGGCCTGACCGGCGAGGCGTACGCCGACCCGGTGGCGCTCACCGCGGGCTGGCGGACGGCGCTGATCATCTGCGCCGCGCTGGCGATCGCCGGCGGCCTGATCGCGCTGGGCATCCACAACGGCGTTCTCGCGCCGCCGTCCGAGCCGCGGTCCCCGGACGCGGACGAGTGCCCCCACCTGGGCGAGTGCTTCCACTGCGGCGTCGAGGGCCCGCCGACGCACGTCCGCGGCGGCTCCCCGGTGGCCGGCTCGTAAAGCGCCCCAATGTGGCGTTGGTTGCGTCCCACGCACCGAACGCCACATTGGGTGCGTCTGACGCACCGAACGCCACATTGGGGCGCTCGGGGCCCGCTCAGCCCGCCGCGAGGATCTCGGCGAACAGCGCCGGGTCGGCGTTGCCGCCCGAGACGAGGGCGACCGTGCGCCCGGCCGGCAGCTCGCCGGCGTGGAACAGGTACGCCGCCGTCGCCACCGCGCCGCTGGGCTCGGCGACCAGCCGGGCCTTCCGGGCGAGCGTGCGCATGGCCTCGCGGATCTCGTCCTCGGAGACCGTGACCATGGCGTCGACGACCTGCTTCAGGTGCGCGAAGGTCAGCTCGGACGGCTGGGCGCGCAGGCCGTCGGCGATCGTCCGGGCGCGGTCGGCCTGCGGCCAGTCGACCTGGCGGCCCAGGCGCAGCCCCTCCGCCGTGTCGCCGGCCAGCGCCGGCTCGACGCCGATGACCTTCGCCCGCGGGCAGCGCGCCTTGATCGCGGTGCCGACGCCGGAGGCCAGCCCGCCGCCGCTGACGGGCACCAGCACGACCTCGACGTCGGGGAGGTCTTCGGCGATCTCGAGGCCCGCGGTGCCCTGCCCGGCGATGATGGCCGCGTCGTCGTAGGGCGGGACGAGGGTCAGCCCGCGTTCGGCGGCCAGTTCGCGCGCTTTCCCCTCGTGTTCGCCGATGGGCACCTCGATCACCTCCGCGCCGTACGCGCGGGTGGCTTCGACCTTGATCCGCGGCGCGACGTCCGGCACGACGATCACCGCGGGCACGCCGTACTGCTGCGCGGCGTAGGCGACCGCCTGCGCGTGGTTGCCGCTCGAGTAGGCGATGACGCCGCGGGAGCGCCGCTCCTCGTCGAGGGCGCCGATCGCGTTGAACGCCCCGCGCACCTTGAACGCGCCGACCGGTTGCAGGCTTTCGGGTTTGAGCCACAGGGTTCCGCGGGGATCCCACGTCTGGAGCAACAGGGGCGTGCGCACGGCGACACCTTGGACGCGCTTCGCGGCGGCCTCGATGTCAGAGATCGTCACCAGTTCCATGTGCCGAGTATGTCAAGAAAATGTTCGAACAGCACTGTCTATTATGGACAGTCAGAGTGGTCCTTCTCACGTCGCGGCAACGCGGGGAGTTCCTCGCGCGCCCTACACGTTGGACACGGGAGAAGACTTACTACCGGATCGGGATCATGAGCAAGGAGAACGCAGCGGCTTCCGAAGCGAAGGAAGAAAAGTCGGGTCTGCGCATCGCGCAGGTGATGGCGGCGGCGCTGGCGGCGGTGACGGCTGCGCTGCTGGGGTCGACACTCGGCGTGGCCGGGACCGTCGCCGGCGCGGGCGTGGCGAGTGTGATCACGACGGTCGGCGGCGAGCTCTACCTGCGCTCGCTGCAGCGCACCCGTGCGGCGGCGCTCAAGGCGCGCCAGCTGGCGGCGTCCGGCATCCGCCGGCGCGGGGGGACCGGAGCCGGCGCGGAGGTGGCGCTGGCCGAGCAGCCGACGGTCCAGCTGCCCAAGCCCGGGGAAGACCCGGAAGCGCCCTCGCGGCTGCGGAAGCTGCGCTGGCCGTTGATCATCGGCACAAGCGTGGCGGCGTTCGCGGTGGCGATCCTGGCGATAGTCGGGTTCGAGTCGGCGACGGGCACCCAGATCGGCGGCGGCACGGGATCGAGCATCGGCAAGATCTTCGGCAGCGGCGGTGGCCACCCGGACACGACGCCGTCGACAACGCCTTCGACCAGCAGCACGAACGACACCCAGGAGTCGCCGACGAACACCCCGTCGACGACCACGGAGACGACCGCCCCGCCGACGACCTCGACGGGATCCCCGACGACCACACCGACGACACCGAGCACGACGGCCCAGCAGCCGACGACGTCGGCGGCCCCGCCGACCAGCCAGGGCGCGGCTGCCACCCCGACCCCGTAAAGCCGTGAAGGACTCCTTACCGGCCATAAGAGCCGGTAAGGAGTCCTTCACGGACTTCAGGACAGGGGGGCGCGCAGGTCCCGGGCAGCGGCCTCGGGGTCCTCGGCCTCGGTGATCGCCCGGACCACCACGATCCGCGAGGCCCCCGCGTCGAGGACCTCCGGGAGCCGCGACCCGTCGATGCCGCCGATCGCGAACCACGGCCGTGAGACGGCCGAAGCAGTGACGGCACGCACCAGATCCAACCCCGGCGCCGACCGGCCGGGCTTCGTCGGGGTCGGCCAGCACGGGCCCGTGCAGAAGTAGTCCACCCCCGGCTCCGAAGCCGCCGCGAGAGCCTGGTCAAGAGAGTGCGTCGAGCGGCCGATCACCACGTCGTCGCCGAGGATGCGGCGGGCCAGCGGCACCGGGATGTCGTCCTGGCCCAAGTGGAGGACGTCCGCACCCACCGCGAGCGCCACGTCCGCCCGGTCGTTCACCGACAGCAGTGCTCCGTGCCGCGCGCACGCCTCGGCCAGCACCTCCAGCGCCGCGATCTCTCCCGCGGCTTCCAAGGCGCCGGTCTTGTCGCGCAGCTGGATGATGTCGACGCCGCCGGCCAAGGCCGCGTCGGCAAATGCGGCCAGGTCGCCGCGGTCCGTGCGGGCGTCGGTGCACAGGTACAGGCGCGCGGCGTCGAGCCGGGCGCGGATCTTGTCACCGGAGAGGGCGGGCATAGCGGCGACCGTACCCCGCGCGTTGCTGATCCGACCAAAAGCAGGCCGGCCGTCGAGCGGTACGTGACGTTGCCGCGAAAGCCATCCGGCCGTGACTGCGGTTGGATTATCAGCTAACGGCACAGTAGGGTGGACGCGTCCGCACGGGAGCCCGAGGGACGGGCTGAGAGGGAGCTGCCGCTCCGACCGTGGAACCTGATCCGGGTCATGCCGGCGCAGGGAGCGTGATTCCCATGACGAACACCTTGGCCGTCGTCGGCGGCGGCGTGATCGGCCTGTCCGCGGCCTGGCGAGCGGCACGAACCGGCCGCGAAGTCACCCTCTACGACCCTGAACCCGTCCGCGGCGGCGCGTCCTGGCTGGCCGGCGGCATGCTCGCCCCGGTCACCGAGGCCTGGCCGGGCGAGGAGGACGTCCTCACCCTGGGCGAGGAGTCGCTGCGCCGCTGGCCCGGCTTCGCGAGCGACCTCACCCGGGAAGGCATCGACCCCGGCCTGGCCGGGCACGGCACGCTCGTCGTCGCGTTCGACAGCGCCGACGCCGGTCACCTCGACATCCTCGCCGGTCACCTGCACGCGATCGGCCGCGCGGCCGAACGCCTCACCGGCCGGGAGGCCAAGCGGCTCGAACCCGGCGTCGGATCCGTCCGAAGTGGACTCCACGTGCCCGGCGACCTGGCCGTGGACAACCGCAAACTGCTCAACGCCCTCTACGCGGCCTGTCAGAAGCGAGACGTCCGGTTCGTCCGCGAACGCGTCGAACGCATCCCGGACGCCGACGCCGTCGTGCTCGCCGCCGGCGCCTGGACCGGGCGGCTGCACCCGCAGCTCGCGGACGCCGTGCGGCCGCTCAAGGGCGAGATCCTGCGCCTGAAACCCCGCCGCGGCTGCCTGCCGCCGCCGGCGCACACGGTCCGGGCCGTCGTCGAGGGCCGGCCGATCTACCTCGTCCCGCGCGGCGACCAGGAGCTCGTGCTGGGCGCGACGCAGTACGAGGCGGGCTTCGACCAGGCCGTCACCGCCCGTGGCGTCCGCGAGCTGATCGAGGGCGCCGAACGCGTCTTCCCCGCGATCACCGAGTACGAGCTCGTCGAGACCGCTGCGGGCCTGCGAGCCGGCAGCCGCGACGTGCTCCCGTACGTCGGTGTCCTCGACGACGGCGTCTTCGCCGCCACCGGCCACCACCGCAACGGCCTGCTGATGGCCCCCGTGACCGCGGACGCCGTGGTCGCCTGGCTCGAGGGCGAGAAGCCGCCCGAAGGCGTCGAAGCGGCTTCGCCCGCCCGCCTGCACCAGAAGGAGCACGTGTGATGGAGATCAAGCTCAACGGCAAGTGGACGGAGTTCCCGGACGGCGCGACCGTCGCCGACGTCCTCGACGCGTCCGGCGGGCAGCGGCCCGGCATCGCCGTCGCGGTCGACGGCGTCGTCGTCCGCCGCGGCGACTGGTCCACCACCGCCGTGCCCAAGGGCGCGGGCGTCGACGTGCTCACCGCCGTCCAAGGAGGCTGAAATGGACGAAGAACCACTGGTCATCGGCACCTGCAAGCTGACGTCCCGGCTGATCATCGGCACCGGCGGCGCGGCGAACCTCGCCGTGCTCGAACGCGCGCTCGTCGCGTCCGGCACCGAGCTGACGACCGTCGCCATGCGCCGCGCCGACGCCGAAGGCGGCTCCGGCGTCCTGGAACTCCTGAGCAGGCTCGGCATCGAGCTGCTGCCGAACACCGCGGGCTGCCGCACAGCCGCCGAGGCCGTGCTCACCGCGCAGCTCGCGCGGGAGGCACTCGGTACCGATCTGATCAAGCTCGAGGTGCACGCCGACGACCGGACGCTGCTCCCGGACCCGATCGAAACCCTCGACGCCGCCGAACGGCTGGCCGCCGACGGGTTCACCGTGTTCGCCTACACGAACGACGACCCGGTGCTCGCGCTGCGCCTGGAGGAGGCCGGCTGCGCCGCCGTCATGCCGCTGGGCGCGCCGATCGGCACCGGCCTCGGCATCCGGAATCCGCACAACATCGAGCTGATCGTTTCGCGGGCGGGCGTGCCGGTGATCCTGGACGCCGGAATCGGCACGGCGTCCGACGCGACGCTGGCGATGGAGCTCGGCTGTGACGCCGTCCTCCTGTCCACGGCGGTCACCCGGGCGACGGACCCCGAACGGATGGCTTCGGCGATGCGTTCGGCCGTCGTCGCCGGTCACTTGGCCCGCGGCGCGGGGCGCGTGCCGCAGCGGTTCTGGGCGCAGGCGTCGAGCCCACCCCGGTGAACCCGGGTGGCTTAACGCCGAACGCGCACTGCGAACCCGTAAGGTTGACGGCACTTTCCGGCGCACCCGCGCACGCGTGAGGCAAGAAGGAGCCAGCCGTGACGAGCACATCGGTCCAGGACGTCTCGGGCAGGTTGTACCTCGCCGTCGGCAGGCTGTCCCGGTCACTGCGGCAGGCCGGTGTGCCCGGCCCGGGCCACGGCGCCATCTCGGCCCTCGCGACGCTGGTCATCTCCGGCCAGCTGCGCCTCGGCGACCTCGCCGCGAAGGAGGGCGTCGCCGCGGCGACCATGTCGCGGATCATCGCGTCCCTGGTCGAGGCCGGGTACGTCAGCCGTGAGTCCGACCCGGTCGACCGCCGGGCGTGGCTGGCGAAGGCGACCGAAGAGGGCGAGCGGCTCGTCTCCGGCGTCCGGTCGACGCGGGTGCAGGAGCTGAACCGGCGCCTCGACCGCCTGTCGCCCGAGCACCGCGAAGCCCTGACGACGGCGCTCCCGGCGCTCGAAGCGCTGATCGCCGACGAGGGTTAGTCCTCCGGCGGCAAGTCCCATTCGGTCAGCAGGCGGTTGCCCTCGCGGCGCCTGCGTGGCCGCCTGATCAGCCAAACCACGGCGATGACGACGAGGGCCGCCACCACCAGGCCGGCCACGACCACACCCACGGCGGTCCACGCGGAGACGTCCGGGTCGCTCTTGACGACCGTCTCGGACTGCCGGGCCACCGGATGGGCGGGAATGCCGGCGGCGCCGGAAATCGTGTCGCCCGGTTCGAGCAGCTTCGTGTCGTCGACGAAGTCCGCCAAACTCGGGTACCCCGCGCCGTCGGGTGCCACCAGCAGGCAGTCGCGAGTTCCGGGTTTGCAGGCGATGACCAGGTCGACGACGCTGACGTCGCCGTTCTTCGCCTGCTTCCTCAGTACGTTGATGTGGGAAACGTCGGCGTCCTTGCCGGCGAAGCCCTCGACGGTGCCGATGATGGCGTCGGCCGAGGGGCGCCCCGTGGACGCCGATTCCGGCCCGCAACCGGCGAGGACGACGGCCAGGAACGCGAGAACGACGGCGGGGCGTACGGGCATCTAAGCCGCCTTCTGTCGCAGTTCGGCCAGCTCCGCGCGAAGCGCACGAAGCTCGTCCAGGATCTCCTGGTTCGCGGCGGCCTGGGTTTCGGCCTGCTTCGCCTCTTCCTCGCGGATGTCCTGGCGCAGCTCGTCCTCCATGCCGCTGACCACGACGGCGATGAAGAGGTTCAGCACCGCGAAGCTCGACACCAGGATGTACACGACGAAGAAGATCCACGCCATCGGCGCCTGGACCATGATCTCCTTCGCGATGTCCGGCCACGCTTCGCCGGTCATCACCTGGAACAGCGTGAACAGCGACGTGCCGAGGTCGCCGAAGTTCTCCGGCGAGATGACGCCGAACAGCTTTGTCGCCATGACTCCCGCGACGAAGATGATCAGCGCGAGCAGCGCGGCGATCGACGCCATGCCGGGGATCGCCGCGAGCAGCCCGGAGACGACCTTGCGCATCGACGGCACGACCGAGATCAGCCGCAGGACCCGCAGCACGCGCAACGACCGCAGGACGGCGAACGGCCCGGTCGCCGGGATCACCGCGATGCCGACGACCAGCAGGTCGAAGACGTTCCAGTTGTCGCGGAAGAAGCCGCCGCGGTAGGCGTAGAACTTCGCGAGCAGCTCGGCGACGAAGATGCCCAGCGCGATGTGGTCGAGGGTGTGCAGGAGCCCGCCGAACCCGTCCATCAAGGACGTCGACGTCTCCATGCCGAGCGTGGTCGCGTTGAAGACGATCACGGCGATGATGAAGTTCTGGAAGCGGCGGTCCTCGAGGACCTTCGCCACCCGCTCGCGCCCGGTCAAGGCCGTCCCCCGCTCAGTTCAAGGAAAAGTAAACGCAGGGATGGTAACCGGGCCGGTACTCAGCGCTCCTCGGGTGCCAGCCGCCAGAAGGCGGAGACCGGGCCGACCTTGGCGCCCATCGGGTAGGCGTGCTCGACGGCGTGGGAGACGAACCACTTGCCGTACCGCGCCGCCTCCACCACGGACATCCCCTTGGCCAGGCCCGCCGTCAGCGCCGAGGCCATCGTGTCGCCCGCGCCGTGCGTGTGCGGCGTCGCGTAGCGCTGTCCGGGCAGCTCCACGAACGTCGACCCGTCGAACAGCAGGTCCACGCACTCCGGGTCGGCCTGCAGGTGGCCGCTCTTCACGAGGACGTAGCGAGGGCCCATCCGGTGGAGCACCACGGCCGCGGTGTGCATGCCTTCGCGGTCCTTGACGGTCATGCCGGTGAGGAGCCGGACCTCGTCCAGGTTCGGGGTGAGCACCGTCGCGCGGGGGAGCAGCTCGTCGCGCAGGGCGTGCAGGCCGGCGTCGTCGAACAGCGGGTGGCCGTGCATCGACGCCGCGACCGGGTCGACGACGAACGGGATTTCCTCGTCGCGGCCGATCCCGGCCCGGTCGCACGCGGCGGCGACGGCGTGGATGATCTCGGCCGACGCCAGCATGCCCGTTTTGGCCGCGCCGACGCCCATGTCCGCCGCGACCGCCTCGATCTGCCCGGCCACGATGTGCGGCGGCAGGTCGGCGCGGTCGTGCACGCCGAGGGTGTTCTGCACGGTGACGGCGGTGACCGCGACCAGGCCGTGCACGCCGCAGGTCAGGAACGTGCGCAGGTCCGCCTGCAGGCCGGCGGCGCCGCCGGAGTCCGACCCCGCGATGGTGAGCGCGGAGGGAGGGCTCGTCGTCATGGTCTTCCCGACTTCTGGTCTAGGCCAATCGGCCGCTTTTGCTTCATCAACAGTCCACCACGGTGGCACATTGTGTGGGCTACTCACCAGTTCATGGGGCGAAGGAGCCTGAATGAAGCTCTTCTCGGTGGCATTCCTCACGGCGGCGCTCGTGCTCTCCGGGGCGACGGCCGCGAACGCGGACGGCCCGAAGCTCTCCCACGTCACCACGGTCGGCGTGCACAACACCTACGACCCGGCGGCCTACGACTACCTGGCCAGGGCGCTCGACGCCGGCTCGTCGCTGATCGAGCTCGACGTCTGGCCGGACTTCTTCACCCACGAGTGGAAGGTCAGCCACTCGAACCCGTTGGGGAACAGCAACAACTGCGTCGCGGCCACCTCGGCGGCGCAGCTGTACACCGGCGGCAAGAACAAGAACCTCGAGTACTGCCTCGACGACATCCGGATCTGGCTGGCCGCCCACCCCGGGCACACGCCGATCACGCTCAAGCTGGAGATGAAGACGGGCTTCTCGGACAACACGGGCATGGGCCCGGACGAGCTGGACGCGACGTTCCGCTCGCACCTCGGCAGCGTCGCCTTCCGCCCGGCCGAGCTGCTCGGGAGCTACGCCACGCTCGACGACGCCTCCAAAGCGGACAACTGGCCGTCCGTGGACGCGTTGCGGGGCCGGGTGATCACCGAGATCATCCCGGGCACCGTCGAGGAGGGGAACCCGACCGACACGCTGCACACCGACGTCGAGTACGCGCGGTACCTGGTCGGGCTCAAGAACGCCGGCAAGCTCGGCGACGCGAACATCTTCCCGACCGTGCACGGCGCGGCCGGCGGTGACCCGCGGGACAAGT
Organism: Amycolatopsis mongoliensis; assembly: GCF_030285665.1. Classification (NCBI taxonomy): domain Bacteria; kingdom Bacillati; phylum Actinomycetota; class Actinomycetes; order Pseudonocardiales; family Pseudonocardiaceae; genus Amycolatopsis; species Amycolatopsis mongoliensis. The sequence continues at coordinate 3,234,687 of NZ_CP127295.1, forward strand.
ACACCGCCGACCTCAAGCCGTGGTTCGTCGTGTTCGACGGCGACGCGAACGCGTGGGTGACGCAGACCGGGCCGTGGTGGTACGACGCCAACCACTACTACCTCGTGATGACCGACGGTCAGAACGTCGCGCCCGCGATCGACGCGCACAACCCGACGGTCGACCAGGCCAACCAGCGCGTCGCCGACCTCGCGAAGCAGCACGCGTCGGTGGTCACTTCGGACTGGACCGGGCTCACGACGGTGCTGCCCCAGGTGCTCGCCCGGGGTTAGACGGTCAGCACGAGCTTCCCGGACACCCGCCCGGACTCACCCAGCTCGTGCGCCTTGGCGGCGTCTTCCAACGGGAAGGTCTGCTCGACGCGGACCTTCAGCTGACCGGCTTCGATCAACTCGACGAGGCCGGTCAGCCCGCCACGGTCCGGCTCGACGAGGATCCGTTCCGTGCGTACTTTCCTTTCCGCAGCGGCCTTTTCGACGCGGTCGGCGACCCCGCTGGGCACGGCGATCAGCAGGCCTCCCGGCTTGATCGCGGGGAGCCAGCGCAGGTCGCTCTCCTCGCCGACGAGTCCGAAGTAGACGTCCACATCGGACGTCGTGGCTTCGGGGTCGTGGTAGTCGACCGGCTCGTCGACCCCGAGCTCGCGCAGGAAGCCGTGCTTGCCGGCGCTGGCCGTGCCGATGACGTGCGCGCCGCGCGCCTTGGCGATCTGCACGGCGAGGTGGCCGACCCCGCCCGCGGCGGCGTCGACGAACACGCGTTGTCCCTTTTGGACGTTTCCCACGTCCACCAGTCCCTGCCAGGCGGTGAGCCCGGCCAGCGGCAGCGCGGCGGCCTCGGCGAACGACAGGCCGGCCGGCTTGCGCACGAAGTGCCGCGAGGGCGCGGTGACGTACTCCGCGTAGGCGTTGGCCGGGCGCGGGAACCAGGGCATCCCGAGGACTTCGTCGCCCTCCCGGACGCCGGTGGCACCGAAGCCGGTTTCTTCGACGATCCCGGCGACGTCCCAGCCGATGGTGAACGGCGGCTCGCCGAGGAACCCGCCGCCGGTCCGCACCTTCCAGTCGACCGGGTTGATCCCCGCGGCCTTCACCCGCACCAGGACCTCCGTGGGCCCGGGTTCGGGGCGCGGTGCTTCGGTGACGCGGAGCACCTCCGGCCCGCCGAGGGTCTCCTGGGTCACGATGCGCATTGCTCCACTCCTTCGTTCCGGGGTCGGTCCCTATACTCGGAGTGTTCGTCACTTTTCGCTAGAAGGCACTTATCGGTAAAGTAGGTACCTGATGGAAACCACCTGTGACCAGGACGGACCCTGGGACATCTACCTTCGCAGCTGCCCGTGCCGGGAGGTGCTGGACCTGCTGGCCAACAAGTGGACGGCCTTGGTGCTGGGCGCGCTGGCCCGCGGCCCGCACCGCTTCGGCGAGCTGCGCCGCGCGGTCGACGGCATCAGCCAGAAGATGCTGACCCAGAACCTCCGGCAGCTGGAACGCGACGGCTTCCTGACGCGCACGGTGTACCCGACAACGCCCCCGACGGTGGAGTACGCGCTGACGGACATGGGCGCGGAGGTCGGGGCGCACCTGGTGGCGTTGAGCACGTGGTCGCAGGCGAACTTCGACCGCATCCGCTCGGCGCGGCGGGAGTACGACGGCCGGGAGCTGCAGCCGGTCCGCTAGCGAGTCTGCCGCGGCTGGTCGTGAGTGGTTAGGGCGGTTCTAACCGCCCTAACCACTCACGACGGCGGCGGCAGGACCCAGAACGGGGAGACCGGGCCGACGCCGGCGCCGAGCGGGTAGGACTCCGCGACGCAGCGCTCGATGAACTTCTTGCCCGCCGCCACCGCGTCCGGGACCGAAGCGCCCTTCGCCAGCGACGACGTGATTGCCGATGCCATCGTGTCGCCGCCGCCGTGGGTGTTGTCCGTCTCGTACCTCGGGCCGCTCAAGGCGACGTACGAACTGCCATCCGTGAGCAGGTCCACGCAGTCGGCTGTGCCCTGCATGTGGCCGCCCTTGACGAGGACCCAGCGGGAGCCGAAGGCCAGCAACGCCTCGGCCGCTTCGCGCTGGGACGCCGTGTCGACGACGGAAATGCCGGTCAGCAGACGGACTTCGTCCAGGTTCGGCGTGATCAGCGTCGCGCGCGGGAACAGCTCCGTGCGGATCGCCTCCAGGGCGTCCTCCCGCAGCAGGGCGTGGCCCGTCATCGACGCCGCCACCGGGTCGACCACCAGCGGGAAGTCCATGCCGATCTCGTCGAGGGTCTTCGCGACCGCGCGGATGATCTCGGCCGTCGCCAGCATGCCCGTCTTCGCCGCGTCGACACCCATGTCGGACGCCACCGCCTTGATCTGCGCGGTGACGACGTCCGCCGGGATCTCCGTGAAACCCTGTACGCCCAACGAGTTCTGCACGGTGACCGCGGTCAGCGCGACGAGCCCGTGCACCCCGTTGGCGAAGAACGTGCGCAGGTCCGCCTGGATGCCCGCACCACCGCCGGAGTCGGACCCGGCGATGGTGAGGGCGGTCGGCGGAGTCACGGCTGCACCACGGGTAGGTAGACCTGGCCACCGGACTCGGTGAACTCCGCCGACTTCGAAGCCATCCCGGCCTCGATGGCCTCCACAGTGGACAGACCGTGCTCCTCGGCGTACTTGCGGACGTCCTGCGTGATCCGCATCGAGCAGAACTTCGGCCCGCACATCGAGCAGAAGTGCGCGGTCTTGGCCGGCTCGGCGGGCAGTGTCTCGTCGTGGAACGAGCGCGCGGTGTCCGGGTCGAGCGAGAGGTTGAACTGGTCGTTCCAGCGGAACTCGAAGCGCGCCTTGGACAGCTCGTCGTCCCACTCCTGGGCGTACTGGTGCCCCTTGGCCAGGTCCGCGGCGTGCGCGGCGATCTTGTAGGTGATCACACCGGTCTTGACGTCGTCGCGGTTCGGCAGGCCGAGGTGCTCCTTCGGCGTGACGTAGCACAGCATCGCCGTGCCGTACCAGCCGATCTGCGCCGCGCCGATGGCCGACGTGATGTGGTCGTAGCCCGGCGCGATGTCCGTCGCGAGCGGCCCGAGGGTGTAGAACGGCGCCTCGCCGCAGAGCTTTTCCTCCAGCTCGACGTTCTCCTTGATCTTGTGCATCGGCACGTGGCCGGGACCTTCGATCATCACCTGGACGTCGTGCGAACGCGCGATGTGCGTCAGCTCGCCGAGGGTCTCCAGCTCGGCGAACTGGGCGCGGTCGTTGGCGTCGGCGATCGAGCCGGGGCGCAGGCCGTCGCCGAGGGAGAACGTGACGTCGTACTGCCGCAGGATCTCGCAGAGTTCTTCGAAGTGCGTGTACAGGAACGACTCCTGGTGGTGCGCGAGGCACCACGCGGCCATGATCGAGCCGCCGCGGCTGACGATCCCGGTGACGCGCCGCGCGGTCAGCGGGATGTAGCGCAGCAGCACGCCGGCGTGCACGGTGACGTAGTCGACGCCCTGTTCGCACTGCTCGACGATGGTGTCGCGGTAGATCTCCCACGACAGCTTTTCCGGTTCCCCGTCGACCTTTTCCAGCGCCTGGTAGATCGGCACGGTGCCGACCGGGACCGGCGAGTTGCGGATGATCCACTCGCGCGTCTCGTGGATCCGCTTGCCGGTGGAGAGGTCCATGATCGTGTCGGCGCCCCAGCGGGTCGCCCACACCATCTTGTCGACCTCTTCCTCGACCGACGACCAGACGGCCGAATTGCCCATGTTGGCGTTGATCTTCACCAGGAAGTTCTTGCCGATGATCATCGGCTCGGACTCGGGGTGCTTGCGGTTGACCGGGATCACCGCGCGCCCGCTGGCGACTTCGGTGCGCACGAACTCGGGCGAAACCCTTTCGCGGGCGGCGATGTACTCCATTTCCCGGGTGATGACGCCCTGCTTGGCCCAGCCGAGCTGGGTGTTGTGCTCACGGCCGTCGGCCCAGCCGGCCCGCAGCCGGTGCAGTCCACTGTGGACGTCGATCTCCGCTTCGGGATCGGTGTACGGGCCCGATGTGTCGTAGACGTCGAAGTGTTCGCCGTTCGAAAGGTCGATCCGGCGTGCCGGAACCCGGAGTCCGGACTCGGTCTGGTGGTACACCTTGTGCGATCCGGTGATCGGACCCGTGGTGACGGAGACGTGCTTGTTCTCGAGCGTCGTCAACGACTTTCACTCCCTACGCCGGCATTACCCGGTCAGGTTCATGCGGTCGGTGACGCCCGGGAAAATCCCCAGCCACCCTCTCAGCCCGCCATGGCGCGAGCTCCCGCGTTGGTGTTGTGCCCCCGACCATGCCACGCCGACGGCACATACTCAAGCCCGCTCACCTCACCCGACCAGTTCGGCCGGTGTCGCGTACACGTCGACCATGGCTCCGTTGCGCAGCACGGTGATCGGCAGTGCGGTGCCGATCACTTCCGCGAACAGCTGCCGCTGGATGCCCTGGGCGTCCGAGACGCGGGTGCGCCCGACGGTCAGCACGAGGTCGCCGGCGCGCAGCCCGGCGCGGTCGGCGGGCCCGCCCGAGACCACCTCGTGCACCCGCAGCCCGGCCGCCTGCCCGGTGCGCCCGGCGATGTCGTCCGGTAGCGGCGCCGGGACGCCGACGACGCCGAGGTACGCGCGCCGCACCCGGCCCTCGACGACGAGCGTGTCGATGATCCGCCGCGTCGTCGCGTTGATCGGCACCGCGAGCCCGAGCCCGACGCCGGCGACCGCGGTGTTGACGCCGACGACGCGGCCGGCGGAGTCGGCGAGCGCGCCGCCGGAGTTGCCCGGATTGAGGGCGGCGTCGGTCTGGATGACGTCCTCGATCACGCGCCCGGCGCGGCCGTGGCGCACCGGCAGCGCCCGGCCGAGCGCGCTGACGACACCCGCGGTGACGGTGCCGGAGAAGCCGAGCGGGCTGCCGACGGCCACGACGAGCTGCCCGACGACGAGCCGGTCGGCGTCGCCGAGCACGGCGGCCGACGGCGTCTCGCCGCGCGCCCGCAGGACCGCGAGGTCGGACAGCGGGTCGGCGCCGACGACGTCGAAGGGCACCTCGCTGCCGTCGGCGAAGGTCGCGACGCCGCGCCGGTGGTCGGTGACCACGTGGGCGTTGGTGAGCAGGTGGCCGTCGTCGGCGAAGACGACCGCCGAGCCGCTGCCGCGCGAGAGCTGGACCCCGGCGACGTGCGGGGTGACGGTCTTCGCGACCGTGCTGACGGCCTGCGAGTAGGCGTCCATCGCCTCGTCCATGAATGCACCTCGATTACACCGTTGCAGGTGATACAAGTGTGCGCCTGGAGCGGTGGGAAAACCGTTCGCTGCTGGAGAACTCAGCCCTCGAGCGCGACGGTGACGCCGAAGCCCACCAGCAGCCCGCCCGAGGTGCGCTCGAGCCACCGCAGGCCGCGACGCAGGCCAGTAGCGCACCGGCGCCCGCGTGGGCCGGGACGAACTGCGGCAGGAACGACAGCGCGAACACGCCCGCCTTGGGGTTGCCGATGTTCGTGACGAGCCCGGACCGGAAGCCCGCGCCCGGCCGGATCGCCTTCTCCTCAACCGAACCGCGGAAGAACAGCGCCTTGATCCCGAGGCAGACCAGGAAGATCGCGCCTGCGATGCGCAGGACGTCGTACGCCGTCCGGGAGGCGGCGAGCACCGCGGTCAGGCCGAACACCGCGGCGAGCCCCCAGAACGCGACGCCGGCTTCGATGCCGGCGATGGTCGCGAAGGCGTTGCGCTTCGAGCCGCGGGCCGCCTGCTTGATCAGCATGACCGTCGCGGGCCCGGGGACCATCGCGATGAGGAACGCGGCGGGGATGAACGCGAGCAGGTTCGGCATCGCCCGATCGTCGCGGGCGCCGGACACGGTGGGCAAGCGTTTTCCCGGACCAGTGACGGTCAGTGGTTCACCGGTTCGGACCATGCGCCGGTGGAGGATCGGCGAGACACTTCCAGGCGCTTCTGTAACGGTGCAGAAGTGACTTTCTGTGGGGTTGATATGCGCAAACTCATGTTCGGCGCCCTCGCCGGGCTGCTGGTCACCGGATTGATCCCGGGGATCGCGGCGGCTCAGGGCGGTGGCGAGGCACCCGGTGCGCCCGGTGCCCATCCCAGCTGGCTGCCGGCGAACAAGACCGGGTTCGGCACCGCTCACGACCGGTCGAGCAACGTCTGGTTCACCCTCCAGGGTGGCCAGTTGTCCGAGGTCTACTACCCGGACCTGTCGACGCCGAGCGTCCGGTCGATGAACTTCGTCGTCACCGACGGCCGCAGCTTCGCCGTCACCGACTACACGGCGAAGTCCCAGCAGGTCCGGCGCACCGACGACGACAGCCTGACCTACGAGCAGACCATCACCGACGACCAGCACCGGTGGCGCCTGCGCAAGACGTACGTCACCGACCCGGCCGCCACGACGGTGCTGGTGGACGTCGACTTCCAGTCGCTCACCGGGCGGCCGTACCAGCTCTACGCGGTCGCCGACCCGGACCTGACCAACGACGGCTCGGACGACTCGGCCGCGCGGAAGGGCGACGCCGTCACCGCGCAGGACGCCACGAACGCGGCCGCGTTGACCGCGAAGCCCGCGTTCACCCGCACGAGCGTCGGCTATGCGGGCGCGTCCGACGGGAACACGCAGCTCGCGAAGACCTTCAAGCTCGCCGCGTACGACAGCGCCGCGAAGGGCAATGTCGTGCTGACCGGGCAGACCGCGGCCGACGGCGTCCGGAACCGGCACGTCACCCTCGCCCTCGGCATGGGCGCGAAGGCCGCCGACGCGCTCGGCAGCGCGCAGGCGTCGCAGCGACGCGGCGTCCGCGACATCACCCGCGCGTACGACCGAGGCTGGGAGCAGTACCTGCGCGGGGTGAGCAAACCGCCGTCGTCGCTGAAGACCGACGCCGAGCGCGACCTCTACAAGGCGTCGATGCTGACCCTCGCCGCGAGCGAGGACAAGCACCACCCGGGCGCCTTCATCGCGTCGCCGAGCATGCCGTGGCGGTTCGGGAACAACGACCCGGAGTGGTCGCCGTCCGGCACCTACCACCTGGTCTGGCCGCGTGACCTCTACCAGATCGCGACCGGCCTGGCGTCCGGCGGCGACACGGCCGCGGCGAACCGCGCGGTGTCCTACATGTTCGGCACGCAGCAGCAGGCCGACGGGCACATGCCGCAGAACAGCCGGGTCGACGGCGTGCCGTACTGGACGTCGATCCAGCTCGACGAAACCGCTTTCCCGATCGTGCTGGCCCAGCAGCTCGGCCGGACCGACCTGTGGCCCGGCGTCCGGAAGGCCGCCGACTTCATCCTCGGCTACCGGGGCCCGAACGGGCAGGCGTCGCCCTACACCCAGCAGGAGCGCTGGGAGGAGCAGGACGGCTGGTCCCCGTCGACCATCGCCTCGGTGATCGCCGGGCTCGTCTGCGCGGCGGACATCGCTTCGCACAACGGCGCGGCCGCCGACGCCGCCCGGTACCTCGCCGCGGCGGACAAGATGAAGGCCGACCTGCCCAAGCAGACGATCACCACGAACGGGCCGCTGTCGAAGGACCCGTACTTCGTCCGGCTGACCAAGGACGCGAACGCCAACGCTCCGACGACGTACAACCTCGGCAACTCGAGCGTGACGATGGACCAGCGCGCGGTCACCGACGCGGGCTTCCTCGACCTGGTGCGCCTCGGCGTCTACCGGGCCGACGACCCGGTGATCGTGAACAGCGTGCGCGTCACCGACAAGGAGATCGCGTTCACCACGCCGACCGGGCAGTTCTGGCACCGGTACACGAAGGACGGCTACGGCGAGCAGGCCGACGGTTCGCCGTGGGACTACACGTTCCCGGCGGAGAGCCGCACGACGTTCGGCCGGCTGTGGCCGTTGCTCGCCGGTGAACGCGGCGAGTACGAGCTGACGCTCGGCGACCCGTCGTCGGCCGCGCGGCGGCTGCGTGACCTCGGCCGGGTGAGCAGCTCGGCGGAGACCATGCCGGAGCAGGTGTGGGACGAGAACCCGCCGTCGGGCCAGACCGGCTTCCCGGCCGGCACGCCGAACACGTCGGCGACCCCGCTGGCCTGGACGCACGCCCAGTACGTCCGGCTGGCCTGGGACGTCAAGGCGGGCTCGGTCCTGGAGACGCCGAAGGTGGTCCGCTGCCACTTCCTCGGCTGCTGAGTTCGGCAAAAAGCCGTGAAGGCCTCCTTACCGGCTCTTATGGCCGGTAAGGAGGCCTTCACGGCTTTACGGGTCAGATGACGGCGCCGTCGTCCTCGGGGGTCTTCGGCGGCAGCCACGAGTTGCCCGGGACGCCCCACTTGTTGGACTTCAGCATCTTCTTCGCCGCGCGGGCGTGCCGCCCGACCAGCCGGTCGAGGTAGATGAAGCCGTCGAGGTGGTCGGTCTCGTGCTGCAGGCAGCGGGCGAAGTAGCCGGTGCCCTCGACCTCGATCGGGTTGCCGTCGAGGTCGAAGCCGGTCACCTTCGCCCACTTCGCGCGGCCCGTCGGGTACGACTCGCCGGGCGCCGACAGGCAGCCCTCCCAGTCGTCGTCCGGGTCCGGCATGGTCTCCGGGATCTCCGACGTCTCGAGCTTCGGGTTCACGACGAGGCCCTTGTGCCGGACGCCTTCGTCGTCCGGGCAGTCGTACACGAACACCCGCAGGTCGAGGCCGATCTGGTTGGCCGCGAGGCCGACGCCCTCGGCGGCGTACATCGTCTCGAACATGTCGTCGGTGAGCGTGCGCAGCTTCTCGTCGAACTCGGTGATCTCCCGAGTCGGCTGGTGCAGCACGGGTTCGCCGGCGATCACGATGGGGTGGATGGTCACGGCGAGCCAGTTTAGTCGGACCCTTCTGGTAGACCTGCATCAGACCGTGACGCGCCGACGCGGATGCCCACGTCGGCGGCGGCTTCCGTGGTTGAATGGCGCCCGCGGAAGAGCTAGGTCTGATTCGCCATGACGCCCGATTGAGAGGGACTCGGATGGACGCCGCGGAGTCGATGGCTGAGCCGCAGCCGTCGCCGCCGAAGCCCGTGCCCGGCCTGACCGAACGCGAGGTCGAGATCCTCGCCTTCGAGCGCCAGTGGTGGCGACACGCCGGGGCGAAGGAGAACGCCATCCGCGAACGCTTCGATTTGTCCGCCACGCGCTACTACCAGCTGCTCAACAAGCTGCTGGAGAAGCCGGAGGCGATCGAAGCGGACCCGATGCTGGTGAAGCGGCTGCGCAAGACCCGCGCCGCCCGCCAGCGCAAGCGTGGCGCCCGGCGACTGGGGATCGAGCTGAAATGAGCGTGTTTTCGGGAATGTCCCGGCCGATGAAGGCCGCGGGCGTCGCCCTGATCGGGGTGGCCATCATCGCCGCGGTGATCGGCGGGATCTCCGCGTTGAGCGGGGACGGGTCGAACGAAGCCGGGCCGAGCGGCACGCCGACCCAGCCGGGGACGTCCACCGGGTCGCAGCCGCCTTCGGGCTCGACTTCGACGACGCCGCCGCCGACCACCACTTCGCCGTCGTCGCCCACCCCGCCGTCGCCGACCTCGCCGACGCCGGGCCAGCCGACGTCCGGCCAGCCGGGGCAGCCCGGGCAGCCGGGCGACCAGCAGGCGTCCAACAAGTGGGTGACCGTCCGGGTCTTCAACAACTCCCTGATCAAGGATCTCGCCCAGCGGGCCGCCGCCGACTTCCGCGGCAGTGGCTGGAACGTCAACGAGGTCGGCAACTACTCGCAGGGCACCATCCCGACGACGACGGCCTTCTACCGCCCGGGCACCGACGAGGAAGCCGCGGCCAAGCAGCTCGCCCAGGAGTTCGGGATCAAGGCCGAGCCCCGCTTCCCGGGGATAGAGGGCGCGAGCCCCGGCGTGATAGTGATCGTGACGAAGGAATACGAGTCCGGCCACAAGGGCAGCTGACCCCGTAACTCGCGTGTTCGGGGCCGGAACTCACGAGTTCCGGCCCCAACACGCGAGATCCGGTTCGGATCACGCGAGTTGCGGCTTCAGTCCCCGGCCTGCGTTTTGGCGTAGGCCTCCAGCGCGGCGAGCTGGGCCGGGTCGAGGCTCGGACGGACCGTCTTGCGGGCACTGTCCAGGTGGACCGCGGTGACTTCGCGGGCCTCCAGGGACTCGCGCATCGCCGTCAGCGCCGCCTCGCGGATCAGGGCCGCGCAGTCGGCGGCCGAGTAACCGTCCAGAGTGGACGCGACCTCGGCGAGGTCCACATCGGAGGCCAGCGGCGTGTTCTTCGAGCTGGCCGAGAGGATCGCCGCGCGGGCTTCGGCGTCCGGCGGCGGCACGTAGACGCGACGCTCCAGCCGGCCCGGCCGCAGCAGCGCCGGGTCGACCAGCTCGGGCCGGTTCGTCGCGCCCAGGACGACGACCTCGCGCATCGGCTCGACGCCGTCGAGCTCGGTCAGCAGCGCCGCGACCACCCGGTCGGCGACGCCCGAGTCCGACGACTGGCCGCGGCGCGGGGCCAGCGCGTCGATCTCGTCGAGGAAGATCAGCGACGGCGCGGCCTCGGCGGCCCGGCGGAACAGCTCCCGCACCGCGCGCTCCGACTCGCCGACCCACTTGTCCATCAGCTCGGCGCCCTTGACCGCGAACACGTTCAGCGCGCCGGTGCCGGCCAGGGCGCGCACCAGGAACGTCTTGCCGCCGCCGGGCGGTCCGTACAGCAGCACCCCGCGCGGCGGTTCGACGCCGAGCCGGGCGAACGAGTCCGGATACCGCAGCGGCCACAGCACGGACTCGGTGAGCGACTGCTTGACGTCGACCATGTTCCCGACGTCGTCCAGCGTCAGCCCGCCGGTGGCCAGGTTGTCCGAAGTGGACATCGACACCGGGCGGACGGTGGCCAGCGCGTCGAGGAGGTCCTGCTGCGAGATCCGCGGCTCGTCCGCCTCACGCTGGCGCAGCGCGGCCCGCAGCGCCGCGTCCCGCCGCAGCGCGATCAGGTCCGCGGCGACGAACCCCGGCGTCCGCTCGGCCAGGACGCCGCAGTCGATGCCCGTGTCGAGCGGGACGTCGCGGAGCAGGACGTTCAGCAGCTCCCGCCGCGTCTTCGCGTCCGGCAGCGCCAGGCTGAGCTCGCGGTCCAGCAGGTCGGCGGTGCGCAGCCGCGGGTCGGCGGCCTCCGCACGGGCCGTCGTCGCGACGACGGCGAAGCGCTCGCGCCGCAGCGCCGTCCGCAGCTCCTCCAGCACGACGGTGGCGACCGGCGGCGGCGTGGCCGCGGGCAGCAGCGCGTCGACGTCGGTGAGCAGCAGCACGGTCGGCCCTTCCGCGGCGCGGATCGCCTCGCGCAGGCGCGAGACCGCGACGTTCGGGTCCAGCACCGCGAGGTTCGGCGCGGCGACCGGCACCACGCGGATGTCGGATTCGTTCGCGACCGAGCGGACGAGCGTCGCCTTGCCGACGCCCTCGGGACCGGACAGCAGGACGCCGAGGTGGGCGGGCGCGCCCAGCCGGGCCAGCAGCTCCGGCCGGTGGAACGCCAGGTCGAACCACTCGGCCAGCTTGCGCGCGGTCGCTTCGGCGCCGATGAGGTCGGCCAGTGGCACGGTCTCCTCGACGGTCTCCTCGATCACCACCTCGTCTTCGACGATCTCCGCCTCGATCCACTCCTCGGCCGCCGTGACGGCGGAGGTGCGGACGAGCGCGGTCGCCGTCCGGGGTGCGGCGGGCTGGGGCGCCTGCCGCGCGCCGTCGCGCCAGACGACCACTGTGGACGGTCCGACCGCGACGGTGCCGGCCGGCTCGGTCGCCGTGACGGTCAGCAGCTCGTTCGTCCAGGTCGCGCCGATCGCCCGCGACAGCTGGCCGCGCAGGCCGGCCGGGTCGGACCCCGGGCTCGGCGCGAGGTCCTGCGGCAGCAGGGAGACGGCGTCGCCGACGGTGAGCACCTTGCCGATGAGGGCGAGCCGGAGCATGTGCGGGCTGACCGAGACGCTGGCCAGCCGCGACCCGGCGACGGTGACCGTCTTCGCCGCGGAGACCTCGGCGGGCGCGACCACGACCTCGGCGCCCTCGGTGACGCCGAGGTTCGACATGGTGACGTCGTCGGTGAGCACGATGCCGGGCACGTCGGCTTCGTCGGTGGGCGCGGCGAGGGCGGCGCTGACCCGGGCGCCGGTGAGGTGCACGGCGTCCCAGGCCCGCAGGCCGAGCGCGTCGAGCACTTCGGGATGCAGCCGGACGACGCCACGGCGGGTGTCCAGCGCGGACGGCGTGTGCCGGACGGTCAGCGTGATCTGCGGGTGGCTCACGCCGTTCACCCTAGCGATGCCGAGCGGCCCCAGGCGTCGAAGCAGGTGACGTCTTCGACCGCCGGGCGGAAGTCGCACCGGGTCGTGTCGTCCCCACAATCACGCGTGTCGACCCTCTGATCACGAGTGTCGGCTTCTCGATCACGCGCGACCGCCGTGCCTCGAAGGGCAACCGCGTGATCAGAGGGTCGACATCTGTGTCTGGAGGGTCGACACCTGTGATTGGGGGGTCGACACGGCCTTACTTGCGGCGCAGGCCGATCTGGCGCCACGAGCGGCGCCGCGGGCCCTGGCCGTTTTCGCTGCCGCGGGGGGTGCGGACCGTCTCGCCGGTGCGGGGCAGCCGGACCGCGCGCATCGCCGCGCCCGCGACCCGGCGGCGCAGCGGGGGACGCAGGCCCAGGCGGCGCGGGGAGCGGGCCCGGCGGATCGCGCGGCGCTCGCGCGGCGGGACCGTCCAGGCCTCCGGGTGCGCGGCCAGCCAGCGGTGCCGGTAGACCGAGTACGGGATGTGCGCCAGGTACAGGATCATCGCCGCGATCAGGGCGACCAGCGGGAACTGGATGATCGCCGCAGCCAGCAGCGCGACGCCGATCAGCAGCGGCGCGATCGCCTTGGCCGGCGCCTTGACCGTCTTCAGCGACAGCGTCGGGATGCGGCTGATCAGCAGCGCCGCGATCGCGATCGTCCACGCCCACACGACCCACTGCGACGACCACCAGCCGCCGCCCCATTGCAGCCAGGCCACCAGCGGCAGCATCGCGAGCAGGCCACCCGCCGGCGCCGGGACGCCGACGAAGAACTCGCTCGCGTACGGCGGCTGCTCGGTGTCGTCCAGCAGTGTGTTGAAGCGGGCCAGCCGCAGGATCATGCAGACGGCGAAGATCAGCGACGCCACCCAGCCGATCCGGTCCGCGCCGGTCTGCCACACGTAGATGACCAGCGCCGGCGCGACACCGAACGAGATGCCGTCGGACAGCGAGTCCAGCTCCGCGCCCATCTTCGACGTCGCGTCGAGCAGGCGGGCGATCCGGCCGTCCAGGCTGTCGAGCACCGCCGCGATGCCGATCGAGGCGATCGCCATCGCGTAGTTCTTGGTCAGCGCGAACTGGACGGCCGACAGGCCCGCGCACAGCGCGAGCACGGTGATGGCGTTGGGCAGCAGCCGGACGCCGGGGGTGGTCACGCGGACCATCGATCAGCCTTTCGCAGGCGCGGCAGGGAGTTCGGCGATCACGGTCTCGCCGCCGACCGTGCGCTGGCCCTTGCTGACCAGCACCCGGGAACCCGGCGGGAGGTAGAGGTCGACCCGCGAGCCGAAGCGGATGATGCCGTAGGTCGAGGCGGCGCCGACCTTGTCGCCCTCGCGGATCTCGCAGAGGATGCGACGCGCGACCAGCCCGGCGATCTGCACGACGACGAGCTCGTGGCCGTCTTCGGTGCGCATCAGCACGGAGTTGCGTTCGTTGTCCTCGCTGGCCTTGTCCAGGTCGGCGGAGAGGAACTTGCCCGGGCGGTAGGCGACGCGCTCGATCACGCCGTTCGCCGGCACGCGCTGGACGTGCACGTCGAACACCGAGAGGAACACCGACACGCGCATCCGCGGCTCGGCCGGCAGGCCGAGCTCGGCGGGCGGGACGGCTTCCTCGATCAGCGACACGAGACCGTCGGCCGAGGCGAGCGCGACGCCGTCACGCGGCGGCGGGACCCGCTTCGGCTCGCGGAAGAACGCGGCGGTCGCCACGGTCGCGAGTGCACCGACGACCCCGAGGCGCTTGGAGAACCGGCGCGCGAGCAGCGTCGCGGCGACCCCGCCCGCCACGAACGGCCGGCCGGCCGGGTGCATCGGCGGCAGCGTTTCGCGGGCGAGCTGGAGGGCGTGCGCGACGGGGTTGCCGGCGGGCTCCGGCCGGGTGCCGCTCATGGTCGGGTCCCCTGTTTTCGTGTCGGAAGGACGGGTCGGCGCCGGGGTCCGGCGGCCGCGTACGGGCGCCACCACGCTACCGCTGCCCCAGGTGGGGCTCGGCGCGCGCCCCTGGTCGGCTCCCTCGTGAGGGTGTCCCCGCAGCGGGTGGGAGCGGCCACATTCCGGTAACGCAAAGTCGAATTCGGCGACAACACTGAGTAGTTGACGCCGCTCGGGGCGCTGCTGCGCGTACCGCGCCATGACTTGTGGGGGGACGATGACCGATCACCGCGACGCGGCCGATGCCCGCCTCGACGAGCTTCTGGGCGCGTGGTGCCGGGAGATCGACGAGGTGCCCGTGCCACGGCTGGTGGACCCGGAGCGCGCCGTCGACGTCGTCATCGAGGCGAAACGCGGCCGGGTGCATGCGCCCCCCGACGGCGCAGGCACCCGGCCACCGGGCGATGCGCGTGAGGAAGCATTTTAACTCCCCGGAGCGGCTTCGATCACTATTCGTCCGGCAAAAGTTACGAACGGTCACTCGGACGACGGCCGAGACCGCTCACGACCCGCAGGATCGCCAGCAGCACGACGGCGCCGAGGATGGCCACGCCGAAGCTGGGGAAGTCGAACTCGAACGTCATCGGCCGGCCGATCGCGAGCCGGTAGAGCAGCCCGCCGAGTGCCGCGCCGACCACCCCGACCAGCACGCTGACCAGGCAGCCCTGCCGGCGCCGGTCCCGGCCGCCGACGACGAGGTTCGCGGCCCAGCCGACGATCGCGCCGAAGATCACCCATGCGACGAAACCCATGGCGGGAGCTTACGCGAGCAGTCGCACAAGAGGTATTGCACAAGAGTTGTTGTACAACTACTCTTGTGTGACATGAGCGATGAGGTCCGGGACATCCGGGATTCGAAGGTGCTGGCGGCGGTGTCGCACCCTTTGCGGCGGCGGTTGATGGAACTGCTCCACCTGGACGGCCCGGCGACGGCGTCGATACTCGCGGGGAAGACCGGCCAGGCGGTCGGCAACATCAGCCACCACATGAAGGTGCTGGCCGCGGCCAAGCTGGTCGAAGAGGCCCCCGAGCTGGCGCGTGACCAGCGGGAACGCTGGTGGAAGCGCAGTGCGAAGACACTCCGGTGGGCCGCCGCGGACTTCCCGGACGATCCGGTCGCCGAGGCCGCCGAGGTGCTCACCCTCGACCACCAGATGGCGATCGCGCGCGAGTGGATCGCGAACCGTGAGACCTACCCTGAGCAGTGGCGCGGCTCGGCGTTCAGCACCGACACCTGGATGCGGCTGTCGGTTGCCGAGCTCGAGGAGCTGAACGAGCGGATCCTCCTGCTGCTCACCGAGTTCGAGAACCGCACTGAACCGGGTGACGGCGTCGAACGCCGTCCCGTCTTCTTCGCCGCGCGAGCTTCGCTGGGCCAGCCGTGAAGGGGCTCTGGGGGAACCGCGACTTCCGGCTGCTCTGGACCGGCGAGACCACGAGCATGCTCGGCAGCATGGTCGCGAGCACGGCGTTGCCGCTGGTCGCGGTGGTCACGCTCGGCGCGAGCACCTTCGAGGTCGCGCTGCTGACGGCGGTCGCCTGGCTGCCGTGGCTGGTCGTCGGCCTGCCCGCCGGCGCGTGGGTCGACCGGCTCCCGAAGCGTCCGGTGATGCTGACCTGCAACGCCGTGTCGATGGTGGTGTTCGGCAGCGTCCCGGCCGCCGCCGCGTTCGGGGCGCTGACCATGTCGTACCTGCTGGCCGCCGCCCTGCTCGGCGGCGTCGCGAAGGTGTTCTTCACCCTCGCCTACCGGGCCTACCTGCCCGTCCTGCTCGGCAAGGACGACCTCCTCGAAGCCAACGCGAAGCTGCAGGGCAGCGAGTCGGCGACCCAGGTCGGCGGACCGGGCCTGGCCGGGCTGCTGGCGCAGGCGTTCGGCCCGGTCAGCGGCATCCTCGCCGACGCGGTCAGCTTCGGTGTCTCCGTGCTGTGCGTGCGCGCGATCCGGGTGCGCGAGACCGTGGCCCCGGCGGTACGGACGCCGTTGCGCAGCCAGATCGGCGAAGGCCTGCGGTTCGTCATGGGCGACCGGTACCTGCGGTCGCTGATGGTGTTCGGCGCGGTGTCGAACCTCGCGCTGACCGGCTACAGCTCCATCCAGATCGTCTTCCTGTCCCGCACGCTCGGTGCCGCGCCCGGCCTGGTCGGCCTGGTGCTGGCGCTCGCCGCGGCCGGCGGGATCCTCGGCGCGGCGCTGGCCGGGCGGCTCGGCGCCCGCTTCGGCACCGCCCGCGCGTTCCTGCTGTGCGAGGTGGCCGCGGCGCCGATGATGGTGCTCGGGCCGTTGAGCGGACCGGGCTGGCGGCTGTCGCTGTTCGTCCTCGGCGTGTTCGGCGTCTGCGCGGGCGTCGTCGCGTCGAACGTGCTCACCACGACGTTCCGGCAGGCGTACTGCCCGCCGGAGCTGTTCAGCCGGATCACCTCGAGCGCCTCGCTCGCCGCCTACGGCACGATCCCGCTGGCCGGGGTCCTCGGCGGCGTGCTCGGCGAGGTGCTCGGCGTCCGCGAGACGCTGTGGGTGGCGTCCGTCGTGCTGGTCGCCGCGCTCCCGGTCCTCGCGCCCTTCCGGAAGCTGCGCGACTTCCCGGTCACAGCAGCAGGACGTCCACTTCCTCGCCTTCCGCTGCCGACGTGACGTCCTCGGGCAGCACGATCAGGCAGTTGGCCTGGGTGAACGCGGCCAGCAGGTGCGAACCGGGGCCGCCGCGGGGCCCGACGACCCCGGTGACCTCCCGGTCGGACGGCGTGAACACGCCCCGGCGGTACTGGCGGCGCCCGGCCGGCGAGGACATCGCCTCGGTCAGCCGGGCCCGCACCCGCCGCCGCGAGACGTCGGTGTGGCCCATCGCCGTCAGCAGCGCCGGGCGCAGGAACGCCTCGAACGACACCAGGACGCTGACGGGGTTGCCGGGCAGGGTCACCACCGGCACGCCCTGCCAGCGCCCGCAGCCCTGCGGCCCGCCCGGCTGCATCGCGATCTTCGCGAACTCGACGCCCTGGCCGGTCAGCGCGTCCTTCACCACTTCGTACGCGCCCGCGCTGACCCCGCCGGAGGTGACCAGCAGGTCGGCGTCGGCCAGCTTCGGCTCGATGACCTTGCGGAACTCCTCGACGTCGTCGACGACGCTGCGGACCACCTCGACCTCGCAGCCGAGGCCGCGGACCGCCGCGGCGAGCATCACGCTGTTGGACTCGTAGATCTGGCCGTGCCGCAACGGCGCCGGCGCGTCGATCAGCTCGGTGCCGGTCGAGGCGATCAGCACCCGCAGCGGCCGGTGCACCCGCACCTCGGCGAGCCCGACGGCGGCCGCCAGCCCCAGCTGCGAGTGGCCCAGCACCGTACCGGCGTGCAGCGCGACGCTGCCTTCGACGACGTCCTCGCCGGTGTGCCGGATGTGCGCGCCTTCCTTGGCCGCGGCGGAGATGGTCACGGTCTCGGTGCCGCCGTCGGTGTCCTCGACCATCACGACGGCGTCCGCGCCGGGCGGCAGCGGGGCACCGGTCATGATCCGGTGCGCCGTGCCCGGTTCCAGCGTCCCGACGTCGACGCGGCCCGCCGGGATGTCGTCGGCCACCGGCAGGGTCACCGGCGGGGCCGCAGTGTCATGGGCGCGGACCGCGTAGCCGTCCATCGCGGAGTTGTCGAAGGGCGGGAGGGAAACGCCGGCCCGCACGTCCTCGGCCAGGACGAGGCCGGCCGCGGCGGCGAGGGGCAGGGCGGTCGCGGGGGAGCTGCCCAGGAGCGCGGCAACGCGGTCGCGGTAGTCGTCGACGGAGATCACCGGACCATCCTCCCCGTCCTGGAGCGGCGTGCAAGACTCTGCCCGTCACGAGCACGCCGTAGGGGAGCACGCATGCAGGTCGGAGTCCGTCAACAGCCCTCGTTCGCCGTCGCCCGGCTGATGCTGGCGCCCGGCGAGCCGTGCCAGGTCGAGTCCGGCGCGATGATGGCCACCAGCTACGGCGTGCAGGTCCAGTCGCAGTCCCAGGGCGGGATCATGAAGGGCCTCGGCCGCGCGTTCCTCTCCGGCGAGTCCTTCTTCATCTCCACCTTCACCGCGCCGCAGAACGGCGGCTGGGTCGACGTCGCGGCCAACCTCCCCGGCGACATCCAGGTGATCCAGCTCGACGGCCGGACCGGCTGGGCCGTCACCCGCGGCTGCTGGCTCGCGTCGTCGCACGGCGTGCAGACCGAGACCAAGTGGGGCGGGATGAAGAACCTGATGGGTGGCGAAGGCGGGTTCCTGACCCACGCCACCGGCCAGGGCCAGCTGCTCGTCGCCTGCTACGGCGCGGTCGAGACCATCACCCTGCAGCAGGGCGAGATGGTCACCGTCGACACCGGGCACGTCGTCGCGTACGCCGACACCGTGCAGTACCAGATCCGGAAGGTCGCGACGGGCATCATCCAGTCCATGAAGAGCGGCGAAGGCCTCGTGTTCGACTTCGCCGGTCCCGGCCAGATCATGACGCAGACGCGCAACCCGTCCGCGCTGGTCAGCTGGATCGTCTCGCACGTCCCGTCCCGCTGATGCGCGTCCAGACCCGGCACACCCCCGTCTTCGGCGTCGCCCGCGTCCTGCTCGACCCCGGCGAGTCGGTGCAGGCCGCGCCCGAGACGCTGCTCGCCAGCCGCTTCGGCGTCACCGAGGCACCGGTGGGCCGCGGGGGCGTCCGCGCGGGCAAGTCCGCCGCGGTCGTCTACACCGCGCCGTCCGACGGCGGCTGGATCGACTTCGCGCCGCTGCGCCCCGGCGACGTCTACCCGCTCGACCTGGGCGGCGGCACGGGCTGGTCGGTGCACCGCGAAGCCGTGCTGGTGCGGCCCTCGTCGGTCCGGCACGACCCGAACTGGGCGCCGCTGCAGCAGCTCTTCGGCGCGGACTCCGGGTTCCTCGAGCACTACAGCGGAACCGGGCCGCTCGTGCTGGCCGCGCCCGGCCCGGTCGACGCGTTCGAGCTCGGCCAGGGCGAGCTGGTCACCGTCCGGCCGGACTACCTGCTGGCCTACCCCGACACCGTGCAGTGCCGGCTGCGGGCGCTCGATCCCGGCGGGCCGCAGTCGCTGCGCACGGGCGAAGGGCTCGCGGTCGACTTCGCGGGGCCAGGGACGGTGCTCGTGCAAGCGCGGAACGGTCGTCTTTCCCGCACGTGATCTTCGGACGAATTGCCCATTGCCGAGGGGAATAATTCCGGTAGCGTGATTGACACTCCGCCGCTGGCATCCGCTCGGGCCAGCGGATCCTTTGTGCTGAGGGAGGGCGCCGTGGCTGTCGGCACCGTCAAATGGTTCAACTCGGAAAAGGGCTACGGGTTCATCGAATCCACCGACGGTCCGGACGTGTTCGTCCACTATTCCGCCATTCAGGCCGACGGATTCCGCACTTTGGACGAAGGCGACCGCGTCGAGTTCGAAGTCCAGTCCGGCCGCGACGGGCGGAGCCAGGCGGCCGACGTCCGCAAGGTGTCGTAGCCACCCTCATCACCCGATTGGCGAACCCCCGGCAGGCTCCGAACCAGGGACGTTAGGCTGCCGGGCGTGACAGGCGATGTGTCGGGGGACCTCACCGGTCGCCGGCTGGGCAACTACCGTATCGACGGGGTGCTCGGCAAGGGCGGCATGAGCGTGACCTACAAGGCCACGGACGTGCGGCTGGGCCGCAAGGTGGCCCTGAAGGTCATCGGTGACCACCTCGGGGCCGACGCCGAGTTCCGCGAACGGTTCGTCGACGAGGCGCGCAACACGTCCGCGATCGACCACGCCAACGTCGTGCCGCTGTACGACTTCGGCGAGCTCGACGGCATGCTCTACATCGCCATGCGCATGGTCGACGGCGGCGATCTCGCCGGGTTGATCTCGGGCGGCCCGATCGCGCCCGCGCGCACCCTGACGATGCTCGACCAGGTCGCGGACGCCCTCGACACCCTGCACAACCGTGGTCTGGTCCACCTCGACGTCAAGCCGGCCAACGTGCTCGTGACGAAGAAGGAGACCTCGCGCGAGCACGTGTACGTCGCCGACTTCGGGCTGACCCGCCGCGGCGCGACGGGGCACCGGACGCGCGGCGGCGACTTCCTCGGTTCGCCGACGTACGCGGCGCCCGAGCACCTGCGCGGCGAGCCGCTGGACGGGCGCACCGACCAGTACGCGCTGACGTGCGTCCTCTACGCCTGCCTCACCGGCAGCCCGCCGTTCAAGGGCGACGTGCCGACGGTGATCAAGGGCCACCTCAACGGCGACCCGCCGGCGATCTCCCGGGCGGTCGCGCTGCCGCCGGCGATCGACGAGGTCATCCGGAAGGGGATGGCGAAGAACCCCGCGGACCGCTACCCCAGCTGCGTCGAGATGATCGCGGCCGCCCGCCGCGCGCTCGGCCCCCTGGCGGCGTCGGACACCCCACCGGGCCCTCCCGGGTCCAATTCGGGTGGAATCCCCGCGCCGCAGCGCCCCGGTCAGGTACAACAGGGGCCGCACCAGAACAGCGCACCGCAGGGAGAGGGGGCCCCCGTGCATCCGTACGGAGGACAGCAGCAGCCCGGCTACGGCCCGGGCCCGCAGGGGCCGCAGGGCCCGCCGCCCCAGGGGCCGCCTCCCGGCTACGGCTATCCCCAGCAGCAGGGCCCGCCGCCCGGGATGCCGCCGCAGGGCCCGCCCCCGGGGTACGGCTACCCGCCCCAGCAGGGCATGCCCCAGCAGGGCTACGGCCAGGACCCGATGCGGCTGCGCCCCCCGATGCCCGCCGGCGGCGCGGGCGCGTTCCACCAGCCGAAGAGCGGCGGCGGCGCGAAGTGGATCTTCATCGTCCTCGGCCTCCTGGTCCTGGCCGGCCTGGTCGTGGGCGCGATCTTCCTGTTCAGCGACGGCGGCAGCGGTGGCGGCGGCACGACCACGGCCCCGAACATCCCGGTCGGCCCCGGCGACTCGCAGGGCAACCCGACGTCGTCGCTGAACACCCCGCCGCCGTCGATCTCCATCAAGCCGGGCAACTGAATCCGGGCCGCGCTGAGCAGGTCTTCTTGCACTCTCCCCCGCAGAGTGCTAAACACGGACTTGGCACTCGACGCCGTTGAGTGCCAGGTGCGCGGCCACCGGCCGCGTGCTTGAAGGTCGGGACGGTGAGGCTGACCCCCACCCGGTTCAGTCGTCCGTCGCGGGCACCGAGCCTGGCCGAGGAAAGAGTCCTGCTGCCGCCGCTGCATGTGATACAGCGCGGCGGTGGCGCCCAATACCGGAGGACCACACCGCAATGGCCAAACTGATCGCGTTCGACGAGGACGCCCGCCGCGGTCTCGAGCGTGGCTTGAACATCCTCGCCGAAGCCGTCAAGGTGACCCTCGGCCCGCGGGGCCGGAACGTCGTGCTCGAAAAGAAGTGGGGCGCGCCGACCATCACCAACGACGGCGTCTCCATCGCCAAGGAGATCGAGCTCGAAGACCCGTGGGAGAAGATCGGGGCCGAGCTCGTCAAGGAAGTTGCCAAGAAGACCGACGACGTCGCGGGTGACGGCACCACCACCGCCACCGTGCTCGCCCAGGCCCTGGTCAAGGAAGGCCTGCGCAACGTCGCGGCCGGAGCCGACCCGATCAGCCTGAAGCGCGGCATCGAGGCGGCCGTCGAGGCCATCACCGAGCAGCTGCACAAGGCCGCCGTCCAGATCGAGACCAAGGAGCAGATCGCTGCTACCGCCTCGATCTCGGCCGCCGACCGCACCATCGGCGAGCTGATCGCCGAGGCGCTGGACAAGGTCGGCAAGGAAGGCGTCGTCACCGTCGAGGAGAGCAACACCTTCGGCCTCGAGCTCGAGCTCACCGAGGGCATGCGCTTCGACAAGGGCTACATCTCGGGTTACTTCGTCACCGACCCGGAGCGTCAGGAAGCCGAGCTGGAGGACCCCTACATCCTCCTCTTCGGTTCCAAGATCTCCACCGTCAAGGACGTCCTGCCGCTGCTGGAGAAGGTCATCCAGTCCGGCAAGCCGCTGCTGATCATCGCCGAGGACGTCGAGGGCGAGGCCCTGGCCACCCTCATCGTCAACAAGATGCGCGGCACCTTCAAGTCCGTCGCCGTCAAGGCCCCGGGCTTCGGTGACCGCCGCAAGGCGATCCTGCAGGACATCGCGATCCTGACCGGTGGCCAGGTCATCTCCGAGGACGTCGGCCTCAAGCTGGAGAACGCGGACCTGTCCCTGCTGGGCAAGGCCCGCAAGGCCGTCATCACCAAGGACGAGACGACCATCGTCGAGGGTGCGGGCGACGCCGACCAGATCCAGGGTCGCGTCAACCAGATCCGCGCCGAGATCGACAACTCGGACTCGGACTACGACCGCGAGAAGCTGCAGGAGCGGCTCGCGAAGCTGGCCGGCGGCGTGGCCGTCATCAAGGCCGGCGCCGCGACCGAGGTCGAGCTCAAGGAGCGCAAGCACCGCATCGAGGACGCGGTGCGCAACGCCAAGGCCGCCGTCGAGGAGGGCATCGTCGCCGGTGGTGGCGTCGCTCTCATCCAGGCTGCCGAGGCTGCCTTCGCGGGCCTGAAGCTCGAGGGCGACGAGGCCACTGGTGCCAACATCGTCAAGGTGGCCGTCGAGGCCCCGCTCAAGCAGATCGCGATCAACGCCGGCCTCGAAGGCGGCGTCGTGGTGGAGAAGGTCAAGGGCCTGCCGCAGGGTCACGGCCTCAACGCCGCCACGGGTGTCTACGAGGACCTGCTCGCCGCCGGCGTGCCGGACCCGACGAAGGTCACCCGCTCCGCGCTGCAGAACGCCGCTTCCATCGCGGCGCTGTTCCTGACCACCGAGGCCGTCGTGGCGGACAAGCCGGAGAAGGCTTCGGCCGCTCCCGCCGACCCGTCCGGTGGCATGGGTGGCATGGACTTCTGATCCACGCAGGGAAAGCCCGGTCCGCTTCGGCGGGCCGGGCTTTCTTTTTATGGGCGCGGTCTACGGCCTGGTGAAGAACCAGACGGCGTACGCGCCGAGGATGACAACGCCGAGAGCGAGCACGCCGAGGCCCCCTAGCCAGGCGGTGCTCGCTTCTTCCGCCTCCAGCGCGACGACGATCGCGCCGATGCCGGTGAGCAGGATCCAGATCGCGAGCCCGGCGGCGGAGTAGAGCACGGTTTTCGTGGCGCTCGCGCTGCCGGTGTCGTTGAAGGCGAGTGCGACGAACGCGGAGAAGGCCGTCAGCCCCAGCCCGGCGAGCAGGTAGAGCCCGCCCAAGATCCCCACGACGATCTTCGCCGCTTGCCTGCTCCCTTGATCCACGACCGCGAACCCTAACCCCTCGTACGGGGTTCGCGGTGAGCTTTTGCGCTGCTCGGACCAGGCGGCTACGCCGAACGGCCCGGACGTCCCCTTGGCGTCCGGGCCGTTCATCGGCACCCCCCGGTCATCCGGCGGGCACCGGCTCCCCCTGCGAGCCGGTGCCCGCCCGCGTTCAGGAGCCTTCTTCGGGGGTCAGAATCGCGGCGGCGATGTAGACCGGGATCGCGATGCCGACGGAAAGGAAGACGGCGGCGACCATGCCGATGCGCAGGACGCTGGCGTCGATGCCGAGGTAGGTGGCCCAGCCACCGCAGACGCCGGTGAGCATCTTGTCGCTCGTGCTGCGGCGGAGCTTCTTGGTTTCCGGGGTGTACACGCTGTTCGTCATGGCTCAATGTTCGCGCCGGACGGCCCCGCCCCACATCCGGAACGGCCCGGACCCGACCCTGAACTTGCGCTCAGGGAAACCACTCAGGTCAGGGCCCGGACCCTCGCCAGCCGGTCCCGCCACGCCGCCTCGACCTCGGGCGACGCGGGGTAGGCATCGGTGGGCACCGGAGCTTCACCCGGCACCGGCAGGTATCCGTCCACAGGGGACAGTGAGGACGCGCAGACGTCACCTTCCAGCAACGAAATCGTCCCCAGTCCACAAGCGAATTCCAGCTCCGGAAGCGCGCCGGCCAACGCCAGTCCCGCCGCCAGCCCGATGCTCGTCTCCACCGCCGACGACACCACGCACGGCAGCCCGCACGCCTCCGCGACCTCCAGCGCCCGGCGCACGCCCCCCAGCGGCGCCACCTTCAGCACCGCGATGTCCGCCGCCCCCGCGACCGCCACCTTCAGCGGGTCCTCCGCGCGGCGGATCGACTCGTCGGCCGCGATCCGGACCGGCACCCGCCGACGGACCGCCGCGAGGTCGTCGATCGTCGGGCACGGCTGCTCCGCGTACTCCAGGCCGCCCGCCGCCTTGTCGAGGTCCGTGATCGCGCGCACCGCCGTGTCGACGTCCCAGGCCATGTTCGCGTCGATCCGCACCGCACCGGACGGGCCGAGCGCGTCGCGGACCGCCGCCACCCGCTCGCAGTCGTCCGCCGGCGACGAACGCGGGTCCGCCACCTTCACCTTCGCCGTCCGGCAGCCGGAGGCGCGGACCAGTTCGTACGCCTTCTCCGGGCCGACGACCGGCACCGTCGTGTTCACCTCGACCCGGTCGCGGACCGGCGCCGGCCAGCCCGTCTCGCTCGCTTCCAGCGCCGCGTGCAGCCAGGGGACGCTCTCGGCGTCCGAATAGTCGGCGAACGGGCAGAACTCGCCCCAGCCCGCCGGGCCGGGCAGCAGGACGCCTTCGCGGACCGTGATACCGCGGAACCGATTGCGCAGGGGGATCGCGTAGACCTTCATCGTCGCCGATCATGCCATCCCCGACTTCGGCAAACGGGTGCCGAACAGCGCGGTTCCGGCCAGAATGACTCCGTGGTCCTCGACTTCCGCGTGCTGGGTCCGGCCGAGGTCACGGCAGACGGCCACCTGGTGCCACTCGGGGGCAGCCGGCCGCTGATCGTCTTGGCCGGGCTTCTGCTGCGCGCGAACCGGGTCGTGCCGGTCGACGAGCTCGGCCGCTGGCTCTGGAACGACGACCGCCGCCGCTCCAAGGGCGCGCTCCAGACGTACGTGCTGCGCCTGCGCCGCGCCCTCGGCGACCAGGTCGCGATCCGCACCGAGAGCGGCGGCTACCTGATCGAGCTCGACGACGACCTGCTGGACCTCTCCCGGTTTCGTGCCCTCGCCACCCGGGGCAAGGCCGCGATGGACCGCGGCGAAAGCCGGCGGGCGGCCGCGCTCTTCGCCGAGGCGCTCGGGCAGTGGCGGGGCGCGGCGCTGCTGAACGTCGAGTCGGACGCGCTGCACCGCGACGAGGCCGGTCAGCTGGCCGAAGAACGGCTGCGCGTCCGCGAGCAGTGGGCGGACGCCCTGCTCGACGTCGGCGAATACGGCACCGTCATCCCCGAGCTGACCCGGCTGACCAGGGAAAACCCGTTGCGGGAGCGGCTGCACGAGCAGCTGATGGTCGCGCTGTACCGGTCGGGCCGGCAGGCCGAGGCGCTCGACGTCCACCGCCGGATCAGCGACGTGCTGGCCGAGGAGCTGGGCCTCGACCCCGGGCCGTCGCTGCAGCGGACCCGCCAGGCGATCCTCACCGGTGCCGACGACGCGGCCGGCGCCGGCCTGCCGGCGCGCTACCGGCTGGGCGCCGAGCCGCAGGTGCCGCACCAGCTGCCGGCCGACCTGCGGACCTTCTCCGGGCGCGAGTGCGACCTCAAGGCGTTGCACGCGCTGCTGCCGGAGGCGATCGACGCCGGCACGTCGACGCCGATCGCGTCCGTCGAGGGCATGGGCGGCATCGGCAAGACGACCCTGGCCGTGCACTTCGCGCACGAGATCGCCGGCCGGTTCCCCGGCGGGCAGGTCTACCTCAACCTGCGGGGTTACGGGCCCGGCGAGCCGGTCGAGCCGTCGGCGGCGCTGGAGGCGATGCTGACCGCGCTCGGCGTGCCGTGCGAGGCGATCCCGGGCGACCTCGACGGCCGCGCGGCGAGCTGGCGGACGCACAGCGCGGGGCGCCGGTTGCTGGTCCTGCTCGACAACGCCAACCGCACCGAGCAGGTGCGGCCGCTGCTGCCCGGGCCGGGCTGCCTGGTCGTGATCACGAGCCGCTGGCAGCTGCGCGCGCTGGTCGCGACGCACGGCGCGCGGCGGATCGCGCTGGAGGAGCTCGGCGAGGAGGACGCCGTCGAGCTGCTCGCGTCGGCGATCGGCCTCGACCGGGTGGCGCGTGATCCCGCCGCGGCCGAGCGGTTCGTGCGCTACTGCGGCGGGCTGCCGCTGGCGATCCGGATCCTCGCCGTGCGGGCGGCGCAGTTCCCCGACCTGGCGCTCGACGAGTTCGTCGACTCGCTCGAGACCGACCTGCTCGGTTCGTTCGACCTCGCCGACGGCGAAGGGACGAACATCCGCTCGGTGTTTTCGTACTCCTACCAGGCGCTGGAGCCGCCGGCGGCGCGGTTGCTGCGGCTGCTCGGGCTGCCCACCGGCGTCGACTTCACCGCCCCGGCGGCGGCCGCGGTCGCCGGGCTGGACGTCGCGGCGACCCGGCCGATGCTGGAAACGCTGGCCGCCGCCCACCTGCTCGCCCAGCCGCGGCCGGGCCGCTACCAGTTCCACGACCTCATCCGGGCGTACGCCGGCGAAGTCGCTTCGCAGGTCGACCCGGCTTCGGAGCGCGACGCCGCTTTGGACCGGCTGCTGGACTGGTACCTGGCGTCGGCGCTGAACGCGTCACGGCGGATGCGGCCGGAGCGCTACTACCGGCTGCTGGACCTGGACGACCTCGGCGGCGGCCTGGAGTTCGCGTCGTACCACGACGCTTTGGACTGGTTCGGCGAGGAAGCCGGCAACCTGATCGCCGCGGTCCACCTGGCGCGGAGCCGGCGCGACGACGTCTGCTGGAAGCTGGCCTGGCTGCTGCAGAGCTACTTCGTGACGCGCTCGCGGCTCGACGAATGGCGCTCGGTGTTCGCGGTGGCGCTCGAAGCGGCGCGGGCGAGCGGTCACCGGCCGGGCGAGGCGGGCATCCTGAGCGGGCTCGGCGTGGTCAACGGCGTCGCGCGGCAGTACGACGAGTCACGGCGGTTCCTGGAGCAGGTGCTGGCGATCCAGCGCGAACTCGGCGCGCGGGAGGGCGAGGCACGGGCGCAGTACAACCTGGCGATGGCGGCGCACAACCTCGACGACTACGCCTGGGCGTACGAACACGGGATGCAGGCGCTGGAGATCGTCCGCGAGCTGGGGCTGGGGGCGTTCGAGGCCAGTGTGCTGCGGGCGCTGGGCGACATCTGCACGTCGATGGGCGACCACGAGCAGGCGCTGCGGCTGGCGGATGCCGCGCTGGCCGTGCTGGGCCCCGACGGCGAGCCGGTGGACACGCGGTTCACCCAGCACACGCGCGGCTTGGCGCTGGTGGGACTGGGCCGGCTGGACGAGGGGATCGCGTGCATCCGCGACTCGGTTTCGATGTTCTTCGAGATGGGTGAGCAGTACGAGGCGGCGGACGTGCTGGCCCAGCTGGGCACGATCCACCTGCGCCACGGGGACCGGGCGGTGGCGCGGGAGTGCTGGGTCCGCTCGGTGCGGCTGCTGACTGAGCTGGATCACCCGGACGCGGACGACGTGCGCGCGAAGCTGGCGGCTCTGGTGGGGTCCGGCGGCTGACCCGCGTGGATGGTGCGCGGCGGACCGCCCGCGTGCCGACCCCCAGCGACAGCACGCAAGCCGGTCCGGCCCGCGTGTCCACTCAAGCCGACGGCGCTCACTGTCCACTCACTGTCTCGTCTCACTGTCTCGTCGCCGGGGCGACACCGAGCAGATCGGCGAGGGCCTCGGCGTTGCGCGGTGCCTCCACCTTCACGTCGTTGTCGAAGTAGACGTGGACGTCGCGCTTCCCGCCGTCGTGCCAGGCCCGGATCTTGTCCGCCCACCGGCGCAGGGCCTGGTCCGAGTAGCCGCTGACGTAGAGCTCCTCGTCGCCGTGGAGGCGGACGTAGGTGAAGTCCGCGGTCTGGTCCTCGAGGAACGGCCACCTGCCGGCGGTGTCGGCGACGACGAGGGCGATCCCGTGTTCCCGCAGCAGCTCCTTCGCCGCGGGCTCGGCGAAGCTCGGGTGCCGGACCTCGAGCGCGTGCCGCAACGGCCGGCGCTTCCCGGGGTCGAGGTGAGGCGTTCCCTTCAGCTTGTCGTCGTGCTTGGCCGCGAGCTGGGCCGCCTCGGTCGTGGTGCGGGGCAGGAGGGCGAAGAAGTGCGCGAGCCGGTCGGGGTCGAACGTCAGCCTCGGCGGAAGCTGCCAGAGGAACGGCCCGAGCTTCGCGCCGAGGGCCAGAACGCCGGATGCGTAGAAGTTCGCGAGCGCTGTTTCGACGTCGCGGAGCTGCTTCATGTGCGTGATGAAGCGGCCGCCCTTGACCGCGAAGAGGAAGTCTGCCGGGGTCTCGTCGAACCAGGCGCGGTACCGCTCCGGGCGTTGGAGGGAGTAGAAGGAGCCGTTGATCTCGACGGCGTTCATCCGCCGCGACAGGTGTTCGAGCTCCCGCCGCTGCGCGAGTCCTGGTGGGTAGAACACCCCGCGCCACGGCGGGTAGCGCCACCCCGAGGTGCCGATCCGGATTTCGGCGATCGCCCTCACCGCCTTCCCGCGGTGGGTGATGCCCGCTCGCCGGTGCGGCCAAACGCGGCCAAGCGGGTGCCGTCCGGACGGATGGACCACCAGCCGGGACCGCCGACCCAACTTCACGGACGGCCGTCTGATGGGGCCTTTGAGCCGTTTGCTCATGGAGTGACTTTCGGTGGGGACGGGGGCGCCGAGGGGGCGGGTGCGTGTGGCGGGAGGTCGCTTGGGTGCGGGGAGCTGCCTCGCGGCGTGGAGAGCGCGGTAGCGGAGCCGAAACCGCCCCGCCCGCGGGAACCCGGTCGCACCCGCGGGAACCCTGCCCCGCCCGACGGAGCCCGGCCCCGTCCGCGGAAACCCCGCCCCGCCCGCGGGAACCCTGTCCCGTCCACGGGAACCCCGCCCCGCCCGTGGGAAACCGGCGTTCACGCCCAGGAGAACCGCCACAGCCGCGACTGCACCAACCCCGACGCGTACTCGCGCAGGTTCCCCGGCTGCCCCGCGAAGGTCGGCAGGCTGAACGCCCGGTGCTCCGCCGCCACCGTCAAGGCCCGTGCCTGGTTTCGGGGTGGCGCCGACACCGACAGCTCCAGCGTGTCGAACCCCAGCACCACCAGCGTCGCGCCGAAGCGGTCCTCCCAGCTGCGCAGCACCGCGGACAGCTCGGCCACCTGGTCCGTGCACTTGATCATGCCCGTCCAGCCCAGCAGGGCCGGGATGTCCGCCGGCCGCTCGGTCTGGACCAGACCCAGCCGGTGCGGGGCGCGCGACGCCAGGATCGAGCCCGTGTTGCCCGCTTCCGCCAGCGGGTCGGACCTGCGGGGGCTTCGCTTGGCCAGACCCGGGAACCGCGCGCCGAACGGGCGGAGGCACGCGCCGTCGCAGCAGGAACCGTCCCACCAGCGGGCCAGGGCTCCCGCCGCGTCCGCCGCCGGGACCCGGTGGCCCGCCGGGGCCAGGCGGCCGCGGTCGTCGATCCAGTCCTCGCCGTTCGCCGCGAAGCGCTGGTCGTGCGGGATCAGCACCGGCCACAACCCCGACCGCTCGAACTCGGCCACGCAGCCGAGGTAGCGCTCGGGCCGGGTCAGCGGCAGGTCGGACACCCACAGCCGGCCGTGCCACGATCCCGGTGGCAGGGTCTGGACCGGCGGCGCGGGCGTACCGGGGCGGAGCGGTGCGATGGTCATGGACGTCCCCTCGAACTTGTGTTCGGCTGGTGCATGTCGAACAGTAGTTCGAGGGTCCGACAATTTCCAGCGATCCACCCGCTCATCCGTTCGAGTGAATCCACAAATCCGCAGGTCAGAGCTATGGGAGGGACGTCTGTGGCGAAAGTTGTTCCTGTGACGATTCGCTAGGCCGAAGGAGGGATGACGGCCCGGTGTGGTCGCCCACGCCGGTCAGCAGACGGAGGCGTGCGCCCGCCGGATCGATGCGGGACGACCCCAGCGTGAACTCAGAGCGGCCGAAGCAGGTCGTCCGCGTCCACGATGTGGTACGCGTACCCCTGCTCCGCCAAGAACCGCTGCCGGTGTGCCGCGTACTCCGTGTCGACCGTGTCGCGCGAGACGATCGAATAGAAGTGCGCCTGACGGCCGTCGCCCTTCGGGCGCAGGAGCCGTCCGAGCCGCTGGGCCTCCTCCTGGCGGGAGCCGAACGTTCCCGAGATCTGGATCGCCACCGAGGCCTCGGGCAGGTCGATCGAGAAGTTCGCGACCTTCGACACCACCAGCGTCTTGATCTCGCCCCGGCGGAACTTGTCGAACAGCTCTTCGCGCTCCTTGTTGCGGGTCGCGCCCTGGATCACCGGGGCGTCGAGCTCGTCGCCGAGCATCTCGAGCTGGTCGAGGTACGCCCCGATCACCAGGGTCGGCTCGCCGGCGTGCTTCTCCACGATGGACTTGATCACCGGGGTCTTCGTCAGCGCCGTCGCGGCCAGCTTGTACCGCTCGTCGGCCTCGGCCGTGGCGTACTCCAGGCGTTCCGCGTCGGTCAGCGTCACGCGGACCTCGGTGCACTCCGCCGGCGCGATCCAGCCCTGCGCCTCGATGTCGCGCCACGGCACGTCGTAGCGCTTCGGGCCGATCAGCGAGAAGACGTCACCTTCGCGGCCGTCTTCGCGCACCAGCGTCGCGGTCAGGCCGAGCCGCCGCCGGGACTGCAGGTCCGCCGTCATCCGGAACACCGGCGCCGGCAGCAGGTGCACCTCGTCGTAGACGACCAGGCCCCAGTCGCGCGAGTCGAACAGCTCCAGGTGCCGGTACTCGCCCTTGGTCTTGCGCGTGATCACCTGGTAGGTCGCGATGGTGACCGGCCGGATCTCCTTCTTCTCGCCGGAGTACTCGCCGATCTCCTCCTCGGTCAGCGACGTCCGCGCGATCAGCTCGCGCTTCCACTGCCGCCCGGCGACGGTGTTCGTCACCAGGATCAGCGTCGTGGCCTGCGCGCGAGCCATCGCCGCCGCGCCGACCAGCGTCTTCCCGGCGCCGCACGGCAGCACGACGACGCCGGAGCCGCCCGCCCAGAACGCCTCCGCGGCCATCCGCTGGTAGTCGCGCAGGTGCCAGTCCTGCTCGTCGAGCGCGATCGGGTGCGCTTCGCCGTCCACGTACCCGGCGAGGTCCTCGGCCGGCCAGCCGACCTTCAGCAGCGCCTGCTTCAGCCGCCCGCGCTCGGACGGGTGCACGAGGACGGTGTCCTCGTCGATCCGGGCGCCGAGCATCGGGCTGATCTTCTTGTTCCGGACGACCTCGGTCAGCACCGCGCGGTCGGTGGTCGACATGACGAGGCCGTGCGCCGGGTGGTTGGCGATCTGCAGCCTGCCGAACCGGCCCATCACGTCGACGACGTCGATCAGCAGCGGCTGCGGCACGGGGAAGCGCGAGTACGTCGTCAGCGCGTCGACGACCTGCTCGGCGTCGTGGCCCGCGGCACGCGCGTTCCACAAGGCCAGCGGCGTGATCCGGTAGGTGTGGACGTGCTCCGGAGCCCGTTCGAGCTCGGCGAACGGCGCGATCGCGACGCGCGCGTCGCCGGCCTGGGCGTGGTCGACCTCCAGGAGCACGGTCTTGTCGGACTGGACGATCAGCGGGCCATCAGTCACAACTACTGTTATACGTGGCTCGCTCCGGCCCGCTCCCGTCGCGGGGTCGCCGGTGGGCCGCCACGGCCGAGGGGATCACTGGAGGGCACGTTGACCACACCACCGTTCGACGACAACCCGTTCCGGTCGCCGGACTACGCGATGCCGTCCGCGCCGATGCCGGCGGTGCCCGGTCAGCAGCCGATCCCGCACTGGTTCACGACGAAGGTGAAGATCACGCTCGCCGCGTGCGTCATCCTGGCGTTGGGCCTGGGCTCACTGGGCGCGTTGAGCATCTACTGGATCGACCGCGCCGGCCCGCCGTCCGACGGCGACTGCCTCTACCTGACGCGGGAGAGCGGCGGCAAGCTCGCCTACCACCGCGTCGGCTGCGGCACGGACAACGCGACCTACAAGGTCGACGACAGCTACACCGGGACCTTCCGCTGCGGCTCCGGCGACTACGTGCGGTTCCAGATCACCGGCACCGGCTCGGCCTCCCAGCGCACGCTCTGCCTGGCGCTGAACGTCAGCACCGGCGACTGCCTGCGCGACGTCGACGACCAGGCCACCATCGGCAAGGTGAGCTGCAACGACCCGGCGGCCAAGGAACGCGCCGAAGTCATCACCGGCTACCGCGGCGACGAGAGCTGCGAGGACGCCGACCAGGTGCTGAGCTACCCCGGGCCGCCGCGCCGGACCGTGTGCCTGGCCCCGCCGGGCGAGAACATCTAGCCGAACCACAGCCGGTAAGTCGCCGCCGAGATGTCGTGAATGACTCATTCACTTCGTCTGAAGACATGAATGAGTCATTCACGACGTCCGGCTGCCGCCGGGAGCTAATACCCGTTCTGGTCCGGGAGCAGGGCCTGGACGTCGAGGCGGTTCGCGAGCTGGCCCGAGTTGTGCATCAGGTCCGCGACGCGCTGCAGGCGGATGCCGTTGAGCGAGGCCGGGTACGAGCCGAGCGAGATCAGGGCCGCCGTGGTCGTGTCGATGTCAGAGAACTTCGGCAGCGCGTCCCGGACGATGGCCGGGTCGGTCGCGCTCTGCTGGGCCGCGCCCAGTGCCGTGCGGAACGCCGCGAGCGTGCGGGGGTTGGCCTGCGCGAACGGCTTGGCCGACGCGTAGGCGGACAGCGGGAAGTCGAGCGTCGCCCCGCGGGCGCCGTCGGCGAGGATGTGGGCGCCGAGGTCCTTCTCGGCGCGGGTGATGTACGGCTCGATCATCAGCGCCGCGTCGACGTCGCCCGCCTGCAGGGACTGCGGCATCCGGTCGAATCCGACCTGCTTGAACTTGATCTTCGTCACGTCGACGCCGGCGGTGCCGAGCACCGAGCGCGCGGCCAGCGCGCCGACGTCGTCGAGCATGTTCACCGCGATCTCGGGCGACTTCTTCGACGTCGGCACGACGTAGTCCGAGCCGGGCAGGGTGACCAGCGCCATCGTGGTGGGGCCGGACGCGTAGGCCTCGCCCTGCAGCTGGACGGCCGTCCCGCCGGCTGCGGCGCGGAACAACGCGACGTCGGAGGCGAAGGTGACGTCGAGGTCGCCGGCGGCCAGCTTGGCCAGCCCGTCTTCGCCGCCGAGTTCGACGAGCTGCACGTTCAGCCCCGCCGCGCCGAACCTGCCGGCCGCAACGGCGATCCGCAGCGGGGCCGTGTCGATGGCGTTGCCCACACCGACGCGCAGGGTGGTCCGTTCCAATGGCGGCGGGGCGGCCGGCGCGCCGGAAGAGAACACGCTGCACCCGGCGGTCGCCAGAAGCGCCGCCACCAGCGGAATCATCCGTCCGCGTCTGATCATGAACCTTCACCTACCGCGAGAATCTGGTTCTCGTGCTGGATCGTATGGTCCGCGCCCCATACGATCGCGGGCAGGGCCGTATCGCGCCAGCGCGGCTTTCGGATCTTCATGGAGCGGGCTACCGTTCAGTAGGTTCGAGGTGTCGTCGGATCCGTGGGTTCCCTCCCGCGGCGGAAAAGGAAACCAGGTGACCCGTCGCGAGAAGCGTCCCCGCAAGGGCGGCGACGCGGCGGATCCACGTTCGGCCGGCGGCCGGTGGCGGCTCCGCAACTGGCGTCTCGGCACGAAGCTCTTCGCCGTCCTCCTCATCCCCGCGCTGGCGGTGATCGCGCTCGTCGGCCTGCGGGTCAGCTCGGACCTGCGGGACGCCCGGCAGCTCGCGGAGTTCGCCACGCGCGGCCGCGTCGACAGCACGATCGCCGAAGCCCTGCACGAGCTGCAGCGCGAACGCGACCTCACCGTCCGGTTCGTCGCCCAGGACCGCCAGGGCGACACCGCCGACCTCACCGGTCAGCGCAAACGCGTCGACCAGGCGATCGGCACGTTCGAACGGACCCTGGCCGACAGTAAACCCCGGCTCGACGCCAAGGCGGCGGAAAGCCTGCAGCAGACCGACGACCGGCTGCGCGTTCTGGGCGGTCTCCGCTTCTCCGCGGAGCATTCGGCGTTCCCCGCCGACGCCGTGCTGCGCTCCTACAGCGAGCTGATCTCCGGCCTGCTCGACATCAGCGACTCGGCCGCCGCCGACGTCTCGGACCCGGAGCTCGCCCGGCTGCGCCTGGCCGGCAACGCGCTGGCCCGGATCAAGGACCAGATGTCGGTCAAGCGCGCGGTGCTGGCCGAGGCGCTCGCCGAAGGCAGCCTGAACCGCGACCGCACGCGCGCGCTGCTCGGCGCCGAAGCCGAGCTCGCCGCCGCGCGCAACGACTACCGCACCTTCGCGACGCCCGAACAGCAGCGGATGTTCGACGACACGGTGATCGGCCTGGTCGTCGACATCGGCAACGACATGGTCGAATCCGCGCTCACCCGCACCGAGAACGGCCAGAACCTCAACGGCCTCGACCCGAACCAGTGGGACGTCTCGGCCACGCACACGGTGAACCTCGCCCACCAGGTGCAGCAGGCGCTGCTGGTCCAGTTGCAGGAACGCACGGACGCCCTGGCGGCGCAGGCGCGCGCGGCGGCGATCTGGGACGGCGGCGTCGTGCTCGGCGTTCTGCTCGTCGCGGGCGTGCTGTCGGTCGTCATCGCCCGGTCCCTGTTGCGCCCTTTGCGGATCCTGCGCCGGACCGCCCTCGAAGTCGCCGAGCACCGGCTGCCCGCGGCCGTGCAGAACCTGCTCACCGACCCCGAACCCGCCCCGGAGAACCTGCGGAAACGGCTCGCCGTCGCGCCGGTCCCGGTGTTCACGCGCGAAGAGCTCGGCCAGGTGGCGCGCGCGTTCGACGCCGTGCACGGGGAAGCCGTCCGGCTCGCCGGCGAGCAGGCGATGCTGCGCGAGAACGTCAACGCGATGTTCGTCAACCTCTCGCAGCGCAGCCAGGACCTCGTCGAGCGGCAGCTGTCCGTGCTCGACCGGATGGAGGCCGACGAGCAGGACCCGGACACCCTCGCCGGGCTGTTCGAGCTCGACCACCTCGCGACGCGGATGCGGCGCAACAGCGAGAACCTGCTGGTGCTTTCGGGCCAGGACTCGACGCGCGAGGACGCCGGCGCCGTCTCGGCCGACGAGATCATCGGCGCCGCGCTCTCGGAGGTCGAGCACTACCAGCGCATCGAGCTCGGCCCGGCACCGCAGGTCGCCGTCCGCGGCGAGGCCGTCAACGACCTCGTGCACGTCATTTCGGAGCTGCTGGAGAACGCGACGCGGTACTCGCGCGACGCTCCGGTCACCGTCGCGAGCGCCGAAACCCACGACGGCGACTGGCAGCTCGAGATCATCGACCGCGGCGCCGGCATGCCGCAGGCCGAGATCGACCGCACCAACGCGCGGCTCGCGCACCCGCCGGACGTCGACGTCGAGGTGTCCCGCCGGATGGGCCTGTTCGTGGTCGCGACGCTGGCCACGCGCCACCGCATCGACGTCAGCCTGAGCTCGGGCCGGGACGGCGGGCTGGTCGCGACCGTGCTGGTGCCGGCCGCGCTGATCGTCGAGCTGCCGCCGATGCCGGGCCCGCCCCCGCCCGCCGAGCCGGCCGCGGCCCCCGAACCGGAGCTGCTGGCGCCGCTGGCCCCGCTCACGCCGCCGGAACCCGAGCCGGAGCCCGAGCCTGAGCCGGAGGAGCTGACCCCGCCGTCGATCGAGGCGGGCCCGCTGCGCCGGGCCCCGGTGGTGGCCCGCGAGCCCGGCCCCGAATGGCCGACCGCGGACGACGACTCGCACCTGGACCTCGACGCCCCGACCGAGCGGATGCCGGCCTACCGCGACGTCCTGTCGCGCTGGTTCGACGCGGCCGCGGCGCCCGGGGCGGCGGCCGCGCCCGAGGTACCGCGACCGCCTGCCGAACCGCTTCCGGTGGCCCAGGAGCCCCGGCCCGCCGAGCCCCAGCCGAGGCACGCGCTCTCGGCGGCCCCGCCGCCGCCACCACCACCTCCGCCGCCTCCGCCGGTCGTCGCGCCGGTGGCGGCCGAACCGAACCCGGACGACGAGGACACCGAACCGCAGATGGCGCCCGTCTCGCCTCCGGCCGCGATCGAGCCCGACTACGAGTGGCCGACGCCGGCCGAGCTGGAGCAGGAGGACGGCGCCGAGGACACCTGGCCGTTCCTCCAGGCCGCCGATTCGGCGGCGAGCCCCGGATCGGTGCCGGAGCAGCGGCCGATACTCTCTCTTTCCCCGGAAGCGGTACGCGAGCGGATGACGAGCCTTCAAGGCGGCTTCCGGCGAGGGCGGCACGCGAGGGGAGACGACACCCGGAACCAGTGAAACGGATGAGGCATGAGCTCGAAGACGCCCCTGCTGGAAGTGATCGCGCTGGACGCGGCGGACGCCGAAGGCGCGCAGGCGGGCGGGGCCGACCGCCTCGAACTGGTGACGGACATGGCGCAGGACGGCCTGACGCCGTCGGTCGAGACGCTGCGTGACGTGCTGTCGGCGACCGACCTCCCGGTGCGGGTCATGCTGCGTGACAACGGATCCTTCGCCGTCGGCGACCTCGAGGGGCTGCGCGCCGACACCGCCAGGCTGATCGACGCGGGCGCGCGCGAGTTCGTCTTCGGGTTCCTCACCGTCGACAGCGAGATCGACCTGGACGCCTGCGAAGCGCTGATCAAGGAGGTCGACGGTCTGCCGTGGACGTTCCACCGCGCCATCGACCGCACGCGGGATCCCTTGCGCGCGTACGACCAGCTGGCCGAGCTCGGGTGTGACACCGTGCTCGCGGCCGGGCATCCGAACGGGGTAGC
Organism: Amycolatopsis mongoliensis; assembly: GCF_030285665.1. Lineage (NCBI taxonomy): Bacteria > Bacillati > Actinomycetota > Actinomycetes > Pseudonocardiales > Pseudonocardiaceae > Amycolatopsis > Amycolatopsis mongoliensis. The sequence continues at coordinate 3,271,689 of NZ_CP127295.1, forward strand.
CAGTGGGCTTTCCGTGCTGCAGCGGCTCGCGCAGCGTGAGAGCGGCCCGTCCCTGCTGGTCGGTGGCGGCCTGCGCGCGCAGCAGGTGCACCTCTTGCGCGCGGGCGGGGTGCGCGGGTTCCACGTCGGAGGGGCCGTCCGGCCGGATGGCTGGCAGTCCTCTGTGGACGCCGAAACGGTGCGCACCTGGGTGGATCTCGTCAAATCCTGAGGATCTGCGGAAGCCGTACGGCGTGTGGGTGCCTCGATTGGAAATCCGCAGCGGGCAGGCGGACAATTGCGTTATCCGCCAGCCGGTTATACCAGTATCGGTTCCGTGAATCTGTGAAATGAAATTGCATTCGCGTCTTGCGAATGACTGTTCACCACCGCTTGTGCAGCTGCACGTGCGTTACTGTGGTTGGGCTGCTTGGCGGCTGAATCCGTGGCACCTGCCGGTTATTGTTGGCGAAGTCGGGCTCTGTCGACGGTGACAATCGGCGACTCCAGTGAATTTCGACACCCTGGACCTCGGTGTCGCCAATTGTTTGGAATGTGCAGGAGGCGACGTCGTGGGTGCACGTATTCGGTTCGGGGTCGGCCCGGCGAGAAGCCATCCGGAAACCAGGATGGCGACCATCCGGTGGATTTCTGTCGCGCGGGGGCGGCTGATTCCCCGCGGAGATCGCCCGAGTTCGCCCGGAATGAGCCGGAAGGTCGAATCGTGACCGGTGCGATACCGCGTCAACGCGGAACCGAAACCTCCGAAGACGAGTTCGCGAAGCTGGGGCTCGGCGGCTCGCTCGCCCTCACCGGCTTGCTGGCCGCCGTCAAGATCGCGGAAACCGCCACGGGCGTGGTGCTGACCGCCGCCGGGGTACTGCCCGGCGCCAGCCCCGCGAAGGGACGGGCTCCGGCCTGGCCCGGCGGGGAATGAACGGGAGCTGCCCCGCGTCGGCAGCTCTCTACGGACGGAGGGCTGCCATGGCAGGCAGTGACGGGCGAGACGAGGTGCGCGGGGTGCGAGTGGGCCTCGCCGACGTGCGACGGCTGGAGGACGTGGTCGCGGAACTCAGGTCCCTGGACTACCGCTACGGCGGCGGCGCGTGCGGCGCGGCCGTCGAGTCGCGGCTGCCCGCGGCCGCGGCGCTGCTGGAGGGAGTGGCCAAGGCCGGTGTCCTGGCGAGGCTGTGCACGGTCGTCGCCGACCTGTACAACCTGGCCGGCTGGACGAACTTCGACCAGGACCGCCCGGCCGCCGCACTGGCCGCGTTCGAGCGGGCGCTGGAGCTCGCCATCCGGGCCGAGAACGACGACCTCCAGGCCAACGTCCGCTACCGCATCGGACGGCTGCACCTGCACTACGGCGCCGTCGACGCGGCGCTGGAGGAGTTCGCGCAGGGCCGGGAGGCGGCGCTGCTGGCGCACTCCAAGCTCGCCCAGGCGATCCTTTCGGCCAACCAGGCGTGGGCGTACGCCATGAAGGCCGACGTCACCGGGGCGCTGACCTACCTGCGCCGCGCCCGTGAGGAGTTCGCGGAGGCCGAGGAGCGCGAGCCGTCGCCGTGGGCCGCGTTCTTCGGGCCCACCGACATGGCGGCGATGGTCGGGACGGTGCACGGCGAGCTGGCCCAGATGGTCGACATCCGGCACGGCCGCGACGGCATCCCCGCGCTCGCCGATGCGATCGGCGGGTACGGCAGGGGCATGACGCGCAGCCGCTCGCTGACCTTGATCTGGCTCGCCACCGTGCACGCGCTGGACGGTGATCTCGACGTCGCCACCGCCGTCGGCGAGGAGGCGATCGAGCTGGCGATCGCCCTGCGGTCGCCGCGCACGCGGCAGCGGCTGCGCACGCTGTCGGCGGCGGCCCGCCGGTTTTCCGGCAACGCGGACGCGCGGGAGATCGTCGACCGCGTCGACGATCTCGGGCATTCCGGACGCTAATCGAATGACCATGAAAAGGTAAACCGCCCGGAAAATGAAAATGGGAACCGCGAAAGGGCAGACAAAAGTAGGTTCCTCGGCGTGACGGCGGTTTCTTATGCTTCTCGGCAACCTGCGGTGAGTATTGAAGCGCAGGCCCGGTCCCCACCGCCGAGAGGAAATCCCCCATGCGCTTGCGCAAGCTCGTCGCGGCCGCCGTGCCGCTGCCGGCGTTGCTCGGCCTCGCCGTGGTCGTCCCCGCCGCCGCGGCGACGGAAACCCTGGTCACCCTGGCCGACAGTGCCGCCCCGCTCGTCAGCAGTGCTCGCACCGGCGACGTCGCGGGCGGGCAGCGGATCACCGCGGCGCTGTCCCTGAAACTGCACAACCAGCAGGCCCTGGAAAAGTTCCTCGCCGACGTGCAGAACCCGGATTCGCCGCAATACCACCACTTTCTGACCCCGGCGCAGTTCAATGCCGAGTTCGGCCCGACGCAGGCCGACGTCGGCAAGGCCGTCTCATTCCTCGAGAAAGCGGGCGCCACCGGGATCGAGGTTTCCGGCAACCGCCAGGCCGTCACGTTCACCGGCTCGGCGGCCCAGCTCGAATCGGCGTTCCACACCCGGATCGGGACCTACCACGACCAGGTGTCCGGCCGTGACTTCTTCGCCAACGACGCCGCGCCGACCGTGCCGGCCGACGTCTCGGCCGTCGTGGGCAACGTCGTCGGCCTGGACAACCACGCCCTGCGGACGCACACTTCGGCCGTCGCGAAGCCGAACGTCGTCAAGGCCGTGACCCCGCCGGTGCTCAAGACCGCTTACGGCACCAGCGGTCTCTCGGCGACCGGCAGCGGCGTGAAGGTCGGCTTCGTCGAGTTCGACGGCTACCAGAAGTCCAACATCACCCAGTACGACAGCACGTACGGCCTTTCGGCGGGTTCGGTGACCACCGTTCCGGTCAGCGGCGCGAACTACGACTCGGCGCCGGGCGACGGCCAGATCGAGGTCGAGCTCGACATCGAGGTCGTGCACGCGCTGGCGGCCGCGGCGAGCGACTACGTGTACGAGGCCCCGAACACCAGCGCCGGCGAACTGGCGATGTACCAGAAGATCGCGTCGGACCACACGGTCAACGTCGTCTCGATCTCCTGGGGCGCCTGTGAATCCGCGGAAGGCTCGAGCGCGGCGAAGAGCGTCAGCAACGCGATCGCGACGGGCACCGCGGAAGGCATCTCGTACTTCGCGGCCGCGGGCGACGACGGTACGACCGACTGCTACCGCCAGACGGGTTCGACGGCGAAGGCCGTGGACTTCCCGGCGTCGAGCCCGAACGTGACGGGTGTCGGCGGCACGCAGCTGACGGTGACGTCCTCGAACGCCTACAGCAGCGAGAAGGCGTGGAACGACGGCGCGTCCAGCGGCTCGACCGGCGGCGGCATCTCGACGGTGTTCACGGCGCCGTCGTGGCAGTCCTCGCAGAGCACGACCTACCGCAAGGTCCCGGACGTCTCTGCCGACGCGGCGAGCGGCTCGGGCTACTACATCTATACGGCGGGCTCGTGGGAAACGGTGTGGGGCACGTCGGGCGCGGCCCCGCTGTGGGCGGCGTTCGCGACGCTGCAGAACCAGGTCCACGGCGGCGGACTGGGCAACCTGAACCCGAAGTTCTACTCGATCGGGAACGGGTCGTCGTACGGAACCGGGTTCCACGACGTGACGACGGGCAACAACACCCTGCACGGGACGACGGGTTTCAGCGCCGGCACCGGGTACGACCAGGTGACGGGCTGGGGTTCGTTCAAGGGGAGCGGGCTGTCCGGCCTGATCGGCTGAGTGCTCTTCGGCGGGGCTGTCGCGGATTCGCGACGGCCCCGCCGATCCGTTTTCGCCGGTGGCCGGTGACAGAATGCGTGCATGGCACCACTGGTAGCGACACCGCGGTCGCGGGCGCTGGGCTTCGGCCTCCGCACGGCGAGGGAGGCGCGAGGCCTGGGTGTGCGCGAGCTGGCGCGCCTGGCGCAGGTGGTGGCCCAGGATCTGTCGCATTGGGAGAGCGGCATGCGGGTGCCCAAGCTCGAGCAGGTGGGGGTGCTGCTCGGGGCGCTGCGGGTGGAACCACGGGAGCGGGACCGGTTGCTGGAGCTGGCGCGGAACGCCCGCGAGCCCAACTGGCTCGAACGCGCCATGCCCGGCGTTTCACCGGCTTCGGCGACCTACGCGGAGTACGAGCGCACTGCCACGGCGATGTTCGACTGGGAGCCCGTCGTGGTGCCGGGGCTGTTGCAGGCACCGGGTTACGCCAGGGCGATCCTCGAGTCGCACCGGTTGCCGCCCCGGGTGGTCGAGCAGCAGCTGGCGATCCGCCCGCGGCGGCGGGAGGTGCTCACCGGCCGCGATCCGCTGGAGTGCACTGTGTTTCTCGGCGAAGCGGCTCTTCACCAGCGCTTCGGTGAACCCCCGGTGATGATCGAGCAGTTCCGTTTCCTGGCGCGCGCGGCGCAGCCGCGCAACATCACGATCCGAGTGGTCCCGGCGAGCGTCGGCTACCACCCGGGGCTGCTGGGCCACTTCGTGATCTTCGACTTCGCCCAGCTGCCGTCGGTGGTACACATCGAGCACATCCGCGGCAGTGCCCACGTCTACGATGGAGATCACCTGGCCACCTATCGCGCGGCCGCGGAAGCCATGTCGGCCCTGGCTCTGAGCGAGCAGGATTCGCTCGCACTCATCCAGGGGGTGATCGCCGAACTGGAGTGAGATGCCCGAGTGGCGCAAGTCGAGCTACACCGATGAAACCAACTGCGTCGAGGTGGCGCCGGGGCCGGTGTCGCGGATCCGGGACACCAAGGACCGCTCCGGGGGCACTCTCGTCGTCAGTGCGGCCGCTTGGGGGGCTTTCCTTCGCATGACTAAGCATTAGTCTGAAGGCATGATCAAGCGTACGGTGCTGGACGCCACCCGCGAACTCCTCCGCGAACTCGGCCTCACCACGGTGTTCGGCAACCCCGGTACCACCGAGGTCCCGTTCCTGACCGATTGGCCGGACGACTTCCACTACATCCTCGGTCTGCAGGAATCCGCCGTCGTAGCGATGGCTGACGCCTACGCCCAGGCCACCCGCCAGGCGGTGCTGGTCAATCTGCACTCCGCCGGCGGGGTCGGGCACGGGCTGGGCAGTCTGTTCACCGCCTACCGCAACCGGACGCCGTTGATCGTGGTGGCCGGGCAGCAGAACCGGGCGCTTCTGCCGCACGACCCGTTCCTCGGCGCGACCGACGCGCCGGAGTTCCCCAAGCCATACGTCAAGTGGTCGATCGAGCCGGCCACTGCCGAGGATGTCCCGGCGGCGCTGGCCCGGGCTTATCACGTTGCGACGCAGGCGCCGTCGGGCCCAGTGTTCGTGTCCGTGCCCGCCGATGACTGGACCGCCACCACCGAGCGGCCGATCATTTCCCGGCCGCGCATCCGTGGCTACGGCCCCGATCCCGAGGCGGTCGACGAACTCGCCGCCGCGCTCGAGGCGGCCGAGCGCCCGGCGATCGTGGTGGGGGGAGCTGTCGATCAGGACGCTGCTGTCGTGGAGACGGTCGCGCTCGCCGAGCGGCTCAACGCCGGTGTGTGGGTCGCGCCGATGTCGTTCCGCTGCTCGTTCCCGGAGGATCACCCGCTGTTCCAAGGGTTCCTCGACCCGGAGCGTGGCGCGGTCTCGGATCGCCTTGCGGCACATGACCTCGTCGTCGTGCTCGGGGCGCCCGCGTTCACCTACCACGTCGACCGTGGGCGTGGGGAAGCTCCGCTGCCGCCGTTGTTCGTCGTCAGCGACGACGAGCAGGTCCTGGCGCGTGCGTTCGAAGGTACGGGTATCCGGGCGACGCCGAAGCTCGCCGTCCGCGCCATCCTGAACGCGGTCGGCCGGAGTGCCCGGCCCGCGCCGGCTCCGCGCCGGCGCCCCGCGAAGCCCAGCGGCGACCGGCTCACCTGTGAACTCGTCTACTCGACGCTCGCGGATCTGCTGCCGGACGACGCGATCATCGTCGAGGAGACGCCCAGCCACCGCGGCATCCTGCACGACCACCTGCCGATCACCGCGACCGACACCGGCTTCCTGACGATGGCCAGCGGCGCGCTGGGCTACGGCGTCCCGGGGGTGGTCGGCGCGGCGCTCGCCCGGCCGGACCGCAAGGTCGTGGGCTTGGTCGGCGACGGCTCCAGCATGTACGGCATCCAGGGCCTCTGGACGGCCGCGCGCCAGGATCTCCCGGTGACGATCCTGATCATGGACAACACGGAGTACGCGGCGGTCCGCATCCTCGGTGACGCGATCGGCGGCGAGAAGCTCCCGGGCACCCAGCTGGGCGGCATCGACTTCGCCCGGCTGGCGTCGAGCATGGGCTGCGAGGGCGTGACGATCACCGAGCCGTCGGGCCTGGTCCCGGGCTTGACGGCGGCGCTGGGGGACAAGCGCCCGACGCTGGTGCACATCCGGGTGGCCCCGTCGGACCAGACGCTCTACTGAGCTCCTGCACCACCGTCGCCGAGACGTCCACTGTGGACGCCCGTCCTCCGCACCCGCTGCGGCCGACGGTCGTCCACAGTGGACACCGGGTGTTCGGGTCAGCTCGCGGTCTTGGACCCCGTCACGTTCTTGGCCCGCTCGGCCAGCTCCCACTCCGCGGCGTCGGAAGCGGCGGTGGCCGCGGCCGAGGACTGTGCCGAGGTGGGAGTACCGCCGTGCAGCAGCCGCGCCACTTCGCCGCGCAGCGTCACGAACTCCGCCGACTCGCGCGTGGTGATCTGGTCGCGCTCGGCCGGCAGGCCCACGGGCAGGTCCGCCACGATCGACGCCGGCGACTTCGACAGCACCAGCACCCGGTCGGACAGGTAGACGCTCTCGTCGATGTCGTGCGTGACGACCAGGATCGTGCTGCCCTCCTCGCGCTGCACTCGCCGGGTCAGGTCCTCGAGTTCGAAGCGCGTCTGCGCGTCGACCGACGCGAACGGCTCGTCCATCAGCAGCAGCGACGGCCGGCTGGCCAGTGCGCGGGCGATCGACACCCGCTGCTGCATGCCGCCCGACAGCTGCCACGGGTACTTCCCGCCCACTGCGGACAGTCCGACGTGCTCCAGCGCCTCGGCCGCCCGCTTCCGCCGCTCTGCCCTCGAAATCGGCCGCCAGCGCAGGGGGAATTCGACGTTCTTCTGCACCGAGAGCCAGGGGAACAGCGAACGGCTGTAGTCCTGGAACACGACGGCGAGGTCGTCCGGCACGCCCGAGACGCGGTCGCCGTGCAGGCTCACCGTGCCCTCGGTCGGCGGGGTCAGGCCCGCGACGCAGCGCAGCAGCGTCGACTTCCCGCAGCCCGACGGGCCGACGATGCTGGCCAGCTGCCCGGCCTCGACGGTGAACGACAGGTCGTTCACCGCGGTGTGCGCCTTGGCGCCCGCGCCGTAGCGGTGGCTGAGGCCGGACACTTCGAGCATGGTTGACATGGGGAGAGGCCTTTCCAGCGTCAGTCGCGGCCGAGGCGGGTCGGCTGCCAGGCCAGCACCCGCCGCTCCGCGGCCAGGAAGATCGTGTTGAAGACGTAGCCGAGGATGCCCAGCAGCACCAGCCACGACCACATGGTCGGGAAGTCGAAGTCCTGCTGGGCGTTCATCAGCGACCGGCCGATGCCGTTGTAGGCGCCGACCAGCTCGGAGACGACCATCAGCAGCAGCGAGATGGACAGGCTGACCCGCAGCCCGGCGAAGATCTTGGGTGCCGCCGCGGGCAGCACCACCATCGTGAGCCAGTACCGCTTCGGCGTGCGGAAGGCACGCGAGGTCTCCACCTTCACCTGGTCGACCGAGCGGACCCCGTCGACCGTGTTGAGCAGCACCGGCCACACCGCGCCGAAGATGATCGCCCCGATCTGCATCCCCGAGCTCAACCCGAACAGCACCGCGAACACCGGGATCAGCGTGGGCGGCGGGATCGAGCGGAAGAACGCGAACAGCGGGCCGACGTAGTCCATCGCCTTCTCGGACCGGCCGACCAGCACACCCAGCGTGATACCGACGACGGCGGCCAGTGCCCAGCCGCCGAGCATCCGGGCGAGGCTGGGGAACACGTTGTCGAACACCGCGTCGGTGAGGAACAGGCTCGACGCGGGCCCGGTGAACCACAGCTTCGCGGCGGCGACCGCGATCTCCGTCGGCGGCGGGAAGAACTTGCTGCCGCCGGCCCGGGCGGCGAACTCCCAGACCACCACGAGGATCGCGAAGAGCAGCCAGTTGCGGACTACGGTGGCGGCACCGCGGGCAGCCCGGCGGCCCACCCGGCCGGAAAGAGTCGCCGTGCTCACGCGATCGCCTCCCGGTCGATGCTGCTCCAGCGGAACAGCCGCTTGCCCAGCAGTTCGAGTCCTTCGTTGATCAGGTAACCCAGCACCCCGGCAACCACAGTACCGGCCAGGACCAGGTCGAAGCGGACCGAACCGGTGCTCGCGACGAGGATGAAGTTGCCGAGCCCGACTTCGGAACCGGCCAGGAACTCCACGCTGACGACGGCGATCAGCGCGATGGTCGCCGAGAGCCGGATGCCGGTGAAGATGAACGGCGCGGTCTGCGGCAGCGCGACCGACGACAGGATGCGGAACCGGCTGGTCCCGCACGCCCGCGCGGTCTCCATCAGCACCGGGTCGATCTCGCCCATGCCGTAGATGGTGTTGAACATGATGGGCCACAGCGAGGCGTACACCGCGAGGGAGATCTTCGCGTCGGGACCGGAGCCGATCACCAGCAGCACCAGCGGCACCAGCGCGGTGACCGGGATCGGGCGGAGGAATTCGACGATCGCGGCGGTGGCGGTGCGCAGCACCGGGACGCTGCCCAGCAGCAGCCCGGCGAGCACGCCGACGACGATCGCGATGAGGATGGCGATCAGCCAGGCGAGCATGGTCGCGATGACGTCGCGGATGAAGTCGGCGTCGCCCAGCAGGTCCCCGACGGTGACCAGGACGACGCTCGGCGGTGGGATGAACGTCTTACTGACGAGACCGACCTGGACGACAACCTCCCAGAGCACGAGGAAGCCGAGCAGACCGGCCAGGCCGCGAAGCAGTTTCGTCACGTCAGCTGGTCGCCTGCGGAGCGATCATGGACGCGGCGTCGACCTTGCTGGTGATGACGCCCATCTGCAGCAGCAGGTCGGGCACCCGCTGGAGGCGCCGGGCGTCCAGGGTGGAGCCGTAGCCCGGCAGGGTGAGCAGCTTGGCCGTGTCCTGGTCGATCTTCGCGTACTTCACCAGCAGCGGCTCGACCTTCGCGCGGTCGTTGATCGACTCGATGGTGGCCTTCTTCATCGCGCGCTGGAAGGCCGCGAGGGTCTTCGGGTTCGACTGCACCCACTTCGTCGTCGAGCCGTAGCCGGTCAGGGGGAAGTCCTGGCTGGCGCCGGTGTTGATGTCGATGACCGGCGTCGCGCCGGCGATCTTCGCCGCCTGCGAGAGCTGCGGTTCCGGCATGTAGGCCGCGTCGACCTGGCCCTGCTGGAGCGCCGCCGCCATGTTCGGGAGCGGCATCGGCACCCAGTTGACCTTGCTGTAGTCGACGCCGTGGTCCTTCATCACCGACTTGGTGAGGATGTCGGACGCGGTGTTCAAGGCCGTGATCGCGATCCGCCTGTTCGCCAGGTCGTTGACCGTCTTCACGGGCGAGCTCGGCACCGTGACGATCGCGTTGCTCTTCGCGTTCACCGACGTGCCGTCGGCGACGAGCTGGATGTCGGCGGCGCCCTTGCTCTTGGCGACGAAGAACGGCATGTAGGTCGAGAGAGCGATGTCCGCCTCACCGGAGATCGCCTTCGTCATCGACGCCTGCCCGCTCGGCGCGATGATCTGCTCGACCTCGAGACCCTCGGCCTTGAAGTAGCCGCCGTCCTGGGCCAGCCAGAACGGCGCCAGGTCCGTGGTCGGCATGATCGAGACCTTGATCTTCGACTTCTCCAGGCCGCCCCCGTTCGACGAGGCGTTCGAGTCGTCCGAGCCGAGCGCACTGCAGCCGGTGAGGGCCGTGGCGGCTGCGACGGTGAGGGCGAGCCCGAGCGCGGCGCGGCGAGTGCGAACCCGGCCACTGCTCATGGCGTTTCCAAGCAAGGCCTGCTCCTTGAAGAAAGTGACGGTTCGTGAACCGAATCCGGTGGGAGTGCGTAACTCATTCTCGGGTCACCCGGGCCACTGTAGAGAACGTGACAGCTCGCTCACAACGGGTGGGATCGATACCCGAGAGAGTGGTGCAAGTCACCCCCCTGGCCTCTGGTCTAGACCCACTGCTCCACTCGCCGTAGTCGTTCACCCAGCGTAGGGTCCAGTTCCGGAATAAGGCATGACCAGCTGTGCGACGGCTGAGCGAACGCTGTGCAACATCATGCGCGAAGCGTCGGAAGGGTTACATCTTCCCCGGCCGTTCGCTACCCTCTGCACCTGCGGGGAGGTATCAACCTCCGATGTAGTGAGAGAGAGTGCCTGGATGGCCGATCAAGACGATCTACTTCGGTGTACCAGGGCGCGCTGTGCTTTTCCTGAGAGATTCTCCCCCGCAGAGACCACTGCCTGGCCGTGCTCAGCCGCCGTGCCGGTGGGCTAGGCGAAGAAACAGACCGATGCAGGACCAGCGCAGGGACCGGACCGTGATGCTCGAGCTGAACCGATTCCGTCCGACCGGACGGGGTTCAGGAACCCCCGTGGAAGACGATCTTTTCACCCGTACGGGTACCGTCTCGCGCTGGGCTCCTACCGATCGGCAGGAGAGCCGGAGCGCCGGGAGCGTGCTGACGAGTGGCTGAGGAGAAAGCGATGCGCCCTGGCGGGCGCTGGACTGACCAGGGTTTCACGAGCACGAACGATGATGGTGGTGCGGCGGTGCCGAACGAAGACGCCGCGGGGGTAGGAGGGACCCCCGCGCAGTCGCCCGGAGATGCTCCGGGCCGGAAGGCCGGGCTGTTCTCCGGCATGCGCGACTGGCGATTGCGGTCCAAGCTGGCCGCGATCCTCCTGATCCCCACGCTGACCGCGCTCGTGCTGGGCACGTTGCGCGTGGTCGACGACGCCCAGCAGGCGACCGAGTTCCAGCACACCGCCGAACAGGTCGCGTTCGCGGTCAAGGTCACCACAGTGGTGCACGAGCTGCAGAACGAGCGCTCGCTGGCCGTCGCGCGGATCGCGTCGGCGAACCCGCTGCTGCAGACCGGGCTCGACTCGCAGATCGCCAAGGTCGATCGCGAAGTCGCCGACCTGCGCAACGCGGCGGCGACCCTCAGCTACGACGACGACGCGACCAAGGACCGCTACACCCGCGGTATCCAGCGCCTCGACGCCCTGCGCCCGCTGCGGGCGGCGTTCAACACCCAGGGTGGCCTGCCCGACATCACGGTCATGACCGCGTACTCCGGCATCCTGGACGCCCTGATCGAGCTCGGCCGCGAGGTGACCACCGCGGTCACCGACCGGGACGTGCTCCGCCTCGGCACGAGCACGCAGGCGATCAGCGAGGCCAAGGAGTTCACCACCCGCTCGGACGCCGAGCTGCAGATCGCCGCGTTCCGCGGGAACTTCCCCGGCGACCTCCTGGACCAGACGCGCGCGTCGGCCTCCAGCGCGGACGCCTCGGTCTCGGCCTTCCTGGCGAACGCCGACGACGACCAGCGCCAGCTCTACAACGACACCTACTCCGGCCCGGAGGTCGACGACCGCCGGCGGATCCAGACCGCGGCGTTCTCCTTCGCCCAGCTGGGTGACGCGCCGAGCATCGACACCACGGCGCTCGGCAAGGACAGCACCGTGTCGGCGGACAAGCTGCACGCGGTCGAGTCGAACCTGCTGGCCCAGCTCAAGACCCGCGCCGACGACCTCGCCACGGCGGCGGTCAACTCGGCCTGGGTCGGCGGTGCCGTGGTGCTCGCGGCGCTGGCCGCCGCGATCGCGCTGATGCTCGTCGTCGCCCGCCTGATGCTGCGCCCGCTGCGGGTGCTGCGGAAGAGCGCGCTGGACGTCGCCTACACCCGGCTGCCCGAGACCGTGCAAGCGATCCTCGACGACCCGGACCCGGTCGGCGCCTCGAAGAGGGCCGTCCAGCCGGTGCCCGTCACCTCCCGCGACGAGATCGGCGAGGTCGCGCGGTCGTTCGACATCGTCCACGAACAGGCCGTCAAGATGGCCGCCGAGCAGGCCCTCCTGCGCGAGAACGTCAACGGCATCTTCGTGAACCTCTCCCGGCGGTCGCAGCGGCTGGTGGAACGCCAGCTCGGCGTCATCGACCGCCTCGAGGCCGACGAGCAGGACCCGGACCACTTGGCGAGCCTGTTCGAGCTCGACCACCTGGCCACCCGGCTGCGGCGCAACGGTGAGTCCCTGCTGGTGCTCTCCGGCGCCGGCCTGGCGAAGTCCGTCCCCAAGCCGGTGCCCGCCGCCGACGTCATCGGCGCCGCGGTGTCGGAGATCGAGCAGTACGCCCGGATCGAGGTCGGCATCGTGCCCGACGTCGCGGTCCAGGGCCTGGCGATCCACGACCTCGTGCACGTCCTCGCGGAGCTGCTCGACAACGCGACCTACTTCTCCGAGCCGGAGACGAAGGTCATCGTCCGGGCCGTGGTGACCCGCCGGAAAGCGCTCGCCATCCAGGTCACCGACCACGGTGTCGGCATGAGCGACGAGCGGCTGGCCGAGGTCAACGCGCGGCTCGCCGACCCGCCGGACCTGGACGTGTCGGTGACCCGCCGGATGGGCCTGTACGTGGTCTCGCGGCTGGCCAAGCGCCACGGCATCGAGGTCCGCCTGCGCGAGAACGAGGACATCGAGGGTGGCGTGATCGCCCGCGTCGTCGTCCCGGCCGAGCTGCTCACGCACCTCCGCCCGGGCATGGCGCGGCAGACCCCGCTGCCACCGAACCGGTCCGAGACGTCGATGTCGATGCCGAGCATCCCGATCCCGGCCGCGCGCTCGGACTTCGACCAGACGCAGTCGCACACGCCGGTCCCGCCTTCGGCTCCGCCACCGCCGCCCCCGGCCCCGCCGGCGCACGAGCCGGTGGCGAACCAGGGCGGACTGGTCCCGCTCGACCAGCCGATCAGCCTGGACGACCTGGTCAGCGGCGGCCGCGCGGCGGGCCCGTTCCTGTCGCCCGAGCTGCCGAAGCCCGACGTGCCGGCCTGGCCGACCGCCGAGGACCTGGCGCCGCTGACGCCGTCGACGAACGGCGAGGGCGCCAGCTCGAGGGCCGGCGACACGCAGTTCGCGCCGCTGGTCCTGCCGAAGCGCGAGCCGAAGTACGTCCCGCCGGAGGAGCCGCCACCACCCTCGCCGCGTGCGGACGAGGTCGCCCCTCCGTCGGCGCTCGAGGACGATGTACCCACCCGGCGGCTGCCCATCTACCAGTCGGTGCTGTCACGCTGGTTCAGTGAGGGCGACGACTCGACGGCCGACCCGGTGCCGGCGCAGAGCGAGGGTGAAGATCCGAACCTCCCGCCGCTCACCGGCTCCGACGAGCAGGTGGCGGAGCGGACCGTCGTCGCCGAACCGGTCGCCCGGCGCCAGGACCGCGAGCCGGTGGCGGACGAGCTGCTGCCGACCGCGGCGACCCGGCACCCGCTCCTCCCGCCCGACGACGGCTGGCACAGCGCTTCCGACGACGGCTGGCAGAAGGCGCAGTCGCTGCTGGAGTCCAAGAACGAGGAGATCACCACGGCCGGGCTGCCCAAACGTGTCCCGAACGCCTACCTGGTGCCGGGGTCGATATCCAGTCCCTCGTCCGACGGACCGGCGCAGAACAACTTCGCGGACAACACCGCGGGCATGCCCGGAACGGGTGCGATCACCCGCTCGGCGTCCGCGGCGCGGAGCCGGATGGCAAGCTTCCAGCGGGGCTACACCTCGGGACGGCATGCATTGAAGGAGCTCCCGGCCGAAGAACAGCTGGAAAGCAGCAGGGTTCCGGGGCGTGGCAACACCACAGACAGCAGTGAGGAGTGAAAGTGACACGGGCGGGTGCAATGCAGCCGGGTGGCTCCGCGCAGCCGAACGGCCAGGCGCATGCCAAGGCGAACAATGCCGGCAGCTTCGCTTGGCTGATCACGGATTTCGTGCACCGGGTGCCCGGCGCGGCCCACGCGGTCGTGGTGTCGGCCGACGGCCTGCTCCTCGCGGCCTCGCGTGGCCTGCCGAAGGACCGGGCGGACCAGCTGGCCGCGGTGGCGTCGGGGCTCACCAGCCTCGCGCGCGGCGCGGCCAAGGTGTTCGAAGGTGGGACGGTCGCGCAGACCGTCGTCGAGATGGCCAACGGCTTCCTCTTCCTCATGTCGGTTTCCGACGGTTCCTGTCTGGCTGTGCTCGGTTCACCGGAAAGTGACATCGGCCTGGTCGTCTACGAGATGACCCTGCTGGTGGAACGGGTCGGCCAGCAGCTGACGCCGGAGATGCGGGCCCAGCTGCAGGGCTCGGCAGTCCGCCGCTGAGGACACGGGAACCGAGGAGAGAGCCGTGGACGACGGGCGCTTGAGGGGCGATGGCCGGCTCGGTGACGACTTCTCCGGCGGGTGGTCCGAGCAGCCGGACGACGGCCGGGAGGACTGGCAGTCGTTCCGGGAACGGGTCGACCGCGAATGGCGGTCACGCCGGGTGCAGGCGTCCGACAACGACCCGGTGCGAGAACCCCCGAACTGGCTGACCGACAGCAACGCCGGCCAGGAACCGATCCGGCCGATCCAGCCCGGGAGCGGCGAGTACCGCGACCGGCTGCTGGGCGGGCCGGGAGCGGAGCTGTTCGGCGGGTCGAGCGGGCCGCTGTACGACGCGCACGACTTCGCCGCGTACAGCAACGATCGCGACTACTCGGCGGGGCTGGACTCCGGCGAGCTGGCCGCGGCGCTGCCGCGGCAGGCCCACCAGGAGTACGTCGACGAGCCGGCGCCGACCGAGATGGAGACCTCGGGCCTGGTCCGGCCGTACTTCCGGACCCGGGGCCGGACGAAGGCGACCCTCGACCTGGCGATCGAGGCGCTGATCTCGACCAGCGAACAGGGCCGGATGCTCGACCGGGTCCGGGTGCCCGAGCACCGGTCGATCTGCGACCTGTGCCTCGACACCCGGTCGGTGGCCGAGGTGGCGGCGCTGCTGCGCCTGCCGCTCGGCGTGGTGCGGGTGTTGATTGGTGACGTGGCGGGTCTCGGCCTGGTGCTGGTGCACACCAGCAGTCAAACCGTGGGCGACCGCCCGAGTATCGAGTTCATGGAAAGGGTGCTCAGTGGGCTTCGGAGAATTTGACTCCGACGCGAACGCGCCGCAGGTGACGGGTCCGACCTCGTCGGCCAAGATCGTGGTCGCCGGCGGGTTCGGTTCGGGGAAGACAACGTTGGTCGGGGCGATCTCCGAGATCGACCCGCTGACCACCGAGGCCATGATGACCGAGGCGAGCGTCGGGCACGACGACACCTCGGCCACGCCCAACAAGACCACCACCACCGTGGCGATGGACTTCGGGCGCATCTCGCTGGACTCGGACCTGGTGCTGTACGTCTTCGGCACCCCTGGTCAGCACCGGTTCTGGTTCATGTGGGACGACCTCGCGGTCGGCGCCATCGGGGCGGTCGTGCTGGTGGACACGCGGCGGCTCGCCGACGCGTTCCCGTCGATCGACTTCTTCGAGAACCGGAAGCTGCCCTACGTCGTCGCCATCAACTGCTTCGACCGGCTTCTGCACCACCAGATCGAGGACGTGCGGCACGCGCTCACCATCGCGCCGTCCGTCCCGATCATGGCGTGCGACGCGCGTGAGCGCGACTCCGCCAAGCAGGTGCTGATCTCCGTCGTCCAGCACGCGATCGCGCACGATTCGGCGCTGCGCGCGGGCTGAGGGTATGACGCCCCGAACCGGATGCGGCCGTTGGAGTGAACTCCGCGTGCTTCACCCACTTCGGGGAGCGCTGCCGCCGTCCGGAGGACGAAGCGGTCGCCGCGGTTCGGTAGCGTCGGGGACAGCGTCGCCTGCCCGGCCTGCCGCCGACCGGGCTGACCTGCGCGGACACCCCGCCACCGCGGGCCGCGGAGTGGGTTCCGCCTGCGCCGTCCGGACCGGGTCGGCGCGGAGCGCAGCCGAGCGCACACGTAGGGTGCGCAGCGGCCGGCGAGTGGTCGACTCGACACCGACGGCGGGGCGAATACGCTTTACGGTGGCGTCGTCGACCGGCCGTGCCGGCCACTCCGGGGTGCGGCGTGCGGTGCCGCAGGAGCAAGGAGGGGCAGTAGTGACGGCTTCCGGCCAGCAGCAGGGCTCGTTCGGCTGGCTCATCACGGACTTCGTGCGCCGGGTGCCCGGCGCCGCGCACGCCGTTCTGGTGTCCGCCGACGGGCTGCTCCTGGCGCCGTCGGAAGGGCTGCCCCAAGAGCGCGCCGAGCAGCTGTCCGCGGTCGCGTCCGGGCTGATCAGCCTGACGGCCGGGGCCGCGCGCTGCTTCGAGGCGGGCGGTGTCAACCAGACCGTGGTGGAGATGGAGCGCGGCTACCTGTTCCTGATGTCCGTTTCGGACGGTTCGTCGCTGGCGGTGCTGGCCGCGCCGACGTGCGACATCGGCACGGTCGCGTACGAGATGACGCTGCTCGTCGAGCGGGTCGGCCAGCAGATCACCCCCGAGCTGCGCTCCCAGCTCCAGGGCGGCGTGCGTGGGTAGGACACGATGAGGATTTCGGGATTCGACGATCCGGACTCCAGCGGCTGGGACGCACTGCACCGCGGTACCGAGCGCGAGGGTTTCGATTCGCCCAGCAAGTTCGACATGTCGACGCTGTCGACGATCATGCCCAAGCGCAAGCCGGCCCGTCCCCAGCCGGATTCGCAGGGCTACACGGACGAGGACACCCGCGAGTGGGGCCCGTCGTCCGATTCCGCCGACTTCGACGAGGACTACGACGAGGGCTACGACCCCGCCGAGCCGGAGTGGCAGGACGGGGAGACCTACGAGCCGGAGCCCCCGCCGCTCGAGCCGGCGTGGACGCCCCCGCGCGGCGCGCGTCCGCCTGCCCCGCCGCGCCTGCCGGCACCCCCGCGGCCCCCGGCACCCCGGCCGCCGGCACCGAGACCCCCGGTGTCCAGACCCCAGGCGGCGCCCCCGCCTGCGTGGGCTCCGCCGATCGACCCGCGGACCGGCTGGACGCCCCCGCCGGACCCGGAGACCCGCTGGATCCCGCAGCCGGAGCCGTGGGGGAGCCGGCCCGCGTCCTGAGCCCGGCGCCGGTCGCTTCGGCGGGCTCCCGGGTGCGCCCGTACACGCGGACCGGCGGTCGTACCCGGTCCGACCACAACCTGGCGCTGGAGGCGCTGGTCTCGACGTCCGACGACGGGCGCCGGTACCGCGGCGTGCGGTCGGTCGAGCACCGCCGGATCTGCGACCTGTGCCTGGACACGCGGTCGGTGGCCGAGATCGCCGCCCACCTGCGGCTGCCGCTGGGCGTGGTGAAGGTGCTGGTCGGCGACATGGCCGACATCGGGCTGGTGCTGATCCACCAGACGGAGCTGATCCTCGGGGACCGCTCGTCCCGCGATTTCATGGAACGCGTCCTGGCCGGACTGCGGGCGCTCTAGCCGCGCTACTCCTCGACCAGCGCGGCCGAGGTGATCCGGTGCAGCGAGTACCGCTCGTTGTTGTCGCCTTCGAGGATCCCGCCGCCGACCCGGACGGGCCGGATCACCCGCTGGCTGGCGGTCCCGCGTGAGTCGACGAACCCGATCCAGACCTCACGGCGTTCCAAGGTGGCCCGGGACAGCAGCTCCAGCGTTGCCGACGTGTCCGCCCCACCGCCGACCGGCGCCCGGACCGCGGACCCCCGGCGCCGGGCGGACGCGGCGTCCCCGGCCCGCAGGTTCGAGACGATCCGCGCCGCCTGGTCGGCCGTCAGCACCGCCTGCTCACCCGGGCTGCGCCGGGCCGCCCTGGCCTTCGCCGGCAGCCGGCGTCCACCCGGCCGGATGTCGACGACCCGGCCGTCCGGGCCCTCCGCCGCCGGGGCGA
Organism: Amycolatopsis mongoliensis; assembly: GCF_030285665.1. Classification (NCBI taxonomy): domain Bacteria; kingdom Bacillati; phylum Actinomycetota; class Actinomycetes; order Pseudonocardiales; family Pseudonocardiaceae; genus Amycolatopsis; species Amycolatopsis mongoliensis. The sequence goes on from NZ_CP127295.1 coordinate 3,289,632, forward strand.
ACCCCGCCGCGCGCAGGCCCGTGAGGACCTCGTGCAGCGGGTCCGGGCTGATCACCACCGTCGGCGCGATCAGCCGCAGGTCGTGCTCCGCCGCGACCGGGTGGGCCAGCACCTCCGCCAGCAACGCCTCGTCGTCGCACCGCAGGAACGACGCCGCGACGCCGCCGCGCAGCCGGCCGTGGCGCCGGGCGACGTCGTCGACCAGGTAGCTCAGCGACTGCGGGACCGGCGTCGCGGACTTCGCCTTGAACAGCGCGTGCAGCTCGCCCGCGGTCCGGCCGGTGTCCAGCGCCCGCCGGACGGACGCCTCGGTGATCCGGTAGACCGTCGCGTGGCCGGCCGACTCGACGTCCGCGGCGGCTGAGATTTCTGCCGCCAGCTCCGGCTCCAGGGGCCCGGGCGCGACGACCGTCAGGTCGGCCTGCAGCAGCACGTGGTCCACCGGCGCGGGCAGCGCGTCCAGGATCGCCTCGACCGCGCCCCGGCGGTCGTCGGCGAGCAGGGCCCGCGTCGCCGTCGTGACGCCGCCGAGCCCGACGATCCCCAGCGCCGACGCCTCGGACATCGTCCAGCGGACGGTCTCGTCCCGCAGCCGCCCGCCACGCCGCGGGGCCCGCCAGGCCAGCACCGCGACGAGCTCGTCGACGCTCTTCACACCGGCGCCCCGGGGCAGGTCGGCCAGTGCGGCCAGGACCCGCCGCCGCGCGACCGGCGCCAGCGGGCGGCGCAGCTCCTCCGACAGCGGCGCGATCGGCTTGTCCTTGGCGTCGCGCCCGCCGGCCATCCCCGGCAGCCGCGGCAGCTCCAGCCACGCCTGGGCCAGCGTCATCCACCGCTGCGCGGTCGGCGACGCGAGCCACGAGTCGGTCAGCGTCGTCGGCACCCACTCGGGCGCGGTCGTCTCGCTGTCCGCGACGAGCCCCGCGCCCACGGCGAGCTCGGCCAGCAGGATCGCCTGCGGCTCGTCGATCTCGAGGTCCTTGGCCAGCTTCTTCAGCTCGCGCACGCCGAGGCCGCCCGACTTGAGCACCGGCGGCGGCGCCGCGGACCACGAGCGCAGCAGGGATTCGGTGTGGCGCAGGAACTCCATCGCCTCACCGGCCGCTGCTTCGTCCAAAATGGACGGCTGGTGCGGGTGGACCGGCAGCGCGGGCTCGGTGAGCGCGCCCGGGGCGAAGACCCCGCCGCGCACCGCGATGCCGAGTTCGCGCGGCAGCTCGACGGTCTGGTCGTCGCGTCGCAGCAGCAGCCCGCGGGCCAGCAGCTTCTGCACCGGTGTCCCGGCCTTCTCGAGCGTCAGGTCGAGCCCGGCGTCGCGGGTGCGGCCGATCGGCGGGCCCGCGGCGAGGGCGGTGAGCACGCCGCGCTCGTCGTCGGGCAGCTCCGCGATCCGGGCCTCGAGGTCCTCTCCGGCGAGCGACGGCGCCGACGCGCCGAGCCCGGCCGGGAACGGCCCGAGTGCCTCCCGGACCGAGGGCGGCACGCGCAGCGCGTCGTCCGGGCCCCAGGCGAGTGCGCGGGCGCGCAGCCGGGTCAGTGGCCCGGCGATGTCGGCGCCGACCAGCTTCGCGACGTCCTCGACCGGCACCGGGTCGCGGTCCGCGCCGGCCAGCAGGCACGCTTCGAGCACGGCCAGGGTGACCGTGTCGAGGTCTTCGCAGGCGCGCGCGACGGAGCCCGGCGTGCCGGCGCGGGTGGCCAGCACCGTGCTGTCGGAGGGCGGTGGCGTCGACAGGTCGCGCCGCGTGCGGAGCAGCTCTTCGAGAGCGGCGTCGGACTCCGCGCGCAGCCAGTCCGCCAAGGAGGTCGCGGGCATAGAAGGCCAGGGTACCGGGCGGTTGCGACAGTCCGCCCGGGCTCAGGCAGACTGTCTCCCGAGAGACGGAGCACGGCTGTGGAGGACGTTGTGGCCAAGGGCGAGAAGAAGCACAAGGGTATCGACCCGACCTGGCCGGGCGAGGCGGGCGAGCACCCCGTGACCGAGCTGTCCTCGGACCGCCAGGGCGCGCTGTCGCCGTTCGGCGACATCACGTTCCCGCTCGACACGGTGCCCTACGTGCACCCCGAGACCGAGATCAACCGCTGACCGCATAGTTACTGGTCAGTACCGGTATCGGGGCCTCGTGAGGGCGGTCACGGGAGTAGGTTCGCTCCCGTCCCAGCCCCTCTTTCCCACGCGGGAGTAAGTCATGCCGGTTCCCGGTCCCGGATACTCGATCACCGTCCGGGTCGAGGCCCCGGCCTCGACCAGCGCGGCCGGTGACCTCACCACCGCCGTCGGGCGCGTCGGCGGTGTGCTGACCGCGTTCGACGTCGTCGAGTCCCACTCCGACTCGATCGTGGTCGACATCAGCGCCAACGCGCTGTCGGAGAACCACGCCAACGACATCACCCAGACGCTCGACTCGCTGCCCGGCGTCAAGGTCCGCAAGGTCTCCGACCGGACCTTCCTGATCCACCTCGGCGGCAAGATCGAGGTCACCCCCAAGGTCGCGCTCCGCAACCGTGACGACCTCTCCCGCGCCTACACCCCGGGCGTCGCCCGCGTCTGCCAGGCGATCGCGAACAACCCCGAGGACGCGCGCCGGCTGACCATCAAGCGCAACACCGTCGCCGTCGTCACCGACGGGTCCGCGGTGCTCGGCCTGGGCAACATCGGCCCGGCCGCCGCGCTGCCGGTGATGGAGGGCAAGGCGGCGCTGTTCAAGAAGTTCGCCGACGTCGACGCCTGGCCGGTCTGCCTGGACACCCAGGACACCGAGGAGATCATCAAGATCGTCAAGGCGATCGCGCCGGTGTACGCCGGGATCAACCTCGAGGACATCGCCGCGCCGCGCTGCTTCGAGATCGAGAAGCGGCTGCGCGAGCAGCTCGACATCCCGGTGTTCCACGACGACCAGCACGGCACCGCGATCGTCGTCGTGGCCGCGCTGCGCAACGCCCTGCGCGTGGTCGGGAAGAACATCGAGGACTGCAAGATCGTGGTCAGCGGCGTCGGCGCGGCCGGCTCGGCGATCATCCGGCTGCTGCTGCGCAAGAACCCGGGCGACATCGTCGCCGCGGACATCGACGGCATCGTCCACTCCGCGCGCGGCAACCTCGACGACAACCTGGCGTGGATCGCGTCCCACACCAACAAGCAGCAGGTCAGCGGCACCCTGCACGAGGCGCTCGCCGGGGCGGACGTGTTCATCGGCGTCTCGGCGCCCAACCTGTTCGGCGCCGAGCAGGTCGCCACGATGAACAAGGACGCCGTCGTCTTCGCGCTGGCGAACCCGGACCCGGAGATCGACCCGCTGGAGGCGCAGGCGCACGCCGCCGTCGTCGCGACCGGCCGCAGCGACTTCCCGAACCAGATCAACAACGTGCTGGCCTTCCCGGGCGTCTTCCGCGGCCTGCTCGACGCGCACGCGAACAACATCGACGACACCATGCTGCTCGCCGCGGCCGACGCGATCGCCGACGTCGTCGACAACGGCATGCTCAACGCGTCGTTCATCGTGCCGAGCGTGTTCGACAGCGCCGTGGCGCCCGCGGTCGCCGAAGCCGTCCGGAAGGCCGTGCGCGCCGAGCGCTGAGTGGTCGGTTCGGCGGACCCCGGAGTCGTTCTTTTGCCGGACGACCGGGGCCCCGCCGCGTCCTAGGCTTGACCCCGAGACGGTGGGGGGAGGCCGAATGCGGAGGACTTTGCTGGTCGCGGCGGTGGCCGTGGTGGTGGCGTCCGTCGTGCCGGGTGTGGCGCAGGCGGCGCCGGGTGCGCTGCGGTGGGGTGCGTGCCCGGCGGACGTCACGGCGCCGGGCCTGGAGTGCACGACGCTCGAGGTCCCGCTGGACTACCGGAAACCGGACGGGCGGCAGATCCAGGTCGCGGTGTCGCGCCTGAAGAGCGCGAACCCGGCCCACCGCCGGGGAGTGCTGCTGACCAACCCGGGCGGGCCCGGCGGGCCGGGGCTGGACATGCCGGCGCTGCTGGCGCTGATCGGGCTGCCGCAGAGCTTGCTGGACACCTACGACGTCATCGGGTTCGACCCGCGCGGCGTCGGCCACAGCACGCCGGTGACGTGCGATCTGGCGCCCGCGCAGCTGCGGAGCAACGTCCCGCCGTACGCGCTCGGCCCGGCGGACGTCGCCGCGCACGCCGAGTACGTGCAGGGGGTCGCGCGGCAGTGCGGCGCGTCGCGGACGGCGGCGATGCTGCCGTACGTCACGACGGCGAACACGGCCCGCGACATGGACCGGATCCGCGCGGCGCTGGGCGAGCCGAAGCTGTCGTACTACGGGATTTCGTACGGCACGTACCTGGGCGCGGTGTACACGACGCTGTTCCCGCAGCGCAGCGACCGGATCGTGCTGGACAGCAACCTGGCCCCCGGCGGTCTCGACGTCACCGGCTCGCGCTTGTTCGCCCAGGGCTTCGACGACCGCTTCCCGGACTTCGCCGCGTTCGCCGTCGCGCACCAGGAGTTCGGCCTCGGCAGGACGCGGGCCGAGGTGACGGCCAAGTACTTCGACCTGGCCGCGCGGCTGGACGCGAAGCCGAGCCCGGAAGGCGTCGACGGCAAGCTGTTCCGCCAGCTCACGTTCGGGATGTTCTACAGCGACGCGACCCTGCCGTACCTGGCTTCGGCGTGGCACGCGCTCGACACCGGGGCGCCGGTTCCGCAGCCACCGGGCGGGACGGTCCCGGACCTGGACAACCTGCTGTCGAGCCAGCTCTACGTGGTGTGCGGTGACTCGGCCTGGCCGGAGCCGGTCCGGACGTACCAGAAGAACGTCGCGATCGACCGCATCCGCCACCCGATGTTCGGGCCGGCGGCGGCCAACATCTGGCCGTGCGCGTTCTGGCCGTCCGAACCGGCGGAGCCCCAGGTCCGCATCGGCGACCGCGGCCCATCGGACATCTTGATGCTGCAGAACCTCCGCGACCCGGCAACCCCGCTGACGGGCGCCCGCCAGCTGCGCCGCGCGTTCGGCGACCGGGCCCGCATGGTGACGGCCGACCAGGGCGGCCACGGGACGTTCTTCTTCGGAGGCAACACCTGCGCGAACAACGCGGGAACGAAGTTCCTGACGACGGGAGAACTTCCACCCCGTGACCTGGCATGCGCGGCGGAGCCGTCCCACCAGGCACCAGCGGCGGCCCTCGCGGCGTTTCCGGTCCGCTTGTTCTGAGCTTGCGGACGGCCAACGCCAGGGTCGCTGCCCGCCGACGGTCCTCGCCGCGATGGCGGCGACACCCTCCGCCGCCGCCGGAAGTAGCCTCGGCGTGTGAGTGAACTCAGCCACGTCGACGAGACCGGCGCCGCCCGGATGGTCGACGTCTCCGGCAAGACCGCCACCGCGCGCACCGCGCTCGCCGCCGGGACCGTGCGGACCACCGCCGAGGTGCTCCGGCTGCTGGCCACCGACGGCCTCCCCAAGGGCGACGCCCTCGCCACCGCCCGCATCGCCGGGATCATGGGCGCCAAGCGCGTGCCCGAGCTGATCCCGCTCTGCCACCAGATCGCGCTGTCCGGGGTCAAGGTCGAGTTCACCCTCGGCGAGGCCGAGGTCGGGATCCGCGCGACGGCGAAGACCACCGACGTCACCGGCGTCGAGATGGAAGCGCTGACCGCGGTCGCGGTGGCCGGGCTCACCCTGCACGACATGATCAAGGCCGTCGACCCGGCGGCGACGCTGGACGACGTCCGCCTGCTCCGCAAGGACGGCGGCAAGACCGGAACCTGGGAGCGGCCGTGAAGCGCACCGCACGCGTGATCGTGGCGTCCAACCGCGCCGCGAAGGGCGTCTACGAGGACAAGACGGGCCCGGTGATCGTCGCCTGGCTGGCCGGGCGCGGCTACGACGTGCCGGCGCCGGTCGTCGTCGAGGACGGCGACCCGGTCGGCGTCGCGCTGCGGGCCGCGCTGGCCGACGGCGTCGCCGTGGTGCTCACCACCGGCGGCACCGGCATCTCGCCGACCGATCGCACCCCGGACGTCACGCGCGCGCTCCTGGACCACGAGCTGCCGGGTGTCGCGGACGCGATCCGCGCCGCCGGGCTGCCGAAGGTGCCGACCGCGGTGCTCTCGCGCGGTGTCGCGGGCGTTGCGGGGCGGACCTTGGTCGTGAACCTCCCCGGCTCCAGCGGCGGCGTGAAGGACGGCCTGGGCGTGCTCGACGGCGTCCTGGACCACGCGGTCGACCAGCTGGCCGGGGGCGACCACCCGCGTCCCGCCGCGGCCGGGCCTTCGGTGCGCGTCGCCCGGGCGCTGGTGACCGAGGACGTGCTGTCGGTCGAGGAGCACGCCCGCCTGGTCGAGGACGACGCCGCGGGCGCGGTGGTGACGTTCGCCGGAGTGGTCCGCGACCACGACGGCGGCAAGGGCGTGCGCGACCTGACGTACGAGGGCCACCCGAGTGCGAGCCAGGTGATCGCGGACGTGGTCGCGGAGCTGGCCACGCGCTGGTCCGGCGTCCGGGCGGTGGCGGTGAGCCACCGCATCGGTCACCTGACGATCGGCGACGTGGCGCTGGCGTGCGCGGTGGCGGCGGAGCACCGCGGCCAGGCGTTCTCGGCGTGCTCGGACCTGGTCGACGAGGTGAAGGCGCGGCTGCCGGTCTGGAAGCACCAGCACTTCACCGACGGCACGGACGAGTGGGTCAACTCGCCGTGATCCGGAAGACCGCGACCTGCTCGGCAGCCGCGGCGAACTCGTCCGGGTCGGCCGACCTGACCAGGCCCAGCCGGACGAACATCGGCACCCCGTGCGGCACCTCGCGCGGGAAGGCGCGCATGACGCTCGCGCGGAGGCCGGGATCGGTGACCTCTTCGAGCGTCACGGCTTGTTTCCGGCGTCCGTGGGCGAGCTCGCCCCGGCCGGCGGCCCGGACGTTGCGCGCCCAATCGCCGTCGGGAACGCCGGCGATGACGTAGCGCCGGCCGTCGACGGTCAGCGGCGAGACCGGAGTGGGCCGCGGCGCCCCCGACCGGCGACCGGGGACGGTCAGGACGTGGATGGTGCCGAGGCGCAGGCCCAGCCGCGTCAGCAGGCGGACGAACCGGTTGGCGGGGCGGAGCCAGCGAGGCAGGGCTTGACGGGGCACCACGGCGGCAAATCCTTTCGAGTATCGAAGTATCTGTCGTCACGGTAGACTCCTTCGAGTGTCGAAGCAATCTCTGGTCACGGAGGCAACCCGGGCGGCAGCGGCCTCCGGCGCGGCGAACGACGTGGTGGACGAAGCCGCGGCGTCGGCGTTCGGGGTCAACCGGACCGACCTGCGGATCATCGGCCTGATCGCGGCGGCGGGAACGCTCACGGCGGGTCAGTTGTCGACCCAGGCGCACCTGAGCCCGGCAGCGACGACGACGGCGATCCAGCGCTTGACGCACGCGGGGCACCTGACCCGCCGGACTTCGACGGAGGATCGCCGCCGGGCGGTGGTGGAGCTGACGCCGGAGGCGGCGAAGCTGCTCGAGGAGATCTACGCGCCGATCGAGCGTGCGGGGCGGGCCATCTTGGCGGACTACTCGGCGGAGCAGCTGGCGCTGGTGGTCGAGGTGCTACGCCGGGGCGAGCAGATGCAGCTGAGGGAGGCGGAGCGCATCCGCACGCTCTGAGAGGCCCGCAGAGGGCCGCACAAGCCGCCTGCGCGGGGGGATGGCCGCCGCTGGTGGCTGCGCACGGCAGCTCGCGCCTGGAGGGCCGCAGGCGGCTTGCGCCGGGCGCCTCGCACGGAGGTGCTGCGGGCGGCTCCTGTCGGGCGCCCAGCATGACGGGGCCGTGCGAACGGCTCGCACCAGGCTCGCGCGTGGCGAGGCCGTGTTCGAGCGGGTCTGTGGGTGTGCGGCCAAAGCCGGCAGCACACCGGGAGCGGCACGTGCGGCTCGCCACCGGCCGGTACCCGGCACGGCGCGGCCTCGGCCGCGCGCCGGATACGCACAAGCCCTCCACCGCCCGGGGGATTGGCGGTGGAGGGCTTGTGGTGTCACGGCTCGAGGCCGGACTCACGCATCACTGCGCGATCGTCACTTGGTGGCGATCTTCTGCCCGACGAGGATCAGGTCCGCGTTCGGGATGTACTTCGCGTTCAGGTCCTGCAGCTTCTTGTAGCCGCCGTCGACGTTGAACTGCTTGGCGATCTTGGACAGCGTGTCGCCCGCCACGACGGTGTAGTCACCGGCCGGGTTGGAGCTCGCCACGCCGGTCGCCGCCGGGGCCACCGGGGCCGCCTTCTTCGGGGCGACCGTGGACTTCTTCGGCGTCGACTGCTTGGTGGTCGTCTTGTGGGTGGCCTTGGGGGCCGACGAGCCGCCGCCCTTCTTGCCACAGACCGGCCAGGCGCCGATGCCCTGGCCCTGCAGGACGCGCTCGGCCACGGCGATCTGCTGCTCGCGGGACGCACCCGCCGCGCTGCCGGTGCCGCCGTAGGCCTTCCACGTGCTCTGCGAGAACTGCAGGCCGCCGTAGTAGCCGTTGCCGGTGTTGGTGTTCCAGTTGCCGCTGCTCTCACACTGCGCGATGGCGTCCCAGTTGGTCGCCGACGCGGGGGTCGCGGCGATAGCGAGGGGCGCGCCGACCGCAATGCCCGCGATGGCGACGCGAGCGACGGTGCGGGTGGCAGCGGACATCTTGCGGTGCTTGCCTCGGTAAGACATCTGAATGCATCTCGTTCCCTGCGCCTACGAGCCTGTGCTGAGGGTCAGGATCGGGGTCCTGGCGCCGGCCGTCTCAGACCGGCAGACGAGTCCGACGCACGACGCGTCTTCTTCGTCCCCTCGTCCCTGTCCGGAAATGCTTTCGCTCGGGGTATGGGTCCGGGGATCCGTTGGACAGGGCTAGGCGCTACGGATTCCCGGTCGTGCTGGTTGGTCGGGGCCAACCGAAAAGCGACGGTACGTAACGAGAGCCGTGATCGGAAATTATTCGGGGCGTGACCTACGTCACAGTAACAGCACGCAACCCCTGTCGATGCGACCGTTTGTGCAGGTCAGCGGGCCGTTATCTGCCCGTTTCCTTGTCGAGATAAAACACGGATCGTGAGGCTTGCATCACGTGTTTTGTGCAGCGAATGGACCATTCGCGACGTCCTGCCGGCGATAGAAGCGCGCATCTTATGACCACTCGCGGACCGACGCCAGACTTGACAACTGTGCCTCATGTGCCCCTTGAGTCACAGTAGTCCCACCTCTTCGTGGGGTTTGAAGTCACACCTGGAGCGGCTCCGGCGGGTGCCGGCGCCCAGGGGGGTCAACGCGCCGCGACGGACCAGGCGAAACGCGTCACCGGAAGGCGTTGCGGGTGGGGCGCGATCAGCTTCCCGCGAACACCCGGATCCGGTGACGCGCCACGCCGAGGGCCGGGAGCGGCTTCGCCGAGCGGTCGGATGCCGTACTCGAACGGTGGTCCGCATATAGAGAGGACGAACTCGCGTACCCGGGCGGACGGCACGGCCGGCGGGACGTGATCAGGCGGACGTCACGCGTGATCGGCGGGACGACACGCCGGTGTCAGCCGCCGGCGAAGGGCGGGAGGACGTCCAGCTCGGCGCCGTCGTGCAGCGGGCGGGTGAGGTCCCGCACCGCGAAGCCGTCGAGCAGGTAGCTCGCGGCGTCCAGGACCCGCGGCAGGTCCGACGGGTGGAGGCGGCGCAGCTCGGCCACGGCGTCGCCGACCGACGCGCCGGAAGGCAGCTGCACCTTCTCCTCTTCCTCACCCGCGGCGGCGCGCGCCGAGGCGAAGTACCGCACCACGATGGTCAGAGTCGACATCTCAGCCGCCGATCGCGCTCATCGGCCGGATCGGCTGCGCGAACCCGGCGTCGTTGATCTCGTGTCCCGCGAGCTTGCCCCACATCGTCGCGCGCCAGGCGTCCGCGATTTCTTCATCGCGCGCGCCCGCGCGCGCGAGGGAGCGCAGATCCGTCTCGTCGTTGCTGAAGAGGCAGGAGCGCACCGCGCCGTCCGCGGTCAGCCGCGTCCGCTCGCACGCCGCGCAGAACGGCCGGGTCACCGACGCGATCACGCCGACGTCACCGGGCCCGCCGTCGACCAGCCAGCGCTCGGCCGGCGCGCCGCCCCGGGCGACCGGGAACGGCGACAGCGTGAACTCCGCCTCGAGCATCTCGAGGATCTGGGCCGCGGTGATCATCTCGCCGCGGTTCCAGCCGTGCTGGGCGTCCAGCGGCATCTGCTCGATGAACCGCAGGTGGTAGCCCTCGGCGAGGCAGAACTTCAGCAGCGGCACGGCTTCGGTCTCGTTGAGCCCGCGGATCAGCACGGCGTTGACCTTCACCGGCGTCATCCCGGCGTCCCGCGCCGCGGCCAGCCCGGCCACGACGTGCGAGAGCCGGTCGCGCCGGGTGATCGTCACGAACGTCTCGGGGTCGACGGTGTCGAGCGAGACGTTGATCCGGTTCAGCCCGGCCGCCGCGAGGCCGGCCGCGCGCTTGGCGAGCCCGATCCCGTTGGTGGTCATGGACAGCCGGGGACGCGGCGACAGCGCCGTGACCCGCGCGATGATGTCCTCGAGCCCGGGCCGCAGCAGCGGTTCGCCGCCGGTGAGCCGGATGTCGGTGACGCCGAGCTGCTCGACGGCGATCCGCATGAGCCGGACCAGCTCGTCGTCGGTCAGCACCTGCTCGCCCGGCATCCAGTCGAGGCCCTCCGCGGGCATGCAGTAGGTGCAGCGCAGGTTGCACCGATCCGTCAGGGAAACCCGGAGATCGGTGGCCACCCGGCCGAAGGTGTCGATGAGGTGCGGGTTCTCGGGCCTGGGCACGCGAGATGACCCTCGTGTACCGGGGACGCGAGGAAACCCGAGATCCACTGCCGTCATTAGGCACAGGGTAGCTCCGGAACGTGCGAACTGACCCGCTCGCTAGGATACTTTGCGGAGTGAGTGGTTCAGTTGCCGAACTATCGTGCCGGGAGAAGGACCTGTGACGGAAAAGACTTACCCGGTCACCGAAGAGGAGCTGTTCCGCTTCGCGGAATTGGGCCGCCAAGGCAGCACGTTCACCGTCCTGCGGCACGCCAGGATCGCCGAGCGGATGGGCCTCTCCGGCACCGACCACAAGACGTTCGACCTGGTCATCCAATCGGGCGGACCGTTGACCGCCGGGCGGATCGCCGAGCTGACGGGCCTGTCGACCGGTGCTGTGACCGGCGTCATCGACCGGCTGGAGAAGGTCGGCCTGGTCCGCCGGGTCCGCGACCCCGAGGACCGCCGCAAGGTCCTTGTCGAGGTCGTGCCGGGGGCCGAAGAGCGCTTCGCGCCGCTCTTCCAGTCGGCCTTCGACACCCTTCGCGAGACGCTGGCGCAGTTCTCGCCGGCCGAGCGAAAAGCCATCGAGCGTTATCAGAATGTCATCCTCGAACAGCTTCGCGCTGAAGTCATGCACAATTCCCGCCCCGCGTAGCTTTTCCTCAACTGCGGAGATAATGTCTGCGGCATGCCGCAATTTCGGTTGTCCGAGGCCGCGCGCCTGCTCGGCGTCAGTGACGACACCGTCCGGAGGTGGGTGCGCGCGGGGCAGCTGACCGCGACCGACGACGCCGCCGGCCGCAAGGTCGTCGACGGCGCCCAGCTGGCGGGGTTCGCCCGGGCCCAGGCCTCCGGCCCCGAAGACCCCTCCACCGTCGGCCGCTCCGCCCGCAACCGGTTCGTCGGGCTGGTCACCGAGGTCATCGCCGACAAGGTGATGGCCCAGGTGGAACTGCAGTGCGGGGCACACCGGGTGGTGTCCCTGATGAGTACGGAAGCCGTCCGCGAGCTGGGCCTGCGCCCGGGGGTGCTCGCGGTCGCGGTGGTCAAAGCGACCACCGTCGTGGTGGAAACACCGGAAGGAAGTCGATGAAGAACCTCGCTTTTCGGGGGTCCGGGTGGCGAAGCGCCCGGCTAGGGGCGAAGCCCCGGTTGTCACAGCTCGCTCTCGCCGTCGCGGCCGTCGCCCTGTTCGCGGGCGCGTGCAGCAGCTCGGACGAGCCCAGCACGCAGTCCGGCGGGTCGTCGGTCACCGCACCCGCGCCCAAGGGGGCCGGGAACAGCGGCGGCACGCTCACCGTGTTCGCCGCGGCGTCGCTCACCGAGTCGTTCACCGCGCTCGGCAAGGAGTTCGAAGCCGCGCACCCCGGGGTGACCGTGAAGTTCAGCTTCGCGGGCTCGTCCGGCCTGGTCCAGCAGCTGACCAACGGCGCGAAGGCCGACGTGTTCGCCTCGGCCGACCAGGCCAACATGGACAAGGCCGTCCAGGGCGGCGTGATCGACGGCCAGGCGACCGTGTTCGCCACGAACAAGCTGGCCATCGCCGTCGCGCCAGGCAACCCCAAGGGGATCAAGTCGTTCGCCGACCTGAACAAGGCCGGGCTGACCGTGGTGACCTGCGCCGCGCAGGTGCCGTGCGGCTCGGCGACCAAGAAGGTCGAGCAGAGCACCGGCGTCACGCTGAAGCCCAAGAGCGAAGAGCAGGACGTCAAGCAGGTGCTCAACAAGGTCCAGTCCGGCGACGCCGACGCGGGCCTCGTCTACGTCACCGACGCCACGTCCGCCGCGGGCAAGGTGGACAAGGTGGACTTCCCGGAGGCGCAGCAGGCGATCAACAGCTACCCGATCGCCGCGATCAAGGGCGGCCAGGCCGAGCTGGCGCACCAGTTCGAAGAGTTCGTCCTCGGCACCGAGGGCAAGACCGAGCTGGGCAAGGTCGGGTTCGGCGCTGCGCAGTAGGGGTTCCGCGAGTGGCCGGCCGGGGCGCGCCCCGGCCGGCCACTCGCGCGTCCCGTGGGTGCTCGGGGTCCCGGCCGCGCTCGCGCTGGCACTGGTGGTGCTGCCGGTCGTCGGCCTGCTGGTCCGCTCCGACCTGACGCGGCTGCCGTCGCTGATCGCCACGCCGTCGTCGTGGCACGCGCTGCGGCTGTCGCTGATCACGGCGGCACTGTCCACCCTGGCCTGCGTGCTGCTCGGGGTGCCGCTCGCCGTCGTCCTCGCCAGGGCCCGGTTCAGCGGGGTCCGGCTGCTGCGCTCGGTCGTGCTGCTGCCGCTGGTGCTGCCCCCGGTCGTCGGCGGCCTCGCACTGCTCTACCTGCTCGGCCGCAAGGGCTTCCTCGGCATGCTGATCACCACGCTGACCGGCGAGTCGGTGCCGTTCACCACGACCGCGGTGGTCATCGCGCAGACGTTCGTCGCGATGCCGTTCCTCGTGGTCAGCCTCGAAGGGGCGCTGCGCGGCTCCGGCGACCGCTACGAGCAGGTCGCCGCGACGCTCGGCGCGCGCCCGTGGACCGTCTTCCGGCGCGTCACGCTGCCGCTGCTGCTGCCGGCGCTCGGCTCCGGTGTCGTGCTGAGCTTCGCCCGCGCGCTCGGCGAGTTCGGCGCGACGATCACCTTCGCCGGCAGCCTCGAAGACGTCACGCGCACGCTGCCGCTCGAGGTCTACACGCAGGCCGAAGTGGACATCGACAGCGCCGTGGCCCTGTCGTTGCTGCTCATCATCGTGGCGATCCTGGTCATCGCCGTCGCGCGGCCGCGCTCGTGGGAAGGGGGCCTGCGGTGAGCCTGACCGCCCGGATCGACGCCGTCCGCGGCTCGTTCTCGCTGGACGTGGACCTCGATGTGCCCACCGGGACCGTGCTCGCGCTGCTCGGCCCGAACGGCTCGGGCAAGTCGACGGTGCTGGGCTGCCTCTCCGGGTTGATCACGCCGACGTCGGCGGAGATCACCGTGGCCGGGCGCGCCCTGGCCGGCGTGGCGCCGCACCGCCGGGGGATCGGCCTGCTCTCCCAGGACGCCCTGCTCTTCCCGCACCTGTCCGCGGCCGACAACGTCGCGTTCTCCCCGCGCTCGACCGGCGCCGGCCGCCGCGCCGCGCGGGAGCGCGCCTTCTACTGGCTGGCCGAAGTGGACGCCGTCGAGCTCGCCGACCGGCGGCCCGGGCAGCTGTCCGGCGGCCAGGCCCAGCGCGTCGCGATCGCCAGGGCGCTCGCCGCCGAGCCGGAGCTGCTGCTGCTCGACGAGCCGTTCGCCGCCCTCGACGTCGACGCCGCGCCGGCGATCCGCGGCCTGCTGCGGCGGGTGCTCAAGACCGGGCCGACGACCGTGCTCGTCACGCACGACCCGCTGGACGCGCTCGCGCTCGCCGATCACGTCGCGGTGATGAACGGCGGCCGGATCGTCGAACGCGGCCCGACCCGTGAAGTGCTTTCCGCACCGCGGACGGCGTTCACCGCGCGGATCGCCGGGCTGAACCTCGTCGCCGGCACCGCGGTGCCCGAGGGACTGCGGACGGCGTCGGACGAGGTGGTGAGCGGGATTCCCGCCGCCGACGTGGTGCCGGGGGAGTCCGCGGTGGCGGTGTTCCCGCCGAACGCCGTCGCCGTCTACCCGCACGACGGCGAGCACCGCGGCAGCCCCCGCAACACGACCGACGCCGTCGTCGCGGCCCTGGAGCCGCACGGGCCGGTGATCCGGCTGCGCGCCGAGGGCGACGGCTGGGCGCACGGCCTGACCGCCGACCTCACCCCGGCCGCCGTGGCCGAGCTCGCCCTGGAGCCCGGCTCGGCGGTGACGCTCTCGGTGAAGGCCGCGACCGTGACGATCCACCCGGCGGCAGTCTCCTGACCCGAGCGCCCCAATGTGGCGTTGGTTGCGTCAGACGCACCGAACGCCACATTGGGTGCGTGGGGCGCACCGAACGCCACATTGGGGCGCTGGAGAGCCCGGGTCAGGCGTCGTGGTGGGGGTGGCCGCCGCCCGGGTGGACGTGGAACTTCGCCACCTCCGGCGGGTGCACGACGAACGGCCGCATCATGCCCTCGTCCTCGTGGTCGAGGATGTGGCAGTGGAACATGAACTCGCCGGTTCCCCCGCCGAACCGCCCGGCGACGCTCACCCACTGGCCGGGGTTCACGATGATCGTGTCCTTCCAGCCCTCCTCGTACTTCTCCAGCGGGACGTCGGTGAACCCGCTGATCGGCGCCGTCGTCCGCTCCGACGCCTGGTCGAACGTCGTGGTGAAGCTCCGCCGGAACAGGGCCTGGAACTCCGTCAGGTGGATGTGGACCGGGTGAGCCGGGGGCCCGCCCGCGACGTGCACGAGGTTCCACACCGCCCACCGGTCGTGGTCGATGAAGATGCCCGTGGTGTCGTCGAAGAGCCGTCCGGTCATCCGGAACGTCTTCAGCCCGCCGTTCGGGTCGTCCAGCTGGATGACCCCCTCGCCGCCCGGGTCCGCGTCGACCTGTTCGAGATCCCACATCTCCGGGTGGCCGTCCTTGTCGAGCAGCAGCGCGACCCAGACGTGGTCGTGGTCCTCCGGCAGCGTCGTGCCGTGCTGCAGCCGCACGTAGGACGTCGAAACCTTCTCCGGCAGCGTGAAGGAGTCGTGCTTCGCGCGGCCGTCCACCCGGAACTCCATCAGGTCCGGCTCGATCCCGCCGAGCCGCGGGTCGGCGTTGCGCAGCTTGAGCTGCTGCCCCTTGAAGCGGCTGAAGTCGATCAGGACGTCGAAGCGCTCGGCGGGGGCGACGGTCAGGCCGTTCGCCGGGAGCCGCGCGGGCGCGGGCAGCAGGCCGCCGTCGGTGCCGATCAGGCGGACGGCGTCGTTCACCGGGTTGTTGTTCTCGTCGACCAGGTTGAGCGTGTAGAACCGCGAGTTGGCCGCGTTGAGCAGCCGGAAGCGGTACCACTTCGCGTCGACGTCCAGGCGCGGCCAGATCACGCCGTTCACCAGGTTGAACGGCCCGGAGAACGGGATCATCGGGCCGTCCGGGACGTACGGGGACTTGAACAGCAGCTGCCCGGTGAGCGCGCCGGTCGCCGGGTCGGTGTCGAGGTTCCGGTCGGTGATGACCAGCGGGATCTCGCGGTCGCCGTGCGGCAGGTCGAGCGCGTCCTCTTCGTCGTCGCGGATCAGGTACATCCCGGCCAGGCCGGTGTGGACGTTGAAGCGCGTGATCGCCATGGCGTGGTCGTGGTACCAGAGCGGCATCGCCTGCTGCCGGTTCTGGTACTCGGCCAGCTGCGACGTGCCCTTGAGCCCCGCGTTGTGCGCCCAGCCGTCGTTGCCCGCGTTGGTGCGCGCGCCGTGGAGGTGCACGACCGTCCACGCCGGCAGGTCGGCGACGCCGTCGACGATCGAGTAGCCGGGCTTGTCCAGCTCGCGGCCCGGGCGGCTGGTCGGCGCGTCGGTCACCGGGCCCTGAACCGCGACCAACGGGAACTCGCCGTCGATTTCGTTCGACCACGAAATCCGCAGCTGCTTGCCGCTGCGCACTTCGATCGTCGGACCCGGGAAATGACCGGCATAGGTCCACAACGTACTTTCGGGCAATTGTGAGTGCAGTCGCTGCCGCCGGGTCACCATCGGAATGGTGATCGTCTCCCGGCTTCGGGGCCGGAGCACCGGTGGAATCGGCAATGGGTCGAGGAACTTGGTGAGTCCCCAGTTCGGCGCGGTGATGGCCCCGGTCGTGGCCGGGCGCTCGATGATATCGGTCATGCGATTCTCCCCCTTCTTGTCCGGGGGCAGGACGAATTGCGCCCCGGCGATTCCGCCGGCGACGTCGAAAAGTATTCCCCCGAACCCCTCGGTGACCGGATACGCGACTCCCCTCGCGATACCGGTAATTCCCACTGTAGCCTTTTTCGGCGTGAGCCGCAGGTGCTTCGCGCGCGTGATAGGTTCCGCGCATGAACGAACGCCGGTGGACGTATCTCTCCGACATGGACGGCGTCCTCGTCAAGGAGGAGCACCTCGTCCCCGGAGCCGACGAGTTCCTCGCCGAGCTGAAGTCGAACGGCATCGACTTCCTGGTGCTGACCAACAACTCGATCTACACCCCGCGTGACCTGCGGGCCCGGCTGGAACGCACCGGGCTCGACATCCCGGAGGAGTCGATCTGGACGTCGGCGCTGGCGACCGCGAAGTTCCTCTCGTCGCAGCGGCCGAACGGCTCGGCGTACGTCATCGGGGAAGCGGGCCTCACCACAGCGCTGCACGAGGTCGGCTACGTGCTGACCGAGCGCGACCCGGACTACGTCGTGCTGGGCGAGACCCGCACGTACAGCTTCAGCGCGATCACGCGCGCGATCCGGCTGATCGAGGGCGGCGCGAAGTTCATCGCGACCAACCCGGACGCGACCGGCCCGAGCGTCGAAGGCTCGATGCCGGCCACCGGGTCCGTCGCGGCGCTGATCGAGAAGGCCACCGGGCGCTCGCCGTACTACGTCGGCAAGCCGAACCCGCTGATGATGCGCTCGGCGTTGCGCCGATTGGGTGCGCACTCGGAGTCGACGCTGATGATCGGCGACCGGATGGACACCGACGTGCACTCGGGCATCGAGGCCGGGCTGCAGACGATCCTGGTGCTGACCGGCATCTCCACCCGGGAGTCGGCCGAACGCTATCCGTACCGGCCGACGCTGGTGCTCGACTCGATCGCCGACCTGATCGGGCGAACCACGGACCCGTTCGGCGAAGGCTGACGATGGGCCGGGCGGGAGCAGGGCTTATCGTCACCGGATGAGCAAGTCCACGTACGTAGTGGGCGACGTGCACGGCCACCGTGACGAACTGGCCTCCGCACTGCGCGCCGAAGGCCTGGTCGACGACGAAGACAACTGGTCGGGAGCGGAGGACCAGCTGTGGTTCCTCGGCGACTTCGTCGACCGAGGACCGGACGGCGTCGGCGCGATCGACCTGGTCATGCGGCTGGAAGAGCAGGCCGCGGAGGCCGGCGGCCAGGTCCAGACACTGCTGGGCAACCACGAGATCCTGGCACTGGGGATGTACCACTTCGGCGACGAGCCGGTGCCGTCCGACTTCGGCCCGCGCAGCTTCGCCCGCAGCTGGGAGATCAACGGCGGCCTCCTGTCGGACCAGGACCGGCTGACGCCCGAGCACATCGAGTGGCTGACGGCCCGCCCGCTGGTGGCGGTGGCGGCCGACCACCTGCTGCTGCACTCCGACACGCTGGAGTACCTCGACTGGGGGTCGACGGTCACGGAGATCAACGAGGCGGCGGGGGAGATCCTGGCGGGCTCGGACATCGAGGCGTGGTGGGACGTGTGGCGCCGCATGACGACGCGCTACGCGTTCCGCGGCCCGGACGGCGAGGAGAACGCCCAGAAGCTGATGGACGCCCTCGGCGGGTCCCGGATCGTGCACGGCCACAGCGTCATCGCCGACCAGCTCGGGATCCACCCGACGCAGATCGAGGGGCCGTTCCTGTACGCGGGCGGGAAGGCGCTGGGCGTGGACGGCGGGTTGTTCGTCGGCGGGCCGTGTCTCGTGGTGGAGCTGCCGTACGAGCCGGAGTCCTAGGGGATCTCGACGATCTCCTTGCCGAGCGGCATCAGGGACACCGGGATCATCTTGAAGTTCGCCACGCCCAGCGGGATGCCGATGATCGTGACGCACAGCGCGATGCCCGTGAACACGTGCCCGATCGCCAGCCAGAGTCCGGCGAAGAGGAACCAGATGACGTTGCCGAGGAAGGACGCCGCGCCCGCGTCGCGGCGTTCGACCACCGTGCGGCCGAACGGCCAGAGCGCGTAGTTCGCGATCCGGAAGGACGCCAGCCCGAACGGGATCGTCACGATCAGTACGCAGCAGATCACGCCCGCGAGCAGGTAGCCCAGTGCCATCCAGAAGCCGCACAGGACGAGCCAGATGATGTTCAGCAGAATGCGCATCAGACGTGCAGCTCCCCGCTCACGACGGTGACGGCCTGGCCGGCGAGGTGGACGCGGTCACCGTCCTGGCGGGTCCGGACGATCCCGCCGCGTGCGGAGATCTGGTGGCCGGTCAGTTCGGTGCTGCCGAGCTTCTCGGACCAGTAGGGCGACAGGATGCAGTGCGCCGAGCCGGTGACCGGGTCCTCGTCGATGCCGACGCCCGGCGCGAAGAACCGGCTGACGTAGTCGACGTCGTCGCCCTTCGCGGTGACCAGCAGCCGTCCGGTCCAGGTCGTCTTCAGTTTCGCGAAGTCGGGTTCGAGTTTTTTGACCGCTTCGGCGTCGGGGAGGACGGCGACGAGGTTCTCGACGCCGCGGCCGACGTACTCGATCTCGGCGCCGGGCAGGATTTCGGACAGGTCGTCGTCGGTCGGGGTCGGCGGGTCGGAGGGGAAGTCCAGCTCGACCCAGCCGCCGTCGGCCTTGGCGCGCAGCTCGCCGCTTTTCGTGGTGTAGGTCTGTTCGCCGCCGAGGACGTGGGTGGTCGCGACGGTCGCGTGGCCGCACAGCGCGACCTCGACCGCCGGGGTGAACCAGCGAAGCGATTTGGGGCCTTTTGCGTTCGTGACCACGAAGGCGGTCTCGGCGTGCTTCATCTCGGCAGCGACGGCTTGCATCCACGTGGGGTCGGCGGGCTCGTCCAGCAGGACCACCCCCGCGGAGTTCCCGGTGAAGGCCCGGTCGGTGAAGGCGTCGACGACGAAGAAGCGCATGTTCCCAATGTAGCCCGCGACCTGGGCGTGGTGATCATTTCTCAGGGAGATTCAAGGGTTGTCCCTTACGTCTCCCCGATAGTGGGCTTGACGATCTTCTCGCCGTCCGGGCCGCGTTCGGGCTTGAGGTCGAAGACGTCCTCCTCGACCGCGTACTTGTTCTTGTGCTCCTTGTCGTCTTCCTTCTTCTTGCCGGCCCCGGCGCCCGCGGCCCCGGCGCCACCGGCCTTGCCCTTCGCGGCCGCGGCGGCGGTCGCTCCGCGTTCGAGGCGCTGCCCTGTCTTCCCGGCGCCGGCGGCTTTGCCTTCGCCGGCGGCTTTGCCTTCACCGGGGGCTTCCTTCGGACCACCGGTGTAGCCGCCGCCGGAGACGCGCGAGCCGGCGAACCCGGTCCCGGCCCGCCCGGAGCCGATGCCGGGCTTGCTGCGCGTGATGTCGCCGCCCGAGCGGCCGCCGGACGTCCCGGGGGCCATCGCGAGGCCGTCCGGGGTCATCCGCGGGAAGGCGCCCGGGGCGGGCGTGCCGCGGAAGCCGGTGTTGCCACCGCTGAAGTTCGTCCCGCCGATCCCGCTGGTGGTCCCGGGCTGGACGAAGTTCGGCGGCGTGGTGCCGGGTGGCGTGGTGCCGCCGGGCGGGACGTAGCCGCCGGTGGTTCCGCTCGTTCCGCCGGGGCCGGTGCCGCCGATCGCGGGGGTGCCGGTGAAGCTGGTGCTGCTGGTGCCGTGGAAGCCGGAGACGGAGGTGGAGTCCCCACCCCCGAGCTGCGGCGGCGGCGCGTAGGTGGGCTGGGAGCTGGCGGTCTCGTGGTAGGTGCCGTCGAGGTTCTGGAGGACCTGGACGGCCTGCTGGTGCGCGGCGTCGGCTTGCTGCTGCTTGGCCTGGATGCCGGCCATGGTGCCGCTCATGCCGATGAGGTCGCCGTTGTTGTACTGCTGCTTCGCCTTGTCGAGCTCGGCTTGCTGGTCGAAGCCGGTGGGCTCGGGCATGTTGGTCTTGGCGTAGTGGGCCGCCGCGGACTGCTGGGAGTAGTGGTTCGACGCCAGCTGCATCGCGTTGCCGGTTTGTTCGGTGTGCCCGGCTGTGCTCTGGAAGAAGCCGTTCGCCTGGTCTGCTGCCGGGCCCTGCCAGGATCCGCCTGCCGCTGTGGCCGCGTCGCGGAACTGGTTGGAGGCGTCGGCCAGCCAGTTGCCGTAGACGTTGGCGACCCGGCTGCGGTCGTTGAGGTCCTCGAGGTCCAGGTTCTTGTGGACCATGTCGTACAGCACTTCGTGGGGCTGGTTCGCGTAGTTCTCGTCGGGCGATGGCGCACCGCCCCGCAGGGTTTGCCCCTCCTGCAAGAGTTTTCCCTGAGCAACCGAGTAGTCCGACGCGGCCTTCTCGGTGATGTGCTGGCCGTCGGCACCGCGACCTTGGAGCTTCTGGGCGGTTTCCGCGTAGTAGTCACCCTCGGACTGGCGATGCTGCGCCCGGTGCGGCTGACTCATGGCTGGACTCCGTATCAGTTCTTCGGCAGCAGGGGTTCGATTTTCTCCGAGAATCCTTCGACGAGCTTGCAGGCGTTGGCCGTGTCCGATCCCGAGGTCACCAGCACGAAGGCACGGGATGACGGCTTCACTTCCAGCCAGATGCCGCACTGCCCGGGCGACTGGCGAGGTTCGCGTACCTCGACCGCTGCGCGCTCGTGGACCTTCCCCTCACTTGCTTGGCTCGGGTTGCTGACGTTGTTCTTGTAGCCTCGGCCGGGCTGAAGGGACAGCGCCACGTCGACCGGGCTCACGTCGCCGGCCCTCGGCTTGTTCGCGGCGCAGCTTTCCTTCGCGTCGGCGACGGTCGGGATCGCCGCCGGAAAACCTTCACTGGCAAGCGCTTGGTCCAAGAGCGAGCACGGGTTCAGGGAGGCGAAGGGATTGTCCGGATCGCTCGACGACGGGGCAGTGCTGGATGTATCCGTCGTGCTGACGGCCGAGCTCGGGTTCGCTTGACCGCCGACCTGACTGGTGCAGGCAGCCACCGCCAACACCGTGAAAGCGGCGGCGGCCAGAACGGACGGGATGCGTTGAGAGATCACTGACCCTGCAGATTCTTGTTCAGCTCGGTGAACGCCACGGTGTGGGCGTCTTCGGTTTCGCGGTAGTTCTTTCGCGCGATCACCATCGCCTCACGCGCCTCTTCGACCCCGCGTTTCATGAGCAGGAGGTTGGGGATCAACGCCTGCGGGTCACCGTTGATCGTCGTCGCGTTGAACCGGGCGACTGCCTGCGCGTAAGCGCTGCTCCCCATCCTCGCGGCATCAGCTATGATTTCCACGTCACGGAGCATCTTGTCGTAGCCGTCGATGAAGAAGTCGCAAGCTTTGATGTAGGCCTGGAACCCTTCCTCGTTGACCGCGAACTGACCGCCCTCCGCGAGGGCCTTCAGGTGGCTGCCGCCCGTGCTCACCTTCTGCGCGGCCGCGGTGTCCGCCGGTCCGGCGACTATGCCCGAGAGGAAGTTCGACCCCGCGTCCCCTTCGCCGGGTGGTGGCGTGAACGATCCCGGCGCGCCGAACTGCGAACCGCCCATGACGCCCTCCCAGTCGTCGGCACCACCCTGCGTGGTCTCTCCGCACTGTACTAGTGACGAACAAGCCGCGTCAGTGGTTCCTGCCACGCTCGTGGAGCCAGGTGCGCAGGTGAGAACCGTCCGATGGGGTGAACGTGACCCGGGTTTCGCCGCCTGGCAGGGCCTCGCTGAACATCAGGAAGCGGCCGCCCGCGTTGTCGACGAACGTCACCGTTCCCGCCGGCCTCAGCGTGCCCGACACCCGGACCGACAGCTCGAACGTGCCGTAGCGGTGCAGGGGCCACGACGAAAACTCGGTCGCCGCGTCCGCGTCGCGGCGGGTGCCGGGCTCGATGAACGTCAGCTCCGCCAGCGGCACCGGCCGGTACGCCGGGAGCATGCCGACCACCAGGTCGACCAGCCGGTCGGGCCGGGTCTGGGCGAACAGGATCTCCTCGCCCGCCAGTTCCGAAAACACCCCCAGGCCGTGGCCGACGGCCGCGCGGTAGAACACCTGGCGGCCCTCCTCCGCCGCGCGGACGACGATCAGCACGTCCGGCTGGGTCCACGCCCGCAGCGTCTGCTCCACCTCGATGTCCAGCTTGTCCGGCCCCGCCAGCCCGCGCGCCCGCATCGACTCCCAGGACGCCGCCGCGATGCGTTCGTTCTCCGTGAGGGTGCGGCCGGGGCTGCGGATCTCGAACGGGTGCCAGTTCGCCGGAAGACCGGTACGCCGGACCGCCGTGTCGACCTCAGCCAAGCCCAGTGAAAATTCCTCCGGCACGTCCCCGAGCGTAGCGGAACGGCCACCCCGCGCTCAGATGTCGAGCTGCCGCACACCCGTCTCGCGCAACGCCACCCGGCCGGCCGTCGCCCGTTTGCGCAAGCGGACGATTTCGTGCGGCTGCAGGCCGATCGCGACGCCGAACGCCTCGACGTCCGGGAACCCGCCCTGACGCTGCCGCAGCTCCAGCGCCTTGGCCACCTGCTCCGGGGAAAGCAGGCGAGCCAGCTCCGGCCCCGAAGCCGAGTTGACGTCCACCAAGGGCGCGGCCACCGGAACGGGAGCCGGCGGCGGAGCCAGCGCCACGGCGTCCGCCGACGGAGCAAGCGCGACGGCGTCCGCCGGGACGTACGCCTCGATCGTGTCGTTCTCCCGCAGGTGCCGGTACGCCAGCCCGACCGTGAACGTCCGCATCCCGCCGTTCGTCCGCACCGCGACCCCGTCCCGCGCCAGCGACAGGATCCGCAGGTCCGACGCCACGACCGTGCTCCGCTCGTTGAACGTCGTCCCGATCGGCCGCAGCACCCGCGCCCGCGCACCCACGGTGAACAGCGAAGCGCGCTCCTCCGGGACCTCGACCGCCGCCACCACAGACCCGTTGGCCAGGTCGTTCAGCCCGTGCACGACGGCGACGCCCTCGCGCCGTTCCAGGTGGTCGTGCGCGGGCTCGTGGAACGCGGTCAGCACGTCGCCGGCCATGGGCGGCACGTCGCACTGGAAGCCGAGCAGCACCGTCCCCGGTTGGCCGGTCGGCAGCTCTTCGAGACGCCCCGCCGGCCCGAACAGCCCGAGCACCCGCATCGGCTCGCCGGCCGGACGCCCACCCCGTGCCAGCGAGACCAGGGCCCCGGACCGCAGGACACCGGTCCGGACGACCACCTGGACGTGGAAGCCGGTCAGCTGGTCGTAGGCCGGCGCGACCACCTGGGAATGGCTGTCCTGGCGGCTCAGGTCCGGGCCGACCTCGTCGTCTGTGTACAGCTCCAGCGAGTCGCCGCGCCCGAGCTCGGTCCACCCGGCCGCGACGTAGACGTCCTTGAGGAACCCGGCGTCGGTCACCGGCTCGATGTCGCTGGAGAAGAACTTCTTCCGCACCATGATCCCGAGGCGCAGGTTGTCCGCCAGGACGCGGTCGCGCCGCAGCAGCCGCGCGCGGGCGCCGCGGACCGCGCGCCCCACGCTGACCTGCCCGCCGGGCAGCTCCCCGAGGCCGGGGACGGTGACCGAGCTGTGGAGCGCCTTCCCGAACTCGACCAGCCCGACCCTGACCTCGGTCACGACGTGGCGGCCAGGGTGACGCTGATCGACTGGTCGGCGTTGACGCGCTCGGACTCGACGACCATCCCGTTCGAAGCCGCGCGCTCCTTCAGCCGGGCGAGCACCGCGCGCTGCACCTCGGCGGCGTAGGCCTCGTCGACCGACAGCACCAGCCGCTGGGCTTCGGCCTCGGCGAGGCCGGGGCCGTCGACGTGCGCCACCTGGACGCCGTCGGGGCCGTAGCCGAACGTGATCCGCCGTCCCTCCCACGCGGCGACGACGGAGGTGCCGTCGTCGGTGACCTGCGCCCGCAACCCGGTGAGCGCGCGGGCCAGCAGGTCGCGGTGGCGCATCCGGGTCCGCACGGTGACGACGCCGGGCTGCGCCTGTGCGTGCGCCGCGATCGTGGCGGCGTTGAGCTGGGCCAGCGCCTCACTGCGCAGCTTGAGCGTGACACTCATCGGTGATCCCCTTCGAGCAGCGCTTCGAGTACTTCGGTGGTGGCGAACCCGTTCAGCTCGATCGCGCCGTCCGGGGCGATCGTCAGCTCGAGGCGGTTCGGGGTGGTGAAGATCGACTCGTCGTAGCGGTCGGTCAGGAAGTGGAACCGCTGGTTCACCGACCCGACCCACGGCCGCGAGGTCTCCGGCCGGTCGGCGAGGAAAGGCCCGTCCACCAGCAGATCCGTCGAGTCCAGGAGCTTCGACGGCGGCAGCTCCTCCAGGACGTGCCCGGTGAAGGTCATCACCGAAAGACCCGCTTCACGGACGGCTGCGGCGAAGAGACCCAGCGGTTCCGGCTGGTCGAACGGCTCGCCGCCGAGCAGCGTGACGCCCTCGATGCCGTCGATTGCCAGGACGCGCGAAACCAGCTCCTGCCACGGCACGAGCGCGCCGCCGCGGGTCGTCCACGTCTGCGGGTTGAAGCAGCCGGGGCAGCGCACCGAACAGCCCTGCGTCCACACCGCGCACCGCAGGCCGGGGCCTTCGGCCGCGGTGACGTCGACGATCCGGTGGAGGTTCAGGAGTTCCATTGCGACTGCTGCTGCGAAGCGGTGTTCTCCGCCTGGACGGACGTGCGCCGGTAGTCCTCGGTGAACTCCGACGTCACGGTCTCCGCGCCGAGCAGGTCCTCCAGCAGCGGGATGTAGTCGAGGCACTTGGACCCGGTCACGCCGTGCGTCTCGGCGCTGATCGAGCCGTCCTTGCCGATGGTGACGGTCACGCGGTGCGTCATACGTCGATCGTCCTTCCCCTCGGGGACTCCGGCGGTGGCGGCGCGACCGGGGCCGCCTCGACCTCGGCTTCGGTGTCCGTCGCTGCGACGGCCCGGGTCTCCGCCCAGTTCCGGATGGCCAGGATTTCGTCGGCCTGGGTGACCGACAGCGGCACGGTCGACTTCACCGCCCGCACCAGGTCGTCGCGGCGCAGCGGCCGCTTCTCGGCGAACGCGTCGACCAGGCCGGACAGCACGGCCTGCTCGATCTCGGCGCCGCTGTAGCCCGCACTGACGTCGGCGAGCTCGGTGAACAGGGCGTCGTCCAACCGCAGCTCGCTGCGGACGAAGTCGTCGGTGACGCGCCGGCGCAGGTGGATCCGCCAGATCGCGGCGCGCTCGGGCGCCGAGGGCAGGTCGACGAAGAAGATCTCGTCGAAGCGGCCCTTGCGGAGGAACTCCGGCGGCAGCGAGCCGACCTGGTTCGCGGTGGCCATCACGAACACCGGCGCCGACTTCTCCTGCATCCACGAGAGGAACGTGCCGAAGACGCGCCGCGCGGTGCCGCCGTCGCCCCCGCCGCCCGCGCCGGCGAGGCCCTTCTCGATCTCGTCGACCCACAGCACGCACGGCGCGATGCCCTCCGCGGTGCGGATGACCGTGCGGATGTTCTTCTCGCTGGAGCCGACCAGGCCGGCGAAGACGCGGCCCAGGTCCAGGCGCAGCAGCGGCAGCCGCCACATGTTCGCGACGCACACCGCGGACAGGCTCTTGCCGCAGCCGGGAACGCCGGTGAGCAGCAGGCCCTTCGGCGCCGCGAGGTTGTACGCCGCCGCCGCGGGTGTCCACGTGCCGGTGCGCTTGGTCAGCCACCGCTTGAGCCGGTCGAGGCCGCCGACGGCGTCGAAGCTGGTTTCCGCCGGCACGATGTCGAGCATCCCGGACCGGCGGACGGCCTGGCGCTTCTCGGCGAGGATCAGCTCCAGGTCGCTCGGGTCGAGCCCGCCGCCTTCGACGAGCGCCCTGGCGAACGCGTTCTCGGCCTCCGGCAGGGTCAGCCCGCGCGCCGCGGCGACGATCATGTCCCGGTCGTCGCGGTCGATGCTGATCCGGACGTTCTGCCGGTGCGCGGCGACCATGCCGTCGAGCAGCTCACCGATCTGGCGCTGGTCGGGCAGCGGGAAGTCGACGACGGTGGCGTCGTGCTCCAGTTCCGGCGGCACGGGCAGCGACGGCGACACGAGGATCAGGCTGAGCGGCACCGGCCGGGTCTTGAACGCGGCGGCGAGCTCCCGCAGCCGCCGGACGACGTCGGGGTCCGGCCGGTGCCCGCCCTCGGAAACCAGCGACGGGTGCAGGTCGACGAAGACGAACACGGCGGGTTCACCCCAGCCGTAGACGCGCTCGAGCGCGGCGGCCGCGGCGCGGGTCTCGCTGATCGGCGGGCCGCCCGCGGGGGCCAGCCCGGTGGTGGACGACCAGACGTACACCCGCCGGGGTGTCCGCAGCCGGCCCTGGTCCTCGGCCACCGCGCGGATCTCCCGCAGCACCCGCTGCTCTTCGTGCGTCTCGACGACCAGCAGCGGGTAGCGAGCCTGCAGCAACTGGGTCAGCTCGTCGCGAAACCCCTGGCCGGCCATCGATCGCCCCCTCGAAGTCCGCCCGGACATTACCAGCGCTTCGATCTCGAATCGGCTCCGAGCAGTCGCGACCGGCGGGTTCGCTTCCTAGACTCGGGTCGCCCGACGAAGACGTCTAAGGGAGGCACCATGCCTGACGCGCCCGCCCTGCCGAGCTACGACTCGGGAATCGCCGAGGTTCCGCTGCTCGGGGACACCATCGGCGACAACTTCGATCGGACGGTGGCGGCCTTCGGCGATCGCGACGCCCTGGTCGACCGGACGGCCGGCCGCCGGTGGACCTACCGCGAGCTGGCCGCCGAGGTGAACGCGCTGGCGCTGGGCCTCGTCGCGCGGGGTATCGGCAAGGGCGACCGGGTCGGGATCTGGTCGCCGAACCGCGCGGAGTGGACGTTCCTGCAGTACGCGACGGCGAAGATCGGCGCCATCCTGGTCAACATCAACCCCGCCTACCGGTCGCACGAGCTGGAGTACGTGGTCAACCAGGCCGGGATCGGCCTGCTGGTCGCGTCGGACAAGTTCAAGACGTCCGACTACCCGGCGATGGTCGACGAGGTCCGGGAGAAGTGCGCCGCGCTGGAGCACGTGGTGATCCTCGGCAGCGAGAGCTGGCAGGCGCTGATGGACGCCGGCTGGCAGGGCGATCCGGCAACGCTGGCGGAGAAGCAGGCCGCGCTCTCGGCCGACGACCCGATCAACATCCAGTACACCTCGGGCACGACCGGCTTCCCCAAGGGCGCCACCCTCAGCCACCACAACATCCTCAACAACGGCTACTTCGTCGGCGAACTGTGCAGCTACACCGAATTCGACAAGGTGTGCATCCCGGTGCCCTTCTACCACTGCTTCGGCATGGTGATGGGCAACCTCGCGTGCACCAGCCACGGCGCGTGCATGGTGATCCCGGCGCCGGCGTTCGACCCTCGCGCCACGCTCGAAGCCGTCGCCGCCGAGCAGTGCACGTCCCTCTACGGCGTGCCGACGATGTTCATCGCCGAGCTGAACCACCCGGACTTCGCGAGCTTCGACCTGTCGTCGCTGCGGACCGGGATCATGGCGGGCTCGCCGTGCCCGGTCGAGGTGATGAAGCAGGTCATCGACCGGATGGGGATGGCGGAGGTGTCGATCTGCTACGGCATGACCGAGACGTCCCCGGTGTCGACGCAGACCCGGTCGGACGACTCGATCGAACGTCGCGTGTCGACGGTCGGGCGGGTCGGGCCGCACCTGGAGATCAAGGTCGTCGACCCGGAAACCGGGCTGACGGTGCCGCGCGGGGAGCCGGGCGAGCTGTGCACGCGCGGGTATTCGGTGATGCTCGGGTACTGGGAGCAGGCGGACAAGACGGCCGAAGCGATCGACGCGGCCCGCTGGATGCACACCGGCGACCTGGCGGTCATGGACGACGACGGCTACGTCAACATCACCGGCCGCATCAAGGACATGGTCATCCGCGGCGGCGAAAACCTGTACCCGCGCGAGATCGAGGAGTTCCTCTACACGCACCCGGACATCCTCGACGCGCAGGTCATCGGCGTCCCGGACGAGAAGTACGGCGAAGAGCTGATGGTGTGGATCCAGATGCGCGAAGGCGCGGAGCCGCTGACGGTGGAGAAGGTGCGTGAGTTCTGCGAAGGGAAGCTCGCGCGCTACAAGATCCCGCGGTACGTGCAGGTCGTCGACGCGTTCCCGATGACGGTGACCGGCAAGGTGCGCAAGGTCGAGATGCGCGAGAAGTCGATCAGCCTGCTGGGCTTGGAAAAGGCAGCCGCCGCCAAGCACGCCTGAAAGCCGTGAATGGCACATTCAGGGACTTCAAGTCCCTGAATGTGCCATTCACGGCTTACGTCAGCCGGCTGCCGCGGCGGCCTCCGCGATCGCCTTCGCGTCCTCCTCGCCGAACGTCTCCTCCAGCTGCTCCGGCGAGTAGTCGACGTCGATCTGCTCCACCGGCATCCCGCGCGCCGACTCGATCGCGCCCAGCCGGCGCTGGGCCCGGTCCGCCGCGTACTGGATGATCTCCTGCGGGTCGTTGTCGAACGGGATCTCCTCGAACTGGTCCTGCACCCACTGGATCATGTTGAGCGCGTGCGGCAGCAGCTCGCCCATCCGCTGCTGGACCGCGTCCCACAGGGAGTCGTCCGCGGCGACGTGGCGGCGGCACGTGAACGTGCCCCACGCCATGTGCCGGCGCTCGTCGTCGCCGATGCGGCGGACCAGCTCCTGCATGCCCGGCAGGATGTCGTGCTGGGTGCAGATCAGCTGCCACGAGTAGTAGCCGGTCAGCGCGAGGCTGCCCTCGATGACGTGGTTGTACGTCACGCTCGCGCGGATCTGGTTGAGCGGACTGGGGTCGTCCTCCAGCGCGCGCAGCGACTGCGGTAGTTCCTCGTAGAACAGCTTGCGGTAGTGCGGGTTCTCCGCGACGAACGGGTGGAGGTCCTGGGTCAGCCCGACCGCGTCCATCCAGCGCCGGAACACCTCGGTGTGCTTGGCCTCCTCGAAGCAGAACTGCGTCAGGTACATCTCGTCGCCGAAGCGGCCGGTCGCCGACATCGCGCGCATGAACGGCTGGATGTCCTCGGTGACGGCCTCTTCGCCGGCGATGAACTGCGCGACCAGGTACGTCGTGCTTCGTTTTTGCTCGTCGTTGAGGGTGTCCCAGCCTCCGCGTTCCCGGCTGAAGTCGATGTCGGCCGGGTTCCAGAACTTCTTGTTCCCCTTGACGAACAGGCGCAGCGGGAACGAGTCCCAGTTCAGGCCGCCCTTGCGCAGCGAGGAGAACCCGGTGCGCAGTTCCGCGAGGGTGTCGGTCATCGTGTCACTCCATTGTGGACGAATTGGCGGATGGTGGGTGCCAGCACCGCGGTGACGGAGTCGGCGGCTTCGGTCGCCGAGTGCGTGGGGAGCACCAGGTGCGACAGGGAAAGCCGCACCACGGTCTCCGCGAGCAGGGCGGCCGCCTCCGCCGAAAGCCCCGGTTCGAGCTCCCGGTACTGCTCGGCGGCGAGCTCGGCGGCCGCGGTGAGGATCGGCTCGCCCCTGGTGGTGAGCAGCGGCAGCAGGTCCTCGCCGGCTTCGGTGCCGAGCGCCGCCGCGACCAGGCGGTTCTCCCGCGCGTGCTCGATCGTGTAGACGACGGCGTGGTGGATGCCCGCCAGGAGCCCGTCCGCCGTTTCGAACCGCTGCCGGATCCCGTCGAGGAACTCCGACGCGGTGCGCAGCGCCACCGCCTGGGTCAGCGCCGCCTTGTTGCCGAACTCGTTGTAGACGGTCTGCCTGCTCACCCCGGCCCGGGCCGCCACGTCGGCCATCCGCAGCCCCGCGTAGCCGCCCTCCGGCAGCAGGTCCGCGGCGGCGTCGAGCAGGGCTTCGCGAAGAGACGCCTTCGTCCGGTCAGTGAAGCTGGTCACACCTTCACCTTGACACAGATCACTCTGCTGTCAAGACGCTGTACACCATCGGTCGACGTGTAAATCTGTCGGTGGTCGCCAGTACCGTGTCAAGCGTGGGCATCACGGTGGGGTTCGACCTCGACATGACACTGATCGACCCGCGGCCGGGCATGGTCGCGGCGATGAACGCGCTCGGCGCCGAAGCGGGCCTGCCGCTGGACGGAGAGCACTTCGCCGCCAACCTCGGCCCGCCCCTCGACGACGCGCTGCGCGGCTTCGAGGCGCCCGAGGAGCGCATCCCGGGTCTCGTCGACCGGTTCCGCGCGCTGTACCCGGAGCTGGTCGTGCCCATCACCGTCGCACTGCCGGGCGCGGCCGAGGCGCTCCGGGCGGTGCGCGCGGCCGGCGGGCGCACGCTGGTCGTCACCGGGAAGTACGGGCCCAACGCGCAGCTGCACGTCGACGCGCTCGGCCTGGAGGTCGACGAGCTCGTCGGCGAGCTGTGGTCGACGCGGAAGGCGGAGGCGCTCCTGGCGCACGACGCCCGGGTGTATGTCGGAGATCACGCCGGCGATGTCCGGGGAGCACTCGCCGCGGGCGCGACCCCGGTCGGCGTCGCCACGGGCCCGTGCGACCGCACGCTCCTGCTGAGCGAGGGCGCCGAGGTGGTGTTCGACTCGCTGACGGAGTTCCCGGACTGGTTCGAGCGGACCTTCGCGGGGAGCGTGGTGCCCTAGTCGGCTTTCTTGGCGCGCGCCTCGCGGACCAGCGCGATCAGCCCGAGCAGCAGGCCCAGCGGAGTGATGATCCCGGCGGCGGCCGAAAGCCACACCGGCAGGTTCTCCAGACCGGCGGCGAACATGATGAACACGGCGAGCACGGCCAGCATGCCGATGCCGAACAACCCGATGCCGATGCGCATCAGGAACGGTTTGCCCGGGGCTGCCACGGCGGCCTCCTTCGTCGCGGTCTTCATGAAGCAGAGGGTATCCGCAGGTATCGACTTCTCCCCAGGGCCGGTGGCGAGATACCCTTTCAGGAGCGCGCCCTGGGTACGCCCCCGGGCGCGTTCGTCGTGAGCGGGACAGCAGAAGGATTGGTGAGGGAAGTGCCGACCGGCAAGGTCAAGTGGTACGACGCGGAGAAGGGGTTCGGCTTCGTCACGCAGGACGGCGGCGCCGACGTCTACATTCGCAAGGCCGCGCTGCCGCAGGGCGTCGAGGGGCTCAAGGCCGGGCAGCGGCTCGAGTTCGGCGTCGCCGACGGCCGCCGCGGGCCGCAGGCCCTTTCCGTCCGCCTGCTCGACCCGCCGCCGTCGGTCGCCGAGGCGCGGCGCCGTCCCGCGGAGGAGCTGCACGGCCTGATCGAGGACATGATCAAGCTCCTCGAGCTGAAGGTGCAGCCGGACCTGCGGCGCAACCGCTACCCGGACCGCAAGCACACCAAGCAGATCGGCGAGATCATGCGCGCGGTGGCCCGGGACCTCGATCCCTAAGCCTCGAGCCGCAGGCCCCACACGTCGCTGGGCAGCAGGCCCGACTCGCCGGTGCTGGAGTTCAGCACGGCCGTGTACTTCTGCACGTCGACCGCCGAGATGCGGTCGGCGGGCGTCGGCGGGGTGACGGTGTAGGCGTACCGGTCCAGTGACGTGAACGGGATCGGGTCGCTCTGCTTGTACTCGCCCTGCGGGGTCACGTACTCGTAGACGATCTGCCACGGCGCGTCGGCGACCTCGCCGGGCACCGAGATCTGCACGGGCTTGCCCGGGCGGACCTTCAGCGTCTGCGTGTCGCCCTTGGCGCTGCACGGCTGCGCGAGCTGCTGGGAGTAGTCGCACGACAGCACCGGCGTGGTGTTGATCGTGTGGCCGTCGGCGTAGAAGGTGACCTCGGCCGGGCCGGGAGCCGAGCAGCCGGCCACCGCGAACCCACCGGCCGCAAGCAGGGCCACCACCCGGGAACGTCGCATGTGCCGGAGCCTACCGGCGGGGCGCCGGGTCCCTGGGCAGGCCCTGGGCCGGGAAGCTGCCGGTCGGCTCGGGGCGCAGCGGCCGGTCGCCGCCGAGGCCCGGCACGAGCGAGCCGCCGCGGCGCACCAGGTACGTCTGGGTCAGGCCGACCGCCAGCACGAGCGTGATCACCAGGAAGCCGATCCAGTACGTCGGCGGCAGCAGCAGGCCGACCGCCCCGCCGAGGCACCAGGCCAGCTGCAGCACGGTTTCCGAGCGGCCGAACGCCGACGCGCGCGACTCCTCGGGCAGGTCCTCCTGGATGACGGCGTCGAGGCTGATCTTGGCCAGCGCGCTGGCCGTCGCGCCGACCAGGCCGACGATCGCGGCCGTGGCCAGGCCGGGCAGGATCGTCGCGACCAGCGCGGCCAGCACGCAGCCCGCCACGCACCCGACGATCACCTGGTCCGGGCGGCCGAAGTGCAGGCGTGAGCCCAGCGCGTTGCCGAGGAACCCGCCGGCGCCCGCGGCGGCGCCGATCACGCCGAGCAGCAGCAGCTGCATGAACGGCGTCTGCCCGCTGCCTTCGGTCTGGGCCTTCACCGCGAACGCGGCGAACATCATGAGGAAGCCGGTGAGGATGCGCACCGAGCCGTTGCCCCAGAGCGCGACGACGATGTGGCGCCCCATCGGCTGACGGCGCTTCTTCTCCTTCGGGTGGGCCCACAGCGACGTCGGCACCTCACCCTCGGTCGCCTCGACCCAGGCCGGGATCCGCATCGACTGCACGGCGGCGGCGACGCAGATCAGCGCGGTGAACCAGAGCGCGCCCGCCGAGCCGGAGATCGCGTTGATGCCGCTGGCCAGCGCGCCGAACGCGCCCGCGGCGACCAGGCCGAACGTGGTCAGCCGGGCGTTGGTCTTGGAGAGCGTGATCTCCGACGGCAGCACCCGCGGTGTCACCGCGGCCTTGAGCACGGTGAACGACTTCGACAGCACCATCATCCCGAGTGCGGCCGGGTAGAGCAGCCAGTCGTCGAAGTGCAGGGCCATCACGACGGCCATCAGCCCCTGGCCGACCGACGACGCGCACATCGCCAGCCGCCGGCCGCGCTGGACCTTGTCGAGCGCGGGCCCGATCACCGGCGCGACCAGCGCGAACGGCGCGATCGTGATCAGCAGGTAGAGCGCGACCTTGCCCTTGCTCTCGCCGCTCGTCGCGGCGAAGAACAGGGTGTTGGCCAGCGCGATGGCCATCGCCGCGTCGCTGGCGTAGTTCAGCATCACGGCGTAGGTCAGCGACGTGAGACCGGATTTTTCGGCGCCGTCGGCCTTCGTCGCGCGCTGGAAGGCGCCCACGGCCTGGCCGGTCAGCTGCCGGCTGCGCATCGCCGCGACCCGCGTGACGGTGATCTTCTTCGGCAGCTTCGGCGTGCCGCCCGGGGTGCGCGGTTCCTCCCGCGGCGGCTGGGGCGCCGGCTCGGGCGGCCGCGGTTCGCCCGCGTAGCCGCCGGTGTCGTAGTGCTCGTACTCACCGCTGCCGGGGCGGCGTTCGCCCTGGTAGAAACCGGGCGGCTCGCGGTGCACGGGCTCGGTGCGGTTCGGGTCGTACGGCCGGGCACCGCGCGGAGGCGGCGGACGGTGCCCCCGCGGCGCGGCGGCGGTCGGCGCTTCGTTCGCGTTCGGCACGCGGTCGTCGTAGTAGCCACCACGCGGGGGTGGCGACGGTGGCGGGACGGGCCGTTCGACGCGGGTGGGCGGCGGCGCACTCCGGTGCTCGACGCGGGTGTGCTCCGCCCGGGTGGGGGCGACGGCCTCCCGCCACGGCTTGGCCTGCGCCGCGCCCGGCTCCGGTGCCCAGCGCCGCTTCGGCTTGCGGCCGCGCGGCTGCGAGCCGGAGCCGTCGGAGCGGGAGCCGAAGAGTGCCACGTCTCAATCCTGCCTTACCGGGGGCCGGTTCCGCCTGCTCATCCGTGCTTCAGTCGTTCTTCGGGACGAACCTCACCCGGAACGTGACCTGCCACTGCTTCCCGGTGAGGAGGAACTCGTCCGTGCCCGGTATGGCGGCTATGCCGTTGAGCACGTCCTCGGTGCCGGTTCTGTTCAGCTGCGCGCGCAGCTGACCTGCGTCGATCATCCCGGTGACGTGTCCGGTGGCGGCGTCGACCCGCAGGATGGTGTCGGTGTGCCAAACGTTTGCGTAGACGTCGCCGCCCACGCATTCGAGCTCGTTGAGCTGGTCGCGCCCGACGTCGACGGCGCCGGTGACGGCGAAGGTCTTCGGGTCGCGGAAGGTCAGCTGGGCCGAGCCGTTGCTCATGACGAGCCGTCCGCCGGCCTGGTGGCACAGGCCCCAGCCCTCGCCCTGGAAGGGCACTCGCCGCAGCTCGGCGAGGGTTTTCGCGTCGCGTTCGATGGCGAAGCCGTCCTGCCAGGTGAGCTGCCACAGCGTCGGCCCGAGCACGGTGACGCCTTCGCCGAAGAGCGGCGAGGGGAGCGTGGCCGTGGTGGTGGGTGGCCCGCCGGCGGGCCCCGCCGTGAGCGTCGACTGCCCGGCGAGGCCCGTGCTTTCGTAGAGGGTGTCGCCGGCGAACTCGAGGCCTTCGGTGAAGGCGGCGGGGTCGTGCGGCAGGGTCGAGACCACCTGGACGGTCAGCTGTTCCGGGCTCGTCTCCTGGCCGGGGGCACTGGCGCAGCCGCCCAGCGCGGCGGCCACCAGCAGCGTGGTGATGATCGGCGTGCGCACATGAACAGCCTGGCACGGGCGCCGAGGATGCGTGCGGCACAATTGGCCGCATGACGCTGCTGCTGACCCTCGATGACGGTTCCGTGCAGCGCAAGCTCGCCGATGCGGTGGAGTTCGCGCGCGCGGCGGTGCTCGACGAAACGCCCGAGGAGCAGATCGGCACTCACGTGGGTGTTTCCCGTGAGGACGCGGTCACGGCGAGTCACCTCTTCGAGGCCCAGGTACCCGGCTACCGCGGCTGGCGCTGGTGCGTGACGGTCGCCCTGGCGGGCGACGACGAGCCGGTGACGGTCAGCGAGGTCGTGCTGGTGCCCGGCCCCGAGGCGCTGATCGCGCCGGCGTGGGTGCCGTGGGAGCGCCGGGTGCGCGCGGGCGACCTGGGCGTCGGCGACATCTTCCCGACGGACGAGAACGACCCGCGCCTGGCCCCGGCGTACCTGCAGTCGGACGACCCGGCGGTGGAGGAGGTTTCCCGCGAGGCCGGCCTGGGGCGCGTCCACGTGCTGTCCCGTTTCGGCCGGACGGAGGCGGCGTCCCGCTGGCACGGCGGCGAGTTCGGGCCGCGCTCGGACATGGCTCGCAGCGCCCCGGACGTGTGCGGGACGTGCGGGTTCTTCGTGCCGCTGGCGGGTTCGCTGCGCGGGGTGTTCGGGGCGTGCAGCAACGACATCTCCCCGGCGGACGGCCACGTGGTGGACGTGGAGTACGGGTGCGGGGCGCACTCGGAGGTCGAGGTCGAGGTGACGTCGTCGGTCCCGGTGGCCGAGCTGGTGTACGACGACTCGCTGTTGGACTTCACGCCGGTCGCCCCTTCGGAGGTGGCGGAATCGGCGGCGGCCGAGCCGGAGACGGCGATCACGGAGGCGGACGTCTCGCCGGCGGAGGTGGAGCCGGAGGTGGCCGACGCGGCTGTGGCTGAGGATGCGGCTGTGGATGTGGTCGCTGTCGCGGTCGCCGAGCCGGTGGCGGCCGACCAGAGCGCGACCGAGTCCGATTCGGCTCCGGCACAGGTTGAGGCGGCTGTGGCTGCCGAGCCGGTGGCGGCTGAGCCCGACTCACCGCAAGCCGAGGCAGCTGTCGTGGCTGCCGAGCCGGTCGCGGCGACCGAGGGCGAAGCGGCCGAGGGCGAAGCGACTGAGGCGGCGGCCGAGCCGGTGCAGGCCGAGGCGGCCGATGTGGTGGCCGAGCCGGTTGCGGCCGAGGGCGAAGCGACCGATGCGGCGGCTGAGCCGAGTGCGACCGATGGCGAAGCGGCCGATGCGGCGGCCGAGGAGGTGCAGGCCGAAGCGACTGATGCGGCCGCCGGCGCGGGTGCGGCGGACTCCGAGCAGACCGAGGTGACGGTTCCCGAGACCGAGCGTGCGACGATCGCCGAACCGGTCGCGGCGCAGGCCGATGTGGCTGCCGAGCCGCAGGCGGCAACCGAGCCCGCGGCCGAGTCGGCCGATGAGCAGGCGGAAGTTGCCGCCGAAGCTGCTGCGCCGGTGCAGGCTGCTGTGGCGGACCCTGCGGAGGCGCAGCCGGCGCAAGCCGAGGTGACCGATGCCGCTGCTCAGCCGGAGCCGAGCCCGGCCGAGCCGCCGGCGGCTCCCGTCGCGGCGGATGTTCCCGAGCCCGCGGAGGCCGAGCCCACTCAGGCTGAGGTCACGGATGCGGTTGCCGACCCTGCGCCAGCGGTTCCCGAGCCCACGGAGGCTGAGCCCACTCAGGCTGAAGTCACGGATGCGGTGGCCGAGCCGCAGCAGGCCGAAGCCGTTGCGCCGGTGGTGCCCGAGCCCGCCGAGGCCGAGCCTGCACAGGCTGAGGTCACCGACGCGGAGCCGCCGCAGGGTGATGAGTTGCCTGTCGCCGCTCTCACCGACAATGTCGTCACCGAGACCTCGGAGACCGCTCAGGCCGATGAGGCTCAGGCCGCGGCCGACAGTACTGGCGAAGCCACCGGTGAGCAGCGGAACCTCTGAGCCGCACGGGGCCGATCCCTTCGGCACCGCGCGGCTCCGTGACTCCACCCTGCGCGCCTGGCAGGACTCGCCCACCCGGCTCATCGAGGACACCAACGTCGAGCGGGATCTGCGCGTCGGTGCCTATCGGGATCGGCTCTTCGTCGAGCTCGCCCAGAACGCCGCCGATGCCGCCATGGCCGCCGGGCGGCCCGGCCGGATCCGGGCGTCCCTCGTGGACGGGGAACTCAGGTTCGCCAACACCGGCGCCCCGCTCGACGCGCGCGGGGTCGCTTCCCTCGCCTCGCTGAGGGCATCCGGGAAGACCGGGGACACCGTCGGGCGCTTCGGGGTCGGGTTCGCCGCCGTCCGGACCGTTTCCGACGCTCCCAGCGTCGTCTCCACCACCGGCGGGGTCACCTTCTCCGCCCGGGAAACCCGCGCTGCCGCACACATCGAAGGCGACGTTCCGGTCCTGCGGCTTCCCTGGCCGGTGGCGGCCGACGTCCCGGCCGGCTTCGACACCGAAGTCCGGCTGCCGCTCCGGGACGACGTCGACGGGCAGGCGCTGCTCGATCAGCTCGGCGAGGACGTCGGGGACCTGCTCCTCGCCCTGCCGTGGCTCGCGGAGGCCGATGTGGACGGTCGCGTGTGGACACGGCGAGCTGACGGCGACACCGTCGAAATCCGGGGCCCGGAAAAGGAAACCCGGTGGCTGACCCATCGTGGTGACGTCGTCTGGGCGGTGCCGGTCGACTCCGACGGAGTCCCGAAGCCGCTCGGCGAAGACGTCCTGCACGCGCCCACCCCCACCGACGACGGACTCTCGCTGCCCGCGCGGCTTCTCGCGACCTTGCCCGTCGAACCTTCGCGTCGTCGGGCGCTGCCCGGGCCCGAGCTGACCCAAGCGCTCGAGAACGCCGCCGCCGAGTACGTTCGGCTGGTTCGCTTGCTGCCGCCGGAACAGCGGTTCGCCCTCGTTCCCGTGCCGGGGTTCCCGAAGTCCACTGTGGACGCAAAGCTGCGGGACGAAGTGCTGGCGAACCTCAGTGCCGAGCCGTGGCTGTCCACTCAGGACGGTGGGGAAGTCGCCGGGCGGCAGGCGAAGGTGCTCGACGTCGACGTGCCCGGGCTGCCCGAGCTGATCGCCGACGTCGTTCCCGGCCTGCTCAAGGGCGCGGCGCCCGCCGGTGTGCTGAAAGCCGTTGCGGTGCAGGTCATCGGCATCGAAGAGGTGCTGGAAACGCTGACCGGCGTCTCCCGTGAGCCGAGCTGGTGGCACGACGTCTACGCGGCACTCGCCCGGGCGGTCGAGTCCCACGCGCTCGCGAGTGAGCGGCTGGACGGGCTGCCCGTGCCCCTCTCCGACGGCCGGACGCTGCCCGGGGCGCGGGGTTGCCTGCTGGTCGAAGGCTCGGCCGAGCTGCTCGAGCTGCTGTCCGATGTGGATATTCCCGGACTGAGGCTGGTGCACCCCGCCGCGTCGCACCCGCTGCTGGAACGATTGGGCGCCAAGCAAGCCGACGCCAGGGAACTGCTCAACGCCGACCAGCTGCGCGACGCCGTCGAGCGCAGTGTCGAAGACGTCAAGTCCGGATTGGACGGGACGACCCTCGCGGGGGCCGTCCTCCGGCTGATCGCCGACTGCGGCGACGAAGCCCCTCGGTGGGTCGGTGCGCTCGCCCTGCCCGCCACCGACACCTGGCGACGCGCCGACGAGCTCGTGCTCCCGGCGTCACCGCTGCTCGACGTCTTCGACGAAGAAGTCTTCGACGAGGACGGCGCACTCGACGTCCTCGACGAGGACTTCGCCGAAGACTGGCCGGACGACACGCTCGAGGCCGCCGGTGTGCTCGACTCGTTCGCGCTGGTCGTCGACGACGAGCCGCACGAGCCCGACCACGACCTGCCGGACGAGGAAGCCTGGTGGGACTCGCTGCCGGAGCCGCCGTCGACGCTCGTCGCGATCCGGGACCTCGACCTCGTCGCCGACGACGCCTGGCCCGCCGCCCTGCGCCTGCTCGCCGCGCGTCCCGAGACGCTGCGCGCTCTGCGCACGTCGAACGGGCACGCGGCCTGGTGGATCGCGCAGTACGCCGTGCTCGGCGGGCTCGCCCCCAGCGAGTGGCGCCTGCCCGGCGCCGACCTGGCCGGGCTCTACGACGAGGCTCCCGACCTCGGCCTGAGCGAGGACCTGCTCGAGACCGCCGGGGTGCGGACCGACCTGACACTGTCCAGTGTGGACGAGGTCGAAGACGTCCTGAAGCGCCTCGCGGATCCGAATCGGACGATCTCGGGTGGACTGACCACCCGTGCTTACGACGCGGTCGTCGAGTCCGGGTTCGAACCCCGGCCGCCGGAGGCGGTTCGCGCCGCCGACGGGTCCGTCGTGGACGGTGCGCTGGTCCTCGACGTGCCGTGGGTGGCCGGCGCCCTGGAACCCGACCAGTACGTCGTCGCGCCCGAGGACCCCGAACGCCTCGCCGACCTGCTCGACCTCCCGCTCGCCAGTACCGAAGAAGCCGTGGTGACCAGTGCAGGCGAGTACGCGCCTTGGGCCGAGCTACCTGCGCTGAAGCTCGTCGCGGACCAGCTCGGCATCCGGCTGCCCGAGGGCGGCGTCCTGGTGCACGACCCGCTGACCGTGGCGATCCAGGGCACCGAGCACGATGTCCAGTGGTGGTCCGACGACCGGCTGCACGCCGCCGACACGTCCGAAGGCCTGGCGCGCGCGTTCGCCTGGGCGGCCGGGCGCTGGCCGGACCGGCACCTGATCACGGCGCTGCTCGACGACCCCTCGCCGCGGACGCTGCTCGCGTAAGCGCCGACGGCCTCAGAGGCGCTGCGCCGACTTCGAGCCCCGCCGGGCGGCGGCCCGCTGCCAGGCGATGATCGCCATGCCGACGAACCCGAGCACGAACCCGGACAGCGCGGTCTGCACCCACAGCCCCGAAGTCGTGAAGAAGAGCACCACCAGCGCGACAGTCCAGATCGAAGTGCCTACGATCACCACCGGCGTCAGGTCGGTCAGCCTCTTGGGCAGCTCCGGCGTGGGCCGCAACGAGCCCGTAACCTCCGGTGGATTGATCGGTTCACTCACGTGGTGAAGGGTACTCCGCAGCAGCGACAGAATGGGCAGGCGAATGGCGGAGCAGGAGACGACCCGTACCGGGACGTCCACACTGGACCGGTTCTTCAAGATCACCGAACGGGGTTCGACCGTGCCGCGCGAGCTGCGCGGCGGGCTGGTCACCTTCGTCACGATGGCCTACATCGTGGTGCTGAACCCGCTGATCATCGGCAGCTTCTCGGCCGGCGACGCGGGCGCGCACAAGGACCTCTTCGGCGGCATCCTGCCCGTCCCGCAGGTCGCCGCGGTGACGGCGCTCGTCGCCGGCGTCATGACCATCCTCATGGGGCTGGTCGCGAACTACCCGTTCGCCATCGCGACGGGCCTGGGCATCAACAGCCTGGTCGCGGTCACCATCGCCCCGCAGATGACCTGGCCCGAGGCGATGGGCCTGGTCGTCATCGAGGGCGTCATCATCGTGGCGCTCGTGCTCACCGGGTTCCGCACCGCGGTGTTCCGGGCGGTGCCGGCCGCGCTCAAGTCCGCGATCGCCGTCGGCATCGGTGTGTTCATCTGCCTGATCGGCCTGGTCGACGCCGGGTTCGTCCGCCGGCTGCCGGACGACGCGCACACCACCGTCCCGGTCGGCCTCGGCATCAACGGCTCGATCGCCTCCTGGCCGACCGCGGTGTTCGTCGTCGGCCTGCTGGTCACCGGAATCCTGGTCGCGCGCAAGGTCAAGGGCGCGATCCTGATCGGCGTGCTGTCGTCGACCGTGCTGGCCATCGTCGTCGAGGCGATCGTCAAGGCCGGGCCGTCGCAGGGCACGAACCCGAAGGGCTGGAACCTCGGCTACCCGGCGCTGCCGGACCAGGTCGTCGGCCTGCCGAACCTTTCGCTGGTGGGCGACGTCTCGTTCGGCGCCTGGACGCGGCTGCCGATCATCACCGTCTGCCTGCTGGTGTTCACCCTGGTGCTGGCCGACTTCTTCGACGCGATGGGCACGATGACCGGCCTCGCGAAGGAGGCCGACCTGCTGCCGGCGGACGGCCAGCTCCCCAACGTCGGCAAGGCGCTGTTCGTCGAGGGCCTCGCGGGCGCGGCCGGCGGGTTCGGCTCGGCCAGCTCGAACACGGTGTTCGTCGAATCGGCGGCGGGCATCGCGGAAGGCGCGCGGACCGGCCTGGCGAACGTCGTCACCGGCGTGCTGTTCATCGCCGCGATGTTCCTGACGCCGCTCTACCAGGTGGTGCCGGTCGAGGCGGCCGCGCCGGCGCTGGTCGTGGTCGGCGCGATGCTGATGGCGCAGATCCGCGACATCGACTTCACCGACTACTCGATCGCGCTCCCGGCGTTCCTGACCATCGTCGTCATGCCGTTCACGTACTCGATCGCCAACGGCATCGGCGCCGGCTTCGTCAGCTACGTCGTGATCCGCGCGGCGACCGGCAAGGCCCGCCAGGTGCACCCGCTGATGTGGGTGATCGCGGTGGCGTTCGTCGCGTACTTCGCGGTCGGCCCGCTCCAGGCGGCGTTCCGCTGATCAGCCCCTGATCTTCAGGGCTTCGTCGAGGACGCTCCGGTCGCGCTCGAAATCCGCGGCCGGGGCCTCGAACCGGATCGTCACCAGGGCGTCGCCGGCGCCGAGACCGACCACGGTCACCCGCCGGGGTACGCCGTCGCGCTCGTAGGTGAAGTCCCATTCCGCGGCGTCGCGTTCGGCGATCTGGGCGTGCTCGACGACCGTGCCGCCCTGCCGGCCCGCCACCGCTTGGAGCCCGCTGAGGGCGTCCTCCTGCGTGATCGGTACCCGGTCGGTCTCGAGCAGGAGATCGCCGTGGCGGAAGCTCGCGTGCTCCTTGTCGCGGGTCACGGCCCAGGACGACGGCACCGGGATCTCGATCGCCGAGCCGGGGCCGTCCGCGTCCGCGAGCCGGTAGACCTCAAGCGAGCCCCGGGTGGTCGTCGGTGCGGGCGGCGGTGGTGCGGCCGCCGGAGCGTCTTCGCCGCGCCAGAACTGCGCCGCCACGATGGCCAGGACAGCCGCGCCGATCACGGCCGAGCCCACCAGCTTCTTGTTCATCAGACCCCCAGGTCTCGTCCCTCGGAGAGGACGCGCGGCCGTGTCCCAGGTTGCGGGTTGACGGAGATCACCCGTGTGGCCGAAGTTTCGTAAGGTATGCTAACTATATGTCCGGCGACACGCACGAACGCTCCTTGGCGAGCCGTCTGCGTCTCGCGGTGGTCCGGCTCAACCGCCGGCTGCGGGCACAGCGCGTCGGGGACGACCTCACGCTGACGCAGGTCGCCGCGCTGTCCACCCTGCACAAGTGCGGTGCGCTGACCCCAGGTCAGCTCGCCGCGAAGGAAGGCGTCCAGCCGCCCTCGATGACGAGGGTGATCGCCGCGCTCGAGGAGATGAAGTTCGTCGAGCGGCGCCCGCACCCGACCGATGGCCGGCAGGCCATCGTCGAGCTGTCCGAGAGCGGACTGGCCTACGTGCAGAAGGCCATCTCCGTGCGGGAGGCGTGGCTGGACCGGCAGTTGGCGGAACTCGGCGACGAAGAGCGCGAAGTGCTCTCGAAAGCCGCCGAAATCATAGACAGGATGGCGGGGAACTAACCACGGTGACGGCCACGGGTAGCGAAACGAAGCGTTCCATCGAGACCACTGCTACCCGGGACACGGCACCACCGCCGTCCGCTTCGCCACCATCCGAGCCCCTTCCGCCGGAAACCCCGCGCCGCGGCAGCATGTTCGCCTCCCTGCGGGTCCGCAACTACCGGCTGTTCTTCACCGGCCAGGTCATCTCGAACATCGGCACCTGGATGCAGCGCATCGCCCAGGACTGGCTGGTGTTCACCCTCAGCGGCAACAACCCGATCGCCCTCGGCATCGCGGTGGCGCTGCAGTTCGCGCCGACCCTGTTCCTCTCGCTGTGGGCCGGCGTCCTCGCCGACCGCGTCGACAAGCGGCGGCTGCTGACCTGGATCCAGGTTGCGGCGTGTTCGCAGGCCGTGGTGCTCGGCGTTCTCGACATCACCGGGCTCGTCGCGCTGTGGCAGGTCTACGTCCTGTGCTTCACGCTCGGCATCACCGCGTCGCTCGAAGTGCCGACGCGGCAGTCGTTCGTCGCCGAAATGGTCGGCCGGGACCAGATCGCGAACGCCGTCGCGCTGAACTCGTCGATCTTCAACATGGCGCGGATCGTCGGCCCGGCGATCGCCGGGTTCGCGATCACGTGGATCGGCACCGGCTGGCTGTTCATCGCGAACGCGGTCAGCACGGTCGCGGTGATCACCGGGCTGGTCCTGATGAACCCGGACAAGCTGTTCCGCGTCGCGGCCGTGCCGCGCGAGAAGGGGCAGCTGGCCGAAGGCCTCCGGTACGTCCGGCGGCGCTCGGACCTGATGACGGTGATGGTGCTGGTGCTGTTCGTCAGCACGTTCGGCATCACCTACTTCAGCTCGCTGCCGATCGTCGCGGCGAACGTCTTCCACACCGCGGCCGACGGCTACGGGCTCCTGTCGACGCTGGTCGCGGTGGGCACGTTCACCGGCGCGATCATGTCGGCCCGCCGCGGGACGAAGGGCCGGCCGCGGGTGCGGCTGATGCTGGTGTCGGCGTTCTTCCTCGGTGTGTTCGAGCTGATCACGGCCTTCATGCCGACGTACCTGACGTTCGGCCTCGGCCTGATCCCGCTCGGCTTCGCCACGATGACGTTCCTCAACACGGCCAACGCGCTGGTGCAGACCTCGGTCAGCCCCGAGATGCGCGGTCGCGTGATGGGGCTGTACGTGCTGGTGCTCATCGGCGGCAACCCGATCGGCGGGCCGATGGTCGGGTGGATGGCGCAGGCGTTCGGCGGGCGGTCTCCGTTCTACATCGGCGGGGCGGTTTCGGCTTTGGCAGCAGTGGTCTGTGCGGTCGTGCTGATCCGGCGGGGTGGGGTCTCCTGGCCGGTGCAGCGAGGGTTCGGGCTTCGGGTCTTGAAGCGGGCGAAGGTCTAGCGGCCGAGGAGGGGCGGCACCACCTTCTCGGCGATCCGGCGTATCCCCGGCATGGTCCGGTCCAGGTCGTACACGCTGATGACGAGCGTCTGGGCGGAACCGTCGACGAGCTGGACTTCGATGATTCCGCCCGGCTCGCTGACGTCTGCCGGGCGGCCCGCGAAGCGGTCACCGAAGTGCTGGGTCAAGCTGCTGGGGTGGTACGAAAGCTTGACCTCGGCTCCGCCGGCCTGGTGCCTGCCCGTGCCGGGCCAGTCGGGTTCGACTTCGCCGAGGGAAAGGCCCAGCGCCCGGGCCAGCTGGGTGTAGAGCTGTCTCATGATCAGCGGGTAGGCGGCGTCGGCGATGCCCGTGCCGGTGATCGGGGTCATCTCGGGTGGGTGCAGCCGCTCCGCCTCGCTCGGCAGCGATGGCCCCGGCGTGGCGATCGCCCCGATCATCACGGTGCCGAGCCTCTCCGCCATCCCCCGGAAGTCACGCTCGGTGCGGACGCCCGCCTGGCTCGCGACCCGGAGCCGGAGCTCCGGTGCCGCCACTGTTCGCCGGTGTCGGCGAGCCGGACGATCAGCGTCGCGTCGTAGCCGGAACTGCTGGTCATCGTGC
This sequence comes from Amycolatopsis mongoliensis, assembly GCF_030285665.1. Taxonomy (NCBI): domain Bacteria; kingdom Bacillati; phylum Actinomycetota; class Actinomycetes; order Pseudonocardiales; family Pseudonocardiaceae; genus Amycolatopsis; species Amycolatopsis mongoliensis. Next base: position 3,334,204 of record NZ_CP127295.1, read on the forward strand.
CCTGGTGCCCGGCGACCGCGACTCCGGCCGGTTCGACCCCGGTTACCGGAGCCGGCTCGGCGGTGTTCGCGGTGACGTCCAGCTCGGGGGTGACGACGTGGCAGGACGCGGCCGTCACCTCGCGCAGGACCGGGCCACCCAGCACCTGGCTCCAGGTTTGCTCCGGGACGGCTTCGCAGAGCACATGGCCCCGGCTGCTGAACGGCAGTGCGGCGGCCAGCTCGCCGGTCGGCATCGGGACCGGGCGGAGCGCCTCGCCGTGCGCCGTCGGCCACACGGACGGCAGTGCCCTCGGTGCCTCTTGCGGCGAGTCGCGGGTCAGGAACCAGCCCAGCCCGCCCACCAGCATGAAGGCCGCCGTCAGCGAGACGGCGAGCAGCACTGTGTGGTCCTTCGGCATCCCCCTCGTGTTCACGGCGTAACCGTATCGGCACGCACCGACAGAAAAGTGCGGTTTCCGGGGCCAGCGTCACGCGAACGAGTGAGATCCGGGTCTCCCCGGTCGACCTCTTGCCGATCGAGATGAGGTTAGGCTAACCTCATACATGTCCGCTTCGTGGTGGGAGCGGCAGTCAGTTCGGGAACGGACGGAGCCCCGGCCCTGGGAACCCCAGGCCGGGGCTTCGTTCATGCACGGCAGGGTCTATTTCACGGCAGTGTCGGGCTGAGCGCACCGCTCGTCAAGGGACTCTCACCCGGTGGCGTGGGCAGCCGCGTCAGCGGGAGGCCGAAGTAGACCCGGTACGCCGTGCGGATCGCGGCTTCGGTCGGCAGCACGACCTCGTGCCGGACGCCGTCGACCGTCTCGATCAGCCGGTCGCCCGAGAGCGTCACGCGGCCCTGGGACGTCGGGCGCGAGCACGTCAGGGACTTCGTGAAGTGCGACTCCGGGGACGTCGCCTGCCACCACGCCATCGGGACGAAGTCCGAGAGCGGCCGCGGCCGGCGCTCCAGGCGGTACTGCGGCTTGCCGTCCTGCACCACGTCGACGTCGCCGTGCGGTGCGTCCAGTACCAGGAACTCACCGTCCGGATCGGACTGGGCGTCCACGCCGGACAGTCGCAGCGGGTACCGGGAGAACCGGCCGAAACCGACCTCGACCAGCCAAGGCTCGTCGAGCTCGACGACGATCGCCGCGTGGTCCAGCGGCGGGCCGAGGGTGCCGTCCGGGCGGAAGACCTGCGCGGCGTGCAGCGACGCGGCGTACCCGAGTTCGCGCAGCAGCGCCGCGAAGAGGCCGTTCAGCTCGTAGCAGAAACCGCCGCGCCGGCGCTCGACGATCTTGCCGAACAGTGCTTCCTCGGCCAGCTTCACCGGCTCGCCGAGGTGGATGCTCAGGTTCTCGAACGGGACCGCGGTCAGGTGACGCTCCTGCAGGTGGCGCAGGGTTTCCAGGTCGGCTGCCGCGGGCCACGCGACCCCGAGGCGAGCCAGATACGCGTCAACGTCCATGGCGACCACTCTCACACCTCGACCGCACTCGAGGTCAAGCGAATTCACCCGACGACGAAAACGGGGCCCTCCCGCAGGAGGACCCCGTTCGCGAACCGCGTGCTCAGCCGAGCAGCAGGCCGTTGCCGCCGGCGACGGCGTTGTCGAAGCGCTTGCTGATCTCGGCCCAGTTGAAGATGTTCCACAGGGCCTTGACGTAGTCGGGCTTCACGTTCTTGTAGTCCAGGTAGAACGCGTGCTCCCAGACGTCGACCAGCAGGATCGGCACGGTCGGCAGGATCAGGTTGTTGTGGTGGTCGCGCAGCTGCTGGGTGATCAGCGTCTTGCCGATCGGGTCCCAGGAGAGCGCGCCCCAGCCGTTGCCCTGGATCGTGGTCGACACGGCGGTGAACTGCGCCTTGAACTTGTCGAAGGAGCCGAACGCCTCGTCGATCGCCGCGGCCAGCTCGCCGGTCGGCTTGTCGCCGCCTTCCGGCGACAGGATCTTCCACCACACGACGTGGTTGGCGTGGCCGGCCAGGTTGAAGGCCAGCGTGGTCTCGAGACCGACGATGTTGCCGAAGTCGCCGGCGTCGCGGGCTTCCGCGATCTTGTCGAGCGTGTCGTTCGCGCCCTTGACGTAGGTCGCGTGGTGCTTGCTGTGGTGCAGCTCGTTGATCTCGCCCGAAATGTGCGGCGCGAGGGCGCTGTAGTCGTAGTCGAGATCGGGGAGCTCGTAGCGGGCCATTGGCCCTCCTTCTGTCTTCGACACAAGTTTCCGGTATCGAACCTAGTAGCACACCGCCCTCCGCGGCGAGCGGGGGCGCGTGGTCGTCCCACTGCTTGGGGGTCCGGGTGGCGGAGCCCCCGGCCCGGGGCGGAGCCCCGGTCGGCGCAGTGTGGGACGACGGCTCGACAGTGGCGTACCCGAGGGCCGGCCACCCGAAACCGAGCCTGCTACCTGGACCTAACTGGAGGTCAACGAGCTGTGATGACGATCATTCAGGCGCGGTACTCGTCCAGCTGCGAAGCCAGCTCCTCGAACACGGCGACGTTGCACTCGAACGCCACCAGTGTCTCGTCGATCACCCGTGCGCGCTCGGCTTCGTCCCACGGCGCGTTGTCCAGCTTCGCGCGGTACCGGTCGCGGAAGCGGGGCGCGCTGCCGATGCCCTCGAAGTGGTAGAAGAGCGTGCCCGCCTCGGCGACGTCGTACTTCTTCTCCAGCAGCCGCCGGATCGCCTGGCCGCCCGCGATGTCGCCCAGGTAGCGCGTGTAGTGGTGCGCCACGTACCCGCCCGCCCACGAAGACGCTTCGCCGATGCGCGCGACATACGCCCGCGTCGAAGCGAGCGGCGAGATCGTCGAGCGCCAGTCCGGGCCGGCCAGGTGGGCGAGGTCGCGCTCGAGGTGGGGCAGCCGCCGCAGCTCGTCGAAGACGAACTCGCCGCCGATCGGGTGGCCGGCCATGCGGTCGCTCGCCGCCTCGAGCGCGCCGTAGACGAAGTAGTACTGGATCGCCAGCTGGGTGTAGCCCTCCTGCGTCAGCTCGCCGCCGAGCAGGGCGCGCATGTACGTCGAGTAGTTCGCCTTCTCGTGCACCTCGAGGGTGGACGCGCGCAAGGTCGCCGAGAACGGGCGGGCGTCGAGGTCCGTGGTCACCGACATGGGCAGGCCTCCCGGCGATCGATCTGACACGCTGTCAGAAAGAGCGTAGGCCATTTCCTCGGGTAAGGCTACCCTAAATCGAGGCCCCGACCGCGCGCAGCACGAACCGCACCGCGGCCTCGACGACGTCTCCCAGCTGCTCAGGAGGCCCGTCGACCAGCGTCCGGTTGCCCAGTGCCGCGGTGATCATCGGGATCAGGACGTCCGGGTCCTCGGCCGGCCAGCGCCCCAGGTCGACGCCGCCGGCCAGGATCGCGCGCAGCCGGTCGGTGATCGGGTCGGCGTGCGCGCTGATCCGCCGGTACGCCGCGGGCGCCAGCGCCGACGCGAGCGCCGTGCCCGGCGGCATGTGGTACTCGGCCAGCACGCGCAGCTGCAGCCGGACGAACGTCGCGAGCTGGTCGACCGGGTCGGCGTGGGCCTCGACGGCTTCGGTCAGCCGCGTGACGTACCGGGCCGCTTCGTCCTCGACGAACGCGACCAGCAGGCTTTCCTTGTCGGGGAAGTGGTTGTAGAGCGCGGTCCGGCCCACCCCGGCGGCCGCGGCGACGCCGGCGAGCGTGATCGCGTCGAAGCCGCGTTCGTAGAGCTGGGCGCGCAGGACTTCGAAGACCCGTGTCCGCACCTCGCGCCGGTGCGCCTCGAGCGACTCACCGAGAATCTTCGGCATCGACCCAGGCTAGCGGTCAGTCCGACAACTGCCAGGTGTGCACCGGCTCGCCGCTCTCCGACAGCTCCAGGTAGCGCCCGAGCATCCGGGTCAGCGCCGCCTCGCGGTCGAGCCCGCGTTCCTGCGCGCGCAGGACGTAGTCGCGCTGCCAGGTCGCCCCGGTCCGCCGCGCGAGGCAGCGGCGCTCGATGATCCCGAGGTACCGTTCGCGGGCCTCGTCGGAGACGTCGGAGCGGCGCAGCCCCTCGTGGGCGAGCGGGAGCAGCACGCGCAGCGCCAGCTCGTCCGGCGGGATCCAGCCGATGCCCGGCCAGTACAGCTGCGCTTCGAAACCGCGCCGCGCGCCGGCGTAGAGGTTCTCCTCCGCCGCCTGGAAGGACATCTGGCTCCACACCGGGCGTTCCGCCTCGGCGAGCGCGCGCTGGGCGCCGTAGAAGAACGCCGCGTTCGCCACGGTGTCGACGACCGTCGGCCCGGCCGGCAGCACGCGGTTCTCCACGCGCAGGTGCGGCAGGCCGTCGACGACGTCGTACACCGGGCGGTTCCAGCGCCAGATGGTGCCGTTGTGCATGCGCAGCTCGGTGAGCTTGGGCGCCTGGCCGGCGTCGAGCGCCTCGATCGGGTCTTCGACGTCGGTTTCCGGGAGCAGGCCGGGGAAGTAACGGACGTTCTCCTCGAACAGGTCGAAGATCGACGTGATCCAGCGCTCGCCGAACCACACGCGCGGCCGCACGCCCTGGTTCTTCAGCTCCTCCGGCCGGGTGTCGGTCGCCTGCAGGAACAGCGGGATCCGCGTCTCGTGCCAGAGCGCCTTCCCCAGCAGGAACGGCGAATTCGACGCGAGCGCGATCTGCAGCCCGGCCAGGCACTGCGCCGCGTTCCAGTGCGCCGCGAACTCCTCGGGCGCGACCTGGAGGTGCAGCTGCACGCTGGTGCAGGCGGCCTCCGGCAGGATCGACTCCGCGTAGCTGCGCAGGCGCTCGGGCTGCTGGCCCGGCAACGGCGCGCCTTCCATCGCGAGCACGGTGCGTTCGCCGCGGGCGGCGAAGATCTGGTCGTTCAGCGTGGAGTACCGGCTCTTGTTGGTGAGCCACTTCTGGTCGAAGTGCTCGTGCTTCAACGTCGGCAGGATGCCGATCATGGCCAGCGACGACCCGGTGTCGCGGGCCTTCGACGCCGCGGTGGCGAGGTACGCGCGGAGGTCGTCTTCGAGCTGGAGGGCCGAATCGCCGGCCAGCGGCCGCGGCGGCACGTTCAGCTCGATGTTGTGCTGGCCCAGCTCGGTGGTGAACGACGGGTCGTCGAGCGCCTCCAGCACCGCCGTGTTCGTCATCGACGGGCGCAGCTCGCGGTCGACGAGGTTCAGCTCGACCTCGAGCCCGATGTTCTTGCGGGGGAACGAAAAACTGCCGTCGGTGAGCATGCGGGCCAGCGTGTCCAGGCAGCGCTGCACCTTGCGGCGGTACCGTCCTCGGTCCAGCGTGTTGAACGGCTGAGCCGCGAGGTCCATCCCCATGACCATCCCTGCTTTGCGTCGGTGTGGACTAGGACGTGTTCAGGCCCCGGCGGACAACCGTTACACAGCCGATGCACCCGGGCTAGCGGCCAAACTGGTGCTCTCAGTCACGGGGGGTTAACCGACAGCAAAATACCCCCGTTCGGACCATTCACGGCTCGACGTTCGGACCAGTGAAGCACCCGGCAAGCGGATGACAAACTGGACGGATGGGCCTGATCCACATCGCCGATCGCGACGACCCCCGGGTCGACGATTTCCGGGACCTGTCCACTGCGGACCGCCGCCCGGACCGCCCGGGCGGCAAGGGACTCGTCATCGCCGAAGGCACGGTCGTGGTGTCCCGGCTGCTGGCGTCCCGGTACCCGGTACGGGCCCTGCTGGGCGTCGAACGGCGGTTCGCCGAGCTGGCGGACGACCTCGCCGGGCTCGACGTGCCCCAGTACGCCGCTTCCGCGGAAACGATGGCCGACGTCGTCGGCTTCCACCTCAACCGGGGGATCCTCGCGGTCGCGGACCGGCCGGCACCCCTGACAGTTCCCGAGGTCGTGTCCGGCGCCGGCACGATCGCCGTGCTCGAAGGCGTGGGGGACCACGAAAACCTGGGCGCGCTCTTCCGCAACGCGGCCGCGCTCGGCGTCGACGGCGTGCTGCTCGGGCCCGGCTGTTCCGACCCGCTGTACCGGCGCAGCGTGCGCGTGTCGATGGGCCACGTCCTGCGCGTGCCGTTCGCGCACCTCGCGGACTGGCCGGGCGGGCTCGACGACCTGCGGGCGCGCGGGTTCGCCGTCGCCGCGTTCACGCCTCGGCCGGGCTCGGTCCCGCTGCGCGAACTGCGGGCGCACGCGCCCGGACGGGTGGCGCTGCTGTTCGGCGCGGAAGGTCCCGGACTGACCGAAACGGCGCTCGCGGCGGCTGATCACGCGGTCCGGATACCCATGCCGGAGGGAGTCGACTCCCTCAACATCGCGACGGCCGCCGCCGTGGCCTTCTACGAACTGGCGCGGGCCCACTAAGGTTTCGGTTTCGAGGCGAAACCGGCGCGAAAGGACACCATGGAGCTGCGGATCCGCGGTGAGCGCGCGGTACTGGCCGGACCCGGCGGGGAGCACGCGCGCGAGGTCGACCCGCACAAGCTCGCGATCGGCGCGGACCTCGCGCAGGCCCTGCACGAGTGGGCGCGCGTCGCGTCCGCGGTCTCCGCCGACTCCGGCGCCGAAGCGGGCGCGGTCGTCTCGCAGCGCGGCCGTCAGCTGGCCGGCCGGCTCGCCTCGGTGATGGGTACGACCGTCCGGTTCGTGGACCCGGTGACCGGCGCCGACACGGTCGTCGAGCCGGCCCCGCGGACGGACACGCCCGGCCACCGGTTCGTCCGGTCGGTGCTCGGCCCGTCGGGCCCGCCCGGGGAGCCGACGCCGTGGCTGACCGGGCTGACCGTCTCGGCGTTCATCGCGGCCGTGGTCGTGGTGGCCATGCTGGCGCTGGCCTCGACGCTGGCCCGCGAGACCAGCGGCTGGCTGGCGCTGGTGGCGTCGGTCGTCGTGACGGCCGGGATCACGCCTTCGCTGTGGCTGATCCGCCGCACCCCGATCCTGCGCTGGGCCGCGTACGGCGCGGCGGGCGGCGTCGTGATCGCGTGGGTCGGCGTGCTGGTGATCGCCTTCTAGCGGTACCGGACGTAGGTGACGAGCGTGCCCTGGGCGCGCGTCCGGGTCTGCGAGCGGAAGACGTAGCCGTGGTAGCCGGCGATCTGGCGGAGCAGCTCGGGGGAGACGTCGAACTGGCCGGTGAAGAAGCTGACGCTGGTCTTCCCGGTGAACTCCTTCGCCAGCCAGCCGACGCGGGTGGAGCGCGGGAAGACCCGCAGCACCCACAGCAGCGGGGGCACGCCGAGCGCCGTGAGGAAGACGCCGATCCCGAGGAGGCGGGTGTCGCCGGTGATGGCACCGGTGACGGCGCTGCCGCCGAAGCACAGCAGGACCCACGCCACGGGGGCGAGGAAGCCGGCGAACGACATCCGGAACTTCCGAGGGGTGCTTGCCCTCGGAGCCGACGGGCGGCGCAGCAGCAGGATCCGGTCGGTGACGTCGGCGAACTCGGCGACCGGGGACAGGCCCTCGCCGGCGGCGAGCTCGGCGATCCGGGCCGGCGGCAGCTTCGCGTGCCGGACGCTCACCCACAGCTCGTCACGGCCGTCGAGGTGGTTGCGCAGCCACTGCTCCCGGTCCGGCGAACCGGCCGGGAGCTCGAAGACGGGCCGGGCTTCCGGCGGCGTGCCGAACACCAGGCCGGGACGGCACTTCGCGAAGAGGAACGACTCGCTATTGCGGCCGGTGACGAACGGGCCGCCGTAGAAGTAGCCGTGGAGCGAGGCGACCTCGCCGAGCAGTTCGGTGGACAGCGACACCGGGAACGGGACCGCGACCTGCGGGCTGCCGTCGAACGGCGCGTCCAGCCACGGCAGGCGCGGCGACCGGCCGGCGACGAACCGCATCACCACTCCCGCGCCGAGCAGGACCGCGGCGCCGCCGACGACGAGCAGCATCGGGCCCAGCGCCCGGTGGGCCAGCTGCGCCCAGACGATCGCGGTCCCCACGCAGGCGGCGAACAGCACGGCGAGGCCGGACCAGACCTGCGCGCGGGTGATCCGCCGCCGGGTGCGCGGCCGCAGTTCCTCGTCCGGCAGCCCGGCTCGGCGCAGCAGCAGGAGCCGGTCGGTCGGGTCGGCCACTTCGGCGACCACGGCCATCCCGGCGGCCGCCGCGACGGCGTGGACGTCCGCGCGGCCCAGGCGCAGGCGGCGCAGGCTCGCCCAGAACCGGTCCTCCCGGCCGAGCAGCCCGGCGAGCCGCCGCCGGTCGGCGTCCGTGCCCGGGCCGCGGTCGAAGTGCGGCGGGAACGAGCCGGGCGCGAACTCGAACCGCAGGAAACCGGCCTGGCCCGGCGGGGTCTCGCGGTACCGGCGGCCGGCCGCGGCCTGCCGGACCGCCGCGGGGTCGAGCCCCCACTGCGCCGGCGCAACCTCGACGACCGGGGCGCCGGAGAAGACGCGGAACCTCAGCTCGCCCAGGCGCAGCAGCCGCGCCTGCTCGGCGGGCGGTGCCGCCGTCGTCATCGAATGTCACGCTGCATGACCGATCCCTCCCTCAGCGTGACATCGTAGCCTGACGGGATGCGGCAGCTCGACGCGTTGCGGAAGTTGTGCCTGGCCCTGCCCGAAGCGACCGAGCGGCTCAGCCACGGGTCGCCCGCGTGGTTCGTGCGCGGCAAGAAGACGTTCGTCATGTTCGCCGACGACCACCACGGCGACGGCAGGCTCGCGTTCTGGTGCCCGGCGCCGCCCGGGGCGCAGGAGGAGTTGGTGCGCACCGAGCCCGAGCGCTTCTTCCGCCCGGCGTACGTCGGGCACCGCGGCTGGCTGGGCGTGCGGCTGGACGTCGACGTCGACTGGGGCGAGATCGACCGGATCGTGCGGGACGCCTACCGCCTGGTGGCCCCGAAGACGCTCGCGGCGCTGGTGGACTAGCGCCCCAATGTGGCGTTCGGTGCGTCAGGCGCACCCAATGTGGCGTTCGGTGCGTGAGACGCAACCAACGCCACATTGGGGCGTTGGGGACTGGCCGGATGACTAGCCGCGCTGTGAGCGGACCCCGAGGAGCACGTCCTCCCAGGACGGCACGATCGGGTGGTTCTTCTTGGCTTTCGGCCGCGGCTGGTCGGCGGCCGTGTCGTCCTCGGGATCCGCCGGGACGCGGGGGATCTCGCGGGTGTCGTCGTCCGGGTCCGGCTCGGCGGCCGGCAGCTCGGCGTGGTCCTGCGGCGGCACCGAGTCCAGCGTCGGCTGGAACTCCGCGTCGCGGGCCGGGTCGAGGGCGCGGACCGTGCGGGGTGCGCGGTAGGCGTTCGGGTCGAGCAGGACCTCGGCGTTCTCGTCGAGCGCCACCACCGTGCCGCCGTGCGCCCCGGGCGAGAACGCCCAGTGCGCGCGGTTGTCCGACCGGCCGGCCTTCCACTGCAGCACGACGACCCAGCGGCCGTCGTCGCCCTTCCAGGAGTCCCAGGTGGCCTGCGAGTAGTCGTGCCCGCGGACGCCGAAGCCGTACGCGACGACCTCGCCGAGCGTCTGCACGTCGGGGCCGTCCTCGCGGACCGGGTGGGCGCTCTGCGCGAGCTCGGCGGTCCGGGACCGCTCGAGGAGGACGGGGTAGGCGTAGCGCTCGACGCGCTGCTCCGAGATCCCGGCGCCGCTCGCGACTTGCTGGACTGATTCGCCGGCGCGGATTCGCGCCTGGATCTCGCGTGGCCGCATCTGGCTCTCCAACTCGATTTCGATCTGGCCGAGGCGGGTGATGTCTCCCCGCGCCGCCGCGCGCAGTCTCTCATCGGCCGGGAGGAGGAAACGCGTACGGCTCGCCGGGTCTTCGCACACGATGGACTTACCGTCCTCGTGCAACCCGACCACTCGCAGCGCGCGCATTGTTCGCCTTCCCCGATGCTTCACCGTTGTGGGTGCCCACGTTAGAACGGCGCGTCGGCTTGACGTGCGAGGCGCGCCGAGTCCGTGCAGAACTGCCCACTGTTCATTTCGAGACGTTCGCATCATGGATCACCCAGGTCGGCGGCTGCTGTGTGACACGCCGGACACGGTCAGTCACGATCGAGTGGATCATGAAGGCGGCAGGCGGACCGTCACGGTGAGGCCGCCGCGCCGGCCGGGCTGGGCGTCGGCGTAGCCGCCGTGGGCCTGGGTCACCGACCGCACGATCGACAACCCCAGCCCCGCGTTGCGCGTGTCCCCGGTCCGCTCCGCCCCGCCGACCCTCCGGAACGGCTCGAACAGCGTCGGCACGGCTTCGGGCGGCACCACCGGCCCCGAGTTCCGCACCTCCAGCGCCGGATCCCCGCGGACTTCGACGTACACCCAGCCGCCCGAAGCGTTGTACGTGATCGCGTTGACCACCAGGTTCGTCACCAGCCGCTCGAGCAGCACCGGGTCGCCCGCGACCGTGCGCGGACGCAGGCGCGTCTCGACCGTCACCCCGGCCGAGGCGGCCTGCGCGGAAGTCGCCCGGACCACCGACGCCACCACCTCGTCCAGCCGGACCGGGGCGCGCGCGGTCAGCCCGCGGTCGCTGCGGGCCAGGATCAGCAGGCCCTCGATCATCCGTTCGCTGCGCTCGTTCGTGTGCAGCAGGTGCGTGCCGAGCTTCCGCAGCTCCGGCGCCACTTCGGGGTCGGCCATCGCCACTTCGATCAGCGTCCGCTGCACCGCCAGCGGCGTCCGCAGCTCGTGGGACGCGTTCGCGACGAACCGCTTCTGGCTGTCGAACGACTCCGCGAGCCGGTCGAGCATGCCGTCGAACGTGTCCGCGAGCTCCTTCAGCTCGTCGGGCGGGCCTTCGAGGTTGATCCGCCGGTCGAGCTTGCCCGCCTCCAGCCGCCGCGCCGCCGACGTGATGTCGTGCAGCGGCCGCAGCGCGCGGCCCGCCATCAGCCAGCCGAACAGCACGGCCAGTGCCGCCGTCGCGACCAGCGCGATCGCCGAGCCGACCACCAAGGTGGACAGCGTCGAGGAGCGGTAGTCCTCCAGCGAGCCGCTGAGCAGCCGCACCGCGACGCCCGCGGACGGAATGGGCGTGCCGGCCGCGATGCCGTAGGTGGCGTCGACCGAGCCGATCGTCGTCGAGGCGACCCGGGCCGGGTCGGGCAGCTCGCTCTGCACCAGCAGGTAGTTGATGACGACCAGGACCAGCCCGGCGAGCAGGAACAGCCCGCCGTACCAGGCCGTCAGCTTCGTCCGGACGGAAAGGGCGTTCACGGCGTGCCGAACCGGTAGCCGGCGCCGGGCACGGTCTCGATCACCGGCGGGTCGCCGAGCTTGCGGCGCAGCGTCATCACCGCGACGCGCACCGCGTTCGTGAACGGGTCCGCGTGCTCGTCCCACGCCTTTTCCAGCAGGTCCTCGGCGCTGACCACCGCGCCCTCCGCCCGCATGAGCACCTCGAGCACGGCGAACTCCTTCGGCGAGAGCAGCAGGAACCGGCCGTCACGCGCGGCCTGGTGCCGCGGCAGGTCGAGCACGACGCCGTCGCGATCGAGCACCGGCGGCAACGCGGGCCGGGCGCGGCGCGAAAGTGCCTGCACCCGGGCGACCAGCTCGGCGAAGGCGAACGGCTTCGTCAGGTAGTCGTCGGCGCCGATGCCCAGGCCCGCGACGCGGTCGGTGACGTCGGCGGCCGCCGTCAGCATCAGGACACGCGCCTCGCCGCCCGCGCGGACCACCGCGGCGCACACGGCGTCGCCGTGCACCTTCGGCAGGTCGCGGTCGAGGACCACGACGTCGTAGCCGTGCACGCCGACCCGCTCCAGGGCCTGCTCGCCGTCGTAGCAGACGTCGACGGCCATCGAAAACCGCCGCAACCCCTCGGCCACGGAATCGGCCAGCAGCCGTTCGTCCTCCACCACCAGCACCCGCACCCGCACAGTCTGCGCAGGGAGGCCATAAGGACCGCATAAGCGACGTCGCTTAGCGCGCCCGAATCCCCCGATCCGTAGACCTGGCACCCATCCGGACACGAAAGGAGCGAGCCATGCGGACACGGATCGTCGTCGCGGCGCTCGGGGCGGCCCTGCTGCTCGGGGGCTGCGGCGCCAAGGGGGACGACGGCGACAAGGTCGCCTCGATCTCGACGCCGCCGAAGTCGGGCGGGCCCACCGCGGCCGACAGCAGCGGCAAGAGCGACGAAGACAAGATGCGCGAGTTCGCCAAGTGCATGCGCGAGCACGGCGTCGACATGCCCGACCCCAAGCCGGCCGGCGACGGCAAGGGCATGGCGATCACCCTGGGCGGCGACGAAAAGGACCACTCGAAGCTCGACGCCGCGCAGAACGCGTGCAAGCACCTCATGCCCAACGGTGGCGAGATGAAGCCGCCGAGCGCCGAGGAGCTCGACAAGATGCGCAAGGACGCCAAGTGCATGCGCGAGCACGGCATCGACATGCCGGACCCCGACCCCAGCGGCAAGGGCGCGATGCGGATCGGCGGAGCGGGCGACGACCCGAAGAAGTTCGAAGAGGCCGCGAAGGCGTGCGGACTCGGCATGAGCGTGCACGCCGAGGCCGCCAAATGAGCGAAGTGACCCACCTCAAGCCCCGCCGCCGTGGCCGGACGCGCTGGTTCGTCGCCGGCGCCGTCCTCGTCGTGGTGCTGGGCACCAGCTCGGTCGTGATCCTGACCCGGGTGTCGAGCGCGACGCCGGTCAAGGAGGCGACACCGCCGTCGGTCGAGACCGCCGAGGTCGTCAAGACCGACCTCAGCGAGGAGGAGGAAGCCGACGGCACCCTCGGCTACGGCGACGAGGAGACCGTCCAGGGCCGCAGGCCCGGCACGATCACGTCGCTGCCGGCGGCCGGCGCCACGATCACCCGCTGCAAGCCGGTGTACGGAGTGGACGCGAAGCCGGTGCCGCTGTTCTACGGCACGCTGCCGTTCTACCGCGACCTCGCCACCGGCGCGGACGACGGCGCCGACGTCAAGCAGCTGGAGGAGAACCTCAAGGCGTGCGGGTTCGGCGGTTTCGGCACGCCGGACAAGAAGTTCACCTCCGCGACGGCGGCCGCGCTGAAGAAGTGGCAGAAGTCGCTGGGACTGGAGCAGACCGGCGCGTTCGGCCAGGGCGACGTCGTGCTCGCGGCGGGCGAAGTCCGGGTGTCGGCGGTGTCGGCCAAGCCCGGTTCGCCGGCGCAGGGCGAGGTGCTCAAGACGACCGGCACCGTCCGCTCGGTGCAGGTGAAGCTCGACGCGGCGAAGCAGGATCTCGCGCAGCAGGGCGCGAAGGCGTCCGTGACGATCAACGGGAAGACGACGCAGGGCACGATCACCGACGTCGGGCGGACCGCCGTCGAGGGCAAGGACGCGGCGGGCCAGGACGACGGCAAGCCCAAGATCACCGTGAGCGTCCGGCTCGACGACCCCGCGGCCGGGGGCACGCTCGACTCGGCCCCGGCGACCGTCCGGTTCACCAAGGACGTCCACCAGGGCGTGCTCGCGGTCCCGGTCGGCGCACTGCTCGCGCTCGCCGAAGGCGGCTACGCGGTCGAGGTCGACGAGAACGGGCAACGACGGCTCATCGCCGTCCAAACGGGACTGTTCAGCGGCGGCAAGGTCGAGGTCACCGGGAACGGCCTGACCGCGGGCATGCGGGTGGTGACGACGTCGTGACGCCCGTGCTGCGCGTGCACGAGGTCACGCGCACCTACCCCGGCGGGGTCGCTGCGCTCGACGGCGTCTCGCTGACCCTCGAAGACGGCGAGATGGTGGCGATCGTCGGGCCGTCGGGGTCCGGCAAGTCGACCCTGCTGCACCTGATGGGCACGCTCGACCGGCCGTCGTCGGGCCGCGTCGAGCTGCACGGCCACGACGTCGCCGCGCTGCCCGACCGCAAGGTGTCCGCGCTGCGCTCGCGCTGGATCGGGTTCGTGTTCCAGCAGTTCTTCCTCGACGAAGGGATGAGTGCGGTGGACAACGTGTGCACCGGCCTGCTCTACGCCGGGGTGCCGCGGCGACGGCGTCGCGAGCGGGCCCTGGCCGCGCTCGACCGCGTCAAGCTGGGGCACCGGGCGTGGCACCGGCCCGGCGAGCTGTCCGGTGGGGAACGCCAGCGCGTCGCGATCGCGCGGGCGGTCGTCAACGAGCCGTCGATCCTGCTGGCCGACGAGCCGACCGGCAACCTCGACACCGGCACCGGCGCGTCCGTGCTTTCGCTGCTCGGCGAGCTGTCCGCGGACGGCACCACGATCGTCGTGATCACCCACGACCGGGAGATCGCCGCGGGCATGCCGCGCCGGATCGAGCTGCTCGACGGCCGGCTGCGGCTCGACACCGGCCTGGTGGGTGCGCGATGACCCTGGTGACGCTGCCGGAACCGGCCCGGCTCAAGCCGCCGGACGTCGTCGCGCTCGGCGCGCACGGCATGCGGACGCGGCCGGTGCGCGCGGTGCTTTCCGCGCTGGGCATCGCGATCGGCGTCGCGGCGATGGTCGCGGTGCTGGCGATCCCGGCGTCCGGCGGGCAGGCCCTGCACGACCGGCTGGCCGCGCTCGGCACCAACCTGCTCACCGCCGGGCCGGGGCAGACGCTGTTCGGGGACAACGCCGTGCTGCCCGACGACGCGGTCCCGATGGCCAAGCGGATCGGGCCGGTGGAGGCGGCCAGCGGCACCGGGAACACGTCGGCGAGCGTGCGGCGCAGCGACAAGATCGCGCCGGACGAGACGTCGGGGCTCGCCGTGTTCGCCGCCAAGCCGGACCTGCTGGGCGTGCTCGGCGGGAAGGTCCGCACGGGCGCGTTTCTTGCGGCGGGGAACCAGGACTACCCGGTGACGGTGCTCGGTGCGCAGGCCGCGGCCCGGCTCGGGATCGACCACGTCGACCCGGCCCGGCCGCCGCAGGTGCTGATCGGGACGCAGTGGTTCACCGTGGTCGGGATCCTCGCGCCGATGCCGCTCGCCCCGGAGATCGAGCGGTCGGCGCTGGTCGGCTGGGACATCGCGAAGCGGCTGCTCGGGTTCGACGGCCATCCGTCCACTGTGTACGTCCGCGCGAAGGAGTCCCAAGTGGACAGTGTGCGGTCGGTGCTGGGCGCGACGCTGAACCCGCAGGCGCCGAACGAGGTCGAGGTGCGCCGTCCGTCGGACGCGCTGGCCGCGCAGAAGCTGACGGACACGACCTACAGCGCGCTGTTCCTCGGCCTCGGCGGCGTCGCGCTGCTCGTCGGCGGGGTCGGGGTGGCCAACACGATGGTCATCTCGGTGCTGGAGCGGCGGCGCGAGATCGGCCTGCGCCGCGCGCTCGGGGCGACGAAGCGCCAGATCCGCGGGCAGTTCCTGGCCGAGTCGGTGCTGTTGTCGGGCCTCGGCGGGCTCGCCGGCGTGCTGGCCGGGGTGCTGGTGACGGCGGGCTACGCGCTGAGCCAGGGGTGGCCGGCGGTGCTGCCGTGGGCGACGCTGGCGGGCGGGGTCGGCGTCGCGGCCCTGGTGGGGGCGATCGCGGGGGCGTACCCGGCGGTGCGGGCGGCCCGCCTCGCGCCGACGCAGGCGCTGGCCTGACGCGGGTCAAGTCCGTGAATGGCACATCGAGGGACTCAGAGTCCCTCGATGTGCCATTCACGGCTTCAAGGCACCGGGTGCTACCTCCGGCGTGCGCAAAGGGAAGAGCGCACGGTGGAAGATCCACGGCCGTCGCCCGGCGAGTTGAATCGGGAGGCGAACCCGAGCGAAGGGAGCCGGCCGTGGAGCGGGTCGAGGCGAACCGGCGTGACTTCCTCCGATGGCTGGCGGTCGCCGGTGCGGGGCTCGCCGCCGCGGGGATCGCGCCCGCGGTGTTCGCCCAAGAGGCCGCCGCGGCCGGCGCGGACGTCGTCGTGGTGCTCGGGGCCACCGTCGTCGACGGCACCGACGGCCCGCCCGTCCCGGACGCGGCGGCCGTGCTGGTCGGCGACCGGATCGCCTGGACCGGCCCGGCCGCGGACCTGCCGCCCCTGGCCGGCGTCCGCGTCGTCGACGGCCGGGGCCGTCACCTCGTGCCCGGTCTCTGGGACCTGCACACGCACGGCCTCGACCTGGAGGCGATCTTCCCACCGTTGTACCTGGCCAACGGCGTCACCGGGATCCGCGAGATGTGGGGCTACGCCGAGAACCGCGCGGCGCGCGACAAGATCCTCCGCGGCGAGCTGGCCGGACCCCGGGTCGTCATGGGCAGCTCGATCATCGACGGCCCGGTGTCCCTGCTTTCCGCGCCCGTGACGAAGGTGGCGACGGCCGGCGAGGCCCGCGCGGCCGTCCGGACCGCCGAGGCCGAAGGTGCCGACTTCGTCAAGGTGTACTCGTACCTGGGCGCGGAGGCCTACGCCGCGATCGTCGACGAGTGCCGGCGCGCCGGGCTGCCGTTCGCCGGGCACTGGCCGTACCGGGTTTCGCAGCCGGCCGCGAGCGACGCGGGGCAGCGCAGCTTCGAGCACCTCTTCGGCGTCCCCACCCACGCCTCGGCGCGCCGGGACGAGATCCTCGCGACGCTCGCCGCGACGCCGTTCGACCCGGCGAACCCGCGGGCGTTCTTCGTCATGGCCCGCGAGCTGGACCGGCAGGCGACGGAGGCCTACAGCCCGTGGCGGGCCCGGGAGTTCTTCGGCAGGCTCGCCGGCAACGGCACTCGGCTGAGCCCGACGATGGCCGTGAACCGGGTGCTCTGCCTGCCCGCGGACACGTTCGCGCACGACCCGCGGCTGAAGTACCTGCCCCGGGACCTGCGGGACAACTGGGCCGAGCAGGTGCGGATCCGCACACCGGTCACCCCGGTGGAGATCGCGCAGCAGGACGCCTACTTCCACGCGCAGGTGGAGCTGGTCGGCGCGGCGCACCGGGCGGGCGTCGGCCTCCTCGCCGGCACGGACTGCCTGAACCCGTACGTCTTCCCGGGCTTCAGCCTGCACGACGAACTGGACCTCCTGGTCGAAGCGGGCTTGCCGCCGCAGCGGGCGCTGCAGGTGGTGACCCGCGACGCGGCGGCGTTCCTCGGCCGCTCCGCGACGGCGGGCACGATCACGCCGGGCAAGGTGGCGGACCTGGTGCTCCTCGACGCGAACCCCCTGGCGGACATCCGCGCGGTCCGGCGGATCGACACGGTGGTCGCGGCGGGCCGGGTGTTCGACCGCGCGGCGCTCGACCGGATGCTCGCCGACGTCGAGGCGGCGGCCGGCGCCCCGGTGAACGCCAGGTCAGTGCGGTTGCCGGTGCACAGCTGTTGCTGAGCGCCCGGTAATCTCGGCCGGTCGGACACCGGGCTGAGTGGGGGTAAGGCGTGTCGGGTTGGTCCGGGCGGAAGCTCGTGGCGGGGCTCGCCGTGCTCGAGGTCGCCGCCGTCGTGCTCGTTCTCGTGCTCAAGCGGTTCGACGGCCTGGACCTCGAGGTCTACCTCGGTGGCGCCAAGGCGCTGGCCGAGAACGGCTCGCCGTACGACGCCTGGGTGCCGACCACCCACCAGATCCTGCTGCCGTTCACCTACACGCCGTTCGCCGCGGCCGTGTTCCTGCCCGGCACGCTGCTGCCGTTCGCCGTGACGATGAAGCTGGTCAGCATCGCCTCGATCGTCGCGACCGGCGTCGTCGCCTACCTCTACGTCGCGACGCTCAACGGCTCGCTCACCGACCCGGCCAAGGTCAACGGCCGGGTGTCCGCCGCTCTCGTCGCCATCGGGGCGCAGCTCGCCGGGGCCCTGCTCGAACCGGTGCGCTCGACGCTCGGCTTCGGCCAGATCAACGCGCTGCTCATGGTCCTGGTCGTGCTCGACGTGCTGCTCCCCGGCGACCGCCGGCGGACGAAGGGCCTGCTCATCGGCGTGGCCGCGGCGATCAAGCTGACGCCGGCGGTGTTCGTCGTGTACTTCCTGGTGCGCCGGGACTTCAAGTCGGCCGCGCGGGTGGTCGCCGGGTTCGTGGCCGCGGGGGCGCTGCTGTGGCTGGTCCGGCCGTCGGCGTCCTTCACGTACTGGACGAAGCTCGTCTTCGACGCCGGCCGGATCGGCGGTGTCGACTACGTCGGCAACCAGTCGCTGCGCGGGCTCGTGACGCGGCTCGGCCTGCCGGAAACCGCCGGGAACGTCGGGTGGCTGCTGGCCGTGCTCGCCGTGATGGCGGTGGTCGCGGTGGTGATCGTGCGGGCGGGTGAGCCGGTGCTCGCGCTGACCGCGTGCGCGCTCGGCGGGCTGCTCGTGTCGCCGATCTCGTGGACCCACCACTGGACGTGGTGCGTGCCGATCCTGGTCCTGGCCGGCTACTACGGCGCTCGCGCGTGGCGGACCGACCGCGTCGTGACGTGGTGGTCGGGCGCGGTCGTCGCGGCCGGCCTGGCGCTGTTCATCGTCGGGCCGATGTGGTTCGCGCCGCGCCCGGCGCCGTCGGCCGGCTGGTGGCTCGCGACGGAGTCGTACGAACTCTTCGGCCTGCTGCTGCTGGCTCTCGCCGCGTTCGCCGCACCCCGCCTGAAAGCCGTGAATGTCGCATCGAGGGACTCTAAGTCCCTCGATGCGACATTCACGGACTTGTGATCAGCCCAGGCGCTCGACGACGTACTCGATGCTCTGGGTGAGCTTCGTGACGTCGTCCGGGTCGATGGCCGGGAACAGGCCGACGCGCAGCTGGTTGCGGCCCAGCTTGCGGTACGGCTCGGTGTCGACGATCCCGTTGGCGCGCAGCACCTTCGCCACCGCGGCGGCGTCGACCTCGTCGGTGAAGTCCACCGTGCCGACGACCTGCGAGCGCAGGTCCGGGTCCTTCACGAACGGCGTGGTGTAGCTCGTCTTCTCGGCCCACTCGTACAGCCGCGACGACGAGTCCTTCGTGCGCGCGGTCGTCCACTCGAGGCCGCCCTGGCCGTTCATCCACTCGATCTGCTCGGCGAGCAGGAAGAGCGTGGCGACGGCCGGGGTGTTGTACGTCTGGTCCTTGCGGGAGTTGTCCAGCGCGGTGGTCAGCGACAGGAACTCGGGGATCCAGCGGTCGCCGCCGCCGATCTCGCCGATGCGCTCGACCGCGGCGGGCGAGGCCAGCGCGATCCACAGGCCGCCGTCCGCGGCGAACGACTTCTGCGGCGCGAAGTAGTAGACGTCGAAGTCCTCGGCCTTGACCGGGAGCCCGCCGGCGCCGGAGGTGGCGTCGATCGCGACGAGCGCGCCGTCGCTGCCCTCGGGACGGCGGACCGGGACGGCGACACCGGTCGACGTCTCGTTGTGCGCCCAGCCGACCAGGTCCGCGCCGGCTTCGTAGGCGATGTCCGGCGCGCTGCCCGGCTCGGCCTTGACGACGATCGGGTCGGCCAGGAACGGCGCGCCCTTGGTGACGGTGGCGAACTTCGAGGAGAACTCGCCGTAGGTGAAGTGCTGCGCGCGCTCGCGGACCAGGCCGAACGCGGCGGCGTCCCAGAACGCCGTGGTGCCGCCGTTGCCGAGGATCACCTCGTAGCCCTCGGGCAGGGAGAACAGCTCGGACAGGCCCGCCCGGACGCGCCCGACGAGGGACTTGACCGGCTTCTGCCGGTGCGACGTGCCGAGGTAGGTGGAGCCGGACTCCGCCAGGGCGCTCAGCTGCTCGGCGCGGACCTTCGACGGTCCGCAGCCGAAGCGGCCGTCGGCCGGCTTGAGGTCTGCGGGGATGGTCAACTCAGCGTCGGTCATGGGGCCAGTCTCTCAGGTCGGGATGCGGCTGTTGAAGGCGGTTCTGGAACGTCCGGTATGTGGAACACGGGCCGTCGGACGTCCGCGTCCGACTCTGGGCGGCTCGTCCGGTTGGCGGCTTCCCGTGCCGGATCGTGGGGGTAAAAACACGGTTCCCGGACGTCCGTGCCGCCGGTAGCTTCCCGCGTTGAGGCTCTTCCGGGTCCCGCTCACCACCGCTCTGGGGGTGTGAGCGGGGCCCGGCGATCACTGCCAGCCCTCGACGCCGCCCGGCACCGGGGCGGCCGGGTCGTAGGGCGTGCGGGTGAAGATGAACGTCGCGAGGTCGAGGTGCGTGGCGACGCCGTCGGAGTCGCGGCCCACTTCGAGCGTCTCGCCGGCGTAGTAGCCGTCGAGGCCGACGTAGGTGTCCTGCCCGGTGGCGCGGAAGCGCGAGCTGCGCCCGGCACCGTCGGCGGGGGCCAGCAGGAGCAGCCCGTCACCCTGGATGCGCAGGTGGTACGGCGTCGGACCCCAGTGCCAGAGCCCGGTGAGGGCGAGCAGCGCGGGGTCGACGGCCGAGGGCTGCCACTCGGCGGGCAGGCGCGGCTCCAGCTCGTCGGTCATCGTGATCAGGTCCAGGCAGAGCTGGGTGATGCCGACGCCGGACGTCGAGTTGACGAGCGCGAGCGCGCCGGTCTGCGCGACCGGGTCGACCAGCGTGACGGCGAGGAACCCGGGCATCGAGCCGGTGTGCCCGGCCAGGCGCCGCCCCTGGTAGCGCACGAGCATCAGGCCGAGGCCGAACCCGGTCGTCCAGACGTCGGTGTCGTCGACGGTGACCATGGTCCGCATCTGCTCGATGGTCTCCGGCGCGAGCACACCGCCGCCGTGGCCGCCGAGGAACGCCGTCCAGCGGGCGAGGTCGGTGGCGGTGGACCACAGCTGCCCCGCGGGGGCCATCGCGCCGGCGTCCGGGCTCGGCTCCGGCAGGAGGACGTCGGCGAAGGGGTGCACGGCGAAGCCCTGCGCGTGGTCGCCGACCGGGTGCGGGGTGGTGCGGGTCATCCCGAGCGGGCCGAGGACCTCCTCGTCGAGCACCGAGAGCCAGCCCTTGCCGCGGTGGCGCGAGACGAGCTCGCCGAGCACGCCGTAGCCGACGTTCGAGTAGTGGAACCTCGCGCCCGGCCGGTGCCTGGTCGCGCCCTCGGCGAGGCTGCCGGCGAGCGCGTCCCAGTCGGCGCCGGGGGTGCGCTCCCACCACAGGCCGGGCGACTCCGCGGTCAGGCCGGAGGTGTGCGACAGCAGCTGGGCGACGGTGGCGGCGCCGAAGGGCGTGCCCGGGACGTGCTTTTCGAGCGGGTCGTTGAGGTCGAGCAGGCCTTCGTCGCGCAGCCGCATGACGGCGGTGGCGACGAGCGTCTTGGTGATCGAGCCCAGCCGGTACTGGGTGTCGGTGCCGGGCTGCCGGTCGCCGACGCGCCCGCGGCTCCCGGACCAGACGATCTCGCCGTCCCGCACGACGGCGGCGACGATCGAGGGGGCGCGGCAGGCGGCCTGCTCGTGGGCGATCCGGCGGAGCAGGGCGTGTTCGGTCGACTCAAGCATGGGGGCATTCTGCCGCGCCCCGGCCGGTGAAGCAGGTCCCGGCGCCAGACCTCACACCCGCCGGCCGTGCGCGAAGGGTCGACACGCGTGATTGGAGGGTCGACACGCGTGATTGGAGGGTCGACACGGCGTTGGGCCGGGCCGCCGCCGTGTCGACTGCTCAATCACGCGTGTCGGCTTCCCAATCACGCGTGTCGACCTCCCAGACACGGGAAACTCGGTTCAGCTCAGGAGGTTGCGGGACATCGCGGTTGTCACCGCGGCCGTGCGGTCGGACACGCCGAGCTTGCCGAACACGCGCAGCAGGTGCGTCTTCACCGTCGCCTCGCTGATGTGCAGCGCCCGGCCGATGTCGGCGTTCGTCCCGCCCTTCGCGACCAGCCGCAGCACCTCCACCTCCCGGGCCGACAGCGGCTGCGGCTCCGGGTTGCGCACCCGGTTGACCAGCTTCCCGGCCACCGACGGCGCCAGCACCGTCTCCCCGCGCGACGCCGCGCGGATCGCGTTCGCCAGCTCCGTGCGCGACGCGTCCTTCAGCAGGTAGCCCGACGCCCCCGCCTCGACCGCCCGCAGGATGTCGGCGTCCGTCTCGTACGTCGTCAGCACCACGATCCGCCGCCCCGGCTGCTCGCGCAGGATCCGCTTCGTCGCACCGACGCCGTCCAGCCCGGGCATCCGCAGGTCCATCAGCACGACGTCCGGCTGCGCGACGCGGTCGAGCGCGACGGCTTCGTCACCCGAGCCCGCTTCGCCGACCACGGTCAGGTCGGGTTCGGCTTCGAGCATGCCCCGGAGGCCTTCGCGGACGACAGGGTGGTCGTCGACGAGCATGATGCGGATCAAGCCGGCACCTCCAAGGTGAGTTCGGTGCCGCTGGGGCCACTCCGGACGCTCAGTCTGCCACCCACCTGCTCGGCGCGGGATCGCATGCCGCGCAGGCCGAAACCGCTGACGCCGTCCGGGTCGAAGCCGGTGCCGTCGTCCCGGACGGACAGCCGCACCGCACCGTCCACAACGGACAGGCGCACCGACACCGCCGACGCGCCCGCGTGCCGCCGGACGTTGGTCAGCGCCTCCTGCGCGCCCCGCAGCAACACCACTTCACCCGCCATGCCCAGCGCGGGCAGCTGATCGTCCACTTCGTACCGGACCGCGATGCCGGCCTCGTCGGCGAGCCGGTCGGCCTGGCGGCGGACGGCGTCCACGAGGGATCCGGCGGTGAGGTCCGCCGGCGCCAGCGCGGCGACCATCGTGCGCGCCTCGGCGAGGTTCTCCCGCGCCGTGCGGGCGGCCAGCTCGACGTGCCGCCGCGCCGCCGCCGGGTCGGTGTCCAGTTCGGACTCGATGGCCTCGGCGAGCGTGACGATGCTGGTGAACCCCTGGGCCAGCGTGTCGTGGATCTCGCGTGCGAGCCGTTCGCGCTCGGCCGCCGTACCCGCCTCGCGGGAGAGCCGGGCGACCTCGGCCTGGCTCGCTTCGAGCCGGTCGATCAGGTCCGCCCGCGCCCGGCTCTCCTCGATGACGTGCAGGATGAACTTGCCGGACAGGATCCCGAACACGACGAGGATCGCGGTCATCGGCAGCAGGATGTGCAGCGCCGGCCCCCGCAGCCCGTCCGCGGCGATCGACGACAGCGGGCTCAGCAGGATCACCAGCGTGGTGAGCACCGCGGCCGGCCGGAAGTCGAGCGTCGAGAACAGCAGCGGGCACACCATGAACAGGATGAAGCTGGACGTCGTGTTGGCGAACATCGCGACCGCGACCAGTGCCACGATCACCAGGGCCAGCGCCCACCGCTGTTTCAGGTGCCCGTCGTCGCGCACCACCCGCCGTCCCCACAGCAGGTACGTCAGCGCGAGCGCGGTGAGCGCCCCGACCGCGACGACGCTGCGGACCGGGTCGGTCTCGTCCAGCAGCACCAGCGTCGTCGTGGCCAGGTACGCGACCGCGAAGAGGATCTCCCAGAGCCAGTTGAACCGGTCCCAGGCGTCCTTCACTTCGTGTCGGTCCACCGGAAGCTCAGCCGCGCCAGCACCGCGCCCACCACGCACCAGATCCCCAGCACCAGTGCCACCCGCGGAAGTTCCCATGAGCCAGCCATCTCCATTCCGACCGCGCCGTCCGGCAGGAACACCGACCGGAAGCCCTGGCAGATCCACTTCAACGGGAAGAACGACGCGATGTCCACCATGATCTTCGGCAGGTTCGTGATCGGCGTGACGAACACGCCGGAAATGAACTGCAGCACCAGGTACAACATCTGTACCACGGCGACCGCGCCGGTGGTGGACTTGGCGAGCGAGCTGAGCGCGATCCCGAGCAGGGTGCACGACACGATGCCGAGCGCGAAGACCCACACCAGCGTCAGCCACTTCGAGGGCTCGGACGGCAGCTTCAGCCCGAAGAGCAGCACGGCGACCGCGGCCATCAGCACGGTCTGCGCCAGGCTGGACACCGCGACCAGCACCATCTTGCCGATGAAGTAGGACGACGAGGGCATCGGCGTGCCGCGCAGCCGTTTGAGCGCCCCGGTTTCCCGGTCGGCCGAGACGCCGGTGGCGATGCTGTTGAACGACGTCGAGACGATGCCGGAGCCGATCATCCCGGCCGCCAGCAGCTGCCCGGACGTGACGCCCGCCAGCGCCGTCGGACCGTCCAGGATGGATCCGAGCAGGATCATCAGGACCGCGGGCAGGGAGAAGGTGAAGACCACCTGCTCCTTGTGCCGGAAGAACTGCCGCAGCTCGGTGCTGCCCCGGGCCAGCCCGAGCGACAGCGGGCCGGGGAGGGCCACCGTTGCTTTTCCGGGGTTCCGGACGGCGGAGCCCCCGGCCTCGGACGAAGCCCCGGGTGTCGCAGTGGTCATGCCTTGTCTCCGATCAGGTCCAGGTAGATGTCCTCCAGGCTCGGCCTGGTCACGGTCAGCCCGGCGAGCTCCCTACCCCCAGCAGAGAGCTCGGTGACGAGCTTGGTCGGGTACGCGGTGCGCTCGACGTGCTCGCCGCGTTCGTCCGTCCACCGCACGGTGGCCTCGGCGGCGGCCCGGCCACCCAGGTTCTGCGGGGTGTCCTGCGCGACGATCTCCCCGCGGGCGATCACCGCGACGCGGTCGGCGAGCGCTTCGGCCTCGTCGAGGTAGTGGGTGGTGAGGAGGATGGTGCTGCCCTCGG
This sequence comes from Amycolatopsis mongoliensis, assembly GCF_030285665.1. Lineage (NCBI taxonomy): Bacteria > Bacillati > Actinomycetota > Actinomycetes > Pseudonocardiales > Pseudonocardiaceae > Amycolatopsis > Amycolatopsis mongoliensis. The sequence continues at coordinate 3,358,472 of NZ_CP127295.1, forward strand.
CGGCGAGGTCGCTGATCAGCGACCAGAACTGCCGCCGCGCCTCGGGGTCGAACCCGGTGGTCGGCTCGTCGAGGAAGAGCAGCTCGGGCCGGCCGATGATCCCGAGCGCCACGTCGACGCGGCGCCGCTGCCCGCCGGAGAGCGACTTGACCCGGGCCTTGGCCTTCTCGGCGAGCCCGACCTTCTCGATCACCTCGTCGGGGTCGCGCGGGTCGGGGTAGTACTTCGCGAAGTGCCGCACGGTCTCGGCGACGCTCAGCTCGGCGGCGTCGTTGGCGGTCTGCAGGACGATGCCGATGCGTGACCGCCAGGTGCGCCCGGCCTTGCCGGGGTCCTCCCCGAGGACGGTGACCTCGCCGGCGGTCCGCTCCCGGTGGCCTTCGAGGATCTCGACGGTCGTGGTCTTCCCGGCGCCGTTCGGGCCGAGCAGGGAGAACACCTCACCCCGCGCGATGTCCAGGTCCAGCCCGGCCACCGCGAGGTGACCGGGGTACTGCTTGCGCAGGCCGCGCACGCTCACTGCTGTGGTCATGCCTGAAAGCTTGCTCGCTCGGGGCGGTGGACGGGAGCGACGCTCAGCTGAATCCGGGTGTCCACCGTTCGGTGGACAGAGTCGTCAGCCGGGACGCCCGATCCGGCCGCGTGGTTTCCCGTGGAACCACGAAAACGCTGTCATACAAGCAAAAACCGCCGAGATGCATGAACAGCGTCCGGCCGCCAGCCGCCGCGCGGGTGAACCACGCTGTTGACAAGTTGTCTAACATGACAGAATGTCTCACAAGTGGGTGACCGCCAGCGACGGTGTCCGCCTCTCGGTCCGCATCGAAGGCCGCGAAGACGGGCCCACGGTCGTGCTCGTGCACGGCTACCCCGACAACAGCTCGATGTGGGCCGGTGTGGTCGCCGAGCTGCGGGCAAGCCACCGCGTCGTGACCTACGACGTCCGCGGGTCCGGACAGTCGGACAAGCCGGCGGGACGCGCGTCCTACCGGCTGGACCAGCTGGCCGACGACCTCCGCGCCGTCGTCGACGAGGTGAAGCCGCACGGCAAGGTCCACCTCGTCGCCCACGACTGGGGCTCCATCCAGACCTGGCACGCCGTCACCGGTGACGGCCTGCGCGGCCGGATCGCTTCCTACACGTCGATCTCCGGCCCGAGCCTCGACCACGCCGGTGCGTGGTTCCGCGCGCAGCTCACGCGCCCGACGCCGAAGCGGCTCAAGAACGCGCTGAGCCAGTTCCTGCACTCCTGGTACATCCTCGCGTTCCAGGTCCCGCTCGTGCCGCAGCTGCTCTGGCGCACCGGGCTGCTGGGCGCGCAGATCCAGCGCATGGAGCCCGACGCCGCGAAGCCGGACAAGAGCGACGGCATCCACGGCCTCGAGCTCTACCGCGCCAACATGTTCACCCGCCTGTCCCGCCCGGTGCCGCGCACCGCCGACGTCCCGGTGCAGGTGCTGGCCCCGACTGGCGACGCCTACGTCACCACGCCGCTGCAGACCGAGATCGCGCGCTGGGTGCCGGACCTGCGGGTCCGCCCGATCGTCGGGACGCACTGGGTGACCCGCGCGAAGCCGAAGGTGGTCGCGGGTGCCGCCGCCGAGCTGATCGAGTACGTCGAAACCGGCGTCGAGAGCCGGGCCCTGAAGAAGTCGCGGGTGGGCACCGGCCGGTTCGAGCACAAGCTGGTCGTCGTCACCGGCGCCGGCAGCGGGATCGGCCGGGCCACCGCGCTCGCCTTCGCCGCCGAAGGGGCCGACGTCGTCATCACCGACATCGATCCGGCGGCCGCCGCGGAAACCCTGAAGCTGCTGGAAGAACACGGGATCGCGGAGTACACAGTGGACTCCAGCGACGGTGCCGCCGTGCACCGCTTCGCCGAAGACGTCCGGAAGAACCACGGCGTCCCGGACATCGTGGTCAACAACGCCGGCATCGGGATGTCCGGCCCGTTCCTCGACACGTCCGTCGAAGACTGGGAACGCGTCATCGACGTCAACCTCTGGGGCGTGATCCACGGCTGCCGCGCCTTCGCGCCGATGCTCGCCGAACGCGCCGAAGGCGGCCAGATCGTCAACCTCGCTTCGGCGGCCGCCTACCTGCCGTCGAAGATCCTCACCGCCTACGCCACGACGAAGTCCGCCGTGCTGACGTTGAGCGTCTGCCTGCGCGCCGAGCTGGCCGAGCACCACATCGGCGTCACGGCTGTGTGTCCGGGCATCGTGAAGACCAACATCACCAACACAACGCGGTTCGTCGGAGTGTCCGAAGAGGAGCAGCGACGGCGTCAGAAGGAAAGCTCGAAGCTGTACGCCCGGCGGGGTTTCGGCCCGGAAGGCGTCGCGAAGGACATCCTGCGAGCGGTCGAAAAGGACATCGCGATCGCCCCGTCCACCCCGGAGGCCAAGGCCGCGCTGGTTCTTTCGCGGCTGACGCCCGGGCTGCTGCGGCAGGCGGCCAAGCTGGACCTGACGCCGTGAGCCGGCCGCGGCGGATGTCGCCGCAGGCCCGCCGCGACGACCTGATCCGCGCGGCGCTCGACCTGTTCGGGTCGCGGGCGCCGGAGCTGGTCACCGTGGACGACATCGTCGCGCGCGCCGAGGTGTCGCGGCCGCTGTTCTACCGGTACTTCTCCAGCCTGCGCGAGCTGCAGGTGGAGGCGCTGCGCACGGTCACCGACGGGCTCATCGACGGCCTGGCCGGCCTCGAGGAGGGCCCGCCGGAGACCCGGCTGTGCGCGGCCGTCCGCGGCCTGATCGACGTCGCCGACCACTACCGCGCGGGCTACATCGCGTTGCTGCGCAGCGGTTCGGTGATCGCGACGTCGGAGACGGACGCGGCGATCGACGAGGTCCGCAACCGCGCGGTGGCGCTGATCCTGGACGCGCTCGGCGTCGAGGACCCGTCGCCGCTGCTGTCGCTGACCCTGCGCTGCTGGACGGCGGTCGTCGAGGGCGCCCTGCTCAGCTGGCTGCAAGAGCGCAGCGTCGCCCGCGAGTCCCTGGACACCTGGCTGGTCGACCAGCTCACCGCCATGCTCGGCGCGACCGCGGCCCACGAGGTCGCCCCAAAGCCGTGAATGGCACATCAAGGGACTCTAAGTCCCTCGATGTGCCATTCACGGACTTCAGCGGTCAGTGCTTGGTGACCAGTTCCCAGCCCTCGACGTCTTCCGGCGTGCGGGGCGCCGGGCCGACGTACTTGGCCGACGGCCGCACCAGGCGTCCGGTGCGCTTCTGCTCCAGGATGTGCGCGGCCCAGCCGGCGGTGCGCGCCGAGCTGAACATCGCGGGCATCATGTGCGGCGGGACCTGGGCGAAGTCCAGGATGACCGCGGCCCAGAACTCGACGTTCGTCTCGATCGGGTGGTCCGGACGCCGCTCGCGCAGCTCCGCCAGCGCCGCCTGCTCCAGCGCGGCGGCCGCCTCGTAGCGGGCCGCGCCGAGCTCCTGGCAGGTGCGGCGCAGCACGCGCGCCCGCGGGTCCTCGGCCCGGTAGACGCGGTGGCCGAAGCCCATCAGGCGTTCCTTGCGGTCGAGGATGCCCTTGACCAGGCCGACCGGGTCGCCGGTGCGCTCGACCTCTTCGATCATCGGCAGCACGCGCGCCGGGGCGCCGCCGTGCAGCGGGCCCGACATCGCGCCGATGGCGCCGGACATGGCCGCCGCGACGTCGGCGCCGGTGGACGCGATGACGCGGGCGGTGAAGGTCGACGCGTTCAGGCCGTGCTCGGCGGCCGACACCCAGTAGGCGTCCAGCGCCCGGACGTGCGCCGGGTCGGGCTCGCCGCGCCAGCGGATGAGGAACCGCTCGGTGATCGAGTGGGCCTCGTCGACGCGGGTCTGCGGGACGGCGGGCTGGCCGATGCCGCGCGCCGACTGCGCGACGTAGGACAGCGCCATCACCGAGGCGCGGGCCAGCTGCTCACGGGCCTCTTCGTCGGTGATGTCGAGCAGCGGGCGGTAGCCCCAGATGGGCGCGAGCATGGCCAGCGCGGCCTGGACGTCGACCCGGACGTCGCCGGTGTGCACCGGCAGCGGGAACGGCTCGGCGGGCGGGAGGCCGTGGCCGAACCGGCCGTCCACGAGGAGGCCCCATACGTCACCGAAGGTCACCTTGCCGGCGAGGTCCTCGATGTCGACGCCGCGGTAGCGCAGCGCACCGCCGTCCCGGTCGGGTTCGGCGATCTCGGTGTGGAAGGCGACGACGCCCTCCAGACCCGGTCGGAAGCCGTCGTCGGGTTGGCCGGACGGCTGTGGCTTGCTGATCGTGGAGGTAGTCACTGTTTCGCGGAACCTTTCGGTGCGCTTTTTTCCCCGTCTTGGTGGTGGTGCTCGCGCGGACGGAATAGCGCACGGAAAGCGCGCACCATCGCACGGATGGATAGACCTTGCTCCCTAGATCGCCGGGGGGCAATCGAAAGATGCGGTGGTTTCGGTCACGATTACGAGAACGATTCAGTCACCGAGGCCGTCCGGCAGGAGAATCTCCGCCACGCAGTGTGACGAAGCCCAGGTTAAAGGTATGTTTCCGAACCAGGCGGAGCCGTCGTCCGGGTGATAGACCTGAGCGATGCACCTCAGCCCGCAGGAGCGCGACAAGCTGCTCGTCCACGTGGCGGCCGACGTCGCGCGGAAGCGGCTGGACCGCGGCGTCCGGCTGAACTACCCCGAGGCGGTCGCGCTGATCACCGACCACGTCCTCGAAGGGGCCCGCGACGGGCGCACGGTGAGTGAACTGGTCGCGAGCGGCCGGAGCGTGCTCTCGCGTGCGCAGGTGCTCGACGGCGTGCCGGAGATGGTCGACTCCGTTCAGGTCGAGGCCACCTTCCCGGACGGCACGAAGCTCGTCACCGTGCACGACCCGATCGTCTGAGAGGACCTCGATGCGTCCAGGCGAGATCATCCCCGGTGCCGAGCCGGTGGAACTGAACCCGGGCCGCGCCCGCGTCCGGCTGCTCGTGCGCAACCTCGGCGACCGGCCGGTGCAGGTCGGCTCGCACTACCACTTCGCCGCGGTCAACCCCGGCCTCGAGTTCGACCGGGACGCCGCCCGCGGCCACCGGCTCGACGTCCCGGCCGGCACGTCGGTGCGGTTCGAGCCGGGCGTCGAACGCGAAGTCGATCTTGTTCCGCTCGCCGGGGCCCGCCGCGTACCGGGCCTGCGATCCGAATTCTCCGGAGAGTTCTGAAATGCCGCAGATCGACCGCGAGCGCTACGCCGAGCTGTTCGGCCCGACCACCGGCGACCGGATCCGGCTCGCCGACACCGACCTGCTGATCGAGGTCACCGAGGACCGCTCGATGGGCCCCGGCGGCTCGGGCGACGAGGTGCTCTTCGGCGGCGGCAAGGTCATCCGCGAGTCGATGGGCCAGGGCATGGCGACCCGCGCCGAGGGTGCGCCCGACCTGATCATCACCGGCGCGGTGATCCTCGACCACTGGGGTGTGATCAAGGCCGACATCGGCGTGCGCGACGGCCGGATCGTCGGGATCGGCAAGGCGGGCAACCCGGACACGATGGACGGCGTCGACCCGGCCCTGGTCATCGGGCCGTCGACGGAAGTCCTGGCCGGCAACGGCAAGATCCTCACCGCCGGCGGCATCGACTGCCACGTCCACTTCATCTGCCCGCAGCTCGTCGACACGGCGCTGGCCGCGGGGCTGACCACCTTGGTCGGCGGCGGCACCGGCCCCAACGAGGGCACGAAGGCCACGACCGTCACGCCCGGCGCGTGGAACCTCGGCCGGATGCTGTCCGCCATGGACGGTTATCCGGTCAACGTCCTGTTGCTGGGCAAGGGGAACACCGTCCGGCACGAGGCCCTGCGCGAACAGCTCGCGGCCGGCGCGGGCGGCTTCAAGCTGCACGAGGACTGGGGCACGACCCCGGCCGCCATCGACGCCTGCCTGACCGTGGCCGACGAGTCCGGCGTCCAGGTCGCGATCCACACGGACACCCTGAACGAGGCGGGCTTCCTGGAGTCCACTGTGGACGCCATCGGCGGCCGCTCGATCAACGCGTACCACACCGAGGGCGCCGGCGGCGGGCACGCGCCGGACATCATCGAGGTCGTCTCGCTGCCGAACGTCCTGCCGTCGTCGACCAACCCGACCCGGCCGCACACGGCGAACACCCTCGACGAGCACCTCGACATGCTGGTGGTCTGCCACCATCTCAACCCGTCGGTGCCCGAGGACCTCGCCTTCGCCGAGAGCCGGATCCGGCCGTCGACGATCGCCGCCGAGGACGTGCTGCACGACCTGGGCGCCATCTCGATGATGAGCTCGGACTCGCAGGCGATGGGCCGGATCGGCGAGGTGATCATCCGGACGTGGCAGACCGCGCACGTGATGAAACGCCGCCGCGGCGCGCTGCCCGGCGACGGCGCGGCCGACAACCTTCGCGCGCGCCGCTATGTCGCCAAGTACACGATCAACCCGGCCATCGCGCACGGCATGGAGACCGAGATCGGCTCGGTCGAGGTCGGCAAGCTCGCCGACCTCGTGCTGTGGGAGCCGAAGTTCTTCGGCGTCCGCCCGCACGTGGTCCTCAAGGGCGGCTTTCCGGCGTGGGCGGCCATGGGCGACGCGAACGCGTCCATCCCGACGCCGCAGCCGGTCATGGCGCGGCCGATGTTCGGCGCGAACATCGGGGCCGCGCTGAGCCTGCACTTCGTCGCACCGTCTGCTTTGGACAGTGGCCTGCGGGAGACGTTCGGCATCACGCGGCCGCTCGTCGCGGTGGCGAACACCCGCGCGCGGACCAAGGCGGACATGGTGCTCAACGACGCCACGCCGGACGTCCGCGTCGAGCCGGACAGCTTCGCGGTGCACGTCGACGGCGAGCTCGTCGAACCGCAGCCGGTGACGGAACTGCCCATGGCCCAACGGTACTTCCTCTTCTGATGGACCTCTCGGCGCTGATCCTCGCGGACTCCCGCTTCCCCGGTGGCGGGCACGTCCACAGTGGAGGGCTGGAGGAGGTCGTCTCCCGCCGGCTCGTGACGGCTGTGCGCGATCTCCCGGGATTCCTTTCCGGACGGTTGCGGACGGCGGGCGCGCTGGCCGCGGTCTTCGCCGCCGCGTCGGCACATGCGGCGGCCCGTTCTGTCGCAAGTGGACACTGGGCGCTGGTGGATGCCGAGCTGGACGCGCGGACGCCGTCGCTCGCGCAGCGTGAGGCGTCGCGAGCGCAGGGCCGGGGGACCGCGCGGGCCGGGCGGATCGCCTGGCCGTCTCCCGTGCTGGACGCGTTGCTGGCGGAGACTCCACGGCCGCATCACCCGGTGGTGCTGGGCGCGCTGGTCGGCGTCGCGGGCGGTTCGCCGTACGACGCCGCGATGGCCGTCGCCTACCTGGCGGTGAGCGGGCCGGCGAGCGCCGCGGTGCGGCTGCTGGGGCTGGACCCCTTTGCCGTCAACGCGGTCGTGGCCCGGCTGGATCTCGAATCCGTCTGTTCGGAAGCGGCGGCGGTGGCCGGGGACGACCCGGCGTCGCTGCCGTCGCCGGGCTCGCCCGCGTTGGATCTGTTCGCCGAGGCGCACGCCCGGCACCACCAGGAAGAGGTGCGTCTCTTTGCCAGCTGAGCACGGTCACGGACATTTCCACGAGGTCAACTTCGACCCGACGGCCGCCGAGCCCGACCACTACGACGCGGCGCCGACCGCGGGCCGCGCGTACCGGATCGGCATCGGCGGCCCGGTCGGGTCGGGCAAGACGGCGCTGACCGCGGCCCTGTGCCGCGCGCTGGGCGACGAAGTGAACCTCGCGGTCGTCACGAACGACATCTACACCACGGAGGACGCGGACTTCCTGCGTCGCGCGGGGGTCCTGGACCCGGCCCGGATCGAGGCGGTGCAGACGGGCGCGTGCCCGCACACGGCGATCCGCGACGACATCACCGCGAACCTGGACGCGGTCGAGCGCCTGGAGGAGAAGTTCCCCGGCCTGGACCTGGTGATCATCGAAAGCGGCGGCGACAACCTGACGGCGGTGTTCAGCCGCGGGCTGGCCGACAGCCAGATCTTCGTGGTGGACGTCGCGGGCGGGGACAAGGTGCCGCGCAAGGGCGGCCCCGGCGTCACGACGGCGGACCTGCTGGTGATCAACAAGATCGACATCGCACACCTGGTGAACGCCGACATGACGGTGATGACGTCGGACGCGCACCGGATGCGGGGTGAGCTGCCGGTCATCACACAGTCCCTTGTGGATACCCCGGACGCCCCGGCGGTGGCCGCCTGGGTGCGTTCCCTGCTGTGAAGGCCCACGCCCGGCTGACGGCGTGCTTCGACGGCACGCGCACGGTGCTGCGCGAGCTGCGCTCGATGGCGCCGCTGACGTTGTTCCCGCGCCGGGGCCGCGGTCCGGGAGCGGTGGTGCACCTGGTCAACTCGGCGACCACCCCGCTGGGCGGCGACGACCTGCTGCTGTCCGTCCGCGTCGGTCCCGGCGCTTCGCTGCGTCTTTCCGGCGTGGCGGCCACCCTCGCGCTGCCCGGTCTCCACGGCGAAGGTTCGTTGTCCACGGTTTCGGTGGTGGTCGAGGCCGGTGGTTCTTTGGAGTACCTGCCCGAGCCCACGGTGATCACGGCGCGGGCCCGGCACACAGCGGTGTTGCGTGCTTCGGTGGCTTCGGATGCGTACCTGCACACGCGGGAGGTCCTGGTGCTGGGGCGGGCGGGGGAGCGTCCGGGTTCGCTGACGACCTCGTCGCACATCACGCGGGGGGCCGTGCCGGTGCTGCGCCAGACGCTGGCGATCGGTGATTCCACTTTGGACGGCAGCCTGGCGGTGCTGGCCGGGCGCCGGGTACTGGCGACGGACGTGGTGGTCGGTGGTCCGGAGCTCCCGCCGACGTCGGGCGAGTGGTGGTCCCGCAGCCCCCTCGCCGCGGGCGGCACCCTGACGACTTCGCTGGGGCCGGACGCGGTCACCGCCCTCCGCCCCTTCGCCTGACCCGCTCGCCGGAGAAGACCCCCTGCGGCTTCTCCGGCGAGCGGCGATGTGAGCAGCCCCCGTTTTCCACGCTACCGGGGGCCACCGACGGTTTCGGCCGTCAGAACTTCGTGCCCAGCCACGTCAACGCCACCGGGCCGCCCGCCGACACCCCGCCGATGTGCTCCAGCAGCGGGAACTCCTGCCACGTCACCGACGCTCCGGCCGACTTCCAGCGGTCCCGCAGTCCCGCGCCGACGCTGAACGGGATCAGCTCGTCCAGCGTCGCGTGGTACAGGAACACCGGCGCCGAAGGTGCCACCGTCCCCAGGTAGTTCTGGGCCAGCCGGGCCTGCCAGCGCGGGTCGTGGATCGGGTCCGGCACCGTCACGAAGTCCCGCAGGTGCGCGAACGGCGCCGCCGCGCCCAGTTCGACCGTGCACGCCTTCGACACCCGGGCCACCGCCTCGCGGCCGCGGTCGTTCAGGATCGAAGAAAACGGCACGTCGGGATAGGCTGCGGCGAACCCCGTCGCCGCGCCCAGCACCAGGCCGAACGCCGCGCCCCCGTCGTTGGAGCGGAACACCGCGTTCAGGTCCGCCGGGACCCCGCCGGCCGCGACACCGACCACCCGAAGAGAAGGCGCGTAAGAACCCTGCAACTCCGCCGCCCACGCCGCCGCCTGGCCGCCCTGCGAATAGCCGAAAACGCCGACCGGGCCGGACGGCGACAGCCCCGCACCCGGCACCAGGGCCGCCGCGCGTGCCGCGTCCAGCACCGCGCGGCCCTCGGACTGCCCGACCGCGTACGTGTGCGTTCCCGGCGTGCCGAGTCCCTCGTAGTCCGTGACGACGACCGCCCAGCCCTGCGACAACGCCTGCGCCAGCAACGCGCTTTCGTTCTCGACGCCGTGCGCCAGCAAGGTGGACGGCGCGCACTGGTCGCCGAGGCCGTGCGTGCCCACCGCGTAGGTGACCAGCGGACGCGGGCCGCCGCGCGGCCACGGCGCCGACGGCACCAGCAGCGTTCCGGAGACCTCGTTCGGCGCGCCGGTCGCCGACGTCGAGCGGTACAGCAGGTGCCACGCCTTGACCGGGGCGGGAAGCGGGCCGACGAACACCGTCGTCGCCCGCGCCGAGACCAGGACACCGGGATCCGCGTGCGCCACCGGTGTGGCCACCGCGAAAATGAGGCTGACAGCGACCAGCAACCGACGAAGCATCATCGCCTCCGGTCCTTGGTAATCAAGATTTTCACAAACTAGTCAGACGGGTAGGATCTGGCAATCCCTCAGAAGGAGGAGACAACCGGTGGCTCGCACGTACGGCGGTGTCGCACCCGAGCAGCGCCGCGCCGACCGCCGCCAGCGGCTGCTCGTCGCCGGCCTGGAGCTGTTCACCTCCACCGGTTTCCGGCACACCAAGATCACCGAGGTGTGCGCGAGGGCCGGCGTGTCGACGCGGAACTTCTACGAGGAGTTCACGGGCAAGGAGGACGTGCTCCGCACGCTCCACGACCAGATCAACAGCCTGGCGCTCGCGCACGTCACCGCGGAGCTCGACAAGGTCGCCGACGCCGACGCGCTCACCCGCATCTCGACCCTGCTGGACGTCTTCATCGCCACGGTCACCGCGGATCCCCGGATGCCGCGCCTCACCTACGTCGAAGCGGTCGGCGTCAGCCCCGAGCTGGAGGCGCAGCACCAGGTGTGGGTCGACCGCTGGGCGGACTTCATCGCCGCCGAGGCGAGCCGCGCCGCCGAGCACGGCGTCGCGCCGGTGCGGGACTACCGGCTGACGGCGATCGCCCTGGTCGGCGCGGGTACCGGGCTGCTGCGCGAATGGCAGGCGCACGACCCGCCGCTGCCGGTCGAAGAGGTGGGCGCGGAATTCCGCGCGATGATGCTGGCGGCCATCATGCGGCCGGAAAAGATCTTGGAAATCCCAGGCAACCCCGGCGGCCACTCCGGCGTGGAAGAGTCGAGCCGGGAGGGGGCCCAGGGGGGAACCCGGCGAACGTGAAGGCCCGTTACCTGCAGCGGACGCAGGTAACGGGCCTTTACGGACGTTACGCCTCGCGCGGGGCCGGCATGCCCAGCGAAACCGGGCCTGTCGTCCGGCACACGTCGTGGCAGCTGTTGTCGAGCGTGCAGCACAGTGAGCAGATCGGGCCGTCCTGCTTCGCGCAGTCGGCGACGTCCGGCAGCTCGTACGGGTCGCTGCAGACCGAGCAGGTGTGCGTCGCCCGCAGGTCGGCCTCGACGTCCGGGCCGGCGACCGTGTTCGGCCGGACCAGGTAGTACTTCCCGCGGGTCACCGCGGCCAGCGTCGGTACCAGGATGATCGCGATGACCAGCGCGAGCAGCGGGCTGAACGCCGCCAGGAACGGCCCGAACAGGCCGAAGTACGCGGCGATCGACACCGCCGACGCGACGACCATCGAGCCGAACCCGACCGGGTTGATCTTGTGCAGGTAGGCCCGCTTGAACTCGATGTAGCGCGGCGAGAGCCCGAGCGGCTTCGCGATCACCAGGTCCGCGCACACCGCGCCGATCCACGCGATCGCGACGTTCGAGTAGAAGCCCAGGATCTTGTTCAGGAAGCCGAACGCGCCGAACTCCATCAGCGCCAGCGCGATCCCGCAGTTCACCAGCACGTACCAGACGCGGCCGGGGTGCTTGTGCAGCACGCGGGAGAAGAAGTTCGCGAACGACAGCGAGCCGGAGTACGCGTTCGTCGTGTTGATCTTGATCTGCGAGACGACGACGAACAGCGCCGCGAACGTCAGCGCCACGGGGCCGAGCGCGGGCTTCACCGCTTCGAGGTACGGGGCGATCGGCTCCAGCGCGTGCGACTTGCCGACGACCCCGAGCGCGAGGAACGCCAGCAGCGCGCCCCCGATCTGCTTCGCGGCGCCGAGAATCACCCAACCGGGTCCGGCCGCGAGCACCGCGGCCCACCACGACCGCTTGTTCTCCGCCGTCTTCTCGGGCATGAACCGCAGGTAGTCGGCCTGCTCGCCGATCTGCCCGATCAGCGACAGCGCGACGCCCATGCCGAAGCCGAACCCGATCGCGGAGAACCCGGCGCCGGCGCCCTCGGTGCCCCCGAAGTGGGTGAACTCGGCGAACTTGCCGGGCTCGCGGACGAGCACGACGACGAACGGCAGCACCAGGCCGGCGATCCACAGCGGCTGCGTCCAGGTCTGCATCTTCGCGACCGCGCCCATGCCGTAGAGCGCGAAGGGCAGCACGATCAGCGTCGCCAGGAGGTAGCCGACCGGCAGCGGGATGCCGAGAGCGAGCTCGAAGGCCTGGCCCATGATCGAGCCCTCGAGCGAGAAGAAGATGACGGTGAAGCTCGCGTACACGAGCGACGTCAGCGTCGACCCGAAGTAGCCGAAGCCGGCTCCGCGGGTCAGCAGGTCCATGTCGACGCCGGACTTCGCGCACGCGGCCGCGATGGGCACGCCGGTCACGAAGATGACGACGGCCGCGGCGAGGATCGCGAGGACCCCGGACGTGAAGCCGTAGGAGAGGACGATGCTGGCTCCGATCGCGAAGTCGGCGAGGTAGGCGATACCGCCCAGCGCCGTCGTCGCGACCACGAACGGTGACCATTTCCGGAACGAATGAGCGGCGAAGCGCAGTGAGTAGTCCTCGCGGTTTTCGTTGGCCGCGAGCGGGGCGTAACGGCGTTTCGGCGGAGCGCTTTCTTCGGCGTTGGACAGGGTCTCGGTCATGCCTGCCTCCGGGGTGGTGGGGAACGGGCCGAAGGTAGGGCGGCGCTGTATCGATCCTGGTCCGGCGGGTAACGCCCGCGTTACGGCTTGCTGACTAGCGGTTACGGGCTGATGGCGGGAAGGGGGTGGCGGGTCTCACCGTTCAGTGGGTTCCGCCGCAGCTCGGAAGGCCCTAACGTGCCTAGGGCCGAAGTCGACTGATGCCCCGACCGGGCGTGGAGGTTTGGCGTGATGCCGGAGATCGATCAGCAGGTGGAAGACGCCGTGGTTCGCCTGCCCGGAATGCGCGTGGCGTACGACGGTGCAGCGTTCGACGAATCCGCACTGGCGGCCACCTGGACCGATCAGCTGCAGGGCTGGCTGAACCAGGCCGTCACCGCGGGCATCGCCGAACCGAACGCGATGGTGCTGGCGACGGCGGACGCCGAAGGCCGGCCGTCCTCCCGCACCGTGCTGTGCAAGGGCCTCGACGAGCGCGGCGTCGTGTTCTACACGAACTACACGTCGGAGAAGAGCCACGACCTGACCGCGACGCGCTACGCGTCGGTGACGTTCCCCTGGTACGCGCTGCACCGCCAGGTCCACGTCCGCGGCGAGGTCGAGAAGGTCGGCGTCAAGGAGACGGCGGAGTACTGGGCCCAGCGGCCCCGCGGTTCGCAGCTCGGCGCGTGGGCGTCCCCGCAGTCCCGGGTGGTCGACGGACGCCGCGCGCTGGACAACGCGCTGAACGGCATCGAGCGCCGCTTCGCCGACGTCGAGCAGATCCCGGCCCCGCCCCACTGGGGCGGCTGGCGGATCCGCCCGGACCTGGTCGAGTTCTGGCAGGGCCGCGAGGACCGCATGCACGACCGGCTGCGCTTCGTCCGCAACGACGACGGCTGGAACATCGAGCGCGTCGCCCCCTGAGTTCCCAGCGCCCCAATGTGGCGTTCGGTGCGTGGGACGCACCGAACGCCACATTGGGTGCGTCTGACGCAACCAACGCCACATTGGGACGCTCTTCCGGGCGACGGAAATCACGCGACCCGAGATAGTTAGCCCAGCTAAACTCGTCCGTTGTGACTTCTGAACCGGAGACCTTGCCGCCCCGCTCGGGCGTGCGCAAGCTCCTCGGCCGCATCATCGTCGACACCCGGCCGCTGAAGATCCCGGCCTTCCGGCGGCTCTGGCTGTCCACTGTGGTCACCGCCGTCGGCACGCAGCTGACCGCCGTCGCCGTGCCCAAGCAGGTCTTCGACCTCACCGGGTCCTCCGCCTACGTCGGCCTCACCGGGCTCGTCGCCCTCGTCCCGCTGCTGGTCTTCGGGCTCTGGGGCGGCGCCGTCGCCGATGCCGTCGACCGGCGGAAGCTGCTCGTCGTCACCAACGTCCTCGTCGCGATCACCTCCGCGCTGCTGTGGCTGCAGGCGTTCCTGAACTTCGGCTCGGTGTGGCTCGTCCTCGGCCTGCTGGCCGTCAACCAGGCCCTCTTCGCGATCAACATGCCCACGCGCGGCGCCGTCGTCGCCCGGCTCGTGCCCGGCGAGCTGCTGCCGTCGGCCAACGCCTTGAGCTCGACGATGTCGACCTTCGGCGCCGTCTTCGGCCCGCTGCTCGCCGGGGCGCTCATCCCGGTCCTCGGCCTTTCCACGCTCTACCTGATCGACGTCGTCGCCCTCACGATCACGCTGCTCGCGGTCTGGAGGCTGCCGGCACTCCCGCCGCTCAACGGCCCGTCGCGGCGCGCGGGCGTCAGCGACGTCGTCGAAGGCTTCCGGTACCTCGCGACGAAGAAGGTGCTGCTGGCCTCGTTCGTCGCCGACATCATCGCGATGGTCTTCGGCATGCCGCGGGCGCTGGTCCCCGAGATGGCCGAGCGCACGTTCGGCGACCCGCCCGGCGGCGGGCCCGCGCTCGGCTGGCTCTACGCCGCCCTGCCCGCGGGCGCGATGCTGATCGGCCTGTTCTCCGGCTGGCTGACGCGCATCCACCGCCAGGGCGTCGCGGTCGTCGTGTCGATCTGCGCGTGGGGCGCGGCGGTGGCGGCGTTCGGGCTCGCGCACTCGCTGTGGCTCGCGGTCCTCTTCATGGCGGCGGCCGGCGCGGCGGACATGGTCAGCGCGGTCTACCGGATGGCGATCCTGCAGGTCGCGACCACCGACGAGATGCGCGGCCGGCTCCAGGGCGTGTTCACGGTGGTGGTCGCCGGCGGCCCGCGGATCGCCGACCTCGTCCACGGCTGGGGCGCGGCCGCGTTCGGCACGGCGGTCGCGGCGAGCGTCGGCGGCCTGCTGGTGATCGTGTCGGTGTGCGCGTCGATGTTCCTGCTCCCGGCGTTCTGGCGGTACCGGGCGCCGACCGCGTAGGCCGTTCGGACTAGGGTGCCGGACATGCGTACCCTCGCCGTCGTTTTGGTCGCTTTTGCCGCGTTGACAGCCTGCTCTTCGGGCGACAAACCGTCTTCGACGCCGTCGTCGTCCGCGCCCAAGCCGAGTTCGAGCGCCAACGCCGCTGCGGCGGCGTCGCTGGACCCGTGCAAGCTGCTGCCCGCGGCCGCCGTCTCGAAGGCGCTGTTCCTGGACAACCTCCAGGCGGTGGCGGGCCCGGTCCAGGACAACGCGGCCAACGGCGGCAAGGCCCGCAGCTGCGAGTACCAGCTGAACGGCAAGGCCGCGGGCGCGCTCGCGGTGACGCGCTACGAAGGCCGCCGGGCGAAGCCGGCCGACATGGTGGCGTCGATCAAGAAGGCGAAGGCGGGCGCGAAGGACGTCGCCGGCTTCCCGGACGGCGCCGTCTACTACGTCGACGAGCAGAAGACGGCCACCCTCGCGTCGGCCGAGCTGGTGTCGGGTACGCCGGTGCTGGTCAACTACACCGGCCCGGCGAAGATGACGCCGGAGCAGATCGCGCCGCTGGTCAAGCAGGCCCTCGACGCCAGCTGATCACGCCCAGCCGACGAGCCGCCGCTCCGACAGCGTCCCGGCGGGCGGCAGCTGCGTGAGCGCGGGCCGCGCGATCGCGCCCGGCGTCGTCGGCGAGGTGAACCATTCGCCCTGGTCGGTCTGGTAGAGCACGCCGGCCTTGTCCGGCGCGGCGGCCACCTTGGCGATCGACGGCTCGGACCGCTCGACGAGCTTGGTCAGCTGAGGGGTTCCGCCGTCGAGGTGCAGCCGCATCAGCACGCCGTGCTCGTCCGAGCCGGCGACGGCGGACATCAGCGCCGTCGTGGCGTCGAGCGCGGTGACGAATTGGTAGGTGGCGCCCGGTTCTTCGTAGTAGGCGTAGGCGATCGCACCCGACGAGTCGGCCAGATAAGCCAGGCCGTCGCCGGCGTGCCGGACGTCCCGCCAGGTCAGCACCTCGCCTTGCGGTCCGATACACCAGTCCTCGACGTGCTGGTCGGAACTGTCGTTCGGCACGATGTCGGCTTCCTTGACCGGCTGCCCGAGCTGCCGGTAGCCGACGGAGTACACCGCCTTGTCGTCGTCGAAGTACAGCTTCGACCCCGCCGGGCCGAACCGCGGGTTCCGGAACCGCGAAGTCTTCTCGCTCATCGACCGCTCCGGCGCGGGCACGCTGCCGGTGCGTTCGTACCGCCGGTCGGCGGCGTTGAGCTTGAAGACGTCGACGCCTTCGTCGGTCTCCAGCGTCGCGTACTGGCCGTCGGGGGAGACGAGGTCCAGCTTCGTGGCCGGCCCGTCGAAGCGGGTCAAGGAGCTGTCGTAGCCGGGCAGGGACAGGGTCGTCTTCACCGCGCCGGTGGCGGGATCGGCGAAGACGACGTCGTCGAAGCCGGTCTGTTCGGAGTGCTGCAGCAGGACGACCCCGGAAAGATCGAGCGGTGCCGCTTCCGGCATCGCGGCGGCGGCCGGGGCAGGCGGTGTGCCGCTCCCGCACGCCGTGACCAGCACCGCGACCGACCCGATCAAGGCCGCACTCCACCACTTCTTCGTCACCACTGAGCCTCCTTCGTCACGGCTCAGATGCGACGGAAGATCATCCGGTTCCCTCGATCAGCGGCGCAGTGCCGCCAGCTCGACCGGGCTGTGCGCCGAGAACACCGTCACCTCGTCCGGGTGCTCGCGGGCCAGTTCGTACAGCCGCTCCAGGTTCGCCAGCCGAGCCTTGCGGTCGGTCTGGACGAGGTTCTGGAACGCCGTCATGCCCGGCGGGCAGTGCGGGGCGACCGGGTCCAGCTGGCCGTGGAAGAAGTACGCGTCGCCCGCGTGCAGCAGCCAGCCCTCGCCCGTGTCGACCGCGACGCCGGTGTGGCCGCGCGTGTGGCCCGTGAGCGGGACCAGCAGGATCTCCTCCGGCAGGCCCTTGAGCGACCGGACCGCCTCGAAGCCGAACCACGGCTCGCCCGGCTCGTCGTAGGTGCTCCACAGCGGGCGGTGCGCGAACTGGGCCGCGCGGTAGCGGTTCTTCTCGGCCGCGTTCGACGGCGACGTCGCCGCCCGGTGCTCCTCCGCCCGGACGTGCACGACGGCGTTCGGGAAGTCGGCCAGCCCGCCCGCGTGGTCGACGTCGAGGTGCGTCGCGACGACGTGCCGGACGTCGGCGGGGTCGAGCCCGAGCGCCTTGATCTGCGCGACCGCCGTTTCGGCGGCTTCGAGCCGGGCGCCGACCATCGCCATGAACGGCCGGCCCAGCCACTCGCCGGGGCGGGCCACGGCCTGGCTGCCGAACCCGGTGTCGACCAGCACCAGGCTGTCGCCGGTCTCGATCAGCAGGCAGTGCGCGACCAGTTCCGCCCGCCGCAGCAGGCCGGGCTCGCCGTCGAGCAGCTTGCCGCCCGCCGGGCGCATCGATCCGCAGTTCAGGTGGTGCACCTTCATACCCTGCTCCTGCTCGTTTTTCGGGGGTCCGGGTGGCGAAGCCCCCGGCCCGGGGCGAAGCCCCGCTTGGCACGGAGGCTCAGCCGGAGGAACTCGGTCTCGTCGTGCGCGGCGAAGACGGTGACCTCGCCGCCGTGCTCCTGAACAAGCTGGCGCAGGCGGCGGTGATTGTCCAGCCGGGCGCCCTTCACCGTCTCCATGTGGCCCTCGAACCACTTCAGGCCCGGCGGGCAGTGCGGGGCCTCCGGGTCGACCTGGCCGTGGAAGAAGTACGAGTCACCGGCGTTGAGCAGCCAGCCGTCGCCCGTGTCGACGGCGACCCCGGCGTGCCCGCGCGTGTGCCCGGAGAGCGGGACCAGCAGGATCTCCGGCGGCAGGCCGTCGAGCTGCCGGACGGCGCCGAACCCGAACCACGCTTCGCCGGTGTCCGCATAGGACGTCCACTGTGGACCATGGGCGAACTGGATCGTGCGGTAGCGGCCGCGCTCGGCGGCGTCGCGAGGCTCCTGGAACGCCCGCAGCTCTTCGGCGTAGACGTGCACGCGCGCCCACGGGAAGTCGATGAGCCCGCCGGCGTGGTCGAGGTCGAGGTGGGTCAGCACGATGTCGCGGACGTCCGCCGGGTCGAAGCCGAGCGCGCGGATCTGCGCGATCGCGGTCTGCGCGGGATCTTCGACCGGGTTGGACTGGCGGACGAAACCCGCGCCCAGCCAGGCGTTCCGGTCGACGGCGGCCGGCGTGCCCATGCCGGTCTCGACGAGCACGAGACCCGTGTCCGTCTCGAGGAGCAGGCAGTGGCAGACCATGGTGGCGCGCCGGAGCAGGCCCGGCCGGCCGTCGATCAGCTTGCCGCCGAGCGGGCGCATGGTGCCGCAGTTCAGGTGGTGGACGCGCATCAGGAGAGCTCCCGGTCGAGGGTGGCGTGCAGGTGGGTGGCGACGGCGCGCAGCGGTGCGACGTCTCGGCGGGTGCGGGCCAGCAGCAGCCCGCCTTCGATCGCGGCGAGCACGACGGTGGCCAGCTCGTCCGCGCGATCGGCCGGAAGCCGGTGTCCCGCAAGGTGTTCTTTCAGGATTTCGTGCCACGACGAATAGCCGTCGGCGCAGGCTTCGCGGATCGGCTCGCTTTCCGCCGCGGCGTCGAGCGCGACCGTCGCGAGTGGACACCCGCGCTGGAAGTCCGACTCGGTCAGGAAGCCCGCGAGCGCTTCGACGGCGCGGTCGACCGCGGTCACGGCGTCGGGCGCGTCGCGCAGGATCGCTTCGAGGAGCGCGCCCGTGCGCTCGCCGGAAAGCCGGACGGCCTCGGCGGCGAGCTGCTCCTTGCCGCCGGGGAAGTGGAAGTAGAGCGACCCCTTGGGCGCGCCCCCGGCCGTGGTCAGCTGGGTGAGGCCGGTGGCGTGGTAGCCCTGGGTCTGGAACAGGTCGGCGGCGGTGTCGAGCATCCGCTGCCGCGTGTCGGTGCGACGGACCATGACACCGACTGTAGCTCAAACTATGACGACCGGTCTAGTTAGTTCGAGTCTCGGTAAGGTCGTCGCATGGGCAACCCGACCGGTCAGCAGTTCGAGATCACCCGCGGCAACGCGCGCGCCGTCGTCACCGAGATCGGCGCGGGGCTGCGCGCGTTCGAGGTCGGCGGGGTGCCGTACGTCGAGGAGTTCCCCGAAGACGCGAAGCCGCCGAAGGGGGCCGGGCAGGTGCTGCTGCCCTGGCCGAACCGGACCAAGGCCGGCCAGTGGACGTTCCAGGGCGAGAAGCAGCAGCTCGAGATCACCGAGGAGGCGCGCGGCAACGCCATCCACGGCCTGACCCGCCACCTCGAGTGGGAGCTGCTGGAGCACGCCGAGTCGTCGATCACCCTGGCCGTCGACGTCGAGGTGCAGCCGGGCTGGCCGGTGCCGCTGCGCGCGACCGTCACCTACGAAGTCGCGCCGCGCGAACTGACCGTAACCCACGAGATCCGCAACGAAGGCGAGCAGCCGATCGGCGTCGGCGTCGGGACGCACCCGTACTTCCGGATCGGCGACGTCCCGACCGACGAGCTGACCCTCACGCTGCCCGCGAGCCGCGTCCGGCCTTACCTGGGCGACGAGCAGATGCCGTACGCGCCCGAGCAGGACGTCGAGGGCACCGAGTACGACTTCCGCGCCGGCCGGGTGCTGGCGGACGTCGACCTGGACACGGCGTTCGGCGGGCTTTCGGCGGCTTCGGACGGAACGCACCACTTCGTCCTGGGCCACGAGGACCAGCGGCTGGTGGTCTGGACCGGCCCGGACTTCCACTGGGCGCAGGTGTTCACCCCGGACGACCTGGTCGGGCGCGGCCGCGCGGTCGCCGTCGAGCCGATGACCTGCCCGGCGGACGCCCTCAACACGGGCACCCACCTGATCGAGCTCGAGCCGGCGTCGTCGTGGTCGGGCAGCTGGGGCATCCGGGTCGGGTGAGGCGGCTGGGCGTCGCGGACGCGGGCGAAGTGCTGACGCTGCAGCGCGCGGCGTACGTCACCGAAGCCCGCGCGCACGACGACTGGAACCTGCCGCCCCTGTTGGAGACCCTCGATGAGACGCGGGCGGCGCTTTCGTCGTGCCTGTCCTGGGGCATCCGGGAGAACGACCGGTTGGTCGCGTCGGTGCGCCTGACGGTGACCCGGCACGTCGGCGTGATCGGCAGGCTGGTCGTGGCGCCCGACCGGCAGGGGGCGGGCCTCGGCAGCCGGCTGCTGCTGGCGGCGGAGTCGATGGCCCCGCCGTCGGTGACGCTGTTCCGGCTCTTCACCGGCTCGAAAAGCGCGGGGCCGCTGCACCTGTACGCGAAGCACGGCTACCGCGAGACGCACCGGACGCCGGAGAACAACCACGAACTGGTGCACTTGGAGAAGGCCCGCGTGCGGCCGTCCGAGTGAGTTCGTTAGCGTGGCGAACTATGGCGAAGGCAATTGTCGGGGGCCATGTCGTCCCCATCGACGGTGATCCCATCGAAGGCGGCACGGTCCTGATCGACGACGGCAAGATCGTCGCGGTCGGCACCGAGGCCGACGTCGACATCCCGGAGGACGCCGAACTGGTCGACGCGGCGGGCACCTGGGTGCTGCCCGGCTTCATCGACGCCCACGCGCACCTCGGGGTGCACGAGGAGGGCGAGGGCTGGGCCGGCAACGACACCAACGAGATGACCGACCCGAACGGCGCCCGCTTCCGCGCGATCGACGGCATCGACCCCTACGAGTCCGGCTTCGACGACGCGCTGGCCGGCGGCGTCACGAGCGTGGTCATCAAGCCCGGGTCGGGCAACCCGATCGGCGGCCAGACGATCGGCGTCAAGACCTGGGGCCGCAGCATCCTCGACATGGTCTTCGCGGAGCACGTCAGCGTGAAGAGCGCGCTCGGCGAGAACCCGAAGCGCGTGTACGGGGAGAAGAAGCAGACGCCGTCGACCCGGCTGGGCGTCGCGGCGATCCTGCGCGAGGCGTTCACCAAGGCCCGCAACTACCAGGCGAAGCGCGCGCACGCGGAGTCCGAGGGCAAGCCGCACGAGGTCGACCTGACGCTGGAGACGCTGTCGAAGGTCCTCGACGGCGAGCTGTACTGGGACCAGCACGTCCACCGCGCGGACGACATCGTGACGGCGCTGCGGCTGGCCGACGAGTTCGGCTACAAGCTGGTGATCAACCACGGCACCGAAGGCCACCTGATCGCGGACCTGCTCGCCGAGCGCGACGTCCCGGTGATCCTGGGGCCGCTGTTCACCACGAAGTCCAAGGTGGAGGTGCGCAACCGGACCTTGCGTTCGGCCGGCATCCTGGCGCGGGCGGGCGTGAAGATCGCGATCACGACGGACCACCCGGTGATCCCGATCAACTTCCTGGTCTACCAGGCAGCCCTGGCGGTCAAGGACGGCCTCGACCCGGCGACGGCGCTTCGCTCGCTGACCGTGAACCCGGCCTCGATGCTGGGCCTCGACGGCCAGATCGGCTCGCTGAAGCCCGGCCTGGACGCGGACGTGGTGCTGTGGAGCGGCGACCCGCTCGATGTGATGAACCGCGCGCTGCGCGTGTTCGTCCGGGGCGATGAGGTGTATCACTTCGACGAGACGCTCGGCGAGGGCGTCTCGAAGGACCGGCGGTACCGCGAGGCCCGCTGAGTTTCGGACGGCACGCCGGTAACCGGGCGGTTCCGGCGTGCCGTCCGATCAGTCGAGGAGCGCGTTCAGGTCGATCTTGACCGGGAACGGGACTTCGGTGGTGAAGGTGCCGGTGACCGCTGAGGCGTCCTGGTAACCGAATTCGCCGGCTTGGTGGCACGCGACCAGTGAGACTGGCTCGGAGATGTCGACGATCCAGTAGTGCGGGATTCCTGCGTCGGCGTACTCGTCGTGTTTGACGTGGTAGTCGGTGCGCTTCGAGCCCGGCGACACGATTTCGACGACGATGGCTACCTCTTCCGCCCGGAGCATGGTGCGGTCTTCGCGAATGCGGGCAACCCCGGCTCTCTCGACGATGAGCAGATCCGGGCGGCGGGAAAAGCCCGGTCTGCCCGGGGGAGCCAGACCGAGGTTCACGTCGGTCTCGGGCAGAACGCGGAGATGGTTCGGCAACTGGCCGGCGAGTTGCTGCCCCAGTTCGAAGACCACGATGTTGTGGTCGGCAATAGGGCTGGGTGACATCACGATGCGGCCTTCCACAAGCTCGGTGAAACCTGAGTCGGTTTCACCGAGTTCCGCGTACTCCTCGATCGTCAGCAGGTGATCGGGGATCTCCCACCGGCGAGCGGGGCGCGGCTGGGGAAGTGCAGTCACAGCTACTCCTCACGTCGCCGGAATTGTCTCACGGTTCAAGTGCAACCATGAGTAACCGTATTTGTACCGAGCGTGTGACACCTTTCCCTCGACCGGCTATGCCTTCTTCAGCTCCCGCGCGATGACCAGCCGCTGGATCTGGTTCGTGCCTTCGAAGATCTGCGGCACCTTCGCCTCCCGCATGTACCGCTCCACCGGGAAGTCCCGCGTGTACCCGGCCCCGCCCAGGACCTGGACCGCGTCGGTCGTCACCTTCATCGCGCCGTCCGTCGCCACCAGCTTGGCGATCGACGCCTGCCGCTGGAACGGCAACCCGCGGTCACGTCGCCGGGCTGCCTCCAAGTACGTCGCTCGCGAGGACTCCACCGTCGCCGCCATGTCGGCCAGGAGGAACTCGATCCCCTGGAAGTCGATGATCGGCCGGCCGAACTGCGACCGGCCCTTCGCGTACGTCACCGCTTCGTCCAGGGCCGCCTGGGCCAGGCCCACCGCGCACGCCGCGATGCCGAGCCGGCCGGAGCTCAGCGACGACAGGGCGATCCGCAGCCCGTCTCCCGGCTCGCCCAGCAGCCGCGACGAAGACACCCGGGCGTCCGAGAACACCATCTGGGCCGTCGGCGAGCCGGTGAGGCCCATCTTGCGTTCGCGCGGGGCCGCCGACAGGCCGTCGGTCGAGGAGTCGACCAGCAGGCACGAAATCTCCTCCGGGCCGGTGCGGACCATCGTCGTGTAGAAGTCCGCCACGCCCGCGTGCGTGATCCACGCCTTGGTGCCGTTCACGACGTAGTCCGGGCCGTCGAGACGCGCGCGCGTCGAAAGGGCCGCCGCGTCCGAGCCCGCCTGGGTCTCCGACAGCGCGTACGCGCCCAGCAGATCGCCTTCCAGCATGTCCGGCAGCCACTCGCCGCGCTGCTCGTCCGTGCCGTACTCCGCCAGCGCGTAGCAGGACATCGTGTGCACCGACAGCCCGACGCCGACCGTCATCCACGCCGTCGCGATCTCCTCGAGGGCCTGCAGGTACACCTCGTACGGCACCCCGCCGCCGCCCCAGCGCTCGGCGTACGGCAGCCCGAGCAGGCCGGACTTGCCGAGCAGGCGGAACTGCTCACGGGGGAACTGTTCGGCCTCTTCGGCCGCCGCCGCGCGCGGAGCGAGCTCGTCACGGGCGATTTCCCTGGCCAGCGCGACGAGGTCCTCGGCGTCCGAATCCGGGAGCAGGCGTTCGGCGGGCATCGGTGTCCTCCAAAGCGGTACTGAAAACAGTACTGTGGGCTTGGTTAGAGTACAGTACGACGGGCCTGGGGTGGCCGGAAGACGTAGGAGATAGTGAGCCGATGCCCCCCGAACCCCGCCGACGGCCGACCGCGCGCCAGCGCGCCCTGCTCGGCGACCTCGAGGCACTCTTCCTCGCCGAGGGCTTCGCGGACTTCACCCTCGACGACCTCGCCGGGCGCCTGCGCTGCTCGAAGTCGACGCTCTACGCGCTCGCGCCCAGCAAGGAGCAGCTCGCCGTCAAGGTCGTCACCCACTTCTTCCGGGGTGCCGGCGCGCGGATCGAGGAGCGGATCGCCGGGATCGACGACGCCCGCAAGCTCATCGGGGAGTACCTGGCCGGCGTCGCCGAGCACCTGAACCGGGCGTCGCCGTCGTTCATGCGCGACCTCGCCGAGTTCGGCCCGGCCCGCGAGGCCTACCAGGTCAACAGCCGGTTCGCCGCCCAGCGGCTGCGCCAGTTCATCGACAAGGGGGTCGCCGACGGCGTCTTCCGCGACGTCCACGCCCGGCTCGTGGCCGAGATGACCGGGCTGATCATCGAGGGCATCCAGACCGGGGTGCTCGGGCAGCGGATCGACGTCTCCGACGCCGAAGCGTTCACCGCCCTGGGTGAACTGCTGCTCGGCGGGCTGAACAAATAGCGGACAGGAATTGTCAGCCTGAACTCCATTAAACTCCCCGCGTGATCGTCGTAGGCGGAGAAGCTCTGGTCGACCTGGTTCCCGGTGACCCCTTGGATTCCACTGTGGACGGTGGGCTGCGCGCGCTGCTGCCCCGCCTCGGCGGCGGGCCGTACAACGTCGCGCTGGCGGCCGGCCGCCTCGGCGTGCCGACGGCGTTCCTCTCGCGCGTGTCCACCGACCGCTTCGGCGACGCGATGGTCGAGCGCCTGCACGCCTCGGACGTCGACACGTCGCTGCTGCAGCGCGGCGACGAGCCGACGACGCTCGCCGTCGTCGCGCTCGACGCGAAGGGTGCCGCGCGCTACACGTTCTACGTCGAGGGCACCGCGGACCGGCTCGTCGCGGACCCGGGCCCGCTGCCGGGCACCGTGACCGCGCTCTCGCTGGGCACCCTCGGGATGGTCCTCGAGCCCGGCGCGTCGGCGTACGAGGCGATGCTGCGGCGCGAGGCCGCCCGCGGTGTGCTGACCGTCCTCGACCCCAACATCCGCGAGGCTTTGATCACCGATCCGGCCGCCTACCGCGCCCGGTTCGCGTCCTGGCTGCCGGACGTCCGGCTGCTCAAGATCTCCGACGACGACGCCGCGTGGCTGACCGAGGGGGCCGACCCGGTCGCCGCCGCGAAGACGTGGATCGAGTCCGGTGTGGACGCCGTGGTGCTCACCCGGGGCGCCGACGGCGTCGCGGTGATCACCGCCGCAGGTGAGCTGGCCCACGTGCCGTCGCGAAAGGTCACCGTCCGCGACACCATCGGCGCCGGCGACACCGTGCAGGGCGCCCTGCTGGCCTGGCTGCACACCCGCGACGTCACCGACCTGGCCTCACTCGACGCGGGAGCGTGGCGCGAGGCGCTGGAGTTCGCGGCGAAAGCGGCGTCCATCACCGTTTCGCGGAGCGGGGCCGAGCCGCCCACGTCCGCCGATATGGCGTCCACCGTGTGAACCTGGTCCCAAAGGGGCACCCAGGAGCAACGTCACCGCTGCGCGAACGCACGTATCTCGACTAGCGTAGAGAGGCATTCTTCATACCCCAGCGGGGCGGTGTGCAGCGAGGCGCCAGTGTTTCCTCGCGTGAACACGTGGCTACCTGTGGAACCCGCAGGCGCCGCCGACCCGTGACGAAACGTGAGAGGGACTTGCATGTCCGACGCGACGACTGCGGGGCAGTCCGGCGGCGAAACCGCGAAGCTGACCCTGCCGAGTGGCGAGCACGAGTTCAAGATCGTCCACCCGGTCGAGGGCGCGCCCGGGATCGAACTGGGGAAGCTGCTGGCGCAGACGGGGTACATCACCTACGACCCCGGGTTCGTCAACACCGGCGCCGCGTCGTCCGCCATCGCCTACATCGACGGTGACGCCGGGATCCTCCGGTACCGCGGGTACCCGATCGAGCAGCTGGCCGAGAAGTCGACCTTCGTCGAGGTCTCGTACCTCCTGATCTACGGCGAGCTGCCGACCGAGGCCCAGCTGGCCGACTTCACCGAGAAGATCCAGCGGCACACGCTGCTGCACGAAGACCTGAAGGCGTTCTTCAGCGGCTTCCCGCGCGACGCGCACCCGATGCCGGTGCTGTCCAGCGCGGTGTCGGCGCTGTCGACCTTCTACCAGGACTCGCTCGACCCCTTCGACGAGCCGAACGTGGAGCTGTCCACCATCCGCCTGCTCGCCAAGGTCCCGACCCTGGCCGCGTACGCGTACAAGAAGTCCGTCGGCCAGCCGCTGCTGTACCCGGACAACTCGCTCGGCCTGGTCGAGAACTTCCTGCGGATGACGTTCGGGTTCCCGGCCGAGCCGTACGAGGTCGACCCGGACATCGCGAAGGCGCTCGACCTGCTGTTCATCCTGCACGCCGACCACGAGCAGAACTGCTCGACCTCGACCGTGCGCCTGGTCGGCTCGTCCGAGGCGAACCTGTTCGCGTCGATCTCGGCCGGCATCAACGCGCTGTTCGGCCCGCTGCACGGCGGCGCGAACGCCGCGGTGCTCGACATGCTCGAGGGCATCAAGAACGACGGCGGCGACGTCGCCAAGTTCGTCGAGCGGGTGAAGAACAAGGAAAAGGGCGTGAAGCTGATGGGCTTCGGGCACCGGGTCTACAAGAACTACGACCCGCGCGCGAAGATCATCAAGAACACGGCCGACGAGATCCTCGGCAAGCTCAAGGGCGGCGACCAGCTGCTCGAGATCGCCAAGAAGCTCGAAGAGACCGCGCTTTCCGACGACTACTTCATCGAGCGCAAGCTGTACCCGAACGTGGACTTCTACACCGGCCTGATCTACCGGGCGCTGGGCTTCCCGACGAAGTTCTTCACGGTGCTGTTCGCGCTCGGCCGCCTGCCGGGCTGGATCGCGCACTGGCGCGAGATGATCAACGACCCGGCCACCAAGATCGGCCGCCCACGGCAGATCTACACCGGCCACGCTTCGCGGGACTACACCCCGATGTCGGAGCGCTGATTCTTTCAGCTGATCGATGAGCGCCCCGTCGTGCACCCGCACGGCGGGGCGCTTATCGTTGTCCGTCGTGACTCGAGAAGCACCCGTCGTCCTGTGGTTCCGTCGCGACCTGCGGCTGGGCGATCACGCCGCCCTGCTCGAAGCCTCGAAGCACAGCAAGCACGTCCTCGCGCTGTACGTCCTCGACGAGGCGCTGCTGAAGCCGGGCGGTGCCCCGCGCGAGGCGTTCCTGTACGGGTGCCTGGAGAAGCTGGACGAGCAGCTCGGCGGACGGCTGATGCTGGTGCGCGGCGAACCCGCGGCCGAGGTCGTGAAGGCCGCGAAGAAGATCGGTGCCGCGGCAGTGCACGTCAGCGCCGACACCGGACCCTATGGTCGCCGCCGGGACGCCGAAGTCGCGAAAGCGTTGGCGGAGAACAACATGGACTGGGTCGAGACGGGCTCGCCGTACGCCGTGACGCCGGGGCGCGTCACCAAGCCGGACGGCGATCCGTACCGCGTCTTCACGCCGTTCTTCCGGGCGTGGACCGCGCACGGGTGGCGCGGGCCCGCCGACACCGGACCGTCCCTTGTGGACTGGGTGGAGCCGCCGCGCTCGCTGAAGATCCCCAAGCCGCCCAAGGTTTCCGCGACGCTGCCCGAGCCGGGTGAGCAGGCCGCGCTGGACGTCTGGCACGAGTTCCTGGACGACGGCGTCGAGACCTACGACTCCGATCGTGATCGCCCGGACCGCGAAGGCACGACCCGGCTTTCGCCGTACCTGCGCTGGGGCTGCGTCCACCCGCGGACGCTGCTGGCCGACCTGGCGGGGGACGACCGCGCCGGCGCGAAGTCGTTGCGCAGCGAGCTCTGCTGGCGCGAGTTCCACGCCGACGTCCTGTGGCACCGCCCGGAAACCGCGCGGAAGAACTACGACAAGCGGTTCGACGGGATGAAGCACGATGACGACCGCGAGGCCTTCGAACGGTGGTGCGCGGGCAAGACGGGCTACCCGATCGTCGACGCCGGGATGCGGCAGCTGCTGGCCGAGGGCTGGATCCACAACCGCGTCCGGATGGTCGTCGCGAGCTTCCTGGTCAAGGACCTGCACCTGCCGTGGTGGCTCGGCGCTCGGCACTTCATGAAGCACCTCGTCGACGGCGACCTCGCGTCCAACCAGCTGAACTGGCAGTGGGTCGCCGGCTCCGGCACCGACGCGGCGCCGTACTTCCGGATCTTCAACCCGACGACGCAGGGGGAGAAGTTCGACCCGAACGGCGACTACGTCCGCAAGTACGTGCCGGAGCTGCGCGCCGTCGCCGGGAAGGCCGTCCACAAGCTGAAGGACCGCCCGAAGGAGTACCCGGAGCCCATGGTCGACCACGCCCACGAGCGCCAGGTTTCCTTGGAGCGGTACGGAAAGATCACTTCATAGCGTCGAGGACCAGCTTCGCCGCCACTTCCGCGCCGTCGGTCCGGATCGTGGCGGCGACGGCGGTCGCGCACGCTTGGGCTTCGAAGGCCGTCTTGAGCGCGGAGGACAGGGATTCGACGGTCGGCACCGGGCCGTCGTGCGCCGCGCCTATGCCCAGCTCGGCGACGCGGCCGGCCCAGTACGGCTGGTCGCCGCCCTGCGGGACCACCACCTGAGGCGCGCCCGACCGGGTGGCGGTCGTCGTGGTGCCCGCGCCGCCGTGGTGGACGACGGCGGCGCACCGGCCGAACAGCGCCTGGTGGTTGACCTCGCCGACGACGAAGCAGTCGTCCCGGTCATCGGCCAGGCCCAGATCGGCCCAGCCCTGGCCGACGACCGCCCGGCGGCCGTGCGCGCGGATCACCTCGATGGCAACGCGCGCGGCGTCCTGCGAAGCGCGCATGGGCATGCTGCCGAAGCCCGCGTACACGGGGGGTTCGCCGGCGTTCAGGAACGCCTCGAGGCCGGCCGGGAGCGGGCGGTCGTCCGGCACGATCCACGCGCCGGTCTG
Source organism: Amycolatopsis mongoliensis (assembly GCF_030285665.1). Classification (NCBI taxonomy): domain Bacteria; kingdom Bacillati; phylum Actinomycetota; class Actinomycetes; order Pseudonocardiales; family Pseudonocardiaceae; genus Amycolatopsis; species Amycolatopsis mongoliensis. The sequence goes on from NZ_CP127295.1 coordinate 3,387,142, forward strand.
CACGACGTCGAGCTCGGCCGTCTCGCGCCACGGGTCGAGCACCGGGTCCGTCGCCAGCAGCGGGCGGTCGCCGAGCACGTAGCCGAGGACGCCGCCCACCGGCGGCAGGCCGTGGGCCGCCCGCTGGGCGTCGAGCGGCGTCTTGAACAGCGCGTCGATGTTCCGGGCCTCCAGCTCCCACAGCGCCCGGTGGCCGGTGTCCGACGGGAGCGAGAGGTTCGCGTGCGTCAGCCGCGGTGGGTGGTGCGGTGTCGGCAGCGTGAGCTGCTGGAACGTCGCGTACAGGTAGGGGATGCCCCGCTGCTCGGCCACCGACCGCGCGCCCGCCACGGCGGGCACCAGGCCGGTCGCCACCACCGCGTCGCACCCTTGCGCGCCCGCGGCGAACTGCGCGGCGATCAGCTCGGCCGCGCGCTCGGGAAGCCCTTTCGCCGTCGGCGGCTTCGCCCCGGTGACCAGCGGCCGCACGGCCTGGCCGACCGGCACCATCTCCACGCCGACGCCGGTCAGCCGCCGCGCGAACTCCTCGTCGGGCGGCGCGCACACCCGCACGTCGGCACCGCGCGCCCGCAGCCGCACCGCGAGCGCCACCAGCGGCTCGACGCCCCCGCGCGAGTCATACCCGGACAACAGAACACGCACTCGATCACTCCCGATTCCGCGGATCTCCGGTCAGGACGGTGATTCTGCGGCAAGAACCGGGTCTTGCCGCAAGCCCGGGGGTGCGCTATAACGTGAGAAGGGGAAGGGGCCGGTGCTCCTTCCCCTTCGTCGTCCGTCGTAGACGGACACTGTGGACGGACCTCAGCCGCGCAGGGCTTCCGACAGCTTGATCCGGCTGCCGATGCGCAGCACGCTGTTGCCGTAGATCTTGCCGCCCAGCCAGGTCAGCAAGGCGACGAGCGCGACGGTAAGCCCGAGCGAGAGCGCGATCTCCCAGCCCGCCGCCGCACCGGTCGAGATCCGGGCCGGCATCAGGATCGGCGAGAGCAGCGGGATGAGCGAAAGCACCTTCGCCCCGGTCCCCGACGGGTCCTGCAGCAGCAGGTTGATCCCGGCGATGAACCCGACGACGAGGATGATGTTGAGCGGGGAGACGACCGACTGGGTGTCCTCCTGCCGCGACACCAGCGACCCCAGCGCGCCGTAGATCGTCGCGTACAGCAGGAACCCGAGCAGGTACCAGAGCAGGCCCCACAGCAGCGTGCCGGTGGCGAAGCCGGACAGGCTGAACACGCCGGTCACCGACGCCGCGACCAGCCCGGCCGCGCCGAGGATCACCAGCTGCGTCAAGCCGACCAGGCCGAGCCCGATCACCTTGCCCAGCAGCAACTGCCACGGCCGCACGCTGGCGAGCAGGATCTCCACGACCCGGCTCGACTTCTCCTCGACGACGCCCTGGGCGACCATGGTCCCGTAGGTGATGATGCTGATGTAGAGCAGGAACGCCACGATCAGCCCGACGATGAGCCGCTGCGTGTGGTCGGCGGGTTCCGGTGAGAGAGCGTCGTCGCGCACGTGAGTGCCGTTGACCTGCGCCATCACGTCGGCGGGCTCCAGCTGCGCGGACGACAACACGCCGTCGAGCACCTGCTGCTGGGCGACCTGGTCGAGCACCCGGCGCAGTTGATCGTCCAAAGAGGACTTGTAGGTGGCGGTCAGCTTCGCCGCGCTGCCCGAGACGAGCGCGTCGAGGTCGCCGTCCTCGACCTTCTTGCGGCCCTCGGCTGGATCGGTCACGACGACCGTCGAGATCTCCCGGCCGGACAGGGCGGCTTCGGTCTGCAGCTGCTGGGCGATCCCGATCGCCTGGCCGGTCAGCCCGACCTCGTTCTTGTCCGCCGAACCCGCCAGCGCGGTCTGGAACCCGACGTACCCCAGCAGCAGCACCAGCAGCACGGCCGTGCCGATGACGAACGAGCGGGTGCGCAGCCGGGTGTTCAGCTCGCGCTTCATCACGAGCCAGACGGCCCGGCGGGCACTGAGCTTCCTCATCGCGGTTCCCCCTCTTTCGAACCGGCACCGTCGGACACGGCGTCGCGGAAGAGCTCGGTCAGCGACCGGCGACGGCGGCTGAACTCGGTGACCGGCCCGGTCGCCAAAGCCGCGGCGAGCACGGCCTGGTCGTCGGCGCCCGGGTCGAGGTCCAACACGGTGGTGGTGCCGTTCTCCTCCAGCACGCGCACGCCGGGCAGGCCCGCGGCCCAGCCGGGGCGCGCGGCCGGGGCGGTGACCACGAGCTTGCTGCGCGCGCTCGAAGTCAGCTCGCCGACGGTGCCGACGGCCACCATCCGGCCGGTGCGGATGATCCCGACCCGGTCGCACAGCCGCTCGACGAGGTCGAGCTGGTGGCTGGAGAAGACGACCGGCACGCCGGTCGCGGCCTTCTCGCGCAGCACGCCGCTCATGACGTCGACGGCCAGCGGGTCGAGGCCGGAGAACGGCTCGTCGAGCACCAGCACGGCCGGGTCGTGCACCAGCGCGGCGGCCAGCTGGACGCGCTGCTGGTTGCCGAGGCTCAGCTTCTGCACCTCGTCCTTGCGGCGGTCGGCCAAGCCGAGCCTGCTGATCCAGTTCTCCGCGTTGCGGTGGGCCTCGTTCGCGCTGAGGCCGTGCAGCTCGGCGAGGTAGATCAGCTGCTCGAGGACCTTCATCTTCGGGTAGAGCCCGCGTTCCTCGGGCATGTAGCCGATGTGCGTGCGGGCCTCGTGCGTGATCTTTTCGCCGCCGAACCGGACCTCACCGCCGTCGGCGGCGAGCACCCCCAGCGCGATCCGCATGGTCGTCGTCTTGCCGGCGCCGTTGCTGCCGACGAAGCCGAACAGCTCCCCGGCGCGGACGTCGAACGTGACGCCGTCCAGCGCGACCTTCGCGCCGTAGCGCTTGGAGATCCCGTCGATCTCCAGCGTCCCCTCAGTCATTCCCCATCCCCTCTTCGAAGTCCTCGGGGTCGTCGTCCGGCAGCGACCAGCCCAGCACGATGGTCGGCATGGTGGTGCCGGTGACCAGCAGCGCCGACAGCATCATCGCGCCGCGGACGCCGCCGTCTTCGGTGTGGGCGACCAGCAGGCCGTAGATCATCGCGACGATCATCAGGTAGCTGAGGATCTGGAACCCGGCGTAGGTGACGCGGTGGCGCCACTCGCGCTCGCGTTCGTCCAGCAACCGCGAGAAGCCGCCGCTCATCCGGCCGGTGAGGATCCGCAGCAGTACGAAGGTGCCGCCGCCCAGCAGGATGCTGCCGCACCAGAGCGCGCCGTACAGCCAGTCGCTGCCGGTGGTGAAGATCGACGCGCTGACGATCAGCCCGAGGTCGGCGAGCGCCAGCGCGGCGACCAGCGGCCGCCGGTGCCGCCGGTCGCGCCAGCCGGGCAGCCGCCGGGCGTGCCGCAGTTCGCGCTCGTCCATCTTGTCCAGCTGACGTTCCCAGTAGGCCGCGAGCCGGCCCGGTCGTTCGGTCATGCTCCCCCCTCGCGGTAGACCTGGGTGGACAGCGGCGTGAACGGCGCGCGGCTGAACACCGCTTCGACCGGCAGGTCGAACACCGCGCAGATCCGGAAGGCCAGGTCCAGGCTCGGATAGTGATCGCCCCGCTCGAGAGCGCCGATGGTTTGCGGATTGACCTCGACGGCGTTCGCGAGCGCGGCCCTGCTCAGCCCGCGCTCGGCCCGGAGCACGGGGAGCCGGTTGTAGATCGGCAGCTCTTTGCCGCGTCTGACCGGACTCATGGAAGGTACTGTTGCAAAAACCCAACGAGTCGTCAACTCAAGAGAACATCAAGTCCGAGTTTTCCGGCTGCCTCGAGCGCCCCAATGTGGCCTTCGGTGCGTTGAACGCACCGAAGGCCACATTGGGTGCGCCGGATCAGGTTGGCCTGGCGGGACGACTGCCGGGTCAGGCGAGGCCGGCGAGCGACTTGTCGACAAGCTCTGCGACCCGCGGCGCCGCGGCCTCCGCGTCCGCCGGGATCAACGCCAGCCGCGTCCGGCGCTCCAGCACGTCCGCCACGTCCAGCGCCCCCTCGTTGCGGACCGCCCACACGACCTCGGCCGCCGTGATGTCCGCTCCCGGGGCCACCGGGGCCGCGAACTCCGCGTCCAGTTCGCCCAAGGCCGCGACCCGCGGCGCCTCCGTGCCGTAGCGGGCCACCAGCCGGGGCGCAGCGTCCACAAGAGACAGATCCGACCGCGAAGCCGCCCCGAGCAACGGCAACCGCGCGGTCCGGCACGGGGAAGCACTGAGACCGGCCAGGCGAACCGCCGCGTCGACCGCGTCCTCCGCCATCCGGCGGTACGTCGTCAGCTTGCCGCCGACGACCGTCAGCAGCCCGTCCGAGCCCACCAGCACCGCGTGCTTGCGGGACAGGTCCGCCGAACGTCCGCTCGTCCCCTCGACCAGCGGCCGCAGGCCGGCGAACGAGCCCGCCACGTCCGCCCGCGTCAGCGGCCGGGCCAGTACCGAGGAGGCGAGCGACAACAGGAAGTCCACATCGGACTCGGGAACCGCCGGCACGTCGGGGATCGGGCCCGAGACCGGCTCGTCCGTGAGTCCCAAGTAGACGCGGCCGTCCGGCTGGGGGAGCAGGAACACGAACCGGTTGGTCTCGCCCGGCACCCCGATGTTCACCGACGTCGTCCCCATCGGGACCGTGCCCGGCGCCAGCACCAGGTGCGAACCCAGCGACGGCCGCAGCCGGACCGCGCCGGTCAGCGTCCCCGCCCACACGCCCGTCGCGTTGATCACCTGGCGCGCGTGGATGTCCAGCGAGTCACCCGAAACGCCGTCGCGGACCCGTACCCGGTCCGCCGACAGCGACGAAGCCGACAGGTGCGTCAAAATGCGGGCGCCGAACGAGGCTGCCGTCCGCGCCAGGGAAACCACCAACCGCGCGTCGTCGACCAAGGCGCCGTCGTAAGCCAGCAGGGCGCCGCGCAAGCCGTGAGCGGAAAGTCCCGGTGCCAGAGCCAGAGCCTCGGCAGCAGGGATCGAACGCGGCCGCGGCAGCACCGACGACGGTGTCCGCGCCGCCCGGCGGAGGCCGTCGCCGGCCCGCAGGCCGGCCGCCACGAGTGCCTGGTGCGCCCGGGATGTGCTGGGGTACAACGGAAACAGCTGCGGCATCGCCCGCGTCAGGTGCGGCGCGGTGCGCGTCATCAGGATGCCGCGCTCGACCGCGCTCTCGTGCGCCAGGCCCAGCTCGCCCTTCGCCAGGTACCGCAGGCCGCCGTGCACGAGCTTCGACGACCAGCGGGACGTCCCGAACGCCAGGTCGTGCGCCTCGACGAGCGCCACCGACAACCCGCGCGAAGCCGCGTCCAGGGCGATGCCCGTTCCGGTCACCCCGCCGCCGACCACGACGACGTCGACGCGCTCGCCCGCCGCCAGCTCCGCGAGCTCGCGTTCGCGGCGCCGCGCGTTGAGCGAGCCGGACGTCATGGCTTCAGTGCCGCGTCGAGCACGTGGGTGAACTCCGCCAGCAGCGCGGCCTCGCCGACGTCCGCCGTGGCCGGCCGCAGCGAGAACGCGAACGACTGGACCACCAGCAGCACCGACCGGGACTGCACCGCGACCGGTGCCCGCCGGATCGACCCGTCCTGGTGGCCGGCCTCCAGCAGCTGGTGCAGCGCCTGCTCGGCGAACTTCTGCGTCGCGCCCAGCCGCTCCACGATGTACGGGAGGACCAGTTCGGGGTCGACGTCGAGCAGCGTGCGGAACAGCGGGTCGGCCGCCAGCGCGCGGACGCCGGCCGCCGCGATGAGCACGAGCCGCTCGCGGCTGTTCGCGGCCTCGGCGCCGCGTTCGCTCGCCGTGCGCAGCAGCCCGCTGAACTCCCGGGTCATCAACGCGGCGAGCACGCTGCGGACGTCCGGGAAACGGCGGTAGACCGTCATCCGGCTGACGCGCGCGGTGCGGGCGATTTCGGCGAGTGTGGTGCGGCGCACACCGACGGCCAGCACGCACGAGCGCGCGGCGTCGAGCAGCACGTCATCGGCCACGCGCGTCGCCGTCTGACGGTTGCGGGTGTCCGCGAGCGCCGAGGATCCCGCGGTCTCCGTAGTGTGACGTTTCACGTCCATGTGTCACACTGTATCGGTGAACGCGCTCATTGACCACCGCCTTCGACGGTCCTGGACCCCGGAAGCCGCCGACGCCGCCCGGCTGCCCGTGCGGGCGGCCAAGTGGCTTGAACAGCGTATCGGCCCGACGGCTCCCGGTGCTGCCCCAGCCGGCGATTTGCCGGTGAAAATACCGTCACCGAAACTGGACGAATCTGCTGTCGCCGCGTTGACGGAAGTGGTCGGCGCGGAAAACGTGCTGGTCGGCGACGCGGAGCGGCTGGCGCGCGCGACCGGACTGTCCTACCTGGATCTGCTCCGCCGTCGCGCGCCTTCGGCGGACTTCCCGGTGCCCGACGCGGTCGTGCTGCCGGCGGACCCGGACGAGGTCCAGGCGGTGCTCGAAGTGTGCGTCCGGCACGACGTCGGGGTGGTGCCCTTCGGCGGCGGCACCTCGGTCGTCGGCGGGGTCGCCGCGCTCCGCGGTGAGAAGGCGTCGGTGATCGCGCTCGACCTCGTCCGGCTCGACGCGCTGGTGTCGGTCGACGCCGAGTCGCGCCTCGCCGTCCTGCAGGCCGGCGTCCGCGGTCCCGAGGCCGAGCGCCTCCTCGGCGAGCACGGCCTGACGCTCGGGCACGTCCCGCAGTCGTTCGAGCGGGCCACGATCGGCGGTTTCGCGGCGACGCGCTCGGCCGGGCAGGCGTCGTCGGGCTACGGGCGCTTCGAAGACATGGTCAAGGGCGTGCGGCTGGCCACGCCGCGCGGCGAGTGGAAGCTCGGGGTCGCGCCGGCGTCGGCGGCGGGCCCGGACCTGCGCCAGCTCGCGGTCGGCAGCGAAGGAACGCTCGGCGTGATCACCGAGGTGTCGCTGCGGGTGCGCCCGGCGCCGCCGGTCCGCCGCTACGAGGGGTACGCGCTGCCCGGCTGGGAGGCCGGCGCGGCGGCGGTGCGCGACCTCGCGCAGCACCACGCCCTGGCCGACGTCACCCGGCTCTCCGACGGCGACGAAACCGAAGTCTCCTTGGCGCTGAACGCCAGTCTCAAGACGACGGCGCTGCGCCGGTACCTCGCCGCGCGCGGAGTGGCGCGGCCGTGCTTCCTCATCGTCGGCTGGGAAGGCACGGCGCACGACGTGGCGCTGCGTCGCCGCGAGACGGCGCGCCGGCTGAAGGCCTCGGGTGCCGTGCGCGTCGGCAAGGCGCTCGGCGAGTCCTGGCGGCACGGCCGGTTCGCCGGACCCCGGCAGCGGGACGCCCTGCTGGACCAAGGGGTCTGCGTCGAGACGCTGGAGACCGCGGCGTACTGGTCCCATGTGGACGAACTGCGCGACGACGTCCGGGCGGCGTTGACGTCGTCGCTGGGCCGGTCGATCGTCATGTGCCACATTTCGCACGCGTACGAGACCGGCGCCTCGCTGTACTTCACGGTCCTGGCCGCTCGCGACGAGACCGACCCGATCGGCCAGTGGCAGCGCGCGAAGGCGGCGGCGTGCGAGGCGATCACCGGGCTGGGCACGATTTCCCACCACCACGCGGTCGGCGTCGACCACGCGCCGTACCTGAAGGCGGAGATCGGCGAGCTGGGTGTCGAGGTGCTGCGCGCGGCGAAGTCCGCGGTGGACCCGACCGGGATCCTCAACCCGGGGAAGCTGGTCTGAGCACTTCGCAGGGGACGCCGTGGCCGCCCGCGGCGACGCCTTCGAGCGCCGCCGCCTCGGCTTGGGCGACGTCGGCGGTGCGCACCGGCTTGCCGTCCACCAGCAGGGGGTAGCGGATCGGCGCGGCGCCGACGTACGTGTGGACCTCGCTCAGGCGGGTGCCGTCTTCGAGCGTGATGTCGGGTTCGGTCAGCCGGGCCAGGTGGTAGCGCGTGCCGCGGCCCTCGCAGCGGTCGAGCACGGCCAGCTGGTCCGGCGTCACGAACCAGATCGCGTGGTCTTCGACGCCGTCCGTGGCGGTGAGGGTGGCCGGGCGCTGGTCGTCGACCACGCGGAAGCCGGCGGCCCACACCGCGGCGAGCCCGCCGCAGCGCGCGTGCGCCACCACGACCGGGCCCTCGAGCCCGAGCCGCCCGCGCAGCCAGGTGATCTTCGACGGGTTCGCGTTCGAGCCGTAGGCCAGCACGGCCATCCGGTCGCGCCAGCCCGCGGGCGCGGCGTCGAGCGGGTGCCCGACGCCGTCGACGTGCACGAACGAATGGCCCGGCCGGGTGCCCGGGTAGGGCTCGGCCGGGTACTCGTCGTCGGTGAAGAGGGTCAGAAGGTCACCACGCTGCGCAGGACGTCACCGTGGTGCATGCGCTCGAAGGCGTGCTCGACGCCGTCGACGCCGATGCGCTCGGTGACGAACTTGTCGAGCGGCAGCCGGCCCTGCAGGTAGAGGTCCACGAGCATCGGGAAGTCGCGGCTCGGCAGGCAGTCGCCGTACCACGACGACTTGAGCGAGCCGCCGCGCGAGAAGAAGTCGATCAGCGGCAGGTCGTTCAGGCGCATGTCCGGCGTCGGGACGCCGACCAGGACGACCGTGCCGGCGAGGTCGCGCCCGTAGAACGCCTGCCGCCAGGTCTCCGGGCGGCCGACGGCGTCGATCACGACGTCCGGGCCGAAGGAGTTCGTCGCGTCCTGCATGGCCTCGACGACTTCGGCCTCGGCGAGTCCCTTGCTGTTGACGGTGTGGGTCGCACCGAAGTCCTTGGCCCACTCCAGTTTCCGGTCGTCCGTGTCGATCGCGACGATCGTGGTGGCGCCGGCGAGTTTCGCGCCCGCGATGGCCGCGTCCCCGACGCCGCCGCAGCCGATGACCGCGACCGAGTCGCCGCGGGTGACGGCACCGGTGTTGAGGGCCGCGCCGAGCCCGGCCATCACACCGCAGCCGAGCAGCCCGGCGACCGCGGGCTCGGCCTCCCGGCTGACCTTGGTGCACTGTCCGCTGTGGACGAGGGTCTTTTCGAGGAAGGCCCCGACGCCGAGCGCGGGCGACAGCTTGGTGCCGTCTCCGAGGGTCATCGGCTGCGCCGCGTTGAACGTCGAGAAGCAGTACCAGGGCTTGCCGCGCCTGCACGCCCGGCAGGTGCCGCAGACCGCGCGCCAGTTGAGGACGACGTAGTCGCCGGGCTCGAGGTCGGTGACGCCCTCGCCGACGGCTTCGACGACGCCGGCGGCTTCGTGGCCGAGCAGGAACGGGAAGTCGTCGTTGATCCCGCCCTCGCGGTAGTGCAGGTCGGTGTGGCAGACCCCGCAGGCCTGCACGTTCACGACGGCCTCGCCCGGCCCGGGATCGGGCACGAGCACGGTCTCCAGCGAGACGGGCTCACCCTTCGCGCGCGAAACGACCCCCTGGACCTCGTACGGCATGCGAATCCACCTTCCGGCTGCACTGCTGGTTCCGCCCGCAGCTAATCACGGATCATGCGGAGATGGCGACATCCGCATGAGTGAGGTTCGGTGATCCATGCGCAACCAGTTGCGCTTTACGCAACTGAGTGTGGCTCACGTCCGGGAGGGCGCGCGGGCGTGGTGTCGTGAATGACTCATTCACCTCGTCCGACGACATGAATGAGTCATTCACGACGTTCGGTCACTCGAACACCGGCGTGCCTCCGGCCCCCGGTTTCCAGCTTATCGGGAGGTACCGACAGTTCCGGGCGGCTCCGGCAGGTCCATCGACGCGAGCCGGGCCGGGTCGGCCACCGCCGCGATTCCGGCTATCCGGCCGTCGACCACTGTGAACGCCACCACCGACAACGGGCTGCCGTCCTCGCGCCAGGCCACGACGCCGGGCAGGCCGCCCACCAGCACCGCACGGCCGCCCGACGCCGCGCCGAAGCGCGCGCCCGCCGCCACGTTCGTCGCGCCCAACACCACCACCACACCGTCCGGGGTGTCGACCGTCAGCTTGACGTCGGGGTCGAGCACGCGCAGCAACTCCTCGAAGTCGCCGTCGCGGGCCGCTCTCAGGAACGCGTCCACCACCGCACGCTGCTCGGGCCCGGCCGACAAGGCCGGCGAAGGCGTCCGGACCTTCCGGCGGGCGCGGCTCGCGAGCATCTTCGACGCGCCGGGGGTCTTGCCGAGGATCCGGCCGATCTCCTCGAACGGCACCCCGAACAGGTCGTGCAGCACGAACGCCAGCCGCTCGCCCGGCCCGAGCGACTCGAGGACGACCAGCAGCGCGAGCCCGACCGAATCCGCGAGAGCGACGTCGTCTTCGGGGCTCTCGTCCACCGCCACGACGATTTCGTCGTAGGGCGCCTCGGGACGGGACCGGCGCGAGCGCAGGACGTCCAGGCTGATCCGGCCGACCACCGTGGTCAGCCAGCCGTCGAGGTTGTCGATGCTCGCCGCGTCCTGGCGCGACAGCCGCAGCCAGGCCTCCTGGACCACGTCCTCGGCGTCGGCGTGCGAGCCGAGCACGCGGTGGGCCACCGCGCGCAGCCGGTCGCGCTGCGCTTCGAAGGCCTCGGTCACCGTGTCGGGCATGTCGTTACCTTCCTCCGTTCCGCTCCGTCGTGGGGATGACGGGCCCGGAGGGGCACAGGTAACAGGCGGAGGACCGATGGAAGCACGGGTGAAGGACTCGGGGAATCCCGAGGTGTTCGGCGCGATCCAGCAGATCGTCAAGGCGGTGCACGCCGGCGGGGTCGACCCGCTGGTGCTGGAGCTGGTCCACCTGCGGGCCAGCCAGATCAACGGCTGCAGCCCGTGCGTCCACGGCGGAGTCCAGTCGGCGAAGCGGCACGGCGAGACCGACGAGCGGCTGCACAACGTGGTCGCGTGGCGTGAGACGCCGTTCTACACGGAGCCGGAGCGGGCGGCGCTCGCGCTGACGGAGGCCGCGACCCGCATCCAGGACGGCGAGCCGGGGGTGACGGACGCGATCTGGGAGGCGGCGGCGAAGCACTTTGACGAGAAGCAACTGGGCGCGATCACCCTGAACATCGCGCTCACCAACTTCTTCAACCGGATCAACCGCACCACGCGGCAGCAGGCCGGCCAGACCTGGTGAAGGTCCGTGAATGTCGCATTGAGGGACGCTACGTCCCTCAATGCGACATTCACGTCCTACGCCGGGGTGATGATGTACGCGACGCCGCCGGGGCCGCCCGCCACCGTCCCGTCGGCGCGGTACCGCTTGGTGCGCTGCCAGATCTTCTCGAACTGGTCGCGCTTGTAGACGTTGCGCACCCGGTCGTTGCTGCTCGACGCCGGGTCGTTCGCGATCACGTCGCCGTCCTTCGTGAAGCCGACGACCACCATGATGTGCCCGGACGTGCCGTAGCCGGCGCCGTCCAGCTCCGAAGCCAGGAACGACTGCGACGTGATCACCGGGATTCCGCGGGCGATGTACCCCTCGAGCTCGTTCAGCGAGTGCAGCCGGGTGATGTGCCCGCGCAGCCCGCGCGACGCCGCGTACGCGGTGTTGAACGGCCAGTTGCCGGTGCCGTCGTAGGCGTGGTCGTAGGTGTAGCGCGCCGCGAACGCCACCGACGGGTCGACGTAGTCCGCCGGGATCCAGGACATCTCCGCCGCCGACGGCTTCTTGCCCCAGTACTCGGCGACCATCTCGGTCGACGTCGGGCTGCACCAGGCCTCGCCGCCCCCGCCGTACTGCGGGAACTGTCCCTTGTGGAGGTTCTGCGCGTACGCCGGCACCTTCAGCTCGATCCCGGTGGCGCGCCCCGGCTTCGTCGTCTGCACGTCGAAGCGGTCCGGCACGGCGGACGTCATCGCGCCCAGTGAGGTCACCGACGGCGTCGCGGCGGACCCGGCCTCGCGGTAGAGGCTGATCCGCAGCTTGTACGACTTCAACGTCACGCCGGTCTTCATGACCAGCGTGTCCACGTCGACCAGCGCGTTCGCGTCGTCCTGGCCGTCGACACTGGTGCGCAGGATGTCGGCGTCGCCACTGGCCCAGCGGCCCATCACGTACCACGCGGTTTCGGTGCCCGTCGAGGTCCGGCCCTGCGCCTCGACCTGCAGCCAGGTCTTCGCCGGCGTCAGCGCGTTCCAGGACGCGACCAGCTGCGTCGCACCGAAACCCTGCCGGTACGACGGTGACGTCCACTGGCCGTACTCGTACGTCTTCGTCGTGCCGAGCTCCGGCTCGGTGTGCTCGACCGTGCCGATCGGGCGCGTGATGCGCAGGCCGTCGTGGGTCAGCGCGAGCCCGGCGAAGTCACCTTCGTGGAAGCGGCCGCCGCTCCACTCGTGGTAGTCGATCGCCTCGTCGTCGTGGGGCCGGGCCGGCGCGGCCTCGGCGACTTGCGCGGTTACAGCGGTCAACACGACTACCGACAATAAGGTGAACAACTTGCGTACGTGCATCCCGGCTCCCTGTTAGACCCACCCAGTAGCCAGGGATTTTCGCCGGTCGGGCCAGGTATGTAAACAGGTACCTACAGGACGGCCTGCGTCTGTGTCACTTTCGCGACCAACTTGCCGTCGTCGTCGTGGATCTCCGTCTCCACCACGACGAACTTGCGGCCGGCGTGCAATGGTCTGGACGACGCAACGGCGTAGCCCGAACGCACGGCACGCAGGAAGTTCGTCTTCGACTCGACGGTCGTCGTGCCCTGCCCGCCTTCGGGGAGGTTGAGGAACGCGCACACGGCACCGGTCGAGTCGGCCAGCGCCATGAGCGCGCCCCCGTGCAGCGCGCCGCCGAGCGTGCAGAGGCTCTCGTCCCACTTCAGCCGGCTGCGGACGAGCGCGGCCCCGTGCTCCAGCACCTCGACGCCGAGGCGCTCGGAGAACGGCATGGAGCGGTGGAAGAGCTGGGTGCCCTCGGGATCGGTCATGCGGCCCAGCCTGCCGCACCTCCCGCAGCGAGTCGATTACCTCGCAGGTAAGGCCCGTCGTGAGTGGTTAGGGCGGTTCTAACCGCCCTAACCACTCACGACGGCCGCGGGAGACTCAGGACAGGGGGTTCACCAGCAGCAGCTCGGTGTTGTGGTCCGCGGCGTCCCCGACGCGGCCGAGGTCGGTGTGGATGTCGTTGTAGGACAGCTCGCGGTACAGCGACGCAAGCGCTTGCGGCGTCCGGTCGCCGTAGTCCACGGCGTACGGTGCCTCGGCCTCGATCAGCGTCGTGAACAGCGACAACGTGCCGTCCGCGTTGTCCGCGACCTCGACGATCCGGGCGTGCTGCGGGAAGTCGATGTGCGACGCCGTGTTGATCTCCCAGAAGCCCTGCTGCGGCGTGTTCCCGGCGTGCGGGGTGATCTTGTTGAGGTGCGTGTGGCCGTTGACCCACGCGAGCACGTTCGGGAACCGCTTGAGCAGCGCGACGAACGCGTTGCCGTCCAGGCGCGGGTCGAGCAGGTGGCGCGAGTCGGGCAGCACGTTGCCCATCGAGCCGCTGGTGTGGTGGCTGAACAGGAGGAACAGCTCGTCGGAGACGTCGTGGGTGACCTTGCGGCCGAAGAAGTCGTAGTACGTCGAGCTGTTGCGCTTCAGCGTCGACTCGACCCAGTTGTACTGCGCGAGGCCGATCGAGCCGTCGGCGAACCCGGCGTCGGTCGTCGTGTCGAGGCTGATCCCGGTGACGCCCGGCGCGATCCGGAAGGTGTAGTAGACGTTCTTGCCGTCGGCGTTGGCGCTGGTGAAGCCGTGCCCGACCGGGCCGGGGCCGGTGTTGGCGGTGTCGAGGTGCGCGCGGACGAACTCGCCCGTGTCGAACGGGCGGCGCCGCGCGTCCGGCGTCACCTCGCGGATGGTGCCCGAACCGCCGAACAGCTCGGCGATCGGCACGCTGGAGCCCGGCTTCTCGATGGCGTCGGCGAGCTTCTTCGCGGTGGTCTCGTCCTTGCCGATGACCTTGTACTTCCCGGTGTAGAAGGCGTCGATGCCGGGGATCTGCGCGGGCAGCGAGCCGACGATGCTGTCGTCGTGGTTGCCGAAGGTGCAGAACCACGGGACGTCGAGGCCGGGCGCGGTGAACGTCTTGATGCCCGCTTCGAGCAGGCCGGGCAGCTGCGGGAAGCCCTTGGCGGAGTAGGCGTCGCCCACCCCCGGGATCGACGGGTTCCAGAACTCCTTGTTGCCGGAGCTCTGGACGCCTTCGTACGCGTTCGCGGCGCCGGAGTTCGGCGTGACGCTGCCGCCGTTGAGGACCTTGAGGAACCAGTCGAGCTCGATCAGCTCGTGGTTGTCGGTGTTGTCGCCGGTGGTGACCATGAGGTCGAACGGCCGCCCGGTGAACGGGCCCTGCCGCACGCTGTTGACGCGTTCGACGAGCGCGCTGGTGGCGACGGTGCCGAGCGCTTCCTGCGGCCGGTGCGCGGAGCCGATGAAGGGGTGCAGGTACTCGAAGCGCGCGGGGCTCTCGGTGTCGGTGATGTGCAGGTCGGTGAACTGCACGAACGCGCTGAGGGCGCGGCGCCGGTCGTCGCGGCCGCTCTGCGGGGTGGCGAGGTCGCTGCGCACGACCAGCGGCCAGCCGGGACCGCCGGTGAGCCGGGTGTAGGCCGGGCCGGCGGTGACGGCGGTCGCGACCTGCTCGAGCGTGGTGCCGGCGGTGGAGACCGAGCGGGTGCTCGTGAGCCTCAGCGCGCGGTCGAGGGCGTTCGCGGTGGGCGTGCACAGCAGGAGTCCGAGACCGGCGGCGCCCGCGGTGGCGAAGGTGCGCCGGGTGAGTTCGGCCATTGTTGTTCGCTCCCCAGTTTCTCGGTTGCCCAGCACCGTGCCGGACGCCGGTGTCCGGTCGGTGAACGTGACGTTTCGAGCCACCTTGTCACAGGCGTCGGGGAGGGTGTACCGCCGAAGGTCGTGGTCATTTCGGCCGCTGGGGAGCCGGTCGAGGACGACCTCGGTGCCGGCCGGTCAGCAGGCGTAGGTGCACGCCGCCGTGCCGGCCGCCGCCATGACGCCGAAGAAGAACAGCATCACGATCACCGCCGGGATCACCGCGATGATGCCGCACACCAGGCCCGCGATCCCCATGCCCTTGCCCGTGTAGCCCGGGCGGTCGGCCTGGACCATGCCGCCCCACGACAGGCCGATCGCCAGGAAGCCGAGGACCAGGTCGAGGAACGGGACCCAGAACAGGACCAGGGCGACGATGCCGACGACCATGCCCGCCACCGCCATCCCGCTGGTGATCAGCGGCTGGTACGCCGGGTACGGCTGGGACACGTACTGCTGCGGGGTGTACGGCTGCACCGGGTACTGCTGCTGCGTCCCCCAGGGCTGCGGGACCGGCGCCGAAGGCGGGTACGCCGGGCCTGGCTGGTCAGGCTGCCGGTAGGGGTCGAACTCGGTCATCGTGCACCTGTTTCTGTCGTTACCCGGAGTCGTCGGTGCGCCGGTTCCGGGCGTTACGTCAGCAGTAGATACCGCAGGTCGTCACGGCCGCCGTCGCGGAGAAGAAGATGACCATGAAGATGATAGCCGGGATCATCGCGATGATCCCGCAGACCAGGCCCGCGACGCCCATGCCACGGCCGGCGAACCCCGGCTTGGCGGCCTGGGCCAGGCCGGCCCAGGACAGCCCGATCGCGAGCAGGCCCATCAGCACGTCGCCGACCGGGATCCAGAACCCGAGCAGGGCGAGGATGCCGACGACCATGCCCGCGACGCACAGTCCGCTCGTGCGCAGCATCGGCATCGGCATCGGCACGCCGTACGCCGCCGGGTACGGCTGGGCAGGCACCGGCACCGACACCGGGTTCTGCTGCCAGACGGGCTCGCTCGGGACGGGCACGCGCGACGCCGGGTCGTCCGGGTGGACCGACGGGTACGGGTCGGAACCGGTCATGGGAGTACCTGCTTCCTTCGGGACGACCCCGGAGTCGGCCGTGCCCCGCGGCTTGTTACGAGCCGCCCAAACCGGACTCCGTCACCCCGCGCACCAGGTACCGCTGCAGGAAGGCGAACAGCAGCACGATCGGCAGGATCGACACCGCCGCCGCCAGGAACAGCAGGTTCAGCTGCGGGTTCTGCGCCGTCAGCAAACCGGACAGCGCCACCTGGACGGTCCACGAATCGGGGGACTGGGCGATGATCAGCGGCCACAGGAACGCGTTCCAGCTGCCGATCACCGTGATCACCGCGATCGCCGCGAAGAACCCCCGGGAGTTCGGGACCACGACGCGCCAGAACACGCCCCAGCGCGTCAGCCCGTCCACCCGCCCGGCCTCTTCCAGCTCGCGCGGGAAGTCCAGGAAGTACTGCCGGAACAGGAAGACGCTGAACGCGCTGAACAACCCGGGAACCACCAGCCCGCGGAAGTCCGACAGCCAGCCGAGCGTCGAGACCACCACGAAGCTCGGCACGAACGTCACCGACGTCGGGATCATCAGCGTCGCCAGCACCGCGGAGAACACGATCCGGGAATGCCGGTACGGGATCCGCGCCAGGCCGTAACCCGCCAGCGAGCAGACCACCAGCAGGCCGACCGTCTGCAGGACGGCCACGATCGCCGAGTTCAGGAGGCTGCGCGCGAAGGGGACGTCCTCCAGGGAGAACAGCTTCGAGAAGTTCTCCCAGTGCACAGTGGACGGAAAGAGTGTCCACTGTGGAGCTGTGATCTCCGCCCGGGACGCCAGCCCGTTGCGCACCAGCAGGTAGAACGGCAGCAGGAACAGCACCGCTGCCACCGCCAGTGACGTCCACCGGAGGAAGGCCCTCATGACGCCCGTCCGAACCGGAAGACCCGGCCCTGCAGCAGCGTCACCAGGGCGATGATCAGGGCCAGGATCACCGCGCCCGCGCTGCCGCGGCCGAGGTCCTGGCCACCCGAGCCCAGCGACGTGTAGTACAGGTACACCAGCGGCGGCCGGGCGAACGGCGGGTAGCCGCGGGAGTCGCCCATGATGTTGTAGAACTCGTCGAACGCCTGGTACGCGTTGATCAGGTTCAGCAGCAGCACGGCCACGGCCGTCGCGCGCAGCTGCGGCAGCGTGATGTACCGGAACACCTGCCACCCCGGCTTCGCGCCGTCGAGCCACGCCGCTTCGTACAGGTGCCGGGGGATCCGCTGCAGCGCCGCGATGAACAGGATCATGTAGAACCCGAGCTGCAGCCACAGCCGCGCGGTCACCAGCACGATCCAGTACAGCGGCGGGTGGACCGTGCCCGTCCAGGCCACCGGGTCGACGCCGAACAGGCCGAGCACCGTGTTCGCCAGCCCGTACCGGACACCGGAGAACAGCGACGTCTTCCAGATCAGCGACGCCACGACGTACGAGCACGCGAACGGCAGGAAGAACACCGACCGGAAGAACGCCCGCGCGAACCGCAGCTGGTCGACGCCGAGCGCGAGCGCCAGCGACAGGACGAACGTCAGCGGCACGATGAACACCGCGAACACGCTGAACGTCCCCAGGCTCGCCAGGAACGGCTCGTCGGTGAGCATGTGGCCGTAGTTGTCCAGCCCGACGAACTGCGTCGGCGTCACCGTGTTGCGCGCGTCGAAGAACGACAGGTACGCGCTCCACCCGATCGGCAGGTACGCGAAGACGGCGAGCCCGATCAAGAACGGCCCGACGAACAGCCAGAACGCGCGTGCGTCGCGCCGCTTCGTCCCCGGTGTCATCCGAAGAGGCGCTTCAGTTCGGCCTTCGCCACCTCGACCGCCGTCTTGGTCTGCGCGACCGGGTCCGCCCCCTCCTTCGCGATCTTCGCGACGGCGTCGGACAACGCCGTGTTCGACTGCTGGGTCCACACCGGACCGCCGACGAGGTGGCCGTTCTCCTTGACGAACCGGGCGGCGTCGGCAGCCGGGCCGGACTTGAGGCTGTCCGCGCGGCCGACCAGGCTCTGCCGCGCCGGGACGTGGAAACCGAACTTCGTCGCGAATTCCAGCTGGTCCTGCGTCTGGTCGACCCAGAGCCACTTGACGAACGCCTTCGCCTCGGCGACGTGCGCGCTCTTGGCGTTGACCATCGCGCCGTACGCGCCGACCGGGACCGACGGCGCCCCCGTGCCGTCGAGGCGCGGGAAGGGCAGCACGCCGAAGTCGTCGTCGAAGGCGTCACGGATCTTCGGCACGGCCCACAGCCCGGTCCACTGCATCGCCGCGAGCCCGTCGATGAACGCACCCGGGTCGGACCAGTCCGCCGGCGCCCCGAGCAGCAGCGAACCGTTGGCGTTGAGCGTGTGCAGCTTGGCCAGCGCGGTCGCCGCGCGCGGGTCGTCGAAGCCGACTTCGCGGTTGCCGTTCTTCAGGTAGTCGAGACCGGCCGACCAGAGCAGCGGCCCGGTGAACACGCCGACGCCGCCGTCGTTGCCCGCGAAGAGGCCCTTGACGCCGTCCTTCGTGAGCTTCGCGGCCGCGTCGATCAGCTCGTCGACCGTCTGCGGCGGCTGCACGCCCGCGGCCTGCAGCAGGCTCTTGCGGTAGAACAGCACCTGCGTGTCGGCGGCCTGCGGGATGCCGTAGACCTTGCCCTCGACGGTCTGCGTGGCCAGCACGGCCGGGCTGAAGTCGTCCTTGACCGGCGCGATGACGTCGTCGAGCGACACCACCTGGTTCTGCCGCACCCAGTCGATCTTGACCTGCGCCTCGAAGACGTCCGGCACCTTGCTGTTCTGCAGCGCGGTGACGATCTTCGAGTCGTAGTCGCCGGGGTTCCACTGCACGTCGACGGTCGCGCCCGGGTAGGTCGCGGCGTACCGCTTGACCGCGTCCTGGACACCGTCTTCGCCGTACGCGTGGTACCACTGCTGGAGCGTGACCTTCGGCGTGTCCGAGGGTGGCGGGCCCGCCGAGTACGCCGTCGACGGCGGCGGGGTGCCCTGCCGCCCGGTGTTCGACCCGCACGCCGTCGCCAGCGCACCCATTCCCGCGAGCGCGAGAAAACTCCGCCTGTTCCGCTGCTGCATCCCCAGAACCCCTCCGACGTGCTCTGAAGGCCACCATGAGGGCGTCAGACTCCCTCATGGTGGCCCGCAGAGGCTTGCAGACTCGCCGGAGATTTACCCGTTAGAGCTGTGCGATGTCGAGCTTTCCCTCGGAGTAGGACGCGCGGATCCGCTTCTTGTCGAACTTGCCGACGCTCGTCTTGGGGACTTCGTCCACGAACGTCCAGTTCTCCGGCAGCTGCCACTTCGCGACCTTGTCGCTGAGGAACTCGCGCAGCTCGGCGGCGGTGACGTTTTGGCCCTCCTTGAGCACGACGGCGACCAGCGGCCGCTCGTCCCACTTCTCGTCGGGGATGCCGACGACCGCGGCCTCGGCCACCGCCGGGTGGCCCATGACCTGGTTCTCCAGGTCGACCGACGAGATCCACTCGCCGCCGGACTTGATGACGTCCTTGGCGCGGTCGGTCAGCGTGAGGTAGCCGTCCGCGCTGACCTTGCCGACGTCCCCGGTGCGCAGCCAGCCGTCGTGGAACTTGTCCGGGTCGACCTCCGCGCCGCCGTAGTAGGAGCCGGCGATCCACGGGCCCTGGACCTCGAGCTCGCCGACGGCCTCGTTGTCCCAGGGCAGCACCGCGCCGTCGTCGTCGATCAGCCGGGCCCGCACGGACGCCGGGAATCGGCCCTGCGTGTAGCGGTAGCGCCAGGCCTCGTCGCCGGTCGCGCCGGCCGGCGGGCGGGCGACGCTGCCCAGCGGCGACGTCTCGGTCATGCCCCAGGCGTGCAGGATCGAGACCTTGTGCTTCTCCTCGAACGCGTGCATCAGCGACGGCGGCACCGCCGACCCGCCGACGACGACTTCGCGCAGGTGGGAGATGTCCTGCGGGTTCGCGTCGAGGTGGGCGAGCAGGCCCTGCCAGACGGTCGGGACCGCGCCCGCGAACGTCGGCTTCTCGGCGGCCAGCATCGCGGCGATCGGGGCCGGCTGGAGGAACCGGTCCGGCATCAGCAGCGACGCGCCGACCATCAGCGACGCGTACGGCAGGCCCCACGCCATCGCGTGGAACATCGGCACGATCGCCAGCGCCTTGTCGCTCTGCGCGAGGTTCATGCTGTCGCTCATGCAGACCTGCATCGAATGCAGCCAGATCGAGCGGTGTGAATAGGCGACGCCCTTGGGGTCACCCGTCGTGCCCGAGGTGTAACACATCGCAGCGGCGGAGCGCTCGTCGACGTCCGGCCAGTCGAAGGTGTCCGGCTGGCCGGCGAGCAGCTCGGCGTAGGCGTGCACCTGGACGCCGTCCGGAGCCTCGAGGGCCGCGGCGTCGCCGTTGGCCACGATGACGTGCCGGACCGTCTTGAAGTGGGGCAGCTGCCTCGCCAGCAGCGGGACGAGCGTGCCGTCGACGATGACGACCTGGTCCTCGGCGTGGTTGGCGACGAACACCAGCTGCTCGGGGAACAGCCGGATGTTCAGGGTGTGCAGCACGGCGCCCATCGCCGGGACGGCCAGGTAGGCGGCCATGTGCTCGGCGTTGTTCCACATGAACGTGCCGACGCGCTGGTCGCCTGTCACGCCGAGGCTCCGGAGCGCGTTCGCGAGGCGGGCGGCGTTGCGGCCGAGGTCGCCGTAGGTCTCGCGGCGGGCTTCTGAACCGGTCCAGGTGATGACTTCGCTCGCCGAGTGCACCGACGTGCCGTGGCGGAGCAGGTTCGCCAGCGACAGCCGGCCGTCCTGCATGGTGCTCAACATGGTCGCTCCCGGGGGGTCGTTCGCCGGTGAACTGGGGTTGCGCCGACTCTAGTGCGGATCGGGTGAAGCGGGCATGGTCAACAACGGCTCCGTTCGGTCACGGTCGTCGCGCGATCGGGCGACGACCGAACGGTGATCATGATCGACAATTTTTGCGCTTTTCCTGGTATGTAAGGAAATACGTGTCGAAACCGGGTGTAGTGGAGACTTCACTTCCGGGTGAGTGAGGCCACTCGGGGTGCTTCTTGGGAGCGTTTCCGCAGGCCGGAGCGGGTTGCCTGGCATCACCTCCGGGGGTAATAAGTGCGTGTCGGTTGCACGGTCATCAAGCCGGTGGCGTTTACTGGGGCCGTGGTAAGAGACGGCTGGCCAGCGCTTGCAGGAGCAAGCGCACCGAAAAGCCGTCGGCCGCGAAAGCGGAGACCTGAGAGGAAAGGACTACTACGTTGGCTCTGCCTACGTTGACTCCGGAGCAGCGCGCCGATGCACTCGCCAAGGCGGCCGAGGCTCGCAAGGCGCGTTCGGAGCTGCTCGCGTCGATCAAGTCCGGCAAGGAGAGCATCGAAAAGGTGCTCAAGCAGGCCAAGGAGAACAAGACGATCGGGAAGACGAAGGTCACCCAGCTGCTGAAGGCCGTCCCCGGCCTCGGCGCGGTGAAGGTCGCCGCCCTGCTCGAGCAGGCCGGCATCGACCCGGACCGGCGCGCCGCCGGCCTGGGCGAGCGCCAGCGCGAGGCGCTCATCGACGCGCTCAAGTAGCCCGTCACCAGGAGCTCCCGCGAGGGGAGTGTCGCTCGTGACACTCCCCTCGCGGATCTCCCGAAGCCTGGGACGCTGGACTACGTGAGCTCACCTGATCCGGCGACCCCGGTTTCCGACCTCGCCGCCCGCTACCAGCGAGGCGACTTCCTGTTCACGACGGCCGAGCGCGCACTCCTCGCGCAGGGCACGATCCGGACCGTCACCGAGACGGACCCCCGGCGGCTCGCCTCGGCGATTCCCGGCGTCCTGGCCGGCACCGGTGCCCCGCTGGCCGTCGGTGTCCTGCCGTTCGACACCGGGCCCGACACGAAGGTGCCGGGCCACCTCGTCGTGCCCCGGACCGTCCACCGCGCCGAAGGGGCGCCCTCGCTGCCGCGGGAGGTCCTGCCGGCGCCCGTGCGGGTGCGTGCGGTGCCCTCTCCCGAGCAACACATGGCCACCGTCCAGGCTGCCGTCGCGGCTTTGGCCGACCGTGGCCTGCGCAAAGCCGTCCTCGCCCGGGCGCTCGACCTCGAGTTCGCTTCGCCCGTGTCCGCGGAGCGGATCGTGCGGAACCTGGCGGTCGGCAACCCCCGGCACTTCACGTACGCGGCCGAACTGCCCGGCGGCCGGTCGCTCGTCGGCGCCACGCCCGAGCTGCTGCTGCGCCGCACCGGCCGCACGGTCTTCTCGTCGCCGCACGCGGGGTCCATGCCGCGCTCGGCCGACCCGGCGGCCGACCGGGCCAACGGCGAGGCGCTGCGGACGTCGCGCAAGGACCAGCTGGAACACGCCGTGGTGATCGACTACCTGGTCGAGGCGCTGCGGCCGTTCTGCCGGACGCTCGAGGTCCCGGCGGAACCGGAGCTGGTCACGACGCCGGCGATCTGGCACCTGCGCACGCCGATCACGGGCGAGCTGGCCGACCCGGACGTCACGGCGCTCGACCTGGCGGCGGCGCTCCACCCGACCCCGGCGATCTGCGGCACCCCGACCGAGGGTGCGCGCGAGCTGGTCCAAGAGCTGGAGCCGTTCGACCGCGACTACTACGCGGGAGCGGTCGGCTGGGTGGACGCCTCGGGCGACGGCGAGTGGGCGGTGGCGATCCGCTGCGCCGAGATCGCGTCGACGTCGATGCGGCTGTACGCGGGGGGCGGCATCGTCCCGGCTTCGGACCCACGGGCCGAACTGGACGAGACGACGGCGAAGTTCCGGACGCTGCTGAGCGCGATGGGCCTGGAGGACAGCGTCTAGGGCACCCAGTGTTCCTCGGTCACCGACAGCTCGTCGGTGGTCAGGACCGCGATGGCCGCGCGGTAGCCGTCGGCGGCCTTGAGGTCCGCCAGCCGCGTGCGGGCCGGCTCCAGGGCCGGGTCGCCCGACTCCACCAGCCGCGCCGGTTCGTCGAAGCGGGAGAACGTGATGCTCTTCAGCGGGATGCGCAGGCCCTTGCCCGTGGCCTTCATGACGGCTTCCTTGCGCGTCCAGTAGACGAAGAACGCCGCCGCCTTCTCCGCGTCGCTCAGGCCGGTCAGGTGCGCCGCCTCCGCCGGGCTCAACGCGTATTCGATCAGGCCGTCGTCCGCCTTGCGGCCGGCCGTCTCGACGTCCAGGCCCACCGGGACCGACGGCGTCGCCGCGACGCCGATCAGCTCGCCCGAGTGCGAGATCGACAGCGTCAGGTCCGCGCCGGGGATCCGCGGCCTGCCGTGCGGCTTTCCGCAGTCTTCGCAGGTCGCGTCGAACTTCACGGCCTCGACGGCCAGCCCCAGCCGCTCCGCCGCCACCGTCTTCGCCAGCACCCGGCCGGTGAGGAAGCGCCGCTTGTCCGCGTCCTGCCGGTACGCGTCGAAGCGGCCTTGCTCGACCTCGTCCAGCAGGCGCAGGAAACGCTCTTCGGCGGGCAGCGGGGACGACCAGCGGACCACGATCTCCATCACCTCTCCGATCCTTCCGGGCGCCGGAGCGGTTGTCACGAATCCGGGGACAGGTCTGGGGTGATCACCCCTTGCGGCCGGGCGATCGCGCGTCCGCCCGAGGCGGCCCTTTGGGGGATTTCCTTCGCATGACTAAGCATTAGTCTGTGCCCATGATCAAGCGCACGGTGCTGGACGCCACCCGCGAACTCCTCCGCGAACTCGGCCTCACCACGGTGTTCGGCAACCCCGGTACCACCGAGGTCCCGTTTCTCACCGATTGGCCGGACGACTTCCACTACATCCTCGGTCTGCAGGAATCCGCCGTCGTAGCGATGGCTGACGCCTACGCCCAGGCCACCCGTCAAGCGGTGCTGGTCAACCTGCACTCCGCCGGCGGGGTCGGGCACGGGCTGGGGAGCCTGTACAACGCCCATCGCAACCGGACGCCGTTGATCGTGGTGGCCGGGCAGCAGAACCGGGCGCTTCTGCCGCACGACCCGTTCCTCGGCGCGACGGACGCCCCGGAGTTCCCCAAGCCGTACGTCAAGTGGTCGATCGAGCCCGCCACTGCCGAAGACGTCCCGGCGGCGCTGGCCCGCGCCTACCACGTCGCGACGCAGGCGCCGTCCGGGCCGGTGTTCGTGTCCGTGCCCGCCGACGACTGGACCGCCACCACCGAACGGCCGATCATTTCCCGCCCCCGCATCCGCGGCTACGCACCGGATCCCGAGGCGGTCGACGAACTCGCCGCCGCGCTCGAGGCGGCCGAACGCCCGGCGATCGTCGTCGGCGGAGCCGTCGACCAGGACGCAGCCGTCGTCGAGACCGTCGCCCTCGCCGAACACCTCAACGCCGGCGTCTGGGTCGCGCCGATGTCGTTCCGCTGCTCGTTCCCCGAGGATCACCCGCTGTTCCAAGGCTTCCTCGACCCCGAACGCGGCGCGGTCTCCGACCGGCTCGCGCAGCACGACCTCGTCGTCGTGCTCGGGGCGCCCGCGTTCACCTACCACGTCGACCGTGGGCGTGGGGAAGCTCCGCTGCCGCCGTTGTTCATCGTCAGCGACGACGAGCAGATCCTCGCCCGCGCCTCCGAAGGCATCGGTATCCGGACGACGCCGAAACTCGCCGTCCGCGCGCTGCTGAACGCGGTCGGCCGGAGTGGGCGGCCCGCGCCGTCGCCCCGCGAGCGGCCCGCGAAACCGAGTGGGGAGAAGCTGACCGGCGAGTTCGTCTACTCGACCCTGGCGGACCTGCTGCCGGAGGACGCGATCGTCGTCGAGGAGGCGCCCAGCCACCGCGGCGCCCTGCACGACCACCTGCCGATCACCGCCACGGACACCGGCTTCCTGACGGTGGCCAGTGGCACGCTCGGTTATGGCGTCCCGGCTGTGGTCGGCGCGGCGCTCGCCCGGCCGGACCGCCCGGTGGTCGGCGTGATCGGCGACGGCTCCAGCATGTACGGCATCCAGGCTCTTTGGACGGCCGCGCGCCAGGATCTCCCGGTGACGATCCTGATCATGGACAACACGGAGTACGCGGCGGTCCGCATCTTCGGCGATTCGATCGGCAGCGAGAAGCTGCCGAGCACCGAACTGGGCGGCATCGACTTCGCCCGGCTGGCGTCGAGCATGGGCTGCGAGGGCGTGACGATCACCGAGCCGTCGGGCCTGGTTCCGGGGCTGACCGCGGCCTTGGCGGACAAGCGCCCGACGCTGGTGCACATCCGGGTCGCTTCGTCGGAAAAGTCGCCGTACTGACAAGGTGACGCGTCCGCCGGCCCGGTACCCGCCGCGGCCGGCGGCCCGTCCGAACGACCAAGGCCGGCCCGGTCGGCAACCTCCCGGAGCGGGAGGAAGCCGACCAGGCCGGCCTTGGTCGCGGAGCAGTTCTCGTTACGTCAGCTGGTCGCCTGCGGAGCGATCATCGACGCGGCGTCGACCTTGGTCGTGATCGCGCCCATCTGGAGCATCAGGTCGGGCACCCGCTGCAGGCGCCGGGCGTCCAGCGTGGCACCGAAGCTGGGCAGGCTGAGCAGCTTGGCCGTGTCCGCGTCGATCTTCGCGTACTTCACCAGCAGCGGCTCGATCTTGGACCGGTCCTTGTTCGTTTCGCTGGTGGCCTTCTGCAGCGCGCGTTGGAAGGCGGCGAGGGTCTTCGGGTTCGCCTGCACCCACTTCGACGTCGCGCCGTAGCCCGAAAGCGGGAAGTCCTGGGTGGCACCGGTGTTGACGTCGATCACCGGGATCGCGCCCGAGGTCTTGGCGGCCTGCGAGAGGAACGGCTCGGGAAGCAGGGCCGCGTCGACCTGTCCCTGCGCCAGCGCCGCCGCGGTGTTCGGGAACGGGATCGGGACCCAGTTCACCTTGTCGATGGGGACGCCGTGGTCCTTCATCAGGGACTTGGCCAGCAGGTCGCTCGCCGTGTTCCGGGCGGTCATCGCGATCCGCTTGCCCGCCAGGTCGTTGACCGTCTTCACCGGCGAGTTCGGCGCCGTGACGATCGCGACGGACTTCGGGCTGACCGAGGTCGCGTCCGCGACCAGCTGGAAGTCGGCCGTACCCGTGCTCTTCGCGACGAAGAACGGCATGTAGCTCGAGATCGCGATGTCGGTTTCACCGGAGACCGCTTTCGTCAGCGCCGCCTGGCCGCTCGCGGCCACGACGGCCTCCACCTCGAGACCCTCGGCCTTGAAGTAGCCGGCGTCCTGGGCCAGCCACAGCGGAGCGGTGTCGACGGTGGGCAAGATCGCGACCTTGATCTTCGACTTCTCCAGGCCGCCCCCGTTCGACGAGGCGTTCGAGTCGTCCGAGCCGAGCGCACTGCAGCCGGTGAGGGCCGTGGCGGCTGCGACGGTGAGGGCGAGCCCGAGCGCGGCGCGGCGAGTGCGAACCCGGCCACTGCTCATGGCGTTTCCAAGCAAGGCCTGCTCCTTGAAGAAAGTGACGGTTCGTGAACCGAATCCGGTGGGAATGAGTGACTCATTCTCGGAGTCACGCGGCCACTGTAGAGGCGGTGACAGGGTGCTCACAACGGGTGGGATCAATACCCAAGAGCGTGGCGCACGTCACTCTTTTGGCCTCTGGCCTAGGCTCACTGCTCCACTCGCCGTAATCGTTTACCCAGCGTAGGGCCAAGATCTAAAATATGAGATGACAGTAGCTCGCTGTCGGCCGAAGTGGGTCTGGGAGCAGTGCTGGACCAAGCTGTTCGGGCATGCCACCACCGTCAACGCACGACTGCCGCAGTGGTCGATCCACTACTCTTCGTGATCGTGCCGCTGCAACGAGTCCTTGCGTGTGCGTGACAGGTCGCGCAAAATGGCAACTTAGCAAGCGCTTAGCCAGTGGCGGAGGAGCAGCTCGGATGGATTTCTCACTCAGCACCGAAGAACGTGAAGTGCGCGACTGGGTCCGCACGTTCGTCCAGCGGGAGCTGATCCCGCTCGAGCAGGAGGTCCTGCGGCGCGAGCGCGCCCACCAGCCGGGGCTGACCGGTGAGGAGCTGAAGGCCCTCCAGCTCAAGGCCAAGGAGTCCGGCTTCTGGGGTGTCTTCACCCCGGAGGAGTACGGCGGCATGGGCCTGTCCGCCGTGATGGCCGCGCTGCTGGAGGCCGAGCTCGGCCGCACCTTCGTGCCGTTCCGCTTCGGCGGCGCCGCGGACAACATCCTGTTCCACGCCAACGAGGAGCAGAAGCAGACCTACCTGCTGCCGACCATTTCGGGCGAGCGCAAGTCCTGCTTCGCGATCACCGAGCCGGGCGCCGGGTCGGACGCCAAGGCCATCCGGACCACCGCCCGCAAGGACGGCACGGACTGGATCATCAACGGCGAGAAGACCTTCATCACCGGGGGCAACGAAGCCGACTTCACGATGGTCTTCGCCATCACCGACCCGGAGAAGGGCGCGAACGGCGGCGTCACGTGCTTCCTCGTCGACCGCGAGGCCGGCTGGAAGTCCGAGTACATCGACACCATGGGCGAGTGGGGCCCGGCTTCGCTGATCTTCCAGGACGTCCGCGTGCCCGAGACGCAGATCCTCGGCGAGGAGGGTCGCGGCTTCGAGCTCGCCATGCAGTGGATCGGCCAGGGCCGCTACCTGCTGCCGGCGCGCGCGATCGGTTCGTGCGAGCGGCTGATCTCGATGGCCATCGAGCACGCCAACACCCGCGAGACGTTCGGCCAGAAGATCGCGGAGCGGCAGGCCATCCAGTGGATGATCGCCGACTCCGGCGTCGAGCTCGAGGCGCTGCGCTGGCTGGTGCTCAACGCCGCCTGGCAGGTCGACCAGGGCGTCGACTCGCGGCACGCGCAGTCGATGGCGAAGCTGTACGGCGGCCAGAAGGCCAACGAGATCGTCGACCGCGTCCTGCAGATCCACGGCGGCATGGGCTACACGCGGGAGCTGCCGGTCGAGCGCTGGTACCGCGAGCTGCGGCTGCTGCGCATCTACGAAGGCACCGACGAGATCCAGCGCCGCACGATCGCGCGCAACCTGCTCAAGGGGCACGTGAAGGTCGGCGGCGTGCTCGGCTGAGGTCTCCGGAAAGCGAACGAGGCCACCTCCCGGACGCCCGGGAGGTGGCCTCGGTGGTGCTCCGGGTTACTGCTTGTTGCGGATGGCGATCGGAACGCCGGCCAGGTCCTCTTCGTTGCACAGGAGCTTCACGTCGTAGTACGGCGAACCCTGACGGTCGTCGTAGTCGAGGTGGATGGCCAGGACGTCGAGCGGCTCGCCCAGCCATTCCTGCGCCTGCCGTAGCCATGCGGAGCACCGCTCCAGGGCGGTGGGGAGATCGTCATCGCGGAACTCGACCGGGCGGTAGGGGACATCCTGCACCTGATCGCGGGGGTGTGCCGGCGCCGGGAGGCCCGGCGCGAGACCCGAGTCGTCCAGTTCCAGTTGGATCGTTTCCTCAGTCACCCTTCGAGCGTCCCCCACACACGCCGTCTGGGCAAGGCGTACACAGGTAAAAGCGCCGCTAAACGGACATGCCCCACTCTTTCGCGACGATTTCCCGGCAGCGTCGCAAGTCGGCCACGCCGGGCGCGGACGTGCAGCCCAGCGCCCTCGACACCAGCTCCGCGTAGTGCTCGGCGAGCTGGTCCAGCGCCAGCGGCCCGCGTGGGGAATACCACCTGGCCACGCCGCTGCACATCTCCAGCAGCGCGAGCCGGGTGACCGCCGGGTGTTCGGTGTGGAACACCCCCGCCGCGACGCCTTCGTCGATCGCCGCCGCCCACAGGTCTTCGTACGCGTCCCGCAACGCCACCACCGGCTCGCGCGCGGCCGGCGACAGCACGTCGACTTCGTTGTCCACCACGCGGGTTTCCGCCGGGCCGACCGCGTGCGCGAGCACGTGCAGCGCGACCAGCGTGCGCAGCCGGTGCACCGGGTCCGCGCTGCCGGCCGTCGCTTCGCGGGCGGCGTCCAGCAGGCGGTTCAGCGCCGTGTGCATGATCTCCGCGAGCAGATCCTCCTTGGTGCCCATGTAGTGGTACAGGCTCGCCGAGGAAAGTTCCGCCTCCTGTGCCAGGTCCCGGATGCCCGTGCCGTGGAACCCCTTGGTGGCGAACAGTTTCACCGCCGCCGCGCGGACGCGCTCCCGGCTGGTCACAGCCATGCTTCCGCCTTCGCGTCCCACGACCCGGCGCGCGGGTCGGCCACCTTCCGCAGCTCGCCCTTGGCGACGCGCTCGGACGGCGTCATCGGCAGCTCGGCGGCGAACGCCCAGAAGCGCGGAACCTTGAAGTAGGCCAGCTTTCCCGAACAGAACTCGACCAGGGAAGCCGGCTCCGGCCGCTCGCCGTCGCACACCACGTACGCCTTGATCTCCTCGCCGCGCAGTTCGTCGGGCACCGCGACGACGGCCGCGAGCCGGACCGCCGGGTGCAGCAGCAGCGCGCGTTCGACCTCGTCGGCGGAGACGTTCTCGCCGCTGCGGCGGATCATGTCCTTCGTGCGCCCGACGTAGTACACGCGCCCGGCGTCGTCCATCCGGGCGAGGTCGCCGGTGTGGAACCAGCCGTTCCGGAACGCCTTCGCCGTCGCCTCGGGATCGTCGTGGTAGCCGTGCATCAGCCCGATCCCGCGGATCAGCAGCTCGCCGGTTTCCCCGCGCGGCACCGGCTTCCCGTCCGCGCCGGCGATCATCGCCTCGCGGTCGCGGCTCGGCCGCCCGATGCAGCCGGTGCCGACGGTCTCGTCGTGGTCGGCCGCCGTCATCCGGATGTCGCCGCCGGTCTCGGTCATCCCGAACGCCTCGTACCACGGCACGCCCCAGCGCGCCTCCAGTTCGGCGTGCAGCTCGTGCGGGATCGCGGACGCGCAGATCGCGCGGACCCGGTGGTCGCGGTCGGCCTCCGACGGCTCCTGCCGCAGCAGCAGCGCCGGCATCAGCCCGAGGCAGTAGAACCAGCTGACGTCGTGCTCGCGGACCTTCGCCCAGAACGTGCTGGGGTGGAAGCGGTCCAGTACGACGAGGGTGGCGCCGGCGGCGAGCCCCAGCGCGACGTTCCACTGTGGATCGATGTAGTGGAACGGCTGCGCGGTCAGCATGACGTCGTTCTCGCCGACGGCGGGGAAGTCGGTGGCCAGGCCGACCGCCAGGGTCGTCCAGTACCGGTTCGGCAGGACGCAGCCCTTGGGCGCGCCGGTGGTGCCGGACGTGTACTGGATGTTGACGGGGTGTTCCGGCACCGGGGTGAACTCCGGCGGTTCGGCGCCGGTGCGGAGCCGGTCCGGGGTGATGACCTCGGTCAGCCCGATCCGGCCGAGGAGATCGGTGAACTCCGGTGCGGCGACGGCCAGTTTCGCGCCGGAGTGGCGGAGCACGTGGGCGCCGTCGAACTCCTGGTAGTTCGTGTTGACCGGGACCAGCTGCGCGCCGATCTTGGCCAGCGCCAGCCACAGCAGCGGGAACGCGGGAACGTTGCGCAGCATCACCGCGACCCGGTCGCCGGGGCCGATGCCGCGCTCGGCGAGGGCGGCGGCGAACCCGTCGCTGAGGCGGTCGACCTCGGCGAAGGTGAAGCGGTGGCCGCCTTCGTCGAACACCCAGGCCGTGCGGTTCGGCCACAGCTGCGCGGCCCGCGTGACCAGCTGGGCGAGCGTGCCGATCTCGGCGAGCGGGGTCACGTCCGGCTCCGGAAGGCCTCCGTGGACGCGGCGACCGCGGCCGAGGTTTCGGTGATGAGGGCGTGGCTGACCTCCAGCTCGAGCGCCGGCTCGAGGTCCGTGGTCGCGTCGAGGACGCGCTTCGCCATCGCCGCGGCGGCCGGCGGGTGCTCGGCGATCCGCTTCGCCCAGCTGAGTGCTTCGGCCTGGAGCTGCTCGGCGGGTACGGCGGCGTTGACCATGCCCAGCTCCGCGGCCTTCCGGCCGTCGAAGCGCTCGCCGAGCAGCAGGAGCTCCTTCGCCTTGAGCGGGCCGACCAGGAGCGGGAGCAGCCGCGACGCCGCGCCGGTGACGCTCAGGCCCAGCGAGACTTCCGGGAACGCGAAGACGGCGTCCTCGGCGGCCAGGATCAGGTCGCAGCCGAGCGCGAACTCCGCGCCGGCGCCGATCGCGTAGCCGTGCACCGCCGCGATCACCGGCTGGCGCAGCCCCCGCAGCCGCCGCGTGACGTCCTGGAGCCGGTCGAGCCGCGCCCGCGAGTCACCCGCGGGGGTGGGCTCCTTGAGGTCGTGGCCGGCGCAGAAGGCGCGGCCGTTCCCGGACAGCACGACGACGCGGGCGTCGCTGCGCGCGGTGGCGTCGAGGGCGGCGAGGAAGTCGTCGACCAGGACGACGGCGACCGCGTTCAGCCGCTCGGGCCGGTTCAGCCGGATCTGCGCGATGCCGTCCTCGACGGCGAACTCCACGGTGGGCATGCGGCCGATGCTAGACGTTCGATCGATCGATCGATAGCCTCTTGACGGTACAGCGGCGCGGAGCGCCTCCGTTGAGGGTGGCGGCGGGGGGAGGAAGGCGGAGATGCGGGTCGACACGGTCTACGAGAACGCCACGATGTGGACGGGCGCGGGTCTCACCAGCGCACTCGCCGTGCTGCACGGCCGGGTGGTTGCGCTGGGCGACGATGCCCGCGAGCTGTCCGCGCATTCCCGCGTCGACCTGGCCGGCGGCTTCGTCGTGCCCGGCTTCCACGACGCGCACAACCACATGGCGTGGTTCGGGATGGGCCTCGACGACGTCCCGCTGGGCGGCTGCCGCAGCGTCGAGGAGGTCTACGACGCCGTCGCCGCCCGGGCCGCGACGCTGCCGCCCGGGAGCTGGGTGATCGGCAGCGGGTACGACCAGAACAAGCTCGCCGGCGGGCACCCGGACCGGCACGGGCTCGACCGGGCGGCGCCGGGGATGCTCGTGCGGCTCAAGCACACGTCCGGGCACATGACCGTGGTGAACTCGGCCGTGCTCGACCGGCTCGACCTGGCACACGTCCCGGTCGGCGGCGACGTGGTCCACGTGGACGGCTCGCCGACCGGGTTGCTGCGCGAGCAGGCCCAGCTGCTGCTGCGGCCGC
The DNA here is from genome assembly GCF_030285665.1 of Amycolatopsis mongoliensis. NCBI lineage: Bacteria > Bacillati > Actinomycetota > Actinomycetes > Pseudonocardiales > Pseudonocardiaceae > Amycolatopsis > Amycolatopsis mongoliensis. Next base: position 3,418,924 of record NZ_CP127295.1, read on the forward strand.
TGACGTACCCGACGCCGGTTTCGCGGGTCGTCCGCGGGCTCGACCGGGCGTCCGAGCAGTACCTCTCGGAGGGCATCACCAGCGTCCAGGAGGCCGGGATCGGCGGCGGGCTGGTCGGCGAGACACCCGCGGAGCTGGCCGCCTACCAGGTGGCGCGCGATTCGGGGGTGCTGCGCGTCCGGAGCACGGTGATGGTCGCGGCGAGCGTGTTGCACGACCTGCCCGACGGCGCCGGCTTCGGCCTCGACCTGGGCCTCCGCACGGGCCTGGGCGACGAGTGGCTGCGCGTCGGGCCGATGAAGCTGTTCGCCGACGGGTCGCTGGTCGGCCGCACGTGCGCGATGCACGAGCCGTTCGACGGCGAGCCGGACAACCGCGGCTACTTCCAGGTGCCCGAGGACGAGCTCGCCCGCACGATCCGGCGCGCGCACGACGCGGGCTGGCAGATCGCGACGCACGCGATCGGCGACCGTGCGATCACGGTGGTGCTCGACGCGTACGAAGCCGCGTTGGCCGCTTCGCCGCGTACGGACCACCGGCACCGCATCGAGCACTGCGCGGTGCTTCAGCCCGCGGAGCTTTCTCGGCTTGCTTCGCTGGGGTTGCTCGCTTCGCCGCAGGGACGCTTCGTCAACGAACTCGGCGACGGCATGCGCGCCGCTCTCGGCGAGTCTCGCGTCCCGTGGTGCTATCGGCTGCGAAGCGTGCTTGACGCGGGTTGCGTGCTACCCGCGTCTTCGGACCGCCCGGTCGTCAACGGCGCTCCGCTGCTCGCGCTGGCCGACATGGTGCGTCGGCTCACCGCGTCTGGAGAGCCCTTCGCGCCGGAAGAGGCGTTGACGCCGGAGCAGGCATTGCGCGCGTACACGTACGGCTCGGCGTACGCGACCTTCGCCGAGCGTGACCTGGGCACGCTGGAGGAAGGGAAGCTCGCCGACTTCGCGGTGCTTTCGGGATCACCGCTCGAGGAGTCCGCTTTGGACGGGCTGAGCGTGCAGGGGACGGCGGTCGGCGGCGAGCTGCGTTACCAGGCTCGGCTCTCGTGAGGCTCACGGCCTCGGCCACCCTCCGCTCATCCCTTCCCGCCCACGAACTCCAGCGCCTCTTCCGCCAGCGCGGCCCACGGCTGCGGCGACCCCGCGTCCAGGGCCAGCCACTCCTTCATCGGCGTGCCCTTGTTCGCGTCGAAGCGCACGCCGTGCCCGCCCTCGACCAACTCGTCCACCCGGCTTCGGGGCAGCTTCAGCACCAGCTGCCCGCGGACGAACATCGCGAAGATCCGCCCGCCCACGCGCAGCGCCGTGCGCCCGAATCCGCCGGTCGCCCCGGGTGGCGTGATGCCCGGCCGTCCGGTGAACTCGTCGACCAGCTCCTCGAACCGCTGGTCCGGTGACATCGACCACCTCCGGCCCCGACACTAACGACCACCACCGACAGAAACAGGAGGCGAGATGCCCGTCCGCGACGCCGTCTTCGAAGACATCGAAGAGATCTGCACGCTCATCGAAGAGCACGCCGTCTACGAGGACAACCACGACCTGAAGCTCGACCGCGCCGAGATGAGCGGCCACCTCTTCGGGCCGGCGCCGAAGGCGTGGGTGCTGATCGCGACCCCGCCCGGCGAGCCCGGGACGGTCGCCGGCCTCGCCTTCTGCAGCTGGAGCTTCTCCACGTGGGAAGCGCGGCCGGGGATCTGGCTGGACGACCTGTTCGTCCGCCCCGCCCACCGCCGCTACGGGCTCGGCAGCGAGTTGCTCGACGAGCTGAGCAACCGCACCAGCGGCCGCGTCGAGTGGGACATGCAGGAGGGCAACGAAAAGGGCAAGGCGTTCTACGCCCAGCTCGGCGCGGAACCCGTCCCCGGCTGGATCCGCTACCGCTGGCGGCCGTGAACTTTCACGAGAAAGAACCCGGCCCCGTATCGTATGCGGCATGGGAGATGGTTCGGTCCGGAGGTCCTCGTCGGTCGAGGACTACGTCCGGGTGATCTACGGCCTGGTCGAGCGGGGCGAGGCGGTCACGAACACCTCCCTCGCCGGCCGGCTGGAGGTCAGCCCGTCCTCGGCGTCGGGGATGGTCACGAAGCTGTCCCAGCTCGGGCTGGTCACCCACGTGCCGTACCGCGGGATCGAGCTCACCGCCGACGGGCGGGTCCTGGCGCGCTCGGTGCTGCGGCGCCACCGGCTGATCGAGACGTACCTGGTCTCCGAGCTCGGCTACACGTGGGACGAGGTCCACGCGGAGGCGGACGCGCTGGAGCACGCGGTGTCCGACCGGCTGGTCGAGCGCATCGCGGCCAAGCTGGGCAACCCGGTCCGCGACCCCCACGGCGACCCGATCCCGGCGGCCGACGGCAGCGTCGAGGAGCTGTCGGTCCGCATCCTGGACGACCTCGAGCCGGGCGCGGTGGGCGAGATCGTCCGGGTCTGGGACACGGACCCGGAGCTGCTGCGCTACCTGACCGAACACGCGATCAACCTGGGCGAACGCATCGAGGTCGTCGAGCGGCAGCCGTTCGGCGGGCCGATGGTGGTGAAGGTGGGCTCGCCACCGGATGCGGCGACGCACGCCATCGGCAAGGAGATCGCGCAGGCCCTGTCGGTCACCCTGCGCTGAGCCCGAGCGCCCCAAGGCCACCTTGGGTGCGGTGAACGCACCCAAGGTGGCCTTGGGGCGCTCTGTCGTCAGGCTGCGTACGCGCGAGTGACGTCGTGAAGCGGATGTGGTGACCTGCCCGCCACCCCGACCATGGCCTGCATGAAACCCTTCCGCTTCGGCGTCGTCGCCGGTCACGCGCCCGATCTCGTCTCGTGGACCGCTCAGGCCGAACGGGTCGAGAAACTCGGCTTCGACACCCTCCTCGCCACCGACCCCGTCGGCACCGCCGACCCCTTCGTCCTGCTCGGGGCCGCCGCCGCGGTCACCTTGGACCTCACCGTCGGGACCTTCGTGCTCGCCGATCCCTTCCGGGACCCGAAAGCCCTCGACTGGCAGGTCCGGACCCTGCACCAGCAGACCGGGGGCCGGTTCGAGCTCGGGCTCGGCGTCGGGCGGCCCGGGGCCGCGGCGCACACCGAAAGCCTCGGCCGGAAGTTCGGCGAACCGGGTGAGCGGATCACACGGATGGCGGAGACGATCGCGTACTTCAAGCGGTCGGCCGACCGCCCGCGGCTGGTGCTCGCCGGCGGCGGGCCGAAAATGCTGGCGCTCGCCGCGCAAGAAGCCGACACCGTCACCTTCACCTGGATGCCGAAGACCACCGAAGCGGAGGCCGAGTCCATTGTGGATCGATTCCGTGCGCTCGCCGGCGACCGGCTGCCGGACATCGAGCTCGGGCTGAACCTGATGGCCGTCGGGGACGAGCCGTCGCCGGGAATCGCGCGGTGGGCCGGGGTCGACGTCCCCGAACTCGCTGCCGCCCACGCCGTCACCGTGCTGCCCGCCGATCCGGGTCGAGCGGCGGAAAGGCTTCTCGGGTGGCGGGAGCGGTGGGGGATTTCCTACGTCACGATCAACGCGGGCTACGCGGAACCCTTCGCCGCCATCGCCGCGAAGGTACGGCTCGCAGGTGGGTGAGGGCCCTTCCGATCTTGCGGAGCTGGGCCTACGCTCCAATTTTCGTATTCGGGAGTGCTTCGGAGCGTTGTGATGACCGGTCAGCGAACACGCACCATCGACCGGGGGGAACAGGCGGAGCTGAGCCAGCTGCTCTCCGCCGGGCCGTTCGACGTGGCACTGCGGGCGGCGATCCGGGCCCGCGGGCTCGGGCTCGACCGGATCCGCTATCGCTTGCGCGGCAGGGGAACCACGGTCAGCCTGGCCACCCTCAGCCACTGGCAGTCCGGGCGGTGCCGGCCCGAGCGGCCGGAATCGTTGGAGGCGCTGCGGAATCTCGAGGACATCCTGAACGTGCCGGACGGCGCGCTCAGCAAGCTCCTCGGGCCACCGCGGGGAAGAACGCGCTTCCACGTGCAGGCTCCGCCGCTCAATTGAGCGGTACCAACGGAAATCCGCTCACCTGAGCGGATCACGTAGGCTCGCGGCATGCGAGCTGTGGTGATGGAGGAGTTCCGCGTCCCGCCGGTCGTGCGGGAGGTGCCGGAGCCGGCGGCGCCGCCCGGTGGCGCGGTGATCGAGGTCGACGCCACCGGCGTCTGCCGCAGCGACTGGCACACGTGGCAGGGCCACGACACCGCGGTGAAGCTGCCGCACGTCGCCGGGCACGAGCTCGCCGGCCGCATCGTCGCGCTCGGTGCGGGCGTGCGCGGCTGGGAGCTCGGCGCGCGCGTCACCGTGCCGTTCGTCTGCGCCTGCGGCACCTGCCCCCAGTGCGCCCGCGGTGACCAGCAGATCTGCGACCGCGAGTTCCAGCCCGGCGCCACCCACTGGGGTTCCTTCGCCGAGCGCGTCGCCATCGAGCACGCCGAGACGAACCTCGTCGCGCTGCCGGACTCGCTCGGCGCCGCCGAAGCCGCCGCGCTCGGCTGCCGGTTCGGGACGGCGTTCCGCGCGGTGCTGCGGCAGGGCCGGGTCACCGCGGGGCAGTGGGTTTCGGTGTACGGCTGCGGCGGCGTCGGGATCTCGGCGGTGCTGCTGGCCGTCGCGGCGGGCGCGAAGGTCGTCGCGGTGGACGTCTCGCCGGCGGCACTGGCGCTCGCGGCGAAGTCGGGTGCGGCGCTGACCGTCGACTCGTCGGCCTTCGCCGGCCCGGAAGCCGTCGCCGCGCACGTGCGCGAGCTGACCGGCGGCGGCACGCACGTCTCGCTCGACTGCCTCGGCGCGCCGTCGACCTGCGCGGCGTCGGTGGGCAGCCTCCGCAAGCGCGGCCGGCACGTCCAGGCCGGGCTGATGCCGCCCGCGCAGGGGATCGCGCCGATCCCGATGCACCGGGTCATCGGCGGCGAGCTGGAGCTGGTCGGCATCCACGGGCTCCAGGCCCACGAGTACCCGGAGCTGCTGCGCGTCGTGGAGACGGCGGGGATCGACCTCGCCGCGCTGATCGGGTGCCGGATCGGGCTCGACGACGTCCCGGCCGCGCTGGCCGCGATGAACGACCCGGTACCGGCGCGGGCCGGGGTCACCGTCGTGACGTTTCGTGACTGATCCGCGTCGGCGAGGTCAAGTGACGCGTTCGTAGCTGATCCACGCTGGCCTTGTGACATTCAGGTGTGGGAACGTCTAGGCATGGTGGCCCATAGCGAGGGGACACGGCCGCAGGAGCGTCCCGTTGGTCCGATCGGGCGGCTCCTGCGGCTGTACACCGCCGCGGGCGTGACGTTCCGCGGCCACCGTGTCGTGCCTTCGACGATCACCGAACGTGTCCAGCAGGAGTCTCCGGCACAATCGAGGTGATGGACGCCCTCCTGCCGCGCCCGCGCGCCGAACTCGCGCCCGGTGCCGTCCACGTGCCCGACTGGCTCGGCTTCGACGAACAGCGCGAGCTCGTCGCGGCGTGCCGTGGCTGGTCCGGCTACCGCCACACCCGGCTGCCCAACGGCGGCGTGATGTCGGTGAAGTCCGTCTGCCTGGGCTGGCACTGGTACCCGTACGGCTATTCGCGCACGACCGGCGAGGGGACGCCGGTGCTGCCGTTCCCCGGCTGGCTCGGCGACCTCGGCCGCCGCGCGCTGGCGGACGCGTACGGCGAACCGGACGCGGACTACGCGCCGGACATCGCGCTGGTCAACTTCTACGACGCCACCGCGAAGATGGGCCTGCACCAGGACAAGGACGAGCGCAGCCTCGCGCCGGTGGTGTCCTTCAGCCTCGGCGACGCGTGCGTGTTCCGCTTCGGCAACACCGAGACCCGCGGCCGGCCCTACACCGACGTCGAGCTCCGCTCGGGTGACGTGTTCGTGTTCGGCGGCCCGTCGCGACTCGCCTACCACGGCGTGCCCAAGACGCTGCCGGGCACGGCCGACCCGGCGCTCGGCTTGGCCGGGCGGCTGAACATCACGCTGCGGGTCTCGGGTCTCTAGTCCGCTGTGGACTCTTCCTCCGGCACGACGATCAGGCGGATGGCGAGCGCGCGCGAGCCCGGCGGGCGGTGGCCCGGCTCGGTGACGTACTTCCAGACCAGGTTCTGGTACTCCTCGACGAACGAGGTGATCTGCTCCTTCGTCAGGGTCAGCCCCGCGCGGAAGATCTGGTTCCAGCCCTCGCCGCTGTCGTAACCGGCGTACGCCCGGGTGACCAGGCCGAGGTCGTGGCTCATCTTGAGCGCGCCGAGCTTGCGCGCGGCCTCGCGCTCGTCCGGCGTCAGCTCCAGGCCCGGCGGGGTGTAGATGTCCTTCATCAGCGATCGCCACCAGCGTTCGCGGCCGGTGGAGCGCTCCTCGATCTCCGCGATCAGGTCGAGGTCGGCGAGCCGGCGGAGGTGGTAGCTGGTCGTCCCGGTGCTCTCCCCGAGGGCTTTCGCGACGCTCGTCGAGTTCGCTTCGCCGTGTTTGCCCAGGTAGGACAGGATGTCCCGGCGCACGGGGTTGGCCAGGGCCTTGTAGAAGGCCTTGAGATCCGCGCCGGTGAGGACGCGCCGTTCGGGACGTTCGACCATCGCCCGAGCCTACTACAGAGGATGTTTGCAAAGAATCTCTGCAATCGGCTACGGTGGTTCGCGAACGGGGGTTCCGATGAAAAGACTCTTCTGGGCGGCTGGACTGTGCCTGCTGCCGTGGATCGCGGTACTGGGGCTGACACTGCCGGACGTCTACCCGGCGCAGCACTGGCGGCTCGCGTGGACGGGCTTCGACACGGCGGAAGCGTTCGGCCTGCTGGTCACGGCCTGGCTCCTCGGGCGCGACGACCCGAGGACGCCGTTCGCCGCGATCGGCACGGCGACGCTGCTGCTGACCGACGTCTGGTTCGACGTCGTGACGGCCGGCGACGACGTGGTGTTTTCGCTGCTCATGGCCGGTCTGGAGGTGCCGCTGGCGCTGGCGTGCCTGACGGTGGCGGTCCCCCGCCGGGTGCCGGCGCATGTCTGAGCTGAGCCCGCGCCTGCGCGACGAGATCGACGACCAGGTGGCGGAGGCCTTCGACGCCTACCTCGCCGAGCGGCGGCCGCGCCGGCCGTGGCGGGGGTGGCCGCTGGTGGTGACGGTGGCACTGGGGGTCGTCACCACCTGGCTCGCGCCGGGCGCGGCCTGGGCGGCGTGGCTCGCCATCGCGGTCACCAACGTCGTGTGGCTGGTGGTCGTGAGCGGGAAAGCCGGCCTGGGACCCGCTAATCGCGGGGAGGGACCCGGGTTTCCGTCGTAGGATCGCGATCCGGACGGCGAACAGGATGACATGGTGAGCGGTACCAGGGTGTTGGTGGCGGGGGCGAGCATCGCGGGGCCCGCGCTGGCCCACTGGCTGCGTCGGCAGGGAGCCGAGGTGACCGTGGTGGAGCGGGCCCCCGGGCTGCGTCCCGGCGGGCAGGCGGTGGACGCGCGCGGGGTGGCCAAGGAGGTCATCCGGCGGATGGGGCTGGACGCGGCGGTGCGCGCGGCCCGCACCGAGACCGCCGGCGCGCACACCGTGGATGCCGAGGGGAACGTGCTGGAGACCTACCGCGCGGACGACCACGGCGGCGACGGGTACATCGCGGAGATCGAGATCCTGCGCGGTGACCTGTCCCAGGTGCTGTACGACGACACCCGCGACACTGCCGAGTACGTCTTCGGCGACCGGATCGCCGAACTCACCCAGGACGCCGACGGGGTCGACGTCGTCTTCGCGAGCGGCGACCGGCGGCGCTTCGACCTGGTGGTCGGGGCGGACGGGCTGCACTCGGCGCTGCGGGCGATGGTCTTCGGGCCGCGCGAGCGGTTCGTCCGCCACCTGGGATCCGTGCTGGCCTTCTACAGCGTGCCCAACGAGTTCGGGCTGGACCGCTGGATGCTCGACTACCAGGAGGCCGGGCGCTCCGCCGGGCTGCGCCCCCTGCCGGACCCCACCCGGGCGATGGCCATGCTGTCCTTCTCCGCGGCGGACTTCGACGTCGACCACCGCGACGTCGAGGCCCAGAAGCGCCTGCTGCGCGAGCGGATGGCCGGCTTCGGCTGGCTGACCCCGCGCATCCTCGCGCACCTGGACGACACCCCGGACTTCTACCTGGACCAGATCGCCCAGGTGGTGATGGACCGCTGGTCGGACGGCCGGGTGGCGCTGCTCGGGGACGCGGCGTTCAGCTCGTCACCGCTGTCCGGCGGCGGTACCGGGCTGGCCCTCGTCGGCGCCTACCTGCTGGCCGGGGAGCTGGCCGCCGCGGAGTGGGACCCGGCGGCCGGGTTCGCCGGCTACGAGCGGCGGATGCGCCCGTTCGTCGAGGCCAACCAGGAGATCGGCCGGCTGCACGCGCAGAGCCGAGGCATCCCCGGGCCGGACGCCGAGCCGGCCGAAGAGCCCGACATGGAGGCGCTCACCGCCCTGGTCGAGCGCGCGATCAACGGTGTCGAGCTACCCGACTTCGGGGCGGTCACCGCTCACGACGCGGGCCTGAAGCGCAGGGTCTGACCGGGGCGCAGCTGGGCCGCGACGTCCAGGTCGTCCTCCTCGACGACCGCGATCACCGGGTAGCCGCCGGTCGTCGGGTGGTCCGCGTGGAACAGGATCGGCCGGCCCGACGGCGGCACCTGCAGCGAACCCGGGACGCACGCCTCGGACGGCAGCTCGTCGTGGCGGACCCGCTCGAGTGCGGGTCCCGTCAGGCGGATGCCGACGCGGTCCGAGTCCGGCGAGACCGTGTACACAGCGGACAGCAAGTCGTCCGGCGACGCGAACCAGTCGCGACGTGGTCCCGGTGTGACGCGCAGGACCGGCGCGTCGGGCAGCGCCGCGCGCGGTGCCAGATCGGCCGCCGGGAAAGCGCCAGGCGTACCCACCGGCAGCAGCATCCCGGCGGCGAGCGGTGGCGGCCCCAGCTTCCCGAGCGTGTCCGTGGACCGCGAGCCGAGCACCGGTGGCACGTCGATCCCGCCGCGCACCGCGACGTAGCAGCGCAAGCCGGCGGAAGCCGTGCCCAGCACGAGCTCGTCACCCGGCCACAACGTCATCGGCGCGTTCATGCCACCCGGCGACACCGGGCACAGCGCGCCGGTCACCGCCACCGTCGTGACGGCCGAAGCGCGCAGCACCAGCCCGCCGAGCGTCACCTCCAGAGCCGCGGCGCCAGGAGGGTTCCCGACGAGCCGGTTGGCCAGCCGGAACGACCCGCGGTCCGCGGCACCCGATCGGCCGACGCCGAGCGCCGCGTGCCCGGGCCGGCCGAGGTCCTGCACCGTCGTCGTGAACCCCGGCCGCACGACTTCGAGCTTCACGCCCTCACCGCCTCGAACCGCACCTTCGTGCCCGGTGGCAGCAGGTTCGGCGGGTCGCGCTCGACGTCCCACACCGGAACGCCCGTCCGGCCGAGCAGCCGCCAGCCGCCCGGCGACGCGCTCGGGTACACCGCGCTGTACTCGCCGGCGATCGCCACCGAGCCCGCCGGGATGCGCGTCCGGGGCGTCGGCCGGCGCGGGACGTGCAGCGCCGGGTCCAAACCGGACAGGTACGCGAACCCCGGCGCGAACCCGCAGAACGCCGAGACGTACGAACCCCCGCTGTGCCGGGCGATCAGGGAAGAAACGCTCAGGCCCGCATCGGCCGCGACGTCGGCCAGGTCCTCGCCGTCGTACACCACCGGGATCACCACCTCGGCCGAAGAGGAGACCACACTGTCCACAGGGGACACCTGACGCAGCAGCGCGCCCAGCCGGTCCGCGTCCGTCACCGACGGGTCGAAGCGGACCAGCAGCGTCCGGGCCGCCGGGACCAGCTCGACCAGGCCGTCCGGAGGTGCTTGTTCCAGCGCGGCCTGGAAACCGAGCACGTCGTCCGGTTCCACGAGCACCGCGCGCCGCCCGCACGGCAGCAGCCGGACGGTCATCCGGCGAACGCGCCGAGCGGGACGTCCGCGCCGGTCAGCCCGTCGCGGATCCGCCGGGCCAGCTCCACCGCGCCCGGCGTGTCCCCGTGCACGCACAGGGAATCCGGGCGCAGGTCGAGCCGGCCGCCGTCGGCCGTGACGACCCCGCCGCCGGTCGCCATCGCCACCGCCCGCTCGGCCACGGCCGAAGCGTCGTGCAGGACCGCGCCCGGCTCCCTGCGCGACACGAGTTTGCCTTCGGAGGTGTAGGCGCGGTCGGCGAACGCCTCCGCGTACGCCACCACGCCCGCTTTTTCGGCCTGCCGCTGCATTTCCGAGTCCGGCAGGCAGAGCAGCGCGAGCGCGGGGTCGTAGCGGCGCAGGCCGTCGACGATCGCCGCGGCCTGCTCGACGTCCACCGCCGCGGTGTTGTACAACGCGCCGTGCGGTTTCACGTACGTCACGCGGCTGCCCGCCGCGCGGGCGAACGCGTCCAGTGCGCCGATCTGGTAGAGCACCTCGTTCGCCAGTTCGTCCGGCGGGATGTCGAGCGCGCGCCTGCCGAACCCGGCCAGGTCCTGGTAGCCGACGTGCGCGCCGATCGCGACGCCGCGCCCGGCCGCCAGCTCGCACACCCGCCGCATCACCGACGGGTCGCCGGCGTGGAAGCCGCACGCGACGTTCGCGCTGGTCACGATGTCGAGCATGGCTTCGTCGTCACCCATCTTCCAGGCGCCGAAGGCCTCGCCGAGATCGCTGTTCAGATCCATCTCAACCCATCCGGTATTCGCTGTCGTGGCGGTCGGTGATGAACATGTACCCCGGCGCGTGGGTGATCGCGAACGGGGGCCTCGACGCCATCAGTGCCGCCTGTGGCGTGACGCCGCAGGCCCAGAAGACCGGGACGTCACCCGGCTCCGCGGCCACGGGATCGCCGAAGTCCGGCCGGGAAAGGTCCTCGATGCCCAGTGCCCGTGGATCGCCGACGTGCACGGGCGCGCCGTGCACGGCCGGCATCGCGCGGGTGATCCGGACGGCGTCGTCGACGCGGTCCTCCGGGATCTGCCGCATCGACACGACCATCGGTCCGAAGAGTCGCCCGGCGGGCTCGCACTGCCGGTTCGTCACGTACATCGCGACGTTGCGGCCCTGCTCGACGTGCCGCAGCGGGATGCCCTCGGCGGCCAGCGCCGTCTCGAACGTGAAGCTGCAGCCGATCGAGAAGGCGACCATGCCGCTGCGCCACAGGCCGGTCGCGTCGGACACCTCGCCGGCCAGCACGCCGTTCTGCCAGATCCGGTAGCGCGGCAGGTCGGTGCGCAGGTCCGCACCCTCGGCGAGCCGGGTGGCCGGGTCGCCGGGGTCGGTGACGTCGAGCAGCGGGCACGGCTGCGGGTTGCGGGTGCAGAACAGCAGGACGTCGTAGGCCCAGTCCTCGGGCACGGCGATCAGGTTGGTTTGGGTGAAGCCGTTGGCCCAGCCCGTGGTGGGACGAGCGGTGCCGCGGCGGAACACTTCGCGCGCTTGCGCCGGTGTGAACGTCGCGGGTTCGTCAAAGGTCGTCACGAGTTCCCCCTCAGTCGACGAGTTCGATACCCCGGGTCTCGGGAAGGCCGAGCAGCGCGAGCACGGCGATGCCGTAGCCGAGCGCGCCGAACACGATCGCGCCGCCGGCACCGAGGAAGCCCACGATGGTCGGGAAGATGGCGCCCACCGCACGGCCGAAGTTGTACGTGAAGCCCTGTCCCGTCCCGCGCAGCGACGTCGGGTACAGCTCCGCGAGGTACGCGCCGAAGCCGCTGAAGATGGCGGACATCGAGAAGCCGAGCGGGAAGCCCAGCACCAGCACGAGCCCGTTGGCGCCCTTGGGGATCTGCGTGTACGCGACGATCAGCGCGGCCGAGAGCAGCGCGAACGTCAGGAAGGTCTTCTTGCGCCCCATCAGGTCCGTGAGGTAGCCGCCGCAGACGTAGCCGACGAAGGCGCCGGTGATGAGGAACGCGAGGTACCCGCCGGTGCCGATCACGGTCAGCTCACGCGTCTTCTTCAGGTAGGACGGCAGCCACGTCGAGATCGTGTAGTACCCGCCCTGGACGCCGGTGGCGAGCAGCGCGGCGAAGAACGTCGTGCGCAGGAGGTCGGTCTTGAAGATCCGGACGAGCGTGCCCTTCGGGCGTTCGGCCTTCAGGCGTTCTTCGGCGCGCGGGGCGTCCTTGACGCTCTTGCGCACCCACAGCACGAGCAGCGCGGGGATGACACCGGTCCAGAACATGATGCGCCAGGCCACGTCGTCACTCGCGACGCTGAACACGACGGTGTAGACGATCACCGACAGGCCCCAGCCGACCGCCCACGCGCTCTGCACGAACGCCACGGTCCGGCCGCGGTAGCGGGCCGAGGAGTACTCGGCGACCAGCGCGGCACCGGCCGCCCACTCACCGCCGAAGCCCAGGCCCTGCAGGGCGCGGAAGACCAGCAGCGTCTCGAAGTTGGGCGCGAAGCCGCAGAGCACCGTGAAGATCGTGTACATCGCGATGGTGATCTGGAGCGTGCGGACGCGGCCGATCCGGTCGGCCAGCATGCCGGCCCCGACCCCGCCGATGGCCGACACGACCAGCGTCGTCGTGCCGAGCAGGCCGGCTTCGCCGCTCGAAATGCCGAAGTACGCGGTGATCGCGGCCAGGCCGAGCGGCAGGGTCTGGTAGTCGAACGAATCCAGGCCATAGCCGCCGAACGCGCCCACGAAGGCGCGCCGCCCGCGTTTTCCGAGCGTGCGGAACCAGTCGAACGGCCGGGCCTCGGTAGCAGTTGTCGCAGTCATGGGCACCTCCTGGCCAGTGTCTCATCGTGGCGTGCCTCACACAGTAGGGATTGTTGAACAATTCCACAAGATGCCAATTGGATCGTCCTCAGTGTGCTGGGTACCATCGGTGTCGTGGTCATCGAAGACAGCGACGTCCCGGGCCTGGAGGCCGACCGCGGCCTGGTCAGCCGCAAGAGCACGGCCGAGCGGGTGGCCGGCGTCCTGCGCAAGCGCATCGCGGAAGGCTTCTTCCTGCCCGGCGGCCGGCTGTCCGAGCAGGACATCGGCAACGCGCTCGGCGTCTCGCGCAACACGCTCCGCGAGGCGTTCCGGCTGCTCACGCACGAACGGCTGCTCGCCCACGAGCTCAACCGCGGGGTCTTCGTCCGGATCCCGAGCGTCGAGGACGTCGTCGACATCTACCGCGTCCGCAAGATCATCGAGTGCGCGGCGGTCCGCGGGGTGACGGCGAAGCCAGCGTCCTTCGCGCGGATCAAGGAGAAGGTCGACATCGGTGACGAGGCCGCCCGCACCGGCAACTGGAAGGACCTCGGCACCGCGAACGTGTGGTTCCACCAGGAGCTGGCCGCGCTGTCCGGCAGCGAGCGCGTCAACGAGCTGGTCGGGCGGCTGACCGCCGAGCTGCGGCTGGTGTTCCACATCATGGCCGAGCCGCGCCGCTTCCACGAGCGCTACCTGCCGCGCAACCACGAGATCCTGGACCGCATCGAGGCCGGCGACGGGCCGGGCGCGGAGCAGCTGCTGATGAAGTACCTCGAGGACGCCGAGGACCAGCTGGTCAGCGCGTACGCCGACCGCGCCGAGGCGGCCCGGGCGGCCGTCGCAGCGGAGTAGCTACTTCCGGCGGCGCACCATCTCGGCGATCCAGACCGGCGCGAACGGCGACGTGCAGTTCGGCGGCGTCGGGTAGTCCTTGAGGACTTCCAGGCGTTCGCCGATTTCGACGGCCCGGGCGCGGTGGCCGGCGTGCTCGATCCCGATCTGGGCCAGGCAGTGGTTCATCGCCCACTGCAGGCGGTCCGGCGCGTCCTTCATCTCCTTCTCGATGACGTCGAGCAGGCCGTCGAGGTCCTCGGGGTGCTTCGCCACGCGTTCGGTGGTCAGCGCCCAGCCGGCGCTCGCGACCACGGGGTCCGGGTCGGCGAACCAGCTCCGGCGCAGCTCTTCGGCGTGCGGGCTCTTCTTCACGACGTAGTTGACGAGCCAGTCGTGCACCTTGGGGGTGCGCGCGCTCCGCAGCATGGCGTCCAGCTCGTCGCGCTCGAACGCCTTCGGGCGGCAGATCAGCGTCGCGAGGAGCTTCGCCGCCGTGTCGTCGGTGGCCCACAGCCCGCGTGCGAGGTCCTGCTGCGTCTTCAGCCGTTTCGCGACCGCGCGCAGCTTGCTCAGGTTCACGCCGTGGTCGTCGCCGTGGTTCTCGTTCACGGCGCGGACCTTCGGGTCTTCGAGCGCGGCCAGCTCGGCCAGCACGTCGTCCACTGTCGATTCGGGCACGGCGGTCAGTCTACGGCTGCCCGTTCGGGCACCCCGGCATTTTGACGGTCCCCAATCCGCCCTCGGCTCGCTAGCCTGCGAAGGCGGTTTCGCCGCCGGAGACCCCCAGCGGCAGGCGAAACCCACCCGCTGCCGGGCCGGGGCCTCCCCAGTGTCACGGTCCGGCAGCCCAGACCCGTAAAAGCCGTGAATGGCACATTGAGGGACTTAGAGTCCCTCAATGTGCCATTCACGGACTTTCGGGGGCGGGGTCAGCCGGCGTAGCGGGCGAAGATCCTCGTGAAGTCCCACGCCTGCTGGGAAACGCCCGAACACGTGTCGTCGTTCGGGTAGGCGCCCGGGCAGGGCCGGTCGCGGTTGGCCGACCAGAACGTCAACCGGGCCAGGTGGTGCTGGTTCGCGTAGGCCAGGATCGTGGTGAAGTCGTTCAGGGTGACCGTCTCGCTGTTGTCGGTGATGCCGTTCATCGACGAGATGCCCATGTGCCGGTAGGCCGTGTCGTCGTCATAGCCGTAAGCCGACTTGACGACGTTCTTGAGGCCCTCGGCCGCGCGCTGCGTGAGCGTGCCCATGTTCTGGCCGGCGCCGCCGAAGTCGAACGGCATGATGACCCAGCCGTCGACCGTCAGCCCGGCCTGCGCCGCCCGGTTGACCAGGCTGTTGTCCGGCCCCGACTGGCCGGTGCCGAAGGTGACGTACAGCTTGATGCCCGGGTTGTTCGCCCGGACCGTCTTCAGCGCGTCGACCGTGCGCTGCTGCACCGTCGGGTTGCTGTAGGCGTCGGCCTCGATGTCGATGTCGATCGCCTTGAGGCCGTAGGCGCTGATCACCTTCTGGTAGCCCGCGGCCAGCTCGCCCGCGCTGCCGCACGACGACTCCAGCTTGTTGCCGGAGTAGCCGCCGAACGACGGGATGACGTCGCCGCCGCCCGCGCGCACCGCGTTGATCGTGTTCTGGTCGACGCCGCCGGTGAGCGCCCGGCCGCCGTCCCACTGCGGGTTGCAGTAGCCGTTGGACAGGATGAACGCCAGCGTGAACCACTTGACGCCGGTGGCGTTCTGGATCGTCTGCGGGCTCGGCGGGTTGCCCCAGCCGTTGTAGAGGTACGGCGCGACGGCCATGACGCCCGGCCCGGGCGGCGGGGTCGTGCCGCCGGACGGGAGCGTCCACTGCTGGTTGGCCGTGCTCGCGCACGTCCAGATCTGCAGCCGGGTGCCGTTCGCACTCGAGTTGCCGGTGGCGTCGAGACACTTGCCCGACCCGGTGTTGACCAGGTTCTTCGCCGCGTTGGCCGTCCACTTCTGGGCGTTCGAGCCGTTGCAGTCCCAGAGCTGGATCGTGGTGCCGTTCGCCGTGCCCGCGCTGGTGACGTCGAGGCACTTGCCCAGCGCCTGCAGGGAACCGTCGGACCCGACTGTCCACTGCTGGGCGTTGGAGCCGTTGCAGTCGTAGAGCTGGATCGCCGTGCCGTTCGCGGTGCTCGCGGCGTTGACGTCGACGCACTTGCCGCCTAGGCCGGTGATCGGCCCGGTCGCCGCCTGCGCGGTGCCCGGGGCGAGCACCACCGCCGACGCGGCGATCAGGGCACCGAATGCTGCTCGTTTCTTCATGCGGGCACGTTCCACTTCTGGTTGGCGGCGCCGGTGCACGTCCAGATCTGCAGCCGGGTGCCGTTCGCGCTCGAGTTGCCGGTGGCGTCGGCGCACTTGTTCGAGCCAGCGCCGACGAGGTCCTTCGCCGCGGTGGCCGCCCATCTCTGGTTCGCCGTCCCGCCGCAGTCCCAGAGCTGCAGCTGCGCACCGTCCGCTGTGGACTGCCCGGTGACGTCGAGGCACTTGCCCAGCGCGCGGATCGTGCCGTCGGTGCCGACTGTCCACTGCTGGGCGTTGGAGCCGTTGCAGTCGTAGAGCTGGACCGCGGTGCCGTTGGCGCTGTTCGCGCCGGCGACGTCGATGCACTTGCCGCCGAGCCCCGTGATCGGGCCGGTCTTGCCGGTGCCGCCGCCGTTGCCCTGGTTGCCGGCCCAGGTGAACGTCGCCGATGTGTGGCCGGGCAGGGTGTAGGTGAACGAGGAGGTGCCCCAGTTCACGCGCACGCTCTGGTTGCCCGTGCTGGAGTTGTACGCGATGAGCGCCTTCGAGCCGTCCGGGTTCTTCCAGGCGACGTTGCGCACGGTCGAGTTGTCGTTCGAGTCGATCCGGTACGCGCCCGGCTTCACGAACTTCGTCAGGTGGCCCATCGTGTAGTACTCGACGGTGTAGTCGACCTGCCCGCTGCGCGAGTCTCCGTTGTGGACGGTGATCAGGCCGGTGCAGGTGCCGCAGCCGCCGTTGTGCGGGCCCATGTTCTGGTCGACGGCGAGGCTCCACTTGGTGACGCTCTTCGACCAGTTGCGCGTGTAGTCGACGATGTTGTTCATGTCCTCGGCCTGCTGGTTCGAGATCCAGGTGCCGCCGGAGTGCTCGGTCGAGTAGGCGTTGACGTTCGGGTACTGGTTGTGCGTCGTCGTCTGCTGCGCGATGTCGCCGCCGTAGCCGTGCCAGGCCACACCCCCGAAGTTCGGGTGGGTGCGGATCGCCGCGTCGTCCAGGGTGGGCGCGCCGTAGGACGCGTAGGTGTCCCAGTTCCAGTCGAGCGCGAGGACCTTCGTGGACAGTCCGGCACCCTGCAGCGCCGGCAGCAGGTTGTTCTTCGCGAAGTACGCCAGCCCGGCGCCGTTCCAGTTGGTCGACGGGTAGCTCGAGCAGCACGTCGGCTCGTTCTGCATCGAGACGTAGTCGATCGGCACGCCCGCGGCCTGGTAAGCCTGGAGGTACTTGACGAAGTACTGCGCGTAGGCCGGGTAGTACTGTGATTCGACCCAGCCCAGCAGGTAGCTGTCGTTGTCCTTCATCCACGGCGGCGCGCTCCACGGCGACGCCATCACCTTGGCCTGGGGGTTGAGCTGCTTGGCCTGCTTGGTCAGCGGCAGCACGTCGGCCTGGTCGTGCGCGATCGAGAAGTGCGTCAGGTTCGGGTCGGTCTGCCCGGCCGGCATGTCGTCGAAGGTGTAGCTGTAGCGGGCCAGGTCGGACGCGCCGAGCGGGTTGCGGATGAAGCTCAGCCCGATCCCGCTGTTCGGGTCGAACAGCTTGCGCATCGTGTCGTCGCGGGTGGCCTGGCTCAGGGCGCCGCTGGAGTTCATCAGCCACGCCGCGGTGTCCGTGAAGGACGCTCCGCCGCCTTCGAACTGCTGGTAGGTGGTGCCTTCGTTGACATTGATCGTCACGCCGCCGGTGCCGGTGCCGGAGGTGAACGTGACCGGGGTCTGCTGCTGGAGGCCGCGGGTGACCGTCCGGCCGCCGGAGTCGCTGGTGGTGGTGAGCCAGACGTTGACCGTCTCGCCCGCGGCCTGCGCGGGCGCGGCGAAGGTGGCGGCGGCGACCGCGGTCACGCCGAGCAGGGAGAGAAGAGAGCGTTTTCTCATGGGAGCGTCCACTTCTGGTTCGCGCCGGTCCCGCAGGTCCAGATCTGGAGCCGGGTCCCGTTGGCGGAGCTGGCGCCGGTCGCGTCCAGGCACTTGCCGGAGCCGGCGTTCACGAGGTTCTGCGATCCGTTCGCGGACCACTTCTGCGCGGCGCTGCCGTTGCAGTCCCACAGCTGGATCGGCGTGCCGTTGGCCGTGCCCGCGCTGGTGACGTCGAGGCACTTGCCGAGCGCGCGGACCGTGCCGTCGGTGCCGACCGTCCACTGCTGGGCGCTGGACCCGTTGCAGTCGTAGAGCTGGACGGCCGTGCCGTTGGCGTTGTTCGCGCCGGCGACGTCGACGCACTTGCCGCCGATGCCGGTGATCCGCCCCGCGTTTCCGGCGGGCGGCGTGGTGGTGCCGCCGGCGAACTGCGTGGCGACCTGCTCGCCGAGGCTGGTGGCGTTGGCGTGGTTCTCGATCGGGTCGACGTGCGTGTTCGGGAACACGATGTAGGTCACCGGGCCCTCGGTGCCGCCGTTGGACGGGTCGGGGTTGATGCCGAGGTTGACCGCGGTCGCGTAGGACGCCTCACCGATGATGCTCGTCGGGCCGGTGTCGCCGACCACGGCGTAGGTGACCTGGTTGTTGTAGATCACCGCCACGACGGAACCGCCGTCGATGCCGTGGTTGCGGTAGTCCCAAGTGGACGTCGGCTGCGGCAGGACGATGTACGGCAGTTGTGCCGCGTTGAGCGGCTGGTCGGTCGAGGTGTGGAAGGCGGTGTCGGGGTAGAAGCAGCAGTCGGTCTGCTCGTTGCACTGGGTCGTCCGGACACCGTCGCAGTCGATGTCCATGTCGGCCGTGAAGAACACCGCGCCGTTGGCCTGGCAGACGGGCACGGTGGCCGCGCCGCCTTCGTCGAAGGAATATCTGCCGTTCGAGATCTGCTGGCAGTTCTGCGTCTTCGCGAGCAGCTGGCTCGCGGACGGACCTGCCTCGACGGCGGCTTGGGCGGAGCCGGTGGTGAGGAAGGAAAGCGCTAACAGGGCACACCCCATTAGCGCGACGAGAAATCGTCGCACTGGAATTCTCCTTGTGGGGGAAGGAAATAGTGCCGGGTAGGCGGGCCGGGCGGGGCCCGCCTACCCGAGGTGGTGGATCAGGGAGTGGTCCACTTCTGGTTGGCGCCGCCGCCGCAGGTCCAGATCTGCAGCCGGGTGCCGTTCGCACTGGAATTGCCGGTGGCGTCGAGGCACTTGTTCGCGTTGGGGTTCACGATGTCCTTCGCCCCGGTCACGACCCATTGCTGGGCGCCGGTTCCGTTGCAGTCGTAGAGCTGCACCGGTGTCCCGTCGGCGGTGCCGGCGGCGTTGACGTCCATGCACTTGCCGAGGGCGCGGATCGTGCCGTCGGTGCCGATGGTCCAGTTCTGCGCCGCGTTGTTGTTGCAGTCGGTGATCTGGATGGGCGTGCCGTTGGCGGTGTTCGCGCCGGCGACGTCGACGCACTTGCCGCCGATGCCGGTGATCCGCCCGGTGCGCCCGCTCGGGGTGCCGCCGCCGGTGTCGTTGGTGACGTGGACGTAGTCGACGACCAGCTGCTGCGGGAACTGCGTGCTGCTGTTGGGGTCGCCGGGCCAGTACCCGCCGACGGCGAGGTTGAGGATGATGAAGAAGTTGTGGTCGTAGACCCAGCGGTTGCCGTTCAGGTCGGCCGGCGTGCGGGTCTGGTAGAGGTTCCCGTCGACGTACCACTTGATCTGGTTGGGCGACCAGTCGACGGCGTAGGTGTGGAAGTCGTCGGAGAAGTTCGGGCCGTTGTAGGCCGCGCCGATGCCGCCGGAACCGGAGTAGCCGGGGCCGTGGATGGTGCCGTGCACGGTGTTCGGCTCGAACCCGACGTTCTCCATGACGTCGATTTCGCCGTCGGTCGGCCAGTTGCCGCCGCCGAGCATCCAGAACGCCGGCCACATGCCCTGCCCGCGCGGGAGCTTCATGCGCGTCTCGAAGTGACCGTAGGCCTGGCTGAACTTGCCGGCGGTGTTCATCCGCGCGGAGGTGTACTCGCAGCGGCCGTACCAGCAGTTGTAGTTGCCGGGGTTTTCCTTCTTGGCGGTGATGACCAGGTGGCCCTGGCCGTCGAGCTGGGCGTTGTTGGTGCCGGAGGTGTAGTACTGCCGCTCGTGGTTGTTGACGTTGTCGCCGGTTTCGAGCTGCCACTTCGACCCGTCGACGGCAGCGCCCGCAGGGCCGTTGAAGTCGTCGGTGAAGGTGGCGGCGGCCATCGCGGGGGACGGCGCCAGGACCTGCTGGCCGAGCAGCAGCAGGGAGCAGGCGGCCAGGAGCGCCGCTGTTCTCTTTCTGGTTTTGCGGAACGAGGTGGACATCTTTGTCGCCTCTCTCACCGGGGGGACCGGCGTTCCGCGCGCAGCACGGAACGCGGGAGGGGGAGGTGGCCTCGCATGCCGGGGCGGCGGCAGGCGCGACCGTTGCGCCGACGCTCGCGGTCCGGGCGGGGTGGATGCCAGCGGCGGCGGGTCTTCGGTGCTTTGTTGTGCTTGGCAACAAAGTATGCATGGTCCAGACAAGCCGGGCAACCGTCGGCCGGTCATTTTTTTTCAACCCGAATTAAGGGTGGGTGGGTGACGGGTGGAGCTGCTGGAGTGCTGGTCGAGCCGGTTCCCGCTCAGTGGGGCACGGGCTCTCTCCACAGGCTTGGCGAGTTGTGGACAGGTGGGGTGCCTGGTGCGGGCTTTGCCCGGGTTTTGTCGGGCGGCACCGATACGCTGGAGCGGGGATGGACCCCCTGGGAGGGCGGGCTCTGCTCGGGGCCGTGGGGGCGAAGCGAGGGGCACGTCATGGCCGACGGCAAGCCGGCACCGCCGGCCGGGATGCCGGCTGGCCGACGGCAAGCGGCACCGCCGCCTGGGACGCCGGCCGCTTCCGTGTCTGGCGTGGTGCTCCGCTACGCCTGGTTCGAGGGACGCAAATGGCTCACGCTGCGTCGGAGTCCGGGGCGCCCGGCTTCGCGATCCTCGAAGTCGCTCCCTGGTCGAGCAGATCCGCCACCGGCAGGGTCGCCGCTCCCGTCGCCACCGCGTCCAGGCCCAGTGACCCCAGCTGGATCGACGTCTGGCTGAACGGGTGCCGCAACGCGTGCTCGCCCGCCGCTTCGCGGATGCGGGGCAGCAGCTGCTCGCCCAGCGCCAGCCCGGCCCAGCCGCCGATCACGATGCGCTCCGGGTTGAACAGGTTGATCAGGTTCGCGATCCCCGCGCCGAGGTACCCCGCCGTCTCGTCGAGCACGCGGGCCGCCGTCTTGGACTTCGGGGCCGCCTCCAGCAGCGCCGCGAACTGGGCCTGCTCGTCCTCGCCCGGGACGTCCTTGCCGCGCACCCGGCGGTACCGGGCCAGCACCCCGCCCGCCCCGATGTACGCCTCCAGGCACCCGCGCGCGCCGCAGCGGCAGTCCTGCCCGCCGTAGGCGATCGTGGTGTGGCCCCACTCGCCCGCGCTGCTGGTCGAACCCCGGTACGTCGTTCCGTCCGTCACCACCGCCGCCCCCACGCCCGAGCCGATCAGCGCGATCACCGCGTGCTTCGCCCCGCGGCCCGCGCCGAACCACATCTCCGCCTGGCCCTGCGTCTTCGCGCCGTTGTCGACGAACAGGGGAAGCGTCACGCCGGCGTCGTGCAGCAGCGAAACGAGCGGCACCGCGTCCCAGCCGACCGTCGGCGCGTGCACCAGCACCCGCGAACCCTGCTCGACCGTGCCCGGCACGCCGATGCCGACGCCCAGCACCGCCGAGTCGTCGATGCCCGCGCTCGCGAACACCTCCCGCAGCCCGGACGTCACCTGCTCGACCGCCGTCGCCGGGTCCGGGGCCTTCGGCAGGGGGTGCTCGACCGTCGCGAGGCGGTTCATCGCCAGGTCGAACAGCTCGACCTTGACGCCCGTTTCCCCGATGTCGACGCCTGCGACGTGCCCGTACGCCGGGTCGACGCGCAGCAGCACGCGCGGCCGGCCGCCGTCGGACTCGACCTGTCCCGCCTCCGTGATGAGCCGTTCTTCGCCCAGTTCGGCGGTCACGTTGCTGACCGTGGCCGCGCTCAGTCCGGTGAGCTGGCTGAGTTCGTGCCGCGACAGCGGGCCGTCGAAGTACAGTTTCGACAGCAGGAGGGAACGGTTGTGCCTCCGCAGGTCACGGACGGTGGTGCGCTTGCTCGCCATGGGCAACCCATCTGAACTCTTACCGGCTCACGGACAGAATGCCTGATCACCGCAAGTTGTGGCTATGTATTAAGTAGTGAACTAAGTCCCGAACCCATGGTCGCACGGCCGGTCTCTGGCACAATCCCGGACGTGACCCAGGTGGTGCGCCAAACGACCAGAGACCTCCGGCGGCACAATCGCGCGGCGCTCCTCTCCTCCCTCTACCTCCGCGGCCCCGTCAGCAGACTGGAACTGGTAGCTGAATCGGGTTTGTCGGCCGCCACCGTTACCAACGTCGTCTCCGAGCTCATCGCCGACGGCGTCGTCGCGGAGGCCGGGTCGGTCGAATCCGACGGGGGACGGCCCCGGACACTGCTGGCCGTGCGGCCGGACTTCGGGCACGTCGTGGGCGTCGACGTCGGCGAGACGCACGTCGAGGTCGGCCTGTTCGACTGCGCGCTCGGGACGCTCGGGACGGTGCGTCACCCGCTCGTCGGTACCCGGCTGGATCCGGACGAAGTGGCCGGTTTGGTGCGAACAGGCATCGCGGAAGTGCTCGAAGGCGGCGAACCGGACGCGGTGTTCGGCGTCGGCATCGGCGTGCCCGGCGCGGTCCGCGACGGCGGGATCGTGCACGCGCCCACCCTCGGCTGGCGCGGCGTGGCCTTCGCCGACCTGATCCGCCCCCACGTCGACGCGCTGTTCACGCTCGGCGCCGAGCGCGGCCCCATGCCGGTCCACCTGGACAACCGCGCCCGCACCCTCGGCCAGGCCGAAACCTGGCGCGGCGCCGGCCGGGGCGCCGAACGCGCCATCGTCGCCCTGCTGGGCGTCGGGGTCGGGGCCGCCGTCGCGACGGCCGGGCGCTCGCACCCGGACATCACGACCAGCGAGTGGGGCCACACCGTCGTCAAGGCGGGCGGGGCCGCCTGCCGGTGCGGCTCGCACGGTTGCCTGGAGGCCTACGTCGGCACCGAGGCGGTCGTCCGCCACTACGCCGACCTCGTCGGCAAAGAACCGGTCATCGGGGACGAAAGCGATGCCGAACTGGTGCACATCGTCGCCGAGGCGGCCGTCGAGGGCCCGGCCGCCGACGTGCTCGCCGAGGCCGCCGAATACCTCGGGATCGGCATCGCGAACCTGATCAACCTGCTCAGCCCGGACCGGGTGGTGCTGTCCGGCTCCGCGGGGGCGATCATGGGACCGGCGATCCTGCCCGCCGTGCGCGACGCGGTGAGCCGGCACGCGCTCGACTACCTGGCCGAGCGCACCGAGGTCGTCCTCGGCAGGCTCGGGCCCGAGGCGGTCGCACTCGGCGCGGCCACCCTGCCCATCGCGCAGCTGCTCGCGACGGGTGGCCGGACCGGCTGAAACCCTTGCGTCGCAAGGAGTAGTGCCCTCAACAGGTCCAGACCGCCAGTTCTTTTATTACTTAAACTTAGGCACAAAACGTTACCCGCGTGTTATTGACGTGACCCGAGTCACCCGGGTTGACTTCGGGGCGTCGTTCGGTCGCCGGCGGTCGGGGCTCGCTACCAGTCGACAGCAAGCAAGTCGTCGATGACCAGGAGGAACCGATGCGAGTCAAGCGCTCCATCGTCGCAGCGCTCGTGGCAGTAATGGCCGTCGGAGGCCTGACCGCGTGCGGGGGAGGCAGCTCCGACGCCGGTCAGAGCAACCCGAACGCGGTGCTCAACGTCGGCAAGCCCGACGGCCCGCAGTCGGAGAACAACAACCCGTTCCTCGAGACGTCCGCCCTGTCGAACATGGGGTACCGGTGGATGATCTACGAGCCCCTGGTCATGCTCAACCGCGTCAAGCCGCAGGAGCCCGGCAAGCCGTGGCTGGCGACGAAGTGGGACTGGTCGGACAACTACAAGAAGCTCGTCCTGACCGTCCGTGACGGCGTCAAGTTCTCCGACAACCAGCCGATGACCGCCGAGGACGTCGCCTACACGTTCCAGCTGCTGCGCGACAACAAGGCGCTGAACATCGACGCCGTGCCGTACAAGGACATCACCGCGGCCGGCAACCAGGTGACGCTGGGCTTCGACAGCTCCCAGTTCGTCAACCAGGTCAAGATCCTGCAGACGCTCGTCGTGCCGAAGCACGCGTGGCAGGGCATCAAGGACCCGGCGCTCGACACGGTGAAGAACCCGATCGGCACCGGGCCGTACACGCTCAAGTCGGCCACGCCGCAGACGATGATCGTCGTCCGGCGCGACAGCGGCTACTGGCAGGAAGCGCCGAAGGTCAAGGAGATCCGCTACACCTCCTACACCGACAACAACGCGCAGGTCGCCGCGCTGGTCAGCGGGGCGTCGGAGTGGAGCTTCGTCTTCATCCCGAACTACAAGGCCGTCTACACGAACAAGGACCCGCAGCACTACAAGCTGTGGTTCCCGGCGCAGCTGGCCGTCCACGGCCTGTGGTTCAACACCGAGAAGGCCCCGTGGAACGACGCGAAGCTGCGTCAGGCGGTCAGCAAGGTGATCAACCGCGACGACATCTTCAACCAGGGTGAGGCCGGCTACTTCTACCCGAAGAACGACCAGATCACCGGCATCCCGACGCCGGCGGGCGACCCGTTCATCGCGCCGCAGTACAAGGGCCAGACGGTCAAGGTCGACGTGCCGGGCGCCAAGGCGCTGCTGACGGGAGCCGGTTACAAGTTCACCGGCGACAAGCTGGCGGACCCGAGCGGCAAGCCGGTCACGATCAAGCTGACCGTCCCGTCGGGCTGGTCGGACTACATCACCGACCTGGAGATCATCAAGGACAACCTGGCGCAGATCGGCATCACCGCCACGGTCGAGAAGATGAACCAGGACGCGTGGATCAAGTCGGTCGACACCGGTGACTTCGAAGGCCTGATGCACTGGACCAACGACGGTGCGACGCCGTACGACATGTACCGCGACGTCATGGACGGCAACCGCTACAAGCCGACCGGTCAGGGTGGCATCAACGGCAACTACGGCCGCTACAAGAACGACGAGGCGACCAAGGCGCTCGAGACCTACGCCAACGCCGAGGACGACGCCGCCCGCACCGCCGCCATGGCGACGCTGCAGAAGATCATGATCGACCAGCAGCCGATGATCCCGACCTCGGCGGCCAACTCCGGCGGCGAGTACAGCACGAAGAACTGGGTGGGCTGGCCGGACGACGCCAACCCGTACGGCCCGGCGCAGCCCACGCTGCGCAACGCGCTCGACATCGTCCTGCACCTGAAGCCCGCGGCCTGATCCATGGCGGACTCAGTTGTGACGAAGGATCACGGGGACGGCCGCGGCGACGCGGCCGCCCCCGCCCCCTCCGGCCCCGTCGCCGTCGGGCCGGAGGGGGACACGGCGGCGGTCACCTCCGGTGCGGGTGAGGTGGCCGGCGCCGTGGTCCTGGAGGCCGCGGGACTCACCAAGCACTTCCCGGTGCGGCGGAAGGGCCGGGCGGCACTGACCGGCCCGCGGCGCGCCGTCCAGGCCGTCGACGACGTGAGCCTGACGCTGCGGCGGGGCCGGGTCACTGCGCTGGTCGGCGAGTCCGGCTCGGGCAAGTCGACGGTCGCGCGCCTGCTCGCGGGGCTCTACCCGCGGACCGGCGGCGACATCCGGCTGCACGGCGAGACCGTGAACATCCACCGCGGCAAGGCGTTCCGCGCCTACGCCCGGCAGGTCCAGATGATCTTCCAGGACCCGTTCGCGTCGCTGAACCCCGTGCACACCGTGCGCTACCACCTGACGCGGGCGCTGAAGATCCACGGCCGGGCGGGCGACGACCTCGAGAAGGCGTTGCACGACCTGCTGTCCCGCGTGCAGATGACACCGCCGGAGCGGTACATCGACAAGTTCCCGCACGAGCTGTCCGGCGGGCAGCGCCAGCGCGTCGCGATCGCGCGGGCGCTGGGTGCCGACCCGGAGGCGCTGCTGGCCGACGAGCCGGTGTCCATGTTGGACGTCTCCATCCGGCTCGGTGTGCTGAACCTGCTGCGCGACCTGAAGGAACGCCTGCACCTGGCGATCCTGTACATCACGCACGACATCGCGTCGGCGCGCTACTTCGCCGACGAGACGATGGTGATGTACGCGGGCCGGATGGTCGAGGGCGGCGACAGCGAGACCATCACGCAGCGGCCGGCGCACCCCTACACGCGCCTGCTCATCGACTCCGCGCCCGACCCCGACCGGCTGGCCGGCGGGAGCGACGAGCTCGACCCCGGCGAGGTGCCCGCCGAGCGCGGGGCGGGCGAGCCGCCGAGCCTGATCGACCCGCCGTCCGGCTGCCGGTTCCACCCGCGCTGCCCGGTCGCGATGGAGCGGTGCAAGAGCGACCTGCCGCCGCGGTTCGAGGTCGACGACGCGCCCGGCCACTGGGCCGCGTGCTGGCTGTACGACGGAGCGGCCCGATGAGGTTCCTGCTGCAACGGCTGGCCTTCTACGTCTTCACCGCGTGGGCCGCCGTCACCATCAACTTCTTCATCCCGCGGATGATCCCGGGCGACCCGGTGCAGTCGCTGATCGCGAAGAACCAGGGCATGATCAGCGCGGACGCGATCCAGTCGCTGTACACCCTCTTCGGACTGGACAAGAACGAAAGCCTGATCTCCCAGTACTTCGACTACTGGGGCCAGCTCTTCCGCGGCGACCTCGGGATCTCGTTCACGTTCTTCCCGTCGCCGGTGTCGGAGCTGATCGGCGACAGCCTGCCGTGGACGATCATCCTGGTCGGCATCACCACGATCGTCGGCTTCGCGCTCGGCACCGGACTCGGGGTGGTGGCCGGCTGGAAGCGCGGCTCGTGGGTCGACGGCCTGCTGCCGGTGACGACGTTCCTCTCGTCGATCCCCTACTTCTGGCTCGGCCTGATCGCGCTCGCGCTGCTGGCCGGCCCGGGCAGCTTCTTCCCGTCGTCCGGCGGCTACGACCCGGGCGTGGTGCCCGGCTGGGACGGCGGGTTCATCGGCAGCGCGATCCAGCACAGCCTGCTGCCCGCGCTCACCATCCTGATCAGCTCGATGGGCAGCTGGATCCTGGGCATGCGCAACATGATGGTCACCGTCGCCTCGGAGGACTACGTCACCGTCGCGCACGCCAAGGGCCTGCCCGAGCGCCGGGTGATGGTCGGGTACGCCGCCCGCAACGCGCTGCTGCCCAGCGTGTCCGGCTTCGCGCTGGCACTCGGGTTCATCGTCGGCGGCACGCTGCTGGTGGAGATCGTCTTCTCCTACCCCGGCGTCGGCTACCAGCTGTTCCAGGCGGTCGGCTCCCAGGACTACCCGCTGATGCAGGGCATCTTCCTGATCATCACGCTGTCGGTGCTGGTGGCCAACCTGTTCGCCGACGTCGCCTACCTCGCACTCGACCCCCGCACCCGGAAGGAGGGCTGACATGGCCGTACCCGCGGCGGACGTCAAAGCCGCCCAAGCCCTCCCCGTCGACGCGATCGCCGGCCGGGCGAAGCGCCGCCGCTTCCGGTTCCTGACCGGCGGCAAGACCGGCACCGGCCTCGCCGTCATCGTCTTCTTCGTGGTCATCGCGATCATCGGGGACTGGATCGCGCCGTACGACCCGTCGGCGCGCAGCAACGACCTGATGGAGTCGCCGTCGGGCCGGCACTGGTTCGGCACCACCCACCTCGGCCAGGACATCTTCAGCCAGGTCGTGGTCGGCACGCGCAGCGTCATGCTCGTCGGGCTCACCGCCGGCGTGGTGGCGACGATCCTCGCCGTGATCGTCGGCGTGACGTCCGGCTACCTCGGTGGCACGCCCGGTGAAGGCCTCTCCGCACTGTCCAACGTGTTCTTGGTGATCCCGGCGCTGCCGCTGATCATCATCATCGGCAGCGCGGTGCCCACCGGCGGCGACTACCTGGTGGCGGTGATCATCGGGTTCACGTCGTGGGCGTGGGGCGCGCGCGTCCTGCGGGCGCAGACGCTTTCGCTGCGCGGCCGGGAATACGTCGAAGCGGCCCGGGCGACCGGCGAGTCGACGTGGCGGATCATCTTCTTCGAGATCCTGCCCAACCTGACCGCGGTGATCGCGTCCAGCTTCGTCGGCACGGTGATCTTCGCGGTGATGTCGGAGATCACGCTCGCGTTCGTCGGCGTCTCGGGACTGTCCAACTGGAACTGGGGGACGATCCTGTTCTGGGCGCAGAGCCAGCAGGCCCTCGCGCAGGGCGCGTGGTGGTGGTTCGTGCCGGCCGGGCTGGCGATCGCGATCCTCGGCACCGCGCTGTCCCTGCTCAACTTCGGCATCGACGAGTTCGTCAGCCCGCGGCTGCGCGGCAGCGGCAAGGCGCGCGTCAAGGGCGCCGACGGACGGACGCATCGCATGCGCGTGGGCTTCACGCCCGTGCTCGGGCGGGAGGAACAGTCATGATGGACCCGGTCCTGGAGATCAAGGGCCTGGACGTCGACTACGGCGTCGGCGACGAGGCCGTGCGCGCGGTCCGGGACGTGCACCTGACGCTGCACCGCGGCGAAGTCCTCGGCCTGGCCGGGGAAAGCGGCAGCGGCAAGTCCACTTTGGCCTACGGGCTGACGCGGCTGCTCGCGCCGCCGGGTGTGATCCGCGGCGGCCAGGTGCTCTACCACCCGGCCGACGGCGAGCCCTACGACGTGCTGAAGCTGACGGACAAGCAGCTGCGGGACTTCCGGTGGGCGGAGACGTCCATCGTGTTCCAAGGTGCGATGAACTCGCTGAACCCGGTGCACAAGGTCGTCACGCAGCTCGTCGACGTGATCAAGGCGCACGAGCCGCGGTCGACGAAGGCCGGCCGCTACGCCCGGGCGAAGGACCTGCTGAAGCTCGTCGGCATCTCGGCCGACCGGCTGGAGGCCTACCCGCACCAGCTCTCGGGCGGCATGCGCCAGCGCGTGATGATCGCGATGGCGCTGGCGCTCGAGCCGCGCGTGGTCATCATGGACGAGCCGACGACCGCGCTCGACGTCGTGATGCAGCGCCAGATCCTCGGCCAGCTGGTGGAACTGCGCGAGCGGCTGGGCTTCTCGGTCCTGTTCATCACGCACGACCTTTCGCTGCTGGTCGAGTTCTCGGACCGGATCGCGATCATGTACGGCGGCCGGATCGTCGAGCAGGCGCCGGCGGCCGAGCTCTACCGGGACGCGCTGCACCCGTACAGCCACGGCCTGCTGAACTCGTTCCCCGCCCTGCGGGGGCCGCGCCGCGAGCTGTCCGGGATCCCGGGATCGCCGCCGGACACGCGCGGGATGCCGGCCGGCTGCGCGTTCCACCCGCGGTGCCCCAAGGCGTTCGAGCCGTGCGACTCGAAGGTGCCCGAGCTGGGCCTGCCCGGCGGCGACCCGACGCGGGAAGTGGCCTGTTTCCTGCACCCTGTCGCCTCTCACTGAACGCCGCCCGTCCTGTCCGGTACACCTGGAGGAGACCCGCCTTGACCGAGACCACAGCCGCGACCGCCGAACAGCAGGCGCTGATCGACACGCTGCCGCCGGACTTCCGCTGGGGCGTGGCGACCGCCGCGTACCAGATCGAAGGCGCGGTCGCGGAAGACGGGCGTACTCCGTCCATTTGGGACACCTTCTGCCAGGTCCCGTGGGCGATCGACAACAACGACACCGGCGAAGTGGCGTGCGACCACTACCACCGGATGCCGGCGGACATCGAGCTGGTGAGCGAGCTCGGCGCGGACACCTACCGGTTTTCCGTGGCGTGGCCCCGGGTCCAGCCGCGCGGGCGCGGCGGGGTCAACGAGGCGGGCATCGGGTTCTACGACCGGCTGGTCGACGAGACGCTCGGTCGCGGGATCACGCCGTGGCTGACGCTGTACCACTGGGACCTGCCGCAGGAGCTGGAGGACGCGGGCGGCTGGCCGGCGCGCGACACGGCGTACCGGTTCGCCGACTACGCGATGCTGGTGTTCGACCGGCTCAAGGACCGGGTGCGCCACTGGACGACGCTGAACGAGCCGTGGTGCTCGGCGATGCACGGGTACGTCCACGGCGTGATGGCGCCGGGCCGCCGTGACTACGCGGCGGGCCTGCACGCGGTGCACCACCTGCTGCTGGGCCACGGGCTCGCGACGCAGCGGATGCGCCAATCAGCACAGCGCCCCACGGAGTTCGGGATCACGCTCAACATGTGCACGGCCGACCCGGCGACGGACTCCGAAGAGGACGTCCGCGCGGCGCGGCAGGCCGACGGCCTCGGTGTCCGGATCTACCTCGACCCGCTGGTGCGCGGAGAGTACCCGGCCGACGTGGTCGAGGACCTGGCCGCGCGCGGCGTGCGTCTCCCGGTCCAGGACGGCGACCTCGACGTGATCTCGACGCCGCTGGACTTCCTGGGCGTGAACTACTACTTCGGCCAGCAGTTCTCGGGCGTGGACGAGACCGGCCGCGCGGTCGACGACGACGGCGTGCCGGCGTCCCGGACGGTCCCGTTCGGCGAGCCGACGACGGCGATGGGCTGGGAGATCCTGCCGGACAAGTTCACCGAGCTGCTGACCCGGCTGGGCCGCGACTACCCGGGCCTGCCGATGTACATCACGGAGAACGGCTCGGCGTTCGACGACGACCCGGACTCGTCCGGGTTCGTCCGCGACGAGCAGCGCACGGCGTACCTGGCTTCGCACATCGCGGCCGTGGCGGCGGCGCGCAACGCGGGAGCCGACGTGCGCGGGTACTTCGCCTGGTCCCTTTTGGACAACTTCGAGTGGGCGTACGGGTACGCGAAGCGGTTCGGCCTGATTCGGGTGGACTACGAGACGCAGGCCCGCACGATCAAGCAGAGCGGCTACTTCTACCGCGACACGGTCCGCCGGGTCCGCGGCAGCTGACCCAAAGCCGTGAATGTCGCATCGAGGGACTCTAAGTCCTTCAATGCGACATTCACGGCTTGCGGCTGGGTCACCCGAGTGGGGGTGGGGTACGCCCCACCCCCGTGTCGGTGGTGCGCACCATGGTTCGGGCCGCCGCGCAACCCCTAACGTCGGACGGGAAAGTTCCCGAGACGACGGACAGGGGGAATCATGGCGGTCCGGACAGCGGCCCAGCCCATCCCGAGCACGACGACGAAGGCCACGAAGGCCTGGTGGCGGCGGCCGTGGATCGGTCCGTTGGCCCTGCTCGTGCTCGCTTTCCTCTCCTTCTCGTTGCCGCCGTACCTGGCGTTCGACCCGGCGCAGTCGCGGGTGCCGGCGCCCGAGGGGTTCCCCGCGCACTACTGGTTCCTCGTCGGGCACGTCATCTTCGGCTCGGTCGCGATGATCGGCGCCGTCCTGCAGATCTGGCCGTGGCTGCGCCGGACGCACCCGGTGGTCCACCGCTACGCCGGCCGCGCGTACGTCTTCGCCGGGGTGCTGCCCTCCGGGCTGATGGCCCTGACCATCGGTTCGCAGAGCCCGTTCGGCCCGGTGACGCGGGTCAGCGACGTGCTCGCCGCGGTCCTGTGGATCGGGTGCACCATCGCCGGCTGGCGGGCGGTGCGCGAGCGCCGCTTCGGCGACCACCGCAAGTGGATGATCCGCAGCGTGACGCTGACCTTCTCGATCATCGTCAACCGGGTGATCGCGCCGATCGCGATGATCGTGCTGGAACCGCAGATCCCGACCACCTTCGGCGGCAGCGAGCTCGCCTACAGCCAGAGCGTCGGGGCCATCTCCGCCTGGGGCGGGCTGGCGTTCGCGCTGATCGTCAGCCAGCTGATCCTGGAGCGCCGGCCCGCGAAGAAGCCAGCCATCGCGCGATGATCGTCCGCTGGATCTCCGACGCGCCTTCGTAGATGCGCGGGGCCCGGACTTCGCGGTAGAGGTGTTCGAGCAGGTGCCCGCGTCGCAGGGCGCGGGCACCGTGGAGCTGGACCGCGGAGTCGACGACGAACTGGGCCGCCTCGGTCGCGAACAGCTTCGCCATCGCCGCGCGGCCGCCGAGGTTCGGCTCGCCCGCGTCGTATGCTCCCGCGGCCGCGTAGACCAGGAGCCGGGCGGCTTCCGTGCGGGTCGCCATCTCCGCCAGTGCGTGCCCGACCGCCTGCTGCTTGATCAGCGGACCACCGAAGGCATCCCGCACCCCGGTGTAGTCCACAGTGGCGTCGAGCGCCGCCTGGGCCATCCCGACGGCGAACGCGCCGACGCTCGGGCGGAACAGGTCGAGCGTCCGCATCGCCACCGCGAACCCGCGGTTCTCCTCGCCGAGCAGCTCCTCGCGCCGGACCTCGACGCCGTCGAAGGTGACCGTGCCGATCGGGTGCGGGCTCACCAGGTCCAGGTGCTCGCCGCCCAGTCCCGGCCGGTCGGCGGGGACGACGAACGCGCTGACCCCGCGTGCGCCTGCCCCGGGCGTGGTCCGCGCGAACACCGTGTAGAAGTCGGCTTCCGGCGCGTTCGAGATCCACATCTTCTCGCCCGTCAGGCGCCAGCCGTCGCCGTCGGGCTCCGCGGCCAGCGACAACGCCGCGGCGTCCGAGCCGGCGTCCGGCTCGGTCAGCGCGAACGCCGCCACCGCGTCCCCGGCCGCCACCGCGGGCAGCCATTTCGCGACCTGATCGTCCTGGCCGGACTGGAGGATCGGGTAGCTTCCCAGGCCCTGCAACGCCAGCGCCGTCTCGGCCTCGGTGTTCACCGTGGCGAGGTTCTCCCGCAGGATGCACAGGTCGGTCGCGGCCGCCTGGCGTGACGGCTTTCCTTCGGCGATGCCGGGGAAGAGCCGCGAGAGCAGCCCGAGCGCGCCCATCTCCTTGAGCAGCGGACGGTTCACCGCACCCTCCACACCGGACTCGGCGAGCGGGCGCAGCCGGTCCTCGGCCAGCCGCCGGACTTCCGCGGCGAAGGCCTGCTGGTCGGGGTCGAGGGCGAAGGTCATGACGAAGCTCCCGGTCGCCAGCGGGCATGGGCGGTGCCGGCCGGGCCCGACCGGACGAGGTCGAGCCGCGGCTCGGGGCCGTCGGTGCGGCCGGACTGCGGCTTGCGGCTGCCCGCGGCGAACGGCTTCGGCCACGGCATCGCGTACCCCTGCTCGGCCGCCGCGTGCAACGTCCACTGTGGATCGTAGAGGTGCGTGCGGCCCAGCGCGCAGAGATCCGCGCGGCCGGCCAGGATCAGCGAATTGACGTCGTCGTAAGAGGAAATCGCGCCGACCGCGATCACCGCGACGCCGTACTCCTCGCCGATCTCGTTGCGGATCCGGTCCGCGTACGGCGTCTGGTAGCTGCGGCCGTACTGGGGCTTCTCGTCGCAGACGACCTGGCCGGTCGAGACGTCGATGCCCGCGGCACCGTGGGAGGCGAACGCCCGCGCGATCTCGACCGAGTCGTCGGCGTCGATGCCGCCGTCCGCCCAGTCGGTCGCCGAGATCCGGACGGTCATCGGCCGCTCGGCGGGCCAGGCGGCGCGCACCGCGTCGAAGACTTCGAGCGGGAACCGGAGCCGGTTCTCCAGCGAGCCGCCGTAGTCGTCACTCCGCTGGTTGGTCAGCGGCGAGAGGAACGAGGACAGCAGATACCCGTGCGCGCAGTGCAGTTCGAGGACGTCGAACCCGGCGCGCGCGGCCGCGTGAGCGCAGGCGACGAACTCGTCGCGGATCGTGGCCATGTCCGAAGTGGACAATTCGCGCGGGACCTGGTTGCGGTCGGAGTACGGCAGTGCGGAAGGAGCGCAGACTTCCCAGTTGCCCGCCGGAAGTGGTTCGTCGATGCCCTCCCACATGAGCTTCGTCGAGCCCTTGCGCCCGGAGTGCCCCAGTTGGACGCCGATGCGCGCGGGGGACTGGGCGTGCACGAAGTCGACGATCCGCTTCCACGCCGCTTCCTGCTCCGCGGTGTACAGCCCGCCGCAGCCGGGGGTGATCCGGCCTTCGGGGGAGACGCAGACCATCTCGGTCATCACCAGCCCGGCGCCGCCGAGGGCCTTGCCGCCCAGGTGCACCAGGTGGAAGTCGCCGGGCACACCGTCGACCGCGGAGTACATGTCCATCGGGGACACCACGATCCGGTTGGCCAGCTCCAGCTCGCCGAGCTTGAACGGCTGGAACATCGGCGGCCGCGACGTCGTGCCGAGCGACCGTGCGAACCAGTGGTCCAGCTCGGTCGCGAACTCACGATCGCGCAGGCGGAGGTTGTCGTAGGTGACGCGGCGGCTGCGCGTGAGGATGTTGAACGCGAACTGCGGCGGCTCCTGGTGGGCGTACTGCGCGATGTTCTCGAACCACTCCAGGCTCGCCTGCGCGGCGCGCTGCGTCGACTGGACGACCGGCCGCCGTTCCAGTTCGTACGCCTTGAGCGCCTCGGCGACGCCGTCGTTTTCGTGCAGGCAGGCGGCCAGCGCGAGTGCGTCCTCCATCGCCAGCTTCGTGCCCGAGCCGATCGAGAAGTGCGCGGTGTGCGCGGCGTCGCCGAGGAGGACGACGTTGCCGTGCACCCACGTCTCGCAGCGGACGGTGCCGAACGAGACCCACTTCGAGTTGTTCGCCATGATCTTGTGCCCGCCGAGGACGTCGGCGCACAGCTCGCGGATCAACGCGATGGACTTCTCGTCGCTCTCGCCGGGCTTGAGCGAGGTCGTCGCGATCGGCCCGAACGTCCGCTGCCAGACGTCCTCCTGGACCTCGAGGATGAACGTGCTGCCGTCGCGGCCGTACGGGTAGCCGTGGATCTGCATGATCCCGGCCGGCGTCTCGAGGACGTAGAACTTGAAGGCGTCGAACACCAGGTCCGTGCCCAGCCAGATGTACCGGCACCGGCGGGTCTCGACGCTCGGCCGGAACGTCTCGGCGTAGCGGGCCCGCATCGCGGAGTTGACGCCGTCGGCGGCGATGACCAGGTCGTAGCCCGAGAGGTCCGCCGGCGCCTCTTCGCGGAAGTGGAGGCCGACGCCGAGCTCGGCGCAGCGGCTCTGGAGGATGCCGAGCAGGCGCTTGCGGCTCATCGCGGCGAAGCCGTGGCCGCCCGAGGTGGTGACCGTGCCGCGGTAGTGGACGTCGATGTCGTCCCAGCGGGCGAACTCGGCGCGCATGGCTTCGTGCACCGCCGCGTCGGCGTGTTCGATGCCGCCGAGCGTCTCGTCGGAGAACACGACGCCGAAGCCGAACGTGTCGTCCGGCGCGTTGCGCTCCCAGACGGTGATCTCGTGTCCGGGCCCGAGCTGTTTCGCCAGCGCGGCGAAGTACAGACCCGCCGGGCCGCCACCGATGACCGCGATACGCACGCCGTCCAGGGTATGTCGTCACCTCTACGAC
Organism: Amycolatopsis mongoliensis; assembly: GCF_030285665.1. NCBI lineage: Bacteria > Bacillati > Actinomycetota > Actinomycetes > Pseudonocardiales > Pseudonocardiaceae > Amycolatopsis > Amycolatopsis mongoliensis. Next base: position 3,453,997 of record NZ_CP127295.1, read on the forward strand.
CGTCAATAACGCGAAAGATGGCGTACGGTGTCCCGCATGGAACGCATCAACCCGCCGGAGCTGGGCAAGCCGTCCGGGTTCTCGCACGCGGTGGTGGCCGAAGGCCGGGTCGTCTTCCTCGCCGGGCAGACGGCGCTGGACGCGTCGAACCAGATCGTCGGCGACGGCGTCGTCGAGCAGTTCGAGCGCGCGCTCGGCAACCTGCTGACGTCGCTGCGCGCGGCGGGCGGTTCCCCGGAAGACCTGTGCAGCGTGACGATCTACATCGTCGACATGGCGGACTACCGGACCCACGCGCGCGAGATCGGCGCGGTCTGGCGGCGGCTCGCGGGCACCGAGTACCCGGCGATGGCCGGCATCGGCGTCGACCGGCTCTGGGACGAAGAGGCCCTCGTCGAGGTGCAGGGCTTCGCCGTCGTCCCCGGTCGTGAGTGAGAAACAGTGTTCTAACCCTGTTTCTCACTCACGACCACTTGCGCCGGGTTTCAGCCGAAGCTGATCGACTTCGTGACGAACGCCCGGGCCGGGTCCTCCAGCTGCGCGTGCAGCTCGAAGAACAGGTCGGCCGCGCGGATCCCCGACCAGTCGTCGGGCAGGAACTCCGCGGGCAGGCCGGGGTCGAGGTAGGGCATCCGCCGCCAGCCGGTCAGCACGCGGACGTAGTCGGCGAAGGCCTCTTCGTCGGCCGTGGACTTGCGACGCTGCCAGCGGCGCAGCGCGGGACCGTGCTCGTCGAGGAACGTCGTGTAGAGCTCGTCGAGCCGGTCGAGGTCCCACCAGTCGCGGACCTTCGCCCGGACGTCGCCGAAGGCCAGGTGGTCGGCGCGGAACAGGTCGGCGTACCCGGCCAGGCCGAGCCGGGTCAGCGCCTCGGCGGTCGCGGCGTGCAGGTGGGCCGGGGCGATCCAGACGCCGGAGGCGGCGGTGCCGAAGCCCATCCGGGCGAGCTGGGTGCGCAGCAGGTGGCGCTTGTGCCGCTCGGTTTCCGGCACCGAAAACACCGCGAGGAGCCAGCCGTCGGCCGCGGTCGCGCGCCCGCGGCGGAAGATCCGCTCGTCGCCCTCGCGCAGGATCTCGCGCGCGTCGTCCGACAGCTCGTAGCCGGCCGTGGCACCGCGGCGCACCGCTTCGAGGATCCCGCGCCGCTTCAGCCGGGAGATCGAGGAGCGCACCGCGGGCTCGTCGACGCCGACGGCGGCCAGCAGGTCGATCAGCGAGGCGACCGAGAGCCAGCCGCCCTCGGTGCGCGAATAGAGGCCGTACACCGTCACGATGAGCTGGCGAGGCTGGGCCGCCCGGCCGGAGCCGTCCAGTTCGGTTGCCTCGGGTACGGCCGTCATCGGGCCACAATAACGAACGCTGGCCCACCAGGGGATACGCGTTTGGGAGCAGTTTGGAACGAAGGGGAGTTTCTAGGTCTGTTGTCGCTGGTCAACCGGCGTTCGTTACGCCGTTGTTCGGAGCGTCTGGGAGCGGCTGGTTGCCGCGCTTCGTCCCACGTTTCGTCCCACGCGGTCCCACGGCGCGCAGCGGCTTCTTGTCGCCGAGCGCGGCGCGCAGCCGGTCCTCGGACTGCTCGGTCTCCTGGACGTAGCCGAACAGCTCTTCGAGGTCGGCGTGGCCCATCGACCGCTTGACGGCCATCACGTCTGCGCCGCCCTCGACCGCCCGCGTTGCGTAGCCGCGGCGCAGGCCGTACCCGCCGGTGTCCAGCCCGGCGCGCTTCATCGCTCGGCGCAACGCCGGCTGGTTCGCCGGGCGGCCTTCCCGGTTGACGAACAGCAGCGCGCTGGTGCACTTCGAGCCGTCGTAGTGCTCGACCCCGCACCCGCCCTTCAGGTCTCGGCCCTCGATCCGGGAGTCGTAGATCTCGCACGCACGCACGGTCATCGGCACCGTTCGCACGTCGCCGTCCTTCGGGTACCCACGGATTTTCTTCGAGCGCTCCACGTACACCTCGACGACGTGGACCTTTCGCCCCTTGCGATCGATCCGCGCGACGTGCAGGCCGGCCAGCTCGTTCGGTCGCATCCCGACCTCGAGGCCGAAGTCGACCATGTCGGCGTACACGCCGGAGTCGTCGCCGAAGTTGCCGCGGCTCTCGGCGGCGCGCTCCGTGGTCACGAACTTCTTCGGCTTCCGCCTGTTCAACGGCGGCAAGGCGATCCGCACGCACGGGCTCGCGTCGAGGATTTCCTGATCGACGGCGGCGGTCATCACCAGTCGGAACGCGGAATAGATCAGATGGACGTACCCCGGGGACATGCCCGTCCGGACCTTCAGGTCGGTCTTCACCCACGTGTTGACCTGCACGCGCTTGATCCGATTCAGGGGTTCGTCGCCCCACTTCGGGAACACGTACTTGTTCATGACGCTGGCCTCGACCACGCCGCGGTCGGACTCGAACCGGCGCTCGTCGCTCAACTGCTCGTACCACTCCCGGAAGGTGACGCTGGCCGAGAGCGTGCCATCGGACGCCGCGGCCTTCCGCTTCGCCTTCGCCTCGGCGTCGACGGCGGCTTCACGGGCGTCGCTCTTGCGCGGGAAGGTGCCCTTGACGCGCTGCTTCTTCCCCTCGGCGTCGACATAGAGGCCGCGCCATCTACCGCTCGGGAGCTTCTCCGTGCTCGGCACCGGCCATCCCTTCCGCGTATTTCGCAGCTTTTGCTGCAGCTTCGTCTTGGACTTCTCTCAAGTGGTGGTATTCCATCCTTCTCATCGTCAGCCTCGACTCTGCCTCCATGATCTGGATCTCCACACTCCGCGCGCGCGAATGCAGGGATTTCAGTGCGTCCGGGTCGTTCCGCGCCGTAGCCTGGCCGGTCTCCTCTCTGATCGAAGTTTGCTGCTTGCGCAAATTGTCAAGTCTCTCGCTCGCTTCGGCGATCTCCATCGCCGCGTGTGCAACCCGGCCATCAAGTTCGGGTTGATGCCACCGATACAGTGCGCCGTCAATGAAGTCGCGTAAGCGAATGAGGTCATCGCGATCCAGGCCGGCAATGCGATCTCCAAAGCTGGGCTCCCTGGCGGTCACGGTCGTATCGGCGGTGACGACAGCCGGAGATCCGGCTGTTCCATGGCCCATGGCTAATCCTGCGGAGGCGAAGACGACTCGGTCGGAGGCGGGTGCGTTCGCGGGCGTCAGTCGCAAAGCGCTCTTGTGGAGTTTTTGGTGCGTTCCGTCAATAGCGTCTTGCGTAAAAGCATCAAGATCGAACTCGTTTATCCTGCGCGCTATGTTGACGGCAGAGTTCTTCCCGAGGAGCGCGAGACTGGTTCCACGTGTCCATCCCAACGTGTCATCGATCGCATGGAGCGTCTTCGGCTGGTACCGGTCGGCGCGCGCGTTCTCGACGCTTCGCTGCGTGCCAAGGGACGGTCCGCCCAATTCAACAACTTGGTCCTGCGTGAGACCTAGTGCCTCTCTGCGGGCGCGCACGACCTTCGCGAGCAGGTGTGGGCCCGCCTGGTTGGACGGCCGGTCTTCGGTCTTCGCCACGCGGGCCCTCTTCCTTGGTCGATGGGAGCGTGTGAGGACACTAGTAGACGACAACTTGTTGGTCCGTGCAAGTCGTGCGTGCCTTACATCACCGTAATGGCCCTGGTGGGCGACTATCTGAGCGACAGCTTGTCGACCCTGGCGACAAGCTGTGTTTGTAATGGCGATCTGATGCTGGTAGCTTCCGTGATTGCCAGAGGACATCTGAACGGAGTAGCGCCATGGACCAGAGCCCGCCGGGCAGACGGATCTTCAGCCCCAAAATGGCCGCACAGTCGGTGGGCTGCCACGAGAAGACGATCTTGAGGGCCCTTCGGCTGGGGGAGCTGATCGGCTACCAACGTGCCGCGAACTGCTCGTGGCGGATCTTCGAGGGCGATCTGCTCGCCTGGGTTCGCGGCGAGCGACCCGTCAAGGCCCGGAAGTCGGCGTGACCACGCCGAACACCACTCAGAAGATGACGCCGCCCGGCGGCCACCGGACGGCGTCTGCGAACACGAAATTCCCGGGAAGGAACACCATGTCCAACAGGCATTCTACCGAAGACCAGCAGCGCATCGCTGCGGAGTACCGCGCGCTGGGGATGCCCGCGACGGCGGACAGCGTCCTGAACCCTCCCCGCCGCTACTCGCGCCCCGCGTGGCAGCGCCGCATCCTGCGGGTCATCAGCCCGTCGTGGCGAGCACGGGAACGCCGGGTCGCCGAGTTCACGCGGCTGGTGGCGCTGGCCTCACGTGCCCTCGAGCGCGAGCAGGCCGGGCCGCAGGTCGAGCAGGCCCGGGACGGTGCTCGGTGAACGACCTCTTCGACGCTGGCGACTCCGTCCCCTCGTGGGTCGCCAGTCCTGCAATGCATCCGGCAGAACTGGTGAACCGCACTGTCCACTTCGCGGAGGCTGCCCGAGAAGGCCGCCTCCGCGCGCTCGACGCGATCGTCGCCGTCGAAGCCGAAGTTCTGGCCTACGTCCGGCACCTCGGCGACATGGCTGCCACCCGGGACGCCGAGGTCACCCGATCCGCGGAGGGCAAGGTGGCTGCGGACCCGACTGGGACCTCGGCGCGCGCGGCCCGGCTCGTCGAGCCGCGGACCGGTAACCAGCGTGGGGCCATCTTGCGGTTCATCGTCGAGGGCAACGGCTCGACCGACTTCGAGATCGCCCGGGACCTGCGCATCCTGCCGAACAGTGTTCGGCCGCGCCGGGGTGAGCTGACGGATGGCGGGTACGTCGTCGACTCCGGCCGGACCCGCCGTCATCGCGGCTCGGACTGGGTGGTCTGGGAGGCCACCGACGAGGCCCGTGCCTGGTACGCCCGCACCCTGAAGGAGTCAGCATGAGCAAGATCGTCGCGCTCCTCGGCTACCTGTTTGGTCTCGCCGGGGTCGCTGCTCTCGCTCACCACGCGGGCCGGCGCTCTGTCGAGCGCCGGTTCGCCCAGGCCGTCGCCCGCGTCGTCGAAGACATCCAGCGGGAGGATCGATGACCGCCACGATCATGACGTGGGTACTCGCAGTCGCCGCGGTTTCCGGCGTGCTCGGCCTGCGGGCCGGGGTCGGCCTGGCGCGGCGCTGGTCCCGGCGAGCACTGCAGGATCACGACGCCGCAGTGCTCGCCGAGTTCACCAGGCGCATGAGGGACCACCGAGTACGGTCCGTCGATCTCGACCGCCGGGTGGCTGACGCCGAGCAGCAGCGTGTCGATGCTGCCGAGATCCGCGCGACCGCGGAGAAGCTGGGGCCGCGTATCCGGGAGGCCGGTCGTGGGTGACTTCGTCTACCGCACGGCATCCGACTTCGCCCTGCACACCCGGCACTTCTCCCGCCGTGGCGGCGTCGAGACGATGGACGGTGACGCCGTAGCCATCTGCTCCGGCATCCCGGCCGACGAGATCGCTCGGCGCATCGCCGCCGGCACTGGTGCCGTGATCACCGAAGAGGAACTGCGTCGCGGCTGGGCACGCACGGACGCTGTGCGCGTCAAGCTCGGCCGGAATCCAACCGTCTACGACGTGCTGCGGGAGTTCGGCGACGAGTCCACTGAAGCGGGCCTGCTCGGCGGCGCGGCGTGAGCGCACTCCCGCTGGAGGGACATTTTTGGTGTCCCTCCAGCGCGTGGAATGGTCATAGCGTCGTCTCCGTGCTGAGTGACGCGGGAGCGCGTTCGTGAATGAGTCCGTTGTGGACGGGGTGCTGCAGGTGGTCGCGGTCGAGCCGGTGGATATCACCGGGTCGACCGCGGCCGCCCGTGCCGACGCTGAGAAATATCGGGCTGAGGACCCGCCCTACGCCGAGCTGATGGCGACTCTCGCCGCGCTCGGCGACCTTCTCGACACCGACCCGGATCCCGCCGAGTGCGCTGCGCTGCTGCAGCGCGTCGATGCGCTCGACCGGACGGTCGACTACCAGGCCTGCCAGCGGTGGGTGCGCTGGTCCGTGCGAACCATGAACTTGGAAAGGGTGGCGTGATGGCGCGCGAGCACGCACGCATCTTGTGTCGCATTTGGAGAGATGCCGACTTTCGGGCCTTGACGGTGGACCAGCAGTGGTTGTTCGAGGCGCTGCTGTCGCAACCCACCATCAGCAACGCTGGCGTGCTGGCGTTGACTCCACGCCCATGGGCGCGGCTCGCGGAGGACATGACGGCCGAACGTGTCGAGGCCGCGCTTGCCGGGTTGGCTGCGAAGCGGTACGTCGTGCTCGACGAGGACACCGGCGAGCTGTTGGTGCGCACGTTCATGCGCAACGACGGTGTGTCGTCGAACGGCAAGGTGTTCAAGAACGCGCTGAAGGTGGCGCTGCAGGTGCAGTCCGAAGCGCTGCGCCGCGTGCTGGCTGCCGAACTGCGCAAGGTCGGCACCGAGGACGCGCGCCAGGCGGCCGCCGAGCTGGCCCCGGATGCTGATGCGCCGGTGCCGACGACGGTTCATGGTGGAAATTCCACATCGGACAGGATCGCCGATCAGAAAAAAAGTGAACGGCCGCAAAAAAGCTGCGGGGTAGGGGAAGGGGTAGGGGAAGGGGGTAAGTCACCTTCCGTAGGTGGTTCCGTTTCGTCCAACCGTCGCCGGTCGGACAGCGCGAGCGCCAGGGCGATCGACAAGGCGTTCGACGAGTTCTGGTCGGCCTACCCCCGACGCGAAGCGAAGAAGGGCGCCCGGGTCAAGTTCGGCCAGGCCGTCAAGAGCGGCACCGACGCTGCCACGATCATTGCCGGTGCCCGCCGGTACGCCGCGTACGTCGCCCAGGTGGGCCGCGAGCGCGAGAAGATCAAGATCCCGACGACATGGCTCAACAACGGCTGCTGGGACGACGAGCTGAACGGCCCCACGACGACGCAGGCGCCGAAACCGACCGGGGACCTCGCGGAGTGGCTGCGCGAGCGCTGGCAGGCCGGTGACGCCGCCGGAGTGGCCCGCCTGCTCGGCGAGCGCTACGAGCGGCCCGACATCCCGGTCGCCGTCGACGGCAAGGACGCCATTGCCGCGTTCTTCCGCACCTCGGCCCGTGCCTGGATCGAGGACCACCGCGGTGCCGTGCTGGCGAAGCTGACCGGGAAGGCGGCGGCATGAGCGACGACGAGCAGTACCCGGCGCCGAACCTGGCCTCCGAGGCGCTGGCCCAGCTGCGCCCGGTTGCCGAAGAGGGCTACCTGATCAGTCTCCTGACCACGATCACCGCCCGCGAGCTCCGCGAGGAAGCCCTGGTGCGTGTTCAGCCGGAGGACTTCTCCGTGGCCGCCTACGGCGGCCTGTGGGAAGCCGCGCAGCAGCTGCACGCCGAGGGCAAGCCGGTCACTGCGCGGACCGTCGCCGCAGCCGCCGACACCGCCGGCGAGCTCGCCGAGCGCACCGTGGCCCGCTTCGTCGGCGCCGTCCCGAACCCGGCGGACTTCCCGTACGCGCTCGCCGAGGTCACCCGCTGCGGCGCGCTCCGGCGCGTCGTCGAGGCCACCGTGCGGATCCAGCAGCGCACCATGGCGGCCGCCGACGGCTCGGCCGCCCTCGCCGCCGCGCACGAGGAGCTGGGCAAGCTCGACACCGCCGAACTCGGACAGGACGAGCACACCCGCACCTTCCGGGACGTGCTCACCGAGCTAGACGCCGCGCTCCGGAGCCCGGAGACCTACCGGTTCGTGCCGACGCCGTGGGACGACCTGAACGAACGGTTCTCCGGCGGGCTCCACATGGGACGCATGATCATCGTCGGTGCGCGGCCCGGCGAAGGAAAGTCGATCGCCGCGCACCAGATCGCCGAGCACGCCGCGAGCCTCGGCCACCCCGCCGCGATCTTCAGCGTCGAGATGGGCTCGGTCGAGGTCGCCGGCCGGATCGTGGCCAACGGCGCCACCGTCGAGATGGGCGAGATCACCCGCCGCGAGCTGTCCGACCACTCGTGGCGCAACTTCCACGAGTATCGAGCTCGCGCGCAGGACTTCCCGCTCACCATCAACGAACGCCCGGACCTGACGCTCGGCTACATCGCCGCGCAGTGCCGCGCGCTCAAACGCCGGAACGGTCTCGACGTGGTGGTGATCGACTACCTGCAGCTGCTCAACGGCGACCGCCGAATGCCCCGCGAACAACAGGTGTCGGCGATCTCCCGCGGCCTCAAGCAGCTGTCCCGCGAGCTCGACTGCGCGGTGGTTGTCCCGGCCCAGCTGAACCGCAACGCCGTCGCCCGCGGCAAGGCCGGGCTGTCGGACCTGCGCGAGTCCGGAAGTATCGAGCAGGACGCCGACGCCGTCATCCTGCTCGCCCGCCAGTACGACGACGAGGGCGAGCCCAACGGGATGCTCGCCGTCGACATCGCGAAGAACCGCTTCGGCCGCATGGGCGAACTCGAACTGCCCTGGCGCCCCTACCTGTCCCGCATCGGCTGAACGGAGAACCCCGTGCGCGAGTCAGTCCCCGGTCGCCCCGTCACCTACGACCCCGACGAACCCCGCCCACCGTCCGAATGGGCGCAGATGTGCGCCGACTTGGAGCCCGTCCGGCAGCAACTCCGGAATGCACCCCCACCCGACGAACTCCAGCTCGCTGCGGTCAAGGCAGAGGAGAAGGGCCGCCGTCGGCGTGACCACCGATGGCACCGCGCTCGGGCGGAACTCGGGGGGTGACGATGCTCGAGCCGAGCAGGGCGGCGAGGGTGTCCCGCTGGCGAGGGGTCAGCGGGGGTGCTTCGTCGGCGAGCCGCTTGGCAGCGGCAGCTGTGTCAGGGTGCACCCGGGCACGGAGCTCTTCGAGCGTCACTTAGACCGAAGCCCCTTGTTCCGGTGGTGCTTCGCCGATCGGGGCGTCGCACCAAACACCGACACGTCGACAGGCTCCGGCGAAGGCTTCGGCGGTTGCGCTACCGTGAGAAAACGATCCAGCTCGGCGTCGGGAACGGCGTAACTCTTCCCAACCTTCACAGCGCCGAGCTGCCCGCTGTGGATCAGCTCAAGTACGGTGCCGTAGCTGAGACCGGTGAGCTTGGCGACCTCCCGCGGTCGCCAAGCAACCCGCGGAGGTTGTCCAGTGTCTCGCTGCGGCGGCGAAGCCGACTCCTGCCGCGAGCTCAGGACCGCGACCATCAGGTCCGCGATCGCCTGGCCAGCTCTACCTGCAGCAGCCCGGATCTCGGCATCACCCATTCCGGACTCCCGCGGCGCGACGCCTCCGCGCCTCGACGCCCTTCCGTGACAGCTGGGTGAACCACAACCGCCGGGCGTACTCAGCTCGCCTCGCCCGCTCCGCTGGGTCAAGCACGCCGTCAGGATCCACCTCACGCTCAAACCGGTCCGCTGCGGCAGCTCGAGCCGATGCGGTCATCTCGGTTCGGTCCTCACGGGCAAGGCGGGACAGCATCCCCATCCGGCCGGCCCTCGAACGCTCCTCAGGAGTCATGGAAGCCAGTCTTAGTTGATCAACTGCTCTCCCGCCCGGTGAACTCGGCCTCGGCCTCGCGAAGAACCGCTTCGGCCGCATGGGCGAGCTCGAGCTGCCCTGGCGCCCCTACCTGTCCGGGATCGGGTGATGATCAGAAGAGTTTGACCGTGAGAGCCACTCCCGGAGAGACGAGCAGTTCAACCTCGTTCCTGCCGTTGGGCTCGCCGACGATCTCAGCGGACAACCAGAACGGGCCCTTCAGCAGCTGCTCTGTGATGAAATCCCGGGCTTGCTCGGGATTCTGGGCGTCGTGGAGTCGGTACTCGATACCGCCGTACGTGATGTTGACCATGCTCATCAGTCGTGTGCCGCGCCCGAAGTGTTTCCGCGGGGTCGTGCTCGATCCATGGAACAGTGTCCACAGGACGCCCCTCGCTTCGTCCTGGATCCGCAGCACCCGCGCGAGTCGTCCGGCTCCTAGGCGAGGACTCGCCGTCGAGGAGGAACAGGTGAGGCCGGGCCGCTAGATCAACGAGTAGCCCGGCCTCATCCAGTTCGAGACTGCCGGCGCGTAGCGCCGCGGGCGAGATACGCCTGAATCTCGTCTTCAGGGATCAGGTAAGACCTGCCGCTGATGAACCCGCCGAGCTGGCCGCTGCGCACCCGCCGGCGGACTGAGTGCGAACTCATGCCCAGCAGCTCAGCGGCCCCTGGAGCTGACCAGCCGAGACGGCGCTGCGGCCCACGCCGGTCGATCCCCGGCCGCAACGCCGTCTTAGGCGGTCCCGGCGACGGCGTGACCACCTGCGGCAAGGCCTTCAGCATCGCGACCACCAGGTCGGCGCAGGCGGCCCCGATCCTGTCGGCAGCCGCCCGGATCTCGGCATCGTCATCGTGCCGTCCTAGCTGGAGCCGAATAGCGCTGCCGCGCGAGACACCCGAACGTGGAACTAACCTTCTAACCGAGTTAGAGAGTTAGAATACGTACATGGCGAACGACACGACCGGTGTCGGCCGGCACCTGCGGATGCTGCGCGAGCAGGCCGGCCTCACGCAGACCGAGGCCGCGCTCCGCGCCGGCCTCACCCGCGAGGCCGTGTGCGCCATCGACAACGGGCGCCACGACCCACGCATGTCGACCATCCGCCGCTACTGCGACGCCATCGGCGCACGCGTCTACATCGGACTCGGCGGCGATGGCTGACCACCAGCGTCCGGGCGACACCACCCGCAAGGGCTACGGCGCCCAGCACCAGCAGCTACGCGCACAGCTCGCCCCCGCCGTGGCTCTGGGCACCGTTCCATGTGCACGCTGCGGCTACCTCATCGCACCCGGCGAACTCTGGGACCTCGGCCACAAGGACGGCACCAACAAGCGCGAGTACTCCGGGCCCGAACACCGCACGTGCAACCGAGCCGCCGGCGCGGCCGCGCGCGAGGCCGCGCGCATGGCCGACCCCGCCCCTCGACCGATGACCAGGTGGTGACAGACCATGCGACGACAAGCCTCTGACCTGCAGAAATACGAGTGCGCAATGGATAGTGCCTCTGACCTGCGGTTTTTCCCGGACCTCCCTGGCCGGTTGATCCACGTCCCTGTCATCTTCTCTCTCCCCGGGCTCTGCGGGGGCCCGCGGTGACCGGCTTGGGCGCGCTGGCCGACCCGGGGGACGTGCTGGGCGCTGTCCGGGTCGCGCTGGCCGAGCTTGACTTGGACGGGGAGGACCAGGCCGCGATCGTGCTTGCCTTGCGGCTCGGGGCGGCGGTCGACGCTGAGGAGTCCGGGCGGACGTTGGCCGAGCTGGCGGGCAAGCTGCTGGCGGTGCTGACCGAGCTGGGCGCGACGCCTGCGGCTCGGAAGTCCATCGTGCCGCAGGCCGCGCCGACGGCCCGCTCGGCGGCGCAGCTGGCCAAGGATGAGCTGAAGGCGCGTCGCGTGGCCCGGCAGACGGACGGAACTGGCTGATGAGCGCGGCCGAGGTGCCGGAGGCCGGCGCGGTGCTGGGCTCGACGCTGCCGCGGATCTGGACTCGGCCGCTCATCGAGGGCCCGCCCGGTCCATGCGGGTGCGGGTGCGCACTGACGCCGGCCACGTCGTACGGGTTCGAGGTCGAGGAGTTCGCCCGGGACACCCTCGAGCGGCCGCTGGACCCGTGGCAGCGATGGGCGGCGATCCACGCCGGTGAGCTGCTGCCGGACGGCCGTCCGCGGTTCCGCGTGCTGCTGATCCTGGTCGCCCGCCAGCAGGGAAAGACCGAGTTGCTGGTCATCTTGGTGCTGTTCTGGCTGTTCATCGAGGAGCGTCGTCTGGTGCTCGGCACCAGCACGAACCTCGACTATGCGCGGGAGTCCTGGGAGAAGGCAGTCGAGCTGGCTGAGGGCTCCGACGCGCTCGCCGAGGACATCCCGGTGAACGGCGTCCGCCGCGCGAACGGCGAGCAGACGCTGCGCACGATCTACAAGACGCGGTACAAGATCGCCGCGTCGAACCGCAAGGGCGGTCGGTCCCTCACGATCGACCGGCTGATCCTGGACGAGCTGCGCGAGCACCACGACTGGACGGCCTGGAACGCCGCCGTGCCGGCCACGAACGCCGTGCCGGACGCGCAGGTGTGGGCGATCAGCAACCAGGGTGATCACCGGTCGGTGGTGCTGGACTCGCTGCGCGCCTCGGCGATGCAGTTCATCGAGTCTGGCGAGGGGGACCGGCGGCTCGGCCTGCTGGAGTGGAGCGCGCCGCTTGGGTCCAAGCCGACCGACGTGCGCGCGCTGGCGATGGCGAACCCGAACCTGGGGCGCCGTACTGAGGTTGACTCGCTCCTCGGTGACGCCTTGCGTGCCGAGAAGGCCGGCGGCGAGGAGCTGGCGGGGTTCCTCACCGAGATTCTCTGCGTCAAGGTGCCGATGCTGGACCCGGCCGTGGACGCCGGCGCATGGGCCGACTGCGCGGACCCGGGCACCCTCGATGGCGTGCGCGACCGGGTCGCGGCCGCGGTCGACGTGTCGCTGGACGGCAAGCACGCGACGCTCGTCGCGGCTGCGCTGCTGCCGGACGGGCGGGTACGCATCGAGGTCGTGCGCCGCTGGGAAGGGCCGAACGCCACGCAGCAGCTGCGCCGCGAGCTGCCACCCCTGGTGGCGAAGATGAAGCCGCGCAAGCTCGGGTGGTTTCCCAACGGCCCGGCCGCCGCGATCGCCGCCGATCTCGCCGACCGCAAGCAGGGCCCGCGGGCAGCCTGGCCGCCCCGGGGCGTCGAGGTCGACGAGCTGCGCAAGGACGGCGCAGCGATCTGCATGGGCTTCGCCGAGATGATCACCGGGCACGAGATCGCCCACTCGGACGACGAGCTGCTGACCGCGCACGTGACGAGCGCGGAGCGAGCCCGCCAGGGCGACGCCTGGCGCTTCACCCGCAAGGGCGCCGGGCACTGCGATGCGGCTTACGCCGCGGCCGGCGCCGTGCACCTGGCGCGCACCCTTCCGCCACCGGCGGCTCGGCCGCTCGTGGTGGTGGCGCGCCCCCGTAGTGAGTAGTCCACACCAACACTCGAATGATGACGGTATTCGGATACCGGCCGTATCTTGATCGACGTGGGACTGCTGCGGGACATCTTCACGTGGGGCGCGGGCCCTGCGCCCGCACCCGAACGCGTCCGCGCGCAGGCCGACCCTGCGGAGACTCCCCGCTGGGCTCGGCCGCTGAACTTCCAGCTCGACATCCCGCCGGAGATGGCCGCCGGCGGCCCGCTGTCGGACGGGCTGCTCTCCACCCGCGTCTCCCGCCGCATGGCCATGTCCGTGCCCGCGGTCAAGCGGGCCCGTGACCTGATCTGCGGCACCCTCGGCGCGCTGCCCCTGCAGACCCACGCACCGACGCGCGCGGTGGTCGAGGACACGTACACGCTGCTGCTGCAACCCGAACCCGACGTGGCGCGGTCGGTCACGATGACCCGCACCATCGAAGACCTGCTGTTCGAGGGCGTGGCCTGGTGGCGGGTGCTCGAGTTCGGCTGGCACGGCTACCCGACCAAGATCCGCAAGCTTGACGCGCGCACGGTCAACGTCCAGGAGGACTCCAAGGTCTACGTCTCCTCGACGACCGGCCGGCCGCAGGGCTCGGCGTGGGAGTACGTCCCGGACGCCGAACTGATCCGCATCGACGCGCCGAGCGACCCGCTGCTGGTCGCCGGCGCCCGTGCGATCCGGATCGCGTTGATGCTCGACGCCGCCGCGTCGCGGTCGGCGTCGGACCCGTTGCCGCTGGGCTACTTCTCGCCCGCCGACGGGATGACCGACCCCACCCCGGACGAGGTGCAGGAAATCCTTAACGAGTGGGCCAAGGCCAACCAGGAACGCGCCTGGGGGTACGTCGGGGCGGCACTCAAGGCGAACACCCTGCAGTGGTCGCCCGAGCAACTGCAGCTCGCATCGTCGCGTGACTACGCGGTGCTGGAGATCTCCCGGCTGACCGGGCTGGACCCGGAAGACCTCGGCGTGTCCACCACCTCGCGCACCTACGCCAACGCCGAGCAGCGGCGCCTCGACCTCATCGACTTCACGCTGCGCGCCTACGCCGCGGCGATCGAGGACCGCATGTCCATGAACGACGTGTTGCCGCGCGGCTACCTGGCCCGCTACGAGTACGCCCACTTCCTCAAGTCCGACACCTTGACCCGGATGCAGGCGTACAAGGCCGGCCGTGAGGTCGGCGTCTACAACGACGAACGGATCGCCCGGCTGGAGAACATCCCCACCGCGACCGTCCCCAAGCCCCCGGCGTCGGCACTTCCCCCGACTCCGCCGACGCCGGGCACCAAAGCCCAGGAGACGCCCGTGTCCGCTGCACTGCCCTTCCCCACGGTCCGCTTCGCCGACGACAACCCCGGCACCCTGACGCTCGGCTTCGCCGCCGACCCCGCCGCCGCCGAGTTCAAAGTGGACAGCGCGAAGCGCACCGTCTCCGGCACGGCGGTGCCCTGGGGCGCAGTCGCGCGCTCGGGCGGCCGCAAGTGGAAGTTCGCCAAGGGCTCGCTGCACTGGGGCGGCGACGCCACCCGCGTGAAGCTCAACCGCGACCACGACCGCTACCAGTCCTTCGGCTACGCCTCGACCCTCGCGAGCACCGACGCCGGTCTGGCCGCCGCGTTCCGCATCGGCCGCGGCCCCGACGGCGACTCCATGCTCGCCCTGGCCGAAGACCACGTCTACGACGGCTTCTCCATCGAAGTCGACTTCGAACAGGGCGACGGCTGGGAGCCCGACCCCACCGACGAAACCGTGTGCCTGGTCTACAGCGCCACGCTGCGCGCGGTCGCCCTGACCGCCATGCCTGCCTTCGACGGCGCGCGCGTCGCGTCCGTCGCCGCCACCCGAGAGAAGAAGGAACCCACCATGACCGCACCCACCGCCGAGCCCACCGCCCCGTCGGCAGCGGGCGCGGCCCCCGACTTCGCCGCGTTCACCGCCGGCCTGTCCGAGGCGATCGGCTCGGCCGTCGCCGAGGCGTTCGCCAAGCTCCCCGCCCCGCAGGGCCGGGAAGTCATCCCCGCGGGCCAGGCCGCCACGGTCACCAGCGAGCCGCTCGTGTACCAGATGGACGGTCACGGTCCGTCGATGATCAAGGATGCGTGGAAGTCCCGCACCGAGGGCGACGTGGACGCCCGGTCCCGACTGGAGAAGTTCTCCCTGCAGCTGGCCGACGCGCAGCGCCGCGCATCGCACCAGGCGACCTCGGCCGCGTTCGCCGGCGCGACCACCGCCAACGCCGCGGCCGTGATCCCACCGGGGTACCGGCCGGACCTCTACGTCACGCAGCTGCTGCAGGGCCGACCGCTGTGGGGCTCGGTCTCTCGCGGCACCCTCTCGGACGCGACGCCGTTCACCATCCCGGCCTACACCTCGAGCACGGGCATGGCGGGCAACCACACCGAGGGCACGAACCCGACCTCGGGCACGCTGACCATCGGCACCAAGACCGTCACCCCGAACGCCGTGTCGGGCCTGTTCACCATCACCCGGGAGATCGCCGACAGCTCGAACCCGGCGATCGACGCGATCGCCACGCAGGCGATGTCCGAGGCGTACTCGCAGAACGCCGAGGCGAAGCTGTACGCCGAGCTCAACGGCGCGAACGGCCAGGGCGGCACCATCACCACCGGGCAGGTCCCGTCCGGCGCCTGGGTCTACACGTCCACCGGCGGGTCGGCCGCGGCCGGCACGTACGGCGGTGAGAAGCTGCTCGCCGCCGAGCGCGCGGTCCTCGCGCAGTTCCCGTTCCACCGCTTCGCCGCGCCGACCGTGGCCCACCTCTCGCAGGAAGGCACCACCGGCTACGCCACCGCGCTCGACGGCAACGGCCGGCCGCTGCTGCCGAGCATCGGCGCGCAGAACTCCGCCGGCATCGGCAACGCCGTCACGCAGGGGTGGTTCGTCGACGGCCTCCCGAACCTGCCCACCTGGTCGATGAGCGGCAACGCGGCGGGCGACGCCGACGTGCTGATCTTCAACCGCAACGACGTGTGGGCGTGGGAGTCGCCGCTTCTGACGTTCCGCTTCGAGGAGCGCGGCGGCCCGGCGAACATCGACCTGGCGCTGTTCGGGTACGTCGCGGTGCGCCTGCTGCGCCCGACCGGCCTGCACGCCATCCGTCACACGGTGGGCGCCTGATGGCCACGCCGAAGTCACGTGTGGCCGGTGCTGACCGGCCCACGCCCGAGCAGACGGCCGAGAAGGATGCGGCCGCCGCGTCTGCAGCCGAGCGCGCCGAGGAGACAGCGGCGGCCGAGGCCGCCGCGGTCGAGGGCAGCGACACCACCACGGACTACGCCCGCCGAGCCGGCGGCTGGGTGCTCACCGACCGCGGTTGGGTGATCGAGGACCAGCCTGCCGACGCGCACCAGGACGACGAGCACGCCGAGGGAGGCGAGCAGACGTGACCGTGGCGTGGCCGCCGCAGCTCGCGGACCTGAAGGAGGACATGAACGTCCCGGACGACCGGGACGACGACCTGCTGCAGGCGAACCTCGACGCCGCGGTGGCCTTCGTCGAACGCGTCCGGTCCGATGTGGACTACGGGCAGTTCCCGATGCCGGGGGCGAAGGTCCCGACGGCCGATCTGATGCTCGGCACGATCCGGCTGGCCGTGCGGTGGTTCACCCGCCGCCGGTCGCCGGAGGCGCTGGTGGACATGGCCGAGCTGGGCTCGGCGCGAGTGCCGTCGTTCGACGCTGACATCGACCGGCTGCTGCGCATCGGTCGCCACGCAAGGGCGATCGTCGGATGAGCACCAGCATGCAGGACGCCGTCGCCGCGCTGGAGACCGCGCTCGCCGCCATGAACAAGCTGCGTGTCTACCAGGACCCTGGCGCCACGGTTCAGGGCATCGGCGCGGTGATCACGCCGCCGACTGTCGCGTGGGACAGCTTCGGCCGAGGCTGCGGCCCGACCGAAGCCACGTTCGTTGTGCACCTGGTCGTCCCATTCGACCAGTACGCCACCGCACGGCTCTACGAGCTCGTCGAGCCGGTGCGAGACGCGATCGAGGCGAACCCGCTGTTCGCGGTCGTCTCGGCATCCCCGGGCCTGCTGAGGCAGGGCGGGGCCGATCTTCCCACGTACGCCCTGACGGTCGACGTGGGTTTGTAGGAGGAGGAAGACCATGGGTGCGCTTACCGCTCGGCGGCTCAAGCTGCTGAACCTCACGATCGGCACGGTGTCGGTCGAGTGCCAGCTGTCGAGCTGGACGCTGGACCCCGGCGTGCAGGACGGCGACCGGCTGTACAGCTACTGCCCGGACGGCGTCGCGGTCGCCGAGACCGACGCGGAGCCGACGCTACAGGTGAAGACCTACAGCAAGTGGGTGGCCGGCGGGTTCGAGGACTTCCTGTGGAACAACCGCGGCGTGGTCGTGGACTTCCAGCTCGACCACCACCCGGACATCGCGCTCGAGCACGTGCGGTGGACCGGGCAGGTGCTGATCCAGCCGGCGCCTGTCGGCGGCGACCGGGGCGACCAGGAGATGACCGAGATCACGTTCATGTGTGTCGGTGACCCCGAGTTCACGCGGCCGTAAGGGAGATCGACGACATGGCACGCCAGTCCGTTACCACGCAGCAGATTACTCGCGCCGGGACGATCCCGACCGCGGGCTCCCCGAACGTCGACGGCGACATCATCGACACCGGCGCGTCGGTTTTCCTGTTGCTGTCCAACACCGGTGCTTCGCCCGCATCGGTCACCGTCGTCTCGCAGGCCACGTTCGACGGGCTCGCCGTCGACGACCTGACGGTGTCGCTCGCGGCCGGCGTCACGCGCGTGGTCGGCCCGATCTCGCCGGGCACGTTCGGGTTCCCCGCCGGCGACACCAACGCCAGCCGGGCGTTCGTGAACTACACCGGCACCCCGGCCGACATCAAGCGCTCCGTTCTGTCCTACTAGGAGACACGTCATGCTGACCTTGCACATCACCGGTGACAACGGGTTCGACGCTGAGGTGGTCGCGAAACCGCGGCACATTCTCGCGTTCGAGCGCGCGACCGGCACGAAGTTCTCCGAGCTGGAGGACGAGGTGTCGATGGCCACGATCTACCAGCTGGCGCACCTGGTCATGAAAATCCAGCACCCCCAGGACACCCCGGTGAAGCTGGCCGAGTTCGAAGAAACCTTCGACGTGCTGCCGGTCGCCGACGAGCAGACGCCGGACCCTACCCCCGCGGGAGCCTGAACCGCACGGTGATCGCTCTCGCGGTCGCCACCGGGATAGCCCCGCAGTCCATCGCAGCGCTGGACGAGCGGTCGATCATCACGATGGCCTGGATGGTCGACCAGCAGAACAAGCAGGCCAACGGGAAAACCTCGGGGACAGGTGAAGTCCCGAGCCGCTACGGCTCCGCCCAGATGTCCGGATAGGCGCGAGGGAGGTGCACCCGATGGCGAAGACCATGCTCGTCGTGAAGGTGCGCATCGACGGTGTGCGGGAGATTCTGCGCGCCTTCAGCGTGCTGCCGAAGGACGCGCAGAACGCGATCCGCGACCACTCGCAGGCCCTGGCGCGCAAGCTCGCGATCAAAGCCGTGGTGGACGTGTCGCTCCACGGTGGACCGCAGGGGCCGAACCTCTCGACCACGGTCAAGGCCGTGCGTGACCGGGTCCCGGCGATCCAGGTGGGCGGCACCCGGCGGATCGGTAGCACGCGCGCACCCGCGTACGGGATGCTGTTCGGCTCGCTGTTCGGCATGAACGGCCGGTCCGGGTGGTTCTCCTACGCTCGCTACGCCAGCGCGGCCGGACGCCAGTACCGACCGCACCAGGGCCGGGACGCGTACGCGTTCTTCCCGCTCGTGGAGCGCGAGGCCGCCACGATTTCGCGCGAGTGGCACGCCGCGGTCGATGACGTGATCCGCAAGTTCTCCGAGGGCGGTGCGTGATGGCCAGCGGCGAGCGCACGGTCAGGATCAAGTTCGACGGCTCCAGCGCCGGTCTCGTCGCCGCGGCGGCGGTGGCCAAGGCCGAGATGAAGTCGCTGAGCGACGACGCGAAGAAGCGCAGCAAGGCGCTGAACGACTTCGCCGGTGGCGTCGGCAAGGCCGCGCGCGGCGTGATGGATCTGGCATCCAAGGCCGCGTCCGCCGCGTCGATCGCGAATCTGCTGCCCGTCGCCATCAATGGGATCATCGCTGCGGCCGGGCTGCTGCCGCTCGCAGTCGCGGCCGGGTTCGCGTTCGCCGGTGCGATGCTGGCTGTCAAGCTCGGTGCCGACGGTGCGAAACGTGCGTTCTCCCAGCTGAATCCGCAGCTGACTTCGTTGAAGTCGGCGGTGTCGGCGAGCTTCGAGAAGTCCCTGAACCCTGCCGTCAAGAACCTGCAAGGCCTGCTCCCGAAGACCACCAGCGGGTTTCAGCAGATCGCCACCGCGATGGGCGGCGTGGCCACGAAGGTCACGGGCGTGGTCGCCTCGGCGAAGGGCGCCGAGCAGGTCAACACCCTGCTGTCGGGCACGGCCAAGGTGGTCCAGAACGTCGGCGCGTTCTTGGCCCCGGTGACCGCCGCGTTCCTGCGGATCGGCGCGGTTGCGATGCCGATCCTGGTGCAGCTGACCGGCGGGCTCGGCGCGGCCGGTGAGAAGTTCAACGCGGCGGTGCAGAGCTTCGCCGACTCCGGCGGGCTGGAGCAGTGGATCCGCAAGGCCGTCGACGGGTTCAAGTCGTTCTTCGCCGTCGTCGGTGACGTGGTCGGGATCATCTCCTCGGTGCTCGGCGCGATCCAGGACGCCGGTGGCGGAGTCGGTGGGTTCATCGGCCCGCTGCTGAAGACCGTGCGCGAGTTCCTGGACTCCGCGCAGGGGCACGACACGCTGGTGAAGTTCTTCCAGGCGCTGAACACCGTGGCCGGTGTGGTGTCGAAGGTGCTCGGCGCGCTGCTTCAGGCGGTCGCTCCGGCGATCCCGCCGCTGGCCTCGGCCTTCGCGAACCTGGCGACGACCATCGGCAACATCCTGGTGCCGGTCATCAACTTCCTGGCGCCGGTGCTGCAGAACATCGCGAACTTCATCGCGCAGAACACCAGCTGGATCACGCCGCTGGTGATCGCGATCGGCATTTGGTCCGCGGCAATCTGGGTGCTGAACGCCGCAATGTACGCCAACCCCATCGGGCTGGTTATTGCGGCGATCGTGGCGCTGATCGCGATTGTGGCCGTGATCATCACCTACTGGGACCCGATCGCCGCCTTCTTCGTGAGCCTGTGGAACACCGTCAAGGACGCCGTGACCGCAGCGGCCGCATGGATCTGGCAGCGGCTCGTCGACGCCTGGAACTTCATCAAGGGCGTGTGGTCGAGCGTCTCCGGGTTCTTCTCCGGTGTGTGGGGCGGAATCACCAGCGGTGTGACTACCGCGATGAACTGGGTCCGCGACCGGTTCAACGATGCGTGGGGCTTCATCAAGGGCGTGTGGAACGGCGTTGGCAGCTTCTTCTCCGGCGTGTGGTCCAGCATCGGCAACGGTCTGAAGAGCGCGCTCAACGGCGCGATCCGGCTGCTGAACGGCGCCATCGACGGCATTAACAACATCACCGGCGCCGTCGGTATCCCGTCGATCCCGCACATCCCGTACCTGGCCAAGGGCGGCACCGTGCAGGGCGGCCGGCCGTACATCGTCGGCGAGCAGGGCCCCGAGCTGTTCGTCCCAGGCCAGACCGGCCGCGTGGTGTCCAACGCCCAGACCTTCGGCGGCCCGCAGGTCGTCGAGCTGACCATCGACCTGGGCAAGGGCATGAGCGAACGCATCCGGATCGAGCTCGACGAGACCGGACGGGCAACGGCGCGCGCGGCCGGCGCCGGGGCGGGGGGTATGCGATGAGCACCACCACGACCTACCTCGATGACCTCGGCCGCGTGCGCGTGGCCTTCACCGGCCTGAACACCGACGCGGACTACGCGCTCGTCGAGCGGTCCACCGACGGCATCACCTGGACCACCGTGCGCGGGGGCGACAAGGTCGGCCTGACCGCCGGCGCGGGCAAGCTCGACGACTACGAATTCACTGCGGGCGTCGCGAACACCTACCGCGTGACCGCCGTCGACTCGGCCACCGTGACGCACTTCGGCGTGGGCACGTTCACCACCGGCAACAACGCAACCCTGACCCCGCCGCTCCCCGCCGGGTCCATCCCCACCGGCGCGATGCTGGTGCTGACCGTCACGCACCGGAACACCGCCGCCACGATCACCACGCCGGCCGGATGGACGCTGCTCGCGGGCGGGGCGGGGCACATGGCCGTCTTCTACCGCACGTACGGCGCGGGGGTCACGGCGCCGTCGGTGGCGTTCTCCGGGGGCGCGGCGGGTGACTCGTGCTCGGCGCAGAACGTCGCCTACCCCGGCGCGACGCTGGCGCAGGACGGCGTGGTGTGGCTGCTGGACACGTGGAAGCAGATCCAGCCCACCACCGCCGCCGTGCCCCCGGCATCGTTTGCCGATCAGCAGGGCGGCTCCAACTCGGCGGGGGCGAACGGCGAGACACACGTGAGCTGGCGGACCGACGCCACCGCGAACGTCCGCACCGTCACGGCCGGAACGATGACGTGGACCGGTGGCGGCGCGGCGGTGTCCAAGGCCCGGTTGCTGCGGATGACCCGGCGCCCCAACGTCGGGGTGGAGACCTCGGCGATCACGCCGGTACTCGATTCCGTCTGGATCAAGAACGTGCGCCGGCCGTCCCTGAACCGCAAGGTCACCGTCTCCGGCATCTCCGAGATCACCCGCCCGGCGCGCGTCGCGATCATCGACGTGATCGGCCGCACCTACCCGCTGGCGATCAACGACGTGCGGGGATCGAGGCGGCTCACGCTCACGGTGACCACCCCGAGCCTGGCCGCCGCCGCCGACTTCGACAACGCACTACTCACCGGCCACGCCGTGTTCATCCAGGCCCCCGAGCTGGACTGTGCCGTGCCGACGCTGTACGCCACGATCGGCGACACCGCCCAGCGCAAGACCTCCGCACGCGGCGTGCGCCGGTACTTCGACCTGCCGGTGACCGAGGTCGCCGCCCCGGCGTCCACCGTGTACTCCGACACCTTCACCTACGCCGACGTGCTCGCCACGTACGCCACGATCGCCGACGTGATCGCGGCCAACGCGTCGTACTCGGCGCTGGTGGACAAGGTCTCGACTGCGGTGGTGATCGTGCCATGAGGCCCACCACGGACAGCTTCCTGACCGGCCTGCGCGGCTCGCACACGCTGGCGTCCCGGTGCACGCTGGTCGCGCCCGGCCAGACCGGCACGTCCCCGGCCGGGATCCCGGTCCCCGGCGTCTCCGATCTCGGTCGTCTTCCGATCATCTCCGGCGACGTGACCACCGACATGACGGCCGACGTTCAGTCCACCTTGGACCTGGCGACCGTCTACCCGTGGCCGTCCAAGCCGAGTGACCCGGGCACGCCCTACGGCCAAGAGATCTACGTCGAGCGTGGCATCGAGTACGGCACCGGCACGCAGGAACTGGTGGGGCTCGGTTACTTCCGCATCGACAAGGTGGAGCAGCAGAGCGTCCCCGACGGCGCGATCCGGATCACCGCATCCGACCGGATGGCGATGGTCCGCGACGCCCGCAACACCGCGCCCGTGCAGTTCGGCTCCGGCGCCTCGGTCGGCTCGGTCATCGACTACGTGGTCGGACAGGCCGTGCCGGGCCTGGTCACGGTCTACGACTTCAGCGCCTACACCACGCTTCTCGGCGCCGATCACGTGCTCGACGAGGACCGGCTCGGGTTCGTGCAGGACTTGCTTGCCGCGTACGGGAAGTACGGCTACTTCGACTACGCCGGGCGGTTCCAGGTGAGATCCGTGCCGGACCTGACGAAGGCGTCGCCGGTGTGGGATATCAACTCCGGCCGCGACGGCGTGCTGGTGTCGATGCAGCGCACCATCTCCCGGGAGGCGGTCTACAACATCGTCGTGGCGCGCGGTGAGCCCGTCGGTGAGCTGCCGCCCGTGCAGGCCGTCGTGTCCGACGACGACCCGAACTCGCCGACGTGGGTTGGTGGCCCGTTCGGGCTGGTGCCCACCGTTTACGCCTCGGCGTTCATGACGACCGTCGACCAGTGCCAGCGGGCCGCAGCGGCGAAGCTGTCGAAGGTCACCGGCCTGCCCTACGCGGTGTCGCTCGGGTCTGTGCCGAATCCGGCGCTGGAGGGCTGGGACGTGGTCACCGTGACCTACCCGGGCGGCGCCGAGGTGCACGTGATCGACCGCGTCACCTACGGCCTGGCGCCGGGCGACTCGATGGGCATCGACACCCGCAAGCAGTACCTGACGCGGAGGGCCGGGTGATGGACGCTCTCGCCTACGCCGTCGCCATGGCCGCCGCGAACGCCGCCGCCGCAACCCCGCCGGGCGGCGGTGACCTCGCGCATTATCAAGGCCAGATTGTCTCGTGGGACGAAGCCTCCGGGCTGAACTCGGTACGGGTCAACGGTGCGATCGTCTCGAACTTGCGCGTGATCCGTGGTGGCATCGGGCTGGCCTACCAGCCGGGCGACACCGTACTGATTGAAAAGCGCATGTCGCAGTGGTACATCCTCGGCAACGTCGGCGCGCCGGGCGCGGGCGCTGCGAACCAGATCCAGTCCGCGCTAGTTGCTGCATCGGAGGCCACCGGTTCCACGAGCTTCACCGATCTGGCCACCGTAGGCCCGTCGGTGACCGTCTACATCGGATCGTCTCGCCGCGCGCTGGTGCTCGTGTCCGCCTACATCGTCGCAACAGGCACCGCATCCTCAGGCACGGCGCTAGGCGGCAGGATGAGCCCGCAGGTAAGTGGCGCCTCAACCATCGCTGCGGACAACACCCTCTCGGCAAGTCTTGCGGCTGTTACGGACCCGTCCGGCTTCGCGGGCGCAGGCGTCACAGCAACCTTTCTCCGGCTGTACACAGCAGCCGACGGGCTCAACGTCGGGATGAACACGTTCACGTCCAAGTACAACTCTCGACTGTCCAGCCCGACATGTGCTTTCGCCTCCCGCAACCTCACCGTTATTCCGTTCTGACACAAGGAAAGGAGCCCAGTCATGGGCAACACCGCTCGGTACGGCTGGGCCTTCCCCGAGGTCACCGACCCGCCGAACACCAGCCTGCACCTGAAGAACCTCGCGCAGGCCGTCGAATCCACAGTGGGCGGGCTCGACGACACCGCGGGAGCCGCGAGCCGTCCGCGTGGCTACGTCGGCGGCGCTTCGAACAACGTTGACCAGAACGTGAACACCGGCGAGGCTATCGTGATCTCGACGACGTTCACCGCCGTGGCCGGCCGCCGGTACAAGTTCACCGCCGATTTCGAGTACTACCAGAAATCTGGGACCCCGGCCACGAACATGTCGCAGAAGATCCGGGTCATCGCCGGCGGCACGGCCACGGCGACTGGCGGAACGATCGTTCGTGGCAAGTACCCGAACACCGGGCCCGCCCTGTTCATCACGCTGCCCGTGACCCTCGTGGGTGACTGGGTTGCTCCGTCGTCCGGCACGTTCGCCGTGTCGTTAACTACCAAAGTCGATGCGGGGCAGGGTGGTATCGCCGGTGGCGGTACAGACCACACGTACGAGATCCTCGTGGAAGACATCGGGGTCTGACCATGATCACAAGCACCCGCAACCCGTTCGAAACGCTGATCGTCGCGGCGTTCGGCCTGTATTGCGTGGCCGGGCTGGTCGCGTTCGACAAGGTAGCCACCACGACGCTCCGCGGCTACCCCGTCCCCTTCGGGCACGTGTTCCTTGCCGTCGGGCTGGTGACATGCTCGGTCGCGCTCACCGGCATCATCCGCGCGACGACCGTGCGCGGCGTGCTGTGGGAGCGGGCCGGGCTGACCGGGCTCGCCGGAGTCGGCCTGGCGTACGCGGTCTGGGGCTTCGGCACCACCGGCGTGCGGGCGCTGGCCTTCTGCCTGCTGCTGCTCGCGATGTCCGTAGCAGCGGCTTGGCGGGCGGTGCAGATCTCGCGTGCCCGGAAAGTGGCTCTGGCATGAGCGACATCGGTACCTGGGTCGGGATCGTGCTGGGCAGCGGTGGCGTCGGCAAGGCGGTTTACGACCTGATCAAGAGCCGGGCTGACGCCCGGAAGGTCGGGGCCGACGCCGCCAAGACGCTCGTGGAGACCGCGGCTGAGTCGAACAAGGACCTCGGCGAAGACCTGAAAGAAGTCCGCACCGAGCTACGCGAAGTCCGCGCGACACAGCGGCGCCACGACGACGTGCTGCGCGTTCACCATCGATGGGACGAGCAGGTCGTGGACCAGCTCCGCCAGCTCGGCGGATCGATCGCCGACCCGCCACCGCTCTACCTTCCGGAGGTGCCCTGATGCGCACGATGTACGACGCGGTCACGGCCGCGAACATCACCAAGGCCAACCCGAACCCGCAATTGGTGGCTGGCTATATCGACAAGATCAAGCTCGAACCGTGGTCGGCCGCCGACTGGGCCCGGTTCCCGAACGCGCGCAAGGTGACCATCGTCAAGAAGGCGTCCACGAACGACGGGCATGTCCTCGACGTGGAACCCGGCGACGCCACGCCGGAGCAGGCACCTGGCTGGGCTGCGATGCGCCGGCGCTCCGGGTTCGCCTACCCGGTCATCTACTGCAACCGCTCGACGTGGCCGAAGGTCAAGGCCGCGTTCGTTGCGCAACGGGTCGACCCTCCGCTGTACTGGATCGCAACTGCCAGCGGCCGGCCGGAGATCCCCGAGGGCGCGATCGCCGCGCAGTACCTGCTTGACGTGGCGCCCGGCATCGACGTGTCCGCCGTCGCGGACTACTGGCCGGGCGTCGACCCCGCCCCAGCCAACGGCGGCCCGGCCGCCTCGACCACCGGAGTGGAGCTCATGGAGCGCATCACGATCAATCCGCCCGCCGACGACCCGACCAAGGACCAGGCCCGCCGCGTGTTCCTGTCCGGAAGCCAGGGTGCCGCGGTCATCTTCCGGCCGCGGCTGAATGCCGAGGGCTACGCCGTCAACCCGATCTGGGTCCCCTCGATCTTCGCGTGGGGCAACGACCACCAGGGCATCGGCTACAACCCGGCCGACGACAAGGACTACCAGATGAAGCTCACCAGCCACCGCGCCTACCGGCTGCCGGGCGCGCTGTGGGCCGACCTGAACTTCAGCTGTGCCGGACCGTTCGAGCTCGACATCGTCGGCTGAGCGGAGAACCCCACCGCCCGCTTCATGCCGGGATGATGGGGGCCTTCTCATGCTGAGGTGCGAGCAAACTACGGCCGGGCCAGTTCGCGCCGACCATCGTCGGTGAGGACGTAGTAGCGGTGGGTCTGATTGGGTTCATCCCACCCGTCGGTGAGCCAGCCGCGGTCCTGCAGCTTGTTCAGCATCGGGTATAGCAGCCTGCTGTGCACCTGCGCGTCGCGGCGCAGGTCTTCGGGGTAGAAGCGTGCCTCGGCTGCTCCCGCGAGCAACACCGCCACCAGCCTGCGCATTTCCCGAGTCGACCGCATGGGCTCGATCCTAACTCTCGTCGTCCTGCTCCGGCGGGTGCTGCAGCCAGCGGAACAAGTTCGACCGGTACGGGCCGCCCGGTCGGGTTGGGCCGGCCGGCTGCTGCGGCGGGTAGCTTCCGGCCAGTCCGTCGTAGACCACGCTCCCGTCCTGGCCTCCGGCGAGGCAGCTGCGGCGGTCCCGTCGGCGACCGCCGGGCTTCTTCGGCATGGGCTTCTCCTAGCGCCGCGGGGGCGGCGGCTGGATCGGGCCGCGCTGCGGGGCGGGATTGTCGCGGGTAGGGCTGCTGGGCCTGTCCTTGCCCGGCCCCGGCCTTGTCGGTCCGGGTCCTGCGGGGTTGCGCGGCATCGGCCGTCCTTGGGTTCAGCGAATGGGCAGGGTGAGTTCGGGGCCGATGCGCCCGGCAAGGCCGGCCGTAGCCGCGCACCGGGCCCCGACTCCGCCGCGCACGGCACGGTGTGGGCGGCGGCCTGGAACCCGGCCGGCGCGCAGGGGAGGGCGAGCGCGCCGGCCGGGAGCTCACGACGGCTCGTCAGGTGGCTCTGCCGTCGTGAGCAGCTCGTGAGGCTTGGGCTGTAGGCCGTCGAGCTGGCCAGCGCGGGCGGCAAGTTCGGCGCCGATGCCGACGAGTTGACGGCCGAGCGTGCGCAGCCCGTCCGCGTAGGCGGCGTCATCGGGCTGCAAGGTCAAGAGCTCGACCGTGACGCGCCCGATCTCGGTGTTCACCTTGGCGAGTCCGGCGAGCAGGCGGCGGTCATGTACGTCCACGGGTCACCACCTCGAACAGGTCACCTGCGAACCCGCCACCAGGCGTGCGCGGGTGCGGTAGTCTGGCCCACGAGTGCGCAGCACACGAGGGACAAGCCTGGCTGCGGAGCGGGATCAGGCCGCGCGGACCGATACCCGGCCGGTCGTGCTCGAGCGGATATCCCGGGCCGAGCAGACACCAGGGCCGTAGCAGGTCCAACCGCCGGTCGTTCAACTCGGCGACCAGGTAGAGGTGGGCTCGTCCGTCGGCTTCGAACAGGCGCCACTCCCAGCGCGCGAGGGGAGGCAGCAGGTTCAGGCGTGTGCGCGGCCGCTCGTCGAGGGAGGTCACGACGGATACCGGCTCTGCCTCGGCCACCACCGCTGAACCTCGGCGCGCGCGGCCTGCCACTCGCGAGTGGTCATCTCCGACGCCGGGCGGAACCGGTCGCCAGCCGCCGTAGTCCGGTCGGGGCGTGAAGAGGTGAACAGGCGGGTCTCGGCGGCCCGGTCCTGAGGCGGAACCCGGTCGCTCACATCGCCCCCGTCTACGGAGGGTGGCTCACCTTCGCGTGCCGTCACATCGTTGACGCTAGGAGCGATAATGGCTGGTAGGAGTAGCCCGAGAAGGTGGCCATCCGACGGGGGTGGCCAGAAACAGGGGCCAAGGCGATGATGGCCACCTGGCAGGGTGCGAACCGCGAGGAGTACGAGTGGAGCAGCAAGGGGTCGGCGCACTGCTCCGAATCCAGCGAAAGGGCGCCGGCCGTTCCCAAGCCGATCAGGCCGTTGTGCTTTCCGCGATCTCCGGGCGGGCCGTCACCCGCAATGAGGTGTCGCGGTGGGAGTCCGAGCGACGGTTGCCGACCCCGTTCTGGCAAGAGCACATCGCTGCGAGCTTCGAAATCGACGTGCTGGACATTCGGCGAGCTGTCGTGGCGACTCGTGCAGAACAGCGGAAGGCGAAGACGGGAGAGGTAGTGCAGCGGCGCGAATTCATCGGAGCAATGGCCTCTCTGGCGATTCCGCTGGCTCGCACCGAACAGCCGACCGCGCGCCGGATCGGGCAATCCGACATCGATGAGTTGCGCCGCCGAACAGCCCGGCTCCGCCGCCTCGACAACATCATGGGCGGTGCCGAGACCTTTCCGGTGTACTCCGCCGAGGTCGATTTCACGCAGCGGCTGCTCCGCGAATCCAGCCACGCGATAGAGATCGGCCGGCAGCTGCGCGCGCTGCTGGCCGAGCAACAGCAGCAGGCCGGCTGGGCGGCGTTCGACCACGGCCAGCACGCACTCGCCCAGCGGTTGTACAGCGCCAGCCGGGACGCCGCCGAGGAGGCCGGGGCGCTCGACCTCGCCGGGAATGCACTGGCCTACGCCGCCTATCAGCAGACGACCACGGCGCAGAGCGGCACCGCGCTGGCCACCGACTCGTGCGAGGTTGCGCGGCCGATGGCCACACCGAAGGTGAACGCCCTGCTCCTCGAACGGAAGGCGTGGGCGCACGCGACGGCGCGTGAGCCGCAGGAGGCCGACCGGGCGCTGAACCAGGCTCGTGAAGCGCTGCAAGTCCGGGACGACCGGCCCGATCCGGACTGGGTGTTCTGGGTGAACGAGGCCGAGATCGACATCATGGCCGGCCGGTGCTGGACCGAGCTACGCCGCCCGCTGCGAGCCGTGCCGGTCCTGGAGCAGGTGTTGGCCGGGTTCGATGACACGCACGCGCGGGACAAGGCGCTGTACCTGACGTGGCTCGCCACGTCCTACCTGCACGCCCACGAGGTCGAACAGGCCGCCGCGACCCTTACACGCGCCGCCGACCTAGCCGCTGGGGTCAGCTCGGTGCGCCCGGCCGTCAGGATCCAGGCTGTAGCTCGCCAGCTGACGCGGTACCGGTCGACGCCGGTGGTCGGCGAGCTGCTAGCCCGGCTGGGCGCCTAGGCATCCGAGCTCGTCGCCTCCTCGAGCCACCGCAGGTAGTCGGCGGAGCCGCGTACGAGCTCGACGGCAGTCACCTCCGGCTTGTCCCACGGGTGCTGTTCGACGATGTGCGCTTCGAGTTCGGCGTAGCGGGCGTCGGTGGTCTTGAATGTCACGTTCCACTCTTCGCCCTCGCCCTGCTCGCCGAGGTGCCAGAAGAACGACGCCACGGGACCGGTGACCTGCGCGGTGGCCGCCAAGCGCGCGGACACCGCAGATCCGGCGATCTTCGCTCCAGCCGCGCGGTCCGGGGTCGTCGTCGTCACGAGAAGGTGAACAGCCATGCCGCCAGCCTAGGGGCGCACAGACCTCGCCCGCTGCCCCGTGAAGGTACGTTCGCTAGCTCGTCGGCTGGACGTGCTCCGTCCACTTGGCGCCGTCCCACCACTGCGTCACGCCATCTTGCGTCGGCGACGGATACCAGCCCGCCGGAGGTCCGACCGGCGCCGGCGCGGGTGCGGCAGGTGCCTCGGCCTGCTGCTTGAGTGCCTGCTGCTGGAGTCGCGTCTGCGCCTGCAGTTCACGCAGCGACTTCTTGGCCACGCGCTGCTTCTTGCTGCTGCCGCTCACAAGCCCGCCCGTGCCGAGCATGAGCGACTTCCGGATGATGCCCACGTGTTCACCTTTCCGTCAGGAGTACTCGCCAGAGTCGGTGATCTAGCTCGCCGTGTTACGCACTTGCCGCGGAAATCTGATCGAGCAGCGCGGCGAGGGCCGCGGCCCGGCTGCCATGCTCGAGGCCGGTGTTCCAGCGGGCCGCGGTGTCGCCGTCCTCCCGCCAGCACGCCCACCACCGGCGGGCGCCGTAGCGCCAGCCGCGCCACTCCCGGCCGTCGCCGACCCAGCCCACCCAACGGCCGTCGAGGTAGACCCGGTAGTCCGTCGTGCCGCCGATGTACATCGGCTCGTCGCGCTGCTCCCGCTGCAGACTGGCCGCGCTCATTGGCCGGCCGCCGCGAGCAGCCGGCGCGCCGCGCCGTCTTCGAACGCCGTGCACCCGACCACCGCTCGGCACGTCTCCCGCGCCCGGGCGTCGAGGTACGGCGTGTACCGCGAGCCGAGCAGCAGCGACCCGCAGTCCGCGACCGTCTCGACGTTCCGGCCGTACGCGCGCGAGCGGAGCCGGCTGTCGGGGTAGGCGCGCTGCTGCTGGGTGTGCATCCACTCGTGGTTGACGATGGAGAGGATCAGGGCCGGGTTGCATGGCACGACCTCGGACACCGTCACGCCCTCGTCGGGGCGCGCCACGCCCCACGCGTCAGGCCGGGTGGGGCCGACGCGCCACTCGACACCGAACCGGCCGAGCTGTGCGAGCCGCGTGTCGACGAGCGCGGCGCGATCGCAGGACGGCGCCGCGGCCGCGTGCGCGGGGGCCAGGCCGACGAGCACGCTGGCGATGGCCGCGAGCGCGACGATGAGGGCGAGGGAACGAAGGGCGATAGGGTGTGTCTGGGAGCGCATCGGGGCCTCTCGTAGTAGGCCCTTCGTCCCACGTATGTCCCACGATCATCGCGTTCCCGCTGGTAGAGGCCAGAGGCCCCGTCATCGGGCCACAATAACAACTCCCGTGCCGATCGCTCCGCTACGATTTCGCCGCGATGCTGCCAGCCACCAAGGGGATCTTCGACCGGCTCACCCGCCGCGGCCGCCTGATGACCAAGCGGGCCTGCGACCGGCAGGGCCACGTGCTGCGCAGCGGGCGTTTCCTCTTCCGGACGCCGACGGCGTGGGAGTACGCCGCCGCGGTCGCCTGCGGCAGCGACCCCGCCGCCCAGCGCTGGCTCGGCTGGCTGCCGGACTCGATCGTGGCCCGGGGTGCCCGCGCGGACGCGCTGCGCGTCGTGCCCGGCACCGGCCCGGACTGGGTGTCGCCCGATCCGCAGTCGATCGACCTGGTGATGATCGACGTCGAGGCCAACCGGTGCGTCGGCCTGGTGAGCGTGCACACCGGCGAGGACGGCGGCCCGGAGACCGGCGGCTACCTCGCGCCGGACTACCGCGGCCGCGGCAACGGGCGCGTGCTGTTCGCGGCCGGGCTGACCCTGGCGCACGACCACCTCGGCCTGCCGCGGGTGCGCGCCGGCGCCGAGGTCGGCAACGTCGCGAGCGCGCGGTCGCTGCAGGCCGCCGGCCTCGCCCGCGTCGCCGGGCCGCCGACGTACCGGCTGCCGGACGGCCGCGTCACCGAGGCGTGGTGGTTCCAGCACGCCGTCCCGCGGACCACGCGCTGCGGCGGCCCGCAGGCGACGTGGTTCCCGGCGTCGCTGCTCTGATCACTTCGGCCGACGCCGACGTTTCCGGTGGCTACCTTCGCCGCATGACTTCGCTCGCCGCTCCGGTTCCGCCGGTGCCCCTTGACGTCCCCCCGGGAAGTGTCGCCTGGTTACGGGCTTCGGTCGCCCGCTTCAGCAATGGTTCCGACCACGCGCGACGGCGGGCGCTAGGGGTGTCCCTGTTGGCCGCGGTCGATCCGGATTCCTTGCGGGACAAGGCTTTTGCGCGGACCGTCGAAATCATGAGTGCGGTCGAGGAGGCCGACGTGATGGCGGTGCTCGCGCGGCCGGTGCCGGTCGGGGTGCTCGCGGAGGCGCTCGGCCTGCCCGGCGTCGCGGCGGACGTGGTCCCGGTCGCGGCCGCCTACCACCCGCACGTGACGCCGGACGCCGACGCCGAAGCCGCGGTGGGCCGGCTGATCGCGGCCTGCGGCGGACCGACCGAACTCACGGCGGCGCGGATCGGTCTGCTGGTCCAGGCCTGCGACGCCACGGCCGGGCTGATCGGGAACGCGCTTTCCGCTTCGCTGGCGGGAAAGCCCGCGGAATTGCTGGCGGAACCGCCGGTGGTGGCCACGCGCCGGCGCGTCGACGGCTCCGACGTCACGGTCTCGCTGACCGGAACGCCGTTCGGTGCCGGGCCGCGCGAATGCCCGGGTTCGCGGCACGCGATCGCCCTCGCGACCGGCGTTCTCCAGGCGCTGCGCGGGTTTCGCCTGACAGAAGCGGAAACGGCGTGGGTGTCGTCGCCGAATCTCCGGATGCCCGCGGTGCTGCGGGTGACCCGCGGCTGAACCGTGGCCGGGTTCTGCTAAGAATTACCGCGTTCATCTTCTGGGGAAGGCGCGGAAATGCTGTATTTCGATGGTCTGATCGGCATCGTCACGCTCGGGTTGTGGATCTTCTGCCTGGTCGACGTGATCACGACGGACGAGTCGTCCTGCCGCAACCTGCCGAAGGGGCTGTGGCTGCTCGTCGTGCTGGTGCTGCCGCTGGTGGGGTCGATCATCTGGCTGGTCGCGGGGCGGCCGCAGCAGGTGACGCGGGCGCGCGGCCCGTACGAGCGGAACGCGCCGGCGTACCCGGAGTACGACCGCCCGGGCCGTTTCGCGGCCGGCAACCCGGACGACGACGACGAGTTCCTGCGCAAGTGCCGCGAACGCGCGGAGGCGCAGCGGAAACTGGCGCGCGAGAAGCGCACGGAGGACTGAGCCCGAGCGCCCCAATGTGGCGTTGGGTGCGTGGGGCGCACCGAACGCCACATTGGGTGCGTGGGACGCACCGAACGCCACATTGGGGCGTTAGCAGGTGGGGCCCTCGCAGGCGCCGTGTTCGTAGGCTTCCAGGGTCGAGATCACCAGCCGGCGCTCGGCCGGCGTCAACGGCGCCAGCGCGTTGCTCCACGCTTGCGCGCCGCGTGCCAGCCACGCGTCCACCGCCGGGCGTCGCTCCGGCGTGATGCTCACGATCGTGCGGCGGCGGTCCGCCGGGTCCTCGTCGCGGTTCAGCACGCCCTGACGGCTGAGGTCGCCGACCATCAGGCTCGCCGTCGTCGGCGCGACCTCCAGGCGGCCGGCCAGCTCGGTGACCGTCATCGGGCCGTCGAACAGCAGGATCGACAGCAGCGACAGGTGCCGCGGCGCGAGCGCGCAGCCGTCCAGCTCGTCGGGGACCGGGGTCCGCTTCGCGCGGCCCACCAGGCGCGGCATCAGCAGCAGGAGCCGGCGCACGCCGTCTTCGAGACTCAACCCGGCCTCCGTTGACACCGCCTGCCTCCCGTCGGTAGCTTTGTTTGCAAAGCAAACACTTCTCGGATGTCCCGAGCCTACCTCGGGCCACGAACGAGCGTACCGGTCAGAACAGGGGATTCCATGACAGCGCCAGCCGACATGAACGCATTCAACAACCAGGTCGTCGAGGAGTTCCGGACCAACGACGGCGTGGTCGGCGGCATGTTCGAGGGCAAGAACGTGCTGCTGCTCACCACGATCGGCGCGAAGAGCGGGGAAGAGCGCCTGTCGCCGCTGGTCTACACCCGCGACGGCGACAACCTCGTCATCGCCGCGTCCATGGGCGGCGCACCGAAGAACCCGGCGTGGTTCCACAACCTCGTCGCCAACCCGAAGGTGACCGTCGAGGTCGGCAGCGAGACGTTCGAGGCCACGGCCACCGTGGTCGCCGACCGCGCCGAGCGCGACCGCCTCTACGCGGGCATGGTCGCGCACGCCGAGGGCTTCGCCGACTACGAGAAGAAGACCACGCGGGTCATCCCGATCGTCGTCCTCGAGCGCTGACGTCCCGTCCCGCCGGCCGCACCGGAGCGCGGCCGGCGGGAGGCGGGTCAGCCGAACCGCCCTGCCGGGTCGTACTTCGCCTTGAGCTGCTTCAGCCGGGCGACGTCGCCGGCCGGGAAGGCCGTCGCCAGGTCTCCGGCCGGGTGCTCGCCGTAGAGGAACGGCAGCAGCCGGCCCGTCGACCACGGCGCCAGCGCGTCGAACAGCTTCGCGTGCGCCCGGCGGATCGGGTCCACGCCGTCCTCGACCACGGACAGCGCCCGCACCACGAACTCCGCCGCCGAGTCCCAGCCCACGCCGGCCGCGGGACGGCGGGCCAGTTCGCCGCCGAGGCGGTCGATGATCAGCACCGTCGCCACCGGCGCGCCCGGACCGGCGTGCTCGACGATCGACGTCAGCATCCCGTCGTTCAGCACCTCCACCGTCGCGTTCGTCCCGTGGTAGGGGTGCGGGTGCGGCGGATCGCTCGCGATCGATCCCGAATCCGTGTACGGCAACCGCTTCAGCGTGTCGAGCAGCACCGGCGCGGCGGCTCGCAGCGGCGCCACCGCCGAGTCGCCGTCCTCGCCGAGGTAGGCGATCCGCACGTTCGCGACGTGCTTCCCGCGGATCGGCTCCGGCAGGAACGGCAGGTCGGGCAGCGGGACGACGGCGATCGACGTCGTCAGCTCGTCGGGCGCGGTCATCGCCCACGTCCGCCACGCACGCAGCACCGCCGGCAGGTCCGCGGCGTCGAAGTACAGCCCGCCGCCGTACAGCTCGGCCACCGGGACCAGGCCGAACTCGAGCGCCGTCACGATCCCGAAGCCGGCGCGGCCGCCGAGCAGGGCCCAGAACAGCTCGGACCCCGGCGTCACCGTGCGGAGCTCGCCGTCGGGGGTGACGACGTCGATCGCGCGCACGTGGTCGGCCGCGCGGCCGAACCGTCGGGCCATCAGCCCGAAGCCGCCGCTGAGCGTGTAGCCGACGACGCCGACGTCCGGTGACGAGCCGCTCAGCGGGGCCAGCCCGTGCTTCGCCGCGGCTTCGATCACCGCGCCCCAGCGGACGCCGGCGCCGACTCGTGCGGTCTTCGCGTCGGGGTCGATCTCGACGCCGGTCATCCGGCGCGTGCTGATCAGCAGGCCGTCGGTGCCGGCGGTCAGGCCGTGTCCAGTGGCCTGGACGGAGACGGTCAGGCCGTGCTCGGCGGCGTACTCCACCGCGGCGACGACGTCCTCGGCGGTCTCGGCGGCGACGACCACTGCGGGCCGGGTGGCGACGGACGTCTGGAAGCCGGCGACCTCTTCGGTGTACCCGTCTTGACCAGGGCGAAGGGTGTGCATTCCTGGCTCCTTTCGTTGCTCCCAGCTTCACGCCGGAGCGATCAGAAGTCCAAGATCTGGTTTGTCTACCAGCTAGAATCAGTGCTTATGGAACTGCACCAGCTCGCGTACTTCGTCGCGGTCGCCGAGGAAGGCAACTTCACGCGCGCGGCCGAACGGCTGCACGTCGCCCAGCCCGGGGTGAGCGCGCAGATCCGGCGGCTGGAGCGCGAGCTGGGTCAGGAACTGCTGGACCGCTCGGGCCGCACGGTCCGGCTCACCGACGTCGGCGCCGCCGCGCTGCCCCACGCGCGTGCGGCACTCGCGGCGGTGAAGGGAGTGCGCGAAGCCGTCGACGAGCTGGCCGGCCTGGTCCGCGGCCAGGTCGCGATCGGCGCCGTGACGTCGGCGGGCCCGGTCCGGCTGCCGGACCTGCTCGCCCGCTTCCACGAGCGCTACCCGGCGGTCGAGATCACGCTGTCCGAGGCCAACTCGGACACGATGCTGGCGGCCCTGCGCGAGGGCCGGCTCGACCTGGCGGTGGTCGGTCTCTCGACGGATCCGCCGCCCGGCATCGCGACGCAGGTGCTGATCGACGAGCCGTTCCTGGCGGTGACGGCACCCTCGGGTCCGCTGGCCGACCGTGCGGAGGTGGTGATCGCGGACCTCGCCGGGCTGCCGCTGATGGCGCTGCCGAAGGGCACGGGCCTGCGGACGGCGCTGGACGCCGCGTTCGCGCGCGAGGGGCTGATGCCGCGGATCGCGTTCGAGGCGGCCGACCCGAACGTCCTGGTGCAGCTCGCGACGCGGGGGCTCGGGGTGGCGGTGGTGCCGGAGTCGCTGGCCCGCTACCACGAGGCGGAGCTGCGGGTCGTCACCATCGCGGGGCCCGGGCTGCGCGGCGTGCTGGCGCTGGCCTGGCGCACCGACGGCCCGCTGAGCCCGGCCGCGCGGGCGCTGATCGCGTTCGCCCGGGGTGATTACCGCTCTTGACACATCGTCAACAGTGTCGTTTCCTGGAGGACGAGGAGGCGTCACGATGACCGATACCGCCCTCCAGGACGCCGTCGTCGGCGCCGGGCTGCTCGCCGGCAGCGCGAACGTGATCATGCAGCTCTCCCGCGCGCCCGTCGGGTACGGCGTGCTCGAGAGCAAGGTCGACAGCGGCAACCTCTTCCGCCACCCGATGAAGCGGACGCGGACCACGCTCACCTACCTCGCCGTCGCCACGATGGGGACCGACGCCGAGCGCGCCGCGTACCGCCGCGGCGTCAACGAAGCCCATGCCCAGGTGCACTCGACCGCCGAAAGCCCGGTCGCCTACAACGCCTTCGACACCGATCTCCAGCTGTGGGTCGCGGCCTGCCTCTACAAGGGTTTCGAGGACGTCTACCTCGCGTTCGTCGGCGGCGAGCCGGCGCACTTCTACGGCGAGGCCGCGGCGCTCGGCACGACGTTGCAGGTCCGGCCCGAGATGTGGCCGGCGGACCGCGCGGCCTTCGAGGAGTACTGGGCCGCCGGGCTCGCGGAGGTCGGCATCGACGACACCGTCCGCCGCTACCTCACCGACATCGTCGACCTGCGCTTCCTGCACCCGGTCGTCGCCGCGCCGGGCCGGCGGTTCCACCGCTTCGTCACGACGGGCTTCCTCCCGCAGCGCTTCCGCGACGAGATGCGCCTGCCGTGGACCGCGGCCGACCAGCGCCGGTTCGACACGCTCCTCGCCACGCTCGGCCGGGTCACCCGCCTGCTGCCGGCCGCGGTGCGGCGGTTCCCGTTCAACCTCTGCCTCTGGGATCTGCGCCGCCGGCTGCGCACCGGGCGGCCGCTGGTCTGAAGGCTCGCCGGGAGTTGACCGCCTCGCGCGCGGGCGCGAAGGTGGGCCGATGAGCAGCGACGAGGTCCGGCACGGCGTCAAGCTGAGCAGTCTCGACCAGGAGGTCTTCCCCGACGCGGGGGTGACCAAGCGGGAGTGGCTCGACTACCTCGAAGCCGTCGCCGACCGGATGCTCCCGCAGACGCGCGACCGGCTGCTCACGGTGCTGCGGGTGCTGCGTGGACAGGGCCCGTTCATGCAGAAGAACCTGCCGAAGTACACCCCGGACTGGGTCGAGCGGGCGACCGTGTGGGCGGAGCGGTCCAAACGGGACGTCACGTACGCGCTGTGCAACGACCTCCGCACGCTCATCTGGTTCGGCAACCAGCGGGCGATCGAGTTCCACACATCGCTCCACCGCGGCGACCCGGGTAGCGGCCCGACGCACCTGATCCTCGACCTGGACCCGCCCACCGACGGACCGTTCACCCTGGCCGTCGGGGCCGCGAAGCTGGTGCGCGAAGCACTGCGCAACGACGGGCTCGACGGCGCGGTGAAGACGAGCGGCTCCAAGGGCGTCCACGTCTTCGTGCCGCTGGCGCCGGGCCAGCCGATCGAGGACATCGCGGCGGCGACGCGGGCGGTCGCGGCCCGCGCCGAGCGCATCGACCCGTCGCTGGGGACGACGGAGTTCGTCAAGGACCGCCGCGAGGGCAAGGTGTTCCTGGATTCGACCCGGGCGGGCGGCGCGACGGTGGTGTCGGTGTACAGCCCCCGCCACCGCCCGGGCGCGCCGGTGTCGTTCCCGGTCCGGTGGGCCGACCTGGACAGCGTCAAGCCGGGGGACTTCACGGTGCACACGGCGCCCGGGCTGCTGGGCGACGGTGCCGACGCCTGGACCGAGGAGATGCCCGAGCCGTTCGTGCTGCCGGAGGACCTGGTGGCGGAGGGGCACACGATCCCGATCGCCCGGGTGGTGGCGATGCACGAGGGCAAACGCCGAGCCCGGGCGGCCCGCGAGTCGGGTTAAGCGGCCTGGTTGGGCGGCCCGGCAGTGCCTTCCGCGGCCGGACCGCGTGACTGGAGGGTCGGCTCGTGTGTCTGGAGGGTCGACTCGCGTGATTGAGCGGTCGACACGGCCCGCGAGTCGGCTTAAGCCGCCTGGTTGTGGCTCCGCCAGACCGCCCCGTGCGGGCGCCGCAGCGTCGCGCGGGTGATCTCCACGATCCGGGCCGGTTCCGACGTCGGCACGCGGTGGCGGGCCAGCCACACCGTGTCCCGGCCGAACGACCACACCAGCGACGCCAGCGCGGCCACCACGAAACCGAACGAAACCGCCCACGGCAGCAGGCCGGAAACGGCCACCACCAGCACCACGCCCTGCACCGCGGCCACCGTCTTCCGGGCCATGCTCGGGTACAGCGGAGCCGTCAACCAGGGCAACGCCCACGAAGCGGCCACGAACGCGTACCGCATCAGGCCGATCGCCAGCACCCACAGCCCCAGCGTGCGAGACACCTGGATGCACAGCAGCAGGATCAGGAACGCGTCGACCTCCATGTCGAACCGCGCGCCGAACTCGGACGCCGTGCCCGTGCGGCGGGCGACCTGGCCGTCGAACCCGTCCATGGCCAGGGCCACCGCGACCAGCGCGACCAGCAGCCACAGCGGGTGGCCGCCGTCGGCGATCAGCTCGGCCGCGCCGCCCACCAGGACCGCGCGGGCGAACGTGATCCAGTCCGCCGGGCCGAACTTCCCGCGGCCGCTCTGCCGCAGGCCCCAGCCCGTCAGCAGCACCAGCGCGAGGCCGTACACGGTCCCGGTCGCCCAGGCGAGCGGGGGAAGGAAACCGGCCCCGGCGGCGAGCACCCACACCGGGACCGCAGAGCGTAGGAGAAGTCCGTTCTTGATCATCTTTCACTCCGCGAATCGGCACGGCTGCTCATAGGGTGACGGCGACACCAGCCTCCGGTCGCCTGCAGAGGAGAACACGTGGAACAGGCTTTCTGGGTTCAAAGACCCGACGAAGGCGCGATCCGGTCTGTGCCGCTGCGTGAGCCGGAACACGGCGAAGTCCTCGTCCGCACGCTCTTCTCCGGCGTCTCCCGCGGCACCGAAACCCTCGTCTTCCGCGGCGGCGTCCCGGCGAGCCAGCACGAGGTCATGCGCGCGCCGTTCCAGGAGGGCGAGTTCCCCGGCCCGGTCAAGTACGGCTACCTCAACGTCGGCGTCGTCGAGCGGGGCCCGGCCGACCTCGAGGGCAAGACGGTCTTCTGCCTCTACCCGCACCAGACCGCGTACGTCGTCCCCGCGAGCGCCGTGACTCCGGTGCCGGACACCGTCCCGCCCGGCCGCGCGATCCTCGCCGGCACCGTCGAGACCGCGGTCAACGCCGTCTGGGACGCGAAGCCGAAGCTCGGCGACCGGATCGCGGTGATCGGCGCCGGCATGGTCGGCTGCAGTGTCGCGAAGCTGCTGCAGGGCTTCCCGGCCACCCGCGTGCAGCTGATCGACGTCGACCCCGGCAAAGCCGGGATCGCCGAGGCCCTCGGCGTCGACTTCGCGACCCCCGACGAAGCAAAAAGCGACTGCGACCTCGTCGTGCACGCCAGCGCGTCCGAACAAGGACTCGCCAAGGCGCTCGAACTCCTCGCTCCGGAAGGCGAGGTCGTCGAGCTGTCCTGGTACGGCGACCGCCGGGTGAGCGTGCCGCTCGGCGAGAACTTCCATTCGCGGCGGCTCACGATCCGCAGCAGCCAGGTCGGCACGGTCGCCCGGCCCGACCGGGACTACGCCCAGCGGCTCGCCCTCGCCCTCGAGCTGCTGGCCGATCCGGCCTTCGAAGCGCTGGTCACCGGCGAGTGCATGTTTGAAGATCTTCCGTCGGTGCTACCCAGGCTCGCCGCGAATGAACTTTCCGCCCTCTGCCTCCGTGTCATGTATCAGCCGCAGTGACCACGTCCACCCGAACGCATCGGAGGTCTTGGTGTTCAGCATCACCGTCCGTGACCACGTGATGGTCGCCCACAGCTTCCGCGGAGAAGTCTTCGGACCCGCGCAACGCCTGCACGGCGCGACCTTCGTGGTGGATGCGACCTTCCGCCGCGCCGAGCTCCACGAGGACAACATCGTCGTCGACATCGGCAAGGCCACGGAAGAGCTCGGGGCGGTGCTGAGCGACCTGAACTACCGCAACCTCGACGACGAGCCGGTGTTCAAGGGCATCAACACCTCCACCGAGTACCTCGCGAAGGTCATCGCCGACCGCCTCGCCGACGCCGTCCACGCCGGCCGCCTCGGCGAAGGCGCGCGCGGCCTCGAAGGCATCGCCGTCGCGCTGCACGAGTCGCACGTCGCGTGGGCGAGTTACGAGCGTGCGCTGTGAACAGCCTCTACGTCGTGCTCCCGGGGGACGTCGACGACGTGACCGTCCCCAGTGGCGGCAACACCTACGACCGCCGGATGTGCGACCGGCTGGCCGACGCCGGCCTCGACGTGCACGAGATCGCCGTCTCCGGCACCTGGCCGCGCCCGGACACCGAGGCCCGCGCGGTGCTCGGCCACCTGCTGGCCGCGCTGCCCACCGGGTCCGCGGTCCTGCTGGACGGCCTGGTCGCCTGCGGCGTGCCCGAGGTGATCGTCCCGCAGGCGCGCCGGCTCTCGCTCTCCGTGCTGGTGCACCTGCCGCTGGCCGACGAGACCGGCCTGCCGCCCGCGCTGGCCGCCGAGCTCGACGCGCTCGAGCGCGAGACGCTGCGGGCCGCGAGCTCGGTCGTCGCGACCAGCGAGTGGGCCGCGCGCCGGCTGGTGAGCCACCACGGCCTCGCCCCGCACCGCGTGCACGCCGTGCCGCCCGGCGTCGACCCGGCACCGCCGGCCATCGGCACCGACGGCATGTCCCGCCTGGTCTGCGTGGCCACGGTGACCCCGCGCAAGGGGCAGGGCGTGCTCGCCCAGGCCCTGGAAACCGTCGCCGACCTGCGCTGGACCTGCGAGTGCGTCGGCGGGATCCGGCGCGAGACGAAGTACGTCGAGCGGCTGCGCGAGCACCGGCTCGGCGCCCGCTTCACCGTCACCGGTCCCCGCACCGGCGCCGCGCTGGCCGCGACCTACCACACCGCCGACCTGCTCGTGCTGCCCTCGCGCGCCGAGACGTACGGCATGGTCGTCACCGAGGCCCTCGCCCGCGGCGTGCCGGTGCTGACCACCGACGTCGACGCGCTGCCCGACACCGTCGGCGTCGCGCCCGACGGCTCGATCCCGGGGATGCTCGTGCCCGGCGACGACGTCGAAGCGCTCGGCGCCGCCCTGCGCCGCTGGCTCACCGAGCCCGACCTGCGGACCCGCCTGCGCGCGTCGGCGAAGCTGCGTCGCGAGACCCTGACCGGCTGGGACGACACCGCCCGCCGGATCGCCGAGGTCCTGCAGCGGCAGGAGGCGGCGGCATGACCGCGTTCGCGCCGGACTGGCTGTACCTGCGGGAACCCGCCGACGCCGCGGCCCGCGCCACCGAACTCGTCGATACGCTGCGCGAAAGCCTGGCCGACGGCGACCTGGTCATCCGCGACCTCGGCTGCGGCACCGGCTCGCTCGGCCGCTGGCTGGCCGGGCGCCTGCCCGGCACGCAGCGCTGGATCCTGCACGACCACGACGCCGAGCTGCTCACCCGCGCCCGCACCTCCCTGCCGGCCACGGCGCTCGACGGCAGCCCCGTCGACGTCGTCGCCGAGGAGCGCGACGTCACCGAGCTGCGGGCCGCGGACCTCGCCGGGACGTCGCTGGTCGTCGCGTCCGCGCTGCTCGACCTGCTGACCAGGGACGAGGTCACCGCGCTGGCCACGGCGATCGCCGAAGCGGGCTGCGCGGCGCTGCTGACGCTCTCGGTCACCGGCGTGGTGGAGCTGTCGCCCGCCGACCCGCTCGATCCCGCCCTCGTCGCCGCGTTCAACGCCCACCAGCGCCGGCTCACCGGCGGCAGGCGGCTCCTCGGCCCCACCGCGGTGGACGTCGCCGCGACCGCGTTCGGCCGGCTCGGTGCCACCGTCGTCCGCGGGGCCAGCGCCTGGCGGCTCGGCCCGGACCAGGCCGAACTGCAGGCGCAGTGGCTCGAGGGCTGGGTCGGTGCCGCCGTCGAGCAGCTGCCGGAGCTGCGCCCGGTCGCCGACGTCTACCTGCAGCGGCGGCTCGAGATGGCCCGGGCCGGCGAGCTGCACGCGGTGATCCACCACGACGACCTGCTGGTCCTGCCGCCGAGCCTGGAGGTGGCGGCGTGAAGCGCGCACTGGCCTGGCTGCGGATCCTCGGCGCCTTCGGCATCCTCGGCGTCCTCGTCTGGCAGCTCGGCAGCGCCGCCTTCCTCGACGGCCTCGGGCGGATCAGCACGCCCGGCGTGCTCGCCGCCCTGGTCATCGGCTTCGCGACGACGCTGTTCAGCGCGGGCCGCTGGCAGATCGTCGCCACCCGGCTCGGCCTGCGGCTTTCCCTGCGCACCGCGGTCGCCGACTACTACCGCGCGCTGTTCCTCAACGGCGTGCTGCCCGCGGGCGTCCTCGGCGACGTCCACCGCGCGGTGCAGCACGGCCGCGACTCCGGCGACGTGCCGCGCGGCGTGCGCGCCGTCGTCCTGGAGCGCACCGCCGGCCAGCTCGTGCTGATCGCGTCCGCGGTCACCGTCGTGCTGGTGTCGCCGGGGGTCGTGCCCGGCGCGTTCCGCGAGGTCGTCACGGTCACCGGGGTGGTCGTCGTGCTGGCCGCCGTCGCCGCGGTCATCGCCGGCCGCGTGTTCGGCGGGCGCTGGATCCACAGCCCGTCGAAGGTCCGCCGCGGCTTCGCCGTCACCCTCGCCGACCTGCGGCTGGGCCTGTTCACCCGCGAGACCTGGCCCGGCGTGGGCTTCCTGTCGGCCGCGACGCTGGCCGGGCACCTGGCGCTGTTCGTCGTCGCCGCCCGCGTCGCCGGGGTCGACGCGCCGGTCGGGCAGCTCGTGCCGCTGATGATCCTCGCGCTGCTCGCGATGGGTCTCCCGCTCAACGTCGGCGGCTTCGGCCCGCGCGAGGGCGTCTGCGCCCTGCTCTTCGGCGCGGCCGGGCTCGGGGCCGCCCAAGGTGTCACCGTCGCCGTGGTCTACGGCGTGCTCACGCTCGTCGCGAGCCTGCCCGGCGCCGGTGTCCTGCTCGTCCGGAGCGTCGCCGGGTTCCGCGTGACCCGCGCTCCGCACACCGGTGTCCTGCCTGCTCCGCGCACCGCGGCGGACACCGGGATCGAATCGGAAGTGGGGTTGAAGTCATGACCGCAAGCGACGCCATCGGGGACCTGCCGCACCGCGCCGTGGTCGAGCGGGTGGTCGACACCCGGCTGCCGACCCGGCACGGGACGTTCCGCGCGGTCGGCTACCTCGATCGCACCGGCATCGAGCAGGTCGCGCTGGTGTACGGCGAGATCGCCGAGCTCGGCACCCTGACCCGGGTGCACAGCGAGTGCCTCACCGGGGACGTCTTCGGCTCGACGCACTGCGAGTGCGGCGAGCAGCTGGCGGCGGCGCTGGACCGGATCGTCGAGGAGGGCTCCGGCGTGCTGGTCTACGTCCAGGGCCACGAGGGCCGCGGGATCGGGTTGCTCGCGAAGCTCAAGGCGATGCGGCTGCAGGACGAGGGCCTCGACACGGTCGACGCGAACGTGGCGCTCGGCCTGCCGGTGGACGCCCGCGACTACCACGCGGCGGCGGGCATCCTGCAGGACCTGGGGGTCCGGTCGGTGCGGCTGCTGTCGAACAACCCGAAGAAGGTCGAGCAGCTCACGCGCTACGGAATCCGGATCAGCGAGCAGGTTCCGCTGCTGGTTCCGCCGAACCCGGAGAGCCTGCGCTACCTCCGGACGAAGGCCGAGCGGATGGACCACCTGCTCCCGCACCTGGGTCAGGCCCTCGCCGGCAACTGACGCTCGTGAGTGGTCAGGGCGGTTCTAACCGCCCTGACCACTCACGACGAGCCGAGCACCTCGAGGACGCCGGCGAAGCGCTGGACCAGCGTGTCCAGCACGACGTGGCCCTTCGCCGCGCTCGCCAGCGAAGGACGGCCGACCACCCCCGACTCCGTGTACGCCCGCAGGCCCAGCGTCAGCAGGTGGTCCCGGTCGGTGACGTGATCGGCCGTCTCGTGGCCGGGCCGGACCAGGTCCGGGTGCGCGTGCAGCAGGATCGACGTCTCCAGTTCGCCCGCGTGCATGTCGTCGTCCAGCGACGTGCGCAGGCCGGCGGCCGCGTGCGCGGCCTGCCAGTCGGCGACGCCGGGGAACAGCGCCATCGCGCCGGCGGCCTCCTGGACCACATTGGACAGTACGTAGTTGCCGCCGTGCCCGT
The DNA here is from genome assembly GCF_030285665.1 of Amycolatopsis mongoliensis. NCBI lineage: Bacteria > Bacillati > Actinomycetota > Actinomycetes > Pseudonocardiales > Pseudonocardiaceae > Amycolatopsis > Amycolatopsis mongoliensis. The sequence continues at coordinate 3,498,141 of NZ_CP127295.1, forward strand.
TGACCAGTACCAGCCGGCCGACCCCGGACGCCTTCAGCGAGGCGGCGACGTCGGTGACCACGGCGTGCAGCGTGCGGGCGGAAATGCTCACCGTGCCGGCCCACGCCGCGTGCTCGTGGGAGCACGAGATCGTGATCGGCGGCAGGTGGAGGACGGGGTACGCCTCGGCGACGGCCTTCGCGAGGGTCGCCGCGATGACCGTGTCGGTCGCCAGGGGAAGGTGCGCACCGTGCTGCTCGAAGCTGCCGACCGGCAGCACCGCGACCCCCGCGCCCCGCTGCTGCTCGTCGGCCGTGGTCGCGAGCGGGAAGAGGTCGGTCATGAGCACGTCCCTTCACTAGGTTGGAGTCATGAGCGAGCATGCCGCACTACTCGACGTCGCGCGCGAAGCCGTGGCGAAGGCGACGGAGATCGTCCGGTCGCGCCCGACTTTTTCCGTTTCCGCGAAAGGTGATCGCGACCTGGTGACCGATGTCGACACGGCGGTCGAGGACGCGCTGCGGGAGTTCCTCACGGCCGAGACGCCGGAGATCGGCGTCCTCGGCGAGGAGCGCGGCCGCAGCGGCGGCGACGGCGGCCGCTGGTGGGCCCTGGACCCGATCGACGGCACCGCGAACTTCGCCCGCGGGATTCCACTCTGCGGGATTTCCCTGGCGCTGGTCGACGGCGAGCACAGCACAGTCGCGGCGATCGCCCTGCCGTACCTCGGCGTCACGTACACCGCGTCGCGCGGCGAAGGCACTTTCGCGAACGGAGAGCGCGTCGGCGCGTCGGTCGCGACGGAGATGTCGGACGCCATGATCGCCGTCGGCGACTTCGCGATCGGCCGTCTGGCCGAGGAGAAGAACGCGACGCGCCTGCGGCTGCTGTCGGACCTCGGCGCGCGGGCGCAGAAGATCCGGATGCTCGGCACCGCGGCGATCGACCTCGCCTGGGTGGCGGACGGAAAGCTCGACGCCGCACTGATCCTGTCCAACAATCCTTGGGACACCATGGCCGGCGTGCTGCTCGTGCGCGAGGCCGGCGGGGCCGTCGTGGACCGCGACGGCAGCGAGCACACGGTCGGTTCGTCGTCGACGATCGCCGTCGGTGCCGGGCTGCGCAAGGAGATTCTGGACGCACTTGATCGGGCGTACGGGGTTGTTCGTTAGGATTCCGGGTACCCGGTGGGCAGCGCCACAGCGCGCGATTGCGCTGTCCGTCCGAGGTTTTCGGTTACGTTGGTACCGCCCGGCGGATGATCCTGGCATGCTGGCCGGATCTCGTCGGCACGTACGAAGAATGGTGGATGCTCGTGGAAAGTCGCCGGATCCGCGATCGGTACCGGCTGATCGAGCCGATCGGCGGCGGCGCGATGGGCACGGTGTGGCGGGCCCAGGACGAGATGCTCGGCCGCACCGTGGCGATCAAGGAACTCCTGCTGCCGCACGACCACGACGAGCACCGCACCGAAGAGGCGAAGAACCGCGCGATGCGCGAGGCGCGGATCGCCGCCCGGCTGCAGCATTCCCACGCGATCACGGTCTTCGCCGTCCTCGAGGAGGAGGACCGGCCCTGGCTGGTCATGGAGTACCTGCCGTCGAAGAGCTTCGCCGTCCTGATCCAGGACGAGCCGGCTTCGGTCGACGACGCCATCCGCGTCGGCGCGCAGATCAGCTCGGCGCTGGCCGGCGCGCACCGCGCGGGGATCGTGCACCGCGACGTGAAGCCGGCCAACATCCTGGTGTCCGAGGACGGCACGGCGAAGATCACCGACTTCGGCATCTCCCGCGCGATCGGTGACGTCAAGCTGACGGCCACCGGGGAGATCGCCGGCACGCCCGCGTACCTCGCGCCCGAGGTGGCCCGCGGCGAGGATGCGGACTTCGCCGCGGACGTCTTCTCCCTCGGCGCCACGCTGTACGCCGCCGTCGAGGGGAAGCCGCCGTACGGCACCGCGGACAACCCGATCGCGTTGCTCTACAAGGCGTCCAGCGGGGAGATCGAGCCGCCGGAGAAGGCGGAGCGGCTGACCCCGCTGCTGCTGCGGATGCTCGCGACCGACCCGGCCGAACGGCCGTCGATGGACGAGGTCGAGCAGGAGCTGCGGGGGCTGCTGACGGACGTGGAGCCGGGCGAGTCGGTCCTCGCGGCGACGCTCCCGGAGACCGAGGCCGCCCCGGTCACGGCCGTGCCGACCGTCCCGGCCACCGTCGCCGTCCCGCCGGCCGGCGAGGTCGCCGCCGTGACGCCGGGCGCGCGCAAGGGCCTGATCGCCGTCGGTGCGGGCGCGGCCCTGCTGTGCGTCGCGGTCGTCGTCGCGATCCTGCTGGTCGTGCGGCAGAATCCGCCGCAGGACAACGCCGCCCCGCCTGCCTCGCAGCCGTCGACCTCGGCTTCCGCGACCCCGTCGACGTCGGCGTCACCTTCCCCGGCGTCCAGTTCGGCGCCGGCGGCCACGCCGCCGCCCACCTCGACACCCGTCTCGCCGGTGTCGTCGACCAAGACGGCCGCCCAGGCTCTTTCCGACTACTACGCGCTGCTGCCGGGCAACCCGGCGCAGGCGTGGAACTTGCTGACGGACAACTTCAAGGCCACCCGGCACCAGACGTTCGAGCGGTACACGAGCTGGTGGAAGCAGTTCAAGTCGGTGAAGGCGACCAACGTCAAGGAAGCCGGCCCCGGCAAGGTGACCGCGACCGTCCTCTACAACGGTGGCCAGGCCGAGAGCGACACCTTCACGATGATCCAGGTGGGCGGTGTCTGGATGATTGACGTCCAGAGCTGAACCGACTCGCCGCCGGCCGCGTGTGACAGATGAGCCGTCATCGTCGTCGACCGCGCTGGAGGTTGCCGTGTCCCGTTCCACCGCTCTGCTCCGGCGCTCGCGATGAGGCCCGCCGACCCGATGGTGTTCATCCTCCCGGCGGCGCCGCCCGGGAGCGACACGTACGACAAGCGGATGTGCCAGAACCTGCCCGCCGTCGGGCAGCCGGTGCTCGAGCTGCCGATCGCCGGCGACTGGCCGGAGCCGGACGCGACGTCGAGACGCCGGCTGGCGAGATCCCTGACCGCCCTGCCGGATCGGACCGTGGTGCTGCTCGACGGCGTGATCGCCTCGGGCGTGCCCGAGATCGTCGTCCCGCACGCGCGGCGGCTGCGGCTGGCCGTGCTGGTGCACCAGGCCCTCGCCGACGAGCCGGGCCTCGACCCGGCGCACGCGGCGGAGCTGGACGCGTGCGAGCGCGAGACGCTGCGGATGGCCGGGATGGTCGTCGCGACCAGCCCGTGGCTCGCCCGGCTGCTGATCGACCGCCACGACCTGGACCCGGGCCGGGTCTACGTCGCCAAGCCCGGCACCGACGCGGCGCCGCTCGCCGCGGGCGCCGACGGCGTCTCCCGGCTGCTGTGCGTCGGCGACGTCACCCGCCGCAACGGCCAGGACCTGCTGGTCCAGGCCCTCGGCGAGGTCGACCACCTCGCACTGTCCTGCGTCATGGCCGGCTCGCTCGAGGCGGACCGGGGGTACGTCGACGAGCTCGGCTGGTCGATCGAGCGGCTCGGTCTCGGCGGCCGGATCACGCTCGCCGGCGACGCGGTCGACCTCGGCGCCGCCTACAACGCCGCCGACCTGCTGGTCATCCCGGCGCGCGCGCCGATGTCCGGCATGTTCATCGCGCAGGCGCTGGCCCGCGGCATCCCGGTGCTGGCCACCGAGGTCGGCGGGGTCTACGACGCGCTCGGCGTCGACGCCGACGGCGAGATGCCCGGGCTGCTCGTCGAGCCGAACGACCCGTTCTCCCTGGCCGACGCGCTGCACCGCTGGTACGCCGATCCCGAGCTGCGCCGGTCGCTGCGCACGGCGGCGCTGGGCCGGGGCAGCGCGCTGGAGGAGTGGGAGGTCGCGGCGCGCCGGCTCACGCAGGCGCTGTCGAGGCTGGCGTCCGAGCCCCGCATCGTCGCCTGACGCTTGCCGCGCGACGGTGGCGTCCGGGAATCTGGCCCGATGTGGCCCCGACACCGGACCTCGTCGCCGACCGAACTCGCCTCGGAGCGGGGATTCCTGGAGCTGGTCGGGCGGCAGCCCGACCTCCCGCTCCGGGATGCCTTCCTCGGCTTCCGCGACCTCGTCTCCGCGGACATCGAGTGGATCGATTCCCGGAAGAAGCGGTTCAAGAAGCCCGCCTCCCGGGTGCGGATCTCCGCGCTGGTCCTGACCGCGCTGTCGACGATCGTGCTCGGCATCCCCGAGATCCCGCTGCGTGCCTCGATCGCCTTGCCGCTGGTCGCGACCGTCACGGTGCTGACCGGCCTCGAGACCTTCTTCACCTGGCGCTCGCGCTGGCTGCTCATGGAAGAGACGCAATACCGGATGAACCGGCTGCGCGACGAGATGGACTACCACCTGGTCACCACGCCCGCCGCGGACTTGCGCCGCGACCGGCTCGATGCCTTCTACGCCGAACAGCAGGAACTCTGGGCCGACGTGAGCCGGCGGTGGGTCGAGTTCCGCAAACACGACCGGGCGCCCCAGCCGGAGGTCCGCCCCGCGCCTTGACCGATTCCTTTCGCCGTCTCCGCCGGTCAGCAAGAGTGTGACCGTGGATTTCGAGCCGTACCGGCGTGAGCTGCTGGCGCACTGCTACCGCATGCTCGGCACCCCCGACGAGGCCGAGGACGTCGTCCAGGAGACCTACCTGCGCGCGTGGCGGGCGCACGACCGCTTCGAAGGCCGTTCGTCGGTGCGGTCGTGGCTCTACCGGATCGCGACGAACGCCTGCCTCACCGCGCTTGAACAGCGGGGACGGCGGCCGATGCCGTCCGGGCTGGGGGCACCGGCCACCGATCCCGACGCCCCGCCGGTCCCGGCCGAGCCGGGTGACGCCTGGCCGCGCCCGATCCCGGACGCCCTGATCACCCCGGAGTCCGCGGACCCGGCGGCGATCGCCGTGGCCCGCGACGGCGTCCGGCTCGCCTTGATCGCCGGCCTGCAGCTGCTCCCGCCACGGCAGCGCGCGGTGCTGATCCTTCGGGAGGTGCTGGCGTTTCCGGCGGCCGAGGTCGCGGAGCTGCTCGGCACCTCCGTGGCGGCGGTGAAGAGCATGCTCCAACGGGCGCGCGCGACCCTCGACGCGGGCGGTGAAGTCGGCGACCTCACCGAGCCCGAGCAGCGCGAACTCCTCGACCGGTACATGAGCGCGTTCATGAACTCGGACCTGGCGGCGCTGGAGAGCGTCCTGCGCGACGACGCGGTGATCGAGCCGGTGCCGTCGCGGACGTGGTTCGCCGGGAAGCGGACTTGTGTCGCATACCTGCGACACGTAATGGGCGAGCCGGGCGAGTGGCAGATGACCCCGGCCCGCGCGAACGGCCAGCCCGCGGCGGCGGTCTGGTACCGCGGCGAGCCCTTCGGCCTCGCGGTCCTGACCCCCGGCAAGGGCGGCATCGCGCGGATCACCGTCTTCGGCTTCCCTGACCTGGTGGAGCGGTTCGCCTCTGCCGCGGCCGGTCGTGAGTGAGAAACAGTGTTAGAACACTGTTTCTCACTCACGACGGGATCACGCCAGGGTGAGCGCGTAGATCTCGACCCGCGGGTCGTTCGGCAGGCTCACCGACTGCAGCGTCTTGCCGCCGTCCAGCGCGGCCGAGATGCCGAACAGCCGCACCGGCGGCCCGTCGACGCCGCTGCCCGCCTTGATGCGGTGCGGCATCTCGAGCACGACCGGGCTGCCCGAGCCGGCCCAGTCACCGAACGTCGCGGTGACGTCGGCGCTGGTGCCGTCGGTGTAGTGCGCGGTCAGCGTGGTCGTCACCGGCCCGTTGTGCGACGCCCCGACGAGCTTCAGCGCCGTGCGCTGCCCCGCCGGGAGCAGCAGCGACTGCCCGCGGGCCTCGACGAAGTTCGCCGCCGTGCCCGAAGCGTCCGGCGCCGCGTACGTGACGCCGTCCCAGGTCACCGGCCCGGCCGGCGGCAGCAAGTCGGCGTCGTAGCTCCAGCCGCCGCCGTCGAAGTTGCCCTCGGTCGACGCCGCGACGGTCGCCGTGCCGTCGTGGTTGTAGTCGCGGCCCAGCTCGACCGCGCACTGCGCACCGGCCGTCGAAGCGCACGCCGACGGTGTCCGGACCTCGATCGTCGCCGAGCGGGTCACCGTGTTCGCGCCCAGCCCGGCCACCTTGACCTGCACCGGGTACGTCCCGAGGGCCGCGCCCGCGGGCACGGTCACCGTGATCGGCACCGTCTTCTGCACCGGCAGCCGTCCCGACCAGATCAGGTCGACCGGCTGGACCTTCGCCTTCCACCCGGCCGGCGCGGTCGCGGAGATCGTCACCGGCTGCAGCAGCGGGTTCTGCGCGAGGACGTCCAGGTCGAGGTGCACCTGCTGCGCCGAACCCGCCGGGATCACGACGGACGACTGCCGCAGCGACGCGTCGACGTGCCGCCGCAGGTCACCGGCGGCGTTGTTCACCGACGGCGGTTCCGACCCCGTGCCCCACGATGACGGCTTCGACCCGAGCTTGTGGTTCAGCGTCCCGCCGTGAGCCACCGAAGACCAGTCGAGGGAGGTTTGCCGGACGTCGCGGCCGTTGAGCGACACGCTTTGCACGTACCGGTTCGTGTCGCTCGCGCCCGGCGCGTTCACCGTCAGCGTGCCGCCCTGCGAGCGGCCGTACTGTCCGATCCGGACGGTCGCCGACTCGAACTGCGGGCTCGACAGCGCGAGGAAGTTCGCGCCGCTCATCGTCGGGTACAGGCCCAGCGAGGAGAAGACGTACCAGGCGGACATCGTGCCGAGGTCGTCGTTGCCGGTCATGCCGTCCGGGCCGGTGGTGAACAGCGTCATCGCCGCGCGGACGACGGTCGCGGTCTTCGCCGGCGCGCCCGCCCACAGGTACATGTACGGCGCGAGCAGGTCGGGCTCGTTGTTCGGGTTGTACGTCGCCTTGCCGTAGTAGTCGTACGGGCTGGAGATCCAGTCGTTGCGCGCGGTGCCGGCCGGGTCCTTGAGCAGGTTGCCGTAGGCGAAGAAGGAGTCGAGCCGCTGCTCGGTCGTCTTCTTGCCGCCCATCAGCGACACGAGCCCGGCCGGGTCCTGCGGCACGAGCCACTGGTACTGGTAGGCGCCGCCCTCGTGGAACTGGTGGTCGGCGTCGACCGGGTTGTACGGCGTGAGGAAGGTGCCCTCGGTCGTGCGCGGGCGGAACTGCTGCGTCGAGGAGTCCCAGAGGTTCTTGTACCACTGACCGCGGTCGGCGAACATCCGCGCGTCGGCCTGGTGGTTCAACCCCTTCGCCATCAACGCGAGCGCCGCGTCGGCCGCGGAGTACTCCATGGTCGCCGACGCCGGGTGCTCGCAGTCGTTGTCGCCGCCCTTGGCCGCGCAGTCCTTGCCGAGTTCCAGCCCGCTCGGGATGTAGCCGCGGTCGTTGTAGTAGGTGACACCGGAGCGCCCGTTGTACGGCGAATCGGCGGGCGGCGTGCTCGTCGCGTTCTTCTTGAGCAGCGCGTACGCCTCTTCTTCGTGTCCGGCGAGCAGACCCTTCGACCACGCCTCGACGAGGAACGGCGTCACCGGGTCACCGGTCATGATGTTGGTTTCGCTCTCGGCCAGCGCCCAGCGCGGCAGCCACCCGCCGTCGCGGCCGATGGCCACAACCGACAGCGCGACGTCGCGTGCGACCTGGGGTTCGAGCATTTCGAGCAGCTGGTTCTGCGGCCGGTAGGTGTCCCAGAGCGAGAAGTTCTGGTACGGCGTGTAGCCGCTCGCGGTGTGCACTTTGCCGTCGAAGCCGGTGTACGCGCCGTCGGTGTCGCCGGCCAGGTTCGGGTGCAGCTGCGCGTGGTAGAGCGCGGTGTAGAACGCCGTCTGCCGTTCGGTCGTGCCGCCGCCGATCTTGATCGCGCCGAGCTTGTCGGCCCACTGCTGGTGCAGCGCGGCGCGCGTGGCGTCGAAGTCGAAGTCCTTCGTCTCCGCCGCCAGGTTCTTCCGCGCGCCGTCGAGACCCGTGTAGGACAGGCCGACCTTGAGCACGACGTCGTGGTCGGTGCTCGCGTCGAAGCTGGCCCAGGCGCCGTTGCCGCCGGTGCCCGCGGCGTCGCGGCTGCCCTCGGTGCGCGTCGAGCCGCGCCAGGTGCCGTAGGAGCTGAACGGCCGGTCGAAGGTGGCGGTGAAGTAGACGGTGTGCTCGTCGTGGCCGGCGCAGAACCCGCCGGCGCGCACGCGGCCTTCGAGGGTCCGGTCGCCGACGACGTGGATCTCGGAGTCCTTGACCGACTGGTTGGCCTGGCCGGTGTTGAACAGGACGTTCGCCTGGCCGGTCGACGGGAACGTGTAGCGCTGCCAGCCGGTGCGCGCGGTCGCCGTCAGCTCGGCGTTCACGCCGTACTTCTTGAGGCCGACGCGGTAGTAGCCCGGCTCGGCGTGCTCGTCGTCGTGGCTGTACTCGGACCGGTAGGCGTTCTTGTCAACGTTGTCGACGGCGCCGGTGGTCGGCATGATCGGCAGCTCGCCCATCACGCCGCAGCCGACGCCGGACAGGTGCGTCTGGCTGAAGCCGTAGATCGCGTTCTGCAGGTAGTCGTAGCCGCCCTGACCGCCGGTGTCCGGGCTGACCTGCACCATTCCGAACGGCGCGCTCGCGCCGGGGAACGTGTTGCCGAAGTTCTGCGTGCCGACGAAGGGGTTGACCAGGCTCACCGGATCGGCACTTTCCGGAGCGGCTTCCGCCACGGCAGGCGCCAGCCCGGTGACGACCACCCCCACCGCCACCGCGGCGGCCAACCGTCTGCTCTGCGACCACATGGGCGCACCTCCCAGGATGACAACGTTGTCAGAAGCGGACCTTCGGTCAGGCCCTCGGTTCGGTGAGCAGCTTTCCACCTCGGTGCGGGTTTGAGAAGCCCTCAGCCGGCCGCTTCGCGCAGCAACCGGGCGGCGGTCCCGACAGCGTTGTCGGCGAGGTTGCCGTAGCCGAGGACGAGCGCGGGCTCGCCGGGAGCTTCCCGGTAGTCGTCGAGGTCGGCCACTTTCACGCCCTTGGCGCGCGCCCTCTTCGTCACTTCGGCCGCGTCCCGGTCGAGGTGCAGGACGAGGTGCAGACCGGCCGCTGCACCCGAAAGCCGCACGGGGCCGAGCGCGTCGACGAGCCGGTCACGGCGTGCGCGGTACCGCAGGCGCGCGGCCCGGAGGTGCCGGTCGTAGCCGCCGCTCTCGACGAAGCCGGCGAGCGCGAGCTGGTCGACCACCGGCGGCGCGTGCCCCGAGAGAGTCCATTGTGGAGGGAGCGCGACCCAGCCGAGCCCGAGCGCGGGGCTGAGCGTCTTGCTGACGGACCCGAAGAGCGCGACCCGTGCCGGATCGGTGCCCTGGACGGTGCCGACGGGCCGCCGGTCGTAGCGGAACTCGGCGTCGTAGTCGTCTTCGAGGATCAGCCCGTCGACGTCCCGGGCCCAGGTCAGCAGCTCCACACGTCGTCGCGGGGAGAGGACGGCGCCGGTCGGGAACTGGTGCGCCGGCGTGACGAGCACGGCCCGCGTCCCGCGCGGGATCCGATCGACGTCGATGCCTTCTCCGTCGACCGGCACCGAATCGATCGCCATCCCGGTCGCGGCGGCGGCGCGCCGCAACCGCGTCCAGCCGGGGTCCTCGACGGCCAGCCGCGTGACACCCTTTTCGAGCAGGGCGCGGCAGACGCGGGTCACGCCGTCGGTGACGCCGCCGCAGATCAGGACGTCGTGCGTTTCGGCACCCCGGACTCGCCGCAGGTAGCCGGCGAGAGTCCGGCGGAGCCGGGGGTGACCGCCTCGATCGGGCAGCCCGAAGTCGGCGTGCGGCACGGTCGTGAGCACCTCACGCACGGCGTCCGCCCACCGCTGCCGCGGGAAGTGCCGCAGGTCGGGCAGCCCCGGGGCGAGGTCGTACCGCGGCGGGGCTTCCCTGCGTACGGGGGTTCTCGGCGCCGGTTCGCTCGCGACGCGGCGCACGCGCGTGGCCGATCCGGTGCGCCCGGCGAGGTACCCCTCGGCGACGAGCTGGGCGTAGGCCTGCGTGACGACCCACCGCGAGCACCCCAGATCGGCGGCGAGCTGCCGGCTCGGCGGCACGGCGACGCCGTCTTCGAGCCCGCGGATCGCCCGGCGCAGGGCGCGCGCGAGCTGGTCGTGCTTCGGCCCCGACCCGCTCAACTCCAACAGGACACTCCAATTGGTCTGTGGCCCGGCCACGCCATTGGACTGTAGTACCGGACCGATTCTCTTCTAGGTTCGTGTGCATGAAGAAGGTGGAACTGGGCCGGACCGGCCAGTGGGTGAGCCAGGTGTCGCTCGGCTGCATGACGATGGGGACGTCGACGGACGAAGCGACGTCGGCCCGCATCCTGGACGCGTACCTCGACGCGGGCGGCGACTTCCTGGACACGGCGAACTGCTACGCGTGGTGGGCGGGCCCGTCGTTCGTCGGCGGCGAAAGCGAGTCCATGCTCGGCAAGCTGCTTCGCGGCCGCCGGGACCGGGTGTGCCTGGCGACGAAGGTGGCGGCGGGCATCACGGACTTCCCCGCGGCCCGCACCGCGACCCGGCCGGACGGCACGACGGACTGGGAGGCGAGGGAGCGCACCTACGAAGGTGCGAGCGCCGCGGTGATCCGGCGCGAGGTGGAGGAAAGCCTGCGGCGCCTGGGAACGGACCACATCGACCTGTACTACGTCCACGTCGACCTCCGCCGCGAGCCGCTCGAGGAGACACTGTCCGCATTGGACGATCTGGTCCGGTCGGGCAAGGTCCGCCACACGGGCTGGAGCAACGTCCGCACGTGGCGCCTCGAGCGCATCCGCACGCTGGCGCTGGCGAACGGCTGGCCCTCTCCGGCGGCGGTCCAGGTCCAGCACTCGTACCTGCGCCCGGCCGGCGCCGACGTCCCCTCGATCGCGGGTGGCGAGCTGCTGGACTGGCTGGCGGCGCACCCGGACGTCTCGCTGGCGGCGTATTCGTCCCTGCTGCGCGGAATCTACGACGACGCGGCCTATCGCGAGTCAACACCGATCTGGCGTGCGTACGCGGGCCCGGACTCGGAGGCGCGGCTGGCCGCGGTGGCGAAGGTGGCCGCTTCGCTGGGAGCCACGGGCAACCAGGTGGCGCTGGCGTGGCTGCTGCGTCGCGGGGTCATCCCGCTGATCGGCCCGCGCACGTGGGAGCACTACGCGTCGATCGCCCCGGCGTTCACCTTGGAGCTTCCGGACGAGCACATGTCCTTGCTGGACAACGCGTAGGCGGTGGCGAGCAGCGCGGCGACGCTCGGTTTGTGTTCGTCGCGCCGCCGCCAGGTCATGGTGACCTCGGTCGTCCGTCCGGCGAGGGGGACGGCGACCGCGCCGGGGTGGTCGACCATCGCGGGCACGATCCCGCACCCCATCCCGGCGGCCACGCAGCGCCCGAGGGCGGCGAGGCTGCCGACCTCGGTGCCGACGACGGGCCCGTCGATCCGGTCCAGCATCTCCCGGAAGCCGCAGCCCTTCGGCGTGGCGAGGAACCCGACGCCCCGGAGGTCGCCGGGCCGGATCTCTTCCTTTTCCGCCAACGGGTGTCCCGGCGGCACGATGACGACGAGCGGTTCGGCTTTCAGCGCCCGGCTCGCCAGCGCCGGGTCGTCCGGCGGGGTGCCGAAGGTGAAGCAGACGTCCATTTCGGACTCTCTGACGCCCTTGTACAGCTCCCCGCGTCCGCCTTCTTTCACAGACATCCGGACGCGCGGCCACCGCGTTCGGTAAGCGCCGAGGATCGGCGGAACCCAGTGCGTGCACAGGGTTTCGAGCGCGCCGATGGTCAGTTCGCCGTCGGGTTCGCCGCGCTCCGCGTCCACGGCGGCCTTGGCTTCCTCGGCAAGCGAAAGCATCCGATCGGCGTAGCCGACCAGCCGTTCCCCGGCGGCGGTGAGCTTCCGGGTGGCGCGGTCGAAGAGCGGCGACCCGAGTTCGGCTTCCAGGGCCTGGATCTGTTCGGTGACACTGGACTGGGCGTAGTGCAGTTCGGCGGCGGCGCGGGTGAAGTTGAGCGTCCGCGCGACGACGCGGAAGGTGCGCAGGTGACGCAGTTCCATGTGGGCCCCCATCGGCGTTCCCGATACCCGCCATCGTAACTGCCTGCTTCCGCCGACGTCACGGAGCGTCCAGGCTTTCGGTGTGCCAAGACTCCTCATCGGCCTTTCGCTGGGCTACTTCCTGGTCATGCTGGACACGACGATCGTGACTGTGGCGCTTCCCGCGTTGTCGTCTTCTTTGCCAGTCCAGCAATGGATTTCGAACGGTTACACGCTGACGTTCGCGGCCTTCCTCCTGACGGCGGGCGCCTGGTCGGACCGCTTCGGCGCCCGCCGGGTGTTCTTCACGGGCTTGACCTCGTTCGGTGTGCTGTCTCTGTTGTCGGCGTTTTCGTTCGCGCCTTCGATGCTGATCGCGCTCCGCGCGCTGCTCGGAGTGGCGGGAGCGCTGCTGGTGCCGTCATCGCTGTCCCTGATCACGGCGGCCTACCCCGCGGCCGCCGCCCGCGCGAAGGCGATGGGCGTGTGGGCGGCGTTGAGCGGAACGGGCCTGGTGGCGGGCCCGCTCCTGGGCGGCTTGCTGACGCAGACCTTCGGCTGGCGAGCGATCTTCGTGGTGAACGTCCCGGTGGCGGCGGTGGCTCTGGCACTGTCTTCCGCGGCGCCGCGCACCCCGCCCAAGCCAGGCCGCTTCGACCTGGTCGGCCAGGCGTCGGCGATAGTCGCTTTATCGACATTGACCTACGCCCTGGTCGAGGGCAGCCCGTGGATCCTGCCGGTTTCCGTGGTCGCGGCAGCGGTGTTCGTGACGTCCCAACGCCGCCCGGACGCGATGCTCCCGCGGCGCCTGCTGTCCCGGGGCCTGCTGGCGGGCGCGATCGTGAACTTCGGCTTGTCGGGCGTGTTGTTCGTGCTGTCGCTGTACTTCCAGGAGACGCGGGGCTATTCGCCGTCATCGACGGGCCTGGCATTCCTGCCGTTGACGATCCCGACGGCGTTCAACCCGATCTTCACGGGCCGTTGGGTGGCCCGGATCGGCCCCCGAATCCCGGCGGTGTCCGGCTTCCTCCTGATGTCGGCGGGCACGTCGATCCAGGCGTTCGCCCCCGCGCTTTCGGTGGTGGCGCTGGCGCTGCTGGGTTTCGGGGTGTCACTGGCGATCCCGGCACTGCTGACGGCGGTGGTCGGCTCGGCCCTACCCGACCTGGCGGGCATCGCGGGCGGAGCACTGAACGCTTCCCGTCAGACGGGCGCTGTCCTGGGGGTGGCGATCCTCGGAGCCCTGATGACGAGGACGACAGTGTCGATCACCCTGCTCGTGGCAGCGTGCCTCCTCGCGGGTGGAGCACTTGTCGTCGCGTCGAAGTCGAATGCGGGCCGGACTCGAGTCAGTCCTCTCGAATAGTCCGAAGAGTCGCGCCGGTCTTCTCGATGAACCAGAAGGACCACCCGTTGCGGTTCGGGTGGACGTTGTCAACGCTTCGTGAACCTTGACCCCGGGTGGTCTCCGGAAAGTTGACCCCTCCGAGGTGTTGTTGTCTAGTTCTGGTTGGGGTTCTGCTGCTGGTCGCGCAGCAGATTGCGGCGTTGGCGGGTCCGGTAGGAGTCGCCGGTGAGGGTGAGAACCTCGGCGTGGTGGACCAGACGGTCGATCATGGCCGCGGCGACGACATCGTCGGAGAAGGTCTCGCCCCAGCGGCCGAACGGCAGGTTCGAGGTCACCATCACCGAGCCCTGCTCGTAGCGGGAGGCGATGAGCTGGAAGAACAGGTTCGCCGCGTCCTGGTCGAACGGGATGTAGCCGACCTCGTCGATGATGATCAGCTTGTAGCGGCGGATCTTCTTCAGCTCAGCCTCCAGCCGGTTGCCGTGATGGGCGGCGGTGAGCCGGGCGATCCAGTTGCTGGCGGTGTCGAACAGCACCGAGTGGCCTGCCTGGGTGGCCCTGACTCCGAGCCCGATCGCCAGGTGGGTTTTGCCGATGCCGGGCGGGCCGAGCAGAATCACATTCTCGGCCTTCGCGACGAACGTGCTGGTCGACAGGTGCGCCAGCACGTCGCGACGCAGCGAGGGCAGGTGGTCGAGGTTGAAGTCCTCCAGGGTCTTGACCGCCGGGAAGTGGGCGGTGCGGATCCGCATCACGGTGCCTTTGGATTCGCGGTCGGCGACCTGGCGCTGCAACAGTGCGGCGAGGTATTCCTCATGGGACCAGTTCTCGTCCCGGGCCTGGCCGGCCAGCTGCTCCCAGAACGCCCCGATCGTCGGGGTCTTGAGCACCCGGGTGAGATAAGCGATCTGGGACGGCAGCCCGTCTTTCGGCGCTGCGGCCGACGGTTTGGGCTGGACGGTTGTGCTCACGTGTTGCTCGCTTTCGTTGGTGGTGCAGTGAAATCGACGCCGAAGAGCGCGTCGTAGTCCGGCAGGGCCCGCATCGCGACGACGTGTCCGTCGGCGTGACGGCGGGTCTCGCCGGAGACCTCGCGGCGCAGGCGTTCGGCCGCGAAGTTCTTCCGCAGCAAGGCCGCGGCGGCCTGGTGGGCCGGGTCGGTGACCACGACCTGCTTGGCCCAGCAGCGGCCATGCCGGGCGACGAGTTGCCCGTCGCAGAACACCGTCACCTCATCCGGCGAGGCGGTGACGTCAACGAACCGGCCGATCATCCGTGGGTCGACGGAGTAGTCGACGGTGTCGACCCGCACGTAGTAGTCCCGCCCGAGCCGGACCCGCTGGTTCAGCCCGATCGGCGGGGCGACCGGCGGCAGTGGCAGCATGGCCTGGTAGTCGGTTTCCAGCAGCTCGACCGGGCGGCCCTGGATCGACCGGACGGTCCGGTTGTTCGCCCGGACCAGCCAGTCCTCAAGCTGGGTGTTGAAGTCGGCCGGGCCGGTGAAGACCCGGCCGGGCAGGAACGAGGTCTCCAGAAACTGGTTGTTCCGCTCGACCATGCCCTTGAACTCCGGGTCCCGCGGCGGCGCGAGCACGATCTTCGCGGCCAGAGTGCCGACGAACGCCGCGGCCGGGACGCTGACCCGCCCGGTCCCGCCGATCGCGGACTCCCGGTCCCAGACCAGCTGCTTGGTGACCCGGCCGATCCCGTTGATCAGCTGCCACATCCCCGACAGGATGTCCCCAGCCTGCCGCGACGGGATCATCGTCGCGGTCAGGAACCGCGAGAAGCACAGCGTCATCACCAGCACCGGCAGCACCCTTTCCTGGCCCGCGGCGACCGGGATCCGTGGCTCGGGAAACCACAGGTCGCACTGGGCGATCTGGCCGGGCGCGTAGACGACCCGGTCGACCGGATCGATCCCGGCATACTCCGGCCGCAACACGGCCAGCTTCTTCTTCAGCGGCGACATCGAGTACGGCCAGCCGATCTTCTGCGCGATCACCGGGCCTGGCATCCGCGGCCACTCCGCCAGCAGCGCCCGGATCTGCGGCTCGAACGCGTCCGCCACCGACCCTCGCGACGCCCGCTGATACGACGGCGGACCGTCCGACCTCAACGCCGCCCGGACCGTGTTCCGCGCGACCCCCAACCGCCGGGCAATCTCCTTGATCGGCACACCCTCAGCCCGATGCAACCGGCGGATCTCCGCCCAGTCCTCCACGTTCAACACCCTCCTACCTCAGAGGGGGGCAACTTTCGGAAGACTCCTGGGGGTCAGTTTTCACGAGTCAGCGGCAGACGTGGGGATTGAGTGCTTGGACCACGCCGATGGCCGCTCCGCTGGGGCTCTTGTACGAGCGGCCGGCCAGCTCGCCGGTCGTGATGGCCACGCGCTTCGTGTCCGGGTTGAAAGTCGCCTCGATGTGCTGCTTGACGAAGTTGTCGAGCAGTCGCCGGACGACTTCGCCTGCGGAGATGTGCCACGCGCGGGCAAGAAGCATGACCCGGTCGTGGTCGTGGAGGTTCGTGCGGCATGTCGACCTGTGGCGCGGATAAAAGGCTTTCGAGTTTCCTGATCGTTGACTGTTTCCTGTTTGTGCAGGCAACAGGAAACGCCTTGTTTGCCTATTCTGGGTGACGAATCCTGGTTGCAGGGCCCGGAAATCCCCCGGAATCCCTGAAAAACCCCCATTCCTTTGGAGGATTCGTCATGTCCATGCCCAAGAAGCTGGCCAAAATCGGTGGACCCGTGCTCGCGCTCTGCATCGTCGCGGCGGCGCCGGTGATCGGTTCCGCCACGGCGTTCGCCGACGGTGACGGTGGTACGCCGCCGCCGGTCACCACCACCAACCCGCCGCCCGCGGGGACCGACGGCAACCCCTGGCACGGTTGACGTGCGCCGGGCCGGCCGTCAACCGGCCGGCCCGGAATGCGTCACCGCGACGCGCAGGCGCATTCCAACGCGGCGCGTTCGTCGCGCACTTCACCGGCTTCCGGTAGATCGAGCGCGTCGAATTCGGCTTCGGCGGCCGTCCAGTGCGCGACCGCGCCCGTGTGCTCACCCAGCGCGTGGAGCGTTTCGGCGACACCGCGATGAGCGCGGGCTCGATAGGCGCGGTTGCCACTGCCGTCAGCCAGGTCCAAGGCCGCCTTGCACGCCGTCAAAGCGTCCCGCCGGGCACCGCGGGCGAGTGCGGTCGCACCGCGGTCGAGGTAGAGCTGGGTGCGCAGGTCGGCATCCGGCACGTTCGCCGCCACTTCACGCGCCTTGTCGTGGTAGCGCACCGCCTGGTCGAACCGGCCCTGCTTGCGGTGCACGTTTCCGATGTTGTTCAGCGCGTAGGCCTCGACGCAGTGGTCCCCGACCTCCGCGGCGTGCCCGTGCGCCTCCGTGTAACTGGCCAGCGCCTCCGGGAGCAGACCCGAGTTCTCCTGCACGGACCCGAGGTTGTTCAGCGCGTGCGCCACACCCTGGACGTGACCGATTTCGCGCAGCATCCGCGCGGCCGCCGAGTGCTGGCCCAGCGCGACGTCGAGGTTGCCGTGCAGCTCGTTGAGGTAGCCGAGCATGCTCAGCGCGTGGGCCTCGCCCCGCCGGTCCTCGCTCTGCTCGTACTTCGTCAACGCGGCCTCGAGGTGGGCGATCGCCTGCTCGTGCTTGCCCAGCTCCATCGTCGGGATCGCGAGCGCGCACAGCGTCGCGGCTTCGCCTCGCGGGTCGCCGAGGCGGCGCCATTTCGGCAGCGCCTGGGCGGCCAGCTCCAGCGCCTCCGCGAGCTGCCCGCGCCGGTCGTGCGCGGTGGCCAGCCGCAGCAGCACGTGCGCCTGGCCGTAGTCGTTGCCCGAGTCGGCCGAGACGGTCTTCCAGGCGAGGTCGAGGGTGTCGATCCAGTCCTCGAACTGGTTGGTCGTGTTGAAGTAGCGCCACAGCAGCACGGCCAGCCGCCACGTGTGCTCGGGCAGGTCGTGCCGGGCGGCGTAGTGGATCGCGGCGACGAGGTTGTCCCGCTCGGCGGCGATCCACCGGAGCCCGGCGCGGGCGTCGGCGAAGACGGGCGTCACGGGGCAGACACGGTCCGTCCCGGGCAGCTGCGCCCGGTCGAAGGGGTAGGCGGCGCCGACCGCGGCCGCCAGCGTGACCAGGTAGAAGTCGAGCAGCCGCACCAGCGCCCGCCGGGGCGCCGGTTCGACGGCGGCGAACTCCTTGAGCGGGTCGAGCATCTGGTACCGCTCCGGCGCGGCCTCCTCCAGCAGGCTGACCTCGTGCAGGTCGTCGAGCAGCTGCCGGGCCTCGGTGACGTCGCAGCCGGCGAGGGCGGCACCGCCCGCGACGTCGACGTCCGGCCCGGGCAGGCTGCCGAGCAGCCGGAACAGGGCGCGCTGCGGCTCGCCGAGCTGCTGGTAGGAGACGCGGACGGCGGCGACGCCGTCGTCCTCACTCCAGGGGCCGTTCTCTTCGAGCAGGTGGAGCAGGTGCTCCAGCGGCCACCGGTCGTGCCGCCGGAACAGGGCGGCCGCCACCCGGATCGGCATCGGCAGGAACCCGCACCGCTTGACGATCAGCGCCACCTCGGCCGCCCGTCCGCGCACCCGCGGCGGGTCGGTCAGCGCGTGGAACAGCTCGGCCGCTTCTTCCGGCGGCAGCGGCGAAAGCCGGATGTTCTCCCCGGTGTCCGCGTCACCCATCCGCCGGCTGGTGACGACGGCGAGGCAGCCGTCGGCCTCGGGCAGCAGCGGCCGGATCTGCTCGGGCGACGCGGCGTTGTCCAGCACGACCAGCGTGCGGGTGCCCCACAACGTCGTCTGGTAGAGCGTGACCTTCCGGCCCACGGTGGCCGGGATCTGTTCGGCCGGCACGCCGAGCTCGACCAGCAACTCGGTGAGCGCGTCGCCGACGCTGGTCTCGGGGACGCCCGGGGTGAACCCGTTCAGCCGGGCGAGGAGCTGGCCGTCGGGGAAGCGGTCACGCAGCCGATGCGCCGCTTCGACGGCGAGACCGGTCTTGCCGACACCGGGCGCGCCGCTCACCCAGACGGCGTGGCGTCCGTTCGCGGCGGCCGTCTCGATCGTGGCGAGCTCGGCGGCACGCCCGGTGAACCCGCCGGGTCGCGACGGCAGTGAGCTGGGCGGATCGCCGTGTTCGGCGCGCGCGGCGAGGTTGCGCAGCACGGGCCCCGGTTCCATGCGCAGCTCGGCGAGGGCGTCGCGGGTGCCGTGGAAGACGCGCAGCGCGCCGACCCGGTCACCGCCGGCGATCAGGGCGCGCATGAGGAGTTCGGCGTGCTTCTGGCTGGCCGGGTCGGACCGGACGAGCGGCCGCAGCCGGTCGCGCGCCGAGCGGTGGTCGCCGATGTCCAGCTCCAGCTCGGCCAGGTCGCCGACGGCGTCGGGCAGGCTCTCCTCCGGGATCACGACCTCGGGCCCGCCGACGCGGTCGATGTCGATGTCTTCGAGGAACCGCCCGCGCCACAGCCCGACGGCCTCCCGCAGGAGCTCGATCTTCCGACGGGGGTCGTCGGTCCGGCCGGCTTCGGCGCGCAGCCGGTCGAACCGGACGGTGTCGAGCTGGTCCTCGCCGACTCGCAGGAGATAGCCGGTCGGCGTCGTCTCGATGCCCACGTCGGCCGTGTCCTGGACGATGTCGCGCAGCCGCTTGATGTAGCCGCGCACCAGGGTGGGTTTCGTTTCCCGGCCGGCCCAGACGATCTCGGTGAGCCGGGCGGTCGACACCGGCTTGTTCGCGTTCAGGAGCAGCACGACGAGGACGAACCGTTGCTGCTGGTCACCCAGCTGCACCCGTGCGCCGTCGTGCCACGCTTCCAGCGGGCCGAGCATCCGAAACTCCACACAGCCTCCCCGGCCGTCAGCTTGCGTTCCCCGGTTGGTGTCGCGCAATCGGCCGTTGGAGTTTCGGTAATCCGCATTTCTTGCACGTTCGATACACACCGCGTTGCCAGACTCCGCCGGTCGAATCAGGGGTGAAGGAGAAACCGGTATGGGGTCCGACGTGTTGCCGTGTTACGTCGCGTGCGACATCTCGCTTTCGATGGCCGACCACATCGAGGAGCTGAACAGGGGATTGCGCGAGTTCCGCGGGGCGGTCCACGCCGACGCGTCGGTCGCCGACCGGGTGCTGTGCAGCGTGATCGGCTTCGGGGAGGAACCCGCGGCGGTTCACGGGCTCTACCTCACGGGTGAGGTCGCCGAGCTGCCGCCGCCGAGCCCGTGCGCGGGCACCAACTTCGGCCCGGTGTTCACGTTCCTGCGCTCGGCGATCGACACGGACATCCGGCTCTTGGAAACACACCGGGTGCGGGTGCACCGGCCCTTGGTGTTCTTCCTGTCCGACGGTCAGCCGACGGACCCGGTGACCTGGCCGGCGGCGTTCTCGTCGTTGTGCGACCCGGCATGGCCGCGCCGTCCCCGCGTGGTGGCGTTCGGCGTCGGCGACGCGGACGAAGAGGCACTGGGCCGCATCGGCACGTTCCGCACGTACCTGGGCAGAGACGGCGTCCGCCTGGGGACGGCGCTGATCGCCTCGGTGATGCACGTTCTGTCCACTTCCGGTCCACCGCCCGGCCGCACGCTGTCCTGAAGGGGGTGCTGGCCATGGAAACGCACTGAAGGAGAACGACCGTGGAGCGTTCTGAGCTGGTCCAGGAGCTGAAGACGCTGCGCAAGGGGCGCGGGCTGGCGGGCCGCGTCGAGGACCGGGTCGGCCCCCGTCTTCGTTCGGCGTGCTCGGTCTTGGCGGAGGACGGGATGGTGGCGATCCGCGACAAGGTGGGCGGCCGCCTGTCCGAGCTGGCGGCGGACCTGCCCGAGGACCTGCGGGTGGCGGCGCTGGCGGCCTTCGCGATCTGCGCGGAGGCCCGCCAGCCGCTGTACCAGGACCGGGTCCGCTGGGCGGCGAACCGCCTGGACCGCGACCCCCGGACGGTCCGCCGCCGCGTGGACGAGGCGATCGACCTGCTGGCCGAGATGGCGACGGGTTCGTTGCGCGCGTCTCCGCCTCCGACTCCGGAGTCCCGTTGGCACACGGCTTCGCTTGCCGTCGCTCTCGTGCTCGACCAGCCTCAGCCCTCGGTTCTCGAGCAGCGCCGGATCGTCGCTGATCAGGAAGGGCTTCGGTCTCTCGACCTGGCTGTCTCGCTCCCCGGTGGACGTTCGGACCTGTCGGTCACCGTTCTTTACGGCGGGACCTTGCTGGACCGCGGGATGGAGACGAGTGATCGGTGGGGGTACGGGCTGGAGCTGCCCCGTCCGCTGTCCCGGGGCGAGTCGTGGGAGTGCGCGGTGCTGTTCCAGCTCCCTTCACTGTCAGCGCTGCGACCGCACATGGTGACGGTGCCTCGTCAGCCGTGCGACCAGTTCGACCTGCACGTCCGCTTCGGCCGGGTTCCTCCGGAAGTCTGGGCGATGGAGGGAGCGTTCCAGAGGGACGTGTCGGACCCCGGCTACCGCGGCCGCCCGGAGCCGGTGGATTCGTCGGGGGAGGTCTACCTGCGGTTTCGTGGCCTCACGCCAGGCCTGGCGTATGGAGCCCGCTGGGCGGATCACCGGTGACCAGCTCGTGGCCGTCCCAGGTGAATCGCGCGGTGGTGACGGCGTCGTCACCATCGGCTCCGGTGATCAGCTGGTGGATGCCGATTCCGCTGAGCTCCGAGTAGACGCACCATTCGTGGTCCGAGGTCAGCATGAGGTCCAGGTCGAGCGCTGACAGCAGGGCGAATACCTGCCCGCGGTTCGTGGCGTCAACACCGACGAACACCTCGTCGAGAAGAATGACGCGTGGTGCCTCCGGCGCGACCTGGTAGTGCGCTGCGACGGCGGCGAACAGGGGGAGGTGGAGGGCAATCGCCTTCTCCCCACCCGACAGCGCGCCGTGCAGCTTGCGCGTGAGCAACTTCCAGCCTTCGCCGTTGGCCCGGTCGACCTTGACCACGAAATGGTGCCAGGCGGTGTAGTCGAAGACCTGAGCCAGCTGCTGCTCCCAGCTCGTCGCCGTGTCGTCCGCCTTGGCCTGTTCGATCCGGTCCCGGAAGAACCGGTGCAGCGACTCCCGTTCAGCGTCGTTCAACCCGGCCGGATCCTTGAGCAGGAGGTCGCGTGCCGCTTTGGTGCCGGTCGGCAGGTCCGGCGCTACCTGCCAGACGAGCCGGACCGCTACCTTGGACGCTGTTCGCACCCGTTCCAGCCGGGCGTTCATCCCGTCGACGAGCTCGTTCGCCTGCCTGATCCGGGCGGCCAGGTGCCGCCGGGTGTCCCCGGTCAAGGTCTGGTCGAAGAGCCGCCGTTCGCGTTCGGTGATCTCGTCGCGGCTTTGATCGGCTTCGGTCCGGAGAATGTGCAACAGCTCCGCAGCGCCGATTCGGACGCCGTCGACCACCGCGGTGAAGACCTGCACGTCCTCGTCTGTCTCGAGATCGAGGTCAGCGCGGGACTTCAAGGTCTCGCGGCACGAGTGCACGGATTCGGAAAGCCGGTGCAGGGCGTCACCGATGTTCGTGGATGAATGCGGAACGGCCGGCCAGGTCGCGGCGACCAGCCGGGCAGCTTCCAGCGCCGCGCGGACGCCCTCCGACGCGGAAAGGGTCGCTTCGAAGGCAGCCAGGTCGATTTCGCTGTCGGCGGGCAACACGCCGGTCGCGAGCTGCCGGAACCGGTGCGCCGAGGCATCCCGGTGGTTTCCGGCCTGCGTGTGGGCGTCGGCATCGGTTTCCCGGCGGACCTTCAGCTCACCGAGTTTCCCAGTGAGTTCGTTGACCAGACCTGCGGTCGATGCGCGCTCCTCACCCAACCGCGCCGCCTTGGTGCGCAGAGCCTCGATTTCGGCCAGCACTTCGCGGTAGTCGACGCCGAAGGTGCTGTCGACGGCTTCGAGAGTGGCGGCAAGGCGTTCGTGCTCTTCGGTGGCTTGCGCTGCTTCTTCCGCCCGTTCCGAGGCTATCTCCGCCGATCGCCGAGCCTGCTCGGTCGCCGCACCGGCGACCTGCCGGAAGGTCGCCAGCCCGGCCTGCGCTTCGAGCCAGCCTTCGGCCTGGTCCTGGAACGAAGTGAGAGCAGCGGCGAGCGTTCCCAAGGCGGTCCGGTCGGTCGGCACCCCGTGCTCGGCGGCGAGTGCGGTCAGCTCGTGGAGGGTACGGGCCACGTCGCGATCGCGCGCGGTGACACCGTCAACCCGCTCCCGGACGATTTGCTCGGCTGCTGCGCGCTGGGATTCGCGCCGGGTCACCACCTCGGTCGCGGTCACCACCTCGGCGTGGCCGGGGCGCGCCGCGCGTTCGTGGGCGACCACTTCACGGCGAGTCCTCAAGGCGGCCAGTTCTTCGCCGAGCGAGGTCACCACGCCGTCGTACTGCGCGATCGAGGCCGTCAGGTCGTCGATACGACGTTGCCGGGCTCGCTGGCGTGCGAGCGCACCCACGTAGGAAGCGTGCTCCTTCTCCCAGCTTCCGCTGAGCGAGCCCATTCGCCACGAGCCATCGGCAGCGACCGCCGCGGGTGCGTTCTCGGGGAGCCGGTCGCCGAAGGCGATCGACCTCAGCAGCCGTTCGACGGTCGCGGGCTCCACCCCTCCATCGCGTTCGGGGACCAGGACGTCGTCGAGGGAACGCCCGGCGACCGGTGGAAGGGCGTCCGGATCCGCGAAGACGTCGTGGCCGTCGACCTCGCCGCGCGGGCCGATCCAAGCGTCCAGGAGGCCGCTTCCTTCGAGCGCTGCCTCGACCGCCGCTGCCGTATGAGCCGGGGTCGCGTCGGCGAAGTCGACCAGCCGCCACAGCGGTGCGCCGGTCATGGCGGTGCGATCGGTGGTCCGTGTCGGTGGCGTGGCCGGTGGGAGGTCCTGTTCCGTGCGGAGCCGGTCGAGAGCGCTGACCAGCTCGCCGCGTTCCCGCTGTGCCGTCGCCAGCGCCGCGCCGGTCGTCGTCTCTTGGCGGGTGATGTCCTCCAGGATCGGTGTCGCGACCGCGTCGACTGCGGCGAGGAGGACAGGCTCCGCTTCCAGCCGGGTCAGCAGGCTTTCGGGCTCTGGGAACGTCAGCTCGCGGCAGCCGGCGATCCAGGCCAGGAGTTCGCCGCTCAGCGCGGACAAGGCGGCCTCACGTCCGGCGACCGCGGCGGTCAGCCGACCTTGTGCTTCCGAGAGCCTGGCCCTGGCTGTGTCCAGGTCGGCCTCCGCCTGCGTCCGCCGGTCCACGGCGCGTTCGTGACTGTCGAGTGCCTTCCCGGCAGTGTCGAGCTGTTCTTGTCTGCTCCGCACGGCCGCGATGAGCAAGACGCGGGCGGCACTCGTCTCGGCTTCGAGCCGCGTCGAGACTTCCTCGTGCACGCTCAGCAGGCCGGCGCGCATCGCGGCGTTGCGTGTCTCGAGTTCTTGCGTGCGGACGGCTTCGGCCTGTCGCTCCACCGTCTGCGCGGCCGTCTGCCGAACCTGTTCGTCGTTTTCCGCTGCGGATCGCTTGGCCGCTGCGTCCCGGCTGAGTCGATCGGCGGTGGCCCGCGCCTTCGCTGTCCGGCTGCGCAATCTGTCCAGTTCCTGCCCCTGCTTGTATTCCTCACTTTCCATGAGACCGGTCCTGCGTGCTTCGGTCGTGCCGAACTCCGCGGCCAGCTCCTCGGCGCGGCGTTCGGCTTCCGCCTTGAGGACGGCAACGGCCCGGTGGCGTTCAGCCGAGTCCCGGGCGGCCCTGGCCAGGTTGTCCAGCTCGGTGGTCGCCGAGATGAGGTTCGCCGCGCCGGCCCGCAACACCCGCTGGGCATACGTTCGCTGGCGAGCAGCCAAAGTCCGGGTCGCGATGACTTCTTCCTCGAGCGCCTTGAGCCTGTCCCGCTGTGCGTCGAGCCGCTCGAAGCCTTCGGCCAGATCGGCGATTTCCTGCTGTCCCAACGGGGGCAACGCGCGGGAAAGGAGGTTCGACAGCAGGCTCGGGTCGAGCCGCTGGGACAGTTTCGGCATGCGCAGCTGGAGCAGGGCCATGATCAGCGCGTCGAAGCGTTGTTCGTTCAGCCCGGGGAACAGGGTCGTGCGGATCTCCGCGCGGTAGTCGCTTGCGTTGGCATGGACGACGCCGTCGGTCCCGAGGCGTTCCTCCAGCGCACTTTTCGTCAGTGGCTGGCCTGCTTGGTTGACGAGGGAGAGCCCGGCCGGGCCGACACGCAGGCTGGTGGTGAAGTAATCGGGGTGCACGGTGGCCGTGTGTGTGCTCGCCTGCAATCGGGCGCCACAGCTGAACCACCGCTCAGGCTCGCCGGGGTAGCGGAACTCGAGCCAGACGTAGCCGACCCTGGTCGTGCCGGTGGCGCCTTCCCCCATGAGGTTCCAGTGCATGGTTCGTTCGCCGGTGCCGAACGTCGAGAGCCGGTTGGCGCGCAGGCTCGCGTCGAACAGGAAGGGCAGCAGCAGCTCCAACGCCTTCGACTTCCCGCTGCCGTTGGGGCCGCGGAGCAGCAGTCGCCCTTCGTGGAACTCGAAGACCTCGTCGTAGTACCGCCAGACGTTGAGGATCCCGGCGCGGCTCGGCACCCATCGGGCCGGCCTCGCCGGGGTTTCCTCGGTGGCGTGGTGAGGGAGTTCGGTGACTGTCATGACGTCGTTTCTCCGGATCCGGTGGTCCGGGCATCGCGTACCGCGTAGCGGGCCGCTGCCGGCAGTGGCCGGATCAAACCGGCTTCCTGGTGAGCGAGGCCGAACTCCGCCAGGACCGCCAAGGCGTCGGAAGCCAGCTGACGCGGACCGTCATCGTCCCGGTACGTCTTCGCCCAGCGGGGAAAGCGGTCGAGCAATGCGGAAGCTTCGATCTCCAGCTGTTCCATTGTGGATGGACGGGTCAGTGTTTCGAGCAGCAACAGCGCAGCCACCTTGGCAGTGCCGGCGTCGTCCGGGAAACGGGTGTCGGTCGCGATCCCGTCGGTGTCCACGAGGAGAACTCCTTCGGCTCGTTCTTCCAGGACGAAACCGGCTTGGTCCGCGGCGCGGCGCAGCAGTTGCCGCCCGGTGGGTGAGGCCAGGTAGGCGCGTTCGTCGGCGCTGAGGTCGTCGAAGTAGAGCACCGGATCGTCGACGAGCCGGCGGAACACCGAATGCCGCAGCCACAGGTTTCGCTGGACCTCCGAGTGGCTGGCGGTTTCGTCGTGTGCGCCGGAGGCCAGGCCGTAGCGCCGTTCACGCGAAACGGCGGCGAGCAGTTCGTCGAAGCGCAGCGCCACTTCGTCGACCGGCACCGCCAGCTGCGACGCCCCGACCGGCGCGGCCAGGAGCCGGAGCAGCAGGGTCGCGTCGATCCGGTAAAGCACCTTCGCCTCGGCCGAGTCCACGAAGGCTTCGGTCGTCCCGTCGACGACCTCGACGGCACCATACAACTCCAGCAGGCGCAGGACGTCGACGAAGGCCATTCGTTCGCCGCGGATCGCGGTGTCGAAGTTCGGCACCACGTCGTCCGCCGCGGTTGCGCGGCCCACCCGATCGGCCAGCAGGCCGATGGTGGTCACCGGAACGGCGAGCAACTCGGCAGCGACGACGCACAGCAGCGCGTATCTGCGCCGGTCGAACGGGGTCCGTCCGGACCGCAACCGCCGGGCGGGCCGGGTCGGGTCCGTGACGGTCCGAACCTTGACGAGCCGGGCGTAGCCCAGCCGCGGTTCGACGGTCAGCGTCCACCCGCAGTAGTAGTCGAACCACTGCCGGATCGGGTCTCGGCGTCGCCTGACCAGGTCAAACGTTTCCGGCTGGCTTCGCTCGGTGATCAGCGGTGCGGCCAGCAGCCACCGGATGCCGTGCGCGACCTCCTCGCGCTCGGCGGCTACCAGCTGATTGTCCAGCTTGGTCACGGGCGGCCTCCGGCGGTCCGTCGTACGGGACGCTGTCCGGCTGTCCGGATCTCGACGTCGTAATCGGGCCCGCGGAACTGTCCGCGAGGCGTGGTCAGCACGGCTGTCGAGCCGTCACGCGGTAACCGGAGGACGATCTCGATCCGGCCATCGGACGTCGTGCTCCGCCGGCCGCCGCCGCGGCCGGGTGCGGCACCGAGGGCTCGCCCCAGCAGGTCCAGCAGCCGTTCGAACACGCTGTGATCCAGCGTTCCGAACGAAGACAGCCGGACCGGGCCACCCGTGTCGAGCATGTCCCACGCCGCTTCGAGTTCGGCTCGCTCCGCGCGCGCCTGTTCGGCTCTCGCCGCGCGCACGGCTGCGACGTCGCGAACTTTGCCGGTGCGGCTGAACCGCTCCGTGCGTCCGCTGGTCCTGAGGAGCGGGGAGACCTCGACCGGCGGGGCCTCCGCCCATGCTGAGGTCGAACTGATCAGCTCGGGGTCGGGATGCGCAAGGTGGGCATGACGCGCGGAGCTGAGCCCGAAAACGGTCGACCACAGCCGGTGGAGGTCGTCCTGAGCGGGAACCACCGTGAACCACCGGGCGAGTTCGCGGAAGTCGGAGACGGCGCTGCTCGTCCGCCGTCGCGACTCCGTGATCCGGTCGAGCACCTGGAGCAGGGTGATGATCGCCTTGCGGGCCACGATGTGCAGGTGCTCGACCCGTGGCTGGGATCCGTCGACCGGCAGGAACCACGCGCGCAGGCCCGCCCATTTAGCGCGCCGGTGTTCGAGCCAGGCCGGTCCCGGGTCGCTGGTCGTGAGCTGGGGGAGATCCGCGCCGGTCAGGGCGCGCAGCTGCATCAGGCCGACACCGTGGTCCTCGACCTGCTGGATCCGGACCGCGATCGTGTGCGCCCGGTGCTCGAGATTGGTGAGGAATTCCTGGAGGTAGGCGACCGTACTCGCCTTGACCTCGTGGAACGTCGTGAGGTTCGCCCCGTCGGCGCGCAGGAGCCGCTGCAGTTCGCCGTTGAACTGCTTCGTGTTGCCACGCAACGCTTCGAGATGAGCCTCGAGTTCGAGCAGCGCGGTGAAGATGCGCCGGTTGGTGCCCCTGTCCAGCTCCCGGACCAGATCGCCGAGCCGGTCGGCGATCGCGTCGAGCACCGCCGTCTGCAACGCACCGGTCGCGGCGAGGACGTTCATGGCGTGCACAACGCCGGCGAAGGCGGCTTCTCCCTGACGGGTCAGGGAGTACTGGAGGTTGCGACGTTCGTATTCACCGGCCGTCCGGTAGTTCTCGGAGTGGTTCTGAACGACATCGACGAGGTTCCAGTCGCGGAGCTGTTTCAGCCTCCCGGTGAGTTCGTCGTCTTCGATCGCTTCGAGCCAGCCGATCGAGCGCAACCACGCTCGCACGTCGTCCAGGCTCAGCGCGGTCTCGAGCCGTTCGTTCGCCTCACCGAAAGCGTGCAGGATCGAGACGTCGAGCCCGGCCCGATCCCCGCTGGTGAAGCGGAACATCTCGGGCGGGACACGGATCGGATCCATGCTGCCTCCCGGTGGTCAACGGCCAAGCTACGGGATGGCACCGACAGTTTCGGGGGTGCCGCCTCGGTGACCACGGTTTGTCACGTTGTTGTCCGCCGAACGATTTCATCCAGAAGAGCCATTGCCAACCGCTCTTCCGGAACCGTCTTGCCGAGTTCGGTGAGCTGCCCGGCCAGCTCCCTGTCCCACGGCACCCCGGTGACGCGGCCTACAGGAGGCCCATCTGTCACGGCAGCCACATAGTCGGCGCAGTGCATCCGCCAGGGCGCGGCACCGGTTCTGGCGACGACATTGGCCGCGATCCTGAGCCCTTCGCCGTCGAAGTCACCGTGGTAGTACAGCGTCGAACCGGCGGCACGCAGCCTGTTGAGCAGAAGGATGCCGGCGCTGCTCGGCCAGCCCGACGTGCACACCAGCGGCGGGCAGTCCGGGCCGAACCGGTCGAGCGCCACGGCGAGGACACTGGGGTTCTCGAAGATCCACACTTCCGGCGGAACTCCGGTCAGCCGGGTCGTGGCCCGGAGCTGCTGCAGAGTCAGCGTCGCCGCCAGCCCGGCGTCGGCGCAGAGGCCGAGAATGCGGCCGGCAACGCCGCCTTGCGCGCGCAGCCCGGCGGCGAGCACGGTGGAGGAAAGCTGGTCATCGGCGATCCCCGCCCGTTCCCACAAGGCCCGGCGTTCGGGCGCGTCGACCGGAGGCGGGACGTCGTAGATGGCGACCAGGGCCTTGAGGACGAGGTGGGCGCAGCGCGTGCCCTCGTCAAGAGCATGTGTGTGGCCGAGCACCTTGTCCGCGAAAGACGGTAACGGCTGTCCGGCTGCAGGGAGTTCCGCGAGCACCCGCAGAGCCTTGCCGAGTTCGTTCTTCGTGCGGGCGACCGACCCTTCGACGAGTCCCGCTCGCCGGACCCCGGCCGTCCAGTCGGCCAGCGCGGGCTGAGCCGCGACAACCGGGTGGCCGCCGAGCCATTCCCACAGCTCGGCTCGCCGCGCCTCGGCCTCACGTCGTTCCGCTGCGCGATCACCGATCGGTCCGATCAGTCGGGTCACTACGTCGCGGGTGTCTTGGCCAGTCCGTTCCCGGAGCACTTCGTCGAGCCGCTCCAGAGCGATGCTGAGGTGCTGGCCGGGCAGCCGCGCGGAACCGAGCAGGTCGGCGACGGCGGTCCGCTGGTCGAAATCCAGCGGCCCCACGTTGACCCGGCTGACCGGCCGACCACTCGAAAGCCGCGCGTGCACGGCTTGCCAGAGCGGCATCAAGGCGAGTGACAGTTCCACGATGCCCACCAGGATAAGGAAGAGATCAAGCGCGACGGCGATCGAGCAGGCATTCGCCGAGGCCGGCGAACACGCGTCGACGGGGGCCATCGGCAGCACGCCCGTCCAGGCCAGGTGCAGCCGGACGCATTCTGCGCAGCCGGGCGTCGACGTGGCGCCGGGCGGCCGGGAAGCAGGTGCTGTCGCCAGGGTCGGCCGGGTGTCATGCTTTCCGTACCTGGTCGACTACGCAGAGGAGCTGCTCGGGGTGGCGTTCACGGTGGACACCTTCCAAGCCGGGTTGCGCTGCGAGGCGGCCAACACGACCAAGCCGACCGAGGTGCTCGGCAGAAGCACGCCCGGTTTCGCCGAGTGGTACGGCAACCTGTCCGAGTCCGAGAAGGACGAGCAAGCCGAAGCAGGGCGGAATGCCTTGTCGCAGTTGGTATCCGACGACGAGCCTGCCCCGCCCCGCCGGAGGTCACCAGACTCCGTCGACGAGGAGGATTTCTCCGAGATGGACTGGCTCGATGGCTGACCCGCGAAACAGCTCCCCGTTGTTCGACGCCGACGCCGTCCTCCGCAAGGCGTATTTCGGCGTTTGGCTCATCAGCCTCGTGTTCGCGGGTCTCGCCATCTGGGGCGTCGTCCGTTACCCCCACTGGTCGTGGGTGGTCCCCATCGTGGCGGCCGTGGCCGCGCTGGCGGCGAACCACCGCCTGCGCAACGCAAATCGCCGCGGCGAAACCGTCGTGCTGGGTGCGGCGACCCTGGTGTTCGTCGTGGTGTCCGGCGTAATGCTCGGCGTCACGCTGCGCTTGGCCCGTTCTTGACACCCGAGCGGATCTCTTCGCCACGGTGTCGAGTGCCCCCGGCAGGATTCGAACCTGCGACACCCGCTTTAGGAGAGTGGGTGACGGCGTCGCCTAGGGCCTCTACCAGCCACTATGACCTCACGGCTGTCCCGTATGACCCCAGAAACCACACGGTTGAACACGGTTTCGGGTCACGAAATGGGTCATGCCAGGTCGCCCGAAGTGTGGCGTAGAGCACACGCCGGACAGGCGTGTTGCCGTACTCGCATAGCTACCGACCGGTCGCGTGGCCCCATCATGACAGAGGACGGCGACGACGTGCAGCGAGGTGGCGCGGGCTCCTCCCTTTGCTGTCGCGGCGAGGCGAGCACGCTCGTCGGCGACTCTCGCTCGGGAGGTCAACCTCTGGGCCGGTAGGGTGCTCCGTCGATAACTGATAGCTGAATGGGAAGTACTCTCATGCCGGGGGTATCGAAGAGATTCAAAGTTGGTTGCAGTCTGCAGCCTGTGAAGTCCCGTTGTTCCGCTCCTCTGCCTGATGGCCGCTCGATGTCCTGGTTTGCGTGAACACCTGGGTTAGCGTGCTCAGCGCCGGCGCTGCCCGTGCCCCCGCCCGGGTGATCAGCCGCCGGAGGTCAGGTGCGAGCTTCATTTCGGGAGACGGCGTCGGGACTAGTGCTTCATCAAGCAACGTTGGGTAGGTAATCCGGGTGGCGGATCTTGGAGTTGACGGCGAAGTGGCGTTTGGGGTGGCAGTGGCGGTTGCGCCAGCGGAGGTAGCCGGCGATCGCGGCTTCCTGAGCAGCGTGGCTGGGGTAGTCGCTGCCGTCGAGGGTGAAGCAGTGGACCGCGGTGAACTCGCGCTCAATCCAGTTCAGCCACGGGGCGTTGGTGGGTGTGTAGACCAGCTCGATGTCGTTGGCCGCGCACCAGGTCCTGACCTCGGCCTTGCCGTGGGGACCGTAGTTGTCGCAGATCAGGTAGAGCTTCCCGGCCGGGAAACGTCGGTGCAGCTGTTTGCAGAAGTCGAGGAACTGCGGCCAGCGTTGCGGTCGCGGAACCGGTAGAACATCTGCCCGGTGGCGAGGTCGAGCGCGGCGAACATGTGCCGGACGCCACCGGTGCGGGCTGGCCTTGGCCGAACCGGAACCAAAGCGCGCGCTCACGCACGCTGCGCGAGCCAAGTAGCACACCAGCAGGGCGATTGCCATCCGCAGTGAATCCTATTCACGCAGCCGCGTACTGGACCACCTCCGACTCGGAAAGGTTCGCGTCGCTCAGCGCGAGCCTGCCGAAGCGGCCAACGTCGGCTTGCGGGCTCTCGAGCAGGCCAACGGCATGCGCTCGTCGGTTCTGACCAAGTGGCTGGCCAGCTTGGCGGACCCGCTGGAGGCGCGGTACGCCTCCGTTCCGGCGGTTGCGGTGTTTCGCGAGGCACTGTCCGACTACATGCGCGTCAACACCGCGGGGGGCCGTCGTGAACGATCCGGCGACTGAACTTGTGCACTACGACCATCTCGGACCGGAGGGCGCTGCCGACGTCGCGAAGGCGCTGAGTTCCTTATACCGCGACGTGTACGCCGAACCGCCCTACAACTGGGGCGACGAACACGTCGAGTTTTTCGCCAAGCGGTTCGAGCAGCAACGGCAAGCGCCCGGCTTTGACCTCGTCGTAGCACACGCGGCCAGCGGACTGGTGGGCTTACCTTCGGGGTGACGCTGTTGCCGGATACACCCTGGTGGCGGAACCTCACCACCGAGGTAGATAGCTCGCTGACCGAGGAACACCTCGACCGAACATTTGCGGTCGCGGAGCTGATCGTGGCCCGGGAGCGGCGACAGCGTGGTGTTGGCAAGCGGCTACACGACGAGCTCCTAGCCGGCCGTCATGAGGAGCAGGCTACGCTGACGGGGTTACCGGCTGCCGAGCCAGCCCAACAGGCTTATGCTGCCTGGGGCTGGCAACGCGTGGCGCAGAAGCGGAATCCTTTGCCGGGGTCACCCGTCTTTGATGTGATGGTTAAGGATTTCACGTAGCTCAAACCAAGAATTTCCCTACAGCGCATGGCGCCGCAGTTTCCACCCTTCCGTCTCTCCGCCACTTTCTGCTGACCTTCGATGCCGTGCGGCATGGTTTCAAGTAGGTGTAAAGTAAGCGTATGACGGAGCAAGGTTCCAACGATCCGCGGGAGAAGCGACAGCAACTCAAGGCTGGCGGAGCTATGAAGGCCTTGCCCCCGGAAGTCGTCGGCGCAGTCATTGCGCATCCCGTTCATCAGGCCAACCGTGCCCGCATAGAGACCCTGATCGAATGGCTCCGGTCATGCAAGGAGCCAGGAGACTACAATGAATTCCAACGTCACTTGTTCAAAGCCGTCTACGAGGTCGAGGAGCGCCGCAGTCAGTGCTCCCGCATCGTCAAGCGGCTACGAAAGGGCGAGTCACTTCCGGTCGACCGGCCGGCACCGTCAAATGACAGCGACCCAAGCGTGTTGGCAACATGGGAATTTGAGCTCTTTGTATACGAGCGCTTGGCTCGACAGTTGCGGACCGTTGGCGATGGCTTAGCTTGGCGCTGTTTTGGTTATGACAGGCGCCTAATACTTGCTTTGTCCCGCAATGCATCGCCCGGCATGATGTATGGCAAAGAGGGTTTGCCGTTCGAGCTTGGTCGCGTCAATCATCTGTGGGACGACCGTCAACATTTCACGCTTCTGCATGACCTCACAAACTGCCTCCGCATTGCCGACCTTTCCGAGTTCACGGCAGATGGTGGAATCCTGCTACACGAAGTCAAGAAGAACCCGCAGGCCGACCGAAGCGCCCAAATGAAGCGTATTGAGGTCGCTGTCAACGCCGTGATGCACGGCGGGACTCTTCCTGGGGAGCAGCTTGACGCGCGACTGGTTGAGCTAAATGAGCCCTATGCCGTGAACCTTAGGCAACTTGATGACCTGCTCCAGCTTGCCAAGCGGCACGGTTGCCGGGGGATGCGCCTGTCTCAAGGCCGAGCCCTCTTTGCCACCTCGATCCCTGATAATTACAATCGCTGGAAAGATAATCCTGAAGCCGGTATGGCCTCGTCTGATTCAGCTCGGCTGCGAGCCATTAAACGCGCTGGAATCGGCAAAGCGATGCATCATATTCAAGGATTCAGCGGCGATACTGCGGCACGCTCTCCCATCATGGCACCATGGTCGATCTACCCATTCAGTGCAGAGGATTGTTCCGCGCTCATCTGTGATCTGCTTGGTTTCCAAACAACCCTTTCTGTAGATTCACTTGTCGACAGCCTGACGGCGGTTGGCCTCCACGCTGAGATTCTTCTCAGCCCGGCCGATGGTGAGCTAAGCGGCGAAAAAGGGTGCTACGCGCCTGGATGGACAACAGATCGCTGACACTGCATGCCGAAGGCTTGAACGTGCTGCTGTATGAACTCCTGGAACCGGACGCCTGGGCGCGCGGGGTGCTGGAGACACTGAGCGGTGAGACCCGGCCGGGCTCGCCAGGTGTAGTTTTTGCAAATGAAGCTTCCAGCTGGCTTTGACGCTATTCCAAACGTACGAGGTCGTCCCGAGTGACAGCCACAGTTTTTTGGGAGCCCCGCAGGCTAGCCGAAGGCATTGGACGTGCACGGATAGCGATGACAAAGACAGTAACGCCAGAGGCGTGCAACCTCGGTGGCCATAAGGTCGCCTCCTCGTCGGACGAGATCTGAAGGTTGTTCTCACTCAGGTTTATGACGATGAGATAGGAGACTGTCTTGCCGTAGTCGTGTGCATACTGGACTGCCTGATTGAAACCCTTCCGTATGTATGAAACGTCGTAGTTGTCGCCGTTGTACAGCTTCGTCTCTTCAACCAGAGAGTCATCGCTGCCCAGGTTGGCGATATTGTCCGCCTCGCCTGATGCTGAACGGGGTTGGGAAATAATGTAGTCCACACCTTGGTCAAACAAGAACTTCTGAATATATCGGTCGTAGATTGCCTCCCCATGCTTCTTGTCTGTATTGTATCGTGCGTAAAGCTCGTTGACGTCGAAAGTCTCCAGCCGCCGCTTCAGTCGTTCCATTAGGTAGAGCGTCTGACTGGCCGTGCCGAGTCGCTCTTGCAAGTAGTCAACGAATGGCTCAATCGCCTGGTCGGTCATACAACGCAGCGCAGCGTCAAGGTCGCGTTCACCGAAAGGTGCGAAGGAGAAGGCGAACAGATTGATCTGAGCGTTACCGTCAGCGAGGTCATTCAGCAGTTGCCAGACAACTTTCGCGCGCCCCTCTTCAGTATTAGGCCAGTCGTAGCCGTCACTGTTGATGTTCTGGTCGATCCAATCCTTCGCGATGAACTCAGGGTCGAATCGCTGGACTGACTCAACGATCGCTCTGAGTGCGGGTGAATTAAGGACGAAGCTCCGAAGGTAGCGACACTCAGTTACATATGCATCCTGACCAGTTTTGTAGAGGCGTCGGTAGCGGTCGCGCAGCTTGATTTGAAGGTTTTGCTCGTACTTCACTCGAAGAGTCCTCTCAGATATTTCTTAATTTCCTCAATCACGCTATATAACGAGCCATTGCTGTCAATCAAGTGAATCATGGAGTGGCAACATCGGCAGCGACGGTGTACCTGCGTGTGCACATCTAACAGCTGGACTTCGATGACGTAACTGCACTGCGGACAGGGAAATTCGATGAACTGTGACAGCAGTCTGTGGGAAAAGTCGGACAACGGGGCGCCTCCGGTATGTGCTATGGGGCATCACGCGTGATCAACTCTCGACACCCTCGTTCCCGGGTTGTCTCGCTGCGCAGCAACCAACTTTTATCACAACGCGTCCGCGCACGCCCGAAGTAAGGTATTGACGGCAACACTTGCCGGCATGTCGACAAAACGGAGAAGGCTTGCTTTTCGTGATATTTGACGATGCAACACGTCGTGTGCTTGCGTCTTGAACTCAAGCAAGCGAGTCATGTAATTCTTATCATTGCGACTACCCCAACCGTAGTTGTTGGCCGCTTCCTTGAAGTCATCAAAGCCAAAGATTGGTGGCACATGATCCAGGATAGCTCGCAAGATCGCGTGGGAGCTGTAGGTCTTCTCATGAGCGTAGTTGTCGTTGAGCTCGGCGATCAGCTGGAGCAACTTTTCACAGTTGAATCGGGCTGCTGGCATCTTGGCCTCGATTGCCGCGACTACATCAGGGTGGACGTAGTCAGCTGTCTGTGGCACGGGCCTGCTCCGTGAAAACCCGCGCGTATGCATCGGGAGCGGTGGGATAGGTACGCTGCCCGATTCTGCTCGCCAAGTCGCCTGAACTGCTCGGTATTCAGCCAGCGAGCGGACCCGCGCGAACCGTCTGACGTCGCGCCCGAGTGTGAATTCCCAGCTTTGCTCTGCGGGCTTGAACCCCGCCGATCCCCACTGCTCGACGACCAGCAATTCTCCGAGTCGTCGCACGTCACTTCGCGCATCTTTCTTCAAGCGAAAAGCGCGCAGGAGGTCTGCACTTGAAACGACG
The DNA here is from genome assembly GCF_030285665.1 of Amycolatopsis mongoliensis. NCBI lineage: Bacteria > Bacillati > Actinomycetota > Actinomycetes > Pseudonocardiales > Pseudonocardiaceae > Amycolatopsis > Amycolatopsis mongoliensis. The sequence continues at coordinate 3,533,490 of NZ_CP127295.1, forward strand.
CAGGTGTCGTTTTGCCTGTATTGGGAAGGCTCGAAATCCAACTCTTTCTTTGCGAACCAGCGAAGTGTTCGGAAGAACAAGCTGAGGTCATGTTCGCTGTCTGGGCAGAGCGCCACGCCTTCGAGTGTTAACCGCAGAAAGGTGTCCGCTTGGGGTGGAGCACCACCTGACCATGTGGGTTGTAGCACGTCCTTAGGGATGTCACGTAGGACGCGAGCGAGGTCTAACTTGTCGTTCTTGCGCAAGGGGCGATCGAGGTTCCCGAACGTCGGCCACCTGCCACGGTCAAGGAAAAAATCGTAGACCGCTTGGAGGACAGTTTGCATCTCTCGTGGTGGCGACGTATGCAAGGTATCCACGTGTTCGCACTCCAGTCTGCGGCGGTTCATGGTGAGGATACGCCTCAGTCAGGGGCAGCTGCGATCTGCCCTCGATAGTCAGTCGATCGTGCTCGCGCAATCGTCACCTCGTCCAAACGCCGCGACCTTTCCATTGAACGGCTCCTCAACCAGCAGCCCTCGGACTTTGTGCGTCGCTCATTGCTTGCGCAGTTTATCGAGCTCGCCGCTAAAGACCTAGTCGTCCGCTCCGCATATAGTTCGTTTGCGCGCGCCTAGGAATCAAGTTTTGGTTGGCAACTGTTCAAGAAACTAGCCGAAGCCGACGCGGGCCTGCTGCAACGCCTTCGCCTACCGACGGCGGTGCGCAGTCTGACGGGCTTGAGCCGTCGTAGGGACCGACCCGTTGAGCAGCGTGGCCATCACGCACTTCCAGTCGTGCCGGTATCGGTGAAACCGCGCTGCAACCGCCCGAGCTTCGCGGTTGTTGGTAACGGTGCCGTTCGCCTCGATGACCTCGGGGCTAGTGCGGCATCAAGAAACGTTGACGTTGTCATCGTGTCGCGTGGACATCCGGGCCGGTGATCGCGAGGCTGGCGGTGGAGGTGAGGCTGGTGGCGCGTCAGCCGGAGGTGTTCGCGCGGTCGCTGGAGCCGGAGGAGGCTCAGCGGCTGGTCAAGATCACAAGGTCGGCGAAGGACCAGGTGCGGCTGCGGCGGTCCGGGATCGTACTGGCCTCGGTGCAGGGCCGCTCCGCGGGAGAGATCGCGGCGATGTTCGCCGCGACCGAAGGCGATGTGCGGGAGGTGATCCACGCGTTCAACGACTCCGGGTTCGCGGCGTTGTCCCCAAATGGAGGGGCGGCCGACCAGCTAAGTTCGGGCCGGCCGCCCGCAACCAGATCTGCCGCACCGCCGCCTGCAAACCGACCGAGCTGGGGTTGCCGTTCACGACCTGGAGCTGACCAGGCTGGTCGACTACCTCGCCGAACACGCCTGGATCAGAGCGAGCACAGAGACCGTCCGGAAGATCCTGCGCAAGGAGGGCGTGTCCTGGCAAGCGACGAAGACCTGGAAAGTCAGCAAGGACCCGGACTTCATAGCGAAGAAGACCCGCATCCTCGACCTCTACGACCACCCGCCCGCCGACGGACGGGTGATCTGCGTCGATGAGTTCGGGCCGCTGAACCTGCAGCCCCGCCCTGGTCGAGGCTGGTTCCCTCGCGGCCGACCGGCCCGCCTGCGCGCGACCTACACCCGCACCGGTGGCGTCCGGCACATGTTCGCCGCGCTCGACCTCGCCACCGGGCAGATGTTCTACCGGTTCCGCGACCGCAACGCTGGCCGCAGTTCCTCGACTTCTGCAAACAGCTGCACCGACGTTTCCCGGCCGGGAAGCTCTACCTGATCTGCGACAACTACGGTCCCCACGGCAAGGCCGAGGTCAGGACCTGGTGCGCGGCCAACGACATCGAGCTGGTCTACACACCCACCAACGCCCCGTGGCTGAACTGGATTGAGCGCGAGTTCACCGCGGTCCACTGCTTCACCCTCGACGGCAGCGACTACCCCAGCCACGCTGCTCAGGAAGCCGCGATCGCCGGCTACCTCCGCTGGCGCAACCGCCACTGCCACCCCAAACGCCACTTCGCCGTCAACTCCAAGATCCGCCACCCGGATTACCTACCCAACGTTGCTTGATGAAGCACTAATTGACGAGTTGATATTTCCGGCGGATGCTGAAGTTAATGGTGTCGATGTGGGCGGTCACTTGGATCGTCGACACCAGCCTCCCCTTGCCACATAGCACCGGAGGTCTGTGATGTCCGACTCCACTGTAAGTGCGCCGCGTTTCTTGTCCGTTGGTCAAGCAGCAGAACTGCTCGGCGTTTCCGCGATGACTATCTACCGCGCCGTAGATGAAGGTGCCTTCCCGGCGATTCGGACGCGAGGGCGTATCTCGATCCCCGCAAAGGCAATCGACGCGATGGAGGCAGTTGCCATCTCGGAAATGCGGGCGGTCGACTCCAGCGAGTTCACGCTGCCGATGAGGAACGGTGTCGAAGCTGGTAGTAGGTAGAGGTTCGTCTGTGGGGTCCTGAAGGCTGGCCCCAGCGGCAGTGGCCCTCAGGATGCGGTTGCATGCGAATTGGTGCCTGTCGCGTCGATGTTGCGATCGCAGCCTGAGGGGGTCCGCTTGTCCGCGGGTGGGGGTGTACAGAGTGGGGGAAGTTAATTCCGTGTTTTGGCCAGCCGCTGCACTTTCGGTCAAGGTGTATGCGTCGCAGTCCGACTGTCCCCCTGCGTAGTGGTGCACGCGTTCGAGGATCCCCAGGTTGAGAGCGGCATCTCGTGCTCGGCGGACGGTTTTGGGATCGAGGCCTGCTCGTTCGGCCCAGTGGCGTACAGAGATTGAGCCTCCGGTGGCGAGAAACGCGTGCGCGAATGCGTCAAGGGCCGCCCGCAAGCTGCTGACTCGTACGCCGGCGATCGTACGGGTGTGCACCGCGATACCGGATTCGCGAGCCAATTGTCGATCGACCGCGGCCTGAAGCACGGTCTGAACGTGTTGCAGCCGACGGAGCGGTGGCTCGTCCAGGCGTTCGCCAGCTCGGTGCGGTCCGAGGCGACGGCGTCGTGGTCTGCTCTCTTGCGCCTCCTGGAGAGCTGGTAGCCAACGGCTGTGGCGCCAGGCGTCCCTGCCGACGTGAGCCGCTTGCTTGGGGGATGCCTGGTGGAAGAGGTCCCATGCCTGCTCTTCGGTGAGACTGCGTTCGGCGGCGGCGATCGTGGTGGCGGGTGCCCAGAACCATCTCCGCCAGGCAGTTTCGCCGATGCCGCGGGCTTTGGTTCCGGCAAGGTTGGCGAAGGCCCAGGCGTGCGAGGTGGTGTGGCCGGCGCGGGCGAGCGCGAGGGCGTGGCCGTACTCGTCTTCGGATCTGCTGCGGCCGCCGCTGCTTCGTCGCCGTGCGGGCCGTGACGTGCGAGCCGAGGCAGAGTCGGGGAGTTGAGGCGCGTCGGCCACTGTCAGCATGGAGTTCACGATTGGGCTGGGCAAGTTGTGCCGGTGGGGCGAGGAGGTGAGGCGGAGGGTCGATCGGAGGGTGGCGGAGACGTCCTGCCGGGTGGCGACCGTGCGGAGGACGACCTGGAGTTCTCGGCGCAGGTAGGCCGGCGTTTTGATGATGAGGTGGGTATGGCCGGGGCGGCCGGATGCGCGGCGGAGCCAGGGCAGGCCGTAGCGGTCGGCCCAGAGGATCAGCTGTTCGGCAACAACGTCGCCTTCTTCGGTGCCTGCGCCTTTGTCCGTGGGGTCGATGTCGATCGCGAGCATGGGGTGCCGGAGGGCCCCGACGATCGCCCGGGCGGCTGGGTGGGTGTTGAGGATGTCGACGGCGCTGTCGAGGTCGCGGGTGATCGTGTGGGCGGCGTTGTCGTCGTCGATGACGATGAACGGCGGACTGAAGAGTGCCTGGTCGAGGCGTGACGGGGCGTAGGTGTCGAGCATGGGAAGTCCTCGGAGCTCGGCCTGCGGGGCGGGTGTTGATCAGCGCCGCGCGTGTGCTGGTTCGTGCTCCGGTGTGCGCCAGGGCCAGCGCAAAACGGGGGCGAGGATGTTCAAGCCGGGTGGCACCGTGTCGATGCGGAGGATGGCGGCGGTCCAGGTCATGCCGATGCCGATGCCGAGCAGGGCGACGTGGTCGCCGGGGGTGACGGCGCCGCGGGTGAGCAGGTGGGTGAGGCCGATGATCTGGTCGTTGGGGCCGATGTGGCCCCATTGGTCGCCGGCGTGGCAGAGGGTGCGGTCGGCGGTGATGCCGAGCGGTCGCAGGCATTGCGTTTCAAGCAGGTGCCGTCCGTAGTGCGGTAGCAGCACCCAGCGCAGCTGATCGAGGCCGAGCTCCGCGTCGCGGAGCGCTTCGTCGATGACGGCGCGGACACCGTCGTGGTTGCGGCGGGCCACGGAGGCGGCGCCGACGGCGTCGGTGTACTGGCGTTTGCGTTCGCGGATGCGCTCGATGCCAAGTTCTGTGCTGCCGGCGGGGAGGAATCGGTGGTTGCCTCGGTGGAGTTGTTCGAGAGTGGGGTCGGTGTAGGAGCTGGTGGCGAGGATACGGGCGAGGCCGGGGTGGCGGCCGAGGATGAGGGCCGAGCCGCCGTCGCCGTAGGCGATGCCGTGGTCGGCGGTGAGGTGGTCGAAGGCGGGCGAGCCGAAGGTCTCACCGCCGGTGAGCAGGACGGTGTCCAGGTCGGGGCTACCGGCCAGGACGCGGGCGGAGATGTCGATTCCGCCGACGAGGCTGTTGCTCATGGCGTTGAGCTCGCTGGCGATTCCGCGGCCGGCGGGGAGGCCGAGGCGGGAGCGGACGTAGGCGGCGCGGGACCAGAAGTCGATGCCGCGGCTGCCGCGCCAGATCGCGGCGTGGAAGTGCAGGTCGGGCACCGGGAGCGGGCCGGTGGTGGTGATGGCCATGCTGGCGAGGGCGTTGCGTCCGGCGCGGACGGCCAGATCCATCCCGGTGCTGCCCGAGGCGATGGACACGGCGCGCTGGCTGGTCGCGCCGTGCAGCGTGCGGCCGGACTCGAGGTCGTCGACGGCCACGATCTCGCCGAGTGCGGCGCCGACGCCGCGCAGATGCAGGTTGCTCCAGCGCATCGTCAGCACCGCCCGACCTGGGTTGGGTGCGCCGGGATGTAGGCGTGGTCGGCAAGGATTGCCTCGACCGAGCAGTAGTAGGCCCGCAGGTGGTGGCGGGTGATGCCGGCGCAGGCGGCTATTTCGTCGAGCGTGAGCGGTCCGCCGGGTGGCGGGTTGTCGAGTAGGTCGCGGGTGGTGTCGGTGATCCAGGTACGCATGAGGTCTCCCCGGTCGAGCGGGTGGGTGGGCACGCCAGGTGACGGGGAGGCGCCGAACGGGTCTGGTCGGCGGGTGGCGTGGTGCTGGGCGGAGGGTGATAGCGGGTTTAGGTGCGGCGGGCGCGGCCGCTGCGCCGGGTGAGCAGGGCCTTGTGGTGGGCGCGGCGCAGGTCGGGGATCTGGTCACGCGCGAGGCGGTCGAGTTCGGGCATGCGGTGCACGTCGGTGTCGAAGCCGGGGTCGGTGCGGAAGACCAGGGCCAGGACGGAGGCGTTGTTGCTGAGGTTGACCACCGCGTACGGCAGGGTTGCGGGGATGTAGATCATGTCGCCTGCCTGCGGGTGGAAGGGCTGCATGGCGTTGCCCGAGAGGATGGCGACGTGGCCGCTGATGATCGCGATCGCGGTTTCGGTGGTGTCGTGCCGTTGCGGGGCGAGGGTGGTGGCGCCGGGCAGGTGCATCCGGCCGCCCGACAGCGCGCGGGTGGGCACGATTCCGGCGCGCAGGATCGGGGTGAGCGTCTCGTCTTCGCCGGCCAGGTTCCCGGCCGCGGACGGGATCTGCGTGGTCGTGGCGTCCATCTCGACAGTCCTTCCAGGAGGTTCAGTGGGCTGGGGTGTCGGTGGTGTGGTGGGTGAGCTCGCAGGCCAGCGCCGCGTTCGCCGCGGCGGCGGGAACGGTCCGGCGGCCGTGCCCGCAGGCAGCGGCGACCGCGAGGACGGGCCGGTCCAGTTCTGTTTCGACCAGCCCGAGCGCGGTGCGGGAGTCTGTGGGGTGGGTTTCGTCGACGAGTCCGGCGATGACGTCGATGTCGTGGCGCAGGTGCCGCAGCGACCGGTAGAACCGCGGGTCCGTCGGTGGGGCTTGGGTGCCGGTGCACATCGGGATGTGCGCAGGCGGCATCGGGATCCGCAACCGTTGTAGCTGCTTGTGCAGCGAGTTGAGGAACTGCACCGCAGGCACGAGGTCGGTCAGCGCGAACAGCGGTTGGTGGCCGAGGTCGCCGTGGCAGAGGTGGATCCGCCACGTCGCCTCGCGCGGGCCGTCGGCGAAGACGCGCGCGACCTGCTTGGCCAGCGCCCGCACCGCCGCCGGCCAGAGCGGCCGCGGGGTGCGGTCCAGCGTCGCGAGGACGGCGGGGGTCTCGAGCTGGAAGACGACCTGGCTGCCGTGCTGGCGGTGGATGGTGTGGACGTCGTCGAGCACGGCCTGCCGGAACGCCGGCAGGTGCGTGACCGCGGCGCCGGGGCTGCCGAAGGTGAACAGCGCCAGGTCGTAGGGGTTCGGGATCGATACCTGGTGCGGCGGGAAGTCGCGGTCGTCGTGCAGCTGGTCGCGGGCGGTCATGACGGCGTCGGTGTGGGCGGCGCGGCCGAGGGACAGGTCTTCGGATTCGAGCCAGTGGCCGCGCTTGAGGCGGTAGGTCGGCATGTCGTCGTAGTCGGCCGACTGGCCGGTGCGGACGGGTTCGAGTGCGTCGACGGCGGCGAGGCCGTCGAGCCAGTTGATGATCCACCGCGGGTCCGGGTCGCACGGCAACCCGGTCAACGCCGTGTCGGGGGTGTGGTCGAGGAACCACTGCATCATCTGGCGGTGGTCGCCGGTCAGGACGGCGGGCAGGGAGCCGATGAAGTGCACGGCTCGGACGTCCTCGCGTGTGGTGGCGTCGAGCTGGTTGTGGCTGGGGTGGCTGAAAACGAGGGTGGACATGGATTTCTCCCCTGGTGGGTGAAGTTGGGATGGGTTGGTGGTGGTGCGGGCGTGGGGAGGGGCCGCCCGGCGGGGACGTGGGAGCGGGAGGGGGTGCGCGGGCCCGCGATGGAGGGTTTTAGGGTGCGGGCCCGCGTGGCCTGAGGGTTAGCCGGTGACGGCGACGTGGCCGGGCTTGGGCTGCGGCTTGGGCGCGGTCCGGTCACCCGGGTTGTCGCCTTGCTGCTGGTGCTGTTCGCCCGGCTTGATCTGGCGGGACGTGCCGGGTGTGCCGGGCTTGTGCGTCGGTGCCGGGTGGGTGCCGGTGGGCGGGTTGCCCGTCGGCGGCGGGGGCGTTCCGGCGCCGCAGCTGACCGTTGCCACGGTCACCGTGATCGCCGTGCCCGCGCTCGGCTTGCTGGAGGTCGGCCCGCCGGTGCCGTTCGTGCGGGTCGGGGCGGTGCTGGTGGTGACGGTGATGACCCCGGCGGTGCCGTTGCCGCCGGGAGAGACTTTGAGGTTGCCGCTGCCGCCCTTGGGGGCGCTGGTGGTGATGGCGCCGTTGCGGCAGGTCGCGGTGAAGGGCCCGACGGTGGTCCCGCCGACCCGCACCGAGGCGACGCGGGCTTCGGCGAATCCGGCGCCGGCTTGCAGGCTGATGCCGCTGGCCACGAGCGCGCCGCTCGGGGTGGACACCGAGCCTCCGGCGGTCTTGATCGCGCCGCTGCTGGACACGCTCGGCCGGGCGGAGAGGTGTTCGCCGCCGGAGACTGAGATCCCGGTCGCCGTCGACGTCGCCGCGGCGGCTGCGAGGACGGGCGGTGCCGCGGTGGCTGGGGTGCAGCTGGAGGCGAGGGTGGTGAGGGTGCCGATGAGGAGCGCGCCGGCTCCGGCAGCGGCGAGCGCGGTACGAGTGGTGTTCATGACAGATTTCTCCAGAAGTGTTGGTGTGGTTTGGTTAGCGGATGAGGACCGGGGTGCCGATGGGCACCGGGTCGCTGGGATTGGTGAAGGTGGCCAGGGCGTCGGCGGGGATGCGGATGCAGCCGTCGCTGGACGGGCGGCCGAACACATCAGTGGTGGGCCAGCCGTGGATGCCGGTGGTGCCGGGCCCGCCGCCGTAGGTGGAATAGGTCGTGGAGTGGATCCCGAGCGGGAAGATCACCGGGCTGAACTTCTGCTTGGCGTCGGTCATCGAGGCGAGCACGAACGTCCGTCCGGCTGGGGTGGGCGTGGCCGCCGTGCCGACTCCGACGTTCCAGGTGCCGATCTGCTGGTGGTCGCGGTAGAGCGTGAGCCGGAACGCGGCCCGGTCGATGACGATGCGGTCGGTCGTTGACCGGATCGTGAGCGTGTTGTCCTGGGTAGACAGCCAGCCGGTGGAGCCGTTAGGCCGCGACGGCAGCAACACCTGCACCCAGCCCGGTTCCTCGGCGATGACCGGCACCCACGTGTCGGATCCCAGCTGCGTGGTCGGCAGGACCGCAATGGCCGCCCCACCGGGCTGGTCGAACATCGGGACCGGCTCGGTCGGGTGCACGAGTTGCCCATCCGGTTCCTTGTCTGCTGTCGCATCCCGCGGTGCAGCCGGGATTGTGCCGAAGGTGCTGGCCTCGGGCAGCCCAGCGAGGTTCGGGACCGCGCGGGCGGCCACGACAGGGGTGTGCAGTTCGACTCCCAGTTCCACCGGCTCTGTGCCGCGCCCGGTGTCGGGCGCGGGCTGCGACGGCGCGAGCAGCACGCCGGCGGTGGCGACCATCGCGATCCCGGCCAGCCAGAGCGCGAGCACCCGCCACCTGTTCGGCGCCGACTGTGGCGTCTCGGACATGGAACAGTCCTTCCTCAAGGTCAATGGAGGCCGCGGTGAGCCCGCCCGCTGTCGAGCGGGCCCACCGCGAGAAGCGTTTGTGGTTACTGGGAAAGCACGGCGATGAAGCCGTCGGCGGGGGTGCCGAGGCCGGTGACGTTGTCCCAGCCGGGGCCGCTTTGGAGGTTCTGGGGTCGGGCGTCGAAGTCGATCAGGTAGCTGCCCTGCCCGCCCGGCACGGCGACGCCGCCGAAGGCATGCATCATCGGCGTCCACACCCCCGCCTTTTGCGGGACGACATCCGCGATCGCACCGGACCCCTTCAAGCTGTAGAGGACCGGGGTCAGGAGCCCGGCGCGGGCGTTGCCGGAGCGGGCCTGCTGGGCGTCGACGACGAGCCCGGCGATCAGCGGCGAGGCCAGCGAGGTACCGCCGTAGGAGCCGATGCCGAACTGGCCCTTGATGGTCTGCCCGACCAGCATCCCGGTGTAGGAGTCCGCCAGCGCCGCGATGTCGGGCACCGCCCGCTTCCCGCCTGCGCCGGGGACGACGCCGGCCTGCCAGTCGGGCGCGTCGTAGAGGGCGGAGGTGCCGCCGCCGGAGCCGGAGGCGAACGGCCCGTCGGCGTCCCGCTGCGGCGACCACGACGTGCCGGACTGAGTGTTGCCGCTGTTCTCCCACCCGGTCAGCACCTTGGCCTGGTTGTTCTGGTCCAGCCCGACACTGGTCCCGCCGACGGCGACGACCCACGGACTGGAAGACGGGAAGCTGGCGGTTGCGTGGCCGACGGGGCCGGAGTTGTTGCCGGCGTCGCCGGAGGAGACGGTGATGGTCTGGCCCTGGATCGCGGCCTGCAGCGCCATGCTGTTGAACTGGTCCCGCGCGGCCTGCGGCAGGCTGGCTTCGCCGTCGGCGTTGCCGTAGCTGTTGCTGATCACGTCCACGGCGTTGTCGGCCACCGCCTGATTGAACGCGTCGTAGATCCCCGTCCCCTTGCAGGTCTTTCCGGCGTAGTAGCGGATCTTCGCGCCCGGGGCGATCGTGTGGGAGGCCTGCACGTCCAGGGTCTGTTCGGCGGCCCAGCCGTCGGCGCCGCATTCCTGTGCGTCGGTGAACCCGCCCTGCGGCAGCACAGCGCTGTACTGGCCGGCCGCCAGGGGCGGCACGCCGAGCTGGGCGGCGGCCTGGTTGGTGTCGGCCACGACGGTTGCGGAGTTGTACGCGCCGACGACACCGATCGTCGTGCCAGCCCCGGTGTTTCCGTTGCCCAGCTTGTACATCGCGCGGACCTGGGTGCCGGTGTAGCCGCACAACGAGTTGGACTGGAGGCCGGCCGAATACTTCTGCGGAACGTCGGTGTTGTTCTGCTCGCCCCACCACCGCGCGCAGTGCTGCTCCGCCGCCGCGGCTGCCGGGCGGGCATGCTGGGGCTTGAGGAGCGCGGCGCTGTCGTCCAGGCCGAGCACCGCAGTGATCGAGGCTCGCAGCGAGGTCGGCACGGTGACCGGCGACGCCGGGGCCGAGAGGGTTCGGGTGACACCGTCGACCCGGGCCCGGAATGCGGCAATCCTCGTGCCGAAGGCGGTTTCCAGGGCCGCGGTCGGTGCTTCGGCGTCGACGAAGTGCCTGTTCGCGCTGGCTCCGGTCACGTGCAGGCCCTGCTTGGCCAGCCACTGCGAGACCTGATTGACGGTGTCCTGTGTGGCGGCGAATCGGTCGAGGAACTGCTGTGAGGACAGGAATTTCCCGTGCTCGGCGCTGCCCGGCGTCGCCAGCTGCGCGGCGAGGCGTTCGGCGCCGGGCTGGTCGCGCAGGGCCAGCGCGACCTGGATGTGCCGGACGGTGTTTCCGTTGCTGCGGGCCACCTCCGTGTGCGGGGTGGCCCAGGCCGGGGTGCTCCCGGCGATCGGCGCGCGGTCGCCGGTGTCGCCAGCAGGGGTGTGGGGTGCCGCGACGGCGGTGGCCGCGGTGGAGGCGAGTAGGGCCGCGGTCGCGGCGAGGGCATGCCAAAGACGGCTGTGCATCGAGGTTTCTCCTTATGCGAAAAGGGAAAGCCATCCAGCGCGGCGTCCGTCGAGCGACGGGCGTGCTGAAGGCGTGCCTCGTGCCGCAGCCAGGGATACGCAAGGTGGGCTGAGCGGAGACTTCGGACGATGTGGACCGGCCGTGCGGGCCTGGTCATCGTGACGGTCGCGGTGCGACCGGAGAGGATCTACATCGGAGGTCGTCGTCGGATAGACACGACAACGGCGGTCCGCGCGCCATAACGTGAAACAATGACGATGTGAACACGTGTCAGTCCTAACGTGACAGCCGACCGTGCCTTCGCCACGCCTCCCCCGGCGTGAACACGGTCAACCTTGCTGAGACGAACAATAACCAGTTCTCGTCAAAAGTCAACGCACGTGTCCACTGATAGCGGACCTGCGTGTGCTTCTCTGGACGGGTTCCTGTGCAGTGTTGCAGAAAGTGCATACTCGAACGCTTTTCGTGATCTTCGCCGCGCAGCCCTTTTTCGATCGAGCGACCGAGGGTTGGCTGCTACTCAAGGTGATCAACGTGCTGCGACCTGGTTGTTGACGATTAACCCGATTGAGTGTTCCGATGGTTAATGCTTGAGGGTCGCGGTGCTACCCGTGGTACGAAACATGACGCGGAGCGCGGCACGCCTGGGGTGAACGCGGCGCTCGCCGACGAGGGGTGTCACGGGAACCGATCGAGACCCGTGACGAGCAGGGACGGCGCGAGGAGGAGCAATGCGGGAGGCGGCGGCCGGAGCAGCATGCAGCATGATCACCGCTGGCGTGATGCGCTCGAATCATGGCGCGTAGACGTTCGCCGGGAACCGGTCTGCCGGGGGTGACCTATCCGACGACGCTCGTCGGCCAGTCACACAAGGTTACTGAGGTGGAGGGCTATCTCGACGAAGGCACTCCCCTCGTGACGATGACGGGTAGCGGCGGAGTCGGAAAAACGCGTATGGCCGGAGAAGTCTTCTGGCGGCGACGCGATGACTACGACGCTGCGGCTTTTGTTCGCCTCGCAGAAATGAGCGACGAGGCACGGGGTGAGCCGACGATCGAGCGAATCTGCAACTTGCTACTCGCAGATTTACGCGTTGCCAATCATCAGCCTGACGCTGGCCCCTTGGACGTACTGATCGGGTTCCTGCGGGACCGACGCGTCCTGCTCGTGCTGGACAACTGCGAACAACTGCTCGGGCCCGTTCAGGAACTCGTGGACCTGCTGATCAACCAGGCCCCGCAGCTGCAGATCATCGCGACGAGCCGCGCCTGGCTACAGATCCACGGCGCGCGGATCGTGCACCTCAATCCACTCCGCATCCCAGAGGAGAACGCCGAGCGCGCCGAAGCCGAGGAATGCGACGCGGTCCGGCTGCTGCAGGACCGCGCCGCCCTGGCCGGGCGGCCGCTGACCGCAGGCGACGACTGGTCGGTCATCGTGCGGCTCGTGCGCTGGTCCGACGGGATCCCGCTCATCCTGGAACTCGTCGCGGCCCAGCTGAGCACCGGACGGTCACCTCGCGTGGTGTTCGAACGGCTGGAAGGCGGGCTGTCGCTGCGGTACGCCCCGGGCACCCGCGGAGTCCAGGCCCATCACCTGGCCTTGGACGTGGCAATCGGCGAGTCCTGGAAGCTGTGCTCCGAGGTGCAGAGGCGGGTGTGGGCCCGGCTGACGGTGTTCACCGGCGGCTTCACCCTCGAGGCGGCCGAGCAGGTCTGTGCGGATGCCGCCGTCGACCGTGCCGAGATCCTCACGACGCTGGACTACTTGGTCCAGCACTCGATCATCGAGAGCGCGTCCGCGGACGGTCGGTACCGGCAGCACAACTATCTGCGCGAGTACGGCCGCCGGAGCCTTCGGCATTTCGGCGACCAGGACGCGATCGAGGAACGCCTCTGCGCGTGGGTCGCGCAGCTGGTGCGTGGCGCGGCGGAAGGCTGGTTCAATGCGGACGAGATGTGCTGGCTGAGCGGGGTCAATGCCGAGTCCGGCAACATCGCCGCGGCGGTGACGTGGTGCGCTGAACGCGGGCAGGTAGAGCGCGGGCTGACGATCATGTTCGATCTGCTGCGGACCCGCGCGCCCTTCTTCTTCGCCACCGAGATCCCCGTCTGCCGCCAGGTCGAGAAGCTGTTGCGGCTCGGGCCCACGACGCCGTCGCCGGTGCGGGTCTCGGCGCTGGCGATGGTCGGCTGGATCTGGACCGCTCTCGGCGCCCGCGACCGCGGCAAAGCCCACCGCGACGAATGCCTCGACCTCGCCCGGCAGCTCGGCATGGAGAACGCGCCTGCGGTGCAGTTCATCGACGGCACGTATGACGCGCTGGCCCAGGGCCTGCGCTGCGGCTACGCGAAGCTGGAAGCGGCGCGGGAGGGTTTCCGCGCGGCAGGAGCGCACGGCTCGGCGTACATGGCGGGGCTGTTCCACGCGTTCACCGCCGGCTTGCTCGGCCCGGTCGAAGAGGCCGACCGCATGTCGCAGTGGTGCCTCGATCAGGCGCACGCCAGCGGCGCGGAGTGGGCGATTACCTGGGCGGAATGGACCCGCGGCCTGCCCGAGGGATCGCGGCCGCAGGCCAGCGCCCGTAACGCGCTGCGCGCGCAGGTGAAACTCGGCGACTTGTGGGGACCCGCCTGGGGCGTGGAAGAGGAGGCTCGCAAGCGGGTACTGGCCGGTGACTACCTCGGCGCAGCGCACTTGTACGGCGGGTCGGACAGCCTGCAGGCCCGTCACGGTGTCCGGTTCAACGGCCTGCCCGGGTGGCGCCATCATCGCGACATCGCGATCGCCGCCATCATCGACGCCATCGGCGAGGAGGCGTTCGAGGCGGCACGGGATGCCGGTGGCCGGTGGCGCGACGATCGCATCGTGGCCTTCGCTCTCGGCGACGCCGACCACACCTCCCCGCCGCTGACCGAGCGGCAGTGGCAGATCACGAGCATGGTCAGCGACGGGAAGTCGAATATCGAGATCGGCGCGATTCTGCACAATTCGGCGCGCACGGTCGAAGGTGACCTGACGAAGATCTACCGCCTGTTGAACCTGTGCGGTCGCAAGGAACTGGCCGAGTGGTACCAGGCGTATGTTGCGGCTAGCGGCGGCTCCACTGGGCCGGCAGCGCCGCCACGCCGCGGATGACCCCGAACGTGCGCCGCACGGTCGCGTGCGGCTGGAGCCGGAAATCGGGGACGGCGCGCAGCAACTCGTCCAGCATGACCCGCAGTTCGACTCGGGCCAGGTGCCGGCCGAGGCAGCGGTGCTCGCCAGCGCCCCACCCCAGGTGCGGCGTCCGGGTGCGCTCGCGGTCGAGCCGGAAAACGTCGCCGTCGGCGAAGTGGCGTTCGTCGCGGTTGGCGCTACCCCAGGCCAGCAGCAATCGGTCCCCGGGGGAGAGCGGCATCCCGCCCAGGTGGGTGGCGGCGGTGACGGTACGGCCGGTGGCCGCGACGGCCGGCTCGTAACGGACCAGCTCCTCGACAAACGACCCCAGCAGCCCCGCATCGCCCGCCACACGCTCGCGTAACGCGGAATCTTCCAGAAGCTGCAGGATCGCAGTGGCGCAGGCATCAACGGTGGTCAGATGTCCGGCCGCGACCATCAGCATGGTCATCTTGACCAGCTCGTCCTCGTCCGCAGTCCGACCGTCGACCTCGACGGTGACCATGCGCGAGAGCAGGTCAGAGCCGGGGTGGGCGCGGCGTTCGCGGATCTGCCCCAGCAGGAAGTCCGCGTACACCCGGCCGATCTGCCGGGCCTCGGTCAACGTCTCGGCGCCGTAGAGGGCGCGCACGTGCTCCGAGAGCCATGCCCGCTCCATCTCGGCGAGCCCGAGGACGCGCCCGATGACCAGGGGCGGCACCTGCTGGGTGTAGCCGCCGACCAGGTCTGCCGCCCCATGCGGGATCAGTTCCTGCAGCGTCTCCCGGCAGATCGCCCGCACGTACTGCTCCTGAGCCGCCGCGGCCGCCGAGGTGAAGAAGTCCATGAGCGCGCGCCGCCACTGGTGATGGTGCTCCTCGTCGGTCTCGAACATCGGTGCCACCGCCTCCCGCATCTCGGTGACCACCGCCGCCGCACCCAGCCCGTCGACGTAGGCACTGAACCGCTCCGGCGCGTGCGCCGCCTCGCGGATCTCGCCGTAGCCGGTGACCAGCACGAACCCATCCAGCTCCTCGCTGCGCGCGACCGGGCACCCCCGACGGATCGCCCCCAGCGTTTCGTACGCCGTCGCCGCGATCGCGGGATCGAGATGGTTGAACCCCCGTGCCAACGCCACCGGATCAGTGGTAGCCCCGCGCGTCGGCGCGTCCCCCGAATTCAGCACCATGACTTCTTGACTAGTCGGCCGCAGACCCAGGAATCAACCCTCCACCAGGCAAGAATGTGGCCCGCGCAAGAAATATGCGGACCCGCATCGACCCCGCAACGACCGCAAACACCCCCGCATGACCCCGCAATCGAACTTTGCGGGATCCGGCGGGCGCATCCGGGCGTCTGAGGTTCATTGCGTCCGTCAGGATGGCGACAACGCTGTGAACTGCTGCGATGAAGATCCATTGCGGCAGGGGTTGACCAGGGGGCCGGTGAAGTCCGGCTGGATCGACAACATCCAGGGGAGAAAGTTGAATCACACAAGAAACGAGGACGAGGAGTTCCTCCGGCGCTGCGAAACAATCATCGCCACGCTGCCAATTCGGTACCCGTTCGAGCTACGCACCTTCCTCAAGGCCGTCGGGAAACAGCGGGGAATGACCGTGGTCCTGGGGCGGATGCTGACCGGGCGCAGCGGGACCAGCGGCCTGCTGGTGCGCATGCGGACAGAGTGCCTGCTCGGGGTCGCGGCCGCCGCCGTCCCGGCGCACGTCTACCACATCGTCTTCCACGAGGTCGGGCACTGGGTGCTGGATCACCCGGGCGACTACGTCTGCAGCCGCCGCACGAGCACCGGCTACCAACGGGAGATCGACGCCGAGCAGTTCGCCCACCTGCTGCAGGCGCACGTACGGGCCGGGACCACGCGCCACCGCGACCGCCAGCTCCCACCCGGCCGCACGGCCCTGCGCGCCGCCTTCGGGGCCCGTCACCACCTGTGCGCCGATGGCTGACGCGGTCATCGTCCTCTGGTACGGCGCCGCCGCCGCGGGCGTCACGGAATCGGTGCGGAAGGTGCTGGTCAACCGCGGCGTCGGCTACACCCTCAGCCGCCACCTGCTGACGGCCGGCATCGCATGCATGGCTCTGTCGATGGCGGCCGGGGACCCGATGACCTTGGACTGGGCCGACGCCCTGACTGGGCTGCACAACGTCGCGATCGTCGTCCACCACGTGCTCGGGATGCTGGCCATGGTCTGCGTCGCCGCGTTCCTGCACACCCTCGGGCAGCTACGCCTTCCCATGCCCGGTGTGGTCACGATCTTCATGGCCTGCGCTGCGGCGATGGTCACCCTGTATGTGCTGGCCGGCGCGCACACGTCCTTCTTCGCCTCGCCCCGCAACCCCTCGTTGCCTTCCCAGCTCTACAGCGCGATCTACCTGGGTTACATGGTCGGCTGGCTCGCGCTGCTGCTGCTCGGGCTGACCGTGGTGGCCGCGGGCGAGGTGGCAGGAGTCCGCGGCGGCGTCGCCCTCGCTCAACTGGGCGTCGCAGTGTCGCTGGTCGGGCTGTGCTGGCGGTTCGGTGGCGCCATCCGGCTGCTGTTCGACCCACACCATCCGCCCCGGGGCAGCCACTTCGGGGTGTTCACCGACGCCGCCGGGCTGCTGCTGTTCATCCTGGGCTCGGCGTTCGCCGCAGCGACCCGCAGGATGTTCGACCGGCGCGACCGGCGCCGCACGGAACGCGAGGACGGTGCGATCGAGCGCCTGTGGAGGCGGACGCGGATCCTGCTCGCCAGCCGTCGCCGGTCCCCCTTGACCCAGCCTCAGCAGGTGGTCGAGATCGAGGACGCGCTACTCATCGTGGACCAGACGATCGACGATGCGATACGCCGCGCGATCCGGCAGGACCTGCAGGACCTTGCCCTTGTCTACGGCGTGAACATCGAACCGATGGCCACCGCCGTGGAGATCGAGATCGCGATCACCGCCCTCGTCGCGCACTTGTCGCGCCCATCGTGTGAGCACATCTCCGACAACAGCACCGACGACGTCGAGGACACGGAGGTGTGGTGGCCGGAAACCGAGCGCCTGCGCGTCGACGACGGCACGCGACGGGTCTGGCTGGCTGCCGTCGGAGAGGCGTTGAGCGAGCGCCGGGTACAGCGGCTGGCGACGAAGTTAGGACCGCGACAGCCCGCCGCCGGCAGCCGGATGTGATGGGCGGGGGTGCCGGAGTGTCGGACGGTCAGCGGGGCCGGTCGTGGCCGGTGTCGCGGGGATTGCGGGCGATTCGTTCCAGCACCTTCAGCAACAGCTGCTTGTCCGCGTCGCGAGCGCCGCCCAGACGGCTGGCGATGGTCCGGGCGTTGACCCCGACCCCGCCGATCTCGATCATCAGTTCGTGCGCTCGGCGGTCGGTTTCGTCGTAGGGCACTTCGAACTCCGCGGCTCCCACGTGGGGGTCGAGCAGGTCCCGGTGGATTCGCCAGAACGCGGCCAAGCCTTTGGTGATCGACGGGCGGGTGTTTTCCCGGATCCCGCCCTTGAAGTTGTGCAGGGCCTGTTTGGTCACAGGCACTCCACTGCGGGCTTGGACCCACCGTGCCACCAGCGGGACCCGCGCGACGAAACTCCGAAATCCGGGGTCCTCGTCGGCGGCCAGGCGGGAGATCTCGTCGGGATCGACGACGGGCTCACCGTCGAGCACGTAGTAGGTCGACTCGTGCTCGAACAGGCAGGTCAACCGCTCGGCGAAGGTGTCCAGGTTGAGCAGCTCGAGGGTGAGCTGCTGCTGGGCAGCGTAGGAGCGGTGCGGGATCGGCGAGTCCAGGTGCGCCGGCGAGGTCGATTCCCAGCTGTCGAAAACCGGCTCGTCCTCATACCGTCGTCCCACACCGCACCCCGCCCATTGTCGTGACCATCTGGTGCAGACTTCGCTGCGATGGATCGTGTTTGACACATCGCAGGTTCCGTCTACCATCGAATGCAAAGAGCCACACTCGTTGCGAGTATCTTCGGTTTACCGAGGGAAAGCAACCCATGCCACCCCGTACAGGGGGTTGGAGCACGGTCCCGCTGTGACCGCCGCACCCTTCACCGGCGCACCACTACCGCTGAGGGGAGGCCCGTCATGGTCCCATCCGAGAACCTACCCGTGGACGTTCGCTCCGGTGTGGACGCGCCGGAGACCGAGCCGCGGGCCACGCCCGCGGAGGAAGCGGTCGAGGTACTCGACTGGTCGCCATTCGGCCGGATCGTGCCGATCCTGGCCGCGTCACCCGGGGCCGGAGCCACGAGTGCCGCTGTCGCGATCGCCGACGCACTTCAGCTGGCGGGGCGCTCGGTTCTGCTTGTCGACGCAGGCGATCCGGTTCGTTCCGGATTGGGACGCGCAGCGCGGGCAGACGGGCCACGACGGACCGGGCCTGGCCTGGCAGCCGGCATTCGGTTTTCCCGGCGTGCCCGCACAGTCCTGGCGCGCCTCGACGTAGCGGAGACCACTGGAGAGCCGGTGTTGTTTCCGCCGCCTCCGTACTGGCATCCCGGCGGCAGCCGCAGTGTCGACGTGACGGTGGTCGACATCGGCCACGATCCCTGGCGGCTCGCGACCGACCCCGCACTCGGGCCGGGACAGTGGCTGCGCGTCGGCAGCCCGTCACCGATTCCCGCACTGGTGGTACGGCCCACGGTGCCCGGACTTGCACACGCGGAACAGGTCCTGGCCCGCCTGGCCCCGTGGGTGCGTGTGGGCGCGGTCACCCCGCCCACACAGCTGCTCGTCGTCGGGGCTCGCCGCTGGCCGAAAGGGGTCGCGGGCACCGCAGGGCGCCGCACCAGCGTCCTGCTACCCGACGCGGTGTTCTTTCCCCACAACCGGGAGATCGCCACCCACGGCATCACCGCAGAGGTGACACCCGCTTCGCTGCGGACGCCGGCCGACCGCCTCCTTCGTTCCTGGCGGGTGCTGCCGCAGCGGACACGCCGCCTACACCTTCGATGGGCATCTCCTGCTGGTGGGCGTGAGGGCCGTGTGGCCGAGCGCGACACCGGCTGAGCCCATCCCGCTGCCCAGCTGAGTAGAACTTCAACGCCCTCCCACTTGACCCGCCTGACGTGACGTCGGGCGGTGCGATGTGGAGGGCGCGATGTCCGCGCACAGTGTCATCGACTGGCTCGGCCAGATTCCCAACCCGACACCGGTGCAGCCCACCGTCGGTGGCGACAAGATCCTCGGGCTGCTCAACAACGTCAAGTGGGGCGCGGGTGTTGCCCTCGTCTTCGGCTTCTTCGTCGGGCTGATCGTCTGGGCCGGTGGCCGCTGGGTCGACCATCACCGGGCCGGGAAAGTCGGCGTCGTCATGATGCTCTGCGCCGTCGCCGGCGCGATTCTCTACGGCATCGGCTGGTCGCTGATCAACAGCTTCGCGGGCGGCTGAGCCATGTTCACTACCACGGAATCGCCGCACGCTCGCCGGCGACCGCGCCGCCTGATCATCGTCGCCGTCCTGCTCGTCGTAGTGGTCGCCGTGGTGCTGGTTGCCCGACAGGCAACGGTACCACCGTCGTCCCCTACGGCAGCGACTCCGCCCGGCGTTGCACCCTCACCGACACCCACAGCGCCGGTCGACGAGGCCGCCGCGCTGGCGACCCGGCCCATGCTGACCCTGCCGCCCGAGGCAGCCCTGCCGCATGAACTCACCACCGCCACGGCCGGACCGCCGATCACCGTCCCGCGACCGGCCCCGATCGCCAACCGCGTGCTCTCCGACGGGTTCCCAGCCACCGCGGAAGGCGCGCTTGGCTGGCTGACCGATTTCAACGAGACGGCGCTGCGCGGTGGCGACCCGGCCACCTACGCGCGGGCCTACGGCGAAGCTGCACTCCCGCACGCCCCGTCCCTGCAAGGCAGCGGGCCGCTCGCGCTGCTGACCTCGTTCCGCAACGAAGCCGGCATTCGCCCCGGTGAGCTCACGCCCGGCCTGACGGTGACCTACGACGTGTCCCAGGGCTTGATCAAGGGCACCGCCGAGGGCGGGCGGTTCGCGGTGGTGTGCACGCTCGGTCAGCTGAGCTTCGACTACCAGGGCCAGAGCACGAGCATGGGCATCGGCGACTGCCAGGCCCTGCGCTGGACCGGGTCCGCCTGGCGCATCGCTCCCGGCGCCCGTGCGGCCTACGCCGCCTGCGCGTGGCCGGGCAGCGCCGAATCGGTCGCGGCCGGCTACCGGCCGCTGAACCGGGACGGTGCCCGGTGAGCCCGCTGGATCTGCTCGATTCGCTGGGCGGCCTCGCTGGCAAGGCGGTCGGCGCGACCGCGGCGGGCGTCTTCGAGCCGCTTATGAAGGCCACCTGGGCGTCGGCCTTGTTCATCCTGCGGACCGCCTTCGAACTTGTCGACCAGTTCTCGATCTTCACCGTCTCCACCACGGACGGGCCGGTCTCGGTGCTGTGGCCGATGACGCTGTGGATCTCCGGGGTCATCGCGCTGGGGATGTTCTTCTGGCAGATCATCACCACTGTTCTGCACGGCGGCCGCGGCTTCGTCCGCCTGATCACCGGACCGATTCAGTACGGCATCGCTCTCGCGGTGACCGTCGGTGTGGTCGCGGCGTTCCTCGCTGCCGCTGACGGCCTGACCGAAGCGATCCTGTCGACCGGGCTGCGGGTGGGGAACTTCCGCGACGCGCTGAACATGACCGGCTTCACCGACGCCCTGTCCGATGAGGTCAAGAACATCGTGCTCGGCCTGGCCGGCACCTTCGGGGTGATCCCGGCCGGGCTGGGGTTCGCGTTCGAGGCGGTGTTCCGCGAGGCAGCGATCTATGTCGTGGTCGCGACGATCCCCATCGCCGCTGCGGGATTGGTGGCGGAGGTGACCGCGCGGTGGTACTGGAAAGTCGTCCGCTGGGGCCTGGTCGCGATCGTGATGAAGCCCGCCTTGGCGTTCGTGCTGGTGCTGGCGGTCGCGATCGTCGGCGGCGCACAAGGGCTGTCCGGGCTGCTGGCCGGCATCGGGGTGCTGTTTCTCGCGCTGTTTGTGCCCCTGGTGCTGTTCAAGCTGTTCGCGTTCGTCGACCCCGACTCCGACCCGCAGGGCGTGTTCCGGGACAAGCTTGCCGATGCCGGTTTGGACTCCTACGGCGCTAACAGCATCGCCGGTCGCGCAGCGGGCGCGTTCGGGAACATGGCCCGCAAAGACCTAAAAAACAAGGGCAACGACGGTGACGGCGACTACGGCGATAGCCAGGAGCAGGCGAACGTCGATCGCTTCGACCAAGCTGCCGCTGACGACGACACGACCACCGGGCTGTCTGACTCGACGGGTGATGAGCACGCACCTGACGGGACGGACGATGCCGCCACGACGCCCTCCGGCAACGCGGCCGACGCCGACGCTGACGCGGCTGGCAGCGGCGACGCAAAGGACTCCGGAACCGACCCGGCAGCCGAGAAGACGGAGCCGCCGACACCCGAAACCGGCGATACCGGCGGAGTGAGCGCAGCCGGGCCTGCCGCCGACGATGACGACGGCAGCGGCGAGTTGCCACCATCCGACCCAGGAGGAGATACCGGGCCACCGACACCGCCGGTCCCGAAACCCGAGGGCGGGCCGCCGGATGACGGCGGCGGTGGTGCTGCTGCGGGCGAGGCCGAGGAAGCGGCGGTGCTGCTGTGAGCACCGCTACCCGGATCTACAAAGGACTGTCCCGCCGAGAGCGGGCAGGCTGGATCATCGGGCTGACACCCGTGCAGGCGTTCGTGTGCGTCGGGCTCGCCGTCCCGGTGATTCTCGCGCTGGCCGCCGGACGTTTCGGCCAAGCCTTGGTGCTGGGCGGGTTCTGCGGCACAGCGGCGGCCCTGGTCGTGGTGCCGGTCCGTGGCCGTCCGGCGCTGCGGTGGCTGGGACATCTGCTTCTCTACCGGGTCGGGATCGCGTTGGGCTGGTCGCGGTGGCAGTCGCGCGCGGTCACCGGCCAGACCGCCGATCTCGATGAGCCGGATCTGCCCGGTGTGCTGGCTCGGCTGCGGTTTCCCGACGGACCACCGCTGAGAGATGTGGGCCGGGTGTGCCTGATCCACGACACCGGCGAGGGCAGGTGGGGCGCCACCGCCCGCCTCACTCACGCCGGGGTCGGGATGCTCTCCGACGTCCAGTGCGAACGGCTGGCCAACCGGCTCGGGAACCTGCTGCTCTCGATCGGGCACCGCGAGGTCATCGGCCGGATGAGCCTGCTGGTGCGCACCATTCCCGACGACGGCGCTGACTACCAGGCCTGGCGCGCCGACCACGACGTCCCGGATGCCCCCACGCTCGCGCGCCAGGCGACCGCAGAGCTGGACCGGCTGGTCGGGGCAGTGTCGGTCCGGCACGAAGTGTTCGTCACCCTCTCCGGAACCGAAGACGCCCTCCGCCGCCCGGCCGCCGCGGCCGGAGGCGGGGTCGCCGGACGGGCCGCGGTGCTCTACCGCGTGCTGGACGGACTCGAGGACAAGCTCAAATCCCTGGGCGCCACCGGCGTGAAGTGGCTCTCGGGCACGGAGCTGGCGGTGGCGATCCGCACCGGGTTCAACCCGGCCACCGCCGCCGGTCTGGCGGCGCGCCGCCATCGCGCGGGCAACGAGGAGGGTGTCCGCTGGGCTACGGCCGGGCCGGTGCACGCACCAGCACCCTCGGCGCGGGCGTACTACCACGACGGCTTCGCCACCGTGTCCTACTCGGTGCTGATGCCCGAGGCCGGAACGGTGTTCGGGTCACTCGGCGGGCTGCTGGCGGTCAAGACCGCCGGCGAGCGCCGCAGCGTGGCCATCCACTACGAGACCCTGTCGCAGCATCGGTCCCGCAAGGCTGTGCGCCGGCTGCGGTTCCGCACCGGTGTGGTGCGGGACTGGAAATCCTCGAAGGGTTTCAACTCCGGCGCCGCGGAGGCCAGGGAGGCGGGCGGGGCGCGGGCGCAGGAGCACGCGGTCGCGGCCGGGCACGGGATCGTCCGGTTCGCCGTCGCCGCCGCAGTCACGATCCCGGAGACGTGGAACGTCGAGGACCATGCGGCCAAGCTGGAGAACGACATCGCCGGCCGGTTCCAGCTACTGCGGATGGAACTGGCCCAGGATGCGGGGTTCGTCGCCGCCGTCCTGCCGGTCGGAGTGGGGCTGCCCCGGCTGCGTGGCGGTGCGTCGTGAGCAGGCGCGCGAGCGAACGGACCGCCGCGGAACTGCTCGCCACCTTCGGACCTGCGGTCAGCACTCGCCCACCCGGACCTCGGCGTCCGGACGGCCGTAGTGCTCGCCTGAACCAGCGGGCCGCGCCGCGGCGTGGGTTCGCCCGGCCGGGGTATGGGTGGTCGCCGGTGGCGGCGCCGCTGCAGGTGTATCAGGCCGGCACGCACGAGATCGGCGGGTTGTTCCCGCTGCTGGCGGCGAGCCCGCTGCCGGCGGTCGGGGCGCGGATGGGCTACGACGTGCACTCCGGTGGCGCGTTCTACCTGCACCCGGTCGAGTTCGTCCTGCGCTCGATCTGCACCAACCCGAACATGGTCCTGTTCGGCGAGCCCGGCCGAGGTAAGTCCTCGACGGTGGTGGCGTTTCTGCTGCGGATGATGCTCACCGGCGTCCGTACCCTGATCTCCGGCGACGTCAAAGGCGAATACACCCCGCTGCTGCACGCTTTGGGTGTCACGCCGATCATGCTCGGCCGGGGCAGTAGCGCCCGCCTCAATGCCCTCGACCTGGGCCCGCTCGCTGCGCGCTGGGATGTCTGGTCGACCGAGCGGCAACGTGACGAGCTCGACGGGGTCCTGGGCCGGTGGGTGCAGCTGCTGGTCGCGCTGGCCGAAGCGCAGGGCTACCGGCCCACCGTCACCGACGAGGCCGCGCTCTCGGCGGTGCTGCGGCAGCTGCTGGGTGTTCGCGACGGCTACACCCAGCTCACGCCGATCACCATTCCCGACGTCCACCGGATGCTGTCGGACCCGGATGAGCAGCTGTGGCAGAGCCTGCGCTTCGCCGGCCGCCGCCAGTTCCTCGACCACCTCCGGTCCATCACCGACGCCCTGGCCAATCTGATCTCCGGCCCGCTGGCGGGGTTGTTCGACGCCCCCACCAACTTCACCGTCGACTGGAACGCCCCCATCCAGAGCCTGGACCTCTCCCGGCTACGTACCCGCGGCGACCAGGCCGTCGCCGTCGCGCTGACCTGCCTGGGCTCGTGGTCCTCGTTGGCCACGGATCTGCAGGAGGACGGGGAGCTGCGGATCGTCGTCCGTGACGAGATCTGGCGGCAACTGAGGCTCGGGCTGCGCGCGGTCCAGGCGGTCGACAGTGAACTTCGGCTCTCGCGCGCGGAACGCAAGATCCAGATCCTGGTCAGCCACAAGCCCGGCGACTTCCTCTCCGTCGGCGCCACGGGCTCACAAGAGGTCGCCATCGCCCGGGATTTGCTGGCCCTGTGCTCGATTCGTGTCCTGCTTGGACAGTCGACTCGTGTGGCGAGTGAGCTGGCCGATGTCCTTGCACTGTCGGACAAGGAGCACGACGCCACGACGGGGTGGGCCAACGACCGGCAAGGCCGCGCGCTGTGGAAGATCGAGAACCGGACTGGGCTCAAAGTTCAGACGGTGCTCAGCCGGATCGAGCGGGAGATCTTCGACACGAACTCTCAACTTGTCTCGAAGCCGAACCGGTTACCGAGTAACGACGTTGCGGCGATGCCATCATGAGGCCCCACGGGATGCTCGCTGGCGTGGCCAGCGCTCTGGTCGCGGTGGTGGTGCTGCCGATCCTGGCTCTGGCCTTGCTGATCGGACCCGCGGCGACCGCGACGATCGTCCAGCTGGGCGGCTGCGAACAGGGCGGTCCTGGTGGCGGCTCGGTCGTGATCGACCGCCAGCAGCTGGGTGCCGGCGAGATGGACATCGCCCGCACCATCGTCGACGTCGTCCAGCAGCGCCGGCTGCCCCGGCGGGCCGCAGTCCTCGCGACCGCCACCGGCATCGTCGAGTCCGGGCTGCGCAACCTCGACTACGGCGACCGCGACTCGCTCGGGGTGTTCCAGCAACGCCCGAGCCAGGGGTGGGGCACCCGCGAGCAGATCCTCAACCCCGTGTACGCCACCGGCAAGTTCCTCGACGCCCTGATCGCCTTGCCCGGCTGGGACACCATGGCCCCGGGCCGGGCTGAGCAGGCGGTGCAGCGCAGCGGCTTCCCCGATCGTTACGCTCCGCGCGAACCGGCCGCCGTCGCGATCGTGGATCGGTTCTGGACGGGGCCGGACAACCCGACCCCGCCGGTAGCGCCCGGCGGCGGCACCGAGGCAGTGCAGGCGAAGGCGCTGTGCCCGGACCAGGGCGGATCCGACGTCCCCCGCGACCCGGGCCAGATCGACCCGAAGAAGCTGCCACCCGGGTTCACGCTGCCGGACGATGTCCGCCAGCGTGCCGCGGTCGGCTTCGCCCTGGGCCAGCTCGGCAAACCGTACGTGTGGGGCGCGAAAGGCCCGAACTCCTACGACTGCTCAGGGCTGATGCTCGCCTCCTGGGCCGCCGCCGGAGTCGGAATCCCCGCCGGCACCGTCAGCCAGGTCCACGCCGGGCACGCCGTCACCTCAATCCAGCAGGTCCAACCCGGCGACCTGCTGTTCATTCCCGGTTCGCTCGGCACCGCTCGCGTGCCGCGGCACGTGGGGATGTACGCCGGACACGGCCTGATCGTCGACGCCTACGACACCGACACCGGCGTCATCCTCGAACCCCTCTCCGCATGGACCTCGAAGATCGTCGCGATCCGCCGGATCGCCGACCCCAGCTCGCCCTCCCCGCCACCGGGAGGGAGCCCACTCTGATGAACCCCGTGGCGTTGCCCTCCCGCTGTCCGGGAGGAGCGGCCGATGCCGCGCACACGCACCGACACACTCAACCTCGACCGCGACGTCGCACTGATGGGCCTCGCGATCGCCGCCCTGGCGATCCTCTGCAGCCTCGGAGCGATCGTCGTCACCGCCGCCGTCCTGGTCACCGGCTTCCACACCGGTAGCTGGGCGTGGCCGCCGATCACCGCGTGGCCGGGCTTCGCCCTGACAGTCGCCTTCCACGCTGCTGATCCCGGGCCGGCCCTGCCGGTCCCGTGGTCGGGCGCGGTCAGCGACCACCAGCTGGCGTTCTACATCTGGTTCACCACGATCACTATGCTCGCCGCCGGCCTCACCGTGGGCGCCGCGATCCCGGTCTGGCGCCGGGTGGCACCGTCTGATGCCGGCCACGCCACCCGCCGCGAGATGACCAGAATCTTGTCGGTCGAGGCTGCGCGCAAGACCGCGGTGTGGACTCGCGGTGACCTCACCGACGAGCAACGCCGGACCGCGCCGGTCGAACAGATCGCGGTACCGCTGCACCGCGGGCCGCGACGCCAGCAGCTGGTGACGTCGCTGGAGACCCCGACCGGGACGATCGCCCCGACCCGCTCGGGCAAGTCGCGGACGGATCTGGTGCACAAGGCCCTCGCGGCGCCGGGTGCGCTGATCGCGTCGACGACGAAGAACGATCTCGCCGAGTGGTGTCTGCTGGCCCGCACCCGCCCCCCGGGGGCCGGGCCGGTACTGGTGATCGACGCCACCGGCACCCTTTCCTGGCCGGCGCATGCCCGCTGGTCCCCGGTTACCGGCTGCGCTGACCCGGCCGTCGCACTGCGGCGGGCGGAGACGCTGATCGAGGCGTCCTCGCTCGGGCTGGAGAATGTCGGCGGCAACGACGCGGTGTTCCGCGGCCGCGCGACGATCGTCATGCAGGCGTATCTGCTCGCCGCCGCAAACCATCACCGCACGGTCGATCATCTCGTGCGGTGGTCGATCGCCAAACCTGCCGACCGGGAACCGGTCGAGCTGCTGGAGCAGCAGTATCCGCAGCTGGCGCAGAACCTGGAGTCGGAGATCGGGATGGTCGCCGAGACCTCCGACGCGGTCTGGATGAGCGTGCGGCGGGCGATCGAGCCGTTCATGAACCCGGCCATCCGCCACTTCGCCACTCCGAGCCCGGGTGAGGAACTGGACATCGACGAGTTCCTGCGCCGCCGGGGCAGCCTGTTCATCGTCGCCGGGGAACACCAAGCGCCGCAGGCCCGGTCGGTGCTGACCGCGCTGGTGGAGCAGATCCTCACCACCGCCCAGGACACCGCACTGCGCCGCGAACGCCGCCGGCTGGAACCACCCGCCACGGCGATCCTGGACGAGTTGTTCGCCGGTACGCCGGTGCCCCGGCTGCCGGCGATCATCGCCGACTCCGCCGGGCGCGGGGTGCTGATCCACTGGTCCGCGCAGTCGCGCTCCCAGCTCGACGAGCTCTACGGCGAGCCCGGCCGACTGCAGCTGATCGACAACA
Organism: Amycolatopsis mongoliensis; assembly: GCF_030285665.1. Taxonomy (NCBI): domain Bacteria; kingdom Bacillati; phylum Actinomycetota; class Actinomycetes; order Pseudonocardiales; family Pseudonocardiaceae; genus Amycolatopsis; species Amycolatopsis mongoliensis. The sequence goes on from NZ_CP127295.1 coordinate 3,560,671, forward strand.
CCCTCACCCTGACCGCGTTCCCCGGGCTCAAGGACGACAAGACGCTCGAGTGGCTGTCGACGCTGGCTGGGCAGCACCGCCGCCGAACACACCAGCAGCACAGCGACGGACTGTTCAGCGCCGGGCGCGGCGCCACCGGCGAGGAAACCGTCCCGACACTGCGCGCAGGCGACATCCGCACCCTCGACCGCGGCCGGGTCCTGATCCTGCACGGCAACCTCCGCCCCATCCTCGGGCACACCGTCGATGTCGAGCAACGACCGGACTGGCCCCAGCTTCAGGCTGACGTCGGCGCGATCCGCTCCGGGAATGCCGCGATCACGCCGGAGGGCTACCCGCTGATGCTGCCTGCTGTGGGCGATCTGCGATGAGCGACGACGACATCGCCGAACGCCCCGACGATCAGGACCGGCCGGAGCCGCGGTCGCTGGACGAGCTCAATGAGGCGGTCGCCGGGCTGGAGACGGTCACTACGGCGCTGGGACGCCAGATCGAGCAGGTGGCGGAGAAGCTCGGAGAGCTGATCGATGAGCCGGACAACGATCCGCGGCTGGCGCGGTGGCTGACGTTCCTGCCACCGGAGGCGGCGGAGGACAAGGCGCATCGCAAGGAAACACCGCTGTTCACGCTTGCGCATTTCGTGCAGTACTACAACGAGACCTACGTCGGCAATCCCGGGACCCGCTCGGTCGCCATTCCCGACTGCTGGCTAGACCATCCCGGCCTGGTCGCCGAGATCGCCACCCTCGCCTACACCTGGCGCGAAGCCCACCTGGGCAAGAGAGCCACGGTCCGCGATGCGCAGTACTGGCACGACCACTGGCGCCCTGGTTTTGCCGAGCGCATGGCCACCGAGTGGGTCCATCAACGCTGTCGCTCCGACGGCCACAAGACCGCCGGCGCACCGGCTCGTCCCGATCGGTTCACTCTGGACCATCGCGAACGGCAGGAACGGGCAGCTGCCCAGAGCAGCGACACGGAGCCGCACTCCGGGTCCGGTCGGTGATGACCGTGCCCGCGTGTCGACCGGCACGGGCACGTGCATCGGTCACCTGGTTCGCGCGTGTGTCGGTGATCGCGCTCTACATCGGCTGCGTGGTCGGCGCGAACTGGCTGGCAGAGGACCTCGGCGCGGTCGGCATCGGATTCGGGCTGCACGCCGCGGCCGCGGTGTACGTGGCGGGTCCGGTGCTGGTTGTGCGGGACTGGGTGCAACGCCTCGCCGGGCTGCGGGCGTCGCTGCTGGCTGTCGCCGCGGGCACGGTGCTCTCGTGCCTGGTTGCTGGCCCGGCCATCGCGACCGCGTCCGCGGTGTCCTTCGCCGTGAGCGAAGTGCTCGACGCAGCGGTGTATTCCGTCGTCGTCCGGCGGGGCGGTGTGGTCGTTGCGGTCCTATGCAGCGGGATGGTCGGGCTCGTCGTCGACTCGCTGCTGTTCCCGGCGATCGCGTTCGCCTGCTTGGCGCTGACGCCCGGTCATCTGCTGGGCAAGGCGTACGGCGTGCTCGCCGGCACGATCCTGACCGCTGTCGTCCGCCGCCGGCTATGAGGTTCCGATTCCTGCTTGGGACACATCGGCCGCATTGGCTGGCGCTGCTCGACGTGCCGCTGTTCGTGTCCGATCGGACGCTGCGCCGGTACAAGACGTTGCCAGTTGCGTCCTGTGATTGGGCCTGCGACTCCGGGGGTTTCAGCCAGCTTTCGCAGTGCGGGACGTGGGCGTGTGGGCCTCGCCCACGTGAGTACGCGGCCCGGATTCGGCGCTACCGCGACGAGATCGGCCGCCTGCTGTGGGCCGCACCGCAAGACCACATGGTAGAAAACACGATCCTTGCGCGCACGGGCCTCGACGTTGCGCAGCACCAAGAGCTGACGATCAGCAACTATCTGGAGCTGCAGTCCATCGACGCGGATCTGCCGTTCATCCCGGTGTTGCAAGGACAGTCCATCGAGGACTATCACCGCTGCGCTGACCGCTACGAGCAACGCGGAGTCGACCTCGCCACCGCTGCTCTCGTTGGTGTCGGCAGTATTTGCCGGCGCCAGCACACCGCAGAAGTCGAGGGCATAGTGCGTTCACTCGCCCAGCGCGGCTATCGACTGCATGCCTTCGGCGCGAAGACTCTGGGCCTGGCCCGGTACGCGGACAACATCGTCAGCAGCGACTCGCTCGCCTGGTCCTTTGCCGCCCGGTGGGAGCCGCCACTGCCGGAATGTTGCGGCCACCGTCGGTGCAACAACTGCGTAAAGTTCGCGCTTCGCTGGCGTCGGAAGGTACTCCAGACGATCGAAACAGCCGGAACCAATACGACAACCACAGCGAAGCCCGACAGCGTGAGTTATAGTGGCACCGTCCGGCACATCGTATTGGCAGCCGGAGTCACTGGAGGTTTTGCCATTATGGCACAGAAAGTTCTCGTGGAGATGGTCGACGACATCGACGGCGGCGCGGCCAGCCAGACAGTCCCGTTCGCCCTGGACGGGGTGAGCTACGAGATCGACCTGTCCGACGACAACGCCGCCGCGCTACGCGATGAACTTGCCCGGTACGTCGCCGCCGGACGACGGATCGGCGGCCGTAAGGTGCGCCTGGCGGCTGGCGAGTCGGCTCAGTCGAAGAAGCCTGGCACAGCGGCCGCAGACCGTGAACGGTCACGACAGATCCGGGAGTGGGCCAACAACAACGGCTACACCGTTTCCGAACGTGGCCGTCTCTCCGGCGAGATCATCGAAGCATTTGAGGCGAACGACGGCCAGCCCATCGTCGCCGACGAACCCGCCCCGCCCGCGAGGAAGCGAGCGCCTCGCAAGAAGGTCGCGGCCGCGAGGAAGTAATGACAGCCATCTAGAAGTGATTGCGGCATAACGATGTCCGGCGAAGACGGCCACGCGCACGATTCATGGCTGCCTCGCCGGACATCGTTATGCCGCCAACTCAGTAGTCGAGTTCGCGGTGACTGCTTTCGCTGTAGCCGTGGTCGTGGTCGTCGACCAGTTCTTCCAGTTCGGTGCGTCGCGCGGCCGCGGCGGTGTCCGCGTCGGCTTCTGCTTCCTGTTCCTTTTCGGCGGCGAGTCCGGCGAAGAACCGTGCGGCATAGTCGTCGGCGGTGTCGCGCAGTGACTCTCGGATCAGCACGGCGTCCGATGCGGTGTCTTCGCGGCCAGGTGTGGTCATCAGGTGCGTCCAATGCCGAGTGGCGTCCCACGGTGCGTCGGCGCGAAGGTGACCCACTGGCGCGCGCAGCATCGTCGGGGCGGGCACCGAAACGCACGATCCATGCCGGTTGCTCCTGTACGGCTCGATCTCGGAGTTGTTCGGTGCGTGCGGTGATCTCCGCGTTCAGGGGCGCCGGCTGTTCCAACAAACTGTTCTGATGCATGTCGTGCGGGACTAGTTCCTCTCTGGTCGCCAGACCGGCACATGCGGCAGCTTCCCCGTGTTCGATACTGTCAGGTGTTCCATGTCGCCACTGCGCTGTCGTCGTCCGATGAGTCCAAGTCGCGCTACATGGTAGATAGGCTGAGGCCGCCTACGTCAAGGTAGGTAGATGGTCTCGGCATCAACTGACTCCCCAGATGTGTGTTGCGGTAAAGCCGCAGCGATCTTGCGGCTTTGTACCGAAGACAAAACGTCCTGAGTCGACGCATTCTTCTGCTGTCCCTTTTGGCTGATGAAGGAGAGCAAGTTGCAGAACGAAGGCGTCATCGTTCGGAGTGTGGTGGATGGGCCAGGAGGTGTATACCGTCGCAGGGCGGCGCTCGTGGCCCTGTTCGCCGGGGCGGGTGTCCTGGCCAGCTTGGTGAGCGGTCCGGTCGCCCAAGCTCGCGACTGCCAGAACGTGCCTCACGAGACGGTGACGGCGGGCGCCGCGGGTGCCGGTGCAGGTGCTCTGGTGGCCGGCCCGGTCGGCGCCCTTATCGGAGCGGGCGTCGGGGCGATCGGCAGCATGGTCGGTGGGTGTACCCAGGTCGTCAACGGCACCGCACACCCAGCAAAAAGGTAGCTGCGGGCCGATGGCGGCGGAGTGTCTCCGGTCGCGTGCTGGCCGGAGGCGCGCCGCCATCCTGAAATGGAGACGGTCATGTCCACAGAGCGCAAGAACGAATCAGCGCTGCGCGCACTGTGTCGTCGGGGCAAGGTCATTGCAGTGTCAATCGGCGCGACGACTCTGCTCGTCGCCGCATCCTGGCTGTTCCTGCTGCCTGCAGGTGCAGCTCCGGTGTCCGCGTGTTCCCTGCTGTCCGCCGACTACTTGGCGGGCTCCTTGGGTGCGCCCTCCTTCAAGGGCATCGCCGCGACCAGTTCGCAAGCGGGATCTGTGCATCATCGGTGCCTCTACAGCGGCGAACGCGGCGACCGTATCGTGGTGGTTCTCGAAGTTGCCGATTTCACACCTTCCGACGCCACTCCGGGCACCGTACTCGCTGACGTGACGCGCAGCAGTGGCCACCGCCAACCCGTGACCGGCCTCGGCGATTCTGCCGAGTTCGTCACAGACTTGGACGGGACGGCGAACGTTGCGCTGGCCACCGCCGAACGCAGGGAAAGCGGTGTCCGGGTGCACGCTGTCGTTGTATCCCGAGACTACAACCCGACCGAGGAGAAACTCAAAGAAATCATCGAGCCGGTGCTGTCATCTTCGGACAGCAAGGGCTGAGGCGACGGTGTAACACGTGTCTCAATTATCGGACCCGCCGGTCGACAGCGGCGAATTAGGGCTTCTAATGGAGAAACGTCCGGCGTCCGAGAGGAAGAATCGGTGTCTGCTGTCGTTCGCGTCGTGCTGGTCGACGACCATCCCACGGTACGGGCCGGCCTCCGTGCCATCCTCGCTTCCGTCGATATCAGCGTCGTGGCGGATGTTGATTCGCTCGCGTATGCCCGCCGCGAGGTGGCTACGCTGCGCCCGGACGTCGTTCTGCTGGACGTGGGGTTGGGCTGCGAGTCCGGAATGAGTGTGGTGGCGGAATTCGCTGCCGAGTGCGGTGTGCTGGTTCACACCATGCACTCGGACTTGGCCCGGGAAGCGCTGTCCCGCGGCGCTTTGGGCTTCGTGACGAAGATCGCACCGGGTGAGGTGCTGGTGTCTGCGGTTCGTGCGGTTGCGGCCGGGCGTGGCTACCTCGATCCGGCCGTGGCGGCCGAACTCGCTGTGCGGCAGGAGCGACGACCGCTCAGCGTCCGGGAGCGTCAGGTCCTCGAGCTGCTGGCCGATGGTCTCACCAATCGTGAAGTAGCTGAAGCACTGTCGATCAGCGTCCGCACCGTGGAAAGTGTCAGGGCGAGTCTGCGCAACCGGCTGGGTTTGGTCGGACGAGCCGATCTCGTCGCTTATGCGCGCAAGGTAGACAAGGTCGGGACGTAACGATGCGTAGCGCTGTCATCAGGTCAGTGTGCGTTGCCGGTATCGGCTTCGGCTCATTGACCGTGCTCGTGGATGCGGCCGTGCCAGCTCCTCTGCTCGCCGATCCCATAGCGGCGTTGTCGATCGCGTTCGGAGGCGGAGTGCTGGTCGCGTCGCTGCCAGGGACTCGGTGGCTCCGCATGAGCACGGCGTTGATTGCCGTCGGGGCACTGATCCTCGGTGTCGGCTACCTGATCGACAAGACACTGCTCCCGGCGGCCCGCAATGCGGCGTTCGTATTTCTAGGGTTGGCCGTGGCGTGCGCGGTACGCGGGTGGCCGGAGCTCGTTCGGCTGTTAGACCAGACCAAGGCAAGATCGGTCCTCCGATTCCAGAACTACCACGCCGCACGGATCGCCGACGAGCTGCACGACGAGGTACTGCAAGCGCTCGCCCTGACAAGCAGGCGGCTGGACAGCGCCGTTCGACGAGGAGACCGGGAATGCCTGGTCGCCGCGTCCCGCGCGGCAGTGGAGACACTCAGCGATCAGGCGACGATCCTGCGCGGGATCGTCAGCACGTTGCACCCGGTGACATTGCGACACGTCGGGCTGGCGGAAGGAACCCGTGAACTTACCCGGCAGGTGGCCGCCGCGAACGGCCTGGTCATCAGCGTCGTTGCCGATGATGCGACGGTCAACGGGCTGGATCCGGAAATTGCGACGGTGGTCTACCGGGTCGTCCAAGAGGCACTGAGGAACATCGTCAAGCACGCCGAGGCGAGCACGGTGCGAGTACGGATGGCGTGTTATCGCTCCCACCTCGCAGTCACCGTCTCCGATGACGGCCGGGGTTGGTCCGGTTCGGCCGCGCGGGCGAAGCACTGCTACGGCCTGGCGAGTATGCGATGGTGGTGCGCGGCCTATGGTGGAGACCTGACCGCAGACAACTCTCCCGGGGGCGGCGCTCGGATACGGGCCACCTTCCAGACTCGTATCGCCGAGATACGACAGGGTGAGCCAGCTCGCAGCTGACCGGACTCGGCTCGCCACCGAGCCTTCGCTCTCGTCGTGCTCTGCTGACTGGGAATGACATAGCAGGCGGACGCCGGCGGCGGTTCAAACAGCCCAGCCGCCGGTCCACTACGCAGCTGCAAGAAATCGGGAGAACCGAGGTGCTCAAGGGGCACCTGGAGAAATTAACTCTGGACTGTCGTCGAGATTCCTCTGCGTAACTCAGTAGCTCAGCCCGCGGTGACTGCTTTCGCCGTAGCCGTGGTCGTGGCCGTCGACAAGTTCTTCTTCCAGTTCGGTGCGCGCCGCGTCCGCGGCGGTGTCCGCTTCTGCTGCCTCATCCTTTTCCGCGGCGAGTCCGGCGAAGAACCGTGCGGCGTAGGCGTCGGCGGCGTCGTGCAGTGACTCGCGGGTCAGCATCGCCTCCGATGCGGCGTCTTCGCGGTCAGGTGTGGTCATCAGGTGCCTCCATTGCAGGGTGATGTCCCGCCAGGCGTCGGCGCGAAGGTCGTTGCCGGGCGGTGGGTTGCCGATCGGGGAGGCAGCATCGGTGGTCGTGATGCCGTAGGTTTCACGATACGCCGCAACAAGCCCAACAAGGTGCTCCCACTGCTGAGCGAGCGCAGTGTCGTCGGGGCGGGCACCGAAGTGTGCGAGCCACGCCGGTTGCTCCCGTACAGCTTGGTCTCGCAGCTGCCCTGTTCTCGCGGTGATCTCCGCGTTCAGGGTCGCCAGCCGTGCCAGCGAACCGTGAGGGTTCGCCGCGTGTGCGAGATCGGGTTGGGCCTGCCACGGTAGGGCGGAGTGGTGTCCGGCGCCGGCATCGTGCTGGCGCACGAGCGCGCCGACAAGCGCCACGCCGGTCTCGCGGGGATCGGCGTGTTCGGCACCGGTCGTTGTCGCGGCGACCTGTCGGGCGGCGTCGGTGAGCGCGGTGTCGGGGTCGAGTCCGCGGGTGGCGCCGCCGGCGGCGTGGCGCCACACGATCCCCCACCTCTCCTCCGCCACGGCGGCGTCGGGCAGGTGCGCGGCGACGATCTGCCGCCAGCGCGCGATCTGCTCGTCTGTGGCGGGGGCGATCCGGGCGGGCGCGTCGTGGGTCCGGACGTGCTCGTTGACCCGCTTGGCGAGGACCGCGGCCGGGTCCTGGGCCCAACTGAACCCGCGGTCGTCGACCAGGTCGCGGACGATGCGTTCGGCCTGCCACCCTCGGTCCTGCGCGCGAGCCAGCACCGCCAACACGGCCGGTTCGGCGCCGGCGTTGACCGCGTCAGGGACGTAGCGGGCCAGCACATCGAGGTAGCGGTCCTCATCACCGTCACGAGCCAGCAATTCATAGCGACGAATGAGCACGTTCAACGGCTCGAGGACGACGCGTTCCTCGACGTCATCGAACTCGGCGAACACCTCGTCCAGCTCGGCGGTGTGAGCCGTCGCGCGCGGCTGCGCGGGTGCGGACGGGGCTGGCGCGTGCAGCTGGCCGAAGGACTCCCAGCGCTCGCTCAGGCCGCGCCAGGCGTGTGCCCGCGCGCCGCGGCTGTCGGGCTTGGCGCCCAGCGGCGCCTCACCGCGGATGCGGAACGTCTCGCGGTAGGCCGCGACCAAGCCGACCAGGTCGTCCCAGTCCTCGGCCGCGATCGGGTTGTCCGGGCGCGCCCCGAGCCCCGAGACCCATTCGGGCTGGTCGCGGATCACGGTGGCACGCAGGTGCTCGACGCGGTCGGCGATCGCGTGATTCATCTCGTGCAGGTACTGAGCGTGCCCTGGGTGGTGGCGGACGTGGGCGAAGTCGGGTCGGGCCAGCCACGGAACGGCACGCACATGGGCCTCACCGCGCTCACCTCGGCGCTCCAGCTCGGCGGCCAACGCGGCGTCGGCGTAGCGGTCATCCGGCATCGGATCCGGCACCACTGGCCGCCCCGCAAGCTGATGCGCGACGGCGGTCACCGCTGCATCGATGTCGAACCCGACCGCCAACGCCCCGGCCGCGCGGACCCAGATCTTCTCCCATTCCGGGTCTTCGACGGCCACGTGCGGGGCGATCGCGTCGACGATGCCCCGCCACCGGGTCACGTCGGCCGGCTGCGGTGGTGCGGTCGGTGAGGGCGGCCGGCGGCGTTCGAGGTGCTTTCGGATACGGGCCTGCAGGGCCGCGCCGGGGTTGTCGGCGTCGTCGAGGGACTGACGCCAGCGCATGACCGCGGCGACGAGCGGGTCGGGCTCCCAGCCGAGATCGTGGGCGTTGCGCAGCGTCTGGATGAGCGCCGGCTCACTGTCGAGATCGACAGTGGAGGGAGCGTGGCAGGTGAGGATGGCGCGGTAGCGGTCCTCGTCGCGGTAGGTGGCGGTGTAGTTGTAGCGCAGCACCAGCGTGCCCATCGACACCGCCTCGTCCTGCGCCTCCCGCAGAGTCTCGGTCGCAGAGACCTCGGCCCCGGAGTGGTTCAGCACCCCTGTCAGCACCGACCGCGGGGACACCGGTTCCGGGGTCTCGCGGTGCCGGTCGATGACGTGGTGGTGGGTGACGACGTAGATGAAGTTGTGCAGCATGGCGCGGGTGATGCCGGGGTAGAACTGCTCGCGCGTCATCGTCGGCGGGACCAAGAGGTGGGCGTTGCCGGTGCTGGTCATGCCCTGGACCCGGTTGATGGTGGCGGCGTAGGCGAGTTCGACGTGGGCCTGGACATACCCGGCCGGCAGAGTGATTGCGGCTTTGTGGACGCGGTGCTGGACGGTGATTTTGCCGTTGGCGTGGACTTCGGTGACGGTCCAGACGTCGCCGTTCTTGACGAAGTCCTTCCCACCGAACAGCGAGAGCAGGCGTTGGTTGTGCCGGGTGACGACCCAGTCCCCGACGCCGGCGTTGGTGGCGTCGTGCAGATCCACCTCCCGCCCGCGGTCGACCGCACCCCCAGCAAGTCGACGTTCCCGGGCGTCGATGTTCAGCGCGACGGTGTCCTCGTTGGTCGGCACGATCAGCAACGACTGCACACCGGCGTCGAGATCGGCCTGCCACTGCGACCGCGCGGCATCACGCATCGTCTCGAGCGACCCGTCCGAGACTCGGCCGTGCTCGAAGTAGTACTCGAGCCCTTTGGGGTTCCACGCGCGGATCTGCAACGACGCCGCGGCTTGCTCTTTACGGTCTGCGCCGCGGAACCGAACGATCTCCCGGAATCGGACGGCGCCGACGTCGTGGGCGATCAGCCGGATTGCCCCGCCAGCTTCGACGGCGGCCAGCTGCGCGTCGTCTCCGATCAGCCGGACGTCGGCGCCGTTCTTCAGGGCGTACTTGACGACCTTATGCAGGGTGTGGGTGCCGGCCATAGCGGCCTCGTCGACGATCACCAGATCCCCGGCCTCCATCGGGAACGCGACGCGAGCGAACCCGAACTTCAGCGCGGTGGTCAGCTGGTGCAGCGTGTGCGGCTTCGCCCCGATCGAGGAGCCGAGCTCTTGGGCCGCCCGGGCGGACGGGCCGAAGGCGTAGACCCGGTGCCCGGTGCGCCGCCACGCGGTCGCCAGGACCTTCATTGCCGACGTCTTCCCCGCACCGGCCGGAGCCAGTGCGAGCTGAACCCGCCGGCCCGAGCGCGCGAACTGGCGCACCATCTCCGTCTGCCCGGCATTCAACCCCTGCCCGGTGAGGGCCTTCTCGACGGTGTCGGTGCGCAGGCGGTGCCCGCCGCCGCGGCGCGCCCAGGCGACCAGGTCGCCCTCGGCGGCGAGGGTCGCGCTGGTGGTGTAGCGGGTCGAGTGGTGCTCGACGAACACCGACTCACCGTCCCGGCGACGCAACGAGGCCGGCTCGTTGACCGCGGTCGGGCCGACCAGGGCGAGAGTGTCAGGCTGGGCGAGGACGGTGTCGACGACATCGACGATCAGCTGTCCGCGCTTGTCGACCGGCATCCGCAGGTGCGCGGACTGCCGGTGCGCTTCGGCGGCGAGATTCCACCACGAGAAGTGCGCGTAGTTGTCCGACACCACCTCCCGCGTGACCTCGGCCAGCTTGGCGATGTCGACCGCGTCCGGCTCGGCGTGTCCGCTGAGGAACACCTTCCGGCTCAGCGTGTCCAGCACCGCCGCCGGAACGAGGGTCAGAGCGTGCTCGCGCCACGCCGCGAGGTGTTCGGGCAGCGTCTTCGGAGGTTGTTTGCCGGGGCGGTTATCGTACTGGGCGGCACGGTCGATCGCGAAAATGTCTTTCGGCGTCGGCTCCTTCCCGTGCTGGGCCTTGAACTCGACGATGCGCTTGGCGCGGGCGGCTTCGAACTGGCGGTGGCGCTGGGAGAACAGCTTCACCAGCTCGACCGAAACCCCTTCCAGCTGCCACACGGGGCGTTTCATGTCCACGCCTTCGGCACCCCGCTGCACCCAGGAGGCGCCTTGCTCGCGGAACAGGTCGCGCAGCCGGTTGTCGAAGTACTCCGACGCGGTGACCGTTGCGGCCAGGACAGTGCGGCCGTCGAGGGCGGTCCATTCACCGTCGTCGCTGCGTTGCACCTTCGAGGAGATCAGCGCGTGGATGTGCAGGTGCGGGTCGGAGGCGCGGGAATCCCAGTGCTCGAACAACGCCGCGGTGATCCCGTTGACGTCCACCTGGGCCTCGCCCATGTTGCCGCGGCGGGTGAACGCGACGTTGCCCTCCACCCAGGACAACGTGTCACGAGCGGCTCGGCGGACCATCCCGGCGATCAGTTCTCGCTCCGCCGGTGCCGCCATGGCCCACGCAATCGACACCGACTTGTCCGGGGCGAACACCATCTCGAACCCGGAGACCGCCGACTTAAGATTGCGTTTCTGCTCCGCCAGCCATTGTTTGAGGTCGGCCTCGCTTGCCGGCCCGTCGCCGTCGTGGCCCTTGCGGTAGGCCTGGATCTGGACGCCGTGGCGGATCTCGGCGCGTGTGGCCGCGGAGATCGGCGCGCCGACCGGACGGCCGTGCAGGTGGTTGCGGTCCTTGTACGCCTGTGACACCTGGGAGCGCAGGTGATCCAGCGCGGAGTACTGCGGGAACCGCCGACCCAACCGAGTCGCCTTCAGCGCCTCGGCGGCGGTTCCGCCGCCGGCGATCATCTCGGCTTCAATGGCGTCCGCGTGCGGGTTGCGGCCTTCGCCAAAGAGGCTGTTCATCTGGGCAGGGGTGACTGCGCCGGAGAGTCCTAAGTGCTCTGCTCCGGCGCCGAACCATTGGCCTGCCGGGTAACCACGGGAGAGGTAGTAGTCACTTAACAGCTCGCCGGGAGCGAGCTCACGGCTGCGATCGGCGCACGCCACCGTGTTCGTGAGATACTCATGACCACCAGGGCTCAGCTTGCGCAAGCCCATCATGTCCACATCAGACTACGCCGAAAATCCGGCGGCATCCACCTGGTTCAGAACGTCTGCAAGACGTGCTGTGTGCGGGGTAGGGGGTGGGATGGGTGAGGTGGTGGCGGTGGCGTGGTCGGCGGGGTGAGTGGGTGGCGGGGTAGGTGTGGGGCTGGGGTGTGGTGTGGGTGGGGTGCGGTAGGTGGGGTGGTGTTGGTGGGGCGGGGTGGTGGTGACCGAAATTTGCGGTCGAGCGCCGGCGCCTGCACTAAGGCGCCCCCGGCGCCGTCTGCCGGCGCCTGCGCGGTCCCCGGGCTGTGCCGACACAGCAAAGCGGCCGCCGATCCGGAGATCGGCGGCCGATTTGCGTGCGCGGGCTGGCTAGAACAGACGGTCGTCGCAATCGATGTGCCCACAACCGATGTGGCAGGTACGGCCGTTGCGTTCCTCGCGCCCGGTTGTGGGCTGGGTGGCGGTGGTGAGGCGGGACAGCTCGCGCCGGATCGCGTCGGCGGGAATGACCTCGGTGACGGTGCCGTCTTGGCTGGTGGCCCATTGGGCGTAGCGGGCGAGTAGTGCCCGGAGGTACGCGGCGACCGGTGCGGGCGCGTCGGTCGGGATGGTGTCGGCGGCGATCTCGCGGTCGATGTCGGCGAGAAGAGCGTCAAAGGTGCGCACGGTGGCGGCTCCTGGTTCGGGCGGCGCGGGAGCACCCGGTTCGGGTGCCCCCGCGCGGCGGGTGGTCAGGCGGCGGCGGCGAGTTCGCGCGACGGCGCGAACGTGACCAGCGGCGGCGTGTTCAGTTCCCGGCAGATTTCGCACCGGTCGTCCGTGCTCGGGGTGCGCTGCTCGCTGGGGGTGTGTTCGAGGTTGCACGCCACGCACAACCCGTCGGGCGCGACCGGGAGCAGCGCGAGCCGGTCGTAGTCGTCGTCGGTCATCGGCTGGCCGGTCTGCTCGCTGAGGACGTCGGCGGTGTCGTCACGGTCGCCGTGCCGCTGCCGCTCGGCCTCGTAGGCGTCGACACCGCTTTCGTTCTTGCGGACCAGACCGGCGGACGGGATCGCCTGCTCCACTTCGCGCCACTGCTCGTCATAGTCAGAGTCGGTAGCGCTGTCGACGTAGCGGCGCGCGGCGCGCTGCTCGATTGGTTCGTGCCTGGCGGCGATCCGGTGGGCGGGCACGGTAGTGGTGTGCTCGCCGTTGGTCGGGCGCTCGGCGCTCTCGGCGTCTGTGGCGCACGTGCTTGAGCAGTAGCGCATTTCGGGGAGTCCGGCGAGGTTGCCGTCACAGTTGCCGCACCGGTGGATGTCGCCGGAGGCGGCTTCGTTGGCCTGCTGCCGGGCGGCGGTGCGCGCGCGGGCGTGGGCGGCGCGGGCCTTGCTGGCGTACACGCACGTCATGACCAGAGTGCGCAGGTCGTCGGCGAGGTCGGGCCATAGGGTGTAGGCGGTCTGGATGGCCTCGACGATGGCGGGGTGGTCGGCGCTGGGGTTCTTCAGCAGCGTCCCGCACACGGTGAACACGTGCTGGTGAGCGTGCTGGGTCTGCGCGTTGAGCCACCGCAAGCCGTTGAGCGCGTCGGCGATGCGCGGCGGGGTCTCGCGCAGCATCACCGTCACGTCATTCACCTCGGTCACCGCGACGTCACGGCGGGTCTCGCTCGACCAGACACACACGTTGAACAGCTCGCGCTCGGCGTTGCCGTAGCTGTCCCACTCGGCGTGGACGTTGCGCACGGCGGCGAGAACGTCACCGCTGATTGTGGCGTCGGTGTTGAGCAGCGTCGCGCACGCGGTGAGGATCGCGGGCGGGTTCGCGCCGCTGTGGGTGAACATCTTCTTGAGTTCCTGCAGCGCGGGACGGATGCGCGGCGGCTGCGCCTGCAATGCGCGCACCGCGCGTTCGATGCTCTGGCGGTGCTTGGGGTGAATGGTCGAGACCATGATATCCAACTTTCTTTGTACGGGATTTGTGAAGGATTTCGGGTTTGCCCTCCCGGTTACCTTGCGATTTCCATATTACTCGGTTACTGCTTCCTGTTCCACTCGAAATGGCGTTTTCGGCAGCGTATTTCGGGAAGTTTTAGCGATCGACGAAGTCGTTTAGTCGCATTTATTTATCGCCCCCCGTGCGTCGTCCAGGCGGCTCGCTGGCCGTGCTCTCATGCTTGCCGGGGCCTGGTCGTCGGTGTTGTAGAAGCCGCTGTATGCCGAGTGGGTGGTGGGTGGCCCCGAAGCAACAAGGGCAGGCCTCCGGCCTGCCCTTAACGCCTGACCTAGGGAGTAGGGGCCCCAAATGCAAGGGTGGGGCCTCAAATTAATTTTGGCCACGCTTTTCGGTCAAAATTAATTTGGGGTGCCCTTGCATTTGGGGGGACGACCGATACAATTTCGGGGCCACCCACCACCCGCGGACGTAACGAGAACACGGGAGGTTCCCACTGCCAGCGTGGGCTAGGAGCAGGTGCCTGACCAGCCGAGACGGCGCGTCCTGCGTGGGTACGGTGTGGCTGTGGCCTGCGGGTATGCTGCTTGTAGCGCTCCGTGGGCTTGTACGGACCTTGTGGCGGAGCGTCAGCGGGCCGCCGCGAGTTTTGCCACTCGCCACTTCGGTGGCGTGGCCTTTCGAGGCTGCTGCGGCGGTACCGCGCCCCTCCTCCTAGCCCGTCGGCCATCGTCGTCACGGCGGCGGACGCGGTCGGTCGTTTCGACGGCGGCGTGACCGTGGCGTCGCTAATACGGCACGGTGGCGACGCGGCCGCGGGTAACCTGGAGCAGTACCGCTGCCCTCCCCGTGCGGGAGGTGCGTCATGGTTGAGCGTCAAACAAGTGACTCCAGGCGGAAGCGCCGGTCTTCGGCGACGCTGGCGAGGCTGGAGGCGGCGCGGCGCCGCCGCGCTGAACAGCTGGAGCGCGAGCGAGAGAACGAACGACGCGTTGACGCGGCGCTGGGGCCGTTCGCGGAAGCGGTGACGGCGATCGAGGCGGTAGAGCGCCGGCGTGAGGATCGGATCGCCGCGCTGGAGGCGCAGCTAGACCGGAAGCTAGCCGAGCTGGACCGGCAGCGCGCCGCGAAGGGTGCGGAGTTCGAGCGATCAGCCGAGCAGGTCCGCGCGGATGCGGAGATGGAGATCGGCGAGTGGCGCGCGGTGATGGCGACCTCGGTCGCTGAGATCCGCGCGGCGGATGTCGGGGCAGCGGAGACGGCGGCTCTGCTGGGGATCTCGGCGAAAACGGTGACCGCGTTATCGCGCAGCGCGGCGGCGTCGGAAGCTGGCAAGCACCGGAGTGACGGTGCGACTGCGGATGCAGGCCCAGTGGACGCGTCGCCGGTTGCGAGTCCCGCAGTTGAGGAGCCGGTGGACGAGCAGGACGTGTCGTCGGAGACGAGACCATATTCGGACGTGGATGTTCCGGCGGACTGAGCAGCCGGGCACGCCGGGCGCGAGAAGAGGGGCGGTGGCACCGTCAGGTGCCACCGCCCCTCTTGTGGTGTCGGCGGGTTAGCGCGTCGCGGTCTGGTGGTCGGCCTGCTGCCCGGCGAGGCGCCGGGCGTGGCGGGCGAGGAAGAGGCGCTTGCGTCGCTGGTAGTAGACGATCATCGCGGCGATGCCGCAGCAGAACGGGATTCCGACGGCCCAGTGCCCGGCGGCGCCGCCGTCGTCGGCTCCGGGGAAATGCGGGAGGAAGAGGTAGCCGGGCAGGGTGAGTGCGCCGAGGATGGCGCCGCGGCGGTAGCGGTGGGCGAGTTTCGGTTTGATGCGGTTGCGGCTGAGGTAGGCGACGCCCAGCCCGAGGAGCGCACCGAACACGACGGCGCCGGGGAGGGCGAGCAGGCCGGCGGGGTCGGTGAAGGGCGTGACGAGGAGTCCGATGTAGCCGAAGGGCTGGCTGGCGAGGTAGAAGCCGGTGCCTCCGGCGAGGACGAGCGCGGGGATCGTGACGCCGTAACGAATGCTCATACTTCGAGCGTAGAGAAATTCCACTACCCCAAAGGGTGGTTGTCGGGCTCGTGCGCGCTTCCGCTGCCCGGCGGCACGGGTCCGATTCTGCTGTGCGGTGTCGCTTGGTGCGGCGGTGGTGTCGTGGGTGGCGGACATGGTGGGCTCCCGGAGTGGTGGCATGGGAACGGCCGGTGGCCCAGCCCATCGGGCTTGGCCACCGGCCGCAGGTGGTGGACGGTGGTGTCCGGCCGGGGGAAGGTCCGGCCGGACACCCGATCGGTCAGAAGGGCGGGGCGTCGTTGCCCGCGGCGCCCGCGCCGACCAGTTCGCGCTCGTCGGCCGCAGCCCACGGGTCGCCGGCCGGGTCCGGGCTCACCTTCGAGGCCGCGGTCTTCGCGTTCTTGGTGACCTCGGTGGTGGCGTAGCGCAGCGACGGGCCGATCTCGTCGACGGTCAGCTCCATCACGGTGCGCTTCTCGCCGTCCTGGGTCTGGAACGAGCGCTGCTGCAGGCGCCCCTGGACGACGACGCGGGCGCCGCGGGTCAGGGACTCGGCGACGTTCTCGGCCGCCTGGCGCCAGATGGTGCAGCGCATGAACAGCGCCTCGCCGTCCTCCCACTCGCCGGTGGAGCGGTTGAAGGTGCGCGGGGTGGAGGCGACGGTGAAGTTCGCGACCGGCGTGCCGGTGGCGGTGAAGCGGAGTTCGGGGTCGGAGGTGAGGTTGCCGCAGAGGGTGATGATGGTGTCGCCGGCCATGGTGGCCTCCCTGGTGCTCGTTGGGGTGTGGAACGCGGCGCAGCCTCAGCACGCAGCGGCCGGGGGTCGCCGTCAGGCGACGTCCCCGGCCCTGGCTCATCCGCCCGGCGTGAACCAGCCCGCTGCTGAGCTGGCATCGGAGTTCGGCAGGTGAGGGCGCTGGTTCACCCGGGCGGATCGGGCCGGGCTTCGGGGACGCACTGCCCCCGGCCGGGGTGTGCTTACCTTCGGGCGATCCACGTCCCGGCGAGCCGGGCGAGGCCATTTCCGATGACACCCACCCGCCGTCGCGCCACCACCCGCGACGATCCCGAGCACGCGTCGCAGGCATTCGGTCCGCGGGCTGCTGTCTCGCTCCGGGGCACTCCGGCAAGCGGCGCGACCGCCGTGACGTGGGTGGGCGTCATGCCTGGTCGATCGCGGGCTCGCTGAGCAGGGCGCGGCGAGCGTCGACGCTGGCGTTCTCGAATACGTGTCGGATCTCCGACGGTGCGACAGCGTGGTCAAGAACGGTGGAGTGCATCGCCGTCATGAGATGTGCTCGCGGTCGGCGTCCTCGCGCGATCCGCGCGACGATTGCGCTACAACGAAGATGGGCTCGCCCCTGCACCGAGACGACCTAGGTTGTCCATGAGGCCGGCGCCTACCGGGTACCGCTACACTGGAGGCTTCCAGACCGAGACGGCAAGTCGCGACGTCTCGCTCAACTGGCCAAGGACGCGATCCAGCTGAAAAGTTGGTCGGGTCCGGCGTGGAGAAAGCCGCTCGGCCAGGGATCGAGGTTCGATGCCTGTTCTGGTTGTGTTTGTTATTTCCGTTGTTGTTGGTGCCGCTAGCGCCGCGATCGCCTCGTACTGTAAGTGGTTGATGGTCAAGGCGCTGGTCGCAAAGGCAAAGCCGTCGGATGTGCCGCGGATCGCCGAGGCAGTGTTCAAGCCGGAGATTCGGCGACCTGTCGAACGCGTTGAAGCGGCCCGGCGTGAGATCGGCCGAAAGTAGTTCTAACCGGACGCTGAGTCCGCTCACGGCGTAAGCCGAGTTCCCGAGTACCGTGGCGGCCTCGCACAGTCGTGCGAGGCCGCCACGGCCGGGAGCAGGAGCCCGGCAAAGAGCTTTCCCACCGCGCATACGCGATGCTGGGCGAACGGTGTCGGTACCAGGACGGGCTCTTCCAGCCCGGCGGAGAGCTAACCGATCGCCGCAGGTATCACGCTTGGTCGATCGTGGGCTCGCTGAGCAGGGTGCGGCGAGCCTCGACGCTGGCGTTCTCGATTACGTGTCGGATCTCCGACGGTGCGACAGCGTGGTCGAGCACAGTGGAGAGCAGCAGCGTCATGGGGTGCTTCGGGTCGGCGTTCTCGAGCGCGATCCGCGCGACGGTTCCGCTGCCACGCAGGTAGGCGTGCAACGCGATGACGATGGCCAGCTGGCCGGCGACGGGGTCGCAGCTGTGGCGCCACAGGTGCAGGACCAGGTTCTCTGCGGCCAGGCGCGTCGCGTCATCGGGGACAGCGAGCAGCGCGCCACGGAACGACAGGGTGGAGAAGGTGGCGGCGAGATCGGCGATGACCGCGTCGTCGTTGGACAGCTCGCCGTGGGCGGCAGCACGGATCGCGGCGTCGGCGCGGGCCAGGCGGACGTGTGCGGCGAGATGCCAGCTGTGGTCGATGGCGGCGGATGTGACGGCGTCGGTGATGTGGGGCTGCAGACGTGCGCGGAGGTTCTCGGGTGCTGGGGTGAACCGCGCCGCGAGGTCGTCCCGAGACGCGGCGATGGTGTGACCGGCAGCGACGGCGGCCGCCGCGGCCGCGGCGGCTGCGGGGTCGGGCAGGACACCGGTGCGGCCGGCGTCGCGGTAGGAGCGCCAGCGCGCGCCTTCGGCGACGGCCGGCACGTGCACGACGTCAACGTCAGTGAAGCCGTGTTCGGCCAGCTGCTCGATAACGCTGTCGACGTCGGTGCGCTGCGGAAGCGACCCGTCGTCGGCGTTGTCCCCATCGACGGTGCGGACGACGATGCCGATGACGCAGGAAACTGGCAGGTCGCCGCATTGCCGGTTGAAGTGCCGCGCGCAGTCTTCGGCGTGGCCGGTGAGGTGGGTGAGGTCGATCCGGGCGAGCGGGCCGGTGATGACCGAGCCATCGTCGTTGGTGAGTGCGGTGATCAGCACGAGGGAGTCGTCGGGGATGAAGCCGAGCAGCGCCGGGAGGCTGACGACCATGGTCGTGGTGCTGGCGAGAGTGAGAGACATGAGCGTCCTTCCCGAGGAGGAGGGAGTACGGGCTGTCGGCGGGGACCGGGGTTGTCGATCAGTGGCCGAGTTCGTCGCGCAGCGTCTGTGCGGCGGTGTGGGCGATCCAGGGTGGCGACGGTCGCCGGACGTCCCGGCCGGAGGCCGGGATGAATCCGTTGACCGCGACGCTCCAGAAGTCCGGCCAGGGTGGGGCGTCGGTGCGTTCGCTGCGGTAGATGACGATCACGTCCCGTCCGTCGCGGCGGCGGGCGCGGGCGGTGACCCGGATCGCGATCCGCGTCCAGTCGCGGCGTTGCACGGGCTCGTCGTAGAGCAGCGAGACCGGTGTGGCGGGCAGCGCCCGGCACAGCTCGACGAGGACGCCGCGCGCGACGTTCCAGGCGCCGAGATCGTCGAGGTTGCCGCGGCGGGGGACGTTGCAGGCGACCGACTCGGGCAGCACGTAGGAGCGGCTCCAGTCGTAGGGGCTGAACCACAGCTGGTTCTCGGGCATCGGTCAGGCCTCCACTGTGGTGGCGTCGCCGACAAGGTGGGCTGGCGCGCGCATACCGCGGAGCGACCGCCGGGTTCCGCGGGGTCGGAGACGGTCCGGCGGCCGCCGAGTTCGGTTTCGATCAGCCGGCACGCCAGCTCGTAGGCGAAATCGCTGTGGTCGCTGGTGTTGGGGACGGTGGATGCGGTCACGAGGGACCTCCGTGTCGGGTGCGGATGACCGCGCCCGACCAGCACGCCCGGGGCCCCGGCGCTCGGCAGCTCGGCGCGGCCGAGCTGCGTGAGGTCGGCGCCGGGGTCCCTGGGTGTGCTTTCCTGGCCGCGACCGTCCGCCCCGAACAGCGGGTGCTCGGACGGTCTCGCTGCAGCTGGCCGGGGCGTGGGGTCCTACTGCGGCTGGGATTTCGCGGCTGGCTGACGCGTGGCGTGATCGCGGATGACGCGGATGTTGTGGTCGTGTAGGACTTCGGCGTGGCGGCCGTCGTCGGGCACGTACACGAAGGCAGCGGGATCGTCGATGTTCCTGGTGGTGAAGCAGAGCATGTAGTGGGGGCCGGCGGTCCGGGAGTCGCTGCAGATTTTCTTGGCGTCAGCGACGCTGACCCGCCAGAGAACCCGCTGGCGGGTCGGGTTGGTGTGTTTGCTGGCGATGAACACCAGCGCTTCACCTGACGGCAAAGAAGTGTCCTTTCCGGATTGGGCGGAGCGTCAGGAGCGGGTTCGCGGCGGCGCGGTGATCGGGCGGATGCGCAGCGGCGGCGTGAGCAAGTAGCAGGCGGCGGGATGGCCGTAGAGGGTGACGACGTCGTAGCGGGTCAGCCAGACCGCATGCCAGGCCTCGGCGGGTGCGCCGAGGCGGCGGTCGCTATCCGCGCCGTGGACGGCGTCGGCGTCGATCTTGTGGGCGCTGGCGCGGTAGTGGCTGCGGCGCCCGGCGACCATCGGGCAAGCCGCGATGGTGTAGGCCGCGCAAAGCGGATGCAGCCCAGGCTCGGTGCTCGCGCAGCGAGCCAGGTCGGACTCGCGCACGAGCAGAACGAGACGGTCGCCGAGGGCGCGGCCGCAGACGCCGCAGAGCCGCCGGTGGATGGCCGTGCGGGTCTTGGCGGCATCGACCGCGCCGATCAGATACCTGCCATCGGCGGTGCGGGGCGTCACCCAGGGGACGACGAGACCACCCAGGATCGGCAAGTGGGCCAGAGCAGTAGGGATCGGTGGTGCCGAGTCGGCGGAGTCGGGGCAGGAGGGCATGGCGGTCCCTTTCCGGCCGGGCGCGACGGAGGCCGCCGCGCCCGGCCAGCAGTCGAAGGACGAGGCGGTCAGGCGTTGAGGGCGGGTGCGACGAGGCAGACGCAGTCGTCGAGGTCCTCGCCGCAGTCCACGCAGCAGACGCCGACGAGCAACCGGTAACACCAGGAGGGGCAGGGCTGGTTGTCGGCCGCGCAGAAGGGGCACGCGCCGCACGCCATACACAGCCCGGTTCCAGGGTCGACGGCGTCGGTGACACCGCAGTAGTGGCAGCCGTCGTCTAGGCCCCACCACGCGGTCTGGCCGGGGTGGGTGTCGAGGTAGTCGCGGTTGGAGTACCAGGAGCGGTTGTCCCAGTATCCTGCCTGCTCGTTGAACAGGTAGCCGTGGTCGGGGTAGCGCGGGTTGACGGTCAGGATGACCAGCTTGTTGGACGCGCCGAGCCAGGACTCGATGCGCTGCCGGGTCGCCAGGCGATCGATGGCCAGGAATCGTTTTGCGGAGAGGATGTCGTCGGCCGCGATGCGGGTGTCCGACCGCGGATCACCCTTGCTCGGGTGGGCTTTCTTTGGCAGGACTCCGTTGTGGGCCAGGACGGTGCGGGGGTCGCCGCCGATCGGGAAGGGGTGGATGTTGTCTTCGGTGACCGAGCCGTGGGTGGCGTAGCGGCTGTGGAAGAGGGCGGGCTTGTCGGGGTGCAGGCCGCGCAGGGCGGCGAACTCGTCGATGACGGCGGCGGCGTTCATGCCGCGGCCGGTGATGATGCGGTCGCCGTCGACGACGGCGTAGCCGTGGCCGTCGTTGTTGTGCACAGCGCCGTTGGCCAGGGCGGTGGTGTCGGGCTGGATCCCGGCGGGAAGGTAGGTCAGCATGCACATGCCAGGTCCTCCAGTTCGGCGGTCAGCGGCGCGTACTGCGGGTGGGACAGCAGCCACTGGGTGAAGGCGCCCCAGGTCCACCCGCCAGCCCGGGTGATGTCGGGGACGGTCAGGTCGCGGGTGTAGGCGACGGAGGCGTCGGCGAAGGCGAGTGCGGCCTGCACGTGCTGGATGTCGAGGCTGGAGGCGAACACGCGCAGTTCGAAGGTGTCTTCGGGCTGCGCGTTGATCGCCGAGCTGCGCTGCCCGTAGTAGGTGCCCTTGCAGGCGTCTTTGATGTGGTTGCGTTCGGCGTCGCGGAATGCGGCGTAGCTGCTGGTGCGGCGGGCGACGGTCTGGACGTCGTCGGCGTTGCGGTAGACGAACTTCATCCACCGAAACACGTGACACGGCCCGGCGAAGGCCGCACGGCTGATGTGGACGTGCAATCCGTTGCCGTCGCCGCTGCAGCCGGCGCCCTCGAGCGTCTCGAGCAGATGCCAGGGGAACGAGTCGAGGGCCCAGCGGTAGGCCATCGGGTGGGTGACGAGCTCGAACCCGTAGTCGATGCTGCTGTCTTCCTTGAGGTAGCCGAGTCCGTTGAGGGTGTCGACGGTGTCGTCGATGCGGTCGCACAGGTGCCCGAGCGGAACGTTGATTTCCAGCTCGAAGCCGAGGTAGCGGGGACCGATGCCGTGGAAGACCGGTTTCGGCTTGTACGAGTAGCTGTGCAGACGGTCGAGATCGTCGTCGGTGTCGTGGTCTTCGCAGTAGGTTCCGCTGTCGATCAGGGTGGTGCAGACGCCGCACTCGTAGTAGTCGAGTCGGCTGGCGCAGTCGTCGCACAGGTCGCGGCCGGTCTCGGTGCTGCGTAGTGCGTCGTCGTAGTGGTCGCAGTGGTCGCACAGGTCGAAACCGTCGAGGCAGTTCGGGCACAGCTGGCGGCCGCCGGTGGCGTAGAGCGGTTCGTAGAGTCGCAGCGGCACGAGGCCCGAGCACCGGGTGCAGGTGAAGGACTCGTCGGCCTCGTCGAGGGCGTGATTGCGGCAGAGGAATCCGTCGCGGATGAGAATGTCGCACTGATCGCAGGTGCGGTAGCGCTCGGCGCGCTCGCAGTACTCGCAGATCCGGCCGTCGTTGTCGGTGACCGAGGTGACGTCGGTGATCTGCCCGCATCCGTTGCACTGGTGCAGGGTGCGGACGCAGTCGTCGCAAGCGGCCAGCGTGGGGCTCAGATGGAGCGGCGTTGTGGTTTCGCTGCCGCAGTCGCCGCAGCGGACGATGTCGTCGACAGGTGTGGTCATGGCGGGTGGCCTTTCGCGCTGTAGACGTGAAAAGCGCCCCTCCCGTCGGGAAACCGGGGAGGGGCGCATGGACTGAAGGGAGAGCCGGTGGCGCGGTGTTGGGTGTTCGGCGCGCACCGCGCTACCGGCCCTCGGGGGCGGTGCCCCGGTCCGGGTAGGGAAGCCCCGGGCGGGACACCGAGTGGAGAAACATCAGCAGGCTGGTCCGCCTGATGCGGTTCGTCGCCTGTGGACGGTTGTCGTTGGTGCTGTGGTGGCCTCCCGGGCCTCGTCGGTGTGCGGGACGCGACGGGGTTTGAGCGCCCGCGGGCCCGGGGCGTGAAGCCCGGCGGGCTCGTCCGGCCGGTGTGAACCGGCGATCGGAAACGCGCGTGGGTGCGCGGTGCCGCGGCGCCGGTTCACCCGTGCCGGATGTGGTGGGGCGCCGGGTTCAGGCGCCCCGGGACTGGGGGTGCTGTGCTCTCGATGACCTGCACGGCCGACGGTGCCGGGATCACCTTGTCCGCGCGGATTTCGCTGTCCTGGCCCAGCGCTGACGCCAGATCAGAACGCGGTCCTTTGCGCCGCAGTGGTTTCTAGGTAGCTACTTTCGCCGGCGCAGGCGGTCCGAGATTGACGTGAGCAATATCGGGAGGAAGTACAGCAGGGTGATCGACCCAATCACGGCGACGAAGATGCCGACGATGGTGACCGGCATTCCAAGTAGTGCAGCGGCGCCGCGGACGCAGTGTTCGGGCACGTGGACTCGAGTGTGGGCTGCATGCGACGGGCCCTTCTTCTCCGCTGGGACAGGGACGTCCATTCAGGAACGTCAGAGGTGACTCAGAAGTCGGGTGTGGACGTGGTCAGCTCGGCGCGCAGTTCCTGGGAGATGGCGAAGAAGTCCGGGTCGACCGCGGCCGGGTCGATACCGTTGCGGTGCATCGCGCGGATCAACTTGCTGAGCTGGGTCGGCCGCGGATCCTTGGCGAAGATCGCAGCGGCGGAGATGCCATCGTGGCGCAGGTAGGCCGTCGTGGCAGCCAGGACGGCCATCTCCGGTGCATACCGCTCGGGGGCGTGACGCCACAAGTGCAACCAGAGTTCGGCGGAAGATGCGGATGCATCGGCGACACTCCGTTCTGCGCCGCGGGCACGCCGCGCGGCCCGGGCGAGGAGGACAGAAAGGGCAGGAACGGGCCCGGCACCATGTGTGCGGGCCCGCCCCTGTCCTTTGACAGCGGGGTGACGTCGATCGGTTAGCTCGCGGCGCCGGCCAGCTCCGCGGCGGCGACTTCCGGCTCTGCCGGAGCGCCGGTGCCCTCGGAGAGTTCCCGCGCGATGTCGATCCCGGCACTGACGCGCGACCCACTGCCGCCCGGCTCGGCGACACCGGTGGTACGTGCATCGAGCACGTCGCCGTGCTGCTCATCGTCGGCCGCGTCGCTGGTGGGGGTCTCGCCGAGCGCCGCGGCGATGACGTCCCGCTCGCTCTGCGGCTCGATGATCAGCTGCTCGACGTCGGAGGCCGGATAGCCGGCGCCGACGAGTGCGGTCAGGTACTCCTGCGCCGCCTGCTGCGCGTATCGCCACGCGTTGCGCGAGAGCGCCTCCTCCATCGCGCAGAAGGTGAGGAACATGTCGTAAACGGTCGCCTTACCCGGCGTGGAGGCAGTGGCGACCTTCTCGGACAGGTCGGTCACGGTGCTGCCGACGGGCAGGCCGAGCAGCTGGCGGGCGAGGGCGTGGTTCTGGTTGAACGCGCGGCGCAGCTCGTAGCCGCCGTGGGCCTTCTGCCGGGCGAGGAACAGCTGCGCGCCCTTGGGCGCGGTCTTGCGCAGCGCGAACTCGGCCAGCCACTCACGCCGCGGCTTTTCGGAGGCGTCGATCAGCTCGTTGTTCTTGCGCACCCACCGGCGGATGATCCGCGCCTCGGTGCGGGCGCGTTCGTCGGCGGCCAGCGCAGCTCGCGCGGCCGCGAGGTCGCTCTCCTCGCCCGCGGCGCCCGCACCACCGCCATCACCGGTGTCGAGTGTGCTGGTGGTGCGGGGGGTGAGGTCGACACGCCCGGCCGGGGCGTGGCTGAGCGCGTGGCCGTGGGCGCGGAAGTCGGCGCAGCCGTAGACCGCCACCGGGACGCGGTCGCCGTTGTCGTCGTGGTGGTCGTCCTCGATCCAGGCGCCGTGGCCGGGGCAGGACGCGTGGTCCTGGGCGGTCAGCGCGGTGTAGGGCGCGTCCTCGGGGCTGGGGCGCAGCCGGTCGAGGGAGCGGGCCTCGCCGGTGTCGAGGGTGAGGCTGCCGCCGAAGATCGTCACCTTGGCGGCGGCCAGCTCCCGGGTGAGCTTCGTGACCAGGGCGGCGAGCCGCTGCTTCTCGGCGTGTTCGGCGCGCTTGGCGTGGGCGAAAACCTGGAAGTTGTTCGGCTCGGTGCGCGCGATGCGGACCAGTTCCTTGGCGGTCTCGCGGTCGCCGGCCTTGTCGAACTCGGCGACCACCGCGGCCTGGACCAGGTTGAGGTCGAAGCGTTCGGCGGCCTTGAGGGCCAGCTCGCTCTCCCCGGCCTGGAGCACCTGCTTGACGTAGGCGGCGCCGTTCCTGCCGCGGGCGAGCTTGCGGGCGATGCCCGCAGGCGTGAGGTTGAACGCGGCCAGCTGCTGGATGGCCCGCGCGCTGTCGCCGAGCGTCAGCGGCTTACGAAGATCGTTCTCCTCGAGCTGGCGGACGATCCGCTCGATCGTGGCCTTGCGCTCGTCGGCCGGCGGCGGGGTCTTCATCCAGACCGGCAACTCGACGCCCGCCGCGCGGGCGTTTTTGAACCGACGTTGCCCTTCGGTGATCATGACGATGCCGGTCTCGTAGTTGCGGTAGCCATTGGCCGCGGTGTTGATGCCGTTGTTCTTGAAGTTCGCCGTGGTCGCCGGGTCTGCCTCGGCGTTCTCGGTGCGGACGTTCTCGGCGAGCAGCGCCTCATCCGGGTTGATGTGGATGACGGTGTTGATCTCGGCGTCCCACTGCGCGTGCAACGCCGCCAGCTCGTCCTCCGACAGCCCTGCGAGCGGGTTACCGCCGGACGCTGCCTCTGCGGTACCGGCGAGGTCGGTAGGGGCGTCTTCGAGGCTGGTCGGTGCGGGATCGACCTCCGGGGTGGTGGGGTCGGCTTCGTCGGCGCGCTGGGTGGGCAAATCCATCGTGGCGGTCACGCGGGCTCCTTGATACGGGCCGGTCGGTCACCAGGAACCCCGGTGACCGACCACGAACCCCGCACACCGCGCCGCCCCGAACTGCTGTTCGGCCGTGGAGAAAGGCGATGTGCGGGTGTCCCGGTCGGGACGCACTCGCCACAGCGGGGCCGCCCGCGTCGGCGGCAAGCCCGCCCCTTTCCTGCCCATCCGCCGCCGACGTCGTGATCGGGCGGGCTTCCGCCGATGCCAGGCTCCGCTAGAGTGCGTCGGCCCGACCGGAACACCCACACTGCTTTTCTCAGCGCAGTAACACTTTTAAGAATGACTGCTTCAGTTGGCCAGTTGAGCGGTTGGGTCGGCGACAGAATGCTGCTCTGCACGGGTGGTTCGTGTGCAGTTGGTGGGCATGTCCGCCACAAGGCTTGCGAGCGGCGCAGTGCGCTTGCTGGGTGGCCGACGGTCTGGCGGACAACGTTTCTAGCCCAGCGCGGTCGCACTCGTGCGGGCTGGATGAACTGCTGATGGCGTACGAGCTTCTGGGAATGCGGTGTCAAAGTCCGCAGTCGCCCGTACACTACAGGGCATGAAATCCCCTTCAAGTCACGCCAGCGAGTATGTCGGCCCCATTTGGACGCTGAACGCCCGAGACAATTTCCTTCTTCGGATGACTCGTAGCTACTTCAACCTAGACTCCACTTCCGTTCGACGTGAGATAGAAGCGGCCCATCGAGAGACAGTCGACCTCCTCGGACGCAAAGGCGTGAAATATATGGATCTACGAGCAGCCCTCGTCCCAAAGGGCGACGGGGCTGAGGTGGTATTCGTATTCGACTCGGAAGTCGAATACGGTCCCGAGCCATTCCGACGTGTACTGCAAATGCTGGACCAGAATCACACCTGTAGCATCCTCGCCGGTGACCTTCTCGGCATCCCCGACGACTTGGCTCGAGGTTTATTGGAGAATTACGTCAATTGGTTCAGGCGTCCAACACTCCTTCATAGCAGTCAGCTCTACGGTATCTACATCAACAATCTGACGTCGACCAGGCTTGATGCACTTCGTCGTTCAGTGGAAAGTATGTCGTGCTACGTCGGATTTAGTGACGTTACTTACAGTACCCCCTTCAAAACCTGGATGTCGATGACACTTCCATCCTGCTATGTAAAGCTGCGTAATGTATTCATTGCGGCCCATTCCGACGATTTGTCGGACGAGGAAAACGAAGATGCGCGCGGATGGGTTGGCGAAGATCGACGATGTGTGAGCATTGCCGATCACTACTTCGAATTGTTTCTCTCGTTCAAAATCGAACGTCAACTTTCAGCAGGAGACCGCGAGGATGTCTACCTAAGCCTTAATGGCATCAGTGACCATCCATCAGGGCTTTCTGATCTTGATATCGAAATAACGCCGGAGAAGCTTGAATACCTTCAGCGCGAAAAGGCTGCGTCTCTCGGTCGTGCTGGACTGTTGGAGCTATCGGTTGACGAGGTGCGCGCTCAGATCTCCGGTAGGATGGGATCCAACTACGTATACAACCTCCGATACCACCTCGAGCGCGGACAGTCATTATTCAACATTATGCTCGAATTTTCTCACGAAGACCAGAGGTTCAAGCTGATGGTCGCACTGGAGTACCTTCCGTCAATCCGAACCTTGAGGATAATTACGGCCTTCTAGGTTGCGAATGTGTGTTATCAAAATGTCCATTGGTCAAATTCTTCCAAGTGGACAGCCGAAGTGTGCAGTCATATACGAGCCATATGCAGATGGCGACGGCCGGTCAACTGTCGTGCTCAACGGCCAACCATCGCGAAAAGTCACAACTTTCTTCATCCCTCTGCCCAGGCCGCAGCAGCGGGCTTATCGCTAAAGTCCTTTCCTGGTCATCTCTCACTTCAGCTCACCTTGGAGCCGGATTCCGCAGTAGGCCCAGCATTCCGCTGCGGTGGGAGAGCGTCAGCCAGATGTCGGCGATGTCCGGGTGCGCGCGGCCGTCCAGGTCGGCACGTGTCCAGGCCAGCCGAAGGCACCGCGCAGCGGTGCGGGGAGTAATCCGGCCTTGTCGGATCGCGTCGTCCAACTCGCCCACGGCGTTGGCGGGGAGGCCGGCGACGGCTTTCGTGTAGTCGATCTCGGCGCCGGGTTCCGGTGCGGCACCCCACCGGTAGCGCGCGCGTTCCCGCGCTCGGGCGACGCTGTCTCGTAGCGACTCCAGGGACGGTAGCGACGGATCGGGCTCGGCGACGGTGACCTCCCGCAGGAACAGGTCGACGCGGTCGAGCAACCACTGCGGGATCCGGGCGAGGTAGCGCGCACGCTGCGCCGGGGTGCAGCGGCAGTTCTTGGTCCGGACACTGCCGCAGAGGCAGTCGCGGGCGGTGAACACCATGCGCGCTCCGGCCGGGCGGGCTTCGGCGCCCGCCGCGGCGGTGATGCCGATCACGCCGTTCTCCAGCGCCGGACGCAGGACCTCGACGATGCGGGTAGAGAGGCCGGGGAGGTCCTCGACGGTCAGGACACCGCGGTGGGCCAGCGTCAGCAGTCCCGGGCGACTGAGGGATCCGGCTACCGCGGCGATCGTGTCGTCGGGCAGCAGGGGAACTCCGGGCGGCCGGTGGTGCTCGCTGCGGTCAGGGGCAGGTTCGTCGGCCAGGAAGTGCCACGTACTGACCTCGAGTGCCTCGGTGTCGGTGAGGTCGGCCATTAGCGCCCGGATCAACCGTGGCAACAGGAGGACCGGGGTGCCGGGAGCCGCGACGTGCAGGGTGTGGTGACCGCCGGCCGCGGCGACTGCGGCGGCTCGGACCGCCGTGGGCGTCAGTCGGGCCCAGGCTTCGGGAGCCCACGACGTGGTAGGCGATGCTCCGTCGCCCGATTCGGGCCGCGGGGCCGGAGTGGGTCCGCCGCGCAGCCAGCTGACCAGCTCATCCAGGCAGGCGACAGGAACGATGGTGAGGCCCGGGACGAGACCGGCCTCGGCGGCGTTCGCGGCAGGCACGACCAGGTGGGTGAAGCCGCCCTCGGCGGCCGCGATCGCCCGCGTCCGTACATCGGGGAGCGGGCGGACGGTGCCGTCGAGACCGAGTTCGCCGATCAGCGCCGTCGCGGTGAGCCGCCGCGCCGGCACGGCCTTGGTGACCAGCAGCGCCGCGGTCGCGGCGGCGAGATCGACGTCGGAGCGCGGGTGCGTGGTGGAGGCGGTCAGGTGCACGACGCCCTCGGGCCACGACAGGCTGCTGTTGCGGATGGCCGCGCGGACCCGGTCGCGGGTCTCGCGCGAGACCGGGTTGAGGCCGTGCACGCGCAGCCCGGTGTCGCCGACGCCGAAGTTGGCGCGGATGTCGACGATCCGGGCCTGGGAGCCGTCGAGGGTGATCACGCGGGTACGAGCTTCCATGGCATCGTCCTTCCGGGGAGGAGAAAGGAACTCCGGCGCCCGAGAGGGGCTCCGGAGGCGGGGTTGTTCATCGCCGCGCAACAGCGGCGCCGAAGGTCAGCGGCAGGAATCGGGTGAGACGGGCGCGGTGCGGTCGGCGGCGGCGCGTTCACCGACGAGTGCGGCGAGGGCGAGCGCGTTCTCGACGGTGGCGTCGATGCTGAACCGCACCCGGCGCTGGCGGCCACGCCAGAACGGCTGCAGCACCTGCGCGGTCGCGAACAACGGCTGACCGTAGGCACCGACCGACACGGTGCTCGCCCCGGCCGTCGGGGCCGTGCCGAAGGCCGCCCCGATCGCGGCGAGAACGAGGGGGATCAGCCATACAGCCAGGTCATCGACGTGGCCAGGCACTCGGCGGCGGTCCCCGCGTCGGCGGCCGACAGCAGTGCCGCGCCCCGCACGACGATCGCGGCGTCCGTCGGGTCCCTGGTGAGTAGTTCGCCGATCACGGTTTCGGCGTCGGCGCCGACATCGGCAGGATCGATGACAAGCGGCAGGGCAGGATCATCGAGGTAGGTCGCCAGGGTGGCCGGGTGAGTGGGATCGGTCATACCCGTCCTCCGTGCGCGGGCCGACGCGCGGCGGAGCAGTTGACGGCCGTCGGTACGGTGCCGTGTCGGCACGATGATAGCGAGATTCCGGCCGATATCGGTTGTGCCAGCGGCAGGTGCGGGAGCCGGCAATGGAAGATGCCGGTGTCGTAGGCGACGGCGACGGCGTGCGCGCGATTACGGGCATTCAACTTGGCGAAGATGTTCTTCATGTGGGTGCGGATGGTTTCGGGTGAGCGGAACTGCTTCCCTGCGATCTGGATGTTGCTCAGACCGCGCGCAACATCGCAGAGGACGTCCCGTTCGATGGCAGTTAGCTCGGTCGCACGTGGCACGGTCGGACCTCCGACAACGTTCGACGAGACGCGCAAGAGGAGACTGGCCGGGACAGCGCGGCGCGTGCGCTGACCCGGCCAGCCCCGAACCGGGACTCGGCTCGCCCGGGGAAAGGCGTGCCGACTCGGGGATTCCCGGTTCATTCAGGTGGCCTCGCAGGGGTGGCGTGTGGACGACACCGGTCACCCAGGTCCCGTCGTGGCACCGGTCAAGGCCCTGGTCTTGCGGTCGGGGCGTTTGATGTTCTGCGGTGGGCCTTGACCGGTGTCGCGGGACCTGGTCGCGTGATCGAGGCCGCGCGACACCGCGAGGTCATGGGTGGCCGGGAGCCACGGCATCGGTCCAGGGCTCGTGATCGGAATCGGCTATCCACGTGATGAGGGCGTGGCCGGGCTGCTCGTCAACGGGCAGGTCGAGATGCAGGGCGGATTCGGTGAGGGCACGGGGCTCGTGGCGGTCGACCAGACAGGCAGTGACGCGACAGACGGTGCCGACGGCGCGGCCGTCGAGACGCAACGGCCAAACATGATCGAACGGGTAAGTGGCACGGAGCGATGCGTGCGCGGGCGGTGGTCGGGGTAGTGGTAAGCGGCCCACCAGTTCAGCGCTAACATGTGTAAATGGCTCAGGTCGAGATTTGCGCCGTCTGTGGAAACAATCCGGCGACAGGGCAAGGTGAGCACGTTTGGCCACAGTGGTTCCTCAAAGCAATGGACGCGCTAGGCCCACCAAAGAAGCCGTGGGCGGTCAACTCGATCCCAGTTGTAAATAAGCGTGGTGTGCCAATCCATCATTCTCAGCGGCAGCGCGTGCTCTTGCCGGTTTGCAGAACTTGCAACGGTGAGCTTAACAAGCGCTTCGAAATGCCAGCAAGAGAAGTTGTCAAAGAACTCGCGACCAATGGCTGGTCGGGCGAATTTAATCAAGCCGAGTGGCACTCGGTTGGGATGTGGTGGGCAAAGGTGCTGTTGATGCTCGGTCATCCCAAGGCGAGGCTGGGTGACAGGCGTCTGAACGATATTGCTATTCGTTTCGACAATCCTCCGCATGATTATCGCTGGATGGTCGATGGCAGTTCTCCTCCTGTCGACCTATCACTGTGGGTTTTCAGAGGTGCCATCGAAGATTCTGAATCAGAATTCACGATGGTGCTTCCTGATTCGGTGGCGATGCGCAGTGGGTCCACTGCTCTATGTCATGAATTATCACTCGTCACAGAAGGTCTATGTGTAACGGTTGTTTCACATCCGGGGGTTTCTATCGACCATCCGCTCGTAAATCGCCAGGACGCGTGGGAACTGCTCCATAACCCTCCTCAACGTGGAGATCTCTCGAAGTTGAGGTCTCTGCCTGGGAAAGCGGTATCGTGGATGCGCGGAGAAAAGGTGCCCGAGGGGCACAGTGTTGGACCAGATCAATTCTCGCGACTGACGGCGATGATCGGGTACGAATCCGATGACGTCCTACCCGAACCCGAAGGCATTTAGCGCAGCAAGCGGAAGGTGTAAGCGATCCGTCGTCCAGACGAGATTGTAGTGAGTGGATCCGGGGTCGATTGGGTCGCGGCGGCAGCGATGTACGACGTGATCTGCTCTGGGCAGCACGCCGAGGCGTCCCGAGCGGTGATACGACGTCCGAGACGCTGCAGCCGCGACGAAGTATTGATGACGTGGGCTACCAGCGTGTCGCGCCGACCCGGCCGGCGGTCTCGTCTAGCTCGTGCTCGACGACCTCGGCGCTGGCGTGCTGCTGGAACAGCAATCCGACGGTCGCGGCGCCCGGCGCACCGTGCGCGTGGGCTAGAGCGCAGGCGGCGAGATGGCGGTCGCCCCGGCGGACGGCGCTGGCCGCGATCAAGGTGGCCAGCCGGGCCCGAGCCGCAGCGTCGGTACTGCCGCGGTAGAGGGCCATCCACAACTGCTCGATTCGCTGCGGGTCGAGCGTGTTCGGTGGAAGGAGCGCCGGTCCGTAGGTGGCGTTGTCGGCTAGCGCGGTCGTGACGGCGAAGGCCGCGACGTCGTCGACGAGTTCGCCGCGACCAGCTTGGACGGTGGCGTGGGTGACGATCCGGTTGGCCTCGTTACCGCGACGAACTAGGAACGGCACGATCCGGCGGGCGAACCGGCCAAGGTCGGCCGGCAAGGTCTCCCCGGATTCGGTGAAGGGCAGGCCCCAGGTCGGGGTCGGGGCATCGCCGCCCAGCTGTACCGGGGCGGCGAAATCGAGGTCGGCGCCTGGCGTGATCACGGTGCCGAGGTGGGTGGGGCGGCGATAGTCGCGCCAGGGAGCGCCGGGGCGGGTGTGCGGGGCCCAGTAGCGGCCGATGACGGTGTGCCCGGCAGGCCGCAGGTCGGCCTCGAGCGCGGCGATCGCGGCCCGCAGCGGCAGCCAGTGCCGGGAGTGGTTCTCGGCGATCACGATGACGACCAGGTCGGTGTCACGGTCGGCTGGCAGCGCCGCGAGCACGTGCCCGGCGATCTCGGTGGTGGTCATGCGCCGCGCCAGGCTAACCGGGAAGGCCGCGCCGGTTGGCGACGTCAGCCGCCGCGGGGTTGGGCTGTCCGCGTGGGAGGGCAGAGCTATGACGTGCAGGGTGCCGGCACAGGTGTCGGGCAGGGATCCGATCAGTTCACCGGGGGTCAGGTACGCGGTCACGGTCGGCGCTCCTCGGCTCGGCCTCCCCGGCGTGCGGGCTGGGGAGGCGGTGGCGGCCCACGAAGGTGTGAGCCGCCACCGCCTTGAGCGCGCGTCCGACGGCGGCCCCTCACGCTGCGCGAGGTCATCGGGCCTGCGTGAGGCGCGGGCCGTCGTCGGGGCGTGCGCTAGCGTCGATCGGTCTCGTCCACCGGGATGGCCGCCTCGGGTTCGGCGTCCACCTCGTCCTCGGGCTGCTCGATCACCGCGATGACGTCGTCGGCCGAGGTGACCAGACGGGCCGTGCCGTCTTGGATCAGCCGGTGGCACCCGGCGGACGCGGTGGAAGACAGCGGACCCGGGATGGCCAGGACGGGTCGACCGAGCCTGTCGGCCACGCGCGCGGCGTGCCGGGCACCACTGCGCTGGCCGGCCTCGACCACGACCGTCGCCCGGGTGAACGCGCCCAGAAGCCGGTGGCGCAGAAGAAACCGGTGCCGCGCAGGCGGCACGCCCGGCGGGTATTCGGAGACGACCGCGCCGGAGGTGGCGATCCGCTTCAGCAGGCCTACGTGTCCGGCCGGGTAGCCGCAGTCGATTCCGCATGCCAGAAGGGCGACGGTGCAGGCTCGGCGATCCGTGGCCAGCGCTCCGCGGTGGGCGGCGCTGTCGATGCCGTAGGCGGCGCCGCTCCACACCGTGACATTCCGAGACGCCAGCGTGTAGGCGAACTCGGCGGCGTGGTGCTCGCCGTACTCGGTGGCGGCCCGTGCTCCCATGACCGCGACCGACCGCGCGGACGCCAGCTCGTCCAGCCGTGGCTCGCCCTGGATCCAGAGGCCCAGAGGTGGCCCACCGAGGGTGGCGTCGTCGGCGGCCAGCGTGCTCAGGCCGCCGACGACGCCGGCCGGCCACTCGTCATCTTCGGGGATGACGAAGCGGGCGCCAAGCTCTGCGGCGGTACGCAGGGCGGCGTCGGCGCGCATCCAGTCAACGTCGAGTCGGGTTTCGGTGAGAACGTCGGTCGGGGCGGTGCGTTCGGAGACGTGGTGGGCGGCGTCGACGGGCCCGACCTCGGCGACGTAGCGGGCGAGGAACGGGTTGGCGGGTTCGGCGGCGTGCTGGAGGAACGCACGGGCACGCCGCGCGTCGGTGGAACAGGACATGAAGACTCCTTCATGGGGAGCTGAACGGGCGGCCGGCGATCACGATCCGGGGAAGCTAAGCACCCGGATCTCGCTGCCCCGGCGTTCGACGACGGTGCCCACCGGCCACATGGCGGCCAGCAACAGCAACTCCACCGCGGCATCGATGACCCCGTTGCGCGTCTCGACGTTGTCCTTCCAGCCGAGGGCGAGGAGTCCGGCATGGAAACGGCCGATGTACTGCGCGGCGGTCATGTCGGTTGCGACGACCTCGGCGGTGGTCGAGGTCTGCCGACTGGTGATGCCGGCGAAGCTGCGGGCGCAGCCGCAGATGGGCGAGTCCGGGTCGTCGTGGTATTCGCCGGGAAGATCGACCAGTTCAGTACCCGGAATGCTGTTGGAGTCGTTGACCCGGTCGCCTTGGGTGCGGTGGGTGGAGACGAAGTACTTCAACACGGATTCCTCCTCGGTGGCCGCGGCCAGGGTGGGCGGCGGACGCGGCCTTGGCCAGCGGGCCCCGCGGGGCCGGGGCAAGCCGGCCGGAGGATGGCGGTCCTGTCCCTCGTAGACGGTGGGCTTGCCCCGGACCGCGGGTCTGCTGCACTGCGCTGCAGACCCGCCCAGCCGTGGTCGCAGAGCGGGAAAGGATGATGTCGTCGAGTGCTGCGCTTCGCGCGCAAGGTGACACTCAAAGTTACTATCAAAAAATACGCCACACTTGTGGCGAATTACTCGTTTCTGGGGCACTCTGGTGTTAGAAGGTGATCCGCGGTGGTCCACAGGGAGCGACCACAGTGGACCCTTCTGGGGACCCGGGCCGCTACCAACCCCCGGCGGCATAAAGGTTCCCGGCTCGGGAGAGGGCACTGGGGAGGGCGCCTCTCCCGAGCCGAAAACTTCAGCAACCGACGACGCGCCGGCCGTTTTCGGTAGATGGCGAGGTTTCGGGCCCGAGGAGATAGGCCTGGACTGGGCGTCGGTTTTCGCGCGTGCGTTGACGAGCCGCTGCCCTCGCGCTGTAACACGCTCATCTTCTGGGCAGCCGCGACGCGCCAGAGCGACAGGAGTTCCTTTTCATGACAACGAGTCTTCTGTGTGCGAAGCGGATCGCGGCGTAACTGCTGACGTTCGGTGTCCTCGCAAGCGCAACGATGGCAGCGGTGGTACCGGCCAACGCAGCTGAAGCATCGTCAGCCGCCGACGTGGTGTCCGACCAACCGGACGTCGGTACACCGGGCGAGGGCGACGCCAACGCGGGCACGCCGGCGGTCGCGCCCGACGGATCCGTCATCTGGTCCACGCCCACGTCGCCGCACGCGAGGCCGAGGTCGGCCGCGACGGCGCAGGGGTTGGATAGCGGTCACCGCGACCGCCGACGGCGCGCGCATCCGATCCCGGCCCGTTGACGGTCCGGTGTTAGGCACGATCGGCTACGGCGCCGGGTTCTGGGTATCGTGCACGCGCGGAGCCTCCGACGGGCACGCCTGGGGTTGGTCCTACCGCGCCGGCACCTACGGCTGGGTCCGCGGGGACCTGTGGGAGGTCGAGCAGCACACCGGACCCGGCGGTGGTGAGACGCCAGCGGTTCCGCGGTGCCCATAGCGTCGCGGCGGCACCCGCGGGTGCCGTGTGTGGGCGGGTCGTTCCGGCCGATGTATCTCGTCGGCTGGGCCGATGTCCTGGTGGCTGCGGAGCTGTCGCGCTAGTGGCTGGCGGGTGGGGTGCCGTCTCGCCACACGCACGGTGTGCTGGCGCCGATGTTGAGTCGGCCTGCAGAAGATGCTTCGAGGCTCATCAGATAGTCGTCTCGGGATGCGTTGAGGAAGAGGTCGTGGGGGCGCTTGTCGGCCTCCACGTGCCAGCCGTTGGTCGTGAACCAGGTTTTCAGTTTGTCGAAGTAGCCTGCGTTGGCTGCTTTGTCGACGCCGTCGACCCAGTAGTTGACGCTCGTCAGGACCTTGCCGGTCGGCCTGTCGCTAGAGTCGTTGCACTGGAGTGGTTGGGGCCCTTGGTCGGTCAAGTGGAAGCCGCTAGCGAACACGGCGTTGGCTGCGTCCTTGACCATCTTGTCCGCGTTGGCTTGAACCTCGGAGAGTGACGCGGTCTTTTCCATTTCTCCCTGCTCTCCGCATGCCGACACGGTGAACAGCAGCGCCGCCGCTGAGACGGTCGCGAGGGCACGCGTGGTAGTTGTTCGAATCCTGCGGCTCACGGCCTGCCTCCGGCGATGACGTTTCCCATTGACCTGAGCGAATCCGACCGGGGAAGCCAGTAGTCGCCGTGCGAGCTCAGCGGGTTGGTCGAGTTTGACTGGAATGTTTGTCCGCCGAACCACGCCGTCGTCGGATCAGGCCCGAGCGGGTCGATTTTGTCCGCTGCCGGGTTGTCGAAATTGGTCAATGCCGGGATGGGATCGGTGGGTGCCTTGGTGGAGTAGATGTGCTGGCCGACTTGGTCGGCCGGGACGCCGTCGAGATGGAGATCGCCTGCGTGCTGGACACCGACACCGGGGCTGGCGACCATGACCATGTTGTCGGCAGGAAGTCCGAGATCTCGGGCGGTCTGTCCGACGACGGTGGTGCCGTAGCTGTGACCGATGATCGTCGTGTTCACCTCGCCTGGCTGGTGGGTTGCGCCCAGGCCGTCCTGAAAGCGTCGAAGAGAGGATTCGGCGTGGTCGGCGTAGCTGGTGCTGGCGGCGTCAACGAGGGTTTGCGGGGCGTCGTAGCCGGCCCAGGTGATGACCGAGGTTGACGGCGATCCTGATCGCTGGGCTGCCTGGACCATGGCGTCGGATCGGTTGATGTCGGTGGCCATGCCGTCGTTGATTCCCGCGGTGGTGCCGGGGACGTAAGTGGCGACGTTGGCGGCGGTGTCGGGATTGCCGATGGCGATGATGGCTTGCCCGGATTTCTGGGGGTTGATGCCGAGCAGGTAGGCGTGAGGTTGCCCGGGCAGGGGGTTGGCGAGGCGGTCGTTGATCTGGTCCATCCCGGTCAGTTTGCCGTTGAGGCTGTCGCGTTGCCGCTCGAGGTCGAAGTACTCGGTCTGCTCGGTGGGGTCGCTTTGGTTCAGGTTGTCCATCCGGTGCTGCAGGTCGTCGCGTTGGTGTTTGAGATCGTCGTACTGCTGGGTGAACACGGTCCGGTTGGCTTTGTCCCGGACGTCGGCGGGGATGCCGTCCATGGCGCCGAGCGCGCCGGGCCGGTCGTGCAGCAGGATCGCCTGGCCGGCGGGGGACAGGGAGTTCCACCAGGCTGCTGTCTGGGACGGTGTTGCGTTGGGTGGGGGTTCGGGCAACGTGAGGCCGGGGTCGCGGGCACCGTCGGCGGCCGCGGCGGTGACGGTGGTCTCGTCGCCGGTGCCGAAGTCGCCTTCTTGGGCGCGTTTGAGGACGGAGGCGAGGTCGGCGTCGATGTCGTCGGCGGTGCGCAAGGCCTGGGTGATCGAGTCGGCGATCTGAGTGCGGATCCGGGCGCGGTCCTCGGGATGGATGTCCGGCGGGGCTTGGCCGGCGGGAAAGGTATCGGTGACGGTGCCGTCCTGGGCGATGCGATAGCCGTATTTGCCGGCGAGGGCTTCGGCGTTGGTGATGGCGTGCTGCACGCCAGTGATGGCGTCGGCGGCTTGGCCGATCGCTTTGGCGACGACGCTCGCCCCAGCCGCCATCTTGTCGATCCTGGACATGAGGCTGTGGTGGGCCGAGCCGGCGGTGTCGGCGGATGGGCCGGCCCAGCCTTCGACCGGCATCACTTTCCCGAAATCGTCACCTGAATGGGTGAGGATCTGGAGCCGTTGCTGCACAGTCCGGAAGATTTCGTCGAGTTGTCCGGTGTTCCACCGCTTGACGTCGGACAGGGCCACCATCAGCGCGGCCCGTGCAGACGGCCGGCGTCGGCGGTTGCGATGGCGGCGCCGTGGTCGCCGGCTTCATAGCGGTCCGCAGCCAGCCCAAGATCGCTGCCGTAGCGCTCGGCTTCGGTGCACCAGCCGCGGAACGTCATTCCCCAGCTCGCTCCGAACGAGGATGCGGCGGGCGCAGCTTGGCCGCCAGGCAGGGCTTCGACCAGGCCGGTGACGGGTTCGGCGCAGTCGGCGCCGCGCAGCTGGCTAAGCGCGTCGGCGATGACTCGTCCGGCGGCTCGGAGCGCGTCAGGCACCGTCTGGAATCCCATGTGTTCCCTCCCCGTAGTCGCCGTATCACACTACGGGACATCAGCGAGCCGCTTCAACGCGTCGGGGCGCCCAGGAGGCCGATGAAGCGCAGGTCAGGTGGGGTTACGCAGGCGCGGTGAGTAGAAATACTCAGCTCGGCGGCCCGGCCGTCCCGTCGGCATCCTCAAGTGTGATCTCTGGAGACTCGGTGGGTACGGGATCGAGCCTGACGGCGATCGTGTCGAGCAGCTGAGCGAGCTGAGCTGCGGAGGCCGGCGGCACGGTGCCGGCTTGGGCGGCAGCGCGCACTCGGTTCGCCGCCGAAGCGATAGCGCCGGAAATGTGGTGCGGGTCGACGTCAGGATCGAGGGAGTTCATGGGTTCTTTCTGGGCGTTGGAAAGAATATTGGCCGAAGCCGTACTCGTGGTGTGTCTCTACGTGATTATGTTCGCGACTTTTGACCGCACTTGTTCGCGGGTTCTGACCGCACATGTTGATCACCGACGTGATCAGTGTCGGCCAGTTCTGACCGCACCGTTGCCTTCCTCGCGATCAAGTGTGGTCGTCACTCGGCACACCTCCAGGTCGTTCGTCCTCCGCTTCGCTCCGGGCGCTCCACCTGGACCTGCGCCTTCGCAACGACGCAGACGGCGAGGATCGAGCAAAGGCGACGTATGCCCACCCCGCGGGCCGGGATCCGGGGTGCGGTCACTTCTCACGAACACAAGCCTCCCTGCCGAGCGGGGTGCGGTCGGTTGGCACAGAGAAACGCGGTCGCAACTGGCGGACAAAACCACTCTACGACATCGAGGGCTACGAACCCGATTTGTAAGAACGGGAAGCGACGGTCTTTCAATCGTCGTGAGGGTGGAAGTTGGACTGCAGCGTCACGATGCCTCTGCTGCGTCGGGTAACTCGGTAGGTCCGGCCTGCGTGCCTTGCAGTGTTTCGTCAACGGACTGCAGCTCGACGGCATGGCGGCGCAGCATGTGCGTGGCGCGCTGGTAGGCGGTGAGCGTGTCTCGATCGGCCAAGTAAGTGCTGGCGCGATGGTGGTGTACCGCGGCCGCAAGTGTGACTTTGTGGTGGCGGTACAAGGTGAACGGGCTGATGAGTCCAGGTGCGCAGACGTCGGCCGGGACGACTCGCAGTGCGATGTTCGGTCGGGCCGCCAGGTGCTTGAGGTTGCTCAGCTGATCGGTGCGCATCTGAGGTGGGCAGGCGTGGAGTGCAGTGTCGCCAACGAGGAACGTGTAGTGCCGGTTCGGGTCAACGAGGTCATTGCGGCGAGTGGGCTCGGCGAGACTCTGCGCGTCCGCATAGCCGGGGTCAGCGAACGGATGGTTGAGCAGGTACAGATCATGTGCAGGGGTACGCAGCAGGTCCGGGATGAGTGTGGGTGCCCATTCGACGACGTCGGTGGCGAGGTGCTCGTAGTGCCAGGCGAGAGCGGCGTGGTCCCGGTGGTGGGCGTCGACAAATGCGGGGTCGTCGGCGTGGTCAGCTTGATTCAGGATGCGCTTGACGGTGACGCGATCGGCGTGGAGCGCATCGAGGAGCTGGGCTACGGCAGTGATCGGCGGAATGCGTTTCGCTGTTTCCCAGTTTGACAAGTCTTGCGCGCGGAGGCCGAGCCTGGCAGCCACCTGACGCATCGTGACGTGGCGGGCGATGCGGAGCGTGCGGAGGGCCAAGCCGACGGCGACCGCTGGGGGTGGCTGGACAGCGTACGTATTACGGCGTGGATCGCGGATTAGCGGGCGCACTGTGGTTTTCTTTCAGCGTGTGAGACGTGGTCAGGAGGCTGGGTGGTCGCGGCAGTGACGTCAGCGGCGTAGGTGCTTTGCCCCTTGTTCAAGTCGGCGATGGTTGCTGTCCGGGTCGGCGGTCGGCCACGGTGACGTCGGGGCTTCGGCTGGTTGAGTGGGTAAGCGGCGCAGGCCGTACAGCACACGGGCCATGACTTCCGGGGCCGGTTGATCGGGCGGGCGACGAGGAGGTGCCTCGGTACGACCGACGTACGGCCGTGGACGATGCGGGTGCACCGGCAGCATGCCGTCGGTGGGTTTCGCGGCCGGGGCAGGGTGGATAACCGGCAGGACGTCTGTCGGAGCGTTGGCGGCTTCGGCTTCGGCGCGTTCGTGCGCTACCCGACGCCGGATGCTCGCCACGCTGCTGGGGCTGCGCTGTATTCGCCGGTTGTGCTGGACGTCGCGGAGGATGTGCGCGACGACCAGCACGATCGGCGACGCCAGACAGGCGAGCACGACGAGGACGCCGACGTTCACTGATCTGGCGGCTCGGGTGGATCAGCCGCCTTCGCTGAGGCTGGCGGGGTGAGATTGTCGGCGTAGAGCCGTAACACCTCGGCCAGTGCCGCCAGCAGCCCCACCGTCTCGTGGAGTTGGTCTGACGTCGCCGTGCTCGTGCGCAGGCGCATAGCCACTGTAACGAGCTGTCTTCCGGTGATGGTGACGCGGTCGGCCAGGTTGAGCGGGGCGGCTGGTGCATCCTGGTTGTTGGCATGGGTGATGAGCACGTCTGCCAGTTCCATCAGGAGTCCAGCGAAGGCGCGCTCACGTTTGGAGGCCATGGTGCCGGTGAGGAGTTCGCGGCTGATCTCCGGCACGTGCTTGTTCACGCCCGCTAGTGCCCGTACTAGTTCAGCTGTTTGCTGGTCCATCGGGGGCTACTCCGTCGTCCGGCTGCGCATCGCGTGCACCTGTGCTCCTGCGTCCAAGACCAGTCGCTCACGCATTGCGTCCTGCAGCAGCGTGTTCAAGGCCAGGTGCCGCAGACTCGGCACTACGACGTGCCGGGTCTGCGTCCGTACCAGTTCGGTCACCAGTTCGTCGAAGCCGTCTCGGGCACCACAGTGGAACTCGAAGAAGAAGCTGACGAAGCGCAGGTCGAGGCTGTGTGCGTACCGGATGACTGCCTGCTCGAGGCCGCGCACCTTGCGATCGGGCAGGCCGGCCGGAACGCGCATGTAGCCGTAGGCCAGCGGAGTGGTCAGGCACTTCGTGGCGACGTCATTCCGGCTGAGCAGTGTTGTGGCCGGCATCAGAAGCCGTCCCGCAGGCGCGCGGCCTGACGTACTTTGGCGCATGGCCATGGCGTCCGGCATATCGCGCAGCCACGGTGCTTGGTCGACGGCCGATGTACGACGAGGTAGACGTGCAGCAATGCATACATCTGTAGTGGCTTAATGCTGAATGCTGCAGGTCGGCGCGTGGATTGCACGACGGAGTAGGGCACCGGGATCGCCTCGTTCGTTGCTTGCGGTCGTTGGTCAGCACCCCGACGGTCGGGACATCACGGCGAACAGGAGATCGTGCGTGCGGGAGCTCGGCTATGGCCTCGGAGGCGAGAGAAGAGATCCCAGGGGCCGCCGGGGTGCCGTAAATGACCATGGATTGGTCCAGTCGCGGCCACCAGGGCACAAACCGGACTGAATCTAACCGGTCCTTGCATTGCCGGGTCTGACCTGCGGTAATGTGATGAACGCAGGGCGTAGCCGGAGGGGTGATTATGGGCGGACGGCGGTTCGGCTTCATCCGAGCGCGCAAGAAGGCGTGCTTCACGCAGGAGTCGTTGGCCCATGCCCTCAACGTCGACCCCACGACCGTGGGCCACTGGGAGCGCGGGCGGACCGAACCGCTGCCCTACAAGCGTCCGAAACTTGCCAAATTGCTGAAGGTGTCGCTGGCCGAGCTGGAGGATCTGCTGGCCGAGGGCACACCTCGTGCGGCGGTCGAGTCGGCCCCTGTCGTCCAGCGCGGTGCGCCCGGGACGACACCGACGACCACGCCGCGCAGCGGCTTGTTGCTTCCGATTATGGTGAATGGACGGCCCGTACTAGTGCCGCTGGACGGGGCTACCGTCGCCGCCAGCGAGCTGGGGTCACTTCTGCCTCCCGCTCTCGTCGCCGACGACGAGGCTGACCGTGCAGCTCATGCCGCCGAATGGGACACCGTGAGTCCACTTAGTCGTCGCTCGCTGCTTAAGTACGGCGTACCCGCCACGGTTTTGCCGGCGCTCGGGCTTGATGAACTCCAGCGCGTCTCCGAAGCCATGGCGGACGCACGCCGGCATTTCGACGGCCCGGTGCTCGATTATTTCAGCCGCCAACTGGCCGCATGCAAAGCCGACGACGGCACGCTCGGCCCGGCGAAGACCTTACCGCTCGTGCTCGGGGTGGTGAGTGCCGTTGAAGAGCACGCTCGCGATGTCAAGCCGAACATCAGGCGAGACCTGCTCAGGCTCGGTGCCGAAAGTGCTGAGTTCGCTGGTTGGCTCTACCGCGATGTGCGTGACTTCGGTCGGACACTGTATTGGTACGACCGAGCCATGGAATGGGCGCAGGAGGCAAACGATCCGGCCATGCAGGGCTACGTCCTGCTCAAGAAGGCGCAACTTGCGTTCGACGAACGCGAACCGCGGCGGATGCTCAGCCTGTCGCAAGCTGTGCGACGTGGACCATGGACGCTTCCGAACCGAGTTCAAGCCGAATCGGTGCAGCAAGAAGCACGAGCGGAAGTCATGCTGGGTGCGACTGCCGACGCTGTGGCATCCAAGCTCGACGAGGCTCGCCAGCTCCTGGGCGCTCGAGACGAGAGAGACTGCTCGTTGGGAGCGCACTACAACGACACGCTGCTGACCATGCAAACTGCGATCTGCTACACCGAGGCTGGCGCACCGCGACGCGCCGTGGAGCTGTACGACGAGTCACTGGTGGAAGACCGATTCTCGCCGCGCGACTACGGGTTTTTCCTATCGCTGCGAGCCGGCTCTCTGGCTTTGGCCGGAGAGCCTGATGAAGCCGCCCGGACCGGCGTCGAGTCGGCCGCCCGAGCCGACAGCACCAGCTCCCGACGCACGAAACAGGAGTTGGTGCGCGTACTGGAATACCTTCGCCCATGGGGCAACCGTCCAGCCGTCGTGCAGCTGGGCGAGGTTGTTGCTCGATAGCCGGTCCAGGAATTCAGTCTAAAGTCAACCAGTCACGGACTGCGGCGATCACCTCGGCCTGCCAAATTTGGCTTTGCGGATTGGCGTACGTCGGATCATCGTGCACGGCGAAGCCGTGCTGCGCGCCCTCGATTTCAAGCAGCCGATGAGGCGCTGTCAGGCGGCGGTCCGCGTCACGGGACGACTCCACTGGGATAAAGGTGTCTTTCGTGCCGTGGACGACGAGCGTGGGTGCCTGGATGTCGGCCATAGCACGCCGGGCATCCAGCCAGAACACCTCGTTGAGTAAGGCCCGGCTCAGCTTGAAGGTGGGTGAGTGCGGCAAGAAGCCCTGCTCAGCCAAGTCGCGAGCAGCCTGTTCGGTCAGGAAGTCGTTCCGCCAGAAGTCCTTTTGGTCCACGAATCGCTGCTTGTAGTCCAATAAGGGGTTGAAGAGAACCAACCGCTCGACATCGGCCTGTCGTCGAGCGGCGTAGTAGGCGGCCAGGCCACCCGAGAAACTGGCGGCGACGAGCGACGCAGCATTTACCCCGAGCTCCTGGCAAATGTGGGCTCGAGCCGCTCGGATCGCGTTCAGGACCCCGGCGAGGGACAACTCTTCTTGACGGCCTTCGCTCTCGCCGTGGCCGGGAAGATCGAAGCGTAGGGAAGCCACGCCGCTCTCGGCCAGACCCGCAGCCAACCGGGTGAAGAAGCCCGCCTCGTGACGAGTGACGCCACCCCCGTGCACGAGTACGACTGCGTGGTTGCTTTGGCCGACGGGCTGGACCAGCGTGCCGACCAGGTTGAGGCCATCTAGCGACCGGACGGTGACGTCGATGCTGTGTGCGCTCATGGCTTGATCCTAGAGATCTGGACGCTCACCGTCGTGGAACCTGGTTC
This sequence comes from Amycolatopsis mongoliensis, assembly GCF_030285665.1. Classification (NCBI taxonomy): domain Bacteria; kingdom Bacillati; phylum Actinomycetota; class Actinomycetes; order Pseudonocardiales; family Pseudonocardiaceae; genus Amycolatopsis; species Amycolatopsis mongoliensis. The sequence continues at coordinate 3,604,475 of NZ_CP127295.1, forward strand.
AACGCATGGGCTTCGACTCTTGCGGGAGGGAGGCCTTCTTTCGGTTGCTAGTGACTCCGAACTGCATTCCGCCATGATCATCCGTCTGGTCACCCGCTGAGTTCGCCACATTCCCGCAGGTGGCACCGCTGAAGGCAAGGTCGACTCAGCATCCGTCCGGTTTGTGCCCTGGTGGACCTGGCGAGAGAGCTCCATGGTCATTTATGGCACCCCGGCGTTCGGTCGTACCGCTCCACCAGGTGACAGCGGACGTCCCCACCGCGGCGCGGTCCCGTCGCGCCTCGTGTTCGACGTGGTCCCGGCCGTCGGGGTGCCCCCAGAACCCACGAGGAGAACGAACCGGTCGGCGAGCCTCGACCAGAAGCAAATCCGAGCCGACGCCGGACCGTTCCGGGGTCACTGCCCTCTACCTGCGAAGGAGCGCTCGATGACCGGGAATAGCGTCAACCGCGATGGAGGGGGCGAGCATCCGGCCGGTGGGCGGGGCGAGGGTCGCGGCGGATAGCCCAGCCGCGAGAGCGCGATCGCCGCCGACGGAATTCCCGCCGATCGCGTCGGCAGGCACGTGGCTGCCGCCGGCCGGTCGACCGTCGCAGTGCTGGCACTTCCTGCGCGGGGGCCGCGCCGTGGACCCCGACGCGGCGCGTTCCTGGTCTTCCGAAATACGCAATCCACAAACTGTCAGACCTCTCTGGAACGGTAATCATGTGAACACACTCCGACACAACGACGTCAGTGCCGCTAAGCTCCGCGATGCCCTGGTCGATACGCTTCTCGCCAACAGCATGATCACCTCGCCGGAGGTGGAGCGCGCGTTCCGCACGGTGCCCCGGCACCTGTTCGTTGCCGACGGCACCCCGCTGGAGGTCACCTACAACATCGACAACTCGGTCGCGATCAAACGCGGCCCGGACGGCGTGATCATCTCCTCCACCAGCGCGGCCTACATCCAGGCCCGAATGATCGAGCAGGCCGGCCTCACCGCGGGCATGAGCGTGCTGGAGATCGGATCCGGCGGCTTCAACGCCGCCCTGCTGGCCGAGATTGTCGGCCCGGACGGGCGCGTGGTCAGCGTGGACATCGACCCGGACGTGACCGACCGCGCTCGCGAAGTGCTCGAGCAGACCGGATACGGCAATCGCGTCGACGTGGTACTCGCCGACGCCGAGAACCCGCTACCAGGGCTGCACGAACCGTTCGACGCGATCCTGGTGACGGTCGGGGCCTGGGACCTGGCACCTGCCTGGCTTACACACCTGGTCGAGGGCGGCACGATCGTCGTTCCGCTGCGGATGAACGGAGTCACCCGCGTCATCGGCTTCCGCCGCGAGGACGACCACCTGGTAAGCACGTCGTCCGAGGTAGCCGGGTTCGTCTCGATGCAAGGCGATGGCGCACGCGACGAACGGGTCTTCCTGCTGCCCGACCGCAACGGCTACCACGTCAAGCTGCGGTTCGAGGGCGACGTCCCGGCCGGGCTGGATCAGCTGGACGGGGTGCTGGCGACCGAGCGCACCGAAGCCTGGTCCGGCGTCACCATCAAGCACGGGGTGTCCTTCGCCGACCTGCACCTGTGGCTCGCCGTCTTCCTGCCTGGCTTCTGCAAGCTGGCCGTGGACGAGGGCACCGACCTGGCTGCCGAGCGCAAGGGCTGGTTCCCCTTCGGTGCGGTCCACGGCGACTCGTTCGCCTACCTGGCCGTCCGCCCCCTCCCGGAAGGCGGCGGATCGGAGTTCGGCGCGCGCGCCTACGGGGCCCACGGCGACGACGCCGCCACCGCGCTGGTCGAGCAGATCCAGGCATGGGACCGCCACGGACGCGACCGCGAACCCACGTTCACCTACTGGCCGACCGGCTCCGACCGGCCCGAGTTCGGCAAGGACACCGCCGTGCTGGTCAAGACGCACGGCGTGGCGACGATCTCCTGGCCCCGGGCGGCGTCCGCCGCTCGGTGACCGGGTGCCCTGCACAACCCGAGAAATGAAGGAGTGAACCGAATGTCAGCAGCACTGGCTGTCGAGCCCGTTGGCGTGGTCGATGACGCGGAGTTCGAGCTGGACCTGCGCGTGGTGGAGTCCTCCACCAAGCTCGTGATCACGATGTGCGACACGAGCGACGGATGCGGCAGCACCTGCAGCACCAGCGCGTGCACCACGTTTTCCAACGACCCGTACTGATCCAACCCCCTGCTGTCGGCGTCCGAGTCTGGCTCGGGCGCCGACAGCAAAGGGTGCCCTTGATCGTGACCGGGTGAGGAGAGCCGACCGCCATGACCGTGTCCCCGCGCTACCAGCACGCCGGCCTGCTTCTGGCCCGCGTCACCACCGATCCCGGTGATCTCGACCCACCGACGCGGCTCCACCCGGGCGACCCGGTCGCGGTCGAGCAGGAAGGCAGTGTGTGGCTGGCGAAAGTGTGGGCGCGCCCGGAGGTGAGGGACGCGGTAACGCTGGCCAGCCCCGTCCTCGGCGCCCGCGTCGACCGCATCGTCAGCGACAGCACCACCAAGACCACAGCGAAGGAGTTACGTCGTGCCGTGGTGTCTGTGGCGTCTTACCTGTTGCGCTGGCAGCGGCGGTCGACGCCGTTCGGCCTGTTCGCCGGCGTCGGCGTTGTCGACATCGGTCCCGCGACGGCCGCCGTCGGAACGCGGCATCGGGCCGTGGCACGGGTGGACGGCGAATGGCTCACCGCGCTGATCGACCGGCTCGAACGGCATCCCGTTCTGCGCCGGCGTTTGACGGTCGTGGTGGACGACGCGCGGATCGTGCGCGATGGACGCGTGATCGTGCACTGCCGGGCCGGGGTCGGCGCCGCCACACCCGGGCCGTTGCGGGAGTCCTCGGTGCGGCTCACCCGCCCGGTCAGGTTCGCGTTGGCCGCGGCCGCTGCGCCGATTCGCTTCGACACCCTCGTCGAGCGGATGACCGGCGAGTTCCCGTCTGCGTCGCCCGGCAAGATCGACGCCTTGCTGCAAGGCCTGGTCGACGCCGGTGCCCTGATCACGAGTCTGCGGCCGCCGATGACCAGCGCTGACACCGTGGCCCACCTGGTCGGAGCCTTGCGCGCGGCCAACGCGGAAACTCTCGACGACGTCGCCGCAGTCCTGCGTGACCTCGATGCCATCACCGTCGACCTCGCCCGGCACAACCACGCAAAGGACCCTGATCAGGCGCGGGACATCCGCGCCGCGGTCGCGGCCCGAATGCGTGCCCTGGTGCCTGATGCCAGCGATGTACTGGCCGTCGACGTGCGCCTCGACGCGACGATCACCCTGCCCGCGCGGGTGCTCGACGAGGCCACACGAGCCGCCACCATCCTGCTGCGGACCACGACACAGCCGTTCGGGACGGCCGCGTGGCTCGACTACCAGGCCCGCTTCCTCGCCCGCTACGGTCCCGGCGCGCTCGTGCCGGTGCGGGACCTGATCGCCGAGTCCGGCCTGGGCTACCCGGCCGGCTACCTCGGCGCGCCCCGCGCGAGGCCCGCGTGGCGTGCGCTGACCGACCGCGACGCCACTCTCCTCGCGCTGATCCAGCAGGCCACCCTGTCCGGAGCGCGGGAGGTCGACCTGACCGACAGCGATGTCGATGCGCTGACCGTCGGGGACCATTCCGACGTTGTCCTGCCTCAGCGGGTCGAACTGGGCGTCGCCGTCAATGCCGCATCGACGGCGGCGATTGACCGCGGCGAGTTCCAGTTGAAGGTCACGGCCGCGCCGCGCGCGTACACCAGCATGGCCGGCCGATTCGCCGACCTGCTCGATGACGCCGACCAGGCCCGGCTGGCCGCGACCTACAGTGCACCGCAGCCTCCGTCGGACCAGGACGTCCCGGCCACGGCGGCCGCGGACGTGGTGGCCGTACAGCTATCGTTCCCGCCGCGCCGACCGCACAACGAGAACGTCGCGCGGGTTCCGCCACTGCTGGGCAACGTCGTGTCGCTGTCGGAGCATCCCGACCCCATGCGCCCGAACCTCACCGTCATCGGGGTGGACGCCTTGGCGGTCACCGCCGACGCCGAGCAGCTGTACTTGGTGCAGATCTCCACCGGCCGGCGGGTGATACCGCGGATTCCGCACGCGCTGGACACCTCGGTGCAGAGCCCACCGCTGGCCCGGTTCCTCGCCGAGGTCGCCGACGCGCGCAGCGCGGTGTTCCGCGGCTTCGATCTCGGCGCCGCCCGGGTGCTGCCCTACGTTCCGCGCATCCGCTACCGCCGCACGGTCCTCGCCGCCGCCCGCTGGCTCCTCTCCGACACCGACCTGGCCGCGCGCCCCGAAGGCGGAGGCTACGACGAGGCGTTGCGGGCGTGGCGGCAGCGGTGGCAGGTACCAGCCCGGGTGGTGCTGGTCCACGGCGAGCTCCGCCTGCCCGTAGACCTCGACCAAGAACTCGACCGCTCACTACTGCGGGCCCGCCTGGAGCGAGCGGGCCGGGTCGAACTGCACGAAGACGGCCCGCCGGACGGACAAGGCTGGATCGGGCGACCGGCAGAGCTGCTGATCCCGATGACCGCGATCACCCCGCCAGACCGGCCGTTACCCGCCACCGCAGCTCCCAGTGCGGTCCTGCAGCCCGGTGACTCCGCCCTGGTGCACGCGCAGATCGTCGGCAACCCGGCACGCTTCGACGAAATCCTCACCAGGCACCTGCCCCGCTTCGCCGCCGAACTCCACGACGCCGGCGAACCGGACAGCCGGGTCGCGTCGTGGTGGGTACGGCGGCACCGCGACATGATCCGACCCGAGGCCGACCAGCACCTCGCAGTGTTCCTGCGCCTGACTCATCCGCGGCACTACGGCGCCATCGCCGCCCGGCTGGCCGCGTTCGCGACCGACCTCGAATCCCGCGGGCTTTCCGGCCAGCTCACGCTCGCCCCCGCGCCGCAGCACCTCGCCCGCTACGGCGACGGCCCCGCGCTCGCGGCGGCCGAGCAGGTCTTCGCCACCGACACCGCGGCCGCCATCGCTCAGCTCGACGCGGCGCAGGTGTCCGGGATTCCCGCCCAAGCGCTGGCCGCGGCGTCACTGGCGCACCTGGCCGCATCCTTCGCGCCCGATCCACACACCGGGTACCGGGCGCTGCTGGGATGCCTGCGCCAAGAGCACGGGCCACTGGACCGGCAGCTACGCGAGCACGCGCTCACCGTGGCCGACTCCACCGACGGCTACCGCGCTGTTCGCGCGCTGCCCGGCGGCGAGGCGGTCGCCGCCTCCTGGCGTGCCCGCGACGCCGCGCTGCACGACTATCACGATGCCCTTGTCCAGCAGGGCCGAAAGCCGGGTGGGGTGCTGCGCACGCTGTTGCACGAGCACCATATCCGTGCCGTCGGCGTCGACCCGACGTTCGAGAAGGAGACCGGGCGCCTCGCCCGCGCGGTCGCGCTGCGCCTGCTCGCCGCGGCCGGTGCCCGATGACCGCCGACGCAAGACTCAACCCGGACGGCGCGGCGTCATTGACGCTTGATGATGTGACCGGCCAGTCCCTAGCCCGTGGCGGGGTCGCGGACGCGCTGCTGCACGTCGAACGCGCGTGGACGGGCGCCGGCAGCTGGGCCACCGCGCAGGACCACATCTGCCGGGTGGTGGCGGGCCCGGTCGACGCCGCCGACCACGCTGGCCTCTACTACGGCGCGCCCGCGATCGCGTTCCTGCTGCACGCCGCCGCCGACCACCATCCCCGCTACCGCACGGCCAGCCAGACGATGGACGAGCACGTGCTGCGCCTGACCCGGCGGCGCCTGGACACCGCCGCGACCCGGATCGACCGAGGGGAGCCTGCGGCGTTCGCCGAGTACGACCTGTTCTACGGGCTCACGGGCATCGGCGCTCTGCTGCTGCGGCATCACCCCTGCAGCGACGAACTGGCCGGAATCCTGCAGTACGTGGTCACTCTCGTCGCCCGACCGCGCCGCGAGGATGGCATCGAGTTGCCGGGCTGGTGGGCGGCGCACGATCCGGACGAGATCGTGCCGACCCCCGGCGGACACGCGAACTTCGGCATGGCCCACGGCGCAGCCGGGCTGCTGGCCTTCCTTGCCCTGGCCACTATGGACGGTCACGTGATCGACGGCCAGCGCGAGGCGATCAACGTGCTCACAACCTGGTTCGACCGGTGGCGCCAAGACGGACCGAAGGGATCGTGGTGGCCGCGGTGGATCACCCGCGATGAGCTGAACGCGGGTCGCCCTGCCCACACCAGCCCTGGCCGGGTCTCTTGGTGCTACGGGACGGTCGGCATCGCCCGCGCCCAGCAACTGGCAGCCCTGGCCACGGGCGACATCCGACGTCAGCAGGATGCCGAAGACGTCCTGGTCGCGGGCCTGACCGACACCCATCTCGACCGGATCACCGAGCCGGGCCTGTGCCACGGCATCGCCGGGGTGTTCCAGACCGCCTACCGCGCGGCCCGCGACGCCCGCGGACCGGCGCTGGCTGACCGGCTCCCGGCGCTGGCCGACCGACTCACCCGGCACGCACGCGGCGATGAGGACCGCCGCCATCGAGCACACGGGGCCGGGCTGCTGACCGGACGCGCGGGAGTGGACCTGGCGCTCGAGACCGCGCGGCGCAGCACGCCGCCTCACACCGGATGGGACGCATGCCTGCTGATCACCTGACCACCACGCCTCGGACGACCACGCCGCCGCCCACCGGTCTCCACGCCGCGGTGCTCGCGGTGCTCGCCGGCGCCGACCCCGCGGACGTTGCGGCTCGCCACGCCCTGGGGCCGGCCGACCTCGACGATGCTGTGCGGACTTACGAGGCCGCCGGGGTCGCCGCGCTGGAGCGACGTGCCGAAGACGCCTGGTACCAGGTGCGTGTCCAGTTCGCCGACTGGTCGGCTGTCGAGACAGTCGGAGCCACGATGCTCGGACCGGCCCTGGACGATCTTCGCGCCTGTGAAGCGATAGCGGGGTGGTGGTTTCTGCGCAAGCATCCCTGCTGGCGGGTGCGGTTGTGGCGCGCGAACACCGCGGCGGTCGACCGTGTGCTCGACCGGCTGACCGAAACCGGCGTTATCGCGCGCTGGTGGCCGACGGTGTACGAGCCGGAGACCGCGGCCTTCGGCGGTGCGGCCGGCAGCGACACCGTTCACGAGCTGTTCTGCGCAGACAGCGCGGGCGTGCTTGCCTACCTGCGCCACGACGTCCTTGGCCTCGGCCGTCGGGAACTGTCGGTTCTGCTGATGAGCGGGGTGATGCGCGCGGCTGGACTGGACACCTTCGAAAGCGGCGATGTGTTCGATCGGGTCGCTCGGTTGCGGCCTGCGCCGACCGACGCCGACATCGAGCGCCTCGACAAGCTGGTCGAGAGCGTGCGCCGGCTCCTGTCGATTGCCGACCTGGCCGAGAGCCAACTGTTCACGCCGGGCGGGCCGGTCGCGCACGCCGCGCCCTGGCTCGCCGCGTTGCACGTCGGCGGCGAACGACTCGGCCAGGACGCCGCGGCCGGGCGACTGGACCGGGGCCTGCGCGCCATCCTCACCCACGTGGTGATCTTCCACTGGAACCGCTTTGGTCTCTCCGCCACCAGCCAAGGCATCATCGCCCGCGCGGCGGCCATTGCGTTGCTGCCCCGGAGCTGATCATGAATCCCACACGTAGCGCGTCCAAGTTGATCGCCGCGATCCGCCGCCTCTGCCCTCGATGACAGTCAACGCGAACTGGTCGTGCACCAGCGAACGGTGGCAGGCAAAGATCGGGGTGCATTGCGCATTCTGAGGTGTCGACGTACGAGAGCCACCATCGCGGCGGAGTTCACCGATGACGATCGAAATCAAGTCGACTTATCCACAGGTGGTCTGCGGTGTGGACAATCTGTGGACAGTTCGCGGGCCTCTGCGAGCGCTCACCATAAGTTCTCGGTCAGAAGAGGCCGGGCTGATCGGCAACGTGCGCGCCTGGCTTCTTCGCCGGAATGAGTGCGATGCGCTCGAGGTCCATCAAGGTCGACCACTTACCCCGCCGCAGGAGTTGCTGGAGGACGGCGAGAGTGAGGCGGACGTCGGCGAGTGCGCGGTGTCGGTTGCGGGGGATCTGCGGCAGACGTCGCGCTGGGTAGCCTCATTAGTGTTAATTGCGGCGAGATCACGCTTCAGCTGTCAACCGCCGTGGGACGACACACGGGACAGCACGCGACGCAGAGCGACTGCCGCACCTGCTGTGCCTGCCGCCACTTCCCGTTGATGGCGCTCTCCGAGATGGGCCAGCCATGCTCTCCGAAATGGGCCAGCTGAGGAGTGCAGCGTAGCCGGTGTCAACGGCGGAGCGGGATCACTCCGTCGGGTGCCGCGACGGGCATCTGCGGTCGTGCGGCTTCGGGCGTGGTGAGCAGCGCGACGATGGTGACCGGGCCGCCGCAGTGCGGGCAGTCCCGCTGGGCCGCGATGTGCGGCAGCGGCGCCGCAGGCGCCGGCGGGGTCGCCGCCGGAGGCGGTGTCCCGAAGGACCTGGCGGTGCTGGCTGCGGGTGTGGTGCGCTCGACCTCCCGGCGGGCGGCCGCGGTGCGTTTGCACTGGCGCGAGCAGTAGAGCCGGGTCTTGGCCTGCCGGCCGGTCGCGACGAACCGCTCCCAACAGATCGGGCAGGTCTTGCGGGTCGCGTTGTAGTCCGGGTCGCGCGGGTCAGGAGACATGCGCGTTCACCGCCTTCCGCAGCTTGTCCGATGTAGACTGATGCGACCGCAACCGGTAAGACGGGCCGTCGATGCCGACCACGGTCGCGCGGTGCAGCAACCGGTCCAGCATCGCTGCCGCGACAGTCGCGTCGCCGAAAGCCGTTGCCCAGTCAGCAATCCCGACGTTCGTTGTCAGGATCGTGGACGACTTGAGGTAACGCTGGTTGATCACCTGGAACAAGGCTGAGGCCCCGTCGCCGGGTAACGGCAGATAGCCCAGTTCGTCGATCACGAGCAGTTTCGGGCCGGCGAAGAACCGCATGCAGGTGGCCCAGCGGCCTTCGACTGCGGCCTTGTGGCAGCGGGCGGCGAGGTCGGCCGCGGTGGTGAAGTAGACCCGGTTCCCGGCCTCGGCCGTCCCGCGCGCGAGCGCGGTGGCCAGCATCGTCTTGCCGACCCCGGGCGGCCCGACGAACAACACGTTCGACGCGTCGTCGAGAAAGCGGAGGGTGGCCAGGTCGCGGATGAGTTTCTCGTCGACCCCGGGCTGGGCGGCGAAGTCGAAGTCCGCCAGGGTCCAGGGATCGGGCAGGCAGGCGAACCGCAACCGGCCGGCCAGCCGGCGTTCTTCAGTGGCGTTGACCTCGATCTCCAGCAGCCGCTCCAGCGCAGCGGTCATCGACAGGTTCTCCGCCCGGGCCTGATCGAGGATCCGGGGCAGGGCTTCGGCGGCGTTGTCCAGCTTCAGGTAGGAGAAGTGCGAACGGAGTTGCTGATAGCGGCGGGCCTCGCTCATCTGTGGCCCTGAACGGTTTCCGGACAAGTGATCAGTCCTCCTCGGACTCATAGGTGGGTGCACTGCCCAGCTTCGCCGCGGTGGCGGCGTAGGTGGCCAGGTCGATCACGACGTGGGCCGCGGGCCCCGTCGCGGGCAGGCCGCGCAGTCGTGCTGCTTCGGCCAACGCCGCCGACGACGGCGGCCTGCGCGTCTTGTGGGTGCAGGGCCGCTCGTGGCTGAACGCGCCCATCGCGGCGTGTTCAAGCGCGATCACGTGCCCGTCGTCGCGGATCACCCGACCCGCCCCGTCCGGGGCCCGGCTGTGAACCGCGACGGTCGCGCCGCCCTCGGTGACGATCCGCAACATGTCCGCGCCGAGCCGGTGGCGGACCTGAACCTGCGCGCCGCCCAGCCCGGGCGGGACGGAGTAGGCGTTGCCGCGGAAGGACACCAGCGCCTGCGGCGTGACGATCCGACCGAGGTCGAACTCGGCCGGGAACGCGACCAGCGGCGGAGCATGCAGCCGCTCGGCCGCGGCCAGGCCGGCGACGGTGGTGCGTTCGCCGTCGATGACCCGGCGGCGACTGTCGAGCTTGGTCGCGAGCCGGTCCAGCCCGGCCTGGGCCTCGTCGATCGTGACCTCGTCGCCGAGGGTGCGCCACCAGCGCTGCGCGGCCGAGTGGTTGGCCTTCTCGACCACGCCCTTGCGGTTCCCGCGCCGCGGCGGACACGTCACCGACCGGACTCCATAGTGCTTGGCGACCTGCGCGAACGCAGGCGTGATCCGGCCGGAGGCGGGATGGCAGACCGTGGCCATCCGGTCGAACCGCCAGACCTGGGTCACCCCGCCCAGCCGGCGAACCACCGCATCGAGGGCCTCGATCAGGTGCGGGAAATCCTCGGCATCGGCCAGGACCCCGCGCCACTTGCTCGAGTGCGCCAGCGCGCCGACCAGCAAATGCGCCTGCTTCCCGGCGCCCCAGCTCACCGGCGGGTCCGGCAGCTCCAGCCAATCCCACTGAGTCTCCTCACCCGGCGGGTGAGTGATGATCGCGACGTCCCGGCCGCGGGCCACCTGGCAAGGCTCGCAGTGCGGGCGCAGCTGATAGCGGCGCAGCGCGCGGGTGAACGTCGAGTATCCGCCCTGGTAGCCGAGCTCGGCGACCTCGTCCAGCAGCGTCGCCGCCCACAGATGCGGGTCGTCGGCCAGCCGGGCCCGGCAGTAGGCCACGAACGGCTCGAACGGGTCCGGCCCCACCGGCCGGCGTCTGCCTGGCACCACGTCGCCGGCCAGGTAGCGGCGGATGGTCTTGCGGTCGCGTCCGAGATGTCGGGCGATCGCCGAGACCGACCAGCCTTGAGCACGCAGCGCCTGCGCCTCCACGTCTTCCTCCAGAGTGAGCATCCACGCCTCCGGCAACGGTCTCGGTGATCAACACCGAAACCGTCACCCCGAGGCCGCTGACCAGCGCAAACGACGCGCCGACAGGACACCCCAACTGGGGAATTTCAGAGAGCAGGACTGGCCCTATTCAGAGAGCACCATCACCGTTCTAGTTCCTCGGCCTGTCCTTGCGCGGCCAGCAGATCGATCAGCCACTCCCCAGCGCGCCTGTCGCCGTTGTCGGCATGGGTGCGCATCAGCTGGAGAGCGTCCTCGTCCTGTCCACGCTCGGCCAGCAGCTGAGCCAATCGGTAGGCAGCGCTTGCGTTGCCGTCCTACCTGGCTGGCATGAAGAACCAGGAATGAGGCGTGTGCGGCGACAGTTGGGTCACGGCCCACGATCGCGAGTCACGCCGCCGACGTTCGACCGAGTTGGCGACCGAGGTGGCAGTACGAACGGCAATCCCTGTCCGCGCCGGCCCGGTGATTTTTGCAGTCCTCGTGATCGGTTGAAGCGCCTCCGCCCGTTCAAACGAGGAGCCGGGCGAGGCCCGCGATGACGAGGTCGTGCTCGGAGCCAGTAGGCGGGGAAGTGTCGGGTTTCCACTGGTTGGCGATGGTGACACCCGGTGGTACGAGGTCGAGTCCGTCGAGCCACTGCGACAGTGTGGCACGGGTGCGGGCGACCAGCGGGCTGGCGCTGTTCTGGTACAGCTCGATGCAGGTGCGGACCTGGCGGCGTAGCTCGGGCGGGGCGGTCTCGTCGGTGAGGTGTGACAGCGCGAGGTAGCTGCCGCGGGGCAGGGCGTCGCGATAGGCGTCGATGATGCCGGCGGGGTCGTCGCGGTCGGGGATGAAGTGCAGGACCGCGATCATCAGCAGTGCGATCGGCTGGTCGAAGTCGAGCAGTGCCCGGGTGCCCGGGTGGTCCAGGATGGCCTCGGGGTGGCGGAGGTCGGCGTCGATGACGGTGGTGGCCGAATCCTCGCGCAGGAGAAGCCGGCTCTGGGCGACCGCGACCGGGTCGTTGTCGACGTAGACGACTTTGGCGTCGGGAGCGAGGTCGCGGGCGACCTGGTGGACGTTGCCCACGGTGGGGATACCGGAGCCGATGTCGATGAATTGCCGCACGCCGGCGTCGACGAGGTAGGTCACGGCGCGGCGGAGGAAGTTGCGGTTGTCCACCGCCATGGTTTTCGCCGGCGGTAAGACCGTCAGGATGCGTTCGGCGAAGGTGCGGTCGATGGGGGTGTTGGTCGAGCCGCCCAAGAACCAGTCGTAGGCACGGGCGACGCTGGGTTTCTCGGGGTCGACGGCTGGACGATCGGACAGGTTGTCCTCGTTCGACACCTATTCTCCCCTCGCCGAAAATTCAGACTAGCAACCGCAAGATGCAGAAAGCATCCACCACTTGGGCAACGCCGGTGCCCACTACACCACACTCACCGCAATGGCCGCACCCGCACCTGAATCGAGTGACGAGCGACAGTTTCGGTACTGACGTTGCGCGACGGCAATCACGCTTCCGGGCGAGTCCGCGTTTTTTTGGGTGACATCGTGTCAAAAACTGGCTCTCTGGCCGAGTAACAGGTGTGAGCGTTGCGTTCCCCCGGGCGCGCTATTCCCGTCCCCGCAGAATCTGGAAAGGACTACCCCGAGATGTCCTCGAACTGGCCGCCTGTGCTGATGGTGGCGTTGACCGCCGCGCTGACGTGGCGGCGCACCCGCCCCGCCGTGGCCCGTGTGCTGCGCTGTGCCGCGGCGACGTGCCTGGCGTGGTGGTCGCTGCGCATGCTCGCCGCGCCGTCGGCGCCGGTGGTGGTGCTGCGCTGGCGGGTGTCCGGGCGGGCGCTGACGGTCGTGCTGGGGCCGCCGCTGGGCCAGGGCACGGAGTGACCGATTCGGCTCAACCTCCGGCCCGCAGACCGTGGACGGAGCAGGACTACCTCGAGTGCTCGACGATCGTCACCGAGAGGCGGAAGGCCTTGACCTCCTACGTCCGCAAGCTGGCCCCCGGCGTGGATCACGACAACGTCGTCGGCGAAGCGCTGCTGGCGTTGTATCAGCGGTGGGACCGCATCGACGGCGACAAGTTGTCCTGGCTCTACCGCGTCGCCCACAACAAGGCCGTCGACGCGACCCGGCACAAGGAGGCCGGGCACGCCGAGATCGACGAAACGGCCGGAGTCACCGACAAAGCCGCACCGATCGGAGTGTGGACCCCGCCGAGCCCGGGAGAGCGGCTGCTGTTCGTCGAGGCGATCGGCGCTCTGCCGCGCCGGCTCGGCCTGCCGCTGACGCTGCTGGAGAAAGGCTGGCGAGTCGAGGACATCGCCGAATACATGGGCCTGCCCACCACGACCGTCGGGGTCTACCTGTCGAGGGCGAAGAACTACCTCAACCGCCTGCTCACCGCCGCCGACGAGGCCAGACCAGCTCACCGAGCGGAAAGGAGGAACCGATGACTCCCTCGGCACCCAGGCCCACCAGCCCCCAGCCCCGCCGCAACACGGGCGTCCCGGCCTCGTTCCACGACCGGGCGGCCGCGCTCCTGGCCCGCATCAGCGCCTTCACCATCGCCGCCGATGACCGGATCAGCGACCCGGTGGCCGCCGCCGACGTCGCGGCAGCGGTGCGCGAAGCACGGACCCCGGCGCCGGCCGGGCTGGTGTTGACCGTCGACGACGCGATCGATTTCGGGCACCGCTGGTACGCGGCGCTGACCAGCGACGCCTACCTGCAGATCCACCGCAGGTTCGCCGAGCAGCAGTTCGGCCGCTGGACCGCGGCGATGCTCACTGCCTTCGGGGCGCCCGTCCTCGATCCGCATCGCCGGCTCGGCCCACCCGGCGACCTCCCCGCCCCGCGGGGGATCGGCTACGAACTGGCCTACGTGCACAAGCTGCCCGCCGCCGCGCTCGGCACCTGCGTGGCGCTGCTGTCGGACCTGGCCGCCGAATACACCCCCGGCGCGTCCCGCGCGACCCGAACCGCGGTCGTTGGGGCGTTCGCCAGCGGCTTCGGCGAAGGGCTGCAGGAACGCGTCCGGGACGAGCAGACCGCGCTCACCTCCGCCTTCCTGCATCTCAACCCCGCGACTGGCCGGGAGGACGGGCCGGCGGCGCGGCGGTTCCGCGCCGCGGTCGCGGACACCGTCACCGCGGTGCTGGCCCTCGACGAGCACGGCGGCATCCTCGAGGCCAACACCACCGCGCAGAACCTGCTCGGCGCTACGTTGGCCGCACTACGCGGACGCACCCTGGCCGAGCTCGCGATGTGTGCCGATGACGCCGAGCAGATCACCCGCGCCGCCGAGGCCCTGCGCACCGCCGGGGCCGATCTGCCCGGCGCCGCGCAGGCGCACGTGGAGTTCCGCATCACCAGCGCCACCCACCCCGGCGCCCGCTGGCTCACCGCGACCCTCGGCCGCGCCGGCGGCACTCAGCGCGGCTACTCGGTGGTGCTGGAGGACGTCACGTTTCTGCGCGGTCTCGAGCGCGGCATCGACATCGAACCCAGCACCGGGCTCCTCACCGAGCAGGCCTTCACCGCCCAGACCGCCCGCATCCTCACCGAGTCCCGAGACCGGATCGCGTTGCTCACGATCCGGCTCTCCGGTTGGTCCCACCTCGACCACGTGTTGCCCCAGGAGCTGCGGGCCGGGCTGCTGAGCCAGCTGCACACCCGTATCCGCGCCGCCCACGACCCCGTCCGCCATCGCCAGCTCGTCGGCCGCCGCGGTGACGAAGTCCTGGTGCTGCTCTACGACCTCACTGATTGGTCCACCGTGATCCACCTGGTCAAGCAACTCTCGGACTGGCTCCGCGACCCCGTCCACCTCGATGCCCACCAGATCCGGCTGCACCCGCGCATCGGCGTCGCCCAAGCCCGCCCGGCCGACACCCTCGATGATCTGCTGCGCCGCGCCCGCCGGGCACTGCACGATCCCGCTCACGCCCGCGTTCCCTGGATCCATGTTGACCCCGTCACCCAGCCCGCGACCGGTGACGACCGGCACCGGGTGGAACTGCTGGCCGAACTCACCAGCGTCCTGGAAGCCGGCACCCTCGGCGTCGACTACCAGCCCATCTGCACACCGGCCGGTGCGCTGGCCGCGGTCTGGCCACAGCCATACTGGCTCAGCGGCACCGGCGCGCGCCGGGAGCTGGCCGAGATCGCCGAGCTGGCCGAACACACCGGCTTGCTCGCCGCCGCGCTGCCGCACGTGCTCGCCACAGCCGCTCGCGACACCACCCGCTGGACCGCGGCTGGTCGCGTGGCGCCGGCGGTGCTGCTGGGGCTGCCTGGCGCCACCGTTCACGACGACGCGCTGCTCGACACCCTCACCGCGCAGGCCGCCGACAGTGGTCTGCCCGTCGGGTGCCTGCATTTGGCCATCCCCGCCCGCGCCCTCACCGGGGCCCCCGCGGTCCTGCGCCGGCTCCGTGAGCTGCCCACCGGGCCCGCAGGGATCCGGCTGGCGCTGACCGAGGTGCTCGACGATCACGTCCCGATCGAGGCGTTCACCACCGTTCCGTGGGCGATGATCGGCCTCACCGCCGCCACCGTCACCGCGTTGACCACCACCCCCGCCGGCACGACTCCGCTGGTTGCCGCGCTCACGACGATCCGGGCCTTCGGAGCCCAGGCCCTCACCGA
Organism: Amycolatopsis mongoliensis; assembly: GCF_030285665.1. Classification (NCBI taxonomy): domain Bacteria; kingdom Bacillati; phylum Actinomycetota; class Actinomycetes; order Pseudonocardiales; family Pseudonocardiaceae; genus Amycolatopsis; species Amycolatopsis mongoliensis. Next base: position 3,619,916 of record NZ_CP127295.1, read on the forward strand.
CGTCACTGAGGGGCGGCCGCCGCATCGCGGGTTCGACCTCCACCACGCTCACGGGACTATCACCGCCGACCTGGTGCACACCTTGCTGTCCGCACCGGGAACCCGCGCGTGACCGCCGTGTCCGCTGGGGCGGCGATGCCGTGTTCCCCGGATGAGCGTCGCCCTGGCGGGCACACCCTGTTGCCGTGGCTGGGAAACCGGCTGAAAGTGATTGTGGTGGAGGGAATCGATCATGGTAGGCGGCGAGGGAGATTCCGGGCCGTTCGTGTGGCGTGTGGCCGCGGTCCTCGGCGGGATTGGCGTGTAGGGGTGGCTTGCGCCCTGGCTCGCGTTCGCCTGCTGACGCTGCCGCACCGCGGCCTGCGGCGGTGATGGTCCGTGCGTGTCGAGCTCAAGACAGTCCTGCGGTCTCGCGCCAAGCCCGGCGACCGCAGCGACGAGGAACTGGCGCGGCAAGCTCGGGCAGGGGACGTCGAGGCATTCGGGGTGCTGGTGCAACGGTACTGCGCTGCGGTGTCGCACATGATCAACTCTCGTGTCGTCGACCCGTTCGAGGCGGAGCGCCGAGTGATCGAAGTCTTCTGCGCGACCTGGCGTGACCTGCAGCACCCGCTGTGTTCTCGCCGAGGGTTCCTCGGGGTCTTGGGCCACGCCGTCGCCCGGAACGTGGCCGATCTCGACCCACCCGCAGAACTGTGACGCTGTTCTGCGTCCAGGTGGAGGAAAGTTCCGAAAGCAAGGCATTTTTGGGTGCGGACCTGGGTATGTTCTCCGCGCGGGCCCGGTCGTTACCCTCCCCCCTCGACGACCGGGCCCGCATCCACGACATGGCCCGGCCAGCTAGCCAGCCCCGGTTGACCATCAGATGCGTTCGCGGCTGCGCGCGTAGGGTCCGTAGCCTCCCGAGAACAACTGGGTCGGATCGCGCCGCTCGGACCGGCGCTGGCGCGGCCGAGTCTCGGTGGACGACCGACACGTCGAGGTCGCGCGGAAAAACCGGTGAAGGCTTACTGACTTGCTCATTGGCTGGTTCGTGTGGCTGTGCGGCGCGGGCTGGGGACCCGCCCCTGTGCCGGAATTGCCCCGACGCGAGCCCAGCACACCGTATGCCCTGGTGGCGACCTCCTCGGACTCGTGACCTAATTGACCGTGGCTCTGCCTCAATCAGCCAGGAAGGCGGGGAGTTGCGGAAACTCCCAGCCGGACACGTCTTGCGGGAGCCACTCAGGCTCTGCTGCATACGCCGCCGTCCACCGCACCTGCTGGTCCGCCACATCATCGCGCAGAGCGACAACGACCGTCTCCCGGACGGTGTGTGCGTTGATAAGGCGTCGTAGGCCGCATCCGCTTGTCGAGCGAGTCGTCTGGTTTTCGGCCGTCGAGTCTGCCGCGCCGAGCGCTACGACTGGGCCGGACGAGAGGACGACACCGGCCAGGTGGCTGGCGCCGGCCAGGTCTGCGCGGAGGTTCGCTGCAACCCGGTCTACGCGCTCGGCCCAATCGAGCGTGGCGAACTCCGTGAACTGGAAGAAGCCGTCAAGGGCGTCAACGCGCAGCCAGACCGGCAACGCCCCTTCACTTTGACGGGCCTTGCCTTGGAGAGCCCGGCCGAGACGCCGCCAGCCGTCCCGAGTTGCCAAAGCACCGACGAACGTGCGCTCGTGTGTTGGCGAGCCAGCTCGGCGGACTTCGGCTCGTCCCATCGGTGACTCGATCCGCTGCACCTCGTGTTCGCTGCTGACCGTTACCGCCTCGATGGCAGCGAGCCACGCTGCGGTCTCGGCTTCGTCGCGGTGGTCGATCAGCTCCACCGCGATGCGTACGTTATGGCGGAGTTCGAGCGCGGTCACCGTTTGCCAGACGCGGTGTTCGTACGCTTCCCATGCCTGGTCAACGTCGGCACGAGCGAGGGAGGTGGTTTCGACCAGGAAGGGGGCGCCGCCTTCCGTCGGCGTGACCAAGAGGTCGGCCTTGTTGCGGCTGCCGCTGATTTCGGGCTCGAAGGTAATCGCCGTCCCAGCGCTTCGGAGGGCTCGATGGACTTCGAGTTGTAGAAGGGCGTGTCGCCAGTCAGTAGTGCTGACTCCCCGCTTGAGACTCCGCAGTACGGTCGTGAAGGTCGGCTCCTTGGTTGCGGACTCCAGCCGCATGACAAAAGCCAGGAACTGCGGCAGCGCCGCGGCGTGGAACATTAACAAGTTGAACTCGCTGGGCCAACAGCCCTTGCGTTCGAATTGACGACGCGGCCATGACGGGCCGAGCAATCGCTCTGCCTTGTCGATGGCCAGCCCAACGGCTGCGATGCCCTCCGGGCTGTACGGCGCGCGGGTGAGTCGTCGTCGAAGCGTGTCCCAGCTGGGTACCTGGTCATTCATCGGGCGATACTCTCAGGTCCGGAAAGAGAACGGCGTCTATGAGGCTGGGGCATCATGATCAGCGGCGTACCGGGCAGCGTGCTGAATCAGACTTTCGACGTGATCGAGGTAATCAGCCAGCTCACTGTCCGCCGGCAGAGGGCTTCCGTCGGGATCCCCATAACGTGCGAACGGCCGGGCCGTCAGAAGTCGCCTCATGGTCTGGTACCAGTCCTGTGGGCCGTTACCCAGGTGCGTGTAGTTGTTGAGCCACGCTTGGCGTGCACCGTGAGAGTTCCGCCCTTTGTGAGCGACATTCTGCAGCGACGTCATGGCCGTCACCGCGAGTTCTCCTGCCGCCAACGCCGTCTCCACCGTTGGGCCGAGACGTCCAGCAGCCAGCGTCTCCCGCGCGGTTGAGATGAATTCCGACGCCCGTTTGAGTAGTTCGACTGCGCGCTCGCGGTTGTAGCGGAAGTCGAAGGCCACTGCGCCCCCGCCTCCGGGAAGGAACGCGAACGCGGTCCATCCGGCGTTGGGCTCGATCTCGGCCGGACGCAGGCCCGAAACGTGCTCGACGTTTTCCGCGGTCACCGGTTCGCCCGATGCGACTGCGTCACGCACCTGAACCGTGGCCAGAAGCTCCGCTTGGTCGTTGAGCGTCACCTCGGGAGCGCCGTTCGGATGCAACACGACAAGAGCCTGCACGACCTCGTCGCGCGTGATGTCGAGGTTGCTCGCCTCGATGTGCGGCACGATCCAGAGCGTGAACATTTGATCTATTAGCGCGTCCGCGCTCAGCCCAGGTGGGTCCAGCTCGCTCACGGCAAGAGCGTATGCGCCACGTGCCCGGCACGACCACGAGATTTCGTCCCGCAAGCCCGACCACGACCGGCGAAGGTCACGCAACGGAGACCCGACGGCAAGGACCTGGGCGGCAAGGTTACGGGCGATATCGCGATCTCTGGTGGTGCTGTGTTGGTCGAGCTGGAGCACCTCGACGCTCATTCGACCCTCTGCTGCAGCTTGACGGCACGGTGATCGCCGTAAGCTGCTAGTCCGTCGACGAGCCGGTGCCAGCGAGCGATGCCCTGGACGTCGAGTTGTCCGGACCCGTGGACGGTTTTCAGCCACTCGGGCAGGACCCAGCACCGCCCTGCGATGGCGGCGTAGTCGCCGTTGATGGCGTCTTCCGCCCAGGTGAGCCCCGTTGTCGCCTGCCACGCGGGTGGGGAGCAGTTGGCGAGGTCTGCGACGGCATCGACAGCTTTCGATTCGCCGCGTGCGAGCTTCAGCCACCGGACAGCGAGATCGGCGATGTCGTCGGGATCCAACCAGCGGGCTCGAACTCGCTCCAGGGTGGCCGCGGGATTGGTGTCGCTGATGCCGATCTGGGGAGTAGGCAGAAGTCCGGCGAGTGCGCTCTCGCGCCAGTGGTGGCGGCCGGGGAGGCTGGCTCCGCTTTTTAGGGCATCGAGTGCGGTAGTCATGACCAGGCGCCAGACCGGAAGCAGCGACGTACGAAGGGCGTCGTCGTAGGTGAAGAGCTGGCGTAGGTCGTCGAGAAGCTCGTCGAGCGCTTGTGCATTGGTGGTGAAGGCACGCACATAGGACACTAGTGGCGTAAGGTCTCCGTTCACCGCGGTCTCGATCAGCACCCGGACCACACGATCCCGGTGGCGGTTGTGGTGGCGGCCATAGCCCTTTGTGGCCCAGTGGTCGGTCGCCCGTCGATGGGCGTCGAACAGCACGTCGCGCAGTTGCGCGGCTGTGGCCGCGATGCAACTGCCACTTCGGGCTGCGGTTGCGGCGGACACGAGGGGCGCGGTGAGCCGATTCACGAGGAGCAGCTCGGTGGGCACAGCCGGCAGGGTCGTCTCGTACGGCGGATCGAGTGGGTCGGTGAGCCGCTGTTGCGTCGCTTGATCCCAGCCACCGAGCCGGCAGTCGCGCAAGCCCTGCTCGACGGCGGCCCACGCGAGCTGGTGTCGGCAAGTTTCTGCAGGCGGGTTCGGTGTGCACGGTGCTGACCAGATTGGCCCGACGCCGAGCGCGAACACTGCTCGAACCTCGTCAAAGAGGCTGGTCGCGCTGGCGAGCAAGGCTTCCTCGATGCCTTGCCGGTTTAGTAGGATGTGGTCAAAAGCGGGCAGGAGCAGGGCGGGGAGAGCGACCGCGGCGGAGCGGTCGGCCCCGTCCGGGTCGATGGTCACGCTGCGGCTCAGCTCGCCGACCCGCGGGCTCGTCGCCACATCGATCAGGACGTTGGCCGCCCACCGCAGATCCTCATCGGGCAGCCGGGCGCGTCCTTGAGCGTGGGCGATGACCGAGGCGGCGGCGACGGCGGCGACCGGGTCAGCCGGGTGAGCTGGGCCACGGACGGCAGGGTGCTCGGCAAGGTCGCGAGCGAGCAGCAGATCGTCGACGAGCGTATCCACCGGGGCGACACGGTCTTCCGATCTCGTGTAGGTCTGGTGCAAGCGCAGCGCCATGTCGCCGCGAGCGAACTCCTCATGCGTGTGGGTAAGGCCAGCGGCGATGTCCTCCGGGACCGCCCACTCGAACCGGATGTGGCCGTCCTCGGTGCGGCTGAGGCGGTAGTTCTCCGCACGGAACTGGGCCGCCCACCCTTGGACCATGAGCAGGTCGGCGGCCTCGTCATCGGAGCCCGCGACCAGCTCGCGGGCCCGCTCGACCAGCTCGTCCCCTCGGGCAGCGAGGAAGGAGAGTCGATCGTGATCACCGGCGAGCATGGCCATCACGATCATTTCGCCGACCACGTTCTGGAAGCTGGCCGTGCGCCGGTGTCGACCGACCAGATCGGTGGGGTCTGGGCCTTGGGCGTGGAAGTGTTCACCGACAGCGCGAGAGGTCTCCAGGTGCCACAGCTCGGGGCGGACCAGCCAGCGATCGAGCATGTCGCCGGCGCGGTCGAGATGGCGGACCAGCAGACCGACCACCAAAGCAGGCATGGCCAGGTTGTGGCAGTCGCGCAGCAAGATCTCAGCCACGCGCGCCAACGGCACGCCGAGTGTGTCGACGAGCTCATCGGCGAAGCGCTCGACGGCCAGGAGGGCGCTCACGCACGGGTACGGGCCGACCGACGAGCCGCGGTACCAGGCCCACACGTGCTCGTCGCCCACGCAATGCCGGACTCCCACCCCAGGAAGATCCAGCTCGAGACCGAGCGGGGGAAGTTCGGGCGCATCGACGCCCGTCGGTTGGTCGGGGTTCGGGCCGACACGCACGATGGCAGCGCGGTCGAGCATCCTGTTGACCATCGCGAGCGCATCCACGGGGCGAGTATGAAGCAGCCGATAGAACGGCCCGAAGTACCACCCTGCAAAGGGAGGACCGCCACCACCTGCACGTGCGTGGTGGCGGATGCCCTCGTCGAGCAGCCCCCACGATCCCATGTGCTCCGCGTCATGCGGCTCGATGTAGTACGCCTCGGCCAGGGTGAGGAGCAGCTGCGGCTGGTACTGCGACAGGGCGATCACGGCGCCTACGGACTCCACCGCCGGTGCGAGGTACCCGCCGCCCTCATCGGCCTGTTTTCGCAGGAACGCCTCGGCGTTGTGATCCAGATCGGGGCCGAGCATGGCCAGTACTTCCACGGCGAACTCGTCGTGGTCCTCCGGCGAGGAGGCGAGCAGACGATCACGGACCCGCTGCCGAAGGGACAGCGTGCCAGCCTTGATCTTGATAAGCCCCCGCAGCCAGGCCAGCACCACCTTGCGGACCTGCTCGCCAGTGTCCCGGTCGTATCGATCATGCTGTCCGACCTCGGCGTCACCGCAGTAGGTCAGCGCGACGAGCGGACCCAGCGCCGCCGGGTCGCCCCACTCGTGGTCGCTGTAGCGGTGCAGCGCCAGGCGCAGCAGCGTGCGCAGGCCGGATCGCTGCTCGGCGAGCAGGCTCGGCCACGCTCGTCGCAGCACGGCTTCGGCGTCGCCGTGCGTCAGCATCGCCTCCAGCGGCACTTCGGCCCACCGCGCGCCATGTTGGTTGGCCAGCTGGTCGAACACCGCTTGCAGTCGGGCGCGCGGTGGCTCGGTGTCCTCACCGGCCGCACTGAGTGCGGCCTGACAAGCAGCCCGTGCAGCTCGCAACGCAAATCGTGGGGCGCCAGCATCGAGGAGTAGCTGCCATCCGTCGATGATCAGGAGCCGAGTAAGGGCGAGATCCCGCACCACATCGCTGGCGAAGGCGTCCCCAGAGTGCCAGGCGCTGGTCGGGCCGGGCGCGAGGAGCAACCCGTCCGACCGCAAGGACGGCAGCACGGTCGGATCCGGAAGCGTGTGGTTGCCGCCGGGCAGCAGGAGCGTTCGTGCCAGCGACGTCAGGGCACGCTCTCGGGCCTCCGGGGACGGGCCACCCGGCGGGTGCTCACCCCCGCGGCGGACGAGCTGGTCCCAGATAGCCGCGAACAAATCCGATTCCGAGAGCGGCCCGTCCGGCAGTCGCCAGGCGACATGTGCCCGGAGGAGCAACTCCACCAGGCCAGGTCTACCCAGCAGCCACGCGGCCCGCAGGTCTTGGCCGATCCGTGACAGGACCGGGAAGACGGCCGCGATCTGTTCGGCCTCACCCGGCAGCAGGCGTGGAACATGGTGCTCACGCAGGACTGCGCTACCCGCCGCAGCTTGTGCACTTCTCATCGCGTCGGCCACGGCGGCAGCGGCATCTTCACGGGTGACGGCGATGACACCGAGCCCGGCTCGCAACGCCGCGATGGTGAGTTCGGTTAGGAGGGTGCTGCGTCCCTCGAGCACGGATTCGACACCGTCGAGGACCAACAGCCGCGTCGAGGCGGTCGCGGTCGCGCTGAGCACCTCGACCAGCTGTCCACCAAGAACGGTTTCCAGGGTGAGCATGTCGGCGGGCAGGTCCTGCAAGCTCACCGAGGTCACTGCGGCGCCCGCCGCCGCCATGTCCTCGGCGGCTCGAAGGGCTAGCGCCGATTTCCCGACGTCAGGTTCACCACGCACGATCAGGATTGCGGGTCCCACCGCCGCCGCTTGCATCGCGGTCGCCAACGCGCTCCGCGCCTCGGTGCGCGGTATTTCAAGGACCTTCTGATCGTCAGTGAGGTTGAAGCGGGTCCGGTCGCGCAACCGTTCGGCGAGCCGGTCCAGAAGGCTCCACGACTGGGGGAACGAGGGCGATCGAGCCAGGGAGATCCCGGCCAAGTCGCGGCGTAGCAGCCCTTCGGTCACCTCAGCGCCAGCGGGCGCGTACTGACCGGTAAGTTCCGCCAGGCGCGTGAACAACTGGTCCGCCGCTGCCGGCGTTCCCTCACGGGTGGCCGGGCGTAGCTGGCGAACCGCGATCGTGCGGTCGGACTGGTCCGGGCCTTCCAGGCGCACTTCCAGCGGGCGCAGAGCCGACAGCAACCGCCAGGTGAGCACGTTGGGCGCGATCACCGTCGAGTCGATGTTTGCCCTCGCCGCAGCCGCCTGCACGAGCGTGTCGATGTGCCTGAGCCGAGCGCGGACAGCTTGGCTGGCCTCGCCAGGTTCTGCGACCTTGGCGCGAAACGCTGGCTCGTTGTCGGTGGCCTGGGCGATTGCACACAGGGCACGGAGTTGCCGAACTGCCGCATTGGGGCTGGCTACGACAAGGGCCAGACGCCACCGCCCCGCGACCACCTCCTCCCAATGCTCAGTCACCACCCGCAGGCTGGACGCGAACAAGTGCTCGGACGGCACCTCGCTCGCCACGAAAGCCGGTGCCCGGCGGACCCCGACGGACAACCGCCGGATCTCGCCATCCGGCACACGACCTTCGACGAGGACGTCATCCACCGGGCTGACCGCGCTGGCTTGGAACCGCACCATGATCGGTCCGGCGTCATCGCCCAACCCCGGCACGGGATCACCGGTCAGCAGGCAGCCCAGAACCGTGGCGGCATACCGGTGCTCGAAGACCGTCCCGCCGCCACCCGTCGAGTACGGCGATGCCGCCACCTGCGACCCGACATCGCCGATGGGCATGTTGCAAGACTACGTACCCGCTAGGAAGGAACCCTCGCGACTCACGGGGGCCTCATGCTGGACGCAAGACAGCAGCGAGCGCTACGGCATGCGACTCGTTCCTGCCGCTCGTGGTTCCGGACAGACGCTGACAGAGCGTGAGTGGGGCACTACGCACGGCACATCGAGGTTCACAGCCTAGTCGCGGCCCCAGCGGAGCGAACCATCACCGGCGTCAGCCCACAGCGAGGCGGTCAAGTCGCGCGGTAACGAGCTGTAGAGGCACAAGTAGGACAAACCGGACAATGCGCCCTAAGGCCGTCGCTCCTCGGGTGACAGTCCTTCCGTCCTTGCGGTGCCCCCGGCGGGAGCACCAAAGGATGGGAACAGGGCTGACCAGCGGTTTCAGGGTGGGTGCTTGGTTGTGCAGGCCAGTTTCGTCTTGTAGGGGGTCAGGTGATGCTCGCGTCCGGTGGCGCGCTGTTGCGGTCTTGGTGGTGCCACAGCAGTACGTCGCGGATGACCGCCGCCTGTTGCCTGCCAAGGCGCTCAGCTTCGGCGCCGTCAACGAGGTTGATCTCGAAGTTGACGTCCGTGGCCTTGTGTTGCTGGCGGCGGCTCCGCTGCGTGGAGTTGGGCGTTGTGGTCACGCTGCGACCTGGGCATCAGCGTGTCTCAAAGCTTGGCGGTCCGCCCGGTCCATGCCGCCCCACACGCCGTAGCGCTCGTCATTGGTGAGTGCTGTGATGGCACAGGTGAGGCGGACCGGGCACAGGCGGCAGATCGCTTTGCAGTCCACCGCAGCATTGCTTCCCGGCTCGGCGTCGATCCAGTCGACTTCTCGGTCGGCGTTTCGGCATGCTGCGTGCACGTGCCATTTCGGTGCACGCAGCTCCATGAGCGTGGTCATACGGCCGGACGGAGAGGGCCGCCGAGTAGGTAGTCGGCGAGGTGTCGGGACGCGGTGGTGAGTTCGGAGGCGACCTGGTAGCGGCTCATGCCGTGTCGCTTGGCCGCGGTCGTCCGGTTGTCGTGGTCGAGGAGACTTCGGAGACGAGGTCGGCCTGCTGAGGGGTGACGACGCCGGAGAGCATGGCGCCGGCCAGGACGAGGTCCGGGTGGCCGCCTGCTGAACGGAGATCGGCGACGTCGGTGAGGTCGGATCGCGTCATCGCCCGTCGCCGCTCGCTGTTGCAGGCTTCATGCCCGCGTCGGAACGCGGCCCAGTAGAGCTGCCCGTACACCTTCCGCGCCCGCGCGTCGGCGACGTCGAGCGCTTCGAGGAAGCCGGCGCCGTCGATGTCCTGTTGGCCAGCAGGACACGAGCCTGACCGGGTTGTCCTTTGACGAGGTGGCTGCCGGTGTTCGCGTTCGCCTAGCCTAGGGGCGCTGCGGCCGACCGGTCATGACGACGAGGATCAGCGCGAGGGGGGCGCACCGCCGTGAGTGGTCAGCGCCACCGCGTCCTGACGTGGTGGCGCTGAGATGGCCGGTTGGGTGGTCGAGGAACGCGCGGAAGGGATGGCGCTCATCGCCGCCGATGAGACGGACATAGACCTGCCGTTCCCGAGGCTGCGTGCCGCCGACTTCGCCGCCTTGATGGTCCTTGACGAGCTGGTGCGGACGCACGGTGCAGGTTCGGTCATCACTGCCGACGAGCTTGGTTGAGCGGCCACTGCGGTCCGGGAGCGGCACTCCAAAGCGTTGATCAACGACTTGCGCATGGGCGGCGCCGTGGAATTCACGGCACAGGATCTGCTGGGAGCGCTGGACCTGTTGCGTCCGACCGGAGCACCGGACAGATGGCGGCTGACTGCCGCAGCCGCCCGCTACCGTGACCCGCGGGTGGTCGCCGTTAACGCGAGGCTTGAGCTGGCTGGCTGCCTCGTCTCGGCAGGCGCTGTCGTGGTGCAGAGGAGACCTCTATACCGGCTAGGCTCGCTGACCGGCACCGAACTCGCAGGCTCATCAGGCGTCCACCGCTTCCTGTGACTCGGCTGTCAACCTTGATGTGGAGCGGGGTGATCAGTCCGAATCGTTGCCGAGGCCTGTTGTGCAGGCGCGTGGTCAACGGGCATATCCTATCTTCACCTTGAGTGGGAAGGCTAAAACTAAGCATGGCTTCACGTAGTCGTCTGGTCCAAGGAAGATCAATACCTGATCGCTGGACTGTTAGTCCGCTGCACGCGCTCCTTGAGGAGGAATTCGCGGGCGCATGGGGTGTTGAACCTGCCGCGAAGCCCGAAAATGTAAAAGTGTTGCGGTCGACTAATCTGGATGACGACGGGCATTTGGACTATACTTCAGGCGCTCTGCGGCTATTTGCAAGCCGTGATCTCCATGAGAAGCAGTTGAAAACTGGGGATTTGCTGTTGGAATCCTCGGGTGGTGGCCCAGGAAAGCCTGTTGGGAGGGTTGCGTTTTTTTGTGACCCGCATGATGGTTGGAGATACAGTGTGTCGAATTTCTTTCGCACACTACGTCCGGGCCCGGCTGTAGTGCCCAAGTATCTGGCGTACTGCCTGTCGCATGTCTATCGGCAACCGTCAATATGGCAGTTGCAGCAACAGACGACCGGTATTATCAATCTGAAGTATAGCGATTACCTCGATCAGGACGTTCTTGTCCCCCCGTTAGGGGAGCAGAAAAGGATTGTTGAGGCGCTCGACGCCGTGGGTGAGTCGATTCGATCTGCGGGGCGTCACCTTGCAAAGATGGAGGCTATGGGGCGCGGATTGCTTGCGGGTGTGTTCAGTGCTGGTTCGGGGGAGCGAGTTGGATGGACGTCTTTCAGGGTAGGCGAGCTGCTTAATGGCCGCCCTAAAAACGGGTACAGCCCGAAGGCTGGGAACGGGTTTTCTGGTACCTACATGCTTGGTCTGGGTTGTCTGACTGTAAATGGTTTTTCTGCAACGCAGTTGAAGTATGCTCCTGGTGATGATCCCGCAGTCGGACGTGCTGTGTTGACAGACGGTGACTTGTTGATCGGGAGGGCTAATACCCGTGATCTAGTCGGCATGATAGGTCGATATGCGGACATTGGCTATCCGTGCATTTATCCCGATCTCATGATGCGCCTCCGTGTCGGCGATAAAGTACTCCCGGAGTTTCTTGAGCTCCTGCTTCGGTCTGACGACTGTAGGCGTCAAATTCAGGCGCGGGCTTCGGGCACCTCAGAGAGTATGGTGAAGATCAGTGCTGATATCGTGTTGAATCTGACTGTTCGAGTTCCGTCGATTGCTGAGCAGCAGCGAATTCTTGATATGAATAATTCTCTTTCCGTGGCGGTGAATGATGCGCGATTGGAGATAGCGAAACTTCGTCGCTTTAGTGATGGGATGATGGATAGCCTATTGACGGGTCGGACACGCATCGAAGTCTGATGAGTTCGGCTGACAAATCGTGCGTCCAGCTGGTGTCTACCTCCTGAGGTTCTCGATCGAGTGATGCCATGCACACATCTGGGGTCGTAACTACCTGTGGGTAGCCCGTCCGGTCTATACTGCGACCAGGGCAGATGCCGGATTTTCGGCCCTGGTCTGCAAGTCTTCGACGTGAGACACTGCAAAAGACGGTCCGATCACGGGTGAAGGAGGTGAACCGTGCTCCTGAGGTTCCGTGTCGCCAACTACCGCTCGCTCCGCGACGAGCACGAGCTGTCGTTCGTGGCCTCGGACGTCGACGACGAGATCGTCCGGCACACTGGGGTCGAGTCCGGCGGCAAGGAGATCGGTGTCATCCCCGCGGTAGGGATCTTCGGCGCCAACGCCTCCGGCAAGTCCAACCTGCTCAGTGCCCTTGTAGCCATGCGCGCAGCCGTACGTGACTCGGTGGCGGATTGGGCACGAGACGAAGGTGTGCCGAGGGACCCGTTCGCACTCGATCCCGCGTGTCGACGCGAAAACACACTGTTCGAGGTAGACCTTCTGCTGGGCCAGACCAAGGTTCGCTACACCTACGGCTTCGAGCTGTCAGATGAGCGCGTCGAAGCTGAGTGGCTCCATGCCTACCCCGGCGGTCACAAGCAGGTGTGGTTCGACCGCGAGGCTGATCGAGCCGGTGGCGAGGAGTTCCGGTTCCCCAACGAGAACCTGCGCGGCGCCAAGAAACTTGTCGAACTGGCAAGGCCGAACGCCCTGTTCCTCACTGTCGGAGCGAGCTTCAACAACAAGCAGTTGCGGCCGCTCCACCGGTGGTTCACCAACAACTTCTGGGTGGTGGCTTCGGATGACGCCGGCGTCGCCCAGCGCAGTGACTATACCAGAGAGCGGCTCGTCGATCCGAAACGAGGAGACGACTACCGGAAGCGCGTCGAGTCGCTGCTGCGAGTCGCGGATCTGGGAATCGTCGGGCTGGACATCGACGAGGCACTGCCGAACGACCAGCAGGTCAAGCTGCTGCATCGTACCGGACGTGGCAAGCCGCTCCCACTCGACTTCCGCACCCAGGAATCGCTCGGTACGCACGCCTGGTTCGCCTTCCTTGGCCCTGTGCTGGAGATGCTGGAACGAGGCTCGGTGCTGCTGGCCGACGAGCTTGACTCCAGCCTGCATCCCGTCCTTGCCGCCGAGGTCGTCCGGCTGTTCCAAGATCCAGACGCGAACCCGAACGGTGCTCAGTTGCTGTTTACCACCCACGACGCCACGCTCTTGGGTAAAGGCGTGGTGGGGCGTCCGCTGAGTCGCGACCAGGTGTGGATCACGACAAAGCGTGGTACTGGCGAAACTGAGCTCTATCCGCTTACCGATGCGGGCCCGCGGACCACTGACAATTTGGAACTCGGCTACCTGCGTGGGCGCTACGGTGGCGTGCCACGGGTGACGGCCGGCGAGCTGGCCCGTGAGGTGACGGAACTCGTGTCGGGGGGCGTGTGAGCAGGCGCAGCAATCCGCACGCGGACAAGCCACTGCACAAGACCAAGGGTGCTTCACGCGAGCATCGCGTCATCTATGTCGCGGTCGAGGGAGAACGCACCGAGGTCGACTACCTCACGTACCTCAAGAAGGATCTCCTCGACTCGAAGCGGATCACGCTGCACGTCCTGGCCAAGCGGAACGGGATGAAGCCTCTCGAGGCTGTCGACTACGTTCTCGCTCAAGCTGAGGATCCGCGGCGCGACGAGCTCTGGGCGATGTTCGACCGCGACCAGCACGAGGGAATTCCGCAGGCGTTCGACAAGGCCAGCGCGAAGAACGTCAAGATCGCCTACTCCAGCCCCTCGTTCGACCTGTGGTTGCTCCTGCACTTCACCGGGTTCAACTCGGGGCGGCAGAGCGGATCCAGCACCATCGTGCACGAGCAGCTGCGCAGGCAGCGTGGGTTTGAGACGTTCGACATCCGGGGCGACAAGAGCGTCAGAGGCGAACGCGTCGAGGCACTGCGGGACAAGCACGAGATCGCCGCACGCAATGCGAAGAAGCTGGCGAACGACTGCCCAACCACGACATGCTCCGACCAGGCCGGACACGACGACGATCACTGTCCGCCGCTGAGGCGGGATCCGTGTACCGACGTGTGGCAGCTGCTCGTCTCCCTGAAGATCATCGACGCCTGAGTAAGGTTCGCACGTGGCAAAGCTGACTCTCTCCCAACTGGAACGGCATCTCTTCACCGCGGCGGACATCCTCCGCGGCAAGATGGACGCCTCCGAGTACAAGGACTTCATCTTCGGGATGTTGTTCCTGAAGCGGTGCTCGGACGAGTTCCAGCCCGAGTGGCAGCGCGTCTACGAACTGATGATGGATCGCACCGACAACGACGTTGAGCAGTCGCTGGCCTGGGCGAACAACTCGGACGCGTATGCGGAACACATCTACGTCCCTCCCCACGCCCGCTGGTGGAAGGGGCCGCACCTGCGCAGTGCCGGCGACCAAGCCCCGCCGAAGGGGCTGAACCAGCTCACGGTCGCGGACACGGTCGCCACGGAGCTCGACAAGGCGATCGCCAACCTGGAGAGCCACAACGGCAACAGCCTGCGTGGCGTGCTGCGGCACATCCAGTTCAGCCGGGAGACCGGCCAGACGAAGCTGACCAACCGTGAACTGGTCGACCTGATCCACCACTTCGACCGGTACCGCCTCCGGGACATCGACTTCGAGTTCCCGGACATGCTCGGCGCGGCCTACGAGTACCTGATCGCCGAGTTCGCCGACTCTGCCGGCAAGAAGGGCGGCGAGTTCTACACGCCGCGCTCGGTGGTGCGGATGATGGTGCGGCTGGTTGACCCGCAGCCGGGCGACAGCGTCTACGACCCATGTGCGGGCTCAGGCGGAATGCTCTTGCTGGCCAAGGAGCACGTCGAGGAGCACGGTGGCGACGTTGAACAGCTCGCCCTCTACGGCCAGGAGAAGAGCGGCACCTCCTGGGCGATGGCGAAGATGAACCTTCTTCTGCACGGGGCCCGAGATGCCGATCTTCGCAACGGTGACACGCTCGAGGAGCCGTTGCATCGTGACGGCGACAAACTGAGGCGGTTCCGGAAGGTTCTCTCCAACCCGCCGTTCTCGCTGAACTACCGGACCGAGGACGTGAAGTTCGCCGACCGGATGATGTTCGGGTGGGCCCCGGAAACCGGCAAGAAGGCCGACCTGATGTTCGTCCAGCACATGGTCGCCGTGCTGACGCAGAACGGCATCGCCGCGACCGTAATGCCGCATGGCGTCCTGTTCCGCGGCGGAGCAGAGCGCACGATTCGCGAGAACATGCTTCGTTCTGACGTCATCGAGGCGATCATCGGCCTCGGCCCGAACCTCTTCTACGGCACCGGGATTCCCGCCTGTGTGCTGGTGTTGCGTAGCCCAGGCGGCAAAACCGACCCTCGCAGACAGAAGAAGGTCCTGTTCATCAACGCCGACCGTGAGTACACCAGCGGTCGGGCGCAGAACGAGCTGGGACCGGAGCACGCCGAGAAAATCGTCAGTACGTACAGGGACTGGCAGGAGATTCCCGGCTACTCGCGCGTCGTGACGGTCGACGAACTGCTGGCCGACGACGCCAACCTGAACATCCGTCGCTATGTCGACAACGCACTGCCTCCTGAGCCACAGGACGTGCGGGCGCACCTCCACGGTGGCATGCCCAAGGCTGAGGTCATGGCCAAGGCCGATCTCTTCTCCGCGTTCGGCGTGGAAGCGCAGGTGTTGTTCGCCGAGCGGGAACCCGCCGATCCGGACTACTACGACTTCCTACCGGAAGACGCGAAGGTCACCGCAGAGCGGATCACCCAGCTCGCCGCACAGCGCGAAAGCGACCTCAGAACCGCCTATCAGCAGTGGTGGGACGAAGAGGCCAAGCTCATCGTCGAACTGCCGGAGCACAAGAAACTGATGCTCCTACGTGCCGACCTGCTCAGCGGCTTCACCGGCGCGCTCGTTCCGCTGGGAGTGCTGGACGAGTTCACCACCGCGGGCATCGTCGCGGGATGGTGGATGGACAACCGTCACGATCTCAAGGCGCTTGCCGCAGGTGGATTCGAGCGGGTGCTGGACGGTTGGGTCGACACGATCGAGGCCATGCTCGAACCGGTCGAACAGCCAAACGGCAAGCTCAAGCAGCCGACCGCCGTCGAGCGCCGTAAGGCGCTTGATCACCCGGTTGTTCCCTACCTGCTGCCTGACTTCCTGGCGGAGCTGGAGAAGGCGGAGGCGGAATACGCAGAAGCCGATGCCGCGCACAAGGCCGCAAAGGCTGCACTTGACGGCGGTGACGAGGAGGAAGCGGACGACGCCGAGGAGTCCGAGGTGACCGCGGAAGAGGTGGCCCGGCTCAAGAAGGTTGCCACCGCTGCCCGGTCCAAGCGCACGAAGCTGGAGAAGCTGTTCAAGGAGCAGCTCAAACTGGCTGCTCAGCGCGCGCCTCTCGAAGGCAATGTAACTGACATCGTGCTGCGGGTGTTCGAACGAGACCTTGCGCGTCGACTCGACAGGTATGTCGCCGCAGGACGTGCGGAGCTCGTCGCCACGTTCAACCGTTGGAGTGACAAGTACCGCGTGCCGCTGTCACAGCTGGAGGCCGAGCGTGATGCCGCGACACGCAAGCTCGCCGAGTACCTCACTCAGCTGGGTTACGCATGATCAAGGCTAAAGTGTGACGAATGCGGCACCCGGAACGGGACGAGGTCGAACGGCCCCTGATCGATCAGCTGGTGGCGATGGGGTGGACCCATCTGCCGTACGCCGGCCCAGGCGAGGGACGGCAGACCTACAGCGACGTGATCCTGCTGGACCGCTTCCGCGACGCGGTACGTGCGATCAACCTCGGCCCGAACGGGCAGCCCTGGCTCGATGAGGACCGGCTCACCTCGATAGTCAACCGAGCCGTCCGCGATCCAGAACCCGGCGTGCAGGGCAACATCGCCTTCACCGAGCTGCTGACCGGTGCGGCACTCACCGTCGAAGGACTCCCGGACTGGGACGACGGTGTGCGTCAACCGGTCAAGCTGGTGGACTGGGCGAACCCCGAGCGCAACGAACTGCTCGTCGTGTCGCAGTTCAGGATCGACACCTTCGATGGGCGACGGCCCTACATCGTGCTCGACCTGGTGCTGTTCGTGAACGGCCTGCCGTTCGCGGTGATCGAGTGCAAAGACCCGGGACCGACCGCGGTTGACGAAGCCATCGCCCAACTGCAGGGCTACGTGGCCGACGCGCCGGACCTGGAGAGGTTCGCTCAGCTGCTCATCGCGACGGACCGTGAAACGGCGCAATACGGC
Source organism: Amycolatopsis mongoliensis (assembly GCF_030285665.1). Taxonomy (NCBI): domain Bacteria; kingdom Bacillati; phylum Actinomycetota; class Actinomycetes; order Pseudonocardiales; family Pseudonocardiaceae; genus Amycolatopsis; species Amycolatopsis mongoliensis. Next base: position 3,636,955 of record NZ_CP127295.1, read on the forward strand.
ACCATCACGTCGCCGCCCGAGTACTTCGCCGCCTGGCGGCTGGTCGAGCCTGGCATCGAGCAGACCATCCGGACGGAGATCGGCAAGCCGGAAGGGCAGTCGCTCCACAGCCAGGAGATCCTCGCCGGAGAGATGTTGCGACCGGCGACTCTCCTGGAGTTGATTCGCGACTTCACCGTCGGTCAGGTCGTCAGCGGCCGCCAGGTGAAGATCGTGGCCCGGTGGCAGCAGTTCCGTGCAGTCCGCCGCATGGTTCGTCGCCTGGCAGAACGTCGGCGAGCTATCTCCGCCTCGGCCGCACCGGATCCCCGTGGCGGCGTCACCTGGCACACCCAGGGCTCCGGCAAGAGCCTCACCATGTCCTTTCTGGTGCGAGTGCTGCGACAGCACGACGAACTGCGGGGCTTCAAGGTCGTTGTCGTCACGGATCGGCTCGACCTGGAAGAGCAGATCCTGAAGAGCCTCGGTACTACCGGGGAAACGCCTCGGCGCGCGAAGTCCGTCGTAGACGCGCGCAGGCACCTCGCAAGCGACACGCCAGATCTGGTGCTGGTGACCATTCAGAAGTCCCGCGACGAGGACTCGGATGACGACGTCGACGAGACCGGTGAGAAGGCCGACGCTCCATCGCTCAACGCCAGCACGGACATCATCGTTCTGGTCGACGAGGCGCACCGGTCGCACTCGTCGTTTCAGCACGCGAGGCTGCGCGCCAACCTGCCGAACGCGGTGCTCATCGGCTTCACCGGCACGCCGATCCTCAAGGGGGACAAGAAGACCACTCGCGACATCTTCGGCCCGTTCCTCGACGTCTATGCATTGAAAGACGCGGAGAAAGACCGAGCTGTCGTCCCCATTCGCTACGAGTCACGGGAGATCCCCGGTGCGGTGATCGACCGGGCCGTTCTGGACGCGGGTTTCATGGCGTCCGTGCCGGTGGACGATGCGGACCGGGAGAGGCTCGTCAACCAGTTCGCCCGGCACCGCGAGGTCCTCGAGGCCGCCGAACTCATTCGCGCGAAAGCGGACGACATGCTCCGCTACTGGGTGCGGAACGCGTTGCCTGACCGCTTCTCTGCTCAGGTCGTCGCAGTGTCTCGAAAGGCCGCGGTTCGCTACCGTGAAGCCCTTCTGGAGGCACGCCAACGACTGCTCGCCGACGTCGACGACCTTGGCCCGGCCGTTCTGCACGACCCGATGGCGTGGGAGGAAGCCGATGAGCGGACGCAGACCCTTCTTGAGGCTGCTGAGCACCGTGAACTGCTGAGTCGGATCACCGCGGTGGCGGTGATTTCGAGGGGCACGACGACGGAGGACGCGGACTGGGAGGAGTGGACGAGTTCGGACCGGCACCGCGAGTACATCGCGCGGTTCAAGGACGGTCTCGGTGATGTTGCGGAGCTGGAGCCGGATCTGACATGGGAGGCTCATACCGGCGCGCTGCACCACGCGCATCCGATCCAGCGTGGTGGCGACGAACCATGGCGTCGAAGCGTTGAAGACGCTGAGCCTGACACCGAAATCGCTCCGGCCACCGCGAAGTCTTCTGTCGCGCCCATCGCCTTCATCGTCGTGAAGTCGATGCTGTTGACGGGTTTTGACGCGCCTGTCGAACAGATCCTTTTCGTGGACCGGCCGATCCGCAAGAGCGCTGAGTTGCTGCAGGCGATCGCGAGGCCCAATCGCCCTCGCAAGCACAAGTCATTCGGTCTCATCGTGGACTACGTCGGCATCTCGGCGGATCTGGTGCGGGCGCTCAACGAGTACGACACCGATCACCTCGACGAAGTCATCGGTGACGCCGACTCCCGCTCGTTTATGAAGCCGCTGGACGAAGCGGTTGTGCCAGAGCTGCTGCTCCAGCACAACGCTGTAACGAACTTCCTTGCCCAGCACGGAATTCGCGCGGTGAGCACGCCCGAAGAGCGTGAGGAGCTGCTCTCTCGCCTCGACGATCCCGAGTTGCGGGCCGAGTTCGACGACGTCACCAAGTCGTTCCTGACTGCGCTGAACGCGGTACTTCCTCGTCCAGAAGCCCTGAAATACCAAGGAATTGCCCGCAATCTCGGCATCGTTCAGTACCTCGCCCGCCGGCGCTACCGGGATGCTCGCACGCACTTCAGTCCGTATCGGTACGGAGCCAAGATCAGGCAACTCATCGATGCACACATTCGTGCGGAAGGCATCCTTCAGCGCATCCCACCGGTGGAAATCACGGCGGCGGACTTCGCGGAGAAGGTTGACGCGCTTCCCGACGACCGGGCTCGCGCGCTGGAGATGAAGCACGCGATGAGCGAGCACATCAGCACTCGGATGGCTTCGGACCCCCATACCTACCGACGGCTGAGTGAACGGCTCGACGAGATCCTCCAGCAGATGGAGCAGGACCACGACTTTGGCCAGACCTATCTGGAACTTGTCGGGTTGCGCGCACAGACGTTGGCCGAGGAAGCGGCCACGACCGAGCTCGGGCTTGACCGGTGGACGGAGAAGCCGATCTACAGTCTCCTCGAGGAGGCAGCGGCGAACCGGAAACCGGGTCTTGCGCACATCGACATCTTCACGGCTGCACGAGGGTTGGCACTCCAGATCAGCACCGAGGTGTTGAGGCCGCACTTCCTCTACAACGGTCACGTGCGAGACACCGCGCGCAAGCGGCTGATCAACACCCTTGTGGTCGAGACTTGTCTGGCTCCATCCGAGGCACAGCATGTCGCGGACAAGTTGGTCGATCTGGCCACGAGTAACCGCGAGCGTTTCCTGCGGCTGGCTGATCGGCCGCGGCAATGACCCACGTGCTGGACACAGCGGTTCGTGAGGCGGCCCTGCCGCGCCACTGGGCGTGGCGGGTGGAGGTTCGGCCCCGACGCCGCACACTCGGGTTGGATGTGCTGCCAGACGGGATGATCGTGATCGCGGTCCCGGCACGAATCACACCGGCAGAGTTGACTAACGCTCTCCAAGATCGCCGCCTGTGGCTGGCCAAGGCGGTTCGCCGTCGCGCAGAGCTGGCTGCTGATCATCCGGCCAAGGACCTGGTGGACGGGGAGGGGTTCACATACTTGGGGCGTCACTACCGCCTGCTTCGAGTCGCGGAGCAGACGATGCCCGTGAGGCTGCACGGCGGCTGGTTGCAGTTGAGCAAGCAGGCGGGTGGCCCCGAGATCATCGAGTGGTATCGGACGCGTGGGCAGGCGTGGCTCACGGAACGGGTGCGATCGTGGGCCGGTCGAATCGGTGTCGCGCCGCCGCAGGTGATCGTTCGCGATCTGGCAACTCGATGGGGACTGCGTACCCGTGACGGTTCGGTCGTCTTTCATTGGGCGACCATTCAGCTACCGCCGGATCTGTTGGACCTGGTGGTTGTGCACGAGTTGGTCCACCTGGTCGTGTCACGCCACGACGATGAGTTCAGACGTCGGCTGACGATCGCGTTGCCTGACGTTGCCGACTTGGAGTCGAGGTTGGCCGACGCTGGTCGCCGCGTGTGGATAGGCGATCTCCGGGCGACTCCGTTTTGAGGCCGGATTCTCTACCGTCGGATGCACGACCCAGGCACGGCCAGACTTCAATCCGGCCGGGTTCACTATCGCCGATCAAGTGCTCTCGTGGCATCTAGCGCGATCTTGGCGTTTCGACGCGAGAACGTATGCCGGGGAGTGCAGTTGAGCGGTCATCACGACGCGCCCGTCGAACTTGCGACTGCCGTCGTAGGACTAACGGAACGTTCACGACCTCACGCGCGTTGTGGTGCACGAGGAGCGTGAGCTAGCTCTGCTGATGGCCGACCTTGCGGTTGTAGCGCGCTCTGTCGATCAGTAGCCCCGGTAACGCTCTTGATTTCGGAGCGTAGAGCCCCCGTAGGAGACCAAGGGGAACAGGGATGACCTGCAGGTTTGCGTTTGCTCACGAGGTCAGCCCCGTTAGGGGAACGGGGCTGAGCTGCGGAAACACTTGATCACTGTGGTGCCCCCGGCAGGAATCGAACCTGCGACACCGACTTTAGGAGAGTCGTGCTCTATCCCCTGAGCTACGAGGGCGTGTCCCCAACTCTAGACGATGTTGAGGTCGTCGCGCACGGGGTGGTCAATCACAGCGCTACGAACGTTGCGATGACTTCCCCAGTAGCGTGACCGCGGACGATCAACTCGTAGTCGTCGATGGTGATGTCCCTGCCGCCGTGCCGCCGTGCGGCGCCAAGCAGCAAGCGCCTGAGCTGGGCAGGATCTGCGGGATCGGCCTCGGCCAGGAAGGTCTTTACGGGATCGGCGAGGTACATAAGTTGCAGGTCGAGCAACGCAGTACCCGTTGCTCGGACATCGGCCTTGGTCTGTTCAGTCAGTGCACGCGGCCCGGGCGTGGCATCTGCGACGGTTGGCTTGTCGGGTTCCAAGATCAGCGGGCGCTTCCCACGCCCTCCCTCGGAGAGCAGCCCCCATGCTCGCAGCAGCCCGGCTGCCCGGTGCGCGGTCCCGACGCTGACGCGATGGGTCGCGGCGATCTCCTTGATCGAAGGAGCGACGCTGCCGGGCTCCAGGTCGCCATCGATGATCGCTCGGCGCATCGTTGCGGCAATGTGCTCGTACGGAGCGCTGGGTCGTGTCTTGGCGCGTTCGACCGGGCCCTCGAGAGTTGGTCGAGCAGGCATGCTGGCCCTGAGTTCCCCTGCGGCTCGTTGATCAGCCTCCGACTTCCACGCTGCGTAAACGCGGAGGGTTGTAGTACCTCCGCCGGCGTGCCCGAGTCGGCCCGCAACGGTCCGGATGTCGATGCCCGCCGCGATGAGTTCGGTCGCGTTGTAGTGCCGCAGCGACTTCATCTGCGTGTTGATGCCGAGAGAACGGACCATGCGACGGTAGCGCTGGGTCACCGAGCGGGGCTTCAACGCAACGGAGTGGTCGGCGGTCAGCGAGAACATAAACGCGTCGTCGTCAAGTTCGATTCCTGCGGCCTGCGCGATGGCCTCGACGTGGGCCCAGTACTCGGCAAGCATCTCGTTGGTCTCGTCGTCAAGGACGACATTCCGGCGAATGTGGTTCTTGATGTCCTTCTCGAAGACGTCGTTGCGAACTTGCGCAACGGCGCGCCGAAGATAGATGACCTTGCGTTCACTGTCCCAGTGTCGTCGACGTATGGCGATGACCTCACCGCGGCGAGCGCCGAGAATCATGGTGAGCCAGACGTACATTCCCCAAGCCAAGTCGCGGCGGTACGCGTCTGCGACGATGATTGCAGCTTCTTTCGGGCTGGGCGGATCTGGCTCGGGAAGGACTGGCTCGGGCGCTTTGAGGCCGGCGAGCGGGTCAATTGACCACCAGTCCCATTCAAGCGCTTCGGAGTAGGCGCCGGTGAGGATGAAGTGAATCTTTCGTACCGTGCTGGTCGCTAGGCCGACGCATGTGTGTGGCTTGCATCGCGCATCGCAGACGTGCTTTACGCGCGTGCGATGGTCGACGAGATTGGCTTCCTGGCAGTGAGTTCGGCACCGGTAGCACTCGGCGTAAAGTTTTTTGAGTAGGTTTTTCGGCTTTTTTCCAGCCTTCTCCTTTCCTATGATAGGAATAATGTGCAGGTCGATGAGCTCCTGGTCGCGGGCGAGTGTGGTGCGAGCGATCTTGTCGCCGATCTGACGCTCAGCTTGATAGCGATCAAGCAGGTGTGCGACTGAGGCATTGGTTTTCGCGTGACGATCTTCGATGACCTGATTGAGTAAACGCGTTAGCGCGTTGTCGGCCTCGCGCCTCGCATTCGGGCCCGCCGGGATAGTCTCGGTCGGCCGGATGCGCTTCCTGGTGACGGGATCGAAGCCGCCGTCTACGCGGACTCGGATGCTCCCGCTCGGAAGGACATCGGTCGTGCCCTGCGGGGCTCTCAAGCGCCCGGCGCGCCCCTTGGTGACGCCGGACCTAGTGCTTCCACCTCGTGACCTGGTCATGATCCAATTCTAGACCCGTTTTGGGTCATGAAATGGGTCACGCAAGCCGGGTGGAGGCGGATTGCAACCCTGTCACCTGCACAGGCGCGAGGGGTTCGATCCTGGGACGACCGCTTTAGGAGAGCGGTGCTCTATCCCCTGAGCTACGAGGGCCTGCTGCTGCCGAGGCAAGCTTAGCCTGCCGAAGCACGACCCAGCAGCAGGGGCACGGATGGAGCAGCCCGACCTCCGTCGTCACCCAGGTGAGTGGTTCTGCGGGGTGACCGGGCTCTGGGATACACCCTGCCGGACGGCCCACCGCACCTGACCTGGACGGACCAGTCGGTCACCTGGTCGTGTCTGGTTTCGAACTGCTGAACAACAGTAGGTAACCTTCGTTAACGGGACGCGGGGAGCCGCCTCCTACTGGCTGTTGCGGAGGGCTTCGTTGATCAAGCTCATGTTCGCCGACGACGAGGAACTGGTGCGCTCGGGGTTGCGCGCGATGATGTCCGGGGCTCAGGACATCGAGATCGTGGGCGAGGCCTCCGACGGCAGATCCGCAGTGGAGGTCGCCCGGCGGTACCACCCCGACGTCGCCCTGCTCGACATCAAGATGCGGGCGCCCGACGACGGCATCCGCGCTCTTCGGGCCATCCTCGCCCTGCCCGATCCGCCCACCGTGGCCATGCTGACCACCTTCGACATCGACGAGTACGTCAGCCTCGCGCTGCGGCTCGGGGCCAACGGCTTCCTCCTCAAGGACATCGATCCCGCCGCGCTGCTCCGCGCAGTCCGGGACCTGGCCAGGGGAGGCGCGGTCCTCGACCCGGGTGTCGCCGCGCGGATGGTTCAGTCCCACCGGGACGAACAACGCGCTGCTCAGCCCGCGCGGAAGCTGCTCGCCTCACTGTCCGAACGCGAGCGTGAGGTCGTCGCGCTCATCGGGCAGGGCCTGTCCAACGCCGAGATCGGCGGGCGCCTCCACCTGTCCGAAGCCACCGTCAAGGGGTACGTCTCCGCCGTGCTCTCGAAGATCGGTGCGGCCAACCGGGTGCAGGCCGCCCTGCTGGCCTACCGCGGTGGACTGTTAGACCAGTAGATGCTGCTCACGGCGCTGGAGTTCCTCGGGCTCGTCGCCTTCGCGGCGTCCGGGGCGCTCGCCGCCGTGCGGGCCCGGCTCGACGTCTTCGGGGTGGTCGTCGTCGGGCTCACCACCGCGCTCGGTGGCGGCGTCATCCGGGACGTGCTGCTCGGCATCCACCCGCCCACGACGCTGCGGAACTGGCCCTACCTCGCCGTCTGCGCGGTGACCGCCCTGGTCGTCTTCGCCTTCCACCCTCAGGTCGCGCGGCTGCGGCGGGGCGTGTTGCTCGCCGACGCGCTCGGGCTCGGCGTCTTCGCCACCGCCGGGACGACCATCGCGCTGAACGCCGGCGCGACCGTCTACGCCGCGTGCCTGATCGGCATGACGACCGGCATCGGCGGCGGTGCCGTGCGCGATCTCCTGCTCCGGGAAATCCCCATGGTCCTGCGGAAGGAGATCTACGCCGTCGCCGCGCTGGCCGGTTCGGTGCTCGTCGCCGTCGGTCACGCAGTGCGACTGCCGGAAGGCCCGGTCACCGTGGTCGCGGCCGCCGCCGTGGTCACCGTCCGGATGGTCGCGCTCTGGCGGCACTGGAACGCTCCCGTCGCAAGAGCACCGGAGTGAGGGAATCTCTTTGTTAGTTCTGTGTGTGTTCTTAGGCGAGTCTCAGCACGCTGAGTAAAACTGTCGCCATGCGCATCCTTGTGGTGGACGACGACCGCGCCGTCCGTGAGTCGCTCCGGCGGTCCCTGGAGTTCAACGGCTACCAGGTCCAGCTGGCCAGCGACGGTGCGCAGGCCCTGGAAGCGATCATCGCCGACCGGCCGGACGCCATGGTCCTCGACGTCATGATGCCCCGGCTCGACGGGCTCGAGGTGGCCCGCCGCCTGCGCAGCACCGGCGACGACCTGCCGATCCTCGTGCTCACCGCCCGCGACACCGTCTCCGACCGGGTGTCCGGGCTGGACGCCGGCGCCGACGACTACCTGCCGAAGCCGTTCGCGCTGGAGGAGCTGCTCGCCCGGCTGCGGGCGCTGCTGCGCCGGGCCAGCCCGGAGGCCCCGAACGGCCAGGCTTCCGAGATGCTGTCCTTCGCGGACCTGACGCTCGACCCGGGCACGCGCGAGGTCCGCCGCGGCGGCCGCGAGATCAGCCTGACCCGGACCGAGTTCGCGCTGCTGGAGCTGTTCCTTTCCTACCCGAAGCACGTCCTCACGCGGGGCCGGATCCTGGAGGAAGTATGGGGTTACGACTTCCCGACGTCGGGCAACGCGCTGGAGGTTTACGTCGGCTACTTGCGCCGCAAGACGGAGGCGGAGGGGGAGCCGAGGCTGATCCACACGGTGCGGGGAGTGGGGTACGTCCTGAGGGAAACCCCGCCGTGACCGAACCCGGCGACCCTCGCGGCACGCGCTGGGGGACGCGCCGGTTCTCGCTGCGCGGCCGGGTGACGCTGCTCGCCGCGGCCTGTGTCGCCGGCGCCGTCGCGCTGGTGTCGATCGGCGCGTTCATGGTCGTGCGCAGCAACCTCTACCAGCAGCTGGACGACGGCCTCATGGCGCGGGCGCAGGCCGCGGTCGACTCCCCGCAGGTGGGGACCGAGCTGCGGCAGGTGCCGGGCGCGTTCCTGGCCAGCGCCGACCTGCAGATCGGGCAGCTCAACGCGGCTCCCGACGTCCAGCACGCCGTGATGACCTACCCGCTGTCGAGCTCGCCGCCGCCGTTCGACCAGCGCGAGCTGAACGTCGCCAACGGCGATTCGGCGGAGTCGCTGCGGACGGACCTCCGCACCGACAGCCGCGTGGTCGCGCTGCCGTCCGGGCACGGCGAGGCCATCGTGCTCGCCCAGTCGATGGGCCCGACGAAACGCACCCTGAACGAGCTCGCTCTGGTGCTGTTCCTCATCGGCGGGGCCGGCATCCTGGTCGCCGCGGCCGCGGGCACCGCCGTCGCGCGGACCGGGTTGCGGCCGGTCGACCGGCTGACGTCGGCCGCCGAGCGCGTCGCGAAGACGGGCGACCTGCGGCCGATCCCGGTCAGCGGCGACGACGAGCTGGCGCGCCTCACCCAGAGTTTCAACACCATGCTCGGCACGGTCGCGGACTCGCAGGAACGCCAGCGCCAGCTGGTCGCGGACGCGGGACACGAGCTGCGGACGCCGTTGACGTCGCTGCGCACCAACCTCGAACTGCTGCTCGCCGCGAGCAAACCGGGCGCGCCACCGCTGCCGGATGAGGACCGGATCGACATCGTCGCCGACATCAGCGGCCAGCTCGACGAGCTGACGCAGCTCATCGGCGACCTCGTCGAGCTCGCGCGCCAGGACGAGCCGCGCGAGCGCTTCGAGCGCGTCGAGCTGCTGGACGTCGTGGAGCGGGCACTCGACCGGGCGCGGCGGCGCGCGGGCGAGATCAACTTCGACGTCTCGCTGCAGCCGTGGGTGCTCACCGGCGACAACAGTTCGATCGAGCGAGCGGTGCTGAACCTGCTGGACAACGCGGTGAAGTTCTCGCCGCCGGACGCGACGGTCTGGGTGCGGCTGTACCCGCTCGGCGACGGCACCGCCGTGGTCGAGGTGGCCGACGCCGGCCCGGGCATCGCCGAGGAGGACCTGCCCAAGGTGTTCGACCGCTTCTACCGCTCGTCGGAGGCGCGGACGCTGCCCGGTTCCGGCCTCGGCCTGGCGATCGTGAAGCACGCGGCCGAGCGGCACGGCGGCGCGGTGTACGCCTCGCGGGCCCCCGAGGGTGGCGCGTTGATGACGATCCGGCTGCCGGGGGCGCCCGGCTGATCCGGGCGTTTCCGGGACACCGGGGACGGCTTCGGCCAGGATCGGCGGATGTCCTGTCGCGAGCCGGTCCGCCGATGTCTCGTCGCGGCGGCGAGCGGGCTGCTAGCGACGCTGGCGTTGAGGGTGTTCCAGTTGCCGTACCAGGACCTGTGCACCGGCGCGGCGTGCTTTCTCGTCGCGCTCCTCGTCGTCCCGCTCGTGCTGCTCGGCGGGGCGTTGCTCGCGTATGTGCTCATGGCGCTGGCCCGCGTCCGCCCGGCCTGGCCCGTCGCGCTCGGCGGGCCGTTCGCCGTCCTGGCGTTGATCACCACCGTGCTCGACGTGGGGGAGGTGCCGTACTGGGCGTTCTCCGCCGTGGTCGCCGGCTGCTACCTGCTCGCGGCGCTCGTCACCGCGGACGAGCTGCCGCCCGCGTGGCGGGTTGCGCTGGCCTCGCCCGTAGTGGTGTTGTTCGGCTGGGGTGTGATGCTGCCGATCGTGCTGTGACCTGCGCGTTCAAAAGTTCACCCACGTCAGCCCTGCGGATACCGTGTTGAATCGTGTAGGATTTTGTGTGGTTGGGGTGTGACGGGGACGGAGTTGAGCGGTGCTTGCGCGTCAGCGACAGGCGGTGATCCTGGAAGAGGCACGCCGGACGGGTGCGGTCCGGGTCAGTGACCTCGTGACCAGGCTGGGTGTCTCCGACATGACGGTGCGCCGGGATCTCGACGTCCTCGCCGGGCGCGGGCTCGTCGAGAAGGTCTACGGCGGCGCCACTTCGATCGTCGGCAAGAGCACCGACGAACCCGGCTTCGAGGCGAAGTCCGTGCGCCAGCGCGCGCAGAAGGAGGCCATCGCCGAGCTCGCCGCAACGCTCGTGCGGCCCGGCACCGCGATCGGCATCTCCGCCGGCACGACCACGTGGACGCTCGCCCGCGCGCTCGACGCCATCCCGGGGCTCACCATCGTGACCAACTCGATCCAGGTCGCCGACGTGCTCCGCGGGTCGACGCAGCCGGAGCGCACCGTCGTGCTCACCGGCGGGGTGCGGACGCCGTCGGATGCGCTGGTCGGGCCGGTCGCCGTGCACAGCCTGCGGTCGCTGCACCTCGACGTCGTCTTCCTCGGCGTGCACGGCATGGCCGACGGGCCCGGGTTCACCACGCCGAACCTCACCGAGAGCGAGACCGACCGCGCGCTGGTCGAGGCCGGGCGCAAGCTCGTCGTGCTCGCCGACCACACCAAGTGGGGCACCGTCGGGATCTCCACGATCGCCGACCTGGACGAGGCCGACGTCGTCGTCACCGATGACGGGATTCCCGACGATGCCAAGGAAATACTCGCCGAAAGGGCAACGGAACTCATGATCGCCGAGACGGCGGAGACGGTCGAGGCCGAAGAAGCGTGAAGCGGACCGTGCGACACCTGGCCGACGGCCGGGAGATCATCTATTTCGACCAGCCCGGCGCGCCCGACCGCGTCGCCGAGGACACCCGCGACCTGCCGCCGGTTTCGGCCGCGTCGGAGATCCGGCTGGACCCGCTGACCGGTGAGTGGGTCGCGATGGCCGCGCACCGGCAGACGCGGACCTACAAGCCGCCCGCGGACCTCTGTCCGCTGTGCCCGAGCAAGCCCGGCAAGCCGAGTGAAATCCCCGAAAGCGACTACGACGTCGTCGTCTTCGAGAACCGCTTTCCCTCCTTCGCCGAGGATGTCGTCGGCGAGCCGTCCACTGTGGATGGCTTGGGACTGGTGCCGGTGCGGCCCGGCCGTGGCCGCTGCGAGGTCGTCTGCTTCACCAGCGACCACGACGGCGCCTTCTCGCGGCTGAGTGCGAAGCAGGTGCGCGCCGTCGTCGACGCGTGGTCCGACCGCACCGCCGCGCTGTCCGAAGTGCCCGGTGTGGAACAGGTCTTCCCGTTCGAGAACCGCGGCGAAGAGATCGGCGTCACGCTTTCGCACCCGCACGGGCAGATCTACGGTTACCCGTTCGTCACGCCGAAGACCGAGCGGATGCTCGACGTCGCCCGCGCCTACCAGGCCGACCACGGCCGCCCGGTGCTCGGCGACGTGCTGGCCGCGGAACAGAAGTCCGGGGCGCGCGTGGTGGCGTCCGGCGAACACTGGACGGCGTACGTGCCGCCGGCGGCCCGGTGGCCGATCGAGGTCCACGTGGTGCCGCACCGGCAGGTGCCGGACATCCCCGCGCTGACCGACGCCGAGCGCGACGACTTCGCCGACGTCTACCTCGACGTCCTGCGCCGGTGTGACGCGCTGTACGACCGGCCGCTGCCGTACATCGCGGCGTGGCACCAGGCGCCGGTGCGCCGCGACCGCGAGCTCGGCTGGCTCCACCTGGAACTGTTTTCCGTGTTGCGCGCCAAGGACAAGCTGAAGTACCTGGCGGGGTCCGAATCGGGCATGGCGGTGTGGGTCAACGACGCGACACCGGAGCAAATCGCGGAACGGCTCCGCGCGGCGGGCTGATCCGGCCATACTCATCTCCGATGCACAGGTTCGGCTCAGGAACCTCTCAGGACCGTCCCGCAAGGTGATGACATGACCGAGAACGACCCCACTGCGCACGACCCCGCGGCGCCGCGGAGCCCCGAGACCGGCCAGCAGGCCGCTCAGGGCGGTTGGTCGGGGAGCCCGTACGGTGACCAGGCCGCCACGCCCGAGTCCGGCGGTACGCCGCAGTACTCGGCGCCGGAGCCGTCCTACCACGCGGTGACCGGGGCCGATCCGTCCTACAACGCGCCGAACCCGAACCCCTGGTCCGCGTCGGGCCAGACCCAGCAGAGCGTCTACCCGCCGCCGAACCCCAATCCGTACGCGCAGCCCGGCACGTCCGCCTACGGCGCGCCGACGGCGCCGCCCGCGCAGCCGAAACGGTCCGGCGGGAAGCTGCTCGCCGGCGTCGCGCTGGTCGCGCTGCTGGTCGGCGGCATCGCGGGCGGGACGGTCGGCTACCTCACCGGCGGCGCGTCCAACGGCCCGGTGGGCAACGCGCTCGACGCGCCGAAGCCCGCCCAGCAGACCGGCAACGCCCCCGCCGGCTCGGTCGAGGCGGTCGCGCAGAAGCTGTCGCCGAGCGTCGTCGAGCTGCAGGTGAGCGGGCAGCAGGGGGCCGGCGAGGGCTCCGGGTTCGTCATCAGCACCGACGGCTACATCCTGACCAACAACCACGTCGTCGAGGTCGCCGCGAACGGCGGCCAGATCCAGGCCGTGTTCCAGGACGGCAAGAAGGCCGCCGCCAAGGTCGTCGGCCGCGACCCGACGACCGACATCGCGGTCGTCAAGGTCGACGGCGTCAACAACCTGACCCCGGTGGAGATCGGCCGGTCCGACGACCTGAGGGTCGGCCAGTCGGTCGTCGCCATCGGGTCGCCGTTCGAGCTGGCCGGCACGGTCACCTCGGGCATCGTCAGCTCGCTGCACCGGCCGGTGCGCGCCGGCGGCGGTCAGGGCGGCCAGGAGACGGTGATGGACGCCGTCCAGACCGACGCGGCGATCAACCCGGGCAACTCGGGTGGTCCGCTGGCCAACATGTCCGGCCAGGTCATCGGCATCAACTCGGCGATCTACAGCCCGCAGTCGGCGTCCGGTGGCCAGGGCCAGGGCTCCGAGAGCGGCAACGTCGGCATCGGGTTCGCGATCCCGATCGACCAGGCCCGCCGGACGGCGGACACGATCATCAAGACCGGCCAGGCGGTGCAGACCTACATCGGCGCGCAGGTCACGGACGCTCCGCAGGGCGGCGCGAAGCTGGGTGCGATCACCCCGGGCAGCCCGGCGGAGAAGGCCGGCCTCAAGTCCGGCGACATCGTGACGAAGATCGACGACCGGAACATCGACAAGTCCGACACGCTGGTCGCCGCCATCCGCACCCGCGCCCCGGACGAGAAGGCGACGTTCACCCTCTCCGACGGCCGTACGGTCGAGGTGACGCTCGGCGGCCAGCCCGTCCCGGCCAACTGATCCCTTCCAGACGCTCGGCCGCCTCGGCGCGGCCGAGACCAGCACTGGCTCGACCCCCGCTTCTCGGGGCCGGACCCACAAGGCCACGCGCGACCGGGCACTCGATGCCGGTCGCGCGTGGCCGCATTTGTGCCGGGTTCAGGTGCCGGGACGGTCGGTTCGCGTGTCTGGAGGGGCATCACGCGTGATTGAGGGGGCATCACGCGTGATTGGAGGGTCGGCACGCGTGATCGGCGGGACGACACGGCGGACGAGGGCGGTCAGGAGCACGGCCAGCCAGACCGCGGCCAGGGTCAGGGCGAGGCCCAGGGCCGGGTCGCCGTCGTGGAGGCCGGGCATCGGGGGCGTTCCGTACGGGCGCCAGAGCAGCGGGAACGCCAGGATCAGCAGGACTCCGGTGAGGACCGTGCCCGTGACCACCGGAACCCGCCAAGGGTGCGGGAGGACGCGGGCCAGGACGATGCCGAGCACCGCCGTCAGCGGGGCGACGACGCCGTCGTTGATCAGCGGGCCGCCGACGATCCAGCCCACCGTGCCGACCACGTCCGGGCGCACGGGGAACGCGTACTCCGCGAACAGCACCACGCCCCACGCCAGCGCCGCGAGGCCCGGCAGGGCGAGCAGAGCGCGAGCGGTCTTCACAGCGCCTCCAGCTTCGTGACCCACTTCGTCTGCAGCACCCCGGGCCGGTTCGGGGCGATGATCCGGCAGGGGAAGCCGTGGTCGAGGTCGAGCACCTCGCCGTTCAGCTCCAGCGCGAGCAGCGTCAGCTCGTCGGCGGTGTGCTCGCCGGGCAGGACGCTGACGCCGTACAGCCCGGAACGTTCCGAAGACGACACTCGCAAAGCCGTGCCCGGTGGCGCGCCGACGGCTTTCAGCAGCGCGGGCAGGGAAATCCCGCGCCACGTCGCCGACTGGCTCCAGCCCTCGACGCACGCGATCGGCAGCTCGGCCGTCGTCTGCGGCAGCGCACGCAGTTCGTCGAGCGAGAACTTCGTCGTGCCGCGTGGCGTCACCACCGAGAGCCGCCAGGTCGTCGACCACGTCACGCCCGCGGCCGCCGCCGTGCGGTTCACCGGGAGGTGCTGCGTGCCCTTGCCCGTCTTCCAGGCGAGGCCGGAAACCCCGCGCAGGAACGGGACCGTCGCGCCGGCCGTGGCCACGACGGCGACGCCCGTCGCGAGCCCGGTGGTGCGCAGGAACCCGCGCCGGGACAGCCCGGCGGCCGGCGGCTCCTCTTCGGGTGTCCCGCGGCTCAGCGCCCGCCGGACGACCGGCAGCTTCACCGCGACGTGCACCAGGATCGACCCGATCGCCAGCCACGCGACCGCGTAGTGCACCTGCGGGAAGTAGAAGCCCCACGGGTAGTTCTGCGCGACGTTCAGCAGCCCGGTCGTCAGCTCGAAGAACGCCGCACCCGAGAGCACCAGGATCGAAAGGCGCTCCAGGGCGTGCGGCAGTGAGCGGACGAGCGGCCGGCCGAACAGCTTCGGGTAGACGCTCCACAGCTTCGCCAGCAGCAGCGGGATCGACGCCACGCCGGAGATCACGTGCAGCCCCTGCGTGACGCGGTAGAGCCCGACCGGCCGGCTGGGCCACCAGAACCACTCCGGCGGGTGCTGGATCAGGTGGCTGATCAGGCCGGTGACGAAGCACGTCGTGAACGTGACCGCCAGCGCCAGCCCGATCTTCGACGTCACGCGCTCGTCGTGCGCCGGTGCCTTGAAGTGTTCTTCCTTCGGGATCGGCAGCTTCAAGACCGCTCCAACCGGGCGAACCAGCGGTGGCCGTGCCGGGTGGTCCAGCCGACGCGGAACCCGGCGCGGACAGCCACTTCGGCTATCGCGTCGACGCCGACCCACGCCCAGGTGAACCAGGCGACGTCGGCGTGCCCGGGCCGTAGCCGGACGCGTTCGTGCCGCAGCCCGCGGCCGGGCGGCTCCAGTTCGACGAGGACGTCACCGTCGCGGGCGACCAGCTGCGCCGTGCGCCGCAGCAGGGCCACCGGGTCGCCGCCGATGCCGATGTTGCCGTCGGCGAGCAGGGCGTGCCGCCACCGTCCTTCGCCGGGAACGTGGTCGAAGACGTTGCGGTGCAACGCGTTCCCGCCGCGGCGGCGCGTCAGCCGGACGGCCGTGCGCGAGCTGTCCACGCCCAGCGCGACGATCCCGCGTCCGGCCAGGGCCGCGGTGAGCCGGCCCGGGCCGCAGCCGATGTCGAGGGTCGGGCCGGCGCAGGCGTCGAGCAGGACCTCGTCGCCGTCGGACGGCGCGCCCCACCGTTCGACGGGCAGCTCGACCCGTTCGCCGTCGGCCAGTTCGAGCCAGCACCGGTGGCCGAGCAGGCCGCGGTCGAACTCGTTGCCGATGAGTGCCGTCCTCATGCGACCGCCCGCCCCCGGACCGCCGCGACGGCGCGCGCGAACCGGCCGTCCGGGCACGCCGCCGCCACCGCGCGAGCGTCCGCCATCGTGTCCACATCGGACAGTTTTGCGGCCGGCCGCGGCCGCAGCCCGCAGGCGCCGAGCGCACGCAAAGTGCGTTCGCCGGTGTCGTCGCGCGACATCGGGACGCCAGCCAAGACCTGCGCGTGCCGCGGGTCGGCGAGCCCCAGCGCCCACCAGCCGCCGTCCTCGGCCGGGCCGAGCACCGAGTCGTGGACGCCGTGCGCGACCGGCGCGGCCGCCGCGGCGAGCGACTCGGGCGTGACCTGCGGGGTGTCCATGCCGATCTGCAGGATCGGGAGGCCCGCATGGACCGCGGCGGCGTCCGCGTGGGCGTTCGCCAGCCGGGCGCCGAAGTCCCAGCCCCGCTGCGGGATCATGGTCACCCGGCGCAGTGCCGCCCCGATTTCGGTGGCCGAGACGGCGGCGCCGAGGTCGCCGGTCATCGCGACGACAGGCGCGGCGCCCGGCACCGCGCACACGGCGTCGAGCGTGTCGAGCAGGGCGGCCGCGGCGATCTGCGCCGCCTGCGCCGGAGTCGCCGGCGGGCAGAGCCGGGTCTTGGCGAACCCCGGCACCGGCGCCTTGGCCACGACCAGCAGCACGAACCGGGCCGTCATCGCGCCAGCACCCGCCCGAAGTCGCGGACCGCGCGCAGCGTGCCCCGCACCGAGCCGGACACCTTCGACTTGGTCCCCTTGGCGCGCTCGCTGTAGCGGACGTCGAACTCGCGCACCCGCCACCCGGCCCGCTGGGCCTTGATCAGCAACTCGAGCGGGTAGCCGAACGCGCGGTCCGTGACGCCCAGGCCGAGCAGCGCCCGCCGGTCCGCGGCCCGCAGCGGTGCGATGTCCCGCACCGGCAGCCCGCGGCCGCGCAGCAGCCGCGCCAGCACGACGTTGCCGGCTCTCGCGTGCCACGGCCACACCCCGGGCCCGGTCGGCACCCGCCGCCCGACGGCCAGGTCGGCGCCACCCTCGACCGCGGTCACCAGCCGCGGCAGGTCGCCGAGGTCGAGGGACCCGTCGGCGTCGGCGAAACACACGATGTCCGCCGTGGCGGCCTCCAGGCCGGTGTGCACGGCCGCGCCGTAGCCGCGGCGCGGTTCGTGGACAACCTTCGCACCGAGCGAGGCCGCCACTTCGGGCGAGCCGTCGGCCGAACCGTTGTCGACCACGATCGCGCGGTAGCCCGGGGGCAGTCCGGCCAGCACATCGGGCAGGGCGCCCGCTTCATCGAGGCAAGGGAGGACGACGTCCACTCCTGAGTCAGTCACGGCGCTGACCGTAAGTCCGGGATGGACTGTGGAAAACCCTTGTGCTCCTTACTGAATCATGACGAGTGACCAGTTCTTACCGGGTCGTTACGGCTGCTTCCGCGGCGACGCGGATCCTCGCCCGCGGACTTATGGTGGACAGCGATGAGCGAGCCGAACCCGGCAGCCCGGCTCGCCGAGCCGCCTGCCCGCGAACCCGATCTCCCGGCACCTGATCGGCCCGGGCGCCGCGCCCACCGGGCCGATCTCCTCGCCGTCGCGGTGGCCGCGGTGCTCGTGGCCGCGGCCGCCGCGGTCGGCTCGTACTACAACCGGCCCCACTCCGGCGTCGTCATCTTCGTGTCGTCGCCGCCCTTGTTCGCCGACTGGCTCCCGCACGTCGGCCCCGGCTCGGTGTTCGCCGTGCTCATCGCCGTCGCGGTGGTGCTCCACGGACGCACTCTGGCCGCCCGCCTGCCGTGGCGACGGGCGCTCGCCGCCGGCTACCTGGCCTCGCTCGCCTGGATCTTCTCGCTGGCCATGGTCGACGGCTGGGCTCGCGGGTTCGCCGGCCGGCTGACCATCCCGCAGGAGTACCTCCACGAGGTCCCCGGGATCACCGACATCCCGCGGATGGTGCGCGAGTTCTCCTCCCGCATCCTCGACTTCCAGCCGAACTCGTGGACGACGCACGTGTCCGGGCACCCGCCGGGCGCGACGCTCGTCTTCGTCTGGCTGGACCGGCTCGGCCTGCACGGCGGCGCGTGGGCCGCAACGGCCGTCGTGCTCGTCGGCGGCCTGGTCGCGGTGGCCGTGCCCGCCGCAGTCGCCCTGCTGGACCGGCCCGACGCGGCCCGCGCGGTGCTGCCCTTCGCCGTCCTGACGCCCGGCGCGGTGTGGATCGGAGTGTCGGCGGACGGCCTGTTCGCCGGGACGACCGCCACCGGACTGGCGCTGCTCGCGTTGTCCGCCAAGGGGTTCAGCCGTGGCAGCCGGTACGCCGTCCCGGCCGGGCTGGGCGCCGGTGTGCTGCTCGGCTTCGGGATCTTCCTTTCGTACGGCCTGGTGCTGCTCGGCCTCCTCGCGACGGCCGTGGCCGTCCTCGGCCGGCAGTGGCGGGCCGCCGCCCTGGCCGTGGTGGCGGCGCTGGCCGTCGTCGGCGCCTTCGCGTGGGCGGGCTTCTGGTGGCTCGACGGCTACCACCTGGTCGTCGAGCGCTACTACCAGGGCGTCGCGCTGGTCCGGCCCTACTCGTACTGGGTCTGGGCCGATCTGGCGGCGGTGGTCGTCGCGCTCGGCCCCGCCGTGGTGGCCGCCGTCCGGCGGGGGCTCGCCGGACCGCGTCGCGGCCTGCTCACCGACCCGGTGCTGCTCCTCGGCGCCGCCGCCCTGCTCACCATCGTGTTCGCCGACGTCTCGGGCCTGTCGAAGGCCGAGACCGAACGGATCTGGCTACCGTTCGGGGTGTGGTTGCTGCCGCTGACGGCCCTGCTGCCGCGGCCCGGGCGCCGGTGGTGGCTCGCCGCCCAGGCGGCGACGGCGCTGGCGGTCAACCACCTGCTGCTGACCGGCTGGTGAGGGAGACGTGATGAACGATCAGGCCGGGCGCGTGCTCGTGGTCGACGACGACGAGACGGTCCGCGACGTCGTGCGCCGCTACCTCGAGGTGGCCGGGTTCACCGTCGACCAGGCCGGCGACGGCGCCGAAGGGCTGGCCCAGTTCGCCGCCCACGAGCCGGACCTCGTCGTCCTCGACGTCATGATGCCGGGGATCAACGGGCTCGAGGTGTGCAAGCGGCTGCGCCAGGTCAGCCAGGTGCCGATCGTGATGCTCACCGCCCTCGGTGAGGAGGAGAACCGGATCGCCGGGCTCCAGCTCGGCGCCGACGACTACGTCACGAAACCCTTCAGTCCCAAGGAACTCGCCCTCCGCGTCGCTTCGGTGCTGCGCCGCGCGCGGATGCCGCGTCCGGAACCGGCCGCCGCCGAGCTGGCGGACGGCGACCTGCGCCTGCAGATGACCGCGCGCACCGCGACGCTCGCCGGCCGCGAACTGCCGCTGACCACCCGGGAGTTCGATCTGCTCGCGTTCTTCCTGGCCCACCCCGGGGTCGCCTACTCGCGCGCGGACCTGCTCGAGAAGGTGTGGGGCTGGGACTTCGGCGACCAGTCCACCGTGACCGTCCACGTGCGACGGTTGCGGGAGAAGATCGAGCGCGATCCGGCCAAGCCGACCCGGGTGGCGACAGTGTGGGGTGTCGGCTACCGCTACGACCGGGAGCAGCCGTGATCGAACCCGGCGAGTCCTTCGGCGAGATGCTGACGCACCTCTGGCACATCCTGCCGCTCGCGCTGCTGTTCTCGCTGCCGGTGGCTGCGCTCGGCGGTGTCGCGCTGTACGTCCTGCGCCGCGGGGCGCTGGCCACCACGCTCACGGTGCTGGTGCTGATCCCGGTGCTCGCCACGCTGGTCGGCGTCCTGGGCGTCAGCGGGTTCATGTTCACCACGGCGCTCACCACGATGCTGCTGGTCTGCCTGCTCGTCGCCGTGGTCACCGTGCCGGCGGCGATCATCCTTGGCCGGGCCATCGCGCGCCGCAGCGTGTGGGAGCGGGAGGCGCGCGACCGCGAGCGCGCGGCCGAGGCGTCGCGGCGCGAGCTGGTCGCGTGGATCAGCCACGACCTGCGCAGTCCCTTGGCCGGCATCCAGGCGATGGCCGAAGCGCTGGCCGACGGGGTGGTGTCCGAACGCGACGAGATCGCCGACTACGCCCAGCGGATCAGCGGCGAGACCACCCGGCTGTCCGCGATGGTCGGCGACCTGTTCGAGCTCTCGCGCATCACCGCCGGCGCCCTCGAGCTCACCATGTCCGCGGTACCGCTGCGGGACGTCGTCAGCGACGCCGTCGCCGCCCAGTCGCCGGTCGCCGAGCGCAAACGCGTTCGCGTGCTCGCCAACGCGTCGACCTGGCCGGTCGTGACCGGCAGCGACCCGGAACTGGCCCGGATCGTGCGGAACCTGGTGTCCAACGCGATCCGGCACACCCCGCCCGACGGGACGGTCGCGGTGCAGATCGGCGTCGACGGCGACGAGGCCCTCCTCGCCGTCGACGACTCCTGCGGCGGCATCCCCGACGACGAGATCAGCCGCGTCTTCGACGTCGCCTTCCGCGGGACGCAGGCCCGCACGCCCGAGCGCGGCGGGACGACCAGCGGCGGCGGGCTCGGGCTGGCCATCACCAAGGGGCTGGTGGAGGCCCACCGCGGGAAGATCGGCGTCCACAACCACGGGCCCGGGTGCCGGTTCGAGGTCCGGCTGCCGCTGGCGATGTCCTAGACGGCTCGGGGCGTGCGGTCCGGATCCAGCCTCAGGAACTCCATGCCGGGGAAGTGGGCGGCCGCGATCACCGTGCTCGTGCCCGCGATCTCGGCCAGCCACCGCTGCCGGGTGCGGGCGGCCTCGTCCGGGTCGTGGTCGCCGATGAATCGAACCCGGTCGTCGCGCAGCTGGACCGGGGTGTGGATGACGTCGCCGAGCAGGACCAGGCGCTCGTCGTCCGCCTCGACGTCCAGCACGTAGTGGCCGGGAGTGTGGCCCGGCGTGTGCCGCGCGGTGATGCCCGGGGCCAGCGCCACGGCGTCGCCGTGGATCGCCTCGATGCTGCCGGCCGCCCGCACCGCCTCGAGTCCGATGCGGCTCCAGTCGTCGTGGGGCAGCCCGCCGATCAGCGGCTGCCAGTCCGCTGCCCCGTGGACGATCCGCGCCTGTCCGAAGGCCGGCGTGCCTTCGGGGGCCAGCCAGCCCACGTGGTCGGAGTGCAGGTGCGTGACGAAGACGGTGTCGACGTCCTCGGGCCGCACGCCGGCTCCGCCCAACGCCGTCAGGAGGTCGCCGCCGACTCCCATCGGTGCCGGGTCTCCGCCCGCCGGGGCCATGCCGTCCGGGTAACCCATCTCCCGCGGTCCGAACCCGGCGTCGACCAGGATCGTCCGGCCTCGGCCGCGGACCAGGAACCCACCGACCGGCACGTGCACCGTGCCGTCGGGGTCGAGGACTCCGGAGTGCTCGGCCGGGTCCAGGCCGGGGAAGAACGGGGTCGGGAGCCGGACGAGCCCGTCGGTCAGTGCTTCGATCGTGTAGCCGCCCACCGTGATCCGCTGCATGACCGTGGCAAGTTCGATTGCGATCGAACTATTCCCGGGGTCAGACCGGGGCGCGCAGTTCCGCCGTCGCGAAGTCGGCGATTCCCTTTTCGAAGCCGATTTCCGCCGTGAAGCCCAGCAGCTCGCGGGCGCGGGCCGGGTCGGCGACCACGTGGCGGACGTCGGCCGGACGGGCACCGCCGGCCACCTTCGGCGCCGGGCCGGCGCAGGCGCGCGCCAGCTCCCCGGCCAGTTCGCCGACCGTGTGCGGGGTGCCGGAGCAGACGTTGACCGGCGTGCTGTCGCCGGCCGGGCCGGCTGTCCGAAGCGCCAGGACGTTCGCCCTGGCGACGTCGTGGACGTGCACGAAGTCGCGCTGCTGGCGGCCGTCCTCCAGCACCAGTGGTGCTTCGCCGCGCTCGAGGGCCGAACGGAACAGTGACGCCACCCCGGCGTACGGGGTGTTCCGCGGCATCCGCGGGCCGTAGACGTTGTGGTAGCGCATGGCCCACACGCTGCCGCCCGTCTGACGCGCCCACGCACCGGCCAGGTGTTCCTGCGCGAGCTTCGTCGCCGCGTACGTGCTGCGGGGGTTCAGCGGCGCGTCCTCGGGCACCAGCCGCCAGCTCAGTTCGGCCCCGCAGGCCGGGCACCGCGGCTCGAACCGGCCGGCGTCCACATCGGACGCGCGGCGCGGCGACGGCGGGACGACGCCGTGGTCCGGGCACGCGTACCGGCCTTCGCCGTAGACGACCATCGAGGACGCCAGCACGAGCTTCCGCACCCCGGCCGCGTGCATCCCGGCCAGCAGGACCGCCGTGCCGTAGTCGTTGTGCAGGGCGTACGACGGTGCGTCCGACGGGTCGACGCCGTGCCCGACCACCGCCGCCTGGTGGCAGACCGCGTCGACGCCGTCCAGCAGCTCGGCGACGATCTCGGCGTCGGTGACGTCGCCGCGCAGGAACCGGTGCCTGCCGGTGTACGCCGGCGGGGTGCGGGAGCCGTGGGCCGTGGGGAGGAGGTTGTCGAGGACCACGACCTCGTCACCGCCGTCGGCCAGTAGATCGGCGATGTGGGACCCGATGAACCCGGCTCCGCCGGTGACCAGTACGCGCACCCCGGCCACGCTAGGGGCCCGCGGACCGGCGTGCCCGGCCGCGCGCGGGCACGTCACGGAATCGTCAGAACTCACCCGGCACCTCCCGGCGCCGGGAGGTCGAAACCGACTACGGTGGGCGCCATGGAACGGAGTGCACAACGGCTGGGACGGGCCCTCGTGGTCATCGTGGACGATCGCGTGGCGCACGGCGAGCACGAGGACACCACTGGCCCGCTGGTCACGGAACTGCTCGAAGAAGCGGGTTTCATCGTCGACGGTGTCGTGGTCGTCGAGGCCGAGACCGCGGGTATCCGCAACGCGCTCAACACTGCCGTGATCGGCGGCGCCGACCTGGTGATCACGGTCGGCGGCACCGGTGTGCTGCCGCGCGACCGCACACCGGACGCCACCGCCGGTGTCCTCGACCGGCCGATCCCGGGCATCAGCGAGGCCATCCGGGCGTCCGGGCTGGCGGCCGGGGCCGTGGACGCCGGGATCTCGCGCGGGCTCGCCGGGGTGTCGGGGAGCACGCTGGTGGTCAACCTCGCCGGGTCGCGGTCCGCGGTGCGCGACGGGATGGCGACGCTGACCTCGCTCGTGCCGCACGTGATCGACGAGCTTTCGGGCCTCGAAGAGGTCTGATCTTCGCAGTGCCGGGCCGGGGGCGACGGGGATGACGTCGCTCCCGGCCTGAAGCGTGTCCGGGGACGGACGCGGCTTCGCCGTTCGCTCTGGAGTTGTCAATCACCGAGTCATGGGAGACTGAGGGCATGCCCGGGCAGAAGCGCGACCCCAAGACCAGCAGTGAGCAGCGCCGCCGGGTCGACGAGATCTTCGGGGACGTCCTGCCCGAGACGACCTCCGACGAACGCGACCCCGACCGGCGCACCGGGCTCCCGGACGACTGGTACCGGGAGAACCGGCCGCCACACCACGATCGCTGACCCGCTCAGTCGCGGCCGGTGCCACGCTGCGACTGAGCGCGCAGGAGGTCGCGGATCTCGATCAGCAGCTCGACGTCGGTCGGCTCGGACGGGCCCGGCTCCTGACCACGCTTGCGGCGCTCCTGAACGTGCTTCACCGGCAGCACGATGACGAAGTAGACGACCGCCGCGACGAGCACGAAGTTGATCGCCGCGTTGATCACGCCGCCGAAGTCCAGGAACGTGGCCTCGTTGTTGGCGAAGATCTGGTAGCCGAGGCCCTTCGCGGCGTCCGTGCCGCCGATCGTGCTGATCAGCGGCTTGATGAGACCGTTGGTGAACGCCGTGACGATCGCCGTGAACGCCGAGCCGATGACCACCGCGACGGCGAGATCGACGACGTTGCCGCGCATCAGGAAGTCCTTGAAACCCTTGAACAACTTGCTCTCCTCACGAACAGGGGGTGGGCTAGCGGAGAGTAACCGTTACCGGACGCTCCAGTGAAATCGCCGCCACCCTCGTTGCGATCGCGTCCGGGAGCCTCAGCAGCACCAGCGGCCCCTTCGCCGCGGACGCCTCCCGGTGCCCGACCGCCACCACCGTCGCGCCGTCGGCCAGCACGGACGCGGGCACGCCCGGTTCCGGCGCCGCGACGACGTCGACGTGCCCGCCGGGCTCCAGCAACTCGGCGACGCCGGCGTCGGCCAGGCGCACCGGCACCGTCGCCGTGCCGGGATCACCCGAGCCGGGGAGGGTCGTCGCCAGCCGGACGTCGGTCAGGGGTTCGCCGGCGCGGACGGCGCCCGCCAGCAGCCGGCCGTCGACGCCGTCCAGCGAGCTCAACGCACCCGCCGGACGTGCGGAATCCGGGAGGTCGGCCAGCCGGAGGTCGAGAGCGCGCAGACGCGCGCCGGAAGGGAGGTCGTGCGCCGCGACGACGGTCGGAGTCGTCGGCGCGCCCCGCGCGGAGCCGGGGTGTGCGAACAGCAGCGCACCGGCCAGCAGCAGGCCGGCGGCGAGCCAACGGCGGATGAGCCGTGTCCGCCGGCCCTGCAGCCGGGTCAGATCAGGAGTGCGGAACTTCGCCGCCACGTCCACGGTGCCCCCTCGGTCGGATCGGGTGCGGCGGTGTGCCGCACGAGATCGACGTTAGGGAGCCGGACGGACCGCCGGAAGGGCCGCGTCCGGCATCTGTGGACAACCGGGGTGTTGTGGACAACTTCGCCGGTCAGGAGGCCGCGGCGGTCGTTTTCGTCGTACCCGAGGAGGAGGATGCCGAGCTCGTGTCCGACTTCGTCTCCGTCTTGGTCTCGGTCTTCGCCGGGGTCGCGACGGTGCTCGACTTGGCCGAGTCGCGCGAGTCGGTGCGGTAGAACCCGCTGCCCTTGAAGACCACGCCGACCGAGCTGAACACCTTGCGCAGCGTGCCGGAGCACTGCGGGCACACGGTCAGGCTGGGGTCCGAGAACGACTGCACGGCTTCGAACCGGTGGTCGCATTCTTTGCAGGCGTACTGGTACGTAGGCACTGAGGGCTCCTTTGCTGGCACTCGTCCGACTAGAGTGCCAACCCGATTGTGCTGGAAAACATTCCCCGAAAGCAATTCCTGCTTGCTCACATCGGCAGGTCGAGCACGCCGCGAGCAGGGGTCAGGACCCCGCTCATGCGCACGTCGTGGGGTTCCCCGGGCAGCCGTTCGACCAGCTCTTCGTCCCGGACGACGGCCAGCAGCGTCGCGCCGGCCGCGGCGAACACCAGCGAGCGATCGTAGTGGCCGGCGCCCCGGCCGAGCCGGACGCCCCGGTGGTCGACGGCCAGCGCGGGGACCAGGACCAGCTCCGCCGCGCCCACGGCGTCGGTACCCAGGCGTTTTCCGCCGGGTTCGCGGATCCCGCGGAACCGGCTGGGCACGAGATCCGCCTCGCCCGTGTACTCGGCCCAGTCGAGCGGGCCCGGCACCGGCAGGATGACTGGGAGCAGCACCCGCGCGCCACCGGCCGCCAGCGCGTCGACGAGCGCCGTCGTGCCCGGCTCGGTGCCGAACGGCAGGTACGCGCACACCGTGCCGGATGTGACCTTCGACACCGCGCTGACCAGCGCCGACGCGTCCTGGGCGTGCGATTCGGCGGTCTGGTCCGCTCGCGCGCGCGTCAGCCGGGTGCGCCACTCCGCCTTGCTCAGGTGCTCATTGCCCAGCGCGTGCATGACCTCACGTTAGGCTCTGCGCCCATGACGGGCGCCGCAACCACCCAGACGTTCAGAACCGCCATCGTGCCGGCCGCCGGCCTCGGGACACGCTTCCTGCCGGCGACGAAGGCCGTGCCCAAGGAACTGCTGCCGGTGGTGGACACGCCGGGGATCGAGCTGGTCGCGGCCGAAGCCGCCGCCGCGGGGGCGGAACGCCTGGTCATCGTGACCTCGCCGGGCAAGGAAGCCGTCGTCAAGTACTTCGAAGCCCAGCCCGAGCTGGAGCAGAACCTGAAGGACAAGGGCAAGACGGAACTCCTCGAGAAGGTCCGCCGCGGGCCCGCGCTGCTCGCCGTCGAGACCGCCATCCAGGAGCAGGCCCTCGGCCTCGGCCACGCGGTCGCGCAGGCCGAGCCGAACCTGACGCCCGACGACGAAGCCGTCGCGGTGCTGCTCCCGGACGACCTCGTGCTGCCCACCGGCGTGCTCGAGCGGATGAGCGCCGTGCGGGCGCAGTTCGGCGGCAGCGTGCTCTGCGCGTTCGACATCCCGAAGGCCGAGATCTCGCCGTACGGCGTCTTCGACGTCACCGACACCGACGACGAAGACGTCAAGCGCGTGCACGGGATGGTCGAGAAGCCGAAGCCGGAGGACGCGCCGTCGACGTACGCCGCGGCCGGGCGCTACCTGCTCGATCGGGCGATCTTCGACGCGCTGAAGCGGATCACCCCGGGCAGCGGCGGCGAGCTGCAGCTGACCGACGCGGTCGCGCTGCTGATCGCCGAGGGACACCCGGTCCACGTCGTCGTGCACCGCGGCGGACGCCACGACCTGGGGAATCCGGGTGGTTTCCTGCGCGCCGCGGTCGATTTCGCGCTTGAAACGCCCGAGTACGGTCCATCTTTACGGGCGTGGCTGACGGAACGGATCGGGACAGATCGCCCATGACGGAATCCCTCGACGCGGCGCGGCCCGAGGTGGCCGGGGACGAGACCGAGCTGCGCTCGGTCGACGCGCAGATCTCGATGACCTTGGACGCCGCCGTCCGGCCCCAGCCGGTGCGCGTGGCGATCTCCGAGGCCCAGGGGCTGCTCTGCGCCGAGGAGGTGGTCGCCGAGCACGCGCTGCCCGGGTTCGACCAGGCCGCGATCGACGGTTACGCCGTGCGCAGCGTCGACGTGCGCACCGCCGGGCAGGAGCCGGTGCAGCTGCCGGTCGTCGGGGAGATCGCGGCGGGCTCGCGCCAGCCGCGGCGCCTGCAGCCCGGCCAGGCCGTGCGGGTCGACACCGGCGCACCGCTGCCGACGCTGGCCGACGCGGTCGTGCCGCTCGCCTACACCGACGGGCACCAGGCCCGGGTCACCGTGCACCGCTCGGTGCCCTCGGCGGGGTACGTGCGCCGGGCCGGCGAGGACGTCCAGATCGGTGACGTCGCGGTGCGCCGCGGCGACACGATCGGCTCGGCGCAGGTCGGCCTGCTGGCGGCGGTCGGCCGGGCGAAGGTCCTCGTCTACCCGCGGCCGCGGGTGTCGATCGTGTCGGTCGGCGACGAGCTGGTCGACATCGACCGGACGCCGTCGGTCGGGCAGGTCTACGACGTCAACTCCTACGCGCTCGCCGCGGCCGCCCGGGACGCGGGCGCCGAGGTCAGCCGGGTCGGCATCGTGCCGAGCGAGCCGAAGCGGCTGCGGGAGATCGTCGAGGGCCGGCTGCTGATGTCGGAGATCGTCGTGGTCGCGGGCGGCGCCGGGGGCGCCACCGGCGACGAGGTCCACGCCGCACTGTCCGACCTCGGCCGGATCGACATGACGCGGGTCGCGATGCACCCGGGCTCGGTGCAGGGGTTCGGCAGGCTCGGCCCGGACTCGGTGCCGACGTTCCTCATCCCCGGCAACCCGATGAGCGCGCTGGTCGTGTTCGAGGTGCTGGTCCGGCCGCTGATCCGGGCGGCGCGCGGGACGCGCAACCCGCACCGGCGGATCGTCGGGGCACGGCTGCTGTCGCCGATCACCTCGACCGAGGGGCGGCGCGGTTTCCTCCGCGGCCAGCTCCTGCGCGACGAGGCCAACGGCGAGTACCTGGTCCAGCCGCTCGGCCAGTCGGGGGCGCACCTGCTCGCGTCGCTGGCCGAGGCGAACTGCCTGATCAACGTGCCGGAGGAGCTGACCGACGTCCCCGCGGGCGAGCAGGTCCAGGTCACCTTCCTGGCACAACGGGCCTGATGAACTCCGTGTCGGGCGTGTCCTACCCGGTCGAAAGCCGGCACCCGGGCTGGCCGGCCCGGCTCGGCCCGCTGCGGGTGCCCGCCGGGGAGGTCGCGATCCGGCCGGTGCGGCTGCGCGACGCCGGCGAGTGGAGCCGGATCCGGCTCCGGGACCGGGCGTACCTCGAGATGTGGGAGCCGACCGGCGTCGGCCCGTGGCCCGAACGCAACGCTTTCTGGTCGTGGCCGTCGCAGTGGGCGGCGTTGCGTTCGCTCGCCCGGCGCGGTCAGTGCCTGCCGTTCACGATCACCCTCGACGGGCGGTTCGCCGGGCAGATCACGGTCGGCAACGTCATCCGGGCGTCGCTGCGGTCCGCCTGGATCGGCTACTGGGTGTCGTCCGAAGTGGTCCGCGGCGGGGTCGCGACGGCCGCCGTCGCCCTGGTCACCGACCACGCCTTCGGCCCGGCCGGGCTGCACCGGCTGGAGGCCACCGTGCGGCCGGAAAACGTCGCCAGCGTGCGGGTTCTCACCAAGGCCGGCTACCGGCAGGAGGGCCTGTTCGAGCGCTACCTCGACGTCGCGGGCGCCTGGCGGGACCACTACTGCTTCGCCGTCACGCGCGAGGAGACCGGGGCCGGGCTGGTGTCGCGGCTGGTCGCGTCGGGCCGCGCCGACCACGTCTGACGGGCATTACCCACCCGGGTCCGTGAGCGCGTTACCACATGCTGTGAGATTCACCTAATCCGGTGAGGCATTTCCGTGATCCAACCCGGCGAGCCTCCGTCCGATCTGTTACTCCTGTGACTAGCGTGATTTCAGGTGGAAGGATCGGGGGAGGTGACGGGAGATGCCCAGCTCCGTGATCATCGTCGCGCTCGCCGCGGCATGGCTCGTCGTTCTCGTGCCCATGGTCGCGCGCCGACGGCAGCAGGTGGCCCGTACGGCTGACTCCGCGCTGGCGGCCAGGGTCGTACGCAGTGGACGCAACGAAGACCGGGAGGAATTCGCCATGTCCGAGGAGTCCGTCAAGTCCCGGCCTTCGGTCGAGGACGACCTCGCGGAGCTGGAAGCCGATCTCGAGCTCGATGACGACCTCGAGGAACCGGAGCCCGAACCGCTCCCGCAGCCGTCCCGCGCCGAGCGGGCCGAACGGGCCGAGCGCGAGCGAGCCGGCTACCGCCCCGGCCGCGGCGGCTTCGACCCCGAAGCGGCGGAGATCGCCGCACGCGCGAAGTACAGCTTCCGGCAGCGCGTCGTCGTCATCCTGCTGGTGATCGCGGTCGCCACCGCGGCCGTCGCCGGCTTCCTGATCCCGCTGGCCTGGTGGGGCCACGGCGCGATCGACGTCGGGCTCGTCGGCTACCTCGTGTACCTGCGCCGCCAGGTGCGGATCGAGGAGGAGATCCGGCAGCGCCGCCTCGCGCGTTTCAACAGCACTCGTGCGCCTCGCCGCCCGGCCCCGCGTCCGGCGGTGGAGGACCCGATCGAGGACGACGACCCGATCGAGGAGACCGAGCACGTCGAGGTGGTCGAGCCGGTCCGCCGCGAGGTGGTCGAGCGCCGCCCGTCCCCGACTTCGCGCGTTCGCCGGAGCGCGGTGGTCGTGGATCTGGATGACGAGGACCCGGCGTTCGAGGAGCTCGACGAGCCCGGGACCGGGCCTTACCGGCGGGCGGTCGGAGAGTGACCCCCTCCGCGAAGTGCTCGTAGGGCACTGCTAAGCTCTACGAGCACAACCAAGGGGCTGTAGCGCAGTTGGTAGCGCGTCTCGTTCGCATCGAGAAGGTCAGGGGTTCGATTCCCCTCAGCTCCACGTTCTGAAAGGCCCGCACTCGCGAGAGTGCGGGCCTTTTTGTTGCGTGTGTCCCGTGTTGGCGGTCAGGTCGAGGATCCCCTTGGCTTACGTACAGGCCGTGCCCTCGCCGTTGATGCCCCAGCGCACCGAGCCGTCGTCTGCTCGTTCGTGGCTGATCGTCACCGTGCCCAGCGTCCGGCTTGTGCCGTTCTCTTCGAGGTGGATCGACATCGGCCATGACCCGACCGTTGCGCCGCTCGGCAGACCGACCATCTGCTGGTGGACGGAACCCGCGCTGCCTTCGGGCCGGGGGCTCGGTGCGGCCTCCGCGGCCGGCCAGCCGACGCCGAGGTCGCCGGCCACGAGAGTGACGTTCGAGCCGCTGTAGCCCGACGACACCGCCGTTTCCACGCACATGTCCGGCTCGTCGCGGGCGGGGCCCGGGTCGACGTTGAACGTCACCAGGCCGCGCAGGGTGTCCATGATCGCCGCGCGCTTGCCGACGTACACCGCCGCCTCGCCGCCGGCAGTCCGCACTGTCGTGGTCACGAAGTCTTGTGGCCCCACTGGACTGAGATGAGAGCGCGTTGGGGTGATCGGTGGTGCCGGAGGAGGTGTACTCGGCGAGGACGTCTCTGGGGTCGGGGCCGGCTGCGGGGAGCTGGTCGCCGATGGGAAGGTCGGGACTGTCGGCCGGCCGTCCCACCGCGGCAGCTCGCTCTGGCCGGCTTTCCCCTCTGCTTCGAAGCGGCTCTCGATCTCCGTGTGGAAAAAAGAAAACACGATGCTGGCGAAGCCGAGCAATACCAAGAACAGGGCCAAAACGATTCTTGCTGGTGCGTCGAGCTTGAAGATCCCGATCGTGAGCCCCACGGTTCCTTCCGTGCGGGCGTCGCGTCTACCTGCGACAACCGTGATCGCGATCGCCAGGCCGAGCGCGAGAAGCACGCAGCCGATGGTGGTAAAAGGCCACAGCACGTCATTCATTCGATCTCCACATCACGACGGGTTTCGCAAGAAGAACCTGTCGTGAAAGGCGGCTCGTCACCGATTGTTGTTACTGAGGCGCGCGATGATGAGACTGAGCCGTGACAGGCGCCGTGTCAGGTCGGGGTCAGGTCCGTGTCAGGGCGGGCGGTCACAGTCCTCCCATGACGACTTCAGCGATCACCGCGACGGGGCTGCGAAAGTCCTACCAAGACAAAGTCGTGCTCGACGGCATCGACCTGGATGTGGCCGCCGGCACCGTTTTCTCGCTGCTCGGGCCGAACGGGGCCGGGAAGACCACCACCGTCAACATCCTCACCACCCTCGCGAAGGCCGACGGCGGGAGCGTGCGCGTCGCCGGGCACGACGTCGATCGCGAGGCCAAGGCCGTCCGGAAGGCCATCGGGGTCACCGGGCAGTTCGCCGCCGTCGACGAGCTGCTCACCGGGCAGGAAAACCTGCAGCTCATGGTCGATCTCAGCCCGGTCGGGGACGGCAAGCGGGTCGTCGGTGAGCTGCTGGAGCGGTTCGAGCTGACCGAGGCGGCGCGCAAGCCCGTCTCGACCTACTCCGGCGGCATGCGCCGGAAGCTCGACCTCGCCATGACGCTCGTCGGGGACCCGCGGATCATCTTCCTCGACGAACCGACCACCGGCCTGGACCCGCGCAGCCGGCGCACCATGTGGACCATCGTCAAGGACCTGGTCGCCGACGGGGTCACCATCTTCCTCACCACCCAGTACCTCGACGAAGCCGACCAGCTGGCCGACGGGATCGCGGTGCTCGACCGCGGGCGCCTGGTCGCCCAGGGCACGCCCGGCGAGCTCAAGCGCCAGATCCCCGGCACGCACGTCCGGCTCCGGTTCACCAGCGTCGCCGAGCTCGACGCGGCCGCGCGGGTCATCACCGGCTCCAGCCGGGACGACGACGCCCTCACCCTGCGCGTTCCCGGCGACGGCGGCACGAAGTCGCTGCGGAACCTGCTCGACCGGCTCGACGAGTACGCCATCAACGCCGAAGAGTTCTCCGTCCACACCCCCGACCTCGACGACGTCTTCCTCGCCCTGACGGGCCACACCGTGTCCAACTCGGAGGTAGCAGCGAAATGAGCGCCCAGACCGTCATGTTGCGCCGCAACTTCAAGCACATCGCCCGGAACCCGACTTCGGTGTTCAACGCGGTCCTGATGCCGATCGTGATCATGCTGATGTTCGTGTACATGCTGGGAGACGCCTTCGACGTCGGCGTGAACTACGTCGACTACGCGACGCCCGGCCTGATGCTGCTCGCCATCTGCTACGGGCTCGGCGCCACCGCGACGTCGGTCAACTCCGACATGACCAAGGGCATCATCAACCGGTTCAAGGTCATGGACGTCTCGCGCGGCGCGGTGCTGACCGGGCACGTCGTCGCCAGTGTCCTGACGAACGTCGTCGCCATCGCCGCTCTCGTCGGGGTGGCGTTCGCGCTGGGATTCCGTCCGCACGCGAGCTTCCTCGACTGGCTCGGCGTGCTCGGCATGGTGCTGCTGCTCGCCTTCGCGGCCGGCTGGCTCACCGTCGCTTTGGGACTGTTCGCCAAGTCCCCGGAGACGGCGGGCCTGGCTTCCGTGCCGCTGGTCATGCTGCCGTTCTTCAGCAGCGCGATCGCCCCGGCGGACAAGATGGGCCCGGGCCTGCGGCAGTTCGCGGAGTACCAGCCCTTCACGCCGATCATCGAGACCGTGCGTGGGTTGCTCAACGGCACGCCGTCCACCGGGTATGCGATCACCGCCGTGGCCTGGTGCGTGGGTATCGCCCTGGCCGGCTACTTCTGGGCCCGGTCGACGTTCACGAAGCGAGCGTGACTTCGGCCAGCTCGCGCCAGTTCGCTCCCGTCCCCTCCTGAATCGCCTCGGTGAACTTCGTGTCACCGAGGCGATTCCGCGTGGCCCGCTCGATCCGGGCCGCGTCCGGGTGGGAATGATCCGTCAGGCCGCGCACGCCCGCGCTCGCCGCGAGCAGCCGCGCGGCTTGTTCGTACTCTTCCTTGCGCAGAGCCAAGTCCGCGATCCCGACGAGGACCTGCGCGATCATGGGGGCGGTCCCCGTCTCCGACGCCGCCCGGAAAGCCGCGGCGCGGTGGTCACGGGCCTCACCGAGATCCTCGGCGAGGTAGCCGAGCAGGTCCTGGGTCGTCACCTGGACGTTCGCCCGCTCGGCCGCCTTGCCCAGTGTCGCCGTTGCGATGTCGAGCTGCCGGCGTGCCTCTACGGCGTCGCCGCTCCAACGGGCGAGATCCGCCTTCGCCAAGGCCAGCTCGGTCAGCGCTTCCGGCCAGGCGACCCGTTCCGCGAGCCGCTGCGCGTCGGCCATGGCGGACGCGCTGGATCCCTCGTCGCCCGCCAGCCAGTACAGCTGGGCCTGCCGCGCCCGCATCCGGACGGCGTCCTCGACGGCGCCGACCTCGGTGACGACGACGATCGCCTGTTCGTAGTGCTCGCACGCACCGGCGAACTCGCCGCGCATGGCGATCCGGTCGGCCAGCTCGGTCAGCGCGAACGACGTCCCCCAGCGTTCGCCGAGCGCGCGGAACTCGGCCAGCGCCGTCTCGAGGAAACCGTCCGCCTCCTGCTCGCCGGTCCCGAGCTGGATCCGCATCTTGCCGAGCTGCAGGCGGGCGAGAGCGCGGACCCAAGGGTCGTCGTCGGACAGCAGCGGTTCCCACGCGGCCAGGAACGCGTCCGGGGCCTGCAGCATGCGTTCCAGCGCGGCGACCAGCGACACCGCCGGGTGCGGGCGCGGGATGTGCCTGCTGAGCTCGTGCACCTGGTGGATCCACTCCGCCGCCTGGAACTGGTCGCTTTCCCGGCCGGACGTGAGGAACCCCGTGACGAACGCGTACACCGTGGCGCGGATTTCGCCGGTCACTTCGCCGGGCACGGCGGTGGCCGCCATGAGCAGCTCGTTGCCCTCGGTCTTGTGCCCGGCGAGCCACCAGTACCAGCCGGCGGCCGCGGCGAGCCGCATCGCCCCGGCCGCCTCGCCGGCCGCGAGGGTCCCCCGCATCGCGGCGACGATGTTGTCGTGTTCGGCGTCGAGGGTGGCGAGCCACTTCAGCTGGTCGGCCCGGCGCAGGTGCGGTTCCGCGGTTTCGGCGAGTTCGGTGAAGTACGCGAGGTGCGCCTGACGCGCCGCATCCGCGTCACCCGCCTCGGCGAGCCGCTGCTCGGCGTACTCCTTGATCGTGCCGAGCATCCGGTACCGCGGTGCCTGGTCGCCTTCGGTGACCACGAGCGACTTCTCCGCCAGCGCGGTCAGCAGCTCCTCGGCCGCGTCGCTCGCGCAGACCCGCTCGGCCGCTTCCAGGCTCGCGCCACCGGCGAACACCGAGAGCCGGCACAGGACGGCGCGTTCGTCGTCGGAGAGCAGCTCCCAGCTCCAGTCGATCACCGCGCGCAGCGTCCGGTGCCGCGGCAGCGCGGTGCGGCTACCGCCGGTCAGCAGGCGGAACCGGTCGTCGAGCCGGTTGGCGAGCTGATCGAGGGACATCGTCCGCAGCCGGGCCGCGGCGAGCTCGATGGCCAGCGGCATCCCGTCCAGTGCCCGGCAGACGCGGGCCAGCGTGGACAGCGCGGCGGTGTCGCCCGCGAGGTCCGTGCGCACCGCCCCGGCGCGGTCGCGCAGCAGCTGGACGGCCGGCGCGGCCGCGATCTGGTCCGGGTCGGCGTCCTCCGCGGGCAGGACCAGCGGCGCGACCGGCCACAGCGCCTCGCCGGTGATGCCCAGCGGCTCGCGGCTCGTGGCGAGGATCCGCAGGCGGCGGCACTCGCCGAGCACACGGTGGGCGAAGGCCGCCGCGGACTCGATCACGTGCTCGCAGTTGTCCAGGACCAGCACCAGATCCCGGTCGCGGACCGCCGCGATGACCCGGTCCGTGGGCTCCGCGTCCGGTGCGTCGCCGAGCAGCGCGTCCCGCAGCTTGAGCGCCGACAGCGTCGCCTGGGCGACGTCGCCGTCCGCGCCGATGGGCGCGAGCTCGACCAGCCAGGCCCCGTCCGGCAGGTCACCCAGCATCGTGCGCGCGGTTTCGGTGGCCAGCCGAGTCTTCCCCGAGCCGCCCGGCCCGACCAGGGTGGTGAGCCGGTGCCCGGCGACGAGCTCGCGGACCGCGGCGATGTCCGCGTCCTTGCCGACGTAGCTGGTCAGCTCGGCCCGCAGGTTGGTCGTCCGGGTCTCCTCCCGCCGGCCCAGCTCGCCTCGCAGCAGCGCGACGTGCAGTTCGGACAGCTCCGGCGACGGGTCGACGCCCAGCTCGTCGGCCAGGGTCTCCCGCAGGCGCTCGTACACGAGCAGCGCTTCGGAGTCGCGGCCGCTCGCGACGAGGGCCCGCATCAGCGCGCCGACCAGCCGTTCCCGGACCGGGTGCGCGGCGACCAGGTCGGTCAGCTCGGTGACCAGCTTCACCCCGTGGCCGCGGCCGATCTCCGCGTCGAAGCGGTCCTCCAGGGCCGCCAGGCGCAGGCCCTCGAGCCGGGTGACCGCCGCGTCGAACGCCGCGCTCTCCTGCAGACCGACGTCCTGCATGGCCGCGCCGCGCCACAGCGCGAGGGCTTCGCGCAGCCGCCCCGGATCGTCGTCGTCGCGGGCCTGGGCGACGAGGCGTTCGAACCGCACGGCGTCGACGGCGTCGGGCTCCACGATCAGCCGGTAGCCCGCGGGCTTGCCCTCGACGGCGCCGTCCGGCAGCACCTTCCGCAGCCGGGATACCAAGCGCTGCAACGCGTTCGCCGCGTCGGCGGGCGGGTTCTCGCCCCAGATCCAGTCGACGAGCGTCGCCTTCGGCACCACACGACCCGGCTCGAGCGCGAGAGCGATCAGCAGTCCGCGCAGCCGGGCGCCCGGCACGTCGGCCGGAACGCCGTCGTCCGCGCGAACTTCGAATGACCCCAGTATCCCGATCTGCACCAGGCCGATCATGCCACGGGCCCGCGGGTGTCCGGGCCGTGTCAGCGCCGTGTCAGGTCTCCCGGTGATCGTGGTCGGCACACCCACCACGAAAGGACCTCCGATGAGCCAGACGGTCGACATCCCGCACGGTCTTCCGATGGAGCGTGACGCGGGTCCCTTCGACCCGCCCCGCGAGATCACCCGGCTGCGCGAGACCCGCCCGGTCAGCCCGCTGGTGTTCCCCGACGGGCACGAGGGCTGGCTCGTGACCGGCTACGAGGCGGTCCGCCAGATGATGGCCGACACCCGGTTCAGCTCGCGGCTGGACCTCGACGTCGTCCACGTGCCGTACGAGACGCCCGGTATGCCCGTCGCGACCGAACCGTCCCCGCAGCTGCCGGGCATGTTCATCGCGATGGACCCGCCGGACCACGGCCGGCTGCGCAAGCGGCTCACCGGCGCCTTCACCGTGAAGCGGATGAAGCAGCTCGAAGAGCACATCGCCGAGATCGTCGAGCGGCAGCTGGACCACCTGGCGCGGCCGGCCCCGCCGGTCGACCTGGTCAAGGAGTTCGCGCTGCCGGTGCCGTCGCTGGTGATCTGCGAGCTGCTCGGCGTCCCGTACGAGGACCGGGACAGCTTCCAGGCCAATTCAGCTCAGTTCATGGTCCGGGACCAGACGCTCGAAGAGAAGATGGGCGCGTACGTCGCCCTGAACACGTATCTGTCCGAACTGGTCACGCGCAAGCGTTCTTCGCCGGACGAGGACATCCTGTCCGATCTGGCCCGCCACGAGGACCTCACGATCGAGGATCTGACCGGGGCCGCGTTCCTGATGCTGATCGCGGGCCACGAGACGACGGCGAACATGCTGTCGCTCGGCACCTTCGCGCTGCTGGAGCACCCGGCGGAGCTTGCTTCGCTCACTGCTGATCCTTCGCTGATGCCGGGTGCCGTGGAGGAGCTGCTGCGGTTCCTGTCCGTCGCGGACATCTTCTTCCGCTACGCGACGGAGGACCTTTCGCTGGGCGGCGAGACCATTCCCCAGGGGTCGACCGTGGTCGTCTCGCTGCTGGCCGCCAACCGCGACCCGCAGCGCATCTCGGATCCGGACGTCCTGGACATCCGGCGGAACGCACGGGGACTCCTGTCGTTCGGCCACGGCGTGCACCAGTGCCTGGGGCAGCAGCTGGCGCGCATCGAGATGCGCGCCGGGTTCGAGGGCCTGCTGCGCCGGTTCCCGTCTCTCCGGCTCGCCATCCCCGCCGGAGAGGTGAAGCTCCGGACCGACATGAACATCTACGGTGTTCACGAACTGCCGGTCACCTGGTGAGCTTCGGGCCGTGGCACGCGAGAAGGATCCCTTCTCGCGTGTCACGCCGGATCGCGGTACTGGTGCAGAAGGCTGTTGAAGAACCGGAGTTTTTCGATGGTGTCCTCGGACACCGGGTCCGGGTGGAAGTGCATGACGCTGTTGCGGATCACCCGGATTTCGTCGAGCCGGTCGATGAAGACCTGCCGGTCGAGCGGCCAACCCAGTTTGTCCCAGACCTCTCGGTTGGCCAGGATGCGTTGGTAGTCACCGAAGCCGAGTTCGGTGAAGTTCTTGATCGTCCTGCTGCACAGCGGTTGGACGGTCGGCAGGTCCACCGCGCGGCTCAAGATCCATCGCAGCGTCTGGTCCAGCTCGCCCAGCTGGAAGAACGGGGTGGCCATCTCGCCGTAGCGGTGGGCCACGTCCGCCGTCGTGACGATGCCCTTCACCTCCCTGCTCACGTTCGTCACGAACACGAACTCGCGTTGCTGCAGCGTGGGGAGCACTTCGAAGAGGTCGCGGTCGTAGGTGACGACCTCCACGTGGGTGTCGATCGCGTCGGAGACGCTCGCGTCGGCCTTCTGGTGCGTCGCCTGGGCGATCGAGCGCCAGGTCACGGCACCCCGCACGCTGCGAGGGCCGTTCAGGACGGCGAGCTGCGAAAAGTCGTTGAGGAGCATCTTCGTGATGGCCTCGTCGAGCGAGCTGTGCGGATTCACGGACACGACACCGTCGAGCGGAGTCAGGTTTCCCACGGTGAGGCGGACGTTCAAGTCACTGCCGCCTTCGTAGTCGACCGACGGCTCCGTCGGCGGGGTCTCTTCCGGCTCGTCCCGGGGCGTGGTCAGCGTGACCACCGTGTCCAGGGTCACCGCCCGGAAGCTGGGTGAGGTCACCAGTCCGTGGTTGGCGAGGTCGGCTTCGATCTGGCCGACCTGGTCGCCGCGATCGGTCGCCTTCCAGATCCCGAGCAGTTCGCGGACGGAGATGCGCTCGGGGTCGTCCTGGTCGGCGCGGCCGCGGGCCTGCCGAAGCCGCTCGTGAACGCGCTGCCGCTCTTGGTCCTCGTTCTGCTGGTGCACCGCGGTCGCCGCCGTCGAGATCGCCCGGTCGAGGAGTTCCTGGCGCACGGCGTCGAGCAAGCGGTCCTGGTCGACCACCACCCACGCTCGCCAGCCGTCGACCGCCCGCATCCCGGCCGCCACCATGGCCGCGCGCGAGGGAGAGCGGAACTCTTCGCCGTCGGGCTCCAGCCGGATCCGGCCCTTGTCGGTCACCGTCGCGTCGTAGGTCACGCCGATTCGGTTGCGCTTGAACCGGAGTCTCGCCCCCGCCTGGATCAAGCCGGCGTCCAGCAGGTCCGAAACCATCACCCGGCGATTGCCGAGCAGGTACATCGAGCGGCCGCCGGACTCCTCGGCCACCGGGGTCACCACTTCCGCAGCCCGGCGAACTTGCGCCGGGCGCCGATCGCCTGCTTGAGCACCCGCTTCTCGAGTTCCGTCTGGCTCAGCCGGGTCACGCGCGTGAGCTGCAGCTCGGCGGCGACGGCCAGCAAGGCGTCCCGATCGAGGTGCTGGTCATCCAGGTAAGCCGCCCCCGCCTCCTCGGTCTCGAGGTCTCGCAGGTGCGCGGCGATGGCGACCACCTCGACGTCCGATCCCGGCCCTTCGACCTTCTCGGGGACTTCGATTTTCGGACTGTGGTCGACCGGTGCTTCCGCACTCGCCTCGGTCCGGTCGGGTCCGTGGTTCGCCAGCAAGGCGATGAGGTCGTCCTTGGCGAGCTTGCTGTAACCGCGCATACCGATCGACCGAGCCACCTCCCGCAGCCCCTTCACCGCCAGCTTGGCCGAATTCAGGTAGAGCCGCCGCTCGTCCCCGGAAGGCAGCTTCGTCAGATCTTGCGCCACCTGCAACGGGTTGGAAGAAGGTGTCACGGGCTTGGGGGCCGGAGGCGGGGGCGGTGCCGCGTCGGCGCCGACGACGGCCAGCTGCGCCGAGCCGCTGGCGATCGCCTGCAACGTCGCCTCGTCCTGTCGCTCCAAGAACGCGAACAGCCGGGCCTGCAGGGTGACGAAGCTCTTCAGGTCGCTCACCGGTGCTCACCCGGCTTCAACCCGAGCGCGCCCAGTACTTCGTCGGCCAGCTGGTCGAACTCCCGGACCACCTCGTCGCGGCCGGCGGCCCGCAGCATCGCCGGCACACCACTCTCGCCGGCGTCCCCGAAATGGCGAGGGCTGTTGCGGATCTTGCTGTCCAGGACGGGAACCTGCGAGTTCAGCCGCACTTCCTCGATGTACGTGTGCTGGGCGAGAACGACCTGTTGCGAATAGATCTGCACCATGGTGAAGACGACTCCCAGGAGGCCGGGGGCGATCGGACGGTGCCCCTGGTCACCGCCTTTGTGGTGGACGTAGTCGTTGAACTGCTCCACCAGCGTCGTCAAGTTGCCGACCAGGTACTCGAGCCCCAGCGTCGACAGGTAGTCCGCTTTGGCCGGCACGAGGACCTGCTCGCTGGCGACGATCGCCGTCTTCGTGACGAGGCCGAAGTTCGGTGCGCAGTCGATCAGCACGAGGTCGTATCCGGCGAACTGACCGTTCGCGAGGGCACGTCGCAGGCAACCGTGCAGATCGAGGAACTTCCGCTTCGACCCCTCGAGGGTGGTGGCGCCGCCCAGCCGGGCGGCGAGTTCGAGGTCGATGTCGATGAGGCCGAGGTGCGAAGAGATGAGGTCGACGCATCCACCGGTGTCGCCGAGCACGGTGTTGACCCGCCCCGGCGTGACGACGAGGTCGGCGAGGGACGTCTCCCGTCCGGGCAGTTCGTCTTCGTACCATCGTTTGATCGTGCGGCCGGTGTCCTTCAGCTGGTGGTGCCACTCGTCGATCGAGTAGAACGAGAAGGTCAAGTTCGTCTGCGGATCCAGGTCGATGAGGAGAACTCTCAAGCCGCGACTCGCCGCGACCGCACCGAGGTTGGCCGTGAGCGTCGTCTTGCCCACGCCGCCCTTGTAGTTCATGACCGCCACGACCCGCATACGCATCTCCCCGTGGTCTCGTGCCCGACGACCTTCGCAGCCGTGAGCCTGAATCGACGAGGGATGTGCGCGGACTGTCACCAAGCTGTCAACAATGTGGCTGATCGGCTTCAGGCGTGCGCCCGGGCCCGCATCCACAGCACGACGTCGAGGCACCTCAGCAGGCTGATGTCCGTGATGCCGCCCGCCTCCCTGCGCAGCTCCTCCACCGCGGTTGCCCGGGCCGGGTCCGCGTGGAACCAGCTCCACAGGCAGTGCCACTCGCTGCGCGGCGCCTTCAGTACCGCCTTGACGCGGCTGTCGTAGACCGGGACCAGCTGCGGGCGCTTCCTGGCGAGGAGCTTGGCCGCGGTGACCGGGCGGTGGCCGCCGCCGCAGCTTCGGATCAGGTCCCAGAGGAGGAAGGCCGGTGCCTCCCGATCGTAGGTCGACCAGGCGGTCGCGTGCATCGGGACGTTCACCGGAATCTGCTCGAGCAGGGTCCTGATCTGGTAGGCGTGGGTCATCGTCGTGTCGATGGCGACGTCGGCGAGGCTGGTGATGCTGAGGAAGTTGAGCGCGAGGACGTCGGCTTCCGTCACCGTGTTCGCGACCGGCGGATCGTCGCCGCCGCCGGCGAAGCGTTCGAACCAGCGGCCGGTGTAGCGCTCGAAGTAGCGCCGGAGGGCCGCCAGTGACTCGTCCCGGTGCGTACCGCGGACGCAGCGGTCCAAAAGGTCGTGCTGGTGGGCGTAGTCGATCATGGCGGGCGCTCCCCTCGTCGCCGGATGAGGGTCGCGCTCGTGACCTTGGTTGTTACGACAGCGTTTTCAGCCAGTTTCCCACCACGCCGAAGTACGTCGGTGCGTTCGGGGCGTAGTTGATCGCGTGGCCGTAGCCGTTCAGGATGTACGTCTGCAGTTGCGGGGTGCCGAAGAACGGCGCTTCCGAGGCTCGCAACGCCTCGGGGGACGAACAGTCGCTGCCCAGCGTTCCGCAGAAGTTCGGGTCGTCGCCGACCACCAGCAGGACCGGGGCGGTGATCTGCTGGGACGCCGGGGTGACCACGGTCGTCAGCGTGAGGCTGTCCACCGCCTCGGTCGCCGCGAAGACGTCCTTTGTGGACTCGTCGTAGGCGATCGCGGCGGTGTCGTAGGGGCCCGGGGTGTGGAAGGCCGCGTAGCGGGTGCCCGGGTCGGTGGTGAGGTAGCCCGCGTCGCGGCCGGGCACGGCCGGATCCAGCGGGGCCGGGATCATCTGGGCCATCGTGGGGATCACCGAGACCAGGTTCATCCGGTGCGTCATCCCGGTGACGAGCACGCCGTCGACGTCGCGGTAGCGACCGGCCTCGATCATCGCCATCGCCGAGCCGATCGAGTGGCCGCCGACGACCACCTTCGCGAACCGCGGGCGCACCGCCTGGACCACGTGGTGCGCCGCAGTCGCCTGGACGGACGCGCTCAGCAACGTGCTCAACGGTTTCGAGCTCTGCCCGGTGCCGAGGCGGTCGAGGGCGAGGGTCGCGATCCCCGCCTGGTTCACCGCCAGGCGGAACGACCGGGTCTCCGGCGTGTAGCCGATGTCCCAATAGGACGCGTTGTACGTGCCGCCGGGAATCAGGACCACGACGGTCGACGCCCCGGCCGGGGTGCACAGGCGGCCGTGCATCGTCTGCGGCAGGAGCGCCACCGTGACCGGGACGTACAGGTCCTCGCAGGTCGCCGCGTAAGCCGGGGCGGGCACGAACAGCGTGGCCGCGAACAGCACGAGGACAGCACAAATTCGGCGTAGCACGGGGAAAGACCTCCAACTAGCGACGGGGGACAGCCGCCATCGGCAGGCTGTCCGGGTAGGCGGCGGAGGTGAACTTCACGCGCACCGGCCGGCCCGGGACCGGGACCAGCCGCCACCGCGCGGCCACCGTGGCCACCGTGATGACGATTTCGTTCTGGGCGAAGCGGTTTCCGATGCACTGGCGCCCGCCCGCGCCGAACGGGATGAACGCGCCCTTGGGCAGCTGTGCGGCCCGCTCGGGTGCCCAGCGATCGGGGTCGAACCGGTCCGGGCCGGGGTGCGACGCGGGGTCGTGGTGCAGGGCGTGCGGGCTGACGATCACCTCGGCGCCCGCCGGGATCCGCGTGCCGCCGAGGTCGACCTCCTCGAGCGTCCGGCGCATCAGCATCCAGAGCGGGTAGCAGCGCAGGACTTCGTCGACCACCTGCCGGACGTAGGTCAGTCGGGCGATGTCGTCGATCGCGACCGGACGCCCGCCCAGCACCTCGTCGACCTCGGCGTGCACCCGGGCCTCGACGTCGGCGTGGCGGCCGAGTTCGTGGAACGTCCAGGACAGCGCCAGCGCGGTCGTCTCGATGCCGGCGGTGAGGAGGGTGAGCACTTCGTCGCGGGCCTGCTCGTCGGTCATACCGGCCAGCAGGAGCGTCGAAAGCAGGTCGCCGCGGTCGACGCTCTCGGTGCGCCAGTCGCGGATGACCTCGACGACGATGTCCTGCATGCGCCGGATGGCCTCGTCGAACCGCCGGTTCCCGGGCACCGGCAGGTTTTCGACGAACTTCGGGGACAGCGCGCGAATCATTCCCTGCTGGATGATGAGGTAAATGGACCGGCGCGCTTCGTCGACCGCCGCTTTCCCGATTTCCGTGGAGAACAGGGCCTCGCCGACGATCGTCACCGCGAGCCCCTGCAGGTCTTCGTCGAGCGGCCGGACTTCGCCCGGCCGCCACGAGTCGCTCAGCTCCGTCGCCGCGCGCGTCATGATCCCGGCGTACGCGGCCAGGCGGTCGCGGTGGAACGCCGGCTGCATCAGCCGTCGCTGC
Source organism: Amycolatopsis mongoliensis (assembly GCF_030285665.1). Taxonomy (NCBI): domain Bacteria; kingdom Bacillati; phylum Actinomycetota; class Actinomycetes; order Pseudonocardiales; family Pseudonocardiaceae; genus Amycolatopsis; species Amycolatopsis mongoliensis. The sequence continues at coordinate 3,679,842 of NZ_CP127295.1, forward strand.
CGGAGGTGGAAGTCACCGTTCGAAAGCACCAAGCCATTGCCGACGAACGGCTTGAACTTGTCGAACATCACGCCCTTGCGGAACTTCGGTCCCGCCGTGACCAGCACTTCGTGGGCCAGCCGCGGGCTCGTGATGAAGTACGCGGGCATCGGGCCGAGGTGGATTTTGACGATTTCCCCGTGTGCGTGCAGGGAATCGGTGAATGCGGAGCGTCGCCGCAGCAGTGCCGGAGTGTGCCCGAGAAAAGGCCACCGGCCCGGAGCCACCGGCACGGTCATGCGGACTCCTCGTTGCGCCATTGTGTGGATTTCCCGAGGCGACGGCCTACGGTAGGCGCGTCCGGCGGTACGGGACAGTGCCCGATCGGGTGGTGTGCGCTCACGCGGATGGCGCAGTCGCGGGCGCATCCGGAATCGCTAGGCTCTTTCCGGTCCGACGCGGCTGAGAAGGTGTTTTGCGTGACACGATCACCGGAATGGGTTCCACCGGGTGTCGATATCTCCGTGCCCAGCATGGCGCGCACTTACGACTTCATGCTCGGCGGCAATCACAACTTCGCCGTCGATCGCGCGGTGGGCGAGCAGATCGAGCGCGCGATGCCCGGGCTGCGTGACGCGGCGCGCGTGAACCGTGCGTTTCTCGGGCGCGCGGTGCGGTTCATGGCCGGTCAGGGCGTCCGGCAGTTCCTCGACATCGGCTCCGGTATCCCCACGGTGGCGAACGTGCACGAGGTCGCCCAGGACCAGGATCCGGACTGCCGGGTGGTGTACGTCGACCGCGACCCGGTGGCCGTCGCGCACAGCGAACTGATCCTGGCGGGCAACGATCGTGCAGCGATCGTGCAGGCCGATATGCGGGACCCGGAAAAGATTTTCGATGCACCGCAGGTGCGCGGTCTGCTCGACTTCGAAAAACCGATCGGGCTGCTGATGCTGCTCATGCTGCACTGGGTCCCCGACGAATCCGGCCCGTTCGACCTCGTCTCGCGCTACGGTTCGGTGCTGGCACCGGGGAGCTTTCTCGCGATCACCCACGTCACCGGTGATCATCAGGGCGAAAATCTCGAAGAAGCGACCGAAGTGATCAAGGAAAGCCGCAGTCCCGATCAAGTGACGCTGCGGACGCACGCCCAGGTGTCCGAGCTCTTCGCCGGGTTCGAAATCGTCGAACCGGGGCTGGTCGGCTGCGGCGAATGGCGGCCGTCCGGGCCGGCGGACATCTCCGCCGCGGCCGCGATGAACATGCTCGTCTACGCCGGAATCGGCCGCAAGAACTGAACGGGCACCACGCATGCCGATGATCGACGAACTGCCGGAGCAGCCCTCGGGCCTCGACCCGGAACGCGCGCGGACCGTGCTCGCCCGGAAATGGGCCTACTTGCTCAGCGGCGTGACCGTCGTTTCGCTGAGCCGGGAGCTGCTCGACGACGAACTGCGCGGAATGCTCGACACGCTGGTCGGTTCCCTGTGCGGCACGTCCGCGGAGACGGTTCCCGCCGAGCGGATCGGCGCGCGGCTGGTCGGGCTCGGCTACGTCGGCGAGCCGGGCCTGCGGTGCACCCTCGACGTCCTCGGGAAGGGCCTGCCGGCGCTGCCCGAACTGCGGGCGGTGAACCGCCTCACCGAGCGGATCGTGCTGACGCTGGGCGCGCTCTCCTGCGGTTTCCTGCTCGCGCACGAGCGCAGCGTCCTCGACCAGCAGGAGATCATGCACCTCTCGCTGCTCAAGGCGGTGCGGGACGCGCAGTGGCACTTGAAACAGAGCGAAGCCCGCTTCGACGAGGTGGTCACGTCGTCCGCGAGCGGCATCGCGCTGGTCGCCCTCGACGGCCGGATCGTGCGCGCGAACGCCGCGCTGGCCGAGATGCTGGGGCACCCGGCCGGCGAGCTGACCGGAACGCTGGTGGCCGACCACGTGCACCCGGAGACCGTCGAGGTTCTCCGCGAGGCGATGACGGCGCTGGTCGACGGCGGCAAGGAGCGGGTCCGGCAGTCCCAGCGGCTGCTGCGCAAGGACGGTGACGTCGCGCGCATCTCGCTCACCGCGTCGCTGCTGCGCGACGCCGAGGACCGGCCCTGCCACTTCGTCGTCGTGGTGGAGGACGGCACCGAGCTGATGCTGCTGCAGGGCGAGCTCAGCCGCCAGGCCCTGCACGACGTGCTGACCGGCCTGCCGAACCGCCAGTACTTCGGCACCCACCTCGAGGCGGCGCTCCGGCGCGCCGACCCGGAGTACGGCGTCACGCTCTTCCACGTCGACCTCGACGCGTTCGGCATGATCTGCAACAGCCTCGGCCGCCGCGTCGGCGAACAGCTGCTGGTGCACTTCGCGCAGCGCCTGAAGGCGGTCATGGTCCGGGAGAAGGCCATGATCGCGCGGTTCTACGCCGACGAGTTCGGCATCCTCGTCGAGAACACGGCGACGACACCGGGCATCGACTCCATCGTGCGCGCGATCAACGACGAGCTCGCCGAGCCGTTCTTCGTCGACGGACACGGGCTCACGCTGTCGGCCAGCGCGGGCGTGGTGCACCGGCCGGCGAAGGACATCGACCCGGCGGAGCTGCTGCGCGCGGCCGACCAGACGCTGCGGCGCGCCAAGGTGCGGCGGCGCGGCCAGTGGAAGATGTTCGACCGGGAAGCCGACGCCGCGGACCGGCGGACGCAGGCACTGGCCGTCGGGATGGCCGGTGGCTGGGAGAACGGCGAGATCGGCGTGCGCTACCGGCCGCTCGCGCGGCTGGCGGACGGCGGGGTCGCCGGGTTCGAGGCCCGCCTGCACTGGGACCGGCCGGACGAGCGGCCGCTGGCGCACGAACGCTGCGCGGAACTCGCCGACTCGACCGGGCTCGTGCTGCCCCTCGGGGACTGGCTGCTGCGCGCGGCGGGCCGGCAGGGCACGTGGTGGCGGCAGCGCGCGGGTTCCCGGCTGCCGGTGGTCGCCGGGCTCACCGGGCACCAGATGTCGGACGAAGCCCTCGGCACGCGCGTGACGCGGATGCTCGCGGACACCGGCCTGCCGCCGGAGCAGCTGATGCTCGGCGTCCCGGTCGGAGCGCTGCCGGTGCCCGGCGTCCTCGAGAACGTCACCGCGCTGGCCGACCGCGGGGTCCGCGTCATGCTCGACGAGTTCGGGCTGGGGCCGGACGACCTGCGGGCGGTCGAGGACCTGCCGGTCGACATCGTCCGCGTCGACCGCCGGCTGGCGGAGTGGCAGGCGTGGTCGGACTCGACGTTCCTGGGCGCGCTGGTGCCGCTGGTCCGGCAGGCCGGCGCCACGCTCGTCGTCGACGGGATCCACACCGAAGACCAGGCCGGCTGGTGGAGCAAGGCCGGCGCGGAGCTGGGCACGGGCGACTACTTCGGGGCCGCCAGGCCACCGGGCGAGCTCGCCGGCACCTTCACCTGAGCCGGCCACCGGGTCAGGCCGACCGCGGCCAGCACGATCACCATGCCGCCGACGACCCGGGGCGTCAGCGGTTCGCCGAGGACGAGCGCGCCGAGCGCAACCGACACCACCGGGAGCAGGTAACCGACGGTCGCGGCGGCCGTCGGGCCTTCGTCGGTGAGGACCCGGTAGTTGAGGTAGAAGGTGATCCCGGTCCCGAAGACGCCGAGGATCGTCACCGCCACCACCGCGGTCAGGTTCAGGTGCGGGGCCGCGCCGGACACGGGGAGCGCCAGCGCGGTGAGCGCGGTCGCCGTCATCAGCTGGGCGGCCGAGAGCGCGAGCGGCGCGCCGCCGGGCGGCAGCTTCCCGGCCATGTAGGCGAACGCGATCGCGTAGCTGAGGCCGGCGCCGAGCAGGGCGAGTGCGCCACCGCTCAGCAGGCCCGACTGGTGCCACGGCGCGAAGATCACCAGCACGCCGGCGAAGCCGAGGGCCAGCCCGAGCAGCCGGGCCGGGCCGAGGCGGCGGTCCGTGCCGAGCAGGACGCCGATCAGCAGCGACCACAACGGCGTCGTGGCGTTCATGACGCCCGCGACGCCGGAGTCCACCGTGCGTTCCCCGATGCCGAAGAGCGCGAACGGCAGGGCGTTGCAGAAGAACGCGGCGACGACCAGCCTGCCCCACGTCCGGCGGTCGCGGGGCAGGCGCTGGCCGGTCCCGACGGCCATGGCCAGCAGCGTCAGCGCGCCGAGCGCGCAGCGGACCAGCGTGAGGTGGACGGGGCTCAGCCCGGTCAGGGCCAGCTTGATCCACAGAAAGCCCGAGCCCCACAGGAGAGCCAATACCGCGATGCGCACCCAACCAGTCACACTGTCCACCGTGCCGAAAGTGATCTGTCAGGACAAGTGAAGAGTTCTGGAGTGATCTTTAAGGTCTGCTACATCGCGAGGGCAACGCCGCCCAGGGTCGTGAGTGGTTAGGGCGGTTCTAACCGCCCTAACCACTCACGACCGGCCTGCGCGACCACGGCCGCCGTGAGGGGCCCTGACCTCGTGCGGCGGCCTTTTCGCGTCCTGGATCAGGCGGTTGCCGGAAGTGCGAACCGGGGCTTCGGGTGGCCAGAGCCGGTCGCCGAGCAGGGCCAGCGCCGCGGGCAGGAGCACGCCGCGCACGAGCGTCGCGTCGAGCAGGATCGCGACCGCCATGCCGAGCCCGAGCATCTTGTACTCGATCGCGGCGAGGCTCAGGAAGATGCTGAACACCCCGGTCATGATCAGCGCGGCACTCGTCACGACGCCGGAGCTGCGCGCGGTGCCCTCGACGATCGCCTCCCGCGCCGAACCGCCCGCGAGCCGGCGTTCCCCGATCCGGCTGAGGATGAAGACGTGGTAGTCGGTGCTCAGCCCGAACAGCAGCACGAACAGGAACATCGGCAGCCAGCCCAGCACGCCGCCGTAGGGCGTGAAACCCAGTAGCGGCGCGAGAAAACCGTCCTGGAAGACCAGCGTGAGCACACCGTAGGCCGCGCCGGCCGAGAGCAGGTTGAGCAGGATCGACACCGCCGGTACCGCCACCGACCGGAACACGGCCAGCAGCAGCACGAACGCGAGCAGCAGGATGAACCCGAAGACGTACGGCGCTCGCGCGAGCACCTGCGCGGTGAAGTCGTGCGCCTCGGCGGTCCGGCCCGCGACAGCGAAGTGGACACCGTCCAGGCCGCCGATCGCCTGGGGCAGCAGGGTTTCCCGCAACGCCGTCAAGGACCGGTCGGCCGCTTCGTCGTTTCCGGTGCCGCCGAGCGGGATCCGCACGACGAGCGCGTCGCCCACCGGGACCACGACCGCCGGCTTCGGTGTCCGGGCGGTGAGTTCGCCGATCGCCCGGCGGACCGCGGGGGTGTCGACCGGGCCCCGGTCGCTCCACAGGACGACGTGCGCGGGCATGGTGATCCCGGGGAAGGCGTCCTGGACGCGCGCGGCCGCGCCGATCACCGCGACGCTGTGCGGCAGGCTCTCGGCCGGGGCCGGGTCCTGCAGGCGGATTCCGGCCGCGGGCAGGGCGAGCAGGACCAGCAGCCCGGCGGCGACCCCGGTCCACAGCGCCGGCCGCCGCGTCACGGTCGACGCGACCCCGGCCCAGAACCGCGAGCGGGTGCCGCGCTTGCCCAGCCACGGGATCCGGAGACGGTCGACGCGGGTGCCGAGCAGCGAGAGCGTCGCGGGAAGCACGGTCACCGACGCCAGCACGGCCAGGCCGACGACGAGGATCGTGCTGACGGTCAGGCCGCGGAGGTTGTCGAGCCCGGTGAACAGCAGGCCGGTCACGCACAGCGCGACGGTCAGCCCCGACACGACGATCACGTGCCCGGACGTCCGGGCGGCGATCCGGATCGACTCCTCGACGCCGTGCGCGCGTTCCTCCCGGACGCGGCGCAGGAAGAACAGCGAGTAGTCGACGCCGACGGCCATGCCGATCAACAACGTCATCGACGAAGTGGCGCTGTTGACCGGAATCCAGTTGTCCACTGCGGACAGGAAGCCGAACGTGGCGAGCACCGTGGTGCCCGCGAGCAGCACCGGGATCGCGGCCGCGACCAGCGAGCCGAACACGGCCAGCAGGATCAGCAGGGTGAGCGGCAGCGAGCGGGTCTCGGACCGCCCGATGTCCTCCTTGATGCTCTTGTCGACCGCGCCGGACACGCTGAGGTCGCCGGCCTGCGCGAGCCGGGCGTCCGGGTGGCGGGCGGCCACCGCGTCGACGGCCGCGGTCGCCGTCGCGAGGTTCGCCCGGATTTCCGAGCCGGTACCGAGGATCCGGAAGGTGACCAGGCCGGACCGGCCGTCGGCGGAGACCTGGGCCGGGTCGTCGAGCGGGGAGCGGATGTCCGCGACCGCGCCGGACGTCGTCAACGTCGTCACCAGGTCGGTGACGGCCGGGGAATCCCGTGGTACCAGGACGTTCTCCCAGAGCGGTGCGCGGGAGGCCTGGCGGTCGAGCGCCGCTTGGCCGGTTCCGGCGTCACCGGCGGGGCTCGACCGCGCGTCGGTGCCGGGGGCGAACGTGCCGATGACCCAGGCGAGCGCGACGAGCGCCAGCCAGCCGAAGATCGCCGCGGCGCGGTGGTGCGTCGACCAGCGCGCGACGCGTTCGACCACGGGCGTGCCTGCAGGCAGCATCAACTAAAGTCCTTCCGTGAAGGAGTGATCCGATGAGAGCTCGCCCTCGGGCGAGTGGGTGCTTCTTCCTCCTGGGCCGCCGAGTTGCCGCTCGGCGGTCCAGGGCCTCAGGTCAGTCGACCTCCTTGAGCACGCGTTCGATGGACCGCAGCCGGTCCTGGACGTCGTGCAGCCGCCGTTCGGTTTCTTCCTGCGTCCGGACGGCTTTCTCGGCGAGGCTCCGGTATTCGTGCTCCCGGGCGAGGGTGGCCTTCGCGCGCCAGGTCGAGGCCAGCTGCACGATCGCGATCGACAGCACGACGGTGATCAGGACGAAGACCCCGGTCACGCCGATGATCTCCTGCCACTGGTGCCAGTTCATGTCCGTCCCTCCTCGCCGTCCCGCTGGACGGATTCCGGTGTGGTCAGCGTCGGCACGGCGGCCGCGATCGTCTCCGGCGTCAGCACGACGGAGAACGGCGTGAGCTCGTAGAACCGCAGGGTCTTGCCGTCTTCGCCGACCTCGAAGCTGGCCTCGACCAGGCCCGCGGCTTCGAGCTTGCGCAGGTGGACCTGCAGCAGCGCGCGGCTGATCCGCAGCTCGCGCGCGAGCTTGCTGACATAGGTGCGCTCGGCGCGCAGGGCGGCGACGATCCGCAGCCGGTGCGGGTTGCCGAGGGCACCCAGCTGCCGCAGGAGCTCGTCGCCCGTGGTCCACATGCCAACAAAAGTTAGCAGGTGGTCGGCCGAGGAGGTATCAGGGTGATCCCCGATTTCACATCGGGTGGTCCATCCAGACGTTCGGCTCGACGTACGTCGCGGTGTCGTAGGCGGTCGACGCGTACACCGGCGCGATGCCGCCCGGGACGAAGTTCTCGCCGTCCTCGAGCTTCACGCCGGTCCAGGCGCGCCAGTCGGCGAACGAACCGGAAAGCGTCACGGCGAACGGGCACACCTTCACCACCCGCGCGCCGAGGCGCTCGTGCGTGCGCAGCCAGCGGTCGGCGAGCAGGCCGTCGTCGCGGCGGCGGGCGGCGTACTCCGGCATCGGGACGGCGGGTTCCTCTTCTTTGCCGATCGGGCGGACCGACACGATCAGCTTGCGCAGTCCCGTTTCCGCGGCCCGCGCCTTCAGCGCTTTCAGCATGGGCGCGGCCAGCCCGCGGCCACGCAGGTGCGGCGCGATGACGACTTCCAGTGCGCACAACGCGGTGGGTTCGCGGCCGTCCATCACGTCCTGGGCGGCCCACTCGATCGCCTGGTCCCAGCCGTGGTCCGGGAGTTCCGTGCGGTCTTCCGCGGGGAAGGTGAGCGGGACCGACAACGCGCGCGCCATCGGCGCGCCGTCGTCGTCGAGGGCGATCAGGAAGTAGCGCGCCCAGTGGCGCCGGAACCGCTCGCCGGTGATCATCCGGCCGCTGGCGCCCTGGTAGATGAACTGGCCGCCGACGTCGCCGAGGCCCAGGGCGGAGTCGAGCAGGTCGGGACGGTCGGCAAGATCGACAACGCGCATGGGCCCCAGTGAAGCGAAAAGATCACCGCGCGGACACCGGCATCCGGGCGACGCTCAGCGCAGGGCCTTCAGCCGGCGGGTCAACGCGGACGGGTCGAGGTTGGCCCGCTTGCCGGCGTCGTGGCCGTCGAGGTAGCCGCTGCCGGACAGCCGCCGGGGTGCGGCCGAGCGCAGGTCGCCGAATTCGGCGTCGAACGCGTGCTGCACCAGCTGCGCGCGGTCGCGGACGACCAGCTCGGCCGACCGCTCGCCGGGCGCCGCCGTGCGGACCGCTTCCTGCTCGGCTTGCGACAGCCGTTCGTGCACCGCGCGGGCGAAGCCGTGCAGCCACGTGCGCCGGTAGGCGGCGAGCGACTCGCCGGGGAAGAAGCCGTCCGGCCGGACGCGCGTCAGCTGCGTGCCCGCCTGCAGCAGCAGGCTGGTGAACAGCAGCTCGACCCGGCCGATGTCGGACCGGTAGCCGAACACCGTGACGCTCTCGACCTTCTGGCCGAACCGGTGCAACAGCGTCCGGCAGCGCAGCGGGTAGGCGACCGACGTCAGCAGGCTCGCCTTGTCGCGGCTGTAGGGGTCGTTCATCGGGATCTTCAGCGTGCCGATCTCGTCGGTGCTCGCCCCGGAGGCGGCCAGCATCGCCTGGTCGATCCCGTAGCGCGCGACCAGCTCGGCGGCCTTCTTGTTGTAGGCCTCGGCCTCCGCCTCGGTGACCGCCGGGTCCTCGGCCTTGGCCAGCAGCTTGCGGATGCGCTCGAGCTGCGGGTCTGACTCGGTCATGGGAGGCAGGGTATTCGATCAGGTGTTCGGACGCGCGCACCGGGTGCGCGTGTCGCCCGGCGACACGAGCCCGGTTTCGTACGCCACGACCACCGCCTGCGCCCGGCTCGAAACGCCCAGCTTCGCCATCAGCCGGTTGAGGTGGGTCTTCACCGTCGCCTCGCTGACGCGCAGCTCGGCCGCGATGTCGCCGTTCGTCGCGCCGGTGCCCACGAAACGCAGCACCTCCCGCTCGCGGTCCGTCAGCCCCGTCAGCTCCGGCGCGGCCGCGGGCGGCGCGGTGGTGAACGCCTCCACCAGCCGGCGGGTGATCGTCGGGCCGGACAGCATGTCGCCGCGGGCGGCCGCGTGGATGCTCGCGATCAGCGTCTCCGGCGGGCTGTCCTTGAGCAGGAAGCCCGACGCGCCCGCGCGCAACGCCGCGTAGACGTACTCGTCGAGGTCGAACACCGTCAGCATGATCACGCTGGGTCGCGGTGACGCCGACGCGAGGATCCGCTCGGTCGCCCGGACGCCGTCCAGCTCGGGCAGCCGGATGTCCATCAGGACGACGTCGGGACGCAGCGTCGCCGCCTTCGAGACGGCTTCGAGCCCGTCACGCGCTTCGCCGATGACGTCGATTCCCGGCACCGCGCCGAGCAACGCGGCGAACCCGGCGCGGACGAGGTCCTGGTCGTCGACCACCAGCACGCTGGTCACTCGGGCTCCTGCGGTTCGGGCGACGGGCGGCTCGGGTAGGGCAGGGTCAGCACGACGGCGAACCCGGCCGGGTCACGGGGGCCGATCTCGATCACGCCACCGTACATCCGGGCGCGTTCGCGCATGCCGACCAGCCCGTGCCCGGCCGGGTTCGGCGGCACCGCGCGGCCGCCCGAATCGCGCACGCTGAGCACCAGCTCGGCCGCCCGGTAGTCGAGCACCAGCGAAGCCGGGGAACCGGCGTGCTTGAGCACGTTGGTCAGGGCCTCCTGCGCGACGCGGTAGGCGCACAGCTGCTGACCCGGCGGCAACGTCCGGGGCTCGCCGGTGACGCGCACGTCGACCGGGATGCCGGCCTCGCGGACCCGCGCGGCGAGCGCGTCCAGGTCGGCGAGCCCGGGCTGCGGCCGGTACTCCTCCGGAGCGTGCCGCGGCGGGCGAAGGACGCTCAGGAGGCGTCGCAGCTCGTCGAGCGCTTCGGTCGTCGTGCCGGTGATCGTGTCCAGCGCCGTCCGCGCGGTGTCCGGTGCCGACTCGAAGACGTACCGCGCGAGGTTGGCCTGCACCGAGATCACCGAAAGGTGGTGCGAGACGACGTCGTGCAGCTCGTGCGCGATCCGGACGCGTTCTTCGGCGACGGCCTGCTCGGCCTCGTGCTCGGCGTCGCGCAGGCGGTGGCTGCGCACGTAGGCGGCGCGCCCGACCGCCGCGATCCCGACGACGAGCAGCAGCGCGAGGAGCGAGTCGCCGACCGGGGAGACCGGGCTGCCGAACAGCATCGACGTCTCGTAGGCGGCCAGGCCGAGCACGGTCACGAGCAGCGCGTCCCGGAACCGGCAGTGCGCCCACACCGTGTAGGCGGCCACGACCACGCTGAGCTGGCCGAGCTGCGACCGGAAGCCGAGGCCGTAGAACAGTCCCATCAGGACCACGCAGGCCACCAGCGCCGGGATCGGGAACCGCCGGCGCAGCGCGAGCGGCAGCGCGCTCACGGCCGCGAGGACCAGCCCGAGCGGCCGCGCGTGGTCGCCGAAGTGCCCGCCCAGGTCGGTCGCGCCGGCGAGCTGGTACGCCGCGACGACGACCGCGAGCAGTACGTCAGCGAGCAGCGGCCGCGCGCGAAGGAGTCCCGGCACGCTGCCGAAGCTACCGGGTCGAACCGGCGCGGTAGCCGGAGCCCGCGGGGTACCGCGAAGGTTTACCGAGCACTGCGTCGCCGGTTGCTTCCGCCGCGTGGCCGCCCACCACTAGCGTCGTCCGCTGGCTCGGTGGAGAGGGTGTCCCAACCCAAGGCAGGGGGAGGGCTTTGGTGCGTCCTCTTCGCCGGGTTCCTAGCCGAGGTACGCGTCGAGCGTGACGGCCAGCGCCGACTCCGGCGACGGCGCGAAGCTCGCGCCGGCCAGCCCGCCCCAGAGCCACAGCTGCGCAAGGCCGTGCAGCGCCGCCCACAGCGACGCGGCGACCAGCCGCAGGTCGGCGCCCGACCGTGCGATCCGCGTCGGCACCGCCGCCACCAGCACCGCGAAGGTGTCGAAGACCGCGCTCGCCGCCGCCGAGAGCGCCGGGTCGTCCGCGTCGACCAGGTCGCGGCGGAACATCAGCTCGAACATCGCCGGGTTGGCCAGCGCGAAGTCGAGGTAGCTGTGACAGGCGGCGGTCAGCCGCTCTCGCGGCGAGTTCCCCGGCAGTGTCTCCCGGCGGGCGAGCAGGCCGGCGTACCCGCGCGTCGCCACGGCGGACAGCAGTTCGGCGCGGCCGGAGAAGTGCCGCAGCGGGGCGCCGTGCGAAACGCCGGCGGCCTTCGCGATCCCGCGCAGCGTCACCGCGTCGACGCCTTCGCCGGCCAGCAGCTCGGACGCGGTGTCGATCAGGCGTTGCCGGGTGCCCATGCCTCGTCCCGGGTCATGGGGAGCAGGTCCGGGCGCTTCGGGAAGAAGCCGTCGCCGGGCTGGCGGCCGATCAGCCGGTTGCGCGTGCGCGTGACGGCGACCGGCAGGACCTCGCGCAGCAGCCAGTGCGCGTCGGCACGCCAGCCGGCGGGCGCCGCGACGCCGGGCAGGGGCTCGAGCCAGGCGGGGTCGTGGCTGACGCCGAGCCGGCCGAGGACGTACGCGGCGAGCCGCCGGTGGCCGTGGGTGGAGAGGTGCAGGCGGTCGGCGCCGAAGTACCGCGAGTCGGTGACGGCCTGGTCGGGCCACAGGTCGATGAGCTGCGCGCCGTAGCTGACGGCGGCTTCGCGGATGGCCTCGTTGAGCGCGACGATCCGCGGCCGCATCCGGCGTCCGAGCGGCATCCGGTGGGAGATGTCGCTGAGGGTGAAGGTGACGACGGTGGGCGAGATCTCGGTGCAGGCGCGGATGGCGGCGTCGACCCGCCGCGCGACGGTCCGCGCGTCCCAGCCGCGGCTCATGACGTCGTTGCCGCCGCCGAAGAGCGCGACGAGATCGGGTTCGAGGCGCGTGGCGGCGGGGACCTGCTCGGGGACGATCTGGTCGAGCCGCCGCCCGCGGACGGCGAGGTTGGCGTACCGGAAGCCGGGCTCGTCCTGGGCGAGGCGGGCCGCGACGAAGTCGGCCCAGCCCCGGTAGGCGCGCCGGCCGGGGTACGGGTCGTCGAGACCCTCGGCGCAGCTGTCGCCGAGGACGACGAAACGGTGGTGGCTCATCCCGATCTCCGTAACCCGTGGTTCACCTTGTGGACACTGTCTATCAAACTTCTGTAGACGCTGTCTACATCGGGACCTGACATCTCACCGGCCTGTTTCGTCGGACTGGGTGAACCGACCGAACAGGGGAGAACGATGATCAAGATCGGAATCGTGCTGGGCAGCACCCGTCCCGGCCGCCGGGGTGACCAGGTCGCCCGGTGGGTCCACGAGCGAGCCGCCCTCCGCGCGGACGCGAAGTTCGAGGTGATCGACCTGGCCGAGCACCCTCTGCCTCACTTGGAGGCGCCGCCGACGGCGGTGGCGGGGCAGTACGAAGACGAGCGCACCCGGCGCTGGGCGGAAGCCATCGGAGCGTGCGACGGGTTCGTCGTCGTCACCCCCGAGTACAACCACTCCCTGCCCGGCGCGCTCAAGAACGCCATCGACCACCTCCACGCGGAGTGGGCCGACAAGGCGGCCGGCTTCGTCTCCTACGGCGGGGTGGGTGGCGCCCGCGCGGTCGAGCAGCTGCGGCTGGTCTGCGGTGCGCTCCAGCTGGCCGACGTGGCTCCGCAGGTCACGCTGCCCTTGGCGACGGAGTTCGAGGACTTCACGGTCTTCAAGCCGGGCGAGTACCAGCTCGCCGCCCTGGACACGCTGCTGGACCACGTCGTCGCCTGGAGCACCGCCCTCGCGCCGCTGCGGAACGGCGATGCCGAAGCCGAGATCAGGGCGCAGATCGGCCTGATCATCGAAGGCCTGCGGGCCAAGGATCTCGAGCTGCTGAAGCGCGTCTACGCCGAGGATGTCGTGTCGTTCGACGTCGAGCCGCCGCTGCAGCACGTCGGGCTCGACGCCAAGCTCGCGAACTGGGCCAAGGTGTTCACCTTCTTCGAGAAGGTGGACTACGAGCTCCGCGACCTGACCCTCACCGTGAGCGCCGACCTCGCCGTCGGGCACGGCTTCGGCCGGGTCAGCGGCACCCTGCGCGACGGGACGGCTGTCGACGGGATGTGGGTCCGTGCCACCTTCTGCTTCCGGAAGCTCGGCGGCGCCTGGAAGATCGTCCACGACCAGGCCTCGGTGCCGTTCGACATGGCGACCGGCCGGGGCGTGGCCGACCTCGAGCCCTGACGCCTCAGGCGAGCCGGGCGCGGTGGGCCGAGACGGCGGCCCGCCGCGGGTCGGCCGCCGGGAGCGTCCGCAGCAGGGCGTCCAGCACCGCGAAGTCGTCGACCCCGCACGCCGTCTCCCAGAACGACCACAGCACGCCCGGGTCGCCGCTGTTCAACGCCACCTGGCGGACCTGCGCGGTGAGGGACTCGCGCTCTTCGCGGATCGCGGGCGCCTCCGACTCCGGCAGCAGCTCCCCCCGGAAGACGTGCAGGACGTCGGCCGGGGAACCGGTGCGCAACGCCGTCCGGACCCGGGCGAAGTCCGCGTCGACGTCGGCCGCCAGGCGGTACGGGCGCGTCTGCACCACCGTCGCGCCCAGCTGGGAGCGCAGGCGGTGGATCTCCGCGCGGACCGTCACGGGGTTGCCCGTCTCGCCGTAGAGCTGCAGCGCCAGCCGTTCCGCGGAGAGGCCGTGCGGGTGCAGGGCCAGCAGCGTCAGGATTTCCGCGTGGCGCAACGTCAGCGGCACCTCGCGTCCGTCCACAGTGGTCGAGTGCGCGCCGTCGGAAAGGTACTCGAGCCGCAGCCGGGAGCGCCGGGGGCTGGTGCCCGCCGAAGAAAGCCGGAGCAGGTAGCCCTCGTCCAAGGGCTCCACCGTGGCGAGGCGGCCGTCGGGCAGGGCGACCGTCCCGCCACCGCGCCGGACGTCCACTGTGGACGGCAGCAGGCACGCCTGGGCGGCCAGCACCCGGCCGCCCGCCGACAGGAGCGCGCCGGGGCGGCCGCGCAGGGCTTCCAGGTGCGGCATGTTGACGCGCCGCAGGCGTTCGTCGCGGATCGCGAGCTGGGCGCGCAGCTGGCCTTCCGCGAGCTGCGCCGTCGCCGTGACCAGCGAAATCATCGCCGGGTGGACCGTGCGCAGCGGCCCGCTGACGTCGATGGAGCCGAGCAGCACGCCGGTCTCGGGGTCGCGCACGGGCGCCGCCGCGCACGTCCACGTGTGGTAGCGCCGCACCAGGTGCTCGGCCGAGTAGATCTGCACCGGCTCGCCGGTCGCGAGCGCCGTGCCCATGGCGTTCGTGCCGATCGCCGCCTCGCTCCAGCGCGTGCCCTCGATGAGGCCGACGCGGTCGCCGCGCAGCAGCTGGGCCGTTTCGCCCTCGCGCCACAGGATCAGGCCGTCCGCGTCGGTCACGATCATCACGTGCTCGGCGTCGTCGGCGATGCTCACCAGCATCTGCCGCAGCACCGGCAGCACCGGCGCCAGCGGATGGGCCTCGCGCAGCGAAGCGAGGGCTTCGGTGTCGAAGACGAACGGTGCCTCGCCCTCGTCGGGGTCGACGCGGGCCGCGAGCGAGCGGTTCCACGAGTCGGAGACGACGGAGCGTGGCGGCCGGGGCCCGGGAACGCCCTGGAGCACCGCCTCGCGGACGTGCTCCAGTAGCCGCGCGTACGACTCGGGGTCGCGCAGCAGCTCCGGTTCGGGCGCCTCTGCCACGTCCACCAGCGTAGATAGCCGGCTTGCAACGGTGCAACGCGCTTGCAACGTTGCCCGGCCTACGTTCGCCGCCACCAGCTCAACCGTCACTCCGAGCAACGAGGCAGGGAAGATGGTCCAGTACGCCGCACCGAACACCGAAGGCAGCGTCGTCAGCTACGAGTCGCGCTACGACCACTACATCGGCGGCGAGTACGTGCCACCGGCCGGCGGCCAGTACTTCGAGAACCCGACCCCCGTCACCGGGAAGACCTTCTGCGAGATCGCCCGCGGCACCGCCGAAGACGTCGAGAAGGCACTGGACGCCGCCCACGGCGCCGCCCCGGCCTGGGGCCGTACCTCGGCCGAGGAACGCGCGGGGATCCTGCTCAAGATCGCCGACCGGATGGAGCAGAACCTCGAGAAGATCGCGGTCGCCGAGGCGTGGGAGAACGGCAAGGCGGTCCGCGAGACGCTCGCCGCCGACATCCCGCTGGCCATCGACCACTTCCGCTACTTCGCCGGCGCGCTGCGCGCCCAGGAGGGCGGCATCTCGCAGATCGACGAGAACACCGTCGCCTACCACTTCCACGAGCCCCTCGGCGTGGTCGCGCAGATCATCCCGTGGAACTTCCCGATCCTGATGGCGGTCTGGAAGCTCGCCCCGGCGCTGGCCGCGGGCAACGCGATCGTGCTCAAGCCGGCCGAGCAGACCCCGGCGTCGATCCACCTGCTGTTCTCGATCATCGGCGACCTGATCCCGCCGGGCGTGGTCAACATCGTCAACGGCTTCGGCGTCGAAGCCGGCAAGCCGCTGGCCTCCAGCAACCGCGTGCGCAAGGTCGCCTTCACCGGCGAAACCACGACCGGCCGGCTGATCCTGCAGTACGCCAGCGAGAACATCATCCCGGTGACCGTCGAGCTGGGCGGCAAGAGCCCGAACATCTTCTTCGACGACGTCGCCGCGCGGAACGACGACTTCTACGACAAGGCGCAGGAGGGCTTCGCGCTCTTCGCGCTGAACCAGGGCGAGGTCTGCACCTGCCCGTCGCGGGCGCTGATCCAGTCGGGCATCTACGGCCGGTTCCTCGGCGACGGCGTCGAGCGCGTCCGCCGGATCAAGCAGGGCAACCCGCTCGACACGGACACGATGATCGGTGCCCAGGCCTCGAACGACCAGCTCGAGAAGATCCTGTCCTACATCGACATCGGCAAGCAGGAGGGCGCGGAGATCCTCGCCGGCGGCGGCCGCACCGACCTCGGCGGCGAGCTGTCGGGTGGCTACTACGTCGAGCCGACGGTGTTCGCGGGCGACAACAAGATGCGCATCTTCCAGGAGGAGATCTTCGGCCCGGTCGTGTCCGTGGCGAAGTTCGACGACTACGACGACGCGATCAAGATCGCCAACGACACGCTGTACGGCCTCGGCGCCGGCGTCTGGTCGCGGGACGGCAACACCGCCTACCGCGCGGGCCGCGACATCCAGGCCGGCCGCGTCTGGGTGAACAACTACCACGCCTACCCGGCGCACGCGGCCTTCGGCGGCTACAAGGCGTCCGGCATCGGCCGCGAGAACCACAAGATGATGCTGGACCACTACCAGCAGACGAAGAACATGCTCGTCTCCTACTCCGACCAGGCGCTCGGGTTCTTCTGATGACCGAGCGCGTCGATCTGACACCGGCCGCCGCGGACCTGCTGCGGCGGCTGGTGTCGCACCACGGGCCGGTGATGTTCCACCAGTCCGGCGGGTGCTGCGACGGCAGCGCCCCGATGTGCTATCCGGCGGGTGAGTTCAAGACCGGCGCTTCGGACGTGCCTCTGGGCAAGCTGGAGGTCGAGGGCATCGAGGACGTGCCGGTCTGGATGTCCGGGCCGCAGTTCGAGTACTGGAAGCACACGCACCTGACGATCGACGTCGTGCCCGGCCGCGGCAGCGGGTTCTCCCTGGAGGCGCCCGAAGGCGTGCGCTTCCTGATCCGCTCCCGGCTGCTCACCGACGAAGAGTCGGCGGCGCTGAACCGATAGCGCCGAACAACGCCGTGGCGAGCACCAGCCCCTCCCGGGCGACCGGGGCGAGCAGGTGCTCGTCCGGCGCGTGCTGCAGGCAACCCGGGTAGGAGTGCGGCAGCCAGAGCGTCGCCAGCCCGAGGACGTCGGTGAAGACGTGGTTGGGCAGGCCACCGCCGAAGTTGGGCAGCAGCGCGACGGGCTTCTCCGCGACGGCGTCCAAAGTGGACTTGGCCCAGCTGACCCACGGGTTGTCGACCGGCGTCCGGCTGGCGCGGAAGCTGGCGTCCGCAGTCACGTCGACCATCGAGAACCCTTGCGCCGCAAGGTGTTCACGGATGGCAGGTGCGACGCCGTCGACGTCGGTGCCCGCGACGTACCGCAGCTGCAGGACCGCTCGCGCTCGGCCGGGGATCGCGTTGACCGGGCGGTCCGGGTCACCCGCGCCGAGCGCGAGCACTTCGAGGGTGTTCCAGCCGTAGAGCCGCTCGGCGGGCGCGAGTCGTTGATCGCCCCAGCCGGCGTCCAGCTCCGGGTCGCCCGGAGTGGTCCCGACGACCACGCCGTTCAGGGCCGCCCGCACGCTGTCCGGCAGCTCGGGTGGCAGCAGCCCGGACACCTGGATCCGGCCGTGGCCGTCGACCAGGCTCGCGATCGCGCCGGCCAGCGTGGTCGCCGGGTTGCGCAGGATCCCGCCCCAGTTGCCGGAGTGGTAGGCGTCCGGGCGCAGGTCGGCGTCGAGCGTGATCCGGACGCCGCCGCGCGCGCCGAGGAACAGCGTCGGGGTCGCCGCGTCGAGGCGCGGGCCGTCGGAGGCGATGAGGACGTCGGCGCTGAGCAGGTCTTTCTCCTGCGCGGCGAACTCGTCGAGACCCGGTGAGCCGATTTCTTCGCCGGTCTCGAAGAGGAACTTCAGGTTGAAGCCGAGCTTCCCGCGTTCGGCCAGCAGCAGGCGCAACGCCGTGAGGGTGACCAGGTGCTGGCCCTTGTTGTCGGCGGTGCCGCGGCCGTACCAGCGGTCGCCGTCCGCGGTCAGCGTCCACGGGTCGAGGCCGTCGCTCCACCGCCCGGCCTCACCGACGACGTCGGCGTGGCCGTAGCAGAGCAGCGTCGGCAGCTCCGGTGACTCGACGCGGACGCCGACGAGGAACGGGCCGCCCGCCGGGTCCGGGTTGGCGTGCTGGGACACCTCGCAGCCGAGGCCGGTCAACGCCGGTGTCAGGACTTCGCCGAGGTAGGCCTGGATCGCGGCCCGGCCTTCGGGTGCGTCGCTCACCGTGGGGTAGGCGACCAGCCGGGCCAGTTCGGCGAAGAAGGCGCCGGAGTCGACGTGGGCGCGGGCCTTCTCGAGCAGCTCCATGATCGCCACTCTAAAGGCCGGAAGTTGTACGAACGATCGTGCTATCTTCTGGGTATGGAGCTGGCGGGCGTGTACGTGGGCGAACCGAGCGTGCTGGGGTACCGGCGTGATCGCCCAGTGCTGAGCGCGATCACGAAAGCGCCGGTCACGGCCCCGCGGCTGAAGCTGACCGAGCTGAACCTCGACGGCGACCGGCAGGCCGACCTCACCGTGCACGGCGGGGTCGACAAGGCGGTGTACGTCTACCCGGCCGAGCACTACCCGGCCTGGGCGGCGGACGGCTTCGACGCCTCGCCGGGGGACTTCGGCGAGAACATCTCGCTGACCGGCGTCACCGAGGACGACGTCCGGATCGGGGACGTCTGGGCCTGGGGTGACGCGCTGGTGCAGGTCTCCCAGCCGCGGCAGCCGTGCTTCAAGCTGGCCATGAAGACCGGCCGCAAGGACGTCGTCCCGGCGATGATCGACTCCGGGCGCTGCGGCTGGTACCTGCGGGTGCTGCGGCCCGGCACCGTGCCGACGTCCGGGGTGCTCGACGTCGTCGAGAGTGCGGGCGGGCCCACGATCACCGAGGTGTACCTGATCTCCTTCGCCAACTACGGGCAGCTGCCACCGGACAAGATCGAGGCGGCGCTGGACCTCGCGGACCGCGTGCTGGCGGCGCCCGCGCTGTCGGCGTCCTACCGCGGCGGCGTCCAGTCCACTGTGGACCGCTGGCGGGCGCGGCATGCCGGGTGACGGCCGGCTCGCCCGCGGCGACGCGACCCGGCGCGTGGTGCTGCGCCGGGCGGTGGACGTCGCGTCGGTGGACGGCCTGGACGGGCTGTCGCTCGGCCGGCTGGCCACCGAGCTGGAGCTGAGCAAGAGCGGCGTGTTCGCGCTGTTCGGCTCCAAGGAGGAGCTGCAGCTCGCGACGGTCGAAGCCGCCTTGGCGATCTTCCGCTCGTACGTCGTGACGCCGGCTCTCGACGTCGCGCCGGGGCTGCCGCGGCTGCGCGCGATCTGCGAGAACTGGCTGGACTACTCGGAAAAGCGCGTGTTCCCGGGTGGCTGTTTCTTCTTCAACGTGGGCGCGGAGTTCGACGCGCGGCCGGGCCGCGTGCACGACGCGGTGGCGGCGGCGAGCGGCTCCTTCGCGGCGTTCATCCGCGAGACGGCCGCCGAAGCCGTCGCCCTCGGCCACCTGGCCGCGGACGCGGAGGTCCTGGCGTTCGAGCTGCACGCGCTGGGCCGCGCGGCGAACGCGGACGCGGTGCTGAACGGCGGCACCCGCGCGTACGCCCTGGCCAGACGAGCCATCGGCGCAAGACTGTCGTGAGTGTTTAGGGCGGTTCTAACCGCCCTAAACACTCACGACGTGCTTACTTCCAGTCGACCTGCGGGGAGCGGTAGAAGTCGATCCCCTGGGTCACCCAGCGCGGGGACTGCTTCGCCAGGCGGGCGCGGTAGGCGTCCCAGTTGTGCGTCGACTTCGGGGACCAGCCGATCTCCGCGATGCCCGGCAGCCGCGGGAACGCCATGTACTCGATGTCGTCGCTCGTGCGGATCGTCTCCGTCCACAGCGGCGCCTCGACGCCCGCGACCTGGTTCTCGCCGACGCCGGTCACCAGCGAAGCCGGGTCCCAGCCATAGCCGTCCTTCACCTCGACCAGCGCGGCCCAGTCCTGGCCCAGCGGGGTCTCGGGGTTGTACTTCATGTCCAGGTACGCGTAGTTCGCCGGCGACATCAGGATCTTGTTGCCCCGCGCCGCGGCGGCCGCGACGGACTCGTTGTCGCCGCCGAAGTCCCAGTACTGCGGGATGGCCGACACCGGCAGGTCCGACTTGGCGATCTCGTGCCAGCCGGTGACCTTCTTGCCGTACCTGGCGACGATCGGCTGCACCTTCTGCTCGAAGGTCAGGTAGTCCGCGGGCGGCGTCGCGTGGGCCTCGTCGCCGCCGATGTGCAGGTACTGGCCGGGCGTGATCGCCGCCAGCTCGCGCACGACGTCGTCGACGAACCGGTACGTGATCGGCGAGGAGATGCACAGCGAGCTGTAGCCGACCTCGGTGTCCGTGCGCACCGGGACGGCCTTGCCGTCGCAGTTCAGCTCCGCGTACGTCGACTGCGCCGCGTTCGTGTGCCCCGGCATGTCGATCTCCGGGATCACCGTGATGTGCCGCGAAGCCGCGTACGCGACGATGTCCCGGTACTGCGCCTGGGTGTAGTAGCCGCCCGGGTCGCCGTCGACCGCCGTCTTGCCGCCGACCGTCGCGAGCTTCGGCCAGCTCTTGATCTCGATGCGCCAGCCCTGGTCGTCCGCGAGGTGCAGGTGCAGGGTGTTGATCTTGTACTGGGCGATCTGGTCGACGTACAGCTTGACCTGGTCCGGCCGGAAGAAGTGCCGGGCGACGTCGAGCATCGCGCCGCGCTCGCCGAAGCGCGGGTAGTCGAGGATCGTGCCGCCGGCGACCGTCCAGGTCCGGTGCTGCACGCGCTTCGCGTCGATCGCCGACGGCAGCAGCTGCCGCAGCGACTGGACGCCTTCGAAGAGCCCGTCCGCGGTGTTGGCGCGCAGGGAAACGCCGGTGCGGGCGACCTTCAGCTCGTAACCCTCGGTGCCGATCCGGGAGTCGTGTCCGAGCTGCAGCGAGATCGCGGGCAGGCCCGCCGGGCGTGTGACGACCGGCAGCGGGTAGCCGGTGGCCGGGCGAAGGAGGCCGCGCAGGTAGTCCGCGACCTGGCCGGCGCCGCGGTCGGCGCTGATCACGGTGAACGGTGTCAGCTTGAACTCGCCCTTCGGATCGGCCTTCGCCGAGACGGGCGCGGGGACGACGTCGGTCACGCTGCGTTCGGTGGTGGCGGGCGTCGCCGCACTCGCCGAAGCGGGCAGGCCGACCGCCGTGAGACTGACTACAGCCGCGGTCAAGACGGCTCTGGACAAGCGCATCAGGGCACCTCCGGTCGGGGACTCCACCCAAAGGTACAGACCAGCCGGAGCATTTGGAACAATACTTTACGAAGTGCGCAGCGCCGCCCGGATCGCGTCCAGCACGCTCGGGTCCTCGATCGTCGAGGGCACGGCTTCGTCGCGGCCGTCGGCGATCGCGCGCATGGTCTTGCGCAGGATCTTCCCGGACCGCGTCTTCGGCAGCGCGTCCACAATGGACACGTCGCGGAACGCGGCGACCGGCCCGACGTCCCGGCGGACCAGGGCCACGAGCTCTTCGCGCAGCCGCTCCTCGGAGATGTCCTCGCCCGCCTTGAGCACGACGAACCCGCGGGGCAGCTGGCCCTTGAGCTGGTCGGCGACACCGATGACGGCGCACTCGGCGACGGACGGGTGCGAAGCCAGCGCGGCCTCCATGGAACCCGTCGACAGCCGGTGCCCGGCGACGTTGATGACGTCGTCGGTCCGGCCCATGACGAACAGGTAGCCGTCTTCGTCGAAGTAACCGGAGTCGCCGGTCAGGTAGAAGCCGTCGTAGCGCGAGAGGTAGGACTCGCGGTAGCGCTCGTCGTCGCCCCACAGCGTCGGCAGCGATCCCGGCGGCAGCGGCAGCTTCACCGTGATGGCGCCCTCGCGCCCGGCCGGCAGCTCGGCGCCGGCCTGGTCGAGGATCCGGACGTCCCAGCCGGGGACGGGCTTGGTCGCCGAGCCCGGCTTGACGTCCATCGGCTCGACACCGCGGAGGTTGGCCGCGATCGACCAGCCGGTCTCGGTCTGCCACCAGTGGTCGACGACCGGCGTGCCGAGCTTCTCGTGCGCCCAGTGGTAGGTCTCCGGGTCGAGCCGCTCGCCGGCCATGAACAGCGTCTTGAACGCCCTGAGGTCGTACTTCTCCAGCTCGCGGGCGTCCGGGTCGACCTTCTTGATCGCCCGCAGCGCGGTCGGCGCGGTGAACAGCGCCTGGACACCGTGCTCGGCGATGACCCGCCAGAACGCGCCCGCGTCCGGCGTCCCGACCGGCTTGCCCTCGTAGAGCACGGTGGTCGCCCCGACCAGCAGCGGCGCGTACACGATGTAGGAGTGCCCGACGACCCAGCCGACGTCGGACGCCGTCCACCAGATGTCGCCCGCGTGGACGTCGTAGACCGCGTCCATCGAATAGGCGAGCGCGACCGCGTGGCCGCCGGTGTCGCGCACGACGCCCTTCGGCTTCCCGGTGGTCCCGGACGTGTAGAGGATGTAGAGCGGGTCGGTGGCCGCGACCGGGACCGGGTCGGCCGGCGTGGCGTTCGCCGCCAGCTCGCGCCAGTCGAGGTCCCGGCCGGTCAGCTCGGCCGGCGCCTGCTCGCGCTGCAGCACGACGACGTGGTCCGGCTGGTGCTCGGTCATCTCCAGCGCGCGGTCGATGATCGGCTTGTACTCCACCACCCGCGTCGGCTCGATCCCGCAGGACGCCGCCAGGATCACCTTGGGTTTCGCGTCCTCGATCCGCGCCGCCAGCTCCTTCGGCGCGAAGCCGCCGAAGACCACCGAGTGCACCGCGCCGATCCGCGCGCAGGCCAGCATCGCGATCGCGGCCTCGGGCACCATCGGCAGGTAGACGACGACGCGGTCACCCTTCGTGACCCCCAAGGAGCTGAGCGCACCGGCGAACCGGGCGACCGTGTCCCGCAGCTCTTCGTAGGTGTAGGTGCGTTGCCGTCCGGTCACGGGAGAGTCCCAGATCAGCGCGGCCTGGCTGCCGCGGCCGGCCTCGACGTGCCGGTCGAGCGCGTTGTACGAGGTGTTCAGCTCGGCGTCCGGGAACCACCGGTAGAAGGGCGGCCGGGAGTCGTCGAGCGCCCGCTCCGGGGGCTTCGTCCAGCTGATCGACCTGGCCGCCGCCAGCCAGAACGCCTCCGGATCGGCCAGGCTCCGCTGGTAGGCCTCGGAGTACGCGCCCATGCCCCGCTCCTTCGCGTCGTTCGTCCGCCGGCCCCCATCATGACGCGGGAGCGGCGGGCTCGCCGGATTCCGTGCACGCTGAAGACCCGGCAACCTCACGGCGGCCGGGAGCGTCCTAAGCTGGACCGCGGGAAAACGCCGCGTGACGGCTGCGAAGTGAACACGGACAGTGAGGGGAGCCCGGCGGTGAACGGACTCGCGAGCGCGTTGCTCTCGCTAGCCCATTCCTTGTTCGGCCCGGGCATCTGCCCCGGCGAATGGGTCTGGGCCACGAGTGCGGCCGGCGCGCTCGTCGCACTGCTGCCGCCGATCGGCGCGCTGGCCGTGTCGATCATCCGGAAGGGCACGGGCAACCGCTACGACGTCACGACGCTGTCGGTGTTCGGCGCGATCGGCCTGTTCAGCACGCTGGTGCTGCCGTGGCTGCTGTCCAACGGCGTGTCGGGGGTCTTCCGGGCGGCGTACGCCAAGGAGAAGACCGGCCTGTCCTCGACCGAGCTCTCGACGCTGAACAGCGCCGGCGGCTGCTGGGTGGACAACCAGCGGGAGTACCTCGGCGGCGGCCAGACCGTCTTCGACGTGCTGTCCGCGCAGAGCGGCAAGGAACTGCCCTTCTTCGTGTACCTGCTGGCCTTCGTCGTGCTGGGGGCCGGGTCCCTGCTGTTCGTCATGCTGCAGGGCCGCACGGCCTTCCGCCGCGGCCCGAAGTGGCCGTCGCGGTTCTTCTGGATCCCGTTCGCCGCGATGCTCCTGTTCAGCGTCGGCATGGAAGCCAACACCGCGCTGCACTTCTGGCTCGGGTTCCTGCCGTTCAGCGTGCTGGGCCTGATCCCGGTCGCGATGGTCGGGCCGCCGCCGTGGTCGGTCATCAACCGGCCGGACGCGCCGCCGCGCCGCGAGCAGGAGCCGTACCGGCCGCCGCCGTCGCAGGTCCAGCCGCGCCCCACCCCGCCGCCGCCTCCGCCGCCCCCGGTCAACAAGCCGTACCCGAAGACGGCGCTGGCGTCCGCGCCCGAGCCCCCGCCGATGGCCGGCGCGCTGGCCGCGGCCCCGGGCCCGATCCCGCCGCCGCCCGGCTCGCGCAACGCCGGCGGCAGCCGCTACCGGCGGGTCAAGCAGCTCGGCGCGGGCGGCTTCGGCACGGTCTGGCAGGCCGTCGACACCCAGCTCAGCCGCACGGTGGCGCTGAAGATCGCGCACGCGCCGGACCGCGACACCGCCGAGCGCATGCAGCGCGAGGCCCGCGCGCTGGCCGTGGTCAGCCACCCGAACTGCGTCAAGGTCTACGACCTGGCCGAGGAGCCCGACGGGCTCGCGCTGGTGATGGAGTACCTCGAGGGCCGTCCGCTGGCCGAGCTGGTCGACGGCCAGGGCCCGCTCGACGACGTGGCGGCCGGTCGCCTGTGGGCGACGATGGCGGGCGCGCTCGCCGCGGCGCACGACAAGGGCGTCCTGCACCGCGACATCAAGCCGTCGAACGTCATCCTCGACCCGAGCGGCTTGGCCCACCTGATCGACTTCGGCATCGCCCGCAGCCAGGGCGACTCGAAGATGACGGCGACCGGGATGATGATCGGCACGCCGGACTTCGTGGCCCCCGAGCAGGCGATGGGCGCGACGGCGTCGCCGGCGTCGGACGCGTGGCAGCTGGCGGCGACGATCAGCTACGCGCTGTCCGGCCAGCCCCCGCGCGGCACCCGCGAGACGCCGATGGCGGCGCTGATGGCCGCGGCCCGCGCCGAACCGGTGTCCCGCCTGCCCCAGCGCAGCGCGCACGCGCGGCTGCTGGCGGCGTCCCTGGACCCGGAGCCGCGCCGCCGCCCGACGCTCAACGCGGTGCGCCGCGAGGTCGAGGGCTGGCTTTCGCGCGCCGGAAAGTCGGCCGACGGCCCGGTGACCCGGGTCGTGCCCCGCCAGCCGGGGAACCAGCTGCCGCGTCGCTAGTGTCGCGCGTCTGCGGTTCGTCGACAGCGGCCTGGCCCTGCGCGCCGAAGTGGTGTCGGGTGCATCGGGCCTGGATCTGTCGAGGGTTGCGGTGGCTGGTCGGACGACATGAATGAGTCATTCATGTCGTCGGACGAGGTGAATGGGTCATTCACTGCGTCGCTAGCCGGGCTTCACGGCCGAGAAGGTTACCCGCTCCTTCGGCCGGAGGTCCACGCTGACCTGCTCGAACCCGGCCTTCTCGAGGCGGCCCGGGAAGGTCGCCGCGTCGATGACGTTCATCGTGTCGCCGATGTGCAGCAGCCGGAAGCGGAAGCTGAGCTGGCTGTCGCTGCCGCAGTACGTGCCGCCGGGGCGCAGGACCCGTGCGGCCTCGGCGAAGATCGCGTCCTGCAGCTGCCGGGTCGGCACGTGGTGCAGCATCGTGAAGCAGACGACGGCCGAGAACCGGCGGTCTTCGAAGGGCATCTCCGCGCCGCTGCCCTCGACGACCTCGGCGCGGTCGCCGTACTTCGCGCGCAGCAGCTTGCTCGAGGCGTGGTCGATCTCCAGCACCGTCAGCTTCGGGACGACGTCGAGCAGCACCTTCGTGGTGGCGCCGAAGCCGGGCCCGATTTCGAGGACGTCGTCACCGAGGTCGCGGGCCCTCAGCCACGGTGCCAGCCGTTCCTCGACGGTGGCCGCCCACTTCTCCGAGCTGCAGATCTTGCGGTGGATCAGGTTCATCGGCATGCGCCCGACGCTAGGGCTCCGCACCGGTGACCGATAGCCGATAGCCTGTCAACCGATGTCGCGAAACGGTCAACCTGGCGCCATGCTCCTCGGCGAGGTCGACCTGCCCGCCGGCACCTGGTTCCCCTGGCACGAGCACCCGGTGCACCAGCTGGTCTGGTCGGCCCGCGGGGTCGTCGCGGTCAAGGCGGGCGACGCGGGCTGGGTCCTCCCGCCGACCCGGGCGCTGTGGATCCCGGCGGGCGTCCGGCACCGCACGGGCGCGCTCGGCCGGGCGGCGCTGCGCGGCATCTACGCCGATCCCGCGTTGTCCCCGGTGTCGTGGCCCGTACCCAGGATGGTGGTCGTCCGCCCGCTGCTGCGCGAGCTCCTGGAGTACCTGACCGGCGACAGCGTGGCCCCGGCGGCGCGGGTGCGGGCCGAGGCGGTGGCGTTCGACCTGCTGGAGCCGTGGGACGTGGCCCCGATCGTGGTCCCGTCCCCGGCCGACCCGCGAGCCCGCGACGTCGAGACGGCGGTGCTGGCGAATCCGGCGGACCCGCGGAGCCTGGCGGAGTTCGGCAGGGCGGTCGGAGCGGCGGAGCGGACGCTGGCGCGGATCTTCGTCCGCGAGTGCCGGATGCCGTTCGGGACCTGGCGCACACAGGTGCGGCTGCGGGCGTCGCTGCCGTTGCTGGCGCAGGGAGCGCCGCTGGAGGGCGTGGCCCACCGGGTGGGGTACAGCTCGGCGAGCGCGTTCGTCGCGGCCTTCCGGCGGGCGGTGGGGGTCACGCCGGGGGCGTACTTCGCGGGCTGACCTGCGGCTGAGACCGTGCCCGGCTCAAGCGCCCCAATGTGGCGTTCGGTGCGTCTCACGCACCGAACGCCACATTGGGTGCGTGGGACGCAACCAACGCCACATTGGGGCGCCTCTGCGGGCTACCGCCAGGAGGGCAGCCAGCGCTCCGCTTCCCACTGGCCGGTGGTGATCGCGACGCCGTTCAGGATCGGCCACAGCCAGGCGAAGTTCGCCACCACCAGCCCCACGTACAGCGACACGACGAGCAGACCCGTCCCGCGTCTTTCGAACCCGCGCCTCGCACTGCCCAGGATCTGGCCCAGGCACAACGTCAACCCCAGCACCAGGAACGCCGCCAGCGGGGTCGCGTAGAAGAAGTACATCTGGCGGTCGATGTTGGTGAACCAGAAGACGTACCCGCCGAGGTAGCCCACCAGCACCGCCGCGTAGCGCCAGTCCGCGCGGAAGAACGAGCGCCACACCGACCAGCCCAGCATCGGGATCGCCAGCCACCACATCGCCGGCGTGCCGATCAGCATCGTCGCGCTGACGCAGCGGGACTCGCCGCAGCCGGTGACCTCGCCGTCGTAGCTGTAGAGCATCGGGCGCAGCCCCATCGGCCACGTCCACGGTTTCGACTCCCACGGGTGTGGGTTGTCCTTGGGCGTGACGAGGGTTTCGTGGAAGTGCAGGACGTTCGCCGAGTAGTCGCCGAGCGAGCGCAGCGACGCCGGCACCCACGACCAGAAGCCCGGTGCGATGTCCTTGATCTCGGTGTAGTGCCGGTCGGTCGCGGTTTCGCTCGCGAACCACGCCCAGTACGCGCTCAGGTACATCAGGAACGGGATGAGCAGGATCGCCCACAGCGCCGGCAGCACGTCGCGGCGGATCGTGCCCAGCCAGGGCCGTTCGACGCCGGCCGCGCGCCGGGCCGCGACGTCGAAGCCGACGCACAGCAGCCCGAACGCCACGATGTAGTACAGCGCCGACCACTTGACGCCGAAGGTGAGCCCGATCATCAGCCCGGTCGCGAACCGCCACCAGCGGAAGCCGAGCTTGGGTCCCCACACGGACTCGTTGACCCAGCCTTCGCGGACCGCCGTCGCGAGCCGGGTGCGCACCTGGTCGCGGTCCACCAGCAGGCAGGCGAACGCGGCGAGCACGAACAGCGCGATGAAGATGTCGAGCATGCCCATGCGCGACTGCAGGTGCAGCACGCCGTCGCTGATCACGAGGATGCCGGCGATGCCGCCGAGCAGCGTCGAGCGGGTCAGGCGGCGGGCGATGCGGATGGTCAGCAGCACCATCAGCGTGCCGGCCAGCGCGGGCATGATCCGCCAGCCCCAGCCGTTGTAGCCGAACAGCCATTCGCCGATCGCGATCAGCTGCTTCGCCAGCGGCGGGTGGACGACCAGCTCGTACCCGTAGTTGTCCTCGTAGCCGCCGTTGCGCAGCATCTGCCACGCCTGCGGCACGTAGTGCTTCTCGTCGAAGACCGGGCTGCCCTTGTCCGTCGGCACGCCGAGGTTCTGCAGCCGGACGATGCCGCCGATCACGGTCAGCACGATCGTGACGACCCAGCCGCGCAGCCGGTCGGTCGGCATGCCGCGGCCGAGCAGGGTCACTTCGCGGTCGGTCGGCGGCCGGAGCGCCTCGACCGGGTCCGGCCGGACGCTTTCGTCGTCGGGACGGGTCAGCACGGCGGTCACGGGGGCGATCCTACGGGCGGGGCAGGGCGTGCGTCGTCCGGATCGGCTGATCAGCCTAGGCTGGGCGGGTGAGCTCACCGGTGACGACGGGCCGTCTTGTCCTGGCCGCAACCCCGCTCGGCGACGTCCGCGATGCTTCGCCCCGGCTGGCGGAAGCGCTGGCGGAAGCCGACGTCATCGCGGCCGAGGACACCCGCCGGTTGCGCGGCCTGACGGCGGCGCTGGGGGTGACGCCGCGCGGCCGGGTGGTGAGCTTCTACGAGGACGTCGAGACGGCGCGGCTGCCCAAGTTGCTCGAATCGTTACGCGCGGGCGAGACGGTGGTGCTGGTGACGGACGCCGGTATGCCCAGTGTGTCCGATCCGGGGTTCCGCCTGGTGTCGGCCTGCGTCGCCGAAGACCTCCCGGTCACCTGTTTCCCCGGCCCCTCGGCCGTGACGACGGCGCTCGCTTTGTCCGGTTTGCCGTGCGACCGGTTCTGCTTCGAGGGCTTCGCGCCGCGCAAGCCGGGCGAGCGGACCCGCTGGCTCACTTCGCTTCGCGACGAACCCCGGACAGCGGTCTTCTTCGAGTCCCCGCACCGGTTGGCGTCGTTGCTGGCGGACGCGGCTTCGGTGCTGGGCGGCTCGCGACGGGCCGCGGTGTGCCGTGAGCTGACGAAGACGTACGAAGAGGTGAAGCGGGGGACGCTCTCGTCGCTGGCGGAGTGGGCTTCGGAGGGCGTGCGCGGGGAGATCACGGTGGTGCTTTCCGGGGCGGAGCCGCGGGAGGTGTCGGTGGCGGACCTGGTGGGTGAGGTCCAGTCCCGCGTCTCGGCCGGCGAACGCCTGAAGACCGCGGCGGCCGAAGTCGCCGAGGCGGCCGGGGTGTCCAAAAAGGAGCTTTACGACGCGGTGCTGGCCTCGCGGGTCAAGTGAGCAGGGCCGTCACGGCCGCGTGCGCCTTCGCCGCGTCCGGCGCGTCCCCGGTGATCACGTCCGTGTACACGAACGACTCGCCGATCCGCACCAGCAGGTAAGCCAGGTCCGGCACCGGCAGTGGCGGATCCAGCCGCCCGGCCGCGACCTCCGCCGCCAGCAGTTCCTCGAGCTTCGAGGTCGTCCGCTGCTGGCAAACGCTTGCGCGGGTCGTCAGCAGCCGCAACGCCCGCTCCGGCTCGCGGCGCAGGAAGTCCCGGAACGGCGGTGAGTCGTTCGCGAACCGGACGTACCCGCTCACGAAGTCGGCTACCCCGGCCGCGCCCCGGCCCACGCACGAGGGCCACAGCCGGGCGATCGAAGCCGACGACAGCGACCACAGGATCTCGCCCAGCAGCCGGTCGCGGGATCCCACCCGGCGGTGCAGGGTCGCCCGGCTGATGGACAGCTCCTCCGCCAGCTCGCCCATGTCCACCCGGCGGCCAGACAGGAACCACTCGCGCGCCCGCTCGAACTCCTGAGACATATGCCAGAATGTCTCACAGCCACGACGGAGAGGGAACACGACATGCGCGCAGTGCAGGTGACCGAGTTCGGCGGACCCGAGGTGCTCACGCCGGTCGAGCTGCCCGACCCGGTGGCCGGCCCGGGCGAGGTCCTCATCGACGTCGACCGCATCGGCGTCAACTACGCCGACACCCACCAGGCCGAGAACAGCTACCTCGCGCCGTCGAAACTCCCGCTCGTCCCCGGCGGCGAGGTGGTCGGGACCCACGACGGCAAGCGCGTCGTCGCGCTGCTGAACAACGGTGGCGGGTACGCCGAGAAGGCCGTCGCGCCCGAGGCGACGACGTTCCCGGTGCCCGACGGCATCGACGACCTCACCGCGCTGTCCATGCTGGTCCAGGGCGCTACCGCCTGGGTTCTCCTGCGCAAGAACGCCCACCTCGAGAAAGGCGAGTCGGTCGTCGTGCACGCCGCCGCCGGCGGGGTCGGGACCATCGCCGTGCAGCTCGCCAAGGCCTGGGGCGCCGGCCGCGTCATCGCCACCGCCAGCAGCGAGGAGAAGCGCGCCCTCGCCCTCGAACTGGGCGCCGACGTCGCGGTCGACTCGCGCGCGGAGGACATGACCGAGGTGCTCCTCGACGCCAACGGCCGCCGCGTCGACGTCGTGCTCGACATGGTCGGCGGCAGGACCACCGACCAGAGCATCGCCGCGCTCGCGCCGTTCGGCCGGCTCGCCTTCTACGGCATGGCCGGGCGCGAGCAGCCGAAGCCGGTCGACCTGCGCAACCTGCTCGGCCACAGCACGACGATCAGCGGCATGTGGCTCCCGCACGTCTTCCGTCTCCCGGGCAACGTCTTCGGGACCGCGCTCACCGAGCTGTTCGACCTGGTGCTGGCGGGCCAGCTCAAGGCGATCGCGGGCGGCGAGTTCGCCCTGTCGGACGCGCGCGGCGCGCACGAGGCCCTGCGCTCCCGCAAGACCGTCGGCAAGCTACTGCTCGACCCCGGCAAGTAGGCGTTCCAGGGGTGCCGCCTTGTGGAGGCACTCCTGCCACTCCGCCTCCGGGTCCGAGTCGGCCGTGATGCCGCCGCCCACGCCCAGCTCGATCGTGCCGCCGGCGATCTCGAACGTCCGGATCGCGACGTTCAGCTCGAGTCCCGCCGCCGGCGACACCAGCCCGATCGCGCCCGTGTAGACGCCGCGTCCGCACGGCTCCAGGTCCGCGATCAGGTCCAGCGCGCGGATCTTCGGCGCGCCCGTCACCGAGCCGGGCGGGAACGTCGCGTCCAGCAGCCCGGCGTCGGACACCGAAGGGCGCAGCACCCCCGCGACCGTCGAGTCCAGGTGCCAGACCCCCGGCGCCGGGCGGACCTCCAGCAGCGACGGCACCGTCACCGACCCCACCTCGCACACCCGGCCCAGGTCGTTGCGCACCAGGTCGGTGATCATCACGTTCTCCGCCACGTCCTTTGTGGACTGACGCAGCAACCGGGCGTTCCCGTCGTCGAGGGGCCCGCGCCGGGGGAGCGTCCCCTTGATCGGCGTCGACCGCACCGCGCGGCCGTGGCGCGCGAGGAACAGCTCCGGCGAGAACGACACCACCGCGCCCCACGGACCCGAGACGAACGCGGCCCGGCGGGGAGCCAGTGAAGACACCCCGGCCGCGAACAGCGCCTCGGGTGAGCCGGAGAACGAACCCGTGAACCGGGTGCAGATGTTCGCCTGGAACAGTTCCCCGGCTTCGATCGCGTGCACGCACGCCTTCACCGCGTCCCGGTGCTCCGAAGGCAGCGGGCGCCGCAGCGGACCGGCCTCCCAGGTAAGACCGGCGGGGGGAGAAGCCAGCAGCGACTCCATTGTGGACACCGAGGGCCCGCCGCCGTCGAGGGATTCCAGGTGGCAGGTACCCGACGAGGACCACCGCAGCACGTGGTCCGCCCAGCCCCACGCGGACGCCGGCAGGGCACCGGACCGCCCGGACGGATCCGCGGAGTCGTACGACAGGTAGCCGAACCAGCCGCCGCCGATCACGCCCGGCGGTGCGGGCACCGGGGAAACCGGCGGCAGCGCGCCGGGGGAAACGGCCGGCGAAGGGGCGATCACCGCCCGGGCGCCGAACCACTCACCCGACAGCATCACGGGCGGCGGCAGCCCGCGGGAGGCATTGTGGTGAGCGAGTACCGAAAAGGCGCGCGACGGCGTCACATTCGTCCGAAGTGCCCTGCTCGTCACGCGCATGGCGCCATATCACCACACGTCAGAGCAGAAGGTCGCCCAATGTGAACGGGTACACGACGGCGTTCTGCTCCACCGGCCCGTCCACGCCCGGCACGTCCGCCGCGCACGCGTGCTGGTGCACGCCGAGCCGCGAGTGGAACCAGCCGGCCCGGCCCGGGATGCCGTTGTGCCGGATCAGCCACAGCACGACTTCGGAGTCGGCCCAGCGGTCCGGGTGCAGCCGGTGCTGCCAGCAGTCGTAGTCGGCGTAGACCAGCACACGCTCTATCCGCGCCGCCTGCCGGACGTACTTGATCCACGCCTTGATGAACCGGTCGTCGACGCTCGGGGCCGCCACCTCCAGCGCCGGCGCCAGCGACCCGGGCGCGAACGCGCCGAGCCTGCTGGCGGTCCGCACGAAGTGGTCGGCCTGGTCGTGCACCGCGCCGGGACGCGCGTAGTGCCGGCCGCCGACGTGGAGTCCCGCCTCCTGCGCGCCGGTGAGGCTCCGCTCCGCGGCCGAACTGCTCCAGTTGACGTTCTCGCTGATCGTCACCGAGACGAACCGGGTCTGCGCGGCGCGCACGGCCTGCCAGTCCGACACGCGCTCGCGGTGGGACAGCGAGATGCCGAGTTCGGCTTCCGGCTCCGTCACAGTCCCGCCCCCGGCGCGTAGATGAGAGCACACCATACGTCGCCGGGAGCGGACCCGCAGTGACCCACCCTGGTTGATCAGGCGTTTTTGATCAGGTGCTGTCCTTCTGGAACGTCCGCGTCCCCCACCACACGGACACCACCGCCATCACCAGCACCACGACGCTGCCGGTGAACAACGCGTCCATCGTGAAGTCGCCGCGGAAGGAACTGCGCTCGACGTCCACCACGTGGCGGAACGGGTTGATCCGGGAAACCGTGTAGAGCCACTTCGGCGCGACCCCGGCGGTGATCGGCAGCAGGATCCCGGAAAGCAGCAGCAGCGGGATGAGCACGGCGTTGAGCAGCGCGGGGAACGTCTCCTCGCTCTTCAACGTCAGCGCCAGCGCGTAGGAGCAGGACGCCAGCGACACCGCCAGCAGGAACACGATCACCAGGCTCAGCAGCACGCCGCCGACCGGCGCGTCGAGGTCGAACGCCAGGTACGCCAGCGCGATGATCACCAGCGCCTGCACGACGGCCTGCAGCGCGCTGGCCAGCACCTTGCCCAGCAGCAGCGCCCCGCGGCTGACCGGCGTCACCCGGAACCGCTCGACGACGCCGGAGCGGTAGTCGGCCAGCAGCCCGAACCCGACGAACGAGCTGCCGAACAGCGCCAGCTGGGCGATCAGCGCCGGGGTGAGCAGCATCCAGCCGTCCACTTCGGACAGGCCCTGGGCCTGCATCGCCCTGACCATCAGCGGCCCGAACAGGAACAGGTACAGCAGCGGCTGCATGATCCCGATCACGATCCAGGTCGGGTTGCGCAGCGCCGCTCTCATGTCGCGGCGGAAGATCAGCCAGATGTCACGCAGCACGGGCGCCCTCCTCGGCCTCGCGCAGCGACCGCCCGGTCAGGGTCAGGAAGACGTCGTCGAGCGTCGGCCGGTGGACCTGCACCGACCGCATCGGGATGCTCTTCGCGTCGAGTGCCCGCAGCAGCTCCGGCAACGCGGCGTCGCCGCGCGGCACGCGGAAGCGCAGCTCGCCGCCGGTCACGGACAGCTCGTGCGCGCCCGCCAGCCGCCCCGCGATTTCGGCGGCGTCCGCGCCCTGCTCCGGATGGACGCCCACCTCGACGCGGTCGCCGCTGACCTGCGCCTTCAGCGCGTCCGGCGTGCCCTCGGCGACGATCCGGCCGTCGTCGATGACGATCAGCCGGTCGGACAGCGAGTCGGCCTCGTCGAGGTAGTGGGTGGTGAGGAAGACCGTGACGCCCTGCTCGGCGCGCAGGGAAGATTCGCCGGCTCCCACAGGTTGGCGCGGCTCTGCGGGTCGAGGCCGGTCGAGGGCTCGTCGAGGAACACCAGGGCCGGCGAGTGGATCAGCCCGAGCGCGATGTCGAGCCGCCGTCGCTGCCCGCCCGACAGGGTCTTCGTCGGCCGCTGGTCCAGCCCGGTCAGGTCGAGCTGCTCGGCCAGCGCGGCGCCGCGCGCGATCGCGTCGGCCTTGCTCATCCGGTAGAGCCGCCCCTGCAGCTCGAGCTCGTCGGCGACCTCGGTCTCCGGCGAGGTGCCGCCGCCCTGCGCGACGTAGCCGATCCGCTCGCGCACCCCCAGCGGGTCGGCGAGCAGGTCGCGGCCGCCGATGGTGGCCGTGCCCGCCGTCGGCTTCAGCAGCGTGGTCAGCATGCGCAGCGTGGTCGTCTTCCCGGCGCCGTTCGGGCCGAGGAACCCGACGAGCTCGCCCGCTTCGACGTCGAGGTCGACGCCCTTCACCGCGTGGACTTCGCCCCCAGTGCGGCCCTTGCGGCGGAACCGCCGCTCGAGACCGCGTGCCGTGATCATGGAGAAGCTCCTCTCGAAGGTAGTCAAGATTGACTAGCTGAGGCGCACACTGTGCCCCAGCGGAGAGCGCTAGTCAAACTTGATTACCGGGCGGGCGGT
Source organism: Amycolatopsis mongoliensis (assembly GCF_030285665.1). Lineage (NCBI taxonomy): Bacteria > Bacillati > Actinomycetota > Actinomycetes > Pseudonocardiales > Pseudonocardiaceae > Amycolatopsis > Amycolatopsis mongoliensis. The sequence goes on from NZ_CP127295.1 coordinate 3,714,241, forward strand.
TCGCCGAAGGCGTTCCCGGCTTCGTCGGCCATCACGTACTCGCCCGCTTCCAGCCGGGCGAGCAGGCCTTCGAGCCAGGTGAGGCTCGCGTCGGTGATCCCGCCCCACAGCCGGTACAGCTCGCCGACGTGCTCGGGGGTGCCCAGCTCCACGCTGGCCTTCAGCTCTTCGAGCATCAGCTTCGCGCGCCGCTGCTCGGCCTCCAGGTGCACCAGCCGGTGCCGCAGCAGGTTGATGACGCGGGCGCGGGGCAACGTCGTCATCAGCGAGATCGCGGCCGACAGGTCCGGGTGGTTGAGCTCGGGATCGGACAGTGCCTTGGCCAGCAGGACCTGGTACTCCTGCTCGCCGACGCCGGTGAGCCGGTAGGCGACGCGGTCCGGGCCGCCGTCGCCCGGCTCGACGTCGACCTGCTCCAGCAGCTCTTCGGTGGTCATCTTCTTCAGCGCGTGGTAGATCGACCCGGGCTGGACGTTGGCCCACTTGTCCGCCGACCAGCTCAGCAGCTCGCGCCGCACCTGGTAGCCGTGCGCGCGGCCGTACATCCGCACCACCCCGAGCACCAGCAGACGCGTCGCGGACACCGGCGTCCCCCTCCTCGTACCTCTCGGCAATGCCTTGGACGGCATCCGTAGGCTAATAAGGTATGAGCACCCCAGTGTTGACCGCGGTGGCCTGGCCCTACGCCAACGGCCCCCGCCACATCGGCCACGTGTCCGGATTCGGCGTCCCGTCCGACGTCTTCTCCCGCTACCAGCGAATGGCCGGCAACCGGGTGCTCATGGTCTCCGGGACCGACGAACACGGCACCCCGATCACGGTCCAGGCCGACAAGGAGAACTCGACCCCGCAGGAGACGGCGGACAAGTACACCCGCCAGATCGGCACCGACCTGCAGGGCCTCGGCCTCTCCTACGACCTGTTCACCCGGACCACGACCGGCAACCACGCCGAGGTGACGCAGCAGATCTTCCTGGCGCTGCACCGCAACGGCTACGTCGTGCCGAAGACCACGCGCGGGGCGATCAGCCCGTCCACCGGCCGCACGCTGCCCGACCGCTACGTCGAGGGCACCTGCCCGATCTGCGGGTACGACGGCGCGCGCGGCGACCAGTGCGACAACTGCGGCAACCAGCTCGACGCCGCGGAGCTGATCAACCCGAAGTCGCGGATCAACGGCGAGACGCCGAAGTTCGTCGAGACCGAGCACTACTTCCTCGACCTGCCGGCGTTCACCAAGACCCTCGGCGACTGGCTGTCGACGAAGAACGACTGGCGCCCGAACGTCCTCAACTTCACCAAGAACCTGATCGACGACATGCGGCCCCGGCCGATCACCCGCGACCTCGACTGGGGCGTCAAGATCCCCCTCGACGGCTGGCGCGACCAGCCGCTGAAGCGGTTCTACGTCTGGTTCGACGCGGTGATCGGGTACTTCTCGGCCAGCGTCGAGTGGGCGCGCCGCTCCGGGAACCCGGACGCGTGGCAGGAGTGGTGGAACAACGCCGACGCCCGGTCGTACTACTTCATGGGCAAGGACAACATCACCTTCCACGCCCAGATCTGGCCGGCGCTGCTGTTCGGGCACAACGGCGAGGGCGACAAGGGCGGCGAGCCGGGCAAGTACGGCCGGCTGCACCTGCCGGACGAGATCGTCTCCAGCGAGTTCCTCACCATGAGCGGCTCGAAGTTCTCGACCTCGCGCGGGCGCGTCATCTACGTCGAGGACTTCCTGCGCGACTTCGGCCCGGACACGCTGCGGTACTTCATCTCGGTCGCCGGCCCGGAGACCCAGGACACCGACTTCACCTGGGACGAGTTCGTCCGCCGGACCAACTTCGAGCTGGCCAACGAGTGGGGCAACCTGGTCAACCGGTCCATCTCGATGGCGCACAAGAACGTCGGCGCCATCCCGCGCCCGGAGGCCCCGACGGCGGCCGACGAGGAGCTGAAGGCCCTGTCCCGCAAGGCCTTCGACACCGCGGGCGCGCACCTGGCCCGGTCCCGGTTCAAGCTGGCGGCGAGCGAGGCGATGAAGGTCGTCACCGCGGCGAACAAGTACATCTCCGACCAGGAGCCGTGGAAGCTCAAGGACGACCCCACGCGGCGCGACACCGTGCTGCACACCGCGCTGCAGGTGGTCTCCGACGCCAACACGCTGCTGACGCCGTTCCTGCCGCACTCGGCGCAGAAGGTGCACGAGGCCCTCGGCGGCACCGGCGTCTGGGCCGCCCAGCCGGAGCTCAAGGAGGTCGAGGACCTCGACATCGCCGGCCGGGTCAACCCGATCCTCACCGGCGACTACGCGGGCGAGCAGGCGAAGTGGGAGTCGAAGCCGATCGAGGTCGGCAAGCCGCTGGCCAAACCGTCACCGCTGTTCACCAAGCTCGACCCGGCGCTCGGCGAGACCGGTCCGGAGTGGGCACCGATCACGAAGGATTAAGAGGTATGCATGGGTGACGAGAAGCGCGAGCTGCCGCCGGTCCCGGACCGGCTCCCGGTGTCGGTGGTGGACGCGCACACCCATCTCGACGCGTGCGGCGCGGTCACCGCGGCCGAGGTGTCGGCCATGGTCGACCGCGCCGAGCGCGCCGGCGTCGCCCGCGTCGTCACGGTCGCCGACGACCTCGCCTCGGCCCGCTGGGCCGCCGAGGCCGCCACCTGGGACCGCCGGGTCTGGGCCGCCGTGGCGATCCACCCGACGCGGACCAAGGGGTTCGGCGAGGCCGAGAAGTCCGAAGTGGAGCGCCTGGCCGCGCAGGACCGCGTGGTGGCCGTCGGCGAGACCGGGCTCGACTACTACTGGGACTACTCGCCGCACGACGCCCAGCAGGAGGCGTTCCGCTGGCACATCGACCTCGCCAAGCGGCTGGACAAGCCGCTGATGATCCACGACCGCGAGGCCCACGACGACGTCCTGCGCATCCTGGCCGAAGAGAATGCGCCGAATGCCGTAATCTTCCATTGTTTTTCCGGGGACGCGGAAATGGCCCGCAAGTGCCTCGACGCGGGTTACGTCCTTTCCTTCGCGGGCACGGTGACGTTCAAGAACGCGAAGGGGCTCCATGAGGCGGCGCGGCTCTGCCCGCCGGATCAGTACCTCGTCGAGACCGACGCGCCGTTCCTGACCCCCCACCCGTTCCGTGGGCGGCCGAACGAGCCGTTCGGCGCCGCCTACACCGTCCGTCACCTCGCGGCGCTCAGGGGCGAAGCTGTCCACGAAGTCGCCGAATCGGTCCGGACCACTGCCGAGCGGGTCTACCGACTCCCCAGTGTCACAACGGGTTGAACGCATTGCGACAACAGGGTTCCTTGATCGTCCACCTGATGGAGTGACGGGGATCACGACACTCCGGGGGGTGTTTGCGCAACCCGGCGGGACCCGTTACTGTCCCGTGATCGTGCCGGTCGGTACTGCAGACTGCAGTTGCCGACTGTTACGCCCACAGTCACGTCAGTGCACGTCGGGGAAGCGGAACCGGGGTCAGGTACGACCCGGAACCGTGACGATGGCGCCGGCTGCGGGCCCAGACGTAAAGACGCCGCCCCGAACGGTGTCTTGGGAAAGGGAACGACCCGGTGACAGGTAGCAGACAGGCTGGAGCGCGCTCCGCGGCCGTCCTCGAGCGTCATTACGAGGACACCGCCTACGGCCAGCTCGACTTCTCCGACGACCCGAACATCACGCAGCAGGACATCCTCGCCGCGCTCGGCCCCGACGCCGACGCGATGATGGCCGAGATCGACGTCGACGTCGACGAGCTGATCCGCCTCATCAACGCCGAGACGACGTACCTGCCGCCGATCGTCATTCCTGACGAGATCGAGGCGGACCGGACCGCGTCCCCGCAGGCCAAGCGGGCCGCGCTGGACGAGGGTCTGCGCGAGACCACCAAGATCTGGAAGCGCCGCTTCCTCAAGGGTGCCGTCCTCAGCGTCATGATCAGCGTCGCCGGCGGCGGCGCGGCCGCGCTGGCGATGAACAAGAGCATCACCGTCGACGTCGACGGCCAGCAGACCACCGTGCACTCGTTCGGCGACACCGTCGGCGAGGTGCTGGAGGACGCGGGCCTGTCCGTCGGCGCGCACGACTCGCTCTCCCCGTCCCCGCAGGCGGAGGTCGGCGACGGCGGGGTCATCAAGCTCGAGCGCGGCCGTCAGCTGAAGCTGATCGTCGACGGCGCGGAGCACACCTCCTGGGTCCGCGCGACGCACCTCGGCGACGCGCTCGGCCAGCTCGGCATGGCGGGCATGGACAAGCCCGGCACGTGGATGTCGATGCCGAAGGACGGCGAGCTGCCCCTGCAGGGCGCCACCGTCGAGATCAAGACCCTCAAGAACATCACGCTCTACGACGGCGCGAACGAGCCGAAGAAGGTCACGACCACCGCGGTCACGACCAAGGAGTTCCTGGGCGAGTACAAGCTCACCCTGGGCCCGGAGGACGCCGCCGAAGGCGGCCTGGACGTCAAGCTGACCGACGGCGCCGAGGTGCACATCAGCCGCACCGGCGTCTCGACGGTCGTCCAGAAGGAGAGCATCGACCCGCCCGAGCAGAAGGTCGACGACCCGGACCTCGAAAAGGGCAAGACCTCGGTCGAGGACCCCGGCACGCCCGGCGAGAAGATGGTGACCTACAAGGTCACGCAGAAGAACGGCAAAGAGGTCTCCCGCGAGAGCGTCTCCGAGCAGGTCATCACCCAGCCGAAGCCGAAGATCATCCACATCGGGACGAAGAAGGCCCCGACGCCGGACATCGGCGACGGCTCCGCGTGGGACCGCATCGCGCAGTGCGAGTCGGGCGGCAACTGGGCCACCAACACCGGCAACGGCTACTACGGCGGCCTCCAGTTCGACAAGCGCACGTGGGACGCCTACGGCGGCGACCAGTACGCGAGCCTCCCGAGCCAGGCTTCGCGCGAGCAGCAGATCGCGATCGCGGAGAAGGTCCGCGACGCCCGCGGCGGCTACAGCGCCTGGCCGGTCTGCGGCAAGAAGGCCTGACGCTTTTCCGAAACGGCCCTCACCCTTCGCGGGTGGGGGCCGTTTCGCGTGCGCCGACGGGCATCACGCGTGTCCGGAGGGGCATCACGTGTGATTGCCGGGGCACCACGCCGATGCCCGCCGGATCACGGGTGATGCCCCTTCAGTCACGCGTGCTGCCTGCTCAATCACGCGAGATGCCCCATCGGTAAGCTCGGCCGGTGGTTGAACTGTTGGGACCTGCCGAGATCCGCGGGCTGGCGGCCGAGCTGGACGTGCGGCCGACCAAGAAGCTCGGGCAGAACTTCGTGCACGATCCCAACACCGTCCGCCGGATCGTCGAGCTCGCCGGCGTCGGCCCGGACGACGTCGTCCTCGAGGTCGGGCCCGGGCTCGGGTCGCTCACCCTCGGCCTGCTCGCCACCGGCGCGCACGTCGTCGCCGTCGAGATCGATCCCAAGCTCGCCGAGCGGCTGCCCGAGACCGTCGCGGACCGGGCGCCCGAGGTCGCCGGCAAGCTCCAGGTCGTCGCGGCCGACGCGCTGCGCATCGCCAAGGACGACCTGCCCGCCCAGCCGACCGCGCTCGTCGCCAACCTGCCCTACAACGTCGCCGTGCCGGTCGTGCTGCACCTGCTCGCCGAGGTGCCGTCCCTGACGTCCGGTCTCGTCATGGTCCAGACCGAGGTCGCCGACCGGATGGCGGCCGGCCCTGGCAGCCGGATCTACGGCGTGCCGAGCGTGAAGCTCGCCTACTACGGCCCGGCGCGCAAGGTCGCCGCCGTGCCGCGCTCGGTGTTCTGGCCGGTGCCGAACGTCGACTCCGCGCTCGTCGCCTTCGAACGCGGTGACGCTCCGGCGTCGGACGACCGCGACCGGCTCTTCGGCCTCGTCGACGCCGCCTTCTCCCAACGCAGGAAGACGCTCCGCGCCGCGCTCGCGGGCTGGGCGGGCTCGGCCGAGCGGGCCGGCGAGCTGCTGACGGCCGCCGGGATCGACCCGAAGACCCGGGGTGAGCAGCTCGGCGTGCACGACTTCGCCCGGCTGGCCGCCGCCCGTTAGCACGTCCACTCTGGAGCTTTCCGGGGGTTCCGGGTGGCGGGGCCCCCGGCCCGGGGCGAAGCCCCGGATGTCACAGAAGTCGACGAGGTTCGGCGAAAATACGCCTCTTGACGTGCGATCTCGCGATTCGGACACCTCCAGTCGTGTGATCTGGGCCAACAGGCTTGCTTTCGCTCCTCGGGATCGGTTTTACTCAGTACGTCCATCCCGAGCGACTGAGAGACCTGGCTCGCCGAAGTCGCAGCAACCACCCTCCACGGGGCAGGTGCTACCGCCAGGACCGATGGAGGCCGTTTCCGATGAAGAGGGTAGCTCGCCCCCTGCTCCTGACCAGGCGTCGCGTAGTCGACGAAGGCCGCCGCTCCGTGACCGCATGTCGGCGCTCCCGCTGAGCTTGCCCGAGCCGGTCCACCTCTTCTTCATGCACCGTCCATAAAGGACGGACTTCGACTGCGGCCGGGTGTCGCGCGCTGCGCGCACCCCGTTTTCTGGAGCCTTCGTGATCACCGTCGAAAACCTGTCCAAAACCTTTGCCACCAACGGAAATTCGGTCGTCGCCCTGCACGACGTCAGCGTCGAGGTCCAGGCCGGCTCGCTGTTCGGCGTGGTCGGGCCCGCCGGGTCGGGCAAGTCCGTCCTCGCCCGCTGCATCGCGTTGCAGGAGCGGCCCGACCGCGGCGTCGTCCGCCTCGACGGCCTCAACACCGGCACCCTCGACGGCCGCCGCCTGCGCGAGATCCGCCGCCAGCTGGGCGTCGTCTCGACGAAGCCGGAGCTGATCGCCGAGCGCACGATCGCCGGCAACATCGCCTCCCCGCTCGAGCAGCTCGGCGTCGACGGCCCGCAGCGCCGCAGCCGGGTCGGCTCGCTGCTCGACCTCGTCGGCCTGACGCAGCGCGCGACGCAGCGTCCCGGCGAGCTGACCGAGGGCCAGCTCCGCCGCGTGGCGGTCGCGAAGGCGCTGGCGGCGGCGCCGGCGGTGCTGCTGGCCGACGACCCGACCGCCGGGATCAACCCGGAGGAGGCCGGCGCGGTGCTCACCGTGCTCGACCGCGCCCGCTCCGAGCTGGGCACCACCGTCGTGGTCACGACGCCGGACGCCGGGGTGGTCCGCCGGGTCTGCGACGACGTCGCGGTGCTCGAAGGCGGCACGGTCGTCGAGCGCGGCACCGTCCTCGACCTGATCTCGAACCCGGCCAGCCGCACCGCGCAGGCGCTGCTGCCGGCCATCGAGACCTCCCGTTCTCAGTCGTCGCGCTACGACCGCTCGGTCGACGTCGTGCTGGTCGGCTTCGCGTCGATCGGTGCGCTGCTGCCCGAGGCCGCGGGCCGCTTCGACGTCGAGTTCGCCACCATCGGCGGCGGCCTGACCCGGATCGGCGACACCCCGGTCGGCCGGTTCCGCCTCGGCGTCCGCGGCGAGCGGGCCGACGCGGCGCTGGCGTGGGTCGCCGAGCGCGGCGGCCACGTGACGCACACCGCCCGCGGCCCACAGGGCGTCGCGGCCGCCTGACCCCAGCGCCCCAGGGCGGCCTTGGGTGCGTTCAACGCACCGAAGGCCGCCTTGGTTGCGTTGAACGCAACCAAGGCCACATTGGGGCGTTTCCGCGGGCACGTAGGCTGGTCGGGTGCTCGCCGTAGTTCCGCCTCCAGTCACCGTCCGGGTCCCGGCCAAGGTCAACCTGCACCTGGCGGTCGACGACCTGCGCGAAGACGGTTACCACGAGCTGGTGACCGTGTTCCAGGCCCTGTCGCTGACCGACGAGGTGACCGTCGCGGTCACCGAGGAGCCGGGGCTGGAGATCTACGGCGAGGGCGAAGGCTCGGTGCCCGCCGACGGCACCAACCTCGCCTGGCGCGCGGTCGAAGCGCTGGCCGCGCACGTCGGCCGCACCGGTGAGCCGAACGTCCGGGTGGTGCTGCGCAAGGGCATCCCCGTCGCGGGTGGCATGGCGGGCGGCAGCGCCGACGCGGCGGCGACCCTGGTCGGGCTGTCGAGCCTCTGGAACCTCGACATCACGCGCGACGAGCTGGCCGAGATCGCCGCCGGACTGGGCAGCGACGTCCCGTTCGCGCTCTACGGCGGCACCGCGCTGGGCACCGGGCGGGGCGAGCAGCTCGTCCCGGTGCTGTCGCGGCACACCTTCCACTGGGTGCTGGCCTTCGACTCCGAAGGGCTGTCGACGCCGAAGGTGTTCAAGGAGCTGGACCGCCTGCGCGCCGACGGCAACCCGCCGCGGATCGGCGCGCACACCCCCGTCGTCGAGGCGCTGGCCTCGGGCGACCCGCGTCAGCTGGCGCTGCTGCTGGGCAACGACCTCCAGGCGGCGGCGGTTTCGCTGCGGCCCGGGCTGCGCCGGACGCTCCGGGCCGGCGTCAACGCGGGCGCGCTCGCCGGCACGGTCTCCGGATCCGGCCCGACCTGCGCGTTCCTCTGTGAAGACGCGCAATCGGCGGTCGAGGTCGCCGCGGAGCTTTCGGGCGCGGGGGTCTGCCGCACGGTCCGGGTGGCGCACGGCCCGGTCCCCGGCGCCCGCGTGGTCGGCGGGGACGACGCACCGCGCCCGGCGCCGCCGCGGGTGCACGCGTGAAGCACGCCGAGTTCGCGTTCCCCGGCCCGCTGCGCGACAAACTGGTCGCGGCGATCCTGGACGGCTCGAAGACGACGACCTCCGGGCTGCTCCGGGAATACGAGCTGTCCGGCGAAGCGTTGCCCCTCGTGGGGGAGCGTGAACTCGTGCTCGACTCGTCCGGCACCGGGGTCGCGGTCATCGAGACCACCGACGTGCGCGTCCTTCGTCTTTCCGAAGTGGACTTGCGGCACGCGCTCGACGAGGGCGAGGGCTTCACGAGCGTCGCCGGCTGGCGCGCCGGGCACACCGACTTCTGGCAGGGAACCGAAATGCGCGCGGCGCTGAAGGATCCGGAGTTCACCGTGGACGACACGACGCAGGTCGTGGCGACCCGGTTCGTCATCGTGGAAAGGATCGGCTGAGCGGATGGCCAACCTGGTCAACCTGGAGGCGGTGAGCAAGTCCTACGGGGTGCGCCCGCTCCTGGACGGTGTGTCGCTCGGCGTCGCGGCCGGGCAGCGCATCGGCGTCGTCGGGCTCAACGGGGGTGGCAAGACCACCCTCCTGGAAGTCCTTTCCGGACTGACCGAGCCGGATTCCGGGCGGGTGAGCCATGTCGGTGGCCTGCGGATGGCCGTGGTCACTCAGCGAACCGAACTCCCGGACGGCAGCAGCGTCGGCGAAGTCGTGCTCGAACGCTACGGCGCCGAGCACGAATGGGCGGCCGACGCGCGCGTGAGGTCCATTGTGGACGGTCTCGGGATCACCGCGATCGGGCTGGACACCCCGACGGCGAACCTCTCCGGTGGCGAGCGGCGCCGGGTCTCCCTGGCCGCCGCGCTGACCGGCGAGCTCGACCTCGTCGTGCTCGACGAGCCGACCAACCACCTGGACGTCGAAGGTGTCCAGTGGCTCGCCGACCACCTGCTGACCCGGCGGATCGCGGTCGTGGTCGTCACGCACGACCGGTGGTTCCTCGACACCGTCGCGAGCCTGACCTGGGAGGTCGCGAACGGCCGCGTCGAGCAGTACGAAGGTGGTTACGCCGACTGGATCTTCGCGCGCGCCGAGCGGGCGCGGCTCGCCGCGACGGCCGAGGAGAAGCGGCAGAACCTGGCCCGCAAGGAGCTGGCGTGGCTGCGCCGCGGCCCGCAGGCGCGCTCGTCGAAGCCGCGCTACCGCATCGACGCCGCCGAGGCGCTGATCGCGGACGTGCCGCCGCCGCGCGACTCCGTCGAGCTGATGGCGTTCGCCAAGCGGCGCCTGGGCAAGACCGTGCTGGAGCTGGAAGACACGACGTACACGGTCGGCGACCGGACGCTGCTCGACCACGTCACCTGGCGGGTCGGGCCGGGCGACCGGATCGGCCTCGTCGGGGTCAACGGCTCCGGCAAGACGTCCCTGCTGAAGCTGCTCGGCGGCGACGTCCAAGGCTCGACCGGCCGGCGGATCGAGGGCAAGACGGTCGCCCTCGCGCACCTGCGCCAGGAGCTCGACGACCTGCCCGGCGACCTGCGCGTGCTGCAGGCGATCGAGCAGGTGGCCGGGCGCGTGGTCTTCGGCAAGCAGGAGATGACGGCGTCGCAGCTGGGCGAGAAGCTCGGCTTCCCGCAGTCCCGCCAGTGGACGCCGGTCGGGGATCTGTCCGGCGGCGAGCGGCGCCGGCTGCAGCTGTGCCGGCTGCTGATGGCCGAGCCGAACGTGCTGCTGCTCGACGAGCCGACGAACGACCTGGACATCGACACGCTGCAGCAGCTGGAGGACCTCCTCGACGGCTGGCCGGGCACGATGGTCGTCGTCTCCCACGACCGCTACCTGGTCGAACGGGTCTGCGACACGATCGTCGCCCTCTTCGGCGACGGCCGGATCACCCACTTGCCGGGCGGTATCGAGGAGTACCTGAACCGCCGCGCCCTCGCCAAGGAACCGGCGGCCGCGGCGGCCCCGACGGCGGCGAAGGCCGAGGCCAAGAAGTCGGCGGCGGACCTGCGGGCGGCCCAGAAGGACCTGGGCCGGCTGGAGCGCAAGCTCGACCAGCTGCACGCGAAGGAGGAGAAGCTCCACGCGGCGCTCCTGGAGGCGGCGACCGACCCGGCGAAGCTGATGGAGCTCAACGCCGAGCTGAAGGGCGTCCAGGGCGAGATCGAGGACGTCGAGGGCCGCTGGCTGGAGACGTCCGAACTGCTGGAGTGACACAGCTGCCAGTAATGTCTGCCCCATGAGCAGGTTCGTGGACACGCTCGTCGCCACCGCGGCGGGACGAGGTCAGCAGCGTGGCATGGTCACCGGGGAGCCCAAGGAGCCGGTCCGGCGGACCTGGGCCGAGGTGCACCAGGAAGCCCGGCGGATCGCCGGCGGGCTCGTCGCGGGTGGGTTCGAACGCGGGGGTGCCGTCGCGGTCCTGGCCGCGGCGCCGGTGCTGATCGCGCCGACCGTGCAGGCCGTCTGGCTGGCCGGCGGCAGCGTCACCATGCTGCACCAGCCCACCCCGCGCACCGACCTCGCCGAATGGGCCGAGGACACCGTGCGCGTGCTCGGGATGATCGGCTCGAACCTGGTGCTGCTGGGCGAGCCCTTCGACCAGCTCGCGCCGGTGCTGGAGCAGAAGGGCATCGGCTTCAAGCTGATCAGCGACCTCGTCGACGCCGAACCCCTCGCCGACGTCGTCACCACCGACGAGGGCGAAACCGCGCTCCTGCAGCTGACGAGCGGCTCGACCGCCGACCCCAAGGCCGTGCGGATCACCTACGGGAACCTCTACTCCAACGTCAAGGCCATGGTCGACCGCGCGGAGTTCGACTTCGACACCGACGTGATGGTGTCCTGGCTGCCGACGTTCCACGACATGGGGATGGTCGGTTTCCTGACCGTGCCGATGACCTTCGGCGTCGAGCTCGTCAAGATCACGCCGGTCGAGTTCCTCTCGGGCCCGTTGATCTGGCCGGAGCTCATCACCAAGTACGGCGGCACGACGACGGCGGCGCCGAACTTCGCGTACGCGATCGTCGGGCGCCGGATGGCGCGGGTCGAGGAGGACGACGCCTACGACCTCTCGAAGCTGCGGATCGCCCTGAACGGCGCCGAGCCCATCGACGAGACCGCCGTCCAGACCTTCGTGGACGCCGGCGCCCGGTTCAAGATGCCGGCGGAATGCGTTTTCCCGGCCTACGGCATGGCCGAGGCGACGCTCGCCGTGTCGTTCGCGCCGCTGTTCACCGGGCTCACCCTCGACGTCGTCGAGGCCGACGCGCTGGAGGCGGACAACCGCGCGGTGCCGGTGCCCGAGGGCGACCCGCGGCGCGGCACCGACAGCGTCCGGTCGTTCGCGCTGCTCGGCCGTCCGCTGGACGGGCTGGAAGCCGAGATCGTCAACGACGCGGGCACGCGCGTCGGCGAGCGGGAGGTCGGCGAGATCCGGCTGCGCGGCGAGGCCGTGACGCCGGGCTACCTGACCATGGAGGGCCCGGTCGCCACCCAGGACGACGAGGGGTGGCTCAACACCGGCGACCTCGGGTACCTGGTGGACGGCCAGATCGTCATCTGCGGCCGCCGCAAGGACGTCATCATCATGGGCGGCCGCAACCTGTACCCGACGGACATCGAGCGGGCGGCGACGTCGGTCGAGGGTGTGCGGGCGGGCAACGCGGTGGCGGTGCGGCTGGACGCGGGCAGCCGGCGTGAGCGCTTCGCGGTGGTCGTGGAGTCGAAGCTGGCGGGCGACGCCGAGGCCGAGAAGAACCTGATGAAGCAGGTCTCGGCGCGGGTGCGCGACGCGGTGGACATGCGGCCGTACGCGGTCGTGGTGCTCCCGGCGGGGAGCCTGCCGAAGACGCCGTCGGGCAAGGTCAAGCGCGCGGCGACGGCTCTGCAGTTCGCCGACAAGATCGCTCGCAACGCGGACGCCTAACCCGAGCGCCCCAATGTGGCGTTCGGTGCGTGGGACGCACCGAACGCCACATTGGGTGCGTGGGACGCACCCAATGCCACATTGGGGCGCTAGGGGCTAGCGCTGCTGGAGCCGCTCCGCGCGGATCGTCGGCGGGGTGGCGCGTTCGGCCGTGGCTTCCGAAGCCGTGCGGGCGCCCGGGAGGTCCGGGGCGTGGCCGGTGCGCGCGGCGAGCTGATCTTCGACCGCGTCGAGGAAGTCGTCGACCTCGCGCTCGTCGTAGCCGCGCTTGCCGATCAGCGGCTTCGCGAAGATGACGTGGTGCACTTCGGCGGCGGTCAGGTCGTCCTCCTCGGCGAACGTCTTGGCGATGCGCCGGACGAACTCGTCGACCTCGTGCTTCGCGTAGCCACGGCGGCCGATCGGGGCGTTACCGAAGGTGACCTCGGCGAGGTCTTCGGCGGTGAACGACATGCAACTCTCCGATTCCGGGGTTGGGCGGTGCGAACTGCCGTACACCGTCCTAACCCGGGAACGGGCTCCCCGGAAGGGGCGGACCTCGAAGCTCACCCCGACGGGCGCTCCCCGTCCGCCTGTGAGTGAGCCGGGACTACTCAGCGCTGTGTGGCCGGTCTCACACCGTCAGGACCGGCCGAACCACTTCCGCGGGCCCTGCGTGCGCGGCTCCTCGACCGCAGGCCGCGGGTTCCGCAGCTCGATCAGCGCCGCCTCGGCCTCGTCGAGGAACAGGTCCACCTGGGCCTGGTCGTAGCTGCGCATGCCGACCGGCATGATCGTGAACTCGACGTAGTGGATGTCGTCGGCGGTCAGGATGTTCCGGCCGGCCAGCGCCTCGGCGATCAGGTCGAGGAAGGCGTCGACCTCGTCCTCGTTGTAGCCGCGTCGGCCGAAGCGGGGTTTGCCGAACGCGATCGCCCGGACTTCGTCAGGGGTCATGGGCTTACCTTGCCACCGTTGTCAGCCTGCATGGAAGGCGTTTTGCGCGGCCGCGAGACCGGTGCCGACCAGCGCTTCGGTCGCGTCCGCGCACCGGTCCACCTCGAACGGGAGCTCCTTGCGCTCGACCGTCGAGAAGTCCTTCAGCACGAAGTCCGCCGGGTCCTGGCGGCCCGGCGGGCGGCCGATGCCGAAGCGGACCCGGTAGTAGTCGCGGGTGCCCAGCGACTTCGTGATCGAGCGGAGTCCGTTGTGGCCGTTGTCGCCGCCGCCGAACTTGAGCTTCAGCGCGCCGAAGTCGACGTCCAGCTCGTCGTGCACCACGACCACGCCGGCCGGGGGCACCTTGTAGAACCGCGCCGCGCCGACCACCGGCCCGCCGGAGAGGTTCATGTACGTACGCGGCTTCACCAGCACCACGCGCCGGCCGGCCAGCCGGCCTTCGAGCACCTCGCCGCCGCTCTTGTGCGACTTGAACTTGCCGCCGATGCGGGCGGCGAGCTCGTCCAGCACCATGAAACCGACGTTGTGCCGGTTTCCGGCGTACTGGGGTCCGGGATTGCCGAGGCCGGCGAGCAGGATCAGCTCGCCGGCCCCGGGCAGGTCTTCGGTCACGCGGTGACCTTATTCGGTGGCTTCGGCCGACTCGTCGCCCGCTTCGGCGGCCTCGTCCCCGGCCTCTTCACGCTGCGGCTCGTTGACGGCGACGACCAGCGACTCGGGGTCGGTGACCAGGGTGGCGCCCTGCGGCAGCTCGACCTGGCCGGCCAGCACCTGGCTGCCGACCTCGAGGCCCTCGATCGAGACCTCGAACTGCTCCGGGATGTGCAGCGCCTCGACCTCGACCTGCAGGGTGTCGACGTCCTGGTTGACCAGGCCACCGGGGCCGGGGGTGCCCGTGACGACGACCGGGACGTCGACGACGATCTTCTCGCCGCGCTTCACGACCAGCAGGTCGACGTGCTCGATGTAGTTCTTGAGCGGGTGCACGACGATGGTCTTCGTCAGCGCGAGCTCGTCGGAGCCCTCGATGGCGAGGGTGATGACGGCGTTGGAGCCGTTCTCACGGACGACGCGGGCGAACTCGATGGCCGGCAGCGCGAAGTGCCGCGGGTCCGAGCCGTGGCCGTACAGCACGGCGGGGATCTTGCCGGCGCGACGCGTGCGGCGCGCGGCGCCCTTGCCGAACTCGGTGCGCGGCTCGACGGACAGACGTACCTCGGACACGGTGTGGCACTCCTTCAAATCACGAACATGGTGCGGGAGACAGCATGCTGCGGCGGGGGATGCGGGCGTTGTTCTGTTCAGGCGGTTGCGTTCGGCGGCGAGTTTCCGGGCGTGCACGACGACGGGGGCTACTCGAGCCGCCGCGTCGATCACGCCGGGCACCCCAGAAGGGCCCCGCCTCGCCGAGACAACCTCAAGAGTGTAAACCAACCTCATCACGGTGGGTTGCGGCGGGGGCCCGGCCCAGGCTAGAACCCTCCTGAACCCCGGTGCGTGACGACACAAATCCGGTGGCGGGACTTCACCGGCCGAGGTGTGCTCGGACGCAGGCGCGAAGCAGGGGGCGGAAGATGCGGGCTCGACGGGCCATGGCGGCGGCGGTGCTGCTGCTGGGCGGATTGCTGGCCGGCTGCCAGGTGGCGGTCCCCGGCACCGCCGGGGTCTCCGCGGCCGACCAGCGGACGGCCGACCTGCGCGCCGAGCAGCGCGCCGCGGTCGACGCGGCCCTCACCGCGCTGGGCAAAGCGCCCGCGCTCTCCCTGAAGTCGACGACCAAGGGCGCCGAGCAGCAGTTCCGGGTCACCCGCGGCGGCACCGCCTTCGGCGGGCTGCCGCTCGAAGGCCGCGTCGTCCAGGCGATCTCCGCCGCCGGCCAGTTCTACCTGCAGGCCGACGCCGACTACTGGAAGGCGCACGCCATCGACGAGGGCACGCAGTTCGGCACGAGCTGGGTGCGCTCGCTCGGCTCCGAGCTGCCCTTCGACCCCGCGGCCCGGTTCGCCCCGCAGGCGCTGGCGGACGGCCTGCGCAAGGCGCTGGCCGGTCTCGACCGGCTGGGCGAGCCGGTCAAGGCGAAGCTCCCGGACGGCACCGAGGTCTACCAGCTCGGCGCCGCGCCGAGCGTCCTGCGGGTCTCCACGGCCAAGCCGAACCGGGTGGTCAGCTTCGCCCCGGCGCTGCTCGACCCGCAGGCGGGGCCGAAGTTCGGCGCGGAGCTGCGCGTCGACCCGATCACCGGCGACGCGCTGAAGGCGTTCCACACCGACCTCGACAACGCCGTCGGCGGCCTGGGGCAGCCGTTCGAGGGCCTGGTGCAGGCCAGCGCCGTCGTCACGAACGACAACCTCGACTGCAAGGACTTCGTCGGCTCCTGCACGACGACCGTCGACGTCTCCACGAGCGTGGTCGGTTCGCCGGCCTCGGGCGGGAAGAGCGTCGTGCACATCACCCTCTCGGTCGAGGTCAGCGCCGACTCGCTCGGCGCGCAGACCTGCACCTCGGCGGCCGACTCCGAGCCGTACGCGACGGTGAAGATGTCCTGCACAGTCAAGTTCAAGCTGCCGAACCGCACGGCCAGCTACCAGGTGCTGTCCAAGCCGAACGCGACGGCGGAGGTGCGCGCGGCCCTCGACGCCAACGCGGTGAAGCAGCAGGTCGCCGCGGAGTTCGCGGGCCTGGGCGGCTGAGCTGGACACCTACCCGGCGGTGCGTTGCTTCCGTTGAAGTAGGGGATCTTCCGTTCTTAGCATCGGCTGCGTACAGCCGGATCGAACGGGAGAAATGACATGGCCAAGCTGGTGGTTTTCGGGGGGACCGGGTACGCCGGGGGCAAGATCGGCGCCGAGGCGGTGCGGCGCGGGCACGAGGTGGTCGGCGTCGCGCGCAACCCCGGTTCGGCGCCCGAAGGCGTCGACTAGCGGCAGGGTTCGCTGCACGACGAGGAGTTCGTCGCGGGACTGGCGAAGGACGCCGACGTGTTCGTGGTCGCCACCCCGGCCCGCGCGATCGACGGCAAGAAGCTGATCGACGCCGTGCCGTCGCTCGCCCGGATCGCGCGCGAGAACGGCGTCCGGCTGTCGTTCGTGGGCGGCGCGGCGAGCCTGCTGGTCGCCGAGGGCGGCCCGCGGCTGTTCGACACCCCGGAGTTCCCGGCCGAGTACAAGGACGAGGCCGGCAGCCACGCCGGGGTGCTCGGCCTGCTGCGCGAGCAGCCCGAGGGCCTCGACTGGTTCTACGTCAGCCCCGCCGCCGAGTTCGGTGCCTGGACCCCGGGCGAGCGCCGGGGCGAGTTCCGGATCGGCGGCGACGTCCTGGTGACCGACGAGAACGGCAAGTCGCACATCGGCGGCGACGACTTCGCGATCGCGTACGTCGACGAGATCGAGCAGCCGAAGCACCGCCGCGCGCGGTTCACCGTCGCCTACTGAAGTTCTTTCAGCACGGGCGCGAAGGTCTCGAAGAAGGGCTCGAAGACCGTGATGTACGAGAAGCCGTAGCGCTCGCGCCGGGTTTCCAGCTGTCCGGCGATCTCCTCGACCGTGCCCAGCAGCAGCTGGGGCGCGTCGAGGAGCTCACGGGCGTCCGGGACGGCGCTGCGCTCGGTCAGCTCGTGCCAGGCTTCGGCCGCTTTCACCCGGTCGTCGGTGACTTCGACGTGCTGCACCAGCATGTTGTATTCGGGGTCGCGGCCGGTCTTCGAACGGAAGTACTGCACCCGCTCATCCATGGCCTCGGCGTTGTCGAGCTTGAAGGTGCCCGGCGGTTTCCCGGGCTGCTGCCGAAGCCCGCCGAACCCGACGACGTCCGCGTGCTCGGCGGCCAGTTTCAGGACGCCGTCGCTGTTGCCCGCGATGAGCAGCCGGGGGTGGTCGATGCCCTCGTCGTCGAAGTGTTTGCGCAGGTAGCCGAGGCTGCCCTCGAGGTAGCCGATCCTCTCGGCGGCGTTGTGCCAAGGGATGCCGGCAGCGTCGAACTCGGCTTTCATGTGCCCGGCGCCGAGGCCGAGGTCGAGGCGGCCGTCGAGCAGCGTGGCCGTCGAGGAGGCTTCGCGCGCGAAGAGCGCGAGGTTGTAGAAGGGCACGTTGGACACGAGTGTGCCCAGCCGCGGTCGCTCGGTGACGGCGGCCGCCATGGCCAGCACCGGGAACGGCGCGAACCGCCCGGTGCCGAGGTGGTCGGGCACGGTGATGACGTCGTAGCCGAGCTCTTCGGCCCGCCGGCACTTGGCGATCCACGCGTCCCGGCTGCCGATTTCGCGGAAGCTGACGCCGAACTTGAAGTTCCCCATGCCGGGACGGTAGCGCCGGAAACCGCCGCCGGGCGCGAAGTTCGCGCCCGGCGGACAGCTCGCCTGGCAAGTCTGCCGCAGCTGGTCGTGAGTGTTTAGGGCGGTTAGAACCGCCCTAAACACTCACGACGGGTCAGGCGTTGCCGTCGAAGAGCGATGTCACCGAGCCGTCTTCGAAGACCTGCTGGATGGCTTCCGCCAGCATCGGCGCGATCGACAGGACCGTCAGGCCCTCGAACCGCTTCTCCTCCGGGATCGGCAGCGAGTTCGTCACGATGACCTCGCGCGCCTTGCACTGCGAGAGGCGCTCGGTCGCCGGGTCGGACAGGATGCCGTGGGTCGTCGCGATGACGACGTCCGCCGCGCCCTCGTCGATCAGGGCCTCGGTGGCCTTCACGATCGTGCCGCCGGTGTCGATCATGTCGTCGATCAGGACGCAGAGCTTGCCCTCGACCTTGCCGACCACGCGGTTGGCGACGGCCTGGTTCGGCTTGTCCGGGTCGCGCGTCTTGTGGATGAACGCGATCGGCCGGTCGCCCAGCGTCTGCGCCCACTTCTCGGCCAGCCGCACGCGGCCCGAGTCCGGCGAGACGACGGTGATGTCGGCGTTGCCGTAGGTTTTCTTGATGTGGTCGGCCAGCACGGTCTGGGCCATCAGGTGGTCGACCGGGCCGTCGAAGAAGCCCTGGATCTGCGCGGTGTGCAGGTCGACCGTCATGATCCGGTCGGCGCCCGCGGTCTTGAACAGGTCCGCGATCAGCCGCGCCGAGATCGGCTCGCGGCCCTTGTGCTTCTTGTCCTGGCGCGCGTACGGGTAGAAGGGCATCACCACGGTGATCCGCTTCGCGCTCGCCCGCTTGAGCGCGTCCACCATGATCAGCTGCTCCATCACGTACTCGTTGATGGGCGTGGTGTGCGCCTGGATGACGAAGGCGTCGGTGCCGCGAACGGACTCCTCGAAGCGCACGAACAGCTCGCCGTTGGCGAACGTGTGCGCCGTCTGCGGGGTGATCGTCACGTTGAGGTGCTGGGCGACCTCTTCGGCGAGTTCCCGGTGCGCCCGTCCGGAGAAGAGCATCAAGTTCTTCTTCGGCGTACCTGACTTCGGACTCATGCTGGCGACTCCCCGTCGGTTCCTGCTGCTGACTCGGCGTCGAGGGCGGCCTGGGCCGCCTCCGCCGCGGGCGTACCCGGCCGGCGCCGGATCGCCCAGCCTTCGATGTTGCGCTGCGGCGGCGCCGACACCGCGAGTGTGCCCGGGGGGACGTCCTCGCGGATCACGGCACCCGCCCCACTGTAAGCGCCATCACCGACCTGCACCGGAGCGACGAACGTGTTGTCCGCTCCCAACCGGACATACGACCCGATAACGGTCCGGTGCTTGTTCACCCCGTCGTAGTTCACGAACACACTGGAGCAGCCGATGTTGCTGTACTCGCCGATCGTGGCGTCACCGACGTAGGTCAGGTGCGGCACCTTCGTGCCGGCGCCGATGTCGGCGGCCTTCGTCTCGACGAACGCGCCGAGCTTGCCCTTCTCGCCCAGCTTCGTGCCCGGCCGCAGGTAGGTGAACGGACCGACATTGACGCGGTCGCCCAGCTCGGAGTCGGAGCCGTGGACCCGCACGACGGACGCGCCGGCGCCGATGGTCATGTTCGTCAGGGTGCTGTCCGGCCCGACCGTGGTGCCTTCGCCGACCGTCGTCGTGCCCTTGAGCTGCACGCCGGGCTCGATGACGACGTCGCGCGACAGCGTCACGCCGGCGTCGATCCACGTCGTGGCCGGGTCGACGACCGTGACGCCCTCGCGCTGCCAGCGCCGGACGATCCGGCGGTTGAGCTCGGCGCCGAGCACCGACAGCTGCACGCGGTCGTTGACGCCCTCGGTCAGCCACGGGTCGTCGACGACGAGCGCGCCGACGTCGAGGCCGTCGCCGTTCGCGATGCCCAGGACGTCGGTGAGGTAGAGCTCGCCCTGCGCGTTGTCGGTCGACAGGCGCGAAAGGCCGTCGCGCAGCACAGCAGCGTCGAACGCGTAGACGCCCGAGTTGATCTCGGTGATCTCCGCCTGCTCCGGGGTGGCGTCCTTGTGCTCGACGATCCCGGTGACCTTGCCGGCCGCGTCGCGCGTGATCCGGCCGTAGCCGGTCGGGTCCGCGACCACGGCGGTGAGCACGGTGACCGCGTTCTTCGCCTCGGTGTGCTCGTCGAGCAGGGCGCGCAGCGTCGCGGTGTCCAGCAGCGGGACGTCGCCGTAGCTGACGATCACCGTGCCGGTGAGGTCCGCCGGCAGCGTGGCGAGCGCGCACGACACGGCGTGGCCGGTGCCGTTCTGCTCGGCCTGCACCGCGGTGCCGACCTCGCGCCCGAGGGCCGCGGCGACTTCGGCGAGCCGGGCGCCGACGGCCTCGCGGCCGTGCCCGGTCACCACGACGAGGTGCTCGGGGTCCAGGCCGGCGGCGGCCCGGACGGCGTGCTCGACGAGGGGCCGCCCGGCGATGGGGTGCAGCACCTTCGGCGTCGAGGAACGCATGCGGGTGCCTTCACCCGCGGCCAGGATCAACGTGCTCAGCGGGCCGGTCAACGACGCTCCCAACGGTTACCAATGAATGGCTTCTGTCGGGCACCGATCCTAACTGGGCTCTTCGGGTTCCCACGCCGGGTCGGTGGGAAGGCCTTCGCCCGCCCACGCCGCGGCCGGGTCGGCGGCCATCGAGTTGGCCGACGCCACCTGGTTGCCGCCGCCGCGTTTCGCCTGGTACATGGCCGCGTCCGCGCGCGCGAGAACCTGCTCGCCGCGCTCCTGCGGCCGCAGCGAAACGAGCCCGATGGACAGCGTGACGCCGTGCGAAAGGTGGTGCGGCAGGCCCGCGACGGACTTCACGGCCCGGCCGAGCGCCATCTTCGCCGCGGACGCGGGCGTGCCCGGGAGCAGCACGATGAACTCGTCGCCGCCGTACCGCGCGACGAGGTCGTCGCCGCGCAGCGCGTCACGGAGGGTGCTCGCGACGACCCGCAGCACGTTGTCGCCTTCGGCGTGCGACTGCTTGTCGTTGACGCCCTTGAAGCCGTCGAGGTCGACCAGCGCGACGGCGAGGGGCTGCGCGTCGGCCGACGACGCGAGCTGGCGCAGCTTCTCGTCCAGCGCGCGCCGGTTCGGCAGGCCGGTGAGCGGGTCCTGCAGGGCCTGCTGGGTGATCGCGCCGTGCTCGGCGGAGAGCCGTTCGTGCTCGCGGCGCGCGTTCAGCGTGGCGATCTGCGACTCGCGCAGGCTCCACATCTCGGATTCGAGGCGGGTCGCGTAGTCGATCAGCGACTGGCTGGCGCCGGACGCGTAGTCCGGGCTGGTGTCGAGCCGGGCCAGCTCGCGGGCGATGTTCAGCCGCATCGACGGCTGCGAGGTGTCTTCGGTCAGCGACTCGCGGGCGTGCCGCAGCACGTCGAGGGCCTCTTCGCGGCGGCCGGCCTGGTCGAGGCAGCGGGCCAGCGCGATGGCGACGATCTCGCGTTCGCCCGGGTAGCCGGTGCCTTCGTGCAGCTGCCGGAGCCGGTCGATCTGGTCGGCGCTCGGGCTGTGCAGCGCCTGCGCCGAAGCGAGGACACCGACCTGGTCGACGGCCGGGACGCCCGCCTTCCGCGGGAACAGCGACTCGGTGAACGGCCCTTCGGCGGCGACGGCCATGGACGCGGCGGTGCGGAACTTCTCGGCGCTCTCGTCGTACTCGTCGATGCGCTCGAGCCGCAGCCCCCAGCCGAGCAGCATCTTGACCCGGTTCATCAGCTGCAGCGTGATCTCGTGCGGGCTCGCGCTCTCGCGGATCGCGCTGGCGGCGCGGCCGATGACCTCCTCGGCGGCTTCGTACACGCCGAGCTGGTTCAGCACGATCCAGCAGTCGTTCAGCGCCGACCACAGCATCCGGTTCCAGGCGCGGATGCCGACCTGCCGGTTCGGGATCGCCGAGTCGTCGAGGATGGCGAGCGCGCGGGCGATCTCGGTGAGCGCCGGATCCTCCTGCGCGGCGATCACCAGGCGGCGGCCGCGCAGCGCGTGCGCGTCGGCCCGCAGCAGCGCGAGGCCGTGCCTGCGGGTGTGCGCGAGCATCTCGTCGAGCCGCGGTTCGGCCTCCGCGGCCAGGCCCCTGGTGATCAGCCGGGCGATCGCCGACGCACGCAGTAGCTGCGCGATCATCGTCGGTTCGCCGCGCCGCTGGGTCTCGTCGAGCAGCTCGTCCATCAGCTCGACGATCTGGAGCTGCTGGGTGTAATCCTGCCGCTGGACCGCGGCGATCAGCTCCCGGGCACGCCCGACGAGCCAGGCGTCGGACATTTCGGCCAGTGCGGGACGCCTGGCCGCCACCGGGTCGGTCGCCTCGTCGGTCAGCGCCAACCTCCCGGTGTCGTGGGTTCGGGTCCTTCTGCTGCTGCTCCGCCGCCAGGATTCGAACCTGAACTGTCAGAACCAAAATCTGAAGTGCTGCCGATTACACTACGGCGGATCGATCCTGGTCAGGATAGCGACGATCGGGTGTTTGTCCGCGCGGGGGATGCATTAGGGGCCCGTCCGCCGGGTACTCCCGTTCCGAAGTACCGGTGTGAGGTTCCGGCACTCCCCAGCAGCCCGAACCTCCTGTACCGTAACTTACGGCATCGTAGGTTAGGTCACCCTTCGTAAAAGGGCACCCGTGCAGGAAGAAGTGAAGCGTATGACGGCCACGCTCGACCGTTCTCAGCCCGCCGGGGAGCCTTCGGCACCCAAGGGGCCCAAACCCGTCATCGAAGGCACGCGAGGCATCGGCGTGCAGCTTTCGGTCTACTTCGGCGTGATCGCGCCGCTGGTCGCCCTGCTGGTGGCTGTGCCGTTCGCCTGGGGCTGGGGACTGAGCTGGGTCGACGTCGGCATCTTCGTGGTGTTCTACGCGATCAGCGGGCTCGGCATCACGGTGTCGTACCACCGCTACTTCACGCACGGCTCGTTCAAGGCCAAGCAGTGGCTGCGCGTGGTCATGGCCATCGCGGGCAGCATCGCCCTGCAGGGCCCGGTCATCACCTGGGTCGCCGACCACCGCCGCCACCACGCGTTCTCCGACCGCGACGGCGACCCCCACTCCCCGTGGGCGTTCGGCACCTCGCCGTGGGCCATCGCCAAGGGCTTCTGGCACGCGCACATGGGCTGGCTGTTCGAGCGCGACCAGACCAACGCCGAGCGCTTCGCGCCCGACCTCGTCAAGGACCCGGCGATCAAGAAGGTCGACGACCTGTTCTGGCTGTGGTCGCTGGTCAGCCTGCTGCTGCCGGCGCTGCTGGGCGGGCTGATCTCGTGGTCGCTGTGGGGCGCGGTCACCGCGTTCTTCTGGGCCGGGCTGGTGCGCATCTGCGTGCTGCACCACGTGACCTGGTCGGTCAACTCGATCTGCCACATGATCGGCGAGCGCCCGTTCGCCGCGCGCGACAAGTCGGCGAACTTCTGGCCGCTGGCGATCTTTTCGTTCGGCGAGTCGTGGCACAACCTGCACCACGCCGACCCGACGTCCGCGCGCCACGGCGTCAAGCGCGGCCAGATCGACATCTCCGCGCGGCTGATCTGGATCTTCGAGAAGTTCGGCTGGGTGCACGACGTCCGCTGGCCGACGCCGCAGCGGCTGGCCCGAATCGCGACGGAAAAGGGCTAGTCAACTAGGCTGCACTGGTGGCGGGGAGACGACGTTCGAAGCGTGAGCAGGTCACCGGGGCGCGTCCGGTCGCCCCGGTGACGCGCGTCCGGATGACCGGCAGCGAGCGGCGTCAGCAGCTGCTCAACGTGGCGCGGGCGTTGTTCGCCGAGAAGGGCTTCGACGGCACGTCGATCGAGGAGATCGCGCACCGCGCCAACGTTTCGAAACCCGTGGTGTACGAGCACTTCGGGGGCAAAGAGGGCATCTACGCGGTGGTCGTGGACCGCGAAACGCAGCTGCTGCTGGACCGCATGGTCTCGACGCTGCACGGCGGCCACCCCCGCGTGATGCTGGAACAGGCGGCGACGGCGTTGCTGTCGTACGTCGAGGACTCCCACGACGGCTTCCGGATCCTGGTCCGCGATTCGCCGGTGGCGAGCTCGACAGGCACGTTCTCGACGGTGCTGAACGACATCGCGAGCCAGGTGGAGCACATCCTGGCCCAGCAGTTCGCGGCCCGCGGCTACGACGAGAAGCTGGCGGCGCTGTACGCGCAGGCTCTGGTGGGCATGGTCGCGCTGACCGGCCAGTGGTGGCTGGACGCGCGCAAGCCGAAGCGCGACGAGGTCGCGGCGCACCTGGTGAACCTGGCTTGGAACGGGCTCTCCCACTTGGAGCACAAGCCGAAACTGCGGCTGGGCTAGTGTCGCGCGTCTGAGACAGGAGCCCGGGGTCGTGAGTGGGAAACGGTGTTCTAACCCTGTTTCTCACTCACGACGAGCCGCGGCAGACCCGCGAACCGGCGCGTTCTCCGGCCAGGTCTGGGCAACGCGCGACACTAGGTGAGCTGCCCGGCCTCGTGCAGGTGGTCGAAGATGATCTTGTCCACCGCCGAAACCTTCTCCCGGTCCGCGTACCCCAGCCACGCGATCTCGTCGATCTCGCTGCTCGCTTCCAGCGTTCCGGTGTACTCCGCCGTGAAGCACGTCATCCGCACGACCACGCCCGGCGCCTTGCCGTCCGCCTGGGCTTCGAACACGCCCGCCGGCTCGATCGTCGGTTCGGTGATCTCCACCGACACCTCTTCGCGGATCTCGCGGACCAGCGTCTCGGTGTCCGTCTCGCCCGCTTCGCGCTTGCCGCCCGGCAAGTAGTAGACCTGCTTGCCGCGCGAGCGCGTGCTCAGGATCCGGCCGTCCACTAGGTGCAGCCAGGCGATCTTGTCGATCACGCCAGCCCCGCCAGGGCCTCGTCCGTCGTCACGACCGTGTCGTAGCCGTGGTCGGAGGCGGCGCGCAGGCTCGACTCGACGCCGAACTCCGTTGCGATGCCGCCGAAGCAGACCGTGCGCACGCCCTTGGCGCGCAGGAACTCGTCGAGGTCGGTGTTCGCGAAGCCGCCGATCGTGTACTTGGTGACGATCTTGTCGTCCTGCGCGTCGAAGACGAGTTCGTTGCCCGGCGGGTTGTCCGGCCGCGACACCTTGACGATCACCACGGGCGCGCCGGCTTCGCGGAACGCCGTCCGCAGCCGCAGCGCGTTCGCGACGACCTCTTCGCCGCTGTACGGCGTGGTCGGCAACGCCACGATGCGCTCCTGCAGGTCGACGAGCACGAGCGCGGACGTGGCCGGGTCGATCTCGGTCATGCCCCGATCCTAGGCATTAGGCTTGAGGCATGGGGAAGAGCAGGGAAATCGTGGTGACGGGCGGCGGCACGGGCATCGGGTACGCCGTCGCGGCGGCCTTCGCCGGGGCGGGTGACCGGGTCACGATCACCGGGCGCCGCGAGCAGGTGCTCGCCGAGGCCGCGGCGCTCCTGGGCGCACGGCCGGTCGTGTTCGACGCCGCCGACCCGGCGGCCGTCGGAGCCGCACTGGGGGAGTTGCCGGACCGCGTCGACGTGCTCGTCAACAACGCCGGGGGCAACACGGACCTCCTCGACGGTGACGGCGAAGGGCTGGCCGGTTTCGCGGCCGCGTTCGAACGCAACCTCCGGTCCAATGTGGTCAGTGCCGCGCTGGTGACGCACGCGCTGCGCGAACGCCTGGCCGACGACGCGCGGATCGTCACGATCGGCTCGATCGCCGCCCGCACCGGCGCCGGCTCGTACGGGGCCGCGAAGGCCGCGGTCGAGGCGTGGAACATCAGCGTGGCGCAGGAGCTCGGGCCGCGCGGGATCACGGCGAACGTCGTCGCGCCGGGACTGATCGGCGAGACGGAGTTCTTCCACGGCAAGCTCTCGGACCGCCGTCGCGACCAGCTGATCGGCAACACGATGAACAAGCGGCCGGGCACGCCGGAAGACGTCGCGGCCGTCGTGACGTTCTTGGCGAGCCCCGCCGCCGGGCACGTCACCGGACAGGTGGTGCACGTCAACGGCGGGGCTCACCTGGGCAAATAACCGGCTCTCGGGGTTGGAATGCCGGTCCCCGAACGCCAGGTCGGCGATGGCGCTCGGGGACCGGCGCGGTGCTGCCGCGGGAACGCTCTCTTCGGACCGCGTCCAACACTCGTCGGGGGCGGGCGAAAACTCTTGGTGCAGACCATGTTCCGCGATCCGCCACCCCGGCGGAAGTGTCCACGGCACCGGACGGCCGTGCTTTTCTCATGATCAGGCCGGCGTGACCTTCAGCAGCTTGTCGTCCGTCCCGTCCGAAGTCGTCACGTACAGTGCGCCGTCCGGGCCGCTGCGCACCGCCCGCAGGCGGCCGAACTTGTCGTCGAACTCCGGGGGAAGCGACACGTCCAGGACCTTGCCCGCCGCGTCCAAGTGGTACAGCAGCAGCTTCTGGCCCTTCAGCGCCACCACGACCAGCGCGCCGTCGTCCGGGCCCCACTGCGCGCCCGTCAGGAACGCGTCGCCGCTGATCGCCTCGGTGATCTTGCCGGATGTCCACAGTGGACTCACGGCGGCCGGGAAGCGCTTCAGGTCGGTCATCGGCACGCTCTCGTCGTAGCTCGGGTCGGTGCCGCCCTTCGACGGGTCCCAGCCGTAGTTCGCGCCCGGCTTCAGCAGGTTGACCTCGTCGTCGAAGGTCGGCCCGTGCTCGGCCGTGATCACCTGGCCGCTGCCCGGCCGGATCGCCACGCCCTGGACGTTGCGGTGGCCGTAGGTGTAGATCAGCCGCTCGTGCGGGTCCGCCGACGTGCTGAACGGGTTGTCCGGCACCGGGTTCCCGGTCTTCGCGTCCAGCCGCAGCACCTTGCCGCCCAGGGAGTGGCGGTCCTGGGCGATCGTCGACCGCGCGGTGTCGCCGGTGCCGACCAGCAGCGCGCCGTCCGGCGCGAACGTCGGCCGGCAGCCGGAGTGCCGGCCGCTCGGGTTCACCGGCAGCCCGGTCAGCAGGTTCTTGACCCGGGTGGCGCTCCCGCCGTCCTCGGCCAGCTTCCACGTGACCAGCCGGATGTCCACGGCCTTGCCGCCCTCCTGGTGGTCCTGGCACGTGATGAACTCGCGGCTGGTGGCGAAGTCGGGGCTGACGACCATGCCGAGCAG
Source organism: Amycolatopsis mongoliensis (assembly GCF_030285665.1). Lineage (NCBI taxonomy): Bacteria > Bacillati > Actinomycetota > Actinomycetes > Pseudonocardiales > Pseudonocardiaceae > Amycolatopsis > Amycolatopsis mongoliensis. Next base: position 3,741,142 of record NZ_CP127295.1, read on the forward strand.
CCCGCCCTCGCCCTGCACGAGGACGTCGGAGAAGTCGGCCTGCACGTCGGTGGCTCGCCCGCCGCGGACCAGCGCGAGCTTGCCGGGCCGCTGCGGCACGAGGATGCCGCCGTCGGGCAGGAAACCGATGTCCCAGCCGTGCTCCAGCCCGGCGGTGACCGTCTCGACCTTGAACTTCCCGGTCGACGCCGGCGGCGTGGACACGGGCGGGACGCTCTGGACGGGTGCGCTCGACGCTCCCGAACAGCCCGCGACCAGCAGGGACACCGCACCGATGAGACCCAGCACCCGCCGCATACGGCTCATCCTGCCATCAAGCGGTGAAATCGCCGTTCGTTGCTGCTTCCTTCAGGAAGGCCAGGTCGTCCGAACCGGGGATGTAGTGCCCGGTTCCCGGCACGAGGTCGACGACCGCGCCGGCCGCTTCGAGCCGCCGTTTCGTCGTCGCGGAGTCGACCATGGCGTCCTCCGCCCCGGCGACGGCGTACACCGGCATGGTCAGCTGCCCCAGTGCGGCGTCGTCGAAGACCGGGAACGGGCCGGTGCGGTACCGGTAGTTCGCCGACACGAGCAGCTGCTGCTCGACGATCGGCGACGACACCGGCTCGCCCACCACGTCGGCCACGGACTTCCGCCGTCCCTTCTCCCCGAGCAGGGCCAGGAACACCGCCTTGACGACGAACCCCTTCTTCATCGGGCCGAGGCCGATCGGGCACCGCAGCGCCAGCGCGGCGACGCGCTCGGGCCGCCGGGTCGCGTAATCGAGCGCGAGCCAGCCGCCGAACGACGACGTCAGGAACGCCGCCCGGGAGACGTCGAAGTGGTCCAGCACCGCGTCCAGCCACCGCGCGTACCGGTCGCTGCCGAGCGGCGGCCGCGTCTCGGCGCTCATCCCCGGCTCGCCGATGATGTCGACCGCGTACACCCGGAACCGCTCCACCAGCGACGGGATCCGGTGCGCCCACTCCGCCGAGTTGCTGCCGGAGCCGTGCAGCAGCACCAGCGGCGGCGCCCCGGGCGGACCCGAGACCAGCACGAACGTCTCGCCTTCGGGCGTCGGGACCAGCACCTCGTCGTGCGGGACGGGCCAGCTCTTCACTGCTTCGAGGTAGCGCTCACGCAGGAGGCGGGCGCCCGCTTCGGACTTGTATATCGTCATGCAAAATACTCTATCCTTCCCTATCAAATAGATAAATGAGGAGTCATCAAGAACCTGGGCGCACCAGTCCTGACTCGTAGGCGAAGACCACCGCGTGCACCCGGTCGCGCAGCCGCAGCTTGCCGAGGATCCGTCCGACGTGCGTCTTCACCGTCGTCTCGCCGATGTACAGCTTCGCCCCGATCTCGCTGTTGGACAGCCCGCGCGCGATCAGCCCCAGTACGTCCTTCTCGCGCTCGGTGAGCACGTCGAGCTTCGCGACGTCGACCGGATCGCGGCCGTCGGCGAGGTAGCGGTCGAGCAGCCGCCGCGTGACCGACGGCGAGACCATCGAGTCGCCGCGCAGCACACCGCGGATCGCCACGAGCATCTCTTCCGACGGAGCGTCCTTCACCAGGAACCCGCTGGCGCCGGCGCGCAACGCGGCGTACGCGTACTCGTCGAGGTCGAACGTCGTGATGATGAGGACGCGCACGTCGGGTAGTTCGGCGCAGATCCGCCCGGTCGCCGCGACGCCGTCGAGCACCGGCATCCGGACGTCCATCAGCACCAGGTCCGGTCGCAGCTCCCGGGCCTTCGCGACGGCCTCGCCGCCGTTCGCCGCCTCGGCCACGACGACGAGGTCGTCCTGGCTTTCGACGATCATCCGCAGCCCGACCCGCACCAGCTCCTGGTCGTCGCACAGCAGCACCCTGGTGGTCACGAGCCGACCACCAAGCTCGCGCGCACCCGGTAGCCGCCGTCCGGCACCGGCCCGGCCGTCAGCTCACCGTGGTACATCTCGACGCGCTGGCGCATCCCGGCGAGCCCGCGCCCGGACGAGGGCAACGCGGGCGCCGGAGCCTTACCGCCGGTGTTCGTCACCTCGATCCGGATCTCCTCCGGCTCGAAGGCGACTTCGACGCGGCCGGTCGCGTCGGCCGGGGCGTGCTTGATCATGTTGGTCAGGGCCTCCTGGACGATCCGGTACGCCTGCAGCGCGGCGCTCGCGGGCAGGCCGCCGGGATCACCGGTGACCTCGAGCGCGACCGCGCGCCCGCACTGCTCGACGAGCTCACGCAGCTCGTCGATGGTCGGCTGGGGACTGCGCGCCGCCTGGCCGGCGTGCAGGACTTCGAGCAGCCGCCGCAGCTCGGCGAGCGCGTCCCGGCCCGTGCGGCCGATCGTGTCGAGCGTGCGGTCGACGGCTTCGGGATCGCGATGCCGGGCGAGCTTCGCGCCTTCGGCGTTCAGCACGATCACGCTCATGCTGTGGGCGAGGACGTCGTGGAGCTCGCGCGCGATCCGGGTGCGCTCCTCCGCGACCGCCGCGCGCGACTGGGCCGCGGCGCGTTTGTCCTCCTCCGCGGTGAGCTGTTCCTTGGTGTGGAAGAACTCCCCGAGCGCCCACGCCGCCAGGTGGATCGGCAGGATGGCGACGATCGTGAGGGTCGGGTTCTGCGTGGACGGGCCCCAGCTGAACCCCCACATCGTGTCGAGCGCGAGGATCCCGGCCGCGGTCAGCGCGCCGAACCGGCGATCGCCGCGCTGCACCAGGTTGAAGAGGACGACCGCCATGCTCAGCTCGGCGCGGCCGCGGTCGAACGCCCAGATCTCGTCGGTGAAGGTGGCCAGCGTGCCGGCGAGGATCAGGACCGCCACCGTCCGCGGGAACCGGCGCCGGACCAGCAGGGGCAGCAGGAACAGCAGCGGGATCGCGCGGACGGCCCACGAACCCGCGCCGACCCAGTTGGGCGCGAGGAACAGGAACACGGCGTACAGCGGCAGGTCCACCGTCCACCGGTGCCGGCGTACCCACACGACGAGTCGTTCCACGCCACCGAACGTAATGCCGCGACCCGGCCCGGGTCGTCATCCCTTCGGCCCGATCGTGTCCTCCCCGGGGAGGACCAGGCCGGTCGATCCGGCGGATTCGCGGCCACCCCCGCCGTTCCTAGCGTCGCAAGCATGTCGATCACCAGGGAATTCCTCCGCCACCCGATGCTGACGGGCGCGATCGCGCCGAGCTCGCCGCGGCTGGCCGAAACGATGACGTCGGGGCTCGGCCTGGAACGCGCGGCCCGCGTCGCCGAGCTGGGTCCGGGCACCGGCGTGTTCACCGAAGCGGTTCTCGCACTGCTTCGCCCCGAAGCACGCCTGACCGCTTACGAGATCAACCCGCGTTTCGCGGCCGCTGTCCGCGAGCGCTTTCCGCAGGTCGACGTCGTCACGGGCTCGGCAGAGCACCTCGCTCTCGACAACGTCGACGTCGTCGTCTCCGGACTGCCGTGGACGGCCATGACCGCCGACCGGCAGCGAAGCATCCTCGACGCGGTCACGGCGGCCCTGGCCCCGAACGGCCGGTTCACGACGTTCGCGTACGCCCACGCGGCCTGGACGCCACCCGCGCGTCGCTTCGCGGCTTCGCTGCGAAGCCGTTTCGCGGTCGTGGAGCGCACTCCGGTCGTCTGGGGCAACCTGCCGCCCGCGTTCGTCTACCGCGCGGCGCTGCCGGTGGCGGTGGGGAGGACGAGCCATGGACAGCCTGCTGCGGCCACTGCTTGACGCGCCCCCGCCGGTCGTCTACCTCGTCTGCGCGCTGCTGATCACGGCGGAAACCGCGCTGCTGCCCGGAATCGTGCTCCCGACGTTGTCGGCGCTGCTGCTCATGGGGTTCCTCGCCGAGCGGGGTACGCTCCACCTCGGACTCGCTTTGCCGGTGGCCGTGCTCGCGGCCGTCGCCGGCGATCAGCTGGCGTACCTCGAAGGACGGCACTGGGGACCCCGGTTGCGCCGGACGCGGCTCGCCCGCCGCATCGGCCAGGACCGCTGGGACCAGGCCGAAGCGGCGGTCGCCCGCTACGGCGTCCCGGCGGTGATCGCCGGCCGCTGCCTGGCCGGCGTCCGGACGCTGGTGCCGCGGGTCGCGGGCTCGGCGGCGATGCCGTACCGCCGGTTCGCCGCGGGCAGCGTGTGCGCGGCCGTGCTGTGGGCGAGCGCGGAGCTGCTGGTGGGTCACCTGACGGCGCTGGTGCTCTGAAGGCGTTCCGCGGTTTCCGCGTCCGCGGGCAGGAACGTCTCCAGCTTGAGCTCCGACACCGTGACGTCGGCGGCGGTCGCGAACGTCGTGATGGCCGTGATCAGCCGCAGCTCACCGACCGAAGTGGACAGTCGCACCGGCACGGCGAAGCCGAGGTGGTCCGCGCTCGGCGGCCGCTCCGGCGGCAGGTACCCGGTCAGCTCGGCGAGCTGCGCGGCCAGCCGCTCGTCCGGGGTGCGCGCGAGGTCGTTGCGGAGGCGTTCGAGGATGTGCCGGGCCCAGTCGTCGAGGTTGCGCACGCGCGGTGCCATCCCGCGCGGGTGCAGCGCGAGCCGCAGCGTGTCGACCGGTTCTTCGAGGAGCTCCGCCGCGACACCCTCGATGAGCAGGGAAAACGCGTCGTTCTTCGCGACGAGCAGGCCGTAGCGGTCGACGACGATGGCGGGGTAGGGGCGGTGGCCGTCGAGCAGCCGCCGCAGCCCGTCGAGCACCGGCCGGATCGCCGGGTCGTCGAGCCGCGTCTCGGGGTACGACGGCGCGAAACCGGCGGCGTGCAGGAGGCCGTTGCGCTCGCGCAGGGGCAGTTCGAGCGACTCCGCGACGCGCAGCACCATGGCGCGGCCGGGGAGCGAGCGCCCGCTCTCCATGAAGCTCACGTGCCGCTGCGTCGTCCCGGCCCGCAACGCCAGGTCGAGCTGGCTGAGGTGCCGCCGCGTGCGCCAGTCCTTCAGCGCCGTTCCGAAGTTCACGAGCCCATCATCTCCGGCCGCGCCATTCCCCGTGGGGAATTGAGGGCATTCCCCGCGTCGGCGAGGCTTCCCGGCATGACGAACTACGGCCTGGTCGTGCCGACCTACCAGCCCATCCTCGACGCCGGGCGGACCGCGCCCGAGCTGGTCGACGTCGCCGTCTCCGCCGAAGAGCTCGGTCTCGACTCGGTCTGGGTGGGGGACACCCTCGCGCGGGCCCCGCTGGACGCTTTCGCCGTGCTGGGTGCGTTCGCCGCCCGGACCTCGCGGGTGACGCTGGGGACGTCCGCGCTGCTCCCGGCGTTGCGGGACCCGGTTCTCTCGGCGAACCAGCTGCTTTCCCTCGATCTGCTCAGCGGCGGTCGGCTCACGGTGGCCGTCGGCGCGGGGTTCGCCGGGCGGAGCGAGCCGGAGTTCGCGTTCGTGGGCGTGCCGTGGGAACGCCGGCGGGCGCGGCTGGACGACATCGTGGGCCTGTGGCGGGCGGCGTGGAGCGGCGCTTCGTCGTTCCACGGGTCGGTGCTGCACTACGACTCGCTGCCGTCCTTCCCCGCGCCGTCACGGCCGGGCGGGCCGCCGGTCTGGCTGGCGGCGTACACGCCGGGGGCGCTGGAGCGCGTCGGCCGGCTGTACGACGGCTGGCTGCCCTACCCGCCGGACCCGGCGGACTACGTGTCGGGCCTCGCCCGCATCCGCGAGCTGTCGTCGCGCCCGGTGACGCCGGCGCTGTTCGCGACGGTCCTGGTGGAGGACGACTTCTCCCGGGGACGCGCGCTGCTGGAGGAGTACTGCCTGCGCAACTACGGCATGCCGGCCGACTTCGTGCAGGGCATCCAGATGCAGGTGACGGGAAGCGCCGCCGAAGTGGCTTCGCGCCTACGCGAGTACGAAGGGGCGGAGCACGTGCTGCTGCGGATCGCGAGCACGGACCCGAAGGTGTTCGACGAGCAGCTGCCCCGGCTCGCGGAAGTCGCCGACCTGCTCCGCTCTTGACGGGTTGCCAGCACCCCAATGTGGCGTTGGGTGCGTGGGGCGCACCGAACGCCGCGTTGGGTGCGTGGGGCGCACCGAACGCCGCGTTGGGTGCGTGGGGCGCACCGAACGCCACATTGGGGCGTTCCGGGCCGCGACCAGCCGTGATCGGAAACCTGTCGGGGGTGGCACGTAGGCTGGGACCGTGACCGACGCTCCATTGTCCGGACTCCTCACCGCCATCCTTCCCGACCCGGCCCTGCGCGGCGTGGTCGAGCGCGCCGGGGCGCCGCTGCTCGAGCTCCAGGGCCCGATCGCCGCCCGGCAGCTCGTCGCCGCCGTCCTCGCCGCCGACGAGGGCGCGGCCAAGCCCGTCCTCGCCGTCACCGCCACCGGGCGCGAGGCCGACGAGCTGACCTCGTCGCTCAGCGCGCTGCTCGGCGGCGAAGCAGTGGCCGACTTTCCTTCTTGGGAGACCCTTCCGCACGAGCGGCTCTCCCCGCGCGCCGACACCGTCGGCCGCCGCCTGGAGGTGCTGCACCGGCTGAAGACCGAGGACGACACCCTGCGCGTCGTCGTCGCCACCGTCCGCAGCCTCATCCAGCCGATGGCGCCCGGCCTCGGCTCGCTCAAGCCGATCGACCTGGTCGTCGGCGAGGAAAAGCCGTTCGAGGAGCTGCTCGAACGGCTCGTCGAACTGGCCTACACCCGCGTCGACATGGTCGAGAAGCGCGGCGAGTTCGCCGTCCGCGGCGGCATCCTCGACCTCTTCGGGCCGACCGCGCAGCACCCCGTCCGCGTCGAGTTCTGGGGCGACGAGGTCAGCGAGATCCGCGCGTTCGCCGTCTCCGACCAGCGGTCGCTGCCCGGCGAGATCCCGCGGGTCTCCGCGCCGCCGTGCCGGGAGCTGCTGCTCACGCCGCCGGTCAAGGAGAAGGCCGCGGAGCTGGCGAAGACCTACGAGGCCGACGCCCACTTGGCGGAGATGCTCACCAAGCTCGCCGGCGGCATCCCGGTCGAGGGCATGGAAGCGCTCATCCCGGTGCTCTGCGAAGACGAGCTGGAGCTGCTCACCGACGCGATGCCGGCCGGCACCCACGTCCTGCTCACCGACCCCGAGAAGATCCGCGCCCGGGCCGCCGACCTCGTCCGCACCGGCCAGGAGTTCCTCGAAGCGTCCTGGACGACGGCCGCGGCGGGCGGGCAGGCCCCGATCGACCTCGGCGCGTCCGCCTACCGCGGGCTCGACGAGATCGCGTCCCACGCGCAGGACACCAAGCGCTCCTGGTGGACGCTCACCCAGCTGACCAGCGAAGACCCGGACGTCTACCGCGTCTCGGTCGAGGCCGCGCCGTCCTACCGCGGCGAGCTCGAGCGCGCGATGACGGACCTGCGCGCCCACACGGCGGCGGGCGGCACCGCGGTGCTCGTCGTCGCCGGCCAGGGCACCGCGGCGCGCGCCGTCGAGCAGCTCTCGGCCGCCGACGTCCCGGCGACCCAGGCCGGTGACGGCCTGAAGAGCACCCCGGCGCCCGGCATGGTCACGGTCACCTGCGGCGGCCTCGCCGAGGGCTTCGTCTCGCCGGAGCGCGCCCTGGTCGTGCTCACCGAGGCGGACCTGACCGGCCGCGGTTCCGGCGCCGGAACGTCCACAAAGGACTTCAACACCAAGATGCCGTCCCGGCGGCGCAACGCGGTGGACCCGCTGGCGCTCAAGAACGGCGACTACGTCGTGCACGAGCAGCACGGCATCGGCCGGTTCGTCGAGATGGTGCAGCGCACGGTCGCCGGCGCCACCCGCGAGTACCTGCTGCTGGAGTACGGGTCGTCCAAGCGCGGCCACCCCGGTGACCGGCTGTTCGTGCCGACCGACCAGCTCGACGAGGTCTCCAAGTACGTCGGCGGTGAGCTGCCCACGCTGAACAAGCTCGGCGGCTCCGACTGGAAGAACACCAAGGCCAGGGCCAAGAAGGCGGTCAAGGAGATCGCCGCCGAGCTCGTGCAGCTGTACGCCGCGCGCCAGGCCGCGCCGGGGCACGCGTTCGGCCCGGACACGCCGTGGCAGAGCGAGCTCGAGGACGCCTTCCCGTTCACCGAAACCAACGACCAGCTCGCGGCGATCGACGAGGTCAAGGGGGACATGGAACGCGGCGTCCCGATGGACCGCGTCATCTGCGGCGACGTCGGCTACGGCAAGACGGAGATCGCCGTCCGCGCCGCGTTCAAGGCGGTGCAGGACGGCAAGCAGGTCGCGGTGCTCGTCCCGACGACGCTGCTCGCCCAGCAGCACCTGAACACCTTCACCGAGCGCATGCGCTCGTTCCCGGTGAAGATCCGCGGCCTGTCGCGGTTCTCCGCCAAGAGCGAGACCGACGCGACCCTGGAACAGCTGGCCAGCGGCGAGATCGACATCGTGATCGGCACGCACCGCCTGCTGCAGACCGGCATCCGCTACAAGGACCTCGGTCTCGTGATCGTCGACGAGGAGCAGCGGTTCGGCGTCGAGCACAAGGAGCACATCAAGTCGCTGCGCACGCACGTCGACGTGCTCACGATGTCCGCGACCCCGATCCCGCGGACGCTGGAGATGTCGCTGGCGGGCATCCGCGAGATGTCCACGATCCTGACCCCGCCCGAGGACCGGCACCCGATCCTGACGTACGTCGGCTCGTACGACGACAAGCAGGTCGGCGCCGCGATCCGCCGTGAACTGCTGCGCGACGGCCAGGTGTTCTACGTCCACAACCGCGTCTCCTCGATCGAGAAGGCCGCGCGGCACATCCGGGAGCTGGTGCCGGAGGCGCGCGTCGTCACCGCGCACGGGCAGATGAACGAGGACAAGCTCGAGAAGATCATCCAGGGCTTCTGGGAGAACGAATACGACGTCCTCGTGTGCACGACGATCGTCGAGACCGGCCTGGACATCTCGAACGCCAACACGTTGCTGGTCGAGCGCGGTGACCTGCTGGGACTGGCGCAGCTGCACCAGCTGCGCGGCCGGGTCGGACGCGGGCGCGAGCGCGGGTACGCGTACTTCCTGTACCCGCCGGAGGCGCCGCTGACGGAGACCGCGCACGACCGCCTCGCGACGATCGCCCAGAACACCGAGCTCGGCGCGGGCATGGCGGTCGCGATGAAGGACCTCGAGATCCGCGGCGCGGGCAACATCCTGGGCGCGGAGCAGTCCGGGCACATCGCGGGCGTCGGGTTCGACCTGTACGTGCGGTTGGTCGGCGAAGCGGTCGACGCGTTCCGCAAGCACGCGGGCGCGGAGCCGGCGGAGGACGAAGAGATGGCCGACGTCCGCGTCGACCTCCCGATCGACGCCCACATCCCGCACGACTACGTGCCGGGGGAGCGGCTGCGGCTGGAGGCGTACCGCAAGATCGCGGCGGCGCCGGACACCGAGGGCCTGGAAGCGGTCCGCGAAGAGCTGGTCGACCGCTACGGCCAGCCGCCGGCGGCGGTGAACCGGCTGCTGGCGGTGGCGCGGTTCCGGCACACGTGCCGCGAGGCAGGCGTGACGGAGGTGGCGGTCCAGGGCAACACGATCCGGTTCGCGCCGCTGCCGCTGGCCGATTCGCAGCTGGTCCGGTTGAAGCGGCTGTACCCGAAGGCGATGTTCAAGGCCGTGACGAACACGGTGTCGGTGCCCAAGCCGACCGAGGGGCCGGCCGGCGGCCGGATCGGTGCACCGACGCTGCGGGACGAAGAGCTGCTCGACTGGTGCACGAAACTGCTGACGCAGCTGACGAAGAAGCCGGCGGCGGTTTGAGGGCGCGCGGAAACCCGGCGCACTTCGAGGGAACTCATTGTGGCGCCCGGGTTGTCCCGGTCAGCCGACTTCGCTGAACGTCGGCGGCGACGGCTCCGCCAGCCCCATCTCGACCTGTTCCATCGGCACGGGCACCGCCCCGGCGTCCGTCATGGGCAACGGCCGGGGTTTCCGGGGCATCCGCGACCCCGCACCCCCACCCCGCCCGGGGTACACGAGCAACCCCCGTGCCGGATCCGGTACCGCGTCCAACGCCGCCGTCACGACCGGCAACGCCCGGAACGCGTCGCGCCGTTCCTCCGACCCGAACTCGATTTCCAGGACGACGCCCCAGCGGTGTTCGTGCCACACCCACTGTTCGGCGCCGTTCGTCAGTGCTGCTTCGGTGAGTGCGTCACCGCGGGCGAGCCGCCACAAGGAAGCCGTGGACTCGCCATCGAAGACCTCGATGGTCAGCCAGTGGTCCATGTCGTCGAGGTTACGCCCGGCGACACCGGACGGGTGTTGCGTTTCGGGTGCGATGGTGTGAGAGGGTATGCGCTGTGATGCGGATCATGGGGCGCCCTCGCGCGCTGGTCGCGGTCGTTGCCGGTGCGTTTCTGCTCGCCGGGTGCGGCTCGGGTCCCAGCCAGGTCGGCAGCGCCGCCGTCGTCGGCGACCGCTCGGTCTCCATCGACCAGGTGCAGAACCTCATCGACAAGGCCGTCCGCGAGCAGCCCTACGCGCGCAAGCTCGCCGCCGAGCACAAGCTCGACGTGCTCGGCCGGGCGGCCGTCAGCTCGCTCGTGCTGCACGAGCTGCTCGCCACGGCCGCGGAAAAGCAGGGCATCACGCCCAACTACGGGCAGATCGAGGCCCAGCTGGCCAAGGACCCCCTCAACGGCACGGTGTCCGCCGACGCGACCGACGAGAACCAGGCGGTCAGCGAGCTCGTCACCCGCACCCGCGACCACCGCGAGGCGCTGACCGACACCTACCTCGCCCAGGCGCTGGCCGAGAAGGCCGTCCCCAACCTGTCGGTCACTTTCGACTACACGTCCATCGGCTCGATGCCGGACTCCACCACCGGCGCCACGCCCAAGGGGCCCGAGGCGAAGAAGGCGGCCTTCGACCTCGCCCGGCAGTTCGCCGCCGACCCGGCGGCCGCGACCAAGCGGATCGGCGCCGACGCCCAGTACGAGGCGTCGCTGCGGCAGCAGGCGGCCCAGCAGGGGCAGAACACCGACTCGATCCCGCCGCTCACCGGCGTCGGCGAGGCGGTGCCCGCGTCGCAGGCCGGCGTGCTCGCCGCCAGCCCGCTCTTCGGGTCCCCGGCCGGCACCGTCACGGTCTTCCCCTACCCGAACCGCGAGGGCACCTGGTTCGTCGCGGTGGTCCGCCAGCGGGTGGACGACAAGCCCGTGGCCACGGAGCAGGCGCCGACGCTCGACGACGCCTCCAAGACCGCGATCGGCATGCGGCAGCTGCAGCCGCTGTTCGACCAGCTCGACGTGCGGATCAACAAGCGGTACGGCGTGTGGGACGTGGTGGGCATGAGCGTCCTCCCGAACCAGGACGCCGCCCAGGGCCTCGTGCTGCCCCAGGGTGGTTCCGGTCGTACGCAGCAGTGAGCACGGGTGTCGTCGTAGTCGTCCGCGGGGCGACGCTGCCCGCCGCGGCGCTGAAGCTCCTGCGTGACGCCACCGCGGTGTACGCGGCCACGGACGTCGACGCGAGCGTGTTCGGGGTCCCGGCCGTGACCGAGGCGCCTTCGCTGAAGGACGTCGTGCTGCTCGCCGGGGCCCGGGACGAGCCCGCGGCGTCGCTGCTCATCGCGACCGGCGCGGAGGTCATCGAGACGCCGGTGCCGCCGCTGGTCGAGGCCGCCGAGGTGATGGACCGGCTCCGCTCGCCGGGCGGCTGCCCGTGGGACGCGGCCCAGACGCACGAATCGCTGCGGCAATACCTGGTCGAAGAGACCTACGAGCTGCTCGACGCCATCGAGTCGGGCGACCGCGAGGCGCTGCGCGAGGAGCTCGGCGACGTCCTGCTCCAGGTGCTCTTCCACGCGCGGGTCGCGGCCGAGGACGCCGCCGACCCGTTCGGCATCGACGACGTCGCCGCCGCGCTGGTCGCGAAACTGGTCGGCCGGCACCCGCACGTGTTCGCCGGCGGCGACTCGGTGCACACAGTCGAGCACCAGAACGTCAAGTGGGAAGAGCTGAAGCAGCAGGAGAAGCAGCGGAAGTCCATTGTGGACGGCGTGGCGCTCGGCCAGCCCGCGGTGGCGCTGGCCGGCAAGCTCGGGCAGCGTTCCGGGCGGGCGGGCATCCCGCTCGACCTCTTCCCGGCCGGCCCCGGTGCCGCCGCCCAGCTGTTCCGCATCGCCGCCACGGCGCGGCGCGCGGGCGTCGACGCCGAGGGCGAGCTCCGGGCGCTGGCGAAGCAGTTCGCGAACGACGTCCGGGCCGCCGAGCAGGCCGCGCGCGACGCCGGGCTGGAGCCGACGACCCTGGAGGCCGACGGCTGGCGGAAGTTCTGGCCCTCGCGTCCGGTGTGACGCAGCACACAATCGGGTGAGAACCGTTTCCGATCATCCGGCGTCTTGCCTGGTGTGAGGAAGCTGCCACTGGAGGACGCCGACGAGGAGCACCTCGTCCGGCGCACCGCCAAGGGCGACCGTGCGGCGTTCGAGGAGCTCTACCGCCGCACGTCGCCCTGGCTCGCCGTGCGCCTGCGCCGCCGGTGCGCGGACGAGCAGGTCGTCGCCGAGGTCATGCAGGAGACGTACCTGGCCGTGTGGCGCGCGGCGGGCTCGTTCGCGGGGGCGGCGACCGGCGGCACCGCGGTCGGCTGGCTGTGGACGATCGCGGCGCGCCGGCTGGTCGACGCGTTCCGGCGCCGGGCGCACCACGCCGAGGTGCCGGCGGAAGTGGCTCTCGACGCCGCGCCCGTGCCGGCGGCGGAGGACGTGGCCCTGGCGGCGGCGATGGGGGACGAGGTCGGCGACGCGCTGCGCGACCTCGCCCCGGAGCTGCGGCAGGTGCTGCAGGCGATGGTGCTCGACGGGCTGACCGTCCGGGAGACCGCCGTCCTGCTCGGGCTGCCGGAAGGAACCGTCAAGACCCGCGCGCGGCGGGCGCGGTTCGCGATGCGGGAGGCACTGTCATGACCCATGCGTCGGACGAGCTCATCGCCGAGTACGTGGCGGGCTACGGCCTCCCGGCCGACCGGCTGTGGGGCCTCGAAGCGCACCTGGAGACGTGCCGGGCGTGCCGGGCGCGGCTCGCCGACGTGGCGCCCGTCCAGCCGGTGGTGGACCTCGTCTGGAACCGGCTCGGCGTCGAAATCGAGCTGTCGGGCGTCCCGTTCCACGGGCAGCCCGTGCGACCCCGGGCCCGCTATCGGAGCCGGCGGCGGTGGCTCGACACGTGGGTCACCCCGGTGATGCTGCCGTGGCTGGGGATGATCGTGCTGGTCACGCTGCTCGCGGCGCTGCTCGACCACTTCGGGGAGTCGGTGCTGAAGGTGACGGCGGTGCAGCTGCTCGCGCCGGTGCTGCCGGTGCTCGGCGTCGCCGCGTCGTGGGCGCGGGGGCTTGATCCGGCGTACGAAGTCGTCGTCGCGACGCCGCGGGCCGGGCTGTACCTGATCGCGCGGCGGACGCTGGCCGTGCTCCTGGTCGTCCTGCCGGTGCTCGGGGTCGCCGGGTGGCTGACCGGCACGGCCCTCGCGCTCTGGCTGCTGCCGAGCCTGGCCTTCACCACGGGGACGCTCGCGCTGGGTGGGCTGATCGGCGTTACCCGGGCGGCGTACGTGCTGATCGCGGTGTGGGTCGCGGGACTGCTGCTGCCCACCGTGGCGGCCCACGAACAAACGTTTGCGCTCAGCACCGGCGCGTTGCCGGTGTGGGCGGTGATCTTCGCGCTGACGTCGGTGGTCGTCGCCCTGCACAAGGGCGCGTTCACCCGGCTCGGCGCGCGCAACTAGGGAGGAAGAACATGCGTGCAGTCGGGGCCGCCGAGGTCGCGCCCACGGCCTACGCCTGGGAAATCCAGGCGGAAGGGCTGAAGGTGCGGGTGGGGCGGCGGAAAATGGCCGTGAACGGGCTGGACCTGTCACTCGGCAAGGGGGTGCACGGCTTGCTCGGGCCCAACGGCGCGGGCAAGACGACGCTGATCCGGGCGCTGGCGACGGTGCTCCGGCCGGCGGAAGGCAGGCTGTCGCTGCTCGGTGCGCCGGCCGGGGGGCACGCCGGGCGGCGCGGCCTGCGCCGGCGGATCGGCTACCTGCCGCAGAACTTCGGGTACTACAAGCGGTTCACCGTCCGGGAGTTCGTCGAGTACATCGCGTGGCTCAAGGAGGTGTCCAAAGAGGACATCCCCGGTGCGGTGCAGCGCGCGATCGAGCGGGTGGGGCTCGCCGACCGCGCGGACGACCGGATGAAGACGCTGTCGGGCGGCATGGTCCGGCGGGTCGGGATCGCGCAGGCGATCGTCAACGACCCGGACATCCTGCTGCTGGACGAGCCGACTGCCGGGCTCGACCCGGCGCAGCGCGTGCGGTTCCGCGAGCTGGTGCAGGAGCTCGGCCAGGACTCGTGCGTGCTGATCTCGACGCACTTGGTCGAGGACGTCGGGACGGCGTGCTCGGACGTCGTCCTGTTCGCCGAGGGCAAGCTGGTGTTCCAGGGGACACCGGACGAGCTGGCCGCGGCCGGCACCGCGGAGCACGTGGGGGACAGCCCGATCGAGCGCGGCTATTCGGCGCTTCTGGACCACCGGCCGGGCCAGGGGGCGTGGTGATGATCCTGCGCATCGAACTGCGGCGCTCCATCGCGCCCTGGGCCGGGCTGGCGCTGCTCGTGGTGGCGCTCGGTTTCCTGTTCCTGCTGTCCGGGCCGTGGTGGAAGGTGCCCGCCCCGTGGACGGCGCACACGACGACCACCGCGCTGTGGCTGCGGTTCTTGCTGGTGTTCCTGTGGCCGATCGCCGTCGGCGCCGGGGCGATCCAGGGCATGCGCGACAGCCGCTCCGGCATGGTCGAGCTGCTGGCCACGACGTCCCGGCCGGGCTGGCACCGGGCGGTCCGGCTGGCGGGCGCGGTGGGGGCGTTGAGCGCGCTCGGGTTCCTTCTGGTGTTCGGCGTCGGCCTGGTGGAGGTGCTCGGCCACGGCGGGTTCGTGTCCGCGCGCTTCCTGCCGGTCGTCCTCGTCGGCCTGCTCGCCGTCGTGGCGGGGAGTTGGGTGGGCTTGGCGGTCGGCCGGCTGCTGCCGCACCCGCTGACCGCGCCCGCACTGGCCGTGCTGACGCTGGTGGTGTCGATCCTGGCCTGGACGTCGCTCGAAGGGGCCGCGCTGTCGATGCCGTACAGCCGGTTCGGGCTGCTGGCGCCGGCTCTCGGGCAGCCGCGGGGCGCACTGGTGACGACGGCGGGTTCGGTGGACCTCGGGCAGACGGTGTGGTTCGCGGGGCTGGCCGTGACGGGATTCCTGGTGCTGGCGGCGAACTCCGCGCGGGCCCGGCTCCTCGGCTTGCTCCCGGTGGTGGCCGGGGCCGCGATCGCCCTGCCGGTCTTCCCGGCGTCCGCCGGCGGGCTCCTGGTCCCCGACGGCGTCGCCGCCCAGAAGGTCTGTGACGGGCCGATCTGCGTCAGCCGGGCGCACGAAGACAGGCTGGCTGCCTTGGGCGTGCCGGGCCGGGAAGCACTGGCCATGCTGGCGAAGCTGCCCGGCGCGCCCACCCGGATCGAAGAGCAGCTGGCGCCGGACTCCTTCACCACTGCGCCCGCCCGCGATCCCGGCGTCGTCCACCTCGACTTCCAGCGAGACGAAGACCTGCTCACGGGGGACGCGACCGAGCTGCGGCTCGCGGTGCTGGCCGGGGCCGGGCTGCCCTCGTGCTTGCCGCCGAGCCGCGGCGACGTGGCCGACGTCGGTGCCCGCATGATCGCGGCGGCGTACTTCACCGGCGAGCTGAAGCTGTTGCCCGAGTACGGCGCGAAGTGGGTCGGCCGCCAATCCGGTCCGATCGAGGGTGCGTGGGCGAAGTTCCGCTCGCTGCCGCCCGAGGTCCAGTTCGACCGGGTAGTCGCTCTGCGTCAGACGCTCCTGACCTGCCAGGGCGACCCGCTCGACACGCTGGTGCCGGGGGCCGTGCGATGAGGTGGGCGGCGCTCTACGCGCGTTCGCGGCAGGTCCCGGCGGCGTTCACCGCCCTGCTGGCCGCGACGGCGGGCGTGTGGTTCTTGGCGCGCGACTCGTGGTCGTCGATCCCGGTCATGCTGACGCTGACGGCGGGCATCGCGGTGGCGGCGATCGGGCTCAGCGGCCAGGACCCGGACCTCGACCGCACGGCGGCGCTCCCGTGGCCGGTCCGCCGGTTCGCGCACCTGGCCCTGATCGGCCTGGCGGCCGGCGGCGCGGTGCTGGCGGTCCAGGAGCTGGGCACGCTGACTGTCGACATATCGATCATCCTGCGCGACGCGGCGGGGCTGCTGGGCCTGGCCGTCCTGGCGGCGACGGTCGCGGGCGGCCAGTTCGGCTGGACGCTCCCGCTGCTCTGGGCAGCCATAACACCCTTCGTCCACGACGACGGCTCGACGACGAGCCACATCGTGGCCTGGATGCTGCAGCCATCGGGATCGGCGACGGCCACCTGGACGGCGCTGACGCTGGCGGTCGCGGGCACCGCGACCTACACGGCCGGGGGCGGCCGCCGCTGACACCGGCCAACCGGCGAGGCCGCCACGGGAACCCCCAGAGTCCCGTGGCGGCCGCCGGACCGGCCTCACACGTCGCGGATGTTCGTCTCCAGCTCGAGTGGCTCCCGGTCCCAGTCCTCCACGCCGAACGCGAGGATCCGCGAAGGGTGGATCCGGATCACGGCGTCGTCGAAGTGGTTGTCCGGGAGGTTCACCTCGGTCAGCGCCTCCGCGCGGCCGCGGATCTCCAGGCAGCGCACCCGCCACGGGTTCGTGGACGGCAGGTCGTCGACGACGAACGCGACGTGGTCGTCGGCCGCCAGGTTGCGGAACTTCTTGCTGTGGCGCAGGTTGTGCCCGGTGACGTCGATGGTCTTCTCGTCCGGGTTGTACCGGAAGCCGACCGGGTTGACCTGCAGCGTTCCGTTCGGCTGCCGGGTGGCGAGCCGGCCCAGCGGCTGGGCCTCGAGGTAGGCGAGCTCTGCTTCGGTGAACATGCCCCGAAGCAGACAACTTCAAGGGAGGTTGAAGTCAAGCGAACGGGCCGCCGAAGGCCAGTTCCGTGAAGCGCGAGGCGATCCGGCGGTGCGCGGGCGCGTCCGGGTGCAGCTCGTCCGGTAGCGGGAACTCGGCGTGGTCGGCGGGCCCGTACAGCGCAAGCCCGTCCAGGTAGTGCAGATGAGGGTCCTGCCGCTGCGCGACGATGCGCGCCAGCTCGGCGCGGACCACCTCCAGCGTCAGCTTCCCGGCCGCGACCTCGGCCGGGTCGCCGGTGGCCCGGAACCGCACCACGCCCGAAGCCAGTGCTTCGTGGTCGAAGTCGCCGGGGCCGGGCGTCCGCTCGTGGATCGGGCAGTACAGCGGCGAGACGACCAGGAGCGGCGCCGACGGGCGACCCTCGCGGACCGTGTCCAGGAACCCGTGCACGGCCGGGCCGAACGCGCGCAGGCGCATCAGGTCGGCGTTGACGATGTTGATGCCGATCTTGACGCTGACCAGGTCGGCCGGGGTGTCCCGCAGCGCGCGGGCGGTGAACGGGTCCAGCATCGCGTTGCCGCTGAACCCCAGGTTGACCAGCTCGACCCCGGCCGAAACCGCGGTCAGCGCGGCCCACGTCGTCGACGGGCTGACCGCGTTCGAGCCCTGGCTGATCGAACTGCCGTGGTGCAGCCACACCCGGCCGGGCGGCGGGGCGGGGACGACCGGCGCGTCCGTCCGCAGCGCGACCAGTTCCGTGATTTCGTTGTGCGGCAACCAGATCTCGACGTCCTTGAGGTGCCCGGGCAAGCCGGGGAACCGCACGCCGCCGGGCGCGGTCGCCTGTGCGGTGAGCTTGCCGTCCACGAGCAGGTCGTACACGCCATCCGGACGCGGCGGTGCGCCCGGGTACTCGATCTTGGTCGGCAGCGTCTCCAGTTCGATGACGGCGGCCGTCGTGCGGAACCGCAGGCGGACCCCGGCGGGCTGCGTGTCGGCCATCGCGAGCCGTGGATCGGTGTTCTGCGCCCGCGCGCGGGCGGGCAGCCGGTGCGCCACCAGGCCACGCGGGGTTTCTTCGAGTTCGAGGGCGCCGCGCACCAGGTCGGCGGTCAGCGGGGTGGTGATCACGGTCGTGGCCAATCGCGGAGTAGGGAATCGAGGACGTCGAGGAGGCGGGTCCAGCTGTCCGCGGACGCGGGCGGGCTGTGGTCGAAACCGCCGTCGGCTTCGAGGGCGACGAACCCGCGGAAGAAGCTGCCGAGCAGCCGGACGGCGTGCGTCTGGTCCGGCCCGGTCAGGTCGTAGCCCCGCAGGATCGCGCGCATCAGCTGCGCGTGCCGCACGCCCGCGCTCGCCGCCGCGGTCTCCGGGTCGAGCCGCAGCTGCGCCGCGGCGAACCGGCCGGGGTGCTCGCGGGCGTAGTCGCGGTAGACGCCGGCGAACGCGACCAGCGCTTCCCGCCCCGCACGGCCGGCCAGCGCGGCGGCGGCCCGGTCGGCGAGCTCGTCCAGTGCCAGCAGCGCGATCCGCGTCCGCAGGTCGTGTGCGTTCCTGACGTGCGAATACAGGCTGGCGACCTTGACGTCGAACCGCCGCGCCAGCTCCGACGGCGTCACCCGGTCGAACCCGATTTCGTCGGCCAGCTCGGCGCCCGCGCGGACCAGCCGCTCGGTCGTCACCCCGGCGCGTGCCATCACCACCACCTCCTTTGCCTAAGCTCAACGTAGAACTTCCTAAAGGCTTTAGGCAAGGCGATATGATGACGGTCATGCACCGGCAAGCCGTCAGCTCCTCGACGATCGCGTCGATCGGTTACGACCGCGAGGAGCACGTCCTGGAGATCGAGTTCGTGAACGAGAGCGTCTACCGCTACCGGCTGGTGCCGGAGTCCGTGCACCGGGCGCTGATGGGCGCGCCGAGCCTCGGCCGGTTCTTCAACTCGCGCATCCGCGACCGGTACCCGACGGAACAGGTGGACTAGGCGAAGAGGCCTTCGCCCCAGTAACCGGTCCGCGAGACGCCCGGCGGCACCGCGAAGTGCGCCGAACCCGTGTGCTGGACGTACTCCATCATCGCGTCCTTCGACGACAGCGCCTGCTGCATCGGCACGTACTGCTTGCGGGTGTCGCGGTTGAACGCCAGGAAGAACAGCCCCGCCTCGAGGTGGCCGACGCCGTCGGAGCCGTCGACGAAGTTGTAGCCGCGGCGCAGGATCCGCACGCCGTTCAGCGCCTGGTGCGAGGCCAGCCGGACGTGCGCGTCCGCCGGGATCAGGGGCTCGCCGCCCGCACCGCCGACGTCGAGGTCCAGCTCGTCGAACTCCGCGGTCTGGCCCAGCGGGGCGCCGGTGCCCTTCGTGCGGCCGACGATCTGCTGCTGGCCGTCGAGGGTTTCGCGGTCCCACGTCTCGATGTGCATCCGGATCCGGCGCGCCACCAGGTACGAGCCGCCGGCCATCCACGCCTGGCCGTCGGCCGCCGTGGCCCAGACCTGGTCGCGCAGGAAGTCGGTGTCCTCGGACTTGATGTTGTTGGTGCCGTCCTTGAAGCCGAACAGGTTCCGGGGTGTCTGCTGCTCGCGCGACGTCGACGAGCTGCGGCCGAAGCCGAGCTGCGACCAGCGGACCTCGGTGACGCCGAACCCGAGCCGCACCAGGTTGCGGACCGCGTGCACCGCCACCTGCGGGTCGTCCGCGCAGGCCTGGATGCACAGGTCGCCGCCGCCGCGGGCCGGGTCGAGCTTGTCCTTCGGGAACAGCGGCAGGTCGATCAGCTGCGGCGGCCGCTTCCCCGCGAGGCCGAAGCGGCCGTCGAACAGCGAGGGGCCGAAGCCGATGGTCAGGGTCAGGTGCGACGCCGGCAGGTCCAGCGCCTCGCCGGTGTCGCCGGGCGGCGCGTAGTCGCCGCTGCCCACCGCGCCGTTCGGCACGACCTCCTGGCCGGCCGTCATCCGGCGAGCCGCGTCGGTCCACGTCTTCAGCAGCTGCCGCAGCTTTTCGCGGTCCTTCGTGGTGACGTCGAGGGCGGCGAAGTGCAGGTTCGCCTGGGCCGGCGTGACGATCCCGGCCTGGTGCTCGCCGTGGAAGTCGACGGTGGTCACCGACGCCTCGGCGTTGCCACTGGTCGCCTTGTCGATCCCGATGCCCGCCGCGGCCCCGGCCCCGGCGAGCGCGACACCCGCTCCCGCCAGGCCGAAGAGCTTCCGGCGGGAGACGCGGGTGCCCTCCTCGCTCACTTGGACACGACCTCCGCAACCTTGCTCAGCGGCTCGCTCAGCGCGTCGACGGCCGAGGCGAACTCCTTGACCTGGTCCTGGGAAAGCTCGTTGTACAGCTTGAAGCCCTCACCGGCGCGCGTCTTGTCGAGCAGGCCCTGCACGTTCGCGAACTCCTTGTCCAAAGTGGACACCAGGGCCGCGTCGCGTTCCTGCAGCAGCGGGCGCAGCGAGGTGATCGCGCCCTTCGAACCGTCCACGTTGGCCTGGAAGTCCCAGAGGTCGGTGTGCGAGAAGGTCTCCTCCTCGCCGGTGATCTTGCCGGTTGCGACCTCGTCGAGCAGGCCCTTCGCGCCGTTCGCGAGGTCGAGTGCGGTCAGCTCGAACGTCTTCGACTTCGCGACCAGGTCCTTGACGTCGGTCAGCAGCTTGTCCGCGATCTGCGGGCTGTCGGCCTGCAGGCCGGACACGAAGAGGTCCTTCTCCAGCCGGTGGAAGCCGGTGAACTGCTGACCCGGCTCGAGGTCGGCCTCGCGGACGTCGATGGCCGGGTCCAGGTCGCCGAACTTCTCGGCCACCGGCTCGATCCGCTCGTAGTAGGTGCGGGTGCGCGCGTACGCGGCCTTCGCCTCGTCGACCTTGCCCGCCTTCACGAGGTCGACGAACTTGCCCGTCTCCTCCTCGAGCGCGGCGGTGTTGTTCGCGACGTAGCCGGCGTAGCTCTTGGTGGCCTGGGCCTTCTGCGCGTTGGCGTCGCCCTGCTTCGCCGCGCCGCCGGTGACGGTGAACTCGCCCCGGATGCCGTCGCCCGCCATGCCCGGCTTGCAGGCGGTCTGGTACTTGCCGGCGTCGGCGACCTCGACGATCAGCCGCCGGTTCAGCCCGGGCGCGATGTTCTCGACCTCGCCCACGATCCGGTCGCCCTCGGCGTAGAGGTAGAACTCGGTGACCTTGGTGCCCTTGTTGGTGATCTCGAAGGTCACGTTGCCCGCGCCCGCGGTGGTGGCGGAGACGGTGCACGCGGTGTCGGTCGCCTCGACCTTGATCGGGCCACCGGCCGCGGCGGTCTCGTTCCCGGTGCTGCCCTGGCTGTCGCACGCGGTCAGTGCCACCAGGGCGGCGGCACCGGCCACCACGGCCAGTGGAGTTCGGGGGGACTTGCGCACGCTCACTCCTTCGAGGCGGCCGCGGCGGCGGGCGCCGGCGCGGTCTTGCTGGGCTTGAGGAAGAGGGGCAGCACGATGACGACGTAGGCGACCCACGCGATGGCCTGCAGCAAGGTCGTCTGCTGCGAGTAGTTGAAGATGCCCTTGAGCAGGGCGCCGTACCAGGACGTCTCGGGCACCGTCGCCGAGGCGTCGAACGCCAGGGTGCCGATGCCCGGCAGGAACGCGGCCTCCTGCAGGTCGTGCAGGCCGTAGCCGAGCACGCCCGCGGCGACGAACACGAGCAGGACGCCGGTGATCGTGAAGAACTTCGTCAGGTTGAACCGGACGGCGCCCTTGTAGAGCAGGTAGGCCAGGATCACCGCCGCCGCGATGCCGACGGCGAAGCCGATCAGCGGCTGCACGGTGTCCGACTGCGCGGCCTGGACGGTGGAGTAGAAGAACACCGCGGTCTCGAGTCCTTCGCGGCCGACCGCGAGGAACGACAGCAGCAGCACGGCCAGGGGGCCGACGTCCAGCGCGTCGTCCATCTTCCCGCGCAGCTCGGCGGCGATGCTCTTGGCCGCCTTACGCATCCAGAAGATCATCGCGGTGACGAACACGACCGCGACGATCGACAGGCTCCCGCCGAGCAGCTCCTGGTGCTCGAACGACAGCTGGGCCGTCGTGTAGGTCAGGACCGCGCCGACGGCGACCGACAGCAGCACCGCGGCGCCGACGCCCGGCCACACCCAGCGCAGCGCGTGGCGCCGGTCGGTCTTGACCAGGAACGCCACCAGGATGCTGACGACCAGTGCGGCTTCCAGGCCTTCGCGCAGCCCGATCAGCGCGCTCGAGAACAACACCGGTCCGCCTCCTGGGTCTGCTGGGTACAAGATGTTTTTAGGTAAGGCTCACCTGTAAGTCCAGCCGGTGCGCGTTCGCTCGAAACGATGCAATCGGGCAAATCGGACTCAAGAGCAAAGTTAGGTTAGGGTAACCGCAGGTCAGGGCCCTGCGCGTCGACTCGATAACGAATTCTGTGACGTCGCTGGCAGTGGACCTGTTTTTACCCTCCGCTTGCCTGGTCAGGCGGCAGAGGGTCCCTCTTGAGTGGCTCCGTAACCTGATCGGGTGGCCGATACCGCTCAGCCGACCGTCACACCTCCGCACGCGCCCCCGGGTGGTCCGCCGCGGCGCTACCTCGGCCGCGCGGCCCTCGCGCTGGCGCTGGTGCTCACCGGCGTGGTCCTGGTCGTCACGATCGGTATCCGGAACCCGGCCGCCCCCGCCGCCGCGCCCCCGCCGCCGCGGCCGGCGCTGCCCATCCCGGAGCAGCGCCCGCAGCCCGGCGCCGAGTCGCCGCGTGCCGGGCTCGCCGCCCCGGTCGACCGGCCGGCGGTGTCCGACCAGGCCGAGCTGGACGCGTGGGCGACCCGCGTCGCGGACAAGACGCACCTCCCGGCGCGCGTGCTCGCCGCGTACGGCCGGGCGGAGATGTGGATGCAGCGGCAGAAGCCGACGTGCCACCTCTCGTGGGCGACGCCGGCGGGCATCGGCCGGGTCGAGGCCGGGCGCGGGAACTTCGACCTCTCGGCGATCGGCGCGGACGGCCGGGTCGCGAAGCCGGTGGTCGGCCCACCGCTGAACGGCTCGGCGGGCGTCCCCGCCGTGCACGACACCGACGGCGGCAAGCTCGACGGCGACAAGACGTGGGACCACGCGATCGGCCCGCTGCAGTTCCTGCCGTCGACGTGGAAGAAGTACCAGGAGCGGGCCAACGGCGACGGCGGCACGCCGGACCCCCAGAACGTGGACGACGCGGCCTTCACGGCGGCGCGCTACCTGTGCTCGGGCGGCGACGACCTGGGCACGCCGGCGGGCTGGTGGCGCGCGATCCTGTTCTACAACGCCGGAGTCGCGTACGGCCAGGACGTCTTCAGCGCGGCGGACGCCTACGCGGAGGCGAGCGTCGCGCCGTGAGTCAGAGTTCCCGGTCGGCGAAGAACGGCGTGACGGCCATGAGCACCAGCAGCAGCAAGCCGGCGTAAGCGCCCAGCGTGGCGAAGATCGACATCGTGGTCCCTCCCTGGTTCGGTCTGGAACCAGCCTCGCCGGACGAGGGGGTGCCGCGGATCGGCCGAGGGGCCCGGATCCATCAGCCGAAAGTCCGAGACCTCGGGGCCGTTCGGCCCTTTCGGTCACAGCTCGCGCAGGGCGATGTGCGCCTTGACTTCGCTGATCGCCTCGAGGTACTCCGGCACCGGGTTCATCGCCGACGCCATCCGCATCTGGGCCAGCGCCTCGACGAACCGGCCGAGGCGCTGCAGGGTCCGGCCGAGGATGAACCGGGCGTAGTGGTCCGTCGGGTCCAGTTCCAGCACCCGGGTGAACGCCTGCTCGGCGCGCCGCAGCTGCGCGGAGTGGAAGTACGCGCGCCCGGCCAGGAGGTGGACCGACGGCTTGTCCTCTTCGGATTCCAGCAAGGGCTGCAACGCCTTCAGTGCGTCCAGCGGACGGCGGCGGCCCACCAGATCCTCGGCCTGGCGGAAGGCATGGAACCGCGACTCCTCGGGAGGCTGCGAAGCAGCTGCGGCGTCCGTCATGGTCATCCCACGTTACCTCGGAAGAGGGGCTTGCACACGCCGCCGAACGGGACGTGATGGACTGTCCCGCCATGAGCAGCCCGTACCGGGGCCTGGCGCCCTACCTGTACTACTCCGACGCCACGGCGGCGCTCGCCTGGCTGACCAGGGTCTTCGGGTTCACCGAGGAGGTCCGGTTCTGCGACGGGGCCGGCGAGGTCTTCCAGGCGACGCTGCGCGCGGGCGACGCGCGGATCCAGATCGCCGGCGTCGGGCCGGACTACTGGCAGGCCAAGGGCGTCGACGGGCCGGTCGGCCAGCTCAACATCCTCTACGTCGACGACGTCGACGAGGCCTACGCGCGGATCGGGGCGGCGCTCGGCGACGAGGGCGAGCTCGAGCCGCCGCAGGACCAGCCCTACGGCGCCCGGGTGTTCACCGTCGCCGACCTCGGCGGCAACAGCTGGACGTTCTGGCAGCAGACGTCCGAGACCGTGGAGCTGCCTCCGGGCTGGCAGGCGGTCCGCACTGACGAGTGAGTGACCGGCCGTGCCTCCAACGGGTGAACTGCGGCGACGGCTAGGCTGGGCGTCACCACCCGCCGACGTTCGCTTTCCCGCGGAGGCGGCATTCACTACAGGCACGACGCACCGAGGAGCATGGCGTGGCTCTCATCGAGCAGGTAGGCGCGCGCGAGATTCTGGACTCGCGTGGCAACCCGACCGTCGAGGTGGAGGTGGCGCTCGACGACGGCACGCTCGCGCGGGCCGCGGTCCCGTCCGGTGCGTCCACCGGCGAACACGAAGCGGTCGAGCTGCGGGACGGCGACACCGGCCGCTACAACGGCAAGGGCGTCGAGCGCGCGGTCGCCGCGGTGCTCGACGAGATCGGCCCGGAGATGGTCGGCATCGAGGCCGTCGACCAGCGGATCGTCGACCAGAAGCTGGTCGACCTCGACGGCACGCCGGCGAAGTCCCGCCTCGGCGCGAACGCCATCCTCGGCGTCTCGCTGGCCGTCGCGAAGGCCGCCGCCGAGTCGGCCGAGCTGGAGCTGTTCCGCTACCTGGGCGGGCCGAACGCGCACGTGCTGCCGGTCCCGATGCTGAACATCCTCAACGGCGGTTCGCACGCGGACAGCAACGTCGACGTCCAGGAGTTCATGATCGCGCCGATCGGCGCGGAGACCTTCCGCGAGGCCCTGCGCTGGGGCGCCGAGGTCTACCACTCGCTGAAGTCGGTGCTGAAGGGCCGCGGCCTCTCGACCGGTCTGGGCGACGAGGGCGGCTTCGCGCCGAACCTGGCGAACAACCGCGAGGCGCTCGACCTGATCCTGCAGGCCATCGAGAAGGCCGGCTACACCCCGGGCCGCGAGGTCGCGCTCGCGCTGGACGTCGCCGCGACGGAGTTCTTCGCCGACGGCGCGTACACCTTCGAAGGCAGCAAGAAGAGCGCGGAGCAGATGTCGGCGTACTACGCCGAGCTGCTGCGCGACTACCCGCTCGTGTCCATCGAGGACCCGCTGAGCGAGGACGACTGGGACGGCTGGGTCACCCTGACCGCCGAGGTCGGCGAGAAGGTCCAGATCGTCGGCGACGACCTGTTCGTCACCAACCCGGACCGCCTCGAGGAGGGCATCACCCGCCGCGCCGCCAACGCGCTGCTGGTGAAGGTCAACCAGATCGGCACGCTGTCCGAGACGCTCGACGCGATCTCGCTGGCCACGTCGTTCGGCTACAAGTCGATGATGAGCCACCGTTCCGGCGAGACCGAGGACACGTTCATCGCCGACCTGGCGGTCGCGACCGGCGTCGGCCAGATCAAGACCGGTGCCCCGGCCCGCGGCGAGCGGATCGCCAAGTACAACCAGCTGCTGCGCATCGAGGAGACCCTCGGTGACGCCGCCCGGTACGCCGGCGAGCTGGCCTTCCCGCGGTTCAGCGCCGAGGGCTGAGCCTGCCATGGCCGACCGGGGGAGGACGACGCGCAACCGCCGAGGCGGCGGCGGGGCTTCGCGGGCCAGCCGGCCCGCGCCGGCCCGCCGTCCCGAGGCGGCGCGCCGGCGCACCGGCGACGCGGAGACGACCCGGGCCCGGCTCCGCCGGAGCCTGGCGGCGAAGCGCGCGTCCGGTGCGGCGAAGGTGCTCGGCATGTCCACCACCCGCCGCGCGGCGGTGGTGGCGATCGTGGTGTGCGCGCTGGCGTTCACCATCGCCGTGCCCCTGCGCACGTACCTCGCCCAGCGGACCGAGATCCGCGAGCAGCAGGCGCAGCAGGCCCAGCTGCAGCAGACGGTCGCCCAGCTCCAGGGCCGCAAGGCGGAGCTGAGCGACCCGGCGCAGATCGAGGCCGAAGCCCGGCGGCGGCTGCGGTACGTCAAGCCGGGCGAGACGCCGTACATCGTCCAGCTGCCCGAGGACAAGGCCCCGGACGCGGCGCCCCAGCCGGGACAGCAGCAGGTCCCGGACGGCTCCTGGTACGACAACCTCTGGAACCAGGTCTCGGGCGGCTGAGCCCGAACGCCCCAATGTGGCGTTGGTTGCGTCTGACGCACCCAATGTGGCGTTCGGTGCGTCGGACGCACCGAACGCCACATTGGGGCGCTTGGGGCGCGGGCCGGGTGGTGAGCCTCACGCTCTAACCTTGAGCGCGTGAACAGCACGCAGCAGCACCGGTTCGAGCCCGTCACCGACGCCGACCGCGAGATCATCGCGGAGCAGCTCGGGCGGCCGCCGCGGGCGCTGCGGGCCGTCGCCGCCCGGTGCCCGAGCGGGCACCCCTCCGTCGTGCAGACCAGCCCGCGGCTGGAGAACGGCACGCCGTTCCCGACCCTCTACTACCTGACCTGCCCGAAGCTGAACTCGATGATCGGCACGATCGAGGCGTCCGGGATCATGAAGGAGATGACCGAGCGGCTCTCCACCGATCCCGAGCTCGCTGCCCGCTACCAGCGGACCCACGAGACCTACCTCGCCGAGCGCGACGCGATCGAGCCGCTCGGCCACCAGGTCACCGCCGGGGGCATGCCCGGACGCGTCAAGTGCCTGCACGTGCACGTCGCGCACTCCCTCGCGGTCGGTCCGGGCGTGAATCCGTTCGGTGACGAGACGCTGGAGCTCCTTAAGGCGAACGGGTGGCCCACAGGGGACTGCGCCGCGTAACGCTCGCGCGACGTAAACAGATAACTGGGCTGGGTGAGCGAAAACCCCCGTCCGGCGAGATCCAGACTCCCGAAGGGGTGAAACCGCGCCCCGGGTACGGCAGGCTGTCACCCGAGGGTGGATGAGGCGATCCGGCCAGGAGGGTGCTAGCTATGCGCGTGCGGCGACTGCCTGACGCAGTCGGAAGCCACACCCGAAGATTCGGGATCCGCCACCGCACCGCGTTCCCCCTGATCACCGGCATCTTCGCGGTGATCCCGGCGTTGCTCGCCGGCGGTGGCACCCTCGGCTGGCTCGGCGGGAGCGGTGACCACACCCGCGACGCCGCACTCGGCCAGGGCTACGACCCCGGGCACGCCGCCATCCAGCAGATCGCCGTCGACGGCACCCTCCCCGGCGCCCCCACCCCGCTGCCGCTCCCGGCGTACGAACTCCCCGACGGCCCCCTCGGCATCCCCGCCACCGCGCTCGTCGCGTACAAGAACGCCGCCGACATCCTCGGCCGCGAGCAGCCCGCGTGCCACATCGACTGGGCCCTGATCGCCAGCATCGGCCGGATCGAGTCCAACCACGCCCGCGGTGGTTATGTCGACGCGAACGGCACCACCCGCGAGCCGATCCTCGGCCCGGAGCTCAACGGCCAGGGCGGGTTCGCCGCGATCCCCGACACCGACCACGGCGAGCTCGACACGGACCCGGTGTGGGATCGCGCGGTCGGCCCGACGCAGTTCATCCCGGCGACCTGGCGCGGTTACGCCTCCGACGGCAACGGCGACGGCAAGTCCGACCCCAACAACATCTTCGACGCGGCCCTGGCCACCGGCCGTTACCTCTGCTCCGGCGGCTTCGACCTGGCGAACCCGGACCAGCTGCGCGGCGCGATCTACCGCTACAACAACTCCGACACGTACGTGAACACCGTGATCCTGTGGGCCGAGGCCTACCGCAACGGGATCATGCAGGTGCCGGACAGCACGGTCCCGATCGGCGCCCCGAACGCGGCGGCGCTCCCCGCGCCACCGGCGATCCCGCCCCCACCGGTTCCGACGACGACGCCGAGCGTGCCGCCGACGACGGGCACCTCGAAGCCGCCGACCACGACCACAACTCCGGGCTCGTGCACGAAGCCGCCGACGACGACACCCACCACGACCACGGTGATCACCACGACGACCACTCCGCCGCCTTCGACGACGGAAACCGGTGAGACCACCACCACCCCGCCGACGAAGACCACTCCCGTGGAGCCGACGTGCGGGCAGACGGTCACCTCGGTCACGACGACCACCACGACCACGACCGTCGGGACGACACCCGCCAGCTAGGGTGATCGCATGCCTCGTGTTGCCGCGATCGACTGTGGGACCAACTCCATCCGCCTGCTCGTCGCCGAGCTGACGCCGCGCCACGACGGCACGGTCGACCTGCGCGACCTGCACCGCGAGATGCGGATCGTCCGGCTCGGCCAGGGCGTCGACGCCACCGGCGAACTCGCTCCCGAGGCACTCGAACGCACCCGTGTCGCGCTCGCCGACTACACGGTCGCGGCCCGGCGCAAAGGCGTCGAGAAGGTGCGCATGGTCGCCACCTCCGCCACCCGCGACGCGAAGAACCGCGACGACTTCTTCCGCATGACGCGCGAGACCCTCGGCGTCGAGGCCGAGGTGATCACCGGCGACGAGGAAGCCCGGCTCAGCTTCACCGGCGCGGTCGGCGAACAGGACCCGGCCGACGGCCCGTTCGTCGTGGCCGACGTCGGCGGCGGCTCGACCGAGCTCGTCCTGGGCACCTGGGACGGCCGGCAGGCCGAGGTGCTCGCCGCGAAGTCCGTCGACATCGGCTGCGTCCGGATCACCGAGCGCGCGCTGAAGAGCGACCCGCCGACCGCCGACGAGATCGCCGCCGCCCGCGACCTGGCCGGCAAGGTCCTCACCGAGGCGTTCGACGTCGTCGACGTCGCCCGCGCGAAGACCTGGGTCGGCGTCGCCGGCACGGTGACGACGCTCTCGGCCATCGCCCAGGAGCTGACGGAGTACGACCGCGAGCGCGTCCACCTGTCGAAGCTCGGCCCCGCGGACATCGACCGGCTCGCGACGCGGCTGCTGGCCGAGAACCACGCGACCCGGGCGGCGAACCCGGTGATCCACCCCGGCCGCGTCGACGTGATCGCCGGGGGCGCCGTGGTGGTCCAGACCCTCGCCGAGCAGCTCGCGGCCCGCGGCGGCCCGACCGAGCTGGTGGTCAGCGAGCACGACATCCTGGACGGGATCGCCCTCTCGCTGGCCTGATCCGGTTCGGGCGAGGGCCGCGCCGGATTCCGGATCCGGTCAGGCGGGGCTCTTGACAAGCTCCGCACCGACCCGTTCGGACGCCCGAAAGGGCTTGTGCCGCAAGGAGAATCGAACACGAACCGAACGTGAGCGCGTGATGACCACGTGTCCGCGCTAGGCCGTCCGGAGTACCCGGTTTCCTACCTTGGTTGTGCTCCAACCAGGTGGTCCCGACGGTCGTCACTGATTTGCAACACCGCAGTCCTGTGATCAGCTTCATCGCCCCCGATAGCGTGCGTCTCACCTTTCGGACAGACGGAGATGGAGGGGACATGCGTCGTTCGCGCAGGCTCTGGGGACCCACGGTGGTGATGACCTCGCTGGCGCTCGCGCTCGCCGCGTGCGGTGGCGGTTCGGGCAGCTCCGCGGGCGCCGGCGAGACCAACCCGGACGGCGCGGTCAGCGTCTACGGCACCGAGCCGCAGAACGCGCTGGTCCCGACGAACATCAACGACCTCGGCGGCACCAAGGCGATCCAGGTCATGTTCGCGACGCTGGTCGGCTTCAAGGGCGCGGACGCGAAGCCGTTCAACCTGATGGCCGACTCGATCACGACGACCGACTCCAAGGTCTACGACATCAAGATCAAGCAGGGCTGGAAGTTCCACGACGGCACCGAGGTGAAGGCGCACAACTTCATCGACGCCTGGAACTACGGCGCCTACGCCCCGAACGGGCAGCTCAACACGGACTTCTTCTCGAACATCCAGGGGTACAAGGACGTCCACCCCGCGGACGAGAACGCCAAGCCGGCCACGGACAAGATGTCCGGCCTGGTGCAGAAGAGCGACTACGAGTTCCAGGTCACGCTCGACGCGCCGTTCTCGGTGTTCGACATCAAGGTCGGCTACCAGGCGTTCGCGCCGCTGCCCGACGCGTTCTTCAAGGATCCCAAGGGCTTCGAGCAGCACCCCATCGGCAACGGCCCGATGAAGTTCGTCTCGCGGACGCCGAACCAGGACATCAAGCTCACCCGCTTCGACGACTACAAGGGTGACGACAAGGTCCACTTCAAGGACCTCGACATCAAGATCTACTCGAGCCAGGAGACCGCCTACCAGGACCTGCTGAGCGGGCGGCTGGACTTCATGGAGGCGCTGCCGCCGTCGGCGGTCGCGGGCGGCAAGTACAAGGCCGACCTCGGCGACCGGCTCGTCACCGGCCACCTGCTCGAGATCAGCACCATCGCCGTGCCGTACTACGTGCCCGGCTACAGCAACAACCTCGAGCTGCGCAAGGCCATCTCGCTGGCGATCGACCGGGCGCAGATCACCAAGACCGTCATGAACGACACCTACGTGCCCGCGGACGGCTACATCGCGCCGGGCATCCCGGGGGCGCGGCCCGGCGTCTGCCAGTTCTGCAAGTTCGACCCGGCGGCGGCCAAGGAGGCCTTCGCGAAGTCCGGCTTCAAGGGCAAGCTGACCATCGCGTCCAACGCGGACGGCGGCCGCAAGGAACCGCTGACCGCGGCGTGCAACAGCATCAAGAACACCCTCGGCGTCGAGTGCGACTTCGTGCCGGCCACCGACTTCGGCCAGTGGCGCAGCATCGTCACCGGCAAGAAGCTGACCGGCATGGGCCGTTCGGACTGGTCGGCGGACTACCCGTCCATCGAGGACTTCCTCAACCCGATCTACAAGACCGGCGGCTCCTCGAACGACTCCAGCTACTCGAACCCGCAGGTCGACGCGATCCTCGCGCAGGCGGACGCCACCGCCGACAAGGACGCCGCGGTCAAGCTGTACCAGCAGGCCGAGGACCTGGTCGCGAAGGACCTGCCGTCGATCCCGGTGTGGAGCGAGAAGGGCGTCGCGGCGAAGTCGAAGAACCTCAAGTCCGCGGCCCTGGACTTCCGGCGGATGCCGGACTACCCGTCCATCGAGGTCCTGAAGAAGTAGCGCCGCGCTGATCCGCAGCAACCACCACCACGCCGTCGTGAGTGTTTAGGGCGGTTCTAACCGCCCTAAACACTCACGACGGCCGGCGCGCACTAGGAACGTCATGACCCGCTATGTCCTGCGACGGCTGCTCCAGCTGATCCCGGTGTTCTTCGGCACCACCTTCCTCATCTACGTCCTGGTCTGGGCCGTGCCCGGCGACCCGTTCTCCGGCAAGTGCGGCCAGACCGCCTGCCCGTCGGCCTACATCGCCCAGATGACCGAGAAGTTCCACCTGAACGACAACCTGTTCGTCCAGTACCTCAAGTACCTCGGGAGCCTGTTCACCGGCGACTGGGGCGAGACCTTCAACGGCACCTCCGTCGGCGAGCTGATCGCCACGTCGTACCCGATCACGCTGCGCCTGGCCGTGATCGCCGTGGTCATCGAGGCCCTCATCGGCCTCACCGCCGGCGTGCTGACCGGCCTGCGCGGCAAGGGTTTCCTCGACAACCTCGTGCTGGTCTCGACCACGTTCCTGATCTCGCTGCCGGTGTTCGTCACGGCGATCGTGCTGCAGCTCGCCCTGGGTGGCAACGGCCTCGGCCTGATCGAGGCCAGCGTGTCGGAGGACCCGAGCGTCGGCGAGCTCATCGTGCCCGGCCTCGCGCTCGGCAGCCTGTCCATGGCCTACGTGGCCCGGCTGGCGAGGACGAGCATCGCCGAGAACCGCCGCGCCGACTACGTCCGGACGGCGATCGCCAAGGGCCAGCCGCAGAGCCGCGTGGTCGGCGTCCACCTGCTGCGCAACTCGGTGATCCCGGTCCTCACCTTCCTCGGCACCGACCTGGGCGCCCTGATGGGCGGGGCGATCGTCACCGAAGGCGTGTTCAACATCAACGGCCTGGGCGGGCTCATCTTCCGCGGCATCCAGAACCGGGAGAGCGCGACCGTCGTCGGCGTGGTCGTCCTGCTGGTGCTGGTGTACCTGCTGATGAGCCTGATCGTCGACCTGCTGTACGCCGTTCTCGACCCGAGGATCCGCTATGACTGACCCGAACCTGGTGGGCGGCGGCGGTGCCGACGCGGCCGAGCTGTCCCGCATCGACGACTCCGGCGCCGGCCCGCAGAAACCCCGCAGCCTGTGGGGCGACGCGTGGCGCCAGCTGCGGCGCAAGCCGGCGTTCGTCATTTCCGCCGTGATCATCCTGCTGATCGTGCTGATCGCCATCGCGCCCGGCCTGTTCAGCTCACGGGAGGCGGGCTTCAGCGATCTCACGCACGCCAACGAAGGCCCGTCAGCGGACGCCTGGTTCGGCTACGACAACCAGGGCTACGACGTCTACGCCCGCACGATCTACGGCGCCCGCGCGTCTCTGCTGGTCGGCGTGTTCTCGACCCTGCTGACCGTCCTCTTCGGATCGCTCGTCGGCATCTTCGCCGGCTACTACGGGCGGTTCGTCGACAGCCTGCTGTCGCGCTTCGGCGACATCTTCGCGGGCCTGCCGTTCGTCCTCGGCGCGATCGTCATCCTGACGACGTTCAACGCGCCCGGCACGAACCCCGGCGCGGTCACGATCATCGTCCAGGTGGTCTGCTCCATCGCCGTGCTGAGCTGGCCGGTGGCCATGCGCATCATGCGCTCGGCGACGCTGGTGGCCAAGCAGCTCGACTACGTGAAGGCCGCGCGCGGCCTCGGTGCGAGCACCCCGCGGATCATCTTCCGGCACCTGCTGCCCAACACGATCGCGCCGGTGCTGGTGTACGCCACCATCGCGCTCGGCGCTTTCATCGGCGCCGAGGCGACGCTGGCCTACCTCGGCATCGGGGTGCGCCCGCCGGTGATCTCGTGGGGCGTGATGATCAGCGACTCGCGGGACTACTTCCGGAACGATCCGCACATGCTGCTGTTCCCCGGCGGTTTCGTGACCCTGACCGTGCTGGCCTTCGTGATGCTGGGTGACGGCATCCGCGACGCGCTCGATCCGAAGTCGAGGTAGATCCCCTTGTCCGACCACGAACTGCTGCTCGAAGTAGAGGATCTGCACGTCGAGTTCCGCACCGCCGACGGTGTGGCGAACGTGCTCAACGGCGTCGGCTATTCGGTGCACGCCGGGGAGACCCTGGCGGTGCTCGGCGAATCCGGCTCCGGCAAGAGCGTCACCGCGCAGACGGTGATGGGCATCCTCGACATGCCGCCCGGCGTGATCACCGGCGGCGCCGTGCGCTGGCGCGGCGAAGACCTCCTCACGGCGTCCGACGAACGGCGTCGCGAGGTGCGCGGCAGCGAGATCGCGATGATCTTCCAGGACGCGCTGTCCGCGCTGAACCCGGTCTTCACCGTGGGGTTCCAGATCGAGGAACAACTGACGGTGCGGCTCGGGATGTCCAAGAAGGACGCCCGCAAGCGCGCGATCGAGCTGCTCGACACCGTGCGCATCCCGGCCGCGGAACGGCGGATCAAGGACTACCCGCACCAGTTCTCCGGCGGCATGCGCCAGCGCGCGATGATCGCGATGTCGCTCGCGCTGGACCCGGACCTGCTCATCGCCGACGAGCCGACCACCGCACTCGACGTCACCGTGCAGGCCCAGATCATGGACCTCCTGCGGGAAATACAGGCGGAGCGCAAGATGGGCCTGGTGCTCATCACCCACGACCTGGCGGTGGTCGCCGAGGTCGCCGACCGGATCGCGGTGATGTACGCGGGCCGGATCGTCGAACAGGCCGACGTCGTCGAGCTGTTCCGCGCGCCGGCCCACCCCTACACCGCCGCGCTGATGGACTCCCTGCCCCGGCTCGACCTCAAAGGACAGACGCTGGAAACGATCAAGGGCCTGCCGCCGAGCCTGCTCGACATCCCGCCGGGCTGCGCGTTCCACCCGCGGTGCAAGCGGGCCGAAGCCAAGTGCGGGGTGGACGTCCCGCCGCCGATCGGCATCGGGTTCGGCCGGACCAGTGCGTGCCACTTCGCCGAAGAGGTGGTGAACTCCCGTGCCTGAGCCCATTCTCTCGGTCACCGACCTGAAGAAGTACTTCCCGGTGCGCACCGGCGTCCTGTTCAAGCGCACGATCGGCCAGGTCAAGGCGGTCGACGGCGTCTCGTTCGACCTGCTGCCGGGCGAGACGCTCGGCGTCGTCGGCGAGTCCGGCTGCGGCAAGTCCACCTTGGCCCAGGTCCTCATGCGCCTCGAAGAGCCGACCGGCGGCAGTGCCAAGTTCGCAGGCCGCGACATCTTTTCGCTGCGCGGCAACGAACTGCGGAAGCTGCGGCGCGAGATCCAGATCGTGCTGCAGGACCCGTACACCTCGCTCAACCCGCGGATGACCGTCGGCGACATCGTCGGCGAGCCGTTCGAAATCCACTCCGACGTCGCCCCGAAGGGCTCGCGGGCGAAGAAGGTGCAGGAGCTGCTGGAGGTCGTCGGGCTCAACCCCGAGCACCTCAACCGCTACCCGCACCAGTTCTCCGGCGGGCAGCGCCAGCGCATCGGCATCGCGCGGGCGCTCGCGCTGCGGCCGAAGGTGATCATCTGCGACGAGCCGGTGTCCGCATTGGACGTCTCGATCCAGGCCCAGGTGATGAACCTGCTCGGTGACCTGCAGGGCGAGTTCGGCCTGTCCTACGTGTTCATCGCGCACGACCTTTCCGTGGTGCGCCACCTGTCCAACCGGGTCGCGGTGATGTACCTCGGCAAGATCGTCGAAATCGGGACGGACGAGGAGATCTACGAACGACCGTCCCACCCGTACACCCAGGCGCTGCTGTCCGCGGTACCGGTGGCGGACCCGGCCGTGCGCGGCCAGCGGCAGATCATCCGGCTCGAGGGTGACGTGCCGAGTCCCCTGGATCCCCCGTCCGGGTGCCGGTTCCGCACGCGCTGCTGGAAGGCGCAGGACATCTGCGCGTCGGAGGTGCCGGAACTGGTGCCGCGGACGGACGGCCACTTGTCAGCTTGTCACTTCGCCGAGCAGAAGTCGGTTGTTCCATAACGTACGTTTGGCCGTTGTTTACGCAATGTCCGATCTATACGGTGCAGGAACCGCTTTCCCGAGGAGGAGAATCGTGCAGAGACCCAGGCTTCTCGCCGCGGCCATGGCCGTCCCGCTGTTCGGGGCGATCTCGGCTGTCGCGGTCCCGGTCGCTTCGGCGCAGCCCGCGCTGTCCGGCCCGGCGACCGAGTTCACCGTGCTCGCCAAGGACACGCAGAGCATCGGCACCGTCCAGCAGGCGATCCGCGCCGCGGGCGGCACCGTGCTGGAGACGAACAGCGCCGTCGGCCTCATCAAGGCCAGCGCCCCGGCGACCGGGTTCACCGAGCGCGTCTCGGCGAACCGGGCCGTGTTCGGCGCGGCCAAGGCCCAGGTCATCGGCTCGCTGCCGAAGAACGGCAAGAAGGCCAAGAACGACAACGCCGAGAAGGAAGGCCGCGGCGCCGCCTCCGCGAAGAAGGCCGCCACGAAGGCCGTCGGGATGGACCCGCTGGACGACCAGCTCTGGGGCCTCAAGTCCGTCCGCTCGGACCTCTCGCGCACCAAGCAGGCCGGCAGCAAGCAGGTCAAGGTCGGCGTCATCGACACCGGCATCGACGGCACGCACCCGGACATCGCGCCGAACTTCGACGCGGCCGACTCGCGCAACTTCACCAAGGACATCCCGTTCGACGTCAACGGCGTCGAGGTCGACGGCCCGTGCGAGTTCCGCGGCTGCGTCGACCCGGTGAACCACGACGACGGCGGCCACGGCACGCACGTCGCCGGCACGATCGCCGCCGCGGCCAACGGCTTCGGCGTCTCCGGTGTCGCGCCGAACGTGACGCTGGTGAACATCCGCGCCGGCCAGGACTCGGGGTACTTCTTCCTGCAGCCGACCGTCGACGCGCTGACCTACGCCGGCGACGCGGGCATCGACGTCGTCAACATGAGCTTCTACACGGATCCCTGGCTGTACAACTGCCAGGCGAACCCGGCCGACTCGGCCGCCGAGCAGGCCGAGCAGCGCACGATCATCGAGGCGACCCAGCGCGCGCTGAACTACGCGCACCGCAAGGGCGTCACGATGGTGGTCGCGCTGGGCAACCAGCACACCGACCTCGGCGCGCCGCAGCCGGACACCACCAGCCCGGACTACCCGGCCAACACGACGCACCCGCGTCAGGTCGACAACAGCTCGTGCCTGAACCTGCCGGTCGAGGGCAACCACACCATCGGCGTCAGCGCGTTCGGCCCGTCGCAGGCGAAGGCGGACTACTCGAACTACGGCACCGAGCAGATCTCGGTTTCCGCGCCGGGCGGCTACTTCCGCGACGGCTTCGGCACGCCGTGGTTCCGCACGGTCGAGAACGAGATCCTCTCGACGTACCCGAAGAACGTCGGCGTCGCCGAAGGCACCATCGACGCGGCGGGCAACGTGACGCCGGCGGGTGTCGCGCTGGGCGTCCAGAAGGCGACGGCGGCCGACGGCCGGGTCGGCTACTACCAGTGGCTGCAGGGCACGTCGATGGCGACCCCGCACGCCACCGGCGTCGCGGCGCTGATCGTTTCGCAGTACGGCAAGAAGTCCGGCGCCGGCTTCGGAATGGACCCGGACAAGGTCCAGCGCGTGCTCGAGGGCACGGCGTCGAAGATCGCCTGCCCGGTCCCGCGGACGGTGGACTACCTGAAGGAAGGCCGCGACGCCTCGTTCACGGCGACCTGCGTGGGTGACCCGTCGTTCAACGGCTTCTACGGCCACGGCGCGGTCGACGCCTACTCGGCGGTGACCCACGGGTCGCAGTACCTGAAGTAGGGAACGCCCGGAACGGAACGCCCCGGACAGGCAACCTGTCCGGGGCGTTCCGCGTGTACCGCGGGACTGGGGGTGTTCCGTTGATCGCTCGTGAACCGGCGCTGCCGGTGGACCCGAGACTGCCCGGCGAGCCCACCGCGCTCGAGGTGGGCTGCACCCGGCTGTGGCTGGGCCGGCGCGGGGTCCGGGTGTGGCTGCCGACGCGACTGCTGGCGCTGCGCATCGGCGCGCGCGGCTTCGAGCTCCGCCGACGACCCGAGCAAGCCGTCGTCGCCGGGGTCTTGGCGGCTTTCTTCCCGGTCCTCACCGCCGGCACGGACCTGCCGGGCCGGGGAGCGGCCCTCGCTGTGCTCTTCGCCTCGGTGCAGGTGCTGCGCTGGCGGCGGATGCAACGCCGCGAGCGGCTCGCCGAGCGCCTCACCGCGGCCGGAACCCCGCCGTCGCTGCGCGTGGCGGCCCGGCAGGTCGGCTGGTGGTACCTGAGCGCGGTGGCCGTCACCTTCGTCGGCGGGGCGGTGTTGTGCGCGGCGATGTTCCTGACCGCACCGCGGTTCGGGGACCACTGGTACCCGCTCTCGGTCGACATCGCGCTGTCCACGATCGCGCTGGCCGTCGGCGCCGGCGCGACCGCGCTGGTGCTCGGCAAGACCCTCCGCTCGCCGGTGATCGCGGAAGACGAGGCGTCCCGGCTGATCGACGAAGCGCTGCGCGCCGAGGACGCCCACCGCTACGCGTCGTGCGCCGCGTACGCCCTGTTCGCGGTGCCGGTGCTCATGATGGCCTGGGAGCCGCCCGCCCTGCTGGAGTGGGCCGCGTGGGCGTACTTGGCGGTGGCGGCCGCGTTGGAGCTGACCGGCTGGCTGCTGCTCCGCCGCCGCTACCGCCGGCTGCCGCCCGGCTTCTACGGCCGGTAAACCTTTTCGCCGCTTCGGGCGTGTACGGCGCGACAGGGGAGGTTCGATGGTGGTGCAAACAGCGTGGACGACGCTCGCCGAGAGACAGGGGGCGCGGGCCTGGCTGGCCCGCCACGGCGTGGAGGTGGACGAGCCGGCGCCGCTGCTCGCGGTGCGCGTCGGGGCCCGGGTGCTGGCCACGCGGTCCTACCAGGTCTACGGCGTGCTTTCCTCCGTGGTCTGGACGGTCGCCTTGGTGCCGCCGGTCCCGGTGCTCGCGCGGTTCCTGGTGTTCACCGTGCTCTGCACCGCCTATCCCCTGCTGCAGTGGCGCCGGGTGTGCCGGGCCGACCGCACCGCCGCCCGGCTGGTTTCCCCGGGCGCCCGGCCGTCGCTGCGGGTGGCGGCCGGGCAGGTGGGCTGGTGGTACCTCGCCGCGGTGGCGACGACGTTCGGCGGCGGCGTGGTCCTGTGCGCGGGGTTCGCCGCCAACCCGGCGGGCTGGGCGGCCGCACTGGTGATCGGCGCCGCGAGCGTGGCCGCGGTCCTCGGCCGGGCCCTGCAGGCCCCGGTGATCGCCGAGGACGAGGCCTCGCTTGCCGTCGACGCGGCTTTGCGGGCTTTCGACACCCGGGCGTTCGCGGTGCCGATCATGTTCACGTTCCTCGTCTGGATCGACCTGTCCACCAGCTGGCCGTGGCCCCCGGCGCGGTTCGTGCCCGCGGCCGGGTACTTCGTCCTGGTGGTGGCGGTCCACGTCGGCGCCGTGAACGCGGCCCGGCGCCGAAGCCTGCCGCCCGGCCACTACGGGACGGTGGCCCGGTGACCGCCGCGGTGGTGACGGACGCGGAGCGGGCGGCGGCCGGACGCTGGCTCGTCAAGCACGGCGTCGACGTGCCCACGATGACCGACCTGCTGGCCCTGCGGCTCGGCTTCCGCGCCGGCGCCCGGCCGCCCGGGTCGTGGCGGTGGATCGGCGTGGCAGTCCTGGGATACGTGGCCGCCACCACCGGGTTTCTGAGCCTGGCGTTCCTGCCCGGCGTGCACGGCGCGGAACTGGTGGACAGCTCGTACGTCTTCTTCCTCCTCATCGACCAGCACCTCGGATACTGGCTTCCGGCGCGGGTCCGCGACCGCCAAGCGCTGGCGCGCTTCGGGACGCTCGGCGGCCCGCCGCGTACCGAGGTGATCGGCTGGTTCCTCGCCGTGCCGCTGGTCACCTTCGGCGGCGGCGCCGCGCTCGCGGTGACGATCTTCGCCACGACGCCGTTCCGCACGTACGCGGGGAGCTGGCTCCTCCTGCTGGTCCTGGGCGCGGCGGTCACGGCCGCGATGGTGACCGACGTCTTCCGGCGTCCCGTCATCGCGGAGGACGCGACGTCCCGGGCAGTGGACACCGCCCTGCGGCTGCACGACCTGCTCGTGGCGATGCCCGGGATCTACGCCGTTCCCGTGCTGGTCGATCCGCTGGTCGGCCACGCACAGCCGCCGGAGTGGCGGCCGTGGCTCGTCGGCTACGCCGTTCTCGCGGTGGCGACGCAGGTCGTCGTGGGTGTCCTGCAGTGGCGGCGGCTGCGGGCTGTGCTCAGGGGAATCAGGGGAGAAGTCCGTGGACGTGCGTGAAGCTGCGCTGCCGGTGGACCCGCGCACCGGCGCGCGCCGCTTCGCGGCTCACGGATCGTCCGGGCTCGCGATTCTCGTCGTGTCCCTATGCGCTCGCCGGCCGACGGCGGCGCCCGGTGCTCCCGCCCGGCGACTACGGCGTCCCGCTGCCGGCCCAGGCCGTGGCCGGCTGGTCAAGTACGGGGAGGTCTGATGAGCACCGAAGCCGAGCGCGCCATGAGCCTGCGGTGGCTGGCGAGCCGCGGGCAGCCGGTCGCGGCGCCGACACCGTTCCTGGACGCGCTGCTGGCCACGCGCAACGTCGCCATCCGCAGTGTTCTGCCGTGGCTCCTGCTGTTCGCCGTACTGGCGCTGGTCGGATCGATCGGCTACCGCTCGCTCTTCGGATCCGGCGCGACGGTGAGCACGCCGGCGTACTTCGCCTGTTTCGCCATCCAGCTCACCATGTGGCTGAGCGCCCGGTCCCGGCAGCGCGCGCTCGCGAAGGAGACTCGTCCGTGGCCCGGCGCGACGCACGAACGACCCGGCGGCTGGTTCCTCGCCTCCGCGGCGCTGGCCTACGGTGGCGGCGCGGCGCTGGCCCTTGTCCTGTTCTTCGCCACTCCGGCGCGGACTTACGCCTTGAGCTGGCTGGGTCTGCTGGTCCTGAGCGCGTTGTGCAGCGGCTGCGTCCTGGCCGGATTCCTGCGGGCGCCGGTGCTCGCCGTGGACGAGCCGTCGCTGGCGGTGTACCGGGCGCTGCTCGCGGAGAACATCCACGCGGCGGCACCGGCACTGGCGGCGGTCCCGCCGATCCTGGACGTCGCCCTCGGAAACCGGCTGCCGGCGGCGTACGCGCCCTGGCTGGTCGCGTACGCCGCATTGGCCGTGGTCACGGAGCTGGTGGCCTATGTCCGGAGCCGCCGTCCCCTGCCTCCCGGTCACTACGGCGATCCGCTGCCGGCGCAGACCGACGTCGACTGGGCGCCTCCGGAACCCCGGTGAGCGCGGGGCGGGGATTCAGCGGTTCGACGCCTTCTTGACGAACTTCGCGAGGTCCTTCGCCTGCTTCACCCGCGTCGGCTCGTGGACGTACATCATGTGGCCGGCGGGGTAGTACGCCGTGTCGATGTTGTCGCGCAGCTCCTCCGGGATCCGCAGGTGGGCCAGCACGTGCTCGGCCGCGAAGTAGGCCGTCGCGCCGTCGTAGTGGCCGAACGCCACGTGGACCTGCAGGTGCGGGTTCGCGCGCATCGCCGCGCTCACCGAATCGACCACCGACACCGAGCGGCCCTCGAAGTCCGAGTACGACCAGGCCTTGAACGTGTCCTCGTGGATCAGCTCGTACGGCAGGTCGTTCTCGTAGCCGAGCTCGGCCCGCACGTAGTGGTTGAACGCCGCCGCGTACGCGCCGATGATGCGGGAGATCGACGGGTCGTCGCTCATGTGCTCGCGGCCGCCGTCGGGCTCCCACGTCGTGAACCGGCCGTCCATCCGGCCGACCACCAGGCCGCGGTCGCGCAGCAGCTCGGTGAAGAACCGCACGTGCTCGATCCGCAGGTTCACCCGGTCCACATAGGACTCGGTGAGCCCGGTCAGCGACGCCAGCGTGGCGACCGCCTCCGTCCGCTCCTGCGTGGACAGCCGCGCGCCACGCGAAAGCGCGTACGGCAGGTCCTTCGCCGCGAAGTCCTCGGCGTCGGCGAGGACGTCGTCGAGCGGGCGCTCGCCGTGCAGGCCGTGGTAGTGCGCGATCGCCGCGTACGTCGGCACGTACAGCGCGTACGGCAGGTCGTTGCCCTCGGTGAACCGCAGGGTGCCGAGGTCGAGCACCGACGAGATCAGCAGCAGGCCGTTGAGGTAGAGCCCGTGCCGCTCCTGCAGGTGCGCGGCCAGCCCGGCGGCGCGCAGCGTGCCGTACGACTCGCCGGCCAGGAACTTCGGCGACAGCCAGCGCTGGTGGCGCGACACCCACAGCCGGATGATCTCGCCGACCGACTCGATGTCGCCCTTGAAGCCGTGGAAGTCCTTGGTCTCGCCGCCTTCGGACGTGCGCGAGTAGCCGGTCGACACCGGGTCGATGAACACGAGGTCGCTGTGCGCGAGCAGCGTCTCGGGGTTGTCGGCCAGCCCGTACGGCGGCGGTACCAGGTCGTCGACGTCGCCCGAGAGCACCCGGCGCGGGCCCAGCAGGCCCATGTGCAGCCAGATGCTCGACGAGCCGGGGCCGCCGTTGAAGGCGAACGTCACCGGCCGGGAGCCCGGGTCGACGTCGTCGAGGGTGTAGGAGGTGATGAACACCTCCGCCTTCGCCTTGTGCCCCTCGGACTTGCCGTCCTTGACGACCTCCTTGCGGAGCACGATCCGGCCCGCCTTGGCCGTGTAGGAAAGCTTCTTCCGCTTCACGGTGATCGTGTGCCGGGTCGTGACGATGTCGTCGGTCGGCTCGGCCGGGATCTCGGCCGCTTCCGGTGCCTTCTTCTCGGGAGCCTCTTCGGGGGTCGTGTCCGCCATGGACCCAACCTAGTTGTGGCAGGGTGACTCGGTGCACACCGGGGACTGGCCGACGACGGTCGAGGAGGCGCTCGCCGTGCAGGAACGGCTGCGCGGGCGGGTCGACCTCACCGACGACCTCCCCGAGCTGCCGCCGGCGGTGACCGGTCTCGACGTCGCCTACGACGACGCCGGCGGGATCGCCGCAGCCGTCGTCACGCTGGAGACGGCCGGGTTGACGGTCGTGGAGCAGCGGACGCACCGCGCGCAGGCCGTCTTCCCGTACGAACCGGGCCTGTTCGCCTTCCGCGAGCTGCCGCCGCTGCTGGCCGCGCTCGAGCAGCTCGATCACGAGCCCGGCGTCCTGGTCTGCGACGGTCACGGCCTCGCCCACCCGCGGCGCTTCGGCCTGGCGTGCCACCTCGGCGTGCTGACCGGACTGCCCGCGTTCGGCGTCGGCAAGACCCGGTTCGTCGGCTCGCACGCCGCCCCGGCATCGGCTCGGGGGTCGTCCGAGCCGCTGGTCGACGCCGGGGACGAGGTCGGCGCGGTGCTGCGGACCCAGGACGGCGTCAAGCCGGTGTACGTCTCGGCCGGGCACCGGATCGGCCTGGCCCACGCCTGCCGGCTGACGCTGGCGCTGACCCCGCGCTACCGGCTCCCCGAGACGACCCGGCAGGCCGACCGGCTGTCCCGGGCGGCGCTGCGATGAGGTCCCTGGAAGAGCTGGACGCCGCCGTGGCCGAGTGCCGCGCCTGCCCGCGGCTGGTGACCTGGCGCGAAGGCGTCGTGGGCACCAAGGCAGCCTTCCGCGGCGAGGAGTACTGGGCGCGGCCGGTGCCGGGCTTCGGGCCGCCCGACGCGTCGATCGCGGTGGTCGGGCTCGCGCCGTCGGCGCACGGTGCGAACCGCACCGGCCGGATGTTCACCGGCGACCCGTCGGGTGATTTCCTCTTCCGGGTGCTGCACGAGGTGGGGCTCGCGTCGCAGCCGACGTCGGAGCGGCTGGGCGACGGCCTGGAGCTGTA
Organism: Amycolatopsis mongoliensis; assembly: GCF_030285665.1. Lineage (NCBI taxonomy): Bacteria > Bacillati > Actinomycetota > Actinomycetes > Pseudonocardiales > Pseudonocardiaceae > Amycolatopsis > Amycolatopsis mongoliensis. The sequence goes on from NZ_CP127295.1 coordinate 3,784,092, forward strand.
CCGGACGCGGCTCGTCTCGCCGGTGCGCTGCGCGCCGCCGGACAACAAGCCGACACCGGCCGAGCGGGACACGTGCCGTCCGTGGCTCGCCGAGGAGCTCACACTGTTGCGTCCGACACTGCGGGCGATCGTCGTGCTGGGTGCGTTCGGTTGGCAGGCGTTACTGCCCGTGCTCGCCGCGGCGGGTTGGCCGGTGCCGCGGCCGCGGCCGGCCTTCGCGCACGGAGCGGTCGTGGAGCTGGGCGACCTGCGTCTTTTCGGCTGTTATCACGTGTCGCCGCGGAATGTCCAGACTCGGCTCGTGACCCACGCCATGGTGGCCGACGTCTTCCGCGCCGCGACCTCGGTGACAGGGCACGACTGAATCGTTACGGAAACCGCAGCGACGCTGGTCACAGCCGGATGGGGTCCCCGAGCGAGGTGCTCCGGAAGGTGTCACCATGAGGACATGGCTGCTGCGAAGTCGAAGTCGGAACCGACCAGGATCCTCGTCCTCGGTGGGGGGTACGTCGGGCTCTACACGGCGTACGGCCTCCAGAAGATGCTCCGGGCCAACGAGGCCTCCGTGACCGTCGTTGACCCGCAGCCCCACATGACCTACGCGCCGTTCCTCCCCGAGGCCGCGGCCGGCGCGATCGAGCCCCGGCACGTGGTCGTGCCGCTGCGGCGGGTGCTCAAGCGCTGCCACGTGCTGACCGCGCGCGTCACCAAGATCGAGAACGAGAAGAAGTCGGTCACGGTCGAGGCGGCCGACGGCCACATCGAGCAGCTGGGCTACGACATCCTGGTCGTCGCGCTCGGCGCCGTCGCCCGGATCCTGCCGATCCCGGGCCTGGTCGAGCAGGGCATCGCCTTCAAGACCATCGGCGAGGCGATCTACCTCCGCAACCACATCATGACCAAGCTCGACGAGGCCGCCAGCACGCTGGACCCCGAGCTGCGCAAGCGCCTGCTGACCTTCACCGTCGTCGGCGGCGGGTTCGCCGGCATCGAGGCGCTGGCCGAGCTCGAGGACATGACCCGGTTCGCGGTGGAGAACTACTACCCGAACATCAAGACCTCCGACATCCGCTGGGTGCTCGTCGAGGCCGCCGGCCGGATCCTGCCCGAGGTCCGCGAGACCCTGGGTGTGTACACGGTCGAGCAGCTGGAGAAGCGCGGCATCGAGGTGTACCTGTCGACGGCGGCGAAGTCGTTCGAGAACGGCCACGTCGTCCTCTCGGACGGCACGGAGTTCGACACGGACACGATCATCTGGACGGCCGGCGTGAAGGCCAACCCGGTGCTGGCCAACTCGGACCTGCCGCTCGACAAGCGCGGCCGCCTCGAGGCGACGGCGGCGATGCAGGTCGTGGGTCACCCGGAGGTGTGGACCGCGGGCGACAACGCGGCGATCCCGGACCTCTCCCGCACGGAAGAGGACCCGACGGCGACGTGCCCGCCGAACGCGCAGCACGCCGTCCGCCAGGCGACGCTGCTGGCCAAGAACATCATCAAGGTCCTGCGCGGCGGCAAGCCGAAGGACTACTTCCACAAGAACCTCGGCGCGGTGGCGAGCCTGGGCCTGCACAAGGGCGTCGCGGACGCGCTGAACCTGAAGATCAAGGGCTTCCCGGCGTGGCTGTTCCACCGCGCGTACCACCTCAAGGCGATGCCGACCTGGAACCGCCGGATCCGCATCCTGTTCGACTGGATCCTCGGCGGGCTGTTCCGGCGTGAGGTGATCTCGCTCGGGCAGATCAACAACCCGAAGGACGAGTTCGCGCGCGTCTCGAAGTCCTGACGCTCTTTTGCGAAAGCCCCCGGCCCTCGCGGCCGGGGGCTTTCGTCGTTTTCGGGGCTATTGCAGGGAAATGACCGGCTGTGTGCCGGTGAGCGACATGGTCTGGACAACGGGGCCGGTGAGCGGGTAAACCCTTTCTTCACAACGCGGAATAAGTCCGCTCCGGCTCCTCTCCCCACGGTCCCCCTTGGAGCTCTTCATGTCCTTTTCCCGTACCAGAGCGGCACTCGTGGCGGCGTTGCCCGTCGTCGCCGCTCTCGCTCTGACACCGTCCGCCGCCGCGGCGGCCGGCGGGGCGTTCCCCGCCCACTACGCGGCGCCCTACCTGCAGATCAGCGACGCTGACGCCGGCCAGATGGCCGCCGACCTGAACGCCACCGGCACGAAGTTCTACACGCTGGCGTTCCTGACCCCGCAGTCCGGCTGCACGCCGGTGTGGGAGGCGAACGGCACCGGCGTCGGCTCGTTCAAGTCCCAGATCAGCGCGCTGCAGGCGGCGGGCGGCAACGTGATCCCGTCGTTCGGCGGCGCCGAAGGCGGTGAGCTGGCCCAGACCTGCACGAACACGTCGAGCCTGACGGCCGCGTACGCGAACGTCGTCACCACGTACGGCACGCCCCGCCTGGACTTCGACATCGAAGGCGGCGTCCTGAACGACACGGCGTCGAACCAGCGCCGCAACTCGGCGCTGGCGGCGCTGCAGCAGCAGAACCCGGCGGTCCAGGTCGACTACACCCTCGCCGTCGACCCGTCGGGCATCCCGTCGAACGAGCTCGACCTGCTGCGCGACGCGAAGAGCAAGGGCGTCAAGGTCAGCGTGGTCAACCTGATGGTGATGGACTTCTACGACGGCCAGCCGGTCCTGGGCGACGCCCTGTCGGCGGCACGGGCATCGGCGTCGCAGCTGGCGAGTCTCTACGGGATTTCGACCTCGGCGGCGTACGCGATGATGGGCCTGACACCGATCGCGGGCCGCAACGACGACGGCGCGCAGTTCAGCCAGTCGGACGCGCAGCAGCTCGAGACGTTCGCTGCGCAGAACGGCGTCGCGGAGCTGTCGTTCTGGGAGCTCCAGGACTACGACCGGGCAACGGGCTACGCGTACTCGAGGATCTTCAACGCGATCACGGGCGGCACGACCACACCGCCGCCGGCCGGCACCGGCACGATCACCGGCTACGGCGGCAAGTGCGTGGACGTGGCGGGCGCATCATCGGCGAACGGCACGACGGTGGACCTGTACACGTGCAACGGGACGAACGCCCAGCAGTGGACGTCGACATCGGGCACGCTGCGGGCGTTGGGCAAGTGCCTGGACGTGGCCTCCGCGGGAACGGCGAACGGAAGCCGGGTACAGCTGTACGACTGCAACGGAACAGGCGCCCAGCAGTGGACGGCATCGGGCAGCCAGCTGGTGAACCCGGCATCGGGCAAGTGCCTGGACGCAACAGGCCCGAGCTCGGCGGACGGCACACCGCTGCAGATCTGGACGTGCACGGGCGCGGCGAACCAGTCGTGGACACTGCACTAGCGGCCATCACCTAGAGTGTGCGGTGCCCCCGTAGCCCAACTGGCAGAGGCAGTCGACTTAAAATCGACAAAGTGCGGGTTCGAACCCCGTCGGGGGCACGTACGCAATCCGCACGTTCGTCGTCTGTCCTGGCCAGCCCGCCGGCCGCGTCCGTGACGTCGGCCAGCCGGTAGGCGGGCAGGTGAATGCTGATCGTTGCGCGCCCGCCTGCGCTGTGGAGCCGGACCTGCAGCCGGGTGGCCTCGAAGAGCGGTCGCAGGAGGTCCTCCGGGGCTTCGAGCAGGTGGGCAGCCAAGTAGGGCAGTGCGCGGAGCAGCTCCAGGTTCTCTGGCGCAGCTCGATCTGTCGCGGTGGACTTCGAGTTGGCGGCCAGCACCGCCTCGGTGGCCGCCTTCTCCGCGTCGAGCTCGTTGTAGGTGACCCGCAGGGCTTTGGTGAAGGGGTCGTCTGGGTCGCCGTCCATGGCTTGGCGCAGGACGGTGGCTTGACGGCGTTCGATGTTCGCCACGGTTCGCTTCAGGCGATCTTCGTCAGCTTGCCGCTGACGATCGGCAGTGTCGTCAACGCTGCTGACCTCGGCAGCCAGGGCTGCGTTCCCGCTCACCCATCCCGGCCACTTGCAGGCCGGGCGACTCACTGCGACCGGTGACGCGGTGCTGCCGGCGAGCGGACGTGACCACGGCGACGTACGCGCGGACTTCCGGTGTGATCGTTCCACTATGGACTGATTGCCCGCCTTCTCGGATGCCGGAACGGCCACGCTCGCGGACGATGACGACGAGCGGTAGCCGAGTCGAGGGGTCCGAGGTCGATGAGCAGTGTGGTGTTCGGTGCCCGAAAGTCCCGGCGAGGGGTGCCCATGCTGCTGGTCGTGGTGCTCCTCGCGCTCGGTGTGGTCGCGCCCGGCACGATGCCTCGCGCGTCGGCGGCCGGGGCGCAGAGCTGCGGGTTCGCCACGGCGGGCACCGGTACCTACGCCCGGACGCTGTGCTGGTTCGACCTGTCCGGCTACAGCGCGGCGGAGGCGACCTCCCCGGCGGGCCAGCGGCTGATGTTCGCGCTGCCCGGCGGCTACCGGCTCGCGGCCACCCTCACCGTGTCCGGCGGCCCGGTCGCACCGAGCGCGCTACCCACGTATTCGGCCGCCTACCTGGGCAACTCCGGCCACTACACTGGGGTGCCGGGCCGGCCGGCGCTGTACCAGACCGCCAATGGCACGACGACCGTCGCCACGCTGACCGACATCGTCGCCACCGACGCGAGCGGCGCGGTCGTCAAGGGCTACGGCCTGGTGGGCGCGGACGTCGAGTCCACGGACCCGGGCGAGTCGATCGAGTGGACTTCATCCTCCCCGATCGAGTCACTGACAGCGGACAGTTCCGGGCCGGGCATCGGCAACGCGTGCGGCGGCGGCTACCCCGGCGTCGGCACGCGGACCGTCCGATGCGTCGGCCGCACGACCGCCAACAAGTCCGGCACCCCGATCCTGTCCTCGGAGGACCCGACCTCGTTCACCCAGCGCATGGTGGGCGGCGGACGGCAGGCGGTCGGGTTCGGCGTGCTGGTCTCGAGCCTCCAGATGTCCAAGAAGGTGGTGCGGGGCTTCCCCGGCGACTCGTTCGCCGTCTCGGTCGCGTCGTCGAACGGGGCCGTGCTCGGCTCGGCCGACACGCGGGGCGGCACGTCGGCGACCACCGGCGAGATCACCGTGCTGGCCGGAGCGCGCGGCAGCGAGTACACCCTGCGTGAGGCGGCTACCTCGGGCCTGGAGTCCAATTACGACAGATCGTGGACCTGCACCCGCAACGGCGCCGCGGACGGCAAGCTGCCCACCGGTGACGCGGGCGGCTCCGCCCAGGTGCACGTCGACGTCGGCGACTTCGTCTCCTGCACGATCACCAACACCGCGAAGGCGGCGACACTGCAACTGGTGAAGCACGCCGCCCCGCCGGTGGACGTGAACGGCAACGGGATCACCGACGCGGGTGACACGATCGAGTACACCTTCACCGTCACCAACGCCGGCGCGCTGGCGCTGCACGACATCACCGTGACCGACCCCAAGGCCGGCCCGGCCACCTGTCCCCGGCCGACGCTGGCCCCAGGTGAGTCCCAGACTTGCGCCGCCCAGGTCCCGTACGTGATCACCAAGGCTGACGAGGCGAACGGCGCCGCGGTCAACACCGCGACGGCGTCCGGACTGCCGCCGGGCGTGACCACCGAGGTGACGTCGAACCCGTCGTCCACCCGGACCCCCACCGAGACGCCGAAGCCGGCGCTGACGCTGACGAAGTCCGCCTCCCCCGACGACCCGGAGGCCTACACCGCCGGACGGCGGATCACCTACTCGTTCCTGGTCACCAACACCGGGAACGTGCCGCTGAACGAGATCGGGGTCGACGAGACCGCGTTCTCCGGCAGCGGCGTCCTGTCCACGCCGGTCTGCCCGGTCACCACGCTCGCCCCCGGCGCCGGTACGACGTGCACCGCCACGTATGTCCTGACGCAGGACGACGTCGACTCGGGCCTGCTGCACAACACTGCCACCGCGCACGGCAAGCAGCCCGGCTCGCCCGACCCGACCACCTCGAACCCCTCCAGCGTGTCCATCCCGACGCCGGCGCACCCGGCGATCACCTTGGTCAAGACCGCCGATCCGACGACCGTCGAGCGCGCAGGGCAGTCGGTGACCTACCGGTTCACGGTGACCAACACCGGTGACGTGACGCTGCGCGGGGTCGGGGTCGACGAGACCCGGTTCACCGGCTCCGGCCCGGCCCCCGAGATCTCCTGCCCGGACGTGGTGCTCGCGCCCGGGGCGTCCCAGACGTGCCTAGGGGTCCACCGCGTCACGCAGGCGGACATCGACGCGGGCTCGATCGAGAACACCGCAGTCGCGCACGGCACGGCGCCGCGCGCGACCGAGCCGACCACCGCGGCGCCCTCGTCGGCGAAGGTGACCGCCGACCGTTCCGCGGCGCTCGCTCTGGCGAAGTCGGCCTACCCCGGCACGGTCGCCGCCGCGGGCGAGCCGGTGCGCTACTCGTTCCTGGTGACCAACACCGGGAACGTGACACTGACCGACGTGACCGTCACCGAAGGGGCCTTCAGCGGCAGCGGGACGCTGTCGGCGATCTCCTGCCCGGCGGGCGCCGCGGTGGTGCCGGTGCTGGCGCCCGGCCAGGCCGTCACCTGCGCAGCGGACTACACCGTGACCCAGGCCGACCTCGACGCCGGCCGGATCACCAACAGCGCGACCGCGGCCGGCACTCCGCCCGGGGGCCTGCCGACGGCGACCACCCCGCCCGCGACCGCGGTCGTCACGGCGAGTGGTGGAGCCGCGCTGACTCTGGTCAAGTCGGTCGAGCCGGCCACCGTCGACGGCGCCGGGCACACCGTCACGTACCGGTTCGCCGTGACCAACAACGGCAACCGCACGCTCACCTCGGTGGCCGTGCGCGAATCCGCGTTCACCGGTACCGGAGCGGGGCCGGCCATCGCGTGCCCGTCGGACACCCTGGCCCCCGGCCAGGCCGTCACCTGCACCGCCACCTACACCCTCACCCAGGCCGACGCGGACGCCGGCTCGGTGACCAACACCGCCGAGGCGACCGGCAATCCGCCCCAGGGTGACCCGGTGACCTCAGGCCCGTCCCAGGCGACGGTGACCGTACTGCGCAGGCCAGGGCTGTCGCTGGTGAAGTCGGCGGACCCGACGGACGACGGGCACTTCGACGCGGGGCAGACGGTCACCTACTCGTTCGTGGTGACCAACACGGGCAACCAGACGCTCACCACCGTGACAGTGCGGGAGACGGCGTTCTCCGGCACCGGAGGGCTCTCGCCGCTGTCCTGCCCGGGAGGCGGCTCCACGGTGGGCGTCCTGGCGCCGGACGAGCAAGCGGTCTGCACCGCCACGTACGTGCTCACCCAGTCCGATGTGGACTCCGGGCACGTGACGAACACGGCTGTCGCCACCGGCACCCCGCCCGCGGGGACCGAGCCGCCGACCTCGGACCCGTCCACGGCCGTCGTGCCGACCCCACCGGACGCCGCGCTGACGCTGGCCAAGACGGCCACGCCGGGCACGGTCTCCGCGGCCGGCCAGCAGATCACCTATGCGTTCGTGGTGACCAACACCGGCAACGTCACGCTCAACCCGGTGACGGTCCGCGAGACCCGCTTCACCGGCAGCGGCGCAGGGCCGGTGCCGGTCTGCCCGGGCGGCGCGCTGGCTCCCGGACGCCAGGTCACCTGCACCGCGACCTACCGCGTGACGCAGTCCGATGTGGACGCCGGGTCGATCGGCAACACCGCCGTGGCGTCCGGCACCCCGCCGGACGGCGGCAGCCCGGCCGACTCGAAGCCCGCGACCGCGACCGTGCACGCCACCGCGGTGGGCGCGCTCGCGATCACGAAGGCCGCCGGCCCGGTGGACGTGAACCGCGACGGGAGCATCGGCGCCGGCGACCGGATCAGCTGGACGATCACGGTCACCAACACCGGCACGGCCACCGTCGGTGAGATCAAGGTCGACGACCCGTCCGCGGGCCCCGTGACCTGCCCGGGCACCGTGCTCGCGCCGGGCCAGGCGATGACCTGCACCGTGCTGCCGCACACGGTCACCGCGGCGGACGTCACGGCGGGCCGGGTCCGCAACGTCGCCACGGCCACCGGGACCGGGCCGGACGGCAAGCCGGTCCCGGGCGGCGAGGCGACCGCCAGCGTCCCGGTGGTTCCGGTGCTGCCGCCGGGACCCCGCCCAGGACCGGCGACGGGACCGGGCGAGCCGCCGCACCGGCTGCCGGACACCGGCGTGGATGTGGGCCGGCAGCTCGCCCTGGCGGCCCTGCTGCTGACCGCCGGGCTCGCGCTGTGCCTGGCCGGGCGACGACGGCGCGCCTGAGGAAAACGGGTCGTTCGAGGCCCGGTCGGAAGCGTCCCGGTGTACGCCAGGGCGGGCTTTCCGGCCGGGCCTCGAGTCCGGTCGGCCGTTTCCCGAGGGCTGCACAGCATGGAAAGCGTGGAATCGCCGGAGAGCACGGCACGAACACGTGCACGATCGTGACGCGGGATCGACTGATCTCCCGTGCGGAACGCCGATCGTTCGAACGATTCCTCGGGGACGGCGCCGTCCGGACTCGATCTTCTCATGGGCTGGTGGCAGGGCGTACCGCCGACAGCGCGCTGCTGAACAAGCTCAGCAGCGTCACCGATGTCCTTGGTGCCTGCGCCGGCGTCGCTGTGGGAGGGGCAGCATCCTGCTCGTGCGCGTGACTCGAGCTCGCCGGTAGGGACGGGGATCGGCCGGCGGTTGTCCGCAAGCGATCACGTGGGCCGTCCGTGGTGGCCGTCGGACAGAGCTACCACGGTGGATATGTGCAGGGCGCTACCGGTCCGGATCTGTGCGGATGTTGTCCGAGCCCGGTCGGGGGCACCATGCATGGGATCGGCCCGTCGCGCGGCTTCGATGGTGAAGCCTCCGGGCCCGATGCGGTCCACCACGCCGGTGGCGGCGTCTCGTGAAGGTCGGGATCGGCCGCCTGCATCGGCGTCCCGCAAGCCGAATGTTCGGTGCAGAACAAATGGGACCTGAAGCCGGTCGGGACGCCCCAGCGGCTGGCGGGCCGGGGGCGTCGCGGTCCAGGTGCGGTTCAATTCGGCGAGGTGATCACCTTGCGCCGGCGTTCTCGACCATGCGCATGCGCCGGCCGAGTTCGTTTCCGTCGAAGGCCAATGCCTGCGTCGGTACGTCGACGAGGGGTGATGTTGCCACCTCGACGACGTATGCGCGCACCAGGGGCATGATCCGGAATGTGGCGGAATCCTCGCTGCGGCGCACCATGTTCGCCTCCACGAGTTCCTCGACGAGGTCGTCCTCGCCCTGCATCAGCGTGCCGAGATCATAAGTGAGCGGCAACCGTGCGATGCATTTCACCAATGTTTTCGCCGCGTCGCTGAGGTTGCGGTAGACCGAATCGAGGGAATCGCGGACGGACAGGTCACCGATCTCGAGCCACTCCAGCGCGTCCGAGCTTTCGGCCAGCTTTGCGTTGACCCGGTGCAGACCCAGGTGCGGGCGGTCCACCAGCTTGCGCAACGCGACGTCCAGTGCCAGCGGGAGATCGCCGCACAGCTCGGCGAGGCGGTCGCATTCCTGCGGGGCGGCCGCGGCGCGGTCCGGGATCGCCGCGGTGATCATCGCGATCGAATCGGCGCGGGGCAGGACGTCCAAGCGGATGCGGCGGACGTCGCGCAGGCCGAGCAGCCGGGTGCGGCTGACGACCAGGATCACGCTGCGCCGGGTCTCGGCCAGCAGCAGCCGGACTTGGCGCTCGTCCCGGACGTTGTCGAGCAGGACGACGAGCCGGCGTTCGGCCAGCAGCGAGCGGTACAGCCCCGCGCGCTGGTCCAGCGTGTCGGGTAGGTGGTCGCCGGGGACTCCCAGGGCCAGGAGGAAACCGTCGAGGAGGTAGCCGGCGTCGGACGAGGTGCCGGTCAGCGGGCCGAGATCGGCGTACAACTGCCCGTCCACCATCTCCTGCGCCATCTGGTGCGCGTGGTGCAGGGCCAGTTCCGTCTTGCCGACCCCGCTCGGGCCGCTGATCACGGTGGCCCCGGTCGAGTCCAGCCCCAGCCGGCACAGCTCCGCGCGCCGGCCGACGAAGCCGCGGGGCCGCAGCGGGAGCTGGGCCGGGCGGGGCAGCTGCTGGTGGGCCGGTGACCTCTTATATCGGATGCCGGGCGGGTTTCTCTTCCGCGTTTCGCCGGCCGCCTCGAGCCACCGGCGCCGCCAGCTCTCCCGGTCGCCCCCGCAGGCGGCGACGAACCCCAGCGTCACCTGCAGCGAAGGCAGCCGCGCGCCGCTGGCGGCACTCGAAAGGGCGGAAGGGGAGAACAGTGCCGCGCGTGCCATGTCCCGATAGGTCGGGTTTCCCGCTCCAGCTCTGAGCCGCCGCAGCTCGCTGGCGAACGCAGCCGCCACGCCGCCGTTGACGCTAACCGGTTTTTCCGGCCTGCCCATCGCCGATCCCTTCGTTGAACAAGAACGATTTCGTCAGGTGTTCGTGCATGCACACCGCCGGTCGGGCACGACTGTTCGTCACGGGAGCAGCGCACTCGGCCGTGAGCAGCGAACCCTGTCCGGGCCGGGCCGGGACAGAGGTGCCGACGGTGGCGAGATCATCGCCGGGATGCGGGTGACATCCGCGCTGACCACCGCCGGGCAGGATCACCTGGACGTCCCAGGGAACCACTGTTCGGACATACCCGGCGTTGTGCGCGGTGCAGTGCGTGCGCCGGTGGCCGGCCCGTCATGGCAGTCAAGAGTCTTCCTTCAGCTTCGCCCAGTCCGCGAACGCACTGGCTGCCGGGCTTCCCGGCAGGGGCCATTCCAGCCCATGCGGTTGTTGACCGGCAGAGTTGATTGGGGCGAACAATCAACACCCGAGGGGGCGGGGCGACGGGTGCGAGGCGTCCGCGTGCGGGGTTCCGGGCCCCGGCGCGGACCATGCGACCTGCGACAACAATGCAGCGCCGCGCACCCGTTGCGGTGCATTGCCCGATCGCCTGGACGGCCCAAAAGTTTTTCAGGCCACACGCCGGACGGTGTGCTGCGAGCGTCCGTTCGGCCCAGGGTGGCCGGTAAAAATACCGACTCGACAAAAGGCGGATTCTCCGGTCGCGGGCGTCGGTGAACACCGGCCTCGCCGGGGGATGCCCGGCTGACGCGGATACCCGGATGCGGCTGGCGTGCCGCCCCGCGGATCCCCTATACATGGGACCATGAGCACGTTCTCGGCCACGGTGATCTGCTGCTGCACGAAAGCCGCCGGCCGAACAGCGCCCCGACCGGATCGAAAAGCCGATCAAGCGTGGTGCCGAAGTGCTCAACTGACCGGGAAACGCAAGTCAACAAGGAGATAAACAGCGTGGTTGCGGAAACTCAGCAGGCCAGAGCGGTAGCCCTGCGAGCACTGCACGAAAGCGGCGTGCTGGTGCTGCCGAACGCGTGGGACGCCGGCAGCGCCGCGCTGATCGCCGCGGCGGGCGCGAAGGCCGTCGCCACCACCAGCGGCGGGGTGTCCTGGTCGCTGGGCCGGCCCGACGGGCACGGCCTGACCCGCGACGAGATGGTCGAGGCCGTCCGCCGGATCGTGTCGGTCGTCGACGTGCCCGTCACGGCCGACGTCGAGGGCGGCTACGGCGAGAGCCCCGAGGACGTCGCCAAGACGGTCGAGGCGATCATCGGCGCGGGCGCGGTCGGCGTGAACGTCGAGGACTCGAAGGCGCCGGGGGGCCCGCTGTTCGACGCGTCCGAGCAGGCCGCGCGGCTGCGCGCCGGGCGCGATGCCGCGGCGAAGGCGGGGTTGCCGGAGCTGGTCATCAACGTGCGCACCGACGTCTTCCTGTTCGGCATCGGCGAGGAGGCGGGCCGCCTCGACGACGTCATCGAGCGGGCCGGGGTCTACGCCGAGGCGGGCGCGGACAGCCTGTTCGTGCCGGGCCTGATCGACCTCGACGCGCTGACCACGCTGGTCAAGGCCGTTCCGGTGCCGGTCAACGTGATGACCTGGCCGGGCGCGCCGACGATCGCCGAGTTCGAGGCGGCCGGCGTGCGGCGGGTCAGCCTGGGCACCGCGGTCAGCCAGGCCGCCTACACCGTGGCGAAGCGCGCGACGGAGGAGCTCCTGGCCACCGGTACCTACGGCGCGCTCGAGGACGCGCTGGACTTCGGCACGATCAACAGCGCGGTCAGCTAGCGGCGCTGGGCAGGGAAAGGGCGGTCGCCGAAGGGCGGCCGCCCTTTTTGATTATCCTGGCCGGTCAATCCTTTCGGTCAACGGATCGCCCCGCTTGACTGGCGAAGCCGCTGACCGCCCGGTCTCGGCAAGACTGGAGTTGACCGAGGGAGCGAGCAGATGACCGCTGCACCAACCCGTCCCGGCACCGGGCAGGCCCGCCCGGATCCCGGGCCCCCGACGACCGGCGAGGAGATCCTTCGCCGCGTCCGCGAGATCGTGCCGGTGCTGCGAGAACGCTCCGCCGACATCGAGCGGACGCGCCGGTTGCCCGCCGACGTCGTCGAGCTGCTGCGCGGCACCGGCGTGTTCCGGATGGGCTTCGCGCGCTCGTGGGGTGGGCCCGAGCTGAACTCGATCCAGCAGACCGAGATCATCGAGGCCATCTCCTACGGCGACCCGGCCGCGGGCTGGTGCGCCATGATCGGCTCGGACACCGGGCTGTACGCGCAGTTCCTGGACGAGCCGGTCGCGAAGGAGATGTTCACCAGCCTGGACATGGTCACCGCCGGGCTGCTGTTCCCCACCGGGCACGCGGAGATCGTCCCCGGCGGCTATCGCCTGACCGGCCGCTGGCAGTTCGGCAGCGGTGTCACGCACTCGGACTGGGTGATCTCCGGCGCGTTCATCTACCGCGACGGTGAGCCGGAGCCCAGCTCCGACGGCGACCCGCACGACTCGAAGCTGATGATCGTGCCGCGCGAGGACGTCGAGGTCATCGACACCTGGTACACCACCGGCCTGGCCGGCAGCGGCAGCTGCGACTACGCGATCACCGACGTTTTCGTGCCGGCCGAGCGGACGGTCACGTTCGACACCGTGCGCAACGGCGAGGGCCCGCTGGCCCAGCCCGAGGTCCACATGCGCAACATGCCCGGCGTCCCGCTCGGCATCGCGCGCGCCGCGCTCGACCACGTCCGCGAAATGGTCGTCGCCCGCAAGAAGGGTGACGACTACCGCACGCAGGTGACCATCGCCGAATGCGAGGCCGATTTCGCCGCGACGCGAAGTGGTGTGTACACCGCGATGCGGCGGCAGCACGAAGTCCTTTCCGCCGGCGGCACCCTGGACGACCTGACGCCGGACGAGCGCGCCGCGCTCCCGCTTTCCCGGCGCCACGCGTTCCGCACCGCGCGGTCCATCGTGACGCGGCTGTACGACCTGCTGCAGACGTCCTCGATCTACCAGCCGTCCCCGATGGACCGCTGGCTGCGCGACACCACCACGATGTGCCAGCACGTCGTCGCCCAGGACCGCATCCTGCAGTCCGCCGGCGCGTACCTGCTGGATTCCCGGCCCGCCTTCCCGCTGTGCCTCGGGATCACCGGCGGTAAGAAGTAGTTGATTGTCCGGACGTCGCGGATGTGTTGGTCAATCCGATTCTCTGCTGAACTTGTCCGGGCACTGCGAAAGTAGCGCGAAAGCCGCCGACGCCGATTCCGGCCCAGCCGGTCCGGCGCGTCGTGCACAGTTTCCGAGCAAACGCTCTCTCCGGGCGCCGGCCATCTCGAAGTGAGTCGGCTCCATCGCTGACCCCTCTCGGCGCACGCACCCGGGCGCGCCGACCGAAAACGACAGGTGGGATTGTGACTGTTCAAGAAGTCGACGTTCTGATGATCGGGGCGGGGCCGGCCAACCTGGCCCTCGCCGTGGCGTTGGAAGAGTCCGGAGACCCCGGCATCGCGCGCAGCGCGCTGATCATCGAGCAGCACGCCGACGTGGTCTGGCAGCGGAACCTGCTGCTGCCGTGGGCCCGCAGCCAGGTGTCCTTCATCAAGGACCTGGTCACCCTGCGGAACCCGACCAGCCGGTTCTCGTTCCTGAACTTCCTGCACGAGCGGGGCGAGCTCGACGAGTTCGTGAACCTGGGCACCTTCAACCCGTATCGCTGGCAGCTTTCGGCGTATCAGCAGTGGGTCGCCGACAGCCTCGCCGAGGTGAAGATCCGCTACAACGCCAAGGCCGAGCGGGTGGACCCGCACTTCGGCGACAACGGCTCGATCGTCGGCTGGACGGTCACCCTCGCGGGCGGGGACGCCGTGCGCTGCCGCGACCTCGTGGTCGGAGCGGGCCGTGACGCGCACGTTCCCGCCGTCTTCAAGGACCTGCCGGCCGAGCGGCTCGTCCACAGCACGCAGTACAGCAGCCGCATCGGCGGTTTCGACGCGGCCCGCCACCAGCGGCCGGTGGTCGTCGGCGGGGCGCAGAGCGCCGCCGAGATGTTCATGGCCCTGCACGAGGATCTGCCCGGGTGCTCGCCGACGATGCTGCTGCGCTCCATCGGCCTGCAGAACTACCAGACGAGCAAGTTCGTCAACGAGCTGTTCTTCCCGTCCTACGTCGACGAGTTCTTCACGATGCTGCCCGAAGCCCGCGAGCAGGTCCTCGACGAAATGCACCTGACCAACTACGCGGGCCTCGCCCCGCCGTTCCTGGACGAGCTGTACTACATGCTCTACCGCCAGAAGGGGCTCGGGACGCCGCAGTCGACGATCCGCCCGCTGACCGAGGTGGTCGGTGCCCGCATGGCCGGTGACGAGGTGGTCCTCGACCTGCGCGACCGCAAGAACGGCAAGGTCGAGCCGCTGCACTGCGACGCGGTGTTCCTCGGCACCGGCTACGACTCGCGGATGCCGGCGATGGTCCGCGACCTGGCCGGGTCCGTCGGCATCGACGAGGTCATCGTCAGCAGGCGCTACCGCGTCGAGCTCGGTTCCGCGGCGTGGGGCGCGCTGTACCTGCAGGGCGTCAACGAAGCCACGCACGGCATCGCGGACTCGCTGATCAGCGTCCTGGCCAGCCGGGCGCAGGACATCACCGACGACCTGCTGGACCGCCGCGCCGACCAGGCGCAGGGCATCCCCGGCGAGCTGCTCGCGCCCCGCGTCGAGCTGGCTGACGGCAAGGTGCCGACCGCATGATCGAAATCAGGACGCTGGACCGCGAAAACCTGGAGCGGGCCTACGGGCTGGACGGCGAGCGGCTCAAGCCGTGGCCGGCGCTGAACTCGCCGTTCGAAGGTGTCTGGGCCGTGCTGCGCGCGGGCACCGAGTCCACCCCGCACGCGCACCACGAGTACGAGATCTTCATCGCGATGGCGGGCAGCGCGACGCTCGTCGTCGACGGCCGGAAGTACCCGTTCACGGCCGGGGACATCGTCAACCTGCCGCCGGGCTGCCTGCACCAGGTGGTGAACGAAACCGACGCCGACTTCGAGTACTACGGCGTGTGGTGGGACACCGAAATGTCGCAGCAGTTCCTGGCCCGGCACGAGGGGCGGTCGTCATGACCGGACGGACGGTGGTGATTTCCCCGGCGCCGACCGCGAACGGCGACCTGCACCTCGGCCACCTCGCCGGGCCGTTCCTGGCCGCCGACGTCTACACCCGCTGGCTGCGGGCGACCGGGCGGGAGGTGTTCTTCGGCACGGGTTTCCAGGACACGCCGACCTACGTGGAGACCACCGCGCACCGGCAGGGCATCAGCTCGCGGGACCTGGTGGCCCGCTCGGGGGCGCAGATCGAGTCCACTTTGGCCGCGATGGGCATCGGGGTCGACGGCTTCACCGGCGACGACGAGCGGTTCACCAAGTGGGTCGCCGAGTTCTGGGGCCGGCTCCACAGCGCGGGCAAGCTCGAGCTGAAGACCGTGACCTTCCCCTATTCGCCCAGGACCGGCCGGTTCCTGGTCGACGGCTGGGCGCGGGGCGGCTGCCCGCTCTGCCTGGCCGACGGCTGTGCCGGGCTGTGCGAGGCCTGCGGGAACCCGGTCGCGGCCGGGGACCTGCTCGCGCCCCGGTCCACTGTGGACCCGGACGACCCCGTCGAGCTGCGCGAGACCCAGGTCTTCGTGCTCCCGATGGAGCGGTACCGGCAGCAGCTGCGGGAGTACTTCGAGGGCCACGCGGCGGCCATGCGCCCGCACATGGCGCAGGCACTCGCGGAGATGCTCTCGCGGCCGTTGCCGGACTACCCGGTCACCTACCCGCTGTCGTGGGGCATCCCGGCGCCGTTCCCGGAGGTCGAGGGCCAGGTCATCAACCCGAACGCCGAACCGGCGGCGTGGAGCATGCACGCCTCGGCGCTGGCCGCCGAGCGGCGCGGCGAGGTCCCGCCCACCGACGACGCGTTGTGGCTGAGCGGGGCGGGCACGCGGGTCGTGTACTTCATGGGCTTCGACAACACCTACCCGTTCGCGGTCGTGATGATGGCGGTGCTGCTGGCCCACGGCGGGTACGACCTGCCGGAGGAGTTCATCACCAACGAGTTCTACGAGCTGGACAACGAGAAGTTCTCGACCAGCCGCGGACACGTGGTGTGGGGGCGGGACCTGGCGGCGCAGGTGCCGCGGGACCTGATCCGGTTCCACCTGGCGGCGACCAGCCCGGAAAACCAGCGGACCGGCTTCACGCGGGCCGCGCTCGACAAGGTCACGGCGTCGCGGCTCGTCGGGCCCTGGAACCGGATCGCGGCCAAGGTCGACGCCTTCACCGGCCGTGGCCCGCTTCCGGTGTCGGAACGCTCGCGCGGCGCGGCCGCCCGGATCGTGGACCGGTTCGCCGCCTCCTACGAGCTGGGCTGCTACAGCCTCACGCGCGCCGCGGAGGCGCTCACCGACCAGCTGTCCCGGTTGGACAGCTGGGAGGTCGGGCCCGGTGAGGAAGGCGACTTCTGCCACGAGCTGGACGTCGTGCTGCGGTGCGCGTCGCCGATCCTGATCGACCTCGCGGCGGAAGCACTGCCGGACGGCGGAATCCGGCGCGAAGGGCTCGCCGAGATCACGCCGGTGCGGCTGCCCCGCCTGGGGGAGGCGCGACCCCGGAATGAGTACCGACACCCACCCGGGACCGTGGCGCGGCTGGACCGACCAGCGCATCGTCGTGGTCGGCGCGGGGATCACCGGGCTGCTGGCCGCGGTCCGCGGCGTGCTGCTCGGCCATCGCGTGATCGTGCTGGAGCGGGGGCCGATCCCGAACCCCGCCGCCAGCTCGTTCGACCAGCACCGTGCCGTGCGGGCACTGGATCCGGCCGACCTCGAGGCGACCCGGCGGGCGGTCGCCGCCCACCGCCGGTGGCTGGAGCTGGAAAGCCTGCTCTGCGGTCCCGGGCCGGGTGGCGGCTTCTACCGCCGCGTCGGCGTGGTCACCGCCTGGCCGGAAGAGCGGATCGACGAGGTGGCCGCGGCCGGTGCCGAGGCCGGCCTCCGCGTCGAGCCGGTCGCCGCGGCCCGGCTGCGGCCGATGGGGTTCCCGGCGGGCTCGGCCGGGCTCCTCGAACTCGACGCCGGGGTGCTGCTGGCGGACCGGGTGCTCGCGGCGGCCACCGCGTGGCTGGCCCGGCACCCGATGGCGGAACTGCGGCCGTGGCAGGAAGTCGTGGCCGTCGACCCCGACGACGCGCGGGTGGTGCTGGCCGACGGCTCGGCCGAGCGGGGCGACCTCGTCCTCGTCGGGGCCGGGCCGTGGACGCCGAAGCTGGTGGACGTGCCGATCATCGTGCACCGGCAGACCATGCTCTACCTGCGTCCGCCCGAGGAACTGGCGGGCTGGTGGAAGACCGCGCCCAGTGCCGGCGGTGTCGGCGCCGACGGCCGCGGCTGGCTGATGCCACCCGTGCAGGGCACGCTGCTGAAGATCAGCACCGACGCGGCGTGCCGCGAGGTGCCCGCCGCCGACGCCCCGGACGACGACGAAGCGCGGTGGACCAAGGAAATCCTCGACGCGGAGATCGTGACCGACGTCGAGCGTTACGAGGTGGCAGGGGTCAAGCGCTGCCACTACGCCGTGGACGCGGTCACCGGGGCCGGCCGGCTGGTGCGGGTCGGGCCCTCCGTCTGGGCCCGCGCGGCCAGCGGTGGCGACGGCTTCCGCACCGCACCGCTGGTGGCCGACCAGATCGCCGGCGCGCTCCTGGGTGTGGCGGCCTGAGCCGTCCCGCCTGTATCACTGGCTCGAACCGGAAGGAATCCCATGAATGGCCTCAAGAGCGTGCTGCTGGTGATCGGCAGCGGACTGAAGCTCTACCGCGAGTACCTGATCCGCTCGGCCAGTGCCCGCGCGCACGCCGCGGGGCTGGAGCTGGTGCTGATCAACAACCTCAAGCCCACCTGGCAGCACGAGTACTTCGACGAGATCGAGGTCGTCAACGTCTTCGACCACGAAAAGCTGCGAGCGGCCGCCCGCGAGGTCGCCGCGCGGCGCACGATCGCCGGCGTGATCTGCTACGACGAGCCGCTGGTCATGCCCGCGGCCGAGCTGGCGGACGAGTTCGGCGTGCCCGGGCTGTCCATCCCCGGCGTGCACGGCTGCCGCGACAAGCACAGCACCCGTTCGCGGCTGACCACCGCCGGCGTGCTGCAGCCGCTGTTCCGGATGTGCGACGACCTGGACCAGGCCCGGGCCGCGGCCGACCGGATCGGCTACCCGGTCGTCGTCAAGCCGCGCGCGCTCGGCGCCAGCATGGGTGTCGTGCTCGCGGAGGACGAGAAGGAGCTGGACGCGGCCTTCCGCGTCGCGCACGAGGCCAGCTTGATCGGCGACGAGGGCTACCGCGGCGGCGCGATCGTCGAGGAGTACGCGGTCGGGCCGGAGATCAGCATCGACGCCGCCGTGCACAAGGGCGAGTACCTGCCGCTGTTCATCGCGCGCAAGCGCACCGGCGAGCACCCGTACTTCGAGGAGGTCGGGCACGTCGTCGACGCGAACGACCCGCTGCTGAGCGACCCGGCGCTGCTGGACACCCTGGCCACCGCGCACAAGGTGCTCGAGATCGAGGACGGCATCACGCACACGGAAGTCCGCCTCACCGCGCGCGGTCCGCTGATCATCGAGATCAACGGCCGGCTCGGCGGCGACCTGATCCCGTTCCTCGGCAAGATCGCCACCGGCATCGACCCCGGTGTCGTGCTGGTCGACGTCATCACCGGCAACCGCCCGGAGATCGCGATGACCCGCAAGGGCGTGGCGGGCATCCGCTTCGGCTACCCGGCGCACGACTGCCTCGTGCACGCGGTCCGCGTGCCCACCGAGGCGCCCGGCCTGGTCACCGCGTCGCCGATGGTCGACCCGGAGACCACCCTGCACCTGCCGCCGGGCGGCTACATCGCGCGGCACTCCTTCGTCGTCGCCGAGGCGCCGGACGCCGAGACGTGCGAAGCACGCCTGGAGGCCGCGCTCGCCTTGGTGGAGGTCGACGCCGACGAGGTCGAGCCACCGCCGGTGGGCACCCGCCTCGAGATGCCGGCCGGGCTGCTGGACGCCGACGTATGAGCATCAACTACGAAGGCCGCCTGTTCCAGCGCGCCGGCGGCGGCGACGGCACGTACGCGCGCTACCGCCAGGAGGGTGACCTGGTGTGGGCCGAATTCACCGGCGGCAAGGTCCGCCGCGGCACGATCACCGGGATCAGCGACGACGACGGCACGCTCCGGCTGGCCTACACGATGGTGCTGGCCGGCGGCGAGGTGATCTCCGGGCACACGGTGAACATCCCCGAGCAGCGGGGCGGGCGCCTGGTGCTGCGCGAGGAGTGGGAGCGGTTCGGGGAGCACGCCGGCAAGGGCGTCTCGTACCTGGAAGAAGTGGAACCGGGAGCGGCGGGATGACCGATTGGGAAGCCCTGCGCGGGCTCGTCGCCGGGCGGCTCCGGCTGCCCGGCGACGCCGGGTTCGCCGAGCGGACCCGGGCGCACAACGAGAGATACGCCGACGTGGTCCCGTCGGCGGTGGTCTCGGTGGCCTCGGTGGACGACGTCGTCGAGGCGGTCTGCTGGGCGCGTGCCGAGGGCGTGCCGGTCGTCGCGCGCGGCGGCGGCCACAGCTACGCGGGTCACTCCGTGCACCCCGGGCTGGTGCTGGACCTCCAGGGCCTGGACGAGGTGCGCATCGACGCCGCGGAGGGGCTGGTCACCGTCGGCGGTGGCGCCCGGACCGGCGGCATCCACGAAGTGCTGCGCAAGCACGACCTGATGTTCCCGCTGGGCAACTCCGACGACGTCGGGATCGGCGGCCTGGTGCTCGGTGGCGGGGTCGCGGCCCTGTCGCGGGCGCTGGGCCTCACCTGCGATTCGCTGGTGGAGACCGACGTCGTGCTCGCCGACGGCTCGATCGTCACCGCCAGCGAGACCGAGAACGAGGACCTGTTCTGGGCCTGCCGCGGCGGCGGTGGCGGCAACTTCGGCGTGAACGTGTCCTTCACCTTCCAGGCCCGGCCGGTGGTCGAAACCTCGACCTGCCTGCTGCTGTGGGACTGGGAGCACGCGGCCTCCGTGCTGGCCGTGATGCAGGAGGTGATGCGCGACGCGCCGGATCGCTTCGCGGCGCGGATCGGCATCAGCCGGTCCGCCGGTGAGCCCGGCGTCGTGTCGGTGATCGGCCAGCACCTCGGCCCGGCCTCGGAACTGCGCGCCCTGCTGGCGCCCGCGCTGGCGGTCGCGACGCCGCACCGGGCCGACATCGAGGACCGCACCTTCTGGGAAGCCGTGGAGTACCTGCACCACAGCTCGGCCGGGGGCGCGTTCGCGGTGCGGACGCGGACCACCCCGGTGCCGCTGGCGGAGGAAGGCCTGCGGACGCTCGTCGCCGCGGTCGACAAGTGGCCGGGCAGCGGCAACCCGGACGGCGGCGGCGCGGCGCTGTTCACGTGGGGTGGCGCGATCAACCAGGTGCCGGTCGCCGAGACCGCGTTCCCGCACCGGGACGTGCTCTTCCTGATCTCCCTGGACACCTCGTGGTCGGTCGACGACCCCGAGAGCGTCGTGCGGGACAACCTGGCCTGGCTGGCCGGCCTGCACCAGGACATGGGCGAGTACGCCGCGGACGCCTCGTACATCAACTTCACCGACCCCGACCTGCCGGACTGGCGGGGTGCCTACTACGGGCCGAACCAGGAGCGGCTCGCCGAGGTCAAGCGCAAGTACGACCCCGAGCGGGTCTTCCAGTTCCCGCAGGCGATCTAGCGATGGCCGGGTCAGCTGCGGGGCGGATCGCCGTGGACCTGCGAGGGGTGATGCGCACCTTCGCGACCGGGGTCTGCGTCGCGACGACGTACGTCGACCGGCCCGGTGGCCGCAGGCACGACGGCGTGACGATCAACTCGCTGAGCTCGGTGTCCCTGGTGCCGCCGCTGGTGTCGATCTGCCTGCGGCTGGAGTCGGTGTTCCTGGCCGACGTGCTGGAGACCGGGCGCTGGGCGGTGTCGATCCTGCCGGAAGGCGCGCGCGAGATCGCGCGGCTGCTGGCCAAGGACCGGAGGCAGCGGGCGGACGCGCTCGGCACGCTGCCGCTCTCGCCCGGCCCGGCGACCGGCGCGCTGGTCGTCGACGGGGCCGGCGTGCTGGAGTGCGAGCTGTGGAACAGCTTCGACCTCGGCGACCACCGGCTGGTCGTCGGCGAGGTGGTCGGGACCGACGATCGGCGCGACGGGCCGCCGCTGCTGTTCGCCCACGGTGGCTACCAGCGGCTGGCCGATCCGGGCCCGGTCCCGCTCCAGGACCGCGTTTCCGACGAATGGTGGTGACGGGCCGCCCGGGCCGGGGTTACCCGCGCCCGGGCGGCCCATTTCATTACGTCGAACGCCATGATCTTTTTCTGCGTCGCCGTGCGCCGGGCCTACGCGCATTAACGGGCGAATGGCGTAGCGGCAGAGTTTTCCGGGCGGGACAACGTATCCGCCGAGACCCTTCACGATCCGTGTGCGAGCGCTTACGCAACCCCGATTCCGATCTTTTGGCCCCAGTCACTCATGGTTTCCACCAGCAGCCATTCGGTCAATTCGGTGGCGTCGTTTTGTCACCCATTCGCCTGCTGTGACACAGGTTCGTTACCTATTAGTGTGTATGGAGCGTGACTGCCTGGGGAGGAATTGTTACGCACAGTCACGTCGGGGCGTGCTGGGGGAAGTAGGAATGGGCAGACCTGAACGACCGTTGGATGTTTCGAAGGGGCCGATCGCCCGTTTTGCGCAAGACCTCCGCATGTTGCGGAGTCAAGCGGGAAATCCGAGCTATCGGGAGCTGGCGGCCTCGGCATTGTTCGCACCCTCGGTGCTCTCGAGTGCCGCGAGCGGCAGGCGGCTGCCGACGCTCGCGGTGACCTTGGCATTCGTGGCCGCCTGCGGAGGAGACCAGGCGGCCTGGGAACGGCACTGGTGGAACACCGCCGCGAAGGTGGGCGTCATGCCCGAGCTGGCGGGCGGCGGGCCACCGCCGGCCGCGAGCGGGCCGGTCCCGGCCGCGGCGCGGCGGAGCAGCCAGCTGGCCCCGCCGGCCCAGCTGCCGATGGGGTCGACGAGCTTCGTCGGCCGCACCGCGGAGCTGGCCGCGGCGGTGAGCGTGCTGACGCGCCCGGGACCGGCCAGGATGCCGCTGCTGATCAGCGGCCCGATCGGCGTGGGCAAGGCCGCGTTCGCGCTGCGGCTGGCCGAGGAGGTCGCCGGGGAGTTCCCGGACGGGCAGCTGTACGCCGACTTCGGCAGTGGCGCGCCGGGAAGCCGCTCGGTGGCGGAAATCGTGCGGGACTTCCTGCGCGCGCTCGGGGTGCCGGACGACCTGGTGCCCGGCGACGGGGTCCAGCAGATCGGGCTGTACCGCTCGTTGCTGGCGCAGCGGCGGCTGTTCGTGCTGCTCGACGGCGTGGCCGACGAGGGGCAGGTCCGGCCGCTGCTCGGGCAGACCGCGCGCAGCCAGGTCGTGCTCACCAGCCGCGCGCGGCTGCTCGGCCTCGACGACCTGCACCGGGTCGACCTGGACGTCTTCAGCCGGGGTGAATCGCTCGAGCTGCTGGGCAGGCTGGCCGGAGCCCGGCGCGTGGCGGCCGAACGTGCCGCTGCCGACGCGATCGCACAGCAGTGCGGGGACCTGCCGCTCGCGGTGAACATCGCCGGGCGCAAGATCGCCGCCCGGCCGGAGCGGACGATCGCCGACACGGCCGGCCGGCTGGACGATCCCGAGCGGCTGCTGGACGGCCTCGGCGTCGGCGACGTCAACGTGCGGGACCGGTTCGCCGCGGCGTACCGGCTGCTCTCGCCGGCCTGCCGTCAGGTCGTGCACCGCCTCGGCGCCGACGGGGCGCGGTGGACGACGGCGACCCGGGTCGCCGCGTGCCTCGACATCCGGACCACCGACGCGGACGAGCTGCTGGAGTCCCTTGTGGACGCCGGAGTGCTGCGTCGCGCGACGATCGGTGACCGGTACACCGTGCCCCGGCTTGCCGGGGTGTTCGCCGCCGAGACCAGCCCCGCCACCTTGCCCGCACCCATCTCGCTGGCCGAGCGGCGGGCGCGACGCTCGGTGCTGGCGGCCCCGCGCACGGCAGCGGGTCTCCGCTCGGGGATGGACCTGCCCCAGGCGGGATACCTCCCGCTGCTCGGCCTGCCGGACTGAGGAACAGCCGGCGAGAGCACCTGGCGGCGTCCGGCCGCCAGGTGGTCTCGCCGGCTTTTTCGCGCCACTGAAGGGATGAAGGAGCGGGCCTCCGACGGCGCACGGCCGGAAACGGCGCATAGATCAAACAACCTCGATGAAGCCTGGGCCTGCCCACCCCTTCGGGGATGACCAGCGCGGACGTCGAAGAGTTGATTGTCCGGCAGGCGAATCGCTTTTGGTCAATCGCCGGTTCGGTTTGAATGGCTGGAGTGACCGATGTGGTCCGGACCGCTCGTCGCGGCGTGACTGCGCACGGCGGTGAACGGATCCCGATACCGCGCTGTCCATAGTGGACAGCGCCCCTGGTTGTGCCGTGCCACCGCACGGCGCCGAACAAAACCCGAAACCACAAGCTGGAGGACAGCGTGCGTGCAGCGACCCCGCGGCACTACCTCATGGTGCGGCCGACGTACTTCGACGTGGAGTACTCGATCAACCCGTGGATGAACCCGAAGAAGCCGACGTTCACCGAGCTCGCCGTCACCCAGTGGGAGTGGCTGCGCGACCTGTTCGTCGACCTCGGCCACCGGGTCGAGCTGCTGGACCCGCGTCCCGGCCTGCCGGACATGGTGTTCGCGGCCAACGGCGCCACCGTCGTCGACGGGCGCGTCCTGGTCGCGCGTTTCCGCAACTGGCAGCGCGCCGCCGAGGCGCAGGCGTATCTCGACTGGTTCCCCGCGCACGGCTACCCCGAGGTGCGCCAGGCCCAGTGGGTCAACGAGGGTGAAGGCGACTACCTGGTCGCCGGCGAGCGGATCCTGGCCGGCACCGGCTTCCGCACCGCGCCGAACGCCCACCAGGAGTCGCAGGACTACTTCGGCCGCCCGGTCGTCGGGCTGACCCTGGTCGACCCCCGCTACTACCACCTCGACACGGCGCTCGCCGTGCTGGACGCCGACACCGTGATGTTCTACCCGGCCGCGTTCTCCCCCGAAAGCCTGGAGCTGCTGGACGAGCTGTACCCGGACGCGATCCACGCGACCGACGCGGACGCGGCGGAGTTCGGCCTCAACGCCGTCTCCGACGGCAAGCACGTGGTGCTGCCGCAGTCGGCGACCGGCCTGATCGGCCGGTTGCGCGAGCGCGGCTTCGAGCCGATCGGCGTGGACATGGCGGAGCTGCTCAAGGCCGGTGGCAGCGTCAAGTGCTGCACCCTGGAGCTGCGAGCCTGATCGAGAAGGGGCGTGGGCGGACTCGTCTTCCGCGCACGCCCCCGGGCGGCCTCCGGGCCGACGGCACGGGCGGGATCGGCCGAGGGCGCGGGATGCGCGCCGGCCGGCCCGCCCGTAGTCGTAGCCGGGCCCGGTCGTGCGCCGCTGCCCACGGCGACGCGGCGGGCGGCCGCGGGCCGGTTTCCGGTGAGCGACAAGGAATTCCGCGCGGCCGGCGTGGCGAACTCGTCTCGGCCGCGTCGAGCGCTCGGCGCCGGAAAACGCGAGTGGCTGGAAGCGGGGGACCACTTCCAGCCACTCACGACCCGCGTCGCCGCCCGTCCCCGGGTCAGTTCCCGGGTTCCGCCACGGTGACGCTGGTGATGTCCAGCTCGCGGAACGGGTTCGGCTGGACGTCGCGCATGCGGGTCGACCACGCCGACAGCGTGCTCTGGTACCAGATCGGGATGGTCGGCATGTCCTCCAGGATCGTGCGCTCCGCCTGCTGGTACAGCTTCCACGCCTGCTCCGCGTCGGGCGCGGTGTCGGCTGCGTGCAGCAGTTCGTCCACGTCGGGGTTGCTGTACTTGCCGACGTTGTCCGTGGCCCCGGTGCGGAACATGGGGCTGAGGAAGTTCTCGATGGACGGGTAGTCGGCGATCCAGCCCGACCGGAAGATCGCCGTGATCTCCTGGGTGTTGAGCTTGCGGCGGAGCTCGCCCAGGGTGGGGATCGCCACGAACCGGCAGGGGACGCCCAGCGTGCGGGACACCATCGCGCAGACCTCCTCCATCCAGGGCTGGTTGGGGGAGTCGACGTTGGACGTCAGCTGGATCTCGCCGGTGAAGCCGGTCTGCGCGAACAGCTCACGGGCCCGTTCGGGAGCGTAGGAGCACAGCTCGCCGCCCTGGTCGTCGGCGCGACCGCTGACCGCGGGCGGCACCAGGCCGTCGGCGGGCACCTGGTGTCCCTGGAAGATCTTGTCGACGAGGGCCTGGCGGTCGATGGACATGGAGATGGCCTGGCGCACGCGGCGGTCGGCGTACCGGGAGTCGTAGAGCGGGAAGGTCACCGTCTGGATGCCGAGGTACGTGCGGTCGTGCGTGCGGCCCGGCAGGTCGCGCTGGTAGCGGTTGTCCTCGAGCGCCCAGAACGGCGTGACGTCGAGGTAGTCCAGCCGGTCGGCCATGACGTCGTGGTAGGCGTCGGCGAGGTCCGCGTAGATGCGGAACTCGATCCCGCCGACGCGGGGCCGGTCGTCGCCGGCGTAGCCGTCGTAGCGCTCCACGAGGATGTGCTCCTCGCGTTTGCGCGAGACGAACCGGAACGGGCCGTTGCCGACCGGGTTCGCCTCGAACGCGGCCCGGTCGTCGAAGAAGGCGCGCGGAAGCGGGAAGAACGCGCAGCACCCCAGGGTGACCGGGAACTCCGAGAACGGCTCGGCGAGCGTGACCACGAACTCGTGGTCGTCCACGACGTGCAGCCCGCGCAGCCGGTCGACGGCCGAGCCGGGCGCGTTGACCTCGTCGAAGCCGTCGATGTGCGCCAGGAAGCTCGACGCCTGCATGCGGTTCGGGCCGTACGCCGTGTGGTTCCAGGCGTCGACGAAGCTGTGCGCGGTCACCGGGGAGCCGTCGTGGAACGTCCAGCCGCGCTTGAGCCGGATGGTGAACACCCGGGAGTCCTCGGTCTCGACCGACTCGGCGACCGCGTAGTGCGGGTGCGCGTCGATCGCGTCGTACCGCACGAGCCCGCGGAACAGCGCGGCCATGATCTTCGTGCCGCCCGACTCGGTCGTGTGGCCCGGGATCAGGGCGTTCTCCGGCTCGGTCCCGTGGTAGCTGATGATCGTGCTCGCCGCAGCAACCCTGTCGCCAGGGACCGCTGTCATTCCTGTGGGCACCGCTTCTCCTCCTGTTTCCGGGTCCGACAATCGGCCACCAGTCCAGCAGGAGGCGGGGTTGGCCACCATTGTCCGGGCCGTGGACAATCAATGCTCCGATCCCACGGGAAAGCCCGCCGCACGAAGGAATCGTGCGGCGGGCCGGGGGAGGGAGGGACGTTCGGGGTCAGGCGGCGCTGGGCAGCTCCGCCTCGGTGCGGTCGGCTTCGGGGGCCTTCTTCTTCCGGACCTGCATCGACAGCAGGGCCGCGGTGATGCTCAGCGCGCCGGCGACGTACCAGGCCACCGCGTAGTCGCCGAGGTTGTCCCGGACGACGCCCGCGACAGTGGAGGCGAAGGCGGCGCCGACCTGGTGACACGCGAAGACCCAGCCGAAGACGATCCCCGCGCTCATGCCGAAGTGCTCGCGGCACAGCGCGACCGTCGGCGGGACGGTGGCGATGAAGTCCATGCCGAACAGGATCACGAAGATGATCATCGGCCCGGTGACCGTCTGCCCGAAGATCGAGGGCAGGACGAGCAGCGAGATGCCGCGCAGGGTGTAGAAGACGGCGAGCAGGATCCGGGAGTCCATGCGGTCGGTCAGCCAACCGGACAGGAGGGTACCGACCAGGTCGAACACCCCGATGCCGGCCAGCAGGCTCGCCGCGGTGACCTGACCCATGCCGTGGTCGTGGGCCGCCGGGATGAAGTGCGTGTTGACGAGGCCGTTGGTGGTGGCGCCGCAGATCGCGAAGCCGACCGCCAGCAACCAGAACACCTTGCTGCGAGCCGCCTTCTTCAGGCTGTCGACGGCCAGCCGGGCGGCGCCGCCGCTGGGCGGCGGGACGGGCACGACCTCGTCGCCGCCGAACGGCGGGATCCCCAGGTCGGCCGGGTGCTCGCGGAAGAAGATCAGGATCATCGGGACGGTGGCGAGGGCGACGATGGCGACCGTCGTCGCCGCGGTGCGCCAGCCGCCCGCCGTCTGGGTCAGGGAGGCGACCAGCGGCAGGAAGATCAGCGAACCGGTCGAGCCGCCCGCCGACAGAAGGCCGGTCACCAGGCCCTGGCGTTTGACGAACCAGCGGTTGCCGAGTGTGGCCACGAAGCCGAGGGAGATCGAGCCCGCGCCCAGGCCGACGCAGACGCCCCACAGCAGCACGAGCTGCCAGGCGGCGCTCATGAAGATGGTCAGCCCGCTGCCCACGGCGATGAGCGTCATCGCGCCGGCCGTCACCTTGCGCATGCCGAAGCGCTCCATCAGCGCGGCGGCGAAGGGGGCGGTGACGCCGTAGAGCGCGAGGTTGACCGACATGGCGAACCCGATGGTTCCCCTCGACCAGCCGAACTCCGCCTGCAGCGGGTCCACCAGGGCGCCGGGCGTCGCCCGGAAACCGGCCGCACCCACCAGTGCGACGAAGCCGATGCCCGCGATCATCCAGGGCCACAGCTGCTTATTGCGACTCATGCCGTAAGCGTCGGGTACCGCGGGCGTCCCGGCCAGTGACCTGAAGGCCATCCTATGAAAGAATTCGGCCATGGCCGGGCCACATGAGATCGCGGTGCTCGCGTTGGACGAGGTGGTCGCCTTCGACCTGGGCGCGACGACCCAGATCTTCCACGCGGCGCGGGGGCACGGCGGCGAGCGACTGTACCGGGTGCGCATCTGCACACCCGGTGGACGACCGGTGCGGACGTCGTCGCAGTTCACGGTCACCCCCGACGACGGCTTGGAGCTGCTGGCCGAGGCCGACACGGTGCTGGTCGCCAGCGTCCACTACGAGTCGCCCGTGCTGACCGCCGGCAAGCTCGACGACACGGTGCAGGAGGCGTTGCGCGCGGCCGCGGACCGCGGCGCGCGGGTGATGTCGACGTGCACCGGCGCGTTCGTGCTCGCGTCGGCGGGCCTGCTCGACGGCCTGCGCGCGACGACCCACTGGGCGCACGCCGACCAGTTCCGGTCGCTCTTCCCCGACGTCGACCTCGACCCGGACGTGCTGTTCGTCGACGAGGGCGCCATCCTGACCTCGGCGGGCGTCGGCGCAGGCATCGACCTGTGCCTCCACGTGATCCGCGAAGACCACGGTTCGGCCGCGGCCACCATGGTCGCCCGCCTCTGCGTCGTGCCGCCGTGGCGCCCGGGAGGCCAGTCGCAGTACATCGTGCGCCCGGTTCCGGAGGCGACCGACACGTCCACCGCCGCGGTTCGCGCGTGGGCCCTGGAACGCCTCGACGAGCCCCTGGAGGTGGGGGTCCTGGCGGCGAGAGCGCGGATGAGCATCCGCACGTTCAGCCGCCGCTTCCGCGACGAGACGGGCATGAGCCCGGCCAAGTGGGTGTCGAAGGAGCGCGTGGAGCAGGCCCGTCACCTGCTGGAGACGACGGACCTGACGATCGAGCAGGTCGCGCGGCACGCGGGCTTCGGCACGAGCACGGCACTGCGCCAGCAGTTGAGCGCTACCCTCGGCGTCACCCCGACCACCTACCGCGCGACCTTCCGCTCAGCGGGCTGACGAACATCGAGGACCGCGTTCCGCCGATGCCCCCGCCGTTCGGGGCGGGTCAGGCGTGCACCGTCACCGGGAACTTCGCCGGTCCGCGCAGGTTGATGCGGCCGTTCCACTCGAGCTCGCCCGCGAAGCCCAGCCCCGGGAACCGCTCCACCAGGCGGCTCACCGCCACCTGACCCTCCAGCCGGGCCAACGCCGCACCGAGGCAGTGGTGCGGACCGGCCCCGAACGACACCTGGTGCCGCGCCTCCGCCCGGTCCAGGCGCAACTCCGCGGCGTCCGGGCCGAAGAACCGCTCGTCGCGGTTCGCTGAGCCCAGGCACGCCAGCACGAACGTTCCCGCCGGGATCTCCTTGCCCGCCACCGTGTGCGGGGACGTCGTGATCCGCCGGGTCTGCTGGACCGGGGAGTCGTAGCGCAGGAACTCCTCCACCGCGTTCGGCGCCAGATCCGGCCGGTCGCGCAGCAGAGCTTGTTGCGATGGGTTGCGCAGCAACGCGTTCACGCCGTTCGCGATCAGGTTGACCGTGGTCTCGTGGCCCGCCACGTACAGCAGGACCACCTGGGCCACCAGCTCGTCGCCGTCCAGGACCTGGCCGTCGTGCTCGGCCTGGATCAACGCCGTCAGCAGGTCGTCCGCCGGGTGGTCGCGCTTCCACGCGATCACTTCGCGGGTGATCCCGCTCAGCTCCGCGTCCGCTGCCGTGATCGCGCGGGCCGTCTCCTCGTCGGCGACGATCTCCAGCGAGCGCACCAGGGTTCCGCTCAGCTCGCGGATGCGGGAATGGTCCGTCGGGGGCATGCCCAGCATCTCGGAGATCACCGCGAACGGGAGCGGGAACGCCAGCTCCTCGACCAGGTCCGCGTCGCCCTTCTCGGCCATGCGGTCCAGCGCGGAGTCCACCAGACCGACGATCTTCGGCTCCAGCGCCGCGATCGCGCGGCGGGTGAACACCTTCGTCACCAGCGACCGCAGCCGCGTGTGGTCGGGTGGGTCGCGGTCGAGCATCGAGAGGTTCAGCGCGCCCGGATCGGCGTCCGGGGTGAGCGCGGCGGCCTGGTCGAGCAGCGGCCCGGGCGCCAGGTTCCCGACCTCCACCGAGAGCCCGGCCTTCAGCAGCGCCGAGACGTCTTCGTAGCGCGAGACGAACCAGAACCCCAGCGGGTGGTCCTGCACCGGGTCTTCGTCGCGCAGCACCTTGTACTGCTCGTACGGGTTTTCGAAGAAGCCGGGCGCGAACGGGTTGAACAGGGCTTCGTCCGGCTCGATCAGATCGGTCATCGCAACCCCCAGATGCACTGTGTCGGTGACATACGCAGTGTATGTCCTATGCTTTGCGCATGTCGACTGTCAAGAGCCGGCGGGAGCAGTACTCCGAGGCCACCCGGGCCGCCCTGCTGACGGCGGCCACCCGCCGGTTCGCCGAGCACGGCTTCGCCGGGACGGCGCTGGAGGACATCGCCGGCGACATCCAGGCCACGCGCGGCGCGATCTACCACCACTTCGCCAGCAAGACGGCGTTGTTCGAGGCGGTCTTCGAGCAGCTCGAGACCGAGGCGATGGAGCTGTCCGCGAGCGCGGCGGCGCGGGCGGCGACCCCCTGGGCGGCGGCGTTCGCGGCCCTCGACGTGTTCCTCGACCGCTGCTGCGACCCGGTGTACGGCAAGCTCGTCTGGCGGGAGGCGCCGCTCGCCCTCGGCTGGCTGCGCTGGCAGGCCGCCGAGGAGCAGTACGCCTACGGGCTCGTCGAGCAGCTCATCAAGGCACTGGTGGACGGCGGCGACATCGACGACCAGCCGCTCGAGACCACGACGCGGCTGGTCTTCGGCATGCTCGGCACGGCGGGGATGGCGCTGGCCGAGGCGTCCGATGTGGACAAGCCCCGGCTGAAGGCGGAGTACGCCGCCGTCATCGGGCGGATGGCCTCCGGGTTGCGTCCGGTGGGCGGCGAAGTGGGCGCTGTTTTTAAATCGTGACCTAGCCCTTTTGGGCGGCCGATTTATACGATTTTTCAAACCTTTCGAGTTAATGGGGACACCCTGTGTAGACGCTGTGGGGTCCGTGTAAGCTCCGGTCTCGCTTGACCGGGTGATCGCTCACCCGAATCAGTGGCCGCCGATCGGGGCGCGCGGCCCTGCCGTCGCGGTTCGGGCTCGGATAGGAGATTTATGCAGGTCAGGTCCACTCTCGTGCGTGGCGGGATCGCGGCTGTCGCCGCGGCCGCCGCGGTCATGATCGGTTCTCCGGCCGCGCTGGCCGACGACGGTGCCGCGCGCGGCCGCGTCGACGCGCACGGCGGAACGGTCGGTTACCGGCTCAACCTCGGCAAGGGCGGCGACTACATCGCCGAACTGTTCGACATGAAGCTCTCGAACGGCAGCACGCTCAAGCTCTACTGCGTGCAGATCACCGTCGGCCTGCGCACCGACGTCGACATGGTCGAGCGGCCGTGGAACAAGTACCCCGCCGAGGGCCCGTTCAAGGCGAACAGCGCGAAGATCAACTGGGTGCTGCACAACGGCTACCCGGGCACCGGCCTCGACGCGCTGGGCAAGGCGCTGAAGAAGCAGGGTGTCGAGGTGCACGACGGCGTCTCCGAGCGCGAGGCCATCGCCGCGACGCAGGCCGCCGTGTGGCACTTCAGCGACGGCGTGAACCTGGACGCCACCAAGCCGCTGGCCGAGGAGAACTCGGCCGACGCCAACGCCGACGTCGCCGCGCTCTACGCCTACTTCACCGGTGACCAGAACAAGGGCATCGGCGAGCAGCCGAAGCCGACGCTGAACATCGCCGCGGACAAGACCGAGGGCACGGCCGGCGGCAAGATCGGCCCGTACAGCGTCGCCACCAGCGGGGACATCACCTCGCTGACCAGCCAGCTGCCCGAGGGCGTCAAGATCACCGACGCCGACGGCAAGGAGCTGAAGGGCTCGGACGTCAAGGACGGCAGCAAGCTGTACGTCGACGTCCCGGCGGGCACGAAGCCGGGCAAGGGCGCCTTCACCCTCAAGGCCAGCGGTGAGCTGGACACCGGCCGCCTGTTCGTCGCCGAGAACTACGCGAAGCAGCCGGCGCAGTCGCTGATCGTCGCCGACTCGGAGAAGACCGAGGTGACCGCGAACGCGGCCGCCAGCTGGACCGAGGCCGGTGCCCCGACCACCGCGCCGAGCACCCCGGCCGGCTCGAACGGCGGGGGCGGCGAGCTCGCCAACACCGGTGTCGACGCCGCGGTTCCGTTCACCGTCGGTGGCCTGCTGCTCGGTGGCGGCGCGCTGATGCTGCTGGTGAACCGGCGTCGCAGCCGCGCGTAAGCAGCGCTAAGCAGTACCCGGGAACGGGGCCGGTCCGCTGTGGACCGGCCCCGTTTTCGTGCGCAGGGGGAACCGACCTTCGGAGTGCGCTCATCGGGGGCAGCAGCGGCGAATCGCTCGTGAATTGGTCTGGATTTTTTGGCCGGACGTCGAAGGGACGAGACCCATGCGCGGTACGACCGTTCCGCCCGGGACGCCCTGCCCCACCCCGCGGGCGGGGGAGCTGCCGATGCACCGGCTGGAGGTGCCGGCCCCGCCCGCGCCGCCGTTCGCCGTCGGCACGTTCGACGAGATCGGGCCGCTGTCGCGGGCGGAGTTCCCGCACCGGCACACCTTCCACGCCCACCTCCCCGCCGCCCGGGGGCACCACCTGGGCGGCGGGCACGAGTTACGCGGCGGGTGCCCGCGTCACCTACGGCGGCCGGGCCTACTTGTGCCTGCAGGGGCACACCGCCCAGCCGGGCTGGGAGCACCCGGCCGTCCCCGCGCTGTGGCGGGCGGAGTGACCCCCTGAAGAGGGAGGGACGGGTGGGCCCGGGCGCCGGGACCGCCCGGTTTCCGCACGACAGGCGTCGACCGGGCCCGGCCGGCCTGGGAGATTCGCCGGTATGACGGATTCGAAACCGTGGTTCCGGCGCTTCCACCCGGCCACGCCCGGCGCGCCGCGGCTCGTGTGCTTCCCGCACGCCGGCGGGACGGCGAGCTGCTTCCACCCGCTCTCGGCCACGCTGGCCCCCGGGGTCGACGTGCTGGCCGTGCAGTACCCGGGCCGGCAGGACCGGCACCGCGAACCCCTGGTCGACGACCTGTTCCTGCTCGCGGACCGGCTGGCGGACGTGCTCGCCGCCGAGGCCGCCGGGCCGATGGCGTTCTTCGGCCACAGCATGGGCGCCACCCTGGCCTTCGAGGTCGCGCGGCGGCTCGGACCCGGGCTGCTCGGCCTGTTCGTGTCCGGGCGCCGCGCACCGTCGGAGTTCCGTGGGGGCCCGGTCCCCGAGCGGAGTGACGACGAGCTGCTCGCCGACGTGCGGCGGATCGGCGGCACCGACCCCCGCGTGCTGGCGCACCCCGAGCTCCTGCCCACGGTGCTGCCGGTGCTGCGGAACGACTTCAAGGCCGCGGCGACCTACTACTACCGGCCGGGGGCCGACGTCGGGTGCCCGGTCCTGGCGCTGTTCGGCGACAGTGACCCGAAGGTCACCGAGGAGGAGGCACGGCGGTGGGCGGCGCACACGTCCGGGTGCTTCGAGCTGAAGTCGTTCCCGGGCGGCCACTTCTACCTGAACGACAACCTCGGGGAGGTGGGCGGCCTGCTCGGCGAGCGGCTCACCCGGTGGACGGGTGAGCCGCTCGCTTCAGGTCAGCAGTAGAGGTTGGCGCCGGGGTCGACGCCGAGGACGGACGTGATCTGGCGGTACTTCGAGACCCGGCTCTCGACCTGGGCGGGGTTGCCGCCGTTGCACTCGATCGAGCCGTTGATGCTGCGGATGGTTTCGCCGAAGCCGCGCTGGTTGACCATCGCGTCGTGCGGGGTCATCGTGCCGGGGCCGCTCTGGGTGTTCCAGTACCAGAGGCCGGTCTTCCAGGCGACGGCCGCGTTCTGCTCGACCTGCCAGGGGTTGCCGAGCAGGTCGATGCCGAGGGCGTCGCCGGCGGCCTTGTAGTTGAAGTTCCAGCTCAGCTGGATCGGGCCGCGGCCGTAGTAGGCGGCCTGGCCGGCGGGGCAGCCGTAGGGCTGGCCGTAGTCGCAGTAGTGCGGGTAGTTGGCCGTGTTCTGCTCGACGATGTAGACGAGCCCGCCGGTTTCGTGGTCGACGTTCGCGAGGAACGCCGCGGCTTCCTGCTTCTTCACCGTGTCGCTGCCGGTGCCGGCGAAGCCGGGGTAAGCCGACAGGGCCGCGGTCAGGCCGCTGTAGGTGTAGAAGCTGTTGCGGCCCGGGAAGATCTGGTTGAACTGGGCTTCGCTGACGACGAACGCGCCCGGGTTGCCCGGGTCGGTGCCGCCGCCGCAGGAGTAGGGCTCCCAGTACCAGGTGCTGATGATCGGGTCGTAGCCCGGGTTGGCGTTCTTGGCGCGGTAGTAGCCGCCGTTGGTGTAGCGCACGATCGCACCGACGTCGTACCACTGCCCCGCCACCCAGTTCGGGTAGCTGCAGGTGGTCCCGCCGCCGCCGTCACAGCTGTAGGGCTCCCAGTACCAGGTGCTGATGATCGGGTCGTAGCCCGGGTTGGCGTTCTTGGCGCGGTAGTAGCCGCCGTTGGTGTAGCGCACGATCGCGCCCACGTCGTACCACTGGCCCGCGACCCAGTTCGGCGCACTGCAGGCGGCGGCCGCGGCCTGCGGGGCCTGGCCGGTGGCGGCGGGTACGCCGAGCACGAGCCCGGCGACGGCGGCGAATGCTGACAGGACCGCGACAAGGCGTCTTCTCAAGACTGGCTCACTCCTTCGGCCACGACGGAGTCCGGACGCGGGGGCGCCCGGTGTCGGAGGGGGTGTGCTCATCCGGCCGAGACGAGGGTGACACCGGTCACTAGAGCAGATTGGTCTAGTCCAGTCAAGGAACCGGGTGAACCGGGCAAGGGGTGTGCGCGAACGACTCCCGAGGTGAACCGCCGGGGAGCGGGTTCGGCCGTGGAGCCGCGGGAATCCGGCGCGGCGGGCCGCCCGGCGCTCGGGCGGGCCGCATCCGCCGAATGCCGGGTTCCGGACGCCGGGTCCGCGTGAACGTCCGGCGCCGACGTCAGCCGGCCGTCACGCGGCCGGTTCCGCAGCCGAGATCGGCGACCGGGCCGTCCCCGCGGACGAGGTCCGCGAACGCCGTGAGCAGCGCGCGGTCCTGGACGTCCTCCGCGATGGGGGACGCGAGCCGGCCGTAGCTCTCGGCGACGATCGAATAGGTGTGGCGGGTGGTGGTCAGGAAGTCGGTCACGGCGCGCACGGTACCGGCGGGCACCGACACTTTCCGCGTACCGTCCTAAGTAGACTCGGCGCGGCCGAGGTGGTCGAGCATCGAGCGGACGGCTTCGAACTCCCGGGCCTCCTGGCGGCAGTCCGGGCACGCCGAAAGGTGCCGCTCCACCCGCGCCGTCTCGGCGGCGTCGAGCAACCCCAGGCTGTACGCCCCGAGGTCGGTCCGGTCGTACCGGGCCATGGATCGCGTCTCCGTTTCCGCGTCCCGCAAGGGAACGCCCGCACTACCGGACGTCTCCAGAGTCCAGACGCGGACGCGGCACCGGCACTGTTCTCCGGTTTTCCACCCGATCGGCCGACAACTTGGGGCGGCGAACAGCCCATGTGAGTGACACGGGGTCGTCACGGTACTCACCGGTCCGGACACGGAAAGCATTTCTGCCAGGAATTTCCGCGATTCGGCGTCATGGCTCGCGGGTGGGCTCGTCCGACCTGCGTCGGGCTGGGATTTCCCGGCTTCGACCTGGGCGAAGGCGATCCGAAAAGAGGAGAGCGAGAGCGATGACCGTACGGAGCCACCGGGCGCACGACGTCGTCGAAGAAGTAGGGGTGTGGCTGGCGGGGGAGTTCGTGGGACGGCTCCCCGCCGCCGAGATCGACCGCGTCGTCAAGGTGACGCGGCTCGACCTCGAAAGCAGCATCGCACCGGAGGAGCTCGGGGAGATGCTCCACCGGCTGGGCCGGGCCCGGCTGCAGCGGATCGCGCAGCTGTCCCCGCCCGCGAAGGTGCGGATCCCCCAGGCGCGCTGATCCGCCGCTTTCCCGGGAAGGCTCAGCGGGAGGCGGCCGCTTTGATCGTCCGGAGGACCGGTGCCGTCTCCAGGGTGCGGATCGCGTCGAACGCTCCCAGCCGGTGGGTCGGGTAGTGGTGCAGTGCCGCCGCGTCCGGGCAGAGCGCGTGCGCGACCGGGTTGGCCGGCCGGTCGTCGCCGCGACGAGACCCACCCGGAGCAGCGCGTGGGTCGTCGCGCCCAGCGCGGTCGTGTCGACCTCCAGGTCGAAGAAGACCGTGCCGCCGGCCTGGAGGTCGGTCAGCCGGCGCGCGACGGTCGCCGCGGACCAGCCGGTGGCTCGGCGGGCTCTACCTGGCCGACGGCACGGCGACCACGGCGCTCGGCGTCGCCGCCGGGCTGACCGTGGCCACCGCGATCGCGGTCGTGCCGATCAGTAGTCGTCGCGGCCGGTGAACTGCTGCTCCAGCAGCTCGGCCGCGCCGGCCACCAGCTCCAGCGGGTCGATGAACTCGTTGATGTCGAGGTTGATCAGCGGCAGCGAGTGGCGCAGCACGAGGTGATCGCCCATCACCGCGAGCCCGCCCACGACGGTCGAGTTGCCCACCTCGGTCAGCACCTCGAGGAGGTCGACCTCGTCGTGGCGGGCGAACGGCGTCGCGATCTGGACCCAGTCCTCGCGCTGGTCGAGGATCTCCCGCGCGATCACCATGATCTGGGCCCGCTGCTCGGTGTCGGGGTCGTCGCCGAAGAGCAGCCGGATGCGGATCTCGTCGGGATCGTCGCGCACCACCCGGTATTCCTGCCTGATGTAAGTGACGAGATCGCCCCACTCGGCCATCAGGCGGCCCCGATCCGGTCGAGGTCGGCCAGGACGTCGGCCGGCAGTTCGAGCGATGCCGCGGCGAGGTTCTCGCGCAGGTGCTCGAGCGACGACGTCCCGGGGATGAGCAGCATCGACGACGACCGCTGCAGCAGCCAGGCCAGCGCGACCTGCATCGGCGTCGCGCCGACGCGGGCGGCGCAGTCGTCGAGGATGTCCGACTGCAACGGGCTGAAGCCGCCGAGCGGGAAGTACGGCACGAAGGCGATGCCCTCGGCGGCGCACTTGTCGACGAGGTCGTCGTTTTCGCGGTGCGCCAGGTTGTACTGGTTCTGCACGCAGACGACGGGCGCGATCGCCTTGGCCTCGTCGAGCTGCTCCGCGGTGACGTGGCTGACGCCGAGGTGCTTGATCAGGCCCTGCTGCCGCAGCTCGGCGAGCACGCCGAAGGGCTCGGCGAGCGACATCCGCACCGGGTAGTCGCCGGCGGCGTTGCCCAGGCGCAGGTTCACCACGTCGAGGGCGTCGACGCCGAGGCTCCGGAGGTTGTCGTGCACGGCCCGGGTCAGCTCGTCGGCGGACAACGCGGGCGGCCACGCCTTGTCGGGCGTCCGCCGCGCACCGACCTTCGTCACGATCGTCAGCGACTCCGGGTACGGGTGGAGGGCCTCCTTGAGCACCGCGTTCACGGTGTGCGGCCCGTAGTAGTCGCTGGTGTCGATGTGGGTGACGCCGCTTTCGACGGCTTCGCGCAGCACGGCGACCGCGGTGTCGTGGTCACGCGGCGGTCCCCAGACACCGGGGCCGGCCAGCTGCATGGCCCCGTACCCCATCCGGGTCACGGGGACTTCCCCGCCGAGGCTGAAAGTGCCGCCCAGGTTTGCCATTCCGCTCCTCAGGTAGGTGGCGTTCCGCCGAGGAGTCTAGGGACGATCAGCTGCACGCGCCCTTGCCGCGCAGCACGCGCGTCACCGACTCCTGCACCCGCGCCTTGGGCAGTTCGCCGGACCCGACGGCCTGCACCAGCCGGTTCAGCACCTCGTCCACGCGGCCCCCGGACGACCACAACGCCTCGTCCGCGCCGGCCTGCAGCGCCTTCAGCACGGCGTCCGGCAGCGAGTACTGCGCCGTGATCGCCTTCATCGCGCCGAGGTCGTCGGTCAGGACCAGGCCGGTGAACCCGAACTCGGTCCGCAGCAGCCGGTACGCGGCCGGCGAGATCGACGCCGGGACGCCGCCGGTCAGATCGGGCACGTCGAGGTGGCCGACCATGACCGCGACCGGGCCGTAGTCCGCGAGGTTCCGGTACGGCACCAGGTCCACCGCCCGCAGCTGCGCGAGCGGCGGCGTCACGACCGTGCCCTTGTGCGAGTCGCCCGAGCCGTGGCCGTGGCCCGGGAAGTGCTTCAGCACCGGCTGGACCCCGCCGTCGCGCAGGCCCGCCGCGAACGCCGCGGCATACGTCTTCACGCGGTTCGGGTCGGGGCTGAAGGACCGGTCGCCGATGACGTCGTCGTCCGGGGCGTCGGTGACGTCGGTGTCCGGCGCGAAGTCGACCGTCACGCCGCGGGCGCGCAGCCGGCGGCCGCGGTCGGCGGCCAGCGCGCGGACCTCGGCCGGGGACTTCGTCGCTGCCATCTCGCGGGCCGAGGGGATCTCGCCGTCGAGGTCGTCGATGCGCTGGACGCGGCCGCCCTCTTCGTCGACCGACACCGCCACCGGCAGCTTGGCCGCGGCCTGGACGGCGTCCAGGGAACGATCTTTCAACAACGCTGTTGCGTTACCGCCGATGAAGATCCCGCCGACCTGGTTGTCGCGCACCACCGACACCGCGGCGCCCGGGTTGTCGCCGGACACCCCGACGACGACGAGCTGCGCGACCTGGCCGCGGACGTCGAGGCCGTCGACCAGCGACGCGCAGTCACCGGGCCGCTTCAGGGCCGATGTCGGAGCAGGGGAAGCCGGGGCGGCCGTCCGGGAAGAAGACGGGGGCGGAACCGGCGACCGCGGGATCGCCAGCCCGGACACGGTCTCCGACTGACAACCCGTGACCAGGGAACTCACGACAGCGATGCAGAGCGCCACCCCCAAGGCGGCCGGACGTCGGTGGCTCATCGGTCCCTTCACTGGTCGGCGTGCCCCACGACGGTAGTCGACGGCCCGGCTTCACGATGTGAAGAAGGCCTGCACCCCGGTTAGAGAATTCGTGAAGGCGGCCTCAGCAGACTGGCACCACCAGGACACGGACAGTGCGGAGGGGTCTTGATGGACCAGGTGCGAGTGGCGGCGTGGGCGTCGGACCCGATCGCG
The DNA here is from genome assembly GCF_030285665.1 of Amycolatopsis mongoliensis. Taxonomy (NCBI): domain Bacteria; kingdom Bacillati; phylum Actinomycetota; class Actinomycetes; order Pseudonocardiales; family Pseudonocardiaceae; genus Amycolatopsis; species Amycolatopsis mongoliensis. Next base: position 3,823,320 of record NZ_CP127295.1, read on the forward strand.
CTCACGGGGCTGATCAACCACCTGAAGTCCCGGCCGGAGCTGCTGGTCGTGCCGCGTGCCCGGCGGGGCGAGGCGGCCGTGCTCGTGTTCGCCGTGGGGCAGGTCGACCGCGAGGTGATCGCCGCGCTGCGGGCCGCCTCCGCCGAGTCGCCGGCCGCGATCGTGCTGGTCGCCGGGCACGTCGACCCCGGGCACCTCGGCCTGCTCGCCGACTGCCACGTCTCCGCCGTGCTGCCGCGGACCGCGCTCGACCGGCTCACCGGCAGCGTGCTGGCCGCCGCGCGGGGGCGCACCGCGCCGCTGCGCGACCAGCTCGAGGCCCTCGCTCACGAGGGCACCACGGCGGCGCTCACGCCGCGCGAGGTGGATGTGCTTCGCCTGATGGCCGAAGGCTGGGACACTGCCGAGATCGCGGGCAAGCTCTGCTACTCGGAGCGGACCGTGAAGAACGTCATCTACGCCATGACCAACCGGCTCAACCTGCGCAACCGGCCGCACGCGGTCGCCTACGCCGTGCGGGCCGGTGTGATCTGAGGAAGCCCGTTGCGCACGATCGTCCGCCGGACCGCCGTCGCGGTCGCCGCGTTGATCCCGCTCGCCGCCTGCAGCCCGGGTGACGCCGGCGGCCCGACGAAGCTCACCATCGCGACCTTCGGCGAATTCGGCTACGCACCCCTGATCGCGGAGTACCAGAAGCTGCATCCGGAGATCACGGTGCAGAACCGCGTCACCGACTTCGACACGCACCACAAGGGCCTCGCGACGCAGCTCGCCACCGGCCACGGCGCCGCCGACGTCGTCGCGATCGAAGAGCAGTACATCCCGCAGTACCGGAAGGCGAAGGACAAGTTCGTCGACCTGGCCGGCTACGGCGCGCGGGACCTCGAGAAGCAGTGGGCGCCCTGGAAGTGGGCGCAGGGCACGGACGGCGCGTTCGTCCTCGGCCTCGGCACCGACATGGGCAGCCTCGCCCTCTGCTACCGGCGTGACCTGTTCCAGGCCGCGGGCCTGCCGACCGACCGCGACGAGGTCGCGAAGCTGATGCCGGACTGGGACGCCTACGCGGCCACCGCCCAGCGGTTCACCGAGAAGACGCCGGACGTGAAGTTCGCGGACTCGGCCGGGACCGTCTACACGGCGATGCTCAACCAGTCGGCCGAGAACTACTTCTCGGCCGAGGACGACTCCTTCATCGGCGACCGCAACCCCAGCGTCCGCACCGCGTTCTACCTCTCCGGCGGCATCGCCGCGAAGGGGCAGACGGCCGCCGCGACCACGTTCACGCAGGCCTGGAACGTCGCGATCAAGCAGGGCTCCTTCGCGACCGTCGCCTGCCCGGCGTGGATGCTCAGCCAGATCAAGGAAGCCGGCGGCGACGGCAACAAGGGCAAGTGGGACGTCACGACCGTGCCGGGCAAGAGCGGCAACCAGGGTGGCTCGTTCCTGACCGTGCCGAAGCAGAGCGAGCACCCGAAGGAGGCGTACGAGCTCGCGCGCTGGCTGACCGCGCCGGAGCAGCAGAAGAAGCTCTTCCTCTCCGACGGCATCCTGCCCAGCGAGCCGTCGGTCTACGCGGACCCGCAGGTCGTCGCGCACACCGACCCGTACTTCGGGGACGCGCCGATCGGCCGGATCTTCGCCGCGTCCGCCGACCGGCTGCGGCCCAACTACCGCGGCCTGCGCGACGCCGACGTCCGGCCCGAGTTCGGCCGCGCCCTCGGCCGGATCGAGGACAAGACCGACGGTGTCGACCAGGCCTGGGCGGAAGCCGTCCAGCAGGCGCAAGCCGCGCTGAAGTAGCCGCGCGTGCAGCACCGGCTCGCCCGTTTCGACCGCAAGGCCACGCCGCTGCTGTTCGTCGCGCCCTTCTTCGGCCTGTTCGTCGTCTTCGGCGCCTTCCCACTGCTCTACACGGCGTGGGTGTCGCTGCGCGACTGGAACCTCCTCGAAGGCGACCAGGGTTACCTCGGCCTGGCGAACTACGGCGAGCTGCTCGCGGACCCGAACTTCTACAACGCGCTCGCCAACACCGTCGGCATCTTCGTGCTCGCCGCGGTCCCGGAGTTCCTGCTGGCGCTGGGCATCGCGGCGCTGCTCGACCGCCCGCTGCGGGGCGCGACCTGGTGGCGCACCGGGATCCTGCTGCCGAACGTCGTGTCCGTCGTCGCGATCGGGCTGGTGTTCGGGCAGCTGTTCAGCCGCGACTACGGCGTCGTCAACGAGGTTCTCGGCTGGTTCGGCGTCGCGCCGGTCACCTGGCAGGCGAGGAGCTGGACCTCGCACCTCGCGGTGGCGTCGATGGTGCTCTGGCGCTGGACCGGCTACAACGCGCTGATCTACCTGGCCGCGATGCAGGCCGTCCCCGGCGACCTCTACGAAGCCGCCGCGCTGGACGGCGCCTCGCGCTGGCGGACGTTCTGGTCGATCACCGTGCCGGGCATCCGGCCCGCGCTGGCCTTCACCGCCATCGCCGGCACGGTCAACGGCCTGCAGCTGTTCGCCGAACCGCAGCTGTTCGACGCCGGCGGGTCGGGCGGGACCGGCGGCAACGACCGCCAGTTCCAGACGCTGGTGATGTACCTGTACGAGAAGGGCTTCACGCACTTCGACGCGGGCTACGCGGCCGCGCTGACCTGGGTGATGTTCGTGATCTGCGCGCTGTTCGCGCTGGTCAACTACCGGCTGGTGCGCCGGTTCGTGAGGTCGGCGTGACCGCGCGGCGCCGTCCGGGCGGCTGGGTCTACGCGGTGCTGGTGGGCGTGCTCGGCGCGTCGGTGTTCCCGCTGTACTGGTCGTTCGTCGTGTCCACCCGCGACAACGCGGCGATCGGCGAGACGTCACCCTTGCTGCTGCCGGGCGGGCACCTCGTCGAGAACGTGCGCCGCGTCTTCGACACCGTCGACTTCTGGCTCGCCCTGGGCAACTCGCTGATCGTCGCGGGCACGGTCATGGTGTCCAACGTCGTGCTGGCCAGCCTGGCCGGGTTCGCCTTCGCGCGGCTGCGCTTCCGGGGCCGCAACACGCTGTTCCTGCTGGTCGTCGGCTCGGCGATGGTGCCGGCGCAGCTCGGCGTCATCCCGCTCTACCTCGTGGTCGGCGAACTCGGCTGGTACGGGCGGCTGGAAGCGGTGATCGTGCCCGGGCTGCTCAGCGCGTTCAGCGTGTTCTGGATGCGCCAGGCGTGCGAGAACGCGATCAGCGCCGAACTCGTCGACGCGGCGACCGTCGACGGCTGCTCGATCCTGCGCACCTACTGGCACGTGGCGGTGCCCGCGCTGCGCCCGGCGGCCGCGGTGCTGGCGATGCTCACGTTCATGGCCGCGTGGAACGACTACTTCTGGCCGCTGGTGGTACTCGACCCGAACGAAACACCGACCGTGCAGGTCGCGCTGTCGCAGCTGGCGAGTGGCTACTACACCGACTACGCGCTCATGCTCACCGGGGCGACCGTGGGCGTCCTGCCCGTGATCGCGTTGTTCCTGCTGCTGGGCCGCCACATCGTCCGGGGGATCCTGAAAGGGGCGCCAGTATGACCGAGCTTTCCTTCCCGCCGGGGTTCCTGTGGGGCGCGGCGACCGCGTCCTACCAGGTCGAAGGCGGGATCGCCGAGGGCGGCCGCGGACCGTCCATCTGGGACACGTTCGCGGCTCGGCCGGGTGCGGTCCTCGACGGCGCGTCCGGTGAGGTCGCGTGCGACCACTACCACCGGTACGCCTCGGACATCGGCCTGCTGGCGGATCTGGGGCTGGGCGCGTACCGGTTTTCGGTGGCGTGGCCTCGGGTCATGCCGGACGGGCGGACGACGTCGGCTCCGGGCCTGGCGTTCTACGACCGGCTGGTGGACGAGCTGCTGCGCCGCGACGTCGTGCCGGTGCTGACGCTGTACCACTGGGACCTGCCGCAGGCCCTGGAGGACGCGGGCGGCTGGCCGTCGCGCGACACGGCGTACCGGTTCGCCGAGTACGCCGCGGTGGTCCACGACGCGCTGGGCGACCGCGTCAACCAGTGGACGACGGTCAACGAGCCGTTCTGCGCGGCGTTCCTGGGGTACGGCAGCGGGGTGCACGCGCCGGGCGTCCAGGACTACGACACGGCGCTGGTCGCGGCGCACCACCTGCTGCTGGGCCACGGGCTGGCGACGCGGGCGCTGACCGAGCAGGCGCGGCCGGGACACGAGTTCTCGCTGGCGTTGAACTTCGCGCCCGCCATCCCGGACGGCTCGTCGCCGGCGCACGTCGAGGCGGCGCGGAAGTTCGACGGGATCCACAACCGGTTCTTCCTCGACCCGGTGCTGGGGCGCGGCTACCCGACGGACGTGCTTGCCGATGTGGCTCATCACGGCGGCCGGTTCGCGGCGTCGGTGCGCGACGGCGACACGGACACCATCGCGGCGGCGATCGACTGGCTGGGCGTGAACTACTACGCGCCCGCGCGGGTGACGCCGCTGGACGACCCGCTGGTGCACGGCAACTGCCCGCTGCCGGGACTGCGGGGCCTGGACGTGCTGCCGGCTCCGCCGCCGCTGACGGCCTTCGGCTGGGAGCAGGCGCCCGCTGTCTTCACCGACCTGCTGGGCTGGATCTCGGCGCGGTCCGGCGGGTTGCCCATGGTCGTGGCGGAAAACGGCGCGTCGTTCGCGGACAAGGTGACGTCCGGCCGGGTGCACGACGCGGCCCGGGTGAACTACTTCCTCGAGCACGTCCGCGCCGTGCACGACGCGATCCGTCTCGGCGCCGACGTGCGCGGGTACTTCGCGTGGTCGCTGCTGGACAACTTCGAGTGGGCGATGGGGTATTCGCAGCGCTTCGGCCTGGTGCACGTCGACTTCGAAACGCAGGTCCGGACGGTCAAGGACTCGGGCCGGTTCCTGGGCCGGGTCGCGAAAGCCAACGCGCTGACGGAGTAGCCGTGTCGACCCCCGAATCACGTGTGTCGACCTCCTGATCACGCGTGTCGACCCTTCCGTGACGTGGGCGCTCCGACCGATCGCCGGCTTTGCGTGCTGGGAAGGCCGACTCGCGTGATTGTGGGGTCGACACGCGTGATCGGAGGGTCGACACGGTGTCAGGGGCGCCGGCGGAAAGCGTCGGCGACGCCCGAGCGTGACGGCGTCTCGAGCTTGCCCAAAAGCCGGGTCACGTGGGCCTGGACCGTCCGGCGCGGCAACGACAGCTCCGCCGCGATGTCCGGGTTCGAGCGGCCCTCCGCGACCAGGGTCGCGATCCGGGCCTCGATCGGCGTCAACGACTCCCAGCCGTGGCCCGGCCGGACCGGCGAGAACAACGCCCCGCGCCGGACGCCCAGCCGCCGCAGCCGCGTCTCCGCCCGGCGCAGGTCCCAGCGCGCACCCAGTGCCGTGTAGATCTCCGCCGCCTCCTCGAAGGCCGCGTGCGCCGCGTCGAGGCTGCCCGCGCGAGCCAGCAGCTCAGCCGCGTCCTCCAACACGGAAGCCAGTTCCGGGCGGCGGCCGACCGCGCGGAAGTGCTCCGCCGTCGCCAGCACCGCCGCCGGGTCCTCCTCGATCAAGCCCCGGCACCACGACACCGCCGCGTGCGCCCGCGCCGGACGCCGCTCCTTCGCCGCCTCTTCCTCGCAGACCGCCAGCGCCCGGCGGGCGCGGACGACGTCGTCCTGCTCCATCGCCAGCCGCACGAACGTCGGGAGCCACTGGTGGCGCAGCATCATCTGCGCGTACGTCGGGTTCAGGATCGGCTCGAGCACGGCCATCGCGCGGGCCCGGTCGCCGCGCTGCTCGGCCGCGAGGGCGTCCGCGACCAGCAGGAAGTCGAAGCTCTCGCGTTCGGCGCCGGTCGCCGGGGCGTACTCCTCCGCCGCGTCGAGGTGGGCCGCCGCCTGGCTGCGGTCGTCGCGGCGGCCCGCGATCAGCGCCGCGACGCCGTGCAGCAGCAGGGCCGCCGGGCCGGGTTCGCGCAGGCCGTAGAACGTGATCGCCGGGCCGTCCTCGGTGACCGTGTCCAGCTCGACCAGCGCCTCGTCCCAGCGGCCTTCCCAGTACCGGTGCACCGCGACGGACACCTGCAACCCCACCGGCATCGAATGCCGGGCCGCGATGTCGCCCGCCGCGCGCAGTGCCGCGTCCGCCTCGGCGAGCCGGTCGAGGTTCTGGAGCGTGAACACGCGGTTGTCGAGCAGGTCGAGGTGCAGGTCGGCCAGCTCGTGCTCGTCGCCGACGGCCTCGATCGCCGCGTCGATGTGCGTGAGCGCGGAGTCGTGCTCGCGGCGCACGGAATCGACCAGCCACAACGACTGCAGCGCGTGCGCCGTCAGGTACCGGTCGCCGTCGGCGAACGACTTGGTCTCGTACGCGGCCTTCTCCGCCGCGTCCAAATCGGACAGGTCGCCGCGGCGGAAGTTGGCCAGCAGCTGCCGGTGCTTGACCCGCCAGAGCTCCGGCACAGCCGGGTCGTCGACCGACGCGGCGAGGGTCGCGACCGCGCCTTCGGTGTCGCCCCGGCGGTGCCGCAGCGCCGCGAGGATGTGCCGCATCTCCTCGGCGGCGTCCGGGTCGGTGGCCACGTCGAGGGCTTGCTGCGCCAGGGACTCCGGGTTGCGTTCCAGCCGGAACAGCACCTTGACCAGCGCCACGAGCAGCACTTCGCGACGCGGCCCGGCACCGGCGGCCAGCGCCCGTTCCAGCAGTTCGACGGCGATCAGCGGCGCCCGGTTGGACACGGCCGCGTGGTGCGCGGCGAGCCAGTCCAGCACCCATTCGTCCACAGTGGCCGGTGCGGCCACCAGTTGCTCGGCGACGCGCTTCACCGGGGCGCCGATCCCGGCGAGCGCCTCCGCCGCCTGCCGGTGCAGCGCCGCCCGCGTCCCGGCGAGCAGCCGGTCGTAGAGCGCTTGGCGCAACAGCGGGTGCCGGAACGCGAGCTGCGTCCCCGTGTCGATGAGGACGTTCGCGGCGACGGCCTCTTCCAGCGGCTCCAGCAGGTCCGACGGCCGGGTGCCGAGCACCGCGGCGATGTCCCCGACGGCGAACTCCATGCCCAGCAGCGCGCCCCAGCGCAGCACCTCCTGGGTCCGGGCGGGCAGGAAGTCGAGCCGCCGGTCGACCGCGGCGACCAGCGAGCGCGGCGCTTCGAACTCCGCCGGGTCGTCGACGTCGGCCTCGCCACCGCTCACCTCGACCGCGCCGGCGCGCAGCAGGACGTCGACCATCTCCTTGACGTACAACGGGTTCCCGGCACCACGAGCGGCCAGCTCGCGCAGCCCCGGCCCGGGTGCCGCGCCGATCTGGTCCTCGATCAGCCGTCCGACGTCTTCACCGGTCAACGGCGCGAGGTCGAACACGACACCGTCGCGGGCCTGGACACCGCGGCGCAGCTGGGCGAGCTCGGCGCGGTCCGGCGCCGGCCGGGTGGCGGCCACCAGCAGCAGCGGCAGCTGCCGGGTCGCCGCGCAGAGGCGGTGCCAGACCAGCACGGACGCCTCGTCCGCCCACTGCAGGTCGTCGACCACCAGCACCTGCGGCGAGCGCGCGCACAGCTCGTCGACCAGGGCCAAGAGGCGGTCGACGGCGCCGAGCACCGGGTCGGCCGGCCCCAGGCCGCGCCGCACCGGGCCCTCGCCGGCGAGCTCCTTGGCCACCTTCGCGCGCCGCGGGTCGGCCGAATGCGCGTCGATCGCCAGGCACTCCAGCATCACCTGCAACGGGAACCGCGTGCTCAGCTCGTCGGCGGCGGCCCAGAGCCGCTGGAACCCGGGACCGTCCGGCAGGGTGCTGGTGAGCAGCTCGGACTTGCCGATCCCGGCTTCGCCCTCGATCCACACGGCCCGGCCGCGCCCGGCCCGGACGTCGGCGACGAGCTCGGCGAGCCTGGTCGTTTCGGCTTCCCGGCCGAAGAGCCGGTGCCCGGCGGTCTCGACCGGCGCCGCGGGCGCGTCGAGAGCCGGGTCCTGGGCGAGGATCTGCTGGTGGAGGCGCTGCAGCGCCGGGCCGGGCTCGACGCCGAGCTCCTCGACGAGGGTGGCACGGGCGTCGCGGAAGACGTCGAGAGCCTCGGCGGGCCGGCCGCTGCGGTAGAGGGCGAGCATGAGTGACTCGCGCAGCGATTCCCGCAGCGGGTGCTCGCCGGCCAGCACCGCCAGCTCCGGCGCGAGGTCGAGGTGGCCGCCGAGGGCCAGCAACGCCTGGGCGCGCCGGTCGAGGGTGTTCAGCCGCAGCTCGGCGAGGTATTCGCGGTGCCGCTCGGCGAACCCGCCGGGCACGCCGGAGAGCGCTTCCCCCTGCCAGAGCGCGAGGGCGGCGTCGAGTTCGGTGACCGCCGCCCGGGGATCACCGCGGTCCAGGTACTGCTGCGCGCGGGCGCGGTGCCGGTCGAAGACGGCGGCGTCGAGCGCGTCTTCGTCGAGCAGCAGGGAGTAGCCCGCCGGGTCCGACACGAGGACGCTGGCGGCCGACCAGCGCGACCGGTCGGGTTCGAGCGCCCGCCGCAGCCCCGAGACGTAGGTGTGGACGCTGCCCTCGACGCTCGCGGGCGCGGAGTCGCCCCAAACACCGGCGATCAGCTCGGCCCGGGGGACCGCGCGGCCGGCGTTGACCGCGAGCACGGCGAAGATGGCGCGCTGACGGGCGGGGCCGAGGCCGATTTCGGCCGCCCCGCGCCAGGCCCGCAGGGGGCCCAGCACGCCCACTCGCAGACTGGTGTCCGCTTCCCCTCGCATGTCCCTGCCGTTCCCTCGGGGGACGAACCCGCCGGGGGTGGGCCCCCAGGACCCCGGCGGACATCTTCGCTGCCGACTACTCCGGCGAGCTTACCGACGTGGCAAGCCCGGATCGGGTTGCCTGCTCACGGGATGGGTTACGACTTTGGGAGGGGTGGGCGCATCGGACGTAGTGAATGACTCATTCCTGTCCTCGGACGACAGGAATGAGTCATTCACTACGTCCGGACTGAGCCGGCTTCACTCCCCGGCGACCGCCCGGGACCGCACCGACCCCGCCGACCCCGCCCGGCGGATCCCGAACGGCTGCATCCGGCTCTCCGCGCGCCGCACGTCCCACGCCGCACCCATGCCGGTGTACGCCGTCAGCGCCGCCCGGAACGCCGTGCGCGCGTCGTCGAGCCGGCCCGTCTCCGCCAGCAGGATCGCCGCGTCCTCGGTCGCCTTGGCCTGCTTCAGCAGCCGGCCCGCCGCCCGGTAGTGGGACACCGCCGTCAGCACCGGTTCCGGATCCCCGGTGACCAGCCCGCGGCAGTGCGCGGCCGCCGCCGCGTGGGCCGGGGGGACCTCGCCCTCCGGGGCCAGCAGGCGCACCGCCTGCTCGGCGCGGCCGGACTCGCCGAGCCCCAGGCTGAGCCGCACCAGGTCGGGCAGCCACTGGTGGCGTGCCGCGGGCGGGTAGTTCTCCTCCAGCAGCGGCAGCAACGCCGTCAGCGCCGCCTCGGGCCGGCCGTCCTGCTCGGCCAGCAGGGCACGGGCCGCCAGCAGGAAGTCGCCGCCGTCGGGCTCGAGCCCCGGCGGCCACTGCTGCCGTCCCGCCGCGTCGAGGTGCGTCCCGGCCAGCACCGGCTGGCCGCGGTGCCCGGCGATCAGCGCGCCGACGCCGTGCACCAGCAACGCCGAACCGGGGCTGCGCAAGACGTACGACGCCGTTTCCGCGCCGTCGCGGATCACCGCGTCCAGCTCCGCCAGCGCCGCGGGCCAGCGGCCCAGCCAGTAGTAGTGCACCGCGCCGGCCAGGTGCATCTCGCCCGGCACCGCGCGCGTCGCGGCGATCCGCCGGGCCGCTTCCAGGGGTTCGGCGGCCTCGTCGAGGCTGTCGAGGGTCGGCACGGACAGCGCCGCGTCGTCCAGCGGGTGCAGCCCGGCCGGCGCCAGGGCCGTCTCTTCGCCGAGCCGCTCCAGCGTGGCCAGCAGCGACTCGTGCCGCCCGCGCCACATCTCCGGGACGTCGGCGTCGTCGAGCGTCCGCTTCAGCTCGGCCGTCGCCTCGGCGAAGTCGCCGCGGCGGTAGTAGACGTAGGCCAGGATCCAGCGCATCTCGGCGGCGCGCCTGCTGTCGGACGTCCGCGCGACGACCGAGCGCGCCTCCGCCTCGGGCTCCCGGCCGAGCCAGAACAGCAGCCGGGCGAGCGTCGCCGTCAGCGTCTCCCGCGCGTCCGGCGGCAGCGTGCCCTGCGTGACGGCGTGGCGCAGCAGGTCGACGGCGACGCGCGGGGTCTCGGTGGCGACCGCGCCGATGTTGTCCAGCAGCCACGTCGTCACCCACGGGTCGACCTGCGCGGGCGCGGCCGCGAGCTGCTCGGCGACGCGGTCGGCGGGGGCCCGCGCGGCGGCGAACGCCTCGGCCAGCTGCCGGTGCAGCGCCACCCGCATCGCCGCGGGCGTCTTTTCGTAGAGCACGCGCCGCAGCAACGAGTGCCGGAACGCCAGCCGGTCGCCCGACTCGACGAGCACCCCGGACGTGATCGCCTCGTCGACCGCGCCGACCAGCGCCGTCGGCGGCCGTTCGGTGGCGACGGCGATGTCCGACAGCGAGAACTCGCGGCCCAGGAGCGCGGCCCAGCGCAGCGTGTCGCGGGTGCCGCTGGAGAGGAAGCTGAGGTAGAGCGTGATCCGCGACCCCAGCGGCGCCGGGATGGTCTGGCACGAGTTGCCGTCGAGGTGCGCGTGGACGCCGTCGAGCACGATCATCGACTGCGCCAGCAGCGTCTCGACGATTTCCCTGACGTAGCGCGGGTTTCCGGACCCGTAGGAGACCAGCGTCCGCAGCCCGGGCCCGGGTGGCGCGCCCACCAGTTCGGTGGCCAGCTCGTGCGTGTCCGCCTCGGTCAGCGGCGGCAGCGCGAGCACGGTGGTGACATCGTTGTCGAACTCGGCCCGCAGGTCGTCGAGCGCGGCCGGTCGCGGTACCGGCCGGCACGCGCCGACCAGCAGCAGCGGCAGCTCCCGCGTCTCCCGGCTCAGGTACCGCCAGACGCGCAGCGTGGTGTCGTCGGCCCAGTGCAGGTCGTCGACCGTGAGCACCAGCGGCGCCTCCGCGCACAGCTCGCGGACCAGCCCGAGCAGGCTGTCGACCGGGTCCTCGCCGGACCGCTCGGCGAGCCGGGCGGCCAGGTTCGCGCGGCGCTCGTCGGTGGCCCGCGGGTGCACGCCCAGCGCGTCGAGCAGCGGCCGCAGGGCGAACCGCTGGTCCAGCGCGTCCGCCGCCGCGAAGGCGGGCCTGAAGTCCTGGGCCATGGCCAGCAGCTCGGCCAGCAGCGCCGTCCGGCCGCTGCCCGGTTCGCCTTCGAGCCACAGCGAACGCCCGGTGCCCGCACCGAGCTCGGCGACGGCTTCGCGCAGCCGGGCCAGCTCGGCCTCCCGGCCGACGAAGACGTCGGCGCGCTCCGGCATCGTCGTGACGGGCGACCGCGGCACGCGCACGGCCGGCGCCGGTTTCGGCGCCGGCTTTTCCCGCAGCTCGTCGTGCAGCCGCCGCAGCGCGGGACCCGGCTCGGTGCCCGAGGACTCGACGAGCCGGTCGCGGATGTCGGCGTAGACCGCGATGGCCTCGGTCCGCCGGTCGGAGCGGGCCAACGCGCGCATGAGCAGGCCGCGCAGCGTCTCGCGGAAGGGGTGTTCGCGGGTCAGCGCGGTCAGCTCGGCGACGAGCTCGGCGTGCCCGCCCGACTCCAGCACGATCTCGGCGCGACGCTCGATCGTCGCCAGCCGCACCTCGGCCAGCCGCGCGCGCTGGGCGGCGGCGAACGGCCCGGGCAGGCCCGAGAGCGGGACGCCGTGCCAGAGGTCGAGGGCTTCGTCGAGGACTTCGCGTGCACCGCGCAGGTCGCCGGCCGACTGCTTGCGCTGGGCCAGTTCCCGCAGGGCTTCGAACCGGTGGACGTCGATCGCGCCGGCGTCCAGGCGCAGCGAATAGCCGGACCCGATCGACGCGAGCAGCTGCGGGCCCTCGCCCTTGGCGCGGCCGGGCTCGAGTGCGCGCCGCAGGCCGGAGACGTAGGTGTAGATGGAACCCTGCGCGCTCTGCGGCGGCGCCTCGCCCCAGACGGCGTCGATCAGCTCCTCGCGCGAGACCGTGCGGTTCGGGCTCATCGCCAGTGCGGCGAGAACCGTCCGACGGTGCGCGGAGCCGAGGTCGAGCTCCGTTTCCCCTTGCCAGGCTTTCACCGGGCCGAGCATTTGGAGTCTCGGTGCGGATCCGTCCGCAGCCGACATCGATCTCCCTTCGTGCGCTGACGAACCGTCACGCGCCGGATGCCTGACGTGAGCATACGCGGCCGCCGTGAACCGGCAGGCAAGGATGGCGGACATTCGGGCAACGGCGGACGAGCGGGGTTCCGCCGGGCCGCGGCGTGCGCGACGCTCGGGTCGCCGAGACCTCGAGGAGCCCGAAATGGCCACAGCCGAGCCGACGGAGGACATGAAGCGGGCCGCCGTCCACTTCGCGTACGCCATCGAGGCGGCCGGCGCGCACCTGCGCGACGTCAACAGCGAGATGGCGATGGTGCAGGCGTCGTGGCGTGGCGAAGCGTCGGTGAAGTTCGGCCAGGCGATGAGCGACTGGGAGCAGGAGTTCGACGTGATCCTCTCGCGGCTGGTCCGGCTGCTCGCGACGACCGGCGGCGGCGTGCCACGGCAGCGGCGGTCATGACGCGCCACGAGCTCGACTTCGGCTTCGCCGACCTGGTGCTCGACCGGATGGGGGCGATCACCGGCGAGCTGGGCGGCCTGCTCGCCGAGCTGGAGTCCACTGTGGAGCCGGAGCTGGCCGGCTGGACCGGCGAGGCGCGGGAGGAGTACCTGCGCGCGAAGCGCGAGTGGGGGCGGGCGGCCGAGCGGATGCCGGCGTGCCTGGAACGGGCGCGGGAGGCGTTCGGCGAGCTGGCCCGCGGCGTCCGGTGACTTCTTCACACGCGTGAAGACGGAATAGGGAAGGCGTGAAGACCGGCCGTCCACACTGCCTCCATGAAGCCCGTCGAAGTGACCGTCCTCGCCTCGGACCCGATCACGTACGCCGGCGCGGTGAGCCTCCTGGAGTCCCATCCGGACGTCCGGGTCACCGACCTCGTGCCCGACGTGCTGCTCGTGATGGAAGACCACGTCACCGAGGCGGTGCTGGGCGAGGTCCGCGCGGCGAAGGCGTCGCACGTCGTGCTGGTGGTCGAGCACTTCCGCGAGAGCGACCTGATGTCGGTGCTGGAGAGCGGCGTCGTGGCGATCCTGCCGCGCCGCGAGACGGGCGGCGCCGAGCTGGTGACGGCGGTGCTCGCCGCGGGCGACGGCACGGCGAACCTGCCGCCGCGGCTGCAGGGGGCGCTGCTTTCGCAGGTCCAGCGGATGCGCAAGGACGTCCTGGAGCCGAACGGGCTGACGCTGTCGGGGCTCGCCGCCCGTGAGTGCGACGTGCTGCGGCTGGTCGCCGAGGGCTTCGGGACCGAGGAGATCGCCGCGAAGCTGTGCTACTCGGAGCGGACGGTGAAGAACGTCCTCTACGGCCTGATGACGCGCTGCGGCCTCAACAACCGCGCCCACGCCGTCGCCTACGCGCTGCGGGCGGGCGCAATCTGAGACGTTTTCTTTGCCACTGTCACCTTTTGGTCGGCTAGGGTCGCGATCATGGTGCTGACGGCAGTGGAGATCGCGGCTTCCGTCCGGGCCGGGGACCTCGACCCGGTGCAGGTGACGAAGGAAGCCCTCGACCGGATCGCCGCGGCGGACGGCGTCGTCGGCGCGTTCCGCCGGGTGCGCGCCGAAGAGGCGCTCGCGGAGGCCGCCGCGGTGGCCGCGCGGCCCGACCTCGCGTCGCTGCCGCTGGCCGGGGTGCCCGTCGCGGTCAAGGACGTCACGGAGATCGCGGGCGAGTACGCGTCGCACGGTTCGCTGGCCGGGCCGACGTCGCCGGCCGGCGAGGACGGCGTGATCGCCACGCGGCTGCGGGCGGCCGGCGCGGTGCTCGTCGGGCTCACGCGGGTGCCGGAGCTGTGCGTCTGGCCGATGAGCGACACCCCGGACGGCATCGCCCGCAACCCGTGGGACCCGACGTACGCCTCGGGCGGGTCGTCCGGCGGCAGCGCGGCGGCGGTGGCGGCCGGGCTGGTCCCGCTGGCGCACGGCACCGACGGCATGGGCTCGGTCCGGCTGCCGGCGGCGATGTGCGGGCTGGTCGGGCTGAAGCCGGGCGCGGACCTGCTCGCCGAGGGCGGCTGGTTCGGCATGTCGGTGCACGGCCCGCTGGCCACCACGGTCGCCGACGCGGCCCTGCTGGTCTCGGTGCTGGCCGCTTCCCCTGCTTTGAGCGTCGTTTCGCCGCCGCCGGTGTCGCGGATCGGGATGTCGACGACGGTGCCGCTGCTGCACACGCCGGTGCCCCGCGAGCTGGTCGCGGCGGTCTCCCAGGCGGCGGGGCTGCTGGCGTCGGCCGGCCACGAGGTTTCGCCGTCGGCACCGCGGTACCCGGCGTCGATGGTCCTGGGCATGACGGCCCGCTGGTGCGCGGGCCCGGCCGAGCAGGCTCGCGACTTCGACTTCGCCCGGTTCCAGCGGCGAACGCGCACGCACGTGCGGGTGGGCCGGGTTCTTTCGCGAGCGGGCCTGATCCGCTCGCGCACGCGGGATCGATGGGTCTTGCGGGCCTCGGAGTACTTCGAGTCGCACGACGTCTTGATGACGCCCACGCTGTCGCACTGGCCGGTGAAGGCGGGCCGCTGGCACGAGCGCCGGTGGCTGGCGAACGTCCTGCCGTCGACGCGCCTGGCCGGGTTCACGGGCCAGTGGAACCTGGCGGGCTACCCGGCGATCACGGTCCCGGTGGGGCGGTCGGCCCGGTCGGGCCTGCCGACGTCGGTCCAGCTGGTGGCGAAGCCGGGCGGGGAGTCACTGCTGCTGGGCCTGGCGGCCCAGCTGGAGTCAGCGAACCCCTGGCCCCGCACAGCCCGAGGCTGAAGCGCCCCAATGTGGCGTTCGGTGCGTGGGGCGCACCGAACGCCACATTGGGTGCGTCAGACGCACCCAACGCCACATTGGGGCGCTTGCCTGGCTCTGTGGACAAGTCGCGCGGAGGCTCCGGAACTGTCGGTGGCCGCCGGTAGCGTGGAAAACGGGGGCTGCTCAGCGCGGATATGCGGGTGCTGCTTGGCCCGCGCGCGAGGGCTGGTCAGCCTGGGCCCGCGGGGCTGCTTGGCCGAGCGCGCGGGGGCTGCTCGGCCGGGCATGTGGGGGCGCTCAGCGCGGACATGCCGGGCCGCTCACTCCGGGCATGCGGGCTGAGCAGCGC
Source organism: Amycolatopsis mongoliensis (assembly GCF_030285665.1). NCBI lineage: Bacteria > Bacillati > Actinomycetota > Actinomycetes > Pseudonocardiales > Pseudonocardiaceae > Amycolatopsis > Amycolatopsis mongoliensis. Next base: position 3,838,564 of record NZ_CP127295.1, read on the forward strand.
GGATACGCGGGGGCTGCTCAGTCAGGCGCGGGGCTGCTTGGCCCGGGTACGCCGAAGGCCGCCTCGAACGTTCGAGGCGGCCTTCCGCGGGAAGTGCTCAGGAACCCGGCTTGCTCGCCGCCGGCGACAGCGGCTTGGCGCCGTTGCCGTTCCCGTTGGCCGGCTTGGTCGCCGGGCCGTTCGGCTTCGCGGGCGCGTTCCCCGGCTTCGCCACCGGCTTGGGGGCCGGCGCGGCCGCGGCCTTCACCGCGGGCTTCGCCGATGCCGGGATCGACGGCTGGACCACCGGCACGACCGGGGCCGAAGGCGTCGTCGCGGACTCGGACGAGTCGCCGCCCACCAGCTTGGACGCCTGGGGGATCACCGCTTCCTCCGGCAGCGTCGCCAGCTGCGTCTCGCTGCGGTTGAGGATGTCCTCCGCCGCCGCCAGGCTCTTGCGCGCCTGCTCGCGGATCTCCGCCAGCCGCTCGACCTTGCGGTTCGCCGCCGTCGTGCGCTGGGCCGCCTGGGTCGTCGCCTCGTCGAGGCGGCGGCGGGCCTCCGCCGTGGCTTCGTCGAGCCGCCGCTTGGCCTCCGCCGTCGCCTCCGCGAGCCGGCGCTCGGCCTGGTTCTTGCTCGCCGTGCGCTGGTCGGCGACGTGCTTCTCCAGCGCCGCCTTCTGGGCCGCCTGGGACGCCTCGAACTCACGCTCGAGCTTCCGCCGCTTCCGCTCGGCCTCGTTGTCCAGCAGCTCGCGCCGCTGGGCCGCCTCGACGGTCAGCCGCTGCACCTCGGCGCGCGTCTCGGCGAGCGCGTTCTCGTGCTCCGAGTGCAGCAGGTCGGCCTGCTTGTCCAGCTCCGCGACCAGCTTCGTGTACCGCTCACGCAGCTTCGTCGACGCCTCGGTCGAGCCCGCCCACGTCTTCTCCGCGGCGGCTTCGGCACGCTTGATGATCTCGTCCGCGCGGGCCTGCGCGAGCGTGACCGTCCGCTGCATCCGCTCGTCGAGGTCCTCGAGCCGCTCCGGCGGCTTCTTCAGCTCCTCGACGCGCGCTTCCAGCGAAGCCACTTGCGACCGGATCGACTCGGCCTCGCGGGTCGCGGCGGCGGCCTGCGCCACCGCGGCGTCGCGTTCGCTCAGCACGCGGCGCAGCTGGGCCTCGACGTGGTCGAGGTACTGCCGGACTTCGTTGCGGTCGAAGCCGTGCCAGGCCTGCGTGTATTCACGACGAAGGGGGAGGAGGCCGTTGAGGGCGGTTGCGGCGGGGTCGCGCTCAGGAACCATGCGCCCGACCGTACCCGGGCACCGTCCGCTTACGCCGGTCGGCTTAACAAATCACCAACACGTGTCGCGGTCCTGGCGGCGCGTCGCCGGAATGGCCGCACCCGAGAAACGCAGCGTCACCAGTGGAACCCGCGCGAAAGCCGGGCCAGCGCCATCGCCGCGCGCGAGAGGTGTTTCTCGCCACGCCCGATCTTGAGCTCGCCCGAACCGCCCGCCGCGGTCGAATCCGGGAAGATCCGGAACCCCTGGTACGCGATCGCGTCGGTGAGGCCCGGCGTGAGCGTGTAGGCCAGCCCGATCGCCTGCCCGGCCGGGGTGCCGATGTGCTTCGGCCGCTCGACCAGCGCCTTCATCACCATGTCCGCGGCCTGCTCCGGCGACTTCGTCGGGAACGCGTCGTAGATCTTCGTCGGGCGGATCATCGGCGTGCGCACCAGCGGCATGTGGATGGTGGTGAACGTGATCCCGTCGCCGTGCGTCTCGGTCGCCGCGATCCGCGAGAAGTAGTCCAGCGCCGCCTTCGACGCCGCGTACGCCGAGAAGCGCGGCGCGATGCCCTGGACGCCGATCGAGGACACGTTCACGATGTGCCCGAACTTCCGCTCCGACATGTGCGGCAGCACCGCGAGGATCAGCCGGACCGCGCCGAAGTAGTTGATCGCCATCGCGCGCTCGTAGTCGTGCATCCGGTCGTAGGACAGCTTGATCGAGCGGCGGATCGACCGCCCGGCGTTGTTCACCAGCATGTCGATCCGGCCGTGCTCGGCCATTATCGCGTCGACGGCCTTGTGCACCGAGTCCTCGTCGGTGAGGTCGGCCGGGTACACCGACGCCGTGCCGCCGGCGGCGACGATCTCGTCGCGGACCTCTTCGAGCTCGTGCTGGCGGCGCGCGACGAGCAGCGGGACGCCGCCCGCCGCTGCGACTTTGAGCGCCGTCGCGCGGCCGATGCCCGACGACGCGCCGGTGATGATCACGCGGCGGCCGTCCAGCTCGCCGCGCGGGCCGTGCTTGCGCGCGCGGAAGGGGTCGAGGTGCTCGCGCCAGTAGCGCCAGAGCGTCGGCGCGTACTCCTCCAGCCGTGGGACCTCGACCGTGCCGGCGAGCGCCTTGCGCGTCTCGGCGGAGGAGAACACCGACGGGAACGCCATGGTCTCCAGCAGCACCGGCGGGATGCCGAACCGTTCCATCACGGCGTCGCGGGCGATGGTGACGCCGGGGATGTGCTCGGTCAGCTTGACCAGCCCGACGATCCGCTTGGAGAGGCCTTCGCCGAGCTGCGCGGTGATCGTCGGCGCGCCCGCGGCCTTCGCGAAGGCGTTGTACACCGACACGACCGGCTGCGGCTCGGGGTTGACCAGGTGGAAGGCGTGGCCGTCGAGCCCGGGCTTGACGACCAGCTCCAGCAGCGCCTTGGCGACGTAGTCGACCGGCACGATGTTGGTGTCGCCGAGGTCCGGCCCGACGAGCGGGAGCACGTCCGGCAGCCCGGCAAGCCTGCTGATCGCGGGGAAGAGGTAGTACGGGCCGTCGATCTTGTCCATCTCGCCGGTCTCGGAGTGCCCGACGACGACGGCCGGCCGGTACACCCGCCACGGCACCTCGTCCTGCTCGCGGACGATCTTCTCGGCCTCGAACTTGGTCCGGTGGTACGGCGTGACCAGCCGCTGCCCGGCGTCGAACATCTCCTCGGTGAAGACGCCTTCGTGGTCGCCCGCGACGGCCACCGACGACACGTGGTGCAGGCAGCCGGCGCGCAGGTCGGCGGCGAGGCCGACGACGGCGCGCGTGCCGTCCACGTTCGCCTTGATGCTGGCTTCGTCGTCGGCGGTGAGGTCGTAGAGCGCGGCCAGGTGCACGATGTGGTCGACGCTGCCGCGCAGCTCGTCGCGGTCGGCTTCGGACACGCCCAGCAGCGGCTCGCCGAGGTCGCCGGTGATGAGCGTGACGCGGTCGGAGTGCGGCCACTGGTCGACCAGCGCGGCCAGCTTCTGCCGCGAGGAGGCGCGCACGATCAGCGCGACGCGGTCGTCGTCGGGACGGGAGAGCAGCAGCCGGGTGAACTGGCGCCCGATCAGTCCGGTCGCCCCGGTCACCAAGAACGTCGCCATCGTCTTCTCACCTCTCGCCGCCTCGCCTGACCCTGGGCATTCTGCTGCATACGGGCCTCACTGACCACCTTCCCGCGACGTGAAGTTACTCACGGGTAACTTATTCGGGGTCCGCGATGACGACGCGGTTCTCCTCGTAGCCGTCCGAGCCGCCCACCCAGCGGCCCCCGCACGTCACCAGCACGACGCGGTGCGGGCCGGACTGGCCGAACAGGTCGTCGGCCCGCGCGGGCAGGTCGTCCTTGTGCACCGTGACCAGCTGGGAGATCCGGAAGCGCCAGGCCTTGCCGGTACTGTCCACAATGGTCACCAAGCCGCCGATCCCCGCCGTCCAGAGCTCGGCGAACGGCCCGGTGGCGCCCCGCCAGTTGACGTGCCCGGCGAAGACGCTCGCCCCGCCGGCGGCGTCCAGTTCGGCGCCCCACCAGGTCGCTTGGCCGAGATCGTTCGGGATCGGCAGCTCGCCGCCGGGGCCGAGGTCCTTGCGCACCAGTGCGGCGGTGCCGCCGGCGGGCAGCCGGACGGTGCCCGGTTTCTGCTGCGGCGGTGGTGGCGGTGCCGACGTCCGGGCGGCCGGTGCCGCGGCAGTGGCGCTCGTCGGCGGCGGTGCGGGAGTGGACGGCCGGGCTGCCGCGGCGGCGGACCCCGCGGCGGGCAGCGCCGTGCCGGCCACGACGGCGACCGGCGGCGAGGTGACGACCGTGCTGCCGAACTGCACTGCGAGCACCGTGGCCGCGCCGAGAGCGAAGCCGGCGATCAGCCGGCCGCGGCCGGCTTTCGGTGCGGTCCGGGTTCGGCCGCCGCTGCTTCGCCGGCTGCCGCGCGCCGCCCAGGTGTCGGTCTCCTGCCAGTCGTCGCCGGTTGGCCAGCCGGCGCGGGCTTGCCAGGTGTCGCCGCTCTGCGGGTTGTCGCGCTGCCGGCTGTCGCCGGTTGGCCGGTCACCGCGGGCTTGCCAGGTCTCGCCGCTCCGCGGGTTGTCGCGCTGCCAGTCGTCGACGAACCAGCTGTCGTCCTGCCAGTCGTTGCCTGCCATCCGGGCTACCTGCGCGAGGCGCGCCGCGCGGCGAAGCCGGCCAGTCCGGCGCCCAGCAGCACCAGCAGGCCGAGCCCGGCCAGGCCCGGCACCGAATAGCTCGTCTCGACCGCGCCCCGCGCCTGCGCGACCGGGGCGTCGCCGGCCGGGATCGCGCGGGGCACCTCGTTCGGCTTGTTCGCCACGGTCAGGGCGAGCGTCTCGCCGGGCTGCACCGTGCCGCACGCCGACGGCGGATCCTTCGGGTCGTAAGCGTTCGTGTAGCCCGGCGGCGGGCCGGCCTCCACGACGCAGATCTCCTGCGGCGCGCGGAGGTTCTCGACCGTCACGCCGCCGGTCGCGCCGTCCGTGGTGACGACCGCGGGCTTGCCGTCGGCACCGTTGAGCGGCTTGCCGTCCTGGCCCAGCGCCGCCGACGTCTTGTCCTTGCCGGTGATCCGCAGGACCGCACCGCCGACGCCCTTGCCCGTGTTCGCGTCGGTCTTCGTCACCTGCACCTTGCCGGGCTTGGCGACGTTCACGACGCCCTCGGCCGTCAGCTCCTTCTCGCCGCCGGTGGACACGACGCGCTGTTTCGCGGTGTCGACCGGCGCCCGCACGTACGGCCGGTCGGCCGGCGCGGACAGCGATGCCAGCAGCTTCGGCTGTTCGCCCGTGGGGGTCAGCTTCACCTGCACCGTGCCGTCGGCGTCCGTCTTGAGCGTGACGTCCTTCGCGGCGGCCTGCGGGCTCGCGTTCCCCGCGGTGACGGCGGCGTCCTCGCCGATCGCCGCGCCGGTCGCCGTCAGCTTCACGGGGACGTCCGGGACGCCCTTGCCCTTGGCGTTCTTGACGGTGACCGTCCACGCGGCGGGTTCGCCGAGGTGCTGGTCGCCTTCGGGGGTGGTCACCGACGCCGTCCACGGGCCGCGGTTGGCTTCCGCCTCGGTCTTCAGCTTCTCGACGGCGGCCCGGGCGCCGGCGGGCAGGCCGTCCAGGTGGAACTGCGCGTTGTAGGCGAGCTTCGCGGCGGGCAGCGACGCGTCGAGGTCGGCGGGCGTGCGCGGCGCCGAGGTCCAGGAGTGCAGCAGGTGCGCGAGCGCCGCGGCCTCGTCCGGCTGCTTCGTGTCGCCGTAGCGCAGCAGCAGGTACGAGATGTTCGCGGCCTGGTCGGCCGGGAGCTTCGTGCCCCACTTCGTGAGCAGCTCGTCGCCGGGCCGGTAGACCTCGTCGGTGTCCGGTGCCTTCAGCTGGAAGCTCACGCAGAAGACCTGCTCGCCGCCGACGATGTAGGACCCCAGCCAGTTCCGGGGGCCGGTGCCGTCCTGGCCCGGCTCGACCGCGTGGCCGATGCCTTCCTGCGTGGCGGCGGCGGCCACGGGGGCGCCGACGGTCGCGGAGACCCCGCCGAGCAGGGCCGCGGCGACCAGGCCGGTGAGCGCGCGACGAGCCGCGCGCGGGCGTGTTGACCACCTCATGGTGTGTAGGCTCCTTCGTCGGACGCGCGGCGACGGCAGATGCGTCTCCGCAGGTCACACGATTGATCAACTCCCCGACGCGCGTACGGTGAACGACCGGGCACGCCAAGTGAGCGTCGCGCCGAGGGGGCCGGACTGTCTACCGCCCTTCGGGTGGCGGTCGGCGAAAGGTCGTGATCTCGGTCGCATACCGTGTCTGCCGTGGCCACGGGCCTGCCGTCGAGTAAAGTCGTCTTTACTCGACGGGAACCGCACGAACCCGGCGGTCGTTGAACCCGATGCAGCGTCGATCCACGAAGCAGCAGATCCAGGAGGATCAGGTGCGTTCCAGTAGCAACCCGGCGTTCCGCAACCTGCCCCGCGGCGGAACCCAGACTTACGGGCAGTACGGGCCCCCGGTGGGCTTCAACCAGACTCAGGGCGGCGTGCCCGGATACGGCCCCGGGCAGGTCACCTCCGGCGAGGACGACCGGCCGATGACCGTCGACGACGTCGTCGTCAAGACCGGCATGAGCCTGGGCGTCGCGCTGCTCGTCGGGATCGTCACCGCGATCTGGGCCCAGAGCCAGCTGGCCGAGACCGGCCGGCTCCCCGGTGCCCTGATCGGCGCGATGATCGGCGGCCTGATCGTCGGGCTCGTCATCTCGCTGGTGATCATCTTCCGCCAGAAGCCGAGCGGCCCGCTGACGCTGGTCTACTCGGCCGCCGAAGGCCTGTTCCTCGGCGCGCTGAGCGGCGTGTTCGAGGTGATCTACCCGGGTATCGCGCTGCAGGCGATCGTCGGCACCGTGGGTGTCTTCATCGGCATGCTGGTGGTCTACAAGACCGGCGCGGTCAAGGTGACGCCGAAGCTGACCAAGTGGATCGTCGGGGCCGTCGTCGGCGTCGCGATCCTGATGCTGTTCAACCTGATCAGCTCGCTGGCCTTCGGCTTCAACCCGCTGCGCGACGGCAGCCCGCTCGCCATCGCCTTCAGCATCCTCTGCATCGGGATCGCGGCGTTCAGCTTCCTGCTCGACTTCGACCAGGCCGACCGGATGATCCGCGAGGGCATGCCGTCGAAGTGGGCCTGGTACACCGCGTTCGGCCTGATGACGACGCTGGTCTGGCTGTACCTGGAGATCCTCCGGCTGCTGTCCTACCTTCGTGAGTAACCTGGCTCACAATTTCGCAGTGAAGGCGCTCCGTAACCAACGGGGCGCCTTTTCTGTACGCGATTCGTGCAAATGTGGACCCCGGTGCCGGGCGTGCTCACCCTGCGTGTTTGATGTCCGGGTCGGTTCTTCATTTCACATGTGTGAGGTTCACAGTGAGCGTTCCCCCTCCGGCCCCCGGGGGCCAGCAGCCGGTGGGTCAGCCCGATCCCTACGGGCCGCCTCCTGGCGGCCAGCCGCAGCAGCAGTACGGCCAGCCGGGCCAGTTCGGCGGCCCGCCCCCGGGCACCCCGCCGCAGGGGCAGCCCGGCCAGTACGGCCCGCCTCCGGGCCAGTACCCGCCGCCGCCCGGCCAGCCCGGCTTCCCGCCCGCGCCGCCGGCCCCGCCGAAGAAGTCGAAGGTCGGCCGGTTCGTCGCGCTCGGCATCGGCCTGCTCGTGATCGTGGGCATCGTGATCGCCGGGGTTGTCGCCTTCACGAACTCGCCGGCCAGCTCCAACGTCGGTGACTGCCTGTCGATCGCCGAGTTCACCCGGGGCGGGGACGACCCCGCGAAGGCCGACTGCAACGACCCGAAGGCGAACGTCAAGATCGCCGCCAAGCTCGACAGCGCCAGCGACGACTGCCCGGGCGGCTCGGACGCCGGCTACGACACCTACTCGGTCAGCGGCCGCAGCTCGTACAAGCTGTGCCTGATGATCAACGCGAAGCAGGGCGACTGCCTGGCGAACTTCTCGTCCCAGACCAAGGGCTACCAGAAGGTTCCCTGCTCCGACCCGACGAAGGACGCCGAGCTCGTGAAGGTCGTCGAGGGTCAGGCGAGCGAGAGCGTCTGCGAGGGCACGGAAGCCACGCGCGTCGCGATCTACCCGCAGCCGGCGACGACGATGTGCGTCAAGACGAACTAGTTTCGCGCGTTTGAGGTTCGTCGACAGCGGCCCGGCCCTGCGCGCCGAAGTGGCGGCGGCTGGTTCGACGACAGGAATGAGTCATTCATGTCGTCGGACGAGGTGAATGAGTCATTCACTGCATCGCGGCCGGGGCCTGTACGGGCCGGAGTCTCATGGCACAGGTCCCAGCCGCCTCGAGCGTCGGACTTGCACCGCGCGACTGGCGTCACCCAGCCCGCCGAAGGCCTTCTCGCGAGCTTCGCGAGGAGGCCCTCGGCGCGTTCAGCGGCACCCGGATTGCTCCGTTCGTCCCACACTGTGCGACGAGCTGCGGCGAAGTGATCATCGGACCTAACGTGAGCCGTCCTTCCCGCCCGAGCCTGGAGTACTGGTGGCGACGACCGAATCCCCTGCCGGTGAACCGAAGTTCCTCGACTTCCCCACCGCCTGCGCCGCGCCCGTCCCGCAGCCGGAGGAGCCCGTCCGCGTGGTCCCGCTGGCCGTCGCCGGCGTCCTCGCGGCCGGCCTGACCTGGTACGTCTGGGCGAGCCAGGGCACCAAGTCCGGCGTCCTGCTGCTGCTCGGCCTGGGTCTCGGGCTCGCGCTGTTCCACTCGCGGTTCGGCTTCACGTCGGCGTGGCGGCAGCTGATCGCCGTCGGCAACGGCCAGGGACTGCGCGCCCACACCCTCCTGCTCGGCACCGCCGCGACGCTGATCGCGCTGATCGCCGGCACCGGCGCCGGGCTCTTCGGCAGCAAGCCGGCGCCGACGGCCGGCCCGCTCGGGCTCGCCCTGTTCGTCGGCGCGACGCTCTTCGCGATCGGCATGCAGCTCGGCGGCGCGTGCGCGTCCGGCACGCTGTTCGCGGTCGGCTCGGGCCAGTCGGCGATCGTCCTCACGCTGGGCGGGTTCATCACCGGGTCCGTGCTCTACACCTGGGCGTACCCGGTGCTGAGCGGCTGGCCCGAGCTCAAGGGCGTGCTGCTGGCCGACCACGTCGGCTGGTTCGGCTCCTGGGCGGTCACGATCGCCGTGCTCGCCGGGATCGTGCTGGTCACCCGCGCGGTGCAGCGCCGCCGCACACCGCCGCCGGTGGACGTCGTGCCGACCGCGCACGGCTTCGCGCGGATCTTCCGCGGCTCGTGGCCGATCCTCGCCGGTGCCGTCGTGCTGGGCGTGCTGGCCGGCGCGGTGTTCCTGGTCTCCGGCGGGATCTGGGGCGTCACGAGCGCGTTCTCGTTGTGGGGAGCCAAGATCCTGCAGGTGTTCGGGCTGCACCCGGAGTCCTGGGAGTTCTGGCGGCAGAAGGCCAACGCGACGTCGCTGGCCAACCCGATCTGGAAGGACAAGAACAGCCTCACCGACATCGGGATCATGATCGGCGCGGCGGTGGCCGCCGCGGCCGCGGGCGCGTGGAAGATCCACAGCTCGATCCCGTGGCGCACGGCGGTCGCCGCGATCCTCGGCGGCGTCATGATGGGCGTCGGCGCGCGCATGGCGGGCGGCTGCAACATCGGCGCGTACCTCGGCGGCATCTCGACCGGCAGCCTGCACGGCTGGCTGTGGGGCGTGTTCGCGCTCGGCGGCACCTGGATCGGGCTGAAGCTGCGGCCGCTGTTCGGGCTGGCGAACCCGGTGCCGACCGACAGCGTCTGCTGAAACCCTTCGGTTTTTGTCGGGGTCCCCCAGTACTCTCGCGGACGAATCCACGGGAACTGGGGGACTTCTTCCTTATGGCAACGGAAAGTACGGCCACCGCGCCGAAGGGTGACGCGCTCGACGCGGGGGTGCTGAAGGTCGCGTCCGTGGTGGTGCTGGGCGCCATCATGGCGATCCTCGACACCACGGTCGTCAACGTCGCGCTGCAGAAGCTGACGATCGAGTTTTCGACGTCGTTCGACGTCATCCAGTGGGTCGCCACGGGCTACCTGCTGGCGCTGGCCACCGTGATCCCGGTCACCGGCTGGGCGTCCGACCGGTTCGGCACCAAGCGGCTCTACATGCTCGCGATCGTGCTGTTCCTGGCCGGCTCGATGCTTGCGGGGGCGGCCTGGAACATCGAAACGCTGATCGTCTTCCGCGTCCTGCAGGGCTTCGGCGGCGGCATGCTGATGCCGTGCGGCATGACGATCCTGACCCGCGCGGCCGGCCCGCAGCGGATCGGGCGCGTGATGGCGGTGCTGGGCGTGCCGATGCTGCTCGGCCCGATCGGCGGCCCGATCCTGGGCGGCTGGCTCGTCGACGCGGTGAGCTGGCGCTGGATCTTCTTCATCAACGTGCCGATCGGCGTGGTCACGCTGCTGCTGTCGTGGCGGCTGCTGCCGAAGGACGCCCCGGAACCGGCCGGGCGCTTCGACTTCGTGGGCATGCTGATGGTGTCGCCGGGGCTGGCGGCGCTGATCTTCGGCGTCTCGAAGGTCCCGTCGGCGGGCGGGTTCGGCGCGGTCGAGGTGTGGCTGCCGGTGCTGGCCGGGCTGGTGCTGCTCGCCGGGTTCGTGGTGCGCGCGCTGAAGGTGGCCAACCCGCTGGTGGACCTGCGGCTGTTCAAGAACCGCGCGTTCACGATCGCGATGGTGACGATGTCGCTGTTCTTCGTCGCGTTCCTCGGCGGGATGATGCTGCTGCCGACGTACTTCCTGCTGGTGCGCGGCGAAACGACGCTGCACGCGGGGCTGTTGCTGGCCCCGCAGGGCTTCGGCGCGATGATCATGATGCCGATCACCGGCCGCCTGGCCGACAAGGTGGGCGCGCGCAAGATCGTGCTGCCGGGCATGGTGCTGCTGGTCGGTTCGATGGCGATGCTGACCCAGGTCACGGCGACCACGCCGTACTGGGTCCTGCTGTCGGCGCTGTTCGTGATGGGGCTCGGCATGGGCTGCACGATGATGCCGATCACGACGTCGGCCCTGCAGACGCTGCAGCCGAAGGACATGGCCCGCGCGTCCACGGCGACGAACATCGTCCAGCAGACGGCGGGCGCGATCGGTTCGGCGGTGATGGCGACGATCCTGGCGGCCCTGCTGGCGGGCAAGTTCGGCGTCCCGACGGCCCAGGGCCAGCTGGCGGCGACGGCGGCGATCCTGAACCCCGCGTCGCACGAAGCGGCGACGGGACTGGCGGCGGACGCCTTCTCGACGACGTTCGTGTGGTCCCTGGTCCTGGTGGTGCTGTGCGTGATCCCGGCGCTGTTCCTCCCGAAGTCCCGCCCGGCGGCACCGGCTGTCTCCGAAGACGGCGACGAGATCACGCCCCCGGTGCTGGTCCACTGAGCAGTCTGCCGCGGCTTGTCGTGAGTGGTTAGGGCGGTTAGAACCGCCCTAACCACTCACGACGCCGGGCTCAGGAGAGGCGTTCGATGATCATCGCCATGCCCTGGCCGCCACCGACGCACATCGTCTCGAGGCCGAACTGCTTGTCGTGGTGCTGCAGGGAGTTGATCAGCGTCGACGTGATGCGCGCGCCCGTCATGCCGAACGGGTGGCCCACCGCGATCGCGCCGCCGTTGACGTTGAGGCGGTCCAGCTCGATGCCCAGGTCGCGGTACGACGGGATCACCTGCGCCGCGAACGCCTCGTTGATCTCGACCAGGTCGATGTCGCCGATCGACAGCCCCGCGCGGGACAGCGCCTGCTTGGACGCCTCCACCGGCCCGTAGCCCATGATCTCCGGCGAAAGCCCGGTCACGCCCGTCGACACGATCCGCGCCAGGGGCGTCAGGCCCAGCTCGCGCGCCTTCGTGTCGGACATGACGACCAGCGCCGCCGCGCCGTCGTTGAGGGCGCAGCAGTTGCCCGCCGTCACCCGGCCGTCCGGGCGGAACACCGGCTTCAGCCCGGAGACGCCTTCCAGCGTGACGCCGGCGCGCGGGCCGTCGTCCTTCGAGACGACCGTGCCGTCCGCCAGCGTCACCGGGGTGATGTCCTTGGCCCAGAAGCCGTCCGCGATGGCCTTCTCGGCCAGGTTCTGCGAGCGGACGCCGAACTCGTCCATCTCCTCGCGCGTGACGCCCTTCAGCCGCGCCAGGTTCTCCGCGGTCTGGCCCATCGCGATGTAGACGTCGGGGACATCCCCGGCGGTGCGCGGGTCGCTCCAGCTGTCGGTGCCGGACTCGGCGGTCGCCGCGGTCCGCTTCTCGGCTTCGGCGAACAGCGGGTTGTGCGTGTCCGGCCACGAGTCCGAGCTGCCCTTGGCGAACCGCGAGACGGTCTCGACGCCGGCCGAGATGAAGACGTCGCCCTCGCCGGCCTTGATCGCGTGGAACGCCATCCGGGTGGTCTGCAAGCTGGACGAGCAGTAGCGCGTGATGGTGCAGCCGGGCAGGTGGTCGTAGCCGAGCTCGACGGCGACCGCGCGGCCCATGTTGAACCCGGACTCGCCGCCCGGCAGGCCGCAGCCCAGCATCAGGTCGTCGATGTCGGCGGGGTCGAGCTGCGGCACCTTGGCCAGTGCCGCCTGGATCATCTGCACGGTGAGGTCGTCGGGCCGCATGCTGACCAGCGAGCCCTTCCCGGCGCGGCCGATCGGCGAGCGGGCGGTGGAGACGATGACGGCTTCAGGCATGACGTGACACATCCTCGTATCGCGAACTAAGCGTGCTAAGCGGTTGCTCACCAGTGTGCCGTGAACCACGCTCCGGGCAAAGCCGAACGCGACCAAGGCAACAGCCGGCTGGCAGGATCACCCGGGTGGGGACCCAGACGCGGGTACTGGGCACGAGGACGATCCTGCTGTGGGGAGCCGGCCTGCTGATCGTGGCCGGGGCCTCGGCGGCGGTGCTGCTGACGCTCCTCGGCGGCGGCCGCCCCGAGGACTCCGCCCGGCTGGACGCCCTGAAGACCGCCGCCAACATCGTCGTCGGGACCGGGGGCTTCGCCGCCCTGCTGCTCGCCGCGCGGCGGCAGCGGTCGGCCGAGCTGGACCTCGTGCAGAAGGACCACGACGCCACCGAGCGGCGGATCACCGAGATCTACGGCAAGGCCGCCGACCAGCTCGGCAGCGACAAGGCACCGGTCCGGCTCGCCGGGCTGTACTCGCTGGAACGGCTCGCCGGTGGGTACGCGCCGCACCGGCAGACGATCGTCAACGTCCTCTGCGCGTACCTGCGGATGCCGTTCGGCTACGACCCGGGCAAACCCGAGGAGAACGGCGAGGAGCTGCAGGTCCGCAAGGCCGCGCAGCGCATCCTGATGCTGCACCTGCGGCCGGGCCCCGCCGAGCGGCCGAGCGGCGACTTCTGGCCCGACGTCGACCTCGACTTCTCCGGGGCCACGCTCGTCGGCCTGAACCTCACGCACTGTTCGATCCGGTCGATCGTGTGCTTCGGGGCGAAGTTCTTCGAACTGGCGTCCTTCCGCGGCACCGAATTCCGCACCAAAGCCGACTTCAACAAAGCGAACTTCGAAGACCGCGTCGATTTCCGCGGAACCGCTTTCGGCGGTGACCGCGACTCGTTCAACGGTGCCGTTTTCGCTGGTCCGGTCGATTTCGGCACGAAGACCGCGGCCCGGCTCGCCGGGGCCGAGGCGAAGGGGGTTTTCGCCAGGACCTGGCCCCAGGACTGGGAAGAACGCCCGGTCGACGGCGATCCGGCCCGAACGCGATTGACTCGAAAGGGTGAACCGCTGGATCTCGGCACCCGATAGTATCGGCCCCGGAAAGAGCTTCGTCATTCCGGAAACGGGGGAGGTGAACCGGTGATGGTCGAACCTCGAGGTACTCGCTGGGCCCTCCTGACCCCTCGGATGGGGTACTGCTCCGCGCACGGCGCCGGGCGGGATCTCCGGGACGGGATGACGGCTCAGCGTGCGGTGACCCTCGGGTCCGGAATCGGTACCGGTTAGCGGCTTGGTGGCTTAGCGACACGCCGGGCGCCGGAACGGCCCGACCTCGCGCACAAAGCCCCGTCACCACCCGACGCGCACCCGGAGTCCGCCCCGGCTCGCTTCGTGCTGAGTGGACACCGCCACCGGTCGGCCGTTTAGGCTGGCGTCGTGGAGTACGCAGAGCACATCGCAGACCTCGTGGGCAACACCCCCTTGGTCAAGCTGAACTCGTTGACCAAGGGGCTGAAGCCGCTCGTGCTGGCCAAGGTCGAGTACCTGAATCCGGGTGGCTCGGTCAAGGACCGGATCGCGCTGCGCATGATCGAAGCGGCCGAACGCTCCGGAGAGCTGCGCCCCGGCGGCACGATCGTGGAACCGACGTCCGGCAACACCGGCGTCGGGCTGGCCATGGTCGCGCAGCGCAAGGGCTACCGGTGCGTGTTCGTCTGCCCGGACAAGGTCAGCGAGGACAAGCGCAACGTGCTCAAGGCGTACGGCGCCCGCGTCGTGGTGTGCCCGACGGCGGTGGCCCCCGAGCACCCGGACTCCTACTACAACGTCTCCGACCGCCTGGTCCGCGAGATCGACGGCGCCTGGAAGCCCAACCAGTACGCCAACGCGCAGAACCCGGAGAGCCACTACCTCTCCACCGGCCCCGAGCTGTGGAAGCAGACCGACGGGAAGATCACGCACTTCGTCGCGGGCGTCGGCACCGGCGGCACGATCTCCGGCACCGGCAGGTACCTCAAGGAGGTCAGCGACGGCCGCGTGCAGGTGGTCGGCGCCGACCCGGAGGGCTCGGTCTACTCCGGCGGCAGCGGCCGCCCGTACCTGGTCGAAGGCGTCGGCGAGGACTTCTGGCCGGACACCTACGACCGCAATATCGCCGACGAGATCATCCCGGTCTCCGACGCCGACTCGTTCCAGGTCACCCGGCGGCTCGCGCTGGAGGAGGGCCTGCTGGTCGGCGGCTCCTGCGGGATGGCCGTCGCCGCCGCGCTGAAGCTCGCCGAGCGGCTCACCGAGGACGACGTCGTGGTCGTGCTGCTGCCCGACGGCGGCCGCGGCTACCTGACGAAGGTGTTCAACGACACCTGGATGTCCTCCTACGGCTTCCTGCCGCCGGATTCCTCGGGCGCGACGGTGGCCGACGTGCTCACGAAGAAGAGCGGCTCGCTGCCGTCCCTCGTGCACTCGCACCCGAACGAGACGGTCGCCGAGGCCATCGCGATCCTGGCCGAGTTCGGCGTCAGCCAGATGCCCGTGGTCAGCGCGGAGCCGCCGGTGATGGCGGCCGAGGTCGTCGGCGCGGTCAACGAGCGCGACCTGCTGGACGCGCTGTTCACCGGCAAGGCGCAGCTGGCCGACCGGCTCGAGCAGCACATGTCCCCGCCGCTGCCGACGATCGGCGGTGGCGAGCAGGTGAGCGCCGCGATGACGGCGCTCGAGGGCGCCGACGGAGCCCTCGTCCTGGTCGACGGCAAGCCGGCCGGGGTCGTCACCCGGCACGACCTACTGGGCTTCCTGGCCGGCCGCTGAGCGGAGCTGGGAAAAGAGTTAATCGGAGCACCCGGCCGGGGCGTTACGAGCGCCCTGCCGGGTGATCCGATAGCGTGGGCGCAAATAGAACACTTTCGCGTCCTCGTCAAGGGGGTTCAAGACCCACATGAGTGCACCGCAGCCACCGAATCAGCCGTGGGGTGGCGGCCAGCCACCTCAGGGCCCGCCGAGTGGCCCCCAGCCGCAGCAGGACAACCCGTTCGGCAGCCCGGAACCGACCCAGGTCGTGCAACCCGCCCAGCCCCAGGGCGGTTCCCCGTTCGGGGAGACGCCCGAACCGACCCAGGTCGTCCAGCCGGGCCACCCGGGTGACGGCGGGGCGGGCGCGACCCAGGCGATGCCGCCGGTCGACGCGAACGCGACGCAGATGGTGAACCCGGTCGGCGGCGGCGACGCCCCGGTCGGCGACTCCACGCAGCTGGTTCCGCCGGGCTCCCAGCCGCCGGCGATCCCGTACACCCCGCCGCCGAGCGCGGCCGACAACCCGGCCGCGGCGTTCGGTCAGCAGCAGGGCGGGTTCGGGCAGCAGCCGGGTGGCTACGGCCAGCCCGGTCAGCAGGGCGGATTCGGGCAGCAGCCGGGCTTCGGCCAGCCGGGGCAGCCCGGTCAGCCGCCGCAGGGCTTCGGCGGTCCCGGGTTCGGCGGCCCCCAGCAGCCCGGCTTCGGCGGTCAGCCGCCGCAGTTCGGGGCGGCGGCTCCGGGGGGCAACGGCCTGTTCGGCTACATCGCCGGCGGCGTGGTCGCCCTGCTGGCGCTGGTCGCGCTGATCATCTCGTTCGCCTACATGAGCGACGCGAGCGACTACTCGAAGATCTTCGACCTCGCTCCGGACCAGGCGGCGATCGACAAGGTGCTCGACCAGGCCGGGATCATCGGCCCGGGCCTGGTCTGGTTCTACGTGGTCATGATCCTGGTGGGCTCGCTGGTCTCCCTCGCCGGCGGCGTCGGGCTGGCCCTGGTGGGCAAGCTGGGCGGGATCAAGAAGTTCGTCCCGATCGCGATCGCCGCGGGCGGTGCGCTGCTCACGGTCTTCGCGCTGCTGCTCAAGATCGGGATGACGCCGAACGCCGAGACGCTCGCGCAGGCGTCGGCGTCCGAGAAGGACACCTTCGGTCTCGGGCTCCCGCCGCTGATCCTCGGCGTGCTCATCCTCATCGTGGGCGTGCTCGGGTTCATCCCGGCGACGCGGCAGTTCGTCGGCCTCGGCGACGGCGGTGCCGCGCCGGGCGGGCCGCAGGGCTTCGGCGGACCGCCGAACCAGGGCGGCTTCGGCGGCCCGCAGCAGCCGGGCGGGTTCGGCCAGCCCGGTCAGCCGGGTCAGCCGGGCGGGTTCGGGCAGCAGCCGGGTGGCTACGGCCAGCCGGGGCAGCCGCCGCAGGGGTACGGCCCGCCTCCGGGCTACGGCCAGCCGGGCGGGCCCAACCCGTCCAGCGGCGGGTTCCCGCAGCCCTCGAGCGGGGGCTTCCCGCAGCCGGGTCAGCCGCAGCAGCCGGGCGGGTACGGCCAGCCGGGCCAGCCGCCGCAGGGCTACCCGCAGCAGCCGGGGCAGCCGCCGCAGGGCTGGGGTCAGCCCCCGGGCCAGCAGGGTCCGCCCAGCGGCGGGTTCGGCCAGCCGGGCCAGCCGCCGCAGCAACAGCAGTGGTGAACTAGTACACCTTTTCGTGCCCCGGAGCCCATTCGGCTCCGGGGCACGCTGCATTTAACGCCGAACCGCAATTGTCCGAAAAGGACAAATTAACTGTCAACGCAGTCCGCCCGGATCACGTGACAGTATTTCTGCCGCTACCGCAGGAAAATGATCTTGGGTTCCGCCGTCCGGCCGAATTCCGTTCTCCTTCGGAGTCTCTTCCCCCTTTCGGGACTAGGGTGAACGCCGTAGTCCCGCTCTGCTGATGGGGGAGTTGTGACCGGCCAACGCGGATACCCGGTGTCACATTCGCATTCGTATTCATCGACTCGGCCGTCCGGAGTAACGGCAATCCTCGCCGGGCTGCTCGGACTCGCGGCGGCCGTCGCCGCGGGATATGTGCCGGTCCGGATTTTCCTCGACATGCCCGCCGAATTCAGCCTCGGCGCCCTGCCGTCCTTGGTGCTGGTGGACCTCGCCGCCTACCTCGGCGCCGGGCTGTTGCTCCTGCTGGGCGCACTGGCGACGTTCTTCCGCGCGACGGCGGGCGCGGTCCTGCTCGGCCTGGGTGCCCTGCTGGCCATCGGGGCGTTGCTGACGGAGCCGTTGTCGGTGGGCGTCCCGCTGGCCCGGTTCGCGGACGCGATGTTCACCCACGGCGGGTTCGCGATGGTGGACCGGGTGAGCCTCGCCGGCTTGGCGGTACTGGTGCTGGTCCTGGCGTTCCTGCCGCCGACCTTCCGCTACCTGCGCTACCGCACGCCGACGCTGCCGGTGTGGACGGGCCAGGAGGCCTACTCGTCGCGGAGTTGGTGATTCCGCCCTCCGGGCAGCCGCCGCTCCTGCTGCGCCGGATCCTGCTCGTCTTCGCGGCGCTCCCGGCCGCCGGACGGTGGACCCGGCGGCCCGTCACGATCACCCACGGTCACACGCCCTATCCTCGGCAGCCGTACCCGCCCCACCAGCAGGGCGGCCGACCTCCGGGCTGGTGACCGCGTGACGACGTCGACCGAGGGGCGGACGGCGCTCGCCGCCGCGGTGCTCGCCCTGCTCGGCGGGCTGCTCTACCTGGCCGGGCTCGTCCTGGACGTCGTCGCGCTCGTCCGGTTCCCGGGTGACGCCGGTCGCGTGGCCGTCCACGCCGCGGTCGACGCCGTGCTCGCCTCGGCGCTGCTGCCCGGCGGTGTCCTGCTGCTGCGGCGGCAGCCGGCCGGCCGGATCGGCTGCATCGCCGGGAGTTCGGCGGCCCTGCTCGCGACACTGACGTCGGCGGCCCTCACGGCCGCCGGGCTCACCTTCGCCGACTTCGGCGGTCCCGGCGACCTGGCGATGGGCGGGCTGACCGCGCTGGTCCTGGTGGTGCCGCCGGCCGTGGCCACGCTGCTGCTCGCGGTGTCCGCGCCCGCCGCCCGGTGGTGCGGATACTGAGATCCGTCCCACCTGACGGGAATGCCGGAGGTCCGCCGTACGCTTACCCCATGGTGGACGACTACTCCGTACTGGGATTCGAGACCCGCGCCATCCACGCCGGTCAGAAACCCGACCCCCGCACCGGCGCGGTGATCGTGCCGATCTACCAGACCTCGACCTACGCGCAGGACGGCGTGGGCGGGACCCGCGAGGGCGACTACGAGTACTCGCGCACCGCGAACCCGACCCGCTCGGCGCTGGAGGAGGCGCTGGCCTCGCTGGAAGGCGGCCGGCACGCGCTGGCCTACGCGTCCGGCATGGCGGCCTCCGACGTGGTGCTGCGCAGTACCCTGCGCCCCGGTGACCACCTCGTGCTCGGCAACGACGCGTACGGCGGCACGTTCCGCCTGATCGACAAGGTGCTCAGCCTGTGGGGCGTCGAGCACACCGTCGCCGACCTCGCGAACCTCGACGAGGTGCGTGCCGCGATCCGGCCCGAGACCAAGCTGATCTGGTGCGAGTCGCCGACCAACCCGCTGCTCGGCGTCGCCGACATCGCCGCGCTGGCCGGTGTCGCGCACGACGCCGGCGCCCGGCTGGTGGTCGACAACACCTTCGCGACGCCGTACCTGCAGAACCCGCTCTCGCTGGGCGCGGACATCGTGCTGCACTCGACGACGAAGTACCTCGGCGGTCACTCCGACGTCGTCGGCGGCGCGGTGATCACGAACGAGGACGAGCTGCGCGAGCAGCTGTTCTACCTGCGCAACGCCGCGGGCGCGGTGCCCGGGCCGTTCGACGCGTGGCTGACCCTGCGCGGCATCAAGACGCTGGCCCTGCGCATGGAGCGGCACAGCGACAACGCCGAGCTGATCGTGCAGGCGCTGGTCAAGCACCCCAAGGTCGCGAAGGTCTATTACCCGGGCCTGCCGGAGCACCCCGGCCACGAGACGGCGGCGAAGCAGATGCGCCGCTTCGGCGGCATGGTCTCGTTCAGCCACGCCGACGGCGAGCAGGCGGCGCTGGAAGT
Source organism: Amycolatopsis mongoliensis (assembly GCF_030285665.1). NCBI lineage: Bacteria > Bacillati > Actinomycetota > Actinomycetes > Pseudonocardiales > Pseudonocardiaceae > Amycolatopsis > Amycolatopsis mongoliensis. The sequence continues at coordinate 3,857,923 of NZ_CP127295.1, forward strand.
GGCGTCCCGCACGAAGCTGTTCATCCTGGCCGAGTCCCTCGGCGGCATCGAGTCGCTGATCGAGCACCCGGGCAAGATGACCCACGCGAGCACGGCGGGTTCGACGCTGCAGGTCCCGGCGGACCTGCTGCGCCTGTCCGTCGGCATCGAGGACGGCCGCGACCTGGTCGCGGACCTGCTGACCGCCCTGGGCTGACCGCCTCAGCCCAGCTCGAGGCCGCCGCCGTGGAGGCGGTCCACCCGGAGCTTGGTGACCACCCGCCGGTCTTCGACCATGGTGCCGAAGAACGCGGCTTGGTCCTCGGGATCGGCGAACGGGGCCTGCATGGCGAGCAGCTCCCGGCCGGTCTCGTCCCCGGGCACGGAGCTGACCGGGGACACCTCGCCGACCCCTTCGGCGACGGCGAAGGACATGTGGTCCGGACTGCTGACGTGGAGCGCCGCGCGGGGGTTGCGGGCGAGCCGGCGCACCTTGGCGCGCCCCAGGGTGGAGCCCACCCGCACGAGGCGCTCCGCCGGATCCCAGGCGTGGGCGACGGTGGACAGGTGGGGGTGACCGTCGCGGTTGACGCTGGCCAGCGCACCCAGGTTGTGCGTGCCGAGCAGGCGGCTCAGCGCCTCTTCGGTGGGCCCGGCTCGTAGCCGGTCTCAGGTGCCTGTGTCATGTGCTTGATCATCGGGGGCCGATGGCCGCCGCGGAAGAAGGCACTTTCCTGTCCCAGGGGCGCATCGACGTAGCCGCCCTGGTCAGGGACCCGGGCACGCGAAAACAGGCTTCCGGTGCCGTGGTGGTCTTCCCGGGATCAGGGGTTGTAGTTGCCGTGCACGACGCCACCCGACTTCGGGGTGCCCGTCGCCGGCAGGTTCGAGCCGTCCACGCAGCCGCCCACCAGCTCCACGTGACTGTCGTGGCGGATGTACTGGGCCGGGGAACCGCACGAGGCGCTGTCCACCGTGAAGTACGCGGCTCCGGTCAGCGCGGCCGCCGAGGCCACGCCGATCACCAGCGGGAGCAGGCCGGCCGACCGGGTCGCGCGACTCCGTCGAGCGGCGTCCGCGTCGTTCCCCCGTGCCATGGTTGCTCCCTGTTTACCGCGTGTTGACACGCCCAGGGTACCCGGCTCCCGGTCCGGTCAACCTGTGGAGTTCCTGAGTGGCATCATCCGGGCCATGGAACTCGTGACCATCGAGCGGATCCAGGCCGCCCGGGAACTCCTACGCGGAGTCACCCGGGTGACGCCGATGGAGCACGCGCGCGACCTGCGCCGGCTCCACGGCGGTCCGGTGCACCTGAAGTGCGAAAACCTGCAGCGCACGGGGTCGTTCAAGATCCGCGGCGCTTACACCCGCATCCACGGCCTGAGCGAGGCCGAACGCGAACGCGGCGTCGTCGCGGCCAGTGCCGGCAACCACGCGCAGGGCGTCGCGCTCGCGTCGTCGCTGCTCGGCGCCAGGTCCACCGTCTTCATGCCGCTGCGGGCGCCGCTGCCGAAGCTCGCCGCCACCCGCGGGTACGGCGCCGACGTCCACCTCCACGGCGCGCTGCTGGAGGAGACCCTCGCCGCGGCGATCGAGTTCGGCGAGCGGACCGGGGCGGTGTTCATCCACCCCTTCGACCACCCGGACGTCATCGCCGGCCAGGGCACCGTCGGCCTCGAGATCCTCGAGCAGGTGCCCGGCGTGAAGACGATCCTGGTCGCCACCGGCGGCGGCGGGCTGGTCGGCGGGGTCGCGTCGGCGGTGAAGGCCCTGCGCCCGGACGTCCGCGTCGTCGGCGTCCAGGCCGAGGACGCGGCGGCCTACCCGCCGTCGCTGGCCAAGGGCGCGCCGGTCCGGCTGAGCTCGACCTCGACGATGGCCGACGGGATCGCGGTCGGCGAGCCGGGCCCGGTCAGCTTCGCGCACGTCGCGGCGCTGGTGGACGACGTCGTGACGGTCTCCGAGGAGTCCCTCTCCCGCGCGGTGCTGCTCTGCCTGGAACGTCGCAAGCTGGTGGTGGAGCCGGCGGGCGCGGCGACGGTAGCGGCGCTGCTGCAGCACGCCGGTGCCTTCGAGCCCCCCGTGGTGGCGATCCTCTCGGGCGGCAACGTCGACCCGGTGCTGCTCCTGCAGATCATCCAGCACGGCATGACGGCGGGCGGCCGCTACCTGCGCCTCCACCTGCGGGTTCCGGACCGCCCGGGTTCGCTGGTGGGCGTGCTGTCCTGCGTGAGCGAACTGGGCGCGAACGTGCTCGACGTCCAGCACTCCCGGATTTCCGGCAGCCTCGACCTCGGCGAGGCCGACGTCGTCCTGGCGCTCGAAACCCGCGGTCCCGAACACTGCAAGGACCTGGAGATCGCGCTGACGAACGCCGGTTACACCGTCGTCTGACCGGTCTTCCGGGGGTTCCGGGTGGCGGAGCCCCCGGCCCGGGGCGAAGCCCCGGTTGTCACCGCGGTTCCCCGGTGATCGCCGCGAGGGCCAGGTCCTTGGCCGACTCGGGCACCTCCGACGGCGCGGTGAAGCGGCGGGCCCGGATGTGGGCGACCAGGTCCGGGTCCGGCGGCACCCCGTGCTCACGCAGGTAGTACGCCACCGCGCCGGGCCAGGCCCAGGCGCCGTCGGTGCGGAAGTTCATCGGCACCACGTCCGTGCGCTCCGGCGCGAACGCGTCCGGGCCGTTGCTGCGCGAGGCCAGGATGACCGGTGCCGCGTCGAGGTAGGCGAGCACTCGCTCGGCTTCGGCCGGGACCAGCTGCTGACGGCGGATGAGCGGCCGGCCCGAGGCGTCGACGCCGTCGTGGATCCGCGGTGTGCGGACCTCCCCCTCGGCCACCGGCGGGGTCAGGCCGGCCCGCTCGCGCAGCCAGGCCGGGACGTGCTCGTCGGCGCGCGGGAAGAACCGCAGCTCGTCCTGGAACCCGATCGGCGGCGGCTGCTGCCGGAACGGCGGTTCGAGGTCGGGCCGCACGAAGTCGACGTCCGGGGGCTGCCCCGGCGCGAAGACGAAGATCGCGCCGAGCCAGGTGCCGCGCCCGGGCTGGTACATGCCCGACCGCAGCACGCCGAGCAGCCGCACCGCTTCCGGGTGCGGCCGGCCCGGCCGGGGCACGCCGTCCGGCCCGGTCACCAGCAGGTCGGCTTCGACGTGCCGGCCCGCGGCGCGGTACTCGACGCGCAGCTGCTGCCACCCCGGCGGTACCTGCGACGTCAGCACGACGCCGATCTGCCGGACGATCTCCTGCTGCTGGTCCGGTCGCACCGGCCCCGGTGGCTGGCTCATGTCGCCTCCGGCTCAGAGGGTGATCTCACCGACGCGGGTGCCCGCGAGCAGGTGGTGGGGCAGGTAGTCCGACTCGACGTCGAACGCCATCCCGGCGTCGCGGGCGAGGCAGGCCATGGCGAGCGGGGCCAGCGCGACGATGCTGGTGGGGTCCCGCGGCCGTTCGGGATCGGCCGTCCAGTACCGCTTGTGCAGCTCCAGCGCGGTGACGAGCGAGTCGGCGAACTTGCCGTCCTCGCGCTGGGTGTAGTGGTAGAACAGCTCGATCGGCGGGAAGGAAAGCTGCAGCACCGCCTCGGGGACGGACGCCCGCAGCGCCTCCGGCTCGGTGCCGCGCATGGCCGCCAGCACGGCCTCGACCAGGCCGGCTTCGCCGCGGATGTGGATCTGCAACGCCCGCACCCAGTCGAAGACGAACTCGTCGTACTGCGGACCCGACGTGCGCAGCAGGTCGACCGGGACGGTCGCCAGCAGTTCGAGCCGCGCCGTGTCCCGCGCGATGACGGCCAGGTAGGTCGCCTTGAGCCAGTTCGGGGCGTCGCTGTCGCGCGTCGGCCCGGTCGCCGGCCGCCGGATCACGTCCTCGCCGAAGCGGAACTCGACCTCTTCGCCTTCAGGCCGGTTCGCGGTCGCGAACAGCGCGCTGCCCGCCTGCAGGGCCCGGCCGAACGCCAGCCACGTTTCGTTTTCCGCGGCCCGCGGATCGGCGCCGCAGCGGTAGGCGAACTCGTTGTACGACCGTTCCAGCGCGAAACTGGGGCCGAGGGTGTCGGTTTCGATGTCTTCGCGAGCCTCGTGCCGGCGCGCGGTGAGCCGTTTCACCGCGCGTTCGGCATTCGGCGCGTCGAAGTCGTGCCTCTCGACGGTGCGCACGCTTTCGTCACTCCCCACGATTCTTCGGTGGCCGGTCCGACAGATCGAAGTGCTTCAGGTTGTAGCCACCGTACACGGGACGTTTCTTGTGCCCGCCCGGGTTGTCGGGGTCCGGAACCTTGTTCCCGGCCGGGTCGAGCTCGAACTCGTCGCGCACCCGGGCCTTGGCCACGTAATAGTCGAGATTCCCCTTCTTCATGGCCCGGCGGAGGTCTTCGGCGAGATTCTGCTCCGCTTCCGTCCCGTTCCGTTCCATGTTCTGGATGATGCTTTCCACGTACTTCGGGTGACCCTGTTCGTAGCGCAGCTGGTCGCCGGCCGGACCCTGCCGGGTGCCGAGCCCGGCGTTCGGCCCCTTCGCCTCGACGACGACGATCTTGGGCTTCCCGTCCGGACCGGTGACCTCGTAGATCTGGTCGAACCGCCCCGATCCCGGTTTGTCGCCGACCCGCGTGTTGTCGCCGTGGAGCTCGGGATCGGGCAGTTCCTTGATTTCGTGGGGCGGCGACGGGAACTTGTCCGCGATCGCGTCGCGCGCGGCGTGCTCGCCGAGCTCTTCGCCGAGATCAGTGCGATCCCGGTGCGCTTCGGAGCGTTCGCGCTCGATTTCCTCGTCGACCGTGCCGCCGTTCTTCTTGGCGTCCTGGTAGTCCGCCTCGGCCTCCCGCGCACGCTGATTGGCTTCGTGCCGGCGTTCGATCAGGTCCTGGGCTTCGTCCTTCTGATGCTGGGTCGCGGAGTGCTCGTACCCCTGCTTGTCGTGGTAGGTCGCTTCCTCGAAGTCGTCGGACTTCGACTCGAACCGCTCGCCCTCCGGCTTGGTCTTGTCTTCCTTGATCTTCGGCAGGCGATCCTCGACGGCGTCGACCTGGTCGGCGTTCTTCCGCGCGTACTCGCCGTTCTTGTTCGGCCCGTCGTAGTACTTTTCGCGGTAGTCGGGGTCGTTGATCTTCTCCTTCATCGGCGCCCGCGGCTCGCGGTCCGGGTGTTCGATGTCGACGGGTTCGTCGTCGATGTAGCGCTCACCGCGGTGCTGCGCGCTGTCGGCGTCGACGTCGTGCGGGTCGCCGTGGTGCGTGTCCGGCGCGAAGCCGTCGTCGCCCGCCCGGTGCGTCGAGCCGTCCGGGCGGTGGGAGTTCCACTCGCCGTCCGGGGGGATGCGCGGGCGCATCTTGCCGTCCGGGCCGATTTCGTAGTCGGACGAGAAGACGCGGCCGTGCGAGTCGGTCCAGGCCGGCTTCGTCGGGGCCATGACTTCGGTGTCGAGCTCGCGCGAAAGCCGGTGCGCGAAGTCGTTCGAGCTCGCGTCGCAGCCGATCAGCCGGACCGGGCGGCCGTCGTAGTCGCCGTTGCGGCGCAGGATGTCCGCGAACTCCTCCGGGGTGTACAGCCGGTCGCCGATGCGGGCGTGGCCGTCCGGCGTGACGTGCACGTCGACGGTGTAGCGGCCGTCCGGGTCGGGCTGCACGCGGTGCGGCAGGTCGCCCATTTCGGGGTCGCCGGCGTGGTAGGAGCTGCCCGCCGGCGTGCTTTCCGAGTGCCGTGCGTTGACCTCCTCCGGGCTCAGCGGCTCGGAGTCGCCGTGGTGCGGGGCGCCGTCCGGGTCGTGCGGGGCGTTCTCGTGCGGAGCGTTCTCGTGGGGGCCGTGGCCCGGCGTGGCGCCGTCGGGGCCGTGCGGCCGGGTGCCCGGCGCGTGGCCGCCGGGGCGGGTGTCGGGGGCGTGCGTGCCGGGGCCGTAACCGCGGGCCGCCGGCGCGGGGGCATCGGGCGTGCGCGGCCGGCCCGCGGGCAGGTCGCCGCCGGTGCGCGGCCGGCCGGGGGCGTCGACGTGCGGGGTGTGCGCGCCCGGGCTGCCCGGCGTGCCGGTCCAGCCGCCACCACCGCCGGTGCGCGGGGAACCGCCGCCGAGACCGCCGCCACCGGGGGCGCCACCGGGCGGCATCCCGCCGCCGCCCATCATCGGCGCGCCGCCCTGCGGCGGGACACCGGACGAGGCGCCGTCCCCGCCGCGCGGCGACGGGACCGTGCCCGGGTCGCCGGTGCGCGGAGTGGCCGGGGCGGTGCCGCTGGCGGAGGTGGTGCCGTCGGCTCGGGGAGGTGCGGCGCTGCTCGGGGTGTCGGTGCCGGCGTGCGAGCCGGGCGCGTCCGACCGGGCGGCGGGCGAAGAGCCGGAGTGGGTGGGGGACGGGCCGCTGTCGCCCCCGCGCGAGGGAGAGCTGTCCCCGGCGTGCGAAGGCGTGCTGTCGCCCGCGCGGGTGGGCGACGGGCTGCTGTCTCCGGTGTGGGAGGGCGTGCTGTCGCTGGCGCGCGTGGGTGAGGGGCTGCTGTCTCCGGCGTGGGAGGGCGTGCTGTCGCTGCCGCGCGTGGGTGAGGGGCTGCTGTCTCCGGTGTGGGAGGGCGTGCTGTCGGTGCCGCGCGTGGGTGAGGGGCTGCTGTCTCCGGTGTGGGAGGGCGTGCTGTCGGTGCCGCGCGTGGGTGAGGGGCTGCTGTCGCCCGCGTGCGACGGCGTGCTGTCGGTGCCGCGCGTCGGTGAAGGGCTGCTGTCGCTTGCCCGGGAGGGCGTGTTGTCGCCCGCGTGCGAGGGAGTGCTGTCGCTGCCGCGCGTAGGGGACGGGCTGCTGTCCCCGGCGCGGGTCGGCGACGGGCTCGAATCGCCCGCGTGCGAAGGCGATCGGGTCGGCGACGGGCTCGCGTCGCCGGGGTGGGAAGGCGAGCCGTCACCCGAGCGCACCGCCGACGGGTTGCCGTCCGGCGAGCCGTCACCGCTGTGCGCCGACGGGGAATCGTCCCCGGCGTGCGCCGGTGAGCCGTCCGGCGAACGGGAACTGTCCCCGCTCGAACTCCGGCGGGAGGCCGAATCCGGCGAGGAGTCGGTGTTCATCGGGTCGGAACTCGGCGAATCCCCGTCCGCGTGGCCGGGATCGCCCGAGCCGGTCGACGAGGTCTCGCCGCTGCGGGAGCCGTCCCCTTCGCCGCTGTGGGACCCTTCGCCGTCCCCGCCGGAAGAACCGTCCCCGTCGCCGGAGTGCGAGCTTTCGCCGTCGCCGCCGGAAGAACCCTCGCCGTGCGCGCGCGGGTGGACGCCGCCACCCTCCCCCTTGGGGATCTTGTGGACGAAGCCGCCTTCCTTGACCTTCAGGCCGTCGAGCCCGCTGACCTTGCCCAGGACCTTCCCGAAGACCTTGGCGATCTTCTCGAAGATGTCGACCAGCTTCGACAGCAGCGGCGACACCTTGCGGATCGTGTCGGTCAGCTTCTTGAGCAGCTCACCGATCTTCTTGCCCCACTTGGCGATCGCGGCCGACGCCTGCGCCACCACCACCGGCGTGCCGAAGCCGAGGGAGAAGACCTCCTCCATCACCCACGAGATCAGCTTGCCGACCAGGTCCGCGATCAGCTGCCGCACGGTCTCGCGCACGAACGAGACGACCTGGCCCATGATCATCGTGACCGTGCTGATCGCGCCGGCCACCGTCGCCGCGCCGGACAGGGCGTCGCTGTGCTCGGCGGCGAACTTGCGGTACGCGTCCGCGCCCTGGCCGGTCCAGCCGGTGGTGCCGTTCTTGACCGCGTTGTCGAAGTCGGTCTTGCGCTCGCCCAGCGCCTTCGAGACGTTGCCCCAGGTGTCCGCATAGGACTGGATCACCGGCGGGTTGCCCGCGACGGAGTCGAGCATGTCCTTCAGCGGCTGGACGTGCTCCATCAGGAACGACGCCACCGACGACATCAGGTAGCCGAACGGGTCGATCGCGGCGCCCGCGATCTCCCCGGCCAGGCTGAGCATGCCCAGCCCGCCGGAAACCCAGTCGCCGTCCTTGATCCCGTTGAACGCGTCCATCGACGACTCGGCGATGCCGATGCCGCCGGCCCAGCCGTAGTCGCCGTTGCCCGCGGTGAACGCACCCGGCCCGTCCGGGTCCGTCTTGGCGTCGACGACGAGCGGGTTCCCCTCCGGCATCACGCACCGCCCGCGGACTTGTTGAGGTCGTCGGCGACGCCGGACTCATACTTGTGGTAGGCCGCCGCGGCTTCGCGGACCTTGCCGGAGACGGCGGTCATCGCCTGCACGGCGTCCTTGAGCGCGTCGATCCCGTACTGCTCGACCGGGTCGAGCAGCATCCGGAACGGCTGGCAGAGGATGCCGTACGCGTCGGTCGGCATGCTGACCTGGTTCGCCGCGTCGACGGCCTGCTGCAGCCCGTCGCCGATGGCGTCGAGCTGCTTCGCGTGCGCCGTCAGGTCGGTGCTGAGTTCCACATCCGTCATCGGTTTCCCCCTCAGGAAAGAATCGGCCCGCCGAAGTCGTCGTCATCGTCGTTGTCGACCGGACGGCGGCGCCGCGGCGGTTGCTGCTGCTGCGGAGGTGCGGGCGGCGACGGGGTGCGCGGCGGCTGCTCGTCGTTGTCCTCCGGCAAGAACCGGCGGACGCGGTCGGGTTCCGGGAACGCCGGCTCGGGCTCCGGCGGCGGTTCGGGGAAGGTGCTCTGCGCCTCGCGGACGATCTCCGCGGCGGCCTGGTCACCGGTGCCGGTCGTCTCGGTCATGGCCTGCTGCAACAGCTCCGGGATCCGGGCCTGCGCGCGCTGCACCAGCTGCATCACCTGCGCCGACACCTCGGCCATCCGCTTGGTGCCGGCCGCCGACTCGGCGATGACGAGGTTCTTCAGCAGGCCGCGCGAATCGACGGTCACCTGGACCGTGCCGTCCTTCGACCGCTCGGTGACCGACTGGCCCTGCATGCGATCGGCCAGCGCCTGGTACCGGGCGGCGTTCTCCTCGAGCCGCTTGGTCCAGTTGTCGATCATCGCGTCGCTGGCGTCGATGCTGTCCGGCATCACGGCCCCTTCTCTCTGCTTCTCCCCACTGACGGATCCGAGCCGCCCGCGGTTCCCGAACACGTCGAAGGCCACCATAGGGGACCCGGAGGTCCGCCATGGTGGCCTTCACGCAGTTGTGGGTTACAGGTTGCCCCGGCGCTCCTGCTCACGCTCGATCGCTTCGAACAGGGCCTTGAAGTTGCCCTTGCCGAAGCCCAGCGAGCCGTGGCGCTCGATCAGTTCGTAGAAGACGGTCGGGCGGTCGCCGATCGGCTTCGTGAAGATCTGCAGCAGGTAGCCGTCCTCGTCGCGGTCGACCAGGATGCTGTGCTCCTTGAGCGTCTCGATCGACACGCGGACGTTGCCGATCCGGGCGCGCAGCTCGGGGTCGTCGTAGTAGGAGTCCGGGGTGTCGAGGAACTCGACGCCGGCGGCGCGCATCGCGGTGACCGTCGCGATGATGTCGTTGGTGGCCAGCGCGATGTGCTGGCAGCCCGCGCCGCCGTAGAACTCGAGGTACTCGTCGATCTGCGACTTCTTCTTCGCCACGGCGGGCTCGTTCAGCGGGAACTTCACCCGGTGGTTGCCGTTGGAGACGACCTTGCTCATCAGCGCCGAGTACTCGGTCGCGATGTCGTCCCCGACGAACTCCGCCATGTTCACGAAGCCCATGACGCGGTGGTACCAGTCGACCCAGTAGTCCATCTTGCCGAGTTCGACGTTGCCGACGCAGTGGTCGACGGCCTGGAACAGCCGCTTCGGCGCGCCTTCGGGCCGCTTGATCGTGCTCTCGCGCGGCTCGTAGCCGGGTAGGTAGACGCCGGTGTAGCGCGACCGGTCGACCAGCGAGTGGCGGGTTTCGCCGTAGGTCGCGATCGCGGCGACGCGCACCGTGCCGTGCTCGTCGGAGACGTCGTGCGGTTCCTCGAGGATGGTCGCGCCCTGCGCGCGGGCGTGCTCGACGCACTTGTCGACGTCGGTGGTCTCCAGCGCCAGGTCGATGACGCCGTCGCCGTGCTTGCGGTGGTGGTCGAGCAGCGGCGAGTCGGGCTTCACGCCGCCGGTGATGACGAACCGGGCCGAGCCGGACTTGAGGACGTAGGACTTGCGCTCGAAGTCGCCGGTCTCGGGTCCCGAGTACGCGACGAGCTGCATCCCGAACGCGATCTGGTAGTACCAGGCGGTCTGGGTGGCGTTGCCGGCGATGAACACCACCGCGTCCATGGCCTTGACCGGGAACGGGTCGGTCGAGGCGTCGTGGTCGACGAGCCCGACGAGCTGACGCAGCTGGTCATAGCTGACGTCGTCGAGCGCGCCCTGAGGTTCGGCAGTCTGGGTCATACTCCGAAGGATCAGCCTGTATGGCAAAATGCGCAATGGTCTCGAATTTTACTGCACAATGTGCTTGGTCATTGCTGGACATCGACGGTCATCGTGGACAACTTGTGCAGGGAAGAGGGCAATGTCGGAGAACCTCGACGCATTGGACGCGCGCCTGCTGCTGTTGCTGACCGACTCCCCGCGGCTCGGGGTGCTGGAGTGCGCGCGCCGGCTCGGTGTCGCGCGCGGCACCGTCCAGGCGCGGCTCGACCGCCTGAGCGAGCGCGGCATCCTCGGCGGCTTCCCGCCGGAGCTCGACCTGGCGGCGATGGGCTACGGCCTGACGGCGTTCGCGGTGATCGAGATCGCCCAGGGCCGCCGCGCGGAGGTGGCGGAGGCCCTGGCGGCGATCGACGAGGTCTGCGAGGTCCACGCGACGACCGGCCAGGGTGACCTGTTCGTCCGCATGGTGGCGAGGGGCAACGACGACCTGCAGCGGGTGATCGACGAGGTGGTCGAGGTCCCGGACGTGCTGCGGACGTCGACGTCGATCGCGTTGTCGACGCCGGTGCCGCCGCGGGTCCGCCCCCTGCTGGAGCGGACCGCGCGGGGCTGAGGGCTCAGCCTTCGTCGCCGACGTGGGCCAGGTAGCGCTTCGCCGAGCGCTGGACCACCTCGAAGCCGTCGGTGCGGACGATCGCGTCCCACCAGGCGCCGTAGATCGCCTCGAAGCGGTAGCCCGCCAGCAGTTCCGCCGCGCGCCGGACGATGTGCGGGCGCTCGGGGATCAGGTTCGGGTAGCTGTACATGAAGCCGACGTGGGTGCGGTCCGGGATCACCTGCACGATGTCGCCGGACAGCAGCGCACCCCGGCCGTCTTCGCCGTCCGGCCAGTGCAGCACCGTGCCGCCGGTGAAGTGCACGCCCAGGTTGATCAGGCGCAGGTCGGGCGCGACGTCCAAGGTGGTGCCGGACCACAGCTTCACCGCCGGGTCGGGCCGGCCGATCCACTGCCGGTCGCCCTCGTGCAGGTAGACCGGCACGTCGAACGCGTGCGCCCACTCGACCATCGTCGTGTAGTAGTGCGGGTGGCTGATCGCGATGCCGGTGATCCCGCCCAGGTCGCGGACCTGCTGGACCAGCGCGTCGTCGAGGTACGCCGCGCAGTCCCAGAGGAAGTTGCCGGACCGCGCCCGCACCAGCAGCGCGCGTTCGCCGATCGCGAAGCCCGGGTTCGAGCCGACGCCGACGATGCCGGGGCCCTGCTCCTCGACGCGCGGGGTGTAGGTGCCGCTCGCGCGGAGTGCGGACAGGTTCGTCCACTGCTGCCCGGACGCCGGGACGTACTGGCGTTCGTCTTCGCAGACCGGGCAGTCGTCACGGGCCGCGGCGTACTGCATGCCGCAGGCCTGGCAGATCGGTTCCGTGCTCACTGAAGTCCTCCCGGAATGTGCATCCCGGGAGCCACGCTAGCGGCGGGGATGCGCGCCCGGCCACGGAAAAACCGGGCGCGCCCGGACCGCTACTTGCCGTCGCTGTAGGGAACGGCCTTGACGAGGGTGACCTTCTGCAGCTTGCCGTTGGGCAGCTCGTACTCGCGCGACTCGCCCTCCTTGGCGCCGAGCAGGGCCTTGCCCAGCGGCGACTCCGGGGAGTACACGTCGAGCTCGCCCTCGGCGCCCTCTTCGCGGGTGGCGAGCAGGAACTTCTCGTCCTCGTCGTCGCCCTCGTAGCGGACGGTGAGGACCTTGCCGGGGCCGGCCGTGCCGTCGTTCGCGGGCGCCTCGCCGACCTTGGCCGAGCGCAGCAGCTCCTGCAGGTGCCGGATGCGCGCCTCGGCCTGGCCCTGTTCCTCGCGGGCGGCGTGGTAGCCGCCGTTCTCCTTGAGGTCGCCCTCTTCGCGGCTGTCGTTGATGCGCGCGGCGATGACCGGACGATTCTCGATCATTTCGTCGAGCTCGTGCTTGAGCCGGTCGTAGGCATCCTGGGTCAGCCAGGTCACCTTGGTGTCGCTCACGGTCACCATCTCCTCGTCGGGCCTGCCAGGCTTGCGTGTTCAAGCCGGCCCACGCGGGCGCAGTTGCCCGCGTGGCTGAGATAAAGGAAAAACACGGCCCGTCGCGGGCCGTGCTGAAGGGTCAGACTATCACGGCGCGACAGTTCGACGCCCGTTAATTCCGCGCGCCGTGGGCGTTGGGCGCGCGGTTCACCCCGTTGGCCGCTATGGGGTTGACAGGTACCGTGGTATGTCGTACGAGCAGCCGTACACGTCGGCCGTCACCGGTTCCCCGATGCTCTTGATCGTCGTGCTCATCCTGCTGTACTTCGCGCCGGCGGGGATCAGGAGCTCTTTGCGGCCGCTCTCGGCGCCGGTCTTGTCGCGGACGCGGACGATGCACACGCCCGGCCTGGTGTCGTCGTCCCGGGTCACGTTGATGGTGATTTCCATCGCGTTGCCCGGTTTGCCGCTGAACGCGACGCGCTCGGCGTCGATCGGCGCGGACCCGAGGTTGACGTACGCGACCCACGCGATCACGCCGCTGACCAGCAGGGCGATGGCGAGGAACAGCCAGCGCCGCCAGCGGCGCGGAGCCTGGGCGCGCCCGGTGCCGTACCGGCCTTCGGGCAGCACGGGCACAGCCGTTTCCGCCGGTCCGCCTGCCAACCCGGGGCCTCCTGCTCGTTCTTGTCGTACCCGTGGGGACAATGGTGAGGCGGGTACGGCTTCGAGTATCCGCCCGCTGGGTGGGCGGCCCGCAGGTGGGTCGCGGAATACAGGTAGAGAAGGAGTCGTTCGCAGCATGGTGGACCAGCTGACGAAGACAGCCAAGCCGCGCCTGCGGATGATGGCCGTGCACGCGCATCCGGACGACGAGTCGAGCAAGGGCGCCGCCACGATGGCGCGCTACGCCGCCGAGGGCCACGAGGTGCTGGTGGTCACGTGCACCGGGGGTGAGGCGGGCAGCATCCTCAACCCGGCCATGGACCGGCCCGAGGTGCTCGCGAACATGACCGAGGTCCGCCGCGAGGAGATGGCCCGCGCGGCCAAGATCCTCGGGGTGAGCCAGCGCTGGCTGGGCTTCGTCGACTCCGGCCTGCCGGAAGGCGACCCGCTGCCGCCGGTGCCCGAGGGCTCGTTCGCGGTGGTGCCGCTCGAGGAGTCGACCGAAGCCCTGGTGCGCGTGATCCGGGAGTTCCGCCCGCACGTCATCACGACGTACGACGAGAACGGCGGCTACCCGCACCCCGACCACATCCGCACCCACGAGGTGTCGATGGCGGCGTGGGACGCGGCACCGGACCCGGACCGCTTCCCCGACGCGGGCGAGCCGTGGCAGCCGCTGAAGCTGTACTACATGCACGGCTTCTCCAAGGCCCGGATGACGGCCTTCGACACCGCGCTGAAGGAGGCCGGGCTCGAGTCGCCGTACACCGAGTGGCTGGCGAAGTGGGACCCCGACCGGGCCGATGTGATGGAGCGGGTGACGACCCGCGTCGAGTGCGGTGAATACTTCGAGGTGCGGGACGAGGCGCTGAAGGCGCACGCGACGCAGATCGACCCGAACAGCCGCTGGTTCTTCGTCCCGTTGGAGATCCAGCGCGAGACTTGGCCGACCGAGGAGTACGAGCTGGTCAAGTCGCAGGTCGACAGCACGTTGCCGGAGGACGACCTGTTCGCCGGCATCGGCATCGAGGAGAAGGTGAACACATGAGTCTGACGCTGCCGGCCGGCGTGGCGCTTCCGGTGACCGCGTCGGCCCTGGTCCTGACGCAGCAGCCGGGTGACGGCGACAACGGCGGGCAGGGGGAGGACTTCGGCAAGTCGTCCCCGGTCGGCTTCCTGGTGCTGATCCTCTTCCTCATCGCGGTGGCGTTCCTGGTCCGCTCGATGACGAAGCACCTGAAGCGCGTCCCGGCCAGCTTCGACGAGCCGCCGGCCGAAGAGGGCAAGGCCGAGGAGCCGGCCGCGGAAGCCGGGGCTCCGGCCGAGCCGGAGAAGAAGCCGGCGAACGGCACGTCCTCGTCTTCGGCCAAGGCGGACTGACCTGGCCTCGAACGCCCCAAGGTGGCCTTCGGTGCGTTGAACGCACCGAAGGCCGCCTTGGGTGCGTTGAACGCAACCAAGGCCGCCTTGGGGCGCTGCTACAGCCGCGGGTCCACCGGGTCGGACTCCAGGGCGAGCACCGCGAACACGCACTCGTGCACCCGCCACAGCGGCTCACCCCGCGCGACGCGCTCCAGGGCCTCCAGCCCCAGCGCGTACTCGCGCAGCGCCAGCATCCGCTTCCGGTTCAACCCGCGCTTGCGCAGCCGCTCCAGGTTCGCCGGCAGCGTGTAGTCCGGCCCGTAGATGATCCGCAGGTACTCGCGTCCGCGGACCTTCACCCCCGGCTGGACCAGCCCCCGCGTGCCCCGGGTCAGGTTCGCCGAGGGCTTCACCACCATGCCCTCGCCACCCTCGGCCGTCAGCTCCTCCCACCACGCGACGCCCTGGGCCACCGACGCGTCGTCCAGCAGGTCCACCGGAAGCGTCCGGGTGCGCTGGAAGCGCGGGCCGGCGAGACCGTCCAGCACCGAGAGGTGCCACGAGTGCGGCCGGTCGTGGTACGACGCCCCTTCGGACGCCAGCAGCTGGAACGGCGCCAGCCGTACCCCCTCCAGCCCCGACGTCGGCCAGCAGTAGCGCCGGTAGGCGTCGCGGTAAGCCTCCACTGTGGACGAACGCGTGGCCGTGCGCCGCAGCAGGTCCGAGACGTCGATGCCGCGCGCGGACGCCGTCGCCAGTGCCGAGACCGCCGCCGGCAGCACCGCCTGGGCCGCCGCACCGACCGACGCGTACTGGTCCGCGATCAGCGAACCCGCCTTCGCGCTCCACGGCAGCAGCTCCGCGTCGAGCAGCAGCCAGCCCGAGCCCAGCTCCTCGAACAGCCCGGCGGCCGCCGCGCGCACGTCGGCGAGCAGCGAAGCGTTCTGCCCGGGCGAGAAGAACGGCCGCCCGGTCCGCGTGTACACCGCGCCGCCGCCGCTGATCCCGAAGCGCTTGGCGGCGACTTCGTCGTCCCGGCAGACCAGCACGACGGCCCGCGAGCCCATGTGCTTCTCCTCGCACAGCACCGACTGCACGCCCGCCGCGCGGTACTCGGCGAACGCCTCCTCCGGGTGCTCCAGGTAGTCCTCCCGCGACGACGTCGAACACGGCGCCATCGTCGGCGGCAGGTAGGCCAGCCACCGCGGGTCGACCGCGAACCGGCTCATCACCTCCAGCGCCGCCGCGGACTGCTCCGCCGAGACGCCGACCCGGCCGTGGTGCGCGGTCTGCACGATCCGCTTCCCGGTGACGTCGGCCAGCTCCAGCACGGCGGGCTCGCGCCCGCCCAGCGGCCGCGACGCGTCGAGCGGCTTGGTCGGCTCGTACCAGACCCGGTGCGCCTTCACCGAGACGACTTCGCGCTCGGGGTAGCGCAACGCGGTCAGCTTCCCGCCGAAGACGGCCCCGGTGTCGAGGCACATCGTGTTGTTGACCCACTCCGGCTCCAGCGTCGGCGTGTGCCCGTAGAGGACCATCGCGGACCCGCGGTAGTCGCGCGCCCACGGCAGCCGCACCGGCAGGCCGTACTCGTCGGTCTCGCCGGTCGTGTCGCCGTAGAGCGCCATGCTCCGCACCCGCCCGGACGCGCGCCCGTGGTAGCGCTCGGGCAGCCCGGCGTGCGCGACGACGAGGTTGCCGCCGTCGAGGACGTAGTGCGCGATCAGGCCGTCGCAGAACTCGTGCGCCGCCCGGCGGAAGTCCTCGCTCTCCGCGTCGAGCTGCTCCAGCGACTCCGCGAGCCCGTGCGCGACGTTGACCTTCCGCCCGTGCAGCGCGCGCACCAGCTTCTGCTCGTGGTTGCCGCAGACGACCAGCGCGTCGCCGGCCGAAGCCATGCCCATGACGCGCCGCAGCACGCCCGGGGTGTCCGGGCCGCGGTCGACGAGGTCGCCGACGAACACCGCCGTCCGCCCGGCCGGGTGCACGCCGTCGACGTACCCCAGCTCGGCGAGCAGCTCCTCGAGCTCGGCCGCGCAGCCGTGGACGTCGCCGATCACGTCGAACGGCCCGGTCAGCTCGCGCTTGTCGTTGCGCAGCGGCTCGACGGCGATCTCCGCCCCGGCCACCTCGGCCTCGGACCGCAGCACGTGCACGCGCCGGAAACCCTCGCGCTCCAGCGACTTCAGCGACCGCTGCAGCTCGCCGCGCTGCCGCCGGACCACGTGGTCGCCGAAGTCGCGGTCGGGCCGCCCGGAGTTGCGCGCCACGCAGACGCCGAGCGGCAGGTCGAGCACGATCGCCGTCGGCAGCACGTCGTGCTCCTTCGCGAGCTTCACCAGGCTCGCCCGCGAAGCGCGCTGGACGTTCGTCGCGTCGATGACGGTCATCCGCCCGGCCGCGAGCCGCTTGCCCGCGACGTAGTGCAAGGCGTCGAAGGCGTCGGCCGACGCGGACTGGTCGTTCTCGTCGTCGGCGACGAGCCCGCGGAAGAAGTCGCTGGAGAGCACCTGCGTCGGCGCGAAGTGCGTGCGCGCGAACGTCGACTTGCCGGAGCCGGAAGCGCCGACGAGCACGACGAGCGACATGTCGGGAACGGTCAGCTTCACGCGGCCACCTCCTTCTCACTCGTGAAGACCGCCAGCTGGGTCGGCGGTCCTGAAGTCTGGTCCTCCGGTCCCACCGGCAGGTAACGAACGCCGTAGCGATTTCGGGCCGCGACGCCGTCCGCCCAGGCGCGGAACTGCGCCCGCGTCCATTCGAACCGGTGGTCGGCGTGCCGGAAATGCCCCATCGGCAGGAACTCGAACAGCCGGTTGTACTCCGCGTTCGGCGTCGTGACGAGCACCGTGCGCGGCGCCGCGACCCCGAACACGGCGTGCTCCAGTGCCGGCAGGCGCTCCTCGTCGACGTGTTCCACGACCTCCATCAGCACGGCGGCGTCGTACCCGGCCAGCGCCGGGTCGGCGTAGGTGAGGGCGGACTGCCGCAGCGTGACGCGGGAGCCGTCCTTGAGCCGCTTCTCCGCGACGTCGAGGGCGCTCGCGGAGACGTCGACGCCGACGATCTCCGTGAACGACCGGTCCTTTTCGAGGACGCGCAGCAGCGCGCCGTTCCCGCAGCCGAGGTCGAGCACGCGCCGCGCGCCCGCGGCCCGCAACGCGGCGAGCACGCTGCCGTGGCGCTGCGACGCGAGGCTCTCCGGCTTGTCCGGCAGCTCGGTGACCAGCGCCTCGGCCTCCGCCGGGACGTCGTCCGCCTCGGCCAGCCGCGAAAGCGCGTAGGTCACGACCGGGCGGCGCCGCTCGAGGTAGCGGGTGGTGATCAGCGTCCGCTCGGGGTGCCCGGCGAGCCAGCCCTCGCCGGCGCGCAGCAGCTTGTCGGCCTCGTCCTGGCCGACCCAGTAGTGCTTGCCGCCGTCGAGCGCGGGCAGCAGGACGTAGAGGTGGCGCAGCGCGTCGGCGACCCGGTGGGTGCCGGTGAGCGTCAAGTCGACATAGCGGCTCTCGCCCCACTGCGGGAACTGCGGGTCGAGCGGGATCGGCGCGGTGGAAACGCGCCAGCCGAGCGGCTCGAACAGCTTGTGCACCACTTCGGCGCCCCCGCGTGCGGACAGCGACGGCACGTGGATCTCCAGCTCGAAGGGCTCGCCGACGAGTTCGGGACGCGCGGCGCAGCGGCCCGCGAGCGCCGTCGTGAAGGCCGCCCGCAGCGCGACCGCGAGGTACGAGCCACCGGCGTAGGGCCGGTCGTTGACGTACTGCGTCAGCGACGTCCCGCCGCCGCGGACGAGGTCGACCGGGTCGATTTCGACGAACAGCGCGACGGTGCACCGGTCCGGCGACGCCTCCGGGTAGAAGACGTGCGCGGTCCCGGCGGACAGCGCGACCGACTGCGCCTTCTCCGGATGCTTGTGCAGGAGAAAACCCAAGTCGGTGGCGGGATTCCGGGTCGTCGTGATCGTCAGCAGCACCGGCCCAGTGTGGCGGAGTGGCCGGTGACCGCGCGCCCGGTTTTCCCGGATGCCACCCTGGAGGCATGAACCGTCTCGCCAGCGCGACCAGCCCGTACCTGCTCCAGCACGCGGACAACCCGGTCGACTGGTGGCAGTGGGGCGCCGACGCGCTCGCCGAGGCGAAGCGGCGGAACGTGCCCATCCTGCTTTCGGTGGGTTACGCGGCGTGCCACTGGTGTCACGTCATGGCGCACGAGTCGTTCGAAGACGCCGAGACCGCGGCGGTGATGAACGCGCGCTTCGTCAACATCAAGGTCGACCGTGAGGAGCGGCCGGACATCGACGCCGTGTACATGGCCGCCACGCAGGCGATGACCGGGCAGGGCGGCTGGCCGATGACGTGCTTCCTGACCCCGGACGGCGAGCCGTTCCACTGCGGCACCTACTACCCGCCGTCGCCG
This sequence comes from Amycolatopsis mongoliensis, assembly GCF_030285665.1. Lineage (NCBI taxonomy): Bacteria > Bacillati > Actinomycetota > Actinomycetes > Pseudonocardiales > Pseudonocardiaceae > Amycolatopsis > Amycolatopsis mongoliensis. Next base: position 3,876,641 of record NZ_CP127295.1, read on the forward strand.
CGGCCGGGCATGCCGTCGTTCCGGCAGCTGCTCGCCGCCGTCGCCGAGGCGTGGCGGGAGCGGCCGGACGAGCTGCTGGACGGCGCCAAGCAGATCGTCGCCCACATTGCCGGCCAGACGGGCCCGCTGCAGGAGTCCGTGGTGGACGAGGCCGTGCTCGCCGGCGCCGTCGGGAAGCTGCAGCAGGAGGCGGACCCGGTCAACGGCGGGTTCGGCCGCGCGCCGAAGTTCCCGCCGTCGATGGTGCTGGAGTTCTTGCTGCGTCACCACGAGCGCACGGGATCCGACGTCGCTCTGTCGCTTGTGGACAAGACGGCCGAGGCGATGGCCCGCGGCGGGATGTACGACCAGCTGGCCGGCGGGTTCGCGCGGTACTCCGTCGACGCCGAGTGGATCGTGCCGCACTTCGAGAAGATGCTGTACGACAACGCGTTGCTCCTGCGCTTCTACGCCCACCTCTGGCGTCGCACCGGCTCGGCGACGGCGTTGCGCGTCGCGTCCGGGGCCGGGGAGTTCCTTTTCGAGTACCTGCGGACGGCAGAGGGTGGCTTCGCGTCTTCGCTGGACGCGGACACCGACGGCGTCGAAGGTTCGACGTACGTCTGGACGCCGGCGCAGCTGCGTGAGGTCGTCGGTGACGATTCTGCGGCTTCGCTGTTCGGTGTCACCGAGGAGGGGACGTTCGAGGAGGGCGCGTCGACGTTGCGGCTGTTCGGCGACCTGCCGGAACCTCTTCGCGTGAAGCTGCTCGAGGCGCGGGCGAAGCGGCCGCAGCCGGGCCGGGACGACAAGGTGATCGCGTCCTGGAACGGCCTGGCGATCACGGCTCTGGCCGAGGCCGGCGTCGCCCTCGATCGTCCACAGTGGATTCGGTGGGCGGTCGACGCCGCCGAGCTGCTGCTGCGGGTCCACGTCGTGGACGGGCGGCTGCGGCGCAGCTCGCGTGACGGCGTTGCCGGGGAGTCGGCGGGCGTGCTGGAGGACTACGCCTGCGTCGCGGACGGATTCCTGGCCCTGCACCAGGCCACGGGCTCCGCGAAGTGGCTCACCGAAGCGACCCGGCTGCTCGACCTGGCGTTGACGCACTTCGCGTCCCCGGACGTCCCGGGCGCGTACTTCGACACGGCCGACGACGCCGAGACGCTGGTCCAGCGCCCGGCCGACTCCGGCGACAACGCGAGCCCGGCGGGGGCGTCGGCGCTGGCCGGGGCGCTGCTGACGGCGTCCGCGCTCGCGGGCCACGAGAGCGCGGCGCGGTATCGCGAGGCCGCCGAGCAGGCCGTGCGGCGGGTCGGGGTGCTGGCCGCACGGGTGCCGCGGTTCGCCGGGCACTGGCTGTCGGTGGCCGAGGCGCTGCAGGCCGGTCCGGTCCAGGTGGCGGTGGTCGGCGCGGATCCGGCGTTGCTGCTGGCGGCGGCGCGGGGCGTCCACGGCGGCGGCATCGTGCTGGCCGGCGAGCCGGACGCACCGGGCGTCCCGCTGCTGGCGGACCGCCCCCTGGTCGACGGCGCGGCGGCCGCGTACGTCTGCCGCGGCTATGTGTGCGACCGCCCGGTCACGACCCCGGATGCCCTCGCCGCCCAGCTCTGATCGCCCTGGGTGAACGTCCTCCGTGTTCACCTGTATTCGGCGTAGCGTGAGTAGCGTTGTAATCATGTAATCGGAGGTGGAGTCATGGGACGAGGCTGGAAGGGCGGCCGCGGCTGGCAGCAGGCCGAAGTGCCCTCGGCGGACGACGCGGCGGCCTGGTTCGGCGGCCGCCTGCCCGACGGGTGGTTCACCGGCGCGCCGGAGATCACGGTCGACCGCGAGGAGATCATCGTCGTCGGCGAGCTGCCGGCGCTCACCGAGGAGTACGCCGACGACGCGGCCCGCGCCGCCGCCGAGGAGGGCCGGATCAGCCGCTACCGCGAGGAGACGCGCGACGAGCGCATCGAGATCGCGCGCCAGGCGGAGCACCGCTACCAGCGCAAGGTGGCGTGGGGCGCCCGGCTGGGTGGCACGACGGCGCTGTTCACGACCCACTCGGCCCCGGTGATGACCCGGCTGCGCCAGCCGGAGCGCTTGATCCTCGACACGCTCGTCGACGCCGGCGTCGCGCGCTCGCGGTCGGACGCGCTGGCCTGGGCGGTGCGCCTGGTCGGCCAGCACGCGGACAGCTGGCTCGGCGAGCTGCGGGAAGCGATGAGCAAGGTCGACGACCTGCGCTCGAAGGGCCCCGACCTGGCCTGACCCACGGTGTCGTGAGTGTTTAGGGCGGTTAGAACCGCCCTAAACACTCACGACAAGTCTTGGTCCGTCTGGACCCGCAGCCGCGTTCGCGCCTAGAGTTCGTCGTGCCCACGGTCCGTGCCGTGGTTCCGCCGTCGCACCTGGTCTTTCCCGTGAAGGAAGGCGTCCATGGACGGCAGGTTCACCCGGCGGCAGCTGATCAAGGGCACGCTCGCGGTTTCCCTCGTACCGGCGATCCCGTTCGAGCGCCGGTACCGCGTCGACGTCCCCGCGCTCCCGTGGCCGGCGGCGAACGACATCGTCGCGGACACCACGATCCCCGCTTTCCCCGACCGGACCTTCCCCATCACCGGTTACGGCGCGAAGAACGACGGCAAGACCGACACCACCGCGGCGATCAAGAAGGCGATCGAAGCCTGCAGCGCGGCCGGCGGCGGCCACGTGATCGTGCCGTCCGGCGGCAGTTTCCTCACCGGAGCGGTCTACCTCAGGAGCAACGTCGACCTGCACCTCGAAAAGGGCGCGGTGCTCGAATTCAGCGGTGACGCGGCGAAGTTCCCGAACGTTTTGACGCGCTACGAAGGCATCGAATGCGTCAACCGCTCGCCGATGGTCTACGCGTACCGGGAAAAGAACATCGCCCTGACCGGCAGCGGCACGCTCGACGCGGCGGCGACGTCGTCGTGGAACAAGGGCAGCGACCGCGCGTACCTGGAAACGCTGGTGGCCAAGGGAACTCCGCCGGAGAAGCGCGTGGTTCCGGGCTCCGGGCACACCATGCGGTCGGCGTTCGTCGAGCCGTACGCCTGCGAGAACGTGCTGATCCAGGGCGTCACGCTGAAGAACCCGATGTTCTGGCAGCTGCACCCGACGCTGTGCCGCAACGTCACGGTCGACGGCGTCAGCACCGATCCCGGCACCGCGCACTCCAACACCGACGGCTGCGACCCCGAGTCGTGCGACCACGTCGTCATCGCGAACTGCACCCTCGGCGCGCACGACGACAACATCGCGATCAAGTCCGGCCGCGACGCCGACGGGCGCCGCGTGGACGTGCCGTGCCAGAACCTGGTCGTCGTCGACTGCGTGATGAACGGCAACTGGGGCGCGATCACCTGCGGCAGCGAGCAGACCGGCGGGATCCGCAACGTCTACGCGTACCGGCTCACCGTGAAGGGGGAAACGAAGTTCGCGCTTTACGTGAAGTCGAACACGCTGCGTGGCGGGTTCTCGGAGAACATCAACCTCGACAGTGTCTCCGGCACCTTCGCGCGGAACTTCGTGTACGTGACATCCACGTACAACAGCCAGACCGGCGGCTACGTCCCGTCGTTCGGGCCGTTCACGATCAGCGACTGCTCGAGCACGAAGATCGCGGGCAAGACCTTCGACGTCAGCGGGCTTCCGAACGCCCACGTGCACGGGTGCACCGTGGCGAACTCCACGTTTGACGGCGCGTCCGACCCGGCGAACACGCTGAAGTACGTGGACGACGCCAAGTTCACGAACGTGACGGTGAACGGCAAGCCGATCTGAACCTGCGGGATCGCCGCGGCTGCGGCAGGCTTACTACCAACGAGTAGGAAGCCTGCCGTTCGTCCTTTCCGGAGGTAGCCGTGGACATCCCCGAAGTGCCGTCGAAGGTGGATCCGGACGCGCTGACCACCGTCCTCGACGGCCGCTGGGCCGAGCTGCGCCGCGCGGTCCGCGCGCAGATGAGCGACGCGGAGTTCCGGGACCCGGTGGACCTCGGCGTCGAGGACCACCGCGCCCAGGTGCTCGACCAGCTGCGCGCGCTCGCCGAGACCGACCGCCCCGGTCTGGGCTTCGACCCGGCGTACGGCGGCGGTGGCGACGTCGGCGGTTCGGTGACGTCGTTCGAGCTGCTCGGCTACGGCGACCTGTCGCTGATGGTGAAGGCCGGCGTCCAATGGGGACTGTTCGGCGGCGCGGTGCAGCTGCTCGGCACCGAGCGGCACCACGAGCGGTACCTGCGCCAGATCATGAACCTGGACCTGCTCGGCTGCTTCGCGATGACCGAGCACGGGCACGGTTCCGACGTCCAGCACCTGCGCACCACGGCGACCTTCGCGGACGGCGGGTTCGTCGTGCACACGCCGGATGCCATGGCACAGAAGGAATACATCGGCAACGCGGCCCGCGACGGCCGGATGGCGGTGGTGTTCGCCCAGCTGGTCACCGGCGGCGAATCCCGCGGCGTGCACGCCTTCATGGTCCCGATCCGGGGCACCGACGGCACGCCGGTGCCCGGGGTGTCCATCGAGGACTGCGGCCCGAAGGCCGGCCTGAACGGTGTCGACAACGGACGGTTGAGCTTCGACAACGTCCGGATCCCGCGCGAGGCCCTGCTGAACCGCTTCGGCGACGTCGATGCCGACGGCACCTACTCGAGCCCGATCGAGAGCGACAGCCGGCGGTTCTTCACCATGCTGGGCACGCTGATCCGCGGCCGGGTGAGCGTCGGCGGAAGCGCGGGAAGCGCGACGAAACGCGCGCTGGCCCTGGCGATCCGCTACGGCGAGCAGCGCCGCCAGTTCCTGACGCCGGAGGGCGACGAGGTCGTCATCCTCGACTACCTCGGGCACCAGCGGAAGCTCCTGCCGGCGCTGGCGAAGACGTACGCGCTGCACTTCGCCCAGGAGGAGCTGGTGTCGAAGCTGCACGACATCGACTCGTCGGCACCCGAGGAGGAGCAGCGCGAACTGGAGTCGCGCGCGGCCGGGTTGAAGGCCCTGAACACGTGGCACGCGACGGCGACGATCCAGGCGGCGCGCGAGGCGTGCGGCGGCGCGGGGTACCTCGCGGAGAACCTGCTGCCCGGGCTGAAGGCCGACACCGACGTCTTCACGACTTTCGAAGGTGACAACACGGTGCTGCTGCAGCTGGTCGCGAAGGGCCTGCTGACCAGCTACAAGCAGGACTTCGAGGACCTTTCACCGCTGGCCACCGCGCGGTTCTTCACCGACCAGGTGGTGAGCGCGATCCTGGAGCGGACATCGGTGCGGAAGGCGCTCGAATCGCTCACCGAGGGGTCCGACGCGGAAGTCTTCTTCCGCCGCGAGTGGCAGCTGAGACTGTTCGAAGACCGCGAGGAGCACGTCGTCGAGGGGGTGGCGAAGCGCCTGCGCAAGGCGGCTTCGGACCCGTTCGGGGTCTTCAACGCGGCCCAGGACCACGTGCTGCGCGCGGGCCGCGTCCACATGGAGCGGCTGGTGCTGGAGGCGTTCGCGGCGGCCATCGAGCGCTGCGAGGACCCGGACGCCCGCTCGCTGCTCGACCGCGTCTGCGACCTGTACGCGTTGTCGGCGATCGAAGAGGACCTGGCGTGGTTCCTGGGCCACGGCCGCCTGACGGCGTCGCGCGGAAAGGCCGTCACCGCGGCGGTGAACGGCCTTTGTGCCCAGCTGCGCCCCCACGCGCGGGCGCTGGTCGACGCGTTCGCCATCCCGGACCAGTTCCTCGCGGCGCCGATGCTGCGGGCCTGACCGGTGGGTGGCCGGCGTCGGGGGCCGGCCACCCACCGGGGTTCCTACTTGCGGTGCTTGCCGTTGTCGTCGGTGACCTCGAACTGCTCCTTGCGGACCTTGCCGGAGACGGTCTGTTCGTCGGTGACCGTCTCGGTCCGCAGGCGCACCCGCTCGACCGGCACGGCTTCCTTGCGCACCACGGGTTTCTCGGCGTGGAGGACGACGTCCTGCTCGGCCTCGCCGATCTCGGTCCCGCCGCCCCGGCCGTCCTTGATCGGCTCCCGCTCGATGCGCACTTCCTCGTGCCGCACCGGGACGGTGACCTGCTGCTCTTCGGTGACGACGTACTTGCGCAGCCGCACGTGGCCGGTCTCGACCTGCTCGGTGCCGACGTTGAGGCGTTCCTCGGAGCGGGTCATCGTGCGGTCGTCGTCCCGGTCGGACTTGTCCCGCCCCGCGGCCGCCTTGCCGCGGCCGGCCATGCCCTGGCCCGCGTCGGCCATTCCGGCCTTGCCCTGGCCGGGCGCGCCTTTGCCGGTGCCGCCCATGGCCGGGTCGCGGCCCTGCGTCCGGTCGCCCATCCGGCCGTCCATCCGCCCGTCCGGCGAGGTCCGCGGCATCGGCAGGCCGTAGTGCTGGTAGAGCTGGGCGCTTTCCTCAGGGGAGAGGTGCCCGTCGGCGTCGATGCGCGGCGCGTCGGAGACGGCGTCCTTGTCGACCCGGACGTGCACGCCGTCCTTGTCGGTGTGCGCGCCGGAGAGCGGGACGAAACTCTCCTTGGTGCCGAACAGACCCGTCTTGACGGTGATCCACTCGGGCTGGTGGGTGGCGTCGGCGAGGTAGACGTTGCCGACCTTCCCGAGCTTGTTGCCGGCCGGGTCGACCACGGCACTGTCGATGAGCTCCTGGGGCTGCATGGTCTTGGCCATCGCGGTGCTGCTCCTTTCGCGCGTCGGATCTTCGGTGAAGCCCACCGTCGGCCGCGCTGTTGATCACGGCAACCGTCGTGGTGTACGTGTGAGTGACCCCGGAAAGTGGTGGTTTGAAGCGCGGCCCGCTGGCGAGGCCCGGCGTGGTCCCGCAGGTCGCGCGGGGTGTGTTCGCGGTGGCCGGCAGCGCGGGGGATGGCGCGAAGGTGTGGAGCTGAATTCGCTGTGACCGGCGCCACTCGCCGTCCTGTCACAACGGCGTCGCCCGCCTCGTCATGGCTGTGGAACCGACGAGAAGGGAAACGGCCATGGAAGCGCGGCTCAACATGTTCGAGAACGAGGTCACGAGCAAGTTCTTCAAGCGCCTGATCGCGGCGTCCCGCCCGATCGAGGAGTCGACCCTCCCGAAGGCGACGCAGGAGCTGGTGAAGATCCGGGCGAGCCAGATCAACGGCTGCGGAATGTGCCTCGACATGCACACGAAGGACGCCGCGGCGGCGGGCGAGACGGCGGTCCGCCTGGCACTGGTGGCGGCCTGGCGCGAAGCGGTGGTGTTCACGGAGGCGGAGCGCGCGGCGCTGGCGCTGACCGAAGAGGGGACGCGCCTGGCGGACACCCACACCGGCGTGAGCGACGAAACCTGGGCAGCGGTCCGCAAGCACTACGACGACGAGCAGATCGGCGCGCTGGTGTGCCTGGTGGCGGAGATCAACACGTGGAACCGGCTGAACGTGATGGTCCGGAACCCGGCCGGGGAGTACCAGCCGGGGATGTTCGGCTGAGATGCCCGGTCGAGGGGGCTTCGTTCGCTGGGGTGTGCGAGCGGGGCCCCCTCGGCGTCAGGCGTACATCGCCAGCCAGATCGCGATGATCTGCTCCGGGGTTCTGCTCGACCTCGGCGTTCCTGCCTCTTAGGTGCGCTGAGCTGCGGTTTTGTCTGTCATCAGTTCTCGCGGGTGCTTGCCTCTTCCTGACCTCTGACGGCCTGGAGACGGCCTGGCGGACCCCGCCACACCCTGCCCTGCATCCCGATACGAAGCCTCCACACGGCCGGTGGTGCCGGGTCAAGACACGCTTCATCGTCTTGACGCGGTGCTACCGGCCGTTGTCACGATCGGGCGTCGGGATGGAGGAACTTAGCTTCGGTACGTAACAGACAGCGAGACGCGAACGACCCGAATGTCACCACCGCTTGTTGATCGTCGAGGGGGCCGAGCTTGCTGCAGGGGAGAGGTGTGCCGCCGTCGCGCGGCGCTGCGCCCGGTGACCCGCTGGCGGCCGCGCAGCCCGGCCGGCGGGCGGAGCGGAGCGGCAGCCCGCCGTGTCGGAAGCGGATGCGGCCGCCCAGGCGAGGGGCTACGTAGGCGACAGGCGCGCCGCCGCCGGCGGCGCGCCCTTGATCCCATAGAGCCAAGTTCGGCAACCAGGACGTATGAAGAGGTGTGCAGTGCCCAAGCAACAATCAAAGTCGGCTAAGAGTTCACTTTACCGATTGCGTGTGAAATCTGACGCTAAGCTTGAGGCTGCCGTGCAAGACAAATATCTGAAATCCGAAGGCTTCACGTCGACTGCGACAAAAGTGGACGGCAGTGATTCTTTGTTGGTGTATGGTTCTATGTTGAACGATAATCCTGCATGGGTTGAGCATGCTCGAAGTGTTTCTTCTGTGCCCTTCAACTTGAGTAACCAGACGTCGGCTGGACTGCTTCTTGTAAGAATAGATGATTCTAACGATTACTGTTACGGGCTATCGTGGAGTATGGGTCACTTGTTAATCAATCCTGCGTATATTGACGATGGTTTCGGCTTGAGGTTTGCCCTTCGTCGTGCACGTCCAGAAGCGGTCTCTGCGCTGACTTCCCATGCGTTAGATACGGTACCTCGTACCGCGCGAACGTCGGTATTTGGCGGTGCTTCTCTCGGCTCTTTTGGCTTGGAGGAGATCGGCGAAATAGTGAGCAGGTTTGTTGGCAAGATTGAATCTAAAGGGCTTACGTGCGACATTAAGCCCGATGCTAAGAAGTCAAAGTCTAAGACCATGCGAAGTGTGAGTCGAAAGATAACGGTTCGTGGTGCAGATTCTCTCGGCATCCCTCTGGCGAAGCTTCCGGCAAACTTGCTGGCAGATCTTCGAAGTATTGATGACGTTGTTGAAAAAGAGAAGCCCAAGGCGCAGTTCGCGCACCTTGAGAATACTCAGCCTCTGAAGCCGGGAAACCGAAAGATACCTGCCCTAGAGAGTTTGCTTTCGGAAAACCTGAAACCTGACTCGGCGGGCATGTCGCTCTGCTGGCCTGCTGAGTTCGATAACGAACCTGGCGAGATTGCTCGATATAAGGTCTTTGGGAGCGGTGCGACAAGGCCGCTGGTCTTTGAGGAGCTCGATCTATTTTCTTTAGTCGAGCCGCTTGAAAAGCTTGAACCTAAAGATCGATTATCTCGACTGCGGTCGATGAAGATTCAAGGTCAGGCGGAGGATGATTCGCCTCTGACGCGCCAAATATCTGGCGATAAATGGATCTTGTATCAGACAAAGTTGGAAGGGGAATCTTATGTCTTCCATCGTGGTCGCTGGTACAACATCGGAGGCGCCTACCTTGAAATGTTGAAATCGCACCTCGAACAAATCTTCGCCAATAAGAGCGATTTGGAGATTCCTGCATGGCCAAAGGAGAAAAAGCGTCGCAAGAACAGTGATGAAGAGTATTCAGGATGGGTCAATGAGGGGCGGTTCAACGATAACATATTCGGCGCGCAGGAAGGGTATGTGTCGCTGGATCGGAGACTAATCCACACCAGCCAGCATCCGCGAGGATTTGAAGCCTGTGATGTTCTAACTCCGGATGACCGACTTGTGCATGTGAAAAAACTCGACGGCTCGATTGCCGCTAGTCACCTCTTTAATCAAGCAAGCAACTCTGCGGAGGCTTTGGTGCGGCAGCCCGACGCGCTGGATAAGTTCCGTGAAAGAGTTACTGAAGTCAGTGGTGGGAAAAGGGTTATTTCGGATAATTTCAGGCCAAAGGCGATCGTAATCGCATTTGCTTCAAAGGGTCGCAGTCCTGACGACCTATTTACCTTTTCGCAGGTCAGTCTTGTGCGGTGTGCTCAGAATATCGCGTCACTCGGCTTGGATTTAGAGGTGGCCTTCATCGAGGAGAGCGATGAAGTGGTCTCGTTCGAAGAGTAGGTGCCTTTGTGGATCACGTAAAGAAGACTTCCGAATTTCCGTTTATAGCGTGCGTGATGCGAAGACGAATGGCCGGATGAATATTCAGAGTATCCATTTTGTTTCGGTCAAACCATGCGACTTCTCGACTTTCGCTACTGATGCGCAGGCTGCCGCCGATTGGGGTCGCGTGGAAACAGATAGAAAACTCTTGCCTGACTTCGCCGTCGTCGTAGGCGATGACGTGCTTGGGGTCTGAGTACAGCCCGATCACTCCGGTAACCTCGCACTCGATCCCGGTTTCCTCGCGAACCTCCCGCACGGCTGCTTCGGCCAGTGTCTCGCCGAGTTCAAGCTGGCCACCCGGGATGGAGTACAGGTCGTTGTCGGTTCGCCGGATCATCAGGATTCGACCTTCGTCGTCTTGGATGAACGCCGATACGGCCACTGCGATGCTGTTCGCCTTGGGGGCGTTCGGGTCGTTGTAGTAGTCGACTCGGGTCATGCTGCCTCCTAGAAGGTGGCCGGCTTGGCGAGGTTCCAGACGGATTCGAAGCTCTCCGAGTAGGTCTCGAAGAGGTCCCCGGCGGACAGTCTCCGCAGGTGGAGGGACGGGGCGTGGGCTCCTTGAAACCCGTACACGTGCGTGTTGATGATCATCTCGTCGTCGAACCGGAAGATCGAGTTGTAGAGCGTCGTGTTGTGGAACCGCATCTCCACACCGTCGACTCCGACCAGCGGCCGGTAGGACGCCAACGCGTTGCGAATTCGTGCCGCGAGCGTCCCGTCGCCCAGTTGTTCTTCCTCGCCGCGCAGCGCGACGCTCTCCCCTTCGGGGTCTCCGAACACGAGGCGGATTCGAGCGCCGGCCGCTGCCTTGGCGGTCAGGTCCTTGATGAACCTCGGGCGTTCCACCAGGAACAACGCCGCGTGGACCAGGATCTCAACGGTCTCCGAAGCTTCCTTGATCAACCGGTCCCACAGTTCGACGGGCACGGCGTTGCGGTGCGGGAAGACCTGCACGAGCTCGGCGGCGGCCGTCTCGGCCTTGCGCTCCGGGGCCACAGAGTCCGGCCACAGGTAGGTCTCTGACTCACGCGCCATGGCGGCGATCTTGTGCCGGTGCTTGGGGTAGGGCGTCCGGTTCTTGGTGATCCAGCGCTCGACGGTCTTCTGATCGACCCCGACAGCCTTGGCGACCTGCTCCAACGTCAGGCCGTTGCGCAGTAGCGCGTCACGCAGGCGTTCGTTCGGCATCGCCACCCCCTCGGGACGTGTAGGGACGTCTTCGACGGTACCAGGGACGTCCCGAGATGTCCCGCCACGTGGTGATCACGTCCCGCGTTTTGGCGGAGTCTGGGTGTCAGGTTGCCGGGGCAGGCCCGGTGCCAGGACACCGAGGAGGTAGGCGTGACCACTGAAACCACGGTTCGGCCGGCGGGCTTCGACAAGCGGGCGGTACCTCGCCGTTGTGCGGCGTAGGCGCGGCGTGGCATGCGCGACACGGTTCAGATCCACGTCACGGCTGATCTGCCGATTCGTGCCCGGGCGCTGACCTACGCAAACCGTGCGGAAGTCCGGTTCGGCAAGGCGTTCCCGGTTGTCCTGCTCGTGGACTCCGACGCCATCGCCGTACTGCGGAGGGAACTGGACAAGGTGAGCGCGGCATTGGACGCCGCTGCGGCACGAGGCGGAGAGCCGCCCGAAGAAACTAATTAACCGACGACATAAGGGATTCAGCATGGCTATCGACAAGGGACATCGGTTCGGTATCGACTTCGACGACGCGTTCACGCAGGGCTTGGTGATGGTGGGCGAGGTGTCGCCGGACAACGAGTACCAGTCGCGTGAGGACCGGGCCGCCAACCGTCCGGTGCGGCAGCGGGTCGACGAGATCACGGGTAAGCGGCAGTGGAAGGTCATGGTCACCGACCCGGCCGAGACGCGGGCGAAGCGGGCGTCGTTCGAGATCACGCTTCTCGCCGATGTGCAGCCGGTGCCGACGACGTCGGAGGCGCTGCCCGGGATGCGGCCGATCGAGTTGGAGGGGCTGACGGCTGAGCCGAAGGTGGCTGGTCAGGGTGAGTTCAAGTACCAGTCCTACGTGTTCCGCGCGACGGGGTTCAAGCAGGCCGCCACGAACGCGAAGCCGTCCCGGTCCGGTGGGTCCGGTGAGACGCCGAAGGCCGCGTGACAGGGATGGGCTTCCGCGAGCGGGTCGAGGCGTGGGAGCAGGCGTATCGGGACTACATGACCGCGTGGGAACACGGCCGCGCGGTCCTCTCGCCGATGAACGCCACCAACACGGCCAACGCGGCTCGGCGGGTGTCGCGGGCGTGGCACGAGCTGGCGCAGACGCGCGGGCTGCCGTGGTGGTGCGTGGCCGCATTGGAGTCGGCGGCCGAAGGGTTCGCCGAACTGGCAAGGGATTGGGCAAGTGAAGCAGGACACGGCCGTGATGGACGGTCTGGGAGTGCGCTGGGCGGTGGGGCCGGGTATCGAGGTGACGGTGGAGGAGACCGGCCCGGGGCAGTCTTCTCCGCCGGTCCTGGTGCTGGCCGGCGCGCCCTTCGTGCTGACGCTGGTCCCTCCACAGGATCAGGAGACGTGGCCGGCCTGCGCGGCATTCCTTCGCCAGCTCCGCGACCACGCCGAGGAACTGGCGGCGCTGCTGGAAGCCCGCGCGGGGAGGCGTGACGGTGCGCAGGGCTGAGCCGAAGACGCTGCGGGACGCCCACGAGGTTGTGATGGACCGCCGCCCACCGAACGACGCGAACCCCTCGGTGTGGCTGGCGTTCCGCCTGAGCAACGCGCGGCTCTATAAGGCCGTTGCGGACGTCGACCGGGGGCATCACCACGAGGCGCTGTACTGGGCCGGATACGAGGAACGGAAAGCGGGTGAGATCTCGGCGAACCTTCAGGCGGAGGGCAAGCCTGCTGACTAGTCGCATGTAGACGAGCAGAAAGTCAACAGTAATAGCGAAAAACGCACGCAGCGACGTGTGGCGATGAAACACGTCCTGTTGCGGGTGCGTGTGATCCGTAAGGCGCAGAAGCGGAACCTGGCTACCAACCTTGCCGCTCCTGCGCTGTCCACAACCAGCGGAAGTGAACAATGACAACGCTAAACGATGACAACCGGCGAGCGTCAACGGGGGTCACCCGAACGCGCTGCGCCTCCTGCAAACGATTCGCCAAACTCTTGCCCCACGAGACCAAGTGCGCTCCCTGCTTGGGAATGCTGCCGCTGGACCTCCGTGTAAAGCGGGGTGATCGGTGATGTCGGCAGGCTTCGCGGTAGTGGCCCTCGCTGGGCTGGGGCTCGGCGTGTGGGTGCTGCACAAGATCGGCCGCGCGCTGGCGTCCGTGGTCGAAGGTCTGGCTGCGGCGGCCGTGGTGTTCGTAGCCCTGTGGTGGCTGTGCAAGGCCGTGGTGTGGATGCTCGCGCAGGTCGTGACCCGGTGGCGGACGAGTCTCGTCGTGGTCGCGGTCTACGCCTGGTGCGAGCTGTTCGGCTGGCTCTCCCTCGCACTGACCCTGGGCGGTATCGCGGCGGTCCTTGCGACGTGGTGGGCGATCGACGCTATCTCGTTCGACCAGTGGTGCTGGCGGCTCCTGCGCTCGTGGTGGGCACGGTGGGCGGTCTACGGGCGGAAGCTGCCGGAGTGGCTGCACGCCTGCGGTCTCTCGGTGCGGGATGAGGCGCTGCCGGTCGTGGTGAACGTCAACCTCGTCGGCCGTCGACGCGCGCTGTCCCGCTCGACGTCGAACCGACCGAACGCGCGGCTGCCGAAGGTGCTCGGCGTCCGCTCCGGTGCCTCGTGGGATGAGGTGCGAGTGGAGCTGGTGGCCGGCCAGAAGCCGGAGGACTTCGACGACGCCGCCCGGGCGCTGGCCGTCGCCCGGAAGGTCGCTCGTTGTCAGGTCCGCGAACTGGATCCCAACGTCGTCTCGATCGACTTCCAGCGCCGTGACCTGCTCGCCGGAGGTGTGACCGGCCCCCAGGTCCCGGATAGCGTCGACTCGACCGGCGTGGACCTGCGCAACGTCTGGGCAGGTCGGACCGAGTACGGGCGTGACTGGCGCGTCCCGCTGCTCGGCTCCGGCGCACACTGCCTGACCGCCGGTGCCTCCGGGGCAGGCAAGAACAGCGTCATGTGGTGCCCGCTGGTCGCGGCGGCCTCAGCGATCCGGGCCGGGGTGGTGCGCATGTCCGGCATCGACCCCAAGGGCATGGAACTCGCGTACGGGCGCGGCATCTTCTCCCGCTACGCGGTGGGCGGCAAGGACGCGGTCGAGCTGCTTGACGGCCTGGTGGAGGAGATGGAATCGCGCAAGCGCGCGTTCGCCGGTCGGCTGCGGACTATTCCGGTGTCGACGGAGTATCCGTTGGAGCTGCTGGAGTTCGACGAGATCGGCGCGCTGACGAAGTACACCGATCGCAAGACCCGTGAGGCCATTGTGGAGCGTGTCGCGCTGCTGACGACGCAAGGCCGGGCGCTGGGGATCTCGGTCCGCGGTTACGTCCAAGAGCCGACCAAAGACACCGTCCCGGTCCGGGAGCTGTTCACCCGGCGGGTGTGTCTGCGCGTGACGTCCAAGACGCACGTCGGGATGGTGCTCGGTGACGGCGCGTATGAGCGCGGTGCCTGGGCAAACCGAATCGGCGACTCAGAAGCGGGCGTGGGCTACGTGTGGGGCGAAGGCATCCGCGAGCCGCTGCGCATCCGGGCCGGGTGGGTCTCCGACTCCACGGTCAAGGCGCTGGAGGCGTACGTGACCAATGATGGTGTCGCGGATCTGCGCCACGGCGGTGAGGGGGTGGCCGCGTGAACCGGCTGATGATCTTCCTTGACGCGATCCGTGACCACCTCGACTCGCACCAGCTGCCGCCGGCTGCCTCGGTCGACGTCAACGCCTGGTCCAGCCCGATCACGGTCCAACTGGACGTTGACGGCCTGACGGCGGTCGCTCGGGCGTTGCTGGTGTGGACGCAGACGCTCGAGGACGTTTCGGCGCGGCTGTGGCGGCTGGTCGACGGGCGGTGGGTGCATCTGTCGATCAGTGGCCGGACGCCGTGCGGCATCCCGGTCGTGGTGTTCGGGGTGGTGCGGTTCGAGCCGAGCACGTTCCCGGACCTCCCTGCCGGGGCAAAGCAGGACATGCCCGTCTATCTGCTGCGTGGCTGGTCGACGCCCGGGGAGGTGGCGGCCTGATGAGCGAGACACGCGCTGTACGGATGCGGGCCCCGCTGGCGGCTGATGTCATCCGGGCGACGGCGGAGAAGCACGGCGTCTGTGTCCGACCGTTCACGATGGAGGTCGGCGACACCGAGACCGGCGAACTCCGCTACGTCCCCGTGCCCTGCGGGTCCACTGTGGAGTCGGTGTGCTTGCCGTGTGCGCGGAAGGCGAAGGCGCTGCGGCAGGCCCAGTGCCGCGAGGGCTGGCACATGACGGAAGAACCCGTCCTCGCCGCCGAGCCGCCCTCGGAGGATCACAAGGAGCTGCTGACTTACCGGGCGGACCTGGTGGCGGCGTATCGGGAGGTGGTCGAGCACGACCAGGCCGAGGCGGAGGAGTTGCGGGAGGAGGTCGCCGGGGTCGATGCGGAACTTCGGCAACTCGGGATGCGCGGTCGGCTGCCCGCCCTCGACGTGCCGACAAAGCGGGCGGTGAAGCGGTCGACCAAGCGGCGGCAGGATGCTCCGAACCTGCCTCGGCAGAAGGTCGCGAAGACCACCGTGGGCCGGGAGTACGCGGGAAAGTTCCGCCCGTCCATGTTCGTGACCCTGACCTGCGACTCCTACGGCCCGGTCCGTGATGGCGCACCGATCGACCCGGCGCAGTACGACTACCGGCGGGCCGCTCGGGATGCGGTGCACTTCTCGGCGCTGGTGGACCGGTGGTGGCAGAACCTCCGCCGGGTCGTCGGCTGGGATGCCCAGTACTTCGCCACGGTCGAGCCGCAGAAGCGGACGGCTCCGCACCTGCACGCGGCGATCCGCGGTGCCATCCCGCACGACGTCATCCGTCAGGTCACCGAAGCGACCTATCACCAGGTCTGGTGGCCCAACCACGACCAGATCGTCTACACGGAGCGGCTGCCGGTCTGGGACGGCGACACCCGGGCATTCCTCGACCCGGACACCCGCGAACCGTTGACCAGCTGGGACGACGCCGTGGACCAGGTCGAGGACCCGGCGCACGTGGTGACCTTCGGGCAGCAGGTGCACTCGAAGGGCATCCTCGGCGGGACCGAAGAGGCCGGCCGCCACATCGGCTACCTCACGAAGTACCTGACCAAGTCCACCGGTGAAGTGGTCGAGGCGGACACCGCGCGGCTGCGGGATCACCACGACCGGCTGCACGCCGAACTGTCGGTCACGCCGTGCTCGCCGCGCTGCGCGGTCTGGCTGCTCTACGGCGTCCAGCCCAAGGGCGCGGGCAGCAAGACCACCCCCGGGCATTGCAAGGGACGCGCTCATCGGCGGACCACGCTCGGGCTGCCGGGGCGGCGGGTGCTGGTGTCGCGGAAGTGGTCCGGGAAGACGCTCGACGACCACAAGGCCGATCGCAAGGCGTTCGTTCAGCAGGCGTTGGCAGCGATCGGAATCGAGAAGCCACAACCGGACCCGGCCCGGCTGGTCTGGCGGAAGGTCGAACCGGGAGACCCACAGGTCCCGCCCCGGCCGCACCTGGTCATGCGGGCAATCGCGGAGCGGATCACGTGGAAAGCCGAGTACAACCGGGCGCTACTCGCCGCCGCCGGACCACCGGGGAGTGATCCAGAAACTTCGGCAACTCAGCTCGCAGCGTGACAAGGGGGAGCACATGAACAACGTCCACAGCATCGAACGCCTCTGGTCCGTCGAGGACGTATCCGACTACCTCGGCGTCCCGGTCAAGACCCTCTACCAGTGGAAATGGCGCGGTGAGGGGCCGCCGGTGAAGAAGATCGGCCGGCACCTGCGCTACAACCCGGCCGCCGTGCGGGCCTGGGCTACCGAAGCCGCATAACCAGTTTCGAGAAAGGAGAATCCACGTGGGACATATTCAGGACCGGTGGTACCGCCAGGCGCGGCACCCGGAAACCGGACGGCTGCTCTTCAACGACAAGGACAAGCCGGTTATGGAGAGGTCCGAGCTGTATGGCATCGGGCTGCGGTACAAGGTGCGGTATCTCGACCCGGACAACAACGAACGTTCGAAGTCGTTCGCGGACAAGCAGAAGAAGCGCGCCGAGAACTTCCTCATCGAGGTCGAGTCGGACAAGCGGGAGGGCAAGTACGTCGACCCGCAGTCCGGGCGAGTGCTCTTCTCCGTTGTCGCGGATCGGTGGGTCGCGGCGCAGACCTTCGACCACACGACGCGAGAGCGGGTGATCAGCCGTCTCGCCAACCACCTCAAGCCGTTCTTCAAGGCGAAGACCATCGGGGCGGTCAAGCCCAGTGACGTCCAAGCCTGGCTCCGCTGGCTCCAGGATCGCGGGGTGAGCACGCGCTCGCGGGTCCTGTACTTCACCCACCTCGTGTCCATCCTCAGCTTCGCGAAGGAGGACAAGCTCATCGTGAGCAACCCGGCTCAAGCGTCGAGCGTGACTCGGCCCCGGGCGGATCTACGGCAGGTGCAGCCCTGGCGTCCGGAGCGGGCGCAAGCCGTCTTGAAGGCGCTGCCCGTCCGGTTCAAGCCGGTCGTCCGGATTCCCGCCGGGATCGGGCTGCGGCAGGGTGAGGTGTTCGGGTTCTCCCTGGACGACGTCGACCGAGAGCGGAACGTCGCGCAGATCGAGCGGCAGGTCCGGATCGTCGACAACGTCCTGTGCTTCGCTCCGCCGAAGCGGGGCAAGACGCGAGAGGTGCCGATGGGTGGTGAGCTGCTGGCCGCTCTGGATGAGTACGCCGAGCAGTTCCCGGCGACCGAGATCACGCTCCCGTGGGTCCACCCCGAGGGCAAGCCGGTCACCGTGAAGCTGCTGATGGTCGACTACGACGGGCTGCCGTTCCGACGCGGTGGCTTTCGGTTGAGCGTTTGGCTACCCGCGCTCAAGAAGGCCGGCATCGAGAAGCCGACCCGGGCGGACGGGATGCACGCGCTCCGTCACCTCTACGCCTCGGTCCTGCTCGACGCGGGCGAGTCCATTAAGGCGCTGTCCAGCTACCTCGGCCACTCGGACCCGGGCTTCACGCTGCGCGTCTACACGCACCTGCTCCCGACCAGCCACGAGCGGACACGAAAGGCCGTAGATTGCTTGCTTAGTCACATCGGGCAAACTTGTTGATATGCTGGGTAGCCATATCGCCTAACGGATAGCGTGGCAACGTGTCGTCTGCTGCTCATAGCACCTGGGTCGCGCAGCGTAGAGCGCGTATCGCGGAGCTGGTTGGTGCCCATCAGGCAGTAGGTGGGAGTCGGCCAGGGCGACGATGGAAGACGACGCAAATAAATTGGTCTATAGTTCTACGTCTAGCTGGTGAGTTCCAAGCGTACTGTAGGGATCTTCATGATCAATCCGTCGACCATTTTGTCTCTGTTGTGGCCGCCGGTAACGTTCCGCTGGAATCAGTTCTCCGCGTTCAGTTGACCGCCAATCGGTACCTTGATAAGGGAAATGCAACCTCCGGTAATCTAGGGTCGGATTTCTTGAAAATCGGCCTCCAGCTATGGCCGGCTATTTATATGGGATTTCCCCAGGCGCGCGGCTGGAACAGGGAGCTTGACCAGATTGTTCACGTTAGAAACGCAATTGCGCACGTCGACGAGGTCAAACTTGCGGCGCTTAGGGCTGATGGATATTCCATCAATCTTACCCAGTTGAAGAAGTCAGTGAAGACGATAGAAGCCCTCGTGGCCGCTATGGACGATGTTGTTGCAGACTACCTGAATCAGCTCTTGGGAGGAGGTCGACCATGGTGAAAAGAGAGGATTCTGACGGCTCTCAGTTGAGCCCCGAGATTGGCGACAGGGTCGTCGTCCCCTGGGGGCTGGACGAAATCGAGGGCGTTGTTGTCAACAAGTACGGGTCCTCGCTTAGTGAGCGAGTGGTTGTCAGTATTGCCCTGTCGGAAGTAAATGAGACCGAAGAAATCGCTTTTCCGGTCGACTCTGTTCGCTTAATCTCGACCGAGAATGTCCGATCTGCTGGGAGTTGGCGCAGTCAGGCTTCGTATCTGCGAAACTTTGCGGACGCATTCCGTCGCGCGATTCCTAATGCAGAGGTTGAACTCGAGCCGCTAAGTTCGAGTGGTAAGCGTGCCGACATGATTGCCACTCTAAAGGGAGGGCAACGACTGTTGATCGAGACTAAAACCGGTAGGTCGGGCCGGTCGGTTGACGTGAGGTTGGCTATAGCGCAGCTAACCGCTTATCTTCAACTTGAATCCGACCGCAGTTATGGCCTTGTTGTCACGTCTTTTGAGTTGCCAGATGCGATAATTCGTAAATATTCGTCACTGGCTGCATCTAGGAATATTTGGGTGACGTTCTGGCGTGGTCGAGAGGATGACTTGCGTTTGAAGAGTCTTCTGGGCGAGATAGTTAAGAGTCACAACTTGGCGAACTTGAGTGCAAGAGACCGTGCGGTGGTGCCAAATGCATCTGGCGGCTGGGACGTGGTCGCTCCCGCGCGTAACACCGTCAGCTATCACTCGACGACTCAGCGTGATGCGGTGGAGAAGGCTCGTGAGTTGGCTTTGCAGTCCGGCGGAGAAGTCATCATTCAGGAGCGCAGCGGAGCCGTGCGACGTAGGTCGCAACGCAGAGACTGAAGGAGTTAGCCTGACGGCCTGGCGGCGGCCTGAGGAAGATCCACAAGGGTAAAACCGCAGCTAGGCGTACATGGCCAGCCAGATCGCGATGTAGTGCGAGACCGCCGCAAGCACGGTGCAAGCGTGGAAGTACTCGTGGTACCCGAAGGTCTCCGGCCAGTGATTGGGCCACTTGACGGCGTAGAACACCGCCCCGAGCGTGTAGAACACCCCGCCCACGCACAGCAGCACCAGAGCCGCCACGCCGGCGTGCGTCAGGAGCTCGGGGAACACGAACACCGCGACCCAGCCGAGTGCGATGTAGATCGGCACCCCGAGCCACCGCGGCGCGTTCGGCCACAGCATCTTCAACGCCACGCCGAGAACGGCGCCGCCCCAGACGATGGACAGGATCACGTACCCCGTCGGCTTGGACATCGCCAGCAGGGTGAACGGGGTGTACGTGCCCGCGATGAACAGGAAGATCATCGAGTGGTCGGCGCGCTTCATCCACTTGTACGCGCGCGGGCTCCACAGGCGGCGGTGGTACAGCGCGCTCACGCCGAACAACCCGAGGATCGTCAGGCCGTACACCGACGTCGCCAGTGCCGCGATCGGGGACACTGTGGACGCGGCCAGGCTGATCAGCACCGCCGCTGCCGCGAGGGCGCCGAAGAACGTCCAGAAGTGGATGTGGCCCCGCAGCCGTGGGCGGAGATCCACTACGGGCTCGGGTGGTTCCGTCGTCAGGCTCACCCTTCCAGGTTACGGGACCGTAAGTTGCCGGGCAGCGGTCAAGTCACGCGCCTCACACCGGGTGCGTACTCTTCCTGGACGTGAGTGTTCGCTCGTTCTTGTCCGACGTCGTGTACAGCGCCTACGGCCGGCGCCTCATCCAGCAGGCCGCCGGGCGGCATCCCCGGCACATCGCCATCATGCTCGACGGCAACCGCCGCTGGGCTCGTGAAGCGGGCTTCTCGGACGTTTCGGACGGCCACCGCGCCGGGGCGAAGAAGATCGCGGACTTCCTGAGCTGGTGCCAGGAGGCCGACGTCGAGGTCGTCACCATGTGGCTGCTCTCGACCGACAACCTCAACCGCGACCCGGACGAGCTGACGCCGCTGCTGAAGATCATCACCGGCGTCACCGACGAGCTCGCCGCGCCCGGCAAGACCTGGCAGCTGCGGATCGTCGGCGCGCTCGACCTACTACCCACCGAAGTCGCGAAGCGACTCAGTGAAGCCGCCGCGCGCACCGAAGGGCGAACCGGGATGGAGGTCAACGTCGCGGTCGGTTACGGCGGGCGCCAGGAAATCGCGGACGCCGTGCGCAAGCTGCTGCTCCAGCACGCCGACGAGGGCACGACCATTCACGAGCTCGCGAAGATCCTCGACGTCGACCACATCTCCGAGCACCTCTACACATCGGGGCAGCCGGATCCGGACCTCATCATCCGCACCTCCGGCGAACAACGGCTTTCCGGATTCCTGCTCTGGCAGTCCGCGCATTCGGAATTCTGGTTCACCGAAGCGTATTGGCCCGCATTCCGCCGGGTCGACTTCCTGCGCGCCATGCGCGACTACGCCTGGCGCCACCGCCGGTTCGGTTCCTGACAACGCGAAAGGCCCCGGAGCGAGCTCCGGGGCCTTTCGCGTGGCCTGACTCAGTGGTGGTGGTGCTCCAGCGAGTGCAGGATCAGCGCCGGAGTGGTGGCGATGCCCGCGTAGGCACCGGCGACCAGGGAGGCCGCACCGTAGCCCAGGGCGCCGCCGCCCTCGATGAACGTGGCGTAGGCGTCGCCGAACGTCGGGTCCGGGGTGCCCGTCGTGTCGCCCGTCGCGGCGAACGCGGTGCTGCCGATCATCATGAGACCCGCAGCGGTGGCGGCGACGAAACCAGCCTTCTTCAGCACTTCGCACACTCCTAGGTAGAACTGTTGGGATCCGGGGCACCGGGGGTCCGGTGGTGTGTCCCGCAGTGAGAAAATTACCCGTCTATCAGGCATCCCGTACGGCTTGTACGCCCATTGTGTGAGCCTGATGCAGGCGCTTTCACTCGTACCGGTTCCGCAAAATGCGCGGCGCAATCCGCCGTGGTAGAAGCTGTTCAATCGATCTTGTGAATACAACGGGTCAGTAATTCCATCAAGATCATTCCGACGAGTGTGCATCGATCGGGAGGTCGATAACGCAGAGTGATCGTCACGGGACGTCGATGTCGGACGACCGACAGTGAGGTGACGATCTGGCGAATCACCGTGTTGGCTCCCTGCGCGATCCGGCATTCGTAGGTACCTTCCGAGGTGAGGGCACGCGATCAGTGCGGGCCCTCGCGGGAGGCCCTGGTCGTGACGGTGATCGAGGGGGCGGCTCAGCCGCCCACGAGACGCACGAGGGGGCCGGCACCCGGCCCTCGTGGCCGCGCCACCTGACCCACCGGTCAGAGGGAGTGGTCCAGCCAGGGAGGTGCCCGGCCCAGCGAGTGCGGGCGTGAGGTGCACACGCCCTCGAGGGAGATGCCGTCGTGACTGCGCAGCGTTTGCCCCGTAAGGCCTCTGGCCGTTCTTCGACCGGTGCCGTTCCTGGCCCGGAGAAAGCCTCGACCTCGCCCGAATCCCAGCAGCACATGTACGTGCTCGACACGTCGGTCCTCCTTTCGGACCCGTGGGCGGTGACCCGCTTCGCCGAGCATGCAGTCGTGCTTCCGCTGGTCGTCATCAGTGAACTGGAGGCGAAGCGCCACCACCCGGAGCTCGGCTGGTTCGCCCGGGAATCCCTGCGCATGCTCGACGACCTGCGCCGGCAGTACGGCAGGCTCGACGCGCCGCTCCCCATCGGGGACCACGGCGGCACGCTGCAGGTGGAGCTGAACCACTCGGACCCGTCGGTGCTCCCGTCGGGGTTCCGCACCGACTCCAACGACCACCGCATCCTCGCCTGCGCGCTCAACCTGGCGGCGGAGAACGCGGCGGTCACGCTGGTGACGAAGGACATCCCGCTGCGGGTCAAGGCCGGGGCCGTCGGTCTCGAGGCGGACGAGTACCGCGCGCAGGAAGTGACGCCGTCCGGCTGGACGGGCATGGCGGACGTCGACGTCGAGCAGGACGTGCTCGACACGCTGTTCGGCGGCAGCACCGTCGATCCGGTCGAATACGGCATGGATGAGCTCGCCGAGCTGCCCTGCCACACCGGCCTGCGGCTGCTCGCGGGCACCTCCAGCGCGCTGGGGCGGATCACGGCGGACAAGCGCATCCGGCTGGTGCGCGGCGACCGCGAGGCGTTCGGCCTGCACGGCCGCAGCGCCGAGCAGCGCGTCGCGCTCGACCTGCTGCTCGACTCCGACGTCGGCATCGTTTCGCTGGGTGGCCGTGCCGGCACCGGCAAGTCGGCGCTCGCGCTGTGCGCCGGCCTGGAAGCCGTGATGGAACGCCGTCAGCACCGCAAGGTCGTGGTGTTCCGGCCGGTCTACGCGGTCGGCGGCCAGGACCTCGGGTACCTGCCCGGGTCCGAGAGCGAGAAGATGCAGCCGTGGGCGCAGGCGGTGTTCGACACCCTCGGCGCGCTGGTCAGCCAGGACGTCCTCGACGAGGTCTTCGATCGCGGCATGCTCGAGGTGCTCCCGCTGACGCACATCCGCGGCCGGTCGCTGCACGACACGTTCGTCATCGTCGACGAGGCGCAGTCACTGGAACGGAACGTCCTGCTCACGGTGCTTTCGCGGCTCGGCACGGCGTCCCGGGTGGTGCTCACGCACGACGTCGCCCAGCGCGACAACCTGCGCGTCGGCCGGCACGACGGCGTCTCGGCGGTGATCGAGAAGCTGAAGGGTCACCCGCTGTTCGCGCACGTCACGCTGACGCGCTCGGAGCGTTCGCCGATCGCCGCCCTGGTCACCGAAATGCTGGAGGACCACGGCTGAGCTCGAAGGTCCGTGAATGTCGCATTGAGGGACTTGAAGTCCCTCAATGCGACATTCACGGCTTTCACCAGCCCGAGGGGAGGGGGCGGCCTTCGGCGAAGCCCGCCGCCGACTGGACGCCCAGCAACGCGCGCTCGTGGAACTCTTCGAGGGTGCGAGCGCCGGCGTACGTGCACGACGACCGGACGCCGGAGCCGATCGAGTCCAGCAGGTCCTCGACGCCCGGCCGGGCCGGGTCGAGGGACATCCGCGACGACGAGATGCCTTCCTCGAACAGCGCCTTGCGCGAGCGGTCGAAGACGTTGTCCGTGCGCGTCCGCGCGCCCACCGCGCGCTTCGACGCCATGCCGAACGACTCCTTGTAAGGACGGCCCTGTTCGTCGAACCGCAGGTCACCGGGGGATTCGTAGGTGCCGGCGAACCACGAGCCGACCATCGCCGCGGACGCGCCCGCGGCCAGCGCCAGCGCGACGTCGCGCGGGTGGCGGACACCGCCGTCGGCCCACACGTGCTTGCCCAGCTCACGCGCCGCGGCCGCGCAGTCGGCGACCGCGGAGAACTGCGGGCGGCCGACGCCGGTCATCATCCGCGTGGTGCACATCGCGCCCGGCCCGACGCCGACCTTGACGACGTCGGCGCCGGCCTGGATCAGGTCGCGGGTGCCCTCGGCGGTGACCACGTTCCCGGCGACCACCGGGACCTGCGGCGACACCGACCGGACGGCCTTCAGCGCGGCGATCATCTTCTCCTGGTGACCGTGCGCGGTGTCGACGACCAGCACGTCGACGCCCGAGCCGAGCACGGCTTCGGCCTTCGCCGCGACGTCGCCGTTGACGCCGACCGCGGCGGCGACGCGCAGCTTGCCGTCGCCGTCGACCGCCGGGGTGTAGATGTCGGCGCGCAGGGCCCCGACGGCGGTCAGCACGCCCGCGAGGCGACCGTCGGCGTCCAGGCCGAGCGCGAGGGTCGCGCCGTGGCTGTGGAGCCGCTCGAAGACCTCTCGCGGCGGCGTGGTCAGCGGGACCGCGACGGGCGGGGGCTGCGCGACGTCGGCCAGACGCGCGAAGCGGTCGACGCCCGCGCAGGCCGCTTCGTCGACGATGCCGACCGGGCGGCCTTCGCCGTCCACGACCACGACCGCTCCGTGTGCCCGTTTGTGGACGAGGTTGAGGGCGTCGGCCACGGCGTCGCCGCCGGTCAGCACCAGCGGCGTGTCCCACACGGTGTGGCGGCTCTTGACCCAGCCGACGATCTCGGCGACGGCGTGACTGTCCACGTCTTGAGGGAGCACCACCAGCCCCCCGCGGCGGGCGACGGTCTCGGCCATCCGGCGGCCGGCGACCGCGGTCATGTTCGCGACGACGATCGGGATGGTCGCGCCGGTGCCGTCCGCGGTGGAGAGGTCGACGTCGAAGCGGGACTCCACGTCCGAACGGTTCGGCAGCAGGAACACGTCGTCGTAGGTCAGGTCGTGAGCGGGCCGGTGGCCGTCGAGGAAACGCACGAGTCCCCAGGCTACGTGGCCGGGTCGCGGACCGCGAACGTGGGAGGATCGGGGCATGAGCCGCCGCGACCGCGACACCGAGGGCCGGGCACGCAACGCACGACCGCGCGACGGCCTCGGCCGGCCGCTGCCCTACGGCGCCGACGGCGTCGAGCGCCAGCCGGAAGGCATCGCGAGGACACCGGCGCAAACGCTTGCGGAGGCCCAGCAGCTCCTCGACGACGGCAAGCCGTTCCACGCGCACGAGGTCTTCGAGGACGCGTGGAAGACGACCGACGGGCCCGATCGGGAGTTGTGGCGCGGCCTCGCGCAGCTCGCGGTCGGGTTGACGCACGCGGCGCGCGGCAACGCGGTGGGCGCGGCGTCGCTGCTCGAGCGAGGGGCGGCGAACATCGAGCCGTTCCGGAGCGAGCCGCCGCACGGCGTCGACGTCGCGGGGTTGCAGGAGTGGGCGCGAAGTCTGGCTGACGAGGCGAAGCGGAGTGTGCGGGTGGTGCCGGAACCGCCCAGGCTGACGTGCTGACGGCGGTCGGTGCCGCGGTCATCGCGGCCGTCGCGTCGCTGGTCGGTGTGACGCTCGGCGCGCTGCTCGAGCCCTGGAAGCTCAACGCTGCCCGGCGTGCGAAGCTGCGGCAGGACCGGGCCGACCGGTGCGCGGGGTTCATCGAGGCGGCCGTCCGCGCGCGGCAGCACAACATCGACTTGAACGTCATCCACCGCCGGCGCGAGATCGGTGAACTCCCCGAGGAAGACGACGAGCGCACCGCCGGCTACGAGGATTCCTACTACGTCGCCCGCGCGCAGATGCGGTCCTTCTTCGGGCTGCTCGTGATGAGCGGCCCCGACGAGCTGGTCGAACAGGCCCGCGTGGTCCGCCAACGGGACTTCGAGCTGCACGTCGTCCGGCTCGAGGTCGACGATGGCGGCGGGTTCGACCGGATGAACCTGCCGCCCGTGGTGCGAAAAGCCGCCGGAGCGGTGGACCGGGCGATCGAGGAGTTCGCCCTCGTCGCCCGGAAGCACACCGCTTAAGCTTCGTCCCAGCCGCTCGAAGCCGTCTTCTCCGCGCCGAGCGTCGTGCCCTCGCCGTGGCCCGTGTGCACCTTCGTCGCCTCCGGGAGGGTGAACAGCTTCTCGCGGATGGACTTCACGATCGTCGGGTAGTCCGAATAGGACCGTCCGGTCGCGCCGGGGCCGCCGTGGAACAGCGTGTCGCCGGTGAACAGGACGCCCAGCTCTTCGGCGTAGAGGCACACCGCGCCCGGCGCGTGCCCCGGCGTGTGGATGACCTTCAGCGTCGTGCCCGCGATCGTGATCGCCTGGCCGTCCGCCAGCTCGCCGTCCGGCGCGCGGCCGGGGTGGGTCTGGTCCCAGAGCACGCGGTCGTCCGGGTGCAGCAGGATCGGCGCGCCGGTGGCCTCGGCCAGCTCCGGGGCCGCGTTGACGTGGTCGTTGTGCGCGTGGGTGCAGACGATCGCCGCCAGCTTCCGCTCGCCGACGACGTTCTCGATCGCCTTCGCGTCGTGGGCCGCGTCGATCACGATCACTTCCGCGTCGTCGCCCACGATCCACACGTTGTTGTCGACGTCCCAGCTGCCCCCGTCGAGCTGGAAGGTGCCGGACGTCACCAGGTTCTGCACGATCGCCGTCATGGGCCCGACCCTAACGCGGTCGTGGCCCGTCTCGTGTTCGCGGGGCGAAGCCGCTACGACGCTGTCTCCGGGATTGTCGACGATTTCTTCGACAGTCGGCGATCCAGGATGAGCGCGCCGATCGCGAGCACGGTGAAGAACAGGCCGATGACGACGCAGTTGATCGTCACGCGGCCGTAGCCGAGTGCGGCGGCGTCGACGAACGGGTAGGGGTAGAAGCCGGTGACCGCGCCGCGCGGCAGCGTGAAGGCGAGCCAAGCCAGGGGGTAGAGCAGCGACCAGCAGACCGTGCGCCAGGTCAGGACGCCGCGCGGGCCGGCGACGAGCCAGCCGAGCACGAAGAGGATCGGCGTGACCTTGTGCAGCATGGTGTCCGAGAACAGCGAAAGCCCGTGCAGCTCGTACAGGCCGGCGAGGGCGACCTGGTAGACGATGCCCGTCACGATGATGCCGACCAGCGCGTCGAGCCAGAGCACGGCGAAGAGCTGCCTGCGGGTGACGCCCAGGGCGACGAGCGCCGAGGTGGCGGTGACCAGCAGGTTCGAGTCGATGGTGAAGAAGCAGAGCAGGTTCGCGACCCGGCCGCCGGGGTCGTTCGCGGTGGCGATCACCTGGGTGACGAGGCCGGTCAGCGCGACCACGGCGGTGACCGCGAACCAGGCGCGGGTGAGCTTTTCGCTGCGCATCCCCGGAGGATAGTTCCACTGTGGACCACTCGATCGAGTCGAGCCGGTCACCCGGTGCGCGTCCTATTCTCGGCGGAGATGGACGTCGAACGCACGCCGGGGCGGCGCGGGCGGATCGCGCTCGGCCCCGCGGAGGACACCGGACCGGTCGCCGGGTTCGCGCGCCGGTTGTGGGAGCTGAAGCGCGCGGCGGGCGACCCGTCGTACGACCGGATGCGCGACGAGTTCGGCGCGCTGGCGTCGAAGTCGGCGCTGTCGGCGGCGGCCCGGGGGCGCCACCTGCCGAGCTGGGAGACGACGTGGGAGTTCGTGCGGGTACTGGCGGTCGGGGTGCTGGGCCAGGACGAGACCTCGGCGCGGCTGGAGTGGCGGGGACATTGGGAGAAGGCCCGCGAGCCGGAGCCCGAGGTGCAGGAGGCCGGGCGGCGGCGCTGGGGGCCGCCGCTTCTGCGGGGACCTGGCGCGGAGAAGGCTGAACGGCGCCGGAGGACGGTCGGGTCTGAGCCTGGGCCGGAGGAGACTGGGCGTCGCCGGCCAGCGCCCGCGCCTGGGAGTCAGGAAACCGAGCGGCGCCGGCGAGCGCCGGAGCCGGGGCCTGGGGCGGAGGGGGCCGCGGGCCGCCGGCGGTCGGTCGGGCCGGATTCGTCCCCGCGCCGCTGGGTGCTCGCGCGCGGATCCTCCCGCTCCCACGAGGGCGGACTCCCGTCCCCGCGGCGCAGGTGGGCGGCCTACGGGCTCGCCGCGGCTGTCGCCGTAGTGCTCGTCGTCGCGGTTGCCCTGCTCTTCGGTGGCGCTTTCTCGGCCGAGCCCGGCGCGACCAGCCCCGGTGACGTGTCCGAGTTCGTCGCCGACGTGACCGTGCCCGACGGCACCTCCGTTCCCGCCGGGAGCCGGTTCGTCAAGACGTGGGAGCTCCGGAACGCCGGATCGGTCGGATGGATCGGGCGGTACCTCGTCCGCTCGGGCTCGTTCGGCAGCCCGGACCAGTGCCGCACGCCCGACCGCGTGCCGGTGCCCTACACCGCGCCCGGCGAGCACGTGCGGATCTCCGTCGACGTGCAGGCGCCGCCGTCGGCCGGGCACTGCCAGGTCTACTGGAAGATGGCCGACTCCGAGGGGCACCTGCTGCTCCCCGATGCCCGCGCGGTCTTCTTCTCCGTCCGGATCACCCCCTGAATTTGGCTTTCGCGACCCCCTGGCCATTGCGCTGACCTGCGAAGACGATCTTCGTTTGGCTTTCGCTCCGCGGTAGCCGCCGAATGCCTTCCCGAAGACCGCCGACGGTCCCTAACGTCGTCGGTGTCCGGATCTCCTGGGCGAATCCATTTCATCTTTTCTTGCAGGGGAAGGAAATCCATGCGTCCGTATCTGAGGGTCGCGGCCGTCACGGGAGCCGCGCTCGTCGCGGGCCTGCTGCCGGCCGGCGCGGCGTCGGCCTCGACTTCGGCGGCGGGGGTCGTCGCGAGTGATCCGATCATCACGTGCGAGTCCGGGTACCACGGCTGGATGCGCCGGGCCGGCAAGGACGCCATCTGCCTGTGGCCGGGCGAGCGCACCTGGGACATCCGCGTCTTCGAGTGCGCGGGCGACCTGACGCTCTACTTCAAGAACGGCAAGCACGCCTACTGCGGCGGCTCGATGAAGTTCGGCATCGACATCGCCGAGACGTCCACTGTGGTCAAGACGAAGGTGGGGAACCGCTGATGCGCAAGCTGATCGCCCTCGTTCCGGTGGCACTGGCCGCGACACTGCTGACGGCGCCGTCCGCGGCCGCCGCGACGAAGGTCTGCGCCGGCGGCCCGCTGATGGGCGGGGCGACGAAGGTCGTCGAGGTGAGCGCCGGGCAGAAGATCGACATCACCGTGCACAACCACGACTACCGCGGGATGCTCGTCCAGATCATCGAAGACGTTTTCGACAAGGGCCTGTGGAGCGGCGCCATCGCGCCGGGCAAGGAGCACACCGTGTCGCACGGCGTGCTCGGCGACCCGCCCGTCTACCACAAGATCCGGTTCGAGGTGACGTCCAACCTGTCCAACAACTACACGTACGCGATCAAGTCCGACCGCTGTTATTGATGCCGGACGCGCCCCGGTGTGGTGCACCGGGGCGCTCGGTCGTCAGGCCGTGGTGAGAGCGTCCCGGAGGGTGGTGAACGCTTCGTACTCGGCCTTCTGCTCGACCGGCAGCTGGTAACCGGCGGCGAGGAGCTTCGGCACGGAGGGGAGGATGCTGAGCTTGAAGCTCTGCCCGTCCGTCGTCTTGATCACGAACCGGCCTTGCAGATCACGCTTCTTGACCGACGCCCGGTTCGCGTCCGTGATCGTCAGCGGGGTGCCCGCCGTGATCGTGCCGCTCTTTTCCTCGAGCGGCACGATCACGAGGTCGGTCTGCCCCGGCCGGAAACCCACCGCGAAATTGCTGACGGTGGTGGTGCGGAAAACGATGAAGTTCTGTTGCTTGATTTCCGCGGCGTACACCTTGGTGTAACTCGTCCCGTCGGCGACGGCCGCGTCGAAAGCGCCGTGGATGGCCGCTTTCAGTTCTTCCTTGCTTGCCACTTGTACTCCTCCATGACCGCTCGGGGAGTGAGCGGGTTCCGAGGAGCAGCATCGTACTGACGGGCGCTTCGCGTTCTGTGGGGAAAATTCCTGACACCGGCGCTCGGTTTCCGCGTCGAAAAAACCGAATGCCGACCATTCCGGTTAATGGTCAGCGCAGCGCTTTCACCAGTGCGGGGACGAAGACCGACGCGTCGACGGTGCCCCAGCCGCTGGCGATGTCGAAGCCCTTCGCCGCGGTGAAGCCGACGACGCCGTCCTGGCTGTTGTCGCCTTCGGTCACGTCGACGATGCCCGCCTTCGTGCCGGCCGGGCCGAGCTTCGTGTACAGCGCCGGGTTGATCTGGCCGAGCTTGCCGTGCTTGGCCTGCACCGCGAGCGCGAGCACGCCGGCGAACAGCGGCGCGGACTGCGACGTGCCGTACACGCCTTCCATGCTGATGTCCGGGAACGAGCGCATCTTGCTGCCGGTGATCTTCTTGACGCCGTCCTGCCAGTTCGGCCTCGCGTACGCCTTCGACAGCCCGGCGCCCTCGGAGAAGCCGTTGTCGGCGACGTTCACGACGTCGTCCGCCTTGGTGCGGTTGCCGTTCGCGTCGAGGTGCAGCTGGGTGCCGCCGAGCGTCGTGACGCGCGGGTCGGACGCCGGCCAGCTCGCGACGCGGTACGGGTAGTTGCCCGGGCCGTACAGGTAACCGCCGGTCGGGCCGTCGTCGCCGGAGGAGGCGACCATCGTGATCCCGGCCTTGCTCGCGCGGTCGAGCGCCGGGTCGAGCGTCTTGATCGAGTCGAACGACGGGAAGTTCTCCTCCGTCGTGCCGAAGCTCATCGAGATGACGTCGACCAGCTTGTGCTCGGTCATGTAGTCGACCGCGTGCATCATCTCGGGCAGGCCGGTGAAGCCCTGCGTCTCCGCGACCGGCGTCGCCGCGACGATGATCTTCGCGTTCGGTGCCATGGCGTGCATCATCGTGACGTCGAGGTCGGTCTCACCGCCCCAGCCCTGGCAGGTGGCGGTGTCGACGCCGGGGTCGGTGCACGCGGGCACCGGGCCGGACGGCTGGATGACCTCGACGTTCGCCGGCGGCAGGCCGTGGTTCTTCGAGTAGGTGTCGAGCACCTGCTTGACCTTGTCGTCGCCGAAGGACACCAGCGTCGCGACAGTGCTGCCCGCACCGGTGATGCCGGCGTTCCACAGCTTCGTCGCGTTGTACGCGGTGCTTTCCTTCGGCAGCGACGCCATCGCCGCTTCCAGCTTGGCGACGCGCTTCTGCACGGTGTCGGCGCCGACGAACGACTGCGCGGCCGCCGAGAAGTGGTGCTTCGACGGCTGGTGCCCGGCGTTCGGCGTGCTCGGCACGGGCGAGGCGCCGGCGGGCGCCGCGAACGCGGTCACGAGCAGGGTGGTGCTCGCGAGCAAGCCGGACACAGCGCGCAATCTCATGCTTTCTCCCTGGCTGAAGGAAACTCCGTCAGCCACTCTGCTCACGACGGGGAGAAGGCAACATCGACTTTCGTCTTTCCTTTTAGGAGGAAAGCACCCCGAAGACGCGCGATGTCGTGATCGAGACTTTCGTAGTCAGCTCCCCTCCGAGCGGTCGCCGTGCAGGAGGCCGCGCACCGTGTCGATCGTGTCCGCTTCGGCCGGGTCCTTGTCCGGGCGGTAGCGGACCACCCGGGCGAAGCGCAGCGCGAGGCCACCCGGGTAGCGCGTGCTCACCTGGGCGCTGTCCAGCTCGATCTCCACCACGACCTCCGGCCGGACGTACACCGTCCAGTCGTCGCGGTGGGTTTCGATTTCCTGGAACGTCCTCGTCTGCCAGGCCAGCAGCTCGTCGGTCATGCCCTTGAACGTCTTGCCCACCATGATCGGCGGGCCGCCGTCCGGGTCGCGGGCGCCCAGGTGCAGGTTCGACAGCGTCCCCGTGCGCCGCCCGTGACCCCACTCCGCCGCGAGCACCACCAGGTCGATCGTGTGCACCGGCTTGACCTTCAGCCACGCCCGCCCGCGCCGCCCGGCCGCGTACGGCGACGCCAGGTCCTTGACCATCACACCCTCGTGCCCGGCGTCCATCGCCGCCTCCAGCACGGCCGCCGCCCCGGCCACGCCCACCTCGCCGGGGATCACGTGCGCCCCGGCGACCTTGCGCAACGCCGCATTGCGTTCGGACAGTGGCGCGTCCAGCAGGTCGACGCCGTCGAGGTGCAGGCAGTCGAAGAAGTACGGCCGCAGCAGCAGCGCCTTCACCTGCTCTTCGCGCGTGCTGCCGAACCGGCTCATCGTGTCCTGGAACGGCCGCGGCCGCCCGGCGTCGGTCAGCGCCAGCGTCTCGCCGTCCAGCACCACCGACTCGCACGGCAGCGCCCGCACGAGCTCGACCAGCTCCTGCACGCTGCCGGTGATCTCGCGCAGCGTCCGCGTCCAGACGTGCACCTCGTCGCCCTGGCGGTGCACCTGGATCCGCGCACCGTCCATCTTGTACTCGACGATCGCCTCGGCGTGCTCGGCGACCGCCTCGACCAGGGACTCCGCCGGTGACGCCAGCATCGGCTTGATCGGCGTGCCCAGCGTGAGCCGGAACTCCGCCAGCGCGGCCTGCCCGTCGGTCAGTGCCGCGACCCCGGTGACGCCGAGCTTCCCGGACAGCATGAACGCGCGCCGCACGTCCACGGCCGGCACCTCGGCCGCCGCCGCGATCGCGTCGACCATCACGCCCTCCAGCGCGCCCTGCCGCAGCTCGCCGGTGACCAGCCGGAACAGGAACTGCTGCTCGTCCTTCGTCAGCCGCTCGAACAACGCGCGCAGGATCTCCTGCCGCCGGGCCGAAGAGCCCGTGCCCGCCGCCACGCCGGCCGCCGCCGTCAGGGCCGTGTCCACTTCGACCACCGTCACGACCGGGTCGGCTGCGGGCTCCGCGCCGAGCCCGGCCAGGGTGCGCCAGCCCGCACCCAGCCTGTCCTGCGCCGTCTGCCCGGTGAGGTACGCGATCACCGTGGCCAGCTCGGCGATCTCGGCCGCGCGCAGCACCGCGGCCAGGATGGCGATCTTCGCCTTCCTGGACCTCGTCGCCGCCAGCTCGGCGGACGCCCGGACTATCTCGCTCAGCAACACCCGGACATCATGACCCGGACCACCGACAGTTTCTGATCGGCGCTGTCTCGTCGGTCAGATGTCCGGCCTGGTGCAGAGGGGGTCGAGCAGGCCGTCCTTGGCCACGCACGGCGTGTACCCGGCGTCCTGCAGCTCGGCCCGCGCGGTCGGGCTCGCCAGGTAGTCCAGGAACCGCTTCAGCACGCTCCCGTTCGCCGGCACGCCCTTGGTGTAGAGGTACTCGACGGTCCAGAACCGGTACCCGGCGCCGATCGTCGTGACGTCGGGGTAGTGGCCGTCGAGCTGCACGATCGTCACCTGCTGGTCGCGGGCGGCTGCTGTTTTGGCCGCCGGCACGTCGGCGTACCCGATCGCGCCCGGCACCGCGCCGACCTCGGTGAGCACCTCGGCGGTCGTGCCGCGCTCGCAGCGCGTGGTCGCCGCGGCCGGGTCGCGCTCCGGCTTGCGGCAGGAATCCGAGGTCAGCCGGTCCTCCGCGCCGCCGAGCACCTTCTGCTCGAACGTCTTGCGCGTGCCCGACTCCTGCCCGCGCCCGACGATCCCGATCGGCACCGACGGTCCCGGCCGCAGCTGGTCCCAGTTCCGCACCCGGCCGCTGAAGATGTCCCTGACCTGCTGGGTCGTCAGCCGGTCGACGCCGGCGGCGCGGTTGACGACCAGGCTGTACACGACCACCGCGACGGCCTTCGCCTCCAGATCGGGCCCGGCTTCCCCGGACCGGCCGTCCGAGAGCACCGCCAGCTCGTCCTTGCCCGCCGCGTCCACCGGGGCGAGCGCGCGGACCCCGGTGACACTGCCGGTCGCGTGGGTGGTGATGGCCGCGCCGTCGCACTGGCCGTGGTACTCGGCGGCGATGCTGTCGATGATCGGCACGAACGCGCTCGACCCCTCGACCGACAGCTTCCCGGCGGCGCACAGCGCGCTGTCGACGCTCGGTCGCGACCACGAGACGATCAGCGTGGCCAGCAGGGCGCCGGTCAGCAGCACCCCGACCGCCGTCGTGACGACCGGCCAGGTGATCCGGCGCTGCTTGCGGTCGTCCTTGATCCGGCCGGCGGCCAGCCGGGCGTGGTGGTCGATGTCCTTGCTGATCTCGCCGTCGTGGCCGTCGGATTCGCGCAGCACGACGACGAGCTTGAACTTCTCCTTGCGTTTCAACGAAAGCCGCGCGAACCGGACGCCGTGCCATTCGGGCGCTTCGGGTGCGGGCGTCTCCGCCAGCCGCTTGGGCAGCCACGCGCGCACCCTCGACAGCTTCGCGCCTTCGACCGGCCGCTGCGGTGTCTCGCGCGTGAAGAACTCGAGGCCGTCGCGGACGTGCTGGCGGAGGCCGTCGTCGCTGGCGTCGGACACCCGCGCGTCCCAGACGATCCGGTTGCCGAAGGTGAACGACAGCGGGATCTCGAAGTCCTCCGGCGCGATGTCGAACCCGCCGGTGTTGCGGATCCGGATCACCACCACGCTCATCCGGCTCAGCAGCCGCGCGGTCCGCTCCAGCTGCGGGTCCGCCTGGGCGGAGCCGTTCTCGCCGTCGTGCAGGTCGATCGGCGACAGGCCGATCTTGGAGTTGTAGAGCACCCGGAACGCCAGCCGGCGGCGCCGGATGAAGTAGCGGTCGATGAACGGCGCCGCGATCGCGACCAGCGCGGCGATCCCGAGGACGAGACTGCCCGAATCCGAGCTGAGGATCTCGGCGAGGGACTGCATCGTCGCGCCGACGCCCACCGTGCTGCTCCTCTACCCCCGACTCCCCAGGTGAAGCAGCCTAGGCAGCCCTCATCCGGCGTGGGGTGACGACGACCGAGTGTTCACCGGTCGTTCATCGGCGGCGACCCAGCTGGCCAGCAGGCCGAGCGCGCGTTCGGTCTCCGAGCCCGGCTCGGCGTGGTAGACCACCGTGCCCTGGTCGGGGTCCTGGGGCAGGCGCAGCGTCTCGTAGCGCAGCCGCAGCTCGCCGACGACGGGGTTCATCAGCACCTTCCACCCCTGCGCCTTCTCCCGCACCGCGTGCTCGGCCCACAGCTTCCGGAACTGCTCGCTCGCCAGCGACAGCTCGCCGATGAGCTGCGCGAACCGCGGGTCTCCCGGGTGCCTGCCGCTTTCCGCGCGCAGGTTCGCGACGAGCTCGCGGCAGACCGCGTCGTACTCCGGGTGCAGCTGCCGGGCACGCTCGTCGAGGAAGATCAGCTTCGGCATGTTGCGTTCGTCCAGGTCGGCGAAGGCGAACGCGACCGCGCCGCCGAGGGCGTTCCAGGCGAGCACGTCCAGGTACCGCCCGAAGACGAACGCCGGCGCCTGGATGGCGTCGAGCAGCTGCTGCAGTTCGGGCCGGACCCGCTGCGGTGCGCGCTCGTCCCGGCGCTTCGGCGCGGCGAGGTTGCGCAGGTAGGCCTCCTCGCCGGAGTCGAGCCGCAGGGCGCGGGCAAGCGCGTCGAGGACCGCGTCCGAGACGTTCTTCGCGCGGCCCTGCTCCAGCCGCGTGTAGTAGTCGACGCTGATGCCGGACAGCTGCGCGAGCTCTTCGCGGCGCAGGCCCTTGACCCGCCGCTGCGTGATCCCGGGCGGGAGGCCCAGGTCGGCGGGGTCGAGGGCGGCGCGGCGCGCCTTCAGGAAAGCGCCCAGCTCGGCTGCGTCACTCATGCCTCCAGTATCCCCGGCTCGCGGCTGCCCGCCTGGTACTGCCGGACCCAGGTTGAGCGTGACCTGGTCCGCCCCGCTCGCTGCTTTCACAGTGGTGGCATGAAACGACGAATTCTGGGCGGCACGGGCATCTCGGTCAGCGAGTACGCGTTCGGCGCGATGATGCTGGGCAAGTGGGGCAACCCGGACCACGAAGAGGGCGTCCGGATGCTGCACACCGCGCTCGACGCCGGCGTGAACTTCTGGGACACCGCCGACATGTACAGCGACGGCGAGAACGAGCGGATCGTCGGCAAGGCCTTGAAAGGCCGCCGCGACGAGGTCGTGCTGGCCACCAAGGGCTTCTTCCAGATGGGCGACGACCCGAACCAGGGCGGTCTTTCGCGGCGCTGGCTGACGCGTGCCCTCGACGACAGCCTCCGGCGGCTCGACACCGACCACGTCGACCTCTACCAGGTCCACCGGCCGGACCCGACGACCGACATCGAGGAAACGCTCTCGGTGCTCACGGACTTCGTGCGCGCCGGGAAGGTCCGCGCGATCGGGTCGTCGGGCTTCCCGGCCGAGCAGATCGTGGAAGCCCAGTGGGTGGCGGAAAAGCGCGGTCTGGCGCGGTTCCGCGCCGAGCAGCCGCCGTACTCGATCTTCAACCGGGCGATCGAGGCGGCCGTGCTGCCGACGGCGCGGAAGTACGGCATGGGTGTGCTGACGTGGAGCCCGCTGGCCAGTGGCTGGCTGTCCGGGAAGTACACCAAACCGTCCGATGTGGACCTTTCCGAAGGCCGCCGGACGCTGCAGGCGCACAAGTTCGACCCGGCCCTTCCGGAGAACGCCGTCAAGTTCGAGGCGATCGCGCAGCTGAAGAAGCTGGCCGACGACCTGGGCCGGCCGATGACCCACCTGGCGACGGCGTTCGTCCGGGCGCACCCGGGCGTGACGTCGGCGATCATCGGCCCGCGCACGCCGGCCCAGCTCGACGACCTGCTGGCGGGCGCCGACCTGGTGCTGGACGACGACGTGCTGGACCGGATCGACGAGATCGTCCCGCCGGGCACGGACCTCAACTCGGCCGAGAAGGACTACACCCCGCCGGCACTGGCGGACGCGCGCCTGCGCCGGCGGTAGCGAGTCACGCCCGAAGCGCCACTTTCTCTACGAAAGATGCGGCGCCTCACGCGGATTTTACTTGCCGCCGCGGGCCATGCGGAGGACGTCGAGCGCTTCGTCGAGCTGCGCTTCGGTGAGCTTGCCGTCCTTCACATAGCCGCGCTCGATGACGACCTCGCGGATCGTCTTCAGCTCCTTCAACGCCTGCTTCGCCACCGCGGCCGCCTCTTCGTAGCCGATGTACTTGTTCAGCGGCGTCACGATCGACGGCGAACCCTCGGCGTAGGTGCGGGTGCGCTCGGTGTTCACGGTGATGCCCGCGAAGACCTTGTCCGCCAGCAACCGCGACACGGCGGCGAGCAGGCGGGCCGACTCGAGGACGTTCCGTGCGATCACCGGCAGGTTGACGTTCAGCTGGAAGTTGCCCGCGGCGCCCGCGAACGCCACGGCCGCGTCGTTGCCGATCACCTGCGCGACGACCTGCAGCGTCGCCTCCGGGATCACCGGGTTCACCTTGCCCGGCATGATCGACGAGCCCGGCTGCAGGTCGGGCAGCGCCAGCTCGGCCAGGCCGGTGCGCGGGCCGGAGCCCAGCCAGCGCAGGTCGTTGGCGATCTTGTTGAGCGACACGGCGAGCGTGCGCAGGTGCCCGGACGTCTCGACGACGCTGTCCTGCGTCGCCTGCGCCTCGAAGTGGTCGCGGGCCTCGGTCAGCGGCAGGCCGGTGACGGTGGCCAGCTCGGTCGCGACGGCGTCGCCGAAGCCGTCCGGCGCGTTGAGGCCCGAGCCGACGGCGGTGCCGCCGATCGGCAGCTCGCCGAGACGCGGCAGGCCCGACTTCAGCCGTTCGATGCCGAACCGGACCTGCGACGCCCACGCGCCGGCTTCCTGGCCGAGGGTGATCGGCACAGCGTCCATCAGGTGCGTGCGGCCGGACTTCACGACGCCGGCCCACTCCGCGGCGCGGACCTCGATCGCGCCGGCGAGGTACTCGAGCGCGGGGATGACGTCCTTGACGACGGCTTCGGTCGCGGCGACGTGGATGGTCGTCGGGAAGGTGTCGTTCGACGACTGCGACGCGTTGACGTGGTCGTTCGGGTGCACGTCCCGGCCGAGCGCGCGGCTGGCGAGCGTCGCGATGACCTCGTTGGCGTTCATGTTCGACGACGTCCCCGAACCGGTTTGGAAGACGTCGATCGGGAAGTGCGCGTCGTGGGTGCCCTCGGCGACCTCGTCGGCGGCGGCCGTGATGGCGTTCGCGACGTCGGCGTCGAGCACGCCCAGCTTGAGGTTCACGCGCGCGGCGGCGGCCTTCAGCAGGCCGAGCGCGCGGATCTGGGCGCGCTCCAGGCCCCGGCCGGAGATCGGGAAGTTCTCGACGGCCCGCTGGGTCTGCGCGCGGTAGAGCGCGTCGGCCGGCACGCGGACCTCGCCCATCGTGTCGTGTTCGATCCGGTATTCCTGGTCAGCCATGACACCGATTCTGGACCTGTTCGGAAGTTACCGCGTGGTGGCGTTGCGCACCCTGCGCTCCTCGGCTGGCCGCGGCTCACGGGCCGGGTGAAGGTGCGGTAGCCAGGTGTGTGGCCGCCGGAACCCAGGAGCGACCGGCCCCCGCCCTTCCCTGGGGGGCGTCCCCTGGGCCAGTCTATCGGCGGTCACCGGCAGAACCCGGCGTTCCTGGTGGCCGGCCGCCGAGTTGTCCACAACCGCGCGAAGCTGTGGATCGGCGCCAAGCTGCTTCTGCGCTGGTGAGCGCTCCCGGCTTCGACCGGCTTCAATCGCGAAAGACAGGATCCGCCGCCGAGCAGCACGGCGAGCACCGGCAGCAGCGCGAGCACCAGGCCCGTCCGAGCCGGCCAACGCCCGGCCACGACGAGGGCCGCGAAGGCGCCGAACACGAACGCGATGAATCCTGCCGGCTCGGCCGAGGGCAGTCCGAGCGGATCGCGAGCGCGAACCAGCCGAAGAGCGCCACGATCACCGCGGTCCCGCTCAGTGCCGTCCGCCGGATACCCCGCGGTGGCCGCCGGTCGTCCGGGAGCCTGTGTCGCACGCCGTCGAGTGAACTCCGTTCCGGCTAGGATCGGCTGTGTTCTCGATCACCGCCATCCACCACTGGCTGGAGCGAGCATGACCGACGTCTCTGGGGACGCCTACGACCTCTTGATCATCGGCGCGGGCCCGACCGGCCTGTTCGCCGCTTACTACGCCGGGTTCCGCGGCCTTTCGATGGCGGTGATCGACTCGCTGCCCGAGCCCGGTGGCCAGGTGACCGCGATGTACCCCGAGAAGATGATCTACGACGTCGGCGGGTTCCCCGAGATCCGCGGGCGCGATCTCGTCGACGGGCTGGTGAAGCAGGCCGCGCCGTGGAAACCGAAGTACCTGCTGGGGCGCAAGGCCGAAAAGCTCGAGACGCTCGAAAACGGCGTCGAAGTCACCCTCGACGGCGGCGAGACGCTGCGCGCGGGCGCTGTCCTGATCACCGCGGGCATCGGCGAGTTCACCCCGCGTCCGCTGCCCGCCGGCGACGGCTGGCTCGGCCGCGGCATGGTCCACTTCGTCCCCTCGTTCGACGCCCACGCGGGGCAGCACGTCGTGATCGTCGGCGGCGGCGACTCGGCCTTCGACTGGGTGCTCGCGCTGCACCCGGTCGCGGCGAGCGTGACGCTCGTGCACCGCCGCGCCAAGTTCCGCGCCGCCGAGTCCATCGTCCGGCAGGCCCGCGAGCTCGGCGTCCGGATCATCACCGACGCCGAGGTCACGCGGTTCGTCGAGGACTCGAGCGGTGCACTGGAAGCCGTCGACGTCTCGGCGAAGGGCGCCGGCGAGGAGCGGCTGCCGGCCAACGCCGTCGTCGCGGCGCTCGGGTTCACCGCCGACCTCGGCCCGATCGAGAGCTGGGGCCTGGAGATCGACCACCGCGCCATTCCGGTCGATTCGACGATGGCGACCGCGCGCGCACGCGTCTACGCCGCCGGTGACGTCGCCGCGTACCGGGGGAAGGTCAAGCTGATCGCGACCGGCTTCGGCGAGGCCGCGACGGCCGTCAACAACATCGCCGTCCTGCTCGACCCGGACGCCCACCTGTTCCCGGGCCACTCGAGCAACGCCGAGTAGCTCAGGCCTTCGTCTTCTCCGCGATCCACGGCGCGTAGGCGACGACGGACGTGTAGATCGACGGCGCCGACGCGCACACGGGATCGTTGTTGCCCGGCCGGCTGGTGACGCCCACGAGCAGCCAGTGGTCGCCGTCGTGGACGATCTCGGGCCCGCCGGAGTCGCCGAAGCACGCCCCGGCCTTGTCCCCGGGGTTGTCCGTGCACAGCTCGGCCGTGCCGTCGAACACCGACGTGCACTTCGCGCCTTCGACGATGTGCGTGTCGAGCTGCTGCAGCGTCGTGGGGATCTGGCCGCAGTTCACCTTCGGGCAGGTCTGGCCCCAGCCGAGGATGCGGGTGGCCGTGCCCGGCGCCGCGGCCGTCGCGAGCGCGATCGGCGCGGCTTTGGCCGGCGTCGCCAGCCGCAGCAGCGCGATGTCGCCCGCCGGGCTCTGGGTGTTGAACGCCGGGTTCACGACGATGCCGGCGACCTGGCCGACTTCGCCGCCCTGGCCCACGTCATTCGTGCCCGCCCGCACGGAGATCGCGGGCGGGGTCTTGTCGAACGCGCAGTGCGCGGCCGTCACCACCCAGGTGGGAGCGATCAGCGCGCCGGCACAGAACAGTTTGCCCGTCGAGGAGTGCAGCGACACCGCGAACGGGTACGGCTGATCCGCGTCGCCGCCCCCGACGATGGCGGGTTCGGCCGACGCGGTGGCGGGGATCGAGGCGAACAGCAGGACCAGCAGGGCCAGTAGTCGCCTGGGCACGGAACTCCTTCTACGGCAGCGGGGGAACGACGTCGTCGTCGGGCGTGTCCAGGTGGCCGTCGAAGTTGACCGAGGAGTACGCCCGCAGCTTGGTGAGCCGGTGGTAGCCGTCGATCATTCTGACGGTCCCGGACTTGGACCGCATCACGATGGACTGCGTCGTCGCGCCGCCCTCGCGGTAGTGGAC
The DNA here is from genome assembly GCF_030285665.1 of Amycolatopsis mongoliensis. NCBI lineage: Bacteria > Bacillati > Actinomycetota > Actinomycetes > Pseudonocardiales > Pseudonocardiaceae > Amycolatopsis > Amycolatopsis mongoliensis. The sequence continues at coordinate 3,917,445 of NZ_CP127295.1, forward strand.
CCCGCGCAGCAGGTCGCCGTCGGTGACGCCGGTGGCGCAGAAGAACACGTTGTCGCCGGTGACCAGGTCGTCGTTCAGCAGCACGCGGTCGAGGTCGTGCCCGGCAGCGATGGCCTTCTCGCGCTCGGCGTCGTCCTTCGGCCACAGCCGGCCCTGCAGCTCCCCGCCGAGGCACTTCATCGCGCAGGCCGCGATGATGCCCTCGGGGGTGCCGCCGATGCCGATCAGCATGTCGACGCCGGTGGTCGGGCGGGCTGCGGCGATCGCGCCCGCGACGTCGCCGTCGGAGATGAAGCGGATCCGTGCGCCGGCGTCGCGGACCTCCTTGATGATCTGCTCGTGGCGCGGGCGGTCCAGGATGCACACGGTGACGTCGCCGACGCTGCTGTGCTTCGCCTTGGCGACCCGCCGGATGTTCTCCGCGATCGGCGCACCGAGCTCGACCTTGCCCGCCGCCTCCGGCCCGACGGCCAGCTTCTCCATGTAGAACACCGCGGACGGGTCGAACATCGCGCCGCGCTCGGCGACCGCGAGCACCGCGAGGGCGTTCGGCATGCCCTTGGCCATCAGCGTCGTGCCGTCGACCGGGTCGACCGCGACGTCGCAGTCGGGCCCGTCGCCGTTGCCGACCTCCTCGCCGTTGAACAGCATGGGCGCTTCGTCCTTCTCGCCCTCGCCGATCACCACGACTCCGCGCATCGACACCGTCGACACCAGCTGGCGCATCGCGTCGACGGCCGCGCCGTCCCCGCCGATCTTGTCACCGCGGCCGACCCAGCGGCCGGCCGCCATCGCGGCGGCCTCGGTCACGCGGACCAGCTCCATCGCGAGGTTGCGGTCGGGTGCTTCACGGCGTTGTGGGGCGCTGGGGGTCGTCATGCGGGCCTCCCGGAGAAGCGGAGTTCGGCGGACGCCCAGTCTCTCAGATACCGCGGGTCGGTCCAGTCGCCCGCGGCATGGCAAACGTCACTGGCCGTCGCCGGTTTCGTCCTCCACGGACGCCAGAGCGGCCTCGATGCGCTCGCGCGCGCCTTCGAGATGGCGCTCACAGACCTTCGCGAGCTTCTCGCCCTTCTCCCACAGCGCGAGCGACTGCTCCAGGGACAGGCCGCCGGCTTCCAGCTCGCGGACGACCTCGACGAGGCGGTCGCGGGCCTGCTCGTAGCCGAGTTCCTCGCTGGCTGCTTCACTCACGCTGGGCGTTCTCCGACCTTCCGGCTTGGGCTGTGCGCGCACACTACCGCGCTGGCCATCGCGTGGTCGTACCCGACGAACGCCAGGGCGAACTCCTGTCCGTCACCCTCCGCGATCGCCTCTTCGAGGTTTTCCTGTGCGCCCGCCACCCGCTTGCGGTGCCCGGCGCCCTCGGCGAACCACCAGCGCGAGCCGACCTGCGTCGACGTCGCCTCGGACAGCCGCCGCAGCTGCGGCCCCAGGCCGCGGCGGGCGGCGCCGCCACAGCCGGCGAGCAGCGCCGTCCAGCACTCGGCAGCCGCCCGGTCGGTGCGCATCGCCTGGTCCAGCAGCGGACGCGCGCCCAGTCGCCGGGCCGCGTCCAGGGTGAGGGGGAGGAACGTCGCCGCCTTCAGCGTCACCCCTGTGCTCCTTCCGCCACCGCGCCGATCGCACCGTCGCCCACGCGCACGCGCAGCTGGGCACCGGCCTCGACTTCGGAGACGGAGCGGAGTACCTGGAGGTTGCCTTCGGCGTCGAGGAACTGCACGACCGCGTAGCCGCGCGCCAGCGTCGCGGCCGGGCCGAGCGCCGTGAGCCGGGCCCGCGCGCTCGCGAGCTCGGCCTGGTCCTTGGCGAGCAGCGTCAGCATGGCGCGGCGCGCGCGTTCGCGGTGGACGTCGACGTCGTCCTGGCGCCGCTGGACCGGGCCGAGCGGGTCGGCCAGCGACGGGCGGCTGCGCAGCTGGGTCAGCAGGCGCGTCTGCGTGTCGACCCAGCCGTGCAGGGCGCGGCGCCCGCGGTCGCGCATCTGCCGGACCCGCTCGGTCTCCTCGCGGTGGTCCGGCACGATCCGCTTGCTGGCGTCGGTCGGAGTCGAGCAGCGCAGGTCGGCGACGTAGTCGAGCAGCGGGGTGTCCGGCTCGTGCCCGATCGCGCTCACCACCGGCGTGCCCGCCGCCGACACCGCGCGGCAGAGCGCCTCGTCGGAGAACGGCAGCAGGTCCTCGACGCTGCCGCCGCCGCGGGCGATGACGATGACGTCGATCTCGGGGTCAGCGTCGAGGATGCGCAGCGCGCGCATGACCTGCGGGACGGCCTGCGAGCCCTGCACGGCGGTGTTGATGACCTTGAACCGGACGTGCGGCCACCGCGTTTGGGCGTTGACCAGCACGTCCCGCTCGGCCGCCGACGCGCGGCCGGTGATCAGCCCGACGCCCTTCGGCAGGAACGGGATCGGCCGCTTGCGCTGCGCCGAGAAGAGGCCTTCGGCGGTCAGCAGCTTCTTCAGGCGCTCGATCCGCGCCAGCAGCTCACCGACGCCGACGGCGCGGATCTGGTCGGCGCGCAGGCTGATCGTGCCGCGGCCGAAGAAGAACGACGGCTTCGCGTGCACGACCACGCTGGCGCCTTCGCGCAGCGGCGGCTCCATCTCGCGGATCAGCCAGTTCGGGCAGGTCACCGACATCGAGACGTCCGCCGACGGGTCGCGCAGCGTCAGGAACGCGGTCTGCGTGTTCGGCCGGGAATTGACCTGCGTGACCTGGCCTTCGACCCAGACGCTGCCGAGCCGGTGGATCCAGTCACCGATCTTGCGCGCGACCGTGCGGACCGGCCACGGGTTTTCGGCGGTGCTCGCGGGGGCCTGGGCGGACTCGGTGCTCACTGGCCTTCCGTGCCGTGTTCCTCGGCTTGTTCGGCCTTGCGGGCGTTGGCGATCCGGCGGGACAGCATCCCGGTGAAGGACGAGCGGTCGGCGTGCGCGCGCTCGTACTCGAGGATCGTCTCGAGCTGGGGGATCGAGAGCTGGCGCAGGCGGGCCCGCAGCTGCGGGAGGGTGAGCTGGTCGTAGCCGGTCAGCCCGGCGGGACCGTCGTACCCGGCGGCGCTGGTCCGTGGGGTGTCGGTCTTGGACTTGTCGGCCTTCGGCGTGCCGGGCTTGGGGGTGCGCGGCGCCTCGTCCTGCTTCTCGCCGTCGTCGGCACCGCTGTCGTTCTCGCCGTCGGCGTGGTTCTCGGCGAGCGCGCGTTCCTCCTCGGCCCACGGATCGCCCAGTTCCGCTTCGAGTTCGGCTGCTGACGGAATGTGACCGTTGATCTCCGAGCGCGGCTCGGGCACGTCGGCGACCGGCGTCAGGTTCGGCCGCGCGGGCGGGACGGGGGCCTCGATGTCCTCGTCGAAGGTCGCCCAGCTGGGCGCGTCCTCGACGGGGCGCAGGCTCGACAGGGCGTTGTCGCCCTTGATCGCCAGCTCGGTGACGTGCTGCTGCACCCGCATGGAGGCCTGCAGCACCTGGCTGACGACGGTCACCGGGAGTCCGGCGAGCTGCCGGGGAAGCTCACGAACCCGCTCGGCGGTGCTGACGGCGAGGCCCGCGGCGACCCGGAGGGGGAGCGGGAATGGCTTCATACGTCTAGCCTGCCGCATATCCGCCATCCTGCCCAACCGAACGGGTGGGTCCGGGCGCAATGCGTGACGCCGGGCACAGCACGGTAGGGGGACGAAGCTCACCCGAAAGGGACTTCGAGTTCGTCTCGGGACTGCCCGTACCCTGGGGGCCATGAGTTCAGCGAGTCCCGGAATCGAGCCCGCGGGTACCCCGACGATCACCGGCACCGCTTCCGGCAAGCGGGTGCTGCTCGCCAAACCCCGTGGTTACTGCGCCGGCGTCGACCGCGCGGTGATCGCCGTCGAGAAGGCCCTCGAGGTCTACGGCGCCCCGGTGTACGTCCGCAAGGAAATTGTGCACAACCGGCACGTGGTCGAGACGCTGCGCGAGCGTGGCGCGATCTTCGTCGACGAGACGTCCGAGGTGCCCGAGGGCGCGCTGGTGGTGTTCTCCGCCCACGGCGTCTCGCCGATGGTGCACGCGGAGGCCGCGGACCGGAACCTGCGCACGATCGACGCGACCTGCCCCCTGGTGACGAAGGTGCACAAGGAGGTCAACCGCTTCGCGAAGGACGACTACGACATCCTGCTGATCGGCCACGAGGGTCACGAAGAGGTCGAGGGCACGGCCGGCGAGGCGCCGGACAAGGTCCAGCTGGTCGACAAGGCGGAGGACGTCGACAAGGTCGAGGTGCGCGACCCGTCGAAGGTGATCTGGCTGTCCCAGACGACGCTCTCGGTCGACGAGACGATGGAGCGCGTCGACCAGCTCCGCGAGCGCTTCCCGGGCTTGGCGGACCCGCCGAGCGACGACATCTGCTACGCGACGACGAACCGCCAGGTCGCGGTCAAGGCGATGGCGGCCGAGTGCGACCTGGTCCTGGTGGTCGGGTCGACGAACTCGTCCAACTCGAAGCGCCTGGTCGAGGTGGCCCTGAAGGCCGGCGCCCGCGCGTCCTACCTGGTCGACTTCGCGCACGAGGTCGACGAGGCCTGGCTCGACGGCGTGACGACGGTCGGGGTGACGTCCGGGGCGTCGGTGCCGGACGAGCTGGTGATGGAGCTGCTCACCTGGCTGGCCGAGCGGGGTTACGGCGACGTCGACGAAGTGACCACGGCCAACGAGAAGATCACCTTCGCGCCGCCGAAGGAGCTGCGGAAGGTCTGAGTTTCAGGTCGGTTCGGCGGCGGGTCGCGAGTGCGGCCCGCCGCCGAACTGCGTTGCGGGACTGCGCGGGCCGAGTTCGGTCTTCGAGCACGCGAGTCTCGCTCGCGGTCACGCGAGTGCGGGTTTTGAGCACGCGAGTTCCGTTCGCAGTCACGCGAGTTCGGGCTACGGGCCCGGCTGGCCGAAGTCCTCGACGAGGGCCGGGCCGCGGGCGAGTTGCCCGTCGGCCTGGATCCCGCGCGCTGGCCGCCACCGTTGTCGCCGTCCTGCTCAAAAGCACGCGAGTCCCGTCCGCGGTCACGCGAGTGCGGGCTTTGAGCACGCGGGTTCCGTCCGCCGTCACGCGAGTTCCGCCTCTGATCACGCGAGTTCCGGCGGCGATCACAGGCGCTGGCACCGCGAAAAGGCGGTCACCTTCCGCGGAAGGTGACCGCCTTTGCGGTGGTCGTCAGCGCTCTTCGTCGTCCCAAGGACGGTTCCGGCGCGGCGGGGCGCCTCGCCCCCCGGACGGGCGGCGGGGTGGAGGCGTGTCGCGGCCGTCTTCCGCGGGCGGGCGTGGGCGTCGCCGGGGGGCGTCGCCGCCGCTGCGGCGGCGGGGGTCGCTCTCCGCCGGGGGCGGTGTGCGGCGGCCTGCCGGCGGTGGCTTGCGTGCGCCGCGGTCGCGTTCGGCCGGGGCGCCGGCGCGCGGGGCACGGCGTTCGCCGTCCGCGGGCGGCCTCGGCCGCCGCGGCGGTTCGCCGTCTCGGCCGCGCCGGGCGCCCTGGGGCAGCGGCGTCTGGCCGGTGCGGTTCGACCCGGGCGGCCGCGGACGGCCGCCGGCCGACGTCGCCGCAGCACGCGTCGACGGCTTCTCGTCGTCCTCGTCCGCTCGGCGGCGGTCGGCCTTGCCCTTCTTCGGAGCGTCCGGGTCGCGTTCGCGGAAGATCCGGACGAACCCGATCAGCAGCGTGATGCCGGTGGTGATCGCCATGATCGGGAAGCCGTTGATCAGCGGGGTGCCGATGCTCAGCACCTTCGAGAGCATGTCGTCGCCCTCGGAACCCGAGGTCAGCAGGATCACGCCGGGCACGGTCACGGCCAGCACCAGCGGCGGCATGACCATCGGCCCGAACAGCCCGCGGCGCCGGACCGCGCAGACCGCGATCACGGCCCCGGCGATGTAGAGGACGGTGAAGATCACCGGGATGGTGCTCTGGCTCGGCTTGCCGATGAGGGCGCCTACGACCGCCAGGCCGAAGCCGACCAGGACCGCCGCCCACCACGGCAGCCCGCGCCTCGAACCGACGACAGGACGCTCGTCCCACGGCACGGGGACGTCGTCGGCATCTGGATCGCTCTGGCGATCGCGAATCGCGGTCACAACACAACACCGTATCTCGTGGTTGTGAAGATCTTGCCAGCACCGCCGCCGACGTGGGTGGACCGCCACCCGGCGGCGTGACCGAGGGGTCCCGCCGGGTGCTGCTGTGGTGTGGTCCGAACCTGGGAAAGCGCTGCCGGGTTTGTCTCCTTTCCGTGGCAAGGGTACGCGCGTCGTCGCAGGTGGGAGGCTTGCGTGAGGTTGTCCCGCAGGTCCGCGGGCCGGTCGGCCGAAGGGGCGGATCCGGCGGTCGCCTCGGCCATGGGCCGGGTCGGCGATGGTGACCAGGCCGGCTTTCTGCTCACCGGCAGGCGGCCACCTCCGGCGAAGGACCGAACGAACCCGGCGGACGGTCGGTTCGGTGCTTTCCGACCGCGGACTTCGTCCGCACGCTGCCGTGCTCACGCGCGGCCGGCGCGTAGATCCCGACGCGCCGTCGCCGCCGTGGGCTCGCCGGGCAACGGCCGGCCGCCCGAGCCGCTCCGCTCAGCTGGCCGCCAGTTCGTCCCCCTTCCGCACCTGGGGAACCGCCGCCGGACTGCCCGCCGCGTCCGTCAGCGGTGCCACGGTCGCCCGGAACGTCTCCAGCGCCTCCAGCTCCCGCCGTCGCGCCGACAGGAACCGTTGGAGGTGCGTGCTCGACAGGTTGAGCGCCTCCACCGCACCGCCCGCCGCCCGGTGCGCGGCCGCCGCCCCGGTGCGCACCTGCTCGACGTCGGCCTCCAGCGTCCGGTCGCTCGCCGCGAACAACGCCGCCGAGGCCAGCACCCCGAACCCGGTCGGCCCGCACAGGAACACCCGCCGGTCGATGAGCCAGCGCAGCAGCTCCGGGTCGGTGTCCAGCGCCGCGACCACGGCGGCGTCGGACGGGACGAACATGATCGTTCCGTAGATCGCGTCGGCCCAGCGCTGGTAGCCCTTGCCGGCCAGCTCGGCCGCCCGGGAGCGGACCTGCCGGACGTGCGCGCGCAGCGCGTCGATCCGCTCGTCCGGGTCGTTGGTCTCCACCGCCTCCGCCCAGATCGCCATGCTCGCCTTCGCGTCCACCGGCACCGTGCGGTCGCCGCCCACCCGCAGCACCATGTCCGGTTTCGCCGAGCCGCCGCCCCCCACGTCCGTCTGCAGGGTGAAGTGCAGGTTCTCGCGCAGCCCGAGCGCCCGCGCCGTCTCCACCAGCACCTGCTCGCCCAGTTCGCCACGCCCGCTGATCGAGGCGAACGCGACCTCGTAGCGGCGCAGCGCCAGCTGCTGCTGGTCCGACTTCGCCCGCTCGGCCGCCACCAGCCGGGCCGCCGCGTCCGCCCGGCGCATCCCGTCGTTGTAGAGCCGCCACAGCACCGCGACGGCGAACAGCAGCAGAACCGCGAGCACGATCGCCGCGGTGGTCAGCACCGTCGCCACTTCCGCCTCCTCCCTCCGGGCCGCCTGGTTCGGACCGCGCAGACATCATGGCGGACAGCACCGACAAAAACCGCGCCGATCCGTCGCTCTGGGTAGCTGACCTGCGAACAAACCGGATCCACGCAGGGCGTGTCCGAACCGGCACGCTCGTGTTAGTACACACGTTCGAGTGAGGAGGCGGCGAGTCTCCGCGGTTTCGTCGGGGCCGGGTCGTACCTTGGCCCCCGTGAGATTCCTGCACACCTCCGACTGGCACGTCGGGCGCACGTTCCACGGCGCCGATCTGCTCGCGGAACAGGAAGCGGTGCTCGGGCACCTCGCCGACCTCGTGGCCGGCGAGGAGGTCGACGCCGTCCTGGTGGCAGGCGACATCTACGACCGCGCGGTGCCGTCGGCCGAGGCCGTCCGGGTGGCGACCGCGGCGGTCGCGCGGATCCGCGCCGCCGGCGCGCGACTGGTCGTCACCCCCGGGAACCACGACTCCGCGCCGCGGCTCGGCGCCTTCGCGGAGTTCGCCGCGGCGGGCGGGCTGCACCTGCGCACCACCGTCGGCGGCCTGGCCGAGCCGGTGCTCCTGGACGATCGCCACGGCCCGGTCGCCGTCTACGGAATCCCTTACCTGGAGCCGGAACCGGCGCGCCACGCGCTGGGCGTGCCGGACGCGCGCGGCCACACCGGCGTGCTCACCGAGGCCATGCGGCGGATCCGCGCGGACCTCGGAACCCGGCCGGGCGCCCGGTCGGTCGTGCTCGCGCACGCGTTCGTCACCGGCGGCGAACCGACCGAGTCCGAGCGCACGATCGCGGTCGGCGGCGTCGAGCAGGTGCCCGGCTCGGTCTTCGACGGCGTCGACTACGTCGCGCTCGGCCACCTCCACGGACCGCAGACGCTCGCCGAGCACCTGCGGTACTCCGGCAGCCCGCTGGCGTACTCGTTTTCCGAGGCACGGCAACGCAAATCGGTCTGGCTGGTCGACCTGGACGCGAGCGGGCTCGCCGAAGTCCGCCGGCACGAACTGCCGGTGCCGCGCGCGCTGGCCACCCTCCGCGGGCAGCTCGAAGACCTGCTCGCGGACCCGGCGCACGACGAGCTCCTGGACCACTTCCTCTCGGTCACGGTCACCGACCCGGTCCGCCCGGTGGACGCGATGCGGCGGCTGCGCGGGCGCTTTCCCCACGCGGTGCACCTGGAGTGGGAACCCGAAGGCGGGTACAGCGGCGCCCCGCTGCGGTACTCCGACGCCGTGCGCGGCCGGTCGGACATCGATATCTCGCGCAGCTTCCTCGACGACTGCCGCGGTGCCGCGCCGACCGAGAGCGAAGAGCGGCTCCTGTTCAAGGCCCTGGAAGCGGCCGACCGGGAGGCCCTCGCGAAATGAGGCTGCACAGGCTGGAGGTCGAAGCCTTCGGGCCGTACTGCGCACGCGAAGTGGTCGACTTCGACGTGCTCGGCGCCGACGGTCTCTTCCTCCTGCACGGCGAAACCGGCGCGGGCAAGACCACGTTGCTCGACGCGATCGCGTTCGCGCTGTTCGGCGTGGTTCCCGGTGCGCGCAACGAAGCCAAGCGGCTGCGCTGCGACCTGGCCGAGCCCGACCAGGTCACCGAGGTCGCGCTGGAGCTCACCGTGCAGGGCCACCGGCTGAAGATCGTCCGCAACCCGGAGTACCAGCGGCCGAAGCGGCGCGGCGAAGGCACGACCACCCAGCAGGCGCGGGTGTCGCTGAGCTGGGCCGGCACCGCGCCGGCCGGGCTCCCGCCGGAGGGCCTGATCCGGATCGAGGAGGTCGCGCGCACCGTCGAGCGGCTGCTCGGGATGACCGCGGCCCAGTTCTTCCAGGTGGTCCTGCTGCCGCAGGGCGAGTTCGCCCGGTTCCTGCGCTCGGACACCGCCGAGCGCGAGAAGCTGCTGGAGCGGCTCTTCGGCACCGAGCGCTTCGCCGACGTCGAACGCTGGTTCGCCGACCTGCGGGCCGAGCGGGGCCGGGAACTCGAGCAGCAGCAAGGAAAAGTGCGCGAACTGCTGGCCCGCTACGCGCAGGAGGCCCAGCAGGACCCGCCCGAGACCGATGTCGGCGAGTGGGTCGCCACCGTGCTGGCGGCCTCCGCCGAACGCGCCGGGCAGGTCACGGCGGAGGAGGAACGCGCGCGCTCGGCGGCCCGGCGCGCGGACGTCTACCTCCAGGAAGAGCGCGCCGGTGCGGAGAAGATCCGCCGGGTCCGCACCGCGCACCTGCGGCTCCTCGAGATCACCGAGCAGGCGCCACAACGCGCCGAGTGGGCCCAGGAGGTCGCGGCCGCGCGCCGGGCCGCCGGGGTCGCCGTGGAGGCCGACCTGCTCGACCGGCGCGCGGCCGAGCTGGCCGAAGCCGAGCAGGCGGAGAAGGCACGCGGCGCCCAGCTGCGGGAGTTCGGCACCCGGGCCACCGGCGACCTCAAGGCGCGGGCGGCCACCGCGCGGGAAGAAGCCGGCGCGGTCGCGGAGCTCGTCGCCGAGGCCGAGCAGCAGCAGCTCGACGTCATGCGGCGGGACGACCGGAAGCTGGCCGCCGTCACGGCCGGGCAGCAGGTCGAAGAGCTGACCGCCGAGCTGGCCGCCATCCCCGGCCAGCTGGCCAAGCTGCGGGCGGACGCGCTCGAGGCGGCCGAAGCCGAGGCGAAGCTCGACGGCGCGCGCGCCCGGGTGGACGAGCTGAGGGCCTTCGCGCGCGACGCGGCCGAGCTGCCCGAGGCCCGCGCGAAGGTCGAGCGGGGCGAGGCGAAGCTGCGCGAAGTCGTCGACACGCACCAGGCGGCCCGGCAGCACCGGCTCGACCTGCGCGAGCGGCGGCTCGACGGCATGGCGGCCGAGCTGGCCGCCGCGATGCCGGACGGCGCGCCCTGCCCGGTCTGCGGGTCGGCCGAGCACCCGGCACCGGCGAACCGGGACGTCGCACTCGTCGACCCCGCCGAGGAACGTGCGGCCGAGGAGGCCGAGCAGGCCGCCGACGCGGTGCGGCAACGGGTCGTCGTCGCGCTGGAAGAGGCGAAAGCGCGGCTGGCGGGCTTGCTGGAACGGCTGGGCGAGCGCACGGCCGAGTCGATCACGGCGGAGCTGGCCGAGGCCCGCACGGCGGTCACTTCCCTGACGCAGCTGGCGGCCGGGAAGGCGAAGCTGGGCCAGCAGGTCGTGCTGCTGGAACGCGACCTCGAGCTGCGGACCGAACGCCGCCGCCGGGCCGAACAGGCGGCGACCGAGGCCACGACCGACGTCCGGGCCCTGGAAGAACGGCTGGCCGAGCGCGAACGCCGGCTCGTCGCCGGGCGCGGCGACTTCGCGGACGTCGGTGCCCGGCGGGAGCACCTGGTCGGGCTGGCCGAGGCTCTCGAAGGGGTCGCCGAGGCCCGGACGGCCGTCGCGGGCGCCCGCGAGCGCGTCGCCCAGCAGCGGGCGCTGGTCGAGGCGGCGGTCAAGGCGAAGGGGTTCACGTCGCTGAAGAAGGCTCGCGCCGCGATGCTGCCGGACGAGCAGATCGAGAAGCTGGAGCAGGGCATCGCCGAGGCCGAGGCCGCCGCGGCGGGAGCACGGGCGCTGCTGTCCGAGCCGGACCTCTTCGGGATCTCGCCGGACGACGTCGCGGACGTCGGCCGCGCGACCGACGCGGCCCAGCTGGCGCGGGCGCGCGCCGACTCGGCATTCGCGGCGCTGCGGGTGGCGACCGCTCAGCACGAGGAGCTGACGCGGCTGGCCGGCCTGCTGCGCAAAGCCCTCGCCGGCCTCGCCCCGGCCGAAGCGGCGTACGCCGAGCTGCGCGCGCTCGCGGACGTCGTCAACGGCCGTGGGCAGAACAGCCGGAAGATGTCGCTGCGCTCGTACGTGCTGGCGGCGCGGCTCGAAGAGGTGGCGGTCGCGGCCACCCACCGGCTGCGCACGATGAGCCAGGGGCGGTACTCGTTCGTGCACTCGGACGCGGCCGGGGCGCGCGGCACCCGCGGTGGGCTCGGCATCGACGTGCTGGACGACTACTCGGGCACCATCCGCCCGGCGAAGACCCTGTCCGGCGGCGAGTCGTTCCTCGCGTCGCTGGCCCTGGCGCTGGGGCTGGCCGACGTCGTCGCCGGCGAGACCGGCGGCGCGCTGCTGGACACGCTGTTCGTCGACGAGGGGTTCGGCACACTGGACGCCGAAACCCTCGACGTGGTGATGAACATCCTCGACGAGCTCCGTGCGGGCGGCCGGGTGGTCGGCCTGGTGTCCCACGTCGAGGAGCTGCGGCAGCGCATCCCGACGCGGCTGCGGGTCCGGAAGTCCCGCACGGGCTCGACGGTGGAGGTGCGCGCCGGTTGAGGATTCGGCCAAGATGAAGCCATGACGGACCAGCCGCCGAACGGCCTGCCCCGCTACCGCCTGCTCACCGGCCCGGACGACGCGAAGTTCTGCCACCGGGTCAGCGAGGCGCTCGACCTCGGCTACCGCCTGCACGGCTCGCCGGCCGCGACGTTCGACGGCGCCCAGGTGATCGTCGCGCAGGCGCTGCTGTGGCACGGCGAGCAGGGCTGACACCGGCGCGCGGGCGGGGACGCTCCGGCCGGCAAAGCACCGTCAGCTGAGTCCGGCCGCCGCCTGGCGGAGATACCTGCCCGCGTACGAGCACCACGGCGTCCACGCCCGCGCGCGCTCGGCCAGCGAGTCCGGCGCCACGCCCAGCGCCTCGGCGCCTCGCCAGATCGCGGCGTCCTCCGCCAGCAAGACGTCCGGGGCGCCGAGGACGCGCATCAGCACGTAGTCCGCCGTCGACGGGTCGATGCCCGGGCACGCCAGCAACTCCTCCCGCAGGTCCGCCGCGTCGCGGCCGACGTGCACGTCCAGGCGGCCGTCGGCCAGCGCGTCGATTCCCGCGTGGTCCGGCAGCACCGCCGCGACCTGCGCCGCGGTCGGGAACAGGCGCGTCACGCCCCACTCGCCCGGGATCTCCTCGCCGAGCGAGGCCGGGACCCGGTCGTCCAGAAGAGCCCGGAGCACCAGTTCTTCGCCGTCGACGGTGCCCGGGACCCGGATCCCCGGCACGGCCTCGACCACCGGTGCCAGCGCGGGATCTGCACCGAGGACCCGGGTGACCGCCGCCGGGTCGGCGTCGAGGTCGAGCAGCCGGCGCACCCGGCTGACCGCGCTGCCGAGGTCGCGCAGGTCGGCCAGCAGCAGCTCGCAGCGCACGTGGTCCGGCTCCGGCGTCAGCCGGACGACGCCGGTGCCGTGCGCGAGCCGCAACGTCCGTGCGTAGGAGACCGAAGTCACCTCTTCGACGCCCGGAACCGCGTGGGCGGCGAAGAAGCGAAGCAACCCGGCAGCGTCGAAAGGCGGCCTGAACGGCAATCGCAGGCTGAGGCGCGTTCCGCCCCCGTCGCCGTGACGTCCACGTCGCGAAGCGGCGAAGGCGCGAAGCTGCGACGGCGTCGTCGCGAACACCTCGCGGATCGTCTCGTTGAACTGCCGGACGCTGGAGAAGCCCGCCGCGAACGCGACGTCCGTCAGCGGCAGTCCCGACATCTCGATCAGCAGCCGGGCCGAGTGCGCGCGGTGCGCCCGGGCCAGCGCGAGCGGCCCCGCGCCCAGCTCGGCGGTCAGCACCCGGCCGAGCTGGCGTTCCGAGTAGCCGAGCCGCCGCGCGAGACCCGGGACGCCTTCGCGCTCCACGGTCCCGTCGGAGATCAGGCGCATCGCCCGCGCGGCGAGGTCGGCGCGCACGTTCCAGTCCGGCGAGCCCGGCACGGCGTCGGGCAGGCAGCGGCGGCAGGCGCGGAAGCCGTTGGCCTGCGCGGCCGCCGACGTCGGGAAGAAGCGGACGTTCTTCACCTTCGGCGTCGACGCCGGGCACGACGGACGGCAGTAGATGCCGGTGGTGCGCACGGCCATGATGAACTGGCCGTCGAAGCGCGAGTCGCGGGCGGTGACCACGCGGTAGCAGCGCTCGGCGTCCCGCCAGAGTGCGAGCGTTTCGGTGACCATGGATCCGAGCATGCCAGCAGGTCAGCGCCGTCGCTGGCGGAAATCCGACGCGGCGTTGGGCGCGTGGGCCGCGGTCGGGCGAGACACGTAGACTGCGGGGTCGTGAGCCTCACCCTCGGTATCGTCGGCCTGCCCAACGTCGGCAAGTCCACCCTGTTCAACGCGCTGACCCGCAACGACGTGCTCGCCGCGAACTACCCGTTCGCGACGATCGAGCCGAACGTCGGCGTCGTGCCGCTGCCGGACCCGCGGCTGGAGAAGCTGGCCGAGCTGCACAAGTCGGAGAAGATCGTGCCGGCTGTGGTGTCCTTTGTGGACATCGCGGGCATCGTGAAGGGCGCGTCCGAGGGTGCCGGGCTGGGCAACAAGTTCCTCGCGAACATCCGTGAGGCCAACGCGATCTGCCAGGTCATCCGCGTGTTCGACGACCCTGACGTGGTGCACGTCGACGGCCGGATCGACCCGTCGAGCGACATCGAGACGATCAACACCGAGCTGATCCTCGCCGACCTGCAGACGCTGGACAAGGCGCTGCCGCGGCTGGAGAAGGAAGCGCGGACGAAGAAGGAGAACAAGCCCGCGCTGGACAACGCGCAGAAGGCGAAGGAGATCCTCGACGCCGGGCGCACGCTCTTCCAGGCGCAGAAGGAGGTCGACTTCGACGCCCTCCGCGAACTGAGCCTGCTCACCACGAAGCCGTTCCTCTACGTCTTCAACGCCGACGAGTCGGTGCTCACCGACGAAGCCCGCCGCGAGGAGCTGACCAAGCTGGTCGCCCCGGCGGACGCGGTGTTCCTCGACGCGAAGGTCGAGGCGGAGCTGCTGGAGCTGGACGACGAGGAGTCGGTGCGCGAGCTGCTCGAGTCGGTCGGCCAGCCGGAGCCGGGCCTGTACTCCCTGGCTCGCGCGGGTTTTCACACGCTCGGCCTGCAGACGTACCTGACGGCGGGCCCGAAGGAGTCCCGCGCGTGGACGATCCCCAGGGCGCGACGGCCCCGCAGGCGGCGGGCGTGATCCACACGGACTTCGAGCGCGGCTTCATCAAGGCGGAGATCGTCTCGTTCGACGACCTGATGGCGGCCGGCTCGATGGCGGCGGCCCGGGCGGCGGGCAAGGTCCGCATGGAGGGCAAGGACTACATCATGGCCGACGGCGACGTGGTCGAGTTCCGCTTCAACGTGTGAGCCGTCCGCTGACGCCGGCCGAGCGGGAGGCGCTGACCTTCCTGCTCGACGGCGACTTCCCGGGCGCGGTCGAGCTTCGCGCCCAAGCGGGCACGGCGCGGGTCACCGGCCGGTGCGGCTGCGGGTGTCCGACGATCGACCTCGCCGTCGACGACGACCTGCCGGCGGCCCGGCTCGCCGGGCGAGTGGTCGTGGAGGCCGGTGCGCCGGACGGCGGGCTCATCGTGTTCGCCGATGACGGACGCTTGTCCGGGCTCGAATACTGGACCGTGAGCGACGAGGTGCCGGCCGGGTTCCCGCCGCCGGACCGGATCGAGCGGGCCGGGTAGCGAGAGCACCAGGCTCCGCACGAGCTGCTCTGTCACGCTCGAAGCCGTGACTGCCTATGTGATCTCCGAGGTCGAAATCCTCGACGAAGCCCAGGCTCAGCGCTACCGCGAACTCGCTCAAGCCTCGATCGAAGCCCACGGAGGCCGCTACCTCGCGAGAGGCGCGACACCGACCGTGCTCGAAGGAAGCTCCGAGCGGAAAGTGATCATCGTCGAGTTCCCGGACCGGGAGACCGCCGAACGCTGGTACCGCTCCGACGACTACGCCGCCGCGCTGAAGATCAGGGCGACGGCGCTCGAGCGGCGGCTACTGCTGGTCGATGGGGTCGGCTCAGCCGAGGAGACCCAGCAACGCGATCGCGATCAGCACCACCGCGGGGGCGAGGGTGTTGATCCAGGCGCGCTGGGCGGGGGTGAGGGTGGTGGTGCTGTTCATGGCGTTTCCTAGGGCCGAAACCGATGCTTCCGCCCTGCTCAGCGCGCTGATCATGGTCTTCGTTAGCGGCTGTGATCGAACTCACCGGCGGGGCTCAGCCGTCCGGGTGACGGCGCGAGCGGACCGTGAACCAGAGCACGCCCCCGGCCGCCGCCACCATCGTCGCGAATGCCGCCGTGCCCACCACGATCGCCTGGGTCATCTCGTCTCTCCTCCGTGAGTCGTTTACCGAGAGACGCCCAAACCGTGATTTCGTGCACTGTGAGTAGCCGGGGTCACAGTCCCGCGAGCACCGAGTCGATCTGCCCGGCCAGGTCGAAGTCCTTCGCCGTCAAACCGCCCGCCGAGTGCGTCGAAAGCCGGAACGTCAGCGTGCGCCAGCGGATGTCGATGTCCGGGTGGTGGTCGGCGGCCTCGGCCAGCACCGCGACGCGGTCCACCACCTCGATCGCCTGCGGGAAGCTCGCCAGCTCCACCTCGCGGGAGATCACCGCTCCGGAACGCGTCCAGCCCGTGCCCAGTCGTGCGTCGGCCTCGGAGTCGCTCAAGATTTCCGTCATGCCTCCATCGTCCTGCGTCCTGGACTACGCTGCACGGTTGCCACGGGAGTCCGGTCGAGCCGGGCTGAGAGGCGGGGTCACCCGCGACCGTTCGCACCTGACCGGATCATGCCGGCGAAGGGAGGGCTTCACCCTCCTCGTCCGGCGAAGTGCAGGAGGGGTAGATGAAAAGCAGGGCTGTGCGCGCCGCGACGGCCATCGCCGTCGTCAGCGCCGTCGCCGCGGGGTGCTCGCTGTCGAACGGTGACGGTGGCCCGCAGCAGACGCCCACCGTCACCCTCGTGACGCACGACTCCTTCCTGGCGCCGCAGGAGGTGCTCGACGCCTTCCAGAAGCAGTCGGGCATCAAGGTCTCCGTGCTCAAGCAGGGCGACGCCGGTTCGCTGACCAACAAGCTGGTGCTGACGAAGGCCAACCCGATCGGCGACGTCGCGTACGGCGTCGACTCGACCTTCGCCTCCCGCGCGCTCGCCGAGGGCGTCTTCGAGCCCTACACCAGCCCCGAGGCCGACCGCGGGCCGCAGCGCTACGCCGTCGACCCCGAGCACCGGCTCTCCGCGGTCGACGTCGGTGACGTCTGCGTCAACGTCGACACGAACTACTTCACGGCGAAGGGCATCCCGGCGCCGTCGTCGTACGAGGACCTCGCCGACCCGAAGTACAAGGACCTGCTGGTCGCCGAGGACCCGGCGACGGCGTCGCCCGGCCTGGCGTTCCTCCTCGGCACCATCGCGAAGTACGGCGAGGCCGGCTGGAAGGACTACTGGGCGAAGCTGAAGGCCAACGGGCTCAAGGTGGTCAGTGGCTGGGAAGAGGCCTACACCAAGGACTTCTCCGGCTCGTCCGGCAAGGGGCCGCGGCCGATCGTCGTCTCGTACGCGTCTTCGCCGGCCGCCGAGGTGGGCGACGACGGCAAGCCGCGCACCAAGGCGCTGCTCGACACCTGCTACCGGCAGGTCGAGTACGCCGGCGTGCTGGCGAACGGCAAGCAGGCCGAGAGTGCGCGCAAGGTCGTCGACTTCCTGCTCTCGCAGCAGTTCCAGGCGACGGTGGCGGCCAACATGTACGTCTACCCGGCGCGCCAGGGCGTCGACCTGCCCGCCGGCTGGGCCCAGGTCGCGCCGCTGCCGCAGAAGCCGCAGACGCTGCCCGCGGACCAGGTCCAGGCCGGACGCGAGAAGTGGATCGGCGAATGGCGCACGCTCGTGCAGTGACGTCCGGGACCCCGCCCCGGGCCGGGAGCCCTCGAAAAGCGCCGGTCCTGACCCCGCCGCGGACCGCTCGCGGGCTCGGCCTGGCGCTGCTCGGGCTGGCCCCGATCGGGTTCCTGGTGGTGTTCTTCGCCTGGCCGGTGCTGGCGATCGTCGGCCGCGGGTTCGCCGCGGGCGGGCTCGACACGGTCCTCGGCGACGCGCGGACCTGGCAGCTGGCCGGGTTCACGGTGGCGAGCGCGGCCGCGTCGACGCTGGTGGCGGTGGTCGCCGGGGTGCCGGTGGCGTTCCTGCTGGCCCGGGTGAAGCTGCCCGGCGTCGGCCTCGCGCGGACGCTGGTGCTCGTGCCGTTCGTGCTGCCGACCGTCGTCGTCGGGCTGGCGTTCCGGGCGCTCTGGCCGGACGGCGGCGTGCTGCCGATCGTGCTGGCCAACGCGTTCTTCAACGTCGCCGTCGTCGCGCGGACCGTCGCCGGGCTGTGGGCGCGGCTGGATTCGCGCACGACCGACGCCGCCCGCGCGCTGGGCGCGTCGCCGTGGCGGGCGTTCCGCTCGGTGACGCTGCCGGCGCTGGCGCCCGCGATCGCTTCCGCCGCGGCCGTCGTGTTCCTGTTCTGCGCCACCAGTTTCGGGGTCGTGCTGATCCTCGGCGGGGCCCGGTACCGGACCCTGGAGACCGAGATCTACCTGCGGACCGTCGACCTGCTCGACCTCTCCGGTGCGGCGGCACTCTCGCTGATCCAGTTCGCGGCCGTGGTCGCCGCGCTGGTGCTCGGCGGGCTGGCGCGGCGGCGCAAGGACGGCGCGCGGATCGGGTCCGGCAGTGCGCGGCGTCCCCGCGGCGGCGAGTGGTGGGTTGCCGGTGCGGCAGGTGTCGTGCTGGCCTTGCTGCTGACGCCGATCGTCGCGCTGCTCGCCGAATCGGTGTCCGCTCCGGATGGCTGGAGCTTCGCTGGTTATCGAGCGTTGACGGGCACCGGTGAGAGGGGCGCGCTGCAGGTCTCGGGCTGGGACGCCGCGCTCAACTCGCTGAAGGTCGCCGTCGACGCGACGCTGCTCGCGATGGTCGTCGGCGTGCTCGCGTCCGTGGTGCTGGTGGCGCTGCGGCGCTCGCCCGCGAAGTCCGCGCGCGGGCTCGGCGAGACGATGGACGCCGTGCTGATGCTGCCGCTCGGGGTGTCCGCGGTGACCGTCGGGTTCGGCTACCTGGTGACGCTCGACGCGCTGCCCGGCGACCTCCGGACGTCGCCGTACCTGGTGCCGCTGGCCCAGGCGCTGGTGATCATCCCGCTCATCGTCCGGATGGTGCTGCCGGTGCTGCGCTCGGTCGACGTCCGGCTGCGGCAGGCCGCGTCGACGCTCGGCGCGAGCCCGCTGCGGGTGTGGCGGGAGATCGACCTGCCGCTGACGCTGCGGCCGCTGGTGGCGGCCGCCGGGTTCGGGTTCGTCGTGGCGCTCGGCGAGTTCGGCGCGACGAGCTTCCTCGCCCGGCCGACGGCGCCCACGCTGCCGGTGGCGGTCGCGACGCTGATGGGGCGCCCGGGGGAGCTGAACAACCAGATGGCGTACGCCGCGTGCGCGCTGCTGATGCTCGTGACGGTGCTGGCGGTCGCGCTGATCGACCGGCTCGGACGCGGCCGGGTGGGGGAGTTCTGATGGCGTTGTCGGTGCGGGACCTGACCGTCCACTACGGATCGTTCGCGGCGGTGCGCGACGTCCGCCTGGACATCGCCGACGGCGAGGTGCTGGCGCTGCTCGGCCCGTCGGGGTCGGGGAAGTCGACGCTGCTGCGCGCGATCACCGGCCTCGAGCCGTCGGCGCGCGGGTCGGTGAGCTGGGACGGCGACGACCTCGGTGCGGTGCCGGTGCACCGGCGCGGGTTCGGGCTGGTGTTCCAGGACGGCCAGCTGTTCGGCCACCGCGACGTCGCCGCGAACATCGCGTTCGGCCTGCGCATGCACGGCGTGCCGCGGTCTTCTTGGGCACCCCGGGTCGCCGAGCTGCTGGCGCTGGTGGGTCTCACCGGCTTCGAAAAGCGCCGGGTGACGGAGTTGTCGGGCGGCCAGGCCCAGCGGGTGGCGCTGGCCCGTGCGCTGGCGCCGAAGCCGCGGCTGCTGCTGCTCGACGAGCCACTGTCCGGTTTGGACGCCGGGTTGCGCGAGCAGCTGGCGATCGACCTGGCGGACCTGTTGCGGCGCAGCAAGATCACGGCACTGCTGGTGACGCACGACCAGGAGGAGGCGTTCACGCTGGCCGACCGGGTCGCGGTGCTCGACGCTGGCGAGGTCCGCCAGGAGGGTGCGGTCCGGCGCGTGTGGCGCAACCCGGCGGACGACGACGTGGCCCGCTTCCTCGGCGTGACGACGTTCGTGGACGGCGTCGTGGCGGGCGGAGTGGTGCACACGGCGCTGGGTGACGTCGCGCTCCCGGACGCCGACGACGGCCCGGTGCGGCTCGGCCTGCGCCCGCACGCGCTGCGGGTGGCGGACTCCGGAGCGAGTGGGGAAGTGGTGGCGGCGGTCCACCGCCGCGAGCACGTCCGGCTCGTGGTCAAGCTGGCGGAGTCCACTGTGGACGCGGTCGCCCCGGCGGCCTCGGACCTGCGGGCGGGCGACTCCGTGCGACTGGAACTGGACCCGGACGGCGTCGCGCTGGTCGGCCCCGCAAGTCCGTGAATGTCGCATTGAGGGACTTCAAGTCCCTCAATGCGACATTCACGGACTTGGTCTCAGCCGTCGCGGGTGGACAGCCGGGCGTAGGCCAGCGAGAGGCCGATCACGATGTAGCACGCCGCCCGCAGGGCGCCTTCGCCCAGCATCTGGCCGCCCATCGGGTCCTGCAGCACCTCAGCCGGGGCTACCGACCAGTTCTGCGTCAGCAGGAACGGGTGCAGCCAGTCCAGCGAGGTCAGGAACCCGAGGATCGTGAACACGATGTCGGCCGCCAGGACCGACGCCACCACCAGCATCGGGTGCTCGGTCCAGCTGGAGATCGCCAGCGCCACCGCGCCGACCGCCCACAGCTGGAGCACCACCCAGCCCGCCATCAGCAGGATCCGGGCCAGCGCGCCGCCCAGCGACAGCGTCGTGCCCGAGAGCGTGAACAGCGAGTCCGTGCCGTTGATGATCAGCCCGGTCACCACGCCGGTCACGCACATCGCCAGCACCGAGACCACCGACACCGTCGCGACGCCGAACGCCTTGACCGCCAGCAGGCGGCCCCGCCCGACCGGCGCGATCAGCCAGCCGCGCAGCGTGCCGTGTGCCGTCTCGCCCGCGATCGCGTCCGCGCCGGCCATGGCCGAGGCCAGCGGCAGGAGCAGCGCCAGCGACATCACGACCGCCGCGATCGGCAGGACGAACGCGTTGTTCACCGCGGACGCCAGCAGCGCACCGCCGCCGTTGTCCGGGCCGCCGCCACCCGCCGGGCTTTCGGACACCAGCGTCAGGCCGATGCCGATGACGATCGGGATCAGCGCCAGGAGCCCGAGCACGGCCAGGGTGCGCGGCCGGCGGAAGATCCAGCGCAGCTCCGCGGCCAGCAGCCGGGTCAGCGGCACCGTGTCGTGGCCCGTGCGGGCCGCCGGTGCTTCGAGGACGGCGGTCATCCCGATCCCTCCACAGTGGACTCCGTCAGCCGGGCGAACAGGTCTTCCAGCCCGGTGCGGGCCCGCGTCGCCTCGTGGACCGCGACCCCCGCGCCCACCAGGACCTGCAGCACCCGCGGCGCTTCCGTCGCCGTGAGGTCGGCGCGGACGCCGTCCGGCGTGAGCCGGGCGCCGATCCGGTTCTCCCGCAGCACCTCCACCGCCCGTTCCGCGTCCGGCGTGCGGACCAGCAGGGCCGCGTTCCCGGACTCCAGCAGCTCGGCCAGCTCGCCCTGCGCGACGACGTTCCCGGCCTGCAGCACGGCGACGTGCGTGCACGTCGCCTCCACCTCGGCCAGCAGGTGCGACGACACGAGCACGGTGACCCCGGCGGCGTGCAGCTCGGCCACGATCCTGCGGATCTCCCTGGTACCCGCAGGATCGAGGCCGTTGGTCGGCTCGTCGAGCACCACCATCTTCCGCGGCACGAGCAACGCTGAAGCGAGCCCGAGCCGCTGCTTCATGCCGAGCGAATAACCCTTGTACCGCCGGCGCGCGGCGACGGTCAGCCCGACGCGCTCGAGCGCCGAGTCGACGGCTCCCGGGATCCCGGCCGACGTCAGCTGCGGTTCAGCCGCGGCGAAGCGCAGCAGGTTGTCGCGGCCGGACAGGAACGGGTGGAAGCCCGGTCCCTCGACCAGCGCGCCGACGTCCGGCAGCGCGTGCGCGGCGGCGTCCGGCATCGGGCGGCCGAGCAGCTCGACCTCACCCTCGGTCGGCCGGACCAGGCCGAGCAGCATCCGGATGGTGGTCGTCTTGCCCGAGCCGTTCGGCCCGAGCATCCCCACGACCGCGCCCTCCGGGATGTCGAGGTCGACGTGGTCCACCGCGACGGTGCTGCCGTAGACCTTGCGCAGCCCCCGGGTGCGCGCGGCCAGGGGAACCGCCGGAGCGGACGCCTCCGAAGAGACGTCCGCTCCGGACTCGACTGCAGTGCTGGTCACTTCTGGCCCAGCGCTTCGTAGAGGACCTGCTCCGGCACCGCACCGGCGGCGAACCGCCCGTCGTCGGTCAGCACCGCGGTGCCCACCTTCGTGGTGACGAGGTAGCCGCTGCCCCAGGCGCCGCTGACCTTCTTGGCGAACCGCTCGAGCAGCGCCTTCGGGTCGGCGTTGGCCTTGCGGTCACCGGAGGCCTTGGGCGCCGCGTTCAGCGCATCCGCCGGCACCTTGCCGGTGACGACGGTGTCCCAGCCGTCGCCGACGATCTTGGTGTCCTGCTTCGCCTGCTCGGCGAGCGCCTTGTCCTTCTGGTCGACCGCCGGCGTCTTCTCCTGCACCTTGGCGCCCTTCGGCGGGGTGAAGGTGAAGAGGTCGGCCGGCTGCTGGGTGAACTCGATCTCGCTGAACGCGACCTCGAGCGCCGGCGTCGACGTGCCGTTGCTGAGCACCGACACCCGCAGCGGCATCCGCGTCTGCGAGTCGACCGCGACGCGGATCTCGCGCAGCAGAGTCCGCTCGCTCGGCTTCGGCGTCAGGACCAGCTCGTAGGCCGGGCGGTCGGCGACGGTCGCGGTGCCGTCGACCGACACCGTGCTGCTCTCGCGGACCTTCGCCAGCAGCTCGGTGCTCGCGGCGACCGGGTCGGGCGTCTTCTCACTGCCCGCGCCCTTCTGCTTGGCCACGTCGGCCGGGATGGTCACCTTCGTCGCGGTGTTCGTCTTGGAGCTGTAGTCCCAGACGGTCGTGCCGTCGTGGACGACGGTCTCCTGGCTGGCGCCCTGCGTGGCGGCCAGGCGGCTCTTGCCGGCGCCGTCGCTGAAGATGTGCGCCGAGTCGATGTTCAGCGCCGACGCCCCCGGCAGCGCGTTGCCCACCGAGGGCAGCCCCAGGTCGTTGCTGATCTTGACCGTGCCGTCGAACGCGCCCGGCTTCGCCTTCAGCACCGACTGCACCAGGTCCTCGGCGCTCACCTGCGGCAGCGCCGGCTTGTCGTCGGCGCTGGCCGGCATCGCGATGAACGCGAGCCCGCCCGCACCGAGCGCGGTGCCGACGACCGCGGCGGTGATGCCCTTCGTCTTCGGTTTCATGCAGCTCTCCCTGTGGTGTTCCCGGACTCGAGTGTGCCCGGCTCCCTGACACCGACGCTTCCCTCTCGAGGCTGAGATACCCCTGAAGGTTCTCCCTCTCCGGCTGAGATCGCGCTGAGAGCTGACGCGCGACCTGCGCAAACCGGCCATGATGAACCTCGTGAAACCTCGGGTGCTGGTGGTCGACGACGAACCGGGCGTGCGGAAGGCGCTGCAACGCGGGCTGCGCGCGGAGGGGATGGACGTGGTCACCGCCGCGGACGGCCCCACCGGGCTGCAGCTGGCGAGCACCGGCTCGTTCGACGTCGTGCTGCTCGACATCATGCTGCCGGGCCTGTCCGGCTACCGCGTGCTGGAGCGGCTGCGCAAGGACGGCGTCGCGACGCCGGTGCTGCTCGTCTCGGCCAAGGACGGCGAGATCGACCAGGCCGACGGCCTCGACCTCGGGGCCGACGGCTACCTCGTCAAGCCGTTCTCCTTCGTCGTGCTGGTCGCGCAGGTCCGCGCGACCCTGCGCCGCGCCGGGCCGGAGGCCGGCCGGGGGACGCTGCGCCTCGGCGCGCTGGAGGTCGACCGCGGGCTGCGGCAGGTGCACTGGAACGGCGAGGAGGTCGCGCTGAGCCCGCGCGAGTTCGCGCTGCTCGAGGTGCTCGTCGGCCGGGCCGGCACGGTCGTCACGAAGGACGAGCTGCTGCGCGCGGTCTGGGGCGAGGAGCAGGCCGTGACGCGCAACCTCGTCGAGGTGTACGTCGGGTACGTGCGGCGCAAGCTCGACGCAGTCGGCGCCGGCGCGTTGCTGCGGACCGTGCGCGGGCACGGCTACCTGGCCTCCGACGCGCAGCTCGACGAGGTCATCACCCCGTGATCTCGTGGTGGCGGGGCCGCTCCCTGCAGGTCCGGATCACCGTCCTGGCCGTGACGATCACCCTGGCCTGCCTGCTCGGGCTGGCCGCGCTGGCGGCGGCGAAGCTGTCGCCGCTGCTCATCGACTCGGTCGACCGAGAGCTGTCCGGTGCCCTCGGCCCGGCGGGCGCCGAGGTGAGCGCCGGGCGGCCGCTGTCCGGCGCGGCGCCGGTGACGCTGCGCGTGCTCGACATCGCCGGCATGCCGCTGGACGGGGGCCCGCCCGCCGGGCTCTCTCCTGCGGACGTTTCGACGCTCAAGGCCGGGCAGCCGGTCCAGCGCGACGGCGCGCGGTACCTGGGCACGGTCGTCAGCGCGCCGGACGGGTCGCAGCGGCTGGTCGTCGCCGGGGCCGGCCTGGTCGGGTTCTCCGCCGCGGTGCACTACGGCGGCGTGTGGCTGGTGGTCGTCGCGTCGGTCGGGGCGCTGGTGGCGGGGCTGGCGACGTGGCTGGTGGTGCGGCTGTCCCTGCGGCCGGTGGCGCGCATGCGGGGCTCGGTGCGCGCGCTGCCGCCGGGGGCGCGGCTCGCGCTGCCGGACTCGCACGACGAGCTGCGCGCGCTGGCGGAGGAGTTCAACGCGCTGCTGGAGCGGCAGGAGCAGGCCAGCGACCGGCTCCGGCGCTTCACCGGCGACGCGGCCCACGAGCTGCGGTCGCCGGTCGCGTCCATCCGGGTGCAGGCCGAGGTCGCGGTGACGAACCCGGATCCGGAGCTGGCCCAGGAGACGCTGTCGGACATCTTGACGGAGGCCGAGCGGCTGTCGTCGCTGCTGGACGGGCTGCTGTCGCTGGCCCGGTCGGACGCGGGGGAAGTGCCGCCCGCCGCGCCGGTCGAGCTGGTCAGCGAGGTGCGCGCGGCGGTGGCGAGGCTCCCGGCGGGGGCGCCGGAGACGCGGGTGAGCAACGCGGTCCCGCAGGCCTGGGCGTCGGCCGCGCACGCCGAGGTGGAGCTGGTGCTGGACAACCTGCTGCGCAACGCGTGCCGCTACGCGCACGGCGAGATCGTGGTGTCGGTGCTGGCGTCGCGGTCGTCGGTCCGGGTGGTGGTCGACGACGACGGCCCGGGCATCGCGCCGGAGCACCGCGAGAAGGTGTTCGACCGGTTCTACCGGATCGCGGACGACCGGGCGCGGTCGTCGGGCGGGACGGGGCTGGGGCTGGCGATGGTGGCGGAGACGGTCCGGCGCCGCGGGGGCCGGGTCCAGGTGGGCGAGTCCCCGGACGGCGGCGCGCGGTTCGTGGTGGTCTGGCGCGCGGCCGCGGGAGAGGCCGGTTGAGGGCTTGCACCGGGCCGGGGAAAGCGCCCCAAGGTGGCCTTGGTTGCGTTCAACGCACCGAAGGCCGCCTTGGGTGCGTCGAGCGCACCGAAGGCCACATTGGGGCGCTTGCCGAAGCTGCGTGGTGCGGCCGCCGGAGGGGCTTCCGGGTAGATTCCGGGGCTGTGAACGGTGTGATCGTGGGTGCCGCCCTCGTGCGCGACGGCAAGTTGCTCGCCCAGCAGCGGGCCTGGCCGCCGGGGCACGCGGGGCAGTGGGAGCTGCCGGGAGGGCGGGTCGAGGAAGGCGAGTCCGAGGCCTTCGCCCTGGCCCGCGAGTGCAGCGAAGAGCTCGACGTCGTCATCGAGGTCGGGGCGCGCGTCGGGGAAGACGTCCCGCTGCCCGGCGACAAGGTCCTGCGCATCTACGCCGCGAAGCTCGTTTCGCCCGGTGAAGAACCGCGCGCGGTGGAGCACCTCGCGGTCCGATGGCTCGGGCCCGACGACCTCGACGACGTCGACTGGCTGCCCGCCGACCGCCTGCTGCTGCCCGCCTTCCGCGACCTCCTCGACCAAGAGCCGTGAATGTCGCATTGAGGGACTTCAAGTCCCTCAATGCGACATTCACGGCTCTTCAACAGGCGCCGATCATCCGCAACGCCGCGTCGAGCCGGTGCGAGCCGCGCTCCCGCGCGCGTTCCGCACCCGCCTTGCGGACCCGGTTGAGCTCCGCGACGTCGTCGAGCAGCGTCGACGCGCGTTCGCGCAGCGGGCGCAGCTCCTCGATCACGGCGTCGGCGACGGCGTCCTTCACCGCTCCGTACGAGGAGAACTCCTCCGCCAGGTCGGCCGGCGCGCCACCCCGGCAGGCGGCCAGGATCTCCAGCAGGTTCGCCATCCCCGGGCGGGTGTCCGGGGCGTGCACCGGCACCGTCCCGCCGTCGGTGACCGCGCGGCGGATCTTGCGGCGGATCTGGTCGGGCTCGTCGAGCGCGAACACCACGCCCACCGCGTCGCGCGCCGACTTCGACATCTTGCGCGTCGGGTCGGCGAGGTCCTTGACGCGTGCTCCCGCCGGCGGGAGCACCGCCCGCGGGATGGTGAACACGTCGCCGTAGGTGCCGTTGAACCGCTTGGCCAGCGTGCGCGTCAGCTCGACGTGCTGGCGCTGGTCCTCGCCGACCGGCACCTCGTCCGCGCCCTGCAGCAGGATGTCCGCGGCCATCAGCGCCGGGTAGGTCAGCAGCGACAGCCGCACCCCGGCCTGGCCCTTGGACTTCTCCTTGAACTGGATCATCCGCGCCGCCTCGCCGTAGTTGCAGGTGCACTCCAGGACCCAGGTCAGCGCGCCCAGCTCGCGGGCCAGGTCGGACTGGACGAACACCCGCTCGGGATCGATCCCGGCGGCGATCAGCACGGCGAGCTGCTCGCTCGCCAAGGATCGGAGTTTCGCCGGGTTGTGCGGGGTCGTCATGCCGTGCAGGTCGGCGACGAAGTAGAGGTCCTCCGCGCCACCTTCACGAGCCCAGCGGCGCACGGCACCGAGGTAGTTGCCGAGGTGGACGTGACCCGACGGCGTGATCCCGGACAGCTTGCTCATGTGTCTTCCTTCCGAGGGGGACCACCCCGGAGAAGGCACGAAAAAGGCCGCCCGTCCGGGGCGGCCGCTGGTTTCAGCGCAGGTTCGAAGGGCCGCCGGAGGGCGGCCACCACTGTGCTGTCTGCGCGTGCATACGGCGACTATAGCGGACCGCACGCGGCCGGAGCGGGGGTTTCGCCCGATCCGTCACCTCTTCGCATCGACGCGCCGTGCGAGGGGTGTGGTGGCCGCCCGGCGGAGTTACCTTCATAACCATGTATGTCGTCCTGCTGAACTACACGGCCCCCATCGAGGAGATCGACTACGCCCTCCCCGACCACGTCGAATGGCTGACCAAGCAGTACGAGCACGGTTACTTCCTGGCGTCCGGGCGGCGGAAACCGCGGGTCGGCGGGGTCATCATCACGCGGCCGATGAACCGCGGGAAGCTGGACGCCATCCTGGCGTCGGACCCGTTCTCGGTGAAGCACCTCGCGCAGTACGAGGTGATCGAGTTCTCGCCGACGAAGACCGCGCCGGAGCTGCGGGAGCTCAACGAGGCGGTGGCGCGCTGAGAGCTAGGCGGCGAGGTCCAGCTTCGCCTTCTTGAGGGCCAGCACCGGGCACTTCTTGCAGCGTGGTTTCGACCGGCAGCACTTCTTCTTGACCTTGCCGGCCTTCATCAGCTTGCGCACGACCTTCCTCGGGTCGGCCGGCTTCTTGCCCACGCGCACGCTCCTCGGATCGGCGACCTTCACCGGGTTTCCACGTTAGGTCAGCCTAACCGTCATGGGGGCGTGGGGCCGCTCACAATGGGGTGGCAGGTATCCTGGGTGAGGTCCGCGTGTGACCAGAGCCGGTCACAGGATGCCTGACGGGCTTACGCGGCCACCCACCCTTTGAAGTTCAGGAGTCTTCGCGTGCCCGCAGCCAGCGCTACCGTCGAAACCGGCCGGCCGACCGGTAAGACCCGGCCCGACCTGCGCAACGTCGCGATCGTCGCCCACGTCGACCACGGCAAGACGACCCTCGTCGACGCGATGCTGCGCCAGTCCGGCGCCTTCGCCGAGCGGGCCGAGCTCGTGGACCGGGTGATGGACTCGGGCGAGCTCGAGCGCGAAAAGGGCATCACGATCCTGGCGAAGAACACCTCGATCCACCGCCAGACGCCCGAGGGGTCCGTGACGATCAACGTCATCGACACCCCCGGCCACGCCGACTTCGGCGGCGAGGTCGAGCGCGGCCTGGCCATGGTCGACGGCGTCGTCCTGCTGGTCGACGCCAGCGAGGGCCCGCTCCCGCAGACCCGCTTCGTGCTGCGCAAGACCCTCGAAGCCGGCCTGCCGGTGATCCTGCTGGTCAACAAGACCGACCGCCCCGACGCCCGGATCGCCGAGGTCGTCGAGGAGACCCACGACCTGCTGCTCGAGCTGGCCAGCGACATCGAGGACGCCGACCACGACGCGATCCTCGACCTGCCGGTCGTCTACGCCTCCGCGCGTGCCGGCAAGGCGAGCCTGGAGCAGCCCGCCGATGGGGAGATCCCCGAGAGCGAGAACCTCGACCCGCTGTTCGACACCCTGCTCCGGCACGTGCCGCCGCCCGCCGCCGACCTCGACGCCCCGCTGCAGGCGCTGGTCACCAACCTCGACGCGTCGAACTTCCTCGGCCGCATCGCGCTGATCCGCATCCACGCCGGCCGGCTGCGCAAGGGCCAGACCGTGGCCTGGATGCGCGAAGACGGCACGGTGCAGAACGTCCGCATCTCCGAGCTGCTGGTCACCGAGGCGCTGACCCGCGTCCCGGCGACCGAGGCCAGCGCCGGCGAGCTCGTCGCCATCGCGGGCATCCCGGACATCACGATCGGCGACACCCTCGCCGACTCCGAGAACCCGGTGGCGCTGCCCCGGATCACCGTCGACGAGCCCGCGATCTCGATGACCATCGGCGTCAACACCTCGCCGCTGGCCGGGCGCAACGGCGGCGACAAGGTCACCGCGCGGCTGGTCAAGGCCCGCCTCGACCAGGAGCTGATCGGCAACGTCTCGATCCGCGTGCTGCCGACCGAGCGCCCCGACACCTGGGAGGTCCAGGGTCGTGGCGAGCTGGCGCTGGCGATCCTCGTCGAGCAGATGCGGCGCGAGGGCTTCGAGCTGACCGTCGGCAAGCCGCAGGTGGTGCTGCGCACGATCGACGGCAAGCTGCACGAGCCGTTCGAGCGCCTCTACATCGACTCGCCGGAGGAGCACCTCGGCGCGATCACCCAGCTCCTGGCCGCCCGCAAGGGCCGCATGGAGGACATGAGCGGCAACGGCACCGGCCGGATCAAGCTGGAGTACGTGCTCCCGTCGCGCGGCCTGATCAGCTTCCGCACGGACTTCCTCACCGAGACCCGCGGCACCGGCATCGCGAACCACGTGTTCGAGGGCTACTTCCCCTGGGCGGGTGAGATCCGCACCCGGCACAGCGGCTCCTTGGTCGCCGACCGCACCGGCCCGGTCACCGCGTACGCGATGATCCAGCTGGCCGACCGCGGCACCTTCTTCGTCGAGCCGGGCGCCGAGGTGTACGAGGGCATGGTCGTGGGCGAGAACCCGCGCTTCGAGGACCTCGACATCAACATCACCAAGGAGAAGAAGCTGACCAACATGCGTCAGTCCTCCGCCGACGTGATGGAGACGCTGGCCCGCCCGCGCAAGATGGGCCTGGAAGAGGCGCTGGAGTTCTGCTCGGTCGACGAGTGCGTCGAGGTCGCGCCCGAGGTCGTCCGGGTCCGCAAGGTCACGCTGGACGTCAACACCCGCGCGAAGGAGCGTTCGCGCGCGAAGAGCCGCGACAACAGCTGAATCAGTCGAATATCGCGTAAAAACCTCCCGGTGTATCCCGCCGGGAGGTTTTTGCATTGCCGGCCGGTCACCCTGGGTGGATAATAGACCGACACGAAGTCACGAATTCCGGTGTTCTTCTCCTTATATCTTTATAGGGGCTTTCGCGGAATCGACGCCTGGTGTTCACCACCGGGTCGACCCCGTCCCGTGTCCCGGGCGTGTTCGTTCCGCCGTTCCGGAACGGTCCGGGAACCCGGACGGTCCTCCGCGCGTCTTTTCGACAGCGCCCACCTCGGGGCGCCGGGCCCGGCCGATCCGGGTACGGGAATCCCGGTTCCGGCCGCGGACGCGGTCGTGGGAGCATGGCTGACCCGATCGGGGAGAATCTGGGAGGAACGGGGCGTGCGGGTGAATCGCAAGGCGGTGCCGGTGCTGGCGCTCGCGACCGTGCTGGTCACCGCCTGCTCGAACACCCCGCCACCGCCGGTGGTGTCCTCGTCGGTCCCGCCGGCGTCGACCACCGGGAAGACGCCGTCGCAGATCGTCGTCGGGGTCGACGACGTGCTCGGCGGGTACAACCCGCACAACCTGGCCGACTCCTCGCAGGTGACCTCCGCGCTGTCGCAGCTGCTGCTGCCCTCGGTGTTCCGCCAGAAGGACGACGGCAGCACCCAGCTCGACGAGAACCTGATGAAGTCCGCGCAGGTGGTCTCCCAGCAGCCGTTCGTGGTCGCCTACGAGATCCGGCCGGACGCGTCCTGGTCCGACGGCGCGCCCATCGCCGCCGAGGACTTCGACTACCTGCGCACCCAGATGCGCGACCAGCCGGGCGTCATCGGGCCCGCCGGCTACCGGCAGATCACCGACCTGCAGTCCCGCGAAGGCGGCAAGCGCGTCGAGGTCACCTTCGCCAAGCCGTACCCCGGCTGGCAGACGCTGTTCTCGGACCTGCTGCCCGCCCACCTGCTCAAGGACGCACCCGACGGCTGGCGCGGGGCCCTGGCCTCGAACTTCCCGGCCATCGCCGGCCCGTTCTCGATCAAGAGCCTGGACACCGCCCGCGGCGAGGTGATCCTCGAGCGCAACGAGCGCTACTGGGAGAAGCCCGCGGCGATCGACCGGATCGTGCTGCGCCGCTCGGACCAGAACACCCTGCTGGCGGCGCTGCGCAGCGGCAACGACCAGTTCGCCCTGGCCAGGACCACCGGCGACGAGCTCAAGCTGCTCGGCGAGCTCGGCCCGGCCGTGCAGCTGCACACCGTGGCCCGGCCCCTGGTGGCCGATGTGCTGCTGCGGCCGGTCAGCGCGACGCTCCACGACACGCAGGTCCGCGCCGGGGTGGCCGCGCTGATCGACCGGTCCAAGCTGATCACCGAAGGCGTCAACGGCGGCCCGTCGTCGCAGCTGCACGCCGACGCGCAGGTCAAGGCGCCGTCGGTGACCGGGTACACCGCGACCATCCCGCCCGGCCCGCCGACAGCGCCCGACGTCGCCAAGGCCGAGGAGTCGCTGAAGGCGGCCGGCTACGCCAAGACCGCGGGCACCTGGCGCAAGAACGGCAAGGCGCTTTCGCTGGTCATCGCCTCGCCCGGCACCCAGGAGCCGTACGCGACGATCGCCAAGGAGCTCACCAGCCAGCTCGTCGCGCAGGGCGTCGAGGTCAACGCGATCACGCCGCAGCCGCGCGACCTGTTCAGCGGCCTGCTCGCGATGCCGGTGGCCGGCGGGGTCCAGCAGCCGACCGGGGACTCGGCGGGCAGCGTCGGGGTCGACATCGCGGTCGTGCCCCAGGCGGTCGGCGGCGACACGGCGTCGGTGCTCGCGTCGACCTTCGGCTGCCGCCCGGAGCAGACGGCGTCGGGGACGGACACGACGAAACCCGTCGTTCCGGGCAATTCGGCGGGCTTCTGCGATCCGTCGCTGCAGTCGTCGATCGACGCGGCGCTGTCCGGGGCGACGCCGATCGCCGAGGCCCTGACCACCCTGGAGCCTGAACTTTGGCGCCAGAACGTGGTGCTCCCGCTGTTCCAGCTGGCTGACACCCTGGCGATCGGTTCGGGCATCTCGGGCGTCACGCCGGGTCCTCCGATGGTGGGCCCTTTCGGGTCCGCCGTGAACTGGACTCGCGGCCCGAAGTAATCGCTCGGCTACGCATTCAGTACTACCGGGTGATCTTGACGCACGCCTTCGAGTGGGAGTCCGTGAATCCGTGAGGTAACCGTCGTATTTCTGGATGTCGGCTGGAAGTCACCCTTTGGTCACGATCGACCCTGAACTGGTGACTGTCGGTGCTTTTCCTTTCTAGCGTGCACCCGCAGTGCGCCAGTTGAGTGTCGCTTGGCGTGTCGTAGGCTCCGGCACCAAACCGGAGCGGTGTGGGTCCTTGTCACAATTCAAGGGCTCAGTGCTAGGAGGGCACACTTCATGAGGAGAACCAAAGCAGTCTCCGCCTTGTCGCTCGTCGCAGGCGCCTCGCTGCTGCTGAGCGCCTGCAGCGGTGGCGACTCGGGCTCGGGCAGCACCGACCAGAACGGATCGTCGACCGACGTCAAGTCGATGGCGGTCGGCAAGGCCGAGCAGGGTGACACGTTCAAGCTCGCGGACGTCAAGGGCTGGGACGGCACGGTCACGGTCGGGATCGACGACGGGTACTCCGGGTACAACAACAACACCCCGGACACCAACAGCTCGTACAACACCTACATCTTGACCACCGTCCTCGAAGACGCCTTCGTCCTCGACGGCAACAACAAGGTGCTGCTCAACAACGACATCCTCGACTCGGTCGACGTGACGTCCAAGGACCCGCAGGTCGTCACGTACAAGATCAAGCCGAACCTCAAGTGGTCGGACGACGCTCCCTTCGACTGCAAGGACTTCTACCTGACCTGGCTGGCGAACAGCGGGCTGGCCAAGGGCTCGGACGGCAAGACCCCGTTCAACGCGGCCTCGACCACCGGCTACGACAAGATCAAGACGGCCACCTGCAAGGACAACCTGACCTTCGAGACGGACTACAGCGAGCCGTACCTCGACTACAAGGGCCTGTTCAGCGGCGTCGCGATCCTGCCGGCGCACGTCCTCGAGAAGCAGACCGGCATCGCGGACATCACCAAGCTCGCGCCGACCGGTGACCCGGCCCAGCTGTCCAAGGCCGGCGACTTCTGGACGAACGGCTGGAAGGGCTTCAAGAAGGACATCATGCCGGCTTCCGGGCCGTACATGATCACCGGCTTCGACGCCAACCAGAAGTCCGTCACGCTCGAGAAGAACCCGAAGTGGGCGGGCGGCAAGGGCGGTCCGGCCAAGATCGTCGTCCGGGCCATGGAAGACACCAAGGCCATGGCGACCGCGCTGCAGAACGGTGAGATCGACGTCGCGGCGTCGACCCAGCCGGACGCCACCGCGGCGGCCACGATGAAGAGCCTCGCCCCGCAGGGCGTGACCTACGGCTCGGCGCCGCAGCTCACCTACGAGCACCTTGACCTGCAGTTCAACCGCATTTTCAAGGACGACGCCATCCGCAAGGCGTTCTTCGAGTCGATCGACCGCAAGGCGATCGTCGACAAGCTGCTCAAGGAAGTCCAGGCGGACGCGGCCCCGCTGAACTCGATCGTGTTCTTCCAGGGTGAAGAGGGCTACACCGACCTCTACGGCAGCAAGGCCGGCCTGGGTGCCGAAGCGGCGGCCAAGACCCTGACCGACGCGGGCTGGACGAAGGGTGCCGACGGCATCTTCGCCAAGGGCGGCCAGCGGGCTTCGTTCAAGATCACGCACAACCAGAACGCCCGCCGCAGCCAGACCGTCGAGATCATCATCTCGCAGGCCAAGGCGGCCGGCATCGAGGTCAAGGACGA
Source organism: Amycolatopsis mongoliensis (assembly GCF_030285665.1). Classification (NCBI taxonomy): domain Bacteria; kingdom Bacillati; phylum Actinomycetota; class Actinomycetes; order Pseudonocardiales; family Pseudonocardiaceae; genus Amycolatopsis; species Amycolatopsis mongoliensis. The sequence continues at coordinate 3,950,737 of NZ_CP127295.1, forward strand.
GACCGACGCCAACTTCCTCAAGGGTGGCCGCGTCTCGACCGGTGACTACGACGTCGCGCTGTTCGGCTGGTCCTCGGCGCCGTTCAAGTCGCAGTCGCGCTCGATCTACGTCTGCCCGAACGACGGTGGTGACCAGAACTACCAGAACCTCTGCGACACGAAGATCGACGAGGCGTTCAACGCCGCGGTGAAGGCGACTGACGAGACCGTCAAGACCCAGAGCTACCAGGCGGCCGACAAGGCGATCGCGGACAAGTACGCCACGGTCCCGCTGTGGCAGACCCCGTCGATGTGGGCGTTCAAGGGAATCGACCGCGTGTACATGCAGTCGTACAACGGTGCCCTGTGGAACGCCGGCGAGTGGGAGAAGAAGTAAGCAGGGCCTAGCCCCGCAGCTTCTTTCCCCTCGTTCCAGATGACCTGGGAGGTACCGGGGCCCGGCCACGAGCCGGGCCCCGGTACCCACCGGAAGTAGCTGTTGACCGTAGGGTTACCCCCATTACGGTAGACAACCGGGTAGCGGTCCAGCGCACTTCTGACGACCAGGCCCGGATGAGGAGCAGTTCGTTGAACCTGGTGATCTACATCCTTCGCCGTCTGGCGATATCGATTCCCGTCCTCCTGGTCGGGACCTTTTTGTCGTTCGTGATGGTCGCCGCCACCGGTGACCCGCTCGGCGAGCTTCGCCACAACCCGCAGCTGAGCAAGGAAGCGATCGACGCGCTGTCCCACAAGCTGGGCCTGGACCAGGGCATCGTGCCGCGGTACTTCAGCTGGCTCGGCGACTTCCTGTCGGGTGACTGGGGCACGTCGATCGCGCAGGGCAACGCGCTCCAGCCGGTCGCGCCGAAGGTGATGGCCGCGTTCGGCGTCACGTTCAAGCTGGTCGTCGGGGCCGAGATCCTCGCGCTGATCATCGGCATCATCGTCGGCGTGCTCGCCGCGGTGAAGCAGTACTCGATCATCGACTACCTCGCCACGACGCTGGCCTTCCTGCTGTTCTCGATGCCCATCTTCTGCATCGCGATCGTGCTGAAGAACTACGCGATCGAGATCAACGGCTGGGTGCGCGACCTCGGCCTGCAGGACGTCCTCGGCAATCCATGGCTGCGCACCACCAGCCCGGAACAGCTGAAAACGGACGGCGTCGGGGACTTCATAACCAGCACGATCGGTGCCTACCTGCTCCCGACGCTGTCGATCATGGCCATCAGCTTCGCCGCGTACAGCCGGTTCCAGCGGGCCTCGATGCTCGAGGTGATGGGCTCGGACTACGTGCGCACCGCGCGGGCCAAGGGCCTCGCGAACGGCCGGGTCATCTTCCGGCACGCGTTCCGCAACGCCCTGATCCCCGTGACGACCCTGTTCTCGGTGAACTTCGGCTCGGTGCTCGCCGGCGCGATCATCACCGAAACGGTGTTCAACTGGCACGGTATGGGCACATTGCTGGTGGAAGCCGTCAACAAGAACGACACTCAGGTGATGATGGGCTGGCTCGTGGTCATCGCCACCAGCGTGATCATCGCCAACCTGATCGCCGACCTGGTGTACGGCATCCTGGACCCGAGGATTCGCGTTGGCTGACTTGAACTCCCTTCTCGCGAGCGAGACCGCGACCAAGGACGGAACGCTCCCGCCGGACGCGCTGCCCGAACCCCGGAGCCAGGGCAAGCTGGTGCTCCGGAAGTTCCTGCACCACAAGCTGGCCATGGCGTCGACCTGCGTGCTGGTGCTGATCATCCTGCTCAGCATCATCCTGCCGCTCTTCTGGAAGCACAGCTACGAGGACAGCTCCTTCCCGTCCTTCGCCAAGCCGAGCGGCGACTTCCCGCTGGGCACGACGCAGGTCGGCAAGGACATGGTGTCGCAGATCCTGCGCGGCACCCAGTTCTCGCTGCTGATCGCCCTCACGGTGTCGATCCTGTCGACGGTCGTCGGTGTCGTGCTCGGCGCGATGGCGGGCTACCTGCGCCGGTTCACCGACTCGGCAGTCTCGCGGGTGACGGACCTGTTCCTGATCATCCCGCAGATCGCCGCGGCGGCCATCCTGGCGAAGGTGTTCGGGAGCGGCTCCTGGTACATCGTCGCGCTGGTGCTGGCGGCGTTCGGCTGGATGCAGATCGCCCGGATCACCCGCGCCGAAGCGATGTCGCTGTCCCAGCGCGAGTTCGTCGACGCGGCTCGCGCTTCGGGTGCCGGCACGTTCCGGATCATCTTCAAGCACCTCGTCCCGAACATGGTCGGCAGCATCACGGTCAACGCGACCCTCGCGGTCGCGCAGGCCGTGCTGGCGGAAGCCGCGCTGTCGTTCATCGGCCTCGGTGTCCAGCTGCCGGACACCTCGCTCGGCCGCGTCATCCTGGAGAACTACGCCCAGCTGCAGACGCGGCCGGCGCTGTTCTTCGGCCCGTTCATCGTGCTCGTGCTGATTTCACTGACGATCAACTTCATCGGTGACGGTCTTCGCGACGCCTTCGACCCGCGTCAGCGGAGAATGAAGGCCTGAACGCGTGACGCGGGGGTGACCGGTTCCGGTCACCCCCGCGTCCGTTTTCGCGCGAGGATCGCCGGACCTGGGGGTTTCGGATGAATCTCGTGCTCTACGTGCTCCGCAGGCTGGCCGTCTCCGTCCCGGTCCTGCTGATCGGCACCTTCCTCTGCTTCGTCATGGTGGCCAACACGGGCGACCCGCTCGGGGAGCTGCGGAGCAAACCCGGGATCAATCCCCAGGCCATCGCCGACACCGAGCACAAGCTGGGCCTGGACCAGAGCGTCTTCGCGCGGTACTTCACCTGGCTCGGCCACTTCCTGAGCGGCGACTGGGGCATCTCCATCGCGCAGGGCAACGCGTTCCAGCCGGTGGCGCCGAAGGTGATGGCGGCGTTCCGCGTGACGCTCGAACTGGTGCTGGCGGCGTCGGTGCTGGCCCTGTTCTTCGGCGTGCTGGTCGGGGTCCTCGCGGCGGTCAAGCAGTACTCGATCTGGGACTACGTCGCGACGACGCTGGCGTTCCTGATGTTCTCGATGCCGATCTTCTGCATCGCCATCGTCCTCAAGGGCTACGCGATCCGCTTCAACGGCTGGGTGCGGCAGCTGGGCCTGGCCGACGTCCTCGGCGACCCGTGGCTGCGCACGACGAGCCCGGAGAGCCTCTCGGCGACCGGCGTCGGCGACGCGCTCGCGAAGTACGTCGGCGCGTTCCTGCTGCCGACCCTGTCGATCATGGCCATCACGTTCGCCGCGTACAGCCGGTTCCAGCGGGCGTCGATGCTGGAGGTCCTGGGCGCCGACTACGTCCGCACGGCGCGCGCCAAGGGCGTCTCGAACAGCCGCGTGATCTGGCGGCACGCGTTCCGCAACGCGCTGATCCCGGTGATGACGCTGTTCTCGGTCAACTTCGGCGCCACGGTGACGGGCGCGATCATCACGGAGACGGTCTTCAACTGGCACGGCATGGGCACGCTGCTGGTGGAGGCCGTCAACAAGAACGACCCCCAGGTGCTGATGGGCTGGCTGGTGGTGATCGCGGCGAGCGTGGTGGTGGCGAACCTGGTGGCCGACCTGATGTACGGCATCCTCGACCCCCGCATCCGCGTGGGTTGAGCCTCAAACGCCCCAATGTGGCCTTGGTTGCGTTCAACGCACCGAAGGCCGCCTTGGGTGCGTTGAACGCACCGAACGCCACATTGGGTGCGTGGGGCGCACCGAACGCCGCATTGGGTGCGTGGGGCGCACCCAACGCCACATTGGGGCGCTCGGAGCCCGGGAACGCGGAAGGGCCCCACCCGGCAGTTCGGGTGGGGCCCTTCGCGTCGGAGAAGCTCAGTCGGCCACGGGGGCCAGCCTGCCGGCCTCCCAGGCCGCGCGGCGCTCGGCCTGCAGCACCGGGTCCGCGACCGGCGCCGCCGACAGCAGGCGGCGCGTGTAGTCCTGCTGCGGCGAGTGCAGCACCTGGTCGCGCGTGCCGACCTCGACCAGCTTGCCGTACTGCATCACCGCGACGCGGTCGGCGAGCAGGTCGACCACCGCGAGGTCGTGGCTGATGAACAGGCACGCGAACTGCAGCGACTGCTGCAGGTCGAGGAACAGGTCCAGCACGCGGGCCTGCACCGAGACGTCCAGCGCCGACGTCGGCTCGTCCGCGATGAGCAGCGCCGGGTCCAGGGACAGCGCCCGGGCGATCGCCACGCGCTGGCGCTGGCCGCCGGAGAGCTCGTGCGGGTAGCGGTTCATGTAGTGCCCGCCCAGCTCGACCTTGTCGAGCAGCGACCGCACGCGGGCCGACAGCTCCTTGCCGGACAGCACCTTGTGCAGCACCATCGGCTCGGCGATCGACTCGCCGATCGTCATCTTCGGGTCCAGAGTGGACGCCGGGTCCTGGAACACGATCGAGAAGTACCGGCGAAGCGGGCGAAGCTCCTTCGCCGACATCTTCGTGATGTCCTTGCCGGCGATCGCGATCGTGCCCTCGGTCGCCCGCAGCAGGCCGACGGCACAGCGGCCGACGGTCGTCTTGCCCGAGCCGGACTCGCCCACCAGGCCGACGATCTCGCCCTTGGCGATGGTCAGCGAGACGTCGTCCACCGCGCGGTTCTTGCCCTGACCGCGGCGGCCGGGGTACTCGAGCACCAGGTTCTTGATCTCGAGGGCCGGCGCGGCCTCCTCGATCACGGCCTCGAGCTCCGCGTCGGCCAGCCGGATCTCCTCGGCGATCTTGGCCGCCTCGGTGCTGTCGGTGGCGATCCCGGCGTCGTCGAGCAGGCGACGGCCCTCCGGACGCTGGCCGAGCACCGGCACCGCGGCGAGCAGCCGCCGGGTGTAGTCCTCCTTCGGCGACGCGAACAGCTCGCGCACCGGCGCCTCTTCGACGATCTCGCCCTGGTACATGACGATGACGCGGTCGGCCATGTCGGCGACGACGCCCATGTCGTGGGTGATCAGCACGATCGCCGTGTCGAGGGTGTCGCGCAGCTTGCGCAGCAGGCCCAGGATCTCCGCCTGCACCGTGACGTCGAGCGCGGTGGTCGGCTCGTCGGCGATGATGACCTTCGGGTCGCAGGCGATCGCCATGGCGATGACGACGCGCTGGCGCAGGCCGCCGGAGAGCTGGTGCGGGTACTGCTTGAACCGCAGCTCCGGGTTCGGGATGCCGACCAGGTCGATCAGCTCGACCGCGCGCTTGTCCGCGGCGGCCTTGGAGATGTCCAGGTGCGAGCGCAGGGCCTCGCGCAGCTGCCAGCCGACGGTGTAGACCGGGTTCAGCGCGGTCATCGGCTCCTGGAAGATCATCGCGACCTGGTTGCCGCGGATCTTCTGCATTTCCTTCTCTTTGAGGTCCGCCAGGTTGCGCTCGCCGAGGCGCAGCTCGCCGGCGATCCGGCTGGTCTTGGGCAGCAGGCCCAGCACCGACATCGACGTGACGGACTTGCCGGACCCGGACTCCCCGACGACCGCGACGATCTCGCCGGGCTGCACGTCGAAACCGATGCCCTTGACGGCGTCCACGACGCCGTCCTCGGTCTGGAACGACACGCTCAGGTCGGAGATCGACAGAACGGATCCGGACACGCCGGCGACGTCCGCCGAAGTTGCTTCAGTGCTCACCAAGATGCCCTTCGTGGGGGTACAGACGATCGCGACGCGGCGGTCGCGACTCGCGCGAGAATAACCGAGGGTGTCCCCGACGAAGGTCGGAGCACGGGAATTACGCTCAACCCGTGATCTCCCCGGTACCGCGCAGGCTGCTGCTCGTCCACGCCCATCCCGACGACGAGAGCATCACCACCGGCGCCACGATCGCACGATACGCCGCCGAAGGCGCCGAGGTGACCGTCGTGACCTGCACGCTGGGCGAAGAGGGCGAGATCATGGCGGGCCTGCCCGAGCTGGCGGGGCTGGGCGCCTGGGCGGCCGACCAGCTGGGCGGCTACCGCGTCGCCGAGCTGAAGGCCGCGTGCGCCGCGCTGGGGGTGTCACGACATCGTTATCTGGGCGGGATCGGCCGGTGGCGCGATTCGGGCATGGCGGGCACGCCGTCGGCGTCGCACCCCCGCGCGTTCACCGGGGGGAGCGCCGACGAGCAGGCCGCGCAGCTGGCGGAGATCCTCGACGAGGTGCGGCCCCAGGTCGTCGTCACCTACGACTCCTTCGGCGGCTACGGCCACCCCGACCACGTCCGCGCGCACGAGATCACGATGGTGGCGGCGCCGCGCGCGGAGTCGGTCGAGCGGGTGTTCCACACGGTCGCGTCGAGCGACGCGGTGCGCACCGGGCTGGCCGCGCTGCGTGCCAGCGAGCCCGCGTACCGCGTCCCGCCCGACGACGAGCTGCCGGTGACGCCGGACGAGGAGATCGCGACGAAGCTCGACGTCGCCGCGTACGTCCCGGCGAAGCTGGCGGCCCTGCGCGCGCACGCGACGCAGCTGGCCGTGGTCGACGGTGACGTCCCGTACTTCGCGCTGACGAACGAGCTCGCCCAGCCGATCCCGGCGCACGACTCCTTCGTCCTGGCGCACGGCCCGGCCGAGGGCGCGGCGGACGACCTGTTCGGCGGGCTGTGACCGTGCCGGAGCCCTTGACCTGGGACCAACGGCTGTTCCTGCTGCTGCTCGCCGTGGACACGGTGCTGCTGGCCGTGCTGGAGCTGTTCTTCCTGCCGCTGCGGATCGGCGTCGTGCCGCTGCCGGTGACGGTCCTCGTCGGCGCCGTCACCACACCGTGGCTGGTGTCGACGACGGCGAAGCTGGTGCGGCCCGGGCTTTCGTGGGTACCCCTGGCGGTGTGGGTGGTCGTCGTGTTCGGGTTCGGCCTGCTGGGCCCGGGCGGCGATCTGGTGCTGATCCAGGACTGGCGCGCGCTGGTGCTGCTCGGTGCGAGCGCGCTGCCGGGCGCGCTGGTGCTCGGCGGCGGGCTGGGCCAAGCGAGGGGAAGGAAACCGGGACGTGGCTGAGGCGATCTCCGACAAGCAGGTCGTGGCGGTGCTGCGGCCGTTCGTGCGGGCGTGCGGGCCGATGCTCGACGCGCTGCGCGAGTCCGACCCGTTCGGCCTGCAGGCGCGTGCGTCGGACGACTTGGCCGAGGTCGAGTCCGGGCTGAAGGCGAAGCTGATCCACGGCGTGACGTCGGTGAAGGTGCCCGGCACGGCGGCGTGGGCGCGGATGACGGGCTACGACCGGTCGAGCTGGTGGATGAACCGCGTCGGTCGGTTCACGGCGCTGCTGACGTCGATCCCGGGCCTGGGTGGCGCGCTGGCCGACCGGCTGCCGGTGCAGGACACGCTGGGAGCGGCGTCGCAGGGGCTGCTGCTGTGCGCGATCGCGGGCGAGTACGGCGTGACGGACGTGGGCACGCGGGTGCGGCTGATCGCGTCGGTGCTGTTCGAGCGCGAGATCGACGCCGACCTCGCGGCGGGCAAGCACCCGGAGCACGACGAAGCCGCGGAGGCGGACGAAACGGCGAAGCTGACCGAAGAGCTGAGGGCGTCGGAGAAGAAGCACGGCAAGGCGACGGTGAAGGCGGCGGCCGGCACGCTGTGGCGGCTCGGGCGCGGGCTCCTCGGGATCACGGGGGAGCTGGAGAAGCGGCCGCGCGGGAACTTCCTGCACCGGGCGATCGGGATGCTGCCGGTGGTGGGCGCGGCGGGGGACTACTTCGGCGAGCGGTCGGGGCTGCGGGAGGTCTGGAAGCGCGCGCACGTGTGGCTGACCGAGCACCGCACCTGACCTTCGAACGCCCCAATGTGGCCTTGGTTGCGCTCAACGCACCCAAGGGGCCCTTCGGTGCGTTGAACGCACCGAAGGCCACCTTGGGGCGCTTGGGTCAGTTCCAGAACCGGAAGACGCTGAACCCGATCTGGGCACCGTCCACATAGCCGCCGAAGGCGCCGAAGATCGCGTACGAGCCTTGCCACAGGGCCGTGTTCGCCGGGCGGAAGAACCACAGGATCGCGAACAGGATGATCGGCGCCCACGGGCGCACCTTGGCGCCGAACTCGCGCGCCCGCGGCGGGAGGTACGGCTCGATCGCGCCCCAGCCGTCGAGGCCGGGGATCGGGAGGATGTTCAAGATGAACGTCACGATCTGCAGCAACGCCAGGTAGGACATCGCGATCACCAGGCCGCCCGCCATCGGGACCAGCGAGACCACCAGGGCCAGAGCCGCGCCGACCGCGAGGTTGCTCAGCGGCCCGGCCAACGACACCCACGACGACGTCCCGCGGCTGCGCAGCGCGCCGCGGTTGATCCAGACCGCGCCGCCCGGGAGCGGGATGCCACCGATGATCAGGAAGATCAGCGGGAGGATGATCGACAGGACCGGGTCGGTGTACTTCCGCACGTCGAGGGTCAGGTAACCCTTGTGGGCGACGCTGTAGTCACCGCCGCGGTAGGCGACCATCGCGTGGCCGAACTCGTGCAGCGACAACGACGCCACCCAGCCGGCGGCGACGAAGATCACGACGCCGGCGATGAGCAGCGGGTCGCGGTCGCGGACGAAAACGCTGTTGATGTCGCCGAACGCGGCCATCGCACCGCCGGCGACGGTGAGCGCGAGGATGCCGAGGAAGACCGGGCTGGGGCGCACTGCTGACTTCTGCACGCTTCCAGTCTTCCGTATGCCCGGTGTGAAGTTACCGGCGTGTCCCCTTGCGCGATCGGGCCCGAACGTCCCCCGAACTCGCTACTCCGCTTGACCTGACCGCACTACACGGGTGTAATCACAGTGATGTCATTCGCCGTCGAGGGGACGGCGAGTGTCGTTTCACCACCGCCAGCCTGGGGAGTGCTAGGGAGCGAGGAGGCGGACGTGCGGTTGGAAGCCGATGGTAAGGAATGGGGGCACGTCATGGGTTGGGGCGAGATCCCGGAGCAGGCTCTGGGAGATCTCACCGAGCTCATCGATGCCACCGAAGAAGAGCAGGATTGGCAGGAACGCGCTCTGTGCGCGCAGACGGACCCGGAGGCGTTCTTCCCCGAGAAGGGCGGCTCCACCCGTGAAGCCAAGCGGATCTGCCTGGGCTGCGAGGTCAAGGACGAGTGCCTTGAGTACGCGCTGGCCAAGGACGAGCGCTTCGGCATCTGGGGCGGTCTGTCCGAGCGGGAGCGCCGCAAGCTGAAGAAACGAGCAGTCTGAGGGGAGATCACCGGTGATGCGTGGCGTCACCGGTGATTCCACGTGATGAACACTCGGCGTGGGTTCACCACCGGGTGACGGACCGGGGCCGTAGGGTGGCCGCACCGATCCGCCGCCTGATCTGGAGCGTTCGTTGCCCCGCACCGCCGCGCCGCCCGTCCTGCGCACCGCGCCCGTTCTGGCCATTGTGGTCTGTCACAACGGGGAGAACTGGCTGCCGCTGGCGCTTTCTTCGTTGCGCCGCAGCACAGTCCGGCCCCGGCACGTGCTCGCCGTGGACACCGGTTCCACCGACGCGACCCCGCGGCTGCTCGCCGAGGCGGCCGCCGATCCCGGCCCGGATTCCGCGCCCGTCCTGTCCGGCGTCATCACGCTACCGGGTGACACCGGGTTCGCTGCCGCCGTCGCCGAAGCCGTCGAGCACGCCACCGAGCGCTGGGGCGACCCCGGTTCGTGGCTGTGGCTGCTGCACGACGACTGCGCGCCCGAGCCCGACTGCCTCGACGAACTGCTGCGCGTCGCGACCAAGACGCCGTCGGCGACCGTGCTCGGCTCGCTGGGGCTCGACTGGACCGACCCGCGGCTGATCGTCGAAGCGGGCCTGTCCACCGACGCCTCCGGGCACCGCCAGCAGGTCGCCGCGCTCGGCGAAGAGCCGGCCGAGGTGCTCGCCGTGCCCAGTGCGGGCTCGCTCGTGCGCCGCGACGCCTGGGACGACCTGGGCGGCTTCGACCCCGATTTCCCGTTGCTGCGCGAGGATCTCGACTTCGGCTGGCGTGCGAACGCCGCCGGCGGGCTGGTCCTCTCCGTGCCGACCGCGCGGGTGCGGCACGCGCGCGCCGTCACCACCGGGCAGCGCCCGGCGGACGCGGTCGCCGGCCCGCTCGCGGCCGCGAACCGCGCGCACGGGGTGCGGGTGTTCCTCGTGAACTGCTCGCCGTTTTCCTTCTGGCTGGGGATGATCCGGCTCCCGCTGCTCTCCCTCCTGCGCGCGCTGGCGTTCGTCCTGCTGCGCCGCACCGGGGAAGCGCGGGCCGAATTCGCCGCCGTGACGTACCTCCTCAGTGGACGCGGCGGATTGCGTGCCGCACGGGCCCGGCGGCGGCGGAATCCGCGGCCGGGCACGATTCGCGGGCTCTTCACCGGACGCGCGACGCGGTTGCGCAACGCCGTCCGCGCCGGCGTCGTCGGGTTGGTCCGCCGCGGCGTCGAGGAAGACGTCGCGCTCGGGCGCGTGCCCGAGACCGTCGAGACCGAGTCGGCGTGGGTGACGCCCGAGGCGCTCGACGCGCGCGAGACCCGTCCGGTCGGGCCGGACGCACTGCCCGCGGGCGCGCTGCGGGGGCTCAGCTCGCGCGGGAACGGGCTGCGCAAGCCGGGCACGCTCGTCGCCGTCACCCTGCCGGAAACCCCGGCGCCCGAACCGGTCTCCGCCACCGAAGACACCGAGGCCGTCGCCGAAGAGCCGGAGCTCGTCTTCGTCGAGGTGAACCGCCGACGGGTGCTCGCGGCGACGGTCTTCGCGCCACCGGTGGTGCTGCTCGTCGTGATGACCGCGCTGGGACTGGTCGTCAACCGCGCCCGGCTCGGCCTCGACCTCTTCGGCGGCAAGCTGCTGCCGGTCGGCGGGCTCGGCGAACTCTGGTCGTCGTACCTGACGCCGTGGCACGCGGTCGCCGGCGGCACCGGCGCCCCCGCGTCGGCGACGCTGCCGGTGCTCGGCACGCTCGGCGCGGTGTTCGCGCCGATCGGCGGCCCGGCCGCGCTCGTGGCGATCCTGCTCCTCGGCGACATCCCGCTGGCCGCGCTGAGCGCGTACGCGGCGACGCGGCGGCTTCGCGTGCGCCGGTGGGTCCGCGCGGTCGTCGCCGCGACCTACGCCCTGCTGCCCGCCGCGACCGCCGGGGTGGCGCAGGGCCGGCTCGACGTCGTCGTGGTGCACCTGGTGCTGCCGCTCGTGGCCGCGGGCATCGCCGGGCTGCTGGTCCGGGCGGACACCCGCTGGCTGCACGTGTCCGCGCTCTCGGCGTTCGGGGTGGCACTGCTCGGCGCCTTCTCGCCGCTGGCGCACGGGCTCGCGCTCGCCGGGCTGCTGATCGGGTTCGTGGTGCTGCCCGCGCCGACCGGGCTGGCGCGGCGGATCGCGTCCGTCGGCATCGTGGTGCTGCTGCCGCTGGCGTTGCTGCTGCCGTGGCCGACGGTGCTGCTGCGGCACCCGGAGCTGCTGGTGCAGGGCCTCGGCGGCGCGGCTTCGGCGGTGTCCGGCACCGACCTGGCCGGGCTCGACCCGGGCGGGCCGGGCGCGTGGCCGATCGGTGTCGCGGTGATCGCGGCGGCGCTGGTGGCACTCGTCGTCCGCCCGACGAAGCTCGCGGCGGGCGGGCTCGCCCTGGCCGCACTGGGCGCGGGCGGGCTGGTCCTCGTCCGGCCGGTCACGGCGACGCCGATGCAGGGTGGATCACCCGCCCACGGCTACGCGGGCGTGCCGCTGCTGATCGTCGGCGCCGGGCTGCTGTGGGTCGTGCTCGGCTCGTGGCAGCGCGGCGGCTCGGCCGGGGTGCCGTCGCCGTGGCTGCCGAAGGTGTTCGCGGTCGCCGGGGTCGTGGTGTTCCTCGCGTCGGCGGCCGGCGCGGTGCTCGTCGGCGGCCAGGGGCCACTTCGCGCGGGCGACCGGCCTTCGCTCGCCCCCGAGGTGTCCGCGGAGTTGTCGGCGTCCGGCCGGTCGGTGCTCGACCTCGCGACGGATGCGACCCGCCAGATCGGCGGCCGCCTGCCGCACTACGGCGACGACGAACTGGCCCCGACGCCCGGCACCCCGGCCCGGCTGGCGGCGTGGCGCCGCGACCTCGGCCAGGGCGACGCGGCGGCGGTCCAGCGCGCGTTCGCCGCCGCGGCCGCCGCGGGGGTGCAGTTCGTGGTGCTGCCGCCGGGGGTGGACCCGCAGGCGTACTTGCCGTTGGCGAAGGACCTGGTCTCGGTGGGCGCGCCGACGTCCGACGGCCGCGGCGTGCTGCGCCTGCTCCCGCCGGCCGGACAGGTGATCTTGATCTCGCCGGAGCAGGCGAAGGCGGCGGTGACGGGCGGCGGCGCGCCCGGGAACGCGCCGGGCGTGGCGCCGGTCCAGGCGGGGCTGCCGGACGTGCGGGTCCGCGTTTCGGACGGGCCGACCGGGCGGCTCCTGGTCCTCTCGGCGGAGCAGGAAGCGGGCTGGAAGGCGTCGGTGGGCGGCAAGAGCGTCCCGATCGTGCCGGCGTGGGGGCACCAGGTGGCGGTGTCGGTGCCGCCGGCGTCGTCCGAGGTGACGGTCGAGTTCCCGGGGACGGAACGCAACCTGCTGCTGCTGGCCCAGCTGGCGGCGGTGCTGTTCACGCTGCTGACGGCGGTCCCGGCCCGGCGCCGCCCCTGACCGGAGCGCCCCAATGTGGCGTTGGTTGCGTCAGACGCACCGAACGCCACATTGGGTGCGTGGGGCGCACCGAACGCCACATTGGGGCGCTCGGGACCCTGCCCCCGCTACTCGCCTTCGATGACGTCCGGCTCCACGCCGAGGTAGCCGGCCACCTGCTCGACCAGCACGTCGTGCACCAGGTCGGCCAGCTCCGACGGATCCTTCGCCCGCGCCTCCAGCGGCCGCCGGTACAGCACGATCCGCGCGCGCGTCGGCATCCCGGTCCGGTCCACCCCCGCCGGCACCAGCCTCGACAGCGGCACCGCGCCGTCGTGCAGCACGCCGTCGGACGGCGCCCGGCCGTTCTCCCGCACCTCGGGCACGTCGTCGACCGCGACGTCGAGCTTCGTCAGCTCGTGGCGCCACCGGGCTTCGATCGGTTCCAGCGCGTCGAGCACCAGCGCGTCGAACCGCTCCGCGCGGCTCGCGGCGGCGGGCAGGGTCGCCGGGTACAGCGTCCCGCGCAGGCCCCGGCCGTGCCGGTCCCGTCGCGAGCGCCGCCGCTGTCGGTAGTCACGAGCCGTCGCCACTCCGGAAGTCTATGCGGTCGGCGGGTCGCAGCGCGTGTCGCTCCTACTAGCTTGCGGCGACGCGCTATCGTTTCCGACCGTGCGGAGCGTACGGAAGTGTTCGCGTACCGGCTGTCTCGAGCCGGCTGTGGCCACGCTGACGTATGCCTACAGCGACTCCACCGCCGTCGTCGGCCCCCTGGCCACCGCTTCCGAGCCGCATTCGTACGACCTCTGCGAGGCCCACGCGCTGCGGCTGACCGTCCCCAAGGGCTGGGAAGTCGTCCGGCACGAAGGCGCCTTCGCCGCGCCGGACCCGTCGGCCGACGAGCTGACGGCGCTGGCCGAGGCCGTGCGCGAGGCCGGCCGCCCCGGCAAGCCGGCCCCCGCGCCCGAGCCGGAAGGCCCCTCCGGGCGCCGCGGCCACCTCCGGGTCCTGCCCGGCCGCGCCTGAACGCGTAACCCACCACCGCCGCCGGTAGGCTTTCCGCGCGGCGCAGCGGGCGCCGGGACGACTATTCGCGGGGAGACGGCGTGCCAGACCTTTCGGGCATCGTGAAGGCCTACGACATTCGCGGCGTGGTCGGCGAGCAGCTCGACGCGGCGCTCGTCCGCGACTTCGGCGCCGCGTTCGCCCTGCTCATCAAGCCGGAGGCGCCGGCGGTGGTGATCGGGCACGACATGCGCGACTCGTCGCCGGGCCTGGCGGCGGCCTTCGCCGACGGCGTGACCTCGCAGGGCCTCGACGTCGTGAGCATCGGGCTGGCCAGCACCGACCAGCTCTACTTCGCCTCGGGTTCGCTGAACCTGCCGGGCGCGATGTTCACCGCGAGCCACAACCCGGCCAAGTACAACGGCATCAAGATGTGCCGCGCCGGCGCCTCGCCGGTCGGCCAGGACACCGGGCTCGCCGAGATCCGCGACACCGTCGAGCAGGGCGTGCCGGAGTTCGAAGGCCAGCGGGGCACCACGAGCGAGCGGGACGTGCTCGCCGACTACGCGGCCTACCTGCGCAACCTCGTCGACCTGTCCGGCAGCCGGCCGCTGAAGATCGTCGTCGACGCCGGCAACGGCATGGGCGGGCACACCGTCCCCACCGTCTTCGACGGGCTGCCCATCGAGGTCGTCCCGATGTACTTCGAGCTCGACGGCAGCTTCCCGAACCACGAGGCCAACCCGCTGGACCCGGCGAACATCGTCGACCTGCAGGCGAAGGTGCGCGAGGTCGGCGCGGACGCGGGCGTGGCCTTCGACGGCGACGCCGACCGCTGCTTCATCGTCGACGAGCGCGGCGAGCCGGTTTCGCCGAGCGCGATCACCGCGCTGGTCGCCGTCCGCGAGCTGGCGAAGGACCCGGGCGGCACGATCATCCACAACCTGATCACGTCCAAGGGCGTGCCGGAGATCGTCGCCGAGCACGGCGGCAAGCCGGTCCGCACCCGCGTCGGGCACTCGTTCATCAAGGCCGAGATGGCCCGCACCGGTGCCATCTTCGGCGGCGAGCACTCCGCGCACTACTACTTCCGCGACTTCTGGCGGGCCGACACCGGCATGCTGGCGGCGCTGCACGTGCTCGCCGCCCTCGGTGAGCAGAACGGGCCGCTGTCCGAGCTGACCAGCGCGTACTCGCGCTACGCGGCCTCGGGCGAGATCAACTCGACCGTGGACGACCAGGTCGCGAAGATGATGGCCGTCAAGGACAGCTTCGGCACCCGCTCCGGCGTCGAGCTCGACGAGCTCGACGGCCTGACCGTGCAGCTGCCGGGCGGCGCGTGGTTCAACCTGCGCCCGTCGAACACCGAACCGCTGCTCCGGCTGAACGTCGAAGCCGCGAACGCCGAGGCCGTGCAAGGGCTGGTGGACGAAGTACTCGCGATCATCCGCAGCTGACCTCGCCCACGGTGGAGGGCGGGCTTCCGGGCCCAACTGTGTCCGGAAGGTGCCCTTCACCACACCTCACCGCGTGGTATGGAGGAACCATGGCCATCACGCTCGACGCCCAGCTCCTCGAGATCCTGGCGTGCCCGTCGCCCGATCACGCCCCGTTGCGCCCCGGGGCACCGGACGACCCCGAGGCCGACGCACTGACGTGTACCGAGTGCGGCCGGGTGTACCCGGTCCGTGACGGGATCCCGGTGCTGCTCCTCGACGAAGCCCGGATTCCCGGCGACAGCGGAAATTCCGATGCCGACAGTGCTTGACGACTCGCTGCTCGACGACCCCGCGCGGCTGGCCGAGGCCGACAGCGCGGGGCTGCTCCGGGCCGCCGCGATGGCCGGCGCCCAGGTGCGCGCGACCGCCGAGAGCGCCGCCGAGCTCGAGCTGGCCGAGCGGCTCGACGTGGGCCGCCCGCGCGCCGTCGTGCTGATCGACCGGCCGGGCGTGAGCCGGACGCTCACCCGGCTGCTCGCGGCGCTGCTGGCGCCGTCGTGCCCGGTGCCGGTCGTCGTGGCCGAGGTGGTGCCGAGCTGGATCGGCGCGCTCGACGTCGTCTTCGCGCACACCGACGACCCCGGCGACCGCGAGCTGGCTGCGTCGCTGGAGCGTGCCGCGCGCTTCGGCGCTTCGGTGGTGCTCTCCGCGCCGGCCGAAGGCCCGGTCGCGGCCGCTGTGGCGGGCAAGGGCGTGCTGCTGACGCCGCGCATCCCGGTGCCGCCGGAACTGGCGTTCCCGCGCGGCCTGGCCGCGGGGCTGCTCACCGCGAACGCGCTGGGCCTGCTGATCTCCGACGTCCAGGTGCTGGCCGACCAGCTCGACCTGGAGGCCGAGAAGGACTACCTGGCCCGGGATTCGTTCGCGAACCCGGCCAAGGCGCTCGCCCTGCGGGTCGCCGACCGCGTGCCGCTGCTGTGGGGGCTGGACCCCGTCGCGGTCGCCGTCGGCGAGCACGCTGCGCACGCGTTCGCCGCCCATGCGGCTACTGTGTGCGACGTCGAAGACTTTCGTCAGGCACTGGCGCGCCCCGCATTGCGGCGGGCGGCGCAATCAAGTGGCGCGGAGCGTGACATCTTCGCCGATCCGGACGATCCATCAGGTGACATCCCCACCCGGGTGCTGCTCCTCTCGGTGCGGACCGGTCCGGCCACGGACGCGGCGCGCTACCAAGCCGAGGATCTGCTGCCCGGGGCGGACGTCATCGCCCCGGCCGAGGAGATCGAGGCCGACGAAATCGTGCGGGCCGCGGTGCTGGCGCTGCGGTTCGAACTGGCGGCGGTCTATCTCGGGCTGGCGGCGGGCAGCATCGGCGGCGCGGGCCGCTTCGAGCCCGTGACGGCGTGAGACCCGCCGAGCGCTGGCCCCGGCCGGCGCCGAAGGAGTGGAGTTGAGGTGACAGTGGAGCTGCTGCGCAACGCGGTGCGGCCCTACGCCTGGGGATCGCGGACGGCGATCCCCGAGCTGCTGGGCCGTCCGGTACCCGCGCCGCACCCCGAGGCCGAACTGTGGATGGGGGCCCACCCGGGTGACCCGTCGCACGTCATCGGCCCCGACGGGACCGAGCGGAGCCTGCTCGAGCTGGTCGACACCGACCCGGTGCGGCAGCTCGGCGAGCGGTGCGCGAAGCGGTGGGGCGGGCGGCTGCCGTTCCTGCTGAAGATCCTCGCGGCGGAGGAGCCGCTGTCGATGCAGGCGCACCCGTCGGCGGCCCAGGCCGCGGAGGGGCACGCCCGCGAGGAGCGGCTGGGCATCCCGCGGGACGCGGCGAACCGCAACTACCCGGACCCGACGGCGAAGCCGGAGCTGGTCTGCGCGCTGACGGAGTTCCACGCGCTGGCCGGGTTCCGCGAGCCGGGCCGCACGGTGAAGCTGCTTAAGGCGATCGAGACGCCCGGGCTGGCGAAGTACACCGGGCTGCTGGAGGTCCAGCCGGACCCGTCCGGGCTGCGGGCGCTGTTCACGACGTGGATCACGTTGCCGCAGCCGTCGCTCGACTCGCTTCTGCCGGAGGTGCTGGACGCCTGCGTCCGGCACGTCCAGGAGCACGGCGAGTTCGCGGTCGAGTGCCGGACGATCCTGGAGCTCGGCGAAACGCACCCGCGGGACGCGGGCGTGCTGGCGGCGCTGCTGCTGAACCGGCTGACGCTGCGCGCGGGCGAGGCGATCTACCTGCCGGCCGGCAACCTGCACCTGTACCTGCACGGCACGGCCGTGGAGATCCTGGCGAACTCGGACAACATCCTGCGGTGCGGCCTGACACCGAAGCACGTGGATGTCCCGGAGCTGCTGCGCGTGGTCGACTTCGCGTGCGGCGAAATGCCGGTCCAGTGCGGCGACACCGGTGGCCGGGTGGCGGTGTACCGGACCGACGCGCCGGAGTTCGAGCTTTCGCGCGTCGAGTGGGCTTCGGGCCAGGACGACGAGATCTCGGTCGACAGCGTGGGCCCGCAGATCCTGCTGTGCACGGCAGGCGACCTGCTCGTGACGGCCGACGACGGCGAGAAGGTCGAGCTGCGGCGGGGTCAGTCGGTGTGGTTGCCGGCGGCGGACCCGCCGGTGCACGTGCGTCCACTGGACGGCGCGCGGACCCAGCTGTTCCGGGCGACCGTGGGAACCTGCGAGGACTGACGCACTTCTGTGTGCGTTCCGTGTGGTGCCGTTCTCCACTATCGCTCGTAGGGGTGGTTGTTACGCCCCTTCGTGTCGATTTTCGAGGAGAACGAGCTTGTGACTTCCTATCCCGATGCCGCGACCGGGCTTCCCCAGCCTGCCCCGGTCGCGGTGCCGTCCCGGCCCGGAGCGCTGCTGGCGCTGGTGGGGGTGGCCGTGGTGTCGGCGCTGGCCGCGATCGTCGACGGGGTGCTGTACTTCGTCGGCGGCCGGGACATGGCGCTGGACGTCGCGGCGGAGACGATCGCGACGATCACCGGCGCTTCGGCGGACTCGGTGAAGGCCGACGGCGGCGCGCTGCTGGACGCGGCCCTGGACGAGGTACAGAGCACGCTCCAGGTGCGCGGAGCGGTGGCCGTCTTCTTCGGTGTGGTGCTGCTGCTGTGGGGGCTGCTGGCCTTGCGCGGCGCGGTCTGGGTGCGCGTGCTGCTGACGCTGGCGGCGCTGGCCAACGCGAGCGTGGGGTTGAGGCTGGCGACCGACATCGAGGGTGGCACCGCCGCGATCCGCGGGGTGGCTTGGCTCACGGTGGTGACCGGCCTGGTGGTCGTGGCGCTGACGTGGCTGCCGGTGATCAACCGGTACGCGCGGGCTCGCAAGGGCCGATAGCTCCCTGGGGGTGACGCCGGTCGGTCGCGCCCGGCGTCCGTGGGCTGGGGTGGTGCCGTGAGGGGGCGGCACCACCCCGTTTCGCTGTGAGAGGGGAACTGCGCGGGGCGGGGGACAACCGGGTCGGGGGGCGCCGGTTGTCGGGCCAGGGCGGGGGCTCGCCGGAGGGGTGCCGTCGGTGGTGCTGGCAGAGGGCCGTACGGCCGGGTGGTCAGGCAGGTTCGGTGAGGGTGGAGGGCGATCACCGAAGGCTCGTGCCGGTTCGCCCGGCGCGGCCTGGGCTGGTGCTTTGCCAGGTGGGGACGAGGGGTGCCCACCTGGCAAAGCGGCCGGTTGTCGGACCGAGTCGGTGAGGGCGGTCACCTGCTCGTCAGAGGGCGTTCCCGGCGGTCAGGCCGGCTCCGTGAGCGCGAGCAGCGCTCGACGCAGGGCTGCCGCACTCGCGTCGCGCGAGTCGGCCATGCTCGCCGCTTCGGCCGCCGCCTGCGAGGCCGCCTCCTCGTCGCCCACCGCTTCGCATGCCTTGCTCAGGACGAGCCACGTCAAGCCCGTTGCCGATTTTCCGCCCATCTCGCGGAACTCGTCGAGGCACGCTCGGAGCACCGGGATCGCCTGCTGTGCGCGACCCTCGCCGACCCAGCTCGCCGCCAGGGCGCGGGTGCAGGACAGCTCTCGGGGCCGCTCGTCCAGGTCGCGGGCGAGGTCGCGGGCCTCCTCGAACGCCGCCGTCGCGCGGTCGCGTGAGCCCGTCGCCGCCGAGATCGCGCCCAGGGTGCGCAACGACTTCGCCAGCGCCGAGCGGGCCATCGTGTCGCGGAGCAGCTCCACCGACTCCGTGATCGCCGTCACCGCCTCCGCGCCGTCGCCCGTCAGCAGCGACGACCACGCGAACCCGTGCAGCGCCGTGCCGATCCGGCGCGGATCTCCCGTGGCCCGGGCCGATGCCAGGGCGAGCCGGTCGACCTCGCGGGCGTCCGCCACCCGGCCCAGCCGCAGCAACGCCGCCGACTCCGCCTCCCGGACCAGGAGCGCCTCCGGCTGGTCGTCCACAGTAGACAGTGAGCGCGCGGTCTGCAGCGCCTCCTCGGCGCGGCCCAGTCCGATCAGGCAGTGCGCCAGGTTCGCCGAAACCCACGCGTGCGTGCGGCGGTCGCCGTGGGCTTCGAGCTCCTTCGCGCATTCGCGGTACGCGGACGCGGCCTCCTCGTACTGCCCGCGCGCGTGCCGCAGCAGCGCCAGGTTCGCTTCGGCGATCGCCGCCAGCCGGCGGTCCTCCGTCGCCGCCAGGACCGTTTCGTACGCCGCGCGCATGTCGGCGTAGTGCCCGTGCAGGTACAGGTACACGCTCAGCTTGTCCAGCAGCAGCAACGCTTCCCGCGCGCGCAGCGACCCGATGAGCCGCACGAGGTTCGCGCGCTCGGCGGCGAACCACTCGTCCGGGCGCTCGAGCAGCCGCGCCACCAGCGCGCCCGGCAGCGGCTGCGGGAACGGCTCGTGGGCCACCGCCGGCATCGGCACCGTGCGCGGCAGGCGGGCCGCGGCCGCGTCGGCCAGCGCGAGGGTCGCCGCGAGCACCGTCGACGTGCCGCCCTCCTCAGGCGGCCTCTCCGCCGCGTACAGCCGGACGAGGTCGTGCATCCGGTAGCGGCCCTCGCCGGTCGGGTCCGGTCCGCGCGCCTCCAGCAGGCTCGCTTCGACGAGCTCTTCGACGGCCTCGTCCGCGTCCGGCGTGCCGATGAGCGTCGTGACCGCCCACGCCGGCAGGTCGACGAGCCGGCACCGCCCGAGCAGCCGGAACGCGCGCCGCGCCGGTGGCCGGAGACCTTCGTGGCTCAGCGCGATGCTGCTGCGCACGGCCAGGTCGCTGACGGTCAGCTCGTCGAGCCGGCGGACCTCGTCCTCCAGCCGGTCGGCCAGCTCGCCGAGCCGCAGGTGCGGGCGGATGGCCAGCCGGCTGCCCGCGATGCGCAGGGCCAGTGGCAGCCGCGCGCACGCCGCGATGATCCGGACGGCGTCGGCGCGCTCCCGGGCCACCCGCGCCCCGGCGAGCCGGTTCAGCAGCTCGGTGGCTTCGGCGTCGGACAGCGGCCCGAGCGCCAGCCGGTGCGCGCCGGCCAGCCCGCTCAGGCGCTGCCGGCTCGTCACCAGCACCGCGCAGCCCGGCGTGCCCGGCAGCAGGGCGCGGACGTGCTCGGGGTCGCCGGCGTCGTCGAGCACCACCAGCACCCGCCGGTCGGTCAGCCGGCCGCGGAACACCGCCGCGCGGGCGCGGACGTCGTCCGGCACCGCCGGGCCGGGTACGCCGAGCGCGCGCAGCAGGTCGGCCAGCACCTCGCCGATGTCGCGCCCGCCCAGCGGCACGTACAGCTGGCCGTCCGGGAACCGCGCCCGCAGCCGGTGCGCGGCGCGCACGGCCAGGGTGCTCTTGCCCGCGCCCGGCTCGCCGCTGAGCACGGCGACCGGGACGCCGGCGCCGCGGCCCAGCACGGCGGTCAGCTCGGCGAGTTCGGCGTCGCGGCCGGTGAAGTCCGCGATGTCCGGCGGCAGCTGGCACACGGGCCAGACCGGCGCCGGCATGCGCGGCACCGGGTCCTCACCGCGCAGGACGGCGGCGTGCACCCGGCGCACCTCGGCGCCCGGTTCGACGCCGAGCTCCTCGATCAGCGTGGTCCGCAGCCGCCGGTAGATCTCCAGCGAGTCGCCCTGCCGCCCGGCTCGGTGCAGCGCGATCATCAGCTGCGCGGCCAGCCGTTCCCGCAGCGGGTGCTCGGTGATCATGGCCTGCAGCTCGCCGGTCAGCTCCCCGTGGCGGCCGGCGGTGAGCTCCGCGTCGACGCAGTCCTCGAACACGGCGAGCCGTTCGGACTCCAGCCGCGCGACGTCGGCGTCGAGCCGCGGGACGTGCAGCCCGGCCAGCACCGGCCCCCGCCACTGCGCGAGCGCCCGCCGGTAGTGCCCGGACGCGGCGACGGCGTCCCCGGCCCGCTGCCCCTCGGTGACGGCCGACCGGAAGACGAGCAGGTCGAGCTCGTCCGGCTCGGCGCACAGCCGGTAGCCGAGCGGCCCGTGCTCGACGCGCAGACCGTCGATCCGCTCGCGCAGCCGCGAGAGGTAGGTGTGCAGGTTCGAGGCGTAGGACTTCGGCGGCCGCTCCGGCCACAGCGCTTCGACCAGCACGTCGACGTGGACGTGCTGGTCGGCGTTGAGCAGCAGCACGGCCAGCAGGGTGCGCTGCCGCTCGCCGCGCAACGCGACCCAGTGCCCGGGCGGGCTCTCGACGGCGAGCGGCCCGAGCACGCCGAAGTGCGCCATGTCCACCTTCCCCAGTGTCCGAGCGGCCCACCGTAGCGAAGGGGTCCGACAGAAACCGGCGGTTCGCCGAAGCCCGCCGGTCCACCCGGTTAGCCCGGGCGGGGACCGTCGCGGGCCCGCCGCCCTATTAGGCTCCACCCGGACATTCGGGACCAACCAGGGGAGCGGTCGTGTCAGCTGGAGGCGGAACCAAGGCGATCATCGCCGCGCTCGGGGCGAACGCCGGGATCGCGGCCGCGAAGTTCGTCGGCTTCCTCGTCACCGGGTCGTCGTCGATGCTGGCCGAGTCCGTGCACTCGCTGGCCGACACCACGAACCAGGGCCTGTTGCTGCTCGGCCAGAAGACGTCGAAGCGCGCGGCCGACCAGGAACACCCCTTCGGCTACGGCCGCGACCGGTACTTCTACTCCTTCATCGTCGCGCTGATGCTCTTCAGCCTCGGGTCGGCGTTCGCGATCTACGAAGGCGTCCACAAGGTCGGCCACCCGGAGCCGCTCGAGTCGCCGATCGTCGCCGTGATCATCCTGCTCGTCGCGGTCGGCCTGGAGGGCTACAGCTTCTACACCGCCATCGGCGAGTCCAAGAAGATCAAGGGCGACGCGACCTGGTGGGGCTTCATCCGCCAGGCCAAGGAGCCCGAGCTCCCCGTCGTCCTCCTGGAGGACGCCGGCGCGCTGCTCGGCCTGGTCCTCGCGCTGCTGGGCGTCGGCCTTTCGGTCGTCACCGGCAACCCGGTCTGGGACGGCGTCGGCACCCTCGCGATCGGCGCGCTGCTGGGTGTCATCGCGATCATCCTGATCGTCGAGATGAAGAGCCTCCTCATCGGCGAAGGCGTCACCGAGGCCGTCCTCGCGACGATCGTCGACGAGCTCGCGGCGGGCAAGGTCGAGCGGGTCATCCACATCCGCACCCAGTACCTGGGCCCGGACGAGCTGCTCGTCGCCGCGAAGCTGGCGATGGTGCCGGGCCTCGACACCGCCGAGCTGGCCATGGCCATCGACGACGCCGAGGCCCGCGTCCGCGCCAAGGTGCCGGTCGCGAAGCTGATCTACCTCGAGCCGGACCTCGACCGCAGTCTCGCGAAGTAGGGGCCGAGCGCTCGGCGAGCCGTCACGCGTCTGACCCGATAGGGTGACCTACCGCGATACATGCAGGCCAGCGGCAGGAGGTCAACGGTGCCCGGAACGGGATTGTGGCGCACTAAATCCATCGAGCAGTCCATTTCGGACACCGACGAACCGGACACCAAGCTCCGGCGAAACCTGAGCGCGTGGGACCTCACGGTCTTCGGGGTCGCGGTCGTCATCGGTGCCGGTATCTTCACGCTGACCGCGCGGACGGCCGGTGACTACGCCGGCCCGTCGGTCTCGCTGGCCTTCGTCTTCGCCGCGATCGCCTGTGCGCTGGCGGCGCTGTGCTACGCCGAGTTCGCCTCGACCGTGCCGGTCGCGGGCAGCGCGTACACGTTCTCCTACGCCACGTTCGGCGAGTTCATGGCGTGGATCATCGGCTGGGACCTGATCCTGGAGCTCGCCGTCGGCGCGGCCGCCGTCTCCAAGGGCTGGTCGGTCTACCTCGAGACGGTGCTCGGCTACCTCTTCGGCAAGGGCACCAAGACGACGTTCGACATCGGGAGCGTCACCGTCGACTGGGGCGCCCTGTTCGTCGTGGCGGTCCTGACGACGCTGCTGGCCGTCGGCACCAAGCTGTCGTCGCGGGTTTCGATGGTGATCACCGGCATCAAGGTCGCCGTGGTGCTGTTCGTGATCATCCTCGGCATCTTCTACATCAAGGGCGCCAACTACTCGCCGTACATCCCGCCGGGCTCGACCGGCGGCTCGGGCGAGACCGGTGTCGACCAGTCGCTGTTCTCGCTGATCGCGGGCGGCGCGAGCAGTTCGTTCGGCGTCTTCGGCCTGCTGGCCGGTGCCTCGCTGGTGTTCTTCGCGTTCATCGGCTTCGACATCGTCGCGACCACCGCCGAGGAGACGAAGAACCCGCAGAAGGCCGTTCCGCGCGGGATCATGGGGTCGCTGGCGATCGTCACCGTGCTGTACGTCGCGGTCTCGCTGGTGGTCGTGGGCATGACGTCGTACAAGGACCTGGCCACCTCAGCCGGCGACGGCAGCCACAAGACCCTCGCCACGGCGTTCTCCGCGAACGGCGTCGACTGGGCGGCCAACCTCATCTCCTTCGGCGCGCTGGCCGGCCTGACCACCGTCGTCATGGTGCTGATGCTGGGCCAGGTCCGGATCATCTACGCGATGTCGCGCGACGGCCTGATGCCGCGCGGGCTGGCGAAGACGGGTGAGCAGGGCACGCCCCAGCGCGCGACGCTGATCGTCGGCGGCCTGGTCGCGCTCGCGGCGGGCTTCTTCCCGGCGGACAAGCTCGAAGAGATGGTCAACGTCGGCACGCTGTTCGCGTTCGTGCTCGTCTCGGCGGGCGTGCTGGTCCTGCGCCGGACGCGGCCCGACCTGCCCCGCGCGTTCAAGGTGCCGCTGGTGCCGCTGATCCCGATCCTGGCGATCCTCGCCTGCCTGTGGCTGATGCTGAACCTGACGGTGCTGACCTGGCTGCGGTTCGTCGCCTGGATGGTGGTCGGCGTGCTGATCTACTTCGGCTACAGCCGGCGGCACTCGCTGCTCGGCAAGCGGCAGGCCGAAGGTCTCGCCGAGCCCGTCAAGGCCCCGGAGTCCTGATCGGCGTCACTCGTTCGTGAAGCCCCGCCGATCCGCGTTCGCGCAGGTCGGCGGGGCTTTTTCGCGGGACTTTACATCGGACGATCTTGCGTATCGTGCCTAAAAGGGGACCCGGTGTAGCCGGTCGAGTGACGTGCGATACCTTTCGATCCTTCGTGTGCCACTGACGGGTGAATTACAGCAGCGTGATTCACACGCTCGGTGGCTTCGCGACCCCAGATTTCGCAAGTGCTCTCTCCCCGCCGGTACAGGAGTTCTGAATGCGCAGACGTACCTTCCGCGGCGCCGTCGCGATCATGGCGCTGACCACCGCCGCCCTCATCGGCACCGCCGGCTCCGCGCTGGCCTGCTACACCGATGACAACCGGCCGAACCCGATCCCGGACCGGGGTCACGCCGCGTGCGCGAAGGGCAAGGACCTCAACCAGAGCGATGTCGACTTCACCGGTGGTGTGGGCGAGAGCCGCCTGACCATCACCAAGGTCCACGAGGGTGTGACCGTCACCCGCATCGTCGTCATCGGCGGTGACGACGGTTTCAACGAGTACATCCCCGGCAAGGCCGGCAAGGGTGGCGAGGTGTTCCCGGCGACGGCGCCGTGGAAGGACCTCCAGGCGACCAAGACCTTCAAGGGACGCCAGCCGAACATCGACAAGTGGTTCCTCTGCGGCACCAAGACCACCAAGCCGACCGAGACCAAGACGCCGCCGACGAGCAAGCCGACCGAGACGAGGCCCAGCGCTCCGGCCTCCTCCGAGACCGTGAAGCCGACCAGCACCAGCACGACCGCTCCGGCCGTCGTCCCGGCGGGCAACGAGTCCGGCACCGGTGGCGGCCTGGCCAACACCGGTTTCGACAACATGTGGCTGGTCTGGATCGCGGGCCTGCTGATCCTCGGCGGTGGCGGCCTGCTCGCGCTGCTGAAGTTCCGTCGCAAGGCTTCCGAGTAAGCCTGACCTGAAGTTCCGTGAAGGCCCCCTTACCGGCTCAAGACGCCGGGAAGGGGGCCTTCACGGCTTTCCGGGGAAGTCCCCGAAGAGCAGGCCCTGCTCACCGCCGGACGGCTTGCCGAGGCCGGCGGCCATCGCGACGGCGTGGTCCCACTCCGCGTCGACGACGTAGTCCTGGTGCTTGAGCACCCCCGGCGCCCAGCGGTGCCGCCCCGTCGGGCCGCGCAGCGGGTCCGGCAGCCAGTGGTCGCCGCCGAGGATGAGGACGCCGTTCTCGTCGGCCTTCGCCTTCAGCGGCCCGGAGCCGCCTTCGGGCTGGTAGCCGACGCCGTAGAGGCAGCGGTCGGAGACTTCGTGCCGCCAGGTCGTCACGCCGCCGCCGAAGATGTCGGTGCCGCGGCACAGAGCGCGCCAGCGGCCCTTCAGGTCGGCGAAGAGCCGTTCGAGCGCTTCCTGGGGCAGCAACGCCGGGAAGGCGCGCTGGTAGCCCCACTGCAGCGGGGAGCCCGCGGTGAGCACGCCGACGCGTTCGAGGTCGGCCTCCGGCAGTTCGGCCGCCAGCCGGGCGGCGGCCATCACCGTGAGCAGGCTGCCGATGTTGTAGCCGGAGAGCACTACGCGCGTCCCCGGTTCGGCGAGGTGCTCGCGCGCCCGGGCGGCCAGTTCCGGGACGACCTTCAGCGCGTAGCACGGCGGCACGGTCGGGTGCGCCGCCCGCGGCCAGAAGCAGACGAGGTCGGCCAGCGCCCCGAGGTGCCGGCTCCGCTGCGGGGTCCGCGCGGCCGTGTAGACGACGCGCAGCAGGCCCGCGGCGAGCGCGCCGAGTGCGCCGACGCCGATCGCGGACAGCGGCCCGAACCAGCCGGGGACCAGCCCGAACCCGAACCGCAGCACCAGGAGCGCCGCGCCGCCCGCGGACATCGCCGACGCCACGGTGAGGGCCAGGTGGTGCAGGTGCCGCCGCTCCCAGGCCGAGCGCGCCCAGGCCGCCGCGGCCTGGGCCTCCTGCCGCTCGTCGTGCTCCATCAGTTCGACGATCTCCGGGACGCCCCGCCGCAGCCGCCGCAGCGGGACAGCGACGGCGAAGCCCAGCACGGCGAGGACTGCCGCCAACGCCAGCCCGGCGCCCCACAGGACCGTGACCAGCAGGTACGTGTCGGGCACGTGCAGCAGTTCCGCGCCGGAAAGCCGGCGGAGCGCTTCGGCGAGACCGGCGCCGAACCCGCCGCCGAGCAGCCCGGCCAGCGCGAGCACCGGCGCGGCCGCCCAGCCGCCCAGCCACGGCCGCAGCCGGCGCGGCTTGTGCACCCAGCCGGGCCGGGCCACCAGTGCGGCCGGCGCCAGGAACAGCGCGAACAGCACCGTGACGGCGACCAGGGCCGCGCCGAGCCCTTCGACGACGCCGTTGGTCCCCGGCAGCGGACCCGGGCCGGGCCGCAGCCGCACCGCGGCCAGGACGACGAGCAGCGCGGCCAGCGCGATCACCCCGGGGCGGGCGAACCGGCCGGTGTCGACGCCGATCGCGGCCGCGACGACCGTCGCGAGGACCAGCGCCAGCGTGACGATCCAGACCACCAGGTCGAAGACGTTGCCGGGCACCCGGAACGGCCCGCCGAGCAGCAGCAGCGCGACCGAGACCAGCGCCGCGACGGTGTGCAGGCAGCGCAGTGCCGGCGTCTCCGGGTCGGCGCGCATCCGCAACGGTCCCTGGGTGAGGTCGCCGTCGGCGTGCACCGCCCACGTCGCCGACGAGATCCGGTGCAGCACGAAGATCACGACCAGCAGGGGCAGCACGCCGACCGCGATCCGCGCCGGCACCGAGCGGAGGACGTCGGGGACCACGGGCAGGCAGCCGGAGCCCGGCGCGAGGCACTGCGCGGCGAACAGGTCGAGCGCGATCGCCGCGAGCTGGCCCATCAGCAGCATGGTCAGCAGCAGGGCGCCGACGCGCAGCAGGCCGCGGCACACCGCGCCGAGCACGCGCGGGAGGCGGCCCGGCGGCGTCGGCGGCAGCATCCAGAACGCGACGTTGGCCAGGGAGAACGGGAAGAGCAGCGCCCAGGTCGCCTTGGCTGCCCCGCCGGAGGTCATGCCGTGCCACAGGTAGCCTTCGAGGGTCCGCGGGATCGACCGGCCCAGCGCCGGCAGCACGGGCCCGGGCGCCGGCCGCCGCAGCCGGTCCGCCGGGCGGATCACGCGGCCCAGCCCGTCGCCGGCGACGTCGACGGTGGAAACCGCGTCGAGCAGGGTCTCGCCGCTGGTGCCCACGAGCCCGGCGACGCGGATTTCGACGACGCGGGTGTCCGGGCCGGGCATGGGCACGGTGAAAGCCTCCTACGCGATCCTAGGGAAGGTCGAGCGGACAACGGTAGTGTTCGGATGTCATCGAGTCTTGGAGGAATCGCCACTATGACCCCCGAAAGCGTTGCCAAGCGGCACCAGAACCGCAACGGCATCGAATTCGCCGTCGCCGACCTCGAGGCCGCCGAATTCGGCCGCAAGGAGATCCGCCTCGCCGAGCACGAGATGCCGGGACTGATGGCGCTGCGGCGCGAATACGCGGAGGTCTTCCCGCTGCGCGGCGCGCGGGTCTCCGGCTCGCTGCACATGACCGTGCAGACGGCCGTCCTGATCGAGACGCTGGTCGCGCTGGGTGCCGAGGTGCGCTGGGCGTCCTGCAACATCTTCTCGACGCAGGACCACGCGGCCGCGGCGGTCGTCATCGGCCCGCACGGCACGCCCGAGGAGCCGAAGGGCGTCCCGGTCTTCGCGTGGAAGGGCGAGTCGCTCGAGGAGTACTGGTGGTGCACCGAGCGGATGCTCACCTGGGACGGCGAGGGCCCGAACATGATCCTCGACGACGGCGGTGACGCCACCATGCTGGTGCACAAGGGCACCGAGTTCGAGAAGTCGGGCGTCGTGCCGACCCCGGACGAGAACACCTCGGACGAGTTCCGCGTGTTCCTCGAGCTGCTGCGCGACTCGGTCGCGGCCGACACCGGCAAGTGGACCAAGATCGGCGAGGGCATCCGCGGCGTCACCGAGGAGACCACCACCGGCGTCCTCCGGCTCTATCAGCTCGCCGCGGCCGGTGAGCTGCTGTTCCCGGCGATCAACGTCAACGACGCGGTGACGAAGTCGAAGTTCGACAACCGCTACGGCATCCGCCACTCGCTGATCGACGGCATCAACCGCGGCACCGACGTGCTGATCGGCGGCAAGGTCGCGGTCGTCTGCGGCTACGGCGACGTCGGCAAGGGCGCGGCGGAGTCGCTGCGCGGCCAGGGCGCCCGCGTGGTCGTCACCGAGATCGACCCGATCTGCGCGCTGCAGGCGGCGATGGACGGCTACCAGGTCCGCACGCTGGAGAACGCGCTGCCGGAGGCCGACATCGTCATCACGACGACCGGCAACAAGGACGTCGTGCTGGTCGAGCACATGGCGAAGATGAAGCACCAGGCGATCCTGGGCAACATCGGCCACTTCGACAACGAGCTCGACATGGCGGGCCTGGCGCGCTACCCGGGCATCCGCCGCATCAACATCAAGCCGCAGGTCGACGAGTGGATCTTCCCGAACGGCAACACGATCATCGTGCTGTCCGAGGGCCGGCTGCTCAACCTGGGCAACGCGACCGGGCACCCGTCGTTCGTGATGTCGAACAGCTTCTCCAACCAGGTGATCGCGCAGATCGAGCTGTTCACCAAGCACGAGGAGTACGACAAGGAGGTCTTCCGCCTCCCCAAGAAGCTGGACGAGAAGGTCGCGAAGATCCACCTGGACGCTCTCGGTGGCGAGCTGACGAAGCTGACCAAGGAGCAGGCCGAGTACATCGACGTGGACGTCGAGGGCCCGTTCAAGCCGGAGCACTACCGGTACTGAGGTAACCGGGTTTCAGCAGGTCAGGGCCGCCCCGAACGTGTTCGGGGCGGCCCCTCCGTTTTGTCCGTGCGACAGCCGATGAGGGAAGAGTGGACGACGATGTGGTCACTGAAGCCCTCGCTCGGCGAGACCGCCTTGTCGCCGAAGGCAAGCTGCTGACCTTCAGGCCGGAGGGTCCGGTGCCGGGCCTCGACGAGATCGAAGAGTTGTCCCGTGGCTGGGGCACCGCCGTCAGCGAGGCGCTCGACTGGACCCGGGGCGAGTGGTGAGGTAGGCAAGGCGGGACCTGCCGAAGCCAACGGATTCGAGGTGCTGTGACCGTCGACCTCTTCGCCGGGATCGCCGTCCGCGACTTCGCCGGCGCGCTCGCCTGGTACGAACGCCTCTTCGGCTCCCCGCCGACCTTCGTCGTGCACGACACCGAGGTGCTCTGGCAGGTCGCGGAACACGGCTCGGTCTACGTCGTGGAGCGGCCCGAGCGTGCGGGCCTGGCCATGCACACCCTCTTCGTCGACGACCTCGACGAGCGCGTCGCCGGGATCTCCGCCCGCGGCATCGAGCCCGCCGACCGGGAAACCTACGGCGACGGCGTCCGCAAGATCATCTACCGCGACCCCGAGGGAAATGAGCTCGGCATCGGCGGCCCGCCCGCGTAACCTCGAGACGTTCTTGGCTTCACGAACCTCACGGCCCGGTAGGTAGTCCGGGCGGTCCGCAAGGGCTCGTTGTCCCGCAAGGGAAACCGGTGGCGCCAGGCTGATCCGTCACGCCTGGAGGTTTCCCGATGAGCGGGGTGTTCACGCTGTACCACGACGGCCGGTTCTGGGTCGGCGTCTACGAAATCCACGAAGACGGCCTGGTCCGGGCCGCTCGGCACATCTTCGGCGCCGAGCCGAACAACGCCGAACTGGCGGCCTTCGCGGCCGGCCGCGACTTCGTGCGTCTCGCCGATCAAGCACGCGAAGCCCCGCCTGTTCCGGAGAGCGAGCGTCCTAAGCGGCCCGCGAAGCAAGCGAAGGCGCAAGAGGGCATCGGCACCGCGGCTCAGCGCGCGCTGAAGGAAGCGGTGGCCGAGCGCGTGGTCGAGAACAAGGCGGCCCGCAAACGCCGGGCGGCCGCCGAAGCGACTCGGCGGCGCGAGCTGGCGAGGGCGAAAGCCCGCGCCAAACACCGTGGTCGCTAGGCGCGCCGCGCGCGATCCCCCAGTCGACGAGTGCGGCGGCCACCAGCACCAGCGCGACCGTCACGACGGCGGCAGCGGTGGCGGCCCAGCGTGCCCAGGCGCCGGCGCCCTCGTGCACGAGGGCGCCGGCGACGCCACGGCGCCGGTGCAGACCGCGAGCCGGCTCATCGACCGAGGCGACCCGGACCGCACTCCGGCGACCACCGCGAGCGCCTGGAGCGGCTGTTCACCGCCCGGCGGGACGGAGTGGTGTGATCAGTTCCACTCGACGGCGACCCCGGCCAGCCCCGGCCCGGCGTCGCTGAAGAACGCGCTGCTCACCCCGCCCATGTCGCACGCCAGCTCCTCCGCGACCACCGGCAGGGCGTCGTCGCGCGCCCGGACCTGACGCGTGCAGCGGGCCGGCAGCGCGTTGCGGTCGAAACGCAGCTGCACCAGGTAGCTGGCGCACCGGTCGCGCAGCATCCGGTAGTAGCCCGGTGACGCCGAGCCCGAGTCGTCACGGACCTCGAAGCAGAACACGTGGATGTCGCCCTCGGCGAGCTTGCGGTCGAAGAGCAGCTCCGTCGCCATCGTGTCCGCGTCCGGGTTGCGGCGCATCCGCCCGACCCGGCAGCCCTCGTCCGTGATCAGCTCGACGTCGTCGATCCGGCAGCCCGGATCGCCGTTGTAGACGGTCAGGTAGCGGTCGGGACCGTGCCGGCGGGCGCGCGTCACCAGCCGCGTGCGCAGGCTGACCTGACGGTGCTCGGCGTCGAACGTGATCGTGTCGTGCACCGACAGCAGCTCGAGGTCGGCGTTGTAGTGGTTCGACGACGGGTACGCGCCGAGCTCGGCGAGCAGGTCCTCGACGATCGACCCCATGTCACCGGAACGCAGGTCGTGGAACGACGCCGCCGGCTGGTGGCCGCGGCGGACCAGTCGCGGGCCGATCAGCACCACCAGGGCGTCCGCGGGCAGCTGGAGGACCGATTCCAGGGCCCGGACCGCCGGGAGCGCCTTGGGCACCTCGGGCTGGCGCAGCCCGCGTTGCCAGTAACTCAACGTCGACTGTCCGATTTGGACCCCGCGCAGGGCGAGGTGCGCGCGCAGCCGGGCGAGCGAGAGGCCGCGGTAGGCGATCGCCAGTCTCAAGGCATGGTGGAACTCGCCGGTGCGGAGCGCCTCGGTCAGCTCTTTCGGCAGCTCGGCGACCGATGCCCGGGTCGTGCGGGCGCCATCGATGATCAGTGGGAGGTTCCCGTCTTGTGCCACCGCTCGTCCCTTCACCCGACCAGTGTGTGCGCTGGGCGTGAACACCGCGGAACGTTCACGTTAGCAGCGTAGAGTGGCAGTGCCGACCCCCGTTCAGGGTGGTTGGCCACGTGATGGTGACTGTTCCGCGTTCCGGCTATCACCCGGAACGGTCCGTTCATCCAGATGGCGTTCTTGCTCCTTGTGACCGCGTTGTTCACCGTTGTGACCACCGCTGGTTCGCCCACGTTCGAGCAGGAGGCCGTCCGTGCTGGTGAAGTCGAGCCGGGTACCCGCCACCTTGGCTGTGTGCCTGATGTTGTGCCTGGTCGCGCCGGCCGCTGCCGGCGCCGCGCCCGGAGTGCCGCCGACCTACCGGAGCCAGATCGTGCTGCAGGCCCAGCAGAAGAACCAGTGGTGCTGGGCGGGCTCCGGCGCCACCATCGCGGCCTTCCACGGCGCCGCGGTGAGCCAGACGCGGTTCTGCCAGCTCGCGCACGGCGAGACCGGAAAGGACTGCGCGAACCTCCCCGGCACCCTCGCCGACCCGCAGCGGGCCTTCGCGAAGCTCGGGTTCGCCTCGCCGGGCCGCTACCTCGACCACCGCATCTCCTACGCCGACATCCGGACGCAGACGGCGGCGGACCAGCCGGTCGAGACCCGGGTCGGGTACCGCTCGGGCGGCGGCCACACCCACGTCCTCTACGGCTCCGACTCCAGCGGGGACTGGGTCCACTGGGGAGACCCGGGGCCGGCCAAGCGCTACAACTGGTCGACCTACGGCTACTACACGCACAACTCGTCGTTCACCTGGACGCACACGCTCACCGGGATCTCCCGATGAGCAGGCGGGCGCTCGTGCTCGCCGTGCTTACCGGCGCGGCGCTGCTGATGACGGCACCGGTGTCAGGCGCGGCCCAGTCCGCCGGCATCAGCAGCGCCGACGCTGTGGCCGCGCACGCCGCGGCGGCGGACCTCCAGGACGTCCTGGTCCGGTTCTTCGCCGAGGCGCCGGACGCGCGCGGCCCGGTCTCGGTGCAGATCGCGCCGGACGCCTACCCGGTTTACGAGCTCTCGCCGGACTTCGTCGGGGGCAAGCCGGGCGCGGCGCCCGGCGACTTCGCCTACTTCGCGGTGCCCGCGCGGGCCTCCGACGGCCGGACCGCGACGCTCTGGTCGGTCCGCGGGGGCGACGGCGCGTGGCAGATCGGCAACATCGCCTCGGGCGACGTCGAGACGGCGTTCGCCCGCACCCTGCCCGCGGGCGCCCAGCTGCTGCACGAACCGCAGGTCGACGCCTGGTACGCGGTCCGCGACGGCCGCGTCACGCCGCTTTCCGGGACCACGGCGGCGGTCACCGTCGCCGACTACCAGCGCACGGTTTCGGCGCGGTACGCGGACAAGCTCCCCGGCTCGGCCTACGCCCGCGAAGGCGAGGCAGGCGGCTACGACGCGACGTCGCAGGTGATGCCCCGCGGCGACGGCGGCCCGGCGCCGTCCGGCCACGACACCGGCTGGGTGCCGCTGCTGATCCTCGTCGGCGTGCTGGCCGTCAGCGGCGCCGGGTACGTGCTGCACCTGAGGCGGATCTCCGCCTGAAGACGAACCGGCGGGCTCGGCGTCGATCCCCTTCCACCGAGCCCGCCGGTCCACCACCGTTACTGTGACGCCCGTGGGTCGACTGGTGGTCATCGAAGGGCTCGACGGCGCGGGCAAGCGCACGCTCGCCGACGGGCTGACGGACGCGCTGAGCGCGAAGGGCGCGAGCGTCGCGAAGCTGGCGTTCCCGCGCTACGGCAAGAGCGTGCACGCCGATCTCGTGAAGGAGGCGCTGCACCGCGGGCACGGTGACCTCGCCGATTCGGTGTACGGCATGGCCGTGCTCTACGCGCTCGACCGCCGCGGCGCCGCGGAAGACATCCGCGCCCTGCGGGACACGCACGACGTCGTCCTGCTCGACCGCTACGTCGCGTCCAACGCCGCGTACGCGGCCGCGCGCCTGCGGCAGGATGCGTCCGGCGAAGTCGTGAAGTGGGTGTGGGAGCTGGAGGTCGCGCGGTTCGGCCTGCCTCGCCCCGACGCGCACCTGCTGCTGCGGGTCGCGCCCGCGGTGGCGGCCGAACGCGCCGAACGGCGCGCGGAGGCCGAAACCGACCGCGAGCGCGACGCGTTCGAGACCGACGACGGACTCCAGCGACGTTGCGCGGCGGTGTACGACGAGCTGGCGGCGTCGGGCTGGCTGGCGCCGTGGTACGTCCTGGACGGCGTCGCGGGCGTCGACCTCGAAGCGCTCGCGAAGACGCTGCTAGGCCAGTAGCCGCGCCGGGTCGAACCGCGCGATCGGGTGGGCCGTCGCGCCGTCGATCACCAGGTCCGCGACGATCTCGCCGATCACCGGGGCGAACTTGAAGCCGTGGCCCGAAAACCCGCACGCGAGCACCACCCGCTCCTCGTCCGGGTGCGGCGCCACGACGAAGCTCTCGTCGGCCGTGTCGGTGTACATGCACGTCGCCGCGCGGAGGAACGCGCCGGGCAGCGTCGGGAGGTGCCGTTCGACGACGGTGGCGATCTCGTGGACCTCTTCGGCCGACACCGTCCGGTCGATGCCGTCCGGGGTGCACGCGCGGCCCCCGGTGTGGAACGCGACCTTCACGCCGTCCGCGGGCGCGTTGTGCGCCGGGAAGCCGTAGAACGTGTAGCCGTCGCCTTCCCAGAGGTACACCGGGTGCTGCCGGAACCCGGCGACCCCGCCCGACGGTGCGAACCAGTACTGCACCTGCCGCCGGACCGTGAACTCCACGCCGAAATCGCGCAGCAGCTCACCGGCCCACGCACCGGGGCACAGGACGAGCCGGTCGGCCGTGTAGTAGCTGTGCGACGTCCCGACGCGCACCCCGCCGACCATCGTGCTCCAGGTGAACACCTTCTCCTCGTGGTGCAGTTCGGCGCCGCACCGCGCGGCGAGCTGCAGGTGCGCGGCGACGCTGCCCTCGGGCGACACCAGCCCGGCGCCCGGCTCGTACAGCGCGACTTCGTCCGCCGAAGGCGCCAAAGTCGGGAACCGGCGGCGGATCTCAGCGGCGTCCAGCAGCTCGTGCGGGATGCCGAAGGCGCGCGCCGACGCCACACTGCCGGTGATCGTGCGCGAGCCCGCCGTACCGACCATGATGCCGCCGCAGCGGGTGAACAGCCGCCGTCCGCTGTCGCGCTCGAGGTCCGCCCACAGTTCGTGGGCGCGCAGCAGGAGCGGCACGTACTCGGGGCCTTCGAGGTAGGCCTGGCGCGTGATCCGCGAACCGCCGTGGCTCGACCCGCGGTTGTGCACCGGCGCGAACTGGTCGACGCCGAGCACCCGCTGCCCGCGTCGCGCCAGCCGGTAGGCCGCGGCGCTGCCCATCCCGCCGAGACCGAGCACGATCACGTCGTAGTGCGTCATCCGACCCTCCCCGGCACGCGCTCGCCGAAGTGCCCGATCTCGACCGGGGTCCCGGGTCCGCTGTACTCCACCGGGAGCCAGGCGTACGCGATGGCCCGGCCCAGGGTGTAGCCGTACCCGGCGCTGGTGACGTACCCGGCCGCGCGGCCTTCGACGTACACGGGTTCCTTGCCCAGCACGACGGTTCCGGTCGTCAGGCGGGTCAGCCGGCGGCTCACGGTCTCCGCGGACCGGCCCGCCAGCGCGTCGCGGCCGAGGAAGTAGCCCTTGTCCCGGCGGACGGCGTCCCCGAGTCCGGCCTCGTAGGGATCGTGCTCGGTGGTGAAGTCGACGCCGGGGGTGCGGCCGCCGGCCTCCAGCCGCAGGGCGGCGAAGGCCTGGTGACCCGCGACGGCGACGCCGTGGCTCCGCAGCGTGTCCCACAGCCGGCGGCCCAGATCGGCCGTGGTGTGCAGCTCCCAGCCGGGCTCGCCCACAGTGGACAGTCGCAGCGCGACGACCGGCACGTCGCCGACATGGGTCTCCTCGGCGGAGAGGTCCGTTGTGGACAGTTCCGGGAGGACGGCGCCGGCCAGCGGTCCCCACAGGCCGATGCAGCACGTGCCGGGGGTGGTGTCGTGGATCTGCACGGTGCCGTCGCCGGGCAGGTGCCGGCGCAGCCAGTCGAAGTCCAGGCGCCCACCCGCGCCGACGTGGAAGCGATCGGCGCCGAGCCGGGCCACGGTCAGGCACCCGCGCACCCCGCCGTCTTCGCCGAGCAGCAGCGTTTCCGTCACCGTGCCCGGCGCCTTCGCGTGATCTCCGGTCGTCATGGCCTGCAGGAACGGCAGCGCGCCCGGGCCGGTGACCGCCAGCCGCGGCACGGACGTCAGGTCGAACATCGCGACTCGTTCGCGGGTGACGAGCGCCTCCGCGGCAGCCTCGGACGGGTACCGCTCCGGCCGCGCCCAGCCGTCCACCGAACCGAAGTGCGCGCCCAGTTCGACCTGCCGCTCGTGGAAGGGGCTGGTCCGCACCGGATCCGCGGTGAACCGGGACGACGGCGCGAACCGGGCGAGGTCGCAGCCGTGCAGGGCGAGCGACGGCTGCCCGTCGACGAGCCAGCGCGCCAGCTCGCGCGCGACCCCCGCGGAGTGCTCGGCCCGGACGGCTTCGGCCACCCAGAAGCCGTCGAGCCCGGGGTGCTCGCCGAGCAGCGGCCGCCCGTCCGGGGTGCCGGCGAGCGTGACCGTCGTGGTGGTTTCGAAGCCGGCGTCGCGGAGAGCCGGCACCAGCCCGGCGGCCACGGCCACGCCGACGCCGAGCCGGTCGACGTGCTCGCGGACGTACATCCCGGTGTCGAGGTGGCGCAGCACGGGCTTGCCCGCCTGCACGTGTTCGTCGTTGTCGCCGGCCAGCTGCGGCAGCGGTGCGGTGATCGTGTACTCGTGGGCCAGCGGCACCCGCGGCAGGGTCAGGCCGACGAGCTCTCCCGCACCGGCGCACGACACGACGACATCGGCGCGGAAGCGCCCGGTCGCGGTGACCACGCCGGTCACCCGCCCGCCCGACCGGTCGATCGCCACGACGTCCTCGGTGGCGAACCGGGCGCCGCGGGCCTTCGCGCGCCGGGCCTGGGCTTCGGCCGCGCGCCGCGCGTGCAGCAGGCCGTCGCCGGGCACGTGGAGCCCGCCCAGCACCCGGGTGCCGTCGAGGAGGGGGTGCAGGTCGGTGCACTCGTGGGGCGTGCGCAGGTAGGCACGCACGCCCCACGACGTCGCCCAGCCGTGCCGCTGTTCCAGCTCCTCGAACCGCTCGGGTCCCGTCGCCACTTCGAGGCTGCCCACCGGGTTGAAGCACCACTCACCGTCGAGGCCGCCGTACTTCTCGACGGTGTACTTCGCGAACTCCGTGAGCGTGCGGTCGGAGTGCGTGCGGAACACGAGCCCGGGGTGGTCGTCCGCTTCGCTGACGCCCAGGACGGTGACGTCGGTCCAGCCGCGCTCGGTCAGCTCGTCGGCCAGCGCGCAGCCGAGCAGGCCGGCGCCGACGACGACCACCCGGGGCCGTGCTGCCATCGTGTTCCTCCGGGCGACGAAGTTGCGTCTTCGGCAACAACGTGCGTTATGCGAGACGCGGTGTCAAGCGCCCGAAGAGGTGCCCGCTCAGGCGCGGGTGAACTCCATGACCCAGTTGGATTCCCAGGTCCGCCCGCCGTCGGCGGAGAACTCCTGCTCCCAGCGGGCCGACGTGTCCGTGATGTCCGACCAGATGTAGTGCGCCCGGATCGGGTTCCCGTCGTGGACATCGTCGCCGTAGAAGTCGCCGCGGCCGTCGGTGAAGGTGCCGACGACCGGCGGCTGGAGCAGCCCGGTGCGGTCGTTGGCCCAGTAGATCGACCACTCCTTCCGCTCGACGTCGAACAGGCGCAGCGTGAAGCCGCGGAACCCGCGGGCGGGGAAGAGGATCTCCTCGGTGTTGCCGCCGCCGTCGAAGAGCGGGGTGCAGGTGGTGGTGCCGGGGAAGACGTCCCAGTCGTCGCTGCCGGCGAAGAGGGTCGTGAGCCGCCGGCTGACGACGGTCCAGGAGCCGTGGAAGAAGGCGAAATCGGCCATGGCGGTGATCTTGGGCCGCTACCACTGACACCTTTTGTCAGTGGTAGCTGGCAGACTTCGCCGGGTGCGTGCGAGCCGGCTGGTGTCCCTGCTGCTGTTGCTGCAGAACCGCGGCCGGATGAGCGCCGCCCGGCTGGCGGCGGAGCTCGGCGTGACCCCGCGGACCGTCTACCGCGACGTCGAAGCGCTGGCGGCCGCGGGCGTCCCGATCTACGCCGAGACCGGGCCCGACGGCGGCTACCAGCTGATGGACGGCTACCGCACCCGGCTGACCGGGCTGACCGCCGGCGAGGCCGGGTCGCTGTTCCTCACCGGCCTGCCGCAGCCGGCCGCGGAGCTGGGTCTCGGCGCCCAGGTGGCCGCGGCCGAGCTGAAGCTGATGGCCGCGCTGCCGACGCCGTACCGGGACGCGTCGATGCGGATCCGGCAGCGCTTCCACCTCGACGCGCCCGGCTGGTACCGCGAAGCGGACCAGGTGCCGCAGCTGCTCGCGGCCGCCGAAGCCCTGTGGCAGGACCAGGTCGTCGAGGTCTCCTACCGCCGCTGGTCGCCGACGCCCGGCGTGGTGACGCGGCGGCTGCACCCGCTCGGCCTGGTTCTCAAGGCGGGTGTCTGGTACCTCGTCGCCGGGCCACGCGTGCGCACCTACCGCGTCGGCAACATCGAAGAACTGCGGACGCTCGACGAGCACTTCACCCGGCCGCCCGGGTTCGACCTGGCGGAGTTCTGGCGCGCGAACGTCGAAAGCTACGAAGACGGCGACGACGGCGAGACCGCCGTCGTGCGGCTCTCGCCGGCGGGAATCGAGGCCCTGCCGGACATCCTGGGCCCGAGAGCCGCCCGGCTCGTCTCCCGCACGCTCGAGCCCGAGGACGCCGAGGGGTGGCGCCGCGCCCGCGTGCCCCTGGAAAGCGTGCCCCACGCCGCCGCCGGGCTGCTGCGGCTCGGCGCGGACGCGCAGGTGCTGGCGCCCGCGGAACTGGTGGCACACATGGGAACCACGATCCGCGCGATGGCGCGG
Source organism: Amycolatopsis mongoliensis (assembly GCF_030285665.1). Lineage (NCBI taxonomy): Bacteria > Bacillati > Actinomycetota > Actinomycetes > Pseudonocardiales > Pseudonocardiaceae > Amycolatopsis > Amycolatopsis mongoliensis. The sequence continues at coordinate 3,989,350 of NZ_CP127295.1, forward strand.
TTGTACCCCTAGTCCCGGAAGTAGCCCAGCTGCGCGGAAAGGTCCTCCGCCGCTTCGGTCATCGGCCGCACGATCTGCTTCACCCGCTGCTTCGAGAGCCGGTACGACGGGCCCGAAGCGCTCATCGCCGCGACGACGTCCCCGCCCGGGCCGTGGATCGGCACGGCGACCGCGTGCATGCCCAGCTCGAGCTCCTCGTAGCAGGCCGCGAAGCCGTCTTCGAGAACCCGTTCCAGCTCGGTCATCAGCTCGTCGGGCTCGACCGTCGTGCGCGGCGTGTACTGCTCCAGCTTCCGCTTCAGCACCCGCTTGCGCTCGGTTTCGCCCATGTACGCCAGGAGGATCTTGCCGCTGGAGGTCGCGTGCAGCGGCGTGCGCTGGCCGGTCCAGTTCTGCGTCGTGATCGCGGCCGAGCCGCGGGCCTGGCTGATGTTGATCGCGACGCCGTCGTCGGCGATGGCGATGTTCACCGTCTCGCCCAGCTCCTCGGCGAGCGCCAGGCAGCTGGCTCGGCCGAGCTTGGCCAGGTCCATGCGGCCGGTCGCGGCGCCGGCCAGCCGCACGATGCCGAACCCGATCGCGTACTTCCCGCGTTCGCCGAGCTGCTCGACGAGGCCTCTGGACTCCAGGACGCTGAGCAGCCGCGACGCCGTCGACTTGTGGACGCCCAGCTCGCCCGCGATTTCGGTGATGCCGGTTTCGCCGTTGCGGGCGAGCAGCTCCAGCACGCTGATCGCCCGGTCGACCGACTGCACCTGGCTCTGAGTTGCGTTGCCCGAGTCCTGGTTCCGCATAGCGCAACACTATCCGTTTCGCGCCGTTCCTATCGGCTGAGTGGGCGAATCTCTTGACGGCGACGCCGTCAGCGTCGGATTGTTGCGCAGGAAGCGCAGAGTCGCGCCACGCGCAACATTCACGAACCGTCCCGGCACCCCGCCAGTCTTTTCCGGAGGCCTCGATGATCCGAGCGTGCGCCGTCGCCGACCTGCCCGTGGGCGAAGCCCTCCGCCTCGGCGGCCCGACCCCGATCGCGGTGTTCCACACCGAGGACGGCTTCTTCGCCGTCGACGACACCTGCACCCACCAGGACGCCTCGCTCGCCGACGGCTGGCTCGAAGGCTGCTTCGTCGAGTGCCCGCTGCACGCCGCCCGGTTCGACCTGCGCACCGGCGCGCCCACCTGCCTGCCGGCCAAGGCGCCCGTGCGCACGTACCGCGTGGTCGTCACCGGCGGCGCGGTCCACGTCGACGTGCCCGTCCCGGCCGTCCCCTGAACCCTGTCCCGCAGGTCCGTGAAGGTCACCCCGAGGAACCCGGAGTCCCCGGAGGTGGCCTTCACGGACCGTCCAGGGCCACCCGGATGGAGCAGGCGCCGGTCGCGATCTTGATCTTTCTGGTGGTCAAACACGCGGGTCGTGCGTCCGGCCGCCGGAACTAGTGCGAATATGTGGTCATGAAGGCACGTGTTCTCGTGGTCGACGACGACCCCGCCCTCGCGGAGATGCTCACCATCGTGCTCCGTGGGGAGGGGTTCGACACGGCGGTGGTCGCCGACGGCTCACGCGCGCTTCCCGCGCTGCGTGAGCTGAAACCCGACCTCGTCCTGCTCGACCTGATGCTGCCCGGGATGAACGGGATCGACGTCTGCAAGGCGATCCGCGCCGAGTCCGGGGTGCCGATCGTCATGCTCACCGCCAAGAGCGACACCGTCGACATCGTGCTCGGCTTGGAGTCCGGCGCGGACGACTACGTCGTGAAGCCGTTCAAGCCGAAGGAGCTGGTCGCGCGGGTCCGGGCCCGGATGCGCCGCACCGAGGCCGAGCCCGCGGAGTCGCTCACCATCGGCGACCTGGCGATCGACGTGCCGGGGCACGAGGTCACCCGCGAGGGCAAGGCCATCCCGTTGACCCCGCTGGAGTTCGACCTGCTGGTGGCGCTGGCCCGCAAGCCGCGCCAGGTCTTCACCCGCGAGGTGCTGCTCGAGCAGGTGTGGGGCTACCGGCACGCCGCGGACACCCGCCTGGTGAACGTGCACGTCCAGCGGCTGCGCTCCAAGGTCGAGAAGGACCCGGAACACCCCGAGGTGGTGTTGACCGTTCGCGGCGTCGGGTACAAGGCCGGCCCGCCGTGATGGCTCCATGACCACGGAGACCGGCAGACGGCTCCCCGCCTTCGCGCGTTCGACGGCACGCCTGGTGCGGCGTGTCGTCGTTTTCGCGCGCCGTCGCGCGGTCGCGTTCAACGAGCTGTGGAAGCACTCGCTGCAGTTCCGCGTCACCGTCTCGACGCTGGCGCTGTCCTCCGCCGTCGTGTTCGTGCTCGGCATGGTGCTGCAGAACCAGATCACCGAGCGCCTGCTGGACACCAAGCGCGACGCCGCCATCGCGCAGACCCGCGCGGCCGGCGACACCGCCGCCGGTGAGCTGGTCGGCCTCGGTGCCGAGACCGACGAAGCGATGGGCGACCGGCTCCAGAACGCGCTGAAGAAGATCGCGATCACGCCGACCAGCAAGGACGCGGCCGGTTCGGCGGCGGGCACGTTCATCCCGGTGCTCGCCAGCGGCGGCCACGACCAGTCCGCCGCGGAGCCCCCGTCGGCCGGGCCGTTCGAGAACGTGCCGCCGCGGCTGCGCCAGTTCGTCGAAGCCAACGAGATGAGCTGGCTCGAGCACACCGTCTCCGATCCCGACGGCGGGCGCACGACGTACCTGATCGTCGGCACGCCGCTCAACACCGTCGCCACCCCGTTGCAGCTGTACCTGCTGTTCCCGCTGACGACCGAGCAGAACACCGTCGCGACCGTGCAGAACACGCTGCTCGTCGGCGGGCTCGTGCTGCTGCTCCTGCTGGCGGGCATCACGAACCTGGTGACCCGGCAGGTGGTGCGCCCGGTCCGGCAGGCCGCGGCGGCGGCCGAGCAGTTCGCCGGGGGCGATCTCGACCAGCGCCTCGCCGTGCTCGGCGAAGACGACCTGGCGAAGCTCGCGGTGTCCTACAACGGGATGGCCGCGAGCATCCAGGGCCAGATCCGCCAGCTCGAGGAGTTCGGCGGGCTGCAGCGCCGGTTCACCTCCGACGTCTCGCACGAGCTGCGTACACCGCTGACCACCGTCCGGATGGCCGCGGACGTGCTGCACGCGTCCCGCGAGCAGTTCCCGGCCGGGCTCGCGCGCTCGACCGAGCTGCTGGTCGACGAGCTCGACCGGTTCGAGTCGCTGCTCGGCGACCTGCTGGAGATCAGCAGGCTCGACGCCGGTGTCGAGGAGCTGTCCGCGGAGTTCATCGACGTCCGCCCGATCGCCACCCGCGCGGTCGAGCAGGTGCGGGTGATCGCCGGCAACGCGGGCAGCTCGGTGGAGCTCGTGCTGCCCGACGAGGAGGTCGTCGCGGAGGTCGACGCCCGGCGCGTCGAGCGGATCCTGCGCAACCTGCTCGGCAACGCCGTCGACCACAGCGAAGGCAAGCCGGTGGTGCTCACCGTCGGGGCCAACGAGACCGCGGTCGCGGTGACCGTCCGGGACCACGGCGTCGGCCTGCGGCCCGGCGAGGCCGACCTGGTGTTCAACCGGTTCTGGCGCGCCGACCCGTCGCGCAACCGGCGCACCGGTGGCACCGGGCTCGGCCTGGCGATCAGCCAGGAGGACGCGCGCCTGCACGGCGGCGAGCTCGACGCGTGGGGCGAACCCGGCGACGGCGCGTGCTTCCGGCTCGTGCTGCCGCGCCGCCAGGACGTGCCCGCCGGCGACCCGCCGCTGGTGCTGCCGCCGCCCGACCGGGCGGCCGTCGAGGTGCCCCTCGGGCTGATCGAGATCACGCCGGCGCCCGAGGCGATCTTCGCCGAACGTGAGGAAATCGGTCAGTGAAGTCCCGGTTGAAACGCCTTCTGCCCGTGGTGCTGTGCCTGGCGCTGGTCGCCGGTTGCGCGAACGTCCCGCTCGAGTCCCAGCCCGTGGTCGTCTCCGGCGAACGCCAGGGCCAGGGTTCGGGCGACGTCGTGCCCGAGCCGAAGCCGGACATCGACCCGCTGACCCTCGTGCGCGACTTCGTCGGCGCGACGCTCAAGCCGGGCCAGAACAACGCGGCCGCCCGCGCCTACCTGGACGAGCAGAGCCGGGCGAACTGGCGCCCGAGCCGCAGCCTGACGATCATCCAGGACACTTTCGGCACGGTCTACGACCCGTCGCCGCAGCCCGACCCGAACACCCTGGTCGTCAACGTGCGCGGGATCGACGTCGGCACGCTCGACCAGAACAGCGCGTTCGTGCCGGACTACACCCCGGCGGCGCTCAAGGTGAAGGTGCGCAAGCAGGCGAACGGCCAGTGGCGGATCGTCGACCCGCCGCCCGACCTGTACGCGACCGAGTCGGACTTCAGCGAGAACTACACCGAGGTGCCGGTCAACTTCTACTCCGAGCAGTCGGCCACCTTCGTCCCCGACCGGCGCTACGTCGTCGCGAAGCCGCAGTCCGGGTTGCCGAGCCGGGTGATGTACCTGCTGGTCAACGGGCCGTCGACGAGCCTGGCCGGGGCGGTGAAGAACCTGCTCGGCGAGCCGGTGGAGATCGACACCAACGTCAAGAGCCTCGACGACGGGACGCTGCTGGTGCCGCTGACCGGGCTGTCCGGGGTCGCCGACGCCACCCGGAACCTGATCGCCGCGCAGATCGTCCTGACGCTGCAGTACGTGACGTCGGCGCGGATCCGGATCCTCGCCGACGGTGCCCCGCTGGTCGCGAACCACCCGGACTGGCGCTCGAACGAGCTGCCCGCGTACGGCGCGACGCTGTCGCCGAGCCAGCAGCTCCCGGGCCTGATGACGGTCGGCGGCCGGGTGCGGTCACTGCTCGACGGCGCACCGGTCGCGGGCCCGGCGGGCAACGGCGGCTACGACGTCGTGAGCGCGGCCCAGTCGATCGACGGCAAGCGCCTGGCGGTGGTGGAGCGCGACAGCGGCCGGGTGCGCCTGCGGATCGGTGACCTGGGCCACGACCTGCCGCTGGTCGGCCTGGGCGGGACCACGCTGAGCCGCCCGACGTGGCGGCCGGGCACCGGCGAGGTGTGGACGGTGGTCGACCAGGTGTCGGTGGCCCGGATGGTGGTGAACCCGGACAACCAGTGGACCCCGCTGCAGGTCAACGCGACGGACCTGACCCAGCAGGGTGACATCACGGAGCTGCGGTTCTCCCGCGACGGCGCTCGCGTGGCGGCGGTGGTGAACGGGCAGCTGTGGGTGGCTTCGGTGGTCGGCAGCGGCGATTCGGTGGCCCTGCGCGAGCCGAGGTTGCTGCAGCCGCACGACCTGCGCGACGTGGTCGACGTGGACTGGCTGGCCCCGGACATGCTGGTGGCGGTGACGAGGTCGACGTCCCAGCCGGTGGTCCGCGTGACGGTGGACGGGCAGCGGATGGACGCGTTCAACAGCTCCAACCTGACGCCTCAGGTCCACGGCGTGACGGCGGCGCCGGGCCGCCCGATCGTGGTGGCGGACGCGAGCGGCCTGTGGATGGCGTCGGTGCTGGGTGAGGTGTGGCGGCCGCAGAACCACTCGGTGAAGGACGCCGATCCGTTCTACCCGGGCTGACGCTTCCGAAACTGTCGGTGGTGGCGGGGACACTGTCCGTGTGCTGCTGCTCGACTTGCTGATCCCCGCCCGGTGCGCCGGCTGCGGGGCCCGTGGGGCGCCCTGCTGCGCCCGGTGCGCGGGGGTCTGGGGTTCGGTGTCCGAGGTCGTCCGGGTGCCCGTGGCGGGGTCGGCGCGGGTGTTCGCGCTGGCCCGGTACCGCGGCGTGGCCCGGCGGTTGCTGATCGCCTACAAAGAGCGCGGGCGCCGGGATCTGGCGGCTTCGCTGGGGCGGGCGTTGGCGGCGGCTCTGGCCGTGCTGCCGCTGCAGAGGACTTCGGCGGCCCCGGCGCGCCGCGGGATCTGCTTGGTGCCGGCACCGAGCCGCCGGTCGGCGTCCCGGGTCCGCGGCGGCCCCCACGTCGAGCGCTTGGCGAACGCGGCGGCGAGCGTCCTGGCGGGAGAGGGTGTCGAAGTGGCGGTGGCCCCGGCACTGGAGCTGGCCGGCGGCGCGCGCGACGCGGTCGGCCTGGACCGCGCGGAACGGGTGGCCAATTTGGCGGGCCGGTTGCGCTTCCGCGAGGCGGGGCGTCCGCCGCCGGGGTTTCCGGTGGTGGTGCTCGACGACGTGATCACCACGGGAGCCACGGCAGCCGCTTGCGTGCGGGCGCTGGAGAAGGAGGGGATCGAGGTCGCGGCGGTCCTGACGTTGCTCGCGGCGGGGTGAATTCGTGTCCCTTGTCGCGTGACGCGAGTTCGGTGTTGGTCGCGGTAGCCGTCGCGGTACCGCAGGCCGCCTCTGGCTGTCGGCTCTGCCGCTGCCTGGCGCCGTCGCGCGGGCCGCTCTGGTGGCACCCGTCCGGGGCAAATGCAGCGGCGGCGGGGCCGTTCCGCCCGGGCGGAAGTCGCGGCAGTCACCGACCGGTGGCCACCACCGCTCCCGTCGGCCACCCGCGACGGCCACCACCACCGCAAACCCCGCCATCCCGCACACCCCGGCTCACTCCGCACCCGGGTGAAGCCCTATGTCACCTACACGAGTGACATCCGGCGGGAACGCAACCGGCCCCGCGGCCGTTGTCCCGGCATGAGGGTGTCGATCACGAACACTCGGCTGCCACACCACTCCACCGGCGTGGCGGCTGCGGCGGACATGGCCGTCACCCTCGGCGTCCACCAGTCGGTGGTGATGCGCCGTCCGTGTGAAGCCGGGCTGCGCCGCGCGCGTCCGACCAGCGGGAGTTTTCTGGTGTTCACCCTCCGCTCACTGCGCGGGGTGACGGAGTCTCATTCCTCGACATCCCCCGGCTCGGGGGCTGTTGCTCCGGGCGTGAGGAAGCTAACGTGCTCCGCTATCAGCAATCCCCGCAGGCAGGGAGGTGACGAGCCCATGTCCCTGGCGCCGGAGGTGCGCTGAGTCCGCGCTCGGGCCCCGGCACGAGACGTCGTGAACCGTTCCCGAGTTCCTTCTCAGCCCGCGATCCGGGCTTCCGTCCCCGCAATACCGGCGCCGTGTGTGAACTCAACAGCTCGCAGTCATCGAAGCGAGGGAGGTCGTGTATGGACATCGTCGTCAAGGGCCGCAACGTGGAGGTGCCCGACCACTATCGGGCGCTTGTCAGCGAAAAGCTGGCCCGGCTCGAGCGCTACGACAGGAAAGTCATCCGGTACGACGTGGAGCTGTTCCACGAACCCAACCGACGCCAGGCCAAGAGCTGCCAGCGCGTCGAAATCACCGGAAAGGGGCGAGGCCCGGCCGTACGCGCTGAAGCGTGTGCCGCCGACTTCTACGCAGCGCTTGATTCCGCAGTCACCAAGCTGGAAAACCGGCTGCGGAGGACGCACGACCGGAGGCGCGTGCACTACGGGCGCAGCCGCCCGGAATCGGTCGCCGAAGCGACCTCGGTACTGCCGGGTGGTGGATCCCCGGCGGCCGCCAGTCCCGCCGCGCGTACCGCGGTGTTGGAAGCACCCGAAGCCGAACCGCAGACGAACGGCTTCGCGAGTGCCGGAGAGATCCACCTGCCCCAGCAGCAGAGCTGGGCCGACGACGACCTGGGTCACCAGCCCGGTCGCGTCGTTCGCGAGAAGCAGCACACCGCGGAACCCATGACGGTGGACCAGGCTCTCTACGAGATGGAGCTGGTCGGCCACGACTTCTACCTCTTCAACGACTCGGAGGCGGGCCGGCCCAGCGTGGTCTACCGGCGGAAAGGCTTCGACTACGGCGTGATCCGGCTCGGCTGAGCCGGTACTGAAGGAGGCCCTCCGGATGGCCCGCACGCGGCTCGCGTGCGGGCCATCCGCATGTCAGGACCTACGGCGTGTGCACACGACGCCCACCGTTCCCTACGATGGGGTGGGATGGTGGCGCCGACCGCGGCCGCCGCCGCGTGAGAATCTGCCCGGGACCGGCCTGGGCGCGCTCAAGATCAGCTAGTGAGGTCGACCGGATGGTGCTGAACCGCCTGCTCCGCGCGGGTGAGGGCAAGATGGTGAAGCGGCTGCGCAACATCGCCGATCACATCAACACCCTCGAAGACGACGTCAAGGACCTGACCGACGCCGAGCTGCGGACCAAGACCGAGGAGTTCCGCAAGCGGAACGGCGACGGCGAATCCCTCGACGACCTGCTGCCCGAGGCCTTCGCGGTCGTCCGGGAGGCGGCCAAGCGGGTGCTCGGCCAGCGCCACTTCGACGTCCAGCTCATGGGCGGCGCGGCGCTGCACCTCGGCCAGGTCGCCGAGATGAAGACCGGTGAGGGCAAGACGCTCACCTGCGTCCTCCCGGCCTACCTCAACGCCATCCCCGGCAAGGGCGTCCACGTCGTCACGACGAACGACTACCTGGCCAAGCGCGACTCGGAGTGGATGGGCCGCATCCACCGGTTCCTCGGCCTCGAGGTCGGCGTCATCCTTTCGGAGCAGCAGCCGGACGTCCGGCGCGCCCAGTACAACGCCGACATCACCTACGGCACGAACAACGAGTTCGGCTTCGACTACCTGCGCGACAACATGGCGTGGAGCCTCGACGACTGCGTGCAGCGCGGGCACCACTTCGCCATCGTCGACGAGGTGGACTCGATCCTCATCGACGAGGCCAGGACGCCGCTGATCATCTCGGGCCCGGCCGACCAGTCGTCGCGCTGGTACGTCGAGTTCGCCCGGCTCGCGCCGCTGATGCAGGGCATCGACACCACCACGATGGGCTCGCGCGAGCGCACCGAGAAGGCGAACCTGATCAACTCGAAGTACCACTACGAGGTCGATCAGCGGAAGCGCACCGTCGCCGTCACCGAGAAGGGCGTCCGGTTCGTCGAGGACCAGCTCGGCATCGAGAACCTGTACGAGGCCGCGAACACCCCGCTGGTCGGGTACCTGAACAACGCGCTGAAGGTCCAGGAGCTCTTCCACCGGGACAAGGACTACATCGTCCGCAACGGCGAAGTCATGATCGTCGACGAGTTCACCGGGCGCATCCTGGTCGGCCGCCGCTACAACGAGGGCATGCACCAGGCGATCGAGGCCAAGGAAAAGGTCGAGATCAAGGCCGAGAACCAGACCCTGGCGACGATCACGCTGCAGAACTACTTCCGCCTCTACGGCAAGCTGGCCGGCATGACCGGTACGGCCGAGACCGAGGCCGCCGAGTTCCACCAGACCTACAAGCTGGGTGTGGTGCCGATCCCGACGAACCGGCCGATGGTCCGCGCCGACCAGCCGGACCTGATCTACAAGACCGAGCAGGCCAAGTTCGAGGCCGTCGCCGAGGACATCGCCGAGCGGCACGAGAAGGGCCAGCCGGTCCTGGTCGGCACGACCAGCGTCGAGAAGTCCGAGCACCTGTCGAAGCTGCTGGTGAAGCTGAGCGTGCCGCACGAGGTGCTGAACGCGAAGCACCACGACCGGGAAGCGCTGATCGTCGCGCGCGCCGGCCAGAAGGGCGCCGTCACGGTCGCCACGAACATGGCGGGCCGCGGTACCGACATCGTGCTGGGCGGCAACCCCGACCTCATCGCCGACCAGGTGCTGCGCGAGCGGGGCCTGGACCCGGTCGAGCACTCCGAGGAGTACGAGGCCGCGTGGCCCGAGGTCCTGGAGCAGGTCAAGGCGGAGTCGAAGGCCGAGGCCGAAGAGGTCCGCGAGGCCGGGGGCCTGTACGTGCTGGGCACCGAGCGGCACGAGTCGCGCCGCATCGACAACCAGCTCCGCGGCCGGTCGGGCCGCCAGGGCGACCCCGGCGAGTCCCGCTTCTACCTCTCGCTCGGTGACGAGCTCATGCGCCGCTTCAACGCAACGATGGTCGAGCGCGTCATGACCACCATGCGGCTGCCCGACGACGTGCCGATCGAGCACAAGATGGTCTCCAAGGCCATCAAGAGCGCGCAGACCCAGGTCGAGCAGATCAACATGGAGCAGCGCAAGGACGTCCTCAAGTACGACGAGGTCATGAACGAGCAGCGCAAGGTGATCTACGCCGAGCGCCACCGCGTGCTCGCCGGCGAGAACATGCGCGAGCAGATCGAGGGCATGCTCGTGGACGTCGTCAACGCCTATGTGGACGGTGCGACCGCCAACGGCTACGCCGAGGACTGGGACCACGAGAAGCTGTGGACGGCGCTGAAGCAGCTCTACCCGGTCAGCATCGACTGGGACGACCTGATGGAGGACGGCGACCTCGACGCGCACAGCTTGCGCGAGGCGCTGGTGCAAGACGCCCGCAACGCCTACGACAAGCGTGAAGCCGAGATCAACGCGCTCGTCGGCCCGGACGGCATGCGGACCCTGGAGCACCAGGTGATGCTGACGGTCCTCGACCGCAAGTGGCGCGAGCACCTCTACGAGATGGACTACCTCAAGCAGGGCATCGGCATGCGGGCGCTCGCGCAGCGCGACCCGCTGATCGAGTACCAGCGCGAGGGCTTCGACATGTTCCGCGCGATGCTCGACTCGCTGAAGGAGGAGGCCGTCGGCTTCCTGTTCAACCTGCAGGTCGAGCGGGCCGAGGCGCCGCCGGCGGAGGACGCCGCCGCGCTGCCGACGGGCGTCGCTTCGGGCAACGGCCAGCCCTCCGAAGGCCGGCACGCGCGGCCGGCGCCGCCGCAGCCGCCGACGACCGACACCGAGTCCGTCCCGGCCGCCCTGCGCGGCAAGGGCCTCGGCGGCGGTGGCCAGCAGCCGGGCGTGACACTGTCCGGTCCGGGCGAGGACGGCGAGGTCGAGTCCCACGCCGAGGGCGGCGCGCAGGCCGCGGGCGGTGGCGCCGGCGGAACCCGCCGTGACCGCCGTGCCGCGCAGCGCGATGCCCAGAAGAAGGGCAGGAAGGGCCCGCGTCGCTGACGTAGCCGGGGCCGGGGTGCGTGCGGAAGTCCGTGCGCACCCCGCCTTCTTTTGCGAGGGGGAGCAGCTGGATCCGCAGGAGTTCTTCGCGCTGTTCGCGGCCGAGCGGCGGCCGGATCCGTACCCGCACTACCGGCGGTGGCGCGAGCGCTTCCCCGTCGCGGAACTGGCCGAGCGGATGTTCGCGGTCAGCGGGTTCGCCGAGGCCACCCAGGTGCTGCGCGACCCGGCCTTCGGGCACCCCGAACCGGAGTACCTGGATCCGGCGGACCGGCTTCCGGACCAGCCGGTCGACGAATCGGGACGCGTGGTCCGGGCGTTCCTGTCCCTGAACCCGCCCGACCACACGCGGCTGCGGCGGCTGGTGGCGAAGGCGTTCACGCCGCGGATGGTCGAGCAGCTGACACCGCGGATCGAGGAGATCACCGCGTCGCTCATCGACGGCGTGCGCGGCGAGTTCGACCTGATGACGTCGCTGGCGAAGCCGTTGCCGGTGGAGGTGATCGCGGAGCTGCTCGGGGTACCGCTGGACGACCGCGAGCGCTTCGCGGAGTGGTCGCACGCATTGGCGCGGGCGCTGGACCCGCCGTTCCTGCAACGCCCGGAGACGGTCGAGCCGGCCGTCCGGGCGCGACAGTCGTTCGTCGGCTACTTCCGCGAGCTGGCGGACCGGCGGCGCCGCGAGCCGGGGGACGACCTGCTGTCCGCGCTGGTGGCGGTGTCCGACGCGGGTGACGTGCTCAGCGAGGGCGAGCTGCTGGTGACGCTCACGCTCCTGCTGATCGCCGGCCACGAGACGACGACGAACCTGATCGGCAACGGAGTACTGGCGCTGCTGCGGCACCCGGACGGCCTGCGCCCCGCGGCGGAGGCGCCCGACCGGGTGGTGGAGGAGGTGCTGCGCCACGACTCGCCGGTCCAGCTGACGGCCCGGACAGCGTTGCGCGACACGGTTTTGGGCGAGGTGGCGGTGCCGGCGGGCAGCCAGGCGATCGTCCTGATCGGAGCGGCCAACCGCGACCCGTCGGCGGGCCCGGACCCGGAGTCGTTCGACCCGTCCCGCGCGCCGGGGCGGCACCTGGCGTTCGGCCAGGGAATCCACTTCTGCCTCGGCGCCCCACTGGCGAGACTGGAGGGCCGCATCGTGTTCCGGGAGCTGGCCCGCCGTCTGCCGGAGTTACGGGCGGCAGGCGATCCGAAGTGGACCGCGACGACGACCCTGCGCGGCTTGGCGACGCTGCCGGTCGCGAGTGGTCGGTAGGTTCCAGCCCGGACTGCCGGTCACGACCGGGCCGGTGGGGTGGGGAGTTGCACGCAGGCCGGACTCGGCGTTGCGCCCGGCTCTGCTGGTGGCCTCAGCCGGGTGCGTTGCGCTGCCGGGCGGTCCGTCGACCGTCGAACCCCGGCGGTGCGCGGGCCGGGCGAGCGCGGCTCACGCCGCCGCCGGCCGTCGCGCCTGCTGGTCCGGCCGACCCGGCTTCAGCAGTGCGAAACGCACGCACTGCCAGCCCGCCGGGGTCCTGGTGAAGCGGGCCGCCAGCGCGAACGACCGGCCGTCCGCCTCCACCCGGGCGCACGCCTCGATCACCCCCGGCACCGGGGTGCACACGTGCACCCGGCCCATCCGGTGCCGCGGCCGCCCCGGGTGTGGCCCGCTGAGGCCGGCGAAGACCTCCGGCGCCACCATCCCGCGGATCTGCGGCACCGGCCGCCGGCCGTCGTACGCCTCCAGCAGCATCTTCAGCAGATGGCTGACCTCGCCCGCCTCGAGTTGTCTCGGCACCGGCCACCGGGCGTCGCTCCGGCGGTGTCCGTGCGGGGGCACCGCCGCCGGCCGTTCGGCCCGGCGCGGCACTTCGTAGTGGACCAGCGTTCTCACGCGGTGTTCCTCGGACATTTTCTCCCCTCCCGGCCGCGGCATTTCGCCGCTGCCTCCGCTTAGAGGGGGGAACCGGCCGGAAAGGCGACGGGAATCGCCCGATTCGGGAAAGAATCACCGAAGTCATGGATTCGCGGATGCCGGTGCGGTAGGCGCGGACCGTTGTTGCGCTATGCGAGACAGCGGTCATCGCCCTCGCTATGGTGTGCCGGTGCTGAAGGGGTTATTGGTCGATTTCGCCGGAGTTCTCACGGATCCCGACGCCGGCCGCTTCTACGACTACCTGGCGGCCGCGCGCGAACGCGGCGTCCGCACCGCGCTGCTGTCCAACGCCCCCGGGGCGTCGGCCGAGGTGAAGAACACGATGTTCGACTTTTTCGACGCCCTCGTGTTTTCCGGTGAGGTCGGTGTCGCGAAACCGGATCCCGCGGTCTACCTCATCGCGGCCGACCGGCTCGGCCTGCCCGCCGTGCGTTGTGCGTTCGTCGACGACTCGGCCGCGAACATCCGCGGCGCCGTCGAGGCGGGCATGGTCGGCGTGCACCACCGGTCGGTCGAGGAGACGCTCACCGAACTCGGCGCGCTGTTCCCGGACCTCTGAGCGTCACCGCGCCCGGCGGACCAGCTCGAACGACAGGACCGCGGCGGCAGCTGAGACATTCAGCGACTCGACGTCACCCGGCATGGGAATCGACACCCATTCCGTGACGAGCTCGCCGACTTCGCCGCCGACCCCGGCCGTCTCGCCGCCGAGGACGAACGCGGCGCGCTGCGGCAGGTCGAAATCGAAAATCGAGGTTTTCGCCGACGCGCCCAGCGCGTAAAGGCCGTAGCCGGCTTCGGTGAGCATTTCGGCGGCTTCGCGCGCGGAGCCGCACCGCAGCACCGGCGCGCGGAAGGCGACCCCGGCCGAAGCCTTGACCACCATCGGGTCGAGCGCCGCGACACCGCGGCGCGGCACGATCACGCCGTCCAGCCCGGCGGCGGTCGCCGTGCGCAGGATCATCCCGACGTTCGCGGGCGTGGTGATGCCGTCGAGCAGCAGCACGCGCGAAGGCGGTCGGCGGTCCGACAGCGCGGCTTCGAGCGCGCGCATGCGCGGCGCGACGACGTCGGCGAGCACGCCCTGGTCCTGCTTGCCGTTACCGGCGAGCACCTTGACCCGGTGGGCGCTGGCGCGCTGCACCGCCACGCCGGCGGCCTTCGCCGCGCGCTGTATCTCCGCCGCGCCGGGGCCGCGGGCGGTGTCGGCGAGGATCACCTTGTCCACGCGCAGGCCGTCGTCGGCCAGTGCTTCGAGCACCGGCTTCCGGCCGTAGACGGTCAGGAAGCGGTCTTTCGGCGAGACAGTCGACTCATCACCCACACCGGGCAGTCTCGCACTGTGTAAGGATCGGCTCATGCCCGACCGCCTGTCCGCGCTGGACGCCTCGTTCCTCTACGTCGAGGACCACGCGACACCGATGCACGTCGGCGGGGTGGCGATCTTCGAGCGGCCGCGGTCCGGGTTCAGCTACGCGCAGCTGCTCGACCTCGTCGGGGCGCGGCTGGCGTACCTGCCGCGCTACCGCCAGCGCGTGCTGGAGGTGCCGGGTCACCTCGCGCGGCCGGTGTGGGTGGACGACGTCGACTTCGACCTCAACTACCACGTCCGGCGCTCGGCGCTGCCCCAGCCGGGCAGCGACGAGCAGCTGTTCGACCTGGTCGCGCGGCTGATGTCGCGACGGCTGGCGCCGGAGCGCCCGCTCTGGGAGGCATACTTCATCGAGGGCCTGGCCGGCGACCGGGTGGCGCTGGTGACCAAGACCCATCAGTCCGTTGTGGACGGTGTCGGCACGATCGAGCTCGGCCAGCTCATCCTCGACCCGACGCCGGCCGAGCCGGAGCCGTTCGAGGACATCTGGACCCCGCGGCGCGAGCCGAGCCGCACACAGCTGGTGCTGGACGCGGTCAGCGAGGGCGTCCAGCGGCCGGGCGAGGTCGTGGAGAACGTCCGCTCGGCGGCGAACGACGCGTTCGCGACGGCGGGCAAGTTCGCCGAGACCGTCGGCGGGGTGGCGTCGACGCTGCGGACGCTGGTCAACCCGGCGCCGACCGGGCCGCTGAACGTCCGGGTGTCCGGCGGGCGCGTGTTCTCGGTGGTGCGCACGCGGCTGGAGGACTACCGGAAGATCCGCGCGGCGCACGGCGGCACGGTCAACGACGTCGTCCTCGCTGCCGTCACGGGCGCGCTGCGCGAATGGCTGCTTTCGCGCGAGGAGTCGCTGACCCCGCACGCGACGATCCGCGCGCTGGTGCCGCTGGCGGTCCGCGACGCGGAGACGGCGGAGTACTCGACGCCGGCGCTGGTCGGCAACCAGGTGGCCGCATACCTGGTGGACCTGCCGGTCGGCGAGCCCAACCCGGTGCTGCGGCTGCAGCACATCAGCCACGCGATGACCGAGCACCTCGACTCGGGACGGCCGGTGGCGGCGCGCGGGCTGCTCAAGGTGGGCGGGTTCGCCCCGGCTACCCTCCATTCGCTGGGCGCGCGGGCGGCGGGGTCGCTGTCCGGGCGCATCTTCAACGTCATGGTGACCAACTCGCCGGGCCCGCAGGTGCCGATGTACGCGGGAGAGGCCAGACTGGTCGAGATGTTCCCGGTGATGCCGCTGATGCGCACCCAGGCGCTGGCGATCGGGGTGACGTCCTACCACGGCGGCGTCTACTTCGGACTCAACGGCGACCGCAAGGCCGCGTTCGACGTCGACCTGGTGGCCGGGATGATCGAAGAGTCCTTGGAAGAGCTGAAGGGTGCGCACTGGTGAGGGTCTATCTGCCTGCGACCATCGCGATGCTTCGCGACCTCGAATCCTCGGGGGAGTTCCGCGCCCGCAGCGGGACGGCGTTCGCGCTGACCCCGGCGCTGCGCGAGGCGTACGTGAGCGGGTCGGACGAGGAGCTGGAGTACGCGGCGCTGCTGGACGCGGCGCGGGCTTCGCTGCGCCTGATCGCGGCTGAGGAGAAGGGCGAACCGCGCCGGGTGGTGATATCGGCGGACGTCGAGGGCGTGACGTTGCGCCCCGACCTCGACGCGCCGGTGGTGCGCATCGGGGGACCGATCCCGCTGTCGGCGGTGGCGGCGATCCACGTGGACGCCTCGGAGGCGGCGGACGCGGTGGCCGCGGCGGCGGCGGTGATCGACGCGGCGGACCTGGGGGACCCGGACGCGGAGTTCACCTTGGGCGACGCCGAGGATCACGAGCTGGCTTGGTACGCGCCGCAGGAACTGCCTTTCCTGCTGGAGCTGCTCTGAGTTGTCCACAGGTGGGTGCTCCTGTGGACAACCTGGGGATCGGGCGGCTGAACCGCGGCACCGGCGAGTCGAGGGGCTCGGTCGTGCTGTCGTGAATGACCCATTCACCTCATCTGACGACAGGAATGAGTCATTCACGACATCCGGAGCGCCTCCCGGCCGCCCAAGACACGCCCCCACCCATCCCCTCCTCGGGGCGGGGATGGCGGGGGCTCTCCGGCGGGGCCCTGGCTGTCCCGGCGCCGCTCGACGGCTGCGGCGCCCTTCGGCAAACGACAGGAATGAGTCATTCACGACCTCCCACGCCGTGAATGACTCATTCAAGACACCGTCGGCGAGGCGACCGACCTGCGTCCGCAAAAACATCCGCCGGGAACTCGGCTTAGCGGGACCCAGCCGAAGACGGGGCGAGCCCCAGCACCCTCAGTCCGCGGTGAACCAGTCCGGCCCCGGCACCGGCCGCTCGCACCGCCACCCGGTCGCCGCCATCAGCTTCCCCGAATCCACCCGCTGCGACCGGGCCATCGGCTCCGCCATCGCCACCCGCGAGAGCAGCCACTTCGGCACCGCCCGCGCCTTCCGCACCCCCGCCGCCGCGGCCATGGCCTCTCCCAGCACGCCCTTCCGCACCGCCGGCGCACCCACGTTGTAAACGCCCGAGGGCGCGGCCAACGCCGCCACCGCGGCCGCCGCCGCGTCGGACGGGTGGATCGCCGTCGTCCAATCCGTCCGGGACCCCATGATCAGCGGCGCCCCACGCCGGGCGGACGCCAGCAGCGCCGACGTCAGCGTGTCCGACCCCACCAGTGTCCCGATCCGCAACCGCACCACCGTGCGGTCCTCCAGCGCCGCCACGTTCTCGTGCGCCACCATCGACGACGCCGTCACCCCGCGCGGGCGCACAGGCGCGTCCTCGGTCAGCAGGCGATCCCCGCCGTCCGCGTACACGAACGAGATCCCCTCCTGGACCACGGTCCGCAGCTCCTCGACCTCCCGGACCGCCGCGGCCAGCGCGGCGCTCCCCGTCAGCCGGACCCGGTCGTTCGCCGCCCAGGCCGCCTTGCTGGTCACCTTCCGGGGAATGCGCGTCGCCAGGTTCAGCACCGCGTCGTGGCCGCGCAACGCCGTCACCAGCGACGATGCCGAGAACAGGTCACCCGGTACCGGCTTCGCGCCGGTCGCCTCGACGGCCGGTGCGCGCGAGGCGTCCCGGGCCAGCCCACTCACCTCGTGCCCCGCCGCCAGCAGCCGGGCCACCGCCGGCACCCCCAGCACGCCCGTCGCTCCGATCACCATCACCCGCATGTCCGTCTCCTTTCGACAGAAGACCGGACGAGACGCGGGACGAAAACGTGACTACCCCACCTCACCCGGGGGCGGCGGCTGCACATCCACCGGCGCACCCCACTCGCTGTACCGGGTGGTGATCCGAGCCTCCCCGCCCTGCAGGATCGGCGACAGGTCCAGCACGACCTGCACCGGCCGGTGCGCGTCGTCGAGCCAGATCTCCACCGGGAACTTGCCGAGCCGCCCGGCCGAGTCCGCCGGCAGACCCGCGGGCAGGTCGGTGCCCAGGCGAGCCAGGTCCAGGTCGACGCGGTAGTGCTCCGCGGCCACGCCGTCCAGCTGCCCGCGCTCCGCCGAGACGATCGTGCCCGCCGTCCGGATCTCGCCGAGGGTGTGCGCCGGGTCGTTCTGGGCCGCCAGCTGCGCGAGACTGCCGCCGAGGACCTGCGAGAACGGGTCCGTGCCGTCCTGGGCGACCACCACCCACGGCTTTCCCATGCCGACCTCTTCGCGCGAACCCTCGGGCACCTTGGCGTACAGCTTTCCGGCCACCAGCCGCAGCTCCATCGGCTCGCCGATGAAGTCGGTCGTCATCACCTGCGACGTCCCGCCCGCGCCGAACCGCGCCTGGCCCTGGCCCTTCGAGCGGACCTGGCCCACGGCGACGTCCGTGCCGAACTTCGCCGAGCCGCCGCTCGTGGTGGCCGCCGTGGCGGCGTCGGCCAGCGCCCGCGAGTCGGCGAACGCGGGGGGTGGCGGCGGGGTGGAGCACGCGCCGGCGAACAGGACGAGCAGCACGACGGCGGCTTTGCGCATGGCACACCAAAACACAGCGGCTCCCCCGAACCCGTTCGGGGGAGCCGCGGTGACTCAGCGTCGTCCGGTCAGCGACCGGCCTTCTTCATCAGCTCGCCGAGGTCGACGACCTGGTCGGCCGGCGGGGCCGTCACGTCGACCTGGGTGCCCCAGTCGCTGTACTTCATCGTGAACTTCGCGTCACCGGCCGGCGCGCCCATCGCCTGCATCATCGGGCCCTGGTCCATGGTGACCTGCACCGGCAGGTTGTCCTTGTTCAGCCACAGCTCGGCCGGGATCTTGAGGTCCTTGCCCTTGAGCTTCTCGGTGAGCTGTTCGCGCGCCGCGGCCGGGACCTGGCTGGTGAACTGGTCGACGGCCTTGGCGACGTCGAGCTCGACCTTGTAGTGGTTGACCTTCTCGCCGTTCAGCTCGGTCTGGTCGGACGAGATGATCCGGCCCGCCTTGGACACCTGGTCCAGGATCTTGCTCGGGTCGCTCTGCTCCGCCGACTGCGACATCGCGGTGCCCATCGCCTGCGAGACCGGGTCGGTGCCGTCGGCCGAGATCTTGGCCCACGACTTGTCGGTGCCCATCTGCTTCTGCTGGTCGGCGGGCAGCTTGATGTACATGACCTTGTCGACCATGCGCATCTCGGTGGTCTCGCCGGCCGCGGTGCTGGTCATCGAGAACTTGGTGTTCGCGCCGTCGAAGGCCATCGCGCCGGACGCGCTGACGGTCTGGCCGGCGGCGGAGCCCTCCATGGTGAACTTCGCCGACTTGGACTTCTCGGTGCCCTGCTTGGACGCCGACGCCAGCTGGATCGCGTCGGTGAACGGCGAGGCGAGGAGGCCGCCGCCGTTGGCCTGCGTCTGGTTGCCCGCGCCGGCCGGCTCGGCGGTGCCGGAGTTGCCGCTGCACGCCGTCAGCGTGAGCACCAGCGCGGCGCCCGCCGCGACCAGGGTCGTCTTGCGCATCGAATTCCCCTCAGAGTCGGATCTTCCGCTCGGCATATCGCCCGAACGGGCGAATAGTTACCACTGGGACGGTGACGATCCGACTTCGGTTCCCGGTTGTCTCAGGCGTCCGTGACGCGGGTCACTTCATGGCCGCCGCGGGAGGTCAGCAGGCGCCGCAGCGACGCGAGCCGTTCGGCGCCCGCCCGGCCCTCGGTGACGACGTCGTCGAGCGCGCAGTCCGGGTCCTCGGGTGGCCCGAGGTGCCCGCAGCCCGACGGGCACTCCTCGGCGGCTTCGGCGAACTCCTCGAAGGCGTCGACGATGTCGTCCGCGGTGACGTGGGCCAGCCCGAACGACCGCACGCCCGGGGTGTCGATCACCCAGCCGCCGTCCGGCAGCGGCAGCGCCACCGCGGCGACGGACGTGTGCCGCCCCTTGCCGACGGCGCTCACCACGCCGACGGCCAGCGCGGCGTCCGGGACCAGGCGGTTCACCAATGTCGACTTGCCGACACCGGAGTGGCCAACCAGCGCCGTCACGCGGTCCTTCAGCATCTCGGCGAGGCCTTCGGGCTCTTCGTCGTAGCGGGTCACGATCGCCGGGATGTCGAGTCCCGCGTAACCGGCGAGGAGCTCGTCCGGGCTGGCCAGGTCGGCCTTCGTCAGGCACAGCACCGGCTCGACACCGCCCGCGTAGCAGGCGACCAGGCAGCGGTCGATGAACCCGGTCCGCGGCGGCGGATCGGCGAGCGCGGTGACGATCAGCAGGCGCTCGGCGTTGGCGACGACCAGTCGCTCGAACGGGTCGGTGTCGTCGGCCGTGCGCAGGAGGGAGCTGGTCCGCTCGTCGACGCGGATGATGCGCGCGAGGGTGTCCGGCTTGCCGGAGACGTCGCCGACGATCCCGACCCGGTCGCCGACCACCACCGGGGTCCGGCCCATCTCGCGGGCCCGCATCGCGGTGATCACCCGCGCGGGATCGGCGTCGACCGCGCAGGTCCAGCGGCCGCGGTCCTTGCCGATGACCATGGCGTTGACGGCGTCGGCGTGCTCGGGACGGCGCTTGCTGCGGGGCCGGGTGCCCTTGCCCGGACGCACGCGGACGTCGGACTCGTCCAGCTTGCTCCAGTCGTTGCGCGCCAAACCCTCGTCCTCTCGTGCACCGGTGCCCACCCGAATGATCCCACGCCGCTCGCCACGGCCCTGGCCTGCGTGTAACGATGGCGTCCCGGACGTTTCCGGCAGAGGAGGTTGGCCCATGTGCGGCCGTTACGCCGCCACGAAGGACCCGGCGAAGCTGATCGAAGAGTTCGAGGCCATCGACCTCACGGAAGGCCACGCGCGCGCCGACCACAACGTCGCGCCGACGAAGAACGTGGTCACCGTCGTGCAGCGGCACCCGCGTGACGAAGACGGCCAGGTCCTCGAGGACGAGCCCGCCGAGCGTTCGCTGCGGATGATGAAGTGGGGCCTGGTGCCGTTCTGGGCCAAGGACCCGTCGGTCGGCTCGCGGATGATCAACACGCGCGCCGAGACGGCCGCCGAGAAGCCGGCGTTCCGCCGCGCGCTCGTGTCCCGCCGTTGCCTGGTGCCCGCCGACGGCTGGTTCGAATGGCGCCGCACCGGCAAGGAGAAGGAGCCGTTCTACATGACGGAGCCGGACGGCTCCTCGATCGCGTTCGGCGGGATCTGGGAGAGCTGGCGGCCCAAGGACGACGACAACGCGTCGCCGCTGATCACGTTCTCGATCATCACGACCGACGCCACCGGCCAGCTCACCGACATCCACCACCGGATGCCGCTGATCGTGCCCCGCGCGCACTGGGACGGGTGGCTGGACCCGGACCGCGAAGACGTCAAGGACCTGCTGGTGCCGACGCCGGAGGACATCGTGGCGTCGCTGGAGCTGCGGCCGATCTCGACCCTGGTCAACAACGTCCGCAACAACGGACCCGAGCTGCTGGAGCGCGTCGACCCGCAGCAGCAGCTCGAGGAGGAGGGCGCGTTGTTCGACGCGCCGAAGTCATGACGGCCCTCGCGATCGACACCGCGTACGGCCCGGCCCGGGTCTACCTGCACTGCGCCGAAGAGGGCGTGGCGGTGCTCATGCTCGGCCACGGCGCGGGCGGCGGTCTCGGCGCGAAGGACCTCGTCGCGGTGACGCGGGCGGCGCAGGCGGCCGGCGTGCACGTGGCGCTGGTCGAGCAGCCGTACAAGGTGGCGGGCCGCCGCGCCCCGGCCCCGGCGAACCAGCTGGACGCGGCGTGGCTGACGGTCGCGGACGAGCTTTCGGAGCGCTTCGACGGCCTGCCGTTCGTGTTCGGCGGCCGGTCGTCGGGGGCGCGGGTGGCCTGCCGGACGGCGTCGGCCGGGCAGGCGGTGGCGGTGCTGTGCCTGGCGTTCCCGGAGCACCCGCCAGGTCGGCCGGAGAAGACGCGCCAGCCGGAGTTCGACGCGGTCGAGGTCCCCACCCTGGTGATCCAGGGCGAGCGCGACCCGTTCGGGCGGCCGAAGGTGGGGGCGCACCAGGAGCTCGTGCTGGTGGACGGGGACCACAACCTGGGCAAGGACCTGGAGACGGTCTCCCGGGCGGCGACGGAATGGCTCTCCCGGGTGCTGCGGCCCCTGGCCTGACCTGGCCCGAGCGTCCCGATGCGGCATTGGTTGCGCCTGACGCATCGGGGCGGTCAACAGCCTGGCCGCCGTCGTGAACCCTCTGGTCAGGCCGCGATCGGGGCCACCACCGCGCCGGTGAGGCGGATCAGCTCGGCCGGGGCCAGCTCCACCTCCAGCCCCCGTCGTCCCGCTGAACAGAACACCGTCTCGAACGTCGGCGCCGAGGCGTCGATCACCACCGCCAGCCGGCTCCGGTGGCCCAGCGGTGAGATCCCGCCCAGCACGTACCCCGTGGCCCGCTGGGCCGCCGCCGGGTCGGCCATCTTCGCCTTCTTGCCGCCGGCCGCGGCCGCCAGCGCCTTCAGGTCCAGCTGTCCGGTGACCGGGACCACACCCACGACGAGACGCCCGTCCACCTCGACCACCAGCGTCTTGAACACCCGGGCGCGCTCCAGGCCCAGTGCCTCCACCGCTTCCAGCCCGTACGACTCCGCCCGCGGGTCGTGGTCGTACGCGTGCAGCGTGTGCGCCACTTTCTGCTTCGCCAACAGCGCCGTCGCCGGGGTGCCCTTGCCAGCCATGGGCCGGAGTCTAGGGAATGCTCGCTCCCCCCGATCGGTTGTAGGGGGCGTGACCACAACCCTCGCCACCACACGCTCTCGCAGCCGCCGCCGCCCACAGGCACCGGCGAACCGCGGTGTGCCCGGCCCCCGCGTAAACTCGACGTCGCCGTATGCGCGCACGCGCATCGACGCCGAGCGGGAAGGGAACGGTTTGCCGAGCACGCAGAACCCAGCGTCGGAAGAAGCGACCGAGGCCGAGCGCGCCGAGCGCTTCGAGCGGGACGCGATGCCGCTGCTCGACCAGCTGTACTCGGCCGCGATGCGGATGACCCGCAACCCCGCCGATGCCGAGGACCTGGTCCAGGAGACCTACCTGAAGGCGTACGCGGCCTTCGCGTCCTTCAAGGCGGGCACGAACCTCAAGGCGTGGATGTACCGCATCCTCACCAACACCTACATCAACGGTTACCGCAAGCGGCAGCGGCAGCCGGTGCAGCAGCCCACCGAGGAGATCACCGACTGGCAGATCGCCAAGGCGGAGAGCCACACCTCCAGCGGGCTGCGCTCGGCCGAGGTCGAGGCGATGGACAACCTGCCCGACACCGACGTGAAGGCCGCCCTGCAGAAGCTGCCCGAGGAGTTCCGGCTGGCCGTCTACCTGGCCGACGTCGAGGGCTTCGCTTACAAGGAGATCGCCGAGATCATGGACACGCCCATCGGCACCGTGATGTCCCGCCTGCACCGCGGCCGCGCGCAGCTGCGCGACCTGCTCGCCGACGTCGCCCGCGAGCGTGGCTTCGTCCGGGGTGCCAAGGAGGAGGTGGCGGGGCGATGAACGACATGTGCGAAGGCGCGTCGGACAAGGTCCGCTGCGAAGAGGCGCTCGCCGACATCTACCTGCTGCTGGACCGCGAGTGCAGCCCCGAGCGGGACGCCGCGCTGCGCGCCCACATCGAGGACTGCCCGCCGTGCCTCGAGGAGTACGGCATCGACGAGCACATCAAGCAGCTGCTGGCCCGCAAGTGCGGGGGCGACCACGCCCCGGCCGAGCTGAAGAGCCGGCTGCGGGCGTCGATCCGCCAGACCGTCGCCACGCGCGGCGGCCTCACCGTGGAACGCACCGAGATCACCCTCGAGCAGCGTTCCGAATAGCGCCCGAGCACGACGAAGGCCCCCGCGCAGGTGTGCGGGGGCCTTCGTCATGCCGGACGCCGGGAATCAGGCGTTGGGCTTCTTGCCGTGGTTCGCGCCGTTCTTCTTCCGGTCGCGACGCTTGCGGGCGCGCTTCGACATGTTCACTCCTCGTCGGCAAAGCTGGTCAACCTCTCAAGTGTGTCATGACGTCCCGTTCTGGTTGGATGGGGTGGTCGGGCGAGCACGAGGAGGGTGTCGATGGCCGAGATCAGGGCCGAAATGGTCGGCACCGTGCTCGAGGTCGTCGCGGAGCCGGGCGCCGCGCTGAACGCCGGCGACACCGTGCTGATCCTGGAGTCGATGAAGATGGAGCTGCCCGCCGTGAGCGAGAAGGCGGGCACGCTGACCAGCCTCGTCGTGGCCAAGGGGGACCGGGTCCAGCAGGGCGACGTCCTCGGGACGGTCGAGTAACCGTGTCCACGCTCGCCGAACTGCTCGCCGACAACACCGGCCTCCCCGGGGAGGCCGCGGATCACCTGCAGACCGTCGTAGCGGAGTGGCAGCTGCTGGCCGACCTGTCGTTCGCCGACTTCCTGCTCTGGGTCCCGGTGACCGAGGAACTGCAGCCGGACGGCGGCGACTTCGTCTGCGTCGCGCACGCGCGGCCGACGACGGCGCCCACCGCGCACCCCGAAGACGTCGTCGGCACGCGGTTCACGGTCGAGGAGCACCCGCAGCTGGCGAAGGCCATGCGCGAGGCGCGGATCTGCCGCGAGGAGGACCCGCACTGGTACCGCGACCTGCCGATGCGGCGCGAGGCGATCCCGGTGCGGTTCCACGACGACGTCATCGCCGTGATGAGCCGCGAGACCAACCTGGCCGCACCGCGCGTGCCTTCGCCGTTGGAGATCGCCTACCTGGGCAGCGCCGGCGACCTGTGCCAGATGATCGTCGACGGCACGTTCCCGCCGAGCGGGACCAACGCGACCGACACGCACACCTCGCCGCGGGTGGGGGACGGGCTGATCCGGCTCGACTCCAGCGGCACCGTCGTGTTCGCCAGCCCGAACGGCCTGTCCGCCTACCACCGGATGGGGCACGAGTCCGACCTGGTCGGCACCCGGCTGGCGCCGCTGACGCGGTCGCTGATCCGCGACCCGTTCGACGCGACCGAGGTGTCGCACCGGATCATCGAGGCGCTCGACGGGAAGCCGTCGAGCCGCACGGAGGCCGACTCGCGGCGCGGCGCGGTGGTGCTGTTCCGCGCGCTGCCGCTGCGGCCGGCCGGGCAGGCGGCGGGCGCGCTGGTGCTGGTCCGCGACGTCACCGAGGTCAAGCGCCGCGACCGCGCGTTGCTGTCGAAGGACGCGACGATCCGCGAGATCCACCACCGGGTGAAGAACAACCTGCAGACGGTGGCGGCGCTGCTGCGCCTGCAGTCCCGCCGGACGTCGTCGGAGGAGGCGCGGCTTGCGCTGGCGGAGTCGGTCCGCCGGGTGACGTCGATCGCGCTGGTGCACGAGGCGCTGTCGATCTCGGTGGACGAGCGCGTCGACCTCGACAAGCTGCTCGACAACGTGCTGCCGATGGTCGGCGAGGTGGCCACGCCGGAGTCGCAGGTCGGCCTGACGCGGAAGGGCTCGTTCGGGGTGGTGGTCGCGGAGATCGCGACGCCGCTGGTGATGGTGCTGGCCGAGTTGGTCCAGAACGCCATCGAGCACGCCTTCCCGGCGGGCCGGTCGGGCAAGGTCGAGCTGATCGTGGAGCGCTCGGCCCGCTGGCTGGACGTCGTCATCCGCGACAACGGGCGTGGCCTGCCGGCGGGGTTCTCGCTGGAGCGCTCGGACGGCCTGGGCCTGCAGATCGTGCGGACGCTGGTGGAGTCCGAGCTGCGGGGCTCGCTGTCGCTGCGGAAGGTGCGCGTGGAGGCGTCGTCGACCCGGGTGACGGGAACCGAAGCCGCGCTGCGCATCCCTCTTTCGAGGCGCTTGTAGACAGTCGCGTTTGGACTTGATCACCGCCGGGAATCTCCGTCTCGGCGGACGTGATCGGGTGCGGATCGCGGCGGGAACCCCCACACGTTGAAGGCCCGGCACGTGGTGCTCGTGTGCCGGGCCGTTCAACGTTCGCGGGAGGACTTGAAGTCCTGGTGAGGTTTCAGCGCACCCGTTGCCGGGTGGTTTCGCCTCGGTTGTTAAACTTGAGCCGGGTAGGTATCACCCCAGACGGTCTGGACACAACAGTGCCAGCCCGGGCGAATTACCTGTTCGGTTCGGGTGTAGCTTGATGCTGTGTAGCTGAATGAAAGTCAGGCGTTGGTACGCGTGCCGATGTGCGTACGGCGGCGCTTGAGCGCGCGTCGCTCGTCCTCGCTCATGCCGCCCCACACGCCGGCGTCCTGCCCGCTGGCCAAAGCCCAGGCCAAGCAGTCGGAAGCGACGGTGCAGCGGTGGCACACGGCCTTCGCCTGAGCTACCTGCGACAGAGCAGGACCGCTGGTTCCCACCGGGAAGAACAGCTCGGGGTCCTCGTCTCGGCAGGCCGCGTCGTGGCGCCAGTCCATGTTCGTGAGCTCCTTCATATGGCGCGGGAGGGCCGCGCCACAGTCGTCATGGCGGTCGTGTTTTTGGGTGCTTGTGAATGCTTTCACGAAGCACCGCTTTCGACAAGGGTTTCTTGAAGATCGGTGAGTCAGGTCACCCGGCTGAGCGACCCCTCTGACCTGCGGTTTCTCTCCGAAACAACCCTCCGAAGGGAAGGCTGATGCGCTGAGTGGAGCTTCTGCGTCGACGAACGGCAGATTGCACTTTGCCGCAGGCGATCAGCGGTCCCGTCGTCACACGATTACCCTGAGTGCGTTCGGGACGCTGAAGAATTCCACCCTGGTCCGCTGGCCGACGAGGTCGCCGTCCACCTGGAAGTTTACCGGTTCAGCTGCGTCTATGCGGATCATCGGCAGGTCGTCGTGACGCACGAGACGTTTGCCCTTCTGGTTGCTCTTCGTAGCCAAAGCACGCCGTACATGCTTGAACACGGTGGGCAACCCCAGACCGTTCAACGCGAACAGGCCCAGTCCCGTCTCGAACGAGCAACCCGGGTTGAGGTGGATCGGACGCTCGCCCAGGTAGCTCCACGGATCGGTGTTCGACACGAAAGCGGTCAGCGCTTCGGTGGGTTCTTCACCCGGGACGCGGATGGTCAGGGCCGGCCGGCCCAGCGGCGGCCGGAAGTAGGAGCGGACGGCGGCCCTCAGGTAGAGGCCCGCGGTCGTCTGCTTGCCGCGGCGCTTCGCGACCCGGCCGACGACGTCGGCGTCCCAGCCGAGCCCGGAGTTGAAGGTGAACCAGTGCCCGTCGGCCAGGCCGAGCCCGACCCGGCGCGAGCGGTCGTTCTCCAGCGCGTTGAGCAGCTGGTGGGTGGCCTCGACGGGATCCGCGGAGATGCCGAGGGCGCGCGCGAACACGTTGGCCGAGCCACCGGGCACGACGCCCAGCGCGGGCACCGGCCCGATCTCGGCCGGGTCACCGTCGGCGTCCGCCAGCAGGCCGTTGACGACCTCGTTGACCGTGCCGTCGCCGCCGTGCGCCACCACCAGGTCGATCCCGTCCCGCGCGGCCGAGCGCGCCACGGCCATCGCGTGCCCGCGGTAGTCCGTTTCGACCACGTCGAGCTTCACCTGGCTGGCGAGCGCGTGCGCCAGGACGTCCCGGCCACCGGCGGTGGTCGAGGTGGCCTGGGGGTTCACGACGAGGATTGCGCGCACTACCGCAGGGTAGGTGACACCCACCGCCCCGAGAACCTCTCGACGGCGCAAGGTGACCGGAAGCACCGGCCTTGGCAACCCTCCGAACAGCACCTGTGACCCTGTGCCGGGCGGCCCTCCTTCGCGTGCGAGTGTCCGCTCGTCGTGACAAGTGCACCCGGGCCGACCGCCCGCTCATCGACGACACCTGAATTCTCAGCGCCCGGGCGGTCCCGCGAAAACGGCCGACCGGGTGGCATACGATCGAATCAGCTCACGCACGGTGACCCGCCCTGGTCGAGTCCACTGTGCTCACGCAAAGCACCTCGCCAAGTCCCTTCGGAAGGCAGCCGCTGTGAAGCTCTCGCCCGCTCCCCGTGAGGTCCGGCTGGCCGGCGTCGTCACCGCGGTGCCGTCGCTCGCCCTGCTGGTGTTCGGGGTGGTCGTGCTGGTGAACGGCCTGGGCGAGCCGGCGCGGCCCGGCAACAACGTCTACGTCGAGTCCGGCACGTTCATCGTCGTGGCGCTGGCGTTCCTGGCCGCGTCGGCCGGGCTGGTCCTGGGGCAGACGTGGGCGCGCTCGCCCGGCGTGGTGATCGCGCTGATCGTGGTCGGTCTCGGCTGGTACCTGCTCGGCCCGTCGGGCGAGCCGGCGTGGGGCGTGCCGGTCGCGCTGTTCGGCATCGCCGCGCTGGTGCTGCTGTTCCGCCGGCCGTCGCGGGCCTGGGCGCTGGGCCTGCGCGAAGGCGAGACCGAGACGGAAGCGGCCGAACGCGGCGGGCTGGCCGGCCGCCGCGCCGAGCGCGAAGGTCACGACGAGGACTGAGCCCGGATCTCACGTGATCAGGCCCGTGACCCGCGTGCTCGAAGCCGTAACTCGCGTGATTGAGGCCGGAACTCGCGAGATCCGGCTCTGATCACGCGAGTCACGGCTCCGATCACGTGAGTTACGCCTGGGCGGCCAGGTCTCGCAGGGGGTCGTCGGTGAGGCGGTTGACCGTCCACTCGTCCATCGGGACCGCGCCGAGGGCCTTGTAGAACTCCGTCGCCGGGTTCCAGTCCAGCACCGACCACTCGAGCCGGCCGTAGCCGTTCGCGACGCACTCCGCCGCGAGCGCCGCCAGCAGGGCCTTGCCCAGGCCGGACCCGCGGTGCGCCGGGCGGACGAACAGGTCCTCCAGGTAGATCCCGTGCACGCCGCGCCACGTCGAGAAGTTCAGGAACCACACCGCGAAGCCGACGACCTCGCCGTCCACTTCGGCCACGTGCCCGAACAGCTTCGGCGCGTCGCCGAACAGCGCCTCGCGCAACTGCGGCGCCGTCAGGTGGCACTCGTCCGGTGCGCGTTCGTACTCGGCCAGGTCGTAGGCGAGCCGGACGGCCGCCTCGACGTCGTCGGGCCGGATCCGGCGGATGCGGTCGTCGGGCACGTCAGTCCTCCAGGGCGGGCGGCAGGTTGAGGTGTTCGATCTGGGGTTCGCCGCGCTCGTCGCCGAGCACCGCGATGCCGGCCGCGTCGAGTCCGAAGTGGACGCCGGACGTCGCCGGCAGGCCGAGCCAGCGGGCCACCAGCACACGGCTGAAGTGCCCGTGCCCGACCAGGATCACGTCGCCGGCCTCGATGTCGGCGCGGGCGCGAGCCAGCACGCGGTCCGCGCGGCCGGAGACGTCCGAGACGCTTTCGCCGCCGGGGATCGGGTGGGTCCAGACCGTCCAGCCCGGCACGGTTTCGCGGATCTTCGGCGTGCTGATGCCTTCGTACTCGCCGTAGTCCCACTCGGAGAGGTCCTCGGTGACCTCGTCGACGCGCAGGCCGGCCAGCGCGGCCGTCCGCAGCGCCCGTTCGCGCGGGCTCGACAGCACGAGCGACGGCCCGCCGACGAGGCTCCGGAGCGTGCCGCCCGCGGCCAGTGCCTGGCCTTCCCCGGCCGGCGTCAGCGGGATGTCGGTGCGGCCGGTGTGCCGCCCGTTCACCGACCATTCGGTCTGGCCGTGCCGGAGGAGGAAGAGACGGTTAGCCACACGGGCGAATATATCCGGGGGTTTGCGCGGCGGCTGGGCGTCTGCTTTGCTACTGACCGGTAGCTTAGTGCAAGGAGACCTCCATGTCCGACACGCCGACGTTCGCGCTGTGGCACAAGCTGGCCGCCAAGCCGGGCGGTAAACAGCTGTTCAGTGCCGCGATGTGCCTGCGTGTGCCGTACTTCCGCACGGTGCTGCCCTCGGTGCGCGAGCTGCGGCCGGGGCACTGCGAGGTCACCGCGCCGAAGTGGTGGGGTGTTTACAACCACATCGGCACGTTCCACGCGATCGCCGCCTGCAACCTCGCCGAGATCGCGATGGGCATGCTCGCCGAGGCGACGGTTCCCCCGACGCACCGCTGGCTGCCGAAGGGCATGAACGTCCAGTACGTCGCGAAGGCCGAGACGGGCCTGCGCGCGGTCGCGTCGCTGCCGGGCTGCCGGAGTTCGGCGACGAGGGTTTCGAGCTCGAGGTCCCGGTGACCATTTCGGACAAGAACGGCAAGCCGGTGGTCACCGGGACGATCACCACCTGGGTGACGCCGAAGAAGCGTTAGAGCGGCTTGTACTGCACGTACGTGGTCTGCTGGAACGTGTTCTCTTCAGCCGGCGACGGCAGGCCCAGCCGGAGGTCGACGAGCTTGCCGAGGGGTCCGCAGCCGGTGGTCGCGGGCAGGGCGAGATCCGGGTCGACGACACCGAAGTAGGCGATCCTGGGGTCGTCCGAGATGATCCGCGGCGGCACCGCCGGGTCGTCGTGGACGACGGTGTGCAGCGCGGCGGCGGGTGTGCCGATGCTGCAGTCCCCGCGCAGCAACGGGTGCCGGACGACGGCGTAGACGTCGACCTCGCCGCGCCGTTCGTCGTTGTTCAGGAAGTCCGAATAGCCGCCGTAGTGCAGCTGGATCGTCGCGCCGGGGAGGCCCGGCAGGGGTACCGGCGCGTGCCGCATGGCACCGAACACCTGCGCGTACTGGCCGTTCACCCGGCCCTCGCCGAACGTCATGCGCAGCTCGCCGAGCGGAATCTCCCGGTCATGGATGGTCAGTTTTCCTTGCGAGACAAAGGCTTCGCAGCGCCACGTGCCCGGGTCGGCGTTCGCGGGCGGTGCCGGGCAGTCCGTGAAGTCGAACGTCGGCAGCTCGTCGGCGGACGCCGTCCCGGGCACGACCCCCAGTGCGGCGACGGCGGCCGCGGCCGCCCCCAGTGCGAGAAGTTTCATGTCGGTGAGCTTGCTCGCGGTGCGGGCCGGGGACATCCGGGATCGCCCCCAGGGGAAGACCCGAAATTTCCCTCGACTGGGTGAAACGCGTTCCATTTAGTTAACGCTGTTTACCGAATTCGGGCATGCTCGGGCCCATGTCTGCCTTCTCCCGCCGCCGGTTCCTCGGTCTCGCCGCCCTGAACTCGGCCGCCGCCCTCGGGCTGACCACGGTCTCGACGCGGCCCGCGGCCGCGTCGCCGCTCCCGGAGTACTCGCCGGCGGTGGTCGTCGGCACCGGGTACGGCGCCGCCGTCACGGCGTTGCGCCTGGGCGAGGCCGGGATCCCCACGCTGATGCTCGAGATGGGCAAGCTGTGGACCGAACCCGGCGCGGACGGCGAGGTCTTCTGCTCGATGCTCAAGCCGGACGAGCGGGCGATGTGGTTCAAGGACCGCACCGAGGCGCCGCTCGCGTCGTTCCTCTGGCTCGACCTGGCCAACCGCGACATCGGGCGCCACGCCGGCGTGCTCGACCGGGTGAGCTTCGGCGACATGGCGGTGTACCTCGGCCGCGGCGTCGGTGGCGGGTCCCTGGTCAACGGCGCGATGGCGGTGACGCCGGAGCGGTCGTACTTCGAGGAGATCCTGCCGCGGGTCGACGCCGGCGAGATGTACGGCAAGTACTTCCCGCGGGCCAACGCGGCTTTGGGCGTCAACGTCGTCGACCCCGCGTGGTTCGAGACGTGCCGGTCCTACCAGTACGCCCGCGTCTCCCGGAAGGCCGCGCGCAAGGCCGGGTTCGGCACGGTGTTCGTGCCCAGCGTGTACGACATGGACTACCTGCGGCGCGAGGAGGCGGGCGAGGTCCCGCGCTCGGCGGACGCGTCCGAGGTCATCTACGGCAACAACCACGGGAAACGCTCGCTCGACAAGTCCTACCTGGCTGCCGCGCTCGGCACCGGCAAGGTGACGATCGGGACGCTGCGGGAGGTCCGCGAGATCCTCCGGCAGCCCGACGGGACGTACACGCTGGTCGTCCGCGAGATCGACGAGCACGGCACCGTCCTGGGCACCCACCACGTGAGCACGAAGTACCTGTTCCTCGGCGCGGGCAGCGTCGGCTCGACCGAGCTGCTGGTGCGCGCCCGCGACACCGGGCGCCTCCCCGCGCTCGGCGAGGCCGTCGGGCAGGGCTGGGGCACCAACGGCAACGTCATGTGCGGCCGCGCCAACCACGTCTGGGACACCACCGGCAGCCTGCAGTCCGGCATGCCCGCGCTGGGCATCGACAACCGGTCCGACCCGGTGCACCCGGCCTTCGCCGAGATCGCGCCGGTGCCCGCCGGCCTCGAGACGTGGGTCAGCCTCTACCTGGCGATCACCAAGAACCCCGAGCGCGGGCACTTCACCTACGACGCCGCGAGCGACTCGGCCCGGCTGCACTGGGCGGCGTCGCAGGGGCAGCCGTCGATCGACGCCGCGAAGGCGCTGTTCGACAAGGTCAACCGGGCGAACCGGACGATCTACCGCTACGACCTGTTCGGCGACACCCGCGTGTTCGAGAACCGCTTCACCTACCACCCGCTCGGCGGCCTGGTGCTCGGCGAGGCGACCGACGACCACGGCCGCGTCAAGGGCTACCGCAACCTGTACGTAACGGACGGCTCGCTCATCCCGGGCAGCACGGGCGTCAACCCGTTCGTGACGATCACGGCGCTGGCCGAGCGCAACATCGAGCGCGTCCTCGCCGAAGACGTCAGGGGCTGAGCTTCGCCAGCGAATCGACGAAGCCGTCGTCGGCGGCGGCGAAGAACTCGGCGTCGGCGCCTTCGACGTCCTTCAGGGCCTTCGCGACCAGCTCCAGGCCGGCGGAGGTGACTTCCAGGCGCTTCGCGCGCGCATCGGCCGGGTCGTCGGCGCGGGCCAGCAGGCCGCGGTCGGCCAGCTTGCGGACGACCTGGCTGGTCATCATCGTGTCCGTGCCGGCCTGCTCGGCCAGCTGCCGCTGGGTCGGTGGCTCGCCCGAGCGGGTGAGCCACCACGTCGTCGTCAGCAGCACGAACTGGACGTGTGTGAGGTCGTGCGGGGCCAGCGCGGCCCGCATCGCCCGCTGCCAGGCCAGTGTCACGCGCCACAGCAGGAAGCCGGGGCTGCGCTCGGGGCCGGGCAGGCGGGACTCCGGGGCGGTCATACCCGCGATCCTGCCCTTCTGGGGTTCCGGGTGGCGGAGCCCCCGGCCTGGGGCGAAGCCCCGGATGTCGCAGCCTCAGCGAGCTTCGCCAGTGCGCGCATCGCTTCCGGGGTGTCCGACGTGACCTGCTCACCGAAGCCCTCGGGCCCGTCGACGGTGACGCGGTAGGTGATCCGCGTGCCGCCGTCGACGTCGGTCAAGACGTGCTCGAACCGCAGGTGGGCGTCGGGCAGCCGGGTCTCGTCGGTGAAGCTCCGGCCCTCGGTGACCTCGGTCAGCGTGAACGGGATCGGCGGCATCCCGTCCATCGTCATGGTTCCGCTGGTCCCGACGGCGAAGGGGCCTTCGAGGACCACCGAGCGGACACCCGCGTCCCACTCGGGCCAGCGGCCGGTGTCGGCCCAGAGCGGCCAGATCGCGGCGGCGGGAGCGGTCGAGGTCTCGCTGTGCTCGTACTCGTAAAGTGTCATGCGAGCAGACTATATGCGCGCTTACTAACTGTGCAAGGGGTCACGGGGACCCGGTGGTGCTCAGTGCGCCGAGCGCAGCTTGTCGTAGTAGGCGACGCAGTCCTGGTAGGACGGCAGCAGTCCCTGCTCCTGGGCTTCGGCCAGCGTGGGGGCGGTGCGGTCCTTCTCGGACAGGATCGGCTCGAGGTCCGCGGGCCAGGGCAGGCCCAGCGCCGGGTCGAGCGGGGTGATGCCGTGCTCGCCCGTGGGGTTGTACGGCTCGGAGCACAGGTAGGCCATCACCGTGTCGTCCTCGAGGGCGATGAAGCCGTGCCCGAGGCCTTCGGCGAGGTAGGCGGCGTTGAACCGGGCCGAGTCGAGGCGGACGGCGTCCCAGGTGCCGAAGCTCGGCGAACCGACGCGGATGTCCACGACGACGTCGAGCAGCGAGCCGCGCGCGCAGTAGATGTACTTCGCCTGGCCGGGGGGCGTGTCGGCGAAGTGGATGCCGCGGATCGCGCCACGCCGGGACACGCTGTGGTTCGCCTGGGCGAGCCGGAGGGGGTGCCCGACCGCTTCGCGCAGGACGTCCTCCTGGAAGGGGGCGACGAACAGGCCCCGCTCGTCGGGGAACGCCCGGGGGAGAACTCGAAGGCGTCCGGGACGCTCAGCCGGCGGAATTCCATGGCGTCACCATATCGGGCGGTTAAAAAACCGAACGGACGTCTTGGCAATTGCCGGAAATCAGGGGTTGTGTGACGTCAACCGCACCGAGGGGTCACCCTCGGCGGAAGACCTGTCACAATGGCCGGACCGCCGCGTCCGCGGCCATCGCCAGACCCACGGCACCGATGGCCGACGTGACGCCTCGCCGACAGGCCGGCGCTACCGCGCTGGGCTGCCGTGCCGGAGGAACAAACCACGGTGTCCCCGTTGCCGTGGTCCCCCGCTCGCATGCCCAGGAGAAATTCCAGTGACCCAAGTCCGATCCGCGAGTTCCGTCATTCCCACTGGGGGAATGACGGAAACGACGACAGGAATCCCCATGAGCGACCCCACCGGCGCCGGAGCGCCGGTCACCGACGAAGAGATCTTCACCGGGCACGAGGGCGGCAAGCTCTCGGTGGCGGCCACCCGCCCGATCGCGAGCCCGCGTGACCTTTCGATCGCGTACACCCCGGGGGTGGCGAAGGTGAGCCGCGCGATCGCCGAGGACGCGGCCAAGGCCAAGCGGTACACGTGGGCGGACCGGCTCGTCGTCGTGGTGAGCGACGGGACGGCGGTGCTGGGCCTCGGCGACATCGGCGCGAGCGCGTCGCTGCCGGTCATGGAGGGCAAGTCGGTCCTGTTCAAGACCTTCGGCGGGCTCGACTCGATCCCGCTGGTGCTGGACACCACCGACGTCGACGAGATCGTCGAGACGCTGGTGCGGCTGCGGCCGTCCTTCGGGGCCGTCAACCTGGAGGACATCTCCGCGCCGCGGTGCTTCGAGCTGGAGGACAAGCTCAAGCAGGCGCTGGACTGCCCGGTCATGCACGACGACCAGCACGGCACGGCGATCGTCACGCTGGCCGCGCTGCGGGGCGCCAACCTGGTCCTCGACCGGGCGATCGCCGACCAGCGCGTGGTCGTCTCCGGCGCCGGCGCGGCGGGGGTCGCGTGCGCGCGGATCCTGCAGGAGGCCGGCATCGGCGACGTCACCGTCCTCGACTCGCGCGGCATCATCCACCCGGACCGGGCCGGCCTGAACCCGATCAAGGCGCACCTGGCTTCGACGACGAACAAGGCCGGCCTGAAGGGCGGGCTCGCGGAGGCGCTGGAAGGCGCGGACGTGTTCCTCGGCCTGTCCGGCGCGACGATCGACGAGACGCTGCTCGACCGGATGGCGGGCGGCGGCATCGTGTTCGCACTGTCCAACCCGGACCCGGAGGTGCACCCGGCCGTGGCTTCGCGCTACGCGTCGATCGTGGCCACCGGGCGCAGCGACTTCCCGAACCAGATCAACAACGTGCTGGCGTTCCCGGGCGTCTTCCGCGGTGCGCTGGACTCCGGCGCGCGGGCGATCACCGAGGGCATGAAGCTGGCGGCCGCCGAGGCGATCGTGTCGGTGGCGATGGACGACCTGGGTCCGGACCGCATCGTCCCGAGCCCGCTCGACCCGCGCGTCGCCCCCGAGGTCGCGGCCGCGGTGGCGAAGGCGGCGGAAGCCGACGGCGTCACGGACTGACCCGAGCGCCCCAATGTGGCGTTCGGTGCGTCCCACGCACCCAATGTGGCGTTCGGTGCGTCTGACGCAACCAACGCCACATTGGGGCGCTGTCAGCCCAGCAGGTCGGTGAGGCGGTGGCGGGGGACGTCGACCAGGCGCAGGTCCACCAGGTCTTCGGGGACGTCCAGGGAGACGTTCGCCAGCCGGGCGTGCGCGCGGGTCAGGACCTCGTCCTGCTGGTCCACCGCGTCCGCGACCACCACCGCGTGCCGGTTGTCCGGCGTGCTCCGCAGGTACCGCAGGGTGTACTTGCCGCGCACCAGCGCCGTCAGGGCCGTCTGGGACCGCTCGTCCGCCAGGTCCGGGTGCGCGTTCGGCACCAGCAGCGCCAGACGCCGGGCGTTCGTGCCCAGCAGGGTGCGCAGCAGCCACGGGCCGGGGTCGGCCGAGAGGTCCATCGCGACCGCGTCGCCCTCGGGCCCGGAGATCGACCAGTCCACCGGCCGCGACTCCGGCGAAAGCCCGCCCGCGACGGCGATCTCCTTCAGCTTCTCCAGCAGTGCCGGCTTCGTCCCGGTCGCCTCCACCGACTGCGGCCCGTGCGTGTAGATCGCGGACTTCCCCTTGCCACCACGGATTTTCTTGGCCTTCGCCGTCGGCTGGCAGACGTACAGGTCCGCCGAGCTGCCGATCGCCTGCGCCCCGAAGTAGCGGTTGAAGTCGGGCAGGATCGCCTCGAACGTCAGCCCGAGCGTCGCCAGCGACCGCTGCACCTGCGCGCCCAGCGCCGGGTGCCGCGGGCTGTAGCCGTACGCGAACAGCAGCCGTCCCTCGGACGGCTCCCGCAGCGCCTGCACCCCGCGCGCCGCGAACAGGCCCATGCCTTCGGGCGTGTACGGCGGGTCGCTGAACACCAGGTCGAACCTACCGCTGACGGCCGGCGGCAGGCCGATGCGCAGGTCCGCGTGGACGGTGGCGATCTCGCGCCCGCCGCGCTCGTCGAGGTACGCCAGCACGCGCTCGTCGAGGTCGACGACCGTCAGCGACGCCGACGGGCAGACCGTGTGCACCGCCAGCGACGTCAGGTCGTGGTCACCGAGGAACAGCAGCCGCGCCGACGCGAGGTCGTAGCGCGCGTCCAGCCACAGCGCGCGGCGCAGCACCGTCTCCGGCGTCGCCTGCACGTGGTCGAGCGCGGCCAGCGGTGGCGGCACCTCCGCGACCCACTCGGCGACCTTCGGCAGCAGCTCGTGCGTCGCGACGGCTTCGTCGAGCGGGTCGGCGTAGCGCGGCGCGCTGTACTGCAGGTACGACGCCGCGACACCGGGGGAGATCCGCAGCCGGTCGCCGCTGCGGTCGAGGTCGTCGCCCAAGGCGGCCAGGACGTCCTCGACGCTGCGCCGTGGCGCCGTGCTCAGCCGCACCAGCTCGCCGAGGTCGTGGTCACCGGTCCGCAGCAGGTCGATGACGCGGTACAGCGGGCGGACGCCGACGCCGTGCGCGGCGAGGACGTCGTCGAGTGCGTTCACGGGCCACGAGCCTAGCCGCCACCTGCCGGAACACCGTGCCAACCGTCGCCAACTCGGCTACGGTCGAACGGACCTGACACGGGGAGTGGGCAAGTGACGATCGAGTTCCGCGACGTGACCAAGCAGTATCCCGATGGGACGGTCGCCGTCGACAAGCTGAACCTGACGGTCGAGGACGGCACGATCACCGTGTTCGTCGGCCCGTCCGGCTGCGGCAAGACGACTTCGCTGCGGATGATCAACCGGATGGTCGAGCCCACCGGCGGCCAGGTGCTGCTGGACGGCAAGGACGTCGCCGAGGGTGACCCGGCGCTGCTGCGCCGCGGCATCGGCTACGTCATCCAGCACGCCGGCCTCTTTCCACACAGGACGGTCCTGGACAACATCGCCACCGTGCCCCTGCTGTCCGGCTGGGACAAGGCGAAGGCGCGCAAGCGGGCCGCCGAGCTGCTCGAGACCATCGGGCTGCCGGTCGAGCTCGGCAAGCGCTACCCCGCCCAGCTTTCCGGCGGCCAGCAGCAGCGCGTCGGCGTCGCCCGCGCGCTCGCCGCGGACTCGCCGGTGCTGCTGATGGACGAGCCGTTCTCCGCGGTCGACCCGATCGTGCGCGAGGACCTGCAGAACGAGCTGCTGCGGCTGCAGTCGCAGCTGGGCAAGACGATCGTGTTCGTCACCCACGACATCGACGAAGCCGTCCGGCTCGGCGACAAGGTCGCGGTGATGCGCGTCGGCGGCGTCCTCGCCCAGTACGGCACGCCCGCCGACGTGCTGCGCCACCCGGTGGACGACTTCGTCGCGTCGTTCGTCGGCCGCGACCGCGGCTACCGCGGTCTCTCGTTCCTCTCCGCGGACGGCGTCGAGATCAAGGAGATCGAGCTGGTCGAGATCGGCGCTCCGGTGCCGGCCGGCGACAGCTGGCGGCTGGCGGTCAACGCCGAGAAGCAGCCGCGGGGCTGGCTGGCGCCGAACTCCACAGTGGACGGACCGCTGGGTGCGGACGACCTCGTCGCGGGCGGCTCGCTGTGGGTCCACGGCACCCCGATCCGCGGCGCGCTCGACGCCGCGCTGTCCTCGCCCGCCAGCCTCGGCGTGGTCGTCGACGACGACCACCGCGTGCTCGGCGGGGTGGTCGCGAGACAGGTCCTGGACGTGATCGAGGCGACGCCCCAGGCGTCATGAGCTTTTTCGACGAGCTCGGGCGGTACCTGAGCAGCGGGAACACCCGCGTCGAAATCCTCGGCGACCTGGGCGACCACGTCTACCTGGCGCTGCTCCCGCTGGTCCTGGGCATCGTCCTGGCGATCGCCGCGGGCTGGTTCGGCCACCGCCGGCGGTCCGCCCGGCAGGTGCTGATGGTGCTGGCCAACCTGCTCTACACGATCCCGTCGCTGGCGCTGTTCGTCGTCATCCCCGGCCTGATCGGGTCGAAGATCCTCGACAGCGTCAACGTCGTCGTCGCTTTGACGATCTACACCACCGCGCTGCTGGTCCGCCCGGTGCTCGACGCGCTCGACGCGGTGGCGCCGCCGGTGATCGCCGCCGCGACCGCCGTCGGGTACAAGCCGGTGCGCCGGTTCTTCGCCGTCGAACTGCCGCTGTCCGTCCCGGTTCTCGCCGCCGGCGTGCGGGTGGCGTCGGTCAGCAACATCAGCCTGGTCAGCGTCGGCGCGCTGATCGGCACCGGCGGCCTCGGCGTGCTCTTCACCGACGGCTTCCAGCGCGAGTACTTCTCGCCGATCGTCGTCGGCATCGTGCTGACGCTGCTGCTCGCGCTGGTCGTCGACCTGGTCCTGGTGGGCATCCGGAACCTCCTGACCCCGTGGGAGCGGGCCGGGAGGGCGGGGGTGGCCGTCGCGTGATCACCGACCTCGTCCACTGGTTCGGCGACCCGGCGCACTGGTCGGGCCCCGGCGGCATCCCGCAGCGGCTGCTGGAACACCTCGGCTACACCGCTTCGTCGCTGGTGATCGCGCTGGTCATCGCCGTCCCGTTAGGACTGTTCGTCGGCCACACCGGACGCGGCGGCGTCGCGCTGGTGAGCGCCGGCAACGTGATCCGCGCGCTGCCGACGCTGGGGCTCGTGACGTTCCTGTTCCTGCTCTTCACCGAGAGCGTCACCTCGACGATCATCGGGCTCGTCGTGCTGGCCGTGCCGCCGATCCTGGCCGGCACGTACGCCGGGTTGCAGGCGACCGACCACGGTGTCGTCGACGCCGCCCAGGGCATCGGGATGACCGGCTGGCAGCGGCTCTGGAAGGTCGAGGTGCCGATCTCGCTGCCGCTCGTGCTGGGTGGCATCCGCAACGCCGTGCTCCAGCTCGTCGCTACCGCCGCGGTGGCCGCGTACGTCGGACTCGGTGGCCTGGGCCGGTTCCTGCTCGACGGACTGGCCATTTTGGACTATTCCGAAGTGATCGCGGGCGCGCTGCTGACGACGTTGCTCGCGATCGTCCTCGACGTGCTTTTCGCGCTGCTGAACCGGGCCCTGGTGCCCCGGGGCGTCCGGCTCGCGACCGCGGCGGCGACCGGCAAGAAGGTGACGGCATGAAGCGGCTCGGTCTTCTCGCCGCCGCCTTGGTCCTGGTGGCCGGCTGCGGCAACCCGCTGGCGGGCGGCGGCGAGGGCGGCGCGTCCGGCGACATCATCATCGGCGCGTCCGACGTCGGGGAAAGCCTTTTGCTGGCCCAGATCTACGCCGGGGCGCTGAAGAACGCGGGCGCGACGAACGTGACCGTGCGGCCGCCGGTCGGCAGCCGCGAGGTCGTCGTCAAGGCGCTGCAGGACAAGTCGCTGTCGGTGGTGCCGGACTACAGCGGGAACCTGTTGCGGTACTTCGACAAGGAGACGGCCGCGACGACGTCTCAGGACGTCTACGCGCAGCTCAAGCAGAAGGTCCCGGCCGGGTTCGAGGTCCTGGACCAGGCGCCGGCCGAGGACAAGGACCTCCTGGTCGTCGGGGCGCAGCTGGCGGCCACGGGCGTGAAGACGTTCTCCGAACTGGGGAAGCGCTGCGGCGAGCTGGTGTTCGGCGGGCCGGGCCAGTGGAGCAGCCGCTGGAAGGACAAGATCAAGACGCTGTACGGCTGCGAGTTCAAGGAGATCCGCACGACCGACACGGGCGGCCCGGTGACGGTGGCGGCGCTGAAGTCCGGTGACGTCCAGGTGGCGGACCTGTTCAGCACGTCGTCGACGATCGCGGCGAACGGGTTCGTGCCGCTGGCCGACGACAAGAACATGTTCCCGGCGCAGAACATCGTGCCGCTGGTGGCACGCGGGACCCTGTCGCCTTCCGAGGTGGCCGCGCTGAACCGCGTCTCGGCGGCCTTGACGACCGAGCAGCTGACGCGGCTGAACGTCGAGTTCACCGAGGAGAAGCGCAATCCCTTGGACATCGCCGAGGACTTCCTGGCGCGCCACAACCTGAAGTCCTAGTCGAGGGCCAGCTTCACGCCGAGGCCGATGAAGATGCCGCCGGTGGCGACCTCGATCCGGCGCTGGTTCTTCTTCCGCCGCACCCACCCGCCGATCCGGCCGGCGAGCACGCCGACGGCGCCGTCCACGAGGAACTCGAAGACGATCATGACGGCACCGAGGACCGCGAACTGCAGGGCCACGTGCCCGCGTGCCGGGTCGATGAACTGCGGGAGGAAGGCGATGGTGAAGGTGACCATCTTCGGGTTGAGCAGATTGGTCAGCAGGCCGCTCAGGTAGGCGCGGTCGGTTTTGCGTTCGACGAGCGGCTTGCGGTTCCGGATGGCCTGGACGCCGAGGTAGACGAGGTAGGCGGCGCCGGTCACGCGGACGACGGTGAAGGCGACGGGAACGGCGGCGAAGAGAGCGGCGAGCCCCGCCGCGGCGACGGCGACGTGGATGGCTTCGCTGGTGGCGACCCCGGCGGTGGCGAGCAGGCCGGCTTTCGGGCCCCCGCGCATGCCGCAGCCGAGGATGAAGAGCATGTCCGGACCGGGGGTCACCATCGCGACGAAGGTCGTGAGGAGGAAGGCCAGGAGGAGGTGCGGGTCGACCGGCATGGGCCGATCCTGACACGCGGGCCGCGCCGGGCGAACTTCTTTTTCGGTGACTCGGTGGCA
This sequence comes from Amycolatopsis mongoliensis, assembly GCF_030285665.1. Taxonomy (NCBI): domain Bacteria; kingdom Bacillati; phylum Actinomycetota; class Actinomycetes; order Pseudonocardiales; family Pseudonocardiaceae; genus Amycolatopsis; species Amycolatopsis mongoliensis. The sequence continues at coordinate 4,030,210 of NZ_CP127295.1, forward strand.
GCGCCCCGGAGCGCCCCAATGTGGCGTTCGGTGCGTCCCATGCACCCAATGTGGCGTTCGGTGCGTCCAGCGCACCCAACGCCACATTGGGGCGCTTGAGTCAGCCGCGCAGGGCCGCCGCGACTCGGCCGGCGTCCTCGATGCCCCGCTCCGGTGGCTCCTCCGGCAGCGGCAGCAGCACCACCGACCCGCTCCCGGCTTCGTGGAGCGCACGCACCGCGGCCACGCACTCGTCCAGTTCCCCGCACACCGCGAGCCGCGACAGCCACGAAGGATCCAACCCGGCCGCCAGCTCGTCCACAGTGGACGCAGAGTCGACCAGCTCCAGCAGCTCCGCGGCGAATGGCAAACCCTCGGCCTGCACGCGCGCACCGGGAGTCAACGACTCGGCGACGGTCAATCGCGCCCGCGACGGATCGCCCAACGCCAGCCAGTTGTACGTCACCAAAGCGTGGTGAGGAGGCGCACCGTCGACAGAACGACCAGCAGCGATCCCGGACAGAGCCGTCCGCACGAACTCCGGTGGCGACGGCTCCGCCAGGATCGTCCCGTCCGCGGACGAACCCGCCACCGCCAGCGACTTCGGGCGGCGGACCCCCGCGAGCACCGGGGGCACGACAGCCGGCGGGAACACCAGCTCCACCTCGTCCAGGTCGACGTGCCGGCCCGTCACCGAGACCCGGTCTCCCGCCAGCAGGCGGCGGACCGCCACCAGCGTCTCCTCCAAAGCCGCCAGCGGCGAAGCCGGGTACGCGCCGATCTGGCGCATCCACGACGCCACCCCGTGGCCCAGCCCGCCGATCAGCCGGCCCGGGTGCAGTTCCGCCAGAGCCGCCAGCTCCATCGCCGCGATCGCGGGGTTGCGGGCGACCGCCGGCAGGACGCCGATGCCCACCTTGATCGTCGACGTCGCCGCCAGCGCCGTCGCCACCGTCGCGATCCCCGCCGCCCAGAAACAGTCCTCGACCAGCCAGACCTCGTCGAGACCCGCGGCCTCCGCCCGGCGGGCCAGCTCGACCAGCCGGGACGGCGGCTGCTCGCGGTTGATCCGGACGCCGACGGACGAGCTCGGTGCGTACATGCGAAGGCTCCTCAGATCCGGGAGAACGCCGGCGCGTACTCGAACGCGCCCGCCTGCGTGGGTTTGTAGCCGGTGAGCGTGCGGGCCTGGAAGTTCTTGCTCCAGGCCGGATCCGGCGCCGTGATCGAGAGCGTCGACGCCGTGACGAAGCCGAACCGCGCGTAGTACGCCGGGTTGCCGAGCAGGACGACCAGGCCGTACCCGAGCGCGTCCGCCGCGCCGAGCACCGCGTGCACCAGCGCCGATCCGACCCCGCTCGCCTGGTGCGCGGGCAGCACGCCGAGCGGCCCCAGCCCGACCGCCGAAGTCGTGTCCTCGCCGATCCGGGCCCGGCTGCAGCACACGTGCCCGACGACTTCGCCGCCGCGCACGGCCACCAGCGACAGCGCCTCGAGCAGGTCGCCATCCGCGCGCAGCTCGTCCACCAGCGGCGCCTCGATCGGGGTGACGCCCGGTTCGCGCCGGAACGCCTCGCTGTGGATCGCGTACACGGTGCTCCGGTCGGCGGGTGTCTCGCGGCGGATCAGCATGGTCGCCACCTTGCCGCGAACCGGCCGCGGGCGAAAGCCGGTTTCGCGGCCGCCCCCTAGACTCGAATCGAACCGGACGAGGGGAAACGATGGGGATTCGGGAACTGGTCGACCGCGTCGTCAAGCGGGACGCCGAAGGCATCGTGGCCGTGCAGGTGCCGTCCGCCGACGTCGGCGCCGGGCCACCGCCGGAGTTCGCTCCCGGCCAGGTCTACCTCGAAGTCCGGCTCCGGCAGATGTGGCTGACCCGCGCCCGCGAGCTGTGGCGCGAGTACCTGCCCTTCGGGACGATCGTCACCGAGTTCGTCCACAAGGGGAACACCGTCGCGGTGCCCACGGTGCTCAGCAGCGCCGAGCTGGCCCGCCGGTTCCAGGTCACCGGCGCCGACGACGCGGTCGAGATCGCCAACGTCCGGGTCGCCGGGCCCGTCCCGTACGAAGGTGACGAGGTCAGCCTGCTGGTCGCGCTGTTCCGGGCCAAGACCACCGACTGGATCGCGCGCTCGCTGAAGGTCGTCGAAGACGTCACTTCGGCGGTCGGCTTCGGCGGGCTGGCCGGTGCCGTGCCGCTGGCGTCGTCGCTGATCCGCGGCATCGAGTCGTTCCTCGAATCCCCGGACGTCGAACTCCGCGTCGGCGCCTACCGGTCGTGGCAGAAGGGCTTCGAACCGCTGAACTACTGCGTGATGCGCCGGCCGCGCACCACGGCGTCGGAGGCGGAGCTGGCGTCCCTGCGCGTCGCCGACGGGCGGCTGCACCGGCTGCTCGACGACGGCGTCACCCTGGTGCCCTACACCGAGCACGATTTCATCCTGGTCAGCGTCGAAGCGAAGACCGAGCGCGACGACTACCGCAAGCTCGCCTTCTACCCGCTGTGGGAGCGGACGAAGGAGCAGGTGATCGCGGGCGAGCTCGGCGCCGCCCAGCGAGCCTGGCGCAAGACCGCCGGGGCGATCTTCACCGACGACCTGACGCGGCCGCAGCAGGAGATCCTCTTCGCCGAGTACCAGCGGCTGTACGGCGAGCTGGTCGAGCGCTTCTCGGACCTGGAGCTGGCGGAATACCGCGGCACGACGACCGAGCCCGCGGCGGCGCCCATCGTCGACGACCCGCTCGCCATCCTCCGGGCGGCCGGCGCGTGACCGGTCCGACGGAAGCGGACCTGCAGCTGCTGGCCCTGATCCAGCACGTTCACGGGCTCCTGGGCCAGGGGCGGCACCAGGACGCCTACGGGGCCCTGATGAGCGGGCTCGACCTCGCGGAGGCCGAGTCCACCGACCGGCTGACCGTGTTCGCGTTCTACCGGCTGCTCGGCCAGGCCGCGCGGCAGGCCCGGCAGTTCGACGACGCCCGGAAGGCGTACGCACTCGCCTTCGGGATCGCCCGGGAGCTCGAGGACCTCAACGCGGTCAGCGCCGCGCTCGAAGGGCTCGGGCTGGTGGAGCTGGCCGACGAGCGGCTGCCCGAAGCGGACGAGTACCTGGCCGAAGCCGTCAAGGCGGCTCAGGCGTCCGGGGAGGCCGATGGCTATCGCGCCGCTCTGCAGAACCACGCGATGGTGCTGTCCCGGCGCGGGGACCCGCGGGCGGTCGAGCGGTACGAGGAGGCGCTGGCCGTCCCGGGACAGTCGGCGGCGCTGCGGGCCATCACCACCGACAACCTCGCCGACGAGCTGCACCGGCAGGGCCGCTTCGCCGAGTCGATCGCGAAGACGCGCGAAGCCGCGGCGATGTTCCGCGAAGCCGGCGCGGGTTACGACGAGTTCGTGGCCCTGCACAACCTCGCCCTGCGCGCCCGCAAGGCCGACGCCGAAGCCGCGACGCAGGCCTTCGTCGACGCCCACGACCTGATCCACCGGTTGCACGCCGACGTCGACGTCGAGCGCTACACGACCGGGCACGAGCAGATGGTGCGCCGGATCGAGCAGCGGACCGCGGAGAAGTTCGCCGCGGAGCATTCCGACGGCGAAACGACGCTCGAGATCGGGCTCTTCGCGAAGACTGCTTCGGACGCCACCGACGAGGGGGAACGGCTGCTGGGCCGGCACCGGTACGCCGACGCCGAGCGCCTTCTCCGGCAGGCCGAGGCGGCGTGGGACCACCTCGGCGCCGTCCACTGCCTGCCGCGCGTCTGGAACGGCCTCGGCTACCTGTACATGGAGACCGGCGACCACGAAGCCGCGTGGCAGTACCTGGAACGCGCGAAGCAGTACGCGAACCAGCTCGGCGACGCCCGGCGCGAGCTGATCGCGCTGGTCAACCAGTGCAGCCTCAGCCGGCGGTTCGAGGGCATCCCGCAGCAGCAGGCTCTCGAGCTCCTGGCGCGGGCCCGCGGTCTGCAGGCGTTCGTCCGCGACCGGCAGGCCGAGCGGCTGACCGGCGTCGAGCTGACGGAGCCGCAGCGCGAAGAGCTCGCGAGTATCGCCGACGGTGGTGTCCTCGACGGCATCGCTGCCGGGCTCGCGGCCGAACACGGCGCCGCCGAGCTGGAGGAGCGGTACCTGCGGCGGTTCGTGGCCGCCGGTCAGCGGTCGGCCGACGACATGCCGGGACGGTTCGCGAGCCGGCGCGCGCGGCTCATGCACTTCCTGTTCCGGCAGGGGAGGACCGACGAAGCCGCCGAGATCGCCACGCAGCTCGAAGCGGCGCTCGCGGTCACCCCCGACGTCGCGCTGGAGTTCGTCGTCAACACCGTGCTCGGCGGGCTCGCCGTCGAGGACGGGCGGTGGACCGAGGAGACGCTGCAGCGGCTGGAACGGGCCTGCGCCGCCCATTCGGAGCTGCGGCGGAGCGCGGTCGACGTCGGGGAGGCCGCCCGGTTCGGCGTGTACGTCGAGCCGCCGTACCGGGAGGCCGTCGAGGTCGCGATCGACCTCGGGCACGCCGAGCGGGCGTTCGAGCTGGTGCAGGCCGCGAAGTCCCGCGCCCTGCTCGACGCCGTGCGCGACCGGCCGCCGGTCGTGGACGATCCGCTGGCGGCGGAGGAAGAGCAGCTGTGGCAGCGGCTCGTGGGGCTGCGCACTCGCTCGGTCGGCGAGGAGCTCTCGCCGCGCGAGCGCGTCACCCGGCTGCTCGCCGTCGACAAGGAGATCGAAGAGGTCCGCGGCCGGCTCGAGGACGTCTGGGATCAGCTCCCGCCCGATGTCCGATTGCACCGGATGGCGACGCCGTCCACCGGGCCGGACGTGCGCGCGCTGCTCTCGCTGCGCGGGGAACGGACGCTGCTCGAGTTCTTCACCGGCGACAAAGGCATCTACGTCTTCACGGTCGCCGCCGGGGAAATCGGGGTCCGGCTGGTCGTCCCGGCGGACGATCCCGACCTCGCCGAGTTCGGGCGGCTGCTGAACGACGACGATCCGCGCGGCCTCGACCGCCTGCTCGCCCAGCCGGTGTACCAGCGGCTGGCGCGGCTCGTCGGGGAGGTCCGCACCGATGTGTACGTCGCGCCGCACGGCGTGCTCCACCTGGCGTCGCTGCACCTCGTGCCCCGCGAGGACGGGGGTATCGAGCCGCGGCCCGGGACGTTCGTGGTGCCCAGCGCATCCCTGCTGCGCGCGGTGCACAGCGGCTCGTGGGCGCGACGGTCGACGCTGGTCATCGGCGGTGACCCGCTCGGTGACCTGCCGTTCGCGCGGGCGGAGGCGGCCGGTGTCGCGGCCCGGCTGGGCGGTGAGGCGCGCCACGGCGGCGACCTGACGTTCGACTGGCTCGCCGGCGCCCTCGACGGCACCGCGCGCCTGGTGCACCTGGCCTGCCACGCCGTGTTCGACGAAGCCCGCCCCGAACGTTCGGGCCTGCTGCTCGCGCATCCGGAAGGCGGGCCGGACCGGGTGACGCTGTCCCGGCTGGCCTCGCTGGACTGGTCGGGCGCGCTCGTCGTGCTCGGCTCCTGCCAGAGCGGGAAGCACCGGGTCCGGACCGGCGACGAGCTGACCGGTATCGCGAGCACCCTGCTCGCCGCGGGAGCGACGGCGCTGGTCAGCACGTTCCGCCCGGTCCCGGACCTCGCGACGGCGTTGCTGATGCTCTGGTTCCACGACCGGCTCGGCGCGGACGGCGACGGGTCGCTCGAGGCGGTGAGCACGGCCCTGACCGACGCCCAGCGTCGCGTCGCCGCGGCCAGTGCCCGGGAGGTGCTGGCCTGGGTCGTCGACCGGGTGGCCGCCGGGGAGCTGGACCTGGCGCTGGCCTACACACTGCTTTCGGTGGCGCACCGGGCGGCGGGGAACGTCGAGGAGTTCGCCGCCTGCCGGTACCGGCGTCAGCAGCTCCGGGAGGGTTCGGTGGAAGAAGCGCTGGCGGACGTGGCCCGCCAGCGCGCGGTCGGGCCGGGGTACGGCGAGCGGCCCTTCCGCGCGGCGGTGAACTGGGCGCCGTTCTCGATCACCTCGGGCGGGTGACTCCCCTCCCCGAAAAGCCGTGAAGGCCTCCTTACCGGCCATAAGAGCCGATAAGGAGGCCTTCACGGACCATCAAGCGCTCAGTCGAACGCCTTCGAGATCAGCGCCTTCTGCTCCACCTCGTGCACCTTCGACGAGCCGGCCGACGGCGCCGCCATCGGGCGCCGCGAGACGACCTGCAGGCCCGAGAGCAGCTCCGGGAACTTCCGGGGCAGGTTCAGGCCGAAGAACGGCCACGCACCCTGGTTCTCCGGCTCCTCCTGGACCCACGCGACCTCCGTCGCGTTCGTGTACCGCTCCAGGGCCGCCGCCAGCTTCTTCTTCGGCAGCGGGTAGTACTGCTCGATCCGCACGATCGCGACGTCGTGCGCCTCGCGCTTGGTCCGCTCCGCGACCAGCTCCCAGTACAGCTTCCCGGAGGTCAGCAGCACCTTGCGGATCTGCGCCGGGTCCGGTGTCACGTCGTCGATGACGGACATGAACCGGCTCTGGCCGGTGAAGTCCTCGGTCGGTGACGTCGCGGCCTTGTTGCGCAGCATCGACTTCGGCGTGAAGACGACCAGCGGGCGCTGGATGCCGTCGAGGGCGTGCCGGCGCAGCAGGTGGAAGTAGTTCGCCGGGGTGGACGGCACCGCCACCGTCATCGAGCCCTCCGCGCACAGCGAGAGGAACCGCTCGATGCGGCCGGACGTGTGGTCCGGGCCCTGGCCCTCGTGGCCGTGCGGCAGCAGCAGCACGACGTCCGAGCGCTGGCCCCACTTGGCCTCGCCCGAGGAGATGTACTCGTCGATGACGGTCTGCGCGCCGTTGACGAAGTCACCGAACTGCGCTTCCCACATGACCAGCGACTCGGGGTTGGCCACGGAGTAGCCGTACTCGAAGCCGACAGCCGCGTACTCCGACAGCGCCGAGTCGTAGATCATCACGCGGCCCTGGCCGTCGGCCAGGTTCTGCAGCGGCGAGTACTCCTGGCCGGTCTTGCGGTCGATGAACACCGAGTGCCGCTGGGTGAACGTGCCGCGGCGGGAGTCCTGGCCCGACAGCCGCACCAGGCGGCCCTCCATGGCCAGCGACCCGAACGCGAGCAGCTCGCCGAACGCCCAGTCGATGTCGCCTTCGCGGGACATCTTGTGGCGGCGCTCCATGACCGGCTTGACGCGCGGGTGCGGCGTGAAGCCCTCCGGCACGTTCACGAACGCGTCGCCGATGTGCTCCAGCGTCTCGCTGGTGATCGCCGTCGCGACCTTGGCCGGCACCTGCTGCTCCTCCTCGACCGAGGGGCTCGCCTTCGCCGGGTGCTTCTCCAGCTCCCGGACCTCGTTGAAGACGTGCTCCAGCTGGCTCGAGAAGTCGCGCAACGCGGCTTCGGCCTCTTCGACGGAGATGTCCCCGCGGCCGATCAGCGACTCGGTGTAGGTCTTCCGCACCGAACGCTTCGTGTCGATGATGTCGTACATCGCCGGCTGCGTCATCGAGGGGTCGTCGCCCTCGTTGTGGCCGCGGCGGCGGTAGCAGATCAGGTCGATGACGACGTCCTTGTGGAACGCCTGCCGGTACTCGACGGCCAGCTTGGCCACCCAGTGCGCGGCCTCCGGGTCGTCACCGTTCACGTGGAAGATCGGCGAGCCGATCATCTTCGCGACGTCGGTGGCGTACTGGCTGGACCGCGAGTGCTCCGGCGCGGTCGTGAAGCCGACCTGGTTGTTGACGATCACGTGCACGGTGCCGCCGGTGCGGTACCCGCGCAGCAGCGACAGGTTCAGCGTCTCGGCGACGACGCCCTGGCCCGCGAAGGCCGCGTCGCCGTGCATCAGGACCGGCAGCACGGTGTAGCCCTCGCCGCCCTTGTCCAGGAGGTCCTGCTTCGCGCGGACGATGCCCTCGAGCACCGGGTCGACGGTCTCCAGGTGCGACGGGTTCGCCGTCAGCGACACCTTCGTCTCGCCGTCGCCGAACATGCGGAAGTACTTGCCTTCGGCGCCGAGGTGGTACTTCACGTCACCGGAGCCGTGCGCCTGTCCCGGGTCGAGGTTGCCCTCGAACTCCTGGAAGATCTGGCTGATCGGCTTGCCGACGATGTTGGCCAGGACGTTCAGCCGGCCGCGGTGCGGCATGCCGATGACGACCTCGTCGAGCTCGTGCTCGGCGGCCTTGTCCAGCAGCGTGTCGAGCAGCGGGATCGCCGTCTCGCCGCCTTCGAGCGAGAACCGCTTCTGGCCGACGTACTTGGTCTGCAGGAACGTCTCGAACGCCTCGGCGGCGTTCAGCTTCGAAAGCACGTACTTCTGGACCGCGGGGTCCGGCTTCTCGTGCGGGATCTCGACGCGCTCCTGGATCCAGCGGCGCTCCTCGGGGTCGAGGATGTGGGTGTACTCGATGCCGACCGTGCGGCAGTACGAGTTGCGCAGGACGCCCAGGATGTCGCGCAGCTTCATCCGCTCCTGGCCGGCGAAGCCGCCGACCGGGAACTCGCGGTCGAGGTCCCAGAGCGTCAGGCCGTGGGACAGGACGTCCAGGTCCGCGTGGCTGCGCTGGCGGTAGTTCAGCGGGTCGGTGTCGGCCATCAGGTGGCCGCGCATCCGGAACGCGTCGATCAGCTCGATCACGCGGGCGGTCTTGTCGACCGGGCCCTCGGGGATGTCGGCGACCCAGCGGATCGGCTCGTACGGCAGGCGCAGGCTGGTGAAGACGTCGTCGTAGAAGCCGTCTTCGCCGAGCAGCAGCTGGTGGATGCGCTTGAGGAACTCGCCGGACTCCGCGCCCTGGATGATGCGGTGGTCGTAGGTCGAGGTCAGCGTCATGATCTTGCTGATGCCGAGGTCGACCAGCGTCTTCTCGCTGGTTCCCTCGAACGCCGCCGGGTACTGCATGGCGCCGACGCCGATGATGGCGCCCTGGCCGGCCTGCAGGCGCGGCACCGAGTGGTTCGTGCCGATGCCGCCCGGGTTGGTCAGCGAGATGGTGGTGCCGGAGAAGTCGTCCGCGGTGAGCTTGTTGTTGCGGGCCTTCTTGACGATCTCCTCGTAGGCCTGCCAGAACTGCAGGAACGTCATGTCCTCGCAGCCCTTGATCGAGGCCACGACGAGCGTGCGGGAGCCGTCCTTGCCCTTCATGTCGATCGCGAGCCCGAAGTTGACGTGCTCCGGCGTGACCGCGAACGGCTTCCCGTCGATCAGCTGGTAGTGCCGGTTCATGTTCGGGTAGTTCTTCAGCGCCCGCACCATGGCGTAGCCGATGAGGTGCGTGAAGGAGATCTTGCCGCCGCGGGTGCGCTTGAGGTGGTTGTTGATGACGATGCGGTTGTCCGCCATCAGCTTGGCCGGGACCGCACGCACGCTGGTCGCGGTGGGGACGCTCAGCGAGGCGTCCATGTTCTTCGCGATGGCGGCCGCGGCACCGCGCAGCTGCTTCGACTCCGGCTCTTCCTTCTTCGCGTCGGCCTTCGGCTCGGCCTTGGCGGCGGCCGGCTGCGGCGCTGCCTTCTGCGCCGGCTTCGGGTCCGCCTTCGCGGGGGCCGGCTTGGTGGCCGCCTGCTTGGCCGCCGACTCCGCGTTCCGCACGGCCCCGGCCGACGGCTGGGACGCCTGGCCGTTGGTGGCGGTCTTGGCGTCGGCCTGCTGCTGCCGGGCGTTGTCCGCCTTGGCCTGCGCGTTCTGCGTCGGCTTGAAGTCCGCGAAGAAGTCGTGCCATGCGGCATCGACTGAAGAAGGGTCGGCGAGGAACTGGTCGTACATCTCTTCGACCAGCCACTCGTTGGGGCCGAACTGTGACGCAGGGCTGCTGCTGGACACGGCTGGGGCTCGCCTCTATCCGTCTCGATCTCGATCATGAATCCGCTGATGCGCCTACCAGGCTAACCCCCTCGATGACCGCGTTGTGATGGAACCGGCCTGTGTGAGGCGTGGCGCACTAGGGGATCGGTCACTGACTCGATCAAGATGTGCTAAGGGAACCTTAAGCGCTGTACCCGGTACAGGGTTCCTGGCCTCTTCCGCCGGGGTTCGCCCGGCCGCCCGCGGCCGTTCACCGCCGCCGGGTCCACTGGGGGGATGTGGCTGGTCGAATGTCCTTCGTTCTGGGACCAGGGCCTGGTGCGGCCGCTGGTGACGGAGTCCGGCGCGGTCGTGCTGAGGTGCGACTCGTGCGAAGCGGTCTGGCCGACCTTGGCCGACTTCGAGTCGTTCGAGCACGTCGAGCCGGAGGAGCCGGACTGGCTGGTCGGCGCCGGGGTGCACGTCCGCCCGGGGACGGTCCGGTGGGCGTCACAGCCGGACGTCGAGGCGGCGGGCCTGGGCTCGCTGAAGTGGCGGGCGCTGCCTTAGCCGGTGGCGTCGATGGCTCGCGCGAGGTCCGCGGACAGCTCGTACGGCGGCTCGTGGGGGACCAGCTTGACGGCCTTGTGCAGCTGGTCGGTGGCCAGGAGGCCGGAGATGTCGCGCATCACCGGCGTGACGTCGGTGATGGCGGTGATCCACTCGTCGGCGTAGTGGTCGACCGCTTCGCCGCTCAGGCCGATCTGGATGGCCCGGAAGTTCAGCGCGGTGTGGTGCAGGTCTCGCTCCGGATCCCACTGGATGCGCACCGGGCTCGTCTTGAGTTCACGCCGCCAGTCGTCCTTCGGCTGGTCGCGGCGAGGATGGCTCAGCGCGGCGTGCCCGAGGGCCCACTCGAAACCGGCGCGCGTGATGTCGATGGCCAGGATGCGCTCCTGGCCTGGCTTCCTGCCATAACCGCAGCGGTAGGCCATCCAGCGGAACGACGGTTTGATCCAGGTCATCCGATCGCGGTTGAACGGCTCGACGAAAGTCTGTTTCTCGAGCGCCGCGTCCGCGATCGCGGGTGAATAGGCCTGGTAGACCCGGACGGTCGTCTCGGTCTGCGCGGCCCGGATCTGCCGATCGGGTGCCCGCTGCTGTTCGAACATGCCCGTCATGCTCCCAGCGCGGGACGACCGCGGCCACGGACTTTCGGTGCCGGTCAGCCGAGGGCCCAGAGGCGGGCGTAGAGGCCGTTCGCCGCCAGGAGCTCTTCGTGGGTTCCCGTCTCCGCGATGCGGCCGTGGTCCAGGACCACGATGCGGTCCGCGCGGGCCGCCGTGGCCAGGCGGTGGGCCACCACGAACGTCGTGCGGCGGCGGGCCACGTGCTCCGTCGCCCGGAGGACCGCCGCCTCCGTCGACGGGTCCAGGGCCGCCGTCGCCTCGTCGAGCAGCAGGACGTCCGGGTCCACCAGCTCCGCCCGGGCCAGTGCCACCAGCTGACGCTGACCCGCCGACAGCGACCGGCCGCGTTCGCCCACCGGCTGCAGGAAGCCCGCCGGCAGGGCCGCGACGCCGTCGAACGCGCCCACCGCGCGCACCGCCGCCTCCACCTCGGCGTCGGATGCCTCCGGGCGGCCGTAGCGGACGTTGTCCGCCACCGTGCCCGAGAACAGGTGCGCCTCCTGCGGCACCACGCCCATCCGGCGCCGCAGCCCGGCGAGCTCGTACTCGCGGATGTCCGTGCCGTCGATCCGGACCTCGCCGCCGGTGACGTCGTAGTAGCGCGCCACCAGCTTCACCGCCGTCGACTTGCCCGCGCCGGTCGCGCCGACCAGCGCGACCGTCTCCCCGGCCGCGACGTCCAGCGAGAACTGCTCCAGCGCCTTCCCCTCGGTGCCGGTGTAGGAGAAGTCGACGTCCTTGAACGACACCTCGCCGCGCAGCCGCGCGGGTGTCGCGACGGTGTTCTCCGCCGCCGGCACCGACGTCGGCGTCCGCAGCAGGTCGCCGATCCGGTTCAGGCCGACGCGGGCCTGCTGGTAGCCGTCGAACACCGACGACAGCTGCTGGATCGGCGAGAAGAACTGCTGTAGGTACAGCAGGAACGCAAGCAGCACGCCGGCCGACAGCGTCCCCGCCGAGACGCGGTTCGCGCCCGCGACCAGCACGGTCGTCGTCGCCAGGTCGGACAGCAGGGCCACCAGCGGGAAGTACGTCGCCACGTACCGCTGCGCCCGCAGCCGCGAGCGCCGGTAGTCGTCGCTGCGCGAAGCGAACGCCTCCGCGGAGCGGTCTTCGCGCGTGTACGCCTGGGCGACGCGCAGGCCGCTCATGTTCTCCTGCATGTCCGCGTTCACGAGGCTGACCCGCTCGCGGGCCTCGTTGTACGCCTTCGACGCCGCCCGCCGGAAGATCACCGTGGCCACCGCGAGCACCGGCACCATCGCCAGCGCGAACAGCGCCAGCCCGGCGTCGGTGACCAGCAGCGCCGCGGTGATCCCGGCCAGCGTCAGCGCGCTGACCACCGCGGTCGCCAGGCCGGTCTGCAGGAACGTCGAGAGCGCGTCGACGTCCGTCGTCATCCGGGTCATGATCTTCCCGGACAGCTCCCGCTCGTAGTAGTCGAGCCCGAGCCGCTGCAGGTGCGCGTAGCTGCGGACGCGCAGCGCGTACAGCACCGTCTCGCCGACCCGCGAGGTCAGCCGCGTCTGCGCGAACACCACCAGCCAGTCGGCCGCGATCACCGCGGCGCCGATCCCGGCGGCCAGCCAGATCATCCACTCCACGCCCGCCCGGACGCCGTGGTCGACGCCGAACTGGTAGAGCCCCGGCAGCGCGATCGACGCCAGCGCGTCGGCCGACACCAGCCCGATCACCACCGCCAGGGGCCAGCGGACCGGCCGCAGCAGCCGGGCCAGCCGGAACCCGAGGTCGGGCGCGGTGACGTCCACATCGGACATCCGCGGCTCGTCGGCGGCGGCCGGGAGCTTGCGCACGCCCTCGATCAGCTCCGGCGTCGGCGGCACGTCGAGGCCGCCGCCCCCGCCGACGAACCCGCTGCTGTTCGGGTCGCCGCTGCGCAGGCGCGCCGCGTCGGCCAGCTCGTCGACCTCGTCACGGTTCTCGTCCCGCGGCCACAGCGCCTGCGTGACCCCGGCCGGGCCGCAGTCGAGGCCTTCGCAGCGGTGCTTCTCCTCGACGTCGTCGCCCGGGCCCGCGATGAGCTCGCGGAACAGCGGGCAGCGCGCCATCAGCTCGGCCTCGGTGCCGACGTCGACGACGTGGCCTTCGTCCAGCACCGCGATCCGGTCGGCCAGGGCCAGGGTCGAGCGCCGGTGCGCGATCAGCAGCGTCGTCCGGCTCGCGGTGACCGACCGCAGGGTCTCGTGGATCGCCGCTTCGGTGACGGTGTCGATGGCCGACGTCGCGTCGTCCAGGAGCAGGATCCGCGGATCGGTGATCAGGGCCCTGGCCAGCCCGAGCCGCTGCCGCTGCCCGCCCGACAACGTCAGCCCGCGCTCGCCGACCAGTGTGTCGTAGCCGTCCGGGAGGGCGCGGATGAACTCGTCGGCTTCGGCCGCGCGCGCCGCGGCGACGATCTCCTCGTCGCTCGCGTCCGGGCGGCCGTAGGCGATGTTGTCCCGGATCGACGAGGAGAACAGGAACGCCTCCTCGAACACCACGCCGATCGCCTGCCGCAGCTGCCGCAGCGGGACGTCCCGGACGTCGAGGCCGCCGACCCGCACCGAGCCCACGTGCACGTCGTAGAACCGGGGCAGCAGCAGGGAGATCGTCGACTTCCCGGAGCCCGCCGTGCCGACGAGCGCGAGGGTCTCGCCCGGGTTCGCGGTGACCGACAGCCCGGCCAGCACCGGGTCGCTGCGCGTGTAGCCGAACCGGACGCCGTCCAGCTCCACGCCGAGCGGCCCGGGTGGCAGCGGCCGCGCGGCGGGGGAGTCGACGACGTCCGGTTGCGCGTCGATCAGCTCGTACACGCGCTCGGCGCCGGCGCGGGTCAGCTGGGCCTGCACGACCAGGCCGGACAGCATCCGGGCCGGGCCGATCAGCGTCGCGAGGTAGGTCGCGAAGGCGAGGAAGGTGCCGAGGGTGATCGAGCCGTTCAGCGCGAGGACACCGCCGATGCCGAGCACCGCGACCTGGCCCGCGGCGGGCAGGGCCGCGGTGGTCGCCGTCGGGACCGCCGACAGCTTCGCCGCGCGAAGCCGTTCCGCGAACAGCTTGCGCGCGGTCCCCTCGAGCTTCGAGACCTCCCGCGTCTCCTGGCCGAAGCCCTTGACCACGCGGACGCCGGTGACGGTCTCCTCGACCTGCTGCGCGACGTCCGCCGCGCGCTGCTGCGCCGACCACGTCGCCGGGAACAGGCGCTTGCGGCTGCGGGCGATGACGATGCCGACCGCGGGCGTGACGACCAGCGCGATCAGCGTCAGCACCGGCGACATCCACAGCATCGCCGCGAACGACAGCAGTGCGAAGATCACCGAACCGAACGAAAGCGGGACCTGCATGAGGATCCCGGTGACCAGCTGCAGGTCGGAGATGGCCCGCGAGACGACCTGGCCGGTGCGCAGCGCGTCCTGCTTCCCGCCGTCGAGGCGCGAGACTGCGTTGAAGACGCGCTGGCGCAGGTCGTGCTGGACGTCGAGGGCGAGCTTCCCGCCGAAGTACCGGCGCAGGAACGCCGTGCCGAAGGCCACCAGCTGCAGCGCCACCAGGAAGACGGCGATCCCGGGCAGGGCCCCGGTCCGCCCCGCCACCGCGTCGTCGACCGCCGTGCGCACCAGCAGCGGGCTCGCGGCCTGCACGCCGACGCTGAAGACGGCGGCGAGCAACGACAGCACGACGATGGCGCGGTGCTCCCAGGCCGCGGCGGACAGCCGGCGGACCCAGCCGACGGTCTCAGCGGGTGGGAGCTCTTGACGGGAGCGGGGCGGAGCGATGGTCACGTTGTCACACTAAGCGCCGCCACCGACAAAATATTTCCCGTAAAGCCGTGAAGGCCTCCTTACCGGCGTCTTGAGCCGGTAAGGAGGCCTTCACGGACCACGGGACTACGTGATGTCGCGGCGCTGGTTGCCCGCCCAGCCGAGGCCGAAGAACACCATCGTCCAGGCGAAGAAGATCAACGCCGACGCCCACCACGAGATCACGCCCGGCGCACCCGCCGCGAGCTGCAGGCCCAGCTGCGACCAGTGGTCCACCCCGCCCGGGAGGTTGAGCGTGTTGATCCCGAACGCGTCCGCCGCGATCCCGCCCACGATCCCGTTGGCGGTGCCGTTCGGCAGGATCCCGCCCAGGATGTCGGCCGGGCCCCAGAGCGCGATGACCAGGACGTTCTCCACGATCAGGAACCACACCAGGAACAGCACCACCGCCAGCGGCACGTTGCGCAGCACCGCGCCGAACCCGATGCCGAACAGCGTCACCAGCACCGCGGCCAGGATCGTCCCGCCGAGCGCGGCCAGCCACTGGCCCGCGCTCGGCCACCGGCCGGAGTCGACCGACGCCATCACCGCGATCGCCGAGACGCCGAAGCTCACCAGGCCGTAGATCGCGCCCCACGCCACGTAAGTGAGCATCTTCGCGGTCAGCGCCGCGATCCGGTTCGGTGCGGTCAGGAACGTCGTCGTGATCGTCTTGCTGCGGTACTCGCCGGCCAGCGCGAAGACCCCGAACAGACCGGGGATGAGCTGCGCGATGTTCACGCCGTGCGCGAACGCCAGCAGCCCGACCGGAAGCTTGCTCGCGTCCAGGCCGACCGCGCCCGCGACCTCACGCGCGTCGCTCGAGCCGATGAAGTCCGCGAAGTCGTTGGTGATCTTGCCCCAGACGAACGTCAGCCAGAACGCCACCAGCGCCAGCGGGATCAGCAGCACCCACCACGTGTTGAGCGAGAGCGTCTTGCGGAACTCCGCCTTGATCAGGTTGCCCATCACCGCTGCGGTCCTCCCCAGTACTGCTGCTGCAGTTGCGGGCCCGACGGCGGATACCCCGGCGGCGGCGGGCCCTGGTACTGCGGCTGCGGCGGGAAACCCGGCCCGCCGGCGTACTGACCCTGCGTCAGCTGGAAGAACATCCGCTCCAGGTCGGCGTGGTCCTCCTGCATCCCGTAGACCGCGATCCCGGCCTTCGCGGCGATGTCACCGATCTGCTGCACGCTCGACCCGGCGACCGCGACCCGGCCGTCCGGCGTCGGCGAAACCCCGGTGATGCCGTTCTCCTGCAAGGCTTTCACGAGCGCGGACGGGTCCGCCGGCTGCACCAGCACCCGCGACTGCTGGCTCTTGCGCAGCTGCTCGAGCGGGCCGAAGTAGCGCGTGACGCCCTGGCTGATGATCACGACCTGGTCGATCAGCTGCTCGACCTCGTTGAGCAGGTGGCTCGACACCAGGACCGTCCGCCGCTGTTCCCGCGCGTACGAGCGCAGGAAGTTCCGCAGCCACAGGATGCCTTCCGGGTCGAGGCCGTTCGTCGGCTCGTCCAGGACCAGCACCTGCGGGTCACCCAGCAGTGCCGTCGCCAGCGCCAGCCGCTGCCGCATGCCGAGCGAGAACCCGCCGGCCTTGCGGTCCGCGGCGCTGCCCAGGCCCACCAGGCCGAGCACCTGGTCCGCCCGCTGGTCCGGCACCCCGATGGCCGCCGCGTACACGCGGAGGTGGTTGCGCGCCGTGCGGCTCGGGTGGAAGCCCTCGTTCTCCAGCACCGAGCCCACCACCCGCGCCGGGTTCCCCAGCTGCGAGTGCGGGCGCCCGTTGATCGTCGCCGTCCCGGACGTCGGTGTCACCAGCCCGAGCAGCATCCGCAACGTCGTCGTCTTCCCGGCGCCGTTCGGGCCCAGAAAACCCGTCACCGAACCCGGCTCGACCGTGAAACTGAGGTTCTGCACCGCGTTCACCGCGCCGAACTGCTTGCTCAGGTTCTGCACCACAATCCGGCCACTGCCGTCGTGCATACCGTCCCCTAACGTTCCCCGCTGATGCGGCGTCATCCTGCCCTACCCGCGCCGCTCGCGCGCACGGAACGGCCGAACCCGCCGGAAGCGACCTTCGTCACGTTCCGCTACCGGACGCGGGCCGCGGCCGTGAGTGTTGCACGGCGCTGACCTGAGGTTTCGCGCTCGGGCTGACCCGCGGGTCAGATCAACTCGATAAAGAATTCGTTCGACTTGCCGACCCGGTGCAGCGAAGTCGGCCGAAGCCCTCTAAGCTGGAACACGGCGGCCCGCTCCCAATGACCCCCAGGTTGGTTGAGCGGGTCGCCGCTTACGTTTCGGGCTTCGCCCTTCACTTTCGCCCCCTTGCCCGGGGGCCGAGCCCCCGGACCCCCACGGTGCCTCGGCCGCAGCTCCCAGCGTTGTCCGGTCGGCGTGGCTTGGTTGGCGTGGCCTGGTTGGCATGTGGCCTGGTCTCGGCGGTCGCCGAGTGGGTGGGGCCCGGTGCTTGTGGCATCGTGGCGCGGTGCGGATCTTGCTCGTGGAAGACGAACGGCGGCTCGCCGAAGCCCTGCGGGCCGGGCTCGGTGCCGAGGGCTATGCCGTCGACGTCGCCCACAACGGGCGGGACGCGCTCTGGCTCGCCACCGAGCACCCCTACTCCGCCATCATCCTCGACATCATGCTGCCCGGGCTGAACGGCTACCGCGTCTGCCGGCGGCTGCGCGACCAGGGCGACTCCACCCCGATCCTCATGCTCACCGCCAAGGACGGCGAGGACGACGAGATCGAGGCCCTCGACACCGGCGCCGACGACTTCCTGCCCAAGCCCTTCTCCTACGGCGTCCTGCTCTCGCGGCTGCGCGCCCTCATCCGGCGCGGCGGCGCCACCCGGCCGGGGGTCCTCAAACTGGGTGACCTCGAGCTCGACCAGGCCGGCCGGACGTGCCGGCGGGGTACCGCCGACATCGCCCTCACCGGCAAGGAGTTCGCCCTCCTCGCCTACCTCATGCAACGGCCCGGACAGGTCGTCACCAAGGCCGAGCTGCTCGACAACCTCTGGGACTTCGCCGCCTCCGCGACCGCCAACCTGGTCGAGGTGCACGTCAGTGCCCTGCGGCGGAAGATCGACGTCCCGTTCGGAGCCGAGACCATCCGGACGGTCCGCGGGGCCGGCTACCACGTGGTCGGCGCGGGTGCCTAGTTTCCTGCGCTCCACCCGGTTCCGCGTCGCGGTGACGGCCTTCGCCGCCTCGGCCCTCGCGCTCGGGGCCATGTCGGTCTGGTTCGTGGTCCAGGCTCAGGACCGCCTCGAAAACGCCGCCACGCAGATCGCCTTTTCCCGCGCCCAGGCGATCGTCCAGCTGCTGAACACCGGCGCCCGCCCCGCTGACCTTTCGCTGCTCGTCCGCGACTCGATCTTCGAGGTCGCCGACCGGTCGGGGAACCGGGTGACGTCCTGCCCGGCGTTTCGTGGGGCCACGCTGGCCGCGTACGACGCCGACGTGACGCTGCCGCCGTACGTGATCGACCGGGCCGATCCCGCGTCCGTCGGCTGTGCCCCCCAACTGGCCGGCCTCGACGAGTACCTGACCGTGCACGTCGTCCACGAGGTCAGCGGCGACAGCAAGTACGACGTCTACGCCGGCGTCCGGATCGACCCCGAAGGCCAGGCCGCCGTCGACTCGGTCCGCACCGTGCTCACCTTCGGCGTCCCCTCGGTCGCGCTGCTCGTCGGCGTGATCGCGTGGCTCGCCGTCCGCCGGTCGCTGCGCCCGGTCGAGGCCATCCGCGGCGAGGTCGCCGAGATCGGCGCGCACGACCTGGGCCGCCGGGTCCCGGACCCGCGCACCGGCGACGAGATCGCGCGCCTCGCCGGGACGATGAACGGCATGCTCGCCCGCCTCGACGAGGCCGTCACCCGGCAGAGCCGGTTCACCTCCGACGCGTCGCACGAGCTGCGCACCCCGCTCGCCTCCCTGCGGACGCAGCTCGAAGTGCTGCTGGCCCACCCCGACCGGCTCGACTGGCGGCACGCCTGCGAGAACGCGCTGCTCGACGTGACCCGGCTGCAGGACCTCGTCGCCGACCTCGTGCTGCTCGGCAAGCTCGACCACGCCGGACCGGACCGCCTCGAACCCGTGGCACTGTCCGAAGTGGCCGGCGCCGTCGTCGCGGGCCGGACGGGCGTCGACGTCGCGGTCACCGGGGCGCCGGTGGTGCACGGCCACCGGTCGCGGCTGGAACGGCTGGTGCGCAACCTCGTCGACAACGCCCAGCGGCACGCGGTGTCCCGGGTCGCCGTCGAGGTGTCCGCTGTGGACGGATGCGCTGTGCTGTCGGTCACCGACGACGGGCCCGGCATCCCCGAAGCGGACCGCGAGCGCGTCTTCGACCGCTTCGTGCGCCTCGACGACGCCCGCGACCGCGACGACGGCGGATCCGGGCTGGGCCTGGCGATCGTCGCCGACATCGCCCGCGCCCACGGCGGCACGGCCGCGGTCGAAGGCGGGAGCTGGTTCGTCGTCCGGCTCCCGGAGCTGAAGACGTCTTAAGCCCGCTTCAGGTCCGGTTCAGCGTCCGGGACCGACCCTGCGGGCATGATCGATTACTGGCGGCCGCTCGACCACGCCGAATACCGGGCGTCGTCGTGGTTCCCCGGCCTCACCGGCCTGCGCGCGCTGGCCGCCCTGGCCGTCGTGTTCTTCCACTACGGCGGCCCGGTCGTCGACCGGCTGCAGGGCTGGATCGCCGTCCAGCTGTTCTTCGTGCTGTCCGGCTTCCTCATCACGACGCTGGCGCTGCGCGAAGAGGACCGCGCCGGCCGGGTCTCGCTGCGCGACTTCTACGTCCGCCGCGTCCTCCGGATCATGCCGGTGTACTTGCTGCTGCTCGGCCTGACGGCGCTGGCGGTGACGCTCGCCGGCGCGTACCAGAGCAGCAGACTGGCCGACGCGATGCCGTTCTACCTGACGTTCTTCAACGAGGTCGTCGACTTCAACACGCCGTACCCGACGTCGTGGTCGCTGGGTGTGGAGGAGAAGTTCTACCTCGTCTGGCCCGCGCTGCTCGTGCTGACGTCGTTCGCGAAGTCCGGGAAGACCGCGCTGCGCCTGCTGATCGGCGCGGGCGCGGTGGGCGTCGTGCTCGGCGTGCTGCCGCTGGCGCCGTCCCATCAGTGGGCCAGCCTGGCCGTGCACTACGGCTCCCTGGTCGTCGGCTGCCTGCTCGCGCTGGCGCTGCACCACCCGCGTGGGTTCGCGGTGCTGCGGCCGCTGACCAGCCCGGCCGCCGCGGTGCTGGTCGCGCTGGGGTTCTGCGTGCTGCAGCTGTCGGTCAAGCCGCTGGGGCAGTCGCTCGGCGGGTACTGGCAGTTCGTCGTCCCGATCTACGCGGTGGGCGCGGCGCTGCTGCTCGTCGCGGTCGTCTCGGCGGGCCCGGTGCGGCGGCTGCTCGCGAGCCGTCCGCTCACCTACATCGGTGATCGCTCCTACGCGCTCTACCTGGCCCAGACCGGGGCCGCGGGCGTCACCGGGCTCCTGCTGCCGACGGGACTCGCGAAGGCCGCCGCGACCTCCGCCGTCGCACTGCTCTTCGCGTGCTGCCTGCGGCGGTGGGTCGAGCTGCCCGCGATCGCGGTCGGCCGCCGGCTGGTGGCGAAAGCCGAGCGGGCCCCTGCCGGAGAACGACAGGAGCCCGCTCGGGTGGACTAGGGATCAGGCGAGCACGGTCGCCAGCGGCGTGTGGGGCAGGTCGTGAGCGACCGCGACCGGGCCGTTCGTCAGGGCGCCCGCGTGCGTGTTGAGGCCCTTCGCCAGCGCCGCGTCCGCCTGCAGCGCGGCTTTCCAGCCGTGCTCGGCCAGCTGGACCGCGTACGGCAGCGTGACGTTCGTGAGGCCGTAGGTCGACGTCCGCGGCACCGCGCCCGGCATGTTCGCGACGCAGTAGAAGAGCGACTCGTGCACGGTGTAGGTCGGGTCGTCGTGCGTGGTCGGGCGCGAGTCGGCGAAGCAGCCGCCCTGGTCGATCGCGATGTCGACGAGCACGCTGCCGGCCTTCATGCGGGCCACGAGCTCGTTCGAGACGAGCTTCGGCGCCTTCGCGCCCGGCACCAGCACCGCGCCGATGACCATGTCGGCCTGCAGCACGGACTCCTCGACCGACAGGCGGTTGGACGTCACCGTGCGGATGCGGCCGCCGAAGTCGTTGTCGATCTGGCGGAGGCGGTCGACGTTGGTGTCCAGGATCTCGACGTCCGAGCCGAGGCCCAGCGCGACGCGGGCGGCGTTCAGGCCGGCCACGCCGCCGCCGATGACGACGACGCGCGCGGGGTGCACACCCGGGATGCCGCCGGGCAGCACGCCGCGGCCGCCGCTCGGCTTCATCAGCGAGAACGCGCCGACCTGCGGGGCCAGCCGGCCCGCGACCTCGGACATCGGGGCGAGCAGCGGAAGCGCGCCGCTCGCGGTCTGCACGGTCTCGTAGGCGATCGCGGTGGTGCCGGCGGCCAGCAGCGCGTCGGTCAGCGGCCGGTCGGCGGCGATGTGCAGGTAAGTGAACAGCACCTGGTCGGCGCGCAGCCGGGGGTACTCCTCGGCGATCGGCTCCTTGACCTTGAGGACCAGCTCGCCCTCGGCCCAGGTCTCGGCGGCGGTGGCGAGGATCTTCGCGCCGGCGGCGACGTACTCCTCGTCCGAGATGGACGAACCGATCCCGGCGCCCGTCTCGACGAAGACGTCGTGCCCGCGGCCGACCAGCTCGTGGACCCCGGCCGGGGTCAGCGCGACCCGGTATTCGTGCCTCTTGATTTCACGGGGAACGGCGATACGCACGGTCGGCCTCCTGGGTCGGTCTGCGTCCGGATTCGATGCGGTGGTGCCAATCACGGTGAACCACCCGGACGGCGGTGTCATCGTGCTGGACGGACATTTTTTTCAGGCAATCGTGGTGCTGGCAGGACAAGACCGTTGACTTCGACCGCGCTGGAGATTGCAACGTGCACGCATGAGAGCTGTGTGGTTGCGGGAGTTCGGCGGGCCGGAAGTGCTCGAGCCGGGGGACGCGCCGGACCCGGTCCCCGGACCCGGTCAGGTGCTGGTCGAGGTGGCGTTCGCGAACCTCACCTTCGTCGAGACCCAGGTGCGGGCCGGGACGGGACCGTTCCGTCCGGTGTTGCCGATCATCCCCGGCAACGGCGTCGGCGGCGTGATCAGCGCGGTCGGCGAGGGCGTGGACCCGGGGCTCGCCGGGCAGCGGGTGGTCACGTCGACCGGCGGCTCCGGCGGGTACGCCCAGCGCGTCGCGGTGGACGCGGCGGCGGTGTTCGGAGTGCCGGACGCGCTGGCGCTCGACGCGGCGGTGGCGCTGCTCGCGGACGGCCGGACCGCGACGGGCCTGGTCCGTGCCACCCGGGTGCGGCCCGGCGAGCGGGTCCTGGTCGAGGCGGCCGCGGGCGGCGTCGGCGGCCTGCTGGTGCAGCTGGCGAAGGCGGCGGGCGCTTCGGTGGTCGGCGCGGCGGGCGGGCCGGCGAAGGTGGCGTCGGTGGTGGGCGCCGACGTCGTGGTCGACTACCTGGCTTCGGATTGGACGTCTTCGGCCGGCGAAGTGGACGTCGTCTTCGACGGCGTGGGCGGGGCGATCGGCACGGCGGCGTTCGGGCTCCTGCGGCCGGGCGGGCGGATGGCGGTGTACGGCCTGGCGGGCGGCTCGTGGGCGGAAGTGTCCGAAGAGGACGCCGCGGCGCGAGGGGTTTCGCTGGTGCGCTCGATCGGGAGCCCGGCGGACCTGCGGGCGTGCACGGAGTCGGCGCTTTCCGAAGCGGCCGCCGGACGGCTGGTGCCGGTGATCGGCCGGCGCTTCCCGCTGGAGAAGGTCGCGGACGCCCACGCGGCGATCGAATCCCGCGCCACGGTGGGCAAGACGCTCCTGGTCGTCTGAAAGCCGTGAAGGCCTCCTTCCCGGCCGTAAGAGCCGGGAAGGAGGCCTTCACGGACCTCCCGCGGGTCAGGCGCGGTAGGCCGACCAGGAGCTGTTCATCCGCGTGGTCTGGCCCGCGGTGAACTCGTACATGCAGCCGTCGTAGCTGTAGTCCATGAAGTTGTGGATCGGGTCGTTGCCCGCCGCCGAGCAGGTGTTCTTGCTCGCCGGGCAGCCGGACGTCGCCGTCGCTTCGGCCGGGGTGTCGGACACGTAGTCGCCCGAACCGGAGCAGCCGCCCTGGAACGTGTGGTACAGCCCCATCCAGTGGCCGATCTCGTGGGTGGCCGTGTCGCCCTCGTTGTAGTTCGTCGCCGAGCGGCCCGGGAGGGACTCGTCGAGGATCACCACACCGTCCATCTTCGGCTGCGAGCTGTAGTTCCAGGGGAACGTCGCCCAGCCGAGGAGGCTGTCACCGAGGTTGGCGGTGTAGATGTTCAGCGCGTTCTTGCCCCCCTTGCGCAGCGCGTTCTTCATGTTGCGCTCGGCGGACGTGCCGTCGGTGATGCCGTTGTACCAGGTGGAGTTGTTCGTGTAGTCCGTGCTCACCAGCGAGAAGCTGTAGCCGCTCGCGGCATACGCGCTGTTGAGCACCGAGATCTGCTTGGTGATCGTCGCCGCCGGCAGGTTGCCGGTCGAGCCGCTGGTGATGACGTGGAAGTACACCGGGATCGAGACCGCTGCCGGAGCCTTCAGGGTCGTGCGCTTGCCGGCGAGCTTGCTCTGCATGTCCGCTTCGACGCGGGCCGCCTCGGCCGGGGACAGGCTGTCGGCCTGGCCGTCCTTGCTGCGGTCGGCCGAGTGGGTGGGGGTGAAGCAGTCGCCGGCCGGCGCCGCGACGGCGCTCCCGGCTGTGGTGCCCGGGACGACCAGGGCGACCAGGGAGAGCGCGGACACCGCGCCCAGCTTGACGGCCCTGCGAAACCGCTCCGAACTGCTCATGGACACTCCTCTGCGACGACCCGGCCACCCCGGGTGCTGCGAAGAAAATGCGTCAGCCGTTCACCGGAATCCACCATCTTTCGGCTGGAAAGGACAATCAGAACGTTCGGCGCGATCCATGCGGAGTAGTGCATGGGTCATGGGTTGGGCCGAACGGCGCAGTCAGCTCCAGTGCAGGGCGACCAGCTGCGTGATCAGCGCCAGCCGGACGTCGGGGTCGTCGAGGTCCAGCGGCACCAGCTCGAGGAGCTTGCGCATCCGGTAGCGCAGGGTGTTGGGGTGGATCCGCAGCTCGCGGGCGGCCGCGCGCGGGTCGCCGGGGTGACGCAACCATTCGTAGAGCGTCTCGACGTAGCCGGCCTTGCCCGTCTCGTCGTGTGCGCGCAGGACGCCGAGGGGACCGAGCTCCGCGACCTTCGCCCCGGAGGCCGCCGTCGCGCCGCGGTGCAGCGTCAACGCCGTCCAGGCTTCGTCGAAGGTGATCACGCGCTCGTCGAGGAGCTCGGCGCGCAGCAGGCCGAGGGCTTCGTCGGCCTGGCTGCGCGACGCCGAGAGGTCGCCGATCTCGCCGGGTGCGCCGGCCGCGGCGCGCGGGGCACCACTGCGACGAGACGGTCCCGTCCCGACGAGAGCGTCCCGGAGTTCGGCCCAGCCGCCGGGGCCGGGCCGGTCGGGGACCACGGCGTAGAGCAGGCCGGCCAGCTCGGTCGCGACCGGACGGCGGCCGATGCCCTGGGAAAGCCGTTCGAGCAGGGCGAGCCGCAGGCCCTCGGCGTCGCGGCCGTCGCCGCCGGTGACCTCGATGACGACCACGCGGTGCGGCTCGTCGGACAGGTCCAGCTCGGCCATCGCCTTGCGCGGGTTCGCCCGTCCTTCGAGCACCCCGCGCAGCAGCTCGGCCGACGCGCGGCGCTGCGCGTCGGTGTGCGCGCGGCGGCGCAGCAGGTGCAGCGCGACGACCGGGGCGGCGTCGGCGAAGGCGGCCGCGCGCTCGTCGGACACCGGCCCGGCGACGACCGCCCACATCGACCCGAGCAGCTCGCCGCCCATCCGGATCGGCACGATCAGCCGCGGCAGGGTGCCGTCGCGCTGGGCGGGGACGAAGATCGTCTGCCGGCCGCGGGACAGCTCGCGGAACACGCCGCGCGACCGGAACCGCGCGAGCACGTCGTCGGGGATGCGGCGGCCCATGATCGTGGCGACGCGCGCGGGGTCGGTGAGGTCCTGCCGCGCGGAGTAGGCGAGCACGCGGGAGTTGGTGTCCTCGATGGTCACCGGCGCGTCCACGACCGACGCGACGGCGTCGGCGAGCCGGAAGAGGTCTCCGGAACCGGGATCGAGGTCCTCGGACTCGTCGGCGAGGGCGTCGAGGACGGTCCGCAGCAGCCACACGAGCTGGGCCCACGACGTCGCGGCGTGCACCTGGACGAGCGCGATCCCGCTGGCCTTCGCCGCGCGCTTGACGGCGGGCTTCGCGGCCAGCGGCGGCTTGAGCAGCACGGCGGCGGCGCCCTGCTCGGCACTCCGCTTCACCAGCTGGGCGGCGTCTTCGGGTCCGGTGGTGGCCACGCCGAGCACGAGGTCCCCGGCGGCGAGCGTGAGCACCCCGCCGGGCTCGGCGATCACGACGTCGGCGACGGCGGGCGAGTCGTCGGGCACTTGGAGCGCGTGGAGCAGCGTCGGCCCCACCCGGTCGACCACGCTGCGCACCGAGACCACATGGTCATTCTGGCCGAGAAACCGGGGGACGGCTCGGTAGGGTCGGCAGGGTGAGCGACGCGCGGCGGATCGTCGAATCCGGCTACGACAGCTCGGCGGAGCGCTATCTCGAGTGGAGCGCGCGGATCGCGGACGACCCGCGGCTGCGCTTCCTGGCCGAGCTGACCGACCGGCTCGACGACGGCGCCGACGTGCTCGACCTCGGCTGCGGCGCGGGCGTGCCGTGCACGGCGCTGCTCGCCGAGCGCCACGACGTCGTCGGCGTCGACCTTTCCGCGGCCCAACTCGACCTCGCGCGGCGGAATGTCCCCGGCGCGCGGTTCCAAAAGGGCGACATGGCGGAGGTGTCGTTCCCGGACGAGTGCTTCGACGCCGTCACCGCGTTCTACTCGGTGCTGCACGTGCCCCGCGAAGACCAGGGCGACCTCTTCACGAGCATCGCCGATTGGCTCCGGCCCGGCGGCTGGTTCCTGGCCGCGCTGGGGTGCAGCGGGGCGAACGGCGTCGAGGACGACTGGCTCGGTACGCCCATGTTCTTCAGCAGCCACGCCCCGGACGTCAACCGGCGCCTGCTGGCCGCGGCCGGCTTCACGCTCGTCGTCGACGAGCTGGTGACCATGCACGAACCGGAAGGACCGGCCACCTTCCACTGGGTCCTCGCGCGCCGCTAGACCTCGTGGGCTTGCGGGCGTCGATGTCCTCCGGGGTGTACTGCTCCCGCTTCGTCGTCAGCGCCCAGCGGTGCCCGTCCGGGTCGACCACCCGGCCGTAGCGCTCGCCGAAGAACATCTCCGTCACCGGGGCCTCGACCGTCGCCCCCCCGAAGACCGCCCGCCGCGCGAGGTCGTCCGGGTCGGGGGTCTCCAGCGTGAGCAGCATCGGGGTCCCGCCGATCGTCGACGGCGCCAGCGCGTCCAGCGATGCGATCTCCTGGCTCACCAGCAGCCGCGCGTCGCCGACCGCCAGTTCGACGAAAAGCACCGTGCCGTCGGGCAGAACCGTGCGGACAGCTCCACCGCGCCGAACGCCTTGCCGTAGAAGGAAAGCGCCGCCTCGACGTCGCGGACGAACAGGTGCGGCACCAGGCCGAGCGGCCGGCTCACGCCGACTCCGGGCGGGCCAGCAGATCCGCGTCACCGGCCGCCGCGACCAGCCGGCGCAGCAGCGTCGCTTCGCGCGACGCGGCCGCGCGGCCGGCCGGCGTGATGCGGTAGTAGCGGCGGCGGGAGTCCTCGCCCGGGAGCTCCTCGGCCAGCCCGTCGGCGGCCAGCCGGGTCAGCGTCCGGTAGAGCGTCCCCGGTCCGAGCTGGACTTCGCCGGCCGTGACCTCGGCGACGAACCCCATGATCCCGTAGCCGTGCGCGCGCCCGCCCGGCCCGGCGGCCAGTGCCAGGAGCACCTGGAAAGCCGCGGGGGTCAGCGGGTTGCCGTCGGTCATGCGGGCAGCCTGCACTCCGCCCTCTTTAATATCCATGGTGGATATAAAGAGGGCGGATCATGCCCATCCAAGGGGTCGGCAAGGTCGTCGTCGGGGTCGAGGACCAGGCGCGCGCCAAGGAGTTCTGGTCCGGGACCGTCGGCTTCGCGGTGACCACCGACGTGCCCTACGACGACCAGGGGCGCCGCTGGGTCGAGGTGACCGCCCCGGACGGGACGATCCTCGTGCTCAGCGAGTCTCCTGAGGACCGCCGCCGGTTCGGGGCCGCCGACCAGCTGCCGACGTCGGGCTTCTTCTTCTACGCCGACGACGTCGAGAAGACGTACGAGGAGCTTTCGGCGAAGGGCGTGGAGTTCCCCTCGAAGCCGGAGAAGCAGCCGTGGGGCTGGTGGTCGATGTTCGTCGACTCCGAGGGGAACCGCTTCGCCCTGCAGCAGCGCGACTAGCGCGAAAGGACCGCGGTCAGGACCCGCCACAGCTCGCCCGCCGGGTCCTCGACCGGTTCCTTGGCCCGCCACGCGACGATGCCGTCCGGACGCACGAGCGAAGCCCCGCCCGCCGTCAGGCCGTAGCGCGACGCGATGTCGTCGAGCACGTGGCACTCCAGGCGGATGCCGGTTTCCGCCGCGACGTCGGCCGCGGCGCGGTCCCACTCGCCGCCGGTGCACAGGAGCACCCACGAGTGCCCCAGGAGGTCCACAGTGGACTCCAGGCCGGGCGCCCGGAACCCCGGCCGCCCGCTCGGCGCGTGGATGTCTTCGACCCGCGCACCGTCGTCCGGCTCCTCCGCGAGCACCGCCGTCGAGCGGTAGCGGAACCCGAGGACGGCGTTCAGCATGTCCTCCGGCTCGGTCAGCCCGGAGACGTCGAGATCGGGGTGCATCCGCTGCTTCATGTTGTGCAGCGAGGTGTCGATGATCATCCGCGCGATCGGCTTCCGCTCGGCTTCGTAGGTGTCGAGCAGGGCCGGACCCGCTTCGCCGCGCAGCACCGCGGCGAGCTTCCACGCGATGTCCGCGCCGTCGCCGACCGCCGTGTTGCCGCCCTGGCCGCCGGTCGGCGGCGTCACCTTCGCCGCGTCGCCGATCAGGAAGACCCGCCCGGAGCGGAAGCTGTCGGCCAGCCGCGCGGCGATCTCCCACGAGCCGGTCCAGACGATCTCCGGCGCGAGCTCCGGCAGGTCGGTGGCCGCGCGGATCATCGACACGAGCCGGTCGTGATCGAAGTCGGCCGGGCTCTCGCCGCGGTCCGGGAAGTAGTCCGGCGCGAAGACGTACCGGTTCGGCACGTCGGTGTTGACCAGGCCGGCGGTGAAGTCCGGGTGCTGCAGGTAGAACAGGTCGGTCACGCCGGGTCGGACGCGGTCGCCCAGGTCGGCGTCGAACACGACGCCGAGGCAGTGGCTCAGCGCGTCCATCCCGGTGGTCCCGATGCCCAGCCGCTGCCGGATGCCGCTGCGTCCGCCGTCGGCGGCGACGACGTAGTCCGCGCGCACCACGGTCTCCTCGCCGGAGTCCCGGTGCCGCAGCGTCGCGGCGACTCCGTCGTCGTCCTGCGTCAGGTCGACGAGCTCGGTCCGGAACCGGACCCGCGCCCCGGCCTTCTCCGCGTGCGCCAGCAGGATCGGCTCGACGACGTCCTGGCCGGCCATGCCGGCGGGCAACGTCGTCGAGGCCGAGACGTCGAACTCGCTGCCGTCCTCCATGAGCTGGTGCAGGACGCGGCCCGCCAGGCTGGTCGCGACGGTGATCCGCAGCCCCTGCGACGCCCGCGGGCTCA
This sequence comes from Amycolatopsis mongoliensis, assembly GCF_030285665.1. Lineage (NCBI taxonomy): Bacteria > Bacillati > Actinomycetota > Actinomycetes > Pseudonocardiales > Pseudonocardiaceae > Amycolatopsis > Amycolatopsis mongoliensis. The sequence goes on from NZ_CP127295.1 coordinate 4,058,783, forward strand.
CCTCCAGCACCTCGCGGTCGATTCCTGCCCAGTGGAACAGCTCCATCGTGCGCCAGTTCTGCCCGGCGGCCCGGGAGTGGACCGACGTTCCGGCGTGCCGCTCGACCGTCAGGACGTCCACTCCCTCCCGTGCCAGGAACAGCGATGCCGACAGTCCGCCCAGCCCGGCCCCCACGACCAGCACCTGTACCCGCTCCGTCATGACTTCCTCCGTGTCCACGAATCTCCCTGTATAAGTATCTTAGACACAGAGAGATTCAACTGGCAAGAGGACCGTGCTCCCATGGCGTGGGAACGGTTGGGTACTCCGTTCGGCCGAAGTAGCGTCGGACGCACACGATCCCCGTTGAACCGCAAGGAGAAACCGATGAGCGCGGACGACACCTCGGCGTGGTCCTTCGAGACCAGGCAGATCCACGCGGGCGCCGCGCCGGATCCGGCCACGGGCGCGCGGGCGACGCCGATCTACCAGACGACGTCGTACGTCTTCCGCGACAGCCAGCACGGCGCCGACCTGTTCAGCCTCGCCGAGCCCGGCAACATCTACACGCGGATCATGAACCCGACGCAGGACGTGCTGGAGCAGCGCGTCGCATCGCTCGAAGGCGGCGTCGCGGCGCTGGCGTTCGCGTCCGGCTCGGCGGCGACCACGGCGGCGATCCTGAACCTCGCCGGCGCGGGCGACCACTTCGTGTCCAGCCAGTCGCTCTACGGCGGCACCTACAACCTCTTCCACTACACGCTGCCGAAGCTCGGCATCGAGGTCACGTTCATCGACGACCAGGACGACCTCGAGCAGTGGCGCGCCGCCGTCCGGCCGAACACGAAGTTCTTCTTCGCCGAGACGCTCGCCAACCCGGGCAGCAACGTCCTCGACATCCGCGGCGTCGCCGACACCGCGCACGAGGCCGGCGTCCCGCTGCTGGTCGACAACACCATCCCCACGCCGTACCTGGTGCGCCCGATCGAGCACGGCGCCGACGTCGTGATCCACTCGGCCACCAAGTACCTCGGCGGCCACGGCACGACGATCGCCGGCGTCCTGGTCGACGGCGGCACGTTCGACTTCGGCAAGGACCCGGCGCGGTTCCCGGGCTTCACCGAGCCCGACCCGAGCTACCACGGCCTGAGGTACTGGGAGGCGCTCGGCCCGGGCGCGTTCGCGGCGAAGGCGCGCGTCCAGCTCCTGCGTGACACGGGCGCGGCCATCGCGCCGCTGAACAGCTTCCTGATCCTGCAGGGCATCGAGACGCTGTCGCTGCGCATCGAGCGGCACGTGTCGAACGCGCAGGCGCTCGCCGAATGGCTCGAGCAGCGCGACGAGGTCGAAAAGGTGTACTACGCCGGCTTGCCGTCCAGTCCCTTCTACGAGGCCGGGCAGAAGTACCTGCCGCGGGGTGCGGGCGCGGTCCTGTCGTTCGACCTGCGCGGCGGCGTCGAGGCGGGCCGGAAGTTCGTCGACGGCACCGAGCTGCACAGCCAGCTGGTGAACCTCGGCGACGTCCGCAGCCTGATCGTGCACCCGGCGTCGACCACGCACAGCCAGCTCTCGGCGCAGGAGCAGCTCGCCAGCGGCGTGACGCCGGGCCTGGTCCGGATCGCCGTCGGGCTGGAGGGGATCGAGGACCTCAAGGCCGACCTGGAGGCGGGATTCCGGGCGGCCAAGGCAGAACTGTGACGGACGCTCCCGTCACCGGCGCCTGGCGGATCGGTGATCCGCCGGGCCGCCGGAAGTTCGTCACCGGCCCCGGCGCGCTCGCGCTGGAGGCCGGTGGCGTGCTGCCCGGCTTCACCCTGGCGTACGAGACGTGGGGGACGCTGAACTCCGACGCGTCCAACGCGGTGCTCGTCGAGCACGCGCTGACCGGCGACAGCCACGCGGCCGGGCCGCTGGTGCCGGGACATCCCAGCGCGGGCTGGTGGGACGGGCTGATCGGGCCCGGGAAGGCCTTGGACACCGGCGAGTTCTTCGTCGTGGTCCCGAACGTGCTGGGCGGCTGCCAGGGCTCCACAGGCCCGTCTTCGCCGGATCCCGATGGGACGCCGTGGGGCAGCCGGTTCCCGGTCGTGACGGTGCGGGACCAGGTGGCCGCGGAGGCGGTCCTGGCCGACCACCTGGGCATCACGCGGTGGGCGGCCGTCGTCGGCGGGTCCATGGGCGGGATGCGCGCGCTGGAGTGGGCCGTGACGCTGCCGTCGCGGGTGGCGTCGGTGCTGGTGCTGGCGTCGACCGCGCGGGCGTCGGCCGAGCAGATCGCGTGGGCGGCGCCGCAGCTGCACGCGATCCGCAGTGACTCGTTCTTCCACGGCGGTGACTACTACTCGGCTCCGGAGGGTCCGCACCGCGGCCTGGGGGTCGCGCGGCGGATCGCCCACGTCACCTACCGCAGCGAACCGGAGCTGGCCCGGCGGTTCGGCCGCGAACCCCAAGGGGCGGAGGATCCCCTGCGGGGCGGGCGGTTCGCCGTCGAGTCCTATTTGGACCACCACGCGGGCAAGCTGGTGGGCCGGTTCGACGCGAACAGCTACGTGGTGCTGACGGAGTCGATGAACACCCACGACATCGGCCGGGACCGCGGCGGCGTCGCGGCGGCGCTGGGCCGGGTGACGGCGCGGGCGGTGATCGGCGGGGTGGACAGCGACCGGCTCTACCCGCTGCACCAGTCGGCGGAGATCGCTTCGGGGATCCCCGGGTCGCCGGAGTCGTCGGTGGTTTCTTCGCCGTACGGCCACGACTCGTTCCTCATCGAGACCGGCCAGGTCGCGGCGCTGGTGAAAGCGTTGCTGGGCTGATACGTCCCCCTGTGTACGGGCACGAGCCGCTTCCCGGGGGACGCCCGTGCCGCTCCGCCGCGGAACCATCGTCGCATGCGGAAACCGGCAGTGTGGCTGCTCGTCGTCGCGATCGTCTTCGCCCTGGTGCTGGCGTACCCGTACCTGAGCCTCGACATCGGCGAAAGCCGCCTCGACGTGCGCGACGGCCTGCACTACGCGGTGCTGGTGGCGCACATCTTCACGGCCGCGGTGGCGCTCGTGCTCGGCCCCCTGCAGTTCCTGCCGAAGATCCGGGCGCGCCGGCGGGTCCACCGGGCACTCGGCCGGGTCTACCTCTTCGCCGGTGTGCTGCCGTCGGCACTGGCCACGATCCCGGTCGCGGTGTGGTCCGGCCGCCCCGTCACGCAGGTCGGCCTGACCACCGCGGCCGTCCTGTGGCTCGTCACCGGCGGCCTTGCGTACCGGGCGGCCCGGCGGCGCGACTTCGCCGCGCACCGGGCCTGGATGATGCGAAACTACGCGCTGACCTTCCTCGCCGTCACCTCGCGCGTGCTCGTGCCCCTACTCCTGCTGGTCCAGGTGCCCTTCGGCGGAGTGGACCCGGGAAGCGCACCTTCGCTGATCCCGATCGGGCAGACGCTGGGCTGGGTCGTCAACCTGATCTTCGCCGAGTTTCTGATCAGGCGTCGTCAGCGGCCGGCGACGCGTTCCCCGAGGCGCACCAAGCGGTTGGCGGCCCGGCGTGACGCGCCGGCGGCGTAGTCCCCGAGGCGTCCGGCGGCGCGATCGGACAGCTTCGCGACCCGCCAGGCGACGTCGTCCGCGCGGTCGCCCGCTTCGTCGCCCACCGCGGCGATCCGGTCGGCGAGCCGGCCGGTGCCGGCGGCGAGCAGATCCTTGAGTGCCATGACTTCCCCTTCGTCTAGAGCATTCCGGCGCGGCGCCACAGCACCGCGCTCGGACCGCCGATCAGGTCGTTCTCCCGCAGGAACCGGACGAGCTTCCGGGCCCCGAACGCCAGCGTCTCCCGCCGGTGCGCGCTGGTCCGGGCCGCCCGGACCGCGACGCCGGGGTCGATCCCCGCGCGCAGGTACTGCCGAGGCCGGGACAGCAGCCGCGACATCAGCAGCGCGCCGACGGCGACCACGATCCGCGCGAACTCCTTGCGCCACCAGGGTGCTCGCGCGAGTTCCCGGACGAGGTCGTCGCGCGCGTACCGCACGTGGCGTGCTTCTTCCGTGACGTGGATCCGCATCACCGCGCGGACCACCGGCTGCACCGATTCGTCGTCCAGGTGCTCGCGCTGCAGCGCGTCGAAGATCTCCTCGCCGATCAGCGTCGCGACCCACATCGCCGGGCCGTGGAGGATCATCGGCAGGGCCTGCGCGGACCGCTGCAGCCAGCGGCTGTTGCGGTACGGCCGTCCTTCGACCCGCTCGATCAGCCGCGCGAACATCGTGGAGTGCCGGCATTCGTCGGCGACTTCGGTCAGCGCGTAGTGCACGTGCCGGGTCGTCGGGTCCTGGCGGTAGGACGCGCGCAGCAGCATCTGCATGAGGATCAGCTCGAACCAGATCCCGACGCTGACGGTGTTCACGAGTTCCTGGCGCGACAGCTCGATCCGCTGTTCGCGGCTCAGCGTGTCCCACAACGGAGTGCCGTAGAGGGAGACCAGCTTTTCCGGGATGAAGAACTGGTCTTCGTTCAGCGGCGCGGCCCAGTGGACGTCGACGTCCGGGTCGTAGGAGAGCCGGGCGCTCGACCGGAGCAGCCGCTCGGCCGTGGCTTCGCGATCGCCCATTCCGCGCCTCCCTCTGTGTCGTGTAACACTAGAACGCATGAAACATTTTCCGTCAAGTTGTAAAGCGGCCTAGGGTTGAGGCCATGCGCGACCTCCTGAAGCACGCGCTCGAAGCCGACCTGCCCGGCGACGAGACCGCGGAGCGGATCATGGGCGCGGCGCTGACCCAGGCCGAGGACTTCGGGTTGCGCCGGTTCACCGTCGACGACGTCGCGCGCCGCGTCGGCCTCTCCCGCGTGACGATCTACCGCTACTTCCCGAAGAAGGACCAGCTGCTCAACGCGCTGGTCCTGCGGGAGATGAAGCGGTTCCTGACGAAGGTCGACGCCGTCGTCGAGGCGCAGGCGACCCCGGAGGACAAGCTCATCGAGGGGTTGAGCTTCTCGCTGGGGTACCTGCGGGGGCACCGGCTGCTCGACCGCCTGCTGCGCACGGAGCCGGAGCTGATCCTCCCGCAGCTGACGGTCCAGGCTGGCGGCCTGTTCGCGGCGGCCCGCACCCGGATCGCGGCGCACTTCCACGCGGAGATCGCGGCCGGCCGGCTCAGCCTGCCCGCCGAGGACGTCGACGGGATGGCGGAGCTGCTGATCCGGATCGTGGTGTCGCTGGTGCTGACCCAGGAGACGGTGCTCCCGGTGGACGACGACGTCCAGCGGCGCCGGCTGGCCGAGCTGTACCTGGCCCCGATCGTCCGTTCGCTGCGCCCCGCCTGACTCGCTCTAGTCCGAGACGGCTTCCGAAATCCAGGGCGCCACCGGCAGGTCGCGGTCCAGGCACTCGACCGACAGCCGGATCGTCCACCGCAACGCCTGCAGCACCAGGCTGTCCACCTCGTCGGGTGCCGCGTTGGCCAAGGCGATCTCGACCTGCTCCTGCGCCGCTTCCGTGTTGCCGTGGACCTCCGCCAGCAGCGTCCGGACCGCGGTCCGGACCGGCGGGTCGGCCTGGTCGATCGAGACTTCTTCGCCGTCTTCGTCGAAGACCTGGACCTTCACCGGCGCGCTGCCGCCGTCGCCGAGGGTGGAGACCATCGCGCTGCACTCGCCGAACAGCAGCAGCATCAACGCCTTCGTCTCGTCCGCGCGGGCCTGTGGTTCGGCGGCCGTCGGCGCGACCTCGACGAGGGCTTCGGCGTCGTCACCGAGGCTCAGTGCCGTCAGCGCGCGCTGAGCCTTCTCGACGAGCTCCTGCTCGTTCCAGTCCGCATCCACGTGCCCCATCAAACACCAGCGACGGCGATCGTGGGGATACCTTGATCCGGGTCGGTCATCCGGCCGCGCGGAGCGCACCCAGTGCGAGCCGGGAGAGCAGTTCGGCCAGTTCCGAGTCACCGAGATGGCGGTTGTACGGCGTCGAGTTGATCAGTCCGAACACGGCGTGTGCCGCCGACCGCGCCTCCCGTTCTCCCAGCTCCGGCATGGCTTCGCGGATCGCGCGGACCCACACCTCGACGTACTGCCGCTGCAGTGCGCGCACCTGCTTGCGGTCGGCGTCGGTGAGGTTCGCGAGGTTGCGCTCCTGAACGGTGATCAAGGCCGGGTGCGCGAGCGCGAAGCCGACGTGGAACGCCACGAGCCCGGTCAGCGTGTCGTCCGGCGTGCCGGGCCGGTTCGCCCACGTCGTGCCGCCGTCGAGCAGGTAGCGGCTGATCGAGTTCAGCATCTCGCCGAGGATCGCGTCCTTGCTGCGGAAGTGCCGGTAGAGCGCGGGCCCGGAGATGCCGACGGCGGCGCCGATGTCGTCGATCCCGACGCCGTGGAACCCGTGGTGGGCGAAGAGCTCGGCAGCCGCGGCCAGGATCTGTTCGCGTCTGCTCGCCTTCTCACCGTTCACGAGAGGGGTGGGGTTGGCCGGCATCCGGCCATATTAGAGCGGCAGGTTAGCGAGCGCTAACACTGTTCCCGTCTTCCGGCGTGGGCCGAGTGGGTTACCTACCGGTAACCAGGGGTTCCTAGTGGGCCTTTTACATGCTGTGATTTTGAGGTCGGTTCTGTCACAAAGGAGTGGCCCATGGGGGTTCCGATCCGTCTGTCGCGACGGTTTCTGTTGAGGTTGAGCACGGCTCTCGGAGCCGTCGTCCTGTCCACTCTCGGTGTCACGGGCCTCGCCCACGCCGCCGGGACCGTCTACGCCGCGCTCGGCGACTCCTACTCCTCCGGAGTCGGGGCCGGCAGCTACGGCAGTTCCGGGAGCTGCTACCGCAGTTCCAACGCCTACGGTCAGCTGTGGGCCAACGCCCACAGTGGCACGTCGTTCACCTTCCTGGCCTGCTCCGGCGCGAAAACCGGGGACGTCATCAGCCAGGCCAACTCCATCCCCTCCAACGCGACCCTGGTCACGGTCACCGTGGGCGGCAACGACGCCGGCTTCACCGACGTGATCCAGACCTGCACCCTCGGCAGCGACGCGGACTGCACCAACCGCGTCAACACCGCGAAGACCTACGTCAACAACACCCTGCCCGCGTTGCTGACCAACACCTACAACGCGATCAAGGCCAAGGCGCCCGGGGCTCGCCTCGTCGTCCTGTCCTACCCGCGCTTCTACACCGTGCCCGGCTCCTGCTGGGTCGGGCTCAGTGACACCAAGCGATCCGCGATCAACTCCGGTGCGGACACGCTGGCGTCGGTGACCCAGTCCCGGGCGGCGTCGGCGGGCGCGACGTTCGTGGACGTCCGGTCGTCGTTCGCCGGGCACAACATCTGCTCCTCGGCCGACGACTACCTGCACAGCCTGACCTGGCCGGTGATCGAGTCCTACCACCCGACCGCGGCCGGGCAGTCGGGCGGCTACTACGCCCCGCTGCGGGGCGCGATCGGCTGACGTTCCTCCCGCGAAAGTCCGTGAAGGCCCCCTTGCCGGCGCTCAAGGCCGGTAAGGGGGCCTTCACGGCGTTCCGGCGACTGGACACTCACGTTAGCGGTCGCTAACATCGGAGCGTAGGTTAACGCCTGCTAACTTCGAGGGAGCCCATGGACACGCCGGCACTGGGGACTTCGGCTGCCCCGGACAGCGAGGCTTACGCCCGCAACGCCACCTCCCACGCGGAGCTGGTCGAGGACCTCCGCAAGCGGCTGTCGAGCGCCCGTCTCGGCGGGCCGGAGAAGTCGCGCACCCGGCACGTGGAACGCGGGAAGCTGCTCCCGCGCGACCGCGTCGACACGCTGCTGGACCCGGGGTCCCCGTTCCTGGAGCTGTCGCCGCTGGCCGCGACCGGACTGTACGACGACGAGGCGCCGTCCGCCGGGATCATCACCGGGATCGGGCGCGTCTCGGGCCGCGAATGCGTGGTCGTCGCCAACGACGCCACCGTCAAGGGCGGCACGTACTACCCGATGACGGTCAAGAAGCACCTTCGCGCCCAGGAGGTCGCGCTCCACAACAACCTGCCGTGCGTCTACCTGGTGGACTCCGGCGGTGCGTTCCTGCCCCGGCAGGACGAGGTCTTCCCGGATCGTGAACACTTCGGCCGGATCTTCTACAACCAGGCGACGATGTCCGCGCGCGGCATCCCGCAGATCGCCGCGGTGCTCGGCTCGTGCACCGCCGGCGGCGCGTACGTCCCGGCGATGAGCGACGAAGCCGTGATCGTCCGGAACCAGGGCACGATCTTCCTCGGCGGCCCGCCGCTGGTGAAGGCCGCGACCGGCGAGGTCGTCACGGCGGAGGAACTGGGCGGCGGCGACGTGCACTCGCGCCAGTCCGGCGTCACCGACCACCTGGCCGACGACGACGCGCACGCGCTGCGGATCGTCCGCCAGATCGTCTCGACGCTCGGCCCGCGCACCCCGCGGCCGTGGGACGTCGTGGCGACCGAGGCGCCGGCCGTCGACCCCGCCGAGCTGTACGGCGTCGTGCCGACCGACCCGCGCACGCCCTACGACGTGCGCGAGGTGATCGCGCGGATCGTCGACGGCAGCCGGTTCGGCGAGTTCAAGAAGGAGTACGGGGCCACCCTGGTCACCGGGTTCGCCCGGATCCACGGGCACCCCGTCGGCATCGTCGCGAACAACGGCGTGCTGTTCGCCGAGTCCGCGATGAAGGGCGCGCACTTCATCGAGCTGTGCGACAAGCGCTCGATCCCGCTGCTGTTCCTGCAGAACATCACCGGGTTCATGGTCGGCAAGGCGTACGAGGCGGGCGGCATCGCCAAGCACGGCGCGAAGATGGTCACCGCGGTGGCCTGCGCGCGGGTGCCCAAGTTAACGGTCGTTATCGGCGGCTCGTTCGGCGCCGGCAACTACTCGATGTGCGGCCGGGCCTACTCGCCGCGCTTCCTCTGGATGTGGCCGAACGCGCGGATCTCGGTGATGGGCGGCGAGCAGGCGGCGTCGGTGCTTTCGACGGTCCGCCGCGACTCGATCGAAGCGCGCGGCGGCGAATGGTCCACCGAGGACGAAGAGGCGTTCAAGGACCCGATCCGCGAGCAGTACGAGGCGCAGGGCAGCCCGTACTACTCGACGGCGCGGCTGTGGGACGACGGTGTGATCGACCCGGCGGACACCCGCACGGTGCTCGGCCTCGCGCTCTCGGCCGCGGCGAACGCGCCCCTGTCCGATGTCAACTACGGCGTCTTCCGGATGTGATGATGTTCGACTCAGTGTTGGTCGCGAACCGCGGCGAGATCGCGGTCCGGGTCATCCGCACGCTGCGGGCGCTCGGCATCCGCGCGGTCGCGGTGTACAGCGACGCGGACGCCGACGCCCGGCACGTCCGCGAAGCGCACACCGCCGTCCGGATCGGACCCGCCGAAGCTTCGAAGAGCTACCTGTCGATCCCGGCCATCGTGGACGCCGCCGTGTCTTCGGGCGCGCAGGCCGTGCACCCGGGTTACGGCTTCCTGGCGGAGAACGCGGAGTTCGCGCGGGCCTGCGAAGCCGCCGGGCTGGTGTTCATCGGCCCGCCGGTCGCGGCGATCGACGCCATGGGCGACAAGATCCGGGCCAAGGCGACGGTGTCGAAGGCCGGGGTCCCGGTCGTGCCCGGCGCGTCCGATGTGGACATCCCGGCCGGCGGGTTCGCCGCCGCCGCGGCGAAGGTCGGCTACCCGCTGCTGCTCAAGCCGTCCGCCGGCGGTGGCGGCAAGGGCATGCGGCTGGTGCAGGCCGAGGCCGAACTGGACGCCGCGATCGAGTCGGCGCGGCGCGAAGCCAAGGGCTCCTTCGGCGACGACACGCTGCTGATGGAGCGCTTCGTCACGACACCGCGCCACATCGAGATCCAGGTGCTGGCCGACAAGCACGGGAACGTCATCCACCTCGGCGAACGCGAGTGCAGCCTGCAGCGGCGGCACCAGAAGATCATCGAGGAAGCGCCGTCGGTGCTGCTGGACGAGGCCACGCGCGAAAAGATGGGCTCGGCGGCGGTCGAGGCCGCGCGCTCGGTCGGGTACGTCGGCGCGGGCACAGTCGAGTTCATCATGTCGGCGCACGACCCGGACGAGTTCTTCTTCATGGAGATGAACACCCGGCTGCAGGTCGAGCACCCGGTCACCGAGCTGGTCACCGGCCTCGACCTCGTCGAATGGCAGGTCCGGGTGGCGGCCGGCGAGCGGCTTTCCCTGGCCCAGCCGGACGTCGTCCTGAACGGCCACGCCGTCGAGGCCCGGGTGTACGCCGAAGACCCGGCGCGTGGGTTCATCCCGACGGGCGGGACGGTGCTGGCGGTGCACCAGCCGTCCGGCGACGGCGTCCGCGTCGACTCGTGGATGACGCGCGGCGCGGTGATCGGCTCGAACTACGACCCGATGCTGGCCAAGGTCATCGCCTGGGGCCCGGACCGCGCATCGGCGCTGCACCGGCTCGACCGGGCGCTGGCCGACACGGCGCTGCTGGGCGTCGGCACCAACACGGCGTTCCTGCGCGGGCTGCTGGCCGACGACGACGTCCGCGCCGGCCGTCTCGACACCGAGCTCGTCGACCGCCGGCTGTCCACATTGGTCTCTTCGGACGTGCCCGCGGAGTTCTTCGTCGCGGCCGCGCTGGACCGGTTGCTGGAGCTGCAGCCGTCCGGGTCCGTCGTGGACCCGTGGGACGTGCCGGACGGCTGGCGGATGAATGGGTCCGGCGGAGTGACGTTCCGGCTGAAGTCCGGTCAGGCCAAGGCTGTCGTCCGGGTGCAGGGCACGCCGTCCGCGGCGACGGTCTTCGTCGACGACGCCGAGCCGGTCCACGTCTCGGCCCGGCGTGACGGCGACGTGCTCGAGATCCGGCACGCCGGCGGCTTCCACCGCTACCGGCAGGCCTGCGGTCCGGACCGGACGGTCTGGCTCGCCCGTGACGGCCTGAGTTTTCCCTTCGGCGAGCAGGAGTTCGTGCTGTCGTCCCGCGGCGTGGCCGCCGGGGCGGGGCCGGTCACCAGCCCGATGCCGGGCACGGTGCTCGTGGTGAAGGTCGCCGCGGGTGACGTCGTGCGCGCCGGCGCGCCGTTGCTGGTGGTCGAAGCGATGAAGATGGAGCACACGGTCACCGCGCCGATCGACGGCGTGGTCAGCGAACTCCCCGTCCGGGCCGGCCAGCAGGTCGCGCTCGACGAAACCCTTGCCGTAGTCACGCCCCAAGAGGAGCAGCAGTGATCGACTTCCGCCTGGACGAGGAGTACGAGGCCCTCCGCAAGACCGTCGAGGACTTCGCGCACGCCGAGGTCGCGCCGGTCATCGGCGAGCTGTACGAGAAGGAGGCGTTCCCGTACGAGATCGTCGCGAAGATGGGGGAGATGGGCCTGTTCGGCCTGCCGTTCCCTGAGGAGTTCGGCGGCATGGGCGGCGACTACTTCGCGCTGTGCCTGGCGCTGGAGGAGCTCGCGCGGGTCGACTCGTCGGTCGCCATCACCCTGGAGGCCGGCGTTTCGCTCGGCGCGATGCCGATCTTCCGGTTCGGGACGCAGGAGCAGAAGGAGAAGTGGCTGCCGTCGCTGTGCGAGGGCACGGCGCTGGGCGGCTTCGGCCTGACCGAGCCGGGTGGCGGCTCCGACGCGGGCGCGACCCGCACCCGGGCCACTTTGGACGGGGACACCTGGATCATCAACGGCAGCAAGGCGTTCATCACGAACTCGGGCACGGACATCACGCGCCTGGTCACGGTCACGGCCGTGACGGACGTGATGGAGAACGGCCGCAAGGAGATCTCGGCGATCATCGTCCCGTCCGGGACGTCGGGCTTCGAGGTGGCGCCGAAGTATTCGAAGGTCGGCTGGAACTGCTCGGACACGCACGAGCTGTCCTTTTCGGACGTCCGGGTGCCGGCGGAGAACCTGGTCGGGGAGCGTGGCCGCGGGTACGCCCAGTTCCTGTCCATCCTGGACGAAGGTCGCGTCGCGATCGCGGCTCTGTCGGTGGGTCTGGCACAGGGCTGCGTCGACGAGTGCCTCCAGTATGTGAAGGACCGGGTCGCGTTCGGCAAGCGGATCGGCGAGTACCAGGCGATCCAGTTCAAGATCGCCGACATGGAGGTCCGCACGCACACGGCCCGGCTGGCGTACTACCAGGCGGCGTCGAAGATGCTGCGCGGCGAGCCGTTCAAGAAGGAGGCGTCGATCGCGAAGCTGGTGGCCTCGAACGCGGCCATGGACAACGCGCGCGACGCGACCCAGATCTTCGGCGGGTACGGATTCATGAACGAGTACCCGGTGAGCCGGTTCTACCGCGACGCGAAGATCCTGGAGATCGGCGAGGGCACGAGCGAGGTCCAGAAGATGCTGATCTCGCGTCACCTCGGGGTCGCCTGAAAGCCGTGAAGGCCTCCTTCCCGGCTCTTATGGCTGGTAAGGAGGCCTTCACGGCTTTTGCTACTGCGGCTGTTGCTGCTTCTTGTCTTCCTCGGCCCAAGCGGCTTCCGCCTGCATCTGGATGTCGGTGAGACCGCGGTCGACCTGCACGATGTCCTTACCCGCCCAGCCCACGAAGTTCTTCGAGCTCTTGGCGTCGGAGAGGGCCTTCAGCATCGGGTAGTAGTCCGGAGCCTTGGCCTTCAGCCAGTCGTCGACGAACTTCATCTTCTTGTAGCTGTCGCCGAACTTCGTCTTCAGCCAGTCTTCGTGCTTCTTGATCGTGGAGATGTCGTGGTCGCTCAGGTGCGACTTCGGCGGCGCCGGCTTCGGCGGGGCCGGGGGCAGCGGCCGCGAGAAGTTCGGCGTGGTGCCGTCGCCCGGGGGCCGTGTGCTCGGTGTGGCGCCACCGCCAGGACCGTCGTGGGTGATCGCGGTGCCCGGCGGGGGCAGCGGCCGCGAGAAGTTGGGTGTCGTGCCGTCGCCCGGGGGCCGGGTGCTCGGGGTGGCACCACCACCGCCAGGCCCGTCGTGGGTGACGGCCGTGCCCGGCGGCTTCGGCAGCGGGCGTGAGAAGTTCGGCACCCCGCCACCGTGCGGGGGCAGGTTGCTCAGCTCGTGACCCGCGTTCGAGGCACCTGGCTTCCCCTTGACCAGCTTCGACAGCCCGGTGAGCCGGGCCAGCGTGCGCCCGGCGTACGCGACGACCTTGGCGAGCTTCGCCATCATCGCCGCGACCTGCACCGAGACGGTCGCGATGCACTTGGTCACCCCGACGGCGATCGACGCGCCGAAGGTGGGGATGGCGAGGGCGAGCGCGATCAGCATCGTGGAGATGATGTCGCCGAGGACCGTCGTGATGATGTCGCGGATCAGCGAGCGGACCGCGCCGATCAGGGCCCCGGTCGTCTCGACCATGTAGCCGGCGACGTCGGACGCCTTGGCGTTCGCGTCGATCCAGCCCTTCCGGTCGTTGATCGACTTCAGGAAGCTGTCGTAGCCCTTGCCCTGCCACTGGGTGATCGTCGACTTGAGGGTGTCGTCCAGCGAAGTGCCGGTGTTGCGCAGCGACTCGCCGATCTTGTGCAGCTCGTTGGCGACCTTCGTGACCTCCGCGGGGTTGCCCGCGACCTGGTCCAGCGGCCATTTCAGGAACGAGACGTGCTCGATCAGCCAGCCCAGGCCCGCCGCGATCAGCTTCGCCAGCGGGTCCATGACGAACGCGACGGTGTCGAGCGCGGCGCTGATGACGTTGATGCCCAGCTCCACGCTGACGGCCGCGAGGTCGCCGCCGTGCTCGGTCTGGACCTTGCCGATCGAGTCGCCGACCTGTTTCCAGCTGTCGAAGACACCGGCGCCCGTGGTGGAGTTCGATGCCGTGATGGGAACGGTCACTTGCCCAGCTCCGTTTCGAAGGTGCTCAAACCCTGCGCCGTGTTCGAGTCGTGGGTCGCGTACGTGTCGGCGGCCTTCTTCACGTCCGCGGCCGACTTCCCGATATCACCCACCAGCTTGCTGATCTCGCCGGTGATCACCGCCATCGTGACCCGCGAGGGCACGGCGAGCACCTGCGCGAGCAGGATGCCGAACGCGGCGTTGTCGAACCCGTTCGCGGCCTGCATCCGGTTCGCGGCGTCCTGCACCGCGGGTTGCGTGGTGCCCGACAGGTACTGGCTGAACTTCTGCAGCTCGGCCGGGTCGACCGAGAAACCTTCTCCGGAAACCACCGGTTCTCCTCCGTGCTACCAGGGGTTGCTCTCGCCGTCGTCCTCTTCCGGCGCGGGCCGGGGACGGCGACGCGGCGGAGGGGGCGGCGGGTTCGATGGCGGGCGGTGCGGGGGTGCGGGCGGCCGGTCTTCCGCCTCCTGCTCCGGCATGAACACGTCGCTCTTGTCCGGGGGCGTTCCTTCTTCGGGCGCCGGCAGGAACTCGTCCAGCAGTTCGCGGGCGGCCGAGCTTTCGCCCACCATGCCGTCGAACGCGCCGGCGACCTGGGCCGAGACCTTCTGCTGCGCGCGGCCGATCAGCTGCATCACCAGACCGGAAAGGGCCTGCGGCGGCCGCTCGTACGCGCGGGGGCCGAACCGGAGCTCCTGCAGGACCCCGCTCGGGCCGACGGTCACCGAGACCGCCCCGTCCGGGGCCTGCACCGTGGCGACGGCCGACCGGAGTTGTTCTTGCGCCGCTGCGGCTTTTGCCCGGATTTCCTCGAGTTCGACGGTGAACGCGGCCAGCGGATCGTCGCCGGGGGGCACTGACTGGGTCAATTTGTCCTCGTCGCGAGAGAGGTTGTGAACAAAGTGAATTCAATCAGCGCTGCTTGAACTTCGGGTGGCGCGAACGGAGCCGCCGGCTGAACGCGACGCGGATGGCCCACCCGCTGGACACCAATATCTATACCGGTATAGTTATCGCCATGGTCGAGATCAAAACCGAAGCCGAGCTGGCGGTCATGCGCGAAGCCGGGCGAGTGGTGGCACGGACGTTGGACACCGTGAAGGAGGCCGCCGCGATCGGCGTCTCACTGCGCGAACTGGACGAGATCGCCGCCCAGGTGATCAGCGAAGCCGGTGCCAAACCGTCGTTCCTGCACTACCAGCCGAGGTCCGCGCCGACGCCCTACCCCGGGGTCCTCTGCGCCAGCGTCAACGACGTCGTCGTGCACGGCATCCCGACGGCGTACCGCATCCAGGACGGCGACCTGGTCAGCATCGACTGCGGCGCCATCCTCGACGGCTGGAACGGCGACGCCGCGATCAGCTTCGTCGTCGGCAACGCCGACCCGGCGGACCTCGCGCTGATCGAGGCGACCGAGCGCGCCCTGGCCGCCGGGATCGCCGCCGCTCAACCGGGTGCGAAGCTCGGCGACATCTCCCACGCGATCGGCACCTCCGGCCGCGCGTCGGGCTACGGCATGCTCGAGGACCACGGCGGCCACGGGATCGGCCGCGAGATGCACGAGGACCCGCACCTGGCGAACGAAGGCCGCCCGGGCCGCGGGATGCGGCTCAAGCCGGGGCTCGCGCTGGCGATCGAGCCGATGCTCACCCGGGGCGGCGACGCCTACCGGTGCGCCGAGGACGGCTGGTCGCTGCTCACCGTCGACGGCAGCCGGGCCGCCCACGTCGAACACACCATCGCCATCACCGAAGACGGCCCGCGCGTGCTCACTGTGCGGTAGACAGGGGGGATGGACAACATCGTCATCCGATCGGGTGATTCTGGGGACGTTGACACCCTGCTGGGCTTCTTCGACGAGGCTGTCGAGTGGCTCGTCGCCCGCGGCAGCTCGAAGCAGTGGGGGACCGAGCCGTGGAGCCGGATCCCGAAGCGCGTCGAGCGCGTCAAGGGGATGGCCGCCGATCCGGGCCTGCGCATCGCGATGGTCGACGGCGAGCCGGCCGGCGCGCTGATCGTCTCCGAGGAGCACGATCCGCACGTGCCGGCGGTCGACGAGCGTGAGCTGTATGTCCGATTGCTGATCACGTCGCGGCGGTTCGCCGGGCGGCGTGTCGGCGGGCGCCTCGTCGAGTACGCGCTCGACGAGGCGCGGCGGCGCGGCATCGACCTCGTGCGCGTCGACTGCTGGGCCGGCGGCGACGGCGACCTGCAGCGCTACTACGAGAGCCAGGGCTTCAAGCCGACTGTGCAGTTCCACGTCGAGGAGTGGGTCGGGCAGGTCCTGGAGCAACGCGTGGGGTAGCGCGATCGCGGGCCAGGAGCGACACTGTTGGCGCGGTGCCAACAGACGAAGGAGTCGCCATGGCCGAGGAGCTCGCGGGCAAGGTCGTCGTCATCACCGGCGGCGGGCAGGGGATCGGCGCGGCGACCGCGTCGGCACTGTCCCGGCTGGGTGCGCGGGTGGTGATCGGCGACCTCGACCAGGTCCGCGCCGAGAAGACCGCCGGGGAGCTGGACGCCGAGGCGCTCCCGCTCGACGTCACCGACATCCGCGGCTTCACCGAGTTCCTCGACGAGGTCGAGCGCCGCCACGGCCGGATCGACGTCCTGGTCAACAACGCCGGGATCATGCCGCTGGCCCACCTCGAGGAAGAGAGCGACGCGACGACCCGGCGCCAGCTCGAGATCAACCTGCACGCCGTCATCCACGGAACCCGCGAAGCGATGAAGCGGATGCGGCCGCGGCGGTCCGGGCACATCGTGAACGTCGCGTCGTTCGCGGGCAAGGCCGGCTTCCCCGGCGCGGCGACGTACTGCGCGACCAAGCACGCCGTCGTCGGGCTGTCCGAGGCGGTGCACCTGGAGCTGCACGGGTCCGGGGTGCACGTTTCGTGCGTGATGCCCGCTATCGTCCGGACGGAGCTCGCGAGCGGCCTCGGCGAGGCGAGGTTGTTCAAGTCGTCACGCCCGGAGGACGTCGCCGACGCCATCGTGGCCACGCTGCGCAAACCTCGGTTCGAGGTCTTCGTGCCCCGGTCCGTGGGAACTATGGGCAAGCTCACCCGGCTGCTGCCGCGGCGGGCCGGTGAAGCGCTCGCCCGGGCACTGAAGGCGGACCAGCTTTTGGCTTCGGCGGCCCATTCCCCGGCTCGCGCGGACTACGAGGCGCGCGCCGCCGAGAGCGCACCCGGGGCGGGCGCGGAGTAACTCGGACGGCCTAGCGTCTGTCCGATTTGGACGCGGCCGGTGTTGAGTCCACCGGCCGCACCCGGCAAGATTGGCGGGAAGTGCCCGGGGGACGTCGCAGGAGGCTCGAGAAATGGTTTCACCGCCCGCACGGCTGGCCGCCGCGGCGTCGAACGTGGTCGGCAAGGTGCTGCACGGCGGTGTCGCCGACCTGCGCCCGATGCCGCGGGTGCTGATCGACCAGGGACCCAACCGCTCGCTGTACCGGATGACGCACAGCAGCCGCCCGGTGTCCGGGCCGCCGATCCTGCTGGTGCCGCCGCTGGCCGCGCCGGCGATCTGCTTCGACCTGCGCCGCGGCTGCAGCCTCATCGAGCACCTGGTCGAAGGCGGTCGCAACGCGTACCTCGTCGACTACGGCATGGTCGCCTTCTCGGACCGGCGCCTGGGCATCGAGCACTGGATCGACGAGGTGCTGCCGCGGGCGATCCGCAAGGTGAGCGCCGACGCCGGCGGGCAGCCGGTGCACCTGGTGTCGTGGTCGCTGGGCGGGATCTTCTCGCTGCTGGTGAACGCGGACCAGCCGGACCTCCCGATCGCGTCGATCACGGCGATCGGCTCACCGGTGGACTTCACGGCGATCCCGATCGTGGCGCCGTTCCGCCCGCTGGTGGACCTGACGAACGGCCACCTCCTGACGCCGATCTACCGGGCGTTCGGCGGCGCACCGTCCTATTTGGTCAGCCGGGTGTTCCGCGCGACGGGCATCAGCAAGGAGATCACGAAGCCGATCGCGATCCTCTCGCACCTCGACGACCGCGACTACCTGGCGCAGATCGAGGCCGTCGACCACTTCATGAGCAACATGTACGCCTACCCGGGCCGCACGTTCGGCCAGCTGTACCACCGGTTGTTCCGCACGAACGACCTGGCGGAGGGCAAGGTGGACCTCAACGGCCGCATCATCTCGCTGTCGTCGGTCCGGGTGCCGACGCTGGTGGTGGCGGGCGAGAACGACACGATCGCGCCGCGGCCGTCGGTGGAGCGGGTGGTGGAACTGCTGGACAAGGCGCCGGAGGTCCGCTTCAAGACCGCGCCGGGCGGCCACCTGGGTGTCCTGACGGGCCGCAAGGCGCGCGGCACGACGTGGCGCTACCTGGACGAGTTCCTCGACGACCAGGCCACCGCTTCGAAGTCCTGACAAGCGTGAACGCCTCCTTACCGGCTTTATGGCCGGTAAGGAGGCGTTTGTCTTTACTTCAGCTCGGCGGAGGACTTCCCGAGAATCCGGCGAGCCACGATCAACTGCTGAATCTGCTGCGTCCCCTCGAAAATGTCGAGAATTTCTCAGCTGGATCTCGCGGGCCTCGCTCATCTCGCTGTAAACGGCCTCTGAGCTGCGCTGATGCGTCTCGCTAGTTCTCGTCGTCTGTCGCTGCTCCCTGGCCTCTGACGGCCTGGAGACGGACTGGCGGACCAGCCACACCTACCCCTGCATCCCGATACGAAGCCAGCACGCGGCCGGTGGTGCCGGGTCAAGACACGCTTCATCGTCTTGACGCGGTGCTACCGGCCGTTGTCACGATCAGGCGTCGGGATGGAGGTCTCTCACGACGGTGCGTAACAGAGATCGAGTCACGAACGACCCGATTGTCACCACCGCTTGTAGCTCGTCGAGGAGGCCGGGATGGGGCAGGGGACTCGTGTGCCGCCGCGCGGCGCTGCGCCAGGTGACCCGCTGGCGGCCGCACCGCCCGGCCGGCGGGCGGAGCGGAGCGGCAGCCCGCCGTGTCGGAAGCGGATGCGGCCGCCCAGGCGAGGGGCTACGTAGGCGACAGGCGCGCCGCCATCGGCGGCGCGCCCCTTGATCCCATAGAGCCAAGTTCGGCAATCTCTTGCAATCTACTTGCTCGGCTGAGAGGTCTGACGTGGAACGCCTGTTTTTTGGGTATGGAGCGAAGCCAGACGACATTCGACGCACCATGAGTTCCTTGGCTGCGCGGTTAGGAGAGTTAAATGGTGTCGAGAGCTCGGTTTCATGGGAAGATCTCAAAGTTGATGGTCGCCTCATCGTCAACGAGATTGAATCGCATGTAAGCAAGTCTTCTATATGCGTTTTCGATCTCACGGTGCCAAATCTCAATGTGCTTTTCGAGCTGGGATTGGCGATCGGCTTAAAGCGACGTGTCGTCTTATTGCAAAGCTCTGCATTCCAAAAGGCGAGTAAGCGGGTGGATGACGAGGTCCCGCTTCTCTCGACAGTCGGATATACACGCTATGCCAATGAAGACGAGTTGCTTAATCAGATGATCTCGGTGATTGGCCACGAAGCACCACCGCTCTGGAATGACGTCGAGATGAGTATCAGTGCTAACCTCGACGATTCTTGCATGCTGTACGTACCCAGTGCTCAAGAAGACAACGCTAGCAGGCGTCTAAGTCGGACTCTGGAGAGGTTTGAAAAGCTAAATTCGACAACTATTAGCTTTGAAGACTATGGCTCAATGCCATTAGCTTGGTATGTCGAACAAATTTACCGCTGCGGTGTCGCAGTCTTTCATATGACCCCATCGAACGACTACCTCGCTGCTCTGGTCAATCCTAGGGTCGCCCTGCTTGCTGGGATCGCTAGAGGTATAGGTAGGAATACGCTTATTGTGGCTCCTCAGGTGGAAGAGACTGCCGTTGATTACAGGGATATGTCGATCCGCTATTCTAACCCTCCGCAGTTGGAGAGATTGGTATTAAATTGGCTGGATTCCCTGCCTGACGCGTCAACTTCGAGGCACGCTAAGGTTCGAACGGAACTAAAGACCGAATTATCGTGGCTTCGTTTTGGAAATCACGTCGCTGAAAGCGATCGGGATGGACTTGAATATTACTTCGTCCGCACCAGCGACTATCAAGATGTAGTGACTTCTGCCGCCACTATCTTTACAGGGAAAAAGGGAACTGGCAAGACAGCAAATATGCTGACTGCTGCGGATGAGCTAAGGCTTGATCCGCGAAACCTTGTGTGTGTAATCAAGCCAGCAAGCTACGAGCTTGATGGCTTGACCGAAGTTCTTCGGCGTATAGACAAAAAGCATCTTGACAACTATCTAATTGAAGGTTTATGGAAGTATCTACTTTATACCGAGATTGCTGCAAAGACTGTGGCTGAAGCTGAGAGCAGGCCGGCTGGTATAGCAACAGGAAGTCCGGAAGACAGATTGAGGAGGTGCCTTGAGGAGAAGCATGAAGGGGTTGGCAGCAACTTCTCTGACCGGCTCGAATCGCTCGTAGACTCCCTGGCTGGTGTGGTCAACTCTCAATTGGACTCAGCTTCGATCAAGGAAGCTAGGAGTGTGATAGATCGGGCTCTTCATGGCACTGCGATTAAGGATCTACGTCAACTTATTGGCGATGCTCTTTCTGGGAGACAGCGGGTCGCAATCCTTGTCGATAACCTTGATAAGGCATGGGAGCGGGGCGCGGATCTGGACCTGCTCGCTCAATTGCTGTTAGGACTTCTTGGTGTTGTGGGGCGAGTGGTAGACGAATTTCGCCGCGAGAAGAATCGCAAATCTAGTGTAAATGTGACCCTTACAGTCTTCCTGAGAAGTGACATATTTGCATTTATCCGCGATAAGGCCAGGGAGCCCGATAAGATCTCGGTTGCGGAGATTGAGTGGCGGGACCCTGACCTTCTGATCAGGGTTCTCGAAGATCGCTTCAAGTTTAATAGTAATAAAGATTTGGATCCCCGGCTTCTCTGGGATGGGTTTTTCGCTCCGGCGGTCCGAGGGCTGCCGTCGAGGGACTATCTACTGTCGCGCGTGCAAGCCAGGCCTCGCGACCTTGTCTTTTTTGCAAACGCGGCAGTCAACCGCGCTTCCAATGCTAAGCATCAGAAGATCGAAGAGTCGGACATCTTAGAGGCAGAAAAGTCGTATAGTCAGTTTGCTTACGAAGCGCTTCTTGTTGAAGGTGTGGCGGCCGGGATGGATCTAGAAGAAATCCTAATCGAGTTTGCCGGCGAGAATCCAATTCTTGACTTCAGTAGGATCGAGCAGATTCTCGGTCCGTTAGAAGAGTCGCATCTGGGTGTTCCATACATCGTTGAATCTTTGCGCCGCCTAGGCTTTTTGGGTGTAGAGACATCGGATGGAAGCTTTGATTACGGTGGCACTGATGGTGAGATGAAGCGAGCGAACGTTCTTGCAAGAAAGCTTGAGAAGGGGCTTGGTCGCCCGGCCAGATATGAAGTTCATACCGCGTATCGCAGGTTTCTTGAGATCGACGGATAGTTTATGGTTTGAGTGCTGATAGTGTCGAGAAGGGATTTGTGCGATGCCTGACCGTGTGTTCGTTAGTTTTGATTATGATCACGATAGATTTCTTAAAGAGGCTCTTATAGGGCAATCGAAGAACCCGGACTCTCCCTTTGAAGTTGCTGACTGGTCAATCAAGGAGCCATCGCCAGATTGGCGGAAACGAGCTCGCTACAGGATTGCTTCTTCGGACTTGGTGATTGTTATTTGTGGGGAGCATACGCATCAGGCTCTGGGGGTTGGAATCGAGGTCGAGTTAGCGCAGGAGGTTGGTGTACCCTACGTTCTCATTCAAGGGTATGACCAGCGTCAATGTACTAAGTCAACTACGGCAAGGGCGACGGACAGTGTTTACGACTGGACCTGGCCGAACCTCAAGCTGCTCGTGGGTGGAGCAAGGTGACATCGACTCCAGGTGACGTTGATCCCCGTGAACTTGAGATCTACAAGCTAGCTGTCGAGATGGCAGATCGTGTTTCGGCTCGACGAGCGACGGCTAATACATTTTTTCTGACGGTCCAAAGTGCTTTCGTCGCGGTCGTCGGGATAGCTTCGCCGAAGCTTCACGAATCTGCGTGGTGGAATTCTTTGGTGGTGTCTGTCGCAGGTATCGCTCTATCTGGATCGTGGTGGCTCCAATTAAGGAGCTATCGGGATCTTAATCGAGCAAAGTTTGAGGTCATTAATAGTATTGAAAGTAATCTTCCGGTTCAAATATTTTCTGAAGAATGGAAGAGTTTAAAGAAAGATCCTGTTGCTAGATGGCGTGGCCGGTATGCCGAGCTCGGCACGATTGAGAGATCTGTGCCATTCGTCTTCGCAACTTTGTATGTATTGCTGTTTCTTGCTAGACTAGTCTAATGTCTAACTACCTTGCTGAGCTCGCGGTCAGAATACGAGCGGCTCTGTCTGCTGATGCGAGGCCGCCCAGTGATAGTGACGACTTGTTCGTATTGTATGCAGTACTCCTGCGGGCCAAGGGCGTCGAAACTACTCTCTCAGACGTCCATGACGCTTGGGCGGCCTGGATGTCGAGAAAAGATGAAGGTCATAACGCTCTTGTCCCTTTTTCGGATCTCGATGAAGTGACAAAAAGGCAGGATTTGCCGTATGTAGCCGCTATACGCGCAGTAGCGCGAGAATTTGGCGATGGGGGTTGACGTTGGCAGAGTCGGAGTTCGCTGGCGCAACGGATGGGCGATCTGAATATGTCGAGCCTGGAGCCGGATTTGGGAATTCGGTATTTGTGAGTTATCCAAAACCGTACACCCGGGCGCAGATGGCATTCATTAGAGGGCTTTCCGCAAGCCTGAAAGGTCGCGGGTTTTTCCCACGTACGCTCGGCGTGACGGACTACGACACGGATGCACCCCTTCGCGCCGTGCGACGATTGATGTTCGAGTCGCACGGCCTGATCGCGGTGGCCTTCAAGAGAATCTTCGTCGAGTCTGGCACCGGTAATTTTCGGGCAGATCTTAGTAAGATAGAAGAGTTTCCTTTGCGTGGAGTCTGGTTGAGTACTCCGTGGGTTCATATCGAGCCGGCGATGGCGTATCAGTTGGGCTTGCCGACGCTGATAGTTAGGGAAAAGGGAGTGTTAGCCGACGGGATTCTTGAGAAAGGTGTCACGGGTTTATATGCTCCTGAGTTTGATGTTGACGGCGATCCGACTGCTTACTTGAAGTCGACAGAGTGGAACCAAATCCTTACTCGGTGGGAGTATCAAGTTCGAACAGTCATCGACCGAAAGGGAAGTCCTCCACGCCTATACGATTGAGGTGCGTCTGGGGCGATTGACGGAAATCTGGACTGCATATGGCGATACTTGCGCTGGCGTCCGCTGTTAGGCTGAGATCATGCGTGGTGCGGGTGACCAGCTCAGCATCGGTGAGCGGATCGCGTTCTACCGGCGGCGGCGTGGGCTGTCGCAGGCGGTGCTTGCTGACCTGGTAGGCCGTACCGAGGACTGGTTGAGCAAGATCGAGCGCGGCGAGCGAGACATCCGCAGGCTTGACGTCCTAGCCGACCTCGCGCGGTCGCTGCGGGTGACGCTGGGTGACCTGCTCGGCGAACCGGTGCTGATGGAGGAGCAGGACAAGCACGACGACGTCCCCGCGATCCGCGACGCGCTGATGGCTCCCCGCAGGCTTTCGCGGACACTGTTCTCCTCAGCTACGGCACCCGAGTACGTCGACCCTCAGCCGGTCCGCCAACTGGTCGAAGGTGCCTGGTCGAGCTACCAGAAGGGCGACCTCGGTCGAGTCGTCACCGCGCTGCCGGGCTTGATCAAAACTACGCAGGCGATGGAGGCGGCTTCGTCGGACGACGCCGGGTACAAGCGGGCCTGCGCGGCGATCTCGGCACGGGTGCACCATCTGGCCGCGACCACGCTGAGCAAGATCGGTGAGGCTGACCTCGCATGGATCGCGGCGGAACGCGCCATGCAGGCGGCGGACGATTCCGATGATCCGCTGGTCCTGGCCTCGGCCGCCCGGTCCGGCACGCACGCGCTCTTGGCCGTGGGCCGGTTTGATGATGCGCTTGAGCTGGGCGACGTCGCGGCGAAGTGGCTGCTGCCGAGGATGGCCAAGGGTGATCCGGCCGCGCTGAGCCTGTACGGGATGCTCTACCTCCGTACCGCCGTCGCGGCGGCGCGACACCAGGATCGGACCACCACGAACGACCTCCTCGCACACGCGAAAACCGCCGCTGACCAGCTGGGCGTGGACGCGAACTACTGGCAGACCGGGTTCGGGCCAGCCAATGTGGAGCTCCACCGGCTGTCAGCCGCCCTGGACCTCGGCGACGTGAGCCAGGTGATCGAGACCGCACCGCGCGTCAACGTCGACCACCTGCCCGTGGAACGCCAGGTCACGCACCTGATCGACTTCGCTCGCGCGCTGAGCCTGCTCGCCAAGGACGACGACGCCCTACAAGTCCTCCTGGAGGCCGAGCAGAAGTCGCCGACCATCGTCCGGCACAACACCATGGTTCGGGAGGTCGTGCGCTCCATGTACCGGCGCGCTCCAGTCACGGCTGGCAAGTCCTCGGCGCTGCTCGCGCTGGCCGAGCGCTGCGGCGCGGTGAGGTAATCGGATGCCGCGAGTTCTCGGGCTGGTCGCCTCCGGGGCCGGCGGGGTCGAAGACCTGCTTCCGCGCCTGATCAAGCCCGCCCAGGAAGCAGGCTGGACAGTCGTGGTCACCCTGACGCCCACCGCCGGCCGCTGGCTGGCCG
Source organism: Amycolatopsis mongoliensis (assembly GCF_030285665.1). Lineage (NCBI taxonomy): Bacteria > Bacillati > Actinomycetota > Actinomycetes > Pseudonocardiales > Pseudonocardiaceae > Amycolatopsis > Amycolatopsis mongoliensis. Next base: position 4,083,258 of record NZ_CP127295.1, read on the forward strand.
AGACCGGGCAACTCGACGAGATCGAGCAAGCCACCGGCTATCCGGTGCGGGTCGAGCCTCGCTCGCCGTCGCAGAAGAGCCCGCACCCCGCCCCGAGCTGCTACCTGGTGACGCCGGCCTCGGCGAACTTCGTAGCGAAGATGTCCCTCGGCATCGCCGACAACCAAGCGTTGACGCAGGTCAACGAGGCGATCGGGACGCTGAACCTGCCGGTGATCGTGTTTCCCCGCGTCAACGCGGCCCACGCACGTCAGCCGTTCTGGACCATGCACATCGAGAACCTCAAGCGGGTCGGTGTGGACCTGCTCTACGGTGACGACGTCTGGCCACTGCACGAACCGCGGTCCGCTCCTGGCCGGGATCTGCCCTGGTCAGCCATGCTGGACGCGATCGAGAAGGCCGTTCCGGCCGACCGGTAGAACCGACCCGGACAGTTTGTCCGGGTGATCTTCCTTACCCGGGTGTCTCCTGGTTTCAGCGCGCCCAATCGGACGCGCGCAAGCCGAGACATCGGGAGAGCACATGGGCATTCACGTGGTGATTCAGCCCCTCGTCGGATACGGCGCTGCCGTCGTGTCACCTTCCCCGGGAGTCCGCCAACTGGTGGCCGGGGGCGATGAAACCGCGATCATGATCCAGGTACCGGCTCGGATCGGCGGCCTGATGGACACCGCGCGCTTCGCGCGGAGCCTCGCCGAGGCCGCGAACGAGTTCGGCGAGTGGTGCGAGACGCAGAACCGCACCCGCACCTTCTCCTCTCCTCTCGGCGACCAGTGGTCGGAAGAGCGCGACTAAGCGCGAAGAAACCCATACCAGCAAAGGAAATTCAGCATGGCTATCGACAAGGGACACCGGTTCGGGATCGACTTCGACGACGCGTTTCCGCAGGGCTTGGTGATGGTGGGCGAGGTGTCGCCCGATAACGAGTACCAGTCGCGTGAGGACCGGGCCGCCAATCGCCCGGTGCGGCAGCGGGTTGACGAGGTGACCGGTAAGCGGCAGTGGAAGGTGATGGTCACCGACCCGGCCGAGACGCGGGCGAAGCGGGCGTCGTTTGAGATCACGCTTCTCGCCGATGTGCAGCCGGTGCCGACGACGTCGGAGGCGCTGCCGGGGATGCGGCCGATCGAGCTGGATGGCCTGACGGCGGAACCGCGTGTGGCGGGGCAGGGTGAGTTCAAGTACCAGTCCTACGTGTTCCGTGCGACCGGGTTCAAGCAGGCCACCAGCAACGCGAAGCCGTCTCGGTCCGGTGGGTCCGGTGAGACGGCGAAGGCGGCGTGACAGGGGTGGGCTTCCGCGAGCGGGTCGAGGCGTGGGAGCAGGCGTATCGGGACTACATGGCCACCTGGCAGCACGGCCGTGCGGTCCGGTCACCGGTCGCGGCAACCAACACGGCGAACGCTGCTCGGCGGGTGTCGCGGGCGTGGCACGAGCTGGCGCAGGCGCGCGGGTTGCCGTGGTGGTGTGTGGCGGCGCTGGAGTCGGCGGCCGAGGGGTTCGCCGACCTGGCCCGGGAATGGGAATCGCATGACGGCGACGTGGGACGGGCTGGGGCTGCGCTGGACGGTGGGCGCGGGGACCGAGGTGACGGTGGAGGAGACCGGGACGGGCGCGTCACATCCACCGGTCCTGGTGCTGGCCGGTGGGCTGTGCGTGGTGACGCTAGTGCCGCCGGAGGACCAGACCGCCTGGACGGGATGCGCAGCGTTCCTTCGCCGGCTCCGCGACCACGCCGAGGAACTGGCGGCCCTGCTGGAAGCCCGCGCAGGGAGGCATGACCGTGCGCAGGAATGAGCCGAAGACGCTGCGGGACGCCCACGAGGTCGTGATGGACCGCCGCCCACCGAACGACGCGAACCCGTCAGTCTGGCTGGCGTTCCGCCTCGGCAACGCACGGCTCTACAAGGCCGTCGCCGACGTCGACCGAGGTCATCACCACGAGGCGCTGTACTGGGCCGGATACGAGGAACGAAAGGCGGGTGAGATCTCGGCGGAACTTCAGCGGGAAGGGACGCCTGCTGATTAGTCGCATGTAGACGACCAGTAAGTCAACAGTAGTAGCGAAAAACGTACGCGATGACGTGCGGCGATCAAACATGCCCTGTTGCGGGTGCGTGTGATCCGTTAAGGCGCAGAAGCGGCGCCTGGCTACCAACCTTGCCGCTCCTGCGCTGTCCACAATCAGCGGAAGTGAACAATGACAACGCTAAACGATGACAACCGGCGAGCGTCAACGGGGGTCACCCGAACGCGCTGCGCCTCCTGCAAACGCTTCGCCAAACTCCTGCCCGGCGAGACCCAGTGCGCCCCCTGTCTGGGAATGCTGCCGCTGGACCTCGATGTGAAGCGGGGTGGTCGGTGATGTCTCCCGGCTTCGCGGTAGTGGCCCTGGCTGGGCTGGGGCTCGGCGTGTGGGTGCTGCACAAGATCGGCCGTGCCCTGGCCTCCGTGGTCGAAGGCTTGGCTGCGGCGGCAGTGGTGTTCGTGGCCCTGTGGTGGCTGTGCAAGGCGGTCGTGTGGATGCTCGCGCAGGTCGTGACCCGGTGGCGGACCAGCCTCGCCGTCGTCGCGGTCTACGGCTGGTGTGAGCTGGTTGGCTGGCTGTCGCTGGCGATCATCCTGGGCAGCGTCGCGGCGGTCCTGGCGACGTGGTGGGCGATCGATGCCGTCTCGTTCGACCAGTGGTGCTGGCGGTTGTTGCGCTCCTGGTGGGCCCGGTGGGCGGTCTACGGGCGGAAGCTGCCGGAGTGGCTGCACGCCTGTGGCCTGTCGGTGCGGGATGAGGCGCTGCCGGTGGTGGTGAACGTGAACCTTGTCGGCCGTCGACGCGCGCTCTCTCGGTCGACGTCGAACCGGCCGAACGCGCGTATTCCGAAGGTGCTCGGCGTTCGCTCTGGTGCGTCGTGGGATGAGGTGCGGGTGGAGCTGGTGGCCGGGCAGAAGCCGGAGGATTTCGACGACGCCGCTCGTGCCTTGGCCGTTGCGCGGAAGGTCGCTCGGTGTCAGGTCCGTGAGCTGGCCCCCAACGTCGTGTCGATCGACTTTCAGCGCCGTGATCTGCTCAGTGGCGGGGTGGCCGGCCCCCAGGTTCCGGACGGCGTCGACGCGACCGGTGTGGACTTGCGCAGCGTCTGGGCTGGGCGGACCGAGTACGGGCGTGACTGGCGTGTCCCGTTGCTCGGGTCCGGTGCGCACTGCCTGACTGCCGGTGCCTCGGGTGCGGGCAAGAACAGCGTCATGTGGTGCCCACTGGTCGCGGCCGCGTCGGCGATCCGGGCGGGGGTGGTGCGCATGTCCGGTATCGATCCCAAGGGCATGGAACTGGCGTACGGGCGCGGAATCTTCGCCCGCTACGCGGTCGGTGGTAAGGACGCGGTCGAGCTGCTGGACGGCCTGGTGGAGGAGATGGAATCGCGCAAGCGCGCGTTCGCCGGGCGGCTGCGGACGATTCCGGTGTCGACGGAGTATCCGTTGGAGCTGCTGGAGTTCGACGAGATTGGCGCGCTGACCAAGTACACCGACCGTAAGACCCGTGAGGCCATTGTGGAGCGCGTCGCGCTGCTGACGACGCAAGGGCGGGCGCTGGGGATCTCGGTCCGTGGCTACGTCCAGGAGCCCACCAAGGACACCGTCCCGGTGCGGGAGCTGTTCACCCGGCGGGTGTGCCTTCGGGTCACCTCGAAGACGCACGTCGGGATGGTGCTGGGTGACGGCGCGTACGAGCGCGGAGCGTGGGCCAACCGCATCGGCGACTCAGAGGCCGGCGTGGGCTACGTCTGGGGTGAAGGCATCCGTGAGCCCCTGCGCGTCCGGGCCGGGTGGGTATCCGACAGCACTGTGAAGGCGCTGGAGGCGTACGTGACCAATGGTGGTGTCGCGGATCTGCGACACGGCGGTGAGGGGGTGGCCGCGTGAACCGGCTGATGATCTTCCTCGACGCGATTCGCGATCACCTGGACTCCCACCAGCTGCCGCCGGTCGCCACGGTCGACGTCAACGCCTGGTCGAGCCCGATCACGGTCCAGCTCGACGTCGATGGCCTGTCCGAGGTCGTCCGGGCGCTGATGGTGTGGGCACACACGCTCGAGGACGTGTCGGCTCGGCTGTGGCGACTGGTCGACGGGAGGTGGGTCCACCTGTCGATCACCGGCCGGACACCCTGCTGCATCCCCGTCCGCGTCTTCGGCGTGGTTCCGTTCGATCCGAGCACGTTCCCCGACCTCCCGGCCGGGGCGAAGCAGGACATGCCCGTCTACCTGCTGCGCGGCTGGTCGACGCCCGGGGAGGTGGCGGCCTGATGAGCGAGACACGCGCAGAGCGGATGCGGGCCCCGCTGGCTGCGGACGTGATCCGGGCGACGGCGGAGAAGCACGGCGTCTGCGTCCGGCCCTTCACGATGGAGGTCGGCGACACCACCACCGGCGAACTCCGCTACGTCCCGGTGCCCTGCGGCTCCACAGTGGAATCGGTGTGCCTGCCGTGCGCTCGGAAGGCGAAGGCGCTTCGGCAGGCCCAGTGTCGCGAGGGTTGGCACATGACCGAAGAACCCGTCCTCACCGCTGAGCCGCCCTCGGAGGATCACAAGGAGCTGTTGACCTACCGGGCTGACCTGGTGGCGGCCTACCGAGAGGTGGTCGAGCACGACCAGGCGGAGGCCGAGGAACTGCGGGAGGAGGTCGCCGGGGTCGACGCGGAACTTCGGCAACTCGGCATGCGCGGCCGCCTGCCCGCCCTCGACGTCCCGACCAAACGAGCCGTGAAGCGGTCGACCCGGCGTCGGCAGGACGCGCCGAACCTGCCCCGGCGGAAGGTCGCGAAGACGACGGTCGGGCGTGAGTACGCCGGTAAGTTCCGGCCGTCGATGTTCGTCACGCTGACCTGCGACACCTACGGGCCGGTCCGGGGTGACGGCTCGCCGGTCGACCCAAGTCGATATGACTATCGGCGGGCAGCCCGTGACGCGGTGCACTTCTCCGCGCTCGTGGACCGGTGGTGGCAGAACCTCCGCCGGGTCGTCGGCTGGGACGCGCAGTACTTCGCCACCGTCGAGCCCCAACGTCGGGCCGCTCCGCACCTGCACGCCGCTATTCGGGGCTCGGTGCCGCATGACGTGATCCGGCAGGTCACCGAGGCCACCTACCACCAGGTCTGGTGGCCAGCTCACGACGAGATCGTCTACACCGACCGCCTGCCAGTCTGGGACGGCCCGGATACCGGCTTCGTCAACCCGGAGACGCGTCGGCCGCTGACCCGGTGGGACGACGCGGTGGAAGCGGTCGAGCACCCGGCGCACGTGGTCCGGTTCGGGCGGCAGGTCCATTCGAAGGGCATTCTCGGCGGCACCGAAGAGGCCGGCCGCCACATCGGCTACCTGACCAAGTACCTCACGAAGTCCACGGGTGAGGTGGTCGAGGCAGACAGCGCGGCCCAGGCCGACCACCACGACCGACTTCATGCCGAGCTGTCGGTCACGCCGTGTTCGCCGCGCTGCGCGGTCTGGCTGCTCTACGGCGTCCAGCCCAAGGGCGTCACGGGCAAGACCACCCCGGGGCACTGCAAGGGCAGGGCTCACCGCCGGAGCACGCTCGGGCTGCCCGGCCGCCGCGTCCTGGTCTCGCGGAAGTGGTCGGGCAAGACCCTCGTCGACCACAAGGCGGACCGGCGAGCATTCGTGCTCCAGGCGCTCGCGGCGGTCGGGATCGAGAAGCCAGAGGCCGACCGGTCACAGCAGGTCTGGCGGAAGGTCGAGCCCGGAGACCCGCAGGTCCCGCCCCGGCCGCACCTGGTGATGCGTGCGATCGCGGAACGGATCACATGGAAGGCCGAGTACGACCGGGCGCTACTCGCCGCGGAAAGACCTCCAGAAACTTCGGCAACTGGACTCGCGGCCTGATCAAAGGGGGAGCAATGAACAACATCAGCAACATCGATCGGCTCTGGACCGTCGAGGACGTCTCGGACTACCTCGGTGTCCCGGTGAAGACGCTCTACCAGTGGAAATGGCGCGGCGAGGGTCCGCCGGTCAAGAAGATCGGCCGGCACCTGCGCTATGACCCGGCCAAGCTGCGCGCCTGGGTCGACGCGGAGGCGGCCTGATGGGGCACATCCAAGATCGGTGGTTTCGCCCCGCGCGGGATGCGGTGACCGGGAAGGTCATCCTCAACGCGCGGGGCAAGCCCGTCATGGAACGGTCCGAGCTGTACGGCATCGGTCTGCGGTACAAGGTTCGGTACCTCGACCCGGACAACAACGAACGCTCGAAGTCGTTCGCGGACAAGCAAAAGAAGCGCGCTGAGGACTTCCTCATCGGCGTCGAGTCCGACAAGCGCGAAGACAAGTACATCGATCCGCGGGCCTCATTGACGACCTTTCGGCAACAGGCGGAGAGCTGGGTAAAGGGCCAGTCTCCGGACCCGGGCACGCGGTCGACCATCCTCAGTCGGCTCGAAAGCCAGATCTACCCGGTCTTCGAGACCAAGAAGGTCGGGCAGATCAAACCATCGACCATTCGGGACTGGGTCGGCTCGATGGAAGAGAGGAAGCTGTCGGACAACTACCAGGCGGTCCTGTTCAACACCGTCTCCGGCGTGATGGATTCGGCCGTGGACGACCGTCGGATTCGTGAGAACCCGTGCCACGCGAAGACCGTGCGGCGGCCCGTCGCGAGTAGCCCGCCGATCGTCGTATGGCCGGAGGAACGTGTTCAGGCCGTGCGGGCGGGGCTCGCGGACCAGTTCAAGATCGCCGTTCCGCTCGGTGCTGGCTTCGGACTGCGGCAGGGTGAGATTCTGGGCTTCTCGCCGGATGACGTCGATCGGACGGCGATGACCGTGCGGATTTGTCGACAGATCAAGACGGTCAGGGGTGTGATGATGTTCGCGCTCCCCAAGCGGGGCAAGGAGCGGACCATCCCGCTGTCGGCTGCCATGCTGGCCGAGATCGACGACCACGAGGACCGGTTTCCGTCCATAGCCGTCACGCTGCCCTGGCAAAGCGCGGACGGTGACCCGGTGACGGCGCGGCTGCTGATGACCGGGGAAGGTGGCCGGCTGTACTCGGGGGACCTGTTCACGAAGGTCGCTTGGCACGGAGCGTTCCGGGCAGCTGGGGTCAAGTACCGAGGTCGCGCGGACGGGATGCACGCGCTCCGTCACTTCTACGCGTCGACGCTCCTGGCCCGTGCGGTGTCGATTACGGAGCTGGCCGACTACCTCGGACACGCGGACCCGGGCTTCACGCTCCGGACGTACACGCACCTCGTCCCGTCGAGCCACCAGCGGGCGCGGGAAGCCGTCGACGCGGTGTTCGGACGGCCTGCCCTCGATGACGGCCTGGAGGCGGCCTGATCATGAAACCCCGCCCCCACCGACGCGAAAGCCGCCTGGTCGCAGAGCCCCGAGAAGGGCAAGCGACCGGGCGGTTTTCCGTTACACCACAACTACTTCAGCTCAGCCGAAGACTTCCCGAGGATCCGGCGGGCCACGATCAGCTGCTGAATCTGCTGCGTCCCCTCGAAGATGTCGAGAATTTTGGCGTCCCGCGCCCATTTTTCGAGCAAAGACTCTTCGCTGTAAGCCCCGGTGAGTTCGACGCACTTCAGCGCGATCTCCACCACCGACCGCCCCGCCTTGGCCTTCGCCATCGACGCCTGCAGCGAGTTCGGCTTGCGGTTGTCCGCCATCCACGCGGATTCCAGCGTCAGCAAGTACGCCGACTCGTAGTCCGCTTCCAAGCGCAGGAACTCCGCCGCGGCTGCGTGCTGCGAGTTCGCCGGCCGGTCGTAGTCGATCGAAACGCCCGCTTCGGTGAGAATGCGACGCGTCTCCTCCAAAGCCGCCCGCGCGACGCCGATCGCCATCGCCGCCACCAGGGGACGCGTGTTGTCGAACGTCTGCATGACGCCCGCGAAACCCTTTTTGGTGTCGATCTCCGGCGAACCCAGGAGGTTCTCCTTCGGGACGCGGCAGTTCTCGAAGCGCAGCACCGCCGTGTCGGAGGCGCGGATGCCCAGCTTGTGCTCGGTGCGCACCACTTCGAAGCCCGGCGTGCCCTTTTCGACCACGAACGACTTGATCGCCGCGCGGCCCTTGGACTTGTCCAGCGTCGCCCACACGACCACCGCGTCCGCGCGCTCGCCCGACGTCACGAAGATCTTCTCGCCGTTGAGGACGTAGTGGTCGCCGTCGAGGCGGGCGGTCGTGCTGACCGCCGCGGAGTCCGAGCCGAAGCCGGGCTCGGTGATCGCCATCGCCGCCCACATGCCGGAGAAGCGCTCCAGCTGCTCGTCCGTCGCGACCGAGCCGATCGCCGCGTTGCCGAGGCCTTGGCGCGGCATCGACAGCAGCAGGCCGACGTCACCCCAGCACATCTCGATCGTGCCGAGGACGACGTTCAGGTTGGCGCCGTTGCGGTTGCCCTTTTCCTTCTCGTCCTTGGACCGGCGGACGCCCGCCGCGCCCGCGCCGCCCTCGCCGGACGAGTTGAGCCCGTCCAGCAGCGCCGCGAACATGTCCAGCTCGGCCGGATAGGTGTGCTCGGCGCGGTCGTACTTGCGCGAGATCGGCCGGAACACCTCGGCCGCGGCCTGGTACGCCTGGTTGATCAGGGCGCCGGCCTTCTTGGGAGCTTCCAGGTTAATCATCGTTAACGCCTTTCCGAAACCTAAAGAAGGACGGCGCCTTCCATGACGCCGATGGCGCGCAGGTCGCGGTACCAGCGCTCGACGGGGTGCTCCTTCACGAAGCCGTGCCCGCCCAGCAGCTGCACGCCCGCGCTGCCGATCTGCATGCCCTTGTCCATGGCCAGCTTCCGGGCCAGCGCGACTTCGCGGGCGTAGGACTTGCCCTGCTCGGCCCGCGCGGCGGCGCGCAGAGTCACCAGCCGCAGGCCCTCCAGCTCGATCGCGATGTCCGCGACGGAGAACGCAACTGCCTGCCGGTGGCTGATCGGCTCGCCGAACGCCACCCGCTCGTTGACGTAGGGCACGACGTAGTCGAGGACGGCCTTCGCGGTGCCGGCGGCCAGCGCCGCCCAGCCCAGCCGCGACAGCCGGACGAGATCGGTGAAGACGTCGAGCTTGCCGCCGCCGAGCAGCGCGCCCGCGGGCAGGTTGACGTGTTCGAGGTGCAGCTTGCCGGTCGCGGCGCCGCGCAGGCCCATGGCCGGCTCGGCCTCGATGGTCACCCCGGCATTCGACGACTCGACGAGGAACAGCGCCGGCCCGCGGCCTTCGAGGTCGGCCGAAACGATGAACAGCTCAGCCTGTGCCGCGCGCGGGACCAGCGACTTCACGCCGTCGAGCTGGTAGCCCTTCGGCGTGCGACGCGCCTTCGTCGCGGGCTTGAACGGGTCGTAGAGCGCTTTCTGCTCCTGCAGCGCCAGCGCCGCAGCGGGCACGTTCTCGCCGACGAACGCGGGCAGGTAGTCGGCCTGCTGCTGCTCGTCGCCCCAGCTGACCAGCGCGGTGCTCACCGCGGACGGCGCGAGCACGGCCACGGCCAGGCCGAGGTCGCCGTGTGCAAGCGCTTCCGCGACGAGCGCGTTGGTGACGACCGAGCGTTCGGTGCCGACGCCGCCGAGCTCCTCGGGGATGCCGACCAGGCTGATGCCCAGCTCGGCGGCCCGGGTCAGCAGGCCTTCGGGCGCCTCGAGCTTGGCGTCGGCGTCCGCGGCGGCCGGGCGCAGCTGCTCGGCGGCGAACTCCGTCACGGTTTCGACGATGAGCTGCTGGTCCTCGCTCGGGGTGAGGTCGAACAGCCCGGTGTCGCCGGCCGGCGCGAGCCGGGCGGGCTTGCCCAGCTTCTGCACCGACTTGAACGACCGGGTCGCCGCGCCGGCGACGCGGAAGCCGTTGCGCGTCCCCGCGGTGACCAGGCTTTCGATGGGCTTGCGCAGCCCCGCCCGATCGACGACCTTGCTCCCGGCCAGCCGGGTCAGCGCGGAAAGGCCCCAGCCCATCGCGTCCCGTTTCCTTGGCGCAGCCATGTGGCCCTCCATCCGTTACCTACTCGTGAGTAGGTTAACCCGGGACGCGGCTCGGCGCCAGTGTGGGCTCACTTACGAGTGAGCCGGGCCGAGATCGTCCACAGTTCCCGGGCGTCCCCGTGGTCCCGGCGTCGTTCGAGCCGGGGTCGTCCGCCGTTCCGGCCGCCCGGGCCGACGTACGCGTTGCCGGGGACGTCCTCCGTCGCGGCGAACAGGATGGGCAGCGCGCCGTACTCGGCCTTCTTCTGCGCGATGACCGGGTAGAGCGCCTTCAGCGCCAGGGCCTGCACACCCCCGAAGTTCCGGTCGATTCCGGTCCGCGCGACGCCCGGGTGGGCTGCGACGGCCCGGACGGTGCTCCCGGACTCGGTCAGCCGCCGCTGCAGCTCCTGGGTGAACAGCAGGTTCGCCAGCTTCGACTGGCTGTAGGCACCCAGCGGCGAGTAGCGGCGGTGCTCCCAGTTCAGGTCGTCGAGCGGCAGTTTTGCTCGGCGCGCCAGATTGGACGATACGGTCACGACCCGACCGGTGAGGTGGGGCAGCAGCAGGGTCGTCAGCAGGAACGGGCCGAAGTGGTTGACGGCCATGTGCGTCTCGAAGCCGTCGGTGGTCTTCCCGTACGGCACCGCCATGACGCCGGCGTTGTTGACCAGGACGTCGAGGTCACCGGTCCAGCCGGCGGCGAACTCGCGCACCGAGGCCAGGTCGGCGAGGTCTAGGTGCCGGACCTCGGTGTCGCCGGGAGGCGGGGTGACGCGGGCGGGGTCGCGCACGGCGAGGACGACCCGGTCACCCCGGGCGGCGAGTTCGCGGGCGGTGAGGGCACCGAGGCCGCCGCCGGCCCCGGTGATGAGGTAAGTGGTCATGGTTTCAGCGTCTCGGCGCAGCGAACGTCGTGGCAGAGCGCGTCGATCGGGGGATCGGCGATCCCTGGCACCGGCCGGGAGAGCGCCGATAATCGACGACGTGGACCGTGCCGAACTCGCCGACTTCCTGCGCCGCCGCCGCGACGCCCTGCGCCCGGAGGACGTCGGGCTGCCGCCCGGGCAGCGCCGGCGGACGTCCGGGCTGCGTCGCGAGGAGGTCGCGACGCTGTCGGGCATGTCCACCGATTACTACACGCGGCTGGAGCAGCAGCGCGGGCCGCGGCCGTCGGAGCAGATGCTGGCCGCGATCGCCCGCGGCCTGCGGCTGACGCTGGACGAGCGCGACCACCTGTTCCGGCTGGCCGGGCACACGGCGCCGTCCCGGGTGTCGCGCGCGGACCACGTCAGCCCGGCGCTGATGCGCGTGCTGGACCGGCTGCACGACACGCCCGCGCAGGTGATGTCGAACCTCGGCGAGACGCTGGTGCAGAACCGGCCGGCCCAGGCGCTGCTCGGGGACGAGACCGGCCACACCGGGCCCGCGCGCAGCGCCGCGTACCGCTGGTTCACCGACCCGGTGGAGCAGCAGGTCTACCCGCCGGCGGACCGCGCACGCCACGCCCGGTTCCTGGTAGCGAGCCTGCGGGCGGCTTCGGGCGGCGACCCCCGGGCGGCGGAGCTGGCGCGGCTGCTGGCGGCGAAGAGCGCGGAGTTCGCGAAGCTGTGGGAGGCGCACGAGGTCTCGGTGCCGTTCGAGCGGCGCAAGACGATCGTGCACCCGGGCTTCGGCGAGATCGCCCTCGACTGCCAGTTGCTCCACACCGACGACTTCGCCCAGGTGCTGCTGGTGTTCACCGCCACGCCCGGCACCGAGGACGCCGAGAAGCTGCAGCTGCTGTCGGTCGTCGGCCCGGAGCTGTCATGAGTGCTCGGTGTGCACCTGCCGCCGCCACTCGGCGAACCGGAGGCGTTCGAAGGCGATGAGCCCGAGCACGAGCCCGGCGACGACCAGCAGCAGCACGGCGGCGGGCACGTGCTGCAGCAGTGGCGTCGCGGCGACCAGCACGATCCCGAGGACGAGCCGCTGGATGTTCCAGCTGCCGAGGTTGCGCTTGCGCAGGGAGCTCAGCGCGATCAGGTAGAGCGCGAGACCGCCGGTCAGCGTCCAGAGCGGCACGCCGTGCAGGGCTTCGCCGGGCGTGTGGTGCTCGGTGTCGGCGATGGAGAGGAAGGACTTCTTCAGGCCGAGGGCGACGAGCACGATGCCGGCGATCAGCGGCAGGTGCAGGAAGGTGTAGGAGTCGGTGGCGAGCTTCGTGCGTTCGGTGCCGGTGGCCTGCGTCAGCCGGTGTTCGGAGACGCGCGCGACGACGTCGAAGTAGGTCCACCACATCCCGGCGGCGAGCGCCAGCCCGCACACGGCGGCGCCGGTGACCAGCCACGACATCGGCAGCGACCCGATCCCGATGCCGATCGCGACGATCGATTCCCCGAGCGCGATGATCACGATCAGCCCGAACCGTTCGGCGAAGTGCGTGGGCGAGTTCAGCCGCCAGCCATCGGGCCCGGCGAGGTAGACGTTGAGGTAGTCGGCCAGCAGCGCGACGACCCACAGCCCCAGCTGCCACGGCCCGCTCAACGCCGTGCCGACGCCCAGCAGCACGACGCTCGGCAGCAGCCCGACGAACATCCGCAGCAGGACGTGCCGCAGCCCCGGATCGTGTTTCGCCGCGCCCAGGTAGGCGACGAGGTGCAGCAGCCGCACGAGCGCGTAGCAGACGACGAAGAGCACGGGCGCGAAAAGCCCGCCCGGATGGTCGACGAAGGCCTCGGGGATGGTGAGGGACACGAGGAACATGACGGCCATGGCCCCGAACATCGCCAGCCGCGCGATCCCGTGGTCGACGTGGATGGTGGTCCCGAGCCAGGCATAGGAGCACCAGCACCACCAGAGGACGGCGAGCATGGCCAGGCCCTGCCCGACGCCGATGAGGCTCAGGTGGTCGGCCATCAGCTGGGTGGTCTGGGTGATGGCGTAGACGAAGACCAGGTCGAAGAAGAGCTCGATGGTGGAGACGCGGTGGTCCTCATCCGCGCTCACCAGGTGCAGGCGTCTCGTGGGCACGCCGAATTATGGCCGCCGGGGTACCGCCGGCATCGCGTTTCGGAGTAACGCCCTGCGCGAACATGGCCGAGCGTGCATATGTCTGGGACAATGAGTGCGGGACGTGGGGAGGTGGGTCGTGCATTCCTATGCGGCCGCGCTGCACCGGACGATCATGGCCGTGGACGTCGCCGGGTACAACGACCCGAAGCGCACCATGGCCCACCTGCACGAAGTGCACGAGGGACTCTGGGCGGTCCTCAAGGGCACGTTCGCCGAAACCGGCATCCCCTGGGACGTGTGCTTCGTCGAGAACACCGGCGACGGCGCGATGATCCTGCTGCCACCCGAGATCGCGAAGGCGGACCTCGTCGCGCAGTTCCCGGAGCGGATGCACGCGGAGCTGCGCCGGTACAACGCGGTGCACTCCGATCCCGCCCGGATGCACCTGCGGCTCGCGCTGAACGCCGGCGAGGTGGGCCAGGGCGGCCACGGTTCGGTCAGCAAGGCCGTGAGCTTCACGTTCCGGCTGCTGGACGCGCCCGGGGCGAAGGCCGCGCAGAAGGCCACGGGTGCGGAACTGGCGCTGATCGCCGCCGACGCGTTCTACCACGACGTCGTGACCGAGGACCCGGCCGCCGCCCCGGGTGAATACCGGCGGATTCCGGTGGCGGTCAAGGAAACCACGACCACGGCGTGGTTACGCCTTCTGGGTGCCCCGCAGGTCGAAGCCGGGGTGCCGGCACCGCGCCCGCGTTTCGATCCCGGCGGCCGGCCGGCGACGTTCGCGATGGTGGTCGAAGCGCTCTTGGCGGTCACCTGCGTGCGGAACGCGGAAAGCCGCCGGCTCCTGCTGGGGATGGTTCCCCGGCGGGAAATCGCGGCGGCGGTTCCACACCAGGCGGAAGATCGGCTGCACGTGATCGAATTGGCGCGCACGTGCGAACGGTACGAGGGTGGTCTCGAGGAACTGCTCGCCACGGTGCGACTGCTCGACCCGGGATCGCCGCAGGTGGAAGAGCTGGCCGCGGTGGTGGCGAGCCGGTCGGGTTTTCGAGTTCGTTGACAGTTGTCCGGCTTTTGCCCCTTTTCCCGCGTCACCGGATAGGTAGACTCGCGATCTTCGGGGGCACTTCGCGGGGGCGGGAGGTGGTACGCCGGTGTCGGCAAGACAAGGGCGGCCCCCCATCGGCATCGCGATTCGCCGCGCACTCGTCGACGTCCTGGTGGTAGCGGGTTTCGCCGACGACAAGTCCATCCGCACGTTGATGGTCGCGGAGTTGCGGCGAGCTCTCGACAATCCCTTCACGGTGCCGGACCAGCTGGCCCCTCGTGCTCAGCTGATCGAGATCGTCAACGGCTGCAGCGTGCTCGACAACGGCCTGCCGACACTGGCCGACGTGCTCGAATTCCTCCGGCCGGGTACAAAAGAGTGCACGCAGTTCCGCGGTCTGGTGGATTCCCTGCCGTTGCGGGATGTGGTACCGGAATCGGAGCAAGAGCGGTTCCGGCAGCAACTCGAGGGATTCGCGCCACCCGGGCTTCGGGCGGCCGTTCGCCGTGCCGCCCGGCACGTCTTCCCGGCGCCGGCTTTCCCGGACGCGGCGGAGGCCTTTTCCGGCCTTGCGGACTTCAACGCCGCGCCCGGAGAGCTGCCACCGGTCGTGGCCTTCGCCGAGGTGATCGCGGCCGAATGCGAAGAACAGCTGGCCGCGAACCTGCGCAAGTGGGCTGACGGACAGGCGCACCGGCTTCGGCTCGAAGGTGCGCTTCGCGAGCTTCGTTCCCAGGTCACTCCATCGCGGTCGGGTCGACTGCACCTGATGATCATGATCAGCCCCGACCCGGTCGACGCGGATCGGTACGAAATCTCGCACTGGCGGCAGGACGATCCGGGCGACTGGCCACCACCTCGTGGGGAAACCGTCGTGGCCAACACGGCGGAACTCGAAGACGAAGTGGCGAAAACGATCTCCGCGGCGGAAGAAGCGTGGTCGGAAAGCGACGCGGAAGCCGCCATCGAGTTCGTGCTCCCGCGCGGCTTGCTGGATCTTCCGGTGCACTCCTGGCGCACGGAGCGTGAGCTCGGCGGACCGCAGCCGTTGTACATGGCTTATCCGACGGTTATTCGTTCACTGGAGCGGATGAGTTCCCGGCGTTCGCACCGGGTTTGGCGGCGGCGGTGGGCTTCTTGGGCGCAGGAGCCATCCGTCGAACGAGTGTATTTCTGCGAGCCCGGCGACACTGAAGATCATCAACACCTCGACGCGATTTTCAGCGACGAGCGGTGGCTCATGACGGTGCTGACAGCGACTCCGCCGGCGAACCCGATTCCCGGCCGGGACGAGCTTTTCGCCGCTTTGCGCGCGGGCTTGCCTGTCGTCGTATGGCACCCTACGGTCTCTTCGGAAGTCGTGCGTGAGGTGGTAACCTGGTTGGCCGGTAGTGACGATTTGGGGAATTTGCCGGCACTGACCCGGAAACACCGGCTCGACGCGCTTCGAAATCGGTCGTCGTCCCCGGATGGCGGCATCATAGGGGATCTGGTGGTGCTATGGGACGACCCGAGCCGGATGCTCCCCCTCGCCGACGGCGGAACCGGCCCGGTTCCGGGAGGGGGTGCCGATGAGCACGACCGAGCGTCCTGAAAGCACGCACGACTGGTGGATCTACCGGGGCACGGGTCATCCGCTGCAGGACACGCACCTGGCCGATCGGCTGCCACCGCCACCGCCGTGGCGCGACTTTCGCCGGGGCGACGAGCCGCCGGCCGTCGACGTGCCGCAGGACGACGCCGAGACCGACCGGCGCCTGGGCGTGGAACTGAGCTTCACCGCCGGGCACGCCGACCGCGCCGAAGTCGACATGGTCAATGCCGCGTTGTACCTTCGCCGCCCGCTCCTGGTGACCGGGAAACCCGGCAGCGGGAAATCGACCTTGGCCTACCGGATATCCCGCGAGCTGCGGCTCGGGCGCGTGCTCCGCTGGTCGGTCACCTCACAGACCACCTTGAAATCCGGGCTCTACGACTACGACGCCATCGGCCGCCTGCAGGCATCGCAGACCCACGGCTCCAGTTCGGGGGGCACCGGTACGGGCGAACGACCCGTCGGCGACTTCTTCCGGCTGCGTGAACTGGGGACGGCGTTCCTGCCTCGGCGGCTGCCCCGGGTGCTGCTCGTCGACGAGCTGGACAAGGCCGAGTCGGACCTGCCCCACGACCTGCTGTCGATCTTCGAGGACGGCGAGTTCCTCATCCCGGAGCTCGCGCGGGACGCCCGTAGTGCACCCGTCGCCGAAGTGTTCACGGCGGATCCCGGCTACACGGCGCAGATCGAGAACGGGGTCGTCCGGTGTTCGGCGTTCCCCGTCGTCATCATCACCAGCAACGGGGAACGGGACTTCCCGCCCGCGTTCCTGCGCCGGTGCCTGCGCCTGGAGATGAAGGATCCCGGACCGGCGAAGCTGGCCGCCATCGTCGCCGCGCACGCCCTCGACCCGAAGCACCGCGCGGTGCTGATCGAGGACTTCGTCACGCGGCGGGCCGCGCTCGGGGGACTGCCCGCGGACAAGCTGCTCGACGCGATCTTCCTGGCGACGTCCGGGGCTTACCAGCCGGACGACCCGAGCTGGCCGGGGCTGGTCGAAGCACTCTGGCAGCACCTGAACCAGCAGGGGCACTGAAATGCCGGAAAGCCCGGGTGGTCCTGAAGACCACGACCTGACGGCGAGTGAGGTCGCCGACGGGCTGTGGCTGATGGCCGCCATCGCGGCGAACTCGGTGAACGAGCCTGAGCCGCCTGCCCCGACCGAGCCTCCAACCCGGGACGAGCCGCCCGAGACAGCCGCGGTGCATCCTCCACCGATGCTTCCGAGGGAAGAACCCGGGCGCGGCGGTGCTCGGCTGCCGCCTCCCGACCTGCCGCCGGTCGTCCTGACCGAACTCGGGAACCACCGGGTGTCCGCGAGTGCGGGTGGCCTGCTCGACGCCGGCGAGGAATCGCCGTCGGCCGGGGCGACGTCCCCGCTGCCCGACATCGGGAAGCTCGTTCGCGCCTTCCGGGCGTTCAAGCGGAAGGTCCCCTCGGACCAGCCGGAAGACGTCGAACTCGACGAGGAGCGGACCGTCGACGACAGCGCGAACGCGGGCATGTGGCTGCCGGTCATGAAACGCACGCGCCGGCCTTGGCTGCACCTGACCCTGGTGGTCGAGCAGGCGCCGTCGATGGCGCTCTGGACCCCGACCATCGCGGCGTTCGTCGCGCTGTGCCAGCGGCGGCTCGGGATCTTCCGCTCGGTCCAGGTGCGGCTGCTGGAGACGGGGAAGACCGGGCGTGCCGAGGGCGGCATGGTCCTGGGGCCGGTGCTGCGCGGCGGGACGCCGGACAGCCCGGCGCGAGGGGCCGGTGAGCCGGTCGACTCCTCCGGGCGACGGGTGATGCTCGTGCTGACCGACGGGATCAGCGACGCGTGGCGGCGGGACCTCGTACAGCCACTGCTGGCGAGGTGGGGGCGCAAGGTCCCGGTCGCGGTGGTGCACCTGCTGCCCCGGCGGCTCTGGGTCCGTGGTGGCGTCGACGCGCAGAACGCCGAGATCACGACCACGGGTCCGGTGCGCCCGAACGACTCGTACCACGTCCGGCTGACCGACTTCCTGCTCGACGAACTCGATCAGGCGGAACTGACCGCGGACTCGATCGCCGTCCCCGTGCTCGAACTGGAAGAACGGTGGTTCCGCAGATGGGGGGAGGTCGTCACCGGCCGGGCCGGCGTGCCGCGGAAATGTTCCGTCATGGTGATTCGGGGCCGTCCGGCGGAAACAGTAACCGAATCGAGTGAAATTCCGGATCCGCGTGAGAATGAGGTGAACGCAAGCGAGCGAGTGAGAGATTTTCACAGTCAGGCTTCACCGCCGGCGTTTCGGCTGGCCACGCTCCTCGCCGCGGTTCCGGTCGATCTCGACGTCGCGTCGGCGGTGCAGGCGGAGATGCTGCCCGGTTCCGGCCCGGACCACCTTGTGGAGGTGTTCACGAGCGGTTTGCTACGACACGAGGGCGATCGGCAGCCCTGGGACCGCAACACCCCGTGGGAATTCTCCGGCCAGACCAGAAGAGTGCTGCTCAGCGGTGCGCGCAGATCGGACACCGCGCACGCGGTCCGGGCGGCGTCCCGGCAGTACGGCGAGCAGAACCCCACGCTGGCCCGGCTGCAGGCGGCATTGGTCGAGCCGGACTCGACACCGGACCCGGAACCCGCGACGGCGTCACGTGCCGAGATAGCGCTCGAACGAGATGTGATGAGTGCGTTGTCGGGTCCGTACTTATCGCGAGCCGATCGGCTGGCTAGAATCGACAATAGGGGCGGTACCCCGAGTTCACCCGGTCTGCGTGGTTCCGCTGTGGACTTTAGCGCTGCTAGCATCCCGGCGGTGAGTGACACGATGTCGCAGGAACTCAAGGGGCCGAGTATCCCCAGCGAACCCGCTGCCACCGATGTGGCGAACCAGGACCCGACCGAACGCCCTCCGGAGATCAGGGAAAAACTCGCCGACCAGGCCAGCGTGGTGGCCAGCGTCGGAGCGTCGACGTCGCGACAGGTACGGCGTTCGGGTGAAGAGGTTCCCCCGGTCTGGGGAGCGATTCCCCCGCCCAACCCGAACTTCACCGGCCGCGGCGACCTGCTCTCTCATCTGAGTGAACTACTGGGCGCTGGCACCACGGCGGTGCTGCCCGCCACC
The DNA here is from genome assembly GCF_030285665.1 of Amycolatopsis mongoliensis. NCBI lineage: Bacteria > Bacillati > Actinomycetota > Actinomycetes > Pseudonocardiales > Pseudonocardiaceae > Amycolatopsis > Amycolatopsis mongoliensis. The sequence goes on from NZ_CP127295.1 coordinate 4,101,952, forward strand.
CTGCACGGGATGGGCGGCATCGGCAAGACCCAGATGGCCACCGAATACATCTACCGGCACCTGCAGGACTACGACATCGTCTGGTGGATCCAGGCCACCCGGCCGACCCAGATCCACGCGTCACTCACCGAACTTGCCCAGCACCTGCGCCTGCCCGGCGCCGACGAGGCCATCACCGCCGTGCCCGCGGTCAAGGAGGCACTTCGCCTCGGCCGGCCGTACCGGCGGTGGCTGCTCGTTTTCGACTCGGCCGAAGATCCGGAAATGGTCCGCCCGTTCTTCCCGGTCGGCGGCACCGGCGACATCCTCGTGACCTCACGCAACCCGAACTGGGCGGGGGTGGCGCGTCCGCTCGAGGTGGCCATCTTCGAGCGCAGCGAAAGCAAGACGCTGCTGAGCAGGCGCGGACCCCAGCTCGACGACGCGGACGCCGATCGTATCGCCGAGAAGCTGGGTGACCTGCCACTGGCGATCGAGCAAGCCGCGGCCTGGCTGGCCGAAACCGGCATGAGGGCCGGGGAGTACCTGCAGTTGTTCGACGCGAAGGTCGCGGAAATCCTCGAGACCTCGAGCCCGCAGGACTACGAAACGTCGGTCGCCGCGGCGTGGAACGTGTCGTTCGACCAGTTGAGTGTCAGCAATCCGGCGGCCCATCAGCTACTGCAGGTTTGTGCTTTCTTCGCCCCAGAACCGGTGTCGCGCAACTTGTTCGCCGGCGTTCGCGGGCTCACGGTGTCACCCGATCTCGACACGGCGCTGCGTGATCCGATCAAGCTGAGCCGAGCCATTCGCGACATCAACCGGTTCGGCCTCGCGAAGATCGACCACCGCACCGACACCATCCTCCTGCACCGGCTCGTGCAGCTGGTCCTGCGCAACCGCATGTCGGACCAGCACCGCAACGACATGCGGCACGGCGCACACCAGTTGCTGGCCAACCTCGATCCGAACGACCCGAAATCGCCTCGGCAGTGGCAGCGCTATCAAGAGGTACTGCCGCACATCTACGACGCCGAGCTGATCGAGTGCACGGATCAGTGGGTGCGGCAGCTGGTGATCAACCTGATGCAGTTCCTCTACCACTGGGGTGACCACGACGGCGCGGTCACGTTGGCAGAACGCGCGGTGGGAGCGTGGGAACAGGATCGGCTCGAACGGCAGCGCAGGGGCGAAGCGCCCATCGAAGACCCGCCGATGCAGGAGCTGGCGGCGTCCGAGCGGCTGGCGTTCTTCCAGTGGGCCGTCGGGCGCTACGAAGACGCGGCGAAGACCAGCCACGACACCTACGACCGCTACCGTGAGTCGATCGGTCCCGATCAGGAAGAGACGCTTGGCGCAGCGCTGACCTACGCAGTCATCCTGAAGGCGAGGGGTGAATTCGCGGAAGCTGCCCAGCGCAACGAAGAGATCTACGTCAAGGCACGTGGCTTGTTCGGTAACGACGACCCGATCACACTGGTTGCCGCCAACGACTACGTCGCGGCGCTGCTCTTGGTGGGGGACTATCGGCAGGCGAACGAACTGGCCGCCGATACCTACCACAGGAGCGCAGAGGTCCTCGGTTACGACAACGCGTCGACTGTCACGACACAGGTCTTGATGGTGATCGCCCGGCGCGAGCTGGGCGACTACCCGTGGGCGCGGATCGAGCAGCAGCAGATCACTGACCGGGTCGAGCAGTCCTACGGCACGGACAGCATCAGCACCCTGCGCCGCAAATACCACTTGGCGGTCGCATGCCGGAAGAACGGCGACCACGACGCGGCTAGGGAGATCTCCCAGGATGCCCTCCGCCGATTCCGCATTCGTTACGGAAACAAGCACCCCAACGCACTGGCTTGTGCGCTTGGGTACTCGATCGACCTGCGGCACGCGCACGAGTTCGCACGGGCACGTGAACTGGGCGAGGAGGTCTTCGACCTCTACCGCGAAAGCCTGGGAGAGAAGCACCCGCACACGCTCTCTGCGGCGCTCGACCTCGGTGTGACCATGCGACTGTCCGGCGACCCGTCGAACGCGCGGCTACTGGACGAACGTTCGCTGGAGGAGTTCCGGGCGCAATTGGGCGAGGATCACCCGCACACGATCGTGTGCGCGATCGACGTCGCGAGTGATCTCGCGGCGTTGGATCGCGTCGAAGACGCCGCCGAGCGTGACGCGGAACTGCTGGCGCGGTCACGCCGGGTCCTCGGCGACGATCACCCGACCACACTGGCGGTCCAGCTCAACTATTCCCTCGACCTCAGGACTTTGGGACAGGCGGAGCAGGCTGATGAGCTGTACGTCGACGTCATGAGCCGCTATCGCCAGGTCCTGGGTGAGGCCCACCCCGGCACGGTGGCGGCGTCGCGCGGTGTTCGCGCTGACTGTGACATCGACCCGATGCCCCTGTAGCCCTCTTCAGTGGGTGAACCGGCCGATCCAGCCGGCGACGGTTTCGACGTCGGGGGTGACGCCCGCACTCGCGCGGAGTACTCGGTGCACCGCCCGGACCAGTTCCGGGCGGTGTAACAAAGCTCGTGCGGCCGGTCCTGTGCCGCGCGCGGCGAGGGCCAGCCCAAGGCCGACGATCGCGGTCGGCCCGCCCGGGTTCGCCACCAGCAGGTGTCGGTAGCCCTCCACCGCCGACTCGATGGCTCCGCCGAGCAACGCCAGATCGGCTTCGGTCGCGCCGGGAACCCGGGGGCCGTGTTCGGCCAGGGCGGTGCTGCCGTCCCGGCCCAGCCGGAGCCGGATCAGGTCGGTCCGGGCGTCGGTCCAGCTGCCGTCCGGAACTGGCGTGGGCGTCCGCGACTCCGGTAGCTTGCCGAGCTTGGGCCACGAATCCCCGTGGCGCCAGGCCTCGGCAAGAGCTGAGACGGTACCGGCGTCCGGGCGCAGGTGCCGGAGGCGCCAGGTCGCGTAGTGGTCGAGTGCGGAGGTTCCCGCCCAAGCAGCGGGACCGGCCGCGACCGGTTCCTCCTGCCAGGGAGCGAGTTCGGTCGCGATCCCGTCGAGGAACCGGCGTCCGGTGTCGGTCAGGCTTTCGTCCTGACGCACCGCGCGCAGGGTTCGCCAGGACGCCGATCGCCAGAGTGCGAACTCGAACGACGCCAGCGTGTTGTCCGGTTCGGCCGCGGCCAGTGCCCGCCAAAAGCCGGTCACGCCGAAGAACGCGTAGATCCCGTGCAGCACACCACCGATCGGACGCGGATCGTCTCGCCAAGGTACGTACAACCGCTCGCGGGGATCGTCGGTGTGCAGGGTGGCGAGGTGCTGGACGCCGCCGAGCCGAATGTGCTGGAACTCGTGGACGAGCGCGGCGGCGAGCTGCTCTGAATCGCCGCTGTACGCCACGATCGCACTGCCGAATGCTTCTCCGGTGGAAGCGCTGGGTAGCCGGAAGGCGACGGCCGGGGCCGGTACCAGCGATTCGAGTCCCGCCGGCAGGGCCTCAGCCACGTCAGGCAGGTGCGTGGCGAGAAGATGCCACGCGTCATCGACGACGGTGCGCCACGATTCGACTTCCAGTGCCGTGAGCCGCTTCGGCAGAATCGGTTCGTAGAGGCCGCGGTAGGGATCGAGGTCGTCGAGCCTGATCGAAAGCCGCCGGTCACCGTGCCAGCTCGTGATCCGGCGGACGGGTTGCCAGCCCGCGGTTTCGACGCTCAGATCGTCCGGTAGCCGGACCTCGGTGTGCCGGTTGCGAACGACGAACCCGTCGTCCCCGGCCGACATTCGTGCCACCCCGAACGGTTCGCCGGTACGCAGCCGGACCATGCCGAGCGTCGGCAGTGACACGGTTCCCTGCCAGATCGGGAGCTCAGCCTCGAAGCGGGCCCCGGCACGGACGGCCGCGGCGGCGGCCAGGCAGTGCACGTGGCCGAGGTGGACCCAGAAGGGGCAGACGCCGGTCACGTCCTGGCGGCACAACCGCGTGGTGTAGCCGGCCCAGCTCCCGGTGTAGGGATGGGCGAGAATCGTTTCGACCGCGGCGGGAGCCTGCTGCTGAATCCTGGCCAGCAGCTCCCATGCCCATTCGGGAGACGGGAGCGGCGCGGAAACCCCGGGGGATTTGGCCGCCTGGTCGATGATTCCCCTCAGCAGGAGCAGCCGTCTGCTCCGCTCGGTCGCACGAAGGTGCCGCACCAGCGCCGGACCGCCGCCACCGCGGGCGAACGCGTCGAAATCGGTCCACGACAGGTGGTGGGGGACCAGTTCGTCGGGAGTCACGATCAGTCGACTCGCCGGGCACCTTGGCTGCCACTCGCCGTCACCGGGATATAGGAAACCCGCTCCGTCACGTGTCGCAATGCTTCGCGCAATTCGCTGCCGTCCAGGGTGCGAAGCTCCGAGAGAGGGACACCGCCGAGATCGAGGACCGCGGATTCGATTCCCGCTTCCGTACTGGAGCGTGCAGCATGCATCGCGATTCCCCTCTCGCAGGGAGAACGGACCCCGTCGGCCCACTTCGCATTGTCCCGCATTTCCGGCCGTTGCGACAGGGACGGATGCCGTGCGCCGTTCGGACGACGACGGTGGCGTACCGCGACTTCGGTCGAGCATGGCCGTGGACGGCGTGACCTGTGACAATGAGAGCTGCCGCGAACTCGGGGAGGTCCGGTGGTCATGGACTCGGCCGCGTACCACAAGACGATCATGGCGCTGGACATCGCCGGTTACAACGACCCCAAGCGCACCACGGCACACCGCCTGGTCGTGCACGACGGGTTCTGGAACCTGCTGCGCACCTCGTTCGCGGAGGTGGGTGTGCCCTGGGACGTCCTCTTCCAGGAGAACACCGGTGACGGTGCGATGATCCAACTGCCCGCCCAGGTGGCGAAAGCGGACCTCGTGGCCGCGTTGCCCGACCGGATGCTGGCGGAACTGCGGCGCTACAACGCGGTGCACGCCGAAGAGGCGCACGTGCAATTGCGCGTGGCGTTCCACGCCGGCGAGGTCTACCAGGCCAGTCACGGCACGGTCAGTGACGCGACCAGCCACGCGTTCCGCTTGGTGGATGCACCGGAAGCGAAGAGTGCCTTGAAGAGGTCCGGCGCGGCACTGGCGCTGATCGTTTCGGATTCGTTCTACCAGGACGTCGTGCGGGCCGACCCTGCTGCGGACGCCTCCTCCTACCACCGCATCCGCGTTTCGGTCAAGGAAACGAAGACGGAAGCTTGGCTGCGTTTACTGGGCGCGGCCGTCAACGGGTTCCCGGCGCGTGAATTGCCGCAACCGGTCGTGGCGGAGGCATTTTCGACGTTGGTGGACGCGTTGCTGGCGGTGCCGTGCGTCCGCAAGGCGGAAAGCCGCCACCTGCTGCTGGACCTGTTTCCCCGCCGGGAAATCGCGGACGTGGTTCCGCACCACGCCGAAGACCGCCTGCACGTGATCGCGCTGGCCAGAACGTGCCAGCGGTTCACCCGTGGCCTTGCTGACCTGCTGGACGCGATCAGGATGCTGGAACCGGAGTCCCCACAGGTCGACGCTCTCGCCGCGATCATCGAACGGTTGTGACGCACCGGTTTTCGATCGGCCGCCGCGGTTCGCGCCACCTTGTGTCCACCTTTTGCCCCTATTCCGCCCGGGAACGATGGGTAAAATCACGGGTCCCGGGCACCCGGGCGGGGAGGTGGTTCGTCAGGTGTCGGCCGGTGAGCAAACCCACGGACCGGGCCGGGAGCTGCATCTCCCGTCCACGGTCCGAGTAGCGGTCCGGGAGGCGATCGTCAATCTTCTCGCCAACGCCGGACTGGCCGCCGACCGGCCCGGCCGGTCACTGATGCTGGAATTGATTCACGACAACCTCGGGTTCCCGCTGACGCTCTCGGAACACGCGACCGGGCGGGATCAGCTGATCGATGTCGTCAACGCCTGCGCCCGCGCGGACGGGGGGATGCACGCGCTCGATCAGGCCGTACGCATGTTGCGGCCGGGTTCCCCGGAATCCGAGCTCTTGCATCGGCTCGTGCACGAACCGCGGATGCACGACCTCCTGCCGGATTCCGAATTGTCGTGGCTGCGTTCCGTGCTGAGGGGATTCACCCCGTCCCGGCTCGGCATCCTCGTCCGGCGCGCGGCGAGCCCGGCGACGTGCCCGGCCGCCGATCCGGGCGACGCGTGGGAGGCGTTCTGCCTGCTGACCGAGCTCAACACCCCCGCGCACGGGCTCCCGCCGGCGCTGGCCTTCGTCGAGCTCGTCGCCGCGAAGTGCGCGCGCCCGCTCGGTGACGAACTGCGGGAATGGAACACCTGGCAGGCCCGGCGGGTGCAGGGTGAGGCGCGGTTGCGCGAACTTCGTACCGAACGCGAGCACAACGGCGGCGGTGAACTCCGTCTGCACCTGGTGATCATGGTGGAACCGGACGGGATCGACCCCGACCGGCACGTGGTTTCCCATTGGCGCCAAGAGGATCCCCAGGAGTGGCCACCGGCCAGAGGCGGCATCGCCACCATCCGCGGCGCGGACCTGGAATATCACGTCGACCAGCTGATCGTCGACGCGGAACGGGCTTGGTCGGAATACCGGGAAGAGGTGGCGCTCGAGTTCGTGCTGCCGCGGGCGCTCGTGAACCTTCCGGTGCACCGGTGGTGCAAGGAGCACGAAACCGGGGACCCCCGGCCGCTGTTCCTGGACTATCCGATCGTCATCCGCTCGTTGGAGCGGATGTTCTCCCGGCAATGGCATCGGGCGTGGCGAATCCGCTGGGAGGCGATGAGCGGAAATCCGTCCGCTGAGCGGGTGTACTACTGCTCGCCGCAGGACACCGCCGGGCGTCATCGGCTCGACGCGATTCTCAGCGACGGGAAGTGGCTGATGATGGTTCTCGCCGGTCCGCCGCCGACGCGGCCGCGCCCCGGCGGAGACGAGATGGCGACGGGTCTGCGCTCCGGGATTCCCGTGCTGCTCTGGCACCCCGACGCCGCCACCGACGTGTTGCACGAGGTCGTCGCGTGGCTCCTCGACGGCGGCGGTCTCGGTGACCTGCCCGCACGGACGCAGGATTCCCGGCGGGCGGCCTTTCGCGAGGTGACCAATCCGGTCGACCTCCGGATCGCCCGTGATCTGGTCGTCCTGTGGGACGACCCGAGCAGATTGCTTTTCCTGGACGAAGGTCCTTACCTGCCGGACGCGATGCGGGAGGATTCAGATGAGCGCGGTCGAGCATCCTGAGGTGCCGGACTGGTGGATCTACCGCGGCACCGGCCATCCCCGGACCGGCGGTTCGCTGGCCGACCTGCTTCCACCGGCGCCGCCGTGGCGCGCGTTCAACGGTGGGCCGGTGCCGGCCGAGGACGTCGTGCCGCAGGACGAGGGCGAGGCGGACCGGCGGCTGGGTTCCGAGCACCGGCTGCTTGCCCGGCACGTCGACCCGCACGAGATCGACATGGTCAACGCGGCGCTGTACCTGCGTCGTCCCCTTCTGGTGACCGGTCGCCCGGGAAGCGGGAAGTCGAGCCTCGCGTACCGGGTCGCGCGGGAGCTGGGGCTGGGCCGGGTGCTGCGGTGGCCGATCACCTCCCACACCACCCTCAAGGCCGGTCTCTACAACTACGACGCGATCGGCCGCGCCCAGGCGGCCGGCGCCCGCAGCGACCGACGGGACGGCGACCACGAGCCGCCGATCGGCGAGTACCTGCGGCTCGGCGAACTCGGCACGGTCTTCCTGCCGCGCCGGCAGCCACGCGTACTGCTGATCGACGAACTGGACAAGAGTGAGGCGGATCTGCCCAACGACCTGCTCAGCCTGTTCGAGGACGGTGAGTTCCTGATCCCCGAACTGGCGCGGATGCGCAGCCGTGAAGTCGCGGTCTTCACGGCCGACCCGGATGTGAAGGCCACGATCTCGGACGGCCGGGTCCGGTGTCGCGCGTTTCCCTTCGTGGTGATCACCAGCAACGGCGACCGCGACTTCCCACCGGCCTTCCTGCGCCGGTGTCTCCGGCTCGAAATCCAGGACCCGGACATCGAACAACTGGCCGCGATGGTGGCGGCGCACGCGCTCGACCCGAGCGACGCCCATCGGTCCCGCATCATCGAAGAGTTCGTCAGCCGCAGCGAGGCCTTCGGCGGGTTGCCGGTCGACAAGCTCCTCGAAGCGGTTTACCTCGCGACTTCGGGGGCATACCGCGACGAAGGTGAGTCCTGGCCCCGGTTGGTGGACGCGATCTGGCGGCAGTTGAACTCCGTGGTGCCGTGAGATGGCCGGGGAGCCGTCCAAACGCCCGTCCCACGTCGGGGCCCTGTCGTGGAGTGAAGTCGCGGACGCGGTCTGGCTCGCGGCGGTGCTCGGGGAGCCCGTGGCGCGGCAAGCCGGCGAATCGGCACCGGAGTCCGGCCCGCCTGAGCCGAAGTCGTCGCCGGAGCCGCCGCACCCGGAACCCGAGCCGGCTCCGGTCGCGGATCCGCCGGCGCCTTCGGCCAGGGAACCGGAACCGGTCACCAGGCGTCGGCACCGTCCAGTCGTCGGAGGGTTCGCACGGGACGTCCCCGGGCGCGGTGACCGGTCGGCCGGGAACGGTCGGCCGCCGAGATCGTCGACGATGCTCGGTGGTCCCGACATCCTGCGGGCCCTCCGGCCGTTGAAGCAGCTGCGTCCCTCGTCGCGGGAGGACGATGTCCAGCTGGACGAGGAACTGACCGCTGAACAAGCGGTCCAGGACGGTCTCTGGCTTCCGGTGCTCAAACCCGTCACGACGACCCGTGTTCTCGACCTGACGGTGGTGGTCGACGCGGGGTCGTCGATGGCTTTGTGGCAGCCGGAAGTCCGGTCGTTCCTCAAGCTGGTGCAGCAGCTCGGAGCGTTCCGGACGGTCCGGATCCGGTATCTGGAAACGGAAACCCGGGCGACCGATGGCTCTCTGGCTCCGGTGCTGCGTGGCGGCACCCCGGACGCGCCACAGCACAGCGTGGCCGAACTCCTGGACTGGTACGGCGACCGGCTCATGCTCGTCCTGACCGACGGGGTCGGCGAGGCGTGGCGACGCGACCTGGTTTCGCCGCTGCTCGCGCAGTGGAGCGGGGGCATGCCGGTCGCTCTGGTGCACCTGCTGCCCCAGCACTTGTGGAAGAAGGCCGGCATTCCGCTGCATCGGGCACTGCTGACGTCACCCGGTCCGTTCCGGCCGAACCGCCGTTACGGGTTCGACCTGCCGGACGTCTGGATGACCATGGCGGACCCCGAAAAGGCCGTCAACGGCGCCGTGCCGGTCCCGGTTCTCGAGCTGGGCGGGCGGTGGTTCAGCTGGTGGGTGCGGCTCATTTCGCGCTCGGTGACCGAAGCGGTGCCGGGCACGGTGTTGCTCGCGCGTGACCAGCCGATGCCCGAGACGGGGGACGACGATGAACCGGTCATGACGCCGACGGCCCAGGAGCGGGTCCGGCGCTTCCTCGGTGCCGCGACGCCGCCGGCGTTCCGGCTCGCGACCCTGCTGGCCGCGGTTCCGGTCAGCCTGCCGATCGCCCGGTTCGTCCGGGCGGAACTCGTGCCCGAGGCCGACACGTCCCACCTCGCCGAGGTGTTCACCAGCGGGCTCCTCGGGCCGCAGACGGACCGTCCGGACCTCACCGGGGACGACGCCGTCTTCGAGTTCCCGGCTTCGGTCCGCGAGGCTCTGCTCACGACCGGACGGCGCTCGGAGACCGTGCAGGTCGTCATCGCGGCGGGAGAGCGGTTCGGCGAGCAGCACCCCGTTCTGCTGAGGATCGCGGACGCGCTGGCCGATCCCGACCGGGCCGCCCTGCCCGAAGAGGGTGCGGACGTCACCCTCGAGCGCGTGGTGATGCGCGCCCTTTCCGGGCCGTACGCCTGGCGCGCCGAACGGCTGCACGAGTGGGAGCGCGAACTCGCGGTCGCAGCGGAGGAGAGCGGCGACGCCGGGGAAGACGAGGACGGCGTGGGCCCGCCGGCCACGGTCGAACCGGAGGTCGCGGACGAACGGCTGGTCGCGAACGTCCGGGAGGAAGCCGCCACCTCCCTGCGCCGTGTCCGGCGGATCACCACCGATGCACCGGTGATCTGGGGCGCGGTCCCCGCGCGCAATCCGGAGTTCGTCGGCCGCCGGGATCTGCTCGACCGGCTCGGTGCGAGCCTGGAATCGGCCGACAGCGCGATCTTGCACGGGCCGGGCGGCCTCGGCAAAACCCAGCTCGCGGTCGAGTACATCTACCGGCGGCTCCGTAACCACGACCTCGTCTGGTGGGTCAGCGCGACCCAGGAGAGCCAGATCCGGGCGTCCTTGATGGAATTGGCCCGGCAACTGCGCCTGCCGGGCGCGGACGAGACGGTCGCCGCGGTACCGGCTGTCCTCGCCGCGCTCCGGGCCGGCCAGCCGTACCGTCGCTGGCTGATCGTTTTCGACGCGGCCGATGACCCCGAGTTCCTCCTGCCGTTCCTCCCGGTTGGCGGGCCGGGGCGGATCCTGGTCACGGCACGCGACGCCGCCTCCGGCACCTTCCCTGCGGAGCCGATCGAGGTCGACCGGTTCTCCCGCGCCGAGAGCATCGACCTCCTGCGCCGGAGGGATGGCACGGTCACGATGGCCGACGCCGAGGCGCTGGCGGAGAAGCTGGGTGACTTGCCGATCGCACTGGCCCAGGCCGCGGCCTGGCGAGCCGAGACCGGGATGCCGGTCGCCGACTACACCCGGCTGCTCGACGAAAAGATGGCTGAGCTGCACACCTTGTCCCCACAGCAGACCGACTACGAGATCTCCGTGACGGCGGCCTGGAACGTCTCCTTCGACGGGCTCTCGACCCGCAACCCCGCCGCACATCAGCTGCTCCAGGTGTGCGCGTTCTTCGCCGCCGAACCGGTTTCCCGCAGCCTGTTCGCCGGGGTTCGCGGTGTTTCGATCGCGCCGGAGCTGGACACCGCGATGCGCGATCCGGTCCTGTTGGACCGGGCACTCCGGGAGATCAACCGGTGCCGGCTGGCAAAGCTGGACCACCGCAGTGGCACCTTGCTCCTGCACCGGCTCGCGCAGTTGGTGCTGCGGGCGATGATGACGGACGAGACCCGTACGCGAATGCAGCACGGTGCCCACCTCCTGCTCGGCAACCTCGATCCGAACGACCCGGAGGCGGCCCGGCAGTGGCCGCAGTACCAGATGGTGCTGCCGCACCTCCGGCACGCCGAGCTGATCGACTGTGACGATCCGTGGGTCCGGCGGTTGGTACTCAACCTGATGAAGTTCCTGTACTTCTCCGGTGACCACGTGGGCGCGCTCACTCTGTCCGAAGAGGTCGTCGCCGCCTGGACGGAGCGGTACGGTGCTGAGGACCCGCAGACGCTCGCCGCGTCGGAGCAACTCGGATTCGTGCTCTGGGTGCTCGGCCGGTACGAGGCGTCGTCGGAGGTCAGCAGACGGACGTTGCGGCTCTACCGGCGGACCTTCGGTCCGGAGTCGGAACAGGCGCTGGGTGCCGAAGTGCTGGTGGCGACCGGACTGAAGTCCAGCGGCGACTTCTTCGCCGCCCGTGACCTCAACCGGCAGACCTACGAAAAGGTCCGCTCGCTGTTCGGCGACGACGATCCGACCGCGCTCGAAGCAGCCCACGACCTCGTCGTCTCACTCCTGCTGGCCGGGGACTACGAGCAGGCTCGCTGGCTCAGCGAGGACACCTACGAGCGCCGGTCCGAGAGCCTCGGGTACGACAACTGGAAGACCATCCTCACCCTGAACATCATGATCATCTGTCGTCGCGAGCTAGGTGACTACTCGTGGGCGCGGATCGAACAGGAGAAGGTCCTGGAGCGGGTCCGCGGGCTTTTCGGTTCGGGAACCGACGGTGTAATCCGTCGTGACCTCCACCTCGCGGTGGCACAACGCAAGGACGGTTACCACGAGGCGGCGCTGACCCTGTCGGGCAGCGCGCTCGAGCGGTTCCGGCTCAAGTACGGGTCGGACCACCCCAACGCAATGGCTTGCGCGCTCGCCCATTCGATCGACTTGCGCAACGCCGGTGAACTGACGGCGTCGCTGAAGCTGGGCGAACAGGCGCTGTCGCTGTACCGGGGCAGCCTGGGTGATCGACACCCACACACGCTGGCCGCCGAAGCCGACATCGGCGTCACCCTGCGTCTGCTCGGCGATCCGGCGATCTCGCTGGCCCGGGACGAACGTGCGCTCTCCGGCCTGCGTGATCGGCTGGGGCCGGCCCATCCGCACGTTCTGGCCTGCGCGATCAACACGGCGAACGACTGGTTCGCGCTCGGCGACGTGCAGCGGTCCCTGCGGATGAACACCGACACTCTGGCGCGGTTGCGCCGGGCGCTGCCCGAGAACCACCCCACTACTCTCGCCGCGCGGCTCAACCGGGCCCTGGACCTCGAGCGGCTCGGCCGCTTCCGCGAAGCGTTGAGCCAGCACCGGGACGTGCTCGTCGTGGCCGATCGGATGCTGCGCCCCGGCCATCCCGCGATTACAGCGGCGGAGAACGCTGTCCGAGCGGAGTGCGACATCGACCCGATGCCGTTGTAGCCCGGTCAGGCCTGCGCTTCGCCGATCCAACCGGCCAACTCGTCGACCGCCGGTGATCTCCTCGCAGCGCGCAGCTCCCGGTGCACTGCGCGGACCAGTTCCGGCACGCTGAGCAAGGCGTGCGCGGCAGGCCCGGCCGGCAGGGAAAGACCGAGGCCGATCAACGCTGCGGCGTGTTCCGGATCCTGTCCGAGCACAGCGCGGTAAGCGGTTCGGGCTTCCTCATCCGAGCCGGCGATCAACCGGTGATCGCCCTCGAGTGCGCCCGGCACCTGCGACCATACCTGCGACAGCTTGATTTCTCCGTCTTGGCCTAGCCGGATCCGGATCAGGTCGGCACGGGCGTTCGCCCACTCGCCGTCCGAAACGGTGTCGAGGCGGCCGCCCGGTGCCACCTGCGGGCAGGGCTCGCCGCGCAGCCAGGCCCGGACGAGGTCGGCTGTCGCCTTCGGCTCAGGGCGGACGTGGCGGAGCCGCCAGCCAGCGTAGTGGTCCGCGGCCAGCTTCTCCGCCCAGTGCACTGCTTCGGGGGCGCCCGGTTCGGATTGCCACGGGCCGAAGACGGCGGCGAGTTCGTTCAGGAACCGTCGTCCCGCGTCAGTCAGCGCGGCGTCGTCCCGGATCGCTTCGAGGGTCTGCCACGTCTGGGCCCGCCAGTGAACGAACTCGAAGGCGGCCAACCGGTTTTCCGGCTGCGCCCGCGACAGCGCCCGCCAGAAAGCCGAAACCCCGAAGAACGCGTAGACCCCGTGCACCAAGCCTCCGAGCGGGCGAGGGTCCTCCCGCCACGGCGCGTAGAGCCGTTCGGTGCGGTCGTCGTCGTGCAGCCGCGCCAGTTGCAAGAGGCCGCCCAGCCGGATGTGCTGGAACTCGTGCACCAGGGCCGCGGCGAGGGTGGCGGGCTCTTCGGCCTCGGGCCCGGCGATGACCGCGCTCCCGAAGGCTTCGCCCGTCGACGCGCTGGGGAGCCGGAACGGGACGGCTGGGTTCGGCACGATCGATGTCAGACCGGCGGGCAAGGTCTCCGCGTACTCGGGCAGGTGCTCGACGATCAGCCGCCAAGCTTCGCCGAGCAGGTCCCGCCAGTTCGCCGCTTCGGCCTCCGTCAGCCGGTCCGGCGGAATGGGGTGGTAGAGGCCACGATGCGGGTCCAGGTCGTCGAGCCGCAGAGCCAGAACCCGGCCCTCGGACTCGAAACGGAACTCCCGGAGAGGGTTCCAGGTTGCCGTATCGGGCGCGGCCTGCGAGCGATCGCCGCTGATCATGAAGGATCCGGCCATTCCGTGCACTTCGGCAGTGGTGAACCCGCCGCCTTCGGTCAATCGAGCCGCGCCCAGCGTCGGCAGCACGACGATGTCGTTCCAGACCGGCACCCGGATGGTGAACCGCAGGCCCGCGTGGATCGCTGCGGCCGCAGCGAGCGTGTGGAGGTAGCCGTAGTGGACCCAGAGTGGGCACTCGCCCGTCAGTCCCTGCTCGATCAGCCGGGTGGTGTAACCCGCCCAGCTCCCCGTGTAGGGGTGGGCGATCACGCGCTCCAGCGCGTCCGGCTCGGTCTCCTGAGCTCGAACCAGCAGATCCCAGGCTGTCTCGACGGAGTCGAGCGGGCCTGTCACACGTCCATCTGCTTCCGCCAGGTTCACGAGACCGGACAACAGGAGCAACCGGCGACTGCGATCAGCGCTGCGCAGCACGCTCCCGGCGCTCATCCCACCGGTGCCCGCGGCCAGGTTGTCGAAGACGTCCCAGGAAATCGAGTGCAGGTCCGGTTCGGACGTCACGTGATTCTTCGTGTGCACCATGAGCTCTCGGGCTCGCCTTCAGTCGACGCGTTTGGCGCCGCCACTACCGCTCGCGGTCACCGGGATGTGTGCGGTCCGGTCCGCAGCGTGGCGAATCGAACGGCGAAACGCGACGGGATCGAGTTTTCGCAGTTCTGAGAGCGAGAACGCGCTCAGGTCGAGGAGTTCGGATCTGATCCCCGGTTGCTCATTGCCATCCGGCGATCGCATGCCGATAATTCCTCTTCCATAACCATCGATTCAGCAGGGACGGAGCGTAAGTTACCACGTCGAGCGCTGCTCCAATAGGGTGACCCCGGTTAAGTGTTTTCGCTGGCAACAGGGTCCTGGGGCCAAATTTTGATCGAACATGTATTCGATGATGAGGTTGACTTGTCGGGCGTCGCCGAATTAGACACGCTGTGTTATGAAGGGGTTGCTCTTGGGTACGGCCGGGGAGGCGTAATTCCCGGTTGATTGTCCCTTTGTCGCGACAATGATCTTCTGCTGCTGCGTCTAGTCTGCGACGTCGAGAATCGTGTGCAGGAGGACTGTCAGCTCGGCCTCGAAGTGGGGCCGGGTTGCCACCCGGCGGGTGCGGGCCAGGTCGTTTGCGATGGTCAGGGCCGCGTGAACTGTGATCTTTGCCTCTCGGGGGGGCAGGTCCGGCTGCACCGCCGAAAGCAGTGTGACCCACTGGGTGACGTAGTCCCGTTGCACTCGCAGCAAATCCGCCTTGTCCCGGTCCGGCATCGTCACGCGGTCCGCCGAGAACGACACCAGCAGTTCCGGCGTGTGCAGGATCGTGTGCACGTACGACCCCGCCAGGCGGCGCAGTGCGGAGACCTCGTCCGGTGCTTGCAAGGCACGCTCGGCCGCCAACGCCAGCCGGTCCGCTGCTCGGTGCCCGATCGCCACCATCAGCGCGGCCTTGCTGGGGAAGTGGCGGTAGACGCTCGGGCCTGCGATGCCCGCCGCCGCTCCGATGTCCTCCATGCTCACGTCGTGGAAGCCGCGTTGGGCGAACAGGCCCGTCGCCGCCGCCAGGACCTGCTCGCGGCGGGACGGAGTACCAAGGCTCACCCCCGGCGATGACGGCGGTGAAGACGGCGCCGGCAGTGTGGCGTTGAGCACACCGAGGGCCAGCTCGACCAGCAGTGCGGCGAACCGGCGGCGCGCCACCGACGTGTGGTGGACGGACACGCTCCCGAACACCGACAGGGCTGCCCAGCACAGCAGCTCGGCGTCCTCGGCGGGTAGCTCGGGCCGCTGGACGAGCAGCGCCTTCGACCACGATGCCAGCGCCAGCATGGACCGGCGGGCGATCTCTCGCTGGTCTTCCTTCGGGAGGTGACGGCCTTCCCAGCGCCACAGCGCCGCGATCTCCCGGCGCTCGACGGCTTGGGCCGCGAGGCGGGTGAGCAGGGCTTCCAGCTGGTCGGCGGGGGAACGGAGTCGGACAAGGCCTCCGCCGTCGCCGCCTCCAGGTCCTCGAAGCCGCTCAGGACCACGTACGCCAGGATCGCCTGCTTGTCCGCGAAGTGGCGGTACAGCGCGGGGCCGGTGACGCCCGCCGCGTCCGCGATGTCCTTGATGCCGACCCCGGGGAAGCCGCGCGCGCGGAACAGCTCCGCCGCCACCGCGGCCAGCTGGGCCTTGCGGTCGCGGGGTCGCGCACTACGGGCTTCGGTCATGGTGAAAGAACGATAGCGGCTAACGGCACACCTGCAACCCATTGACACCATGGGGTTATCCGGCGATATGTTAATGGCCATTAGCCCTACTGGCCGGTACCATCGGCCACGGTACGAAGACGTCCCACACGCTCGCGAGGAGTTGTTCTGTGAGTAGCGAGGCCTACATCTACGAGGCGATCCGCACGCCTCGCGGCAAGAACAAGGGCGGTGCCCTGCACGGCACCAAGCCGGTCGACCTGGTGGTCGGCCTGATCGAAGAGCTCAAGGTCCGCCACCCGAACCTCGACCCCACGGTGATCGATGACGTCGTGCTCGGCGTCGTCTCCCCGGTCGGCGAGCAGGGCGCGGTCATCGCGCGCACCGCCGCGCTGAACGCCGGTCTCCCCGAGACCGTCGCCGGCGTGCAGCTCAACCGCTTCTGCGCCTCCGGCCTGGAGGCCACCAACACCGCCGCGCAGAAGGTCCGCTCCGGCTGGGACAACCTGATCATCGCCGGCGGCGTCGAGTCGATGTCGCGCGTGCCGATGGGCTCCGACGGCGGCGCGCTGTTCATGGACCCGACGACCGCGTACGACAACTACATCGTCCCGCAGGGCACCGGCGCCGACCTGATCGCGACCATCGAGGGCTTCTCCCGCGAGGACGTCGACCGCTGGGCCGTCCGCTCGCAGGACCGCGCCGAGGCGGCCTGGTCCGGCGGCTACTTCGCCAAGTCCGTCGTCCCGGTCAAGGACATCAACGGCGTCACGGTCCTCGACCACGACGAGCACCGCCGCCCCGGCTCCACCGTCGAGGGCCTCGGCAAGCTCAAGCCCGCCTTCGCCGGCATCGGCGAGCTCGGCGGCTTCGACGCCGTGGCGCTGCAGAAGTACCACTCGGTCGAGAAGATCAACCACGTCCACACCGGCGGCAACTCCTCCGGCATCGTCGACGGCGCCGCGCTGGTGCTCGTCGGTTCCGAGCGGATCGGCAAGACCTTCGGGCTGACGCCGCGCGCCCGGATCGTGGCGACTGCGTCGATCGGCTCCGAGCCGACGATCATGCTCACCGGCCCCACGCCGGCCACCGAAAAGGTGCTGAAGACCGCGGGCCTCAAGCCCGAGGACATCGACCTGTGGGAGCTCAACGAGGCGTTCGCGTCCGTCGTGCTCAAGTGGATCAAGGACCTGCACCTCGACGAGGAGAAGGTCAACGTCAACGGCGGCGCGATCGCCATGGGCCACCCGCTCGGCGCCACCGGCGCGATGCTGGTCGGCACCGTGGTCGACGAGCTCGAACGCCGCCAGGCGCGCCGCGCCCTGGTGACCCTGTGCATCGGCGGCGGCATGGGCGTCGCGACCATCATCGAGCGGGTGTGAGGAAAGAAATGGCCGAGAGCAAGACCATCCGCTGGGAGCAGGACGAAGACGGCATCGTCACCCTGACCCTCGACGACTCGAAGCAGTCGGCGAACACCATGAACGCCGACTTCCGCGAGTCGCTCGGCGTGACCGTCGACCGCCTCGAGGCGGAGAAGGACAGCATCACCGGCGTCGTCATCACTTCCGCCAAGAAGACGTTCTTCGCCGGCGGCGACCTGAACGACCTCATCCAGGCCAAGCCCGAGCACGCGGTCGAGCTGACCGAGGGCAGCGCCCTGATGAAGGGGCAGATGCGCCGCATCGAGCAGCTCGGCAAGCCGGTCGTCGCGGCGATCAACGGCGCCGCGCTCGGCGGTGGCCTGGAGATCGCGCTGGCGACGCACCACCGCATCGCCGCCGACGTCAAGGGCAGCCAGATCGGCCTGCCCGAGGTGACGCTGGGCCTGCTGCCCGGCGGCGGCGGTGTCGTGCGCACTGTCCGATTGCTGGGTATCCAGAGCGCGCTGCTGAACGTCCTGCTGCAGGGCCAGCGCCACCGCCCGGCCAAGGCGCTCGAGCTCGGTCTCGTGCACGAGCTCGTCGGCACGGTCGAGGAGCTCGTCCCCGCCGCGAAGGCGTGGATCAAGGCGAACCCCGAAGGCGGCGTCCAGCCGTGGGACGTCAAGGGCTACAAGATCCCGGGCGGCACCCCGTCGAACCCGAGCTTCGCGGCCAACCTCCCGGCGTTCCCGGCGAACCTGCGCAAGCAGATCAAGGGCGCGAACATGCCGGCGCCGCGGGCGATCCTGGCCGCTGCGATCGAGGGCGCGCAGGTCGACTTCGACACCGCGATCCAGATCGAGACGCGCTACTTCATCCACCTCGCCACCGGCCAGGTCTCGAAGAACATGACGAAGGCGTTCTTCTTCGACCTGCAGACGATCAACTCGGGCGGCTCGCGGCCGGACGGCTTCGAGAAGTACACCGCCAAGAAGGTCGGCGTGCTCGGCGCCGGGATGATGGGCGCCGCGATCGCGTACGTGTCCGCGAAGGCGGGCATCGACGTCGTCCTCAAGGACGTCTCGCTCGAGGCGGCCGAGAAGGGCAAGGGCTACGCGGAGAAGCTGGAGCAGAAGGCCCTCTCGCGGGGCAAGACCACGCAGGAGAAGTCGGACGCGCTGCTGGCGAAGATCAAGCCGACCGGTGACCCGGCCGACTTCGCGGGCGTCGACTTCGTCATCGAGGCCGTGTTCGAGAGCGTCGAGCTGAAGCACAAGGTGTTCGGCGAGATCGAGAGCATCGTCAACGCCGACGCGGTGCTGGGCTCCAACACCTCGACGCTGCCGATCACCACGCTCGCCGAGGGCGTGCAGCGGACCGAGGACTTCATCGGGATCCACTTCTTCTCGCCGGTGGACAAGATGCCGCTGGTCGAGATCATCTGCGGCGAGAAGACGTCGCCGGCGACGCTGGCGAAGGTCTTCGACTACACGCTGCAGATCAAGAAGACCCCGATCGTCGTCAACGACAGCCGCGGCTTCTTCACCTCGCGCGTCATCGGCACGTTCATCAACGAGGCCGTCGCCGCGCTGGGCGAGGGTGTCGAGCCGGCGTCGATCGAGCAGGCGGGATCGCAGGCCGGCTACCCGGCGCCGCCGCTGCAGCTGATGGACGAGCTGACGCTGACCCTGCCGCGCAAGATCCGCAAGGAGACCCGCGAGGCGATCGAGGCCGCGGGCGGCACGTGGAAGGCGCACGCGTCCGAGGCCGTCATCGACCGGATGCTGGACGAGTACGACCGCAAGGGCCGCTCGACGGGCGCGGGCTTCTACGAGTACGACGACGAGGGCAAGCGTGTCGGCCTGTGGCCGGGCCTGCGTGACGCGTTCAAGTCGGGCTCGGCGGAGGTGCCGTTCGAGGACCTCAAGGAGCGGATGCTCTTCGCCGAGGCGCTCGAGACGGTCAAGTGCTTCGACGAGGGCGTGCTGACGTCGGTGGCGGACGCCAACATCGGCTCGATCTTCGGCATCGGCTTCCCCGCGTGGACCGGTGGCGTCATCCAGTACATCAACCAGTACGAGGGTGGCCTGCAGGGCTTCGTGGACCGGGCGCGTGAGCTGGCCGCTCGGTACGGCGACCACTTCGAGCCGCCCGCTTCGCTGGTCGAGAAGGCCGCCAAGGGTGAGATCTACGAGTAAGCCGTGAGCCGTGAAGGGCACCCGTCATGGACGAGGTGCCCTTCACGGCGTTTCACAGCGAGACGGCGACTTCCGCGTGGCTCACGTGGTCGTCCCAGTGGCTCAGCGCTCGCCGCGCGTCGTCTTCGAGCACGGCGTGTTCGTAGCTCTCACCGGCGAAGCCGCGTACGGCGTCGAGGTCGGTGAAGAACGTGATCGAGGTGAACTCGACCTCGGTGCCGTCTGCTCGGCGCAGCAACCGGGCGCCCTGGAAGCCGGGTACGTTCCGCAGGTGCCGCGCCACTTCGGTCTCGTAGTGCCGCTGGTAGTCGTCGGCCGTCTCGGCGGGCGCCCAACCGCGCCAGGTCCGTGCGATCATCGGTGCCCTCCCATCGCCGGGTGCTCGACCGTACACCGGTCAAGGACCGGACAAGATCGGCGATGACAGTGACTTGTCGCCTTCCGTTGGCCTCATCGACGCCGGACTCGGCTACGGTCCGCCCATGCGCCGTCCCGTCACGGTGGCACTGGCCGCCGCCCTGTTCGCCTCCGCGCTGACAACGATGTCAGCCGCCGCCGACCTGAGCCCCGTCGACTTCGTCGATCCGCTGATCGGCTCGGCCGGGGACGGCAACACCTACCCCGGGGCCACTGCGCCCTTCGGGATGCTCGCCTGGAGCCCGACCAGCACCCGCGGCGACCAGACCTCGACCGGCGCCGCCAACGGCTACCAGTACGACACCACCCGGATCCGCGGCTTCGCCCTCACCCACGTCAACGGCGCCGGCTGCAACCCGGGCGCCGCGGGGGACGTGCCGATCCTGCCCTTCGCCGGGGACGTCACCTCCTCGCCGACCGCCGACACCACCGACGCCGTCTACGCGAGCAACTTCAGCCACGCCGACGAAGCCGCGACGCCGGGACGGTACCGTCTCGGCCTGTCCAACGCCGTGACGACCGACTTCGCGGCCACCGAGCGGACCGCGATCGGCACGCTGACCTATCCGCAGGGCAAGCCCGCCAGCCTGCTCTTCCGGACGTCGAACTCCCTCAACGGCAGCGAGGACGCCGAGACCCACATCGACGCGGCGAACCGGCGCGTCACCGGGTCCGTGCTCACCGGTGCGTTCTGCGGCCGCCGCGCGAACGGCGGGGTCAACAACCGCAAGTCCTACTACCGCCTGTACTTCACCGCGCAGTTCGACCAGCCCGTCACCGGCACCGGTACGTGGAAGGACGCGACGCTCCAGCCCGGCGGCACCGACCAGACCGGCGGCGAGGGTTACGCGACCGGCAAGGACCGCGCCGGACGCGGCTCCGGCGGCTACGTCACCTTCGCACCGGGCAGCAAGGTCACCATGCGGCTCGGAATCTCCTACGTCTCCCTCGAAGGCGCCGAACGCAACCTGCGCGCGGAGCAACCGAGCAAGTCCACCGTGGACGGGATCGCTCAGAAGACCAGGAAAGCCTGGAACACCGAGCTGAACCGGATCGGCGTCCAAGGTGGCACCGCCGGCCAGCGCATCGTCTTCACCACCGCGCTCTACCACAGCCTGCAGCAGCCGAACCTCGTCAGCGACGTCGACGGCCAGTACCTCGGGATGGATCAAAAGCCGCACCGCGTCGAACGCGGGCAGGACGCGCAGTACTCCAACTTCTCCGGCTGGGACCAGTACCGCGCGCAGATCCAGCTGCTGGCGCTGCTCGAACCGCGCGTCGCCGGGAACTTCGCGCAGTCGCTCTACAACTACGCGAAGCAGAACGACGGCGTCTGGGACCGCTGGGTGCACGTCAACGGCGCGACGCACGTCATGACCGGCGACCCGTCGGCGGCGACGATCGCGACGTTCTACGCCATGGGCGTGCGCAACTTCGACTACCGCGGCGCGTTCGACTCGCTGTACAAGCAGGCGACGGTTCCGCGCCCCGAGGGTCTGCAGGACGGTGGCTGTCCCGGCCAGTGCGTCGGCCAGCGGCCCAATCTCGCGCAGTACCTGACGTCCCACTACGCGCCCAACGACGTCTGCCACTGCTGGGGCGGCGCCGCCGAGACGCTCGAAGACGCCGTCGCCGACTCTGCAATCGGACATTTCGCAGAGCTGCTCGGCCGCACTCGCGAGGCTGCGGAGCTGCAAGCCCGGGGTTCGTACTGGCGGAACGTCTTCAACCCGGCCACCG
Source organism: Amycolatopsis mongoliensis (assembly GCF_030285665.1). Classification (NCBI taxonomy): domain Bacteria; kingdom Bacillati; phylum Actinomycetota; class Actinomycetes; order Pseudonocardiales; family Pseudonocardiaceae; genus Amycolatopsis; species Amycolatopsis mongoliensis. The sequence continues at coordinate 4,123,590 of NZ_CP127295.1, forward strand.
GCTACACGCAGGCCCGCAACGTCGACGGCAGCTGGGTGACACCGTTCGACCCGGCGAGCGACCGCGGGTTCGCCCAGGGCAGCGCGGCCGCCTACACCTGGATGGTCCCGCAGGACGTCTCCGGCCTCGCCGACGCGATGGGCGGCAAGACGGCCGCGGTCACCCGCCTCGACGGCTTCTTCCACGACGCCAACGGGAACTGGCAGCTCAAGGGCGGCGGGCCGCTCAAGTACGACCCGACCAACGAGCCCGACATCCACGCGCCGTGGCTGTACAACGAGCTCGGGCAGCCGTGGAAGACGCAGGAAACCGTGCGGCAGCTGGTGAACTCCGTCTACACGACCGGGCCGTCCGGGCTGCCCGGCAACGACGACCTCGGCACGATGTCCGCCTGGTACGTCTTCGCCGCGCTCGGCATCTACCCGCGGACGCCGGGCTCGGGCGAACTGCTGCTGTCGAGCCCGCTGTTCCCGGGGGCCGTGATCCGGCCGGAGGGCGGCGCGCCGATCCGGATCACGACGTCGGGCAGCGGGAAGTACGTCCAGGACGTCCGCCGCGGGACCAGGCTGCAACGCGACTGGAAGGTCGATGCCTCCTTCCTGCACGGCGGCAGCCTGGACTTCCGCCTGTCGGAGACACCGACCACCTGGGGGAGTTAGGGCTCCAGCGCGAGGTGCGGCAGGCGGCGGTCCAGCCACCGCGGCAGCCACCACGCCCGTTCTCCGAGCAGCCGCATGATCGCCGGGACGAGCAGGCAGCGGATCACCAGTGCGTCCAGCAGTACCGCCACCGCCAGGCCGAGGCCGAACTGCGCGAGCATCCGCGACGGGTCGAGGAGGAACGCGCCGAACACCAGCACCATGATCGCGCCGGCCGCGGTGATCACGCGGCCGGTCGAAGCGAGGCCTTCGCGTACCGCGAGCCGCGCGTCGCCGGTGCGCCGCCACTCCTCGTGCATGCGCGACACCAGGAACACCTCGTAGTCCATCGACAGCCCGAACACGATCGCGAAGATCATCACCGGCACGAACGCCTCGATCGGGCCGGGTTGCGCGCCGAGCCGGCCGTCGCCGAACACGAGCGTCATCACGCCGAGCGAGGCGCCGATGCTCAGCAGGTTCAGCAGCGCCGCCTTGAGCGGGATCAGGATCGACCGGAACACGGCCATCAGCAGCAACGCGGACAGTCCGACGACGACCAGCACGAACAGCGGCAGCCGGCCCGCGACGGCGTCGGCGAAGTCCGTCGCGGCCGCCACCGAGCCGCCGACCAGGTAGTGGCCGGGAAGTACCGGCAGGACGTCGGTCCGCAGGTGCGTCACCAGCTCGGCCGTCGCCGCGTCCTGGGGTGACGTCGTCGGGAAGACGAGCACGGTCGGGCCCATCGGCGGCAGCGCGCGGGCGATCCCCGGCGTCGACGCGAGCCGTTGCTGCAGCGCGACGGGGTCGCCGTCTTCGGTCACGACCGCGAGCGGCCCGTTGAAGCCCGGCCCGAAGCCTTCGGCCATGAGGTCGTAGGCCTGCCGCGTCGTCGACCCGGCCGGGTCGGTGCCCGCGTCGGCGAACCCGAGCCGCATGCCCGCGTCGGCGAACCCGAGCCGCATGCCCGCGGCGGGGATGGACAGCCCGATGAGGAGGGCCAGCCCGATCGCGAGCGGCACCACCGGGCGGCGCTGGACGCCGTCGGCGAGCCGTCGCCACATCCTGCCGTGGTCGCGTTTCGCGGCGTGGCGGCGGATGCCGCGGTCGAGCCGCTTGCCGAACAGCGACAGCAGGGCGGGCAGCAGCGTCACCGACGCGAGCATGGTCATCAGGACGGTGAGCGCGACGGCCAGCGCCACCCCGCGCAGCCCACCCAGCCCGAGTGCGAGCAGGCCGAGCAAGGCGATGATCACCGTCGTCCCGGCGAACAGCACCGAACGACCGGCGGTGTCCAGCGCCCGCCGGGCGGCCGCGTCGCGGTCGTGGCCGGCGAGGATCTCACTTCGGTAGCGGGAGAAGATCAGCAACGCGTAGTCGACGCCGACGCCGAACCCGACCAGCATCATCAGCGGCGAGGTGTAGCTCGCGATGCCGACGTAGCGCGAGACGACCGTGATCACATCCAGCGTGCTGCCGACGGCGAACACCGCGGTGATCACCGGCAGCCCGGCCGCGAGCAGCGAACGGAACAGGAACACGAGGATGACCAGCGCGGCCAGCAGCCCGACGCCTTCGGCGGGACCGCCGCCATCGGAGACGCGCTTCACCGGATCGCCGGCGAGCGCGACCTCGAGGGGCCCTGCCTGCTTCGCGGTGTCGACGAACTTCACGATGTCGTCGTAGGGAAGGTCGGTCGACGCGGCGTCGAAGGCCACGGTGGCGTAGCCGATCCGGCCGTCCCGCGACAGTGTCGCCGGGCTGTCGAACGGGCTGGTCACCGACCGCACGTGCGGCTGCAATCGGACATTTCCCAGAGTGTTTTCGACCGCGGCACGCTGGGGGGTAAGCCCGCCGTCGGCCTTGAAGACGATCTGCGCGCTCGCGCCGGACTGCGCGGTCGTCTTCAGCAGGTCGACCACCTGCTGGGACTCCGTGCCGGGCAGCGAGTTGTCGTCGTGGAACGCGCTCCCGGTGAGGCGGGAGGTGAACGTGACGCCGATGAGGACCAGCGCCCAGAGTGCGACGGCGAGCCACCGGTGGCGCTGCGCCCAGCCGGCCAGGTGCGCCAGCCGTCCCCCGGTGGTGCGAGTGATGGTGTCCATGGGGGACAAGGATTCGCGAGAGCGGCGCTACTCCGCGTCGCGCACGGGAGGACACTTCGCGTGCTCCCGGCGGGGTCCCTTAAGGCGTTTCCCGTACACCCCGGGGAGTACGGCTAGGGGGTGAGCCACCGCGGCGTCACCGCGCCGGACTCGTAGGCGAGGACGACGAGCTGCGCCCGGTCGTGCATGCCGGTCTTGGTCATGATGCGGCTGACGTGCGTCTTCGCCGTCGCGGGGCTGAGCGTCAGCTCGCGCGCGATCTCGTCGTTCGACAGGCCCGCCGCGACCAGGGAAAGCACCTCGCGCTCGCGGTCGGTGAGCCGGTCCAGCGCCGGAGCCGGGCCCGGGCGCGTGACACGCGAGGCGAACTCCGAGATCAGCCGCCGGGTGATCGACGGCGCCAGCAGCGCGTCGCCGCGGGCGACCACGCGCACGGCGTGGATCAGCTCTTCGGGCTCGGTATCCTTGACCAGGAACCCGCTCGCGCCCGCGCGCAGGGCGCCGTAGACGTCTTCGTCGAGGTCGAACGTCGTGAGGATGACGACCTTCGTGCCTCCGAGCGCCGGGTCTTCGAGGAGGTGCCGGGTCGCGGCGAGGCCGTCGAGCACCGGCATCCGGATGTCCATCAGCACGACGTCCGGGTGGTGGTCGTGCGCGGCCTGCAGGGCTTCGCGGCCGTCGGCGGCCTCCGCGACGACGTCGATGTCGGCCTCGCCGTCCAAAATGGACCGGAAACCGGCGCGGACCAGCCGCTGGTCGTCGACGAGCAGGACCCGGATCATCGGCCCATCATCGCACCGGCAGCCGGGCGCGCACCCGGTAGCCGCCGCCTTCGCGCGGCGCCGCGGTCAGTTCCCCGCCGAGCGCCCGCGCGCGTTCGGCCATGCCGCGGATCCCGGTGCCCGGCGGGGCGTCGCCGCCGCGGCCGTCGTCGTCGACCTGCACGGACAGCGCGTCGGCGCCGTAGCCGAGCCGGACGACGACGGTCTTCGCGGCGGCGTGCTTGGCGATGTTCGTCAGCGCCTCCTGCACCACGCGGAACGCGGCGTGCTCGACGTCCGGCGGCAGGTCCCGGGCGACGCCGTCGATCTCGGTGCGCACGGTCAGCCCGGACGCGCCGGCCGACTCGGCCAGCTCCGCGACCCGGGACAGGCTCGGCTGGTCAGCCTGGCGGAGCGTGCCGAGCGTCGCGCGCAACTCCTGGAGTGCGGTCCTGCTGGCGTCCTTGATGGTGCCGAGGGCCTCCTCGGCCTGCGCGGGGTCACGGCGGTGCAGCGCGGCGCCGGCCTGGACGTTGATCAGCGCGAGGTGGTGGCCGAGGACGTCGTGCAGCTCGCGGGCGATGCGCAGGCGCTCGTCGGTGGCGCGCGCCCGGGCCTCGGCCTCCTTGGTGCGCTCGGCCTCGGCGCGGTAGTGCGCGACGGCGCCCCCGGCGACGAGCGCGACGAACCAGCCGGTCATCAGGAAGAACGCGAAGTTGTCGACGTGCCGGCCGGTCCGCGAGGCGACTTCCCCGGCGGCGACACCCGCCATCGCGACGACGACGAGCAGCGCGGCCCCGCGGATCCGTCCGGCCGCGGCGGCGTTGTAGAGGGTGTAGGCGAAGGCCAGCAGGACGAGGCCGTCAGGATCGGTGAGCGGGTAGTAGAGGGCGCAGCAGAGAAGCGTGAACCCGGCGACGCTCAGCGGGTACTTCCGGCGGAAGAAGACCGCGGCGCAGCCGAGGACGGTGAGGACCCAGCCGAGGGCGGCGTGATGGGCGGGCTTCGCCCCGTCGTTGAGCACGGCGAACAGTGACCCGACGAGCACCGCGACGGTGATCGTCAGTTCGGGCGCCCAACGCCGTAACCAGGCCATACGCCGAGTCTAGGCGGCCGCGCGCAGTTTCTTCCCGGCGTCGTGGGTGAACGGGTCGGTGTGGCCGAAGCACGCGATCTCGACGTCGAGCGCGGCCAGCCGGCGGAAGGATGCGAGCAGCTTCTCGCGGTCGGTGTTGAAGACGCCGGGCACGGCCTTGCCGTCGATCTGCGCGACCGCGTCGCCGGTGAAGAGGACGCCGTGTTCCGGCAGGTGGACGGCGATGCTGCCGTCGGTGTGGCCGGGGATCGCGAGGATGGTCGCTCCGCCGCCGAAGCCCACGATGTCGCCGTCGCCGACCTCGCGGTCGACGGCGCACGGGCGGCCCGGTCAGCCCGCCCGCCTGCGGGCTGTTCTGGTCGAAGAGCGGGCGTTCCCAGTCGAGCAGGACCGGTGGCGCGGGCGGCTGCTCGCCGCGGATGACCGGGGCGTCGGCGCGGTGGGCGATGATCTCGACGCCGCGGCCACGGAGTTCAGCGGCACCCCCGGCGTGGTCGGCGTGGAAGTGCGTCAGGACGACCCGGCGCAGCTCCCCGGGATCACGCCCGATGGCGCGGATCGCGGCGTCGGTGTCGGGCGCGGACCCGGCGATCCCGGCGTCGACCATGCTCAGGCCGTCGTCGTCCTGCCAGAGGTAGGCCTGGCCGAAGGCGTAGCGGACCAGGTGCAGGACGGGATTTGCTCACAGCGTAATCGCTGCTCGCGGACGGAATTTCGTTTGTAACAAAGGCTTTCGGCGCACCGACCAGGCGGCATTGATTCGTGTTGCTAAGGAGTCTCGGTGAACAAGAAACTGGGGTGGATCCTGGCCGCGGGCCTGCTGGTCGCGGGCTGTGGCACCGGCGCGGTGCCGCCGAAGGACGCCGGGAACGTCGGCCTTCTCGAAACGCCGGTATCGACGTATTCGACGCCCGCGTATTCCGTTCCGGTCACGACCGAAACGCCACCCACGACTTCCGAAGCGCCGGTCGTCACGACCACCCCGCAGGCGCCGAAGACGACCGCGGCGAAGCCCAAGGCGGCCCGGACCACCACGCAGGCCGCGGCGAAGCCCGCCGAATGCGGAGCCGACTACTACCGCAACTCGGACGGCAACTGCGTCCACCGCCCCAGCGACAACCCGTCCGGTGCGACTGCGATCTGCAAGGACGGCTCCTACAGCTACAGCCAGCACCGCTCCGGCACCTGCTCCGGCCACGGCGGGGTCCGCACCTGGCTGTGACGAATCCCCGATCGGTCCGAAACCAGCCATCCGGTGGGTACAGTGCATCAAGTTGCATGATGCGTACTAACTACACACCGGGGGTGTGCTGGTGTCCCGTCCCGGGCGGTCCGGTCGCGCGATCATCGTGGTGCTCGCTTCGTGCGGGCTGGTCGCGTCGTTCATGCAGACGCTGGTCGTGCCGCTCATCCCGGTGTTCCCGCGGCTGCTGAACGCCCCGGCCGCCGACGCCTCCTGGGTCGTCACCGTGACGCTGCTGGCGGCGTCCGTCATCACCCCGGTCAGTGGCCGGCTCGGCGACCTCTACGGCAAGCGGCGGATGATTCTGGTCAGCCTCGCGCTGCTCATCGCCGGCTCGGTCGTGTCAGCGACGACGAGCGCGCTCGCGTTCCAAATCCTCGGCCGCGGGCTGCAGGGCTGCGCGATGGGCGTCATCCCGCTCGGCATCAGCATCATGCGCGACGAGCTCCCGCCCGAACGCATCGGCGGCGCGATCTCGCTGATGAGCGCGACGCTCGGGGTGGGCGGCGCGATCGGGCTGCCGGTCGCGGCCGTCGTCGCCGAGAACGCCGACTGGCACGTCCTCTTCTGGATGGCCGCCGCGCTCGGGCTCGCCTGCGCGACGCTGATCCTGACCGTCGTGCCGGAGTCGCCGCTGCGCACACCCGCGCCGTTCGACTTCTTCGGCGCGTTCGGGCTCGCGGCCGGCCTGCTCTGCCTGCTGCTGCCGGTCGTCAAGGGCGCCACCTGGGGCTGGACGAGCCTGCCGACACTCGGGCTGGCCGCGGCGGCCGTCGTCGTCCTGGCCGGCTGGGGTGCCTACCAGCTGCGACGGCGTGACCCGCTGGTCGACCTGCGGGTGTCCGCCCGCCGCCCGGTGCTGTTCACGAACCTGGCGTCGATCATGGTCGGCTTCGCGCTGTACGCCATGGCGTTGTCGTTCCCGCAGCTGCTTCAGGCCCCGGCGTCGACCGGCTACGGGCTGGGCCAGACGATGGTCGAATCCGGTCTCACGCTGGCCCCGAACGGCCTGGTGATGATGCTGCTCTCGCCGGTTTCGGCGCGGCTCATCGCCCGGTTCGGCCCCCGCCCGACGCTGATGAGCGGCGCGCTCGTGATCGCCGTCGGGTACCTGTTCGCGATCGTGCTGATGGACAACGCGCTCGAGCTGATCACGGCGTCGGTGATCATCGGCGCCGGCGTCGGGATCGCCTACGCGGCGATGCCGGCCTTGATCATGGGCTCGGTGCCGGTCACCGAAACGGCGTCCGCGAACGGCCTGAACTCCCTGATGCGCTCGGTCGGCACGGCGATTTCGAGCGCGGTGATGGCGGCGATGCTGGCCCAGCTGACGATCAGCGTGGGCGGCCTGAGCGTGCCGTCCCTGTTCGGCTTCCGGGCGACGTTCGCCGTGGCGGCGTTCGCCGCGCTGGCGGGCGTGCTGCTGGCGGCGCTGGTGCCGAAGACGCGGGTGGCGCCGGAGCTGGTCGGCGTCGCCTAGTTCTTGCGCGCCACCAGGGCCAGGCCGCCGCACTCGGCCGGGTTCGCCGGCACGGCCTCTTCGGGGCGCCACTCCGGGATGAAGACGATGCCCGGGTCGAGGATCTCGAAGCCGTCCACGAGGGCGCGCAGCTCGTCGGCCGTGCGGGGCGTCACCGGGTTGGCGCTCTTCTGGTACATCGCGACCGCGCGGGCGGTGCCGTCGCTCTGTTGCTCGGGGGTGGCCGACGACATCGCCAGGTAGCTGCCCGGCGCGAGCGCGTCGCGGTAGGCGGCGATCAGCCGGGCCGGGTCGCGCTCGTCCGGGATGAAGTGCACGAACAGCGCCATCACGACCATCACCGGCTGGTCGAGGTCGAGCATCATCTCGGTGGTCTCGTGCTCGAGGACGTCGTCCGGGAACTCGGCGTCGGCGTGCACCATCACCGCGTTCTCGTTGTCTTCCAGCACGATCTCGCTGTGTGCCACGGCGACGGGCTCGTTGTCGACGTAGACGACGCGCGCGGTCGGGTCGATCGCGTGCGCGACTTCGTGGACGTGCCCGACGGTCGGCATGCCCGAGCCGATGTCGAGGAACTGCCGGATGCCGTTGTCCATCCCGAACCGGATGGCCCGGCGCAGCCACTGCCGGTTCAGCTGGGCACGCTCCCGTGCGTTCGGCTGGGCGGCCAGCACCTGGTCGGCGAACATCCGGTCGACCGCGTAGTTGAGCCGGCCACCGAGGATGTAGTCGTACACGCGCGCGGGGTTCGGCTTGTCGAGGTCGATGCCGCGCCGCGCGTACTCGTCTTCACTCATGGCCGCTCCAGGATCCGGTGTGACGGCGAGGATAGCCGGACACGCAGAGCAGCGGATCCGGCACGGCGGTGAATCGCGCCCACGGGTCAGTTCTTGCGCGCCACCAGGGCGAGCTGGCTCGCCAGCTCAGGGTGATCACCCACCTCGGCGGGGTCGTCCGGCCGCCACTCGGGCGTGAACACGATCCCCGGCGGCACGATCTCGAAACCACCCACCAACGCCCGCAGCTCGTCCTTCGAACGGGCCACCACGTCCGTGCCGCTCTTCTGGTACATCTCCGCCGCGCGGCGGACCTCCTCGCCCTGGCCCTCGAACGTGCCCGACGACAACGCCAGGTAGCTGCCCGGCGCGAGCACGTCCCGATAGGCGGCGATCAGGCCGGCCGGGTCCCGCGAGTCCGGGACGAAGTGGATGAACGCCGCCATGATCACCATCACCGGCCGGCTGAAGTCCAGCAGCCGCTCGGTCGTCGGGTGCTCCAGGACGTCCGCCGGGACCTCGGCGTCCGCCTGCACCATCACCGCGTTGTCGTTGTCCTTCAGCACGATCTCGCTGTGCGCGACGGCGACCGGCTCGTTGTCGACGTAGACCACCCGTGACGCCGGGTCGATCGCCTGGACGACCTCGTGCACGTGCCCGACCGTCGGCATGCCCGAGCCGATGTCCAGGAACTGGCGGATCCCCTGCTCGGCGCCGAAGCGGACCGCCCGGCGCAGCCAGCGCCGGTTCAGCAGGGCCAGCTCCCGGGACTCCGGCCGCACCGCCAGGATCTTCTCGGCGAACATCCGGTCGATGGCGTAGTTCAGCTGGCCGCCGATCAGGTAGTCGTACACGCGTGCCGCGTTCGGCTTGTCGAAGTCGATCCCGCGCTTCGCGTGTTCGTCGGTCATCTCCGCTCCTCGCCGTCCGGGTGTCGCGAGAACAGTCAGTCCTTGCGGGCGACGAGCGCCAGCCCGCCCGACTGCTCCGGCGGGTCCTCGAGCGGCTCGTCCGGCCGCCATTCGGGCGTGAACACGACGCCCGGCGGCAGGATCTCGAACCCCTTCACCAGCGCCCGCAGCTCGTCGGGCGACCGCAGCGTCAGGGGCGTACCGCTCTTCTCGTACAGCGAGACCGAGCGCTGGGTCTCCTCGCCCTGCCCCTCCCACGTTCCCGACGACAGCGCGAGGTAGCTGCCCGGCGCGAGGACGTCGCGGTAGGTGGCGATCAGGCCGGCCGGGTCCCGCGAGTCCGGGATGAAGTGCACGAATGCCGCCATGATCACCATGACCGGCTCGCTGAAGTCGATCATCGCCTCGGTGGTCGGATGCTCCAGCACCTCGTCCGGGTACTCGGCGTCGGCCTGGACCATCGCCGCGTTGTCGTTGCCCTCCAGCACGATCTCGCTGTGCGCGACCGCGATCGGCTCGTTGTCGACGTACACCACCCGCGACTCCGGGTCGATCGACTGGACGACCTCGTGCACGTGCCCGACCGTCGGCATCCCCGAGCCGATGTCGAGGAACTGCCGGACGCCCTGCTCCGCCGCGAACCGCGCGGCACGGCGCAGCCATGCCCGGTTGACCACCGCCATGTGCCGTGCGTTCGGGAGGACGCCCAGGATCTGGTCGGCGAACATCCGGTCGACGGCGTAGTTCAGCTTGCCGCCGATCATGTAGTCGTACACGCGTGCCGCGTTCGGTCTTTCGAGGTCGATGCCCCGCTTCGCGTGTTCGTCTTCGCTCATCAGCCGCTCCCGGGTCGAGGGTGTGCCGGGAGAATAGTCCGGTTGGCTACAGCAGTGGCGGCACCACGGCGTCGATGAGGTGCGGACCCGGTTCGGCGAACGCCCGCTGCAGTTGCTCGGCCAGCTCTTCGGCGGTCGTGGCGCGCGTCGCAGGCACACCCATGCCCTCCGCGATCTTCACGAAGTCCATGTCCGGCCGCGAGAGGTCCAGCAGGTCGTTCGCCTTCGGGCCGCCCGACGCCGCGCCGACGCGCTGCAGCTCCATCCGCAGGATCGCGTAGGCGCGGTTGTTGAGCAGCACGGTCGTGACGTTCAGGTTCTCCCGCGCCTGCGTCCACAGCGCCGAGATCGTGTACAGCGCGCTGCCGTCCGATTGCAGGTTCAGGACGGGACGGCCCCGTCCCGCCACTGCTGCGCCGGTGGCCACGGGCATGCCGTAGCCGATCGCGCCGCCGGTGAGTGTCAGCACGTCGTGGCGCGGAGCGCCGGCTGTCGCGGTCGGCAGCAGCAGGCCGGACGTGTTGGCCTCGTCGGCGATGATCGCGTTCTCCGGCAGCAGCGCGCCGATGACGTCGACCCAGTTCTGCGGGGTCAGCGGACCGCTCGGCAGCGCGGGCCGGGACGGCTGCTGCAGCACCGGCTCGGTGTCGGCGGCGACGAGGTCCGCGACCTCGTTCAGCGCGCGCGTGACGTCCTGGCCGACGGCCGCAAGCGTGTGCACCTGGGCGCCTTCGGGCACCAGGTCGCTCGGCTTGCCCGGGTACGCGAAGAACGACACCGGCGCTTTCGTGCCCGCGACAACGAGGTGCTTGATCCCGTCGAGCTGGTACGTCACCTGCTCGGCGAGGTAGCCGAGCCGCTCGATCGTCGGCAGGCCCGCACCGCGCTCGAGACGGGACGGGAACGTCTCGACGAAAACCTTCGCGCCCGTCGCGGCGCCGATCCGGCTCGCCGCGCGCAGACCTTCCTCGCGGCACGCGATCCCGCCGATGAGCAACGCCACCGGCTCGTCGCCGCCGAACACCGCGGCGACATTCTTGACGGTGGTCGCGTCGACAGCCTGCGGCACGCGCGGCGGGACCGGCGCGCACGTCTCGCCGCCTTCGCCCCACGAAGCGTCGGCGGGCAGGATCAGCGTCGCGACGCGGCCGGGCGCGTCCTGCGCGGCGGCGACCGCGGCGGCGGCGTCCGCCCCGACGTCCTTGGTGTGCTCGGAGCGGCGTACCCAGCCTTCCAGCGAGCCGGCGACGGCCTCGATGTCCGACTCCAGCGGCGCGTCGTACTGCTTGTGGTAGGTCGCGTGGTCGCCGACGACGTTGACGATCGGCGTGTGTGCGCGCCGCGCGTTGTGCAGGTTCGCCAGGCCGTTGCCCAAACCGGGGCCGAGGTGCAGCAGCGTCGCGGCGGGCTTGCCGGCGATCCGCGCGTACCCGTCGGCGGCACCGGTGACGACGCCCTCGAACAGCGCGAGCACGCCCCGCATCTCCGGGACGGTGTCGAGCGCGGCGACGAAGTGCATCTCCGACGTGCCGGGGTTCGCGAAGCACACCTCGACACCGGCGTCGACCAGCGTGCGGATCAGGGACTGGGCGCCGTTCATTTCGCTCATGCGGTTCCTTCGGGGAAGAGAACGCCGGGGTTGAGGATCCCGGCGGGGTCGAAGCTCTGCTTGATCCGGCGCATCAGCTCGATCTTCGCCGGGTCTTCGAGTTCCTGGTGGTAGTGCGCCTTGGTGCGGCCGAGGCCGTGCTCGCCGGAGATCGCGCCGCCGAGTTCCATCGCGTACGCGAAGATGTCGGTGAGCAGCCGCTTCCGCTGGTCCGCGTCCTTGCAGAAGATCGCGAGGTGGACGTTGCCGTCGCCGGCGTGTCCGCAGCCGAGCGCGCCGCCGCCCGTGGCCATCGCGAGTTCGCGCGCCTTCGTGATGAACTGCGGCATCGCGGTGCGCGGTACGACGACGTCGATCACGTCGTCGGCGCCGGCGGCCTTCGCGGTCCAGAAGGCCTTCTCGCGGGCTTCGATCAGCTTGCGCGCGGCGGGGCCTTCGAGGACGTAGACGTCCGTGGCGCCGAGTTCGCCGAGCAGCTCGCCGACGGTCTCGACGTCCTCGTGCAGGCGTCCGTTGTCCCGGTTCTCCAGCGCTACCACGAGATAGGCCTCGCTGGTCTCGCGGATCTTGTCCGGGACGCCGAGCTCGAGCTTCTCGTTGTAGACGATGGCGGCCATCGTCATGTTGTCGATGTACTCGAGGATGTGCGGCGCGAGCCCGCTGGAGACGATCGCCGGCACCGCCGCCATCACCTGGCCGAAGTCGCCGAACGGCGCGAGCACGGTGGCGCCGTGGGTGAGCCGCGGGTGCAGCTTGACGGTGATCTCCGTGGCGAGAGCGAGGGTGCCCTCGGAGCCGATGATCAGCTGCGTGAGGTCGTAGCCGGTGGAGATCTTCGACGTCTTGCCGCCGGTCCGGATGATCTCGCCGGTCGGCAGGACGGCCTGCAGGCCGAGGACGTTGTTGCGGGTGACGCCGTACTTGACGGCGCGCATCCCGCCGGCGTTCGTCCCGACGTTCCCGCCGACGCTCGCGCTCAGCTCGCCGGGGTAGACGGTGTAGCTGAGCCCGGCTTCGGCGGTCTTGGCGTCGAGTTCGGCGAGTGTGACCCCTGGCTGGACGACGGCGACGTGGTTCCCGGTGTCGACTTCGAGGACCTGGTTCATCCGCTCGAAGGAGATCAGCAGCCCGTCCGCGCGGGGCCGGGCAGCACCGGACAAGCCGCTCCCGGAGCCGCGGGCGGTCACGGGCACGTTGTGTTCTGTCGCCGCCTTCAGCAGCTTCGAAACTTCTTCGGCGGTTGACGGCTTCGCGACGTACGCAGGCTTCTGCGGCTCCGCCGTCAGTGCTTCGTCGTGCGCGTAGTCCTCGGAGATCGCGTCACCGGTCAGCAGGTTCTTGTCCCCGACGATCTCGGCCAGCTGTGCTGCCACGTCGCCCATCGACAGTCTCTCCTCTGCGCCGTTGCTGTGGTTACCGCAGCGTAGTACGTACCTCCGGTACGCCGCTATGAAAGTTTTTCACGTTAGCGCGTCACGTCGTTTCGAAGGTGGCCATCATGCCCATGTCCTCGTGCTCCGCGTTGTGGCAGTGGAACATGTACCGCCCCCGGTAGTCGTCGACCGGGGCGATCACCTCCACCGCTTCCCCCGGGCGCAGGTCGACCGTGTCCTTGAGCCCGCCGTCGAACGGCCCCGGTTCGCGGCCGCCGCGGGAGAGGATCCGGAAGCTGACCAGGTGCAGGTGGATCGGGTGGTGCAGGTCCGCCACGAACCGCCAGATCTCGACGTCGCCGAGCCGGGGTCGCGCATCGATACGGGACGGCGAGTACGGCTGCCCGCCGATCAGCCAGCCGTGCCCGTCTCCGGGCGGCGCACCGCGGAAGGAGAACTCCCTCGACGCACTCGCCTGTGTCCGATTGAGGGGTTCGATCGTGCTCAGCCCACGCGTCCCGGCTACTGGCCGCGCGAGCTGGCCGACCGGCTGTTCGCGGCGGCCGGGCTCGACCCCGAATACACCTGCGAGAGCGACGAACCCGGTGCCACCGGCGACCTCATCGGCGCGGGTCTCGGCGTCGGGCTGGTGCCCGCGTTCTCTCGCGGCGTCACGCACATCCCAGCTGTGTGGCTGCGCTTGGACGCGCCCGATTGCCACCGCACCCTGAGCCTGGTCTGGCGCGAGAGTGCGTACCTGTCCGTCGCAGCGCAACGGCTGTCCGACTTCGCGGCCGGCTACTTCGGCCGGCTGTGGGGCGGGCGCCGGAGCGCCCGCCCCGAGAAGGTCAGCCGATCGGCCACGGCGGCCGGCAGTCCTGCCGCGGCAGCTCGATCGACGAGTTCGTGTACACGCCGTCGGCCAGGGTGTTGTCCATGATCGGGCGTTCGACGTAGCACCAGTGCTGGGCGAAGTAGCCGCCCGGCGCTTCGAGGGTGTCGAAGTGGCACACCCCGTCGGTCTGGATGCAGTAGCGGATGTACGGGATGCCGCCGAAGTCCGTCCGGCCCGGGCCGAACGAGACGTACCCGCCGAACGGCGACGGCGCGCCCGCGCCCGCCGGGATCACCGCGCTGATCCCGCGTCCCGGCGGTCCGACCGGCTGCATCGGGTCGGCGTACAGCTTCGCGGTGAAGTGGCTCTTGTCGACGTTCACGAGGCCGTCCGCGATGTCATTGAGCAGGAAGTTCGCGACGATCGCGCCCTGCGAGTACCCGACGACGGTGAACTCGCCGCCCGGGTCCTCGTTGAAAGAGTCCTGGGCGACGCGCTTCGCCTCTTCGCGGCCGATGGCGACGCTCTGGTCCATCGGCGTCGCGCCGCACGGTCCCGGGAGTCCGGACGCGCCGGCCGGGTAGTTCACGACCTTGCGGATCCCGCCGCGCAGCCACGCGTCCTGGTACTGGTCGGCGTTCCCGTTGCAGGTGCCGCCGATCAGGATGTAGTAGTGCGCGCCTTCGGCGTGCGCGGCCGGTGTGGTGACGAATCCGGTGACGAGTGCCGCCACCGCCGCGCCGATCAGCGAAAGCCGTTTCAGATTTTTCACTTCGCAGTCCCCTCCGTCAGTTGATCACTGCTCTGGGGACGTTAGGGAAGGCCGATGAAATCCGGATGAAACCGGTGATCAGGCGATTACAGAGCAGGATTTAGCTCAGGCTAAATCTCTGGTGGGTGACTCCGCGCCGGGTGAAGCTTCCGGCATGACATCGACGTACACCTTCGAAGACGGCGTTTCCGTGCGGCGGCTGGGTTTCGGCGCCATGCGGCTCACCGAGTGGGACCACGTCCGCGACGGTGCGGCCGCGGTCGCCCGCCGCGCGGCCGAGCTCGGCGTGACGTTCTTCGACACCGCCGACGCCTATGACCTGGGCTTGAACGAGGAACTGCTCGCCGACGCGCTGCACCCGTATGACGGGCTGTTCATCGCGACGAAGTGCGGCCACTCGCGCCCGAGCCAGGGCGAATGGGTGCCGCTCGGCCGGCCCGAATACCTGCGGCAGCAGGCGGAACTCTCGTTGCGGCGCCTGCGCGTGGAACGCCTCGACCTGCTGCAGCTGCACCGCCTCGACCCGCAGGTGCCGCTCGCCGACCAGGTCGGCGCGCTCGCCCGGCTGCGCGAGGAGGGCAAGGTCGCCCGGATCGGGTTGTCCGAGGTCAGCGTCGCGCAGCTGGCCGAAGCACGGGCCGTCGCGCCCATCGCGAGCGTGCAGAACCGGTACAACCTGACCGACCGCGCGTCCGACGACGTCCTCGACTACTGCGGGCGCGAGGGGATCGCGTTCGTCCCGTGGCTCCCGATCGCACGCGGTGACCACGCGAAGGCGGGCGGTGTGCTCGGAAAGGTCGCGGCCGGCCTCGGCGCGACCCCCGCCCAGGTGTCCCTCGCCTGGTTGCTGCGCCGGTCGCCGGTGGTCATCCCGATTCCCGGTACGTCCTCGCTCGCGCACCTCGAAGAAAACTGCGGCGCGACCGACGTCGCGATTTCCGACGACGATTTCGCGAGACTGGGAGAGCTGGGGTGAAACGGCCTGGCCGCGGTTTCCCGCGGCCAGGCTCCGGAGTTTCCGCCTGGCTCAGACGAGCCAGCCGAGAACGTGCGCCAGGTGCGCCAGCGCGCCGGTCAGGATGTCGTGGCAGTAGTGGGCGTGCTGGGCGAACATCTGCATGGAATGACTCCTTGATGAATAACTCATTGACTTCCCTGGAGAGCTCCCTGGTGGGGAGCGAAAGCAGGTTTTCACCGCACAGGAGAGCTGTCAAAAAGTCATTTTCGGGAGACCCGGGCACCGTGGAATCTTCCCATGCTAAACATGTAATCCCTTCGTGTTCGACGCCGGGGTGCCCGTTTCGGCGGTCAACCACTGTGGGTAACAGGCGGGAGGAATCTCACTGTCGGTAATTCCGGCCTTGATCCGGCATCCTGGGCAATCGCGTAGCTCGATCCGGTGATCACCGGCCACGAAAGGTGAGCTCGCGATGATCACTCTTTCGGGTGGCCGGACGCAGGAAAAGGGGCGTCGAGTGCGGTGACCGCACCCGACGCCCCTTGCCGGGTAAGGGATTCAGGCTCGCGCGAACGAGAGCGTCTCGCCCTCGACACCCCGCAACCAGAGGTCCTGCGCGGCCGCCGCCATCTCGGCCAGGCCCTCCTCGATCGTGGCGAACACGTTGCCGGGCACCCAGCCCGCGTCGCCGTTGATCAGCAGATTGTTGCGCCCGTAGAAGATCGCGAGGTCGGTCGCGCCCTGGTCGCTGTGCGCCTCACTGTCGTCGTCGTAGCCGTACGCGGGATTGCCGATCTCCCAGGCTTCGAAGCCGAAGTACACGACGTCGCCGGGAATCGGCGTGATCGTCGGGTTCTCCCGCCCGGGCTTCGGCTCCGCGAAGGGCGGCACCAGCGTGTAGACCTCGTTGCGCGCGTACTTCGCGTGGTAAGCGGAACCGCTCTGCGGCAACGCGTCCCACACTGCCTTGCACGTGCGCGGTGCCTCGTCGTCGAGCAGCCGGGCGCGGCAGGAGACCCCGCGCTTGTCGAGCGTGATCGTGATGTACCGGGCCATGCTCAGCTCCCCGTGACCGAGGCGACGACGTCGCCCCAGATGCGCAGCGCGTCGTCGACCTGCTCGGCGTTGACGACCAGGGGTGGCACCATGCGGACGACGTTCATGTACGGCCCGCAGGTCAGCAGCAGCAGGCCGTTCTTCGACGCCGTCTGCTGGGCGGCCGCGGCGGTCGCGGCGTCCGGCTCACCGTCTGCGGTGGTGAACTCCGAGCCGACCAGCAGCCCGAGCCCGCGCACCTCGCCGATCGCGGGCGTCTTGTCCGCGATCACCCGGGCGCCTTCGATCAGCTGGCGGCCACGCTCGGCGGCGTTCTCCACCAGGTTCTCTTGCTGGATGACTTCCAGGGTCGCGATCGCTGCCGCGCACGAGACGGCGTTGCCGCCGTACGTACCGCCCTGCGAGCCCGGGAACGCCTTCGCCATCAGCTCCTGCGAAGCGGCGATGCCCGACAGCGGGAAGCCGCTGGCCAGGCCTTTCGCGATGAGCACGATGTCGGGGGAGACGTCGAAGTGGTCGTGCCCCCAGAACTTGCCGGTGCGGCCGAAGCCGGTCTGGATCTCGTCGACGACGAGCAGGATGCCGTGCCGGTCCGCGCGCTCGCGCAGCCCCGCCATGAACTCGGTGTTCGCCGGGACGTAGCCGCCCTCGCCGAGCACCGGCTCGACGAAGATCGCGGCGGTCTCGTTGGGCGCGCTGACCGTCTGGAACAGGAAGTCCAGCTCGCGCAGCGCGAACTTCGTAGCGGTCTGTTCGTCCCAGCCGTAGTGGTAGGCGTAGGGGAAGGGGGCGACGTGCACGCCGGCCATCAGCGGGCCGATGCCGGCGCTGAACCGCGTCCCGGACGTCGTCATGCTCGCCGCGGCGACGGTCCGGCCGTGGAAGCCGCCCTGCATGACGATGACGTTCGGGCGCTTCGTCGCCTGCCGCGAAAGCCGTAACGCGGCTTCGACGGCTTCGCTGCCCGAGTTCGCGTAGAAGAGCGAGTCGAGCCCGCTCGGCAGGACGTCGCCGAGCCGCTTCGTCAGCTCGAGCAGGGGCTGGTGCATCACCGTCGTGTACTGCCCGTGGACGAGCTTGCCGATCTGCTCCTGCGCCGCTCGCACGACGTGCGGGTGGCAGTGCCCGGTGCTCGTGACGCCGATGCCTGCGGTGAAGTCGAGGTGGCGTTTGCCGTCGACGTCGTAGAGGTAAACCCCTTCACCGTGGTCGACCACGACGGGCGTTGCCTGCTTGAGCAGCGGAGATAGCTGGGCCATGGCAGCGTGCTCCTTGGTCGGTTGAGCGGGTTGTCGATTGTTGACAATATCCATAGCATGGCCCTCGGGACAACACGTGAGGAGCAGTCGGGATGAGCGCGAGTACCGAGTCCGGCGTCGTCGACGCGGTCGGCAAGGAACTGTTCATCGGCGGCAAGTGGGTCGCCGCCGAGTCGGGGAAGACGTTCCCGGTGGTGGACCCGGCCACCGGCAAGGAGTTGTGCCAGGTCGCCGACGCCTCGCCGGCGGACGGCGTCACCGCGCTGGACGCCGCCGTCGCCGCGCAAGCGGACTTCGCGAAGGTGGCGCCCCGCGAGCGTGGCGAGATCCTGCGCCGCGCGTACGAGCTGCTGATGAAGCGCCAGGACGAGCTCGCCCTGCTCATGACCCTCGAGATGGGCAAGCCGCTGGCCGAGTCGAAGGGTGAGATCGCCTACGCCGCCGAGTTCTTCCGCTGGTTCGCCGAGGAGGCCGTCCGGATCGACGGCGGTTACGCGACCGCCCCGAACGGCTCGGGCCGGTTCCTCATCACGAAGCAGCCGGTCGGGCCGACGATCCTGATCACGCCGTGGAACTTCCCGATGGCGATGGGCACCCGCAAGATCGGCCCGGCTGTCGCCGCGGGCTGCACGATGGTGATCAAACCCGCCGCGCAGACGCCGCTGTCGATGCTGGCGCTGGCCGGCATCCTCGCCGAGGCGGGGCTGCCCGAGGGCGTGCTCAACGTCCTCACGACCAGCGATTCCGGCGGGGTGATGGAGCCGCTGATCCGTGACGGCCGCGCCCGCAAGCTCTCCTTCACCGGCTCGACCGGCGTCGGCCGGAAGCTCCTGGAGCAGTGCGCCGACAAGGTCCTCCGGACGTCGATGGAGCTCGGCGGGAACGCGCCGTTCCTGGTCTTCGACGACGCCGACATGGACGCCGCCATCGACGGCGCGATGCAGGCGAAGATGCGCAACATCGGCGAGGCGTGCACCGCGGCGAACCGGTTCTACGTGCAGCGCGGCGTCGTCGAGGAGTTCTCGCGGCGGCTGACCGAGCGCATGCAGGCGCTGCCGATGGGCCGCGGCACCGAGAAGGACGTCGTGGTCGGCCCGCTGATCGACGGCAAGGCCGTCGACAAGGTGACGGAGCTGGTCAAGGACGCCACCGACCGCGGCGCGAAGGTGCTCACCGGCGGCTCCGGAGTCGACGGCCCGGGTCACTTCTACCAGGCCACCGTGCTCACCGATGTCCCGCAGGAAGCGCGGCTGACGCACGAGGAGATCTTCGGGCCGGTCGCCCCGATCACGCCGTTCGACACCGAGGAAGAGGCGGTGGCGAAGGCGAACGACACCGAGTTCGGTCTGGTTTCCTACGTCTTCACCAGCGACCTCAAGCGCGCGCTGCGCGTCTCGGAAGCCTTGGAGGCCGGCATGATCGGGCTCAACCAGGGCATCGTGTCGAACCCGGCGGCGCCGTTCGGCGGGATCAAGCAGTCCGGGCTGGGCCGCGAAGGCGGTTCGGTCGGCATCGACGAGTTCCTCGAGACCAAGTACATCGCGGTGGCCCTGTGAGCTCCTACCGCATCGCGAGCATCCCCGGCGACGGGATCGGCGTGGACGTCACGGTCGAGGCCCGCAAGGTCCTCGACCGGGCTTCCGCGCTCTTCGGCTTCTCTCTGGAGTGGAACGAATTCGACTGGAGCTGCGAGCGCTACGCGCAGGCCGGGTCGATGATGCCGGACGACGGCGTCGCGCAGCTCTCGGCGTTCGACGGGATCCTGCTCGGCGCGGTCGGCTTTCCCGGCGTCCCGGACCACGTTTCGCTGTGGGGCCTGCTGATCCCGCTTCGGCGCGCGTTCCAGCAGTACGTCAACCTGCGCCCGGTGCGGCTGCTGCCGGGCACGACGTCCGTGCTGGCCGGGCGGAAGGCCGAAGAGCTGGAGCTGGTCATCGTCCGCGAGAACTCCGAAGGGGAGTACTCGGCGATCGGCGGCCGGCACAACGCCGGGCGGCCGGACGAGTTCGTGCTGCAGGAGTCGGTCTTCACGCGCGTCGGCGTTTCACGGATCATCCGGTACGCCTTCGAACTGGCGCGGACGAGGTCTTCGCGCGTGTGCTCGGCGACGAAGTCCAACGGGCTCATCCACTCGATGCCCTTCTGGGACGAGATCTTTGCCGAAATCGCCGCGGAGTACCCCGATGTCCACAGTGAACAGATGCACGTGGACGCGCTGGCGGCGCGGATGGTCCAGGCGCCGGACCGGCTCGACGTCATCGTGGGTTCGAACCTCTTCGGCGACATCCTGAGCGACCTCGCGGCCGCGATCACCGGCGGACTCGGCATGGCACCGTCCGGCAACATCAACCCATCGGGTGAATATCCGTCGATGTTCGAGGCGGTCCACGGGAGTGCTCCGGACATCGCCGGACAGGGGATCGCGAACCCCGTGGCACAGATCCTGGCGGCCGCGATGCTGGTCGAACACCTGGGCGAAACCGTTGCTGCGCAAGCGATCCGGACCGCGGTGGACCGGGTGCTCGACGAGGGCCGCGTGCGCACCCCGGACCTCGGCGGCACGGATACCACAGAACGGCTCGGCACGGCCGTGGCCGAAGCGATGGGTTGATTTTTTGTCGGTGCCCTCCGGCACGGTGGTCCCAAGTCCACCGAGGGGGAGGAGCCACCGATGTGCTTCGAATGTGAGAACCCGGACAGATCCGGTTACCTGCAACGGCTTCGCGATGGCGTGGCCGGCCGGGGCTGGCTCGTGCAGGGAGTCGAGGGCAGTGGGTCGTACCCGCCGTGGGCCTACACGGTAGGCCTGAGCGAGTACGGCCTGCCCGAGCTGGTCGTGACGGGCCTGCCGGTGCCGGACGCGGCGGGACTGCTCAACGACCTGGCCGCGCACTCACTGCACGAGTCGCCGCCGTCGTCGGGCGAGCGCGTGCCGCTGCGGGGCGGTTCGCTGATCGAGGTGGTCCGGCTGGCGGAGCCGTCGGTGCACCTGGTGTTCGCAGTGGCGTTGTACGGTCCGGAAATCCGCGCGCTCCAACTGGTCCACGCGGACTCGCAGGGCCGCTTCCCGTGGTCGCCGGACTGCCGCGACGGCCGTGGTGGCCAGCCGGTGCTGGGGGTGCGCGGTGGCGCTTAACTGCGGGTGCTCTCCGCCGGTCAACTGCTTCCCCGTACCCGTGCGGGCCGTCCACGTACGCCTGCCGGTTCCCCCGGAGCCTGAGCCGGTCGTCCAGGTGCGCGTGCCGACCCGGCGACTACGCGCGCCGGTTTTCCGATCACGATTGTCGGACTTCAGGCCGCGCCTGCCGGCGCTCCGCTCACGCGTTGCCCGGCACCGGCGGGGCGTGTCCCTCGATGAGGCTCGTCCCCGGCGCGAGGCGCTGCACGGCGTCCTCCATGTGGGAATCGAGCAGCGCCAGCGCCGTTTCCTCGTCGCCGTCGCGAAGGGCCTGGATGAGTTTCGTGTGCTCCTCGACGCGTTCCTCGACCCGCTGATAGGTGCTCTGCAGCGCGGTCAGGCACATCCGCGTCTCGATGAGCAGGGTCCGGGCCATCCGCACGAGCCGTTTGCTGCCGGAGGCGTTGATGAGGGCCTCGTGGAACCTGAGGTCCGCGGTGGAAAGCGCGGTCGGGTCGTCTTCGCTCGCGGCTGTCGCCATCTCGGCGACAGTCCGCTCGAGCACGTCGGCGATCCGCTCGCGTTCCCCGCCGCGCACGGCGCGGATCATCGCGGCGCGTTCGATCGCCGAGCGAGCTGCATAGATGTCGTAGACGTCGCCGGGCTCGAGGTCGATCACGAACAGCCCCCGGTGCCGTTCGCTGCGCAGGAGCCCTTCGGACACCAGATGCTGCATGGCCTCCCGGAGCGGCCCCCGTGACACCTGGAAGCGTGAGGCCAGCTCCGTCTCGCCGAGCTGGGTGCCCGGCGGGAGGGCGCCGGTCATGATCGCGTCGCGCAGCTGACGCGCGATGACCGCGGCTGTCGACTCGCGGCTGACCGGTTCGATCTCGGGCAGCATGCCCGGTGGCATGGCCATGTCAGGCACTCCCGTCCGGCAGGTGCCGGAACAACGCGCCGAGGGAACGGACGAGCCGGTGGCGCCCGGTCAGACGGAGCCCCTCCCAGACGGTCACCTGGTTGGCGGTCAGCACGGGCTTGCCGAGCGCCTCCTCGATCGCGTTGATCTCGGCGAGGGTGCGCATGGCGGTGTCCGGCACGAGCACCGCATCGGCGTCCGGGTGGTCGTGACGCACGGCGAGCTCGACGACGGCCTCCGACGACATCGCGCCGACCTCGGCGGCCGTGATGATGTCGGCGCTGGCCATCGCGACGACCTCGACGCCGCCGGCCTTGAGGAAGTCCACGAACAGCCGGGCGATGTCGTCCGGGTAGCTGGCGGCGACGGCGACCCGTTTGACGTCCAGGGCACGCGCGGCGTGCACGAACGCGAAGGAGGTGCTGGAGGCCGGGATCCCGGCGACGGCGGCGAGGCGGTCGGCCTGGTCGCGGGCGCCGTCCCAGCCGTAGACGAAGCTGCCGCTGGTGCAGGCCCAGACGACGGCGTCCGGCTCGTGCTTCTTGAGCAGGGCGGCACCGTCGGCGAGGCGGGTCTCGCTGCCGAGGTCGAGCAGCTCGGCGACCGCGTGCTTGTCGGTGCCGTAGATGTGCTCGACCGCGAGCCGGATGTCGCCCTCGTCCGCGGCTGCGCCGCCGAGCAGCTGCTCGGCCAGCGGGTAGTCGTCTTCGGCCGCGTGGTCGGGGTAGATGAAGCCGATGGTGGTCACGAAACCTCCGGAGGGACGCAAATTGTCGACAATCCTAGAGGGGTGGTCAAGGAAAACCTTCACGACACGTCACGAAGCCACTTCCCGGGTCCGACGATGGGCAGGTTCATCCGGCGCAGGCACGCCCACATGGTCAGCTGGTTGGCGGTGAGCACCGGCTTGCCGAGCGCGGCTTCCAGGGGCTCGATCAGGTCGTAGGTGGGGAGGTTGGTGCAGCTGACGAAGATCGCTTCGGCCTCGCCGTGGTCGGCGGCGAGGATGCGCTCGGCGATGGTGCGGTAGCTGACCTTCCAGATGCCGCCGCCCAGCCCGAGGTGGTCGCTGGCGACGGTCTCGACGTTCAGCTCGCCGAGGAAGTCGTGCAGGGCGCGGGTGAGGTCGGCGTCGTACGGCGTCAGTATCGAGACGCGGTGGAGGTCGAGCTGGTGCAGCACCTCGGCCAGCGCGCCCGAGGTGGTGACGGCGTCCGGTGCGCCGGCGTCGCAGATCGCCTTGGTGAGCGAGCGCTCGTAGTCGACGCCGTTGACGAAGCTGCCCGACGTGCAGAGGTAGGCGACGACCTCGGGCTCGACGTGCAGCACGTCGCGGGTCGCGCTGGCCAGGTGGTGGCTGTCGCTGACGAGGCGGGCCATTTCCATGCTGACCGGCACCGGCTCGTACGGCGTCCGGGCGAGGTGCAGGGACACCTCCATCGGCACCCAGCGCCAGAGCTCGCGCTCCAGCGCCAGGTCGAAGGGGGCGATCACCCCGATGCCGCGTTGCGCCAGCGGGCCGTCGAACGCCAGGAAGTCGAAATCCAAGGCTCAGCCTCCGGAATACGTCTGCACTTGATGACACGTCCGGTGCTCCGGGGGTCGTTCCTCGGATTGTTGACAATCATACGAGCCGCTTTTACCGTGTCAACGTGATCGCCTCGGAAAACCGGGAAACTCCCGTCCTGGCCGTGCTCTGCGGCGAGCACCGCCCACCGGACATGCGTGCTGTCGAATCCGGGGCGGTCGTGCGTTACACGGACGCAGCCGGCCTGCCCGAAGCCCTGTCCGGAGCTGACGCGCTCTTCGTCTACGACTTCCTCTCCACGGCCGTGCCGGGCGCCTGGCACGCTGCCGACCGCCTGCGCTGGCTGCACATCGCGAGCGCGGGCGTCGACCCGGTGCTGTTCCCCGGGCTGGTGGAGAGCGACGTGATCCTGACCAACTCGCGGGGCGTCTTCGACGACGCCATCGCGGAGTACGTGCTGGGCGTCGTCCTCGCCTTCGCGAAGGACTTCGCGCGCTCGCACGACCTGCAGCGCGAGGGCCGCTGGCTGCACCGCGAGAGCGAGCGGATCGCCGGGCGCCAGGTGGTGGTCGTCGGCACCGGGCCGATCGGCCGGGCCATCGCGCGACTGCTGCGCGCGGCCGGGATGCGGGTCAGTGGTGCCGGCCGCCGGGAGCGCACGGGCGACCCGGACTTCGGTGTCGTGCACGAGTCTTCGCAGCTCGACGAGTTCCTGCCGCACGCCGACTACGTCGTCGCCGTCGCGCCGCTGACCGAGCACACCAAGGGTATGTTCGACGCGCGCGCGTTCGCCGCGATGAAGCCGTCGGCTCGGTTCGTCAACGTGGGCCGGGGCGAGCTGGTGGTCACGTCCGACCTGGTCGCGGCGCTGGAAGACAAAACCATCGCCGGCGCCGCGCTCGACGTGTTCGACACCGAGCCGCTGCCACCCGACAGCCCGCTGTGGACCATGCCGGACGTGCTGGTCTCGCCGCACATGTCCGGTGACTTCGTCGGCTGGCGGAACACGCTCGTCGAGGTGTTCACCGAGAACTTCCGCCGCTGGCAGGCTGGGGAGCCGCTGCGCAATGTCGTCGACAAGTCGCTCGGCTACGTGCCGTCGGGGAACCAGGGAGCCGGATGAACGACAGGATGCTGACCGCCAGCGAGCTCGTCGCCGCCTACGCGACCGGTGAGCTCTCACCGATCGAGGCGACGCAGAACGCGCTGCAAGCCATCGAAGACCGTGACGGCGAGTGCAATGCGTACTGCCTCGTCGACGCCGACGGGGCGCTGGAGCAGGCCAAGGCGTCGGAGGTCCGCTGGCGGGACGGCAACCCGATCGGCTGGCTCGACGGCGTGCCGTCCTCGATCAAGGACATGTTCCTCACCCAGGGCTGGCCGACCGTCCGGGGCTCGAAGAGCATCGACCCGGACCAGCCGTGGGAGGTCGACAGCCCCGTCGCCGCGCGGATGCGCGAGGCCGGCCTGGTGGTGCTGGGCAAGACGACGACGCCCGAGATCGCGTGGAAGGGCGTCACCGACAGCCCGCTGCAGGGCATCACGCGCAACCCGGCCGACCCGTCGAAGACGGCGGGCGGGTCGAGCGGCGGCAGCGCCGCGGCGGTCGCGGCGGGGATGGGCGAGCTTTCTGTCGGCACCGACGGCGGCGGCTCGGTGCGGATCCCGGCGTCGTTCTGCGGGATCGTCGGGCTCAAGCCGACCCACGGCCGGATCCCGCTGTTCCCGGCGAGCCCGTTCGGCCCGCTCTCGCACGCCGGCCCGATGGCGCGGTCGGTGGACGACACCGCCCTGCTGCTGGACGTCCTGTCGATACCCGACCACCGCGACCCGGCCGCGCTCGCGCCGCCGGTGGCGTCGTTCCGCGAGGCCGTCCGCCGGGACGTGCGCGGCCTGATCGCGGCGTTCTCGCCGACGCTCGGGTACGTCGACGTCGACCCGGAGGTCGCCGCGGTCGTCGCGGCCGCGGTGCGCGCGCTCGGTGACGCGGGCCTGCACATCGAGGAGACCGATCCGGGGTTCGCCGACCCGAAGCCGGCCTTCGACATCCTGTGGTCGTCGGGCGCGGCGAAGCTGCTCGACACGTTCCCGCCGGGGTCGGAGGACCGGACGGACCCCGGCCTGCGCAAGGTCTGGGAGCTCGGCAAGACGTGGAGCGCGAGCGACTACCTGGACGCGACCGCCGAGCGGGCCGCGCTGGGCATCCTCATGGGCGAGTTCCACACGCGCTACGACGTGCTGATCACCCCGACCGTCCCGATCGCCGCGTTCGAGGCCGGGCACGACGTGCCGCCGGGCAGCGGGCTGAGCGAGTGGCCGGAGTGGACGCCGTTCACGTACCCGTTCAACATGACGCAGCAGCCGGCGATCAGCGTGCCGGCCGGCCACACGTCGGCGGGGCTGCCGGTGGGGCTGCAGATCGTCGGGCCGCGGCACTCGGACGACCTCGTGCTCGCGGTGGCGAAGCTCCTGGAGGAAGTGCGGCCCTGGGCGCCGGCCTGACCACACGTGAGGGTGAAACCCGGGCCGGGGCGGGGAAAGCTGTGCCACTGTCGGCCGGGTGAACGCTGAAGGCTGGCGGTACGAGCGCGCCATTCCGACCGTGGACGTCGCAGGGGAGCCGACCCGGGTGGTGGTGGGTCTGGTCGAGCAGGGCGACCGCCTGACGGCGGCACTCCGGGTGGACGACGGCAAGGCGGCCCTGGTCCCCCTCGAGATGGGCGGCGAGCTGCTGAAGGCGTTGAGGGAGACGCTGGAGAGCTGGTGGCGTCTCGACGGCCACCGCGACCTGACCCCGGAACCTCGCGCGGGCCGCTAGCCGTCGCCGGGCTGTGGCATCCTGCGCCCATGGCCGATGATCGCTACTTCGAGGACTACGTGCAGGGCGCGACCTACGACTGTGGCAGCGTCGAAGTGACCGAGGCCGACATCCTCGATTTCGCCCGGCGCTATGACCCGCAGAGCTTTCACGTCGACGCCGCAGCCGCGGCGGACGGGCCCTTCGGCGGGCTGATCGCCAGCGGCTGGCACACCGCGAGCCTGATGATGCGGCTCTACGCCGACCACTACCTGTCCACTGTGTCCAGCCTGGGCAGTCCGGGCGTCGACGAGCTGCGCTGGCCGCGGCCGGTGCGGCCGGGCTCGGTGCTGCGGCTGCGGGCCACCGTCACCGAGGCCCGACTCTCGCGCTCTAAGCCGGACCGGGGGCTCGTACGCACGCGCGTCGAGTTCGTCGACGGCGGGGACGACGTCGTCTTCAGCGCGAGCCTGCTGAACCTCATCCTGGTGCGCCCGGGCTGACCGGCGCGCGGCGGACGAGCCCGCGCACCTGGGGGTTGAGCAGCACGATCGCCGTCGCGCCGACGACCAGGGCCGCGCCGCCGAGGAGCGTTGCCGAACGGCCGGCGTGCTCGGCCAGCGGACCGGCGGCGATCTGGCCGAGCGGCATCGCGACGAACGAGCCGAGCATGTCGTAGGAGTAGACGCGGGCCAGCTTTTCGGGCGGCACGTTCTCCTGCAGCGAGACGTCCCACGCGACTCCGAACTGCTCGATCGCCACACCCGCGAGGAACATCGCGAACAGCAACGGCAGCAGGTACGGCGTCTCACCGAGCGCCAGCATCGGCAGCGCGTCGACCATGACCAGCGCGACGCCGACCAGCAGCATCCGCCGGGGTTGCCACCGCGTGGCGATGACACCGCCGAGCAGCGCCCCCGCGGTCTGCGTCGCCAGCGCGAGACCCCAGCCGGTGCGGCCGAACGTGTCGTCGGCGACCAGCGGGCCGATCACCAGCAGCGCGCCCGCGTTCACCGCGTTGACGATCATGAACTGCAGCACCACCAGCCACACCCACGACCGGGCGCGGAACTCCCGCCAGCCTTCCGCGAGCTCGCCGAGGGGGCGACTGCCCGGGATCCGCTCGCCACGCGGGAGGCGGATCCGGCGATAGGACAACGCAGCGGCGAGGAAGAGGACGGCGTTCCCGGCGAGCGCCCACCCGGAGCCGGCGAACGCGACGAGGACTCCGGCGAGGCCGGCGCCGGCGATGCGGCCGACGTTGGACAGCAGCCGGACCAGCGCGTTCGCCTGGGCGAGCAGTGGCGCGGGGACGGTCAACGGCGTGAGCGACGCGGCGGCGGGCAGCGAGATGGCCGAGACGGCGCCGTTGACCAGGCTGAGCCCGACCAGCAGCGGGACGGAGGTGAATCCACAGAGGACACTCGCGGCGATGGTGGCCTGCGTGAGCGCGGCGGCGGTCTCGGTGCCCTGCAGGATCACCGACCGCGGCAACCGGTCGGCGAGCATCCCGCCGAAGAGGATGAGCAGCACATTGGCGATGGACCGCGCCCCGACGACGATCCCGAGGTCCACGGCCGACCCGGTCAGATCGACGACGGCGAAGGCCAGCGCGAAGGGCGCGACGGCATTGGCGAAGTCGGCGAAGGTCCGCCCGGTGACGAGCGCGCGAAAGCGAGGTTCACGAAGCGGGGCGAGGAGCGGGGAGGTCATGGGAGCGCCTCCGGCGTGGTGGTGGGGAGGGCGGGAGTGGGCGCTTCGGCGGTGCCGAGCCGACGACCTGGCGGGGCGGCGGAGCCGACTTCGCGCAGCAAGGCAAGCCCACAAGCGACCCCGCGCGGCAAACCGTCCCCCGGTCGCGCGGTCACCGTGCTTCCTCCGCGCCGGCCTCTGTCAGCTCGAACAACGCCACACTCGCGCTCACGCGGACCGTCCCCGGCGAGCGTGGCGGCTGGGCCGCCGCGTGGAGTTCCTGGCTCAGCTTCGACGCCTGCTCCAGCACCCGCGCCCACACGGCCGGGTCGACCCACAGCTCCGCGTCCGTCAACGACGCTCGACGGCCCGGGGCGCGCTGCGAGGCCCGCCGCAGCAGTTCGCCCGCGATCGCCTTCGTCAGCAACTGTTCTTCCGCCGGGTTGCGGGTCGTCAAGCGGCGGCCCGAGTCCGGGTCGTGGCGATAGCGCTTCGCGCGGCCGCCGCGGATCGTGACTTCCTCCGCCACGTCCAGCAGGCCCGCCTCGTGCAGGCGGCGGAGGTGGTAGCTGATGTTCGCCTGCGTGTCGCCCAGCTCGCGCGCCGCCTCGGCCGCGCTCATCGCCGTTCCCGTCAGGAGCGACAGGAGCCGCATGCGGAGCGGGTGCGCCAGTACGCGCAGGTTGTCGTGGGGCATGGCGTCAGTCTGCCATGACCGTCAAAGAGTTATTTGGGGGTCTTGGTGGCCGGGAGATGCCGAAGATCGCCTTCGGCACCTCCCGGCCTGGCGTGTGGGGTGCGTTCGACGAGGACACCGCCGATCGCCGACGCCGTCCAGGTTGCCGGGGTGGCTCCGGAAGGCGTTGCTTAGCCCTCCGGAGCCGCCGGCGTCACGACAGGGGCGCGCTCACGTGGTCGAGCGTCCAGTTGCCCACGCCCGGGGTGCCTTCGTTGCCGAAGTACGTGTGCAGGGTGTTGCCGAAGACGTGCTGGAAGACGCACGCCGACCCGTTGCCGTAGAGCGGCCCGGCGGGGATTTCGAAGAACTGCGCCGTCGGGGACGACGCGGTGAGCACCCGCGTCTTCCAGACGTTGGTCTGCTCCAGCGTTTCCACCGCCAGGTAGTACAGGGAACCCACCTTCATCACCTGGGGCGAGGCCACGACGTCGTGGGAGTACGCGATGAGCGTGCCGAGATCCCCCGGGTCGGTATCCAGCAGGTCGTCGAAAGTGGGGGCACTCTTGACGCGGATCTCCTTGCGGCCGTTGGCCTCCCGGAACCAGTACAGGTAGACGGTCTGCGTGGCCGGGTCGCGGAACAGGGTCGGGTTGCCGTTGATCACGGTCATTTCCTTGACCAGCGGCACGAACGACGTGAACTGGGTGCCGTTGATCCCGTCCGTGCTCTTGCGCCCGACGATGTAGTACTCGCCGCCGTCGGGGTTGCCGCCGCACCAGTACACGTTGTGCACCAGCCCGATCGTGTTGTCGGGGTTCAGCAGCGCGTTCCCCCAGCGCTCACCGGTGCCGGTGAACAGCGGCGTGGGCTCCTGCGTCCACGCGGTCGCGTTCAGGTCGTTCGTCCGCGCGATGCCCAGTCCCGAGCAGTTGTGGTGGCCGTAGTAGCCGATGTAGCGGAAGCCCTGGTTGATCGACGGCGACTGC
Source organism: Amycolatopsis mongoliensis (assembly GCF_030285665.1). Taxonomy (NCBI): domain Bacteria; kingdom Bacillati; phylum Actinomycetota; class Actinomycetes; order Pseudonocardiales; family Pseudonocardiaceae; genus Amycolatopsis; species Amycolatopsis mongoliensis. Next base: position 4,153,017 of record NZ_CP127295.1, read on the forward strand.
GTCGGGTTGACTTCCAGCACGCTGAACGTGTGCGGGTGGTCGCCGGCGCCGCTCCACGACACCGGGCTGAGCACCGACTTCTGCGGCGTGCCCAGAGCGAAGTAGCCGAGGTCCGTCGACGGGGACTGCTGGGCGAACGCGTAGAACAGGAGGGTCTTGTTCTGATAGCCGAACGACTGCAGCTGCGCGTCGGTGAACTCGCCGTCCCGCACGGTGAGCCAGTCCTTGTCGGTGGGGTGCCACCAGCGGCGCACCGCCACGGTCCCCGCGCGCTGCGTCGGGAACGCGTAGTACTGGAACGTCTTGCTCTGATAACCCCAGTTGGCCATCTGCGCGTCCGAGGCCATCCCGACGGGCATGTCGATCCAGTCCTTGTCCACCGGGTGCCACCAGCGGTAGACCTCGACCATGTCGCTGTTGCCGACCAGGCTGACGTAGAACTGCGGTCCGGTCGGCGTCTGGTACCCGTAGGACTGCAGCTGCGCGGCGGTCGGCTGGTTGCCGTGCGCCGGCACCGACAGCCAGTCCTTGTCCACCGGGTGCCAGTACCGCCGGACCGCTGTCGGCGCGCCGGACCCGGGCTGCAGTGCGAGTGCGGCCTCTGTGCTTTCGACGATTTCAGTGCTCACAGGCGTTCTCTCCCCATGTACTTCGAAGCGAAGTACTCATAAGGAGGGTCGCTTGAACGCCCGCAAAGTTTACTTCCGCGACGCAATCGTGACAGTGTGCGGACCGGAGTCGTTTGATCACACGGAGAACTCCGTGCCGTCCGCCGGGAGCAGCGCGCCGGCGGACACCACGGCGGCGTGCTCGGCCGACGCCGGGTCCAGCACCGGGTTCGTGTTGTTCAGGTGCGTGAACGCCCAGCGCCCGGGCCGCCCGGCGATCCGGGCCAGGCTCGCGGTGATCGGCAGGTGCCCCATCGCGATCTGGTCCGGGCCGCCGACGCCGGTCATCTCGCCGGGAGCGTGGAACGTGCCGTCCAGCAGGACCAGGGAAGCATCCTCGACGAACGCGTCGAACCCGTCCGGCCAGCTTTTCAGGCATGGCGCGTACACCAGCGCGCCGCCGGTCGCAAGGTCCGAGATCCGGTAGGCGACCACCCACGGACCATCGCCGGCGGACGAGACGTACTTCGGTTTCTTGTCGCTCACCGGAAGCACATCGACCCGCAGCCCGGGAAGATCCGCCAGTGACGTCCAGCCGCCGTAGCCGTCGATGATCGCGCGGAACGGGGACAGCGCGCTCAGCACCGCGTCCGGCGCGAACACCGGGAGCCCGCCGGCCTCGCGCAGCATGAGCAGGCCCAGCGAGTGATCCAGCTCGGCGTCGGTGAGCAGCACGCCGCGCAGCGGAGTTTCCCGCGGCCCCGGCCCCGCCCGCAGCGCGGGGGTCGAAAGGATCTGGGCACGGATGTCCGGCGAGCAGTTCAGCAGGTACCAGCCGACGCCGTCCGCGCTGATCGCGACGCAGTCCTGGGTGCGCGGTGGCAGCCCGGCCGCGCACAGGCGGCAGGCACAGTTCCACTGTGGACACCCGCCGCCCGCCGCGGTGCCGAGCACGATCACCTTCACCGGCGCATGACCAAGTCCGACTCCGGTGGTCGCGCCAGGATGAGATCCACGACCTCACGCCGCGGCGACCGCGAGCACACCGGGTCGGTCGCCGCGGCGTCGCCGGTGAGCAGGAACGCCTGGCAGCGGCAGCCGCCGAAGTCGAGCCCGCGGCGGTCGCACGTGCGGCACGGCTCGCTCATCCAGTCTTCGCCGCGGTAGGCGGTGAACGACTCGGAGCCGTACCAGATCTCGGCGAGCGGCGTGTCGCGGACGTTGGACAGCGAAAGCGTCGAAATCGCCGACGCCGCCGGGCACGGCAGCACGGTTCCGTCCGGCGCCACGGTCAGCTGCCGCGCACCCCAGCCGTACATGCACGGCTTGGGATACGGCTCGTAGTAGTCGGCGACCACGTAGACGATCTCCATGGTGCCGCGCAGCCGCTGGACCGCCGCACGCACCAGCGGCTCCGCGGCCGCGAGCTGCGCGCGAGTCGGCATCAGCGCCTCGCGGTTGCGCAGCGCCCAGCCGTAGTACTGGGTGTTCGCCAGCTCCAGGCGGTCCGCGCCCATCCGCTCGGCCAGCTCGATGATGCCGGCCAGCTGGTCGTGGTTGCGCCGGTGCAGCACCACGTTGAGCGACAGCGGCAGCCCGCTCGACTTCACGAGAGCGGCCGCGGCGAGCTTGTGGTCGAACGCTCGCGCGCCGGCCAGCAGATCGGCGCGCTCCCGCGTCGCGCCCTGCGCCGACAGCTGGACGTGCGCCAGCCCGCGCTCGACGAGGTCGTCGAGCCGCGCCGCGGTCAGGCCGAGCCCGGAGGTGACGAGGTTGACGTAGCAGCCGAGCGAACTCGCGTGCGCCACGAGCGAAGGCAGGTCCGGCCGGGCCAGCGGCTCACCGCCGGACAGGTGCACCTGCAGCACGCCCAGTTCGCGCGCCTGTGAGAGCACCGAAAGCCAGTCCTCCGTGGACAGTTCGGCGGCGCGCGCCACGAGCTCGACCGGGTTCGAGCAATAAGGACAGTGCAGCGGGCAGCGGTGGGTCAGCTCGGCCAGCAGGCCGAGCGGCGCGCTCACGTCCATGCGACGACCCGCCGTTCGCCCAGCCGCGCCAGCACGTCGAGGACGTCCTGCTCCCGGACGCCGGTGAAGCGCTTTCCCAAGACCTCGGTGATGTCGGTGACGGTCCGGGAGCCGTCGCAGAGTTCGAGCACCGCGGCCGCGGTGGTGTTCGGCACCAGCACGCCTTCGGGGAACAGCAGGACGTGCGTCTCCCGGACGTGGTCGAAGGACAGCCGCACGCCGCGACGCAGCTGGGGCACCGATCCCACGGTGATCACCTCGCCGCCCGCTCGATCGCGTCGAGCATCGACCACAGGACGTCGCACTTGAACGACAGCGCGGCGATCGCGCGATCCTGCTGTTCGCGCGTGGCGCAGTGGCGGACCACGATGTCGAGCGTGTCCTTGCCCTCGCCGGAGACCTTGTCGATGCGGTTGGTGAAGTAGTCGAGGTCCTCGCGCGCGATCCACGGGTAGTGGGCGAGCATGTCCGCGACGCGCTGCTGCATCAGGTGCCCGGCGAACATCTCGGTGAGTCCCGAAGCGACGGCCTCCCACCACGGCTTCGTCCGCGCGAAGGTCACGTAGGCGTCGACGGCGAACCGGACGCCGGGAGCGACGTGCCGCTCGTCGAGCACCTCGTCGCGCTCCAGGCCGACGGCCGTGCACAGCCGCAGCCACCGCTCGATGCCGCCGGTGCCCGCGTGCGGGCCGTCGTGGTAGACGAGCCGGTCGAGCCACTGGCGCCGGATCTCCGGCAGCGGGCAGTTGCTGATGATCGCGGCGTCCTTCTGCGGCAGCACGCGCTGGTAGTACCAGCGGTTGGCCGCCCAGATCCGCAGCCCGCGCTCGTCGAGCTCGCCCGCGTGCAGCCGCAGGTGGAACGGGTGCGTGCCCCAGTACCGGTCCGAAAGACCGCGCAGGGCCGCGATGAATGCGCTTTCCGCGAGCGGCTCGACGGGCACCGGTCAGTCCGCCATGCGAGCCGCGTAGGCGGTCACCTCCATGGGAGTTTCGTACTCGACGAAGTCGGGGGTCGTCCACACCTCAACGGATTCGGTCATTTCCTGCTCCTCTCCCGGGACTGGTCGTCGCCACCGTAGGAGCGGGACGAGCGGGCTGGCCAGAGCAGTTCGGAAAGTTTCCTTCCGATGGCGCAGTGGGGTGCCGATCAGCGGGGCTACTTGACCGCGGCTTCCAGCTCCACCAAGGCGGTGTCGAGGTGCGTGAGGATCCGTTGCAGGTGCGGCACGCTGCGGCGGCAGCCGGTGACGCCGAAGTCGAGGTTGTCGCCGTTGCTGGTCAGCGTGATGTTCACGGCCTGGCCGTCGAGCAGCACCGACGCCGGGTAGATGCCGTCGAGCTGGGCGCCGTTCCAGTACATCTGCTTGCGCGGCCCGGGGACGTTCGAGATCACCAGGTTGAACGGCGGCCGCGTGTTGTTCACGACGCCCGGGATCGGCGAGATGCCCAGCTGTGCGACGTTAACGGCCGATAACAACAGCGTCTGCAACGGCGTCAGCTCCGAGAACAGCCGCTTGCCGTTGCGCATCGACTGGTGGATCGTGACGAGCCGCTTGCCCGCGTCCGGCAGGTCGGTCGCCAGGTTGCACAGCAGCGCGCCGATGTTGTTGCCCGCCGCCTCGCCCGGGTCGTTCTGGCGCCGCAGCGACACCGGCACCATCGCGACCAGCGGCGCGTCCGGGAGCGCGCGCTGCTCGATGAGGTAGTCCCGCAGCGCGCCCGAGCACATCGCGAGCACGACGTCGTTGCGCGACACCCCGGCGGCGGTAGCGACCTGGCGCACGCGATCGAGCGACCACGACTGCGCCGCGAACCGCCGCGCGCCGCCGATCGGCACGTTGAACATCGTCCGGGGCGCCTGCCCCGGCAGGGTCACCGTGTGCTCGCCGAACGCCTCCCGCGCCACCTTCATCGCGGCGGGGGCCAGCCCGGCGAGCTGGTTGACGGTCTTGCTCGCGGTCTGCAGGAGCGACCGGGAACCCTTGACGCGGCCTTCGCCGGGCTTGCGCCGGCTGCCCCACCACGGCGGGCACTCCATGTCCGCGGGGTCGTCCGACAGCGTGCCCTGCAGTTGCCGCAGCGCCGATACGCCGTCCATCATCGCGTGGTGGACCTTGGTGTAGACGGCGAACCGGCCGTCGGCCAGCCCCTCGACGAGGTGCGTCTCCCACAGCGGCCGGTGCCGGTCGAGCAGGGTGCTGTGCCAGCGTGAGGTCAGTTCCAGCAGCTCGCGGACGCGGCCCGGCTGCGGCAGTGCCGAATGCCGGAAGTGGTAGTCGAGTTCGAGGTCGGTCTCGGCCTTCCAGGCCACGTGCCCGAGCGTGTTGACCGGCCGCGCCGGCCGCCGCCGGAACACCGGGCGCAGGTTGTCCGACTCCAGCAGCGAACGGCGGATGTCGCGCAGGTAGTCCGGCCCGGCGCCGTCGGGTTTCTTGAACAGCTGCAGACCGCCCACGTGCATCGGATGCTCGCGCGTTTCGACCAGGAGGAACATCGAGTCGGTCACGGGCATCATCGCCATGGGACATCACCTTCCGCACTCGGCACGCCGACTCTACGCGCTCGGCGGCCGACGGTGGATCACGTTCTACATTGGCGAGTATGACCGTCCGCGGCGCCGGGGAAACGTCCTTGCCACCGATGGCCGAGTGCGTCGTGATCGGTGGCGGTGTGATCGGTGTGAGCTGCGCGTTCCGCTTGGCGGAAGCCGGCGTCGACGTCCTGCTGCTGGAGCGCGACGGGCTCGGTGAGGGTTCGACGGCGAAGGCCGCGGGGGGCGTCCGGTCGTCGTTCACCAGCCGCGTGAACGTCGAGCTGGGCTTGCGCGGGCTCGCCGCATACAGCGCTTTCTCCCGCGACTTCGGAGTCGAGATCGACTTCCGCCGCGACGGCTACCTCTACCTGCTCACCGACCCGGCGGACGTGTCTGCAATCGGACATACCTCGGAGCTGCAGCGCGAGTACGGCGTCCGCAGCCACCTGCTGGATCCGGCGGAGGCGAAGGGTGTCCTTCCGCTGCTCGAGACGGACGGGGTCCTCGCCGCGCTCTGGTCTCCGGGCGACGCGAAGGCGACGCCGGACGCCGTCGTGCAGGGCTACGCGAAGGCGGCCCGCGCGTGCGGCGCGAAGCTGCGGACCGGCGTCGAGGTCGTCGGCATCGAGCGCGACGGTGCCGTGTTAACCGGTGTTAACACGACGGCGGGGTTCGTCCGGACCGGCGCGGTCGTGTGCGCGGCGGGCGCGTGGTCGGGCCGGATCGGCGAGCTGGCCGGGCTCGATCTGCCGGTGCGCCCGTTCCGGCGCCAGGTCGTGTTCACCGGGCCGGTGCCCGGGCTGCCGGCCGCGGTGCCGCTGACCATCGAGCTGCCGTCGGCGTTCTACTTCCACCGCGAAGGCCCGGGCCTGGCCATGTCTTTCTCCGAGGACGATGGCTTCCCCGGCTTCGGCACGCACTACGAAGCGGGCGAGTGGCTGCCGCGGCTGGCCGAGCTGGCGGGCCGCCGGATCCCGGCCGTGCTCGACGCCGGGATCCGCACGGCCTGGGCCGGGCTGTACGAAGTGACGCCCGACCGCAACCAGATCGTCGGGGAAAGCGTCCTGCTGTCGCGGTTCTTCTACGCGACCGGTTTTTCCGGGCACGGGTTCCAGATGGGGCCGGCGACCGGCGAGCTGGTCCGGGACCTCTACCTGGGCCGGCCGACGGCCGTGGACATCGCGGAGCTCGACGTCCGCCGGTTCGAAACCGTCGATACCGCACCGGTCGAGCACAACATCGTCTAGGGGTTGATTGCCAGATCGTTCAACGATCTGGCAGTATCCGGGCTGTGGCTGTGAGTGGTGCTCGGGAGCTGGTGGACGCGCTCGAAGGGTTGGGGACGGAGATCGTTTTCGGTCTTCCGGGGGTGCACAACCTGCCGTTGTGGGAAGCGCTCGCCGAGACCCGCATCAAGCTCGTCGGGGTCCGTCACGAGCAGACCGCGGGCTACGCGGCCGACGGCTACGCGCGCGCCACCGGCAAGCTCGGGGTGGCACTGGTGACCACCGGGCCGGGTGCGGCGAACACCCTCGGCGCGGTCGGCGAAGCGATGGCGTCCGCGGCTCCGGTGCTGGTCATCGCCACCGACATCCCCTCGACGCTGCGGCGCCCCGGCGTCGTCCGCGGCGTGCTGCACGAGACGTCCGACCAGCAGGCGATGTTCGCGCCGGTGACCAAGGGCGGCTTCACGGTGCGGGCCGCGGACCAGATCGGGACCACCGTGCACCGCGCGGCCCGGCTCGCGCTGCAGCCGCAGAGCGGCCCGGTCTACCTCGGCGTGCCCACCGACTACCTGCGCGAGACCGTGCCGCACCGGCGCCCGCCCGCGCCGCACCGCAAACCCGACGGCGACGTCCCGGACCTCGCGCGGGCCGAGGCGATGCTGTCGGACGCGGAGCACCCGCTGATCTGGGCCGGCGGTGGTGCGCTGCGGTCCGGGGCGGGCGACGCCATCGGCGCGCTGGCCGAGAAGATCGCCGCGCCGGTCATCACCACGTTCGGCGCCCGCGGCCTGCTCCCGCTCGACCACCCGTGCCTCGCGCCGAACCCGGTGCACACGCCGGAGGTCGGCGAGCTGTGGGACGAGGCCGACGTCGTGCTCGCCATCGGCACCGACTTCGACGGCCTGATGACGCAGAACTGGCGGATGCCGAAGCCGCGCAAGCTGGTCGCGATCAACGTCGACGCCGACGACGCCGCCAAGAACTACCCGCCGGACCTGACGCTGGTCGGCGACGCCCGCGCGATCGTCGAGCGGTTGCTGCCGAAGGAACGGCCGGGCCTGGACGACATCACGCTGCGGCTGGCCGGCATCGGCCGCCGGGTGCGCCAGCGCATCCGCGACGAAGAGCCGCAGGCCTACGACTTCCTGTCCACTTTGGACGAGGTGCTGCCGACGGACGCGGTGCTGGTGTCCGACATGTGCGTCGCCGGTTACTGGGTCGGCGGCTTCCACCGGGTGCGGGCGCCGCGCAAGCTCGCCTACCCGATGGGCTGGGGCACCCTCGGCTACGGCTTCCCGGCGTCGCTCGGTGCCGCCGCGGCGGGCGTCGGCCGCGCCATCTGCATCACCGGCGACGGCGGGTTCCTCTACGCCTGCGGCGATCTGGCGACGCTCGCGCAGGAGCAGCTGCCGGTCACCGTCGTCCTGGTCGACGACGGCGGCTACGGAATGCTGCGGTACGACCAGGAGCGCGAAGGTCTCCCGCGCCGCGGGGTCGACTGGGACAGCCCGGACTTCGTCGGCCTCGCGCGGTCCTTCGGCGTGCACGCCGACCGCGTTTCCGGGTTCGGGCGGGCGTTCCGGCGGCTGCTCGGCGAGTTCGTCGAATCGGACGAGCCGAACGTGCTGGTCGTGAAGGCCAAGCTGAAGCCGCCGCTGAACACTTCGCCGCGGTGGTATCGCCCATGAGGATCGGCGTCGACATCGGTGGCACGTTCACCGACCTCTGCGCGGTGGACGACACGGGGATCGCGGCCGTCGGCAAGGTGCTGACCACGCACGACGAGCCGGCCCGCGCGGTCGAGGAGGGCCTGGCCGCGCTGCTCGCGGAGTCCGGGATCGCCGCTTCCGAGGTCGACCAGGTCGTGCACGGGACGACGCTGGTGACGAACGCGCTGATCGAGCGCAAGGGCTCGCGGACGGCACTGCTCGCCACCGCCGGGTTCCGGGACGTCCTGGAGATGCGCCGCGAGCACCGGTACGAGCTGTACGACCTGCACCTCGAGCTGCCCGCGCCGCTGGTCCCGCGCCACCTGCGGTTCGACGTCCCGGAGCGGATCCTGGCCGACGGTTCTGTCCACATCGGACTCGACGAGGAGTACGTCGCGCGGCTCGGCAGGGAATTGGCCTCACGCGGCATCGAAGCGGTCGCCGTCTGCTTCCTGCACGCGTTCACGAACCCCGTGCACGAGCGGCGGGTGGCCGAGATCCTGGCGGAGGTGGCACCGTCGCTCAGGGTCGCGCTGTCTTCGGACGTCGTCCCCGAGATCCGCGAGTTCGAGCGGGCGTCGACCACGGTCGCGAACGTCTACGTCCAGGACCTGACCGAGCGCTACCTGCGCGACCTCGAACAGCGGCTGCGGCGGCTCGGGATCACCGGCGCGCCGCACATCATGCTGTCCAACGGCGGACTGGCCACTGTGGACACCGCGGCCCGGTACCCGATCCGGATCCTCGAGTCCGGCCCGGCGGGCGGAGCGCTGGCCGCCGCGTCGATCGGCCCGGCGGACCTGCTGGCCTTCGACATGGGCGGCACCACGGCGAAGCTGTGCCTGATCGCCGGCGGCGCACCGCTCGTCACCCACCAGTTCGAGGTGGACCGCAAGTACCGGCTGCTGCCCGGGTCCGGGCTGCCGGTGCAGGTGCCGGTCACCGACATGATCGAGATCGGCGTCGGCGGCGGGTCGATCGCCCGGATCGACGCGCTCGGCCTGCTGACCGTCGGGCCCGATTCGGCCGGGTCCGAACCCGGCCCGGCCTGCTACGGCCGCGGTGGCACCGAGCCCACGGTCACCGACGCCGACCTGGTGCTCGGCTACCTCGACCCGGCGTACTTCCTCGGCGGCGGCATGGCGCTCGACGCCGCGTCGGCGCGTGAAGCGATCAGCCGCATCGCCGGCCCGCTCGGTGTCAGCGTCGAAGAGGCCGCGTGGGGTATCCACACGAGCGTCAACGAAGACATGGCGAACGCCGCCCGCGTGCACGCCGTCGAGCGCGGCCAGGATCCGGCGAAGCTGCCGATGTACACGTTCGGCGGGGCGGGCCCGGTGCACGGCGTCGGAGTCGCGCGGGCGCTCGGCGCACCGTCGGTCGTCGCGCCACCGGCCGCCGGCGTGCTCAGCGCGGCCGGGTTCCTCACCGCGCCGCTGGCGTTCGACTTCGTCCGGTCGGCCCGCGCCGCCGTGCACGACCTGGCGTGGGACCAGGTCGACGCGCTGTTCGCCGAGATGGAGGCCGAGGGCGCGGCGCTGCTCGCGAAGTCCGGAGTGGACGAGGTGACGCACCGCCGCGTCGCCGAGATGCGCTACGCCGGGCAGGGCTACGAGATCCGCGTCCCGGTCCACGGCGGCAGCTGGCCGGAGACCCTGATCGGCGAGTTCACCGCCACCTACCGCGCGCTGTACCGGCGCACCGGGCCCGAGGTCGGCGTCGAGGTGCTGAACTGGCGGGTCGTCTCGAGCGGCCCCGCGCCGGACGTCACGCTGCGGCTGAACGCGCAGGTGAGCGCAGGTGACGTGCGCAAGGGCACCCGCAAGGCTTACTTTCCGTCGACTGGGGGATTTGTCGACACGGCGGTGTTCGACCGGTACCGGCTCGAACCCGGCTCGCGGATCGACGGTCCGGCCATCGTGGAAGAACGCGAGTCCACTGTGGTCGTCCCACCCGGTGCCCACTGCGTCGTCCGAGGTGACGCGGCACTGGAGGTGACGGTGTGAGCGTCGACCCCATCCTCGTCGGGCTGTTCGGCAACCGGCTGCACTCGATCCTCGCCGAGCAGCAGAACGCGCTGGTCAACACGGCCTTCTCCGCGGTGGTCCGCGAGTCGCTCGACCTGGCCTGCGCGGCGTTCGACTCGCGTGGCGAGATGATCGGCCAGTCCGTCGGCGGCACGCCGGGCCACATCAACGCGATGGCCACCGGCATGCACCACTTCGTCGCCGCCTACCCGCCGGAAAGCCTCGAACCCGGGGACGTGCTGCTCACCAACGACCCGTGGCAGACCGCCGGGCAGATCAACGACATCACCGTCGCGACGCCGGTGTTCCGGCGCGGCAAGCTGGTGGCGTGGTTCGCGTCCTGCTGCCACGCGCCCGACATCGGTGGCCGGCTCGTGTCCGCGGAGGCCCACGAGGTCTTCGAAGAGGGCTTGCGGCTGCCGATCCTGAAGTTCCTGCGCGCGGGCGAGGTAAACGCCGATCTGGAGCGGCTGATCCGGGCCAACGTGCGGACGCCTGAGGAGACCATCGGCGACCTGTACGCGCAGGTCACCGGCAACGAGGTCGGCGCGGCCAGCCTGCTTCGGCTGCTGGGCGAGTTCGGCCTCGACAGCCTCGACGACGTCGCCGCCGAGATCATGAACCGTTCCGAGAAGGCCCTGCGCGACGCACTGCGGGAGCTGCCGGACGGCGTCTACACCAACGAGATCGGCACCGACGGCTTCGACGACGAAGAAGTCGTCCTGCGCGTGAAAGCCACTGTGGACGGTGACGAGATCCACCTCGACTTCGCGGGTTCGTCGCCGCAGAGCCGTCGCGGCATCAACGTCGTGCTGAACTACACGCGGGCGTACGCGTCGTTCGCGGTCAAGGCGGCGATCTCACCGGAGGTGCCGCACAACGCCGGGTCGTTCCGGCCGGTGCACGTCACCGCGCCGGAGGGCTCGGTGCTGAACTGCCTGCCGCCCGCCCCGGTCGCGTCCCGGCACCTGATCGGGCACTTCCTGCCGTCGCTGCTGATCGGCGCCCTGCCCGGTGCCGCGATCGCGCCGAGTGCGGACGCGCTGTGGATGACCATCTGGCGCGGCTCGGGGTTCATGCTCAACGTCTTCCAGACCGGCGGCACGGGCGCGCGCGTGGACAAGGACGGGCTGACCACGACGGGATTCCCCAGCGGCCTGCGCTCGACGCCGACCGAGGTCATCGAGACCATGGCGCCGCTGGTCCAGCGTTCGCGGGAGCTGCGCGCGGACTCCGGTGGGGCCGGGCGGTGGCGCGGTGGCCTCGGCCAGGTGACGACGATGGCGGCGCGCGGCCAGGACTCCTGGAGCGTCAACGGGAACGTCGACCGCGTGCGCGCCGCGGCGTCCGGTGTGGACGGCGCCGGTGCCGGCGCGGCCGGCCGCTTCGGCCTGCACGAGGGCGACGACCTGCCCGCGAAGAGCCGGGTGACGCTGACGCGCGAGTCCGTTGTGGACGTCACGCTGCCCGGTGGCGGTGGCTACGGCCCGCCGTTCGAACGGCCGGTGGCGGCGGTGCTCGCCGACGTCGTCGAGGGGTACGTCTCGGTGGCGGCGGCGCGCGAGGTGTACGGCGTCGAGGTGCGGTACCTCGGCGACCCGGCCGCGCTCGTGCGGCTGCCCGGGGACTACGCGGTGGACGAAGAGCAGACAGCACGACTGAGAGCGGGGCAGTGATCATGGGTCGGTTGGCCGGCAAGGTGGCGGTCGTCTTCGGCGGTGCGCGGGGCATCGGCCTCGCCACGGTGAAGGAGTTCCTCGCCGAGGGCGCGACGGTGTTCGCCTCCGACATCCGCGAGCCCGCGGAACAGCTCGACGGTTACCGGCACTCCATAGTGGACGCGACCGACGAGGACGCCGTCGCGGCGTTCGTCGACGGCGTGCTCGCCGAAGCCGGCCGCGTCGACGTGCTGTTCAACAACGTCGGCATCCACCTCGGCAAGCCCCTCGCGGACACGACGCCGGCCGAGTTCGACAACATCTTCGCGCTCAACGTGCGGGCGGCCTTCCTCGGCACCCGCGCCGTGCTGCCGCACATGATCGAGCGGAAGGCCGGCAGCATCATCACGACGTCGTCGAACGGCGGTGTCATGGGCCGTCCCGGCGACCCGGTGTACAACGCCACCAAGCACGCGCTGGTCGGGCTGACGAAGTCGATCGCCGTCGCTCACGCGCACCAGGGCATCCGCGCCAACACGGTGAACCCCGGGGCGATCGACACCGACATGCTGCGCAGCACGCTCAACTCGCCCGAGGAGTTCGAGACCAAGCAGCACCAGCTCGTCGCGAGCACGCCCGCGGCGCGCGTCGGCGAGGCCTGGGAAGTCGCGAAGGCCGTGGTGTTCCTGGCGAGCGACGAGTCGCGCTTCATCAACGGCGTCGTGCTGCCGATCGACGGCGCGAAGGCCGCGGGCGCGATGCCGGGCAACCGCTACAGCCTCGATTTCGAGCTCGGCGTCAGGTAGCGCCGTGACCGTCGATGCCTCGGGGCTGGAGAGCGAGCGGCACCAGCTCGAACGCAGCGGCACCGCCGAGCGGGTCGCCGCGATCCTGCGCCAGTACATCACCGACGGCGTCTTCGCCCCCGGTGAACGGCTGTCCGAGCCGGTGATCAGCTCGGCGCTCGGCGTCTCGCGCAACACGCTGCGCGAGTCGTTCCAGCTGCTGGCCCACGAGCGGCTGGCCGTGCACGAGCTGAACCGTGGCGTGTTCGTGCGCGTACTGACCACGGAGGACATCGAGGACCTCTACGTCGTGCGCCGCGCCACCGAATGCGGTGCCCTGCGGCGGGCGGCCGAGCTGTCCACTGTGGACTTGACGCCGGTCGAACAGGCCCTGCGCGACGGTCGCACGGCCGCCGCGGCCGAGGACTGGCCGGCGGTCGGGACCGCCAGCATCCACTTCCACCAGGCGCTGGCCGACCTGGCCGGCAGCGAGCGCATCTCCGCGACGATGCGCCAGGTGCTCGCCGAGACGCGGTTGTTCTTCGCCCTCAACGAGAACACGCGCGAGTTCTACGAGCCGTTCCTCGACTGCCACGAGCAGATCCTGCGCGACCTGCGGCGCGGCCGGTTCGGCGTCGCGGAGGCCGCGTTGGACCGCTACCTCCGCGACGCCGAAGCCCGGCTGCTGGCGCTCAGCGGCCCCGCGACGTAGGGGACCTCGAACGCGTACGGCCTGCGGTAGGTGACGGCCCGGTATTTCCCGTCGGGACCGGCCGACCAGCTGCGCCAGGCGATGGTGCGGACTACGGCGACCACGGCGTACCCGGGCACGGGTTCGGCCGCGGCGGGCGGCACCGAGGAGAGGAGCACGGCGGCCACGGCGGCCACGGCGGCCAAAGTTGTCGCGCGTCGTGGGAGCACGGCCCCAGTCAACCCCGCGGACGCCGCCGGCCGGAAAGGATTCGAGCCGGTTCGAATCCACCGGGGTTGCTGTTACCGTCGGTCGGGTGTTCACGCTGCGCGTCGACGCGGAGACAGTGGCCAGGACCCGGTTTTCGCCGTCCCTCGCGGCCGAGTCCCTGGCCTGGCTGAAGCTCGCCGCCGGCCCGGCGCGTCACCCGGTGTTCGGGGATCCCGGCCCGCTCGCCCGGGCGTCCCTCACCCACCCGGACGTCGCCCTGCTCCTGGAGCTGCTGCCGCGCACCGGCGAGGTCTACACCCCCGACCTGCTCACCCCGCAGCCGGGCACGGCCGCCCGGCACCACGACCTGCTCGACGAGCAGATCGCGCGGATCGAGGCGACCCCGCAGGACGACCTCGAGGAGCAGGTGCTTTCCCACACGCAGGCCCACTGGGGCCGGCCGCTGCCGGTCCGGGCCCGCCGGGTCGCGGAGTCGGGGTCGATGCCACGGCGCCTGGCCAACGGGCTCGCCCGGTTCTGGCGCGAGGCCCTGGCCGAGGACTGGGCCGGCCTGCAGCCGGTCGTCGAGCGGGACATCACCCACCGCGCGCGGGCGATCGCCGGCCACGGCGTCGGCGCCGTGCTGGGGAGCCTGCACCCGTCCATCGGCTGGGCGGGCGACGCGATCACCCTCGCCATGCCGTTCGACGGCGAGGTCGACGTCACCGGCCGGGAGCTGGTCCTCGCGCCCGGCGTGCTCAGCTGGCCCGGCACCAGCATCCAGGTCGACGTCCCCGGCCAAGTCGTGCTCTGCTACCCCGCGCACGGGATCGGTACGGGCGGAGCGCACGAGCCGGGCCGGCTCGCGCCGGTGGTCGGGGCCGCCCGGGCGGCGCTGCTGACGGACCTCGAAACCGCGCGGTCGACGGCCGAGCTCGCCACCCGCACCGGGTATGCCGCGGGCACCGTCTCCTACCACCTCACCGCCCTGCACCGGGCGGGTCTCGTCAGCAAGGTCAGGGACGGCCGTTACGTCCTTTACCGGCGGACCCCGCAGGCGGTCGTCCTCCTGGAGGGCGCCTGAACCGCCGACGGGCCGCCCCCGGCGAACGGCCGGGGGCGGCGTGTGAATCCCGCTCAGCAGGTGATCGTGGCGTCCGCCCAGTCGGCGTGGTCGGAGTCGGTGCCGTCGCCGCAGTCGGTGACGACCAGGTCGAGCACCCGCACCCCGCTCAGGTCCGCGGCGAGCTGCCGGGCGGGCAAGCCGGGTGTCATGACGCCGGTCCCGGCGAGCTCCCTGCCGTCGCCGAGGACCTTCTGGCAGGTCAGCGTGCCGGCGCTGGTGTAGATGCCGAGCTTGAGCCCGCGGTCGTGGACGTAGCCGGCCAGCGCCTTGATGCCGCTGGGGAAGCGCGTGTGGCTGGCTTCGAGCTTGCCGTCGGCGGTGCGGTTCTGTTCGGCCCAGCAGCCGTCGATGTTGACGTACTGGTAGCCGGCGGCCTTCAGGCCCGAGCTGACCATCGCGTCGGCCGTCTCGCGATGAGCTCTTCGTTGATGTCGCAGTGGAACTTGTTCCAGCTGTTCCAGCCCATCGGCGGGCGTTCGCCCAGGTGCTGTGCCGGGCGTGGTTCGGCCGCTTGGGCCGGAGTGGACGAGCCGATCGCGGCGGCCACGACGGCGGCCGCGAGCCCGAGAAGAAGGCGCCTGATCCCTCCAGGAGTGCGCAACTCTGCACAAACTCACTCAACAACAAACACCGCCGAGAGGTCAGATGTATACGGCCGTTAGGAGGAACACCTTGCGGAAATCCGGGCCGTGGGAGAGAAAGGGCCGTGACTTCGATGCCTGCTGACCGCGCCGGATTCCGCCCGCTGGACGGGATCAAGGTCGTCGACCTGTCCCGCATCCTCGCCGGGCCGTACTGCACGCAGTACCTCGGTGAGATGGGCGCGGACGTGGTGAAGGTCGAGCCGCCGGGCCACGGCGACGACACTCGCGGCTGGGGGCCGCCGTTCGTCGGCGAGAGCGGTGAAGCCGTGTATTACCTCGCCGCGAACCGGAACAAGCGCGGGATCGTGCTCGATCTCAAGAGTGACCGCGGCCGGGAAGCCCTCCGACGTCTGGTGGCCGACGCGGACGTGCTCGTCGAGAACTTCCGCCCGGGAACGCTGGAGAAGTGGGGGCTCGGGTATGCGGTTTTGTCGGATCTGAACCCGCGGCTGATCCACGTGTCGATCACCGGGTTCGGGCAGACGGGGCCGTACCGCGACCGCGCGGGTTACGACCTGGTGGCGCAGGCCCTCGGCGGCGTGATGTCGCTGACCGGCGAACCCGACGGCGCGCCGGCGAAGGTCGGGCTGCCGGTGGCGGACCTGAACGCGGGGACGTGGGCCATCATCGCCGTGCTGATGGCGCTGCAGGCCCGGCACACGACCGGCCGCGGCCAGTACCTCGACGTGTCCCTTTTGGACAGTCAGCTGGCCTGGCACGTGTACGCCGCGGGCGCGTACTTCTACGACACGCCGAGGCCGCGCCGGATGGGCTCGGCGCACCCGAGCATCGTCCCGTACCAGGCGTACCACGTGTCGGACGGCTGGCTGATCATCGCCGTGGGCAGCGAAAAGCTGTGGCACGCGTTCTGCGGGGTGCTCGATCTGGACATCGCGGCGGACGCGCGGTTCTCTTCGAACGCTCTTCGGGCCGCCCACCGGGATGCGCTGAACGCGCTTTTGGAGCCGGTGCTGCTGACGCGCACGGCGGCGGACTGGATGAAGTCCTTCGACGCGGCGGGCATCCCGGCGGCCCCGATCAACGAGATCGACGACGTGTACGCGGACCCGTGGACCACCGCCCGCGACCAGGTGGTCCGGCTCCCGCACCCGACGGTGGGGACGTACCTGGGGACGGGCTTCCCGGTGAAGGCGTCGGACACGCCGGCGCGGCCGACTTCCGCGCCGCCGACGTTGGGGCAGCACACGTCGGAGGTGCTGGCGGAGCTGGGGTACTCGGCGGAGGAGATCGCGGAGTTCCTGGACTGACCGGCCAGTCCGGCCGCGCGAAGTGTGCACGATGGAGTGTTCGCGCTCCCGGCTGCGCCCTGGTAGGGATGGGGGAGGACTGAGGAGGACCGATGTCAGCACAGCACGCCCTTTGGCACCCGTTCGCCGACATGGGCGCGGTCGACGGCGACCGGATGGTCATCACCCGCGGTGAGGGCTCCTACGTCTGGGACGACGCCGGCCGCCGGTACTTCGACGCCACCGCGTCGCTCTGGTACGCGAACTTCGGCCACGGGCGCCCCGAGATCACCGAGGCCGTCACCAAGCAGCTCCGGACGCTCGACTCGTACAACCTGTTCGGCTACAACGCGAACGAGCCGGCGATCGAGCTGGCCGACCGCGTCGCCGGGCTGGCGCCGACGCCGGGGTCGAAGGTCTTCTTCGGCTCGGGTGGCGGGGACGTCATCGACACCGCCGTGAAGCTCGCGCGGGCGTACTTCGCGCAGACCGGGCGGCCGGAGAAGGTGCACGTCATCGGCCGCGCGCAGGGCTACCACGGCACGCACGGCTTCGGCACGGCCGTCGGCGGCATCCCGGCCAACGCGGCCGGCGTCGGACCGCAGCCGCCGGAGTTCTCGCACGTCCCGTTCGACAGCGCCCCGGCGCTGGAAGCCGAGATCGAGCGAGTGGGCGCTTCGCGAGTGGCGGCCTTCTTCTGTGAGCCGGTGATCGGCGCGGGCGGCGTGCTGCTCCCGCCGGAGGGCTACCTCGAGGAGGTGGCCGCGATCTGCCGGCGGCACGACGTGCTGTTCGTCGCGGACTGCGTGATCGCGGCGTGGGGCCGGCTCGGGACGTGGTTCGGCATCGACCGCTGGGCGGTGCAACCGGACATGATCACGACGGCGAAGGGCATCACCGGCGGCACGATCCCGCTGGGTGCACTGGTGGTGGCCCCGCGCGTGGCGGAGCCGTTCTTCACGGGCGCGCCGGGCGCACCGATCTTCCGCCACGGCGCGACGTACGCGGGTCACCCGGTGGCCTGCGCGGCGGGCCTGGCGACGCTGGACATCTACGAGCGAGACGGCCTGATCCCCCGCGGCCGCGAGCTGGAGAAGCCCTTGGCCGACGCGGTGTCGGCGGTGCGCGGACACCCGCTGGTCGCGGAAGTCCGGGCGGGCCTGGGCTTCCTCGCGGCGGTCGAGCTGACGGCGGAGGTCATGGACGCCGACCCGGGCGCACCGGTGAAGCTGCAACGCGCGTGCCGGGACGAGGGCGTGATCGTGCGGAACCTCGGGCGCGGTGTCGCGGTGTCGCCGCCGCTGATCGCGGGGGAGACGGAGCTGGACCTGCTGGCCGCGGCGTTGCCGAAGGCTCTGGACCACCTGGCGGCGCAGAGCTGACCTACGCGGGCCCACGCCGGCCGACGGGCCCGGCGCCGACGCGGTGAACGACTCTTTCCTGTCCTCCGACGGCAGGAAAGAGTCGTTCACGACGTTCGTTCGCCCTGGCGAGAGCGTGACCGAGGCCGGGTGACGGGGCCGGGTCTCGCGTGACCGGAAGCGGGTCTCGCGTGACTGGGGTCGGGTTTCGCGTGATTCGGGCCGGAACTCGCGACTGGCACCGCCCCGGCCCGCCCGCGAGCACCCGCACCTTCACGAAATGCAGAACTCGTTGCCCTCCGGGTCCGCCATCGTCACCCAGCTGTGCGGCCCCTGCCGCCCCCGGTGCAGGAACTTCGCCCCGCGCGCCGTCAGCTTCTCCAGCGTCGCCTCGACGTTGTCCGCGCCGACCCACACGTCGATGTGGAGGCGGTTCTTCACCGTCTTCGGCTCCGGGACCTCCTGGAACAGGATCCGCCGGGGTGGACCGTCGGGCGGGGAGTCCGGGTGGCGGATCGCCGCCCCGGTTCTCCACACCAGTACCCCGTTGTAGGTCCGGGTTTCCTCCTCCTTCGCGTACCCCTTCGCGATCATCTCGCGGATGAAGTCCTCGTCGGTCGGTTCCACGGGCCAGCCGAGCGTCTCGGCCCACCAGTCGGCGAGCACGTGCGGGTCGGCCGTATCCACCACTACCTGGAAGTCATGCGCCATACCGGCACGTTAACGACCGAGTCCGACATTTTCCGGAGCATCGGGTCCTCGGGCACGACCGTGAAGCGCCACTTGTCGACGCCGCCGCCCATGATCTCGGCGTAGCGGCGGGCGCCGTCGGCGTTGGCGAACCGCACCTGCTGGCCGTTCGTGAGGTGGGTGATCTTGACCGCCATGACAACCTCCGAAGTCTGTGGGCCGGCCCAGGAGCTTCCCCCTCCGAGGCCGGCGAGCACAGTAGAACACATGTTCGACCCGGCGCGCCAGTGGATCCCCCGGCCAGGGGAGAAAAAGGCGAAACACCAGGTCAGAGCGGTCGGATCATCGCCACCCGCGGCCAGGCGTCCAGGCCGCGGGCCGCCTCCGCGCGGCGGATCGCCCGCAGCCCGTCGCCGATCTCGGCGTCCGCCAGGACCCGGAACCGCAGCCGCTCGTAGTAGGGCGCGTTCCACGGCACGGCCGCGAACGTCGTGAGCGTCAGCGCCGGCAACCCGCGAGAAGCCGCCCACTCGGCGAGCGTCTCGATCAGCGCGCTGCCGAGCCCGCGTCGCGCGTGCGAGGGCCGCACCGAGACCTGCTCGACGTGCGCGCGCCCGTCGACGACCTCGGCGACGAGGTACGCCACCGGCCGGTCGCCGTCGTCCACGCTCACCCAGGCGCGGCCGGCGGACTGGTACTCCGCCAGCTCGGCCACCGAACCCGGGTCGTCGTCGGCGATCGCGGCCATGTCGAGGGCGCGGAAGAGGCTGCCGGCCTCGCGTTCGATGTCGATCAGCGCGGGCAGGTCGTCGGGACGGGCGAGCCGGATCACGAACGCATTCGTACGCGCCCGGCGGGGGTTTTCACAGCGAATAAGACGAAATCGTCCGCTGAATGCGGGTCGCGTACCCCTGCAGGGTGGTGATCGCGGTGCGCCGGGCCTCGTCGGTGATCCGCGCGGCCGGGCCGGCCAGGCTCAGCACGGTCGGCCGCCGCCCGTAGGTGGGCACCGGCACCGAACACGCCCAGACGCCTTCGTCGATTTCCCCAGAACTGACTGAAAACCGGTTCTCCAGCGCGTGCTTGAGCTCGTCGCGCACGATCGTGCCGCGCTGCTCGACGATCGGTGCCAGCCGCCGGTCGCGCTCGATCTCCGGCAGCAGCGCGAGCAGCATCTTCCCCGACGCGCCGACGCCGAGCGGCACGGAATGCCCCGGCTCGAACGTGAACCGCATGGCGCGGTCGCACTCGACGCGGTCCGCGCACACGGCGGCGTCGCCGAACTGCTGGAAGAGCATCACCGTCTCGCCGAGCTCGCGCGCGGCTTCCTCCATGGCCGGCTTCGCCAGCCGCACGAGGTCGTTCGCCAGCTGTGCGGCGCGCGCGAGCGGCATCACCTGGCTGGTGAGGTGGTAGTGCCCGGCGCGGCCCTCTTCGAGCAGCTGCAGCTCCTTGAGCAGCGCCACGTAGCGGTAGGTCGTCGCGACCGGGGTGCCGATCGTCGCGGCGAGCTCGGCGACGCTGGCCTCCCAGCGGCGTTCGGAAAAGGCGAGGAGCAGCTGGAGGACCTTGCGGGAACTGCTCGCACCGGGAGTGCGGCGCGGGGCGGTGGTGGCGGAACCGTCGACGGCACTGACGGCAGGCGTCATCATGACCTCTCGGTGAGACAAAAACGACCTTCGCTATCACACGGGGTGAATAAATTAGCACGTTGTGTTAAACGAAGGCCAGCATTCCGCCGACGGCCCGCCAATCGGGAAAACCCGCGAGTCAGAGCGTGAGGAACTCGTCCGGTTTCGTCACCACCGGTGACTCGACGTAGAGCCCGCGGTACTCGTCCTGGATCCCGGAGTTGTGCACCTGCAGCGCGAGCGGGCCGACGCGCCCGGCGGTCTTGTCGGTGAACCGCAGGACTTCGACACCCTTGCAGGTCACGGCGGTCCCGGTGAGCGGGCAGCAGGCCATCCGGGCCACGCCGGTGGCCAGGTCGCCGATCAGTTCGCACTGGGCCCACTTCTTGCTGTCGATCGCCGGGTGCGGCAGCTGGGTGAACAGTTTGCCGCCGCCGTCGTCGTGGCCGGGCCGGTAGTCCCAGTGACCGCCGTTCGGCGGCTGGAACTGGATGGCGCTCAGCGCGTCGCGGATCGGATCGGTGGTGCCCCAGATCAGCACGGTCGGTTTGTGGTTGCCCTTGACCTGGCGGACATTGAATATCCACCGAAACGTGCCGACCTGCATTTTGTTGTAGTACAACCAGCCGCGCGCGGTGCCATTGCCGTGGATGACGCCGTTCTTCGCCGACCAAAGGCCGGCTTTCGACGACGTCCAGGCGCTCAGGTCGGTGCCGTCGAACATCGGCACCAGATTCGGGTCGCCGTAGGGGTTTTCGGCGGCTGCCGCGGCCGGCGCCAGGGCCGAACCCACGACGATCCCCGCGGCCACTACGCCAAGGAGCTTGCGGAACATCCTGCCGTCCTCTCGTGAACGCGAACTGCGGTCGAGGTTTCGGACGGCGGATTTCACGCTACGAGCCGCGGGGGTGGAGCGTCAACCGAGGTCCCCGCTGAGCGGGTCAGCCGCGCTCCAGGAACGGCGTCAGCAGGCCGGGAACCGCCTTTTCGGCGAGCGCGAGCCCGTCGGACTCGCCGACGTCGAGCACGCGGTAGTGCCCCTTGCCCGCGGCGACCGGCGCGATCACCGTGACCAGCCCGGCCCGGCGCTGGAAGTACGAGCGCTCGACGACGACGCCGGTCATCCCGTCGCAGCGGACCGCTGCGGTGCCGCGGTCCAGCGACCCCGAGCGCGTCACCAGGTAGCGGCCGGTGAAGGCGTGCCCGAGGCCGCGGTAGCGGTCCCAGCCGACCAGCGCGGCGAACGGCAGGAGCACGAGCGCGGCCTGCCACGGCCAGTCCGGCAGCGCGCCGAGCCACGCCAGGCCGTAGAGCGCCGCGGCGAGCAGCAGCACGCCGACGACGGCCCGCGAGAGCCGCCGGTACAGCGCCCGGCGCGGGTGGCGCACCAGCGGCGTCGCGGCCGGGTCCTCCCCGAGCACCTCCGCGACGACCTCGTGCGCCTTCGCGAGCGGCGCGGGCGGGAGCAGCAGCCCGCCGCTCTTGTCCGCACCCTTGCCCTCGCGCAGGCCGCCGGCGATGGCGACGCAGCGCGCGCCGCCGGCCAGCCGCAGCGGCAGCGGTTCGCGGATTTCCACGCCCCGCAGGCGGTCCTCCTCGATCGACACCGAGCGCGTCGTGATCAGCCCGCGCCGGATGTGCAGCGTGCCGGCGGGCTCGCGGGTGAGCCGGAAGTTCCAGAACGACAGCACGTACCCGCCGACCGACAGCAGCGAGACGAGCACCAGGAGGCTGACGGCGGCCAGCACCAGGCTCACCCACGTCGGGGTGTCGGCGAAGTGCCCGACGACCGTCTGGACCAGCGAGAACTGGACCGGGTCGAAGTGCAGCTCGTGCGCGAAGTGGTACACGGTGCCGACGGCGGCGCCGACCACCGCGAGGCCCGAGAGCGTGAACGGCGCGTACCGCAGCCACTTCTTGTCGACCACGGCGACGACCTGCTCCGGCGGCGGGGCGGCCTCCTCGGCCGTCTCGACGGCCTTGCGGTGCAGCAGGAGCGTCCGCAGCCGCTGCGCTTCCGCGATCGTGACGGCGTCGAGGACGAGCTCGTCCTTGCCCGGTCCCTTGCCGTGCGAGTGCCGTCCGGTACCGATCCGCGCCGCGGCCAGCGAGAACAGCCGGTGCTTCGGTTCGGAGGTGACGTCGACCGTGCGGATCCGGTCGCGCGGGATGGCCCGCTGCTTGCGCAGCAGCAGCCCGGTGTGCCACTCGACCTGCGTCTCGGTGATCCGGTAGCGCGAGGTCAGCACGTGCGAGATGCCGGTCGCCACGGCGATCGCGGTGAAGGCGAGGCCGATCCACTGCCACGGCTCGCCGTGGCCGAACAGCAGCGCGCCCAGCAGCACCGGCAGCGACCGCACCAGGTCCAGCACCGGCCGGATGAGCAGCATGCGCCGGTCGAGGCGGTGCCACGGCGCGTCCTGCGTGCCCTCGGCGGGCGGGGGCACGAGGGCTTCGGTGCTCTCGGCCGCTTCCACGGGGGAGAGTGCGTCGGCGGGGCTCATGTCGCGTCGCCCCGGACGGCCTGCGTCGTCTTCGTGAGCTCGTCGGCCAGCTCCAGCGCGCGGTCGTGCCGCAGGCCCGCGATGCGCAGCGGGCCCGCCGCGGACGCCGTCGTCACGGTGATCTTCGCCAGCCCGAACAGCTGCTCGAAGGGGTCGCGTTCGATGTCGACGGTCTGGATCCGCGAAACCGGCGCGATCCGCCACTCCTGCTTCAGCCAGCCCGCCTGCGTGTAGACGGCCTCGTCGGTGACCTCCCAGCGGTGCACGCGGTAGCGCCACTGCGGCATCACGATCAGGTGCAGCGGGGCGAGCACGCACGAAACGATCAGCGTGACGTCGAGGAACGACGGCGGGTCGTCGCTGGTCAGCACGATGACCGCCTGCACCCCGATGAGGACGATCCACAGGATCGCGGCGGTCGCCGTCCAGTAGCCGATGGCCCGGCGGCTGACGCGGTGCGCGGGCGGCCGCAACCGCAGCGCCGCTGTGTTCGTGCTGTGTTCGCTCACAGGTCAAGCGTGCCCGATCGGCGCCTTGCGTGCCCACGACATGTGTCACGATGCCGATCCGGTCCGCCTTCGATCGCGTGCCGTTACGATCGGCAACACCGTCGGAGGAATGGATCCGCCGCCGGGGTGTGTTGTGCTTGAGGGATTCACATACATGTAGGCAAGCAGGAGGATCCGGTGGGACTCGATCCCGACGACCTGTACGAGGTGGACTCGGACGTCCCCGACCTGACCGGGGCGGTGCTGATGCACCACTTCGAAGGGTTCATGGACGCGGGCTCGGCGGGCCGTCTGCTGGCCGAGCACCTGCTCGGCCGTGAGCACCGGGTGGTCGCGCGCTTCGACGTCGACCGGCTCATCGACTACCGCTCGCGCCGGCCGACGATGACCTACGCCGTGGACCACTGGGACGACTACGACGCGCCGGAGCTGGTCGTCCACCTGCTGCACGACGACGACGGGACGCCGTTCCTGCTGCTGTCCGGCCCGGAGCCCGACCACGACTGGGAGCGGTTCTGCCGCGCGGTGCGCAACCTGGTCGAACGCTGGGGCGTCCGGCTCACCGCCGGGTTCCACGGCATCCCGATGGGCGCGCCGCACACCCGCCCGCTCGGCGTCACCGTGCACGCGACCCGCAAGGACCTGGTCGGCGAGCACCAGCCGCTGCCGAACCGGCTGCAGGTGCCGGGCAGCCTCGCCGCGCTGCTGGAGTACCGGCTCGGCGAGTGGGGCCACGACGCCGTCGGGTTCGCCGCGCACGTGCCGCACTACCTGGCGCAGTCGACGTACCCGGCCTCGTCGCTGATCGTGCTCGAAGCGCTGAGCCGCTCGACCGGCCTGAACCTGGCCGAGGGCGAGCTGCGGGCCGCGGCGGACCTGGCCGACGCCGAGATCAACCGCCAGGTCGCGGAGTCCGACGAGGTCGCCGAGGTCGTCCGCGCGCTGGAGCGGCAGTACGACACGTTCATCGAGGCTTCGGAGCGGGGTTCGCTCCTCGCGGAATCGGTCGAGCACATGCCGACCGCGGAGGAGCTCGGGTCCCAGTTCGAGCGGTTCCTGGCCGAGCAGAACGGCGGCGACGCCCCGGAGCGCTGAGGACCCGGCAGTGACTCACTACGACGAGATCGGCGTCGGTTACGCGCTGGGGAGGCGGACCGACCCGCGGTGGCTCGCGCCGGTGCTCGACGCGCTGGGCCCGGCTGCTTCCGTGCTCGACGTCGGCTCCGGGACGGGGTCGTACGAGCCGCCGTCCCGGCGCGTCGTCGCGGTGGAGCCGTCGGCGGAGATGATCCGGCAACGGCGTCCCGACGCCGCCCCGGTGGTGCGCGCGGTCGCCGAGGCGCTGCCGTTCGCCGGGGGCACGTTCGACGCCGCGTCGGCGGTGTTGACCGTGCACCACTGGCGGGACTGGCGACGGGGTCTCGCCGAGCTGCGCCGGGTCGCGCGCCGCCAGGTGGTCCTGGCCTACGACACCGCGCTGCACAACGACTTCTGGCTCGTGCGGGAGTACGTGCCGGAGGTGGCGTCACTTGAGCGGTCGCGTCCTTCGGCACCGGAGATCGCGGCTTTCCTGGGCGCGTCTTCGGTGGTCGAGCTGCCGGTGCCGTGGGACTTCACGGACGGCGTGTTCCCGGCTCACTGGCGCCGGCCGGAGGCCTATCTCGACCCGGCGGTGCGGCGGTCGTGCTCGGCGCTCGCGCAGACGTCGCCCGCCGCGGTCGAGCGGGGGATGGCCCGGCTGCGGGCCGACCTGGAGTCGGGCCGCTGGCACGAGGAGCACGCGGAGCTGCTGGACCTGCCGGAGTGGGACGCGGGCTTCCGGCTCATCGTGGCGTGAGCGGGAAACGGGGCCGGACCACGGTTTCCCTCACGGCCCGGGCCAGGCCGCGAGCTTCCCGACGGCCTCGGCGGCCTGACGGAACCCCTCCTCGCCCAGGACGGCGTGCAGCTGGGCGTTGAACTCTTCGATCTCCGGGGCCACCCGGTCCAGCGCCTCTTCGCCTGCCGCGGTCAGCTCCAGGACCACCGCGCGGTGCTCGTGCGGATGGGCGCTCCTGCCGACCAGGCCCGCGTCGGCCAGCCGCGTCACCATCGCCGTCACCGCGGATTCGCGCTGGCCGAGCCGGGCCGCGAGCTCGCGCTGGGTCAAGCCGCCTTCGCGGACGGCGAAGAGCGCCCCGAGCTGGGCCGTCGTGATGCCGGCCGCGGCCAGGCAGCGGCGGTCGGCCGCCACGCGCAGCCGGTGGGCGGCCTGCTGGAGCAGGAAGAACAGGCGCTGGTCGGGTTCGGGCACGCCCCCGATCTTGACAGCTCGGGCCGAGTGGCGCCATCCTCACTTCACTAGTGAAGTGAGGATGCATGCCGGACTTCGAAGCCGCCCGCGCGGGCCTGGCGAGCCAGCCGTTCAGCCGTCTGCTGGGCGCCCGGCTGACCGAGTTCGGTGCCGGCGCGGCCACCCTGGAGCTGGACATCCGCGACGAACTCCAGCAGCAGAACGGGTTCGTCCACGGCGGCGTACTGGCCTACGCCGCCGACAACGCGCTCACCTTCGCCGCCGGCACCGTGCTCGGAGCCGCGCTGCTCACCGCCGGCTTCACGATCGACTACCTCCGCCCGGCCACCGGCGTCACGCTCCGGGCCCGCGCCGTCGTGGTGCAGGCGAGCCGGTTGCGCGCCACCTGCCGGTGCGAGGTGTACACAGTGGATGGTGACGGCGAGACCACGCTCTGTGCCGCCGCGCAGGGGAGTGCGCGGGTCGTCCGGCCCCGTCAGGTACCGTCCCGGGATGAACCGTACGGAAAACCGTTCACCCGTAACGAAAACCCTGAGGCGGACGCTGGGTAGGGTCCTGTTCCGGCTGGCCTCGAAAGTGCACGACCCGTACACCGATCAGCTGAACCGGATGGCTGACGAGCTCCGCGCGGAGATCGTCAGCCAGGGTGACCGGGTCCTCGATCGGGTGGTGGAGTTCGAGATCCGCAGCCGACGCGACATCGTCTACGCCGGCGACCAGGACGCCGCGCTGGAGAGCAACGTCTTCGCTCGCGAGAATCTGGTCGGCGCCCGGCACTTCGGCACGCCGAAGGAGACGCTCGAGTACGCGCTTTCGCTGGCACCGCAAGGAGGGATGGCGCTGGAGTTCGGTGTCGCGTCCGGCAACACGCTGCGAGCGATCGCCGGCGCCCGGGGCGGCCGGGAGGTCTACGGCTTCGACTCCTTCGACGGGCTGCCCGAAGCGTGGCTCAACGGCATGCCCGCCGGCGCCTTCGCCCGCGACGACCTGCCGGACGTCCCCGGCGCCGAGCTGGTCGTCGGCCTGTTCGCCGACAGCCTCCCCGGGTTCCTGGAGCAGCACCCCGGGCACGTCGACTTCCTGCACGTCGACGGCGACCTCTACAGCTCGGCCAAGACCGTGCTCGACCAGTGCGGGCCGCGGCTGCGCGCGGGCAGCATCGTGCACTTCGACGAGTTCTTCAACTTCCCCGGCTGGAAGCGGCACGAGTACCGCGCCTGGACGGAGTACGTCGAGCGCACCGGCGTCGAGTTCGACTACGTCGCCTACACCTACAACGACAACCAGGTGACGGTGAAGATCACGAAGCCGTAGGCGGTCCGTCGAGGATTTCGCGCAGTTCCAGCGTGCCGACCTCGGCCCACGGGTGCCGCGAAGCGACCTCGACCGCCGTCTCGCGGTCCGGGCACTCCAGGACGTTGTAGCCGCCGATCTGCTCCTTGGTCTCGGCGAAGGGGCCGTCGGTCAGCAGGACTTCGCCGTCGCGCACCCGGATCGTCTTCGCCTCGGCCGGCGGGTGCAGGCCCGTGCCGCCCTGCCGGACGCCGCGCCGTTCGGCCTCGGCGGCCCATTCGTGGCAGCGCCGAGCCATCTCCGGGCCGGACGCCTCCGCGGCGCTTTCGTCACCGCACAGCAGGAGCAGGTATCGCACGGCGCCAGCATGCCACGCGGGCTCAGCCGTGGCAGCCCTCTTCGTTCAGCGGGCCGAACGACGGCAGGATGAGCCCGCACAGGTAGCCGTCGATCCACCGGCCGTTCCCGGAGAGGTCGGTGCCGAGCCGGACCAGCGGCGCGAACCCCCGGATGCCGGCGGCGAGCGCGTCCTGGTTGCGCTGCAGCATCGACGTCAGCTGGTCGAGCTGGGTGAGCAGCGGGCCGACCTGGGTGTCGTTGTCGCTGATCAGCCCGGACAGCTCGGTGGCGAGCTGCCGCGAGCCGTCGAGCAGGGAGCCGATCGCCTGTTCGCGGTTGCTCACTTCGGCGAGCAGCTGGTTCCCGTCGGCCAGGAGCCGCTGCACGGCGGTGTCGCGGTCGACGAGCGTCTGCGAAACGACGCGCGTGTTGCCCAGCAGGGTGCCGAGCTGGTGGTCCCGCGTGGCGAGCGTGTCCGACAGCCGCGACAACCCGGTGAGCGCGGCGCGGACGCTCTGCGGCGTGTTCGCCAGCGTCGCCGACAGCGTGTCGAAGCTCTTCGCCAGCTGCGTGGTGTCGATCCTGTCCACAGTGGACGACAGCTCCCCGAACGCCGCGAGGATGTCGTAGGGAACGCTGGTGCGCGAGCGCGGGATCGGCTGCCCGGGATCGAGCGTCCCGTCGCCCCGCGGGTCGAGCGCGAGGTACTTCTGGCCGAGCACGGTCTTCAGCCGGATCGCCGCGCCGGTCGCGTCACCCAGCCACGCGCCCTTGACCCGGAAGGAAACCCGCACGCGGTCGCCGCGCAGCTCGACGTCCGAGACGCGGCCGACCTCGACGCCGGCGATGCGAACGTCGTTGCCTTCGAACAGGCCGGCCGCTTCGCTGAACTCCGCGGAGTAGGTCGTGCCGTCGCCGATCACGGGCAGGGAGCGCGCGTTGAGCGCCGTGAGCACGCCCAGGGCCAGCACGGTCAGGCCGACGAGCGCCGTCCTGACCGGGGCATCGGCGGCCCGGCGTATTGACATGGCGTCAAGAGTGACGTACGCCACGCCGGGTCGCCAGCCGAGTCCCCCGAAGAGACGAAGATCGTCGATTCACGCGGAGGTGAGCTCAGGGTACTCACGGTATTCCAGCGCGTTGGCCGCGCGATCGGTCATCCAGGTGAACACCTTGCCGAACAGCCGCGTGCTCAGCATCCGGTAGGCGCGGTTGCGGCTGCGGATCTTCGCGGCGGTGCGCGGGGCGAGGAAGTTGCCGGAACCCTTGCCGTTCTTCTGCCCGACCGTGGCCGGCTTGCGGAGGCGCTCCTCGTACTTCGCGAACGCCGTCACGTGGTCGCCGCCGGCCGCCGCGAGCTCGCCGGCCAGCACCTGGGCGCCCATCATGGCGAGGCCGGTGCCGGACCCGCCCGGCCCGGCGCACCAGGCGGCGTCACCGAGCAGCACGACCCGGCCCTTCGACCAGCGGTCGAGGTGGATCTGGCTGATCGAGTCGACGTACAGGTCGTCCGCCGCCGGCAGCGCTTCGAGGAGTTTCGGCGTTTCCCAGCCGGTGTCCGCGAAGAGCCGGGCGACCAGGGCGCGCTGCTCGTCCGGGGTGCGGCGGCGGAACTCGACGCCGTCGGCGGCGAAGACCAGCCCGACGTGCAGCCGGTCCGGCAGCCGGTGACTGCCCACGGTCAGGCCGCGGCCGGGCTCGTTGTACATCACGCTGGTGTGGTCGAGGCCGAGGTGGTTGGGCGCGGTGAACCCGGCGATCCCGAACCCGAGGTCGCGCCGGAAGTCCGCCTCGGGACCGAAGGCGGCGGCCCGCACCCCGGAGTGCACGCCGTCGGCCCCGACGACGAGGTCGAACCGGCGCGGCGCACCGTGGCGGAAGGTCACGTCGACGCCGTCGGCGGTCTCGGTCAGGCTCGTGACGCGGTCGCCGAAGACGTACTCGGTGTGGTCCTTGGTGTGCTCGTACAGGATCCGCGCGAGGTCGCCCCGCAGGATCTCGACCTCCCCGCTCCAGGCGGCGCCGGGCACGGTCAGCTGGGGCCGCGCGTCGAGGCCGAGCACGGTCTGGTCGCCCATCGCGGTCTCGCACCGCCTGACGTCGTCGAGGATGCCCATGGCCCGCAGGAGCTTCACCTGCTCACCCCGGAAGTCGACGGCCTGCCCACCGGGCCGCAGGGCGGGCGCGGTCTCGACGACGGTCACGCGGTAGCCGTGGCGGCGCAGCCAGTAGGCCGCGGACGGGCCGGCGATGCTGGCCCCGGACACGAGCACGGTCTTGGCGGTCATGGGAGGTTCCTCTCGGGTCGGTGCTGATGCCCCCAAGCTGCTCCGCCGCGCTGACGGTTCTCGCACGATCCGCTGACCGTTCGGCCGGTGGTGTCCGGTTCGAGTGGCTAGCATGACGCCCGTGGACCGCTCCGCCGCAGGCCGGATCCCGCAGGACGGCGAGGACGCCGCCGTCGAGGCGCGCATCCTGAACGCCGCCGCGCACCTCGTCGCCGAGGAGGGGTTCGGGCGGCTGAAGATCGGGGCCGTCTGCGCCCGGTCCGGCTACGCGCGGTCCGTCGTCTTCCAGCACTTCGGCGACAAGGACGGGCTCGGGCAGCGGCTGGTCGAGTACGCCGTCGAGGAGTTCACCAACGCCTACAGCGAGGCCGTCGCGGCCCGGACCGGCGCCGCCACCGCGACGCCGATGGACATGCTGCGCGCGCTGCTCGACATCATCTTCGAGCTGATCCGCACGATGCCGACACTCAACCAGGCCTTCCTGGCGTGCTGGGGCGACGCGGCGGCCGAGTACTCGGCCCTGCGCGGCGCGCTGACCGAGGCCGACCGCCGGTTCCGGTTCGCCATCGCCCAGACCCTGGCCAGCGGCGTCGCGGACGGGTCCATCACCGGCGTCCGCGACGCGGATGCGTACGCGTCGGCGCTGCTGGCGCAGCTGCGCGGGATCTCGATGCAGGCGCTGATCGACCCCGACGGCGTCGACCTGCGCGGGGTCCGCACCGAGCTGGAGCGCGGCATCGACCGCCTCTCCGCGAGCTTCCGCGGCAGTGCCTAGAGCGCGAAGACGATCCCCCGCAGCACGATCACGCCGATGAAGACCAGCGTGAAGGCGAGGTCGAGCGAGATCCCGCCGATCCGCACCGGCCGCACGACCCGCCGCACCGGCCCGATGACCGGCTCGGTGGCCGAGTAGGCCAGGCTCCGGGCCCGCCGCGCCCACGGCGGGCTGTCCGCCAGCATCCCGACCCAGTCCAGCACCATCCGCGCGATCAGCACGAGCAGGTACAGGCTCAGTGCGAAGCCGAGCAGTGTCCCTAGTACACCCATGGGTTCCTCCGTCCCTGTCACTTCGACAACGCGCGGAGGAGCCCGGCAGTGCCGGATCCGTCCGGTTCACAGCCTTTCGACAGGATCCAGGGCGCAGAGCCCGGCCAAGTCGCGCCAGAGATCTTCTTCGCGGTCGTGGTCGTAGGACGCCGGCGACGACGGCGTCACCTTCCGCCGGTCGATGTACGCCCCGCTCCCGGCGGGCCGCGGGCCGAGGACGGCGTCGGCGAGCAGCCCGCCCGCCGCGGTGGCGGACATGGCGAGCGGCGTCGCCGTGAGGGCGGGCATCAGCGTGCGGGACGCGAACCGGACGACCGGGCCCGCGTCGCGGACGAGCCCGGTCCCGGGCACGTAGCCGGGGTTGAACGTGTAGACGTCGACGCCGTCCGGGAGCCGCCTGGCCAGCGCGTGCACGAGGTGGATCAGGGCGAGCTTGCTCGTCGAGTAGGCCCGGCGGCCGTCGGTGGCGGTGCGGGCGTCCGGGCGGGGGCGGGCGAGCTCGGCGGTGGGCTCCCAGCGCGGCGCGGGCACCATGCCCAGGGTGTGCCTGAAGTCGCCGAAGTGGGTGTCGCTGCCGACGAGCACGATCCGGGCCGGTGCGGCGAACCGGGCCCACAGCAGGCGCAGGAGGAGGTAGTTGGCGAGGACGTTCACCGCGAAGGTCGGCTCGAAGCCGTCTTCGGTGGCGTGGGCGCGGCTGGTCATCTGCAGGCCGGCGTTGCCGACGAAGCCGTCCAACGGCGGCAGTCCGGCCAGCTCCGCGGCGGCGGCCCGGATGGACGTCATCGACGCGAGGTCGCACGCCAGCGCCGTCACGTTCGGATTCCCCGTGCTGCGGGCCAGTTCGCCGGCGAGCGCGCCACCGCGCGCGGTGACCACGAGGTGGACGCCGGGTCGCTCCCGGAGGATCTTCTCGGCGGCAGCGCGTCCCAGCCCCCGGCTCGCCCCGGTCATCAGCAGGGTCTTCACAGCTCCTCCTTGAACTCGATCCCAAGTGGTACTCGGTACCATACGGGATCTGGTTCGACGCCGCTAGGATGCGGCCATGACCGAGCAGGTGCCGCTGCGCGAGCGCAAGAAGCGCCGCGCCCAGGAAGCGATCGTCGACGCGGCGTACGCGCTGTTCGCCGAGCGTGGCTTCGCGGACGTGACGGTGACGGAGATCGCCGAGCGCGCGGAAGTGGGCCGCACGACGTTCTTCCGCTACTTCGGCGACAAGCAAGAAGTGCTGTTCGTCGACGAGCGGAACCTGCTGGCCGCCCTGCTCGCCGCGCCGGCGTCGTCGGCGCGGCCCCCGACGGTCCGCGAGGCGCTGGAAGAGGCCAGGGAGCTGGTCGCGATGATGTGCGCGACGGTGACGGCGGACGGGCACCGGTACCGGCTGCACGAAAAACTGGTGGCGGACAACGAAGAGCTGCACGACCGGAGCGAGCGGAAGCTGCTGAACCTGACGGAGGCGATGACCGGCCGCCTGGCCCAGCGGGGGATGGCTGCGCCGGAAGCGGCGCTCGCGGCGCACGTGGCCCTGGCGTGCTTCCGCGCGGGCCGCGCGACGGCGGGCGACGATCCTCAGGCGCTGGGATCCGCTGTGGACGGCGCTTTCGAGGCGCTGCTGCGGGACTTCTGAGCGTCGCCCGCCCAGCGGTGGATGGCGAACCGGCTGCCGTCGCGGCGCACTTCGACGGCGCCCGGACCGCCGAAGTGCGCGGGGACGACGAGCTCGTGCCGGTCCGCGGCGCGTTCGAGGACGCGGCGCCGGGTGACGGCGGCTTGCCGTTCGTCTTCGCAGAAACAGCTGCTGTGCCGGGGTTCGAGGACCTGGACCGGGCTGTGCAGCAGGTCGCCGACGAACACGGCGCGGTCTCCGCCGGAGGCCAATCGGACGACGGACGAGCCGGGGGTGTGGCCGGGCGCGGGCTCGAGGGTCAGGTTGCGGTCGATCCGGTGGTTTCCCTCCCACAGCACGGCCTTGCCGAGCACGGGGGCGATGCTGTCGGCGTAGACGAGCAGGCTGCCTTCGCGGCGCAGTCGTTCGTGCTCGGTGCGCGGGGAGGGGCGGCGGTGGGCGTTGCGCGGGTCGAAGTACACCTGGTCGGCGCGGGGGATGAGGTAGGTGGCGTTGGGGAAGGCCGGAACCCATTCGCCGTTGCGCCGCAAGGTGTTCCAGCCGACATGGTCGTAGTGGATGTGGGTGTTGACGACGACGTCGACGTCTTCGGGCCGGACACCGGCGGCGGCGAGCCGGTCGAGGAAGTTCGTCGCCAGGTGGTCGAACAGCGGGATCTGCGGGCGGTGCCGGTCGTTGCCGACGCCGGTGTCGACGAGGACGACCCGGCCTTCGCTGCGCAGCACCCAGGTCTGGACCGTGCCGCGGTAGCCACCGGTTTCGGGGTTCCAGTGGTCGGGCGCGAGCCAGTGGGCGTTGTCCTGCCAGAGTTCGGGCGGGCTGGGGACGATGGTCCGCGCGGGGGCGATCTCGCCCTGCCACTCGAGGACCTTCACGACTTCGACGTCACCGATGTGCATGCCTCCACTCTGCGGCTCTTTCTTGAGCTTTCCAATGCCTGAATCGCTCATTCTGATGCGCGAACGTCTTATAGTCGAGGTGTGGACCTGCTGAGTGACGCGATCACCGCCGTGCGGATCGGGCAGCCGACGTCGAACCGGCTGCGCGCCGGCGACGAGTGGTGCTACCGCTTCGCGTCGTACGAGGGCGCGGGCTTCCACGTGCTGCTGCGCGGCAGTGGCTGGCTGGTCCCTTCCGCGGGCGAGCCGGTCCCGCTGGGGGCGGGCGACGTGGTCCTGGTCCCGCACGGCAGCGAGCACACGTTGTCGTCGCGCCCGGACGCGTCCGGGGCGGTGCCGTTCGAGTCGGCGGTGGCGGAGCCGGACGGCCGCACGGAGTTCCTGTGCGGCAAGTACCGCCTGTCCCACGCGCGCCGCCACCCGGTGCTGGCGAGCCTGCCGGAGGTGGTGCACATTCCCGCCCGGATCGGCGGCGAGCCCGAGCTCCGCGCGGCGATCGACCTGCTCGGCGCGGAGGTGAGTGCCCCTCGGCCGGGCTCGGCCACGGTCGTCGCGGGCCTGCTGGATCTGTTGCTGGTCTACCTGATCCGCGCGTGGCTGGCGGGAAACCCGGGCGCGGGCTGGCCCCAGGCCCTGCGCGACCCTTCGATCGCGGCGGCGCTGGAGGCCCTGCACGCGAATCCCGGGGCACCGTGGCGGATCGAGGATCTGGCGTCCCGGGTGGGCCTGTCCCGCGCGACGCTCGCCCGCCGGTTCGCCGCGTTGACCGGCCACCCGCCG
This sequence comes from Amycolatopsis mongoliensis, assembly GCF_030285665.1. Classification (NCBI taxonomy): domain Bacteria; kingdom Bacillati; phylum Actinomycetota; class Actinomycetes; order Pseudonocardiales; family Pseudonocardiaceae; genus Amycolatopsis; species Amycolatopsis mongoliensis. Next base: position 4,186,771 of record NZ_CP127295.1, read on the forward strand.
ATGGCGTACTTGACGTGGTGGCGCCTGGCCACGGCCGCGCGACTGTTGCAGGACACGGATCTGCCGCTGCCGTCGATCGCGTCGAAGGTGGGTTATGGCTCGCCTTTCGCGTTCTCGCACGCGTTCAAGCGCCAGTTCGGTGTCGCGCCGGGCAGTTACCGGAGCAGGGGCTAGGGTCGCGCTCATGACCGCGATTTCCGCCGACGACCTCGACGCGGCCGTCACCTGCCTCGCCGAAGGCCTGCGCCCGGCCGCTGCGAACGACTGGACGACGGTGGCGGGCACGGGCGAGCTGGACGCGTGGCACACGGCGGAGCACATCGGCGACTGCTTGCTGTCGTACGCGGCGCAGCTCGTCTCACGCCGTCCGAGCGGGTTCGTGCCTTTCCTGGCGGCCCTGGAGAAGGACGCATCGTCGGCCGACGCGCTGGAGTTCGCGTTGGCGGGCGGCGCAATCCTCGCGGCGGTGGTCCGTGCGGCGCCACCGGAGTCGCGAGCATTCCACCCGACGGGCACCGCGGACCCGGCCGGTTTCGCGGCAATGGGCTGCGCAGAGGTGTTGGTACACGGCGAGGACGTGGCCCGCGGCCTGGGCCTGGCACTGGACCCGCCCCGAGAGGTTTGCGCCCGAACGGTGTCAAGGCTGTTCCCCCACGTAGGCGACGTCTCGGACCTGGACCCGTGGACGGCGTTGCTGTGGGCAATGGACCGCGCGGAGGTCCCAGGCAGGCCGAAGCAGACAGGTTGGCGCTGGCACGGCGCCCCACCGAAACCGTGATTAACAGCCCGACCCAACCAGACAGGGGGTCCGGGGGCGCGCCCCCGGCGGAGGCCTGGGGGCCCGGCCCCAGAAAACACAGAACCCGAGGCAAGGTCCGCGCTTTCCGCGGACACACCTCGGGCATCTCGGGTGCCCTCGGCAGGATTCGAACCTGCGACACCTGCCTCCGGAGGGCAGTGCTCTATCCCCTGAGCTACGAGGGCCCATCGCTGGGCGACTCCAGAAGCTTAGCGCATCATCCGGACCCCCTGCGGGCAGGTGGCCCCTGTAGAGGATCCGCTGGTCAGCGGAATGAAAGTTGATCCACTCGCCGGGACGTCGCTAGCGTGGGAAGCCCACCTGAAGGAGCCGAGATGGTCAAGCCGTTCCAGGTGTCTCTCGATGAGGCCGATGTCGCCGATCTACGGGAGCGGCTTCGGCGGACTCGGTGGCCGGAGGCCGAGACGGTCGGGGACTGGTCGCAGGGCGTGCCGCTCTCCTACGTGCGTGAACTCTGCCGGGACTGGGGTGAGGAGTACGACTTCGGGTTCGCCGCCCGGCTCAACGCCTTCCCGCAGTTCCGGGCCGAGGTCGATGGTGTCGGGTTGCACTTCGTGCACCTGCGGTCGCCGGAGGCCGGTGCGTTGCCGCTCGTGCTGACCCATGGGTGGCCCGGGTCCGTTCTCGAGTTCCTGGATGTGCTTGGGCCGCTCACGGATCCCGCGAAGTACGGTGGCGATCCCGCCGATGCCTTCCACGTCGTCGCTCCGTCGCTGCCCGGGTTCGGGTGGAGCGACAAGCCCGCGCTGAAGATTTCGCGGGTCGCGGAGCTGTTCGACCTGCTCATGCAAGAGCTCGGCTACGACCGTTACGGCGCCCAGGGCGGCGACTGGGGTGCGGCCATCTCCAACGCGCTCGTGCGGTCCGGGCGGGTCGCCGGAGTGCACGTCAACTTCGCGCCCGTGCGGATGGACCAGGACGATCCGACGCCCGCGGAACGGCGGGCCCTCGCCGACCTCGAAGAGTTCCGGCGGACCGGGGCCGGCTACTCCGCGCAGCAGAGCACCCGCCCGCAGACGCTCGGCTACGGCCTCACCGACTCGCCCGCCGGGCAGGCCGCCTGGATCGTCGAGAAGTTCTGGGCCTGGACCGACAACAAGGGCCACCCGGAGGACGCCGTCGACCGGCAGAAGATCCTCGACGACATCTCCGCCTACTGGTTCACCGCGACGGCGGCGTCGTCGGCGCGGATGTACTGGGAGAACAACGACCGTGACCTGTCCACAGTGGACGTGCCGGCCGGGGTTTCGGTGTTCCCCAAGGAGATCGTGCGGCCGTCGCGGCGGCAGGCCGAGCAGCGCTACACCGACCTGCGGTGGTTCGAGGAGCTGCCCGTCGGCGGGCACTTCGCCGCGCTGGAGCAGCCCGAGCTGTTCGTGGAGCAGGTCCGCGGCTTCTTCCGGCTGGTGCGTTAGGCGAGCCAGCCGGTCGTCAGGCGCTGGACGGCCGAGCCGTCGCGGTCGGCGAACTTGAGCCCGACGAACTCCTCGGCCTGCTTCGACGTCTGGATGCGGAACGCCGGCGCGTCCGCCGTCATCGCGCCCACGATCACCTCGGCGACCTCGTCGGCCGTCTGGGCGCCCTCGAACGACTTCGTCACGTTCGCGATGTACTTCTGCAGCGACTCCGCGTACGGCCCGGCTTCGGTGAAGAGCCGCTCGTCGACGCCGATGTTGTTCACGAACTCCGTCGCGACCGCGCCCGGCTCGACGACGCACACCGTGACGCCCTGGGCCGCGGCGACCGGCGCGAGGGACTCCATCATGCCTTCGACGGCGAACTTCGCCGCGCAGTAGGCCTCGTTGAACGGCTGGCCGACCGCGCCGCCGATGCTGGTCACCGTGATCACGCGGCCGCCGCTCGCGCGCAACGCCGGCATCGCGGCCTTCGTCGTCTCGACGACGCCGAAGAAGTTGACCTCCATGGTCGCGCGCACCGCGGAGACCGGCTCCTGTTCGAGCGTGCCGACGTGGCCCGCGCCGGCATTGTTGACCAGCACGTCGAGCCGGCCGTAGTCGGCGAGGACGCCCTCGAGCGCCGTGCGCACGGACGCGGCGTCGGTGACGTCCAGCGGGCGGATGTCCAACTCGACGCCGGCTTCGCGCAGCCGGTCGGCGCGGGTGGGATCGCGCAGCGTGGCGACCGTCCGGAAGCCCGCGCGGGCCGCCCGGACCGCCGTGGCGAGGCCGATCCCGGTGGACGTGCCGGTGATCAGGGCGACGCGGTCGTTGCTCATCTCGAACCTCGATGTGATTCAGGGGAATGATGATTAATGCAGTGAACTAAAATGACTATAGGCATGGATGGTTCATGCAGTCAACTATCGGCCTACACTCGCGGGATGAGCGCTGACCCGATCACCGACGACGTCGTGGCCCTGCTCGCGCGGATCGTCGACCGGTTCGTCGGCTCCTACGAGTCCGCGGCGGCGGCGCAGGGGCTGACGACGGTGCAGGCCAAGGTGCTCGGCGCGCTCGGGGAGCCGCTGCCGATGCACCGCATCGCCGAGAAGCTGAACTCGGAGCGCTCGAACGTGACGGGGATCATCGACCGGCTCGAGGCGCGCGGCCTGGTCGAGCGCCGGCCCGACGAGCGCGACCGGCGGATCAAGAACATCGTGGCCACGCCGGCGGGTGCCGTGCTGGCGCGGAACTTCCGGCGGTCGCTGGGCTTCGCGGCCGAACCGCTCGCGGCGCTCGATCCGGACGACCGCGTCAAGCTGCGTGACCTGCTGCAGCGGATGGTCGACGCCGAAGCGTGACGGGTCCGCCCGCTGGGAAGCCCCGCCTGGAGGATTGGTCGCCGCGAGCCCGCGGAGTAGCTTGCGGGGGTTGACTTAGCCTAACCTCTGTTGCATATATGCGCATCCGACTATATGTTTGGCCCGAAGTGAACCGGGAACGGAGGCGGAATGGGACACGGCCACGGGCACGGGCAGTCGATCGCGCCGGCGAGCGCGTCCGGACGGCACGTGCGGAGCCTGACCATTGCCCTGGGTATCGGCGCCGGCTTCATGGTGCTCGAGTTCATCGTCGGCTTCACGACCGGCTCGCTGGCCCTGATCTCCGACGCGGCGCACATGTTCACCGACGTCCTCGGGGTCGGCATGGCGCTGACCGCGATCGTCCTGGCGCGGCGCACGGGCCCCACGGTCAGCCGCACCTTCGGGCTCTACCGCGCGGAAGTGCTGGCCGCGCTGGCCAACGCGGTGCTGCTGTTCGGCGTCGCCGGGTACGTCCTCGTCGAGGCGGTCGGCCGGATCAGCGACCCGCCCGCGGTGCCCGGCCTGCCGGTGCTGCTGGCCGCTTCCGCGGGCCTGCTGGCCAACGTCGTGTCGTTCGCCGTGCTGCGGTCGGGGTCGAAGGAGAGCCTCAACGTCCGCGGCGCCTACCTCGAGGTGCTGGCCGACCTGATCGGCTCGGTCGGCGTGCTGGTCAGCGGCGCGCTGACGCTGCTGACGGGGTGGCGCTACGCCGACCCGATCATCGGTGTCGCGATCGGCCTGTTCGTGCTGCCCCGCACGTGGACGCTGGCCCGGCGCGCGCTGCGGATCCTCTTCCAGCACGCGCCGCGGGGCGTCGACGTCGGCGCGATCAACGCGGAGCTGTCCGCGCTGCCCGGCGTGGCGGACGTGCACGACCTGCACGTGTGGACGCTGACGTCGGGCATGGAGGTGGCTTCGGCGCACCTGACGCTGGCGCCGCCCGCGCAGCAGTCGGACGTGTTGACCGAGGCGCAGGACCTGCTGGCTTCGCGGTACGCGATCGAGCACGCGACGCTGCAGGTGGAGGCGCCGCAGTGCGCCCGCCGCTGCCAGGAGCTGTCCTGGTAGCGACAGGCCGTCGCGATCAGCAGCGCAGTGGATCCGGACGTTGGCCGGGCCGCCCCACAGGGCGCCCATGCGCCACGGGCCGGAGAAGAAAGCCCTGACTCGCTCAAGCGACGACGATGTGGTGCGGTGAGGCCGTGATCAAGCGGGCAGCGGCTGGGCGCCCCGGCCCGCGAGCATCAGCTTGATCTGGTCCATCTCCGCGCCCTGCGACGTCAGGATGCTGTTCACCAGGGCCTTCAACGCCGGCAGGGTCGAATGCGCCGCCGCGTACTGGGCCATCGACGTGCCGCCCTGGTGGTGGCGGAGCATCAGCTGCAGGAAGTAGACGTCGAACTCGCGTCCGGACAGCGAGCGCAGCTTCTTCAGATCCGTGTCCGTCGCCATGCCCGGCATCAGCGCACCGCCCGCGGGGTTGACCGAGGACGGGGCCATCGACATCCCGTCGTGGCCCGCCATCGGTTCCGTCATCCACTTCATCGGCGCGCCGATCGCCTGCTCGGGCTGGTCCCACAGCATGAGCCAGCCCTTCATGCGGCCGACCTGCTCGAGCTGCGTGCGCTCGATGTCGAACGAAAGCTGCTTGATCTCCGGGTCGGTGGTGCGGTCACGGGCGATGCCCGCCATCGTCACCGCCTGGAGGTGGTGCGTCGACATGTCCTGGGCGAAGCCGACCTCGACCGAGCCGGCGGCCGGCGTGGCCGCCGACGGCTCGTCGACGGCGCGGGTGAGGAACATCCCCGCCGTCGCGCCGATCAGCAGGACCGCGAGCAGCGTCCCGCCGATGATCACCCAGCGCGACCAGGTCGGCTGCTCGGTGACCTCTTCGGTGCCGAGGTCGGCTTCGTCGGTCATTTGGTCGGCGTGGAGGAGGCGGGGGACGACGCCGGGGCGGAGGAGGCCGGAGCGGACGGCATGCCCTGCTCGCCCTGCGCGGCGGTGCTGCCCTTGTAGTCCATCGGCTTCGCGTCGGGGCCCGGCTTCGACGCGTCGAACGGCGGCGGGTTGTCCGGGTCGAACTGGCCGGGAACCGCGTCGCAGGACGCGCCGACCTCGGGGTAGACGCCGTTCGGGTTGCTCCGCAGGGCGGCGATGAACTCGTCGATCCGCGCGTCGTCGGGCTTGTCCACCTTGAGCTGGTGACCCCACGACTGCAGCGAGATCGGCTTGTCGAGGCCGGGGTAGGGCGACATCATCGTGAACGGCTTGTCCTTGGCGCGCACGCTCAGCTGGTTGAGCGCGTCACCCGAGATCTGCTGCGGGTTGTAGGCGATCCAGACGGCGCCGTGCTCGAGCGCGTGCACCATGTTCTCGGTGCGGACGGCGGTCGGGTACACCACGCCGGTGCAGGTGGCCCAGGTCTGGTCGTGCGGGCCGCCGAACGGCGGGGTCTTGTCGTAGGCGACGCGCTCGGTCGGGAGCACGTGCACGCTGCCGGTGTAGGTGGCCGTCACCACGCCCGGGATGCGCTTGGAGGGGTCCGGGTCCTGCGCGGACGGCGCGAACGAGGCGGCGGCGGCCTCGCGGTCGGCCTGCTCGCGCTTCGGCGCGGACTTCACCATGTAGTACGTGATCACGGCGCCGAGCAGGGCGACGATGGCCACGACGGCGATGATCGTGCCCCACGGCGTGCCCTTCTTGCTCACCACGGAACCGCGGGCCGCCTTCACCGCCGACCCCTTTTTCCGAGTTGTCCCGTTCGCCATGGCTCCCGCGTTCTCCCTCTGGTGGCTGCGGACGGATTCCCGCCCGGGCCAGTGTAGAGACCGTGCGTCTGATCACCGTTAACGCCTCACAGCATGGCAACCGAGGCTTCGCCTCGGGCCGGGGGCTCCGCCACCCGGACCCCCGAAAAACCCGGCCGGGGATGCCGGCTGTGACGTGGCCGAGACCGATGCGAGCGCCCCACCAGGGCACACCTAGAATTCGCGGAGTGACTCCCGCCGCTCTCGCCGACCTGGTCCGCAGCTCCGCCGTGCAGGTGCTCGCCGCACGCGGCATCGACGACGCCGTGCTGCCGGAGCAGGTGACCATCGAACGCCCGCGCAACCCCGACCACGGCGACTACGCGACGAACCTGGCCCTGCAGGTGGCCAAGAAGGCCGGGCTGAAGCCGCGCGACTTCGCCGAGGCGCTCGCCGCGGCGGTCTCGGCGGACGACGGCGTCGCCTCGGCCGAGGTGGCCGGCCCCGGCTTCCTCAACTTCCGGCTCGCCGCGGCCGCGCAGGGCGACATCGTGCGCCAGGTGCTCGACGCCGGTGCCGCGTTCGGCCGCGGGGACGCGCTGGCCGGGACCAAGATCAACCTCGAGTTCGTCTCGGCGAACCCGACCGGCCCGATCCACCTGGGCGGCACCCGCTGGGCCGCGGTCGGCGACGCGCTGGGCCGGGTCCTGGGCGCGCAGGGCGCCGAAGTCACCCGCGAGTACTACTTCAACGACGCCGGTGCCCAGATCGACCGGTTCGTCCGGTCCCTGATCGCCGCCGCGAAGGGCGAGCCCGCGCCGGAAGACGGTTACGCGGGCGGCTACATCAACGACATCGCCGCCGAGGTCATCAAGGCCGAGCCGAGCGCGCTGTCGCTGCCGGAGGAGCAGCGCCACGAGACGTTCCGCCGGATCGGCATCGAGCTGATGTTCACCGAGATCAAGCAGAGCCTGCACGAGTTCGGCACCGACTTCGACGTCTACTTCCACGAGAACTCGCTGCACGAGTCCGGCGCTGTCGACGCCGCCGTCCAGCAGCTGAAGGACTCCGGCAACCTCTACTTCGAAGACGGCGCCTGGTGGCTGAAGTCCTCGGAGTACGGCGACGACAAGGACCGCGTCGTCATCAAGCAGGACGGCAACCCGGCCTACATCGCCGGCGACCTGGCCTACTTCAAGGACAAGCGCAACCGCGGCTTCGACCTGTGCATCTACATGCTCGGCGCGGACCACCACGGCTACATCGCCCGGCTGAAGGCCGCGGCCGCCGCGTTCGGCGACGACCCGGCGACGGTCGAGGTGCTGATCGGCCAGATGGTCAACCTGGTCAGCGAGGGCAAGCCGGTGCGGATGTCCAAGCGCGCCGGCACCGTGATCACCATGGAGGACCTCGTCGAGGCCGTCGGTGTCGACCCGGCGCGCTACGAGCTGATCCGGTACTCCGTGGACTCCACTTTGGACGTCGACCTGGACCTGCTGCGCAAGCACTCCAACGACAACCCGGTCTACTACGTCCAGTACGCGCACGCGCGGCTGGCGTCCCTGCAGCGCAACGCGGCCGACCTCGGCCTCGCGAAGCGGTCCGAATCGGACGTCGATTTCGGACTGCTCACGCTGCCCGCCGAGGGCGACCTGATCCGCACCATCGGCGAATTCCCGGAAACCGTGCGCCGCGCCGCCGACATGCGGGAGCCGCACCGGATCGCGCGCTACCTCGAAGAACTCGCGGGCGCCTACCACAAGTTCTACACCGTGGGCCGAGTCCTCCCGATGGGAGACGAAGAAGCGACCCCGCTGACCTTCGCGCGGCTCGCGTTGTGCGAGGCGGCCCGCCAGGTGCTGGCGAACGGCCTCGCCCTGCTCGGTGTTTCTGCTCCGGAACGGATGTAACCCATGGCGCACCCCGCGGGCCCCAGGCACGCCGACGTCTACCCCCACGCCGACACCTCCGGGCTCCAGCCGTCGGGGGCCGAGGAGCTCGACAAGCTGCCCGCGAAGGTGTGGCCCCGCAACACCTTCCGCGCCGCCGACGGCATCGTGCGGATCGCCGGGGTCGACGTCCGCGAGCTCGCCGAGAAGCACGGCACGCCCCTGTTCGTGGTCGACGAGGCCGACTTCAAGTCCCGCTGCGCGGACTACGCCGAGGCGTTCGACGACCCGTCGCTCGTGCACTACGCGTCGAAGGCGTTCCTGTCCATCGAGATCGCCCGCTGGGTGGCCGAGCAGGGGCTGAGCCTCGACGTCTGCAGCGGCGGCGAGCTCGCCGTGGCGCAGCGCGCGAACTTCCCGGCCGAGCGGATCACCTTCCACGGCAACAACAAGTCGCCCGCGGAGCTCGAAGCCGCGGTCGTCGCCGGCGTGGGCACGATCGTGCTCGACTCCTACTTCGAGATCGCCCGGCTGGCCGACATCGCCGCCCGCCACGACGTCGCGCAGGCGGTGCTCATCCGGGTCACCGTCGGCGTCGAGGCGCACACCCACGAGTTCATCGCGACCGCCCACGAGGACCAGAAGTTCGGGTTCTCGCTGGCTTCCGGCGACGCCGCCGAGGCGGTGCGCCGGGTGCTCAACGCGCGTTCGCTCAAGCTCGTCGGCCTGCACAGCCACATCGGCTCGCAGATCTTCGACGCCGACGGCTTCGAGGTCGCCGCCCGCCGGGTCGTCGGGCTGCTCGCCGACCTGGCCAAGGAGCACGGCCCCGAGCTGCTCGACCAGCTGAGCCTGGTCGACCTCGGCGGCGGCTTCGGCATCGCCTACACCGAGAAGGACAACCCGCCCCCGCCGGCGCAGATGATCACGCAGATCCGCGAGATCGTCCGCAAGGAGTGCGCGTACGCGGGCCTGCCGGTGCCGCGCATCGCCGGTGAGCCCGGCCGCGCCATCGCCGGCCCCGGCACGGTCACGCTGTACGAGGTCGGCACCATCAAGGACGTCTCGCTCGGCGACGACCTGTCGCGCCGGTACGTCAGCGTCGACGGCGGGATGAGTGACAACATCCGGACCGCGCTGTACGACGCGGTGTACGACGTCCGGCTGGTTTCCCGGTCCGCGAGTGAGAACGAGCAGCCGGTGCAGGCCGTGCTGTCCCGGGTCGTGGGAAAACACTGTGAGTCCGGCGACATCGTCGTACGAGACTGCTGGCTGCCCGACACGCTGGCTCCCGGCGACCTGCTGGCGGTCGCGGCGACCGGTGCCTACTGCTACTCGATGGCGAGCACGTACAACCGGCAGCCGCGGCCGGCCGTGGTCGCCGTGCGCAACGGCGGCTCGCGGCTGCTGCTGCGGCGCGAGACGACCGACGACATGCTGCGCCTGGAGGTCTGAACACTGTGGCTGCCCCAGAGGAACGGCGGGCCGTCAAGGTCGCCCTGCTCGGCTGCGGAACCGTCGGCGGCGAGGTCGCCCGGCTGCTCTCCGAGCAGGCCGGTGAGCTGGCCGCACGGGCGGGTGTGCCGGTCGAGCTGGCCGGCATCGCCGTCCGCCGCCCGGACAAGCACCCCGAGCTGCCGCCGGAGCTGCTGACCGCCGACGCCGAGAAGCTCGTGACCAGCGACGAAGTCGACGTCGTCGTCGAGCTGGTCGGCGGCATCGAGCCGGTGCGCGGCTGGCTGCTGGCCGCGCTGAAGGCCGGGAAGTCCGTCGTCACGGCGAACAAGGCCCTGCTCGCCGAGCACTCCGCCGACCTGTTCGAGGCGGCCGACGCCGCGGGTGCCGACCTCTACTTCGAGGCCGCGGTCGCCGGGGCCATCCCGCTGCTGCGCCCGCTGCGCGAATCCCTCGCGGGCGACCGGATCACGCGCGTGATGGGCATCGTCAACGGCACCACGAACTACATCCTGTCCGCGATGGACTCGACCGGCGCCGGCTACGCCGAAACGCTCGACGAGGCCAGCCGCCTCGGGTACGCCGAGGCCGACCCGACCGCCGACGTCGACGGCTACGACGCCGCGTCGAAGGCCGCGATCCTCGCGTCGCTGGCCTTCCACACGCGGGTGACCGCCTCCGACGTGCACCGCGAGGGCATCGCCGACGTCACCGCCGCCGACCTCGGCGCGGCCCGGATGCTCGGCCGCACGGTCAAGCTCCTGGCGATCTGCGAGCGCGTGACCGACGACGACGGCGTCGAGTCGGTCTCGGCCCGCGTGCACCCGGTGATGATCCCGCGCAGCCACCAGCTGGCCGGGGTCGGCGGCGCGTTCAACGCCGTCTACGTCGAGGCCGACGCCGCCGGTGAGCTGATGTTCTACGGCCAGGGCGCGGGCGGCGCGCCGACCGCGAGCGCGGTGCTCGGCGACCTCGTCGCGGTGGCCCGCAACCTGGTGGCCGGCGGCCGCGGCCCGCGCGAGTCCGCGCACGCGGCGCTGCCGGTGCGGCCGATGGGCCAGACCCCGACCCGGTACCACGTAAGCCTTTCCGTGGCCGACCGCGCCGGGGTGCTCGCCCAGGTGGCGCAGGCGTTCGCCGGGCACGGCGTCAGCATCGCGGCCGTGCGGCAGAGCGACGTCGGCGACCGCGCGAGCCTCGTCGTCGTGACGCACCAGGCGCCCGACGCGGCCTTGCAGTCCACTGTGGACGAGATCGCGAAGCTCGACGTCGTCCACGAAGTTGTCAGCGTGATGCGCGTGGAAGGCGAAGACCAGTGAGCAGCCAGCCGTGGCCGGGAATCATCGAGGCGTACCGGGACCGCGTCCCGGTGCCGGACGGGGCGCAGGTCGTCACGCTCGGGGAGGGCAACACGCCGCTGCTGCCCGCGCGGCACCTGTCGGAGCTGACCGGCTGCGAGGTCCACCTCAAGGTCGAGGGCGCCAACCCGACGGGCTCGTTCAAGGACCGCGGGATGACCGTGGCCATCACGCACGCGCTCGCGAGCGGGCTCAAGGCGGTGATCTGCGCGTCGACCGGCAACACGTCCGCCTCGGCCGCGGCCTACGCCGCCCGCGCCGGCCTCACCTGCGCCGTGCTGGTGCCGCAGGGCAAGATCGCGCTGGGCAAGCTCGCCCAGGCCGTCCTGCACGGCGCCCGGATCCTGCAGGTCGACGGCAACTTCGACGACTGCCTCGAGCTGGCCCGCAAGACCGCGGCCGACTACCCGGTGACGCTGGTCAACTCGGTCAACCCGGTGCGCATCGCCGGCCAGAAGACCGCGGCGTTCGAAATCTGCGACGTGCTGGGTGAGGCGCCGGACATCCACTGCCTGCCGGTCGGCAACGCCGGGAACATCACCGCCTACTGGGCGGGGTATTCGGAGTACGCGGCCGACGATGTGGTGAAGAACACCCCGCGGATGTTCGGCTTCCAGGCGGCCGGCGCGGCGCCGCTGGTGCTGGGCGAGCCGGTGCGCGACCCGGACACGATCGCGACGGCGATCCGGATCGGCAGTCCGGCTTCGTGGACCGCCGCCGTCAAGGCGAAAGACGCTTCCGACGGGCTCTTCGAGGCCGTCACGGACGAGAAGATCCTCGAGGCCTACCGGCTGCTGGCCGGGCGCGAAGGCGTGTTCGTCGAACCGGCGTCGGCCACCAGCGTGGCCGGCCTGCTGGCCACGGCCGCCGACGGCCGGCTGCCGCGCGGGTCGCGCGTCGTCTGCACGGTCACCGGGCACGGCCTGAAGGACCCGCAGACGGCTCTGGCGGGCAACGTCGAGGTCGAACCCCTCGCGGTGGACCCCTCGGCGGTCGCGGCGGCGCTGGACCTGCGGTGAGCGGCGGGTTCAAGGTCACCGTCCCGGCGTCGACGGCGAACCTCGGGCCGGGCTTCGACGCGTTCGGCATGGCGCTGGGCCTGTACGACGTCGTCGAGGTGCGGGTCACCGACGCCGGGCTCAAGGTCGAGGTCGTCGACGCCGGCGCGGGCGGGGTCGAAGACGTTCCCACCGACGAAACCCACCTCGTCGTGCGGGCCATCCGGCGGACCTGCGCGCACCTCGGCGTCGAGCCGCCGGGCCTGCACCTGCGCTGCTCCAACGCGATCCCGCACGCCCGCGGGCTCGGCTCGTCGGCGGCCGCGGTGGTCTCCGGCGTCGCCGCCGGGTACGCGCTGGCGGGCCGGGAGCTCGACGCGTTCGGCGCGCTGCAGCTGGCCGCCGGCTTCGAAGGCCACGCCGACAACGCCGCGGCGAGCCTGTTCGGCGGCCTCGTCGTGGCCTGGTGCCAAGGCGCGGAGTTCCACGCCGAGCGGCTCGTGCCGCACGAGGCGATCCGGCCGGTCGTCGCGGTGCCGTCGGTGCGCTCGGCCACCGCGACCACGCGCGGCCTGCTGCCGGCGACCGTGCCGCACGCCGACGCCGCGCACAACGCCGGGCGCGCCGCGCTCGCCGTGCACGCCCTGACGGCGAAGCCGGAGCTGTTGCTCGCGGCCACCGAAGACCGCTTGCACCAGCACTACCGGGCCCCCGCCTACCCGGCGAGCGGCGAGCTGGTGGCGACGCTGCGTGCACACGGAGTCGCCGCGGCCGTCTCCGGCGCGGGTCCCACCGTGCTCGCGCTGACCACGACGGGAATACTGCCGCCGGGGGTCGACGTTGAGGGTTTTGACGTCTTCGAGCTGCCCGTGGATCTCACGGGTGTGCAGGTTGCGGCTCAGTAAAGGGTGGGTCACGTGCCTGCGCTCGGGGCCGCCACGCGGGGGGTGGTTGTTGCACCCGGCACCCGCGCGGTCTACCCTCGGGGGCGTTCGATCACCGTGCGTTTCCGCACCCGATGCCGGTCCTCTGGGATCGCATCCTTCGTCGATCCGCCGAATCCGCACCGCCTGGCAAGCGGGGTAACGCGGAGGGACGCAGGCGGGTTTCCGGTTTCGGCGGTGCCGAATTTCGTGTCCTCCGAATGGAGGACGCAAACCCCTGTGGTGGAGGCGCTCCAGCTGTGTTTCGCACGGCCGAAGAGCTCATCTCTCGTATCGGGGGGCAGTTACGCCGGTTCGCGATCAGAAGCGAGCGGCAGTCCGCTGATCCGCCTGGAGGCGTGGATCGGTCAGGAAGGACATGTGTGAGCAACACCGATCTTTTGAGCGACGTGGGTAGCAGCGCCGCGGAGTCGAACGGCACCACCCCCGCTCCCAAGAAGACGGTCGGCGGGTTGACCGGGAAGACCGTGGCGGAACTGCGTTCGCTGGCTGGGGAGCTCGGCGTCGGTGAGACGACGGGCATGCGCAAGGGCGACCTGATCGCCGCGATCCGTGAGCGTCAGGGCAAGTCTCGCAAGCGTGCGGCTGCCGAGACCCTGCCGCTGGAGGGCGTCGGCGAGCCGGTGAAGGCCCCGAAGCGCGAGCCGAAGGCCGAGGCGCCGTCGGCGCCGGCCGAGGCCAAGCCGGAGCCGAAGGCCGAGGCCCCCGTGGCGAGCGCCCCGGCGGTGGACGCCCCGCCGCAGGCCGAGCGCCCGCAGCAGGACAAGCAGGACGGCCAGCAGGGCCAGGACGGCCAGCCCGAGGAGGGCGGCCGCGGCCGGCGTCGTCGCGGCTCGAACCGCGCCGCCGGGTCGCCCGAGGGCCAGGGTGGTGGCGACCGTCAGCAGCAGGGTGACCGCCAGGGCGGCGGGGACCGGCAGCAGGGCGACCGCCAGCAGGGCCAGGGTGGTGGCGGGAGCAACCGCGACCAGCAGCGCCAGGGCGGCGGCCGCAGCGACAACCGCCAGGACGGCAACCGCCAGCGCAACCAGCAGGACGGCGGTGGCCGCGGCCAGGACAACCGCGACAACCGCGCCCAGCAGCAGGACGACGACGAGGAAGGCGGCCGCCGCGGCCGTCGCTTCCGCGACCGTCGTCGCCGGGGCAGTGGCGGCGGCCAGCGCGACGCCGGCTCGCCGGACACCGAGATCCGCGAGGACGACGTCCTGCTGCCCGTCGCGGGCATCCTGGACGTGCTCGACAACTACGCGTTCGTGCGGACCTCCGGCTACCTCGCCGGCCCGAACGACGTGTACGTCTCGCTTTCGCTGGTCCGCAAGTACGGCCTGCGCCGCGGTGACGCCATCACCGGCGTCGTGCGCCAGCCGCGTGACGGCGAGCAGCAGCGGCAGAAGTTCAACCCGCTGGTGCGCGTCGACTCGATCAACGGCCTGGAGCCGGACGAGGCCAAGCGGCGTCCCGACTTCACCAAGCTGACCCCGCTGTACCCGAACGAGCGGCTGCGCCTCGAGACCGAGTCGCACAAGCTCACGACCCGCGTGATCGACCTGATCATGCCGGTCGGCAAGGGGCAGCGCGCCCTGATCGTGTCGCCGCCGAAGGCCGGTAAGACCACGATCATGCAGGACATCGCGAACGCGATCTCCACGAACAACCCCGAGTGCCACCTGATGGTCGTCCTGGTCGACGAGCGTCCGGAAGAGGTCACCGACATGCAGCGCTCGGTGAAGGGCGAGGTCATCGCCTCGACCTTCGACCGGCCGCCGTCCGACCACACGTCGGTCGCGGAGCTGTCGATCGAGCGGGCCAAGCGCCTGGTCGAGATGGGCCACGACGTCGTCGTGCTGCTCGACTCGATCACCCGGCTCGGCCGCGCGTACAACCTGGCGGCCCCGGCGTCCGGCCGGATCCTGTCCGGTGGTGTCGACTCGACCGCGCTCTACCCGCCGAAGCGGTTCCTCGGCGCGGCGCGCAACATCGAGAACGGCGGCTCGCTGACCATCTTCGCCACGGCGATGGTGGAGACCGGCTCGACGATGGACACGGTCATCTTCGAGGAGTTCAAGGGCACCGGTAACGCGGAGCTCAAGCTCGACCGGAAGATCGCCGAGCGCCGCGTGTTCCCGGCGGTCGACGTCAACCCGTCCGGTACCCGCAAGGACGAGCTGCTGCTCTCGCCGGACGAGCTCGCGGTCACCGTGAAGCTGAGCCGGGTGCTGCACGCACTCGACTCGCAGCAGGCCATCGACCTGCTGATCTCGCGGCTGCGGAAGACGAAGACCAACGTCGAGTTCCTGATGCAGGTCTCGAAGACCGCCCTCGGTGGCGGCGAGGACGACTGAGCAAGTCCGTGAAGGCCTCCTTACCGGCGCAAGAAGCCGGTAAGGAGGCCTTCACGGCGTTCGGAATACCTGGTCAGCGGGGTGCGTTCCAGTGATCGTCTGCCCGTCTGGCAGAATTACCCGCTGAAGTCCGGCGCCGGTTCACCCCACGAGCACGACTGGGGACCCGGAGCCAACGAGAGAGGACACCATGAAGAGCGGTATTCACCCCGAGTACGTGGTCACGAACGTGAACTGCGACTGCGGAAACAGCTTCACCACGCGCAGCACCAAGACCAGCGGCAACATCCACGTCGAGATCTGCTCGAACTGCCACCCGTTCTACACGGGCAAGCAGAAGATCATGGACACCGGTGGCCGGGTCGCGCGCTTCGAGGCTCGCTACGGCAAGCGTCAGAAGAAGGACGCCGACGCCAAGTAGCTTTTTTCACGGCGCCCACCCGCACGCGCGGGTGGGCGCCGTTTCTTGTCTTGACCCGGGCTGAGAGGTGGCAGAGGTGGATTCGAGCTCGCTCAAGGGGCTGCTCGCCGAACACGCGGAGCTGGAGACCCAGCTGGCGGACCCGGCGGTGCACGCCGACCAGGCGCGCGCCCGCAAGCTCGGCCGCCGCTACGCCGAGCTGACGCCGGTGGTGCGTGCCGTCCACGAGCTGGACACCGTTCGCGACGATCTCGCGGCCGCGCGGGAGATGGCTTCGGAGGACGCGGAGTTCGCCGCCGAGGCCGAGCAGCTGAGCGCGCGGATCCCCGAGCTGGAGTCGAAGCTCACCGAACTGCTGCTGCCGCGCGACCCGTACGACGGCTCCGACGTCGTGATGGAGATCAAGTCCGGCGAAGGCGGCGAGGAGTCGGCCCTGTTCGCCGGCGACCTGCTGCGGATGTACCTGCGCTACGCCGAGCGCCACGGCTGGAAGGCCGAGGTCCTCGACTCAGTCGACTCCGACCTGGGCGGCTTCAAGGACGTCACGCTGTCGATCAAGACCAAGTCGGTCGTCCCCGACGGCGTCTGGTCCCGGCTGAAGTTCGAGGGCGGCGTGCACCGCGTCCAGCGCGTGCCGGCGACCGAGTCGCAGGGCCGGATCCACACGTCGGCGTCCGGGGTGCTGATCTACCCGGAGCCGGAGGAGGTCGAGGTCGAGATCGACCCGAACGACCTGCGCATCGACGTGTTCCGGTCCTCGGGCCCGGGCGGCCAGAGCGTCAACACGACGGACTCGGCGGTCCGGATCACCCACCTGCCGACGGGCATCGTCGTGTCCTGCCAGAACGAGAAGTCCCAGATCCAGAACCGCGCGCGGGCCCTGCAGGTGCTGCAGGCCCGGCTGCAGGCGGTCGCGGAGGAAGAGGCGGCGGCGAAGGCGTCGGACGCCCGCAAGTCCCAGGTCCGCACGGTCGACCGGTCGGAGCGGATCCGGACGTACAACTTCCCGGAGAACCGCATCTCGGACCACCGGGTCAACTACAAGGCGTACAACCTGGACCAGGTCCTCGACGGGGACCTGGACGGCGTCCTCGACGCACTGGCGACGGCCGATCGCGAAGAGCGCCTGGCCGCTTCCGCCGGCTGACCCCGCAGCCGTGTCGACCTCCTGATCACGCGTGTCGACCCTCCGATCACGCGTGTCGACCGTTCGATCACCCCGCCCGCCGGCCGCCGTGTGCTCGGAAGGTCGACTCGCGTGATTCCCGGGTCGACACGCGTGATTGCGGGGTCGACACGGCAGAGGCGGGCTCTCCGGTCAGGGGATTCCGGCTTCGATCTGGGCGATCTGGGCGGCGAGGAGTTCTTCGAACGCGGCGCGGCGGTCTTCCCCGAGGGGGCGCACCTCGCGGGCGAAGTGGGACAAGGCCGGGAAGCGTTCGGGGTCCGCGCCCAGCACCGCGACGCGGAACTGTTCCATGCCCTGCTCGTGCTCGGTGGGGGTCACCATGCTGACCCCGGCCTCGGAGGCGATCAACGCGGCGATGAGGATCGCGAGCCGGTGGTAGCGCGCCGGGATCTCTTCGTCGGGCAGCCCCGACGTGCGCAGCGCCTGCAGCACCTCTTCCATGACGAGCCGGGACCCGGCGCCGCCTGACGCGTAGCGTCCCCAGATCGCGGCGATCTGCGGGTGCCGGCCGAAAGCCTCCCGCAGGCGCAGCGCCGTGGCGGTGAGGCGCTGTTTCCAGTCGCCCTCGGGGCGGTAGCCGTCCATGGCGGCCACGAGGATCCGGTCGGCGACCGCGCGCAGCAGTTCGGTCTTGTTGCGGAAGTGCCGGTAGAGGCTGGAGGAATCGGTCCCGAGCGCCGCGGCGAGCTTGCGCACGCTGAACGACTCGGCGTCGCCGGTGCGTAGGAGTTCCGCCGCCGTGTCCAGGATTTCTTCGGTCGACCAACGCCTTCGGCCCGTCATTTCGCCCCTCTCGTCCGGCGCCAGTCTAACCTATGCACTTGCTGTTGCACGCACCGCGTGCATAATGAGGACAACTGGCTCCCAGGATCGAGAAAGGACTCCTGACGTGCAGAACGTGCTGAATCCCGCCGAGCTGGACGCCGCCCTCGAGAACGTCCACCGCGCCGGCGTGCCGGGCTTGTTCGCCGAGGTGCGGGCCGGTGACCAGGTCTGGCGCGGCGCCGCCGGGGTCGCCGACGTCGACACCGGCCGTCCCGTCACCGCCGGCCTGCGGCACCGCGTCGGCAGCATCACCAAGACCTTCACCGCCGCCGCCGTGCTGCAGCAGGTCGAGAGCGGCCGGATCGGGCTCGACACCCCGATCGGCCACTACCTCCCGCGGCTGGTCCCCGGAGACCGCGGTGCCGCGATCACGGTCCGGATGCTGCTCGACCACACCAGCGGGCTCGCCGAGTACCTGCCCTTCGCCTACCCCTCGCTCCGCGCGTTCCCCGACTTGGCGAAGACCGGACCCCAGAGCTTCGACGACCACCGCTTCACGCGGTTCGACCCCGTCGACCTGATCGAACTGGGGGTCGCCGCACCCGCCGTCGGCACGCCGGGCGGTTCGCCGGGGGTCTACTCCAACACCAACTACCTGCTCCTCGGCGAACTCCTGGAACACGTGACCGGCGCCCCGGCCGAGAAGGTGATCACCCGGAACGTCATCGAGCGCGCCGGCCTCCGGGACACCGAACTCCCCGCCGGACCGTACGTCGACGGGCCCCATTCGCGGCTCTACGAGGCGTGGTTCGGCATGATCGACCCGCCGCGCGACTACAGCGACTTCGACATGTCCTGGGTGGGGCCGGCCGCCTCGCTGATCTCGACCGTCGCCGACCTCAACCGGTTCTTCCGCATGCTGCTCGCCGGCGAGATCGTCGGCCGGTCGTCGCTGGCGCAGATGCAGCGCACCGTCCGGGTCGTCTCCCAGGAGGGGACGCCGATCGACTACGGCCTCGGCCTGCACCCGATGGAGGCTCCCGGCCAGGACACCTTCTGGGGGCACGGCGGCACGGTCTGGG
Organism: Amycolatopsis mongoliensis; assembly: GCF_030285665.1. Lineage (NCBI taxonomy): Bacteria > Bacillati > Actinomycetota > Actinomycetes > Pseudonocardiales > Pseudonocardiaceae > Amycolatopsis > Amycolatopsis mongoliensis. The sequence goes on from NZ_CP127295.1 coordinate 4,205,548, forward strand.
GCGGCGGAGCGATCGCCATGATTCGCGCCGACGGCGAGCGGCAGATGTCCGTCGCGCTGAACCTGCAGCGGTGGAACCGGCTCGGCGCCTCGGGAGCGCCGCAGCCCCACCCCATCGACCAGGCGCTCGCGGCTCTGTACCAGGTGGCGATGTACGGCGGAGGTGGGCGATGACCCCCACCGGGCACCGGCGGTGAGGCGGCCGGTCAGCGGACCGCGGGTTCCTCCGGCACCGTGGTGGCGACCTCGCCCAGCGGCTCCTCCACCCGCGCCGGCCGCGGGAACAGGCTCAGCACCGCGAACACCGCCGCCAGGAACGTCGGGAACAACGTCAGCAGCTGGTGCTTCACGCCCTCGACGCCCTCGCCCAGCGCCGACAGCCCGAACTGGCCCACCGCGAACAGCAGCAGCAAGAACACGACGACGCCGTAGTCGCGCGCACGACGGCGGAAGGCGCGCACCCCGGCCCAGCCGATCAGCAGCCAGAACGGCACCAGCGCGAACAGCCCCAGCGGCGCGGCCAGCGCGGACAGCCCGGAGAGCACCGGCACCCGGTACTCCTGGGCCATCGGCGGGAACCCGGCCGACTCGGCGAAGCTGCCGAGCCGGGACGGGCGCGCCGTCAGGGTGTCGACCGCGCCCTGCTGGAGGATCTGCAGCGTGCGCGCCGGGTGGGAGGCGTAGTACTGCAGGATGGTGCGGCGGCTGATCCTGTCGCGGAAGCTGGTGTAGTCCGGGTCCGTCCACGGGCTCGCCGCCCACCAGCCGGTGCCGATGAACTTCTTCGCACTCGGTGGCAGGCCCAGCGCCGCCAGGTCGGCGTCCGTGTCGTGCTTCCCGTCCACGATGCTGTCGAACACGACGTGGTGCATGTTCGCTTCGCGGTATTCGCTATTGGCCGGGTCGCCGTGGGACTGCACCACCGCCGTCCCCGCGCCCACGACCACCAGCACGCCCAGCGGCAGCAGCCACCGGACCCGGCCCCGCGCGCCGGGCGGGCGGACCAGTGCCAGCGCCACCACGAACAGCGGGATCAGCAGCAGCGTCTGCGACTTCGCGTTGATGCCGATCAGCGCGCCCGCCACGGTCAGCGCGGCGCCCCAGTACCGCGACGCGCCCGTGCGGTTCATCAGCAGCAGGCCGCCGGCCAGCAGCAGCATCCCGACGAACCCGGCGCCCTCGCTGAGCACCGACGCGAAGTAGCCGAAGAATGCCGAATCGGCCATCACGAGCAGCAGCAGCACCGCCGCGATGACGCGGTTGCGGCGGCTCAGCTCCAGGCCGAGGACCGTCGCCGCGACGCCGCCCGCGACCAGCACGCACGTGATCGCGCCCAGCACCCGCAGATCGAGCTCCGCCGACGAGCCGAACACCTTCCCCAGCTTGCTCGCGAACCAGTCGAACCACGCCTGGCTCGAGATGTAGCCGCTCCGGCAGGCCGAACCCGGCCCGTAGCCGAAGTGGACGTAGACCTCGGGCGCGACCTCCGGGTGCCGGCCGCCGAGGTTGCACAGCAGGCGCCAGCCGTCGCCGTTGTCGGCCATCCCGACCGGCCTCGGCACCAGGAACCGGATCAGCAGGACGCCCAGGGAGAGGGCGAAGACGCCCAGGGCGAAGCGCAGTTCACGAGCTCGCACCCGGAAGAGGGTACGAGACTCATGCCGAGTCGGCGGGCGCCGCACCGGGCACCGGCGACACGGGCCGGTGCCGGAACACGACGTAGTGGTAGAGCAGGTAGTTCCAGAACAGCCCGACGACGATCGCGGCACCCTTCGGCACCAGCAGGTTGACGCCCGGGAACAGGTGGCTCACCAGCGTGATGACGAGGAACTGGACCACCCAGAGCCCGAACGCCGTGACCGCGAAGAACAGCACCGCCTGACGCCGGACGTCACCGTCCTTGGCGCGGAACGTGAAGTTCCGGTTCAGCGTGAACGACAGCAGCATGCCCGCCGTCGTCGAGACGAGGTTCGCCACGAACGTCGGCACGCCCAGCGTCGCCAGCAGTGCGTAGCCCAGCGCGTCGACGAGCGTGTTGCCGATCCCGACGATCCCGAAGCGCACCTGCGTGGCCGTGACGAACCTCATCGGGCGGCGCTCCGGCTGTCCCGGGCGGACTCGGGAACGCCGGTGCGCACCGACGCCACGGTGTACAGCGGCCGGTTCTGGACCTGCGAGTACGTGCGGCCGATGTAGCTGCCGAGCACGCCGAGCATGATGATCTGGATACCGCCGAGGAAGAACATCGCGATGGTGATGAACGCCCAGCCGGGCACCGCGGTCTCCGGCGCGAACAGCTTCACGCCGACGACGTAGAGCACGCCGAGGAAGCTCAGCAGCGAGATCAGGTACCCCATCCGCGTGATCATCCGCAGCGGCGTCGTCGAGAACCCGAGGATGCCGTCGGCGGCGAAGCGCAGCATCTTCGTCAGCGGGTAGCCGGTGACGCCGGCGTGCCGCTGGTCGCGGTCGAACAGCACCGCCGTCTGCTTGAACCCGACGTAGCTGACGAGGCCGCGCAGGAACCGGTCGCGTTCGCGGTACTTGCGCAGCTCGTCGACGACCTTGCGGTCGACCAGCCGGAAATCGCCGGTGTTCTTCGGGATTTCGACCGCGGCCATCTTCTGGAGGAACCAGTAGAACGCGCTCGCGGTGATCCGCTTGAACGGCGAGTCCCGGCGCGAGCGGCGCTGCGCGTAGACGACCTCGTAGCCCTCTTCCCACTTCTCGAGCAGCTCGAGGGCGACCCGCGGCGGGTCCTGCAGGTCGCTGTCCATGATGATCGTCGCGTCGGCGTCCACCAGGTCGAGCCCGGCGGTGACGGCCATCTGGTGGCCGAAGTTGCGGGACAGCTCGACGACCGTGACGCGGGGGTCGCGCGCGCCCAGCTCGGTGAGCCGGTCCAGGGACGCGTCCCGGCTGCCGTCGTCGACGTAGATGAAGCTGAAGTCGTACCGTCCGGCCAGGGGCGCGGTGACCTCGTCGACCGTGCGGTGCAGCAGGTCGATGTTCGCTTCCTCGTTGTAGATGGGGAAGATGAACGCGACCCGGTGGCGCGTGGTCGGCTCGGTCGGCACTGGCGCTCCCGTGGGTCGGCGTCTCGGGCATCCTAAAGATCGGCGACGCCCTCGGCGAACACGGTCATCCGCTGTCCGTAGTCCTCGGCCGGGCCGAAGTGGACGGCCACCGCGTCCGCCCCGGCCAGGATATACGCCCGGAATCGCGCGATGGCGGCCCCGAGATCGCCGCCGTTCCATTCCATTCTGGCGGTGACCCGTGTTTCGCGGCCGTTTGTCATGCCGGTGAGCTTTTCGGCGCGCTCGCCGACTTCGGCGGGGGAGAGGCCGGCGCTCATCCAGCCCGAACCGATCCGCGCGGCCCGGCGCAGCGCGACGTCCGAGTTGCCGCCGACGGTGATCGGCACCGGCCCGGCCGGCCGCGGCTCGAAGTACCCGCCGCCGGGGCCGCGGCCGGTGCGGAAGAGCTCGGCGAGCAGGTCGAGGGTGGCGTCGGTCCGCTTGCCGCGGCCGCCGAAGTCCGCGCCGACCTCGGCGAACTCGGGCTCGTTCCAGCCGGTGCCGACACCGAGGTCGAACCGGTGCCCGGAGAGCGCATCGAGCGTCGCGACCTGCTTGGCCAGCGCGAACGGCTCCCGCAGCGGCACGATCAGCACGGACGTCCCGAGCCGGATCCGGCTGGTCCGCGCGGCGATGTGGGCGAGCGTCACGAGCGGCTCGTAGACCCCGCCGAAGACGTCGCCGAAGGCGCCGGGCGGGATGAGGTGGTCGGGCAGCCAGGCGGCGTGGTAGCCGAGGTCCTCGGCCAGCTTCGCGAGTTCGGCTGGACGCGCGGGGTCGAGGTCCGGCCGCTCGTTCGGCAGGACGACTTCGAGGAAATGTCCGGTCATGCCGGCGACGTTAGGTCTTCACATCGGTGTGAAGGTCAAGCTGCCAGGGGGTCGGATGCGGATCGGCGAGCTCGCGGGACGCACGGGCGTCAGCACGCGGCTGCTGCGCTACTACGAAGAGCAGGGCCTGCTGACGGCCTCGCGCGACGGCAACGGCTACCGCGTCTACGACGAGGACGCCGTTGTGCGCGTGCGGCAGATCCGGCGGCTGCTCGGGGCCGGGCTGACCACCGAGGTGATCGCGTCGGCGCTGCAGTGCGCCCGCGGCGAGGAAGCCCACCTCGACCTGTGCCCGGAGCTGGCCGGTCTGCTGCACCGCGAGCTGGCCGCGATGGACGACCGGATCGGGGCGCTGCAGCGGCGCCGGAGCGCGCTGGCCGGGTACTTGTCCGCCGAGGGCTGAGGGCGCCTCGATACGCTGGACGGCGTGGGACCGGCGCGTGTCCTGACGGGGGAGTTCCGCCTGGTGTGCCAGGCTTGACGAGGTGAAGGACGACGAGTGAATCGGCAGCCGCTGCGCCTGGCCATCATCGAGGCCACCCGGATTCTCGAACGCGCCGGCGTCGCCTCGCCGCGGTTCGACGCCGAGGTGATCGCGGCGCACGTGCTCGGGGTCGAACGCGGGCGGCTGCCGATGGTGCCGCTGGTCGATCCGCCGGTCATCGAGGCCATCGGCCAGCTCGTCCAGCAGCGCGCGAAGCGGATCCCGCTGCAGTACCTCACCGGCTGGGCGGCGCTCGGCGAGATCACCGTCGCGGTCGGCGCGGGCGTGTTCGTGCCGCGGCCGGAGACCGAGCTGCTGCTCGAGTGGGGCGTCAAGTTCCTGCAGGGGCGCGAGTTCCCGGTCGTGGTGGACCTGTGCACCGGTTCCGGGGCGCTGGCACTGGCGGTCGCGCACGCCCGCCCGGACGCGGTCGTCTACGCGGTCGACGTCGATCCGCAGGCGCTGGCCTGGGCCCGCCACAACGCGGACGTCCACGCGGACGCGGGCAACACCCCGATCCGTCTGTACTCGGGCGACATCGGCGACCCGACGATGTTCGCCGAGCTCGACGGCCTGGTCGACCTGGTGCTGTGCAACCCGCCGTACGTCCCGGAGGGCACGCCGGTGCCCCCGGAGGTCGCGGAGCACGACCCGCCGCGCGCGGTGTTCGCGGAGGAGAGCGGGCTGGCGGTGATCCGCCACGCGATCGCGGCGGGGGCCCGGCTGCTGCGTCCGGGAGGCGGGCTCGCGATCGAGCACGACGACACGCACGGCTCGGCGGTGCCGGCGCTGGTGCGGGCGCGGAGGGTGTTGACGGGTGTCGAGGACCACGCGGACCTGACCGGGCGGGCGCGGTTCGTCACCGCTCGCCGGCTGGGCTGAGCAGGCCGCGGTGTCGTGAATGACTCATTCATGTCGTCCGAAGACATGAATGAGTCATTCAAGACGTTCGGGCCTCGTTGTCCACAACCTGACCGAGCTGGGGACAACGAGACCGTCACGCTCAGAAGCCGAAGGCCGTGCAGCTCGCCGTCGCGGTCTTCGACGGGTCGCTCACCGACGTCGCCGTCAGCTTCACCCGTGCCGCGAGGTCGCCGCCCGCTCCGCGCTTCGCGTACGCCGGCACCTTCACGTGCCCGCCGAACTTCGCCGTCGCCAGCTCGTTCGGCAGCCGGACCTCCCAGCCGCGGGCGTCCGTCGACACGCTCAGCCGGTACGTGTCCGTGTCGTACGGCGCCTGTGCGCCGCGGGCCGCGCCCGTGTTGATCAGACCGAAGTCGCAGGTCGCGAGGCCGCCGCGGGCGAACGCCGGCAGGGCCGGGGTCACCGCCGCGCCGCGCGCCTGGCTGCCCGAGCCGTCCAGGGACGCCACCGTCACCGTGTACGACAGCACACCGCGGCGATCCCGGGCCAGGTCGGTGATCAGGAACTTCAGCCGGTTCGCCTGGTCGGTGTACTCGTACGGGCTCGCCGCTTCGGTACCCGCCTTGAACAGGGCGTCGTTGAGCTGCCGGTAGTCGCCGATGGTGATCTTCACCGGCGTCCCGTCCGCCTTCGTGTAGTCGGTGATGCCGATGTCCGCGGGGTTCGCGTCGATCACCCACTCGAAGGGGGCGGCGTCCTTGTTCTTCGTCTTCGCGATCAGCACGCCCGAGTCCGGCGAGAAGGAGTCCGCGCCCATCCGGTCGACCACCTCGACGGTGTAGTTGTCGTAGCCGCCGCCGTCGCAGAACGGGTCCGTCGCCTTGTCGCACTTCGGGCTCTTGTCGCCGCCGGTCAGCTTGATGTTCAGGCCGGTGAACGCCCCCGGCTGCGCCTCCGCCTCGCGCGCGGTGATGCGGGCCGACACCGGACCCGAGGAAGCCAGTGCGTTGCGGTCGAGCTGCAGGACGTCGGCCGGGTCGACGATGCCGAGCTTCATCTTGTTGCGGAGCATGTGCTGGGCACCCATCGAGCTGCCCTGCGTCGCCGGGATCTGCCAGCGGGTGTGCGGGCCGCCCGGGCCGTTGAACGTGCCGCGCGAGAGCATCTCCCAGGCGCCGGAGTAGTCCCGCCACGGCGGGATCCCGAACGGGTTGTTGTAGTTGTCGCCGATGCCCAGGATGTGGCTGAACTCGTGGGCGTAGGTCGACTGGCCCGAGCTCTCGGCCTGCACCGAGCTGCCGTTTTCGGCGTTCGGCCAGATGCTGGCGGCCGACGCCCACGACGTCCACGGCACGTACCGCGTCGCCGCGTAGTTGGGCAGGTCGTGGCCCGGCGGGCCGAACGCGTCCGGCACGTTCTCCTTCGTGCCGAACTTCATCTCGCCGAACTCCTGCCAGGTCGAGCTCTCGTCCTGGCCGGCCGACAGGTAGAAGACGAAGTCGAACTGGTTCGCGGTGTCGCCGACGTCGGCGCGCCAGGCGTTGCCGGCGTCGGTCCGGATGTCGCGGTCGCAGTTCGCGCTCGGCGGGCAGGCGCCCGGCTGGAACTCCATGCCGTACTCGTAGGACCTCCCGGGCATCCGGTACGGCCCGAACGCGGTCAGCTGCACGCCGAAGCGGCCGCCGGAGTCCTCCATCCAGTACTCGTTGATGGTGTGCCCGTTGTTGAGCGCCTCGGGCTTGTTGAGGAAGTCCTGGTAGTACTGCGCGACGCCGGCCCGCGGGATGTTCGCGGCGCCGGGGCCGGGGTTGCCGAAGATCGTCGAGTTCGCCGGCTTCGTGACGACGAAGTCCTGGTCGGGGTAGTCGGCGAGGACGACCGCGCCCTTGAAGGTGCGCTGGGTGGGCTTGAGGCTGGGGTCGGCCCAGTTCGTACCGGGGACCTTCTTGTAGTCGGACCAGGTCATGTGGTCCTGGTTCTCCCAGTGCGCGGCGTCGATCGGGGCCGGCCAGCCACGGGTCAGCGGCTCGGCGGCGGCGGTGCCGGCGCCGAGCCCGGTGAGGACGGTGACCGCGGCGAGCAGGGCGAGCGCCTTCGGGGTTCTGGAACGCATCTGCGGCTCCTTCACTGGGAACCCACGGGGGTGGTGGTTCCCGATGATCGACCGTATTGAGCCCCGCTGTCCCGGTTCTGCCTCGCGGCGAGGTTTACCCGCTTGCCCCACGACGAAAGTCTGGCCGGCCGGTGTGACGCGGCGAACGCCCGCTCCGGCAGCCGGACTACTCTTGGCGCTCATGAGCGTGGTCTACGACTGCAGCAAGCGGGAGTCCCGGGCCGACGGACTGACGGCGGCCGCGGGCGCGGTGCGGTCGAGCAGGCTGGTCGTCCTGCCGACCGACACGGTCTACGGCATCGGTGCCGACGCGTTCGACGCGGGCGCCGTCCAGGCGCTGTTGCGCGCGAAGAACCGCGGGCCGGACATGCCGGTCGGCGTGCTCGTCGGCTCGTGGTCCACTGTGGACGGTCTGGTGCTCGGCGTGCCCCCGCAGGCGCGTGCGCTCATCGAAGCGTTCTGGCCGGGCGACCTGTCCATCGTGCTCCCGCACGCGCCGAGTCTGCAGTGGAACCTCGGTGACGCGCGCGGCACCGTGATGCTCCGGATGCCGCTGCACCCGGTGGCCCTGGAGCTGCTGCGCGACGTCGGCCCGATGGCCGTGTCGAGCGCGAACGTCTCGGGCCGGCCGCCGGCCAGCACCGCGCAGGAGGCGCAGGAGCAGCTCGGCGACTCGGTCGCGGTGTACCTCGACGGCGGCTCGAGCGGCGAGCCCGTCGCGTCGAGCATCGTGGACCTCACCGGCACCGAACCGGTGGTGCTGCGCGAAGGCGCCGTGAGCAAGGACGCCATCGCGGAGGTGCTCGGTGTACCCGCGGAATCGTTGGCGTGAAGCCGGATCAAGGCGCCGGGCGCGGCACGATAGCGTGTCGCGGGTGACCCCGACCCCGCGAGCGTGACGCACCCGTGCCGCCCACATCCGGTCTTCTCCCCATCCGGGAATACATCCTCGTCGCGTTGACCGCGACGGCCGTGACGTACCTGCTCACCGGCGTCGTCCGGCGGATCGCGATCCGCGTCGGCGCGATCGCCAACCCGCGGGCGCGCGACGTCCACGTCGCCCCGATCCCGCGGATGGGCGGGATCGGCATCTTCCTCGGCGTCGCGGGCGCAATGGGGCTGGCCCACCAGCTGCCCGCGCTGTCGCACGGCTTCGACGCCTCGTTCGACTCGGTCGGCGTGCTGCTCGCGGCCGGGGTCATCTCGCTGATCGGCGCGCTCGACGACCGGTTCGAGCTGGACGCCTGGACGAAGCTGGCCGGCCAGGTCATGTGCGCCGGGATCCTGGTCATCTTCGGCGTGCAGTGGGTGTCGTTCTGGGTGCCGTGGGGCGGCCAGGGCGACTCGTTCGGCTCGGTGCTGGTGCTCGACAAGAACCAGGGCGCGCTGCTCACCGTCGTGATGGTCGTGGTGATGGTCAACGCGATGAACTTCGTCGACGGCCTGGACGGGCTGGCCGGCGGCCTCGGGTTCATCGCGGCGGCGGCGACGTGCGCGTTCTCGCTGGGCCTGCTCGACAGCTCCGGCGGCGACGTCGGCACCTACCCGCCGGCGCTGATCGCGGCGACGCTCGCCGGCGCGTGCCTGGGGTTCCTGCCGTACAACTTCCAGCCCGCGAAGATCTTCATGGGCGACTCCGGGTCGATGATGATCGGCCTGATGCTCGCGGGCGCGACGACGTCGGCGTCCGGGCGCGTGCCGTACCCGCAGTTCAGCGGCAAGGACGCGATCGCGCTGCTCTCGCCGCTGGTGGTCGTGGCGGCGGTGCTGTTCGTGCCGCTGCTGGACCTGATCATGGCGGTCGTCCGCCGCACGCGCCGCGGCGAGAGCCCGTTCGCGGCGGACAAGATGCACCTGCACCACCGGCTGCTGGAGATCGGCCATTCCCAGCGCCGGGCGGTGCTGCTGATCTACTTGTGGGCCGGGATCCTGGCGTTCGGCGCGGTCTCGGTGACCCTGTTCGACGACGCGGCGGCGCTGTGGATCATCGGGGTGGGACTGGTGTTCGCGGTGGTGGTCTCGATCGTCCCGCGCCTGCGTTCGCGCAACCAGCCCGGAACCTGACCAGGCGCGTTCTCTACACTCGGTGGCTGAACCGAGCAGGGAGCCAGCTGTGAGCGAAACCGAAACGCACGAGCAGGAGAACCCGCACGCCAAGGTGGTGCTGCAGGCCGCCCGTGCGATGACCAGGGCTTCGCTGCTGGTGACCCCGCCCGCGGTGATCGTCTGCATCGCGCTCTTCAGCATCCTCAACGGCATGCCCGGCTTCCTGGGCTCGCTCGTCGGCGGCGTGCTCGCCATGCTGGCGTCGCTGTCCACGCTGGGGCTGATGAAGTTCAGCGCCGGCCAGGACCCGATGTTCGTCATGGTCATCGCGCTCGGCGGGTACGTCGTGAAGGTCGTGCTGCTGTTCGGTGCGCTCACCCTGCTGAAGGGCGTCACCGCGCTGCACCCGATGTCCTTGGGCATCACGATGATCGTCGCCATCCTGCTGGCCGCCGCGGCCGAGTTCGCCGCGTTCCGCAAGACCAAGATCCCGACGATCATCCCCTCCTGACACCGGTCCGTTTTGCCGTGGACGTCCGTTACTCACGGTGAACCGGCCTGCGGCCGCCCGAGTGTGACCGGCGCCATAAAAGTGCGCCTTCGTGCGCCCCGCCGAAAGCGGCCGGGACCTGCCGCCTGCGACGTTCCGGAGCCGGTCCCGTCCGGTGCCGGACCAGGGTCCCGGGTCGACCCGGGACTTAGGTCCTGGGCTGATCGGTGGGTATGGAGTACGCGTGTACGGCACTGATTGACCTGCTGGTATGGTCCGCGTCAAGGGTGGCGGCCTCGGCCGCACGCTCCCTAAGACGAACCGCGATCAGCAGTGTGGCGACCGTGTAGTTCCGCCTCTTCGCCGCTGGTCCGAAGTAGACCGCAGGGCAGTGTTCACGCGAGACAACCCCGTGTGCAGAACGTGAAGCCGTGTTCATCGCACAGTGGGGCAGCCGCCTCCGGCGTCCCGATGCGTATCGGGTACGTTAAGTCCAGATCGTGACGATTCCCCCGGCGGAGTGAACGCCGGCCGGGAGAACCGGAAGGAGCCCAGTGGGCGCGCTGGTACTGACCGAGGGTGGCACTTTCACGCCCCCCGGTGTGGCGGACTTCAACCTGCCGCCTATTTTCGGCTCCGGGTACTGGGGCAGCTTCACCAAGCCGATGCTGCTCGTGGTGATCTCGCTGATCATCATCATCACCTACTTCATGGTGGCGTCCCGGAAGCTGAAGGTCGTCCCCGGCAAGTCGCAGTTCCTCGCCGAGTCGGTCTACAACTTCGGCCGCAACAACATCGCGCGGGAACAGATCGGCTCGAAGGACTTCAAGCCGTTCATCCCGCTGATCCTCGGCCTGTTCACCTTCGTACTGGTGAACAACCTGTTCGGGATCATCCCGTTCTTCCAGTTCCCGACCATGGCGCGGATCGGGTTCCCGCTCGCGCTTTCGGTGCTGGTCGTCTACCCGGTCTACCACTACGTCGGTTTCAAGCGATACGGCTTCAAGGGTTACTTGAAGAAGGAGCTCGCGCCGGCCGGAGTCCCGGGCTTCGTGATGCCGCTGTTCTCGACGATCGAGTTCGCGCAGAAGTTCTTCATCGCGCCGGCCACGCTCGCCATCCGAGTGTTCGCCGCGATGTTCGCCGGTCACCTCATCATCATGGTGTTCACCCTCGGCGGCAGCTTCCTGCTGACCGAGACCGACGGATTCGGGCTGAAGCTCGTTTCGCCGGTGGCGTTCATCTTCGCGATCCTGATGACTTTCCTCGAGGCCTTCATCCAGGTGCTGCAGGCCTACATCTTCGCCCTGCTGTCGGCCGGGTACATCGGCGCCGCGCTGGCGTCGGAGCACTGAGAACACAAGCCCCCGATCCACGCGAGCGCGTGGACCGAAGTGAAGGGAAATGCACGTGAGCAACATCGTTCTGGCCCAGGCCGCGGAGCAGGCCGTCAACATCAACCCCGGTCTCGCCGCCATCGGTTACGGCCTGGGCGCGATCGGCCCGGGCATCGGTGTGGGTCTGATCTTCGCCGCGGTCATCAACGGCACCGCGCGTCAGCCGGAGGCGCAGGGCAAGCTGCAGGGCATCGGCTTCTCGACCTTCGTTCTGACCGAGGTGCTGGCCCTGATCGGTATCGTCATCTACTTCATCGCCTCCGCTGCCTGAGTTCGCCGGCTCATCGCTTAAGGAGACGTCGTGCTGAAGACTGAATTGGTGTTGGCCGCCGAAGCGGCGCCCAACCCGATCATCCCGCACATCCCCGAGGTCATCCTCGGGATCGTCGCCTTCGTGATCCTGCTGTTCGTTCTGAAGAAGTACGTCGTTCCGCGCTTCGAAGCGGCGTACGAAGAGCGCGCCCAGATGATCGAAGGCGGCATCGAGAAGGCGGAAAAGGCCCAGGCCGAGGCCGAAGAGGCGCTCGCCAAGTACCGGGCGCAGCTGCAGGAAGCCCGCAGCGAAGCCGCGAAGATCCGCGACGACGCCCGGCTCGAAGCCGAGCAGATCAAGGCGGAACTGCGGGCCGAGGCGGAGGCCGAGTCCCAGCGCATCGTCGCCCAGGGCCAGGCCCAGCTGCAGGCCCAGAAGGCGCAGATCATCGCCGAACTGCGGGCCGACATGGGCCGCAACGCCGTCGAGCTGGCGAGCCGCATCGTCGGCGAGTCGCTCGAGGACGAGGCGCGCCGCCGCGGCACCGTCGACCGGTTCCTGGCGGAGCTGGAGACCGCCGGTACCTCCAACGGAGCGGGGAAGTAGACCAGAGATGACGCTGCATGCTGCGAGCCGTGAAGCGCTCGGCCTCGCCGAGGAACGCCTCGGCGAGGTTCTGGCCGACGCGGGAGCCGACGCCGCCACGGTCGGCGACGAGCTGCTCTCGGTCGTCGACCTGCTGGACCGGGAGATCGGCCTGCGCCGGGCGGTGAGCGACGCCTCGGCGACGCCGGAGGCGCGCACCGCGCTGGTGCGCCGGCTGTTCGAGGGCAAGCTCTCCGAACCGGCCCTGAAGGTGCTCGACGTCGTGGCGGGCAGCCGCTGGTCCAGCCCCCGTGAGCTGACCGACGGGCTCGAAGAGCTCGGCCGCTCGGCGCTGCTCACCGCCGCCGAGCAGACCGGGAACGTCGACGCCGTCGAGTCCCAGCTGTTCCAGGTCGCGCGGATCGTGGCCCACCACCCGGAGCTCGAGACCGCGCTCTCGGACCTCACCGGTCCCGCCGATGCCAAGCGGACGCTGGTGCGCGGGCTGTTCGCCGACAAGGTGGACGTGGTCACCGAGACCCTCGTCGAGCAGGTCGTCCGCCGGGCCAAGGGCCGCGGCGTCGGCATCGGGCTCGACAAGCTGGTCCAGCTGGCCGCGGAACGCCGTGAGCGCTCGGTCGCGTACGTGACCAGCGCGAGCGCCCTGACCGACGAGCAGACCGCCCAGCTGGGCGCGAAGCTCGACGACATCTACGGGCGGCCGATCGCGCTGCACGTCGAGGTCGACCCCCGGCTCGGCGGCGGGCTCGTGGTCCGCGTCGGCGACGAGGTCATCGACGGGAGCGCGGCGGGTCAGCTGGCGACGCTGCGCAGGCGGCTGGCCCGGGCATAGCCCCAGGTCACACAAGACTTTGCATACTGGCAAGAACGAAGCGAGAGCGGGAAAGACATGGCCGAGCTGACGATCTCCTCGGATGAGATCCGTAGCGCGATCGAGAACTACGTCTCGAGTTACGCCCCGGACGTGAGCCGGGAAGAAGTTGGCGTCGTGATCGACGCGGGTGACGGTATCGCCCACGTCGAGGGCCTTCCCTCGGCCATGGCCAACGAACTGCTCGAGTTCCCCGGCGGCGTTCTGGGCGTCGCGCTGAACCTGGACGCGCGCTCCATCGGTGCCGCGATCCTCGGTGACTTCGAAAGCATCGAAGAGGGCCAGCAGGTCAAGCGCACCGGCCAGGTCCTGTCGGTGCCGGTCGGCGACGGCTACCTCGGCCGCGTCGTCAACCCCCTGGGCCAGGCGATCGACGGCCTCGGCGAGATCGAGACCTCCGACCGCCGCGCGCTGGAGCTGAAGGCCGCTTCGGTCGTCGAGCGCCAGCCGGTGTCGGAGCCGCTGCAGACCGGCATCACCGCCATCGACGCGATGACCCCGATCGGCCGCGGCCAGCGCCAGCTGATCATCGGTGACCGCAAGACGGGCAAGACGGCCGTCGCGGTGGACACGATCATCAACCAGAAGGCCAACTGGGAGACCGGCGACCCGCAGAAGCAGGTTCGCTGCATCTACGTCGCGGTCGGCCAGAAGGGCTCCACGATCGCCGCCGTGAAGAAGTCCCTCGAGGACGCCGGCGCGCTGGAGTACACCACCATCGTCGCGGCCCCCGCGTCGGACTCCGCCGGCTTCAAGTGGATCGCGCCGTACACCGGCTCGGCCATCGGCCAGCACTGGATGTACGAGGGCAAGCACGTCCTCATCGTGTTCGACGACCTGACCAAGCAGGCCGACGCCTACCGCGCGATCTCGCTGCTGCTGCGCCGCCCGCCGGGCCGCGAGGCGTTCCCCGGCGACGTCTTCTACTTGCACTCCCGTCTCCTCGAGCGGTGCGCGAAGCTCTCGGACGAGCTGGGCGCCGGTTCGCTGACCGGCCTGCCGATCATCGAGACCAAGGCCAACGACGTGTCGGCCTACATCCCGACGAACGTCATCTCGATCACCGACGGCCAGTGCTTCTTCCAGTCGGACCTGTTCAACGCCGGCCAGCGCCCGGCCATCGACGTGGGCATCTCGGTGTCCCGCGTGGGTGGTGCCGCGCAGGTCAAGGCGATGAAGGACGTCGCGGGCTCGCTCCGGATCGACCTGTCGCAGTACCGCGAGCTGGAGGCCTTCGCGGCCTTCGCCTCGGACCTCGACGACGCGTCGAAGGCGCAGCTCGAGCGCGGTGCCCGGCTGTACGAGGTGCTCAAGCAGCCGCAGTACTCGCCGATCCCGGTCGAGGAGCAGGTCCTCACGGTGTACCTGGGCACGAACGGGCACTACGACTCGGTCCCGACCGAGGACGTCCGCCGGTTCAACCACGAGTTCATCGACTCGGCCCGCCGCAAGCACGCCGACCTGATCAAGGGCATCCGCGAGTCGGGCAAGTTCCCGCAGGAGACCCGCGAGGCCGTGGTCGACGCGGTGAACGAGTTCAAGAAGGAGTTCACCACTTCCGAGGGCAAGCCCCTGGTCGAGGCGGACGCCGACGCGATGGACGCCGACAAGGTCGGGCACGAGACCGTCAAGGTCAACAAGCCCGCCCCGAAGAAGTGAGCTGATAGCTCATGGCCGCACAACTCCGGGAACTCCGGTCGCGCATCAAGGCGACCAAGTCGATCGGCAAGATCACCAAGGCGATGGAGCTCATCGCCACCGCGCGCATCACCAAGGCGCGGGCGAAGGTCGCCGCTTCCCGGCCGTACGCGGACGAGATCACCAAGGTGCTCTCGGCGCTGGCCGGTGCGGCGGCCAACCTCGACCACCCGATGCTGGTCGAGCGCCCGAACCCGACGCGGGCCGCCGTCCTCGTCGTGACCAGTGACAAGGGCCAGTGCGGCGGCTACAACTCCAACGTGCTGCGCGCGACCGAAGAGCTGCTCGCCCTCCTCCGTTCGGAGGGCAAGGAGCCCGAGGTCTACGTCACCGGCAACAAGGGCCTGAACTACTACCGGTTCCGCGACCGCGCCGTCGTGAACAGCTGGACGGGCTTCTCCGACCAGCCGGCGTACGCCGACGCGGTCGCCGCCGGTGACGCGCTGGTGGAGTCGTTCATGCTCGGCGCGGACGACGCGCACGGCAACGCCGACGGCATCACCGGTGTCGACGAGATCCACATCGTCTACACCGAGTTCGTCTCGATGCTGACCCAGCGGCCGGTCGCCAAGCGCGTCGCGCCGCTGGAGGTCGAGTACATCGAGGGCGAGGAAGAGCAGAAGCCCGCCGGTGAGCTCCTCCCCAGCTACGAGTTCGAGCCGAGTGCCGACACGCTGCTGGACGCGCTCCTGCCGAAGTACATCAACACGCGTCTCTACGCGGCCCTCCTCGAGTCGGCGGCGTCCGAGCTGGCCGCCCGCCGGACGGCGATGAAGGCCGCGTCGGACAACGCGAACGAGCTGGTCGGCAACCTGACGCGGGAGATGAACCAGGCCCGCCAGGCGCAGATCACCCAGGAGATCTCCGAAATCGTCGGTGGCGCGAACGCGCTCACCGCAGCAGGAAGTGATGATTGATGACCAGTACTGAAGCCCCGCGCGCCAAGGGGCGCATCGTGTCGGTGACCGGTCCGGTCGTCGACGTCGAGTTCCCGCGCGGTTCCGTGCCCGAGCAGTTCAACGCCCTCAAGGTCGAGATCGAGTTCGAGCAGCTGCGCAAGACGGTGACCCTCGAGGTCGCCAGCCACCTGGGTGACAACCTCGTCCGCACCATCTCGCTCCAGCCGCAGGACGGCCTGGTCCGGGGCGCCGAGGTCACCGACACCGGCGGCCCGATCACCGTCCCGGTGGGCGACAAGGTCAAGGGCCACGTCTACAACGCGCTCGGCGAGTGCCTCGACGAGCCCGGCTACGGCGACGACCTCGAGCGCTGGGGCATCCACCGCAACCCGCCGTCCTTCGACCAGCTCGAAGGCAAGACGAAGATGCTGGAGACCGGCCTCAAGGTCGTCGACCTGCTGACCCCGTACGTCGAGGGTGGCAAGATCGGCCTGTTCGGCGGTGCCGGCGTCGGCAAGACGGTGCTCATCAAGGAGATGATCACCCGTGTCGCCCGGAACTTCGGTGGTACGTCGGTGTTCGCCGGGGTCGGCGAGCGCACCCGTGAGGGCAACGACCTCTTCCTGGAGATGAGCGAAGACGGCGTCATCAACGACACCGCCCTCGTGTTCGGCCAGATGGACGAGCCGCCCGGCACGCGTATGCGCGTCGCGCTGTCCGCGCTGACCATGGCGGAGTACTTCCGCGACGTCCAGAACCAGGACGTGCTGCTGTTCATCGACAACATCTTCCGGTTCACCCAGGCCGGTTCCGAGGTGTCGACCCTGCTGGGCCGCATGCCTTCGGCCGTGGGTTACCAGCCGACGCTGGCCGACGAGATGGGTCAGCTGCAGGAGCGGATCACCTCGACCCGAGGCCGTTCGATCACCTCGATGCAGGCGATCTACGTCCCCGCGGACGACTACACCGACCCGGCCCCGGCCGCGACGTTCGCCCACCTGGACGCCACCACCGAGCTTTCGCGTGGTGTCTTCCAGAAGGGCATCTTCCCGGCGGTGGACCCGCTGGCGTCGACGTCGACGATCCTCGACCCGGCCATCGTCGGTGAGGACCACTACCGCGTGGCTTCCGAGGTCATCCGGATCCTGCAGAAGTACAAGGAGCTGCAGGACATCATCGCGATCCTCGGTATGGACGAGCTCTCGGAAGAGGACAAGCTGACCGTTCAGCGCGCGCGCCGCATCGAGCGGTTCCTGTCGCAGAACATGCTGGTCGCCGAGGCGTTCACGCAGATCCCGGGCTCGACCGTGCCGCTGTCGGAGACGATCGAGTCGTTCGACCGCATTTCGAAGGGTGACTTCGACCACTACCCGGAGCAGGCGTTCCTGGGCATCGGTGGCCTCGAAGACCTCGAGAAGAAGTACAAGGAAATCACCAAGAAGTGATTCTCCGAGCGCGGCGGGGGCAGTGTCCTATGTGGACTCGGGCCCCCGCCGTTCTCGTAGCCGGAGACAGACCTATTACACTCGGTGGCAACACCCCGAGTTAAGGAGTGCTACGTGGCCGAGATGTCCGTGGAGCTGGTGGCTGTCGAGCGCCGTCTCTGGTCGGGTACCGCCACTTTCGTGGTGGCCCAGACCACCGAGGGTGAGATCGGCATCCTGTCCGGCCACGAACCCGTGCTCGGGCAGCTCGTCGAAGGTGGCGTGGTCAAGGTGACGACCACGGACGGTGAGACGGTCTGCGCGGCCGTGCACGGCGGATTCCTCTCCGTGACCGGTGCCGGCGTGAGCATCCTCGCCGAGAGCGCCGAGCTTTCCGACGAAATCGACGTCAACGCGGCGAAGGCGGCACTGAGCGCCGACGACGAGACCGAGCGGACGAGGGCCACGGCCCAGCTCCGCGCGGCAGGTCAGTCGGCCTGAGCAGGAGACGGGCGGGAGCCGGGCCGTGAAGATCACCGTGGTGGTAGTCGGGCTCCTGATCGTGCTCGCCGTGCTGGTCGCCTGGTACGGCCAGCGGTGGATCCGGATGCGCCGCGGTGGGGGCGTGAGCGTCGCGCTGCGGTGGCGTCCGGACAGTGCGCGCTCCAGCTGGCACCTGGGGCTCGGCCGCTACGAGGGCGACGAGTTCGTCTGGTACCGCGTGTGGAGCCTGCGGACCGGCCCGGACCGCGTCTTCCAGCGCGAAAGCATGCAGATCGCCGACCGGCGCGACCCGTCCGGGAGCGAGGCCTACGCCGTTCCGGAAGGCTCGACCGTGCTGCGCTGCGAATCGGAGACCCAGGAAGCGATCGAGATCGCCATGGGCCCGGGCGCGCTGACGGGCTTCCTGTCCTGGCTCGAGTCCGCCCCGCCGGGGCGGCGTCTCCCGCGCGCCTCCTGACACGCTGTGCTGTCTCAAACCGAGACAGCCGGAAGCGCGGCAGTGGCCTACCGTGGAGCCCATGATTTTCATCGTGGTCAAGTTCCCGGTGAAGCCCGAGTACGCGGACTCGTGGCCGGACATCGTCGCCGACTTCACCAAGGGCACCCGCGGCGAGGCGGGCAACAAGTTCTTCGAGTGGTCCCGCAGCATCGAGGACAGCAACACGTACGTGCTGGTGGAGGGCTTCGAGGGCCAGGACGCCGCGGTCGCGCACGTCGGCTCCGAGCACTTCAAGACGGCCGTCGCGACGCTGGGTGCCTACATCTCGGACAACCCGCAGATCATCAACGTCCAGGACGCCTCAGACTGGGGTCCGATGGCCGAGATCTCGCCGCATTAAACTCGGGGGGTGACCCTCGTCGAGATCCCCGGCTCCAAGTCCGTCACCGCCCGTGGCCTGTTCCTGGCCGCCGCCGCGCACGGCACCACGACCCTCGGCCGTCCGCTGCACTCGGACGACACCGAAGGCTTCGCCGAGGGGCTCGTCAAGCTGGGCTACCGCGTCGACCGGCAGCCGGGCGCGTGGACCATCGAAGGCCGTCCGTCCGGCCCCGGCGTCGCCGAGGCGGACGTGTTCTGCCGCGACGGCGCCACGACGGCCCGGTTCCTGCCCGCGCTGGCCGCGGCCGGCACCGGGACGTTCCACTTCGACGCGTCCGACCAGATGCGCCGGCGCCCGCTCGGGCCGCTGACCGACGCGCTGCAGGAACTCGGCGTCGACCTGACCTTCGAGGGTGCGCGGGGGCACCACCCGCTGACGATCCGCGCGAACGGCGTCAAGGGTGGCTCGCTGACGCTCGACGCGGGGTTGTCGTCCCAGTTCCTGACGGCGTTGCTGCTGCTCGGGCCGCTGACGGCGGAGGGGCTGCGGATCACCGTGACGGACCTGGTGTCGGTGCCCTACGTCGAGATCACGCTGGAGATGATGCGCCGGTTCGGCGTCGACGTCCGGCGCGAGGGCAAGACGTTCGTGGTGCCGCCGCAGCCGTACCAGGCGTGCGAGTACCCGGTGGAGCCGGACGCGTCGACGGCCAGCTACTTCCTGGCCGCGGCGGCGGTCACGGGCCGCACGGTGACGATCCCCGGGCTGGGGTCGTCGGCGCTGCAGGGCGACGTCCGCTTCGCCGACGTGCTGGAGCAGATGGGGGCGCACGTCGAGCTGACTTCCGATTCGGTCACCGTGGCGGGCCCGTCGGACGGCCTGCGCGGGGTCACGGTGAACATGCGCGACATCTCGGACACGGTCCCGACGCTGGCCGCGATCGCGCCGTTCGCTTCGGGCCCGGTGCGCATCGAAGACGTCTACAACACGCGCATCAAGGAGTGCGACCGGCTCGACGCGTGCGAGGAGAACCTGCGCGCGCTGGGCATCGAGGTCGAGACGGGCCGCGACTGGATCGAGATCCGGCCGGGCACGCCCACCGGTGCGCTGGTGAAGTGCCGCCGGGACCACCGGATCGCGATGGCGTTCAGCATCACGGGCCTGCGGACGCCCGGCATCACCCTGGACGATCCCGAGTGCGTGAAGAAGACGTTCCCGGGCTTCCACCAGGCGCTGCGGACCCTGCGGGAAAGCTGGGGGATCTAGTGTCGCGCGTCTGAGGTTCGTCGACAGTGGCCTGGCCCTGCGCGCCAAGGTGGTGTCGGGTGCATCGGACCTGGATCTGTCGAGGGTCGCGGTGGCTGGTCCGGCGACATGAATGAGTCATTCATGTCGTCGGACGAGGTGAATGGGTCATTCACTGCATCGCGGCCTGGGCTGCCCGGGCCGGGTTCTCATGGCGCAGGTTCCAGCCGCCTCGGACGTCGGACACCTTGCAACGCGCGACACTAGGAGGGCTGCCCGCCCGGCTGCCACAGCACGTCACCGTCGGGATTCGCCAGCCGGGCGAGGATGAACAGCAGGTCCGACAGGCGGTTCAGGTACTTCAGCGCCACCGGGTTCGTCGTCTCCGGCTCCGCCTCGTACAACGCCCAAGCCGACCTCTCGGCCCGCCGCGACACCGTCCGCGCCTGGTGCAGGAACGCTGCCCCCGGAGTGCCACCCGGCAGGATGAACGACGTCAGCTTCGGCAGCCGCTCGTTGAACTCGTCGCACCAGCCCTCGAGCCGCTCCACGTACTTCTCCGTGATCCGCAGCGGCGGGTAGGGCGGGTCGTCGGAAATCGGCAGGCAGAGGTCCGCGCCGACGTCGAAGAGATCGTTCTGCACCGCACGCAGCACATCCGCGACCTCGCCGGGCAGCCCGCCCATCGCGATCGCCAGCCCCAGCACCGAGTTCGTCTCGTCCGTGTCGGCGTACGCGCCCAGGCGCGGCGACGTCTTCGGCACGCGGGACCCGTCGCCGAGCGCGGTCGTGCCGTTGTCGCCGACCTTCGTGTAGACGCGGTTGATGCGAACGACCATGAACCCACCATAGCGGCCCCCGCCCGGGCCGAATCCGGGCGAGAGGGCATGATTGGCGGCCATGAGCGAGCACTTCGACGTGCATGGCGGAGCCCGGCTGGTCGGTGAGGTCGACGTGGTCGGCGCGAAGAACAGCGTGCTGAAGCTGATGGCCGCGGCCCTGCTGGCCGAAGGCACCACGACCATCACGAACTGCCCGCAGATCCTGGACGTCCCGCTGATGGGCGACGTGCTGCGGAGCGTCGGGTGCGAGGTCGTCATCGAGGGCGACACCGCCACCATCACGACGCCGGCCGAGCTGTCGCACCGCGCGGACTCGGCCGCGATGGGCAAGCTGCGCGCGTCCGTCTGCGTGCTGGGCCCGCTGGTCGGGCGGTTGAAGCAGGCTGTCGTCGCGCTGCCGGGCGGTGACGCGATCGGCTCGCGCCCGCTGGACATGCACCAGAACGGCCTGCGCAAGCTGGGCGCGACGAGCACGATCGAGCACGGCTGCGTCGTCGCGAAGGCCGAGACGCTGGTGGGCGCGCAGATCTGGCTCGACTTCCCGAGCGTCGGCGCGACCGAGAACATCCTGATGGCGGCCGTGCTGGCCGAGGGCACCACGGTCATCGACAACTGCGCGCGCGAGCCCGAGATCGTCGACATCTGCACGATGCTCACCGAGATGGGCGCGAAGATCGAGGGCGCCGGGACGTCGACGCTGACCGTGCACGGCGTGGAACAGCTGCACCCGACCCAGCACAGCGTGATCGGCGACCGGATCGTCGGCGCGACCTGGGCGTTCGCGGCGTCGATGACCCGCGGCGACATCACGGTCCGCGGCGTCAACCCGCACCACCTCGACCTGATCCTCAACAAGCTGCAGCTGGCCGGCGCGGACGTCGAGACGTTCGGGGACAAGGGCTTCCGCGTGGTCCAGCCCGAGCGGCCGAAGGCGGTCGACTGGGTGACGCTGCCGTACCCCGGCTTCGCGACCGACCTGCAGCCGTTCGCGGTGGCGCTGTCAGCGGTGTCCGAGGGCACGTCGATGATCACGGAGAACGTCTACGAGGCGCGGTTCCGGTTCATCGAGGAGATGATCCGGCTCTCCGGGGACGCCCGCACCGACGGCCACCACGCGGTGGTCCGCGGTGTCGAGCGGCTCTCCAGCGCGCCGGTCTGGGCGTCCGACATCCGCGCGGGCGCCGGGCTGGTGCTGGCGGGCCTGTGCGCGGACGGCGTCACCGAGGTCTGGGACGTCTTCCACATCGACCGCGGCTACCCGCACTTCGTGGAGAACCTGAACCGCCTGGGCGCCGACATCCAGCGCGTCACCGGCGAGCCCGACCGGAAGTGACTCACCCGCCCTGCGCGCCCAGTGCGCGCAGGGCGAACTCCACCAGCCGGTCCACGTAGTCCGGCTCCGCCGGGGCCAGGCGGACCACCAGGCGCCAGTAGATCGGCGCCGCCAGGACGTCGAGTGCCAGTTCCATGTCCAGGTCCTCCGGTAGCTCGCCGCGGGTGATCGCGCGGCGCAGCATCGCCTCGCCGACCTCGCGGCGGGGGCCGCCGATGGCCTCCCGCAAGCCGCGGCCGTGGTCGGGGTTGCGGGCGTCCTCCGCGACCAGGTCCGGCAGGATCCGCGAGAACAGCGGGTGCGTGAGCCAGTCGATCAGGGCCTGCATCGTTTCGCGCAGGTCTCCGCGCAGCGAGCCCGTGTCGGCCTCCGCCGCGCGGGACACGCTGAACTCCGTCACGACGGAGGCGATCATGTGGTCCTTCGACGCCCACCGCCGGTACAGCGCGCTCTTGCCGACGCCGGCGCGTTTCGCGACCGCTTCCATCGACAGCCGCCCGTAGCCCTGTTCGGCGAGTTCCCACATGACGGCTTCGGTGATGGCCTGCGTGACCTCGGGCTGGAGGACCGCGGCGCCGGTCGGGGTGCGTGCCATGGGGCGCAGTCTAGCGGGTGGACGAGACGGTACCGTTCCGTCTAGCCTTGACGTCGGGACGGTACCGTCTCGTCCAAACGCTCAAGGAGGCTCCGATGGGGCTGCGAGACCTCGTCGATCACGGGATCGACCTGCTGCTGAAGCACGACATGGCCGGGTTCGCCGGGCTCTGGGCCGAGGACGGCGTCCTCGAGTTCCCGTTCGCCGGCCCGGGCTACCCGAAGCGCGTCGAAGGGCGTGACGCGATCCGCGAGTACCTGCGCGACTACCCGAACCTGCTGGACATCCGCGAGGTCGTCGCGAAAACCGTGCACGAAACCGCGGACCCGGCCGTGGTCGTCGCCGAGTTCACCGTCGCCGGGGTCGTGGTGGCCTCGGCGAAGCCGTACGAGCTGTCGTACATCGCCGTGATCACCGTCGAGGACGGCGAAATCCGCCACTACCGCGACTACTGGAGCCCGCTCGCCGCGGCCGAGGTCCTCGGCGGCGTCGACGAGCTGACGGCGGCCTTCACCGGCGGCGACCGTGGCTGACGTCCTGGTCCTCGGCGGCACCGGCACCACCGGCCGCCGGGTCGTCGCGGGCCTGCGTGCCGCGGGGTTCCCGGCGCGGGCGGCCACGCGCAAGCCGGGCGAGCGCGGTCAGGTCCGGTTCGACTGGACCGACCGGTCGACCCACGCCGATGCGCTGCGCGGTGTCTCCGCGGTGTACCTGCTGCCACCGATCGGCGAAGCCGAGCCCGCAGGGCTGGTCGAGCCGTTCCTGGACGACGCCCTGGCCGCGGGCGTCCGCCGGGTCGTCCTGCTCAGCTCGTCGGCCGTCACGGTGGACACGCCCGGGCTCGGCGACCTGCAGCGGCTGGTGCGCGCGGCGCCGGAGTGGGCCGTGCTGCGGCCGTCCTGGTTCATGCAGAACTTCACCGGCGAGCACCTGGTCGCCCAGGGGGTCCGCGACGGCGAGATCGTCACCGCCACCGGGGACGCGCGGGTCGCGTTCGTCGACGCCGGCGACATCGCGGCGGTCGCCGTCCGCGCGCTGACCGATCCCGGACCGCACAACACCGAACACGTCCTCACCGGGCCCGGTGCGGTGAGCTACGCCGAGGCCGCGTCGATCATCGCCGCGCGCACCGGCCGTCCGGTGCGGCACCGCGCGGTGAGCACCCCCGAGTTCGCGGCTCTTCTGACGGCGGCCGGAATTCCGGCCGGCTTCGCTCGCGTGCTCGCCGCCCTCGACGAGGACATCCGGGGCGGCGCCGAAGACCGCGTCACCGCGGCCGTCGAAGAGGTCACCGGCCGGCCCGCCCGTCCGTTCGAAACCTTTGTGGAGGAGGAGATCCGATGAAGCAGCTCATGTTCCCCGAAGACCCCCAGTTCTGGTTCGAGACGCTGCGCCTGTTCAGCCACGCGGCCTATGGTGGCTCGGACTTCGGCGAGGTGGTCGCGGCCGCGTCCCGGGTGACGGCCGGCGACTACGACAGCTGGCACGATGCCTACCGCGCCCTGGCCGACCGGCTGTACGCGGAAGCCGCCGACGCCGGCCCGGTCACCGCGCGGGACCTGCTGCTGCGCGCGTCGACGTACTACTTCTCCGCGGAGTTCTTCCTCCACGGCGACCCGGCGGACCCGCGCACCGCGGCGGCGTACGACCGCAGCGTCGAGTGCTTCCGGCGCGCGGGCGTCGCGGAGCCGGTCGAAATCCCTTACGAGGGAACGGTTCTGCGGGGGTATTTCTACCGCGCGCCGGGTGCCGGCCCGAAGCCGCTGCTGATCATGCACAGCGGCTTCGACGGCAGCGCCGAGGAACTGCACTTCATGGGCGCGAGTGCCGGCGCCGAGCGCGGCTACCACGTCCTGACGTTCGACGGGCCCGGCCAGCCGAGCGCGCTCCGGCGCGAGAAGCTCGTGTTCCGGCCGGACTGGGAGCACGTCGTCACGCCGGTGGTGGACTTCGCGCTCGGGCTCGACGGCGTCGACCCCTCCCGGATCGCCCTGCTCGGGGTCAGCCTCGGCGGCATGCTGGCCCCGCGCGCGGCGGCGTTCGAGCCGCGGCTGGCGGCGCTCGTCGCGGTCGACGGCGTCTACGACGCGGGTGCCGCGGTGACCGGTCTGCTGCCCTGGGACCGGGCGGAAATCGTCCGCCGGGCGCACGCCGCGGAGGACCCCGAGTTCGACGCGTTGCTTCTTGCGGGCCGGCAGGCGAGCCCCACGCTGCGCTGGGCGTGCGACCACGGCCGCTACGTGATGGGCGCGGCGACCGACCGCGAGTTCGTCGCGAAGTACCTCGAATACACGCTCGACGACGGCGTCGCGGAGAAGATCACCTGTCCGACCCTGGTGTGCGAAGCGGCGGACGACCTGTTCTTCGGCGGGGAAACGGAAACCGAGCCGCGCAGGTTGTACGCCCACTTGAACGCCCCGAAGACGCTGCTGACGTTCACGGCGGAGGAGGGCGCCGACGCGCATTGCCACGTCGGCGCCCAGCGGCTCGCGGCGGGCCGGATCTACGACTGGCTGGACCGGACGTCGTAGCGGCTGAAGTGGAACGGGCAGTGGGTGCCGCCCAGGCCGATGGTGGTGGCCCGGTCGAACCGGAAACCGTGTTCGGGCGGGTCGATCGCCTCGATCCAGTTGGCGTCGAAGGCGCACATCACCGGGGTGAGCTCCGCGGCCCCGTTGGCGACGAGGACGTCGTGGTAGTGGCAGCGGTGGACGTCCTGGAAGAAGCGGGTTCCGTCGTCGACCGGGTGCCGGAAGGTGAAGCCCGCACCGAAGGAGGTGCTCTCCCGGGCTTTCGCGACGGCGACCATGGCTTCGAAGGGATCGGGCGCGGCGTCGAGCATCGCGCGGGTGCCTTCCCGGACGTACCGGCCGAGCGGTTCGACGAAGGCCTTCCGGATGGTTTCGATCGCCCGTTCGCGGCCGAGTTCCGGCTCGAGGTGCTCGTACGCGGCGACGAGGGCGAGCGTCATCCGGACGTTGTGCCGGGCGGGCTCGTCGACTTCGAGGTGCCGGTTCGCTTCGACGAGCTCTTCGTGGCGGGCCCGGATGGGCGCGCCGATGTGCTCGTAGAAGGCTTCGACGACGGCGTCGGTCTCGGATTCGTGGTCGGTGGGCATGGCTGTCCTCTCGGATCGAGGCAGCGCACTCCACCGACCAACCGGCGCTGATGAACGTGGTGTCGCGGAGCAGACTACTCCAGGGGCGACGTGATCAGCCTTCGAAAGCCAGTGCCGCGCCGAAACCCACCAGCGCCATGCCCGTCGCGCCGTCCATCGCGCGGCGTACCTTCCGGCGCTGCAGCCAGGCGCGCACCCGGTGCACGAACACCAGCAGCAGCACCTGCCACACCACCCCGAGCGCGGCGACCGTGTACGCCAGCAGCAGCGAGTCGCCGAAAGTCGACGCCGGCGTGAGGAACTGCGGCAACACCGACAGGTACAGGACGATCACCTTCGGGTTGGTGATGTTCGACAGGAAGCCCTCACGGAACCGCCGCGCGCGGGAGGCGCGAGCGCGCCGGACGTCGTCCAGGGCCTCGTAGTTCCCGCGCCACGCACCACGCAGAGCCTGCACGCCCAAGAACACCAGGTAGGCCGCACCCAGCCACTTCACCGTCTCGAACAACGGCTGGTAGTGCGTGATCACCGCGCCCAGCCCGAGCGCGACCGCCGTGCCCTGCAGGAGGTTCGCGATGCTGATCCCGGCGCACGCCCAGCCGCCGCCCCGGGCGCCCCCGGTCAGCGCGTTCTTCAGCACGATCATCGTGTCCGGGCCCGGCATCATCGCCAGGAACGCCATCATCCCGGCGAACCCCAGGTAGGTGCTCCACGTCATCAGGACTCCAGGGCGAGGGCGGCGCCGAACCCGACCAGCGCGGTGCCGGTGACGCCGTCCAGCGTACGGCGCACCCGGCGGCGGCCCAGCCACGCGCGGACGCGGTGCACGAACACCAGCAGCACCAGCAGCCACAGCACGCCGAGCACCGCGACGGTGTACGCCAACACCAGCGAGTCCCCGATGCTCGACTGCGGCGTCAGGAACTGCGGCAGCACGGACAGGTACAGCACCAGCACCTTCGGGTTCGTGATGTTCGAGAGGAACCCCTCGCGGAACCGCCGGAACCCGCCACCGCGGCGGCGCTGGACCTGCTCGACGACGTCGTGGTTCCCGCGGAACGCCCCGCGCAGCGCCTGGAAGCCGAGGAAGACGAGGTAGGCCGCGCCGACCCACTTGAGCGCGAGGAACAGCGGCTGCGACCGCGCGATGACGACGCCGAGTCCGAGCGCCGCGGCGGTGCCCTGGACGGCGTTGCCGGTGAAGATGCCGAACGAGGCGAGCAGCCCGCCGCGGAACCCGCCGGACAGCGCGTTCTTCAGCATCACCATCGTGTCCGGGCCCGGCGCGAGCACGATCAGGACCACGATGACCAGGTAGCTTCCGTAAGCACTCCACGTCACGGCTGCCCACGCTAACCGACGGTCTCGGCCGGGTCTCGCGGATTTCCGTCACACCGTTCGCGACGGTCGTGCACGGAGGGTGCCCGGGCATGCGCGACGCGCGCGGAACTCGGCGGGCGAGGCTTCCGCAGAGTAGTGTTCGACCATGTCAGCAGGGGAAATCGATCTTCTACCCGGTGAGCGCGTGCTCTGGGCGGGAGAGCCGGTCCAGCGCCCGTTGTACGTCGCGGCCGACGGGGTGATCGCCCCTGCCGGACTCATTCTCGCCGTCGCCGCACTCTGGTTCCTGCTCGCGAAGCAGCCCAGCGGGGGCGCCATGGCCGGAGCCGTCGTCGTGCTCTTGATCGGGCTGTACGGCGCCGTCGGCCGGTCCGCCGTCCGGTACCTCGCGCTCGGGCGCACGACGTACGCCGTGACCGACAGCCGGGTCATCGCGCGGTCGGGGTTGTTCCGGCTGAAGGAACGCGCCAGCGAGCTGGCCGGGTTGTCGGCGCCGGTCCTCAAGCCGGGCCCGTCCCGCACCGGCACCCTCTCTTTCCCCGAGTCCGGGACCGTGACGCTGATGGGCGTCGGCGAGCCCAAGCGCGTTCGCGACCTGCTCACCAAGGCCATCGACGAGGCCAAGGCCCGTCAGGCCCCGCCGGCGTCCGACGCGTCGGACACCTCGGCCGCCTGAGGGCAACCTCGGCGCCCGTCCGGAGCGTCAGCCCGGCGAAGAGCGCCGGGGAGGTCGCCGTGGAAGAACCGATCGTCGTCCTGCATCCGGGTGAGCGGCTGCGGTGGTCGGGGTGCTACTCGGTGCCCGTGGAGCTTCAGCCGGATCCGATCGAGCTGATCGCCGTGCCGGAGCCCGACCGCAGCTCCGCGACCTGATCGGGCGGCACTGACCGCGGACTGAGTCACCCGGACGTGTCCGATTGCACTGCCACCATAAGTTACCGGCCGGTACACTCGACGAAACATCCACCGCCGGAGGTGTCCTGTGCCGTACCCAACGGACCGTGAACGAGACCGACCGTGGGTGATGCGGACCTACGCGGGGCATTCCTCCGCGGCCGCGTCGAACGAGCTCTACCGGCGCAACCTCGCCAAGGGCCAGACCGGCCTTTCGGTCGCCTTCGACCTGCCGACCCAGACCGGCTACGACCCGGACCACCAGCTCTCGCGCGGCGAGGTCGGCAAGGTGGGCGTGCCGGTGTCGCACATCGGCGACATGCGGCGGCTCTTCGACGGCATCCCGCTCGCCGAGGCCAACACGTCGATGACGATCAACGCGCCCGCCATGTGGCTGCTCGCGCTGTACGTCTCCGTGGCGCGCGAGCAGGCCGAAACCGAGGGCCGGGACGTCGACGAAGTCCTCGCGAAGCTCACCGGCACCACGCAGAACGACATCATCAAGGAGTACCTGTCCCGCGGGACCTACATCTTCCCGCCGGGGCCGAGCCTGCGGCTGATCACCGACATGATCGCGTGGACCGTGCACCACGTGCCGAAGTGGAACCCGATCAACATCTGCAGCTACCACCTGCAGGAAGCCGGCGCGACGCCGACGCAGGAGGTCGCCTACGCGCTGTGCACCGCGATCGCCGTGCTCGACGCCGTCCGCGACTCCGGGCAGGTCGACGCGGCCGACATGGCCAAGGTCGTCGCGCGGATCTCGTTCTTCGTCAACGCCGGTGTGCGGTTCGTCGAGGAGATGTCCAAGATGCGCGCGTTCACCGCGCTCTGGGACGAGCTCACCCGGGACCGGTACGGCGTAACGGATCCCAAGGCGCGCCGGCTGCGCTACGGCGTCCAGGTCAACTCGCTGGGCCTCACCGAAGCCCAGCCGGAGAACAACGTCCAGCGGATCGTGCTCGAGATGCTCGCGGTGTCGCTTTCGCGCGGCGCCCGTGCCCGCGCGATCCAGCTGCCCGCCTGGAACGAGGCGCTCGGGCTGCCGCGGCCGTGGGACCAGCAGTGGGCGCTGCGGATGCAGCAGGTGCTCGCGTTCGAGACCGACCTGCTGGAGTACGAGGACATCTTCGACGGCTCGCACGTCATCCAGGCGAAGGTCGACGAGATCATGGCCGGCGCGCGCGAGGAGATCGCCCGCGTGCAGGAGCTCGGCGGCGCGGTCGCCGCCGTCGAAAGCGGCTACATGAAGTCGCAGCTCGTCGGGTCGCTGGCCGAGTACCGCCGGGGCATGGAGAACGGCGAGCGCGTCCTGGTCGGCGTCAACAAGTTCGAGACGACCGAGCCGTCGCCGCTGCAGGCCGAGGGGGCGAAGGCGATCGAGACGATCGATCCCGCCGTCGAGAAGGCCGCCGTCACCGCGATCGAGGAATGGCGCACCCAGCGCGACAACGACGCCGTCGAGCGGTCGCTGGCCACGCTGAAGGAACGCGCGCAGACCACGGAAAACCTCTTCGAGGCCACTGTGGACTGTGCGCGGGCCGGCGTCACCACCGGCGAGTGGGCCGGCGCGCTGCGCGAGGTGTTCGGCGAATACCGGGCGCCCACCGGGGTTTCCGCGGCCGCCGCGAGCGGCGGCGACCCGGGGATCGAGCGGGTGCGCGAACGGGTCCGCGCCACCGAAGCGGAACTCGGCGAACGGCTGCGGATCCTCGTCGGCAAGCCCGGCCTCGACGGGCACTCCAACGGCGCCGAGCAGGTCGCCGTCCGGGCGCGCGACGTCGGGTTCGAGGTCGTCTACCAGGGCATCCGGCTGACACCCGAGCAGATCGTCGCGGCCGCGGTGCAGGAGGGCGTGCACGTCGTCGGGCTCTCGGTGCTGTCCGGCTCGCACCTCGAAGTCGTCCCGCACGTCGTCGACGGCCTGCGCGCCGCGGGCGCGGGGGACGTGCCGGTGATCGTCGGCGGCATCATCCCGCCGGACGACGCCGCGCTGCTGACCGAGCGCGGCATCGCCCGCGTGTTCACGCCGAAGGACTACGAGCTGACCGAAATCATGGACGGCATCGTCAGCCTGGTCCGCGAACGCCACGGCCTCAGCTGAGGCCGGCCAGGATCTCCTTCGTGGACTTCACGGTGGCGAACTGGTTCGCCAGGTTCGCCGCCGTGACGCGGGACAGCTCGTCGGCCGTGACGACGTCGCCGTCCACCCCCGGCAGGTCGAAGGTGAACGTCGCGTCGAGCGCGAAAGTCACGTCGTAGCCGAGGTTCCCGCCCATCCGCGCGGTGGTTTCGCAGCAGAAGTTCGTCTGGATCCCGGCCAGGACGAAGCGCGTGATGCCGCGCTTGCGCAGCCACGCGTCGAGGTCGACGTCGCCGATGAAGGCCGAGTTGACCTTCTTGCCGAACACGAGGTCCGGGCGCGCGCCGTCGAGCTCGGGCTTGAAGTCGTTCCCCGGCTGACCCGGCCGCAGGGGTGAGTCCGGCTTCACGGAATCGTGGTGCACGAGCACGACCGGCTGCCGCCGCTCCTGCCACGCGTCGAGGAGTGCCTTCATGTTCGCTTCGGCGCCGGGGTTGTTGCGCGGTCCCCAGCGGGGCTCGTCGAACCCGCGCTGGACGTCGATCAGGATGAGTGCTGGTGCGGTCATGACCTCGAGTTTTCCGGGATCGGGGAGCTCGGGGGAGTGGCAGAAGACGCGCGATGCGGTACTTTCCTGCCATGCGCACCATCGGCGTTCTGCTGCTGCCGGGCACCCGGATGTTCGACCTCGCGGTGATCGGCGAGGTCTGGGGCCAGGACCGGACCGACAGCGGGATCGGCCCGTTCACCGTGCGGCTGTGCAGCCCGGGCCGGGTGCGCACCGCGGTGTCGCCGTTCGGGGACGTCGCGGCCACGCACGGGCTCACCGGGCTCGACGGCTGCGACCTCGTGCTGGCGCCGGGCCGCGACGACCCGCTGGCGCTGGTCCCGTCCGCCGCCGTCGCGGCGCTGCGGCGGGCGCACCGGGCCGGGACGACCGTCGCCGGGCTCTGCTCCGGCGCGTTCACGCTGGCCGCCGCCGGCCTGCTCGACGGCCGCCCGGCCACCACGCACTGGCGCGACTTCGACGCCCTGACCCGCGTCGCGCCGCGGGCGGACCTCCGGCGCGACGTGCTCTACACCGACGACGGCGGCGTCCTGACGTCCGCGGGTGTCGTCGGCGGCCTCGACCTGTGCCTGCACCTGGTCCGGCGCGACCACGGCGCGGAGGTCGCCGCCGCCTTGGCGCGCCGCCTGGTGATGCCCCCGGCGCGCGAGGGCGGGCAGCGGCAGTACGTCGACAACCCGCTGCCGCCGGTGGCCGCCCAGCCCGGGATGGCGTCCACAATGGACTGGGCGCTGGCGCGCCTCGGCTCCGGGATCGGCGTCGAGGACCTCGTCGGGCACGCGCGGATGAGCGAGCGGACGTTCCACCGCGAGTTCGCCGCGGCCACCGGCGTGACCCCCGGACGCTGGCTGCGCGTGCAGCGCGTCCGGTACGCGCAGCGGCTGCTGGAGACGACGGAGCTGCCGGTCGAGCGCGTCGCGCAGCGCTCCGGCCTGGGCACGGCGGCGAACCTGCGACGCCGGATGCACGCCGAGGTCGGGGTCGGGCCGGACAGCTACCGTCGCACGTTCCGGTCCGGAGGGGTTACCGTCGGGACATGACCGAGTACGAGCACATCCTGGTCAAGCGGGACGGCGACACCGTCACGATCACCATGAACCGCGCGGCGCGGCGCAACTCGCTGTCCGGGGATCACCTGGCCGAGCTGCTCGCCGCGTTCCACGAGGCGGGGACGTCCGACGCGACCGGCATCGTGCTGGCCGGCGCCGGGCCGGTGTTCTCCGCCGGGCACGACTTCGGCGACGTCGCCGCGCGCGACCTGATGGGTGTGCGCGAGCTGCTGACGCTGTGCACGGACCTGATGAAGACCATGCAGTCGGTGCC
This sequence comes from Amycolatopsis mongoliensis, assembly GCF_030285665.1. Taxonomy (NCBI): domain Bacteria; kingdom Bacillati; phylum Actinomycetota; class Actinomycetes; order Pseudonocardiales; family Pseudonocardiaceae; genus Amycolatopsis; species Amycolatopsis mongoliensis. The sequence goes on from NZ_CP127295.1 coordinate 4,237,266, forward strand.
GCAGGTCGTCATCGCGCGGGTGCACGGGCTGGCCACCGCGGCGGGGTGCCAGCTCGTGGCGTCGTGCGACCTCGCCGTCGCCGCCGAATCGGCGGGCTTCGCGCTCCCGGGTGGCAAGGGCGGCTGGTTCTGCCACACCCCGGCGGTGCCGGTGGCGCGCTCGATCGGCCGCAAGCGGCTGATGGAGCTGGCGCTGACCGGCGACGTCATCGACGCGCCCACCGCGCTGGACTGGGGCCTGGTCAACCGCGTCGTCCCCGACGACCGGCTCGACGACGCGGTCGCGGAGCTGCTGGGGCGGGCGACCCGCGGCAGCCGGGCCAGCAAGACGATGGGCAAGGTCACGCTGTACGCCCAGCTCGACCGGCCCGAGGCCGACGCCTACGCGATCGCGCTGGAGGTCATGGCCGCCGCATCCCAGCTGCCCGGCGCGCGCGAAGGCATGGCGGCGTTCCTCGAGAAGCGCAAGCCCTCCTGGCCCGACTGAGCCGTCCCGGCTCCGGCCGGCTTCCGGCTCGGCACGATCGTGCACTTCCACAACCGCGTCGGCCCGGCCTACTTCGCGATCGTCAAGCCGTTCCACCACCTGGTGATCCGCGGGATGCTCAAGGCCGGTGCCGCTCGACCAGCATGAGCTGCGCCCACGCGGCGATCGACTGCGCGTCGGTGATCTCGCCGGCCAGGATCATCTTCTCGAGGTCCGCGCGCGCGAACCACGCGCTGCGCATGTCCTGCTCCTCGTGCTCGCGTTCGGGCTCGCCCTCGGTGACGTCCGTGGCGAGGAACACCCAGCCGCGCTGGCTGCTCATGCCCGCGGCGACGTCGAGCTTGCCGAGCGGCACCATCGAGCCGGCGCGCAGGCCCGTCTCCTCGCGCAGTTCGCGCGCGGCGAGCTCGGCGGGCGGCACGTCGGCCAGCCCGGGCGCGGTGCCCTGCGGGAACTCCCAGCGGCGCTCGCCGAGCGGGTAGCGGAACTGCTCGACCAGCCGGAACCGGTCACCGTCCTGGGCGATGACGAGCGCGTAGGCCGGCTTGTCGATCACACCGTAGATGCCCGCCGAGCCGTCGGGGCGGCGGATGTCGTCCTCCCGCACGGTCATCCAGTTGTTCCGGTACACCTCGCGGGACGCGACACGCTGAATGGGGTCCACGCGCCCAGTATCACCGACCCTGTCCTACCCTCCTCGGGTGCGTCTCGTGATCGCGCGGTGCCAGGTCGACTACGCCGGCCGGCTCACCGCCCACCTGCCGATGGCCACCCGCCTGCTGCTCGTGAAGTCCGACGGCTCGGTGTCGGTCCACTCCGACGACCGCGCGTACAAGCCGTTGAACTGGATGAGCCCACCCTGCTGGCTGATCGAGGACGGCCAGCTCTGGATCGTCGAGAACAAGCAGGGCGAGAAGCTGGTGATCTCGATCGACGAGGTCTTCCACGACCACGGCCACGCACTGGGCGCGGAACCGGGCCTGCAGAAGGACGGCGTCGAGGCGCACCTGCAGGAGCTGCTGGCCGAGCACATCAAGACCCTCGGCGACGGCTACACGCTGGTCCGCCGCGAGTTCCCGACGGCGATCGGCCCGGTCGACATCATGGCCCGCGACGCCGACGGCAAGTCGGTGGCGGTGGAGATCAAGCGCCGCGGCGAGATCGACGGCGTCGAGCAGCTGACCCGGTACCTGGAGCTGCTCAACCGCGACCCGCTGCTGGCGCCGGTCCAGGGCGTGTTCGCGGCGCAGATCATCAAGCCGCAGGCGCGGACCCTGGCGGAGGACCGCGGGATCCGCTGCCTGACCCTGGACTACGACGAGCTGCGCGGCATCGAGTCCGACGAGTTCCGGCTGTTCTGAGTGTCGGTGGAGCCGGGTCGGTACGTCCACTACAAGGGCGGCGAGTACGAGGTGCTCGGCGTGGCCCGGCACAGCGAGACCGAAGAGGAGCTGGTCGTGTACCGGGCGCTGTACGGCTCGCGCGGGTTGTGGGTGCGGCCGGCAGCGATGTTCGGTGAGACCGTCGAGACGCCGGGTGGTCCGGTGCCGCGGTTCCGCCGGGTCGCCGACTGAGGTCCGTTCACAGCAGTTCGACGGTCGCCCCCGCGTCTTCGAGTCGTTGCCGGGCGGCTTCGGCCTCCGGCCCAGGCACCTGTTCCAGCAGGATCGACGGCGTTCCGGTCACCAGTTCCTTGGCGTCGATGAGGCCGATTCCCCGCACGAGGTGCCGCACCGCTCGCACGACTTCGACCTGGCGGGCACCGGGATCGAGCAGGGCGACGTCGAACCGCTCTTGCCCGCTCCACGGGCCGTGATCCGGGACGGGGTGCGAGCTGAGGTCGTTCAGCAGCGCGGCGAACTCCCGGGCCACGTCCGCGCCGTCCGGGTGCTTGCGGAGGCTCATCGCTCGTTCGAGCCTCGTCCCCGGGCCCTCGATGACGAGGTTCGCCTCGGTGTCGTACTGCTCCTTCTTGACCGCCAGCGCGAGGATGCCGAGCACCAGCACCCTGGGGACGGTCACGCGGCCGGTCCGGGCGCTCCGGATCTCGACGCGCGCGGACAGCCCGGCCAAAGAGTGGCGCAGGGCCCGGTCGCCGGTGCCTTCGATGACGGCCGTTCCGGTCAGCCGCAGACCTCCGAAGGTCGCGAGGACGCCATCGGCCAGGTCTTCGTGCGCCGATGTCGCGGAGTGCATGATCTTCCAGCCCACCGCGCCCACGGGGATCGCCACGAGGAGCACGACAACGGCCCACGGTGACATCGGGACTCCTCTCGGGCAGCGCCGCCGGGTGGCCGCGACGCACGGGAGTCGCCCGGCCGCACTTCGCTGTTACTGAAGTACCGATACCGAATCGATGCCGAATTGCGGTATCTGATTCACGGGCGATTACTCCGCAAGGAAATAGTTGACCCGATAGGCGGCAGAGAAGTGATCGGCTCTCTTTTTTGTCCTGCCTTTATGCGCTGTTCGGGTGAGGTCGGGATCCTATTGCGCGGATTCGTGCGACACTCGATTTCGAGGGGTTCCGCCGGTGCGTCCGGCGTGGCCGGAGGGTGGCGCGCTCGGCCGTCTTTCATTGTCGTGCCAACGTTTTCAGTCCGCCTTCGAGCTCGGTGTGCGCATGTCATCCGGCCGGCGTGCGCGCTTTTCGCCTGCACGGAGGAGGAAGTATGCGTTATCGCCCACTCGGTTCCGATCCGGTCGACCCGCGGCTGGGCCGGTTCATTCCGGACGACTGGCGGCACGTCGAAAGGTATCCGTTCGCCGCGCTGGCCGACGACGACCGGCCCACGCGGGCGCCCGTAGTGATCGGGGTCAACTGGTACTCCGCGTTCGACACCCCGGAGCGGGACGAGACCTCCGGCGAGTTCTTCATCGCCAGGGCCGGCGTCAAGAAGCTGGGCCGGATCCGCGGCGGCCACTGCGTCTGCCTCGAACCGGGCGGCACCCCGGACACCGACGCCTGGTACGCGTTCTACGACCAGGGCAGGGAAGGCGCCTGCGTCGGCTTCGGCTGGTCGCGCTGCATGTCGATCTTCAACGGCAGCGAGTACACCGCCCGCTGGCTCTGGGACTCGGCCAAGAAGCGCGACGAGTGGCCGGAAACCAACCCCGGCGATGACAACGGCACGTCGGTCCGCGCCGCGGCCGAGGTGCTCAAGGAGGCCGGGCACGTCCTCTGGGACGACGCCTACGCGAAAGACGACTGGCAGGCGCGCGAGAAGTACACGCCCGAGGCCAAGCAGGGCATCAAGGCGTTCCGCTGGGCCAAGTCGGTCGACGACGTGCACTCGGTGCTCGCCAACCCGCGGGCCGACGAGCTCGGCGCCGTGCCGTTGCTCAACTCGTGGGGCCCGGGCTACCCGCACCGCACCTACCTGCCCGACGAAGTGCTCGCCAAGCTGATCGAAGAAGACGGCGAGATCGCGATCCCGACCGACCGGTGATCCGAAACCGCTCCCGCGGCGTGTGACGGAGGGCGCGTTTCCCCAGCTCAAAGCCGGGGGGACGCGCCCTCCGGCCACTTTGGACACGTCAGCGTGCCGACCCTGAATCCATGCAGTACTGTCCGGATCCGGCAGGATACTGGTGATTCCTGTCGGATGTTGTCCTGTTCGAAAAGGTACTGCCGGAGGTGGGTCGGGTGCTGGTCCTAGCCGATGCGAACCTGCGACTCGACGCGAGCGCGATCGACTACATCGAGTTGGCGTTCTACTTCGTGCTCGTGCTCGGCATCGGGTACCTGGCCCGGCGTCAGGTGTCGAGCAGTCTCGACTTCTTCCTGTCCGGCCGGTCGCTGCCCGCCTGGGTCACCGGCCTGGCGTTCATTTCGGCGAACCTCGGCGCGGTCGAGGTCATGGGCATGTCGGCCAACGGCGCCCAGTACGGCCTGCCGACCGTCCACTACTTCTGGATCGGCGCGATCCCGGCGATGCTGTTCCTCGGCATCGTGATGATGCCGTTCTACTACGGCTCCAAGGTCCGCAGCGTCCCCGAGTTCATGCGGCGCCGTTTCGGCAAGCCGGCCCACCTCGTCAACGGCGTCAGCTTCGCCGCCGCTCAGATCCTGATCGCGGGCGCGAACCTGTTCCTGCTGGCCAGTGTGGTGAACCTGCTGCTCGGCTGGCCGCTGTGGGTGTCGATCATCATCGCCGCCGTGATCGTGCTCTCCTACACCGCGCTCGGCGGGCTCTCCGCCGCGATCTACAACGAAGTGCTGCAGTTCTTCGTGATCGTCATCGCGCTGGTTCCGCTGACCATCATCGGCCTGGTCAAGGTCGGCGGCTGGCAGGGGCTGGTCGACAAGGTCACCAACAGCCCGGGCGGCACCGCGCAGCTGCACTCGTGGCCCGGTGACAACCTGACCGGTTTCGGCAACAACATCCTGTCGATCCTCGGCATCGTGTTCGGTCTCGGCTTCGTGCTCTCGTTCGGGTACTGGACGACGAACTTCGTCGAGGTCCAGCGCGCGATGGCGTCGAAGAGCATGTCCGCCGCGCGGCGCACCCCGATCATCGGCGCGTTCCCGAAGATGCTGGTCCCGTTCATCGTGATCATCCCCGGCATGATCGCCGCGGTCACCGTGTCCGAGTACGTGAAGGACAAGCAGGTCCTGCTGGACGGCGGCAAGGCGGAAAGCGGCGTCACCTTCAACAACGCGCTGCTCCTGCTGATGCGCGACCTGCTCCCGAACGGCATGCTCGGCATCGCGATCGCCGGCCTGCTGGCCTCGTTCATGGCCGGCATGGCGGCGAACCTCAGCTCGTTCAACACCGTCTTCACGTACGACATCTGGCAGACCTACATCAAGAAGGACAAGCCGGACGGCTACTACCTGCGCCTCGGGCGCGTGGTGACGTCGGTCGGCACGATCCTCGCCATCGGCACCGCGTTCATCGCGTCGAACTCCGGCAACATCCTGAACTACCTGCAGGACCTGTTCTCGTTCTTCAACGCGCCGCTGTTCGCGACGTTCATCCTGGGCATGTTCTGGAAGCGGATGACGCCGCACGCCGGCTGGAGCGGCCTCGTGCTCGGTACCGCGTCCGCGATCACCGTCTGGGGCCTGTCGCAGGCCGGGGTGATCGGCCTGAGCGGCCAGGGCACCAGCTTCGTCGCCGCCGGGACCGCGTTCGTCGTCGACATCGTGGTGAGCGTCGTGGTGTCGCTGGCGACCAAGCCGAAGCCGGACGAAGAACTGGTGGGGCTGGTCTACTCGCTGACCCCGAAGGAAACGCGCAAGCACGACGACACCGGCGAGAACGCGGGCTGGTACCGCCGGCCGGGCCTGCTCGCGGGCATCGTGCTCATCCTGACCATCGCCCTCAACGCCATCTTCTAGGAGGTCCGTCATGGCTACCGAGTCCGGCGCGCGACCGCAGAAGGCGGGCGCCTTCGACATCCGGCTGATCATCGCCCTGCTGATCGGCGTCTACGGCGTGATCCTCACGGTGATGGGCGCCTTCTTCACCTCCGCCGCGGAGCGCGAGAAGGCGGCCGGCGTCAACATCAACCTGTGGGCCGGGATCGGCATGCTGGTCGTCGCCGCGCTCTTCATCATCTGGGCGAAGGTGCGGCCGCTCGTCGTGCCGGCCGAGCCCGAGAGCGCCGACACACCGCCCGCCCAGGCCGAATAGCCGGGTTGTCCGGACAGGGGCGCGAGGTTCCCGCTACCGTGCACCGCGTGCTCCCTGACGTTCGGCGCCGCCGTCTCCCGAAGCTGTTCCTGCTGGTCATTGCCCTCGCGCTGCCGCTGACCGCGTGCGGACAGAACCTCGGCAAGTCCAACTTCGCGCGGACGACGGTGCCCGCGGCGGCCGGCACCGGCCAGGTCTCCGACGGCCCGATCACCGACGCCGCCGTGGCGGCGAACGTGCTGCGCACGATCAAGCCGTGCCAGTTCCTGACCAAGGAGGCCCTCGGCGCGCTGGGCCTCGGTACGGCCGAGGACGACCCGTCGCCGTCGTCGATCGCCTTCGACCGGTGCAGCAACAAGGTGAAGGACCCCGGCGGCAAGGAGATCCGGCTCGAGTTCGAGATCGGCAGCACCCTGCTGCCGCACGCGGACAAGACGACCGGGCAGGTCGGCGGCCTGCCGCTGCGCGTGAGCAAGACCGACGACTCCAGTTGCACGGTCGCGACGATGACGGCGCTGAACCCGGACATGGCCCTGATGGTGTCGGTCACCTACCCCGGCGACCCGTGCCGGCCCGGCCAGACGCTGATGGAAGCCGTCGTGCAGAAGGTGCACAACTCGCCGGAGAAGTACTCGACGCCCGCGGGCACCGTGGTGACCGCCGACCCGTGCGCGATGGCCGACACCGCGGCGGTGGCCCCGGTCGTGCCGTCGGCGAAGTCGGCGCCGTCCGGCCTGCACTCGTGCGAGTGGCAGAGCAACGGCACGGACCCGACGGTGACGGTCGAGTTCCTGCCCGGGCTCCCGCCGCTCGAGGGCGACGGTTACTCCAAGGTGGACCTCGGCGGCGGCGTCACGGGCTTCCAGAAGAAGGGGACCGCGAGCTCGTCGGAGTGCCAGGTCGAGTGGCAGCACCGGCCGTGGCAGGGCGACGACGTCGAACTGGCCCAAGTGGACTACCGGAGCTACACGGCCAACCCGGCCACCGACGACCCGTGCGGCAAGGCCGTGACCGTCGCGAAGAACGTGGTCACGAAGCTCCCCAAAGCCTGACCTGGCGGCGGGCCGCGCGGCGAGGTAGGAAGGGGGCACCCCACCCGCCGATGTGCCGGAGGCTGCCGTGAAGAAGATCATCAACGATCCGGCGAACGTCGTCGCGGAGTCGCTGCGGGGCCTCGCCGCCGCGCACGCGGACATCTTGCGCGTCCAGGAGGATCCGGACGTCGTCGTCCGCGCCGACGCGCCGGTCGCCGGCAAGGTCGCCGTCATCTCCGGCGGCGGATCCGGGCACGAGCCGCTGCACGGCGGGTTCGTCGGCCGGGGCATGCTCGCCGCCGCGGTACCCGGCGCGGTGTTCACGTCGCCGACGCCGGACGCCGTGCAGGCCGCCGTCACCGCGACCACCGGCGAGGCCGGCGCTCTGCTCATCGTGAAGAACTACACCGGCGACGTGCTGAACTTCGAGACGGCCGCCGAGCTGGCCGCGGCCGAGGGCCTCGAGGTGCGCAGCGTCGTGATCGACGACGACGTCGCGGTCAAGGACTCGACCTACACCGCGGGCCGCCGCGGGGTCGGCGGCACGGTGCTGCTGGAGAAGATCACCGGCGCGGCCGCCGAGCGCGGCGACTCGCTCGACGCGGTGACGGCGCTGGCGCAGAAGGTGATCGGCCAGGTGCGCTCGATCGGCGTCGCGCTGACCGCGCCGACCGTGCCGCACGCCGGCACCCCGAGCTTCGACCTCGGCGAGGGCGAGATCGAGTTCGGCATCGGCATCCACGGCGAACCCGGCCGCGAACGGATCCCGCTCGAGCCGGCCGACGCGCTGGTGGCGCGGATGGTTGATGCCGTTCGGGAAGACCTGCCGTTCTCCTCCGGTGACCGCGTGCTGCTGTTCACCAACTCGATGGGCGGCACCCCGCTCGTCGAGCTCTACCTGGCGCACGGCATCGCCGAGCGGCTGCTGGCCGAGCGTGGGATCGTGGTCGAACGCCGGCTGGTCGGCCCGTACATCACCAGCCTCGAGATGCAGGGGATGAGTCTGACGTTGCTCAAGCTGGACGACGAGCTGACCGAGCTCTGGGACGCCCCGGTCAACACCGCGGCGCTGCGGTGGGGGCTCTGATGACCTGCAAGGCCGACGGGGTCGTGGCGGCCGTGCGCGCCGCCGCGGCGGTGATCGCCGAGCACCGGGTGGAGCTGATCGACCTCGACCGCGCGATCGGCGACGGCGACCACGGCGAGAACATGAACCGCGGGTTCACCGCCGTCGTGGCGGCGCTCGACGCGGGCGCGCCGGAAACACCGGGCGCGGTACTGAAGCTCGTCGCGACGACGTTGATCTCCAAGGTCGGCGGGGCCGCGGGACCGTTGTACGGCACGGCTTTCCTGCGTGCCTCGGCCAAGCTCGGCACCGCCGGGGACCTGGATGCGCCGGCGCTGGTGGACGCGCTGCGCGCCGGGCTCGAAGGCGTCCAGGCCCGCGGGAAGGCCGTGGGCGGCGACGCGACCATGGTCGACGCCCTGATCCCGGCGGTGTCGGCCGCGGAGAAGGCGGCCGGGGACGGCGGGGACGTCGCCGCGGTGCTGGCCGCGGCGGCCGGCGCGGCCGACCGCGGCGCGGACTCCACAGTGGACCTGGTGCCGCGCAAGGGCCGCGCGTCCTACCTGGGCGAGCGCGCGGTGGGCCACATGGACCCCGGTGCGCGGTCGTCGGCGCTGCTGCTGCACGCGTTCGCGGAGGCCGCCCGGTGAGTGTCGGCATCGTGCTCGTTTCGCACAGCGCGAAGCTCGCGGAAGGCCTGGCCGAGCTGGCCGCACAGATGGCGCCGGACGTCACCATCCTTCCGGCCGGGGGCCTCTCCGACGGCTCGATCGGCACGGACTACGACGAGGTCGTCGCGGCCACCCAGCGCGCCGACTCCGGCGACGGCGTCGTGCTGCTCTACGACCTCGGCAGCGCGCAGATGACCGCCGAGCTCGCCGTCGAATCGCTGGCCGACCCCTCGGCCGCCGTCGTCGCGGACGGCCCGCTGGTCGAAGGCGCGATCGCGGCGGCGGTCGCGGCGCAGTCGGGGAAGGACCGCAAGGCCGTGGCGGAGGCCGCCGCGGCCGCCGGGATGCCCGAGGATCTCGAGCCGGCCGAACCCGCGGCCGGCGGGGGCGACGAGATCGAGCTGGAGCTGCGGAACGAGGTCGGGCTGCACGCGCGGCCGGCCGCGGTGCTGGTGCGCGCGCTGAGCGCGTTCGACGCCGAGGTCACCGTCCGGCTCGGCGACCAGGAGGCCGACGGCCACAGCGTGCTGGCGCTGATGTCGCTCGGCGCCCGCCTGGGCGACCGGATCCGCGTACGGGCGCGCGGACCGCAGGCGCCCGCCGCGCTGGACAAGGCGAAAGAGCTGGTGGACGGCAATTTCGGCGAGTGAACCCGCCTCGCCGACCGGGTGACTTGCACGGTTCTGACTCGATTCCGTCTGGGCTTCCGGTGGTTCCGTGTGGCAGAGTCGAGGCAATTACCGGCGAGTAACATCTCTGGAGGCCTCAATGGCGCGGGACATCTCGACGGTCGGAGTGGTCGGCCTGGGCACGATGGGGGCCGGGATCGCCGAAGTGCTCGCTCGCAGCGGGCTCGACGTCGTCACGGTCGAGCTCGACGAGACCGGTGTCGCCCGGGGCCGCGGACACCTGGAGCACTCGACCGAGCGCGCACTCTCCGGTGGCAAGCTCGATCCCGCCGGTCGTGCGGCCCTGCTGGACCGGATCCGGTACAGCACGTCGCTCTCGGATCTGTCCGAAGTGGACCTCGTGGTCGAGGCGATCCCGGAGAGCCTGGAGCTGAAGGCCGACGTCTTCACCGAGCTGGACAAGATCACCCGGCCCGACGTCGTCTTCGCCTCCAACACCTCGTCGCTGTCGATCACCGAGATCGGGGTGCACACCACGCGTCCCGGCAAGGTCGTCGGCATGCACTTCTTCAACCCGGCGCCGGTGCAGAAGCTCGTCGAGATCGTGAAGACCGTGGTGACCGAGCCGGAGGTGGTCACCGAGGTGGTCGCGTTCGCCGAGCGGCTCGGCAAGGTGCCGGTGGTGATCGGCGACCGGGCTGGGTTCATCGCGAACGCACTGCTGTTCGGCTACCTCAACCACGCGGTGCGGATGTACGAGCAGCGCTACGCCACACGCGAAGACCTCGACGCCGCGATGCGCTTCGGCTGCGGCTACCCGATGGGGCCGCTCGCGCTGCTCGACCTGATCGGACTCGACACCGCGTACGAGATCCTCGACACGATGTACCACCAGTCCCGCAACCGGCTGCACGCGCCGGCGCCACTGCTCAAGCAGATGATCACGGCGGGCCAGCTGGGACGCAAGACGGGCCGCGGCTTCTACGCCTACGACGCGCCGGACTCGCCGAACGTGGTCTCGGACGCGGTGGCTACGTCCACTGTGGACACGGCCGAGCCACGGCCGGTCTCCCGGGTCGGCGTGGTCGGCACCGGGACGATGGCGACCGGCATCGCGGAGGTCTTCGCGAAGCGCGGGTTCGACGTCGTGCTGCGCGCCCGGAGCCTGGAGAAGGCGCAGGCGTCCGTCGCGAAGGTGAAGAAGTCGCTCGACAAGGCCGTGGTCAAGGGCAAACTGTCCGAAGAGGACGCTTCGGCCGCGCTGGCCCGCATCACGCCGGTGACCGACTTCGACGCCCTGGCCGACGTCGACCTGGTCGTCGAGGCCGTGGCCGAGGAGCTGTCGGTGAAGCAGGCGGTGTTCGCGGCGCTGGACGAGGTCGTCCGCCCGGGCGCGGTGCTGGCGACGACGACGTCTTCACTGCCGGTGATCGAGTGTGCGGCAGCGACCTCCCGGCCGTCGGACGTGGTCGGTCTCCACTTCTTCAACCCGGCCCCGGTGATGAAGCTGGTGGAGGTGGTCTCGACGATCGCGACCGCCCCGGACGTGGTGGCGACGGCGAACGCGGTCTGCGCCGCGGTGGGCAAGCACGCGGTCCACTGTGGAGACCGAGCGGGCTTCATCGTCAACGCGCTGCTGTTCCCGTACTTGAACGACGCGGTGAAGATGCTGGAGGCCCACTACGCGGGGGCGAACGACATCGACACGGCCATGAAGGTGGGCTGCGGCCTGCCGATGGGTCCGTTCGAGCTGCTGGACGTGGTCGGCCTGGACGTGTCGCTGGCCATCCAGCGCACGCTGTACAACGAGTTCCGCGAGGAGGGTTTCGCGCCGGCGCCGCTGCTGGAGCACCTCGTGACGGCCGGGCGGCTGGGCCGGAAGACCGGGAAGGGCTTCAAGGACTACTGATCAGTTGCCCAGGCTGAGGGCGACGTTCCCGTTCCGCGCGTCCTCGGGCTGCACCATGATCCGGCCCCGGTGGGACACCTCGACCAGGTAGAACTTCTCACCCGCCGGAACGTTGGGCGCGGCAAGGCTGAACACGCAGCTACCGGCGCCGTTCGGCCGCCCCGTTCCCAGCGCGCCTTGGGAGAGCACGGTTCCCGCGGCGTTGTAGACGGTGACCGTCGTCCCGGTCGTGATGTCCGAGTAACCGCCGGAACCACCGCAAGTGCCGTAGCCGTACCCGCCGCTGTAGAGCGTGAACGTGCCGCGGAGGTCGAACGCCTCCCCGGACGTGGCCGGAGTGCTGATGGGGGCGCCGGAATCGGCCAGGTCCAGGCCGGCCCACAGGGCGCCGACCAGGGCCGCACCGGCGGCGGCCGCGAGCAGCAGATGCCAGGGATTCGTCCTCGTCCGCACCGGCGGCGGAACCTGCGGAGGCGTCCACGGGTCCGGCGGAACAGGTTCGAACGCACTGGTCATCACGATTCCTCCGTCGGCACGGCCGGGATTGCTCCGTTTGTGCGAAGGAGGTCGGCCGGACGGCCGCGGTCGTTACCCCGGTGCCCGGATCGTGATCGGCCGGGTCAGCGGGCGGCCACCTCGCCGAGGACCGGTTTCACGTCCAGGACCGGGGTGCCGTCGATGGCTTCCAGGCCCGTCACGGTGAGCGTGCCGTTCTCGGCCGACGTCACCGTCACCGTGTGGAGGCCGATCGGGTTCGGGCGATCCGGGGAGCGGGTCGAGAACACCCCTTCGCGGGGGCGGTCCGGGTCGCTGCGCGGGTGGACCGCCTGGACCTCGCGGTCCGCCTCGTGCAGCCACGTCAGCAGCACCAGGCGGTCGCCGGGGCGGAGGTCGGCCGCCGCCGGGTGGAACTCCGGTGCGAACACCACCCGGGCCGGTGGCGCGCCCTCGTCGCCTTGCCTCGGGGCCGATGCGCGGTCCTGGAGGGACGACTCGATCCGCGCCACCGGGCGCACCTCGTAGCTCGTCACTGGTAGTACCCCTCGACCGGCACGCGGGCCTCGTCGAACAGCGCCGGGCCTTCGAGCTGGTGCCCGCCCCACGTGACCGGCGGGCGCAGCGTGAGGAACTGTTCCGTCGACAACGCGTAGACGACGCGGCCCAGCCCCGACCGTTCGATCGCGCCCGTGCACATCCCGCACGGCTGGGTGCTCGTGTACATCGTGGTCGCCGCCGCGGCCTCCGGGGCCAGGTTCTGCGCCGCCCAGCGGGCGAGCTTCAGCTCCGGGTGCGCGGTGATGTCGTTGTCGGTCAACGACGTGTTGCGGTCCTCGGCGAGGACGTTGCCGTCCGCGTCGGCCAGCAGGGAGCCGAACGGCGGGTTGCCGTGTTCCTCGCGCGCTTCGCGGGCGAGCTCGATCGCGCGCCGCAACAGGGCTTCTTCGGTGTCCTTCACCGGTTCTCCTTCCAGGACGCGGCCACGGCCGCGAGGTCCCGCCACGCGACCTCCGGGTGGAGGGTCTCGGCGGGGTCCGCATCGAACGGGTCGAGCACGACGGTCTCCGCGCCCAGCGCCCGCAGCTGTGCCAGGTCGTCGAGGACCTGGTCGAGGGTGCCTTCCCCGGCGCGCCGGTCCGGGCCGGTCACCGGGGTTCCGGTCACCCGCAGGAGGATCCGCGGTGCGAACGCCGGCACCGGCCGGTCGCCGGCCAGGGTCTTCAGGCGCTCCAGGCCTTCCCGGAACCCGGACATCGTCATCCGCAGGGGGTGCCACGCGTCGCCGAGCTCCACCGCGCGGCGCAGCCCGGCGTCGCTGTGCCCGCCCAGCCACAGCGGGATCGGGCCGGCGCGGTAGTCGTCGTGGTCGGCCCAGGCCGCGCGGATCGCCCGGAGGTACTCGCTGGTCAGCTTCCCGCGCTGCTCGAACGGCACGCCGAGCGCGTCGAACTCCTGCTTCGCCCAGCCGATGCCGGCGCCGAGCACCAGCCGGCCGCCGCTGAGCGCGTCGAGGTTCGCCGCCATCCGGGCCACCAGCAGCGGATGCCGGTACGGCACGACCAGCACGGTGGTGCCGAGCCGCACCCGGTCGGTGACGCCCGCGAGCCACGACAGCGTCGTGAACGGCTCGTAGAACGGCGCCGGGTACTGCCCGGCGACGTCCGGGGTGATGGCGACGTGGTCGGACACCATCAGCAAGTCGAAGCCGAGGCCTTCCACGGTCCGCGCCCAGGAACGCAGTACGCCGGGGTCCGTGCCCGGACCGAAGTTGGGGACGTTCACGCCGATCTTCACCAGGAAAGGCTATCGAGGTCAAAGCCGTGATCGGAAGGGAACGATCACGGTGTTCGGCGGCTTCGGCCGTGGATCTCGCGGTACATTCGCCTCATGACCGAGAGTCTCGATCCGACGGACTGGGCCATCCTGGTCGAGCTGCAGCAGGACGCCCGGCTGCCGCTCACCGAGCTCGGCCGCCGCGTGAACCTCAGCGCGTCGGCCGCGACCGAACGGCTGCGGCGGCTCGAGGCCGCGGGCGTGATCACCGGCTACCGCGCCGACATCGACCTCGGCAAGGTCGGCTACCCGGTGCTCGCCGTCGTCCGGCTCAAGTACCCCGGCAGCCGGCACGACGCCCTGCACAAGCTGCTCGGCGAGCGCCTCGAGATCCTCGAATGCCTGCGCACGACCGGCGACGACTGCTACACGCTCAAGGTGGCCGCGGCCTCGATGGCCCACCTCGAGCACACGATGGACGAGCTGGCCCAGTTCGGCAGCACGACCACGAACGTCGTCTACAGCCAGACCCTGCCCTACCGCGGACCGCGGGAGCCCGCCCGTGACCTCGACGGCTGAGCGCATCGTCGTCTACGGCGTGACCGGCTCGGGCAAGTCGACGCTCGCGGCCCGGATCGCCGAGCGCACCGGCCTGCCGTACGTCTCGGCCGACGATCTCACCTGGCAGCCGGGCTGGGTAGCGGTACCCGACGAGGAGCAGCGCCGCCGCATCGGCGAGGTGTGCGCGGGCCGGCGCTGGGTCCTCGATGCCGCCTACGGCAGGTGGAAGGACGTCGTGCTGCCGCGCGCGCAGCTCATCGTGGGTCTCGACTACCCGCGCTGGCTCTCGCTGGGCCGCCTGGTGCGCCGGACGGCCGTGCGCTCGGTGACCCGCGAACGGATCTGCAACGGCAACGTCGAGTCGGTCCGCCAGATGCTCTCCGCGGACTCGATCATCCGCTGGCACTTCGCGTCGTTCGCGAGGAAACGGGCGACCATCCGGGCCTGGGCCGCCGAGTCTCCCGGCCCCGAAATCCTCCGGCTGACGTCCCCGCGCGAGACCCGCCGCTGGCTGGACACCCTCTGACCTCAGGTGCCCGGCGGTAACAGCGGTCCGCCGCTCCAGTGCTGGAACACCAGGTTCGTGTGCACGCGGGCGACCTCGTCGCGGGCGGTCAGCTCGTCGAGGACCAGGCGCTGCAGCTCACCGGCGGAGCTGGTCGCGACGTGCGCGAGGAAGTCGTCCGGCCCGGTCAGGTGGTAGACCGCGCGCACCTCGGGCAGCGACAGCAGGTGCTCGACGAACGGGTCCACCAGCGGCCGCCGGTGCGGGCGGACCTGGACGAACAGGAACGCCTCCAGTGGTCGGCCCAGCTTCGCCGCGTCGACCGACGCGTGCTGCCCGGTGATCACGCCGGTGTCCCGCAGCCGGGAGACGCGGTCCAGGCACGTCGACGGCGCGATGCCGACCGCGGCCGCCAGGTCCTTGTTGGTGATCCGGGCATCGTTCTGGAGCAGGCGCAGAATCTCGAGATCAACCGGACTCAGTTCGACGGAATCGGACATCGGCGAATGATATCCGAGACTGTTGTCCTGGATCCGGTGAAAGCTCGATCATGCTGGCATGACCTCCTCGCTGCGCACGCGCGCCGTCCACGCCGGCCGTGACGACCTCACGGACCTCGGCGTGCACGCCGCACCGCTCGACCTGTCGACGACCTACCCGTCCCGCGACAGTGCCGCCGAAGCCGCCCGGATCGACGAGTTCGCCGCCGGCGGCGAACTCGACGGCCCGCCGATCTACGGCCGGGTGGGCAACCCGACCGTCGAACGGTTCGAGCGCGCGCTCGCCGAGCTCGAAGGCTTCGAGCACGGCGTCGCGTTCGCCAGCGGCATGGCCGCTGTCTCGGCCTGCCTGCTTTCCGCGGTGGCGCAAGGGAAACGGCACGTCGTCGCCGTGCGCCCGCTGTACGGCTGCAGCGACCACCTGCTCGAGTCCGGGCTGCTCGGCACCGAGGTCACCTGGGCCGCGCCCGGCGCCGTCGCCGCCGCGCTGCGGCCCGACACCGGGCTGGTGTTCGTCGAAACACCGGCGAACCCGACGCTCGCCGAGACCGACATCGCCGCGCTGGCGGCCGCCTGCGGTGACGTGCCTCTCTTGGTGGACAACACCTTCGCGACCCCGGTGCTCCAGCGCCCGGGCCGCCACGGCGCGCGGATCGTCCTGCACAGCGCGACGAAGTTCCTCGGCGGCCACGGCGACGTGATGGGCGGGATCGTCGCGTGCGACGCCGCGGAAGCCGCCCGGCTGCGGCAGATCCGCTTCGCGACCGGCGGCGTGCTGCACCCGCTCGCCGGATACCTGTTGCTGCGCGGGCTTTCCACGCTGCCGCTGCGCGTCAACGCCGCGTCGGCGACGGCGACGACGCTGGCCGAGCGGCTCGCCGCCCACCCGGCGGTGACGGCCGTCCACTACCCGCGGCTGGGCGGGCCGCTGGTGGCGTTCGAGGTCGACGGCGACCCGCACGCCCTGATCGGCGCGGTCCGGCTGATCACGCCAGCGGTCAGCCTGGGCAGCGTCGACACGCTCATCCAGCACCCCGGATCGATCAGCCACCGGATCGTCGACCCGGGCGACCGGCACGACGCGGGGGTGTCCGACCAGCTGATCCGGCTGTCGGCCGGGCTCGAGGACGTCGAGGATCTCTGGGCCGACCTGGAACAGGCCCTGAAGGTTCTCTAGCCGCAGCAGCCGCCGCCACAGCAGCCACCGCCGCCGCCGGCCGGGACCGCGGGACCGCTCGCGGCCCCGGTGAGGGCGACCGTGGTGAGCAGCTTGACGGTGTCGGTGTGGCCCTCCGGGCAGGCCGCCGGCGCGCCGGATTCGCTCATCGGGCGCAGGAGCTCGAAGGTCTCGGTGCACTCGCGGCAGCGGTAGGCGTAGGTCGGCATGCCGCGATTATCGCCGGAGGAGCCCGCGGATGGGAAGCTGGGCGCGTGCAGCCGCCAACGCTTGCCGACGTCCCGCACCTCGGCCAGGTCGTCCCGTCCCTGCTCGCCGTGCTCGGGGTGCCCGGTTTCGGGAACACGCTGGCGCTGCCGGAGGCCCGCAGCGCCGGGGTGCTGCTGGTCGACGGGCTCGGCTGGGAGCTGCTGGCCGAGCACGCCGCGGACGCGCCGGTGCTGACCGAGCTCGCCCGGGAGTCGCTGCGCGTGGGCTTCCCGTCCACGACGGCCGCCGGGGTGGCGGCGATCGGCACCGGGCTCGCTTCCGGCGAGCACGGCATGGTCGGCTACACGTTCGAGATGCCCGGCACGGGTGTGCTCAACGCGTTGCGCTGGCGCAGCCACGAGGACGGCAGCGACCTCCGTGGCGCGCTCCCGCCCCGCGAGGTGCAGCCGCTGCCGACGACGTTCGAACGGGCGGCCGAAGCGGGCATCGACGCCGCCGTGGTGTCGTCGGCCAAGTTCGCCGACACCGCCTTGACCCGGGCCACGCAGAGCGGTGCGCGGTACGCCGGGGTGCACGCCTTGGGCGACCTCGCCGCGCGGACGCTGTCGGTGCTCGGCGGGCGGGCGTTCTGCTACGCCTACCACAGCGAACTCGACCTGCTCGGGCACGTGTACGGCCCCGGGTCCACCGCGTGGCGGATGCAGCTGCGGCAGATCGACCGGCTCGTCGAGTCCCTTGTGGACGGTCTGCCGGCCGGCGCCCTGCTCGCGGTGGTGGCCGACCACGGCATGGTCACCGTCGAGGACAAGCTCGACCTCGAAGACGTCCCGGAGCTGCTTGCGGGTGTCCGGACCTTCGGGGGCGAGGTGCGCGCCCGGCACGTCTACACCGAGCCGGGTGCGGCCGCAGACGTCCTCGCGGCCTGGCGGGCGGTGCTGGGCGAGCGGGCCTGGGTGCGGTCGCGGGAGGAGGCCGTCGCCGAAGGGTGGTTCGGGCACACGGTCAGCGACCGGGTGCTGCCGCGGATCGGCGACGTCGTCGCGGCGGCCCGGGGACGGTTCGGGATGGTGCGGGGGCTCGCCGAGGCCGTGGAGACGTCGCTGATCGGGCAGCACGGGTCGCTCACCACGGCCGAGCAACTCGTGCCGCTGGCGCTCGTGCAGGGCTGAGCGTTACCCGGAAGGGTCCGATTTCCGGGAAGGTGCTCCGGCGGGAACTTTGCCGTCCGGTGTGCCGACCTGTCCACTGCGTACCCGAGTGACGGGAGTGGGCGGGATGAGCGGGCTGGACGGGATCGGGGTCGTCGGCGCCGGCGGTGAGGGACGGGCCGTCGCGGCCCACCTCGCCTCGCGGGGGCTGCCGGTGCACCTCTGCACGCGGGATCTCGAGGCCGTGGCGGAGATCGCGCGCAGCCGGGAGATCGTCGCCACCGGGGTGCTCGACGGGCGGTTCCCGCTGCGGGAGGTGACGGCGGATCCCGCAGCGCTTGCCGGGCGGGCCGTGGTGCTGGTCGCGACGGTGACGACCGCTTACCCGGAGGTCGCCGTCCGGCTCGCGCCGTACCTTCGCCCGGGACAGGTCGTCGTGTTGTTCTCCAGCAAGCTGTGCGGGAGCGTCGAGTTCGCGCACGCGCTCGCCGCCGCCGGGGCACCGGAGGTCGACGTCGTCGAGACCGACGCGCTGTTCGCCGCGCGGCCGTCCGGGACCGGCGGCGTGACCGTGCTGGGCGCCAAGGGCTGGAACCTGATCTCCGGCAGCACGCCGGCCGCCGTCGCCCGGCACGCCGGGCTGCTGCGCGAGTGGTTCCCGATGCTGGAGGTCGCACGCAACCCGGTGGAACGCGGCCTGCACGACTTCGGCGCGGTCGCGCACGTGCCGATCGCGCTCGCCAACCTCGGCACCATCGACCGCGCGGAGGAGCTGCTCTTCTACGTCGAAGGCGTTTCCCACCGCACGGTCGCGCTGCTGGAACGGACCGAGGCCGAGTTCGCCGCCGTCGCCCGGGCCTACGACGCCCGGCTGCTACCCATGACCGAGGTCCTCGACCGCTACTACGGCTGCCCGGCCACGACGCTGCTCGACGCGTTGCGGACGGTGGAGCCGTACCGGACGATCGCCGCGCCGACCAGCCTCGACCACCGCTTCCTCACCGAGGACATCCGCTCCACGCTCGTGCCGCTGCAGGCACTCGCGCGGTGTGCCGGGGTCGCCACGCCCATGGTCGACGCCGCCATCACGATCATGTCCGTGCTCGGGGGCGAGGACTTCCGCCGGTCCGGGCGGACACTGGCCCGGCTCGGCTGGGACGGGCTCGGCCACACCGGGATCCTGCGCCGGCTGCGGACTGGCTGCCGGGTGGCGGGCCGCGCGGCCTGAGCCCCACTGACATCTGGTGTGATCGAAGGGCCAGCACACGTGATTGGAGAGTCGACACGCGTGATTGGAGGGTCGACGCGCGTGCCTGGACGGACGACACGTGTGCCTGGGCGGTCGGCTCGCCGGGGCGGGGGCGGATACCGTTCGGGCGTGCCTCGACGGAATCGTCCCGGCCGCCGCGCGGACGGCGGGCCGCCCGAACGCGACCTCGGTGCCGCGACCGGCTGGGCCCGCGCCGAGTCCGGGTCGGACGGCGATTGGCTCGTGCGGACCGTGCCCGGCTCGCAGGCGACCAAGTTCTACCGCTGCCCCGGCTGCGACCACGAGATCCGGCCGGGCACGCCGCACCTCGTCGTCTGGCCGGCCGACGACACCGGCTCGGTCGCCGACCGGCGGCACTGGCACCGGCCCTGCTGGGACGCCCGGGCCCGCCGGCGGCCGAACCGCCGCTGGTGACGCTTCGCTCTGGAGTTTTCAAGCAACGCCCGGCTCAGCGCCGGTAGTGCCGCGACATCGCGCCGTCGTACATCTCCTCCGTGTACTCGGTGAAGCCGAGCCGCTCCGCCACCCGCAGCGACGGCTTGTTGTCGACGCTCACGCTCGCCAGCACCGGCAGCGACGGCAGGTCCCGGGCACACCACTGCAGGATCGCCAGGCCGGCCTCGACCGCGTAGCCCTTGCCCCACGCCGACGGCCGGAACCGGTAGCCGAGGTTCAGCACCTTCTCGCCGTGGAACTCCCGCAGCCGCACCCCGCACATGCCGATCACCTCGGTGCCGCCGCGTTCGGTCACCGCCGGGTAGCCGAAGCCGTGCTCGGCCCAGTGCGCCAGCCACTCCGAGAACATCGCCGACGCGCGCGGGACGTCGGGCGGGTCGGGGTTGAAGCGGTTGGTGCGCGGGTCGGTGTGGATGTCGACCATCGCCTGCCGGTCCGCCTCCTGGGGCGGACGCAGCAGCAGCCGGTCGGTTTCGATGTCGGTGAACACAGCGGCGAAGCTAGCGCGGGGGTCCGACAAAATGGCCCGCATGACCGAACTGCCGCTGGTCCTCCTCCACGCCTTTCCCCTGGACGCCCGCATGTGGAACGCGGTGCGCGAGCCCCTCGCGTCACACCTTCGGGTGATTACCCCGGACCAGCGCGGGCTGGGCCGCTCGCCGTTGCCGGAGTCCGATCGCGAACCGAGCCTCGAGGACGCCGCGCGCGACGTCGTCGCCCTGCTGGACCGCCTGGAGCTGGACCGCGTCGTGCTCGGCGGCTGCTCGATGGGCGGCTACCTCGCGATGGCCGTGCTGCGGCTGGCGCCGGAGCGGGTCGGCGGGCTCGTGCTCATCGACACGAAGGCCACGGCCGACACGCCCGAGGCCGCCCAGACCCGGCTGGACGTCGCCAAGCGGGTCGAAGCCGAGGGCATCCGGGGCTGGCTCGCCGAGGCCAACCTGCCCAACCTGCTGGCCGGGTCGACGCGCGAGCAGCGCCCGGACGTGGTCGAGACCGTCCGGGAGATCATCGAATCGCAGCCGCCCGCCGGGATCTCGTGGACGGCGCTGGCCCTGCGGACGCGCCCGGACTCCCTCGACCTGCTGCGCGAGTCGGGAATCCCCGCGCTGGTCGTCGTCGGCGAAAAGGACCCGATCACCCCCGTGGGGGCGGCGAGCGCCATGGTCGAGGTGCTGGACGGCGCGACGCTGGTGGTGCTGCCGGGCGCCGGGCACCTGACCCCGCTGGAGGACCCGGCGGGCGTGGTCGAGGCGATCCTGTCCTGGTACCCGGCAACTCACGAGAAGTAGGCAGCGAGCGCAGCGTGGGCTTCGGGCAGCCGGTGCGGGAACCGCTGAGCGATCACGAAGCGCCACACCACGGCGTAGAGCTCTCGCAGCCGCGTGAAGAAGCGAAGCGCGTCTTCGTCGACCTCGCCCGGGTACGCGGCCAGGTACTCCGGGCCGCCCTGCCGGGCGAGGATGCCGAGGTCCCAGGCCAGTGGCCCGCGCCAGGTGTCTTCGAAGTCCAGCCAGCACGGGCCGGCGGGAGTGGCGATCAGGTTGCCGGGGTGCGCGTCGCCGTGCAGGGGCTGCACGGCGCCGTCCGGCAGCGTCGCGGCGAGACGGGCCGTCTCGCCGCGCAAGCGGGAGTCCAGGTCGTGCCGGTCGAAGATGCGTTCGAGGTCGTCGAGCGGGCCGCGCCGGGGCAGTTCGCCGGGGTACTCGCGCAGGGCCGCGTGCACCTCGGCGAGCGAGCGCGCGACGACGTCCGGTGCGTACCGGTGGTCCGGATCGTGCGGGGTGTGGTGCCAGAGCGTGACCGGCAGGCCCTCGGCGAAATGCGGTCCGGCCGGGGGATCCGTGGCCGGTGAGACGACGGGCACACCACGTTCCGTGAGGAACCGGGAGACGGCGACGTCCCGCTCCTGCCAGGCCGGCCCGGGCCGCGCCAGGCGGACGGTCCCCGGCACCCGCGCGACCAGCGGACCCAGCTTCACCAGCACGTTCGAGCGTTCGTGGAGCACCTCAGGCTCGTGCTCGCGCAGGCCCAGCCGGGAGGTCACGGTCAGTGCCGCGCGAACCGCGGTGAGCGTGTATTCGTCGGCCACGGCCCGATCTTGCCAGCCGGTGCGCGCGACTGTCGGTAGCGAGGGCTACGATCCCCTTGACCGCCGGAACCGGGCCTCGCCCGCGCCCGGCGGCCGGACGATGACCACCACAAGGTTTCAGTGTTGGAGGCAGGAGTGACGGCCGTAGCCCCCAAGCCGATCGCCACGCGCCCGTACCCCGCGCGCGAGTCGGTTAAGGGTTCGTACCTGCTGCGGTTGTTCCGCACGACGGACCACAAGCAGATCGGGATCATGTACCTGGTCACGTCGTTCGCCTTCTTCATGGCGGGCGGCGCGATGGCGATGCTCATCCGCACCGAGCTGGCGCGGCCCGGGCAGCAGTTCCTGTCGCAGGAGCAGTACAACCAGCTGTTCACCATGCACGGCACGGTGATGCTGCTGCTGTACGCGACCCCGATCCTCTTCGGATTCGCGAACTTCGTGCTCCCGCTGCAGATCGGCTCGCCGGACGTCGCGTTCCCGCGGCTGAACGCGTTCTCGTACTGGCTGTACCTCTTCGGCGGCCTGATCGTGCTGTCCGGCTTCCTGACCCCGGGTGGCGCCGCCGACTTCGGCTGGTTCGCCTACACCCCGCTGTCGGACGCGATCCACTCGCCGGGCGTCGGCGCGGACCTGTGGATCTCCGGCCTGGTGGTCTCCGGTCTCGGCACCATCCTCGGCGCGGTCAACATGGTCACCACCGTGGTCTGCCTGCGCGCGCCGGGCATGACGATGTACCGGATGCCGATCTTCACCTGGAACATCCTGGTGACGTCGATCCTGATCCTGCTCGCCTTCCCGATCCTGACCGCGGCCCTGATGGGCCTGCTGGCGGACCGGCACCTCGGGGCGCACGTGTTCGACCCCGAAAACGGCGGCGTGATCCTCTGGCAGCACCTGTTCTGGTTCTTCGGCCATCCCGAGGTGTACATCGTCGCGCTGCCGTTCTTCGGCATCGTGTCGGAGATCTTCCCGGTGTTCAGCCGCAAGCCGCTGTTCGGCTACAAGAGCCTGGTCTGGGCGACGCTGGCGATCGCGGCCCTGTCGGTCGCGGTGTGGGCGCACCACATGTACGCCACCGGCGCCGTGCTGCTGCCGTTCTTCTCCTTCATGACGTTCCTGATCGCCGTTCCGACCGGCATCAAGTTCTTCAACTGGATCGGCACCATGTGGAAGGGCCAGCTGTCCTTCGAGACGCCGATGATCTTCTCGATGGGCTTCATCGTCACGTTCCTCTTCGGCGGCCTGACCGGCATCATGCTGGCCGCGCCGGCGATCGACTTCCACGTGTCGGACAGCTACTTCGTCGTCGCGCACTTCCACTACGTGCTCTACGGCACGATCGTGTTCGCCACCTTCGCCGGCATCTACTTCTGGTTCCCGAAGATCACCGGCCGGATGATGGACGAGAAGCTCGGCAAGTGGCACTTCTGGACCACGTTCATCGGCTTCCACGGCACGTTCCTCGTCCAGCACTGGCTGGGTGCCGAGGGCATGCCGCGCCGGTACGCGGACTACCTGACCAGTGACGGCTTCACGACGCTGAACACGATCTCGACGATCGGCGCGTACATCCTCGGTGCCTCGACGCTGCCGTTCCTCTGGAACGTCTTCAAGAGCTACCGGTACGGCGAGATCGTCACGGTGGACGACCCGTGGGGCTACGGCAACTCGCTCGAATGGGCGACGTCCTGCCCGCCGCCGCGGCACAACTTCACCGAGCTGCCCCGGATCCGCTCCGAGCGGCCCGCGTTCGAGCTGCACTACCCGCACATGATCGAGCGCCTCCACAAGGAGGGCGAGATCGGCTTCTTCGGGAAGCAGAAGCTCAACGGCCACGCGGCCCCGTCGCAGGTGCTCACCGAAGCGGTGATCCCGGGAGACCACTCCGGGGACAACGCGAGCGAGCAAGGCGACAAGTAGGACCCTGATCGAGTGAGCGCGTGCCCGGCTTTTGTGAAGCCGGGCACGCGCTCTACTTGTGTCCGAGCACGGACCGGCAGACTGATCGTGCAGCGTCGCCGAACGAGGGATGACCAGTGACCCAGACCCCCGTCCTGATCACGACCACCGGCCCCGACAAGCCGGGTGTCTCGTCCGTGCTGTTCGCCGTGCTGACCCGCCACGACGTCGACGTGCTCGACGTCGAGCAGGTCGTCATCCGCGGGCAGCTCGTGCTCGGCGTGCTCGCCGGCGTGTACCGCGACCCGGAGGGCCTGCAGGAGTCCGTCGAGCAGGCGATGGCGTCCGTCGGCATGCAGGTCGACGTGAAAATCGGCTCGGCGATCGGCGACGACCCGTTCGCGCTCGGCCGCAGCGACTCCTCCCACGTGCTGGTGGTGCTGGGCCGTCCGGTGACCGCGCGCGGCTTCTCGGAGGTCGCGCGGCGGCTGGCGTCGCTGGGCGCCAACATCGACGCGATCCGCAGCGTCGCCGACTACCCGGTGACCGGGCTGGAGCTGTACGTCTCGGTCGACCGGGACACCCCGGAGGCCGACACGGCGTTGCGCTCGGAGCTCGCCGACGCCGCCGTCGAGGCGGGCGTCGACATCGCCGTCGAGCGGGCGGGCATCACCCGGCGGGCGAAGCGGCTGGTCGTCTTCGACGTCGACTCGACGCTCATCCAGGGTGAGGTCATCGAGATGCTCGGCGCGCACGCCGGGGTCGAGCCGGAGATCCGCGAGATCACCGAGGCCGCCATGCGCGGCGAACTCAACTTCACGGAATCGCTGGAACGCCGGGTCGCACTGCTGGAGGGCCTGCCCGCTTCGGCGATCGACGAGGTCGCCGCGTCGATCGAGCTGACCCCCGGCGCCCGCACCACGATCCGCACGCTCAAGCGGATGGGGTTCAAGACCGGCGTGGTGTCCGGCGGGTTCACCCAGGTCATCGGCGGCCTGGTGGAGGAGCTCGGACTCGACTTCGCGGCGGCGAACGAGCTCGAGATCGTCGACGGCAAGCTCACCGGGCGCGTGGTCGGCGACGTCGTCGACCGCGCCGGCAAGGCGAAGGTGCTTCGCCGCTTCGCCGGTGAGTACGACATCCCACTGGAGCAGTGCGTCGCGGTCGGGGACGGCGCCAACGACATCGACATGCTGTCGGCGGCGGGCATGGGTGTCGCGTTCAACGCCAAGCCCGCGCTGCGCGAGGTGGCCGACACCGCGCTCTCGCACCCGTACCTCGACGCCGTGCTGTTCGTGCTCGGGCTCACCCGCGGTGAGGTCGAGGCGGCCGACGCCGCCGACGGACTCGAGCTGATGCGTCCGTGAGCAGCGTTCTCGACCCCCTGGGCGCCCGCTACGCCTACTGGCTGGGGCTTCCGGCCGAAGACACGTCGGACACCTCCGACGAGCTCCCGGAGGAAGTCCGGGCGATGCCGGTGATCCTGCGCATCGAGCGGGCCGAGCCGCCCGGCCGCACGCCGCTGCTGGAGGCCGCGGCGGCCGCCGCGCTGGCGGTCTGCCTCGACGAGCGCGCCGAGCCCGGCGGCGAATGGGCCGAGCCGGTGCACGCCTGGCTCGACAACCGGATCCGCAAGGTCGCGCGGCGGGCGCGGGGCGCGCACTGGGCGGCCGTCCAGGACCTGCCGGGCATCACGGTCGAGATCGACGGCGCCGAAGCGCGGGCCCTGGTGCCGGGCCTGGTCACCGAGGCTCCCAAGGAGGTCTCCCGGCTGCAGATCTCGGGCAGCGAGCTGCCGCCGGACGAGCCGGGGCCGCCGCCCGCCGGCGTCCCGCTGCTCCTGCTCAACCCGCACGCGCCGATGACCGTCGGCAAGGCCGCCGCGCAGGTCGGGCACGCCACGATGATCCTCGCCGCCCTGCTGGACGACGCGAAGCTCGCGGCCTGGGCCGAGCGGGGCTACCGGACCGCCGTGCGCACGGCGAGCGTCGCGCGGTGGAAGGAACTGCACCCGGGCGACGACCCGGAGGGCGCGTGGCGGCGCGACCGCGTCATCGCCGTCCGGGACGCCGGGTTCACCGAGGTCGACCCGGGCACCATCACGGTTCTTGCCCAGTGGGAGCCGGAACAAGCGGCTTCCTGATCGGGTTGGAGCGGGCATGGGACTGGAAGTACAGCGCGACGGGCAGCACGCCTTCGTCGGACGCAACGACCGCGGTGCGGAGGTCCGGCTGGGCCGGACGGGCGCGGAAGGGGCGTTCTCGCCCGCGGAGCTGCTGCAGATCGCGGCGGCGGGCTGCAGCGCGGTGACCGCCGAAGAGCTGATCACGCGGCGAGTCGGTGAAGACGCGAAGTTCCGCGTCACCGTCAGCGCCGACCGGCGTGAGGGTGCCTCGGAGCTGGACGCCGTGCACGTCGGCTTCGATGTCGACGTGTCGACTTTGGCGGCGGATCAGCGGGAAGCCCTGGCCGGTGCCGTGGATCGCGCGATCGAACGGCTCTGCACGGTGAGCCGGACGCTCAAGAAGGGGATTCCGGTGACGGAGGAGTTCCCGGCTTAGGGTCGGGAGCGACCGGGATCAGGGAATCCCACTCTTCGGCCAGCCTGCGCTGGTTTTGCTCGTCGAGGAAGGGCACCACGACGAAGCACGCGCGGCAGACCCGGGCATGCCGCACCAAGAAGACCGGACGCGATTCGAGGAACCCCGGCCGTTTGAACATCAGCCGGGCCCAGCTCGAGGCGGTGTCGAAGTCGGCGAGCGGGCTCAGCGCGTCTTCGGTGCCGCAGACGGGACAGCGCACCTCAGTTTTCGCTGGATTCCCAGACCACATAGGCCTGGTCGGCGTCGGTCGTCATGGCCTCGATGAACTTCTCGTTGTCGAAGCCGGGCAGGGCCTGCAGGCGCTCGATGAGCGCGTCGGCCGCCGGGTCGCCGCTTGGCACCGCCGTGCCCTTGCCATCCGTGCCCACCAGCATGAAGAACACGTCTTCGTTCCACGGGCCGTCGGGGATCACCCGGACCATCACCGACGACAGACCGGCCCACGTGACAGCTTCTTCGCTGCCGTCCGCGAGCCGCCGCCGCACGCCGGTGTCGTCGACACTGACGGTCCGGGACTGTGCGCTGGACGAATCCTGGGTCAACCGGTGCTCCCTTGTTGCTGTGCCGCTCGTACTGATCCGACCACAGCCACGGCCGAATGACTCCGCAGCGGCGGTTACGTTCTGTGTGGGGGCGGCCTGCTTTTGGTCGGATCAGTACTTGGGTTGCTTCACCGTACCGGGCGGTGTTGTGGACCGCGTCACGCGGGCGCGGCTGCGTCCAGTCGGCGCAACGCGTCCCGCGCCACCTTCGGGTCCATCGTGGGCCAGAACGGCGGCAGCGAGGCACGGAGGAATCCGCCGTAGCGGGCGTTCGCCAGCCGCGAATCCAGCACCGCGACCACGCCGCGGTCGGTGACCGACCGGTGCAGCCGCCCGGTGCCCTGCGCCAGCAGCAGCGCCGCGTGTGTGGCCGCCACCGTGAGGAACCCGTTGCCGCCGCGGGCTTCCACCGCGCGTTGCCGGGCCGAGGACACCGGGTCGTCCGGGCGCGGGAACGGGATCCGGTCGACCACCACGAGCTGCAGCGACGGCCCGGGCACGTCCACGCCCTGCCACAGGCTGAGCGTGCCGAACAGGCACGTGCGGACGTCCTCGGAGAACTTCTGGACCAGCAGCGATGTCGCGTCCTCGCCCTGGCAGAGGATCGGGAAGTCGAGCCGCTCGCGCATCTCCTCGGCCGCCTGCTTGGCCGCCCGCATCGAGGAGAACAGCCCCAGCGTGCGCCCGCCCGCGGCCTCGACCAGCTCGGCCAGTTCGTCCATTGTGGACGATGCGAGGCCGTCGCGGCCCGGCGGCGGCAGGTGCTTGGCCAGGTAGAGGATGCCGTTGCGCTTGTGGTCGAACGGCGAGCCGACGTCCAGGCCGGTCCACTTCGGCCCGGAATCGGTGTCGGACGGCGCTTCCTTGTCCGTCGCGGCGCCCGGTGCCTTCTCGACGCGTGCCGCGGCCGGCGGGAGCCCCCACTGGCGCGCCATGGTGTCGAACGTGCCGCCCAGGGTCAGCGTCGCCGAGGTGAGGACCGTCGTGTGCAGGTTGAAGACGCGCTCGCGCAGCAGCCCGGCGACGCCCAGCGGGGCGACCTTCAGCGCCGGCGGCCGCGGGTTCGACGAGTACTTGTCGCCGGAGAGCCACACGACGTCGCGCTGGTGCGCCTGGTCGTCGTCGAACGCCTCCAGCAGCCGGACCGCGGTGTCGTGCACCTCGTCGAGCAGCGAGCGCGCCAGCTTGCGCGCGGTGGCCCCTTCGACGTCCTCCTTGCGATCCGAGCCCAGCGCCGTGATGCACCGGTGCGCGGCGTCGCGGATCGCCGGGATGGCGCCCTTCAACGGCTGGGGCAGCTCGTCCATCCGGCCCGCGGGCAGGTCGTCGACGATCAGCGCCAGCCCGTCACCCGCCTCCAGCAGGCCGTCGGCGACGTCGGCGTCGATCAGCTTGCCGCAGCGGCGCGCCGCCGACGCGCACATCGCGCTGGTCAGCTCGCCGGTGGCGACCGAGGTGACGCGGTCGACGAGGTCGTGCGCCTCGTCGATGATCACGACGTCGTGGTCCGGCAGGACCTGGTAGCCCTGCAGGGCGTCGATCGCCAGCAGCGCGTGGTTGGTGACGATGACGTCGGCGCGGCCGGCCTCGGCGCGAGCCTTCTCGGCGAAGCAGTCCGTGCCGATCGGGCAGCGCGAAGCGCCGAGACATTCCTTCGCGGTCACCGACACCTGGCGCCACGCCTGGTCGGTGACGCCGGGGACGAGCTCGTCGCGGTCGCCGGTTTCGGTGTCCGACGCCCACTCCCGCAGCCTCGTGACCTCCTTGCCCAGCCGCGACACCGCGAACGGGTCGAAGAGCTGGGCGTCCTCCGGCTCGTCCGGTGCGCCGGAGTCCAGGCGGTGCAGGCACATGTAGTTGCGGCGGCCCTTGAGGATCGCGAAGGTCGGTTCGCGGCCGAGCGGCTTCTTCAGCGCTTTCGCCAGGCGCGGGAGGTCGCGGTCGACGAGCTGGCGCTGCAGCGCGATCGTCGCCGTGGAGACCACGACGGTGGCTTCCTTCTCGACGGCGTGGCGGATCGCGGGGACGAGGTAGGCCAAGGACTTGCCGGTGCCGGTGCCGGCCTGCACGGCCAGGTGCTCGCCGGTGCGGATGGCGCGGCCGACGGCGTCGGCCATCTGCACCTGCCCTGGGCGTTCGGCACCCCCGACGGACTCCACCGCGTGGGTGAGGAGTTCGAGGACGCCGGGGAAGTCAGTTCGGGCGGGCACAGCGACACATTAGCCGCCACCGCCGACAGGATCGGTGATCCGTCGCGAACGGGCCACTCGCGCCGTGTGCAGGAGACGGCGAAGGGGCCCGCCGTCGCGACGGCAGGCCCCTTCGGCACGCGTCAGTCCTCGGAACGGCGGCCCGAGACCAGCTTCCAGGTCAGCGGCAGCAACCCGGCGGCCACGACGATCTTGATCGCGTCCCCGACCAGGAACGGCGTCACGCCCTTGGCGAACGCGGTCGGCAGGGCGAACCCGGTCGACGCCATCAGCCACGGCACGCCGAACGCGTAGATCACGACGTTGCCGAGCACCATGGTGCCCGCGGTGCGCACCGGTGTCCGGTCGCCGCCGCGGCCGGCGAGCGCGCCGACCAGCGCGCCGGCGAAGACGAACCCGACGATGTAGCCGGCGCTCGCGCCGGACAGGCCCGCGGTGCCGTGCTGGAACCACGGCACGCCCACGGCGCCGACGAGCAGGTACACCAGCATCGACGCGGCGCCGCGCGACATGCCGAGCGACGCGCCGACGAGCAGCGCGGCGAACGTCTGGCCGGTCATCGGCACCGGGCTGCCCGGGACCGGGATGGTCAGCTGCGCGGCGGCGCCGGTGAGCACGGCACCGCCGGCGACCAGCGCGATGTCCCGGACGAGCGAGCCGGGCACGAGGTCGGCCAGCACGGGCCGCTTGCCGGCGAAGGACAGCGAAGACACGAAACCTCCCTGGGTGAGCAGACGATCGAGGTTAACGCTCGTTACCCCGGGAAAAACCCCGGAAGTTGCGTTCCTCACCGGCCACCCGTCCGGGTGGACCCGATCAGGGAAGGCACCCGGCCTGCCGATGACGAAGAGGGTAACTACGAACTGTCACGGAACCGAGGAGGCCGGTGCATGCGAAACGCCAGGAAGAGGACATTCCGGTTGCTGGCGGTGACGACGCTGGCCGCCCCGCTCCTGGTCGCCGCCGCGCCGGTCACGTCCACCGGATGGGCGTCTTCCGGCTCGGTCGACGTGACCATCGACAACGAGCACGTCGTCACCGGTGAACTGGCGAAATGCACCGTCGACGGCCCCTACAGCGCCCGGACGCAGGGCGGTGAGACCGGTGACGTCGCGGTGTTCGGCTTCGGCGAGACCGGCTGCGGGCGCTCGGACGCGGTGTCGATCGCGCAGGCGTCCGGGCACCGGTTCGAGACCACCGTGCTGAAGCGCTACGGCGGCCCGGCGCTCTCCGTGCGCACCTATTCGGCGAAGTGCGCGACGACGGCCACCGGCAGCCTGGGCGAGGTCGAGGTCGGCACGGTCGGCGGGATCACCGTGCCCGCGCAGATCCCGCCGAACGATCGGATCGTCATCCCCGGCGGGCCCGCGGGCACCGCGCTGGCGACGGTGATCCTCAACGAGACCGTGACGCCCCAGCCGCCGGACGGCAGCCTGGTGACGCACGCGCTGCACATCAAGCTGTTCCCGCAGGGCGGCCCGGCGAGCGGGGACATCTACCTCGGCACGGCGGCGTGCGACCCGTTCGGGAAGAAGTAGCGCCCCAAGGCGGCCTTGGGTGCATCCAACGCACCGAAGGCCGCCGTGGGTGCGTTGAACGCACCGAAGGCCACATTGGGGCGCTCAGGGCCGGGGGTCAGACGGTCGTGAAGCGGGCAGCCGCCGCGACGAACTCGCCGGCCCGGGTCGCCAGGTCCGGGAGGCTCCCGCTCGGCGAGAGCGCGTCGCCCAGCAACGGGGTCGCCGCGGCGACCGCGATCGCGCCCGCGCGCAGGTAGCCCTCGACGTCGGCCAGGTGGACGCCACCGGTCGGGACCAGCGGGACGTCCGGCAGGGGCGCCCGGATCGCGCGCAGGTACGCGACCCCGCCGACGGCCGCGACCGGGAACACCTTGACCGCGGCCGCACCGAGGCGCCAGGCCTGGTCGATCTCCGTCGGCGTCAGCGCGCCGCAGATCACCGGGGTCTCCAGTTCGGCGGCGCGTTCGAGGACGGCCGGGTTGACCGTCGGCGTGATCAGGTACGCGGCGCCGGCGTCGACCGCGATGTCCACATCGGACGATTCGCGGACGCTGCCCGCGCCGATCAGCGCGTCGTCGCCGAGCGCCAGGCGCAGCGCGGTGATCGCGGCGGGCGCGCCCGGCGTCGTCAGCGTCGCTTCGAGCAGGCGGATGCCCGCCGCGTGCAGCACCATCGCCGCGTCGGCGAACCGCGATGCGTCGGACGCGCGCAGGATCGCGACGAGCCGGTGTTCCGCCAGCGCGGCCTGCAGATCCTTCACGCGGCCGGCCCGACGAACGCCGTGCCGGTGTGGGTGATCCCCGCCTTGTCGAAGTCCTCGATCGTCGCGTCCACCGTCGGCTGCGACCCGCCGACCGTCAGGTCCAGCAGCACCCGCACGCCGAAGCCCGCCTTCGCCGCGTCGAGCGCCGTCGCGCGGACGCAGAAGTCGGTCGCGATGCCGACGACGTCGACGTCGGTGACGTCGTGCTCGCGCAGCCACGTCTCCAGGGACTTCCCGTCGCGGGACGCGCCCTCGAAACCGGAGTACGCGGCGCTGTACTCGCCCTTGGAGAACACCTCGCCGATCGGGACGACGTCGAGCGCGGGGTGGAACGACGCGCCCGGCGTGCCGGCGACGCAGTGCACCGGCCAGCTGTCCTTGAAGTCGGGCGTCTCGCTGAAGTGGTCGCCCGGGTCGATGTGGTTGTCCCGGGTGGCCACGACGTGGCTGTACCCGCCTTCCACGGCCTGCTTCGAGATGGCGGCCGCCGCGGCGGCCCCGCCCGGCAGGCCGAGCGACCCCCCTTCACAGAAGTCGTTCTGGACGTCCACCACGATCAGCGCGGTTCCCATGGTCGAACTCCGTTCAGAAGAAGAGCGTCGGGATAGCGGGCTCGCCGTGCGAGAGCTTGAGGCCCTCCCACGGCAGGCTGACCAGGCCGCGGCGCAGCCGCTGCCTCGCGTCGTCGAGCGTAGGCAGGTCGGCCTCCGCGCGGCCAGCACGGATCAGCGGGATCTGCAGGGTCCGGTCGTTCGGCTCGGGCTCGGGCGCGCCGCCCGCCGTGGTCCAGACGACCTCCTCGATCGCCGTGCCGGTGCCGCGGTGACGCCGCAGCGCGGACTTCCGGCCGCCGCGGGACTCCTTGTGGGCGCTGCGCTTCGCGACCGGCTTGCCGTCCACCTCGACCAGCTTGTAGACCATCCCGGCGGTCGGCGCGCCGGACCCGGTGACCACCGAGGTGCCGACGCCGTACGCGTCCACCGGCTCCGCGCGCAGTGCCGCGATGGCGTGCTCGTCGAGGTCGCCGGAGACGACGATCCGGGTGTCCTTCGCGCCGAGGGAGTCCAGCTGCTCGCG
The DNA here is from genome assembly GCF_030285665.1 of Amycolatopsis mongoliensis. Classification (NCBI taxonomy): domain Bacteria; kingdom Bacillati; phylum Actinomycetota; class Actinomycetes; order Pseudonocardiales; family Pseudonocardiaceae; genus Amycolatopsis; species Amycolatopsis mongoliensis. The sequence continues at coordinate 4,269,508 of NZ_CP127295.1, forward strand.
GGCGCGGCGGGCGAGCGGGCCGACGTCGCCCGAGTCGATCCGGATCGCGCCGAGCTCGGGCCCGGCGACGCGGACCGCGGTCTCGATGCCGGCGGTGATGTCGTAGGTGTCGACCAGCAGCGTCGTGTCCGCGCCCATCTTTTCGACCTGCGCGCGGAACGCCGCCTCTTCGCTGTCGTGCAGCAGCATGAACGCGTGCGCGACGGTGCCGCGGGTCGGGATCCCGTAGCGGCGGCCGGCTTCGAGGTTGGACGTCGTCGCGAAACCGGCCAGGTAGGCGGCCCGCGCCGCGGCGACGGCGGCGTATTCGTGCGTGCGGCGCCCGCCCATCTCGATGATCGGCCGGCCGTGCGCGGCCCCGGACATCCGGGCCGCCGCGGACGCGATGGCGCTGTCGTGGTTGAGGATCGACAGCACCAGCGTCTCCAGCAGCACGCACTCGCCGAACGAGCCGGAGACGGTGAGGATCGGCGAGCCGGGGAAGTACAGCTCGCCCTCGGGGTAGCCGTCGACGTCACCCGAGAACTCGTAGTCCGCGAGCCAGGACAGCGTCGCGCCGTCGACTACCGCGGTGGCCTCCAGCTGTGCCAGCTCGGCGTCGGTGAAGCGGAAGTCCGCGATCGCGTCGAGGACGCGGGCGGTGCCCGCGACGACGCCGTAGCGGCGCCCGTCCGGCAGGCGCCGGGCGAACACCTCGAACACGCAGGGCCGCGCGTGCGTCCCGTCGGCGAGCGCGCTGCCCAGCATGGTCAGCTCGTAGTGGTCGGTGAGCAGCGCAGTGCTGGTCGTGGCCGGCTCCGGTGAACCCATGGGGGCAGCCTATTCACCCACATGGCCGGACCTGGCGCGGCGTACCCTGTCGCCTCCGTGACACCATGGGGTGCATGTCCATGCCTGTCGCAGCCGAGCAGACGCAGGTCGAGCCGGCCGGTGCCGAGGTCGCCGAGTCGGACACACCCTGGCGGACCGTGGTGTGGAACGACCCGGTCAACCTGATGTCGTACGTCACGTACGTCTTCCAGAAGCTGTTCGGGTACGGCCGCGACCACGCCACCAAGCTCATGCTGGATGTGCACCACAAGGGCAAGGCGATCGTCTCGTCCGGCACCAAGGAGAAGGTGGAGACCGACGTGGCGAAACTCCACGCGGCGGGTCTGTGGGCCACCATGGAGCAGACCTCGTGAACGGCTGGCGGCGCAAGGGCGCCGTGATCCACGCGGGGTTCGAGCAGCAGGAAGCCGCGGTGCTGCGGGGACTGGTCAGCCAGCTCGAGGACATGCTCACCGCCCGCGCCGAGGAGGCGCCGCAGGACGAGCTCGCCGAGCTGACCGGCATCCGGATCGGGCCGACCGAGTCCCCGGACGACCCGGTGCTCTCGCGGCTGCTCCCGGACTTCCACAAGCTCGACCCGGACAACCCGACCCGCGAGGACCTCGACTCCGCCGCGGCGATGCGTTCGCTGCACGAGCCGGAGCTGCTGGACCTCAAGGTCGGCGTGGCCAAGATCGTGCTCGACACGCTGCCCCGCGACGGCGGCCACGTCCGGCTGACCGAGGAGCAGGCCGACGCCTGGCTGGGCGCGCTCAACGACGTCCGGCTGGCGCTCGGCACGGCGCTCGACGTCACCGACGACATGCCCGACGAACTGCCCGAGGACGACCCGCGGGCGCCGCACCTGGGCGTCTACCACTGGCTGACCTGGGTGCAGGAGACGCTGATCCAGGCGCTGACCGGATGATCACCGACGTGCCGGGTGTCCTGGTCGGGCACCACGAGCGGGTGGGCGACGGCTGGGCGACCGGGACGACGGTGGTCCTGGTGCCCGACGGCGCGGTCGGCGCGGTGGACCAGCGCGGCGGCGCACCCGGCACGCGGGAGACCAACCTGCTGGAGCCGGAGAACCTGGTGCAGCGGGTCAACGCGATCTGCCTGTCCGGCGGGAGCGCGTACGGGCTGGCCGCGGCCGACGGCGTCATGCGGTGGCTCGCCGAGCGGAACCTGGGGTTCCCGGTGGGCACGCAGCCGCACGAGGTCGTGCCGATCGTGCCCGCGGCCGTGCTGTTCGACCTGCCGCGCAGTGAGTGGGGCAACCGGCCGGACGCGTCCTTCGGGTACGCGGCGTGCGAAGCGGCTTCGGACTCGTTCGCGCAGGGGACGGTCGGTGCGGGCGCGGGGGCGGCGGTGGGGTCGCTGAAGGGCGGGATCGGCTCCGCGAGCGAGGTCGTCGGCGAGTACACGGTCGGGGCGCTGGCGGCGGTCAACGCGGCGGGCGAGGCCGTGGACCTCTCGACCGGACGCGCGTACGCGGCCGACCACGGCGACTTCGGTGTGACATGGCCCTCGCGCGCCGCTTCGCTGCCTTCTCGCGCGACCGACCTGAACACGACGATCGGTGTGGTCGCGGTGGACGCGGCGCTGGCGAAGGCCGAGGCGCGGCGGATCGCGGTCGCGGCCCAGGACGGGCTGGCGCGCGCGGTGCGCCCGGCCCACACGATGTTCGACGGCGACACGGTGTTCGCGCTGGCCACGGGCGCCCGCGAGCTGCCGGAGGCGAGCGGTCCGTTCGGCGCGGCGGCGCGCCCGGCGGCGCTGGACGCGCTGTGCTCGGCGGCCGCGCGGGTGTTCGCGCGGGCGATGGTCCGCGGTTTCCTGGCGGCGACGACGGCCGGCGGGGTGCCGGCCTACCGCGACGTCTGGCCGGAAGCCTTCGCCTGAGTCACAGGTCCGGGAGCGGGTCCGGCGGCAGGTCGCGAGCGCCTTCGAGGTTCGCCGCGCGGACCGCGCTCACGTACTCCTCGTCGATTTCCAGGTGCAGCCGGGCGAAGGACAGCACCGGGCCGAGCGAAGGGTGGACCTCGACCGGGCCGATCTCGGTCCGCCGGGGGAGCCGGTCGTAGACGGCTTTCGGCGTGTGGCGGCGGAAGCGGCCGCCGTAGAGCACGGTGATGCCGCGGTCGGTGACCACGACGAAGAACGCGGCCCTCGTGCGGACGCCGTCGACGTAGAGCGAGATCCCGGGGATGAGGTACTGGATGCGTTCGGCGTCTTCGAGGAACTTGCGGCACCGTTCGCGGGCGATCGCGGTACAGGCATGCCTCGATTGTCCTGGTGAGCGCAATATCTCATCATCTGGACAGCTTGTGTCCACCACCTAAGATGGTGGTGTGCTCCGGATCCGCCGTGACCTCGTCGACGAGATCGTCGCCCATGCCCGCCGTGACCACCCCGACGAGGCGTGCGGCGTGATCGCCGGGCCCGAAGGGTCCGACTCGCCCGAGCGGTTCATCCCCATGCAGAACGCCGCCCGGTCGCCGACGTTCTACGAATTCGACTCCGGCGACCTGCTGAAGCTCTACCGCGAGATGGACGCCAACGACGAGGTGCCCGTGGTGATCTACCACTCGCACACCGCGACCGAGGCGTACCCGTCGCGGACCGACGCGAACATCGCGGCCGAGCCGGACGCGCACTACGTGCTCGTCTCCACCCGCGACCCCGAAGTGCACGAGCTCCGTTCGTACCGGATCGTGGACGCCGAGATCACCGAGGAGCCGGTCGAGATCGTCGACTGAGCCCGCTCGGAACAAACCGCGCGCCGAAGGCGTCTGCGTGTAAGAACCCACCGGAGGTAAGAACCCATGGCCGTGACCGTCTCCATCCCGACGATCCTGCGCACCCACACCGGCGGCGAGAAGTCCGTCGAGGCGAAGGGCGCGACCGTCCTCGAGGTCATCGACGACGTCGAGTCCCGCCACGCCGGCATCAAGGGCCGCCTGGTGAAGGAGGAGAAGCTGCACCGCTTCATCAACGTCTACGTCAACGACGAGGACGTGCGCTTCGCCGGCGGCCTCGAGGCCGAGGTCAAGGACGGCGACACCCTGACCATCCTCCCCGCCGTGGCCGGTGGCTGATCGATGGCTCGCTTCGAGTCCCTGCTCGACGCACTCGGCGGTACCCCGCTGGTCGGGCTGCCCCGGCTCTCGCCCACGCACGACGTGCGCCTGTGGGCGAAGCTGGAGGACCGCAACCCGACCGGCTCGATCAAGGACCGCCCCGCGCTGGCCATGATCGAAGCCGCCGAGCGGGAGGGCAAGCTGCGGCGCGGCTCCACGATCCTGGAGCCGACGTCGGGCAACACCGGCATCTCGCTGGCCATGGCCGCCAAGCTCAAGGGCTACGGGCTGGTCTGCGTGATGCCGGAGAACACCTCGACCGAACGCAAGCAGCTGCTGCAGGCCTACGGCGCGCGGATCGTGTTCTCCCCGGCTGCGGGCGGCTCGAACGAGGCCGTCCGGCGGGCGAAGGAGCTGGCCGAGGCGAACCCGGACTGGGTGATGCTCTACCAGTACGGCAACCCGGCCAACGCCGACGCGCACTACCGCGGCACCGGGCCCGAGCTGCTCAAGGACCTGCCGACGCTGACGCACTTCGTCGGCGGCCTCGGCACCACCGGGACCCTGGTGGGAGTCGGGCGGTACCTGCACGAAGCCAAGCCGGACGTCCAGGTCATCGCGGCCGAGCCCCGCTACGGCGAGCTGGTGTACGGCCTGCGCAACCTCGACGAGGGGTTCGTCCCGGAGCTGTATGACGCCAGCGTCCTCAACGGCCGGTACTCGGTCGGCGCGTACGACGCGCTGCGCCGGACGCGGGAGCTGCTGGAGCACGAAGGCATCTTCGCGGGCATCTCGACGGGCGCGGTGCTGCACGCGGCGTTGGCGGTGGCGGAGAAGGCCGCCGCTCGCGGCGAGGTGGCGGACGTCGCTTTCGTCGTCGCGGACGCCGGGTGGAAGTACCTGTCGACCGGGGCCTACGCGGGCTCGCTCGACGAGGCCGCCGAGCGGCTCGACGGGCAGCTCTGGGCCTGAGTCACTCGGCCTGCCAGAGTTCGGGCAGGGCGAGGTCGATGCCGTCGGCCTCGGCCAGCCGCGTGAAGGTCGCCATCGTCGTCCCCAGGTCGTCGAACACCTTCGGCAGCAGCTTGAGCGGCTTCGACAACGGGCGCCAGAAGGCGTCCCAGTGGATCGGCCGGACGACGCGGGGGTGCACCGCGCCCACCGTCTCCCGCCAGTACTCTTCGCGCCATTCCTCCGTCTGCTTGCCGGCCGCTCCGGCGCCGAGGTAGACGACGTCCGCGTCGTGGCCGGCCAGTGCGCCGGGCACGAAGTTCGCCGACGCGTGGACCAGGACGCTGCCCGCCGCGTGCGCGATGTGGAACGAGTAGCAGCGGCCGGTCTTGAAGGCCTTCGCCCTGGCCGGCAGCCGGACCGGCTCGGTGATCTCGCCCGGTACCCGGTCGCCGTCGCTGTGCTCGGCGTCGACCGGAGTCACGGTGAAGGCCCCGAACTCCACCGGCTTGCCCGGCACCAGCTCCTCGAACGGCTTCGCGGCCAGGCCGTAGCCCTCCTGGACCTTCCGGGTGGACGGCGAGCCGGCCAGCGTGGCACCGGTCAGCTCGGCGACGACCGGCGCGTCGAGAACGTGGTCGACGTGCGAGTGCGCCACCAGGACGGCGTCGAGCTCCGTGACACCGAGCCGCCGCAGGGCCTCGTCGATCCGGCCGCGGTCCGGCGCCACCCGCGTCGCCATCTTCAGCAGCGACGGCCGGGAGAAGAAGCCGTCGACCAGGACGGCCGAGCCGCCGTCGGTGACCAGGACGTTCGAGACCCCGGCGAACGCCGTGCGCAGTTCGGGCATGCTGACATCATGAAGGTCATCGGGCTGCTGGGCGGGATGAGCTGGGAATCGTCCATCGAGTACTACCGCTTGGTGAATGAACGGGTGAAGGCCCTCCTCGGCGGGTTCCACTCGGCGCACACCGTGCTCTACTCCGTCGACTTCGCCGCCGTCGAGGCCATGCAGGCCGAAGACCGCTGGGACGACGCCGGCGCCGAGCTGAACCGCGCGGCGAAAGCCTTGGAGGCCGCGGGCGCCGACTTCGTCGTGCTCTGCACCAACACCATGCACAAGGTCGCCGACCAGCTGGCCGACGGCCTCCGCATCCCGCTGCTGCACCTCGGCGACGCCACGGCCGCGGCCATCCGGGCGGCCGGGATCCGCCGCGTCGGGCTCCTCGGCACCGGGTTCACCATGGGGCAGCCGTTCTACCGCGACCGGCTCGCCGCGCACGGTCTGGACGTGCTGGTGCCCGGTGCCGAAGACCGCGACCTGGTGCACCGGGTCATCTACGACGAGCTGGTGCTCGGCGTCGTGAAGCCCGAGTCCCGGGAGGCCTACCGCGGCGTGATCGCGCGGCTGGCCGAGGCGGGCGCCGAGGGCGTGATCTACGGGTGCACGGAGATCGAGCTGCTCGTCGGCCCGGAGGACTCGCCGGTGCCGACGTTCCCGACGACCCGCCTGCACGCCGACGCCGCCGTCGACTTCGCGCTGGGCAAGACCCCCCTGCCGGTGCCGCCTGCCTGAGTCACACGGCGACCACCGGCCCGCCGCCCGCGTGGGTTTCGTGCTGCCCGACGACCTGCCGCCACAGCTGCTCGCGCTCCCCGGCGGTGAACAGGTCCGGGGTGACGCCGAAGACGTCCGCCGCGGCCGTCCACCAGTCCTCCGGTGACTCGACGACTTCCTTGGCGCCGTGGCGGTTCAGGGTCAGCGCCCGCAGGGTGTCGACGCCCGCGGCGTCCCGGCGTTGCAGCACGCAGACCCGGACGAACCCGGACTCCGGTGCGGTCGACAGCCACGCGTGCTTCTCCGCGAAGTCGGCCATCTCCGCCGCGCCCGGCGCGAAGTCGAAGCCCGCGAAGCTGCCCGACGGGTCGTGGTCGAACCGCCAGCCACCCGGCGCCACCTCCGAGGGCCGCAGCCGGTAGGTGTGCGGGCCCTGGGCGTACGTGCCTTCCCGTAGGGGGAGGGGCTCGTGGATGCCGTCACCCAGCCCGGCGTCCACCAGCCACGTCGTCTCCGGCTCGTCCGGCACCCCGGTGACGGTCAGTGCCAGGTGGTTGCGGTCGACGTTCGGCGCGTCGCCCGGACCGCCCTGCACCCCGCCGAGGTGGCGCGTGACCTGGTAGCCGAGCTCGCGCAGCAAGGCCGAGAAGGCGCCGTTCAGGTGGTAGCAGTACCCGCCGCGACCTCGCAGGATCCGCGCGAGCGACGCCGACGGCTCCAGCGGCGTCGGCCGCCCGAGCTGGACCTCCAGCGCCTCGTACGGCACGCGCTCGACCTGCGCCGCGTGCAGCCGCCGCAGCGCGGCCACGCTCGGCGGCTCCGCGTCGAGGCCGAGCCGCTCCAGGTACCCGTGAACGTCGAAGTTCCCCATGCCCCGAGACGCTAGCGGCAGGCACCGACAGAAAGCGGGGATCAGGGATTTCACCCGAGGCGGACCGACCGGGCCCTGACGTAGCGTCGGTCCCGTGAGCACCTTGCCCGTGAACCCGGTCCCGGAAACCGACGCCGCCAAGCGCGTGCTGCCGCCCAGACCGAAGGCGGCCGCGCTCGTCGCGCTCTCGTTCACCCTGCTGCTCTACCTGGTCGAGCTGGTGGACGTGATCCTGCCCGGCGACCTGGACCAGGGCGGCATCCACTCCCGGGTGCTGTCCGGCCTCGACGGCGTGCTGTTCGCGCCGCTGCTGCACGCCGGCTGGTCGCACCTCTTCGCGAACACCGTGCCGGTGCTCGTGTTCTCCTTCCTCGCCATGGCCGCCGGGATCGGCCGGTTCGCCCTGGTCACGGCCATCATCTGGGTGGTGTCCGGGCTCGGGGTGTGGCTGATCGGGCCGGCGAACGCCGTCACCGTCGGCGCGTCCGGGCTGGCCTTCGGCTGGCTCGCCTACCTGCTGGTGCGCGGCATCTTCAACCGCGCGGCCGGGCAGATCCTGGTCGCCGTCGTCCTGCTCGGCGTGTGGAGCGGCATGCTCGTCGGCCTGCTGCCCGGCAACCCCGGCGTTTCCTGGCAGGGACACGTCTTCGGCGCGCTGGCCGGTGTCCTCGCGGCGTGGCTGACCAGCCGCACGGGCAAGTCGCGCAAAGCCGTGCCCGCGGCTCCGGGTAACCTCGAAGGGTGACGTCTCCGCCCGCTGATGCCCCGATCGGCGTGTTCGATTCCGGCGTCGGCGGGCTGACGGTCGCGAGGGCGCTCCTCGAGCAGCTGCCCGCCGAGCAGCTCCGCTACGTCGGCGACACGGCGCACAACCCGTACGGCCCGCTCCCGATCGCCACCGCCCGCCGCTACGCGCTCGCGGCCCTCGACGAGATCGTCGAAAGCGGCGTGAAGGCCCTGGTCATCGCCTGCAACACGGCGTCCGCGGCCTGCCTGCGCGACGCGCGCGAGCGCTACGACGTGCCGGTGATCGAGGTCGTCCTGCCCGCCGCGCGCCGGGCCGTCGTGGCCACGCACACCGGCCGGGTCGGCGTGATCGGCACCGAGGGCACCGTGCGGTCGCGCGCCTACGAGGACGCGTTCGCGGCCGCGCCGGGCATCACGCTCACCAGCGTCGCCTGCCCGCGGTTCGTCGACTTCGTCGAGCGCGGCATCACCTCCGGCCGCCAGGTGCTCGGGCTCGCGCAGGGCTACCTGCAGCCGCTGCTCGACGCCGAGGTCGACACGCTCGTGCTCGGCTGCACGCACTACCCGCTCCTGCAGGGGGTGCTGCAGATCGTGATGGGCCAGGAGGTCACCCTGGTTTCGAGCGCGGACGAGACGGCCAAGGACGTCGTCCGCGTGCTCACCGAGCGGGACCTGCTGACGACCCGGGAGACGCCGCCGCGGCACGAGTTCCTCGCCACCGGCTCGGCCGAGCCGTTCACCCGGCTCGCCCAGCGGTTCATGGGGTTCGCCCCGGGTGTCCTCGCTCCCACCACCGCGTGATCAGGCCGCCCGGCGCTTAGGGTGTCGACGTGCGACTGACCATCCTCGGGTGCTCCGGCAGCATCCCCGGGCCGAACACCGCCGCGTCCGGCTACCTGGTCGAGGCGGAAGGCTTCCTGCTCGGCCTCGAGCTCGGCAACGGCACGCTGGCGCAGCTGCAGGCCGTGACCGACCCGTTCGACCTGGACGCCCTGGTGCTCACGCACCTGCACCCCGACCACTGCGCCGACGTCAGCGCGCTCACCGTCCTGCGGCGCTACCACCCGGCGCCGCCGTACCCGGCGCGCCCGCGCCTGCTGCCGCTGTACGCGCCGCCGGACGCGCCCGTCCGGCTGGCCAACGCGTACGCGCCCAACGAGGCCGAGCGGGCCGTCACCGACCTCACCGACGTCTACGACTTCCACCCGCTGCGCCCGGAGCCGTTCCGGATCGGCCCGTTCGAGGTCGTCGCGGTCGAGGTCGACCACCCGACCCCGGCGTACGGCCTGCGCATCTCCTACGGCGGCCGGATCCTCGCGTTCACCGGCGACACCGGCCCGTGCGCGGCGCTCAACGAGCTCGCCGACGGCGTCGACCTGCTGCTCGCCGAGGCGTCGTGGACGGATTCGGCCGAACGCCCGGCCGGCGTGCACCTGTCGGGGAAGCAGGCCGGCGAGCTGGCGCGCGACGCCGGTGTCGGGCGGCTGCTGCTGACGCACATCGCGCCGTGGACGGATCCCGGTGCGGTTCTGGCCGAGGCTTCGGCGGAGTTCCCGGGAGCCGAGGTCGTGAAGCAGGGTGCCGTCTACGACGTCTGAACCGCCGGTCCTAGAGTGCTCCCGTGGCTCGAAAAGATGGCAGGAACGACGACCAGCTCCGTGACATCAAGATCACCCGGGGGTTCCAGCAGTGGCCGGCGGGGTCGGTGCTGATCGAATTCGGCAACACGCGCGTGCTGTGCGCCGCGAGCGTCACCGAAGGGGTGCCGCGCTGGCGGGCCGGATCCGGGCTCGGGTGGGTGACCGCCGAGTACGCGATGCTGCCGTCCGCGACCAACACCCGCAGTGACCGCGAGTCCGTGAAGGGCCGGATCGGCGGGCGCACGCACGAGATCTCGCGGCTGATCGGCCGTTCGCTGCGCGCCTGCATCGATCTGGCGGCGCTGGGCGAGAACACGATCGTCATCGACTGCGACGTCATCCAGGCCGACGGCGGCACGCGCACGGCCGCGGTGACCGGCGGCTACGTCGCGCTGGCCGACGCGATCACGTGGCTGGGCGCGGCGAACCGGCTCAACGACCCGCAGCCGCTGTCGACGTCGGTGGCCGCGGTGAGCGTCGGCGTGGTCGACGGCCGGGTGCGGCTCGACCTGCCGTACGAAGAGGACTCGCGCGCCGAGGTCGACATGAACGTGGTCGCCACCGACGCGGGCACGCTGATCGAGGTCCAGGGCACCGGCGAGGGCGCGACCTTCGCCCGGTCCACTTTGGACAAGATGCTGGACATGGCGCAGGCCGGCTGCGAAGAGCTGACCCGGCTGCAGAACGAGGCCCTGGCGCTGCCGTACCCCGGCGAGCTGCCGGAACCGCGTCCGGACAAGAAGAAGGGCTCGAAGTGACGAAGCTGCTTCTGGCCACGCGCAACGCGAAGAAGCTGGGCGAGCTTCGGCGGATCCTCGACGCCGAGGGGATTTCGGGGATCGAGGTCCTCGGTCTCGCGGACGTTCCCGACTTTCCGGAAGCGCCCGAGACAGCGCCGGACTTCGAGGGCAACGCGGTGGCGAAGGCCCGTGACGCCGTGGCGGCCTGTGGACTGCCGGCCATCGCCGACGACTCGGGCATCGCGATCGACGCGCTGAACGGCATGCCGGGCGTGTTGTCGGCGCGCTGGGCGGGCGGCCACGGCGACGACGAAGCGAACCTGAACCTGGTGCTGGGCCAGCTCCGCGACGTCCCGGACGAGCGCCGCGGAGCCCAGTTCGTCTGCGCGGCGGCGCTGGTCCTGGTGTCCGGCGAGGAGACGCTGGTCCGCGGCGAGTGGCGCGGAACCATGGTCCACTCCCGGCGGGGGACGAACGGCTTCGGGTACGACCCGATCTTCCGGCCGGATGGCGAGACCCGGACGTCGGCGGAGATGGAGCCGGCGGAGAAGGACGCGGTGTCCCACCGGGGGCGGGCTCTGCGCGCCCTGCTGCCGGCGTTGCGGGAGCTCGCGGAGGGTTAACGGACGATCAGCTTGACGCCTGAGCCGAGCTTTTCGGCACCGACGAATTCGGCGTCGACTAGCTCGACGGTCACATTCAGGTCGGCTATCGGGGTCAGGTCGACTGGCTCCGAAATACCTTCGAAGACGACCTCTCTCAGGGTTGGGATCAGCGGAAGCTCGTGAATTGCGCCTGGAGTGGTGTAGTGAAACTTCAGCCATTGAATAGGCACGTTTGCCAATGGGGCCAAGTTGTGTAGCTCGATAGAGCTCAATGTCAAAGCTCGTGTCTGAGGGAACACTCGAGCGAGTTCTTCTCCTGAAATCGATGCACCGCCTCTCGCCTCTCCCCTGAACAGCTCGATTTCCGATAATTTCGGAAGAGGTTTGGATCTTTTAATCGTCTCCATGGGTATGTCCCACATTCTGAGGAACCTGAGGTTCTCCAGCGCTGAGATGCTGTCGATGTTTGATACCCGTGTCAGTCGATCGATATTGAGGTGTTCGACTTGGTTGAGATCTTCAAGTTGCCTGAGGCTGAGCCAAGGTGTCTTGCGAAGTAGTGTAAGTGTATGAAGATTGGAAATTTTCTCCAGTGCGCGTAGATTGACGAATCTTCTTGCAAAGAAGAGGCGGAGCGCCTCGAGTTCGGTGTGCTGAGCCAGTTGGCCCAAGTCAATGGTCGTGTCTCGTTCAAAGGAGACCCTAAGGTCGTGTAGATGTGGGACCCCTTCGAGGAATAGTAGATCCTTCTGCCAATCGTAATCGGATAGATCAACGGTTAGTTTTGTCATTTTCTTTAGGAGATGGACGTAGGTGAGCAGGCGGAGGTTGGTCACCTTCGTCCGCCCTTCAGTCAGCGGTGAGTCGCCGAGCACCTGCGTGGCGTACTGCTCAGGATCGAAGTACTGCCACGCTTGAGCCAGCTGATTTTGCACGAGCTCGCGGCTATCCTGGGCGTAGCTTCGCAGCAGCCTCAGGGCATCGTCGCCCGCGGTGAGCGCTGCTGCTCGCGTGGTCGCTGCCGCCGCTGCCTCCGACAAACCCTCCAAGCTTTCCGGCAGGTACCTCAGGATCCGCGGCCCGATGGAGGCCAACGACTGCGTCTCCCGAATGCTTCGCGGTGGTACCAGCTGCTCCCGAATCACGGCTTCCACTTGGGCGATGACCTCCGGGTCCGCGTTGCTCACCGTCTCCAGACAGGCTGCGGCCAGCAGGCGCAAGTGGCGTGCGTGCCGGGGCTCATCGTCTGCGCGATCGAGAATCCCGCTCAATAGCTTTCCCGCTTGGTGGTGCTTCGCATGCCCACACGCCATTACGATCGTCTCCCACCACGTGTCGAGGTGGGCGCGGTCGATCAACGTCTCCAGGTGGTCCTGCTCCGTCGCCTCGTTCGCCGCCAAGCACTCTTGGAACGTCCGGTGCACGAAGTCCACGCGATCGCGAACCGGCTCACGCAGCACGCCGCTGCGTTCCAGGAGGTGGTTGAGCACCTCCTCGGGCGTGTGGTCGACGTGCGGCAGGGAGGGCAGCCGCCGGGCGATGTGTTCGCGGGCTCGCTCCTTCGGCAGCTCCACCTTCGACGCCAGGGAAAGGCGCCACGCCAGGTCTCCGAGCAGGAGCTGCTTCTGTGCCTCCGTCAAGATCACCCCGATGCGCCGCTCGGCGTCGCGCAGGTGCAGCAACATCGACAAAGCCTTGCGGTACAGGTCCATCCGGTCCCGCGGCAACTCCGATCGATGAGCCAGATTCAAAGCGCACAGCATCGCGCACAACAACGGGCTCGCCGCCAGCGTCCTCAAGTGTGGCCGGCTGTCGAGCTGGTTGAGCAACCGCCGCTGGACCGCCGGCAGATCCGTGTCCGTGCGGACCGTTCCGCCGGCCGCTGCCGCCTTGTGCCAGCGGGTCACCAGTGCCTCGATGTCGTCGGCGCTCATCGACTCCAGCAGGACGCAGTCGAAGCCCTCTTGGGCCAGCCAGCGCTGGTCGGCCGCCGCCGTTCGGGACGTCACCACGAACCGCGTGTCCTCGAAGGCCAGCGACAGCTCCCGCAGCCAGGCCTTGACCTCGCGACGGTGACTGGCGCCGACCTCGTCCACACCGTCGACCAAGACCATCGCCCGGCCTGCAGCCAACACCCGGCGGGCCCAGCCCTCCGGCGGGGCCAGCATCGGTGCGACGTGCCCCACGAACTCCTCCGGACGCGGCAACGGCTCGGCCGCGAAGCTCCGCAGCCGGATCGGGAACGGCACCCGGCCGTTCCAGCCGGCGAGTTTCCCGGTGAACCCGCGACGGGCAGCCGTCACCGCCAGCCAGTCCAGCAGGGTCGTCTTGCCCGAACCGGCTTCTCCGCGCACCAGCACTCGGCTCGTCCCGCCGAGCGCGGCTTCGACGCGCATGTTTGCGCTGCCCATCCGGTTCTGCCGCTTCTCGAACCAAAGCTCGTCCATCCGGCGATCGGCCCGCCGCGGTTCGTCTTCGGAGGAGACGCTCAGGCTCAGGTAGGCGACAGTCAGGGGCAGTGCCGGCTGGTCGTCCATCGTCAGACCGAGCAGCTCGAGACGGTCGAGGTTGCGCGCGATCAGGCCCAGGTATGACGTCTCGAACGCGGCGTCGCGGTCGGTGCCGTCCGGTGCGGTGAGGCTTGTCTTCGGGAGCCGGACCAGCAACTCCTCCAACTGGTCGCTCTGCTTGCTGAGCCGGCCCAGCACCTCGGCCAGTGCTCGAGGCTGGAACGACGGCAAGTGCCGGACCACCTGCACGAGGTGACGACACGCCTGGTCGAGGGCGAGTTCGTACAACGCACTCGCTTTGGGGGCGAAATGCCGCTCGGCCGCCAGGTCGGGGAGCTCGCCGCGGATCTTCCTGGCCAGCTGCTCGGGGTCCGCATCCGTGGCCAGGAAGGCTTCGTCCGAGAGATCGGCCTTGGTCAGCGCGTCCTCGACGGCCAGGAAGGCCGCGTCGATCTCGTTTTGCGGCAGCGTTGCGAACCGATCCGCCAGGACCTGTTCCAGCTGCTCAGCGACCTGTGTGCCGATGTTCTGGACGAGGTTCTCCAGCTTCCGCCGCTCGAGCAGGCCCTTCAGTTCCCCGGCGGCGAGGTCGACCAAGTCGTCCGAGCGCTCGGATGTCGCCTTCCGGCGCTGCAACCACGACTTCGCCGCGTGCGTAGCAATCTGCCCGCCGAGCTTCAGCGCCGGCGCTTCCAGGCCCGTCAATGCGTCCTCCCACCCTCAGACCGCCGGATGTTTCCCGGCGAACGGAGCAAGGGCAAGCCTGCAAGCGGGTGGAAGTGCTAGACCCCGGCGACGTCCGGGGTGACGGCGTGCGGCGGCCCCGCGTCGACCTGGGTCGCGACCTCCCTCGTCCACAGCTCGACCACGTGGCCGTCGGGATCCGTGACGTACGCCGAACGCTGGCCGGGTGCTGCCGGGTCGTCGCCGAAGTACACCTCGTCCACCCGGACGCCCTGGGCGCGCGCCCGGGCCACCGCCGCGTCGTAGTCCTCCTCGGCCACCGTCATCGCGAAGTGGACGTGCGCTCCCGGGCGGGCGCCCGCGATGCCGGTGAACGGCTTCCACAGGCCGATCCGCGTCCGGTCGCCGGACTGGACCCAGACGGCTTCGCGGCCCTTCCACGCCGGGCCTTCCCAGCGCAGCACCACCGGCAGTCCGAGCACTTCGGTGTAGAAGCGTTCGGACGCTTCGAGATCACGGGCTTCCAGCACCAGTTCGGTGACGCCCTTCGTCAAGTCGGTCATGTCTTCATGCTGGAACCTCCAGGAAACTGGAGGTCAAGTCACTTGTCACTCGGCCCGAGGATCGCCACTTCGCAGTCGTGTTCGATCTTGTCGGAGTTCGGGGGCTGGGAGTCGCTCGAATACGTCCACGGCGACTCGTCGTTGTCCGGCGTTTCGACCACGTGCATGCCCTTGTCGTTCATGCACTGGACCCACTTGTGCATGTTGTCCTGGTACGCGGGGTTCTCGCGGTCCATGCCCCACGGCAGCAGCGGCAGCTTCGACCGGCAGGCGTCGCCCGCGTCCTTGTGGTCCGCGCTCCACTTCTTCGCGCCCTCGATGGTGTTCGGCTGCGTGTCGACGTCCGCGCCGTGGTCCTTCATGCACGTCCGCCACGGCTCGATCAGGCGCTGGGACTCCTCCGCCGTCTCGTCGACGCGGTGGCGGGGGCGGCCGCCGTCCGCGTCCGTCGAGGGCGGAGCAGAGGACGGCACCGAAACAGGTGTCGTGAGCGAAGCCACCTGCGGCGGCGCCGGCGGCGGCGGCGAACACGCGGCCAAGCCGAGCAACAGAACAAGACCAGCCAGGAGACGAAGAGCCATACCGGAAGCATGACCGGCGCTTTTCAGGAACTCGTCAGCACGCCGTGAGCGGCTCATGCCAGCGCCTGCGTCGGCGGCATCCGCGCGGCGCGCAGCGACGGGTGCAGCCCCGCCAGCACTCCCACCACCAGCGCCCCGAACACCCCGCCCGCCACCGCGACGGCCGGGATCACCGGGGGCCAGCCCTGGTAGGTCGTGTAGCCGAGGGTCACGAGCACGCCCAGGACCGTCCCCGCGCACCCACCGAGCCCGGACAGCGCCACGGCTTCGGTGAGGAACTGGTCGCGGATGTGCCCGCGCGTCGCGCCTAACGCTCGTCGCAAGCCGATTTCGCGGCGGCGTTCCAGCACGGAGACGAACATCGTGTTGGCGACGCCGACCCCGCCGACCAGCAGCGCGACCCCTGCCAAGCCCAGGAACAGCGCGGAGAACGCCGTCTGCGTCGCCTGTTTCGCGGCCAGCGCGTCCGACGGCCGGGACACCTGCACCAAACCTGGTAACGAGGGGTTCAGCGTCGCCGGCAGCACCGCGCGGACGTCGGCGATCGCGTCCTCGCGCGCCTTCACGTACACCACCGTCGGGTGCCCGTCGAAGCCCAGGAACCGTTTCGCCGAACCCCAGCCCACGAGCACCGCGCGTTCGACGTCCGGCGCGAGCGGCATCGGCGCGAGCACCCCGGTGACCGTGTACCAGGTCGTGCCGATCAGCACGACCGGCGGCGGCTGTCCCGGCACCACGCGCGGGATGCCGAGCCGGGACGCGGCGACGTAGCCCAGCGCCACCACAGGCAGGTCCGACGCGTCGAACCGTCCTGATTGGACAGTTCCGTTCAGGGCCGGCAGCAGGTCGAGGGACGCGGCGAGCACCGAAAGTCCCGACCCGTCCTGCGGATCGACGCGGTCGGACCGCCGGACGACGGCGTGCGTGTTCGCGACGGCCGCCGCCGTGGTCACCGGCCCGATCCGCCGCACGCTCCCCACCGCCGACTCCGGCAGCACCACCGGCGGCGTCTGGTTCGGCTGCGGTTCGGCGCGCAGCAGGTTCGTCCCCAGCGCCGTCAGCTGGTCCAGCAACGCGGCTTGGCTCGACGCGGGGATGCCGGTGACCACGATCAGCGTCGCGATGCCGAGCGAGATCCCCAGCGCGGACAGCGCCGCCCGCAACGGCCGCGTCCGGATGCCCAGCAGGCCCAGGCCGAGCACGTCGGCGGGCGTCACGCGGTGTCTCCCACGATCCGGCCGTCGCGGAACTCGACGCGCCGGGGCAGCCCGGCCGCGATGTCCCGGTCGTGCGTGATGACCGCGATCGTCGTGCCCTCGGCGTGCAGCCCGGTCAGCAGCTCCAGCACGGCCTGCCCGTTCGCGGTGTCCAGCGCGCCGGTCGGCTCGTCGGCCAGCACCAGCGCCGGGTCGTGGACGACGGCGCGCGCGATCGCGACGCGCTGGCGTTCCCCGCCGGACAGCTCGTGCGGCCGGTGGGACACGCGGTGCGCGAGCCCGACCCGGCCCAGCGCCTCGAGCGCGAGGGGACGGCGACGGCGGCGCGGCACCCCGGCGTACAGCAGCCCGGTGGCCACGTTGTCCACTGCGGACAGTCCGTCGGTGAGGTGGAACTGCTGGAACACGAACCCCAGCCGGCGCCCGCGCAGCGCGGACAGCTGCCGGTCGGACAACGTCGTGACGTCGTCGCCGCCGACCTCCACCGTCCCCGACGTCGCGCGGTCGAGCGTCCCGGCGATGTGCAGCAGCGTCGACTTTCCCGAGCCCGACGGCCCGGCGATCGCCAGCAGCTCGCCTTCGGACACGGTCAGCGTGACGTCGTCGAGCGCGACGACGTCGCCGGGGTAGCGCTTGCTCACCCCGCGCAGGGCCAGAACCGGCGTCACGACGTCGTCACCACCCTCAGGCCTTCGGTGATCCCCGCACCGCTGATCTCGACGAGGTCGCGCGCGAACATCCCGGTCTTGACGGCTTTCAGGGTCCCGTCCGGCAGCTGCACGGCGTACCCGCCTTCGCGCAGCGCCAGCAGCGCGCCGACCGGCACCGCGAGCACGCCGGCGTGCGTCTCGGTGGCGATCCGCACCTGGACCGACGCCGAGTCGAGGTCGGCGACGGACTTCGGGTCGTCCGGGGCGACCGTGACGTTCACCTTGGGCGGCCCCTGCGCCCCGCCCTCCGGCGTGCCCGTGACGTCCGTGCTCACCGACGTCACCTTGGCGGCGACCTCCTGGCCGTCCGGCCGCACCACCGTCACCGGCGCACCGGTCTTGATCGCCGCGACGTCCGAAGCGGACACCGGCGCGACCACCACCTTCGTCGTCGCGCTGACCGTGAGCAGCGGTTCCGCGACCGGGTCGCCGGGCTGCGCGGTCACCGAGTTGACCCGCACCGGCCCGGGCAGGACGAGGACCTGGCCGACGTCGAGCGTGCCCGTTTCCTCCAGACCGGCCTTCTTCTGCCATTTCTTCAGGACTTCGGAGAAGGTGAACGTCTTGGGGTGCCCCACTTTGTAGCCCAGGGCGGCCAGGTTCGCGGCGACCACGGCGACGTCCGGCCCGGTGAGGTCCGGGTTGTCGAGCTTGCGGAACAGCGGGGTGTCGCCGAAGAACACCGGGACGCCCCGGCCGTCCACTGAGTACAGCGCCTTGCCGCGCTGGGCGAGGTCGCCGACGGCGGGCAGCTTCGTCACGGTCCCGGAACCGGTGCCCTTCATCGGTGCGGGTGTGCCGAAGCCCAGCGTTCCGGTGAACGACTGCGTGTTCGCCAAGTCGGTCTTCCGGACGGCGACGGTGGCCACGGCGGGCGGGGGCGCGGCCGGGGCGGTGGTCCCGCGCCCGTGGTCGACGACGAAGTACGTCGTGGCGCCCAGCACGGTGATCACCGCGACAGCCGCCCAGAGGCCACCCGATCGGGTTTTCATGGCGTCACGCTCGCAGCGGAATGTCAGGGACCGGTCAGGAAACCGTGGTCTTCCGTTAGCCGTGCTTAGACTCGGGACCATGTGCGCCCACATCGTGCTGGCCGAGGACGACGCCAAGCAGGCGGAGCTCGTCCGGCGCTACCTCGAGCGGGAGCGCCACACCGTGGTCGTCGTCGGAGACGGCGCCGTCGCGCTGGACCTCGTCCGCCGGCACCCGCCGGACCTGCTCGTGCTCGACGTCATGCTGCCCGGCGTGGACGGCCTGGAGATCTGCCGCACGCTGCGCGCGGAGTCCGACCTGCCGGTGCTCATGCTCACCGCGCGGTCCACGGAGGACGATCTGCTCGCCGGGCTCGACCTCGGCGCCGACGACTACGTCACCAAGCCGTTCAGCCCGCGCGAGCTGATGGCCCGGATCCGGACGCTGCTGCGCCGGGCCGCGCCGGCCCGGCCCGGCAGCGGCGCCGCGCGCGTCGGCTCGCTGACCGTCGACCCGGTGCGCCACGAAGTGACCGTCGACGGCCGGGCGATCGACTGCACGCCGGGCGAGTTCCGGCTGCTGGAGCTGATGGCGGCCCAGCCCGACCGCGTCTTCACGCGGGGCCAGCTGCTGGAGCACCTGCACGGCTTCGACCGGTTCATCACCCAGCGCGCGATCGACGTGCACGTGATGAACCTGCGCAAGAAGATCGAGGCACGGCCGCGGCACCCGGCGCGGCTGCTGACCGTCTACGGCGTCGGCTACAAGCTGACCGCGGGCGCCGATGCGCCGTAGCCTCCTGCTGCGGTTGTTCGCGGCGTCGGCGCTCGTCGCGGTGGCCTCGATCGCCGCGACCGCGTGGCTCGCCGCGCGCACGACGTCCGGCGCGATCCAGCAGGAGCAGGGGCAGGCGCTGGCCGACGACGGGAACATCTACCGCGGGCTGCTGAAGTACGCCGCGACGCACCCGAACTGGCACGACGTCGGCGACCAGCTGCGCGGCACCGCCGCGACCACCGGCCGCCGCATCGCGCTGACACTGACCGACGGCACCCCGATCGCGGACTCGGCCACCGACGGCCGGCCGCTGCCGCTGCGGCCGTCGATCGTCGTCGACCCGCTGTCGGTCGACTCCGGGCTCGGCCAGGACACCACCGCCGACCGGATCGACCCGGACGCCGTCGGCCCGTACGCGCTCCCGGAGGCCGACCGCGCGAACCTCGGCGCCGTCGCCCAGCGCGTGCTGCGGTGCGTGCAGGGCCGGTCGGGCGTCGGCACGATCGAGACGTCGCCGGGCGGGCACCCGCGGATCGAGGGCGCCGACCCGTTCGTGCTGTCCTCCTGCAACGGCAGCGCGCTCAGCCTGCCGACGAAGACCGAGCAGGCCGCGCTGGACCAGCTGTCCACGCTGGTCAACGCCTGCCTGAACCGCGGCCCGGAGGCGAAGCCACTCGCCCAGGTCCAGGTGCTGCTCGACTTCACGTGGGTGCGGAAAGGCGTGCGGGACGCCGAGTCCGAGCAGGCCGTGCGGTCGTGCCTGAACGCGGCGCGCCGGGAGCAGCTGACGCCGTACGTCGCGCCCGCCGCGTCGCTCTACCTCACCGCGCCGTCGGGCGAGCCGCCCGCGGGGTTCACGCTGTCGCCGGAGAACCAGGTCCGGCTCTTCCAGGTCGCCGGCGGGATCCTGGTGCTGACGCTGCTGGTCACGGCGTTCGCCGGGCGCCGGCTGATCCGCCCGCTGCGGGCGCTCACCGGTGCGGCGCAGCGGATGGAGGCCGGCGAGACCGGCGCGCAGGTCGAGGTGCGCGGCCGCGACGAGGTGGCCCGGCTCGGCACCGCGTTCAACGCCATGTCCGCCAGCCGCGAGCGGCTCGAGGAAACCCGCAAGGCGATGGTCAGCGACATCGCGCACGAGCTGCGCACGCCGCTGAGCAACATCCGCGGCTGGCTGGAAGCGACCCAGGACGGCATCAGCCGGCTCGACGACGAGCTGGTCGACTCGCTGCTCGAAGAGGCCGTCCACCTGCAGCACATCGTCGACGACCTGCAGGACCTCGCGCTCGCCGACGCCGGTGCGCTGCGCCTGCACCCGGAACCGGTCGACGCGGCGGCGCTGCTCGGCCAGGTCGTCGCGGCGCACCGGCCGGCCGGCGTCTCGCTCTCGGTCGAGACACCCGCGTCGCTTCCGGTGACCGCCGACCCGGTCCGGCTGCGGCAGGCCGTGGGCAACCTGGTGTCCAACGCCGTCCGGCACACGCCGTCCGGCGGCTCGGTGGTGGTCCGCGGGCGCCGGGACGGCGACGACGTCGTCATCGAGGTCGCCGACACCGGCGCCGGGATCGCGGCCGAGGACCTGCCGCACGTGTTCGACCGGTTCTGGCGGGCCGACAAGGCCCGCACCCGGGGCACCGGCGGCAGCGGCCTCGGTCTGGCGATCGTGCGCAAGCTCGCGGAGGCCCACGGCGGGAGGGCGACGGCGGAGTCCGTGCCCGGTCGGGGTTCGACGTTCACGCTGCGGCTGCCCGCCGGCACCGTCGCCGCGGTCAGCGGCTGATCAGGAAGCCAGGCCGAGGTCGCGGATCAGCTTCGCCACGTGCCCGGTCGCGCGGACGTTGTAGAAGGCGTGGGCGATCTTGCCCTCGGCGTCGACGACGAACGTCGAGCGGATGACGCCCAGGTACGTCTTGCCGTAGTTCTTCTTCTCGCCGTACGCGCCCCACGCCTCGATGACGCCCTTCTCCGGGTCGCCCAGCATCGGGAACGTCAGCTTCTCGTTCTCGACGAACTTCGCGAGTTTCGCCTGCTTGTCGGGCGAAATGCCGATCACCTGGTAGCCGGCGTCGTTCAGCTCGGCGAGGTTGTCGCGGAAGTCGCAGGCCTGCTTGGTGCAGCCCGGGGTGCTCGCCGCCGGGTAGAAGTACACGACGACGGACTTGCCGCGGAAGTCGCGCAACGAGACGTCCTTGCCCTCGCTGTCGGGCAGGGTGAAGTCCGGGGCTTCGTCGCCGGGGGAAAGTCGCTCGGTCATGGGACCGAGCCTACTGCGCCGGTGGTTGCCGATCCGTCGGCAGCCACGGCGGAAACCGGCGCCTTGCGCTGATCGGTCGCGAAACGTATCCGTCTGCTTTCGGCCGGATCGGCAACGTCAGGCCGGGCCGCAGTAGGTGACCGCGGCGGCCTCGGTCGCGCTCGGCCGGATCTGCAGCCGCAGCTGCGTCGCTTCCTGCGGTACCGCGAAGGCCAGCGTGACGTGCACCGAGCGGCCGGGCAGGACGTCCTTGCCCGCGTCGGTGATGCCGGTGAACCCCTGGGTCGTGTCCACGACCTGCTTGACCGGGGTGCCCGCCGAAGTGGCGGTGACGGTGAGGCCCGAGAGCTTGTACGTCGTCGCGCCGTCGTTCTTCAGCTCGACGTCGAAGGCCGCGCCGCGGGGGCTGCGCGGGTACGCCGACGCACTGGGCTTGAACGACTCCGGCGAGCCGACCGAGATGGTGACGCCGCTGGCGAACCGGTGGTCGGCGCCGAACTTGAGGTCGTTGCCCGCCTGCGCCGCGCTGGCGCCCGCCTGGCCGCCGCCCGCGCCGAGCGCCGCGGTGCCGTCCTTCGCCGAGGGGACCCCGCACGCCACCGCCAGGGAAAGCAGTCCTGTGGTGAACATGATCTTGCACGTGCGCGCGAGCGCCATCGCGGGTACTCCAGTCGGCGGATCGGGTTCCGTTCGGCATCGGGGTGTGCCGGGCGAACCCGCTCCACTCTGGACGTGATCGCGCGTGGTTACGAGGCGCCACGGGGGGTTGTCGCGCACCTGGTGCCGCGCCGTGGCCAATCCGTGACCGGAACGGCACGGGTGGTGACAATCTCTGCCGACATGCCACTTAAACCGCGAGGGCGAACAGCAGGATGAAGATCGCCACGCCGGCCACCCAAGCGGCCATCAACCAGCCGAAATCGCGCACCGGCTCGACCGCGCGGCTCTCCTCGCCGGGCACGTAGACGCCGCGTTCCTCGAACCAGTCGGCCCAGCGGGCGAACCAGCTCAACGGGTTGCGCGACGACATGCTTCACCTCCGGGCACCGGCTTCCCCGTCACAGTACGGGTACGGCCGCGCTCACCGGAAGCCGCGTGACCGCTCACCGCCCGTGACCCGACGTGCCACGGGCGGGTGAACGTCGACGTCGCTCGTGTAGACCTTCAGACGACTCCGTTGCGCTGCAGGACCGAGATCGCGCGGACGGTCGCGTAACCGCTCCACTCGAGCTCCGCCGCGGGCGAATAGCTCGCGAAGTCGACCCGCCAGCCACCGTCGTCGTGCTGCTCGGCGGCGAGCCGCTGCAGCTCCGCGTCGATCACGGCGTCCTTGAACAACGCGCGGGCCGGGCGGCCGGGCAACGGCGCGAAGTCCAGTGCGCGCAAGGTTTCCCCCTCCGCGCCCCCGGCCACCGGGACCAGGCCGTCGGGTGAGACGAACGGCGCCAGCCGGTCCAGCAGCGTCGCCGCCTCGGCGTGGAAGTCGTGGGCCGCGTCCACGAAGCCCACCGCGAACGACAGCGCGATCGCGTGCGGCGCCTCGCTCAGGGCGCGGATTTCGCGGAAGCAGTACTCCGTCGCCGCGGCGAGCCACGGGTGTTCGCGCACCGCCTGGTCCCGGCGGGCGACGCGCAGGGCGACGCCGGCGGCGAACGCGGTGCTCTGCAGCGTGGCCACCGCCGGGTCGGCCTGGACCCAGAACGGCGCGCAGCCGGCCGGGTCCGCCACGGGCAGGGCGAAGGGCAGGCCGCCGTCCGGCGTGGAGACCGAGGCCAGCCAGTCGCAGAGCAGGGCCGCGCGCGGGGTGGGCCCGGCCTCTTCGAACACCTCGAAGGCGTGCAGGGCGCCGCCGGGCTGGCTCTCCGGCGCCCGCAGGTCGGGCTCGAGGCCCCAGCCGTAGCCCCCGTCGGGGTTGCGGTAGCCGTCGACGGCGGCCAGCACGGCATCGGTGTCGGTTTCGCCGCTGAGCAGCTCGAAGCGGCGGCGGTCGAGGAGCCGGGCGTGCGTCGCCATGAACGACGCCGCCGCGGAAAGGTTCACAGCCATGCGGTCAGCGTCGCACCGGCGGGGCCGCGGGTCTTGAACGGATCGGACCTCACGGCAGCCGCGGCCCCGCCGGGGCGGCGGCCGCGCGCAGCCGGGCCGCGTCCTGGCCGGGCGGGGCGCCGAACAGGCGGCGGTACTCGCGGTTGAACTGCGACGGGCTGTCGTAGCCGACGAGGTGCCCGACGCCCGCGACGTCGCCCGCGTCGGCCAGCAGCAGCGAGCGGGCCTCCTGCAGGCGGATGCGCTTCTGGAACTGCAGCGGGCTCATCGCCGTGACCGCGCGGAAGTGCCGGTGGAACGCCGACGGGCTCATCCCGCTCAGCTTCGCGAGCTCGTCGACCCGCATCGGCTCGGCGTGGTTCTCGCGGATCCACCGGATCGCGCGGCCGACGTGCGCCAGCCCGCTGTCGGCCACGCCGATCTGGCGGACCAGGCCGCCGTGCGGGCCGGTCAGCAGCCGCCAGAGGATCTCCCGCTCGATCAGCGGGGCGAGCACGGGCGCGTCGGCGGGGTGGTCGAGCAGCCGCACCAGCCGGACGACGGCGTCGAGCAGCTCGGGCCCGGCGTCCCCGGTCGCGATCGGCGACGGCGGTGGGGTGCGCGAGAACCGGCCGGGCGGGGCTTCGAGGAGCAGCGGGGCGATGGCCGCGGGCCGCAGCGCCAGGCCCACGCCCAGCGCCGGCGTCTCCGGCGTCGCGCCGACGAAGTGACCGGTCACCGGCAGGTCGGTGCTGACCAGCAGGTACTGCCCGGCGCGGTACTCGTGCACCTGCTCGCCGAGCAGCAGGCGCTTGCCGCCCTGGGCCATGACGACCAGGAGTGGCTCGGCCAGCGAGTGGTCCGGCTCGCTGGTGTCCACTTCGGACAGCAGCAGGCCCGGGATCGGCGTGCGCAGGTCGGCGCGCGCGTGGGTGGCAACGAGGTCGCGGAGCTCGGTCAGCACCCCTCAAGGAAAGCACGGCGGTTGCCGGCAGCAATCAAAGTCGAGAGGATCGTGCAAGAGGCAGCGTCGAACGATCTACCGTTGTACTGCTGGTTCACGGTTTCCTGGTGGTGGTCAATCCGACACCTGAGGAGAGTTCCATGCCACTCGACCACTACGTCACCCTCGGCCGGTCCGGGCTGCGCGTCAGCCCGTTCGCCCTCGGCGCGATGACCTTCGGCGAGGACCCCGGCGGCGCCGGCTGCAGCGTCGAGGAGTCCGAGAAGATCCTCGCGACCTACCTCGACCTCGGCGGGAACTTCGTCGACACGGCCAACTTCTACACGAACGGCCACTCGGAGAAGATCCTCGGCGACTTCTTCGCGGCGCGCCCGGGCCTGCGCTCGCACGTGGTGCTCGCGTCGAAGTTCTTCGGCAACATGCACCCGGGCGACCCCAACGGCGGCGGCGCGGGCCGCGCGTCGATCATCGCCCAGCTCGACGCGTCGCTGCGGCGGCTGCAGACGGACCACCTAGACCTGTACTGGCTGCACAACTGGGACCGGCACACGCCGATTGAGGAGACCCTGCGGACCCTCGACGACCTCGTCCGCGCGGGCAAGATCCGCTACGTCGGCTTCTCGAACACGCCGGCGTGGGTCACGGCGCAGGCGCAGACGACGGCGCTGCTGCGCGGCTGGACGCCGTTGATCGCGCTGCAGGTCGAGTATTCGCTGCTGGCGCGGACGGTGGAGGGGGAGCTGGCGCCGTTCGCGCTCGACCAGGGCATCGCGCTGACGCCGTGGAGCCCGCTGAAGAACGGTTTCCTGTCGGGCAAGTACCGGCGCGGCTCCGCGGCGCCGGACTCGGCCCGCGCGGCTTTCGTGGGCGGTCCTTCGGAGGAGGAGTACGCCGTCATCGACGTGGTCGAGGCGATCGCCTCGTCGCTGGAGACGACCTCTGCGGCGGTCTCCCTGGCGTGGCTGCGCGCCCGGCCCGGGACGGTGGTCCCGATCGTCGGCGCCCGGCGGCTGGAGCACCTGACCGGCAACCTCGCGGGACTGGACGTGACGCTGTCGCCGTCGGATCTGGCCCGCCTGGACGAGGTGTCGGCGCCGACGCTGGACTACCCGGCCCCGATGCACGGCGCCCAGCGCGCGATGCTGCAGTTCGCGGGCACGACGGTCGACGGCGAACAGTCCACTGTGTACCCACCGCTGCTGCAGAGCGACGTGCGCTACTGACCTTCGAGGCGAGGAAGCGGCCGTCGAAGCGAGGGTGACCACGGCAGGGGGTCCGGGGGGCGAAGCCCGCCGGGCGGGGCCCGGGGGCGCACCCCCGGAAGAACACGACGAGCGAGTCCGGCGAAGGCGCGAAGCGCCGAGCAGGACTCACCCGGCTCGCTCGTGGGCCCGGAGAGACTCGAACTCTCACTGGCACGGACCTAAACCGTGTGCCTCTGCCAATTGGGCTACGGGCCCCCAGCACTCGGAAGCGTAGCGTGCGGCGTGGCCCGTGCGGCGGCGGTGGGGCGGTCGACTAAGTTGGGCCCCGGAAGTCCCTGCGGCGAGGAGGACACGTGGCCCGCGATCCCGAGACGATCGAGCGTGAGATCGAGCAGGCCAGGACAGCTCTGGCGGCGACGCTCGACCAGCTGACCGTCAAGGCCGACCCGAAGAAGCTCGCGGAAACGGCGAAGGACGGCTTGCGTGCCAAGCTGGACAACCCCAAGGTCAAGTACCCGCTGATCGGTGGCGGGATCCTCGTGCTCGTCCTGCTGGTGCGCAAGCTCCTCAAGTAGCGCTCAGGCGCGGGCCTCGGCCGCCTTCTCGGCGGCGGGGGCCGGCTCGGGCGCCGGCTTGCTCTCCTCGACCGCCTTCGGGAGCTGCTTGCTCGGCGGCAGCGCGGGCTTCTTCTCCGAAGCCGGGGCCGGAGCCGGCGGTACCACCGCGTCCGGGGCCTTCTCGGTCGTCTGCTGCTTCGGCACGCTGCCGGGCGGCGGGACCTCGAGCGGCGGCAGCTTCGGGAGCGTCAGCCGGGCCGTCATGTACGCGCTGGTGAAGTCCAGCGCACTGCCGTTGAGCAGGTGCACGACGGTGGTCTTGCCGTTGCTGCCGAGTTCCTCCACCAGCTGGTCGGCCCGGTCGCGCGCGGCGATGATCCCGGGTGCACGGGCGGTCAGCTCCTTGCCGTGACCGCTGACCGTGATCGCCCAGTCGGCGTCCTCCTGGACGTACGTCGCCGTGATCGCTTCCACCATCTGCCTCACGCCCCTCTCCCTCACCACCATGCTTTACACAACCGTGACGCGGCTACCGCATTCCCATGACGCAGCTTTCGGGGGAGATGCGGGACGCGCCCCCTCTCGGCCGTGAAAGTCCAGCACACTTTCTACCGTGTCTTCAGTACCGTAGAGCAACTCTGTGTCACACGACACGACAGCGCTGAGTAACGACCGAATGGCCTAATGCACGCGCAGGTTACCGTGCACGGCTCCGCAGGCCGCTCCACAGCACGTCCATGGCGTATTCGGTGGCCAGTTCGGGGCTCACTTCGTCGTGCCGCTCACACCAGATCGCGAGCCGCTCGCACGCTCCGACCACGAATTCCGCGGCCGCTTCGGCCCGCAGGTCGTCGCCGCTGTCGAAGTAGCCGCTCATCAGCGCGGCGATCAGGTCGGTCTGCTGGCGCCGGGTCTCCTCGACCTCGTCGGCGGCCGGCGTGCCGATCAGCGCCATCTCGTGCCGCAGCAGCGACCACGCCTCGCGCCGCTCCCGGATGAACACGAAGAAGGCCAGCAGGCCGCGGCGCAGCGTGTCCTCGGCGGTGGCCGCGCCGACCGTCGCCTGCTCGGTGACCTCGCGCAGGACCGACCGCGACTCGCGGATGCAGGCCAGCAGCAGGCCTTCCTTCGAGTTGAAGTACTCGTAGAGCATCGGCTTCGAGACGCCCACCAGTTCGGCGATCTCGTCCATGGACGCCGCCGCGTAGCCGCGCGCCGAAAACACCTGCTCGGCGACCTCGACCATCTGCCGCATCCGCTCGGCCCGGGGCATGCGCTTGCGCTTCGCGGTGGTCACGGGTGACACTCTACCGCTAGTAACCTACTCTGAGTAAGTTGGACGACGAGTAACAGGCAACCGGGAGGCGCGATGGGCAACCGCACGGAGACCGGGGTCGTCATCGTCGGGACCGGGTTCTCCGGTCTCGGCATGGCGATCCAGCTGCGCAAGGAGGGGCGCGACGACTTCGTCATCCTCGAAAAGGCGCACGACGTCGGCGGCACGTGGCGGGACAACAGCTACCCCGGGTGTGCCTGCGACATCCCGTCGCACATGTACTCGTTCTCCTTCGAGCAGAACCCGGGCTGGTCGCGGGCGTACTCGCCGCAGCCGGAGATCTGGCGGTACATGCGCGAGGTCGCCGACAAGTACGACGTGCGCCGCTTCGTCCGCTTCGGCCAGGAGATGACCGGCGCCCGCTGGGACGGCGACGAGAACCGCTGGCACGTCGCCACGAGGGGCGGCGACGAGTTCGTGGCGGGCGCGCTGGTCGCCGGGGTCGGCGCGCTGCACCTGCCGATGGTCCCGGAGCTGTCCGGGATCGAGAACTTCGCCGGCCCGGCGTTCCACTCCGCGCGGTGGCGCCACGACGTCGACCTGAAGGGCAAGAAGGTCGCCGTCATCGGCACCGGCGCGAGCGCGGTCCAGTTCGTGCCGAAGATCGCGCCCGAGGTGGGGGAGCTGACGCTGTTCCAGCGCACGCCGCCGTGGATCATGCCGAAGGCCGACCACGAGATGTCCGGGCGCATCCGCGCGCTGTTCAGGGCGTTCCCGCCGGCCCAGCGCGCCTACCGCGCCCTGCTCTACTGGATGCTCGAAGCGCGGGCGATCGGCTTCAACGGCCAGTCGTGGGTGATGAAGCTCGGGCAGCGCCTGGCCAAGCGCAACATCGACCGAGCGATCACCGACCCGGCGTTGCGGCGCAAGGTCACCCCGGACTACACCATGGGCTGCAAGCGCGTGCTCATCTCCAACGACTACTACCCGGCGCTGGCCCGGGACAACGTCGACGTCGTCACCGACGGCGTCAAGGAGGTCCGGGAGCACAGCGTCGTCGACGCCGCGGGGGTCGAGCACGAGGCCGACGTCATCGTCTACGGCACCGGCTTCCACGTCACCGACGCCTTCGACGACCTGGAGATCGTCGGCCGCGACGGGCGCAACCTGGGCAAGGAGTGGGCGACCGAGGGGATGCGGACGCACCTCGGGATCACCGTCGCCGGCTTCCCGAACCTGTTCTTCCTGCTCGGCCCGAACACCGGGCTGGGCCACAACTCGGTCGTGTTCATGATCGAGGCCCAGATCTCCTACGTCGCCGAGGCGCTGCGGCTGGCCCGCGGGAAGGCCATCGAGCCGAAGCCCGAGGTGCAGGAGCGCTTCAACGGCGACATCCAGCGCAAGCTGGCGAAGGGCATCTGGACGCGCGGGGGCTGCAAGAGCTGGTACCTGGACGCGAAGGGCGTCAACCGGACGATCTGGCCCGGCTTCACCTGGCGCTACTGGCTGGACACTCGGAAGGTGCGGCGCGAGGACTTCCTGGTCGGCTGACCGGGCGGTCCCCACCGGCGGAGGAGGCCGGTGGGGACCGCGGGGGATCAGCGGGAGACGTAGCGGCGGAGGCGGCCGATCAGGTCCACGGTCGGCAGCCCGCACAGCTCGGCCATGCGCTCCAGCGCCGGCAGGTCGAGTGCGACCTCGGCGGCGCCGTGCTCGCCGGCCTGGCGCAGCCGGTCCTCGGCCCAGCGGCGCAGCGGCAGCAGTTCGGCCGAGGCGTCGGCGACGACCTTGCGCAGGTCGACGCGGACCCGGCCGGGCTCGTCGACGAACACCCGGCGGTGCACCTTGGCCAGCAGGTCCTGGGGCAGCTCGTCCATCGCGACGCACAGCTCGACCAGGCGCACGACGGAACACTGTCTGGTGCCCAGTTCGTAGGTGGCCAGCGTCTGCAGCGAAATCTCGCTCTGCAGGTGCTGGTTCAGCTCCTTGCGCGTCCATCCTCGGCTGCGCCTGAGCTTGCGGAGCTCGTCTCCGAGAATCCGCTGATAGTCCTCAGCGTCGATCAGCACATCAATGTCCCCTGCCGTGCTCTCCCGCGGCACCCTCACGACGGTGACAACATTCGCGTGCAGGTGCACCCTCACGTGTATGTAAGTGCGCAGGAGCCCGGCCCTTACGCGATTCCGGGCATGTCTTTGATACCGATTGCGCGAGTTAGGCCGAACGGGTTAACAGCAGTTGGCCGGTCATGCAAATTGCAGTTTGCAGGCCGCGCAAACAATGACAGTGTTCCTGATGGAGCCCCTGATGGAGTCCCTGATGGACGGTCGGTGGCGGACCGTCCTCAGTTGACGCAGGGGACGCCTTGGGCGGTGATCGGCTTGTCCTCGTCGGCGGCCGGCGGCGGGGCGGCAGCCTGCGACGTCGGGCTCGCGGCCGCGCCGGAACCGGCGCTCGCGCCCGCGCTCGTGCCCTCGTAGTCCGAGCCGAGGAACACCATCACGTGTCCCGACTGGACGCTCTTGTCCTCCTGGATCGTCGGCGAGCCGCCGAGCGCGTCCGCGACCGCCTGGCCCTGGTCCTTGCCGCCCTTCGGCACCCAGATCACCGTGGTCTTGCGCGCGGTCGCGTTCGCCGTGTCGCCGGAGGTGAAGCCCTTGCCCTCGAGGGTCTTGGCGACGCTCGCGGCCAGGCCGGTCTTGCCGGAGGCGTTGCGGACGTCGACCGTCGTCGCCTTGTTCGCGGGGTCGGCCTGCTGCGCCGGCGGCGCCGTCTGGCCCGGCTGCGGCCCGGCGAGGCTCTGCACGAACTGCTTCACCTCGGTCGGGTCGACCTGGATGGCGACGCCGTCTTCGGGGGTCTTGTACTCGACGTTCTTCACCGGGATGGTGCGGAACTCGAGCTGGCCGCCGGTCAGGCCCTTCATCTGCTGGGCGAACCCGAAGATGTCCCAGTTCTGGTTGAGCACGACCGACTTCTTGATGGCCTCGATCAGGTCGTTGAGCTTGCCCGGGTTGGTCAGCGTGCCCGCCGAGAGCACCTTGCGGGCCATGCCGGCCATGAACACCTGCTGGCGGACCACCCGGTCGAGGTCGCCGTTCGGCAGGCCGTGGCGCTGCCGGACGAACTCGAGCGCCTCGACGCCGGAGATCGTGTGCTGGCCCTTGGTGAAGTTCGCGCCGGAGTACTGGTCCTTGACGTTGTTGTTGAGGCAGACGTCGACGCCGCCGATGGCCTTCGTGATGTCGCTGAAGCCGAGCAGGTTGACCGCGGCGTAGTTGTCGATGGTGGACCCGGTGAGCTTCTCGACGGTCTCGATCAGCTCCTTCGCCCCGGCCTGGTTGGCCTTGACGTCGAGCTCCTTCGGGTCGGTGACGCCCTGCTTCTGCAGGTCCTTGCGGGCCTGCAGCATCGCGCGCGCGTACGCCGAGTTGATCTTGTGCTTGCCGTAGCCGGGGATATCGACGTAGGAGTCACGCGGCAGCGACATCGCGACGGCCTTGCTGCCGTCGTTCGGGATGTGCACGAAGATCAGCGAGTCGGTGTTGAGCTCGCCGTCGGAGTCGCCGGCGCGCAGCTCGTCGAGCACCTCGCGCGAGAGCGGGTTGCCCTGGGCGTCGGTCCGGCTGTCGAGGCCGACGAGCAGGATGTCGCGGGCGCCGTCGGCGGGCTTGTCGCCACCGCCGCCGTCGCTGATCACGTTCGCGTAGTTCAGCCCGTTGACCAGGCCCTGCATCGCGGCCCACGCGTACCCGGTCAGGCCCATCACCAGCAGCGACACGACGGCCAGCGCGATCTTCGCGCCGCGGAAGGAGTTGCGGCGGGCCCGCGGGGCGGGCCGCGGCTGGGGGCGGCGGGGCGGCACGTCACGGCGCGCGTCCACCGGCTCGCGGCGGGGCGCCGGGCGGCGCGGTGGCGGGGTGCGCCGGCCTGGCTCGTCCTGCCAGGGCCGGGCGGGGCGGCGGTCGCCTTGCCCGTTCCGAGGCGGGTGATCCACGCGGGCGACTCCTCACTGCTTCGATCGGTCGTGCTAGAGGTTGGGACGCATGGTGCCTTCCCCTGGTTGCCGTAGCGTTACACATCCCCCCACGAATGTGTCACGCACCACCCAGTTTCCCGCACGCCCGCCGGTTTCGCCTGGTCAGGACGTCGCATTCGCCGGTCTGCGGACCGGCAACAGGGAGCCGGCCGTCGCGAGCAGGGCGAACCCGGCCGTCGCCGAGTGCAGGGTGACGCCCAGGAGCTCGGACGTGCCGCCGCCGTCGGCGAACAGGAGCGAGGGCGCGCAGGCGAGCGCGGTGGTGAGCCAGGTGCCGGTCGCCGCGCCGGCACCGAGCCGGATCGTGTGCAGCAGGAACACCCCGAGCAGCAGGTGCACCAGGCTCTGGATCGGGTCGAGCCGCAGGCCCAGCAGGTCGGCGTCGGCGGCCACCCCGCCGAAGCGGGTCAGCGCGAAGCCGAACACGCCGAGCGTCGCGTAGCCGATGCCGAACCCGGCCGCGGCCCTGGTCAGCACCACCGCGCGGCGGCCGGGGAGCTCGGCCGCGCGGGGCCGCCGGACGCCGTGGGCGTGCCGTTCGAACCACCAGAACACCAGGGTCGCGGGCACCGCGAGCAGCCCGACCGCGACCAGGGTGCGCGGCCGGACCAGCCAGCTCAGCCCGTCGGCGATCCGGCCGGGCAGGTACACGGTCGACACGAGCAGCAGCATCCCGGCGAGGAACGCCAGGTAGAGGCTCATCGGCGCGCGCAGGACGAACCGGCACGCGGCGGCGACGCGGGGCCGGTCGCCCAGCCGGGTCAGCGGGCCGGCCAGCAGCCCGAGCACGCCGAGCTGGACGAGGCCGAGCAGCAGCACGCCCCACGGCGGGGCCGAGAACGCCGCCGGGGCGCCCGGGCTGCCGAGCAGGACGGGTGGCCCGTTCCGCAGGACGCTCGCCACGGCGAGGCCCGCGACCCCGGCCGCGGCGGCCGCGGCGAGCAGACGTCGTGCCGGGCGTACGCCGTCGGCGTGCGCGAAGGCGAGTTGCTGGGCGAGCAGCGCGAGGGCGAACGTCGCCGCGAACCGGGGCAACGGCGAACCCGTCCCGTCCGCTGCGGCTTCGCCGGCGACGACCAGCGCCAGCAGGCCGGCCGCCGCGGTCACCGGGGCGCGGCGGTGCAGGGCCAGCAGCGGCGGTGCGCAGACGATGGTCAACAGGTAGACCCCCAGCAGCCACAACGGGTGCAGCGCGATCCGCATGACCGTCGCGGTCGTCCCGGCCGGGATGCCGAGGAGCTCGAGCGCGAGCGGCGTGAGGAGGGCGACGACCGCGAAGATCAGCGCCGGGCGCAGCAGCGGGCTGGCGCGTTCGGCCAGGTAGTGGCGGTAGCCGCCGCCGTCGGCCTGTTCGGTGCGCCAGCCGGCCGCGTTGGCGTGGCCGCCGGCGAAGAAGATCAGCGGGACGAGCTGGGCGAGCCAGGTCAGCGGCCAGAGCGACGTCTCGGGCGCGCCGGCCCAGTGGGCGAGCGCCGTCACCGACTCGCCGACGAGCAGGAGGACGACCCCGCCCGCGCCGAGCAGCGCCCACCGGCTGACCGACGCCGGGACGGCGGCGGGCACCAGCGCCCGCGGCTCGCGGCGGGCGCGCAGCCAGCCGCGCAGCCGGACCACCAGCAGGCAGGCGATGACGAGCACGCCGGCGACCATGGGGCCGATCGGGTCGCCGACCGGCGGGCCCCAGCGCTGGTGCCACGAGTTGACGACCAGGCCGGCCGAGTAGAGGGACGCGACGACCCGGCAGGTGCCCGCGGAGTCCATCGGGTTGAGGTCGCAGGCGTGGTGCATGTCGTACGAGAGCCGGTCGTCCAGCGCCTCGCGGACCTCCGGGCCGAGCGGGTGACCCTTGCGGTCGGCGTAGCGCAGCAGGTCGTAGCCGAGGTCGTGGGCCTTGCACGGCACGGCGTAGTCCCACTTCGTGTTGTCGTCGCCCCACGGCGTCGAGCAGCCGCCGTCGACGTGGACGGCGCGGACCGTGCCGTCGCGGGCCGGCATCGCACCGGGGGTGACGCCGCTGAGCGCGGTGAAGTCCTTCGGCAGCCGCGCGAGGGCGTCGGGGTGCGGGCCGGGGTGGACCAGCGCCTCGATGGCGTTCTGCGCGGCGAGCACGTCACCGGTGGGCGGGCCCTGGTCCGGCGGGGCCGGCGGGCGCGAGGCGATCAGGCCGAAGGCGAACACGACCAGGAGGACCAGCAGCAGCCAGCCGGACGTCGACCAGGGTCGGCGGACACGAGACGGCTCGGTCGGGACTGGCATGGACTCAAGGGTGCCAGCCCCGCCACGGCGGCGACACGGGGATAACCCCCGAGGCGGTTCTGCCCGATCGGGTGGCGCGGGGGACTGCCCCTTCTTCCGTTCCGCGGCGGGCCCGCGGCCGCGAGAATGGTCTCGGGGGTGCGGCGACCAGGAGGCGTGCGGTGGGCTCGCGTGGGGTGCCGGTGGAGAACACGGTGTGCGCGTTGCGCAGGCTCGCTCCCGGGGCGGCGTTGCGCCGGCCGGTTTCCCCGGAGCTGCGGGTGCTCGCCCGGGCGTTGCGGTCCTGTCCGCCGGCGGAGCTGGCCCGGGCCCGTCCCGCGCCGGTCGTCGCGGCGGTGCTGGCGTCGCAGGTGCGCGCGCTCGACCGCGCGATGACCGGGTTGTTCGGTGCGGGGTTCCCGGAGGCGGCCCGGCTGGTTCGCGCGGCGCGGTTCAGCGGGCGCAGGTGCGGCGAGCCGCTCGCGCGGGTGAAGGCGGAACCGGGCCTGCGCGCGGCGGCGCTGGGCTGGGCCGGGGTGACCGGCGGGCGGCTGCTGGTGGACGAGTTGCGCGGGGTGCCGCTGGTCCCGGACGCGGAGGACGGGCGGCGGGCGGCGGAGCTGGTGGTGGCCGCGCTGCTGCCGCGGGCGGACGCCGGCGACGGGCGGGAGATCCTGGTGCCGCGGACCGGACCGTCCGGTTCCGGGGCGGGCGCGGGGGGCCGCGGGCTCCTCGATGTCCGCTCGGTGCGCGTCGGCGAGCGCGGGTTCCGGGTCGACGTCTTCGCCGATCCCCCGGTCGAGCTGGCGTGCGGTGGCAGGAGCCTCGCCCTGCGCGCGCTGTGGTGGAACGGTCTCGGCCGGGTGAGCGACGATCTGGGGCACGAGTACCTCGTCCTCGCGAAGGACCCGGACGGCACCGGAGTCGTCCGCCACTGGTGCCACCCCCGCCCCGCGCCGGGGGCCCGGGTGCTGCGCCTGGAATCGGCGGGTTACCGCGGCGAGCACCTGCGGCTCGACCCGGCGGCGTGCGGGACGTCCGCCGAGGTGCTGGTGAAACGGGAACTCACGGTCCGGCTGGCGGCGTGACCGGTCACGAATCCCCGGGAGCCGGGAGCCCGCCTCCCGGCGTGTCCGGCGCGAAACAGACCTGGTCCCGCCCGTTCTCCTTGGCCAGGTACACCGCCGCGTCCGCCGACTGCAGCAACCGCTCCAGCGTGTCGCCGTGCCGCGGGTGGCGGGCCACCCCGATCGAGGTGGTCCGGCCGGCGATCGTCGCCGGATCGCCGCGTTTGTCCGTGGTCACGATATGCAACTTGGCAATCGCAACACGTATCCGTTCGGCCGCGTCCCAGGTCGACTCTTCGTCGATGTCCGGGAGCAGAATGAGGAATTCCTCACCCCCGAAACGGCCGACCAAGTCGCTCGGCCGAGTCACTTCGTCGAGGGTTTGCGCAACCGTCCGGAGCACGTCGTCGCCCGCCGGATGTCCATAGGTGTCGTTAATCCACTTGAAGTGATCGAGATCGACCATCAGCAGCGCCAGTTGATCACCCGATCGAGCGGTCCGTTCCAGTGCCCGCTCGGCCGACTCCGACCAGCCGCGCATGTTGAGAATCCCGGTTTTCGGGTCCGTCCGGACGTCGTTCTGGAGCTGATCGAGTTCCGCGAGGCGATTGAAGACGACGGTGACCACGGCCATCACCGCGACCATCGGCGGCACGGCGGCGAGCAGGATCGCGGTCACCGCGCCCAGGCCGATGGTGATGGCTTCGAGGGTGTTGTCGGCGGGGCTGCCGAGGACGTTACGAACCGTGCGCCCGGCGGGGGATCCGAGCAGCAGGACCCCGCCCACGTACGCGATCTGGATGGCCTCGTAGATGGCGCCGGTGAGGACGATCGTGCCGAACTCGCGGAGGAAGCCGCCCCAGTCCGGCGGCCCGAGCAGGTGCGGTCCCAGTGCCGTGTAGGTGACGTGCGCGAGCGTGCCGGCGAGGCCGTGCGTGATCGACGAAAACACGAAGTTGTTGGCCGGTCGGCGCGCGATGAACCAGTGCTGCGCCCGGACGACCGCGATGACGAACAGAATGAGCGGAATCGGCAGGACCATTGCCGCGGAAAACGTCCAGACGGCGGTGAGGTCGATCAGCACCGTTTTTGTCCGGTCCCGCCGCCGTTCTTCCTGGCGTTGGGTCAGCTGAATGTGCACGGTGGCACCGGCCGCCAGAATGGCGAAATTGATCCAGTCGTTTCCGGACGGAATCGGCGAACGCGCGAACGCGACGGCGAGAATGGCGACCGCGACGGCTTCGGCCGCGAGCATGAACGCGACCTGTGCCGGCCGGCGGCGCCACAGCGCCCAGTTGCGCGGCCGGTAGGGGTGCCCGCTCCGGGCAGGCACGAGTGGACCACCGGTCGTGGCTGCTGACCCGTCCGTGGTCACGCCCTGTTCCCTTGCGGTTTCCCGCTGCGTCGGGGCCGGCTCGCCCGGCGCGCCCGGCACGCCGTCCGGTCCTGGATGCAATTGGTCACCTCCTTTCCAGCCTAGTCGCCGCCTTGAGTAATCTCATCGGTACCTGGCAGAGTGTTCACGCATTCCGTGGCCGGGTACCATCCCACAGCAACGGACTTGCCGCGGACTCGGAGGAACTGCCGGGAACGCGGCGCAAAAGGTTCCGCGAGACTCTCCCCGCACGGAGGTGGCCCCCATGAGCAACCGCGACTTCTGAACCACCCGCGAATTGTCGCCCGCGACGCCCGCGAATGCCATTCATGATCTTGCTCGCACGGAGAGGTGGCACCCGATGGCCAACCGTGACTTCTGATCCCCGCACCCGCTCATGACAGCCGCGATTCCGGTTCCGCACCGCCGACCCGGCGCCACGACACCGCGACCGGCACCGCCAGCAGCAGTCCCAGCGCCCCCGCGAGCGCGATCGTCGCGTTCGCGGAGCCGACCCATTGGGCCACCAGCCCGCCGATGCCCACGCCCACGCCCTGGGCCACCCGCAGCCCCGTCCGGTAGAGCCCGCCGGCGCTGCCCCGGATGTCGTTGGGCACCCACGTGATGAACGTGGCCGACACCGTGATGACATATGCGCCCGTCGCACCGGCCAGCGCAAGCAGGACCAGTGCGAGCGCCAGGCCCGGGCGCAGCGCGAACGCCGCGAGCGCGGCCAGCGGCAGCGCGGCCAGCACTCCCAGCAGCCGGCGGCGGTGCTCCGTCGAGACGAACCGCGAAAGCAGGAACGTCCCGACGACGAAGCCCAGCGGATCGGCCGCCAGCAGCCAGCCCACCGCTTGGTCGCCCGCGCCCAGTTGTGCGGCGAGCGGCGCGGCGAGGCCCTCCGGGATCACCGCGAGGCCGACGAGCCACGACAGGTAGAGCAGCACGCGCAGCCGTTCGTCGCCGAAAACCTGCCGGACGGCGCCGAACCAGGGGGCGCCGCCGTCCCCCGCGGCCGGTCGCCGCAGGATCGCCAGCCGCACGGCGACGGCGGCGACCAGGAACGTCACCGCGTCGATCGCCAGGGCCCACGACGTGCCGACGCCGGTCACCAGCAGACCGCCGGCGGCGAGTCCGGCCAGCATCGCCGTGTTGTTCGTGATCCCGCGCAGGTCCTGGCTCTGCAGGTAGACGTCGTCGTCGGCGAAGATCTCCCGGCCGAGCGCGTTCTGCGCCGCGTTGCACGGCGCGTTCGCCAGCCGGGCGAAGACGAAGAGGACGAACAGCCAGCCCATCGGCATCCCGGGCACGGCCATCAGCCCGATCAGCGCGGCCTGCGCGAGCGAGCCGGCCGTCAGCACCGCGCGCCGCGGGAACCGGTCCGCGAGCTGGGACAACCCGAGCCCGCCGGCGAGCGCGGGCAGGAACGTCAGCGAGTAGACGACGGCCGAGAGCAGCGGCGACCCGGTCCGGTCGAAGATCAGGATGGCCAGCGCGACGATGGTCAGCTGGTCGCCGAGCATCGACTGCGTTTCGGCGAACCACAGCGCGCGGAACTCCCGGTTGGCCAGGACGGCCCGGAGCCGGGGGGTAGCGCGCGTCGTCACCTCGTAACCACCGTCCCCCGATCGAGTGAACATGGACCGTCCGCATTGTGCCTCGCCAGTGACGGCCCCATCCGGGGGAGTCACGGTCGACCGGCTGCAAGCACTGACAGTATGCCGCCGACTACGCGCCGACGTTCCCGGAACGCGCGTCACTGCTCCCTTCGGAGCCGATCGGGTTACGCCGCCGACGAGGGGCCGTGATTGGCCGTGACCGGCGCGTGGGTACCTCCGGACTGATCGAACCGGATTCGCTCGGCGCAGAGCGGCAGCCGCTCGTCGTCGCGACCATGCCCCACTGGACCGAATGGGCCAAGACTGGACCCAGAGCCGGCCGGGGTGGACGGACCGCGCCGCCGCCGGCGCGCGCAGAGCGGGGAGATGACGATGGACGGGTTGATGCAGGGCAGGGCGGTCGTGGTGACCGGCGCCGGCCGTGGCCTGGGCGAGGCGTTCGCGGTGCACGTCGCGCGCGCGGGCGGGTCGGTGGTCGTCAACGACATCGACGTCGAGCTCGCCGAGCGGACGGCGGAGAACATCCGCGCGCACGGTGGCCGCGCCGTGGCCAGCGGGCACAGCGTGGCCGAGGCCGGGGAGGCGCAGGAGATCGTCGACCTGTGCGTCAAGGAGTTCGGCGGGATCGACGGGCTGGTCAACAACGCCGGCCTGAACTACGAGGCACTGCCCTGGGAAGACGACGCCGAGCAGGCGCGCGAGCTCGTCGGGGTCAACGTCATGGGCGTGGTGAACACCGGGCTGGCCGCGATCAAGGCGATGGTCGACGCCGGTACCGGCGGTTCGATCGTCAACATCTCTTCGGGTGCGTCGCTCGGGCAGCGCAAGCTCGGCGTGTACGCGGCGAGCAAGGGCGCGGTCGCCTCGCTGACCTACTCCTGGGCGCTCGACCTCGAGGAGGCCGGGATCCGCGTCAACGCCGTCTGCCCACTTGCGCACACGCGGATGGTGTGGAAGTCCGAGCGCTCGCTGCGCGCCTGCCCGCCGGACCGCACGCCGTCGCGGATCGCGCCGGTGGTGCTGTTCCTGCTCGGCGACGGCTCGCACGGCATCACCGGCCAGATGATCCGGTGCAACGGCCCGCAGCTGCACGTCATGGGCCAGCCGTTCCTCAAGCAGCCGATCCTCGAGCGCCCGGTGTGGGACACCGAGACCGTGCAGAAGGCGTTCGACGAGGTCTTCTCCGCCCACCTGGAGAACTACGGCCTGGAAAAGCGCGTCCCGCCGCGGCTGCGCAAGTGGACCGACACTTCGCCCCGTACCGCCTGACCACTTTGCTCTTCAAAGCCGAGCTTTCCCTAGGAAAGATGCGTCCGGGGGGCCTTCGGACGCATCTTTCCTGGAGAAAGTGGCGAGTGGGCTACGCGCCGGCGGCGGGTTCGGGGGCGCGGGCCGCCGCGTAGAGGGCCTCGATGTCGGCCGAGTAGCGGTCGTTGATGACCCGGCGCTTGAGCTTGAGCGTCGGGGTCAGCTCGCCGGACTCGGGCGTCCACGCCTTCGGCAGCACGTGGTAGCGCTTGATCTGCTCGATCCGGGCCAGCCTGCTGTTCGCCGATTCGACCGCGCGTTCCAGCTCGGCCCGCACGGCCGGGTGGTCGGCGAGCTCCTCGGGCGCCGCTTCGACGCCGTTCGCCGCGGCCCAGCCGGGCGCGATCTCGTCGTCGAGCACGATCAGTGCCGTCACGTACGGCCGGTCGTCGCCGATCGCGACCGCCTGGCCGATCAGCGGGTGCTCCTTGAGCAGGCCCTCGACGCGGGTCGGCGCGATGTTCTTGCCGCTCGAGGTGATGATCAGTTCCTTCTTGCGGTCGGTGATCGTCACGAAGCCGTCTTCGTCGATCGTGCCGATGTCGCCGGTGGCGTACCAGCCGTCGGCGTCGGTGGCGTCCTTGATCGTCCCGTCCTCCTGCAGGTAGCCGAGGAAGACGATCGGCCCGCGCACCAGCAGCTCGCCGTCTTCGGCGACCTTCACCTCGACGTCGGCGAGGGGTTTGCCGACCGTGCCCGCGCGGAAGTGCTCACCGGAGTTCGACGTCGCCGCCCCGGTCGTCTCCGACAGACCCCAGACCTCGCAGATCTCGACGCCGAGGCCGGCCAGGAAGTAGATGATCTCCACCGGCAGGGCGGCCGCGCCGCTGGACGCGACCAGCACCTTGTCGAGCCCGAGCAGCGCGCGGATCGGGGCGAGCGCGGTCTCGTCGGTCTGCTTGATCTTCTCGGCCAGCTCCTCGGGCACCGGCTGCCCGGCGCTGCGCAGCTTGTAGCCCTGCTGCAGCAGCTCGTTCGCCTGCAGCAACGCGGTGCGCTTGTCCTCGGGCACGCCGCCGAGCA
This sequence comes from Amycolatopsis mongoliensis, assembly GCF_030285665.1. Lineage (NCBI taxonomy): Bacteria > Bacillati > Actinomycetota > Actinomycetes > Pseudonocardiales > Pseudonocardiaceae > Amycolatopsis > Amycolatopsis mongoliensis. The sequence continues at coordinate 4,309,474 of NZ_CP127295.1, forward strand.
TGTTCTTCAGCCCCGCGACCATTTTCTCCCACACGCGCGGGACGCCGAAGAAGCTCTCCGGGTGCACCTGGCCGAGCGCGCCGACGACGCCGGACGGATCGGCGAGCGTGTGCACGTGGCCGGCCCACACGATCGGCAGGTAGATCGACAGCTCCCGCTCGGCGATGTGCGCGAGCGGCAGGTACGCGATGTTCGTCGCGTGCATCGGCGGGTGGTGCAGCTCCGTCACCGCGTACGCCTGGTGGATCGCGTTGCGGTGCGACAGCACGACGCCCTTGGGGTCGCCGGTCGTGCCGGAGGTGTAGATCATGGACAGCGGGTCGTCCGGCTTGATCTCCTGCCAGGACCGCTCGAAGACGCCGGGGTCGGCGGCAAGCGCTTCCCGGCCCCGGGCGCGGAGGTCGGCGAAGGAGAGGAACCGGTCGTCCCCGCCGGGGATCGCGGCCGCGTCCATCACGACGATGTGGCGCAGGGCCGGGAGGTCTTCGAGCACCGGCTGCCAGCGCGTCAGTTCGCTCTCCCCGCCGAGCACCACGACCGGCGCCGCACTGTGCCGGGCGACGAACCGGATCTGGTCCGGGCTGAGCGTTGCGTAGGCGGTGCACGGGATCGCGGACAGGTGCGTCGCGGCGAGGTCGGCGATGATGTGGTCCGGGCAGCCGGGCGCCATGATCAGCATGCGGTCACCCTTGGTGAGCCCGAGCCCGGCGAGGCCGCGGGACACCTCCGCGATCGCGGTGCGGAACTCCAGCCAGCTGAGTGTCGGCTTGCCTTCGAGGTCGAGCGAGGTGATCGCCGGCAGGTCCGGGTACTCGACCGCATTGCGGTGCAGCAGCCGCGGGATCGTCAGGCCTTCGGTCTGCTCGGCGACGGACGGGGTGGTCAACGCTGGCCTCCTCGAAAGCGGCGGAAAGCCACACTGTATTGGCTCTCGCGCCGGGTGGATAGAGAATCGCGGCCACGTCAAACGCCCCCTTTACGCGCACTCGCACGGTCAGCTCCTCACGACCGTCCACAGTGCACACGGGCGGCCGCGCGCGAACCGCGCTTCAATGGAGGGGACGACCGACTCCGGGGGGAACCGATGACGCGCTCGGCTCGCGCACTGCTCGACGAGATCCAGCGGGAGCTCGCGCCCCGCGACGACGACAACCTGCTCGTCCCGTCGATCACCGCGGGCCGGGCGCCGCGCGCGGTGTTCGCGGCGCTCGCCGCGGAGGAGAAGCGGATCACGCTCAGCGACTGGCGGAGCTTCCACGCGCTCGCCGCTCGCGCCGACGAACCGCACGCACGCACTTTCTTCGGCGGTCTCGCGCCGGGGGAGCAACAGGCGAACGGGATGCTCGACGCGTTGATCGCGGCCGCTGGTCCGGACCACGGCGAGGAACGCCCGCGCGCGGGCTGCCAGGCCTACCCGGCGTACGTCGCGTGGCTCGCGCTGAACGGCGAATCGTCGGCGACCGCGGCCGGGATCTACGCGAACTTCGCCGCCTTCGGCCGGTACTGCAAGGACGTCGCCGCCGGCATGCGCGAGCACTACGGCTTCGCCGACGACGCCTGCGCGTTCTTCGACTTCTTCGCTGCGGACGTTCCGGAAATTGAGGAACAAGCACTCGCCGCCATCCAGGCCGGGCTCGACGCGCGCCGGCTCGACGAACGCGAAGCCCACCTCTGCGCGCGGCTCTTCCAGAGCTACGAGCTGCAGTTCTGGAACACCCTCGCCGCCGAGTTCCGGGGGTGACGGTGGCGGAACCGGTTCCGGGTCTTTCGGGGCTGCCACGCGGTGTGGCCGAACCATCGCACATGCGGAATGGTGGGAATTCCGGCTCGCTCCCCGAGGAATCCGAGGCGATGGCGTCGAATGCCGTGCATTTCCGCTTTGCGGAGGGTCGCCATGCCGAACGAAGGGGCCGGAAGGTGAGGCGAGGACGAGGTCGTGACCTTTCTCACCGAACGATTCGCCGCGTTCGTACGTAGCGGCCGCGGCCCCGGCGCTTGGGTCGATCGCACCACCGGAGAGCCTGCACCCAAGGTACGGAACGGAAGTAGCGCTGGGACGAACGTCACGACTTTCGGTGGTGGACTTTCCAAGCGCAGGCAGCAAGTGTGGAGGGGTCACCGTTCCAAGATCACGTTATCGCCACGGACTTGACGCGCCCTGGAGGGCTGCATAACGTCGTCGCGGGCGAAGCAGACCACGGTGATGTTGATCCGGCTGGTCGGAATCCGGGTGTTGACCGCCTCGGGCGACCCGAAACCATGTACTGCCGGAAGGAAAACGGACCCAGGTGAAGCAGATTTCTCTTCGACGCAACCGGGGATCCTCGATTCGGAAGCGCGTGCTCACGATCGCGCTGATCCCCAGTGTGGCCCTGCTGCTCGTCGGTGTGGCGCTCGCGGGGTACCTCATCTACGACGCGGTCACGGCTCGCGACTACACGACCAAGATCCGGAACTCGGAAGCTCCGGCGATCCCGTTCTTCGCCGCGCTGCAGCAGGAGCGCCAGGCGACGCTGAGCCTGCTCGCCGGCCAGGGCAACCAGCGCGCCGTGCTCGCGGCCGTCCGCCCGAAGGTGGACGCGACCGCCGCGAAGGAGATCGAGAACCTCAAGGACAACTTCGCCGACTACGCCGGGACGCCGCCGAGCGTCCAGAAGAACATCGCCACGTTCTTCGGGCTCTTCCAGCAGCTGCCGCAGACCCGCCAGGCGGTCGACGGCGGCCAGGTGCAGATGCTCCAGGCCTTCACCTTCTACAACAAGATGATCGACCAGTTCACCGACGGCGTCGCCGGGCTGGCGCAGAACGCCCGTGGCGCGCAGAACGCGTTCGACCGGCTGACGGCCATCCCGCTGTTCACCGCGGCGGACGCGATGCAGCGCAGTGACGCGCTCGCCGCGGCCGGGCTGGCCGCGGGCGGGCTCGGCAACGACGAGTTCCGCACCTACGTCGGCCAGGTCGGTGCCTACCACGCCCAGCTCGACGCGTCGGCGCCGAAGATGATCCCCGAGGTCAAGGCGAAGTACGACCAGTTGCTGGCCAGCCAGCCGTGGCAGACGGTGACCCAGGTCGAGACCGCGTTCCTGCGCGGCGACCTGTCGAAGCTGCCGGTGGCGCAGGACCAGTGGCGCACGGCCGCCCGCCAGGTCGGCGACGCCCTGATGGGCATCTTCGTGGCGCAGAGCTCCAACGCGAGCCAGGCGGCGATCGACGACGCCGACTCGACGTTCACCGAGTCGCTGATCGCCGGTGTGATCGCCGTCCTGTTCGCGGTCTTCGTGGTGTTCGTCGCCGTCCGGCTGTCGAACCGGCTCATCGGCCGGCTGCACCGGCTGCGCGAGGACACCCTCGACGCCGCCGAGGTCCGGCTGCCCGAGCTGGTCGCCCGGGTCCAGGCGGGCGAGCCCGTCGACCTCGAAGAGGGCGGGCACTTCCTCGACCACGGCACCGACGAGATCGGCCAGGTCGCCGACGCGTTCAACAAGGCGCAGCAGACCGCCATCGCGGCCGCCATCGACGAGGCGAAGACCAAGGAAGGCACCAAGGCGGTGTTCCTCAACATCGCCCACCGCAGCCAGGTCATCGTGCACCGCCAGCTCAAGGTGCTCGACCAGGCCGAGCGCAAGCAGGAGGACCCGGAGCAGCTGGACACCCTGTTCCAGCTCGACCACCTCTCCACCCGCGCCCGCCGCAACGCCGAGAACCTGATCATCCTCGGTGGCGGGCAGCCGGGCCGGCAGTGGCGCAACCCGGTCGGGCTGGCCGAGCTGGTCCGCGGCGCGTCCGCCGAGACCGAGGACTTCGCCCGGGTCAAGACGGCGGCGCTGCCGCAGATCGCCATCCGCGGCCCGGTCGTCGGCGACCTCGTGCACCTGCTCGCCGAGCTGATCGACAACGCGACGTCGTTCTCGCCGCCGCAGTCGCGGGTCGAGGTCCGCGGCAACGTGGTCGGCAAGGGCGTCGTGATCGAGGTCGAGGACCAGGGCCTCGGGCTCGAGCCGGACCAGACCGAAGAGATCAACGCGATGCTGGCCGCCCCGCCGGACTTCGGGATCATGGCCCTGTCCGACGAACCGCGCCTGGGCCTGTTCGTGGTCGCGCGGCTGGCCGCCCGCCACGGCATCCAGGTCCACCTGCGGGAGTCGGCCTACGGCGGCACCCGGGCCATCGTGCTGGTGCGCACCGACCTGCTCGCCCCGCTCACCGAGTCCGAGCCGGAGCAGCCGATCACCCCGCCGAAGCCGGAGCTCGTGCCGAACCCGGTCGAGCCGGAGCCGGTGAACGACGAGGTCGCGCCGCTGCGGCGGCCGGTTCGCCGCCCGGCCCGCCACCGGACCGAGCCGCCGCTGCCGGTGTCCCAGCCCGACCCGGTTCCGCCCGCCCCGCCGGTGCCGGTGCCGCCGCCGGCCCCGGCGCAGCCGCCGTCCGTGCCGACGCCGGTGTCCGTCGGGTCCGTCTCCGAGCCGGTCAGCCAGCCGACGCAGGCCCAGCCGATCGCCCCGGTGCGTCCCGCGGCCCCGCCCGCCCGGACGTCGCGCCCGGCCCGCCCCGCCGCGCAGCCGCCGGTGTGGCCGCCGTCGGAGCCGCGGCCCGCGATCCCGGAAGGCCGGCCGCAGCAGCCGCGCCGCCCGGAGGCGCCCGGCCGCCCGCCGCTGCCGCAACGGCGACGTCAGCAGAGCCTCGTGCCCCAGTTGCGGGAAGATAGGCCCGCACAGGAGCGCGAAGAGGTCAGGCTGGACTCGCCGGAAGCCGCCCGCAGCCGGCTGTCCGCCTTCCAGCAGGGCACCCGCCGGGCCCGTGACGAAGAACCGGCTGAGAACGACGACAGGTACGGAGAGCGCGAGTAATGGCCAACTCAGGCGTCAGTGAGCTCGACTGGCTGCTGGACGACCTCGTCAAGCGGGTCGCCGGGGCGGACCGCGCGGTGGTCCTGTCCTCGGACGGCCTGCTCATCGGGCGGTCGGGGAACCTCTCCGAAGAGGACGCCGAACACCTCTCGGCGGTCGCCTCGGCGTTCCAAAGCCTGGCGCGCGGCACCGGACGGCACTTCGGCGGCGGCAACGTGCGCCAGACGATGGTCGAGATGGACCACGCGTTCCTGTTCGTGACGGCGGCCGGGCGGGGCGCCTGCCTCGCCCTGCTGGCCCGCGAAGACGCGGACATGGGCCTCGTCGCGTACGAAATGAACCTGATGGTGAAGCGGGTCGGGCAGGTGCTCACCTCGGCTCCGCGGACCGGCGCCGGCGTCCTGCCCACGTCGCCATGACCGGACGGCACGAAGCCTGGTTCGACGACGAGGCCGGCCCGCTGGTCCGGTCCTACGCGGTCACGGGCGGCCGCACCCGGTCGGACACGCTCGGGCTCGACCTCATCACGCTCGTCGTCGCGCTGCGCACCGCGCACGAGGCGGGCATGCTCGAACCGGAGTACGCGCGCATCATCGCCCTGTGCCAGCGGCCGGTCTCGGTGGCCGAGGTGGCCGCGCGGGTCGATCTCCCGCTGCCCGTGGTCAAGGTGATGCTCAGCGACCTCATCGAGCAGAACCTGGTGCTGTTCCGTACCGCGGCACCGGTGCAGGAAACCCCCAACCGACACGTATTGCAGGCGGTCCTTGATGGCATCCGGAAACTCTGACCCCCGGCGGAACCTGACCGCGACCGCGGTCAAGGTACTCATCGCCGGCGGGTTCGGGGTCGGCAAGACCACGATGGTCGGTTCGGTGAGCGAAGTGCCGCCGCTGCGGACCGAAGAGGTCATCACGACCGCGTCCGAAGGGGTCGACGACCTCTCGGGGATCGAGCAGAAGACCACCACGACGGTCGCGCTCGACTTCGGCCGCATCACGATCAACCCCGACCTGATCCTCTACCTCTTCGGCACGCCGGGGCAGGACCGGTTCTGGTTCATGTGGGACGAGCTGGCGGAGGGCGCGCTCGGCGCCGTCGTGCTGGCCGACACCCGCCGGCTGGACAGCTGCTTCGCGGCGGTCGACTTCTTCGAGCGGCGCAACCTGCCGTTCGTCGTCGGCGTGAACTGCTTCGACGGCGCGTACCGCTACGGCACCGAGGAGGTCCGGCAGGCGCTCGACGTCGGCATGGACGTCCCGCTGCTGCTGTGCGACGCCCGCGAGCGGGAGTCGACGAAGCAGGTGCTGACCAGCCTGATGGAACACGTGATGGCGCGGTCCGACCTCGCGGCCGCCCAGGGCGGCTACTGATCGGACCGCGCGCTCGGTCTTCCTTCAGCGGCTACGGCGCTTGATGAGGGTGTCGAGGGCGAAGCGGCCCGGGCCGATCGCGGCGAACAGCAGGAAGATCCACGAGTAGACGGCGGCAGGCTCGCCCATGTTCTGCAGCGGCAGCAGGCCCATCGGGGCGTGCACGGTGAAGTAGGCGTAGGCCATCACGCCGGACAGCAGGATCGCGGCCGGCCTGCTGGCGAGCCCGACGAGGAGCAGTACCGCACCCGCGAGCTCGAAGACGCTGCCCCACCAGCCGGGGAACGAGCCGAACGGGACGCCGCCGCCCTGGCCGTCGATGCCACCGAAGAAGCCGAATCCCTGGAGGCCGTGGAAGCCGAACAGGAACGAGATCACGATCCGCGAGGCGCCGACGACGATGCCGGTGGCCGGGCTCTTGGTCTCGGTGCGGGTGGCGGCGGTCTGGGTCTCGGTGGTGATCGTGGTGGTCATCGGAGGTTCCTTCCCTGGGGTGTTCCTTGCCTTCTGCCTACGCGTCGAGTGGGTTCTCCCCGGATCGACAACCCCGCGGAAAAATCTTGGGAATCTTTCGGCAGACTGTGTCGATGGCGGGCAAACGCAGTGCCGGGCTCCTGCTCCACCGCGGGCGGGGCGAGGACGTCGAAGTGCTGCTCGGGCACATGGGCGGGCCGTTCTGGGCGAAGAAGGACGCGGCGGCGTGGTCGCTGCCGAAGGGCGAGCTGGACCCGGACGAGCCGCCGGAGCACGCGGCGCGGCGCGAGTTCGAGGAGGAGCTCGGCCTGCCCGCGCCGGACGGTGAGTACGTCCCGCTGGGCGAGGTGAAGCAGTCGGGCGGCAAGGTCGTCACGGCGTGGGCGGTCGAAGCCGACCTCGACCCGGCGGCGGTCGTGCCCGGGACGTTCACCATGGAGTGGCCGCCTCGCTCGGGAAAGCAGCAGGAGTTCCCCGAGGTCGACCGGGTGGCGTGGTTCTCCCTCGACGTCGCCCGGGAGAAGCTGGTGAAGGGCCAGCTGCCGTTCCTGGACCGGCTGCTGGCGCTGGTCAGCGGCTGAGCAGCGCCTCGAGGGTCTTGGCGGTGAACGACGGCAGCACGACGTCCGCCTGGCCGAAGTCGAGGCTCTCGGTGATGGCGTTCGGCACGGCGACGCAGGTCAGCCCGGCGGCCTTGGCCGAGGTGACGCCGTGGGGCGTGTCCTCGAAGGCGATGGACTCCCCGGGAAGGACGTCGAGGGCGTCGAGCGCGGCGAGGTAGAGGTCCGGGTCGGGCTTGGCCTTGTGGAGGTCCCCGGTGAGGACGGCGTCGAAGTAGCTCGCGATGCCGAGCCGTTCGAGGTGCGGGTTCACCCAGGCGCCGGACGAGCTGGAGGCGACGGCCAGCTTGAGACCGTGGTCCTTCGCGGTCTCCAGGTAGCTTCGGACGCCATCGCGCGTGCCGAGCTTTTCGAGGAGTTTCAGCACCCGGGCCCGGGTGACCGGCCGCAGCGCTTCGGGATCGATGCCGGGGACGTGCTCGGCGAGCAGGGCGAACATCGCGGGCGTGGTGTGCTGCGTGCCGATGACGGCGTACCAGGCTTCCATCGGCAGCTCGACCCCGTGGTCGCGGAACACCTCCCGCCACGACTGCAGGACGGCGGATTCGGTGTCGGCGAGGGTGCCGTCGAAGTCGAAGACCAGGGCGCGGGTGGGCACGCCTGCACCCTGCCCGGTCGGTGATCGACCGGGCAAGGGGGTGTGACGAGGGCGCTAGCTCAGGTAGAAGTCCGTCAGCACCGGGGCCAGCGCCGCCGCCTTCACGATGTGCGTCTGGCCCGGCAGCGTCTTGTACTCCGCCGACGGCAGCACCTTCGCCAGCGATGCCACGCCGTTGCGCATCCAGTCCGGGCTGCGGCCGCCGTCCACGGCCAGCGCCGGGACCTTCACCTCCGGCCACGCCGCCGGCAGCGGTGTCCCGGCCTGGTGCTCGACGACCAAGGCCGTGTCGTACGGGAGCGTGTGGGCCGCTCGCTTGAGCTTCGCCCAGAACGGCATGATCCGCATCATCGCCACCATCGCGCCGCCCAGGCCGACGCCTTCGGTCATGAACATCTTCACCGCCTGGCCGCGCTTCCCCGCGGCCAAAGCGGCGTCGAGGCGGGCCGGGTAGCCGGCCGGGACGCGCGGGCGGGTGCCGTCGACGACGAACGGCGGCTCGTACACCGCCAGCTTGGTCACCGGCAGACTGCGCGCCGCTTCGAGCGCCAGCGCGGCGCCGGAGGAGATGCCGAACAGGAACGCCTCCCCGCCCGCCTCCTTGACCAGCGCGGCGACGTCCTCGACCTCCCGCTCGACCGCGTAGGGCCCCGTGTCGGCGCTCTCACCGCGACCGCGGCGGTCGTAGGTGTGAACGGTGAAGTGCGCGGCCAGTTCCTTCGCGAGCGCGTCGTTCGGGGACGAGCCGCGGTAGCACATCGCGCCGTCGACGAGGACGAGCGCGGGACCCGACCCGGCGCGGGTGTAGGCGATCTTCGTGCCGTCGGTGGAAACCGTCGTGCTCATCGGGACTCTCCTCGCGCCATCAGGTGAGCGGACGTGGTGGCGAGCCAGGCGAAGGCGATCACCACGGCAGCCCAGAAACCGAGCGTGACGGCCGGGCTCGTCGATCCGGACGCTACGCCCGCGAAGCCCGCGAGGAACAGCAACCCGCTGAGCCGCGAGTACCACGCGCGGGCCGGCGTGAGGTGCGAGCCGATCGCGAAGCAGGCCGCGACCAGGGCGGCGAAGCCGATGCCGCCGGCGGCGAAGTGCAGCGTCCCGTGCCAGCTGATCGACGCAGGCGGGCCGGCGGGCGTGCCGGCCGGGAAGCCGTCCTGCGGGTCGGCGCGGAAGATGCCTGCGCAGAGCAGGCCGGCGCCGTAGACGGTCAGCAGTCTCGGCCCCCACCGGCCGGGCAGGACGCGCCGGATTCCGGCCGCGGCCGCGATCGTCAACAGGCCGGTGACCAGGAAGTTCGTGATCTGGACGAAGCCGAGCGAGCCGTTCGACAGGACGCTCGCGGGGTGCCGCGTGAAGTCGAAGCCGGCGCGGGTCAGGCCCTGGACGACACCGGTGCCGACGAAGACGGGCCCGGCGAGGATCCCGCAGGTCAGCAGGCCACGGGTGGTCGCAGGAGCGAGGGAGCGGGGGCGGATCGCGGTGGTGGTCATGGCGGACAGCGTGGCACCCGATGATTCGAGCTGTCAAGACAAGAAAAGTTGTCGGAAAGCGACGAGCGCCCCAAGGTGGCCTTGGTTGCGTTGAACGCACCGAAGGCGGCCTTCGGTGCGTTGAGCGCACCGAAGGCCACATTGGGGCGCTGGGTCAGGCGGCGCGCAGGGTGAGGAGCGTGATCTCGCTGGGCGCGAAGATCCGGAACGGCGGCCCCCAGAACCCGGTGCCCCGGCTGTTGTACAGCTGGGTCGGGCCGTGCCGGGTCAGTCCCGACAGCGTCGGCTGGTCGAGGCGCACCAGGAGGTGGAACGGCCAGATCTGGCCGCCGTGCGTGTGCCCGGAGATCTGCAGGTCGACGTCGGCTTCCCGCGCCTGGCGGACCTGCTTCGGCTGGTGTGCCAGCAACACGACCGGGACGTCGGCCGGCCGGTCGGCCAGCGCGAGGGTCAGGTCGGGGCCGTGGCCGGGCAGGCCGGAGGCCGCTCCGGTCGGGTCGTCGATGCCGGCGAACAGGATGCGGTCGCCGTCGCGTTCCAGGAGCGTCGAGCGGTTGTGCAGGGTGTCCCAGCCGAGCCCCTCCATGTGGTCGAGCCACGCCTGCGCTTCGCCGAAGTACTCGTGGTTGCCGGTGATGTAGAACCGGCCGAGCGCGGCCTGGACGCCGCCGAGCGGGTCGACCTGCTTGCGGCGCTTCGCCACCGCGCCGTCGGCGAGGTCGCCGGCGTGGCAGACGACGTCCGCTTCGAGGGCGTTGACCGCCGCGACGACCTTCTCCGACCACTTCGTCCGGTCGATCGGGCCGTAGTGGGTGTCGGTGAGGACGGCGACGCGCAGGCCGTCGAGGCCCGGGCCGAGCCGCGGGATGACGACGTCGGTCGCCTTCACCGGCGGCACCCGCATGGCGACGCGGTTGCCGTGCACGAGCAGGCCGGCCGCCACCACGAAGGTCACGCCCGCCACGATCCGCGACCGCGCCGGGTCGTCGACGCCGAGCAGCGCGGCGCGCAGCACCAGGCTCAGCACGGACCAGCTGAACAGCACCCAGATCACGGCCAGCAGCGAGTCACCGAGGCGGGCGCCGGCGTCGTGCTGGCGCCGTCCGTGGCCGCGGACCATGGCGACCGGCATGGTCACCAGGCCCAGCGCGAACACCGCGGTGCCGGCGATCGTGGCCGCCGTGCCCCAGTCCGGCGCGAGGACGAGCGTCCACCAGGGAACGGTGAACAGCAGGAGCAGCGCCAGGATCGGCACGACGACGAGTTGGCCTCTCATCGAACCAGGTTACAGCCCATCGGGCTGTTACCCGGGACGACCGGGTCACAGCCCGGTTCCGCTACCCTGGGGTCTCGGAGAAAGGGGGACGGCCGCCGTGAACACACTGCTGGAGCTGGCGTTCCCCGTCGTGACCAGCCCGACGACGCTGGTCGCCTTCGCCTCCCTCGCCGCCGCGAGCCTCTTGGTCGTGCTGCTGGTCGGCAGCACGCACGGCAGCGAACTCGCCCTGTGGTCGGCGCCGGTGCGCAGCCGCGTCACCGCCCTGCGCCGCCGGGCCCGGCACGCCGAGTCGATCCGCCTGCGTGACCCCGGCGCCCCGGGGCGCAGCAGGCCACGAGCACCCGGTTCCCGCAGCACGGCTGCGTAGGAACCCTTCCAGCGCAGCCATTCCGCGTACCCCCATCCCTTCCACTCTCGCGGAGTGCTGCCCATGTTCGGCTTTCTCGACGTGCCCGTGGCGGGCGCGTACCACCTGATCCACACGCTCACCGGCCCGCTGTCCACGGCGCTGGCCATCGTCCTGTTCACCCTCGGCGTGCGGCTGCTGCTGCACCCGCTCGCCCGGTCGGCGGCCCGCGGCGAGCGCTCCCGGGCCGCCTTGCTGCCGGAAATCCGGGCCCTGCAGGCCGAGCACGGCCGCGACCGGGAGCGGCTGGCCGCGGAGATGACGAAGCTGCAGCAGGAGTCCGGGACCTCGCTGTTCGTCGGCTGCCTGCCGATGCTGCTGCAGCTGCCGTTCTTCATGGTCATGTACCGGCTCTTCACCACGCCCACGGTCGGCGGCGAACCCAACTCGCTGCTCGGCGCGACGCTGTTCGGGACGCCGCTGGGCGCGCACGGCCTGGCCGGCAGCCCGCTCGTGTTCGTGATCGCGGCCGGGCTGGCGGTCGTGGCGTGGTTCTCGGTGCGATGGCAGGACCGTCACCGCGACGCGACCGCGGAGGTGCCGGGCGGCAAGCTGCTGCGGTTGCTGCCCTACGGCACGGTGCTCGCGACGCTGGTCGTGCCGCAGGCCGCCGGGATCTACCTGCTCACGACGACGGCGTGGACCGCGGCGGAACGGGCGCTGCTACGACGCGGCTCGTGAGCGCCGCCAGTCCTCGACGGCTTCCTCGACGTCCACCGGCGCCACGGTGAGCGGCGGGCCGGAGTGGTGGTTGAGGTAGGCCTGGCGGATCCGCTCGTTGAGGTCCTCGACGACCTCCCGCACCCGCCGTTCGGCCCGCTCGCCGGCGAGCCGGGCGGGCAGGTCCTGGACCTCGCGCTTGAGGGCGAGCGCCGGCGGCAGGAACGCCTTCGTGTCGTGGCCGCCGGCCCGGACCTGCCGCAGCACCCAGTCGGTCGCCGCGTCGTTGCCGGTGGGCTTCGGCAGCGGCTTGCCGGTGCCGGGAAGGTTGTCGAACTCGCCGCGGTCGCGGGCCTCGCCGATCTGCCGGTCGATCCACCAGCGGAAGGAGACCTTGGGCGGTTTGCGTCGGGTCATGCGTTCCAGAATGCCAGGTGGGGCGGTCGTCCCGGGTAGGATCTTCGGCGGAGGAGCGAGGGGAGCGCATGACCGCCGAACGCACTGGCGCCGAAAACGTGGACCGGACGCTCGCACTGCTCTGGCGTGCCCGCGGCGGTGCCGCCGAGCCGACCCGGGGACGCCGGCCGACGCTGACGATCGAGCGGATCGTCGCCGCGGCGATCGCGGTCGCGGACGCCGACGGGCTGTCCGCCGCGTCGATGCACCGCGTCGCCAAGGAGCTCGGCGCCGGCACGATGACGCTCTACACCTACGTGCCCGGCAAGGCCGAGCTGGTCGACCTGATGGTCGACGACGTGCTCGTCGAGCGGCGCCTGCCGGGGCCGGGCGAGCCGCGTCCGGCGGACTGGCGCGAGCAGGTGGCGCTCTACGCCGAGCGGACGCGCGCGGCGTACCGCACCCACCCGTGGCTGTGCGAGGTGTCGCGGGTCCGGCCGCCGCTCGGGCCCGGTCAGCTGGCCGGGCAGGAGTACCTGCTGTCCATCATGGACGGTCTGGGCCTGGCACCGCGGCAGGCCGTGGCCGCGGCCAACGGGATCGGCACGTACGTCGACGCGAACGCGGCGCTCGGCGCGGAGAACACCCGGCTCGAGCGCAGCACCGGGCAGTCGACCGAGGCGTGGTGGCACCAGCGGTCGACGTTCTGGGAGGACTACTTCGTGGTCGACGCGCACCCGGCGATGAACCGGATCTGGCTCGGCGGCGGCTTCGACGAGAGCGCGAAGGCCCAGGGCGACACGGCCTACGAGTTCGGCCTGGACCGGATGCTCGACGGCATCCAGGCGCTGGTCGGTTAGCGCCGGCTCCGCCACCTCGACCGGCGGCGTTCCTGCCGGGGCACCGACGGTTCCGGTGCGGTGCCCCCGCGCAGGACGTCCCGGCACTCGGGGTCGAACCGGCCGGGTGCCTCGATCATCGGTGCCGCCAGCACCACGTGCCCGCACACCGCGCGGAACCGCCCGTCGTGCCGGCCCGTCGCGAACTCGTCCTCGGTGACGGCATGGGTGTAGCCGTCGGTGTCGCAGCGGATGTGCACCAGGAACGGCTCCACCGGGCTCATCCCGTCGGGCTGGTCGTGGTGGTTCCGGTGGGCGTGCTCGCCGAATCGGCCGCGGTGCTGGTCGGCGCGGTGCTGGTCGTGGGCGTGGTGGTCGTCGACGGCGGCGGCGTCGTGGAGGACGCCGGCGGGGTCGTCGTCGGGTCGGTGGTGGGGCTTCCCGGCGTGGTGGCCGGGGTGGACGACGACGGTGACGTGGTGGTCGGCGGCGTCGAGGTGCCCGGCAGCGAGTCCGGCGGTTCGGTGGTCACCGGCGGCGCCGGCGGGGCGGGCGCGCCGACCGGACTGCCCGCGGCGGCGGAGTCCGGGGCGTCGGGGGCGCCGATCGGCACCTGGCTGTCGGGCAGCTGGGCGACCCCGCCGCGGTAGGCCGCGGCCCACGCCATCACCGTGTCCACATAGGACTGCGAGTTGTTGTAGCGGCGCACCGCGATGCGCTGGCCCGCGTCGGTCGACAGGTCCAGCCCGCCCGAGCACAGGTAGCGCGCGGTGGCCAGGGTCTCGTCGTAGATGTTGTTCGGGTTCGAGACGCCGTCGCCGTTGCCGTCGGAGGCGTAGCCCTTCCACGTGCCCGGGATGAACTGCGTCGGGCCGACCGCGCGGTCCCAGACGGCGTCGCCGTCGTACTTGCCGCCGTCGGTGTCCGGGATCGCGGCGAACGCGCCGGCGCCGTTGAGCACCGGGCCGAGGATGGGCTCGAGGGTGTCGCCGTTGGCGTTGACGTACCCGCCGCGCGCGTGGTTCGACTCGATCCGGCCGATGCTCGCGATCAGCGCCCAGTCGAGGTGGCAGTTCGGCTGTTCCTTCGCGAGGATCTCGGCGGCGTTCTTGTACGCCTTGAGCATGCTCCCCGGGATGCCGAGCGGCCCCGAGATGCCCGCCGAGCCGGCGTGGCCGCCGGGCACGACCAGCGGCGTCGGCAGCGGCGGCTGGGGGAGGCTGCCGTCGACGGCGACGGGCGGCATGACGATCTTCGGCGGCTGCAGCGGGGCGGCCTGGTCGGGCAGGGCGTTCCCGGCGCCGGCGATGACGACCGGCGTGGGCAGGCCGGTGGTCAGCGTGGGCAGCACGACGAGCGCGCCGCCGGCGAGCGCGGCCGCGGTGCGGCGGACTCCGCGCGTGCCCTTGCGACGTGGCCGGTGCTTCGGCATGGTCGTCCCCGCTTCCCTCGATCTTCGCTGATCGCCTCACCCGATCGGCCCCACCCACCGGTACTGACCGGTAGGAGCAAGCTAGCCGATGGAACCGAACTTTGGCGAACGGCACAGCGAAATCGAGGCCGCGAAGCGAAGTTCGTCCTGATGGCACAAAACCTTCGTAGGGAATCTGTCACATTCACCAGGACTTAACGGGTCGCTGAGGAGAGTTTGTCCAGCAGGACACCGGGCACGGTGATCCCGCGGTGGCGCACGTCCGAAGAAAACCGCCGGACGAGCGAATCCGACGGCGTCGCGGTGAACGTGACGACATCGCGGTGCAGAACCGGCTTCAGCCGCCGCAGCGCTCCCGCGAACGTGCGGGTCAGCGCGGTGGTCGGGACCAGCGCCACGCCCAGTCCGGCCGTCGCGAGCTGCGCCGCCGTCGCCGCCTGCTTCGTCCGCATCACCGCGCCGAGCACGGTTCCGCGCCGCGCCGCCTCCTCGTCGAGCCAGCTCCCGAGACCGTTGTCCGGGTGGTAGTGCACCACCGGCACCCCGGCCAGGTCGGCCATCGGTACCGCCGCCCGGGTGGCGAGCGGGTGGTCGGCGGCCAGCGCGACGACGATCTCCTCGCGCCCCACGACTTCGGCCGCGCCGGTCCAGCGGCTCGGCCGCGGCCCGACCGCGACGTCCGCTTCGCCCGCCTCCAGGGCCGCCACCAGCGCGTCCGCACTCGTCGTCTCGGTCAGCGTGATCAGCACGCCCGGGCGGTACCGGTGCCAGCTCCGCAGCACCGGCGCGAGCAGCCCGGCCGTCATGCTCTCCGCGCAAGCGATCCGCAGCGTGCCCTCGCCGCCGCCGGCGACCGCGCGCCCGGTCCGGACCACGCGCTCGGCGGCGGCCAGCGCCGCCCGCGCGTCGGCGAGGATCGCGCGCCCGGTGGCGGTCGGCCGGACCCCGCGCGGCAGCCGTTCGAGCACCGGCGTGCCCAGTTCCCGTTCGAGCGCGCCGATCTGGTGCGACAGCGCGGGCTGCGAGAGGTGCACCCGCGCGGCCGCCTCCGTGATCGACCCGGCGTCGAGCACCGCGACCAGGCACTCGAGCGCGCGCAGGGTAGGCATTCGCCGATTCTATCGCAGTCATCGAAAACATTCGGATCGCGACGGGACTGTTCCGGCCGCCTGCCGCGCTGACTCCGGTGTGCGAGACGAAAGGAGCACGGAAATGTCGTTCGAAGGAAAGCGGCTGGTCGTCGTCGGCGGTGGGTCGGGGATCGCGCGCCGGATCGCGGCGGACGCGCACGCGGCGGGCGCCGAAGTCACCTTGGCGGGGCGGAATCCGGCGCGGATCGACGTTCCCGGTATTCGCGCCGCGTTCGCGGACCTCGGGGACGAATCGTCGCTGAAAGCGCTTGCCGCGGAAACCGGGGAACTCGACTACCTGGTCACGCTCGCCGGGGCCCCGGCGAACGGTCCGGTCGCGGCGCTGGAGCGGGACGCGGTCACGCGGGCCTTCGACGCGAAGGTGATCGGGCCGCTCATGCTGGCCAAGCACTTCGCCCCGCGATTCCGGGACGGCGGCGCCATCGCGTTGTTCTCCGGCGTCGCGGCCTGGCGGCCCGCGCCCGAGCGGACGGTCATGGCCACCACGAACGGCGCGGTCGCGTTCCTCGCGGAAGCGCTCGCGGTCGACCTCGCCCCGATCCGCGTCACCGCGATCTCCCCGGGCATCGTCGACTCCGGTGCGTGGGACCGGCTCGGCGCCGGGAAGGACGATTTCTTCCGCCGGACCGCGGACGCGAACCCGGCGCGCCGGGTGGGCCGCACCGCGGACGTCGCGGCGGCGACCTTGCAGGTGCTGGCGAATCCGTTCATCACGGGCACCGTGCTGCACGTGGACGGGGGCGGCAGGCTCGGCTGAAAACTCTGGGTGAGCGAGCCTTTACAGGACCCGGAACCATTCCTATGATCGGCCGGCCGGACGCAGTGCCCGCGTCCGGTCGGCCCAGGGTGGAGGGTTTGATGGCACGCAGGGCTCCGCGCAGCGAAGCGGTCACCGTAGCCGAGTTGCTCGTCCGGTCCGCCGCGGCGCACGACCGCCACCGCACGGCGGGCACCCCGGCGCGGCACCGGGAAAAACCGCAGGTGCTGCGCTCGTTGGCCCGGCTGCGGGTGTTCTCCGTGGTCGCCGGCGCGCTGGCGCTGACCGGTGGGGTCGCCACCGCGGTGTCGATGCCGGTCGAGCGGGGCGCGGGAGCGGTCTGGCCGCCGGCCGGCCTGGAACCCCCGGCGGCCGCGCTGGTGCCGTTTTCCGCGGACGTCGTGGTGCCGCCCGCGAAGCCCGCTCCGGAATCCGCACCGGCACCTGTCGATCCGGGCGGAATAGTTCCGGCTGCCGTCCATCAGGAATCGAATTCCGGACTCACGCCCGCCCATCGCGGAAAGCTCGCGAAAGCGGTCAAGATCGTCGG
This sequence comes from Amycolatopsis mongoliensis, assembly GCF_030285665.1. Classification (NCBI taxonomy): domain Bacteria; kingdom Bacillati; phylum Actinomycetota; class Actinomycetes; order Pseudonocardiales; family Pseudonocardiaceae; genus Amycolatopsis; species Amycolatopsis mongoliensis. Next base: position 4,326,346 of record NZ_CP127295.1, read on the forward strand.
GAAGGGTGTCGGCACCGCAGTCGGCAAGACGGCCGGGAAGGGGAAATCACCGCACCCGCCGAAGCAGGCGGCTCCGGTGCGGCACGAAATCCCGGACGTCCCGATCTGGTCGCGCGGCCGCCCCGGCGGTCCGCCCGACTGGCAGGCGATGTCCGGTGGCCACCGCCCGGCGGACGGTCACCACTGCGGCGGCGGTGGCCGCCACCGCCGATGACGTCAGCCGTCGAGCGGGATCTGGTACTGCATGAACCCCTTGTCGAGGGCGACCTGGTCGTAGAGGCGCCGCGCGGTGGTGTTCGACGTCTGTGTGTGCCAGTAGACGCGGACGCAACCCCGCTCGCGCGCCCAGTCGGCGACGGCTTCGATGAGTGCCCGGCCGACCCCGCGGCCCCGCGCCCGGGAGTCGGTGAACAGGTCCTGCAGGTAGCAGACGTCGGCGGACGTCGTGCTGACGTGCGTGAAGAAGTGCGCGATGCCGACGAGTTCGCCGTCGAGCCGCGCGCCGAGCGCGTGCATCCGCTCGCCGCCGGCGAACTCGCGCCACGCGCGGTCCATCAGTTCGGGTGCGAGCGTCCTGCCGTAGAACGTGTTGTAGCCGGCGAACAGGTTTTCCCAGGCCGGACGGTCTTCCGCGGTGAGGCCCCCAAGGGTGATCATGCGCCGAGGCTAACGCTCCGGTTGACCGGTCCGGCGAACACGCCGGACACAACTGGCCAGTAAGGTGACGAACCCGAATTCGATTCATAGAATCAGCAGCCATCAGGTCCCGGCAGGCCCAATTCAGCGGAGGTTCCCGATGGCGCGCACGGTGCACCGTGCCAGTGGCAAGCCCGTCACGGTGGGGGAGCTGATGCTCCGGCCGGACGTTCACGGCCGGCGCCGGCCCGAGGACCTGGAGGTACTCGAGCTCGCCTATCGGATGCGCCGCCGGGTCGGCCCCGAACCGGTCGTCGCCCGGACGCCGCGTTCGCGCGCGCTGGCCGTGGTCACCGGTCTCTGGCGCCGCAAGCCGCGGTAGCCCGCCGGCTTCCGGCTCCCCGCCTCGGTCCCCGAGGCGGGGCTCGCCGGCCTTCGAGCCGGTCCCGCTCGATCCGCGCAGTGCAAGCTCTCCCTACAGGCCACCCTCGCCGAGGGTGGCCTTTTTCGTGTCTCCGGTCCCGCGTCGTCTGCACGCGCGTGCGCACTCACTGCGTGAATATGCTCGATATGCCGATTGACGATGCACAAAACTGCACCTACCGTGACAGCTGTTGCGCGTAACCGGCACGGATGGGGAGTTCATGAGCGGGACCTTCATGGCGGCGGAGATCGCCAGCCAGCCCGGCTGCTGGCGGGAGGCCGGCGCGTTCGCCGCCGCGAACAGCGGGCGGCTGCCCGCGCCGGGGGCCCGGGTGGCGGTCGTCGGCTGCGGCACGTCGTGGTTCGTCGGCCAGGCCTACGCCGTGCTGCGCGAAACCGCCGGGCTCGGCGAGACCGACGCCTTCGCCGCGTCCGAGTTCCCGGCCGGCCGCGCCTACGACCACGTGCTCGCGCTGAGCCGCTCGGGCACCACCACCGAGGTGCACACCCTGCTCGCGAAGCTGCGCGGCCGGACGAAGACCACGGCGATCACCGGCGTGCCCGCCGCGATCGCGGGCGCCGCCGGCGCCGTCGTCGACCTGTCCGCGGTGGACGAACGCTCGGTCGTGCAGACCCGGTTCGCCACCACGGCGCTCGCGATGCTGCGCGCGCACCTCGGCGAGGACCTGACCGACGTCGTCGCGCAGGCCGAACGCGTCCTGGCCGAACCACTGCCGGAGTCGCTGGTCGGCGCCGCGCAGTTCAGCTTCCTCGGCACCGGCTGGTCGGTCGGGATCGCGAACGAGGCCGCGCTCAAGTTCCGCGAGGCGTGCCTGCTGTGGACGGAGTCCTACCCCGCGTGGGACTACCGGCACGGCCCGATCAGCATCAGCGAGCCGGGCCGCGTGACCTGGATGTTCGGCCGCGCGCCGGACGGTCTCGCCGACGACGTCCGCCGCGCGGGCGGCACCTTCGCCGAGAGCGGCCTCGACCCGCTCGCCGATCTCGTCCGCGCCCAGCTCGTGGCCGGCGCGATCGCCCGGCGCAAGGGCCTGGACCCGGACCGCCCGCGCAGCCTCACGCGATCCGTCGTCCTCACATGATCGTCACCGTGACGCCGAACGCCGCGCTCGACGTCACGTACACAGTGGACAGTCTGGTGCCCGACGCCGTGCACCGGGCGCGCGATGTCCGGCACCGGGCGGGCGGCAAGGGCGTGAACGTCGCCCGCGTGCTGCACGCGCTCGGCGCCGACGTTCGCGCAGTCACCACCGCGGGCGGCGCCACCGGGGCCGCGTTCGCCGCCGACCTCGGCGCGGCCGGGCTGCCCGCGGACCTGGTGCCGATCGCCGGCGAGACCCGCCGGACCACGACCGTGCTGTCCGCGGTGGACGGTGCGGTCACGCTCCTCAACGAACCGGGGCCGGAGCTGAGCGCGGCCGAATGGGCGCTGCTGGCCGAGCGCGTCCGCCGCCGCGAACCCGAGGTGCTGGTCTGTTCCGGCAGCCTGCCGCCGGGTGCGCCGCCGGACGGCTACGCGCGGCTGCTCGCCGGCGCGACGTCGGTTTTGGACACTTCGGGCGCGGCGCTGCTCGCCGGGCTGGCCGGGCGGCCGACCGTGGTCAAGCCCAACAGCGAAGAACTCCGCGAGGTCACCGGCCTGGCGGATCCGGTCGCGGCCGCGCAAGAGCTGCGCGGAGCCGGGGCCGGCGCGGTCGTCGTGTCGCTCGGGGCCGACGGCCTGCTCGCGGTGACGGCCGCGGGCACCTGGCACGCGACGCCGTCGAGTGTGCTCACCGGTAACAGCACCGGGGCGGGCGACGCCGTGGTCGCGGCGCTCGCGCTCGGGCTCTGCCGCCGCGAGCCGTGGCCGGAGATCCTGCGCCGGGCCGTCGCGCTGTCCGGCGCGGCCGTGCTCGGGCCGCTCGCCGGCGACGTCGACTTCGCGCACTACCACCGGGAACGGGAGCTGGTCGCCGTGCGCGCCCGGCCGGAACGGGAGTCCTGATGCCTCTGGTGACCACCGGGGAGATCGTCGCGGAGGCCGTGTCGGCCCGGCGGGGCTGCGGCGCCTTCAACGCCATCCAGCTGGAACACATCACGGCGATCGTCGAGGGCGCGGCCCTGGCGGACGCGCCGGTGATCGTGCAGCTCAGCCAGAACGCCGTGCGCTACCACGGCGCGCTGGCACCGATCGGGGGCGCCGCGCTGGCCGCGGCCCGCGCGGCCGAGGCCCGCGTCGCCGTGCACCTCGACCACGCCGAATCCCGCGAGCTGGTGCGCGAAGCCGTCGCGCTCGGGTTCGGTTCGGTCATGTTCGACGCGTCCAAGCTGGACTATGCGGACAACGTGCGCGAGACGCGCGAGGTCGCCGCGTTCTGCCACGACCACGGCGTCTGGGTGGAGGCCGAGCTCGGCGAGATCGGCGGGAAGGACGGCGTGCACGCGCCGGGCGCCCGCACCGATCCCGGCGAGGCGGCGGAGTTCGTCGCGGCCACCGGGGTCGACGCGCTCGCGGTGGCCGTCGGCAGTTCGCACGCCATGCTGACCCGGGACGCCGCCTTGGACTTCGACCTCATCGCGCGGCTGCGCGAACGGGTACCGGTACCGCTGGTGCTGCACGGCTCGTCCGGGGTGCCGGACGAAGGGCTCGCCGAAGCCGTGCGGGCGGGGATGACGAAGATCAACATCGCGACCCAGCTCAACAAGGTGTTCACCGCGGCGGCCGCGGGCGACTGGCGCGCGCACCCGGAGCGCGTCGACCCGCGGAAGTACCTGGGTGCCGGACGCGACGCCGTCATGACCGAAGTGCGGCGATTGTTGCGAGTGCTTGTGTTGACAGATGCTTGAAAGCCCATAAAACTGCGCACTAATGCGCAGAACTTGCGCGATATTCGATCGACCGGGTGGTGGCGGATGCGACGAAGCAAAGTCATGGCGTGTGCGGTGGGGGCCTCACTCCTCCTGGCGGGCTGCGGCGGAGGCGCTGACACGGGCAGTGGATCCGGCGAGAACGCGCTGCCCGGGGTCGACCAGTACCTCACCGCGCCGTGCCCGGAGGCGGCGGTCAAGCCGGCCACCGACAAGGAGTTCACCTACTGGGCCATGTGGACCGCCGACGAGCCGCAGGGCAAGGTCCTCCAGAAGGCGTTCAAGTGCTTCCAGGAGAAAACCGGCGTCCAGGTGAACGTCCAGTGGCTCGGGCGCAAGGCCTACACGCAGAACCTGGTGCCCGCGCTGAACACCGACGCCGTGCCGGACCTGTTCGACCAGGACGTCAGCAAGGTCGGCGCGGCCATCGTGACGCCGGGCGGCACGCAGAGCGTCGACGACGTCTTCGCGATGAAGGTCGGCGAGGGCGGAAAGACGGTGAAGGACGTGCTTTCGCCCAGCTCCTACGACTTCGCGCAGAACAAGGACCACGAGGGCCACAACTTCATGGTCCCCTACACCGTGCAGTCGAGCGCCTGGTGGTTCGACAAGAAGGCCGCGGGTGACGTCCAGCAGCCCAGGACGATGGACGACCTGGTCGCGTTGTTCGACAAGGCGAAGGCGGACGGCAAGGCCGCGATCAGCCAGGACGGCGACATCCCGTTCTACAACATGTACTTCTTCACCCAGCTCGCCGAGCGGTACGTCGGCGCGGGCGGGCTGAACAAGGCGGCGACCGACAAGACCGGTCAGGCGTGGCAGAGCGACCCCGGCTTCCTCAAGGCCGCCACCGAAACCGCGAAACTGCCGAAGTACTTCATCGACGGCTGGGACGCGGCGAAGTTCCCGCAGGTGCAGCAGCGCTGGGCCGACGGCGACTCGCGCTACCTCTACGTCGGCACCTGGGCACCGAGCGAGACGCGCGAGTACCTGGACAAGCAGGGAACCGGGACGAAGATCGACTACGGTTCGTTCCAGTTCCCGATGCCGGCCGGTGCCACGCACGACACCGTCGAGCAGATGTCGATCGGGTTCGCGGTGCCCAGGAAGGCCCGGCACGCCGAGGCCGCCAAGGCGTTCATCGCATACTTCCTGAACAAGGACATCCTGTCGGGCATCCCGGCGGTGGCCGACAACCTCGTGCCGCGCGCCGACCTCGCCGTGCCGGACGACCTCAAGCAGGTCAAGGCCGCGATGGACGACCCGAAGAAGGAGCACGTGCTGCAGTACGACGGGATCGACGGCGTCGCGGGCGGCAAGTGGCAGACCGATGTGTTCGACCCGGCGGACACCGCGTTGCTGAAGGGGCAGCTCAGCCCGCAGCAGTTCGTGGACCAGCTGGCCGTGAAGGGTGCCGAGTTCTGGAAGAACCAGAGCTGATGGCGACGCTCACGACGGCGCCGGCGCCGCGGGTTTCGGAAACCCGAGACGCCGGCGGCGCGCACCTGCGCCGCAAGAAGCGGCTGTTCTGGCCGTTCGCCGCTCCGGCTTTGGCGCTGTACCTGGCCTTCTTGGTGCTGCCGACGCTCGCGACCGTGGTCCTGAGCTTCACCGCCTGGGCCGGCGCGGGTGACACGCCGCAGCCGAACGGCGTCACCAACTACACGCGGATGTGGGCGAGCGACTCGTTCCAGTACGCCTTCCGCAACACGCTGGTGTACGTCTTCCTCGGCGGCGTCGGCACGTTCGCGCTGGCGTTCCTGTTCACCATGGTGCTGCGGGACATGCGCGGCGGCAAGGTCGTCCGGGCGATCCTGTTCTTCCCCAACATCGTGGCGCCGGTGGCGCTCGGCATGTTCCTCGGGTTCGTGTTCAAGTACCAGCCGGGCAAGCAGGGCCTCGCGAACTTCGTGCTGGAGCACGCCGGTGCGGACGCGGCGAAGTTCCTGGCGCCGGCCAACGTGACCGGGGTCGTGACGGCGTCGCTGATCTGGGCCAGTTCGGGCTTCTACATCACGATCCTGATGGCCGCGGTCGACCGGATCCCGCCGTACCTCTACGAGGACGCCGAGCTGGGCGGCGCGTCGCCGTGGCAGAAGTTCCGGAACATCACGCTGCCGATGACGTGGGACGTCGTCGGCGTCGCCGGGGTGCTGTGGACGATCAACGCGCTGAAGATCTTCGAGCTGGTGTTCGTGCTGGCCGGGCCGGGCACGTACGCCCCGCCGAACCAGGCGTGGACGCTCGGGATCTACGTGTTCGACCGGACCTTCGGCTCGAACGGCACGCCGGACTTCGGGGCCGCCTGCGCCTGCGCGGTGGCGATGATCGCGCTGGTGTCCGTGCTCGTGGTGCTGCTGAGGCGGGTGATGCGCCGTGACGCTCTCCAGTTCTGAGACGCGCGTCCGGAAGGTGCCGCGCAAGCCGCGGCCGGCACCGGGCTCGCGGCGGCTGAACCCGCTGCGGCTGCTCGGGTCCTCGATCGTCTGGCTGTTCACCGCCGGCAACGTGCTGGTGCTGTACTGGCTGGTCACGGCGGCGTTCAAGACGCCGGTGGAGATCTTCACGAAGCCGTTCGCGCTGCCGTACCAGTGGTTCCACCTCGGCAAGCCGTTCCGCAACTTCGCCTACGCGTGGACCAACGCGGGGTTCGGCGACGCGGTGCTGACGACGGTGGTGCTGGTCGGGCTGGCGACCGTGGCGACGGTGGCCGTGTCGGCGCCCTGCGCGTACGCGCTGACCAGGCTCGGCGTGCGCGGGTCCGGGCCGCTGACGAACGTGGTCGCGATCGGCATGGGCGTGCCGTTCCAGACGGTGATCATCCCGCTGTTCGTGGTGCTGAGCCGGATCCACCTGGACAACGAGTACGGGCTGTTCGTGCTGTACGTCGCGTTGTCGATCCCGTTCACGGTGTTCCTCCTGACGGGGTTCTTCCGCTCGCTGCCGGACGAGCTCGAGGAGGCGGCCGCGCTGGACGGCGCGTCACCGGTGCGGACCTTCTTTTCGGTGATGCTGCCGCTGGCGCGCGGCGGGCTGATCACGGCGTTGACGCTGAACGCGATCGGCCTGTGGAACGAGACGCTGCTGGCGATCGTGTTCCTGAAGGACCAGGCGCACTTCACGCTGTCCCGCGCGCTGTTCACGTTCTACGGAGCGGCGAGCTACCAGTCGGAGTACGGCGGCCTGATCGCCGGCGTGGCGATCGTGGTGCTCCCGATGCTCGTGCTGTACCTCGTGCTCGCCCGCCGGATCATCTCCGGCCTGACGCTCGGCGCCGGAAAGTAGGACACGATGGCCACGGTGAGTTTCCAGGACACGACCCGGTTCTACGCGGGAGTGGACCGCCCGGCGGTCGACGGACTGGATCTTTCGGTTTCCGACGGGGAGTTCCTGGTGCTGGTCGGCCCGTCCGGCTGCGGCAAGTCGACGACGCTCCGGATGCTGGCGGGCCTGGAGGGCGTCGACGACGGCTCGATCCACATCGGAGCGCGCGATGTCACCGCGGTGCCGCCGAAGGACCGGGACATCGCGATGGTGTTCCAGAACTACGCGCTGTACCCGCACATGACGGTCGGGGAGAACATCGGCTTCCACCTGAAGCTGGCCCGCGTCCCGGTGCCGGAGCGTCGTCGCCGGGTTGCCGAGGCGGCGGCGTTGCTGGACCTGACGGCGTACCTGGACCGCAAGCCGGCGCGGCTGTCGGGCGGCCAGCGCCAGCGGGTGGCGATGGGCCGGGCGATCGTCCGCGAGCCGAGCGTGTTCCTGATGGACGAGCCGCTGTCCAATTTGGACGCACAGTTGCGAGTGCAGACGCGGACGCAGATCGCTTCGCTGCAACGCCGCCTGGGCGTCACAACGCTGTACGTGACGCACGACCAGGTCGAAGCGATGACGATGGGCGACCGGGTGGCAGTACTGCGCGACGGAGTGCTGCAGCAGTGCGACACCCCGATCGGCCTGTTCGCCCGCCCGGCGAACGTGTTCGTGGCCGGGTTCATCGGGTCGCCGGCGATGAACCTGCTTTCGACGACGGTGGACGGGCCGTGGTCGGTCCCGCTGACGCCCGCTCAGCGTTCGGCGTTGACGGGACCGGGGTTGGTGGTGGGGGTCCGCCCGGAGGGGTGGACGATCGGGTCCGGGGTCGACGCGGTGGTCGAGGTGGTGGAGGAGCTGGGGAGCGACCAGTATTTGTACTGCCGGGCCGGGTCGGAGGTGCTGACGGTCCGGACGCCGGGGATGGCGCCGTGGCAGCGGGGAGAGCGGATCAGGCTGGCGCCACAGAGGGAGTCGGTCCACCTGTTCGACTCGGCGACGGGTGCGCGGTTGCCTTGACGGTGTCTTTTGTCCGGCGCTCGGTTTCGGGGGTGGTTTTGGGATTCCCGGCGCTGGGCGGGGGTGGTGGCGAGTAGCTGCTGACGTGGGGGCAGCAGTTCGGATGCAGGCTCGGTGCAGGGCTCGCCGGTTTCGGGCGGTCTGGGGTTGGTGGTGTCGCGGTTGTGGTTGTGCGGGGTCGTGCGGCGGCGGGGTGGCTGCTTGGGGATGCAGGGTGGGTACAGAGAGCGGGCTCATCGGTTTCGGGCGGCCGGGCTGGGTGGTGTCGCGGTCGGTGGTCGCGCGGGCCCATGCGGGTTCACTGGCGTTGGGTGGTTGCTCGGAGATACGGGCTGGGGTATTCGGCTCGCTCGCGTCCGGGTGAAGCGAGTTCGGCGGCGTTTCTGTGCGCCGGTGAGCAGCCCATCGATGATGGTGTCGGCGGCCGACTGGTTGCGGTGGCGCTTCTGGGAGACGAGGCCTGCTGATGGCTCGGCGAACTGGTTCGCGAGTCGGTACCTGGTCCTCGGGTTCGGTTGGGGAGAGCCGGCCGAGGTGGCGGGTCCGCGAGAGGAGCTGATCGCATGCGGCGCGTCGCGGAGTACTCGAAGTCGGGCTGGTCGTGATGGGGGGACTCGTGCTTGTCAGCGACGGGGTGACTCGTGGTGGCGAGATGATGCCTGCCGGCGGCGAATTGTTCGGGGCGGTTGCACGTCCTTGGGATCTTCGGGTTCCCGGTACTCCCGATACTGATAGTGGTTCGTGAGGGGTGGGCCTGCCCTTGAGCGTGGGTGTAGGCCCGTAGCCGGTGGCTGCGGGGCCTTTCCCCTCTTCGGTTGATCAGGCGGCGAACGGTAACGGCTCGTGGAGGTTGTTGCGCCTGGGTTTTCGGCGTTTGTCCAGGAACACCGGTGGCAGGAACTCGGGGAGGCCGTCGGCGGCGATGCGGACTTGCCAGCCGGAGCGGTGCAGCAACCGGTGGTGGTGGCCGCACATCAGGACCAGGTTGCCCAGCTCGGTCGGCCCGCCATCTGCCCAGTGCCGGATGTGGTGGCCCTGGCAGTGGCGAGGCGGGCGATGGCAGCCGGGGAACGCGCAGCCGCGGTCGCGCAGGTACAGCGCGCGGCGGAGGCCGGGTGAGACCAACCGCCGGAGACGACCGAGGTCGAGGGGTTCACCCTTGCCGCCCAGCACCGCGGGGATGATCTGGCAGTCGCAGGCATGGATCCGGGCTTCGGCCGCGGAAATCGTGCCAAGGTCGCCGAGGGTCGCCTGGCCGACACCGGACTTCAAGTCTTCCAGGGAGACTGCGACCATGACGTGGGCTCGTTCGCCCGCCTGCATCGGCAGGTCCGGGGAATTCAGGGCGAGGTCGATCGCGTCGGAGAAGGCGTCGCCGTAGCGTTCCTGCGGGGAGCGGAAGTCGGGGCCGTCGTCGGCTCTGCGGCGTTCGGCCAGGGAATCCAGCAGGGCGCTGGCGCGGGCGCCGGTTTCGTCGTCGAAGCGGCCCTGAAGTTCCCAGATCCCGGTTCTTTTGCGGCGCAAGGAGAGTTCGCGGCCGGGGGTGGCCGGTTCAGCGGTGTCGGGTTCGGTGCCGTCGGGATCGAGGTGGGCCAGAATGCGGGCGCCCAGTGCGGCGACTTGCTTGTGCCCGGCGTCTTCGGCGAAGGACAGCAAGTCTCGTTCGGCGTTATCGCGGTGTTCGGGCGGAACTTGCGTCATGACACCGACGATGGTGTCGATCATCGGGGTGCTCAACCGGCCGTCCAACGCGGCGTTGCCGGTGGCGGGAGCGACGGCGGGGATGGGAGTGCCGTCGAGATTGCGGCTCGGCGTGAGGGCTCGGGCTCGTTTGACCACGTTCTCGGCGGCGGCCTTGGGAACGTCGGCGAGATGCTCGAACAACCGGCCGACAGACCGGTAGCCGAAGAGTTCCATGACCCCGCGAGACTCGATTTCCACGAGCAGGGCACCGATCTCGGCCTCGGCAGAGCGCACGACGGTGAGCAGCGCGGAGATGCGGTCGGCCAGGGCCACCGCATCCGCTTTCCACACCGTTTCGCTGTCCACGCACCAAGATTACCGACATCCGAACGCATGTTCATCACACGAAAGGCTGGTCCAAACGAAGCCCGGCAGAGACACCGTTGCGTGGGGAATCGACGCTCCGCACCGAGCCGATTCCCCACGCCCCGGCGAGGCCGCATCTTCGAAACCCCGGCTAGACGAAGCCGGCGCGAAACGGCGTGCCGCGTGCAGCGACCACCGCCGATGCAGCATACTGCTCGAAACGGCGGCCAACAGCGCAACCTCGTGCGCGATGAGCCGTCGAAGGCACGAGGGAGTACTGCCGATGGCCCGGCACGAACGGTTGAGCACCCTGCTGGACATGCTGGGGCAGCGGGAAAAGATCGACGTCGAGGACGTCGCCGCGGAGTTGGACGTCTCGGCCGCCACCATCCGGCGGGATCTCGACCACCTCGCCGAACAGCAGCTGCTCACGCGCACCCGTGGGGGCGCCGTCGCCAACGATCTTGCCTACGACCTGCCGCTGCGCTACAAGACCGCCCGGCACGTTCCCGAGAAGCAGCGGATCAGCGCCGCCGCCGCTGCCTTCGCGTCGAAGGGCATGGTCGTCGGCCTCAACGGGGGTACCACCACCGCGGGGGTCGCCCGGGCGCTCGCCATCCGGTCCGACCTGGGCGGACGGGGTGACGCGCCGGGGCTCACCGTCGTCACCAACGCGCTGAACATCGCGCACGAGCTCGCCGTGCGGCCGAACGTCAAGATCGTCGTCACCGGTGGGGTCGCGCGGCCGCAGTCGTTCGAACTGAGCGGGCCGCTGGCCACGCGCGTCCTCAGTGAGCTCACCATCGACCTGCTGTTCCTCGGCGTCGACGCCTTCGATCCCGACGCCGGCGCGTTCGCCCACCACGAGGGTGAGGCCAGCATCAACCGGCTGATGGTCGAACGGGCCGAGCGCGTGGTCGCCGTCGCGGACGGGTCGAAGCTGGGCCGGCGCGCCTTCGCGCGGATCTGCGAGACGACGCAGGTGGACGCCCTGGTCACCGACACCGACGCCGATCCGGAAGTCTTGCGGGCCTTCGAAGCCGCCGGGGTCGAGGTTCAGGCCGTCTGAGTCAGCGCGCGAACGCCAAGGCTGCCGTCAGCGCGCGGTGGCCGGCCGCGGTCGGGTGGACGTCGCAGCCGCCCGTCGGCAGCTTGATCAGCAACCCCGCCGCGCACGGGTCGCCGCCCGCGCGCAGGGAAGCCAGGAAGAACGCCGTGAAGCCGTCCGCGATCTTGCCGTGGTAGCGGCGGGTCACCTGCGTCAGCGCCGCGTCGATCGCCTTGACCTGCGCCACCTGGGCCGGGTCCCGGTAGTCGAGCGAGTAGTACGACACCAGCACCAGGTCGCCGCGGTAGCGGGCGCGCACCGCGGAAAGGATCGCCGCGAGATTGCGGCTCACCTGGTTCAAAGCGGCCTGGAAGGAAGCGCCGGTGCAGTGGTCCGGCGTCGTGGCCTGGCACAGGAACATGTCGTTGGCGCCGATCGTCAGCGTCACGAGCCGGGTGTCCCGGTGGGACCGCAGGTACTGCAAGGCGTAGTCGATCTGCGCTCCCGCATAGCCGACGTGCAGGGGGTACGCCAGGCGGTAGCCGTTCTCGCAGCCGTTGCTCGGCGCGCTGACGACCAGCATGCTGCCCGTCGTTTCGCCGGGACAGGACGCGTTGGCGAGCCGGAGCCCGCGCAGCGACGCGTACTTCTCCGCGTAGCCGCTGAAGTCGGCCGCGTTCAGGTAGGCCGCGCCCGCGTTGGGGCGGTAACCGAACGCGACGGAGTCACCGAGCGCGAGATACCCGCCGTCGCGGGATGACGCTTCCGCCGGTGCCGTGGGCAGGGAACTCGCCGCGACGACCGCCGCGGCCATGACGAAGAAGCGACGAAGCATTCTCGGCTCCTCTCCCCGCACCAGTGCGTGGCCGGAACGATTGTGCCTCGTTCCGGCCACGCGGCGGAAGCGTCAGAAGCCGATCGGCGCCGGCGCCTTCGGCCCGGCGATCCGGGCTTCGGGCGTTCCCGGTTCGACCGCCGCGCAGTGCGTGCCGCGCGCCGGCAGCTTTCCGCTGATCAGGTAGTCGTCGGTCGCCTTGATCACGCACTGGCTGTTCTTGCCGTAGGCGCCGTGGCCCCAGCCGTCGTAGGTGAGCAGCGTGCTGCCGCTCTGCCGGGCCGCGGCCTGCGACCACGCGTACGGCGTCGCCGGGTCGTACTTGCTGCTCAGCATCAGCAGCGGCGGCGCGCCGTGCACCTGCAGCGGGTGCTGCGGGTTGCTCGTCCGGTTGGGCCAGCCGATGCACCCGGTGATCGCCTGCCAGCCCAGGGAGTTGACCTTGACGTCCGGCGCGAGGGCCGCGGCCGTCCGCCGGTAGGCCTCGAGCTCGGCGTAGTTGTGCACCGGCAGCTTCCAGTCGTCGCAGAACACGCTCTGGAACACGGTGTTGACCGGGATGTCCTCCCTCAGCTGCGCCGCCGCGGCGGGCGGGGTGCCGTCCGCGAACGACTTGAGGACCGTCGCCAGCCTGTCCCAGCTCGGGCCGTAGAAGGAGCCCTGGAAGATCGACGCCAGCGAAAGCGGCGTGACGACCTCGCCGCTCTGCGGGTCCTTCAGCTCCCCGCGCGCGGCCTTGTCCTGCAGGTCGCGCGTCAGCTTCGAGACGTCCCGGCCGTGCAGCGCGCAGCTCGGCGTCCTGCCGCACCACGCCACGAACTCGCCGAACTCCGCCTGCACCGACTGGGTTTCGCTGTTCAGGAACTCGAACGCGGTGAACTGCGAGTGGTCCATGTTGCTGTCCAGCACGAGCGCGCGGACCTTGTCCGGGAACAGCTCGGCGTACTGCTGGCCCATCAGCGTGCCGTAGGAAACGCCGTAGTACGTCAGCTTCTTCTCACCGAGCGCGGCGCGGATCGCGTCCATGTCCCGCGCGACGCTCTCGGTGTCGCCGAACTGGCCGAGCGGCCCGGAAAGCCGGTTGCAGCTTTCGCCGAGCTTGCGGTTGTACGCCGCGAGCTGGTCGAACTCGGCCTGGTTGCGCGGCACCTGCGGGTGGTCGGCGATGACCTCGTCGAGCCCGCACTTGATCTGCGTGCTGTCGCCGACGCCGCGCGGGTCGAAGCCGACGGTGTCGAAGCGCTTGGTGATCTCCGGCGAGAGCGACCAGCCGCCCTTGACCCCACCGGCGCCCGGTCCGCCGGGGCCGCCCGGGTCCATCAGGACCGACCCGATGCGCGCCTGCGGGTCCGTCGCCTTGCGCCGGGCGAGCGCGATGCTCGCCGTGCCGCGGTCCGGGTGTGCCCAGTCGATCGGCACGGTCACCGTGCCGCAGTCCACGCCGGGCGCGTCCGCGCACGGCTTCCAGTCGATCGACGGGGCGGCCGACGCCGGCGTTGCCGCCAGCAGGCTCCCCGATACCGCCGCTGCTGCCGCGGCCGCCAAAAGCCGCTGGGACACCCCCGACATCGCCAGCCCTTCCCCTTACCGACAGTGGTTGGTCGGCTCCAGGAAATCACCAAACCGGTGATCGCGCCAGGTTCCCAGGTGGATCACGTCGTGACGTCCACTGTGGACGAACGCTCGGCGCGCCGGAGCCAGGCCGTCGCCGCCGTGCCGAGGACGCAGATGGCCCCCAGTACCCCGAACGCCCAGCCGAACCCGGTCGCCGGGTCCACGGTGAGGCCGCGGGACAGCACGATCACGCACACCGCGCCGCCGAGTGCGCCGCCCACGCGCATCACGATGTTGACCAAAGCCGTCGCGTGGCCCAGTTCGCCCGCGTCGACCGACGCGTACGCCGCCGTCGACGCGGGCATGATCGCCAGCCCGAGTCCCGCGCCGCGGACCACGAGCAACGCCTGGACCAGCCACAGCGGGGAGTCCGGGCCGAGCCACGGTAGCGGGACGGTGCTCGCCAGCACCACCACCGAACCGGTGAGCGAGACGGTGCCGCCGCCGTGGCGGTCGGTCAGCCGTCCGGCCACGAGCACGAACACCGTGGTGGCCAGGCCCATCGGCGCGAGCAGGACACCGGCCTCGGCGGGCCCGGCGCCGAGCCGGACCTGGAACCACAGCGGCAGCAGCAGGACCGCGCCGAACATCCCGGCGCCGGCCAGCAGGACGGACGTCAGCGCCGAACCCATGACGGGCCGTGCGGCCAGCCGCAGGTCCAGCACCGGGCGCCGCGCCCGCAGCGAACGCCAGGCGAAGACGGCGAGCGCCGCGGCACCGGCAGCCGCCGAGACGGCGTCGAGTTCGGTGAGCGCGTAGACCAGCACCGGCAGGCCGAGCGAGATCAGGAACAGCCCCGGCCAGTCCACCGGCGGCGGCTGCCCGCGGTCGCCGCGCGGCACGTACCGCAGTGCCAGGCCGAACGCGACCAGCCCGATCGGCAGGTTGAGCCAGAACAGCACCGGCCACGAGAAGTGCGCGAGCAGGAACCCGCCGACGCTCGGCCCGACGACCGGCGCCAGCCCGACGACCAGGCCCAGCGTGCCCATGGTGCGGCCGAGCCGGTCCGGCCCGACGGCCAGCCCGATCACCGTCTGCCCGGCGGTGACCATGACGCCGGCGGCCATGCCCTGCAGGGTGCGCAAGGCGATCAGGGTGCCGGCGTCCGGGGCGAGCGCGCAGGCTGCCGACGTCAGCAGGAACGCTGCCAGCGCCCAGAGCCACAGCCGGCCGGCGCCGAGTTTCCTGACGAGCCACGGGGTCAGCGGGAGGGCCGCCGAGAGGCCGAGCAGGAAGGCCGTCGCCACCCACTGGATTTCGATGAGGCCGACCCCCAGGTGCAGCCTCATCGATTCCAGCCCGACCGCGACGATCGAACCGTCCATGTTGCCCAGGAACCCGCCGAGCGCCATGACGCCGGAGGCGATCCAGACGGTGCGGGGGATGGGAGGAGCAGTCATGGTGGCGACGGTAAAAGCTGAAGCAAGGTTGAAGTCAACCTCGGGGCGAGCGGCTCGCGGGGGGTGGGGCCGGTCCGAATCGGGCCGCGAGCCGGCCTCGGCGGCCGACCGGCGGGACGCGACTTTGCCGGGGACTCCGCGGAGAGGGCGGGGGCTGCTCGGTGACTCCGGGCGTCCCGCTCAGCGGGTGGAGCTGCCCCGGACGATCAGCTGCGCGGCCATCGTCGTCGTGGTCGTCGCGCGGGAACCGCCGTCGCCGATGCGGTCGAGCAGGAGGCGGGCGGCCAGCCGGCCCATCGCGTGGGCGGGCTGGGCGACGACCGTGAGCGCCGGCGAGATCAGCGTCGCCCACGGTGCGTCGTCGAACGACACGATCCCGACGTCGCGGCCGGACCGCAGGCCGAGCTCCGCCATCACCTGCAGCACGCCGACCGACATCGTGCTGCTGGAGACGAGGAGGGCGTCCGGCGGGCCGGGTTCCGCCAGCAGCCGGGTCGCGGCTTCGCGGCCGCCGGCTTCGCGGAATTCGCCGCGGCGCACCAGTTTCGCCGAGTACTTCCGGCCCGCGGCGCGGAGTCCGTCGCGGTAACCGTCGAGCCGGTCGTCGGCCGTGGTGACGCCGGGCGGGCCGGCGATGCAGCCGATCCGCCGGTAGCCCTGGGAAGCCAGGTGCGACACGGCGTCCCGGGCCGCGGCGCGGGAGTCCAGCAGCACGGCGTCGCAGTCCGCCGAGGCGAGCCGCCGGTCGACCGTCACGATCGGCGTCCGGTGGGTGGTCAGCGGCCGGACGTCGCTGTCGGCGGTGGTCGGCGACATGATCACGCCGGCGAGCCGCTCCTGGGCCGCGACCTCGACGTACCGGCGTTCCTTGGCGGTGCTCTCGTCGGAGTTGCACAGCATCACCGAGTACCCGGCGGCCTGCGCCGCGTCCTCGGCCCCGCGCGCGATCGCGGTGAAGAACGGGTTCTCGACGTCGGAGATGATCAGTGCCAGCACCGCGGTCTCGCGGCGGCGCAGGCTGCGCGCCAGGCCGTTCGGGGTGTAACCGAGCTCTTCGACGGCTCTGGCCACGCGCCCGGCCAGTGTGGGGTCCACAGTGGACTTGCCGTTGAGCGCCCTGGACACGGTCGCGGTGGAGACCCCGGCCAGCGCCGCCACATCGGAGATCGTCGCCACCGCGTCCTCGTCCGCCTTCGTTGACAGTGCTTCCGGCACACCATAGCGTGGCAGTAATCGATTTCCCGCAGTTTGGTCCGTGGAGGGGCGGATGACGGGACTGCTGCTCGGCGTCGACATCGGCACGGCCAGCTCGAAGGGTGTGCTGGTGGACCCCGGCGGCGCGGTGCTCGCCCGGTCGGTCCGCGAGCACGCCGTCTCGACGCCGTGTCCGGGCTGGTTCGAGCACGACGCCGAAACGGTCTGGTGGGCGGACTTCACCGGGATCGTCGCCGACCTGCTGCGCGCCGCCGGAGGCCGGCCGCTCGCCGGGCTCGGGATCAGCGGCATCGGGCCGTGCCTCCTGCCCGCCGACGCCGGCGGAACGCCGTTGCGGCCGGCGATCCTCTACGGCGTCGACACGCGAGCGGGCGCGGAGATCGCCGAGCTGAACGAAGAGCTCGGCGCGGCCGAAATCCTGGCGCGCGGGGGTTCGCCGCTGACGAGCCAGGCGGTCGGGCCGAAGGTGCGCTGGCTGGCCCGGCACGAGCCGGACGTCCACGCGCGCACGGAGAAGCTGCTGATGGCGAGCTCGTTCCTGGTGCACCGGCTGACCGGCCGGTACGTCCTGGACCACCACTCGGCGAGCCAGTGCACACCGATGTACGACCTCGTGGCCGGCGAATGGGCCGAGGACTGGGCCGAGCGCGTCGCGCCGGGACTGCCGTTGCCGGAGCTGCTGTGGCCGACCGAGGTCGCGGGGGAGGTCACCGCGGCCGCGGCCGCGCTGACCGGGCTGCCCGCGGGGTTGCCGGTGACGGCGGGGACGGTGGACGCCTGGGCCGAGGCGGCGAGCGTCGGCGTCCGCGAGCCGGGCGACGTGATGGTGATGTACGGCACGACGATGTTCCTCGTCCAGGTGCTGACCGAACCGCGCCCGCACCCCGGTCTGTGGGGCACGCGCGGGGTCGTCCCGGGCAGTTTCACGCTGGCGGCGGGCATGGCGACGTCCGGCGCGGTGACCGACTGGCTGCGGAGACTGGCCGGGGCTTCCTACGAGGATCTCGTGGCGGAGGCGGCCTCGGTGCCGGCCGGGAGCCGGGGGCTGTTGCTGCTGCCGTACTTCGCGGGGGAACGGACGCCGCTGTTCGACCCGGACGCGCGGGGTGTGCTGGCCGGGCTGACGACGTCGCACGGCTGGGCCGAGATCTACCGCGCCGCCTTGGAGGGGATCGCTTACGGCGTGCGGCACAACCTGGAGGCGATGGCCTCCGCGGGCGGGGCGGCGGGACGGCTGGTGGCGGTCGGCGGCGGGACGAAGGGCGGGCTGTGGACCCGCATCGTCTCGGACGTGACCGGGCTGCCGCAGCAGATCCCGGCGGAGACGATCGGGGCGTGCTTGGGTGACGCGCTGCTGGCGGCGGAGGCGGTCGGGATGGATGCCTCCCGCGGGAACCCGATCGCCGCGACGGTCACGCCGGACGCGGAGAACCGTGCGCGCTACGAGGAGTTCTACCGGCACTACCGGTCGCTGTACGACGCGACCGGGGAGACCGCGCACTTCCTGGCGGACCAGCAGCGCGTCGTGAGCGGGAAACAGGGTTAGACCACCGTTTCGCCCGGATCGCGGGCACCGTCGTCACCGTTCCGCTCGCCACCGGCACCGGAACGCCGACGGCGGCCGCGCTCGTGTCACTGGGCCAGCCGGCCGCGCCACCGGTGTCCCGCGACCGCGTGCCGGTAGTGCTCCAGTGCCGCCACGGACTGGGTGACCTGCTCGAAGCTCGGCAGCGCGTGCACGTTGGCCACGAGCGTCATGTCCTTGCGCGGGATCTCCACGAAGCACACTTCGACGCCGGACTCCGCCGCGTGCGTCGCCACCTCGGCGCGCCAGGTGGCGAGATCGTGGTCGTCGCCGAGCCACTCGTGCAGGTAGACGCACCACTTGCCGCGCAGCAGCTCACCCGCGATGGCTTCCTGCCCGACCAGGTACGGATCGGCTACGCGGTCGTCCATGACCGTTCCCGGGTATGCCAAGGCACTGCTTCCCTCCTGCTCCCCGGCGGTGACCCCGACCGCCGGAAAGCGCTATCCCGGCGGCAGCCTCCCCGCGGCAGCCGAGCAGCGCGAACCCCGGCGACCGATGCAAGCCCACGGGGACCGCGCCAACATACCGGTGGATTTGGCGCACAGCAACCATTTCCTCGGGCGCGCCGGGTTCGCGGCGACGAGTGTGCACAGCTCGCGTGCGGATGCACGTGCCGATCATGGGAGTGCCGCATTTGAATATTCACCGAAATGGGGAGAGCGATTTCCGCGGGCGAAATCCGCGCACGTCACCCCGGGACCGGAACCCTCGGCAGGTGACCGGCCGGGCGCGGAGGGGAGACCCGACGGAAGTCGTGAGTCGGGCCGCCGAACCGGTTCGGCGGGTGACACTGCGCGAAACGTGCGCTATACAGAGCTCCTGATGCGTGTTGATGCGCGAAAGGTGTCTCGAATGAGCAGAGTTGCGCAGTCAATCGGCTGTCTGGCCGCTGCTGTCGCCCTCGGGCTGGCGCCCACCGCGGCGTACGCCGAGCCGGCCGCGGCGCCCGCCGGGCAGCTCGGGGACCTGACCGGGATCTCGGCCGACGGCCCGGTGGTGACGCTGGAGTCCGGCGCCGCCGCCGTCCGCGTGAGCTTCCCGGCCGAAGGCGCCGTCCGGGTCTGGCTCGCCCCCGACGGGACCTTCACCGACCCGGCCGCCGACAGGATCGTCCTGCCCAAGACCACGCCCCCGGCCACGCCGAAACGCGTCGACAAGGGCTCGTACTGGGCCATTTCGACGCTCAAGGCGACCCTGCGGGCGTACAAGCATCCGCTGGAGTTCGCCCTCTTCGACGCCGCCGACCGCCGGCAGCTCTGGGCCGAGTCCGCCCCGCTGTCCTGGACCGGCACCACGACCACGCAGAGCCTGGCCAGGACCGCGACCGAGCAGTTCGTCGGCGGCGGCGAGCAGAACGGCCGGTTCAGCCACCGCGACCGGACGATCAAGATCTTCGCCGACGACAACTGGAACGACGGCGGCGCGCCCAACTCGCAGCCGTTCTACGCCTCCACCTCGGGTTACGGCGTCCTGCGCAACACCTTCGCCCCGGGCAGCTACTCCTTCACGGCCCCGGTCAGGACGACCCACGACGAGCGCCGCTTCGACGCGACCTACGTCGTCGGCGACACCCTCAAGGACGTCATCGGCGGATACACCGACCTGGTCGGCAAGCCGTTCCTGCCGCCGGTCTACGGCTTGGAGACGGGGGATTCGGATTGCTATTTGCACAATGCAAATCGCGGTGAGCGGCACACGCTCGACGCGGTCGGCGTGGCCGACGGTTACGCCGCGCACGGCATGCCGAACGGCTGGATGCTCGTCAACGACGGCTACGGCTGCGGCTACGAGAACCTGCAGCAAACCGGTGAGGGCCTGCGGAAGAACGCGATGCAGCTCGGCCTCTGGACCGAGGACGGCGTCCCGAACCAGGCCGACGAGGTCAAGGCCGGCGTGCGGGTGCGCAAGCTGGACGTCGCGTGGGTGGGCCCGGGCTACCAGTTCGCGCTCGACGCCTGCAACACCGCGTACCAGGGCATCGAAGACAACAGCGACGCCCGCGGGTTCGTCTGGCAGCCGGTCAGCTGGGCCGGGGCCCAGCGCTGCGGCGTGCTGTGGAGCGGGGACCAGTCCGGCTCCTACGACTACATCAAGTGGCAGATCCCGACGTACGCGGGCGCGACCACGTCCGGCATCGCGTACAACACCGGCGACATCGACGGCATCTTCGGCGGCAGCCCGCAGACCTACGTCCGCGACCTGCAGTGGAAGACGTTCCTGCCGGCGGCGATGACGATGGACGGCTGGGCGTCCTCGGACAAGCAGCCGTGGCGCCAGGGCGAGCCGTACACCTCGATCAACCGGAAGTACCTGCTGCTGAAGGAGCGGCTGCTGCCCTACGCCTACAGCTACTCGGTACAGGCGCACCGGACCGGCGTCGGCCAGGTCCGCCCGCTCGCGCTCGAGTACCCCGACGACCCGACCGTCTGGACCGACAAGGCGAAGTACGAGTTCCTGTCCGGGACGGACTTCCTCGTCGCGCCGGTGTACGAGAAGTCGACCGTGCGCGACGGCATCTACCTGCCCAAGGGCACCTGGGTCGACTACTGGAGCGGCAAGACCTACACCGGGCCGACCACTGTGGACGGTTACGACGCTCCCCTGGACACGCTGCCGCTGTTCGTCCGCGCCGGGGCCGTCGTGCCGATGTGGGCCGAAGGCACGACGTCGTGGCGGACGCGGGACGAGGGAGAGCTGGACCTCGACGTCTACCCGCAGGGCAAGGGCGGTTTCACGCTCACCGAGGACGACGGCGTGACCCGCGGTTACCAGCGCGGTGAGCAGGCCGAGCAGACGTTCACCGTCGACGCGCCTCGGTCGGGTCCCGGCACGGTGACCGTCGGGATCGGCGCGAGCACCGGCACCTACCCCGGGAAGCCGGCCGCGCGGAACTACCAGCTGTCCGTCCACACGGGAACGAAACCGGCCGAGGTCCGGGCGGGAACCGGTGTTCTGCGCCAGTACGGCAGCAAGGCGGAGCTGGACCGAGCGCCGTCGGGCTGGTGGTTCGACCCGGCCGCGCACGGCGTCGTGCGTGTCAAGACCGGCCGGCTCGGCGCGGGTGACCGGCAGGACGTCCGGCTGTTCGGCGCGAGCGCCGTCGGCGGGTTCTTCCCCGAGGACGACAACGGCTCGACGACGCTGACCACGCCTTCGCCGGCCGCACCGGGCCAGGCCGCCGCGGCGAACGTGAGCTTCACCAACGGCACGCCGCTGCCGGTGCGGGACGTGACGCTTTCGGTGCGGGCAGAAGGTTTTCACGCCGACGTCTCGGCCGCACCGAAGCTCGTGTGGCCCGGTCAGACGGTCAAGGTGCCGGTGACGCTGACCCCGGACGCCGGGCTGAAGCCCGCGGACTACCAGGTCACCGCCACCGCGACCTACCGAGCCCGGGCCGGCGCGCACCAGGCCGTCGACTCCTCGACCGTCACCGTCCCGTACGCCTCCTTGGCCGCGGCGTACGGGAACGTCGGCGTCACCGATGCGGCGCACGTCGCGGCCGGGGACCTCGACGGCGGTGGCAGCAGCTTCCGCGCCGAAGGACTCGCCGAGGCGGGACTCGAGCCGGGAGCGGCGTTCACCGCGAACGGGGCCCGGCTGACCTGGCCGGACGCCGGGAGCGGCCGGCCGGACAACGTCGTCGCGGCCGGGCAGACCGTCGCGGTGCGGGGTACCGGCGCGAAGCTCGTGCTGGCCGGCACCGGCACCGGGACGGCCGAGGGCACCGTCGTCGTCCGGTACGCCGACGGCAGCACCAGCCAGGCCGACCTGGGCCTGCCGAACTGGTGCTGCGCCGACCCCGCCCGGTACGGCGCGACGACCGTCGCGACCGTCCTGGGCAAGAACACCCGGAGCGGCCCGGCTTATCCGGCGACGCCGTACCGGGTGTTCGCGAACTCCGTCCCGCTGACCGCGGGCAAGGCGGTCGTGGCGGTGACGCTGCCGTCGAACCCGGCACTGCACGTGTTCGCGGCGAGCGTCGCCTGAAGGAGGTTCGGCGATCCGCCGAAGTAGGCGCCGTCCGTGACGTACACCGTGTCGTCACGGACGGCGACCGCCGTCGGGTTGGCCAGTCCGTCCGAAGTGGACAGTATGGTCCGCACGCCGTCGCGGCCGACCGTGACCACCCGGTTCTCCTGGTTGATCGCGGCGACGACGGTGCTGCCGTGGAAGGCGAAGTCGTCGACCGGCCCGAGGCCGGCCGCGACGATCCGCCCTGGCCCGCCGGTGAGCGGGAACCGGACCAGCGTGCCGCGGTCGAGGTTGGACACCCAGACCGCGCCGGCGTGGACCTTGATCCCGTTGGCACCGAAGCCGTCGACCGGCGCGACCGGTTCCCCGGTGGCGAAGGCGGTGACGCGGCCGGTGCGCGGCGAGACCCGCCACACCGCCGAGCCGAACGAGTCGGCGACGAAGAGGTCGCCGGTGGCCGGGTCGCGCGCGACGCCGTTCTGGAACCCGGCCGGCGGCAGCGAAGCCACCTTGACCGGCGCCGTCCCGGGCCGGACCCGGTAGAGGCCGGTCGCCGCGGTGCCGGTCGAGACCGCGACGTACAGGTCGCCGCCGGGCGCCCGGACGATGCCGCCGAGGAACAGTTTCTTGTGGACCACCGGGACGTCGCCGTCGTCCGGCACCGGGATGCGGGCGATGACCCGGACCTGCCCGCCGGGCGTCACCCGGCCGATTTCGCCGGTGTAGGCGAAAGTGAGGTCGGCGGAGCCGTCGGGCTCCAGGGCGATGTTCTCCGGCTGCTGCCCGGCGGCGAGGTCGAGGGGGACGATCCTCGACGCCGCGTCCGCGGGTGCAGCCGGCAGGGCGAAGACGGCGGCCGCAGCCAGCACGGCGCCGATCTGCTTGATGCGCAAGGGAAACTCCGTTTTTGCGAAGGGAACGGCGAAAAGAACCCCAGATCGCCGTGCCCTCGACGGTAGGCCCGGTGCGCCCCCGGCCACCAATAGCTCAGGCTGGGGTGGCCATCGGAAATCCGATCACAGGTCGCGGGCGAAGCAGCGCGAGAGCGGCTCGCCGGCGTACGGCCCGTAAGCCTCGATGGGTTCGTAGCCTTCGCGCTGGTAGAAGCGGATCGCGTCGGGCTGCCCGGTGCCCGTCTCCAGCAGCAGCCGGGCGATGCCGAGTCCGCGTGCGTGGTCTTCGAGTGCGCGCAGCAGGGCGGCCGCGACGCCGGTGCCGCGGGCCGGCGGCTCGACGTACATGCGCTTGACCTCGCCCGAGCCCGGGCCGAGCAGCCGGAGCCCGCCACAGCCCACGGCCGTGCCGCCGGCGTCCCGGGCGACGAGGAACACCGCGACGGACTCGGCGGTCGGCATGGCGCCGGGCTCGTGGTCGTCGGTGCCGTAGCGGGCGTCCAGTTCGGTGCGCTGGGCCGCGCGCAGCCGGACGGCGTCGGGATCGTCCCAGGTCACCGTGGTGATCTCGATGGTGGTCGGCACAGCGCCCCCTTTCCGTAACAAGCGTTACCGTAGCAGCTGTTACGCTTCCCGGAAAGGAGGTTCCGTGCCGAGACAGCGTGACGTGGGGGCGCAGCGGGAGCTGCTGTCGAACGCGGTGTGGCAGGTCCTGGCCGAGGAGGGCCTGCCGGGCCTGACGCTGCGTGCAGTCGCCGAGCGCGCGGGCTGCACGACCGGCCTGGTGATGCACGCGTTCCCGGCGAAGAAGGCGTTGCTGCTGCACGCGCGCGACCTGCTCCACGAGCGCACCGCCGTCCGCGCCGACGCCGCCGAGGCCGCGAGCGGCGACGCGTTCGGCGCCCTGGAAGCGGTGCTCGGCCAAGCCGTCGACCTGCCGCACGGCCACCACGAGGAGTCCCGCGTCTGGGTGGGCTTCCTCGCGGCGGCCCTGGCCGACGAGGCCCTGGCCGAACGCCACCGCGCGGCGAACCACTCGTTCCTGGCGCGGATCCGGCGGCTGGTCGCGGCCTGCCGTCCGGAGTGGACGGACGAGCGGCTCGAGCTGACGACGAAGAGCCTGGTGGGGCTGGTCGAAGGCCTGAACGTCCTGGCCGCGGCGGACCCGGCGGCCTACCCGGCACGGCTGCAGCAGGACGCGCTGGCCCACGCGCTCACCGAGCTGGGACCGGCGCCGGCCTGACGTCGGGGTCCTCCATGGCGAGGACCCCGCCGAGCGCGAGCACACCGGCGGTGGTGCCGATGACCGCGATCGTGGTGCTGCCGCCGAGCTGCTCGAGCAGGTTCAGCCCGGCCGTGGCCGCACCGGTGTCGCGTCGCTCGACGGCAACGAAACATCAGACGCGCGACGCTAGCGGGCCACGGCCCGGCCGAACGCGGCGAGATAGCCCGAAACCGCCGAGACGTCGCCCGCGTCGGAGATCAGGGCGATGTGGCCGTCGGGGCGGATCAGGGTCAGGGTGCGGTCGGTCGCGCCGTAGGCGTGCGCGAGGTGGCCCCCGGTGTCGGCGATGTCGTCGGGGCCGGCCGGCCGCCCGACGACGTGGAGAGTCCTGAGGCCGGCCGGGGCGGCTTCGATCGCGGGCGTGGCCCCGAAGTCCAGCAAGGTGAAGTGCCCGCCGCGCGTCAGGTCGAACAGCCGGCGTTCGCCTTCCGCCGTCTTCAGCCCGGTCGCGTCGGGGGCGCGGTCGCCGGCGCGGAGCCGGGCGGTCTCGTCGCGGTCGTCGCGTGCCAAGGCGGAGTCGCGGTAGCCCACGTCGAGCTGCGTCGTGCTCGCGGTGCGGCGGGCCGGGATGCCCTTCTGCTCGATCGCCTGCCTGAAGAGCGCGTTCGAGAGGGCGAGCACGCCGGCCGCGACCGGCCGCCGCTCGGCTTCGTAGGTGTCGAGCAGGGCCGGCGAGGCGCCCTTCGCGACCGCCGCGAGCTTCCAGCCGAGGTTGTGCGCGTCCTGGATGCCGGTGTTCATCCCCTGGCCGCCGGCCGGCGAGTGGATGTGCGCCGCGTCGCCGGCGAGGAACACGCGCCCTTCGCGATAGCGGGCGGCGAGGCGGATGTTGGCGCGCCACAGCGACGACCACTCCGGCTCGTGGAGGCGGATGCCGGTGCGGCCGCTGCGCCGCTCGAGGATCGCCTGCATGTTCGCGAGGCTGAGCTCGGGGTCCTGTCCCGGCGCGATGCCGGCCTGGTACTGGAAGACGCCGGTCGAAGGCAGCGGGCAGAGGTTGACGGGACCTTCCTCGTGCCGCCACATGTGCCAGGCGTCGCGGTCGAGGCCGTCGGCCCGGACGTCGGCGACGATCATCCGCACCGTCTCGGGTGTCTCGCCCTCGAAGGCGATGCCGGCCTGCTTGCGGACGACGCTGTGGCCGCCGTCGCAGCCGACCAGCCAGCGCGCGCCGGCCGGCTCGGCTTCGCCGTCCTTGACGACCACCGCCGACACGCCGTCGTCCGACTGCTCGAAGCCGGCGAGCGCGGTACCGAACTCGACCGCGCCGCCGAGCTCCGCCAGCCGCAGCCGCAGTGCTTCCTCGATCCGCCATTCGGGCGTGATCAGGCTCGCCGGGTAGGGGATGTCGGGGCGATCCTCGATGTCGGCGCCGGTCAGGGTCACCTGGCCGTCGGGTGCGGTCGAGCGGATCGGCATCCCCAGCCGGCCGGCGGCGAGCACGCGATCGACGATGCCCAGATCGTCGAACACCTCGAGGGTGCGCGGCTGGACGCCCTTGCCCCGCGAGCCGGGCTGCGGGCCGGGGGCGGCCTCGACCAGGCGGAAGGAGACGCCGTCGCGGGCGAGTTCACAGGCCAGCGTCAGCCCGGTCGGCCCCGCGCCGACGATCAGCACCTGCGGTGACAGCTTCGGGTTCATCGTCCGTCCCCCCGTTCAAGAAAGGAATCTCTTTCTAGTCAGGGTAGGGGCACTTGATAAGAAAGGAAAGCCTTTCTATCGTGAGGAGGTGGCTGCCGAAGCGTCCGAACCCGTCCGCCGTCGCCGGCACGGCAAGCAGCTCGAGACCGCGCTGCTCACCGCCGGCTGGGACGAGCTGGTCGAGGTCGGGTACGCCCGCCTGACGATGGAGTCGATCGCCGTCCGCGCGCGCACCAGCGAGGCCGTGCTCTACCGCCGGTGGGCCAACAAGGACCGGCTGGTGCTCGCCGCGATCGAGCACCAGCGGAACGCCAACCCGATCGTGCTCCCCGACACCGGCTCCCTGCGCAGCGATCTGCTCGCCCTGCTGACAGCCGCGAGTGAAGCCCTCGCCGGGTTCTTCGCCATCGCCGCGGCAGCCGCCTTCTCGGGGCTGCTGGCCGACACCGGCATGACCCCGGCGCAGGTCCGTGCGCAGGTCATGGGCGACGAGCGGGTTCCGCACTCGCGGACCCTCTACCAGCGGGCCCACCGCCGCGGCGAGATCGACCTGGACCGCATCCCGGCCGCGGTGCTGGACCTGCCGTTCGACCTGGTGCGCCACGACCTGCTCATGGACCTCGCCCCCGTGAAACCCTCCCGCATCAAGGCGATCGTCGACGAGCTCTTCCTGCCCCTGCTGCCGCCCGCCGGAGGCTCCTAAGCGCCACTCGCGACGGCCGGGCCGAAGCGCCGGCGGTAGGCGCTCGGGCTCAGCCCGGTGTGCCGCCGCAGCTGCAGGCGCAGGTTCGCCGCCGTCCCGAAGCCGCTCGCCTCGGCCACCCGGTCCAGGCTCGGCTCGCCGCGTTCGATCAGGCGGCAAGCCAGCGTCACGCGCTCGGTCGTCAGCCACGCCAACGGTGTCGTGCCCAGCTCCGCGCGGAACTTCCGGTGCAGCGTCGCCGGGCTGATCGCCGCGCGCGCCGCGAGGTCGTGCACCGTCAGGGGCCGGTCCAGGCGGCCGAGCGCCCAGGCGAGCACCGGGGCGAGCGAGGTGTCCGGCACCTCCGGTACCGGCCGCGCGATGAACTGCTGCTGCCCGCCGTCGCGGTGGCCGGTGAACACCAGCCGGCGGCTGACCGCGTTGACGACTTCGGCGCCGTGGTCGCGCCGGATGAGGTGCAGGCCGAGGTCGAGCGAGGCGGCGCTGCCGGCCGCGGTGAGGATGTCGCCTTCGTCGACGAACAGCACGTCCGGCTCCCAGTGCACCGCCGGGAAGCGCTCGGCGAACTCGGCGGCCCACTGCCAGTGGGTGGTCGCCCGCCTGCCGTCGAGCACCCCCGCTTCGGCCAGCGCGAACGCGCCGGTGCAGAAGCTGACCAGCCGGGCGCCCCGGTCGGCGGCCCGGCGGATCGCGGCGATGACCGCGGGGTCCGTCGGCACGCCGGTGTCCGGCCGGGCCGGCGCGATCAGCGTGTCCGCCGTGTCGGCGGCCTCGATCCCGGCGACGCCGGTGAGCGTGAACATGCCCAGGTTCATCCGCACGTCCGGGGTCGCGGCGCAGAGCGTGAAGTCGTACCAGGGCCGGTCCAGCTCGGGCCGCCGCAACCCGAACAGCTCGGTCGCGACGCCCAGCTCGAACGGGTTGGACCCGGCGGTCACGACCGCCACGACCCGGTGCGAGAATTCTTGCGGCATGTGCGATTCCTAGCACTCGTGCCGCCGGACCGCCAGGTCGACGATGGGGGCATGAACCCGATCGACCTGAACGAAGTCCTGGCGAGCTTCGACGCCGTCTGGAGCCCGCGGATCGTCACCCGCGTGAACGACTACGACATCCGGCTGGCGCGGTTCGCCGGCGAGCACGTGTGGCACGTCCACGAAAACACCGACGAGTTCTTCCTGGTCCTGGACGGCGAGATCGAGATCGGCGTGCGCGACCCGGACGAGCGGGTGGTGACGCTGTCCCGTGGCCAGGTGTTCGTGGTGCCGAAGGGGACGTTCCACAAGCCGTCGTCGAAGGCGGGCGCGAGCGTGCTCCTGGTGGAACCGGCGGGGACGCTCTCGGTCGGCGACGAGCACGACGAAGTCCCCGGCCACGTCGACGTCACGACGGGTCACCTGGTCTAGCGTCGGGGGATGCTGACCGTCGTACCCGTGGACCAGGCCTCCTGGGCGGACCTGCAGGCGATCTTCGGCGACCGCGGCGACCCGGCCCGCTGCCGGTGCCAGTACTTCAAGGAGACGCCCGCGCAGTGGAAGGCGGGGACCGCCGAGGAGCGCGCCGAGCGGTTCCGCGCCCAGACCGCCGAGCACGCGACCGGGCTCGTCGCCTTCCTCGACGGCGAGCCCGCCGGCTGGTGCGCGGTCGAACCGCGGACCGCCTACCGGCGGCTTCTCCGCAGCCGCCTGGTCTGGGACGGCCGTGACGAAGACCAGGAGGACGACGGCGTCTGGGCGGTGACCTGTTTCGTCACCCGCAAGGGGTTCCGGCGGCGCGGGGTCAGCGCGGCGCTGGCGAAGGCCGCAGGGGACTTCGCGCGCGAGCGGGGTGCTCGCGCCGTCGAGGGTTATCCGATCGTCGTCGAGCCCGGGCAGAAGGTCGCCTGGCCCGCTGAACTGTTCGTCGGCACCGCCGGTGTCTTCGCCGCGGCGGGGTTCACCGAAGTGAGCCGTCCGACCGCGCGACGGGTTGTCATGCGGTTGACCTGCTGAGTCCTTCTGGAAAACGGGGTACTCTCGGCCGCATGAAACGGACATCGTTCGCGCAGTGGCCGTGCTCGATCGCGCGCACCATGGACCTGCTGGGGGACTGGTGGACCCCGCTGGTGCTGCGCGACGCCTTCTACGGCATCCGCCGCTTCGACGAGTTCCAGCAGGCGCTCGGCATCGCGCGCAACACCCTCGCCGACCGGCTCAAGCGGCTCGTCGACGAAGGGCTGCTGGAGAAGGTCGCCTACCAGACCGAGCCGGTGCGCTACGACTACGTCCTCACCGAAAAGGGCCGCGACTTCTACCCGGTGCTGCTCGCGATGACGCGCTGGGGCGACAGGTGGCTCTCGAGCGAGGCCGGCCCGCCGATCACCGTGCACCACGCCGCCTGCGGGCACGACACCCACGCCGAAATCGTCTGCGCGGAGTGCGGCGAGCCGATGACGCCGGAGGACACGCGGATGCGCCGTGGTCCGGGCTTTCCGCCCCGGCTGGCGCAACGCCCGGACGTCGAAGCGCGGTTCGCGCGGCAGGAGCGACGTTGACAGTGTAGGTCTATCTACGCAACTATCGTGGTCAGAGGGCTCACTGAGAGGAGTGCGACCACGATGGAGTGGACCGGTGCGCGGTACGCGGACAAGCCGACGGCCGAGGTCTCGACCTGGATCGACGCCGCCCCGGAGGACGTCTGGCCGGTCGTCTCCGACATCGGGCTGATGCCTTCGCTGAGCTCCGAACTGCAAGCCGTCGAATGGTGCGAGGTCGGCCGCACGTTCGTGGGCAGGAGCAAGCACGACGCGTTCGGCGAATGGGAGACGACGTCGTACGTCGTCGAGTGCGAAGAGCCACGCGTGTTCGCCTGGGCCGTCGCGGATCCCGCCGAGCCGAGCGCGATCTGGAAGTTCACCCTCGAGCCGGACAACGGCGGCACGCGGCTGTCGCAGTGGATGCAGATGGGCCCGGGCCGGTCCGGGCTGTCGTTCGCCATCGACCGGATGCCGGAGAAGGAACAGAAGATCGTCTTCGTGCGGCTGCGGGAGTTCGAAACCGCGATGACCGGCAACCTCGCCGCGATCAAGGACCGGATCGAAAAACGATGAAGACGGCGACGACCGTCGAGTTCTCGAAGGATTCGCGCACGACGCTGGACTTCGTGCTGGAGGCGGAAAAGCTCGGCCTCGACGTCTGCTGGGTCGCCGAAGCCTGGGGCTCGGACGCGCCGTCCGCGCTGGGCTACCTCGCCGCCCGCACCGACCGGATCCGGCTGGGTTCCGGGATCATCCAGCTCGGCACGCGCACGCCGGTCGCGATCGCGCAGGCCGCGTTGACGCTGGCCGACCTGTCCGGCGGCCGGTTCTCCCTGGGGCTGGGCCCGTCCGGGCCGCAGGTGGTCGAAGGCCTGCACGGCGTCCCGTTCGCCAAGCCGCTGACGCGCATGCGCGAGACCGTCGAAATCATCCGGCAGGCCTTCGCCGGGGAGAAGATTTCGTTCTCCGGCAAGGCTTTCGAGGTTCCGCTGCCCGGCGAAACGCGGCCGATGCGGCTGTCCACCGCGCCGAACCCGGACATTCCGATCTACCTCGCGACGCTGTCGCCGAAGCTGCTGGAGCTCACCGGCGAGGTCGCGGACGGCTGGCTCGGCACCAGCTTCGTCCCCGAAGGCGCCGACGCGTACTTCACCCACCTCGACGCCGGGCTCGCGAAGTCGGGCCGCAAGCGGAAGGACATCGACGTCTGCCAGGGCGCCGAAGTCGCGTTCGCGGACAACGAGGACGAGCTGCGCGTCCTGGTCGGCACCCGCAAGAAAGAACTCGCGTTCAGCCTCGGCGGGATGGGCTCGGCCACCACGAACTTCTACAACGACGCCTACAGCCGGCAGGGCTGGGCGGACGTCGCGGCCGAGGTCCGCGAGCGCTGGCAGGCCGGCGACCGCGACGGCGCGACCGCGCTCGTCACCGACGAGATGGTGCTCGGCACCACGCTGATCGGCACCGAAGAGATGGTCCGCGCCCGGCTGCGCGTCTGGCGCGACACCGGCATCGACACCGTCCGGCTGTACCCGGCCGGGGAAACGCTCGAAGCGCGCCTCACGACCTTGGGCCGCGCGCTGAACCTGCTGTGAAGGGGAACGCCATGGGCGAGTGGCACCGCACCGCGTGCAGCCTCTGCTACCTCAACTGCGGGCTGGAGGTGCAGCTCGACGGCCGGAAGATCACCCGCGTCCGCGGCGACAAGGCGCATCCGCGCTCGGGCGGCTACCTGTGCCAGAAGGCCCAGCGCCTGACCTGGTACGGCGACCACGAAGACCGGCTGACGACGCCGCTGCGCCGGCGTCAACCTCTTGACCGACGCCCTGGACCGCGACCCGATCGCGGGCACCCCGCACCACAAGGACGTCCCGCGCGCCTGGAGCCCGCGACGGGGGAGGAACGGACCCGGGCGGAGACGGACAGCGCGCGCGTCCGCGAGACCGTCGCGAGTGGACGGTCTTAGCTTTTCACCGGATTTTCGGCCATAGTGGTACCCCTTGACCGAAGGGGGCCCATGCGCAAGATCGTTTCGAACCTGTTCATCTCGCTCGACGGCGTGGTGGAGGCGCCGGACAAGTGGTCGCTCCGGTACTGGAACGACGAAATCGGCCAGGCGGTCGGCGGCGGGATGGCCGCGGCCGACGCGATGCTGCTCGGGCGTGTCACCTACGAAGGGTTCGCCGAGGCGTGGCCCGGCCGGACCGCCGAGGACGACGAAGGCGCCGAGTTCATGAACA
Source organism: Amycolatopsis mongoliensis (assembly GCF_030285665.1). NCBI lineage: Bacteria > Bacillati > Actinomycetota > Actinomycetes > Pseudonocardiales > Pseudonocardiaceae > Amycolatopsis > Amycolatopsis mongoliensis. The sequence continues at coordinate 4,357,606 of NZ_CP127295.1, forward strand.
ATGTGCGCAAGTACGTGCTTTCGTCGACTTTGTCCGACGTGAGCTGGAACAACTCGACGCTGCTGACCGGCGACCCGGTCGCGGCCGTCCGCGCGCTGAAGACCGAGCCCGGCGGCGACATCATGACCAGCGGCAGCACGACGGCGGTGCGCTGGCTGCTGTCCGAAGGCCTGGTCGACGAGCTGAACCTGCTGCTGTACCCGATCGTCGTCGGGCAGGGGAAGCGGCTGTTCCCCGCCGAGGGGCCGGCCTTCCCGCTCGTGCTGAAGAAGTCGGCCACGTTCGGCAACGGCGTCGTCCAGCTGACCTACGTCCCGGCGTGATCACGCCGTTCCGGATCGAGGTCCCCGAGGCGGATCTCGCCGACCTGCGGGCGCGGCTGCGCGGGACCCGCTGGCCCGAGGCCGGCCCGGACGACTGGAGCCAGGGCACGCCGCTGGAGTACCTGCGTTCTCTGTGCGACTACTGGGCTTCCGGCTACGACTGGCGGGTCGTGGAAGCGCGGATGAACCGGTTTCCGCAGTACCGCACGGAAATCGACGGCCTGGGCATCCACTTCCTGCACGTGCGTTCGGCGCGGTCCGATGCGCTCCCGCTGATCCTCACGCACGGCTGGCCCGGCTCGTTCCTCGAGTTCACCAAGGTGATCGAGCCGCTTTCGCGCGAGTTCCACCTGGTGATCCCGTCGCTGCCGGGCTACGGCTTCAGCGACAAGCCGTCGTCGCCGGGCTGGGGGATCGAGCGGATCGCTTCCGCTTGGGCCGCGTTGATGGCCCGCTTGGGCTACTCCCGGTACGGCGCCCAGGGCGGCGACTGGGGGACGTCGATCACGACGTCGCTGGCCCAGCAGGACGCGGCGCACCTGGCGGGCATCCACCTGAACCCGCCGATCGCGGCCCCGGACCCGGCGACGTTCGACGACTTGACTGTTTCCGAACGGGCTTCCCTGGCGGCGTTGGACCACGCGCAGCGGTGGGAGGACGGGTATTCGGTGCAGCAGTCGACCCGCCCGCAGACGATCGGCTACGGGCTGCTGGACTCCCCGGCGGGGCTGTGCGGCTGGCTGGTGGAGAAGTTCCACGCGTGGTCGGACGGCTTCCCGTTCACCCGCGACGAGCTCCTGGACGACGTGACGCTGTACTGGCTGACCGGCACGGCGGCGTCGTCGGCCCGGTTGTACTGGGAGAGCATCCGTAAGGTCCAGAAGTGGTTCTCGGAGGCGACCGACGACACGGTCGACGTACCGACGGGGTGTTCGATCTTCCCGAAGGAGATGCCCCGGCCGTCGCGCCGGTGGGCCGCTAAGCGGTATACGGACATCCGGCATTGGAACGAGCTGGAGCGCGGCGGTCACTTCGCGGCTTACGAGCAACCCGAGCTGTTCGTGGACGAGGTGCGGACGTTCTTCCGGCTGGTCCGCTGACGCTCGAAGCCCTTCGGGTCGGCCAGATACCGGTCCAGCTCCGGATCCTCGTGCAGCTCGGTGAACCCGTCCTCGACGTCCCGCCCCAGCTCGGCCCGCAACCGGGCCAGCGCCGCGCGGGTGTCCGCGTTGAACTTCACGCACCGCGCTTCCCGCCACGGTCCTGGGTCCGGCGGGTAGTCCCAGTTCAGCGACTCGTCGTACTGTTCCGCCAGGCTCTCCAGCGAAACACGCAGGTCGGCGCTGATCGGCAGCTCGTCGAGGTCTGCGGGGCCCAGCCACCCCCACAGCACCGCGCCCGAGCCCGCGTCGAAGAAGAAGCGCAGGTCAGTTGACCCGCCGGGACCGGCCTTCCCAGAACGGCTCCCGGAGCTTGAACTTCTGGATCTTGCCCGTAGCCGTGCGAGGAAGCTCATCCAGGAACTCTATGCGCTTCGGGCACTTGTACCCGGCCAGGTACTCCCGGCAGTGCTTGATCAGCTCCTCGGCCGTCACCGGCTCCGAGGTGACCACCAGAGCCGTGACCAGCTCGCCCCACTTCTCGTCCGGGATGCCGATCACCGCCGCCTCGCGCACCGCCGGGTGCGAGTTCAGCGCGTCCTCCACCTCGATCGACGACACGTTCTCGCCACCCGAGATGATCACGTCCTTCTTGCGGTCGGCGATCGTCAGGTACCCGTCCTCGAACGTTCCGCCGTCGCCCGTGTGGAACCAGTTGCCCTCCTGGACCCGCGCGGTCTCCGACGGGTTCTCCCAGTAGCCGTCCAGGTTGTGGTTCGACTGCGCGAGCACCTCGCCGTCGGTGTCCACGGCGATCCGGACGCCCAGCGCCGGCGTCCCCGCGCGGCCCAGCAGCCGGGCCTGCTCGTACGGGTCCAGGTCCGCCCACTCGCTGCGCATCCGGTTCACCGTCAGCAGTGGCGCCGTCTCGGTGAGCCCGTAGATCTGGATGAACTCCCAGCCCAGCTCCGCGCGCACGCGCTCGATCGTGCGCGTCGGCGGCGGTGCGCCGGCCACCACGATCCGGACGCGGTCGCGGCCCGGGATCTCGCCCTCCCACGTCGCCGCGCCGTCCAGCGCCGCCGTGACCACCGCGGGCGCGGCGCACAGGATCGTGACGCCGTGCTCTTCGATGCGCCGCAGGATCTCGGTGCCGTCGACCTTCCGCAGCACGATGTGCCGTCCGCCGAGGCCGGTCACCGCGTACGGCATGCCCCAGCCGTTGCAGTGGAACATCGGCAGCGTGTGCAGCAGGACGTCGTTGTCGTTCAGCGTCGTGTGCAGGCCGAACACGGCGGCGTTCAGCCAGATGTTGCGCTGGGTGAGCTGCACGCCCTTCGGCCGCGCCGTCGTGCCCGACGTGTAGTTGATGGTCGCCGTGGCCGACTCGTCGCCCGCCCACGGGCGCGGCGTCCCCCCGCCGCCCCAGATCGCCTCGTCGTCGCGGCCGAGGACGAAGACGTGCTTGGCCGTCACCGTGTCGAGCAGGTGCGCCAGCTCGGGGTCGACGATCAGCACCTCGGCCCCGGAGTGCTCCACGATGTACTTGACCTCGGCCGGCGCGAGCCGGAAGTTCACCGGCACCAGGACCCGGCCCCAGCCGGACACGCCGAAGAACGACACGAGCAGCCGCGCGGCGTTGTGCGAAACCATCGCGACGCGCCCACCGACCGGCACGCCGAGCGCGTCGAGGTTCGCGGCCTGCGCGCGGGCCCGCTGCGCCACTTCGCGGTAGGTCAGGGAACCCCAGCTCGGCGCGGGCTGGTCCGGCTCGTCGACCACCGCGACGCGATCCGGGTACACCGTTTCCGCGCGGTCGAGGAAGTCCCGGACACCCAGATCGAAGAACATGCCCCCGATGATGACTCTTCGCAGGTGCTCGCACCAGTCCGATGTGGTTCGCTGGAGCACGATGGACTTCGACACGGTGGCCGGCGAGCTCTACGGGGGTGACCTCGCGGAGTTCGTCAGCGCGCGCAACGCGGCGGCGAAGGCCGCGAAGGCCGAAGGGGACGCCGAGCTCGCGAAGCGGATCCGCGAGCTGCGGAAGCCGACCACGGCCGCGGCGATCGTCAACCGCCTGGCCAGGGACGACGACGCCGAGCTGCGCGAGCTGGCCGAACTGGGCGACGAGCTGCGCGACGCGCACACGCGCCTGGCCGGCGACGAGCTGCGGGCGCTGACCCGGCGCCGCGGCGAGCTGGTCCGGCGGATCGTCCACGGGCTGCCGTCGATGAGCGACACCGTCTCCCGCGAGGTCGAGGCGACGCTGGAGGCCGTCGCGGCCGACCCGGGTACCGCGGAGCTCGCCGTGGCCGGGCGCCTGACGTCGGTTGCGCACCAGGACGCCGACCAGTGGTTCACCCTCGCCGCGACGGCCCCGCCGTCGGCCGGCAAGCGCCCGGCGAAACTGGTGGAAAAGGCCGAACCGGCCAAGCCGAAGAAGGCCGAAAAGGACCGTCGGCGCGAGGAAGAGGACCGCAAGGAGCGCGAACGCGCCCGGGCCGAGCGCGAGCGCCTGCGCAAGGAGGCCGCCGAGCTGGCGAAGGAGCGCGCGGTGGCCGAGCGCGACCTCGTCCGCACCGAACGCGCGGCCGAACAGGCGACCGCCCGCGTCGACGACCTGCGCGCCCGCCTGGCCGAGGCCGAGGAACGCTCCGAGCGCGCGACAGCGGAGTTCGAGAAGGCGAAGGAAGCGTACGAGCAGGCCGACGCGGCGGCGAACGAGGCGCAGAAAGCCGCTGACGCCGCTCGCTGAGCCGTGCTAACGTGGCGGCGCGCCCCGGATGGGCCTACGCACGGAGGTAGTGGCTACTCAGCCCCCTTGAATCGACACGTTCTGCTTTCCTGGCAGAAGTGTGCCCTCCGCGTGCTCATCCCGTGTCGGTTCACGGCCTCCGGTGATCACTTCATCGGAAAGGACCAGCTTGATCCTGCTCACCACGACCGGTGCCCGTACGGGCCGGCCGCACCGCATTCCCTTGGGTGCCTTGGACATCGGCGGCCGCCTGGTCGTCGTCGCTTCGGCGATGGGCGCGCCGAAGCACCCGGCCTGGTACCACAACATCCGCCGCAACCCGCTGGTCACCGTGGAAACCGACGCGGAGACGTTCGAAGCGATGGCCGCGCTCCCGCCGGACCGCGACGCGCTGTTCGCCGAGGTCGTCGCGCGCGAACCGGGGTTCGCGGACTACCAGGCGAAGACGGCTCGCGTGCTGCCGGTCGTGGAGCTGCACCGGCTCGATGCCGTGCGCCGCATGGGCGACTGGCTCGTCGAGGTGCACGACTGGCTGCGCGCCGAGCTGCGAGACCTGCGCGACGGTGGGTCGAAGCGCCTGAGCACGCGGTGTTCCGGCTTCTGCACCGCTCTCACCCGCCACCACACCGGGGAAGGCGCGGCGATCTTCCCGATGCTCGCCGCGCGATTCCCGGCACTCGCGCCGGCGCTGGACAAGCTCGGCGAGGACCACGTCGTCGTCGCGCGGTTGCAGGAGGAGATCCAGCGGCTCGTCGACGAGGAGACCGATCCGGCCCGCCTGCGGACGGAGTTCGACCGGCTGGCGTCCGCTTTGGACGACCACTTCGCCTACGAGGAGCGCACGCTCGTCACCGCGCTGAACGCCCTCCTGCCCGCGCCCGGCTGATCAGAGCAGCACTTCGGCGAGCTGCCGGTGGTTCTCGGCCTCGACCTCGGCCGACCGGCCGATCACCTGCACGGCCACGTGGTCGGCGCCCGCGTCCACATGGGACCGCAGCCCCTTCGCGACGTCCTCCGGTGTCCCGTGCAGCGCGAGGTCGTCGATCAGCCGGTCGCTGCCACCGCCCGCGACGTCGGCGTCGGTGTAGCCGTGGCGCAGCAGGTTGTTCACGTAGTTGCGGAGCCCGAGGTAGGGCTCGCGGATGAAGGCGCGGCCGACTTCGCGGGCCTCCTCGGGAGCACCGAGGACGACTTTCTGTTCCGGGGCCAGGATCTTTCCCGCGCCGAGGACCGACCGCGCGTGCCGCGTGTGCGCGACCGGCACGAGGTACGGGTGCGCGCCCGCGGTGCGGTCCCCGGCCAGTTTCAGCACGCGGTCGCCGAGCGCGGCGAGCACCCGGGCCTCGGCGGGCACGCCGGCCGCGTCGAGCCGGTCGAGGAAGCCGACGAGCGTGTCGTACGGGCTGTGGTACCCGGTGACGGACTCGGGGTGGCCGACGCCGATCCCCAGCAGCAAGCGCTTTCCGTACCGGTCCGCGAGCCGGTGGTACGCCTCGGCGAGCGGCTCCGGCGCGTCGGCCCAGACGTTCACGATCGCCGTCGCCACGGTGATCCGCTCGGTCGAGGCCAGGATGTCTTCGACGAAGGCGAGGTCGCTGATCGAGGCCCGCCCGGTGCCGAGCCAGGCCGTGCCGTAGCCGAGCTTGTCCGCGGCGACGGCGTGCTGCTTGCGGGTCACGTCGTCGCGGTGCGGGGACAGGAACACGCCGAAGGTGCCGAGGTTCACTACACTTGTCATAGACGTCAATGTAGCAAATGTAGCGCCGAGCTGTCAGCCGGCCAGCCGGTGCAGCCACTCGCGCAGCATCTGCCGTTCGGTCGGGGTCAAGGCATCGACGTCGTCCGCGAGCCGGGTCGACAAAGCGACCGCGAGGGCGCCGACGGACGAGCCCTCGGCGGGCCGGTCGGCCAGCAGCCCGGCCAGGACCGACTCGCGGACCTGGGTGGACATCGCCAGGTCGCGGCTCTCCTCGGGCTGCGCGATCAGGCTGAGCGTGACGCCGCTGTTGGCCGCCGCGAACTGCCGTGCGGCCTCCGCCGCCTCGACGCGCAGCCGGCCGTCGCGCGCCAGCGGCGTGAACAGCTCCAGCAACATCGCTTCGGCGCTCGAGGTGAGGTTGCACGGCACGCCCGGCTCGATCTGGCCGTAGAGCAGCACGTAGAACTGCGGGTTTTCCAGGCCGTACCCGACGTGCCGGTCCCAGCCCGCGCGGATCCGGTCCACCGGGTCACCGCCGGGCGCGGGGGCCTGCACGTACTGCGTGAAGCCGTAGTTCACGACGGCGTCGAGCAGGCCCTGCTTGCTGCCGAAGTGGTGGTACAGCGTGGGGGCCTGGACGCCGGCGCGTTCGCAGATCGCCCGCGTCGACACCGGCCCGCCCTGCGCCTCGTGCAGGAGCTGCCCGGCGGCCAGCAGCAGGCGGTCGCGGGTGCTGGTGGCGTTGCTCGATCGTCCGGCCATGTAGCAATTGTAGCGCCGGTATGTAACGTCAGGCCCGTAGCCGCAGCTGCACCCGGCGAAGCCCGGCGAACGCGTTCAGCACCGCCGGGTCGGTCGTCGCCGCGTCCGGGCGCACCGACCGGTAGCCGTCCAGGAGGGCCTCCCGTAGCTCGTCGCGCTGCGGCAGGTGCTTGAGCTCGTCGAGCGCCACGGCGAGGTCGTACGCGTAGTGGCCGTACCCGCAGTCGTCGAAGTCGATCGCCCGGACCCGCCCGCGGTGGAACAGGTAGTTCTCCTGGCGCAGGTCGCCGTGGACCAGGCCGAAGACGTCGGCGCCACACCCCAGCTCGGCCCGCACCGCGCGCACCCGCCCGGCGGCGGCGCGGACCCGTTCGTCGCCACCGGCCAGCGCGACCGCCCGGTCGAGCACGGCGTCGGAGAAGCCGTCGACCTGCGAGCGGCCGAAGTCGGTGAGGTCGTCGACGCGACCGCGGTCGAGGCCGTTCATCCGCGCGCCGTGCAGGTGCAGCCGCGCCGCGAACTCGCCGACCGCGTAGAGCTGCGGGGCGCTGAGCCGTTCGTCGACGAACCGGCCGTCGACCCAGTGGCAGAGCACGCAGGTGCGCGGCTCCGGCACCGCCGGGTCGGCGACGACGGTGATCCAGTCCCGAGCCCGCGTCGGGACCGGCCGCGGGACCACGAGGTCGGTTTCACGGCCCAGTGCGGCGAGCCACGCCATTTCGGCCCGCACCTGCGCGGCACCCGGGCCGTCCGCGCGCTGCACGCGCAGTACGTACCGGTGGCCGTCGGCGCCGTCGACGCGGAACATCGTGTTGAGCCCGCGGCCCAGCGGCGTCAGGCGGGCCACCGGCACGTCGTAGGCGGTCAGGGCGGCTTCGGCCAGCCGGCGCAGGCGTCTCGTGCGGCCCGAGCGGTCGAGCTCGGCGAACGGCCGGTCGTTCGCCGTCGAGCCCGCCATGGCCCACGTGCTCAGCTGATCGACCGTTCCGGCTCGCGGGAGTGCGCGACGAGCTCGATCGTCGGCGTGTGGCGGCCACCGCCACCCAGCCGCTCGACCCCGCGCAATCCCTCGACCAGCCGCTCGACCTCGGTGTCCGGCCGCACCCCGAAGCGCATGAACTGGCTGGTCATGCCGATCTTGTTGCCGCACTGGCGCACCAGCAGGTGGTGCTCGGCGAGCAGGTAGTCGCACAGCTCGGCGCCGTCGACCGAGCCGGGCAGCTTGACGAGCAGGAAGTTCGCCTGCGACGGGAACACCGTCAGCTCCGGGAACTGGTTCAGCTGCGAGTTCATCATGAACCGGTCGAGGGCGAGCTTCTTCAGGCTTTCCTCGTACTCCGCGCGGCGCTCGGCGAGCATGAAGATGACGGTCTCGGCGAGCGAGTTCAGGTTCCACTTCGGCAGCGCGGCGGACAGTTTCCTGGTCAGCGCCGGGTTCGACACCTGGTAGCCGAACCGGATCCCGTGCAGCCCGAAGTTCTTGCCGAGGCTCTTCAGCACGATGACGTTCGGCCGCACGACGGCTTCGGCGGCCACCGACGGGTTCATCTCGACCTCGACGAAGTCGATGAACGACTCGTCGATCACCACGAGGTCGAGGTCGTCGAGGGCGTCCATGAACCGGATGACCTCGCGGCGCGACAGGTACCCGCCGTCGGGGTTGTTCGGGTTGCACAGCACCGCGACCCGGGAGCCGCGGCGCTTGATGAAGTCGACGTACTCGTCCACGCGCAGCTCGAAGTTGTCGGACTCCTTGAGCAGGAACATGTCGACGCGCTTGCCGGTTTCCAGCGGCTGGTCGGTCCAGCGGCCGAACGTCGGGATGGGCACCGCGATGCTGGCGTCGACCAGCAGCCGGTCGATCCAGGTGATCAGCTCGGTCGAACCGTTGGCCGGCGAGATCGTCGACGGGTTGAGCCGCAGCACGCTCGCCAGCTGCGCGGTGATCGCGCCGGCGTCGCTCGGGTAGAACTTGAGGATCGTGCGGAGGTTGCGCTCCAGTTCGCCGAACATCTCGTCGGTCGGGAAGTACGGGTTGCAGGGGATGCAGAAGTCCGCGAGGTCGTCCGCGTGCTGGCCCATCGCCCTGGCCACGGAGAAGAACGACGGGCTGTGGGCGGTGCTCTGCTGGAAAAGGCCTCTGGTGGTCATACCGTGCCGCACGCGTGGTCTCCGTCCGCCGCTTTACCGGCCCCTTGCCTTCCCGATGGGGATACGTGTGAATCGGACGGACGGTTCACCACCGGTCACGGCGTAGACCCCGAGCCCGGCCAGCACGGCGCCGGCCAGCGCGGAGAGGGCGAGCAGCGGCAGCGGCGCGGCCAGCGGGTCGATGCCGGTGAAGGACTCGACGCCGATCACGGCGGTGAGCAGGGCGTCGGCGGCGACCGCGATCCGGACGACGCGCAGCCGGTGGTTCTCGGGCCACCGGGTGAACCGCAGGACCCAGGCCAGCGCGGGGAGCACGAGGATCGCGTGCATCGCGACCGCGTGCAGCGGCTTGAGCGAGCCGGCGGTCGTGTACGCGCCTTGCGGGTTTCCGCCGCGGGCCTCGACCACGCCGCGGGCGATCATCACCGCACCGGTGGCGAGCGCGACCAGCAGCACGACCAGGCCGGCGCGGACGGCCAGGCGCATGCTGGGCGCGTCCGGACCGGGCTCGACCAGCGCCGCGGCCGTGAACCCGATGACCGTCAAGATGAGCACGCCACCGCCGGCGGCGAGCGTCATCGACACGGCGTTGTCGAACGGCGTCTCGAAGTCGAAGTGCGACGGCACCCCGCGCCAGGCCTGCATGCTGACGAGCACGACCTCGACGACACTCGCGGCCGTGAACGCGCCGAGGAGGATCGTGCGCAGCCGGGGACGAATCGTGAGGAACGACGTCGCCCACGCGACCGACGCGAGCGTCAGCCCGAACGACAGGCCGAACGTGACGGCCTTGCGCATCGACAGCGGGCCCAGCCACGAGCCGCCGGTGGCGATGAGCACGAGCGCGTGCACGACGCCGCTCAGGAACAGCGCCGCGCCGACGGCGTAGGCGATCCGCTCGGCTCGTCTTCCGTCGTGCCAGATCCGGGTCAGTGCGTTCACGGCGTGGAGTGTCGCGCCCGGGAGGCGGTCACCGCGTCGGCCCGGTGACGGCACCGCGGCGTACGACGACGGACGTACGGCAATGGGGAAGAATGTCGAAAAGCGCTGGTAAAGGAATTGCGTTGTTCTTGACCGGAATATGGGTAAAACGCGTGTGCGGCGACACTCGGCAGGCGGATGCGGTGGGGACGAAAGAGTTCTACCATCGAATCATGTACATCGCCCTGCTGACCTACACAGCGCCCGATACAGAAGTCGACTACGCGCTCCCGGACCATTCGGACTGGTTGCGCAAACAATTCACGAAGGGAGTCTTCCTCGTTTCCGGAAAGGGCAACGGCGCGGCCGACCACGTGATCCTGACGCGCTCGGTGCTGCGCGGCAGGCTCGACGCGATCCTCGCCAGCGATCCGTTCGTCATCCGGCGCCTCGCCCGCTACGAAGTCATCGAGTTCACCGCCACGCGCACCGCTCAGGAGCTGCTGGCGATCAACGAGGCCCTCGCCTCCTGAGGAGTTCCGCGGCGGTCGGGTGGCCCGGCGACGAGGCCCCGCCACCTGCCGGCGAAGAGTGCTCACCTGCTGGTCTCGCTTATGATCGGGACGCACGGATGCCGAGCAGGGAGAGTGCGATGAAGACCCCCGACCTCGTCTTCCGGGGCCGCCGGTTGAGCAGTGACCGCACGCTGGTGCTGGCGGCGGTCCAGGTGCTCCCGGAGCCCGACGCGGCGCGGGAAGCGGTTCTGAGCGCCGTCGAGGACGGCGCCGATCTCGTGGGTTTCGCCGGAACCGGCGTCGAACCCCTGGTCGCGTGGGCGCGTGAAAAGTTTCCCGATCTCGTCCTGGCGGTCGACACCGCGGACGCCTCGGTGGCGGCCGGCTGCTGCGCGGCCGGCGCCGACCTGATCCTCGCGCGGACCGACCTCACCGAGGTCGCGGCGCGGTTCGGGGCCGGGTACGCGGGCTCGCCGGTACCCGATGGGCCCGGCTTCGTCCTGGACGTCGGGGTGCTGCGGGCGGCGCCGTCCCTGCCGGAGGACGTCCCGGTGCTGCTGGAGGTGGCCGGCGACGGGACGCCGGCCGGCCTGGCGCTGGCGGCGCTCGCGGCGTCGGCCGGGGCGGCGATCATCCGGACCCGGCACGTGCGCGAGACGAGGCACGTGACCGAGATGGCGGCGAGCATCGCGGGCACGCGCCCGCCGGCGAAGGCGGTCCGATGGGAGTGATCCGGCAGATCTGGCCGGTCGAGCGCGGTCTCGACGACCACGACCTGGAACAGCTCTACCAGTACCCGGCCGGTCCCCGGTGGGTCGCGGTCAACTTCGTGTCCAGCACGGACGGCGCGATCACGGTCGAGGGCCGGTCGGCGAGCCTGTCGACCCCGGCCGACCGCATCGTCTACCGGCTGGGCAACGACCTGGCGGACGTGGTGCTGGTGGGCGCGGGCACGGCGATGGCCGAGGGCTTCGAGGGAATGCGCCCCGACGAGCACACGGCCGAGCGTCGCCGCCGGTTCGGGCTGGCCCCGATCGCCCCGGTCGCGGTGGTGACGACGGGCCGCTCCCTGCCCCCGGACGCGCCGGTGATCACGAAGGCGGCGGTCCCGACGTTGGTGTTCACCTCATCGGCGGCACCGTCGGCATTGCGCGACGAATGGATGGCGAACGGGGCCCGGGTGTTCGTGGTGGGTGCTGCGGAGGTGCCGGCTTCCGAGGTGGTCTCGACGCTGGCGGCGGAGGGCTTGGGCCGCATCGACTGCGAAGGCGGGCCGCGGTTGTTCGGGTCGCTGATCGAAGCGGGCGTGGTCGACGAGTTCCGCTTGACGGTGGCGCCGTTCCTGGTTTCGGGAGCATCGAGCCGGGCGGCGGTGGGCGGGGCGATCGACCCGGCTTCGCTGGAGCTGGCTTCGGTGCTGACGGATGGGAGCAGCGTGCTGCTGCGGTATTTGGTTCCGCGCTAGCCCCCGTTTTTGTCGGTCCTGCCCGGTAAAAGTGGTATCCGGGGGTTCCCGAGGCCATTTTTGTCGGTGCCCGCGGGTAGTGTGGAAATCGGGGGCTGTTCGCGCGCCTGCGCAGGCATTTCCTTTGCGTCGCAACGGAAATCGCGCGGCACCGCCGATGTCAGGTTCACCCGGTTCAGCGATGATTTTCGCACGTGTGTTCGGTAGCGTCGGGGGTATGACCACTCTTTCCCTGTCTCACAACCGAAGACCGTCGCCGCACCCGCGGCGATCACAGCAGCCGGCGAAAATGCTCCGCCATGTCGAGACGTCCGGCTTCCTGCGGCGCGAGCCAAGCGAAGTCGTCGTGCTCCTCCGGGTTGAGCACGACGTCTCCGGCGCCGTCTTCTTCCACCGTGTAAACGAAAGCGTGGACTTCCATCGCGCGCCCGGCGACGTCGGGCCAGGAATCGCGGGCGAGTTCACCCGTGACCCGGACCCGCAACCCCGTCTCCTCCACCGCTTCCCGGATCGCGGTGGCTTCGAAAGCCTCGCCCGGCTCGGCCGTCCCGCCGGGCAGTTCCCACCGTCCCGCGAGGAACACGCCGGGCGCGCGCCGGAGGAACAGCACCCGGTCGCCGCGGGCGATCCAGCAGTAGGCCAGGTGCTTCTGCGCGATCTCCGTCATGCGCGGGATTCTCGCTCAGTTGGTCTTCGACGTCGGCAGGTGGGCGCCGAGGTACCCGACGTACACCGTGCCCGTGCGGTCCGTGTCGTCGAGGAAGTGCAGCCGCGGCGCCGGCGACTTGAAGCGCTCGAGGGCGATGTGGGCACCGAAGTAGTCGCGGCCGGAGGGATGCGTCCGCGGGTCGACGCGGAACGTCCGCGCCTGGCGGAGCCGTTCGTTCGTGGTCACCGTGTCCGACTCGGCCAGGGCGATGATGTTGGCGCTGATCAGCGAACCCGGCTGGCCGGTGCGGGCGAACGCGAGCACGTCCGACAGCTCGGGGCCGGGATCCTGGCCCGCGTCGAGCAACGTGGTCCGCGCGCAGGCGTATGCGTCGAGCGTGCGGAGCGCGTCCCACGCCTTGCGCCGCCAGGCGCCGGCTTTCGGGTGGTGGTCGAGGATCGCGGCCGGAGCCGGCTCGGCCGTGATCGCGAGGTGCTTGAGCGTCGCCGTCGCGGCGCCGATCAGCTCGGCGAAGCTCGGGAACTCCTCGGGCGGAAGCTCGGCGGCGGCGACCTCGTCGTCGGCGTCGTGGTAGCGGGCGAGCGTGCCGGCCAGCAGCCCGTTCACGCGTCTGAGCTCGTCGCGCTCGGCCTCCGTCTCCTCGAACGCGCGCGCGTAGTCGTCCACCTCCCCCTGCAGCTGCGCGAGCTGCGTCCGCAGGCACGCGACGTCGATCGCGGTCAGCTCCTCCAGCCGGCGGCGGAGCACCTTCACCTCGCCGGCGTGCCGGTCCCGCTCCTCGGTGTCGGCCTTCGACTTCTTGCGCAGGATCGTGATCACGCCCCGCGCCTCCGCCAGCTCGCGCTCGGCGCGGTCCAGCTTCTCCGTCAGCTCGGCGTCCGGTTCCCGCTCCGGCGCGTCGAACGGATCCGTGGCGTACCACGCCTTCACGCTCGGTACCTCCGCCCATTCCTCGGGAAGCGGTGTCCGGCCGCGCGTCTGGAGCAGCCGCGTGATCGCGCCCTGGAGCGCCTCGCCCGGCACCGGGCTGGCGGTCTCGACGAAGTCCGGGAGCTGGTCGCACAGCGGCGCGTACAGGCGCGCGCCCTGCGGCGCCTCGTAGCCGAGGGGCACGTGCTGGTTGAGGGTGCGCCGGAAGCGGTCGTCGACGTCGAAGACGTTGACCAGCCCGGGCCAGCCGTCGACCGGGACCGTCGGCGGTTCGGTGAGCACCAGCACCGCCGACGTCCGCCACGGCGCCACGAGCGCCTCGCCCAGCAGTTCCGCCACGCGGTCGCATTCCTCGCGAGACCAGCCGCGCATCGCGAGAACCGGCGCTTCGATCGGGATCTCGTCACTCCCGCTAGCGCCGAGCTCCTCGAGCCCGATCCGGTGCGCCGGCGCTTCGTGGCAGCTGCGCCACGCCCGCGTGCACGCGGCGGCCAGCAACCACGCCACGCGGTCTTCGCCGGCGTGGTAGCACAGCGAAAGCAATACCTGAACGGAGTAGCGGCCCTCGGCGCCCGTCCACCCGAACTTCAGGTCGCACCGGCGCGATCCGCCGTCGTCGGAGGAGCCGAGATCGGCGACCGTGTAGTCGTCGTGCTGCCGCTGGCGGGTGATCAGCCTGCTGCGCAAGGCGTCCAGGGGGCGTTTCCCCTCGGTGGGGACCAGTCCGTGGTGCCAGATCCGGTGCACCCCCACAGGACTCAACTCCGTTCGCAGGCAACAGGACCTCAGGCGAACATAGCGGATCCTGTGATCGGGCGAACGCGGGGCGTCACCTCATTCACGCGTCCAGAGGCAGAACGGGTGCCCGGCCGGATCGAAGCAGACGCGGACGTCCTCCTGCGGCTGGAAGTCCGCGACGACGGCGCCCGCGGCGGTCGCGGCCGACGTCGCCGCGTCGAGGTCGTCGACCTCGATGTCGAGGTGCAGCTGCATCTGCTGGGCGCCGCCGGCCGGCGGCCACACCGGCGGGACGTGCTCGGTCTCGAGCTGGAACGACAACCCGGCGCTGCCGTCGTCCGGGCGGAGCGTCACCCACTCCGGCTCGTCGGTCTTGATCGGCCAGCCGAGCAGCTTCGAGTAGAACTCGGCGAGCGCGCGCGGTTCCGGCGCGCCGAGGACGGTGGAGGTCAGTTTCATGATCCGGTGGTACCCGCCGGCGCGGGACTTCTACCGGGCCGGGCCGGGCCGGGTGTCGAAGTAGGCGACGGGCGGGCCGACTTGCCGCCACGACGTCGTCGCGAACACCGCGGCCCCCGACAACGCGAGCAGCACGGTGATGACGGCGAGCGTGGCGCCGATCCGTCCCGGGCCGGGCCGGGTGCGCGCACCGGCGTAGACGCCGAAGACCAGTGCCAGCACGCTGATCGGCAGCAACGCGAACCACAATGCGCCGAGGACCAGCACGAACGACTGCGCGACCCAGGAATACACCCACGCGGTCACGATCGGCGGCCGGACGATCAGCCAGGCCGCCCAGGTGGCGACCGCGAGCGTGAGCCCGGACGCGCCGATCGCGAGCGACGCGATCGCCAGGCCGCGACCGGGTCGCGTGGTTTCCGTCGCTTCGGCTTCGGACTCCGGTGCCCCCATGCCGAGAACATCTCGGCGTCACGCCCCGGCGTTACGCGGAATACCTCGCCGCCGCAGGGGTTGACTCCAGGCGCAGGCGAAAGATCACTGAGGGAGCCGCCATGTCGTCCGAGCACATCCAGGGGACCGTCGCCGACGGGTTCGAGTCCGTCCGCGAGGAGTTCGCCGCCGTCGCGACCGCCGAAGGCGGCGACTACGCCGCCCAGCTCGTCGCGCACGTCGACGGCGAGCGCGTCGTCGACCTGTGGACCGGGCCCGAGATCACCGCCGACTCGCTGACCGGGGTGTTCTCCTCCACCAAGGGTGCGGCACACCTGGTGGTGGCGCTGCTCGTCCAGGACGGCGTGCTCGACCTCGACCAGCGGGTCAGCCACTACTGGCCGGAGTTCGGCGCGGCGGGCAAGGCGGCGATCACCCTGCGGGAGCTGCTCGCGCACCGCGCCGGCGTCGTGGGCGCGGACGCCGGCTTCACGGCCGACGAGATCGCCGACGACCGCGTGATCGCCGAGCGGCTCGCCCCGCAGCGGCCGTACTGGCGTCCCGGCACGGCGTTCGGCTACCACGCGCTGGTGATCGGCGCCCTGACCGGCGAGGTCGTCCGGCGCGTCACCGGCCGCAGCATCCAGGAGCACTACGAGGAGCGGATCCGGAAGCCGTTCGGCCTCGACTTCTACCTGGGGCTGCCGGAGGAGCTGGAGCCTCGGTTCCTGACGACGCAGCCGATGCTGCCGACGCCGGAGCAGCTGGCCGAGCTGGAGGCGAACGCGACGGGGCCGGACAGCATCACCGGGATCGCGTTCAACCGCAACCACCCGAAGGCGCCGGAACTCTGGGACCTGCCGAACATGGAGGTGGTCCGCCGCCTGAGCCCGGCCTCGGTGGGCGGCGTGGCGTCGGCACGCGGCCTGGCCGGGATGTACGCGGCGGCGATCAGCGGCCCGGAGCGGCTGCTGCACCCGGAGACGGCGGCGGAGTTCGCCCAGATCCATTCCATCGGCGACGACCTGTCGACCCGCAACCACAACGCCTTCGGCCTGGGCTTCGCGATCGTCTCGGACGACTACCCGTCCCTCGGACAGGGTGCATTCGGCCACAGCGGCGCGGCGGGTTCCCAGGCGTTCGCAGACCCCCGCAGCGGCCTGGCCTACGGCTACAACCGCCGCCGGTTCGCCTTCCCAGGCGGTGCGGCGCCCGAGAACGCGCGGCTGGTGAGCGCAATCCACAAGGCGGTGACGGACCAGCAGGCATGACGAGGTAACTGTCCACAAAGGACTCTTTTGGCCGGGCGGCCAGGAGAGTAGTGCGCGCACGTCCGAAAGCGGAGCTTGCGCCCGCGCAGATCGCCGAGCGCGAGGTGGTGGGCAGGGGGCTGGCGAGCTTCGCTACGGCAGGCCCGGCGGCTGCGATACGCGAACACGGTCGCCGCGGACTTGGCCGGGTGCCTTGACTTGGCCGAGCGCGGGACGGGCAGAGGCTGGCTGGGCGCAGGGCTACCGGAAGCGCGCCGGCGCGCAGCGGCCCGACGCTGGGCTCCATCGAGAGCGAGGACTGGCCCAGGTCCGCCTCGGTGAGCAAGCAAGGTGGGGCGCGCCGAGGCGAGCCGTCGGCGCCGCGTGGGAGCAGTCCGAGATCGCCGTCCGCGCCTGGCGGAACACCCCACTCCGGACGGTCCTAACCCGACCTCCGCCATCCGGCGGGATGCACGTCCCCTACAGCTCTCGTTACAGAGTTCACTCGTTAGGACGTTCCCACCGCAGCGTTTCGCCTGATCACGCGGGTCGGACTGACTTTCTGTAGCGAAAACCCTCCCGATCATTGCTCCGTTGTGGAACTATTGCCCCATTCGCGGGGAGAGGGCCCCGCGAGGGGGACTCACCGTCACAGGTGAGCGGCCCCATGCAGATCCCCAGGGGAGAGGAGATCGACCATGTCGACGCCCACGGACACCAAGCCTGAAGAAACCCCGGAGCCGGTCGAGAAGGCCGGCCCGGTGGTCCCGCACCCCGAGCCGGACGAGCACGGCTGGGTGCACATCGACCACCCGCCGCTCAAGGACGGCCCGGTCGTGACCCCGAACTGCGGGAACCCGTGCTACCAGGTGGTCAAGTCCTGAGCTTCACCGATTCGTGATCGCCCGCCTGCCGATCTTCGCCTGGCAGGCGGGCTTCTTTCTGCGACTTGCTGTGATGTCATAGGAGTGTGCCTGTGACGAACCTGGACCCGACCGAAGTCATCGAGACGGTCCGCGGCCTTCAGCGACAAGCCGCCGAGGGGTCCTGCCTGAAGCACTACCGGGAGGGGGTCCGGCTGCTGCGTCGCGGCATGACGATGCTGGACTCGATCCACCCCGTCGCGCAGGAGCACCGGACCGACTGGCTGGTCACCCGGATCCGGCTCGCCAGCCTGATGGCCGCGCTGTCCTCCGAGATCAGCGGGGACCTCGCGGCGGGCTTGGCCGGCCTCGACGACGTCCGGTTGCTGATCAACGCGGTACCGGACGCAATCCTGCAAGCCGAGCTCAACGGCTCGCTCAACCACAACTACGCGGCCCGGCTGATGAGTGTCGGCCGCAACGAGGAAAGCCTGGGCTCATTCGACATCTCCGTCGCGCACCAGGAGTACCGGCTGGCGAACGGCCCGGCGCCCGAGACGAGGATGGGGGCTTTCGTCCAGACCCTGTCGTCGCGGGCGTGGGTCCAGATCCGGCTGGGGAACGTCAGCGAGGCTCAGTCAGACCTCAACCGGTCGCTCGAGCTCGCCGAGAAGTACGAGCTCCGCACCGTCGCCGCCGACATGCGGCGCACCATGGGCATGCTCGCCCTGCGCACCGGCGACGTTCCGGAGGCTCTCCGGCTGTACGAGATGGCGGAGCGCAGCTACCGCGCGCTGGACTTGGACGTTCCGGAAGGCCTGCGCTTCGAGCAGGCGGAGGCCCTGCTGGCCGCCGGGCTCGCGGAAGAGGCCGGCGCCCACCTGGACGAGGTGCTGCCGAAGCTGTTCGCCGAACAGAGCATCACCCGGGAGGTGGCGCGTGCGGAGCTGTACCGCGCTTCCGCCGCGTTGATGACCGACGAGATCGAGCTTGCGCGGCAGATGGCCGATTCCAGCCGCCGCAAGATGCTGCGAGTCGGCTGTCAGACCTGCATCGCCAACGCCACCTTGACCGGCTTGCAGGCCGATGCGCGCGATGCGCTCCGCGCCGGGGAAATCCCGGCCGCCCTGCCGACGCGGGCGCTCCGGCTCGCCGCGAAGATGCCGACTCCGCAGCTCGCCGACCAGGCCGCCACCGCGCGGATGCTGGCCGTTCGCCTCGACATCCGGCGCGGCAACCTCAAACGCGCCGTCGAAACCCTCCAGAAGGTTCCGCGACCGGGGCAGCTGACCCCCATCGACTACCGGATGCTGCGCCGCCTCTGCCGGGCCGAGCTGGCCGTCGCCCAGGGGAACCGGGCCAAGGCGCTCACCGAGATCCGGTCCGGGCTCACCGAGCTCGACGCCGTCCGGGACCGGATGGGTGGGCTGGACCTCGTGTCCGGTACCGCTCTGCACGGGCAGGAGCTCGCCGACCTCGCCGTCAAGCTCGTGCTCGAACGCAACGACGCCCGGCGGCTGTTCGTCTGGCTCGAACGGACCCGCGCCCAGACCTACCGCTACGAACCGCTGTCCGCCGGGACCGACCCCGAGCTCGCCGCGCGCGTGGCCGAGGTGCGGGGCCTCGGGCAGGCCATCCAGGAAGCCCAGCACGACGGCCACCCCATCGCCGGCCTGCGGGCCAAGTACAACGAACGGCTTCGCGAGGCCCAGCGGCTCGGCTGGCACACCGGGCGCTGGGGCCGGCCGCGGCCGGTGGCCGGGCTCGGGGAGGTCGTCGCGCAGCTCGGCGAACGAGCCCTGGTCAGCTTCGCCGCTTCCGGGGACGAGCTCGTCGCCGTCGTCGTCGCCGGGGGTGAGTGCCGGCTCGTGCGGCTCGGGTCCGCCGGGGCCGCCGCCGAGTCCGCGCGCGTGCTCAACGTCGACCTCGACGCCCTCGCGCCCGACAACCTGCCCGAACGGCTGGCCGAGGTCGTCATGGCCTCCGCGCGCAAGCAGGCCGACAAGCTCGACGCCCAGCTCATCCGGCCGCTGGCCGAGGTGTTCGGCGACCGCGAGCTGGTCATCGTCCCCACCGGGCCGCTCTACGCCGTGCCGTGGGGTGTCCTGCCCGGGCTGCGGGGGCGGCCCACCGTCGTCGCGCCGTCGGCGACCGCGTGGCTCGCCGCCGAGCTGACGAAGTTGTCGCGCGCACGCAAGATCCTGCTCGTCCGCGGTCCCGGGCTGACCGGCGCCCGCGGGGAGCTGGAGAAGCTGACCACCCACTACCGCACCGCGACGACCATGACCGGCGCCAAGGCCACCGTGAAGTCCGTGCTGCGCGCGATGGACGGCGCCAAGCTCGCCCACTTCGCCGCGCACGGCGCGCACGAGCCGGAAAACGCGCTGTTCTCCCGTCTCGAACTCGCCGACGGCGCCCTCTTCGGGCACGAGATGGCCGGGCTGCGGCAACCGCCGCGGCAGGTCGTGTTCGCCGCGTGCGAGCTCGCGCTCAACCGGATCCGGCCGGGCGACGAAGCCCTCGGCTTCGCCAGCGCCCTGCTCGCCAGCGGCTCCCGCACGGTGATCGCGCCGCTGTCGCGCGTCGGCGACCTGGCCTCGGCGGCCGCGATGGACGACTACTACCGCGCGCTGGCCGTCCGGGACAGCCCCGCCCTGGCGCTGGCCGACGCGATCGCCGTCGACCCGTTCCGCCGGCCGTTCGTCTGCCTGGGCTCAGGCTGAAGACGCTGAAAACGCCGGGGGCGACCACACCAGCCGCGGGTCGGTCTGCACGAAGCTGCCGAGCAGGTGGTCGACCCGGGTCAGCACGTCGAGGTCCAGCCGGACGCCGGCGGCCTTCGCGTTCTCCGTGACCTGCTCGGGCGTGCTCGCTCCGACCACCGCGGACGCGACGGTCTCGTGCTGCAACGTCCACGCCAGCGCGAGCTGCGCCATCGTCAGACCTGCGTCGTCCGCGACACCGCGCAGCAGCTCCACCCGCTCCAGCAGCTCCGGCATCAGCAACGGCCGCGCGTGCGCCGGCCCGGTCGCGCGCGAGCCCGCCGGGACGCGCCCCTTCCGGTACTTGCCGGTCAGCACGCCCTGCGCGAGCGGCACCGACGCGAACTGCCCGACGCCGATCCGTTCGCCCACCGGCATCACCTGCGCCTCCGGCACCCGCCACAGCATCGAGTAGTGCGGCTGGTTGGCGATGAACGGCACGTCGTAGCACGCGGCCGCCTCGTGGGCCTGCAGCAGCTGCTCGGCCGTCCACTCCGCCGTGCCGACGTACCGGATCTTCCCCTGCCGCACCAGATCCGAGAGCGCGAGGAACGTCTCGGCGACCGGTGTCCGGTAGTCGAAGCGCAGCAGCTGGTAGACGTCGACGTGGTCGGTGCGCAGCCGCCGCAGCGAGCCCTCCAGCGACGCGATCACGTGCTTGCGGCTCAGCCCGGCGTCGTTCGGCCCCGGCCCCTCGGGCCAGAACACCCCGGTGCACAGCACGAGCTCGTCGCGACGGACGCCGGTGAACGCCCCGCCGAAAGCTGCTTCCGCCGCGCCGCCGTCCCACGCCGCCGCGGTGTGGAACGTCGTGACGCCGGCGTCCAGCGCCGCGGCGACGCAGCCGGGAGCGTCGTGCGTCTGCCAGTTGCCGTAGGCGATCTCGCTCACGGCGAGCCCGCTCGTGCCGAGCCTGCGGTACTCCACGTCAGCCTCCCTGGACGGCCATCTCGTCGATCCACGCGTCGACCGCGCCCGCCTTGCGCACGAACGACTCCCGCACCGAGGCGTGCGGCAGGATCAGGAACTCCTCCGTGCCGAGGCCGCGCACGACCGCCTCGGCGACGTCCTCGGGTTCGAGCAGCGGCGCGGCCGCGGCGATGGCCAGCGCGGCCGGGTGACCGGCGGCGATGCCGGGTTCGAGCAGCGCCGTCCGGACGCCGAGCGGGCACAGTGCGCTGACCCGCACCCCGCGCGGCCGGTAGGTGATCGCCAGCCACTCGGCGAGGCCGACGGCGGCGTGCTTGGTGACCGAGTACGGCGCGTCGCCGGGCGTGCCGAGCAGCCCGGCGCCCGACGCCGTGATCAGCAGGTAGCCCTCGCCGCGCGCCAGCATCGCGGGCAGCACGACCTGCGCGGCGTGGACGTGCTGCATGACGTTGATCTCCCACGACTTCGCCCACTGCTCGTCCGCCGCGTGGACACCGGTGCCGAACGCCGCGCCCGCGTTGGCGCAGAACAGGTCCACCTCGCCGAACTCGGCGCGGGCCGCCGCGACCAGCGTCTTCAGGTCCTTTTTGGACGTCGCGTCCGCGGTCACGGCGACGGCCCGGCCGCCCGCGGCGGCGATCTCGTCCGCCACCCGCCCGGCGCCCGCGGCGTCGACGTCGGACACAACCACCCCGGCCGCGCCCTCGGCGGCGAAGCGCCGCGCCATGGCGGCCCCGATTCCGTGTGCGGCGCCGGTCAGCACGACGACCCGTCCGGTCAGTTCCACGCGGGCTCCAGGTATTCGGAGTGGAATTGTCATCCACGTGCGAAAAATGTATTTTCCGATTGCGATGCTGATGATAAAAGTGCTGGTCAGGGCGGTGATTGCAAGCTGGTCGCACTTTCGCAGCCTAGCACGAGTATTGCTTTCCGGGTGCTCGGTGCGTTATTCCTGGAATCGGTTCGGTGAAGATCACCCACCCCGCTCACAGGAGGTCCGCCGATGGCCGAACTCGTCCCGCCGTCGCACGCCCGACGGCTGCGGTGCCTGGGCTTCGGCGACCCCGGCGTGGTCGCCGCGGTCGCGCGCGGCGGCGGCCTCGGGGTGCTCGACGGTGCCGATCCGGCCGCGCTGCGGCTGGTCGCGGCCGCGGTCCGGGTGCCCTACGGGGTGCGCACGGACGGTCCGCTGCCCGAAGGCGCGGCCTTCGCCGTCCGCACGAGAGCGCCGTGGGCGGGAGCGCTCGCCGAGGTCGCGGACCTCGCCGTGGCGGCCGAAGCGGTGGACGGCGGCGCGCTCGGGTTGGTCGCGCGCGGTGGTGAGCTGAGCGATTTCGTGCTGCTGCAACAGTTCTTGACCGCCTTCGACGTGCCGGTGTGGGGAACCGCCGCCGGGCCGCGCACCGCGGTCGGTGCGCTCGCCGGCGGCGCGGCGGGCGTGGTGCTGCCGGCCGCGACGGAAACCGGCGTGCGCCGGGTCAGCGGCGCCGGAGTCCCGGCGGCCGGGCTGGGCACGCGGCTGTGCCGGACGCTGGGCAGCGCGCTCCCGGTCGTCCAGGGACCGATGACGCGGGTCAGCGACCAGCCGGGGTTCGCGGCCGCGGTCGCCGACGCGGGCGGGTTCCCCTTCGTCGCGGTGGCCACGGCGAACGGCTCGCGCACCACGGAGCTGCTGACCGCCACCGCCGAACGCCTCGGCGGCCGGCCGTGGGGTGCGGGCATCCTCGGCTTCGTGCCCGACGGCCTGCTGGCCGAGCAGCTCGCCGCGATCCGCGCGGTGCGGCCGCGGTGCGTGCTGATCGCGGGCGGGAAACCGGGGCAGGTCAAGGCATTGGAGGCCGAGGGGATCGCGACGTTCGTGCACGTCCCGTCGCCGATCCTGCTCGGCCAGTACCTCGACGCCGGGGTCCGCCGGTTCGTCTTCGAAGGCGCCGAATGCGGCGGGCACGTCGGCCCGCGGTCGAGTTTCGAGCTGTGGGAGGAACAGCTGGCCGTCCTCGGCGCGGCCGAGGACGTCGAAGTGCTGTTCGCGGGCGGCATCCACGACGCCCGGTCGGCTGCCATGGTCACCGCGATGGCGGCGCCGCTCGACGCCGTCGGCGTCCTGATGGGCACCGCTTACCTCTTCACCGAAGAAGCCGTGACCCACGGCGCGATCACCGCCCTGTTCCAGGAGCGCGTGCTCGCCGCCGACGCCACCGTCACGCTCGAGACCGCGCCGGGTCACCGGACGCGGTGCTTGCCGAGCCCGTACACGGCGGAGTTCGAGCAGGTCAAGGCCAGTCTGCGCGACGTGCCCGCCCAGGAAGCGTGGCAGCGGCTGGAAGAGCTGAACACCGGACGGCTGCGCGTCGCGAGCAAGGGCGTCCGGCGCGACGGTGAGCGCCTTGACGAACAAACCCAGCTCGCCGAGGGGATGTACCTGGCCGGCCAGGTCGCCGTGCTGCGCGACCGCCGGACGACGGTCGCCGGGCTGCACGCTGACGTGACTTCCGGGAAAACCTTTGCCCGGCGGGAAGAACAGGCAGTGTCTCCGGAGTCCGGGGACATCGCCGTCATCGGGATGGCCTGCACCTTCCCGGGCGCTCCCGACCTCGAAGCCTTTTGGTCGAACGTTCTGCGCGGCGAGGACGCGGTCACCGAGGTCCCGCCGCAGCGCTGGGACCCGGAAGTCTACTTCGGACAGTCGACGTCGAAGTGGGGCGGGTTCCTGCCACCGCTGGACGTCGACCCGCTCGACCACGGCATCCCGCCGTCCGCGATGGGCCGCATCGACCCCGCGCAGCTCGTGTCCCTGGAGACCGCGCGCCGGGCCCTGGCCGACGCCGGGTACGGCGAGCGCGACTTCGACCGGGAGCACACGAGCGTCGTGTTCGGCGCGGAGGCGGGCGGTGACCTCGCCAACGCCGGCACGCTGCGGTCGCTGCTCGACGGCTACTTCGAGGAGGTGCCGCCCGAGCTGCTCGCCCAGCTGCCCGAACCGACGGAGGACACGTTCCCCGGCACGCTCGCCAACGTCATCTCCGGCCGGATCGCCAACCGGCTCGACCTCGGCGGCGCGAACTACACGGTGGACGCCGCGTGCGGGTCGTCGCTGGCCGCGCTCGACCTCGCGGCGAAGGAGCTGCGCGCCGGGACCAGTTCGCTGGTGCTGTGCGGCGCGGTCGACCTGCACAACGGCATCCACGACTACCTGATGTTCACCTCCGCCGGCGCGCTCTCGCCGACCGGCCGCTGCCGCCCGTTCGACGCGGCCGCCGACGGGATCGCGCTGGGCGAGGGCGTCGCGTGCCTGGTGCTGAAGCGCCTGTCCGACGCCGAGCGCGACGGCGACCGGATCTACGCCGTGGTCAAGGGGGTGGGCGCGGCCAGCGACGGCAAGGCTCTGGGGTTGACCGCGCCGCGTCCGGAAGGGCAGCACCGGGCGCTGGCACGGGCCTACCGCGACGCCGGAGTGTCCCCTGTGGACGTCGGGCTGGTCGAGGCGCACGGGACGGGCACAGTGGTCGGCGACGCGACCGAGCTGCGGACGTTGACGGAGTTCTTCACGTCGTCGGGTGCCGAGCCGGGGAGCTGCGCGCTGGGGTCGGTGAAGAGCCAGATCGGCCACACGAAGTGCGCGGCCGGGTTGGCCGGCCTGATCAAGGCGGCGCTGGCGCTGTGGCACGAGGTCGTGCCGCCGACGCTGCACCTGAGCCGGCCGAACGCGGCTTGGGACGCGGCGACGAGCCCGTTCACCTTCACGACGGCGGCGCGGCCGTGGCCGGACCCGGCCCGGCTGGCGGGGGTGAGCGCGTTCGGCTTCGGCGGGACGAACTTCCACGCGGTGCTCGGCGCGGGACCGGTGGCTCCGGACCGGCGGCACGGTCCGCGGGACTGGCCCGCCGACGCCGAAGAGATCCTCCGTGGCGTCCGGAAGAGCGACGAGGACCCCGGCAAGGTCGCCTTCCTCTTCCCCGGCCAGGGCAGCCAGCGCACCGGCATGCTCGCCGAGCTCTTCGTGCACTTCCCCGAGCTGGCGGACCTGCTCGACCTGGCTCCCGACGTCGCCGCGAAAGCGTTTCCCCCCAACGCCTTCGACGTCGACACAGCCGACGCGCAAGAACGAGCCCTCACCGACACCCGCGTGGCCCAGCCCGCGCTCGGGCTGGTCGAGACCGCCGTGGCGAGACTGCTGGAGCAGGTCGGGGTCCGGCCGGACTTCCTGGCGGGGCACAGCTACGGCGAGCTGGTCGCGCTGTCGGTCGCCGGTGCCTTCGACACCGAAACGCTGCTGAGGCTGAGCCGGGCCCGCGCGAAGGCCATCGCCGACGTCGCCCGGCCCGGCACGATGGCCGCCGTGAAGGCGTCGCGGGACCTCCTCACCCCGACCCTCATCGGCCCGGATGTCGTGATCGCCAACCACAACGCGCCCGAGCAGGTCGTCCTTTCCGGGCCGGCGGCGGCCGTCGAACGCGCGATCCGGCGACTGCGCGAGACCGGCGTCGCGGCCCAGCGGATCCCGGTCGCCTGCGCCTTCCACAGCCCGCTGGTCGCCGAAGCGGGTGACCTCTTCGGCAAGGAACTCGCGCGGGAGTCCCTCGGGCCACCCCGGTGGAAGGTGTGGGCGAACCGCACCGCGAAGCCGTACGGAGACGATATCGGAAGCGAACTCGCGGCCCAGATCGGCGCGCCCGTGCGGTTCCTCGACCAGATCGAAGCCCTGTACGACGCCGGCGCGAGGACGTTCGTGGAGGCCGGGCCCGGCCGGGTGCTCACCCGGCTGGTCGGGGAGATCCTCGGCGACCGCCCGCACACCGTCGTCGCGTGCGGGCCCGACCTGAAGGGGTTCCTGACCGCGCTGCGCACCCTTGCGCGAGCCGGGGTCGACGTCCGCACCGAGCGGCTGACCCGGCCGAAGCGTCCCGCACCGTCCCCGACCGCCTGGGCCGTCGACGGGCGGTCCGTCCGCGCGCCCGGCGCCGAGGCTCCCGCCCTGCCCCCGGCCCGACGAATCCCCGCAAAACACCGGAGTTCTGCCATGACTCAGCCCTCTCCCGGCCGCGACCAGGCGGTCGTCGACTTCCTGCGCACCACCCGCGAGCTCGTCGCCGCCCAGCGGGAGGTCATGCTCGGCTACCTCGGCAGCGCGCCCGCCTTCGCTCCCGCACCCGCGCCGGTCGTGCTCGAGGAGCCCGTGGTGCTGCCGGAACCCCAGCCGGAGCCGGTGGCCGAAGCGCCCGCCGACGTCCGCGGCACGGTGATCGGCGTGATCAGCGAACGCACCGGCTACCCGGCCGAGATGATCGCCGGCGACCTCGACCTCGAAGCCGACCTGTCGATCGACTCGATCAAGCGCACCGAGATCGCGGGCACGCTGCTCTCCCGGCTGGGGCTCCCGGCCGACGACCGCACCGACCAGCTCAGCCGCGACCGGACCGCCGACGCGCTGGCCGCGCACCTGGAGAGCTGGCTGAACCCCACCCCGGCGGCGGCCGTGCCCACGCGGTACCGGCTGGAGCGGGTGCCCGTGCCGCTGGACCCGGATCCCGGGCGGCTGCGGGGGAAGACCGTGGCGGTGCCGGACGACGCCGTGGGAGCCGCGTTCGCCGCGGCCGGCGCGGAGGTCGTCACCGGGGACGCGGACATCACCGTGCTGCTCGCCCGGGACCTCACGGAGGTGTTCACCCGGCTGAAGACACTGCGGGGGACCGTCCTGGTGGCGGCGGAGCCGGACGCCGTGGCCGGCCTCCGGGGCCTGGTGCGGTCGGCCGCCTTGGAGCGCGACGGCGTGACGCGGCTCGTCGAAGTCGCCCAGGACGTCGCGAAAACCCTGGTGGACGAGGCCCTCAGCGACGGCCCCTCGGTCGTCGGCCACGACGACGCCGGCCGCTTCACGATCGAGCCGCGGCCGGCGGACCTCCCGTCGGTCGCGTACTCCGGCGCCGGCCCGGGCGGCGGCGAACTCGCCGCGCTCGGCCTCGGCCCGGACTCCGTCGTCCTGCTGGTCGGCGGGGCCCGCGGGATCACCGCCCGCGCGGCGGTCGCGTTCGCCGCCTCCGGCTGCCGGCTCGAACTCGCCGGGCGGACGCCGTGGCCGGGCGAACCGGACGACCTGCCCGAGGACGCCACGGCGATGCGCGCGGTGCTGGCCGGCCGCGGTGGCTCGGTCGCCGAGATCGAACGTCGCGTGCGGACCGTGCTGGCCCAGCGCGAGATCGGCCGCACCCTCGACGAGATCCGCGCCGCGGGCGGGAACGCGGGGTACACCGCGCTCGACGTGCGTGACCCGGACGCCGTGCGGCGCCTCGTCAAGAACCTGCCCAGCCGGCTCGACGGCGTCGTCTTCGCCGCCGGGGTCATCGACGACAAGCTCATGGCGGACAAGGACGAGGCATCGTTCCGGACTGTGTACGAGACCAAAGTGGACGGAGCGCGGGTCTTGCTCGACGCGCTCGACGCCGAGCCCGGGTTCGTCGCGTTCTTCGGCAGCATCGCCGCGGTGCTCGGCAACCGCGGCCAGACCGACTACGCCGCCGCGAACGACGCGCTGGAAGCACTCGCCAGGAACTGGCCCGGCCGGGCCGTGACCGTCCACTGGGGACCTTGGGCGCCCGCGGCCGACCACCGCGGCATGGTTTCCCCGGAACTCGCGCGCGAGTACGAGCGAAGGGAAATCAGCCTCCTCGACGCGGACGCGGGCACCGCCGCCCTGCTCCGCGAACTCGCCTACGGCACGGACCGCGCGGTGCTGTACACGGCGTCGCTGTGGTGACCCAGGAGCCGGTCGCGATCGTCGGCATGGGCGTGTTCCTGCCCGGCGCGTCCACAGTGGACCAGTACTGGCGGAACCTCGCCGAAGGCGTCGACGCCGTCACCGAGATCCCGGCGCACCGCCGGGACCCGGCGTTCCACGGGCACGACGCCACCGCGCCGGACCGGACCCACGGCCGCCGCGGCGGGTTCGCCCCCGACACGCTCGCCTTCGACCCGGTCGCCCACGGCCTCCCGCCGACGTCGCTCGAAGGCGCCGAGCCGGACCAGCTGACGGCGCTGGCCGTCGCCGTGGCCGCGGTCGACGACGCCGGTGGCCTCGGCCGGCTCGGCGACCCCGAACGCATCGGCGTCGTGCTCGGCCGCGGCGGCTACCTCTCGCCCGGGCTGCGGGGCTTCGACCAGCGCGTCCGCACCGTCCGGCAGATCACCCGCACGGTCGGCGAGCTGATGCCCTCGGCCGGGCCGGACGTCCTCGACCGGCTGCGGGCGGCGCTGCTGGAGCCGCTCGGCGAGTTCCGGCCGGAGACCGCGGCCGGGCTCGTGCCGAACCTCGCCGCGGCCCGCGTCGCCAACCGGCTCGACCTCGGCGGCCCGGCGTACACCGTCGACGCCGCCTGCGCGTCTTCGCTGGTCGCGGTCGACCAGGCGATCGGCGAGCTGATCCGGCACCGCTGCGACGTCGTGCTGGCCGGGGGCGCGCACCAGACGCACGACGACACGCTCTGGTCGCTGTTCACCCAGCTCGGCGCGCTGTCGCCGAGCCAGCGGATCAGCCCGCTCTCGCGCGAAGCCGACGGCATGCTCATCGGCGAGGGCACCGCGCTCGTCGTGCTCAAGCGGCTGGCCGACGCGCGGCGCGACGGCGACCGCGTGTACGCCATGATCCGCGGCAGCGGAACGTCGAGCGACGGGCGGGGAGCGAGCCTGCTCAGCCCGTCCGTCGCCGGCCAGACCCTTGCGCTGCGGCGGGCCTGGGACGGGCTCGACCCGGCGGAGATCGGCCTGCTGGAGGCCCACGGGACGGCCACGCCCGCCGGGGACGCCGCCGAGCTGACCACCGTCGCCGACGTCTTCGGCCAGGCCGAGGGGCCGCGGCCGGTGATCGGCTCGGTCAAGTCGATGATCGGGCACACGCTGCCGACGGCCGGCGTCGCCGGGCTGGTCAAGGTCGCGCTCGCCCTGCACCACGGGGTGCTGCCGCCGACGCTCAACTGCGCCGACCCGAACCCGCTGCTCGACAAGACCCGGTTCCGGGTGCTGGCCGAGGCCGAGCCGTGGGGTGCGCTGCCGCGCGTGGCCGCGGTCAACGCGTTCGGCTTCGGCGGCGTCAACGCGCACGTCGTGCTGGCGGCCGGGGACCCGGCGCCGAAGCGGCGGGTGCGCGTCGACGAGCCGGAACGCGTGCTGCGGCTGGCCGCGGACACTCCCGGCGAACTCCTGGACCGGCTCGACCGGTCAGACCCGGGCGAGGGTCCCTGCCGGATCGGGATCGTCGGCCCGGACGAGCGCAAGCTGGCCACGGCCCGGAAGGTGCTCGCCAAGGTGGCGGCCGAGGGCCGGTCGTGGCACGGCGGCGGCGACGTCTGGTGCTCGGTCGACCCGCTGCTGCCGGCCGGGAAGATCGCGTTCGTCCATCCGGGACTGGAAGCCGGCGCCGAACCGCGCATCGACGACGTGGCCACGCACTTCGGCCTCGACCGTCCACAGTGGTCGAGCGCGAGCGTGCTCGACCGCGCGGCGAGCGTGTCGGCGACCGGGCTGGTGCTCGACGAGGCCCTGCGGCGGCTGGCGATCCGGCCGGACGCGCTCGCCGGGCACAGCGTCGGCGAGTGGACCGCGATGCAGGCGGCCGGGATGTACCGGGCGGCGCCGGACCTCCTGGAGCGGTACTGGCCCGACGGGTTCGAGCTGCCCGACGCGGACTACCTGGTGCTGGGCTGCCCGGTCGCCCGGATCGCCGAGCTGCTGCCCGCTGGCCTGGTCGTCTCGCACGAGAACGCGACGAAGCAGACGATCGTGTGCGGTCCGCCGGATGCCGTCGCGAAGTTCGCCGAGACGTGCCGCGGTCTCGGGATCGTGGCCCGGACGCTGCCGTTCCGCTCCGGCTTCCACACCCCGCTGATGCGGCCGCACCTCGCGCCGTTCGCCCGGCTCGCCGCGGAGCTCGACCTGCGCGAGCCCACGCTGCCGGTGTGGTCGGCGACGACCGCGCGGCCCTACCCGGCCGACCCGGACGCGGTCCGCGAGCTCTACCTCGTGCACCTGATCCGCCCGGTCCGGTTCC
The DNA here is from genome assembly GCF_030285665.1 of Amycolatopsis mongoliensis. Taxonomy (NCBI): domain Bacteria; kingdom Bacillati; phylum Actinomycetota; class Actinomycetes; order Pseudonocardiales; family Pseudonocardiaceae; genus Amycolatopsis; species Amycolatopsis mongoliensis. The sequence goes on from NZ_CP127295.1 coordinate 4,387,374, forward strand.
GGGAGCTGACCGAAGCACTGCACGACCACGGGTTCCGCGCGTTCGTGCAGGTCGGCGCCGGGCAGCTCGGCTCGTACGTCACGGACACGCTCGGCGAGCGGCGGCACCTCGTCGTCGCGGCGGCGTCCGGCACCCGGTCCGGGCTCGCGCAGCTGCGCCGCGTCGCGACCGCGCTGTGGACCGAAGGCGGGAACCCGGACTTCGCGGCCCTGGAGCCACGGCGGATCCGGCTCACCACCGGGAATTCGCTGCTGTCCCTGGGGGAATCGGCTCGCGGCCTGCTCGGCGACCGGACCCTGCCGGAGCTGCCCGCCGGGGTGCCGGACGCGATCGTCGCCGAGTTCACGGCTCTGCTCACCGAGACCCGTCAGACGGCGGCGGACGTCGTCGCGGCGGCCGCGAACAGGCGGTCCGAGTCCACTGTGGACGTCTCGCTCGCCGCGATGCCGTACCTGCGGGACCACCGGTTCTTCCGGCAGCGCGAAGGCTGGCCCGACGAGTCCGACTTCCGGCCGGTGGTGCCGGCGACGACGCTGGTCGACCTCGCCTGCCGGGCCGTCGAACGCACGTGGCCGGCCGCGACGGCCGTCGCGGTGCGGGACGCCGTGTTCTCCCGGTGGCTGATCGCTTCCCCGGCGCAGCGGGTGCCGCTGTCGATGAGCCGCGAGGGCGACCGGGTGACCGTCGAGATCGGACCGTACGCGCTGCTGACCGTCGAGCTGGGAGCGTTCGCCCCGCCACCGCCCCCGGCCGGGGTGCCCGGACCGGAGACCACGCCCCCGCTGACCGCGGACGAGATCTACGCGCAGCGCGAGATGTTCCACGGGCCGGCGTACCGCGGCCTGGCCCGGCTCACCGGCCTCGGCGAGCAGCACATCCGCGGCGAGCTGGTCGTGCCGTCCGCGCCCGGCGGGCTGCTCGACAACGTCGGCCAGCTGCTCGGCTGCTGGCTGATGGCCACGCGCTCCGACGGCCTGCTCGCCTTCCCGCGGTCGATCGGCCGGCTCACCTGGCACGGGCCGGAACCCGCGCCCGGCACGCGGCTCGGGTGTCTCGTCCACGTCCGGCTGCCCCGGCCCGACGTGCTCGAGATGGACGCCGAGCTGGTGCGCGACGGCCGGGTGCTCGCGAGCATCGAGGGCTGGCGGGACGTCCGGTTCCCCTGCGACCGCGCGGCCCACCGCGTCTACGCCTTCCCGGACCGGCACCGGCTCGCCGAACGGCGGGACGACGGCTCGGTCGCGGTCACCGACCGCTGGCCCACGGTCGCCGCGCGGGACATCTACGCCGGCATCTACCTCAGCGCCTCCGAACGCGCCGAGTTCGCCGCCGTCCCGCCGCGCCGGCAACGCGGCTGGCTGCTGGAGCGCATCGCCGCGAAGGACGCCGTACGGGCGCGGCTCGCCGAACCCGTCTACCCGGCGGAGATCCGCGTCCACGACGACGGCCGGGTGTCCGGCCGCGGCCGTGAACTCCCGGACTTCGCCGTCACGGTCGAGCTGACCGGGGACACCGCCATCGCCCACCTCAGGAGCACGAAATGACCATCGACCACGCGTCCGCCGTCTTCGACGTCGTCGCCGAGCTGCTCACCGAGCTCGTCGGCGACGCCGAGGTGCTCGGCGTCGAGATCACCCCGGACACGACGTTCCACGAGGACCTGCAGCTGGAGAGCATCGACCTGGTGACCTTCGCGAGCATCCTGTCCGAGCACTTCGGCGCCGAGGTCAACCTCGCCGAATACCTGGCGGAGCAGGACCTCGACGACGTCATCGGGCTGACCGTCGGCGACATCGCCCGGTTCGTGGGGGAGCGCACGTGCCCACGATGACCGTGAACGGGCTGCGCACCAACGTGCAGCTCGTGCCCGCCGGCGGCACCGAGACCGTGGTGTTCCTGCACGGCATGGGCACCGACAGCCTGGCGAGCTTCTACCTCACGCTGGCCCCGCCGGTCGCGGCCGCCGGCATCGACGTCATCAGCTACGACCTGCGCGGGCACGGCAAGACCGAGCGGCCGGTGCGGGGGTACACGCTCGGGGACTTCGTCGCCGACCTCGACGACCTGCTGAAGCAGCTCGGCGTCGACCGGCCGGTGCACCTGGTGGGCAACAGCTTCGGCGGCACGCTCGCCTACAGCTACGCCGTGGCGAACCCGGATCGTGTGCGCAGCATCGTGTGCATCGAGTCCGAGCCCGCGACCGAGGTGTGGGCGGGCAAGATGGCCGAGATCCTCGCGCACACCGTGCGGTTCCTGCAGGTGGAGGAGAGCTTCGACTGGATCGAGGCGAACTTCAGCGCCCACCACCGGCGGCTCGCGCGGATGGCGGCCGAGCGGATCACGTCGACGAAGATGGCCGAGGAGGTCCCGCTCGGGCCGCTGCTCACGTGGGAGCAGGTGGCGGCGATCGGCTGTCCCGTGCTGTCCATCCTGGGCAGTAACGGCTACCAGGCCGACGACCTCGAAGCGCTGACGTCGGTGCTGCCGCACGGCGAGCTGCACGTGTTCGAGGGGCAGGGGCACTCGGTGCTGGTGGAGCAGCACCGAGAGGTGCGCGAGCTGGTGCTGCGCTGGATCGCGCGGCACGCGGCGTGAGGTTCCTGCTGGTCGTGCCGCCGCTGGCCGGGCACGTGGCGCCGTTGCGCGGGGTGGCCGCGGAGCTGGCTTCGCGCGGGCACTCCGTGGCCTGGTGCGGACCTGCGCCGGAACTGTCCACTTTGGTCTCCGGGCGGGTGTTCCCGGCCGGGGACTCCGGGCCGTTTTCGCCGGCGCTGCGACCCCCTGAGCTGCGGGGGTTCGCCGCGTTGAAGTACTTGTGGGAGTCGTACCTGGTTCCACTGGCCGACGCGATGGTGCCGGGGGTGGCCTCGGCGGTGGCTTCGTTCGAGCCGGACGTCGTCGTGGTGGACCAGCAGGCGATGGCGGGCGCGCTGGCGGCCGCGCGGTGCGGGCTGCCGTGGGCGACGTCGGCGTCGACGTCCACCGAACTGGCGGACCCGCTGGGGGCGTTGCCGAAGATCGCGTCCTGGGTGGACGAGCTGCAGGCGGGGCTGCGTGCACGGCACGGCGTGCTGCTCGGCGACCTGCGGTTCTCGCCGCACCTGGTGCTGGCGTTCACGACCCGGGCGTTGGCCGGTCCGTCCCGCCAGGCGGCTCCGGTGGCTTACGTCGGTCCCACGTTGCCCGCGGCTTCGGGCGAATGGTCTCTTGGAGACGATCGGCCGCTGGTCGTGGTGACGCTGGGGACGTCGAACGCTTCGGCAGGTGCCCGGTTCCTCGCCGAGAGCGTGGACGCGCTGGCCGGGATGCCTGCCGTGCAGGGGCTGGTGGTGGACCCGTCCGGTCGCCTGATCAGTGAAAGGGTCGGGCTGGCCCGGCGGATCCCGCAGGTGGCGGTGTTCGCGCGGGCATCGGTGGTGGTGTGCCACGGCGGGCACAACACGGTGTGCGAGGCACTGGCCGCCGGGGTACCGCTGGTGGTCGCCCCGATCCGCGACGACCAGTCGATGCTGGCCCAGCAGGTGGTCACGGCGTCGGCCGGTGTGCGGGTCCGGTTCGACCGCGCGAAGGCGGCGGACATCCGCAACGCGATCGAGTCCGCGGGGGCGTTCCGCCCCGGCGCGATCCGGATTCGCGAGTCGTTCGCAGTGGCCGGTGGCGCGAAAGAGGCAGCAACCCACCTGGAATCCCTGGCCGGCTTGTGATCGGGGAGCCGACACGCGTGATTGGGGAGCCGACACGCGTGATTGGAAGGTCGACACGGCGCGGGGCGGTGGCCGGGGTCGTGTCGTCGCTCCAATCACGCGAGTCGACCCTTCAATCACGCGAGTCGGCGTTCTGATCACGCGGGTTACGTGCGGGTGCGGAACGCGTGGGCGGACAGGGCGGAGCCCGCTGCCGCGGCCACCGCGGCGATCACCAACGCCGTCAAGACCGACCAGCCGATCGGGCGGGCCAGGGCCAGTGCGCGGGTCGCGTCGATCGCGTAGGTCAGGGGGTTCACCGCCGAGACCGCGCGGACCCACGCCGGCATCGTGTCCAGGGGCATGTACGCGCTCGAGGAGAACATCAGCGGGAACATCACCACGAACGACGCCGCCTGGAGCGTCTCGGCCTTGCGCAGCCACGTCGTGATCGCGACGAACACCCAGCTCAGGCACCAGCCGACCACCAGCGTCAGCAGCAGCGCCAGCCCCAGGCCGAGCACCCCGCCCGCCGGGCGGAAACCCAGGAAGACCACGCTCGCCAGCGCCGTCACCACCAGCTGGACACCCAGCCGGGCCGAGTCGGCCAGGGTCCGGGCCACCAGCACCGAGAACAGCGAGATCGGCAGGCACCGCAGCCGCCCGGTGAAGCCGCCGTAGATCTCCGCCAGCAGGCCCGCGCCCGAGCTCATCGCCGTCGTCATCGCGATGGTGACCAGCGTCGCCGGCACCAGGAAGTTCACGTAACCCTGGTACGCCGCCACGCCCGGCAGCGCCCCGACGCCGCTGAACACCTGGCTGAACAACAGCAGCAGCACCACCGGCTGCAGCAGTCCGAAGAAGACCAGCCGCCGGTCGCCGAACGCCGTCCGCAGCGAACGGGCCGCCAGTACGCGGACCTGCGTCCAGAAGCCGGATTCCGGCCAGGCCGCCGGGTCGGCGAGCGCGGCCACCGCCGCGCGGTGCCGGGCCTGCGTCACGACGCCACCGCCGTCCGGTGCAGCGAAAGGTAGACGTCGTCGAGCGTCGGCTCGGTCACCGTGAGGTCCCGCAGCGGCGCGCCGGCCGCGTCGAGCGCGCGCACCAGCACCGGGATGTCGCCCGGTCCGCTCAGCGGCACCGAGAGCACCAGCCCGGTCCGGCCCGCCGCGAGACCGAGGCGCGCCAGCGCGTCCACCGCGCGCCGCAACGCCAGTTCGGTGCCGAAGGTCAGCGTCGCCGTCCGGTTGCCGAGGCGCGCCTTGAGCTGCGACGGCGTCCCCGACACGGTGATGTGGCCCAAACCGAGGACGACGACGTGGTCGGCCAGCCGGTCGGCCTCCTCGAGGTACTGCGTGGTCAGCACGACGGTCGTGCCGCGCGCCGCGAGGCCTTCGACGACCGCCCACAGCCCGGACCGGCTGACCGGGTCGAGCCCGGTGGTCGGCTCGTCGAGGAACAGCACCTGCGGCGCGCCGACCAGGCCGGCGGCGAGGTCCAGCCGGCGGCGCATCCCGCCGGAGTAGGTGCCGGCCGGACGGTCGGCCGCGTCCTCCAGGCCGAACGACGCGATCAGCTCGGCGGCCCGCGCCTGCGCCTGCCGCGGCTTCGCGCCCAGCAGCCGGGCGATCAGCACGAGGTTCCCGCGGCCGGAGAGGGCGTCGTCGACCGCGGCGAACTGCCCGGTCACCCCGATCCGCCGCCGGACCGCGCGCCCGCGCTGCACGACGTCGTAGCCGCAGACGCGCGCGGTGCCGGCGCTCGGCCGGACGCGCGTGCTGAGGATGTCGATCAGCGTCGTCTTCCCGGCGCCGTTGTGGCCGAGGACCGCCAGCACCGCGCCGCGGGTGACGCTGAGGCTGATCCCGGCGAGCGCGGTGACTTCGCCGTAGGACTTCGCGAGGTCAGTCACGGCGATGACCGGCTGGTTCATGGCCGCTCCTTTCCCTGCCCGGAAAAAAGGTATCGGGACACGGTGTCGACGAGCAAGAAGATGGCTGCCATTCGCCGTGCGCATGACAATTTTTGCGGCCGCGGACCGTCCGCACGTGACAACCGCTGACCTGCGTGACCCTTCGCGAGGTGGCCGATCCCCTGCGCGTGACAAAGAATCAGCGGCCGCTTGTTAAGCCGGTTTTACGGAGGTACTTTTCGCTGAAATTCCCCCATTCCCCGAGGTGACGAGCCGTGAAGTTTTCGTGGAAGTCGAGAAAGCCCGCCTTCGGCCTTGCGGTCGCGACCGTCGCGGGCGTCGCGGCGACCGTCGCGCTGGTCGGGGCGGGGCCGAGCCAAGCCGCGCCGGTGAGCCTGACGCTGAACTACAACTGCCCGTTCCCGCTCATCGGGGACCAGGTGCTGACGGTGAAGATCGACACCAACCTGCCCGACGACGCCGTCGCGGGCGCGTCGTCGACGCCGATCACCTTCGACGTCGACGTCACCGTGCCGGAGACCGCGACCGAAGGCCTGGCGCTGGTCGGCGCCACGTCGCTGGACGGCTCGGCCAAGGCCGCGGCCCAGCTCAAGTACCCGGTCGACAAGACGCTGAACCTGAACCTCCCGCTGACCATCGCCTCGACGCCGGTGCCGGCTTCCGGCGCGTTCCACGTCAAGAGCAGCGGCAAGGCGCCGGCCGTGACGTTCCCCAGCCCGGGCACCGCCTCGGTGACCGTCGGGAACTTCAGCACCACGATGACCCCGCGCACCGCGGACGGCCAGCCGACCGACCTCGGCACGTTCACCTCGGACTGCGTCGCCGTCCCGGGCCAGAACCAGCAGCTGGGCACGTTCGAGATCAAGCCGGCGGGCGGCACCACGACGCCCACCACGCCGACGAGCCCGACCACGCCCACGACCCCGACGACCGAGCCGACGACGCCGACCACCGAGCCGACGACCCCGACGACGGAACCCACGACGCCGACGACTCCGACCACGGAGCCCACGACTCCGACGACGGAGCCGACCACGCCGACGACCGAGCCGACGACCCCGACCACCGAGCCCACGACTCCGACGACGGAACCGACCACGCCGACGACGGAACCGACGACTCCGACCACGGAACCGACGGCCCCGACGACCGAGCCGACCACGCCAACCACCGAGCCGACGACCCCGACCACGGAACCCACGACCCCGACGACGGAGCCGACCACCCCGACGACCGAGCCCACGACCCCGACGACCCAGCCGACCACGCCGACGACCCAGCCGACCACGCCGGGCGGCATCGACGTCAAGTACTCGGTCAAGGGCAAGTCGGCCCTCAAGCAGCTGCACGCCACGCTGCCGCTCGGCCCGGGCACCCTGGACGCCGAGCTCGACGCCGCGTCCGGCAAGTTCGGCGCCCGGCTCGCGCTGCCCAAGTCCGATGTGGACTTCCGGGTGCTCGGCTTCATCCCCGCGTCCGCGACGGTGAAGCTGAACCAGGTCGGCGCGATCAACGGCACCCTGGCCGGCGGCGCGGTCAAGGCGAACGCGCAGATGGACGTCCAGCTCACCAAGGTCCGCGTGTTCGGGTTCCCGATCCTGTCGTCGAACTCCTGCCACACGGTGAAGCCGGCCGACGTGCCGCTCGCCTCGGCGCCCGGGTTCGACCCGCTCAAGGGCGGCAAGCTGAGCGCGACGTACGGCATCCCGCAGTTCACCGGCTGCGGTTTCCTCACCGGCCTGATCACCGGCATCACCTCCGGCCCGGGCAACAAGCTGGAGGTGACCCTCACCAGGAAGTGAAGTTGTGACGCGGCGCGGAAAAACCGCGCCGCGCACCACTGAGCGGCATGACAAGAAACGCGGATTCCTTGTGTGCCACCAGGAATCGTGAGTAACTACGAACCATGAGGAACTTCGGATGTCAGTGCTGACACGTGCGGTGCCGCTCCTGCTCGTGCTGGTGCTGACCGCGTTCTCGCTCGGCGCCGCGGAAGCCGCGCCGGGCGAGAACGCGCCGCAGGCACCGGCCGCGGTCAACTTCCCGGTCGGCTTCTACGTCGGCGACGAGCAGCAGCCGACCACCAGCCACGTCGCGAAGCTCGGTTCGGACATCGCTTTCCCGCAGGGCCGCTTCGACGGCGCCCTGCTCGGCCTCAGCGGCCGCGTGCCGATCACCGGCAAGCTCAGCATCCCGGTGACCTCCAGCTACTTCGTCGCCTTCCGGTTCATGCCGGCCACCGGCACGGTCGAGCTGGTCCCGGCCGGGGACGTCACCGGCAGCACCCAGGTGCTGACCGGCAAGGACACCGGCTGCAAGCAGACGCAGACCAACCTCTGCGCCGACGCGGAAGTCACGGCGAAGGTCTTCGTCAAGCTGTCGAACGTCGAAGTGGACGGCAAGGCGCTCGACGTCGGCCCGGACTGCCGCACCGCGCAGCCGGCCGAGGTGACCCTCAAGTCCCTGCTGCCGCTGGCGTTCCCCGCGCAGCCGGCGAAGACGCAGACGACGTTCACCACGCCGCCGTTCGCGGGCTGCCGCGGCCACGAGGACCTCAGCCGCCTGCTCACCGGCCTGGTTTCCGGGCCGGGCAACACGTTGGTGACCGACCTCGTGCTCCGCTGCGTCGGCAGCACCGGCCCGAACGGCTGCGGGACGGCATGACGATCCAGGTGCAGCAGCGCGCCGCGAACGGCCTGCGCGAGTTCGGCCGCATGTGTGCGATGGGCCTCGACATCATCCTGGCGATGTTTCGCCGCCCGTACCAGGTGCGCGAGTTCGTCCAGCAGTTCTGGTTCATCGCCAGTGTGTCCATCGCGCCGGCGATCCTCGTCTCCATCCCGTTCGGTGCCGTGATCTCGCTGCAGCTCGGCTCGCTCACCAGCCAGATCGGCGCCCAGCAGTTCAACGGCGCGGCGAGCGTCCTGGCCGTCGTGCAGCAGGCCAGCCCGATCGTGACGACGCTGATCATCGCCGGCGCGGGAGGCAGCGCGATCTGCGCCGACCTCGGCGCGCGCAGCATCCGCGAGGAGATCGACGCGATGGAGGTGCTCGGCGTCTCGCCGATCCACCGCCTGGTCGTGCCGCGGGTGCAGGCCGCCGTCTGCGCGTCCGTGCTGCTCAACGGCCTGGTCAGCGTGGTCGGCGTGCTCGGCGGCTACTTCTTCAACGTCATCGTCCAGGGCGGCACGCCCGGCGCGTACCTGGCCAGCTTCAACGCCCTCGCGCAGCTGCCCGACCTCGTCGTCAGCTCGGTGAAGGCGGTGATCTTCGGCTACCTCGCCGGGGTCGTCGCCTCCTACCGCGGCCTGAACCCCAAGGGCGGCCCGAAGGGGGTCGGGGACGTCGTCAACCAGTCCGTCGTCATCACGTTCCTGCTGCTGTTCTTCGTCAACACCGTGCTCACCGCCCTGTACCTGCAACTCGTTCCGGCGAAGGGGACCTGAGTGGCCATCCTCGGCAAACCCGGCGACCGGCTGTTCGACCTCGGCGACCAGCTGCTCTTCTACGTCCGCGCGCTCGCGGCCGTCCCGCTGGCGGTGACGCGCTACTTCCGGGAAGTGGTGCGGCTGCTGGCCGAGGTGACGTTCGGCAGCGGCGCGCTCGCGGTGATCGGCGGCACCATCGGCGTGATGGTCGGGCTGTGCGTGTTCACCGGCGTCACCGTGGGCCTGCAGGGTTTCAGCGCGCTGAACCAGATCAACATCTCGGCGATGACGGGGTTCCTCACCGCGTACTTCAACACCCGCGAGATCGCGCCGCTCGTCGCCGGGCTCGCGCTTTCGTCCACTGTGGGCAGTGGGTTCACCGCGCAGCTGGGCGCGATGCGGATCTCCGAGGAGATCGACGCGCTCGAGGTGATGGCCGTGCGGAGCATGCCGTACCTGGTCACCACCCGGATCGTCGCCGGGTTCATCGCGATCATCCCGCTCTACGTCATCGGCCTGCTGATCTCCTACCTCGGCTCGCGGCTCACCACGGTCGTCTTCTTCGGCCAGTCCGGCGGCACCTACGACCACTACTTCACGCTGTTCCTGCCGCCGGGTGACGTGCTCTGGTCGTTCGGCAAGGTGCTCGTCTTCAGCGTCGGCGTGATCCTGACGCACTGCTTCTACGGCTACCGCGCGTCCGGCGGCCCGGCCGGTGTCGGCGTCGCGGTGGGCCGGGCCGTGCGGACGTCGATCGTGCTGATCAGCGTGCTCGACCTCTTCCTGTCCCTGGCCATCTGGGGCGCGACGACGACGGTGAAGGTGTCGGGATGAGCCGGTTCGGCACGCAGCTCGCCGGGGTCGCGTTCCTCGGCGTGCTCGTCCTGCTCGGCTATCTCGCGGTCGCCATCTACGACAAGGACTTCGACGATTCGGAGCTGGTGACGCTGCGGGCGGATCGCCTCGGCAATCAGCTCGCGCCGACCGCCGAGGTGAAGGTCAAGGGCGTGCCGTTCGGCGAGGTCCGGGCGGTGCGCAGCACGCGCACGGGCGCCGAGATCGACCTCGCGCTCGACCCGGCGAAGATCGGGATGCTGCCCGGGAACGTCTCCGCGCGGCTGCTGCCGAAGACGGTCTTCGGCGAGCGGTACGTCAACCTCGTGCTGCCGGACCGTCCACAAGGGAAGCTCAGCGCGGGCGACGTCATCGGGCAGGACCACTCGGCCAACGCGATCGAGCTGGAACGCGTCCTCGGTGACCTGCTGCCGCTGCTGCGGGCGGTCCAGCCGCAGAAGCTGAACAGCTCGCTCGGCGCGATCTCGCAGGCCCTCGACCACCGCGGGAAGCCGATCGGCGAGAGCATCGTGCAGCTGCAGGACCTGCTGGCCCAGGTCAACCCGCTGATGCCGCAGTTCAAGGCGGACATCACCGGGCTCGCCAACGCGGCCGACGTCTACACGGGCGCCGCGCCGGACATCCTGCAGGCGCTGACCGACCTGTCGACGACCGCGAAGACCATCGTGGACACCCGCGCGGACCTCGACAACCTCTACTCGAGCGTCACCAGCGCCACCGGGCACCTGAACGACTTCCTGCGGAAGAACAAGGACAACATCATCGGCGTCTCGGTCGAGAGCCGGCCGTCGCTGGAGCTGCTCTCGCAGTACTCGCCGGAGTTCCCGTGCCTGGTCGACGCGGTGACCCGGCTCAAGCCGCTGATGGAGAAGGCGCTCGGCAAGGGCACGAACGAGCCGGGCCTGCACGTGACGCTCACCGTGCAGGACCCGCGCGGCAAGTACGTGCCGGGCCGCGACACCCCGCGGTTCGACGCCACCGGCGGGCCGAAGTGCTACGGCGGCGGCGCGGCGGCCCCGGGCGCCGCCGACGGCGACCTGGGCCCGGCCAACTCGCCGGGTGAGCGGCAGCTCGTCGCCGAGCTGCTGAAGCCCACGCTGGGCGACGTGCCCGACTGGAGCAGTGTCCTCATCGGACCGGCGCTGCGCGGGACGGAGGTGACCGTCCGATGAGGAGCGTCGCGGGCCCCGCGATCAAGGGCCTGATCTTCTTCCTGGTGACCGCGGTCGCCACCGGGATCCTCGCGATCACCATCGCCAACTCCAGCGTCGGCGCCACCATCGGCTACTCGGCCCGGTTCACCGACGCCACCTCGGTCAACCCCGGCGACGAGGTCCGGATGGCCGGCGTCCGGATCGGCCAGGTCGACGAGGTGCACGTCGTCGAACACCGGCTGGCCGACGTCGCGTTCTCCGTCGACCGCGCGCACCGGCTGACGGCGTCGGCTTCGGTCACCATCCGCTACCGCAACCTCGTCGGGCAGCGGTACCTCTCGGTCGACCCGGGGGCCACGGATACTTCGCCGACGCTCGCGGAAGGCGCGCAGATCCCGCTGGAGCGGACCAAGCCCGCGCTCGACCTCACCGCGTTGTTCAACGGCTTCAAGCCGCTCTTCCAGGCGCTGTCGCCGAACGACGTCAACCAGTTGTCGTTCGAGATCATCCAGGTCCTGCAGGGCGAGGGCAGCACGATCGAGAGCCTGCTGCAGCACACCGCGTCGCTCACGTCCACCCTGGCCGGCAAGGACGCCCTGATCGGCCAGGTGATCGGCAACCTCAACACCGTGCTCGACACCGTGAACGCCCAGGGCGACCAGTTCGACGCGCTCGTCGACACGACCGCGCAGCTCGTCACCGGCCTGGCCGCGGACGCGAAGCCGATCGGGCAGGCGATCGGCGGCCTCGGCGAGCTGACCACCGCCACCGCCGGCCTGCTGCAGCAGGGGCGTCAGCCGCTCAAGGACAGCATCACCGCGCTCGGCGACCTGTCGAAGAACCTGGCCGACAACACCCCGGTGTTCCAGCAGTTCCTCGACAACCTGCCGAAGAAGCTCGACCGCATCGGCACGCTCTTCTCCTACGGCTCGTGGGCGAACTTCTACCTCTGCTCGGTGGAGACCGACGCGAAACCGGCGCCCGGCGGGCCCCCGCCCGGCATCCCCGTCACGGCCGCGAGGTGCCGATGAAACCGCCCCGGATCAAGCCGTTCCGGTCCCGGAACCCGATCGCCGTCGGCGCGGTGACCGCGCTGGTCATGGCCCTGGCCGGCAGCGCCACGTTCTTCTCCGACGACCTGCCGATCCTCGGCGGCGGCACCACGTACAAGGCCGAGTTCCACGAGGCCGCCGGGCTGAAGCCGAACGACGAGGTCCGCGTCGCCGGGGTGAAGGTCGGCGAGGTCACCGACGTGCGGCTGGCCGGCGACCACGTCGAGGTGCTGTTCCGGGTCAAGGACACCTGGGTCGGCAACCGGACGACGGCGGCGATCAAGATCAAGACGCTGCTGGGCCAGAAGAACCTCGTGCTCGACCCGGTCGGCAACGGCGAGCTGAACCCGGACCAGCCGATCCCGCCCGAGCGCACCAGCTCGCCCTACGACGTCACCGAGGTGTTCAACGACCTCGCGAGCACGGTCGGCGCGATCGACACGAACCAGCTCGCGCAGGCGTTCCGCGTCCTGTCCGACACCCTCGGCGCGTCGGCACCCAGCGACGTCAAGACCGCGTTCGACGGGATCGCAGCCCTGTCGCAAACGCTTGCGTCCCGCGACGACGAGCTGGTCAAGCTGTTCCAGAACACCAACCAGGTGTCCAAGACGCTCGGCGAGCGTTCCGACCAGATCCAGGCCCTGATCCGCGACGGCACCACGCTGCTCACCGAGCTGAACGCCCGCAAGGACGCGATCGCGTCGCTGTTCAGCGGCATCAAGAACCTCTCGATCCAGCTGCGCGGGCTCGTCGCCGACAACCAGAAGACGCTCGGCCCGGCGCTCGACCAGCTCGACCGCGTCGCGACCGTGCTGCAGCGGAACCAGGGGAAGCTGGAGGACAGCCTGCGCCTGGCCGGCCCGTTCTACCGGCTGCTCGGCAACGCCGTCGGCAACGGCCGGTGGATCGACACCTACATCTGCGGGCTCATCCCCACCGGCACCACGCCGGGCAGCTGCCTGCCGCCGAAGAACGGGGGACGCTGATGGCGCACCAGCTCATCGACCTGGGGGCCCGGGCCCGCCGGCGCGGCCGGCTCCGGGCGCTCGCGCTCGGCGTGGTGCTCGCGCTGGTGGTCTCGGGCGTGTGGCCGCTGGTCACCGCGCCCGCCGAACGCACGCTGACCGCGTACTTCGCCGCCGCCGTCGGCATCTACCCGAACTCCGACGTCCGCGTGCTGGGCGTCGCCATCGGCTCGGTGTCCCAAGTGGAACCGAACGGCACCGACGTCAAGGTGACCATGACGCTGGAGCCGGACGTCCGGCTGCCCGCCGACGCCGGGGCCGTCGTCATCACGCCGAGCCTCGTCGCCGACCGGTACGTGCAGATCACGCCCGTCTACCACGGCGGACCGCAGCTGGCCGACGGCGCTTCGATCCCGCGGGAGCGCACCGCGACCCCGGTCGAGGTCGACGACCTCCTGCACAGCCTCAACCAGCTGATGACGGCGCTCGGCCCGCAGGGCGCGAACAAGGACGGCGCGGTCAGCGACGTGCTGACCAAGTCGGCCGAGTACCTGAACGGCAACGGGCAGACCATCGGCGAAGCGATCAAGAACCTCGGCGAGTTCGCGCGCGCGGCGAGCGACTCCAAGGACGACCTGTTCGGGTCCGTCGACAACATCAGCAAGTTCACCGCGATGCTCGCCGCCAACGACGGCCAGGTGAAGCAGGCCATCTCGCAGATCGCGTCGCTCAGCAAGGTCCTGGCCGACCAGCGCGACCAGTTCTCCGGCGCGCTGACCGAGCTGACCCAGGCGCTGGGCGTCGTGCAGGGGTTCATCAAGGACAACCGCGGCAAGGTCCAGTCGAACGTGGACAAGCTGGCGGACGTCACGAAGGTGCTGGTGGACCAGAAGGACTCCCTCGCCGAAGCCCTCCAGGCGGCCCCGAACGCCCTGACGAACCTGCTGGGCGCCTACGACCGGGCGAACGGGACCATCGACGGCCGCGGCAACCTCCTCGAGTTCCCGGAGCCGAAATGAAGTCCCTGGTCAAGCTCGCCGCGGTCGTGACGCTCGCGCTGGTCACCACCGGCTGCGGCCGCGGGGTCAGCGTCTACGACATCCCGCTGCCCGGCGGCGCCGCGCTCGGTGACCACCCGATCCACGTGACCGCGAGCTTCACGAACGTCCTCGACCTGGTGCCGCAGTCCGGGGTCAAGGTCAACGACGTGCCGGTGGGGCAGGTCGTCAAGGTCGAACTGGCGCCGGACGGGCACAGCGCGATCGTCGGCCTGCTCCTCAACGGCGACGTCGACCTGCCGGGCAACGCCGTCGCGCGGCTGCGGCAGGCCAGCGTCCTCGGCGAGAAGTTCGTCGAGCTGGCCCCGCCGGACGACGCGACGCCGACCGGCCGGCTCCTCGACGGCGCGGCCATCCCGCTGGATCGCTCCACTTTGACGCCCGAAATCGAAGAGGTCTTCGGTGCGTTGTCGCTGCTGCTCAACGGCGGTGGGGTGGCGCAGGTCCAGAACATCAGCCACCAGCTCAACGACGCTCTCGGCGGTCGCGAAACCGCGGCGCGCAGCCTGCTGTCCAGTTTGGACGAATTCGTGAAGGGGCTCGACGAGCACCGCACCGAGATCACGCGGGCCATCGAGAGCGTCAACAAGCTGGCGCAGACGCTCAACGCGCACACCGACCAGATCACCACGACGCTCAACGGCCTGACCCCCGGTATCGGCGTCCTCAACCAGCAGCGGGAGGCGCTGGTCGGGATGCTCAAGTCCCTGGACGGGCTGACCTCGGTCGCCGTCGACACGGTGAACAAGAGCAAGGACGACCTGGTCGCCGACCTGAAAGCCCTCGAACCGCTGCTGCGGCGGCTGGCCGACTCCGGGGACAAGCTGCCGAAGGCGATGGAGATGATCTTCACCTTCCCGTTCCCGGACGCCGCGCTGGACGCCATCCGCGGCGACTACCTCAACGGGTTCCTCAAGGTGGGCCACTGATGCTGACCCGGTTCGTGCGCGTCCAGGTGACCGCCTTCGTCGTCATCGCCGTCCTCGGCGTCGCCTACGTCGGGGCCACCTACGCGGGCCTCGACAAGGTGTTCTTCGACCGCGGCTACACCGTCCGGGCGCAGTTCCCGACCGGTGGCGGCATCTTCACCAACGCCGAGGTGACCTACCGCGGGGTCCCGATCGGCCGCGTCGGCGAGCTGCGGCTGACCCCGGCCGGGATGGAAGCCGACCTCGAGATCGACGCCGGCACCGCGCCCGTCCCGGCCGACACCGAGGCCGTCGTCGCCGACCGGTCGGCCGTCGGCGAGCAGTACGTCGACCTGCGGCCGCGCACCGACGGCGGCCCGAAGCTGCGGGACGGGTCCGTGCTCACGCAGGCCGACACGAGGATCCCGCTGCCGGTCGACGTGGTTTTGTCGACAGTGGACTCCTTCGCCAATTCGGTGCCCAAGCCCGCGTTGCGCACGGTCGTCGACGAGCTGTACAACGCGACGTCCGACGCCGGCCCGGCGCTCGACCAGCTCGTCGGCCGCGGCATCGAGTTCGTGCAGGCGGCGAGCGCGCACGTGGCACCGCTGACCCGGTTCGTCACCGACGCGCACGTCGTGCTCGACACCCAGGTGCAGCAGGCCGGCGCGATCCGCGAGTTCGGCGCCAACGCGAAGCTGCTCGCGTCGACGCTCAAGCAGTCCGACGGCGACCTGCGCACGCTCATCCCGGCGGTCCCGGCGGCGGCGAACGAGGTCGGCGCGCTGATCCGCGACTCCGGGCCCCAGCTGGGCGTGCTGCTGGCCAACCTGCTGACCACCGCGGACGTCCTCGAAGCGCGCCAGGGCGGGCTGCGGCAGCTGCTGATCACCGCGCCGGAGGCGGTCGCCGCGGCCGCCGCGGTGGTGCGGCCGGACGGCGCGCACTTCGGGCTGTCGCTGACCTTCTTCGACCCGCCGCCGTGCACCACCGGGTACACGACGCCGTACCGCAACGGCCTCGACACTTCGACCGGCCCGCTGAACACGGCCGCGCGCTGCGCGCTGCCGAAGGGCGACCCGACGAACGTGCGGGGTTCGCAGAACGCACCGGGAGGACGGCCGTGAGGATCTTCGCGTGGGTGGCCGCGGTCTTGGCGACCGTGGCGGCCGGGTGGTCGGGGTTCACCTGGTGGCAGGCGGCGCACGACGACGGTGTCGCCCGGGCGGTCGTCCGGGAGGATGCCTTGCAGGCGGGCCGGACCGCCGTCGCCGGACTGACCACTTTGGACTACCGGCAGGCGGCGCCGGGGTATCAGCACTGGCTCGAGCTCTCGGGCGGCGCGCTGCACGACGAGCTGGCGCAGGACCGGCAGGGCAGCCTCGACCGGATCGCGCAGGCGAAGACCGTCACCACCGGCAAGGTGACCGACGCCGCGGTGACCGAAGTGGACACCGGAGCGGGCACGGCGAAGCTGATCGCCTCGGTCGAGCTGGTGGTGGCTCCTGAAGGCGGGGACGCCGTGACGAAACGCAACCGGTTCCAGGCCGACCTGACCCGCGGCCCCGACGGCTGGCGGGTTACGGGGCTGGGTCAGGTCCCGGCGGGGGAGACGCCATGACCGTGCCCACGAAGAAACGCTCGGTCAAGGTCGCCGGGCGTCACCACGACCCGAAGCCGGTCGATACGCCGGTCGTGCCACCTCGCCGCCGGGCGCCGTGGGTGCTCGCCGCGGTCGCCGTCGTGCTGGCGGGGCTTGCCGGGTGGTTCACGCTCGAAGCGCGGAGCACGAACTCCGTCGTGGCGCACAACACCGCGCTTTCCGATGTCGCGGGCACCGCGGACGCCGGGAAACAGATCAGTGCCGCGCTCGGCACGCTGTTCTCCTACCGCTACGACGATCCGGCGAAGAACGAACAGGCGGCGAAGGACCTCCTCACCGGTCCCGCGCTCGCGCAGTACGCGCAGCTCTTCGGAGAGGTCCGGAAGCTCGCCGCCGACCAGAAACTCGTGGTCACGTCGACCGCGGTGGCGTCCGGGGTGAAACTGCTGGACGGCGACCGCGCGGCGCTGCTGGTGTTCCTCGACCAGACCGGAACCCGGGGCGACGGGCAGCGCAGCACCGGTGCCGCCCAACTGAGCGTCACGGCCGAACGCGTGGGCGGGAAGTGGCGGATCACGGGGATGTCCGCGGCGTGATTGTCACGCCGACAACAGGCGTTGCCCGGTACGCAGTGAACGGAATGACAAAGTATTCCGGCGCATTCTCGATTCGTTGACAGGGATTCAATGCGGGAAATACGGTGAATCACCGATACGCCGCGAGAAATGCGCGAGGAATCCATGCTCACGAGTTCTGCACTCCGGTCTGCTTCGGACGAACGCGGGTGCCCGGTGCCGACGGTCGATATCGTCGAATCGCGCACCCCGGACGGCCTGCGATGACCGACCCCGGTGAGCTGCGCCGCTGGCTCACCGAGCGGATCGCCGGGCTCGCCGGGCTCGCGCCGGACCTGGTCGACGCCCGGGTCCCGCTGGCCGAGCTGGGCCTGTCGTCGCGGGACGCGGTGACCGTCGCCGCCGAACTGGGCGAGCTGCTCGGTCGGGAACCCGACCTCGGCCTGCTCGGCCGGTACCCCTCGATCGCCGCGCTGGCCGCGGCGCTGGCCGAGTCCCGGCCGCGACCCCGGGCGGGTGAACCGGTGGCCGTGCTCGGCGTCGGCTGCCGGTTTCCGGGGGGCATCGAGTCGCCGGACCAGCTCTGGCGCGCGCTGCTCACCGGCTCCGACGTCACCGGCACCGTGCCGCCGGACCGCCGTCCGTGGTTCGAGGCGGAATTCCGCGGCGCGTTCCTGACTGACGTCGCGGGGTTCGACGCCGCCTTCTTCGGGATCGACCCGGCCGAAGCGGCGGCGATGGACCCGAGGCAGCGGATCCTCCTGGAGACGGCGTGGGCGGCGCTCGAACACGCGGGCATCGCACCCGGGAGGCTGCGCGGCAGCCGGACCGGCGTGTTCGCCGGTGTCTCGGCGGCGGACTCGGCGCGGTTCACCGACGCCGGGGCGGCCGCGTCGCTGATCGCGAACGGGGTGTCGGAGAGGTTCGACCTGCGCGGACCCAGCATGGTGGTGGACACGGCGGGCTCGGCGGCGCTGGTGGCGGTCCACCAGGCGGTTCGGGCGCTGGCCGCGGGGGAGGCCGACCTGGCGCTGGCGGCGGGGGTCCACGTGCTGTTCGCCCCGCCGGACGACGGCGTCGTGCCGGGCGAGGGGTGCGGAGTGGTGGTGCTGAAACGGCTGGCGGACGCCCGCCGCGACGGCGACCGCGTGCTGGCGGTGATCCGCGGCAGCGCGGCCGGGTGGTCCGCCGGTCCGAACATGCGCGAGGTGCTCGCCGACGCGCACGCCGTGGCCGGATCGGACCTGCCCACTGTGGACTACATCGAGACGCGGGGTGGTCCGGACGAGGCTTTCGAGGTGATGGCCGGCGGAGCCCGCGATCCGCGACGGCCACTGCTGGCGGGGTCGGCGAGCACGGTGTTCGGCCACCTCGCCGCGGCGTCGGGGATCCTCGGGCTGATCAAGGTGGTCCTGGCCCTGTGGCACGACCGGCTCCCGCCCTCACCTGGGGACGCCGCACTCCCTCTGTCCCGTGTGGACAAACCGGCGGACTGGCCGCGGTACGCCGGCACCGCCCGCGCCGG
Organism: Amycolatopsis mongoliensis; assembly: GCF_030285665.1. Classification (NCBI taxonomy): domain Bacteria; kingdom Bacillati; phylum Actinomycetota; class Actinomycetes; order Pseudonocardiales; family Pseudonocardiaceae; genus Amycolatopsis; species Amycolatopsis mongoliensis. The sequence goes on from NZ_CP127295.1 coordinate 4,406,113, forward strand.
CGTCTCGGCGTTCGGCTCCGGCGGCACGGGAGCGCACGTCGTGCTCGAGGAATGGCCGAAACCGCTCGAACCCGCCACGCCCGGCTCGCGGTGGAACGGCCGGCCACAGGTCTTCACGGTGTCGGGCCGGTCGGAGCCGGCCCTGCGCCGCCGGGCCGGCGAGCTGGCGGACTGGCTCACCGGGCCCGGCCGGGGGACCGCGCCGGGCGACCTGGCCGCGACACTCGCCCGGCGCCGGGAGCAGCTGCCGCTGCGGGCCGCCGTCGTCACGTCGTCCCGCGCCGCACTGGCCGCGGGCCTGCGGGCCGTCGCCGGCGGCGGGACCACGGCGGACGTCGTGCGGGGTACGGCCGGGCGCGAGCTGCCGCGCCCGGTCTTCGTGTTCTCGGGGGCCGGCTCGCAGTGGCCGGCGATGGGACGGCGGATGCTGGGCGCCGAGCCGGAGTTCCGGGCCGCGGTGGCCGCGCTCGAGCCGGTGTTCCTGGCCAAGGCGGGGTTCTCGCTGCGGGGCGCGTTGCGCCGGCCGCTCGGCGACCCGGCCGTCGTGCCGCCGCTGGTGTTCGGCCTGCAGGTCGCCCTGGCGGGGTGGTGGCGGGCACACGGCGTCGAGCCCGCCGCCGTGCTCGGGCAGTCGGCGGGCGAGATCGCGGCGGCCGTCGTCGCCGGCGTGCTGGACGCCGAGACCGGGCTCGACATCGTCGTCAGCCGGGCGAACCTGCTCTCGGAGCTGCCCGCCGGTGCGATGGCCGTCGTCGAGCTGTCCGCCGCCGAGGTGCTCGAACTGGGGTTCCCGGGCGTCACGGTCGTCGAACACGCGTCGCCGGCGCAGTGCACGGTCACCGGCGGCGCCGAGCACGTCGCCGCGCTGGTGTCCTATGTGGACGGACGTGGGCGGATGGCGCGCCTGCTGGCCGGAACCGGGCACTCGGCCGCCGTCGACCCGATCCTCGGCCGGTTCCGCGCCGGGCTCGGTCAGCTGCGGCCGGTGCCGCCGGCGACGGCGTACTACTCGAGCGTGCTCGACGACCCGCGCGCGGTGCCGACCTTCGACGCCGGCTACTGGACCGCCAACCTGCGGCGTCCGGTCCGGTTCACCCAGGCGGTCGCGGCCGCCGTCGCCGACGGGCACCGCTGGTTCGTCGAGGTCTCGCCGCACCCGATCGCACTGCCGGCCGTCGAGCAGACCGCGGCCGGCGTCCGGACGCTGCCCACCCTGAGCCGGCGCGACGGTGAAGAAAACGCTTTCGCGCGTTCGCTGGCCGAACTGCACGCGGCCGGGCACCCGGCGGTGCTCGGCCGGCGGTACCCGGAGGCGCCCGTGCTCGACCTGCCCCCGCCCCCGTGGGAACACCGGACGTTCCGGCCGCCCCGGCGCAGCGCCGGCCATCCGCTGCTCGGCACCCGTGTCGAGGTGCCGGACGAGGGCAGGCACCTGTGGCAGGCGACGATCGCGCCGGACGCGCCCGCGTGGCTGGGCGAGCACCGGGTGCACGACGTCCCGGTGTTCCCGGCGACCGGGTTCCTGGAGCTGTTCCTGGCCGGCGCCCGGGAGCTGTTCGGCACCGGTCGCGTCCGGGTCGACGTCCTCGAAGTGCACCGGACGCTCGCGGTGACCGGGGAAACGCTGCTCAGCACGGAGATCCGGGCCGACGGCACCGCCGTGGTGCGGGCGAAGACCGGCGCGGGCTGGGTGCGGCACGCGACGGCGTGGGTCTCGGCCGACACCGAACCCGCTCCTCTTGCACTGTCCGAAGTGGAGGATCCCGTTCGCGCGGCGGTGACCCCGTCACCGCCGGGGTACGCGCTGCACCCGGTCCTGGCCGGCAGCTGCGTGCGCGCGCTGACCGGCAGCCGCCCGCCGGCCGGGTTCGGCCGGGTCCGCCTGCTCGGCGACCCGAGCCGGGGCGTGCGGTGCGAGGCGGCGCCGGCCGACGGGGTCGTCCAGCTCGTCACGGAGGACGCCGAAGTCGTCGTCGACTTCGGTGACGTCCGCGCCCAGGCCGGGGGCGGCGTGCCGCTCGCCGCCCGCGTGTTCGGGACGGCGTGGCCGCAAGTGCCGCTGCCCCCGGTCCCGCCGGCGGGACCGGGTTCGTGGCTGCTGCTCACCGACGAGCACCCGGCCGCGCTCGGCCGGGCCGTCGCGCTCGCCCTCGCACTGGCCGCCGCCGGGGACGAGGCGCTTTCCCTGCCGCAGGACGACCTCGGCGAGCTGCCGGGGTTCCTGGCCGAGCGGCCGGTGCGCGGCGTCGTCTTCCTCGCCGGAGCGCCCCACGCCTACCGCGATCCCGTGGACGCCCAGGACCTGCTGCGCACCGTCCGCTCGGTGCTCGCCCGCCTCGGGCCCGGCGTCCGGTTCCACCTGGTCACGCAGTCGGGCGGCGAGCCGGGGCTGGCGTTCCTGCGCGGCCTGGTGCGGGTGCTCGCCTTCGACCGGCCGGGGTTGCGGGCGACGCTCGTCGACTGCGACGCCCGGTCACCGGTGGACGTTCTCGCTCGCGAGCTGCGCTCGGACGCACCGGACGACGAGGTGTGCTGGCGCCACGGCGTCCGGTACGCGGCCCGGTTGACCCGCGTGCCGCTCGTCGACGGCGGGTCGACCGGCCCGGGCGCGTACGTGATCACCGGCGGCTTCGGTGCGCTGGGCTCGGCCACCGCGCGCTGGCTGGCGGGCAACGGCGCGACCCGGATCGTCCTTTGCGGACGGTCGGGCGGGGAGGCTGGACTGTCCGGAGTGGACGTCGTGACCGTCACCGGTGACATCGCGGAACCCGGTGTCGCGGAACGGCTCGTCGCCGCGGCCACCGCGGACGGGCTGCCGCTGCGGGGAATCGTGCACGCGGCGGGCGTCCCCGGCGACGACGTCTCGGCCGTGTGGCGGCCCAAGGTGCTCGGTGCGCGGCGGCTGCACGAAGCGACCGCCGACACCCCACCGGACTGGTGGCTGACGTATTCGTCGTCGGCGGCGCTGGTCGGCGCGCCCGCCCGGACGGCCCTCGCGACCGCGGACGCGTGGCTGGACGCGTTCGCCGCCTGGCGTCGCTCGCGCGGGCTGCCCGCGACGACGGTGAACTGGGGCGCGGACCCCGTGCTGGACCCGTTGCCGGTGGCCGAAGGACTCGACGCCCTGCCCGCGGTGCTCGGTGCGGACCGGCCGTCGGCCGGGATCGGCCGGCTCGACGCGGGCCGCGTCGCCGGGCTGTTCCCGGAACTCCTCCGACGGCCGTTCTTCTCCGAAGTGCTGACGGGCGTTCCCGCGACCGCGCCCGAGCGGCTCGCGGACCTCGTCGCCGGGCTGCTCGGCGGCCCGGTGCCCCGGGACGTGCCGCTGGTCGAGCTGGGCCTGGACTCCCTGACGGCGATGCGGGCGCGGGCGGCGGCCGAGCGCGAGTTCGGCGTCACGCTACCGGTGCCGCTGCTCCTGCGGGGCGCGAGCCTGGACGACCTCGCCGGGTACGTGACGGGTACACCGGTCCCCGCGCCCGAGCGGCCGGCGCGGGTGCTGCGGCCGGACGAGCCGACGCTCTAGCGTCACGCGTCGCCCTAGGTCAGGGTGGCGCGGAGGGCGAGGATCATCTCGAAGCGGTCGTCCGGATCCCGCAGGTGGTCCGCGAACAACGTCTCCAGCTCCTGGGCCCGGGCGCGGACCGTCTGGGGGTGGATCGCCAGGCGGTCGGCGACCTCGCGGACGTTGCCGCACGTCTCCAGCCAGGCCAGCAGCGTCCCCGCCAGGCGGTTGTACTGCTTGGGGTTCAACGCCGTCAGCGGGGCCAGCCGGCGCCGGGACACCTCGGTCGCGAGGAACGGCTCCTTGCACAGCCACAACGTCGCCAGGTGGTCTTCGCACCAGGTCAGGGGCTCGTCCGGGAGGACGTCGGCCGCCACCAGGCGCAACGCCTCCTGCGCCGTCGCCAGGGAACGGCCCGCCTGACGCGGGGGCACCGGAGGACCGACCGCGGCCCGGTGACCGGCCAGGGCCGCGATCAACGCGGAACGGTCCGAAGGCACCGGCAGCAGCAGCCGCGGCGTCCCGTCTTCCAAGTCCTCCAGCGCGTCCAGCCCGGTGACGTCCGCCGGGCCGGCCAAGGCCACCGCGACCAGCCGGTGCGGCAACGGCCAGTCCGCCGCCGTCGCCGCTTCCTGGACCGTCCGCGACGGTGCCGGCGGGTCGGCCAGCAGCAGGTCGAGCAGCCGGCGGCGACGGCGTTCCAGCGCGCCCGCCGCGCGGGCCTGCGCCGCCGCGTGCCCTTCGATCGACAACGCCGACAGCTCGTCGATGTAGGCGAAGATCGCCTCGGCCAGCAGGCACAGCGTCGCCGACGGCACGCCCGCCCGCGTCCCCACCTCGGCCATCCGCCGCCAGGTCACGCGCGCGCCGACCCGGTACGCCGCCTGCAGGACGTCGAGGTTGCGGCCCTGCGCGAGCTCGTGCACGCCGAGCCCGACGAACAGCTTCCGCCGCGAGTCCGGCACCGGCCCGGACGCGGCGATCCGGTCGATGAACTGCAGGATCGCCGCCTGCACGCCGGCCCGCAGCGCCTTGCCGAAGGCGCCGTCGAGCGGCCGCGCGTAGTCCGGGATGGTCCGCTGGATCTCGCGCAGCACCTCGTCGGCGACGTCGAGCATCCGCGGCCGGAACACCGCGGCCAGCTCCCGGGGGAGCAGGGCCCACAGCTGTCCCGGCCGGCCGTCGCCGCTCAGCATCGGCCCGAAGGCCGATTCGCCGGACGGTCCCGTCACTAGTCTCACCACTCCTTCGGGATGAGCCGATCTCAGGAACCGAGCAGGGCCTCCGCCCGCAGCGCGATCTCCATGTCGAGCCGGTCGTCGGCGTTGTCGAGCCGGTCGCCGAACAGGTCGACGAGCTGGTGCATGCGGTACCGCACGGTCTGCGGGTGCACCTTGAGCTTCTTCGCGATCTCGGGTGCGCTGCCGCGGGACTGCAGCCAGATCAGCAGCGTCTCGCCGAGGCGCGCCCGTTGCTTCGGGGTGAGGTCCCGGAACGGCTCCAGGCTGCGCGAGCACAGTTCGCGGACCAGGAACTCGTCGGCGAGCAGCCACAGCGTGGAGAGGTGGTCGGTGCAGCGCGTGACCGGCGCGTCCGGCAGCACGCCGCGCTGGACGAGCTTCAGCGTCCGGCGCGCCCACAGCAGCGACCGCGGCGCGTCGGTGAGCCGCACGGTCGGGCCGATCACCGCGCGCCAGCCCTGCAGCCGCTCGGTGAGGTTCTTCAGGTGCTTCTCCGCGTCGCCGGTGACCAGGCACGGCTCGCCGCCCTCGAGGTCGACGAGGACGTCGGAGTGCAGGTCCGGCGCGGCGAGGCTGTGCTGGTCGGCGCGGGGTTCGAGGGCGACGACCGTGACCTCCGCCGGCAGCGCCCACTGCGCGGTCGCGGCCTGCGCGCTGATGGTCTGCGGCGCCGACGGCGGGTCGGCGAGCAGCAGTTCGAGCAGCCGTCTCCGGCGGCGCGCGCGGGTGCCGGCGGCGCGGGTCTGCGCCGCCGTGTAGCCCTCGATCGAGAGCGCGGAGATCTCGTCGACGTAGGCGAAGATGGCTTCCGCGCTGGTGCACAGCGTGTCCGCGGCGAGCCCGGCGGCCTGCCCGAACTCGGAGATGTGCCGCCACGCGACGCGCCCGCCGACCCGGTAGGCCGTCTGCAGGCAGTCGAGGCTGCGCCCCTCGTTGAACTCGATCTTGCCCAGGTTGCGGAACACGGTCGTCCACGTTTCGAGCGGTACGGCACCCGGGGTGCCGACACTGTCGAGGCATTGGATGATCGCCTGCCGGACACCCTGCGTGATGATGTGCCCGAACGCGCCTTCGAGCGGCTGGCGGTACTCGGGCACCGCCCGCTGGACCTCCTGCAAGATGGCGCGGGCCAGCGGGTCGACCCGCGGCTTGAAGCGGATCGCCAGCTCGCGGGGCAGCGACGCCCACAGCCCGATGGCGCCGGAAGCGCGCACGGGCCGGGGTTCCGCCGGGGTCCGCGGGGCGGGTGGGTAGGCGGGCCGGGGCCGGTCGGCCGACACGGACTGCTGCCGGTACGCCGGTCCGGAAGAGCGCTCGCCGGGGTTGGGCCGGCCCGTCCGCAGTGCGGGGGTGGCGAACCCGGTGTCCATGTCGGTCATGTGTTTTATCCTTGCTGGCAACAAAACTGGCCTCTTCGTCGTCGAAGCCGGTCCGGATTTTGTGGCTCAGGCAACATAATTTCGCGCGAACGGCACTGTCAACGGGTTCTCCGCTGACTTTGCGGTAACCCGTCCGGACTACACCCGAACGGGTGGAACGGCGCGATGAGAGGTGACACTTCCGCTTCGGGCGGATGGTGCGCGGATGACAACTTTTCAGGAGGGTGTTTTCCGGCCCGCGGCGGCCGTGAGCCGCTCGACGACGTCGTCCAGGGTCAGCCGCGCGGGCTCGGTCCCCGTGACGAACTCGTTCAGCAGCAGGCAGAACCCGTCCGGGTCGGACACATGTGGAAAGTGTTTCGCGTTTTGCCGCACGGTCAATCGTCCGTTCGGCAGCAGTTCGGCGGTCCGGTGGCCGTGTGCCACGGGGATGAGCGGGTCCCGCGCGCCCCAGACCAGCAGCGTCGGCACGGCCTCGGCCAGGTAGAGCTTCTCGACGGCGCTCGCGCGCTGCCCGCGCAGGTCGATCAGGCTGCGCGCGATGAACAGGAACGCCCGCCGCCGCGCGGGATCGGCCAGCGAGCCGAAATGCCGGGCCAGCTCCCGTGTTTCAGTTTTCAACGACCCGCCGAGCCGGCGTCCGAGCCGGGCCGCGGCCCGCGCGATCGCGAGCGTCACGCGGTTCACCGCGCACGCCAGCACGGCCGGCGCGCCCGGCAAGGCCGTGGCCCGCAGCACCGGGCTCACCTCCGGGCCCAGCCCGGCGCTGCCGACGAGCACCAGCCGGTCGCACATTTCCGGGAACTGGTAGGCGAACTGCATCGCGACGCCGCCGCCGAGCGAGTGGCCGACGACGGTCGCGTGCCGCACGCCCGACACCGCCAGCACGTCCCGCACGGTGCTCGCCAGCGCGCCGAGGCCGTAGTCGGCGCGCGGTGCCTCCGATGCGCCGTGGCCGGGCAGGTCGGGTGCCAGCACGCGCCGGCCCAGCGCGGCGCACCGCGCCAGGACCGGGGCCCAGGTCTCGGCGCTGCCCGCGATCCCGTGCAGCAGCACGATCGCTTCGTCGCCCGCGTCCGACGGCGGCGTGTGCTCGTGCAGCCGGATCCGGCGGCCGTGGAGGGTGAGCGTGTACGTCTCGAGTGTCATCGGCGGCCTTTCTCGCGAACCCGAAAATAGGGCATCCGACTACTTGCACCCGATGTGGCGAACACCACTTCGGCCGAATGCGGGTGTGCATGACAAGAACGGAACCGGAAAGGCGATCGGAAGTGCGGGTTCTGCCGGATTCACCGGTAATGCCTCTCGACATTCCGCCGGTATCCGCGTATTCCTCGAAGGCATGGTCGCAATGACGCACCGGACGCGCTGATGTCCTGCCGCGCGAGTTTTCCCCTCCCGCACCAGCAGCTCCCGCCGCCGCGGCCGGGGCGCCGTGCGTGGTGGCGCGTGCTGCCGATGCCGGTGCGCGCGCTCGACCGCGCCCTCAGCGCTCCCGCTCACCGTCCGGCCGGTGCGCGCGCATGAGCCGCTGAGCCCGCAGGGCGAGCTGCATGCCCAGGCGGTCGTCGGCGTCCTTGAGCCGGTCGCCGAACAGCTCCTCCAGCTGCCGCAGCCGGTTGCGCACGGTCTGCGGGTGGACGCCGAGGCGCTGCGCGATCTCGGGCGCCCCGCCGCGCGTCTCCAGCCAGGCCAGCAGCGTCTCGCTGAGCCGGTCACGCTGCTTCTCGCTGAGGGAGGCGAACGGGTCGAGGCTCTGCCGGGCCAGCTCGGCGGCCAGGAAGTCCTCCGCGAGCAGCCACAGGGTGGCGAGGTGGTCGCGGCACCAGATGATCGGTCCGGGGACGTCCGGGCCGGACAGCAGCAGGGCCCGGCGGGCGGTGCGCAGCGCGGCCGGGGCGTCGGCCAGCGGCACGGTGGGGGACACCGCGGCCCGCCACCCGTCGAGCTTGGCTTCCAGGGGCGCGAGGTCGGCGTCGGGATCGCGGGTGAGCAGGTGCGGCTCGGGACCGTCGAGGTCGGCCAGGACGCCGTCGCCGAGCAGGTCGGCGGGGAAGTCGGCGGCGTCGGGACCGCGTTCGAGGGCGACCATCGCGGCGGTCTCCGGCAGCGGCCAGCCCGCCCCGCCGGCGAGCCCGGCGATGCTGGTCGCGGCGCCTTCGGGGCCTTGGACGATGAGCTCGAGCAGCCGCCGGCGGCGGACCGGGACGGCGCCCTCGGCCTCGGCCTGCGCCTGCTGGTAGCCCTCGATCGCGGTGGCGCACAGCTCGTCGACGTAGGCGAAGATGGCCTCCGCGGCGACCGAGATCACGGCCGGGTCGACGCCCGCGGCGACGACGCCGGGGTGCATCGCCCGCCAGGCCACCCGGGCCCCGACGGTGGCGCTGTCCTGCAGCGCGTCGAGGTTGCGGCCCTCGGTGAACTCGATGCGGCCGCGGCCGCGGTAGAAGTCGGCCCAGTGCTCGTGGGACAGGTCCGGCTCGCCCATCGAGTCGACGCAGTGCTGCACGGCGTACTCGACGCTCTTGACCAGGACCTTGCCGAACACACCCTTGAGCGGCTGGCCGTAGGCGGGGACCGTGCGCTGGACCTCCTGGATCATCGAGGCCGCGGCGTGCCCGACGTGCGGGCGCAGGCCCGCGCCCAGTGCGCGCGGCAGCGAGGCCAGCAGGCGGAAGCTGCGGTACTCGACCACGAATCCCCCTTCGAGTTCGTCCGGGCGGAGCAGAGCGTATCCGACGGTTGTGTCACTGAAAAATCAACGAGGTGTTCCCGGAAAGGGTGACGCGGTGACGTCCTTTTGACACGGACGGGTGGGCGTTCTACGCTCCGTGTCAGATGGCGGGATATTTCTGGGGCGCCAATTCCCAAGTGGAGGACCGAATTTCCATGCGCGGTTCCGCTGCTTCGAAGGGGTCCGTCTGGGCCCGCCTGCCCCACGAGCTCGGCGACGCGGTGCGCCCGCGGATCCCGGAGATCGCGCGGGCCTGCATCGAGGGCATCGCCGCCGAGATTCCGGAATATTCCGCGAGTTACGGCCACGGCCCGGCCCGGACCGCGGCGATCGAGCAGGCGCGGCGCGGGATCGAGCGGGACATCGACCGCGTCGGCACGCCCGCGATGTGGCAGGCCGACCGGCTGGCCGAGTTCCGCGGCCACGGGCGCGAGGCGTTCCACGATGGTCTGAGCCGCGAGGCGGTGCAGGCGGCCGTGCGCGTGTCGAGCCGGGTGACGTGGCGCTGGATCGCCGACATCGCCCGGGATGCCGGCCTGTCCGGCGACGTCCTGTACGGCGCGGCCGAGGGGATGTTCGCCGACGTCGAGACGTCGATGGCGGCGGTCGCCGAGGGCTACAGCGCGGCCGAAGCGGCGATGTCCGGCACCGGCGAGCGCCACCGGCGGCTGCTGCACGCCCTGATCGGCGGCCGCACACCGGCCGAAGTGGACGGTCTGCTCGCGGCGTCCGGGCTGCCGGTGCCGGCACAGGTGGCCGCGGTGGCGTTCCGGGCGCTGCCGGGCGCGCCGGAGTTCCCGCCGGGCCTGCTGCCCGCGCACGTCCCGGCCGACCCCGCCGGCGATCCACCGGCGGCGTTGACCCCGGCCCCGGACACGGACCTCGCGGGGCTGGCGGCGTTGCCGGCCGGCTGGACGGCGGCGGTCGGGCCCCTGGTGCCCCCGGCTTCGGCCCCGGAGTCGTTCAGGATCGCCCGGCGCGCGATCGACCTGGCGGCGCGGGGGCTGCTGGACGCGCCGGGCCCGGTGGTGTGGTGCCGCGACCACCTGACGACGCTGTTGCTGCTCGCGGACGAGTTCCTGGTGGCCCAGCTGGCTTCCACGACGTTGGCGCCGCTGGCCGGGGTGACCGGGAAGCGCCGGGAGCAGCTGGCCGAGACGTTGCTGGCGCTGGTCCAGACCCGGGGGAGCGCACCCGAGCTGGGGCGGTTGCTCGACCTGCACCCGCAGACGATCCGGGCGCGGCTGAAGAAGCTGGGCGAGCTGTTCGGGGCACGGCTGGACGATCCGGGTGAGCGGCTGCGGCTGGAGCTGGCGCTGCTGGCGGAGCGGGCCCTGCCGGACGGGGAGTGAGCCGGGGCCGGACGGCGGCGCGCAGCGGCGCCGACACCGCAGCGGCTCGGGCGGCTGCGCGGGTGGGCCGGGCTTGAGTGGGTGCGCGGCGGCGCCGAAGGGTTGCTCGGCTGCCGGATCAGTCCGGCAGCGAGCCGGCTCCCGTTCGCGCGGCCGGGTTCGAGCGGGCCGCCGGACGCACCGAACGCCGCGTTGGGTGCGTGGGGCGCACGAACGCCGCGTTGGGTGCGTGGGACGCACCGAACGCCACATTGGGGCGCTCGGCCCAAGGCGGAGTCGTCCGGTTGGCGGCGTGGCGATCGGCTCTGCGGAGCAGGCCATCCGCCCCCGACCGAGCGTCGGCTGCGCCTTCAGCGCCGTCCTACGGCACTTCGAGGACCGCCCCGTCGCGCGGTCCGGCAAGCCGCTCTACGGCCACCTCGGCTTCACCACTCCGGGCGACGCCGAGTGGTGGGGCCGACCGCGGGAACACCCACCGCCGGTAGCCGTACCAGCGGAACGCCGTCCCGGACAGCGTGCCCAGCACCATCCCGGCCACGAAGTCCGCGACCTCCTGCGCCAGGTAGCTCACGTGCGGGACCGACAGGTGCAGCGCGTACCGCGAGATCAGCGGGGGCACCAGGTTCACCGCCACCGCACCCGCGTTGACCACGAAGAACAGTGCCGCCTCGCGGGCCCGCCGATGGCCGCCGCGGCCGGCGAACGACCAGCGCCGGGACAGCAGGTACGCGAACGCCGTCGAGGCCACCGTCGCGAAGAAAAGCGCCGTTACCGGTTTCTCACGGAACACGGTGAGCTTCAGGCTGTAGTCGCCCAGTAGGGTGACCCCGTACGCGGCCAGGCCGACGACGGCGAAGCGGAGCAGCTCTCGCGGCTCGGGCATGGTTCCTCCAGGTGACGCCGACAGGGTGGAGGTCTTTCGATGGCACGCACGGGCGGTGAGGGCGAGCTCCCCTCGGTCGCCGAACTGGTGAGCCTCTCGCAGACGAAGCCGCTGATGATCCGCGGTGACCTCGACGCGATGCTCGCCGGCGAACCCGTGCCCGAACCGGAGCCCGAACCCCGGCCCGACCCGCTGGCCATCCTCGACGCCGAGCTCGCGGCGCCGGAGCCCGAGGACGAGCGTCCCCTGGAAGCTCCGCCCGCCGAGCCCCGCCGGACCAAGCCGTACGTCCTCGCCGCGGGTGCGGCCGTCGCGCTCGGGCTGGCCGCCGTCGTGCTGTTCCAGCCGCAGCAGGTCGGGGGGACCGCCACGCCGCCGCCGGGCGTCACCGCCCCCGCCGCGCCGCCGGCCTCGAGCGACGCGGTGGAGACGATGAGCGCCACGGCCGAGCCGGCCCCGCTCACCGCGAAGGTGCACGATTCGCCGGTCCGGACCACGAACGCCCCGGCCGCCGCCGCGGGACGCAAGCCCGCGCGCCCCACGACGTCGCCGCCGCCCCAGGACACCTGGCAGCAGTACGTGAGCTCGGTGATCAGCTCGTGGCAGCAGCAGCACCCGCACGGCAGGCCGAACCGCTGATCAGCAGCTCGACGTCGCCGGCTTCCCGGCGATCCGGTCCTTGACGAACGCCAGGACGTCGGCGTTGCCGGTGTAGACCAGCGTGATGTGGTCGGTGTCGTAGGTCTTCCACGTCTCCTGGACGCCGGCCGCGCAGTACGCCTTGTGCAAGCTGTCGGCCTGCGCGAACTGCACCAGCTGGTCACCGGTCGCGTGGTACTGGAACACCGGCACCTTCGGCGGGCTGCCGCCGAGCTTGTTCTCGTTCAGCCGCGCCACCCACGCGGGCTTGATGTAGCCCGGGCCGGTCGTGTAGTCCGCGATCTTCTGGTTCGCGTACCTCGTGAGCAGCTCGAACGTGCACGCGCTCTGCTTCATCTCGGCCAGCTTCGCGCGGCCGTTGTCGCTGAGGAACGAGTCGAGCTGCAGCTCCGGGTAGGCCTGGTCGAGGCCGAGCAGCGCGTAGGCGAACACGCCGAACCCGAACTTGCCGTCGAGTTGCAGCGTCACCTGGACGAGGTCCGCCGGCACCCCACCCGCCGCGATGCCGACGAGGTTCAGTTCCGGCGCGTAGGTGGGTTGCAGCTCCCCGGCCCACGCCGCGGCGCCGCCGCCCTGGGAGTAGCCGCGGAAGACGACCTTCGCCGTCGCGGACAGCCCGGCGGCGGTGAGCCGCTGGGCCGCGCGGACCCCGTCGAGCACCGCCGGGCCTTCGGACCGGCCCACGACGTACGTCGTCTTCGGCGTGCTCTGGTAGCCCTCGTAGTCCGGGACGGCGACGGCATAACCGGCGTCGAGCAGGTCGTCGAGGCCGGGCTGCTCGTAGAACGCGCCGATGTCGATCATCTTCGACGGCGTGCAGCCGAACGCCGGGCCGTGCGTGCCGGGGTCGAAGGAGACGATCGGCGCGGTCGCGCGGTCGACGTTCTTCGGGACGAGCACGGTCCCGGTGACGGCGTCGGGCTGCCCGAGTGCGTCGGTGGACAGGTACATCACCTGCCACGCGTCGACGGATGCCTTGCGCGGCCCGGCGTTCGACGTCCGCCAGCGGATCACGTCACCCGGCTTGCCCGCGGGCAGGGGCGAAGGCGGTGTGTAGAACGAGTCGTCGAAGGGCCCGGGTTCCGGTGCCGCCGACGCCGCGGGCGCGACCACGGCGGCGAGCACCAGCGCCGCCAGCGCGGCGAGCAGGCGGCGGGCGGTCACGAGCCCGTCCCGTAGACGCGCTTGCAGGTCGCGGACTCGCTGAAGGCCAGGTTCAGCTCGGGGTTCGCCTTGAGGTCCTTGATCGGGCCCTCCGGGTCGGCGAGCTGCCCCATGGTCGCGTCCGCCTCGGAGATGACCTGGCGCAGGCTGCCCTGGTCGGTCACCTTCGCCTGCTCCATCTTGGACTTCGTCTCGGTCAGCTTGGACTTGGTCTCGGCGAGGGTGCCGGTCGCCTTGTCCACAGCGGACTGTCCATCCGGGACGGGCGGGACACCGGCGGTGCGGATGCCGCCCGCCATGTCGTCGAGGGCCGAGCCGAGACGGCCCAGGAAGTCGACCATCGCGTCCCGGGTCTTCACCGGGTCGGCGTCGTCGACCGCCGGTGGCTGCGAGAGCTTCGCCGAGCCCGCGGCCACCCCGGTGCACACCTTGTCGACCCAGGCCAGCGCCGCGGGGTCGGCGTGCCGGCCGGGGTCGGCCGGGGCGCCGGACCCGCAGGCGGAGCACGACAGGAGCGCGGCCGCCGCCATTGCGAGCACCACGCTGTGCATTCTTTTCATGGGTTTCGAAGCTACGCGGCGCGGTTGCGTGCGGGCAAGAAGAGAATAGCCGGTTGGCACGTGCGTCAACATTCCGCGGCGGGGATTTGTCATGCACGTCAGCGGTTCGCCGACCGCGCTGTGCTGGGGAAACCTTCCCTTGCCTGCTAGGAACCCGGCCCGGCTGACGTGCCGGGGTGACAATTTACCGGTACCGCGTGACGTTTTCACCAAAAGCTCTTGATCGGCGCCATCCGCGCTCGTTAGCTTACGGTCCGGTCGCGATTCTCGAATAGCGCGCGCCGTTTCGTATCACTGTTGATACACGGAAGGACCATCGTGAATCACCCAAGAGGCAAGAAGACGGCCGCGGCCGCCGCGGTCGTGGGCGCGGTGGGGCTGGTCGCCACCGCACTGCTCGTCGGGGCGCAGACCAGTGCCGCCGACCCGGTTTCGCTGACGCTGAACTACCACTGCACGTTCCCGCTGGTGGGCTCGCAGTCGCTGAAGGTGGTGATCAACACCGATCTGCCGACCACGGTGAACACCGGGCAGCCGACCGGCGCGTTCGACATCAAGGCCGTGTCCACCATCAACGCGGACACCGTCGCGGGCCTGAGCCTGATCGGCGCCACGACGATCGAGGGCACCGCGACGGCCGCCGCGACCGTCGCCGCGCCGAGCCTCAACCTGCCGGTCAACGTCCCGATCACGCTGGACAAGACGAACATCCCGGCTTCGGGTGAGCTGAACATCAACGCGGCGGGCAAGACCCCGTCGCTGACGTTCACCCAGGCCGGCCAGGCGAAGATCACCGTCGGCGACTTGAACCTCAAGGTCACCCCGCGCAAGGCCGACGGCTCGGTCACCGGCATCACGCCGGACGGCACGATCGACGCGCCCTGCACGCAGGACGCCGGCCAGAACAACACCCTGGCCACGATCACCATCGCCGGCGGTGGCGGGACGACGACCCCGCCCACCACCACCCCGCCGACGACCACGCCCCCGACCACCACGCCGCCGACGACCACCCCGCCCACCACGACCCCGCCGGGCGGGGGCATCAAGTACTCCTTCGGCATCACCGGGTCGACGTCGCTGAAGTCGCTCGGCAGCACCGCGCCGATCACCGGCTCGTTCGACGCCGACGTCAACCTGTCGGCCAAGACGTTCACCGGTGACCTGAAGCTGAACCCGACGCACACCGACTTCAAGCTCTTCGGGTTCCTGCAGGGCAGCTCGGACGTCAAGGTCGTGCAGAACGGCCCGCAGACCGGGGAGCTGGTGGGCACCGGCTTCAAGGCGCACATCAAGTTCGACACGTTCCTCACCACGGTCAACCTGTTCGGCATCCCGATCAGCACCGACCCGAAGTGCGGCACGGTCAGCTCGTCGACCAGCGAAATGACCACCGGTCCCGACTTCGACCTGCTCAAGGGCGGCAAGCTGTCGGGCACCTACTCGCTGTCCGCGCTGCAGAACTGCGGCTCGTTCAACGACATCATCAGCGCGTTCGCGAAGAGCGACGGCAACACGCTGGACCTCGTGCTCGCCAAGAAGTGACCCGAACTGCCGGCCCCCGTCGCGCCGCGGCGGGGGCCGGTGCCACGCCCCGGAAGGAGAGAGCCCGTGCGGAAAGCCCGGTCGTTGCTCGCGGCGGGCCTCGCCTGCCTGGTGCTGCCGCTGCCCGCCCCGCCCGCGGACGCGTCGACGCCGATCGACAGGAAGCTGAGCTTCACCTGCCCGTTTCCCTTGATCGGCAAGCAAAAGCTGGACGTCGAGGTCAAGGCGTCCTTCGAGGTGCCCGCCGCACCCGGCGGCACGTTCACGACGACGGACCTCACGGTCGCGGTGACCGTGCCGGACAAGTCCACCCGCGGCCTGGCCTTGGTCGGCGCGGCGAGCATCGAAGGGACGGCGTCCGCAGGGGTGACGCTGGCCAACGGCTCGCTGACGCTGCCGCTCGCCCTGCCGCTGACCGTGGCCAAGACGGCGGTGCCGCCGTCGGGGGCGTTCACCACCCGGGCCAGCGGGTCGGTCCCGCCGGTGCAGCTGCCGAACGCGGGCCGGACGACGCTGACGATCGGGGACTTCAGCACCCGGTTGACGCCGAAGAAGGCGGACGGCTCGTTCACCGGGCTCGGCTCGTTCACCTCGGACTGCACGCTCGATCCCGGTCAGGACCCGGTTCTGCTGAGCTTCGACCTCGGCGGCACGCAGTCGTCGTACGAGTACGGCGTCACCGGGACGACCACGCTGAAGGCGCTCGGGGCGAGCGCGCCGGTCACCGGTTCGCTGGCCGTCCCGGCGTTCGGTACGGCGTTCGACCGGACGCGGGTGGAGTTCAAGGTCTTCGGGTTCGTGCCCGGGACGGCCGACCTGCGGTTCGCCCCGGACGGCCCGCAGACCGGCGAGCTGACCGGCGGCGGGTTCGTCGCGCACGCGAACCTCGCGCTGGCCCTGCCGCAGGTGACGCTCTTCGGGCTGCCCGTCGCCGACGCGGGCTGCCGGGCGAGCGCGCCGATCCCGGTCGACCTGAAGTCCGGGAATGGCTTCGTGCTCGCGTCGGGCGGGCCGGTGAGCGGGGAGTACCCGATCCCGCCGCTGACCGGCTGCGGCTCGTTCACGGCGTACCTGAGCTCGCTGGTCCAGGGGCCGGGCAACACGTTCGCGCTGACGGTGACCGCGCGCTGAAGAAAGGTCCGCCGTCCTGTCGATTCCGCCTCCTCCCGCGTGACGGAGTAGGAAAGGACCACGACGAGAGGAAACGGACATGGCGCAGTACGCGGTGCTCATCTACGAGCGGGTGGCCCCCGAGGACCTGCCGAAGGAGATCATGGACCGGCACCTGGGACTGCCCGACCGGATCGGCGAGCTGGGCGGCAAGGTGACCGCGGGCCTGGCCCTGCAGCCGAACGAGACGGCCACCGCGATCCGCGGCGACCTGGTGACCGACGGGCCGTTCGTGGAGACCAAGGAGGTGCTGGCCGGCGTGTACGTCCTGGAGGCCCGCGACCTCGACCACGCCCTCGCCTGCGCGAAGCTGACGCCGGTCGTCGAGGGCGGGGTCGAGGTCCGGCCGCTCGTCGGCTTCCAGGTGGTGCCGGACTGACCTCCGTCCCGGACGCCGTCGCCGAAGCGCACCGTCGCGAGTGGGCCTACGTGCTCGCCGCGACGGTGCGGGTCACGCGCGACCTCGACGAGGCCGAAGAGGCCGTCCAGGACGCCTACCTCCAGGCGCTGAAGCGCTGGGCGGCCGACGGCGTCCCGGAGCGGCCCGGCGCGTGGCTGACCACGGTCGCGCGCCGGACCGCGCTCAACGGCGTCCGGCACCGGGAGGTGCTGCGGCGCAAGCTGCCGCTGCTGGTCGAGCCGGCCGTCGCCGAGCCGCCGGAACCGGCCGGGCCGATCCCGGACGACCGGCTCCGGCTCGTCTTCACCTGCTGCCACCCGGCGCTGGCGCAGGAGGCCCAGATCGCGCTGACGCTGCGGCTGGTGTGCGGCGTCGCGACGGCCGACATCGCGCACGCCTTCCTGGTGCCCGAGCCGACGATGGCCGCCCGGATCACCCGCGCCAAGAAGAAGATCGCCGCCGCGCGGATCCCGTACGCGGTGCCCTCGGCCGAGGAGCTGCCGGAGCGCGTGTCCGTCGTGCTGACCGTGCTGCACCTGCTCTACTCGGCCGGGCACACCGCTGCGTCGGGGAACGACCTCGTGCGGGACGAGCTGACCGGCCGCGCGCTGGACCTGGCGCGGATGCTGCGGACCCTGCTGCCCGCCGACACCGAGGTCGCCGGGCTGCTCGCGCTCCTGCTGGTCCACCAGGCCCGCCGGGCCACCCGGACCGACGACGCCGGGCGGCTGCTGCGGCTCGAAGAGCAGGACCGCACGCGCTGGGACACGGCGATGGTCGCCGAGGCCGACCGGCTCGTGGTCGAGGCGCTCACGGGCGGTCCGCCCGGGCGGTTCGGCGTCCAGGCCGCGATCGCCGCCCTGCACGCCCAGGCGCCCGGCTACGCCGAGACGGACTGGCCGCAGATCCTGGCCCTCTACGACGTGCTGCTGCGCCTGTGGCCCTCGCCCGTGGTGGCGCTCAACCGCGCGGTCGCCCTGGCCATGGTCGAAGGCCCGGAAGCCGCCCTCGCCGAAATCGCCCGGCTGGAGGTCGGCGGCCGGCTCGCCGGCTACCGCTACCTGCCCGCCGCCAAAGCCGACCTGCTGCACCGCCTCGGCCGCGACGCCGAGGCGGCCGAGGCCTACCGGGCCGCGCTCGCGTTGAGCGACAACGCCGTCGAGCAGGAGTTCCTCGCCGCGCGGCTCAGCGGCGCCTGAGCAGCAGGACGAACCCGGCGGCCGAAAGGACCAGCGCGGCCAGGAAGAACGCGCCGTGCACGACGGCGCCCGCGGTGACGTCCCCGGCCAGCTGCAGCACCAGGTCCGCGATGCCGACCACGCCGATGACCGCCAGCGCGACCCGGGTTCCGCCGACCCCGCGGTACACGCCCAGGACGAGCAACGCCCACAGCCCGGCGCAGACCACGTACGCGAGCAGCGCGACCGGGAGCGGGACGGCGGCTTCGACGGCCGTCCGGCGGCCGCCGAGCAGTGAGCCGAGGAACCAGCACGCCGTGGCGCCCCACCAGGCGAAGGCGGCGCGCGGCGCCCGGGTCGGGGACATGGCCGCAGCGTAGGTCCGGACCGTCCGGTTCCGGCACGGTCACGACCCGAACCGTTACCCGTCCGGTGACACACCGGGGTGCTATAAAACGCTACCTCTGTGGGACCGCTTCCACGGCCGTAGGCGGCCGCCGCCGGTGCCGCTAGGGTGATCGTCTGGATGTGCTGGCTCACGAGCAGCCGAACGGGAGAAGCCGGTGACCGCCGCGCACGACTCATCGTGGGACTCCGGCATCCGCTTGCGCGTGCTGCTCGTCGAGGACGACGACGGCGACGCGCTGCTGGTCGAGGAGATGCTCGCGGACACGTCCGTGCCGTTCTCGCTCGAACGCGTCGAAACGCTCGCCGCCGCGCTGGCCGGCCCGCTCACCGCCGACTGCGTCGTCCTCGACCTGCAGCTGCCCGACGCCATGGGCCTGAGCGGGCTGACGAAGCTCGGCCAGCACGCGCCCGGCGTCGCGGTCGTCGTGCTGACCGGGCAGCACGACCAGGCCACCGGCGTCGCCGCGGTCGCCGCCGGCGCCCAGGACTACCTCGTCAAGGACCAGGTGGACGGGCCGCTGCTGGTGAAGGCGCTGCGCTTCGCCCGCGAACGCAAGCGCGCCGAGCAGGTCGAGCAGCAGTTCCTGCAGCAGCAGCTGCTCGCCCGGGAGAACGCGCGGCTCGAACGCGGCCTGCTGCCCGTGCCGCTGCTGCGCGAC
Organism: Amycolatopsis mongoliensis; assembly: GCF_030285665.1. Lineage (NCBI taxonomy): Bacteria > Bacillati > Actinomycetota > Actinomycetes > Pseudonocardiales > Pseudonocardiaceae > Amycolatopsis > Amycolatopsis mongoliensis. Next base: position 4,424,951 of record NZ_CP127295.1, read on the forward strand.
CCGTACCTCGAGCTGGCCTCCCGCTACCGCCCGGGCCGCAACGGTTCCCTGCTGGGCGGCGACTTCTACGACGCGATCGAGCTCGCCGACGGCACCGTGCACATGATGATCGGCGACGTCTGCGGCCACGGCCCGGACGAGGCCGCGCTCGGCGTCGCGCTGCGGATCGCGTGGCGCTCGCTCGTGATGGCCGGCCTGCCGATGGCCGACGTGCTGAGCATGGTCGAGCGGGTGCTGGTGCACGAGCGGATCGAGCCGCTGTTCGCCACGGTCTGCATGGTCGTCGTCGCGCCGGACCGAAGATCCCTGCGCCTGTCGCTGGCCGGGCACCTCCCGCCGCTGCTGCTCACCCCTGGCGACGGGCACCTGCTCTCCGGGAAACACCTCGGCGTCCCGCTCGGCGTCGTCGAAGGCACGAAGTGGGAAGCGCTCGACGTGCCGCTGGAACCGGGCTGGTCGCTGCTGCTCTACACCGACGGCGTGTTCGAGGGCCGCGTCGGCGCCGGGTCGGAACGGCTCGGCCACGAGCGGATGGCCGCCATCGTCCTCGAGATCCAGCACCAGGCCGGGCTGGCCGGCACCGACCTGCTCGACGAGCTGATCGCCCGCGCCGAGCGGCTCAACTCCGGCCCCCTCGACGACGACGTCGCCCTCGCCCTGCTCAGCCACGACCCGGGGGAGCACGCCCGATGAGCGCTGAAGCGCGAGGCTGGTCGATCCGCCGCTGGCTGACCCTGTTCGCCGTCGCCGAAGCCGTGCTGCTGCTCGCCGCCCTGGTCGGCGGCGCGGTCGCGCTGGCCAGCCTGACCGCGGCCCGCAACAGCCTCCTCGACGTCATCGGGCCGCAGCGGCTGGCCGCCTACCAGCTGTCCACCTCGCTGCTGAACCAGGAGACCGGCGTCCGCGGCTACCAGCTCGGCCGGCAGCCGGAGTTCCTCACCCCGTACACCGACGGCGTCCGGTCGCAGGCCGACGCGGTCGCGCAGCTGCGGCAGCTCGGCGCGGTGCCCGGCACGCAGATCGGCGACGACCTCGAGACCGTCCTGCGGGCGGCCACCACCTGGCAGGCCGCGGCCGCGCCCACCATCGCGCCCGGGGCGGCCCCGGTGAGCCCGGCGCAGGTCCAGCGCGGCCGGACGCTGTTCGACACGGTCCGCCGGGCCCTGGACGCCCAGCTCACCCACCTCGGCGCGGTCCGCGACGCCGGCCGCGCGGACCTGGACGCCGCGGCGGCGTTCCTGACCTCCATGCTCATCGCGGTCGCCGTGCTGGTCGTGCTGCTGTTCGTGGTGCTGTTCCTCGGCCTGCGGCAGGTCATCACCCGGCCGATCGTGCGGCTGGCGGACGAGGTCCGCCACGTCGCCGACCAGGACGTCCGACGGCCGGTGAACGGGAGCGGGCCACGCGAGATCGCCCAGCTCGGCGCCGACGTCGAGGCCATGCGGCTGCGCATCCTCGACGAGGTCGCCGAGCTCGAGCGGGCGCACGCGATGCTGGACCGGCGCACGCGCGAGCTGGAACGGTCGAACGCCGACCTGGAGCAGTTCGCCTACGTCGCTTCACACGACCTGCAGGAGCCGCTGCGGAAGGTGGCGAGCTTCTGCCAGCTACTGCAGAAGCGCTACCAGGGCCTGCTCGACGAGCGCGGCGAGCAGTACATCGAGTACGCCGTCGACGGCGCGAAGCGCATGCAGGGCCTGATCAACGACCTCCTGGCGTTCTCGCGGGTCGGGCGCAAGCCGGGCGAGCACGTCGTGGTCGAGGCGAGCCGGCTGGTCGACGACGCGCTGGCGAACCTGGAGGTCGCGCTCTCGCTGAGCGGCGGCAAGGTCGACCGCGGTGAGCTGCCGGAGGTGCGCGTCGAGCCGGCGCTGATGACGGCGGTGTTCCAGAACCTGATCGGCAACGCCCTGAAGTTCAAGGGCGAGGCGCCGCCGGAGGTGCGCGTCACCGCGGACGGCGACGGCGACGGCTGGGTTTTCACCGTGTCGGACAACGGGATCGGCATCGACGCGGAGTACGCCGAACGGGTCTTCGCGCTGTTCCAGCGCCTGCACACCCGCAGCGCGTACCCGGGCACCGGGATCGGGCTCGCCCTGTGCCGCCGGATCGTCGAGTACCACGGCGGCCGGATCTGGCTCGACACCGAGGCCGAGGGCACCACGTTCCGCTTCACCCTGCCCGCCACCGAGGACAATGGGGACGCATGACGCAGGCGCACGCACCGATCGACATCCTGCTCGTCGAGGACGACCCCGGCGACGTGCTGATGACGCGCGAGGCCTTCGAGCACCACAAGATCCGCAACGCCCTGCACGTCGCGAGCGACGGCGTCGAGGCGCTCGAGTTCCTGAACCACCAGGGACGCTTCGCGGCGGCGCCGCGGCCGGGGCTGATCCTGCTCGACCTCAACCTGCCCCGCAAGGACGGCCGGGAGCTGCTCGGCGAGATCAAGCAGGACCCGGAGCTGCGCACCATCCCGGTGGTCGTGCTGACGACGTCCGAAGCGGACGAGGACATCGTGCGCAGCTACGACCTGCACGCCAACGCCTACGTCACCAAGCCGGTCGACTTCGAGAAGTTCGTCGAAGTGGTCCGGAAGATCGACGACTTCTGGGTCACGGTCGTCAAGCTGCCGCACCGGTGAGGAGCGTCGATGGCGGGGCGCCGGGGATTGGGGCACCATAGAGCGCCGTGACCTCTTCATCCCGGGATCTTCCCGCCGTCGAGCTGGCGGTCACGCTCGACTGGCGGGGCACGGCCGCGGTGCTGCGCGTGGCGGGGGAGATCGACCTGCTGAGCGCGCCGGAGTTCGAGGAAGTCGTCGACGTCGTGCTGGCCGACGAGCCGCGGACGCTGGTGGTCGACCTGCGCGCGGTGACGTTCTTCTGCTCGGCGGGCCTGCAGGTGCTCGCGGCGGCGCACCGCCGGCTCCCCGAGCACGCGCTGCGGGTGGTGAGCGACTCGCCGGTGACGTCGGGGCCGCTGAGGACCACCGGCCTCGACACGTGGATCGGTATCCACGCGACGGTCGACGAAGCGCTGGCCAAGTGACGGCCCCCGGCTGGGGAGAAAGGCGACCCCCGATGGACGAACCCCCGGGACCGTTCCGCTGCCACGGCGTGGAGGCGGTGCCCCAGGCCCTGCGGCGGCTCCGGCACGACCTGATGGCCTGGGTCCTCTCGGCGGGCGTCGAGGAGGGCCGGGCGCAGGACATCGTGCTGGCCAGCTACGAGGCGCTGGCCAACGTCGCCGACCACGCGTACGACGGCGCGGGTTCCGGAGTGGTCGACCTCGAGGCGACGGCGCACCCGGACCGGATCGAGGTGGTCGTCAGCGACCACGGGAAGTGGCGGACCCCGGTGGTGGACCCGCGCCCGGTTTCCGTGCGGGGGCGGGGATTGACGCTGCTGCGAGCCAGTGCCGACCGGGCGGACATCTCGTCCGGCGAAGCGGGGACCGTGGTGACGCTGGTGTGGGACCTGGCGCCGGTCCGGCCGTGAGCGGCGGCGCCGAAATCCGGTTGGGCCGCCCGGTGCCCGGCTGGTAGCGTGCCGTCGACCGTGACCCACCCGAGGAGGTGAGACCCGTGAACGCTGTGCGCACGTGGGTGCTCCCCCTCGCCGTCATGGTCGGGCGATAGGCCTCCGGGAGCGCCTCGAATCAGGCACGCCCGAAAGGCACTCCCATGAATTCTCTGTGTTTCACGTCCGAAACGGCGTCGGACGGGGTCGTCGAGCGCGACTTCACCGTCGGCGACGTCCCCGGCGTCCTCTGGTCACCCGCGTCCGGCCCGGCGTCCGCGCCCCTGGTCCTGATGGGGCACGGAGGCGGCCTGCACAAGAAGACGCCGGCCCTCGCTGCCCGGGCCCGTGACGCCGTGACCCGGCAGGGCTTCTCCGTCGTGGCCATCGACGCTCCCGGACACGGCGACCGCCCACGCGCGGCCGAAGACGAGCAGGTCCGCGCTTCGTTCCGGGAAGCGCACGCGACGGGCGACCGGGAACGCTTCCGGTCGGTCAGCATCGGCTACGCCCTCTCCCTGGCGGAGCGGGCCGTCCCCGAATGGCGCGCCACGCTGGATGCACTCCAGGAGCTGCCCGAAATCGGCCGCGATGCGCGGATCGGCTACGGCGGCGGCATCTCGCTGGGCACCGCGATCGGGATCCCGCTGACGGCGGCCGAACCGCGGATCTCCGCGGCGATCTTCGGCGGCGGGTTCTTCGTCCACGACGAACTGCTCGACGCGGCGCGGCGGATCACCGTGCCGGTCCAGTTCCTGCTCCCGTGGGACGACGAGCACGTCGACCGGCAATCGTGCTTCGCGCTCTTCGACGCCTTCGCGACCACCGAAAAGACGTTGCACGCCAACCCGGGTGACCACCGCACCATCCGCTGGATCGGCGTCGACGAGGGCTTCCTCGCCCGTCACCTGACCTGACGGGGTCGTGAGTGTTTAGGCGGGTTAGAACCCGCCTAAACACTCACGACCGGCCGCGGCAGACGGGGGACTAGCTGTGCGCGACCGCCCCGGTCTTCGGGTCGAGCGTGACCTTCTTCGCCCGTGGCCACCAGAAGTCGAACATCCCGTTCAGCGACCCCGCGCGGGAGTCGAACGACGAGTCGCCGATCCGGCCGGCGAACCAGTTGTCCTCGATGAACTTCAGCACCGAGGTCTGGTCCGTCAGCGAGTGGTCGACGTGGTTCACCTTGCTGTACGGCGAAATCACCAGCAGCGGCAGCCGCGGGCCGTAGCCGCAGCGGTCGGCGTAGGTGCCCATCTTCGTCGGCTGGGCCGTGCACACCGCCTGGTCCTGCGCGGCGTCGTGCGAGCCGTTGACGATCGGCGACCTGGCGTGGTCGTACCAGCCGTCCGAGTCGTCGTACGCCAGGACGATCGCCGTCGACTTCCACTCCGGCGACTGCTGGATCTTGTTGATCTCGCTGACGACGAACTGCTGCTCGTCCAGCGGGTCCGAGTAACCCGCGTGGCCGTCCTGGTACTCCGGGGCCTTCAGGAAGCTCACCGCGGGCATCGAGCCGGCGCGCAGCGCGTCGTCGAAGTCCGAGGTGTCGTACTGGTGGTTGGCGCGGTCGGTCTGGCCGATCGCCTGCACCGACGTCGGCGGGAGGTGCTTCGGGTTCGCCGTCGACGGGTAGTACTGGAACGGCTCGTGGTGCGGGCTGTAGTCGACGACCGCGTTGCCGCCCACGTTCGTGTGCTTCTGGCCGCAGACCGCGTAGCCGTTCGCTTCGCCGGTGGGACGGAAGCCGCCCTGGAACCAGCCCCACGTCACGTGACGCTGGTTGAGCAGGTCACCGACGTTGCGGCCGTTCATGGTGGCCAGGTTGTCCTTGCTCGTGTGGTTCTTGTCCGAGCAGTCGTCCCAGGCCGGGTCCGGGTCGTTGATCACCGTGCCGACGCCGTTCGCGTCCGGCGACGACACGACGTAGGAGTCGCTGACCGGCTCGTGCGTCACCGGGTCGACCGCCTGGCCGCCGTGCGTCTGGCCCGAGATCAGGTTCAGCGCGCCCGGCGTCGACGGGCCGAACGTCGTGTTGAACGAGTTGTCGCTCATCGCGTAGTGCTGGGCGTAGTTCCACATGCCCGTGACGGTGTTGCCGTCGTAGTAGTCCATCACCAGGCCGGGCTCGCCGAACAGCACCGGCTGGCCGGTGCACTTGTCCGTCTCGGTCTTCTCGACGAACTTGTCCATCTTGCCGCCGTTGAAGGCGGCCTGCTCCGCGCCGTAGTTGTGGTTCTGGTCGCAGGTCATCGCCTGCTCGTGCGTGAGCCGCTTCGGGTCGTACGCGTTGGGGTTGTCGGTCAGCAGCTTGTGGTCGAGGCCGTTGATCTTCGGGGTGTTGCGTGCGGCCTGGAACGGGGTGCCGTCCGTGTTCGCCGCGTTCGGGTAGGTCCCGAAGTAGTGGTCGAAGGAGATGTTCTCGCCGAAGATGACCACGACGTGCTTGATCGGCGTCGAGGTCGGGATCCAGTGGGCGGGGAAGACGTTCAGCGGCTGGGCGTCCGCGGTGGTCGCCGCGGAACCGGTGACGACGGCCAGCACGGCCACCGAGGCGAGCGCCCCGGCGCCGAGCAGGCCGCGCCGTCGCCGGCGAGGTCGGGTGTCCACTGTGGATTCCTTTCGTGGTGGGGTGGTGTGCGGTCAGGTGAGCAGGGAGCGCCCGAAGTGGTCGTCCGGGCCGGTGACGCCCGGCAGCGCGAAGAAGTAGCCGCCGCCGAACGGGGAGATGTAGTCGGTCAGGGGTTCGCCGGCCAGCCGCGTCTGGATCGCCTCGAACTGGCGCTCCAGGTCCTGCTGGTAGCAGACGAAGACGAGGCCCATGTCGAGGTTGCCGTTGCTGTCGATGCCGCGGTCGTAGTTCACCGCGCGGCGCAGGATGCGGCCGGCGTCGGTTTCCGGCGTGCGGGGGTTGGCCTTGCGGATGTGGCTGGTCAGCGGGATCACGGTGCCGATCGGGTCGTCGGCGTAGCGGGGGACGTCGGTCTCCTCGGTGCCGTCGAGCGGGGCGCCGGTGTCGCGGCGGCGGCCGAACATGTTCTCCTGCTCCGCCAGCGAAACCCGGTCCCAGAACTCGACCAGCATCCGGATCAGCCGGATCACCTGGTAGCTGCCGCCCGCGGCCCAGGCGGGTTCGCCCGTTCCGGACGTCCACACGAGACGGTCGAAGTCGGCTTCTTCCGGGTTGGAGGTGCCGTCCTTGAAGCCCATCAGGTTCCGCGGTGTCCCGGCCGGGCGCGGCGGGGAGCTGAAGCCGTTGAGCTTCCACCGCAGCTGCATGCCGCCGCGGGTCGCGCGGGCGATGTCGCGCAGCGCGTGCAGCACGGTGTCGGTGGAGTTCGCGGACAGCGTGAGGCTCAGGTCGCCGTGGCACTGGGCGGGGTCGAGGGCGTCGTCCGGGAACGTCGTCATCGGCTTCAGCTTGGCGGGCTTGAGCTTCGCCAGGCCGTACCGGTCGTCGAACAGCGACGCGCCGACGCCGAGGACCACGCCCAGGTCGCCACCCGGGACGACGGGACCGAGCACCCCGGAGTCGGCGGGCGGCGCGGTGATGCCGAGGGCGGCGGGCGCACCACCGCCGGTGAGGAACCGCGCCCGGTCGGTGACGGCGCGGAAGAGGTCGGTGAGCTCGGCTTTCGACTCGGCGACGACGTCGAACGACGCGACGATGGTCTGGGTGGGCGGCTTCCGCAGGATGGCGGCCTGGTTCTTGCCGTGGAAGGCGACGGGCGCCGTGCTGTCGGTGACGGCGGCGGAAGCACCGAGCCCGGCTCCGGCGGCCACGGTCAGGCCGGCCCCCATCGCGGCGCGGCGCAGGAAGGAGCGGCGCGGCAGATCACTCACGAAACCCTCCTCGGCTCGGCGATCGCCGCGATCGGGGCCAGTAGTTCCGTCAGCTCGCTCACGTCCGCGTTCAGCTTCTGTCGCTCCTTCTGCGGCAACTGTGTCAGCGGCGTCCAGCTCCCGTCCGGCCGGTGCGCGAAGTCCAAAAGGGACTGTGTGCGCGTCAACCAGCTGTCCACCTCGGACAGATCCGGGTACCGGGGCGCGAGCAGCGGGCGGAGCACGTCGAGCACCGCGCGGGTGCCGTCGAGGTTGGCGCGGGCCGTGGCCAGGTTGGTGCCGCTGCCGTAGTCCGTGCGGCCCGTCAGTTCGAACTGCAGCGTGTTCTCCATGATCTCGTGCGCGCGCAGGCCGAGGTCGTTGCCGTCGATCTGGCTGTTGCCGAAGGACGCCTGCAGCGCGTGGGCGTCCGTGTCCAGCCGGTCGGCCACCGAGCCCAGCGCGGCCAGATCCTCGCCGTGCCAAAGCCCCTGCTCGAGGCGGTGGAACCCGGTGAAACCCGGGTCCGACGTGCCGTTCGGGAGGCCGTCGGCGGTGCCGTTGAGCGCGCCGTCGGAGTCGCCGAACGCGTCGTACGCCGCGCCGAGACGCTCGTACGTCAAGTGGGCCGTCAGCCACGCCGCCTCGCTCGCCGCGCGGTCGCCGCCGTGGACGGCGTTCTTCAGCGCGCCCGTGTTCGCGACCAGCTCGCCGAGGCCCGTCGTGACGTGCTGCTGGTAGGCCTTGAGCGGCCCGAGCAGGTCGTTGTGCGTCACCGGCGCGACGCCCGGGCCGGTCCGCTCGGCACCGCCGCTGACCTGCACCGCCGGCCCGACGATCGCGCCCGCGTCCTCGGGCAGGCAGCGGAACGCGTAGCTGCCGTTGCCGAGGTTGACCTGCAGCGGCCGGGTGGTCGCCGCGCCGAGGCCCTCGACCTCGCCGTAGATCACGCCGGTCGCCGGGTCGATCAGGTCGACCTCGGCGGTCACCGAGCCGGTGTTGTGCAGGCGGAACGTCTGCGGCCCGGGCTTCGGGTCCGACCAGCCGGTGCCGCACGCCGAACGCGACACCGCGATCTCCGGGTCGCCGGCGGACGCGCTGTCCGGCCAGAACGCCACGACGGCTCCCGCCGCGGCGGCCACGACCACGGCCGCCACGATCCAGCGGGTACGCACTGACCCCGGCACGCACACTCTCCCGTCACTCGATCGGACCATCACCGATCACGGATTATGCGAGCCTATCGTCCGAAAAACCGCATCGGATGCCGTCGAGAGGAGGGAATTCACCGGGACTTCAGCCCCGCGCCCACGAAAGGGGTAGAAATCAGACGATTCCGTGTGCCAGATCTGTCTGGTTGGGACGGTTCGTCCGGTTGGTTACGCTGCCGGCAGCGGCGAGCCGGTCTCCAGCAGCGTCTTCAGGCTCGACAGCAGGGCCGGCCAGCCCTGGCTGCACATCGCCATGACCGTGCTGCCCGGCTCGAAACCGTCGTGCAGCACCGTCAGCTTCACGCTTTCTCCCTGCGGTTCGAGCGTGAAGGTGACCTTCGAGCGGCCTTCCGCCTGCAGCTTCGAAAGCGTTTCCGCGTCGATGCCGTTTCCTTTCGCCCATTCCTCGGTGAACGTGTGCCAGGTGTAGGAAAGGCGGCGGTAGGGGTCGGATTCGAGCACGACCTGGTCGGGGTGGCTCGTTTTCGCGCCGTTTTCCGCCCAGACCACCGGTGACCCTTTCTTCCAGTCGGTTTCGAAGGAGACGCCCCAGTACTGCCGGGTGAACGCGGGGTCGGTAAGCGCTTGCCAGAGCTTTTTCGGGGTCGTGCTGATGTAGGTGGTGTACGCGAATTCGTTCATGGGTGTGGACTCCAGGGCTCGTTTCAGATCGGCCAGCGCGCCGGCCCGCCGCCGGTCGTAGCGGGTCATCCAGCGCTCGGTGATCGCGTTGATCGGCGCCGCGTCGAGGTAGTGCAGCTTTTCGCGGCCGCGCCAGGTCGTCGTGACCAGCCCGGCCGCCTCGAGCACGGCCAGGTGCTTGCTCACCGACTGGCGGGCCATGTCCAGCCCCGCGCACAGTTCGCGCAGGGTCTGGCCGTTGCGCTCGTTGAGCACGTCCAGCAGCCGGCGTCGGCTGGGGTCGGCCAGTGCTTTGAACACCTCGTCCATCGCGCCTTCTTCCGAACATGCAGCCATTCGGCTGCCTTTTCACGATAGGCAGCTGAACGGCTGCATGTCAACCGGGGGTCAGCGGAAGCGGATCACCGTGCTGCCCGCGAGCACGAAGAACACGAGGATGACCAGCGTCCCGGTCTGCCCGCCGGACGACCGGGTCACGACCTGGTCGACCGCGCCGGTCAGCCGCACCCCGCACTCGGCGATGACGGTGTGCCGCCCCGCCTCGATCCGGGTGAACTGGACCGGCGCGGTGAAGGCCCCGGAGCTGTCGGTGTAGGCGGAGCCGACCTCGGCGCCGTCGGAGGTCAGCGTGACCATCCGCCCCGGCTGGCAGCCCTTGCCCGACGCCGACAGCTCGTCGCCGGGCTGGACGCTCGGCCGGTCGAGCACCAGCTCACCCGGCTTCGGCTCGGTGCTGGTGGTGGCCGGGGTGCCGGGTGTCGTCGGCGTGGTCGCGGGCGGCGGCGTGGACGTGGTCGTCGGCGGGGTGGTGCTCGTGGTCGGAGGCGGGGTCGTGGTGATGCTGGGCTTGCTCGGCCGCGTGGTCGCGGGCGGCGGCGTGGTGGTGGTCGGGGGCGGCGGGGTCGTGGTGGGTGTGGCGGTCACGGTGAACCGGCTGCTCGCGGTGAGCGGCTGCTTGGTCCGGGCGTTGGTGCAGGTGCCGGTGACCGGGTAGGTGCCGGGCTGGGCACCGGCCGGCACGGTGGCCGCGACCGTGCCGCTGGTCTCCTGGAGGGTCGCGTTCCCCGTCCACATCGGCGTGCCGTTCCAGGAAAAGGTGATCGCCGTGCCGCACGGGTAGAAATTCCAGGAAATGGTGAAGGAACTGCCTGCCTTGCCGCTCGACGGTTTCAAACCAACCGACGACGTGTATTGTGCGTTGGCGTTACCGGCGAACGCGAGCAGAAGTATCGTTCCGGCCACGGCGCCGAAAAACAGCCGAACCACGAATCGCATTGGGACGTCCCTCCCCGGTGTGTGCTCGCTGTAGCATTCCGGACCAGTCGGATAACGCAAGTAGGGGATGCCCAATGGGACGTGTCATCGCGGCGGGGGTTGCGTTGGGTTTGTGCGGGGTGCTGCTCGGCGCGCCACCCGCGTCGGCCCAGTCCGGTTCGGCACCGTCCGGCTCGCTCGGGGTGCAGGTGTCGATCGACCGGCGGCCGATCGCCGACGTGACGGTCCCGATCGACCCGGCCAAGCAGGTCGAGCTCCAGGTCGTGGCCACCAACCCGGGCACCGCGCCGGTGAAGGTCCGCAGCGTGCGGCTCTCCGGCGTCGCGCTCGCCCTCACCTTCTTCGCCTACGACACGACCGCGCCGTTCGAAGTGCCGGCGCGGGGCTCGACCACCCGGACGTTCGTGCTGGACCTCGGCGATCTCGCCGGACAGGCGACCGGGCTGCTGCCGTCGTCGGTCGAGCTGCTCGACGCCCAGCGCGCGACGCTCGGCGAGGCCACGACGGTCGCCGACGTCCAGGGCTCCTTCTGGTCGGTCTACGGCGTCTTCGGCCTGGCGATGCTCGTGCTCACCGTCCTCGCCTGGCTGACCGCGCTGCTCGCGCTGGCCCGGCACCGGCTGGCCCCCAACCGCTGGCGCCGCGGCCTGCGGTTCCTGCCCGCCGGGTTCGGCACCGGCCTGGTCGCGGTGATCAGCCTGTCCGTGCTGCGGCTGGTCCCGCCGGAGCCGGCGATCGAGATCCCGGTGGTGCTCGGCGCCGCGGCGATCGCGTTCCTGCTCGGCTACCTGACGCCGCACCCGGCGGCGCCGGCCGCCGCGGCCGCCGGGGACGGCGCCACCGTCCGGCTGCCGGTCCCGTCGACCCAGGAATTCACCCGATGAGCGCACCGGCCGAACTGGTCGCCGCCCTGCCGCAGTACGACATCGGCGCCGAGATCGGCGAAGGCGGCATGGGTGTCGTGTTCGCCGGGACGCACCGGACGCTGGGGCGCAGCGTCGCGATCAAGCAGCTGCCCTGGGACGTGCTCAACCACGCGGCGAGCAGCGAGCTGTTCGACCGCGAGGCCCGCGTGCTGGCCAGCCTGGACCACCCGCACATCGTGCCGGTGTACGACTACGTCCGCACCGGCCGCGAGCACCTGCTGGTGATGGAACGGCTCGACGGCGGCACGGTGCACAGCCGGTTCCACGGCGGCGGCGTCACCGGCGAGCAGGCGTGCGCGATCGGCCTGGCGATGCTCGCCGGGCTGCACGCCGCACACCGGGCCGGCGTGCTGCACCTCGACGTCAAGCCGCGGAACCTGCTGTTCAACCTGCAGGGCGTGGTGAAGGTGGCGGACTTCGGCATCGCGCGGGTGATCAGCGAGGGCGCCACGCTCGTCACGCACGGTGGCGAGATCCTCGGCACCCCGGCGTACATCGCGCCCGAGCAGGCGATGGGCAACGCGCTGAGCCCGGCGGCCGACGTCTACGCGGCCGGCACGGTGCTCTACGAGCTGCTGTCGCGGCAGCTGCCGTTCGACAACACGCGCGGCGCGATCAGCATGATGCGCCAGCACATGTTCACCGACCCGCGGCCGATCGCGGGCGTCCCGATGCCGATCGCCGGGGTGATCATGCGCAGCCTCGCGCGCGAGCTCGACGCGCGCTACCGCGAGGCCGAATCGTTCGCGGCCGATCTGGCCGGCGCCGCGACCGCCGTCTACGGGCCCGGCTGGCTCGAACGCTCCGGGGTGCCGGTCCTGCACCTGACGCCGCGGGTGATCGCCGGGCTCAACTCGGCCACCGCGCCGGCGCCGCCGGAGGAGTCCCGGACGCGGCCGGTCCGGCGGCCGTCGGGGCCGAACGCGACGCTGGTCGCGCCGAGCGGGCCGCCGGACACCGGTTCCGGGCCGGCCGGCGGCGGTCCGGGTGCCGGTCCGGACTCCGGCCGCGCGGGGGACGGTTCCGGCCCGTCGGCGTCCTCGAAGGCCGCCGTGCTGTGGTTGCGCTTGGGCGCGGCGGCGGCCGCGATCGTGCTGGTGGTCCTCGCGCTGCTGAACCCGGAGCGGCTGCCGCACCAGGCGTCCCCGACGTTGCTCCTCGGCACCAAGCCCGTCACGACGCCGGTCGAGGTGGACCTCAGCAAGCCGCTGACGCTGGCCGGCACCGGCAACCCGGGTCCCGTCGCGCTCACGCTGTCCGCGGCCGGGATCCCGCTGAGCTCGGCCGAAACCGACGCGAAAGCGGCCGGCAACGGCTTCACCGCGCAGCTCACCCTGCCGGCGATCGCGCGGTGGGTGGTCGGCGGCGCGGTCACGGCGACCGTGCGGACCGGGCCGGTCACGCAGACGTTCACGCTGCTCACCAGCCAGCACCCGCTGGCGAGCGCGATGGGCGCGGGCAGCCTCATCCTGGCGCTGTTCGCGCTCGCCTACCTCGAATCCGGGCTGCGGACCATCCGCAACGGCCACCGCTGGCGTGGTGCGTCGGTCGGCGGGCCGGTGCTGGGCCTGCTGTTCGGCGCCGTGGCGTGGCTGTGCTTGTCGGTGCTGCGCGAGCACGAACCGGCGCCGGGGTTCGGCGCCGGCTGTGCGGTGGCGGGCGCGGTCGCGGCCGGGCTCGTGGTCGCGGCGGCGCGGCGCCGGGCGTCCACAGTGGTCAGTCGACCATCCGGACGGTGACGTGCGGGCTGTAGCTCTTGCGCCGGCTCCACCCGGTTTCGGCGCAGAGGCTCAGCTGGATGGCGCGGTCGGCCGGCGCCCAGTAGCCGGTGCGGACGAAGTAGCCCTCCATCGTGGTCAGCGCGCCGAGGCGCTTGCGGGCCGAACACATCTCCCAGCCCCACTGGCGTCCGGTCTTCTCGACGCCGTTGCGCCGCACGGACAGGCACGGGTTGCCGACCGCGCGGATGTCGGCGTCGCCCTCGGTGACGTAGACGACGCCGTCGATCTTGTAGAACCGGTTGTTGTCGAGCAGCGAGACCTGCCCGGAGAGCGTGACCCCGACCCGGCCGCCTTCGTCGCCGGTGAGCGTCCAATCGAGACAGAATTCCTGGACCGGGAGTTCCAGCGACTGGGTCATGGCGAGTTCCCCTGTTCTAGCAGTGCGTCCTTCCAGAAGATAGGGAAAATCCGGACGCCGGGAAGGGGTGCGGACGATCTTCACCCGAAGCGGTTCCGGAGCCATGAATGCCTTGCCGTGCATGGGTTTTCAGGCGAGTGGGTGACTTCGGGCACGAGAGGTGACATCGGGGCGTCTCTCCGGGTGGCGTCGGCCGCACGGTCGGGTCTGCGTCGGTCTCGATCACTCTCCGTGAGGTAAAGGTAAAGGAACCATTACCTTCGGCGGGGCGTTGACGGGGCATGAGCGAGACCACGGTGATCGAGCTCGGGCCCCGCGACCTGCTCGTGGTGGCGGGCCTGCCCGGCGCGGGCAAGACGACGATGCTCCGCCACGCCGCGCCCGGCCTGGTGGTGCTGGACTCCGACCAGGTCCGCGCCCGGCTGGCGGCGGTGCCCTTGCCGTACCGGTGCTACCGGCCGGTGGTCCACGCGTGGCACCGCGCGCGAGTGGTCCGGCGGGCGATGGCGGCGGGGCCGATCGTGGTCCACGAGCCGTCGACGCGGGCTTCCACCCGGGCGTTGCTGGCGCTGGTGGGAGCGGTCAGCGGGCGGCCGGTGCGGTTGCTGTTCCTGGACGTGACGGCTGCGCAGGCGCTGGCCGGCCAGCGCAGCCGCGGGCGGGTCGTGCGGCCGCGGTCGTTCGCCCGGCACGTCCGGCGGGCGGGGAAGTGGCGGGAGGCGCTGCTGGCCTCGCGGGTTCCGGTGGGGTGGAGCAGCGTCCAGGTGATCGACCGGGCTCGGGCGGGGCGGACGCGGGTGGTGGTGAAGCAGCTGGTGGAGTGCTGACGGGGGCGCGTACCTGGGCGGTCGGCTCGCGTGCCTGGAGGGTCGGTTCGCGCGGTGGTGGATGTAGTGAATGACTCATTCCTGTCGTCTGGCGACAGGAATGAGTCATTCACTACGTTGCGGGCCGGGCAGGCGTCCGGGAGGTAGGCGGCGCGGGGCCGGTCGTCACCCTCGGTTGGTCTGGACATTTTACATATTGGTCTAGACAATATCGGTATCTCCCCGACTGGAGGACCCGATGAGGCGTTCCAGACTGTCCGCAACCCTCGCCGCCTTCGTCCTGGCGCTCTCCGGTCTCGCGGCCGGTCCCGCCGGTTCCGCCGAGGCGGCCAACCTCCTCGCCAACCCCGGTTTCGAGGCCGGCTCGCTCTCCGGCTGGACCTGCGCCAACGCCACCACCGTCAGCACTCCCGTGCACGGCGGGAGCCACGCCCTCGCCGGCACCCCCGTCGGTGCCGACTACGCCCAGTGCTCGCAGACCGTGTCCGTTCAGCCGAACACCACCTACACCGTCTCCGCCTGGGTGCGCGGGAACCCCGTCTACCTCGGCATCACCGGCGGCGCCTCGACCTGGTCGGGCAACGCGAGCGCCTACAACCAGCTGTCCCTCACCTTCACCACCGGCAACCAGACCTCCGCCCAGCTCTACCTCCACGGCTGGTACGGCGCCGGCACCTACTACGCCGACGACGTCGTCCTCGACGGCCCCGGCGGCAGCACCCCCGGGACTCCCGGTGCGCCAGGCACCCCGGCCACCGGCGCCGTCACGAACTCCTCCATCGCCCTGAGCTGGGGTGCCGCCGCCGGGGCCGTCACCGGGTACCGCGTCTACGAAGGCAGCAGCGTCGTCGCCACCGTCACCGGGACCAGCGCCACGATCTCCGGCCTGAAAGCCTGCGAAACCCACAGCTACGCCGTCGCCGCCTACAACAGCGCCGGTGAGTCCCCGAAGAGCGCGACCACCAGCGTGACCACCACCGGCTGCGTCGACACCGGCCTGCCGAAGCACTCGCTCATCGGCTACCTGCACTCCAGCTTCGCGAACGGCTCCGGCTACGTCCGGATGGCCGACGTCCCCGCGGCCTGGGACATCATCGACCTCGCGTTCGGCGAACCGACGTCCGTCACCTCCGGGGACATCCGCTTCACCCGCTGCGCCGCCACCGAGTGCCCGAACGTCGAGAGCGACGCGGACTTCACCGCCGCGATCAAAGCCAAGCAGGCGCAGGGCAAGAAGGTCCTGATCTCCATCGGCGGGCAGAACGGCCAGGTCCAGCTGACGACGACCGCCGCGCGCGACAAGTTCGTCAGCTCCGTCTCGGCGATCATCGACAAGTACGGCCTCAACGGCCTCGACGTCGACTTCGAGGGCCACTCGCTCTCGCTCAACGCCGGCGACACCGACTTCCGCAACCCGACCACGCCGGTGATCGTCAACCTGATCTCCGCGCTGAAGTCGCTCAAGGCCAAGTACGGCTCGGGCTTCGTGCTCACCATGGCGCCGGAGACGTTCTTCGTGCAGGTCGGCTACCAGTTCTACGGCGGCTCGGGTACCGGCGACGCGCGGACCGGCGCCTACCTGCCGGTGATCCACGCGCTGCGGGACTCCCTGACCGTGCTGCACGTCCAGGACTACAACTCCGGCCCGGTCATGGGCCTGGACAACCAGTACCACAACATGGGTGGCGCGGAGTTCCACATCGCGATGACCGACATGCTCAAGGCCGGCTTCACCGTGGCGAACACCGGGCAGTTCTTCCCCGGGCTGCGGCCCGACCAGATCGCGGTCGGGCTGCCGGCGGCGGTCAGCGCGGGCAACGGCTACACGTCGCCCACGGACGTCCAGACGGCGGTGAACTGCCTGGTCGAGGGCAGCGGCTGCGGCTCGTACACGCTGCGCGGCGGGACGTCGCCGGCGCTGCGCGGGCTGATGACCTGGTCGATCAACTGGGACAAGTACTACAACTGGGAGTTCCAGAACAGCCACGAGCCGTTCCTGAACTCGCTGCCGTGACGCCGGGCGGTGTGCCCCGCTCCGGTGGGGCACACTGCCTGACGTGGTGAAACGCGACTCCGTGCTGACGCGCGTCGTCCGGATCTTCGAGACGTTCGAACCGGACGCGCCCGCGTTGCGCGTCACCGACATCGCGCGGCGGGCCGGGCTGCACGTCGCGACGGCGTCCCGGCTGATCGACGAGCTGGTCGGGCACGGCTGGCTGCGCCGCGACCCCGATCGGAGGATCCGCGTGGGCGTGCGGTTGTGGGAGCTGGCGTCGCGCGCGTCGCCGACGCTCGGGCTGCGCGAAGCCGCGATGCCGTTCATGGAGGACCTGCACGCCGTCGTCGGGCACCACACCCAGCTCGCGGTGCTCGAGGACCGCGAGGTGCTGTTCGTCGAGCGGCTTTCCGCGCCCGGCGCGGTCGTCAACGTGACGCGGGTGGCCGGGCGGCTGCCGCTGCACGCGTCGTCGTCCGGGCTCGTGCTGCTCGCCCATGCGCCCGCCGACCTGCAGGAACAGGTGCTGGCCGGCCCCCTCGGCCCGTTCCGCCGGACCACGCTGACCGACCCGGCGCGGCTGCGGCGCTTCCTCGCCGACGTGCGGCGGGACGGCTACGCGTACTGCGCGGGCTTCATCGACGAAGAGACCACCGGGATCGCCGTCCCGCTGCGGGGCCGCGGTGGCGACGTGGTCGCGGCGCTGTCGGTGATCGTGCCCAACGACGACTCCGCGCGGATGCAGATCCCGGCGTTGCGCGCGGCGGCGCGTGGAATCTCGCGGACGCTCTCTCAGTGAATGAGAATGTCGTAGTGGCCGCCACGGTCGGTGGCCCATGCTCGGACTCTCCGCGTGAAAGGACGTTGCCGTGCGCACCCAGGTCGTCATCGTCGGCGCCGGCCCGGCCGGGCTGCTGCTGTCCCACCTGCTCGGCCTCGAGGGAATCGACTCGGTGCTGGTCGAACGGCAGACCGCCGAGCACGTCCAGGCACGCATCCGCGCGGGCATGCTCGAGGCGGGCACGGTCGAGCTGCTGCGCTCGGTGGGGCTCGGCGACCGGCTCGACGCGGAAGGCATGGAACACCGCGGGATCCACCTGCAGTGGCCGGGGGAGCGCCACCACCTGGACTTCGTCGACCTCGTCGGCCGGTCGGTCACCATCTACGGGCAGACCGAGATCACCAAGGACCTCATGGTGGCGCGGGAAAAGGCGGGCCGCCCGGCGTACTACTCGGCTTCGGACGTCTCCCTGCACGACGTGACGGACTCGCCGTACGTGACTTTCGTGGACGCCGACGGTGCGGCGCAGCGGGTCGACGCGGACGTGGTCGTCGGCTGCGACGGGTTCCACGGGCCGAGCCGGCTGTCCATTCCGGACGCTCAGGTGCGGGAGCGGGCGTACCCGTTCGCGTGGCTGGGGGTGCTGGCCGACGTCGCGCCGTCGGCGGACGAGCTGATCTACGCCTGGCACCCGGACGGCTTCGCGATGCACAGCATGCGCTCGCCGCGGGTGAGCCGGTTCTACCTGCAGGTGGCGCCGGACGAGGACATCGCCGAGTGGAGCGACGACCGGATCTGGACGGCGCTGTCCACGCGGCTCGCGTTTTCCGGCTGGACGCTGGAGACGGGCACGATCACGGAGAAGAGCGTGCTGCCGATGCGCAGTTTCGTGTCGACGCCGATGCGGCACGGGAACCTCTACCTGGCCGGGGACGCCGCGCACATCGTGCCGCCGACGGGGGCGAAGGGGCTGAACCTGGCGGTCGCGGACGTCTCGCTGCTGGCACGCGCGTTGACGGCGTCGTTCCGCGGCGACGACTCGCTCGCTTCGGCGTACTCGGAGACGGCGTTGCGGCGGGTCTGGCGCTGCACGCACTTCTCGTGGTGGATGACGTCGATGCTGCACCGCCACGGTGACGACTTCGACGCCCAGCTCCAGCTGTCCCAGCTCCGCCGCACGGTGAGTTCGGTGTCCGCGGCCACGGAGCTGGCCGACAACTACTCGGGCATCCCGCTCTGACGACGTGAATGACTCATTCCTGTCGTCAGGCGACAGGAATGAGTCATTCACTACATCCACTCTTGACGTCCGGACCCTGCCCAGCGCACCCTACCCGCGTAGTAATTCGAATTATCAGCGCCGGGAAGGCTTCATGAGGGAACTGGACACGGAGATTCTGGTGGTCGGCGGGGGACTCGGCGGGGTCGCCGCCGCGCTGGCCGCGGCGTCCCACGGCCGGCGGGTCGTGCTCACCGAGGAGACCGGCTGGCTCGGTGGGCAGCTCACCGCCCAGGCCGTGCCGCCGGACGAGAACCCGTGGATCGAGCGGTTCGGCTCCACCCGCACCTACCGCGACCTGCGCACGGGTATCCGCGACCACTACCGCCGCCACTACCCGCTTCGCGCCGAAGCCGCGAAGCGCCCGGAACTGAACCCCGGCGCGGGGCGAGTCAGCAAGCTCTGCGGTGAACCCCGGGTGGCCCTGGCCGTCATCGAGGCCATGCTCGCGCCGCACGTCAGCGCCGGGCGGATCCACGTCCTGCGCCACCACCGCCCGGTCGAGGCGCACACCACCGGTGACCGCGTCGACGCCGTGGTCCTCGAAAGCGGCCAAGACAAAGTCACCGTCCAAGCCCGGTACGTCCTCGACGCCACCGAGAACGGCGACCTCCTGCCGCTCACCGGCACCGAGCACGTGACCGGCGCCGAAGCCCGAAGCGAACACGACGAACCGCACGCGCCCGAAGAAGCCGCCCCGGCGAACCTCCAAGGCATCACCTACTGCTTCGCGGTTTCCCACCACGAAGGGGAAAACCACGTCATCGACAAGCCGGAGACGTACGGCTTCTGGCGCGACTACCAGCCGGACTTCTGGCCCGGCCCGCTGCTCGGTTTCGCCGCGCCCGACCCCCGGACGCTCGAGCCCGTCAAGCGCACCTTCGTCCCGAACCCGCCCGGCGACCCCCTGGCCGTTTCCGCCGACCAGAGCGCCGACGCCGGCGACAAGGAACTGTGGGCCTTCCGCCGCATCCTCGCCCGGAACCTCCACGCCGACGGCGCCTTCGACTCCGACATCACGCTCGTCAACTGGCCGCTCAACGACTACTGGCTCAAGCCCGCCCTCGCGATCCCCGGCCACACCACCGAAGCGGACGTGGCGACCGCCCACCACGAAGCCAAGCAGCTGAGCCTGTCCGTCCTGTACTGGCTGCAGACCGAAGCGCCCCGCGCGGACGGCGGCACCGGCTTCCCCGGCCTCAAGCTCCGCCCCGACGTCACCGACACGAAGGACGGCCTCGCGAAGTCGGCGTACGTGCGGGAAGCCCGGCGCATCAAGGCCGTCACGACCGTCACCGAGCACGACGTCTCGGCCGAGATCCTCGGCGTCGACGGCCGCGTCCGCCGCGAGGACGCCGCCGGGGTCGGGAGCTACCGGATCGACCTGCACCCCTCGACCGGCGGGGACAACTACATCGACGTCGCCAGTGTCCCGTACGAGATCCCGCTCGGCGCGCTGCTGCCTGTCCGCACGGCGAACCTGCTGCCCGCCGGCAAGAACATCGGCACCACGCACATCACCAACGGCTGCTTCCGGCTGCACCCGGTGGAGTGGAACATCGGCGAGGTCGCCGGGCTGCTCGCCGCGTTCGCCATCGGCGAGGACGTGGAACCGCGGGACGTCAAGACCGACAGCCGGCTCTTCGAGGACTTCGCGCGCGTGCTGGACGCCGCCGGGGTGGAACGCCGGTGGCCGGAAGTGCGGGGGTACTGACGTGCCGCCGGTAAGGTCTCACGGAGACGAGCGGGAGGGAGCCAGGGATGACGGCGGGTTCGGGCCGGGTCACGCAGGCCCAGGTGGCGCGCCTGGCCGGCGTCTCGCAGGCCGTCGTGTCGATGGTGCTGAACGGCTCCGACAGCCTGCGCATCACCCCGGAGACCCGCGACCGCGTGCAGCAGGTGCTCCGCGAAACCGGGTACACCGTGGACATCATGGGCCGCCGGCTGCGCGGCGGGACCAACCAGATCCTCGGCGTCTTCACCTACGAGTCGGTGTTCCCGTCCGGCGTGGCCGACTTCTACCGGCCGTTCCTGCTCGGCATCGAGGAGGAGGCCGAGGCGCAGGGCTTCGACCTGCTGCTGTTCACCAGCGGTGGCCGCCGCGACGGGCGCCGCCGCATCTACGAGGCGGGCACGAACCGGCTGCGCATCGCCGACGGCTCGATCCTGCTCGGCCGGCACAACGACCCGCAGGAGCTCGCGCAGCTCGTCGAGGAGCAGTTCCCGTTCGTGTTCGTCGGCCGCCGCGAGTCGCCGACCGGGCCGATCAGCTACGTCGGCGCGGACTACGTCGCGGCCACCCGTGAGGTCCACGACCGGCTGTGGGGCCTCGGGCACCGCCGGATCGGCCTGCTCAGCGTGACCGAAGAGAACGAGCCGACCCTCGACCGCCGCGCCGGCTACGAAGCCGCGGTGCGCAAGTACCGCCGTCCGCCGTTGGTCTTCCTCGAGGAGGACCCGGCGCTCGCGCTGCGGCAGGCGCTCGACGAGGGCGTCACGGCGTTGCTCGTCGAGAGCTCGGCGATGGCCGACGGCATCCTGGCCCGCGCGCACGAGCTCGGCCTGGGCGTGCCCGGCGACCTGTCGATCGTGGTGCTCGGGGACGCCGACCCGTCGCAGCAGCCGCACGCGCACGCCGTGCCGAGCACCGGCACGGACTGGTCGATGTTCCGCATCCCGCGCCACGAAATGGGCGCGCACGCCGTGCGCGTGCTCGTCGGGCTGCTGAAGGACCCCCAGCCCCGCCAGCTGCTCCTGCCGTGCACGATCCACGAGGGCGCCACCACGGCCGGACCCTCCACACCAGACTCCCGCTGAGGCCGAACGGCCTGTTGACAGCGCTGGCGGCGGAACCTACCGTCGCTGCTAATTCGAATAACCAGGAGGCATCGTGGCCTACCGTAGAACCCGGCTGCTCGCCGCCGCGGCCCTGTCCGCCGTCGCACTGGCTTCGACCGCCTGCTCCGGCGGCGCCGGCGACGACAAGAACATCGCGCTGCGCATGACGGTCTGGACGACCGACAAGAACCAGCTGGCCCTCTTCGACTCCATCGCCGCCGAGTACCGCACGGCCCACCCGGAGGTCGCGTCGGTCAAGTTCGACGTCGTCCCGGGGGACACCAGCGCCTACTCGGCCGCGCTCACCACCCAGCTCTCCGGCGGCAACCCGCCCGACCTGGCGTGGATCCTCGAACGCGACGCCCCCGACTTCGTCCAGTCCGGTGCGCTCACCGACCTGAAGCCCACTTTGGACGCGGCGGCCGGCTACAACGCCGGTGAGCTGGTTCCGTCGGCGACGAAGCTGTGGACCAAGGACAGCGGCCTCTACGCCTACCCGTTCTCGACGTCGCCGTTCGGCATGTTCTACAACAAGAACCTGCTCACCCAGGCCGGCATCACCGAGACACCGGACCAGCTCCTCGCGAGTGGACGGTGGACCTGGGACGCGGCCAGGCAGATCGCCACCCAGGTCGCCGCGAAGGACACCGGCAAGGCCGGCCTGGTCATCCGCGAGTTCGAGTACAAGCAGTGGGTGCTGCTCGCCTCGGTCTGGCGCGGCTTCGGCGCCGACGCGTGGGGCCCGGACGGCAAGACCTGCGGGTTCTCCACGCCGGAGATGACGTCCGCGATGACGTTCCTGCACCAGGCGATCTTCACCGACAAGGCGCTCCCGGGCCCGGGCACGACGGCGGACTTCTTCGCCGGCGAATCCGGCCTCACCATCGCGCAGATCAGCCGCGCCGGCCTGCTCAAGGCCAAGCCGTTCGAGTGGGGCATCGTCCCGCTGCCCGCCGGGCCGAAGGCGAACGCGCAAGTCATCGGGCAGGCCGGGATCGGCGTCCCGGTGAAGGGCAAGCACGCCAAGGCCGCCGCGGACTTCCTGGCGTTCTTCACCGACCCGGCCAACTCGGCGAAGCTCGGGCAGTACTTCCCGCCGGCCCGCGACAGCCTGCTCAACGCGGCCACCCTCGCCAAGGCGAACCCGCTGTTCAGCCAGGAGCAGCTGCAGAACGTCGTGGTGAACGGGATCAAGACGGGTGCCGTCCTGCCGTCGCACACCGGGAGCGCGCGGATCGCGTCGCTCGTCCAGTCCGCTTTGGACCCGATGTGGAAGCCGGACGCGGACGTGCCCGCCGCGCTGGCCGGCGTCTGCCAGGCCATCGACCCCGCGCTGAGCCAGTGACGCTGACTTCGAAGAAGCGCGACGAGCTCGCGGGGTGGCTCTTCATCGCCCCGCAGGCTCTCGGCTTCCTCGCCTTCGTGGTGGCGCCGCTGGCCGCGGTCGTCTGGTACAGCGTCCAGGACGTCAACCTGCTGGCCGGCACGTCGACGTTCGCCGGTGCGGACAACTACGCGAAGCTCTTCGACGACCCGACCGCGCCGAAGGTCGCCCGCGCCACGGCGATCTTCTGCGTCGGCCTGGTCGTGCTGAACCTGGCGCTCGCGCTTTCCCTCGCGTTGCTGCTGAACCTGAAGCTGCGCGGCACCACGGTGTTCCGGACGATCTTCTTCTCGCCGGTGGTCGTCACGCTCGTCGCGTGGACGATCGTGTGGAACTTCCTGCTGCAGGACAACGGCGGGATCAACGCACTGCTGCAGGCGATCGGCGTCGACGGCCCGAACTGGCTGCGCGGCAACGGCACCGCGATGCTGTCGGTGATCGTGGTGCAGGTGCTGAAGAACGTCGGGCTCAACATGGTGCTGTTCTTGGCCGCGCTGCAAGGCATTCCGACGTCCATCATGGAGGCGTCCCAATTGGACGGTGCCGGCCCGTGGCGGCGGTTCCGCTCGGTGATCCTGCCGATGATCAGCCCGACCACGCTGCTGACGGCGATCATCACGGTGGCCGGCGCGCTGCAGGTGTTCGCGCAGATCCAGGTGCTGACCCTCGGCGGGCCCGCCGACAGCACCAACGTGCTGGTGTTCTACTTCTACCAGCAGGCCTTCGCCAACCACGACCTCGGCTACGGCTCCGCGCTGGCCGCCGTGCTGTTCCTCGTCATCCTCGTGCTCACGCTGCTGCAGTGGCGGATGCGGAGGCGGTGGGTGTTCCATGAGGCGTAGGGCCAAGATCGCCTGCTACGTCGTGATGGGCGTGCTGGCCGTGCCGTTCGTGTTCCCCACGTGGTGGATGATCACGGCGTCGCTGCTGCCGGCCAACGAGGTGCTCGCGTACCCGCCGAAGCTGTTCCCGGCGTCGCCGCAGTGGGAGAACTACAAGACGGCGTTCACGGACTTCCCGTTGGCGCAGCAGTACTTCAACAGCCTGTACATCGCCGTGCTCGTCACGCTCGGCACGATGTTCTTCTCTTCGCTCGCCGGGTACGCGTTCGCCCGCATCCGGTTCCGCGGCGAGAAGGTGTTCGGATTGATCCTGATCGGGCTGATGGTGCCGAGCGAGGTCACGATCATCCCGCTGTTCCGGCTGGTCGACGACCTCGGGCTGACCAACACGCACTGGCCGTTGATCGTCGTCCCGATCTTCGGCGCGCCGAGCGTGCTGGCGACGTTCGTGATGCGGCAGTTCTTCATCACCATCCCCGGCGAACTGGAGGAGGCCGGCCGGCTCGACGGGCTTTCGCGGTTCGGGCTCTACCGGCGCGTCGCCCTGCCGATCGCCAAGCCCGCGCTGGCCGCGGTCGCCATCTTCACGTTCCTGAACACGTGGAACTTCTTCCTGGAACCGCTGGTCTACCTGACCGACAAGAGCATGTTCACGCTGCCGGTGGCGCTGACGCAGTACGTCGACGTCTACGGCGGCCACCTCTGGAACGTCCAGCTCGCCGCCGCGACCACGACGGTCGTGCCGGTTCTGGTCGTGTTCATCATCGCGCAGCGCCAGTTCGTCGAAGGGCTCGCCCAGAGCGGCCTCAAAGGCTAGGAGAGGTCGTGAGTGAGAAACAGGGTTAGAACACTGTTTCTCACTCACGACCTCCCACCGGCAACCCTTAGGAGGCCGCACGGTGATCACGCTCGGCTGGGGCACGTCCCTGAGCGCGACCGCCACCGCCACCGCCGTCACCTTCCTCCGCGACGGCGCCCGGCGGCTGCACGTCCTGCGCGTCCCGCACCCCGGCATCCTCACCACGGAGATCCGGCTTCGGTAGCCGGACGGTGAACGTCGACCCGGTGTCCACTTCGGACTCCGCGGCGACGGTGCCGCCGTGCGCCTCGACCAGGTGCCGCACGATGGCGAGGCCGAGCCCGCTGCCGCCGGTCTGGCGGTTGCGGGACTTCTCGGCCCGCCAGAACCGGTCGAACACGTGCGGCAGGTCCTCGGCGGCGATGCCGGTGCCGGTGTCCGCGACGGCGATCACCACCTCGTCCACAGTGGACGAGACGTGGATCGTCACGCGGCCACCGGGCGGCGTGTGCCGGACCGCGTTGGTCACCAGGTTGGAGACGACCTGGCGCACCCGCACCGGGTCGGCCTCGAAGCCCGTCTCGCCGCGCGCGGAGACGGTGAGCGTGACGCCGGCCGCGGCCGCCCGGTCGGCGTGCGCGGCGGCGACGTGGCCGGCCAGCTCGGCCGCGTCCACCGGCTCCGGGTGCAGCCGCAGCCAGCCGGCGTCGGCGGCGGCGAGGTCCTGCAGGTCCTCGACGATGTGCTGCAGCAGCACGGTCTCCTCGAGCAGCGACGCCGTCAGCGCGTGGTCGAACGGCAGGTGGCCGTCCTCGGCGGCCTCCAGGCGGCCGCGGATGACGTTGAGCGGGTTGCGCAGCTCGTGGGCGATGTCGCCGACCATCGCCTTGCGCTGCTCCTCGATGCGTTCGCGGCGGGCGGTGAGGTCGTTGAAGGCGGCGGCGAGGTAGCCGACCTCGTCGCGGGACTTCACCGGCGCCGGCCGGTCCTGCTTCGCCGCTTCGGTCAGTGCGCGCAGCGGCCGGGACAGCCGGCGCGCGACGAGCACCGTGATCGCGGCCGCCAAGACCAGCACGCCGCCGGTCACCGCGAGGATCCGGGTGAGGTTCTCCCGCGACAGCGTGAACGTCGGCAGCGGCGACCCGCCCGGGCCGAGCGTGAAGAGCAACGCGGGTGGCGCGACGAACGGCGTGAGCTGTTCGCGGCGGGCCGAGTCGAGGCAGCCCTGGGTCGGCCGCTGGTCGGTGGTGCCGAGGACCTCCAGGTCGAGGTCCAGCTTCACCGGCTCCGCGCCCTGGCCTTGCAGGCAGCGGTTGACGGCTTCGTTGAGGCTGTCGAGCGCCGCCTGCTCGGTCGGCGTCGGCTCGGCCAGCTCGTAGAGCCCGCACTTGCTCGCGAAGTAGCGGGCGGACAGCGGATCGAGGCCGGTGAGCTGTGCCCGCCCGCTCGGCGAATCGCGCACCTGGCTGGGGAGACCGACCGTGGCCAGGCAGCCGGCGACCTTCGTGGCCAGCGTCGTGAGGTCCTCGCGTTCGGGCGGCGGCAGCCGGAACGGGCCCACCGCCCGCGGGTCGATGCCGCTGGTCCCCGCCTGGGGCAGCAGGACCGGGTCGACGTGCAGCGGGTCGACCGACGCGGTCGCCTTCACCGGCAGCGTGACCGGCGCGCCGCCGGAGTCGCCGAGGACGTGGCGGTCGAGGGTGGTCAGCACGATCCGCCGGCCGGTCTGGTCCGACAGAGTCTTGAGCTTCGGCCCGACCTGGCTCCAGGTGTGGTTGGCCGCCGCGAAGCCGAGCACTTCGGTGTAGATGGTCGCGTCGCCGGAGAGCGCCTGGCCCTGCTCCTGCTGGATGGCGCGGGTGGTGGTCTGCACGGCGAGCCACGCGGTCGCGGCGATCGAGCCCAGCGCGATCAGCAGGGAGACGGCGGTCAGCCGGACGACGAGACTGCGCCTGAGCGGGAAGCTACGTGTCATCGTCCGCCGTCAGCTTGTACCCGACCCCGAACACGGTCCGCAGGTAGACCGGGCTCTGCGGGTCGGGCTCGAGCTTCTTGCGCAGGTTGAGCACGTGGACGTCGATGATCCGGGTGCTGACGAACCGGTCGTCGCCGCGGGTGAGCTCCAGCAGCTGCCGGCGGGTGAACACCCGGCCCGGCTGCCGGATCAGCGTTTCCAGGAGCTGGAACTCGCCCGGCGTCGTCTCGACCGGCCGGCCGCCGACGGACACCTCGTGCCGCACCGGGTCGAGCCGCAGCGCGCCTGCACGCAACGCCGTGTCCGGCGGTTCGCTGCGCGTGGCCGTCCGGCGCAGCAGTGTCCGGACGCGGGCCATCAGCTCGCGCGGGCTGTACGGCTTGGTCAGGTAGTCGTCGGCGCCGAGGTCGAGGCCGAGCAGCAGGTCGTCCTCGGTCGCGCGGGCGGTGAGCATCAGCACCGCGACGTCGGACTCGCCGCGCAGGATCCGGCAGACGTCGAGGCCGTCGACCTTGGGCATCATCACGTCGAGGACCAGCAGGTCGGGGCGCTCGCGGCGGGCCTCGTCGAGTGCTGCCCGGCCGTCCGGGGCCAGCACGACGGTGTGGCCCTCGCTTTCGAGGTAGAGCCGGAGGACCTCGGCCTGCTTCTCGTCGTCCTCGGCGACCAGTACACGTGCGCACACGGCGTCGAGGTTAGGCGCCCTGACACCGTTGCCACCCGATCCTGACCGGATCTTCATACCTCCGGGCACGAGCCAGGTCTTTGTCAAAGTGTTGACCCCGAGCCCGTCCGCAGGCAAAGGTCGGATGAAATGGTCGGCGTCGATCGGGAGGCACCCGGTGCGGTTCAGGTTCATGGCGGCCCTCGTGACGACGGCGGTGATCGGGGCACCCGCCGTCGCTTCGGCGGCTCCGACAACGATGTCACCCGGGTCTCCGCTGGTCAGTGATCCCTCGGCGTACGTCGATCCGCTGATCGGGACCGGCCGGGGCGGCAGCTCGGTCGGCGAGATCAACAACTTCCCCGGGCCGGCGGCGCCGTTCGGGATGATGCAGTTCTCGCCGGACACGCAGGGCGCGTACGCCGGCTACCAGTACCACTCCGACCAGATCCGAGGTTTCAGCCTCGACCACGCCTCGGTCGGCTGCAACGCGTTCGGCGACGTGCCGATCCTGCCGGTCACCGGCGACGTCGGCAGCGCGCCCTGGAACCGCGTCGAGCACTTCGCCCACGACGACGAGAAGGCCGAGCCGGGCTACTACGCCGTGACGCTCGCCGACTCGAAGGTCCGGGCCGAGCTGACCGCGACCACCCGGACCGGGCTGGCGACGTTCACCTACCCCGCCGGGTCGACGCCGCAGGTGCTGGTCAAGGGCGGCGCGAGCCTCGCCGGGAACTCCGCCGCCACGGTGAAGATCACCGGTGACCGCGAGGTCAGCGGGTCGGCCACCACCGGCAACTTCTGCGGCAAGCCGAACAAGTACACGGTGTACTACGACATCACCTTCGACCAGCCGTTCACCGCGCACGGTACGTGGGACGGCTCTTCGGTGAAGCCGGACACCGACAGCGTCGACTCGCCCAAGGCGGGCGCCTACCTGACCTTCGGGTCGCAGAGCGTCGTGCACGCCAAGGTGTCGATGTCCTACGTGGGTGTGGACGGTGCGAAGGCCAACATGGCCGCGGAGGTCCCGGGCTTCGACTTCGCCGCCGTCCGGAAGTCCACCCGGGACAAGTGGACGCAGGCGCTGGGCAAGATCCGGGTCGCGGGCAAGGACACCGCGCAGCTCAAGACGTTCTACACCTCGCTTTACCACTCGCTGATGCACCCCAACACGTTCGACGACGCGGACGGGCGGTACATCGGCTTCGACGACCGGATCCGGACCCTGCCGAAGGGGCGGCACCAGTACGCGAACTTCTCCGACTGGGACACCTACCGCTCGCTCGCGCCGCTGCACGCCATGCTCTTCCCGAAGGAAGCCAGCGACATGGCGCAGTCGCTGACGAACGACGCCGTGCAGGGCGGCTGGTGGCCGCGCTGGCCGATGGCGAACGACTACACCGGCCAGATGACCGGCGACAGCTCGGTCGCGCTGATCTCCAACCTGTACGCGTTCGGCGCCCGCGACTTCGACGTCAAGACCGCGCTGAAGTACCTGGTCAAGGGCGCGACCTCGGTCGACGACACGCCCGGCGCATACCAGGAGCGCCGGGGTATCGCGGACTACGTCGCGCGCGGGTACCTGCCGAACAACGACGCCTCCCGCGGCGACCACGCCCGTGTCGGCGCGTCGATCACGCTGGAATGGGCCATCGACGACTTCGCCATCGCGCAGTTCGCGCAGGGCATCGGCGACCGCGACGTCGCCCGCGAGTTCACCAAGCGCGGCCAGAACT
Source organism: Amycolatopsis mongoliensis (assembly GCF_030285665.1). Classification (NCBI taxonomy): domain Bacteria; kingdom Bacillati; phylum Actinomycetota; class Actinomycetes; order Pseudonocardiales; family Pseudonocardiaceae; genus Amycolatopsis; species Amycolatopsis mongoliensis. The sequence continues at coordinate 4,453,614 of NZ_CP127295.1, forward strand.
GGCAGAACATCTTCAACCCCTTGACGGGGTACCTCCAGCCGCGGGCGCAGGACGGCCGCTTCCCGGACGGCCCGGCGTACGTCCCGCCGCCGCCCGGCAAGTTCGGCCAGGACGGCTTCGACGAGGGCAACGCCGCGCAGTACACCTGGCTGGTGCCGCAGGACCCGGCCGGGCTGGTGACGGCGATGGGCGGGCCCGCGGCGGTGTCACAACGGCTGGACACCTTCTTCGAGAAGCTGAACGTCGGCCCGAACGAGCCGAACATGTGGGCCGGCAACGAGCCCGACTTCGGCGTCCCGTTCCTGTACAACCACGTCGGGCAGCCGTGGAAGACCCAGCAGGTGGTCCGCGAGATCGCCACGACGCTGTTCAGCGCGACCCCGGACGGCGAGCCGGGCAACGACGACCTCGGCGCGCAGTCGTCGTGGTACGTCTGGGCGGCGCTCGGCATCTACCCGGCGACCCCGGGGACGCCGGACCTGGTCGTGGCCAGTCCGCTGTTCGAGCGCGCGGTGCTCTCCCTGCCCACCGGCCGGACGATCGACCTCCGCGCGCCCCAGGCGTCGGCGACCACGCCGTACGTCCACGACCTGGCGCTGAACGGGCGGGACTGGGACCGCACGTACCTGCCCGCGAACACCGTGCGCGACGGCGGGCGGCTGGACTTCTCGCTGGCGTCCACTCCGGACCGGCGGTGGGCGGCGAACGCGGCCCCACCGTCCTACCGGGACAGTGAGAAGCCGTTCTTGGCCTCGGTGACCAACCAGGTCGTCGTCGAGCCGGGCACCAGCGGCGAGTTCACGGTGAGCGGGCAGCGGCTCGGCGGGCACGACCGGGTGCTGGACGTGTCCACGCAGGCCCCGGCCGGACTGACGGTCAGCGGGCCGCGGCAGCTGCGGCTCGACGACCGGACCGGCAGCGGCACCGCGAAGCTGACGGTCGCGGTGGCCGCCGGGACGCCCGAGGGCTACTACCAGGTGCCGGTGACGGTCCGCGGCGGCGGGACGTCCGTTCCCGGCTCGGTGATCGTGCTGGTCGCGCCGAAGAACGGCCTCGCGGCGGCGTACTCGAACGTCGGCATCTCCGACGACGGCGACGCCGGCTCGGCCGACATCGACGGCGCCGGGAACAGCCTGTCGCGGCAGGCCCTGGCCGCGGCCGGACTGGTCGGCGGTCAGCGGGCTTCGGCCGTCGGAACGTCGTTCGTCTGGCCCGCCGCGCCGGCCGGACGTCCGGACAACGTCGTCCCGGCCGGGCAGACGATCCGGCTGTCCGGCACGCGGCTGTCGTTCGTCGGCACGGCGTCGAACGGCGACCACCGGGCTTCGGCGACGGTGACGTTCACCGACGGCACCACCGGCCAGGCGGACCTGTCGTTCGGCGACTGGGTGTTCCCGGGCGGCGGCACGGACCCGGTGTTCGGCAACACCCTGGTGGCCCGCACGGACCACCGCAACCAGCCGGGCGGCCAGGGCGGCGGGGCGTCGGTCTACGCGACGACGCCGTTCGACGCGCCCGCCGGCAAGCAGATCGCCTCGGTGACCCTGCCCTCCGACGCCAACCTGCACGTGTTCGCCATCGGCCTCGCTTAACCCCGTCGTGAGTGTTTAGGGCGGTTCTAACCGCCCTAAACACTCACGAGGTCAGGCAGGAGGAACGAGTGCGGTGGAAGGGGAACGGGCTACGCATCGCGTGGCCGCCCGGTGTGGCGCCAGCGGAACGCGTAGCTGTCCAAAGTGGACGACAGGTCGGCCGGCGGCGTCGCGTGCACGACGACCACGGGTTCGCCGCCGTCCAGCTCGACGGTGATCCGCACGTCGCCGAGTCCCAGCGCGGCGGCTTCGTCCTCGGCCACCCGGCGCAGCGCGTCTTGGCGCAGCGCCGGTTTGTACTGCTTGCCGACCACCGTCAGCGGGATCTCCGGGACCACGTGGACCGCCTTCGGCACGGCCGCACGCTCGGGAACCCGCGACGCGGCCCACTCCAGCAGCTCCGGTTCGGGGGTGGGGGCGTGCAGTGTCACGTACACCACCGGGACCTCCCCGGCGTGCCGGTCCGGGCGGCCCACCGCCGCCGCACCGGACACCGCCGGGTGCGCCAGCATCGCCTCCTCGATCACCGCCGGGTCGATGTTGTGGCCGCCGCGGATGATCAGGTCCTTGGCCCGGCCGGTCAGCCGGACGAACCCCTCGGCGTCGACGCTGCCCAGGTCACCCGTGTCGAGCCAGCCGTCGACGACCTTGCCGGCCGGGTCCGGGACCGCCCCCTCGGCGGTCCGGCGCAGGTAGCCGGGGAAGACGTTCGGGCCGCGGATCACCAGCACGCCGGGCTCGCCGGGCGGCAGGTCGGTCCAGCCGTCGCCGTCGATCCGCACCGCCTTGATCTTCTGGTAGGGCATCCGCTGCCCGACCGTGCCGGGCCGCGGCGCGCCCGGGAAGCCGCGGGCGGACGCGCACGTGCCCTCGGTCAGGCCGTAGCCCTCGACCAGGTCGACGCCGGTGTGCTCGCGCCACTGCCGCCGCACCGCCGCGGGCAGCGGGGCCGCGCCGACGATCGGGAACGTGAGGCTGCTGATGTCCGCGTCGACCGGCACGTGCGCGAGCACGGCGTAGACCGTCGGCACGGCGGACATCCCACCGATCCGGTACCGCTCGACGATCCGCCAGAACGCCGGGTACAGCGCCGGGTCGCGGTAGCCGAGCGGGCCCGCCCAGACGACGTGCCGGCCCCTGAACAGCGGGGCGAGCCCGGTCACCAGCAGCGCGTTGACGTGGAACAGCGGCAGCGCGGCGAGCAGCACGAGGTCGTCGGCGCCGGTGGACGCGGCGAGCGTCCAGGCCATGCCGACCTCGCCCGCGTGGGTGTGCACGGCGATCTTCGGGGTTCCGGTCGAGCCGCCGGTGTGGAAGTAGCCCGCGAAGTCGGTGCTCCGGGGTGGCTCGGCGGCCAGCCGCACCGGATCGGCCCGGTCGGCCCGGGCGGCCAGCTCCGCGAGCGAAAGCACCGGGCGGCCGACGTCGAGGTCCGGGTCCGCCGCGAGCACCACGCGGGCGTCCGACGTCTCCAGCAGCTCCCGCACCTGGTGCGGGGCGAGGCCGGGGTTGACCGGCGCGGCGATGCCGACGGCCTGCGCCGCCAGCGTCGCCGCGAAGACGTCACCGCTGTTCGGGGCGAGGAGCGCGACCGCGTCCCGCCGGGTGACCCCGAGTTCGGTGAGGACGTTCGCGATCCGGTGGACGCGGGCGAGCAGCTCGCCGAACGTCCAGGTCACGGGGTGCTCCCAGGCCTCCCCGGAGGGCAGCAGCGTGACGGCGGGACGGTCGGCGAACCGCGTCCCGGCCTGCCGGAGCAGCTCGTAGGTGCTTTCCGGCAGGCCGCGGTCTTCGAGCGGGACGGCCTCGATCGCCGCGAGGTCCTCGGGGCCGTCGTAGCGGGGCCAGGTCATCCGGGCGAGCCCACGGCGCAGACCTTGATCGGCGCGGCGTGCGCCGGGTCGAGCGCGTTGCGGACCAGGTGCCAGACGTTGAGGTCGTAGGCCTCGCCGATGTGGCCGACCGGGTCGAACGGGCACGAGTCCTGGACGTAGGTGTTGTGCACGCCCGGTTCGCGGATGAACGACGTCTCGGTCGGGGTCACCAGCTCGTCGTAGCGCGAGGTGATGATCGTGTAGTCGATGCCGGGCTGGGCGACCGGGCCGGTGTTGAGCGCGACGATCGCCGCGCCGCCGTCCAGCTCGTCGGCGAAGATCGGCAGGCCGATCGTCTTGACGATGGTGTCCCAGGTGGACTTGCCGAGCAGCGTGTAGGCCAGCGTCAGCAGCCCCGACGCGTTCGCGCCGTGCGTCGGCGGGGCGATCGCGACGACCTTGCCGATCTCGCTCTGGATGCCCTGCATCTTGGCCAGGTAGATCGACTGGAGACCGCCTTCGGAGTGGCCGACGACGTCGACCTTCGCCGCGCCGGTGGCCGCGCGGACCTTCTCGACGAAGTTCTTGATCTCCAGCGACGACTCCGCGACCGGCTTGAGGCCGCCGACGAACGGGAACTGCGGGTAGGCGCCGTAGGTCAGGGAGAACGTGCAGTAGCCGCGGGCGGCCAGGTCGGCCTGGAGGAAGTTGAGGTCCTCGTAGTAGGTGGCGAAGGTGCCGTGGAGCAGCACGACCGGGTTCGGGTGGGCCGCGCTCGGCCGGCAGCCGAAGTCGTTGTTGCCCCCGGCCGTCGTGGCCGCCTGGACCGGTGCCGCCGCGCCCAGCGCGAGCACGCCCGCCAGGCCGATCGCGGCCAGCCATCGTTTGGTTCCCCGCGCCATTGCGAAGTCCTTTCGTCTGGTTGCTATGCACAGCATGCGGCACCCGATCAAGGCTGTCTGCTGGCAAAACGCGCAGAAAGTTGCCGTGGCCGTTTGTGCATGGTGACAATGTGGCATGGATCCCGTGGCCGAGCTGTTCCCTCGATCGAGTGAGATCGCGGCCGCGATGATCACCCGCTGCGCCGCCGAGATCCCCGAATACCGGCTGCTGCCCGAGCGTCCTGGAGGGCGACCTCGTCGCCAACGCGACCGCCGTGTTCGAGCTGTTCCTGACCACGGTCGCCGAGGACCGGCGACCGACCGAGGACGAGCTGGCGCTCCCGATCGCATGGGGTGCCGAGCGCGCGCGGGACGGCCTGCCGCTCGAAGCGGTGCTGAAGATCTACCCCCTCGCGGCCGGTGTCGCGTGGGAGCTGGTCGCCCGCACCGGTGACCCGGCCGTGCTCGGCACGCGGATGCTGGACTTCCTCGGCGAGGTGATGCCGCGCGTCGCGTCGGCGTACCTGCGCGAGCGCGACGACCTCGACTGGGAGCAGCGGGAGGACCGCCAGAACCTCGCGGCCAGCCTGCTCGCCGGCCGTCCGGTGCGGCACCGCGAGCCGGCGCCGGCCTACGACGTCGTGGTGTTCCACCTGCCCCTGCTGCCCACGTCGTCGGGATCCCGTGAGGCGACGGACCTCTTCCGCGCCGTCCGGTCCGATTTGGACGGTCAGGACGGCGTCCTGGTGACGTTCAAGGGCGACGGCGGTGTGCTGCTGGTACCTTCTTCGTCCTCAGTGGACACGGTGGCGGCGCGGGTGGATCGCATCTGCGGCCGTCCCTGCGCCGCCGCGGCGGCGCACGCGCGAACGCCGGCGGACATTCCCGCCGCGCACTCCGAAGCCGTGGAAATCCTTGCGCTGGCGGAGAGCCTGCGCCGTCCGCCGCGGTTGTACCGGCTGGCCGACCTGGCGATCGAATACCAGCTCGCCCAGCCGAGCCCGGCCAGGGAAGCGCTCGCCGCGGTTCTGTCGCCGCTGGAAGACCACCCGCATCTGATCGACGCCTTGCGCGCGTTCGTCACGTCGGGCTACAACCGCGGCGAAGCGGCGACGGCGTTGAACATCCACCGCAACACCCTGACGTACCGCCTGGGCCGGATCCAGCTGATCACGGGTTACGACGCGACGCGGCCCGCGGACGCCCGGCACCTGGCCGCGGCGATGACGGCTTACGACATCAGCCGCCGGAACGGGTGAATTCCACGGGATAACGCTTGCGTCGCGTTCTCGGGAATCCGTTGCGGATCCGGCCGGGCGGCCGATTCCAGGGGGCGGAGACGGAAGAAGGTGATCCCGTGAAAGCCGCCGGAATTCTCGTCGCCGCCCTGATCTCGGCGAGCGTCGCCGCTTGTGGCACGCCGGTCGTCGGCGTGCCGGTGCCGGTCGCCGCGCCGCCGGCCACCAGCACGACCGTGGTCGCCGTACCCGCGGCGCCGCAAACCGTTTACGTGCAGCAGCCACCCGCGTACGTCGCGCCGGGGGACACCGCCGAGGCGCGCACGGTCGTCGCGTACTACGACGCCATCAACCGCCGCGACTTCGCCACGGCGTGGTCGCTCGGCGGCAGCCGCATCGCCGGCGGCGGCGGGTACACCCGGTACGTCGACGGTTTCGCGACGACGTCCTGGGACACGGTGACCGTCACGGACGTCCGGGGCAGCACGGTCTCGGTCGTGCTGTCCGCCGTCCAGACCGACGGCAGCACGCGGACTTTTTCCGGCACCTACACCGTTTCCGGCGGTGTCATCACCGGCAGCCACATGACCCGGACGAAATGAGCCAGCCCATGCGTCCTTTCCGCGCCACCGCCGCGGTTTCCGCCGTGCTCGCCCTCGCCGCGTGCGGGACGCCCGTCGCCGGCCACGCCGTCCCCGCGGGGATCCAGACGGTGGTCACCACGGCACCGGCCACGCCGACCGTCACGGTGCCACCCCCGCCGACGCGGACGGTGGTCGTGCCGACGACCGCCGTGGCTCCACCGCGGGCGGACGTTCCCGCGAGCAGCCAGTGGTACGCCCAGCCGAGCTGGATCCACGCCCAGCCCTGGATCACCATCACCCCCGCGGCCGGGCAGACGCCGTGCCAGTGGCTCTACTCCAGCGGTTACACCTACGCGCAGGCCTTCGCGGCCTGGGCGCAGAACGGCTACCCGGCGAGCTGGTCGGCCACCGGCGACGGCTACCCGTGCCAGAAGTCCTACGGCATGCAGCACTAGCCGCTGTCCCGTCGCTTCGGAGGTCATCGCGGCGATCACCCCCGATCCAGGGGATTGCGCACCGGGGCCAGCGCGAGCGCCGCGGTCCGCACCGCCGGGGCCGGCCGGTCGAGGTCCAGCTTCGCCGCGTTGCCCGTGATGGACAGGGCCGCCGGCACCCGGCGCCGGGCGTCGAACACCGGCGCGGCGACCGCCGACACCCCGACCTCGTACTCCTCGTGGTTGACGCCGTAGCCGCTCACCGCCGCGCGCCAGCCCGGCGACGGCGACCCGGCGGAAGTAGTCGGGGGAGCCGAGCGCCAGGAAGACCTTCCCGGTGGCGGTGCAGTGCAGCGGCAGCTTCCCGCCGACCTCCGACTCGATCGGCATCGACCGGCGCCCGCTGACCTTCTCCAGGAACAGCGTGTGCGGGCCGTCCTGCACCGCGAGGTGGATGTTCTCGTGGGTCGCCTCGTACAGGTCCTCCAGGTACGGCAGCGCGGCCTCGCGCAGGTCACGCCGCCGCGGCACGCGCTGGCCGAGCTCGAACAGCTTCATGCCGAGCCGGTACCGGCCGTCGGTGCGGGGCCGCCCACCCGCCGTCGTGGTCGAGAGCCCGGGTGTCTCCTTCAGCGTGGCGGAGGGCGAGATCGTCGGGCTGGCCGGGCTGCCGGGCGCCGGGCACCTCGACGTCCTGGCCACGCTGTCCGGCCGGGCACCCGCGCCCGGGCGGGTCCGCATCGCCGGGCGCGGCGCGCCGCGGTCGCCCCGCGCCGCCGTCCGCGCCCGGATCGCGTTCGTCCCCAGCGACCGCAAGCGCTACGGGCTGGTGCTCGACAAGCCGGTCTGGGAGAACACGAGCGCCGTCGCCTGGCTCGGCATCGGCCGCGGCGGGTGGTGGCTGCGCTGCCGATCGCACGTCGCGGTCGCCCGGCGGCACATCGAGCGGCTGCGGATCCGCGGCGGCCCGGCCGACCTGGTGTCCGGGCTGAGACGACCCCACCCGCGGCGTCGACGTCGGCGCCCGGGCCGAGATGCACGCGGTGATCGCGGAGCTGGCGGCGGCGGGCAAGCCGGTGCTGCTGGCTTCGACGGACCTGGCGGAGCTGTGCGAACTCTGCGACCGGGTCCTGGTCTTCCGCCGCGGCCGCGTGGTGGCGCGGCTGACCCGCACGGAACTGTCGGAGCAGGCGCTGAGCGTGGCGATGAACGCGGGCTTCACGGACGGCGCCTGAACCGGGCCGGGCCGGGAGCGGAAGTCCGCTCCCGGCCCGGCCGGTGTTCAGGTCAAACTCGAACAGGGTCTCGCGTCCGGATCCTTCGCCCCTTGGGGCACCCACCGCACGTTCGCGAACGAAGCCTGGAACGGGCCGTCGGTGTACACCAGGAACGGGGTGTTGATGTGCTCGAAGTCCAGCCCGTTGTTGAAGCAGGACAACGGGATCTTCACCGTCGTCTTCGCGCCGCCCGCGAGGTCCGTGAACAGCTTCGTCGCGTTCACCTCGGAGAAGCACGGGTAGACGCAGTGCATGCTGATCACCGTCCGGTTGGCCGGTGCCTGCTGCACGGTCGTGTCGAACTCCAGCGCCCCGTCGGCGTTCAGGTAGCTGCGCAGGTCGTTCGTGCCCGCCGGGTTCTGCAGGTACAGCTGGGCCGGGCCGGTGCCCGTCCAGGTCGTCTTCAGGCCGTCGCCCTGCACGTTGACGTCCGTCGGGACGACGGTGATCTCGGGGTGCGCCGCCGTGCCGTCCGGGCCGATCTCCGTGCCGCCCCAGTTCGAAGCCGAGCCGATGAAGCTCTTGTACGGCGCGACGTCCGTGCGGTCGAAGATCGACAGGTCCTCGGTCGCCGTCCCGCCGCCACCGGTGGACCCGCAGGTCGCGGGGCCGGGGGTCTCGTCCAGCTGCCCGATGGTGGTGCGCTGGCCCGACTTCAGGCCGTAGCCCAGCTTGAACAGCGGGTCGTAGTCCGGCGACCACGGGTTGAGCGGCGACTGGCACGCGCTCTTCGGCCACGAGTACGACAGCGTGCCCTGGTAGCCCGTGCCGTCCTTGCCCTTGACCAGCATGTCGGCGACGCCGCCGCCCTCGGTGCCGGGCAGCCAGGCCGCCACGAACGCGTCGGACCGGTTGATCTCCTTGTTCATGTACAGCGGGCGGCCGCCGACGTAGACGGTGACGACCGGGGTGCCCTTGCCGCTGACCTTGTCCAGCACGGCCAGGTCCTCGGGGTAGAGCTTCGACGCCTCGAGGGTCTTGCGGGTCAGGTCGCCGACGCCCTCGGCGTACGGCGTCTCACCGATGACCGCGATGACGGCGTCGTAGCCCGTGGGGTCGACGTCGCCCTTCTCGTCGAAGGTGACGTTCGCGTCGCCCAGGTCCTGCTTGATGCCGGCCAGGATCGAGGTGGCGTTCGGGAAGTCGGCGTTGGTGTTGCCGGTGCCCTGCCAGCTCAGCGTCCAGCCGCCGGTCTGGTTCTGGATGTTGTCGGCGCTCTTGCCGACCACCAGCACCTTGGACTTCGGCTTGAGCGGCAGCACGTTGCCGTTGTTCTTCAGCAGCGTCTGCGACTCGCGGGCGGCGTCGCGGGCCAGCCAGTTGTCCTTCAGCGCCTCGTCGGAGTTCGCGTAGGACCGGTCGGACGGCTTCTGCGACTCGAACAGCCCGTCACGCAGCTTGACGCGCAGGATGCGCGTGACCGCGTCGTCGATGCGCGCCATCGGGATCTGGCCGCTCTGCACCTGGGCGATCGTGTTGGTGATGAACGCCTTCCAGTCGGCGGGCACCATCACGATGTCGATGCCGGCGTTGATCGCCTGCGGGCACGAGGAGTTGGTGCAGCCGGTGACCTGGCCGATGCCGTTCCAGTCGGACACGACGAGGCCGTCGAAGCCCATCTTGCCCTTGAGGATCTGGTTGAGCGCCTTGTCGCTGCCGTGCAGCTTGCCCTCGTTGATGCCGAGGTCGGTGTTCGTCCAGCTGTTGAACGACACCATCACGGTCTGGGTGCCGGCGGCGAGCGCGCCGTAGTAGCCCTGGCCGTGGATGTTGATCATGTCGGCCTCGGACGAGGGGTTGACGCCCTGGTCCTGGCCCTTGATCGTGCCGCCGTCACCGATGAAGTGCTTGGCGGTGGCGATGACGCCGTTGTAGCCGATGCGCTTGGTGGCGCCGTCCTGGAGGCCGTTGATGGCCTCGAAGCCGTAGGAACGCGTGATGCGCGGGTCCTCGGAGAAGCCTTCGTAGGTGCGGCCCCAGCGGTCGTCCTGGACGACGGCGAGGGTGGGCGAGAAGGCCCAGTCCTGGCCGGTGGCGCGGATCTGCCGGGCGGTGGCGCCGGCGACGTCACGGACCAGGCACGGGTCGTGCGCCGCGCCGAGGCCGATGTTGTGCGGGAAGACGGTGGCGCCGTAGACGTTGTTGTTGCCGTGCACGGCGTCGATGCCCCAGATGACGGGGATCTTGGTGCGGCTGGTCTTGGAGGCGTTCCAGTAGGCGTCGGCGAGGTTCAGCCAGTCCTGCTGGGTGGCGTGCTTGTTGCCGCCGGGCCACGCGCCGCCGCCGTTGAGGACGGAGCCGATGGCGTACTGCTTGACCTCGTCGGGGGTGATCGAGGTGATCTCGGGCTGCGTCATCTGCCCGACCTTCTCCTCGAGGGTCATGCCCTTGAGGATCTGGGCGATGCGCGCCTCGTCGTCGGCCTTGCCCTTGAACCGGCTGTCGACCTTGGGCCAGTCCGCGAGCGTGGGCAGGCTGCTCTCGATCTTGGCGCAGCCGTTCTTGTCCTTGGCAGGCTGGCTGATGACGGGCTGAGCCGGTGCGTCTGCTGAGGCCGGCGTCGCTTGGGCGACCCCACCCAGCAGGCTCAGGCTCATCAAGGTGACGAGCGAACTTCGGCGCGCACGGGACCACGCGCGTGATCTTCTGGCCATGGTCTGGTCCATTCTGCGGTGAACGGCGGCGGACCGGCCGATCCTCACCGGGCGAAGGGGACGGCGTCAATAGTTTCGGTCGGTTGGGGCGCAAGTTAATTCTCGACATAAAATAAGAGTCGCCCGGCGAGCGGCACCGGTAGCGCGTGGCGTCCTTGCGGTCAAGGGTGCTGCCGGGCAAAGGTGGTGCCCCATGGACATCCGCCGGGTGGCCGCACTCGAACCGCTCCTGGCGGCCGGGCACCTCTTCGACGACCTCGGCGACCTACCGCGGAGCCGGCGGGCTCGCCGAGGAAGGGCAGACGGTCCTGGCGTGGACCTTCGACCAGACCGAGCCGACCCCCTGATCACGTGTCGACCCTCCAGTCACGCGTGTCGACCCCCTGATCACGCGAGTCGTCCCCCTGATCACGCGAGTCGACCCCTGATCACGCGAGCCGACCCTTGGGGTACACGAGCCGACTCCGCGAGTCGTGATCGGAGCCGGAACTCGCGTGACCGCGCACGGAACTCGCGTGATCAGACGCGCATCTCGCGTGATTGGAGAGTCGACTCGCGTGATTGGAGAGTCGACTCGCGTGATTGGAGAGTCGACTCGCGTGATTGGAGAGTCGACACGGGGTCAGTGCAGGACCGAGCCTGGTAGCTCCTCGAAGATCAGCCACGTGCGCGTCGACCGGACCCCCTCCAGGGCTTGCAGGCGCTCCAGGACCACGTCCCGCAGTGTCGTGTTGTCCGGTGTCCGGACCAGCAGCAGGATGTCGAAGTCGCCGCCCACCAGGGCCACGTGGTCGACGTACGGGATCTCGTGCAGGTCCGTCGCCATCGTGCGCCACGACGTCTGCTCCACCGTCACCATGATGTACGCCGACGTGCCCAGGCCCGCCCGCCGCGGGTCGACGCGCGCGCCGAAGCCCGTGATCACGCCCTCCGCCATCAGGCGCTCCAACCGCGCGTACGCGTTCGTGCGCGAGATGTGCAGCCTCTCGGCCAGTGCCCGGACCGCCAGCCGGCCGTCCGAAGTCAGCTCCGCCAGCATCGCCCGGTCGACCTCGTCGAGGGCCGGGACCGTTCGTCCCGTGAGCCCGTCGAGAGTCACGGAGTCGGAGGACGTTTGGTCCGCAGGTGACGCCGAAGAAGACCGTTTGTCGCTCATTTTTCCGAGACCTTGAACAGACAGCCAGCAAGAACCACCATTCGAGCATCATATGTCTGCGAGAGGTGGTGTGCGCCATGGCCGTGGAGACCCTGCTGCCGTCCGCGTCGCCGGTGCGGTTCGTCGCCGAGGACGGGACGCGCGCCGACCGGCACGGCGGGTACGCCGAGCCCACGGAAACCCGGCTCAAGGAGACCTACCGGCTGATGGTCCTGGGCCGCCGGTTCGACGTCCAGGCGACCGCCCTCACCAAGCAGGGCCGCCTCGCCGTCTACCCCTCCAGCGCCGGCCAGGAGGCCTGCCAGGTCGCGGCCGCGCTCGCGCTCCAGGACAACGACTGGCTCTTCCCCACCTACCGCGACTCGGTCGCCCTCGTCGCGCGCGGCCTGAAGCCCGGCGAAGTCCTGACGCTGCTTCGCGGCGACGCGCACTGCGGCTACAACCCCACCGAGACGCGCGTAGCGCCCCAGTGCACTCCGCTCGCGACGCAGACCCTGCACGCCGCCGGTCTCGCGCACGCCATGCAGCGACGCGGCGAAGATGCCGTCGCGCTCGCCCTCATCGGGGACGGCGCCACCAGCGAAGGCGACTTCCACGAGGCGCTCAACTTCGCCGCCGTCTTCAAGGCGCCCGTGGTGTTCTTCGTGCAGAACAACCGCTACGCCATCTCGGTGCCGTTCGAAAAGCAGAGCGCCGCGCCCGCGTTGGCGTACAAGGGAATCGGCTACGGCATGCGTTCGGAGCAGGTCGACGGCAACGACGCCGTCGCGGTCCTCGCCGTCCTCGACGACGCCGTGAAGCACGCCCGCGAAGGCAAGGGCCCCGTCCTCGTCGAGGCCCACACCTACCGCATCGACGCCCACACCAACGCCGACGACGCCACCCGCTACCGCGACGCGGACGAAGTCGCGAAGTGGCGCGAAGCGGACCCGGTGAAGAGGCTCGAAACGTACCTCAAGGACCGCAACAGCCTGAGCGAGCACGAAATCGAGCTCTGCCACGCCGAAGCCGAGGAGTTCGCCCAGTCCGTCCGCGACACCCTGAACGCCGAGTCCGAGCTCGACCCGATGTCCCTGTTCGACCACGTCTACGCCGAGCCGACCCGCCAGCTGCAGCGCCAGCGGGCCATGGTCGCGGCCGAGCTGGAGGTCTGATGACGACCACGATGGCGCAGGCGCTCAACGCGGCGCTGCGGGACGCGCTCAAGGACGACGACCGCGTGCTCGTGTTCGGCGAGGACGTCGGCGCGCTCGGCGGCGTCTTCCGGGTCACCGACGGCATCACCGCCGACTTCGGCGAGGACCGCTGCTTCGACACCCCGCTGGCCGAGTCCGGCATCGTCGGGTTCGCCGTCGGGATGGCGATGGGCGGGTTCCGCCCGGTCGTCGAGATGCAGTTCGACGCCTTCGCCTACCCGGCGTTCGAGCAGATCACCTCGCACGTGGCGAAGCTGCGCAACCGCACCCGCGGCGCGCTCTCGCTGCCGATGGTGATCCGCATCCCCTACGCCGGCGGCATCGGCGGCGTCGAGCACCACTGCGACTCCAGCGAGGTCTACTACACGCACACGCCGGGCCTGCGCGTCGTCACGCCGGGCACCGCGCAGGACGCCTACGACCTGCTCCGCGACGCCATCGACTCGCCGGACCCGGTCGTCTTCCTCGAGCCGAAGGCCCGCTACTGGTCCGGCGAGGAAGTCGGCTTCACGCGCAGCGGCCCCGCCATGGACAAGGCAGTCGTGCGCAAAACCGGCAAGGACGTCACGCTCATCGCCTACGGCCCGATGGTCGCCACCGCGATGGAAACCGCCGAAGCCGCGAAGGACGAGGGCTGGGACGTCGAGGTCGTCGACCTGCGCTCGCTGAGCCCGTTCGACGACGAGACCGTGACGGCTTCGGTGCGCCGCACCGGCCGCGCCGTCGTGGTCCACGAGGCCGCCGGGTTCGGCGGCTACGGCGCGGAGGTCGTCGCTCGCGTCACGGAGCAGTGCTTCCACCAGCTGCACGCGCCGGTGCTGCGCGTCACCGGCCTGGACATCCCGTACCCGGCGCCGAAGCTCGAGCGGCACACGCTGCCCGACGTCGACCGGATCCTCGACACGATCGCGCGCCTGCAGTGGGCCGACACCCCGGTGGTGGCCGGTGCCTGACTTCCTGCTCCCGGACCTCGGCGAAGGCCTGACCGAGGCGGCGATCCTCAACTGGCACGTCAAGATCGGTGACACGGTCAAGGTGGACCAGATCGTCGTCGAGGTCGAGACGGCGAAGGCCGCCGTCGAGGTCCCGGTGCCGTTCGCCGGCGTGGTGTCCGCGCTGCACGGCGAGCCGGGGCAGCTGCTGCCGGTCGGCGCGCCGCTGCTGTCCGTCGGCGGCTTCGCCGAGCCGGGCGTGACGACCTCTTCGGGCAGCGGCAACGTCCTCATCGGCTACGGCACCGCGCCCACGACCCGGCGCAAGCGCGTCCGTCGCGTCGAAGCTCCCGCCCTGAAGGCGAAGGCGCCCGGCGTGATCTCGCCGTTCGTCCGGAAGCTGGCTTCGGACAACGGGATCGACCTCGCGAAGGTCGCCGCGACCGGCCCGGACGGCATCATCCGCCGCGCCGACGTCGAGGCAGCACTGAAGAAGCCCGTCGAGAAGCCCGCCGCGAAGGGCAAGCGCATCCCGCTCACCGGGGTCCGCAAGGCCGTCGCGGACAAGCTCACGACGTCCCGGCGGGAGATCCCCGAGGCCACGGTCTGGGTGGACGTCGACGCGACCGAGCTGGTCGCCGCCCGCGCGTCGCTCAACGCGAAGCAGCCGGACCGGCCGGTCAGCCTGCTCGGGCTGATCGCGCGGTTCGCCGTCGCGGGCCTCAAGAAGTACCCGGAGCTGAACTCGCGCGTCGACGGCGACGAGATCGTCCTGCTCGACGAGATCCACCTCGGCTTCGCCGCGCAGACCGCGCGCGGGCTGGTCGTGCCGGTGGTGCGCGACGCGGGGGAGCTGTCCACCCGGGACCTCTCGGCGGCGGTCGGCGACCGCGCCCGCACCGCGCGCGAGGGCAAGCTCGCCCCGGCGGACCTCACCGGCGGCACGTTCACGGTGAACAACTACGGCGTCTTCGGCGTCGACGGCTCAGCCGCGATCATCAACCACCCCGAGGCCGCGATCCTCGGCATCGGCCGGATCATCGACCGGCCGTGGGTGGTCGACGGCGCCTTGGCGGTCCGGAAGGTCTGCGAGCTGACGCTGGCCTTCGACCACCGCGTCTGCGACGGCGGCACGGCGGGCGGGTTCCTGCGGTTCGTCGCGGACTGCGTCGAATCGCCGGTCACGGCCCTCGGGGACCTGTAACGACTCACCGGGCGCATTGGCCGGTTGTGACGGCCGTGGCACTTAAAGTGTTCGCGTGACGACTCCAGCCCAGCACGACCGGGACCAGGCGGAAGCACGCGTGGGCCGGCTCAAGCAGGACCTGCGGGACGGGCTGGCGACCCCGCCCGCCGACGTCGAGGCGATGGACGAGCTCGTCGCGACGGCCCACCGGCTGCTCGACTCCGAGGTGGCGCTCGACGAGGCGAAGCACCGGCTCGCGAACGCCGAGCTCGAGTCGCGGCACGCGGCGACGCAGCGCGCGGTCGTGTACTTCGCGGCCGCGCCGGTGCTGGTGCCGCTGGCCGCCGCGGCGCTGGTGCTCTTCGACGTGCTGTCGCCGGTGTGGCTGCTCGCGCTCGTCCCGCTGTTCGCGGCGGGCCTGTGGATCGGCTTCGGCCCGGTCCGGCGGGTCGGCGACGTCATCCGCGAGCGGACGCGGGCGGCGTGGGCGGGCAGCGTCACGGCCGGGGTGCTGGTGGGCGCGCTGGTCCCGTGGCCCGGGGCCGTCGTCTGCACGATCCTGCTGGCGCTGGGTGTCGTGGGCACGTGCGGGCTGCTGTGGCGGGAAAGCCGGATCCCGTGAGCCACGGCTACGCGACCTACGGCGACGACCCCGAGTTCTCGCAGGAGTACGCCGACTACCCGGAGGCGGTCGACGCGACGCGGCGCGACCTCGACGAGCTGTTCGCGGCGGTCGACGGGCTGCGCGCGGCCGTCGAGGAGTCCGACGACCGCGAGCGGGGGCTGCGGCAGGAGCTCGCGGACCTGACCGACCGCGTCGAGCGCGGCGGCGGGCACCGGCAGGAGGACCGGATCGACCTGCTCGGCCGGCAGCTGGAGCGCCTGCAGCAGCAGGTGCAGGCCATGGAGCGCGCGGTGCGCGTGGCCGACGGCGTGCCGCAGATCAACCTCGACGACGTCGGCGCGGAGACCCGGGCGCTCGCGAAGGAGGCGGCGCGCTGGGACGACCTGCACAAGGAGCTCGTGACGAAGGAGCAGCGCGCCCGGCACGAGCAGGAGATCGAGCGGCTGGCTTCGGTGCGTGCGGCTCATGCGCAGTGCGATGCCGACCTGCTCGAGGTGATGCGCGTCCTGGCGTCGACGGATCGTTCTTCGCGCGCCCGCGGCGACGCGGAGTCCCGGTTGCGGGCGTTGTCGACGCGTCGCCGGACGCTGCTGGACGAGGAGATCCCGGCGGCGTCGGCGGCGGCGGAGCAGGCGCGGCTGGCGTTGCGCGAGGCGGACGCGGTCGAGGCGCGGATCGTGCCGCAGCTGGAGCGGGCCGAGCGAGCGTGGCACGACCTGCAGGTGCGGCTGCGGACCCGGATCACCGACGCGCTGGGCTCGAACGCGCTGCTGCCGACGTGGTTCGGCCACGCGCTGGGGGTGGCCCCGCCGGCGGGCGCGTCGGGCGACGCGTGGATCCGCACGGCGGCGTCGGTGCTGGCGTACCGGGTGACGTTCGGGATCAAGGACCCGGCGTTGCCGCTGGGGCCGCCGGCCGGCGAGGACACGGACAAGACCGAGCGCCGCTGGACCTGGCGGGCCAGGCTGGAGTCCGACCTCGACGACCTCTCCCTCTAGCCTCCCGCCCTTTTCAACCACGGAGGGCGGTTTCCAGGCGGCGGTGCAGGTCGCCCGCGCGGGACTTGCCGGGTTTGCCCTCCGGGAAGCGGCGGAGGATGTCGGGCACCGCGGACGGTGCGTGGTCGACGGCCCACCGGATCTCGGCTTCCGCGTCGCCGCCGGCCAGCTCGCTCGCCAGTGCTGCTTGCTGCGCGGGGCCGACGATGTGCTTCACCTGGTGCGGCGACGCCAACGGGTGCAAGTACGCAGCACCCGCCGCGCCGACAGCGGCGCGAGCCGCGGCGGCCGCCACGGCGTCGGAAGTCGAACCGGCCGCCTTCAGCGCCGCCCATGCCACCGTGCGAAGCAGCTTCGTGCGCGGAGCGCCCGAAGCGAACTCCCGCGCCGCCGCGATCGCCGCGGCCGGACGGGGATCGCCGGGAACCCGGGTCTCGTACAACGGCAGCGCTCGCGACGCGCAGTCGGCGGCCCAGCCCGTCAACGCCCGCAGCTCGTCCTGGGTCAGCTCCATGGGGGTGAAGCGTATCTTTGAACCGCCGGTTGAGGCTTTCAGACACCGACCGGTCGCCGAAGCGGACGTCGCAAGCGGTTGAACAGCTTCGCGTTGTTCAACGCGAACACACCCACGGTGGCACCGTCGCGCTGCCACACCGCCACGAACGACGAGGACGACGGATCGCCGTCGACGAACGAAAGCGTGTCGTCCGGACGCGGGTGCCCGGCCAGCTGGATCGTGCCCGAATACTGGTCCGACCAGACGTATCCGCTCGGCGTGTACGTGCGTTCCGTGCGGCCCGCCAGGAGGTTCGCCACCGCGACCGGCGCCTGCTCGGACGCGTTCGTCCAGTGCTCGTGCCGTCGCCCCACGCCGTCGACGTGGTAGTGCGCCACGTCGCCCACCGCCACCACCTGGGGCAGCTCCGTGACCAAGCCCGCGTCCACGTGGACGCCGTTGCCGACCTTCAACCCCGACCCGGCCAGCCACTCCGTCGCCGGGGTCATGCCGACGCCGGTCACGACCACGTCGGCCGGCACGAGCGAACCGTCGGCCAGGCGGACACCGGCCTCGGAAAGGCCCTCGACCCGGACGCCGCAGCGCAGGTCCGTGCCGTGGTCGGCGTGCAACCGGGCGCAGACGGCCGCCAGGCGAGGTCCCAGCGCCGGTGCGAGCGGCGCGTCCAGCGCTTCCAGCACTGTGACGTCGAGGCCCAGGGACCGGCACGTCGAGGCCACCTCGGCCCCGATGAACCCGGCGCCGACGATCACCACACGGACCCCGGGCACCAAAGCGGCTCGCAGCGCCAGCGCATCGTCGAGCGTCCGCAGCGTGTGGGCGCCTTCGAAGCCCGGCAAGGTGCGCGCCCGGCCACCGGTGGCGATGACGACGCCGTCCGCGTGCACCGACCCGCCGTCCGACAGCAGCACCCGACGCGCTGCGGGTTCCAACGCCGTCGCCCGCACGCCCAGCCGGAAGTCCAAAGCCAGCGACGCGAGGTCCCCGGCGTCGAGCAGCTCCAGCGAGGCCTGCGAGGCCGCCCCGGCCAGGAACGCCTTCGACAGCGGCGGCCGGTCGTAGGGCAGGTGCCGTTCCTCGCCGATCAGCACGATGCCGCCGTCGTAGCCCTGCGCGCGCAGCTCCTGCGCGGCGCGGACCCCGGCGAGCGACGCGCCGACGACCGCGACGCGCTTCACGCGGCGTCCTCGCGAGCCGTGCCCTCGACGTAGATGACGCCTTCGTCGACGACGACCGGGTACGTGCGCACCGGGTCCTTCGCCGGCAGGCAGCTCGGCACGCCCGTGCGCAGGTCGAACAGCGCCGCGTGCAGCGGGCACTCGACGAAGCAGCCTTCGAGCCAGCCGTCGGCCAGGGAGGCGTCCTGGTGGGTGCACGTGTCGTCGATGGCGTACAGCTCCCCGGCCTCGGTGTGGAACACCGCGATGGCGGGAGACCCCGGGAGCCGGACGGACTCACCCGGGGGCAGCTCGTCCACCGTGCACGCGCGAATCATGGGTCCTCCGAGACTGTTGCGCATAGGGGAACATCAACTGTGATCCGCAACAAAGTCTGAATCCCCCGGAAGACGTCGTCAAGGGGGTACGCCCCGGTAGTTTTCCGTTCTCCGGTAACGGATGTTCCGGGCATGCCGAGGCGCCCGTACCGGGGATGGCGGTACGGGCGCTGCGGCGTCCGGGAACCTGCGCCATGAGAGCCCGGTCCGTGCAGCCCCGGCGACGCAGTGAATGACTCATTCACCTCGTCCGACGACATGAATGACTCATTCCTGTCGTCGGACCGGCCACCGTCGACGAACCTCAGGCGCGCGACACTAGTTCTCCCCGTGCCGGTAGAACGGCGTCTTGATCGGGGCGAGCGGGGTGTTGCCGAGGATGAGGTCGGCCGCCTTCTCGGCGGTCATCATCACCGGCGCGTAGATGTTGCCGTTGGGGATGTAGGGCATGACCGACGCGTCGACGACGCGCAGGCCCTCGGTGCCGTGCACCCGCATGGTCTGCGGGTCGACGACGGACATGTCGTCCACGCCCATCTTCGTCGTGCACGAGGGGTGCAGCGCGGTCTCGGCGTCCTTGGCGACCCAGTCGAGGATCTCCTCGTCGGACTCCACGGACGGTCCGGGCGAGATCTCCCCGCCGTTGTACCGGTCCATCGCGGACTGGTTGAGGATCTTCCGCGCCACCCGCACGGCCTCGACCCATTCCTTGCGGTCGTTCGCCGTGGACAGGTAGTTGAACTTGAGCGCGGGGTGCTGCCGCGGGTCGGTCGAGGTGATCTTCACCGTGCCGCGGGTGTCGGCGTACATCGGGCCGACGTGCACCTGGTAGCCGTGCCCCTCCGTGGGCGCCGACCCGTCGTAGCGGATCGCCACCGGCAGGAAGTGGAACATCAGGTTCGGGTACTTCACCTCGTCGTTCGACCGGACGAACCCGCCGCCCTCGAAGTGGTTCGTCGCGGCCGGGCCGGAGCGCAGGAACAGCCACTGCGCGCCGATGTAGGGCCGCTTCCACTTGGCCAGCGACGGCTGCATCGAGACCGGTTCCTTGCAGGCGTACTGGATGTACACCTCCAGGTGGTCCTGCAGGTTCTCGCCGACACCCGGCAGGTCCTTCACGACGTCGATGCCGAGCTTCTCCAGTTCGGCCGCGTTGCCGACGCCGGACAGCTGCAGCAGCTGCGGGCTGTTGATCGCGCCGCCGCAGAGGATGATCTCCTTGCCGTACACCTCACCCGGCACGCCGCGGCCTTCGGCGTACTCGACGCCGATCGCGCGGGTGCCGTCGAAGAGGATCTGCGACACGAACGCGTGCGTCTTCACCGTGAGGTTGGGCCGCTTCTCGACCGGGTGCAGGTACGCACCCGCGGCCGACAGCCGCCGTCCTTTCCGGACGTTGCGGTCGAAGGCCGCGAAGCCCTCCTGCCGGTAGCCGTTGACGTCGTCGGTGCGCGGGTAGCCCGCCTGCTCGGCGGCGTCGAAGAAGGCCTGGAACAACGGGTTCGAAGCCGGGCCGCGTTCCAGTTCGAGCGGACCGTCGTGGCCGCGCCACGGCCCGTCCGGCGCGTCCGCGAGGCAGTTCTCCATGCGCTGGAAGTACGGCAGGCAGTGCGCGTAGTCCCAAGTGGACATCCCGGGGTCGCCGGCCCAGCGCTCGTAGTCCATCGGGTTGCCGCGCTGGAAGATCATGCCGTTGATGCTCGACGACCCGCCGAGCACCTTCCCGCGCGCGTGGTAGATGCGGCGGCGGTTCATGTGCGGCTCGGGCTCGCTGCGGTAGCCCCAGTCGTAGAACTTCGACCCGATCGGGAAGGTCAGCGCGGCCGGCATGTGGATGAAGACGTCCCACTTGTAGTCGGACCGCCCCGCTTCCAGCACCAGGACCTTGTTCGACGGGTCCGCGGACAGCCGGTTCGCCAGGGCGCAGCCCGCCGAGCCACCGCCGACGATGACGAAGTCGTAGGTATCGGAACTCATGGGTCCTCCTCAGCCGGGCAGGGTGTCCGGGGCGCTGTCCGGCATGTGCTCGGGGCTGGTGTGGGACGAACCCCAGGTCTGGCGCCGGACGTAGAGCATTATCGCGCCGATGATCACGATCAGCCCGGTGACGATCACCGCGCCCCACTGGAAGTACCAGTGGTCGTTGCCGTAGACCTCGGCGCGCGGCCAGATCAGGTTGACCGTCATCGCGGCGCCGTAGAGCACCGCGACCAGGTTCACGACCGTGCCCCAGCGGCCGAGCTTGAAGTACGGGCCGTGTCCCGGACGCGGCCACTGCCCGCGCAGGCGGCGCAGCAGCATCGGGCCGGTGACCATCAGGTAGGGGATGTAGAACAGGATGATCGCGGTCGAGGTCAGGATGAAGAACGCCCGCTGGTTGCCCAGGTTGATCAGCAGCACCACGACCGTGAGGCCGCCGGTGAGCAGCGCGGGCAGGATCGGCGTCTTCGACCGCGGCGACACCTTCGCCATCGCCTTGCTGAACGGCAGCCGGCCGTCGCGGGCCATCGCCCACGCCATCCGGATCGCCGCGGTCTGCACGGCGAGGCAGCACACGGTGATCGCGATCGCCGAGCAGATCAGGAAGGCGTCGCCGAGCCCCTCGCCGAGCGTGCTCTTCAGCAGGTACGGCATGCCGGACGTGCTCAGCTCGTCGGCGTTGATGTCGCCGACGGCCATCATGCCGACCAGCATCACCAGGCCGCCGACGATGAACGACGCCGTGATCGCCCGCAGGATCGCGCGCGGTGCGTGCTTGCGCGGCTGGGTGGTCTCCTCGGCGAGCGAGCCGGCGGTGTCGAAGCCGTAGAAGACGTACGCGCTCATCAGCGACGCCACCAGGAACGCCCCGAGGTACCCGAGTGAGTGACCGTCACCCGTGGCGTGCGTCTCGAAGACCACCTGCGGGCCGCGTTTGATGTGGATGGCCAGCGCGACGATCAGCAGGATGACCGCGGACAGCTCGACCGCGACGCCGAAGTTGTTGATCTTCGCCATCAGCTTGACGCCGATGACGTTCACGATCGTGGCGAACACGACCAGCACCAGGGCCAGGATGATGGCGTTCTGCGCGCCGCCGGGGGTCGACGTCAGGCCCGCGTCGGAGTCGCTGCCGACGATCTGGAACGCGGTCGAGACCTGCGGCAGGATGATCTGGTAGGCCACCGCGACCGCGCCGGCGGTGACGATGGCGCCGATGATCATGATCCAGCCCGCGAGCCACGACGTCGCCGGCTTCGCGATCTGTTTCGCCCACTGGTAGACCGAACCGGCGAGCGGGAACTGGCCGGCGAGCTCGGCGAAGCACAGTGCGACGGCGAGCTGGCCGAGGAAGACCAGCGGCCAGGTCCAGATGAACGCCGGCCCGCCCGAGGCGAAGCCGAAGAAGAACAGCTGGAACACGCCGGTCATGATCGAGATGTAGGAGAACCCGGCGGCGAAGCTCGAGAAGGAGCCCAGGGAGCGTTCGAGCTCCTGACGGTAGCCGAACTTCTCGAGGTCGGAGCTGTCGTCCGGGGCAGGCCCCCCGCCCGCCGGCTTTTCTTGCGTGGTCATGGCAACGTCCTCACGTGGTGGGGGAGGGGAATTCAGCCCTTGAACCAGTGCTGCGGAACGGGATCGATGTTCTGGTAGACGTGCTTGCTCTCCTGGTACTCCGCCAGCCCGGACGGCCCGAGCTCGCGGCCGATGCCGGACCGGCCGAACCCGCCCCACTCCGCCTGCGGCAGGTAGGGGTGGTAGTCGTTGATCCACACGGTGCCGTGGCGCAGGGCCCCGGCGACCCGCTGGGCGCGGGACGCGTCCGACGTCCACACGGCCCCGGCGAGCCCGTACTCGGTGTCGTTGGCCAGCGCGATCGCGTCGGCCTCTTCGGTGAAGCGTTCCACGGTGACGACCGGGCCGAAGACCTCTTCCCGGACGATCGCCATGTCCCTGGTGCAGTCGCTGAACACGGTCGGCCGGAGGAAGAAACCGCTTTCGTACTGCGGTCCCTCCGGGCGTCCGCCGCCCGCCCGGAGCGTCGCGCCCGCTTCGATCGCGTCTTCGATGTAGCGCTCGACCTTGGCGCGGTGCTGCGCCGAGACGAGCGGGCCCGTCTCGGTGGCGGGATCGAGGCCGTCGCCGACCCGGATCCGGTCGGCGCGCGCCGCGAGGTCCGCGACGAACCGGTCATGGATCTCATCCTGGACGATCAAGCGCGCGCCCGCTGAGCAGACCTGTCCCGAATGGACGAACGCGGCCATCAGCGCGTAGTCGAGGGCGGTGTCGTAGTCGGTGTCGGCGAAGACCACGTTCGGGTTCTTGCCGCCGAGTTCGAGGGCGACCCGGCGGACGCCCTTCGCGGCGGCCGTCATGATCTTCTCGCCGGTCGCGTAGCCGCCGGTGAAGGAGACGAGGTCGACGGCCGGGTGCTCGACCATCGCCGCGCCGACGTGGCCCGGCCCGAGCAGCAGGTTGACGACGCCGTGCGGCGCGCCGGCCTCTTCGAGGAGGGCGACCAGCTTGATCGTGGTCAGTGGCGTGACCTCGCTGGGCTTGAGCACGACGGTGTTGCCCGCGGCCAGGGCCGGCGCGACCTTCCAGGACATCTGGAGCAGCGGGTAGTTCCACGGCGCGATCAGGGCGCAGACACCGACCGGCTCGTGCACGATCCGGCTGACGACGGTCGCGCTCCCCGCGTCGACCACGCGTCCGGCGTCCTTTCCGGCGAGGTCGGCGTAGTAGCGGAAGACGTTCGTGACGTCGTCGATGTCGATGCGGCCTTCGTCGAGCGTCTTGCCGGTGTCGAGGCTCTCGGTGCGGGCCAGTTCTTCGCGGTCGCGGAC
The DNA here is from genome assembly GCF_030285665.1 of Amycolatopsis mongoliensis. Classification (NCBI taxonomy): domain Bacteria; kingdom Bacillati; phylum Actinomycetota; class Actinomycetes; order Pseudonocardiales; family Pseudonocardiaceae; genus Amycolatopsis; species Amycolatopsis mongoliensis. Next base: position 4,477,019 of record NZ_CP127295.1, read on the forward strand.
GAGCAGGTCGGCCGTCCTGCGCAGCAGCGTGCCGCGCTCGGCGGCTGTGGTCCTGCGCCACGGACCCTGGTCGAAGGCCCTTTCGGCGGCTCTGACCGCGGCGTCGACCTCCTCGCGGCCCGCTTCGGCGACGGTCGCGATGACTTCGCCGGTCGAGGGGTTCAGCACGTCGGAGTGTGTCCCGGCGGACGCGTCCGCCCAGATCCCGTCGATGTGGAGGTCCTTCACGGGCGCCCCTTCCGGATCGGTAGTGGCTGCTCGGTGCGTGGAGTGCGTACATTTGTACGCGAAGCGTGTACAGATGTCCACAAGGGGGCTTCGATGGCGAAGACCGAACCCGGCGCGACCCGGCGTCGTGGCCCGAACGATCCCGAGCGGCGGGCCCGGATCGCCAAGGCGGCGATCGAGGTGGTCGCCCAGCGGGGCATCGACGGGGTCACGCACCGTTCGGTCGCGGCGGCGGCGGGGGTGCCGCTGGGCTCGACGACCTACCACTTCGCGACCCTGGACGACCTCCTGGAGGTCGCGCTGGTCGAGGCGGCCGAGAAGAACGTCCACGCGCTGAAGGAGTGGGAGGCGGCCCTCCCGGCCGACGCCGACTTCGCCCGGGCGCTCGCCGACCTGGTCATGGGGTACATCAACGAGCAGTACCGGGACACGGTCGTCGAGTACGACCTGTACGTCGCCGCGCTGCACCGCCCCCGGCTCCGCAAGGCGAGCGCGGCCTGGGACGAAGCACTGACCGAGCTGTACGGCCTCCGCACGGACCCGCTCACCGGCCGCCTGCTGGCCGGCCTGTTCTGCGGCCTGCTGATGCAGGCGGCCCTGGCCGACCCCCGCCCGACCCGGGAAGAGATCGAAACCCTCTTCCGCCGCGCCATCCACGGCCCGGCCAACCCGTAACTCGCGTGATCGGAGAGGCATCACGCGTGATTGAAGGGGCATCACACGTGATTGGAGAGGCATCGCGCTGATGCCCGCTCAATCACGTGTGATGCCCGAAACGTGCCGGAAATCTTGGCGGGCGTTGAAAAACTTGGGTTGACAGCGCTTCGGGGCGGCAGTCACTCTGTTCCGGAGTGAGCAACAAGACGCGTTCTGCGCAACTCCCGTACTGATCCGCGGAGAGGACCACGCCGGTGACCACTACCGATCTCCCGCCGAGCCTGCTGGCCACGCTGCCGGGCTCGTCCTACACCGATCCGGCGGTCTTCGCGCTGGAGCAGGCGAAGATCTTCGAGGCCGACTGGTTCTGCGCCGTGCGCAGCGCCGACCTCGCCGGGCCCGGCTCGTTCGAGACCGTGCAGATCGGCAAGGAGAGCGTCCTCGTCTCGCGGGGCCGGGACGGGAAGCTGAACGCGTTCCTCAACGTCTGCCGCCACCGCGGCGCCCGGCTCTGCACCGACGACTCCGGCACCGTCAAGCGCGCCTTCCAGTGCCCGTACCACGCCTGGACGTACGGCCTCGACGGCAAGCTCGTCGCCGCGCCCAACCTCACCGGGATGCCGGACGTCGACCGGACCGAGTTCGGCCTCACCAGGCTGCACCTGCGCGAGTGGCTCGGCTACGCCTGGGTCTGCCTGGCCGACGAGCCGCCGTCGTTCGAAGACACGGTCGTCGGCGCGGTCACCGAACGCCTCGGCAACGCCGAAGTGATCGACGCCTACGGCATCGAGGGCCTGGCTCTGGGCAAGCGCATCGAGTACGACGTGAAGGCGAACTGGAAGCAGATCATCGAGAACTTCATGGAGTGCTACCACTGCGCGACGATCCACCCGGAGCTCACCGAGGTCCTCCCGGAGTTCGCCGACGGGTACGCCGCGCAGTACTACGTCGGTCACGGCGCCGAGTTCGGCGGCGAGATCCAGGGCTTCACCATCGACGGCAGCGCAGGCGTCGACCGGCTCCCCGGCGTCACCGAGGCCCAGGACCGCAAGTACTACGCCATCACCATCAAGCCGGGTGTGTTCGTCAACCTCGTCCCGGACCACGTGATCTTCCACCGCATGTTCCCGCTGGCCCCCGACCGGACGCTGGTGCGCTGCGACTGGCTGTACCTGCCCGAGGTCGTCGAGTCGGGCCGGGACCTGAGCCGTTCGGTCGAGCTGTTCCACCGCGTCAACCTGCAGGACTTCGAAGCCTGCGAACGCTGCCAGCTCGCCATGGACTCGCGCTCGTACGCCAACGGCGGTGTCCTCGTGCCCAGCGAGCACCACATCGGCGCGTTCCACGACTGGGTCCGCGCCCGCTTGTCGTGAGTGGTAATTCGGGTTAGAACCCGAATTACCACTCACGACGGCGGTCTAGATCAACGCCCGGATGGCGGCCTCGAACCCGGTGACGTGCTCGAGCGTCAACGCGGCCGCCTTCTCGGCGTCGCCCTCGATGATCGCGGTGAGGAGCGGGACGTGTTCGTCGACGTGGCCGGCCATCCCGGACAGCCGGGGCACGAACACGCACCAGATCCGGGTCGCGAGGTTGTCGTACCGGATCAGCGTGTCTTCGAGGAACGGGTTGTGCACGCACCGGTAGATCGCCCGGTGCAGGGCGAGGTCGGTGCGCAGCAGCTCGGCGTTGTCCCCGGTGGGGACCCCGGCGTCGAGCTGGGCGCGCAGTTCGGTCAGCGTCGCCCGGTCGGCCGTGGTCGCGCGCTCGGCCGCGGTGGCCGTGGCCATCGGCTCCAGCGTCCGCCGCACCTCGGAGATGTGCGCGAGGTCGGAGATGTGGACGTCGGTGGCGAACGTCCCCCGCCGCGGGTAGGCGACGACCAGTCGTTCGGACTCGAGGCGCTTCAGCGCTTCGCGGATCGGCGTGCGGCCCATGCCGAGCGTGCTGCCGAGCCACTCCTCGTTGATGGGGGAGCCGGGCCGGATGTCGAGCATGACGAGCTGGTCGCGGATGAACAGGTACGCCTGCTCCGCGAGTGAGGGGGGATTGACCTGGGGATGCACGCCGCTTAGCCTACATCGACGATTGATATATCAGAAGTCGACCACGGAAGGTTCGTGATGACCTCGACGATCGACCCAGTGCTCAACCGCTCCCTGGCCGACTACGACCCGGCGGTCGCCGCGGCGATCGACGCCGAGCTGCACCGGCAGCAGTCGATGCTGGAGATGATCGCTTCCGAGAACTTCGCCCCGCTGAGCGTGTTGCAGGCGCAGGGCTCGGTGCTCACGAACAAGTACGCCGAGGGCTACCCCGGCCGTCGCTACTACGGCGGCTGCGAGCACGTCGACGTCCTCGAGCGGCTCGCCATCGACCGCGTCAAGGCGCTGTTCGGCGCGGGGTTCGCCAACGTCCAGCCGCACTCGGGTGCCCAGGCCAACGCCGCCGCGATGGCCGCGCTCGTCAAGCCCGATGACAAGATCCTCGGCCTGTCGCTCGCCCACGGCGGCCACCTGACGCACGGCATGCGGATCAACTTCTCCGGCCTGCTCTACGACGTCGCCGCGTATGAAGTGTCCGAAAAGGACTTCCGGGTCGACATGGCCGAGGTCGAACGCCTGGCGAAGGAACACCGGCCGAAGCTGATCATCGCCGGCTGGTCGGCCTACCCGCGTCAGCTCGACTTCGCCCGCTTCCGCGCGATCGCCGACGAGGTCGGCGCGTACCTGCTGGTCGACATGGCCCACTTCGCCGGCCTGGTCGCCACCGGCCTGCACCCGTCGCCGGTGCCGCACGCGCACGTCACGACGACCACCACGCACAAGACCCTCGGCGGCCCGCGCGGCGGCGTGATCCTGACGAACGACCCTGCCCTGGCCAAGAAGGTCAACTCCGCGGTGTTCCCCGGCCAGCAGGGCGGCCCGCTGGAACACGTCATCGCCGCCAAGGCCGTCGCGTTCAAGATGGCGTCCGAACCGGAGTTCGCCGAACGCCAGCAGCGGACCCTGCGCGGCGCGAAGCTCCTGGCTGAGCGGCTGGTGCGCGAGGACGACATCTCCGTGTTGACCGGCGGCACCGACGTCCACCTGGTGCTCGTCGACCTGCGCGACTCCGAGCTGGACGGCAAGCAGGCCGAGGACCGGCTGCACGACGTCGGCATCACGGTGAACCGCAACGCCGTCCCGTTCGACCCCCGCCCGCCGATGGTCACCTCCGGCCTGCGGATCGGCACGCCGGCCCTGGCCACCCGCGGGTTCGGCGACGCCGAGTTCCGCGAAGCCGCCGACGTCATCGCCGAAGCGTTGAGGCCCGGCTTCGACGCCGTGAAGCTGCGCACCCGCGTCACCGCCCTCGCCGAGGCTTTCCCGCTTTACCCGAAGGAGGAGGTCCGATGACCGACCTGCCGGACCACCCCGACTTCCTCTGGGCCGACCCGGAGCCGAAGAAGGCCTACGACGTGATCGTCGTGGGCGGCGGCGGGCACGGCCTCGCCACCGCCTACTACCTGGCCAAGGTGCACGGCATCACCAACGTCGCCGTGCTGGAGAAGGGCTGGCTCGCGGGCGGCAACATGGCCCGCAACACCACGATCATCCGCTCCAACTACCTCTGGGACGAGAGCTCCGGTATCTACGAGCACTCCCTCAAGCTGTGGGAAGGCCTCGAAGAGGACCTCGGCTACCCGATCCTGTTCAGCCAGCGCGGGGTGCTGAACCTGGCGCACAGCCTGCAGGACGTCCGCGACAGCGTCCGCCGCGTCGAGGCCAACAAGCTCAACGGCATCGACGCCGAATGGGTGGACGCCGACGGCGTCAAGGAGATCTGCCCGATCGTCAACACCTCGCCGGACGTCCGCTACCCGGTGCTCGGCGCGACCTTCCAGCCGCGCGCCGGCATCGCGAAGCACGACTACGTGGCCTGGGGCTTCGCCCGCGCCGCGCACGAGCGGGGCGTCGACCTCATCCAGAACTGCGAGGTCACCGGCATCTCCACCACGGACGGGCGGGTCACCGGCGTCGAGACGTCGAGGGGCCGGATCGCCGCGGGCAAGGTCGCGCTGTGCGCTGCCGGGCACTCTTCGGTGCTGGCCCGCATGGTGGGGCTCGACCTGCCGCTGATGTCGCATCCGTTGCAGGCGCTGGTGTCCGAGCTGCTGGAGCCGATCCACCCGACGGTCGTCATGTCGAACGCCGTGCACGTCTACGTTTCCCAGGCGCACAAGGGCGAGCTGGTCATGGGCGCGGGCATCGACAGCTACAACGGCTACGGCCAGCGCGGCTCGTTCCACATCATCGAGCAGCAGATGGCCGCCGCGCTGGAGCTGTTCCCGGTGTTCGCACGGGCGCACCTGCTGCGGACGTGGGCGGGCATCGTCGACGTCAGCCCGGACGCGTCGCCGATCATCGGCCTGACCCCGGTCGAGAACCTGTTCCTCAACTGCGGCTGGGGCACCGGCGGCTTCAAGGCCACGCCCGGAGTCGGTGACGTCTTCGCGGCCACCATCGCGCGGGGCAAGCCGCACGAGTACGCCGAGCCGTTCAGCTTGGACCGGTTCACCACCGGTGCCCTCGTCGACGAGCACGGCGCCGCCGCCGTGGCCCACTAGGAGAATCCGTGCAACTCATTCCCTGCCCGTGGTGCGGGCCGCGCGAAGAGGCCGAGTTCCACTACGGCGGCCAAGCCCACGTCGCCTACCCGTCGGATCCGTCGGCGTTGTCGGACGAGGAGTGGGCGAAGTTCGTCTTCTTCCGCGCCAACCCGAGCGGGCCGTTCGCCGAGCGCTGGAGCCACTCCGCGGGGTGCCGCCGGTGGTTCAACGCCGTCCGCGACACCCGCACCCACGACCTCCTGGCGGTCTACCGCCTCGACGAGCCGAAGCCGGTGATCCCGTGACCCGACTGCCCGACCGCGGCCGCGTCGACCGCGGCGCCCCGCTCAAGTTCACCTTCGACGGCCGCGAGCTGACCGGCTTCCGCGGCGACACCCTCGCGTCGGCGTTGCTCGCCAACGGCATCCACCAGGTCACGACCAGCATCAAGTACGGACGGCCGCGCGGCATCGTCGCGGCCGGCGTCGAAGACTCGAACGCGCTGGTGCAGATCGAGGCGCCGTTCCCGGAGCCGATGCTGAGCGCGACCACCGTCGAGCTGTACGACGGTCTCGAAGCGCGCGGCCTCCCCGGGCGAGGTCGCCTGGCCACCGGGCCGGACCCGGCCCGGTACGACGCCAAGCACGTCCACTGCGACGTCCTGGTCGTCGGCGCCGGACCCGCCGGCCTCGCCGCGGCGGCCGAAGCCGAAGGCCGGGTGCTGCTGGTCGACGACCAGCCCGACGGCGAAGCTCCCGAGGGAGTCCGGTTCCTCTCGCGCACGACGGCGTTCGGGATCTACGACGACGGATTCGTGCTGGCCCTGGAACGCCGGGGCGAGCCCGCGGCCCCCGAAAAGATCTCGCGGCAACGGGTCTGGCGGATCCGGGCGAAGCGGATCGTCCTCGCGACCGGCGCGCACGAGCGGCCGATCGTGTTCCCGGACAACGACCGTCCCGGCATCATGCTCGCCGGCGCCGCCCGCACCTACCTGAACCGCTACGGAGTCCTGGCCGGGCAGCGGGTCGTCGTGTTCACCACCAACGACAGCGCGTACGACGCCGCCTCCGAACTGGCCGAGGCCGGGGCCGAGATCGTGCGGATCGTCGACGCCCGGGAGGGCCACGGCGTCATCGGCACCGACGGCGACACGCACGTCACCGCCGCCCACGTGGCAAAACTGGGCGAGACGCAGGGGGAGCGGGTGCCGTGCGACCTGCTGCTCGTGTCCGGCGGCTGGAACCCGGCGGTGCACCTGTTCAGCCAGGCCCGCGGCAAGCTCCGGTACGCGCCGGAACTGGGCGCGTACGTCCCGGATGGCGACCTGCCGACGGTGAGCGTCGTCGGGGCCGCCGCGGGCGGAGGCCTGCCGGAAGCGAAGATCCTTTGGCAGGTGCCCACACCGGGGTCCGAAGTGGACACCCGGTTCGTCGACCAGCAGCGCGACGCGACCGTGTCCGACGTCCTGCGCGCCACCGGCGCCGGACTGCGCTCGCTGGAGCACATCAAGCGCTACACGACCATCGGTACCGCCCACGACCAGGGCAAGACGTCCGGCCTGCTCGCCGCGGGCATCACTGCGGAGGCGCTCGGTGTCGACCTGTCGACGCAGCGCCCGACGACGTTCCGGCCGCCGTACACGCCGGTTTCGTTCGCCGCGCTGGCCGGACGGAACCGCGGCGACCTGCACGATCCCGTGCGCGTCACCACGATCCACCCGTGGCACATCGAGCACGGCGCCGAGTTCGAGAACGTCGGCCAGTGGAAGCGGCCGTGGTACTACCCGCGACCCGGCGAGTCGATGCACGACGCCGTCCGGCGGGAGTGCCGCGCGGCCCGGAACGACGTCGCCGTGATGGACGGATCCACGCTCGGCAAGATCGACGTCCAGGGCCCGGACGCCGGCTGGTTCCTCGACATGCTCTACACGAACATGATGAGCACCCTGAAAGTCGGCCGGATCCGCTATGGCGTCATGTGCGGCGTCGACGGCATGGTGATCGACGACGGCACGGTCATCCGCGTCGCCGAAGACCGGTTCCTGGTCACCACCACGACCGGCAACGCGGCGATGGTCCTCGAGTGGATGGAGGAGTGGCTGCAGACGGAGTGGCCGCACCTGAGCGTCTTCGCGACGTCGGTCACCGAGCACTGGGCCACGATCCCGCTGGTCGGGCCGCGTTCGCGCGAAGTGCTCAGCCACTTGGCGCCGGACCTCGACGTGTCCAACGAAGCCTTCGGGTTCATGACCTGGCAGGACGCCGAGGTCGCTGGCCTCCAGGCGCGGGTCTGCCGGATCAGCTTCTCCGGCGAACTGGCCTACGAGATCAACGTCCCCTCGTGGCACGGGATCGCGCTGTGGGAGTCCATAGTGGACGCCGGTGCCACGCCGTACGGCACCGAAACCATGCACGTCCTGCGCGCCGAGAAGGGCTACCCGATCATCGGCCAGGACACCGACGGCACGGTGACCCCGCAGGACCTCGGGATGTCCTGGGTGGTGTCGAAGAAGAAGGCCGACTTCCTCGGCAAACGCTCCTTCGCCCGCGCCGAGAACACCCGGCCCGACCGCAAGCACCTGGTCGGACTGCTGCCGGTCGACCCCTCGGTGCTGCTGCCCGAAGGCGGGCAGATCATCGAGTCCGACGTCGTGCCCGAACCGCCGGTGCGGATGCTCGGCCACGTCACCTCCAGCTACGACAGCGCCGCGCTCGGCCGGACGTTCGCGCTGGCCCTGGTGCGCTCCGGACGCGAGCGCATCGGGGAAACGCTGTACGTCCCCGTCGGCGACCAGGTGGTGCCGGTGACCGTGACCGAGTCCGTGCTCTTCGACAAGGAAGGAGCCCGCCGTGACGGTTGACGCGGTCGAAGAACCGTTCCGCAGCCAGCTCACCGTGCGCCTCCGCGACGGGCACGCCCTGCTCGGCGTCGACCTGCCGGGGCCGTGCACGTTCACCAGCGGCCACGGTGTGGACATCCTGTGGATGGGTCCGGACGAGTACCTCGTGCTCGCCGAACCCGGCCGCCAGGTCGAGCTGGAAACCAGGCTGCGTGACGAGGGCGCGTTGGCGGTGGTCGATGTCTCGGCGCAGCGCAACGCCGTGCGGCTCACCGGGGAGCACGCGCGGGACGTCCTGGCCCACGGGTGCTCGATCGACCTCGACCCGTCGGTGTCGCCGCCCGGCACGTGCGTGCAGACGCTGTTCGCGCGCACCGGGATCGTGCTCATGGTCCGGGAAGAGGGCTTCACGATCCTCGTCCGCCAGTCGTTCTCGAACTACTTCACGGCCTGGCTGGCCGACGCGAGTCCGGAGTACGCCCGATGACCTTCACCCTGACCCTGAAGTGCCCCGAACGCTCGGGCATCGTGCACGCCGTCACGACGTTCCTCGTCGGGCAGGGCTGCGACATCGTCGAGCACCAGCAGTTCGACGACGACGTCCGCGGCTCGCTGTTCCTCCGCACGTCGTTCACCGCCCCCGAACCGACCACAGCGGACGATCTGCGCCGCGACTTCGCGCCGGTGGCGGGCGACTTCGGGATGGAGTTCGGGTTCGCCGACGGCACCCCGGACCGCCTGCTGGTGATGGTCTCGAAGTTCGGGCACTGCCTCAACGACCTGCTCTTCCGCTGGCGCGCGGGCGGCCTCGGCGCGGACATCGCCGTGGTCGTGTCGAACCACGAGGACCTGCGGCCGATGGCGGAGGCGGCCGGCGTGCCGTTCGAGTACGTCCCGGTCACGCCGGAGACCAAGCCGGAGGCCGAGCAGCGGCTGCTCGACCTGGTCGGGGAGTACCAGGCCGATCTCGTCGTGCTCGCGCGGTACATGCAGGTGCTGTCCAACGAGCTGTGCCAGAAGCTCGAAGGCCGCGCGATCAACATCCACCACTCGTTCCTGCCCGGGTTCAAGGGCGCCAAGCCCTACCACCAGGCCTACGACCGCGGCGTCAAGTACGTGGGCGCGACCGCGCACTACGTCACGCCCGACCTCGACGAGGGCCCGATCATCGAGCAGGAGGTCCAGCGCGTCGACCACACCTACTCGCCGCGTGAGCTGGTGACCGTCGGCCGCGACGCCGAAGCCCTCGCCCTGTCCCGCGCGGTCCGCTGGCACTGCGAACGCCGCGTCCTGCTCAACGGCAACAGCACTGTCGTCTTCCGATAGGAGTTCCGCCATGACCGCACCGAAAGTCGTGATCATCGGCGCCGGCATCGTCGGCGCGAACCTGGCCGACGAGCTGACCGCCCGCGGCTGGGCCGACGTCACCGTGCTCGACCAGGGCCCGCTGCCGCGCACCGGCGGGTCGACGTCGCACGCGCCCGGTCTGGTGTTCCAGACGAACGCGTCCAAGAGCATGACGGAGTTCGCGAAGTACACGGTCTCGAAGTTCCTGGAGCTGGACTGTTTCCTGCAGGTCGGCGGCATGGAGGTCGCGACGACCCCGGCGCGCTGGGAAGACCTGAAGCGCAAGCACGGCTGGGCGACGTCGTGGGGTGTGCCCGGCTCGCTCATCGACGCCGACGAATGCGTCCGCCGCTGGCCGCTGCTCGACGGTTCGCAGGTCTTCGGGGCGCTGCACACGCCGACCGACGGACTGGCGCGGGCCGCGAAGGCCGTGGCGGTGCTCGCCGACCGGGCCACCGCGCGAGGCGCTCGCTTCGTCGGGGCCACCAAGGTCACCGACGTCCTGCAGGAAGGCGGGCGCGTCACCGGCGTCCGGACCGACCAGGGCGACTTCCCGGCCGACATCGTCGTGTCCTGTGCCGGGTTCTGGGGCCGCGAGATCGGGGCGATGGTGGGCATGGACGTCCCGCTGCTGCCGCTCGCGCACCAGTACGTCAAAACCGGGCGGGTCGACGAGCTGGTCGGGCGCAACACCGAAGCGGTCGAAGCGAGCCTGCCGATCCTGCGGCACCAGGACCAGGACCTCTACTTCCGCGAGCACGTCGACCGGATCGGCATCGGCTCCTACGCGCACCGGCCGATGCCGGTCGACGAGTCCACTTTGGACCCGTCGGTGACCGAGACCGCCATGCCGTCGATGCTGCCCTTCACCGAGGACGACTTCGCGCCGTCGTGGGAAGAGAGCAAGCTGCTGCTGCCCGCGCTGCGGCAGACCAAGGTCGAGGAGGGCTTCAACGGCATCTTCTCGTTCACCCCCGACGGCCAGTCGCTGGTAGGCGAGTCGGCCGACGTCCGCGGGTTCTGGCTGGCGGAGGCGATCTGGGTGACGCACTCCGCGGGCATCGCCAAGGCCGTCGCGGAGCTGCTCGTCGACGGGCATGCGCAAGTCGACGTGCACGACATCGACGTCCACCGCTTCGAAGAGGTCCAGCTCGCGCCGTCCTACGTGCACGAGACGGCGCAGCAGAACTTCGTCGAGGTCTACGACATCCTGCACCCGTTGCAGCCCAAGCTTTCCCCGCGGGACCTGCGCGTGACGCCGTTCCACGTCCGGCAGCGCGAGCTGGGCGCGGTGTTCCTGGAGGCGGGCGGCTGGGAGCGGCCGCACTGGTTCGAGGCCAACGCGCCGCTGCTGAAGAAGCTGCCGCACGACGCGCTGCCGCCGGCGCGGGACGCGTGGTCGGCGCAGTTCCACTCGCCGATCGCGGCGGCCGAAGCGTGGCACACGCGCAACGGGGTCGCTCTCTACGACATGACGCCGTTGAAGCGCGTGGAGATCAGCGGCCCGGGCGCGCTGGAGTTCCTGCAGTCGCTGACCACGAACCAGCTGGCCAAGTCCGTCGGCTCGGTGACCTACACGCTGATGCTCGATTCCGCCGGTGGTGTCCGGAGTGACGTCACGGTCGCCCGGCTCGGCCAGGAAGAGTTCCAGGTCGGCATCAACGGGAACATCGACGTCGACCACTTCGTGAAGCACGCGCCGGCCGGCGTGCGGGTCCGGGACATCACCGGCGGGACGTGCTGCATCGGCGCCTGGGGCCCGCTCGCGCGGGACCTCGTGCAGCCGCTGAGCCGGGACGACTTCTCGCACCCGGGCTTGAAGTACTTCCGGGCCCGCAAGGCGCGGATCGCCGGGGTGCCGGTGGTCGCGATGCGGCTGTCCTACGTGGGCGAACTCGGCTGGGAGATCTACACGAGCGCGGACAACGGCCTGCGGCTGTGGGACGCGCTGTGGACGGCCGGGCAGCCCCTCGGCGTCATCGCGGCCGGGCGCGCGGCGTTCACCAGCCTGCGGCTGGAGAAGGGCTACCGGCTGTGGGGCACCGACATGACGACCGAGCACGACCCGTACGAAGCCGGCGTGGGGTTCGCGGTGCGTCCGGCCAAGGGCGACTTCCTCGGGCGGGCGGCGATCGAGGGACGCAGTGAGGACACCGCGTCCCGGCGGCTGCGGTGCCTCACGATCGACGACGGCCGCACGGTCGTGCTGGGCAAGGAACCGGTGTTCGTCGACGGGGCCGCCGCGGGCTACGTCACGAGCGCGGCGTACGGCTACACGATCGGCCGGCCGATCGCCTACGCCTGGCTCCCGGCGTCGGCGGACGTCGGCAGCAGCGTCGAAATCGAGTACTTCGGCCGCCGGGTCGCGGCCACCGTGGCCGCCGAGCCGCTGGTCGACCCCGGCATGGAACGAATCCGGCGCTGAGTTGCCCATCCGGCCGAAAGCAGGCGGAGACGTTCCGTGACCGATCAGCTCGAGGCGCCGGTTTCCGCCGTGGCTGCCGTCGGATCGGCAACGAAAGGCACAGCATGCGTGACCAGATCCTGAGCGACTTCCTCAAGACCCTCGCGTCCGACGCCTCTCCGGGCGGCGGCGCGACGGCGGCACTGCACGTCGCCCAGGCCGCGGCGCTGGTCGGCAAGGCGTCGCCCGACGGGCGCGAAGCCGGGGCGCTGAGCATGCACGCGTTGCGGCTGGCGGAGAAGGAGGCACACGCGGCGGCCATCCTCGGCCGGGCGCGCCGGCTGCCGCCCGGTGAAGCGCGGGACTCCGCGGTGGCCGAAGCCCGCCGCCGCGCGTGCGAACCGGCGGCGGAGGTGATCAGGGCCGCGGCGGCGGTGCTGGACCTGGCGGACCGGGTGCCACCGGACCCGCTGGTGGCCACGGACCTGACGGCGGTGGCGGAGACGGCCAGGGCCGCCGCGACGACGGCCGGGGTGAGCATCGAGATCCACTCCGGCGCCGTCGCCGGGCCCGAAGTGGCCGCGGTGTGCGAGCACGCGGACCGCTTGACGGCCGCGGCCAGGGAGGTGGTGGTCCCGGCGTAACGTCGATCACGGCGGCATGCCGGCCGGTCGTCTCGGGTACATCCACAGCATCTCCATGGAACCGCGCCAGGTAATTCTCAGGAACGCGGGGTTTCCTGGAACGGCCGGAGGCTTGTCGAGGGCTGGAGCTGTGCATGAGCGAGTACGACCGAGGACCGCGGGGCGGCGGCGAGTACCCGTACGGCTACGGCCAGGGCGAGTACCCGCAGGGTCAGGGCTACTACGACCAGCAGCCCTACGACCAGCAGCAGTACTACGGGCAGCAGCCGTACAACCACCAGTACGGCCAGGCCCGCGACCAGTGGGGCCGCCCGTACCCGCCCCAGTACACCCAGCCCCAGGGCTTCCACGGCCCCGACGGGTACGGCTACCCGCCGCCCGTTCCGGCACCGCCGCGCCGGCGTCCGCTGCGGGCCCTGACCGTCGTCGCGGTCGCCCTCGCCGTGGTCGCCGGGCTCGGCATCGGCCACCTCATCTCCGCCTCGAACAGCCCCTCCGCGAGCGGCAACCAGAACTTCGGGTTCTCCGGGCAGCCCAGCGCGTCCAACACCACGCTCGACGCCGACGCCGTGGCCGCGAAGGTCAACCCGGCCATCGTCAACGTCAACACCGAGCTCGGCCTGCAGGGCGCGGCCGCCGCCGGCACCGGCATCGTGCTCACCGCGGACGGCGAGGTGCTCACGAACAACCACGTCGTCGCCGGCGCGACCAGCATCAAGGTCACCAGCATCGGCACCGGGGACACGTACCAGGCCCACGTCGTGGGGTACGACCGCAGCGAGGACATCGCGGTCATCCAGCTCGAGGACGCGTCCGGCCTGCCCACCGCGAGCATCGGCGACTCCTCGACGGTCAAGGTCGGCGACCAGATCCTCGGCCTCGGCAACGCCGGCGGCCGCGGCGGCGACCCCGTGCCGGCGCCCGGCACGGTGACCGCGCTGGACCAGTCGATCACCGCCTCCGACGAGTCCAGCGGGTCGTCCGAGCAGCTCACCGGGCTCATCCAGGTCCGCGCGAACATCGAGTCCGGCGACTCCGGTGGCCCGCTCGTCAACGCGAACGCGCAGGTCGTCGGCGTCGACACCGCCGCGTCCACCGGGTACCAGCTCAACGGCCGCCGCAGCGGCGCCGGTGGCCAGGGCTTCGCCATCCCGATCAACCAGGCCATCGACATCGCGCACCGGATCGTCGCGGGCACCGCGTCGGACAAGATCCACATCGGCAAGACGGCGTTCATCGGCGTCTCGGTGTCGGACGCGCCGGGCCAGGGCGCCCGGGTCCGCGAGGTCGTCTCCCGCGGCCCGGCGCAGCAGGCGGGCCTCGCGGCCGGGGACGTGATCACCGCCATCGACGGCAAGGCGATCGACTCGGCGACGACCCTGACGAGCGTGATGGACACCCACCACCCGGGCGACAAGCTGACGCTGACCGTGTCGGACGCTTCCGGCGGGCAGCAGCAGGTTCAGGTGACGGCGGCCGAGGGGCCCGTGGGCTGACGCGTCAGCGCAGCGTCTCGTTGAGCACCTCGCGGTGCGTCCGCTTCGCCGCGAGGTACCGCTCCCGGCCGGCGTCGGTGAGGGTGACGAAGATGCCGCGCCGGTCCACCTCGCACAGCGCGCGCTCGACCAGGCCTTCCCTCTCGAGGCGGGCGACCAGCCGCGAAGTGGCGCTCTGGCTGAGGTGGATGGCTCCGGTGAGGTCGGCCGAGCGGCACTTGAAGTCGCAGGTCGCGAGCCGTTCCAGGGCCTCGAACTCGTTCGCGCCGATCCCGTGGCGCTCCTGCAGGCGGCACTCGAGCGTGGTGAACACGGCCGAGTAGCGGGCCAGCAACTCGTGCCACTCCTGGACCAGACCCTGTTCAGCGACGTCGCTCACGGCGACCAAATTAGCATGCGCGGACATCAGATGCAAACACATTAAATGCATCGACATTAGATGCGTGTGCATGTAGTGTCGCCGGCATGAGCTCTTCCGTGTCCTTGTCCACCACCTCGACCCGGTGGGACGCACGTCTCTGGGGTGTCCTGCTCACCGTTTCGATCGTCATCGGCCTCGACGCGCTCGACGTGTCGATGGTCGGGGTCGCGCTCCCCGCCATCCAGGCCGACCTCGGCCTGTCCACCAACGCGCTGCAATGGGTCGTCAGCGGCTACGTCCTGGGCTACGGCGGGCTGCTGCTGCTCGGCGGGCGCACCGCCGACCTGCTCGGCCGCCGCCGTGTGTTCCTCGTGGCCGTCGCCGTGTTCGCGCTGGCCTCGCTGCTCGGCGGGCTCGTCGACGACGGCGCGCTGCTCATCGCGAGCCGCTTCATCAAGGGGCTGGCCGCCGCGTTCACCGCGCCGGCCGCGCTGTCCATCATCACCACGACGTTCCAGGAGGGCCCGGCCCGCAACAAGGCGATCAGCATCTTCGCCGTGTTCGGCGCCAGCGGGTACTCCGCCGGGCTCGTGTTCTCCGGCCTGCTGACCGAGGTCGGCTGGCGCTGGACGTTCCTGCTGCCCGCGCCGATCGCGCTGGTCGCCCTGGTGGCGGCGGGGAAGCTGATTCCGGCCTACGCCCGGGAAGAGGGCCGCGGCTACGACTTCCCGGGCGCCATCACCGGCGCCGCCGGTTCGCTGCTGCTGGTGTTCGGCGTCGTCGAGGCGCCCGAGATCGGCTGGGCCGCGCCGCGCACGCTGATCACCTTCGCCGTCGCGCTCGCGTTGCTGGTGACGTTCGTGGTCATCGAGAAGCGCAGCAGCCACCCGTTGCTGCGCCTGGGGATCCTTCGCTCGGGACCGCTGGCGAGGGCGAACCTCGGCGGTGCGCTGTTCTTCGGCGCGTACATCGGGTTCCAGTTCGTCGTGATGCTGTACTTGCAGCGGGTGCTCGGCTGGTCGGCGCTGCAGACCGCGCTCGGCTTCCTGCCAGCGGCGCTGATCGTGGCGTTCGGCTCCCCGCGCATCGAGCCGCTGATCGACCGGGTCGGCACGCCGCGCACGATCTTCGCGGGCGTCGTCGCGCACGTCATCGGCTACGCGTTGTTCCTGCGGATCGACGAGCACTCGGGCTACGCGGGCAGCGTCCTGCCGAGCATGATCCTGCTCGGCATCGGCTTCACGCTGGCGTTCTCCTCGCTCAACATCCAGGCCACGGCCGGGATTCCGGACAGCGAGCAGGGGCTGGCGGGCGGCCTGCTGAACACGTCGCTGCAGGTGGGCGGCGCGATCGGGCTCGCGGTGGTGACGGCGGTCCTGACCGCGAACGGCGGCCGCGAGGCCTCCCCGGCGGCGCTGCTCACCGGCCTGACGCCGGCGCTGAGCGTGGTCACCGGCATCGCGGTCCTGGGCCTGCTGATCGCGATCAGCGGCCTGGTGGCCCGCAAGCAGCCGGTCGAAGAACCGGTCGCGGAGCCGGCGGACCTGCTGGCCCTCGCCGACTGACCCAGCGCCCCAAGGTGGCCTTCGGTGCGTTCAACGCACCGAAGGCCGCCTTGGGTGCGTTGAACGCAACCAAGGCCACCTTGGGGCGCTCAGGCCGGGACCTTCGTGACCGGCCGGGAGCCGCTGAAGCGGAGGGCGGCCAAGGCCGTCAGCGCGATTCCGGCGGCCGCCAGCAGGACCGCCGTGCGGAGACCGTCCACTGTGGCCGCTCGCAACGCCTCGCCGGTGAGCCCCGCGGTGCCCGCGTTGGCCACCGCGACGAACACCGCCAGGCCCACCGTCCCGCCGACCTGCTGGGCCGTCGACGCCACCCCGGACGCGATTCCCTGCGCGGACTGCGGAATCCCGGCCGCCGCCGCGCCGAACATCAGCGTGTACCCCGCTCCCTGGCCCAGCCCCAGCACCACCAGCGCCGGGACCAGCGCCACGTAGGACGCCGACGAAGTCATCGACAGCCCCAGCAGCACCGCGCCCGCGCCGCCGATGCCCAGGGAAACCACCAGCGTCGGACGCGTGCCGTAGCGGGTGGCCAAGCGGCCGGCCGCCTGCGAACCCGCCGCGATCGCGACCATCGGCACGCCGAACGCCAGCCCGGTCGCCAGCGCGCCGTAGCCCTGCACGCCCTGGAAGTACCCGGTCAGGAAGTACAGCAGCGTCCCGAACGTGCCCATGTAGAGGAACGCCACGACCACGCCGGTGCCGAGGTTGCGCTCCCGCAGCAGCCGCGGGGGCAGTAGCGGGTCGCGGCCCCGGCGCTCGATCACGGCGAACGCGGCCAGCAACGCGGCACCCGCCCCGGCCGCACCCAGGACCACCCCCGAAGTCCAGCCCAGCTCCGGGCCCTCGACCAGGGCGAACACCGCCGACGTCGTCCCGAGGGTCGCCGTCAGCGCGCCGGCGAGGTCGAACCGGCGGCCGGGTGCCCGCGCCGGGGCGACGGGCAGGAGCGCGAAGGCGAGCACCACGGCCGCCGCGGCCAGCGGGACGTTCACGAAGAACACCGCCGCCCAGCCGAACGCCTGCGTCAGCACGCCGCCGAGCAGGGAGCCGAGGATCATCCCGCTGCCGCCCGCGGTGCCCCAGACCGCGAACGCGCGGTTGCGGTCACGGCCGGCCGCGAACACCGTGCCGACCAGGGTCAGCGTCGCGGGGAAGAGCAGCGCCCCGCCCAGGCCCTGCCCGGCCCGGGCGCCGACGAGCAGGCCGGGGCCGGCGGCCAGCCCGCCCGCCAGCGACGACCCGGCGTAGAGCACGCACCCGACGGCGAACACCCGGCGCGGGCCGAACAGGTCGCACGCCCGGCCGCCCAGCAGGAGGAACCCGCCGAACGCCACGGCGTACGCGCTCACCACCCACTGCAGGCTCTGGGCGGAGAAGCCGAGTTCGCGGCCGATGTCCGGCAGTGCCACGTACACGATGTTGTAGTCGAGGGAGATGATCAGCTGCGCGAACGCCAGCAGCGCCAGCACCGCGCCCGGACGGCGGATCACCGGGCCACCCGCTCGTCCGTGCCGGGCACCTTCGCCGTGGTGACGGCGATGCGGTTCCACGTGTTGATCGTGAAGATCAGCGCGAGGAGCTGCGCCAGCTCTTCCTCGCCGAACTGGCCGGCGGCCCGGGCGTAGACGTCGTCGGGGACGCCCCCGGCGATCAGCGTGACCGCTTCGGTCAGGGCCAGCGCCGCCTGCTCCTTCTCACTGAAGAAGTGACCGGCTTCGTGCCACACCGCGACCATGTGCAGCCGCTCCTCGCTCTCGCCGGCCTTGCGGGCGTCCGAGGTGTGCATGTGCAGGCAGTAGGCGCAGCGGTTGAGCTGCGACGCGCGGATCTGGACCAGCTCGACGAGCGCGGGGTCGAGCCCGGCGCGGGCGGCGGCGTCGAAGCCGATCAGGGCCTTGAAGGCCTTGGGGGCGGACTGGGCGAAGGTGATGCGGGAGTTCGTCATGACCAGAAACCTAGGGCGCGGTTGACCGCCGGGTAGGGGGCACTTCCGTGCCGGAATCGTGGGTCAATCTGGGGGAGCGGCTCGGTGCCGACCTGCACCTGGAGCTGGCGGGCACCGGCGGCAAGCGGGCCGCGCTCATCACCGCGCTGCGTGCGGCCGTCCGCACCGGACGGCTCGCTCCGGGCACCCGGCTCCCGCCGTACCGGTCGCTGGCCGCCGACCTCGGGCTGGCGCGCAACACCGTCGCGGACGCCTACGCCGAGCTGGTCGCCGAAGGCTGGCTGACCGCGGTTCAGGGCTCCGGCACCCGCGTCGCGTCGCGGGCCGAGCCGCTTCCGGCGGCCCGGACACCGAAGAAAGCGCCGGGTGTCCCGGCGCCGCGGCACAACCTGCGGCAGGGCCAGCCGGACGCGACGTCGTTCCCGCGTGCCGAGTGGCTCGCCGCCGCGCGCCGCGCGCTGAACGTCGCCCCGCACGACGCCTTCGGCCCCGGCGACCCGCGCGGCCGGCGCGAACTCCGGGAGGCCTTGGCCGGCTACCTCGCGCGGGCCCGCGGCGTGCGGACGTCCCCGGAGCGGATCGTCGTGTGCTCGGGGTTCGCGCACGCGCTGCGGGTGCTGTTCCCGGCGGTGCTGCCCGGCCCGCTCGCCGTCGAGGCGTACGGGCTCGCGTTCCACCGCGCGATCTTCGCCGCGGCCGGCGTCGGCACGATTCCCCTTGCCCTGGACGAAAACGGCGCACGCGTCGACGACCTCGGCGTGCCCACCGTGCTGCTGACGCCCGCGCACCAGTTCCCGACCGGCGGCCCGCTGCACCACGACCGTCGCGCCGCGGTGCTCGACCACGTCCGCACCAGCGGCGGCCTGCTCGTCGAAGACGACTACGACGGCGAGTTCCGCTACGACCGCAAGCCGGTCGGCGCGGTCCAGGGTCTCGACCCCGAGCACGTCGTCTACGTCGGTTCGGTGAGCAAAAGCCTTTCCCCCGCGCTGCGGCTCGGGTGGCTGGTGCTGCCGGACCACCTCGTCGACGCCGTGCTGGCCGCGAAGGGCGAGCGGGAAGCGTGGGCGGGGGTGGTCGACCAGCTCACCTTGGCGGAGTTCGTGAGTTCGGGCGCCTACGACAGGCACATCCGGCGCATGCGCCAGCGGTACCGGCGCCGCCGCGATCTCCTCGTCCGGGCACTCGCCGAGCGGGCACCGCACGTCGTGCCGACCGGCATCGCCGCCGGCCTGCACGCGGTGCTGCGGTTGCCGCCCGGCACCGAGCGGTCCGCGGTGAAAGGCGCGGCGTGGCAAGGACTCGCGCTGGACGGCCTGGCCGCGTTCCGCCACCCGGCCAGTACGATGTCCACAATGGACGGACTGGTGGTCGGCTACGCGACGCCGCCCGAACACGCCTACCCGGCGGCGCTGGACGCGCTGTGCCGCGCGCTGCCGCCCGCGTCATAGCAGCGAACGGGTGAGCCAGACGACCTCGCCGTTGTGTTCCGTGGAGACGTGATCCCGTGCGAACCCGAGCTTCTCGAGGACGCGGAGCGACGCTGTGTTCCCCGCCCCGACGGTCGACCAGAGCCGTTTCCGGCCGGTCGCTTTCGCGGCCTCGAGCACCGCGCCGGCCGCCTCGGTGGCGTAGCCGCGCCCGTGCGCGCGCCGGAACAGCTCGTACGCGATCTCGGGCTCTTCGGCGGTGCACCGGCCGATGATCAACCCGCAATAGCCGATGAAGTCGCCTTCGTCCCGGCGCAGGACGGGCAGCAGCGCGATCCCGGTTTTCGCCGTCGCGGCGAGCTGCTTCGCGATGAGTTCCCGGGTGTGCTCGACCGGGGGCGTCCCGTTCCCGCGCTCGGCGTGCAGGGCGCTGAGCGCACCGGCGTCCGATGCGGCCCACGGTCGCAGGATCAGCCGCGCGGTCTCGAGGGGGACCGGCATCGGCCCGTACCCGGGCACGACTAGGCCGGCTGCCAGAGTTCGACGCGGTTGCCTTCGGGGTCGGTGACCCAGCCGAACCGGCCGACGCCGGCCATGTCCTGGGTCTCCTCGGCCACCTCGGCGCCCTTCTCGCGGAGCTGGGCGAGCATGGCGTCGAGGTCGCGGACCCGGAAGTTGAGCATGGTCTGCTGGGAGCGGGAGCCGAAGTAGTCCGTCCCGGCCTCGAACGGCGCGAAGACCGTGGGCCCCGGCTCCTGCTGCCACGAGCCGTGCTCGTCGGCGCCGAGGCCGAGGGCGTCCCGGTACCAGGCACCCAGTGCCGCCGGGTCCGCCGCGCGGATGAAGTACCCCCCGATGCCGAGCACGCGTTCCATGCCGCGATCCTGTCAGCGCGGCGGGGAGCCCGGGGCCGCCGACACGCGGAAGGAGCCCCGGACCCGCACTACCCGACGATGTCGATCTCGAACGGGCTGGCCGCGCTGTAGTTGATGTCGGCCCACAGTGCACCCGGCAGGTCGTAGCGCCGGTGGGACGTCAGCTTGTTGTCGTAGCCGGCGACCTGCGTGGGGTTGTGGCCGACGCCCTGGTGGTCGCTGCCCCAGGCGTAGATGTCGCCGACCCACATCGCCTCCGAGTAGCCGTCACCGCCGAGCCGCGGCCGGATGATGACCGCCGCGCCGGGGCTGCCGGACAGGAACACCCGCACCACGTTCTGGTCGGCGTTCGGCGGGGTGACGGTGATGCGCTCCATGATCTCCACTCCAGTCGAGACGGATCGGTTTCCGTCCACTCCGGGCCAGTAGTCGACGACGGACGAGACGTCGTAGCCGGGGGCGACGTTCCCGCGGTACTGCTTGGCGACCGCACCGTCGGGGATGGTGGGATCGCCGTTGTAGTGCGCGATCCAGTAGTGCGGCTCGGCGACGCCTGCCGACGAGAACGCCGACCGCACCGCCGGCCAGGTCGAGAGGTTGCAGTAGACCGTGGGGTCCGCGCCGGCCGCGCGGCGCATCCGGACCCAGCCCGGGGCCTCGCCCGGCGTGGCGTCGCCGGGTTCGACGTCCAGGACGTGGCCGTCGTTCGTGCTCGCTTTCTTGACGATGGTGACCTTGACCGCGCTGGGGAAGCGCGCCCAGTCGGCGGCCGACCAGGGTTCGAGTTTGATCTTGTCGATGTATCCCGCGACCATCTCCGCGCCGGCGGGGATGTTCGCGGCCGTGACCGCGTCGTACATCGTGCGCACGGGTGGGGTCTCCGTTCGATGCCATTCGCCTTTTCGGGGACGGCGAAATCGTCTCCGCGATCCGCCATCGTGGTGTTACCCATGTGGGACGGGCGTCAAGCGCAAATGTTACGCAGTTCCGGTCCGTCACCGAGACGGCCGCATCGCGCAATTCCTTCACCACGGGCTCACGCGGCGATGGTGACTTTCCGCTATCGGTACTGGCTTCCCGCTCACCCGGCTGGCAAGCTGCCAGGACTTCACGACGGAAGGGACGTGCATGGCGGCACACCCGGCGCGGGCGCGGCGCATCGACGCGCGGGTCGTCGTCCTGAGCGTGCTGCTCGTGGTCGCCCTGCTCGCCTGGTTCGGCGTCGACTACCTGCGCGACCGCCTCGCCTCGGGGGGCTGCGACACCACGACCCCGGTCCGCATCACGGCGGCGCCGGACGTCGCGCCGGTGCTCACCGCGCTGGCCCGGTCCGTGCCGGAGCCGGACTGCTACACGGTCGAGGTCACGGCGTCCGCGTCGGCGGCCACCGCGGCGGCGCTGGAAGCCAACGGCGCGAACGGCCCCGACGTCTGGGTGCCGGAGTCGAGCAGC
This sequence comes from Amycolatopsis mongoliensis, assembly GCF_030285665.1. NCBI lineage: Bacteria > Bacillati > Actinomycetota > Actinomycetes > Pseudonocardiales > Pseudonocardiaceae > Amycolatopsis > Amycolatopsis mongoliensis. The sequence goes on from NZ_CP127295.1 coordinate 4,498,853, forward strand.
TGGCTGCTGCAGGCCCGTGACGGCGGTGCGTGGAACCTGCCCGAATCCGGCCAGTCGGTGGCGAGCTCGCCGGTCGTGCTGGCCCTGACCGACGAGGTCGCCAAGCAGGCCGGCTGGCCGGGTAAGTCACTGTCGTGGTCGGACGTCCTCGCGGGAAGCCCGGTCGGGTTGCCCGACCCGAGCCGCGACCCGGCCGGCATCGCCGCGCTGATCGGCCTGCAGCAGCTGACCAAGGACGCGCCCGACCCCGCCGCGGCGTTCACCGAGGAGATCCGCAAGGTGTCCGCGGTGAAGGAGCCGTTCACGGCGTCGCCGGCGTCGGAGCAGTCCGTGCTGGCGCGCAAGCTCGTCGCCGCGTACCCGGCGGTGGGTGTGCCGAGCTTCGACTACCCGTACGTCGTGCTGCCGCGCGCGTCGGAGGCTTCACGGTCGGCGGCCGAGCGGTTCCTGCGGCTGGTGCTCGACCAGACCGCCACGAAGACGTTCGCCGACGCCGGCTTCCGGACGCCGGCCGGGCAGCTGCTCGGCGACCGGCCGCGCGACACCCGGACGAACGCCGCGCCGCGCCCGGCCGGGCCGCCCGCGGCGGACGCGATGTACGGCGTGCTGCAGGCGTGGGCCGGGGCCAACCTCAGCGCCCGCGTCCAGGTGCTGCTCGACGTGTCGGGCTCGATGGCCGCCACCGTCCCCGGTACCGGCCGCAGCCGCATGGCGCTCACCCTGGAAGCCGCGACGCAGGGCCTCGGGCTGTTCAAGCCGACGACGGAGATCGGCCTGTGGCTGTTTTCGACCCGGCTCGACGGCGACAAGGACTACAAGGAACTGCTGCCGATGCGGTCCATCTCGGAACAGCTCGCCGGGGGCGGGGTGGCGACGCTGCAGGCGGTCAAGCCGAAGCCCGGCGGGGCGACCGGGCTGTACGACTCGATCCTCGCCGCGTACCAGAACGCGCGCCAGAACTGGCAGCTCGGCCGGATCAACGTCGTCGTCGTGCTCACCGACGGCCGCAACGAGGACAGCGACTCCGTCGGGCTGCCCGGCCTGCTCGCGGAGCTGGGCCGGCTGCAGGACCCGCGGAAACCGTTGCCGGTGATCGGGATCGGCATCGGCCCGGACATCGACGCGAGCGAGCTGAAGCAGGTTTCGGCGGCCACCGGGGGCGAGTCGTTCACCACGCCGGACCCGCGCAAGATCTCCGACGTCTTCTACCAGGCGCTGAGCACGCTCATGTGCCAGCCGCCGGCCTGCAAGAAGTGAGGACACCCGTGTTGGTGGAGACCGAGAAGCCCGCCCCCCGGGTGGCGCGAAGACCGTCCACTCTCGTCGTGGCCGCGTTCGTCGCGGGTGTCGTGCCGTTGGCGCTTCACTCCTGGGCCGCGCTGCACGGGAATTTCGCGCAGGACGACTTCGTGATGACCTACCGGGCCGCCGTGGCGGGGCCGTTCGACCTCGGCTACCTCTTCCAGGACTACCACGGGCACCTGACACCCGGCGGGTTCTTCCTCGCGGCGGTGATGACGTGGTGGGCGCCGCTGAACTTCCCGCTCATGGTGGCGCCGCTGCTGCTGATGCGGGCCGTCGCGACGGTGCTGTTCTGGTGCCTGCTGGTGCGCTGCTTCGGCCACCGCTGGGCGATCCTGGTGCCGTTCACCGTGTTCACGGCCTCGACGCTGCTGCTGGTCCCGACGCTGTGGTGGGCCTACGGGGTCCAGATCGTCCCGGTGGTGCTCGCAGCCGCCGGGGCGGTGTACTGGCACGTCCGCTACCTGCGCGAGGGCGGCCGGTGGTGGATCGGCACGTTCGCGTGGACGCTCTTCGGCTTGGCGTTCTACGAGAAGGCCGTGGTGGTCCCGGTGCTGCTGGCCGGGGTGACCGTCCTGCTCGGACAGTCCTTCCGGGAGCGGTGGCGCTATTGGGCGGGGCACGCGGTGCTGCTCGCCGCGTTCGTCGTGGGCTACCTCGCGCTGACGTCGAGCCAGGTTTCCCCCGGCGGCACGCCGATGACCGCCGGGACCGTCGCCGACCTGACCGGCCGGATGCTCGGCGACACCTTCCTGCCCGGGCTGGCCGGCGGGCCGTGGTCCGGGCCCGGCCCGGGCGCGACCTGGGCGCCGTCGCCGTTCGTGGTGGTGGTCCTGCTGTTCGCCGCGGCACTGGCACTGCTGCTCGCCGGCGCTCGCGTGGGCGGGCGGCGGGCGTGGCGGGCGTGGGCGCTGCTCGGGCTGCTGTTCGCGGTGGACGTCGGCCTGCTGGCGCTGACCCGGCTGCGCGAAGTCGGCCCGGCCGCCGGCGACGACCCGCGCTACCTCGCCGAGCTGGCGTTCGTGGCCGCCCTTTGCGGAGCGTTCGCGTTCCTGTCACCGGACGGAATTGCGCCGTCCGGCGGAAAGCGGGAACGGCCGATCGCGCTCATCGCGTGCGTGCTTTTGCTCGTAAGTTCCGTCGTGGGATTTTCACAGCTGGCCCCGGCATTGCGGTTCGGGCATTCCGCGCAGTACCTCGGGAACGTCCGGGCGGCCGTCGCGGCGGACCCGGATCTGGTCTTCTTCGACACGTTCGTGCCGTCCGATGTGGTCCACGAGTGGTTCGGCGCGGACTCCCAGGCGTCCCGGGTGGCCGGCCTGGTGCCCGGCACGCACTTCGACCAGCCGACGAACCGGATGCACCTGCTCGACGCGACCGGCACACCCCGCCTGATCACCGGTGTGGACGCGGAGTCCCGCGAAGTGACCGGGCCGGTGCCGAACTGCGGCTACACGGTCGGCGAAACGCTGGTGAGCGTTCCGCTGGACAAACCGGTGCTCGGCCGGCACCTGCTGAAGATCGACTACTTCACCTCCGACGGCGGCGAAGGCCTGGTGGACCGCACGCCGGTGTGGTTCCAGGCCGGGCTGCACTCGCTGTACCTGCCGGTGGACGGCCTGTTCGACCACATCGGCGTGCAGCTGTCGAGCCCGGGCGCGCCGGTGTGCGTCGCGAAGGTCGAGATCGGGAAGCCGGTGACTCAGTAGGGGTCGTACGGGCTGTCGTGCCCGAAGAGCCGGGCCACCGGCCGCAGCCGCAGGCGCAGCAGCACCTTGATCCCGACGTTGCGCAGGAACCACGGCAGCTGGGCCAGCACGCGCACGCGGTCCGCCGTGGACGGTGGCGCCAGCCGGAACCGCGCCAGCGACGTCGCCCGGTCCACGTAGGCGTACCGGCGTCCGAAGAGGACCTTCGCGATCGTGCCGAGGGTGACGCCGATCGAGGAAAAGCAGTCGTGGACCAGGATTTCCGCACCCGGCGGCAGGTGGGCCGACCAGCGCAGGTCGTCGGTGTAGGTCCAGTAGTCGTGCTTGCCGTCGATGTAAAGCAGCTGTATGGGCCGGTCCCAGTCAGGGCGCAGTTCCGTGCTGTAACCGGCGACGAGCTCGACGACGTCGTCCAGCCCGGCCTGCCGGATGTTGCGTTCGAACAGCTGCCGCGTCGGCGATCCGCCGAACAGCCTGCCGTCCACGAAGGGGTCCACGGCGATCACCGTGGCGCCGACCGTGCGGGCCGCCGCGCCGAGGACGATCGTGGATCTGCCCTGGTGGCTGCCGATTTCCAGGATGACGTCGCCCTTTTCGAGGCGGCGCGCGGCCTGCCACAGCGCCTCGCCCTGGGCGCGCGTCATCCAGCCCTTGACCGGTTCGGCCATGGCCCATGCGTCGGCGAAGCCGTCCGCCACCAGTTCGTCCGGAATGGCGCACCTGCCAGGAGTTCGGGGGACTCGGGAAAATCGTCGGCACATGGTAGCCAGGTTTCGGCCTAGTATCTACCGGATGGTAACCGCCACCCGCGAACGGTCCCGGGACGACGCCCCGCCCTCCGGCGGCGCCCGGAAGTTCTCGGTGGGTGCGCTCCTGCGCCGGCCCGGCACGTGGATCGTGCTGGCGCTGACCACGTTGTCGTTCCTGCAGATGCCGGGGAAGACGACGTTCGACACGAAGCTCGACCTCGCCGTCGACCCGCTCGCCTTCCTCGGCCGCGCGCTGCACCTGTGGAACCCGCAGGCGACGGCGGGGGAGCTGCAGAACCAGGCGTACGGCTACCTCTTCCCGATGGGCCCGTTCTTCGCGCTGTGCCAGGCCGTCGGCATGCCGGCGTGGATCGCGCAGCGGCTGTGGGGCGCGATCCTGCTCTCGGCCGCGTTCGGCGGCGCGCTGCTGCTGGCGCGGGCGATGAAGCTCGGCACCGAACGCACGCGGCTGATCGGCGCGCTCGGGTACGCGCTCGCGCCGCGCATGCTGACCGAAATCGGCGGTCTGTCCGCGGAAATGCTGCCCGCGGTGCTGCTGCCGTGGGTCCTGGTGCCGCTGGTCCGGGCCGGGACGATCGGGTCGCCGCGGCGCGCCGCCGGGCTGTCCGCCGTCGCCGTGCTGTGCATGGGCGGGGTCAACGGCGCGATGGTCGTGATGGCGCTGGTCCTGCCGGGACTGTGGCTGCTGACGCGCAAGTGGACGCGCCACCACGTCGAACTGGTCCTGTGGTGGTTCGTCTTCGTCGTCGGCGCGACGCTGTGGTGGATCCTGCCGCTGCTGCTGCTCGGCGAGTACAGCCTGCCGTTCCTGGACTACATCGAGTCCGCGACGAACACGACCGCGCCGATGTCGCTGTTCGAGGTGCTGCGCGGGACGAACCAGTGGGTCGCCTACGTCGTGCAGGGCACGCCGTGGTGGCCGGGCGGCTGGTCGCTGATCGACAACCCCGTGCTGATGCTGGCGACCGGGCTCGTCGCCGGCGTCGGCCTGCTCGGCCTGACCCGCCGGGGCCTGCCGGAGCGGCGGTTCCTGGTGCTCGGCGTCGTCACCGGCCTGACCCTGCTGACCATCGGCTACGTCGGCACGCTCGACAGCCCGCTGGCCGAGCAGGTCCGGCACCTGCTCGACGGGCCGCTCGCCCCGCTGCGCAACGTGCACAAGTTCGAGCCGGTGCTGCGGCTGCCGCTGATGCTGGCGTTCGTGCACGGCATCTCGAGCCCGGTCCGGGTGAAGTCCGCGCGCCGGTTCCTCCGGCCGGCCCTGGGCCTGCTGCTGGTGCTGGTGATGGCCGCGCCCGCGTGGCTGCTGAACCTGCGGTCCGGGCCGGGCTGGGACGAGGTGCCCGGCTACTGGTACGACGCGATGGGCTACGTCGCCAAGGCCGACCCGAACGCCCGGACGCTGCTGCTGCCGGCCACCGGCTTCGGCGAGTACGACTGGGGCCGCACGGTCGACGAGCCCGCGCAGGCGATCGCGAAGAGCCCGTGGGCGGTGCGCAACCAGGTACCGCTGGGGTCGGAAGGCAACACCCGGCTGATGGACTCGGTCGACGCCGCGCTCGCCGACGGCCGCGGCGACCCGGGGCTCGCCGCGTTGCTCGCCCGGTCCGGGTACCGGTTCCTGCTGCTGCGCAACGACATCGACCGCGAGCGGAACACCGCTCCGCCGATCGCGACGCTGCGGGCCGGGCTGGCCGGCTCGCCCGGCATCGGCAAGGCGGCGGAGTTCGGGCCGCTCGAGGTCTACGAGGTCCGCCGCCAGGTGCCACTGGCCACGGCGACGTCTGCGAAGGACGTCCCGACGGTGAGCGGCGGCCCGGAGAACCTGCTCCCGCTGATCGACTCCGGCCAGCTCGACCCGGCGACGCCGACCGTGCTGACCGGCGACGGCGGTTCGCCCGGTGGCCCGCGGCTGGTGACCGACGGCCTGCGCCGCGCCGAACGGAACGTCGGCGGCGTGCGGGACAACCTCAGCCAGACCCTGACCGCCGGGGAGGCGTTCCGCCAGCAGCGTGCGGCCGGTGATGTCCTGCCGTTCCCGGGCGAGGAGCACCAGACCGTCGCCGCCTACCGGGGCATCCGTGCGGTGACGGCGTCGACGGCCGCGTCGTTCGCCGACGCGTTCGGTGGGTCCGACCCGGGGCACCAGCCCTTCGCGGCGATCGACGGCGACCCGCGCACCGCGTGGCACTCGTCGTCGTTCACCGGGCCGGTCGGCCAGTGGCTCGAGGTGGAGCTGGACACGCCGAGGCTGGTGAACTCGGTGGACCTGCAGATGGTGGACGACATCCGGGTGGGCTGGCCGCCGACCCGGATCCGGATCACCACCGACAACGGCTCGGTCGACCAGCAGGTGATCCGCGGCGCGGGGTCGCACACCTACTCCGTCGCCGCCGGGGTCACCCGCAAGGTGCGGATCACGCTGCTGTCGCTGGTGGTCGGGCGGCAGGACGGGAACGTCGGCATCGCGGAGCTGAAGATCCCCGGCACCGAGCCGCAGCGCGCGCTGGAGGTGCCCGCAGACCTGCCCGCCGGGCCGGCGCCCGGGTTCGCGTTCACGCGCGGCGCGCAGCCGCGTTACGCGTGCCTGCCCGCGGCCGGCGCGGTGCGCTGCGACGCCTCGACCGCGCGGGACGGCGAAGAGCCCGACGGCATCCGGCGGCTGTTCAGCACCCCGGCCGAGCAGACGTTCCTCGTCGGTGGCTCGGTGCTGCCCGCGGGCGGCGGGAAGAACCCGGTGCAGCTGCCGGGGGTCACGGTGGCGTCGACGTCGCAGCTGGCCGGCGACCCGGCGGCGGGCGGGTTCGCGGCGGTGGACGGCGACGCCGGCACGACGTGGCGCCCCGACGCCACCGACCTGCGCCCGGCGCTCACCCTGGGCTGGACCGGCCCGAAGCGGATTTCCGGGCTGCACATCGGAGTTTCGCCCTCGAGCGGGGCCCGTGCGCCCCGGCAAGTGGAGCTCGTGGGTCGCTCGGGCTCGCGCACGGTGCAGCTCGACGAGGGCGGGTCGGCGTCGTTCGAGCCTCTGGACACCGACCAGCTGCAGATCGTGCTGCCGGGGGATGACGACGACCCCGCCGCGCGTGCCGTGGTCGGCATCGGGAGCCTGGAGCTCTCCGGCACCGACGGCCTCCTGCCCGGGCCGGACCCGGCGTTCGCCGTGCCGTGCGGCTCGGGGCCGAACGTCCACCTCGACGGGCTCGACTACCGGACCTCGGTGCAGGGGACGCTGTCGGACATCACCGCGCACCGGCCGCTGGCCCTGCGGATGTGCCGGGATTCGGAGGGCGGGATCTCCCTGCCCGCCGGCGGGCACGAGCTGCGGACGGACCGGTCGGAGTCGTTCGTCGTCCAGGACCTGTGGCTGCGTCCTTCGGTGGCCTCCTCGCCGCCGGTGCACCGCGCGGTGCAGGTGGAGAAGTGGGACGCGGCGTCGCGGTCGGTGAAGGTGGCGCCGGGCGCGGAGGCGGTGCTGGCGGTCCCGGAGAACGCGAACGCCGGCTGGCTGGCCACTTTGGACGGTCGTGAGCTGGCCCGCACCCGGGTCGACGGCTGGCAGCAGGCGTGGATCGTCCCGGCCGGCGCGGGCGGGGTGGTGTCGCTCTCCTTCACGCCGGACTCGGCGTACCGGATCGCGTTGCTGATCGGCGCTTTCGCGGTGCTGGTGCTGCTGGTGGGGGTGTTCTGGCCGGCCCGGCGGCGGCCGTTCCGCGTGGTCGCCGGGGGTTCGCTCGTCCCGGTGGCGCTGATCGTGCTGCTGGTGGCGCTGGGCGGGATGCTGCCGGTGGTGCTGCTGATCGCGTGCCTGCTGGCCCGCCAGTTCTGGGACCACGCCCCGCGCTACCTGGCGTTCGGCGGCATGGTCGTGGCGGCGGTGGTGTCGGTGACGGGCCGGATCCTGGGCCACGGCCAGGAGTGGGCGTACGGCCCGGTGACCCAGGCGGCCCTGCTGCTGGCGGCGGCCGCGATGGTGGCCACGTGCGTGGACTGGTTCACCCGCAAGGAGCCGGCTTCTTGAGGCAGGCGGGGTGCCGATGGAGGATTTTGGGCGTTGGGCGGCCAGGATCTTCCTCCGGCGGTCAGCGGACGTGGACGTCCGGCCGTGGCCGGCCGCGAGCGATCTCGTAGCCGGCGCGGAGCTCGTCGAGCACCACCTCGGGTTCGGTCCGCAGGCGTACGGGCAGCGTCTGCAGCACCAGCACGCCCGCCGTCAGGTATCGCGTGTTCCTGGCCAGGGTCCGGGCGTGATCGTGCGGATCGGCGTGGTGGCTGCGGGAGTCGATTTCCCAGGCGAAACCGACGTCGTCCCACCAGGCGTCGGGCGAAGCGACATAGCGGCCGCCGGAATCGAAGAGCTGGACGTTCCAGCCACAATCGGGAAGCCCCGAACGCTTGCGCAGCCGCCAAGCGTCCGCTTCGGCCACCGACCGCGCGCCGTCGAGGAGGGGAGCGAGGGCCCTGGTCGGCAGCGCCTTGCCCGCTCGGCTGCCCGCGGCCAGCTCGTGGGCGAGTGCCGAGGGTGTGCAGAAGCGACGCTGGATCGCCTCGGCCATCATCGCGAGCACGGTGTCGTGGTCTCGCAGCCGCCGTGCGGCGTCGACCACCGCGCGGTGCGCCGGGGCCACGGGGAGGCCGTCGAGGAGCCTGGCTCGGGGCAGGCGCGTGGTCCGTTCGATGTGGACGAAGCTCGAGCTGGAAACCCGGCGCCCGGCGGGGATGAGCACGTGAACGTCGCGGGGGACGGGTACCTTGCGGAGCCCGTGCCGGTGCAGCGCGTGGATCCCGGTCAGCACGGCCCCGTCGCGACCGTGCAGCAGGGCAGCCCGAATCCGGTGCTCGTCAGTCGGTTCACCGCTCCCGAGCAGCACTATGCCGGGCAGCAGGCGTTGCCACGGTCCGGGCGGCTCGCACCGTCGCGACACCGTTCGCCGCGGGACGCCCATGGACTCCAGCAGGTTCGCCCGGACGACCTGCGGGCGTCCGGCGTTCAGCAGCGGGTGCCGGGTCCAGTCTCCTCTTCGCACCCTCCCACCATGAAACGATCTTCGCCCGGAGGGAAGCGAACAGCACGAACGGACCGTTCGCGCCCCGCCGGCGAGCTCGGATCACGGCTGGGCGGTGCGGCGGGCTCGGAGCTCCAGGACCGCTCCGGCCACCGCCAGGCCGCCGGCGCTGCACGCTGCCACCGTCACCACCTGGGCTGCCGACGCGTGCAGCCACGCCGTGATCAGCAGGGCCTCCACGCCCACCGCCGCCCACATCAGCACCGCGACCCGGCGATCACCGTCGGCCAGCCGCGCGTACAGCAGGATCTGGACCAGCGCCAGCATCGACCCGGCCAGCGCGAACGGCCACACCGGCATCGTGCTCCCGGCGTACCGCGCACCGCCGATCAGCGACAGCAACGACGGCCCCAGCACGACCGAAGCCAGCAGCACGAAAGCGTCCAGAAACGCACAGACGGCCAGCGCCACCGGCAGCACGCGCCGCCGGCCGGAAGCGGCGGCGAACCGGGGGAGCACCAGGACCCCCACCGCCTGCGGCAGCCAGTACGCGATCTTCGTGATGATCGCCCCCAACGCGTACTCGCCCGCCTCCGAAGCCGGCAACGTGTGCCGCGCCAGCACCAGGTCCAGGTTCACCAGCAGCACCAGCGCCAGCATCGCCTGCGCCGTATGGAGTACTTCGACGCCGTGGCGGTCGGCCCAGCGCGGACGCGGGCGGCCGCAGATCCGCCAGCCCGCCGCGACCACCACCAGCGACCCGAGCGCGGTCCCCACCAGTGCGCCGGTCGTCGAGCCCGCCACCAGCAGGCCCACCAGGGACCCGCCGACCTTGCCGGCGCCCTCCAAGGCGATCAGCCCGGCCAGCGTCGCGAACCGGCGGGCGCCCTGCAGCAGCCCGTGGAACATCCCGAGCAGCGTCAACGGCCCGAGCGCGGCCGTCACCAGCAGCGCCGGCGCCAGCGAGCCCAGGTGCAGCAGGAGCACCAGCAACGGGCTGAGCGTCAACGCCGCGGTCGCGACGATGGCGCTCGTCACCAGGCCGAGCGCGAACAACGACCCGGTGTGCTGCGGTGAGCGCGCGACCCGCAGCGCCACCACCGTCTGCAGCCCCATCGCCGGGACGACGCCGATCACCAGCACCGCCAGCAGCGAGCTCAGCTCCCCGAACGCCCCGGGCGCGAGGATCCGCGCGGCCACGAGGCTCAGCACGTAACTGCCCGCGTTGTTGCCCGCGAGCGCGAGCGAGACGAGGATCGCCGCGACCCGGTTGCCGGTCCGGGCCGGCACTTCGGTGTCTACGCTCAACGGCGGGCTCCCATTACCGGCGGGTAATTTCCAGGGACCCTAACCGCGCGGGCACCGGAAAGGAAGGGCAGTGGACGCACCGAGCAAGCGGCTCGCGCTGCCCGTCGTGTCCGCCCTGCTGGCGTTCGCCGTCTGCGCACCCCTGCTCGGCCGCGGGTTCGTCCTGTCCTACGACATGGTGTTCGCGCCCCGGCAGTACTTCGTGCCGGACGCCTTCGGGATCGGCAGCACGCTGCCCCGGTCCGTCCCGGCCGACGCCGCCGTCGCGCTGGCGACCACCGTGCTGCCCGGCGACATCGTCCAGAAGATCGTCCTGCTGGCGGCCGTCTTCTTCGCCGCGTACGGTGCCGGCCGGCTGGTCCCGACCGAGCACCTGGGCACGCGGCTCGTCGCCGCGACCGCGTACGCCTGGACGCCGTACCTCGCGGAGCGGCTGCTCATCGGGCACTGGCCGCTGCTGCTGACCTACGCCTGCCTGCCGTGGATCGTCAGCGCCGGGCTCGCCGCGCGGAAGCACGAGCCGAACGCGCTGCCGAAGCTGGTGATCGCGTGCGCCCCCGCGGTCCTGACCCCGCCGGGCGGCGTGCTCGCCGCCGTCGTCATGGCCGTGGCGGCCGGGTCACGCCGTCTCTGGCAGACCCTCGCCATCGCGATCGTGCTCAACCTGCCGTGGCTGGTCCCGACCTTCCTCAACGCCGGCGGCACCTTTTCCGACCCGGCCGGCGTCACGGCGTTCAGCGCCCGTCCCGAAAGCTGGGGTCCCGCGCTGCTCAGCGTGCTCGGCCTGGGCGGCATCTGGAACGCCGAAACGGTTCCCGGCAGCCGGGCCATGCCGCTGATCCCGGTGCTGACGCTGCTCGTCGCCGCCATCGCGGTCGCCGGGCTCCGGCCCCTCACGCAACGGTGGGGGAAGGCGCCGGCCCGCTCGCTGTTCGGTCTCGGCGCCGCGGGCGTGCTCCTGGCGTCGCTGGCGACGTTGCCGGGCGGCGACGCGCTGCTGACCGCCGCCACGCGGCACCTGCCCGGCGCCGGACTCCTGCGCGACGCCCAGAAATGGGTCGCCTGGTGGGCGTTGCCGCTCGCGCTGGGCTTCGCGCTGGCCATCGAGGTCGCCGCGGCCAAGCTGAAGACCGAGCGAGGCCGCATCGCGCTCGTGACGGCGGCGGCCGTCTTCCCCCTGCTCACCATGCCGGACCTGGCCTGGGGTGGCTGGGGACGGCTCGGCACCGCGCAGTACCCGGCCGACTGGCGGGCAGTGTCCGAAGTGCTCGGTGACCGCCCCGGCGACGTGCTGACGTTGCCGCTTTCGACGTTCCGCGGGTTCGCGTGGAACGACGACCGCACGCAGCTCGACCCGGCGCCGCGGGTCCTCCCGAAACCCGTGCTGATGGACGACACCCTCCTGGTGGGACCGGATCGCATCACCGGGGAGGACCCGCGCATCGGCGACGTCCGCGCCGCGACGTCCGCCCGTGAGCTCACCGCCGCGGGCATCGGCTGGATCCTCGTCGAGCACGGGACACCCGGTTCCGTCGACTCGCGGTTGCTCGCCGACGCGACTCCGGTGTGGTCGGGTGAGTGGCTGACGCTCTACCGGACCCCGGGTGTGCCCGCGGTGAAAGCGATCTCGTGGACGCCCGTGCTGGTGGCGAACGGAGTAGCGCTCGCGTCGCTGTGCGTCGCACTGTTGTGCCGCATGTTACCGATGCGTACATTGGGCCGCGGCAGGAATTCCCCGCCGCGGAAGGAGTGACACGTGGGCACGGTCATCGGCGTGGTCGCCGCCGTCATCATCGGAGGCGGTCTGGCGACCGGAGCCGGGTTCGCCCTCACGCAGGGTGCCGACCCGGACACCTCCGCCCAGGTGCAGGAAAAGCTCAACGCGCAGGTGAAGTACAACCCGGCCGACCACCCGAACAAGCTCTACGGGAACCGCTGACGCGGTGACCCCGCTCGCCTCCGACCACGCGCACCGCGTCGTCGGGTTCTACGGCGACCCCACCGTTTCCTGGAGCATCCTCCTCGAAGCGGACCTCGGCACGGCCGCTCCCGAACCGGAGAAGCTGCGGGCCCGGCTCGCGGCCGCCGTCCAGCAGTACCCGCACCTCGGTGCTGTGCCGGAAATCGAGTGCACGACCGACCTATCGGCCACTCGCGACCGCTTCGCTTCGGCGCCCTACGAACGATCCGCGCCGCTCCTGCGCGTCGCCGTCCGCGCCGAGGAGCCCACCCTGCTCGTCGCCGCGCACCACGGCGCCCTCGACGGCCTGGGGCTGCTCTCGCTGCTCGGCATCCTGCTCGACGTCCCGGTTTCCTCGGCGGCGACCGGGATCGGCGAACGCACCGGCGGCAAACCCTTTGCCCTTTCAGCAGTCCAGCGGCTCGCTGAGGCGCTTTTCGCGCCCCCGGGCCGGATCGCACCCGACCGGGACGCGCCGGCCGTTGGTGACGTCTTCTGCGCTGGGCACGAGCCGCGGTTGCGCTTGGGCGCGGCGGGGTTCGTCGCGGCCGCCGTCCGCGCGACGGAAAGCTGGAACCGCGCGCACGGCGCCCGCACCGCCCGCGTGGTGGCCGCGCTGGGCGCGTCGTGGCGCTCCGGGGCCGCGCCGGAACCGGTGCACGACAGCGCTTTCTTCCGGCTGCGGCTCGGTCCCGGCGCGGACGTCGCCGCGGTACTGGCGGCCCAGGCGCCGGAGCCGGACTTCCCCGCCCGCAGCAGCAGGCTCGCCCGGCTGGGCACGCGGCTGCTGGCGAGCCGGCTCGGCTCGACGTTCCTGGTGTCCAACCTCGGCGTGGTGTCCACCGGGGACACCGTGCGTTCGCTGGCGTTCTACCCGGCCGCGAGCGGCCGGTCCGGTGTGGCGTTCGGCGCGGCGACCACGGGAGAGGTCACCACGGTGACCGTGCGGGCCCGCCGCAAGGACTTCGACGCGTCGGCCGCCGCCCGGCTGCTCGACGAGTTCCGGGACGCGGTCCGCGACCAGGCGCCGCGGCGATGACGTGAATGACTCATTCCTGTCGTCCGACGACAGGAATGAGTCATTCACGTCGTCCGGTCACGATGCCAGAGCCCGGCCACGGGCCACCTTGCCCAGCACCCGCGGCCGGGGCGCGGGGAGCCCGGAGACGTCCCGGACCAGGGACTCGAACTGCCCGACGCTCGCGTCCCAGCTGAACTTCCCGGCCCGTTCGGCCCCGGCCAGGCCCATTTCCGCGCGCCGCAGGCCGTCGGCGAGCAGGCCGTCGACCTGGGCGGTGAAGTCGTCGAAGTCCTCGGCGAGCAGGCCCGTGCGACCCTCCACGATGGACTCGGCCACGCCGCCCGCGGCGCGGTAGGCGACCGACGGCACGCCGTGCGCCGCGGCCTCCATGATGACGATGCCCCAGCCTTCCTTGACCGACGGGCACAGGTGCAGCCACGACCGCTCGAGGATCTCGTGCTTGGCCTGCTCGTCGACCCAGCCGTGCAGGACCACGCGGTCGGCCACGCCGCGCGAAGCCGCGTGCGCGCGCAGCACTTCGTCCCACGGTCCCTGGCCCACCACCTCGAGCTTCAGCGAAGGCCAGCGCCGCGCGAGCCGCGCGACGACGTCGATGGCGTGCTCGATCCGCTTGTGCGGCACCAGCCTGCTCACCGCGACCAGGGTCGGCGACGCGTCCCGCCCGGACACACAGGGTGGCGGCGCATCCAGCCCGTTCGGCACCACCGTCACCCGCGAACGCTCGATCCCGAGGCCCGCCAGCTCCGCCTTGGTGACCTCGGAAACCGTGGCGTAGCGGCACTTCCGGAACAGCCACGGCGCCAGCCGCGACTCGATCCACCAGCCGACCCGGCCCAGCGTCTCGCCGAGCGCGCTGATCCACTGTTCCTTGTGGACGTGGTGCACGAGCACCAGCACGGGGCAGCCGGCGACCAGCCGGGCGAAGAACGGCATCCCGTTCTGCACGTCGACCACGAGGTCCGCGCGGGCCCGGCGGATGGCGCGCAGCGCGTGCGCGTACACGCCGAACTTGTTGCCCCGCCGCCGGTATCGGACGCCGTCGCGCCATTCCCCGGCGGTCGCGCCCGGGTAGGCGGCGCACTGGATTTCGACCCGGTACCCGGCTCTCGCGAGCCCTTCGGCCATCCGCTCGACGTACCGCTCGGACCCGCCGCCTTCGGGGTGGCCGGTGTCGCGCCAGTTGACGAGGAGCACTCGAGGTCGTTCCATCGGGTTATCCAAACTGTAGCGACGATGCTAGGTTACCGGTGCGTACACAGTAGAGGAACGTATTCGGGAAAGCGACGGTTCAATGGTAGGTAATCCGGTGCTCGACCGACCTCATCGGGCCACGCTGAGTCGCTCCGTGACACTGTTCCGCACGTTCCTCACCGAGCAGACGGATCCGGACGGCTTCTATTCCGCGCTGGCCGCCGACTCGGTCCGGCAACTGGCCGCGCACACTCCGCTGTCCGGCCGCACGATCCTCGACGTCGGCGGCGGGCCGGGTTACTTCTCCGACGCGTTCCGCGCGGCCGGTGCGGTCTACCTCGGCCTCGACCCGGACGTCGGCGAGCTGTCCGCGCGCGGCGAGCCCGGCGAGAACATGATCCGCGCCAGCGGCACGGAACTGCCCGTACGCAGCGGTTCCGTCGACGTCTGCTACTCGTCGAACGTGCTCGAACACGTCGCCGAGCCGTGGGTGATGCTCGACGAGATGTGCCGGGTGACCAAGCCCGGCGGCACGGTCTTCGCGTCCTTCACGCCGTGGTACTCGCCGTGGGGTGGCCACGAGACCGCGCCGTGGCATTTCCTCGGCGGGTACTACGCCCGGCAGCGGTATTCCCGGAAACTGGGGAAGCAGCCGAAGAACAAATTCGGGGAAAGCCTGTTCCCGGTTTCGGTCGGCGCCGCGCTCCGCTGGGCGAAGGCGACGCCGCTCGCCGATTTCGTGGCCGGGTATCCGCGGTACCACCCGAGCTGGGCGATGTGGATCGTGCGGATTCCCGGCCTTCGCGAAATCGCGTCCTGGAATCTGGTCCTGGTCCTGCGGAGGCGCTGAGCCTCAGCGGTCGGCGCCGACCGGAACCCGGTGCCGCCGCTGCGGCGGGGCCGGCGGCTCGGCCGGGCGACGGCGGACCAGCAGAACGATCGCGACGATGATCAGCACGCCGCCGCCGATGCCGAGCCAGAGCGGGCCGGTGCTCGACAGGAACTCCAGCCTGCCCTTGTTCTCGTTCACCTGGTCGACCATCTGCGAGATGGTCTTGCCGTTGTAGGCGAGCGTCCCGTCGAACACGACCGTCGAGCTGCCGCTGGTGCCGACGCGCAGCTCCTGGTGCTGCTGTTGCTGCTGCTTGACCTGGATCCCGGTGACCGGCTCCACCCACATCGTGTTGACGCCGCGGTAGTAGAGGTCGGCGTCCACGCTGGACTGGTCGGAGCCGACCAGCGAGCCGGGCACCTTCTTCGAGTCGAGCTTCGTGTCCGGGATGTCCTGGACGAACTTGTAGGTCTCGATCCCGTTCACCGTCTCGGTGCCGGTGTACCGGGCGGTGACGGCCGCGCCGGTGTTGTCGTCGTAGACCTTGTAGTCCTTCTGCTCGGTGCCGAAGGGGAACTTGAAGTTCAGGCCGGGCTGCGCCTTCTCGATGTTCGCCTCGGGCGGCTTCTGGCCGTCCTGGTCGGCCTTGTCCTTCAATTCGGTGACGTAGCTGCTCCGGGCGTCGCACTGCGGGTCCGTCGCGCCGCGCGGGTCGTAGCCCTCGCCGGAGCGCCGGTCGAAGCAGACCTGCCGCTTGGTCGCGCTGAGCACCGTGCCGTCGCCGTCGTCGGTGACCTGCACCGCCAGCAGCCAGACCGCGTAGTCGGTGTCCTCGCGCATCTCGGGTGCGCTGAAGTTGGCCTGGACGTGCGCCGTCGCGGTCAGCTTGGCGTTGTCGCGGATGTTCGACACCGGGCCGGACCCGTTGTCGGTCACGGCGAGGACCTTGCTTGCGGTGCCTTCGAGCACCGACGTGGAGTCCTGGTCGAGCGGCACCTTGGCGAGCTTGGGGTAGACGTACGTGGGGAGGAGCACCGCCCCGGCCACCGCGAAAACGCCCAGTGCCAGCAAGATCAGGCCGAAAGCACGTCGCAACGGTCCTCCTGGGTCGGTCTTCGTCGACACGCAAATTACCCGGCGGTAATCAGGTGGGAGGGATAGTGGCCTGCGCCACGCCGCGCGTCAAAGTGTGACCGGCGGTCACAGACATCCGGTGCGACCGGAAGGTCGCATGTGCGCCGCCGTTCGGACCAAGCGACCAAACATGTTTGTTCCCGGGCACAACGGGCACGGGCCCAGGATCGGACGATCCTCCCTCCGCCGCGCCGTACCGCAAAGGAGAAGACCCCTTTTGCTCCAGGATCCCTCGATGGTCGCCATCGCGGCCACCGCGCGCTGGCGGGCCCGGATCGTGGCGGCGGCCGCGAGCGCGGGAATCACGCTGACCGACCCGCTGGCCGGTGTGCCCGGCATCCGCGTGCTCGCCTGCACCCCGGGCGACCTCGGCGTGATCGTGCCGCGGCTCGGCGGTGGGCCCTCGCGCGCGGCGATCGGCGCGCATTCGGACTCGATCGCCGACCGCGAGCTGCGCGACGCCGTCGCCGACGTCGCGGCGCTGCTTTCCTTGCACGGCAACGTGGTGCTCGACCTCGACGCCGGCGGCCGCCGGCGCGCGGCGACCCGGCCGGACGTGGTCGTCTCGGCCGGTGTGGACCGTCCCCAGTGGACGGAGCCGGCGGTGACGCTCCCGGTGGGCACGGACCGGCGCGGGGGTCCGCTCACGGTGGCGCTCACCGCCGGTCCCGGCTTCGAGGAGACGCTGCTGGAACTGGCGAGACTGGTCGAAGCGGACGCGGCCCAGCCGGTCTGCCGCGGCTGGTCGTGAGTGGGAAACAGGGCTAGAACACTGTTCCCGCTCACGACTCCTGTGCGACGAACCGGCTGAGCAGGTCGTGCAGGCGGCGCCGGTCCGCGTCGTCGAACACCTCCAGCAGGCCGGTCATCGCCTCGGCGAACAGCTCGTCCGCTTCGGCGAGCCGTCGCTCGCCCTCCTCGGTGATCACGATCTCGTAGGCCCGCCGGTCGGCCGCGGATCGCTCTCGCCGCACGAGGTTCCGGCGTTCCAGGTCGTCGACGATCCGCACCAGGGTGGACTTGTCGACCCCGAGTGCCGCGCCGAGCTCGCGCTGGCTGTGGATCCCGCCGGCCCGGACCGCCGACAGCACACCCGCGTGCTGCAGCTCGATGCCGGTCGGCCGCGCCGCGTCGTTGGCGTGCGCGCGGGCCAGCCGGTGCGCGCGGTAGAGCAGCATCCCGAACGTGCTCGGTTCGGCCGGTTGAGCCTCCATGGCGGCAATGCTAGCATACGAGACATTCTCAGATGAGATCGTCTCACGATGGGGGTAATCGTGCGAGTACTGATCAGCGGCGCCGGCCTGGCCGGGCCGTGCCTGGCCCACGGCCTGCGCCGGCACGGCATCGACGTCCTGCTCTTCGAACGGGACGCCGCGGTCGACGCCCGCTCGCAGGGCTACCGGATCCACATCGGCGGCGACGGCGACGCGGCGTTGCGCGAGTGGCTGCCCGCCGAGGCCTACGAGCAGGCCGTTGCGACGTCCTGCCGCCCCGGCGGCGGGGTCACGGTGGCCGGACCCGACCTGGCGGCGTTCACCGCGGTCCCGGTGCCGCCGGACGCCGCGGGGATCACCGTCGACCGGCTGACGCTGCGCCGGATCATGCTGCGCGACCTGGCCGGCTGCACGCGGTTCGGCGCCGGATTCGCCGGCTACGGCCTGCTCGACGACGGCCGGGTCCGGGTCCGGTTCGCCGACGGCACCACCGAAGACGGCGACCTGCTGGTCGCCGCCGACGGGGCAGGCTCCGGCATCCGGTGCCGGCTGCTGCCGGACTTCCCGGTGACCGTCGACGACACCCGGCTGATCTACGGCCGCACGCCGCTGACCGACGAGGCCCGCCGCCTGACCCCGGACTCGGCGCTCGAAGGATTCCTCGGGGTGGCCGGCCCGGACGGCCGCCGCCTCGCGCTGGCCGCCCAGCGCTTCCGGCGCGACCCGGCCGAGTTCGGTCTTCCGCCGGCCGGCGACTACGTCATGTGGTGCGCGGCCGCACCGTCGAGCGCGTACGGTCCGGACTTCTTCCGGCTGGGTGCGGAAGAGCTGATCGACCTGGCGACGGGGGCGCTCGCCGGCTGGCACCCGTCACTGGGCGCGCTGGTCCGGCTGGGCGACCCGGCCTACGTCGTGCCGTCGGGCGTCTACCTCTCCGAGCGGCCCGAGCCGTGGGCGCCGGGTCCGGTGACCCTCGCCGGCGACGCGGCGCACCCGATGCCGCCGGCCGGCATCAGCGCGGGGGTGGCGCTGTACGACGCGGGCCTGCTCGCGGGCCGGCTGGTCTCGGGCGCGCCGCTGCTCGACGCCGTCGGGGAGTACGAGAAGGAGATGCTCGACCACGGGTTCGCCGCGGCCGCCGTCGCCACCCGGAGCCACCGGGGCGAGCACTAGTCGTCGACCCACTCCAGGAGGTCGCCGGGCTGGCAGCCGAGCACGCGGCACATGGCTTCGAGGGTGCTGAAGCGCACCGCCTTCGCGCGGCCGTTCTTCAACACCGCGACGTTGGCCGGCGTCAGCCCGACCTTCTCGGCGAACTCCCCGACGCTCATCTTGCGCTTGGCCAGTTCGACGTCGATGCGCACGACGATCGGCATCAGATGACCGCTTCCAGGTCGGACCGCAGCGTGGTGGCCTGGCGCAGCAGGGCCCGCATGACCACCATCAGCAGCCCGATCACGGTGATGCCGACGGTGACCAGGAACAGCAGCATCGGCATCCCCGGGTCGTCCGCGTTGAAGCCGACGAAGATCAGCATGCCGACGAAGACGAGCCACGCGGCCGCCACGGCCCAGACGATCGCGTCGACCCACTTCAGGGACGCGGTGGTGAAGATCCGGTCCTTCTTGACCAGCGTCAGCAGCTTCCAGGTCGCGACGAGCACCACCTGGACGCACAGCACCAGGAACACCGCGATGGCGGTCAGCGGCCAGCGCAGGTTCGCGTCGTGCGGGTTCTGGCTCGTCGTGTAGGCGATCCCGCCCGGCAGCGAGAGCATCTGGAAGACGAGGAGGACGCCGAACAGCACGACGAGGAAGACCCGGAGCGCGGCGACGGCGCGTCTTTCGGTGAGCATGAGACGACTATCGCCGCCAGTCTATCGAAAGTCAATCGGTAGCTGTCGATCTACGATGGTTCTGGATCAAGCCGCACCGATTCGAGGGCGACGTACAGCTCGCCGATGTCGACGGGGTCGGTCAGGTCGCGCTTGGTCAGGTCCTGCACGCGGCGCAGCCGGTAGCGGACCGTGTTGGGGTGCACGAACAGCCGGTCCGCGGCCTCCTTCGCCGAGCCGTGGCCGGCGTACCACGCGAGCAGCGTGTCGAGCAGGACCTTGCGTTCCGCGCCGGGCAGGGCGAGCACGCCGGCCAGCGCGGACCGCACGACGTCCCGGGCCATCCCCGGCGCGGCGGCGACCAGCGTCGTCACCGGCGAGTCGCCGAACACCACCACGCCGGCCGTCCCCGACGGCAGCGAGCGGCGGGCGATCCGGGCCCGGTGCAGCGCGTCCGGGACGTCCGGGAACCCGCTGAACGGCTTGCTCATCCCGGCCGCCACCGGCAGCGAGCCCAGCACTTCGCGCAGCCGCCGGACGTCCTCGATGCGGTCGATCGCGACCAGGCCCGCCTCGCCGCCCGGCCGCCAGGCCGAGCGCCAGCGGCGCGCCCGCAGCAGCGCCTCGACGGTGTCCTGCTCGTCGGGCTCGACGCGCTCGGTGACCACGACGACGAACATGCCCGCGGTCGGCAGGCCCAGGTCCCGGGCGGCGGCCTCCATGTCGGCCTGGCTCATCAGCCTGCCGCGCAGCAGGTCGTCCAGCCGGCGCGCGTCGGCGTGCGACGGCTCGGCGGCGACCTGTTCGTACGCCGTGGTCAGGGCGTCGGAGTAGAGGTCGATCGCCTTCCAGACGTAGGAGTTGATCTCGATCGTCCGGGTGGGGTTGAGGAACTCCGGGCCGGCGAGCTCGAGGAGGGCTTCGTAGACGAAGGTGCCGCCGATGCGGAAGGCGCGCAGCACCGCGGGCAGCGGGATGCCCTGGCGGGCCTGGACGAGTCCGGTCTTGCGGGCGGCGTCGAGGGCGAGGCCACGGCCCTCGACGAGCGCCGTCAGCGCGCGCTCGAGGTTGGCCTGGCAGACCTGCCGCAGCTCACCGGGCGCGACGTGCTCCACCTGGCGGTAGAACTCGTCTTCTTCGCTGAGCAGGCGGGCGAGGCGGTCGGCGAACTCGGGCAGTCTGGCCAGCATCTCGCGCACCAGTTCGCGGTGCTCGCGAGGCACTGGCCTGGCGAGAGCTTCGATGCCCATTCCTCACTTTAGCTCGGGTCCGCGGCCCGGGACATGCACGAACTTGAGCAAAATTCATGTCCACCGAGTGATCGTCCCGGTGAGGGGTTGACGCGACGATCGACCCACTAACGCTTGCGCGCGGTGAGGTAGACGTGCGGTTCGGGGCCGGCCGCGGGGTGGTCGGGCACGAACAGCGCCTGCTCTTCGCGGACGATCTCCAGGCCGGCCGCGCGGAGTTTTCCCGTCAGGGCCTCGGCGGTGAAGCTGCTCGCGCGGACCGGGTGTCCCATGAAGACGATGTCGACGCCGTCCACGTCGGCGGGCACGGTGGCGAAGACGAGCAGGCCGCCGGGCTTCAGCCAGTCCGCGAACCGGCCGAGCATCGTCTCCTGGTCGGCCCGGGGGAGCTGCAGCATCGAGAAGAACGCCGTGACCGCGTCCCACGTGGCGGTTTCGAAGGACAGTTCGCGCATGTCGCCGACCTCGAACCGCGCCGCGGGCACCCGGGCCCGCGCGAGGTCGACCATCTTCGGCGCGACGTCGTACCCGGTCACCGCGCAGCCGGCCGCGGTGAGCAGGTCCGCGGCCGGGCGCCCGGTTCCCGAACCGACGTCGAGCACCGCGGCGCCGGCCGGCAGCCGTTCGGCCAGCGCGGTGATCGCGGCCCGCTGCTCGGCCAGGTTCCGGAAGGCGTGTTCGTAGTCCTCGCCGAGCGCGTCGAAGACTTCGGCGGCGGTTTCGGGACGCGTCATGAGCCCACCCTGTCAGACGTTCGGTTGCGCAACTTCCGAACCGATGCGTGCAATTACAGAGTAAGTTCCAGCAAAACCTTGTGTAGGGGGCGAGTGGCGACCTACTCTTCCGCGGCACTCCACTCGAGAATCGAGGTTCGTGATGGCGCGCCGCACCCTCGCCACCGTGTTCGTCGCCGTCGTCACCCTGCTTTCGGTGGCCGCGCCCGCGTCGGCCGCCGGGAGGCCGGTCGTGACGCGGGCCGCGCTCGATCCCGCGCTCGTCGCCGGGCGGGGCGCCGATGTCGGCTTCCTCGAGCAGGAGGCGGAGAACGCGCGCACCGACGGCGTGGTGATCGGCCCGGACCGCGCCGCCTACACGCTGCCCGCCGAGGCGTCCGGGCGGCGTGCCGTCAAGCTGACGGCCGGTCAGTACGTCGAGTTCACGCTGCCCGCCGCCGCGAACGCGATCACCGTCCGGTACAGCATCCCGGACGCGCCGCACGGCGGCGGGATCACCGCGCCGCTCGACGTCACCGTGAACGGGGCCCACCGGCAGCGGATGACGCTGACCTCGCAGTACTCCTGGCTGTACAACCAGTACCCGTTCACCAACGATCCCGGCGCGGACCTGCTGCACCCGGACTGGTGGATCACCGAGTGCTCGTGCGTGCCCGCGGCGACCACCCCGGCGCCGGTGATCACGAAACCGTTCCGCCCCAGCCACTTCTACGACGAGCAGCGGCTCCTGCTCGGCCGGTCCTACCGCGCGGGGGACCGGGTCCGGCTCGCCGTCCCGGCCGGGACCGCCGCCGCGTGGACGGTCGTCGACCTGCTCGACTCCGAGCTCGTCGCGCCGCCGCGGTTCGTTCCCTTCGCGGCCGACGCGGTGCTCTTCGGCGCCGACCCGACCGGCCGCCGCGACTCGGCCGACGCCCTCGACCGAGCCATCTCCTTCGCGCGGCGCGCTCACCTCGAGGTGTACCTGCCGCCCGGGACGTACCAGGTCAACCGGCACATCATGGTCGACGACGTCACGATCGAAGGCGCGGGCAGCTGGTACACGATCGTCAAAGGGCACGAAGTGACCCTGGACAAGCCGGCGCCGGACGGTTCGGTCCACACGGGAGTCGGCTTCTACGGCGAGCACGCCTCGAACGTCCACCTTGCGGGGTTCGCGATCGAAGGCGACGTGCGGGAACGCATCGACACCGACCAGGTCAACGCGATCGGCGGGGCGCTCAGCGACTCCACCGTGGACTCCCTGTACCTCCACCACACGAAGGTCGGCCTGTGGTTCGACGGGCCGATGCGGAACACCAGCGTCACGAACACCGTCATCGCCGACCAGATCGCGGACGGCCTGAACTTCCACACGGGCGTGACGGATTCGGTGGTGGCGAACAACTTCGTGCGCAACACCGGCGACGACGCGCTGGCGATGTGGTCGGAGAAGACGCAGGACGCGCGGAACACGTTCGACCACAACACGATCCAGACGCCGGTGCTGGCCAACGGGATCGCGCTGTACGGCGGCGCGGACAACACCGTTTCGGGCAACCTGGTCGCCGACCCGGTCCGCGAGGGCAGCGCGATCCAGCTGGGCTCGCGGTTCGGGGCCGAAGCGTTCGCCGGGAAGCAGCGGATCGCGGGCAACACCACCGTGCGGGCGGGGACGTTCGAGCTGAACTGGAAGATCGGGCTCGGCGCGATCTGGTTCTACGCGCTGGACCGGGACATCGCCGCGGACATCGAGGTGACCGGCGACCACTTCCTCGACACCACGTACAACGCGATCATGCTGGTCAGCGACTTCCCGGTGAAGGACAAGTACTCGATCACCGGGCTGGAGTTCGCCGACCTGCGGGTCGACGGCACCGGGACGTCCGTCCTCAGTGCCCGGTCGGCCGGCTCGGCGTCGTTCCGGAACGTCGACGCGCGCAACGTCGGCGCGGTCGGCGTCAACAACTGCGGCTCGTTCTCCTTCCCGCCGACCGGGTCGGAGTTCTCGCTGACCGACCTCGGCGGCAACGACGGAGGCTGGCTCGCGCCGTGGCTGCTGCCGAACACGATCACCTGCGACGACCGGCCGCCGGTCGTGCCGCCCCCGGCGCCGTCGGGGTGGTGACCTAGGGTTCGGTCGTGGCCGGTTTGCGCGGGGTGTTCGCGGGGTTCGGGAAGAGCAGGGCGTTCGCGGTGCTCGGGCGGGCGCTCGTGCCCGCGGACCGGGTGCTGCTGCGGATCAGCGGCGGCCGGGTCGGGGTCGGCGCGGCCGTCGGCCTCCGGACCCTGCTGCTCACCACGGTCGGGCGCCGCAGCGGTGAGGCGCGGCAGGTGCCGCTGCTGTACGTCGAGCGCGGTGGCGGGTACGTCGTCATCGGCTCCAACTGGGGCGGCGAGGCCCACCCGGCGTGGTCGGCGAACCTGCTGGCCCGGCCGGAGGCGACGGTCGCCATCGGCGGCCGCACCGCCGAGGTCGCCGGACGGCTCCTCACCGGCACCGAACGGCAGGAGATGTGGGACGCCGTCGCGGCGTACTGGCCGGCCTACGACCGCTACGCCGTGCGCGCCGGCGACCGCGAAATCCGCGTCTTCCTGCTGGAGCCGGTCAGCCGATGAGGTCGGTGTGCCGGATCCGGTACACCTGCAGCCGCAGGTTGTAGTACTTGTCCGTCTCGCCGACCCACTGCATGCCGAGCCGTTTCGCGACGGCGATCGCGCGCGTGTTGTTCGGCCGCGCGACGGCGAACAGCTCCTCGGTGTCCTGGGTGAACGCCCACTCGATCAGCGCGGTCGCCGCCTCCGACGCGTAACCCCGGCCCCACACGGCGGGGCTGACCTGCCAGCTCAGCTCGAGGTCCTCTTCGAACGGCGGCAGCAGCCGGATGCCGAGGCCGCCGACCACCACGCCGTCCTCCTTGCGCACGACGGCCCACCGTCCCCGCGGTGGCGGCAGGTTCGGCTGCGTCTCCTGCCAGGCGTGCAGCACCGAACGCATCGCGCCGACGTCGCCGACGCGCTCCATGGCCGGGGTCAGCCAGTGAGTCACGTCCTCCGCGCCGTAGATCCCGAACGCGGCTTCGGCGTCGTCCACCGTCCAGTCCCGGATCACGAGGCGGTCGGTGCTCAACGGAGTCTCCATACCAGGACGCTACGCCGCGCGGGCCCCGATTGTTCCCGCGTGGAGCGACTGGGAAAAGGAACACAGCACCCCCGGGTGCGGCGCCTACAGTCGGCTTGTGGACGAACTGCGTGACCTCCTGGCCCGCGCCGCCGAGCTGGCCGCCGAGCACCGGGCTTCCCTGGCCGGCCGGCCCGTCGCCCGGGCCGTCGATCCCGAAGCCCTGCGTGCGGCCTTCGGTGGCATCCTCCCGGCCGGACCGACCCCTCCCGGCACCGTCCTCGAAGAACTCGCGCGAGCCGCCGAACCCGGGCTCGTCGCCACCGCCGGCCCGCGGTTCTTCGGCTTCGTCGTCGGCGGGGCGCTCCCCGCCGCCAGCGCCGCCGACGTGCTGGCCACCGGCTGGGACCAGAACGGCTTCAACGCCGTCCTCTCCCCGGCGGCGGCCGCCGCCGAAGAGGCCGCCGGAGCCTGGCTGAAGGAGCTGCTCGGCATCCCCGCCACCGCCTCGGCCGGCTTCGTCACCGGCGGGCAGGCCGCGAACACCGTCGGGCTGGCCGCCGCCCGGCACCACGTGCTGGCCGAGGCCGGCTGGGACGTCGAGCGCGACGGGCTCGCCGGCGCCCCGCGCGTCCGCGTCGTCGCGAGCGAGGAGCGCCACGCCACCGTCGACCGCGCCCTGCGGCTGCTCGGGTTCGGCACCCGGGCCGTCGAGCCGGTGGCCGCCGGACCGCAGGGCGCCATCGACATCGACGACCTCGCGAGGAAGACCGCGGGCGATGGGCCCACCATCGTCTGCCTGCAGGCGGGGAACGTGAACACCGGCGCCTGCGACGACCTCCGAGCCGCCCGCGAAGTGGCCCCCGGCGCCTGGATCCACGTCGACGGCGCCTTCGGCCTCTGGGCCGCCGCCAACCCCGGGACGGCGAGGCTCCTCGACGGTGTCGAGCTGGCCGATTCCTGGGCCTGCGACGGGCACAAGTGGCTGAACGTCCCCTACGACTCGGGGTTCGTCTTCTGCGCGCGCCCCGAGGTCCACGCCGAGGCGATCGCCTACCGCGCCGCCTACCTGACCGGCGCCGGGGAGGTGTCCGGCATGGGCGACCTCACGCTGGAGTCGTCGCGCCGCGCCCGCGGCTTCGCGGTCTGGGCGGCGCTGCGGGAACTGGGCCGTGACGGTGTCGCCGAGCTGGTCGACCGCTGCTGCCGCCTGGCCCGGCGCTTCGCCGCGGCGCTGGCGGAAGGCGGTGCCGAGATCGGCAACGACGTCGTCCTCAACCAGGTCCTGGTGGCCTTCGGGGACGACGCCCGGACCGACGCGATCGTCCGGGGCGTCCAGCTCGACGGGACGTGCTGGCTCGGCGGAACCACTTGGCGCGGCCGCCGCTACTTGCGGATTTCGGTGTCCAACTGGACGACGACGGAGGAAGACGTCGACCGGTCGGCGGAAGCGATCCTCCGGCTGGCGGCTCAGTAGCCAACGCGCACGGAAAGCGTGTCCCTCCGCCAGGCGATCCGCTTCTCCTTGCCGGTCGGCCAGCTCGAGGAGAGCCGCCGCCGGACGCTGCCGAGCGCGCCCAGCCGCACGAGGTCGACCCGGGATCCCTGTGCCGCCAACGATGTCACCTCGGCGGCGGTGAGCGGGACGAAGTCGAAGTACTGCGCGTCCTCGCCGCCGGTCCCGTCGACGAACTCCGTGAAGATCGCGGCGAACGCCTGACGGCATTCCGGACATTCGCGCAGTGCGATGCTGAAGTGCGACTGCTCGACCAGGCGGTGGGTCTCGCGCAGGCGGGTCGTGCAGAACGCCAGCGCGGTCAGGGCGTCTTCGCCGGAGCAGCGCGCGCAGCCGAACTCGGTCATCGCTTGATCCTCCCACGCGTGAATCCGCACCCGGCTCCGGGGGTACTGGGAAACCCTTTGACCACAACGATTGGCTCTGGTCCGAAGTGGTCTGGACCTGTTAGCCTCGGCGCGTCCGACCGGCCGGCTCGCCGAAAGGGCTGTGACACCGAAAGGAATCCCTTGCTTCGCATGAGAAAACGCATCGCTGTCGCAGCGCTGGCGCTGGCCGGTGCCGCCGTCGTCGCCCCGCCCGCCGCCGAGGCCGGGCAGTCCCAGGGCAAGGTGATGGCCTACTTCGCCGACTGGGACGTCTACGCCCGCAACTACCACGTCAAGGACATCGAAACGTCCGGTTCGGCCGCGAAGCTGACCCATGTCAACTACGCGTTCGGCAACGTGACGGGCGGCGGGTGCGCCGTCGGCGACCCGTGGGCCGACCACGACATGCCCTACGACGCCGCGACGAGTGTCAGCGGCCAGGCCGACAGCACCGAGCCCGGCGCCCTGCACGGCAGCTTCAACCAGATCCTCGAGCTGAAGAAGCTGCACCCGAAGCTCAAGGTGCTGTGGTCCTTCGGCGGCTGGACCTGGTCGGCCGGCTTCACCGAGGCGGCGAAGAACCCGGCCGCGTTCGCCGAGTCCTGCTACGCACTGGTCAACGACCCGCGCTGGGCCGGCGTCTTCGACGGCATCGACATCGACTGGGAGTACCCGAACGCCTGCGGCAACACCTGCGACACCAGCGGCCTGAAGGCGTTCACGGCGCTGGTCAAGGCGCTGCGCGCGAAGTTCGGGCACCAGCTCGTCACCGCCGCGATCACCGCCGACGGGTCGAAGAACGGCAAGATCGACGCCACCGACTACGCCGGGGCGAGCCGGTACCTCGACTGGTACAACGTGATGACCTACGACTACTTCGTCGCCGGGGCCAGCCCGACCGGGCCCACCGCGCCGCACTCGCCGCTGCGCGCCTACCCGGGCATCCCGACCGCCGGGTTCTACGCCGACGCGGCGATCCAGAAGCTGCGCCACCAGGGCGTGCCGTCGTCGAAGATGCTGCTGGGGCTGGGGTTCTACGGTCGCGGCTGGGACGGCGTGACGCAGAAGCAGCCCGGCGGCGCCGCGACCGGCCCGGCTCCCGGAACCTACGAAGCGGGCGTCGAGGACTACAAGGTCCTCAAGACGACGTGCCCGGCGAACGGCAAGGTCGCCGGTACGGCGTACGCGAAGTGCGGCTCGCAGTGGTGGAGCTACGACACGCCCGAGACCGCGTCGGCCAAGGCCGGCTACGCGAAGTCGCAGGGGCTGGGCGGCGTGTTCGCCTGGGAACTGTCCGGTGACACCGCGAACGCGGAACTGCTGCGGGCCGTCGCCGGCCGCTGCTGACCAGAGCTGGAGGGCCCGGGCGCGAACCCGCCCGGGCCCTTCGTCCACTCAGGACCGCTGCGGGAACCCGTTGCGCCGCGCACCGAGCACCACGGCGAGCACCGGCAGCAGGAGCACCAGCAGCGTCCAGGGGAACGACGCCGGTCCGGCGGCGTCGAGCAGGACACCGCCGAGCACGCCACCCGCGGCCATCGCCGCGTTCCACAGCGTGACGAGCATGGCCTGCGCGTTGTCCGCGGCCTCGCCACCCGCGTTCCCGGCCGCGGTCTGCAGGAGCGTGGGGACGCCGCCCCAGCCGAGACCCCACAGCGCGACGGCGGCGTAGACGAGCGCCGGGCTGCCCGCGAACACCGCCAGGAGCGTCGCGGCCACCGCGACCAGGATCGTGCTGAGGACCGTCAGCGTGCGCAGCGCGCGGTCGATGCGAGCGCCGACGACCCAGATCCCGGCCATCGACGCGACGCCGAACACGAGCAGGACGACGTCCACCGCGTCGCCCATCCCGGCGTGGCCGAGGAACGCGGCGACGTAGGTGTAGAGCACGGTGTGGGCCAGGACGAACACCAGCGTCACGGCCAGCACGGGCACGACGCCCGGCACGCCGAGCGTGCGCAGGACCGGCACGCGGCCGCCCGTCCGCCCGGGCTGGTCCGGGACGGCGGCGGTGATCCAGGCCAGCAGCACGACCGCGATCGCCGACATGACGCCGAACGCCGAGCGCCAGCCGAGCAGGCCGCCGAGGAACGTCCCGGCCGGGATGCCCAGCGACAGGGCCAGGGGAATGCCCGCCATCACGATCGCGATGGCCCGGCCCTGGTTTTCCGGGGAGGCGAGCCGGCGCGCGTACCCGGCCAGCAGCGCCCAGACGACGCCCGCGGCCACCCCGGCGACGAACCGGGCGACCATGGTGAGCGGGTAGGCGGGAGACAACGCCGTGACGGTGTTGGCGACGGCGAACCCGGCCACCCCGGCCAGCAGCAAGCGCTTGCGGGGCCAGGCCGCGGTGGCCGCGGCGAGGGGGATCGCGGTGAGGGCCGTGCCGAGGGCGTAGACCGTCACGGCCTGGCCCGCCGCGGACTCGCCGACGCCGAGACCGGCGCTCATCCCGGGCAGCACGCCGGCGGGCAGCGCTTCGGTGAGCACGGTGACGAACGCGGCGGTGGTGAGGGCGAGGAGGGCGGCGTGGTTGCGGAGCCGGACTTCGGTGCTCGTCATGCCGCTATGCTCGAACCCTCACATACGTGTGAAGGTCTACGTGAGGTGGCACACATGCGGATCGGCGAGCTCGCGGAGCGCACCGGCACGTCCCGCCGGCTGCTCCGGTACTACGAGGAGCAGGGGCTGATCGTCGCTTCGCGCGGGGCGAACGGGTACCGCGACTACGACTCCGCCACGGTCGACCGCGTGATCCAGGTGCGCGGGCTGCTCGACGCCGGGCTGCCCACCCGGATCATCAAACAGATCCTGCCCTGCCTCGACAAGCCCCGCGCGATCTACTTCCCCGACGCGACCCCGGAGATGATCGCGACCCTGGAGGAGGAGCGCGACCGGATGGCGCGGCGCGCGGAGTGCCTGCTGCGCAACCGGGACGCGATCGCCGAGTACCTCGACGCGGTGCGCGAGTACAACCGCGTCTGACGCGGCGCCCGCCGTGCCGCCGCTGACGCTCCGGCTCCAGCGCCCCAATGTGGCATTGGGTGCGTCCAGCGCACCGAAGGGCCCATTGGGTGCGTCCAGCGCACCGAACGCCACATTGGGTGCGTGGGACGCACCGAACGCCACATTGGGGCGCTAGTTGGGCCGGGTGCGCTAGCCCCCGGGTCGTCGTCGCCGGGGTGGCGGACCTGGACCCAGTGCAGCGTGTCGGCCTCGGGCCACCAGCCCGTCGGCTCCGGCCGGGGCCGCGCGCCCTCCTCGGCCCACCAGCGCGGGGGCGCCTCCTCACCCATGCCCCGACGGTAGGAGCGAAGGGCGACGAGCACACCGGTCGAGGGCGGCCAACGTCCGGTTCCGGCCGGGTGGCCGGTGGCCGGAAGCGGACAGTGGCCGAAGCCGCCCCTGCCGGTGCGCGGTGCCGCGGCCGTAGGTTGGCGGAAGAAGATCACCGCGCGGGAGGACGAACATGATCAAGCGAGCCCTGACGGGCCTGGCGACGGCAGTGGTCGCGGCGGCGACGTTCGGCGCGCTGACGGCCCCGCCCGCCCAGGCCGAGGTCGCGGGCGGCCCGACCGGCAAGCCGAAGACCGACTGCATCTGGCTGTGGACGACGAAGGGCCCGACCTGCCAGTGGCAGTAGGCCCGGCGGTGGAGTTCGGCTGGGCGCGGCACACGCCCCGCCCACCCGGGCACGGACCGGCCACCGCCGCAGCCGAGCCGGCCGGGCAGGGACTGACTCGTGCGGTCAGCGAGCCGACCGGTGTCAGCTCAGTCCGGACACCGAGCCAACTGGTGTCAGCCCGGCCGGGCGCGGGCTGACTCGTGCGGGCAGCGAGCCAACCGGTGTCAGCCCCGGCCGGCCCGCGCCTCCAGCGAGCCGGCCGGTGTCAGCTCAGCCCGGGCGCGGACCGGCCCGTGCCGCCCGCCCAGCAGGCCGGTCTCAGCCCAGCCAGCCGAGCCGGGTCGCCGCGAAGACCGCCGCCACCCGGTTGTCCGCCTGCAGTGCCTCCAGCAGCCCCTGGACGTGCCGCCGGACCGTCCTTTCGCTCACTTCCAGGTGGCGCGCGATCGCGCCGTCCGTCATGCCGGTCGCCAGCAGGTCCAGGACCTTCGCCTGGGTCGGCGTCAGCCCGTGCCGCGGCTGGGACGCCTGGCCGTCGACCGCCACCGCCTGGCTCCAGACCAGCTCGAACAGCATCCGCAACGACGCCACGATCGTCGGGCTGCGGATGAACAGCGCGCCCTCCATCCCGCTCGGGTCGAGCGGGACCAGCGCCGAATGGCGGTCGGCGATCACCATCTTCATCGGCAGCTCCGGCGCCACCCGCATGGTCCAGCCGGCCGCCACGCTCGCGTCGACGACCTCCTTCGCGCCGTCGAACTCCAGGGCCGCGCGCTCGTAGACGTTGCGCAGGCTCACCCCGCGCTCGGTCACCGCTTCCGGCAGCCGCATCACGGTGCTCGCGTCCGGCTTGCGCTTGAAGTGGCGCGTCGTGAACGTCAGGAACTCCTCGCGCGCGGACAGGCACAGCTCCAGCGACAGCGAGCCGATGCGCCGCGGGTCGGTCAGCACCTCGACGGCCGAGTCGCCGCCCGAACCGTTCGCCGCCCGGTACACCGCCTGCAGCATGTCGAGCTGCTGGCGCGCGGCGACGATCTGCCGCTGCTGCTCCAGCAGCTGCTGCTGGGCGCCGAGAATGGCGTGGTCGACCGCGCGCACCGGCTCCATCGGCGCGATCACCGGGTCGTCGCGGTAGTCGCGGCGCACGAACCCGCGGTCGAACAGCTCCCGCATCTCCGGGCTCTCGGCCCGCGGGTCGTCCAGCGGTAGCGGCCCGGTGCGCACCATCGCGTCGTACAGCGCGCCCGCGCCGGGTGTCAGCAGCCCCTCGAGCATCCCGTGTCCCCTTCCGGCAGCGCGGGCGGGCCCGGCCGGATCCGGACATGACCGCTCTGCCGCCTACCCCACGCGCCGGACGGGGGAAAGGATTAGGCCGCTCGCGAAATCGGGGCCGGACCCGGCGAGGGGGCGGGTCCGGCCCCGGGGCTCACCGGGACGAACTCGCGTCCAGGGCGAGCAGGCAGGCCTCGAGCTCGGGGAACCGCGCCTCTTCGGGGTGGGTGGCGACCAGCGCGCCGGGAAGGCTTTCGAACGCGAGCCCGCGCGCGAGCGGCCGGGCGAGGACGTCGCCGAGCTGTTCGCCGCGGCGAGGGCGCCCCGGCCTCCCGCTCGGGCGGCGGGCCCTGGCGGACGCCGGGTGCCCGTCCCTCACCAGCGCCGGGACGGGTCGATCACGTGGACGGCCGCTTCCTCCGCCGAAGCCGCGCCGCCGTCGATGCCCGCGTCGGACGCGTACAGCTCTTCGTCGGTGTCCGCGCCGAATCCTTCGTCCGTCGCGACCAGGCGGCCCGCGCGGACGTCGCCGACCTCGTCGTCGATCAGCTCGCCGTCGGTGTCTTCGCTGTCGCCCAGGCCGTCGCCGTCCTCGGTCGCGACGTCCGGTTCTTCGCGGGCCAGCCGGCCTTCCCAGCTCTCGCCTTCGGCGGTCTCGCGCGCGGTGGTGCCCCATCCTTCGGTGCCCTGCGGGCGTTCCGGCGGTGAATAACCCTCCGCCAGCTCGTCGCGGTCGTCCAAAGTGTCTTCGGGGTCGAGGATGCCTTCGTCGGCGTGGTCTTCGATGTCGTCGTCCATGCGTCCATCCTCGCGCAACTCCTTGGCCCCGCGCGGCTCGGGTGATATCACCGTGCAGCACACCGCACGGGCGGTGTTCCGGTGAAAGGTGATCCCCATGCCGATGAGACGCAGGGTGCTGGCCGCGGGGCTGGCCGGGGTGTTCGGCGCCGCGCTGTCCGGGCGGACGGCCCAGGCCGCCCAGCCCGCCGCGCCGCCGGTGCGGCTGGACCAGCTGACCCTGGTGAACTTGTCGCACGTCAACGACCCCGCCACGACCAACGTGTTCCCCGGCGACCCGGCCTTCTCGCTGGAAACCATCGCCACGATCCCCGACGACGGCTACTACCTCCAGTTCGTCCGCGAGGGCGAGCACACCGGAACGCACTGGGGCGCACCCGGCCACTTCAACACCGGCCAGCCCCTGGCCGACGACATGGATCCCGCGGATCTATTCCGGCCCGCCGTGAAGATCGACATAAGAGCGAAGGCCGCGGCCGACCCCGACTACGGCGTCACGATCGACGACCTGAAGGCGTGGGAGAAGCGCCACGGCCGGATCCCCGACGAGTCCGTCGTCGTGCTCTGGACCGGCTGGGACGGCAAGTGGGGCACCCCGGCCTACCCGAACACCGACGCGGACGGCGTGCTGCACCAGCCCGGGTTCTCCATCCCGGCGGTCAAGTGGCTGATCGACACCGGGCGGCTCGGGCGGCGGGGCGGAACGGGGACCGACACGTTCAGCCCGGACGTCGGCACCGACGAGACCTACACGGTGTCGAAGCTGGTGTACCAGCGACACCGGATCAGCCTGGAGATCCTGGCGAACCTGAAGGCCCTGCCGACGACGGGGGCGTGGGTGCTGGCGGGCGGCCCGATCAACCGGAAGGGCGCCGGTTCGACGGCGACGATCTTCGGCGTCCTGCCGCCAGGCGTACACGCGGACTGAGCGCCCGGCCGGCCCCCAGCGCCCCAATGTGGCGTTCGGTGCGTCCCACGCACCGAACGCCACATTGGGGCGCTGTCAGCCCGCCGGGATCGCCGACAGGCGGAGGGCGGAGAGCGGAGCGGGGCGGCCGTAGAGGTAGCCCTGGGCGGTCGTGCATCCGGCCCGGGTGACCAGGGACGCCTGCTCGGCCGTCTCGATTCCTTCGGCGACCACGTCCAGCTCGAGATCGGCGCACAGCCCGACCAGGGACCGGCACAACGCCGCGTCCCGCTCGGGCTGCACGCCCGTCGTCAGCGCCCGGTCCAGCTTGATCAGGTCGACCGGCAGCGCGTGCAGCACCGTCAGCGAGCTGTACCCCGCCCCGAAGTCGTCCAGCGCCACCCGCACGCCCAGCTCCTGCAGCCGCCGGATCGCGGCCGCCCCCGCCGCCAGGTCCGGGACCGGCACGGTCTCGGTGATCTCGACGACGAGCCGGGACGCCGGCAGCCGGTAGCGGTCCAGCGCGGCACCGACGCTCCGCTCCAGCGCGGCCGCGCCGAGGCGGCTCGCGCACACGTTCACGTGCACCGTCAGGTCGAGCCCGGCCGTCGTGATCTCGCGGCACGCCAGGTCCAGCACCAGCGCGTCCAGCTCGGCGCCGAGGCCCGCGCCCTCGGCCGCGCGGACGAACGTCTCGGGCGAGACCACCGTGCCGTCGCGCGTGGTCCAGCGGGCCAGCGCCTCGAGGGCCACCGGGGTCTCGTCGGCCAGCCGGACGATCGGCTGGAACACCAGGCCGAAGCCCTCCGGGATGCCGCCCGCGGCCCGGCGCAAGGCGGCCGGGAAGTCCGGCGGGCCGTCCTGGGACGGGCGGTAGACCACGGTCGTGTCCTTGCCCAGCCGCTTGCCCGCGTACATCGACGTGTCCGCGCGGCCGAGCAGCACGTCCGAGGTGACCAGCGGCTCGGCCGGGTCCGGCACCACCAGGCCCATGCTCGCGCGGACCGAGACGAGCGTGCCGTGCACCGCGAACGGCCGCCGCAGCGCGCCCTGGATCCGGTCGGCGACCGCCTGCGGCGCGTCCAGCTCGCCCTCCAGCAGGATCG
The DNA here is from genome assembly GCF_030285665.1 of Amycolatopsis mongoliensis. NCBI lineage: Bacteria > Bacillati > Actinomycetota > Actinomycetes > Pseudonocardiales > Pseudonocardiaceae > Amycolatopsis > Amycolatopsis mongoliensis. The sequence continues at coordinate 4,532,831 of NZ_CP127295.1, forward strand.
CGAACTCGTCGCCGCCCAGGCGCGCGACCGTGTCGCCCGCGCGCACGCAGCTCAGCAGCCGCTGGGCGACGGCGTGCAGCAGGACGTCGCCGCCCGCGTGCCCGAACCGGTCGTTGACCTCCTTGAAGTCGTCCAGGTCGACGAAGATCAGCACGAGCGGCCGGTCGGTGGACTCGACGGCCCGGTCCAGCCGGTCGGCGAACAGCGCGCGGTTGGCCAGCCCGGTCAGCGGGTCGTGGTAGGCCTGGTGGGTCAGCTGTTGTTGTCCGTCGTAGACCCGGCGCAGCAGCAACCTGTTGTCCAGCAGGGAAAGCAGCTGCCGGGCGAGCACGAGGAACACCACCAGCACGCCGACGAACACCTCGACGCCGTCCGGTCCGGCGCCGGCCAGCAGCTGCGCGGTGATCAGCAGCGCCACGGCCGTCACCGGGACGTACGGCAGCGCCAGCTGCCACCAGTCGACCCCGCCCGGCGAGCCGGTGTCGTCGCGCCGCCGCTGGCCGGGCGTCACCAGCAATGCGAAGGCGATGAACAGCGGCCCGAGCACGAACCCGCCGTCCGACCACGGCTTCATGCTCTCCGCGCCGATGCTGACGAGGTAGGCGAACACGCTGTCGGAGCAGGCCAGCGCGACGATCCCGACGGCGGCCAGCAGCAGGTTCGTGCGGTAGGGCCGGTCCACCCGGTCGAACACGACCAGCAGCACCGCGACGACCACGATCACCAGGTCCGACAGCGGGTAGGAGATGGCGACGGCCCAGGTGAGCTTGTCCGGCGCGGTCGCCCGGACCAGCTGGCCGAGCGCCGCGGTCCAGGTGAGGATGAACAGCGAGCCGGTGACGATCAGGCCGTCGAGCACCACCGCGACGCCGAAGTGCGCGGTCCACTGGGCGGGCTGCCAGCGTTCGCGGTCCGGCCGGACCCGCGCCCGGGCCAGGACGAACAGGGCGGCGAGCGCGAACACCGGGAAACTCAGGTAGCCGACGTCGGCCGGCGACGGTGACGGCAGCCCGCGCCCGTCCACCAGCTGGTACCACGACCAGGCGCACTGGCCGAGCGACCAGCCGGCCATCCCGGTCGCGACGAGCACGCGCCACCAGCGCTGGTGCCCGTGGACCCGGCGGGCCACCAGGACCCCGCAGACGACCGCGCCGACCCCGGCGGCGAGCTGCATGGTGTCGTCGACCCACAGGGCGAAGGTGTCGCCCCAGAACGCGAAACCGTTGACCACGACCAGGGCCACCGTGACGACGACGAGCACGGCCGCCACTGGGTACCGCCGCACTGTCATGGCACCTCACGTGGGTCACCCGCCGGTCGGACCGGCAAACACTACACCGCGCACACGGCGGTACCGGCTCACCGCACCGGTGGCCGGTACCCCCTCATCAGGCGATGTCACGGCGGTGCAGCAGCCAGCCGCCGAGCACCCCGAAGGCGATCAGGTAGGCGGCCAGCACGGCGGCGGCCTGCCCCGCCCCGACGACCGGGTCGACGCCCGGGGCGCTCGCCCCGAACGCGGCCGCGAGCGCACCCGCGTTCGGCCCGGGCAGGGCCTTCTGCAGCTGCGCGACCCAGTCCAGCAGCGGCGCGGCGATCGACGCGAGGAGGTTCTGCACGGCCAGCAGCCACACCAGGCCGAGCCCGATCGGCAGCGCGACCGAGCGCAGGCCGACGGCGAGCAGCACGCCGAGCGCGCCCCACATCGTCGTGACGAGCCAGCCGGCGCCGAGGCCCAGCAGGACGTCGGAGACCGCGGGCCAGACCAGGGCCCGGTCCTGCAGCGACGCGACGAGCACGCTGGCGCCCGCGGTCGCCGCGAACAGCGCGAGCACCACGGTCAGCGCCCCGATCGCGACGGTGACCAGTTTCGCGGTGAAGACGGCGACGCGCGACGGGTGCTGCACCAGCACCGTCTTCCACGTGCCGTAGCCGTATTCGCTCCCCGCCACCAGCACGCCGAAGATCAGCGCGAGGGCCCCGACGAAGATCGGCAGGCCGCCCAGCGCGCTGCCGACGAACGCGCCGGGCAGCATCGCGTCCAGCCCGCGGCCGGAGCCCGGGGGACCGGCGGCCCCGCTCAACCCCGCGTACGGGACGGCGTAGCCGAACGTCAGCGACAGCACGACGGCGACGGCCGGCAGCAGCCGGCTCGCGGGGCGGCGGGCCTGCTTGGTCAGCTCGGCTCGGATGTCACGCGGCATGGTCGGTCCCTCCGGTCAGGGCGAGGAAGGTCTGTTCCAGGTCGGGTTCGCGCCAGCGCAGCTCGGTGACGGTGAACCCGGCGCCGACCAGCTCGGCGTTGACCCGCCCGGCCTGGCCCGGTTCGACGTCGAGTTCCAGCGCGGTGCCGTCGAGGCGGACGCGGTCCGCGCCGAAGAGCCGGCCGAGGTGGTCGCGGGCGGCGGCCACCGGGTCGGCGACGACGCGCAGCGCGCCGTCCGCCCGCAGGTCCTCGACCGTGGTTTCGGTGACGAGCCGGCCGTGGTCGAGGACGCCGACGCGGTCGCAGATCTGCTCGACCTCGCCCAGCAGGTGGCTCGACAGCAGCACGGTGCAGCCCTCGGCGGCGAGCTTGCGGAGGGTCACGCGCATGTCGGCCATGCCGGCCGGGTCGAGGCCGTTGGTCGGCTCGTCGAGCACGACCAGCTCCGGGTCCTTCAGCAGCGCCGCGGCGAGGCCGAGCCGCTGCTTCATGCCGAGCGAGTACGCCGAGTACCGGTCCTTCGCGCGGTCGGCGAGGCTGACGACGTCGAGCACGGCGTCGACGCGGGTGCGCCGCACGCCGGCGTGGTCGGCGAGGATCCGCAGGTTGGCCCGGCCGGACAGGTACGGGTAGAAGGCCGGCCCTTCGATCAGCGCGCCGACGCGGGCGAGGCTGCCGGGACCCGGTTCGGCGCCGAGCACCCGGACGCGGCCGGCGGTCGGCCGGATCAGGCCGAGCAGCATCCGCAGCGTCGTCGTCTTGCCGGCGCCGTTCGGGCCGAGGAAGCCGTACACCTCACCGGCGTGCACCGACAGGTTCAGGTCCTCGACCGCGGCGGCCGTTCCGTAGCGCTTGGTCAGGGCGGTTGTTTGAACGGGCAGAGCCACGGGCTGGGTCATGGGATTCCTTCCGGATGCGGCCCCACGGCTTGAAGACCGAGAGGACGCCGGCGAACAGCAGGAGCGCCGGGGCGACGACGACGGGGTAAAGCAGGCCCTCGGGGTGTGCGGTGGCTTCGGCGATCCCCGGCCGCAGCGCGACGAGGATCAGCAGCGCCGTCAGGACGTTGACGGCCAGCTTCACCGCCACCCACCAGAACCGGACCAGGCCGTACCTGGTGCCGAGGCCGAGCACGACGCCGGTGGCGAGCGTGAGGACGGCGGCGGTCAGCATCGGCCAGACGGCGAACAGCGGGAGCGCCCGCAGGCTGGTGGCGACGACGGTGGCGTCGTCCGAGAGCAGTGCGGTGCAGACCAGGATGCCGAGCACGGCGTCGATCCCGATCCACGCGCCCGCCGAGACGATGTGCGCCACCAGGTACCACTTCCGGGTCCGCGGCTTGACGGTCATGGAGCCTCCTTCACGGTGGCTCCCATGGTGGCGATCCGGGCGGCCCCGGTCGTCCGCCGGCGGACGGCACTTGCGGCTACGCCGGGGTGCGTACGCCGCTGTCACAAGTGCCCGCCCGCATTCGTCATAGCCGCGTGAGCGAGAACGACGTGACGACCGAGCGGCCGCAGCTGATCGCGATCGCCTACCGGCTGCTGGGTTCCCTGAGCGACGCCGAGGACGTGGTCCAGGAGGCGTACGGCCGGTGGTACGCCCTGTCCGAGCGGCAGCGGGACGCGATCGGCAGGCCGGGCGCGTGGCTGACGACGGTCGCGAGCCGCATCTGCCTGGACGTGCTGGGATCGGCGCGGGCCCGCCGGGAGCGGTACCCGGGCGAATGGATCCCGGAGCCGGTGCCGTCGGAGTGCCTCACCGACCCGGCGGAGCTGCTGCTGCGCGACGAGTCGATCACGATGGCGTTCCTGGTCGTGTGCGAGTCGATGACCCCGGCGGAGCGGGTGGCGTTCGTCCTGCACGACGTGTTCGGCTACCCGTTCGCCGAGGTGGCTTCGGTCCTGGGACGCACTCCGGCGGCGTGCCGCCAGCTGGCGACGTCGGCCCGGCGCCGCGTCCGTCCCGCACCGGCGCCTTCTCCCGCGCGGAGCGCGTCCGTCGTCCGGGCGTTCAAGGAAGCCTGGGAGGCCAAGGACATCCCGGGCCTGGTCGGGCTCCTGGACCCGTCGGTGGTCGCGGTCGCCGACGGGGGCGGTCTCGCCAGTACGGTGGCGCACCCGGTCGAGGGCGGGGAGCAAGTGGCGCGCTACACCGTGCGGATCACCGAGCGGGTCCCGGCCATGACACTGGTGGAGCGGCTGGTGAACGGCCGGCCCGGGCTGGTGGCCGAGCGCGACGGCGTGGTCGGGACGGTGCTGGCGTTCGACGTCGCGGACGGGGTGATCAGGCGGATCTGGGCGGTGCGGAACCCGGAGAAGCTCCGGCCCTGGCGGGCGGCGTAGCGATCAGGTGCCCAGGCCGCTGTCGACCGGCAGGCCGGCGCCGGTGACGAAGCGGGCGGCGTCGGAGGCGAGGAACACGACGGCGTCGGCCATGTCGGTGACCTCGCCGGAGCCGGGCCGGGGGCCCGGCTCCGGCGAGGTCAGGCCGGGGTAGACGCAGTTGACGCGCACGTCGTAGCCGAGCTTCCCGGCCTCCGTCGCGGCCACCCGGGTCAGCCGGTCGACCGCGGACTTCGTCGCGGAGTAGCCGGCGATGCCGGGGAGGGCGACGGTCGCGGCGACCGACGCGATGTTGACGACCGCGCCGCCCTTGCCGGCCGCGCCGCCCGGGCGCATCGCGCGGAAGGCGTGCTTGATGCCGAGCGCGGTGCCGAGGACGTTGACGTCGAGCATCCGCCGGAAGTCGGCCGGGTCGAGGTCGGCGAGCGGGCCGGGGATTTCGACACCCGCGTTGTTGACCACGATGTCCAGGCCGCCGAGCTCGGCGACGGTCTCGCCGACCGCCTGCTCCCAGCTCGCGTCGTCGGTGACGTCGAGCCGGACGAACGCGGCGGCGGCGCCGGTCTGCTTCAGCGCGTCCGCGGTCGCGCGGCCCAGGTCCTCCCGGATGTCGGCGATCACCACCGCGGCGCCGGCGGCCGCCAGCGCTTCGGCCATGCCGGCGCCGAGACCCCGCGCGCCGCCGGTGACCAGCGCCGCGCGCCCGGACAGGTCGTGCCGCCCCATGGACACCTCCTCCTCGAGCCGGTCGGCGCCCAGCATCTCCGGGGTCTGGACGGTCGTCAAGAGTCTTTTGGACACTTGTCCAGTAAAAGCTGGTCAAACGATCGATAGACTGGACCCCGCAACCACCAAGTGACGGACGGTGCACGTGACAGAGGCGAAGGAGCGGGCCCGGGACCGGATCTCGCGCCGCCAGGTCGACAAGTTCGCCGACCGGCGGGCCCAGCTCGCCGCGTCGGCGCTGCGGACGCTGGCCGAGCTCGGCTACGCGCGCACCAGCCTGCGGGAGATCGCGCAGAACTCGGAGTTCTCGCACGGCGTGCTGCACTACTACTTCACCGACAAGGTCGACCTGCTGACCCACTGCGTGCGGCAGTTCGAGGAGGTGTGCGTCACCCGGTACGACGAAATCGTCGCCCGCGCGCGGACGGCGGCGGAGCTGGAACGCGACTTCGCGGCGGCGATGGCCGCGACGCTGCGCGCGGACGCCAAGATGCACCGGCTCTGGTACGACCTGCGCAACCAGAGCCTGTTCGAGGAGTCCTTCCGCGCCGACGTGCTCGAGATCGACCGGCGCCGCGAGGAGATGATCCACCACGTCGTCGCGCGCTACGCCGAGCTGGCCTCCGCGCCGGCCGCCGTCTCGCAGGCCGTCGCGTACGCGCTGCTCGACGGCCTGTTCCAGCAGGCCCTGCTCCGGCACCTGGCCGGCGAGGAGGACGCCGCGGCCGAGCTCGAACGGGCCGTCCCGGCCGTGCTGGCGCGCGTCGTGGTGGTCTAGGGGCCCAGGCGTTCGTGCGGGGTGCGCGGCGCCGGCACGACGAATGCGATCGCCGTCGCCACCACTCCGGCGAACAGCGACAGGTGCGCCGCGGCCGGCACGGCGCCGACCAGGAACAGCCGCAGCGACCCCGAGATCAGCAGGCGCCACATCTTCGGGCTCATGATCGACAAGTACCCCCGCCCGTCCGCGGCCACGCCGTGATCACCCGCCGGAGTGGCGGCGTCATTCGACTGTTTCGACGCGAAGTGGGGCCGCCCTGCCTGCCCGTGGTATTTCGCTGCGGAATCGGTGCGGCCACCAAGAATGTGGTCACCGGGAAGGGTTTTCCCGTTTCGCGTGGCGGCGGGCCCGAAACCGCGGGATAACGATCCGTTTGCCGCGCCATGATCGACTGGACAGCGGCGTCGGCACTGACGAATATTGATGCCCGTGCGGGAACGGCGAGGGAGGAACGGTGGACTTCAGTGCGGCGGACGTGGTCGGCGAGCTGAAGGTCCTGCGCAAAGGGAGGGGAATTTTCACCACACCGCTCGCGGATCGTGTCGGGCCCGCTTTGCGCGCCACATGTGGCATTTTGGAAGATGACGACTCCGTGGAGATCCGGCGTAAACTCGCGGACCGATTGCGGCCGCTCGTCGAGTCGTTGCCGGACGATCTGAAGATCGCGCTGCGGGCCGCGTTCGCACTGGACGAGCGGGCGCGGAAGCCGTTCTACCAGGAACGGGTGCACTGGGCGGCGATCACGCTCGACCGCGACGACCGGACGGTGCGGCGGCGGATCGACGAAGGAATCGAGCAGGTCGCCGCAATGGCCGTCGCGGCCGGTCCGCCGGATCTGCGGCCGCGCTATCCGAGCCGGAGTTGGCACACCGAAGAACTGCGCGTCACGCTCGCACTCGACCAGCCGGTGGCCGAGGCGTTCGAATTCCGCCGGGTGGTCGCCGACGCCGACGAAATCGCCGAGCTGGACCTGGCACTGACGCTCACCGCGGCCGGGGAATCCGGCGTTTCGGTGCGCGAGTCCGATCTGGTGGTCGACGTGTTCCACGGTGGTGTGCTGGCCGGCCGGGCGATGGAGTCGAGCGACCGGGTCGGGCTGGCGTTGCGGTTGCCGGAGCCGCTGCGGCGCGGTGAACGGCACGACATCGGACTGCGATTCCGGGCGAACATGCGGGAACCGCATTACATCTGCGTGCCGCGGCACCCGTGCGATCTGTTCGACCTGCACGTGCGGTTCGGTGACCGGGTGCCGGACCGGATCGTGCGGCTGGAGAAGGCGTTCCAGAACGACACGCGCTCGCCGCGCGGTGCGGTGCTGGAGACCGACGACGCGGGCGAGGTGCACGTCCGGTTCCGGCATCTGGCGCCGGGTTTCGCGTACGGGATCCGCTGGCTGCCGGCGGGCGCCGGGTGAGCGTCAGGGCCAGACCAGCCGTTCGAGCGCGTGGAGCGCGGACACGAACGGCTCGGGCAGCCGGACGACCTGCTTGGCGGCCCGCGCCTTGGCGGACAGTGCGGGGCTGACGCCGGGCGCGGTTTCGGCGTCGCGGGCGGCGTCGTCGACGAGTCCCGTCGCGCGCTCGAGCGGGCCGCGGCCGCCGAGGGCGAGCGCGAGCCCGAGATCGAGGCAGGTTTCGAGGGTTTCCGGGTGGGTCCGGCCCAGCAGGCGGAGCTGCGGTGCCCGGATGGTCTCGAGCAGGTCGGCCTGGCGGTCGAACTCGTGGAGCCGGGCGTGGGCGAGGCCCATGGCGTGGCGGATCCGGTGGTGCAGCCGGTGGTCGTCGCCCAGCACCCGGCGGACGGCCAGTTCGGTTTCGGCCAGCGCGGCCAGCGCCTCGCGGGGGTGGCCGCGCGCCAGCGCCGCCCGGCCGGCGTGGACGGACGCCGTGAGGGTCAGGGGACTCTTGACGCCGTGCCGGCGGGCGTAGTCCGCCGCGAGGTCGGCCGGGTCCCGGTCGGTGACGGCGGCGTCGGCCTGGATCAGGTCCGCTTCGGGGCAGTCTTCGACTTCGGCGGCGACGTCTCGGGCTCGCTTCGGCTGCCCGGCCTGGAGGAGGTTCCGGGCGTACTCGAGGTTCAGCTCGTCGCGGATCGGGCCCGGGGCCGCGAGCGCGGGTCCGAGGAGCGCGACGGCCTCCCGCGGGCGGCCGCGCAGCCGCCGGGCTTTCGCGGCCCGGTAGCGCTCTTCGCTGGTGGTGGGGAGGTGGGCGTGCCAGTACGTCCGGTCGGCTTCGGCGTAGTCGCCCTGGCCGTCGAGGGCCTGGGCCGCGATCAGGGCGGCTTCGGGGTGGCCGGGGGCCAGGACGAGGGCCTGCCGGGCGTGCCCGGCGGCTTCGGCGTCGAGCCCGCAGGCGAGTTCGACCCGGGCTGCCGCGGTGAAGTCCGCGGCGGTGGCTTCGCCGGTCGAGAGGATGGTGGCGTGGATTTCCCCGGCGGTGCCGGGATCACCGTGGGCTTCGTGCGCGGCCGCGACGGGACGCAGGAGAGCGACCCGGTGGGCCGTGCTGTGCTCGGCAAGCACGCGGGCGTGCTGAAGCAGCAGATGACGGCGCCCGGCGACGGTGGTGCCGATGGGTGGCGACGGGGGGTCGCTGCCGACGGCCGGGCCAGTTGCGCTCGCGCGATCGGGCGGAGCATTGCGGACTGCTCCGGCGCCGGGCGAGGTTCTGTTGCCGGTCGGGTCGGTGCTGGGTGAGGTTGTGTTGTCGGCCGAATAGCCGCTGGGCGAGGTACTGCCGCCGGTCGGGTCGCTGCTGGGCGAGGTACTGCTGCCGCCCGAGTCGCTGCTGGGTGAGGTGCTGCTGCTTGCCGACTCGCCGTCGGCCAGGCCGCCGAGCACCGCTTCCGCCGCCCGGCCGGGGGCCGGTTCCCCGAACTCGCCGCAGGCCACTTCCACCGCGAGGGCCTGCAGCCGCAGGTTTTCCCCTGCCCACACCGCGAAGCCCTGCTCGACCAGCTCCTCCGTCGCCGCCCCGAACGAGGCACGATCCCCCGCCACCCGCGCCACCTCCGGCGGGATCGGTGCCGGTGCCAGTACCGCGCCCAGCCGCAGCAGCTCCCGGGCCGGCCGGCCGAGCCGGACGAGCACGTCGCGGATCGCGTGGGGTGCCGTGTCCGGCAGCGCGTCCGGCGACGAGCCGGGCCGGTGCCGTGTGGTGAACGCCGTCGCCCGCAGCGTCATCGGATGGCCGCCGCAGCGGGCGACGAACCGGGCGTCCGGTGACCCGAGCAGCCGCAGGCCCTCCTCGAGCGGGAGACCCGGCACGTCCACCGTCGCCGTGGGCCGGCCGGTGCCTCGGCCGGTGAGCAGCGTGCGGACCCGGCCGGCCGGCAGCACGACCCGCTCGAGGACCGCCGGTGGCAGCCCGGCCGGGACGTCGTCGACCAGCACCAGCACCCGCTCGCCCGCGGCCTCGATCGCGCGCGCCAGCCGCGCGCGCAACCGGTCGAAGCCGAGCCCGGACGTGCCCGCCGCCGTCGCGAGGGCGAGGTGGAACTGGGGGAGGAAGTCGTCCGGGTCGAGGTGGCCGAACGGGCCCGTCCGCAGCACCCGGCCCCCGAACCGGCCGAAGAGGCACGCGTACTGCTCGGCCAGCGTCGTCTTGCCGATGCCCGCCGGCCCGCCGAGCAGCACCGCCCGGCTCGCGACGAGCTCCCGGTGGACCGGCCACAACGAGGAAAGCCCGGGCCCCAGGGCGACCGCGGACCGAACCCGCCGGAGGAGCTCCGGCGGCGATTCTTCCGCGACGATCGGCAGAACGCGGTCCGTGCGCAGACCGGGCGGGAAATCGGCGAGCAGGACGCGGGACGCCGCCAGTTCCCGCGCGCTCATGTCGAAATCGTCGAAGGGATGACCGCGGAAAACGCGCAGCCCGCCGGCTCGCAACGCTTTCTCCACCCGGTCCGCCGCCGCGGAACACAGGAAGACGTCGAACCGGTCGGCGGCCGTCACGGGCGTCCCGGTGGCGTTCAATGGGTGATCATGGCTTCGGTTCCTGACAGTCGGGTCGAGTCACGCGCCAAGGATCGGAACGGAGCCGGAATTCGCTACCGGACACCCCGGAACGGCAGGATCTGTCCACTATCTGACCCGTGTGCCGGGGATGACCGCCGGGTAACGCCACTGGGCCGTTTCTGGTTAACGGACAATATCTGGACAAGAACCACGCTGGTGCAACGTTGCTGGTCAGCGCCTCGATTACTCCGGTTGTCGGACCGGGAATCGTGGGATGCGAACAGGAGAATCGTCCCAGGACCAGTGTGGTCTTTTGTGGGCGACGGGTTACCCGAGAGCGGTCCGGTGGACGATGCGAGGAGGGAAACCCGTGGACACCATGACGGCGGAGACGGCGGTCGAAGGCTACGTCGTGCTCGACGAGCTACCGCGTCCGGACGGCAAGCTGACGAAGGAGCAGCTCGACCCGGTCGTGGCGGCCGCGCGCGCCGGCGACCCGGACGCGGTGCAGGCGCTGCTGCGGCTGATCAAGCCGACGGTCGTGCGCTACTGCCGCGCCCGGATCGGCGGGCGCGACCTGTCGTACCTGTCGGCCGACGACGTCGCGCAGGAGGTCTGCCTGGCGGTGCTGAAGGTGCTGCCGGGCTACCAGGACCGCGGCGGCTCGTTCCTGTACCTCGTGCGCGCCATCGCCGCGAACAAGGTCGCCGACGCGTTCCGCTCGGTCGCGCGGGACCGGTCCAAGCCCGTGCCGGAGCTGCCGGACCGGCCACTGGGCGGCAACGAGCCGGAGAGCTACGTGCTGGAGATGGACCTCGGGGCGCGGCTGGGGCGGCTGATGGCGTCGCTGCCGCCGCTGCACCAGGAGATCCTCTCGCTGCGGATCGTCGTCGGCCTCTCGGCGAACGAGACCGCGGAGGCGCTGGGCATCTCCGCGGGCAACGTCCGCATCACCCAGTACCGCGCGCTGACGAAGCTGCGCGCCATGATCCCCGACGGCGGGCTCTGAGCGTCACTCCAGCCATTCGGTGATGAAGTGATCGCTTTCGTGGATGTGCACGGCCTCGTAGACTCCGGGGCCGAGCACGGCGAACTTGTGCGGGGTGCCGGCCGGGACGACCAGCACGTCCCCGGCGCCGCCGTCGCGTTCGGAGTCGCCGACGGTGAACCGGGCCCGCCCCCGGATGATGACGAACGTTTCGGGGTAGGGGTGCCGGTGCAGGCGCGGCCCGGAGCCGACGACGTCGGTGCTTTCGCGGATGACCGAGATCCCGGACCCGACGTCGCGTCCTTCGAAGTTCTCGCTGTCGCTCACCCGGCCAGCGTAGCGCCGGAAAACTCCGCCGTGAGCGGTTCGGTGCAGACGCCGAACGAGCCCCGCCGGCGCCGGTCAGCCCCCGACGACCTTCCGCAGCTGGCTGAGCGCCCGGTGCTGGGCGACCCGGACCGCACCCGGCGTCGACCCGACCCTCTCCGCCGTCTCCTCCGCCGACATGCCGACCGCCACGCGCAGCACCACGATCTCCCGCTGCTTCTCCGGCAGGACCTGCAGCAGCTTCGCCATGCGCTCGCCCAGTTCGCGGCGCAGCGCGTGGCGCTCCGGGTCCAGTGAGGTGTCGATCTCCTCGGGCAGCTCGGCGACCGGCTCGTCCCACACCCGCGCCGCCGCCTTGCGGGCCGCCTCGACCTTGTGCCGGGCGATGCCGCAGACGAAGTTCGGGAACGGGCGGTCCGGCGGCCGGCCGGGCAGCGCCTTGAACAGCGCGACGCAGACGTCCTGCGCGACGTCGTCGGCCGACTCCGCGTCGAGGCGGGCGCGGCAGTACCGCACCACCGATGGCCGCGCCGCGGCCAGCAAGCGATGCGGGGCTTCTTCAACCGTGGTCATGGGTCCCCTCCCTCCGGGAGGGGAACTACCCGTTTTCCCCCGGAACCGACCCGGCCCGGGCGGATTCCCCGCTATGTCCGGGAAATCCGTGCCGGTGACGTCGATCCCGAGGCCGGCGCGACGGATGACCATCGGCGTGCCACGCCGGGCGCATGACCGTCGGCCTGCCCCCGTCCGGCGGGGGTTCCTCAGTCCGGCGTGACCGTGCGGTGGTGGCCGAACACCCGCCGTTCCCGCCGTGTCACGCTCGCCATCACGGCGGAGCGCGCCGGGGTGCTCGTCGCCTCCCGGTACTCCGGCGTGCCGAACAACCCCACGTCCGAGAGCTCGTGGAACGCCAGCAGCGCCGGGCCGTCGCCTTCGGCCAGCCGGTAGCGGCGGGTGCGGTACCAGCCCGGCAGCCGGTGCAGCAGCGGGACGTGCTCCTCGCGGTACCAGGCGTCGAGGCCGGGCTCGTCGTCCGTGGACAGCGCGACGCACACGACGACCGGCGCGGCGGGCACGACGGTCCCGGTGTCGTCGACCTGCGAGTAGACCCGGCGGTCCAGCGTCGCCAGCCGCCGGACGACGTCCTGCTCGCGCGGGCTGCGGCGGCGCGCCACCTCGTAGGCGGGGCTGCGCAGCGCGTCGGTGTCCAGCTCGTACCAGGCCAGCCACGCCGGCACCGCGCCGTCGAGCGCCCGGTAGCGGTGGCCGGTGCGGATGCCGGGGACGCGCAGGCGGGCCGGGGCGTGCTCGTGGTCGTACCAGTCGTGGAACTCCGCTTCGGGCACCTCGCCCGGCTCGGCGAACACGAACAGTAGTCCTTCGGTCATCGGGTAGTGTCCTGGGAAAGCGAGGAGGGGCAGTGTCGCGCGAGGACCCGGACGTCATCGACTCGGTGGAGAAGGCGTTGCGCCTGCTGCAGAGCTTCTCCGGTGAGGCACCGGCGATGAGCGTCAGCGAGGCCGCCGCGGCCACCGGCCTGACCCGCGCCACGGCGCGCCGGCTCCTGCTGACCTTCGAACGGCTCGGGTTCGCCGAGACCGACGGCCGCCGCTTCCGGCTCACCGCCCGCGTCCTGCGGCTCGGCTACGGCTACCTGGCCGCGCTGCCGTTCTGGGAACACGCCCAGTCGCACATGCGCGCCCTCTCCGACGAGGTCCGCGAGTCCAGCTCGCTCGCCACGCTCGACGGCGGCGAGATCGTCTACGTCGCCCGCGTGCCCGCGTCGCGGATGATGACGATCACCTTCAACGTCGGCTCGCGGCTGCCCGCCTACCCGACGTCGATGGGCCGCGTGCTGCTCGCCGCCCTGCCGGCGGCCGATCTGGAGTCCTATTTGGACCGTACCGAGCTGAAGCGGCTCACGGCGAACACCATCACCGACCGCGCCGCCCTCGAGGCCGAGCTGGCGCGGGTCGCCGAGCAGGGGTACGCGCTGGTGGACGGCGAACGCGAGGAGGGCGTCCGGTCGGCCGCCGCGCCGGTCCGCAACGCCGGCGGCGGGGTGATCGCCGCGCTCAACGTGTCGGCCAACGCCGCGCGCGTCTCCGTCGAGAAGCTGCGCGCGGAGTTCGTGCCCCGGCTGCTCGAAACGGCCGACGCGATCACCAAGGACATCGCGGGCCTGCACTAGGACCCGAACCCGAAGCAGCGGACGGGATTCTCGACCAGCAACCGGTGCCGGTCCGCCTCGGTGAAGGAAGCCAGCACGGTCACCAGGTCGGCGTCGTCGGGATCGAACCCGTGGGTGTTCGGGTGCGGGAAGTCGGTGCCCCACAGGACGCGCTCGGGCGCGTGCGCGGTCAGCAGGTGCATCAGGGCGGCGGAGTCGGCCAGCGACGGCGGCGACGTCGCGATCCGGTCCGCGCCGCTCAGCTTGACCCAGACGTCCCCGCTGTCGAGCAGCCGCCGCAGCGCCGTCACCGCGGCGCTTTCGAGCCCCTCGCGCAGGTCGACGCGGGCCATGTGGTCGACCACGACGGTCAGCCCGAGCCCGTGCACCAGCTCCTCGTGCTCGGCGATGCCGGTCCCGGCCACGTGCAGCGCGATGTGCCAGCCGTGCGGCGCGATCTTGGCGACGATCGCACGGATCGTCTCCGCCGACGGCGCCGGGCCGAGGTGCGGCATGAAGTGCAGCCGCGCGCCGCGGACCCCGGCTTCGTGCAGCCGGGCGATCTCGGCGTCCGGCGTTTCCGGCGTCACGAGCGCGACACCGCGGTGGTCGCCGGAGGCGAGGGCGTCCAGCAACGCCGAGTGGTCCGTGCCGTGGCACGCCGACTGGACGATCACCGCCCGCTCGAAGCCGAAGGACCGGTGCAGGCGCTGGAGATCCTCCTTCGGCGCCTCGGGCGGGGTGAACGTCCGGTCCGGCGCGTAGGGGAAGCGGTCCGTGGGCCCGAAGACGTGGCAGTGCGCGTCGCAGCTGCCCGGCGGCAGGATCATCAGTCGCACCTCGCCGTCATGCCGCCGTCGACCACGAGCTCGGTCCCGGTGACGAACCGCGCCTCGTCGGAGGCCAGGAACAGCGCGGCGTACGCGGTGTCCCGCCCGTCGCCGGCGAACCCGAGCGGGATCCGGGCCTGCCGCCGCGCCAGCAGCGCCTCGACGTCGCCGCCTTCGCGCTGGTTCGCCAGCCGCGTCTCGACCATCGGCGTGTGCAGCTGCCCGGGGACGACGGTGTTCGCGCGGATCCCGTCGGGCGCGTGCTGCACCGCGAGCACCCGCGACAGCTGGATGACGCCCGCCTTCGCCGACGCGTACCCGACCTGGGCCGAGCCGGTCCACCGGATCCCCGACGTCGACGCGGTGTTCACAATGGACCCGCCGCCCTGCTCCCGCATCACCGGGATGACGTGCCGGCAGGTGAGGTAGACGCTGGTGAGGTTGTAGTCCAGCTGCGCGGCCCAGTCCTCTTCGGACAGCTCGGCGGGACCGCCGGGGCGGGAGCCGCCGACGTTGTTCACCAGGATGTCGACCCGCCCGAACGTCTCCCGGCACGCCGCGACCGCACCGGCGACCGACGCGCTGTCGGTGACGTCGCAGGTGTGCGTGTGGACGGTGCCGCCTTCGTCGCCGATCAGGGCGACGGTCTCGGTGAGGGCGTCCGGCTTCAGGTCCACAGCGAACACCTTCGCACCTTCACGCGCGAACAGCACCGCGGCGGCGCGCCCGTTGCCCCAGCCGGGCCCGACGCTGCCCGCACCGGTGATCAGCGCGACCTTGCCCGCCAGCCGCCCGGTCATTCCCGCCCCACCTCCAGGGCGACGAGGAACCGCGAAACCATGTTGTACGCGGCGACCGTCACGCTCAGCTCCACGACCTGCTGCTCGTCGAAGTGCGCCGCCAGCGCCTCGAAGACCGGCTGCTCGACGGCGATCTTCTCGGTCATGGCGTCGGTGTAGGCGAGCGCGGCGCGCTGCCGGTCGTCCAACGCGGACGGATCGCCGCCGCGCAGCGCCGCGAGCTGGTCGTCGGTCATCCCGGCGTCCCGGGCGACGGGCTCGTGCGCCGTCCACTCGTAGGCCGCGCCGTTGAGCTCGGCGACGCGCAGGACGGCGAGCTCACGGACGTCCGCGGGCAGGGTCGAGGCGCCGCGGACCGCGCCGAGCAGGCTGTTCCAGCCGTCGGCGAGGGCCGGGCTGTGCAGCAGCACGCCGTCCAGCGGGGTGAGCCGCCCGCCGCGCCGCTGCCGGATGCGGTCGGCGACTTCGCCGCCGTCGTGCACGTAGCCGAGCCTGGCCAAGGTGTCTCCCTTCTCAGACCGCGACGGACTTCGCGGGTTCGATGGTGGTGGGTCCGGGGGTTTCCCCGGCCAGTACCGCGCGGGCCCGGGCGAGGTCGAGCACGCCTTCCCAGCGGCTCACCACGATGCTGCCGAGCAGCTGCCCGCACAGGCTGACGATGCCGCGCATGGTGGACAGGAACCGGTCGACGCCGAGCACGAGCATGATGCCCGCGACCGGGACGACGCCGGTGGTGGAGAGCGTGGCCGCGAGGATGACGAAGCCGGCGCCCGCCACCCCGGCACTGCCCTTCGAGGTGATCATGAAGACCGCGAGCAGCGCGATCTGCTGCCACAGCGACAGGTTCACGTCGAAGGCCTGGGCGATGTAGAGGGATGCGAAGCCGAGGTAGAGGCAGACGCCGTCGCCGTTGAAGGCGTAGCCCGACGGCACGACCAGCCCGACGATCCGTTGGGGGCAGCCCAGGTTCTCCAGCTTCTTCATCAGCTGCGGCATCACGACCTCGTAGTTCGCGGTGCCGAGCGTGATCAGCAGCTCGTCCTTGAAGTACCGGTACAGGCGCAGGACCCGGATCCCGCAGAGCCGGGCGACCGCGCCGAAGACCAGCAGGCAGAACAGGATCCCGGTGGCCCAGAACAGCAGCACGACGCCGCCGAGGCTGGCCAGGGTGGCCGCGCCGAACTTGCCGGTGGTGTAGGCCATCGCGCCGAACGCGCCGAGCGGGGCCAGGTACATCACCAGCCGCACGATGCCGAACGTCGCTTCGCCGACGCGCTCGATCCCGCGCAGCAGCGGCGCGCCGCGTTCGCCGAGCGCCTTCACCGCGACCGCGAACAGGATCGAGATCAGCAGCACCTGCAGGACGTTGCCCTCGGTGAACGCGCTGACCACGGTCTTCGGGATCACGTTGATCAGGAAGTCGTACCAGTGCTGGGACTCCCCGGTCCGGACGTACTGCTGCGCGCTGCCGGAGAGCTTCAGCACGGCCGGGTCGGCGTGGATGCCGGCGCCGGGGCGCAGCACGTCCATCACGACCAGCCCGATGAGCAGCGCGATCGTGGTCAGCACCTCGAAGTAGACGAGGGCCTTGACCCCGACCCGGCCGACGCTGGCCAGCTCGCCCGCCGACGCGATGCCGGTGACGATCGTGCAGAACACCACCGGGGCGATGAGCATCTGGATGAGCGCGATGAACCCGGTGCCGACCGGCTGGAGGGCGGCGCCGACGCCGGGCGCGGCGAAGCCGAGCGCCGCTCCGAGCACGATCGCGACCAGCACGGTGACGTAGAGCTTGGTGGTGAAGGCACTGCGCAGGATCGATCGCGTCGACATCGTCGTCTCCGTCTGTTCGTCTGGCGTACATTTGCGCGACTGACGAACATATCCTGGGTGAAGAAGTCCCTCGGGTCAACCCCCGCGCGGTACGCCACGCGGACAGCTGTCCGGTTGGCTAGGCTGGGGCGGTGACCCCCATGCGAGCCGACGCCGAGCAGAACCGGGAGCGGATCCTCGAGGTCGCGCGCACGGCGCTCAAGGCGTCGAGTGCCGCCACGCTGCAGTCGATCGCGAAGGCGGCCGGCGTCGGCCAGGGCACGCTCTACCGTCATTTCCCCAGCCGGGAAGCGCTCTTGCTGGCCGTCTACCGGCACGACGTCGGCGAGTTGATCGACGCGGCGCCGTCACTGCTGGCCGAACACCCGCCGGCCGAGGCGCTCCGGCGGTGGTTCGAGCGGCTGGCGGCCTACGGCCGGATCAAGCACGGCGTCGGCGAGGCCGTCGAAGCCGCGACGCGTGCCGACCTCTCGAGTGAGTACTACGAGCCGGTGTGCGCGGCGATCACGCTGCTGCTGGACGCGGGGAAGCGGGCGGGGACCCTGCGGCCGGACGTCGACGCCGAAGAAATCCTGCAGCTCGTGGGTTTTCTCTGGCGTTCCGATTTCGGGGCGGACCGGGAAGCGCGCACCGCGCATTTGCTGACGCTGGTAATGGACGGCCTGAAAGCGCAGTAGTGGTGCGATCGACCCCATTCCGGCGCACGGGTCAGAGTTCCTGCTGCCGGAACGCGTCCAGTACGCGGCGCTCCCTTTTGGTCGGCCGGCCCGCGCCGCGGTCGCGCCGGGCGACCGGGATCGCGGTCTCCGGCGGCGGCTTCGGCGTCCGGTCCACGAAGCACGTCGCCGCGTCCGGTGCGCCCACGCGTTTCTGGATCACCCGTACCACGTCGAGGATCCTGGTCGTCCCGCCGATGCGCAGGCGGACCTCGTCGCCCGGCACCACGGTGGTCGCGGGCTTGGCCGGCTTGTCGTTGACGCGCACGTGACCGCCCCGGCACGCCGCTGCGGCGTCCGGGCGGGTCTTGGTCAGCCGGACCGCCCAGAGCCAGCGGTCCACTCGGGTCGACTCCACAGTCGTCCATCATGGCCCATTCAGCGGAATCCTCGCGCAACCCCGGGAGGTTACTCGCGGGTATATGTCGACTTGTCTGCATCGCTGAGTTATAACCTGTTCTAATATACCTCAACGGTGAGGACCATCACATGCGTGACGAACCCGTATGGAGAACAGCTTCTGGCACAGTTTCCCGTCGTCTTTTCATTGCAGGAACTGGTTCTATCTTGGCGGCCACGGCCGTAGGGGGTCGGGCAGCCGCCGCGACGTCGTCCGCCACCATCGCGGACGCGGCCCGCGTGCCCGCGCTGGTGATCGGCTCGGGCTACGGCGGCTCGGTCGCCGCGCTGCGGCTCGCCCAGGCCGGCATCGACGTGCAGCTGGTCGAAATGGGCATGGCCTGGGACACGCCCGGCTCGGACGGCAAGATCTTCGCCAACACGACCAGCCCGGACCAGCGCTCCTTCTGGCTGCGCACCAGGACGAAGCAGCCGCTGTCCAACTTCCTCGGGTTCCCCATCGACAAGGACATCCCGAAGTACACCGGCATCCTCGACGCGGAGGAGTTCGGCGGGATCATCGTGTACCAGGGCCGCGGCGTCGGCGGCGGCTCGCTCGTCAACGGCGGCATGGCCGTCACGCCGAGGCGGGAGAACTTCGGCGCGATCCTCCCGACGGTCAACGCCGACGAGATGTACGGCACCTACTACCCGCGCGCCAACGCCGGGCTCGGCGTCGGGCTCGTCGACCCCGGCTGGTTCGACACCGCCGAGTGCTACCAGTACGCGCGGGTCGGCCGGAAGCAGGCGCAGCGGTCCGGGTTCCCGTTCGTCTTCGTCCCGGACGTCTACGACTGGAACTACATGCAGCAGGAGCAGGCCAACACGGTGCCGCGGTCGGCGCTGGCCGGGGAAATCCTGTACGGCAACAACTACGGCAAGAAGTCCCTGCAGAAGACCTACCTCCCGCTGATCAAGGCGACCGGCCGCGTCACCATCTCCCCGCTGCACCGGGTGACGTCGGTGACGCCCGCGTCCGGCGGCGGCTACACGGTCGTCATGGAGCAGCTCAACACCACGGGCGCGGTGACGGCGACGAAGTCCGTCACGGCGGACAAGGTGTTCTTCGCCGCGGGCAGCGTCGGCACGAGCAAGCTGCTGGTGAAGCTGAAGGCCACCGGCGCGCTGCCCAACCTGAACGGTGAGGTCGGCAAGAACTGGGGTGACAACGGGAACGTGATGGTCGGGCGGGCCAACCAGATCTGGGACCCGACCGGCAGCCTCCAGTCGTCCATCCCGTGCGGCGGCATCGACAACTGGGCGGCCGGCGGCGCGTTCGCGGAGGTCGCGCCGCTGCCGACCGGGATCGAGACGTGGGCGTCGTTCTACCTGTCCATCACGAAGAACCCGAACCGGGCCCAGTTCTCGTGGAACCCGGCGACGCAGAACGTGGACCTCAACTGGCAGACGGCGTGGAAGCAGCCGTCGATCGACATGGCGAAGTCCATCTTCGACAAGATCAACGCGAAGGAGGGGACGATCTACCGCACCGACCTCTTCGGCGTGTACAAGATCTGGGGCGACCACCTGACGTACCACCCGCTCGGCGGCGCGGTGCTCGGCAAGGCGACCGACAACTACGGCCGGCTGGCCGGGTACCAGGGCCTGTACGCGATCGACGGGTCTCTGATCCCGGGCAACACGAGCGTGAACCCGTTCGTGACGATCACGGCCCTGGCCGAGCGCAACATCGAAAAGATCATCGCCACCGACTTCTAGAGTCTGCCGCGGCTGTCGTGAGTGTTTAGGGCGGTTCTAACCGCCCTAAACACTCACGACCGGTGGGAGGGCAGGACGCAGACGGTGTCCAGGCCCAAGACGTGGTTCAGGCGGCCGAACGCCAGCCACGCGCCGAGGCTCATGCTCAGCTCGACGATCTCCTGCTGCGTGTACTGCGACGACATCCGCTTCCAGAAGTCCTCGTCCAGGTTGTGGTGGTCGGTCGCGTACCGCTCGGCGTACTCGGCGGCCAGGCGCGTGCGCTCGTCGAAGAGTTCCGTGGTGCGCCACTCCGACACGGCGTCCGCGAACTCCGGCTCGACCTTCACGCCGTCGCGCTCGGTGCGCCAGTCCAGGCAGAAGATGCACCCGTTGATCTGCGCGATCCGCAGCCGCGCGGCTTCGAACTCCCGCAGGCCGAGCGTCGTGTGCGCGTAGACCGCCAGCGAGAACTGCGACGCGGCGATCCCGATGCCGGGCACCATTTCGCCCCACACGTACCCGATCGGGTCCTTGCCCTCGGGGATGTCGATGTTCACGAGCGCCTCCTTCCGAGCTTGCCGGCTGCCGGGCGCAGCGGGACGTCGAGTGCGTCGTACAGGCCGGGTTCCGCCTCGGCCAGCCAGTCGATCGCGCCGACGAGCCGGCCGACGGCGGTCGCGTTGCCGCCCGCCGACCGGTTTTCGCCCTCGTCGCTCGCCTCGATCGTGACCTCGATGCGCGGCCGGCCTTCGATGATCACGCGGTGGGCGCCGTCGCCGCTGGGCGGCGTCGGCCAGTCCGGCGCGCACGACGGGTGGATGCGCGTGACGTGCTCGATGACGATCCGCGGCTCGCCGTCGACGATGCCCTGCACCTCGAACCGCACCGCGCCCTGCGTGCCCTTTTCGAACTCGCCCATCGTCCGCGTCGTCACGGTTTCCTCGAGCGGCCGCCGGTCGAGCGTCTCGCGGAGTTCGTCCACTTCGACGCCGAGGCCGCGCGCGATCAGCCGGACCTGCCCGCCCCAGACCATGGACGGGACGCCGGTCATGAGCATCGGCGGGTCGTAGTCCATCGGCTGGCCCATGCCGACGAGGTACCGCACGGAGTCGGGCTGCTCGTAGGTCGAGTAGTCGAAGATCTCCTGGCAGCGGAGGACGTCGACGTCCGTGCCGAGCCCGCTGATCAGCAGCGGCAGCACGTCGTTGCCCCAGCCGGGGTCGACGCCGGAGACGAACAGCGAGCCGCCGCCCTCCTTGATCGCCGCCAGCACCGGGTCGCGCAGTTCCGGGGGCGCGTTGCGCTGGTCGTAGAGCGGGTAGAGGGCCGGTGTCACGACGACCGCGCCCGTCCCGACCGCGCGGACGATGTCGGCGAGCGCGTCGTCGAACCGGACGTCACCCGAAGCGGCGTAAACGATCGCGCGCGGGCTCGCCGCCAGCATGGCGTCGACGTCGTCGGTGGCGGCGACGCCCAGATCGCCGATGCCCGCCAATGCGCCCGCGTCCTTGCCGACCTTCGCCGGGTCGTGGACGAGCACCGCGGAGAGCTCCAGCGCCGGATGGGCGTCGACGGCCCGGATTGCCGCACGGCCGACGTTGCCCGTGCCCCACACCACTGTGGCGATCATCTGCCCGAGTTTTCGCGGTCGGCCCGGGTCCCGGAAGCGATTCGTTCCGGCCAGCGGACCGCGCGGACGCGGGTAGCATGCAGTGCGTCCGAACGTCGTATCGGAGGGCCCCGCGATGTCGATCGATCCGAAACCCCGCAGCCGCACGGTGACCGACGGGATCGAGGCCGCGCCCGCCCGCGGCATGCTCCGCGCCGTCGGGATGGGGGACGGCGACTGGCGCAAGCCGATCATCGGCGTCGCCAGTTCGTGGAACGAGATCACGCCGTGCAACCTGTCGCTGGACCGGCTGGCGCAGGCGGCCAAGGAGGGCGTGCACGCGGGCGGTGGCTACCCGCTGCAGTTCGGCACGATCTCGGTGTCCGACGGCATCTCCATGGGCCACGACGGGATGCACTTCTCGCTCGTCTCCCGCGAGGTCATCGCCGACTCCGTCGAGACGGTCATGCAGGCCGAGCGGCTCGACGGCTCGATCCTGCTGGCCGGCTGCGACAAGTCGCTGCCGGGCATGCTCATGGCGGCCGCGCGGCTCGACCTGGCGTCGGTGTTCCTCTACGCCGGGACCATCGCCCCCGGCTGGGTGAAGCTCACCGACGGCACCGAGAAGGACGTCACGCTGATCGACGCCTTCGAGGCCGTCGGCGCGTGCCGGGCCGGCCGGCTCAAGACCGATGACCTCGACCGGATCGAACGCGCCATCTGCCCGGGTGAAGGCGCCTGCGGCGGCATGTACACGGCGAACACGATGGCGTCGGCGGCCGAGGCGATGGGGATGAGCATGCCGGGGTCGGCCGCGCCGCCGTCCGCGGACCGCCGCCGCGACCACTACGCGCACCTTTCGGGGGAAGCCGTGGTCGGGCTGCTCGAAAAGGGCATCACCGCGCGCGACATCCTCACGCGGGAGGCGTTCGAGAACGCGATCACCGTCATCATGGCTCTCGGCGGTTCGACGAACGCCGTGCTGCACCTGCTGGCCATCGCGCACGAGGCGAAGGTGGAGCTGACCCTCGACGACTTCAACCGCGTCGGCGACCGTGTCCCGCACCTGGGCGACCTGAAGCCGTTCGGCAAGTACGTCATGAACGACATCGACCGGCACGGCGGCATCCCGGTGCTGATGAAGGCGCTCCTGGACGAAGGCCTGATCCACGGCGACGCGCTCACCGTCACCGGCAAGACCGTCGCGGAGAACCTCGCCGAGCTGGACCCCGACCCGATCGACGGCGAGGTCCTGCGCACCCTGGACAACCCGCTGCACCCGACCGGCGGCATCACCATCCTGCGCGGCTCGCTCGCGCCGGAAGGCGCCGTCGTGAAGTCCGCGGGCTTCGACACTGCCAACTTCGAAGGCCCGGCGCGCGTCTTCGAGCGCGAGCAGGAGGCGATGGCGGCGCTGAACGAAGGCCGGATCGAGGCGGGCGACGTCGTCGTCATCCGCTACGAAGGCCCCAAGGGCGGCCCGGGCATGCGCGAGATGCTCGCGATCACCGCGGCGATCAAGGGCGCCGGGCTGGGCCGCGACGTCCTCCTGCTGACCGACGGGCGGTTCTCCGGCGGCACCACCGGCCTGTGCATCGGCCACGTCGCGCCCGAGGCCGTCGACGGCGGGCCGATCGCGTTCGTCCGGACCGGCGACCGGATCGCCGTCGACATCAAGGGCCGCAGCATCGACCTGCTGGTGGATGCCGCCGAGCTTGCGCGGCGGCGCGAAGGCTGGGAGCCGCTGCCGAACAAGTTCCCGGAAGGGGTGCTCGGCAAGTACGCGAAGCTGGTGCGGTCGTCGTCCTACGGCGCCGTCACAAGCTGAGCGAGCGCGCGTTTGTCGACCTTGCCCACGTCGGTGAGCGGCAGCGCGTCGGCGAAGTCCACGTTCGCCGGGACGTAGTGGTCCTGGCCGAAGGCTGCTCGGGCGTGGGCTTTCAGGTCGTCTTCGGTCACTTCGCTTCTGGTGACGACGACGGCGTGCAGCGTCTGGCCGTCTTCGGTGGCGATGCCGAAAACGGCCGCGCTCCGGACCGCCGGGTGCGTCTCGAGGGCGTGTTCGACGACGGTGGTCGGGACCTTCGTGCCGTGCTCGCCGACCACGACGACGTCGTCGGCGCGGTCGAGCAGGTAGAGGTAGCCCTCGTCGTCGAAGCGGCCGAGGTCGCCGGTGCGCAGCCAGCCGGCGCCGATCTCCGGGCCGCCGAGGTAACCGTCCATCATGGACAGTCCACGGACCTCGACCTCGCCGTCTTCGGTGATCCGCGCCTCCATGCCGGGCACGATCCGGCCGACCGAGCCGAGCCGCTCGGGGTGGCCGATCAGTTCGGCGGCGGAGATGCTCGCGATCATCGGGGCTTCGGTGAGGCCGTAGCCCTGCCCGACGACCGGGCCGAAGACGTCGAGGGCCTGGGCGAGCCGGTACGGCGCCAGCGGCGCGGCGCCGAGGGAGAGCGAGCGGACGCTGCCGAGGTCGGTGCGCTTGCGCGCCGGGTGGTCGAGGACGGCGGCCAGGCGCGGCGGGGTCAGCGAGAGCGTGTCGATGCGGTGCTCTTCGATGGCCCGGAGGACCGCGCCGGCGTCGAACCCGTCCTGGAGCACCACGGTGTCGTGGCGCAGGAGGGCGCCGAGCACGGTGGCGTTGCCGGTCATGTGCGTCATCGGCGCGACGAGCAGCGTGCGGCCGGGGCCGTCGGGATTCGGCTCGAAGATGTACGCCATGCCGTCGTAGATGCCGCTGTGGCGGATGAGCTTCGGGGTGCCGGTGGTGCCACCGGTGGGGAAGAGCAGGCTGACGGTTTCGGGCGGGTTCAGCGGCTCGGGCTCGCCGTCGAGATCGTCGAGGGTGCGGACGTCGCCGCCGGGCCAGTCCCGGGGGCGGTCGGTGACAACGGTGGTGACCCCGGCGGCTTTCACCGCCGCCGGCCGGTCCTGCTCCGGCGCCGAGGCCGGGACGAGGAGCACGGTCGCGCCGCGCAGGAGGGCGGCGAGCTGGACGAGCAGCGTCTCGGGCCGGTTGCGCAGGTCGACGGCCACGGTTCCGGTGTCGCCCAGCCCGGCGTGCAGCCGGCGCAGGCGGTCGCGGGCCTGGTGGTAGGTCGTGACGCCGTCGGAGTGGAACAGGGGACGATCGCCGCCGTCGTCGAGCGCGGCGAGCACTTTCGTCAGGAAGAAGCTCACCGCCGGGACGGTACTCAGTCCTGGTAAGAGAGCTTCGCGAGTTCCTCGTCGAAGTCGAACCAGCCGGTCTCGCTGCCGGCGGGGATGACGTCGTAGGTCCGGTCGAGGAAGGCGGCGATCTCCTTCGCGGGCGCCTCGAGCACGGCGGCGCCGTCGGGGGAGGTGAGCTCCACGACGACCAGGGCGGGGTCGCCGGCGGGCCCGACGCGGACGTCGCCGTCGCCGCAGCGGGCGAGCAGGCCGTCGGCGAGCAGATCGCGCCCGAAGAGCCACCGGACGGCGCTCGGGCCGGCGTGCAGCACCACGGCGACCGCGTAGGGGTCACGGGTGTCGTACTCCAGCTCGGCCGGCACCGGCCGCGGACCGGCCCCGAAGGTGCGCAGGGCGAAGTCGAAGCTGGCGCTGGTCACGCTGTGCGGGTCGGCCATGGGGACCGCCTTTGCTACTCGTCGGTTAACTTCGTCTGGTTCCAGAGATAACGCATCGTGAGGTCAACGCCCAGCGTTCCGAAAAACTTTCACGCTCTGGGGTGATCAAGAAGTGCCCCAGGTCACCGTCGGCGTGGCCGAACGGGCAGTTTCCTTACTCAGGGTAAACAGACGTCCTGGAGCCGGTGCATAAGTGCAGTCGCTACACCTTTGGAGCGGGTGCGCCATCGTGGCCGGTGTACGACTGGATCCACTGCGAAGCTGAAGTGACTCCACCTTCGTACTCGGTGCGCGACTGGGCCCGTCGCATGACTGCAGTGACTTCACTTTCGCAGTCGATCCACGACTGAAGTCGCTCCGACATGTGAGCCGGTGAGCGCCCAGGGCACTGGGAGCGCTGGGAGTCTCGGGGGCGCAGGGAGCCGCTGCGCGCCGGGAGTGCCGCGGCGCTGGGCGTGCGGGGCGTTGTGAGCCGCTGCGTGTTCGGAACGCCCGCCGGGGTTTGCCCTGACGCGAGGTCACCTTCGCTGCGCCAACCCTGCCACTCACATGTCGACGCCAGTCTTTCGGAGCCCTCGCGCCGCCGGATGGGTCCCGGTGCCGGAGTTGCACCGTCCGGGTGGGAAGCGCCACCGCACACCAGTCCGCGGGGCCGTCCAGCCGCGAACGCCTCGCATCAGCAGGGGTGATGTGGAGGGTGCCGGGCATGGGTGAGCGTGGGCGGCTACGGCTGCATCCGGACGAAGAGCCGGTGCCCGCGGCGAGCGCCGAGGAACTGCTCGGGCGCGTCGCGGCGGGGGACGAACCCGCCTTCGCGGCGCTGTACGACCTCGTCGCCGGGCCGGTGCTCGGGCTGGTGACGCGCGTGCTGCGCGACCACGCCCAGGCCGAGGAAGTGGCGCAGGAGGTGCTGGTGGAGGTGTGGCGCAAGGCCACGAGGTACGTCCCGGAGCGCGGCAGCGCGCTGTCGTGGGTGCTGACGATCGCCCACCGCCGGGCCGTGGACCGCGTGCGCTCGCACCAGGCCGTGCTCGACCGAGAGGAGCGGGTGGGCCGGATGGACGTGCGGCGGCCGTTCGACGAGGTCACCGAGTCCACTTTGGCCACTCTCGACCAGCAGCGGGTGCGGCAGTGCCTCGCCCAGCTCACCGATCTCCAGCGCGAGTCGATCGTGCTGGCCTACTACAACGGCTACACCTATCCCGAGGTCGCCGAGGTGCTGAAGGTGGCGCCCGGGACCGTGAAAACCCGCATCCGGGACGGTCTGATCCGGTTGCGTGACTGCCTGGGGGTGGATCGATGACCGCCGAGCTGCACACGCTGACCGGGGCCTACGCGCTGGATGCGGTGTCCGATGTGGAGCGTGCCGGGTTCGAACGGCACCTCGGGGAGTGCGCGGCGTGCCGCCAGGAGGTGGCGGAGCTGCGGGCGACCGGTGCCTTGCTGGGCGTGGCCGAGACCGTGGGGCCGCCACCGGAGCTGAGGGCGCTGGTGCTCGCCGGCGTCGCCCGCACCCGTCAGCTGCCGCCG
This sequence comes from Amycolatopsis mongoliensis, assembly GCF_030285665.1. Lineage (NCBI taxonomy): Bacteria > Bacillati > Actinomycetota > Actinomycetes > Pseudonocardiales > Pseudonocardiaceae > Amycolatopsis > Amycolatopsis mongoliensis. The sequence continues at coordinate 4,559,358 of NZ_CP127295.1, forward strand.
CGGGTGGCGGCCTCCCGGAAGCCCTTGCGCGCCAAGGCTTTCGGGCTGCGCGTCGCCCTGCTCGGGGCCGCCGCGGCCGCCGTCGTCGCGGTCGGGGTCGGCGTCGTCACGACCTCCGCGCCGCCGGCTCCGGTCGACTCGGTGCTGTCCGCGCCGGACGCCACCGCGATCCAGGGCGCCGGCGAGGGCAGCGCGACGCTCGTCGTCTCCCGCAGCCGGAACCAGGCCGTCCTGCTCGCTTCCGGTCTGCCCGCGCTCGACGCCGGGCACGTCTACCAGGTGTGGATGATCCGCGCCGGCGAGGCGCGTTCGGCCGGGCTCCTGCAGCCTCGGATGCTGATGTCCGACATCCCGCCGGGCACCGACCGGATCGGGATCACCGTCGAGCCCGCGGGCGGCTCGCCCGGCCCGACGACCCCGGCGGTCACCCGGATCTCCCTGACCTAGTGCCACGACTGGAGAACCATGAGCACGTCAACGGCCGAACAGGCCTCGCCGGCGTCCGGCGAGGCGCCCGAGCCCCGGCTGCGCCGCCGGGTGGCCGCCCTCTTGGGCGTCCTGGCGCTCGCGGCGGCGCTGGCGGCGGGACACCTCGTCGCCGGCCTCGTCGGCATCAACGCCTCGCCCTACCTCGCGGTGGGCAACGGCGCCATCGACCTGACCCCGGTGGAGCTCAAGGACTTCGCCGTCCGCACCTTCGGCACGTACGACAAGCTCGTGCTGCTCGCGGGGATGGCCGTGGTCATGGTCGTCGTGGCGGCGGTGGCGGGGCTCCTCTCGCGCCGCACGCCGTGGCCGGGGCTCGTCGTGGTCACCGGGTTCGGCCTGGTCGGCCTCTTCGCCGTGTACGAACGGCCCGACCTCGACACGCCGGCGCTGCTCGCCCCGCTGGCGAGCCTGGTCGCGGGGGTCGCGGTGTTCGCCCTGCTGCACCGCCTGGCCCGGCGCGACGCCGCGCCGGATCCCGCCGAGGGCTCGTCGCGCCGGACGGTGCTGCTGGCCGGCGCCGGGGTGGTCGTCGGCGCCGGGGTCGCCGGGCTCGGCGGGCAGCTGCTCGCCGGCAGCCGGGACGCCGCGTCGTCGCGCGAGGCGGTCGGGCGGCTGGTCCCGGCCCGGACCGCCCCGATGATCCCCGCGGACGCCGACTTCGCGAAGCTGGGCACGCCGACCTTCGTCACGCGCAACGCCGACTTCTACCGCGTGGACACCGCGTTGTCCATCCCGCAGGTGCGGACCGAGGACTGGAGCCTGCGGCTGCACGGCATGGTGGACCGCGAAGTCCGCTACGGCTACGGCGACATCCGCAACCGGCCGCTCGTGGAACGCACGATCACGATGACGTGCGTCTCCAACGAGGTCGGCGGCACCTACGTGTCGACGGCGAACTTCCTCGGCGTCGACCTCGCGGACCTGCTCGAGGAGGCCGGGGTGCGCCCCGGCGCGGAGCAGCTCTTCTCGTCCAGTGTGGACGGCTGGACCTCCGGCAGCCCGGTCGCCGCGGCGATGGACCGCGGGCGCGGCGCCATGCTCGCCATCGGGATGAACGGCGAACCGCTGCCGATCGAACACGGTTTTCCGGCACGGCTGGTCATTCCCGGGTTGTACGGTTATGTGTCGGCCACGAAATGGGTGACCGACCTCGAAGTGACGACTTGGCAGGCTCGCCAGGCATATTGGCTGAAACGCGGGTGGAGCCGGGAAGCGTCGATCAAGACGGAATCGCGCATCGACACGCCGAAGGGGTTCGAAACCGTGCCCGGCGGAAAGGTGCGCGTCGCCGGGATCGCGTGGGCGCAGCACACCGGCATCGACCGGGTCGAAGTGCGGATGGACGACGGCCCGTGGCGCGAAGCCATGCTTTCGCGGCAGGTGAACCTCGAAACCTGGCGCATGTGGTGGATCGAGTTCGACGCCGCGCCCGGCGGTCACCAGGTCGTCTGCCGGGCCACCGACAGAAGCGGCTACACGCAGACCGACATGCGCGCCGGCACCGTTCCCGACGGCGCCACCGGGTGGCACAGCATCAATTTCACCGCCCAGTGACCCGCATCACCCGATCGGATGGCAATCCGATTCGAGTGCAGCCTCGAATGACCCGTAAGAAGAAGTTCACAGCCGCTTTATTGGAGTGATTTTCGTGACCAAGCTTCGTGTCGCCGGAATCGGTTTCGCCGCCGTGGCCGCACTTTCGCTGACCGCGTGCAGCGGCAGCGACACCGCTTCCTCCGGGAGCTCCAGCAGCGCCCCGGCGCCGGCTCCGTCGTCGTCGATGGCCGCGCCGTCGACCGACTCCGCCGCGTCCAACGGCGTGACCACCAACGCCGACGTCTTCGGCCCGGCCTGTTCGCAGCTGCCGCAGGGTTCCGCGCCCGGCTCGCTCGATTCGATGGGCCCGCAGCCGGTCGCGTCGGCCGCGTCGACGAACCCGCTGCTGACCAAGCTGGTGGCGGCCGTCAAGGCCACCAACCTGGTCGACACCCTCAACAGCCAGCAGGCCATCACGGTGTTCGCGCCGGCCGACCCGGCGTTCGCCGCGCTGGGCGACGCGAAGTTCAACGAGCTGGCGGGCAAGCCGGCCGAGCTGGCGCCGATCCTGCAGTACCACGTCGTGGGCAAGCGCTACGACGCCAAGGGCCTCGAGTCGGCCGGCACGCTGGAGTCGCTGAACACCGCCGGCGGCCCGCTGAAGATCGAGGGCTCGGGCGAGAACATGACCGTCAACGGCGCGAAGATCCTGTGCGGCAACATCCCCACGAAGAACGCCACGGTCTTCGTGATCGACAAGGTGCTGACGCCGGGCACCAACAAGTGAGGCTTATTCTGGTTAGGCCGCCGGGACCCGCCCGCACGCGGTTGATCAAGGCAGAAGTCCTGCGGCGGCCGACGGCTGAATAAGCCTCATCAGGTCAGGACTTCCGGCCGAGCTCGGGGGCGAGGCGTTCCGCGATGTCGGTGAGGATCTGCACGTAGTCTTCGTGATCGAAGGTGAACGGCAGGGCGAAAGCCACCTCGTCGACCTCGCGGAACGCCTCGTGTGCGTGCAGCCGCGCGGCGATCTCGGCCGAGCTGCCGACGAAGTCGGGGGAGAACAGCATCCGCGCCGGGCCCTGCGGTTCCGCGGTGCGGGGCAGCCGCTTCTCGGCGTACGCCTCGTATTTCGCGCGCTGCTCCGGCGTCGCGCTGTCGGTCGGGACGACGACCAGTCCCTGCGAAACGCGCGCCGCCTCGCCGGCCGGGTGGTGCTCGCGGAAGGCCCGGATGTGCGACAGCTGGATCTCGGCGAAGTCCCTGCTCTCGCCTTCGGCCTTGACCACGCTGCTGGTCAGGAAGTTCATCGCGTGCTTGCCGGCCCACTCGGCCGAACGCAGGCTCGCACCGCCGTACCACAGGCGGTCGCCGAGCCCGGGTGCCTGCGGCTGGACCCGGTCGGAGAAGACCTCGAAGCCTTCGGTGCCGCTGAAGCCGGTCGCCGGCTCGCCGCGCACGAAGTCCAGCAGCCGGCGTACGCGGTCGTAGGAGAAGTCCTCGGCGTCGGCGGTGTCCGGGTAGAGGGCCCGTTTGACCTCGTCGTAGCGCATCGGCGGGCCGACGCTGATCCCCGGGTTGAGCCGGCCGCCGGAGAGCAGGTCGACGGTGGCCAGGTCTTCGGCCAGCCGCAGCGGGTTCTCCCAGCCGAGCGGGATGACGGCGGTGCCGAGCTCGATCCGGCTGGTCCGCTGCGAAGCGGCGGCCAGCACGGCGACGGGCGAGGAGATGCCGTGCTGCAGGTGCCGGTGCCGCACCCAGGCGCTGTCGAACCCGAGCTGTTCGCCGAGCTCGATGATCCCGAGGGTCGACTCGTGGCCCCGCCGCGGGTCGGCGGGGTCGAACAGGCCGATGGTCAGGAAGCCGAGCTTCCGCAGTGGTCGAGACACGGGTCGATTCTGCCTCCGGCGGCGCGGGTGGCCGCGGGAGTTCCACCAGCTGGGCTCACGCCCGGTCGCGCAGGCGGTCCAGGCCGTCGAGGATGACGTCGAGGCCGAACTCGAACTCGGCCTGGTCGTCGCACCAGCCCAGCGTCGAGTGCGGGTCGTCGTGGGCGATCTCGCTGAGCATCCCCACCAGGTTCGGCAGCTGCCAGGCCAGGTCCACCGGCACGTCGGCCGACTGGCCGGCGCTCGGGTCGAACAGCTCCTGGCTGAACCCGAGCGCACGGCTGCCGAGCGCGTGCAGGGCGTGGTGGACCAGGTCGTAGGAGAACCCGCCGTCGCGCATCAGGCCGACCAGCGCGTCGTAGTAGCGCAGGACCGCGGTGCTCGTCGACGACCTCGTCTCGAACAGCTCCGGCGCCCAGCGGTGCCGGAGGAACACCTGGCGCGCGGTCAGGATCCGCTGCCGCACCGCTTCCTTCCACTCCGGGGACGGCTCGACGCGGGTGACGGCTTCGTTGATCTCCCCGGCGACGACGTCGACGATGCCGTCGAGCACGTCTTCCTTCTTGGCGACGTGGTAGTAGAGCGACATCGCTTCGGCGCCGAGCTCCTCGGCGAGGCGGCGCATCGTCAGCGCGCGCAGCCCGTGTTCGTCGGCGAGCTCGACCGCCGCCCGCAGGACGCGGTCGCGGCTGAGGGGGATCCGCGCGTCGGTGGTCACCCACAAGATCGTACAAGGTAAGGCGCCATTGACGTTCTTACGGTGTACGGCGTACCTTACGCAGTACGACTTACGGCGTAAGAATCGCGGTAGGCGACATGAAAGCCCTGGTCCAGCGCGTGTACGGCGCACCGGAGAGCCTGACCTTCGAAGACGTGCCCGATCCCGTGCCCGCCGCCGGAGAGGTGCTGGTCCGGGTGCGGGCGACCTCGGTCAACCCGTACGACTGGCACTTCATGAGAGGCGAGCCGTACGTCGCGCGGCTGATGCAGGGCGGCTTCGGCCTGCGCCGCCCGCGGGCCGGCATCCTCGGCTGCGACCTGGCCGGCCGGGTCGAGACGGCCGGCACGAGCTTCCGGCCCGGTGACGACGTCTACGCGCTGCTGCCGAACGGGGCCTACGCCGAGTACGTCTGCGTGCCCGAAGACCTGCTGGCGCCCATGCCGGCGAACCTCACCCACGAGCAGGCGGCGGCGATGCCGATGGCGGCCCTCACCGCGCTGGTCGCCCTGCGGGACGTGAAGGCCGGGCAGCGGGTGCTGGTCAACGGCGCGTCCGGTGGCGTCGGCACCTTCGCCGTCCAGCTGGCCAAGGCGCTCGGGGCCCGGGTCGATGCCGTCTGCAGCGCGGCCAACGCCGGCCTCGCCCGCTCGCTCGGCGCGGAGCACGTCGTCGACTACCGCTCGGAGGACTTCACGCGCAGTGGGCGTCGGTACGAGGTCCTGCTGGACATCGCGGGCAGCCGGTCGCTGCCGGCCTGCCGCCGGGTGGTGGACCGGAACGGCAGGTTCGTGGCCGTCGGCGGCCCGGCCGGACGCTGGCTGCAGCCGGCCGCGCACGCGTTCGGGGCACTGGCCGCCGGCCCGTTCGCCCGGAGGCGGGCCGTGCTCGCGGACGCGGTGGGCTGCCGGGACAAGAAGGCGGTGCTGGGTGAGCTGGCCGCTTTGGTGGAGCGTGGCGCGCTCACGCCGGTGATCGACCGGAGCTACCCGTTCGACGACCTGCGCACCGCGATCGCGTACCAGGAAGCCGGGCACACCAAGGGAAAGGTGGTCGTGACGCTGTGACGGTCCGGAAGGCGGCGGGTGCGCCGGCGCCTCCCGGTGTCGTCAGCCGTTGTGCGGGCAGGTGCCCCGATAGTCCGAAATGGACAGACTGGTGCCCGGGATCGGGCAGAGGAACTGTTCGTAGCGGGTGTCGTCGTCGATGAACCGCTTGAGCCAGGACAGGGTGTACTTCGCGATCGTCGTGTTCGGCGAGTTGGGGGCGAAGTGGCTGGCGCCGCGCAGTTCGAGGTACGCCTTGTCCACAGAGGACGGGAGGCTGGTGTAGAAGGGGATCGAGTGCGAGGCCACCGGGGCGACGGTGTCCGCCTCCGCCCCGACGACGAGCGTCGGCACGCGGACCGTCGACCAGGTCTTGGTCAGGTTCCAGCCGGTCGGCGGGATCGCGGCCTGCAGGGACGGCCGGGAGCGCGCGGCTTCGAGGGTGCCGCCCCGCCCATCGAGTGCCCGACGACGCCGGGCCGGCTGCTGTCGATGCGCGACCGGACACTGCTCTGCTGGGTGAGGTAGTCGAGCGAGGCCGGCAGCTGCCTGCCCCGGCTGTCGGGCTGGTCGCTCGTGGTCAGGGTGTCGATGGTGAAGACGACGAAGCCCTGCGACGCGAGCCGCGGGGCCCAGCCAGGCGATGCTCGACTGGAGAGCGGTGAAGCCGGGGGCGATCGAGATGGCCCCGAACGTGCCGGCGGTCGTGCCCGTCGGGTAGTGGATGGTGCCGCCGCCGAAGCCGGAGACGGCCAGCCGCGACACCGTGATGGTGCTGGTCGCGAAGCTGCCGCGGTCGGCCTCGATGCCGGCGGAAGAACGTCGTGCGCGAGATCCCGGGTTCGGCCGCCATCCGGCCGAGGTCGAGGCGGGTTCCGGCGAACAGCAGCTGCGCCGCGTGGCGGACGATGTCGTCGGTCGAGACGGTCACCCGCCCACCCTATCCGCAGGTCGCCGACGGTTACTTTGAAGTGCGTGCCGCCGCGCGGTTAGCGTGGTGCCGTGCGCGTAGACATCTGGTCCGATCTCGTCTGTCCCTGGTGCTATCTCGGCAAACGCCGCTTCGAGCGGGCGGTCGCCGAGCTCGGCGCCGACGTCGAGGTCGTGCACCACTCGTTCCAGCTCGACCCGTCGTTCCCGCGCGGGACGTCCCGGCCGACGCGCGAGGTGCTGTCCGAGAAGTACGGCCGGACGCTCGAAGAAGCCGACGCCATGGAAGCGCAGATGGAGCAGCGCGCGGCCGCCGACGGTCTCGAGTACCACCTCGACGGCGTCCACATGGGAAACACCGTCGACGGCCACCGCCTGGTGCACCTCGCCGGCGAGCGCGGGCTGGCCGACGCCGTCGTCGACCGGTTCTACCGCGCGCACTTCACCGAACGGCGGTCGCTGTTCGACCGCGACTCGCTGGTGGAGCTGGCCGCCGAAGCCGGGCTCGACGCCGCCGAGGCCCGCGCCGTGCTCGAGTCGGACGCCTACGAAGCCGAAGTCGCGGCGGACGGCGAACAGGCCCGGTCGCTCGGCGCGACCGGGGTCCCGTTCTTCGTGATCGACCAGCGGTTCGGCGTCGCCGGCGCGCAGTCGCCCGAGGTGTTCGCCCAGGTGCTGCGGCGCGCGGCGGACGTCAGCGGCGCCGCCGCCGGGTGAACCGCGAGCGGTCGGTCGCGACGCCGGCCAGGTGCAGGGCGACGCACAGCAGCCCGGCGGTGGTCAGCGTCCCGGTCGTGATGACCGGGCCGAGCCCGAACCCGGCGAGCTCCATGATCAGGGCGAGCCCGAAGAGCACGGCGGCGAGGATGGCGAGCATGACGCCTCGTTTCTGCGGCGGCAGGACCGAATGGTCCACGCCGCTGCGACGTTTGCGAAACCGGGGGATCCGGCTTGGTGGCCAGTAATTCCCCCGGCTCAGTGCGGTCAAACGAGAACTTCCGGGCGTGGCGGCGCCCCCCGTCTTCCACGGTACCGGCCGGCACCGACAGTTCCGCCGTGCCGGCGCGGTGCGGGAGGTCAGGCCGGTGGTGGCGCGGTGCTCGACCGGACGATCAGCTCCGTCGGCACCGTCACCGGCTCGCCCGCCTCCGCGCCCGTCTCGATCTCCGCCAGCAGCGCCGAAACCGCGTGGCGGCCGACCGCTTCGAACGACTGGCGGATCGTCGTCAGCGGGGGCCAGAAGCAGGCCGACTCCTCCATGTCGTCGAATCCCACCACGCTCACTTCGTCCGGCACCCGGCGTCCCGTTTCGTGCAGGGCCCGCAACAATCCCAGTGCCATCTGGTCGTTCGCCACGAACACCGCCGTCACCGCCGGGTCGGCCGCCAGCGCCAGCCCCGCCTGGTAGCCCGACGAGGGTGACCAGTCGCCGGTCAGCACCGGGGGGACGAACGCGCCCGCCAGCTCCAGCGTGGCCCGCCACGACTTCCGGCGGCGCTCGGCCGAGTAGGACTGCGGGGGCCCCGCGATGTGCCAGACCGTCTCGTGTCCCAGCTCCAGCAGGTGCCGGGTCGCCGTGGCGGCGCCGTCGGCCTGGTCGGTGTCGACCACCGGGTAGTCGTACCGGGCGCTCGAATCGATGACCACCACCGGAAGCCCGTGCGGCAGCTCGATTTCGCTCTGGTCGAGCTGGTGCTGCTCGATGAGGATGATGACGCCGTCGACGGCCTGCTCGTTCAGCTTGCTGAACGCCCCCGTCACCTCGCCCTGGGTCGGGCGCGTCACCGGCATCAGGATGATCGAAAACCCCTCCGGGACGACCGCCGCCGCGATGGCGTCGAGCGTGCGGCTGTTGCCGAACGTCGGCAGGGCCGAGATGATCACGCCGATGCTGCGGAACTTGCCGTTGCGCAACGCGCGCGCGGCGCTGTTGGGCCGGTAGCCGATCCGGCGCATCGCGGCGAGGACGCGCTCGCGGGTGGCGTCGTCCACGTTGGTCTTGCCGTTCGCCACGCGGGACACCGTCTGGCCGGACACGCCCGCCTCGCGCGCGACGTCCGCCATCGACGGTCCACGACGCGGGGATGCAGCGGTCACGGGAGTCTCCTTGGCGTCCTGGACATGTTTACGTCAACACGTTACCCTCCGACCGTCCATGTTGACGTAAACATCTCGCGATCCACCGGAGGGACGATGACGTCCACAGCGGCCCCGCCGGTCCCGGCGCCGCCCCGCCGGGCGACCCCGGCCCGCCGTTCGCGGCGGCAGTGGCGCGGCTGGCTCTTCGTCGCCCCGTTCGTCCTGGTCTTCGCGCTCACCTTCCTGGCGCCGATCATCTACGCGTTCGGCCTCAGCCTGTTCCGCGACCAGGCGTTCTTCGGCGGCACGGTGTTCGTCGGCGCCGACAACTACGCGCAGGTCCTGCGCGACGCGAAGTTCTGGGAGTCCTTCCTCCGGGTCCTGCTCTTCCTCGTCGTGCAGGTGCCGATCATGCTGCTGCTGGCGCTGGTCGCGGCGCTGGCCATCGACAGCGCCCGGCTGCACGCGGCCGGGTTCTTCCGGGTCGTGATCTTCCTGCCGTACGCCGTGCCCGCCGTGGTCGCCGCCCTGATGTGGGGCTTCATGTACGGCGACCACTTCGGCCTCGCGGCGGACCTCAACCACCTGCTCGGCACCGACGCCGTGAAGCCGCTGTCGGACCACTGGATGCTCGCCTCGATCGGCAACGTCGTCACCTGGGAGTTCGTGGGCTACAACATGCTCATCTTCTACTCGGCGTTGAAGGTGATCCCGAAGGAGCTGTACGAAGCGGCGTCGATCGACGGCGCCGGTGCGTTCCGCACGATCGCCAGCGTCAAGCTGCCCGCACTGCGCGGCTCGATCGTGATCGCGACGATCTTCTCGATCATCGGCAGCTTCCAGCTGTTCAACGAGCCGAACATCATGCGCACGCTGGCGCCGAACGTGATCGGCACCTTCTACACGCCGAACATGTACGCCTACAACCTCTCCTTCGGCGGCCAGCAGTACAACTACTCCGCCACGGTCGCGATCGTGATGGGCGTGATCACCGCGGTCATCGCCTACGTCGTGCAGCTGCGCGGCACCCGGAAGGGGATGTGACGTGGCCACGTTTTCGGTGACGCGCCCCAGCAAGTCGCGCGTGCTCACGGCGGTCATGGCGCTGTACCTGGTCTACACCCTGGTTCCGCTGGTGTGGCTGGTGATCAACGCGACCAAGACCCAGCCCGCGCTGTTCTCCTCGTCGGGGCTGGCGTTCGGCGGCCCGTTCGCGCTGTTCGACAACATCGGGCAGACGTTCACCTACGACGGCGGGATCTTCTTCCGCTGGCTCGGGAACACGGTGCTCTACGTCGTGGTCGGCGCCGGCGGGGCGACGATCCTCGCCACCGCGGCGGGCTACGGGCTGGCCAAGTACCGCTTCCCCGGCCGGCGGGCGGTCTTCGCCGTCGTCCTCGGCGCGGTGGCCGTGCCCGGCACCGCGCTCGCCGTGCCGACGTTCCTGCTGTTCAGCAAGCTCGGGCTGACCAACACGCCGCTGTCGGTCATCATCCCGTCGCTGATCAGCCCGTTCGGGCTCTACCTGATCTGGGTGTACGCCGCCGACGCGATCCCCGACGAGCTCCTGGAGGCGGCGCGGATCGACGGCGCGGGGGAGATCCGGATCTTCCTCACCGTGACGCTGCGCCAGCTGGTGCCCGGGATCGTCACGGTCGCGCTGTTCACGATGGTGCAGACCTGGAACAACTACTTCCTGCCGCTGATCATGCTCAGCGAACCGAAGTGGTACCCGCTGACCGTCGGGCTCAACCAGTGGAGCGCGCAGGCGAACGGCGCCGGCGCGCGCCCGATCTTCAACCTGGTGCTCACCGGGTCGCTGCTCACGATCATTCCCCTCGTCATCGCTTTCCTGCTCATGCAACGGTTCTGGCAATCGGGGCTGAGCGCGGGGAGCGTCAAGCAATGAGCCGTCACACCGTCGTGAAGGGACACTCGATGTCACGCATCCGCAGTCGCGCCAAGGCGTTCGCCGCCGTGGCGCTCGCCGCCGCCCTCGCGGTCGGCTGCTCGTCCGGGAGCCCGTCCGGACCCGCCGCCGCCACCGGCAGCCAGGACTCCGTCGACGCCGCGCTCAAGGCGGGCGGCACGATCACGTACTGGAGCTGGACCCCGTCGGCCAAGGACCAGGTCGCCGCGTTCGAGAAGGAATACCCGAACGTCAAGGTGAACTACGTCAACGCGGGGACGAACAAGGAGGAGTACACCAAGCTCCAGAACGCGATCAAGGCCGGCACCGGCGGGCCGGACGTCGTGCAGATCGAGTACTACGCGCTCCCGCAGTTCGCGCTGACCGATTCGCTGGTCAACCTCGACCAGTACGGCTTCGGCGCGTTCGAAAAGGACTTCAGCGCCTCGACGTGGTCGAGTGTTCGCGTGAACAACGGCACCTACGGCCTGCCGCAGGACTCCGGGCCGATGGCGCTGTTCTACAACAAGGAAGTCTTCGACAAGAACGGCATCGCCGTGCCGAAGACGTGGGACGAGTACCTCGCGGCGGCCAAGAAGCTGCACGCGGCCGACCCCACCAAGTACATCACCTCCGACACCGGTGACCCCGGGTTCGCGCTGAGCATGATCTGGCAGGCGGGCGGGCGCCCGTTCAGCGCCGACGGCCGCAACGTCAAGATCAACCTGGCCGACGCCGGTACCAAGAAGTGGACGTCGACCTGGGACCAGCTGATCCAGGGCAAGCTGCTCGCCCCGATCAAGGAGTGGTCCGACGACTGGTTCCGCGCGCTCGGCGACGGCACCATCTCCACCCTGGTCACCGGCGCCTGGATGCCCGGCAACTTCAAGTCCTCGGTCCCCGGCGGCGCCGGGAAGTGGGCCGTCGCGCCGATGCCGACCTACGACGGGCAGCCGGTCACCGCGGAGAACGGCGGCAGCACGCAGTCCGTGCTCAAGCAGAGCGGCAACCCGGCGCTGGCCGCGGCGTTCGTGCGCTGGCTCAACCACGGCAACGGCGTCAAGCCGTTCATCGAGAGCGGCGGCTTCCCGGCCACCACCGCCGACCTGACGTCGCCGGCGTTCGTCGACGAGGCCGTGCCGTACTTCGGCGGGCAGAAGATCAACCAGGTGCTGACCCAGGCGTCGAAGGACGTCGCGAAGGGCTGGACCTACCTGCCGTACCAGACCTACGCCAACAGCGTCTTCAGCGACACCGTCGGCAAGGCGTACCTCAACGGCACCGGGCTCGACGCCGGGCTGACGGCCTGGCAGCAGGCGCTCGTCGACTACGGCAACCAGCAGGGCTTCACGGTCAGCGCGGGTTGAGCGCGTGAGTGCCGACATCGAGGGCGACGCGGGCGAGGTGATCGGCCCGGTCCCGCGTCGCCTGTTCGGCTCGTTCGTCGAGCACATGGGCCGGGCCGTGTACACCGGGATCCACGAACCCGGTCACTCCACTTCGGACGAACGCGGTTTCCGCGGCGACGTGCTGGAGCTGGTCCGCGAGCTCGGGCCGACCGTGATCCGCTACCCCGGCGGGAACTTCGTCTCCGGCTACCGCTGGGAGGACGGCGTCGGGCCGGAGCGCCCGGTCCGGCTCGACCCCGCCTGGCACAGCGTGGAGTCCAACCGCTTCGGCCTGCACGAGTTCGTCGCGTGGGCCGAAGCCGCGGGTGCCGAGGTGATGTACGCCGTCAACCTCGGCACCCGCGGCATCCAGGAAGCCGCCGACGTCCTGGAGTACTGCAACCACCCCGGCGGCACGGAACTGAGCGAGCGGCGGCGCGCGAACGGCGCCGACCGCCCGTTCGGCTTCAAGCTGTGGTGCCTGGGCAACGAGATGGACGGCCCGTGGCAGATCGGCCACAAGACCGCCGACGAGTACGGCCGCCTCGCCGCGGAGACCGCCCGGGTCATGCGGATGATCGACCCGGGCGTCGAGCTCGTCGTCGCGGGCAGCTCCCACGCGGGGATGCCGACGTTCGGCTCGTGGGAGCGCACGGTGCTGCGCCACACCGCGGCGCTCGTCGACCACATCTCGCTGCACGCCTACTACCAGGAGCTGCACGGGGACACCGACAGCTACCTGGCCAGCTCGGCCGCGCTCGACCGCTACATCGGGACGACGGCCGGGATCATCGACGAGACCCTCGCCGAACTGGGGCTCGACAAGCGGATCGGGATCAGCGTCGACGAGTGGAACGTCTGGGACCTGCGCCGCTGGAACGAGGTCGACCAGGCGCGGCTCGCCGAGGGCGGCTGGCGGGAGCACCCGCGGATCATCGAGGACACCTACACGGTCACCGACGCCGTCGTCGTCGGCTCGCTGCTGAGTTCGCTGCTGCGCAACGTCGACCGGGTCACCATGGCGAACCAGGCCCAGCTGGTCAACGTCATCGCGCCGATCCGCACCGAACCCGGCGGCCCGGCGTGGCGGCAGCCGACGTTCCACCCGTTCCGCCAGGTCGCCACGCTGGCCGGCGGGGTGAGCCTGCGCCTGACCGTCGAAGGCGAGCGCCTGCGCACCGCGCAGCACGGCGAAGTCGACCTCGTCGACGTCGCCGCGACGGTCGAGGAATCCGGACGCGGCGCCGTGTTCCTCACCAACCGGGCCACGGCGTCGCCGACCGAAGTCCGGCTGCGCCTGCGCGGCGCGCGGTACGGCGTGTACGCCGCCGAAACCCTGACCACACCCGACGGCGGGACGCGGCACACCGTCAACACCGCCGACTCACAACCGGTCCGGCCGGTGCCCTTGCCCGGCGCCGCCGCGACGTCCGACCCAGGGGGGACGACCATCACCGTGACACTGCCACCCTTGTCCTGGACCGCGCTCCAGCTGTGCCCGGAGGCGGGCGGCCATGCCTGAGTTCGTGATCGGGGAGACCGACTTCCTGCTCGACGGCCGGCCGTTCCGGATCCTGTCCGGGGCGCTGCACTACTTCCGGGTGCACCCGGACCTGTGGGCCGACCGGATCGACAAGGCCCGGCGGATGGGCCTGAACACCATCGAGACGTACGTCCCGTGGAACGCGCACGCCCCCGAGCCCGGCACGTTCGACCTCTCCGGCGGGCTCGACCTCGACCGGTTCCTGCGGCTCGTCGCCGACGCCGGGATGCACGCGATCGTCCGGCCCGGCCCGTACATCTGCGCGGAGTGGGACAACGGCGGCCTGCCGGCGTGGCTGTTCCGCGATCCCTCGGTCGGGGTCCGCCGGTACGAGCCGCGCTACCTCGACGCGGTGCGCGAATACCTCGCGCGGGTCTACGAAGTCGTCGTCCCGCACCAGGTCGACCGCGGCGGGCCGGTGCTGCTGGTCCAGATCGAAAACGAGTACGGCGCGTTCGGCGACGACAAGCGGTACCTGCGGGCGCTGGCCGAGCACACCCGCGCGTGCGGGGTCACCGTGCCGCTGACCACGGTGGACCAGCCGACGCCGGAGATGCTCGAGGCGGGCAGCCTCGAGGGGCTGCACCGCACGGCGTCGTTCGGGTCGGGCACCGAGGCCCGGCTCGCGATCCTGCGGGCCCACCAGCCCACCGGGCCGCTGATGTGCAGCGAGTTCTGGAACGGCTGGTTCGACCACTGGGGTGCGCACCACCACACGACCTCGGCCGCGGACGCGGCGGCCGAGCTCGACGCGCTGCTCGCCGCGGGCGCGTCGGTCAACCTGTACATGTTCCACGGCGGCACCAACTTCGGGCTCACCAGCGGCGCGAACGACAAGGGCGTCTACCAGCCGCTCGTCACGTCGTACGACTACGACGCGCCGCTGGACGAAGCCGGGGACCCGACGCCGAAGTACCACGCCTTCCGCGACGTGATCGCCCGCTACCACAAGGTGCCGGATTCGGTGCCGCCGCCGGCCCGGCCCGCGCCGGCCCCCGAGTCGGTGCTGCGCGACCCCGTCCGGCTGCTCGACGCCCCGGACCGCTGGGGCACCTGGGAGTTCCACGAGGAACTGCCCGCGTTCGACGACCTGACGCCGATGCCGCGGCTCGCCCTGCTGCGCACGACCGTCTCGGGCGACCGGCCGGGCGTCCTGGCGTTCGGCGAGGTCCGCGACCGCGCGACGGTGTTCTTCGACGGCGATCCGGTGGGCACCCTGCTGCGGGAGCACCACGACCGCGCGCTCGCGCTGCCGCGGGCGCACGGCGAGCTGCTGGTGCTGGTCGAGGACCAGGGCCGGGTCGACTACGGCCCCCGGATCGGCGAGGCGAAAGGCATCATCGGCGGCGCGTCGCTGCACGGCGAGCCGCTCGCGGGCTGGGACGTGCTGCCGCTCGATCTCGACGCGTTGCCGGCGTTGCGGCCGGCGGCCCCGTCGGCGGTCACCGGCCCGGTCGCCGGGCCGGTGCTGCTGCGCGCCGAAGTCGAGGTGGACGCCTCCGCCGACCTCTTCCTCGACACCGGGGAGTGGGGCAAGGGCCTCGCGTGGCTCAACGGGTTCCCGCTCGGCCGGTACTGGCGGCGCGGGCCGCAGCGGACGCTGTACGTGCCGCGCCCGGTCGTCCGCGCGGGCGCCAACGAACTCGTCGTGCTCGAACTGGGCACGATGCTCGACCCGGCGGCCCGGTTCGTGCCGCGGCCGCTGCTGGGACACACCGAGGCCTGAGCAAGTCCCCACCGGAACGAAGGGCAGTTCGACGATGAACCTGCGGCGTTTCCTGACCGTCCTCGCGGTACCCCTGGCCGCGGCCGGGATCACCGTGGCACCGGCTTCCGCGGCCACCGCGGTGACCGTGAAGCCCGACCCCGCCTACCGCCAGCAGCCGTTCGAGGGCTGGGGCTCGAGCCTGGCGTGGATGGCCGAGGCGACCGGCGGCTACCCCGACGCGGTGCGGAACCGGCTGGCCGACCTGGTCTTCGGCGCCGACGGGCTGAACCTGAACATCGCCCGGTTCAACATCGGCGGCGGCAACGCCCCGGACGTCCCGGCGTACCTGCGTCCGGGCGGGGCCGTGCCGGGCTGGTGGAAGGCGCCGGCCGGGACCACCCGCGCCGACAAGGACTGGTGGACACCCGGCGACCCCGCCGAGTTCGATGCCGCCGCGGACCCGAACCAGCGCTGGTGGGTGGACCGCATCAAGAACCGCGTCACGAAGTGGGAGGCGTTCAGCAACTCGCCGCCGTACTTCCAGACCGTGTCGGGGTACGTCTCCGGCGGCTTCACCGCCACCGACGAGCAGCTGCGGCCCGACAAGATCGGCGACTTCACGGCGTACCTGGCGCAGGTGGTGCGCACCTTGGAGCGGGTGCACGGGATCCGGTTCTCGTCGGTGGACCCGCTGAACGAGCCGAACACGAACTACTGGAAGACGACGCTCGGCGCCGACGGGAACCCGGTCGGCGGGCGGCAGGAGGGGGCGCACGTCGGGCCGTCCGTCCAGTCGCAGCTGATCCCGGCGATGGCCGCGGCGCTGCCCGGGAAGGTGGTTTCCGCACCGGACGAAACCAACCCGGACATCTTCGCCGCGGACTGGGCGGGCTGGTCCGCCGCGGCGCGGTCGGCGGCGGGGCGGCTGAACGTGCACACCTACGGCACCGGCAACCGGCCGATCCCGCGTGACATCGCGAAAGGCGCGTCGAAGCCGCTGTGGATGAGCGAGGTCGGCGGTAGCTGGCTGGACCGGCAGGACTTCACCAGCATGGACCCGGGGCTCGGGCTGGCCGGCCAGATCACCGACGACCTGAGGCTGCTGGAACCGAGCGCGTGGGTGAGCTGGCAGCCGATCGAGGACTACGACAACATGAAGCCCGGCGGGGAGAGCGCGGCCGGGATGAACTGGGGCGAGATCCAGGTTCCTTTCGACTGCACGACTTCCGACTGTCCTATTCGGACGAACACGAAGTTCGACACGATGCGGAACTTCACCCACTACATCCGGCCGGGTGACCGGCTGATCGCGTCGAACGACACCGCTTCGACGGCCGCGATGCGCGGGGACGACCTGTCCTCGGTGGTCCACGTCAACCCGGGCACGGCGGAGCAGGACGTCACGCTGGACCTGTCCGGGTTCGGGTGCGTCCGGCCCGGCGCCTCGGTGACGCCGGTCGTCACCGACGTCACCGGTGCGCTTCGCCGCGGCAAGGCGGTCCGGGTGACGTCGGCCCACGCCACCCTGCGGGTCCCGGCGCGGTCGGTGACGACCTTCCTCGTCGACGGCGTCTCGTCGACGGCCGCGGGCACGGGGCTGGGCTCGGGCAAGCCGTTCACCTTCACCGGCGTCCAGAGCGGCAAGTCGCTGTCGGCGGAGGGCGGTTCGCTGGTCCAGCGCACGACGGACGCATCGGCGGCCGCGCAGCGCTGGACGCTGACCGACCGCACGGGCCGCTACGGCAACCGCGACCGGTTCACCGTGACCAACGCCGGCACGGGCCAGGTGCTCAGCACGGCCGGCGGAGCGGTGACGCTGGCACCGCCGGGGACCTCGGACGCGGCCGCGCAGTGGACGGTGTCGACGACGGGCGACGGGACGTGGACGTTCGTCAACGCGGCGGACGGGCAGCTGCTGGACGTCACCGGCGAGTCCCGCGACGACGGCGCCCGCATCGGCCTGTACCGGCCGACGAACGGGCCGAACCAGCGCTGGCAGGCCGTCGCCCGCTGACCCCCAGCGCCCCAATGTGGCGTTCGGTGCGTCAGACGCACCGAACGCCACATTGGGTGCGTGGGACGCAACCAACGCCACATTGGGGCGCTTGACCGGCACTGGGGACAAGCCGGGCGTCACGCGCGGCAGGCGCCGAGATTTGTCGGTGCCTGCCGCTAGCGTGGAAACCGGGGGCTGCTCAGTCCGTCGTGCCGTACGGGCGCTGCGACACGCCCTTGTGGCCCTCGGCCTCGCCGCCCTTGCCGGCCGCGATCTCCTCGCCGCCCTTGCGGTGGCTGTCACCCGAGTCCGGCTCCATGCCGGTCGGGGACAGCGTCCCGCCCGTCGAGTGGTCTCCGGAGCCGCCCGGGTCGCCGCCGCTCGCCGCTCGGGCCTTGTCGCCGGCCTCGGCCGCGGTCGGGTCGTCGCCCGCCACGTCCGGTGCCCAGCCGTGGTGGTTTTCCTGTTCGGCCATGACGGCCTCCTCACCTGCCCCCTGTGCCCGCCCGCGTACCCGCCGGGAGCGGCATCAAACTCGGCTCCGGCGGCCGCTAGAATTCCCGCGGACCCGTTGAAACGCCAGCGGTGGTCTTGGTTGACGCTGCTGGCGAGCTCCTTCCCCTTGCTCGCCACTTGACGCATGGGAGGGGTGGGGCTGTGCCGACCACTGGCGACGGCATGGCGGAGCGGGTCGACGAGCTGAACGCCGTGCTGGCGGACCTCGTCGGAGTCCTCGAATCGGTGTCCGACACGCCGGGCCTGCTCGACGCCGTCTGCGGCGAGGCGGTCCGGGTGGTGCCCGACGCGGACCTGGCGAGCATCGTGGTGGTCCGCGACGGCGTGACCCAGACCGCGGCCTTCACCGACGAGCGCGCCCGGCGCATCGACGACGTGCAGTACGCGGCGGGCGACGGTCCCGGCCTGCTCGCGGCGCTCACCGGCGAGGTCGTGCGGGTCGCGGTCGGGGACACGGGCGAGCGGTGGCCCGAGTTCGTCCGCGCGGCCAAGGAACTCGGCGTGGGCAGCTACCTGGCGGTGCCGCTGCGCGTGGACGACACGCTCGTCGGCGCGATCACGCTGTTCGGCTTCGGCGCCCACGGCTACCACGAGTTCGACACGAAGGTGCTGCGGCTGTTCACGTTGTGCGTGGAAACCGTCCTGCGGCTGACCCGCCGCTACCGCGAGGCCCGCCGGCTCGCCGACGAGCTCCGGAACGCGATGGAGACGCGCGCGGTGATCGAGCAGGCCAAGGGCATGCTCATGCTGATCCACCGGGCCAACGAGGACACGGCGATGCAGCGGCTGATCGTCGAATCGCAGCACACGAACACGAAGCTGCGCGACGTCGCGGCGCGCTTCACGAAGAGGATGAGCTCGGCCGGCGACGGGCGGTCCTAGCCGAAGAGCGCGCCGAGCCCGGCTCGCTCCGGTGCCGCGCCGGCTCGGTCCAGCGCGTCCCGGACCGTGACGGCGGTGGCGGTCAGCACGGGCTTGCCGAGCCGGTCCTCCAGCCCGGCGAGCAACGGCGTGGTGTGGAGCGCGGTTTCGGGGACGAGCACCGCCTGCGCGCCGTCGTGATCGGCCGCGACGGCGAGCTCGGTGATCTTCCGCCCGTCCCACGCGGCGAGGGCGCGGTCGGACGCCGCGTCGGCCGAGACCGAGTGCACCGTCGTCACGCCCGCTTCGGCGAGGAAGCCGGCGAAGACCGCGGTCAGGTCCGGGTGGTAGACGGACGCGAGGGCGACCCGGTCGAGGCTCAGCCGGGCGAGCGCGCCCAGATAGGCCAGGGACGTGCTGCCCGCGGGGACGCCGAGGTGTGCGGTCAGCGCTTCGGCCTGCTCACGGGCGCCCTCGAGGCCGCGGGTGAAGCTGCAGCTGGAGCAGGCCCAGCTGACGACGTCCGGGGTCGCGGCGAACCCGTCCGCGGCCTTCGTGAGGCGCTCGGGCGACCCGAGGTCACGCGGCCGTCTTGCCCGCGGGGTCCAGGTCGTCGACGCGCCCGATGCCCGCGCCCCACTCCACGTAGGCGAAGTCGAGGTCCGCGCCGAGCCGGGCGCACAGCGCGGCGAAGTCGTCTTCGCCGCAGTCGCGGGTCGGGTAGAGGAGGTCGATGCGAGTCATGACCCCAGCATGACGGGCGCTGCGAACACCGGGACCAGCGTCGGGTCGTTGAACGCCGTGATCCGCGCGATCCGGGCGCCCGTCAGCGTCAGCACCTGGACGCCGTGGGCCTCGAACCGGCCGTCACCGGCAGCCGAGTACTCGAGCAGGGCGGGCTGGCCGTTCGCGCGCGTCGGGACCAGCCGCCAGGCTCCCGCGCGCAGCACACGGCGGCCCAAGAACCCGGCCACCGCGTCCCGGCCGGTGAACCACGTCGGGATCGGGGGCATCTCCAGCTCGACGTCGGCGCGCAGCAACATCACCAGCGCGCCCGGGTCGGCGCGGACGAACGCGTCCACGTACCGGTCGAGCAGGGGACCCTGCCCGGCCGGCTCCGCCAGGTCCGCCTCCACCGGGCCCGCCTCGGCGAGCCGGCCGCGGGCCCGCCGCAGCGCGCTGTCGACCGCCGCGGGTGTCGTGCCGAGCATCTCGGCGACCTCGCCGGTGCGGAACGCCAGCACGTCGCGCAGGGTCAGCACGGCCCGCTGCCGGGCGGGCAGGAGCTGCAGCGCGGCGATGAACGCGAGCCGCACGCCGGCGCGTCCGGCCACGACGGCCGCCGGGTCGAGCAGCGCGTCCGGGATCGGCTGGAGCCACGGCACCGACGGGTCCGCGGCCGCGACGGCCACCCGGTGGTCGTCGGCCGGCGCCCCCAGCCCCGACGGCAGCGGCCGCCGGGCCCGGGTTTCCAGCGCCGTCAGGCAGGTCGTGGTGGCGATCTTGTACAGCCAGCGCCGGACCGAAGACCGGCCCTCGAACCCGCCGAAGGCACGCCACGCCCGCAGGTACGTCTCCTGCACCAGGTCCTCGGCGTCGTGGATCGAGCCGAGCAGGCGGTAGCAGTGCGCGAGCAGCTCGGCCCGGAACGGCGCGGTCTCGGTGGCGAAGTCGGGCATGGCAGTCAGAGCGTACGCAGCCCGGTGCCGCTGACCTGGTATTCCGCCGCGTCGCCGGCAACCACCTCGAGGACGGCCTTGGCGACCTGCTCCGGCGTCAGGACCGACTCCATGTTCTTGACGAACGTGTCGCGGTCGACCCCGTTTCGCGCGGCGTAGCCGTCGACACCGGTCGAGCCGAGGCCGGTGAGCGGGGTCAGCTGCGGCAGGAGCGTGGCGAACCGGAGGCCGAGCCCGGCGCGTTCCGACTCGTCGGCGGCGTACGCGCGCAGGTACCGGATCGCGGCCTTCGCGCTGGCGTACCCCCCGCTGAGCGGCGACCCGCCGAGGGCTCGGTGCGAGTTTGTCGTGAGTGGTTAGGGCGGTTAGAACCGCCCTAACCACTCACGAGGGGGTGGACGGGCGGCGGTGCAGGAGGTCGAACCGCGACCACATCGCCTCCGCGGCCTCGATCGACTCGCTCGTCCGCGCCGGGTCGACCGCCGCCAGCTGCGCCACGATCGCCTGGACCAGCGCCATGCCCGCGGTCAGTGACGGGAAGAACGTCACGCCCTCCGCCGGCACCATCAGCACCTGCTCCACCGCGCCCGCCAGGGCCGGGCTGGCCGCGTCCGTCACCGCGAACACCCGCGCGCCGCGGCTTTTCGCCTCGCTCGCCGCCAGGACCGTGCTCTCGTACAGGCGCCAGAAGCTGATCGCCACCAGCACGTCGTCCGAGGTCAGTTTCGCCGTCTGGTTCGCCAGTTCCGCGTCGCCCGCCGTCACCGCGTGGACGTCGTAGCCCGCGAGACGCGCGTTGTGCGCGAAGGCGATGCCGACCGCCGCGTAGCTGCCGTCCGCGATCACCAGCGTCCGGCGCGCCGCGGCGACCGCGCGGGCGACCTCGCGGAGCACCTCTTCGTCGAACCGCCGGTTCAGCAGGGCCAGGCTGTCGAGGTCCCGGCGCAGCGACGCCGACCCCGGTGAGTCGACGCCGCGGTGCTCCTCGGCCACCTGCGGCGCGCTCAGCGACGACATGTACCGGGCCCGCAGCTCCTGCTGCAACGCCGGCCAGCCGGCGAAGCCCAGCGCCTGCGCCGTGCGCGTCACGGTCGCGACGTTGACGCCGGCGAGCTGCGCCAGCTCGGCCGTCGAGCCGAACGAGGCCCGCCTCGGCTGGGAGACCAGCACTTCCAGCACCGCGGCGGACTTCGGCCGCAGTCCGCGTTCGGGCAGCCGGTCCCGCAGCCACGCCTCGAAACCGTCGTCGGTCTCCGTCACTTCGGCCCCTCCTCGGATCGCGTAGACCGTAACGCAGGGAAGTCGGATTGCAATGAACGTTGCAAAACTAAGAAAGTGCAGTATACGTTGTCCGCACTCCCCGGCGCCCGGACACGGAAGGCGTTCCCCCATGACCCTGCTGGCACGACTGGATCGGCTCCCGCTGAGCCGGCCCCACTACAAACTGCTGCTCATCGGCGGGCTCGGCTACACCTTCGACGGCATGGACTCGGCGGTCGTCGCCTTCCTGCTGCCCAGCGCCAAGGCGGCGTGGGGCCTCGACAACGGCCAGCTCGGGCTGATCGGCTCCGCGACGCCGTTCGGCTTCCTCTTCGGCGCGATCGCCGCGGGGCTGCTCGGCGACCGCATCGGCCGCAAGAAGGTCATGATGTACGCGCTGGCCTTCTACGCGCTGTTCTCGGTCATCGCGTCGTTCTCGCCCAACTACGAGATCTTCCTCGGCGCCCGGGTGCTCGCCGGGGCGGGCGCCGGCGCGGAAAGCGCCATCATCGCGCCGTTCCTGTCCGAGTTCGTGCCGGCCAAGCGACGCGGCTGGTTCGTCGGCGCGCTCGCCGGGTTCTTCTCCTTCGGGTTCGTGGCGGCGGCGCTGATCGGCCGGTTCGTCGTGCCGTCGTTCGACGAAGGCTGGCGGATCGCGCAGCTCGTCACCGCGCTGCCGATCGTCATGCTGCTGTGGTGGCGGCGGTCGCTGCCCGAGTCGCCGCGGTTCCTGCTCGCGCAGGGGCGGTCCGCCGAAGCCGAAAGCGTCGTCGCCAAGATGGAGCGCGACGTCGAGAAGGCCACCGGCACGACGCTCCCGCCGGTGCCGCCCGCCGACGCCCAGCCCGCCACCGAGACGCCGAAGGTCAACCTCTTCAGCGCGCTGAAGTTCCTGTGGAGCCCCGCGATGCGGCGCCGGACGGCGGTGATCTGGACCGTCTGGTTCGTGATCACGTTCTCCTACTACGGCTTCTTCTCGTGGATCCCGACGCTGCTCGTCGAACGCGGCATCACCGTGACGAAGAGCTTCGAGTTCTCGATCATCATCTACCTGGCCCAGGTGCCCGGGTACTTCTCCGCCGCGTGGCTGTCCGAACGGCTCGACCGCAAGCACACCATCGCGCTGTACCTCGCCGGCTCGGCGGTGAGCGCGTTCTGGCTGAGCCAGACGAGCGCGCCGTGGTCGATCACGCTCGCCGGGGCGGTGCTGTCGTTCTTCCTCAACGGCACCTACGCCGGCGTGTACTCCTACACGCCCGAGGTGTTCCCGACCTGGATCCGCGCCAGCGGCACCGGCCTGTCCAGCGCGTTCGGCCGGGTCGGCAGCATCCTCGCACCGACGATCATCGGCCTGTCCGCGGCGAGCCTCGGGTTCGCCGGCGTCTTCGGCCTGACCACGGCGGTCCTCGCGGCGGGCGTGCTCTGCGTGCTCGTCTTCGGCCTGTCCACCGCCGGGCGGTCCCTGGAAGAACTGACCGAACACGGCGCGCCCAAGGCCGCCGCGAAGGAGATGACGAAGTGAGTCTGTCCACTGTGGAGGAACGGGTGCGCGACGCGATCGGCGTGCGGCTGTTCACCGTGCTCGCGTGGGTGCCGGAGCGAAAGGCGCTGCGACGGGTGCACAGCAGCCACCCGGCGGAGTACCCGGTGGGCGGGGAGAAGACCGTCGAAGTCGCCGCCGGCTGGCTCGAGAAGTGCATCACCGCACAGCAGCCCTACCTGGGGCCGGACCGCGCGGCCGTGCGCGAGATCTTCGCCGACCACGACCTGATCGAAGGGCTCGGCTGCGGCTCGATCATCAACGTGCCGGTGATCGCCGACGGCCGGACGCTCGGGGTGCTCAACATCCTCGACGCGGAAGGCGCCTACGACGACGATGCGGTGGTGGTGGCCGAATCGCTCGCGCCGCTGGCCGTGTCCGCCCTGCTCGACCTGGAGAAGGAGAACCGGTGACCGGATCCCTGCTGCTGCGCAACGCCCGGCTGCTCGACCCCGTTTCCGGGGAGTACACCGAAGGTGACCTGCGGAGTGCCGACGGCCGCATCGTGGAGGTGGGGCCGGGCCTCACGGCGGCCGACATGCCTTCGGTGGACGTCCGGGGCGCGGTCGTCCTGCCCGGGCTGGTCGACGCGCACGTGCACGTCACGGCGTCGACGGCGGACCTGGGCTCGCTGCCGTCGTCGTCACCGTCCTACGTGGCCGTGCACGCGGCCCGCACGATGGGCCGGATGCTCGACCGCGGGTTCACCACGGTCCGCGACGCGTCGGGCGCCGACTACGGCCTCGCGGACGCCCAGGCCGAGGGGCTGTTCCGCGGGCCGCGGCTGCTGTTCTGCGGGCGGGCGCTGAGCCAGACCGGCGGGCACGGCGACAGCCGCACCCGCGGCACGCACGCGAAGGACGACCACCCGTGCTGCGCGGGCCTCGGCCGGGTGGCCGACGGCGTCGACGCGGTCCGCGCGGCCGCCCGTGACGAGCTGCGCAAGGGCGCCCACCACATCAAGGTGATGGCGTCGGGCGGCGTGGCGTCCCCGACCGACCGCATCGACTCGACGCAGTACTCGGCGGAGGAGCTGAGCGCGATCGTCGAGGAGGCCGAAGCGGCGAACCGTTATGTGGCCGCGCACGCGTACACCGCCCGCGCGGTGAACCGGGCGCTGGAGCTGGGCGTGCGGTCGATCGAGCACGGCAACCTGCTCGACGACCGCAGCGTTTCGCTGTTCCTTTCGCAGGAGGCGTTCCTGGTGCCGACGCTGGTGACGTACTGGGCACTGAAGGAGGAGGGCCGCGAGCACGGGCTGCCTGAGTCGAGCTGGCGCAAGGTCGACGAGGTCCTCGGCGCGGGCATGGCGGCACTGGAGCGCGCGGCTCGTGGCGGCGTGAAGCTGGTGTACGGAACGGATCTGCTGGGCGGGATGCACCGGCACCAGAACCACGAGTTCCGCCTGCGCGGCGAAGTCCAGTCACCTCTGGAGGTGATCCGCTCGGCGACGTCGACGGCGGCCGAGCTGCTGAACCTGACCGGCGAGATCGGGACGCTGGCCGTGGGTGCGCACGCGGACCTGCTGGTGGTGGACGGGGATCCGCTGGCGGACCTCGGGGTGCTGGCGGAGCCGAAGCACTTCCGCCACGTCATCCAGGGCGGCGAGGTGGTTTCCGGCTGACCGGGGTGCGCGGAGCGGCGGGTGCCGCTCCGCCCCCGTTCACCAGTTCCGCACGGCGGGCGCGTAGCCGTCCGGCTTGTCGCCCACCTTCGTGTCCGGCGTGACGATCCAGTTCTGGTACTGGGCCGTGAACATCCGGTACACCGACGCCGGCGGCACCGCGCTCGCTTCGTCGAGCTGCGCGCGAAGCTCGAGCGGGATCTCGAAGTCCAGCGCGGCCATGCTCTTGCCCAGCTGCTCGGCGCTGCTCGCCCCGACGATCGCCGACGCGATGCCCGGCTGGGTCGCGACCCAGTTGATCGCCACCTGGGCCATCGTGACGCCCAGCTTGCCCGCGACCTCTTCCAGGGGCTTGAGCAGCTGCCAGTCGCGTTCGGTCCACGTCTGCGCGTCGCTGAGCCGGCCCGCGCCGCCGTCGCGGTACTTGCCGGTGAGGAAGCCGCCGGCCAGCGGGCTCCACGCCGTGACGCCGAGGCCGAGGTGCCGGCCCATCGGGACGTGCTCGGTCTCGATTTCGCGCTGCACCAGGGAATACGGCAGCTGGAGGTTGATCATCGGCGTGAGTGAGTGCGCCTCGGCGATGCTCTGGGCGCGCGCCGCGTACCAGGCCGGGACGTCCGACAGGCCCGCGTACCGGATCTTGCCGGCGCGGACGAGGTCGTCGAGCGTGTGCACGACCTCCTCGACCGGGGTGAGCCGGTCCCACGTGTGCAGCAGGAAGAGGTCGACGTAGTCCGTGCCCAGCCGCCGCAGCGACGCTTCGAGCGCGCGGACCAGGTGCTTGCGGCCGTTGCCGCCCGCATTGGGGTCGCCGGGGTCGACGCTGTTGGTGAACTTCGTGGTGAGCACGACGCGCTCGCGCACGTTCGCCTCGGTGACGAGCCGGCCGAGGATGGTCTCGCTCTCGCCCGCGGTGTAGAAGTCCGCGGTGTCGAGGAAGTTGCCGCCCTCGTCGAGGTACTTGCGGAAGATCGGCCGGACCTCGTCCTCGGTCTTCCCGTAGGCGGCGTGGAACCCGCCGGTGCCGAAGTTCATGGTCCCGAGCGCGAGCCGGCTGACGCGCAGCCCCGAGCGGCCGAGGAGGTAGTACTGGTCGAGAGGCATGGAAGTGCTCCTGTGACAGGGAAAATCAGGGGACCTCGTCAGCGTGCCTCGCGTTTTTTGGACCTGCAAGTCCAGTCCGGGAGCGCCCCAATGTGGCGTTGGTTGCGTCTCACGCACCCAATGTGGCGTTCGGTGCGTGGGACGCACCGAACGCCACATTGGGGCGCTGGGGGTCAGCGGCAGCGGTAGCTCGACGCCGTCGCCGGGTCGCCGCCCGTGTAGCGCGAGACCGACGGGAGCGGGCACAGGTTCCGGGTCTTCCCGTCGGCGGATGCCGCCGCGAGCGTGGCCGGGGCCTTGCCGTGCTCGACCCAGTCGACCAGCTGCCCGAGCGCGTTCGTCGGCTCCGGGCCGCCGCCTCCGAAGCAGTGCTCGACGCCCGGCGCGAGGAACAACCGGTAGAAGTCGTTCACCCGCTGCGCACCGCCCATCGTCCGCTCGACCTGCTTGCGGTAGGACAGCGTGCCGCCCGGCGGGATCAGCTGGTCGTTCGCGCCCACGAACGTGATCAGCTTGCCGCCGGCGCGGCGGAACGCCGACAGGTCCGGGTCGGACGTGCCGATGACGTCGTCGTACTCCCGCACCGACTGGCGGAACAGGTCGGCGAACTGGCCGTACGTCAGCTTCGAGGTGTCGAAGCCGGGCTGCTTCTCCAGGAACGACTGCACCCAATGGACGGCCACCGGGAAGCCCGGCGCGAAGAGCGTCCCGTCGTCACCGGCCTTCGTGCCGGCCAGCCAGGTGTAGTCCGCGCCCTTGGGGAGCCCGGCCCACAGCCGGCGGCCGCGCTCGTCGGTCGGGCCCGCCCAGATCTTGCGCATGACCTCGGCGTCCGCCGCCGTGACGGTGAACTCGTGGCCGTCGCAGACCACCTTCGTGCCGACCAGGCTGCGCGGGTCGTAACCGCATTCGTCCGGCCGGTCGACGATGCCGTTGGTGACGCCGTCACGCGCGTCGCACGCATGGACCGCGGCCGCCCGGAACGCCGAAAGCACGCAGGTGCTGGGGAAGTCGTGGCTCTGGTTCATGACGATCTGCGGCCACAGCGTCGCGACGGCGAACTGCGTCCAGTCGACGGCCGGCGCGTCGGCCAGGATGCCGTCGAAGTCGCCGGGGTACTTCTGGGCTTCGGAGTAGCCCTGCCGGCCGCCGGTCGAGCAGCCGGTCCAGTACGAGTACACCACCGGGCGGTGGTAGTACCGCTGCGTGACGGCCTTTCCGATGAGGGCTTCTTCGTGCACCGCACGGGTGGCGAAGTTGGTCAAGAGCGTCCGGTCGACGGTGCCGTCGGCGGTCACCGCCCACGACGTGTCGAGCCCGTTCAGGGACACGCCCGCGTCGGTCGTCACGGCGGTGTAGCCGTCCTTGACGGCCTGGGCGAGCCCGTCGAAGTTCCCGGCGGCGTAGGCGCTGCCGCCGAGGGCCTGCAGCCGCCCGGTCCAGCCGGTGTCGGGCAGGGCGACGGCGACCTTGACGTGGTCGGTGCCGGAGTGGGTCAGCGTGACGGTGAGCCGGCAGTACGCGGTTTCGTGTTCGGCGGTGACCGACTCGATCTTCGCGCCGGCCGGGGCGGGCACCGAGACGGCGGCGCAGGCCGGTGTCGCGGCCGCGGCGCTCGGTGCGAGCGGCACCAGGCCGGTCAGCAGCAGCGGCACGGCGGCCGCCAAGAACTGGGGGATGCGTCTCATCGGTTCCTCTGGTCGCTTTCGTCCGATGTGGACATGGCGCTGCCGAAGCTAGGCGGCGGGGTGCGGTGCCCGCGCCCGTCGGATGACGCTGCCGGTGTACGTCACTCGGCCGTGAGCTGCGGAAACGGGCGTTGGGTAAGGTCGGTTCCATGGCGCTGCACGGGCGGGAAGCCGAGCTGAAGGAGCTGGGCGAGCTCGTCGACGGTCCCGAGGACCGCAGCGGCGTCGTCCTCCGGGGCGAGGCGGGCATCGGGAAGTCGGCGCTGGTGGCCGAGACGGCGGCCGCGGCGTCGGTCGCCGGGCTGCGCGTGCTGCGGACGACCGGGGCCGAAGCCGAGCGGAACCTCGCGTACGCCGGGCTGCACCAGCTGCTGCACCCTGTCCGGGCGGGCGTGGCGGAGCTGCCGGCGCCGCAGCGGGACGCGCTGCGGACCGCGCTGGGGCTGGCGGCCGGCGCCGAACCCGGCGCGTACCTGGTCGGGCTCGCCACGCTGACGCTGCTGGCGGAGGAAGCGGCCGCGAAGCCGTTGCTGCTGGTGGCCGAAGACGTGCACTGGCTGGATCGCGCGAGCGCGGACGTCCTGGCGTTCGTGGCGAGGCGGATCGAGACCGAGCCGATCGTCCTGGTGGCGACGCTCCGGGACGGCGCCTCGTCCCCGCTGCTCGATGCCGGGCTGGCGCCGATGGTCCTGGACCGGCTGGGGCCGGACGAGGCGGCGGACCTGCTGGACGCGGTCGCGCCGCGCCTGGCCCCCGCGGTCCGCACGCGGCTGCTGACGGAGGCGGCGGGCCATCCGCTGGCGTTGACGGAGCTGCCGCTGGGACTGGCGGACCTCGACGGGCTCGACCCGGTGCTGCCGCTGACGGAACGCCTGGAACGGACGTTCACGGCCCGGGTGACGGGCCTGCCGCCGGCGACGCGGACGGCGCTGCTGGTGGCGGCGCTGAACGAGACGACTTCGCTGGCCGAGACCTTGACGGCGACGGGCGCGCTCCTGGGCGCGGACGAGGGCGGGGTGCCGGCCTCGGGTGGTGATGCTCGGCTGGGCGGGATGCTCGGCGCGGAGCCGGTGCCGGGCAGCGGTGCCGGGCCGGAATCCGGGCTCCCGCCCCACGATCGCCCGTCCGCCCCTTGCCTCCGCGTCGAGCCTGAAATCCTTGCTCCCGCAGTAGAAGCGCGGCTCGTCGAACTCTCCGCCGGAGCCGTCACCTTCCGCCACCCGCTCATGCGCTCGGCCATCCCCGCGGCCGCCACCCCCACCGAACGGCGGCGCGTCCATCTCGCCCTCGCCGAAGCCCTCCACGACCAGCCCGACCGGCGTGCCTGGCACCGAGCCGCCGCGACCGCCGGGCCCGACGAGACCGTCGCCGGCGAACTCGACCGCACCGCCGACCGGGCGCGCTACCGGGGCGGGGCCGCCGCCGCCATCGCCGCGCTCGAACAGGCCGCGCGGCTGAGCGAACGTCCCGAGCACCGGACCGAACGGCTGCTGAAAGCCGCCGAGCTGGCCGTCGACTCCGGGCGGCGCGAGACCGCCGAACGCCTGGTGCACGCGGCGAAACCGGTCGGCAAGAGCCACCGGGCCACCGCGAGCCGGCTGCTCAGCGAGTTCGAAGACGGCCTTCGTGAAGACCCCGCCCGGGTGGCCGAACTCGCGGTCACCGCGGAGGCCGTCGCCGCCGACGGGGAAACCGCCGCCGCCCTGCGGATCCTCTGGAGCGCCGCCATGCGGTGCTTCTGGACCGAACCCGGCGGCGCGGCCCGGAAGGCCCTGCTCGACGTCGCCGACCGGCTGCCGGTCCCGGCCGATGACCCGCGCGTCGTGGCCGTCACCGCCTATGTCGCGCCGTTCGAGCGCGGCGAAGTCGTCCTAGCCCGGCTCAAGAAGCTGGCCGGGGCCACCGGCGCCGATCCCGAGGTCGACCGATACCTGGGCAGCGCCGCCCTGCAGGTCGGCGCCTTCGACCTCGCCGCCCGGTTCTCCGCGGCCGCCGCGCCCGGGCTGCGGGCCCAGGGCCGCCTCGGGCCGCTGCCGCGGGCGCTGGCCGTCCAGGCGTGGAGCCGCGTCCGGCTCGGCGACCTCGCCGCGGCCGTGCCGGTCGCCGCCGAAGCCGCGCGGTTCGCCCGGGAGACCGGCCAGCCGTTCATGTACGGCCTGGCCACGGCCGTCCAGGCCGAGATCGCCGCCCTGCGCGGCGAACACCGGCAAGCGAAGACGCTGGCCGACGAGGCCGAACGCGCCGGGCTCGCCGCGGGCGCCCGGCCGGTGCTCGCCACCGTCCAGCTCACGCGCGGCCTCACCGCGCTGAGCGAAGGCCGCTTCGAGGACGCCTTCGCCGACCTGCGGAGACTGCTCGACCCGGCCGACCCCGCCTACCAGCTGGCCCTGCGCGCGTACTGCGTCGCCGAGCTCACCGAGGCCGCGGTGCGCGCCGGGCAGACCGACGCGATGCGCGACATCCTCGCCGAGCTGGAGCCGCTGGCGAAAGGCACGCCGTCGCCCGCGCTGCACGTCGGGCTGAGGTACGCCCGTGCCGTGCTCGACCCGGCCGACGAGCGGTTCGCCGAGGCACTGCGGGCCGATCTCACCGGCTGGCCCGCCGAACGCGGCCGCGTCCACCTGGCGTTCGGCGAGTGGCTGCGGCGGCAGCGGCGGGTCGTCGAATCACGGACGCACCTGCGCACCGCCCGCGAGACGTTCGACGCCCTGGGCATGACGGCCTGGGCCGAGCGGGCGCGGCGCGAGCTGCGCAGCGCCGGGGAGTCGAGCCCGAACCGCGGGCCGGACGCGCGGGAGAAGCTGACCCCGCACGAGCTGAGCATCGCGCAGCTGGCCGCCGACGGGCTGACCAACCGGGAGATCGGGCAGCGGCTGTACCTTTCGCACCGGACCGTCGGCACCCACCTGCACCGGATCTTCCCCAAGCTGGGCGTGAGCTCCCGCGCCGACCTCGCCGGGATCTTGAAGACCCTGGAAGGGTGACTTACACCGGCTGCGTCACCTGACGGGCGCGAAGATCACCGGACCGGCTCTAACGTCGTGAAAGTCCCACGGTCTTTCGCACAGGAGCCAAGATGATCAGCAGGAGAAGGTTCGGGCAGGCGTTCGCGGCGGGACTGGCGGCGACGTCCTTGGCCGCCTGCTCGTCGGAGGCCGCCGCACCCGCCGTGTCCACGACCCCTGACCTGCGCGCCGGCTCCGGCGAGCACACGTCGCTCGGCGAGCTCAAGCACGCCGACGCCGGGGTGCTGACCATGGCCTACGCCGAGTTCGGGCCGGCCGGCGGGCAGCCGGTCGTGCTGCTGCACGGCTGGCCGTACGACCCGTACAGCTACGCCGACGTCGCGCCGATCCTGGCCGCGGCCGGCCACCGGGTGATCGTCCCGTTCCTGCGCGGCTACGGCCCGACGACGTTCAAGTCGGCGCAGACCGTCCGCAACGGGCAGCAGGCGGCGGTCGCCCTCGACGTCGTCGCCCTGATGGACGCGCTCAAGATCGACAAGGCGGTCCTCGGCGGCTACGACTGGGGTTCGCGGACGGCCGGCATCATCGCCGCGCTCTTCCCGGAACGCTGCCAAGCCGTCGTCGCGGTGAGCGGCTACCTCGTCACGAACCTGGTGGCGAACCAGAAACCCCTGGCGCCGCAGGCCGAACTCGGCTGGTGGTACCAGTACTACTTCGCGACCGAGCGCGGCCGCGCCGGCTACGCGGCCAACCGCCACGACTTCAACAAGCTGATCTGGAAGACGGCCTCCCCGGCGTGGCACTTCGACGACGCGACCTACGACCGCAGCGCGGCGGCGTTCGACAACCCCGACCACGTCGACATCGTCATCCACAACTACCGCTGGCGCCTGGGCCTCGCCCCGGGCGAGCCGCAGTACGAGGAGTACGAACGGAAACTCGCGACCGGCCCGGCGATCACGGTCCCGGCGATCACGATCGCCAGCGACTTCGACGGCGCTGCCAAGGACGGCAAGGCCTACCGCGCGAAGTACACCGGCAAGTACGAACACCGGATCCTCGACGGCATCGGGCACAACGTCCCGCAGGAAGCCCCACGCCCGTTCGCCCAGGCGATCCTGGACGCCGCCCGCCGGTAAACCGTCGTGAGTGTTCAGGGCGGTTCTAACCGCCCTGAACACTCACGAGACTTGCGCCGGTGCTCAGGCGACCGTGGCGTCGAGGGTGACTTCGATGTTGCCGCGGGTCGCCTTCGAGTACGGGCACACCTGGTGCGCGCCGGCGACCAGGTCGTCGGCCGTGGCCTGGTCGATACCCGACGCCTCCAGGTGCAGCACCGCGCTCAACCCGAACTCGCCCGCCTCGGTGTCGTGGTGCAGGGTGACTTCGGCGACGACCGCGAGATCGTTCAGCGGCACCTTCTTCGCGCCCGCGACCCGGCGCACCGCGCCGACGAAGCACGACGCCCAGCCCGCCGCGAACAGCTGCTCCGGGTTCGTCCCGTCGCCCGCGCCGCCGAAGGCCTTGGGCACGGCGAGGGTGACGTCGAGCGCGCCGTCGTCGGAGGTCGCGCGGCCGCCGTTGCGGCCCTCCGCGGTGGAGGTGGCGACGGCGGTGTAGGTCACTTCGGACATGTTCTTCCTTTCGGCGGGTGAGGTCACCACGCTAGGAATCCGGAAGGGGCCGCGGCGACCGTCGCGCGACGTCACCCTTGTACGTCACCGTCTTCCAGCCGCAGCCACCGGTCGATCCCGATCCGGTCGAGGAAGCGCTCGTCGTGGCTCACGACGACGAACGCGCCGCGGAACGCCGTCAGCGCGCTCTCCAGCTGTCCCGTGCTGACGAGGTCGAGGTTGTTCGTCGGCTCGTCCAGCAACAGCAGCTGCGGCGCGGGTTCGGCGAACAGGACGCAGGCGAGCGTGGCGCGCAGCCGTTCCCCGCCCGAGAGGACACCGACCGGCAGGTGCACCCGCGAGCCGCGGAACAGGAAGCGCGCCAGCAGGTTCATCCGCTGCGCCGGCGGCAACGCGGGGGCGGCCGCGGCCAGGTTCTCGGCCACCGTGCGGTCGTCGTCCAGGAGGTCGAGACGTTGGGAGAGGAACGCGATCCGGCCGTCCGCCCGCGACACGGAACCGCTGTCGGGCACGAGATCGCCCTTCACCAGGCGCAGCAGCGTGGACTTCCCGGCGCCGTTGGGGCCGGTGAGCGCGATCCGCTCGGGGCCGCGGATCGCCAGGTCGACGCCGGCCGGGAAGAGACCGCGCACCCGCAGGCCCTCGCCGAGGAAGAGCGTGCGGCCTGCCGGGACCTCCGTCCGCGGGAGCTCCAGGCCGATCTTCTGCTCGTCCCGCCGGGCCCGCTCGGCCTGGTCGAGCTTCGCCTTGGCCGCGCCGACGCGCGCCGCGTGCGTGCCGTCCGCCTTGGCCGCCGACTCCTGGGCGTTGCGCTTCATGGTGCCCGCGAAGATCTTGGGCAGCCCGGCGTTGCCGAGGGTGCGCGACGCGGTGCTCGCGCGGCGGGCGGCGCGCTCGCGGGCCTGCTGCATTTCCCGCTTCTCGCGCTTGACCTCCTGCTCGGCGTTGCGGATGTTCTTCTCGGCGACTTCACGCGCGGCGTCGACGGCCTCGACGTAGGAGGTGAAGTTCCCGCCGTGGAACCGGATCTCGCCCCGGTCGAGCTCGGCGATCCGGTCCATCCGGTCGAGCAGCGCGCGGTCGTGGCTGACCACGACGAGGCAGCCGGACCAGTCGTCGAGCACGGCGTACAGCTTGCGGCGGGCCTCGAGGTCGAGGTTGTTGGTCGGCTCGTCGAGCAGCAGCACGTCCGGCCGCTTGAGCAGCTGCGCGGCCAGGCCCAGCGAAACGATCCGGCCGCCGGACACCGTGCTCAGCGACCGGTCCAGGGTCAGCTCGGCGAGGCCGAGCCGGCCGAGCTGGGCGCGCGTGCGTTCCTCGATGTCCCAGTCGGTGCCGATGGCGGTGAAGTGCGCTTCGGCGGCGTCACCGGACTCGACGGCCGCGATGGCCTGCAGAACCGGTGCGATACCGAGGACTTCGGCGACGGACGGCTCCCCGCTCAGCGGCAGGTCCTGCGGCAGGTAGCCGAGGACGCCGTCGGCGGTGACGCTGCCCGCCGACGGCTTCAGCACGCCGGCGACGAGCTTCAGCAGCGTCGTCTTGCCGGAGCCGTTCGGGGCGACGAGCCCGGTGCGGCCGCCGGGGAAGGTGGCGGACAGGCGGTCGAAGACGGGGGTGTCGTCCGGCCACGAGAAGGACAGGCCGGACAGGACGATTTCGGGCATGGCGAAGACCTCGATGTGGCGCGAAGAAAAAGGGGGACGTCGAACGCGGCCCGCACCGGCACTGCCGGGGGCCTGCGTGCTCCGGAGCTACCCGGAGATGTCGACGTCACCTGCCACGAGGGTCTCCTCCCGAGATCTTCACTGCGAAGATAGCACTCGAACTTCTTCGAGCACGCGGCGCAGCGGCTGCCCGGTGGCCTCCGCCGCGGCCTTCACTTCCTCGTACTCCGGCTGCGCGGTCACGACGACCCCGTTCAGGAACCCGCGCTTCACGCTCACCGGCCGCCCGCGGTAGTCCACTGTGACGCTGTCGCGCGGCAGCGACCGCCGTTCGACGGGAGACAGCCGCACCCCCAGCGTCGAGGTGTGGGCGAACACCGCCGCGCAGACGCCGTCGACGCGGTCGTCCGCCGCCAAAGCCGTCAAGACCATGCCCGGCCGGCCCTTCGGGGCGGTCACCGGCGCGCACCACGCGTCCGCCGCGCCCGCGCCGCGCAACGCGGCCAGGACTTCCGGCCAGAGCCGGGGATCGAGGTCGTCGACCGTGGTCTCGACGACGGTCATCGTCGCGCGCACCCACGTCCGGTCCGGCTCCACGGCCGAGCCGACGACCACGCGGACGATGTTCGCGTGCCCGGGCGCATCGGCCGTGCCCGCGCCGACGCCGACCTTGACCGGCACGCAGGCCGGCATCGGGCCGTACGCGCCGGCCAGCGTGACGAGCAGCGCGGCGCCCGTCGGGGTGCACAGCTCGCGGGCCGCCGGGTGCGCGGCGACCGGGGCGCCCGCGGTGGTGAGCAGCGCGAGCACCGCGGGCGGTGGCACGGTGAGCCGGCCGTGCGCCGCGGTCACCGTGCCACCGCCGACGGCGATCGGCGAGACCGTCACGCCGGCATCCAGCAGGCCCAGCAAGTCCAGGCCGAGCGCGCAGCCCACGATGTCGACGATCGCGTCCAGCGCGCCGACTTCGTGGAAGTGCACGTGATCCCGCTCGATGCCGTGCACGGCGGCCTCCGCGTCGGCCAGCGTGCCGAACACCTTGGTGGCGAAGCGTTCCACGGCGGCGGGCAGTCCGGCAGACCCGATCAGGCCGAGGATCTCCGGGAGGTGACGGGCGTGTCGCGTCTCGGGCGCCTCGACGACGATCCGCCGTGCCCGCAACCCGTGGCGCCGCACCACCTCCTCGGTCAGCCGGACGTCGTCGACGCGCAGCCGGGCCAGTCCTTCGCCGATCACGTCGAAGTCCGCGCCCGCGTCGACCAGCGCGGCCAGCAGCATGTCGCCGGCACAGCCGTTGCCGGCGTCGATCCACGCGACGGTCACGGTGCCACCGACTGCCGGGCGACGCGGGCCGCGGCGACGCCCGCGCCGAAGCCGTTGTCGATGTTGACCGTCACCACACCCGGGGCGCAGCTGTTCAGCATCGTGAGGAACGCGGTCAGGCCGTCGAGGTGCCAGCCGTAGCCGACGCTCGTGGGCACGGCGATCAGCGGCGTGCCGCACAGGCCACCGAGGACGGTGGGCAGCGCGGCCTCCATCCCGGCGATCGCCACGACGGCGTCCGCGCTCGCGATCCGGTCGCGTTCGGCCAGCAGCCGGTGCAGCCCGGCCACGCCGACGTCGACGACGAGATCCGGCTCCGCGCCGAAGACCGCCACCGTCGTCGCGCATTCGCGGGCGACGGGCAGGTCCGAGGTCCCCGCGCACACGACGGCCACGCGGCCCCGTGGCGGCGGCACCGTCCCCAGCGTCACCGTGCGGCCGGCGTCGTCGATACCGGCCTCCGGCAGGCGTTCCCGGCACAGCTGCCGCGCCTCTTCGCCGACGCGCGTGGCGAGCACCGCGCGTCCGGGATGGGCTTCGTGCAGCCGCGCGAGTGCGGCCGTGATCTGTTCGGGCGTCTTTCCCGCGCCGAACACCACTTCCGGATCCCCCGTCCGGACGGCGCGGTCGAGGTCCAATCGCGCGAATCCCAGATCGGCGGTCTCCGCCGCCGTAACCCCAGTCGATACCACCTTCGACACGTTAGCCTTCCGGCGCGTCGTATGTAAACTGTTCCCGGGGGATGCCGCACGAATACGGCAATGGGTTGACTGGGTGGACCCGTCGCGATCGACTTACCGTACGCAAGACGCCTCGAGCGGAGGACAAGTGCTGTTCTTTTGCCGAAATTGGATCACCGCGCCCGCACGACCAGCGGGGACGGCGTAATGGCCACCGGAATCGAAGAGCGGCTGCTGGCCGAGGTCCGCGCGCTCGGGAGCGTGGCCATCGCGTTCTCCGGCGGCGTCGACTCGGCGGTCGTGCTGGCCGCGGCCGTGCGGGCGCTGCCCGCCGGGCGCGTGCTGGCCGCGATCGCCGACTCGCCCAGCCTCGCGCGGGCGGAACTCGTTGCCGCGCGGGGGATCGCGGCCGGCCTCGGGGTCGAGCTGGCCGAGGTCTCGACCGCCGAGCTGGCCGTTCCCGGATACCGGGACAACGCCGGCGACCGCTGCTACTTCTGTAAACAGGCGGTACTGGGCGCGATCGGCGGGCTCGCGCTCCGGCGCGGGTTCGCGCACGTGGCGACCGGGACGCACGCCGACGACCACCGCGCCCTGCACCGCCCCGGCCTGCGCGCGGCCCGTGAGCTGCGCGTGGTCGAGCCGCTGGCCGGGGCCGGCCTGGGCAAGCACGACGTCCGGGCGCTGGCCGCCGCATGGTCGCTGCCCGTGGCCGACAAGCCGTCGACGCCTTGCCTGGCGTCACGTATCTCCGTGGGCGTGCCCGTCTCTTTAGGGAGGTTGGGACTGGTGGAACGCGCCGAGATCGCGGTGGGCGCGCGGTTGGCCGAGGCGGGGATCCGCCCTCGTGACCTGCGCGTCCGCCTGCTGGGCCGGGGATTCCGGGTGGAGGTGGATGGCCCTTCGCACACGGCCGTCGAAGCGCGGCCGGGGCTCGCCGCCGCCGTGGTGGGTGAGCTGACCGGCCTCGGCCTGAGCGGGCCGGGGGTGGTCGCGGCCTACCGCGCGCCCGCGCTCGCGCCGCCGCCCTAGGCTATTCGCGCGCGCGTTCACCGTGGTGAATTATGCCGCCGCCGAACGGGGTATGAAAAAACCACATACCGAACCCGCGGGTATCGCGTTGGATTTGTTCGGCGGCCAATTGCGACGATTCGTGTACGGTCCGAGTCGATCATTCGCGGATGCCGTGCCGAAAGCATCGTTTCGGTTATTCGGCCTTGCCGAGCGCATTTTTCGGCTATGTTTTCCCGGGTTCGGCGCGCGGCTGCTGCGAACGGTAGCCGGGCGCGTACGGTGGGGGAGGATCGAATGTACTTCGAGTTGCTCGGCACCTTGCGGGTCCAGCGTGACGGCGAGCGGGTGGACCTCGGCGGCCTGCGCCAGCAGCGGCTGCTGGTGATGCTGCTGCTCAGCGCGAACCGGGTGGTCGGCGCCGACCGGCTGCTGGAGGCCATGTGGGACGGCGAGCCGCCGGTGACCGCGCGAAGACAGCTGCACAACGCCGTCGCCGCGCTGAGACGCAGCTTCGGGGCGGCCAAGCACATCGTCGTCAAGGACGGTCCCGGCTACCGCATCACGGTGGACCCGCAGGACGTCGACGCGCACCGGTTCACCGCGATGGTCGCGTCGGCCTCCGCGGCGTCGGCCGCCGGCCGCGCCACTGCGGCCATCGAGCTCCTGGAGGCCGCGCTCGCGCTGTGGAACGGGCCCGCGCTGTC
The DNA here is from genome assembly GCF_030285665.1 of Amycolatopsis mongoliensis. Taxonomy (NCBI): domain Bacteria; kingdom Bacillati; phylum Actinomycetota; class Actinomycetes; order Pseudonocardiales; family Pseudonocardiaceae; genus Amycolatopsis; species Amycolatopsis mongoliensis. The sequence goes on from NZ_CP127295.1 coordinate 4,596,849, forward strand.
GGGGCTGAACAACCCGGTGTTCGAGATCGTCGCCGCGCGGTTCGAGGAGAACCGCTTGGCCGCGACCGAACGGCTCATCGGGCTGCGCCTGGACGGCGGCGAGGCGTCGGCGCTCGTGCCGCAGCTGGGCGAGCTCGTCTCGCGGCACCCGCTGCGGGAGGAGACGCGCAAGCTGCTGATGCTGGCCCTGCACCGGTGTGGCCGCACGCCCGATGCACTCACCGTGTACGAGCAGGGCCGGCGGAAGCTGCGTGACGAGCTGGGTGTCGACCCCGGGGCGAGCATCCGGGAGCTGTACGAACGGATCCTGCGCGACGACCGGCCGAAGCGCCGGCCCGAACCCGCGCCGGGCCGGTCGTTCCTGCCGTACGACACCGCCCACTTCACCGGCCGCGCCGAGGAGCTGCGGTCCCTGTCCGCGACCCGGCCGGCGGGCACCGCGCTGAGCATCCTGGCGATCGACGGGATGGCGGGCGCGGGCAAGACGACGCTGGCCGTCCGGCTCGCCCACCAGCTGGCGCACCGGTTTCCGGAGGGACACCTCTACATCGACCTGCACGGGCACACGGCGGGCCAGGAGCCGCTCGACCCGGACGCGGCGCTGGAGCGGCTGCTGCTCGACTTCGGGCTGGCGCCGGACCGGATCCCCGGGGACAGCAGGCAGCGCGCGGCGCGCTGGCGCGCGGAGCTCGCCGAGCGGCGGGTCCTCGTGGTGCTGGACAACGCCCTCGACGCGCGGCAGGTCCGCCCGTTGCTGCCCGGCACGGGGAAGGCGCAGGTGATCATCACCAGCCGCCGTCGCCTGGCCGGCCTCGACGGGGTGACGTCGCGGTCGCTGGACGTGTTCACGCCGTCGGAGGCGGCGGCGCTGTTCGTCCGGATCGCGGGTACGGACCGCACGGCGGCGCGGCCGGACGCGGTCGCGGAGGTCGTGGAGCTCTGCGGGTACCTGCCGCTGGCCGTCGCGATCGCGGCGTGCCGGTTCCACAACCGTCCGGCGTGGTCCCTCGACGACCTGGCGTTCCGGCTGCGTGACCGCGTCACGCGGCTCGCCGAGCTGAGCCTCGAGGATCGCAGTGTGGCGTCGCGGTTCGAAGTGTCCTACGAGCGGTTGCCGGCCGCGCAGCGCCGGTTGTTCCGGGCGTTGGGCGCGTTCGCCGGTGAGGAGCTCGACGCGGCCGACGCGGCACTGCTGCTGGGAGAGCCGGTGCCGGAGGCGGAGCGGTTGCTGGAGGAGCTGTTCGACGCGCACGTGCTGCGCCAGCGGGCCGCGGGGCGGTACCACTTCCACGACCTGGTCCGCGAGCACGCGCGCGCGAAGGCGGCGGAGCACGAGTCGGTGCTGACGACGTTCGGCCGGACGGCGCTGACCCCGGTCGCCGAGCTGGAGTGCAGCGTCGGCTGAACCGCTTTCCCCGCCGGCATTCCGCCGTACCCGCACGGACGGCACGGTGCCGGACGCCGTGTCGTCCAGTCGTCCGCACCCCGGCGGGAAAGCCGCCGTCGGTGACCGCGTGACCCCGCTTCGTCACGGCAATATCCGTTGTCCCGCAACGCCATCGCCGCCGATGCAGCACCGATGCGTCGCCGATGGACCGGACCGGCATCCTCGGTCGTGGAGTCGGAAGCCGCGGTCCCGCAGCAGAAAGTGATGCCATGGAGTTCACCCACAAGACTGTCCTGAGCCCCGAGCTGCGCGCCCGGGTGCTCGCCGATCCGAGCATCGGCGGGGGAAACCTGCTGCCCGCGATGCTCGAGCTCAACCCGTACCCGGACGAGCCCTTCATCCACTCGCTCACGCCGATCCCGTACACCGACGGCGGAACGAAGCACTGGTTCAGCCTGCGGGACCTCGACCACCTCGTGCAGAGCTGGTCGGTCTGGTACCTCGAGCAGGGCGTGCGGCCGCACGACCGGGTCGCCGTCTTCCCGCCGGACTCCATCCAGTACTTCCTGCACCTTTCGGCGCTCGCGCAGATCGGCGCGATCTCCATGCTGATCAACAGCAACGCGAAGCGCGACAGCGCGGCCGCCCTGATCGAGCGCAGCGGCGCGATCGGCCTTTACACCGACGCGGAGCGCCTCGCCCGGGTCGCGCCGGACCTCGACCGGCTGAACCTCGAGTGGGTCCACACCGACCAGGCGGGGCCGCCGCCGGCGGTCCTGCCGGACGCCGACCGGTTCCGCCATCACCCGGACGACCCCGTCGGCCTGATGCACTCCTCCGGCACCACCGGCCTGCCGAAGCCCGTCATCCACACCAGCAAGACCATTTTGGACGGCCCGAAGTGGCGGGCGGTGAACTACCGGGAAGAGCCGGACGCGCTCATCCTGAACGCGCTTCCCCAGTCGCACCAGGGCTGTGTGTCGTTCAACGCCTACGCCGTGCTGGGCGGCCAGCCGATGGTCGTGCACCGGGACGTCACCGGCGCCGAGCTCGCCGAGGCCGTCGAGACGCACAAGCCGAGCATGGTCATGGCGTTCGGCCACGCCTACCCGGAGCTCGCGGCCATCGAGACACCGAAGGGCGCGCTCGACTCGGTCAACATCTGGGTGTCCATGGCGGACGCCATCCACGAGCGGCACCTGAAGAACATCCTCGGCCGCCGGTCGCCGGAGCTGCCGCCGGCCGCGTTCCTCGACCGGCTCGGCACCACCGAGCTGGGCTGGGGCGTGCTCATGCAGCCGCGCACCCTGGCGACCGAGCGCAACGACCGCTGCGTCGGCAAGTCGGTCGGGTACGCCGAGGTCGCGATCGTGCGGGAGAACGGCACGCTCGCCGAACCCTACGAATACGGCTTCCTCGGCGCGAAACCGCCGTCGATGACCGTCGGGTACTGGGGCAACCAGGACACCTACTACCGCAGCAAGCTCGCCGGGTACTGGCTGACCGGGGACGTCGCCTACCGGGACGAAGAGGGCAACTTCTACCAGGTCGACCGCGCGGTCGACGTCGTGCACACGGCCGCCGGGCCCGGTTACTCGGTGCAGATGGAAGAGCTCATCCTCAACGAGGTCGCCGGCGTCGAGGACTGCACCGTCGTGGCCGGCGGCTACGGCGGGGAAAAGGTGGCCGTGGCCGTCGTGACCGGCCGGGACGTGGACGCCGAGAAGGTGCTGTTCGCGGCCAACGAAGCCCTGCGGGCGCACGGGAAGCCCGAGCTGTCCGTCGTCGAGGTCGCCACCGGCGGCGACGACTTCCCGCTCGGGGTCACCGGGAAGTCGCTCAAGCGCTTCCTCCGGGACAAGTACAAGGACCTCGCCGTCCACGTCCGTGACCGCCGGGGCAAAAGCCTCGCCACCAGCGACGCGCTGGTGTGAGCCTCCTTCGAGAAGAGAAGATCGCCGTGACCGACCAAGACGCCCTGCTCGTGTTCGATGAGACCGTGACCCGCGCCCGGGTCGACGGCTGGCTGCGGTACCTGGAGTCCGCGGGTACGCCGACGCAGATGTACCGGCTCGGTGCCAGTCACGTCCTGCCGGTGTCCGGAGTGGACAATGCCGATCTGCTCGCCGCGGCGGCGGACCTGCCGGTCCCGACCCGGCGCGTGCCGCGGGGCGGTGAGCCGTGGCTGGGCCGCCGGGAGATCCGCCCGGCCGGCACCGAGGTCGCCCTCGGCCCCACCACGATCGGCGACGGCTCGGTCGTGGTGATCGCCGGCCCGTGCGCGGTCGAGACGCCGGAGCAGATGCTCGCCACGGCGGAGCTCGTCGCCGAGTACGGTGCCGTCGGCCTGCGCGGCGGGGTCTTCAAGCCGCGGACGTCGCCACACTCGTTCCAGGGCCTCGGGTTCACCGGGCTCGAGCTGCTCGTCGAGGCGCGGAAGAAGACGGGCCTGCCGTTCGTGACCGAGGTCGTCGACCCCGAGCACGTCAAGCGGCTGGCCGAAGTCGTGGACGGCTTCCAGATCGGTGCGCGGAACATGCAGAACTTCGCGCTGCTGAGCGCGGTGGGCCAGAGCGGCCTGCCGGTCGTGCTCAAGCGCGGGTTCGGCTGCACCGTCGAGGAGACGCTCGCCGCCGGGGAGTACCTGCTCATGGAGGGCAACGACCAGGTGGTGCTGTGCGAACGCGGCATCCGCACGTTCGAGCCGTCGTCGCGGTTCACGCTCGACCTGACGGCGGTGGCGCTGTGGAAGCAGCGCACCCACCTGCCGGTCATCGTCGACCCGAGCCATTCGGGCGGCCGGCCGGAGCTGGTGGAACCGCTGTCGCTCGCCGCGATCGCGGCCGGGGCGGACGCGCTGCTCGTCGACGTCCACGTCCGGCCGGAGGAGGCCTTGTGCGACGCGAAGCAGGCGCTGCGGCCGGAGCAGTTCGCCGGGCTGATGACCCGGCTCGCCGGCGCCGCGGCCGGGCTGGGCCGGAGCCTGCAGAGACGCTGACCAACCGTCGTGAGTGGTTAGGGCGGTTCTAACCGCCCTAACCACTCACGACCCGTACGGGAGCAGGAGACAGTGTTCGGGGAGACGTCGGAGATCGCCGTGGTCGGGCTCGGCCCGCGTGGGCTGTCGGTCGCGGAACGGCTGAGCGCCAACGTGGGCGCGCTCGTGCCGCGGGGCCACCGGCTCGTGGTGCACCTCGTCGACCCGCGGCTGGCCGACGGCGGCCAGGTGTGGCGCAGCACGCAGGACCGCCTGCTGCTGATGAACACCGTCGCCGGCCAGGTGACGATGTTCGTCGACGAGACCGTCGACTGCGCGGGTCCGGTCGTGCGTGGCCCGAGCCTGTACGAGTGGGCGCGCTCGATCGCCCTGCTCGGCAGCCCGGCCGTGCCGGACGCCGTCCGGGCCGAAGCGGAGGCACTGGGCCCGGACGACTACCCGTCGCGGGCGTTCTACGGCAGCTACCTGCGCTGGACGCGGCGGCGGATCACCCGGACCGCACCGCCCTCGCTGCGGTTCGTGGCCCACCAGGCGCTGGCGGTGGACGTCCGGGACGCCCCCGACGGCCGGCAGGACGTCCTGCTGGACGACGGCACGACCGTCGGCGGGCTGGCCGCCGTCGTGCTCGCGCTGGGGCACCAGCCGCACGAGCTCAGCCCGGCCGAAGCGGACCTGAACGGGTACGCCGAGCGGCACGGCCTGCGCTACTTCCCGCCGGGCAACCCGGCCGACGAACCGGCGGACGTGCCCGCGGGGGAGCCGGTGCTCCTGCGCGGGATGGGCCTGAACTTCTTCGACCACCTGGCCCTGCTCACCCTCGGGCGCGGCGGCGAGTTCACCCGCGAGCCGGGCGGCACGCTGAAGTACGTGCCGTCCGGCCGCGAACCGCGGCTGGTCGCCGGGTCGCGGCGCGGGGTTCCGTACCAGGCCCGCGCCCGCAACGAGAAGGGTGCTTCCGGCCGGCACGAACCGCGGTTCCTCACGGCCGAGGTGATCGGCAGGCTGCGGGACGGTGCCGACTTCCGCCGCGACGTCTGGCCGCTGATCGACCAGGAGGTCCGCACGGTCTTCTACGCGGCCCGAGTGCGCGAGCGGGGGTGCGCCTGCGACGCCGGGGAGTTCACCGAGGCGTTCGCGGCGGCCGGGCCCGCCGAGGTGCCGCTCGAGGGCGACCCGCTGGCCGTGCGGGAGACCGAGGCCCAGCGGATCGTCCTGGCCAAGTTCGGGCTCGACCGCGGCTGGGACTGGCGGCGGATCGCGAGGCCCTACCCGGCCGCCGACCTCGCGTCGACGGCGACCTTCCGCGCTTGGCTGCGGTCCTCTGTGGACACCGAGCTGGCGGAGGCGCGCAAGGGCAACGTGACCGGCCCGCTCAAGGCGGCCACGGACGTCCTGCGCGACCTGCGCAACGAGATCCGGCTGGTCGTCGACCACGGCGGGATCACCGGCGCCTCCTACCGCGACGACCTGCGGCGGTGGTACATGCCGCTCAACGCGTACCTGTCGATCGGGCCGCCCGCCGAGCGCGTCGAGCAGTTCGGCGCGCTCCTGGACGCGGGCGTGCTCGAAGTTCTCGGCCCGGACCTGCGGATCGAGGGCTCCGGCGGCCGGTTCGTCGCGCGGTCGGCCGCGTGCCCCGACGTCGTCGTCCGTGCGAAGGCGCTAATCGAGGCCCGCCTGCCGGACACCGACCTGCGGCGGACGACGGACCCGCTGCTGCGTGCGTTGCTGGCGCGCGGGGAGTGCCGCCCGTACCGCATCGGGGAGTTCGAGACCGGCGGCCTGGCGGTCACGCGCCGGCCGTACCACGTACTGGACGCCGGCGACCGCCCGCACCCGCGGCGGTTCGCGTTCGGCGTGCCGACGGAAGCCGTGCACTGGGTGACCGCGGCGGGCATCCGGCCCGGCGTCAACTCGGTGATCCTCGGCGACGCGGACGCGATCGCCCGCTCGTGCCTGCGCATCGCCGCGGCGCGCGCCGACCTGGAGAGGACCGCATGAGTGAGCTGCTCGCCCCCGCGTGGGCCGCGACCGGCGCCGCCGAGCTCGTCGGTGAGCGTGCGCTGCTGACCGCGATGCTCGACACCGAGGTCGCGCTCGCCGAGGCTCAGGCCGAGCTGGGCGTGATCCCCGAAACCGCGGCCAAGGCCATCCGCGCCGCCGCCGTCCCGGAGAACCTGGACGCCGCGGCCATCGCCGAGGGCGTCCGGGAGACGGCGAACCCCGTGGTCGCGTTCGTCGCCGGGCTCACCGCGGCGGTCGACCCGGCCGCCGCCGAGTACGTGCACCGGGGCAGCACCAGCCAGGACATCCTCGACACCGCCCTGATGCTGCTGTGCGCGGCCGTCCTCGACCGCGTCGAGCGCGATCTGCTGACCACCGCGCGGAGCCTGGCCGGGCACGTCCGGGCGCACCGGGACACGCCGATGGCCGGGCGCACGCTGACCCAGCACGCCGTGCCGGTCACGTTCGGGCTCAAGGCGGCGACCTGGCTGCACCTCGTGCTCGACGCCGTCGAGCGGGTGCGCCGGGCCCGAGCGGGCCTGCCGGTCTCGCTGGGCGGCGCGGCGGGGACGCTCGCCGCCTACCAGGAGTACGGCCCCGGCTCGCCGGAGCTGCCCGACCGCGTGGCGGAAAAGCTGGGGCTGGCCCCGCAAGTGCTGCCGTGGCACGGGATCCGGACACCGATCGCGGACGTCGCGTCGGCGCTGCTGGTCACCACCGGCGCGCTCGGCAAGATCGCCGCGGACGTCCTCGTGCTGTCGCGCACCGAGATCGGCGAGGTCGGCGAGGAGCGGGTGCCGGGCCGCGGGGCGTCCTCGGCCATGCCGCAGAAGCACAACCCGGTGTTCGCGACGCTGGTGGCGACCGCGGCCCGGCAGCTGCCGCCGCTCGCCGTCGTGCTCTTCCAGTCGATGACCGCCGAGGACGAACGCTCGTCCGGCGGCTGGCACGCGGAATGGCAACCGCTGCAGGACGCCCTGCGCATCGCGGCCGGCGCCGCCGCGAACGCCGTCCGCCTGGCCGAAACCCTGCGGGTGCGCCCCGAAGCGATGGCGGCGAACCTGCGGCTCACCCGGGGCGCGATCGTCTCCGAGCGCGTCAACGCCGTCCTGGCGCCGAAGCTCGGCAAGGCCGCGGCGAAGCGCCTGCTGGCCGAGGCGTCCGCCGAAGCCGAACGCACCGGGGCGGACCTGGCCGACCTGCTCGGCGTCGGCGTTCCCCCGGGCCTGCTGGACCCGGCGGCCTACACCGGGCTCGCCGGCCCCCTGGCCGACCGGGCCCTGGCCCGCTACGAACGCGAGGAGCGCTCATGACCAGCCTGGAGTTCGCGCCCGAGCGCGTCGAGCCGATGCCCGCCGAACAGCGCGAAGAACTGCTGCGCATGCCCGGCTTCGGCTCGCTCTACTCCGATCACATGGTGACCGCGCGGTGGAGCGCCGCCCGCGGCTGGCACGACGCCCGGACCGGGCCGCTCGCCGCGTTCACCCTGCACCCCGCCACCATGGCGTTCCACTATGGACAGACGATCTTCGAAGGGCTGAAGGCATTCTGGCGCGCGGACGGGCGGCGGGTGCTCTTCCGGCCCCGCGACCACGCCGCCCGGTTCGCGCGGTCGGCCCGCCGGATGGCCATGCCCGAGCTGGCCGAGGCGGACTTCGTCGCGGCGGCGGAGGCGCTGCTGCGCGTCGACGGCGACTGGGTGCCGGGCGCGCGCGGCCACAGCTTCTACCTGCGGCCGTTCATGATCGCGGCCGAGACGCACCTGTCCAACCGGCCGGCCGAGGAGTACCTGTTCGCCGTGATCGGCAGCCCCGCCCGGCCCGCCGCGGCCGAGCCGGCCCCGATCCGGCTGTGGGCGTCGCCGGAGTACGTCCGCGCGGCCGGCGGCGGCACCGGCACGATCAAGTGCGGCGGAAACTACGGCGGGTCGTACGTCGCGCAGCGGGAGGCTGCCGAACACGGCTGCCACCAGGTCGTCTGGCTGGATGCGCGCGAGCGCCGGTACGTCGAGGAGGTCGGCGGCTCCAACCTGTTCTTCGTCGAGGGCGACCGGCTCGTCACGCCGCCGTTGAGCGGCACGCTGCTGGCCGGCATCACCCGCGACTCGATCCTGCGGCTCGCCGGGCGGCTCGGCCTGAGCGTCGCCGAAGAGCCGGTCGCCCTCGACGACTGGGCGCGCGGCTGCCGGGAGGGGCGCATCACCGAGACGTTCGCGTGCGGTACCGCGCGCGCCGTCACGCCGGTCGGGCACGCCGTGACCCCGGACGGCGAGTGGGCGGTCGGCGACGGCACCACCGGCCCGGTCACCCGCCGCCTGCTGAACGCGCTGCTCGACGTCCAGTACGGCCAGGCGCCCGACGAGTTCGGCTGGCTGCACGCCGTCACCCCGGGTCGTGAGTGAGAAACGGTGTTCCAACCCTGTTTCTCACTCACGACCCCTGCACCGAGAGGAACCCCGTGTCCCCCAGAGTCGACTTCTACTTCGACCCGGCCTGCCCGTTCGCCTGGATCACCTCGCGGTGGATCCTCGAAGTCGAACGGCAGCGTGAACTCGCCCTGCGGTTCCGGGTGATGAGCCTCGGCGTGCTCAACGAGGAGCGCGAGATCGAGCCGTGGTACCGCGAGTTCTGCGACCGCTCGTGGGGCCCGGTCCGCGTCTGCGTCGCCGCCGCCCAGCAGCGCGGCGAGGAGGTCCTGCGCGACCTCTACACCGCGCTCGGCACGAGGATCCACAAGGGACGCGACAAGGACTTCCCCGGCGTCGTCGCGCAGGCGCTGGCCGAGGTCGGCTTGCCCGCCGGGCTCATCGACGCGATGGAGAGCACCGAGTACGACGAGGCCCTGCGCAAGAGCCACGCCGAGGCGCTGGCCCCGGTCGGCGCGGACCTCGGCACCCCGGCGATCCACGTCGACGGCACCGGCTTCTTCGGTCCCGTGCTCAACGCCATCCCGCGGGGCGCGGACGCGGTGGACCTCTTCGACGGAGTGGTCGCGCTCGCGCGGAACCCGCACTTCTTCGAGCTGAAGCGCGCCCGGACGCCGGGCCTGAGTTACGAGTGAGGGAACGGACATGAGACGTATCGGGTTCGTCGAGTCGAACCGGTCCGGATCCGGGTTCGACGCCCTGCGGGCGGCGCGCGCACTGGGCCTGCACGTCACCTTCTTCAGCTGCGGGCTGGACCGCTACCACGCGACGCCGGGCGGCACCGAGGTACTGGAAACGTGCGTCGACGAGGTCGTGTCCTGCCCGACCCACGAGCTGGAACCGCTGCTGGAGGCGGTCAAGGCCGTCGACGCCGCCAAGCCGCTCGACGCCCTGCTCTCGGTGGCCGAGTACGAAGTCATCCAGGCCGCCGAAGCGGCCCGCCAGCTCGGCCTGCCCGGGCCGGACCCGGCCGCCGTCCGGATCGCCCGCGACAAGGCCGCGCAACGGCGTCGCTGGGCCGGACGCGGGGTGCCCGTGCCGGAGTTCCGCGTCGTCACCACCGCCGAGCAGGCTGCACGCGCCGCCGAAGAGATCGGGCTGCCGTGCGTGGTGAAGGCGGTCGACGAAACCAGCGGCGCGCACGTCGTCCGCTGCACCACGCCGGACGAGGTGACCGGGACGTTCACGGCGATCCGGTCCGCGACGACCAACCGCCGCGGCCAGGCCCGCTCGCCCGAGGTGCTCGTCGAGGAGTGCCTCGTCGGGTTCGAGGTGAGCGTGGAGGTGCTGGCCGAAGCGGGGACCGTCCGCGTGCTCGGGGTGACCGACAAGATCCTCGGCGGCCGCAACCGGTTCGTCGAGCTGGGGCACAGCTTCCCGACGGCGCTGCCGGACCCGGTCCGGCTCGAGCTGGAGGAGGCCGCGGTGGCCGCGACCACGGCGGTCGGCTTCGACCTCGGCATCGCGCACGTCGAGATCAAGTACACCGGCGCGGGCCCGAAGCTGATCGAGATCAACCCGCGGCCGGCCGGTGACCGGATCACCGAGCTGATGGACCTCAGCTTCGGGGTGTCCACGATGGAGCTGCTGCTCCGCCAGTACCTCGGCGAGCCCGCCGGCGACGTCGTCACCGAGCCGGCGGGCGGTGCGGCGATCCGCTACCTGACCGCCGATCCCGGCGTCGTGACGGAAGTGAGCGGACTGGACATCGCCGCGGCGCTGCCCGGGGTCCGCGAAGCCGTCGTGTCCGTCGGACCCGGCGGGCGGGTGGATCCGTTGCGGGTGAACGAAGACCGGGTCGGGCTCGTCCTCGCGACGGCCTCCGACGCCTATTTGGCGGGCCGGATCGCCGAGGCCGCCGCCCAGCAGGTCGTCGTCGGCACCCGCGCCGATGCGCCGCCGATGGTCCGCTGATGGCCGCGTCGGCGAAGCTGGGGACACCGATGCCCGGACAGGGAGAGAAGACATGCCGAACCTCGTGATGGTGATGCCGTACAAGGCATACCTCGGCAAAGCGCGGGCGGAGGGCTTCCGGATCACGGCGATCTGGGACGCGGCCGAGGCGACGCGGCTGTTCGGCGCGGACGCGCCGGCGTACCTCAAGGAGGTCGAGAGCCTCGCCGAGAGCCTGTGGCTGGTCGACTTCACCGACCGCGCCGCCTACGCCGAAGCGATCCGCGCGGCCGTTCGGGAAACCGGCGCCCGCCACGTCTGGCACGTCGGCAGCGAGGAGAGCATGCAGCTCGCCTACGAGGTCGCCGACAAACTGGGCGCGGCGGTCAACTCGCCGCACTCGGTGTTCCTGCTCAACGACAAGCTCGCCATGCGCACCCTGTTGCGCGACAAGGGCATCTCGACGGTCCGGTTCGCCACCGCGGACCGCTGGCAGGACGTCGAGCCGCTGCTCGCCGGCTTCACGCTGCCGGTCGTGGTCAAGCCCGCCGCGCTGTCGGCCAGCCGGGGGACGCGGCTGCTCACCGACCCGGCCGAGCTGCCCGCCTGGGGCGACGAGCTGGCCGCGCTGGCCTACTCCGGGCCGCTGCTGGTCGAGGAGTACCTGCGCGGCCCCGAGTTCAGCGTCGAGACGATGACCGTGCGCGGCGAGCACCACGTCATCGGCGTGACGCGCAAGCTGCTCGGCCCGCTGCCGCACTTCGTCGAGCGAGGGCACCTCTTCGGCGAGCCGGAAACGGCGGAGACACGGGAGGTCGCCGCGCTCGCGGTCGAACTGCTCGACGCCGTCGGCTACCAGTGCGGCCCGGCGCACACCGAGGTCATCCTCACCGCCGACGGGCCGCGGATCGTCGAGTCGCAGGCCCGGCTGGGCGGGGACAAGATCCCGGACATCATCCGGCACGCCCGCGGCTTCGACGTCAAGCGCGCGATGTTCGCCGCGCTCGCCGGGCGGACGTCCCTGCCGGAGCCGGACGGCTCGGTGGGGCACATCGCGTACTTCTCCTTCCCCACCGGAGTTCTGCGAAAAGTGACCGGTCTCGAGCAGGCCCGCGCACTGGACTATGTGGACACCCTGAGCTTCCCCTTCGCCCCCGGAGACGTCCTGCCGGAGACAGTCAGCTCCAAGACCCGGCACGGTTTCGTGATCCTCACCGGCTCCGAAGACGCCGGACAGGCCCAAGCCCGCGCGGACCACGTCCGCTCCCTGATAGAGGTGGAGGTTCGATGAGGAGCTTCTTCGCCCTGCACCGCAACGTCCGGATCCGGATCGGGCTCGCGTTCGTGCACAAGCTGATCGACGCGATGATCCTCACGTTCATCGCGATCTACCTCGCGGCGCACGTGGGCGTCGCCGTGGCCGGCGCGCTGATCCTGGTGTTCGCCGCGTTCGCGGTGGTCGGCATGCTGGTGGGCGGGCACCTGTCCGAACGCTGGGGACGCCGTCCGGTGCTCGTCATCGGCGACGTCGTCGGCACCGGGTTCCTCGCGCTGATGGCCGTCGCCCACTACTCCGGCTGGGGCGCGCTCGCCGTCTACTTCAGCTACGCGATCGTGAAGTTCGGGACTAACCTCGCGCTGCCCGCCAACGACGCGACGATCATCGACGTCACCCCGCCGGACCAGCGCAAGTTCGTCTACACGGTCAACTACTGGGTGATCAACCTCGCGCTCGGCACCGGCGCGCTGCTCGGTGCCTTCCTGTACAGCTCGCACTTCGGCGCGGTGATCCTCGGCGGCGCGATCGGGATGGCCTTCGCCCTCACGATCACCGTGACGATGGTGGCGGAGACCAAGCCGGAGATCCCCCGGCCGCCGGTCAAGCTCACCGGGATCGCGCAGTTCGCCCAGGGCTACAAGGTGGTGCTGGCCGACTCGACGTTCCGCCGGCTGATCATCGCCGCCACGCTGATCCTGACCCTGGAAGGGCAGCTGAGCACCGCGATCGGGATCCGGCTGTCGACGGACTTCCCGGTCCAGCCGGTGTTCCCGTTCGGGACCGTCGACGGCGTGGAGATGCTCGGCATCCTCAAGGCGGTCAACACCGTCCTGGTCGTCGCGTTCGCGCTGGTCGTCAACACGCTGCTGAAGCGGATGCCGGACCGCGCGCGGTTGTACGCGGGCATCACGTTGTACGCGGGCGGGTTCGCGGTGCTGGCCGTCACCGACGATGCGTGGCTGCTGCTCGTCGCCGTCGTCGTGCTGACCGTCGGGGAGCTGATGAACCTCCCGGTGCAACAGGCGCTGCTGGCCGAGCTGGCCCCGGACGACGGCCGGCCGCGGTACCTGGCCGCGTACTACCTGCACATCCGGTTCGGCCAGATCGTCAACTCGATCCTGATCAGCCTGAGCGCGGTGGTGAGCATGGCCGGGATGGCGGGGATCTACCTGGCCTTCGGTGTCGTGATCATCCTGCAGTACCGGGCGATCCTGGCCCGGCGCGAGACCCGCGTCGCGGTCTCCGCCTGAATCCACTGGGAAGGTAACCATGTCGGCACGGTCCGAGCGGATCACCAAGGCCTACCTCGCCGGGTGCGAGGAGGCGGACAGCCCGCTGCGCCACGCGCGGGCGAGCCTCGAGCTGTCGGAGACCAAGCGCCTGTCCTGGCCCCGGCTGCTGCCGCGGCCCATCGTGGTCGACGAGGCGGAGTACCGGGCGTTCGGCCGGGACCTCGTCACCGTCTACGAGCTCGTCGGCAGCCTGCCGCGGCGCCTGTTCGACGGCGACTTCGACCGGTTCCGCCGGTCGCTCGGCATCGACGACCGGCACGCCGCGCTGATGACCCGGCTGCTCGGCGAGGAACCGCCGCCGCTCTACGGCCGCGCCGACGTCTACTACGACGGCTCGGCGTTCAAGCTGCTGGAGTACAACATCGGCAGCGCGCTCGGCGGCCTGGACATGGTGGGCACGCTGCCCAAGGCGTACCTGCGGGTCCCGGCGGTCGCGGAGTTCGCCGCCGAGCACGGGCTCGGGTTCCTCGACATGGGCTCCGACCTCGCCGAGGCCCTGCGCAACGCGGGCAAGACGATCGGGGCCGGCGAGCCGGTGGTGGCGATCGTCGAAGGCCCCGGCGGGATGACGACGTACGGCCACCAGCGGCGCGCGATCGCCGAGCTGCTGGAAGAAAACGACGTCGCCTGCCGCGTCGGCGAGATCGGCGACCTGGAGTTCCGGTCCGGGAAGCCGTACCTCGACGGCACCGCGGCCGACGTCATCCTGCGCTACTACGGCCTCGAGGAGATGCTGGAGCACCCGGACTGCGACGCCCTCCTGGAACCGGTCTTCCGCGCGCACGAAGCCGGCCAGGTCGTGGTCTGGACGCCGACGAACGTGTTCAGCAACAAGGGAACGCTGGCGATGCTGTCCGAGTTCGTGGACCTCTTCGAGCCGGCCGAGCGGGCGGCGATCGAGCGCGTGCTGCCGTGGTGCCGGATGCTCGGCCGCCCCGGCGCCGGCCCGGACGCCGGGCGCATCGAAGAGTGCGTGCGGCGCCAGGACCAGCTGGTGTTCAAGCCGACCGGCCTCTACGGCGGCCAGGGCGTCGTCATCGGCCCGGAGGTCGACGCGGCGACCTGGCGGGAGACCCTGGAAGCCGGTTCGCGGACCGGGTCCCTCGTCCAGGAGATCGTGCGGCCCAACCTGGAAACGGTGATCGACCCCGAGACCGGGGAGCGGTCCGAGTGGTACGCGCTGTGGGCGGCGTTCATGACCCCGGCCGGCCTCTCCGGCGGCGGCGTGCGCGCGATCCCGCCCGGCGGCACCACCGTCATCACGATGATCAACAACCCCGACGTCCGCAACACCTGCCTCTTCACCTGCTGAGCAAGGAGAACCCGGTGCCCCGACTCGTCGACCTCACCCACGGCTTCTACGACGGAATGCCGTCCTACCCCGCCGACTGGTTCCCGAAGTTCGTCAGCGAACGCTCGATGACGCCGGAGACCGACCCGTACGGCACCAAGCGCACCTTCTCGTACCTGCACGTGTTCCCGCACAACGGGACGCACATGGAGTACAAGCTGCACTTCTACCCCGGCACCGAAGGCATCGACGAGGTCCCCCTCGGCACGCTGATCGGCCGCGCCTGCGTCGCCGACCTCTCGCACAAGGGCGAGCTGGACGAGGTGACCGGCGAGGACCTGGAGAAGGCGCTGCGGCCGGTGTGGCAGCGCGGCGACCGGCTGCTCATCCGCACCGACTGGCTGCGGCACAACTGGGGCCGGCCCGACTACTGGGACCGCCCGCCCTACCTGACGCCGTCGGCCGCGCAGTGGGCCATCGACAACGGCGCGTGCCTGATCGGCTTCGACTGCCTCACCGAACGGCCCGGCGACGCCGAGTCCCCGGTGCACCACGCGCTGCTCGCCGCCGGGATCCCGCTGCTGGAGTACGTCACCAACATGCACGAGCTGACCCAGCAGGTGGTGCAGCTGATCGCGCTGCCGACCAAGGTCGCCGGCGCCGAAGCCGCCCCGGCGCGCGTCATCGCGATGGAGGACACCCATGTCTGAGCAGCAGGTCGCGCTCACGGCGGTCGGTGGTGACGCCGACGTGCCGGACGGCCTGGCCCGGATGCTCGACCTGCTCGGCGACCCGCTGTCCGGCCTGCCGTCGGGCGCGGAGGTGCTGATCAAGCCGAACCTCTTCCAGACCGCGCCCGGGTTCCACGTGCGGCCGGCGCTGCTGGCCGCGATCGCCCGCGCCGTCGCCGAGCACGGGGCGCGGCCGGTGATCGCCGAGCGCACGCACGCGATCTACGAAATCCTGCGCGACCACGAAGCCGGGAAGTACGCCCGCGTCGTCAGCTTCGACGACCTGCCGCTGCGCATCACCGGCATCCCCGGGGCGACGTCGCTGCGGGTGCCGATCGCCGTCCCCGAGCTGATTCTGGACTGCGACTACTTCATCGGCGTCCCGCAGCTGCGCACCCACGCGAGCGTCGTCTACTCGAACGCGATGAAGAACCTGGTCGGGCTGCTGCCCGGGTACACGACCCGGATCGTGCACATGGCGGGCGTCGACGAGTCCACTGTGGACCTCAACCTGATGCGCCCGCAGGACCTGGTCGTGTGCGACGGGACCACGGTGATCGAGGGCAACTACCCGATGGACGGGCAGGCCCGGGAGGTCGGCTTCCTGGCCGCGAGCCGCAACGCCGTCGCGCTCGACGTCGCCGTCGGCACGCTGGCCGGCTTCGCCCCGGACAGCGTCGCGTACCTGCGGGACGCGCACGCGCGGGGGATGGGCCCCCTTGAGCTCGAAGACATCGAGCTGCTCGGCACACCCCTCGAAGAGCTGGCGTTCGACATGGTGAAGGCGCCGGTCGAGATCGTCGTGCCCCGCGAGGGCATCCACGTCTACGCCGACAACGCCTGCCCGGCGTGCAGCCGGTTCGTCGCCGGGGCCATGCGGGCGCTGGCCGGGGAACTGTGCGAGTGGGACGGCGAGCTGACGGTCATCTCCGGGCCCCAGGTCGAGGTGCCGCCGTTGCGTGGCGAAGTGGTGCTCGTCGGCAACTGCCTGTACGAGAGCCGGGACCTCGGCATCTTCGTCGAAGGCTGCCCGCCGCGGGCGATCCAGCTCGCCGCGTTCCGCTACGCCATGGGCAAGCCCGTCGGCGACCACGAGCGGACGCAGTTCCGGGTGCCGGCGGTCGCGCGATGATCACGTCCGCGCTGTCGCCGGGTGCCCGGCTGCACCGCCACGTCGTCCCGTTGGCGACCACAGTGGACCCGGTGGCGGCCGCCGCCGCCCTGCGGCCTGCCGGGCGCGTCATGCTCACCGCCGGGCCGGGCGGCCGCGACGCGGTGCTGGCCGCGGGCGAGCTCGCCGTCCTGTCGCACCCCGGCGGCGACGGGCCCGCCCCGCTCACCGCGGCGGTGGACCTGCTGGCCGGGCTGGACCTGCCGCCGGACACCACCGGCGCCGAGGCGGCCTGGTACGGGTTCCTGGCCTACGACGCCGCGCGCGACTTCGAGCGGCTGCCCAGCCGGCACGCGGCGAGCGGGCGTCCGGTGTACGAGTTCTTCCTGCCCGAGGTGCTGGTCGCCGAGGGCCGGGTGATCGGCCGGGGCACGACCCCCGCGGCCGCCCGCAGGGCGGCCGAGCAGGTCGCCCGGACACTCGACCGGCTCGTCGTCACCCCGCTCGGCGCCGTCGCGGTCGGGACCGGGACGTTCGGGTTCGAGTACGACGAGTACGTCCACGCCCTGCGGTGCGCCCAGCAGCACATCCTGGACGGCGACGTCTTCCAGCTCGTGCTGTCCAACCCCTGGACAGCACCGGCCACCGTGGACGGGCTGGCCGTCTACAAGCGACTGACCGAGATCAACCCGTCCCCGTACCACTTCTGGTACGGCGGACCGGAGTTCGAGGCCGTGGGGGCGTCGCCGGAGCCGTGCCTGACGCTGGCGAACGGCCGGGCGCTGATCCGCCCGCTCGCCGGCACCCGCCCGCGGGGCCGCGACGGCCGCGCCGACCGGCTCGCCGAGGACGACCTGCGCTCGTCGGTGAAGGAGCTGGCGGAGCACCGGATGCTGGTCGACCTGGCCCGCAACGACCTGGGCCGGGTCTGCCGCCCGGGCACCGTCTCGGTGGAACGGCTGATGGCGGTCGAGCGGTATTCGCACGTCATGCACCTGACGTCCGACGTGTGGGGCGAGCCCGCCCGCGAGCGCGGCACCGCCGAGCTGATCCGGGCGACGTTCCCGGCGGGCACCATGACCGGCACGCCGAAGGTGCGCGCGATGGAGATCATCGACGACCTGGAGCCCGCGCGGCGCTGGCTGTACTCGGGCGCGGTCGGCTCGTTCGGGGTGTCCCACGTGGACCTGTACCTGACGATCCGCAGCATGGTGTGGTGCGACGGCGAAATCCGGCTGCAGGCGGGCGGCGGCATCGTCCACGACTCCGACCCGGCCGAGGAGTACGCGGAGTGCCTGGCGAAGCTCGGGTCCGGGGCGCGGGCCCTCGGCGTGACCATGGAGGGGGCGGCGGCGTGATCTGCGTGCTCGACAACTACGACTCGTTCGTCTACAACCTCGTGCAGTACCTGGGAAACCTCGGCGCGTCATGCGAGGTCTACCGCAACGACGAGGTCTCCGTGGCCGACGTCGTGGCGCTCGAGCCGGAGCTGGTGCTGATCTCGCCGGGCCCCGGCGACCCGGTCGACGCAGGCATCTCGGTCGAGCTGGTCCGCGGCCTGGCCGGGCGCGTGCCGATCTTCGGGGTCTGCCTCGGCCACCAGGCGATCGGCGCGGCGTTCGGCGCCCGCGTCGTGCACGCGGCCGAGCCGATGCACGGCAAGTGCTCACCCCTGGTCCACGACGGTCGCGGTGTCTTCGCCGGCCTGCGCAACCCGCTGACCGTGGCGCGCTACCACTCCCTGGTGCTCGACCCGGCCACCCTGCCGGCCGACCTGGTCGTCACGGCCTGGTCGTCGACGGGGGAGGTGATGGGCGTCCGGCACCGCGAGCTGCCGATCGAGGGGGTGCAGTTCCACCCGGAGTCGCTGTTCACCGAGGAAGGCGTGGCGATGGTCGCGAACGCGATGCGCTCGCGGACGCTGGTGCGGAGTTAGGCGAGCTCGGCCGAAACGATCGCAGGCAGCTCGCGCAGCCGGTCGAGCAGGGGCCCGGTCTCCTCGGCGGCCAGCAGGACGGCGCAGGCCATGCTGCTCTCGCGGACGCCGTCCTTGATGTCGACGGACAGTTCGTGGACGAGGTGGCCGTCGAGCGCGCGGACGAGCGCCGGGATCTCTTCGGCACCGCCGACGAAGTAGGCGGCGATGCGGCGCCGCAGCAGCATGGCCGAGCGGGGCGCGGGAACGGCGAAAGAGGTGGACATGGCGGATCTCCCGAGTCGAAGAAGGAACGAGATCGGGGCCAGGTCCCGGGAAAACGCGATCGACGACGCTGCGCGCCGGCGACCTGGGTTCAGCCGGCGCGCCGGGTTACGAGTCGCGAGGACGTCATGAGGCGCTGCACGGCGACAGGCTAGCACGCGCGCCGCTCACCGGGGCAACACCCGATCGAGGAGGCTGGTCACGGTGTCGCGGTAGCGCTGCGGGTCGAGGTCGGGCTCCCACGAGCGCTGGAGCAGGAAACCCTGGATGAGCGCGAGCAGGACGCGCGCGAACATGTCCGGCTCGACGCCGTCCGGCAGGCCGGTGCCGGCCAGCGCGCGGCCGACGTCGCCGAGCGGGGCGAGTCCCTCGGTGACGATCCGGCGGAGCCGCTCGTCGTGCTGGGCGCGGGCCCAGACGTGGACGGTGACGCGCCGCCGTCGCGCCTCCTCGGGGTCGGCCACCCAGTCGAAGTAGGCGTTCAGGAACTGGTTCAGCGCCTCCGGGCCACCGGTGGCGATCGCGGCGCGGACCAGCTCCCGCTCGTGCTCGTGCCGGTCGGCGGCGACCGCCTCGATGATCGCCTCCTTGCCGTCGAAGTAGCGGTAGATGGCGCCGGCGCTCATCCCGGACTCGGCGACGATGTCCTGCATGGAGGCGCCGTCCGGACCGGCCTTTTCGAAGCAGGTCATCGCGGCGTCGAGGATCCGCCGGCGTTGCGCCTGGCGGCGCTCGTCACTGATGCGGGGCACGCGCGCTCCTCTTGGCGATCGCGATCCGGTAGAGCCGGGAGCCGCCGCCGGCGTCGTGGGCCGAGACGTCCTTCTCCAGGTCGAAACCGCGTACGGCCAGGAAACCCCCGGTTTCGCCGGGGAGCAGCCCGAACGTCCACGGCTCGCCGGACCGCGCGACGGCCCGCACCCACCGGCGGGCCTCGGGGAAGGGGCTCGGCTCGTGCAGGGCCCGGACGTCGACGTAGGTGAAGATGAGGTCGCCGCCGAGCCCGTGCACGGCGGCGAGGGTCGCGTCGACGGCGTCGGCGGTGAGGTAGTTGGTGACGCCCTCCCAGCCGAAGACACTCGGTTTCCGCAGGTCGAAGCCGCTTTCGACGAGCTTGCCGGCGAGGTCGTCGTGTTCGAAGTCGACGGGCACGTAGCGGGGACCGGTACCCAGGACGGCCCGCTTCCTGGCCTGGGTGGCGGGGTGGTCGACCTCGAAGACGACCCGGCCGGCGAGCGCGGCCAGCCGGTGGGCGCGCGTGTCGTAGCCGGCCCCGAGGAGGACGCACTGCGTGTCGCCGGTCATGGCTTCGGCGAGGGCGTCGTCGATGACCTTGGTCCGCACGATGCCGGAGGCGCGCGGCCCCGGCCCGGCGACGGCGTCGTAGAGGCCGGTGGCGAGGTGCCTGACCAGCGGGAGCCTCGCCGCCTCGGCGAGGACGCGCAAGGACGGGCGGAGGAAGGCGGTCGCGTAGGGGTCGTCGAAGAGCCGCCGCCCGGGTGGGCGGTGGGATTCGAACGCCCGCTGCAGGGCCATCGTCTCGGCGGTGAAGCTGGCTCGGGACTCCATAGCGAATAATTGTTCGCTTTGGCGGGCGGGTCGCGCAAGCCCCCGGCGTGCCGTCCGGTGCGGTGCCTCCGCGGGCCGGTGTCAGCTGGCCCGGATGACGCCCAGTCCCAGCGGCGTGATCTCGTGGATCTGCGACTTCCCCGACCGGGCGGTGGTGATCAGCCCGCTGGCCCGCAGCACCGACGCGTGCTGGCTGGCCGTCGCCAGCGAGACGCCCGTCAGCTCGGCCAGTTCGCTGGTGTTGCACCGCGTGATCGCGACCGTCATCAGCACCCGCGCCCGCGTCTGGCCGAGCAGCGCCGCCAGCGACGGCCCGGGCTCCGCGTCGCTGTCGAAGCGCGTGTGGCCGATCGAGTAGACCAGCACCGGCGGGAGGCTCGGGTCCTTGTACGTCGTCGGCATGCCGTGCGCGAAGAACGTGGGGATCAGGCGGAGGCCGCGGCCGTCCAGGTGGAGCTCCTGCTCGATCGGGAAGCGCACCCGCAGGACCGGCGGTGACCACGTGATGTCCGGGTGCACCGTCGAGAGCAGCAGCTGCGGCCCGCCGCGGTCCAGGTTCGACTGCAGCCGGCGGCGGTCGCGGGCCACCACGCGGCGGACCGTCGCCCAGTCCGGGGCCACGCACTGGCGGTAGTAGTCGTGCAGGGCCGTGCCGAGCCGGTGCAGTTCACGGGTCTCGCCGCCGGCCAGCCGGTGCAGCCACGGCGTCACGCGCGTGCCCTGGGCCGCCAGCTCGGCGACGTCGGCGGTCAGCGTCGCGGCAGGTGTCTCGAGGACCGCCGAGACGCCGTCGCCGATCGTGGCGCGCGCGGCGGGGGTGAGGAAGTCCGGGCAGTACCCGTACGGCGGAACGGCGGACATCACCAGCCGGCCGGACTCGGGGACCGCGGACCGCGACCCCCTGCGCCACCGGCCGAAGAACGGCTCGCCCTCCGGACGCCGGATCCGGTAGCTGCTCATGAGCAGCTCCCACATCGGATCGGCGTCCTCGGCGATCGTCAGCTTCGCCAGGTCCGCGTCCGTGAAGTGAATCTTGAGCATCGACTTACCGCCCTTTCCCGGGCGAGGATAGCCGCCGGTGGCGCGGCGTCCCGCCGCACTGTGACCTGCGACGTTTCGAGCAGGTGCGAAACGTTTCCGTGCCGGTTGACGCGGCTCGCGCGCCGCTGGCACCTTCATGCCCGCACGGCCGCGATGACATCGCGTGCCGGGTGCGGACCGGCTGGGGGTCGGTCCGGCCACTGGTCCTAAATGGACAATTCGCGGCGGCGCGGGGAGAAATTCACGGAATCCCCGGGGTTTTCCGCGCGATCTTGAAGGTTCGCTCACCGTCCGCAAAGGTAAAGAGCCGGGCTGTCGAAGCTCACCCTGTGTAGCTGGTGCGTATGGGGGAAACGGCCGGTGTTCCTTGACAGCGCTGCCGTCGCCGGGGTTATGTCTCCGGTCTGAATTCCGTGGAAAAAAATCCCGGAAATCGTTCTCGGGCCACAGGTACGAATCGAGCCACGCCACCGATGAAAGAAGACGAACCGCTTCACCGTCGTTCCACCGCGTCGTGGAATCCCGGCACCTGGCGGCTGCGCACCAAGATCTCCGTCGTGTTGTTGCTGCCCGTCCTCGTCGCGCTGCTGCTGGCCGGTGGGCGCGTGCAGGCCGAGCTCGGCCAGGCGGGCGAGCTCAGTGCGGTGCGCGACCAAATGCCGGTCGTGCAAGGGATCGCCGAGCTCACCGGGCTGGTCGACGACGAGATGATCCACGACGGCGGGGCCGCGCAGACCGCCGCGGTCGACGCGAAAGCCGCCGTCATCCGCCACGACGCCGAATTCGCGCAGCTGAGCCCGGAGATTTCGCGGACGCTGGAAGATCAATTGGGAAAATTGGCCGGCCTGCGCCAGCAGAGCGGTTCCGCGGGGGGTAAAACCCCTGCTTACCACGACTTCGTCGTCTCCCTCAGCGAAGTGATCCCCGGCATCGTCGATCAGGCCGGGAATGCCGATCTCGACGCTTCGGCCGATATCACGAAAGCGTTGATGCAGCTGAGGACGACGCTTGCCGGGCAGGAGGTGCCGGACGGGAGGTCGGCGGATACGCTCGCGGCAACCGTCGCCGAGGAATCGGTGCTCACCGGGCAGATCCGCCGGGCGCTGCCGGCCGGCGCGGTGGCCGCGCGGTTCGCCGCCGCCACCATCCCCGGCGCCGGCGGACCCGCGGCCAAGCGCGCGGCGCTCGGGAGCATCCTCGCCGAGCAGGTGAAGGCGCTTTCGGACGCGGTCGGCGCGCGGACCAACCTCGCCCGGTCCGACGCCCTGCGCGACGCCGCGCTGGTGCTCGCCTCGCTGCTCGGCGCCCTGGCCATCGCGCTCGCCGTGGCCCGCTCGGTGGTCGCCCCGATCCGGCGGCTGCACGCGGCCGCGCTCGACACCGCGCGCCGCCGGCTGCCCGGCACCATCGAGCGGATCCGGGAAGGCGAGGACGTCGACTGGCGGGCGGTCGAGCGGCTCCCCGTCGACTCCGAGGAGGAGATCGGCCAGCTGGCCCGTGCGTTCGACGACATGCACCGGCAGGCGGTGCGGCTGGCCGTCGGCGAGCAGGCCGAGATGCGCATCCAGGTCAGCGAGATGTTCATGACGCTGTCGCGGCGCAGCCAGTCGCTGGTGGAGCTGCAGCTGTCGGTGATCGAGGACCTCGAAGCCGACGAGCAGGACCCGCAGCGGCTGGCCGAGCTCTTCCAGATCGACCACATCGCCACCCGGCTGCGGCGCAACGGCGAGAACCTGCAGGTCCTCGCGGGCGGGCGGCCGGTGCGCCGCGACGTCGGCCCGGTCGCGACGGTCGAGCTGCTGCGGGCTGCGACGTCGGAGGTCAAGGACTACCAGCGGGTCACGCTCGGCAACGCGCCCCGCGGGTCGGTGCAGTCCGAGGCCGCGGCCGACGTCGTGCACATCCTCGCCGAACTGCTGGAGAACGCCATCCGGTCGTCCCCGCCGGACGAGCCCGTCGTGCTCACCGCCGACCGCGGCTTCGACGGCGGCGTGCTGATCGAGGTCGTCGACGTCGGCCTCGGCATGACCCGCGAGGACCTCGAGGCGGCGAACGCCCGGCTCGCCGCCGGCGCGTCGGTGAGCCCGGAGACCACCCGCCGGATGGGCCTGTTCGTGGTGAGCAGGCTGGCGGCGTCGCACGGGATCACCGTGCGGCTGCGGCCCACGACCACGCGGACCGCGAGCGCCGGCATCACCGCCAGCGTGCACGTCCCGGGCGTGCTGATCCTGGTCGACCTGCCGGCGCGGCCCGGGTTGCCGGGGCTGCCGGCGCCGGCCGTCAACGGCACCGTCCGGCACGAGCCGGAGCCCCGGTGGCCCGCCGAAGAACCCCCCGCCGTCGCGGAGAACTCGCCGATGCCGACGCCGATCTTCGACCAGATGCTCTCGCACTGGTTCGCCGAGACCCCCGCGAAACCGGCTCGGCCCGGCGGGTGGGCGACCCCGGCCGACGACGTCCGGCAGGCCGCCGAAGCCGCGGTCGGCACGCTGGACGACCTCGAGTTCACCGACTCGGGCCTGCCGACCCGGCAGCCCGGTGCACAGCTCGCCCCGGGCTCGGTCGCCCCGCGTCAGCCCCAGCCGGCCGATACGTCGTTCCGGGACCCGGCCGCGGTGCGGAACAACCTTTCCCGGCACTACAGCGGCATGCGCGCGGCCCGGCACCGGGTCGCGCCCGACCCGAAGGGCCAGTGATGATCGCGCGACAGGAAGGAGCGGAAGTGGTCGACCAGTCCCGGAGCTGGCTGGTGTCGGCGTTCACGCAGGAAGTGCCCGGCGTCGCGCACGCGGCGCTCGTCTCGGCGGACGGCCTGCTCGTCGCGGCGAACGACTCGATGCCGCGCGACCGGGCGGACCAGCTCTCGGCGATCGCGTCGGGCCTGTCGAGCCTCGCGCTCGGCACGGCCGACCTGTTCACCGCGGGCCGGGTCGTGCAGTCGGTCATCGAGATGGAGCAGGGCTTCCTGATGCTGATGAACGTCGGCGACGGTTCGAACCTGGTGGTGCTGGCCAACCCCGGCTGCGACATCGGCCTGGTCGGCTACGAGATGACGCTGCTCGTCGACCGGGTCGGCAAGATGGTCGAGACACCCGCGCGGCCCGCGGCCGCCCCGGGAGTGAGCAGGTGACCGAAGGCCGCCGCCGCGAAGGCGGGCGGCACGCGGCGTCGCTGGCCCGCCCGTACGCGTGGACCGCCGGCCGCACCCGGCCGAGGGTCGACCTGGCGGTGGAAGCCCTCGTCGAAACGACGGCGGAGGGACGGAAGGCGCCCTTCAGCCCGACCAACCCGCTGGCCACGGTGACCCAGCTGTGCCTGCGCCAGCGCTCGGTGGCGGAGGTCGCCGTGCACCTGGGCGTGCCGCTCGGCGTGGCCCGGGTGCTCATCGGCGACCTGCTGGTCGCCGGCCAGGTGTCGATCCGCGACACGCTCACCGCGGACGCCTCCTTCGACGAACGCAACGACCTGCTCGAAAGGGTCCTCAGTGGACTACGTGTACTCTGACAAGCGGATCACCTCGGCCAAGATCGTCGTCGCCGGCGGGTTCGGAGCCGGCAAGACGACCTTCGTCGGCGCCGTCTCGGAGATCGACCCGCTGCGCACCGAAGCCGTGATGACGGCCGCGGCCGTCGGCGTCGACCGGACCGAAGCGGTGCCGGGGAAGGTCGCCACGACGGTGGCGATGGACTTCGGCAGGCTCACGCTGGCCGACGACCTGATCCTCTACGTGTTCGGCACGCCGGGCCAGCACCGGTTCTGGTTCATGTGGGACGACCTCGTCTGCGGCGCGGTGGCGGCGATCGTCCTGGTCGACACGCGCCGGCTGGCGGACTGCTTCGCGTCGATCGACTTCTTCGAGTCGCGCGGGCTGCCCTTCCTGGTGGCCGTCAACCAGTTCCAGGACACCCTCCAGCACCCGCCGGAGCAGGTGCGCGAAGCCCTCAAGATCCCGGCCGAGGTCCAGGTGATCACCTGCGACGCGCGGTCACCGGAGTCGACGAAAGAGACCCTCATCGCCGCGGCGGAGCACGCCCTCAAGGAACTGCACGCACCGCGCCGGCGGCAAGCCTGACAGGAGCACGGAAAATGCACATGGACCACGACGACTTCGCGATGGGTCACTGGCTCGTCGTGCTCGCGTACCTGACTTCGGTGGTGGGCTGCGCGCTCGGGCTCGCCTGCACGCTGCAGGCGCGGACCACGGACAACGCACGCACGCGGCTGACCTGGCTCGCGCTCGCGGCGGTGTCGATCGGCGGCGTCGGCATCTGGGTCATGCACTTCATCGCGATGCTCGGGTTCTCCACGCCCGGGCTGCCGGTGCGCTACGACATCGTGCGCACGGCGCTGTCCGCGCTCCTGTCGGTGGTGGCGGTGTTCTGCGGGCTGCTGGTGTTCGGCGTCCGCAACCGGTTCGCCTGGAAGCGCCTGCTGCTCGGCGGGCTGCTGACCGGGCTCGCGGTGAGCGGCATGCACTACACCGGGATGTGGGCGGTCCAGATCAAGGGGACGATCGACTACGACCCGACGCTGGTGGTGCTGTCGGTGGTGATCGCGGTGGTCGCGGCGACGGCGGCGCTGTGGTTCACGGTCGGGCTGGACAAGCTCCTGCCCCGCCTGGCGGCGGGCCTGGTGATGGCCGCGGCGGTCAGCGGCATGCACTACACGGGCATGGCGGCGATCCGCCTCCACCTCGACCCGGGGGCGCCGGACCCGTCCGGCACGGAGGTGTTCTCGTTCCTGTTCCCGGTGTTCGTGCTCGCGGCGCTGGCGATGGCGGTGCCGATCTGCGCGGTCCTGATGACTTCGTCGAATTCGGAGGCCCGCCACACGACGATGGTTCCGTGAGGTCGTGAGTGAGAAACAGGGTTAGAACCCTGTTTCTCACTCACGACCAGCCGCGGCAGACTGCTCGGCGGGCGCCGGGCTTCAGTCCGATGTGGGCACCGGGAACCGGTCGGCGCTGAAGTGCACCAGGATCGCCTTCGCGGTGGCGCAGACGACGCCGCCGGCTTCGAGGGTCCCGGTCGCGTGCAGCTTCCGCCCGTCGCGGCGTTCCAGCCGGCCCGCCGCGGCGAGCGGCACGGCGTACGGCGTGCCCCGGTGGTAGTCGATCGTCAGCGACGCCGTCATCCCGGGGAAACCGGCCGCCGCGGTCGCGCGGCCCAGGACGTGGTCCAGGACCGCCGCCACCCAGCCGCCGTGCACGCGCCCCGGCGGTCCTTCGTGCGCCGCGCCGAGGAGGACGTCGGCCCGGGCCTCGTCCGGCCCGATGTACGTCCAGTTCAGCGGCGGCGCCAGCGGGTTCCCGGGTCCTTCGAGGGGGTTGTTGACGCTGAGGTGGCCGCCGCCTTCGAGCGCGGCCAGCAGCAACGGCTGCGCGCCGCCGGCGGTGCGCAGGGCGGCGGTGACCGCTTCGACCTGACGCGCGGCGGCGGCGAAGTCGGCGTCGCCGCCCACGCACACGGAAGCCTCGATCAGCTCCCGGATCCGGCTGCCGAGCAGCGCGCGCCCGGGCGGCACGCCGTCGACGATCGGGAAGGTCATCGCACCCCCAGAAACTAGAACGTGTTCCACGTTACCAGGTCGGCCGGGCCGTGACGCCGCCGTCGACGGCCAAGTCCTGTCCGGTGATCCAGGACGCCAGCGGAGACGCCAGGAAGACGCACGCGTTCCCGACGTCCGACGGTGTCCCCAACCGGCCCAGCGGAGCCGCGCGGCGCCAGCGTTCGACGCCCTCCGGCCAGTCCTCTTCCAGCCCCGGTCGCGAGATCAGGCCGGGAGACACCGTGTTGACGCGGATCCCGCGCGGCCCGTACTCCAGCGCGGCCCCGCGGGCGTGCATCACCAGGGCGGCCTTCGCCGAGCTGTAGTGGACGTGCCCGGGCGCGGGCTGCCGGGCCTCGATCGAGGCGATGTGCGTGACGCTCCCGCCGTCGCCCATCAGCCGCGCGGCCGCCTGGGTGCAGGAGAACGCGCTGGTCAGCGTCGCGTCCAGCATCGCCCGCCAGCGTTCGGCCGTCAGGTCGGCGAGCGCTTCGACCGGCTGGACGCCGGCGTTGTTCACGAGCGCGTCGAGCCGCCCGCCCCAGTCCGCGACGGCGGCCAGCAGCGCGTGACACGCGCCGTCGTCGGTCAGGTCGGCGGCGAACGCGCGTGCCCGGCCGCCCGCGGCTTCGATCGCCGCGACGACGTCGTCACCCGCATCGGGCCGGCGGTGGTGCACGGCCACCGCGCTGCCCGCTTCGGCGAACCGCAGCGCGATCCCGCGGCCGATCGTGCCGGACGCGCCGGTGACGCAGGTGACCGTGCCGGCGAGGTCGGGGAGGTGGCTCGGCACCCGCCGATCGTAGCCCGGGCGCGAACGGCGGGCGTTTTCTCCGGATTTCGCGGGTATCGTGCCCGCATGATCTCGCCGGTGCCGACCGCACTCGCCCCAGCCGCACCGGTTCCGGGACCCGCGCCCTGGTGGGGCGGTCCGGTGATCGCCGGGAGCTTCCTGCTCGCGGGTGCGCTGCTCGCGTTCCTCGCGATCGCGGTGAGCGACCGCCGGAAGCTGAACCGGGAAGACCGCCGCCGGTGGGACCGGGAGATTCGCGACACCTACCTCGAGATCACCCGGTACCTCGCGCGGATCACCGCCTACCGCTACCAGGTGCTCACCGACGAGGACGACCGCCGCCTGCGGTACCAGGCCGGCGCCGACGCGCTCGCGGGCATGCGCGAACAGGTCGCGATGCTGGAGGTGATCGGGACGCCGGTGCTGATCGCCCGGGCGCACGAGCTGGAGGACCGCAGCGGCGTGGTCGTTTCGCTGTGGCACGAGCTGATCAACCCCGGAAAGCCCGAGTACCGGGCCCTGAACACGGCCCGGAACGAGTTGCTGGACGCGGTGAAGGACAGCATCCGGGTGGAGCAGTACCAGCCCCGCAAGTGACGCGGCCGACGGGTGCGCGGGGCCAGCCGGGCGCCGTACCTTGTGGGGCATGGCCGACACCCAGCGTTCGAAGTTCTCCGAACTCCTGCAGGCGCAGATCCGGCACGAGTTCACCGCCGCGCAGCAGTACGTCGCGCTCGCCGTCTGGTTCGACGCGCGCGACCTGCCCAGGCTGGCGAAACGCTTCTACCGGCAGTCGCTCGAGGAGCGCAACCACGCGCTGGCGATGGTCCAGTACCTGCTCGACCGGAGCCAGCCGGTGGCCATCCCGGGCAGCGGCGAAGTCCGGAACGACTTCTCCGGCGTGCACGAGGCGATCGAGCTGGCCCTCGACCAGGAACGGGCGGTGACCGCCGACATCGAGGCGATGGCGAAGGCCGCGCGGCTGGAGGAGGACTACCTCGGCGAGCAGTTCGTGGCCTGGTTCCTCAAGGAGCAGGTGGAGGAGGTGGCCCAGATGTCCACGCTGCTCACGGTCGTCGAGCGGGCCGCGGACAACCTCTTCGAGGTCGAGAACCACCTGTACCGCGAGGCGGCCGCGGGAGTCGAGGACGCGCCGGACATGCCGCCGGTCGCCGGCGGGAAGCTCTGACGGCCGCACGGAGGCGGGCGGCCGTTTTCGCCAGGACGGCGGAAGCGGCACACCCCCACGCGTGCCGCTTCCGCCGTGCTCAGTGGCAGAACGAGACTTCCGGGTACCCCGGCGAGTCGAGCACCGGCCGTGCTTCACCCCGCAGGTGCCGGTCGAAGAAGGCGTTCACGTAGGCCCGGGCGATCTCCTGGGCCCGCAGCGCGCTCGTGGTCGCGCCGTAGTCGACGCCGAGTTCGTCGCCGACCAGGCCCACGTCGGTGAACGACGCGTGCTGTGCGCCCTTCACCTCGGCCCAGCGCTTCCAGCCGGTGAGCTGCGCCCAGTCCCGCTCCCACGTCGGGTCTCCCGCTGTGCACGCGGTTTCCCCGAGCTGGTGGCCCAGGAACATGAACGGCCGGGACAGCCCGGGCGGGTTCAGCCCGGTGTGGGTCGTGCCGTCGATGTCCATCCCGGCCTTGATGCGGGCGTCGGCGACCATCGTGGGGAGCGTGCTCGCGCCGCCGACGGAATGCCCGGCCATGCCGATCCGGGCCGGGTCGACGAGCGACGTCCACTTCGAGCGAGTCAGCGAGTCGAGCACGAACGAGACATCGGCGGCCCGGCCGAGCTCCAGCTTCTCCCAGAACGCGCCATCGTGCGGGACATCGCAGGATGCGCACCCGGCGAAGCGCCCGTCGGGGAAGCTCTGGCCGGCGTTCTCGTACGTGTGGCCGACCACGGCGACGGCGTATCCGTGACTCGCCAGGTCCTCGGCCAGCGCGGTGAGCGTGGCACGGGGCTTGGTGTAGCCGGGCGAGAGCACCACCAGGGGCAGCCCGTGCCCGGCCGGCCGGGCGCCGGCCACCGAGTTGGTCACCATCGTGGTGAGCAGGTCCGGCGGCACGCTCAGGCCGCTGTCCTTCAGCAGCGCCGCGGACTCCGCCGCGGTCAGGTACTGCGTCTTCGGTCCCTGCGACGAGGAAGCCGGGTAGAAGAGCGAGACCATCAGCTCCCGGTAGGGCACCGACGGCACCCACGGGTCAGGCCGCGAAGTGTCCTTCAGGTACACGGATGCGCTGCCCACCGGCCGGTCCCCGGTCGGGGCGGGCAGGTACGGCGTCGACGTCATGGCGAAGCTGACCTCCGGGTAGTGCGAAGACGGCTGGTCGAGCAGCGGCTGCGCCCGGCCGTTCAGGTGCTGGTCGAAGAACGCGCGGACGTACGCCGCGGTGACGGCCTGGCCGCGCGCGGCCGGGGTCGTCGCGCCGAAGTCCAGGCCGAGCTGCTCGCCCACCAGGCCGATGTCGGTGAACGACGGGTGCGCCATGCCGGCGACGACGAGCCAGCGCTTCCACCCCTTCAGCTGGTCCCAGTCCCGTTGCCACGTGCCGGATTCGACGCCGGTGCCCGGCGTGTACGTGCCGGCCCGCCCGAGGAACAGGAACGGCCGGTCGAGGCCGGGTGCGAGCAGCGGGTCGTCCGTGGTGCCGTCGATGTCGATCCCGGCCTTGATCCGGGGGTCGGTCACCATGGCGTCGATCGTGCTCGCGCCGCCGACGGAGTGCCCGGCCATGCCGATCCGGGACGCGTCGACGAGCGACGCCCACTTCGAGCGGGTCAGCGAATCCAGCACGAACGACACGTCCTTCGCCCGGCCCCGCTGCAGCTTCTGCCAGAAGGCGTCGTCGTGGTTGCCGCAGGCCGCGCAGCCGGTGACCCGGCCGTCGGGGAACGTCGTGGCCACGTTCTCGTAGGTGTGGTCGACCACGGCGACGGCGGTGCCGTGGCTCGCCAGGTCCTCGGCCAGCGACGTCAGCTCGGCGCGGGGCCGCTTGAAGCCGGGGGACAGGACGATCAGCGGCAGCCCGCGCCCCGCCGGCCGCCCGTCGACGACGGCGTCGGTGTGGACGGTCGTCAGCACCGATGGCGGAACGCCGGTGACGCCGGCCTCGTCGAAGACGGCTTTCGCTTCCGCCTCGGTCATGAACTGCTTCTTGGGTCCCTGCGAGGAAACCGCCGGGTAGAAGAGGGAAACCATCAGCTCGCGGTAGGGCACCGACGGGACCCACGGGTCGGGGCGCGAGGTGTCCTTGAGGTACAGGGAAGTCGTGCCCACCGGCTGGTCGCCGGTCGGCTTCGCCAGCGTGAGCGCCGGGTCCGCCGAAGCGGACGACGGCGTCAACGCGAGCGTGAGCGCGGTGATGACCGTGATGCTCTTGATTCTCATCCGATGAACGTCACTTCCGGGTAGGCGGGCGACGGCGCGGTCAGCAGCGGTTGCGGACGGCAGCGCAGGTTCCGGTCGAAGAAGGCGCTCACGTAGTTCCGCGTGATCGCCAGCGCCCGATAGGCGTCGATCGACGCGCCGAGGTCGACCCCCAGCTGGGCGGCGAGCACGCCGAGGTCGGTGAACGACTGGTGCGCCGTGCCGGACACCATGAGCCAGCGCTTCCAGCCGGTCAGGTGCGTCCAGTCCGTCTCCCAGTCGTCGTACGGACCGGGCGTGCCCGGCGTGTAGTCGTCCATGCTGCCCAGGAACAGGAACGGCCGCGACAGCCCGGACGCCGGGAGCGGCACGTGGATGGAGCCGTCGATGTCGGCCCCGGCGCGGATGCGGGGATCGGCCAGCATCGCCTGTGTCGTGATCGCGCCGCCCGCGGAGTGCCCGGTCATGCCGATGCGCTGCGGGTCGATCAGCGCGCCCCACTTCGGTGAGCGCAGCAGCGAGTCGAGCACGAACGACGTGTCCTTCGACCGCACCTGCGCGAACTTCTCCCAGAACCCGGGCTGGTCGTCGACCGCGCAGGCGTCGCACCCGGTGACGTGGCCGTCGGGGAACGTGGTGGCGCGGTTTTCGTAGGTGTGGTCGATCGCCGCCACGGCGTACCCGCGGCTGGCGAGGTCCTCGGCCAGCGCGGTGAGTGTGGCCCGCGGTTGCGTCCAGCCCGGAGACAGCACGACCAGCGGGAGGCCGTGCCACCGCCCGGCCGGCTTCGCGTCGACGACGGCGTTCGTCCGGACGGTGCTCAGGACGTCCAGGGGCAGCCCCGGGATGTTCTGCCGTTCGAGGTTGCGTTCCGACTCGAGCGGCGTCATGTACTGCTTCGTCGGCCCGTTCGCCGACGTCGCCGGGTAGAAGACGGAGACCATCAGCTCCCGGTAGGGCACCGACGGCACCCAGGGGTCCGGACGCGAAGTGTCCTTGAGGGACAGTGAGGTGACACCGACGGGTTCGTGGCCGGTCGGGCGGGGCAGGTAAGGCGTGGTGCTCGCCGAAGCGGGCGAGGCGGCGAGAGTGAGCGTCAAGGCGGTGGCTACCGCGAGAGTGCGCATGATTCCCCCAGGAACCGTGATCAGGAAAGGTGGCGGACGCGGCGGAAGCAGAACCAGGTGAGCAGGGCGGTCATCGCGAGGTACAGCGCGAGTTCGAGCCACTGCAGCGGCCAGAACCGCGAACCGGGCTGGTAGGTCAGGCGCTGCTGGTAGCCGTGCGTGCCCAGCTGCGCCATGCACGTTTCGATCGTGCCGCGCTCCGGCGGGCCCTGGTCCGGCCTCGGGGCGCACGTCTGGATGAACGACGGCAGCGGATCGGCCACGGTGCCCGCCGAGTCCACGGTTTCGTTC
The DNA here is from genome assembly GCF_030285665.1 of Amycolatopsis mongoliensis. Taxonomy (NCBI): domain Bacteria; kingdom Bacillati; phylum Actinomycetota; class Actinomycetes; order Pseudonocardiales; family Pseudonocardiaceae; genus Amycolatopsis; species Amycolatopsis mongoliensis. The sequence continues at coordinate 4,629,202 of NZ_CP127295.1, forward strand.
GCCAGCACCCACGCGCCGGCCGGGTTCCGCATGCCGATCTCCAGGATCCCGTGGGTGTCGTCGCCGGTGATGTTCGTGATGTCCCGCGAGACGATCGGGATCGTCGTCTGCTCGGGCGGGATGAGGTACGGACGCACGAAGTTCGGCACCAGGAGCAGCACGGCGGCGAGCGCGACCAGGGTGACGGCCATGGCCGCCACGGTCCGCTTCAGCAGCATCCCGACCGCGACGCCGAGCGCGAGGGCGAAGGCCGCGTAGCCGATCGGGACGATGCCGCGCGCGCCGAACACGACCGGTGCCATGCGCGAGAGCATCCCGCGATCGGTCTGCTGCGCCGCGAGCGCGTCGATCGGGCTCGCCCACCACGACACCGCCCAGCCGAGCAGGCCGGCCGCGACCATCGCGGTCAGGATGCCGAACCCGAGCTTGGTGGTGAGCCACCGCTTGCGCGTGACGGTCTGGTTCCACACCAGGCTGTGCGTGCCGCTTTCCAGCTCGCGCGTGATCATCGGGACGCCCCAGAAGACGCCGATGACCGCGGGCAGCAGGTACAGCGCCAGGATCGTGCCGCTGAAGAGGACGTCCTGGTCGGAGAAGTTGGTGCGCCCGACCAGCTCCGGCCCGGTGATCGCGAGCACGACGCCGATCAGGACCAGCGCGGCGGACACGGACAGCGCGGGGACGCGGAACTGGCGCCAGGTCAGCCAGGTCATCGCAGGACCTCCAGGGCGGGGCGGGCGGCGGCGGGGTTGCTCATGTACTCGAGGACGAGGTCCTCGAGGCCGATCTGCGCGACCGTCCACGCGGGGTCGAGGATCGGCGCCTCGGTGCGGACGAGCACGGTGGTCTGGCGGTCGGTGTGCTTCGCGGAGACGACGTGCTGGTCGGCCGGCAGCGAGTCGACCTCGCGGCGCGGCCCGGAGAGCCGGTGGTGCGTGGCGAGCAGCTCTTCGACGTCACCCATCACCCGGACCTGGGAGTCCACCAGCACGATGAGGTGGTCGCAGACCCGTTCCAGGTCGTTGACCAGGTGCGAGGACATCACGACCGACAGCTCGTGCTCGGCGACGGCCTCCATGAGGTCCTGCAGGAACTCCCGGCGCGCCAACGGGTCCAGCGCGGCGACCGGCTCGTCGAGCAGCAGCAGCTCGGGGCGCTTGGCGATGCCGAGGGTGAGCGCGAGCTGCGCGCGCTGGCCGCCGGACAGCTTGCCGGCGGGCTGCTTCGGGTCGAGCCCGAGCCGTTCGACCCGCTTGGTGGCGAGCGAGTCGTCCCACCGCGGGTTGAGGTGCGCGCCGAGCCGCAGGTGCTCTTCGATGGTCAGCCCGGTGTAGACGGGCGTGCTCTGGGCGACGTAGCCGACCTTCGCCAGCTGGTCCGGGCCGCTGCCCGGCACACCGCCGCACACCTCGACCGAGCCGGTGGTCGGTTCCAGCATGCCGGAGGCGATGTTCAGCAGGGTGGACTTGCCGGCGCCGTTGGGGCCGACGAGCCCGGTCACGTGGCCGGCCTCGATCTCGAGGGTGCAGCCGGTCAGCGCCCACTTGCGCTTGTACTTCTTGCCCAGTCCCTGGGCACGCAGGACGGTCACGCTATGTCCTCTCTGGCGGAGTCGCGAAACGTGGACATCAGCAGGGCCTCGATGCTCTCTTCGTCGAGACCGGCTTTGCGGGCCTTGCCCAGCCAGCGGCGCAGGTCCTGCCGCAGGGGCCCGAGTACGGCGAAAGAAGTGCCGCCGTTCAGCGTCGCGGTCACGAAGGTGCCGACGCCGGGGCGGGCCGAGACGAGGCCGTCGTGCTCCAGTTCGCGGTAGGCCTTCAGCACGGTGTTCGGGTTGATCGCGAGGTCGGCGACCACGTCCTTGACCTTCGGGAGCTGGTCCCCCTTTTCGAGCAGGCCCAGCCGGAGGGCGTGCCGCACCTGCTGGACCAGCTGCTGGTACGGCGAAAGGCCCGAACGGGCGTCGAGGTGGAACTCGATCATCGGCAACTCCATTTAACTAGGTACCTAGTACTATAGCTAAGGAGGGGAAGTCGGCGCCAGGGTCTTTTCGGGAACCCCCGCCGGGGGTACCGCGAATGACTTGTGGAACCTCGGCAGGCGCCCGGCGTCTGTAGTGGTGATCGTTTTCTCCGACGAAAGGGCTCTTCGTGCGTCGTCTTACTGGGGGAGGTCTCGTGCGCGGCTTGGTCGTCGCGCTCGGGGCCTCGCTGGCCGTCGTGGCCGGACCGGCGGTGGCTTCGGCTTCCGTCGACAGCGTTCCCACTCCGAAACTGAGCTGGACCGGCTGCGAAGACGGCTTCCAGTGCGCCACCGCGTCGGTGCCGCTGGACTACGACCGGCCCTCGGGCGCGAAGATCGACCTCGCGCTCATCAAGCTGCCGGCCACCGATCCCACGCACCGGATCGGCACGCTGTTCGTCAACTTCGGCGGCCCCGGCGCGTCCGGCCTGCAACGCCTGCGGGAGCGCGGGAAGTGGCCGTGGCTGTTCTCCGACGAGCTGCGCGCGCGGTTCGACGTCGTCTCGTGGGATCCGCGCGGGATCGGGAACAGCACGGCCGTCCGGTGCTTCGACACCCTCGCCGAGCAGGAGTCGTTCTTCGGTTCCTTCCCGGAGATGCCGGGCGACCCGAGCGGCAACGCGGCCTTCTACGCCAAGTCGAAGGAACTCGCGGACCGGTGCTCGGCGAAGGCCGGCCCGATCCTCGAGCACGTCTCGACGGCCGACACCGCACGCGACCTCGAGCTGCTGCGCCGCGCGGTCGGCGACGCGAAGCTGACCTACCACGGCATTTCCTACGGGACCCAGCTCGGGGCCACGTACGCGAACCTGTTCCCGGATCGCATCCGCGCCATGGTGTTCGACGGCACGATGGACTTCGCCGGCAACGCCACCGGCCACGACGGCGCCGGCCACAGTGTCCCGCTGGACACCCGCCAGGACGTCGCCACCGGCATCTCGCAGACGTTCGACCAGTTCCTGCGCCTGTGCACGGAAGCCGGCCCGAAGTGCGCGTTCTCCTCGGGCGACCCGAAGGCGAAGTGGGCTTCGATCACGGCGCGGGCCAAGCAGGCCCCCATCACCGTGGACGGCGAAACGTGGACGTACTCCGGGATCATCAACTCGGCGGCGGACCTGTCCGACTCGCGGGGCTGGCCGGACATCGCGTCGCTGCTGCAGCGCCTGTACGACGCTCCCGCCACGGTTTCCGCGCTCAAGGCGGGCGAGCCGTACACGTCCAACCGCACCGAAGCCTTCAACGCCATCCAGTGCAGTGACAGCGACGTCCCCACCGACCCGGCGATCTACAGCCGGTACGCGGAGTCGGAGGACCAGCGGGTCCCGTACTTCGGCCGGATCGCCGTGCTGGACATGATGAGCTGCGCGTTCTGGCAGGCGAAGGCCGCGGACCGGTACACCGGCCCGTGGAACCGCCCGACGTCGGCGGAGATCCTGGTGCTGAACAACCGCTACGACCCGTCGACGCCACTGGCCGGGGCCCGCGACGGGGCCGCGGAACTGGCTCGCGCCCGGGTGTTCGTCACCGAGGGCTACGGGCACTCGTCGATGTACGTGCCGAGCACGTGCACCGAGCAGGTGAAGCGGGACTACCTGGTTTCCGGGGCGTTCCCGGCGGCGGGCAAGACCTGCGCGATCGACGCGAGCCCGTTCGCGGGCTGAGGCCTGAGGGGGCCGCACTTACCCGGGAAAGTGCGGCCCCTGAGGCTCAGCCGGCCAGTTCGACGAGCCGCTTCGCGGCCACCGTCGCGCCGTCGGGACGGATCTCGCCGCCCACGGCCTTCGCCCGGCTTTCCGCGGCGAGCGCCGTGTCCAGCGCGGCGGTCAGGGACTCGACCGTCGGTGCCGGGTCCAGGTGCGCCGCGCCGATGCCCAGCTCGGCCACTCGCGCCGCCCAGTGCGGCTGGTCCGCGATCCGCGGCACGACCAGCTGCGGCGCGCCGGCCCGCGCCGCCGTCGTGGTGGTGCCGGCGCCGCCGTGGTGCACGACCGCTGCGACCCGCCGGAACAGGGCCTGCTGGTTCACCTCCCCGACGGCGAAGCAGTCGCCGGCGTCGTCGATCGGGGCCAGTCCCGCCCAGCCGGCGGCCAGCACGATCCGGCGGCCCCGCGCACGGACCGCCTCGATGGCGATCCGCGCGATGCCCTGCGGCGCGTACGCGGCCATGCTGCCGAAGCCCACGTAGACCGGCGGCTCGCCGTCGTCGAGGAACTCCTCGAGCCCGTCCGGGAGCGGCCGGTCGTCGGGCATGATCCACGCGCCCGTCTGCACGATGTCGAGGTCGGTCTTGCCCTCCGACGGGCACAGCAGCGGGTCCGCGGCCAGCCACGGCTGGTCGGTGAAGACGTAGTCTCGGACGTTGTCCACCGGCGGCAGGCCGAGCGCCGCGCGGTGGCTCCGCACGGCCGGGCCGTACAGGGCGTCGACCCGCTCGGCGTCCTGCTGCCACAGCACCCGGTTGTCGGTCTCGTCCGGCGAGGACGGCGTGCCCGGCCGCGCCCCCGGCGGGAAGTGCCGCGACGGCAGTCCGAGCAGGTGGAAGCACGCGAACACGTACGGCAGGCCCAGGTGGTCCGCCACGTCCCGCGCGCCGGCCGGCATCAGGCCCGTCGCCAGCAGCGCGTCACACCCTTCGGCCGCCGCGGTGAGCGTCTCGAACCGCGCGTCGACCAGCCGGGGCGCGAGCTTGAACGCGTCTTCGGCCGTCGGCGGCTTCGGACCGGCGACGACCGAGCGCACCGTCGGGCCCAGCGGCACCAGCGGCACCTCCGCCCGGGCCAGCAGCCGGCCGAAGTCGTCGTCCGGCGGCGCGCACACCACCGCGTCCGCGCCCTGGTCCCGCAGGGCCACCGCGAGCCCGGCCAGCGGCTCGACATCCCCTCGCGAACCCCATGTCGTCAGCAGCACCCGCATCGAGCGTTCCCCCGTTTTCCCTGGTGGTGGCCTACGGCGGGCCATTCTGGGGGATCACCCCCGCCTTGCCGCAAGCCCCGGGTTCGGCTATACCTTGAAGGGGGCGGGGAGATCTTCCGGCTGGGCACCGCCGCCGACGAACGCGTCGCGCGGGTGCTGCACCGAAGCCAGCGACAGGATGTCGCGCCCGAACAGCGCCGCCGTCAGCCACACCGCGAGCACGCGGACCTTGCGCTCCCAGCTCGGCACCGCCAGCACGTGGTAGCCGCGGTGCATGAGCCACGCCGGCAGTCCGGTGATCACCAGGCGCCGGTATTGGAAGATGCCGCGGCCGAGGCCGAGTGTCGCGATCGAGCCGAGGCTGCGGTGGACGTACGGCTTCGGCTCGCGGCCGCGCAAGGTCGCGATGATGTTGCGCGCCAGCAGTTTTCCCTGCCGGTAGGCGTGCTGCGCGTTGGGCACCGTGCGCGCGCCGGGGACCGGCGAGGCGAGGTCGGGCACCGCGGCGGCGTCGCCGGCCGCCCAGGCGCCGGGCACGCCCTCGACCCGCAGATCCGGCCGCACGACGACCAGCCCGCGCTCGTCGACCGGCAGGTCGGTGTGCTTGCCGATGACGGGGTTGGCGCCGTTGCCGGCCGTCCACACGATCAGCTCCGAGTCGAACTCCTCACCCGTCGAGAGGGTCACGTGCCCGCCGGCCGCCGACGTCACCAGCGTGCCGAGGTGGACGCGCGCGCCCCGCCGTTCCAGCTCGCGCACGACCCAGCGTCCCGGCCGGTCGGTGACCTCGGGCAGGATGCGGCCCGACGCCTCGACGAGGTGGAACCGCAGCTCGTCGCGGCGCAGCTCCGGGTAGCGCTTGAGCAGCGCCGTCGCCAGCGACAGCAGCTCGCCGAAGCCCTCGACGCCCGAGAAGCCGCCGCCGACGAAGGTGACGGTGAGCAGCTTCCGGCGCAGCGGGCCTTCGGGCAGCACCGCGGCGCGGTCGAACGAGGTGAGCAGCCGGTCGCGGATCGCGACGGCCTCTTCGACGTGCTTGAGGCCGATCGCCTGCTCGGCGACGCCGGGCACGGGCAGCTTCCGGGTGACGGCCCCGGCGGTGACGACGACGAGGTCGTAGCCGAACTCGAAGGCGGCGCCGTCGGTGGGCCGCACGGTGGCGACGCGGTGCGCGTGGTCGAGGGCGGTCACGGTCCCGGCGATGACGTGGGTGCGGCGCAGGTGCCGCCGCAGCGACACGGCCGCGTGCCGGGCTTCCACGGCCCCGGCGACGACTTCGGGCAGGAAGGGCTGGTAGGTCAGGTAGGGCCGCGGATCGACGAGGGTGACCATGGCTTCGCCCTTGCGGAGTTTCTTTTCCAGCTTCCAGGCGGCGTAGAACCCGGCGTAGCCGCCGCCGACGATCAGGATCCGGTGCATCTCTTCCTCTTTTCTCGCTTCACCTCCTGGACGAGGTGGCGGACGAGGACGTGACGGGGATCCGCGTCACAGCGAGGACCCGCTCGCGGTGGTGTTCTTCGTGCAGATCCCGCCGCCGGGCGTGCAGGAGCTGCGCCAGCGTCACGACTCCGCGCACCCGGGCCGGTTCTTCGCGGTCGACCACCACCGCCTGCGTCACGTGGCCCGTCGCGAGCTTGTTCGCCACCTCCCGGAGCGTGTCGTCCGGGTGGCACGTCGCGTGGGCGGGCGTCGTCGCGTCCGCGACGGTCCGGCCCGCGCACGTCAGCAGCGCGTGCCGGGTGGTCACGCCGATCAAGCGGTCCTGGCCGTCCACCACGGGGTAGAGCGTCGCGTGGCGGGAGTGCGGCAGCGTCTCGTACACCGTTTCGCCGCGGGTCAAGACGACCGGGTTGGCCGTCATCACCTCGTGCGCGAAGAACGTCTCCAGCGGGTCGGTCGTGTACTCGCGCGTCAGGTGCAGGCGGCGGCGCGCGATCTTCTCGGTCAGCACCGACCGCTTGAGCAGCAGCACGGACACCGCGTACGCCGACACCGACGCGACCACCAACGGCAGCAGGTCGTTCCAGGCGTGCGTCAGCTCGAGGGTGAACACGATGCCCGTCAGCGGCGACCGCATGACGCCGCCGACCACGGCCGCCAGGCCGCACACCGCCCAGAACCCGGCCGTCACGTGGGGGAGCAGCCCGCCCTCGGCCGCGCCGAGCGCCGCGCCGATCATGAACACCGGGGCCAGGACACCGCCGGACGTGCCCGAGCCCAGCGACAGCGACCAGATGAGCGTCTTCACCACCAGGACGCCGACGATCAGCGACGTCGTGGCCCGGCCGGTCAGCAGCTGGTCGATGACGTCGTAGCCGACGCCGAGCGCGCGCGGCTCGATCAGGCCGCCGGCGCCGATGGCGAGCCCGCCGATCGCCGGCCACCACATCCAGTGGATCGGCAGCCGGGCGAACCCGTCCTCGGCGAGGTAGACCAGCGCGGTCGCGGCGATGGCGAGCAGGCCGCCGGTGATGCCGGGCACGAGCGCGAGCACGTCGGCCGCCGCACCGGGCGCCGGTGCGGCGGGCAGACCGAAGACCGGGTCGGTGCCGAGGAGGAAGCCGCGGCAGAGCGTGCTGGTCAGGACGGCGGCCGCGACCGGGACGAAGCTGCGCGGCCGCCATTCGAACAGCAGCAGCTCCACCGCCAGCAGGATCGACGCCAGCGGGGCGTTGAACGTCGCCGCCATGCCGCCCGCGGCGCCGGCCACGAGCAGCGTCTTGCGTTCGTCCGCCGAGAGGTGCAGCAGCTGCGCGAGGATCGACCCGACAGCGCCGCCGGTCATGATGATCGGGCCCTCGGCGCCGAACGGGCCGCCGGTGCCGATGCTGACCGCGGCCGACACCGGCTTCAGCACGGCGACGCGCGGCGCGATCTTGCTCTCCCCGGTCAGGATCGCCTCGATCGCCTCCGGCATGCCGTGCCCGCGGATCTTCTCCGAGCCGAACCGGGCCATCAGGCCGATCACCAGCGCGCCGGCGACCGGCGCGAAGAGCACCAGCCACCAGGGGTGCGCGGCGGCGCCCGGCGCGACGAGCGCGGTGTCGAACCGTTGGTAGAACACGAGGTTCGTGATCAGGCCGATGAGCTTCAGCAGGGCCAGCGCGGCCAGGGCCGCGGCGCCGCCGACCGGGACCGCGAGCAGGGCGATCAGCAGCATGCGCGGCCGGACCTGGAAGTCGCCCAGGTGCGTGGCGCGGGGCTGCGCGGGCGTACCGCCGCTCATCGGGCCTCCCTCTCGGACTACGGGTATTGCAGTCAGCAATACTTGTAGTAGCGAACAGTCGAGGTCAAGTCGAGACGCGCTGGAGTGGCCGGGTTCACCGTGGTGGCGCTCGGGTCCCGGCTGGGGCAGGATCCCGCGGGTGACCTACACCACCCGGCCGCTGGACGCCTCGACGTGGGCCGCGTTCGCGGAACTGGCCGAGCGCAACAACGGCGTCTTCGGCGGCTGCTGGTGCCTCGGGTTCCACCCGGAAGGCAAGGTGCGCGGGAAGGTCCGCCGGGAGCTCAAGGAGGAGCGGGTGCGCACCGGCGGCGCGCACGCGGCGCTCGTGGTCGACGGCGACGGCGTCGCGCAGGGGTGGTGCCAGTACGGCGATCCGGACGAGTTGCCCCGCATCAAGCACCGGCGCGAGTACGGCAAAGCTGCGCCGCCGCGCCCGGACTGGCGGATCACGTGCTTCTTCGTCGACCGGAAACACCGGCGCGGCGGCGTCGCCCGCGCGGCGCTGGAAGGGGCGCTGGCGCAGATCGCCGCGGCCGGCGGCGGGCTCGTCGAGGCGATCTCCGAGGTGACGGCCGGCCGGGACGCGCCGGGGCGGTTCCTGTTCAGCGCCACCGTCGAACTGTTCGAGGAGTTCGGGTTCGAGCGCGTGCGCCGGGTCGGCACGCACGCGTGGATCGTGAGCCGCGTGGTCTGAGGATCAGCCCCAGCTGCCTTCGGCGGCGGGCGGTTCCCCGCCGGCTTCGGCGAAGGCGGTGAGCGCGTCGACGAGCCCCCGCCGGCTCTCCTCCGGCATCCGGGCGACGATCTTGGCGATCTCCTTGCGCCGCCGGGTCGTCACCTGCCGGACGATCCGGGCGCCCTCGCGGGTGATCTCCAGCACGATCTCGCGGCGGGACACCGGGCTGTGCCGGCGGTCGACCAGTCCGCCGGCGACCAGCTTGTCGACCATGCGGCTGGCGGTGGACGGCGTGACCCCGAGGTGCTCGGCGAGCGTCGCGTGCTTGAGCGGCCCGCGCGTGTGCAGCACCACGAGGAGCCGGAACTGCGGCAGGGTCAGGTTGTCCTCGGCCGCGGCGATCGACCGGACGGACACCGCCACCAGGAGCCGGGACGCGGTGAGGACCGCGTCCGTCAGCGTGTCGACACTCGCGGCGTCGATGCCCGGGTTCGCGCGGGTCATGCCGTCCAGTGTGCCGGAACGACCCTGCCCCGGCGGGGTGACCCCCGGCTTGACAGCGGGCCGCCCGTCTCGCACTATGCGAACAAGTGTTCGATGACTTTCTGGGTTCGCCCGGTACGAGTACGTGGTGCTGGAGGTGAGCGGTGGTGGCGGTGCCGGAGGCGCTGGCCGGGCTCACGGCGATCCCGGGGGTCCGCACGGCGGCGCAGCTGAGTCCGGGCCCGGCCGCGCCGGAGCTGTTGACGGTGCTGCCGCCGTTGGCGAAGTTGCTGCCGGGCGGCGGGTTGCGTCGCGGCAGCACGGTGGCGGTGGGCGGCGCGATGTCCCTGGTACTGGCCCTGCTGGCGGCGGCGACCCGCGACGGTTCCTGGGCGGCGGTGACGGCGCTGCCCGAGCTGGGCCTGGCCGCGGCGGCGGAGTTCGGCGTCGACCTGGAGCGGATCGCGCTGGTGCCGCACCCCGGTGCGGAGCTGACGGGCGTGTTGTCGGCGCTGGTCGACGGGTTCGACCTGGTGGTGCTCGGACCGGTCGGCATCCAGCCCCAGCTCGCCCGCCGGCTGGCGGGCCGGGTGCGCAGCCGGGGAACGGTGCTGCTGACGGTGGGCCCGTGGCCGGGCGCGGACGTGGAGCTGCGAGTTTCCCGACGCCGCTGGCACGGTCTGACCCCGGACGGCTACGGGCACTTGAGGTCGCGCGAGGTGGTGGCGACGAGCCGCGGCCGAGGGGCGGCGACCAGGCCGTCGTCGGTGCGGCTGCAGCTGCCGGGACCAGGCGGCGCGGTGGCGGCGGTCGAGTCACCGGAGCGGCGCTTGGCCGAGGTGGCCGGGTGAGCCGTGGCGCCGGGGGGCGCGCTGACCGGCGGGCCGGGGGCCTCGTATCGACCAGGCCCGCGCGATGAGCCAGTTGTCGGCCACGGCGGCCGGCTGTTCTGCTGCGACCACGCGATGAGCCGGAAGCCGTTCGCCACAGCCGGTTTCTCTCCCGCGGCCGCGGGATGAACGGTCCGCCACGGCTGCTCGTGCTGTGGTGCCCGGACTGGCCGGTCGTCGCCGCCGGGGCCGCCGCGGGCACCTCGCCCCTCGCTCCCGCCGCCGTCTTCTCCGGCAACCGCGTCGTCGCGTGCTCCGCCGAAGCGCGCCGCAGTGGTGTCGGGCGCGGGATGCGTCGCCGCGATGCCCAGTCCCGGTGCCCGGAACTCGTGGTGCACCAGCACGATCCGGACCGTGACGCCCGGCTCTTCGAACCCGTCGCCGCCGCCGTCGAAGCGCAGGCCGTCGGGGTCGAGGTCGTGCGGCCCGGCATCGTCGCCGTGCCCGTCACCGGTGCCGCCGGGTACTTCGGCGGCGAAGAAGCCCTCGCCGAACTCCTCATCAACGAGGTCGAAGCCCAAGCCGGCGTCGAGTGCCAGATCGGGATCGCCGACGGCCTCTTCGCCGCCATCCTCGCCGCCCGCCGCTCGGCCGTCGTCCCGCCCGGCGACACGAAAGCCTTCCTCGCGCCCCTCTCGATCGCCGAGCTGAACCAGCCCGGCGACGACCGCGGCGAGCTCGTCGACACGCTCCGCCGCCTCGGCCTGCGCACCCTCGGCGCGTTCGCCGCCCTGGCCGAACACGACGTCGCCGGTCGCTTCGCCAAGGACGCCGTCACCGCCCACCGCCTCGCCCGCGGCCTCGCCGAACGCCCGCCGTTGCGGCGCGCCCTCCCGCCGGACCTGACCGTCACCGAAACCTTCGACGACCCCCTCCGGCGAATCGACGAAGCCGCGTTCGTCGCGAAGACCCTGGGCGAACGCTTCTTCGCGGGCCTCGCGAACCACGGCCTCGCCTGCACCCGCCTGGCCATCGTCGCCGTCACCGAAGCGGGCGAAGAGCGCGTACGCGTCTGGCGCTGCGCCGAACCCCTCACCGCCCGCGCGACGGCGGACCGCGTGCGCTGGCAGTGCGAAGGCTGGCTCACCGCCCGGGACCGGCCCACCGCCGGGATCGTCCGGCTGCGCCTGGACCCCGAAGAAGTCGTCGGCGGGCAGGCGCTGCAGCTGCAGCTCGGGTCGATGGGCCGCGACGCCGACGCCGCCGAGCGCGCCGGCCGCGCCCTCGTGCGCATCCAGGGCCTGCTCGGGCCCGACGCCGTCGTCACGCCGCTGCTCGACGGCGGCCGCGGCCCGGCCGAGCGCGTCCGCCTGGTCCCGTGGGGCGAGCCGCGGCGCCCGGTGACCGAGGACCGGCCGTGGCCGGGCCGCCTGCCCGCCCCGTCGCCGGCCCGCGTACCGCCCCGGCCCCCGGCGGCGCTGGTGCTCGACGCGGTCGGCGACGCGGTCCGCTGCACCGAGCGCGGCGAGCTCAGCTACCCCCCGGCCACGGTCGCGATCGACGGCCGCCCGCCACGCCGGGTCCTCGGCTCGGCGGGGCCGTGGGTGGTGCACCCGTCGACGGCCCGCGTCCAGGTGGTGCTGGAAGGCGAGGACGACGACCTGGCGCTGCTGCTCGAAGCCACGGTCGGCGACAATCCACAGTGGACGGTGGAGGGCATTTACGACTAGTCCTTTGTGACCGATGCGACTCCCGAGTTGACACCGGCCGCCTCCCGGCTCAGGATCGAGGCACCGTAGTCGTCCGCGTGTTCGAACCGTAGTCGCTGGCTTCCCCACAGCGAACTCCTTGTGGGGAGCGGAGTTGTGGCGTTCAACAATCCGAGTGTGCCGTGGTCCGAAGTGGAGCGGATCGCCTCCGGGCGACCGCCGGCTCCCGGCGACGGCAACGACGCCCCGGCGTGGTCGCGCAAACGCGAAGGGTACGCCGGGGCGCCCGCGGACCTGCGGGACCGGAAGACCCGGGACGACGCCGGCGACCGGATCCGCGCCCCCTACGCCGAGCTGCACGTCCACTCCAACTTCAGCTTCCTCGACGGCGCGAGCCATCCCGAGACGCTCGTCGAGGAGGCCGCGCGGCTCGAGCTCGACGCCCTCGTCCTCACCGACCACGACGGCATGTACGGCGCCGTCCGGTTCAACGACGCCGCCCGCGAGCTCGGCGTCCGGGTCGGGTTCGGCGCCGAGCTGTCGCTCGACCTGCCCGGGCCGCAGGCCGGCGAACCGGACCCGGCCGGGTCGCACCTGCTGGTGCTCGCCCGGCAGCAGGAGGGCTACCACCGGCTCTGCAAGGTCATCTCCCACGCGCAGATCGCGGGCGGGGAGAAGGGCCGGCCCGTCTACGACCTCGAGGAGCTGGTCGACGAGCTGGCCGGGCACGTCGTCGTGCTCACCGGGTGCCGCAAGGGGCCGGTCCGGAGGGCGCTCGCCGCGCACGGGCCCGCCGCCGCGCGGGCCGAGCTGGGCCGGCTCGCCGACTGGTTCGGGCCGCGGCACGTCGCCGTCGAGCTGATCGACCACCGGCTGCCCCTCGACGACGCGGCCAACGACCACCTCGCCGCGATGGCGAAGGAGCTGCGGCTGCCGACCGTCGTCTCGAACAACGCGCACTACGCCCGCCCGGAGGACGCCGCCGTGGCCGACCTGGTCGCCGCCGTCCGGGCGCGGCGGTCGGCCGAGGAGCTCGAAGGCTGGCGGCCGCCGTCGGGGCAGGCGTTCCTGCGCTCCGGGATGGAACAGCGACGCCGCTTCGAGCGACGCTATCCCGGCGCGGTCGGGCGCGCCGCCGTCCTCGGCGTCGAGGTCGCGTTCGACCTGAAGCTCGTCGCCCCCGACCTCCCGCCGTTCCCGGTGCCGCCCGGCCACGACGAGATGTCGTTCCTGACCGAGCTGACCTGGCGCGGCGCGGGGAAGCGCTACGGGTCGCGGGAGGAGAACCCGAAGGCCTACGCCCAGCTCGACCACGAGCTCGCCATCATCGAAAAACTCGGCTTCCCCGGCTACTTCCTGGTGGTGTGGGACATCGTCCGGTTCTGCAAGGAGGCGGACATCCTCTGCCAGGGCCGCGGCTCGGCGGCGAACTCCGCGGTCTGCTACGCCCTGGAAATCTGCCACGCCGACCCGGTGAAGTGGAACCTGCTGTTCGAACGCTTCCTGGCGCCGGAGCGGGACGGGCCGCCGGACATCGACATCGACATCGAGTCCGGCCGCCGCGAGGAGGCCATCCAGTACGTCTACGAGAAGCACGGCCGCTTCCACGCCGCGCAGGTCGCCAACGTCATCACCTACCGGGCGCCGTCGGCGATCCGCGACGCCGCGAAAGCCCTGGGACACAGTCCCGGGCAGCAGGACGCCTACAGCAAGCTCGTCGACCGCTGGGGTGGCACGAAGCAGCAGACGGCCGGCGAGATCCCCGCCGACGTCCTCGACCTGGCCGCCCGGATCGAGGACTTCCCGCGCCACCTCGGCATCCACTCCGGCGGCATGGTGATCTCGAAACAGCCGGTCTCCGAGGTGGTCCCGGTCGAATGGGCGACCATGGCCGACCGCAGCGTCCTGCAGTGGGACAAGGACGACTGCGCGACCGTCGGCCTGGTCAAGTTCGACCTGCTCGGCCTCGGCATGCTGTCCGCGCTGCACTACACGATCGACCTCGTCGCCGAGCACCACGAGTCTACTGTGGACATGGGCAAGCTCGACCTGGCCGACCCGAACGTCTACGACATGCTCTGCGAGGCCGACGCGGTCGGAGTGTTCCAAGTGGAGTCACGCGCGCAGCTGGCGACGTTGCCGCGGTTGCGGCCGAGGAAGTTCTACGACCTCGTCGTCGAGGTCGCGCTGATCCGGCCCGGCCCGATCCAGGGCGGCTCGGTGCACCCGTACATCCGGCGCCGCCGCGGGGAAGAGGAGTGGCAGCACGCCCACCCGCTGCTGGCGTCCAGCCTGGACCGGACGCTCGGGGTGCCGCTGTTCCAGGAACAGGTGATGCAGATGGCCGTCGACGTCGCGAGCTTCACCCCCGCCGAAGCCGACCAGCTGCGCCGCGCCATGGGCGCCAAGCGGTCCAGCGCGAAGATGAAGGCGCTGATGGCGCGGTTCTTCGCCGGCTGCGAAGCCAACGGTCTCGACCGCGAACTGGCGACGCGCATCTTCGAGCAGATCCACGCCTTTTCCGGCTACGGCTTCCCCGAAGCGCACTCGATGTCGTTCGCGTTGCTGGTGTACGCGTCAGCGTGGTTCAAGCGCTACTACCCGGCCGCCTTCTGCGCCGGGCTCCTGCGCGCCCAGCCGATGGGCTTCTACAGCCCGCAGTCCCTGGTGGCCGACGCGCGCCGCCACGGCGTCCGCGTCCGGGAGCCGGACATCGACGCCAGCCTCGCACACGCCACCCTCGAACCCGACCCCGACAGTACCGGCGGCGTCGCGCTTCGCCTGGGCCTCGCCGGGGTCCGGCACCTCGGCGAGGACACCGCGGACCGGATCGTCGCCGAGCGCGACGCGAACGGCCCGTACGCCGGGGTCGGCGACCTCACCCGCCGCGTCGGGCTGAAGAAGAACGCCGTCGAAGCTCTGGCCACCGCGGGCGCGTTCGGCGGCGACCGGCGCCAGGACCTCTGGGCCGCGGGCGCCGCGGCGGCCACCCGGCCCGGGCACCTGCCCGGCCTGGCCCCGGGCCTCGACGCGCCCGCGCTGCCGGGCATGACGCGGCTGGAGGTCACCGCCGCGGACCTGTGGGCCACCGGCGTCTCCCCGGACAGCCACCCCGTCGAATACCTGCGCGGGCTGCTCACCGCGCGCGGCGCGATCACGACGGCCGAGCTCACGCGGGTGCCGGACGGGACACGGGTGTGGGTCGGCGGCGCGGTCACCCACCGGCAGCGCCCGGCGACCGCCGGCGGGATCACCTTCCTCAACCTCGAGGACGAGACGGGCATGGCCAACGTCCTCGTCTCGCCCGGCCTGTGGCAGCGGCAGCGCCTGGTCGCCCGCACCAGCGCCGCGCTGCTCGTCCGCGGGCAGGCGCAGGCCGCCGAAGGTGTCGTCACGCTCGTCGCCGACCGCCTCGAAACCCTCGATCTTTCGATGCGGCCGGGGCCGTCCCGGGACTTTCGTTGACTTCCGGGCCGCACACTGGTTCGCTGCTCTGAGAGCGCTCTCAGCCATCCGTACGTCTCGACGAGTGAGGATGGACATCCATGACAGCTCGACGTCTGCGCTGGGCCGCGTGGCCGGTGGCCGCCGTGCTCGCGGCGGCCGTGCCGGCGGCCGCGGCGGCGACCCCGCCCGAAGCGACCGTGACGGTCAACGCGCGAGCGGGGCTGGCCACCGTGCCGGACACCGCCCTCGGCGTCAACCACGCGGTGTGGGACAGCCAGCTCGGCACCGATGCCGTGGCCGACCTGCTCGGCGGCGCCGGGGTCCGCACGATGCGCTACCCCGGTGGCTCCTACGGCGACATCTACCACTGGAAGGACAACACCGCGCCGGGCGGCTACGTGGCACCCGGCACGGACTTCGACACGTTCATGGGCGGCGTCCGGCGGGCCGGTGCCCAGCCGATCGTCATCGCCAACTACGGCACCGGGACGCCGCAGGAAGCCGCCGACTGGGTGCGGTACGCCAACGTCACGAAGGGCTACGGCGTCCGGTACTGGGAGATCGGCAACGAGCTCTACGGCAACGGCCACTACGGCGCGAACTGGGAGGCCGACAACCACGCGGACAAGAGCCCGGCCGCGTACGCCGCGGGGGTCGTGGCCTACGCCGACGCGATGAAGGCCGTCGACCCGTCGGTGAAGATCGGCGTGGTGCTCACGACGCCGGGGAACTGGCCGGACGGCATCGTCGCGGCGGGGGACACCGGCACGTGGAACCGGACGGTGCTGTCGATCGCGGGCCCGCACGTCGACTTCGCCGTGCTGCACTGGTACCCGAGCGGGTCGACGGCCGCGGAGGCGCTCACGAAGACCGAGCAGGTGGACGACATGATCTACCTGGCGCGCGAGCAGATCACGCAGTACGCGGGCCGGCCGCTCGGCATCGCCCTGACCGAAACGAACACGCCGGTCGGCATGAACACCCAGCCGGGCGCGCTGTTCGCGGCCGAGGCGTACGCGTCCCTGCTGGAGAACGGCGTGTTCACGGTCGACTGGTGGGACACGCACAACGGCGCGACCGCACTGTCCACAGTGGCCGGTTATCCGGACTACGGCGACTTCGGCCTGCTGTCCAGCGCGACCTGCCTCGACGGCGGGTGCGAGCCCGCGCTCAACACGCCGTTCGCGCCCTACTACGGGCTGAAGATGCTGAGCACGTTCGCGCGGCCGGGCGACCAGTTCGTGCGGGCCGGCGCGGACGACCCGCTGCTCGACGTGCACGCGGTGCGCCGTCCGGGCGGGGACCTCGCGGTCCTGATGGTCAACAAGGATCCTTCGCAGGCCCGCGCGGTGACCCTGGACTACGCGGGTTACCCGTCTTCTTCCGTCTCCGACGTCTTCACGTTCACGAACGGCGCGACGTCGATCAGCCACGCGTCTTCGTGGGACCGGACGCTCCCGCCGTACTCGCTGACGACGGTGGTGCTGCACTCGGCCCCGGCCGCCTTGGCGGCGCCCGGCCAGCCGACCGCGACGACGACCGACACGACGGCCACGATCAGCTGGCCCGCGTCGGCGCCCGGCGTGAAGTACGAGGTGTACCGGCAGGCGGGCGTGGTCAGCGAGCAGTGGGGCGAGACGACGGGAACATCGTTGACGGCCGGGAACCTGCTCCCGGGCACGCGCTACACGGTGAACGTGCTGGCGCGAGACGCGGCGGGGAACGTGTCGTGGGCTTCACCGCCGTTGACTCTCACGACCGGAGCGCCTGCCGCGAGCAGTTGCACGGTCCGGCTGACGGACGTGAACGACTGGGCGAGCGGGTTCGTGGGCGGGATCCACGTGGTCTCCACCGATCCGACGACCGACTGGACGTTGACGTTCACGTGGCCGACCGCGCGGCAGCGGATCACCAGCGGCTGGAACGGGACGTGGACGCAGGAGGGTGCCGCGGTGAAGGTGACGTCGTCGGGGTCGCTGGCGGGCGGAGCGGATGTCGGGTTCGTCGCGGACTACGGCGGGCCGAACATCCTGCCGACGGCGTTCCGGCTGAACGGAACCGTCTGCTCGGTGGGCTGACGGCGACGCGGGTGGCGGGCTCGGTCCGCCACCCGCCGGTCTCGCGCCCCGGGTCGTGAGTGGGAAACAGGGTTGGAACCCGTTTCCCACTCACGACGAGCCACGGCAGACCACCCACTTCACCCGTCGACGAACCTCAGGCGCGCGACACCGGGTCAGTCCGGCTGGGCCAGGTGGGCCAGCCCCGTCCGCAGCCCCCGCCGCTCCTCCGGGCTCAACCCCGCCAGCAGCCGCTCCTCCACCACCCGGATCGCGTCCCGCACCGCCGCGTGCCGCCGGATCCCGGGTTCCGTCAGCCGGACCACCCGGGCCCGGCGGTCCGACGGATCCGGCGAACGGCTCACCAGCCCCTCCTCGACCAGCCCGTCCAGCAGCGCGATCAACCGCGTCTTGTCGTAGTGGATCTGCTGGGCCAGCGCCAGCTGACTGGGGGCCGCCCCCGGGGAGAGCGCCGACAGCACCACGTACTGCCACATCGAGAGGCCGTGCTCCTCCAGCACCGGGCGTTCGGCCTCGGCCAGTGCGCGGGCCGCTCCGGCGCACAACGCCCCGAGATCCTTGGTCACCGGCCAGATCTTACGCGTGGACATATCATACGCAGCTGCGTATCGTTTACCTCATGACATCATTCGAACCGGGACGCGCCGAGACGCGCACCATCTCCCTGGCCACCCCGCCCGAGCGGGTCTTCGCCTACCTCGCCGACGCCCGCCACCTCCCCGAGTGGGCGCCGGGCTTCGCCCCGGCCGTCGAGCACGACCACGGCGACGTCTGGCGCATCCCCGACGAACGCGGCCCGCGGCACGTCGCGGTCAAGGCCGCGAAGGAGCAGGGCGTCGTCGACTTCGTCAGTCCGGACGCCCCGAACCTCGGCCTCTTCGCGCGCGTGGTGCCCAACCTGACCGGCGCCGAGCTGATCTTCAGCCTCTTCTTCCCCGAGGGAACCGAACCGGCGGCCGTCGACGCGCAGATGGCGGTCGTCGACCGGGAACTCGAGGCCGTGCGAGAGCGCGTCGAAGCGTGAACCGGGACATCCGGTCGGTCGACGACTTGCTGCGGATGTTGGACGGCTTCTTCCGGGACATCGAGTGGGACGGCTTCTACGAGGATCGTGACCACCCCGTCCCGTTCTTCGCCGACCAGCCCGACGAGAACCTCGACGCCTGGCTCCGCGAGGGGCCGCTGACCGGCGGCCGCGCCCTGGAGCTGGGCTGCGGGCCCGGCCGCAACGCCTTCCGGCTCAAGGCGGCGGGCTACGACGTGGACGCGGTCGACCGCTCGCCGGCCGCGCTCGCCTGGGCGGCCGAACGCGGTACCGGCGTGCGCTTCCACCAGGCCGACATCTTCGCCGTGGACCTGCCCCACGAGACGTACGACCTGGTCTACGACTCGGGCTGCCTGCACCACCTCGCGCCGCACCGGCGGATCAGCTACCTGGCCCTGCTGGACCGCCACCTGAAACCGGGCGGCCACTTCGGCCTCGCCTGCTTCGCCGCGGGCACCGGCGATCCCGGCTCCGGCACCGAGCTCCCGGACGCGCAGCTCTACCGCGACGGCAGCCTCCACGGCGGCCTCGCGTACACGCCGGACGAGCTGCGCCGGCTGTTCGACGGCTACACCGAGGTCGAGCTGCGCCCGATGAAGGCGGACACCGGCCGGTTCGGTGTGCCGTTCCTACTCGTGGCGCTGTTCCGGAAGGAGTGAGAACCCCGGCGGCAGCCGCACTTCCGTCACTTCGCCGGCAGCGTCGATCGTGATGTCCACAGTGGACCCGGCCAGCGGCAGGCCTCGGACCCGCAGCGCCCCGACCGGGCTCGGCCGGGGCGGGTCCAGGGTGACCGTCCCGGCGGGGACGTCGACGTCCAGGCCGAGGAACGCCACGAGCAGGCTCACCGCGGCCGCCGCCGACCACGCCTGCGGGCGGCACGACGCCGGGTAGGGGAGCGGCGACGACGTCTCCGCGAGGTCGTGGCCGGAGAACAGCTCGGGCAACCGGTAATCGAACGCCGGAGCGGCCGAAAGCAGTTGTGTCGCCAAGGAAGCCGCGCGCGAACCCTGCCCCGACCGCTGCAGGCCCCGGACGACGATCGCCGTGTCGTGCGGCCAGACCGAGCCGCAGTGGTAGCTCAGCGGCGAATAGCCGCCCGAGGACGAACTCATCGTGCGCAGGCCGAACCCGGACGCCAGCGACGGGCCCAGCAGCAGGGCCCCGATCTCCGAGCTCTCCGGACCGGACAGCAGGCCGGTGCCGAGGAGGTGGCCGATGTTGCTCGTCAGGGCGTCCACCGGCCGCTTGTCGCCGTCCAGGGCCAGGGCCGGGTAGTGGCCGTCCGAAGTGGACACCCAGAACCGGTCGCGGAAGCGGGTCCGCAACGCCGAAGCCCACTCGGCAAGACCGTCGGCGGGCTCGCCGAGAGCTGTCAGCAAGGAAGCTGCGCGCACGACGGCTTCGTGCTGGTACGCCTGGACTTCCCCAGGGCGATCGGCGGTTTCGCCTGCTCGCCGTCGCGGAAGCGGACGGCGTCCCCGGAGTCCTTCCACCCCTGGTTGGCCAGGCCGTGCCCGCTCTCGTCGCGGTACTCGGCGAACCCGTCGCCGTCGGAGTCCGCGGCGCCGGTGATCCAGGACAACGCGAACCGCAGCGTCGGCAGCAGGTCGCGGACCTCGTCTTCGGGCAGGCCCCAGCGCCAGGCGTCGTGCAGCAGGCAGACCCACAACGCGGTCGCGTCGACGGTCCCGTAGTACTCGGCGGGCAGCGACGCGCCGAGGGCCGTCTCGAAGCCGTCGCGGCGCCGCTCGTGCAGGATCTTGCCCGGCGCCTCGCCCGTCTCCGGGTCGTGCCGGGTGCCCTGCGCCCGGGCGAGCGTCCGGAGCGTGCCGCCCGCCAGGTCCACCGACAGCGGCAACGCCAGCCGCGCGGCCCAAAGGCTGTCGCGCCCGAACAGCGTGAGGAACCAGGGCGCGCCGGCACCGGCGAACGCGTCGCCGGGGTGCTCGGGCTCGGCGAGCAGGAGGCCGTCGAGGTCGTCGAGGGCGCGGCCGAGCAACGCGGTGAACCGGCGGTCGTCGGCGTGCACCTCCGGCCGCGACAGCCGGGTGCCGGCCGGCACGAACAGGGCCCGCTCGTCGGACACCGCCAGTGACCAGCGCAAAGTCGTGGTGCCGGCCAGCGTGACCGGCCAGCGCAGCCGGAGGCGGGGGCCGTCGGCGACGACTTCGGCACCCTCGGCCGTCACCTCGGAAACGGCCGAGTCCGCGGCCCACCGGGTGCCGCCGGGCGCCACCGGGGCGCGGCGGCCGCCCGACTTGATCTCGTCGATCGGCGCGAAGTCGGCCGCCAGCACCACTTCCACGACGCAGCGGCGGGTCACCCCGTCGGTCGAGACGAGCGAAAGCTCTTCGGTCATCCCCGACCCCGTGACGTGGCGCTCGCGGCGCAGCCACACCGTCGGGTCGGGGCCTGGGCCGCCGAGCGGGCGCAGCAGCCCGGTGAACCGCGCGCGGTCGGCGCCCGGCTCGTCGCTCCCGATGGGCTCCGGCTCGTGGCCGTCGACCGTCACCACGGCTTCGCTGAGCAGCCGGAGATCTCCGTGAAGGAGGCCCTGCGTCCCGCCGCCGCGGATCTGCCCGTCGCGGCCGGACAGGACGACGGTCGGGGCGTGCAGGGCGATCGCGAGGTCGTGGAGCAGGGGCTGGAGGTCGGCCATGACTATGATTGGATCGATCAAAACACAGAATGTCAACTGCATTCGTGGTCTTGACAGCTCAGCGCCACGGGTTCAGAGTTGCCGCCAGTTGAACGTTCAAAACGGAGGCGAAATGGGACGGCCCACGCTGAACTCGGTGGCCGAAGCGGCCGCGGTGTCGCGCCAGACCGTGTCCAACGTGATCAACTCGCCCGAGGTGGTCAGCCCGGAGACGCGGGAGCGCGTCCAGGCCGCCATCGAGAAGCTGGGCTACCGCCCGAACACCGCGGCCCGGCAGATGCGCACCACGCGGTCGCAGATCATCGGGCTGTGCATCCCGCCGTCGGGCAACGGCGTCAGCGGCGTCGTGCTCGACCAGTTCCTGCACTCGCTCACCGCGACGGCCGAGCGCTACGACCACCGGATCATGCTCTTCACCGCGGCCGACGACGAAGCCGAGACCCGCGCCTACGCCGACCTCATCGCCTCCGTCGGGATCGACGGCTTCGTGCTGACCAGCACCCACCACGACGACCTGCGCACCCGCTGGCTGCTCGAGCGCGAGCTGCCGTTCGTGTCGTTCGGCCGGCCCTGGGGTGTAGAGGACACGCACCCGTGGGTCGACGTCGACGGCGCGGCGGGAACCCGGCTGGCCACGGATCACCTCGTGCGCCAGGGGCACCGCCGGATCGCGTTCGTGGGCTGGCCGGAGGGCTCGGGCAGCGGCGACGACCGCCGCGCGGGCTGGGCGGCGGGGCTGGCCGCGGCCGGTCTCGGCGCAGGTCCGCAGGTCGCGGTGTTCGACGGGGTGGAGGGCGGCCGCTCGGCCGCGGCCCGGCTGCTGGACGCCGGCGGGCCGGCCGGGGACCCGTTCCTGCCCGGCACCGGCGCGCCCACCGCGTTCGTCTGCGCCAGCGACTCGCTCGCCCTCGGCGTCACCGCCGAACTGCGCGATCGCGGCATCCGCCCCGGCGCCGACGCCGCCGTCATCGGCTTCGACGACACCCCCACCGCCTCCGTGCTCGGCCTGAGCAGCGTCGCGCAGCCGATCGCCGATGTCGCCGCCGAGTGCGTCCGGCAGCTGCGCGGGATCCTGCGCGGCGAAGCCCCCGCCGAACCCGCGACCACCCTCTTCACCCCGCACCTCGTGCTGCGCACGACCTGAACCCGCAGTCCCCGCGCGATCAAGGAGGATCGATGCTTCCCCGCCGAACTGTGGCCGCCTTCGCGGCGGCCGGCCTGCTGCTCCCGCTTTCCGCCTGCGGCAGTGGCTTCGACGACTCGGCCCGGCCCGCGACCCAGCAGGCCGGGCCCGCCACGCTCAAGGTGATGATCGCCGCGAGCGGCGGCGCCGAGCTCAAGGCGATGCAGGACGCCGCCGCGGCCTGGAGCTCCGCCGGCGGTGGCTCTAAGGCCGAGGTCGTGAGCGCCAACGACCTCCCGCAGCAGCTGAGCCAGGGCTTCGCCGCGGGCAGCCCGCCGGACGTCTTCGCCGTGGACGCCACCAAGTTCGAGGGCTACGCCGCCGAGATGCTCCCGTACGGGGACGCGCTGTCCTACAAGGACGACATCTATCCGACGCTGAGGAAGACCTTCACCCGGGACGGCAAGCTGTACTGCGCCCCCAAGGACTTCTCGACGCTGGCGCTGGCGATCAACACCGACGACTGGACGGCGGCCGGGCTCACCGACAACGACGTCCCGAAGACGTGGGACCAGCTGAAGACCGTCGCGCAGAAGCTGACCACCGGCGGCCGTACGGGGCTGGTCTTCAACGACACCCGCGACCGGATCGGCGCGTTCCTGGTGCAGGCCGGCGGCTGGGCGGTCGACGCCGACCAGAAGAAGGCCACCGCGGACACCCCGCAGAACCTCCAGGCCCTGACCTACGTCCGCGACCTCCTCGCTTCCGGCACCGCGAAGTACCCGAAGCAGATCGGGGCCGGCGACTCCAGCGAGGCGTTCGGCCAGCACAAGGCGTCGCTGAGCATCGACGGCAACTGGCTGGTCGGCGGTATGAAGAAGGACTACCCGAACGTCAAGTACCGCGTCGTCGCGCTGCCCGCCGGTCCGGCCGGGCCCGGGACGCTGTCGTTCACGCAGTGCTGGGGCATCGCGGCCAAGAGCAAGTTCCAGGAGCAGGCCAAGCAGCTCGTCGACTCGTTCATGCAGCCGCAGCAGCAGCTCGCGTTCGCCGAGGCGTTCGGCGTGATCCCGTCGCGGCAGTCCGTGCGAGCGCAGTACGAGCAGAAGTTCCCGGCCCAGTCGGCGTTCGTCGCCGGCGCCGACCACGCGCACGGCCCGGTGACCCTGGGCAAGATGGACCCGGTGCTGACCGACTTCGACGCCCAGCTGCAGCAGCTGCCGGGCGCCGACCCGAAGCGGATCCTGCAGCAGCTGCAGCAGAACAC
Organism: Amycolatopsis mongoliensis; assembly: GCF_030285665.1. NCBI lineage: Bacteria > Bacillati > Actinomycetota > Actinomycetes > Pseudonocardiales > Pseudonocardiaceae > Amycolatopsis > Amycolatopsis mongoliensis. The sequence goes on from NZ_CP127295.1 coordinate 4,652,686, forward strand.
CGCGGCCGCGCTGGGGCAGTGACGCCATGGGCACGCTGCTCACCGAGCCGGTGGCCCCGGGTACCGCACCCCTGCGCGGCACCCGGGGCCGCCGCCCCCTCCGGCGCGACGGCCGGGCCGGCTGGCTGTTCCTCGCCCCGACGCTGATCGTGCTCGGCCTGTTCATGGTGCTGCCGATCCTGATGGCGCTCTGGGTGAGCGTCAGCGACTGGACCGGCAACGGCAGCCCGTTCTCCTCGCGGGTGAACTCCGTCGGCGGGGACAACTACGCCGCCCTGCTCACCGAACCCGGGCTGACCCGGCAGAACTTCGCCACCAGCGTCCGGAACAACGGCTACTTCGTGCTCTTCGTGGTGCCGCTGCAGACGGCGTTCGCGTTGTTCCTCGCGCTGGTCCTGCACCAGAAGAAGCTGAAGGGCCGCCAGTTCTTCCGGACCGCGTTCTACTTCCCGACGGTGACCAGCTCGGTCGCGATCTCCGTGGTGTTCCTGTTCCTCTTCTCCAGCACCGGCACGGTGAACGCCGCGCTGAAACTGTTCGGAGTGGACGGCCCGAGCTGGTTCGCCGACCCGCGCGGCATCTTCCACCTCGCGCTCGGCGACCCGGCGAACCCGCCGTCCGCCCTGGTGGGCCACGGTTTCCTCGGGCTGTCCTGGTGGGACTGGCTCTCCGGCCCGAGCGTGGCGATGTGCTCGATCATCGTGCTCGTCGTCTGGACCTCCACCGGGGGGTTCATGCTGATGTTCTACGCGGCGCTGCAGAACCTGCCGCCGTCCGTCGACGAGGCCGCTCTCATCGACGGCGCCACGGCGTGGCAGCGCTTCTGGCGCGTCACGCTGCCGCAGCTGCGCCCGACGCTGTTCCTGGTGCTCACCCTCGGCCTGATCGGCACCTGGCAGGTCTTCGACCAGGTGTACGTGCTCAGCCGCGGCAACCCCGCCAACACCACGCTCACCCCGGCGTACCTGTCGTACTCGTCGTCGTTCATCGGCCACCAGTGGGGCCAGGGCGCGGCGATCGCGTTCCTCCTGTTCGTGGTGATCGTGGCCTTCACGCTGGTGCAGCGCTGGGCCCTGCGGGAGCGCCGATGAAGCGCCGTTGGCTGGGCTACGCGGTGCTCGTGCTGGTCGCGGCGCTGTACATCTACCCCTTCCTCATCCAGCTCGCGACGGCGTTCAAGACCGACGCCGACGCCACCGCGAACCCGCTCCTGCCCTGGCCGCGGGACTGGTCGTTCTCGGTGTTCCGGACGCTCGCCGAGCAGGACTTCCCGCGCTGGGCGGCGAACTCGGTGTTCGTCTCGGTGGCGATCACCGTCGGGCGGGTCGTGTTCGACTCGCTCGCGGGGTACGCACTGGCCCGGCTGCGCTTCCGCGGCCGTCGCGCGGTCTTCGGCGCCGTCCTGGCGGTCATCGCCGTTCCGAGCGTGGTGCTGCTGATCCCGAAGTTCCTGGTGCTGAACCAGCTCGGCATGTACGACAGCTACGCGGGGATGATCGTCCCGCTGCTCGTCGACGGCGCCGGCGTGTTCATCATGAAGCAGTTCTTCGAGACCGTGCCGGTGAGCGTGGAGGAGGCCGCGCGCATCGACGGCGCCGGCCCGCTGCGCACGTTCTGGTCGGTGGTGCTGCCGATGTCGAAACCCGCGCTGATCACCGTGACCATCCTGTCGTTCCAGGGATCCTGGAACGAGCTGCCGCACTTCATCGTGTCGCGGCAGGACCCGGCGCTGAACACGCTGACCTCCGGGGTGGCGACGCTGGTGTCCGGCCAGCTCGGCCAGGGCAACCAGTTCCCGCTGAAGCTCGCCGCGGCGCTGCTGATGACGGTGCCGGTGGCGGTGGTGTACTTCGTGTTCTCGCGCCGGTTCACCCAGGGCACCTACGAAGGAGCCGACAAGTAGGGTCGTGAGTGAGAAACAGTGTTCTAACCCTGTTTCTCACTCACGACCAGCTGCGGATCAGCTCGTCGGCGACCCACCGCACGACGCCGTCAGGGTACGGGTTCGCCAGGCCGAGGACGATGTGCCCGAACCCGGCGCCGGCGGCCTCGGCGATCTTTTCCTTCGTGAGCGCGGGCTTGTCGTAGTCGACCGGCAGGAAGATCGAGCGGGTGATCTCCTGGGGGTCGCGGCCGATTTCGGCGCAGTACCGGTCGAGCAGCCTGCTGCGGGCGGCGAGGTCCTCGATGTCGCCGCCGCCGGGGATGTTCCACAGGTCGGCGTGCTCGGCGACCACGCGCAGCGTCGCGCTCGCCCGGCCGCCGATCATGATCGGCGGGTGCGGGCGCTGCACCGGCTTGGGGTTGCCGAACGCCCCTTTCAGCTCGACGTGCTCGCCTTCGAAGTCGAACGGCTCATCTTCCGTCCACAAGCGACGGATCACCGTGCAGGCCTCGGCGAGCGCGGCGACGGCGTCGTCCTGGGAGTGGTAGGGCAGGCCGTGACCGTCGTACTCCCGGCGGGCCAGCGGGTGGCTCGGGCGCGAGCCGGCGCCGATGCCGAAGTCGAGGCGCCCGCCCGACACGATGTCGACGGTCGTCGCGATCTTCGCCAGCATCGCGGGCGGCCGGAAGCGGTTGCTGGTGACGAGCAGGCCGAGGCGCATCCGCCGCGTCTGCGCGGCCAGCGCCGCGAGCAGCGTCCAGCCTTCGAAGATCGGGCCGTCCGGGTCGCCGCCGATCGGCATGAGGTGGTCGAACAGCCACGCGTGCTCGATCTCCGGGACGGTGTCGGCTTCGCGCCAGACCCGCAGGATCTCGTCGTAGCCGACGTTCATCGGCGCGGTCAGGATGCCGAAACTGGGGGTCATCAACGCCTCCGGAGGGACGGGTCGAGCAGGGCGGGCGGGGTGTCGAGCTTCTCGTGCGCGGCCAGGTCGACGCCAGGAGCGACGACGGCGTCGATCTCGTCGAGCACGTCGGCGGGCAGCACCGTGTCGGCGGCCGCCAGCTGCGACTCGAGGTGGCCGAGCGTGCGGGGGCCGATGAGCGCGCTGGTCACGGCCGGGTGCGCGGTCACGAAGCCGAGCGCCAGCTGGATCAGCGAAAGGGCCGCCTGGTCGGCGAGCTTGGCGAGCTTCTCGACGGCGTCGAGGCGGGCGCGGTTGGCGGGGTCGGTGAGGTCGAAGCGCTGCGGCAGGACCTGCGAACGGTTGGTCGTGATCTCCCGGCCGGCGCGGACCGCGCCCGACAGCCAGCCGGAGGCCAGCGGACTCCAGGCCAGCACGCCGAGGCCGTACTCCTGCGTCACGGGCAGGACGTGGGTCTCGACGCCGCGTTGCAGGATCGAGTAGCTGGGCTGCTCGGTGACGTACCGGCCCAGGTGGTTTTCCCGCGCGGCCCACTGGGCCTGCACGATCCGGTAGGCCGGGAACGTCGACGAGCCGAAGTAGCGGATCTTGCCCGCGCGCTGCAGGTCGGTCAGCGCGGAAAGCGTTTCCTCGTCGCTCGTGGCGGGGTCCCAGCGGTGGACCTGGTAGAGGTCGACGTGGTCGACGTCCAAGCGCCGCAGGCTGTCGTCGAGCGCCCGGACCAGCCAGCGGCGCGAGCTGCCCCGGTGGTTGCGCTCGTCGCCCATCGGCATGGTCGCCTTTGTGGCCAGGACGAGGTCGTCGCGGCGGCCGGCGATGGCCTTGCCGACCATCTCCTCGGACTCGCCCCGGCCGTACATGTCGGCGGTGTCGACGAGGTTGACCCCGCCTTCGAGTGCGGCGTCGACGATGGCGGTGGCCTCGTCCTGGGTGGTGCGCCCGATCGCGCCGAAGTTCATCGCGCCGAGCGCGAGGGAGCTGACCTGGACGCCGGTGCGGCCCAGGGTGCGGTACTGCATTTCGGTGGCCTCCGTGACAAGATGGCAAGCGGAACATTGCTCCGCTAACGATACGGAGCAATGTTCCGTTTAGCAACCCCGGGAGGTGTGATGGGCAAGCCCAAGCGAGCCGACGCGCAGCGCAACGAGAAGGCGCTCCTCGACGCGGCGGCCGCGGTCTTCGTCGCGTCGGGCGTGGACGCGCCGGTGCGCGACATCGCGGCGAAGGCCGGCGTCGGGATGGGCACGATCTACCGCCACTTCCCGACGCGGGCGGACCTGATCATCGCCGTCTACCGGCACCAGGTGGAGGCCTGCGCCGAGGCGGGGCCCGCGTTGCTGGCGGCTTCGGACTCCCCGCACGCGGCGCTGGCCCAGTGGATCGACCTGTTCGTCGACTTCCTGGTGACCAAGCACGGGCTGGCCGGTGTCCTGCAGGGCGACGGCTTCGACACGCTGCACGCGTACTTCCTGGAGCGGCTCGTCCCGGTGTGCGCGCAGCTGCTCGAAGCGGCCGGGCTGACCGCGCGGGTGCGTCCCCTCGAGCTGATGCGCGGGGTGGGCAACCTGTGCATCGGCGCGGAAGACAACCCGGACTACGACGCGCGCCGCCTGGTGGGGCTGCTCATCGCGGGGCTGCGGGCGTGATCGAGCAGCTCACCGCCGATCCGTACCCGCTGCTCGCCCGGCTCCGCGCGACCGAGCCGGTGGCGTGGCTGCCGGAGCTGGACGGCTGGCTGGTCACGCGGCACGATCTCGCCCTGCGGGTGATGCGCGACGCGGCCGCCTTCACCGTGGACGACCCGCGCTTCTCGACGGCGCGGGTCGTCGGCCCGTCGATGCTCTCGCTGGACGGCGGCGAGCACACCCGGCACCGGACGCCGTTCGCCCGGCACTTCCGGCCCCGGGAGATCGAGGACCGGTTCGCCGGGTTCGTCCGCGCCGAATGCGCCCGGCTGGTCGACGGGTTCGCCGCGGCCGGGCGGGCGGAGCTGCGCCGCGCGCTGGCCGGGCCCCTCTCCGTCGCGGTGGTGGCCGGCGCGCTGGGCCTGGACGACACGGACACGGCGCGGGTACTGGCCTGGTACGACGCGATCGTGTCCACAGTGGACGACATCTCGGCGGGCCGTCCGCCGGGTTCCCGGGGTGGTGAGGCGTTCGGTGAACTGCGGGCGCACATCGAGGGTGCGGTCGGCCGGCGCTCGCTGCTGACCGAGGCGGCGGAAACCCTGGCGCTGCCGGAGGTCGTGTCGAACGCGGCGGTGCTGATGTTCGGCGGCATCGAGACGACCGAGGGCATGATCGCCAACGTCCTGCTGCACCTGCTGCGCGAGCCGGCGCCCCTGGACCGGGCCCTGGTCCCGGCGGCGATCGAAGAGTCGCTGCGGCTCGAACCCGCGGCGGCGGTGGTCGACCGGTACGCGACCCGCGACGTCTCGCTCGCGGGCGCGTCGATCACCCGGGGCGACCTCGTCACGGTGTCGCTCACCGCCGCCAACCGCGATCCCGCGGTGTTCCCGGACCCGGACGTCTTCGACCCGCGCCGGCCGAACCTGCGCAGGCAGCTGGCGTTCGCGCACGGCCCGCACTTCTGCCTCGGCGCCGACCTCGCCCGGCTGGAGACGCGGATCGCCGTGGAAACCGTGCTCGACCGGTTGCCGGGACTCGCGCTGGCGGAGCCGGCCGCGGCGTCGGGGCTGGTGTTCCGGAAACCCGCGGCGGTCCACGCGCGGTGGCTGACATCATGACCGCATGACGGCGTGGCGTGAGTTCGAAGCGGCGGAACCGGAGTTCGCCCGGCGCGTGCAGGGGTTGTTCGACGCGCACCGGCACAAGACGATCGCGACCCTGCGGGCCGACGGGTCACCGCGGATCTCCGGCATCGAGACGAAGTTCGCCGGCGGCGAGCTGACGTTCGGCTCGATGCCGAAAGCCCGCAAGGGCGCGGATCTGCAGCGGGATCCCCGGCTGGCGCTGCACAGCGCGACGGTGGACCCGGTCGAGGGTGAAGAGGCGAAGTGGCCGGGGGAGGCGAAGATCTCCGGCCGGGCGGTCGACACGGGCGAGGGCTTCCGCGTGGACGTCGCCGAGGTGGTGCACACGCACCTGAACCCGGAGGCGACGCTGCTGGTCGTGGAGTGGTGGACGCCCGAGGCCGGCCTCCGCAAGGTCGAGCGCGAGTAAAGCGCCCCAATGTGGCGTTCGGTGCGTGGGACGCACCGAACGCCACATTGGGTGCGTCAGACGCAACCAACGCCACATTGGGGCGCTCTGGACCAGAATTTAAGTCAAGCGTTTGACGTAATCGGGTTTCGTCGCCATGCTCGTCGCAGGGTCATTCACCAACGAGGAGTCCGACATGACGCAAAGCCACGCCGAGCTGCCGCGCTTCCCGTTCCACGCGGAGACCGCGCTGGCGCCGCCGGCCGAGTGGGCGGAGTTCCGGGTGAAGTGCCCCGTCGCGCACGTGCAGCTGGCCAGCGGGGACGAGGCCGCCCTGATCACCCGCTACGCCGACGTCAAGAGCGTGCTCTCCGATCGGCGGTGGACCCGGCCCACACCGGCCGACAACGCCGCCCGGGTCGCCGACACCGAGTCCGGCGGGGTCTTCAACAGCGAGATGGCCACCGTCCTCCCGCAGCACGGCGAGGCCCACCTGACCTGGCGGCGCGCCCTCGGGAAGTGGTTCACCGCCAAGCGGATGAACGCCCTGCGTCCCGGCATGGCGGCGATGTCGGCTGAGGCTCACTCGACCGTGACGGACTTGGCGAGGTTGCGCGGCTTGTCGATGTCGTAGCCCAGGGTCAGCGCGGCGTGGTAGGCGAGCAGCTGCAACGGGATCGTCAGCAGGATCGGGTCGAGCTCCGGCTCGGTCCGGGGCACGACGATCCGCGGGACGTCGAGCTCGCCGAAGTCGACGTCGTCGTGCGTGATCGCGAGGACGGCCCCGCCGCGGGCGCGGATCTGCTGCATCGCGGCCAGGTTGCGGTCGGCCAGCTCGTCGGCGGGCACGATCGCGACCGTCGGGAGCGACTCGTCGATCAGCGCGAGCGGGCCGTGCTTCAGCTCGGACGTCTGGTACGCCTCGGCGTGGCGGTAGGAGATCTCCTTGAACTTCTGCGCGCCTTCGCGGGCCACCGGGAAGCCGCGGACGCGGCCGATGAAGAACAGGCTGTTCGCGGCGGCCGCGACCTTGGCGTGCTCGGCGATCCGGTCCTCGGTGGCCAGGACCGTCCGGATCTGGCCCGGGAGCGCGCGGATGGCCTCGATGATCCGCTGTCCGTCCGCATTGGACAGATCGCGCACGCGGCCGAGCGACAGCGCGATCAGCGCGAAGCCGACGGCCATGTTCGTCAGCGCCTTGGTCGAGGCGACCGCGATTTCCGGGCCGGCGTGCAGGTAGACGCCGCCGTCGCAGGCGCGGGCGATGGTCGAGCCGACGACGTTGACCAGGCCCACGACCCGGCCGCCCTTGCGCTTGATCTCCTCGACGGCGAAGGCGGTGTCGATCGTCTCGCCGGACTGGCTGACCGCGATGTAGAGCGTGTCGGCCTCGATGATCGGGTTGCGGTAGCGGAACTCGGACGCGGCTTCGGCGTCGGCCGGGATCCGGGCCAGCTCTTCGATCATCGTCGCGCCGATCTGGCCGACGTAGTAGGCGGAGCCGCAGCCGAGGATCTTCACGCGGCTGAACCCGCGCAGCTCCCGCGGCGTCAGGTTGAGCCCGTCGAGGCGGGCGACGCCGAACCGGTGGTCCAGGCGGCCGCGGATCATCCGCTCCACGGACTCGGGCTGCTCCTGGATCTCCTTGGCCATGTAGTGCGGGTAGCCGCCGAGGTCGAGGTCTTCGGCGGCGATGTCGATCTCGGTGGCGGGCTTGGTGGTGTCGCTCTCGTCGACGGTGAAGGTCCGGTAGCCGGTGGCGAAGACGGTCGCGAACTCGCCGTCGTCGAGGTGCGCGACCTGCGAGGTGTGCCGGACCAGGGCGGCGAGGTCGCTGGCGACGAACATCTCGCGCTCGCCGACGCCGATGATCAGCGGCGAGCCGTTGCGGGCGATGACGAGGCGGTCCGGGTGCGCGGAGTCGGTGACGGCGATCGCGTACGTGCCGGTGATCCGCGAGACCGCCTCGACGACGGCGTCTTCGAGGGTGTCGGCGCCGGACCGTGCGATCAGGTGGGCGAGGACCTCGGTGTCGGTCTCGGAGGTGAGCTTCACGCCGGCGTCGGCGAGCTGGGCGCGCAGCGCGTCGGCGTTGTCGATGATGCCGTTGTGGACGACGCACACGCGGCCGTCTTCGGACGTGTGCGGGTGCGCGTTGTCCTCCGACGCGGGCCCGTGCGTGGCCCACCGCGTGTGCCCGATGCCGACCTTCCCGGCGAGGCGCTTGGGCAGCGCGGCCGCGAGGTTGCGGACCCGGCCGACGACGCGGTGGACCTGCGTGGTGTCCTTGGGGCCGAGGACGGCGATGCCCGCGGAGTCGTAGCCGCGGTACTCGAGCCGGGTCAGGCCCTCGAGGAGGATGGGGGCGGCGTTCTGGCCGCCGATGTAGCCGACGATCCCGCACATGGCGAACCTTCTTCCGTGGCTGTTTCAGCCGTAGACGATGCGGCGCAGCTGGCGCTCGGACAGGTCGGGCGCGGCGACGAGCCGGCCCCGGAGCTCGGCGGCGATCAGCGGGAAGATCTCGGGGTTCTTCCGGCCCTCGGCCTGCAGCTCGGCGTGCCTGCGGCGCACGTACTGCTCGGTGGGTGTCCGGTAGAAGGCGAGGACGTCGTCGACGACGCGGGCGGCGACGCCCGGCGGCAAGCCGGTCGACGCGGCGACGCGCTCGACGATGTCGGTGTCTTCCACGTCGGCCATCATGCCCCGCCGGTGTCGTGAACTTCAAATTCTTGCCCGAAATCGGGCAAGGCTTAAATGGTTGGACAGTTTCAGGGGTTGCGCCGAAGGTGGATCGCGTGCGTCAGGAAGACCTTTGGGACGTCGAAACGGCCGAGCGCTACGACACCCCGGGCCGTGGCATGTTCGCGCCCGAGGTCGTGGAGCCCGTCGTCGACCGCCTCGCCGCGTTGGCCGCGGGCGGGCGGGTGCTGGAGTTCGCGATCGGCACCGGCCGGGTGGCCGTCCCGCTCGCCGCCCGAGGCGTGTCCGTCACCGGCATCGAACTGTCCGAGCCGATGCTGGGGCAGCTGCGGAAGAAGGCCGACCTCCCGGTGGTCGTCGGCGACATGGCGACGGCCACGGCCCCGGGGCGGTATTCGCTGGTGTACCTGGTCTACAACACGATCGGGAACCTGCTCACCCAGGACGAGCAGGTCGAGTGCTTCCGCAACGCGGCCCGTCACCTGGATCCCGGCGGCCGGTTCGTGATCGAGCTGGGCGTCCCCGAACTGCGGCGGCTCCCACCGGGGCAGGACGCCGTGGTCTTCACGGCCGAGCAGGGATACCTCGGGGTGGACACGTACGACACGGTGCGCCAGCACCTGGTGTCGCACCACTTCACGTTCGGCGAGGGCAGGCAGGCGCGGCTGGGCCGCTGTCCGCAGCGCTACATCTGGCCGGCCGAGCTGGACCTGATGGGCCGCCTGGCCGGGTTCGAGCTGGAGTCCCGCCACGCGGACTGGACCGGGTCGGAGTTCACGACGGAGTCCTCGTCGCACGTGTCGGTCTACCGCCGGTCGTGAGTGTTTAGGGCGGTTCTAACCGCCCTAAACACTCACGACCAGCCGCGGCAGAACCGGTTGCTCGACCAGCGGGAGGCGGACCGTCGCGTGCGGGATGACCCCGAGTTCGGCCAGCGCGGCCTTGGCGGCCGTCGTTCCGGGGCCCGCGCGCATGATGGTCTCCACCAGCGGGAGCAACGACTGGTTGATCGCCCGCGCCGACTCCAGGTCGCCGCGGCGGACGGCGGCGATCAGAGCGGCCGTGCGGTCCGCCGCCACGTTGGCCACGACGCTCACCACGCCCGCCGCGCCGCACGCGAGGTACGGCAGGTTCAGCTCGTCGATGCCGCAGTAGTACGCCAGTGACGTGCGGGTCATCACCGTCATCGCCTCGAACAGGTCGCCCTTGGCGTCCTTGACCGCCCGGATCCGGGGATGGGCGGCGAGCTCGGCCAAGGTCGATGGCGTCATCGCGATGCCGGCCCGCGCCGGGACGTCGTAGAGCATCACCGGCAGCTCGGTCGCGTCGGCCACCGCCAGGCAGTGGGCGATCACCCCGGCCTGCGTCGGCCGGGAGTAGTAGGGGCAGACGAGCAGCAGCCCGTCCGCGCCGGCCGCCTCGGCTTCGCGGGCCCGGCGGATGCTCGCGGCCGTGTCGTAGGTGCCGATGCCGGCGATCACGCGCGCCCGGTCGCCGGTCCGCGCCACGACGCTCCGGACGAGCCCGGCGGCTTCGGGTTCGGTCAGGGTGGGGGACTCTCCGGTGGTCCCGCCGACGACGAGGCCGTCGCACCCGGTGGCCAGCAGGTGGTCGACGAGGTTCGCGAGGCCGGGTTCGCTGAGCGTCCCGCCGGGCTGCATGGGGGTCACCATCGCGACGAGGTTGGCGCCGAAGTCGGTCATGGCCGGAACTCTGCCCGGCTCGACTGGTGCGGTCCAGCGATGCTTTTTTGCCGATACTGCGTAATCTGGCTTCATGATCGAGGTCGGTGCGCTGCGGGCGTTGCGGTCGGTGGCGGCGCTCGGGACGCTGGCGCAAGCGGCCGAAGAGCTGGGGTTCACGGCGTCGGCGGTGTCGCAGCAGATCAAACGGCTGGAGCGGCAGGTCGGGGTGCCGGTGCTCGCGCCGGCGGGCCGCGGGGTCGTGCTGACCCCGGCCGGGCAGGCGGTCGTCGACTCGGCGCCCGCGGTGTTCCAGGCGCTGGAGCGCTGTGCCGAAGCGGCCCGGTCGGTGTCGGAGGGCGCGCCGCGCGGCACGCTCCGGGTGGTGGCGTTCTCGACCGCGATCCGCGGCCTGCTCGCACCGGTGCTGGGCGGGTTGTCGGTGCGCTGTCCCGATTTGCGCGTCCACATCACCGAGCAGGACCCGGAGGAAGCGTTGCACAGCGTCGACGCCGGAACGGCCGACCTCGCCCTCGTCCACGACGCCGACGGGCTGCCCGCCGCGCAGCCGCCGTCGGTGACGCGGCGGCTGGTGCACACCGACGTCGGCGACGTCGTCCTGAGCCGGTCGCACCCGCTCGCGTCGGTCACCGAGCCGCTCGGCGCCGAGCTGTCCGGCCACGCTTGGGTGACCAGCCCGCCAGGAACGGTGTGCCACCAGTGGTTCCGGCGCCTGTTCGCGGACGCGCCGGAGGAGCCGGACGTCCGTCACCTGGTCGACGACTTCGCGACGCAGCTGTCCCTGGTCGCCTCCGGGGAGGCGCTCGCGCTGATCCCGCGCCTGGCCCGGCCGCCGCTGGGCGCGGACCTGATCGCGCGTCCGTTGCGAAGGCCGCCGAAGCGGGAGGTCCACGCGGCTTGGCGGCGAAGCGCCGACGCGAGCCCGGCGATCCGGGCCCTGCTGGCGGAACTCGGCTAGGCTGGCCGGCGAGCGGGTGCAGCGTCGGAACGCCCGCCCGGCACTCCTTGGGCGCACTGAGCGAAGGAGCGCGCCGTGATCACGTTCGCCGGGATGAGCCTGCCCGTCACCGACTTGGGCCGTTCGGTCCCCTTCTACGAGTCCCTCGGCTTCACGACCGAGATCCAAAACGGCCGGTTCGTCCTGCTGCGCCTGGACTCCGCCACACTCGGGCTGCTGGAACTCGGCGCCGTCGTCTCGCAGGAGGCCGGCCGGCTGCGCCAGTTCGTCCAGGTCGAGCTGCTGGCCGACGACCTCGACGAGCTGTACGCGGACTTCGTGGCCCGCGGGGTGCCGGTGTCCGGTCCGCCCCGCGACCGCGGCTTCGAGCGGCAGCTGCAGCTGCGGGACCCGGACGGCTTCACGGTCGAGTTCGCCGACCGGAGCCCGCGCTGAGATCTCCTTGCCACGCCGGGGGAGCCAGCTCGCTCACCCCGACGCGCGCCAGTGCGCGCCGGGCCGTGTGGTCCACGATGTCGTCCACCGTCGCCGGGTGCGGGTAGAACGCCGGGACCGGTGGGGCGATGATCGCGCCCGCTTCGGCGGCCGCGGTCATCGCCCGCAGGTGCCCCACGTGCAACGGGGTCTCGCGCACCATCAGCAGCAGCGGGCGGCCCTCCTTCAGGCACACGTCCGCCGCCCGGCTGACCAGGTCGTCGGTGTAGCTCCACGCGATCGCCGACAGCGTCTTGACCGAGCACGGCGCCACCAGCATCGCGTCCACCGGGAACGAGCCCGACGCGATCGACGCGCCGATCTCGCCCGGCCGGTGCTGCACCGTCACGAGCTTTCCCAGGTCCGCCGGGGAAAGCCCGCACTCGTGCCGCACGGTCACCGCGCCGGCCTTCGACAGCACCAGGTGCACCTCGACGTCCGGCCGGTACGCCAGCAGTTCCAGGATCCGGACGCCGTAGCCCGCGCCGCTGGCCCCGGTGATCGCGATGACCACCTTCATTCGATCGCCTCGATGCGCCGGCCCGTGGAATCCGGCGCCACGACCGCGAGGACCGCCGCGGCGACCGGGCCGACGATGCCGAGCGCCAGCGCGAGCGGCACCGTGCCCGCGAGGGACAGCGCGACCAGCGGGAACAGCCCGGCGCCGAACCCGCGTCCCGCGTAGTAGCTGAGGTTCGAGCCGCTCGACCGCACCCGGGTCGGGAAGAACTCGGCCATCCAGATGCCGAGCACCCCGAACCCGCCGCTGCCGCCGGCGCACATCATCAGCGCCCAGAACGTCGGGTACGCCCAGAAGTCCGTGCCGATCCGGGCCGAACCGCTCAGGACCTGCCCGAGGAACCAGCCGAACCCGAGCACGCCGAACACCGCCGACGCGAACATCGCCCACTTGCGTTTCAGGACGTCGGACAGGATTCCCGTCAGCGGGTAGGTGATCCCGGTGACGACCAGTCCCAAGAGGACGATCAGACTGGCGGTGCCGAGCGGGACCTTCTCCACCTTGATCAGGAACGTCGACAGGTACGAGATGAGCGAGTTCGTGGTCAGGAACAACGCCGTCGCCAGCGCCATGAACAGGATCGTGCCGGCCGCGTAGCCGCCGCGGAACACGTCGAGCAGCGGGACCTTCGTGCGGCGCAGGTTTTCGGGCACCCGGCCCGCCTTCAGCTCGCGCTGGTACTCCCGCCACTGCTCGGACTCCGGCAGCAGCACGGCCGCGGCGACGCCGATCACCAGCGTCGTGACGCCGATCAGGACGTAGCCCGTGCGCCATCCGCGGTCTTCGCCGAACTCGACGAGGCAGGCGTACACCACGCCCTCGGTCAGGATCTGGCCGACGAAGTACATCGCCTGGATCGAGCCGCCCATCATGCCGCGCTTGCGCGTCTTCCAGCACTCGGCGAACATCGAGAACGAGAGCCCGAACAGCCCGCCCATCCCGACCCCGGCCAGCAACCGGGTCAGCAGGAACAGGAAGTAGTTCGGCGCGAGCCCGCCGAGCAGCGCGGCGACGCCGAACGCCAGCACGGACCCGGTGTAGGTCCACCGCCTGCCGTAGAGGTCGCCGAGCCAGCCGCACAGGATCCCGCCCGCGATCGAGGCGAACCCCTGCAGCGTCGCGACCTGCACGATCTGGATGGTGCTGACGTGGAAGCTCTCCGCGAGGTAGGACAGCGGGTAGCCGACGAGGTTGAGCTCCGCGCCGTCGAAGAGCGTGCCGAGGAACGCGAAGAAGAGGATGCGGGCGGTGTAGGAGCGCATGGGGGTGAACCCACCGGTGCCGGTGGGCTTCTGCAGGGTCGACAAGGAGGTGCCCTTTCGCGGGAGGGTCAGTCAGGCAGCTTTTGGCCCCGGGTCTCGGGGCAGAACGGGGCGACGACCAGGCCCAGCACGTAGATCGACCCGACGGCGGTGGCGGCGACGCCGTACCCGCCGAGCTTCGAGATGATCGCGCCGGCGGTGAGCGGGCCGAGGAAGGCGACGAACCGCGCGGCGTTGAACACGAACGCCGCGCCGGTCGCGCGCAGGTGGGTGGGGTAGAACTCGGGCAGCCACACCGGCATCCAGGTGTACTGGCCGAGCGTGAAGAACCCGTTGACCACGAGCACGACCACGATCAGGCCGAGGCTGTGCGTCCACAGGAACAGCACGGGCGTGAGGATCAGTGAGGCGGCGAAGTACAGCAGTACCGCGGGTTTCCGGCCGACGCGGTCGGCGAGGAACCCGAAGGCGACGTACCCGGCGATCGCGCCGGCGTTGTAGATCATCCCGGCACCGCTCGCCCACGCGGTCGCCGAATGCCCGGCGCCGGCGGCGCGCGAGGCGACGTAGGCGGGGACCCACGTCGAGATGCCCCACCAGCCGAGGGTGGTGACCAGGGACATCAGCGAACCGAGGATGGTCAGCCTGCGCAGCTTGGGATCGACCATGATCTGGCGCAGGGTCAGCCGGGTGAACGACTTCTCGTGAGCGGTCAGCTCGCCGCTCTCGCGGTTCTTCAGTTCACCGCGCCGGCGGTGGGCGCTGGTCCAGGACTCGGACTCGGGCACCTTGCGGCGCAACCACAACGCGAACAGCGCCGGCAGCACGCCGATGAGGAACATGTACCGCCAGGAGTCCGCCCCCAGTGGCGCGATGAAGTACCAGCAGGCCGAGGCGAGGAAGAAGCCGAGCCCGAGCCCGCACTGCATGAGGCCGGCGGCCTTGGCGCGCGCGTGCGCGGGCCAGGTCTCGGCGACCAGCGACGTGCCGGTGCCCCACTCCGAGCCGAGCGCGAAGCCGGTGATGAACCGCAGGACGAGGAACGACGCCCACGACCAGGAAACCGCGGTGAGGCCGGTGAACGCCGCGTACAGCACCATCGAGGTCAGGAGGGCTTTGCGCCGCCCGAAGTAGTCGGCGAACACGCCGCCGACGATCCCGCCGAAGCCCCAGCCGAGCAGCGTGACGGCGATGGTGGCGCCGGTCAGGAACGCCACCTGCGTCGCCGGTGCGGTGGGCTCGAGTGTCCTCAGGACGAGACTCGCGGTCAGGATGAGCGCGTAGGTCTCGAAGCCGTCGAAGAGCCAGCCGAGGTTCGCGGCGAGCAGCGACCGCCACTGGGTGCGGTTCAGTGTCTTGGCCCAGGGCTTCCGGGCGAGCGCGACCTCGGACACGGGATCTCCTTTCCGGGCCGCCGTGGGCCGGGAAGTCTTGTCCTCTATTTAGGACATCGAGTCCTGTATGCGGAACGGTAAGTCAGCCGGAGGGTGAGGTCAAGGGAACGATCCGGCGGCCGGGATCGGCCCAGGACTGCCTATGCGGAGTTATTTTGTGCTTTACTCCGCATCTGCGGAGTCATCACGTCTCCGATGACGCAGGTGCGCATCGACGGCCGGGGTGATCCACAGTGGACTCGGGCTGGGGTGGATGTAGTGAATGACTCATTCCTGTCGTCCGACGACAGGAATGAGTCATTCACTACGTCGCGAGCGGGTCCTCGGGCCGGGGGACTCAGTCCGCGGTCTTCGCCGCACCGCCGGTGCGTTCGGTGATGCGCAGCCCGCATTCGCGGATCAGCTCACCGTAGTGATCCACATTGGACTCGTTGAGTTCCGAAGCGAACGCCAGTGAGCACACGACCATGCAGACGCGGCCCTGCGCGTCGAAGACCGGTGCCGCCACGCCGGACTGGCCGAGGTCGTACTCGCGGATGCTTTCCGCCCACCCGCGCTCGCGGGTGTGATCCAGGACGGCGCGCAGGGTGCCGGGCGCGGTGACCGTGGCGGAGGTGAACTCCTCGACGCCGAACTGCTCGACCAGCCGGGTCACCTCGGCCGGGTCGGACCAGGCGTGGAACGCGCGCATGATGGCCGGCGCCGAAAACGGGAACGTGTCGCCGACGCCCACCGTGATCCGGACGCCCTTGCCGCGGTCGCCCTTGGCCAGCACGGAGTACGCACCCTTCCCCTGCGGCTGCACGGCGAAGGCGATGAAGCGGATCTGCCGGCTGAGCGCGTCGAGCTCCTGCTGGACGATCTCCGTCATCCAGTCCTCGGAGAGGCGGGCCATCGCGAGCAGCCGCGGGCCGAGGGACCAGCCGTCGCGGCTGGTGGTCCAGCCGGCGCGCTGCAGGGTGCCGAGGATGTTGTAGCAGGTGCTGCGGTTGAGGCCCAGCTCTTCGATCAGCACCCCGGAGGCCACCGGCTCCGGCCAGTCCCGGGCGATCCGCTCCAGGAGCCGCACGGCGCTCAGCACCGCTGGTACGTCGCTCGTCATCCTCGCCCCTCGTCGTTCTTCCTTCGCGCACGGTAGCCGAGCGGGTTTGCGTGTCGCCAGGACCGTGTTAGTGTCCTCTATATTAGACACCTAGTCCTCTCTAGCGGTCTTTCGATTTGGTGGTCACATGAAGCTCGGATCCTCCTTCCTCGTCCCCGCGGGGCACGACCGCGTGTTCGCGCACTTCCTCGATCCCGACTCGATGCGGGTCAGCGTGCCCGGCTGTACCGAACTCGACCGGGCGGACCCCGCGCACTACCGCGGCCGCCTGGTGAACGAGATCGCCCACGTCCGGTTCAGCGCCGGGTTCTCCGCGGAGATCACCGAACTGCGCGAGCCCGAACAGGTGCGGGCGCTGCTCAAGGGCGAGGACCACAAGCTCGGCAGCTCCATCAAGATCGACGCGCGGCTCGGCGTCCAGCCCGACGGCCCTGACTCGGCCAAAGTGGACTACGAGCTCGACATCGCGATCTGGGGCCGGATCGGCCGGCTCGGCGAGTCGCTCGTGCGCCGGCGTTCGCAGGAGGTCGAGAAGGAGTTCGTCGCGGCCTTCGCCGAGATCTGCGCCGCCGGCCCGCCGGGGCCGGACAACCCGGGGCTGCGCAGCGTGCTCGAGCGGCGGAACGGACAGTCGGCGCCGGCGGAAGCGCCCGTTCCCTGGTGGCGCCGCCTGCTCGCGCGCCTGTTCGGGAGGAAGAACTGATGCCCGTCTACCACTACCCGGACACGCTCGGCGAAGCGTGCTCGATCATGGCCGAGGGCGAGGACGCGATGGTCTACGGCGGCGGGACCGCCGTCCAGATCCTGCTCAAGCAGGGCGTGCTCTTCGCGTCCGACCTGGTCGACATCGGTGCCGTCCCGGGCCTCGGGGAGATCGCGCGCACGAAGGACGGCCTGCGCGTGGGCCCGCTGGTCACCTTGCGGCAGATGGAAACCAGCCCGCTCGTGCGGGAGTTCGCGCCGCTGGCCGCCGAGGTCTACGGCCGGGTCGCCAACCCCCGCATCCGCAACACCGCGAGCGTCGGCGGCAACCTCGCGCACGGCGACTACCGGCTCGACCCGCCGACCGCGCTGATGGTGCTCGACGCGCGCGTCGAGCTCACGTCGTCACGGGGGAAGCGGACCGTGCCCGCGCGCGAGTTCTTCGTCGACTTCCAGCAGACGGCCTTGGCGCCCGGCGAGATCATCACGGCGGTCGAGATCCCGCGGCAGCCCGAAGACGCGGGTGCGCACTTCGCCAAACTGTCCAGCCTCGCGGTCAACGACTGGCCGGCCGCGTCCGCCGCCGCGCTGGTGGTGCCCGCCTCCCGCGGTCGGCGCCAGGTCCGGCTCGGGCTCGGCGCGCTGGCCCACGTCCCGGTGTTCACCCGGTTCGAAATCCCCGGCGACACGCCGGCCGACGAAGTCGTGGTCACGGCGAAAGAGGTCGCCGGGCCGCTGATCGACCCCCTCCCGGACGTGCGCGGGGGAAGCGCTTACAAGACCCGGCTAGGTCTGGTGGCCGTCGAAGAAGCCGTACGAGGTTCCTGGAAGGAGCGAGACGATGAGCGACGGATTCCGTTCCTCGGCCGGCGCCGCCGTCGGTGAGCGGTGGGCCCGCACCGACGGGCGCGCCAAGGTCCGCGGCGAGCTCCGGTACGCCGCCGAAGAACCCGTCCGGCCGTGCCTCGACGTCGCCGTCCACCGCAGCACCCGGCCGCACGCGAAGATCGTCTCGGTCGACACGTCCCGGGCGCTCGCGGCCGAGGGGGTCGTCGCGGTCGTCACCGGCGCGGACCTGTTCGCCTTGCTCGGCGAGCGGATGATGACCGGCCCCGCGTTCTCCGACCAGCCGTGCCTGGCCGTGGGCAAGGTCCGCTACGTCGGCGAGCCCGTCGCGGCCGTGCTCGCGCACAGCGTCGCGCAGGCGCGGCACGCGGCCGAGGAGATCCAGGTCGAGTACGACGAGCTGGACCCGGTGCACGACGTCGACGACGCCATCACCGGAACCGCCTTCGTGCACGAGGAGCTCCGGCCGTCGGCGGTGTTCGGCGACCTCAAGCACCTGCGCGGCAAGCGCGACACGAACGTCAACTACGAGTTCACTCTCCGCCGAGGTGACCCGGACGCGGCCGCCGGGACGACGGTGAGCGCGGAGTTCTGGGCGCCGCCGACCCACCACGTGCCGATCGAGCTGCCGTACGCGGCCGCGTGGCCCGAGGGTGACCGGGTCGAGCTGCTCGCGACGACGCAGACGCCGTCGTACGTCCGGCAGAGCCTCGCCGACCTGCTCGACCTGCCGCTCAACCGCGTCCGGGTGCGGACCGCGCCGCTCGGCGGCAGCTTCGGCGCCAAGATGTACGACCGGCTCGAACCGCTGGCCGCGGCGCTGGCGTGGACGCAGCGCAAGCCCGTGCGCATCACCGCCACCCGCGAGGAGGCGTTCCTGCTCACCACGCGCCACGGCGCGGCCGTGTCGGGCAGCATGACCGCCGGCGAGGACGGCCGGATCGTCGCGGCCACCGCCGACGTCCGGTACGACACCGGCGCCTACGCCGACGTCGGCCCGCGCATCACCGCGAAGTCCGGCATGGTCGCCACCGGACCGTACAAAGTGGACAACGTGCGCGTGCGCTCCCGGTGCGTCTACACGAACAAGCCGTCCGCCGGGCCGTTCCGCGGCTTCGGCGTGCCGCAGGTGACGTGGTCCCACGAGTCCCTCGTGGACGAACTGGCGCGCGAAAGCGGTGAGGACCCGGCGGAGTTCCGGCGGCGCAACCTGCTGCGGGAAGGTGACATCGCGCCGGTAGGCACGTCGATGCACAGCGCGGACTTCGTCGGCTGCCTCGACGCCGTCACCGAGGCCATCGGCTGGTCCGAGCCGCTGCCGCCGGCGGAAGGCCGGTTCGTGCGCGGGCGCGGGGTCGCGGTCGGGATCAAGGCCGTGCTGACCCCGACGATCTCCAACGCCACCGTCCAGCTCAACCAGGACGGCTCGGCGACCGTGCTGATCAGCACCGTCGACATGGGCCAGGGCAGCGACACGATCATGGCGCAGATCGCCGCCGAGGTGCTCTGCCTCGGCGAGGGCCGGGTCCGCGTCATCGGCGCGGACACCGACGTCACGCCGTACGACACGATCACCGCCGGCTCGCGCTCGACCTACCACACCGGCAACGCCGTCCGGCTCGCCGCGGAGTCCATGCGGGACAAGCTGCTCGCCCTCGCGGCGAAGCACTTCGACGTCGAGCCGACGGACATCAAGATCACCGGCGACGGGCTGGTCAGCGCCCAGAGCCAGGCCACCGTCGCCGTCCCGGACCTGCTGCTCGCCCACTTCGGCGCGCGGGGCACCACGCTCACCGCGGAAGCGAACTTCAGCACGTCGTGGCAGCCCTACGACCACGAAACCGGGCAGTCCGCGCAGGTCACCGAGCACTGGTTCGCCGGCGCGGCCGCCGTCCAGCTGACCGTGGACACCGCCACCGGGCGCGTGCACGTCGAGCACCTCGCGGTCGCCGGCGACGTCGGCCGCGCGATCAACCCGGCGCTGGTCGAACAGCAGCTCTCCGGCGCGGCGATCATGGGTCTCGGGCACGCGCTGTTCGACCAGCTCGTGTTCGACGAAGGCCAGATCGTCAACGGCACCCTGCTGGACTACCAGCTGCCGTCCATCAAGGACATGCCGGACCAGCTGACGCCGATCGTCATCGAAAGTCCACATCGGACGGGACCGTTCGGCGCCAAGGGCGTCGGGGAGACCGCGATCATCCCGCTCGCCCCGGCGATCGCCAACGCCGTGCGCGACGCGACCGGCGTCCGGCTGACCGA
This sequence comes from Amycolatopsis mongoliensis, assembly GCF_030285665.1. Taxonomy (NCBI): domain Bacteria; kingdom Bacillati; phylum Actinomycetota; class Actinomycetes; order Pseudonocardiales; family Pseudonocardiaceae; genus Amycolatopsis; species Amycolatopsis mongoliensis. The sequence goes on from NZ_CP127295.1 coordinate 4,672,583, forward strand.
GCTGCCGCTCACCCCGGAACGGATCCTCACCGCGATCACCGAGCAGGAGCAGTCATGAGGGAGATCCAGCTGACCGTCAACGGACGGCGCCGCCGCCTCGCGGTCGCCGACGACGAGCTGCTGCTCGACGTGCTGCGCCGCGAGTTCGGTGTGACGAGCGCGCGCGAAGGCTGCGGCGTCGGCGCGTGCGGCGCCTGCACGGTCCTCGTCGGCGGGACGAGCGTGTCGAGCTGCCTGGCCCGTGCCGCGCGGTACGACGACGCCGAGATCACGACGGCCGACGGGCTGCCGGACGACGACGAGGTGGTCGAGGAGTTCGTCGCGGCCCGCGCGATGCAGTGCGGCTACTGCATCCCCGGCTTCGTGCTGATGGCGCACGAGCTGCTGGCGGAAAACCCGCGGCCGACCGACGACGACGTCACCGAGCACCTGGAGGGCAACATCTGCCGCTGCGGCACCTACGGCGAGATCCGCACCGCGATCAAGGCCGCGGCCGCCCGCCGCGAAGCCCGCGAGGGAAGGAAGAGCGCGTGAAAGAGCTGCACGTCCACCGCACCGGGAACCACGGCCGTCCCGTCGTGCTGCTGCACCCCCTCGCGCTCAGCGGCGCGGTCTGGGACCCCGTGGCCGCACATCTCGGGCAGCGGCACCGGGTACTGGCACTCGACGCGCGCGGGCACGGGGAGTCCTCTTGGGACGGTGCGGAGTTCACCGTGGACGACATGGCCGCCGACGCGGCCGCCGTCATCGAGGACTTCGGGGCCGGTCCGGCGGACGTCATCGGGCTGTCGATGGGCGGCAGCACCGCGCTGGTGCTCGCCGCGAGCCGCCCGGACCTCGTGCACCGGCTCGTGCTCGCCGACGCGACCGCGTGGTACGGCCCGGACAGCGTCGCCGAATGGGCGCAGCGGGCCGAGCGCGCGCTCGGCCTGGACCGTGTCGCGCAGCTGGAGTTCCAGCGGGACCGGTGGTTCGCCGACACCTTCCGCGCCGAGCACCCGGACGAGGTCCAGCGGGTGTGCGACATCTTCGTCGCCACCGACTCGAAGGCCCACGCGGCCGCGTGCCGGGCGCTGGGCGCGCTGGACGCGCGGGACCGGCTCGGCGACGTCCGGGCCGCAACGCTGGTCCTGGTCGGCGCCGAGGACTACGCGACGCCGCCGGCGATGGCCCGCGAGCTGGCCGCCGGGATCAAGGACGCGCGGCTCGAGGTCCTCGACCGTGCGCGGCACCTGAGCCTGCTGGAACGCCCCGACCTCTGGCCGGTCGTCGCCGCGCACTTCGCCGGGGACGAGTCGTGACGGAACCGCTGCTGAGCCTGCGTTCGCACCTCGACGCCGTCGCCGGGTTCGGGGAGCTGCGCACCGTCCGGGGCGCGCACTGGGACCTCGAGCTGGGCGGGATCGCCGAGCTGAGCTACCGGCTGCCCGGCTCGCCCGCCGTCCTGTTCGACGACATCACCGGGTACCCGGCCGGGATGCGGGTGCTCACCGGCAGCACGGGATCGCCGCGGCGGTTCGGGCGGACCCTGCGCCTGGGGGACGACCTCGACGACGCCGGCGTGGTCGAAGCCCTGCGCGGAAAGCCGTCGCGCTGGGCGGCCGCGGCCCGGGAGTTCCCGGTGCGGCCGGTCGAGGACGCGCCGCTGCTGGCCAACGAGGTCCCCGGCGGGAAGGTGGACCTGCTGACGTTCCCGGTGCCGAGGTGGCACGAACACGACGGCGGGCGGTTCATCGGCACCGGTTGCTTCGTCGTCACCAGCGACCCGGACACCGGCGTCCACAACGGAGGCTGCTATCGGATGGAGGTGGCCGACGAGGGCCGTAGTGTCACCCTCGCGGTGGTCCCGGGCAAGCACGGCGACCAGAACATCCGGCGCTGGTTCGAACGCGAGGGCCGCGCTCCCGTGACTGTCTCCTTCGGACACGACCCGCTGTTGCTCGTGCTGGGCGGCACCGAGGTCCCGCACGGGATTTCGGAACTGGAGTACGCCGGGGCCGTGCTGGGCGAGCGGGTCCCGGTCGTCACCGGGCCGGACACCGGGCTGCCGATCCCGGCGGGCAGCGAGCTGGCGATCGAAGGCTGGCTGCGGCCGGACCACCTGCGCGAAGAAGGGCCGTTCGGCGAGTGGACGGGGTACTACTCGGGCCGCCGCCGGCCGAACCTCGCCGTGGAGATCACCCGGCTGTACCACCGGGACGACCCGATCCTGCTCGGTGCCCCGCCGGGCAAGCCGCCGCACGACTACTCGTACATGCGCACGGTGATGAAGTCGGCGATGATCCAGGACGAGCTCGCCGCTTCGGGCGTGCCGGGCGTGGTCAAGGCGTGGGCCCACGAATCCGGCGGCGGGCGGCTGTTCGTCGCGGTGTCGGTGCGGCAGCGCTACGCCGGGCACGCGCGCCAGGTGGCGTACCTGACCGCGCAGGGGCCGGCGGCGGCCTACATGAACCGTTACGTGGTCGTGGTGGACGACGACGTCGACCCGGCGGACCTCGACCAGGTCGTCTGGGCGATGTCGACGCGCAGCGACCCCGGCACCGACATCGAGGTGATGAAACGGACGTGGGGCAGCAAGCTGGACCCGTTGTCGGTGGAGGGCGCACCGCCGTTCACCAGCCGCGCGATCATCGACGCCTGCCGCCCTTACGAGCGGCTGGAATCCTTTCCCCGGGTGGCGGAGAGCGACCCGGAGTTCCTGCGGAACCTCGAACGGAAGTGGCGCTCGGACCTGGCCTGACGCGTCGTGAGTGTTTAGGGAGGTTAGAACCGCCCTAAACACTCACGACGAGCTGCGGCAGACTACGTGCGGTAGCGGAACAGGATGCGGCCTCGGCTCAGGTCGTACGGGCTCAGCTCCACCAGGACCCGGTCGAACGGCAGGATCTTGATGTAGTTCTTCCGGATCTTCCCGCTGATGTGGGCCAGCACCTGGTGCCCGTTCGGCAGCTCCACCTTGAAGGTGGCGTTGCGCAGGCACTCGGTCACGGTGCCCTCGACTTCGATGCCGCCCTTATTCGCCATGGCGCACCAGCTCCAGGTTGCTGCTCGCGCGCCGGGCGCCGACGCTCTCGAACAACGCCGTCGCCGCCGGGTTGGCTTCGTTCACTTCGGCCGAAGCCGTGGGGATTCCCGCGTCGTGCAGGGCGCCCAGCACCTGGGCGAGCAGTGCCCGGGCGATGCCGCGGCGTTGCCGGTCCGCGCGGACCGCGATCAGCCCGATCCGCGGCAGCCGCGTCACCCGGACCACCCGGACCAGGCCCACGTACTCGTCCGCCTCGGCCGCGACCGCGTACTTCGCCGGGTCCACCACGGTGTCCCCGGGCGGGTGCGGCAGCACCTCGGCCGGCATCTCCTGCCAGCCGACGGTCGCCTCGATCTCGGCGCGGACCACGCGGTCCAGTGCCCGCAGCGGACCCTCGGACGCCGCGCCGAGGGGCACGATCGTCACGCCCGGCGGCGGGGCCACCGGGCCGGCGCCGCCGGTGGACACGACGTACTCCCACTCGCGCCGCCGGGTTGTGAAGCCGGCTCGTTCCCAGCCGGCCGTCAGCTCGGCGTCGGCCTCGTCGACGATCGTGTGGAGCGGGCCCCGGAGATCCGCCAGCATCGCGTCGGCCAGCCGGTCGAAGACCGAGCGGTGCCACGCGTCGATGCTGAGGAAGGTCCGCCCGTCGGGCCGCGTCGAAGCCTCGCCGCGGCCGGCCACCCGGTCGTCCTCCAGCGCGTGCCACTGCCGCTGCGCGACCCGCGTGATCACCACCGCGGGCTCGCCCGAGGTGAAATGCGCAGTTTCCATAGGTTCGTACCTTTCGGGAGTGCCTGAAGCGCTCCCGGCGACCCCTACGTCAGTCGCCCGACCGTGACGACGAGGGGAGCACCCACATCGAAACAGCGTTCATGGGGCTCACCTCCCGGCGTCGAGTCACGGTCACCGGCACGATAGCGGGCTCGCGCCGCCCGGCCCACTCATTTACCGGCGCGCCCCAGCGCCCGGCGGACGAGCCTCGCCGGGAACGCCAGCAACAGCAGCGCGTAGTAGCCGAAACCGGGCTTGATGAACCCCACCACGAGGGCGAGCGCGAACACGGCCGAGCTCACCACGAAGTTCCAGAACATCTCGTCCGGCACCGGCTCGGCGTCCCCGCGCACCTGCGGGTCGTGGCGGACGATGAGCACCAGCGCCGTGTGGCACAGGCTGCTGGCCAGCAGCGTCCCCAGGTAGAACACGACGGTGAAGCGTTCGGACTGGTACGCGCCGATCAGCTCGCTGGGGAAGGGCAGCAGGGCGATCGTCAGCAGCCAGCAGAAGTTGACGCGCACGAGCGTGGTGCTGTAAGCGCGCACGTGTTCGAAGATGCGGTGGTGGACGAACCAGAAGCGGCCGATCACGAGGAAGCTGATCAGGAAGCTGACGATCTTCGACCAGTTGTGCGTCACGGCTTCGACCGCGGGCTTGTGCTCCGAAACCAGCTCCGGCACCAGGTCCGTCAGCGGCAGGACCAGCAAGGTCAGCGCGATCGCGACCACGGCGTCGGTGAAGAACACCAGCCGCTCGGATGATCTTTTCTGCTCCACGCCGACATCCAACACTACAATCCCGGAGTCATGACGGTTGCCGCCGCGATCGCGTTCACCTGGCTGGGGATGGTGCTGGCCATCTCGTTCCTCGAGGCACCGCTGAAGTTCCGCGCTCCCGGTGTCACCCTCCCGCTGGGGCTGGGCATCGGCCGGGTGGTGTTCGCCGCGCTCAACAAGGTCGAGGCCGTGCTCGCGCTCGGGACCGTCGTCTTCCTGGTCATCGGGCCGCGGACGGTACTGGCCGTCGTCTTCGCCGCCGTCGCGGTGCTCGCGCTGCTCGTCCAGCTCTTCGCCGTGCGGCCCGCGTTGACGCGCCGCTCGGACCGCGTGCTGGCGGGCGAGGACGGCCCGCGCAGCCACGCCCACTTCGTCTACATCGGACTCGAAGTGCTCAAGACCGCCGGGCTGCTCGCGTGCGGCATCGCGGCGCTCTCCTGAGTCAGCGCCGCGGCAGCACCAGCAGCGCGTCGCCGACCGGGCGTTCGCCCGTCGCGTCCGAGGGGGAGCTGACCAGCTTGCCGTCGATCGCCATCGCCGTCGAGCCGCCGCCGTCGAGGTTGATCGCGGTCACCGCGCCCAGCCGTGCCATCAGCCGCGCGCCCTCGATCAGGGACAGGCCTTCGCTGAACCCCGGCTGACGCCCGTCGACGGTGACGATCAGCAGCCGCCCCTGGCGGTCGAGGCCCACCATCGTGCGCGGGTTGCGCTTGACGCCCCAGCCGTACACGAACGACGGGTCGCCCGGGTGCACGATGCCGTCCGCCGCCGCGTTCACCGCGATCCGGCCGCCACGGACCAGCCACGGGCCGCCGTTGACCACACCTGCCGGGTGGACCGGGTGAGCGCCCTCGAAGACCCGCGTCGAGACCGGCAGCCTCGCACCCGGCCGCGCGTGCTCGCCCAGCCAGGTCGCCGCCGCGCCGGTGCCCTGCACGGTGTGCCCGCCCCGGGGCACGTCGCCGCCCGGGGGACGCACCGCCGTGACGACGTCGTGCTCGTCCAGCACGGCTTCGACACCGTCGCCGGCCGGGGTGGGCGTGCCGAGCTGCGGCGTGAAGAGCACCAGCTCGTCGGCGTGGGTGCAGGTGGTGTCGTGCAGCGGCCGGTCCGTCGGGACGTCGCCGGGCTCGCCGCAGTTGCGGATCAGGCCGGGCTTGCGGTTGACGCCGTTGACCTCGCGGCCGCCGATGGTGAGCGCGGTCCGCGGAACGCCGATCGACGGACGGTCCCCGAGCAGCAGCGCGGGCCGCCCGGCGGTGGCTTCGCTCTGCAGGAGGCCCTGGTAGACGCCGATGCCTGCCGGTTCGCCGGGGATGCCGTCCCGCGGGTCGATGACGAAGAAGCCGCCGTTGGTCCCGACGAGCGCCCCCGCGGCGGCCGACAGCGCCGACGTCGTGCGCCGGTCCGCGACCGAGTCGCCGTGCGAGGCCACGACGTCGCCGCGGAACCGCCGCGGATCGACGACGGCGACCCGGACGCGTTGCGGCCCTTGTGCTTCCGGTCCGTCCTGGCCGGTCCACTCGACGGCGCCGGAGAAGCCGTTCGCGGTCATGGCTCTCGCGGTGGCGGCGGCCTGCGCGCGGTCGGCGAAGGAGCCGACCCGCACCCGCCAGCCGAGGGCGCCACGCGGGGTGTCGGCGAAAGCGGGCCACTCGACCTCTTCGGCGCGCGCGGCGAAACCCTTGCCGCGCAGGGTGGTCACCAGTGTCTCGGCGTGCTCGCGGGTCCCGAGCACGGAGGGCGGCGCGTCCGGGTCGGGGCTCGACCCGCCGGGCACCTGCGCGGTGACAGTCCAGAAGTTGTGGCCGGTGCTCTCGCCGGTGACCGTGGTGAAGACGGTCAGGCCCGGCGCGAGCACGTCCCCGGCGGCCGAAGCGGGCGAACTCAGCGCCAGGGTGAGCGCGGCGGACAGAACCAGGGCGAGCGGCATCCTCGTCTTCACGCGAAGCAAGCTACCCCGCCGGGGTGGATTTCGCGTGGGTTCCGGTTGAACTCCCGGGCACGGCGCGACCCCACCGGACGCGCCGTGCCCGGACCTCAGGAACGGACGTTCTGCTGTGCTTCCTGCGCCCGGTCGGTGACATCGCCGGTTGCCGAGCGGGCTTCGTCCTTCACCGTCGACGCGCTGCCGGCGGCTTCGGACTTCACCGACTCGACGGCCTGCTGCGCCGGCTCGCGCAGGTTGTCCTTGAGCTCCTCCGCCGCGTGCTGGGCGACCGGGGCCAGCTGCTCGCGGGCCAGGTCCGTCGCCTGGCCCGCCAGCTTGCGCTCCGGCTCGCTCGCCGGCAGCAAGGAGGAGACGAGCCAGCCGGCGCCGAAGGCGATCAGGCCGGCGGCCAGGGGGTTGCCCCGGGTGCCGCGGCGGATCGACTCCGGGGCGTCGGAGACGGTGCCGGCCGCGGCGCTCACCTTGTCCTGCGCGGTGGAGGCGACCGAGCCGACCTTGTCACCGGCCGTCGACGCCTGGTCGGACGCCGTGCCCATGACGCGGTCCTTCGCGCTGCCGAACGCCGTGCGCAGCCGGCCGACGCGGCGTTCCATGATGCGGCCGGGGCTCACCTTCTCGGTCAAAGCGTTGACGTCGGTGCTCAGGTTCCGTTGCGTGCCTTCGATCTCACGGCGGATCCGGTCGGGTTCGGTCATGGTCGTTCGCCTTTCAGTGCGTCCGGAACCCGTTGCAGGGTCTCGACGGTGCGTTCGGGTTTCGGGTTGATCCGGCGGAACTCGCTGCGCCCGGTGACGTACAGGACCGCGCCGGCGACCGCCCACACCGCCGCGACGACGACGGCCGCCCAGCCGCCGTCCATCACGTTCTCCAGGCCCTGCCAGAGCGCGACGGACAGGAACAGCAGGACCATGTAGCCGGCCAACCCGGCGCCGCCGACCATGGCCGCGCCCTTGGCCGCCTTGCCGGCCTCGGCCTTCGTTTCGGCCTTGGCCAGGTCCACCTCCTGCCGCACCAGGGTGGAGAGGTCCTTCATGACGTTGGTCATCAGGTCGCCGACCGAAGAGTCGGCGACGTCGACCGGCGGGCCCGCCTGCGGCGCGGGGCCGGGTGGGGGCTGGGTCATCGCGGCACCGGCCCGGAGCCGGCGGAGTGGCTGGGCTGCGGCAGGGACGGCTGCGGCGCGGCGTAGCCACCCGGGGTGGTCGCCGGGTACCCGCCGTCTCCCGGCTGCGGCGCGGTGAACCCGCCCGGATAGCCGGCTTCGCCGCGCCGGGTCTCGGACGCCGGGGGCACCGGCGGGACGCCGACCGGTCCCGGGTGGTGCGGGGGCGGCGTGGCCTGGCCAGGGTGCGGCAACGCGGCCTGGCCCGGGGACCCGGCGGCCTGCCCGTTCGGTGAACTCCCGGAGTTTTCCTGCTGCTGCGCGACGACACCCCGGGTGAGCCGCCCGACGACGGCGCCGGCCAGGGCCGCGCCGACCAGGAACGCGCCCGGACGACGGCGGGCGAAGCGCCGCACCTCGTCGAGCAGGTCGCCGGGTTCGCGGTGCTCGAGCCAGTCCGCGACCGAGCGGGTCCGGCCGGACACCTGCCGCGCGACGTCGGCGGCGACGCCGGGGGAGTCGGTCTGCTCGGCCATCCGGTCCAGCTGGCCGGCCAGCTGGTGGAGGCTCTGCGCCGCCTTCCGCTGGCCGTCCCTGGCCTGGGTTTCCAGCTGGTCCCGGCCTTCGCGGAGCAGGTCGCGCGCTTCCCGCTGCGCGTGCTCCGCGACGTGTTTCGCTTCCTGCGCCGGGGTTTGCGCGACCTCACCCCCGCGGTCGGCAGCGGTGGTGGCCACCTCGCGGGCTTCGTTCTTGGCGGCTTCCGTCGTCGACGGCGGCGACTGGCCGCCGGGTCCCTGCGTCATCTCGGCCTCCTTTGCGGGCAAGGCACTTCCCGTGCCCTTGATGGGCGGCTGGCTACCCGTGCGGTCCGGGGATAAACGAGATGCCCCGGGCGCGCGTGTCCGGCGCGAACGCGGGTAGCCCCGGAGGCGGGCATGGGGGAAATGCCGGAACGCGGCAGCGTCGGGAGGGCCGGTTCGGCGGGGGCGGAAGTGTTCGCCAGGATCGGATTCGCGGCCGCGTCGACGAGGCGGAGCTGGGGCTCGCGCTGACTTCGGCCGTCGCCCGCGGCCGGGCCTCGGCCCGGCCGCGGGCGGCTCTCAGCCGCCTACGTGGATGCCCGGCCGGCGGGCCGGGTCCTTCTCCGCACTGCGGATGATCTCCCGCACCACCGGGGCCGTGTCGCCGCGGCCCAGGATCAGGTAGCGGAACAGGTGCCCGAGCGGATTCCCCTCGGACCACTCGAAGTGGCACTGCGGCCGGACGCCCGTCACATCGCGCAGGGCCAGCAGGATCGCGGCGATCGCGTTCGGCGCCGCGGGGCTGTCCGCCCGGAGGACGCGGTACCCGTCGATCTCGACGCCGCGCACCTTGAGCACGTTGGCGAACTCCGAGGGGTCCACGACGTCGATTTCGAGGAAGAGGATGTCGGCCGCGCCGGGCACCGGGTTCATCGAGCGCTGTTCGGCTTCCTTCGCCGAGTACTCGGCTTCGTCGCCGCCCTGCCGCTTGTTGGCGATGATGTGCAGGTTTCCGTCGTGCGCCAGCGAATGGGTGATGAACCGGCGCGCTTCCTCGTCGAACTCGATGCGCTCGGCGCGCAGCTCCGTCGTCCGCGAAACCCGCGAAACCAGGGAGACGACGATGATCCCGAGGATGAACAGGGCCGAGATGGCGATGCCGTCCGGCTTTTCGATGACGTTCTCGACGAGCGCGTACAGCAGCACCAGGGTCAGCACGACGAAGCCGGTCGCCGCGCCACGCTGGTGCCGCCGGATCGCCGAGATGCTCACGGCGACCGCGCCCGAGACCATCATCGCCAGGATTCCGGTCGCGTAGGCGCCGGCCTGTGCGTTGACGTCGGCGCCGAACGCCACGGTGATCAGGATGCTGATCACCGTGTAGACGATCACCACCGGCCGCACCGCGCGGCCCCACTCCGGCGCCATGCCGTAGGAGGGCAGGTACCGCGGGACGATGTTGATCAGCCCGGCCATCGCCGACGCGCCGGCGAACCAGAGGATCAGGACGCTGCTGATGTCGTAGGCGGTGCCGAAGATCTCGCCCAGCTCGTGGTGGGCGAGGTAGGCCATCGCCCGGCCGTTGGCCTCGCCGCCCTCCTGGAACGCGTCCGCCGGGATCAGCACGGTCGTGATGAAGCTCGTCGCGATCAGGAACACCGACATGATCAGCGCGGCGGCCGTCAGCAGCTTGCGCGTGTTGCGGATCCGGGATTCCAGCCGCTCTTCGGCGGTCTTCCCGTTCGCGGCGACCAGCGGCATCATGCTGACCCCGGTTTCGAACCCCGAGAGTCCCAGCACCAGCAACGGGAACGCGATCACGGCCGGCCCGAGGACGCCGGTGGACCCGCCGCCGCCCGCGGTCAGCGCGTCGGTCCAGCGGGAGAGGGCCGCGGAGTCGCCGAGCAGGTCGACCACGCCGACGACCGTGACCACGGCGTTGAGCAGCAGGAAAACGGCGACGAGCGGGATGGCGACGCCGACCGCCTCGCTGAAGCCCAGCAGGAACACCCCGCCGAGGATCAGCAGCAGCACGACGGTGATGAGCACGGCGTGGCCGTGCAGGAAGCCCGGCAGGTACGGGTTCTCCAGCATGTGCACGGTGGCGTCCGCCGACGACAGCGTGATCGTGACGATCCACGACGTGGCGACGAACCCCAGCAGGGTCAGGACGAAGAGCTTCCCGCGCCAGAACGGCAGCAGGTCCTCCAGCATCGCCACCGAGCCCTGTCCGTGCGGGCTTTCGCGGGCGACCCGGCGGTACATCGGCAGCATGCCGAGCAGCGTCAGCGCGACGATCAGCAGCGTCGCCAGCGGCGAGAGCGCCCCGGCGGCGAGCGCGGCGATCCCGGGCAGGTAGGAGAGGGTGGAGAAGTAGTCGACGCCCGTCAGGCACATGACCTTCCACCAGGCCTGCGGCGTGCCGTGGTCCTCGCCGCCCTGGCGGCCGACCGGGGCCACCCGGTGCTCCAGCAGCCAGCGGGCCAGCCCGTGGGCCGGCGGCTTCGGCGGTACCGGGCTGTCGACGCTCGCCGGCACGGTCACTTCGGGTGAAGCACTCATCTCGTCCCCTCGTCCCTGGACACAGCGGGTCCCAGGATGCCCGACCCCGGTGCGGCGCGCCGTCGCAGGTGGTCAGCCGGCGGTCAGCAGCGCGACGGCCTCGCCGAGCGTCGCCGGGCGTGCGGCGGGCCCGGTCCGGTGGGGCCAGCCCGGCCCGGCGAGGACGAGCCGGGGCACGCGGAGCCGGCGTGGGGGAGCTGCCGGGCGGCTGCTCCACAGGACGACCGCCTCGGCGTGCGTGCGGGCGACGGCGTCGCGCAGCGCGGTGTCCGGAATGGACCCGCCCAGGAACAGGGCGGCGCGGCTGTGTTCGGCCAGTGCCACGCGCAGCGCTTCCAGCGGCAGGGTGTGCCGTTCCCCGTCGGCGCAGGCCAGCAGCACCGGCGGGGCGGCGCTGCGCGGGGCGGGGATGCGGTGCAGGGCCGCGGCGACGGCCCACGAGAGCCCGTGCACGAGGTCGACGCAGCGGTCGGCGCCGGGGCCGCACAGGGCGGCCAAGGCGGGCCGGCAGAGGCGCTCCCAGGTGCTCACGACGTCGTGGTCGACGAGGTGCGCTTCCAGGAGAGCGGTCGCGGTGTCGATCTTCAGGTCGCGGACCGCGGTCAGCAGCGTCGCGACGTCGGTGCCGCCGGCGTGGAACGCGCGCGCGGCCGCGGTCTCCGCGCCGAGCCCCTGTTCGATCAGGTGCTTCATGCGGAGCAGGGCGTCGACGTCGGCGCGTCCGTAGCGGCGGTGGCTGCCGGTCTGCGGCGTCGACAGCGGGAGGCCGTAGCGCCGGTGCCACGCGCGGAGCGTGGACGGCGGGAGGCCGAGCATCCGGGCGACCGCCCCCGCCGTCCAGGTGACGGCGGGGGCGGTGACCGGCTGGTTCATCTCCCCATCATGGACCCGCCGGGTGCGGGCCGCTCAGTTTCCGGGCCGCTCGACATCGCCTCGCCACGCGCCGGTTTCGCGGCCGCCGCGCTCCTCGATGAAGGTCTTGAAGCGGCCCAGGTCGGCCTTGACCCGCCGGTCGAGGACGCCGAGCTTGTCGGCGACGTTCTCGACGAAGCCCTCCGGGTCGATGTCCAGCTGCGCGGTGACGCGCGTGTGCCGGTCGTCGAGGCGGTGGAACGTCACGACGCCGGCGTGGTCCGGGCCGGAGTCCGACTTCCACGCGACGCGTTCGTCGGGGTGCTGCTCGGTGATCGTGGCGTCGAACTCGCGGGTGGTGCCGCCGACGCTGATCTTCCAGCGCGTGTGCGTGTCGTCGAGCTGGCGGATTTCGTCGACGCCTTCCATGAAGTGCGGGAAGGATTCGAACTGGGTCCACTGGTGGTACGCGGTGCTGACATCGGTCTCGACGTCAACGGTCTCGGTCACGGTGCTCATCGTGGACGTCTCCTTCCTGGTGCGTTCCGGTCCCGGTTACCCGGCGAATCGATGGCAAAACGATGCGGGCCGCTTGAAGTCGGCGCCGGTGCTGCGGGACCGGGCCGGGGGCTCGTCGTCGACCTGGCGGGGTCGGGTTCTGCGGCTCGCCGGGTCTGCAGGTGCCGGCCGAGCTCGTCGCGGCGACGGCGGACGGCGGCGTGCCGCTCGCGGTGGTCACCGACCGGTAGCCGGTGCGGCTCAGCCGGCTGGACGAGGCGTTCGCCCCGCACCCGACGGTCGACGACGCCGGCGCCGGCGCCGGGATCCGGCGGCAGCCGGGGGTGTGAAGGACTCGCTCCACTGTGGACGGTCGTGGCGGGTGCTCAGGCCGCCGGGCCTGCGGCGGTTTCCGCGCGGGGGCGGCGGGCGGCGCCGGTGACCGCGGCGACCACGGCGTCCGCGTCGAGGGCCGGGTCCCACAGCGCGCAGCCGACGACGTGGGCGAGCCGGCGCCGCCGGTGCGGGCCGGAGTCGGTGAGCGCGACGTCGGTCGGGCGGCCGTTCTTGACCGCGTGGACCGCGCGGGTGACCAGGATCGCTTCCTGGCGGGTGGTGCCGAGTTCGGCGGCCGCGGCGAAGATCTTCTCCGCCGCGGCCTGGGCCGGGTCGTTCATCGCTTGCGTTCCTCGGAGGCGGCCCGCGGCGGGCCGGCCGGAGCCGGGCCGCCGCGGAACGGGCGCGTCAGGCCTTGATCTGCTTCCGGTCGGACTCCGCGCCGGCGATCTCGATGCGGCGCGGCTTGGCCTTTTCGGCGACCGGGATGCGCAGGGTCAGCACGCCGGCCTCGTAGTCGGCCGCGATGTGGTCGGTGTCCAGGGTGTCGCCGAGGAACAGCTGGCGCGAGAAGACGCCGAGGGGGCGCTCGGAGACCTGCATCTGCACGTCGTCACCGCCGGGACGGGGCCGTCGTTCGGCCTTGACGGTCAGGACGTTGCGCTCGAGGTCGAGCTCGATGGCGTCCTTGGTGACGCCGGGCAGGTCGAAGCAGACGACGAACTCGTCGCCGGCGCGGTAGGCGTCCATGGGCATCGCGGCCGGCTTGGACCAGGTTCCGGGGCTGCCGAAGACCTGCTGGGCGAAGCGGTCGAGCTCACGGAACGGGTCGGTGCGCATCAACATCGGTGTCCTCCTGTTCGACGATCGGGGCGTCAACACGCACCACTGTTCTAACATGTCGTCCGAACGATGACAAGAGGGAAGTCGTCGATGTGATGACGTCAGCCGGCGGGCAGGTCGATCTCGGCGTGCCGTTCGGCCAGGGTCCTGGCCAGCTCGGCCAGCTTGACGTTGAGGTCCTGGGAGGTGCGCCGCAGGACGTCGAACGCCTCCGCCGCCGAGACGCCCCGGCGGGCCATGATGATGCCCTTGGCCTGGCCGATCACGTCCCGGCCCTCGATCGCCCGGCGCAGGTGCGCGGCCTGCAGCTGGCTGCGCGTCACGGCGTCGGTGGCCGCGATGGCCAGTGACGCGTGGGTGGCCAGCAGCAACAGCACGTCGCGGTCGGCTTCGTCCAGTCCGCCGGGGGAGCGCGAGTAGACGTTGAGCGCGCCGACGGACCGGCCGGTCGGCGCGCCGGGGATGAGCGCGGTGGACAGGACGGCGCCCACCCCGAGTGCGGCCGCGGCCGGCCCCCACTGCGGCCAGCGGGGATCGCCGGCGAGGTTCGGCGCGATCGCCACGGCGGGGCCGGCCGGCTCGGCGGCCTCGACGCACGGCCCTTCCCGGAACCGGTACTGCAGCAGGTCCAGCTCGACGGCGACCTCGTCGGTCTCCGCGGGCGTGTGGAACTGCCCGTCGGCGTCGATCAGCGTGAAGCTGGCCAGGTCGGCGGAGGGAACCATGAGCGTGGTGGCCTCGAGGACGCGCTCCAGGACGTCTTCGACGGTGGGGGCGGTGAGCAGCCGGCCGGTCAGCCGGGCGAACTCCCCGGCCAGCGGGCCGGGCCGGGGGGCACCGGAGACGAAGTTCTCCTTGTCGTGCTGCCATTCCTGCTCACTGGTCATGGTGCTCCTCGGTGTGCACGGCGAGCCGGTCCTCCGCGTCGGCGAGCGTGCGGTGCAGCGGCAGCACGTCCTCGAGTCCCAGTGCTTCGACCGGGCGCAGCACCGCCCGACCGTCGGCGACGACGGCCACCGGGACCCCCGCCGCGCGGGCCGCGGCCGTCGCGTCCAGCACCACGCTCAACCCGCGGGCCGAGCAGAACGCGAGGTGGGTCAGGTCGATGACCAGCGCGCGCGGCGCGAGGTCGATTTCCTCGCCGAGCCGGGCCGCGAGACGGCCGGTGACCGCCAGGTCGAGCTCGCCCGAGACGGCCACGACCGTGCGCTCGGCCGTCGTGGTGATGGCGATCCGGGGCGGCGCTTCCAGCAGGAAGGCGACGCCTGGACGGGTGATGGTGTCGTGCATGGCGTCCTCACCTCGGTGAGGCGGGTCGAGCCCGCCGTCCCGGCCGGCGTGCTGCACGCTCGGCGAATGGGTTCCAGGGGGCGGCTGCTCTGCTCAACCGCAGCGAGGCCGACAGTACCCCGCGCGCCACCCCGAGTCACCACGCCTCGGCCGGTACCTTGCCCCGTGTGGGTGACGACACGTGGTCCGCGCTGGCCGGCCAGTTCGCCGACGACGCCTACGCGTCGGTGAAGGGCCGGGTGCGCACCTACGTGCTGCACCGGCAGCTGCTGGAGCACCTCCCGCCACCGCCGGCGACCGTGCTCGACGTCGGCGGCGGCGCGGGCCACCAGTCCTTTCCGCTGGCCCGGGCCGGTTACGACGTGACCTTGCTGGACTCGTCCCCCGCGATGCTGGACAAGGCGCGACAGCGGCTGGCTTCCGAGCGCGTGACGTTCGTGCAAGCCGACGGTGAGCACGCCGAGGAGGCCGTCGGCGGGCGGCGTTTCGACGCCGTCCTGTGCCACGGCGTCCTCGGGTACCTCGAGCGGCCGGAGCCGGTGATCGACCAGCTGTGCCGGTGCGCCACCGCCGGGGGCGTGGTCTCGATCATGGCGGGCAATGCCCACGCGATGGCGGTGCGCCCGGCCCTGGAGCAGCGGTGGGAGGACGCGCTGGCGGCGTTCGACTCCCGCAGCGAGATCGGCGTGCTGGGCGTTCCGACCCGCGCCGACACGGTGGAGGAGCTCGGCGAGCTGATCCGGCGCCGGGGCGTGGAACCCGTGCGGTGGTACGGGGTGTGGCTGTTCGTCGACTGGCTCGGGTTCGGCGGCGCCGAAGTGGACCCGGCCGACGCGGAACGCGTGGCGGCCGTCGAGTTCGAAGCCGGCCGGCGAGACCCCTACCGCCGGCTCAGCCGCGTCTTTCACCTCGTGGGGCGCAAGGCCTGAGCGGCTTCTTCGGCCAGCAGCAGCAGCTCGGCCAGCACGTCGGCCGCGATGTCAGCTAGTGACCTCTCCTCGCGCAGCCACCGCGTGAACGCGATCCCGAACACGGTGGCGCCCGACTCCGCCGCCAGCGTGGCCGCGAGTTCGTCGACGCCCCGGGCGCGCAGGGCGTCAGCGACTGTCGTGGCCAGGGTGGTCAGCTTGTGCTGCTCCCGTTCCTGCAGCGCGGGGTTGCGGTCGATGACGGACTGCCGGGTGCGGGAGTGCGGGCGGCGCTCGTCCGGGAAGAACGACGCCGCCGACGCCAGTGCGGAGGCGACGATCTCGAGCGGTGACGCTTCCGGCGGGGCGGCGTCGATGCCGTCGAGGAACGCCTGGACCAGCAGCTCCTGACCCTGGAAGAGCACCTCGCGCTTGTCGCTGAAGTGGCGGAAGAAGGTGCGTTCGGTCAGGCCGACGGCCTGCGCGATCTCCGCGGCGGTCGTCTGCTCGTACCCGCGGGTGGCGAACAGCTCGAGCGCGGCCCTCTGCAGCCGCTCCGCGGTCCCCGGTTCCCAGCGCACCATGCTCCCGACTCTAGTGATGGCAGCGACTGACATAAAGGCGTAGGGTGCGTATGTCAGCGACTGACGTCGGTCACTGACATCGGTCTTGGCAGCACAGATCTCTCGAAGGAGTTCACGCCATGCGCGTATTCGTCACCGGAGCCTCCGGCTGGATCGGCACCGCCGTCGTCGGCGAGCTGCTCGCCGCCGGCCACGAGGTCACCGGGCTGGCCAGGTCGGCCGCGTCCGCCGCGAAGCTCGAGGCGAAGGGTGTCGAGGTCCGGCGCGGCGACCTCGACGACCTCGACGGCATCCGCGCCGGCGCCGAGGCGGCCGAAGCGGTCATCCACCTGGCGAACAAGCACGACTTCGCCGACCAGGCGGCGTCGAACGCGGCCGAGCGGGCCGCCGTCCAGACCATCGGCGACGCGCTCGCGGGCAGCGGCCGCCCGTTCCTGCTGGCGTCGGGGGTCGCCGGCCTGACGCAGGGCCGGCCGGCCACCGAAGCCGACGCGTCCCCGTTCCACGGCCCGGACTCGCCGCGCGGGGGCACCGAGAACCTCGCGCTCGAGTTCGTCGGCCGCGGCGTCCACTCGGTGAGCCTGCGGTTCTCGCCGACCGTGCACGGCACCGGCGACCACGGGTTCATCGCGCACCTGTCGGCGATCGCCCGGGAGAAGGGCGTGTCCGGCTACCCCGGCGACGGCACGAACCGCTGGGCCGCGGTGCACGTGACCGACGCGGCGCGCATGGTCGTCCTGGGCCTCGAGAAGGCGCCGGCGGGCAGCCGCCTGCACGCGGTCGCCGAGGAGGGCGTGCCGACGCGCGAGATCGCGGAGGCGATCGGCCGCGCGTTCGACCTGCCGGTCGCGTCGGTCCCGGCGGGTGACGTCCAGGACCACTTCGGCTGGATCGGCATGTTCTTCGCGATGGACTTGGCGGCGACGAGCACCGGCACGCGCGAACTCCTCGGCTGGACCCCGACCGGGCGGACGCTGATCGAGGACCTCGACACGGGCGCGTACTCGAGCTAGCCGTTCCCCGCCCCGCCCCGCCCCGCCCCGCCCCGCCCCGCCCCGGCTCGGCATGGCCGGGCTCGGCCCGACTCGGCTTGGCCGGTTCGGCCCGGCTCGGCATGGCCGGGCTCGGCTCGGCCCGAGCGCCCCAATGTGGCGTTCGGTGCGTGGGACGCACCCAATGTGGCGTTCGGTGCGTGGGACGCACCCAACGCCACATTGGGGCGCTCCGCACCTCCGCTAGCCGCGGTTGACCGCGCTGATCTCGTCCTGGAGCCGTTGCCGCACGGACGAAAGCGCGTCCCGCGGCTCGGGCTCCGGCGCCGGCTGCGCGGTCGCGTCGCCCGCCGGGCCCGGTACCGGGAAGACCTGCTTCTCCCCGGGCAGCGGGACCCCGGGGCAGATGGTGGCGGCGGGCCGGGCGGCGCCGAGGAAGTAGCCGCTCACCAGTTCGTCCACACAGGAATTGCCGCTGACCGCGTACTGGCCGTGGAACGGCGAATCCGCGACCGAAACCATCGGGATCCCGGCCGCCCGCGCGGCCGACTCGGCCTGTTCGTAACCGGTCTGCGGGTCGAACTCGCCCTGGACGACGAGCACGTTCTTCGCCGCGGCCGGGGACAGCCGGGGCAGCGGGTGCCGGGGCGGGTCGGACCAGTAGCCGCACGGCTCGCTGAGCCCGTACGCCCAGCCGAACAGCGGGTACTGCGGACCCTGGAGGTCGCTGAGCAGCTTGTACCAGGTGGCCGCGCGTGTCGGCTGGTCGCCGCACGCCACGGCCAGGCGGGTGCCGCCCACGTCGGCGTAGTCGGGCTCGGGCGGGGCCACGTCCGCGGCCGTCAGCTGCGCCGCCGGGCGGCCGAACGCCGTGCGCGCGACGCGGTCGAGGTCGGCGGGCGAAGGCGGGGCCGTGCCGTCGAGCGCGGCCAGGCCCTTGGTCAGGATCAGCGCGCCGACCAGCCACTGCTTCGTGCTGCCGTTGCCGACGAAGACGTGGTCGAAGACGTCCGGCGACACGCCCTGGGTCCGGAAGTAGGCGCGGACCCGCTCCCGGTTCTGCTTGACCTCCGCGGCCGTCTTGCCCAGCTGGTCCGGGAACCGGCGGGCCAGCCACGGCGCGTAGACGCGGTCGAACTGGCGCTGGTCGATCTTCGGGAACGCCTCGAAGGCGGACTGCAGCCGGCCTTCGAAGTCGACGCTGGAGTCGAGGACGATCCGGCCCGCGTGCTCGGGGAAGAGCGACGCGTACTTCGCGCCGAGCCAGGTGCCGTAGGAGTAGCCGAGGTAGTTCAGCTTCCCGTCGCCCAGCAGCGCGCGGATCAGGTCCATGTCGTGCGCGGTCTGCCAGGTGGTGACGAAGGGCGCGAGCGCGTCGCTCTGGCAGGCCTCGGCCACCGCGCGCGGCGTCCGCTGGTGCAGCGCGATGCTGGCGGCCGACCGGTCACGTGCGTCGAGGAGGTCCTCGACCGGGAGCCGCCCGGTCGGCACCCGGCAGACGAAGCCCGCGTCGTCGCCGCCCTCCTGGCCGGTGCCGCGCGGGTCCATCCCGATGAAGTCGAAGTGCTCGTTCACCGCCGGTTCCAGGCCGGCCAGCGCGCCGGCGAGCGAGGTGCCCTGGCCGCCGGGCCCGCCCGGGTTCACCAGGATCGCGCCCCGCCGCTCGCCGGCCGCCGCGGCGCGGCTGATCGCCACCTTCAGGTCCTTGCCGGCGGCCGGCGCGGCCCAGTCCCGCGGGACGGTGATCCGTGCGCACTGGCCTTTGCCGCCCTTGAAGGGGCAGGCGCCCCAGGCGACCTGCTGGGTCAGGTAGGGCGCGAGCGGATCGGGCGTGGTCGCGGCGGCGGGCGCCGTGGCCACCACCAGGACCGAGACGGCCACCGCCAACCCCGCTCGCGACGTCCGCACCGCAGCTTCCTCCCTCGGTCCCCGGCAACCCGGGAACACCCAAGCACGGCGGGACGGGCGCGGGCAGCCCGGAGACCACCGTTCGCGCCGCGAATTCCCTCGATCCGGTGATCAGCTCGGCGGCTCGGGCACACCGGCGTCCTCGTCGGCGTCCTGGTTGCCGGGCTCCTCGCGCTCGACCTCGGGGACGTCGACGTCGAGGTCGACCTCCGGGGTCCCGGGCGGGCGGGGCGCGTCGGGGGTGAGGGGTCCGTGCTCGGTTTCGGTCATGGGGGGCGGTTACCCCGGAACCGGCGGCTCAAGCGGACGTCACCGGCAGAACGCCGTGTCCACAGTGGACAGCACTGCGGTCGCCGCCTTCTCCCCGTCGCCGAAGGTCCCCGGCAGCGCGGTGACCGCGAGCCCGACCGAACGGCCGTCTTCGGTGGCGCCGCCGCGGGTTTCGTAGCCGTCGATGTCGCCGCCGTGGCCCCAGTAGGCGCCGCCGCAGCTCAGCGGGACGCGGAACAGGCCGAGGCCGTACTGCCACCCCGGGAACAGCGGCGCGTCGACGGTCTTGCGCATTTCGGCCAGCTGCGCGGGCGGCAGCAGCTTGCCGCCGAGCAGCGCACGCGAAAGCTGCGCGAGGTCGCTCGGTGTCGAGATCAGCTGGCCGGCCGCCCCGCCCCACGACGGATCCATCTCGGTCGCGTCGACGACCTCGGTGCCCGTGCTGTTCGCGAGCGCGTAGCCGTGCGGGTGCGGCCCCTGGATCGTCTCGTCGCCCGGCTGCGGCCAGTACGTGTCGCGCAGGCCCGCCTTCGCGATCACCCGCCGGGTGATCTGCTCCTGCACCGGACGCCCCGTCACGTGCTCGATCAGCAGGCCGGCCAGCAGGTAGTTGGTGTTGCTGTACTCCCACCTGGTGCCGGGCGCGAACTTCGCCGGATGGGCCAGCGCGGCGGCGAGCAGGTCGTGCGGCTGGAAGAACTTGTGCTGGACGTCCTCGAAGTTCTCCACGCCGATGTATTCGGTGTAGTTCGGCAGGCCGCTGGTGTGCTGCAGCAGCTGCCGGACGGTGATGGCGTTGCCGTCGATGCCGTCCCCGCGCACCAGCCCGGGCAGGTACCTCTCGATCGGCGCGTCCAGCTCGACCTTGCCCTCGGCCACCAGCTGGAGGACGACGACCGCGGTGAAGGTCTTCGTGTTGCTGCCCGCCCGGACCCGGCCGTCGCGCGGGACCGGGACGCGGCGGTCGAGCCGCGCCGACCCGGCGACCAGCGACGTGCCGGTGCCGTCCCGGCCCACCCAGGCCAGTGCCGCCGGGAACCGCTCCTGGCTCACCAGCGCGTCGAGGCCTTCCTGCACGGGCGACTTCGGGTTCGCGGCCGCCGCCGTGGTCAGGCCGCCCAGCAGCCCGGCCACCGTCAAGATCACTGCACCCTTGCGCATCAGAACTCCTTCATGTCCGGATCGATACCCGGAATGGTTCCCGGAGCTGGCGCGAAGATCAGTAGCGCGGGCTACCGGATCGCGGGTAGCGCTGGCGCTACCGGGCAAGGTCCCGGCCCGCGCGGAAACGGACCGCCGTCGTGAGTGATGCTTCCCGCCGCGCGCCGAGGCGGGCACGGTCCGCGCACACCCGGGCGCAGGTGCTCGCGGCGGCGGCCGGGCTCTTCGCCGAGCGGGTCGGATGACCAAGGGCGCGTGTACTTCCACTTCCGCGACAAGCACGACATGGCCGCCGAGGTCGTGCACGAGCTGGACGACCGCTGGCGGGCGCTGGTGGGGCGGGCGCGCCGCGGGCCTCCCGCCCCTGGGCACCGTCCGGTTGCTGCTCGAGCTCCGCGAAGGACTCGACCCAGGTCAGTGCGCTCCTCTTCCCGTCGATCGCGCGCTGAGGCCGGAAAGTACGTTGCCGAAGGTGTTTTTCCGTGCCACGGTGGCGCCGTGAGCACGACTATGCGCGCGGCGGTCTGTGTCGGAGCGGGTGGCCCGGAGGTCCTGGAGGTCCGTGAGCTGCCGGTGCCGGCGGTCCGGGAGTCCTGGAGCCTGGTCCGGGTGCGGGGCGCGGGCCTGAACCGGTCGGAGCTGCGGACCCGGCAGGGCCATTCGCCGGACGTGCGGTTCCCGCGGGTGCTCGGGATCGAATGCGTGGGTGTCGTGGCCGAGTCGACCGATCCCGCGCTGCCGGAGGGGACGACCGTCGCGGCGGTGATGGGCGAGATGGGGCGCGAGTTCGACGGCGGCTACGCGGAGTACGCGTTGCTGCCGAACGCGCTGCTGATGCCGATCAAGACGACGTTGCCGTGGGAAGTCCTGGCCGCGCTGCCCGAGACGTACCTGACGGCCCAGGGCGCGCTGGACGCACTGGGCCTCGAGCCGGGAACGCGGCTGCTGATCCGCGGCGGGACGTCCTCGGTCGGGCTGGCGGCGGCGTCGATCGCCGCGGGCCACGGCGTCGAGATCGCTTCGACGACCCGCCGGCCGGACAAGGCCGGCGCGCTGACCGCAGCGGGCGTCACCCACGTCGTCCTCGACTCCGGCCCCCTGGAGCTGCCGTGGGTGCCCGACTTCGTCTTGGACCTCGTCGGCGCGCGCACGGCGGTGGACTCGCTGAGCCTGGTCCGCCGCGGCGGCACCGTCTGCGTGGCGGGGTCGCTGAGCGGGTGGTCGATCGCGGACTTCCAGCCGGTGGCGATGATCCCGTCCGGCACGCGGCTGACGGCCTTCCACAGCAAGGACATGACGGGCCGCGCGGACGTGCTGCAGCGGATCGTCGGCGAGGTCGAGGCGGGGGTCCACCGGCCGCACATCGACCGGGTCTTCGGCCTGGACGAGATCGTGGCCGCCCACCGGTACATGGAGGACGACCAGGCCAGCGGGAAGCTGGTCGTGGTGCCCTGATCTTCAGAGGTCGAGCACGAGCCGGGGTGAGCACGAACGCGAGACGCAGATCATCATCACCTCGCCTTCGCGCCGTTCCGCCGCGGTCAGCACCGAGTCGCGGTGGTCCGGCGTGCCGCCCAGCACGCCGGTTTCGCACGTGCCGCACGTGCCTTCCCGGCACGAAGACAGCACGGGGACACCCGACTCCTCGACGACGTCGAGGATCGACCGGTCCGCCGGAACCGCCAGGACGCGGCCCGACCCGGCGAGCTCGACCTCGAACGCGGTCCCCGGGCCGTCGTCCGGCACCGGGGCGAACCGCTCGACACGCAGGGCGTCCTCGGGCCAGCCGGCGCAGTGCTGCTCCACCGCCGCGAGCAGCGGTTCCGGGCCGCAGCAGTACACCGCGGTGTCCGGTCGCGGCTCGGCCAGCAGCGCGGGCAGGTCGAGCAGCCCGTGTTCGTCCTGCGGCCGGATCGTCACGCGGCCCTCGTGGCGTCGAAGGTCGGCGGTGAAGGCCATCGAGGAGCGCGTCCGGCCGCCGTAGACGAGCTCCCACTCGCGGCCCGCCTCGGCGACCCGGCCGATCATCGGCAGGATCGGCGTGATGCCGATGCCGCCCGCGACGAACAGGTAGCGTTTCGCGTCGACGAGCGCGAAGTGGTTGCGCGGCCCGTCCAGGAGAACGCGGTGCCCGGCACCGAGTTCGTCGTGCACGTACGCCGATCCGCCCCGGCCGCCGGGTTCGCGGAGGACCGCGACCTGGTACGCCGACGTATCGCCGGGCCTGCCGCACAGCGAGTACTGCCGGACGACGTCGCCGGGCAGCAGCAGGTCGACGTGCGCACCCGGTTCCCAGGCCGGGAGCGGCCGCCCGTCCGGCGCCCGCAGCGTCAGCCGGACGACACCGTCGGCGATCTCTTCCTTGTCCGCCACCACCAGTTCGAGCGTCATGCTTCGTGCCCCTCGGGATGCGCCAGGAGCCATTCCCACAGCAGCACCGGGTCGTCGAACTCGCGCTCGGCCGAGCAGTGGCAGACCGCGCGCAGCCGGTCCGTGCCGGGCACCCAGTGGATCCGGTGGACGCGGTCGCCGGTCAGCATCGGCCGGGTCACGGCGTGACCAGCCGCTGCAGCAGCCGGCGGGCGGCGAGGCCGCCGGTGTCGATGTTGATCGACAGCTCCTGGTAGCCGTCCGGTTCGGCGGCGATCACCCGCTCGAGGACGTCGAGCGCTTCGACGTCCTGCAGGACGACCGTGCGGTTGTTCTCCGCGAGGAAGGCCGAAACGCCGTCGTCGTCGAGCGCGAAGTCCCGGGCCACCGCCCAGAAGTCGTGCGTCGAGTGCTCGGTCTCGGGCGTGATCGCGTAGACGACCTCGACGTGGAAGGCGTCCGGGTCGCTGCCGTCCGGGTTCGGCACGGACCCGACCGGCGCGATGCGGCTGTGCAGCTTGTACAGGCACGGCGGCGTGTACTCGATGTCCTGCCAGCGCGTGATGCGGCCCTGGAGGCCGGTGGACTTGGCGTAGAAGGGCGGGCACGCCGCGTCGGCCATGTGCCGGGACACGGAGACGATCCCGGCCTCGTCGTCGACCTCGGTCGTGATCGGCGTTTCCGCGACCTCCGGCGTGCCGATGTAGCCGCCGTGCAGGTAGGTCTCGTGCGACAGGTCCAGCAGGTTGTCGACCAGCAGGGAGTACCGCGCCTTCAGCGGTTCCATCCCGGCGACCGTCGTGTACCCGGGCGAGTCGAGGTAGGGCGCGCGCGGGATCTTCGCGGTGTCCGCCTTTTCCGGGTCGCCGATGAACACCCAGACGAAGGAGTCCTGTTCCGCCAGCGGATACCGGTGCAGCCGCGCGGTCCGCGGCACCCGGGGCTGGCCGGGCACGGACACGCACTTTCCGTCGGCGCCGTAGGTGAAGCCGTGGTAGCCGCAGACGACCTGGTCGTCGACGAGCCGGGACGGCGCCTGCGACAGCGGGAACCGGCGGTGCACGCAGCGGTCGGCCATCGCGGTGACGCCGCCGTCGCGGGTCCGCCAGAACAGGATCGGCTCGCCGCAAATGGTGCGGCTGAACAGGTCCTGGCCGATCTCGGAGCCGTACGCGGCGACGTACCACTGGTCGCGGGGGATGGCGCTCATCGGTTTCGTCCTCTCGTGGCGGGGCTCACAGCGTGCGGGACCGCCCCGGCGCCCACGAAGGGCGTTTCCATAAGATGGAAAGATCAGCCGAGTGCGCGCGAGATCGCGCGGGCGCTGGTCATGACCAGCGGGGCCAGCGCGTGCGGCGCAGCGCTGCCGTAGCGCACCACGAGCGACACGGCGGCGACGACCTGGCCGCGCGCGTCCTGGATCGGCGCGCCGACGGACAGGCTGTCGAGGGTCACCTGGCGCTCGCTGATGGAGAAGCCGTGGGTGCGCACGTCGGCCAGCATGTGCCGCAGGCGGTCCGGATCGGTGACGGTCTCGGGGGTGTACCGCTCGATCGGGTTGCGGAGAACGTCCTCCTGCACGTCGGCGGGCGCGTGGGCGAGCAGGACGAGCCCGACCCCGGTCGCGGTGAGCGCGAACCGCCCGCCGACGCGCGTCAGCACGGGAACGGCCCCGGTCCCGGCGATCCGCTCGATGTAGACGACCTCGGCGCCTTCGCGGACGGCGAGCTGCACGTTCTCGCGGGTGATCTGGGAGAGGTCTTCGAGGAACGGCAGGGCGCGCTCACGCAGCCCCAGCCCGCGCGGCGCGAGCGCCCCGAGCTCCCACAGCCGCAGCCCCACGCGGTAGGTGCCCGACTCGTCCCGCTCGAGCGCACCCCACTCGCAGAACTCCCGCAGCACGCGGTGCGCGGTGGCGGCGGGCATCCCGGCCCGGCGCGCGATCTCGCTCAGTCTCAAGGCGGGCCGGTCGGGGGTGAAAGCACCGAGCACCCGCAACGCCCGCCCGAGAACGGGCCCGGTGGCCCCCGGAACCCGACCTCGACCTGGCATGACCACCGAGCATAGTGAACCGTCGGGAGAACACCGCATCGTCGTGCCCGGCGTATCCCTTGACGACGTCGCCGGCGGGCGCGCCGGCTTCCGCGCAGCAGAAGGTGGCGGCGGACGGCCCGGCCGAGCCGGCGGCGTCGGCCGGGTTCGTCCGCTTCGGCGCCGGGTCCCGCTGACACCACCGGCCTTCAGAGGCTGCGGGCGACGATGTCGCCCTGGGAGGTGGTGGCCCGGATGGTGAGCTCGGGGGTGCCGTTGTTCTTGAGGGTGTTGTCGATGCGGCCGTAGGTCGTGCCCGCGTCGAGGGACGCGGAGACGCCGGGGGCCGCGCCGACCGTGATGCTGCCGGACTGGGTCGTCAGCGTGACCGTGCCGCCGGCGGCCTCGCCGATGTGGATGTCGCCGCGGGCGGTGCTGATGTCGGCCGGGCCGTCGAGGCGGGCGATGTGGACGTCGCCGTCGGTCGCGCTCAGGTGGACGCCGGCGGCTTCGGCGAGCTTGATGTGGCGGTAGGCGCCGGTGAAGCTCACGTCGCCGAGGCGGCCGGTGCTCTCGAGTTCGCTGCCGGCAGTGGTGGCGTCGACGCGGGAGCCGGTGGGCAGCGCGACGGTGACCTCGATGGAGCCCGACGGGCCGAAGTACTGGTTCCTGCCCTGCGGGGTGTGGATCCGCAGGACGCCGTCGGTGCAGGTGACGGTGGTCTGCTCGGCGGCCTTGACGTCGCGGCTCTTGCCCGGGTCGGCGGGGCGGACCTCGACGGTGGTGTCGGCGCGGTCGGCGGCGAGCAGCCGGACGCGTCCGGCGGGGAAGTCGAGGGTGGCGGTGATCGGGGCGGGGGTGGCGAAGGTCTGCATCGTGTTCTCCTGGTTCGTGGTCCCCGTCGGTGGGGACGAGAACCACTGTCGCCGCCCCGGCTGACACCCGGCGGCCACCGCGCTGACACGGCGGCTGACACGGCGGGGAGGTGACGCGGGAATCACGGGTGATCACGTGCCGACATTCGGCGGTAACCGCGGTCGTGCATTCGGTTCAACGGCGGCGTGGGAACATTTCTTCGGATCTGTCACAGTAGTTCTGAATGGACAGTTCTTTTGCGACAGTCCGAACGCGATCAAGCTCGATAAACATGCTACAGTGGGAAAAATCCGCGCCCGGGCGCGTGCCGCAAACGAGCCGGCTCCGAATCGGATACGGCGAGACGTCATGTCGATCAGTTGAGATTGCTCACGATGGTTTTTTTCACCCATCGTGTTTCTCGGCGCTGTTTTGGTGGATCCCTGGAGCGTCCCATTCCTCATCGGAAGGAGCTCACCATGAGAGTCCGGAAAACCGGCATCGCGGCGGTCGTCGCGATCCTCGTGACCGCGATGGTCGCCCTCTTCACCGGCGCGGGCCCCGCGTCCGCCGCCCCGGCCCCGGCCCCGGCGGCCTCGGCCATCCCGGCGCTGTCCACGCCGATCACCGGCACGTTCACCGACGCGTCGGGCGGCACCGGCACGGCGGTCGGCACCTTCACCCCGACGGACTTCGTCGCGGACGGCAGCACCCTGCTGGCCAACGGCGTCGCCGACGTGACCCTGACCGACTCCGCGGGCCGGCAGGTCGGCACCGAGTCCCGCGCGGTGACCGTGCCGGCCGCCGTCGCGGCGGCGTCGTGCCAGATCCTCGACCTGGTGCTCGGGCCGCTCGACCTCAACCTGCTCGGCCTGGTCGTGCACCTCGACCGCGTCCACCTGAACATCACGGCGCAGTCCGGCCCCGGCAACCTGCTCGGCAACCTGCTGTGCGCGATCGCCGGCCTGCTCGACCCGGGCCCGCTGACCAACCTGCAGGCCCTGGTCACCCTGCTGAACCAGATTCTCGCCCTCCTCCGCGGCTGACCCTCACCCGCGCGATGACGGACCGGTTCACCCTTCGGGTGGGCCGGTCCGTCGGCGGCAGGGGAGATCGTCGTGCGGTCCTGGCGAGACAGCGCTTTCAGCGCCTCCGACCGGCTTGTCGACCGCGCGAACACTGCCCGCCTCCGCACTGTTCCGCGCCCGCCGGAGGATCACCGGAAGCCGGCCGATCCCGAAAGCGCGTTCCCGGCGTAACGGGCGACCGTCCGGACGCGACTCACGCGTGTCCGGGGAGGCGCGATGAAGAAACGCTTGGTGATCTGCTGCGACGGGACCTGGAACTCGCTCAAGCAGCCGGTTCCGACGAATGTCGCCCGGGTGTGGGACGTCGTGCCGGGCGAGGCCGCGGACGGCGTGCGCCAGCTGACCTGCTACCACGAAGGGGTCGGCGCCGGCCTGCCCTGGCTGGGGCACCTCGCCGGCGGAGCGTTCGGCTGGGGGCTGTCGGCCAACGTGCGGAAGGCCTACGAGTTCGTCGTCGAGAACTACGTGCCCGGGGACGAGCTGTTCTTCTTCGGGTTCAGCCGCGGCGCCTACACCGCGCGCAGCACCGTCGGCTTCATCCGCAACTGCGGCGTCCTGCGTCCCGAGCACGCCGGCCGGATCGGCGAGGCGTACCGGCTCTACCGGAACCGCGACGAGGCGACCGGGCCGGACAGCCCGGACGCCGTCCGGTTCCGCGAGGAGCACGCCCACGAAGACGTGACGCCCATCCGGTTCCTCGGCGTGTGGGACACGGTGGGCGCCCTGGGCATCCCGCTGAGCGGTGGCCGGTGGCTGCACCGGCTCAACCGGCGCTGGCAGTTCCACGACATGACGCTGTCCTCGACCGTGCAGTCGGCCTTCCAGGCGCTGGCGGTGGACGAGCACCGGAAGTCCTACGTCCCGGCCGTGTGGAAGCCGTCACGGAAACCCGCGGAGCAGAACCAGGAACGGGAGCAGGTCTGGTTCGCCGGAGCCCATTCCGACGTCGGGGGCGGGTACCGGGAGCACGCCCTGTCGGACATCGCCCTGCGCTGGCTGGCGAGCCGGGCCGAGAGGTGTGGCCTCGCCTTCGACCCGGGCGCGTTCGGCGGCCCGGCCGGTGCGAACGCGGAGGGGACGCTGCACGACTCCCTCAACGGGTTCTTCCGGCTGTTCGGCTCGGCCGACCGCCCGATCGGCGAGAAGGACGCGCCGTCGGAGTCGCTGGCGTCCAGCGTGCTCGACCGGCACCGGGCCATGGTGTACTCGCCCGCGAACCTCGTGACCTACCTCGAAGGCAGCCCCAAGATCACCACGGTCTGAGCCGTCCGCTTCAAGGTCGCCCCGGCACGGAGGCCGCGGCTTCGGCGAGCGCGGCGAGCAGTGCGGTGGTGGCGGGCGGGTCGGGCGGTTCGCCGTAGGTCGCCGCGTAGATGTGCTGGTGCGACCCGGGCAGCTCGCTCGCCACGATGCCTTCGGCGCGGTGGGCGCGCAGGGCCAGCCCGGGGCTGGTGGTCACGCCCAGCCCGGCGACGACCAGCGCCTGCAGGACGACCATGTCGTCGGAGGTGTAGCCGATCCGGGGTTCGAACCCCGCCGCGGCGCACAGCGACAGCAGGTGGACGCGGCACCGGTCGCAGCCGCGATCCAGGTGGCGTCGCGCAGGGTGGACAGCAGGTACAGCGGATCGTCGAGCAGGTGGTGCAGGCGGACGTCCGGCGGTTCGGGCTCGGTGTCGTCGTAGCGGAAGATGATCGCGACGTCGATCTTGCCGGTGCGCAGCAGTTCCAGTGCCTCGGGCGGTTCGGTGTCGGTCAGGCCGATCTGCAGGCCGGGATGCCTGCCGGTCAGCGCGGCCACCGCCCGCGGGATGAGCGAGCCGATCACGGACGAGAAGCTGGCCACGCGCACCCGCCCGGCGCTCAGCCCGACGTGGGCGGACAGTTCGGCGTCGGCGGCGTCGAGCCGCCCGAGGATCTCGGCCGCCCGGGCCGCCAGCAACTGCCCGGCGGGCGTGAGCCGGATCCCGCGCCCGGCCCGCTGCAGCAGCTGCGCGCCGGTCTCGGCCTCGAGCCGGGCGAGGTGGTGGCTGACCGTCGGCTGCGTGTAGTGCAGCTCCTTCGCCGCCGCGGTGACCGAGCCGGACCGCGCGAGCGCGTCGATGACACGGAGCCTGGTGACGTCCAGCGTGCATCGACTCTATCTATGGAAAGGCAACAGCATTGGCATTGGACGGATGAGCCGATCCGCTGCACGCTCGGTGGCACGACCACGACCCCCCGCACGAGGAGCAGAAACCATGACACTCGTCCGCGTCCACAACTTCGCCGTTTCCCTCGACGGTTTCGGCACCGGTGAAGGGCGAAGCGCCGACGCCCACTTCGGTCACGCCGGGGACCCGGCTGCACGAATGGATGTTCACCACCCGGTGGTGGCAGGCCGGCGGCAGCGGCGGCATCGACGACGCCTTCATCCGGCAGCACGACCCGGGGATCGGCGCCGAGATCATGGGCGCCGGCAAGTTCGGCCACCCCGGCTGGCACGAGGACCCGGACTGGCAGGGGGCGTGGGGCCCGAACCCGCCGTTCCACACGCCGGTCTTCGTCCTCACCCACCACCCGCGCCCGCCGATCGAAATGGCGGGCGGCACGACCTTCCACTTCCTCGACGCGTCACCGGCCGAGGCGCTCGACGTCGCCCGCGAAGCCGCGCAGGGCAAGGACATCCGCCTCGGCGGCGGCGCCACGACGATCCGCGAGTTCCTCGCGGCCGGGCTCGTCGACCACCTGCACGTCGTGATCGTCCCGATCGTGCTCGGCCGGGGCGTGCGCCTCTGGGACGGGCTGGAGGGGCTCGAGAAGGACTACCAGGTCGAGGCGGCTTCATCGCCGAGCGGCGTCACGCACGTGACCTTCACCCGCACGGCCGGCTGACCGGGAGCTGCCGGACCTCAGCAGCGGCACCAGGGCGTCCGGGCGGTCCAGCGGGATCAGGTGGCGGCAGTCGTCGAGGACGTGGGATTCGAGGACGTCGGTCACCGGGCGCAGCTGGCGGGCGAGGGCGTCGCCGACCGGGTGCGCGCCGATCGCCACGGTGGGCACCGTGAGCCGGGCGGCCGACACCGCCTCCGCGATCTGCCGCGCGCTCTCGGGCATCGCGCGGTAGTGGGCGAACGCGCACCGCAACGCGTCGCGGCCGGTGTAGGCGGCGACGAACCGGGCCCGGAGCTCGGGAGGCACGCCCCTGCGGGTGCCGGCGTCGAGGAACCAGCCGATGTAGTCCTCCTCGTGCCCGGCCAGCACCGTCTCGGCGAGGCCGGGGACGGCGTGGAACCCGAACCACCACGGCGGGCCGCCGGCGAGGAAGTCTTCGGCGCCGGGGAGGCGGCCGAGCAAGGACTCCATCAGGACGAGCCGGTGGACCCGCTCGGGCCGGCGCAGCGCGAGCAGGAAGGCGGGCGGGGCTCCCGCGTCGATGCCGGCGACCGTCGCCGCCGGTTCGCCGAGGGCGTCGAGGAGGGCTTCGGCGTCGTCGGCGAGGGTCCCGGCGTCGTAGCCGCCGTCGGCGCGGGTGGTCGCGCCGAGGCCGCGCAGGTCGGGGGCGATGACGCGGTGGTGCGGGGTCAGGTGCGGGATGACCGCGGACCAGAGGCGCCAGGTGTGCGGGAAGCCGTGCAGCAGCAGGAGAGCGGGGCCGTCGCCGCCGATCGCGACGGTGATGTCGATGCCGTTCGCGGTGATCCGGTGCTCGCGCACGATGCCTCCAGGTCGGTTACGATTGGTTAGTAGCTAACGGTAGGTAACTCCCGTGGCCCGGCCAAGACGGCACTTCCCCGACAGGTGGTGAGCTCCAGGTGACCCCCTCGCCGAAGGGTGCGCGCGGCGACCTCTTCGACCCCGCGTGCCCGACCCGCCGGCTGCTGGACCGGATCGGCACGAAGTGGACGTCGATGGCGGTCAAGGTGCTGGCCGACGCCGACCCGGACGAGGTGCGCTTCGCGGAGCTGCAGCGGCGGATGCCGGGGGTGTCCCAGAAGATGTTGTCCGTGACGCTGCAGAGCCTCACGCGCGACGGCCTGGTGGCGCGCCGGGTCGAGCCGACGGTGCCGCCGAAGGTCCACTACCGCCTGACCGACCTGGGGCGCTCGCTCGAGGTGCCGCTGGCCGCCCTGCGGTCCTGGGCGGAGGAGAACATGCCGGTGATCGACCGGGCCGCCGGCGTCGCCCGCGAGTGAAGGCGCCAGCGGCGGCGGGTCCCCCGCGAGGTGTGCCAGGCTGGGGAAGACCGCCGCCGAAAGGAACCCCATGCACCGGCTCACCGTGCTCTACCCGCCGCCCGCCGACGAGGCCCACTTCCGGGACTACTACGTCCGCACGCACCTGCCGCTGGCGGCGAAGCTGCCGGGGCTCCTGCAGTCGCAGTACTCCTTCGACGTGGCCTCGCTCGCCGGGGACCGCAAGTACTTCGCCGTTTTCCACGCCGACTTCGAGTCGGCCGAGACCATGGCGGCGGCGCTGGGCTCCGAGGCGGGCAAGGCCGTGGCCGCGGATGTGCCGAACTACGCGAGCGGCGGGGTGGAGATGATCCACTACCCGCTCAGCTGACCGGGTCCCGGTTCAGTCCGCGATGCCGGCTCCGATGCCGTCGAGGAGGAAGCCGAGGCCGGTCCGGAAGGTCTCGTCGGCGTCCAGGTGGACGGCGTCGCGGACGACCGTGGCCAGCGCGGGGTACCGGCCGGTCGCGAAAGTCCGCTCCAGATAAGGCCCGAAGCTGACCTGCCACTGCCTCTTGTCCATCCCCGAGGCCCGTTCGGCGCGCCGCTCGGCGATCTCCCGGCGGACCGTCCCGATGACGTACGCGTCGACCGCGGTGACCACCGGCATGACGATGTCCACGTCGACGCCGTCGAGCGCGGCCAGCACGGCCTCGCCCCTGGCCAGCGCGTGCGGCCCGAGCTGGGGCCGCCCGCCGATCAGGTCGGCGAGCCATTCGTGCCGGTGCACGGCTCGCCGGGTGGATTCGGCGACGGAACGCAGCACCTCCCGCCACCCGTCGCCGGCCGGCCGGATCTCGGCGTAGACCGCGTCGACCATCAGGTCGAGCAGCTCCTCCTTGGTGGCGAGGTAGCCGTAGAGCCGCATCGGCCCGACGTCCAGGGCGGCGGCGACCTTGCGCAGCGACACCGCTTCCAGCCCGTCCGCGTCGGCCAGCCCGATCGCGGCGCGGACGATCCGCTCCCGGCTCAGCGGGGCCGGCACCGGTCGGTCCGGTGGCTCCGGCCGCTCCCACACCAACATGCGCTGACAGTACATCGCCTCCTTCGATACACTGTATTCGGCAATACAGTGTATCGAAGGGGGAGCCATGACGATCGCCATCGTCGGAGCCGGGCTGGGCGGCCTGGCCCTCGCGCGGATGCTGCACGTGAAGGGGATCGACGCCGTCGTGTACGAACGGGAACCGTCGCGCGACGCGCGCGGCCAGGGCGGCATGCTCGACATCCACTCCGGGCAGCGGGCGCTGCGCGAGGCCGGCTTGCTCGACCGGTTCCACGCGATCGCCCGGCCCGAAGGCCAGGACATGCGGCTTCTCGAGCCGGACGGCACCTTGCTGCTCCAGGAGGACACCCCGGACGACGCCCCGTCCTTGCGCCCCGAGGTCGACCGCGCCGATCTGCGCGACCTGCTGCTGGATTCCGTCCCCGAAGGCACGGTGCGCTGGGGGCACGCGTTCGAATCCGCCGGCGACGGCGTGCTGCACTTCGCCGACGGCCGCACCGCGACCTACGACCTGCTGGTCGGCGCGGACGGCGCGCAGTCCCGCGTCCGCGCGCTGCTCACCGACGCCCGCCCGGTGCACATCGGCCAGAACGTCGTCGAGGTCGGCATTCCCGACGTCGATCGCACGCACCCCGACCTCGCGGCGATGGTCGGGCGCGGCAACTACTGGGTGCTCGGCGACGGGAAGTCGCTGTCGGCGCAGCGCAACGGCGACGGCCGCGTACGCATCGGCGTCAGCTTCTACAACACCGCCGAGAACTGGTTCGCCACCAGCGGGATCCCGTTCGACGACCCGGCCGCCGCCCGGGCGCGGCTGATCGACCTGCTCGCCGGCTGGGACCCCCGGTTCACCGCGCTGATCGCGGCCTGCGACGACACGGTCGTGCCGCGGTCGATCACCACGCTCCCGATCGGCCTGACCTGGCCGTCGACACCGGGGGTCACCCTGATCGGCGATGCCGCGCACCTGATGCCGCCGGTGGGCGAGGGGGCCAACATGGCGCTGCTCGACGGTGTCCTGCTCGCCCTCGCGCTGGCCGCGCACCCGGACGGCTTCCCCGCCGCCGTCGAGGAATACGAACGCGAAATGTTCGAACGCACCGGGGCGGCCGGCCGGATGTCCGCGGACATGCAGGAACTGCTGATGTCGCCGGACGCCGCGCGGCGGATGCTCGCG
This sequence comes from Amycolatopsis mongoliensis, assembly GCF_030285665.1. NCBI lineage: Bacteria > Bacillati > Actinomycetota > Actinomycetes > Pseudonocardiales > Pseudonocardiaceae > Amycolatopsis > Amycolatopsis mongoliensis. Next base: position 4,705,679 of record NZ_CP127295.1, read on the forward strand.
TTCTTCCAGCCGGGCTGAACCCGCGCTCGGGCTTTCTTGCTTTGCCGTCACGGGAATCGCCGTGCTGCTGGTAAGAACGAAGGACGGCCCGCGGTTCGGCGTGGGCCGTTTCGGGCAACCGGCGGCGGGCCCGTTCCGGTTGGGGGAAAGGAAGCCAGATGACCGGCGGCGACGTCTTGCGGCTCGACACGAACGGCCAGGACGTGCACGAAGAGGGCAGGCTCCTGCGCGCCGAAGGCCCGGCCGGGCTCGTGGAGCTGCCCGGCGGGGTCCGGGCGTGGGCGGTCGCGGACGCGGCCACCCTGCGGATACTCCTGACCGACCCCCGGGTGTCGAAGGACGCCCGCGCGCACTGGACCGCCTGGCGCGAAGGGCGGATCGGCGAAGACTGGCCGCTGGCGATCTGGGTGTCGGTGCGCAACATGTTCACCTCCTACGGCGCCGACCACCGGAGGCTGCGGGCCTTGGTGTCCAAGGCTTTCACCGCCCGCCACGTGGAAGCCATGCGGCCGGAGGTCGACCGGATCACGACCGAGCTGCTCGACCGGCTCGCGCACTCGGGCGCGGGCGGGGAGCCGGTCGACCTGCGCGAGGGGTTCGCCTACCCGCTGCCGGTCGAGGTGATCTGCCGGCTGTTCGGCGTGCCGCCCGGCCGCCGGTCCGCGATGCGCTCGGTCGTGGACACCATCTTCGACACCACGGTCACCGCCGCCCGGGCCCAAGCGAATGCGCTCGAGCTGTACGAGCTCATGCGCGGCCTGGTCGCCGACAAGACCGCGAACCCCGGCGACGACCTCACCAGCGCCCTGATCACCGCGCGGGCCGAGGACGCCGGCCGGCTCGACGCCGACGAGCTGGTCGACACCCTCATACTCATGCTGACCGCGGGCCACGAAACCACCGTCAACCTCCTCGACCACGCGATCACCGCGCTGCTGACCCACCCCGGGCAGCTCGCCGACGTCCTGCGCGGCACGCACACCTGGGCCGCGGTCATCGAGGAAACGCTGCGCTGGCAGGCCCCCGTCCCGTACCTGCCGTTGCGGTACGCGGTCGAAGACATCGTCCTGGCGGACGGCACGGTCATCGCCGCGGGGGACCCGATCCTCGCGGCCTACGCGGCGGCTGGCCGTGATCCGGCCGAACACGGCCCGACGGCCGATCGCTTCGACCTGTCCCGCGAGGACAAGCAGCACCTGGCCTTCGGGCACGGCGTGCACTTCTGCCTGGGTGCTCCGCTGGCCCGGCTCGAGGCCGCCATCGCGCTGCCCGCACTGTTCGCCCGGTTCCCCGGGCTCCGGCTGGCCGTGGATCCGGCGGAGCTGGCGACCGTCCCGTCGTTCCTGTCCAACGGCCACACCGCCATCCCGGCGTTGCTCGGCGCGGGGGAAGAGCCGGTGACGTGACGACGGGTGCGCCGGACCTTCAGGCCTCGCGCCGGAAGGCGAGGAGGGCGATGTCGTCCTGGGCGTCGCGGCCGAACTCGTCGAGCAGTTCGTCGCACAGCGCCTCGAGGTTCGCGTCGTGCGCGACGGCTCCGGCGAGGGCGGCCATCCCGGCGTCGAGGTCCCGGCCGGACCGCTCGATGAGCCCGTCGGTGATCAGGAGCACGAGGGTGCCCACCGGGAGCTCGATCTTCGTCGACTCGGGGCGGGGGAGCCCGACGCCGAGCAGCGGCCCGCGGATCTCGAGGAACCGCGGTCCGGCCGCGTCGGCCAGCAGCGGCGGGATGTGGCCCGCGCAGGCCACTTCCGTGGATCCGGTCGCGGGATCCACGAGCAGGAGGCACGCGGTCGTGAGGCCCTCGGGGTGGAAGCGGCTGACCACCGCGTCGAGGCGGTCGAGGATGGCCACCAGGCCGTGCCCTTCGACGGCGTAGGCGCGCAGCGCGTGCCGCACTTCGCCCATCACCAGGGCGGCGTCGAGCGAGTGGCCCGAGACGTCGCCCACCGCGATGAGCAGGCGCCCGTCGAGCTCGGTCACTTCGTAGAAGTCGCCACCGATCTCGGTGTGGCGGGAGGCGGGCAGGTAGCGAGCCGCCATCGGCAGCTCCCGGCTGCTCGGGAGGCTGCGGGGCAGGAGACTCCGCTGCAGCGCCACGGCCAGGTCGCGCTCCCGGGACAGCGTGCGCAGGGCGTCGGCGGCCAGGGCGCTCACCTGGCCCAGCTGGATCAGGACGTCCCGGTCCTGGTCGGTGGCCGCCACCGCGTCGTCGACCGCGACGCACACGACGTCGGCGCCGGGTTTCGCCCGGGCCAGCACGATCGTGGAGCTGCGCCCGGGCCGCCACGCGAGCTCGTGGCCGCCGCTGACGGCGGTGCGCAGGTGGGGTTGCAGCAGGGACGTGGTCAGGGTGTCGAGCTCGGCCGGTTCGGTGCCGGCGGACTGCCGGTGGTCTTCGGCGGCGCTCGCGGTGCGCACCGAGCCCTGCGACGTCGTCGCCAGCGCGGTCGCCGGGGCCGCGAAGATCGCCGCCGCGCCCGCGGCGACCGCGGCCAGGAAGCCGTCGAACGTCGTCGCGGAGTTGATGGCGAGCGTGGCTTCGGTGAGCTTCGTCAGCCGGTGGGCCAGCAGTTCGGCCACGGCGCGGGCGCGGTGGTAGCGCAACGCCGATTCGACCACCGCGACCAGCTCGGCCGGGGCCACCGGTTCGATGAGGTAGCCGTCGGCGCCGCGGTTGAGCCCGTGGGTCCGGTCGTCCGTCTCGATCGCGGTGGCGGACATGTGGATCACCGGGATGGCGGAGGTGGCCGGGTCGGCCTTGATCCGCTCGCAGACCTCGATCCCGCTGATGTCGGGGAGGTTGACGTCGAGGAGCACGAGGTCCGGCCGGTGCTCGGCGACCGCCTCGATCCCCGCGCCGCCGGTGGCCGCCTCGACGACGTGGTAGCCGTTGCGGCGCAGCCAGCTGCCGGCCAGGTAGCGGCTGGCTTCCAGGTCGTCGACGATCAGGATGGTCGCGGCCGGCTCCGGCATTTCACGCCCTCCGTACTACAGCGAACGCTTCCCCGACAGCGAGCCTGACGGTTTCGGCGGAGATCTGCGACTTGAGCAGCAGCGCCGCGCGCAGCCCGGTCGCGGTGAGATCCATCCCGCCCGGCACCGCGGAGGTGACCACGACGACGGGCAGGTCGCACAGTTCCGGCTTCGCGCGGAGCACGGCGAGGACCTCCCGGCCGTTCATGCCGGCCATGGCCAGGTCGAGGAAGACCACGTCGGGCCGGAACGCGGAGAGCGTCTCCAGCGCTTCCCGGCCGTCACCGGCCACCCGGACCTCGGGGGAGAGCTCGGCGATCCGGCGGGTGAACTCGTCGCGGAACACCGGGTCGTCGTCGACGACGAGCACGCTGCCGAGCGCGGTGATGTCGCCGCCGCGAGGCCGGGCGGGCAACCGCAGCTCCACCGTGGTGCCCCGGTCGACCTCGCTGGTCAGGTCGAGCTCACCGCCGAGGATTTCGGCCAGCTTCCGCGCGTAGGACAGGCCCAGTCCGGTCCCGGAGGTCTTCGCCTGCAGCTTGTTCCGGACCTGGTGGAACTCTTCGAAGACGCGGTCGAGCTGGTGGGCCGGGATGCCGATCCCGGTGTCGGTGACGGTGAAGCGGACGTGCTCGTCGCCGGCGGCGGTGACGGCGAGGCTGACCGAACCGCGCTCGGTGAACTTGACGGCGTTGGAGAGCAGGTTGCGGAGAATGCGCACGAGCATGGTCTCGTCGGTGACGAGCGTGCCGACCTCGGTGTCCTCGATGCGGAGCTCGACCCCGGCCGGAACGGTCGAGCGCAGCACGCCGTGCAGGTGGAGGAGCACGGTGCGGACGTCGACGGGCGTCGGCTGGGGCACCAGCCGGCCGGATTCGGCTTTGGCGGTGTCGAGCAGCTCGTTGACCAGGGCGAGCAGCGTTTCCCCGGAGTCGTTGATCAGCCGGACCTGGCGCTGCTGGTCGGCGGAGAGCGGTTCGGATCCCGCGGCGCCGAGCATGCGCGCGAGGCCGACGATCGAGTTGACCGGTGCGCGCAGCTCGTGGCTGATGTTCGACCAGAAGCGGGTCTTGGCTTCGTTGACGGCGGCCAGCTGCGTCGTCTTCTCGTTGATCTCGGCGTAGAGCGCCACGACGCCGCGGTTGGTCTCTTCGAGCTCTTCGGAAAGCTCCTTGTACAGCGCGACGACGCCCTGGTTGGTTTCTTCGAGCTCTTCGTTGAGCCGTTCCAGCTCCTGCCGCTTGCTTTCGAGGTCGTCGAGCGCGGTGAGCAGCTCCTGGTTCTGGGCGCGCAGCTCGTCGAGCGGGCCGGTGGCCCGGCCGCCGGCGAGCCGTTCGCGCAGGACGTCGAGAGAAATGATCATGGGCGCTGAACCTGCCGTCGTGCCCTTCGTCAGGGTCATGGTGCCGTGGCCGGCCTCGTGGGTGGTGGTGACCTCGTCCATCAGCCGGACCGTGGTTTCCCGGCTGACGTCGAGGACGTCTTCGGCGGGCGGGCCCTGCCAGGTGATCTCGATCGCCAGCCGGGGGGCCGTCGTCGAGGTCAGCGCGAAGCTGACGGTCGCTTCGGTGCCGCTGCGCACGAGGTCGCGGCCGACGTCGCTGAGGGCGGTGGCCACGCGGACCTGGTCCTGCGGATCGAGGCCGATCGCCCGGGCCGCTTCCCGGCCGTACTGCCGCATCGCGAACACGCCGGACTCGGCGGACAGGGTCATCCGCAGGAGCTCGTTCGTGCGGCGCCGGGGGGTCATGGCCGCGGCTTGCCGACGAGGACGCTCGCGTCGTCGTTGCGGACGCCGGCGTCGCGCACCAGCGCGGCGGCGATCACCAGCGGGGTGCTGTCGAACAGGGCGTTCCACTGGCCGGGGCGCCACTTCTCGGTGAGCCCGTCGCTGTGCAGCACGACCGCGGCACCGGCGGGCAGCTCGTGGTCGAAGGCGCGGATCGTGCGGGCCTGGTAGCCCGCGATCCCGGGCACCGAGACCATGCCCTGTTTCCGGTCCTCGAGGACGACGGCGGCGGCGATGTTGCCCAGCCCGGCGAAGCGGACCCGCCCCTCGGCCGGAACGAGGTCCGCGACGGCGACGGCACCGCCCCGGCTGCTTCGCAGCGCGGAGTGGATCGCGGCGATCACCTGTTCCGGCGGTTCCCCGGCCGGCCGCTCGCAGAAGATCCGGACGGCCTCCTGAGCCGCGCTGGCCGCCAGCGGGCCGTGCCCGGAGCCGTCGCACATCATCAGCCGCATGCGGCCGTCCGCCCGCATCACGGCGTAGGCGTCGCCGCAGACCTCTTCCCCGGTGATCGGCCGCGTCATCCCGGCCGCGTCGTCGGCCAGGTCCGCCCCGGCCGGCCGGAACCGGGCGGTGACGACCGTGCCGCGGCCCGGCTCGGAGAACACCGTGACCGTGTCGGAGAGCCGGTGCACCGCCCCGAGCCCGACCCCGAGGGTGCCGGTGGTGGAGTGGCCGTCCTCGATCGCCACGGCCGGGTCGGCGATGCCCGGACCGCGGTCGGCGGCGACGACCTCCACCGCGGCGTGGGTGGTCGCGCGGACCGAGCGGACCACGAGCGTCCCCTGCCGCGCGTGGCGGTCCAGGTTCGTGGCCAGCTCCGTGACGACGATGCCGACCTCGGCGGTCCGCTTCTCCGTGAAGCCCAGCCGCTCGGCCAGGCCGGTGGCGACCCGGCGCGCCCGCCCCGCGGCCGTGGGGTCGTCGACGGTCACCCAGGCGACGTCCTCGGTGACCGGCAGGCAGTCCGTGACGGTCATCGCGACCACTTGACCACGGTCACTTCGGTGCCCCGGCCCACCTCGGTGTCCAGGGTGAACTCGTCCACGAGCCGGCGTGCCCCGCTCAGGCCGAGGCCGAGGCCCTTGCCGCTGCTCCAGCCGTCGGCCAGCGCGAGGTCGGTGTCGGGGATGCCGGGACCGTCGTCGTGGAAGACGGCCTTGACGCCCGCGCGGCGGCCGTCGTCGACGACCTCGATCCGGGCGATGCCGCCGCGGCCGTAGACGAGGGTGTTGCGGGCGAGCTCGCTGGTCGCGGTGACGAGCTTGGTCTGGTCGACGAGGGAGAGCTTGATCTGCTGGGCGAGGACCCGGACCGACTGGCGGACACGGACCACGTCGGAGTCCGTGACGATGGGAATCTCCTCCACCACGCCGGCGGAGGTCATCTCCGGGCCGCCCGGAGACCGCGCAGGATCTCCATGCCCTTGTCCAGGTTCAACGCCGTGCGGACGCCGCCGAGCGTCAGGCCGAGCTCGACGAGCGTGATCGCGACGGCCGGCCGCATGCCGACCACCACGGTGTCGGCGTCGAACAGCCGCGACAGCGACGCGATCGTCGCGAACATCCGGCCGATGAAGGAGTCGACGATCTCCACCGCGGAGATGTCGATCACCACCCCGGAGGCGCCGGTCGAGCTGATCCGGTCCGCGAGGTCTTCCTGCAGCGTGAGGACGCTCTGGTCCTCCAGGTCGACCTGGATCGAGACCAGCAGGACGTCGCCGATCTCGAGAATCGGGATCCGCTCCATCAGGCGGGCCTCTTCTCGCCCCGCACGAGTTCCACACCCTCGAAGCGGAGGGCGTGCCGCAGGGCGTCGGCGAGCGTCGCCTTGGTCGTGATGTCGCCGAACTCGATCCCGAGCGCGACGATCGTCTGGGCGATCTGGGGCCGGATGCCCGAAATGGTGCATTCGGCGCCCATCAGCCGCGCCGCGACGACGGTCTTGAGCAGGTGCTGCGCCACCTGGGTGTCGACGGCCAGGACACCCGTGATGTCGATGATCGCGTGCTGGGAGCTGGTCTCGACCAGGGCTTCGAGGAGCTTCTCCATCACGACCTGGGTGCGCGCCGAGTCGAGCGTCCCGACCAGGGGCACGGCGAGGACGCCTTCCCACAGCTTCACGACGGGCGTCGTCAGCTCGAGCAGCTGCTCGGACTGCTCCCTGATGATCTCTTCGCGCGCGGACGCGTACGTCTCGAACGTCCACAGGCCCAGCCCGTCGAGCAGCCCGGAGAAGGCCATGAGCTGGCGGAAGACCGCCGGGTCGTCGTTGCCCTCGGTCAGTTCGAAGACGGCCTGCTTCAGCGCGAAGACGCTCGACGCGGTCTCGGCGGGGCTGAACCCCTGGCGCGCGCGGTTCCGGGACAGGTCGGCCAGGAAGGCGCGCAGCTCGCGGTGCCGGTCACCGTCGAGGCCGTCGGCGGACTCGTCCGCGACCGGGAGCAGGGTGGTGAACAGCTCGCCCAGGTCACGCTGCAGTTCCGTGGTCGTCGTGCGCCCGCGCAGACCGGCGCCGGCCAGCTCGGCCCAGCGCGCGACCAGGCTGTCGCCGTGCTCGCGCAGCAAATCCGACAGCCGCCCCTGACCCGCAGTCATCCAGAGCCCTCCTCGCCTTCGCGGTCCGTCCGCGAACCTTAGCCTGGCCGATCGGCTGGTCCCGGGGTTCCCCGTCGCCGCCCGCCCAATCCCCTGCGCGGCGGAGTGACCCGGCACGTACGCTGGCCGAGATCGGCGCGCGCGCCGCGGAAAGGGGCCGAAGCAGTGGACAAGGGCGACTCGGCCGTCCTGCGCATCTGCCACCGGCAGGCCGGCGCGGCCCACGTGGTCGAGGTCGCCGGGGAGATCGACGCGGGCACGGCTGCCGAGTTCCGCCGTGAGCTCGCCGCGGCGGCCGTGGACAGCGCCGAGCTCGTCGTCGTCGACCTGAGTGAGGTCCGGTTCATCGACTCCGCGGGGGTGACCGTCCTCGCCGGGCTCCACCGCCGCGGCCGGGATCGCGGCGTGAGCGTCAAGGTCGTCACGCGTCAGTACGCCGTCAAGCGCGTGCTGGGCATCACCGGGCTCGACGAGCTCATCCCGGTCGTCGACGACCTGGCCGAAGCACTGCCGGCCGGATGACTGCCTACCCCGACGACGGCGAACCGGAGTTCTACGACCTCCGCGGCACGGGCTCGGCCGACCTCGCCACGGTTCGCCGGTGGGCGGCCCGCCGGCTGAGCGACCTGGGCGAGCCGCACCGCGAAGACGTCCTGCTGGTGCTGAACGAGATCGTCCAGAACGCGTACGAGCACGCGGGTGGCGCGCAACGGCTTCGGCTGACCTTCAGCGCGAATCCGTGCGAAGTGACGATCGGGGTGGAGGACGGTTCCCCGCTCCCGCCCCGCCTCCGGGAGGCCGCCGGCACGGGCTTCGGCGGACGCGGCCTGTACCTCGTCGACAAGCTCGCGACGGCTTGGGGCTCCCGGGATGATCTGCCGGTGGCGAGCAAGACGGTGTGGGCCAGGGTTTCCTGCGCTCTGGCGCACCAGGAACCCTGCCACTGACGTCGGTTTCGGGGTGCCGCGGGGGTTACCGGTCGGCGAATCCCGCCTTCCGGGCCTTGACGTGCCGGGGCCGCCCGCTGATCATCGGCGGGCGCTCGCACCGACGTCGTGCGCACCGTGCGTCCGAATGCCGCAGGAGACACCGTGAAGAAAAGCCTTGCCGCGCTGACGGTCTCGGTGGTGCTGGCCGCCGCCGCCCCGGCGGTCGCTCAGGCCGCCACCGCCGACGGGGGCAGTTTTTCCGTCCTGAGCTACAACGTCGCCGGGCTGCCCGAGGGGATCTCCAGCGCGCCGACGCCGCGGCAGTCCGCGACCGCGGAGATCGGCCGGCGGATCGGGGCTTACGACCTCGTGCACGTCGAAGAGGACTTCAACTACCACGCCGCGCTCTACTCCACCGACGCCCACCCGTACCGGACGCCGACCAGTGGCGGCGCCGGGATCGGCAGCGGGCTGAACTCGCTTTCGTCCCTGCCGTACGACGCCGACGACTTCGAGCGCGTCCGCTGGACGTCGTGCCAGCTCGACTCGGGGGACTGCCTGACGCCGAAGGGCTTCACCTTCATGCGCCTGCGCCTCGCCGAAGGGGTGTACGTCGACGCCTACAACCTGCACACGAACGCGGGCACGAACGACGGCGACGAAGTGTCACGCGCGGCCAACCTCGCCCAGCTGACCGGCTTCATCAGGACGCACTCGGCCGGCAACGCCGTCATCGTCATGGGCGACACCAACACCCGCTACACCCGCGCCGCCGACACCATCGCGGGTTTCGCCGCGGACAACGGGTTGACCGACGCCTGGGTCGAGCTGGTGCGCGGCGGCGCCGCCCCGGCACCGGGCAGCCCGGCGCTGGTCTGCGACGAGCAGGTCGTGACCGACGACTGCGAGGTCGTCGACAAGGTCCTTTACCGCGGCAGCAAGCTGATCTCCCTGAACGCGACGTCGTACGCCAACGAACACGCGAAGTTCCTGGACGACCAGGGCAGGATGCTCTCCGACCACGACCCCGTCACGACGAGGTTCGGCTGGACGCGCAACCCCGCCCTCCGGCTGTCCGACCAGTTCGGCGGCCCGCACGGCGACTACTTCACCGACGTCGACGGTGTCCCGGCCGCGGCCCGGGTGCGCACTCTCCTGCTGCGCAGCGGGTCCCGGGTCGACCAGGTCGGCGTCACGCTGGCCGACGGCCGCACGCTCGCCCACGGGGGCAGCGGCGGAACGGCGACGTCGCTGACGCTGGGCAGCACCGAATACCTCACGTCGGCAACCCTGTGCCAGGGCAGCGAAGGCGGGCACACGCGGATCTTCTCGGCGCGGTTCACGACCAGCCTCGGCCGCGTGCTCGCCGGGGGTTCGGCGACGCCGGACTGCGTCACGCGGACCGCGCCCGGCGGCTGGCAGATCGCCGGCTTCCACGGGCGCGCCGGGGACGAGGTCGACAAGCTCGGTTTCGTGTACACGCAACGCTGAACCCCTCGGCCGGTCACAAGCGGCGGAACCGGGCCTCCATGAGGACGAACACGCCGAAGACCGCGATGCCCGCGGCCAGCGTCAGCAGGAGGACCTGTCCGTACGGCTGCACGGCCAGGGTCTTGAGCGCCGGATCCAGGCCCGCGGCCTTCGCGGGGTCGTAGCGGACGGCGGCCAGGACGAACATCGCGCCGACGGTTCCGTACGCGACCGCCACCGCGCACCAGCCGACCTGGCCGAGCCGCTCGATCGACCGTCGCAGCCCCGGGGAGGCGTCGCTGAAGTCGAGGTCGTGGACGAACTTCTTCCGGAGCCCGCGGTAGGCGAGGAAAGCCGCGACGACGATCACGATCGCGCCGGCCGCGATCACCGCCGCGGCTCCCCACGGTTCGCCCAGCACGGTGCCCACCACGGACCCCGCCTTGCCGGAGCCGCCCGTCGCGGTTTTGGCCGCGCTGTAGGCGACGAGGCCGTACAGGACGACCTCGATCCCGCTGGTGAACCGCCGCACCCATCGGCGTCGCGGGGACGAGTGCCGATGGCCGATGATCGCCTCGGCCAGCTGCCAAAGGGCCAGCACGCCGGTCCCCGCGGCGACCAGCCAGAGCAGCCACGCCCCGCCGCCGTCGGCGACGACCTGCAGCGCACCGGCCTTGTCGGCCTTTTCGTTGTCCCCGAGCGCGACCTGGGCGGCGAGCCACGCGACGATCAGGTGGACCAGTGCGTAGCTGGTGAGCCCGATCCGGGCGATCAGGGCGAATCTTCGTAAGTCGGGCACGGGTGGATCCTCGTCCACGGCGGCCGGTTTGACCAGACACCGGGCGCGGCGGACTCTCGCGACCGGCGACGTCGTTCAGCGGGGCCCGGCCGCCGGGATGATGCGGCGGAACTTGCCGCCCGGTTCCTGGTGCGGCGCTTCGGTGGCCCGTTCGATCGTGATGCCGGCGGCCCCGTGCTCGGCGAGCAGGCGGGTGAGCTCGTCGTGCGTGGTCCGCCAGACCTGGTCGGTGTCGGTGCCGTCGGTGAGCCGCAGGCGTACGCGCAGGGTGCCGGGCGAGGTCTGGACGAGCTGGTACTGCCCGAGCCCGGGGACGCGGTCGAGCAGCGTGCCGAAGAGCATCGGGGACAGGGAGACGGGCTCGCCGTGGGCGCCGGGGAAGGTGAGCAGGTCGGCGGCGCGTCCGTGCACCTGGACGGCGGGGAAGACGCTGCCGCACGGGCACGGGTCCGGGCGCAGCAGGATGCTGTCGCCGAGGTCGTAGCGGAGGATCGGCTGCACCCGGTTGGCGAGGTTGCTGAGCAGGACCGTGTGGGACAGCTCGCCGGGCGGCACCGGCCGGTGGTCGGCGTCGACCGGCTCGAGGACGGCCCAGTCGCTGCAGACGTGGTACCAGCCGTGCGCGCAGCCCATGGCGAGGAAGCTGCATTCGGTGGCGGCGTAGGCGGTGCTGACCTTGGCGCCGAACGCGGCGGCGAGGCGCTCCCGGCGGCCGGTCGTGCAGGTTTCGCCGCCGGGGACGACCAGCGCGGGGCGGATGCGCAGGCGGCCGGCTTCCTGTTCCCCGGCCAGCAGGGTGAGCATGCCGAGGAACCCGCTGAGGACGGCGGGGTCGAACCGGTTGAGCTCCTCGACCAGGTCCGGCAGCGGCCGGCGGATCGAGAAGACCCGCATCCGGCGGCCGAGACGGGGGTGGTCCAGCTGGAACCGGGCCGTTCCCGCCACGGTGAAGAAGTGCCCGCCGGGTGCGGTGACGATCGCCGTGCGGCCACCGCGGGCGAGCATGCGGACGGCGTCCCGCGCGGCCAGCATGCCGCCGGCGCGGGAGGCGAGCGCGGTCTCCATGCCCGTGGCCCGTTCGTCGAGCAGGAACAGGCCGCGCACGCCACTGGTGCCGGACGTGGTGGCGACCAGGTACTTGCCCAGGAACCGGTGCCCCACGAGGCCGGGGTCGGCCACGAACGCCTCGACCTTCTCCCGGGTCACCTCGCGGTCGGTGACCCAGTCGTCGAACCGGGCCATCAGGGTCTCCTTGCCGGTGACGGGAAGCCGGGCCGGGTCGTCGACGTCGCCGGGCAGGCCGCGGTAGAGCTCGCGGTAGAACGGCGAGTTCGCGCGCGCCCAGGCCACCAGCGCGGCCAGGTGCGCGCGCTGCTGCCGGGCGATTTCCGGGGGACCGCCCCGGGCGGCACGGCGTGCGTCACGGGCGAGTTGCCGACGGTTTTCCGCCATGGGGCCCGGATCCTTTCTCGTTCGTGGTTCGCCGCCCCGCGGAAAGCAGGCCGTACGAAACGATGTCGAGGGCGTGCTCGGCGGCCTCCCACAGTTCGTCCTGCGACCGGCCGAGCTGAGCGCCGGCCAGGCCGGCCTGCTGGATGGCGCCGAGCACGGCCCCGGTCATCGCCGCGGCGGTGACCGGGTCCAGCTCGCCGGGAAAGGCGTTCACCAGTCCGTCGGTGACCTGTCGCTGCATGTCCAGCAGGAGGTGCATCCCCTTGGCCTGCAGCGCCGGCGTCGTCAACGCGAGGCGGGCGGTCGCCGACAGCTCGGCGGGCTCCTTGCGGGCGGTGCCGGGCCGGCGGTGGGCGGCGTAGGCCCGGAACGCCCTCCGCACCACCTCGCCCGGGCTCTCGCCGGGCCGGCGGTCCGCGATCGCGGCCAGCAGGACGCCGACTTCCAGGTCGAGCTCGCCGAACAGCACGTCGGCCTTGGTGCGGAAGTAGTTGAAGAAGGTCTTGGGGTCGACGTCCGCCGCCTTGGCGACCTGGTCCACGGTCGTCTCTTCGTAGCCCTGCTCGTCGAACAGCCGGATCGCCGCCGAGACGATCCGCTGCCGGGTTTCCCGCTTCTTGCGGTCGCGCCGCGACTCCGCCACGGCGCAAATTTACAGACTCCGGAAAATTACAGCAACTGGAAGTTTATCGGCGTGACCGGCCGTGCCTCCCCGGCGTCCCAGCGGTGTCCCACGGGGGTGACGTTCCCGCTGGCCCAGTGGGTGGGATCGTCCCGGCGTCCCGAGTTGGGCGCCGACCGGCGACCGGCGAGGGCGACCACTGCCAGCCTCCTCGCCATGCAAAGACTCGCTCTGGCCGTCGCGGTGCTGCTGGTGCTCCCCGCCTCGGCCACCACCACCGCCGCGGCCGAACCCGTCGCGGTGTGCGGGCACACCGGTTCCCAGCCCACCCTGCAGCAAGGGGCGACCGGCGCCGCGGTCGCCGAGGCCCAGTGCGAACTGAACCTGGCCACCAAGGCGAGCCGGTACACGCCGATCGGCGCGGACGGCTCCTTCGGCCCGGCGACCGACGTCCGCGTACGCGTGTTCCAGCGGTGCGCCGCGCTGAGCGTGGACGGCCAGGTCGGGCCGAACACGTGGGCCGCGCTGAACTCGTGGGCCGCGCGGCCGAAGAAGTGCGCCACCCAGGGCACGGCGGACGCCGCGCAGGGCGTGGTGTGCGGCCACTCGACGGCCCGGCCGACCCTGCAGAGCGGCTCCACCGGCACGGACGTCAAGGAGCTCCAGTGCCGGCTGAACCTCGCCATGGAGCCGGGCCACTACCCGCCGCTGACGATCGACGGCAATTTCGGGGACGGCACCCGCACCCGGGTGATCCAGTTCCAGCACTGCGTCAACGCCAGTGCCGACGGGGTCGCCGGGCCCACCACGTGGGCGAAGGTCACCGACTGGTCCAGCCGCAACGCCTACTGCGTGCCGCCGAAGCCCGCCGGCCACCCGATCGACGGCGTGGACACGGCCAAGTACCAGCACCCCGGCGGCGCGCCGATCAACTGGGGCGCGGTGAAGGCGTCCGGTGTCGAGTTCGTGACCGTCAAGGCGACCCGCGGCCTGAACGTCACCGACGAGTACCTGGCCACGGACCTGCCCGCCGCCCGCACCGCCGGCCTCGCCGTGGGGCCGTACCACTTCTACACGGGCACGGCGGCCAACACCGGTGGTGCGCAGGCGGACCGGTTCATCGCCGCGGTGCGGGCGACCGGGTACACCGGCAAACGCGCCGGTGACCTGCCGCCCGTGTTCGACCTGGAGTGGAAGGACGACGGCTCCGGCGGCTGCCCGCCGTACGTCACCGTCGCCGACGCCAAGGCGTGGCTGGACAAGGTGCAGGCGGCGTTCGGCCGGACCCCGATCATCTACACCCAGAAGTCGTTCCTGGACGCGTGCCTGGGCGGCACCACGGCGCTCGCCGCCTATCCTATGCAGCTCGCCGACTACCGCCAGTCCGTCACGCAGCCGGCGCTGCCCGCCGGGTCGAAGACCTGGCTGATGTGGCAGTACACCGACGCGGCCATCCCCGACGGCATCCCGGCCCCGGCGACCGGGGACGTCTTCAACGGCACCCAGGCCGATCTCGACCAGCTCGCCAACCGCTGAATCCCCGCTAGGAAAGGACGAGAATGACTCTCCCCATGAGCCGCCGCACGGTGCTCCGCGGCGCGGTGGTGCTCGGCGCGGCCGCGGCCGTCAGCCCGCTGCTGCTGACGGGTACCGCCGAGGCGTACCCGTGGTCCCGCACCCTGGTGCAGGGCACCACGGGCGCCGACGTCACCGAACTCCAGATCCGGGTGGCGGGCTGGGCGGCCGACTCGCCCAGCCACAGCCGGGTCTCGATCGACGGCGAGTTCGGCCCCGGCACGGCCGCGGCGGTCCGCAGGTTCCAGGCGGCCTACGGCCTGGGCGCGGACGGCCAGGCCGGCCCGGCCACCCAGTCCGCGCTCAACGCGCTGGAGCAGAGCGACGGGTCCACCGCGCACTTCAACTTCAGCGAGTTCACCGACCGGGTGAGCGGCACCTTCAACGGCGGCAAGGTCAGCGCGGCCACCGCCGAGGAGAACGCCCGCCGCTGCATGTACAAGCTGGAGGCGCTGCGCAAGAAGCTCGGGAACAAGCCGATCACGGTGAACTCCGGGTTCCGCAGCATCGCGCACAACTCGGAGATCGGCGGCGCCAGCGACAGCATGCACCTGTACGGCACCGCGGCCGACCTGGACGTGCCGGGCGTGGCCAACAAGACCGTCTACCAGAAGGCCGAGACCTGCGGGTTCTCCGGCCTCGAGACCTACAACACCGACCACCAGCACGTGGACAGCCGGGCCGACCTCGGCCGCGCGTGGTGGTGGGAGAACGGGACGGTCTGACCGGCGACTGGGGGTCTGACGCCGGAAACCCCGCCCTCGGGGGTTTCCGGCGTCAGCACGTCGCTTCGCCCGGCTCGCGCTCAGTGCGGCTGCGGGTTCTGCAGGGCCGCCGAGCAGGACGGCCAGTCGTGGAAGTCGTGGTGCGCGCTCCACAGGCGGTGCGCCGCGTCGATGTTCCAGACCGGGTCGAACGCCTGCCGCGGCGTGCCACCCAGGTCCAGCAGGCGGGCGTCGGAGATCTGGAAGATCCCCCAGTTGCGGCTGCCGTTCGTGTTCGGCAGCACCCACAGCGGGTCGAGGAACGAGGCGCAGCGGGCGATCGCGACCGCGGTGTCCGGTGCCTCGGTGAACACGGCCCGGATCCGCTGCTCCACCATGACCGCCGACCAGCCCGCCAGGCTGGTCCGGTGGTCGTACAGCGCGGTCTTGGTGGCCTCGTCGACCACGCCGCGAGCGGGCAGGCCGGCCAGCACCTGGAACGCGGTGACCCGGCGCAGCGTTTCCGGGCCGAACGAGCCGTCGACCGAGAGCCGTCCCTGGGCCGAGACCAGCAGGTTCTGCACCTCGGTGACGCACTCGTCGTGCTGGCCCATGCTCACCGGCGGCCGGCAGGCCGCGGAGAACAGCATCCGGTCGGCGTACCGGCCGGGAGCCGGTTCGGACCCGTCGGCGGTGACCCAGACCAGGCCGCCCGCCAGCAGGACCACGATCGCGATGGCGACCGCCGCGTACCCGCGCCTGCGGGGCAGCCGCACCCGCGGCGGCGCGGTCGCGGGGACGACCGGCGGCTCGCCGTGCTCCGGCGGCACCTCCTCGACCCGGACGGCGTCGGCCAGGGCCCACAGCTGGTGCAGCTCGCGCAGTTCCTCCGCGGACGCACCACAGACCTTGGCGAACGAGTGGACCACGCGGTAGTCGGCGGGGACGCTCTTGCCGGAGCAGTACCGGTGCAGGCTGGAGCCGCTGGCCCCGGCCTGCCGGCCGAGACGTTCGTAGCCCTGCCCGCTGCGGTCCTTCAGCATGCGCAGGTAGGCGGCGAACTTGTCCGTGTGCAGTGTCACGTGACTGGAACACCTCGCTCGGGCAGCGGATGACGGACGGAAGTTAACACCGTCCAGCCGGACACCGGGCGGAAACCAACGGATTGCGCCACCCGGCCGACCGCCGACCGCCCATGTAGGGGCAACCCGCCGTCACACCCGTGGTTCCCCGGTCAGCGCAGCCAGCGCAGGGCCGCGTCGGCGCAGTCCTCGGGGCTGGTGTTGAACGCGATGGCCGCGGCGGGCGCGTGCTGCCGGACCAGGTTGACCACTCGCTCGAAGAGCTCGAGCAGGGGCTCGTGCGTGCGGATGCCGCCGCCGATCACCACGCACGCGTAGGCGTCGGCGGCCAGCGCCGCCTCGATCGTTCGCTCAGGATGCTCGTCGAGGGACACCAGGCAGTAGTCGGCCGCGATGCCGTGCTCGTCGAAGCGGGCCTGGCCGCGAGCTATCGCGGCCTGGACCGGTTCGGGGTCCCAGCCGTCGAGCTTGGCGGGGTCGAGACCGATGACCAGCACTCGTGTCATCGCCGAGACGATACGCCGGCATCGGCCGCGAGCTGTTGCCGTCCGCCGCCTCCTCCGGCGATCATGGTGGCCGTGCCCGATGAGCCAGCACCCGGCCGGCGGCCGTCCGGCATCCCGCCGCTGGCCGCGGAGGACCACACCTGCGCCGAGTGCGGGCTCTCCTATCCGACGCTCACGATCGAGGCCGCCCGCGCGATCATCGGGTCGCTGCCTCATGCGGTGGCCGCCGCGGTCGGGCAGGCGGCCACGCGGGACCTCCGGCGCCGGCCGGCACCGGACCGCTGGTCGGCGCTGGAGTACCTCTGCCACCTGCGCGACGTCTGCGTCACCTACACGATCCGGTTGCACCGGGCCCGCACCGAGGACCGGCCCGTTCTCGAGCCGATGCTCAACGACCTGCGCGCACGACGTTTCCGCTACAACGAGCGCTCCTTCGACGGAGTGCGCGACGAACTCGCGGCCTGCGCCGCCGGGCTCGGCGAAGAGATCGAGCGGCTGACCCCGCCGGACCGCGAACGCACCGTGACCCGGCTCGCGGGCGAGCACCGCACGGCCCGGTGGCTGGTCCGCCAAGCCGCCCACGAGGTCGCGCACCACCTCGAAGACATCAGGCACTGCCTGAGCGGGAGCACCCCCTAGTGTCGCGCGGTGCCGCGGCTTGTCGTGAGTGAGAAACAGGGTTAGAACACGGTTTCTCACTCACGACAACCACGGTAGACCGCGCGACGCCAGCCGCTCGTGGCTGGTCCACACCACTGGCCGTGCGCAGCTTTTCCTTGGCGGGGAACAGAAACCGGCCACTGGCCGGATCCGGACACCTTCGTCACCGCGGCCGGACCACTCTCCGTAGGACGGTTGCACCATCCGGGGTAATTCCCGCCGTATCGGTCACATCCGGCCGTGCGTCGTCGATGTGCCCGGCGGGGATCCCCACCGGGTGCGTGGGGACGGACCACTTTGGGGGGAATGACTCGTGCTGCTTTCTTCGCGATCGCGCGGCAGGATCGCCTTGGCCACCGCGCTCACCGCGGCCTTCGCGCTGTTCGCACCGGGCGTCGCGCACGCGGCGCCACCGTCCAACGACGACTTCGACCAGGCGGCGGCCGTCACCGCCTTGCCGTTCACCGCACAGCAGGACTCCAGTGAGGCCACCCAGGCCCCCGACGACCCGTCCTGGTGCCAGCCCTACGACGTCCGCGGCAGCGTCTGGTTCCGCTACACCGCCACCGAGGACGGGTACCTGCGCGCCACGACCCAGGGCAGTGACCGGTCGATGATCCTGGCGGTCCACTCGGGAACCCGCGGCACCCTCCGGGGGATCACCTGCGATTCCGGGACGGCCGCGACCACGACGTTCCGGGCGACCGCCGGCACGACGTACTCCTTCATGGTCTCCGGCTACGACGTCCCGGGCGGCGCGCTCGCGTTCGCCCTGGACTCCGTCGCGCCCGCGGCCAACGACGACTTCGCCGCCGCGCAACCGGTGCCCGCGGTGCCGTTCTCCGCGCAGCCGGACTTCTCGGTCGCCTCCTACGAGGCCGACGAGCCCGGGTCGACCTGCCAGTTCGAAGGCAACCTCGTCCCCTCGGTCTGGTACGCCTACACGAACTCCGGGGCCGCGAAGCCGGTCACCGCGCGCACCGTCGGGAGCGGCTCGGCCGTCTCGGTGTACACCGGGGCGAGCCTGCCGGAGCTGAAGCAGGTCGCCTGCAAGGCGGACGCCTACGGGCAGCCGACCGCGTTCCGGGCCGACGCCGGCGCGACCTACTACGTCCGCGTCACCGGGCCCGCCGACAACCGCGGGCCCGTCACGCTGACCCTGGACGACGCGCCGGCGCTGGACCCGTCGGTCGACCAGTCGCCGTCCTACCCGACGGTCTACGACACCGTTTCGTTCTCCGCCGGGTCCTGGAACGACATCGACGAGCCGATGACGGTGGCCTGGGACTTCGGGGACGGCGCCACGGCCCCGGCCACCACGCAGCCCGTTTCCCACCGCTACGCCAAGGACGGCACGTACACCGCCACCCTGCACGCGACGTCGCCGGACGGCCGGACGGCCACCAAGACGGCCCAGGTCGTGGTGACGACGCACGACGTCGGGATCGCCCGGTTCTCCGTGCCCGCCTCGGCCAGGGAAGGCGACAGCAAGCCGATCTCGGTCGACGTGTCCAACACCCGCTACACCGAAACGGCGACCGTCGTGCTGTCCAAGCACGACGGGACGTGGTGGCGGGAGGTCGGCCGGCTCACCCTCGAGGTGCCCGCGCGGCCGACCCGCACGGTGCGGTTCCCGTTCTCCTACACCTTCAGCCCCGATGACGCGGCCCTGGGCAAGGTCGCCTTCCGCGCCGAGCTGAAGCTGGACTACCCGGTGACCGATGCCCGGCCGGCGGACAACGAAGTGATCGCCATCGCCACGACCGTGAAACCGCGCGGCAGCCGCGTCGTCGCCGTCTGAGCCCAGGGGGAAAAGATGAAGCACTCAGCTTTCCGGCGCCTGCTCGTCGCCGGTCTCGCCGTCGCGGCCGCCCTGGTGGCGCCGGCGACCGCGTACGCCGAAGCGCCGTCGAACGACGACTTCGCCACCGCCACCACCGTCACCGCCCTGCCGTTCAAGGCGACCCAGGACGTCGGGGAAGCCACGGCGAGCGCCGACGACCCGACCTCGTGCTACGCCTGGATCGCCTCGAGCGTCTGGTACGACTACACCGCGTCCGCCGACGGGTTCGTCCGGGCGCTGCCGTCGGGCACCGGCCAGCTGCCGTTCGTCGCCGTGTACACCGGCGAGCGCGGCGCCCTGGCCCAGGTCCCCGGCGCCTGCGCGGAGTGGGACAACGGCCCGTCGGTGACGTTCCCGGTGACCGCCGGGCAGACGTACCACATCATGCTGTTCAAGCAGTACTCCGGCGCCGGCCAGCCGACCACGCTGGACATCAGCAGCGTCCCGCGGGAGCCCAACGACGACTTCGCGACGGCCGCGGTGGCCACGCTGCCCGGGACGTTCTCGGGCGACCTGACGCGATCCACGGCCGAACCGGGCGAAGCGGCGCCGAGCTGCGATCCCGGCGCGGACCAGTCCGTCTGGTACCGGTACACCCCGGACCGCACCCGGCCGATCAGCGTGGAAGCGCGCTCGCGGTGGTCGCCTTCGGTCGCCGTGTACCGGGGTGACGCGCTCCCGGCACTGTCCGAAGTGGACTGCAAAGCGGCGCTGGACACCACCAAGAGGGTCGTGTTCACCGCCACGGCTGGGCAGCAGTACTGGATCCGGGTGGCCGACGACGCCGAAGACGCGTCCTGGTACGACATCCGCCTGACGACCGCGCCGGCGTTGACGCCCAACGCGAACACCTGGCCCAGCACCCCGTCGGTGTTCGACGACGTCTCCTTCTCGGTGAATGCGGGCGACCGCCTCGGCCGGCCACTCGTCCGAGGCGAGCTGAAGTTCGGCGACGGCACGTCGGTCCAGCTCACCTCGAACACCTCGGTGACCCACCGGTACGCCGCCGACGGCGACTACCACCTGGAGATCAGCGCGACGACCGACGACGGCCGTTCCGGCACCGGTTCCCAGACACTGCACGTGGAGACGCACGACGTGACCCTGACGGGGCTGTCCCTGCCCGCCCAGGCGCGGGTGGGCCAGACCAAGCCGGTCAAGGTGTCGGTGGTGAACAACCGCTACGACGAGAAGGTCGTCGTCTCGCTGAGGAGGAAGGCCGAGAGCGGCTACTACCAGGAAGTGGGCACGCTGACCCAGTGGGTGCCGGCCGGCGGCCGGGTGGACTTCCCGTTCGCCTACACCTACACCGCGGCCGACGCGGCGGCGGGCCAGGCGGAGTTCGAGGTGACGGCGAGCATCGACGGCCGTTACGACGGTGACGACCACGCGGTGGACAACCGCTTGACCGCGTCCACCGCGGTCCGCGCCCAGTCGGGCCTCCGGGCGAGCTGAGGCCCCGCCGGGGGGCGCCACGGATCGACGAAGCCCACCGACAGCGACCCTGAAATCCGGGGAAGTCGTTGGTGGGCTTCGTCGTTCCGGCCGCGCGCCGTCGGAGACCCGAACTCCTGACGGCGAGATGACCAAAGTCCCGCCGGTTCGTGACCGCCGGCCACAGTCTCCCGCCGGGCGGGTCGGCGATCGTCGGCCTCACCGTCCACCGAGGAGTGAACATGAAGGCTGCCGTCGTCACGGAATTTTCGTCCCCGCTCGAGCTGCGTGAGGTCCCGGTCCCGGAACCCGGGCCGGGGCAGCTGCTCGTGCGGCTGGAGACCTGCGGGATCTGCCACACGGACATCCACGCCGCCCACGGTGACTGGCCGGTCAAGCCGGCGCTGCCGTTGATCCCGGGCCACGAGGGTGTCGGCGTCGTCGAGCGCGTCGGCGCTGGGGTGGCGGAGAGCCGGCTCGGGCAGCGGGTCGCCCTGCCGTGGCTCGGCTCGGCGTGCGGCGAATGCGGCTTCTGCGTCTCCGGCTGGGAAACCCTGTGCGAGTCGCAGCAGAACACCGGCTATTCGATCGACGGCGGGTACGCCGAGTACGCCGTGGCGGACGCGCGCTACGCGGTCCCCGTGCCGGACGGCGTCCCGCCGATCGAGGCGTCTCCGCTGACGTGCGCCGGCGTGACGACGTACAAGGCGGTCAAGGTGGGCAACGTCCGCCCGGCCGACCGGGTCGCGATCTTCGGGGTCGGCGGTCTCGGCCACCTCGCGATCCAGTACGCCCGCATCGCGGGCGGCTTCGTCACGGCGGTCGACATCGAGCCCGGGAAGCTCGACCTGGCCCGCGAACTCGGCGCCGACCTCGTGGTCGACGCGAGTGCCGGTGACCCGGCCGACGCCATCCAGGCCGAGGGCGGCGCCGACGTCGCGATCGTGCTGGCCGCGACGCCGAGCGCGTTCGAGCAGGCGTTGCGGTCCCTGCGCCGGGGCGGCCGCCTGGTGTGCGTCGGCATCCCGGCGGGCGGTGTCCTCCCGGTGCCGATCTTCGAGGCCGTGATCAAGGGCATCTCGGTGATCGGCTCGATCGTGGGCACGCGCAAGGACCTGGCGGAGGTGTTCGCGCTGCACGCGGCCGGCCGTACGACGGTGACCGCCGAGGCGCGCAAGCTCGAGGACATCAACCAGGCGTTCGCGGACGTGCTGGGCAACCGCGTCCCGGCGCGGCTGGTGATCGAGTACTGATCCCGGCCTGGGCCTCCTTGCGCGGTCGCTATTCAGTGTTACTATGTACTGGTAGTCAGTGACACTGAATAGCGATCAGGGGTGTGGATGGGCAAGCTGGCGACGGAGATGCTCAAGGGGACGCTGGAGGGCATCGTCCTCGCGATCCTGGCCGGCCGGCCCGCGTACGGCTACGAGATCACGGCGGGCCTCCGGGCCCAGGGGTTCTCCGACATCGCCGAAGGCACCGTCTACGCGCTGCTGGTCCGGATCGAGCAGCGGGGCCTCGTCGACGTGGAGAAGGTTCCCTCCGAGAAGGGCCCGCCGCGCAAGGTGTTCTCCCTGAACGCCGAGGGGCGGGAATACCTCGAGGAGTTCTGGAAGACCTGGAGCTTTCTCGTCGAACGGCTCGAACGGCTCCGCGAAGGGGGTAAGTGACCATGGTGGTTTCGAAGATCGTCGAGACGCTGATCGGTCCCAAGAAGCAATGGCGGCAGTACAAGGCGCGCGTGAAACAGCTTCCCGAGAGCTACCGCACGGCGATCGAAGCGCTGGAGCGGTACCTGATGTACTTCGGCGGGGCAGGTGACGGGGTCGCGATCTTCCAGGACCTCATCGACCTGTTCGAGCAGAGCGCGGCGAACGGGACGCCGATCCGCGAGATCGTCGGGGAAGACCCCGTGGAGTTCATCGAACTGTTCGCCCGGAACTACCCGCAGGGGCAGTGGGTCGTCCGCGAACGGAACCGGTTGACCGCCGCCATCGAGCGTGCCGCCGGAGAAGACGCCGGGAAGAAGAGAGCGGTCTGATGGCCGAAGACGTGATCCGGGTGCGTGGTCTGGAGAAGTCGTTCAAGGCGCTGCGGGTGCTGCGCGGCGTGGACTTCGACGTCGAGCGGCGCAGCATCTTCGCCCTGCTCGGCTCCAACGGGGCGGGCAAGACCACGGTGATCAAGATCCTGTCCACTTTGCTCAAGGCCGACGCGGGAACGGCCACCGTCAACGGCTTCGACGTCGCCACGCAGGCCGAGCAGGTGCGGGGCTCCTTCAGCCTCACCGGGCAGTTCGCGGCCGTCGACGAAATCCTCAGCGGACGCGAGAACCTCGTGCTGGTCGCCCGGCTCCGCCACCTCGAGAACCCCGGCAAGATCGCGGACGACCTGCTCGACCGGTTCTCGCTGACCGACGCGGCCACGCGGAAGGTGTCGACGTATTCGGGTGGCATGCGCCGCCGTCTCGACATCGCCATGAGCCTGATCGGCGATCCGCCGGTCATCTTCCTCGACGAGCCGACGACCGGGCTCGACCCCCAGGCGCGCATCGAGGTGTGGCAGACCGTCAAGGAGCTCGCCGGCCGCGGGACGACGGTGCTGCTGACGACGCAGTACCTGGAGGAGGCCGAACAACTCGCCGACCGGATCGCGATCCTGCACGAAGGCCGGATCATCGTGAACGGGACCCTCGCCGAGCTCAAGCAACTGCTGCCGCCGGCCAAGGTCGAATACGTCGAGAAGCAGCCGACCCTCGAGGAGGTCTTCCTCGCGCTGGTCGGCGGCGACCGCACCGCCGGGACGGAGAACGGGCGATGACCAAGCACTTCTTCGGCGACACCGCCGTCCTGCTGGGCCGGTCGCTGCGCCACATCACGCGCAGCGCCGACACCATCATCACGACGGCGTTGATGCCGATCGCCATGATGCTGATGTTCGTCTACGTCTTCGGTGGCGCGATCGACACCGGGACGGGTTCCTACGTGAACTACCTGCTGCCCGGAATCCTGCTCATCACCGTGGCGTCCGGGATCGCCTACACGGCGCTGCGGCTCTTCCAGGACATGAAAGGCGGCATCTTCGAGCGGTTCCAGTCCATGCCGATCGCGCGGTCGGCGGTGCTGTGGGCGCACGTGCTGACGTCGCTGGTGGCCAACCTGATCTCGCTGGTGGTCGTCGTGGGCGTCGCCCTGCTCATGGGCTTCCGTTCGGGGGCGGGCGTGGGGGCGTGGCTCGCGGTCGCCGGCATCCTGCTGCTGTTCACCCTGGCGTTGACGTGGCTCGCCGTCATCCCCGGGCTCACGGCGAAGTCCGTGGACGGCGCGAGCGCGTTCTCCTACCCGCTCATCTTCCTGCCGTTCCTGAGCTCGGCGTTCGTGCCGACCGGCACGATGCCCGGCCCGGTGCGCGCCTTCGCCGAGAACCAGCCGGTGACGTCCATCGTCAACGCCCTGCGCGCCCTGTTCACGCAGCAACCGGTGGGCACGGGTATCTGGACCGCCCTCGCCTGGTGCGTCGGCATCCTCGTCGTCACGTACTTCCTCGCCACGATGACCTACCGCCGCAAGATCTCGTAGGAGAGTCCGCGCCCGTGTCAGGGCGGTGTCACGCCGGTGTCAGGGCACGACAGGAAAGTGGTCTCATGACGAAGAACGGAACTTCCTCGAAGTGGACCGGCATGGTGCCGGTCGACGACACGGCCCTGGCCGTCACCGACACCGGTGGTCCCGGCGTCCCCGTGATCTACCTCAACGGCCAGTTCGCCACCCAGGGGTACTGGAAGCGGGTCATCGCCGACCTCGGCCCCGGGTTCCGGCACATCACCTACGACGAGCGGGCTCGCGGCAGGTCGAAGCGGTCGGCGGACTACTCCTTCGAGGCCGCCGTCCGGGACGTCGACGTCGTGCTCGCGGCCCGGGGCGTCGACCGGGCACTGGTGGTGGGGTGGTCCTACGGAGCGTTCGCCGCGGCGCACTGGGCTTCCCGGAACCCGGAGCGCGCGATGGGCGCGATCCTGGTCGAGGGTGCGGAACCCTACGACTGGCTCGACGAGGCCATGGAGCAGCGGATCCGCAAGCTGTTCAAGCGGATGAGCTGGTTCCTGCCGCTGCTGCGCCCCACCGGGCTGGCCCCGCGGATGACCGCCGGGCAGCAGGCCGAGAGCAACATCGAGATCGGCCGGATCTCCCGCGAGCGCGAGCTCGGCCCGGTGCTGGACGCCATCACGGTCCCGGCCCGGTACGTGCTCGGCTCCGGGACGTCGTTCGGGAGCAAAGGCGACGAGCAGGAACGGATCCGCGCCGCCGTCGGCGCGGTGACCGCCCGGAACCCGAACATCAAGCTCAGTGCGAAGGTCCCGAGCAACCACGGCGCGATCCTGCGCAAGGACTTCCGGGCCGTCGCCGACGCCGTGCGTGAGGTCGTCTCCCTGGATCGCGCGGATCACTGAAGGCGTGCTCGGGCACGCGAGCCGGCTACGCGCTCCTGGCCGCTGCCCGGGGGGAGGGTGATGGTGAACGTGCTGCCGCCGCCCGGCCCGGAGGTCGCGGTGACCGTGCCGCCGTGCGCGGTGACGATTTCCCGGACCACGGCGAGCCCGATGCCCGCCCCGGCGACCGACGTTCCCGCCCGGCCGCGCCACAGCCGCTCGAA
Source organism: Amycolatopsis mongoliensis (assembly GCF_030285665.1). Lineage (NCBI taxonomy): Bacteria > Bacillati > Actinomycetota > Actinomycetes > Pseudonocardiales > Pseudonocardiaceae > Amycolatopsis > Amycolatopsis mongoliensis. Next base: position 4,730,770 of record NZ_CP127295.1, read on the forward strand.
CACGTGCGGCAGCTCGTCGGCGGGAATCCCCGGCCCGGTGTCGGAGACTTCGATGGTCGGGGTGCCACCGGCGGAGTGGGTCCGGACGGTCACGCTGTCGCCGGGCCGGGCGTAACGGGCGGCGTTGCCGAGCAGGTTGCCGACGGCCTGGTGGAGCCGATCGGGGTCCGCCCGTACCGGGATGGGCCCGGTGAGCTCGGTGCGGACGTCGAGGCCGGCCGCGCGCAGCCGGGCGCTGTGGGCGGTCACGACCTCGCCGGCCAGCGAGCCGAGGTCGAGGTCGGCGAGGTGCAAGGAAATCGCGGCGTCTTCCGCGGCGGTCAGGTCGGCGAGGTCCTGCACCACCCGGCCGAGCCGCAACGCCTGGTCGTGCAGGCTGGTCAGCCGCTCGACGTCCGGCGGTTCGAGTCCGTCGCGCAGTTCCTCCAGCCCGGCCTGCAGGGTGGCGAGCGGGGTTCGCAGCTCGTGCGCGACGTCGGCGGTGAGGTTGCGCCGGGCGCGGTCGGCCCGGGTGACCTGGTCGGCCATGTGGTCGAAAGCTTCCGCCAGTTCGCCGAGTTCACCGGGGGCCCGGAGCCGGGCGCGGGCGGAGCGGTCGCCGGCGGCGATGTGCTTCGCCGTGGTGGTGAGCCGGACCAGGGGCGCGGCGATGCGCCGGCTGACGAACCAGCTCGCGGTCGCCGCGAGCAGCAGGGCCACCGCGGCAGCCAGGGCGATCCAGCCCCACGCGACGTCCTTGGCCGCGGACGCGGTGGACGTGCCGAAGGCGAGCTGGACCGACCCGACGGTCACGCCGGCCACGACGACGGGGGCGTCGACGCGGCCGGCGCCGAGCGCACCGGCCATCGGATTGCCCATTCCGGGCATGCCGTGCCCCCGCCCGGTGACGGGCGCACCGCCGGCGTCGCGGACGACGAGCCGGGCCCCCGCGCCGGCGGCGAGCGCGGTGGCCGCGTCCAGCCGGGCGCCGGCCCAGCTTCCCGCCTCGGCGTACGCCGCGCCCGCGGCGGCGGCCACCTGCTCGGCCGCCTGCTGCCGGTCGGCGCGTTCCGCGGCGGCCAGGCCGCGGTCGGTGCCCAGCAGCGCCGCCGCCGTGAGCACCAGCACCGACGACAGCGCCACCAGCACGAACGCCAGCAGCAGCCGCCAGGCCAGCGGCCCCCACGTGAGTGAGCGGTCACCGGTCACGGGGCAGCCCCAGCCGGTAGCCGACGCCGAGCACGGTCTGCACGACATCCGCGCCCGCGGCGCCGAGCTTGTGGCGCAGGTTCTTCACGTGGGAGTCGATGGTGCGCTCGTAGCCTTCGAACTCGTAGCCGCGGACCCGGTTGATCAGCTCGTAGCGGGAGTACACCCGGCCGGGCACGGCCGCCAGGGTGGCCAGCAGACCCCACTCGGTGGGGGTGAGCTCCAGCGGCTCTCCTTGCCAGCGGGCTTCGTGCCGTGACTCGTCGAGGCACAGCAGGCCGTCGCCGTACGACGCCGTCGCCGGGTCGGCCGAGCCGGTCGTCCGGTTCAGCACGGCCTGCACCCGCAACACCACCTCGGTCGGGCTGAACGGCTTGGTCACGTAGTCGTCCGCGCCGAGTTCGAGGCCGCGGATCCGGTCCTCGACGGACCCGCGGGCGGTGAGCACGACGACCGGCACCCGGCCGTCGGCGTGGGCCGCGCGCAGCACCTCCAGGCCGTCGATGTCCGGCAGCCCGAGGTCGAGCACGACGATCCCGGCGGCGTGGGCGGTGAGCATGGTGAGCGCCTGCGCGCCCGATCCGGTGGTCACCACGGCGAAGCCGGCGCGTTCGAGGTACCGGCGCAGCAGGTCGCGGATCTCCTTCTCGTCCTCGACGACCAGCACGGTGGCACTCACACCGGCAGGTCTACCGCGGCCGGCGCCGGCGGATCGAGGGTCCAAGGTCCCCGGTGCCGGTCTCCACGTCATCTCCACACCGATCACACGGGATCTCGCCGTGCGGGACGCAGCCTGAAGGTGTCGGAGGAAGCCCGGAGAAGGAGGAGCCATGAGGACCCGCACACTGATCGCCGCGATCGCCGCCGGTGGCATCGTGACCGTGGGGGCGGTTGCCGCGATCCCCGCGTTCGCCGCCGGCCCGCCGGCCGGTGCCGGACCCGGCGGTGACACCGGATCCGGCCTGATGGTCCGGGGCGGGATGAACGGGGGCGGCGGATGCCTCGCCGGCGTCGCCGACCCGAGTGGCACGCTCAGCGAGGCGCAGCGCACGACGCTGGCGGCCAACGCGGAGGAGGAGAAGCTCGCGCACGACCTCTACGTCGCGTTCGCCGGCCGGTACGACGCCGCGGTCTTCGACCGGATCGCCGTGGCGGAGACGGCTCACCTGGACGCCGTGCGGAGCCTGATGACCCGCTACGGGGTCACCGATCCCACCGCAGGCCAGGCGGCGGGTCACTTCGCGACGCCGGCCGTGCAGGCCACCTACGACAAGCTGCTGGCCCAGGGCGCGGGCAGTGAAACGGCCGCGCTGGAGGCGGGCCGCACGGTGGAGACGACGGACATCGCCGATCTGCGCAAGGCCCTCGACGGGCTCACCGCGCCGGACGTCCAGCGGATCTACCAGCACCTGCTGATGGCTTCGCAGCACCACCTGGCCGCGTTCGAGAACTGGCTCGCGCGCTGACTCGTGCTCACCCGTGCGGTTCGTCGCGTTCCCGGACGAACTCCTGGAACGCGGCGAACGCGCGGGGGCCGTAGACGGTGGCCGGGCCGCCGTTCATCATGATCGCGACTCCGATGGCCTCCGCACCTTCCTCGATGGTCGCGCCGTTGCGGACCGCGCCGCGGGCGTGGGCGGCGATGCAGCCGTCGCACTCCTTGCTCACCGAGATGGCCAGTGCGATGAGCTCCTTGGTCTTCGCGTCCACGGCGCCCGGGGCGAGCGCGGCCTCGTGCAGCTGACCGAATCCCTGGTAGACCGCGGGAATCGCCTTGCGCAGGTGCCGCGCGGGTTCCCGCAGCTCGTCCTGGACCGTCTTGCCGTATCCCATGGCTGATCCCTTCCCACACCGGACTCGGCCGCCAGTGTGCGCCGGGCGGGGCGGGCCCGGGGGAGCCGATCGTCCCGCCTCGGCGGTACTTTCGGCCCCTCCCGGTGCTCAGGCGCCGGCGCCGGTGAAGGCGAGTTCCCAGGCGCTGTAACCGCCGGTCAGGTCGGACACGTCAGGCCGGCCGTTGCGGCGCAGCAGGCTGGCGGCGATCGAGGACCGGACGCCACCGGCGCAGTAGACGACCACCGGCGCGCCGGACGGAACGTCGGCCAGCCGGTTCGGGAGTTCGGCGAGCGGGATGTGCCGGGACCCGTCGATGGCGCCGCCGGCGAGTTCGCCGAGGTTGCGCACGTCCAGGACCACCGGCCGCGCCGGACCCGCGAGTGCGGCGTGCAGTTCCGTGGCGGTGAGCCGGCTGGCGCGGTCGACCTGGCCGGGCACGCTCAGGAACACGGACTCGGGTTCGGGCAGGTACCCGGCGACGGTGTCGAGCCCGATCCGCCCCAAGCGGGTGATGACCTCTTCCTCGGCGTCCGGCGGCGCGATGACCAGGATGTCCTCACCGGGCCTCAGCACCATGCCCGCCCGCTCGGCGAAGCGGCCGTCGGCCGGAACGTTGAGCGAGCCGCGCAGGTGCGCGGCCGCGAACTCCTGCGGTTCCCGCGTGTCGAGCACGACGGCGCCCGTGTCCCGCCGGGCCAGGAACTCCTCGACCGGGAGCGCCGTGAGGTGCGCGGGCACGTCGAGCAGGTCGCGGTGCTTGCGGTTGAGCACGGCGTCGTGCCCGAAGTACCCGGGGGCCGAGGGCTGGCCTTCGGTGACGATGGCGACGAACTCGGCTTCGCTCATCGGGGCGCACGCGTAGTTGGTCAGCCGCTGCATGCCGATCGTGGACTGCCGTTCGGTGGACAGGTTCTTCCCGCAGGCCGAGCCGGCGCCGTGGGCGGGGAACACGCGGACTTCGTCCGGCAGGGCCATCAGTTTGTGCTGCACGCTGTGGTGGAGTTCGCGGGCGAGTTCGTCGGCCGAGGAGCCGAGCGAGGACAGCAGGTCCGGCCGGCCGACGTCGCCGATGAACAGCGCGTCACCGGTCAGCACGCCGTAGGGGACTTCGTCGTGGGCGTGTTCGTAGACCAGCACGCTGATCGATTCCGGGGTGTGGCCGGGGGTTTCGAGGATTTCCAAGGTGACGTCACCGAGGCTGATGCTGTCACCGTCGCCGAGGCGTTCGATGGGGAATTCGACGCCCGCGGCGCGGCGGCCGTGGCCGATCCAGGCGCCGGTGCGGGCGGCCAGTTCCAGGTGCCCGGCGATGAAGTCGGCGTGGAAGTGGGTGTTGATCACGCCTTCGATGGTGAATCCGCGGGCGTCGGCGTCGTCGAGGTATTCGGTGATGTCCCGGCGCGGGTCGACGACAACGGCCCGGCCGGTTTTCTCGTCGGCGATCAGGTAGGAGGCCTGCGAGAGGCATTCGAGGTAGTACTGGGCGAAGTACAACGTGTGCTCCAAGGGGTTTCAGGCGAGGCCGGGCAGCATGGCGTGCCAGTAGAAGGCGGGCAGGCCGTAGCGTTTGAGCAGCCACATGTCGCGGCGCTCCTCGGTGGTGTCGATGAAGGGGATCGTGGGGGCGGGTTCGAGGTCGTAGCCGAACTCGGCGAGCAGCATCTTGTGCCGGGCGGTGACCAGGGGGCAGGAGGTGTAGCCGTCGTAGCGCGCGGCCGGCTCTCGGCCGGCGAGCACGGCTTTCAGGTTCTCGACGACGACGGGTGCCTGTTTGCGGATGGCGGCGCCGGTCTTCGACGTCGGCAGGTCGGCGACGTCGCCGAGGGCGAACACGTCGGGGAACCGCTGGTGCCGCAGGGTGTACTGGTCGACGTCGGCATAGCCGAACGGGTTCTCCGGGTTGGCCAGGGCGCTCGCCCGCACGAAGGCGGGTGCGCTCTGCGGTGGCACCGCGTGCAGCAGGTCGAACGGCAGCGTCTCCTTGGTCCCGGTGGTGTGATCGACGATCCCGGCGGTGCGCGCGACGCCGTCGACCTCCACGAGTTCACTGGTCTTGCGGACCTCGATCCCGTACCGGGCCGCGACGCGTTCGAGCCGGTCGGCCCAGACCGGGACCTTGAACATGACCGGGTCCGGGAGCACCAGCACGATCCGGATGTCTTTCAGCACGCCCCGCCGCCGCCAGTGGTCGGCGGCCAGGTAGGCGATCTTCTGCGGGGCACCGGCGCACTTGATCGGCCCGGCGGGCTGGGTGAACACCGCCGTTCCGCGGCGGAGGCCGCGGATCAGCTCCCACGTGCGGGGCGCGAGGTCCGCCCGGTAGTTCGAGCTCACCGGTGCTTCGCCCAGGGATTCGGCGAGACCCGGGACGCCGCCGAAGTCCAGTTGGAGCCCTGGTGCGAGAACCAAGGTCTCGTAGGGCAATTCCCGGCCGCTGTCCGTGGTGACGACCTTGGCGGCCGGATCGATCGCCGTCGCGGCCTCGGCGATGTGCCCGACACCTTTCGGCAGCACCTTCGCCTCCGGGCGGCCGGTGCGCCGGACGTCGACCTGGCCGCCGCCGACGAGGGTCCAGAGCGGTTGGTAGTAGTGCGTCACCGCGGGTTCGAGCACCGTGATGCCCTCGGCGCCACCGCGGCGCAGCCGGGCGGCGACGGTGACGCCGGCGGTGCCGCCGCCGACGATCAGAACGCGGTGGGGGACGGGGGACCTGGCCATTCGAGGATTCCTTCGCTGGTCGTCGACCCGAGATTCTCAAGTACCCCTGGGGGTATCTGTCCCCACGGTAGCCAGTCTGCACGCGTCGTGCAAGTTCCTTGCTGGGCAAGGGTCTTTCGTCCTACGAGGTGAGGGACGACTGCTCTGAATGGTCGTCTTGGCATACCCCCGGGGGTACTTGGTACCGTCGTGGGTGTGGCCCGATCGGGATTGCCGGTCGCCACGGTCCCCGCTCGGAAAGGAAACCCCAGGTGAGTTCTCTCGATGTCGCTTCCGCGCGTCATCTCGTCGCGAACAACCCCGACACGCTCGTGGTCGACGTCCGCACCCCGGCCGAATTCGGCACCGCCCACATCCCCGGAGCGGTCAACCTGCCGGTCGATCAGGTCGACACCCATCTCCGCCGCATAGTCGCCGACGCGGGCGGCCGGATGATCCTGGTCTGCCAAGGCGGTTCGCGTGCCGAGCGCTGTCAGCGCGTGCTCGCCGCAGCCGGGCTGGCCGACACGACGGTGCTCGAGGGCGGGATGAACGCGTGGGCCGCCTCGGGTGCGCCCATCACCCGAGGTGTCCCGCGATGGTCCTTGGAGCGCCAGGTGCGGCTGGCGGCGGGCGGCATCGTCCTGCTGTCGGTGGTGGTCAGCCTGTGGTGGCCGCCGGCCCGCTTCCTGGCCGGGCTGGTCGGCGCCGGGCTGGCGCTGGCCGCCGTCACCGACACCTGCGTCATGGGCCTGCTGCTGGCGAAGCTGCCGTACAACCGGCGCGGCGGAACCGACATCGAGCGCTCCCTCGCACGGTTGTCGCGGCGCGGATAGGGGGATCGGCGGCGTGCCGGGAACAATCCCGGTGCGCCGCGGGTTGTCACATACACCGGGGGGTATGCGAATAAGAGGAGGGCCCCGTGGCCACTGTGGAACTGACCAAGACGAACTTCACCGAGATCGTGGACGGCCCGGGCACGGTCCTGGTCGACTTCTGGGCGTCGTGGTGCGGACCGTGCCGGATGTTCGCCCCCGTCTTCGAACAGGCGGCGGCGCGCTACCCCGACATCACGTTCGGGAAGGTCGACACCGAGGCGCAGGTCGAGCTGGCGCAGGCGTTCGGCATCTCGTCGATCCCGACGCTGATGGCGGTGCGCGACGGAGTCGTCGTCTATTCGCAGCCGGGCGCGCTGCCTGCGGCCGCGCTGGAGGAGCTGATCGGCAAGGTCCAGCAGCTCGACATGGCGCAGGTGCGTGCCGAAGCCCGGCCGCGTGCGTGAACAGGTACCCTGGGGGGTACCAGAGGAGGTCGGCGTGGAGCTGAACGAAGACGTGGTCGCGGACGTGCGCAAGCGGCTGCGGCGAGCACAGGGGCAGGTCGGCGGCCTGATCCAGATGATCGACGAGGGCCGTGAGTGCCGGGACGTCATCATCCAGCTCGCCGCCGTGTCCCGGGCGCTGGACCGGGCCGGGTTCCGGCTGATCGCCAGCGGGCTGGAGCAGTGCGTGTCCGACGATTCGGAGCAGGGCGCCGCCGACCGCGAGCAACTGGAGAAGCTCTTCCTGACCTTGGCCTAAGGGCCCAGGCAGCCGGGCGGGAGCGGGAACCACCGCAAGGCCTCGAAGTCGTCGGACAGGCCGCTGGGCCCGTCGGCGGCGAGGTCCGGCCGCGACCGGAGGATCCGTTCGGCCCGCTGCAGGTGCTCGGCCAGGGCGTCCTCGCCGAGCCGGCGTGTGGGCTCCTCCGGAACGACGTCGAACGCGCGCAGGTCCGGCACCCGTGGGGTGAACTCGCCCGAGCGGGCGTTGCGCCAGAGGCCGGTGTGCGGGTCGAAGCGGTACTCGGGCAGCAGCCGGTGGCCGTGCTCGGCGAGCAGCGTCACGGCGTCGACCAGGTAGTCGCGGACGGTGTCGGAGATGAAGTAGTTGAAGTTGAGCCGGGCCCAGCCCGGCTTGATCCCGTCGCACCCGCGGGCACTCTCGTCGTCGTAGGCGCTCGAATGCTCGGGGTCGATGGCGAGCAGCCGGTGCCCGTAGGGTCCGGCGCACGAACAGCCGCCGCGGGCCTGGATGCCGAACAGGTCGTTGAGGACGGCGACCACGAAGTTGTGGTGCAGGAACAACTCGCCCGCGCGGATCCGGAACGACACGATGGACAGCCGGGCCGACCGGTGGTCGCCCAGCACCTGGATGCCCGGGTGCGCCGACCACCGGTGCACGGCGTGCTGCCACAGCCGCTCTTCCCGGGCCTGGATGAGGTCCGTGCCCACGGCGTCCTTGAGGGCGAAGACGATGCCCGCGCGGATGGACTCCACGATCGCGGGAGTGCCGCCTTCTTCGCGGGCGACCGGGTCGTCGAGGTAGCGGTGCCCGTGCGGGCCGACGAACGCCACGGTGCCGCCGCCGGGGACGGTGGGCACCCGGTTGGCGACGAGGTCGCGCCGCACCACCAGGACGCCGGGGGTCTGCGGGCCGCCGACGAACTTGTGCGGGGAGAGGAAGAGCGCGTCCTTGTGGTCGCCGCGGCCGGACGCGCTTCCGGCCATCCGGATCGGCACGTACGGGCCGGCGGCGGCGTAGTCCCAGAAGGACAGGGCGCCGTGCCGGTGCAGCAGGGCCGCGACGTGGTCGGTGTCGGTGAGGATGCCGGTGACGTTGGAGGCCGCGGAGAAGCTGCCGATCCGCAGCGGCCGGTCGGCGTGCCGGCGGAGTTCCGTTTCGAGCTGGGCGAGGTCGATGTGGCCGTTCTCGTCCTCGTCGATGACGACGACGTCGGCGATGGATTCGCGCCAGGGCAGTTCGTTGGAGTGGTGTTCGTAGGGTCCGACGAACACGACCGGCCGCTCGGCGGCGGGAATGCGGTCGCCGAGCCGGTAGCGCTCGTCGAGACCGGCGGGGACGCGCAGCTCGAGGATGCCGATCAGCTTGTTCACCGCGGCCGTCGCGCCCGAGCCGCAGAAGATCACCAGGTCGTCCTCGGTGGCGCCGACCGAAGCGTGGATGATGGCGCGCGCCTGCTCGCGCAGAAGGCCGGTGTGCAGTCCGGTGCCGGAGCTTTCGGTGTGGGTGTTGGCGTAGCGGGGCAGGACGTGCTCGCGGACGAAGTCTTCGACGAAGTCCAGGGCGCGGCCGGAGGCGGTGTAGTCGGCGTAGGTGATGCGGTGCGGTCCGTAGGGGCCGTCGAGGACCTCGCCTTCGCCGATCAGGCCCCGGCTGATCCGGTCCAGCAACGCGGACGCCGTACCGGGCCGTGCGGTCTGGGTCACCGGGCACTCCTTGCCTCGTCGACGTGGGTCAAGCCTGCGCGTCGACGGCAGGTGCCGACGCGGGCCATGGTCTCCGGGTGGAAGGACCAAGGTCCTCACGGTGGCGAGTCAGCCCAGTCTGCGCAAGTACTCGGTATCCCCGAGCAACCGCAGCCGGCGACGCAGGACCGGATTGTCGGCGGACTGGCTCGCGTGCGCGGCGATCGCCTTCTGTTGCCGGGTTCGGTCGACGGGCACGGTCCAGTCGATCTCGTCGGGTCGCCGGCCGGCGAAGGCGGTGCCGAACTCGGTGTTGAGCCGCGTGGCCACTCCCTCCGGCACGGCCCACCCGAGAACCGGGATGCCGAGGGCCGTCGCGGCGCCGAGTGCGGCCTCGGTGGCGCGGATGTGGTCGGGGTGACCGGTCACGCCACCGAGGTCGAAGGTGATGAGCTGGGTCGGGCCGGCCCGGGCGGCGGCGTCGGCGATGTCCGTGACGAGGTCGGCGACGGCCACCGAGGCCAAGCCGGAGTCCGGGTGGTCCAGCAGCGTCGTGCTGCTCACTCCGAGGACTTCCGCCGCCGAGGTCAGTTCGGCGGCGCGGACGACGGCGAGTTCGCCCGGCCTGCCGTGCAGCGTCGAGGCTTCACCGTGGGTGAAACACAGCACCGAGACGTTCGCGCCGCCGCGGGCGAAGGTGTCCAGCAGTGCTCCGAGGCCGAAGGATTCGTCGTCGGGGTGGGCGACCACGGCCAGGACCCGCTCGAGTCGCGGAAGTGCGGTGCCGCCGGTCATGGTTCCTCCGGGCGTTCAGCGGCGGCCGAACAGCCGCCACGGCTTCCGTTCGGGCTGCTCGGCGGCGCAGGCGCAGCGCTGGGCAGCGGGGACGTCGCCGAGTACCTGTTCGACGTGGTTGCCGCAGCCCCGGTAGGACGGCTTCCCGCACTTCGAACAGACGATCCGTTGGCACATCCGGTGTTCCTCCATGGGTCTCTGGTCCGGCTTCTTCGTTCACTATACCCCTGGGGGTACCAGGCTTTCGAAGCCGACGTCGTCCGGAGTGACCGTGGTCGCGCGTGCCGGGGACCAAGTCCTCTGGGATCGCCATGCCCCCAGGGGTACCCAGAGAGGGGGCGAAGAGTGCGCTATCCTGGAGCTAGATACCCCCAGGGGTATGAGAAGAGAGGATTCATGATCGAGATCATCGCCATCGACACGCCGAGCCTCGGTGACCGCAGCTACCTCGTCGAGGACGGCGAGACGGCGTTCGTGGTCGACCCGCAGCGCGACATCGACCGGGTTCTCGACCTGGCCCAGGTGCGCGGGTTGCGGATCACCGACGTGTTCGAGACCCACATCCACAACGACTACGTGACCGGCGGTCTCGCCCTCGCCCGTGTGACCGGCGCGGCCTACCACGTCAACGCCGCGGATCCGGTGTCCTTCGAACGCACCCCGATCGACGACGGGGACGTCATCGAGGTCGGACCGCACATGCGCGTGCGCGCATTGGCGACACCGGGGCACACCTTCACGCACCTCTCCTACGTCTTGGAGGCACCTGGGCGCGTCCCGGCGGTGTTCACCGGCGGGTCACTGCTGTTCGGCTCCACCGGCCGGCCCGACCTGCTCGGCCCCGCGAACACCGGGGAGCTGGTGAAGCGCCAGTACGCCTCGGCCCACCGGCTGGCCGACGTGCTGCCCGACGACGCGGAGATCTACCCCACGCACGGTTTCGGCAGTTTCTGCTCGGCCACCCAGTCCGAAGCGGACCGGTCGACGATCGGCCGGGAGAAGCAGGTCAACCCGGTGCTGACCCGGGATGAGCAGGCTTATGTCGATGAGCTGCTCGCCGGGCTGGACGCCTACCCGGCCTACTACGCGCACATGGGCCCGGCCAACAGCGCCGGTCCGGACGCCCCCGACCTGACCGAGCCGAAGACCGCCGACCCGGCCGAGCTGCGGTCGCGCATCGAAGCCGGGGAGTGGGTGGTGGACCTGCGCTCGCGCATCGCGTTCGCCGCCGGGCACGTGGCGGGCACCCTGAACTTCGGCGCCGACGGCAGTTTCGCCACCTACCTGGGCTGGCTCATCCCCTGGGGCACGCCGCTGTCCCTGCTCGGGGACACCCCGGAGCAGGTCGCCGACGCGCAGCGCGAACTGGTCCGGATCGGCATCGACCGCGTCGAAGCCGCGGCCACCGGCACCCCCGAAGCCTGGGCCGGCACCGCGCCGCTCGGGTCGTTCCCCCGGGCGGACTTCGGCGAGCTGGCCATGGTCCGCCACCACCGGCCGGTGACCGTCCTCGACGTCCGGCGCGACCAGGAGTGGGCGCAGAACCACCTCGACGACGCCGTCCACATCCCGATCCACGAGCTGCTGGACCGGCTCGGCGAGGTGCCGGCCGGTGAGGTGTGGGTGCACTGCCAGGCCGGCTACCGCGCCTCGATCGCGGCCTCGATCCTCGCCGCGGCCGGACGCCGGGTCGTCGCGGTGGACGACGAGTTCGACCGGGCGGCGCGGGCCGGGCTCCCCCTGGTCGCGGGCTGACATCATGACGATCCTGCTGGCGGCGGCGTTCGGCCTGGTCATCGGTGCTGCCCTGGGCCTGCTCGGCGCGGGTGGGTCCATCCTGGCCATCCCGGCGCTGGTCTACGGGGTCGGGCTGCCGCTGTCCGCCGCGATCCCGACGTCGCTGCTGGTCGTGGCCGTGTCCGCGGCCGGAGGACTGGTGGCGCGGTGGCGGTCGAAGGTGATCCGCTGGCCGGTCGCGCTGGTCTTCGCCGCGGCGAGTGTCCCGGCCGCGTTCGGCGGCACCGCGCTGGGCAAGCTGCTGCCCGACCGGTGGCTGCTGATCGCGTTCGCCGTGCTGATGGCGGTGGTCGCGATCCGCATGCTCGTCGCCGCCCCGGAACGGGACGGTGCCTGCCGGACCAGCACGGGCGGGGTGAACTGGCGCAGCTGCGTGCCCAAGGCCCTGGCCGTCGGCGCGGTCGTCGGGGTGCTGACCGGCTTGTTCGGGGTCGGTGGCGGTTTCGTCATCGTCCCGGCGCTGACCATGCTGCTGGGCCTCACCGCGCCGGAGGCGGTCGCGACGTCGCTGGTGGTCATCGTGCTGACGTCGGTGGGTGGGCTGGCCGCGCACGCCACCACGATGCCGGACCTTCCCTACGGCATCGCCGCGGTGTTCGCCGGCGTGGCCCTGCTGGCGTCGCTGCTGGCCGGGAAGGCCGGCAACCGGCTCCCGGCGCGGACCGTCCGGCTGACGTTCGCCTCCCTGATCCTCGTGGTCGCCGCCGGAGTCGCGGCTGCGGCCGTGTTCGCTCCCGCCGCCCTCCACGGCGGCTGAGCCGTCGAGAAAGGAACGATTGCCGTGAAGTACGACCTGAGCATCACCCTGGACCTGCCCTACGAGAAAGCCGTCGCCGAAGTGCGGGCCGCGCTGAAGGAGCAGGGATTCGGCGTGCTCACCGAGATCGACGTCCGGGCGACGATGCGCGAGAAGCTCGACGCGGACATGGAACCGTACGTGATCCTCGGCGCGTGCAACCCGCCGCTCGCGCACCGCGCCCTGGAGATCGACCGCATGATCGGCCTGCTGCTGCCCTGCAACGTCGTCGTCCGCGCCGACGGTGACGAGCGCAGCCTGGTCCAGGCGCTCGACCCGCGCGTGATGATCGAAGTGCCGGAACGGGAGGAGCTCCGCCCGGTCGCCGAAGAGGCCGGCAAGCGCATCCGGGCGGCGCTGGAAGCCCTGGCGCCTTCCTGATCCGCGCGTCTTTCGTCGCCTGCGGAGGTGACCGAAGACCCTACGGACGCCGGTACGCCGTCGGAACACTGGAGCGGTGACCAAACGCATCGTGATACTCGGCGGCGGCACCGGCGGCACGCTGTCGGCGAACCGGCTGCGCCGTGACCTGGGCGACGGCGCGGACATCACCGTCGTCGACCGCGACGACGACCACGTCTACCAGCCCGGGCTGTTGTTCGTGCCCTTCGGCCTCGCCGCGCCGGAAGACCTGGTGCGCTCCCGGCCCCGGCAGCTGCACGAGGGCATCCACTACCGCCGCGCCGACGTCGACCGGATCGACGCCGAGAGCGACCAGGTCCACCTGCAGGACGGCACGGCGCTGCCCTACGACGTCCTGGTGATCGCCACCGGAGCGCGCCTGCTGCCCGAGGAGACCGAAGGGCTGACCGGCCCCGGCTGGCGCGACACGGTGCACACCTTCTACGACTACGAAGGGGCCGTCGCCCTGGAGTCCGCGCTGGCCGGGTTCACCGCCGGGCGGCTCGTGGTGAACGTGGTCGACCTGCCGATCAAGTGCCCGGTCGCCCCGCTGGAGTTCTGCTTCCTCGCCGACTGGTACTTCACCGAACGCGGGGTCCGCGACCAGGTGCAGCTGACCTACGCCACGCCGCTGGACGGCGCGTTCACCAAGCCCGTCGCCTCCCGGACCCTGGCCGGTCTGCTGGCGGAGAAGAACATCGAGCTGGTGACGGAGTTCAACACCGGGGAGGTCGACGGCGCCGGGAAGCGCCTGGTCTCCTACGACGACCGCGAAGTCCCGTTCGACCTCGCGGTCGTGGTGCCGCTGCACGGTGGTGCGTCCTATGTGGAGCGCACGCCGGGGCTGGGCGACGAGTTCGGGTTCGTCCCCGCGGACCCGCACACCCTGCAGTCGAAGGCCCGTCCGAACATCTTCGTCATCGGGGACGCCGCGGCGCTCCCGACGTCGAAGGCCGGTTCGGTCACGCACTTCGAAGGGGAGGTCCTCGCGCGCAACGTCGCCCGGTACCTCGCCGGGCACGAGCTGGACACCAGCTTCGACGGGCACACCAACTGCTTCATCGAAAGCGGTTTCCACAAGGCGATGCTCATCGACTTCAACTACGACACCGAGCCGCTGACCGGGCACTACCCGGCGGCGGTGGGGCTGCCGCTGCTGAAGGAGTCGCGGCTCAACCACCTGGGCAAGCTGATGTTCTCCTGGCTGTACTGGCACAGCCTCCTGCCCGGCCGTGACATCCCCGGCGTGTCCACGACGATGCCCCGCGCGGGCAAGCACTTTCCCGCTCCCGCCGACCACTGAGAACCCGAGGAGGACACCGACATGCCCACCGCGACCTACGCCGGCACCCCGGTGCCGGTGAACGACGAAGGCTTCTTCACCGACCCGGACAGCTGGACCGAAGCGATGGCTCCCGAGATCGCCCGTGAAGCCGGCATCGACGCGCTGACCGACCAGCACTGGCAGGTCATCAAGCACATGCGCCACGAGTACGCGGAAAAGGGCACCGGGCCGACCGTCCGCGCGCTGGGCCGGACGTCCGGGGTCACCATCAAGCAGCTTTACCAGCTGTTCCCGAAGGGCCCGGCCAAGATCGCGGCGAAGATCGCCGGTATCCCCAAGCCTCGCGGCTGCATCTGAGAAGGCGGCACACCATGTCCGACAAGATCGAAAAGGTTTCGATCGTCATCTCCAAGGGTTCCCTGGAGGCGATCTACCCGGGGCTGATCATGGCCAACGGCGCCCGCGCCGAAGGCATCGAAGCGAACCTGTTCTTCACCTTCTTCGGCCTGGACGCGATCCACAAGGCGCGCCACGAGCACATCAAGCTCGCCACCGTCGGCAACCCGGGGCTGCACCTGGCGACCTGGGCGGGCGGTTTCCCCGGGGTGGCCTCGGTGATGACCCAGTACATGGCGCACAAGATGGAGAAGCTGGACATCCCGTCGATCCCGGAGTTCATCGAGATGATCTCCGACACCGGCGCCGGCCTCTACGCCTGTAAGGCTTCGGTCGACCTGTTCGGCCTCGAGAAGGACGACCTGATCGAGCAGGTGCAGGGCATCATCACCGTCGGGGAGTTCTACGACCAGGCAGCCGGCGGCCAGATCATCTTCACCTGAGCCGGAAAGCGGCGGCGTGGGCGGGCGAGCTGACGCCCGCCCACGCGGTCGAGCGACGGTGTCAGCCCGGGGTGTCGGGGAGCAGGCCGCGCTCGACCTTCCCGAGACCGCGGCGCGTCGGCGTGTGGCCGGGGTTGAGTTTGCGGTCGAGGCGGTCGGGTTTGGGCCAGCGGACGTCGGTGGCCCAGCCGAGTTTTTCGAATGCCCAGATGAGGCGGGCGGACATGTCGAGCTGGCCGCGGCGGACGCCGTGGCGGGCGCCGGTGGGGTCGGCGTGGTGGGAGTTGTGCCAGGACTCGCCCATGGAGGCGATGGCCAGGGGCCAGAAGTTGGTGGATTTGTCGCGGGCGGCGTAGGGGCGCTCGCCGATCATGTGGCACAGCGAGTTGACCGACCAGGTGACGTGGTGCAGGAGCGCGACGCGGACGAGGCCGGCCCAGAAGAACGCGGTGAGGGCGCCCCACCAGGACAGGGTGATCAGGCCGCCGATGAGGGCGGGGGCCAGGAGGGTGAGGACGGTCAGGGCGGGGAACCAGGTGTTGATGCGGGTGATGTCGCGGTCGGTGAGCAGGTCGGGGGCGAAGCGTTGGGCGTTGGTTTTCTGCCGGTCGAACAGCCAGCCGAGGTGGGCGTGCCAGAAGCCTTTGGCGAGGGCGGTGGGGGTGGTGCCGTAGCGCCAGGGGGAGTGGGGGTCGCCGTCGCGGTCGGCGTAGGCGTGGTGGCGGCGGTGGTCGGCGACCCAGCCGATGACGGGGCCTTGCATGGCCATGCTGCCGGTGGTGGCGAGGGCGATGCGCAGGGCGCGGTGGGCTTTGAAGGCGCCGTGGGTGAAGTGGCGGTGGAAGCCGATGGTGACGCCGAGGCCGGTGAGGAAGTAGAAGCCGGTGGCCAGGGCGATGTCGGTCCAGCTCAGGCCCCATCCCCAGGCGAAGGGCACGGCCACGGCCAGGGCCAGCAGCGGGACGACCGCGAACAGCTTGACCAGGAAGTTCTCGGTGCGGGTCTTCTCACCCGCGAGCATCGGTTCCGCGGCGTTGCGTGGTTCAGTGGGTGGACGGTGCAGCGTTTGTGTCATGTCGCTCTTTCCGGTGACAGGGGTGCCGCCGGGTCCGGGGCGATCACGTTTTCGGGTGGTCCGTGGGAGGGGGACGGCGGGCGGGTGACCCGCCGTCCCCCGGTGGCAACGGTCAGACGACGCGGACGTTGCTGGCCTGCGGGCCCTTGTTGCCCTGGGTGAGTTCGAACTCGACCTGCTGGTTCTCCTCGAGGCTGCGGAAGCCGCCGCCTTCGATCTCGGAGTAGTGCACGAACACGTCGGGGCCCTCGGTCGGCGAGATGAAGCCGAAGCCCTTCTCCGCGTTGAACCACTTCACAGTGCCTTGAGTCATGAAAGACCTTTCTTCCAGGAATTTGCTTCACGGGAGGGCGGACGACGCCCGTCCCGGGCCGGAATCCAGACGACTGCTTCTCCGGCTTGCCCTGCAAGAAAGAAGAGACGCCCGCAACAACTTCTGTGCGAGCGTGTACTGAAACACGAACACTCAAAAACGTTCGACCACTCTGTCCAACGTCGCCGGTGCCGCGAATGTTCCCGGCCGGCGCGCCGCCCGCGAGCGCGGGGCGCGCTGGACGTCATCTGGACGCTGAGATCCCCGGCGCCAGGCGGCCGGACCGTCAGAAGGCGGCGCTCTGGAGCAGTTCGGCTGCCACTGGCAAGTAGGTGAACGGAACGTCACAGCGAACCAGTACCGCCGCGCAGCCGGATCGGCCCGTGTCCTTGCTTCGGATGGCTGAAGCCGGATGGCCGATTGCGGCTCGCTGGACTGCACCGTATACCGAGGAGATGTGATGGCGGAGGCCGTCGATCCCGAGGCGCCGGTCGAGCGCAAGCTGCCGGCGCCGTTGTGGTGGTCGGTGCTTTCCGGCCTCCTGCTGCTGGTTGCGGTCGTGGGATACACGGTGTGGACCGGGCTCTGGACCGCGACCGGCGTCTACCTCGAGGATTTCGTGTCCTATGTGGCCACCGGCCGTGCCGTGCGGGCGGGGCAGCCGCTGTTCGAACCCGGTGTCTCGCACCTGCCGATGATCGGTGGCACCTTCAAGTACACACCGTTCGCGGCGGGGGTGTTCGTCGCGCTGTCCGTGGTGCCGCAGCTGCTGTTGCCGATGGTGGCGCTGCTGGGGAACCTGTTCGCGTTGCTGGCGGTGGTCTGGATCGCGCTAGGGAAGCAGGGGTACGCGCCCGACCACGGCCGGGTCGCGGCGACGGCGGCCTTGACGGCGCTGGCGCTGCCGCTGCAGCCGGTGCTGATGAACTTCACGGTCGGCCAGGTGAACCTGATCCTGGTCCTGCTCGTGCTGGCGGACCTGACCGGCCGGGACCGCTGGTGGAGCGGGGTCGGCGTCGGGGTGGCCGCGGGGATCAAGCTGACGCCGGGGTTCTTCATCGTCTACCTGCTCCTCGCCCGCCGGTTCCGGGCCGCGGCGGTCGCGGCCGGGACGTTCGTGCTGACCGTGCTGGCGGGTTTCGTGGCGCTGCCGCACGATTCGAGCGTGTTCTGGTCGGCGAACGTGGCGGACCCCTCCCGGATCACGGGTACCGCGGCCGGCGCGATGTCGCCGGAGAACCAGTCGGTCCGGGGCATGGTGTCCCGGTTGCTGGGTGTCGCGGACCCGTCCGGCCCGGCGTGGATCCCGGTGGCCGTGGTCGTCGCGCTGGTGGCACTGTGGATCGCGGTGCGCGCGCACCGGCAGGGTCGCGAGTTGCTGGCGGTGAGCGTGGTCGGTGTGGCGATGGTGCTGGTGACGCCGTGGACGTGGACGCACTACTGGGTGTGGCTGGTGCCGTTCTTCGTGATGGCGGCCTGCGGCGCGCTGCGTTCCCGCACCTGGCTCCCCGCCGCCGCGCTGGTGGTGGCGTACCTGCTGGTGTTCGGCTGGCGGGTGAGTGACCGCGCCGACGTCCCGATCGTCGGCCTGGTGGTTCTGCCGGAGAGTCACCCGCCGCTGCTGCAGGCCGTCGCCCACACGCTGTACCTCGCGCTGGCGGCGGTTCTGCTGGCGCTCGCCGCCCTCCGCCCCGGCTGGTTGAGCCCACGTCCGCTCAAGATCACCTGAAGACTCGTGGGTATGGACCGGGCCCCGAGGGCGCCCACCATCTGATCTGGTCGATCCGCTATCACCGCCCTTCCGATTTCGCCAGACGCACCGCGGCCCGAAATGTTCCTTCGGCAGCCAGGTCCGAGCAGCCGGCGCTTGATCGTTCGCCTGCTGGTGTGCCTACCCGGCCGGTTCGTCGAGTCGGTGGAGGATCAAGGAAACCTCAGATCGAACGCTGATCGATGCCCCTGGCCGCCGCGCGCATCGCGCACTGCGTCCCGGCCGGGCTGGTGACGTGAACGAGGGGATTCCGCTTCACTCAGGACGCGCTGAGCGGCTGGTTCGCGGCCCGTCCACGCCCCACGAGACGATCCGGGACGGGGTGATCCTGATGATTTCCCGGGACAACCCGGGCAAGGGCGGTTCCTGGTCGGCGAGCGCGGCCGCCGTGCCGCGGATCTCGATGCCCCGGGGCCGCCACGGATCGGTCGTGGCCAAGTCGTCCACGACGAACGCGACCGTGCTGCCCTGCTGGACGTTCCGGAACTTCTTCGACCTGCTGAGCGCGCCGCCGCCGATGACGATCGTTCCCGTGCCGGCGTCGACGAAGAAGTTGGTCGGGCTGTTCTGCACCTGTCCGTCGGGTGAGACGGTGGCCAGCCGCCCGATGCGCTGCGAGGCCAGGTAGCCGAGTTCGGCCGAGGTGAAGGTCATGCGGGCAAGTCCTTTCGTCGCTCCCGCGGCGGGAGCCCGGGTCGTCAGAGGTGGATGTCGCGGGGGGTGGAGATCGGTGTGTGGAGGATCCCGTCGAACGCGTCGAGGACGGGGGTGTGCAGGTATCCGCTCTGCATCCGGATGCGGTCCGGGCCGGCGCCGGCCGGGGTCTCGCGGCGGGCCGGGCGGAGGTCGGCGATGCTCAGCCCGAGGCCGGCGTCGGCGAAGGCGGCTTCGACGCTTCCGGGTTCGGGTGGTTCGAGCGCGGTGTCGTCGAGGACGAAACCGAAGCGGGTGTCCTCGTCGCGGCGCATCTCCGCCGTGTGGCCGGTGGAGCTCGTCAGGCCGAGCGCGAAGTACTCGTCGTCGAGAGTCCGGTGCAGGTAGTGCCCCATCGGGAATCCCGTGAGGTGGCCGTCGAAGGCGATCGGCGTCTTCTGGATGTGCGCGTTGTGGGCCACCAGCACGATGCGTGTCCCGGGTGCGCACCGGTCCAGGTGCCACCCGACCGACCCGGCCATGAAGCTGTCGCGGGCCGACGTGTCCGCGGTCAGGCCGCGCCCGGCGAACAGGTCGGCCATGGCTCGGAAGGTGTAGTCGCCGTGGCAGGCGCCTTCGAGGTGGCGCACGGCGACGTCGTAGTCGTGCCGGCCGCCGCGGGCCACGTAGAGCGGTTCGAGGGCGCGGAACCGGATGAGCAGGCGCGCCAGGATCGCGCTGAGGGCGTCTTGCTCGGCGGTCGCCAGCCGCGCCCACCGGGGCGCGGCCACGGCCGCGGAGCCACCGGCGATCGGCTCGACGATCCGCGTGGCCGCCTGGACCGCGGGCAGGGTCTCGGGATCGATCCGGCGCAGGTAGTCGGCGACCGGGGCCAGGGCGCTGAGCAGCGACCCGCCGGCCGCCGGGACGTCGATGCCGGCGAACCGCACCCGCCGGGAAGCCGTGCGGTTGTGCTGCCGGATCCAGCGCAGGGGCTCGTCGAGCCCGATGGGGACCGCCTCGGCCAGGAGAGCGGGCAGGTCGTCGTCTTCGCCCTCTCCCTGCGCCCACACGTCGAGCGGAAAGCCTTCACTGAAGCCGTATTCGAAGGCCAGCACGGTGAAACCGCAGCGTTCGACCAGGAATCGCAGGACACGCCGGCGCATGAGCGCGAACTCGTCGATGAAGTGGGAGTGCTCGCCGATCGCGACGACGCGCGCGTCGCCGATGATGTCGCGCAGCGGCTCCAGGTCGTCCAGCGGCGCGGCCGGGTCGATGTGGGTGAGTGAGACGGCGTGGGCGCGAAGCGGAAGCCGGATCATCGGAGTGCGGAGGCCGCGTTCTCGAGGTCGTCGACCCCTCCGGACATGATCGCGCGGACATGGTCGGTGATGTGCTGCAGCGGCCAGTCCCACCATGCGACGGCCAGGAGCCGGTCGACGTCGGCGTCACTGTACCGGCGGCGGATCAGCTTGGCCGGGTTGCCGCCGACGATGCCGTACGCCGGCACGTCGTCCACCACGACGGCCCCCGCCGCGACGACCGCGCCGTGTCCGATGTGGACGCCGGGCATGACCATCGACCGGTAGCCGAGCCAGACGTCGTTGCCCAGCACGGTGTCGCCGCGGCCGGGCAGGCCGGTGACGAGGTCGAAGTGCGGTGCCCAGTCGCCGCCCATGATCGGGAAGGGGAACGTCGACGGTCCGTCCATGCGGTGGTTCGCACCGTTCATGATGAATCGCACGCCCTCGCCCAGCGCGCAGAACTTGCCGATCACCAGCTTCTCGGGACCGTAGTGGTAGAGCACGTTGCGGACCTCGAACGCGGTCGGGTCGTCCGGATCGTCGTAGTAGGAGAACTCGCCGACCTCGATCAGCGGCGAAGTGACCAGTGGTTTCAGCAACACCACCCGCGGCTGCTCGGGCATCGGGTGGAGCACGGTCGGGTCGACGGGCAAGGCGGCGTCCTTCGGGCGGTTGCGGGTTCTCCGGGCGAGCCGGATCGGCACGACACGGTCCGTGCCGGTTGAGTCATTCTGGCCAGGTGAGCACCCGGCTGTCAACACGGCACGTGTCGTGCCGATAGGATGACGGTATGACCGATCGCCGTGCCACCCGTGCCGACAGCCGGGCCGAGACGATCATGCGGTCGACGCTGGAGCTCGCTCGAGAGGCCGGCTACGCCAAGTTGAGCGTCGAGGCGGTCGCGGCCCGCGCCGGTGTCGGCAAGCACACGGTCTACCGCCGCTGGCCCTCGAAAGGCGTGTTGTTCCTGGATTCGCTGCTGTCGCTGCACGAGCCCGCACTCGAGTACGCCGACACGGGCGACATCACGGCCGATCTGCGCCGGCAGATCCACGCGGCGGTCGACCTGCTGGGCGCCCCGCCGTGGGGTCCGCTCTACCGGGCCCTGATCGGCGAGGCCCAGCACGATCCCGCGGTGGCCGCCGGCCTCAACGAACGCTTCATCCGTCCGCAGGCCGAGAAGACCGTCGCCCGGATCAAGGCGGCCCAGCGGCGTGGGCAGCTCGCGGCCGATCTCGATCTCGACCTGATGATGGCGATCCTGTCCGGCCCGCTCTACTTCACGTTGCTGATCACCCAGGAACCCCTCACGCACGACTACGTCGACCGCGTGCTGCACGCCCTTTTCGCCGGCCTCGCGCCCAGGCCCTGAACCGGGGCAACGCCACCGTGTCCGGCGAACCGGGGAAACCCAGCTGACGGAATCCGGGCTGCGTGATCAGGGCTGGTCGCTGATGGCTCGGTAGGCCGCGATGAACAGGGTGTAGCACAGGTCGATCAGTTCTTCGACGGTGGCGTTCTGGTGGCCGAGCGTCCAGTCCACGAGGAGTTCGTTGACCCCGCCGACCAGGCTCATCGCGGTCATGGCGAGCCGGCTGGAGCGGGATTCCGGGGCAGGGAGTCGTCCGACGACGGCGGCGATCAGCGCGGCGAATTCGTGCAGGACCTCCCGGCGGCGCACTTCGAGGCGGGGGCTGGCGCCCACGACCTCGATGAGCGCCAGGCGGGCCATGCGGGCGTCGCTGGTCAGCGTGCGGATGAACGCCTCAAGGCCGGCGCGCAGCTGGGCGTCGACATGGGGTGCGGCATCGGCTACGGCCTGGTCGGTTTCGGCTCTGATCGTGGTGACCAGGTCGTTGTAGACCCCGAGGAGAAGGTCTTCGCGGTCGCGGAATGATTCGTAGAAGTAGCGCTCGGTCAGTCCGGCATGCGAGCAGACCTGCTTGACGGACACTGAGACGTATCCGACCGTGCCGAACAGGTCCAGGCCCGCCTGGATGAGGCGGATGCGG
Source organism: Amycolatopsis mongoliensis (assembly GCF_030285665.1). Taxonomy (NCBI): domain Bacteria; kingdom Bacillati; phylum Actinomycetota; class Actinomycetes; order Pseudonocardiales; family Pseudonocardiaceae; genus Amycolatopsis; species Amycolatopsis mongoliensis. Next base: position 4,752,760 of record NZ_CP127295.1, read on the forward strand.
CGCTCCTGCTGTCGTTGCGCCGCATCGCGTCCGCGGTAGCGCCGTCCGGCGGTCTCTGTGCCGGTCATGTGTTCCCTTCGCAGAGGTATTGACATCGGCCTGCCCTGAACTGACACTCTACCTTGTCAGTTCATCTGACACGACGCAGTGTCAGATGACGAGGAAGGGGCTCGACCGTGGCAGCACCGCCCAGGTACCCGTACATGTTCAGCCGAAGAGGCCGCGGCAGGCTGCCCCGCGCAAGACCGCTGACCGGCCGAGTGATCGCGGTGACCGGAGCGGGCCGAGGAATCGGGCGTGCCATCGCGGCCCGGCTCGCCGCGGCCGGAGCCGCCGTGGCGATCGGCGACCTCGATGCGGGGGTCGCCGAGGAGACGGCTCGTGCCATCGGCGTGCATCCCGCTGGCCGGCTGCTCGGGCTGTCTCTCGACGTCACCGACACCCCTTCGTTCGAAGACTTCCTGCGCACCGTCGAGACCCGGCTGGGGCCGATCGACGTGCTGATCAACAACGCCGGAATCATGTGGGTGGGCCCCTTCGCGGAGGAACCGGAGGAAGCCGCCCTGCGCCAGTTCGACGTCAACGTCCACGGCGTACTGCGTGGGATGAAACTCGTGATCCCGGGGATGCGGGAACGCGGTCGCGGCCACGTGGTGAACATCGCCTCCGCCGCCAGCAGGGTCGCCCCGCCCGGCGAGGCGACCTACGCGGCGACGAAGCACGCCATCCACGGCTACAGCACAGCCGTCCGCGCCGAGCTTCACCGCACGGGCGTGCACGTGTCCGTGGTGATGCCCGGCGTCGTGGACACCGAGCTGGCCGTGGGCACCGCGACCGGTCCCACCCGCCGCCTGACGACGGATCAGGTAGCCGACGTGGTGCTCGACGTCGTGCTACGCCCGCGATTCGAGGTCTTCATTCCACGCCAGGTAGCCGCCCTGACCCGGTTGGCCGCGCTGCTGCCCGGCCGTGCCCGCGACGCCCTGCATCGCCTCCTTGTCCCCGACCAGCTCGCCGCCCTGTCCGACCGGTCCGTCCGCGCGGCCTACGAGCAGCGCACCCGGACCACCCGCAATCTCGAAGGATGAACACGTGACCGCTACGCCCAAGCTGGTGCCCAGCGCGGAGAAGGCCCAGGACGCCGCCGCTCCGCGTCCCATTCCCGAATTCGAAGGTGTCCACGACGTATGGCCCCGCGGTGACCGGCTGCGCGCCGTGCGCGACGCCGCGGCCGCCTACCGTGAACGGTTCGTCCAGCAGGGCCGCATCCACGCCGTCCGCAGTTTCGACATCGCGGCCGCCCCGTACCCGACCCGGTTCGGGTTCCACGGCGCCGCGCTCGCCGTCAACCCGTTCGTGAGCATCGTCAACCGGATGCTCGTCGTGCAGTTCGACGGCTTCGACGGTGAGCCGAAAACACTGGTGTGGGAGCCGACCGTCGCCGCCGGAACGGCCCAAGCGCCGTTCTACGCCCAGCTCAAGCGTCTGGCGGGGAACTTTCTCACCGACCATGTCTTCGCCCGCTACTACAACGACCCGGACACCGTCCTGCCCTCCTGCGGTCTGCGTCCCGAGGACGTGGACTTCGTCAGCTTCGATCACCTGCACGTCCAGGACGTGCGCATGATCATGGGAAGTGACAACACCATTCCCGGCGAACAGGCGCTCCGCGAAGCGCTGTTCCCGCGCGCCCGGTTGTTGGTGCACCGCAAGGAGCTGGGCACCTTCGAATCGATGCATCCGATGCAGTGGGCCTGGTACGTCGACGGAGGCATGGACGGGGTGCCGGGCGAGCGCATCACCGCCTTCGACGGCGATGTCGAACTCGGTGTCGGCGTCAGTCTGCTGTGGACTCCCGGCCACACGGACGGCAACCACTCCCTGGTGCTGAACACCCCCGACGGGGTGTGGGTCTCCTCCGAGAACGGCATCTCGGCCGACAATTGGCAGCCCGAGCTCTCGCGCATCCCCGGGGTGCGCCGCCACGCCGAGTTCTACGGCCGCGAGGTGGTGCCCAACGCCAACACCCTCGAGGACTCTCTCGACCAGTACGACTCCATGGTCAAGGAGAAGACCCTCGCCGACCCCAGCCGGCGCGATCCGCGCTGGCTGCAGATCCTGCCTTCCTCCGAGCTGGCCCCCTTCAAGCGGCAGTGGCCGGTGCTGCCCGGCTTCACCCACGGCGGTCTGAACTACGGCGAACTCACCCGTCCCGGCGGTGACCGATGACCGGCCCGGCCACCCGCCGGATCGGCGCGGACGGCGTGGAATTGGCCGCCTACCACTGGGGAGCGTCGACGGCTCCTCCCGTCGTGCTGGTCCACGGCTATCCGGACACCAGCGCCGTGTGGCGCCCGGTCGCCGACCGCCTGGCCGACCGCTTCCACGTCACCGCCTTCGACGTCCGGGGAGCCGGTGCCTCCGACCGGCCCAGGGGTCTGCGCGCCTACCGGATGTCCCGCCTGGAAGCCGACCTGGAGGCGGTCCTCGACGCCGTGAGCCCCGACCGCCCGGTGCACCTCGTCGGACACGACTGGGGATCGATCCACTCCTGGGAGTCGGTCACCGGCACGCGTCTGGCCGGGCGGATCGCCTCGTTCACCTCCATCTCCGGCCCTTGCCTGGACCACGTCGGCCATTTGATCCGTGCCCGCTTCCGGCCGCGGCACCCGGATCTGCCGAGGATGCTGTGGCAATTCGCACGGTCCTGGTACATCGCCTACTTCCACCTTCCGTTCCTGCCCGCCTTGACCTGGAAAGCACTGGGTCACCGCTGGCGCGCCTTCCTCACCGGCTCTCAAGGCGTGCCCGGGCACACCCCCTACCCCGCGCCGACGCTGGCCCGCGACGCCGTGTCCGGCACTGCGCTGTACCGCGCCAACATGCTGCCCCGCCTGCTGCATCCCCGGGACCGGCCGACCACCGTCCCGATTCAGCTCATCGTCCCCATCCGCGACTTCTGCGTCACTCCGGTGCTGTCGTCCGGAGTGGAGCGCTGGACGCGCCACGTACAACGGCACCCGATCGACGCCGGGCACTGGGTACAGCTCAGCCACCCCGAGGAGATCGCGTCCCGGATCGCGGAATTCGCCGGCCGCATCGAAGACGGCTCCCACCGCGATCCGGACCACACCGCACCCGATCCGGCAGACGAGCAGTAACCGGACGACTGCCCGACCACCCCTTCGCGCGCACCGATCGCTGATGGAGAACCTGTCATGCCCAACGACGCACCTGCCCACACGGAACGTACGTCCGAGCCCATCGACCACCACGACCTGGTGCTGAAACCCCGGGACGTCACCTTCGACTGGAGCGTCACCCCGCTGCACTGGCTGCCGGGGGAGCCCTTCGCGACCCACACCTTCGATGTGCTCCACCTCATGCTCCCCGAGCTCGAACGCTGGTTCGTGCGCACCTTCGAGCAGGCACTGCCACTGATCACCGATGACCGGCTGCGCGAGGACGTCCGCGGCTTCATCGGCCAGGAAGCGATGCACGCCGAGGCGCACCAGGAGGTCCTGGAGCACCTGCTCACCAAGGGCCTGGACCCGTCTCCGTACACCCGGCAGTCCGAATGGATCTTCCGGAGGGTGCTCGGCGACCGGCCGGAGCTGACGGCGGCCGCCACACACGCGCACCTCCTCCAACGGCTCGCCGTCATAGCGGCCTTCGAGCACTTCACCGCATTCATGGGCCACTGGATTCTCGGCAACGGGCAGCTGGACCAGGCCGGCGCGGACCCCGCGATGCTCGATCTGTTCCGCTGGCACGGCGCGGAGGAGGTCGAACACCGTTCGGTCGCGTTCGACCTGCTGGTGCACCTCGACCCCCGGTACCGGCGCCGAGTGGCCGGTATGCTCATCACCGCTCCGGTGCTGATCCGCTTGTGGATCCGCGGAGTCCGCTTCCTGATGAGCGCCGACCCCGAACTCGGCGATCGGGTCAAGGTCCGCTTCCGCGACTACCTGGCCGCGGCCCGTGAGGACCTGTTGCCCCCGCCGGTCGCGTTCACCCGCTCGGTGCTGCGCTACTTCCTCCCCGGCTACCACCCGAGCCAGGAGGGCTCGACTCAGGAGGCCGTCGCGTACCTGGCGGCGTCCCCGGCTGCCCGAGCGGCTACTCGATGACCAAGCACCCAGCGAGGCATCCCCTGGACACCAGCACACCCGTCACTCCACCGCCGGACCTGTACGGCAGGCCGCGCAGCGACTCCTTCATGCAGAAGCTGGCGGCTCTCAGCGACAACGCGGTCACGGCCCTTGCGCGGCGCAGCGCTCCTCCGAAGCGCCCGCCGGCCACCGGGATGCCCGCGATCCGGGAGCTGGTGGTCGCCGCCAAGCACCACGAGGCCGAGGACGTCGTCTCCCTGCGGCTGGCCACACCCGGCGGGGGAGGAATACTCCCGCCCTGGCAGCCCGGCGCCCACATCGAACTGCACCTGCCCTCCGGCCGCCACCGGCAGTACTCTCTGTGCGGCGACCCCGCCGACCGGTACGGGTATCGCATCGCGGTGCGCCGCACCGCCAACGGCGGAGGCGGTTCGGCCGAGGTACACGACGCCCTCGGAGAGGGTATGCGGGTCGCCATCGCGGGGCCCCGGAACGCCTTCCCCTTCGCCGCCGAAGCATCCGTCCTGCTCCTCGCCGGCGGCATCGGAATCACCCCGATCCTGCCGATGGCTCGGGAAGCGGCCCGACGCGGGCTGGACTGGACACTCGTGCACACCGGCCGCAGCCGCGGTTCGATGCCCTTCGCGGCAGAGCTGGCCGAACTCGCGGCCGCAGCCCCTGGCCGGGTCTCCATCCGTCCTGACGACGAGTCTGGCGTGCCCGAAGCAGCCGATCTGTTGAGCTTGAGCCCGGCGGCGGGCGCGGTGTACTGCTGCGGACCCGCGCCCATGATCGACGGCGTCCGGCACGCGTTCGGTGGTAGCCGCGCGTCAGCCCTGCACTTCGAGCGGTTCGCCCCGCCCCCGATCACGGACGGCCATCCCTTCGAACTTCAGCTGGGCGGCACCGGCCGGGTGCTGCCGGTGCCGTCCGGCCGCTCCGCCTTGGATGTTCTCCACGAGGCCCTGCCGGACATGCCGTTCTCCTGCCGTCAGGGGTTTTGCGGCACGTGCCGGGTACGGGTGGCCCATGGCCATGTCGATCATCGTGACCGCCGGCTCACCGCCACCGAACGTGCGGCAGGCGCCATGCTGCCCTGCGTCTCGCGTGCACCGGAGGGAGAGCGGTTGGTGCTGGAGGTATGACGGATAGCCGAGCGTCCACGGAGCGCGGCCATCACCGCGACGAACCTCGGCGGCCGGGTGGAAACCCCGACCCCTGGCGCAACGCGCTGCCTTGACGGTGAGACCGTCCGGCTGCGCCACGGGTCAGGTCCAGCGGCGAGTCGCCTCGATGTCGTCTGCCACCGCCAAGGGCTCTGGCGCACTTTGCGTGATCCAGAGACGGCGTGTCGTGAATAGTCGACATATGACCCTGCGGTTCCTCATATGTGACAACGGATCGAGATATGACTGAGGTCTTGTTGCTGCATCTGACTGGGGTGATTGTCGAGTGGCCGCAACCCGGTCGGCCGAGCGGGAACTCCCGCCGACATCGTCGCCGCGACCATGCTGCTCATCGGCAACGGCTACCTGACCGGCGCGGCTGTCCACGTCGATGGCGGCGGCCGGTTCGCCTGACCCACACCGGATGCCGCCGCGCACGAGGCCGGCAGTTCCGGATCCGCTGGGTCCCAGCTCAGCCTCTGATCCTTCCGCAGCGCGGCGGTCACCGAGCTGCCGGCTGCTTTCTGGGGCGAGTCGGTCTTGTCCTCATTCCGCCGCGCCGACCGGCGCGCCCGCGGGCACACGATGGGCGAGCAGGACGACGCGGTCACGCGGCTCGTGGCCCAAGGGATGTCGAACGAGGAGCGCGCCGCGGAGCTGTTTCTGCCCAGCAAGACCGCGCAGTACGGGCACCAAGTGACAGACACGGCGGCGATCACCTCGGTTGTAGTAGCCTTCTCGGCGGAATTGCCACGCAAAGTGGCTTTCCGCACCCGCCGGCCCTGCGGCCGCTCCGCTCCGCACGACGTTGGCCCTCGGGTGCCAGCATTGGCCCATATGGCCCAGTGTCGGCCGGACATACTTCCGCAGTGTTCATTGTCGAACCCCGGAAGCCAGCGACGCCGGGAACCCGTGACCGGCGTACCGCCGGCGAGCTTGTGATGCTGGGCTCAGCCATGGGACGCCGACCGGCTTTCGCCCGTCGCGGACGCCCACCGCGAATCGCCGTCGGATCCTCCGTGTCCAGCGCCACAACCTCGCGGCCGCAAGCGGAATGCCTCCCGCGGGTTCGCAGTTCGGATCCCCTTCCGACCGAGCAAGCCGGACGGGACCTCGTCCAGGTCGGGGCAACCAGTGAAAGGTGGGATCTCCATGACGCGTGCTGGTGACAACGCCACCGGTCCGGCCCGGCTGTCCTGGGTGGACCGAATCGACGCGCCCGTCGCGGTCCGGGGTGCTTCGACCGGGTTCAGTGTTCTCCTCATCGGCGGGCTCGCCCAGCCACTGGCCGTGACTTGGGTGCCGCTCCTGGGTTACGCGTGGCTTCCGCTCATCGCTGTGGTGGCGTTTTTTGTCGCCTCGAGGCGAATCGGCAAGGCCAGCGCGCCCGCGGCTCACGGTGCGGTCGCCGCGCTGTGCAGTTACCTGCTCGCACTTCCGATGTCCTTGCTCGTGCCGGCAGGCCGCGATCCTCTCCAAATCGGGCTGACGGCGGCTGCGGCCGTGGTGGTCGGCGCCGCGGCCGGCTTCTTACGCGGACGCATGAGCGGCACGGAGAAGGTCCGGATTTCGCGGTGATGGCAACGGTTTCCGTGCCTCGCGCACGAGATTCGGCGATCGCAGCGTGGCGGAATCGGGTGAGCCTCGTTCCTCAGATGAGTCCCGCCACACAGAACTGACTCGAAGTCCATCAAGGAGTGCACCGATGACGACGCACGCAGCGGCACCGCCGAGGTCGAAAGACCGGGAGCGGCGGAAGGCGATCCGGCGATCCGGCCTGGGCTCCGCGGTCTCGCGTCCGCTGGAGCAGGCCGGCGAAATGGTGCGGCTGATGGGCGACGTGCTGTACTCCGCCCTCCGGCACCCTGTTGGCTACTGGGGCGAAGTTCGTGAGCAGATGTTCCAGACGCTGAAGCTGTGCTGGATCCCGATGATCATCTCGACCACGGCCTTCGGCCTCGGGGCTCCGGGGCTGCAGGGCGGGAACATCTTCTCCCTCTTCGGTATCCCCGAACGGCTTGGCTCGTTCTTCATCATGGCGAGCGTCCGCGAGTTCGCGCCCTGGATCAACGCGATGGTCGTGGCCGGCGTGATGGGCACGGCGATCACCGCGGACCTCGGTGCCCGCCGCATCCGTGAAGAAATCGACGCGATGGAGGTCCTGGGCGTCGATCCGATCCGGACGCTCATCGTGCCGCGGGTGGTCGCGATGACGTTGATCACGGGGCTGATGGACCTGGTGGCGCTGGCTTTCGGTGTCGTGGGCGGGTACATCGCCGCCGTGCCGATCCTCAAGGCGAACAGCAGCGCGTTCTTCGGCAGCTTCTTCGACAACGCGACGACGACCGACATCTGGGCGAGCGTGATCAAGACGTCGATCTTCGGGCTGATCATCGGTGTCGTCTGCTGCTACAAGGGCCTGCACACCGGCGGCGGGCCGATCGGGGTGGGGCGGGCGGTCAACCAGGCCGTGGTGATCGCGTTCGCGGCGATCTGGATATTCAACGCGGTCTTCACCGCGATCATGCTCGGTCTCAACCCTGAGATGCAGATCTACAAGTGACGAGGCGGGGAGAAGACACCGTGACCCGAGCTGCGCAGAACGGCGGAGTCGGCGAGAAGAAGCTGCCCGGTGCGCCGAAGCCTGCCGACGTCGAGATTTCGTTCAAGGGCATGGCGACTTCGGTCAAGTCCGCGGTTGAGACCGGCGGCGACATCGCCCGGTTCTCGGGCCGGACGATCCGGGCGTTGCCCGACCTCCGGCACTACGCCACGGAAGTGTTCCACCAGTGCGGCTTGCTGATCCTGTCCAGCGGGCTCGTCATCTGGCTGATGCAGTTCGTGATCGGGTACGAGTGCGGCCTCGAAGGCAACTACACGCTCAAGCAGATCGGCGTTCCCCTCTATTCGGGGATCTTCAACGCCTGGTGCGCGATCCGCGAGATGGCCCCGTACATGTGGGGCTACATCTTCGCGGCGAAAGTCGGCTGCGGTCTGGTCGCCGAGATCGGCTCGATGCGCATCTCCGACGAGATCGACGCGATGGAGGTCATGGGCGTCAAGTCGAGGAGCTACCTGGTCGGCAGCCGCATCGTCGCGGCCTGGATCGCAATGCCGTTCCTCTACGTGGTGGGCCTCGGAATCATGTACATCGGGGAGTTCCTCACCACCGTGAAGATGCTCGGTGGGGTTTCCCCCGGTGGCTACAATTTCATCTTCTGGCTCTACCAGAACCCGCAGGACCTGTTCTTCTCCCTGTGCAAGGTGATGGCCATGGGGACGGCGATCATCTTCGTCGGATGCTATTACGGCTACAACGCCAGTGGCGGATCCGTCGGCGTGGGAAGAAGTACGGCGAAGTCGATGATGCTGAACATGGTGCTGATACATATCGTCGGTGTATTGGGGACCCAGCTCTTCTGGGGTCTGGCGCCGAATGCACCGATCGCCAACTGACCGGCCCGCCGCCCCTTCGTCCCGCGAGGAGAAATCTGTGTCCACATCGAACACCGCCGACGCACCCACGCGGATCCATACCCGCAGCGGCCACCTCTTGGCCGGCCCGGCCGACCGGACGCACTCGATGGAAGTGCGGAACGTCTCGAAGGCCTTCGGGAACTTCCACGTCATGCGCGGCATGAACATCAACTTCGTCGACGACGCCATCACGACGGTGCTCGGGCCGTCGGGTACCGGTAAGAGCGTGCTCCTGAAGCACCTCGTCGGGCTCCTGGAGCCCGACGAGGGCGAGATCGTCATCTTCGGCCAGGACCTGTGGAAGATCACCGAGCAGGAGCGCTACGACCTCCGCAAGCGCTTCGGTGTGCTGTTCCAAGACGGCGCCTTGTTCGGCTCCATGAACATCTACGACAACACCGCCTTCCCGCTGCGCAAGCACACGGACATGAGCGAGGCGGAGATCGAGCACATCGTGATGACCCGGCTGACGGAAGTCGGCTTGGAGCGGTCGATCACGAAACTCCCGAACGAGGTCTCGGGTGGTATGCGGAAGCGCGCCGGGTTCGCGCGGGCGCTCGTGCTCAACCCGGACATCGTGTTGTTCGACGAGCCGGACTCCGGTCTGGACCCCGTCCGTACAAGCCTGCTGAACGACCTCATCCTGGACATGCACCGCGAGCACAAGGGCACCTACCTGCTCGTCACGCACGACATCCGCACCGCGCGCAAGGTCAGCGACTACGTCGGCCTCATCTGGCAGGGACAGGTCGTGCACTACGGCGAAGCCGAGGAAGCGTTCGCGTCCGACGACCCCTTCGTGCGGCAGTTCCTGGCCGGCGAATCCGCCGGCCCGCTGGGGATGGACTGACTCATGAAACGTGTGTTGACGGTCGGCATCATCGTGGTGGCGGCCCTGGGCGTGGGCGCCACCGCCGTCGCGGCGATGGGAAACGGCGACTACGAGGTCGGCGTGATCCTCGACTCCGCGACGAACGTGGTGTCGGGAGGGACCGTGCAGGTCAACGGTTTCGAAGTCGGCAAGGTGTCGGACATCTCGGTCGAGGGCGGCAAGGCGAAGCTGATGCTCGCCCTCGAAGGTGACCATGTTCCCCTCCACGACGGCGCGCAGGTGCGCATCGAGTGGAAGGCGGCGCTCGGCGAGCGGATGGTGAACATCACCGACGGACCGAGCCGGAACGCGGAGATCCCCGACCACGGCATGATCAAGGGCGACATGCCGGTGCCGATGGAGCTCGACCAGGTGCTCAACGCTCTGGATCCACCGACTCGGGCCAAGCTCAGCTCGTTGATCAACCGGCTCGACAGCACGGTCAAGGGCCACGAGGCCGACCTGAATCACACGGTGCGCTCGGCCGGCCCCGCCGTGCAAGCGCTCGGTGAAGTGCTGCGGGGACTCGGCAGCGACGGGCCGGCCATCAAGCAGATGGTCACCCAGCTCGACACCATGGTCGGCACCCTCGCCGGTCGTGAGGCCGACCTGCGCACGGTGATCGACCAGCTGTCGAAGACGACGTCGCTGACCGCGCAGCAGCACGAGGCACTCGCCTCGGCGCTCAAGAAGCTGCCCGGCACCTTGCAGACCGCGGGCAAGACCCTGGGCGACGTGCCCGACGCGGTGGGGCAGGCGGTGCCGCTGCTGAAGGACCTCGAACCGGCGACGGCGAAGCTGCCGGACGTGAGCCGGAACCTCCGGCCGGTGCTGACCGACCTGCGGCCGCTGGTCGCCGAGTTGCGGCCGGCGCTGGCCGACGCGCAGACCCTGCTGAACTACACGCCGGGACTGCTGGACACCGCGCACGCGACGGCACCCGGCCTGAACTCGGCCGTGAGCAGCCTGATGCCCGCGTTGAGTTTCCTGCGTCCGTTCACACCGGAAGCGGTGGGCCTGCTGTCCAACTGGGGATCGGCGACCAGCAACTACGACGCCAACGGCCACTACGGCCGCATCTACATACAGGCCGGGGCGTCGAACGTGAACGTCAATCCGGGCATCGTGCCGCCGGGCTTCACCAGCGACCCGACACCGTTGCCAGGATCGCCGGTCGGCCAGCCCTGGACCGACGCGTTCGGAAGTGGGATCCGATGAGCAAGCACACGTCCCGGCCGCCCCGGCCGTCACGTCCGGTGTCCTACCGGCTCCGTGGCCTCGCCGTGGTCGTCGTCGCGTGCGTCGGCGTGACCGCCGGCGCCGTGGGCGCGAACGACAAAGGACAGCCCGGCGAGATCACGATCGTCGCCAAGTTCACCGACGCCAGCCCGCTGATCCCGGGCAACGAGGTGAAGGTCGACGGCGTCAACGTCGGCCAAGTCGCGGCCATGACGGTGGACAGCGACAAGCATGCCGCGGTGGCGCTGAGCCTGAATCCCGCGGCACTGCCGGTGCACACCGACGCCAAGGTCACGCTCAAGCCGGTCAGCATCCTCGGCGAGCGGTACCTCGACTTGGACCGCGGGACGCCCTCGGCACCCGAGCTCCAGGACGGCGACGTCCTGCCGGTGCAGCAGACCAGCGTCTACACCGACCTCGACCAGGTTCTCAACACCATCGACGACCCCACCGGGCAGTCGCTGGCAGCCTTGGTGACCGTGCTCGGCGAAGGCATGCGGGAGAACGGCCGGAACGCCGACGCGACCATCCAGGCGCTCGCTTCGTCCATGAAGGACACCGACGGGCTGGCGAAGGTCCTCAAGGAACAGAACGGCCTGCTCACCAGCGTGGTCGACAAGATCGAACCGGTGGCCCAGGCCCTGGCCGTGGACAACGGGGCGACCCTCGACGGCCTCCTCTCGTCCGCGCAGACCGCCACCGAAGCCACCGCGAAGAACCGGGCCGCGCTCGAGTCGACCCTCAGCCGGCTGCCGGACACCCTCTCCGCGGCCCGGAAGACGCTCGGGCAGCTGACCGGTACCGCGCAGGCCACGACGCCCGTCCTGCAGTCGATCAGGCCGACGACGGACAACCTGAGCGCCATCAGCGACGAGCTCAAGAAGTTCTCCGAGTCGCTCGACCCGGCGCTGGCGAGCGCGAAGCCGGTCCTGGACAAGGCGCAAGGCCTGCTCGACGAGGCTCGCCCGGTGGTCGACCAGCTCAAGACCGCCGGCCCGGACCTGCGGACCACCGTCGGCTCCGCCCGCCCGGTCGTCACCGACCTGACGAACAACTTCGGGAACGTGCTGAACTTCATCCGGAACTGGGCGCTGAGCACCAACGGCGGCGACGGTGTTTCCCACTACCTACGGGCCATGCTCGTCGTCAACCCCGACCTGCTGACGGGTCTCGTGCCCGGCCTCAACGCACCCAACGGGGCTCCTACGCCCCCGCAGCAGGGCCCTCCCCGGGGTGACACCGGCACGCCGGCTCAAGGGGCGCCGCCGCTGCCGCTGCCGAGCCTTCCAGGACTCACCGGCTCAGGCGGAGTCCTCGGCGGGCTGCTGGCCACGGGACTGCAATCCGACGGCGGCGTGACCGGGCTCAGCCGGCAGCAGGAAAGCGGCGTTCTGCAGTTCCTCATCGGTGGAGGTCAGTGATGGCGAGCACGGTCGGCCGCAAGAGGAGGTCCCTGTTCATCGGGTTCGTCGTCCTCGCCCTCTTCGTGGCCTCGGTCGGTATCGCGATCACCGCGAGCGACGGCCTGCCGGGCAAGCCGACGACGGTCGTGAAGGCCGCCTTCGGCGACGTCGGTGCCCTGCGCAGCGGCGACGACATCCGCATCGGCGGCGTGCGGGTCGGCCAGGTCGGCGACATCAACCTGGTCGACAACCAGGCCGTCGTCGAGCTGAAGTTCGACGGCGACAAGCCGATCTACCGCAATTCCAAAGCCGTGACCGCGTCGGTCGGCGCGCGATCGGCGCTGGGCCAGAAGTACGTCGACTTCACGCCAGGAACGCCCGACGCGGGCGAGGTCGGCGAAAACGACGTCATCCCGTCGGCGAAGACCGAGGGCGCGCAGGAGCTTTCCGACGTGCTGGCCGTCTTCGACGAGCCGACGCGGAAGGCCCTGCAGGACACGCTGCGCGAGGCCGGCGGCGGCGTCGTCGGACACCAGCAGGACCTCCGCGACGCGCTGGGGGCCTTGCCCGAGGAGCTGCCTGACCTCGGATCCGTGGCCGGTGCGCTGGCCACCGACGACGGGAAGGACCTGACCGGGACGCTGCGTGCGCTGGACAGCCTCAGCGGCCGCTTCACCAACCGCCAGCAGGAGATCTCCGCGCTGGTCGGGCAACTGAAGACCACGTTGGACGCGGTCGGCGTCGATGGCGGCAAGCCGCTGGCGGACGTCGTGGACAAGGCGCCGGACACGCTGGGGAAGGCACGCGGGGCACTGCAGTCGCTGCAGGTGCCGCTGGCCGATGCCCAGGCGGCGATGTCGTCGCTGAAGCCGGGCGCGGACGCGCTGGGCCAGGCGACCCCGGACGTCCGGGGGGTGCTGCGCGAGGGCGTTCCGCCGCTCGACAAGGTGCCGGGCGTCGCCGGGCAGGCCGAGCCGGCGGTCGGGGCGCTCACGCAGACCTTCTCCGACGCGAGGCCGCTGGCGCCGGCGGTGCGCTCGGCCGTGGGCTCGGCGCACGTGCCGCTCGAGATCCTCGCGCCGTACTCGCCGGAGATCGCGTCGTGGTTCTCCTACACGGCCAACGCGCTCAGCCAGGGTGACGCGGCGGGCCACTGGCTGCGCATCTACCCGTTGTTCAACACCGAGTCCCTGTCCGGCGCCTTGAGCGCGTTGAAGGACCCGGTCACCGCGCGCAACGCCTATCCCGCACCGGGACAGGCACCGCAGGACAAGAAGAGCTCTCTGCTGGGGCCGAGGTGAGGAAGATGGCTTTGCTTGTCAAGAACCGGCGCAGGCGTCCGAAGAGCAAGGGATCGCTGTTCAAGCTGGGCGCGATGTTCGTCGTCGTGGCGCTCGTCGCCGGTCTCGCTCTCTTCAACAAGGACCGGGTCCTCACCACGCTGCGACCGGGCACGGAGTTGACCATCAACTTCGCGCGTGACTACCGGCTCCAGCCCTACGCCACGGAAGTCAAGGTCGCCGGCATCCCGATCGGCAAGGTCGTGGATGTCCGGGAGGCGCAGGACGGCTCCGCCGACGTCACGGTGAAGGTCGACGACGACGTGCCCGCCAAGCTGCGCACCGCCCCCTCGGCGGTGATCCGGGCGGCCACCGTGCTGGGCGGCAGGTACTACGTGGACCTCGTTCCCGGCGGGGAGAAGGGCACGCCGGCCGGCGAAATCCCCAAGGACCGCACGCGGGTGCCGGTCGAGCTCGACAAGGTCGTCGACGCGCTGCCGCCGAACACCCTGAACTCGTTGCAGAAGACGGTCGGGAGCCTGGACGCCACACTGGACGACGAAGGCCGAGCGGCCATCGACCAGCTCCTGGCCGACGCGCCGGGCACGCTGGACCCGGCCGGTGACGTCCTGCGCGCCGCGCAGGGCACCCGGCCGCGCCAGGACCTCACCGACGTGGTCAGCGGGCTCGAATCGGCTTCCTCCGCGCTGACGAAGGAGCCGGGGCAGCTCGACTCCATCGTCCGGAACCTCGGCAAGGTCAGCACCGTGCTGGGGGATCGCGCGTCGGACCTGTCCCACACGGTCTCCGGCCTGCCCGAGGCGCTGGACTCGACGAACGCCGGGCTCTCCCGGCTGGACGGCACGCTGGCCAAGATCAAGGACGTCGCCGAACCGGCCCGTCCGGTGGCCCGCGAGCTCGACACGGCTCTGCAGCACGCCGACCCGGTGCTGGCGAAGGCACGTCCGCTGGTGAACGACCTGAAGGACTTGCTGACCGACGCCAGGCCTGTCGTCCGTGATCTCGTGCCGACCGCCCAGGGCCTGACCACAGCGCTCGACGACGTGCGCGGACCGGTACTCGACCGGGTGAACGGTCCGATCAAGTCGACGATCCTCTCGCCGTACCGCGGAACGGGACCGTACGCCGGCACCTCCGGCGACCGGCCGCTCTACCAGGAACTCGGATACATGCTGTCCAACGCGGACAGGGCATCGTCGATGACCGACGGCAACGGCGCGTCGATCGCGTTCGAACCCGGAGTCGGCCCCGGCACCATCGGCGGTCTGCCGATCAGCCTCGAACAGCTCTTCGGCAACCTCATGAGGCTCGGACAGCAGCAGGAGGGGCGATGACCCGCGAGCAAGGCCGGATCAAGAAGACCTGGGAACGCGTCCGCAGCGAGCCGAAGCTCGGCCGGAACGTGCTCACGCTGGTGGTGCTGGTGGTGCTCGGGCTGGCGGTCGGGGGCTACATCGTCAGCCAGCAGGGCGCGGGGACCACGACCTGGCCGTGGCAGGACAGGTTCATCATGAAGGCGGAGTTCGACAACGCTCCCGCCGTCAGCCCGGGCAATGGCCAGGAGGTCCGGATCGCCGGGGTGAAGGTCGGCCAGATCGACTCGGCGTCCGTCTCGGACGACGGCAAGGCGCTGCTCACCCTCTCCATCGACCCGCAGTACAAGGTGTACGACAACGCACGCACGGTGCTGCGCCCGAAGAGCCCGCTCAACGAGATGTACGTCGAAATCGACCCCGGCGGGCCGCCGGGGAAGGAAATCCCGCAGGACGGGACGCTCCCGGCGAGCCACTCGCAGCGGCCGATCCAGGTCGACGAGGTGCTCGGGCACCTGGACGACAACACGCTGAACGCACTGACGTCCTTGGTCAACGAGTCCGACGCGGCCTTGGCCCACGCACCGCAGTCGCTCGCGAGCGGCCTCTCGGCGACCGACCAGGTCGCGACCGACCTCAAGCCGGTCGTGACGGCGCTGCAGACCCGCAAGGACACACTGGCGAAGCTGGTGACCGCTCTCGCCCGGATCTCCAAGTCCGTCGGCGGCAACGACGCGCGGCTGTCGTCGCTGGCCAAGAGCCTGCAGGAGACGCTCGGAGCCGCCGGCGCGCAGAGTGGCCCGCTCGACGCGTCGCTGGCGCAGCTGCCCGACCTCACCCGTCAGCTCGACGAGGCGACGAGCAGCGTGGTCGGGCTGAGCGACCAGCTCGATCCGACGCTGGAAAACCTGCGCAAGGCCTCGGGTGAGCTGCCCGATTCCCTGTCGAAGCTGACGAAGGCCGTGGACCAGGCCGGCAACACGGTGGACCAGGCGACCCCGGTCGTGGCGAAGGCCAAGCCCGTCGTCGACGACCTGCGCCCGCTCGTCGGTGACCTCAACGGGACGCTGCCGGACCTGCACGAGATCACCGGCCGGCTCAACCCGGTCACGGCGGCCGTCCTGCCGTACCTGAACGACCTCTCGGCCTTCGTCTACCAGACGAATTCCCTGACCAGCCTGCACGACGCCAACGGAGGGATCCTGCGCGGCCTGCTCGAGTTCACGCCGAGCAGCCTGGGGATCCCCGGAGTGGGCGCCACGTCCGGCCAGACTCCCCGCTAGGTGGCTGCCATGAGGATCTCTCATTCCGCGATGCCGGTGATCCGGCTGATCGTGCTCGTCGTGTTCGCCACCGCCTGCGCCGTGTTCTTCGGCTACCTCTGGGTGAACTCCGGCGGCAAGCTCCCCTTCAGCAGCTCCCGCTACACGCTCACGGCGACCTTCCCGCGCGTGGCGAACCTCGTGCCCGACTCCGACGTGATGATCAGCGGCGTCGCCGTCGGCAAGGTGGCCGAGATCAAGAACGAGGGCGGCCGCGCGCGCGTGACCGTGGAGCTCGATCAGCAGTACCCGCTGCACGGTGGGGTGACGGTCCAGGTCCGGAACAAGACGCTCGTGGAGGAGACCTTCCTCCAGCTGACCGACGGCGACGGTCCGGCCCTGGACAGCGGAGCGGTCCTGCCGGAGAACGCGGGCAAGCCCGCTGTCGGCCTGAACGACGTGCTGGCCGGCATCGACCCTTCGACCAGGCAGGCGCTGGCGAGCACGGTCCGCTCGCTCGGTGCGTCCACGAAGGACAGCCAGGACAGCATCTCCCGCGCCTTGAGCGGTCTCGGTGACCTCGGCCGTGAAGGGCAGGGCGCGCTGGCCGCGCTGTCCGCGCAGAGTGAGGACCTGAAGAAGCTCAGCGGGAACGCAGCCGGCCTCCTCGCCGCACTGGACACCCGCCAGGGTCAGATCGCGCAGCTGGTGCGTGACGCCGACACCTTGACGAAGACCACCGCGGACGGCGGGCAAGACCTTCAGACCGTCATGCGGGAGCTGCCGGGCGTCATGGACAAGGCCAAGAGCGCGAGCGACGGCCTGAACGA
This sequence comes from Amycolatopsis mongoliensis, assembly GCF_030285665.1. Lineage (NCBI taxonomy): Bacteria > Bacillati > Actinomycetota > Actinomycetes > Pseudonocardiales > Pseudonocardiaceae > Amycolatopsis > Amycolatopsis mongoliensis. The sequence goes on from NZ_CP127295.1 coordinate 4,769,734, forward strand.
GCTGTCGGGTTCGCTCGCGCCGGTTGCGAAGAACCTCAACACCGCCGCCCCGGACCTGAGCAAGGCGCTGGAACAGCTGCCGCAGACCGCCGGCGACCTGCGCGGCCTGCTGCCCTCGCTCAACGGCGTGCTCGACCACGCGCCGGACACACTGGCGCGGGTGCCGGTGGTGGCCGCGGACGCCCACCAGCTGCTGCCGACGCTGAACGTCGCGCTCGGCGACGTCAACCCGATGCTGTCCTACCTGCAGCCGTACGGGCACGACGTCGCGGCGATGTTCACCAACATGGGCCAGGCCCTGTCGAGGGGCGACGACAACGGCACGGCCTTGCGCGTCTTCATCATCCTCAACGAGCAGAGCCTGCGCGGGAACCCGCTCAACCTCAACAACATCCCGCCCCTCGACAAGAGCAACCCGTACCCGGCACCCGGCCAGTCCTCGAACCCGGGGCCGTACCAGGGCGGCTCGTACCCGCGAGTGGAGAAGGGAACGAAGTGATGGTGCGTCGGCCGTCGTTGCGCAAGCTGTCCCCGAGCGCCCTCCTCCGCGGAGGGGCGCGAAGGGTGCGCGCCCTCTGGCGACGGCCGACCAAGCGCGGTCTCTTCGTAGCACTGGGCGTGCTCGCGACGGCGGGCTTCGTGCTCGGCGGGCTCGCGAAGGTGCGGGTCGAGACGAGCGTGGACTCGTTCCTGCCCACCGACGACCCGGTGGTGCGCCAGTTCGAGGCGGAGTCGGGCTCCTTCGGCGGGGACCCGATCGTCGTCCTGCTGGAGTCCGGGCAGCCGCGCGCCCAGCTCGACCAGCAGCACCTGCCGACGCTGCTCGACCTCGAAGGCCGGCTGTCACGGCTCCCGGACGTCGCGGCCGCCTACGGCCCCGGGACGACCCTGAACCAGATCGCCGGGCGGACACAGGACCTTCTCGCGGAGCTGTCCGGACGCCGCGACGCCGTCCGGTCCCAAGCCCGGCAGGGCAAGACCGGCAAGGACGCGGAGAAGGCCGGCGACGCCGCGGTGGCCGCGTTCGACGCCCGGTACGGGCCGCTGCTGGTCCAAGGCATGCCGGCCGGCCTCCCGACCCTGCACAATCCGTCCTTCGTGAACACGGTCGTGTACACCGGTGCCGGCCAGCCCCGCCCGCAGTGGCGGTTCGTCGTGCCCTCCGACCGGTCGGCGGCAATCCTCGTCCGCCCGCGCGAGGGCCTGGACCAGCAGGGCACGGAACGGCTGGTTCAGGCGGTTCGTGACGCCGTCGCGACGGCCAAGCCGGACGCGCAGCGGATCACGGTGTCCGGGGTCCCGGTCATCGCCCTGTCCCTGGGCGACCAGGCGCAACGCGAGATCCCGTGGATCGGGGGGACCGCCCTGCTCGCGGTGGGCGCGTGCTTCCTGGTGATTCCCTGGACCCGGAAGGTGCGCCGCAGGCTGGTGCCGGTCATGACGACCGTCGTCGCGATCGGGCTGACGCTCGCCGTTTTCGGGTGGCTCGGGCGGCCGTTGTCGCTCGGCGTCGTCGCCTTCCTCCCCGTCCTGCTCGGCGTCGGGAGCTACTACCCGACCTACTTCGCCCAGCAGGCCAGACGCCGGGTGGTGCTGGTGGTCGCCACCGCCACCGCCGCGGCGTTCGCGATGCTGCTGCTGTCGCCGCTGCCGTTCGTCCGTGAACTCGGTCTCGCGCTTTCGATGGGTGTGCTCATCGCTGCGCTGGTCGGCATGCTCCTCATCCGCGGCCTCTCGTTCACCGCCGAACCGGACCGGCCACTCGATGAGATGGTCTCCTCGTCGCGCGTTGTGACGTCGCCTCGATGGGCTCGGGTCGCCGCCGGCGTCGTCGCGGGCGCGGTGGCGCTGGCCGGCTGGATGGCGCTCCCCCGGATCGAGCTGGAAAGCAACTTCCAGAGCTTCGCCACCGGACTGGACGCGCTCACCGACGCCCAGCACGTCGAATCCGTCATCGGGTCGTCGGGAGAGGTCGCCGTCGTCCTCAACGGTCCTGACGTGCTGTCGCCCGAGGCCATGAAATGGACCAGTGAGGCGCAGGAAAGCATCGTCTCGCGACACGGTGACCAGATGCGCCCGGTGGTGTCGCCGCCGACCCTGCTGCAGTTCCTGGGCACCTCGCCCACGGCGAGCCAGATCGCAGCCGGGGTCCGGTTGCTGCCGCCGTACCTCACGGGCGCGGTCCTCCGCAACGACCGGACGTCCGCCCTGCTGAGCTTCGGCGTGCGGATGGAAGACCTGAGCGAGCTCCAGGCCCTCCGCGACGACGTGCTGCGGCACTTGCCGCCGCCACCGCAGGGGTATCACGCGGACCTGACCGGCTTGCCGATGGTCGCGGTCCGCGGGAACGAGCTCGTGTCCGCCGACCGCCTGCTCACCAATCTGGCCGGGATCCTGGCTGCGGGCGCGGTCCTGCTGATCGCGCTGCGCCGCCGGGCCGACGCGGCGCGCGCGGTCGCGGCGGCGGCCATCGCCACCGGTGCGGGGCTGTGCTTCCTGTGGCTGGCCGGGGTGCCGCTGAGCCCCGTCACCGCCGGCTTGGGATCGCTGACCGCGGCGGTCGGGTGCGAGTTCACGGTCCTGCTTTCGGAAGCCGCCCGCCGTCGCAGCCGGGGACTCCGGCTGTCGATCCTGCTCGCCGCGTCCACCTCCACCGTGGGGTACGCGGTCCTGGTGCTGTCCAAGCTGGCCGCCGTACGCGAGTTCGGCGTCCTGCTGGCCGGCTCGGTCGTGCTGGCCTTGCTGTCCGCGGGCTGTGTGGTGTGGCTCTGGCCACCGCGTGACCGCGTTACCCGGGTGGCGACACCCGTTCCCGAACCTGTCGGACGAGTCGTGGTGGAGGTGGGTCGATGAGCCTGCGAGTTGAACGCGAGAAGAAGACTGACGACGCGGAGGCGACCGTGAAGACCTCGAGCCCCAGCACGATCGAAGACGAGGAAGCCGACGTCGTCGATCTCCCGGACGGCGACGACGAGCCCGACGAGGACGCCGAAGCCGGGCCGGAGAAACCGAAGACCGGCCTGAAGGACGTCATCCGGGCCAAACTGCCGAAAACCCGCAAGGTGCGCGTCATCCTGCTCGTGGTCCTGCTGCTCCTGGTCGGCGGCGGGGTAGGCGGCTACGTCTGGTATGACTCCCAGCGGCTACCGGACGACGCGGCCTTCCGCGTCGCGGGCCGAACCGTCACCGCCGACCAGCTCAGCGGTGTCCTCGAGACCTGGCGGGCCATGTACGGGGTCCAGCCACCACAGGACGAAGCGACCCTCGGCAGGTTCCGCAAGGACTCCGCCAAGGCGTACGCGGTGAGCTTGATCCTGCAGAAAGCCGCGCAGGACCGCGGGATCGTGATCGGTGACAAGGTGGCGCAGGACGCTCTGGCCAGGTTGATCTCGCAGCAGCTCGGCGAGGGGACGGAAGCTCACGACAAGTTCGTCCAGCAGCTGGGCAACGTCGGCACGTCCGAACCGGCCGTGATCGGGGAAATCAAGCAGCAGCTGGCTCTCTCTCAACTGTTCGACGCGGTGACCAAGGGATCCGGCGACGTCAGCGAGCAGGAAGTGAAGGACGCCTTCGCGACGCGAAAGGACCAGCTGGGCACCCCGGAGCAGCGCAAGATCGGCAACATCGTGGTCCGGACGAGGGAAGAGGCCGACCAGGTCATCGCCGACCTGTCGCACGGAGCCAAGTTCGAAACCGTGGCCCAGCAGCGCAGCATCGACACCGCGACGCGCGACAAGGGCGGCGACCTCGGCGCGCTTTCCCGTGGCCAGCTGCAGGACGACTACGGGAAAGCGGCTTTCGGCGCAGCGACGGGGACGGTCTTCGGTCCGGTGCAGAACCAGTTCGGCTGGAACGTCGGGCGGGTCGATGAAGTGACGGCTCCGGTGCCGGCGACCTTCGAAAAGGTGCACGACAGCCTCAAACAGCAGCTGCAGGTGGAAAAGATGCTCGCCGTGTGGCGTTCCTGGCTGGGAGACCAGATCAAGGGCGCCGGCGTGGAGTACGCGGACGAGTACCGGCCGGACGATCCCGACGCCGCACCGGACGTAAAGCCGGGCGAGAGCCCGGTGACCGGTCAGCAGGGCGCGGCGAACCCGGGCCGGCCTTCACCAGGACAGCCGGTTCCTTCGCGATGAGCACGGCTGCCCCGTTCCTCGTCTTGGCGGTTCTGCTTGTCCTTTTGGGACGGTGGGGCAGCAGGCGCTCAGTGGAGCTCGTTCCGGCGAACTTGCCGATGGCCGAGCGCGAGCGGCGCGCGAAAGTCGTCCGCCGAGGCGCCGTCAGCGCCTACGTGGTCGCGGCCGTCTTCGTCGTCGTGTCGGTTGCCGCGTTCTTCTAGCCGGCGGGCGCCGAGCCTTGTCAGCCCGGGCTCGGCGCCTGCTTACCAAGCAAGCCGTAGTGACCGGCCATGCCGGCGGCGACGATCCGGTTCGGAGCCCCCAGCTTGTTCAGGAGCGAGGCGACCAGGCGCTTCGCGGTCCGCTCGGAAACCAGCATGCGTTCGGCGATTTCTGCGGTCTCCAAGCCGCGGGACAGCAGTACCCACAGGCGAATCTCTTCCACCGCCAGCTGACCGAAGATCTCCTCCGGCGGGTGCCGCACCGCGTCGAGCAACGCGGTGAACAAGGTGTCCTCGACCACTCGGAAGCCGGCGGCCACGGACAGCAGGGGAGCGACCAGCACATCCGGATCAGCCGACTTCGGCAGGAATCCGTCGGCGCCGGCCCTCAGAGCTTCTTCGGCGAGCTTCAGGTCCGACGTGCCTGACAGCGCGACGACTTTCGTATCGGGATGGCGGGACTTGATGTGGCGGATCGCCGGAATCCCGTTGACAGGCGGCATGGCGAGATCGACCATCGCGATGTCGGCGCCGCACGAGCCGACGAGCGAGGCTGCTTCCTCCGCGCGGTTCGTCGTACCACCGATCTCGAACCGGTCGCCGGCTTTCGCCTTGAGCAGCAGAGCTAGGCCCTGGGTGAACAGGTCGTGGTCATCGACAAGCACCAGAACGAGTTTGTGGTCTTGCATGGCTCTCCTCGTCGGAAGATGACAAAATCACTATACGAGGCCACCGGCAGAGGCGCTGGCGGCAGCATCGTGGAGGCACCGATGTCGACCGTACCGTGGTGGCGTTCCGTGCGGTCGAGCACGATCCTCCAGACGGATACGTTCCGGGAAAAGGACATCCGGATCGTGGAACGGGTGCCCGCCAGCGTCCGGATCGGCGTCGTGATGTCCGTCGGGCTGCTGCTCGCGCTCGGGCCGGACTCCGTGCGGCACCACCTCGCGATCGGGTTGGTGTGGCTGGCTGTCGGCAGCATCTACGCGCTCATCGTCTTCTGGGATCCCTCGATCGAGTTACGCAGCATCCGGTCCGCTTCGGTGGTGACCGGCCTGGACTCGGTCCTGTCGCTGGCCGTCATCACGTTCACCGGAGGTGCGAGCAGCGTCGCGGTGTCGCTGCTGTTCCTGGTCATCGCGGCCGCGGCGATGCGACTGTCCTTCGTGGCCACTGTGGCCGTGTCGATGGCCCTCGGTGGCGCCTACTTCCTGGTCGCGATGCTGATGGACGCCGATCAGACGTCGTCGGCGATCCGCATGCAGTCCGGGTTGTGGTGGCCGGTCTACCTGGTGTTCACCGCAGCCCTGACAGGCGGCTTCGCGCTGTTGACCGAACGGGCGACACGAGCACACAGCGCCGCCCGGGCACAGGCGATCGCGGAACGGGCGGCGGCGGAAGAGGAACGGGACCTGCGTGCCCGCCTCCTGAAGTCCTACGAGGCCCAGGAAACCGGCTTGCACGTCATTCTGCACGAGTTCCGCACTCCCATCGCCTCTCTCAAGGCGCTGACCGACAACCTGGTCGAGCGAACCGGTACGGCGGCGGCCGAAGACGACGACAGCTGGACCAGCCTGCGGCTGCTGGCGGCCCACGCGGGCCACCTTTCGTCGATGATGGACGCGCTCGGCGACGTCGCCGCGAGCCGGCGGCCCACCTTCAGCACCGGGCGTCGCAGGGTCGTCGACATCAAGGAGTTCTTGTACGCGGCCGGAGACGCCGCCGGCCTGGCGGACTCCGAGCTGCAGATCACCGTCACGCCGCCGGGTGCACAGTCCCGCCTGGACGCACAACTGCTGCGACGCGTCATCACCAACCTCGTGGAAAACGCCGGACGGCACAGCCGGGGCACGCCCGTCGAGGTCGTCGCGCGGCTGGGACGAGGACAGCTCCGGGTCATGATCCTCGACCGGGGGCCGGGTTTCCCGGCCGAACTCGCGCCCATCGTCACCGAGCGGTTCGTTTCCGTCGGCGAACGCCGTGGCACCGCGGGCCTCGGACTGTGGATCGCCGACCAGATCGTCCAGTCGCTCGACGGCCGGATCCGGTTCCGGCCGCGTTCGGGTGGCGGCTTGGTCGTCTGCCTCGAAGTGCCGGTCGACTGAGCACATCTCGCCGTTCCGGCCGGGTACTTCTTTTTTTCTGACGTCTTTGGCGTCCGTTTCCGTGTGCGTGGTCCGCGCGGTTCGGCGGGGTTGGCACGCGCGGGCCATCGATGGCTCGCGCGATCGGTGTGCGTCGCGCCGGATCTTGTGATGATGACACGAGTCCTTCACCTATGAGGAGTTGACGTCAATGAAGACGAAGGCTGCGGTCCTTTGGGGACAGCACGAAAAGTGGCAGGTCGAGGAAATCGACCTTGATCCACCGAAGGACGGCGAGGTCTTGGTCAAGCTGACCGCCAGCGGGCTGTGCCACTCCGACGAGCACCTCGTCACCGGAGACCTGCCCTTCCCCTACCCCCTGGTCGGCGGCCACGAAGGCGCCGGTGTGGTCGAGGCCGTCGGCCCCGGCGTCACGGACATCGCCGAGGGCGACCACGTGGTGATGACCTTCCTTCCCGCCTGCGGCCGGTGCTCGTACTGCGCGCGGGGTCTGGGCAACCTCTGTGACGCCGGCGCCGCCGTGATGCTCGGCCCGCAGCTGGACAACACCTACCGCTTCCACGCCCGCGGCGAAGACGTCGGCCAGATGTGCCTGCTCGGCACGTTCTCCGAGTACACCGTCGTGCCGGCGGCGTCGGTCGTGAAGATCGACGACGGCATTCCGCTGGACAAGGCCGCGCTCGTCGGGTGCGGCGTGACGACCGGTTTCGGCAGCGCGGTCCGATCCGGCGAAGTGCGGGCCGGTGACGCGGTGGTCGTCGTCGGCGTCGGCGGGATCGGCGTCAACGCGATCCAGGGTGCCCGGATCGCCGGCGCCCGGCTCATCGTCGCGATCGACCCCGTCGAGTTCAAGCGCACCAAGGCTCTCGAGTTCGGGGCCACCCACACGGCCGCGTCGATGGACGAGGCGTGGAACACCGTCAGCGAGCTGACCCGCGGCCAGCTGGCCGACGTGTGCGTGATCACCACGGACGTCGCCGAGGGCGCGCACATCACGCCCGCCCTCTCGCTCGTGGGGAAGCGCGGCCGGGTCGTCGTCACGGCCATCGGCCACCCCGAGGAAACGTCGATCACGACCAGTCTCATCGAGCTGACGCTGTACGAAAAGCAGCTCCGTGGTTCGTTGTTCGGTTCGTCCAACGGCCAGCACGACGTGCCGCGGCTGCTCGAGCTCTACAACGCCGGGCTGCTGAAGCTCGATGAGCTCATCACCACCGAGTACTCCCTGGAGGACGTCAACCAGGGCTACGAGGACATGCGCAACGGCAAGAACATCCGCGGCCTCATTCGCTACTAGTTCACCCGGTCCGCCCGCAACGGCTCAAATTCGTGATGAGAGACATCCCAGGAGCGTAGATGTCAAGCAGCGATGTTCTCGGGGTGATGCGACCAGGCGGTTGTCTCGTCGTAGAGGGTGCCGGTTTTGAGGCAGCCATGCAGGATCCCGACGAGGCGGTTGGCGAGCTGGCGCAGAGCGGCGTTGTGGCCGGCGCCGCGGGCTCGGTGCCGGTCGTAGCAGGCGCGTGCGCCGGGCGAGCGTCTGAGCGCGCTGAACGCCTGGGTCAGCAGGGCGTCGATGAGCCGGTCGTTGTGCACGAACCGGGCCAGCGCGACCTTCTTCTTGCCCGAGGCTCGGGTGATCGGAGAAGTCCCGGCGTAGTTCTTGCGGGCCTTGGCGGTGGCATAGCGGTCGGGGTCGTCGCCGAACTCTGCGAGCACCCGGGCGCCGAGGATCGGCCCCAGACCAGGCTGGGACGCGATGATCTCAGCGGCCGGGTGCTGCCCAAAATAGGCCTCGACCTGCCCCTGCAAGGTCTTGACCTGAGCGTCCAAGACGGTCAGGACCGCGATCAGCGCCTGGACCGAGGCGGCGTGGGCAGCGGCCACGACATCCGGCTGGGTGAGGTGCTCGGCGCGCAGCGCGGCCTGGATCTCCGCCGCTTTCCCGGCGATGCTCTTGCGGCGCGCCCGCTTCAACGCGCCGCTGATCTGCGCGATCGTCAGCCGGGCGGCCTGAGCCGGGGTGGGGGCTTTGGCCAGCAGTTCCAGAGTGTCGGCGGCGTCGAGGTCGGTGAACGCGACCAGCGCGGCGGGAAAGTAGTCCCGCAGCGCGTGCCGCAACCGCTGGGTGTGGCGAGTCCGTTCCCAGATCAGGGTTTTATGGGTACGGGTCACGACCTTGACGGCCTCGGCCCGCGCGGAGTCCCCGGCGACCGGCCGCAACTCGTGGCCGTGGGTGCGCACCATGTCAGCCAGCACGTGCGCGTCGCCGGCGTCGCTTTTAGCGCCCGAGACTCCCAGCCGGTCGCGGAACCTGGCCGCCTGCAACGGGTTGACCGCCAGCACCGTGTAACCGGCAGCGACCAGCGCCGCGACCCAGGGTCCTCGGTCGGTCTCGATACCGACCAGCACCTCGACCTCATCGGCGTCGTCTCCGGCCAGCTCACCGATCATCGTGTGCAACCGAGTCATCCCCGTCACGCCTTCGGGCAGCCGGGCCTTGACCAGTCTGCGGCCGGAGCCGTCCATCACCTCCACATCGTGATGGTCTTCAGCCCAGTCGTCTCCTACGAACAGCCGCAACGATCCTCCCGATCTCGATCACCCTTGAGCAGCCGGCGGGAGAACCATCAGCGACCTAATCAAACAGTGCTCCCGCCGGTAACACGCGGGGCACGACATCCCAGTAGCGATCAACTCTCCCAGCCAACCAGCAGGGGCACGGTCTCTCATCAGGACTCACGCGTCCAGGACTGTCGAGTGCTCACCTGCCGGCCGGCTACCGACCAGGAGTCTGCCGGATGGCTCACTCCCAGAACTGATTAGGACAGTTTCATGGCTATCGAACGCAACATCGAGCACGGCAAGCGCACGGGCTTCGGCAGTCTGAGCGAGGGCGGTCTCCGCATGGAGTCGTTCCCGATGCGCTTGTTCCGCAAGGGGAACAAGAAGTTCTGGAACCCCGAAGACATCGACTTCTCCCAGGACGCCAAGGACTTCGCGGCGATGAGCCCCGACGAGAAGCGGCTCACGTCGATCCTGGCCGCCCAGTTCATGGCCGGCGAGGAGTCCGTGACCCAGGACCTGCAGCCCTTCACGACGGCGATGGCCGTCGAAGGCCGGCTTGCCGACGAGGCCTATTTGACGCAGTTCACCTTCGAAGAGGCCAAGCACATGCAGGCGTTCCGCCTGTGGTTCGACGCGGTCGGTCTCGGCACCGACCTCCACGAATTCGTCGAGTACAGCGGGGCGTACACGAAGATCTTCACCGAAGAGCTGCCGAAATCGCTGTACGCGCTGACGACGGACCCGTCTCCGGCCGCCCAGATCCGCGCGTCCGTGACCTACAACCACGTGGTCGAAGGTTGTCTCGCCCTCACCGGCTACTTCGCGTGGGCCAAGGTGTGCAAGAGCCGCAACATCCTGCCGGGCATGCAGCAGGTCGTGAAGTACATCGGCGACGACGAGCGGCGTCACATGGCGTGGGGCACCTTCACCTGCCGGCGCCACGTCGCCGCCGACGACCGCAACTGGGACGTCGTCGACGAGCGGATGCAGGAGCTGCTCCAGCCGGCGCTGCAGCTGATCGTCGGGCTGTTCGACGCTTTCGGGGACAACACGCCGTTCGGCATCAACATCGACGAGATGACCGACTACGCGCTGGACAAGGTCAACCGCAGGCTCGAGTCGATCGAGAGCGCGCGGGGCTGCCGGGTCGAGGAAATCGACGAGGACTACTCCCCGATGCAGCTCGAGGACAAGTTCGCCGCGGAAGACGAAGCGGCGGTCGAGCAGGCGCTGACGGCCGTCGGCTCCTGACCCGTCGAGTTCTCACCGGTAACCAGGTCGACGCCGACCTCGAACCCAAGGAAGCACCGGCATGCTGCAGGACACCTCTGCGCAAGAAGCGAACACGAACGTCGACCTGCTCTTCATCGGCGCCGGGCCGGTGGGTCTCTTCGGCGCGTACTACGCAGGATTCCGCGGCCTGAGCATGGCGGTGGTCGACGCCCTTCCCGAGGTCGGCGGCCAGGTCCAGGCGATCTACCCCGAGAAGAAGATCTACGACATCGCCGGTCTGCCGGGCGTGCCGGGGCAGGAGCTGATCGGCAATCTCGTCCGGCAGGCCGCGCCGTTCACCCCGCAGTACCTGCTTTCGCAGCAGGTACTGCGGCTCGAGCGCCGTGACGGCGGGTGGCGGGCCACGACGTCGGCCGGCGTGGTGGTCGACGCACGCGCGGTCGTGATCACCTCCGGCGTCGGGGCGGTCACCCCGCGGCCCATCCCGGCAGGCGAGGACTTCCTCGGCCGAGGCCTGTGCTACTTCGTCCCGCGGCTGGACGTGCTCGACGGTAAGGACGTCGTGGTGGTCGGCGGCGGGGACTCCGCGGTCGACTGGGCGCTGGCGGCGTTGCCGCGTGCGCGGTCGACGACACTTGTGCACCGCCGACGGCAGTTCCGCGCGCACGAGCACTCGGTCCAGTTGCTCCACGAGTCCGCCTGCACCGTGCTGGTCGACGCGAACGTGACCGAACTGCGTGGGCAGGACCGGGTGGAGAGCGTCGCCATCAAGGTGGCCGGTGAAGCCGAGGTCCGCGAGACCAAGGCGCAGGTCGTCGTCGCCGCGCTCGGGTTCCTGATGGACCTCGGCCCGATCAAGGATTGGGGGCTCGAACTCGAGGGCCGCGCGATCCGGGTCGACAGCAGGATGCGGACCAACCTGCCCGAGGTCTTCGCGGCCGGCGACGCCGCGACCTTCGACGGCAAGGTCAAGCTCATCGCCGTCGGCTTCGGCGAAGTGGCGACCGCGGTCAACAACGCGGCCGTGGCGCTCGACCCGCAGGCCGGGCTCGCGCCGGGGCACTCGAGTGACTTGACGATTCCCGCCCAAGTCGGCGCCTGAAGCACACCGACACCTATCGAACGACCCCGAGGAGGTGGAACTGATGGCTTTCGTCATCGGAGAACCGTGCGTGGACGTGAAAGACATGACCTGCATCGAGGAATGCCCGGTCGACTGCATCTACGAGGGCGAGCGCATGCTCTACATTCACCCCTCCGAGTGCATCGACTGCGCGGCGTGCGAACCGGTCTGCCCGGTCGAGGCCATCAAGCCGGCCCAGCACGTCGACGACCGCTGGCGGCCGTTCCAGGAATCGGCGAAGTCGGCGTTCGACGTACTCGGCAGCCCGGGCGGGTCCACCAAGGTCGACCGCCCGATCGAGGACACGGAGTACGTGAAGAACTTCGAAAAGAACTAGCCGCGACACTGCGCGCTTCGGACCGGTGTCGGCGGCGAGCGGGTCACAAAGGAGTTCCGGATGACGTCAACGGCGACGATTGACTGCGAACGTGTGGACGAGGCCAGAGGGCACGGCCAGGCCTCCTTGGCGCGTTCCGAAACGGATCCATGGTCTCTGGTCCGTGCCTCGCAAGAGGGTGATCACCGGGCGTTCGGCCTGCTGTACAGCCGCTACTCGGTGGACGTGTACCGCTTCGCGCGAGGACGGCTGCGCGACGAACACGCTGCCGAAGACGTGACCAGCGAAACGTTCCTCCGTGCGCTTCGCAGCATCGGCACGGTGCGGTACTTCGGGTCCAGCGTCCGGGCTTGGCTGCTGACGATCGCCAGGAACCTCATTCTGGACCACGTGAAGTCGGGACGCTTCCGGCACGAGGTGATGGTCTCGGAGTTTTCCGAGCAGGAGCAGGCCGTCGTGATTCCGGAGTTCAGCGTCTTCGCGCAGCCCTGCCGGGACGAAATCGCCCGGCAGATGTTCGAGTTGAGTGAGGACCAGCGGATCTGCCTGCGGCTGCGGTTCTTCGACGGTCTGTCCGTGTCGGAAACCGCGCAGGTCATGCAGCGGAAGAGCAGCGCCGTGCGCGCACTGCAGCACCGCGCCGTCCGGCGGCTGGCAGAGCTGGTCGACCCGGTCGCGGTGGATTGAGACCCGAGGTGGGAACAAAAGTTGCTTCGTGAAGAACCCAGTCAGAAAGGCGTTCGCTGATGACGATGGTGTCAGTCGAGATTCCGCCGGCGGTGCGTCCCTTCCTGGAGAACGCGGCCGCGAGCATCGTCATCGGTGCCGAGAAGACGACGGCGGCCGGAGGGGGCACGATCCCGACCACGGACCCCGCCACGGGCGCACTGCTGGCCAACATCGCGGCCGGCGGCAAGACGGACGTGGACCGCGCCGTCGAGGCCGCGCACAAAGCCTTCGCCGGTTGGCGGCGCCTCAGCCCGGCTGCGCGCGGCCGCGTGCTGCTGGACGTCGCCGACGCGATCGACGAGTACGCCGAGGAGCTGGCCACCCTCGAGACGCTGGACAACGGGAAGCCGCTCACCGAGTCGACCTACCTCGACGTCAGCCTCTCCGCGCAGATCTGGCGGTACTTCGGCGGGTGGACCACGAAGCTCGGCGGTCAGACACTGCCGGTGTCGCCCGCGGTGGGCGAGGCCCTGGTCTACACCCAGCGTGAGCCGCTCGGCGTGGTCGGCGCGATCGTGCCGTGGAACTTCCCGTTGATGATCGCGTCGTGGAAGGTGGCACCGGCGCTCGCCGCGGGGAACACCGCGGTGCTCAAGCCTTCCGAGTTCACGTCGTTGAGCGCACTGCGGCTGACCGAGGTCGCACTCGAAGCGGGGCTGCCTCCGGGCGTGCTGAACTTGGTGACGGGTCTGGGACCGGAAGCCGGCCAGGCCCTCATCGACCACCCGGGCGTCGCGAAGATCTCGTTCACCGGGTCGACCGAGACCGGGCGGCGGATCGTGACCGCCAGCGCCGGGAGCCTGAAGAAGCTCACGCTCGAGCTGGGCGGGAAGTCCGCGAACATCGTCTTCCCGGACGCCGATGTCGAGGCGGCGGCGCAGGGTGCCCTCAACGCCATCTTCCTGAACCAGGGTCAGGTGTGCTGTGCGGGCTCGAGGTTGTTCGTCCACCGCGACATCCACGACGAGGTCGTGGCCGCCCTCGCCGCGGAGGCGCGGGGAATCCAGCTGGGCCACGGCCTGGACGACGACACCCAGATGGGTCCGTTGATCTCGGCGCGGCAGCTGGATCGGGTGGAAGGCTTCGTCGGCGCGGGTGTCCGCGACGGCGCGACTCTGGTGTGCGGCGGCGAACGGCCCGGAGGCGCGCTGGCCGGTGGGCACTTCCTCGAGCCGACGATCTTCACCGACGTGCGGGACGAGATGTCCATCGCCGCTGACGAGATCTTCGGCCCGGTGCTCTCGGTCCTGAAGTTCGACGACGAGGACGAGGCGGTGCGCCGCGCCAACTCCAGCGTCTACGGACTCGCCGCGGGCGTGTGGACCAACGACCTGAAGCGAGCTCACCGCGTCGCGCGTGATCTGGAGGCGGGCACGGTCTGGGTGAACATGTACAACATGATCGACCCGGCGGCTCCCTTCGGTGGCTACAAGTCCTCGGGCTACGGCCGTGACCTCGGCGAGGAGTCGCTGCTGGGGTACACGCAGATGAAGTCGGTCTGGATCGGGATGGACTGAAACCGCCGTCCGTCCACATTCCACAGTTTTCCGCAAGAAACTCAGCGAGGAGTGCAAAATGGGTGCGTTCAAGGACGACTCCGAGGTCTACAAGTACATCGGCGGTGTCTTCGAGAACGGTCTGGCCGACCCGGAGGTGGGGCCGAAGCTGAAGGGCTCCGGCGTCGTCCTCCAGATCACCTACACCGACCCCGACTCGGTCCTGACGGTCGACTTCCCCTCCGGTGAGGTGCACACGGGCCCGAGCGACCTGACGCCGCACGTCGAACTGTTCATGACGGCCGACACCGGCAACCGGTTCTGGCTGGGCAAGGTGAACCTGTCCGTCGCGATGGCCAAGGGGCAGGTCCGAGCGAAGGGTCCGGTCTCGAAGATCCTGAAGCTCGTGCCGGCGGCGAAGTCGCTGTTTCCCGCCTACGAGTCGTTGCTCGAGCGTGACGGCCGTGACGACCTGCTGAAGGCGTGAGCGGCGGACAGAGTTCCGATGACGACGTCGTCGGCGTGACGGAGGTCAAGTAATGCGCAGCACCATGCAGGGCACGCCGCTCACGGTCGCGTCGATCCTGCGGCACGGCGCGGAGGTCCACGGCGACCGGCGGGTGATCACCGCGACGGGTGACGGGTTCCGCCGGTCGAGCTACGAGCAGGTGGGCCGGCGGTGCGGTCAGCTCGCCAACGCGTTGCGCCGCCTCGGGATCGCCGGCGACGACCGGGTGGCGACGTTCCAGTGGAACAACCAGGAGCACCTGGAGGCGTACGCCGCGGTGCCTGCCATGGGCGCGGTGCTGCACACGCTCAACATCCGGTTGTCCGCCGAGCAGATCCGCTTCATCGCCGGGCACGCCGAGGACAAGGTCGTCATCGTCGACTCGTCGCTCGTGCCGCTGCTGGCCCGCGTCCTGCCCGGGCTCGATACGGTCAAGGTCGTGCTGGTCACCGGCGACGACGGTGACCTGGCACCGCTGGAGGGCAGCGGCAAGGCGGTGCTCCGCTACGAAGACGTCCTCGGCGCGGAGTCACCGGAGTTCGCGTGGACCGACGCGGACGAGGACGCCGGGGCAGCGATGTGCTACACCAGTGGCACGACGGGCGATCCGAAGGGTGTGGTGTACAGCCACCGTTCGCTGTACCTGCACTCGGTGGCCGCCTGCACGGGCAACGGACTGGGCATCGCCGAGCAGGACCGGATCCTGCCGATCGTGCCGATGTTCCACGCCAACGCGTGGGGCCTGCCGTACGCGGCCTTGATGGCCGGGGCGGAACTGCTGATGCCGGACCGGTTCATGCAGGCGGCCCCGCTGGCCAGGATGGTCCACACGGAACGGCCCACCGTGGCCGGCGCGGTCCCGACGATCTGGAACGACGTGCTCCTGCACACGGAGAAGGACTCCGGCCTGGACTTCTCGTCGTTGAGGCTGGTCGTCTGCGGCGGGTCCGCCGTGCCGCGCGCTCTCATGGAGGCCTTCGAGAACCGGCTCGGCGTGACCATCCTGCAGGCGTGGGGCATGACCGAGACCTCCCCGATGGCATCGGTGGCCCGCCCGGCGGTCACCGCCGGCCCAGCCGACGCGTGGCGGATGCGGGCGACGCAGGGACGCCCGGTCTGCGGTGTCGAGATGCGGATCGTCGGCGACGACGGCACGCCTCAGCCGCGGGACGGGCAGGCCGTCGGCGAGCTGGAGGTGCGGGGGCCGTGGGTGACCGGTTCGTACTACCAGGTCGACGACGACGCGCGCTTCCACGACGGATGGCTGCGCACGGGCGACGTCGGGCACATCAGCGCCGAGGGCTTCCTGACGCTGACCGACCGGATGAAGGACGTCATCAAGTCCGGCGGTGAGTGGATCTCGTCGGTCGAGCTCGAGTCGGCCCTGGCGGGGCACCCCGACGTGTTCGAGGCGGCGGTCATCGCCGCACCGGACGAGCGCTGGCAGGAACGTCCGCTGGCGGCCGTCGTCCTTCGCGAGGGAGCGACCGTCTCGCCGGGGGAACTCCGATCCTGGTTGTCGGACAAGCTGCCGCGGTGGTGGCTGCCCGAGCGGTGGACCTTCGTCGAGGAGATCCCCCGCACCAGCGTGGGGAAGTTCGACAAGAAGGTGCTCCGCGGGGACCACGCGGACGGCCGGTTGAAGGTGGAGACCCTCGACTGACCTTCTGCGCCATGAAGTTCGCGGTGTAGCCGGCTGTGAGGAGGTGAACGCATGGAGAGTGCCCCCGGCGCCTCGAAGATCGAATTCGACGGCGTGACGACGGTTCTCGGCGACGAACCGGTGCTGCACCGGCTTCGGCTGTCGGTGCCGGACGGGCAGGTCACGGTGATCCTCGGACAGTCGGGGTGCGGCAAGACGACTCTCCTGCGTCACCTCGTGGGCCTGCTGCCGCCGACGGGCGGCAGCGTCCGGCTGGACGGACGTGACGTCTGGTCGCTGACCTCGGCCGAGCTCGTCAGCGCTCGTGGCGGGATCGCGGCCGTCCTCGGCGGGTCACACCCGTTCGACAGCTGGCTGTTCTCTTCGATGAACGTCTACGAGAACGTCGCTTGTGTCCTGCGTCGTGCCGGTGCGACGGACGATGAGGTGCACGCGACCACCGCGCCGTTGATGCAGGAATTCGGCCTGGCGGCCTTCGCGGGTTCCTTCCCCGAGGAGATCCCCGCGCACGCGAGGCGCAGGGTGCTCCTCGCGCAGGCGTTGGTGTCCGGCATGCCGCTGATCGTCCTCGACGACGTCGACACCGCGTTCGATTCCCGCTACACGGGCGCCATCGTCAGGGCGATCAAGTCGGTCAACGAGAAGGCGCGGGCCACGGTACTGATCACGACGCACGACCTGGACTTCGCGCGGGAAGTGGCTCACGAGGTCGCCGTGCTGTGGAACGGCAAGATCGTCTCCCACGGGCCGCCGGACGTCCTCCTGCGCGGCGTGCGGACCGGCGAAGAGTTCGGCAGGCGGTTCTTCCGGAGTGACCTCGCCGGGCCGCTGTGCAGGGACGTCGTCGAAGGCGGCTTGCGAGGCGGCGAGCCGGCGAGGCGGTTCTTCGCGATCGATCCCGACCTGCCGGTGTGGTGCGTGGTCGCGCTCCTGCTGCTGGTGATCGTCTTCGTGTTCTGGTCCAGCGCGGGCACCGTCTTCGGCGGGTCGTGACGATGGGTGATCCGTACCTGCGGTGCGTCCGCACGGCCGAGCTGGCGGCCTTGGCCCATGCGATCAGGATCGTCGACGACCACGGCGATCTCAACCACCGCTACCAGGCACTGATCGACGACTCGCAGGTCGTGCTGGAGGGCAACCGGATCCGGTTGACCCAGGCACGGGGCCTGGCCAAACGGCTGGTCGTCCTGGCCAAGGCGGCGGGAAACGCAATGCGAGCCCAGCTGACGAGAACCGAACGAGACGTGCTGGACGCGGGCCTTGCCCAGGCGGACGGGCTCATCCGGACCGCCGATTCCGGCGCGTAGTGGCGAAGGGCCGGGATCGGCCGGAGTGTCGAGGAGTGGAAATGACGAATACCGAATGCCGGTGCCGGTGCGCTCCCGCGGGGCACCAGGCGAGCAACTGCGCGGGTCTGGCGCGCCCGGGCAAGTTCGTGCCGTTGGCCGGCGCGCAGCCGTCGGCCCGCGTTCCCGCCTGTGGCCCGTGCCACCGGGCGACGGTGACCGCCGCGGTCGGCTTCGTTCCGGTCCCCGCCCGGGGCCGGATGGTCGCGCGGCTGGGAATCCGGTCCGGCACCGCGTAGCGCCGGCCCGTAGCCGATGTCCGAATCCCCAGTATCGAAGGAGTCATGATGGATGAGAACACCGTGGGGCAGGCCACCCTCGCCGAGGATGTCGTGGTGGCCGAAGACCTGCTGGTCGAGGAGGTTTCGATCGACGGGATGTGCGGTGTCTACTGACACCGGCACCTTCGATCTGGACACGGCGTGGCGGTTGGACGACCGGGTGTCGATCCGGCCCGAGCGGTTCGGGGCGCTGCTGTACCACTTCGGCACGCGTCGCCTGTCGTTCCTGAAGAACCCGGCGCTGCTGACCGTCGTCCGGTCCCTGGCCGACCACCCCAGCGCCCGCGCCGCCTGCGCGGGCGCCGGGGTGGGCCGGCCCGAGCTGCCGCGTTACCGCGCCGCGCTGGCCGCACTGGCCGAGTCGCGGATGATCCAGCCGAGGAGTCTCTGATGTCCCTTGTGGACGAATTCCAGTACGGGCTCGACGCGCCCATCTGCCTCACCTGGGAACTGACCTACGCCTGCAACCTTTCCTGCGTGCACTGCCTGTCCTCCTCCGGACGGCGGGACCCGCGCGAGCTCAGCACCGCCGAGTGCAAGGCGCTGATCGACGAGTTCGAGCGCATGCAGGTCTTCTACGTCAACATCGGCGGCGGCGAACCCACCGTCCGCCCCGACTTCTGGGAGCTCGTCGACTACGCCACCGAGCACCACGTCGGGGTCAAGTTCTCCACCAACGGCATCAAGATCACCCCCCACGTGGCGCGGCGCCTGGCCGGCAGCGACTACGTCGACGTCCAGATCTCCCTCGACGGCGCCACCGCCGAGGTCAACGACCACGTCCGCGGCCCCGGCTCCTACGCCACCGCGATCCGCGCGATGGGCAACCTCGCCGACGCCGGCTTCGAGAACTTCAAGATCTCCGTGGTGATGACCCGCCACAACGTCGGCCAGCTCGACGCGTTCCAGGCCATCGCCGACCGCTACGGCGCCCAGCTGCGGATCACCCGCCTGCGCCCGTCCGGCCGCGGCGCCGACACCTGGGACGAGCTGCACCCCACCGCCGCCCAGCAGCGCGAACTCTACGACTGGCTGGTCGCCCACGGCGAGAACGTGCTGACCGGCGACTCGTTCTTCCACCTCGCCGGCTACGGCGACGGCGGGCTGCCCGGGCTGAACCTGTGCGGCGCCGGGCGGGTGGTGTGCCTGGTCGACCCGGTCGGCGACGTCTACGCGTGCCCGTTCGCCATCCACGACACCTTCCTCGCCGGCAATGTCCGCGGCGGTGGCGGATTCACCAGTGTGTGGCGGGAATCCGAGCTGTTCACGTCGTTGCGGAGCCCGCAGAGCGGCGGCGCCTGCACCTCGTGTTCGGCGTTCGACGCCTGCCGCGGCGGCTGCATGGCGGCGAAGTTCTTCACCGGCCTGCCGCTGGACGGCCCGGACCCGGAGTGCGTACGCGGCCACGGCGAGCTCGCGTTGGCCGGGGTTGCGGCGGGGAGCGTCCCGAAGCCGTCGCTGGACCACTCCCACCGGCGGCGCCCGATCCCGGTCACCATCGGGATGCGCCGCCCGCCGGAGCGGGCCTGCGACGAGAACCCCCTCGCCGGATTCCGGCGCTGACCGTGCGGCTCGCGGACCTGTCCTGGCCGGACGTCGCCGAGCGCGCGGCAGCGGGCGCGGTCCTGGCCGTGCCGGTCGGCGCGACCGAGCAGCACGGCCCGCACCTGCCGCTGTCCACCGACACCGACATCGCGCTCGCGCTGTGCGACCGGCTTTCGGACGAGCGCCCGGACGTCCTGGTGGCGCCGGCCGTGGCCTTCGGCTCCAGCGGCGAACACGCCGGGTTCGCCGGGACGCTCTCGATCGGCCAGGCCGCCACCGAGCTGCTGCTGGTCGAGCTGGGCCGGTCCGCGGCGGAGACGTTCACGCGGCTGCTGTTCGTCTCCGCGCACGGCGGCAACGCCGCGCCGGTCGCCCGGGCCGTCGCCCGGTTGCGGGCGGAGTCCCGGGACGTCGAGGTGTTCCAGCCGCACTGGGACGGCGACCCGCACGCCGGACGACCGGAAACCGCACTGCAGCTGGCCTTGCGGCCGAACGCGGTGCGGATGGACCGGGCCGTCGCGGGGGACCGCAGGCCGCTGGGCGAGGTGCTGCCGCTGCTGCTGAACGGCGGGGTGCGGGCGGTGACGGCGACCGGCGTGCTCGGCGACCCGACGCCCGCCACGGCGAGCGAAGGCGTGGCGCTGCTGGACCGCTTGGTCGTGGATCTCGCGTCCCGGGTGGCCCGCTGGTGCTCCGCCACCGGAAGCGAACTGAGCACTCCGGGCGAGGTGGTGCCGCGATGACCGCGCGAACCGCCCTCGTCACCGGTGCGGCCCGGGGGATCGGCGCCGCGACCGTGCTGGACCTGGCCCGACGGGGCTACCCGATTCTCGCGGTCGACGTTGCAACCGACGACCCGGCGCTGCCGTATCCGATGGGAAGCGGGGCCGAGCTGTCCGCCGTCGTCGAGCAGGCAGGCGGGAACGTCGAGCCCTTCGTCGCCGACGTCCGGGATCCCTCGGCGATGGCTGCCGCCGTCGCCGAGGCAGAACGCCGGTGGGGCGGGCTCGACGTGGCGATCGCGGCCGCGGGCGTCGTCGCCGGGGGAGTTCCGGCGTGGGAAGTTCCACTCGAACAGGAACAGGCGGTCCTGGACGTCAACCTGAACGGCGTCGTCAACTTGGCTCGCGTCGCGGTGCCCGCGCTGCTGCGGCGGCCGCGGCCACGGTCCGGCCGGTTCCTGGCCGTCGCGTCGGCCGCCGCCACCCGCGGCCTGCCGATGCTCGCCGCCTACTGCGCCGCGAAGGCCGGGGTCGCCGGGCTGGTCCGCGCGCTCGGGGCCGAGCTGGGGGCGACCGGGGTGACCGCCAACGCCGTCAGCCCCGGGTCCACCGACACCCCGATCCTCGCCGAAAGCGCCCGGCTCTACGCCCTGCCCGAGGCCGCCGCCTTCGCTGCCCAGCAACCGGTCCACCGGCTCCTCGACCCTGCGGAGGTCGCCGCGGTGCTGGCGTTCCTCTCCGGGCCGGACAGCAGCGCGATGACCGGCGCGGTCGTACCGGTGGACGGAGGACTGGCCCTGTGACGCCCCTCCCGACCGGCTTCCGGCTCGAACTCGATCAGAACACCCGCTGCCTGACCGGCGACCTGATCTTCGGCGGTTCCCCCGCGCGCGTGCTCCGGCTGACCGCGGCCGGGCAGGCCGCCTGGCGAGAACTCGCCGAAGGACGGGTCTCGACGGCCGCAGCCGGGACGCTCGCCCGACGGCTCACCGACACGGGGCTCGCCCACCCTCTTCCGCCCGAACCGGACGCGCCCGCCGACCTCACAGTCGTGGTGCCCGTTCGCGACCGCGCAGAGCTGCTGGACCGCTGCCTGGCCGGGCTCGACGGCCGGCACCCGGTACTGGTCGTCGACGACGGCTCCCGCGACTCCGCGGCCGTCGCCACAGTAGCGGCCGCGCACGGGGCGAAGCTTGTCCGCCGTGACGTCAACGGTGGCCCCG
The DNA here is from genome assembly GCF_030285665.1 of Amycolatopsis mongoliensis. Lineage (NCBI taxonomy): Bacteria > Bacillati > Actinomycetota > Actinomycetes > Pseudonocardiales > Pseudonocardiaceae > Amycolatopsis > Amycolatopsis mongoliensis. Next base: position 4,790,952 of record NZ_CP127295.1, read on the forward strand.
GCGCCGCGCGGAACACCGCCTTGGAGCACGTTTCCACCGAGCTGGCAGCCTTCCTGGACAGCGACTGCGTGCCGACCACGGGCTGGACCGACCGGCTCGCGGCGCACTTCGCCGACCCGCTGGTCGCCGCGGTCGCGCCCCGTGTGCGCGCCTTGGCGCCGGACACCTGGGCCGGCCGCTACACCCGGGTGGCGAGCAGCCTCGACCTGGGCGACCGCCCCGCGCGGGTCGCGCCCGGCACGCGGATGTCGTACGTGCCCACGGCCGCGCTCGTCGTTCGCCGGGCCGCGCTGACCGACGTGGCCGTCGATGGCGAGGTCTTCGATCCGGACCTGCGCGTCGGTGAGGACGTCGACCTCGTCTGGCGGCTCCACACCGCGGGGTTCAGGGTTCGCTATGCGCCGGACGTCTCGGTCGACCACCACGAACCGGAAACCTGGCGCGGCCTGCTCGGCCGCCGGGCCCGCTACGGCACCTCTGCCGCGCCGCTCGCCAAACGGCACCCGGGCCTGGTGGCGCCGCTGGCGCTGCAGCCTTGGCCGGCGCTGGCCGTCGGGGCGTTGCTGGCCCGCCGTCCAGCGCTCGCCGCGCTGGCGTTCGGTGGATCAGTGGCCAGTACGGCCCGCACGGTACGCGCCCACGACGTGCCGACGGACGGCGTCGTGCGGGCGATGGCCACCGCCGTCCACCAGACGTGGCTCGGCTGCGGCCGCTATGGCACCCAGTTCGCGGCGCCCCTGCTCGCGGGACTGCTGGTACCGCGGGGACGAGGGCGCCGGGCCGCCGTGGCGTCCCTGCTGCTCGGCCCGCCGCTGACCGCGTGGGCGAAGAACAGGCGCGACCTCGACCCCGTCCGGTACACGGCGGCGGCGATCGCCGACGACATCGCCTACGGCGCCGGGGTTTGGGCCGGTTGCCTGACCCACCGCACTCTCGAGCCGGTTCGCCCGGTCCTCGTCCGGCGCACCCTGCGCTTCGATCCGAAGGGAAAACGATGAGCACCACCTGGTTCGAGTCCATCGCCGAGGCGCAGCGGCGCGCCAAGAAACGGCTTCCCGGCTCCGTGTACTCCGCGCTGATCGCCGGCTCGGAGAAAGGCCTGACGCTGGCCGACAACCTGAGCGCGTTCGACGAGCTGCGTTTCGCACCCCGGACCGCGGGCCTTTCCGGCACTCGCGAGCTGGGTACGCACGTGCTCGGCCGGGACGTCGCACTGCCGGTGCTGATCTCCCCGACGGGCGTGCAGGCCGTGCACCCGGACGGTGAGGTCGCCGTCGCCCGCGCGGCTGCGGCGCGCGGGACGTCGATCGGGTTGTCTTCATTCGGCAGCAAGCCGATCGAAGAGGTCGTCGCCGCCAACCCGAACACGTACTTCCAGGTCTACTGGACGGGCACCCGCGACGACATCCAGCGCCGCCTCGACCGCGCCCGCGCCGCCGGGGCCGTCGGTATCATCCTCACGTTGGACTGGTCGTTCTCGCACAGCCGCGACTGGGGTAGCCCGCACATTCCGGAGAAGCTGAACTTCCGCGAACTGCTGCGGTTCGCGCCGGAAGGCATCACGCACCCGCGCTGGCTGCTGGACTACGTGCGCACTCGTCGGCTGCCGGACTTGGGTGTGCCGAACATGGTGGAGCCCGGAGAAAAGGTGCCCACGTTCTTCGGGGCGTACGGGCAGTGGATGCAGACCCCGCCGCCGACGTGGGACGACGTGGCTTGGCTGCGGTCGCAGTGGGACGGCCCGTTCCTGCTCAAGGGTGTGATCCGGGTCGACGAGGCCCGCCGCGCGGTCGATGCCGGGGTGAGTGCGATCTCGGTGTCCAACCACGGCGGCAACAACCTCGACGGTACCCCGGCGACCATCCGTGCGCTCCCGGCGATCGCCGACGCGGTCGGCGGGCAGGTGGAAGTCCTGCTGGATGGCGGGATCCGCCGCGGCAGCGACGTCGTGAAGGCGCTGGCACTGGGTGCTCGTGCGGTGCTGATCGGCCGCGCGTACCTGTGGGGCTTGGCGGCAGGTGGGCAGACCGGTGTGGAAAACGTCCTCGACGTGCTGCGCAACGGGATCGACTCGACACTGCTGGCGTTGGGCAAGCGCAGCGTCCACGATCTCGGCCCCGAGGACGTCGTCGTGCCGGGCAGCTTCGAAGCCGAACTCGGCGGGAGCACGGCGGCTCGCGCCGAGGACGCTTTGTCCCACCTGGCTTGCAGGCCTTCGAGGAGGCGTTGTTCGACTGCGGCGGCGACGTGGGAGTAGGTCTCTTGGACTTTGTCTTGGAGGACGTGGCCGAGGCGGAGGGCCTGGGCGGCTTCGGGGATGCCGTCGTCGATCATCCAGGTTTTGTGGCTGTGGCGTAGGCCGTGGAAGGTGAGGCCGGGCTTGGCCGGTTGGAGGCGGCTGGTTTGCGTGCTGTAGTTGATCATGATGGCTGCCGTTGTGATCTTGCGTGGGCTCTCGGTGAGCCCGTGATGGGCCGGGGGGCGCAGTGGCGGGGCCGAGGGGGCGCGGCGGGGTGGGAAGTGGCTTTTGGACAGGTTACGGCCAGGGCCGGACGCGTCGCCGTCGCGGATGAGGTCGGCCAACACCGCCTGGATCGGTCCGCGGTCAACTGCCGGACATGGAGCTCCCACTGGCCGCCGTGTCAACGCGCTTGCCCAGTTCCGTTCACCTCGGGACATGAATGGGACGAGTGGCGGCTGGGCGTGCTCTGCTGGCTGCTTGAGCAGCGGATCGCGGAGGGTGGCTGGGTAGAACCGGCCACATTCTTGGTTCGGACCATGGGGATCGGCCGAGCTGATCCTGGCGACCGAGAAGCGCTGGCGCGGCAGCTCCGCCCGCCGTGCGCCGACGGCACCGTCGCGTTACCCATCGACGGGTGCGCTCCGTCGTGGCGGACAATAACTGCCTGAATCGTTGCCCTGTAGGGAAGTTGGCGTGCAGTGATGGCGTTTTGTCCCCGGTGCACCAGTTAGCGGGGTGTTGGGCGTGAGTACGTCTGCCCGTCACCGAGCCGCGCTACGGCTGTGTCTTTCGCAGTCTTGGCTCTCGGTGTTCCTGAGGACTGGAGGGTCCAAGATGAGACCGAGCAGACGAACGACGGCCAGGACGGCTCTGACAGCCGCGGGCGGGCTCGCCCTGGCGGTAACGGTGGTGGCGGGTGCGCCGGCGCAGGGGGTCGACCAGCACGGCGGGGGCCGCGACCTCGCCCTCACCGGGGTACCGGCGAATGCCAAGGCCGCCGGGCTCACCGTCCCGAACACGTTGTCCCCGGAGCTGGCCGGGTGGATCGCCGCCCAGGGCTCGAACCGGCTGGAGAATGCGACCGCGGACATCCCGTTCTTCGGGTACCGCGGCGACGGCCCGCTGCTGCCGGCCCCCGGTGACCTGCCCGCGGCCGGGCACCTGGTCGAGGCGTCGAAGACCGAACCGGACAAGAACACCTACCTCGTACTGCACGGCCAGCGCGGCGCCGACCCGCACTACGACTACGGCACCCACTTCGTCTTCCAGGGGCACGAGGCGGGCGCGACCGGCTACATCACGCGCGTCAATCTCGACGCCGACGCCGCCCACAAGGTCACCCTGCTCTCGACCGCGACGACCGACGGCAAGCCGCTGCCGGACTTCGACGGCTCGACGTGGGACCCGTGGGCGCGGCGGCTGCTGTTCACCGCCGAGCTCGGCGCCAGCGGTGGTGTCTGGCAGTCCACCTTGGACGGAAAGCGGACCGAGGACATCTCCGGCGCGCTCGGCCGCGGCGGCTACGAGGGCATCCAGAACGACTCCGCGGGCAACCTGTGGGTCGTGGAGGACTCCGGCGGCGCCACCGTGCCCGGGACCAACGCCAAGCTGCCCAACAGCTTCGTCTACCGGTTCGTGCCGGAGGACAAGGGCGACCTGAAGCACGGCAAGCTGCAGGCCCTGCAGGTGCTTTCGCGGCGCACCGGGGCGCCGATCGCGTTCCAGCCGATGGACGCCGCGCACCCGAAGGGCAACGCCTTCAGCGACGACACCAAGGACCTGCACACCTACGGCCTGTCGTTCGCCACGAAGTGGGTGACCATCCACGACACCGCCACCGGTCCGGCCTCGGCCGGGTACGACGCGAACGCGCTGGCCAAGGCCGCCGGGGCCACCCCGTTCAAGCGGCCGGAGAACGGCCAGTTCCGGCCGGGCACCGGCTTCCGCGAGTTCTACTTCGACGAGACCGGCGACACCAACGCCACGAGCACGGCCAATGACGGCTACGGCGGCTGGGGCTCGGTGCTCAAGCTCACCCAGGCCGATCCGAAGGCCGACACCGGCACGCTGTCGCTGGTTTACAACGGCGACGAGGAGCACACCGGCCTGGACAACGTGACGTTCCTGGACGCCGACCACGTCGCGTTCGTCGAGGACGCGGGCGACGCCCTGCACACCCAGCGCGGGCTGCTCGACTCGGCGTACCTGTTCGACCTGCGCGTGAACTACGCCCACGGCGCGCAGCCGGTGCGGTTCCTCGCCGAGGGCCGCGACCCGTCGGCGACGCTGGATTCGGCGTTCAGCGGCCGGACCGGCTTCCAGAACGACGGCGACAATGAGATCACCGGCATCCACGCTTCCGATGGCGACCCGTCTCCGCAGGGCATCCTCGGTGCCCAGCGGCCGACGCCGTTCGCCGACGGCTGGCGGCTGTTCTGGACCCAGCAGCACGGCGACAACGTGCTCTGGGAGATCACCCGGCGCTGAGCCCCAGGGCGCGGCGGGCCCGCGGCCCGCCGCGCCCCCAGGCCGAGCCCGAGCCGGCGTGGTGGCTGAACCTGCAGGCCCATCCCGAAACGACGGTGGCACCAGTCGATGGCCGGCGCCGAGTCCGGGGGCGAGCGGCCGACGGCGAGGAACGGGACCGGCTCTGGGCCCGGTGGCGCGAGCTGGACAAGAATCTCGACGCCTATGCGGCGCGACGGCCTGGCCGGACCGCGGTCGTGATCCTCGAGCCGTCACCGGGCGCGGCCGCGGAATGAACAACGACTTCAGGTGCATCGTCGCGGAGGTGCCGCGGCGGTGGGGCTACCGATCGCTGCTGTGCTGTCGGCCGCTTACGAACGCCGACAACGCGGCTTCGCTGCCGGGACCGGTCAGGGGTGTGCCGTGCCCGCCGGCCAGCACGGTCGGACTGAGCGCGGCCAGCCGACGGATCGATTCGGCGGCCAATGTGGGGTCCCAGGTCGTGTACCACGGTGGTGCGGACAGGCCCGGCCGGGCCGTCAGCAGGCCTCTGACGGTCCTGATGCGCAGGGTCACCAGGGCGTCGCCGCTGAGCAGAACCCGGTCCGCGGGCCGGAAATAGGCCAGGTGGCCCGGGGTGTGCCCGGGGGTGGAGACGCACTCCCAGTCGGGCAGGCCAGGCAGCCCGTGGCCCGGCTCGACGGGCCGCGCGAGCGCACCGAGGGTGGATCGCTCGAGGGCCGCTTGGCGCCGCCGCCTGCCCATGGCGCGCAGCAACGGCAGCACCACCCAGCGATCCAGCGGGCCGGCGACGGCCACCATCGTCTCGAAGTCGGCGTTGGCGATCGGCAATTCGTCCGGGTGCAGGTGAACCGCGCAGTCCCAGAGGCGCGCCAGGTACCGGGCTGAACCGGCGTGGTCGGGGTGGACGTGGGTGAGCAGGATCGCGGCCGGAGGGCCGGTGGTGGCGCCGAACAGCGCCTTGGCCGTGTTTTCGATTCGCCGGGCGTCTTTTGCCCAGCCGGCATCCACCAGCACCCATGCCGGACCCGATCGTATGAAGTAGACGTTGGTGCGCGTGCGTCCGGGCAGGCCCAGCCAGAACACGTTCGACGCGATCTCGCGCAGCCCCGCGGTCGCACCGATGCTCTTTCCTCCGGTCATCACCAGCACCCGGTTCGATGTCGTTTCTGCGGCTTCACCGTCGATGGGACCTGCACTCCGCGTCGGCCGGTCCGGGGTCGGCGATGCGGAACACCGGATAGCGCTGTGCCACCGCGGCGACTTCTTCCGAGGAGGCCTGGGCGCTGACGCCGAAGTAGTGGCGGGCCTCGGCCGCGCGTCCCCATGAACGGCCTGTTCGGCCGGCCCGGGCGAGGTATGCCTGGATCACCGGTGGCCGCTCTCCGAGAGCGACCTCCTGCAGCGTCACCGCGCGGCGTTCCCGGCGGCCGAGCACCGCCCGGCCACCGGCCGCGCGAACGTTGCGCACCCAGTCCGATTCACCCGCCAGCGACACCAGGAAACGCTGCTTCCCGACGACGACCTGGACCAACGTCGTCCGGCGGATGATCGAGCTCCGGCGCCCCGGCACCTCGAGGGTCACCACATACGCCGGACTGAGCCCGTGCCTGGTCAGCCACCACCCCAGCGGTTGCAGCCGCTGATACAGCCCGGGCGTCCCGCGGTAGCGGGTGCGTGCGGTGTAGTCGACCGGCCCGATGATGCCCTCGGTAGTCCGGTGCTGGCGAACGGTTGGCATCGCGCGACCTCCCCGCGTTGGCGTGAAGGTTCGAGCATCGACGGCAAGCACCTCGGCAACGAGAGTCGAAAGTCCTCCGGCAACCGCCTTTCGGCAGGAAAGCGGTCAGCCGACGCTTCGTCGGCTACTCGTGTCGGGCCGATCGGCTTCGCTGCCAGGCGTGTACCCGGTCGATGAACTCGATCGGCCGTTCCTCGATCAGTTCCAGCGCGCCGGCGTAGACGCGGCCGTCGCTGCCGTCGACGGTGATCGGGTCGCCTTCGTGGAGCTCGTGGGTGCCGATGCGCACCGTGCGGGCCTCGGCGTCGATGGTGAGGGCGGTGCAGTCGACCAGGCAGACGAGGCCGAGCTGGCGGGCGACGACGGCCGCGTGGGACGTTCGGGTACCGCGGGCGGTGAGCAGGCCGCCACACACCGCCAGGGCGGCCACGTCATCGGTGGACGCCTCGGGCCGCACGAGGATCGCCGGCTCACCGTGTTCTGCGTGGCTGGCCGCGGCGGTCGCGTCCAGCGCGACCGGACCGGTGGCGCAGCCGGTACCGGCGGGGACGGCGCGCCCGAGTGACGGCTGCGCGCCCCCCGGCACCAGCCGGTGTCTGGTGATGTGGTTCAGATCGTATCCACGAAGGCGGTCCAACGCGGTGCGGCGATCGATGATTCCTTCGTCGACGAGGTCGCAGGCGATGCGCAGGGCCGCCCAGGGCGTGCGTTTGGCGTCGCGGGTCTGCAGCAGCCAGAGGGTGCCTTCCTCGACGGTGAACTCGAAGTCCTGGGCGTCGGTGAACACCGCTTCCAGGGTGCGGCTGACCTCACCCAGCTGTCGGGCGAGGGCCGGTGGTGGGTCGGCGGCCATGCCGCCGTTGTCGATGCGGGTGCGGCCGGCGACGACGTCCTCTCCTTGGGCGTCGAGGAGGAAGTCCACGTACAGGCGGTGTTCGCCGGTGGCGGGATCGCGGGTGAAGGCGACGCCGGAGCCGGACCCCAGTCCTCGGTTGCCGAACACCATGGCTTGCACGGTGACGGCGGTGCCGGGAAGGCCGGTCAGCCGTTCCAACCGGCGGTACGTCACGGCCCGGTCGCTGTTCCAGGACCGGAACACCCCCTCGATCGCGCCGGTCAGCTGAGCCACCGGGTCCTGCGGGAACGGCCGCCCCACGACGGTCCGGTAGGTGTCGAGCAGCCTGGTGGTCAGTTCGCGCAGGGCGGCGACGTCGAGTTCGTTCGCGGCGGGAACCCCGTGGCGCCGGATCGCGTCGTCGACCAGTTCGGTGAACGGGGTGGGCGAGCTGCCGCCGACGACCTCGGCATAACACTGGATCAACCGCCGGAAGGAGTCCCAGACGAAGACCGGGTCACCGGTCGCCTGCAGCAGCCCCGGGAGCGTGGTCTCGGACAGTCCGACGTTCAGAACGGTGTCGAGCATGCCGGGCATGGACACCGGTGCGCCCGAGCGCACCGACACCAGCAGCGGTTTGCGGCGTGCGTCGAACCGCCGGCCGGTGCGTTGTTCGAGATGCCGGATGCCGCGCGCGATCAGCTTGTGGACGTCGGCGTCGAGCCGTCCGCCGCGCGCGTGGTAGTCCGCGCAGAGTGCGGTGCCGAGCACGAACGCCGGTGGCACGGGCAGTGCCGCGTCGGCCATGCGCATCAAGCCGGCGGCCTTCGCGCCGACGATTTCGGCGTCGGCGTCGGCCGAACCGCCGGCGCTCAGGAGGAACAGGCTCATCGGCTGGCCACCAGACCGAGAAGGTGGTCACCCAATCCGAGAGCCGAGCGCAGCAACGCGTCCGTGGCGTCCTCCACGGCCCGCGACACCCCGTCGGCGACGTAGAGGCTGCGGAAGTCGGGGGCGTCGGTGACCAGCGCGGCGCGGGTGGCCCGGTCAGCGGAGTCGGCGTCGTGTTCCAGCACACCGACCTGCTCGATGGCCAGCAGGAAATCCTCCAGATCTTCCGGCTGGGCCCCTTCGACCACCGCCCGGGCGAGCTCGACGGCCTTGAGGTGTTCCCGGGCCGCCCGCACCGCCACCGCCGCGACTGGTTCGAGCAGGGGCCGCACCGCACCGATCGCGTCCGGGGGCACCAGGGTCAGCTGGAACACCGCTTCCTCCAGGGCGTCGATGGCGTCGTCGGCGTCGGCGATCAGCCGGGCCACGGTCGCGCCGCCGTCGACCCGCCGGGCATCCCGGCGCTGCGCGATCACGAATTCGTCGGCCCGGTGTTCCCAGCCGGCGGCCCGGCTCGCCGCGCGCCGCAGGAAGTCGGCGCCGCCCGGCGTGCCCAGCCGCTGCAGAGCGCTGTGCAGGGCTTGCGCGCACTCGACGATCAAGCCGGCGTGCTCGGCGCTGGTGTCCAGCAGTTTCTGGTGGGACGCCTGGACGTGCCGGCGGACCTCGACGCGCAGCTCGTCGTGGATCAGCCGCGCGGACTTGCCGGCCAGCCGGCCGAGCGCTGCGGCCCGCAGCGCGAATTTCGTGATCGCCACGGTGGCTTCCCGGCCGAGTACCTCGACCAGTGGCTCTCCGTAGCGGGCCCGGACGGTGACGGCGGCCTCGACCGCGTCGTAGATCAGCCGTTCGCCGCCCAGGGACAGCCATGCCATGTGCCCGACATTCTCCTCGGCGGCCCAGCTCAGCACGGCGATCGCGTCGTCGCGGCCCAGCAGCGGCGTCAACCGCTTGCGTGCCCGGTTCCAGTCCAGCACGAACACCAGCCGGGAGCCGACCCGCCGCAGGTACGTCGTGAGCGCGGCGGTGTCCGGCGCCACGAACCGGCCGACGGCCACATGGTGCTCGCCGAGGATTGCCCCGCCGTCGCGGCGCTGGACGTCGGACCAGTCGATGGCGTAGCCGGCCAGCATCGACTCGAAGAACCGCAGCCGTCGCGGGTGCACGTCGGTGTAGGTCAGCGTGGCCACCAGTCCCTCGACCGCCAGCAGGACCACGTGCGCGTCCGTGGTGCCGAGGTCGTTCTGGATCACCAGCCGATCACCGGCCCGGGTCGCCGTGGTCGCCAGACCGGGGTGGTCGAACTTCAACGCCTCGGTCTCGTGGACACCGGCCATGAACGCGGCCACCAGCTCCCGGTCGCCGGCGCCGAGCTGGTAACAGGCCGCACCGTCGACCGACTCGGTGGCAAGCCGGCTCTGCAACCGGTTCAGCGCACGGTGGGCGTCCATCACCAGCAAGTGCGGCGAGTCACCGTCCCGGCGGTCGGTGGAGGTGATGGCGTCCAGGTAGTCTCCGGCGACCACGTCGCCGGAAAGCTCGGGTGCCGCTGCCGACAGCGCGGCCAGGCGCGCCGCGTCCGGCTCGTGAACATCGGCCGCTGTCAGCGGCGCCAGCATCTCCTCGATCGCGGCGAACAGTTCCCGGTGAATCCGGGAAGCGCCAGAGATCAGATACCGGCCGTCTTCCGCTTGCCGGGCGGTGGTGGCCACCTCGTCATAGCTGGGCTCGCGCACTCCGGCGGCGAGCCGTTCCGCGCGCAGGACCGCGAACGGTTCGGCCGGGTGGTCGGCTCGGGTTCTGGCCGCCTGCAACAGGCTCAGCAGATACTTGGCCCGCTCGTTGGCCACCAGCCCGCGGTTGACCAGAAAGGGCATCAGCAGCGTCGACTCGCCGAGTTCCTCGACGATATCGGTTTTGGCCGACGGTGCGGTCATCGTCGGGACCTCCAAGCCTCAGCGCCGTGACCGATCAGCAGGGTGGCCGCGTGGGCCGCTATTTCCCGTTCCCCGCGGCTCCAGGGTTGTCACTTGCAGGTACGCCGGGTCAGGGTCGTTGGGCCCGGGTCAACGGGCCGTCCGTCGCTACGTGCCGGCATGTGCCGCAGCCGGCTGCGATGTCACCGATCCGCCGGAAGGACCATCGTCAGCTGTTGCAGGCCTTCCGACCGCAGACGTCCGAGGCCACCGCTCGTAGCGTCGCAGACATGCGGGAAGAGGAACTGAAATTCTCGGTGAACGCCGAGTTCGTCCTGCCGGCATTGGCTACGCTCGCGCCCCAGGGCGGTGCGGTTGTCCGGGCGGGCACCCGCCGGTTGTCGGCGACCTACTACGACTCCGCCGATCTGCGGCTGGCCCGTTCCGGCGTGACGCTGCGCCACCGCACCGGCGAGGACGGCCCTCCCTGGCATCTGAAGCTGCCGACCGGGACCGCGAACGTACGCGAGGAGCTGACCGCGGCGGGGCCGGCGGGCGAGCCCCCGCCGGAACTGACCCGGCTGGTCACCGGGTGGCTGCGCACCGCAGCGTTGGTTCCGGTGGTGTCCCTGGACACGCTCCGCGACACGTGGGAGATCCGCGGCCGGACCGGCGAGACGCTGGTCGAGCTGGTCGACGACACCGTCACAGTCCGCGACGGCCGCGAGACCGTCGACCGGTTCCGCGAGCTGGAGGTCGAACGCAAGGCCCGCGGTGACGTCGCCGCGGCGGCCATGCGGCGGGCCGCGAGGTTGCTCACCGACGCCGGGGCGCGGGGTGGCGAGTTCGTGCCCAAGGCGATCCGGGCGCTCGGCCCGAAGGCGCTGGAGCCGTCCGACATCACCCCGCCTGGCACCCTCGGGCACCGGCCGACCGGGGGCGAGGTCGTCACGCGTGCCCTCCGCCGGACCGTGGTGCGCATGATCGACTACGACGTGCGGGTACGGCGCCTCGAACCCGATGCCGTACACCAGATGCGGGTGTGCTGCCGCCGGCTGCGCAGCGACCTGCGGGTCTTCGCGCCCCTGGTCGACCCTGCATTCGCCGCCCCGGTCATCGAGCACGTCCGCTGGCTGGGCGGCGTGCTCGGCGAACCCCGGGATGCCGAGGTCCTGCACGCCCGGCTGCACCGCACCGCGAACGCCGACCCCCTGGCACCACTGGACGAGCGGGCCATCACCGTCCTGGACACCGACTTGACCGATCGGGAGCGCTGCGCACTGCACGCGCTGGCCGAGTCGATGAACACCCGCCGTTACGCCGAGATCCTCGACGCCCTCGTCGAGGCCGCCCGGTATCCCCGGCTCACCGCGCAGGCGCGGCGTCCCGCCACCCACACCCTGCCACGCCGGGTCGCCAAAGCCTGGCACCACCTTGAAACCGCCGCGCAGCTGAAACCCCTCGACTCCGACGAATCCTGGCACGCCGCCCGCATTCAAGCGAAACGCGCCCGCTACGCAGCCGAAGCCGTCGCCCCGGCCATCGGCCGGGAGGCCTCCCGACTGGCACACGCCGTCGCCGGAGTCCAGGACGTCCTCGGCGACCACCACGACGCCGTCATCGCCGCCCAGCAGTGGGCCGAACTCGCCGAACGGCACCCGGAAGACCCGGCGGTGACACTCACCTGCGGCCGGCTCATCGAACGTGAACGCGCCGCCGCCCGCGCCGACCGAGCCCAATTCGACCACGTCTGGGCCCGGGCAACCCGTTCCGGGTTCACTCACTGGCTTCGAAGCCAACGATCGTAGCCACAGAAGTGAACTGCCTCAGAGCTGGACGAGCCCATGCGCTGGCGGTGACCCGCAATCCGCGCCGGAGCGGTGACATACCGGCCCGCACGGCCTGACTACCCGATGGAGCCGGATCCAGGTGTGATCGACTTCGTCACAGACCGTGACTCCTGGAGAGGTGAACGTGCTGGTTGTTCCGGCGACGAAGGCGATGCGGCGCTGAGCGGTGCAGCTTGACGACACCGACGCGGTTTTCACCTGTGCGCCGTCCGTCGAGGACCACACGGCGGCCCGCGTGTTGCCGCGGGTCTGGCCTGGGCGCGGTCTCGGGCTGCCGAAGCAGGACATACCCGGCTTCGTCGCCGCGCTGGGCGAGGTGATGAAGACCCGCCGCTATTGGCAGGAACGCCAGGCCAAAGGAACCCGGGCCGATCCCGACGACGGGTTCGGGTACGTGAGCGGTCCCTGCTCCCGCTGGGAGAACACGGCCGGCTACCGGCCGGTCTACAGTTTCAGCGCTCCGTTGCCGGATGTGCGGGGGCTGCGGATCCGGTTCAGCGCCTATCTGCGCAATCGCGACGAATCCCAGGCCTCGCTGCACTGACGGCGATGGGTCGCCCGTTGTCAGGCCGGGCTGACGTCGGCGCAGCGGCGGCGGTGCTGCTGCAGGAACAGCTTTCGCCTCTCGTGACGGGGGACGAAGTGCCTACAGCGCGGGTGCATAGGCCCCTGGGCGCGGCGGTAGACGGTGTCTACCTTTGGGGGTGAGACCGAGAGGACTTTCGCCGAAGGAGACGGAAGCATGTCCACTCACCCCTCGCCCCGCGAACGCCTCGAAATCCGGTCGGTCATCCAGCGGCTGACCGTGAAGTTCGCCACCGCCCACAGCGCCGGCCACATCCAGGACGTGGTGGACGAGAGCTACCGCACCTTCGACGACGCCCGGATCCGCGATTTCGTCCCGCTGCTCACGGAGCGGCGAGCCCGTCGCGAACTGGCGAAAGCGAACTCGTGATGACCCTGGGATCCGGTCAGGAGTGGCGGAAGGATGATCATGGTCGCGATTTCCCGGCCGTACAGGCAGACGGCTCACTGAACCGAGCACAGGGGCTTTCAAGAACGCAGGCCGTCTTCGGGCGCGGCCGTGTCCCGGCAGTCGGCCGTGGGCGGGGTCTTTGGTCCCTCGCGCCAAGGCGATGTGCCCCTCGTCGCGGGCGGGCCGGCGAGCGCAGGGTGGAGTGGTGCGCGTCAAGTGTCCGCCAGGGCGTCCGGCCGGAATCGGTACCGGCGCGCCGGTCCGTGCTCCTGATCATGGGGTTCCTGGTCGCCCGTCGGCCGAGTCCGCTCCGCTCGCCGCCCGTGTCCAGGCACTCGGCGCAGTGGTGTTCCCGGGTTCCTTGCTTGCGCACGAGCCGAGTCACGCTCCCACCCGCCGCCAAGGCTTCACCGTCGGCCGAATCACGGCGTGGCTGCCTGGCGGCAGCACCCCCGGCCGCTCATTCCGTTCCACAACCTCGGAGGACCCATGCGTACCGCCTACCATGCCGAACTCGACAGCTACACCAGCGGGCTCGCCGAGCTCCTCGACCTCGCCCGGTCCGCGATCACCCGGGCGACCACCGCGCTGATGGAGACCGACGACTCCGTGGCCGCCGAAGTCATCGCCGGCGAGGAGGCGATCCACCGACGCCACCACCGGCTCGACGACGAAGCACTCACGTTGCTCGCCCGCCAGCAGCCGGTGGCCACGGATCTGCGGCTCCTTGTGGCCGGTCTGCGGGTGAGCAGCGATCTCGAGCGGATGGGCATCCTCGCGCGGCACATCGCGGAGCTCGTGCGCGAGCGGTACCCGCGGCCCGTCTTGCCCGATTCGATGAACGGCATTGTCTCGGCGATGGGCGATATCGCGCAACGGCTCGCCAGGGAAGCCCGCAGCGCCCTCGAATCCCTCGATGCCACAACGGCCACCGCGCTGGCCACCGAGGACGACGAAATGGATCGGTTGCAGCAGGCCCTGTACCGCCAGGTCCTCGAATCCGGCGAGGGCACCGATCTCCGGACCGGAATGGACGTCGTCCAGCTCGGACGGTACTACGAGCGATTCGCCGACCACGCGGTCTCGGTCGGCAAACGGGTGGCCTTCATCGTCGGCGGGCACGCGACGAAATCGCCCGCATGACCGAAGGACCATTGGCGACACTCGGCCCTTGATCGCCCTGTCGCTGACGAGCCTGCCAGCCACGAGGAGGTCACGCCCGGAGGGTGGTGTGAGGCTGGACTGGTCCGCTCCTGTGGCCTGACCTGTCCCATTTCGTCGCGCACGATCTGATAGCCGCCTTGCGTTCGTGCAAGACACCTCACCGGCCGGCTTTCGACGGGAGTTTGTCGGGGTCTCGCGATGCCAGCCGGGCTGGTAGTCCTTGAACGGAGCGGACTACGGTCGCCGGCGGCAACGGCCGACGGGCCGGTCAGCGTCCAAATGCGACGTTCGTCATCGACCTGATCCACTCGCGAGACGTGCGAATTAGGGGCATCGCTTAGTGGTGGCTCGTGGTCGCGGATGAGCGCCAGCTGAGTCGGCGGATGCGACTCGAGCTCAGCTATGCGGTGGGGTTGACCCGTTTTGACGGACAGGGTCGTTGAGGCCCTCAGGCTACCCGGTGGCTGGCTTCGGCCGGTCGGGCCGACGTCGCTGCACCGGATCAAGGAGACGCTGCGCGCGGTCCTCCGGCCTGCCATGGACCAGGGCTTGCTGACGTACAACGTCGCGAAGCTGGTCGAGCTGCCGCCGGCGGTGCGGCCGAAGCCGAAGCTGTGGACCCCCGGAACGGATCGCGAAGTGGCGCCGGACCGGCGAGGTGCCCTACTCGGTGATGGTGTGGACCGGCGACCTCACCGGGCAGTTCCTCGACTTTGTCGTGAACCACCCGCTGTATGCGCTGTTCCACCTGATCGCTCACACCGGCCTTCGTCGGGGTGAGGGGTGTGGCCAGCGCCGCTCGGACACCTACCCGGATGCGGCGTCGCTGGAGGTGGCGAACCAGATCGTGCAGTACGGCTGGGAGACCGGGCAGAGCAAGCCCAAGACACCCTCTTCGGAGGGCATCGTGGCCCTCGATCCGAACACCGTGCTGGTCTTGCGGGCGCACTTGGCCCGTCAGGACGAGGCCAAGGCGCGGCTCGGCAACGACTGGGAGGAGCACGACTTGCTCTTCACCGAGCCCGACGGCAGTCCGCTGCACCCGGCCGACGTGGCCGACGAGTTCGCGCGGCTGATCAAGCTGGCCGACCTGCCCCCGATCACGCTGCATGGCCTCCGGCACGGTGCGGCCACTCTGGCCTTGGGCGCCGGGGTGGATATGAAGGTGATCCAGCACATGCTCAGGCACTCGTCGATCAAGGTGACGATGGACCTGTACACGAACGTCGCCGAAGAGGTCGCCGCGGATGCGGCGCGGAAGCTGGCTGGGGCGATCCCGCGGAGGGTGTTGCACCCGGCTTGCGCTCTCGGGCTCCCCTCGGGCTCGCAGGAGACCACAATGGACAGAGAGGAAGCGGAAGCAATGATTCCGGATACCACAAAACCCCAGGTTGAAGAGATCTTCAACCTGGGGAGTGGGGGTGCGCCATCAGGGACTCGAACCCCGAACCCGCTGGTTAAGAGCCAGCTGCTCTGCCAATTGAGCTAATGGCGCCGGTGTCTGCCGGAGGTTTCCCTCGGCGACGTGGAAAACATTAGCACCCGGTTCAGAGGCCTGTTTCAGGGGGGTCCCGTTAGCGAGTTCCGGCGTTGCCGCCCCGGTGTCGCGGCTGGTCGGGCACACTGGGGTCGGACATCGACGGCGAAACAGGCGGGTGGGCATGACGAGTGCGGGGGTGCGGCTGCTGGTGGCCGCGGTCGTGATCGGCCTCACGGTGGCCGGCTGCAGCGGTAGCCCTTCGAGTGAACCTCCGAAGGAGACGGCGTCCTCGAGTGCGGCGAAACCCGCGCCGAAACCCGCCGTGGTCACGCTCAGTCCTGCGAAGGACGCCAAGGACGTCGCGCCCGGTGAGCCCGTCAGCGTCAGCGTTGCCGACGGGAAGGTCGGCGAGGTGAAGCTGACCGGGGCCGACGGCAAGGTCGTCGCCGGGAAGCCGCGTGCCGACGGTTCGGGGTGGGACTCCGCCGAGCCGCTCGGCTACAACAAGGCCTACAAGCTGACCGCGACCGCGACCGGCTCCGACGGCAAGCCGGTGACGCAGGAGTCGTCGTTCACCACCGTCAAGCCGACGCGGCAGCTCGGCGTCTCGGTGAACCTCGAAGAGGGTGAGACCGTCGGGGTCGGGATGCCGCTGATCTTCACCTTCAGCGGGAACGTCGCCGACAAGGCCGCCGCCGAGAAGGCGCTCAAGGTCACCGCCGAGCCGGCCACCGAGGGGGCCTTCCGCTGGTCCGGCGACAAGCAGGTGACCTGGCGGCCGAAGGACTACTGGAAGAGCGGCACCAAGATCAAGGTCGACGCCGCCGTCTACGGCAAGGCGCTCGGCAACGGCAGCTACGGCCGCGAGGACAAGGCGATCACCGGCGCGATCGGCGACAAGCTCGTCGCGGTCGCCGACGGCCAGACCCACCAGATGACGGTCACGATCAACGACAAGGAGGTCAAGACCATGCCGACCTCCATGGGCAAGCCCGGCCACAACACCCCGGCTGGGAACTACACCGTCATGAGCGAGCACAACGGCTACACCATGGACTCCAGCACCTACGGTGTCCCGGCCGACAGCCCCGGCGGGTACCGCACCTTCATCCAGTACGCGGTGCGCCTGTCCTACAGCGGCATCTTCTACCACTCCGCGCCGTGGTCGGTGCGGCAGCAGGGGCACAGCAACGTCAGCCACGGCTGCCTCAACCTGTCCACCGCGAACGCGAAGTGGCTGATGGACACGTCCAAGAAGGGTGACATCGTCACCGTCCAGAACAGCGGCGGCCCGAAGCTCGAGGCCACCGACGGCTGGAGCGTCTGGCAGATGTCCTGGGACGAGTGGCGGACCGCCGCGAACTAGCGGCCGTCGTACTCCGCGCGGGCGGCCGCGATGAGCGGCAGGTGCGTGATGCTCCACTCGAGCAGCGGCGCGGTGGCTTCGCGCAGGGTCCGGCCCATCGGGGTCAGTTCGTAGCTGACGTGCGGCGGCATGACGGCGAAGACCGTGCGCGTCAGGATCCCGTCGCGCTCCAGGTCACGCAGGGTCACGGTGAGCATCCGCTGGCTGATACCGTCGATGGACCGCTTGAGCTCGGTGAAGCGCCGCGGGCCGTCCTTGAGCATCCGCACGACCAGCAGCGCCCACTTGTCCCCGACGATCCCGAGGACTTCCCGGGCCTGGCACGGGTCCTCCATGGTTACCTCCTGAGAACCGGGGCACCAATTAGTGCCGTATTGCCCGGTGCGCGCCGAGTGGATCACGATGGTTCCGGTTACCGAATGGTACCGAGGAACCGAAGAGAACCGAGGCGTACATGTCAACATTCCTGCTGGTCCACGGCGCCTGGCACAGCGGACGCTGCTGGGACCGGGTGGTCCCGCGCCTGGAGTCCGCCGGGCACCGGGTGCTCGCGCCGTCCCTGACCGGCTACGGCGACCGGGCCCACCTGCTGAGCCCGGAAGTCGGGCTCGGCACCCACGTCGACGACGTCGCCGGTCTGCTCGGGGACGAGCACGACGTCGTGCTCGTCGGGCACAGCTACGCGGGGATGGTCATCTCGGGAGCCGCCCACCGGGTGCCGGAGCGGATCGCGCACCTGGTGTTCCTCGACGCGATGGTCCCCGAAGACGGCGAGACCGCGGCCGACGTCATCCCCCTCACGAAGCAGCTGGTCGACAGCGCCGTGGACGGTTGGCGGGTGCCGCCGATGGGCCTGTTCGGGGTCACCGATCCCGACGACGTCACCTGGCTGCGGTCCATGTTGTCCGACCAGCCGGTGCGGTGCCTGACCGAGCCGGTCCGGCTGGACAACCCGGCGGCGAAGGCGATCCCGCGCACGCACATCCACTGCGTCGGCGGAGAGCCGTCGGGCATCGCGAGGCGGCCTGTCCCGGCCGGCGAGCGGGTGCGGGAGCTGCCGACCGGGCACGACTGCATGATCACCATGCCCGCCGAATTGACCGAACTCCTGCTCGAGACGGCTTAGGACTTCGACTCGCGCACCAGTTCGCGCGCCTCCTCTTCGGTCGCCACCGCGGGCCCCGAACCCCAGAGCGGCTTGTTCGCCGTCTCCCGGCTGAAGTAGACCGCGACGGCGCCGATCGCACCGGCGGCCATCAGGTACCACGCGGGCCAGAAGTCGTGGCCGGTGGACGAGATCAGCGCCTGCATGACCAGCGGGGTCGTGCCGCCGAAGAGCGACACGGAGATGTTGAACGCGATGGACAGCGCGCCGTAGCGGATCGCGGTCGGGAACAGCGCCGGCAGCGCCGCGGGCATCGAGACCTCGAAGCAGAGCAGCAACAGGCCGAGACCCATCAGGCCGAGGAAGGTGAGCACCAGGCCGCCGTCGTGCACCAGCAGCATCAGCGGCCAGGAGAGCGCGAGGAAGCCGAGGCAGCCGGCCATCATCACGGGCTTGCGGCCGACCTTGTCGGTGATCCGGCCGCCGACCAGGATGATCAGCATCATCACGACCATGACGACGATGATCAGCAGCAGGCCGTGGGTGGCGTCGAGGTGCAGCTGCTCGGACAGGTACGTCGGCATGTACGACAGCAGCATGTAGTCGGTGACGTTGAACACGAGCACCAGGCCGACGCAGATCAGCAGCGCCGGCCAGTAGTCGGTGAACATCTTCCAGAACGGCTCGCCGGAGCGGCCGCGCTTCTCGGCCTCCTCGGCGTGCTTCTGGAACGCCGGCGTCTCCTCGAGCTTGAGGCGCATGTAGAGGCCGATGATGCCGAGCGGGCCGGCGACCAGGAACGGGACGCGCCAGCCCCAGTCGAGCAGGGTCTCGTGGGGGACCCAGGCCTTCATCCCGGTGACGACGGACGCGCCGAGGACGTACCCGGACAGTGTCCCGAACTCGAGCCACGAGCCCATGAAGCCACGGCGTTTGTCGGGTGAGTACTCGGCGATGAAGGTCGTCGCGCCGCCGTACTCGCCGCCGGTGGAGAAGCCCTGCACCATCCGCGCGACGACGAGCAGGACGGGCGACCAGACGCCGATGGAGGAGTAGGACGGGATCAGCCCGATGCACAGGGTCCCGATGGCCATCATGATCATGGTGACGGCGAGGACCTTCTGCCGCCCGATCCGGTCCCCGAGGGGCCCGAAGACGAGCCCGCCGAGCGGCCGCATGAGGAACGCGGCGGTGAAGGCGCCGAAGGTCCCGATCAGCCGGACCCCGGGCGAGACGGTGGGCGGGAAGAAGACTTCGGCGATGGTGTCGGCGATGTAGGCGTAGACGCCGAAGTCGAACCACTCCATGGCGTTGCCGAGGGCGGCGGCCCCGACCGCCCGTTTGAGGAGCGATCGGTCGACGACGGTGATGTCCTCGTACCGCAGCTTCTTCGTCCGCCTGGTCTTCGGTGTTGAACGTGCCACCAGGACACGGTGCACCGCCGATCGGACGCTCGCACGCTGAGCCATCCGGTCGTGAGGGGCGCCACCCATGGCCGCGGACGGCAAAAACCCCAGCTCGGAAAGATCCAAACTGGGGTGTTGGGGTGAGCGACGGGTTTCGAACCCGCGACCTCCTGGACCACAACCAGGTGCTCTACCAGCTGAGCTACGCCCACCATCAGCGAGGGAACCGCGTGCGATCACCTCGATGGCAGTAATCGTAGCGGGTGCCCCCAAGCGGATTGCAGGGGGTTACCTCTGCTGCCGTTCCTGCACTTCAGCGGCCGCCGCCTTGGCTTCGTCGCTGGTCGGGCCCGGCTGGGGGACGAAGGCGACGCGCCGGTAGTAGTCGAGTTCGCCGATGGATTCCTTGATGTCGGCGAGCGCCCGGTGCGCGAGGCCCTTCTCCGGCTTGGCGTAGTAGATCCGCGGGTACCAGCGCCGGACGAGCTCCTTGACGGAGGAGACGTCGACCAGGCGGTAGTGGAGGTGGGCGTCGAGGGCCGGCATGTCGCGCGCGATGAAGCCGCGGTCCGTGGCGATGGAGTTGCCGGCCAGCGGCGCGGTGCCGGACTCGGGGACGTGCTCGCGGATGTACTCGAGGACGCGGCGTTCGGCTTCTTCGAGGGTGATGCTGGAGGCGCGGACCTCTTCGGTGAGGCCGGAGTGGGCGTGCATCTCGCGGACGACTTCGGGCATGCCGTCGAGTTTTTCCTCGTCGGCGTGGATGACGATGTCGATTCCTTCGCCGAGCACAGTCAGCTCCGCGTCGGTCACGAGGGCGGCGATTTCGATCAACGCGTCCTTGCCGAGGTCGAGCCCCGTCATTTCGCAGTCGATCCAGACTAGGCGGTCGGTCACCTGGTGACCCTAACCCGACACGGGGATAAGAGGGGCGTTACCTGCGCGTACGGCGCGTTACGCTCGCCGCTGTGGTGCAGGACACAAGATCGGGGAGCTGCGAGTGACCGAGCAGGGGTCGCCGGCGAGCGAGATCGCCGCTGGTTATGCGAGTGAGGGTGCCGCGCTGGAGCTGGGCGCGGTGGTGATCGACGGCAAGACGGACGCCGCGGCCGCGGTGCGCCTGCCGCTGGCGACGCTGAACCGGCACGGCCTGGTCGCGGGCGCGACCGGGACGGGCAAGACCAAGACGTTGCAGCTGGTCGCGGAGCAGCTTTCGGCGGCGGGAGTGCCGGTGGTGCTCGCGGACGTGAAGGGCGACCTGTCCGGCCTGGCCGCGGCCGGCGAGGCGAACGACAAGGTCGGCAAGCGCTCTCAGGAGCTGGGCGACGACTGGGCGGGCACGGCCTACCCCGTGCAGTTCCTGTCCTTGGGCACCGGCGGGAAGGGCTCGCCGATCCGGGCGACGATCACGAGCTTCGGGCCGGTGCTGCTGTCGAAGGTGCTGGGCCTGAACGAGACGCAGGAGTCGACGCTCGGCCTGATCTTCCACTGGGCCGACCAGCGCGGTCTCGCGTTGCTGGACACGAAGGACCTCCGGTCGGTGATCACGCACCTGACCAGTGACGAGGGCAAGGCGGACCTCAAGGGCATCGGCGGGGTGTCGGCGGCGACGGCCGGGGTGATCCTGCGCGCGCTGTCCAACCTGGAGGCCCAGGGCGGCGAGGACTTCTTCGGCGAGCCCGAGCTGGACGTCCACGACCTGATGCGGCAGAACGAGGGCAAGGGCGTCGTCACGCTGCTGGAGCTGGACAACCTCCAGTCGAAACCGGCGTTGTTCTCGACGTTCCTGATGTGGCTGCTGGCCGAGCTGTTCGAGGAACTGCCCGAGGAGGGCGACCTCGACAAGCCGAAGCTCGTCTTCTTCTTCGACGAAGCGCACCTGCTGTTCAACGACGCGTCGAAGGCGTTCCTCGAGCGCATCGAGCAGACCGTGAAGCTGATCCGGTCCAAGGGTGTCGGCGTGTTCTTCTGCACGCAGCTGCCCACGGACATCCCCAACAACGTGCTCTCGCAGCTGGGCGCGCGGATCCAGCACGCGCTGCGGGCGTTCACGCCGGACGACCAGGCGGCGCTGGCCAAGACGGTCAAGACCTACCCGAAGACGAAGTTCTACGAGCTCGACACGGCGTTGACGTCGCTGGGCATCGGCGAGGCGATCGTCACGGTGCTGTCGGAGCGGGGCGCGCCGACGCCGGTGGCGTGGACGCGGCTGCGCGCACCGCGGTCGAAGATGGGCTCGATCGGTGCCGAAGCCGTGGCCGCCGCGGTCGCTTCGTCGGACCTGCACGCGAAGTACGCCGAGACGATCGACCGGGAGTCCGCGTACGAGAAGCTGGCCGCGAAGATCCCCTCGGCTCCCGCACCGGAAGCTCCGCCTGCCGAGGCTCCGCCGGCTCCCGCGGCTTCCGAGAAGGAGAAGGACGAACCGGGGTTCATCGAGTCGGCGATGAAGAACCCGGCGGTGAAGTCGTTCATGCGGTCCGCGGCCAGTGCGCTGGGCCGGGAGATCACGCGCGGGCTGTTCGGCAACCGCAAGCGGTGAGGAATACCTGACGCGAACTGTCAGGTATGGCTGCGAAGCTCGGCTCACCTTCGAGACAGGGGAAACCAGCCATGACCAGCACTGCCACCGCGTCGTTCGTCCTCGACAAGTGGGAGCCGCAGGCGACCGACGAGGCCGCGGGCACGGAGTTCGCCCGGGTGGCGATCGCCAAGACGTTCACCGGAGCGGTCGAAGGGACCAGCACCGTCGAGATGCTGACGGCGTCCAACGCGACTTCACGCGCGTACGTCGCCTTCGAGCGTCTCGCCGTCTCGGTCGACGGCCGCAAGGGCGCCTTCGTCCTGCACCACTCGGCCGACGAGTCCGGCCTGACGCTGAAGATCCTCACCGGTTCGGGCTCGGGCGAGCTGACCGGGATCTCCGGCACGGCGAAGATCGAGAGGGACGCCGAGCAGAACCACACCTTCACGCTCACGTACGACCTGTAGGCAGTGCGAAGGCCGTTTCGAGAGCCCCCGATTGACTCTCGAAACGGCCTTCGCCGCCCCCGCGCCCCGAAGCGGGTGGTGGACGGACCGCCCCGACCGCGGCCCGTCCGCGTCCTAGTTGTTCACGATCTGGTCGACGATCTTCTTGGCGTCGTTGATCGGGATGGCGAAGCCGATCCCGACGCTGCCGGCCGAGCCGTTGGCCGAGGCCGTCGGGCTGTAGAGGGCCGAGTTGATGCCGATGACGTTGCCCTGGGCGTCGACCAGCGCGCCGCCGGAGTTGCCCTGGTTGATCGAGGCGTCCGTCTGGATCGCGGTGTAGCTGGGCGAGTCCTGGGTCTGGTTCGAGGTCCGGTTGAACGGCGACTGCTGCCGCTCCTGGCCCTGGCCGATGTCCGACAGGTTCCGGTTGAGCGCGCTGACGATGCCGGTGGTGACGGTGTTCTGCAGCCCGCCCGGCGAGCCGATCGCGACGACCTCCTGGCCGACGACCAGCTTGCTCGAGTCGCCCAGCGTCGCCGCCGTCAAGCCGCCGGCGTTCTGGGCCTGGACCACCGCGATGTCCGCCTTGGTGTCCGCACCGACCACGTTGGCCTGGTACTTCTTGCCGTCGGAGGTGGTGATCACGACGTTCTGGGCGCCGTCGACGACGTGCGCGTTGGTCAGGATCCGGCCGTCCGAGGTGAGGATGACGCCGGAGCCGATGGCCTCGCCCTGGGCGGTGGTGACGTTGATCTGGACCACGCTCGGCGTCACTTTCGCCGCGACGCCGCTGACGTCGCCGGTGGTCGAGTTCGAGACCGTCTGCCCCGTGGCCGCCGGCGTGCTCACCGACGTCGTCGCGCTGCCCGCCGAGTTCGTGGTGAGCCCGACGATCGCGGCGCCGCCGACGCCGCCGACCAGAGCGGCGCCGAGCGCGGTCGCGCTGACGATCATCGCGACGCGGCCGCCCTTGCGCGGTTTGGTCTTCACCGCCGTGGGCGCCTGCTGCGGCTGCTGGGTGAAGAGCGGATTCGGCGCGGCCTGCTGCTGGTAGCCGTACTGCTGGTGCGCGTACGGCCCGTACTGCTGGGTGCTCTGGTGCGGCTGGTGCCCACCGGGTGAGGCGGGGCCGGGCCGACTCTCGTTCTCGGTCATGGATCCAGATTCGCGCCCGTGCTTGTGAGCAACCTGTGGAAATACCTCAGGCTTTGCTGAGAAGAATCAGCTGAGAAAACTCAGGCGATCCTCAGGCGTCAGGCGAAGAACGACGGCACGTCCAGTGCGCCTCCCGCGGCTTCGAACTCGTCGTGGACCGCCTGCCGCAGCTCGGCGTCGCCCAGGTAGTCCGCCGCGGTCAGGGCCAGGCCCAGCGCGCCGTCCCGGACTCCCGCGTCACCCGTCTCCGAACCGGCCGCGGCCGCGAACTCCTTGGTGTGCAACGCGACCGTCGGACCCGAGACGGCCAGCATCGGGTGCAGCGCGGGCATCCGGTACGACAGGTTGCCCAGGTCCGTGGAGCCGGTGAGCGACTCCGGGACGACGCCCGGCGGCAGCGGCTTGCGGCCGGTGCCCAGCTGGTTGGCCGTCCACCGCCCGGCGAGCGCCGTGTTGAACCGGATCGGCAGGTAGGCGGCCTGGGCGTCCCAGGTCAGCTCGACGCCGCAGCCGGTCATCGCCGCCGCGCCCTCCGCGATCGACGTCATGCGCGCGGCGAGGTCGCGCAGTGTCTCGGGATTCTGGGAGCGGAGGTAGAACAGCAGCGCGGCGCGGGCCGGGATGACGTTCGGGCGGGCGCCGCCGTCGGTGAAGACGCCGTGGACGCGGTCGCTCTGCGGGAGTTGCTGGCGCAGCGCCGAGACGCCCTGATAGGCCGCCACGGCGGCGTCGAGCGCGTTGCGGCCCATGAACGGCTGCGCCGAAGCGTGCGCGCCGACGCCGTGGAAGACCATCTCCAGCTGACGGCGGCCGAGGAACGGGTGGAGCGCGATGTCGTGGCTGAACGGGTGCAGCATGATCACCGCGTCGACGTCGTCGAACACGCCGGCGCGAGCGAGGATCTCCTTGCCGCCACCGCCTTCCTCGGCCGGGGTGCCGATCAGGCTGACCCGGCCGCCGAGCCGCTCGGCGACGGTCGCGGCACCGAGGAAGCCACCCGCGGCGGTGGTGCAGATGACGTTGTGACCGCACGCGTGGCCGAGGCCCGGCAGGGCGTCGTACTCGGCGAGGACGGCGATGTGCGGACCCTCTTGCCGCGGAGTGCTGACGCGCAGCGCGGTGTCGAGGCCGCCGACGCCGACGGTCGCTTCGTGACCGTGGCGCTTCAGAAGCTCCGCCAGAGCGCGCACCGAGCGGTGCTCGGCGAACCCTTCTTCGGGGTGGGCGTGCAGATCTTGGCTCAATGCCACCAGATCGGGTGAACTGCGCTCGACCGCGGCGGTCACCTCGGCCCGCGTCGCCTCGTCCGCGCCGGTGTGCGGCGAGGACAGCGGTTCGGCGGCCGCGACGGCGTCGGCGGTGGCCTCGACCAGGGAACGCAGGTAGCTGTCGTCGGGCGGGACGGGATCGTGGTGGGTCATGGGGCGATGCTAACCGCAGGCTCCGACAACCCGCGGCGCTCAGCTCAGCCGGCCCGCCACGATCTGCGTGACGCCGGCGTACCGCTCGGTGATCCCGGCGAAGCCGCGGGCGCGCAGGCTCGCCGCGATCTCGCCCCGGTCGAACATCCGCTGCCCGCTCAGGATCCCGCCGACGGACTCCGCGACCCGCGCGGGTTGCCAGCTACGCCGGGCGCTCGTGAGCAGCACGACCCGGCCGCCGGGCTTCAGCACCCGCGCGAAGGAGTCCAACGCGGTTTCGGGCTCGGCGAACATGTGAAGGGCGGCGAAGCAGCAGACGCCGTCCACAGTGGACCCCTTCAGCGGGAGGTGCACCGCGTCGGCGCGCAGGTAGGCGACGGAGGCCGGGCCGTCCTCGGCGACGGCTTCGGCGAGCATCGTGCGCGCGCCGTCGAGGCCGATGGCGAGCCCGTCCGGGCCGACGGCCGCGCCGAACGCGCGCGTGAACCGGCCGGTGCCGCACGCGACGTCGAGCGCGGTGTCCCCGGGCTTCAGGTCGAGGAGCTTCGTCGCGAGCTCGATTTCGCCCGCCATGCTCGGTCCGAACGGGCCCTTGAACGCGCGGCCGAGGGCGGGGCGCCAGTACCGCTCGTAGACCCGGGGGAGGAGGGTCGTGCGCATCAGGCGTTGCGCGACGCCGGTCGGCGGGCCGGCCTGGCTCGCGGCGCCCAGCAGGTCGAGGTAGCCGTCCTCGGTCTTCGCGGGCTTGTCGAGCAGGCCTTCGAGGCGTTCGGTGGCGGTCTTGGTCGGCATTGCGCTCCTCTCGGATACCGGCAGTATGTCAAATCCCGGCCACTCGAACGAGTGAAGAATCCGCGGGATCAGGCGTTCGAGACCCGGAATTGTCGGTGGTCCTGCCTAGCGTCGCAGGCGAGGTTCCGATCCGAGGAGGACAGATGACGATTGCCATGCTGGGCAGTGAAATCACGGTGCGAGGAGAGTTCGACCTGGCCGCGGCGGCCCGGTTCCTGACCGGCTTCGGCCCCGCGGGCCGGCCGGAAGCGGAGTCCGGCGCGCTGCGGGTGGCGTTCCCGCTCGACGGCGAGTGGACACCGGTGGGAGCGGTGCTGCGGCAGAGATCGCCCGGCGAGGTGGCGGTCGAGGTCCACGGGCCGCCGTCGCGGGCGGACGCGGTGGCGACGCAGGTGCGGCGGATGTGCTCGCTGGACGTCGACGGCACCGGGTTCGGGGAGGTCGGCGCCCGCGATCCGGTGGTGTCCCTGGTGCAGGGGATGCATCCGGGGTTGAGGCCGGTCCTGTTCGCGTCGCCGTACGAGGCGGCGTGCTGGGCGGTGCTGAGCCACCGGATCTGGATGACGCAGGCGGTCCGGCTGCGCCGTCGCCTGGCCGAGCGCCACGGCACGGAGGTCGACGTCGGCGGCAGCGTGCTGACGTCGTTCCCGGCGCCCGCGGTGCTGGCGGAGCTGGAGTACCTGCCGGGCTTGTCGGGGCCGAAGATGCAGCGCCTGCGAGGAATCGCCGAGGCGGCGGCCGATGGCCTGCTCGACGCGGCGATGTTGCGGGCGATGCCGGCGGAGGAGGCGCTGAAACAGCTTCAGCTCCTGCCGGGAGTGGGCCGCTTCAGCGCGGAGCTGATCCTGATCCGCGGCGCCGGCCACCCCGATGTGTTCCCCCGGGCGGAGACCCGCCTGCACGAGATCATGCGCGACGCGTACCACCTCCCGGACGCGGGAGCCGAGGAGCTGACGGAGATCGCCGACGCGTGGGCACCGTTCCGGAGCTGGGTGTCGTTCCTGTTCCGCGTGGAAGGCGAGGCGCGGATGAGGGAGTCCCGGTGAACTGACCAGCGGGTGGCCGAGGCGCGGGTCCGGCCTGCATGTGCCCTGTCCCAGCGGCTGTCGGCACCCGCCGAGGTCGCCGCTCGTCGGCCGGAAGCGAGCGCCGCCGGCCCGTTCGCGGGCCCCTCGGATCCCCGGCACCTGATCGCCGCCGACGGTCGCAGGGGCGCCCCGTCGACCACGCCACCAGGAAGGAGACCGCATCGACCCGATACCGGAACCGCCGGAACCCCCAGCGGTGGGGACTCACAGTAGCCAGATCTCGCCTGTGGTGAGGTGTCCGGGTGAACTCGCCCGTTCAACTCGCGCTCGGCGGTCCGGCCGGCACGGCCCTCCGCGCGGCCGCCACCACTCCGTCGCTGCTCGACCAGGCCCAGACGCCGGCCGTGATCACGCTGGTCGCCGGTGGGCTGGCGCTGCTGGTCGTGCTCGTCGGCGGGTCGCCTTGGCGGCTCGCGCGCAACGGCATCACCATCGTGCACGAGGCCGGGCACGCGCTGGCCGCGGTGCTGGTCGGGCGGCGTCTGCAGGGCATCAAGCTGCACTCGGACACTTCGGGCGTCACCGTCTCGCGCGGCAAGCCCGAGGGGCCGGGGATGGCCTTCACGGCGATGTCCGGGTACCTGGCGCCGTCGGTGCTCGGGCTGCTGTTCGCCAGCCTGCTGGGCGCCGACCTGGTCGGCCCGGTCCTCGTCCTGATCGCGCTGCTGCTGCTCGGTGTGCTGGTGATGATCCGCAACGCCTACGGGGTGTTCTCCGTCGTCGTCAGCGCCGTCGTGCTGGCGCTGGTCGCGTTCGTCGCGCCGGTCGAGGTGCAGGCTCCGTTCAGCTACCTCGTGACGTGGTTCCTGCTGTTCGGCGGTGTGCGACCGGTGCTCGAGCTGCAGGTCAAGCGGCGGCAGGGCCGGGCCCGCGACTCCGACGCCGACCAGCTGGGCCGGCTCACCGCGGTGCCGCCGGTGCTGTGGGTGCTGGTCTTCGCCGTGGCGACGGTCAGCTGTCTCATCGCCGGCGGGCTGTGGCTGCTGGAGCCCGTGGCCGCCTAGTCGCGCCCATGCGGCAAACTGGTCTCTCGCTGGTTCGCGCGGAGGGAGACGAACGATGGACGAGGTCGCCAAGGCCGTGGAGGAGTGCGCACGGGCGGCGAAGCTGGCCGCGCCGTCGCTCGCCGCTGCTTCCGCCGAGGCCGTCGACGCCGCGCTGACCGGGATGGCCGAGCGGCTGCTCGCGCACCGCGAGGAGATCCTGGAGGCGAACCAGGCCGACGTCGAGCGAGCGAAGGCCGGCGGGATGAGCGCCGGTCTGCTCGACCGGCTCACCATCACCCCGGAGCGGCTGACCGGCATGGCCGAGCAGCTGCGGCTGCTCGCCGGGGCCCCGCACCAGGAGCGGTCGGTCGACGTGTCCACCCTGGACGGCGGGCTGAAGCTGGTCGAGCGGCGCCGCCCGGTCGGCGTGATCGGCGCGAACTACGAGGCGCGGCCGAACGTGACCGTCGACGTGGCGTCGCAGCTGGTCAAGTCGCGCAACGCCGGCGTGCTGCGCACCGGCTCGGCCGCGCTCGGCTCGGCTCAGCGGCTGCGCGAGGTCGTCATCGCCCCGGCGCTGACCGAGGCCGGCATCGACGCCGACTGCGTCCAGCTCGTGCCGCGGGTGGAGCGTGAGGCGGCGTCCGCGCTGGTGCGGCTGCCGAACCTGGTTCCGCTCGTGATCCTGCGCGGCAGCGGCGACAGCACCCGGGCGCTGGCCACCGAGGCGGCCGTCCACGGCGTGCGCACGCTGGCCCACGCCGACGGCGGCGGCGTCCTGTACGTCGACCGCGGGGCGGACGTCACGAAGGTGCGCGACCTCGTCTACGCGAGCCTCGACCGGCTGGGCGTCTGCAACCGGCTGAACCTGCTGCTCATCCACGAGGGCATCCACGACGACGTGTGGCCGGCCATCGCCGAGGCGCTGGCCGAGCGGGGCGTCACGCCTTCGCTGGCGCCGCACGAGCACGCCATCGGCTACGAGTGGGCGCTGGACTCCGACCGCGAGGCGACCGTCACGGTCGCCAAGGTCGGCGCGCTCGCCGATGCCGTCGAGATCGCGAACGAGAAGACCTCGGGCCTGGCGGCGGGCATCGCCACCGACGACGCGGCGGCCGCCGACGCCTTCTTCGACGGCTACACCGGCACGGGCGTCTTCTGGAACGCCCCGACCCGCCTCCTCGACGGCTTCAAGCTGCTCGCGGTCCCGGAAACCGGCATCAACCTGGACAAGGTCCCCGGCCCCCGCGGCCCGGTGACGTACACGGACCTGTACGTCCGCCAGTACGCGGTCCTGCCCGCCTGAGCCCCGGGGACCAGCGCGCCTGCCGGTCGATGCGGCGGACATCCGCCGTGGAGGGCGCGACCGCGCCCTCCACGGCCACGGCTAGATCGTCGGTCCCATGCTCGCGAGCCGGCGGAGCTCCTTGACCGTGTCCGCCGCGTTCGTCACCAGCTCGGTGTCTTCTCCGACCTCGCCCGAGTAGCGGTAGATCGCGGTCGGGCCGTCGCTGATCGCGATCGCCGCGACCAGGCGGCCCTCCGGGTCGCGGGTGAGCCCGGTCGTCACCGACACCTCCCGGCCGACTGTGTCGACCGTGGTGAGCGTCCGCTCCTTGTACCAGCCTCGCGTGGTCATGTTCAGGAAACTCCGAAGGGGGTTGGGCTTGACGGGGATACGTCGTGAGACGCCCGGACCGCGCGAGGCGTTACGGCATACTGGGCCGGTGATCACCCGGCCGCACGTCCTGCTGTCCGCCGCGCAGTCGCTCGACGGCTTCCTCGACGACACCTCGCCCGAGCGGCTCGTACTGTCCACAGAGGACGATTTCGCCGTCGTGGACCGGTTGCGCGCCGAGGCCGACGCCATCTTCGTCGGGGCCGGAACCGTCCGGGCCGACAACCCGCGGCTGCTCGTGCGCTCTCCCGAGCTGCGGCGAAAGCGGCTGGAGCAGGGAAAGCCCGAACAGCCCGTCAAGGTCACCGTGACCACGCGCGGGCTCGACCCGGACGCGCAGTTCTTCACCGTCGGGGACACCGAAAAGATCGTCTACGCGCCGCCCGGGGCCGCCGACGCGCTGAAGCACGTCGCCACCGTCGTCGACGCCGGGGATCCGTCCGACTTCGGCCGCGTCCTCGACGACCTCGGGGCGCGCGGGATCGAGAACCTGCTGGTCGAGGGCGGCGGCGGGATCCACACCCGGTTCCTCACCGAAGGCCTCGCCGACGAGCTGCGGCTCGCGATCGCGCCGTTCTTCGTCGGGCAGCCGGACGCGCCGCGGTTCGTCGGGCCCGGCCTCTACCCGCGGCCGCTGACCCTGGTCAGCGCCGAAGAACTCCAGGGGATGGCGATCCTCCGGTACCGGGCCGCGGCCGAGCCGGATGGGCGGGACGTCCGGCGCCTGCGGGAAGCCATCGCGCTCGCCGCCGAGTGCCCGCCGAGCCACACCTTCCGGGTCGGGGCCGTCATCACCGACGCCGACGGCGAAGTCGTCGCGACCGGGCACTCCGGCGAGGGCGACCCCCTGAACCACGCCGAGGAAGCCGCGCTCGCGAAGTGTGCCGGTGACCCGCGCCTGGCCGGGGCGACGATGTACAGCTCCCTGGAGCCGTGCAGCAACCGCAGCTCCCACCCGCGCAGCTGCACGCAGCTCATCCTCGGCGCGGGGATCCCGCGGGTCGTCTTCGCGTGGCGCGAGCCGCCCGTCTTCGTCGACGCCCGGGGCACCGAGCTGCTGCGGGAAGCCGGGCGGCACGTCGTCGAGGTGCCCGCGCTGACCCCGGAGGTCCAGCGCGAGAACACCCACCTCGACTGGAAGTAGCCCGCGCGAGCCGGAGCTCGCGCGGGCCAAGCGGCTCAGCAGGCGCCGTTGTCGGTCCAGACGCCCCATTCGCCGGTCGTTCCCGGCTCCTCGCCCTGCGTCCACCACTTCGCGGTGAACTTGTGGCTGTTGTGCGCGACGACGTCGTCCTTGACGTAGACCTTCGTCCGGTCCCACTCCGCCGCGGTGCAGGAGCCGCCGCCCGGGGTGGTCGGGGTCGTCGTCGCGGTCGGGGTCGTCTGCGGCGGGGTCGCGCCGGCGAACCGGACGCTGAACTTCGTGAAGTCCCAGTCGTTCTGCGGGACGTTGCTGCAGACGCCGTTGTCGGTCGTCCCGACGCAGGCGCGGTCGCGGTTGACCGACCAGAACGTGAAGCGGCCGAGGCCGTGGCTGGTCGCGTAGTCGTAGACCGTCTGGAAGTCCGACGTGTAGAACATCTCCGAGGCGTCCGACTTGCCGTTCATCCCGGAGAAGCCTTCGTGCGAGTACGCGGTCGCGCTGTCCCAGCCCATGTGCGACATCAGCAGGCCGTGCAGCGCTTCGAGTGCGGACACCTGCGACGAGCCGCCGTTGAAGCCGCCGTCGAACGGCATGATCGAGAAGTTGTTGGGCGTGAAGCCGATCGACTTCGCCTGGTCGAGCAGCTGCGTGCCGAACCAGCCGGTGCCGGCCGCGGTGCCCGGCATGGTCACCGACACGAACAGGCCGGGGTTGTTGGCCTGCAACGTCTTCGCCGCGCCGAGCTCGTTCGCGATGGCCGCGGTGTTTTCGTACTCGGGCTCTTCGAGGTCGAAGTCGATCGCCTTGAGCGAGTACTTGGTGATGACCTGCTGGTACGCGGCGGCGGTCGCGGCCACGGTGCCGCAGGTCTGGCCGAGCTTCGTGCCGCCGTAGCCGCCGACGGACACCGAGACGTCGCCGCCCGCACCGCGGATCCGCGAGATCACGTTCGCGACGGCGGTGTCGGACGAGACGGCCGAGGTGCCGTCCCAGGTCGGGCTGCAGCCGCCGCCGTTGGGCGCGAGGATGAACGCGAGCTGGAAGGCCTTGAGGCCGGTCGCGTTCATCACGGTGATCGGGTCCGGTGGGTTGTTGCTCTGGGGCATCAGGTAGGGCGCCGCGGCGTACCAGTTGTTGCTCAACGCCGCGGTGGCCGAGGGCGCCCCGAGCACGAGGCTGACGGCGGTGGCGGCGAAAGTGGCGGCGGCGAGCCCGATGGCGGCCAGTCTGCTCCTGCGCATGATCTGTCCTCCCGGTGGGGTTCGAGTGGACAAACTATTGGACTAGACCATTGATTAAGTCAAGACGCGAAGGTCGGGTAGGGGGAATCGCCGGGCGAAAAGCGCCGGAATATCCGATATTGGTCCAGGAATCGAGCCGCGCGGGTGAGGCCGGGACGGGTCGACGCGGCAGAGGAAGCGGGAGAGTGCGGCGGCGGCCGGATTCGCGCGCGCGCCGAGACGAGGTTCGGCTCACGCCCATCCCACGGCAGCGAGGCGGCCGAGCCGGCGCACCGCGAGCGAATGGCGCGGATGGTCGGCACGAGCGGGCGGGGCGAGGGGTGAGCCGGTGACAATGCGGGCGAGCGGAACTGGTTTGCGACGGGCGGCCGGCCGCCGTGACGGGTGGGCAAGCGATAAGCAGCGCGGGCAATCGAGGGACGCAGGTGGGCGAGGTGGGCGCGGGTGCGGGCGAACAAGGGACGCAGGTGGGCGAGGCGGGCGCGGGCGTGGGCGTGGGCGTGGGCGTGGGCGATCGAGAGGTGCAGGTGGGCGGCGGGCGGTCAAGGGACGCAGGTGGGCGGCGGGGGGCAACCAAGAGGTGCAGGCAGGCAGCGGGGCGCGGGCGGTCGAGGGACGCAGGTAGGCGGCGCGCGAGGCGAGCGGCGCACGCGGCCCGGCAAGCGGCGAGACGCCGGCCCCCAGCGATGCGACCCTGCGAGCCCTCAAGCCCCCGGCAGCGACACGACCACCACCAAACCGCCTTCCGGCCGGGCCGTCGCCGCCACCTCCCCGCCGTGTGCGTGGGCCACCGAGCGGACGATCGACAACCCCAGCCCCGCTCCCTCCGCCGCCACCCGGGCTCGCCGGTGGAACGGGTCGAACAGGGCCGGGACCTCCGCCGGCGGGATCACCGGGCCGCTGTTGGCCACCTCCAGCTCCACCCGGCCCGGCAACGACCGGGTCGCCACCCGCACCCAGCCGCCCTCCACGTTGTGGCGGAGGGCGTTCTCCACCAGGTTGTGCGCCAGCCGCTCCAGCATCAGCGCGTCGCCCAGTGCCGTCGCCTCGCCGAGGTCCTCGGTCACCCCCGGTGGCACCACGTGCGCCACCACCGCCGCCAGGTCCACCGGGCAGCGCTCGGTCAGCGCGCTCTCGGACCGGGCCAGCAGCAGCAACCCGCTGATCAGCTTCTCGTGCCGGGAATTGATCTGCAGCAGCTTGCTGCCGAGCTGCCGGACGTCGTCCGACGCCGTGCGGCGGTGCATCGCCACCTCGACCAGCGAACGGTTCAACGTCAGCGGCGTGCGCAGCTCGTGCGACGCGTTCGCGACGAAGCGGCGCTGGGCGTCGAACGAGCGGTCGAGGCGCTCGACCATCACGTCGAACGCGTCGGCGAGGTCTTTCACCTCGTCGTCCGGGCCGCTCAATCCGATGCGCTCGTGGCCGCCCGGGTCGGCCGCCGCGGCGATGTGCCGGGCCGTGTCCGTCACCTTCCGCAACGGCGCCAGCGCGCGGCCCGCCACCAGCCAGCCCAGCCCCGCCGCCAGCACCGCCACCGCGCCGAGCGCGATCGCCCCCTGGGTCAGCAGCGACGTCGCCGCCGCCGCGCGCACCTGCCGCGCCTGCTCGTCGAGGGACTCCGGCGACGGCAGCGGCGGCAGGCCGGGCGGCACGGTGCCCGTGATGAACGTGACCCGCCGCCCGACCTGCTGCGTGAACAGCAGGTACGTGACGCCCAGCAGTGCCCCGCCCGCCAGCAGGAACAGGCCGCCGTAGAGCACCGTCAGCCGCAGCCGGAGACTCATCGGAGCCGGTAGCCGACCCCGGTGACCGTCTCCACCAGCGGTGGGTCACCGAGCTTGCGGCGCAGCTTGAGGATCGTGAGCCGGACCGCGCCGGTGAACGGGTCCGCGTGCTCGTCCCACGCCTTCTCCAGCAGGTGTTCCGCGGACACGGCGGCGCCTTCCGCGCGCAGCAGCTCGGCGAGCACGGCGAACTCCTTTTTGGACAGGGGGAGGTACCGCCCGTCGCGGAACACCTCGTGCCGCGCCGGATCGAGCGTGACGCCGGAGCGGCGCAGGACCGGCGGCGCGGCCGGGCGGCAGCGCCGCCCCAGCGACTGGATGCGCGCGGCCAGTTCGGGGAAGGCGAACGGCTTCGTCAGGTAGTCGTCGGCGCCGAGGGACAACCCGGCGACGCGGTCGGTGACCTCGACCGCCGCGGTGAGCATCAGCACCCGCGTCGCCGCCTCGGACGCGACCACCCGGCGGCAGACGTCGTCGCCGTGCACGACCGGCAGGTCCCGGTCGAGCACGACGACGTCGTAGTCGTGCACGGCGATCCGCTCGAGCGCCGCGCCGCCGTCGTGGGCGATGTCGACGGCGTGCGACTCGTCGCGCAGCCACTCCGCGATCGCGTCCGCGAGCATCGGCTCGTCCTCCACCACCAGCACCCGCATGCCCCGATGATCGCCGCGGTCGTGTTTCCTCGCCGTTAGCGGCACCGGTAGAGCGTGTCGGCGCCACCGATCCGCACCGGGCCGTCGCCCGGGGTGGATGCAGGCCGGCCGCCGTACGCGGCGGGGTCGACGGTCGTGCAGTGCTGCTCGATCCAGCGTTGGCGTTCGCCCTGGACGGCGCTGCGCTGCGGCATGCCCGGCACGGCGCCCGCGCCGCTCAGCACGTACCGCAGCTTGCCTTCGGCGAGCCAGCCGTCCAGCTGCGTGGTCGACGGCGCGTTGTCGCGGCCGCCGAAGCCGCCCATGCCGATCACGGTCGCGTCCGAGTCGATGAGGAACGGCGCGACCGCGCTCGCCTCGGCGTTCACCGCGAGGGTGATCTCGGTGCCGTCGCGGCGGGCGTAGTCGAGGATGCGCCGTTGTTCGCTTGACAGTGTGGCGGTGCCGTCCCCGCCGCCGGCGAGCATCAGCCGGGGCTGCGGTCCCCGTCCGCCGCCCGACGGCGCCGGCATCGGCGAGGGCGCCGCGCCCGGGCCGGTGGCGGGGCCGGCGGCGGGCAGCGTCCCGGCCGACGTGCTCTGCGCGGCGGCGTACGACCACACGGCGGGCGTGAGCAGCAGCGGCACCAGCGCGGCGACGAGCGCGCGTCGATGCGGCGCGACGACCAGCCACGCGACCGCGGCGACGCCCGTGCCGGCCACCGCCCAGCGCGTCCAGCCGTAGAACGACGGGTCGCGCGAAGTCAGGACGAACGCCCAGGCCGCGGTCAGCGCGACGACCAGGGGGAGCAGCGTCCGCCGGTGCCGGCGCCACAGCAGCGCCAGTCCGGCGGCGGAGACCGCGGCGAGGGCGGGGGCCATCGCCGTCGTGTAGTACGGGTGCCAGATGCCGTCGGCGAAGCTGAAGACGACGGTCGTCACCAGCAGCCAGCCGCCCCAGAGCAGCCAGCCGGCGTCACGCCACCGGCGGCCGAGGACGACCAGGACGACGAGCGCCGGCGGCAGCAGCCACGAGATCTGGCCACCGACGAGATCGTTGAACATCCGGCCCGGCCCGGGGTCGCCGCCGAACGACGACATGGTCTGCTGCCCGTTGCGCATGATCATCACGCCGCCGCCCTCGCCGTTGCCGGAGAGACGGCCGAAGCCGTTGTAGCCGAAGACGAGGTCCCACGCCGAGCCGTCTTCACTGCCGCCCATGTACGGCTTGGCGCCGGGCCACCAGTCGTGGAGCGCGATCCACCAGAACGACGAGACGACCAGAACCCCGCCGGCGCCGAGGACGTCCAGCAGACGGCGCTTGAGCGGCCCGGTCGTCCCGGCGAGGTAGGCGAGGACGAGGGCGGGCACGACGATCCACGCCTGCAGCATCTTGGTCAGGAAGCCGCAGCCGACGAAGAAAGCGCACCACCACAGCCATTTCCGGCCGTCTTCGAGCGCGCGGGTGAGCGCGTACGCGGCGGCGACGAGGAACAGGACGAGCAGCGTGTCGGGGTTGTTGTCGCGGTCGATGATCACGGTGACCGGCGTCAGCGCCAGGATCGTCGCGGCGAGGAGGGCGACGTTCTCCCCGGCCCACCGCCGGACGGTGCGGTGCAGCAGGAAGACCGCCGCGACGCCTTCGAGGACCTGCGGTAGCAGCAGCGCCCAGCCGTGGTAGCCGAAGATCAGGACGGAGATCGCCTGCGGCCACAGGGCCATCGGCGGTTTGTCGACCGTGACGACGCCGTAGGGGTCGAAGGAACCGAAGAGGAAGTTCGTGAAGCCGCCGGTCATCGACTTGACGGCGGCCGAGTAGTAGGTGTTGCCGAGCTGGCCGTCGCCGATCTTCCAGGCGTAGAGCACGGCGGCGCCGAGGCAGACGAGCGGAAGCGCCCAGGAGCGGGTCTTCGGGGGTGCGGCGGTGATCATGCCCGCCACCCAACTCCGGCCCGCGTTTCCCGGGCGTTTCCGGTCAGCTGTTGTCGTTCAGGAAGTCGTAGTCCTTGCACTCGCCGGCGTGGTACCGGTCGTCTTCTTTCCAGTACCGGCAGAACTTGAAGCCGACGCGGCTCTCGGGCAGGTTGTAGACACCGCCGTCGGCCGCGCTCTTGGTGACGCAGTTGCCGTTGCCGCCGACGTGCATGCTGTAGAGGACGTAGCCGTCTTCCGGCGTTCCCTTGTAGACGTAGATGATGACGCCGCGGCCGTCGGCGTCGGTGTCACAGATGTGAACGCGGTCGCCTTCCTCGGTGAAGACGCCTTCGCCGCTCCAGCCGGTCACGTCGCCGAAGGCGTCCCCGGTGTGCATGTGCTTCGTGTGGTCGGCGGCCGAGGCCGGCGACGCGAACGAGAGCACGGCGATCAGTGCCGCGGCGGCTACGCCGAGTACCTTTTTCAAGTCTTCGTCCTTCCTGGGTGGGGAAGGGAAGCGTAGCCGTCGCGGCCTGCAGTTCGCTTGCAGTCACTCGGATTCGAGGTCGCCTTCCAACGACAGGTACACCTCGCGCATGCGAGCCAGCAGCTCCGGGTCCGGCTCCTCCCACAGCCCGCGGTCCGCGGCCTCGTT
This sequence comes from Amycolatopsis mongoliensis, assembly GCF_030285665.1. NCBI lineage: Bacteria > Bacillati > Actinomycetota > Actinomycetes > Pseudonocardiales > Pseudonocardiaceae > Amycolatopsis > Amycolatopsis mongoliensis. The sequence goes on from NZ_CP127295.1 coordinate 4,827,876, forward strand.
CAGCCGTTCCACGATCCCCCGCAAAGCCCACGGATTGGCCTGCCGCAGGAACTCCTGGTTCACCTCGTCCAGCACGTACGACTCGGTCAGCTTCTCGTACATCCAGTCGCCGACGACCCCGGCCGTCGCGTCGAAGCCGAACAGGTAGTCCACCGTCGCCGCCAGCTCGAACGCGCCCTTGTAGCCGTGCCGCCGCATCGCCGCCAGCCAGCGCGGGTTCACCACCCGCGCGCGGAACACCCGGGCCGTCTCCTCGCCCAGCGTCCGCGTGCGGACGGAGTCCGGTGAAGTGCTGTCGCCCACATAGGACGCCGGGGCCGTGCCCGTCAGGGCCCGGACCGTCGCGATCATCCCGCCGTGGTACTGGAAGTAGTCGTCCGAGTCCGCGATGTCGTGCTCGCGCGTGTCCGTGTTCTTCGCCGCCACCACGATGCGCTTGTACGAGTTCTCCATGTCCTCGCGCGCCGGGCGCCCGTCCAGGTCGCGGCCGTACGCGAACCCGCCCCAGACCGCGTACACCTCCGCCAGGTCCTTGTCGTCGCGCCAGTTCCCGCTGTCCATCAGCGGCAGGAGGCCCGCGCCGTACGCGCCCGGCTTCGAGCCGAAGATCCGCGTCGTCGCCCGGCGGGTGTCCCCGTGAGCCGCCAGGTCGGCAGCCACGTGCGCGCGGACGTAGTTCTCCGAATCCGGTTCGTCCAAGCCGGCCACCAGCCGCACCGCGTCGTCGAGCATCGTGATCACGTGCGGGAACGCGTCGCGGAAGAAGCCGCTGATCCGGATCGTGACGTCGATGCGCGGCCGGCCCAGTTCGGCCGGCGGGATCGCCTCGATGCCCGTCACCCGGCGGGAAGCCTCGTCCCATACCGGCTGGACGCCCAGCAGCGCCAGGACTTCCGCGGCGTCGTCGCCGGACGTCCGCATCGCCGACGTCCCCCACACCGACAGCCCGACCGACCGCGGCCAGTCCCCGTTGTCCTCCCGGTAGCGGCGGAGCAACGAGTCCGCCAGCGCCTGCCCGGTCTCCCAGGCCAGCCGGCTCGGGATCGCCTTCGGGTCGACCGTGTAGAAGTTCCGCCCGGTCGGCAGCACGTTGACCAGCCCGCGCAACGGCGACCCGCTCGGGCCGGCGGGGATGTAGCCGCCGTCGAGGGCGTGCACCACGGCGTCGAGCTCGCCGGTAGTCCCCGCCAGCCGGGGCACGATCTCCTCCGCCGCGAACGAAAGAACCCGCGCGACCTGCGGGTCCGGCGCCACCGAAGCCACCGCCGTGGCGTCCCAGGCGCGCATCTCCATCGTCTGCACCAGCTCGCGCGCCGTCTTCTCGACCGCGTCCACTTCGGACATCGGCGCGTCTTCCTTGAGCCCCAGTGCCGACCGCAGTCCCGGCACCGCACCCTGCTTGCCACCCCACATCTGGGACGCCCGCAGCATCGCCAGCACCAGGTTGACGCGGGCCTCGCCGGTCGGCGCCGCGCCCAGGACGTGCAGCCCGTCGCGGATCTGGGCGTCCTTGACCTCGCACAGCCAGCCGTCGATGTGCAGCAGGAAGTCGTCGAACTCCGCGTCGTGCGGCCGTTCGTCGATGCCGAGGTCGTGGTCCAGCTTCGCGGCCTGGATGAGCGTCCAGATCTGGGCGCGGATCGCGGGCAGCTTCGCCGGGTCCATCGCCGCGATGTTCGCGTGCTCGTCGAGCAGCTGCTCCAGCCGCGCCATGTCACCGTAGGACTCCGCGCGCGCCATCGGCGGGATCAGGTGGTCGACGATCGTCGCGTGCGCCCGCCGCTTCGCCTGCGCGCCCTCGCCCGGGTCGTTGATGAGGAACGGGTACACCAGCGGCAGGTTCCCGAGCACGGCGTCCGGCGCGCACGACGCCGAGAGCCCGGCCGTCTTGCCCGGCAGCCACTCCAGCGACCCGTGCTTGCCCAGGTGGACCACGGCGTGTGCGCCGAACTCCTCCTCCAGCCAGCGGTACGCGGCCAGGTAGTGGTGGCTCGGCGGCAGGTCCGGGTTGTGGTAGATCGCGACGGGGTTCTCGCCGAACCCGCGCGGCGGCTGGATCATGATGATGACGTTGCCGCTCTGCAGCGACGCCAGCACGATGTCCCCGTTGTCGACGTACAGCTCACCGGGGGCCGGGCCCCAGTGCTCCTCCATGGCGTCGCGCAGTTCCGCGGGCAGCGCGGCGAACCACTCGCGGTAGCGGGACGCGGGGACCCGGATCGGGTTCCCGGCCAGCTGCTCCTCCGTCAGCCACTCCGGGTCCTGACCGCCCGCGGCGATCAGCGCGTGGATGAGCACATCTCCATCAGGCTGCACAGTGCCGTCGGGCTGGTATGTGCCGGTCGGGTCGACGCCCGGGAACGCGTCCGCACCCAGGTCGTAGCCCAGCGCGCGCATCCGCCGCAGCAGCTCGATCGCCGACGCGGGTGTGTCCAGCCCGACCGCGTTGCCGACGCGAGAGTGCTTCGTCGGGTACGCGGACAGCATCAGCGCGATGCGCCGCTCGGCTGCCGGGGTGTGCCGCAGGCGAGCGTGCGCGAGCGCGATCTTCGCGACGCGGGAAGCGCGTTCGGTGTCCGGCACGTACCGGGGGAGGCCGTCGGCGTCCAGCTCCTTGAACGAGAACGGCACCGTGATCAGCCGCCCGTCGAACTCCGGGACGGCCATCTGGTTCCCGGCGTCGAGCGGCGACAGGCCGTCGTCACTGGCGGCCCACGTCTCGCGGTCGCTGGTCAGGCAGAGCGCCTGCAGGATCGGGACGTCGAGGGCGGCCATCTCGGCGACGTCCCACGCCTCGTCGTCACCCCCGGCCCCCACCTCGGACGGCCGCGTGCCGCCCGCCGCGAGCACCGTGACGAGCAGGGCGTCGACCTTGCCCAGCTCGGCCATCATCTCGGGCTCGCGCGTACGCAGCGAAGCGGTGTAGATCGGCAACGCGCGCCCGCCCGCGGCTTCGATCTGGTCGGCGAGCGTGTGGACGAAGTTCGTGTTCCCGGACAGGTGGTGCGCCCGGTAGTACAGGATCCCGATGACCGGGCCCTCGGCCTTCGCGGGACGCTCGAGCACGCCCCACGTGGGCTGTTCCGCGGGCGGCTCGAAGCCGTCGCCGGTGAGCAGGAGCGTGTCGGAGAGGAACCGGTGCAGCTGGGTGAGGTTCGCCGGGCCGCCCTGCGCGAGGTAGGCGTGGGCTTCGGCGGCGATGCCGGCCGGGACGGTCGAGAGCTTCATCAGCTCGGCGTCCGGCGTCTGCTCCCCGCCCAGGACGACGACGTGCGCGCCCGACGCCAGCAGCGTGTCCAGGCCCTCCTGCCAGGTCCGCGGGGTGCCGAGGATGCGGACGACCACGATGCGCACACCGTCGAGCAGGCCCGGCAGCCCGGCGACGTCGAGCCGCGCGGGGTTGCCGAGGCGCCATGCGCCCTCGGCCGAACGGGCGCTGAGCAGGTCGGTGTCCGAAGTGGACAGAAGCAGGATCACGAGGTTCCTCCTCGGGGTCCGCGCCCCGGGTAGACGGGCGCGCCGGCCGGAGTTCCTGGCTCCCGGAGACCCGCCGACGCACTCCCTCCCGCGGAGGCGGCATCGACCCAGTCTCCGGTGACAGTGGCGGGACCGCCCCGGACTCTCACCGGGTTCCTCCACCTGCCGACGCGTGGGTATCGGCTCCACTCTCCGGTGCCGGTCGAGGTGCGTCAAGGTGACGTTGACCGGGCGCTCGGTAACCTGGCGGCTTGGAAGCCTTCCTCCGCGACTTCGCCGCCGCCCAGTCCAGCCGCCAGCGCTACCGCCGGGCGACCGCCGACGAGCTGGCGGCCGCCGAAGCCGGGTTCGCCGCGTTCCTCGACCGGGCCCCGCACCACCTCGGCGAGCTGGGGTTCTCGGTGCGGGACGGCTCGCTCGCCGTCCAGGAGCCCGGCTCCGAGCGGGCCTGGGGCCTGTACGTCATCGACCGCTCGGCGCCGCCGTCGCTGGTGGTCGAGGCGCCGCACGCTTCTTCCGACCTGCGCACCGAACTGATCGGCCTCGAGCTCTTCCGGCGAACCCCGGGCGCGATCCTCGCGGTCGGCGGCGCGCACCGCCGCCGGGAGGATCCCGCGCACGACACCGGGACCGTCTTCCACGTCGTCACCACGCTGCTGGCCCGGCGCGGCCTGCCCCAGGTCCAGCTGCACGGCTTCAACGACACCACGCTCAGCTCGGCGGACGTCGTGCTCTCCGCCGGGGCCGCCGAAGCCGGGGACGCCGTCCGCCGCGCGGCCGACCGGCTCGCCGCCGCCGGGTTCCGCGTCTGCCGGGCCTGGGACGAGCCGTGCCGGGGCCTGGCCGGCACCACGAACGTGCAGGGCCGGGCCGCCGGGGGCAGTCCGTTCCTGCACGTCGAACTGAACCGGACCGTCCGGGAGGACCGCCGCGACGAGGTCGTCCGTGCGCTCGCCGAGGCGGACCTCGCCAAGCCCTAGGCGGACTGTTCTCCCAGGCGGGGGAAGGGTTTCGTGGAGAACAGGACCTCCAGCGGGACCTCGAAGAACTCCGCGATCCGCAGGGCCACGAACAAGCTCGGGCTGTACTCGCCGCGCTCCAGGTAGCCGATCGTCTGGTAGTGCACGCCCAGCGCCTCCGCCAGCTGGCGTCGCGAGATCGACCGCTCCGCGCGCAGCATCGCGATCCGGTTGTAGACGACCTCACTCATGACTACCCCACACGCTGCATGGCCTTCTCCCGCCGTTCGGCCACCGACGAACCCGCTTCCCGCCGCGCCATGCGGCGGAGCAGCGCCGGGGCCAGGGCCAATCCGATCACGGACCACGCGACGAGCACGGCCAGGGTCGGCAACGGCCGCCACGACCGGCCGATCTCGACGACCACCGCGCTGTCGGGCAGCAGCGCCGAGCGCATCCCGAGACCCAGCCAGTACATCGGGAAAACCTGGGCGATGTCCTGCACCCACTCCGCCAGCGCGGTGATCGGGTAGAAGATCCCCGAGATCGCGCCCAGGCCCATGATCGGCAGCGTGATCAGCGCGATGGACCGCGGGCTGTTGGTGAGCGAGCCCAGCGCGGCCCCGAGCGGCAGGGTGGCGACCAGCCCGAGCGCCAGCACCCACAGCAGGTGCAGGTACGACCAGACGCCGTCCGGGGCCAGCGAATCGAACAGGAACAGGCACGGGACCAGGACCAGCAGGATGCCGGTGACCTGCGCCATCGCCACCGCCGTCGTCTTCCCGACCAGGTAGCCGAGCATGCCGTTCGGCGTCGCCTTCGCGCGCAGCAGCGTGCCGTCCTCGCGGTCGATGGCGAGGTAGCCCGCGGTGCTGTTCAGGCCGTTGAACACGATCCCGGCGCCGAGCACGCCGGGCACGGTGGCCGCGCCGAGCGAGAACCCGGTGCCGGGCAGGGTCGCGTTCCGCATGAAGAACAGCGTGCCGAGGAAGAGCGCGACGAAGACCAGCTGCCCGACGACGTCGTCGCGGTTGGTCCACGTCTGCTTGAACTCGATCCAGCCGCGGGCCACCCCGGTCCGCAGCGCGGCGGTCCTGGCGTTCATCGCGCACCCGCTTCCTGGAGGCCGAGCTCCGTCTCGCCGCCGGCTTCGGCGCGGTGGACCAGCGTCATGTAGGTGTCCTCGAGCGACGCCCGCCGGACCTCGAGGTCCGCGACGGCTTCGCCGTGCTGCTTGAACAGGTCGTACACGTACTTCGTCGCTTCGGTCGTCGCGTGGACGAAGCGCTGGCCGCCGACCGTCCAGCGGACCTCGGCCTCGCCGGAGATCTGCCGGGACAGCGCGTCGGCCGAGCCGTCGGCGATGATGCGCCCGCCGTTGAGGATGAGGATCCGGTCGGCCAGCTTCTCGGCCTCGTCGAGGTCGTGCGTGGTGAGCAGGATCGTGGTGTCGAGCTCGTCGGACAGCCGGTGCACCAGGTCGTGGAACTCGCGGCGCGCCTCCGGGTCGAAGCCCGCGGTCGGCTCGTCGAGGAACAGCAGCTCGGGGCGCCCGACGATGCCGATCGCGACGTCGAGCCGCCGGCGCTGGCCACCCGAGAGGTTCTTGATCTTCTTCTGCGCGTGCTCGGTGAGCCCGACGGCCGCGATCAGCTCGTCGGCGTCCCACGGCCGCGGCTGCGCCTGCGTCGAGTAGGGCGCGTAGTACCGGCCGAGGTGCGCGAGCAGCTCCCGCACGCGCCACTTCCCGTGGTCGCGCCAGGACTGGAGCACGACCCCGAGTCGCGCCCGCCAGTCCTCGCCGCCGTGCGCCGGGTCGGCCCCCAGCACGCTCACTTCGCCCGCCGACCGCATCCGGAAGCCCTCGAGGATCTCGATCGTCGTCGTCTTGCCCGCGCCGTTCGGCCCGAGCAGGCACACGACCTCGCCCCGGTGGGCCTGGAACTCGACGCCGTGGAGCACGTCGTTCGTGCCGTAGCGCATCCGCAGCCCGCGCACGCGGACCACGGGGACTGCTGGATCTCTCATGTGCCAACCCCCATCGGACTGATGTGATCGAATGTAGCACACCTACTACATTCGATCAGACTCCTGCTGTGATGAAGATGGGGCGTGTGCGGCCGGAGACGACGTGAATGACTCATTTACGTCGTCTGGTGACAGGAATGAGTCATTCACGACGCCTGGGTCGCCGCCCTCCGCGACCAGGACACATTCGTTCGAGAAACTTCGCCGAACCGGGAACTTGACCCGCGGTCATCCGGTTCGCCGGGCATGGGTACTTGGCTGGGGCTCGCTCTCCCGGGCGGCGTCGTGATCCTGCTGGTCATGGCCGCGATCGAACTGCGGCCGCGCAAGAACGGCTCGCGCTTCAAGGCCCGGCTGTCCGCGACGTACGTCGAGGAGACCACCGCGTTCCTCTACGGCACCAAGCGGCGTGAGCTGGAACACCGGGAAACGATGTCGATGCTCGTCGAGCAGGACGCCGAGGGCGCGCCTCCCTGGCGTGACGTGGACCTGGACGCCGGGATCGCCCGGATCCGGCCGCGCGCGGACCCTCCGGAGCCGGAAAACCGCCAGCTACAGTGACCTCATGCCGACCCCAGCACGTGTGCGAGCCGACGCGTGCCCGGGAGTTTTCGCTCCCCACGACGCCGCCGACGGCCCGTTGGCCCGGGTGCGCCTGCCCGGCGGCACGATTTCCGCACCGCAGCTGCATGCGCTGGCGGACTGCGCCGAGGCGTGCGGCGACGGCGATCTCCACCTCACCTCGCGCGGCAACGTCCAGCTGCGCGGCGTCACCCGGCCCGGCCTCGCGGCGCGGCTGGCCGACGCCGGCCTGCTGCCTTCGCCGTCGCACGAGCGGGTGCGGAACGTCCTCGCGTCGCCGTTGAGCGGGGTGCGCGGCGGGCTCGCCGACGTCCGGGGCCTGGCGCACGACCTCGACGCCGTGCTCTGCGCGACCCCGGAGCTGGCCGAACTGCCGGGCCGGTTCCTCTTCGCCTTCGACGACGGCCGCGGTGACGTCGCCGGGGAAGGCGCCGACGTCTGCTGGCGGGCGACCGGCCCGGCCGAGGGCACCCTGCTGCTCGCGGGCGGCGACACCGGACGTCGCGTGGTTCGTGCCGACGCCGTCCCGGTGCTGGCCGAGGTCGCGCTGGAGTTCCTCCGCGTGCGTGGGTCCGCCTGGCGCGTCGCCGAGCTGGACGACCCGGCTTGGCGCGGAACACCTGTGCCGCGGAGCGCGACAGAGGTCCCGGCCGGGCTCATCGAGCGGGATGGCGGCTTCGCGGCGGGCGTCGTACCCCGCTTCGGGCAGCTGAGCGCCGCTCAGGCGCGGACCCTCGCCGAGTACGGTCCGGCTCTGGTCACGCCGTGGAAGTCGCTGGTCCTGCCGGACGTGCCCGCCGACGTCTTCGAGCGGCTGGGCTTCGGTGGCGAGCCGCTCGGCACGAGCGCGTGCATCGGCCGGTCCGGCTGCGCGAAGTCGCGCGCCGACGTCCGCGCCGACGCCGTCTTCCGGCCGGGCCTGCGCGCACACTTCTCGGGCTGTGAACGGCGGTGCGGGAAGCCGTCGCAGTCCCATGTGGACGTCGTCGCCGAAGCGGGCGGCTATCGCATCGACGGCCGGTGGGTGCCGCTCGACGAGATGGAAGGGAAGCTGTGATCGACTACCTGCGGGACGGTGCCGAGATCTACCGGCACTCGTTCGCCACGATCCGCGAGGAGGCGGACCTGGCGATCCTGCCCGACGACGTGGCGGGCCTGGCGGTCCGGATGATCCACGCCTGCGGCATGGTCGATCTGGTCGACGACCTGCGCTACACGCTCGACGTCGTCGAGTCCGGCCGCGCCGCGCTCGAAGCGGGTGCGCCGATCCTGTGCGACGCGCAGATGATCGCCAGCGGCGTCACCCGGCGTCGCCTGCCCGCGGGCAACGAAGTCGTCTGCACGCTGCCGGACCCCCGTGTCCCGTCCCTCGCCGAGCGGATGGGCACGACGCGCTCGGCGGCGGCCCTGGAACTGTGGCGCGACAAGCTGCCCGGCTCGGTGGTGGCGATCGGCAACGCGCCGACCGCGCTCTTCCGCCTGCTGGAGATCCTCGACGAAGGCGTAGGCGCGCCCGCGGCGATCATCGGCGTGCCGGTCGGGTTCGTCGGCGCCGCGGAGTCCAAAGTGGAGCTTGCCAAGCTGGCACCGGCGCCCTACCTGGTGGTGCACGGGCGCCGGGGCGGCAGCGCGATGGCCGTCGCCGCGATCAACGCCCTCGCGAGCGCCGAAGAATGACCGGGACGCTCTACGGCGTCGGGCTCGGCCCCGGCGACCCGGAACTGATGACGGTCAAGGCGGCGCGGCTGATCTCCGAAGCTTCGGTGATCGCCTACCACTGCGCGCGCCACGGGCGGAGCATCGCGCGGTCGGTCGCCGAGCCGTACCTGCGCGAGGGGCAGATCGAGGAGAAGCTCGTCTACCCGGTCACGACCGAGACGACCGACCACCCCGGCGGGTACGAGGGCGCGATCGCGGACTTCTACGAGCTGAGCGCGAAGCGGCTCGCCGAGCACCTCGACGCGGGACGTGACGTCGTCCTGCTCTGCGAAGGCGACCCGTTCTTCTACGGCTCGTACATGTACATGCACGAACGGCTTTCCGGCCGGTTCCCGGCCGTGGTCGTGCCGGGGGTGACGTCGGTGAGCGCGGCGTCGTCGGTGCTCGGGCGGCCGCTGGTGCAGCGCGACGAGGTGCTGACCGTGCTGCCGGGCACCCTGCCGGCGCCGGAGCTGGCCCGGCGGCTCGCGGACACCGACGCGGCGGCGGTGCTGAAGCTGGGCCGCACGTTCGGCTCGGTGCGGGAGGCCTTCGAAGAGGCCGGGAAGCTGGACGACGCCGTCTACGTGGAGCGCGCGACCTGGGGGCAGCAGCGGATCGAGCCCCTCGCTTCGGTGGATCCTTCGACGGTGCCGTACTTTTCGCTCGCCTTGCTGCCTTCGCCGGCCTATGCGTCACGGGTTTCGCCCGCACCTGATCTCGTTCCGGCTGCCGGGGGAGCGGGCGAGGTGGTCGTGGTCGGGCTCGGCCCGGCGGGTCCGGAGTGGCTGACGCCGGAGGCCGCGGCGGAGCTTGCGGCCGCCGAGCACGTCGTCGGGTACGGGCCGTATGTCGCGCGCGTGCCGCAGAAGGCGGGGCAGCGGCGGCACGCGTCGGGCAACCGGGTCGAGGCGGAGCGGGCGGTCGAGGCGCTGACGCTGGCGGCTTCGGGGGCGCGGGTCGCGGTGGTGTCCTCGGGTGACCCGGGGGTGTTCGCGATGGCGTCGGCAGTGCTGGAGCAGGTGTCCTCGGGGCACGGCGCGGGTGTCCGGGTGCGGATCGTCCCGGGCGTGACGGCGGCCCAGGCGGCGGCGTCGCGCGTCGGCGCCCCGCTCGGGCACGACTACTGCGTGCTGTCGTTGTCGGATCGGCTGAAGCCGTGGGAGATCATCGAGAAGCGTCTCGACGCGGCGGGCGCGGCGGATCTGGTGCTGGCGCTGTACAACCCGGCGTCCCGCTCCCGGACGACACAGCTGGCGGACGCTCGCTCGGTCCTGCTCCGCCATCGGGCCCCGGAGACGCCGGTCGTGGTGGCGCGGGACGTCGGCGGACCGGAGGAGGACATCCGGGTCACGACGCTGGGTGCGCTCGATCCGTCCACTGTGGACATGCGCTGCCTGCTGATCATCGGCTCGTCGCGGACCCGGGTGGAGAACGGGGTGGTGTGGACTCCGCGCAGCTATTGACGTCCGATGTACGCCGGGCGGAGCGGGCGCTGCACCGCCGGACCTCGATGGCGTGCGAGGCGGCGTCGGCGGCCGGGGTGCCGGGCCGGTTCCGGGCGTGGGACGAGGACGGGTTGCTGGCGGTGCTGGCGACGGATCCCGCGCTCGGGTACCTGTCGACGGTGTCCGGGGTGACGCCGGAGACACTGCCCGCGGTGGCCGGCTTCGTGCACAAGCCCGGCTGGGACGGCGCCGAACCGACCGTGGTGGCGCCGGCCGGGCTGCCGGTGCCGGGACTGGTGCCGGCGGGCGAGCGCATCCTGGCCGTCCTGCGGCTGGAGCCCGCGCCGGCACCGGCGCCGGAGGCAGTCGACGAAGACACCTTCCTGCGAGTCCTGCTGGCGGGCTTCGAGGCGCACGGGACGGTCGCGGCGTTCATGGCCGCGGAACACCGGCACCCGCGCATGCGGCGGTTCCAGGTGCTGGACGGGCCGACGCCGATCGCCGCCGCGGGCATGACGCTCCACGACGACGTCGCGGTGCTGGGCGCGGCTTCGACCCTGCGCGAGCACCGGGGCCGGGGCGCGCAGCCGCAGTTGCTGCGCCGCCGCTTGGAAGTGGCCGCCGCGGAGGGCTGCACCCTGGCCGTGGCGACGGCCCGCCCGGGCTCGCCCAGCGCGGCCAACCTCGAGCGGGCCGGGTTCCACCTCCACCGCCGCACGGCGTGGCGGAAACCCTGACCCAGCAGGTCTCACGACGTCGGGCCGGTCAGCGGGTCGGGTCCTTGCCGTTCGGCTGGCTCGGGCCCGGGCCCGGGGACCACCACCCCGGCACGGTCTTCTCCCCGTGCACCACGGTCGGCGCGATGCCTTCGGTGAACGGCTCGATCTGCAGCAGCTGCCCCCACGACTGGCTCGGCTGCCCGATCAGGTAGCTCGGCACCTCGGGCTCCTCGGCCAGCTCCTCCAGCCACCCGATCGGCCCGCCGTTGGTCGAGGACGCCCACTCCGCCTCGTCCGCCAGGCCGCCCGCGGTGATCCGGTACTCCGGGACCTGCGAGATCCCGTCGTGGGACGTCACCGGCTGGACGCACGGGTACACGAACGACGCCGGCCAGTCGACGTACACCGGCTTCGAGCCGATCTTGTCCGTCAGCGTCGTGAACGTCGGGACGCGTGGGGCCGACGCCGCGATCCAGCCGTCCTCGGTCAGGTCGTTGTCGACGATGTTGATGCGGACCGCGTTCGTCTCCGGGGGCAGGTCGCGCAGGTTGATGCGCGTGTCGTTCCAGCCGCCCGTGCCCGAGCCCGGCGGGAGCGCGAACTGGCTGCGCAGGATCTTCACGCCGTCCGGGGTGTTGACGCCGTAGTCGAGGCTCACCGACGTCGGGCGGCGGGCCTCGCCGGCCGTCGCCACCACGATCTGGCCGTCCGCGGGCTTCTCCGTCAGCGCGTACCAGTCGCTGCGCAGGCGCCCCGCGCGCGTCTCCGGGTCGAGGTAGCTCGACCACATCGGCACGGTCTCCGGGGTGAACCCGTGCGGCGGCTCGGCCAGCGGGTCCTTGTCGTCGACCGCGCGGGTGTGGAAGCCGGTCTGGACGCGGCCGTTGTCCTGGTCGGGGTTGGGCAGCGGGGAGTTCGGCTCCTTGGGCTTCTCCGCGACCGTCCGCTGCTCGGTCTGCGGGTGCAGGATGCTCGTCGCCGCGTCCCGCTCCACCATGACGTGGTCGGAGAGGTTGCAGCTCTTGCCGAACAGGTGCCCGATGTTCGCCGCGCCGAGGCTGTAGCTGCCGGCCTGGTTGTGGATCGCCCACGCCATCGTGACGAACTCGCCGCCCGCCACCAGGCCGCACACCACCACCAGCGACAGCGACCCGAGCCGCAGCGCGCGCAGCCTGCCCTCCTGCGGCTGGGCCGGCAGCCCCGGCCGGTGCGCGCGGACGTTCTCGACGAACGCGTAGATCCCGGCGACGGCCGCGGCCACCAGCAGGATCGTGGACAGGCCGATGCCGCCGATCGACGGCGCCACGTTCGTCCACTGGACACCGAGGCGCGAAACGAACCAGTACGTGTTGGGCCCGGTCGCGGCGAGTGCGGCGACCACCAGCAGCGCGGCCAGGAAGGCCGCGCGGTTGCGTTTGGACCGCAGCACCGTCGAGCTGGTCGCGAGCGCGGCCAGCGCCGCCATCGACGCGCCGACCGCGGCGAACGCGCCGAAGTGGTGCGTCCACTTCGTCGGCGTCAGGGCCAGCAGCAGGAAGAACAGCGCCGTCGTGCCGATCAGGCGGCGCGCGGGGCCGAGCGCCGCGCCGGGGATGCGGCCGCGGCGCAGCAGCATCACCAGGCAGGTGGCGGTGCACAGCACGACCAGGAGCACCGGGAAGCGGCGTGGCGCCGAGCCGTCCGGCAGGTCGGCGAACAGCAGCTGGTAGCGGGCGAGCTCCTGGAACCACGACAGGTTCGGGCCCACCTGGGTCCGGATCCGGGTCGCCTCCTGGACGGTCGCGAACGTCTGGTCGGCGAACACCACGACCAGCACCAGCAGCCCGGCCGCGGCGACCGGCGCGAGCACCGGCAGCCAGCCGTTCTCGTTCGCGCGCTGGCGGATCAGCTTGAACAGCGGGCGCGCGGCGACCAGGTACGGCGCCACCGCGATCAGCCCGGTCGGCGTCGCGGCCAGGGTGAACCCGGCCGCGGTCAGGCCGAGGCACAGCGGCAGCAGCCGCCGCGTCACCAGCGTGCGCTCCACCGCGCAGATCGCCAGCAGCGAGCCGAGCGCGGCGACCGGTTCCGGGCGGACGCCGTTGTTGTAGGGCATCCACCAGATCAGGAACACCGTCGCGGCGGCCCAGCTGGCCGGGCGGCTGGTGCGGATCTGGGTGCCGAGGCGCGGCATCACCTCGCGGCTGATCAGCAGCCAGCTGAGCACCCCGAGCAGGAACGACGGCAGCCGGATCCACGGCGGCACCACGCTGACGTGCGCCATCAGCTCGAAGACGTGGTAGAACCAGCCGAACGGCGCCTCGGCGACCCCGAACCAGCGGTGGTAGTTCGTCAGGAACCCGGTCTGCTCGGTGACCCGGGCCATCGTCAGGATGTAACCGTCGTCCGAGGTCACCGGCCCGATGAAGACCCACGCGCCGAGCGCGGCGATCACCGTGGCGTCCCGCAGCGTCAGCCGCCACCAGCCGACCGGCGCCCAGCGCGGCGCGCGTCTCGCGGCGCCGGAGTCGCGGCGCCAGACCGCGATCATGCAGCCGACCAGCGACAGCACGGCGAGCACGCCGACGCCGACCTTCAGCGCCGTCGGCGACGTCTGGTAGCGGGTGTCCGGCACGACCGAGACGTGCAGGCCGGCGATCGGGTCCTTGCTCGAGTTGATCGAGGAGTAGATGCCGACCACGCGGGGCCGGACGTCGCCGTTCGCGTGGAACACCGGCGTCCCGGCCACGGCGAGGGTCATCTGCGTCGCGTCGACGTCCAGTTCGACGTCGCACTTCTCGGCGGGCAGCGGCTGCTGGGCGATCTGCTGGCCCTGGCTGGAGGCGAGCAGCACGCCGTTGTCGATGCGCAGCTGCAGGCCGACGCCGTTGCCGGCCTTCGGGTCGGTGCGGCCGTCCGGCACGGTGGCGAAGAGCAGGCCCGGGCCGCCGGTGCGGGCGTCGACCGAGCGGATGGCCGCGCACGGCAGCTCGGCGCGCAGGTCCTGGGCCCAGTACCCGGTCAAGGGCGCGTTGACGGAGCGGGTGTCGCTGCCGGTCGGCCAGACGACCTCCGCCGTGTCCTGCACCACCGGCAGGAAGGGGAAAGCCAGCGCGCACAAGGCCGAGAGCAACCCCAGCGCTACGGCAATCAGACGCATCGGCGCAACGCTAACGGGTCAGACGTCGGCGGCTGACGCAACCCCCGGATCACGCGGCGTGAAGCGCCCGTGGTGGAGGGCGGCGGTCAGGGGGCGGCGGCGGCGCCAGCCGTGGCGCTCCAGGTCGGGCACCGTTTCGAGCTTGCTCACCGGCCCGACGCAGAGCCACGCGACCGGCCGGATGCCGGCCGGGATGCCGAGCAGCTCGCCGAGGAACGGCTCGCGGTAGAAGCTGACCCAGCCGACGCCGAGACCCTCGGCGGTCGCGGCGAGCCAGAGGTTCTGGATCGCGAGGCACACCGAATAGAGGCCGGCGTCGGCGATGGCGTGCCGGCCCAGGACGTCGGGCGCGCCGCGGGCCGGGTCGTAGGTGACGACGATGCCGAGGCTCGCCTCGAGGATGCCCTCGATCTTGATGTTCGCGAAGGTGCTCGCCCGGTCTTCGGCGAGCTGGTCCGCGAACACCTCCCGCTCCTCGTGGACGTGCTTCGCGAACGTCTCGCGCGTCGCGTGGTCGTCGACCAGCACGAAGTCCCAGGGCTGGGTGAGCCCGACACTGGGGGCGGCGTGCGCGGCCTCGAGGATCCTCAGCAGCGTGGCTTCGGGGATCGGCTCGCCGGTGAACTCGCCGCGGACGTCCCGGCGTTTGCGCAGGACTTCGTAGAACTCTTCGCTCATCGGTGCAGGACCCAATCGACGGCTTCGGTCACGGTCTCGGCGGTCTCCGTCCGCGGTCTCGGCGGCCGCCGGACCAGCAGGACGGGGAGGTTCAGCTCGCGCGCCGCGGTCAGCTTCGCGCTGGTCTGGGTGCCGCCGGAGTCCTTGGTGACCAGGACGTCGACCCGGGCGAGCAGCTCGCGCTCGGCGGCCACCTCGTACGGCCCGCGGGCCAGGATCAGCTCGTGGTGGCGGGGCAGCGGCGGCCCGGGCGGGTCGACGCAGCGGATCAGGAACCACAGGTCGTCGAGGTGCGCGAAGGCGGGCAGGCCCTGGCGGCCGCTGGTGAGGAAGACGCGCGTGCCCAGCCCGGGCAGCTTCCGGGCGGCGTCGGCGAGGTCGTCGGCCCAGTGCCAGACGTCCCGCGGTCCCGGTTGCCAGCCCGGCCGGGCGAGCCGGAGGAGGGGCACTTCGGTCAGCTCGGCCGCTTTCGCCGCGTTCGTGCCGATGCGTTCGGCGAAGGGGTGCGTCGCGTCCACGACGGCCTTCACGTCGTTCTCGCGCAGCCAGGCCGCGAGACCTTCCGGGCCGCCGAAGCCGCCCACGCGCACCTCGCCGGCCGGAAGCCGTGGGCGCGCGACGCGTCCTGCCAGCGAAGACACCACACGGACTTCGCGCGCCACCAGGTCTTCGGCGAGCTTCCGCGCTTCGCCGGTCCCGCCGAGGATGAGGATCACGAAGGACGTCCGTAGCCGACGGCTTCGCGCCACCGGTCGAGAGTGCGCAGGTTGGCCAGCGTCTCGGCCCAGGTCAGCTCGGGTGCCTGCCGGTCGCCGACGTGCGTGGCGACGTGGTCCGCTTCGCGCGCGAAGACGCCCTGGGTCGCTTCGACCTCGATGACCTCGGGCTCGCCGTCGGCCGGCGTCAGGATGATCCGGGAGACCCCGGGCTTGCGCAGGGGGTGGATCCACGCCGGTTGCGGCACGGACAGCTGCCCGCGCGTGCCGAACACGCGGATGCCGTCCTCGCGGGTCAGCCGGATGCCGCAGGAGATCGTCGCGAGGATGTCGCCGGGCAGGCGCAGCAGGCCGGTGGCGTACTCGTCGACGCCGTCCGCGCTCAGGTGGGCCATCCCGCTGACCTCGGTCGGCTCGACGACGTCCTGTCCGGTCGCGGCCTGGGCGACCAGCCGGGCCAGCGACGTGCAGTAGCAGCCGACGTCGAGGATCCCGCCGCCGCCGAGCGCCGGGTCGCTCAGGCGGGCGGTCTCCTCCGGGTTGCTGTCGAAGGAGAACGTCGTGTCGACCGCGCGGACTTCGCCGATGGCGCCGCTCGCGATCAGCTCGACGAGCCGCCGCGTCTGCGGGTGCAGGCGGTACATGAACGCCTCCATGAGGAAAACGTCGTTCTCGCGCGCGGCGGCGATGACCTCTTCGGCGTCGGCGGCCGTGATCGTCAGGGGCTTCTCGCACAGCACGTGCTTGCCCGCTTCGGCCGCGGCGATGGCCCATTCCTTGTGCAGCGCGTGCGGCGTCGAGACGTACACGGCGTCGACGTCCGGGTCGGCGAGGAGGTCTTCGTAGCTGCCGTAGGCCTTGGGGATCTCGAAGCGGGTGGCGAATTCGCCGGCGCGGTCGGCGTTCCGCGCCGCGACGGCGGTGAGGGTGCCGTGCTTGCTTTCGTCGACGCCCGCGGCGAAGTGGGCGGCGATGGTCCCGGCGGCCAGCAGGCCCCAACGCAAATCGGCACTGCGCAGTTCCGTCACAACGACTCCGGTTGGTTCGCCCGGTCGCGGGCACTGGAATAGAGGAAGCTGTCCGGGAAGCCCGCGGCGGCGAGCACCCGGCCGACGAAGATGGTGGCAGCCCGCGTCATCCCCGCTTCGCGGACGAGCTCCGGCAGCTCCCCGAGCACGCCCCGCACGATGGTTTCGCCGGGCTGGGTCGCGAGCGCGACGACGGCGACCGGGCAGTCGGCGCCGTAGTGCGGGGTGAGTTCCCCGGTCACGCGCTCGACGTGGTTGATGGCGAGGTGCAGCGCGAGCGTCGCCCGCGTGGCGGCGAAAGCGGCGAGGGTTTCGGTGGGAGGCATCTTGGTGGACCGGGCCTGGACACGGGTGATCACCAGGCTCTGGCCGACTTCGGGAACGGTGAGTTCGCGTTTCAGCGCGGCGGCCGAAGCGGCGAAGGCGGGCACGCCGGGTACGACGTCGTAGGGGACGTTCTTCGCGTCGAGCCGCCGCACCTGCTCGGCGACGGCGCTGTAGAGCGAAGGATCGCCGGAGCAGAGCCGGACGACTTCGTGCCCGTTCTCGTGCGCTTCGACGAGCTTTCCGACGATTTCTTCGAGGCTCAGGTTCGCGGTGTCGACCAGCTCGGCGCCCGGCGGGCAGTGGGCGAGCAGGTCGGGCGGGGTCATGCTGCCGGGGTAGAGGCAGACGCCGCAGCGGGCGAGCAGGTCCCGGCCGCGGACGGTGATGAGGTCCGCGGCCCCGGGTCCCGCGCCGACGAAGTGCACGGTCACCGGCCCTCACCGCCGAACACGGTCGAGCGGTCTGCCGCGGCTGGTCGTGAGTGAGAAACAGGGTTAGAACACTGTTTCTCACTCACGAGCCCTCCGGCGGTCACCGGCTGCTCCACTGCGTCACCGTCCGGGCGGGGGTCCACCCGGTGTACCCCCCGAGCGGCGCGGCGCGCTCGACCGCGATCCGCAGCAGCTCACCACCCCGCTCGGCGTACACGTCACCGAGGATCTGCTCGGCCTCCAGCGTCACCCCGTGCGCCACCAGCCGCGCGCCGGTGGCCAGGCACGTGTCCAGCAGGCCGGGCGCGGTCAGGCCGCCGCCGATGAAGATCGCGTCCGGTGCCGGGAGCGCGCTCAGCGACTCCGGGGCCGGGCCGGTCACCACCTGCAGCTCCGGTACCCCCAGGTCGAGGGCGTTCCGGCCGATCCGCTCGGCGCGTTCCGGGTCCTGCTCGATCGCGATGGCGCGGTTCAGCTCGTGCAGCCGCGACCACTCGATGCCGACGCTGCCCGCCCCCGCGCCGACGTCCCACAGCAGCTCACCGGGGCTCGGCGCGAGCCGCGCCAGTGCCGAGACGCGCAGGTCGCGCTTGGTCAGCTGGCCGTCGTGGGAGTACACGTCGTCCGGGATCCCGATCAGCGGCAGCGCCGGCCCCTCGCAGGTCAGCGCGAACACCGTCAGCGGGCCGGGGTCGCCGTCCCAGCCGTCGGAGATGCGCTCGTCCGGCCCGCCGAGGTTCTCCAGCGCGAACAGCTCGCTCTCGCCGTACCCGCGCACGGTCAGCAGGGAACGCAGGCCCGCCGCGTCGGCACCCAGGACGAGCACCCGCCGCCCCGGCGCCAGCACCCGGGCGACGCGGGCCGGCGACCGGCCGACGAGGGTCACCACCTCGGTCTCCTCGGCGGACCAGCCCAGCCGGGCCCGGGCCAGCGTCACCGACGAGACCGCGGGCAGCGCCTCGACCTCGTACCCGTGGGCCACCAGGGTGGTGCCGACCCCCGACAGGAACGGATCGCCGCTGGCCAGGACGCAGATGCGCTGCCCTTCGTGCTCGGCGATGAGAGCGTCGAGCCCCGGCAGCAACGGCGACGGCCACGGCTCGCACGGGACGTCCGGAGGCAGGTACGCCAGCTGCCGCGGTGCACCCAGCACCACGTCGGCGCCGAGCACCAGAGCCTGGGCCTGCTCGGAGAGTCCCGGCCATCCGTCGGCTCCGATCCCGACCACGGTCAACCGTGATTTTTCGCGCACGATTTCCCACCCTAAGCGAGCCGGGCCCTGTGCGATGATCGGCCGGTCGCCGACCTGGAGGAGTGCTGTTGAAGCCGTACCCGTTCACCGCCGTCGTCGGGCTGCCGGACCTGCGCCTGGCGCTGGTCCTCTCCTCGATCTCCCCCGCGGTCGGCGGGGTGCTGGTGCGCGGCGAGAAGGGTACGGCGAAGTCGACCATGGTGCGCGCGCTCGCGGGCCTGCTGCCGGGCGTCGACGTGGTGGGCGGCTGCCGGTTCTCCTGCGATCCCGCGGCTCCCGACCCGGTCTGCCCCGACGGCCCGCACCCCCCGGACGCGCGCGCTCACCGGCGCCCGGCGAAGCTCGTCGAGCTGCCGGTCGGCGCGGCCGAGGACCGCGTCGTCGGCTCGCTGAACCTGGAACGCGCGCTGGGCGAAGGCGTCACGGACTACCAGCCGGGCCTGCTGGCCGCCGCGCACCGCGGGCTGCTCTACGTCGACGAGGTCAACCTGCTCCACGACCACCTCGTCGACACCCTGCTCGACGCCGCCGCGATGGGCCGCGCGACCGTGGAGCGCGAGGGCGTCTCGGTGTCGCACGCGGCCCGGTTCGTGCTGATCGGCACCATGAACCCGGAGGAAGGCGAGCTGCGGCCGCAGCTGCTCGACCGGTTCGGCCTGACCGTCGAAGTCGCTTCCAGCCGCGACCCGGAGCAGCGCGTCGAGGTCGTCCGGCGCCGCCTCGCCTACGAGGCGGACCCGGACGGCTTCGCGGCGGAGTACGCGGCCGAGGATGCGCAGCTCGCCGCGGACATCGAAGCGGCGCAACGGCTGCTGCCCGCCGTCAAGCTGCCCGACGACGCGCTGCGCCGGATCGCCGAAGTCTGCGCGTCCTTCGAGGTCGACGGCATGCGCGCGGACATCGTCACCGCGCGGACCGCGGTCGCGCACGCGGCCTGGGCCGGCCGCGACGAGGTGACCACCGACGACGTCCGCGTCGCCGCGCGGCTCGCGCTGCCGCACCGGCGCCGCCGGAACCCGTTCGACGCCCCCGGCATCTCGGAAGAGCAGCTGGAGCAGGCCCTTCAGGACGCCCAGCCCCCGGAGCCGGGCCCCGAAGACGACGGTCCCGGCTCGGGTTCGACGCCCGGGGAAGCGCCGCAGGAAGTCCCGCAGGGGGACGCGCCGCAGGGTCAGCCGCAGCAGCGGAACGGCGGGCAGCAGAAGACCGTCGGCGCCGGCGAGACGTTCAAGGCCCGCGTGTTCCGCGTCCAGGGCACGGGCGAAGGCGAGCGGGGACGCCGGTCGCGCGCGATCACCGACAGCGGCCGCACCATCGGCGTCCAGCCCCCGAGCGTCCGGGACGGGCGGCCGCACCTGGTCGCCACCGTGAAAGCCGCCGCGCCGCACCAGAAGGCCCGCGGCCGCGACGGCGCCGGCCTGAAGCTGCGCCGCCAGGATCTCCGCTTCGCGCTGCGCGAAGGCCGTGAAGGCAACCTCGTGCTCTTCTGCGTCGACGCGTCCGGCTCGATGGGCGCGAAGGCGCGGATGCGCGAGGTCAAGTCCGCAGTGCTGTCGCTGCTGCTCGACGCCTACCAGCGCCGCGACAAGGTCGGGCTCGTCACGTTCCGCGGCACCGCCGCCGAGCTCGCGCTGCCGCCGACGATCAGCGTCGACGCAGCCGCGTCCCGCCTCGAAGGCCTGCCGACCGGCGGCCGGACACCCCTCGCGGAAGGCCTCCTGGAGGCCGCGCGCGTGCTGCGCGTCGAGGAGATCCGCGACCCGCGGCGCCGTCCGCTGCTGGTCGTCGTCACCGACGGCCGCGCCACCAGCGGCCCCGACGCCGTCGCGCGCGCCCAGGCCGCGGCCGGGCTCCTGGGCGGGGTGACCTCCGTCGTCATGGACTGCGAGAGCGGCAGGATGCGCCTCGGCCTGGCCGCCGATCTCGCCACCCACCTGGGTGCCGAGCACGTGCCGCTGGCCGAGGTCGCCGCCGGATCCCTCGCCGACGCCGTCCGCTCGCGCACCGGAAGGGCCGCCTGATGCCGCAGGGGAAACCGGAAGCCGTCCCGGCCGACGGGCTGACC
Source organism: Amycolatopsis mongoliensis (assembly GCF_030285665.1). Classification (NCBI taxonomy): domain Bacteria; kingdom Bacillati; phylum Actinomycetota; class Actinomycetes; order Pseudonocardiales; family Pseudonocardiaceae; genus Amycolatopsis; species Amycolatopsis mongoliensis. Next base: position 4,848,423 of record NZ_CP127295.1, read on the forward strand.
ACGCGCCAGCGCCGCAACCGGCCGCTGCTCGCCGTGCACACCGGCGAGATGAAGGGCAAGTCGACCGCCGCGTTCGGGATGGCGCTGCGCGCCTGGAACCAGGGCTGGTCGATCGGCGTGTTCCAGTTCGTCAAGTCGGCGAAGTGGCGCGTCGGCGAGGAAGCCGCGTTCCGCGCGCTGGGCAAGCTGCACGACGACACCGGTCAGGGCGGGCCGGTCGAGTGGCACAAGATGGGCGAGGGCTGGAGCTGGGCGCGCAAGTCCGGCACCGAGGAGGACCACGCCGCGAACGCCCGTGAAGGCTGGGCGGAGATCAAGCGCCGGCTCGCCGCCGGGACGCACGACTTCTACGTCCTCGACGAGTTCTCCTACCTGCTCAAGTGGGGCTGGCTCGAGGTCGGCGACGTCGTGTCCACTTTGGTCTCGCGCCCGGGGCACCAGCACGTCGTCATCACCGGCCGGTACGCGCCGCCGGAGCTGGTCGAGGCCGCCGACCTGGTCGCCGAAATGACCAAGGTCAAGCACCCGATGGACGCCGGCCAGAAGGGCCAGCGGGGGATCGAGTGGTAGCGCGCGTGGTCGTCGCCGCCCCCGGCTCCGGGCACGGCAAGACCACGATCGCCGCCGGGCTGATGGCGGCGCTGCGCGAGGCCGGGCACCGCGTGTCCGGGCACAAGGTCGGGCCCGACTTCATCGACCCGAGCTACCACGCGCTGGCGACCGGACGCCCCGCGCGCAACCTGGACCCGTTCCTGCAGGGCGAAGAGCGGCTGATCCCCTTGCTGCGCCACGGTTCCGCCGGGGCGGACATCGCCGTCATCGAGGGCGTGATGGGCCTGTTCGACGGCGCGCTCGGCACCGAGGGCTATGCCTCGACCGCGCACGTCGCCCGGCTCCTGGACGCGCCGGTGGTGCTGGTGGTGGACGCGTCGGCGGCGTCGCGCAGTGTCGCGGCGACCGTGCTCGGGTTCGCTTCCTACGACACGCGGGTGCGGCTGGCCGGGGTCATCCTCAACAAGCTGGGCTCGCAGCGGCACCTCGACGAGATCGCGGCCGCGCTGGAGGCCACCGGCGTCCCGCTGCTGGGGGCGTTGTACCGCAACGAAGAGATCCACGCGCCGAGCCGGCACCTCGGTCTGGTGCCCGCGGCGGAACGGTCCGCGGAAGCCGAGCGCGTGCTGCCCTCGCTGGCCGCGTGGGTGCGGGACGGCGTCGACCTCGAGGCGATCGTCCGGATCGCTTCGGCGGCGTCTTCGCTTTCCGCGCCACCGTGGGAACCGTCCGGTGTGGACGGTCCACGCGTGACGGTCGCGGCCGCCGGAGGTCCCGCGTTCACCTTCCGCTACACCGAGAACATCGAGCTGCTGGCCGCCTGCGGGGTCGACGTGGTCGACATCGACCCCCTGCGGGACAAGGCCCTGCCGGACGGGTGCGCCGGCCTTTACTTCGGCGGCGGCTTCCCGGAGGTGCACGCGGCGGAGCTGTCGGCCAACACCGCGTTGCGTCTCGAAGTCGCTTCGGCGATCGAACGCGGGATGCCGGTGAGCGCGGAATGCGCGGGCCTGCTGTACCTGTGCCAGTCGCTGGACGGCGTGCCGATGGTCGGCGCGGTGCCCGCGGACGCGAAGATGACCGCCCGCGGCAAGCTCGGCTACCGGCGCGCGGTCGCCGTCGAGGACAACGTCCTGGCGACGGCGGGGCAGCGCGTCACCGGGCACGAGTTCCACCGCACCGAGGTCACGCCGTCGCACGGCGTGACGGCGGCGTGGGGCTGGGACCGGCAGCTGGACGGCTTCGCGTCGCCGACGCTGCACGCGTCCTACCTGCACGTCCACTGGGCCGGGTATCCCGAGCTGGCCCAGCGGTTCGCGGCGCGGGTCCGGGCCCGTGCCTGACTACGACCTGCACCACCACGGCGACCGCGAGGTCGGGCCGGGGCTGGTCGACCTCGCCGTGAACGTCCGGCTGCCGCGGCCGCCCGCGTGGCTGCGGCAGGTGCTGGCGTCCGCGCTGGACTCCCTGGCCGCCTATCCGTCCACTGTGGACGCCGAATGTGCGGTGGCCGCGCGCCACGGCCGTCCCCCGTCGGAAGTCCTGGTCACCGCGGGTGCGGCGGAGGCGTTCACGCTGCTGGCCTCGGCTCTCCGGCCGCGGCACGCGGTGGTCGTGCACCCGCAGTTCACCGAGCCGGAGGCGGCCCTGCGGGCGGCGGGACACGCCGTCACGCGCGTGCTCCTGTCCGAAGCGGACGGTTTCGTGCTGGACCCGTCGCTGGTCCCGCTCGACGCCGACCTGGTGTTCGTGGGCAACCCGACGAACCCGACGTCGGTGCTGCACCCGGCGGCTTCGCTGCTTTCCCTGGCGCGCCCCGGGCGGTTGCTCGTGGTCGACGAGGCGTTCCTGGACGCGGTCCCGGGCGAAGGGGAAAGCCTGGCTGCCGGTGCCCCCGGCGTCGTCGTGCTCCGCAGCCTGACGAAGACGTGGGGCCTGGCCGGGCTGCGGGCGGGGTACGTGCTCGCTCCGGCGGACGTCGTCGAGCGGCTGCGGGCGGTGCAGGTGCCGTGGTCGGTGTCCACGCTGGCCGGGGTGGCGACGGTGGCGTGCTGCCGTCCGTCCGCTTTGGAAGAGGCGGAAAAGCTGGCGATCGCGGCGGAGTCGGATCGCGAGTACCTGGTGTCCGGCCTGGCCGAGGTGGGCGTCCCGGTGCTGGGTGACCCGCGCGGCCCGTTCGTGCTGGTGCGGGTTCCGGACGGCGCTTCGGTGCGCGCGCGGCTGCGCGAAGCGGGTTTCGCGGTGCGCCGCGGCGACACGTTCCCGGGACTCGGCCCGGACCACCTGCGCCTGGCGGTCCGCGACCGCGCGACGACCGACGCGTTCCTGGCCGCGCTGCGCGAAGTTTCGTAAACACCGACAGGGGGCTGTCGCCGGCACCGCCGAGAGTGGGTGTCGCCGCCGGGAACCGCCCGGCGTGGCAGCGAAAGGACCGACATGCCCCGATTCAACGACGTCGCCTGGTTCGAGATCGGTGCCGCCGACCCGGCGGCCGCCGAACGGTTCTACGGCGACGTCTTCGGCTGGACCGTCGCGCAGGACGAGTCGGCCAGCACCGACGCGGCCTACCGGGTCATCGAGACCGGCGGTTCGCGCGGCGGGCTCTTTTCGACCAAGGGCGAAATGCCCGACTACGCGGTGTTCACCGTGCTCGTCGAGGACGTCGAAGCCGCGTGCCGCCGGGTCGAGGAGGCCGGCGGGAAGGTGCAGCGCCCACCGGCCGTCAACCCGGTCGGCGTGACGTTCGCGCACGTGCTGGACCCGGCGGGCAACCACTTCTCGGTGTTCACTCCGCCAAAGTGAGCTGTTCGACGACGCCGTACGGGATGTCGAGGTCCTCGCGCCGCAGCGGGCGGGGCGGGGGCACCTCGGCGGTGACCGAGACCGAGGTGATCCGGTCGATGCGGAAGGCCCGGATCCCTTCGCGCAGCCGGCACCAGGCCACCAGGTACCAGTGGTCCGGCTTGCCGACGTAGCCCAGCGGCTCGATCTCCCGCCGTGTCTCGGCGCCTTGGCGGTCGCCGTAGCCGATGCGCAGGACGCGGCGGGCGCCGAGCGCATCGGCGAGCACGCGGGGGATCGGGGGCAGGTCGCCCGCGTCGTCGAGGAAGTGGACGCGGGTGGCCAGGTCTTCGGCCGCGGCGGCGTCTTCCTGCTGCATCGCGGCGACGAGCTTGCGCAGCGCCGAGCCCGCTTCGGCGCGGAACGGCGTGCCCGCGAGCCGTTTGAGCGCCAGGGCCATCGCGACGGCCTCGCCCGGCGTCAGGTTCACCGGCGGCAGGGTGCGCGCCTTGTCGAGGCAGTACCCGCCGGTGCGGCCGGGCTCGGCGTAGATCGGGGTGCCCGACTGCTGCAGCGCGCTGATGTCCCGCTCGACGGTGCGGGTGCTGACTTCGAACCGGTTCGCGAGCCAGCGCGCGCTGCGGGGCCGCGGCGCGACGGCTCGGAGTTCTTCGACGAGGGCGTAGAGACGGTCGGTCCGGTTCACGTCGTCGACCCTAGGCGTGGGGTACGACGTTTTACGCGAGGGTGAGCAGGGCGGCGGCGACGGCGACCTCGACCCCGGCGCCGAGGACGTCGCCGGTGACGCCGCCGAGGCGCTTGGTGGACCTGGCCAGGAGAGCCGCGGCCACGACGTAGGCGATCGCCACGGCGAGCGGGCCCCGCCACCAGGGCAGCCCGGGGATCAGCGTGGCGAGTCCGGCGGCGGCGACGGCGATCGCGGCGGCGGCGGTTCTCGGGACCGAGCCGGCCACGGTGGCGCCGAGTCCCTCGGGCCGCGCGGACGGCACCCCGCGCGCGCAGGACATCGAGAGCGTGCAGCGTCCGACGAGCACGCTCGCGACGACCGCGGCGACCGGGTGCGCGGCTTGGGCGAGCGCGCCGACCTGGACGAGCAGGACGAAGACGAGGGTGGCGACCCCGGTGGGCCCGGAGTCCCCGCGGCGCATGACGTCGAGGGCTTTGGCGCGGTCGTAGGAGGCACCGAGGCCGTCGGCGGTGTCGGCGAGCCCGTCGAGGTGCAGGCCCCGGCTCCCGAGGGCGACGGCCCCGAGCGCAAGGGCGGCGATGGCGATCTTCGGGAGGTCGAGCGCATCCCCGGCGGCGACGACGAGCCCGGCCGCCGCGGCGAGCGGGAGGGCGGCGAGGGGAGCGAGCACCATGGCGCCCCCGGCGACCCGGCGGTCGATGACACGGGGCGCCGGGACGGGAACGGTGGTGAGGGTCCCGACGGCCATCCGCACGGAATCGGCCCAGCGGCTCACGAGCGCCCCAAGGCGGCCTTCGGTGCGTGGGGCGCACCGAAGGCCACATTGGGTGCGTGGGACGCACCGAACGCCACATTGGGTGCGTGGGACGCACCGAACGCCACATTGGGTGCGTCCCACGCACCCAACGCCACATTGGGGCGCTCGGGACCTCCGCTCACGCGAGGTCCGCCAGCAGACCCATGTCCGCGATGATCGCCCGCGCCGCCCGGAGCGTCGGGACCGCCTGGACCGCCCCGCTCCCTTCGCCGAGCCGCAACCCGAAGTCCAAGATCGGCTCCAACCCCAGTGCCTTCAACGCGAACGCCTGCGACGGCTCCGTCGAGCGGTGCCCGGCCAGCCACCACCGCTCCGCCCCCGGCGCGATGTCGCGCGCGACCAGGGCCGCCGCCCCCGAGAACACCCCGTCCAGCAGCACCGGGATCCTCAGCAACGCCGCCTCGACCAGGAACCCCGCCGTCGCCGCCACACACGCGCTGCCCAGCGCCGTCAAGCGCGAGAACGGGTCCTCCACCCGGCCCGAAGCCCGCGCCAGAGCCGCCGCGACCGCCGCCGTCTTGCGCTCCAGTCCGGCTGGGTCGACACCCGTGCCCGTGCCGACCACCTCGGCGGCCGGCAGGCCCAGCGAGGCCGCCACCAGCGCCGCGCACATCGCCGTGTTGCCGATCCCCATGTCGCCCGGGATCAGCACGTCGGCGTCGCCTTCCTCGCGGGCGATCGCGCGGCCCGCTTCGAACGCCGCCTGTGCCTCGCCCGGCTCCAAAGCGTCCTCGACGTCGATCGAGCCCGACCCGCGGCGGATCTTGTGCGCCGTGACCGACGCCGGCAGGTCCGCGCCGTCCCAGTCGACGCCCAGGTCGGCCACCCGGACCTTCGCGCCGACCTGCGCCGCCAGGACGTTCACGCCGCTCTTGCCGGCCAGGAACACCCGCACCATCGCCGCGGTCACCTCGCGCGGGTACGCCGAAAGCGCCGACACGCCGTGGTCGCCCGCGAAGACGACCACCCGGACGTCGTCCAGCGGGCGGGGCGGCACGCTGCCGTGCGCCGCCGCCAGCCAGGCGGCGATCTCCTCCAGCCTGCCGAGCGCGCCGAGCGGCTTGACCAGGCCGTCGAGCCGCTCGAGCGCTGCGGCGCGGGCGGCGGGGTCGGGCACGGGTACGTCGAACACGGGCGCCTCCTGGTTACAGGTCGAGCGCCCGGCCCGCGACGACCAGCACGACCCGGTCGGCGTCGGCGGACACCCGGTTGTTGAGTGCGCCCAGCACATCACGGAACAGCCGTCCGGACGACGTTGCGGGCACCACACCGCTGCCGACCTCGTTGCTGACCGCGACCACCGGCACGCGCGCCGCGGCCCACGCGGCCAGGAAGTCCTCGAGCCGGTCGTCCAGCCGGTGTTCCCAGCCCGGCTTCTGCCGCCACGCGCCGACGTCGTCCAGCACGCGGGACAGCCAGGTGCCGAGGCAGTCGATCAGCAGCGGCTCGGTCGCCTTGCGGAGGGTGCCGGCCAGGTCCGTGGTCTCGACGGTCTTCCAGTGCGACGGCCGCCGCGCCTGGTGCGCGGCCACCCGCGCGGCCCATTCGGGGTCGTCGTCACCCGCGGGAAGGCCGGGCGCGACGTAGACGAGGTGCGGGTGGCGGGCGACGAGCCGCTCGGCGTGCCGCGACTTCCCCGAGCGGACGCCACCGAGGACCAGCACCTTGCTTTCGTCGCGGCCGTACCGGCGGAGCGCTTTCGCAAGGTTCTCGAGGTACCCGGCGAGCCGGGTGGTCAGCCCCGCCGACGTGTTCTTTCCCGCGGAGGCGGCGTTGGGCACAGTCATACCCGGCATTGTGGTGCACGCGCTACCGTGCGCCACGTGCCACTCCGTCTAGGGACAACCGCTGCCGGACTCGTTACCGGATATGCCGCCGACACCCTGTTCGGTGACCCTCGACGGGGGCACCCGGTCGCGATCTTCGGTTCGGCGGCCGCGCGTCTCGAACGCGTCCTGTGGGCGGACTCGAAGCCGCGCGGAGCCGCCTTCGCGGGGTTGTGCACCTTCAGTGCTGTCGGTCTCGGCGTCGCGCTTCAGACGGCGACGCGGCGACGCCCCTTCGCACGCTTCTCCCTCACGGCCGTGTGTACGTGGGTAGTGCTCGGCGGACGCGGCCTCGCCGCCGAAGGAGCCGAAATGGCCCGCCTGCTCGAAGCGGGCGAAGTGCCTTCGGCGCGTCAGCGGCTCTCGCACCTCTGCGCGCGCGACGCGACGACGCTCGACTCCGCCGAACTGACCCGCGCGGCGACCGAGTCGATCGCCGAGAACACCTCGGACGCCGTGGTCGCGCCGTTGTTCTGGGGTGCGGTCGCCGGGATGCCCGGCTTGCTCGGCTACCGCGCGTTCAACACGCTCGACGCGATGGTCGGGTACCGGTCGCCGAGGTACCGGAACTTCGGCTGGGCCGCGGCGCGCGCCGACGACGTGGCCAATCTTGTGCCGTCGAGGATCGGAGCAGTGCTCACGGCGATGTGCGCGCCCCTGGCGCGAGGCCGCGCGCGAAGCGCGTGGCGGGTCTGGCGCCGCGACGGCGGGCAGCACCCGAGCCCGAACGCGGGGCAGGTCGAGGCGGCGTTCGCGGGGGCACTGGACATCCGGCTCGGCGGGACGAACAGCTACGGCGGGGAAGTGGAGAGCCGCGCCCGGCTCGGGGAGGGGCGCGATCCGGAGCCGGTCGACCTGCGGCGGGCGGTGCGGTTGTCCCGCCTGGTCGGGCTGGCCGCGGTGGTGGCCGCGACGGCGGCGGCCCGATGAGCGGCCTCCTCGTCGCCGGGACGACGTCCGACGCCGGCAAGAGCCTCGTCACCGCCGGGATCTGCCGGTGGCTCGCCCGCCGGGGCGTCCGCGTCGCGCCGTTCAAGGCGCAGAACATGTCCAACAACTCGATGGTCTGCGCCGACGGCGCCGAGATCGGACGCGCCCAGTGGCTGCAGGCGCGGGCGGCCCGGGTCGAGCCCGAGGCCGCCATGAACCCCGTCCTGCTCAAGCCGGGCAGCGACCGGCGCAGCCACGTCGTCGCGCTCGGGAAGCCCTTCGGCACCCTCGAAGCCGGGGAGTACGCCACCGGCCGCGCCGGGCTCGCCGAGATCGCCTTCCACGCCTTTCAGGACCTCGGCGAACGCTACGACGTCGTCGTCTGCGAAGGCGCCGGCAGTCCCGCCGAGATCAACCTGCGCGGCGGCGACTACGTCAACATGGGCCTCGCACGGCGGTTCGGGCTGCCCGTGCTCGTCGTCGGCGACATCGACCGCGGTGGCGTCCTGGCCGCCATGTTCGGCACCCTCGCGCTGCTCTCGGCCGAGGACCAGGCGCTCGTCGCGGGCTGGGTCGTCAACAAGTTCCGCGGCGACGTCGGCCTGCTGCGGCCCGGCCTCGACAGCCTCGAGACGGTGACCGGCCGGCCGGTGCTGGGCGTGCTCCCGTGGCTCGACCGCGTCTGGATCGACTCCGAGGACGCCCTCGCCGCCGCGGGCTGGCGCCGCGAGGCCCACGGCCGGGGGCTGCGGGTGGCCGTCGTGCGCTTCCCGCGCGCGTCCAACGCCACCGACGTCGACGCGCTCGCCGCCGAACCCGGCGTCACGGTGACGCTCACGGCCGACCCCGACACCGTCGCGGCGGCGGACGTCGTGGTGCTGCCCGGGTCGCGCGCCACCGTGGACGACCTGGCCTGGCTGCGCGACCGCGGCCTCGACACGGCGCTGGCCGCCCGCGCCGCGGCGGGCCGGCCGGTGCTCGGCATCTGCGGCGGCTACCAGATGCTCGCCGAGTCCATCGTGGACGACGTGGAGTCCGGTGCGGGCGAGGCGCCGGGCCTCGGCCTGCTGCCCGCGCGGGTCACGTTCGCCGAAGAGAAGGTGCTCGCCCGCCCGTCGGGGACCTGGCGGGGCAACCCCGTCGGCGCGTACGAGATCCACCACGGCTCGGTCACCGTGCCGTCGGCATCGGAGTCCTTTTTGGACGGAGTACGCCAGGGCGCGGTCTGGGGCACGATGTGGCACGGCGCCTTCGAGAACGACGCCTTCCGCCGCGCGTGGCTCACGGAGGCAGCAGCCCAGGCCGGGGTCGGGTGGACCCCGGCGGCGGGCGCGCCCGGCTTCGCCGACCTGCGCGAGGAGATGCTGGAAAAGCTGGCCGACGCGATCGACGAGCACTTGGACACGGCGGCCCTGCGCACGCTGCTGGACCTGGGGGCGCCGAAGGACCTCCCGTTCGTCCCGCCCGGCGCGCCCTGACGCTCAGGGCCGGACGAACGCGGTGAGCTGCCCGCTCACCTGCCGGAAGGTGCAGGTCGCCTCGCGGACACCGTCGGCCCAGGAATCCTCGGTCGGCAGGTGCGCCATGAACTTCAGGCTGGGCGGCGGGGTTCCTTCGGTGAAGTACGCCACCGCCGCGGCTTCGCACGCGAGCAGGGCCGGATCGCGCAGCGCCGCGACACCCGGGTAGGTCTCGTAGCCGCTGCTCACGTCGACCCGCTTGACGACCTGCTCGTCGTGCGGCTGGTCGCAGGACACCCGGGTGACGTACTCGCCGTCGGCGCCCGAGTTCAGGCAGTCGCCGGCCGCCATGGTGTGGATGTAGTCCGGACCGGACGCCGCGTGCGTGAGGAGCTTCGGCACCACGGTCGTGAGCCCGACGCCCAGCCAGACCACGCTGAGCACCAGCCCGGCGATCGCGAGCCCGCGTCCGCTCTCCTTGCTCCGGCTGATCCGGACCAGCGCGAGGATGCCGAACAGCGCGCTCAACGGGACCAGGCCGGGCAGGCCGCACAGCAGTGACGCGATCGCGAACCCGTCGGTCCCGGGGGACTCGACGGGCCCGCGGACCGTCGTCTGGCTGTGGCTGGACAGCGTCGAGCGCGTTTCGTCGAACAAAGGTCCCCCTCCGGATTCCCCCGACCCGGCGGGGGAATCCTCAGGGACCGGCGCCGGTCCCAAGATCACGATCCGGCGGCGACCGCGGCCTTCTTGGCCAGCGACTTCTCCGCGAGGGCACCGAACGCCAGGCCCAGCGCCAGCCACAGCGTCACCTGGGTGCCGATCGAGGCGGTGCGGAAGCTCCACAGCGTCGAGGCCGGGAACTCCGCGGGAACCTCGTCGACCACCGGCATCAGCCAGGCCACCACGCCGATCACGACGAGGTAGCCCGCCGCGGCCAGGAGGAAGCCGTTCCCCGCGCCGAAGCGGTCCGCGAGCTTGCGGCCGGACACCGTCGCCAGGATGCCCACCAGCAGGGACACCGCGACGAACCCGAAGTACAGCTCGGTGCGCGAGCCGATCGTGCCCGGCTGGCCCACGGCCGGCGGGTTGGCCGGGTACTTCAGGAAGGGGACGAGGAACACCACGGCGAACGCGCCGCCGGTGAGCAGCAGCGCCGTCACCCGGGGGCGGAGATTGCCGAGGCGGCCCTGGGCGAACGCGAAGGCGAGCGAGAGCAGGCCGCCGAGCGCGACGCCGTAGACCACGACGCCGGTGAGCAGCCCGACGGTGCTCTGGATGTCCCGCGGGACGAGCTCCTCTTCGGGTTGCTCGGCCGGCGCGGGGGTGGCGCCCGGGTCGTGGGAATGGGCGTGGCCGCCGGACTCTTCGAGCCCGATGGCGGTGTTCACCGACGGCTCGCCGAAGGCGTAGGCGAACCCGAACGCGAGCACGCCGGCGATCAGGCCCGCGAGCATGCCGCGGACCAGCAGGGTCTTCATCATGGGAGGTCGTGCCGCCGCTCAGTGGCAGGGGAAGGCCAGCAGGTGCCGGCCGTCGTGCACGAACTCGTGGACGTACATGTTCGCGAACACCGCGGTCGCGCCCTGTTCGGCGCTCACGAAGTACAGCGCGATCAGGGCGAGGAGCACCACGAACACCGCCCACGGCACGATCTCACGGATCGGGATGCGGATCGGGAGCGGAACGGCGGGAGCTGCCGTGTGGGACATGTGCGTGGCCTCCTCGGGCTTTCGCGGCCTCATCGGGGTCGGTCACGACGGTCCGGGTCTGGCTTCCCCCGGGGTGGGGGTCACAGTGGCGCGACCGCGCGGACTTGCACCGCGTTCCGGAATCCGTCGTCTGGCCGGTTGAGCGTAGGTCCGCCGTTTGGGCTGCGTCAATGTGACAATGCCGCGGTGACTCGAATGGTGGCGGCCCTCGATGTGGGCGGGACGACGATCAAGGCGGCACTGCTGGACGAGCAGCTCCAGCCCCGGGCGACGCTGCGCGCGGAGACGGCGCGCAGCGCGGACGGCACGGCGCTGGCCGCCCAGGTCGCGGACATCGTGGCCGCGCTGGCGGAGCAGGCCGGCACCGGCATGCCGGCGGCGGTCGGCGTGGTCGTGCCCGGCATCGTCGACGAAGAGACCCGCGTCTGCCACTTCTCGGCCAACCTCGACTGGCGCGAGGTCCACTTCGGCGAGCTGCTGGAGGGGCGGCTCGGGCTGCCGGTGGCGTTCGGGCACGACGTCACCGCGGGCGGCATCGCCGAGTTCCGCGTGGGCGCGGGGCAGGGCGCGACGAACGCGGCGTTCATCCCGGTCGGCACCGGGATCGCGGCCGCGCTCCTGCTCGACGGCCGGATCCACCGCGCGCACGGGCAGGCGGGCGAGGTCGGGCACATCGACGTCGGCCACTCGGGCAAGTGCGGCTGCGGCGCGATCGGGTGCCTGGAGGCGATCTCCTCGGCGGCGGCGATCGCCCGCCGCTACACGGAACGCACGGGCCGCGCGGCCGACGGCGCCCGCGAAGTGGTCGAGCTGGCCCGGCACGGTGACGAGGTGGCGGTGGCGGTGGTGCAGGACGCGCTCGATGGTCTGGGCCACGGGATCCGGACGTTGCTGACGCTGCTGGGGCCGGAGGTGATCGTCCTCGGGGGCGGCCTGTTCACCGCGGCGGACTACGTGCTGGAGCCGGTCCGGGAGTGGCTGGCCGCGCATCTGACGTTCCAGCGGATGCCGGAGCTGCGGATCGCGAAGCTGGGCGACGAAGCCGGGCGGCTGGGGGCGGGGTTGCTGGCGTTGGACTTGCTGGAAGCCTGACCCACCCCAAGTCCGTGAATGGCTCATCGAGGGACTTCAAGTCCCTCGATGAGCCATTCACGGCTTTCAGGCCAGGAGGACCTCGACCCCCGCCGCCTCGAACGCCGCGACCTGGGCCGGGTCGGCGCCCGAGTCCGTGATCAGCTGGTCGACCGCCGCCGTGTCGCAGATGCGTGCGAAGGCGTGGCCGCCCAGCTTGCCGCTGTCCGCGATCACCGTCACCTGACGCGCCCGCGATGCCAGCAGGCGGTTGATGCTCGCTTCCCCTTCGTGGTGGGCGAACGCTCCGCGCTCCGCGTCGAACGCGTCGACGCCCAGGAACACCAGGTCGAGGGTGATCTGGTCGAGGAACAGGCTGGCGAGCGGCCCGGTCAGCTCGAACGAGTGCTGCCGGGCCACGCCGCCCGTCACCACGATCTTGATGTTCGGGCGGACGGCCAGCTCGTGGGCGATGTTGAGCGCGTTCGTCACCACCGTCAGCGCCGGTGAGCCGTCGCGCTCCGCCAGTTCCGGCCGCAGCACCAGCGCGCGGGCGACCTCGGTGCTCGTCGTGCCGCCGTTGAGCCCGATCACCATGCCGCGTTCGACCAGCCGCGCGGCGGCCGCGCTGATGCGCTGTTTCTCCGGCGCATTGCGCGCGGCCTTGTGCCGCAACGGCAGGTCGTACGCCACGTTGCTCGCCACCGCGCCGCCCCGGGTGCGGGTCAGCAGCCGGCGTCCGGCCAGGTGGTCCAGGTCGCGCCGGATCGTGGCGGGGGACACGTCGAGCTCCTCCGCGGAGGCCTCGACGTCGATCTTTTCCCGCTGCCCCACCATGTCCAGCAGTGCGCTGAGCCGTTCGTGCCGGTCCAAACCAGCCTCCTTCGCCGCCTTCCCCGACGACAAAGGTAGTCAGAGGGCGCGCAGGAAAGCCAGCGACGGCATGAAGAAGTACTCACCGCCCCGCACCGTCACCGATTGCGGCACCGGGTCGGCCGTGCGCTGCACCGATCCGCCCCATTCGACGGTGTAGTCCGACGTCCCCCGCTCGCCCTGCCCGATCACCGGGTCGAGCCCCGGCGTGACGCCGTCGACGATCGGGAAGCCCGGGTTGTCCGCCCAGAGTGCCTGCGTGAACTCGAACTGGTTGCCCAGCACCGAGTTGAACGCCATGAACAGCAGCCCGACCCCGCCGCTCGGCCGCGCCGCGGGTGGCACGTCGGCGTTCGGGTCGTCCGGCCGTTCGCCGTAGGTGACACCCCGGCGCGCCATCAGGTGCAGGCGCTCGCCGGACGGTTCCTCGGCGCCGCCGGACCCCCGCGGGTTCGTCTTGCGGATGTGCGCCTGGAACGGGCACTTCAGCGCCGCGCGGTCGCTGTCGTAGGTGAAGTTGTTCGACACCGGGCTTTCCGCGCCGTCTTCGCGCTGGGTGGTCAGCGGTGTGCCGTCCTCGAACCGGCCGATGAGCATCGCGCCCGCGCGCTCGCGGTCGTCGCCGGTCAGGCCGAGCGTGTCGGCCAGGTCCGCCTCGGCCTGCTTGAACCGCCGCACGTTCTGGTCGAGCTTGCGGAAGACGAAGTAGCTGCCGAAGTGCACGCCCGGATCGGGTGCCGCGGTGTCCGGCACCAGCACCTGGGACAGCGGCGCCGCCGGGTTCCACACGTTGATGCCGTCGGTGTTGTTCTTCTCCGCGTCGACGTCCTCGGTGAGGAACAGCGGCTGGCTCCGGCCGTCGACGTACCCGAAGTGTTCGATGCCCTCGCCGCGCGCGTTGGCGCGGCCGAGGCCGGTCTCCTCCACCAGCACGGCGACGGAGTCCGGCAGCAGGCCGAGGATTTCGTTGCGCCGGGCGGTCATCGCCTTGTCCGTGGCATCGCCGACGAGCACGACGGCGTGGATTTCCCCGTGGTAGCCCGGATCGAACGTCGAGCGCGGCGGGTCGTTCAGCTTCCGCCGCGTCTCCGGTGCCGCCATCCCGCGCAGGAATGCCTGGTCCTGCGGGAAGTTTTCGACGCCGAGGGCGCGGTAGCCGGCCGCGGTGAGTCCGACACCGACGTACGGCGTGCCCGCGGCGCCACCGCTCTTGAACGCGCCGACCTCCTCGAGGTGGGCCTTGGCTGACTTCATCTTCCCGGTGACCGAGACCAGGAACGCCCGCGCCTCCGCCGCGTCGCCGAAAGCGAGCAGCAGCGCGGAAAGGTGGTCGCGGACGTGGGCCTTGAGGATGTTCGGCTGCAGTTCGCCGAGCATCACTTCGGCGTCTCCGGTCGCCGTGGTCCAGGACAGCGTGGTGGACAGGTCGACACTCATTTCGGGCTCCCCTCCCGTGCGGATATCGCAGGCGCACGACCGGCCCGAGCTCCCCCTGCCGGCCGTGCCCCTGGAACCAGGTTGCCGACGGGGCGCTGCCGCGTGCCACCGAAACCTGGGCATTCACACGAAAGATTAAGTTGAGCGCCGAACCGTCCGCGGCGGCGGGTCCCCTGGCCGGCCGGCCGGTGGCGAATCACCTTTCGCCGTGCTTCCGTGAATTCGGTTACCGGTCATTTCCACGTCAGTTCACCGGGAACGGTAGCGGAATTCCCGCCGCTGCCGACTTTCGCCCCGAGAAGGCGGGAGACGGAGATGAACCAGGGAACACCGCGGCTGGCCGTACTGGCCACCGCCGTTGTCATCGGTGCGGCCGGGCTCGCGGGCTGTGCCACCGGTCCGGTGGACCGGCGGGCGCTGTGCACCGGGTTCGACAAGCTGGGAAGCGAGTTGATGTCGGCGAACGGCCTTTTCGACAACGCCGTCTTCGCCAGTGCCGGGGATCTGGCCGACCTGGCCGACCGGTACCAGGGCGGCGGGTTGAGCGCCGACGCCACCGCGCTGGAACGGATCTCCGACGCCGACGCGACGAACGGCTTCGAGCTGGAGCGCGCCACGTCCGGGACCGCGAAGGTCTGCGGGCACCCGCTGGGCCTGGGGACGACGAGCTACGCGGAAACCGGCAGCGGGAGCACGCAGGCGAACGGCGGCTACGGGAGTTACGGCGGGTATGGCTACTCGCCGCCCACGGAGTCCGTGACGTCGACGGCGCCCGAGCCGCCCACGTCGTCTTCGCCGACGACCCCGGCCGGTGACGAGGTGTCCGCGCGGGCCACCCTCCAGCAGCAGGTGGACACCGACCGGACCCAGGTGGAAACCCTGGCGGACAAGTGGGTTCCGCAGCTGTCGTCGAAGAACCACGGCCTCGTGGCGCACGGGACGACCTACGACTACCGCGCGATCTGGGCCGACTTCACCGCGACCCGGCAGGCGTACCCGTCGGCACTGCTGCTCTGGTCCGGCGACTACACGAGCTACACCAAGGGCGACTTCTGGGTCACGGTGGCGAACCAGTCGTTCCCGACCGGCGCGGCCGCGAACGCCTGGTGCGTGGCCGAGCACCTCGACGCCGACCACTGCTTCGCCAAGCTCGTTTCGCACACCCACGGACCCCGGGGCAGCACCCTGCCCCGGTGAACCACCCGAGAAAGGAACTGTCGTGAACTGGAGTGCTTACGAAGTCTTCAGCCTGCTCAGCGGTGTCGTCATGATCGGGGTCGCCTGCGCCCCCAAGGTCAAGGCCTCCGAACGGTTCTGGGCCCTCGTCAGCGGGGCTTTCTTGATCGGCTACGCGATCTACGTCGCCAACCAGACGAGCGGGACCTTCTCCTTCCCCTGGATCATCTTCGTGATCCCCTTCGCCGCCGCGGGCTACCTCGTGGTGCAGGCCCTCTCGAGAAGCCGGGAGACCGGGAACCCGCAGAACGACGACCGGCAGAACGAAGACCGGACCCGGTGACGCGGTTCCTCAGCCGAGCTCGGCCGTCGCCTCGACGAGTTCCGACAACGCTTCCCGGGCCACTTCGCCGAAGCTCCGCTCGTTCGACGGCTCCACCCACCGCGCGAACCCCGTCGTGAACGCCAGGCCGCCGATCTCGGCGGCCAGGCTCGCCGCCGGGTCCGGGATTCCGCGTTCGCGCAACGCCTCGGCCATCGTGGCCGTGAGCTTCGCGTGCTTGAGCAGCGACCGCTCCCGCAGGTCGCTGTGGTCCGCGACCACCTGCCGGATCGTCCGGGCCTGCTCGCGGCGTTCCGGGCCGAAGGCCGCTTCGGTGGCCGTGAGCGCTGCCGCGACCGCGTCGATCGGCGTCGCCTCGGCGGGGGCGGCCGCGATCCCCTCGGCGAACATACGGCTCAGGATTTCCTGGCCGGCGAAGAGCACTTCGCGCTTGTCGGCGAAGTGCCGGAAGAACGTCCGCTTCGTCAGCCCGGCCCGCTCGGTGATCTCCGCGACCGTGACGGCGTCGTACCCCCGCTCGGCGAACGACTCCACCGCGGCGCGCAGCAGCCGCTCGCGTGCGTTCGGTTCCCAGCGGCTCATGGTCCCAGCTTAAGCGATGACACCCGGTGTCGTCACACGTGCTACGGTGATGTCACCAGGTGTCATCACAGGGAGGTTCTCATGCGTGTCTTCGTCACCGGCGCGAACGGCTGGATCGGCTCGGCCCTCGTGCCCGAGCTGCTCGGCGCCGGCCACCAGGTCGTCGGCCTCGCCCGGTCGGACGCCTCCGCGGCGGCCGTCGAAAAAATGGGCGCCGAGGTGCTCCGCGGCGACCTGGACGACCTCGAAACGCTCGAAGCGGGCGCCCGGGCCGCCGACGGCGTCGTCCACCTCGCCTTCGGGCACGACTTCGACCGGATGGACGCCGCGATCCGGACCGACGCGGCCGCCGTCGGCGCCATGACGGCCGTGCTCGAGGGCAAGGCGTTCATCGCCGCTTCGGGGACGCCGTTCGTGGCCGGGCGGCCGGCGACCGAGCAGGACGAAGCCGTCTTCGGGGGTCCGGTGGCCGGCCGGGCCGACATCGCCCGCGCCGTCCTGGCGACAGCGCAACGCGGCGTCCGCGCGTCCCTCGTGCGGCTGCCGCGCTCGGTGCACGGGGAAGGGGACGCCCACGGCCTCATCACGCGGCTCATCGACGCGGGACGGCAGAGGGGCATCGCGGCCTACGTCGGTGACGGGACGGCGCGCTGGCCGGCGGTGCACGTCCTCGACGCGGCGCACCTGTTCCGCCTGGCGCTGGAACAGGCTCCCGCGGGCTCGGTGCTGCACGCGGTCGGCGACGAGGGCGTGGCCATCCGGGACGTCGCGGAGGTGGCCGGCCGCCGGCTCGGGCTCCCGGTCACGTCCGTGGCGGCCGACGAGCTCGGCTTCCTCGGCGCGCTCCTGGCGATCGACCAGCCGGCGTCCGCGGACCGGACCCGAGAGCTGTTCGGCTGGCAGCCGGCGCACCCGGGACTGCTGGACGACCTCGAAAAGGGTTACTACGGCTGAAAGTGGGACAGCGCCGACGGGGGTGGCGACAGTGACACCCCCGCCGGCGCCGGGTTCTACGCGATCGGCCGGTCCGTCGGCGCGATCGGGGCGGGCAGGACGTCCCGCCCGGTCAGGTAGGCGTCCACGCCGGCCGCGGCACTGCGGCCCTCCGCGATCGCCCACACGATCAGGGACTGGCCGCGGCCCATGTCGCCGGCCACGAACACGTTGTCCAGGCTGGTCTTGAACGCCTGGTCGCGGGCGACGTTGCCGCGCGGGTCCAGCTCGACGCCGAGGTCCTCGATCAGGCCCTTCTTCTGCGGCCCGAGGAAGCCCATCGCCAGCAGGACGAGCTGCGCGGGCAGCTCGCGCTCGCTGCCCTCCACCGGGACGAACTTGCCGCTCTCGTTGCGCACCTCGACCAGCTTCAACGCCCGGACCCGGCCGTCGGCGTCACCCAGGAACTCCTGCGTGTTCACCGCGTACAGCCGCTCGCCGCCCTCTTCGTGCGCCGAGGAGACCCGGTAGATCATCGGGTAGGTCGGCCACGGGTGGGCGTCCGAGCGCGCCTCCGGCGGCTTCGGCATGATCTCCAGCTGCGTCACCGACTTCGCGCCCTGGCGGTGCGAGGTCCCGACGCAGTCCGCGCCCGTGTCGCCGCCGCCGATGACGACGACGTCCAGGCCGGAAGCGTCGAACGGCGACTTCTCCAGCTCGCCCGAAGCGACGCGGTTGGCCGGCGGCAGGAACTCCATCGCCTGGTGGATGCCGTCCAGCTCGCGGCCCGGGATCGGCAGGTCGCGCCAGTCGGTCGCGCCGCCCGCCAGCACGACGGCGTCGTACGACGAAGTCAGCTCCTCGGCGGTGATGTCGGCGCCGACGTTCACCGAGGTGCGGAACTCCGTGCCCTCGGCCTCCATCTGCGCCAGGCGCCGGTCGAGCCGGTGCTTCTCCATCTTGAACTCGGGGATGCCGTAGCGCAGCAGCCCGCCGATCTTGTCGGCCCGCTCGAGGACCACGACGCTGTGGCCCGCGCGCGTGAGCTGCTGCGCCGCGGCGAGTCCCGAGGGGCCGGACCCGACGACCGCGACCTTCTTGCCGGTCTTCGTGACCGGCGGCAGCGGCGTCACCCAACCCTCTTCGAAGGCGCGGTCGACGATGGAGATCTCGACGCGCTTGATCGTCACCGGGTCGTCGTTGATCCCCAGCACGCACGCGGTTTCGCAGGGTGCCGGGCACAGGGTGCCGGTGAACTCCGGGAAGTTGTTGGTCGCGTGGAGCCGTTCGATGGCCTGCTGCCAGTCGTCCCGCCACACCAGGGTGTTCCACTCCGGGATGAGGTTCCCGAGCGGGCAGCCCTGGTGGCAGAACGGGATGCCGCAGTCCATGCAGCGGCCGGCCTGCTTCTCCAGCTTCGTCGTGGCGAAGTCTTCGTAGACCTCTCGCCAGTCCATCAGCCGCAGGTCGACCGGACGGCGCTTCGGCTCTTCGCGGGTGGTGGTCAGAAAGCCCTTGGGGTCAGCCATGTGCGGCCTCCGTTTCTTGCGGGACACCCGCACCCGGTCGGCACTCATGACTGGCTGCGCGATTATCAGCCATGAGCTGCCTCCATGATCGCCTCGTTCACGTCGCGCCCGTCCCGCTCCGCCTGCACCTGGGCGGCGAGCACGCGCTTGTAGTCCTTCGGCATGACCTTCCCGAAGCGGTCGACGCCCGCGTCCCAGTCGGCCAGCAGTTCCCGCGCGACGGCGGATTCGGTTTCGTCGTAGTGCTTTTCCAGCGTCTCGCGCAGGAAGTCCGCGTCCTCGGAGTCGAGCGGGTCGAGGTCGACCATCTCCGGGTTGACGCGGTGCGCGGGCAGGTCCAGAACG
This sequence comes from Amycolatopsis mongoliensis, assembly GCF_030285665.1. Classification (NCBI taxonomy): domain Bacteria; kingdom Bacillati; phylum Actinomycetota; class Actinomycetes; order Pseudonocardiales; family Pseudonocardiaceae; genus Amycolatopsis; species Amycolatopsis mongoliensis. The sequence continues at coordinate 4,867,499 of NZ_CP127295.1, forward strand.
TAGGCGATGCCACCGGACATGCCGGCTGCGAAGTTGCGTCCGATCGGGCCGAGCACGACCATCCGGCCGCCGGTCATGTACTCGCCGCCGTGGTCGCCGACGCCTTCGACGACGGCCAGCGCGCCCGAGTTGCGCACGCAGAACCGCTCGCCGACCTTGCCGCGGATGAAGATCTCGCCGCTGGTCGCGCCGTAGGCGATCACGTTGCCGGCGATGATGTGGTCCTCGGCGGCGATCCGCGCCTCCTTCGGCGGCCGCACGATCAGCCGGCCGCCGGAGAGGCCCTTGCCGACGTAGTCGTTGCCGTCGCCGTAGAGCCGCAGCGTGATGCCCTTCGGCACGAACGCGCCGAACGACTGGCCGGCGGTCCCGGTGAAGGTGACGTCGATGGTGTCGTCGGGCAGGCCCTCGCCGCCCCACCGCCGGGTCAGCTCCGAGCCGAGCATCGTCCCGACGGTCCGGTTCACGTTGCGGACGGGCAGCTCCAGCCGCACCTTGTCGCCCGAGTTGAGGGCGCCTTCGGCGAGCTGGATCAGCGTGTTGTCGAGCGCCTTCTCGAGCCCGTGGTCCTGCAGCGTCTGCTGCAGGCGCAGCCCGGCCGGGGCCATCTCGGGCACGTGGAAGATCGGCGACAGGTCCAGCCCGGCCGCCTTCCAGTGGTCGACGGCCTTGCGCTTGTCGAGGAACTCGGCGTGGCCGACGGCCTCGGCGATCGACCGGAAGCCCAGCTCCGCCAGGTACTCGCGCACTTCCTGGGCGATGAACTCGAAGAAGTTGACGACGTACTCGGCCTTGCCGCTGAACTTCTCGCGCAGCTTCGGGTTCTGCGTCGCGACGCCCACCGGGCACGTGTCGAGGTGGCAGACGCGCATCATGATGCAGCCCGACACCACCAGCGGCGCGGTCGCGAAGCCGAACTCCTCGGCCCCGAGCAGCGCCGCGACGACGACGTCACGGCCGGTCTTGAGCTGGCCGTCGGTCTGCACCACGATCCGGTCGCGCAGCCGGTTGGCCAGCAGCGTCTGCTGCGTCTCGGCCAGGCCGAGCTCCCACGGGCCACCGGCGTGCTTGATGGACGACAGCGGCGACGCGCCCGTCCCGCCGTCGTGGCCCGAGATGAGCACGACGTCGGCGTGCGCCTTGGACACACCCGCCGCGACCGTGCCGACGCCGACCTCGGACACCAGCTTCACGTGGATGCGGGCCTTCGGGTTGGCGTTCTTCAGGTCGTGGATCAGCTGGGCGAGATCCTCGATCGAGTAGATGTCGTGGTGCGGCGGCGGCGAGATGAGGCCGACGCCCGGCGTCGAGAACCGCGTCTTCGCGATCCACGGGTACACCTTCGCGCCGGGCAGCTGCCCGCCTTCGCCGGGCTTCGCGCCCTGCGCCATCTTGATCTGGATGTCGTCGGCGTTGACGAGGTACTCGCTCGTGACGCCGAACCGGCCCGACGCGACCTGCTTCACGGCGCTTCGCCGCTCCGGGTCGTAGAGCCGCTCCGCGTCTTCGCCACCTTCGCCGGTGTTGGACTTCCCGCCGAGGCGGTTCATCGCGATGGCGAGGGTCTGGTGCATCTCCATGGAGATCGAGCCGTAGGAGATGGCGCCGGTGGCGAACCGCTTGACGATCTCCGAGACCGGTTCGACCTCCTCGATCGGCACCGGCGCGCGCTTGCCGTACTTGAAGTCGAACAGCCCGCGCAGCGTCAGCAGCTTCTCGGCCTGGTCGTCGACGGCCTTCGTGTACTCCTTGAAGATCTCGTACTTCCCGGACCGCGTGGAGTGCTGCAGCTTGAAGACGGTCTGCGGGTTGAACAGGTGCGGCTCGCCTTCGCGCCGCCACTGGTAGTCCGCGCCGGTCTCGAGCTCGCGGTGCGGCGCGTGGAACCCGTCGGCGGGGAAGGCGTACTTGTGCCGCTTCGCGACCTCGTCGGCGAGCGTCTCGAAGCCGACCCCGCCGAGGCGGGACGTCGTGCCGGTGAAGCAGTTCTCGATGACCTCTTCGCCGAGCCCGATCGCCTCGAAGATCTGCGCGCCGGTGTAGGACGCGACGGTCGAGACGCCCATCTTGGACATCGTCTTGCGGACGCCCTTGCCCAGCGCCTTGATCAGGTTCTGCGTCGCCTGCTTCGGCGTCACGCCCGGGATCAGGCCCTGGTGGGCCATCTCCTCGACGGTCGCCATCGCCAGGTAGGGGTTCACCGCGGCGACGCCGTAGCCGATCAGCAGGGCGATGTGGTGCACCTCGCGCGCGTCGCCGGCCTCGACGATGAGGCCGACCTGCGTGCGCGTCTTCTCGCGGACGAGGTGGTGGTGCACCGCGCCGGTGAGCAGCAGGGAGGGGATCGGCGCGTGGTGCTCGTCGAGCCCGCGGTCGGACAGCACGATCAGCCGCGCGCCGTCCTCGATCGCCTCCGACACCTCGGCGCGGATCTCGTCCAGGCGCTGGACCAGCGCCTCGCCGCCGCCGTGGACGTTGTAGCGGCCGAGCACGGTGACCGCCTGGAACTCCGGCAGGTCGCCGTCGTCGTTGACGTGCACCAGCTTGGCGAGCTGGTCGTTGTCGAGCACCGGGAACGGCAGCGCGATCCGGCGGCAGCTCGCGGCGTCGCCGACGAGCAGGTTCGGCTCGGCGCCGATCTGCGTGCCGAGCGCGGTGACCAGCTCCTCGCGGATGGCGTCCAGCGGCGGGTTGGTCACCTGGGCGAACAGCTGGATGAAGTAGTCGAAGATCAGCCGCGGCCGGCTGGACAGCGTCGCGATCGGCGAGTCGTTGCCCATCGAGCCGATCGGCTCCGAGCCGGAGCGGGCCATCGGCTCGAGGATGGTTTCGAGCTCTTCCTCGGTGTAGCCGAACGCCTGCTGGCGGCGGACGAGCGCGGCGTGCAGCGGCACCTCGCGGTCGCGCTCGGGCAGGTCTTCGAGGTGCAGCAGGCCGGCCTCGACCCACTCGTCGTACGGGTGCGCGGTCGCCAGCTCGGTCTTGACCTCTTCGTCCTCGATGATCCGGCCCTCGGCGGTGTCGACGAGGAACATCCGGCCGGGCTCGAGGCGTCCCTTGCGGACGATCGTCGCCGGGTCGATGTCGAGCACGCCGACCTCGGAGGCGAGCACGACCAGGCCGTCGTCGGTCACCCAGTACCGCCCGGGGCGCAGGCCGTTGCGGTCGAGCACCGCGCCGATCTGGCTGCCGTCGGTGAAGGCGACGAGCGCCGGGCCGTCCCACGGCTCCATCAAGGTCGAGTGGAACTCGTAGAAGGCGCGTCGCGCCGGGTCCATTTCCTGGTGGTTCTCCCAGGCTTCCGGGATCATCATGAGAACCGCGTGCGGCAGCGAGCGGCCGCCCAGGTGGAGCAGCTCCAGGACTTCGTCGAACGACGCCGAGTCGCTGGCGCCGCGCGTGATCACCGGGTAGATCCGCTTGAGGTCGCCCGGGACCAGGTCGGTTTCGAGGAGGGCTTCGCGGGCGTCCATCCAGTTGCGGTTGCCGCGCAGGGTGTTGATCTCACCGTTGTGCGCGACGTACCGGTACGGGTGCGCGAGCGGCCACGAGGGGAAGGTGTTGGTGGAGAAGCGGGAGTGCACGAGACCGATGGCGCTGGTGACGCGCTCGTCGGTCAGGTCGGCGAAGAACCGCTCGACCTGGGGCTCGGTGAGCATTCCTTTGTAGACGATCGTGCGCGAGGACAGGCTGGGGAAGTAGACGTCGTCCTCGACGAGCTCGTGCTCGGCGCGCTTGCGGACGCAGAACGCGCTGCGCTCGATGTGCAGCGGGTCCGAGTGCTCGGGCTTCGGGCGGCGCGCGGCGAGGAACAGCTGCGTGAAGTGCGGCATGGTCTCGGCGGCGGTCGGCCCGCAGTGCTCGGTGTGCACCGGCAGCTCGCGCCAGCCGAGGACGCGCATGTCCTCTTCGGCCGCGATGCGCTCGATGGTCGTCATCGCCCGGCCGCGGCGCTTTTCGTCCTGCGGCAGGAAAGCGGTGCCGACGGCGTAGGTGCCCGGCTCGGGGAGCTCGAAGTCCACGACCTCGCGGTAGAACTCGTCCGGGATCTGGATCAGCAGCCCGGCGCCGTCGCCGGTGTCCGGTTCGGCGCCCCGCGCCCCGCGATGTTCCAGGTTGCGCAACGCGACCAGGGCCTTCGCGACGATCGCGTGATCTCGGCGGCCGGTCAGGTCGGCGACGAAGGCGACACCGCAGGCGTCGTGTTCGTAGTCGCTCCGGTAGAGGCCCTCGGCCTCGGCGTTGCTGAGCTGCTGCCCCGCGGGGCGCAGGGAACGGGCACGGTGGGTCACGGCTGGCCGCCTCCCAAGGCGTTGGCGCGACCGGTACTCACTCCATCGTGTGGTTCGAGCTGAACCGGTTAACGAAGTGGTCCGGTACCGCGATGGTCAGTCGAGAACAGTTGCTGTTGTCGGCGTTGTCGGTGTCGCAGAGCAAGATGCCGCGAAGCGTCGGCCGAGCGGCGATGCTCGGAAACCGGACGCGGGTCATCTGGGAGGCCGCACAACGCTGGGCAGCCGAACATGTCGGTCCTGCGCACGCGCACAGACGGACCACTGTGGTGGGGGTCAGTCGGAGCGCGCGGTGTTACTCCCGGGTTCGCCGGGTCTTATGACGATAGTGTGAATTCGCTGTTATCGACATACGTCGTTGTCCCCGGGTGGGAAATGCCACGCATACGTTGACGGCCCCCAGGGTAGTCCCATATGCCGGGCTGGACCTCCCGAAGAGCGGTCTATGGTCGCTCTGACCAGCGGAAATGTCCGTCCGAAGTGGCCTGGGGCACGTGTGGCGACGCCGCTTCGGGGTGGGAAGCTGAGTGCATGGCGGACTCGTCCGATGACTGATCGTTATCTCTCCGTGGCTCGTCCGGGGGTCCACGAGATCGAGATCAAGCGCTCCCGGTTCCTCTGCGCCCTGGCTCCGGTGACCTCGGAGGAGGCCGCGCGCGAGTTCATCGCGGCTCGCCGGCGCGCCGATCCGGGGGCGCGGCACCACTGTCACGCGTTCGTCCTGGGTCCCGACGGGCGGACCCAGCGGTCCAGTGACGACGGTGAGCCGGCCGGTACCGCGGGTACCCCGATGCTGGAGGTGCTCCGCCGTCGCGAGCTGACCGACACGGTCGCGGTGGTGACGCGGTACTTCGGGGGAGTGCTGCTCGGGGCGGGCGGGCTGATCCGCGCGTACGGTCAGTCCGTTTCGGACGCGCTGGAAGTGGTTGGTGTACTAGAACACCGGCGTCTCAGGCTCGTCGAGGTGGCGGTGAGTTACGACCGCGCGGGCCGGCTGGAGAACGACCTGCGCGCGTCGCGGTACCTGCTGCACGCGACCCGCTTCGACGAGTCGGCCCGCTTCGAGATCGGCTTGGCTCCGGACGAGGCCCCGGTGTTCGAGAGCTGGCTCGCGGACCTGACGAACGGCGAAGCGACGACGACGGAACTCGGCGAGACCTGGGTGCAGGTCCCGTGATCGAACCCGGAACCCGCGTGATCGAACCCGGAACTCGCGAGTTCCGGCTCTGATCACGCGGGTTCGGGGTTCCGTCCCGCGCGACGGTGAACCAGCGGTGCCGAGTGGTCCGGTCCGGATTCGCTTGGCGCGCAACGAACTTTCGGTGCTACCGCGATCGGGTCGACTCGTGGCACCATGTCGTGCCACCGAGTTCCGGTACCACTTCGATCGCCACGACGTCGTCGACGCGGCTCGCGCTGACAACGTTGTCACCTTCTGCTTTGCTTGCCCGACAACGTTGTCGCCCGGCGGAAAGCGTGCGACAGGGAGAGGAACGGTTCATGTCCAGACCACTGCCGAGGTTCGCCGGACGGCTGCGCACGGCGGCGCTCGCCGCCCTCCTCCTGGGGGCCGGGCTCGCGGCACTGCCCGCGTCGCCGGCAAGCGCGGCCTCACCAGCCCTCACGCAGTACGTGAATCCCTTCATCGGCACGGACAACAGCAACTCCCCGAACCCCGTGCCCGGCGGCGCCGGCGGCAGCACGTACCCGGGCGCGGTCGTGCCCTTCGGGATGACGCAGTTCAGCCCGGACACCCCGACCGGGTCGCCGTCCGGCTACCGCTACAGCGACACCAGCATCGAGGAGTTCAGCCTCACCCACTTCAACGGCGCCGGCTGCCCCAACAACGAGGACCTCGGCCTGCTGCCGATCACCGGCGCGATCGGCACCTCGCCCGGCACCGGCTGGACCGGCTACGCCGGCCGCTACACGAAAGCGAACGAGTCGGCCGCGCCCGGCTACTACAAGAACAAGCTCGACAACTACAACACGACCGTCGAGCTGTCCGCGACCCAGCGGTCCGGCTTCATGAAGCTGACCTACCCGAACACCACGAGCGCGCGGCTGCTGGTCAACACCGGCCGCAGCGCGACCGGCAACCGCAACGGAAGCATCAGCATCAGTGGCAGCCAGCTCACCGGCTCGGTGACCGGTGGCGGCTTCTGCGGGTCGTCGAAGACCTACCAGATCTTCTACGTCGTCCAGTTCGACCGCGCGCCCAGCGGCTTCGGCACCTGGCTCGGCGGCACGGTGACCGCCGGGTCCGCGAGCACCAGCGGCACGAACTCCGGCGGCTACGTCACCTTCGACACCTCTGCCAACACCACCGTGCAGGCGAAGGTCGGCATCTCCTTCGTCAGCCTGGCCAACGCACAGGCGAACCTCGCCGCCGAGAACCCCGGCTTCGACTTCGCCGGGATCCGCGCCGCCGCCGACACGAGCTGGAACACGATCCTCAACCGCGTCCAGGTGACCGGGGGCGCGGCCGCGGACCTGCAGAAGTTCTACACGGCGCTCTACCACGTGTTCCAGAACCCGAACGTCGCCAGCGACACGAACGGCCAGTACCGCGGGTTCGACCAGGCGATCCACACCGCGTCGCACACCGTGTACCAGAACTACTCCGGCTGGGACATCTACCGGTCGTGGGCCGCGCTGATCGGGCTGGTCGCGCCCACCGAAGCGAGCGACATCGCGAAGTCGATGGTGCTGGACGGCCAGCAGGGCGGGTTGCTGCCCAAGTGGTCGCACAACAACAACGAGCACTTCGTGATGACCGGTGACCCCGGGCCGATCGTCGTCGGCAGCATGTACGCCTTCGGGGTCCGCGGATTCGACACGGCGGCCGCGCTGACCCTGATGGACAAGAGCTCCAACGGCGGCACCACGCAGGGGCAGGCGATCCGCGGCCGCCAGTCCGGGTACGTCAGCCGGCACTACGTCACCGAGGACCCGTCGGACTCGCTCGAGTACTCGGCATCGGACTTCGCGGTGGCGCAGTTCGCGAAGGCCGTCGGCGACACGACGAAGTACACCACCTACATGCAGCGCGCCCAGTGGTGGCAGAACGTCTTCGGCACCGACTCCGGCTACATCCAGCCGCGGGGCAGCACCGGCACGTGGGCCTGGCCGGTCGTGCCGTCGAGCAACAGCGGCTACACCGAGGGCAACCCGTCGCAGTACACGTGGATGGTGCCCTACAACTACCAGGGCGTGATCAACCTGATGGGCGGGGCGACGACCGCCGTCCAGCGGTTGGACCACCACTTCACCCAGCTCAACGGCGGCCTCACCCAGCCGTACTTCTACATCGGCAACGAGCCCGAGCACGGCGTGCCGTGGGCGTACAACTACGCCGCCCACCCGCAGGGCACCAGCTCGGCGGTGCGGCGCGTGATGAACGAGTCGTTCACCACCGGCGCGGGCGGCCTGCCCGGCAACGACGACCTCGGCGCGACGTCGGCGTGGTACGTCTTCGCCGCGCTGGGGATGTACCCGGCGACCCCGGGCGCAGACGTGCTGGCCCTGCACGGCCCGCTGTTCCCCTCGGTCTCGATCGTCCGCCCGAGCGGCACGATCCAGATCACCGGAAGCGGTGCTGGCCAAGGCGCGCAGTACGTGCAGGGCCTGAGCGTCAACGGCGTTTCGACGACCAAGTCGTGGATCCGCTACGGCGACATCGCGGGCGCGTCGACGCTGAACTACACGATGGGCTCGTCGGCGAGCGCGTGGGGCACGACCGCGGCGGACGTCCCGCCGTCCTACAACGACGGGTTCACCCCGCCGCCCGCCGCGCCGGAGCTCGGCCCGAACCTGGCGCAGGGCAAGGCGGCCACTGGCTCGGCGGCGTGCAACTCGGCCGAGGGCGCGGCCAACGCGGTCGACGGCAGCCTGGCGAACAACAGCAAGTTCTGCAGCACCGCCGCCACGAAGTTCCTCCAGGTGGACCTCGGGTCGGTGCAGAACGTGTCGTCGTTCGTCGTCAAGCACGCCGGCCTCGGCGGTGAGACCACGGCCTGGAACACCGGCGCCTTCACGATCCAGACGTCGACCGACGGCTCGACCTGGACGACGGTCGCCTCGGTGTCCGGTTCGCGGGCCAGCCGCACGTACCACCCGATCACGACCCGGTCGGCCCGGTACGTGAAGCTGAACCTCACCACCCCGGCCAACGACGGCAACGGCGCGGCCCGGATCTACGAGTTCGAGGTCTACCACTGACCCACCGGTCGTGAGTGGTTAGGGCGGTTAGAACCGCCCTAACCACTCACGACCGGGCTGCGGCAGACCACTCGTCGCGGGTGATCGCGTACTCGACTTCGCCGTGTTCGCTGCCCGGCGCCCGCTCGTGCTCCGGGAACTCCTCGAAGTACGTGCGGACGAACGTCATCCCCAGTTTCTCCATCACGCGGCGCGAGCGTTCGTTCACCGTCATCGTGAACGCCGTGACGCGGCGGACCCCCAGCTCCGTGAAGCCCTTGGCGAGCAGCGCCGCCGAGCCTTCGGTTCCGTAGCCCTTGCCCCAGGCCCGCTGGTGCAGCCGGTACCCCAGCTCCGGCTCGTCCGGCGGGTCCTGCGGGCGCGGGCGGAAATGGAACCACCCCAGGAAATCACCGGTGCTCTTCTCGATCGCCGCCCAGAACCCGTAACCGGGGAAACGCTCGTAGTAACCGAGGAACGCGGGAAGATCCAGCGTGACGATCTCGGTGCGGTCGGCCGGCTGTCCCCCATTGAGGTACTTCATCACGGCCGGGTCGTCGTAGAGCTCGAAGAGCAAGTCGGCGTCGTTCTCGGTGAACCGGCGGAAGATCAGCCGCTCGGTTTCGAGGAATACGTGCATCGGGTGATGCTGTCAGTGACCCCAGTGCGTGGCAATGCAATTACGCGGCGACGGCGAAGGCCTCGCCCAGCGCCAGCGAGCCGGCCCCGGTCAGCACGGCGGGCACGCGCTCGCCGCACTTGCCGGGACGGGCGGGTGCGATCAGGCCGAGCCGCGCGAGCCGGTGCACGGTGGACTGGTCGCAGCAGCTCAGGCCGTCGATGAACAGGTCGGGCTCGCAGCTGCAGCTGATCTCGGCGTGGCCCCCGGCCACGGCTCTCAACGTGGCCCGCTCACGGTGGTTCAGTTCCGTTGTCATGGCGGTGCCTCCTTCCCGTCAGGGACTCATTAGACCGCCCACCACCGACATTTTCCGCCTTTGAGGGTGCGAACCCGGGTATTTCAAGGGGAACACTTAGGGGTGGCGTGTCGCACTCACCAGGGTTACCCCGGCGGAAGTGGTCCAAGCGTCGTCTTGCGCAGGTGACGGAAAACGATCGACGTCCGGAATCCGACGATCTCCCGGCGCAGGGCCAGCCGGTCGGCCAGGAACGCGTGCAGCGCGTCGATGTCGGGCGTCGTCACTTCGATCAGGAAATCGTCACTGCCCGCGGTCACGTACACCGAAAGCACCTCCGGCAGTTCCGAGATCGACCGCTGGAACTCGTCGATGACCGCCCGGCTCAGCGGCCGCACCTGCGCCGCGACGAGCGCCCGGACGCCGCGGTTGAGGCTCGCCAGGTCGATGTCGGCGTGGTAGCCGCGGATGACGCCCCGCTCGCGCAGCAGCCGGATGCGTTCGAGGCACGTCGAGGGCGCGATGCCGACCTTCCGGGCGATCTCCCGGTTGGTCTGCCGGGCGTCCTCCTGCAGGTGCCGCACGATCGCCGAATCAAGTTCGTCCAGCACGGGAGCCTCCGGGGTCGTGCCGAATTTCGTTCGGCGACATGTCGACAGTGTCGACGTTCACCCTAACTTCAGTCGGTATGACCGCACATGAACAGCTCGTCGCCCGGCGTGGCCGTCGATCCGGCGTCACCACGATGGTCGCGATCCATTCGACCGCCCTCGGCCCGGCCGTCGGCGGCTGTCGCCTGAAGCCCTACGCCGACCTCACCCGGGCCGTCGACGACGTCCTGCGCCTGTCGGCCGCGATGACGGCGAAGTGCGCCGTCGCGGGGCTCGCGTTCGGCGGCGGCAAGAGCGTCATCGCGCTGGAGCCCGGCCGCGTCCTCTCGCCGGAGGAGCGCCGGGACGTCCTGCTCGACCACGCCGACCTGGTCGCCGAGTTCGGTGGCACCTACCTGGCCGGCCCGGACGTGGGCACCGGCCCGGCCGACATGCTGGTGCTGCGCGAGGTCTCGGCGTTCGCGTTCTGCACGCCCGAGTCCGCGGGCGGCACCGGCTCCTCCAGCGGCCCGACCGCCGTCGGTGTGCTGGCCGCCCTGCGAGCCGCGCTCGGCTCGCCGGACATGACCGGCCGCCGGGTGGTGATCAGCGGCTACGGCTCGGTCGGCGCACACCTCGCGGCGAGCCTGCACGCGAGCGGTGCCGACGTCGTCGTCTCCGACATCGACCCGGCGAAGCGCGCCGACGCCGAGAGCGGCGGGTTGACCTGGGTCGAGCCCGAGAAAGCGCTCACCCTGACCGCCGATGTGGTGATCCCGGCGGCGATCGGCGGGGTGCTGAGCCCCGAGACGGTGGCCCGGCTCGACACGCCGCTCGTCGTCGGCCCGGCCAACAACCAGCTCACCGACGACGCCGTCGCCGACGACCTCGCCGCCCGCGGTGTCCTGTGGGTCCCGGACTACGTGGCGAGCGCGGGCGGGATCCTCTACACGCTCTCGCGCGAAGCGGAGGGCCTGGACCACGACGCCGCGCTCGCCCGGGTCGAGACGATCGAACGGACCGTCGAGGACCTCCTGAAGGCCGCGCAGGCCAACGCGACCACCCCGCTGCACGAGGCGGCCGCGCTGGCCGGGCGACGGCTCACTTCTGGTGCGGCGCCACGTACTCCTTAGCCTCGGGCGCTTCGAACAGCGGCTTGACGTACCGGACGCCGCCCTCGGCGGTGGCGTCCGGGGTCGCCGCGTACACCTGGCGCGTCGCCGGCGTCCCCGGCTTGGAGAAGTCGAGCGCCGCGACCAGGTTGTCGGTGTTCGCCGACGTCGTCTGCTTGAGCGCCGCGGCGATGCCGTCGCGGGTCAGGTCCTTGTTGTCGCAGGCCTTCTTCAGCACCGCGCCCCACACCTCGCCGACGGCGTAACCGTAGGGAACACCACCGTTCGGCGTCTCCTTGTACGCCGCCTTGTACTTCGCCGCGACGTCCTTGGCCTTCGGCAGGTCGGCCGAGAACGGCACGCTGCTGGCGACGATCGTGAGCTTGTCGAGCGCCCCGGCGGCCGGGCTCTTGAGCAGCGCCGGGTCGAACGTCGGGTTGTTGCCCAGCACCGGCACGTTCAGCCCGAGCGCCTTGTTCGCAGCGACGGCGGACCCGGTCTGCGCGGGCGTGGTGGTCAGCGCGATCAGCTTCACCCCGGCGCCCTTGAGGCCGGTGACGACGTTGGTGAGGTCGCTGTCGGTCGAGGTGATCTTCACCTCCTTGACCGTCAGGTTGTGCTTCTTCGCGTAGAACTGCGAACCGCGCAGGCCGTTCTTGCCGTACTCGCCGTCGATGTAGACGTGCGCGATCGTGTCGCCGTCCTTGAGCTGCCCCTGCTCCTGCAGGTACGCCAGGCCGTCGATCATCTCCACGTCGTAGGTGGTGCCGACGATCATCACGTACGGGTTGTCGAGCAGCTCCGACGACCACGACGCGGGCGCGGCGACGGCCTTGTCGGTCGCCAGGTTCTGCTTCAGCGCGGCGACGACGGGCGAGCCGAGCAGCTGCACGAACCCGAGCACCTTCGGCTCGATCTGCGGGTACAGCGTCTTCGCCGTGTCGGCCTTGTAGCCGTGGTCGACCTCTTCGAGCTTCACCTGCCGTCCGCAGACGCCGCCGGCGGCGTTGAAGTCCTTGGCCCACAGCTCGTTGCCCTGCGTGACGCCGAGGCCGAGGTTCTTGAAGACGCCGGACTTGTCGGTCATCACGCCGAGCGTCACCTCGGTGGCGGTCACCCCCTTGCCGGTCTTGACGCCCGAGCTGTCCGAGCCCGACGAGCCCGAGTCGCCCGCTTTCGTGCTGCAGCCGGCGAGGGTCAGGACGACCGCCAGCGTCACCGCCAGGTGTGTGCGTTTCATGGTTCCTCCGCGGGTTGACCGGGTTGACGGCGAAGACGTTTCTGCGTGATCCGGCGGCCGATCGCGGCGAGGCCGCCCGGCTCGAACAGCACGACGAGGATGATCGCGGCGCCGTAGACGAACGAGCTGACCAGGATCGGGGTCAGCGCGCCGTCGCCGGTGCCGGAGAACCAGCCGAGGTCGGCGGAGTACAGGGCGAGGACCTGCGGCAGGCCGTTGACGATCAGCGCGCCGACCAGCGCGCCGGGGACCGAGCCGAGCCCGCCGATGATGACCATCGCGAGGTAGGCGATGGACACGTTGATGCCGTAGGTGCCGAACTCGCTCTCGTCCGGCTTGAGGATGTCGAACCACAGCACGGTCATCGCGCCGGCGAGGCCGCCGTAGGCCGACGATACGGCGAACGCGCCCGCCTTGGCGCGCAGCACGCTGACCCCCATCACCGCGGCCGCGGCCTCGTTGTCGCGCACCGCGCGCCACGACCGGCCGACCCGGCCGCGGACGGCGCCGCGCGCGATCACGAACGCCAGCACGGTGAGCAGCAGGAACAGGTACCACGTGCGCTCGGCCTGCTGGATCGGCACGCCGAGCAGCGTGATCTGCGGGCCGTCGTTGGTGAAGGGGAAGCCGAACAGCGAGAACGGCGCGGGGGCGCGCCCGGTCGACGTCCCGCCGGTGAGCTCCTCGGCCGACTGCCCGAAGTAGAGGCCGAGGAACACCAGCGCCAGCGAGGCGACGCCGAGGTAGATCCCGCGCAGCCGCCCGGCCACCGGTGCGAAGGCCAGGCCCAGCAGTGCCGAGACGACCACCGCGCCGAGCAGCGACAGGCCGGGGTCCAGGCCGAAGCCGACGACGCGGTCGTCGCCGGTGGGCCCGGAGAGCACGGTGTAGGCCGTGCCGCCGGCGAGCAGGAAGAACGCGTGCGCCAGCGAAAGCTGCCCGGCCTGCCCGACCACAAGCGTCAGCCCGATCGCGCCGACCCCGCCGATCATCATGTACTGCCCGGCCTTGAGCCAGGCCGCGTCGAGGTAGAGCGGCAGGGCGAGCAGGACGACCAGCAGCACGAGCCACGCGGCCCCGCGCACCAGCTTCGCCAGGTCGCGGTGCGGCTTGACCGGCGGCTCGCCGGCCGCGGGCGGGCTGTCCACTTCGGACACGGCGCTTTCAGACACGGGTTCGCTCCCTCGTGCCGAACAGCCCCGAGGGCCGCACCACCAGGACCACCAGCATCACGAGGAACACCGCGCTCTTCGAGAAGTCGAACGAGACGTACTGCGCGGACAGCGCTTCCACGAGCCCGACGACGAGGCCGCCGACCACCGCGCCCGCCGTCGAGTCGAGGCCGCCGAGGATCGCCGCGGGAAAGGCCGCCAGCGCGATCGAGTGCGTCCCGCGCGAAAGCCCGGCGCCGGAGAAGTCCTGCGTCGCGATGAACAGCACGGCCACCCCGGCCAGCAGGCCGGCGACCAGCCAGGCCGTCGCGGTGACGCGGGAGCTGCGGATGCCCATCAGCGCGGCGGCTTCGCGGTTCTCCGCCTGCGCCCGCATCGCCACGCCCCAGTTCGAGTACTTGAAAGCCAGCCAGAACGCCGTGATGAGCACCGCGGCCACGCCGAGGGCGACCAGGTGCGTGCGGAACAGCGTGATCCCGCCGAGCTGGAACGGCTTCGCGTCCCAGGCGCCGCCGAGGAAGGGGAGCGTGACCCCGAGGCGGCGCACGATCTCCTCGGTGACGATCACGTCGACGCCGATGGTGAGCAGGGCCAGGCTGTTCGCGTCGGCGTGCCGGGAGCGGGACAGCAGCAGCCGTTCCACGACCAGGCCGAGCAGCCCCGCCGAAACGATGCCGGCCAGGGACGCGCCCACCCAGCCCAGCGCGTCCCGTGTCACCACGACGAGGTAGCCGCCGAAGAGCACGAGCGAGCCGTGCGCGAAGTTGACCACTTCGGTGGCCTTGAAGATGATCACGAACCCCAGCGCCAGCAGCGCGAACACCGCGCCCTTGCCGAGCCCGTTCACCGTGAGCTGCAGGAATGTGTTCACGCCGCCTCCGTGCCCAGGTAAGCCTTGATGACGTCCGGGTCGGCCTGGACCTGCGCCGGGGTGCCGTCGGCGATGCGGCGGCCGAAGTCGAGCACCGTGACCCGGTCGGCGATGCCCATCACCAGGCCCATGTCGTGCTCGACGAGCAGGATCGAGATGCCCAGCTCGGCGCGGATCCCGCTGATCGTGCCGGCCAGCTCCGCGGTCTCCGCCGCGTTCATCCCGGCGGCGGGTTCGTCGAGCAGGAGCAGCACCGGCTCGACGGCGAGCGCCCGGGCGAGGTCGACGCGCTTGACGACGCCGTAGGGCAGTGCGCCGACCGGAGCGTCGACGACCGCGTCGAGGCCGAGGAACGCGCAGATCTCGCGGGCGCGTTCGGCGTGCCGGCGTTCGGCGCGGACCGTCCACGGCAGCCGGAGCCCGGCAGCGAGGAACCCGCCGCGGGTCAGCGCGTGGCGTCCGAGCATGACGTTGTCGAGCACGGTGGAGCCGGCCGACAGCGCGGCGTTCTGGAAGGACCGCCCGACGCCGAGCCCGGCGAGCTTGTGCGGGGCGAGCCCGGTGAGGTCGGTTTCGCCGAGCCGCACGCGGCCGGCGTTGGCCCGGTAGAGGCCGCTGATCACGTTGAAGCAGCTGGACTTCCCGGCGCCGTTCGGCCCGATCAGCGCGTGCAGCGAGCCGGGGGCGACGGTGAACGAGACGTCGTCGAGCGCGCGGATCCCGCCGAACCGCAGGGAAACGCCTTCGACGCACAGCTTTTCGGGGGTCCGGGTGGCGAAGCCCCCGGCCCGAGGCGAAGCCTCGGCCGGCACCGGCAGCTCCGGCGGCGTCATCCGGCCCACCTCGACAGCGTCCGGCCCGCGAGGCGTTCGCGCGCGGTCTCCGCCTCGGCGTCGGCGGTCTCCTGCGACTCGGCGTGCCCGCCCAGGTAGAGCCGCTGGACGTCCTGGCTGGCGGCGAGCTCGGCCGCCGTCCCGGCCAGGGCGACCCGGCCGACCTCCAGCACGACGGCGTGGTCGGCGACGCCGAGTGCCATCACGGCGTTCTGCTCGACCAGCACCACGGCGGTGCCCTGCTCGTGGATCTCCCGGACGGTCCGGCCGATCTGCTCGACGACCTTCGGCGCCAGCCCCAGCGACGGCTCGTCGAGCAGCAGCAGCCGCGGCGCGGACATCAGCGCCCGGCCGATGGCCAGCATCTGCTGCTCACCGCCGGACAGCAGGCCGGCGCGCTGCTTGGCGCGTGCGTTCAGGACGGGGAACAGCTCGTCGACCCGCTTGCGGGCGACGGTGCGTTCGGCCGCCGTGCGCGCTCCGATGCCGCCGGCCCGCAGGTTCTCCTCGACGGTCATCCGGGCGAAGATCTGCCGCCCCTCCGGCACGCCGACGACGCCGAGCCGGACGATCCGGGCCGGGTCGAGCTTGCCGAGCGCGTGGCCGTCGTAGCGGATCTCGCCGGCCGAGATCGCGCCGCGGTGCATCCGGAGGGTGCCTGAGACGGCCCGCAGCAGGGTGGACTTCCCGGCGCCGTTGCTGCCGAGCACGGCGAGGACGCCGTCGGCGGAGACGTCGAGGTCGACGCCGTGCAGGGCGGCCGTCGACCGGCCGTACCGCACCCGCAGACCACGCACGGTCAGCACGGACTCACTCCAGGGCGCAAGAGGCCTCCTCCACTCGTGTGACGTGAGTCACCGTCGGTGGCGGTCATCCTGCGATCAGGCGCGGCTCTCGGACACCCCCACTTGGAGACCCCGCGGGACACGAAACGGACACGGCGAAGCTCCCTACCGCGGCTGGTCGTGAGTGTTTAGGAGGGTTCTAACCCTCCTAAACACTCACGACCGGTGGGAGCGGAGGGCGGCGAGGACCTCGGGGGAAGTCGTGTGCTCGCCGAGGCGGACCGGCTTGCGGTCGCCGTGGAAGTCGCTCGAGCCCGTGGTGAGCAGGCCCAGGTCCGTGGCCACTTCGCGCAGGCGCGTGCGGACCTCCGGTGGCTGCTCCGGGTGGTCGGCCTCGACACCCGCGAGGCCGGCGGAAGCGAGACCGGCCAGCTGAGTGTCGGAGACCGACGCGCGCCGCTTCACCGACCGCGGATGAGCCAGCACCGCGACACCCCCGGCCGCGCGGACCAGCGCGATCGCGTCCACTGTGGACAGCACGTGCTTGGGGACGTCGGCGCGACCGCCGTCGGCGATCCAGTCGGACGTGAAGGCGTCGGTGATGCCCACGGCGGCCAGCGCCGCGGCGATGTGCGGCCGCCCGAGCGGCGCCCCCGCGGCGATCTCCCGCACCTGCGAGAGCGTGATCGGCGCGCCCAGCTCGCGGCAGCGCTCGACCATCCGCACGGCGCGGCGGGCCCGGTCGGTGCGGATCAGCTCCAGCTCGGCGGCCAGCGACGCGTGCCCGGGATCGACGAACAGGCCGAGCAGGTGCACCTCCGCGTCGTCGAGGCGGCACGAGATCTCGACGCCGGCGACGAGTTCGATGTCCGAGGCGGCGGAAGCGGCGGCCAGGCCCGCGAAGGTGTCGTGGTCGGTCAGCGCGAGCACCGTCAGCCCGGCCTCGGCGGCCAGCCGCGGAAGCGCGGCGGGCGGCGTCGTCCCGTCTGAGGCCGTGCTGTGCGCGTGCAGGTCGATCGTCACCCGGGGGAGGATCTCACAGCAGCCCGGCCTCGCTGGCCTTGCCGATCGCCTCGACGCGGTTGCGCGCCCCCAGCTTGTGCAGCGCCGACTGCAGGTACGTCTTCACCGTGTTGCGCGCGAGCCCCGTCGACTCCGCGATCTCCGGGTTGGTCTGCCCCTGCGCGGCCAGCCGCAGCACCTCGTACTCCCGCCGCGTCAGGCCGCTGCGGGCCAGCGCGTCCGACCGCTGCCCGGCGTCGGGCAGGATCCGCGGGTCGACGACGCGCTCGCCGCGCAGCACCCGCCGCAGCTCGGTCACCAGCTGCGCCCCGGCGGCGTCCTTGAGCAGGCAGCCGTGCGCCCCCGACTCCAGCGCGGCCAGCACGCCCTGGTGGTCGCCGTGCGCGGTGAACACCACGATCTTCCCGTCCGGGTGGACCCGGCGCAGCTCGGTGACGACCTCCGGCGCGAGCATGTCCGGCAGGCGCAGGTCGAGCAGGATCAGGTCCGGGGCCAGCGCCGCCACCCGCTCGATCGCCAGCCGCCCGGACTCCGCGGACCCGATGACGCTCAGGCACGGGTCCGAGCGCAGCAGCAGGGTCACGCCGTCGCGGACCACCGGGTGGTCGTCGACGACGAACACCGTCGCGGGAGTCATGGCCGCACCAGCGGCACCCAGGCGCGCAGGGTGCAGCCGTCGTCCTCGTCGCGGACCAGGCTGACCCGGCCGCCGAGCCGCGCGGCGCGCCCGGACAGCGTGCGCAGGCCCATGCCCGTGCCGGGGGCGGCCTCCGCTCCGGTGCCGTCGTCCGCGACGACCACCTGGACCCCGTCCTCGCTGGGCAGCAGGCTGACGATCACCGAGGACGCCCGGGCGTGCTTCTCGACGTTGAGCAGCCCCTCGCGGACCGCGGCCACCAGCAACGCGGTCCGTTCGGCGTCCAGCGGCGGCACCGCCGCGAGCTGCACGAACCGGGCCGGGACGCCGCAGCGCGCCTGGAACGAGCGGCAGTGCTCGGCCAGCTCGACCGGCAGCGCCCGCTCCGGGCTGGACTCCGACAGCGCCAGCAGCGACTCCCGCAAGGCACCGGCCGCCGCCGAGACGTCCCCCTCCAGCCGCCGCAGCCGCGCCTCCAGGCCGGGGTGCTCACGGACGTCCTCGTGCAGGTCGCGCACCTGGACGCCGATGGAGAACAACAGGGCGCCGACCGAGTCGTGCAGGGCGCTCTGCATCCGCAGGCGTTCACCGGCCACCGCGGCCGTCCGGTCGGTCTCGGCGACCTTCGCCAGCTGCAGCGCCGTCCCGGCCTGGCAGGCGACCTCTTCCATCCGCCGGACGGCGTCGTCGCCGAAGTCGGCGGGCTCGCGCATGGCCGCGTAGGCGATGGCGACGGTCTCGCCGCGCGCGACGATCGGGACGGCCAGCATCGCGGCCAGGCCCTCCCCGCGCACCTGGGCGTCGAACTGGTGGGTGATCGTGGGCGAGCTGACGTAGTCGGTGACCCGCACCGGACGGCCCAGGGCCAGCACCCGCCCGCCGATGCCCTGGCCGACGGGCACTTCGAGGTCCTGCAGCGAGTCCGTCCGGGTGCCGGACATCCAGCGGATCACGGCGAGCCCGGGCTGGTCGAGCTCCGCGACGAACCCGGCCTTCGCGCCGATCGTCTCCCGGACCAGGCGCGCGGTCCCGTGCAGCGCGGCGACGCGATCGAGCGTGCCGAGCAGCTTTTCGCGCTCGTGCAGCAGCTCGCCCAGCACCGCGCTGTACTCGGCGACGTGCTCCTTTGCCGTCACGCGCCCACGATGGCACACGGACTGTGGTTTCGGACATACCCGGCTGGAGAGGTACGGACGCCGTCCGTCGACTTGAATGGGGGCGTGGAGATCCTCACCGACGCCGCCACGCTCGCGCTGTACACGACCGACGCGTCCAACTACCGCCACGTGCCGCGAGGCGTGGTGCTGCCGGAGACCGTCGACGACGTCATCGCCGCGGTGGCCGAGGCCCGCGCCCGCGACCTGCCGGTGATCGCCCGCGGCGGTGGCACGAGCGTCGCCGGGAACGCGTGCGGGCCGGGCCTGGTGATCGACACCTCGCGCCACGTCGGCGGGGTGCTCTCGCTGGATCCGGGCACCCGGCTCGCGCGGGTGCTGCCCGGGACGGTGCTCGACGACCTGCAGGCGGCCGCCGCGCCGCACGGGCTGCGGTTCGGCCCGGACCCGTCGACGCACAGCCGCTGCACGCTCGGCGGGATGATCGGCAACAACGCGTGCGGCTCGCACTCGGTGGCGTGGGGGCGCACGGTCGACGTCGTCCGCTCGCTCGACGTCCTGCTCTACGACGGCACGCGGCTGCGGGTCGGGCGCGACGAGCCGACGGAAGGCCGGATCTTCGACGAGCTGCGCGCGCTGGTGCGCGACAACCTGGCGTTGCTGCGCAAAGAACTTTCGACGTGGCCGCGGCGCGTCTCCGGCTACGGGCTCGAACACCTGTTGCCGGAGAACGGGTTCGACGTCGCGAAGGCGCTCGTCGGCTCGGAGGGCACCTGCGTCACGATCCTCGAAGCGACGGTCGAGCTGGCCGAGCTGCCGGCTCGTCGCGTGCTGGCGGTGCTGGGCTTCCCGTCCGACATCGCCGCGGCCGACGCCGTGCCGTCGATCCTGCCGTGGTCGCCGCTCACCGTCGAGGGCGTCGACGCCGAACTCGTCGCGATGCTGCCCGGCCGCGCGGGCGACCTGCCGCCGGGCGGGGCCTGGCTGTTCGTCGAGCTGGCCGGCGACGACCCGGCCGAGCGGGCCCGCGCGCTGGCGGCGTCGCTGGAGCTCACCGGGTTCGCGATCGTGGACGACCCGGCCGCGCAACGCGGGCTGTGGCGCATCCGCGAGGAGGGCGCGGGGCTCGCGACCCGGCTCGCGGACGGGTCGGAAGCCTGGCCGGGCTGGGAGGACGCGGCCGTCCCGCCCGAGCGGCTCGGCGCGTACCTGCGCGAGTTCAAGGAGCTGATGCGGGCGCACGGCCGGCGCAGCGTGGTCTACGGCCACTACGGCGAAGGCTGCCTCCACCTGCGGCTGGACTTCGACCTGCTGTCCGCTTCCGGCGTGGCGGACTTCCGGCGGTTCCTGGAGGAGGCCGCGGACCTCGTCGCGGCGCACGGCGGTTCGCTGTCCGGCGAACACGGTGACGGCCAGGCGCGGTCCGAGCTGCTGTCCCGGATGTACAGCCCGGAGATGATGGACCTCTTCCGGCGGTTCAAGGCGATCTTCGACCCGGCGGGGCGGATGAACCCCGGCATCCTGGTGGCGCCGCGGGCCGTCGACGCCGACTTGCGCGTACGGGCCACTTCGCCCTCGTTCGAGGACAGTGTCTTCCTCGGGTACCCGGAAGACCGCGGGAGTTTCGGGCAGGCGATGCGGCGCTGCGTCGGCGTGGGGAAGTGCCGCAACACCGGTGGCGGCGGCGTGATGTGCCCGAGCTACCGCGCCACCCGCGAGGAGCAGCACTCGACGCGCGGGCGGGCGCACCTGCTCGCCGAGATGATCAACGGCGAAGTGATCACGGACGGCTGGCGCTCTGCCGAAGTCCACGACGCCTTGGATCTGTGCTTGTCCTGCAAGGGATGCCTGTCCGACTGCCCGGTGGACGTCGACATGGCGACGTACAAGGCGGAGTTCCTGCACCAGCACTACCGGCGGCGGCTGCGCCCGGCGTCGCACTACTCGATGGGCTGGCTGCCGCTGTGGCTGCGGGTCAGCGCCCGCGCGCCTCGGCTCGCCAACGCCGTGGGGCGTTCTCGGTTGGCGGGCCTGGTGAAACGGCTGGGCGGGATCGCGCCGGAACGCTCGCTGCCTTCGTTCGCGCCTTCGCCGTTCACGTCTTCACGGGCGGATCTGCGGCGCCGGGCTTCGGGGGAGCGTCGCGTCGTCCTGTGGCCGGACTCGTTCAACAACTACCTGACGCCCTCGGTGCTCGACGCGGCCCACGAAGTCCTGACCGCGGCGGGCTACGACGTCGTGCTGCCGGACCGCGGAGTCTGTTGTGGACTGACATGGGTGTCGACGGGCCAGCTCGGCGTCGCGCGCCGCGTCCTGAACCGGACTTTGAACGTGCTCGCGCCCTATCTCGAAGAGGGCTACGAGGTGGCCGGGCTGGAACCGAGCTGCACGGCCCTGTTCCGCGGCGACCTGCCCGCGCTGCTGCCGGGCGACGAGCGTGCGGCGTTGCTGGCGTCCCGGACGTTCACGTTCGCGGAACTGCTGGAGCGAGCCCCGATCCCGTTCGCGGCCCTGGACGTCGACGCGATCACGCAGGTGCACTGCCACCAGCACGCGGTCCTCGGCTTCGGCGCGGACGAGTCGGCGCTCGCCGCGGCCGGGGTGCGCAACACGACGCTGGATTCGGGGTGCTGCGGCCTGGCGGGCAACTTCGGCTTCGAGCGCGGCCACTACGAGGTGTCGAAGGCGGTCGCGGAGGACCGGATGCTCCCGGCGATCCGCGCGACGCCGGACGACACGGTGGTGGTGTCGGACGGTTTCAGCTGCCGGACGCAGATCGCCCAGGAGTCCGGCCGGACACCGGTGCACCTGGCGGAGCTACTCCGGTGCGCCTTGCCCTGAGCCCCACCAGGCCGTCGCCAGGGCGTCCAGGGTGGGCTCGGGAGGCGCCGGCATGACGTCGAAGTACCAGGTGAAGTCGCTGTAGACGTGCAGCAGCGCGTACGCGAGGCAACGGCGGGGGTCGATCGGCTGGCCGTAACCGTCGAGAAGCCGGCGCAGCAGGCCGCCGTCGCCGCTCGAGACGAACAACCCCGCCGCCACGAAGTCGTACTCAGCCGCGCCGCGCATCGCCGGCTCGAAGTCGAACACCCCGGTGACGCGGCCGTCCGGGCCGACCATGACGTGGTCGCGCATGAACTCCGTGTGCAGCGGCACGACCGGCGGTGCGTCCAGGCCGACCGTGTCGAGGAATGCGGGGATCTGCGCCACCCACGCTTCGGCCAGGCCGGTCCGCCGGTGGTGGTCGACGACCTTCGCCCGCTGACCCGCGACGAACTCCGTCCAGTCCTTCGGCGCCAGGACCTCGAGGCGGGCGTCGTCGACCGCGTGCAGCGTGGCCAGCAGCCCGCCCAGCCGGGGCATCAGCCGCTGCTTGTCCTCAGTGGACAGTGAAGGCCAGGCCTCCTCGAGCGTCCGCCCGGGCAGGCGCGTCATCAGGAGGTGACCCCAGCCGTCGCGCTCGCCGGACCGCACCGGTTCCGGCACCGGCAGAACTCCGTGCAGCACCTCGAGCATCGTGCGCTCGGTGGTGAGCTCGTCGCGGTACACCGGCGGGTACAGCTTGAGCACCAGGTCGTCGCCGACGGCGTACACCGGCAGCGAACCCTCGGTGAACGGGACGACGTCGTCGCGGCCCAGCAGCGTCGTCACCGCGGGCAGCAGGCTTTCACGGGTGAGCGCGCCGGCCTCGGCTTCGGTCGCCGCGGTCGGGAAGGTCGCCATGGTCCCGACCGTAGGCCCGCTGTCGACCGGTTATTCGGTGCGCTCCAGCAGTGTCCGGACGGCGGTGATCACGAGCCGGCCGACGTGCTCGGGGTCGGCGCTCGCCAGGGGTTCCGTGCCGGTGATCTCGCGGACCAGGCCGATGCCCAGCAGCCAGGCCAGGGCGAGGTCGGCACGCAGCTCGGCGTCCGGCGCGTCGGTGAGCGTGGCGAGCGCCCGCGCGTACTCCTCGCCCACCTCACGCCGGATCGCGGCGGCCGCGCTGTCGCTGCCGGTCGAGCGCAGGTACGTCTCGAGCGCCGGGTTGCGCCGTCCCGAATCCGCGGGTTCGAGCATGCTCCGCAGCGAAGCGCCGAAGAGCCGTTCCGGGGTGGTGGCCGCCAGGTGCTCCCGCCCGCCGTGGGCCATCACCGCCTCGAAGAGCGCCTCCTTGCTGCCGAAGTAGCGGAAGAGCAGCGACTGGTTGACCCCGGCCAGCTTGGCGATGTCCCGCACGGTCGTCCGGTCGAAGCCGCGTTCGGCGAACAGCTTCGCGGCGGCGTCCAGCAACGCCCGCCGCGTCGCGGCCGCGTCCCGCCGCCGGCCGGCCTGTTCCGTCATCCGAGCAGGCTAACCGGCAAACCGGACGCGAGCGCGCCTACGCGCCGGAAAGGCGGATCGCGGCGGCCGGGCAGGTCAGCTCCGCCTGCCGGACCGCGTCCTCCTCGCCGTCCGCCGGCTCGTCGGCGAGCAGCACGACGGTGCCGGCGTCCTCGTCCTGGTCGAACGTCCCGGGCGCGAGCAGCACGCACTGTCCGGACGCGACACAGCTCCCGGTGTCCGCGGTGATCTTCATCGGCTCCCCCTCACCACGTCACGGGGACGGCGTCGACCCCGCCGGCGACGCGGTTGACGCGGACCGGGATCTCGTCGATCCCGGCCGCCAGCCGCAGGCCGGGGAACCGGCCGAACAGCTTGGGGAACACCGTCCGCAGCTCGGTGCGGGCGAGGTTGGCGCCGATGCAGACGTGCGCGCCGGTGCCGAAGGCGAGGTGGACGTTCGGCGTGCGGGCCGGGTCGAACTCGTCGGGGTCGGTGAACACCGTCGCGTCGCGGTTGGCCGCGTCGCTGGAGATCAGCACGGCGTCGCCGCGCATGATCCGCGTCCCGGCGACCTCGACGTCCTCGTGGGCGTAGCGCAGCAGGCCGGTGCCGCTGGTCGCCGTCAGCCGCAGGATCTCCTCGACCGTCCGGTTCACCTCGCCGTGGGGGTCGGCCGCGAAGCGGTCGCGGCGGGCGGTGTCGCTGAGCAGGAACAGCGTGCCCATCGCGATCCGGGTGGACGTCGTCTCGTGGCCGGCGAACAGCAGGCCGGCGCCCATCCGGGCGAGGTCGTCGTCGGTGAACGTGGGGTCGTCGGCCTGGACCGCGACCATGTCGGAGATGACGTCCGGCTGCGGATCCGCGCGTTTCTCGTCGGCCAGCTCCGTCATGTAGGCCTTGAACTCGGTCATGGCCGCCTGCGCGTCCTCGCCGCCGTCCATCCTCGCGATCCGCTCGGACAGGCCGCGGAACTTCTCGCGGTCGGCGTAGGGCACGCCGAGCAGCTCGCAGATCACCAGCACCGGCAGGGGAAAGGCGAGGAAGTCGGTCAGGTCGACCGGCTCGCCCGGGTGGGCGTCGTGCGCGGCCTGCAGGTCGTCGAGGCAGCGGTCGGTCAGCTCGGCGATCCGGTCGCCGAGGGCCCGCATGCGCGGCGCGGAGAACGCGGGCGCGAGCATCCGGCGCATCCGCTTGTGTTCCTGCTCTTCGGTGTCGAAGTCGCCGCTCGGGCCGTCCTGCACGGCAGCGTGCGAGATGCGCGACGCCTGCTCCGGCGCCGGGTGCGAGCGGCCGAAGCGCTTGTCGCGGAAGATCTCCTTGGCCTCTTCGTACGACGTCACCAGCCACGCCGGGTCGCCGGCCGGGCTGAGCACCCGGCTGATCGGGGCCTGCCGGCGGAGTGCTTCGTAGTCGGGCGCGATCGCGAGCGCGTTCGCCCGGGCGAAGGGGAGGCGAGGCGTCTCTTCGGTGGTGGTCATACGTCTCTCCTCAGTTCGGTTTCGAGGTCGGCGAGCCAGCGGAGTTCGGCGTCGAACTTCCCGAGCACGTGGTGCAGCGCCGCGCGGCTCCACGGGTCGGCCTGCCCGGCGGCGAGGCCGGTGACCCGCGCCTGCTCGGCGAGCAGCGCCCGTTTGCGGACGTCGAGCACGCGGGCGCGTTCGTCGTGGCCCAGCCGGCCGAAGTTCCCGACCCGCGCCAGGAACTCCGGTTCGTTGAGCGCCAGCTCGCCGGGGAAGTCCGCGAGCATGTCGTGCAGCAGTTCCCGCCCGACCTCGGTGATCGTGTAGACGTGCCGCGGCGGTTTGGCCTCCTGCTCCTCCGCGCTGCGGCTCACCGCGGCCGCGTCGACGAAGCGCCGCAGCGTCGGGTACAGCGAGTTGTTCGACAGGGTGTGGCCCGTCGACGCCTCCACGGCCTTGCGCAGTTCGTAGCCGTGCATCGGCTCGCGGGCCAGCTTCGACAGCAAGAGGATCTCGATCCACACCTAGGTCACCGTAACCTAGTGGTTCGTTACTGGGCAATGGCGGACCGTGACAGGTGGAGAGAAACTGTGTAGCTTTGTAAGCAGCTGCTTACAACCGAGCACGGGGGTTTTCCGAATGACCGTCACCCACACCGAGCCGCTCTCGTACCCCTTCAACGAGGAGGCGGGGCTCGACCTCAACGAGGCCTACGCGGCGGCTCGCGAAGCCGAGGGCATGGTCCGGGTCAAGATGACGTACGGGGAGCCGGCGTGGCTGGCGACCCGCTACGCCGACGCCCGGCTGGTGC
Source organism: Amycolatopsis mongoliensis (assembly GCF_030285665.1). Taxonomy (NCBI): domain Bacteria; kingdom Bacillati; phylum Actinomycetota; class Actinomycetes; order Pseudonocardiales; family Pseudonocardiaceae; genus Amycolatopsis; species Amycolatopsis mongoliensis. The sequence goes on from NZ_CP127295.1 coordinate 4,892,862, forward strand.
TCGGCGACCGCCGGTTCTCGCGGGCGATGGAGAAGGAGAAGGACGCGCCGCGCCGCTCGCCCGTCCAGCGCGAGGGCGGCATCCTGCAGATGGACCCGCCGGACCACACCCGGCTGCGGACACTGGTGGCGAAGGCGTTCACCATGCGGCGCGTCGAGCTGCTGCGCCCGCGTGTCGCTTCGCTCGCCGCCGGGCTGATCGCGGAGATGAAGGCGGCCGGCCCGCCCGCCGACCTCGTCGACCGCTACGCGCTGCCGATCCCGGTCGCGGTGATCTGCGAGCTGCTCGGCGTCCCGGTCGCCGACCGGCCGAAGTTCCGCGTCTGGAGCGACGCCGCGCTGTCCACCAGCGGCCTGACGCCCGAGGAGTTCGAGCGCAACCGCGAGGAGCTGCGCGACTACATGCGCGGGCTGATCGCGGAGCACCGGTCGCAGCCCCAGGACGACCTGATGACGGCGCTGATCGAGGCGCGCGACACCCGCGACCGGCTGACCGAGCTGGAGCTGGTCGACCTGTGTGTGGGCATCCTCGTCGCCGGGCACGAAACCACCGCGAGCCAGATCCCCAATTTCGTCTACGCGCTGCTCGACCAGCCCGGGCAGTGGGAGCGGCTGGTGGCCGACCCGGACCTGATCCCGGCCGCCGTCGAGGAGCTGCTGCGGTTCGTGCCGCTGGGCGCCGGGGCCGGCTTCGCGCGCTACGCCACCGAAGACGTCGAGGTCGGCGGGGTGCTCGTGCGGGCGGGGGAGCCGGTGCTGGTGGCGGTCGGCGCGGCCAACCGCGACCGGCTGCAGTTCGACGACGCCGACCAGCTGCGGTTCGACCGCGGCGACCAGCACCACCTCGGCTTCGGCCACGGCGTCCACCACTGCCTGGGTGCGCCGCTGGCCCGGCTCGAGCTGCAGGAGGCGCTGCGCGCGTTGGTCACCGAGCTGCCGGGGCTGCACCTGGCCGGCGATATCGTGTGGAAGACGCAGATGCTCGTCCGCGGACCGCGGTCGATGCCGATCGGATGGTGACTCGGAAGGTGGCCATGAGCTGGCACGTGGAAGTCGACGAACACACCTGCATCGGCTCGGGGATGTGCGCCGCGCTGATGCCCGAGGTGTTCGTCCTCGACGGTGCGGTCGCGCAGACGGTCGTCTCGGAGGTGGACGGGGACGAGACGGTGCTGGACGCGGCGGACTCGTGCCCGGCGATGGCGATCACGGTGACCGACGGCGCCCGCGAGATCGGCCCGCGCCCCTAGCGTGGTCCGGCGACATGAATGACCCATTCATGTCGCCGGACGAGGTGAATGGGTCATTCACTGCAGTCGCGGCCGGGGCCTGCCCGGGCCGGGTTCCCCTCGCGCAGGTTCCCTAGGGCCGGAAGCGGCCGTGCTCGGTGACCACGGCCGTGACGAGCTCGTGGGGCGTCACGTCGAACGCGGGGTTGAAGACCTGCGCGTCCGCCGGGGTGATCGGCACCCCGGCGTATTCGGTGAGCTCGCGGGCGTCGCGCTCCTCGACGGCGATGCCCGCGCCGTCCGCGAGGGACTTGTCCACAGTGGACGACGGTGCGACGACGACGAACGGAACGCCGTGGTGCTTCGCGGCGATCGCCAGGCCGTAGGTGCCGATCTTGTTGGCGACGTCGCCGTTCGCGGCGATCCGGTCGGCGCCGACGAGCACGCAGTCGACCAGGCCGCGCGCCATCGCGGCGGCGGCCGCCGAATCGGGCTGGACGCGGTAGGGGACTTCCGCCTGCGCGAGCTCCCACGCCGTCAGCCGGGCGCCTTGGAGGAGCGGGCGCGTCTCGTCGACGAGGACTTCTTCGACGAGCCCGCGTTCGTGCAGGTGCCAGACGACGCCGAGGGCGCTGCCCCAGCCGACGGTCGCCAGGCGCCCGGCGTTGCAGTGGCTCAGCAGCCGCAGCGGCCGGCGCGGGCACTCGGCGAGCACGACCTCGGCTGCGTGCGCCGACGCGGCCTTGTTGAGCTCTTCGTCTTCGGTGAGGAGGGCCAGGGCTTCTTCGAGAACGGCTTGTCCGCCTTGGGGGAGTTTCTTCATCGCGCGCTCGACGCCCCAGGCGAGGTTCACGGCGGTGGGGCGCGCGGTGGCGATGAGTTCGGCGTCGGCCTCGACGTTGTCGCTGGTCCGGGCGGCGAGGGCGACCCCGAGCGCCCCGGCGGCCCCGAGCGCGGGAGCACCCCGGACGGCGAGCCGCTTGACGGCGTCGACGAGCTCGCCGACGGTCCGCAGGTGCAGCAGCCGGTACTCGGAGGGCAGCGCGGTCTGGTCGATGATGACGATGGCGTCGCCGGCCCAGTCGATGGTCCTGCGCACGTGCCCTCCCGGGGTTTTTCGCTTGCGCGGCCGGTGATGATGCGGTGGTGACCATTGAACGGCAGAACCCGCCCGGGCTGCACACCACGCCGGGCTACCACCACGTGACCGTGGCCGTTTCCAGCCGGACGGTGTACCTGGCCGGCCAGTGTCCGCTGTCCGCCGACGGTTCGGTGGCCGACGGGCTGCTTCCCCAGATCGACCAGGTGGTGGCCAACACGGCCTTGGCGCTGGCCTCCGCGGGCGCATCCCCGGCGGACGTCGTCCGCACGGTGATCTACGTGGTGACGGACGAGCGCGAGACGTTGTCGGCGGCGTGGGACCGGCTGACGGGATCGGAGATCGGCGCGGCGTTCACCTCGGCGAGCACGCTGCTGGGGGTGGCGCAGCTCGGGTACCCGGGGCAGCTGGTGGAGCTGGACGTGACGGCGGCACTGGACTGACGGCGCTGGTGGAGGGGATGCGGCTCGCCGGTCTCGGCGAGCCGCACTCGTACCCGGCGCGACCCGCCCGCACCGCGGTCTCGCGAGCTGCTGCCCGGTTTCGCCGTGACCCGCCTGCACCGCAGTCTCGCAAGCCGCAGCCGGCCTCGCCGCAACCCGTCAGCCTCTCCCCGGCCCCCGGCCCCCGGCCCCCGGCAGCCCGCCCGCCCAACGCGCCCTACAGCCCGGTCAGCAGGTCGGTCTCCGTGATCCCCGGCCCCTGTCCGGCCCGGATGAACCACTCCGTCCCGAACGCGAAAGCGAACGCGTCGTCCGGCATGGCCAGCATGAACATGTCCTCGCTGATCTGGCTCGGGTGGGCCCGCATCGCCGCGCGTTTCACCCCCACGTACTTCGACACGTCGACCGCCGCGGTGATCTCGGCCTCCGGTTTGCCGAACTCGACGTCCTCCGGCGGGGTGGGCGCCGCCTCCGGGGGCATCAGGCCCTGCTCCACCGCCGATTCGAAGCCGCGCTGCATGAACTCGCGGTTGAACGTCGCCTGGAACACGCGTGCCGTCCCGGCCAGCTCGGCCGCCCGGACTCCGACGCGGTGCACCTGGATGTGGTCCGGGTGGCCGTAGTCGCCGTTGTCGTCGTAGACCGTCAGGACGTCCGCCGACTCCTCGCGCAGGATCGCCGCCAGCTGCTCGGCCGCCTTTCCGACGTCCGCCTGCCAGAAGCTCGCCGGGTCGTCGTTCGTCGATTCGCCCATCATCCCGGAGTCGCGGTAGCCGAGGAACTCGACGCGTTCGACTCCGAGGATCTCCGCGGCCGCGTGCGACTCCCGCACGCGCCGCTCCCACAGTTGTTCGCCCTCGGCGAGAAAGCCCTCGGGGACCTCGCCGACCTCGCCCCGGGTGGCGACGACGAGCACGACGCGGTGCCCCTCGGCGACGGCCTTGGCCATCACGCCGGCGGTGCGCAGGCATTCGTCGTCCGGGTGGGCGTGGAAGGTGACCAGTGTTGCCATGCCCGCGACGCTACCGAACCCCACCGACAAAAACCGCCCGCCGGGGTGCGCTCGTGCCCACCAGGGTCCGCGGTCGTGGCCGACGACGAGAAAAGCACCCTGCTGACCTTCCTGCACGCCCAGCGCGAGAGCGTCCTGGCGATCCTCGGCGGACTCGGCGAGGAGGCCCTGACGACGCCGGTCCTGCCGTCCGGGTGGACCCCGCTCGGCATGGTCGAGCACCTCGGGTACGCCGAGCGGCACTGGTTCCAGGAGATCGTCACCGGGACCGCGGACCCGGTCGCGTGGCCGGACGACCACCAGCCGCTGACCACGCCCCGGTCCCCGGACGTCGTCTTCGCGTTCTACCGCGAACAGTGCCGCCGGTCCGACGAGATCTTCGCCGCGACGCCGTTGTCCGCGGTGCCGAAGCTGCGCCACCCCTCGCCGCTCGCGGACGACATCGCCGACCTGCGCGGGGTGGTCCTGCACGTGATCGAGGAGACGGCCCGGCACGCCGGCCACCTGGACGTCGTCCGCGAGCTGATCGACGGCCGCACCGGGCTCGGGCCGCGCTAGGCCTGTTCCTTCGCGCACCACCAGGTCGACCGGCCGCCGACGGTGCCGTGCGCCATCTCGGCGCCGCAGCGCGGGCAGTGGTCGCCCGCGCGGCGGTGGCCGATGATCTCGCCCGTGTGCACGCCGCCGTGCCTGATCGCCGCGCGCAACGCCTTGCGGAGTGCCTGGTGGAGGTTCGCGAGGTCGTCGTCGCCGAGTTCGTTCACCGGGCGGGCCGGGCTCACCGCCGCCTGCCACAGGGTTTCGTCCGCCAGCAGGTTGCCGATCCCGGCCAGCACGGACTGGTCCAGCAGCCGCGCCTTCACCGGCGCCCGGCCGCGCCCGACGCGTTCGCGGAAGTCCCGGCGCGACACCTCGCCGGCGTCCGGGCCGAGCGCGTCGAGATCGGGGTCGAGCCGCACCCGGCTGAGCCGGCGGGTGTCGAACAGCCGCAGCTGCTCGCCGTCGGCGAAGGTGAGCCCGAACCGGAACCACTCGGGTTTCTCGTCCCGGCCGCGAAAGCGCTTCGGCCCGGGCGGCCCGCTCCGGCCCGCGAACCGCAGCTGCCCGGCCATCCCGAGGTGCAGGCCGAGGTTCGGACCGGAGTGCCCGTCACGGTTTTCCGTTTCGCACCAGAGCGTCTTGCCCCGCCGGTGCGCTTCGGTGAGCCGCCCGCCGGTGAGCGCGGCGGCGAGGTCCCCGGGCGCGTGCGGCCGGCAGACCCAGTCGTCGTGGTCGTCGACGTCGCGGATCTCGCGGCCGAGAGCGTCGGCGAGGACCTGGCGGGCGAGTTCCACTTCGGGCAGTTCCGGCACGCCGACCAGTCTGCCGACTCCGGCGCCCGGCCGCAGATCACTCCGGCCGCATCCATTCGTAGAGCCGTTGCCCGGGATCGGTGAGGTCCGGCGGCGCCACCATCCGGTCGATGACGACCGCTCGTGCGACAAACCCGAAATGCAGGTTGGCACCGACCTTGCGGCGCAGGTACGCCTGGTTCGCCGGCCCGAGCACCGGATCGGTCAGGCACCGGGCGGCGGCGAGGGTGCCGCGGGCGTACATGCCCGCGCAAATCGTGATGGTGCGCAGCCGGTCGACCGGGTTGACACCGCGGAAGAACAAGATCACGTCTTCGTGGAGGATGCGCGACCCGTATTCGTCGCCGAGCACGGGGCTGAACCGCTGCGTCCCTTCCCCGTCGACGACCTCCAGGCCGAGCCAATCCGTTTCCGGGAGGCGCGGCGACATCTTCACGGGCAGGTGCAGGGTGGAGAACATGTCGCGGGTCAGCATGTTGAAATCCGACCCGCCGATCACCACCAGGTGACTGGAGTAGTCCGCGGGCTGCAGATCGCTCGTCGTCGCGAACTTCACGTCGTGGTCCGGATTCAGGGCACGGATGTGGCCGAACAGGTGGATCAGCGCGTCCGGATCGGCGTAGGTCAGCAAGTCGACGTAGTCGGGATCCCGCGGGTCGCTGGCCGTGAAATTGCTGCCCATCGATGCCGGGATCCGGCCGCAGGTGATCACCACCGGCTCACCCGGCGGGAACCGCCAGATGTCGGGGGGCTCCCCGTCCGCCGGATCGACGACGACGTCCGCGAGCTCGGCCGCCCGCCCGCCGACCACCCTTTCCCACGCGCTCGTCCACACCACCCGGTCCCCGTCGGGAACCCCGAACGCGGCCAGCAGGGCCAAGAGCAGGTCCCGGCGCGGCGGCCGCCGGCCGGCCAGGACGCCGGCCACCGTGGAGCGGGGCAAGGCGTGCCCGCGTTTCCCGCTGAGCCGCTCGATATCGCGCAGTGACGGATTCCCGGCGCGCACCCGGCATTGCCGGAGCAATTCGGCCAGTTGGGTGATCGTCGTGACACTGGACGGGTCAAGATCACCGAATGGCCCGGGTCGGGGAAGAGGCATCTCGACATCGTGTCCCACGTCGGCCGGTTTTGTCTCACATTGTCTCACCCCACCGTGCCCGGGTGGCCTCTCGGAAACAAACGGAATCCGGGGACCTCGGCTTTCTCCGGTGTCCCGGAGCGAGTTCGTCTTCGTGTGTCCGCGGACGTGGTGCGGAAACTGCTCGCGACTGTTCAATCGTCCCAGGGACATCGGCTCTGCCGAGGGGATGGACATGCTTCACGAAGATCAGCTCGTCTACGGACTCGTCGTCGCGGTGGACGTCGAAGGATTCTCGAGAATGGGGATCCTCGACCAGGCCGCGGTCCTGCTCCGGCTGAAGGAGGTTCTCGAACGCGCTTCCGAACAGGCGGGGCTCGTCCGCGCCGCATGGCTCCGGCAACCTCGGGGGGACGGTGAGCTGGCGGTGCTGCCCGCCGATTCCGACGTTTCCCGCGTCGTCGCGGACTTCGTCCACGAGGTGGCTGAAGAACTCGGACAGGGCGGCGGTCCGCGGTTGCGGCTGCGGATTTCGATGCACCACGGAGCCCTGACCGCGGGGGTCTTCGGCCCCATCGGGGACACCCTCGTCGTCGCCTGCCGGTTGCTCGACGCGGAATCCGTGCGGGAAACACTGGCCCGGCACCCGGGCGAAAACGTCGTGGTGGTCGTCTCGCAGCGTTTGTACGAAGACGTCGTCGCCACGCGGTTTCGCGGTCTTCGGCCCGATCGGTTCCGGCCGGTGGCCGAACGAATCAAAGGCCGGATCTACCGCGGGTACGTCTGCGTGGGCAGCCCCAAGTCCGAGGCGCCGGACGAGGCCGTCCCGGTCGGCCACGGCACGCTCGTCGAACTCCCGAGAAGGTGACGGGCGCCCCGGTCAGGGCCGCCGGTCGCGGCGGACCAGGGCGAGCGCCGGGACGATCACCGCGGCGGCGAGGGCGAACGTCGCCGGGTAGCCCACCGCGCCGATGACCAGCCCGGCGCCGAGCGCGCCCGCGGCCATGCCGAGGTCGTAGGCGGCGTTCCAGATCGCGCTCACCGCGCTCTCGCCGCCGGCCGGGACGCGGGCGTACATCAGCGTCAGTGTCGCGTTCTGCAGCGCGCCGAACCCGGCGCCCAGCACGACCGCCCCGCCGATCACCAGGGCCGGGGTGCCGGTGGCCGCGACGGCCGCCATGCCCGCGGCGGCCAGCACCACGCCCGGCACCAGCAGGAGCCCCGGACCGTGGCGGTCGCCGATCCGGCCGGCGACCCAGCGGGCCGCGGTGGCCGCCGCGGGCTGGGCGAGCAACGCGCTCGCGGCGACCCAGGCGGGCTGGTCCGAAGCGGCCAGCGGGAGGAAGGTGACCAGGACGCCGACCGCGGCGGCCGGCACCGCGAAGATCGTCGCCGGGCGGGTCAGCGCCGGGTTGCGCAGGCCCGCGAGCACGCCGTGGCCGCCGTCTTCCGGCGGAACCGCGGCGTGGCGCGGCAGGCCGGGCACCGAGAGCAGCGCGAGCAGGGTGGCCACCGTCGTCGCCACGAACACCGGGGTGAAGCCCCAGTGCGCCGCCGCCCACACGCCGGCCGGCAGCGCCAGCAGACCCGGGATCCCGCCGACGATCCCGACCAGCGCGAGGCCCTCGCCGCGCCGGTCCGCGGGGATCAGGAGGGCCGTGACGGCGCCGCCGGCCACGACCGCGATCGCGAACCCGATCCCGCGCACCACGCTCACTTCGACGATCACCCAGACGGTCGAGCCGACCGTGAGGAGCAGCGTCGGCGCGCCGAGCAGGACCAGCCCGGTGGCCAGCGCCCACCGGTAGCCGACCCGGGCGACCAGCCGCGGCGTCACCAGCTCGGCGGCCACGGTGGCGAGCAGCAGCGCGACCGTCGCCAGCCCGGCGCCGCTGTCGGACCCGGCCTGCTTCGCGAACAGCGGCACCACCGAAAGCGGCAGGTAGAAGCCGATCGACGAACCGAAGATCGAGACGAAGCGCACGAGCAGGGCGCGGGACACCAACGTCGGCCGGATGTGCAGGTCAGTGGTCATGTCCAGGACGTTAGAAGCGAACTGGGTCACCGGTAAGGTCCAGTTCCATGGCTGTGGAGTGGGCCGGTTTGGGTCCGGAGCTACTGGTCACGATCGACCGCGAGAGCGGCGCGGGCCTCCGTTCGCAGCTGGAGGACCAGCTGCGCGACGCGATCCGCGGCGGTCGCCTGGCGGGCGGGGAGCGGCTGCCGTCGTCGCGCGAGCTCGGCCGCGCCCTCGGCCTGTCGCGCGGGCTGGTGCAGGACTGCTACGCCCAGCTGCAGGCCGAGGGCTACCTGACCAGCCGTCCGGGATCGGCGACGCGCGTGGCGCCGGTGGTCCGGCCGGCCGGACCACCCGAGGCGAGGACGCCGGAGCGGCCCCGGTACGAGGTCGCGGACTTCCGCCACGGCGTCCCCGACCTGCGCCTCGCCCCGCGCGAGGACTGGGCGTGGGCCGTGCGCGAAGCCTGCCGCACCGCGCCGAACAGCGCCTTCGACTACGGCGACCCGATCGGCGACCGGCGGCTGCGGGAGGTGCTCGCGGCGTACCTGCGGCGGGTGCGGGCGGTCGCGGCGACGGCCGACCAGGTCGTCGTCTGCAGCGGGATGGCCCAGGCACTCGGCCTGGTGCTGCGCGCGCTCGCCGCCGGCGGCATCGGCACCATCGCCGTCGAGGACCCCGGCATGGTCCGGTCGACGACCGAGCAGGCCGACGTCGCCGGCCTGGCCACCGTGCCCGTCCCGGTCGACGACCACGGCGTGGACGTCGCCGCGCTCGACCGCAGCGGCGCGCGGGCCGTGCTCGTGACCCCGGCCCACCAGTGGCCGACCGGCGTGGTGCTCGCCGGGCACCGCCGTCAGGAGCTGCTGGCGTGGGCGCGGCGGCACGACGGCGTCGTCATCGAGGACGACTACGACGCCGAATTCCGCTACGACCGCGACCCGGTCGGCTCGGTGCAGGGGCTCGACCCCGACCGCGTGGTGTCGCTGGGCACGGTCAGCAAGTCGCTGGCGCCGGCGCTGCGCCTGGGCTGGCTGGTCGCGCCGGCGCGGCTGCTCGCCGCGGTGGCGCACGGCAAGCGCGTCACCGACCGCGGGAGCCCGGGCCTCGACCAGCTGGCGCTGGCCCTGCTCATCGAGTCCGGGCGCTACGACCGCCACCTGCGCCGCGCCCGCGCCGAGTACGCGGCCCGGCGCGAGACGCTCGTCGCGGCGCTGGCCACCCACGCGCCGGGCCTTCGCGTCACCGGGCTGGCCGCCGGGTTCCACGCCGTCCTGCACCTGCCCCCGGGCGCCGACGAGGAGCAGGTGATCTCCCGCGCGGCTGAGCGGGGGGTCGGGCTGTACGGCCTCGCGCGGCTGCACAGCACGCCGTCCGCGACGGCCCCGCGGCTCGTCCTCGGCTTCGGCGACACGTCGCGGCACTCGATCGAAGCGGGGATCGCCGCCGTCGCGGATCTCCTGTCAGGCGTCGAGTGACTGGGTCGTGGCGACTTCCCACGCGAACCCGTCCGGGTCGGTGAACGGCGCGGCGGCGTTGACGGCGATCCGGTGCGCGCCAGTGCCTTCGGGGGCGACGCCGGCGTCCTTGGCGAGCGCCTTGCGCCGGTAGAGCGCGAGCTTGACGGGGTTCGAGCCGGCGTCGAACTCGACGTACATGCGGCCGAAGCTCTTCCCGACGGTGAAGCCGTGTTCGGTGTAGAACTTCTTGCTGGCGACGATGTCCTGGACACCGAGCAGGAGCACGACGGCGTCGAACTCGCGGGTGGCGGGGCCGGTGTTCTTCTTCGCGGAGGTGGCGACCTTCCAGATGGCGCCGTCGGGTGCCTGGACGACGCCGCCGTAGCCCCACAAGGACTTCGCGGCCGGCTTGAGCGTGGTGGCCCCGGCTTCGACGGCGGTGCCGAGGAGCGAGTCGACGTCGGCGGGCTGGGCGACGGTGAGCGAGAGGGTGTAGCCGCGGAAGCCGGAGGAAGGCTGCTGCTTCTCGCGGAAGCGGAGCTGGGTGGTGATCCCGAAGGCGGCGGCGTAGAAGCGTTCGGCGGCCGCGGTGTCGGCCACCTCGAGGGTGATGGAGTCGATGTTCGTCATGCCGGTAACGCTAGGTCCGGGGCGATGACCAGCGCTTCTCGATTCCTGATCGGTTCGCGCGAGGACGGGTCAGTACTCGTTCTTGATGACGAAGTAGGAGCCGCGGATGGTTCCGGCCAGCTTCGACTTCTGCCGGGCGAACTTGAACGAGGCGAGCTCCTCGGGGACCTCCATCCCGTCGGAGAGCTTGAACCCGACGGCCCGTTTCCCGGAGTCGTCGATCGCGTACATCACGTTGACCGACAGGCCGTTTTCGTAGAAGACGTAGGCCATCCGGATGTTCTCGACCTCGAACTCGGTCGCTTCGAGCGGGCCGGAGGAGATGACGATGCCGCGTTCCTCCTCGAGGATCCGGCTCACCCGGTCGACGGTCGACGCGGCGTCGCTCGCGGGCTCGACCGTGAAGACGTGGTCGTACTTGTTCTTGAAGTACCGGGCCTCGTTCGCCCGCAGGCCGGCGAGTGCGTCGGCGACCGGCGACGACTCCAAGCCGGTGGTCGACACGGTGGCGAAGTCCACGGCGTAGGGCATGGCGGATTCCTCCGGGGGTCGGGCTCAGCGGACGCGCTGGTAGCGAAGGTAGACGACCCGCGAGCCCACGGTCCAGGCCAGGCCCGCCAGGCGCGCGGTGCCGGCCGGAAGCTCGCTCCGGACGCGGGCACCTGACAAAGTGGACCGATGCTGAAGCAGGTGGCCGACGGGGTCTGGGTCCGGCAGAGCGAATGGGTCTGGAGCAACGCCGTCGTGGTGCGCGGGGAGGCCGGGGTGATCCTGGTCGATCCCGGCATCGGCGGCGCCGATCTGGACCAGCTCGCCGAGGACGTGGACCGGCTCGGCCTTCCGGTGGTCGCCGGGTTCTCCACCCACCCCCACTGGGACCACCTGCTCTGGCATTCCCGGTTCGGCGACGTGCCGCGCTACGCCACCGCCGCCGGCGCGAAGGTTGCCGGTGAAGCCCGGGAGCGGGCGCAGGCGATGGCGGCGGAAAGCGCGTCGGGCATCCCGCTCGAGCTGATCGGGCTCCTCACCCCACTGCCCGCGGACGGGAGCCCGGTGCCGGGCGAGATCGTCGAGCACGAGGCGCACGCCATCGGTCACGCCGCGCTCCTGCTCGCGGACCGCGGCGTCCTGCTCGCCGGCGACATGCTTTCCGACGTCCTGATCCCGCTTCTCGACCCGCGCCGCCCCGGTCAGGTGAGCGCCTACGAGACGGCACTCGACCGGCTGGGCGAGGCGGCCCGGACCGTCGATGTCCTGGTTCCCGGCCACGGCGCCGTGGCCGAGGGGCCCGAAGTGGCGGCCCGTCTCGCCGCCGATCGTGCCTACATCGACGCGCTGCGGCGAGGAACCGAACCGGACGACGTGCGTCTCGCCCAAGACTGGCTTTCCGGTCCCCACCAGTCGAACCTGAAACAGGCGGCGGCACCCGAACTATGATGCGCCGATGCAGATCTCCATGGCGGTCCCCTACGACGAGGAACGCCTGCGGCGCACCATCCGGTTCATTCTCCGCCCGCAGCTGAAGACCATCCGCGTCCTGGGTGGCGTGCTGGCCGTCCTCGGCATCGCGCTGGTGGCACTGGATCCCGCGGACCCGATGTCCTACGGAGTGGTGGTCCTCGGCCTGCTGTTCGCGACGGCGATCGCACCGATCACCCTGGCCCGCTCGATGCGGCTGCAGTCCCCCGTCATCAAGGACGGATGCCGGATAACCCTGGACGACGAGTGGGTCACGGTCGCCTACCCCCTCGCCGAATCGCGGTTCCGGTGGGCCGGTCTCGACCGCGTCATCGAGACCCCCGAGGTCTGGTACGTCATGTTCAGCAAGATCCAGGCGGCCACGATCCCGAAGGAGCCGATGACGGGGGAGCAGCGGAGGGAGTTCGCCGCGTTCGTCGACCGGTTGCCGGCGGTGGGTGGCCGTTCCCCGTCCCGGAACCGTCGTTGACACCAGCCGAAGGAACGGGCACGGATGCCGCGTCTGATCGCCGTCGTCGACCACACCGTCGAAGTGGAGTACGGCCAGTTCGTGCTTCAAGAGATCCCCATGGCCCGCAACGCGCTCACACTGCCGGTCCCCGCCGGATCCTGGATCGCCATGGGGCGGCGAGCCCGGACGGTGGAACCACGCCGTGAACCTGACCTGTGACCTCGCGGCCGAAGCCCGGCTCCAGACCGTCACTGCCGCTCCGGGCAACCACACGCTGCCCCTCCCGCACCCCGGCGCTCACCAGGCACGCGTGCACGTCGGCAACCAGGACCACACCGCCGAGCTGGGCGAAGGCAGTTTCGAGGCCGGCGTCGAACACTGGCTCATCCAGCTCTGGCCCGCCTGACGCCTCCCGAGCAGGCTCTGATTGCGGGCGAAGAGGACGTTGACGACGCGGCGTGCAGCGTGGTGAGCTGCGAGGCGACCGATCAGCTGCCTGGGGCGATGAGCCGAGCCATGACTGATACCGCGTGCTTCGTGCAGTTTCCCCATCCCGGCGCCGAACATCGCTTCGCCGGCGACGAGATGCCCTGGAACGTCGGCCGTCACGGACGGAAGTTCTTGGTCGCGCCCGGGCAGTACGTCGATGGCGACGATCAGCGTCGCGAGGGCGAGATGGTGTTCTGGGCTGAGTGGGAGCCGCCTTCCCGGGTCGAACGTCGTTGGCCGGACGAGGACGACTTGCCACGGGCGTTGCACCGGCCGTACTGGACGCGGCCGCCGCGATCGTGGCCGCGGCAGAACACCGACCCATGGGTGTTCGGCGAGCGGATGATCTACAGCAACTGCAAACAGACTGCCGGTACACCGCGACGCCGCACCGCGATGCAATCCTTGCCGCTCGGCTCATTGATCTGTTTCGGGTCCACCCGCCACGACCGGTTCCGCGTCGACACCGTGTTCGTCGTTGCCGGCGCACAGCCGTGGACGCCCGGCCGGACGGAGGGTCTGAACGTCGACGAGGCCTTCATCGTCTGCACCGCCCAATCGCTGACTCCCACGGCCGTCAACGCCGGCCGGGCCGGCTGCAACCCGGTATGCCCGCCTGACATCGAGCTGCAGCTGACGTTCTACCGCGGGGCGACGATCGACAACCCGGTACACGGCATGTACAGCTTCGTGCCGGCCCGGCCGATCGGCCACCCGCAACTCCGGTTCCAACGGGCCGCCGTGTACATGCCGGGACTGATCAACCCTGCCGTCGTGATGAACCCCTGGGGCGCCCGCCGACCGCTACGAATAGCGGACGTGCACGAAGCCTGGATGTCGCTACGCAACCAGGTCTTCGGCCAAGACCTGGTACTCGCGACTTATCTGGCCACCCCGCCGAGCGTTTCCGCAAACGAGTCGATCGCGGCCACGCCCCGCACCTCGTGCCGATCACGAGACAGCGGAGGCCGGGATCGGCTCCCGTGAAGGCGCGCCGGGCCCGGCCTTTCCGGTCGGGGACGGTGTCAGACCGTGGCCGGGACGACGATGACCTTGCCGTGCACCTCGCCCTTGGCCGCGCGGGCGTGCAGTGACGGCAGCTCGGGCAGCGGTACCCGCTCGGCGACCTCGACGCGCAGCTCGCCGCCGTCGACCAGGGCCACCAGCTTGGCCAGCTGTTCGGCGTCGCTGCGGACGAACACGTCGATGCCGCGTACGCCGCGCTCCTCGTCGGCGGGCGCGGGCATCCACACCGTCGTGTTCACCACGACCCCGCCCGGCCGGACCAGGGTGACCAGGGCGGCCAGCTCCGCCGGATCGACCGGTGCCAGGTTGAGCACGACGTCGACCTGCTCGGTCACCGCCGCGGTCACGCCGGTGGTGGTGTGGTCGACGACCTCGTCGGCGCCGGCCGATTTGACCGCGTCGCCGCTGCGGGGGCTCGCCGTGGCGATCACGTGGGCTCCGGCCCCCTTGGCCAGCTGGACCGCGTACCCGCCGACCGCGCCCCCGGCGCCGTTGATCAGCACGCGCTGCCCGGACCGCAGCCGGCCGTGGTCGAACAGCGCCTGCCACGCGGTCAGCCCCACCAGCGGCAGCGCGGCGGCGTCGGCCAGCGGGACGTTCTTGGGGGCGGGCGTGAGGACCGCGGCCGGCGCGAGGACGTACTCCGCGGCGGCGCCGTCGCCGTCCATCGGCAGGAAGCCGATGACCTCGTCGCCGATCTCGATGCCGTCCACGCCCTCGCCCAGCGCGTCGACCGTGCCGGCGACGTCGATGCCGGGGGTGTGGGGCAGCTCCACCGGGATGGGGCCGCGCATGAAGCCGCCGCGGATGTTGCCGTCGACGGAGTTGAACGACGTCGCGGCGACGCGGATCCGGACCTGCCCGGCTCCGGGAACCGGCTGCTCCGCGTCCTCGTAGCGCAGGACGCCGGGGTCGCCGTACTCGTGGAAACGCACTGCCTTCATCGGAGCTCTCGCCTTCGCTGAGATCAATTTGCTTCGAGTTCGAAGCAACTGCGGATCACGCTACTACTGCTTCGAACTCGAAGCAAGTGGTGTCGGTCACTGAGGGCGAGAGGGCACGCCGAAGGGTCCCTTGATCCACATGGACCTCAGGATCGTGGCAACGGGCCCGGTCAGCCTGGGCCGGTTTGGCCCACCCTGACCACGGCCGGCCCGCCCGAAGCGCGGACGACCTCGCCGAGCCGGGCCGCGTCGGCCGAGTCCGGTGCCGCGGTGAGGACCACCGCCATCAGGTCGTCGCCGGGAACCCCGAGCAGCGTGCCGTCGAGGGCGATGTCGCCCCCGTCCGGATGGCGGAACACGGCACGGTTCTCGTAGGCGGAGACCGTTTTCGGGGTGCGCCAGAGGGTGTCGAACGAGCGGCTGGTGTTCCGCAGGTCGTCGACGAGCTCGGCGAGCGACGCGTCCGCCGGGTAGCGCAGGGACGTGTCGCGCAGCCGGGCGGCGAGCACGGCCCGGAAGCCGGCCTGGTGCTCCTCGGTCCGGTCGATCTCCCCGCGTGCGTTGCAGAACGTGCGCCACGCGACGTTCCAGTCCCGGGCGGTCCCGGTCGCCGTCCCGCCTCCCAGCGCCAGCCACGCGCCGTTGACGGCGATGACGTTCCACGCCGCGTCGGTCAGGAACGCGGGGGTGTCGTCGAACCGCTCCAGGAGCCGGATCGCCGCCGCCCCGGCTTCGCGCGGCACCTGCCCGTCCACCGCGGCGTAGCCGGCGAGTGCGCAGAGCCGCTCGTAGTCGGCCCGGCCGACCCGCAACGCGCGGGCGATGGCGGTCACCACACCGGCCGACGGATGACGTCGCCCCTGCTCCAGCCGCCGGATGTAGTCCGCGGACACCCCGGCCAGCTCGGCGAGCTCCTCCCGGCGCAGTCCGCGGACCCGCCGCCCGGTGCTCCGCGGTCCGCCGGCCGGCAGCCCGGCGGTGGCGGGGTCGGTGTGTTCGCGCAACCAGCGGACCGCGGTGCCCAGATCGGACAGGGACATGGCGCCAGTGTGCACCAGTGGAGGTACCCGCTTTCCCTGAACCTCTTCGAATTCAAAGCAGTAAGCTGCGGCCATGTCCGACGTGCCACCGTCGCTCGACCCCGTGCAGCTCGGCGCCTACTTCGACCTCATCGAGGTGACCAGCCTGCTCCGGCACGCGGTCGAGCAGCAGCTGCGCGAGGCCGGTGATCTCAGCTACGTGCAGTTCCAGCTGCTGGCCCGGCTCGGCGACTCGCCGTCGGGCAGCCACCGCATGACCGACCTGGCCGACGGCGTCGTCTACAGCCGCAGCGGCCTGACCTACCAGGCGGGCCTGCTGGAGAAAGCGGGCCTGGTGGTGCGCACCCCGTCCCCGGACGACGAGCGGAGCACCACGGTCACCATCACCGACGCCGGGCGCGCGCGGCTCGCCGACGTGCTGCCCGGGCACATCGAGGTGGTCGGCGGCCTGCTCTTCGCGCCGCTCTCCCGCGAGGACGTCGAGACCCTCGCCGGCCTGCTGGCGCCGGTGCGGGACCACATGCGCTCGACGCCCCCTCGGTCCGCGGCGCCCCGCCGCCGCGCGAAGGGTGAGTGAAGCCTCGATCCCGGGGACCGGGGTTGCGCGCCTTCAGGCCGGCAGGGTCCGCCGCAGGAAAGCCGTCGTCAGGTCCCACGCTCGCGCCGCCGCCTCCGGGTGGTGGAACATCGGGGCCACGTTGTTGTGGAACGCGTGCCCCGCCTCCTCCTGCACGTGGATCTCGGCGCCGGGGTGCGCGGCCACCGCCGCTTCGACCGAAGCCACGTCCGAGCGCGGGATGTAGGGGTCCTGGCCGCCGAAGTGGAACTGGATGGGGCACGTGATCTTCGGCAGCTCCGCCAGCTGGGACGCCACCGTCGAGCCGTAGAACGACACCGCGACGTCCGGGTCGCCCGCGGCCGCCGCCGCGTACGCCAGGGAGCCGCCCAGGCAGAAGCCGAGCACGCCGACCCCGCTCACCTCCGGCATCGAACGCAGGTGTGCGACCGCTTCCAGGACGTCCGCGAGCCCCAGTTCCGGGTCGAACGAGGACGCGACCGCCATCGAGGCCGCGACGCCTGCTTCGTCGTGCGTGGACGACCAGCCCGGTGCCGTGCGCCAGAACAGTTCCGGGACCACCACCACGTACCCCAGCGCGGCCAGGTCCGCGGCCACCGACCGGAGGTAGTCGTCCAGGCCGAAGATCTCCTGGATCAGGACCAGGCCCGGGCCGCGCCCGGCCGGGGGCAGCCACCGGGGGAGGGGGAGAGCGCTCATCGCGAGAACGTCCTTTCCAGCAGATCGGCGACCGGGGCTGCCTGGTGGCCGTCCGGATCGAGGTCGGGGTCGCGGTCGAACACCGTCAGTTCGAAGCCGGCGGCTCCGGGCAACGCCAGGAGACCGCGCACGAGCGAAACCAGCGCGGCCGGGGAAAGGCCGCCGGGATCGGGACTGTCCACAGCGGACACATACGCCGGGTCCAGGACGTCGATGTCCACGTGGACCCAGAATCCGTCGAGGCCGGCGAAAGCCGACGCCGCCCGTTCGAGAGCCCCGGTGACGCCGGAGGCGGTCATCTCCTCCGAGGTGACGTGAGCGATTCCCGCGGCCGTCAGCTCCGCCGACCGGACGCCCAGCACCAGTGCGTCGGCGTCCCGGACGTACGGCCGCGGGCCGTCGATGTCGGCCAGGTCGGCGGCGCCCCGGCCGGTCATGATCGCCAGGTCCTCGCCCGCCACGGCCCCGATGTGGTCGGCGATGCCCAGGTGGTGGAAGTCGTCGTGACCGTCCAGGTACGCGATGCGAAACGGCCCTCGCGGCGCAGCGCCGGCATCGCGCCCAGCGAGATCGAGCAGTCGCCGCCCAGGACCACCGGGAAGCCGCCCGACGCGCGGATCGCCGCCGGCCGGGACGCCAATGCCCGCGTGTACGCCGCGATCGCGGCCGAGTTGCGCACGCCGTCCCCCGGGCGCCAGGTGCCGACGTAGCGCCCCGGCGTCACGACACCGCCGTCCGACGCGCCGAGCCGGTGCAGGACGCCGAGGTCGCGCAGGACGCCGGGCGTCTTGTAGCAGCCCGGCACCGCGTCCTCGGCCGGCGGCCGCAGCCCCAGGTTCGACGGCGCGTCGAGCAGGACGAGATTCCCCATCCGGCCACCGTAGCGACCATGACTGGCTTCGGCGCCGAACCCGTCCTAAGTTGAGTCATCGCCGACCGAGGAGACGCGATGGCCGAACGCACCAAGTACATCCTGGACGAAGACGATCTCCCGACCCAGTGGTACAACGTCATCCCCGACCTGCCCGAGCCGCCACCGCCGCCGCTGCACCCCGGCACCCGGGAGCCCGTCGGCCCGGACGACCTGGCTCCGCTCTTCCCGCAGGCGCTCATCGCCCAGGAAGTGACGACTGATCGCTATGTCGACATTCCGGAGGAGGTGCGGGAGGTCTACCGGCTCTGGCGGCCGTCGCCGCTGTTCCGGGCGCGCCGGCTGGAGAAGGTGCTCGGCACGCCGGCGCGGATCTACTACAAGTACGAAGGCGTCAGCCCGGTCGGCTCGCACAAGCCGAACACCGCCGTGCCGCAGGCGTTCTACAACGCGCAGGAGGGCGTCACCAGGCTGACCACCGAGACCGGCGCCGGCCAGTGGGGGAGCGCGCTCGCGTTCGCCTGCGCCCAGTACGGGCTCGAATGCGAGGTCTGGCAGGTGCGGGCCTCCTACGACCAGAAGCCCTACCGCAGGCTGATGATGGAGACGTTCGGCGCGACGGTGCACCCCAGCCCGTCCGAGCTGACCGCGTCCGGCAAGGCCATCCTCGCCGAGCACCCCGACTCCACCGGCAGCCTCGGCATCGCGATCAGCGAGGCCGTCGAGCAGGCGGCGCAGGACCCGGACACGCGGTACGCGCTGGGCAGCGTGCTCAACCACGTGCTGCTGCACCAGACGATCATCGGCGAGGAGGCGCTGAAGCAGTTCGAACTGGCCGGCGACACCCCGGACGTGCTGGTCGGCTGCACCGGCGGCGGTTCGAACTTCGGCGGGCTCGCGTTCCCGTTCCTGCGGGAGAAACTGGCCGGCCGGATGGACCCGGTGATCCGCGCGGTCGAGCCGGCCGCGTGCCCGTCGCTGACGCGCGGGCAGTACGCCTACGACTTCGGGGACACCGCCGGGCTGACGCCGCTGCTCAAGATGCACACGCTCGGCCACGGCTTCATCCCGGACCCGATCCACGCGGGTGGCCTGCGCTACCACGGGATGTCGCCGCTGATCTCCCACATCTACGAGCTGGGCCTGATCGAGGCGATCGCGATCGGGCAGCAGGAGTGCTTCGCGGCGGGCGTGCGGTTCGCCCGGTCGGAAGGGATCATCCCGGCGCCCGAGCCGACGCACGCTCTGGCGGCGTGCATCCGGGAAGCGTTGCGGTGCAAGGAGACCGGCGAGGAGAAGGTGATCCTGACGGCCCTGTGCGGCCACGCCCACCTGGATCTGCCCGCGTACGGCGCGTACCTGGCGGGGGACATGGTGGACAACGAGCTGTCCGCGGCCACCCTCGACGCGTCGCTGGCCAGACTCCCGTAGCGCCCGGCTCGAGCGCCCCAATGTGGCGTTCGGTGCGTGGGACGCACCGAACGCCACATTGGGTGCGTGGGACGCAACCAACGCCACATTGGGGCGCTTCGGGCGGTCAGAGGACGTCGGGGATTTCCGGGCGGGAAAGCTCGGTGCGGGTGCCCGCCAGCACGACCCGGTCACGGCCGGCCGCCTTCGCCGCGAACACCGCGTCGTCCGCGGCCTGCAGCAGGATCGTGTACTCCGTCGCCGTTTCCGGGTACACCGCCGCACCGATGGACGCCGTCAGGCCGTCGATCACCTCGGGCTTGCCCGGGCGGATCACCGGGACCGGCACCTCGATCCGGGCGATCGCCGCGCGGATGCGGTCCGCGATGGACACGATCTCCGCGCTCGTCGCGCCCGGGAGCAGCACCACGAACTCGTCGCCGCCGAAGCGGCCGACGTAGTCGCCGCTGCGCACGCACCCCTGGATCGCCGCCGCGATCGCGCGCAGGACCTCGTCGCCCGCCAGGTGGCCGTTGCCGTCGTCGATGGCCTTGAAGTGGTCGAGGTCGATCATCAGCACGCCCGCGGTCGACGACAGCTCGGCGGCGCGGGCCAGTTCGTTGCGCGCCAGCTGGACCCAGAACTCCGGGGCGAGCAGCGCGGTCTTGGAGTCCGTGCGCGCGGCGGCCTGGAACTGCGGCAGCAGCAGGCCGATGTGCAGCGCCACCGGCGTCACCATGAGCACCGGCAGCAGCCACGGCCGGACCGTCATCACCAGCGCGATCCCGCAGCCGACGCCGACCGCGGCCAGCACGATCAGCACGTCCGACGGGTTGCCGAACGCCTGCCGCGGCGGCTTGCCCGGATTGCTCATCACGATCGCGAGGATCACCAGCACGTAGTTGAGTCCGAAGTAGACGATCCCGGACAGCAGCAGCTCGGTCATCCCGCCGAACCCGTCCAGGTACGGCACGTACGGCGCCACGTGCCCGGTGCCGGCGGACAGCACGAAGCCGGCCGCGGTGCACGCCAGGATCACGGTCGCGGCGGAGAACACCTTCCGGTGCACCACGCCGCGTCGCTTGTAGACACGGACCCACGAATGGGCGTAGCTGACCGCGATCACCAGCGTGGCCAACGGCGGCGGCAGCAGGAGGAGGCCGGCGAAGATCCAGATCGACTGCAGGTGCATGTGCGGCCGGCCGTCGGCGGCGAGCTCGCGGATCCGCTCGATGCGTTGCGCCGCTTCGAGGTGCACGATCTCGCCGGCCAGGATGAGGCCGCACCAAAGCAGCGACTGGGTGGTGACCGGCACGAGCGCGGCCGTGGCGACGACCGCGACCAAGGCCAGCGCGTCGACGACGAGGACGTAGCCGAGCACCGGAGTGGCCAGCTTCCACATCGCCCACGCACGGATACCCGATCGTGGACGTTCTGAGCTGGGCTTTCGCCCTTGGGACCCGGACAATCCCACGAAACGCCCTTCTGCTCAGGACGGAACTCTTCGCAGAAATCGTCACTGTAATCGAATGAACGCGGTGTGTCACTAGGCTGGTCGGGCTACCGTCCGGTCACGCACCGTGCAAGATCCCTCACGAACAGGAGAAATCATGTCGCACTTCCTGCCCAACGCCAACCTCGTCCCGTCCCGGCGTCGCGCGCAGCGGCCGACCGACTGGACCCGCCAGCTCCCCACCGACTGGACCCGGTCGATCCCGACGGACTGGACCCCGCGGCAGCTCCCGACCGACTGGACCGCGCGCGAACTGCCCACCGACTGGACCGTCCGCCGGTTGCCGACCGACTGGACCCGTCCCGGCCTCTCGTCACCGCTGCCGCAGTGCCCCACCGACTGGACGCGGTCCTGACCGGTGCCCGGTGACCGGCACTTTCCTCGCCGGTCACCGGGGTTCCGGTTGCGCACGCCGCCACAACGTCGCCGCGCCGAGGGCGGCCACGACACCGATCGCCCCGGCTCCGGCGACGACGGCGTGCGGCGCCACCCGTTCGGCCGCGACGCCGGCCAGCACCACGCCCAGCCCCTGCGACACCCGCAACGCCGTGAGCGCGAAGCCGAACGCCTGCGCGCGCTGGGCGTCCGGGGTCAGCTGGACGAACGTCGTGTTGGCGATGAGATTGTACGAACTGGCCACTCCGGACAGCGTCAGCAGCGCCAGGGTGGCCCCGAGAGCCGGCCGCAGTGCGCACCCCAGCAACGCCGCGCACGCCAGCACCGCCAACGGCCCGAGCAGCCGGCCCCGCCGATCGGGCGGAACCCGCGACAACGCCGCCATCCCGAGCACGTTGCCGAGCGCGTACGCCCCGAGCAGCAGCCCGACCACCACCGCGCCGCCGCCCAGTTCGGCCGCGTACGGCGCCGCGATCGCCTCGCCCGCGATGTAGGTCCCCGACACGCACCCCAGCGCGACCAGCGCGAGCCGGCGCCGGTCGCCGGTCACCACCGTCCAGCCCGCCCGCACGTGCCGCCACCAGCGGACGCCCGAAGACTCCCGCGGCGGCCGGGACCGGACCCCGGCGACCAGGAACAGCGCCGACGCCGCGAAGCTGGCCGCGTCCGCGAGGAGGGCGCCGCCGGTGCCGACGGCCGCGACGAGCAGCCCGCCGAGGGCGAACCCGGCGACCTGGCCCGCCTGCACGAGCATCATCAGCAGGCCCATCCCGGGCACGAAACTCTCACCCGGCAGGACCTGCGGCAGCAGCGCCGCGCGCGCGGAGTTCCACATCGGATTGACCAGCTGGACGCCGATCAGCAGCGCCGCGACCGCAGGCAGCGGGAGTCCCGGCCAGGCCATCACGGCGACCGCCAGCGCGCGCAGGACGTCGGACAGGACCATCACCGCGCGCGGCGGGTGCCGGTCGGCGAGCCCGGACAGCAGCGGCCCGCCCACGAGGTCCGGCAGGAACGTCAGCGCGTACGTCAGCGCCGCCCAGCCGGGCGAGTTCGTCCGGTCGTACACCAGGATCGACAGTGCGACCCTGGCCAGCTGGTCACCGGTGACCGAGACGAGCTGGGCGGAGAACAGCGCCCGGAATTCGGCCACCGCGAGGACGTCCCGGAACCCTGCCGCGCGCACCGCCATGGATACCCACGGTACCTCCGCGGACGCGTTGCGTGAACGGCCGTTAGGAGGTCATTGACCTTCGCCGCACGTGATCTTCGGCTGCGGGTTGTAGCGGACGTTGCGGGTCGAGCGGCTGACCTCGCGGCCGGACGCGACGTCCTTGAGCACCCGGGTGTCGCTGGTGGTGAACCCCGGCGCGCCGTTGGACGCGTGGCAGTTCTCCGCCGGGCCCGGCTTGGTCGGCGGGTCGGTCGGGTTCGAGCGGCCGCCCGGGATCGACTCGACGGTGTAGCGCTTGGTGCCCCACAGCTTCACGGTGATCGACGACGGCGTCCAGATCGTCTGGATCGCGATGCCGGACGGCGAGTCGTTCGTGAATTTGATGTCGATGACGCTGGCGCCGTTGGGGTTCTGGAACACCGTCGCCTCGCGCGCGGCGGGGTAGCGGCTGATGTAATAGCTGTGCTCCTTGTGTCCCGCGTCCTTCATGCCCGCGAAGTACGACGCGTTGTACAGCGTCGTCGCGAACTGCGAGATGCCGCCGCCGACTTCGCGCGCCGGGGCGCCGTTCTCGATGACGCCCGCCTCGACGTAGCCCTGCGGCTTGCCGCGCGGGCCGGTGAACCCGTTGAGGCTGAAGGTTTCCCCGGGCTTGACGATGGCGCCGTTCACCTTCTGCGCGACGACGCGGATGTTGGTGCCGGAGTCGGCCGCGAAGCCGCCGGTGGTGAACTCGCCGACGACCTCCTTGACGCCCAGCTGGTTCGCCTGCTCGGTGGTCACCTTCGCCGGGCTGTCCTTGTAGACCGCGGCCACCTCGCGGCCGTCGGTCTTCTTGAGGACGTCGGGCAGCGGCTTGAGGCTCGGGTCCCAGTCGATGGTCCGGCCGTCGGTGGACGGGTCGACCGACGGCTTGCCGCCCTCGAAGACGATGGTCGCCTCCTTGCCCTCCTTCTCGGTGGACTTCAGCTGCGGGCCGGCGGCTTCGGCGATCTTGCCGTTGTCGATCTTCGGCGTCAGCCCGCCGCCGTCGGCGGGCTCGAAGCTCAGCGCCGCGGCGATCGCGTCCGGTTTCACGGTGGCGTTCTTGCCGTCGCCCTTGACCACCAGCGGGCCCGAGACGGCGGGGCGCGCGAACTGCTCGAGCGCGGCCAGGACGCCTTCGGGGGTGGTGCGGACCGGGGTGCTGGTGACCGGCAGGGAGAGGGTCTCCCCGCGCGCCCACTGCTCGACGACGGCGGCCTTCGCGGCCTCGACGTCGAGCTTCTGCCCGGGCTTCGGCGCGACGGCGACCGGGTTGGTGCCTTCGAACTTCACGGTGCCTTCGGCGGGCTCGCGGTCGACCTGCCCGCGGAGGCTGTCGAGGGCGGCGGCGAGCTTCGCGTCGTCGGCGTGGCTGACCACGCCGACCTCGCGGCTGGAGAACAGCGACGCGAGCCGGGTGAACGGGTTCAGCGGCTGCTCGCCGGCCTGGTCGAGGGTCTGCGGCCAGTCGAGCTTCAGCCCGGCGACGGTCGGCGACAGGGAGCCCTGGACGTCGCCCGCGGTCACGGCGAGGGGGCGCGTCAGCCGCGGCTCGATCTGCCCGCGCAGCTCCTGCTCGGCGGCCTGGCGGTCCATACCGCCGACGTCGACCCCGGCGACGGTCACGCCGCGCGGGACGCTGCCCTGGCTGACCAGGATGTCGATGCCGTAGACCGCGACGAGCACGGCGAAGACGCCACCGGCGATCAAGCCGGTCTTGCGCAGGTTGATCCGCTGCGCGAGCTTCTTGACCGGCGAGGGATCCGGCTCCGGTTCGGGCCGGACGACCGGCAGGACGTCCGTCTGCTCACCGTGTGACTCGGGCCAGCGCGGTTCGTACGGCAACTCTCCACCCCTTCAACGCGGCACCGGAGCGCGCCGGTGACGACGCCAGCGTACGGGGCACCCGGACAAGCCGTACGACTCGCCCTAACGGGGGATGAACCGGTCACGGAACGATCAACCGGGACAACCCAACGTGCGCCGGGCTCGGGGTTCGCGCCCCAAGGTGGCCTTGGTTGCGTTCAACGCACCGAAGGCCGCCTTGGGTGCGCTGAACGCACCGAAGGCCACCTTGGGGCGCTTGGTCCCTCAGCGGGCGTCGGGTTCGGGGTTCGTGCCCGCGCGGGCCAGGAAATCGAAGTCGCAGCCCTCGTCCGCCTGCGTGATGTGTTCGCTGTAGAGCGCGCCGTAACCGCGCTCGAACCGCGGCGGCGGCGCCACCCACGAAGCACGGCGCCGCGCCAGCTCCTCATCGGACACGTCCAGGCGCAACGTCCGGGAAGGAACGTCGAGGGTGATCAGGTCGCCGTCGCGGACCAGGGCCAGCGGTCCGCCGACGTGCGACTCCGGGGCCACGTGCAGCACGCACGCGCCGTAGCTCGTGCCGCTCATCCGCGCGTCGGAGATCCGGACCATGTCGCGGACGCCCTGCTCGAGCAGGTGCGCCGGGATCGGCAGCATCCCGTACTCGGGCATGCCCGGGCCGCCGAGCGGGCCGGAGCCGCGCAGCACCAGCACCGAGTCCGCGGTGATCGACGGGTCGTCGATCCGTTTCTTGAGGTCCGGGTAGTCCTCGAACACCACGGCCGGCCCGGTGTGGGTGAGCAGGCGCGGTTCGGCGGCGATGTGCTTGATCACCGCGCCCGAGGGCGCCAGGTTGCCGTGCAGCACGGCGACCCCGCCCTCGGCGGCCACCGGGTTGTCCCGCGGCCGGATGACGTCGTCGTCGTGCACCGCCGCGGTTTCGAGGTTCTCGCCGAGGGTGCGGCCGGTGACGGTGGGCCGCTCGGTGTGCAGCAGGTCGGTCAGCCGCGACAGCAGCCCGGGCAGCCCGCCCGCGTAGTAGAAGTCCTCCATCAGCCAGTCGCCGCCCGGGCGGATGTTCGCCAGCACCGGCACGCGCCGCGCGAGCGCGTCGAAGTCCGCCAGCGAAACCGGGATCCCGCTGCGCCCGGCCATCGCGATCAGGTGGATCACGGCGTTGGTCGACCCACCCAGCGCCAGCACGGTGGTGATCGCGTCCGAATAGGCCCGCTTGTCCAAGACCTGCGTGATCGTCAGGTCCTCCCAGACCATGCCGACGATCCGCGCGCCGCTCGCCGCGGCCATCCGGTGGTGGGCCGAGTCGACGGCCGGGATCGACGCCGCGCCCGGCAGGGTCATGCCGAGCACCTCGGCGGCCGAGGTCATCGTCGACGCCGTCCCCATCGTCATGCAGTGCCCGGGTGAGCGGGCGAGGCCGCGCTCCAGTTCGGACATCTCGGCGTCGCCGATCAGCCCCGCGCGCTTGTCGTCCCAGTACTTCCACATGTCGGTGCCGCTGCCGAGGACCTCGTTGCGCCAGTGCCCGCGCAGCATCGGCCCGGCGGGGACGAAGATCGCGGGCAGCCCGGCGCTCGCCGCGCCCATCAGCAGCGCCGGCGTGGTCTTGTCGCAGCCGCCCATCAGGACGGCGCCGTCGATCGGGTAGGACCGCAGGATCTCCTCGGTCTCCATGGCGAGGAGGTTGCGGTAGAGCATCGGCGTCGGCTTCTGGTACGTCTCGGACAGTGTCGCCACCGGGAACTCCAGCGGGAAGCCGCCGGCCTGCCAGACGCCGCGCTTGACCTGCTCGGCGCGTTCGCGCAGGTGCATGTGACAGGGGTTGATGTCCGACCAGGTGTTGAGGATGCCGATGACCGGCTTGCCGAGGTGCTCTTCCGGGTTGTAGCCGAGCTGGCGGCTGCGGGCGCGGTGGCTGAAGGTGCGCAGCTCGTCGCCGCCGAACCAGCGGTGGCTGCGGAGCTCCTCGGGTGCTTTCATACGATCCAGTATGGCATCTGATATATGATCTCGCGGGCCTGGTTGAATGGGTTCCGACACGAGCGAGGAGCGCATCATGACCGGGACGTTCAGCCTGCCAGCCTCCCGGACCGAGGTGGTCCTGGAGGAGATCCGCCGCGGCATCCTCACCCGGGAACTGGTCCCCGGCCAGCCGCTCGTCGAGGCGGAGCTGGCCGCGCGGCTCGGCGTGTCGAAGACCCCGGTGCGCGAGGCGCTCAAGGTGCTCTCCAACTCGGGCCTGGTGACGTTCAGCCCGTACAAGGGCGCGTCGGTGGTCACGGTCGACGCCGAGCTCGCGAAGTCCGTCTACGACGTGCGGATGGTCCTGGAGCCGGAAGCCGTCCGGCGGACCGTCGAGCAGCGCGACACCGCGTTGCTCGACGACGCGGCGGAGGCGCTCAAGGAGGCGTCGACGGCCATCGCGGACAAGGACCAGGTCGCGCTGAGCCTGCTGAACCGCCGGTTCCACCGCGCCCTCTACCGCGGCTGCGGCAACCCCCTGCTGGTATCGATCCTGGACGACCTCAAGGATCGCGCGGCGCTCATCAGCGTCGTCGGCTGGGAAGCCAACCCCAGCTGGAAGAAGGAGTGGAACGAGCACAAGGCGGTGCTCGCGGCGGCGAAGAAGGGGGACGCCGAGGGTGCGGCCGCGCTGCTGCGCGACCACATCGGCGGGTTCCTGGAGCGGGTCCTCAAGGCCATCGGATGAGGCTGCTGCTCATCTCGGACACCCACCTGCCGGCCCGCGCCCGCGCGCTGCCGGAGCAGGTGTGGGACGAGGTGGCGGCGGCGGACGTCGTCGTGCACGCCGGCGACTGGGTGGAGGCCGGCCTGCTGGACGAGCTGGCAGCCCGCAGCAAGCGGCTGATCGGCGTCCACGGCAACAACGACGGCGCGGACCTGCGGGCGCGGCTGCCGGAGATCGCCCGGGCGGACCTCGGCGGCGTGCGCCTGGCCGTGATCCACGAAACCGGCGCCAAGCAGGGCCGCGAGCAGCGGTGCGACGCGCAGTTCCCGGACACCGACGTGCTGGTCTTCGGGCACAGCCACATCCCGTGGGACACGACGACTCCGGCGGGCCTGCGGCTGCTCAACCCGGGGTCGCCGACCGACCGCCGCCGCCAGCCGTTCTGCACCTACCAGACCGCTGTCGTCGAAGGCGGCGCGCTGACGGACGTCGAGCTGCACGAACTGCCCCGGAGGGGGTAGACAGGTCGCATGGATCCGGCATGGGCCTTGCGGGAGATCGCGTTCCAGCTCGAACGCGCGGGAGAGCCGAGCTACCGCGTCCGCGCGTTCAGGAACGCGGCCGCGACCGTCGACAAGACCGGCGCCGAGCAGCTGGCGCAGATGGCCGGGAACGGCACGCTCACGTCACTGCCCGGCATCGGGAAGGCCACCGCCGGCGTCATCGAGGACGCGCTGGCCGGGCGGGACCCGGCGTACCGGGAGAAGATCGTCGAGAAGCAGCTGCCGGACGGCGAGCCGCTGCGGTCGGCGTTGCGCGGTGACTGCCACACGCACTCCGACTGGTCGGACGGCGGCAGCCCGATCGGCGAGATGGCCGTCGCCGGGCGGGACCTGGGGCACGAGTGGATGGTGCTGACCGACCACTCGCCGCGGCTGACCGTCGCGAACGGGCTCTCGCCGGACCGGCTGCGGACGCAGATGCAGATCGTCGCCAAGGCCAACGAGCTGATGGCGCCGTTTCGGCTCCTGCAGGGCATCGAGGTCGACATCCTCGACGACGGTTCGCTCGACCAGGAAGAAGACCTGCTGGGGAGCTGGACTTCGTCGTCGCGAGCGTGCACTCGAAGCTGCGGATGCCGGCCCGCGACATGACCCGGCGGATGCTCGCCGCGGTCCGCAACCCGCACGTCCGGGTGCTGGGGCACTGCACCGGACGGCTGGTCGTCGGGAAGGGCCGTCCGCAGTCGGAGTTCGACGCCGAGGCGGTGTTCACCGCGTGCCGCGAGAACGGTGTCGCGGTGGAGATCAACTCGCGCCCGGAACGGCTCGACCCGCCGATGAAGCTGCTGCGCCTGGCCGCGGAGATCGGCTGCGAGTTCGCCGTCGACAGCGACGCGCACGCGCCGGGCCAGCTCGACTGGCAGGGCTACGGCTGCGAGCGCGCGATCAAGGCGGGGATCGGGCCGGAGCGGATCATCAACACCCGCACGGCGGAGGCGCTGCTCAGCCGCTGATCTCGAGGACGGGGTGCTTCGCCGGATCGAGCCAGCGCAGCAGGACTTCGAGGTCGGGCTTCGGGATCGCGACGCAGCCCGCGGTCGGCCGGCCGTCGGTGACGTGCAGGAAGAACGCCGAGCCGGCGCCCGGGACCACGGGATCGCGGTTGTAGTCGATGACGACGGCGTGGGCGTAGGCCGGTCCCGCCGCGCCGAGGTTCTCGCCGGCGGCCTCATCGAACGGGCAGGTGCCGGGAGCGCCGGAGAAATGCGTGTTGTACCAAGGGGAAGCGACGTCGGAAACCCACCAGTCGGCCGTGGTGACCAGGCGGTACGGCAGCCGGGTTTCCGCCGGCTCGGTGCCGAATGCTTCGGTCAGTGGCCACGTGCCGGCGGGGGTGTGCGAGGTCGACTCACTGGCCCGGCCGACGCCGTCGCGTCCGATCCGCGCGGGAACCGGGCCGAGCACGCGGATCCGGTCGTTCCCGGTGCCTTCCCAGGCCGTCAGGACGGCAGTGGCCGCCGGCGCTTCGTCCGCGACGACGGCCACCACCTGCTGCGTCATCAGTTGATGGTGTAGGAGTCCCCGTAGACCTTCCACTTCAGCGGGGTGTGCAGGTCGAAGTTGCCCGCGTTGAGGAACACCAGCTGCTCGGTGTCGACGCGGGAGGTGTCGGCGTGCGCCTCCTCCTGCTTCATGATGACCTTGCGGGCGTCGAAGAACGCCTTGAGGTAGGTCGTCTCGTTGCCGCCCTGGGCCGGCGTCTTCGCCTTCTGCATCGCGGCCTTGCGGATGCCGCCGAAGCTGTCGGAGCTGTCGCCGGGACCGTGCATGACGATGGCGTCGTAGTAGGCGAACTGGCCGAGGTTGCTCAGGCCGTCCGACTTGCCCTGGCTCACCGCGGGGTTGAAGTACACGCGGTCGCGTTCGTTGTTCTGCGCGGTCTGGAACTCGGTCGTCGCCGCGGCCTGCTTCCACGCGCTCTCGAACGCCGAGCCGAGCCCGCTGTGCGAATCGGTGCCGTTCACCTTGCGCAGCGCGGGGAGGTACTTCGCGAGCGGGTTGTTCGGGACCGAGTTCGTGTACGCCTCGACGAGCTCGAGCATGTCTCCGGTGCCGGAGCAGAACCCGATGATGCCGGCGGTGTAGCCGCGGCCGTCACCGATGTCCTCGATGTACTTGTACTGCGCCTTCCAGTCCAGCGAGGAGTTTTCCGCGCTGGAGACCAGCTTCATCGCGATCTCCTTCTTCGCCGGGGCGGAGAGGTCGCCGACGGCGAGGGCGGACGCGCTGGTCGCGGCCAGGGGGGCGGGTGCTGCCGTGGAGAGCGCGGGGGTGGTGATCACGAGGGCGGCGACGGAGGCCGCGCCGAGCGCGCCGATGAGGACCGGCCGCAACTTCTTGCTCATGGGGAAAACCCTTTCCGCGGGGTCGGCCGTGGGGAGCACGGCTTTTTTCGGGCATAGCGCACGAGGCCCGGAATTCGGCGGCCTTTCGGACGTCGCCTTCGGGGCTTCGGGTGGTGCTGCGGCGTAGCGCCACGGTAGCGAAGGGTGAGGTGCTTCACAAGAGGCGGAAGATGTTCACGTTCCTGAACAGCGCGTTTCCGTCCTCAGTGGACTCGGAATCGGCAATTAGGTAAATCCGGGAAGGGAAAGCAGACGATTTCGCGGGTTCAGCGGATCCCGGCGAACAGGCGGATGACGTCCGGCAGGACGGTGACCGGGATCGTCGGGTCGATCGCCCGCTGGACGCCGAGGCCGATGCCGAGGCTGAGCAACGCCGTCGCGGCGTCGTCGGCCGACATCGGGAGCGTGATGCCGAACCGCTCGGCGTACCCGCCGAGCAGGCCGGCGATCGTGTCGCGGATCGCCTTGTCCCGCGCGGCCAGCTCGGCGCGCACGTGCGGGTTGCGCCGGGCGTTCGTGGCGAACTCGACCTCCAGGGCGGTCCACGCTTCGTCGCCGATGCTGCGCTCGGCCCAGGTCTGGAACGCGGCGAGCAGCCCGTCCACGCCGTCGGCGCCGACCAGTGCCCCGGCGACCAGCGCGACCTGCTCGTCGTGGATCCGGTCGAGCACCGCGAGGCAGAGCTCGTCCTTGTTGCGGAAGTTCGAGTACACCGCGCCCTTCGAGTACCCGGCCTCGTCCGCGACCTTCTCCAGCGAGGTCAGGGAGTAGCCGTCGCGCAGGAAGAGCAGCTTGGCGGTCTCGATCAGCTGCTCGCGGGTGCGCGCCTGGCTTTCCGCGCGGGTGAGTCGGGCCATGGGCCCACTCTAGCGAGGCCCGGAATCGGGGTACCGATGGTATTGAGATACTGCTAGTCTCCGAAAATGGAGCAACGCCACTTCGCGGTCCTCGTCGTCGGTGCCGGGGCGTCGGGGCTGGGTGCGGCCATCCGGCTGGGCCAGGCCGGCGTCGGCGACCTCGCCGTGCTGGAGAAGGCCGGCGCGCTCGGCGGGACCTGGCGCGACAACACCTACCCGGGCTGCGCCTGCGACGTCCCGTCCGCGCTGTACTCGTACTCGTTCGCGCCCAACCCCGGGTGGACGCGGGCGTTCGCCGGGCAGGCCGAGATCCGGGCGTACCTGGCGGACACCGCGGCGCGGTTCGGCGTCACGGACAAGATCCGCTACGGCGTCGAGGTGACGCGGGCGCAGTGGAACGGTTCCCGGTGGGAGCTGGAGACGTCCCGGGGTCCGTACACCGCGCGGATCCTGGTCGCGGGCACCGGTCCGTGGCACGAGCCGCTGATCCCGGACCTGCCGGGTCTCGCCGGCTTCCCGGGCGAGGTCTTCCACTCCGCGCGCTGGAACCACGACTACGACCTGACGGGCAAGCGGGTCGCGGTGATCGGCACCGGCGCGTCGGCGGTGCAGTTCGTTCCCCGGATCGTGCCGCGGGTCGGGCGGCTGCACCTGTTCCAGCGCACGGCGCAGTGGGTGCTGCCGAAGCCGGACCACCCCGTGCCGGGCGCCGAGCGGTTCCTGCTGCGGCGGTTCCCGGCGCTGCAGCGGGCGGTGCGCGGGGCCGAGTACGGGGCGATGGAGGCGCTCGGCTTCGGGTTCCGGCACCCGTGGCTGCTGCGGCAGGTGCAGAAGATCGGGCTCGCGCACCTCCGGCTGGCCGTGCGGGATCCGGCGCTGCGCCGCGCGTTGACGCCGGACTACACGCTCGGCTGCAAGCGGCTCCTGATGTCCAACGCGTACTACCCGTCGCTCACCCGGTCCCACGTGGACGTCCACCCGACGGCGGTGCGTTCCCTCGACGGGCGCCGGGTCGTCGGCGCGGACGGCTCGGTGTCCGAAGTGGACGCGATCATCTTCGGCACGGGCTTCCACATCCTCGACATGCCGGTGTCTTCGCGGGTCTTCGACCGTGACGGCCGCAGCCTCGACGACCACTGGAAGGGCAGCCCACAGGCGTACGCGGGCACGACAGTGGCCGGGTTCCCGAACCTGTACCTGCTGCTGGGGCCGAGCCTGGGGACCGGGCACTCGTCGGCGTTCACGATCCTGGAGGCCCAGCTGCGCCACACGGTGGCGGCGGTGACCCGGACCCTGCGCTCGGGATGGACGTCGGTGTCGGTGCGGCCGCAGGCGCAGGCGGCGTTCAACGCGGAGGTCCAGGCCGCGCTGCCGGGGACGGTGTACCAGTCGGGCGGGTGTTCCAGCTACTACACGGACGTGAACGGGCGCAACAGTTTCAGCTGGCCGTTTTCGACCGGGCGGCTGCGGGCGCGGGTGGGTTCGTTCGACGAGGCGGACTACGACATCGGTCGTGAGTGAGAAACAGTGTTAGAACACTGTTTCTCACTCACGACCGCGGCGGGCGGGGTCAGAGGGTGGCGAAGCGCAGGCCCGCCTTGGTGAGCCGGTCGATCAGCGCGTCGCCCATCGCGGTCGCCGTGGTCACCTGGCCGGACGTCTCCGGGAGGTCGTCCTTCGCCAGGCACAACGCCGACTCCGCGAGCATCTTCGCCGTTTCGTCGTAGCCGGGATCGCCGCCGGACACCTCGGTGACGACCCGCGAACCGCCGCCTTCGCCGAGGAACCGCACCGAGAACCACGACCGGGCCCGGCGTTCGGGGCTCGGGCCGTCGCCGGGGGCGAGCAGGCGGGAAAGCCCGCGCCGCGCGGGCGGGACCTGCGCCGCCGCGAGCAGTGCGCCCGCCCCGGCCACGCCGGCCGCCAGCACCGGCAGGTGCTTGACCGCGGCGAAGTGCCGGTAGGTGAAGTCCGGCCCGTAGCGCTCGGACGCGGCCGCCGACCGGCGGACGATCTCGGGGTCGATCGTCGGCAGCGGCACCGCCCACCAGCCCGGGCCGGCGACCCGGTGCGGGCGGCCCAGCGGCGCGCGGGCGAACCGCCCGGCCGGGCGCGGCTCGGCCGCCGCCCGCTCGCGAGCGACCCGGGCCCCGGCCGGGAGCCGGGACATGATGGTCAGCGCGCTGAGGAACGTCCCGCCCGAGGGCATCCCGCTGGCCCGGACGTAGCCGTCGATCTTCAGCGGCACGCCTTCCGGCAGCTGCTTGACCGTGAAGTACGCGCCGAGGTCGTGCGGGATCGAGTCGAACCCGCAGGCGTGCACCAGCCGCGCGCCCGTCTCGCGCGCCCGCCGGTCGTGCGCGAGGTACATCCGGTCGACGAACTCGGGTTCGCCGGTGAGGTCGACGTAGTCGGTGCCCGCCTCGGCGCACGCCGCCACCAGCGGCTCGCCCTGCGTCAGGTACGGGCCGACCGTCGTGATCACCACCTTCGTGGCCTCCGCGACGGCTCGCAGCGACGCCGGGTCCCCGGAGTCGGCGACGAGCAGGTCGAGCGAAGCGAACCGGTCGTCGATCCCGGCGAGCCGCGCCCGGACGGCTTCGAGCTTGGCGCGGTTGCGGCCGGCCAGCGCCCAGCGCAGGTCCGCGGGCGCGTGGCGGGCCAGGTACTCGGCCGTCAGGCCGCCGGTGAACCCGGTGGCGCCGAACAGGACCACGTCGTACGCGCGCATGTCTCCTCCTGGGGACGTCGACGGTGGACGCGCCCAGGTTACCCGCCGGTCACTTCCGGTCGCCGGTGTAGACGACGGCCGCCGCCACCGCCGCGACGCCGCTGATCACGTCGGAGATCCGCCGGGGCAGGGCGTGGTGGGTGTCGGCCATCCAGGCCCGCACCTGCGCCCGGCCGAGCTCCGGTTCGCACAGGTCGTCCACGCCCGCCGTCCAGGCCAGCAGTGCCAGGCACGCCGCGTGCGGGTCGGGCCGCTCGACGCCGAACACGGCGGCCCGCGCCTTGCTGCGCGCCGCCGTCGACACGAGCAGGTCCGCCGGCGGGTAGCGGTGCCGGCGCCTCAGGAGCACCCGGTCGGGGGTCCGCCGGACGAGCCCGAGCGCGACGAGGTTGTCGGCGGCGACCGACGGCAGTTCCCCGCGCAGGTGGTCGACCCAGTCGCGCACGCTGTGCGTCCCCGTTTCCGAGACGATTTCGGAAAACACGCGATCGGCGGTCGGAATACCCGGTGGCCGCGCGGCGATCGGGCGGACCTTCCGGTTCTCGACCGTGATCCGGTCGGTGAAGAGCAGGTCGCACAAGGCCGCGCCCGCGAGACCGATGCCCAGCGACGTCCGGCTGAGCGACGGGCGGCCGGTGAACTCGTCGTGCCCGAGGAAGAAGAAGGAATCGACCAAGGTGAGCCGGCGCATGACGGAAAAAGGCCCCCCCGGGCGGTCTCGGTTGCGGATGCCGAAGATAGCGGCCCGGCCTCGCCGCGCTTTCGGTGCCATCACGGTTTACCCCGAACGGACGTACCGCCCTCCGGGGGCGGACCCCTACTCTGGGGCGCCGCCGCCAAGATCACCTACGGCGCGGGGGAAGGTTCATGGGTACCCAGTCACCGGGGCACGGCCTCGGCCGGAAGCGGCTCGGCGCCGCCCGGATCGTCTTCTTCGTCGTCGCGGCGGCCGGTCCGCTGTACGCGATCGCCGGCGGGGTCTCGGCGACCTACGCGGTGACCGGCAGTATCGGCGTGCCGCTGTCGTTCGTCCTGCTGGCCCCGGTGCTCGCGCTGTTCGGCGTCGGGTACGCCGCGATGAGCCGGTACATCACGAACGCCGGCGCCTTCTACCCCTCGGTGGCGCACGGGATCGGGCGGTCCGCGGGCACCGCCGTCGCCTACGTGACGGTGCTCGCCTACAGCTCCATCCAGACCGGGGTCTTCGGCCTGTTCGGCCTTTCCGTGTCCACCTGGCTGAACACGACGTTCGGTGCCGCCCTGCCGTGGTGGCCGATCGCGCTGCTGACGGTGCTCGTCGTCGGCGCCGGCGGCGTGCTGCGGATCGACCTCGACGCGAAGGTCCTCGGCGTCGCGCTCGGCCTCGAGGTCGCGGTGCTCGTGGTCCTCGACATCGGGATGTTCAGTCACCCGGCCGGGGGCGGCGTCTCGCTGGTCCCGCTCGCGCCGTCGAGCCTGTTCACGGCGGGCGTCGGGGCGGTTTTCGCTTTCTCCATCGCGGTTTTCCTCGGGTTCGAGGGGGCGGCGACGTACGGCGAGGAGTGCCGCGACCCCCGCCGGACGGTGGGCCGCGCGACGTTCGTCGCGATCGGCCTGACCGCGGTGCTGTACATCGCCTCCTCGCTCGGGATGGCGGTCGCGACCGGGCCGGACCACATCGTCGAGCGGGCCGGCGCCGAGGGGCCGGGCCTGCTGTTCGGGCTCGGCGCGCAGTACGTCGGCTCGGCGTTCGCGGGCACGGCGTACGTGCTCTTCCTGACCAGCCAGGGCGCCGCGCTGCTGAGCCTCCACAACGCCGTCGCGCGGTACTTCTTCGCGCTGGGGCGGGAAGGGCTGCTGCCGGAGGGCTTCAGCCGCACCAGCAAGCGCACCGGCGCGCCGATCGGCGGTTCGCTGGTCCAGACGGTGATCGGGATCGCCGTCGTCGCGGTCTTCGCGCTGGCCGGCCGCGACCCGTTCACCGACCTGTTCACCTGGACCGGCGTCACCGCTTCGACGGGTGTCACGATCATCATGATCGCGGTTTCGCTGTCGGTCGTCGGGTTCTTCCGCCGCCGCCCCGGCCGGGAGACGTGGTGGCGGCGCCTCGGCGCGCCCGTGCTCGCGGCGGTGACGCTGACCGCGATCCTGGTGCTGATCATCGTCCACTTCGACGTCCTGCTCGGCCCGGCGGGCGCGCTCCCGCTGCTGCGCTGGGGCCTGCCGGGGCTGCTGGTGCTCGCCGGTCTCGCCGGCTTCCTGCGGGCCGAGGCGCTGCGCACCCGGCGCCCGGACGTCTACGCGGGCATCGGCGGCCCGCTGCGGGAAGAAGCGGACGAGCCCGCCCTGGAAGCGCGATGAGCGAGGTCCGGGCCGCGGATCCGTCCGAAGTGGACGCGGTGGCCGGGATCCTGGTCGAGGCGTTCCAGGACGACCCGGTGAGCCGCTGGGTGTTCCCGGACGCCGAGCGCCGCCGCGCCGTCTCGCACCCCGCCTTCTTCGGCGCGCTCCTCGGGGCGGGATTCGCGACCGGGCACGTCGACGTGACCGCCGACCTCACGGCGGCCGTCATCTGGCTGCCCGCGAGCGAGGGCGACGACGAGCCGGTCGTCGGGCTCGACCGGGCGGAGGCGGACCGGCTCGGCGTCCTGCTGGGCCTGATGGCCGGCCTCGAACCGCCCGGGCCGCTGTGGCACGCGCAGTTCGTCGGCGTCCGGCCCGGGCACCAGGGCCGGGGCATCGGCGGGCGGCTGCTGCGCCACGGCCTCGACCGGGCCGACGCCGAGGGCGTGCCCACCTACCTGAAGGCCGGCTCGCCGGACAGCACGCGGCTCTACCGGCGGCTCGGGTTCCGCGACCACGGGCCCGCGTTCCGCCCGCCCGGCGGGCCGCCGATGCAGCCGATGCGGCGTGCCCCGGCCTGAGCCGTTACCGGCGAGTACAGTGCGCCTTCGAACGCGAGGAGGCAGACGTGACCGAACGCTTCGGCAGCTACCAGAACGAGCTCTACCTGCAGGGACTCGGTGGTCAGCTGCCGCCGTGCTCGACCGACGCGACCAAGCTCGAAGCGTCGGCCCGCGAGGTCATGGCGCCCGGCCCGTTCTCCTACGTCGCGGGCTCGGCCGGCTCCGGCGCGACCGCCCGCGCCAACCGCGAGGCGTTCGACCGCTGGCGCGTCGTGCCCCGGATGCTGACCGGCGCCACCGACCGCGACCTCTCGACCACCGTGCTCGGCACCCGGCTGGCCGCGCCGGTGGCCGTCGCGCCCGTCGGCGTCCAGTCGATCGTCCACCCCGACGCCGAGTCCGCGACCGCCCGCGCCGCCGCCTCGACCGGGCTCCCGTTCATCCTGTCGACGGCGTCGTCCACCGGCATCGAGGACGTCGCCGAGGCCAACGGCGACGGCCCGCGCTGGTTCCAGCTGTACTGGCCGGGCGACGCGGACGTCTGCGCGAGCCTGCTGGCCCGGGCGAAGGCGGCCGGCTACACGGCGCTGGTCGTCACGCTCGACACGTGGACACTGGCCTGGCGACCGTCCGATCTGGACCAGTCCTACCTGCCGTTCCTGCAGGGCGAGGGGCTTGCCGTCCCGTTCACCGACCCGGTGTTCCGGTCCCGGCTGGAGAAGACGCCGGAGGAGGACCGCGGCACCGCGATCCTGACCTGGATCGGCATGATCACCGGCACCGACCGGACGTGGGACCAGCTGCCGTTCCTGCGCGAGCACTGGGACGGCCCGATCGTGCTCAAAGGGATCCAGCACGTCGCCGACGCGCGCCGCGCGGCCGAGGCCGGAATGGACGGCATCGTCGTGTCGAACCACGGCGGCCGCCAGGTCGACGGCGCGATCGGGGCGCTGGAGGCACTGCCGGGCATCGTCGCGGCGGTGGGCGACCGCCTGGAGGTGCTGTTCGACTCGGGCGTCCGCACCGGCGCGGACGTGCTGAAGGCGATCGCGCTGGGCGCGCGGGCGGTGCTGGTGGGCCGGCCGTGGGTGTACGGGCTGGCGCACGCGGGCGAGGACGGCGTCCGCCACGTGCTGCGGAGCTTGTTGGCCGACTTCGACCTGACCATGGGACTTTCCGGCCACCGCACCCTCGCCGACCTGGGCCCGGACTCGCTCCAGCGGACGTGAAGTAACGAAACGGGAAAAGCGGGGACAGTCGCGAGGCCGATGGTTACCGTTCGGAGCCCATCGCGGGCCGTTCGGGGACGGTCGGCGCCGACTTTCCTTTCCCATTGGGGGTTTTCCATGTCCGCCATCACCATGCGTATCGGCGCGCTCTTCGCCTTTCTCGGCTTCGGCTCGCTCATCCTCAAGCAGCTCGGTCGCGATTTCATCCTGATCTCGTGGGCCGACGACATGCAGCCGACGTTCGGCATCGTGCTGGGCATCGTCGGCCTCGTGCTGATCGCCGTCGCGCTGCTGATCGGGCGCGCGAAGTCGGCGCCGCAGCCGCAGCAGCAGTTCGCCCAGCAGCCGCCGGCGCCGGGTGGGCAGTTCCCGGGCCAGCAGCAGTACCCGGCCCGGGCCCCGCAGCAGCAGTACCCGCAGCAGCCCGGCCAGCAGGGCTGACGCAGGTCCAGAGCGCCCCAATGTGGCGTTGGGTGCGTGGGACGCACCGAACGCCACATTGGGTGCGTGGGACGCAACCAACGCCACATTGGGGCGCTGGCCGGGTGGGCCCGGTCACGCGGCGGGGATATTGGGAGGCCCGCGTCGTCACGCACGGCTATCCTCGGACCAAGAATGTCCACGCCACCCCCCTTCGAAGCGCTGCGTGCGCGCCTGCCCGAGCTGATGCCGCGCGACGAGCACCGGCTGCGCCGGCGGCTCGACGGCGCCCGCAAAGCCCGTGATCGCGACGCCGCCCTCGCGCAGATCGCCGCCGACATCGACAAGGCCGAGCTGCGCATCGCGTCGCGCCGCGAAAGCGTGCCCAAGATCGAGTACCCCGAAGAGCTGCCGGTCAGCAAGCTCAAGGACGAGATCGGCGCGGCCATCGACAAGCACCAGGTCGTGATCGTCGCGGGGGAGACCGGCTCGGGCAAGACCACCCAGCTGCCCAAGATCTGCCTCGAGCTCGGCCGCGGGATCCGCGGCCAGATCGGCCACACGCAGCCGCGGCGGCTGGCCGCCCGCACGGTCGCCGACCGGATCGCGAGCGAGCTGAAGACCGAGCTCGGCGACGCCGTCGGCTACAAGGTGCGGTTCACCGACCAGTCCGGGCAGGACACGCTGGTCAAGCTGATGACCGACGGCATCCTGCTGGCCGAGATCCAGACCGACCGCGCGCTGCGCCAGTACGACACGCTGATCATCGACGAGGCCCACGAGCGCAGCCTCAACATCGACTTCATCCTCGGCTACCTCAAGCAGCTGCTGCCGCGCCGCCCCGACCTCAAGGTGATCATCACCTCGGCGACGATCGACCCAGAGCGGTTCTCGAAGCACTTCGACGACGCGCCGATCGTCGAGGTCTCCGGCCGGACGTACCCGGTCGAGGTGCGCTACCGGCCGCTGGTCGACCCCGACGATCCCGAAGGCGACGACGAGCGCGACCAGACGCAGGGCATCCTCGACGCCGTCGAGGAGCTGTGCGCCGAGGGACCCGGCGACGTCCTGGTGTTCCTCTCCGGCGAGCGCGAGATCCGCGACACCGCGGACGTGCTCAACCGCGCGAACCTCCGCAACACCGAGGTCCTGCCGCTCTACGCGCGGCTCTCGGCGGCCGACCAGCACCGCGTGTTCCAGCAGCACACCGGGCGCCGGGTGGTGCTCGCGACCAACGTCGCCGAGACGTCGCTGACCGTGCCGGGCATCAAGTACGTCGTCGACCCGGGCACGGCGCGGATCTCGCGCTACAGCCACCGCACGAAGGTGCAGCGGCTGCCGATCGAGCCGGTGTCGCAGGCGTCGGCGAACCAGCGCAAGGGCCGCTGCGGCCGGACGTCGGACGGCATCTGCATCCGGCTCTACTCCGAAGAGGACTTCGAGGCGCGGCCCGAGTTCACCGACCCGGAGATCCTGCGGACCAACCTGGCCTCGGTCATCCTGCAGATGACGTCGCTGGGGCTGGGCGACATCGCGGCGTTCCCGTTCGTCGAGCCGCCGGACCGCCGCCAGGTCACCGACGGCGTCGGGCTGCTGCAGGAACTGGGCGCGTTCGACAGCGCGGCCGCCGGGAACAGCGACCGGCGGCTCACCGACATCGGCCGCAAGCTCGCGCAGCTGCCGGTCGACCCGCGGATGGGCCGGATGGTGCTCGAGGCGGCCAAGAACGGCTGCGTCCGCGAGGTCATGATCATCGCGGCGGCACTGTCCATCCAGGACCCGCGGGAGCGGCCGGCGGAGAAGCAGCAGGCGGCCGACCAGCAGCACGCGCGGTTCGCCGACCCGACGTCGGACTTCCTCGCCTACCTCAACCTCTGGGAGTACGTCGCCGAGCAGCAGAAGGCGCTGTCCGGCAACCAGTTCCGGCGCATGTGCCGCACCGAGTACCTGAACTACCTGCGCCTGCGCGAGTGGCAGGACATCTTCAGCCAGCTGCGGCAGCTCGCGAAACCGCTCGGCATCTCGCTCAACACGAACACGGCCCCGGTCGACCCGCAGCGCGTGCACACGTCGCTGATCGCCGGGCTGCTCTCGCACATCGGGCTCAAGGACCCGGCGAAGGGCGACTACCTGGGCGCGCGCGGCGCCCGCTTCGGCATCTTCCCGGGGTCGGCGTTGTTCAAGAAGCAGCCGCGGTTCGTGATGTCGGCCGAGCTGGTCGAGACGTCGCGGCTGTGGGCGCGGGTGAACGCCCGGATCGAGCCGGAATGGGTCGAGCCGCTCGCGGGGCACGTCGTGAAGCGGAACTACTCCGAGCCGCACTGGGAACGCAAGCAGGGCGCGGTGATGGCGACCGAGAAGGTGACGCTCTACGGCGTCCCGCTGATCGCCGACCGCCGCGTCAACTACGGGCGGATCGACCCGGAGCTGTCGCGGGCGCTGTTCATCCGGCACGCGCTGGTCGAAGGCGACTGGCAGACGCGCCACCACTTCTTCGCCGAGAACCGCGCGCTGCTGGAGGAGGTCGAGGACCTCGAGAACCGGGCGCGGCGCCGCGACATCCTGGTCGACGACCAGACGCTGTACGAGTTCTACGACGCCCGCGTCCCGGCCGACGTCGTCTCGGTGCGCCACTTCGACACGTGGTGGAAGAAGACGCGCCACGAGCAGCCGGACCTGCTTTCGTTCGAGAAGTCCATGCTCATCAACGAGACCGCGGGCGGCGTCCGCGAGGGCGACTACCCCGACTCGTGGACGCAGGGCACGCAGGTCTTCAAGCTGACCTACCAGTTCGAGCCGGGTGCGGACGCGGACGGCGTCACCGTGCACGTCCCGCTGCCGGTGCTGAACCAGGTGACGCCGGACGGGTTCGACTGGCAGGTGCCGGGGCTGCGTGAAGAGCTCGCGACGCAGCTGATCAAGTCGCTGTCGAAGGCCTTGCGCCGCAACTTCGTCCCGGCGCCGGACACCGCGAAGTACGTCCTTTCGCGAGTGTCCCCTTCGGACGGTCCGCTGCTGGAGGTGCTCGGCCGCGAGCTGCGTGCGCTGCGGGGCATCACGGTGCCGTACGCGGACTGGGACCTGTCGTCGGTGCCGGACCACCTGAAGATGACGTTCCGGGTGGTCGACGAGCGCGGCAAGAAGGTGGCCGAGGGCAAGGACATCGAGGCGTTGCAACGGAAGCTGGCACCGAAGGTCCGGGAGACGATCTCGAAGGCGGCCAACACCCTCGAGAAGGCCGGGCTGACGAAGCCGTCGTTCGGCTCGTTGCCGCAGGTGTTCGAGTCGACGCAGCGCGGCCACGACGTCAAGGCGTATCCGGCGCTCGTGGACGAAGGCGCGTCGGTGGCGGTGCGGCTGCTGGACACGCCGGGCCAGCAGCGGCACGCGATGTGGGCGGGCACGCGCCGGATGCTGCGGCTGAACCTGAACTCGCCGATGAAGTTCATCACGCGGTCGCTGTCGAACTCGTCGAAGCTGGTGCTGAACCGCAACCCGCACGGCAGCGTGGCGGCACTGCTCGAGGACTGCGTCGACTGCGCGGTGGACGCCCTGATGACGGGCGGCGGCGGCCCGGTGTTCGACGAGACCGGCTTCAAGGTGCTGCTGGAGAAGGTCCGGGCGGGCCTGCACCCGGTGGTGCTGGACGTGCTGGCGGACGTCGAGAAGATCCTCCGCGCGGCGAACGACGTCGAGGTGGCCCTGCCGGGCACGCGCGGCCCGGCGGAGTCGCTGTCCGACATCCGGGCCCAGCTTTCGGGCCTGGTGTACCCGGGTTTCGTGACGGCGACGGGTGCTTCGCGGCTGCGCAACGTGGTTCGGTACCTGCAGGGGATCTCCCGCCGGCTGGAGAAGCTGGCGTCGGAGCCGACCCGCGACCTGCAGCGGACGGCGGACATCGCGTGGATCACCGGCGAGTACTCCGACGCGCTGGCTTCGCTGCCACCGGGGACGTCGTCGCCGGCGTTGGACGAGGTGCGGTGGATGATCGAGGAGCTGCGGGTTTCGTTCTTCGCCCAGACGCTGGGGACCGCGCACCCGGTGTCGCTGAAGCGGATCACGAAGGCCATCGACGACGCCCTGGCCTGAGGTCACTGTAGGAGGATGATGATCAGCGCGACGAGACCTGACAGGATGGCGGCCCCCGCCAGGTAGACGGCCCTCGCACCGCGGCTTCCGCTGTAATCTCCGCGTGCCAGACCGAGCCAGTAGGCTCGCGTCCGGAGCAGAGCCCCTTTTCCGTCGACGTGAGAAGGCTCATCACAGGCCGCGAAAACACCGCGAGTCTTGCCCTGGCAGGGGCCGCCCCTGCTTCGTTCGGCGCAGCACCAGGTCGGCATGGTGCAGAGGCTGAACCCGGCGAGCAGCCCGGAGGCAACGGCAATGACCGGGAAGAAAATGGCGCCGAGCGGGCTGGCGATCCACAACACGACAATGGCAATGGCTCCGCCATAAATTTCCGACTCCGCCTGTTTTCGCGTTTTCCCTCGCCCCATGTGAATCAGGCTAGGTGGCTGCCAGGCGGTGCGGGCAGCACCACGTGGATGATTCACCGTCCGGATGTCCGGCGTTGTGGTCACTGTCGGTGCCGGCGCTATTGGTCCTTGTGGTCAAAGTTTCCGGTCGTGCTCCTGGGGTGGAATGTCCGGCTCAG
Source organism: Amycolatopsis mongoliensis (assembly GCF_030285665.1). Classification (NCBI taxonomy): domain Bacteria; kingdom Bacillati; phylum Actinomycetota; class Actinomycetes; order Pseudonocardiales; family Pseudonocardiaceae; genus Amycolatopsis; species Amycolatopsis mongoliensis. Next base: position 4,935,471 of record NZ_CP127295.1, read on the forward strand.
GGGGGTTCAGGACTTCCGTCGGTTGACCGCCCGGCCGGCTGCGTCAAGCCTTGGTCGGCAGAAGTCCCTCCTGGGAAAGGACCTTACGAATGTCCTTGGGTGATTCGTCCGCCAAGCGAAGAATCCTCGCCACCCTCGCCGCGCTCGTCCTGCCGCTCGCCGTCCTCCTCGCCCCGGCCGCCCACGCCGCCGCCGGGGGAGCGCCGCTGCCGGTGGATCCGCAGCACGGCAAGCACCAGATCGCGGCGCTGGCCGAAGGACCGCGCCACGACGTGCCGAACCCGCTGCTCAAGGAGCAGTTCGCCGAGGAGGAAGAGGAGGACGGCGACGACCCCGCGCTGTCCGCGCTCTGCCAGACCTACATCGGCAAGCCGAACCCCTACCGGCCGCTCGCCCCGAACAACGACGTCATCGACGGCGACACCATCGTGCCGACCGGCAGCCAGACCGGCTGCAGCACCGCCCAGAACGAGACGACCATCGCCGTCAACCCGGAGAACCCGCGCAACATCGTCGCCGGGTCGAACGACTACCGGCTCTACAACACCCGCGAGTCCCGCAACGACTCCGGCGGCTTCGCCTACACCTCGTTCGACGGGGGCCGGACCTGGGCGAACGTCCAGCTGCCGCACCTCGACTTCCCGACCGGGGCGGCCGCGCCCCTGTCCGCCATGGACGCCGCGGGCGACCCGGCCGTCGCGTTCGGGCCGCACAACACCGTGTACTACGCGACGCTCGTGTTCAGCCGGGCGGCGGTCCCGGACGACGAGCAGTCCGCCAGCGGCATCGCCGTGTCGGTCTCCCACGACGGCGGCCGCAGCTTCGGCGACCCGGCGATCCTGCACCTCGACGGCGTCACGCCGGCCGGCACGCCGACGCCGACGAACATCTTCAACGACAAGGAGTGGATCGCCGCCGACCCGGTGACGGGGACGGTGTACGTCACCTGGACGCAGTTCACCTACGACGCCGACGGGAACTTCGTCGAGTCGCCGATCGTGCTGTCGAAGTCGGGCGACTTCGGGCGGACGTGGTCGCCGATGCGCCGGGTTTCGCCGACGCTGACCGGTTTCCAGGGCGGGATCACGCCGTACGGCAGCGGCTCGAACCCGGTGGTCACCCGGGACGGGACGCTCCAGATCGCCTACGAGACGTCGGTGTGCGCCAGTGCCGCCTGCGATCAGCCCGCCGACCACGACGCGGTGGCCGTGGCTACCTCGCGCGACGGCGGCCGGACGTTCCGGCACGCCGAGGTCGGGCTCGACTTCGACTTCCCGGTGAACGAGGACGTCGCCAACAACGCGCTGACCGGCGAGAACTTCCGGGTCAACAGCTTCCCGCAGCTGACCTACGACCGCGTGACCGACCGGCTCTGGGTGACCTGGGCCGACGACCGCAACGGCACCTACCGGGACGGCGAGTCGGTCAAGACGAACGGCGACGCGTTCCTCAGCGGGTCCGACGGCCGGCACGGCTGGTCGAAGCCGGTGAAGATCGGCACGGGCGCCGACGAGGTGTTCCCCGCCGTCGCGGCCCGGGCCGGGCGCGTCGCGGTCACCTTCTACACCCGCGCCTACGACCCGCACGGCATCGGGCTCGACTACGCCTACGCCACCGGCTGGGGTGACGGGGCGGGCTCGGCGCCGGTCCGCCGGATCACGACGCAGACGGCGAACCCGCAGGTGCAGTTCGTGTCGACCGGCGCGGTGACCGGCAAGGAGCTGCAGGGCGTGTTCATCGGCGACTACACCGCGGCGGCGGTCGGCGCCGACTTCCGGCTGTACCCGTGCTGGACCGACTTCCGCGGCCGCCCGGGCAGGACGCTGCCGAACCAGGACGTCGTGACGCAGCCCCTCTCGATGTTCCCGTAGGTGACCGCCGGGCCGGCCGCTGCGAGCGGGGAGCGGCCGGCCCGGTTCACTTCGCGTCGGCGTAGGTGTCGACCGGGGCGATGTGCAGCGGGAAGCGGACCGGGCAGGCCGGGCCGAACAGCATGCGGGCCGCCTCCGTCACCGAGTCCGTGATCGCCGCGGACACCTCCTCGGCCAGCTCGGCCGGGGTGTGGACGATGACCTCGTCGTGCTGGAAGAACACCAGGTGGGCCGGGGCCGGGAGGCGGCGGCGCAGCGTCGCCAGCATCACCGCCGTCATGTCGGCCGCGCTGGCCTGGACGACGAAGTTGCGCGTGAACCGGCCCCAGCCCCGGGAAGCGCGGCGGGCCTTCAGCTCCGCGGCTTCGTCCGAAGCCAGCCCGCCGGTCAACGCCCGCCACGCGGCCGACGGCGCGGGTGAAGTCCGGCCCAGCCGCGAGCGGACGCGCTCACCGCGTTCGCCCGCTTGGGCGGCATGCTCCACATAGGACACCGCGTCCGGGAACCGCTGGCGCAGCAGGGCCAGCAGCGGCCCCGCCTCGCCGGACGTGCCGCCGTACATCGCCGAGAGCATCGCGATCTTCGCCCGGGCCCGGTCGTCCCGGTCGTCGTCGGCGGCCGGGACCCAGCGGGCACCGGAGAACAACGCCTCGCCGAGCCGCGCGTACAGATCCGTCGCCGCCGCGACGTCGGCCAGCCGGCGGTCGCCCGACAACGCCGTCAGCACCCGCGGCTCCAGCTGGGCCGCGTCGGCCACCACCAGCTTCCAGCCCGGGTCCGCGCGCACGCACGTGCGCAGCACCTTCGGGATCTGCAGCGCCCCGCCGCCGCGGCTGGCCCAGCGTCCGGACACCACCCCGCCGACGACGTAGTGCGGGCGGAACCGGCCGTCGGTGACCCACTCTTCGAGCCAGGCCCAGCCGTTCGCCGTGTACAGCCGGGACAGCTCCTTGTACTCCAGCAACGGCCCCACCGCGGGGTGGTCGATGCCCTTCAGGAGGTACTTCCGCGCCGCCGACACCTCGATCCCGGCCCGGGCGAGCGCCTTGACCACGCTCGGCGGCGAGTCCGGGTTGACCGGCCGCCCGCCGAACGCCTCGCTGATCTTCGCCGCCAGCTCCACCAGCACCTTCGGCCGCTCCCCGGCCCGCACCCGCGGGCCGAGCCGGGACACCAGCAGCTCCTCGTGCAGGTCGGCGCGCCACGGCAGGCCGTCGGCCGACATCTCCGCCGCGGCCAGCGCGCTCGCCGACTCCGCGGCCAGCAGCAGCCGCAACCGGTCCGGGTGCTCGGCCGCGGCCACCCGCCGCTCCTGCTCGGCGAGCACGCGCCGGACCGCCGTGACGACCGTCACGCCCTCGGGCAGCGTCGGCACCCTCGTCTCGAACAGCGTCGGCTGTGCGAGCTCGACGGCCGCCGAATCGGGCGGCGGTTCCTCGCCGTTCGCCCTGGCCCACGCCGCGCGCAGGCTTCGCGACTGCCCTTCCAGACCCTCGTACGCCAGCAGCAGCCCCTCGGCCAGCGCCAGGTCGTAGCAGCGTTCGACCCGCAGCCCGGCGGCCACGAGCACCGGGTACACCAGCGCGACCGACGGGAACACCCAGCGCGGCCGGAGCGACGTCTCCAGCTCCCGGGCCAGCGCCGCGAACCCCGCGGCGTCCAGGCCGGTCGCCGTCGACGACGGCGCATCCACGGTGTAGCTCCCGTCCTCCTCCCGCCCCGCGATCACCTGCACGAAGACATCATGACGGCCACCACCGACAGTTTCAGGCCGAACGCGGCTCGTGCGTTCGGACCAAGGTTGGGCTACTCTCCGGTAGCCCCCATACCGCCGGTACGCCTGCCGTCGGCGTGGGCTCTTTCCCGCAGCAACGGAGGTGCTTGGATGAGCCTGGTCGAGCTCGCCACGCAGGTGGCGGACAAGGTGACGGAGACGGCGCGCAGCGTGGACGTGATGCGGCGGGCGGGCCTCGTCCCCTTCCCCCGGCTCGACGAGGGGGTCCGCTCGCTGGTCGCGCTCCGCAAGTTCGGTCCCTTCGCCGGCGCGAACCACATCTCGGCGCGCCGCGACCCGACCGCCGTCGGCATCGTCGACGAACTCGGCCCGCTGACCTACAAGCAGCTCGACGACCAGTCGAACGCGCTGGCCAGGGCCTGGTCCGAGCGCGGGATCGAGCCGGGCCAGGTCGTCGCCGCGCTCTGCCGCGACCACCGCGGCCTGGTCATCACGATGGCCGCGTCGGGCAAGCTCGGCGTCCGCCTGCTGCTGATGAACACCGGCTTCGCGAAGCCGCAGCTGGCCGACGTCGCCCAGCGCGAGGGTGTCACGGCGCTGGTGTACGACCAGGAGTTCACCGGCCTGCTGGACGCGATCCCCGACACCGTCGAGCGCTACCTGGCCTGGGTCGACCCGGACAGCGACCTGACCCACCGGGACGTCCCGGTGCTGTCCGAGATCATCGCCAGCACCGACGACCGGCCGTGGCCCGCGCCGGCCAAGCCGGGCGGTTTCGTGCTGCTGACCAGCGGTACCACCGGCACGCCGAAGGGCGCGCCGCGGCCGCACACCTCGGCGCTGGCCTCGGCGCAGTTCCTCGACCGGATTCCGCTGCGGTCGAACGAGGCCACCTACATGGGCGCGCCGCTGTTCCACGGCACCGGCCTCTCGCAGTTCATCCTCTCCTTCGCGCTCGGTTCGAAGGTCGTGATGCGCCGCAAGTTCGCGCCGGAAGAGGCGCTGCGCGGCGTCGCCGAGCACAAGTGCACCGCGCTCGTGCTGGTGCCGACCATGCTGCAGCGCATCGTCGACCTGCCGAAGGACGTCCGCGAAAAGTACGACACGTCGGCGCTGCGGATCATCTTCGTCGCCGGCTCGGCGCTGTCCCCGGACCTCGGCAACCGCGCGAACGAGGCGTTCGGCCCGGTCGTGCACAACCTCTACGGCTCGACCGAGGTCGCCGTGGCGACGGTCGCGACGCCGGAGGACTGGGCGAAGGCACCGGGCACGGTCGGCCGCGCACCGGTCGGCTGCAAGGTGGCGCTGTACGACGAAAAGGGCGTGAAGATCACGAAGCCGCACGTCACCGGCCGGGTGTTCGTCGGCAGCGGACTCAGCTTCGGCGGCTACACCGACGGCCGCCACAAGGAGATCATCGACGGCCTGCTCTCCAGCGGGGACGTCGGCCACTTCGACGACGACGGCCTGCTGTTCATCGACGGCCGCGACGACGAGATGATCGTCTCCGGCGGCGAGAACGTGTTCCCGATCGAGGTGGAGAACCTCCTGGTGGAGCGGGAAGACGTGCTGGAGGCGGCGGTGATCGGTGTCGAGGACGCGGAGTTCGGGCAGCGGCTCAAGGCGTTCATCGTGCGCACCGAGGACTCGAAGCTCGACGTCGAGGGCGTCCGCGACTACGTCAAGGCGAACCTGGCGCGCTACAAGGTGCCGCGGGACGTCGAGTTCCTGGACGAGCTGCCGCGCAACGCGACCGGGAAGGTGCTCCGGAACAAGCTGTCATGAGCCGCGCTGGACGTTGACGATCTGCCAGCGCCCGCCGCGCCGCGCCGCCACCACCGTGCAGCCGGCGCCGTCGCGGTGACCGGTCGCGACGCCGACCGACGACGTCACCCGCAGGTCCGTCCACCGGAACGCGCCCGCGGGGGCCCGGCCGGGCCAGGCGTCCCGGTCGAGGACGCGGCCGTCCGGGCCGTCGCCGCGGAAGTCGGCGGCCAGCAGCGGCTCCCACGCGGGCGCGTCGCCGCGCGCCTCGGCGTCCCGCCAGCGCGTCAGCAGCTCTTCGAACGTCTCCACAGCGTCGAAGGTCGCAGCCGCGGCGCGCCGGGACATCTGCCACCTGGCCGAGATCCGCTGGCAGACTGGCCGGGCCATGACCGAGACGAACCTCCTCCCCGCCGGCACGGTCACGATCCTGTGCGCCGGTGACGCGCCCCCGGCCGTCTTCGCGACGCCCGAAGAAGCGCTCGCGACCCTGGCCGGCGGACCCGCCGCCCTCCACACCGGCGAAGCGCTGGTCCGCGACGACGGCACGCCCACCGGGCCCGCCGTCCGGCGCTGCGAACAGCTGCGGGAGCTGGCTGCCGACGGCCGGACGCTGATCTCGGCACCGGTCGCCGCGGGCCTGACCGGCGTCACGCTGCACGACCTCGGCGTCCACCGCCTGCCGGATCTCACCGCGCCGGAGCGGATCTTCCAGCTCGGCGGGACCCCCGCGCCGCTGCGCTCGCTCGACGCGGTCCCGAACAACCTCCCGGTGCAGCTGACCGGGTTCGTCGGCCGCGAGAGCGAGGCCGCCGAGGTCCGGGGCCGGCTGGCCGGCGGCCGGCTCGTCACGCTCGCCGGGCCGGGCGGCAGCGGCAAGACGCGGCTGGCCGCGCAGGTCGCGGCCGCGGCGGCCGGGCGGTGGCCCGACGGCGTGTGGTGGGCCGAGCTCGACGCCGTCGCCGGGCGCGCCGAGGTCGCCGAGCTGGTCGCCGCGACGCTGGGCGTGCCGGTGGAGCCGCGCGCGGGCGCCGCCCGTTCGGTCGCGACGGAGCTGCGCGACCGGCGCGTCCTGCTCTGCCTCGACAACTGCGAACAGGTCCTCGACGGCGTCGCGGACCTCGCCGTCGCACTGCTCCGGTCCTGCCCCGAGGTCGCGGTGCTGGCGACCAGCCGGGAACCCCTCGGCGTGCCGGGGGAGACGGTGTGGCGGGTGCCGCCGCTGGCCGTCGAGGAGGCCGTCGCGCTGTTCGTCGAACGGGCCGGCGCGGTGCGGCCACTGTTCACTTTGGACACTTCGAGTGCGGCCGCCGTCCGGTCGGTCTGTGCCCGGCTCGACGGCATCCCGTTGGCTGTCGAGCTCGCCGCCGCGTGGCTCGGAACCCTTACCCCGCACCAGATCGACGCCGGTCTCGACGACCGGTTCGCGCTGCTCACCCGGGGCCCGCGGGGCGGGCCGGCGCGGCAGCAGACCCTGGCTGCGTCGATCGCGTGGAGCCACGACCAGCTCGACGGCGAAGACCGCGTGGTGTTCCGCGGGCTCGCTGTCTTCGCCGGCGGGTTCACCCTCGACGCGGCGGGCGGCCCGGCCGTGCTGCCCGCGCTGGGCCGGCTGGTCGACAAGTCCTTGGTGCTGGCCGAAAACGGCCGCTTTCGGCTGCTGGAGACGCTGCGCGAGTACGCGGCGGCCCGGCTGGCCGAAGCGGGGGAGGCCGACGCCGTCCGCGACCGCCACCTCGACCACTTCCTCGCGCTCGCCGAAGCCGCCGAGCCCGACCTCGACCGGGACAAGGACGCCTGGCGCGCGCGGATGGAACCCGAGCGCGACAACCTCCGCGCGGCCTTGGAGTGGGGGCTGGGACGGGAAGATCCCACGCGGGGTCGCCGGCTCGCGGCCGCCGTCGCGTGGCTGTGGAACCTGCGGGGCCGCGGGCACGAGGGCCTGGCGTACCTGAAGCGCGCGGTCGCCCGGTGCCCGGACGAGCGGTCACCGCTGCAGGCCCGGCTGCTCACCGGGATGGGACTGGTCGCGGACACGACGGCGCCGTTCGACGTCGAGGCCGCGCGGCTGGGCCTGGAGATCGCCACCGAACTCGGCGAGACGGGACTTCGCGCGCGCTGCCTCTCACTCACCGCTCTCGGGCACCTGTACACGGACTTCGACGCCGCCTGGGACCTCGCTCTCGAAGCCGGGAAGGTCGCCGAAGCCGCCGGAGACGGCTTCGCGCGCGACAGTGCGTTGATGCTGCGCGGGATCGTCCTCCACGCCCGGGACCGGCACGACGAAGCCGACCCCCTGCTCGCCGAAGCGGCCGAAGGGCTCCTCCGCCGGGGCGATCGCGGACTCGGGTCGACGGTCCTCAGCGCCCGGTCGGCGAGCGCGCTCGCGGCGGCGGACCTGCCGCGGGCGCGCGAACTGGCCGAGCGCGCCGTCGAGGTCGCCGCGCCGCTCGGGGACTTCCACCGGGTCAACACGACGCTGTGCCGGCTGGCGATGGTGCATTGCCTGGCCGGCGACGTCGACGCCGGGTTCCGCGTGATGGGACCCTTCCTGCGGCTCCTCGAAACCGCGGGCGACGTCTTCGTGCCCGGCATGGCCGGGGTGATGGGTGAGCTCCACCGGCGGCGCGGCGAGTGGGAAGAGGCCACGCGCTGGTTCGAGCGCGAAGCCGTTCCCGGGACGTACATGGCGTCGCAGGGGCTCGCCGAACGCGGTGCCGTGCTGCGCGCGCTGGGCCGGGCCGAGGAGGCGGCGGAGGTGCTCGCCACCGCCGTCGACCTGACCCGGCGCTGGGGCCTGCGGTCGGCCCTGGCCGACGCCCTGGACCAGCAGGGGTACCTGGCCGGCCCGGAGCAGGCCGCCGAGCTGCACCACGAAGCGCTGGCGCTGCGCCTCGAGCACGGCCTCAGCCTGGGCGTGCTGAGCAGCCTGGACGCGCTGACCACGCTCCTGGCCCGCACCGGCCGCGAGGCCGACGCCGCCCGGGTGCTCGTCTCGGCCTCCCGTGTCCGCGCCGAGCTGGGCTTCCCGCGCCGCGCCGGGGAGCAGGCCGAGCTGGACGCGCTCGGGCTCGCGACGGCCGAAGCGCCGATGAGCCTCGACGACGTCGTCGCGTTCGTCCGCCGGACCCGCGGTGCGCGCGGCCGCCCGTCGAGCGGCTGGGGCAGCCTGACACCGACCGAGCTGGAGGTCGTGAAGCTCGCCGCCGAGGGCTGCACGAACCCGGAGATCGGCGCCCGGCTGTTCATGAGCCGCGGCACGGTGAAGACGCACCTCGCGCACGTCTACGCCAAGCTCGGGATCGCGAACCGCACCGAACTGGCCACCGTGGCGGCCGCGCACCGGAGCTGACGCCGGCCCGCCGGGTACGTCAGTCCCAGTCGATGCCGAAGACGCCGGGGCCGAAGTCGAGCGCCACCGCGTGCACGCCGTCGCCGCCGTCGAGCTTGAGCTGCCGGCGGGTGCGGGACCCGGTCGCACCGTTGCGGGTGTACTGCCAGCAGCGCTCGGGTGCCGTGCCCGGCGCGAACCGGACCTCCAGCAGGTACTCCCGCACCGGGCGCCGGAACTCGCGGTAGCAGGTGTTGCGGCACTCCGGGTACGGCGGCCCGCCGTTGGTCAGCGTGTACTCGATCAGGTGCGTCTCGCCCCGGTCGATCGGCCGGTCGAAGATCAGCTCGGCGACGATGAGGCCGTGGGCCTCGTCGACCTCGGCGCGGCCGACCCGGCAGTTGCGCACCGCGTGCAGCTCCGGTGCGCCGGCCGCCGGGTCGTCCTGGGTGTAGACGAGCAGCCAGCGGTCCTGGCCGTCGGTGCCCGCCTGGAACACCGCCCGCGCGGTGACCGCGCGCTGGCCGCCGTCTTCGGCGATCTCGCACAGGTCGTGCAGCCCGACCAGCTTCAGCGGGTGCTGGCGCTCGAGCGCGTCCGGCGCGCCGACCTTGTCCAGCAGCGGCTGCAGCGTCTCGCGGGGGAACGACAGGGGCTCGCCGCCCGCCTGGCGCCGCCCGGCGCCACCGCGGGGCCGGGGTGGGGGCAACAGCCCGAGGAGGGAGCCGGCCGGGACGTCGAGGATCTCTTCCAGAGTGCGGACCGCCGAGAGCGAGCTCTGCCGCTCCGGCTGGCGCTTGCCGGACTGCCAATAACTGAGGGCGGTGACGCTGACGACGACGCCGCGGGCACGCAGCCGCGCCTGGATCCGGTCGAGGGAGAGCCCGCTGGTGGCGATGGCCGCGCGCAGGTGGGTGGCGAACGCGGTGCGCTCACCCTGCTGACCGCCCGTCGTGCTGCTCGCCATTGCCGATCCCGACCCGCCCCGTGCCGTCCCCCGACGATCCCCGACACGGTGCACGTTAGCAGGATCTCCCCGGTCGCCCGCGTTCGTCTTCGCCGCGGTCGCCGATGACCGCGCCCGCGCGTCCACTCGGGCGAACGGGCTAGTACTGGCAACTGTGAACCATTGCCCCGGCCTGGGCGGACGCGCTTGTATGACTTGCCCGCACCGGTGGCTCCGCCTCCCCCTCACGGCCCATCCGGGAGCGGGCGGCAGCCGTGGACAACGGCTCCGGCTCACCCGGCCGCGTTGTGCGACCGGCCGGGGTGGCCGCGCGATGACCGGTGGCCCGGCGACGCCCCCAGCGCCGGGCCACCGGTCTTATTACCAGCGGGTAGGCTCCGGGCATGGCCGTCCGCAAGAACATCCTGATCACCGGCGCGAGCAGCGGGTTGGGCGAGGGCATGGCCCGCCGGTTCGCGGCGAAGGGGCGCAACCTGGCGTTGTGCGCGCGGCGAACCGACCGGCTCGAAAAGCTGGCCGGCGAGCTGACCGCGGCGCACCCCGGGATCAAGGTCGTGACGCGCAAGCTCGACGTCACCGACCACGACAGCGTCTTCACCGTCTTCGAGGAGTTCCGCGCCGAGCTGGGGTCCCTCGACCGGGTGATCGTGAACGCCGGGCTCGGGAAGGGGCAGCCGGTCGGCAAGGGCCGGTTCGACGCCAACCGGCAGACCCTCGAAGTCAACTTCGTCGGCGCCGCCGCCCAGATCGAAGCCGCCGCCGGGATCTTCCGCGAGCAGGGCGCCGGGCACCTCGCCGTCGTCTCGTCGTTCAGCGCGATCCGCGGCCTGCCGGGCAACCTCACCGCCTACGCCGCTTCGAAGGCGGGGATCTCGGCGTTCGTCGACGGCACCCGGCTCGAGCTGAAGCGCAAGGGCATCACCGTCACCGACATCCGGCCGGGCTACATCGAGTCGGAGATGAACGACCGGATCGGCCGGAACCCGTTGCTGGCCAAGGCCGAGAAGGGCGCGCGGGCGCTGGTCAAGGCGGTCGAGGCCGAGCGGGCGCGCGCCTACGTCCCGGCGTGGCCGTGGGTGCCGTTGAGCCTCGCGATGCGCGTGGTGCCGGCCTCGGTGCTGCGGAGGTTCGCATGACCACCATCGAGGTGCGTGAGGAAGACGCGTTCGATGCCGCCGCCGTGCACGCGTGGCTGGCCGCGCGGGTCGAGGGCCTCGGCGACGAGCCGCCCGCCGTCCGGCAGTTCCCGGGCGGCGCGTCGAACCTGACGTACCTGCTGACCTACCCGGACCGCGAGCTGATCCTGCGGCGCCCGCCCGCCGGGCACAAGGCGGCGTCGGCGCACGACATGCGGCGCGAGTACCGGGTCCAGCACGCGCTGAAGCCGGTGTTCCCGTACGTGCCGCGGATGCTCGCGTTCGGGGACGACCCGGCCGTGCTCGGCGGCGACTTCTACGTCATGGAGAAGCTGGCCGGCCTGATCCTGCGCGGTGACCTCCCCGCCGGTCTCGAACTGACCCCGGAGCAGGCCCGCGAGCTGTCCGGCAAGGTCGTCGACCGGCTGGTGGACCTGCACGCCGTCGACGTCGGAAAGGCCGGGCTGGCCGATCTGGGCAAGGGCGCCGGGTACGTCGAGCGGCAGATCCGCGGCTGGTCGGACCGGTACGCCGCGGCGCGCACGGACAACGTCGGCGACTTCGCCGAGGTCCGCTCGTGGCTGGCCGCGAACCAGCCTGGCGAAGTGAAGATCTGCCTGATCCACAACGACTACCGGCTCGACAACCTCGTGCTGGACGGGCCGTCGACGCTGAACATCACCGGCGTCCTCGACTGGGAGATGGCCACGCTCGGCGACCCGCTGATGGAGCTGGGCAGCATGCTCGCGTACTGGGTGCAGGCCGACGACGACGACGTCATGAAGGCCAGCCGCCGCCAGCCGACGCACCTGCCCGGGACGTTCACGCGCGAGGAGTTCGTCGCGCGGTACGCGGAGAAGACCGGGCTCGCCGTGGGCGACTGGCGGTTCTACGAGGTCTACGGCCTGTTCCGGCTCGCCGCGGTGCTGCAGCAGCTGTACCGGCGCTACCACGACGGCGCCACCCGCAACCCGGCGTTCAAGGACTTCTGGCAGTTCGTCGGGTACCTCGACTGGCGCTGCCGGGAGATCATCGCGAAGGGGAGTGCCTGAGTGGGCGCGATCTACCTGGTCCGGCACGGGCAGGCGTCCTTCGGCGCGTCCGACTACGACGCGCTTTCGCCGCGTGGCTTCGAACAGTCCACTGTGGTCGGTGCCGAGCTCCTGCGGCGCAACGTCTCCTTCAGCCAGGTCCGGTCGGGAACGCTCGCGCGGCAGCGGGACACGGCGGCGACGGCGCTGAAGGCCCTCGACGCGGTCGCCCCGGTCGTCGAGGACCCCCGCTGGAACGAGTACGACCACGTCGACATCGCGCTGCACCACGCCGGGGGCGCGCCGCAGGAGGATTCCCGGGCGTACCAAGGAGTTCTTGACGCGGCGCTGACGGCGTGGACGTCGGCGGGCGAGTCGGGGCCGTGCGCCGAGACGTGGCCGGCGTTCCTCGCGCGCTGCCGGTCCGCTTTGGAAGATCTGGTGGCGTCCCTGGGCAAGGGCGAGCACGCGGTGGTGTTCACTTCCGGCGGCGTGATCGCCACGATCTGCGGACTGCTGATGGGGACCCCCGAAGCCGGGTTGCTCAAGCTCAACCGCGTCACGGTCAACGGCGGGATCACGAAGCTGGTGTCCGGCCGCGGCGGCGTGACGATGCTGTCCTTCAACGAGCATCCGCACTTCGAGGCCGAAACGGCCTCGCTGCTCACCTACCGGTAGGAGACGTCCGATGCGGTTCGGCGAGGTCACGGTCATCCCGGTGAACGGGCACGGCCCGGAGGACGTCGTGGTCGACGGCGAGGGCCGGATCTACGCCGGCGTCGACGACGGCCGGATCCTGCGGCTGTCCCCGGACGGCCGGCGCATCGACGTCATCGCCGACACGGGCGGGCGGCCGCTGGGGCTGGAGCTGTACGGCGAGGACGAGCTGCTGATCTGCGACGCGCGGGCCGGGCTGCTGGTGGTCCCGCTGGCCGGCGGTTCTCCTTCTGTTTTGGCGACTTCCGCGTTGGGGCTGGACTTCGTGTTCTGCAACAACGCGGCGGTGGCGTCCGACGGGACGATCTACTTCACGGACTCGTCCCGCCGCTTCGGCATCGACAACTGGCGCGACGACCTGATCGAGCAGACCGGCGGCGGCAGGCTCTTGCGACGCTCGCCGGACGGCACGATCGACCTGCTCCTCGACGGCTTGCAGTTCGCGAACGGCGTGGCACTGGCCCCGGACGAGTCGTTCGTGGCGGTGGCGGAGACGGGCGCGTTCAGCGTGTCCCGCGTCCGGCTTTCGGACGGTCACCGGGACGTGCTGGTCGAGGACCTGTGGGGCTTCCCGGACAACATTTCGACGGGCTCGGACGGGCTGATCTGGATCACGCAGGCGTCCCCGCGAGTGGCGGCGCTGGACGTGGTGCGCCGCCTGCCGGCGTTCCTGCGAGCCGGCGTCCGGGCGCTCCCGACGTCGCTGCAGCCTCGGCCAGGACGCGAGGTGGGAGTCCTGGGCGTCACGGCGGACGGCAAGGTGGAGCACGAGCTGCGGGGCGAAATCCCGGGCTGGCACATGCTGGTGGGCGTGCGGGAGTGGCAGGGGAAGCTGTACTTCGGTTCGCTGGAGGAAGACGCGATCGCGGTGACGGCTACCCTCGGCTGATGCGGAACGACTTCCGGTTCGAATCGCGGCTCCCCACCCAGGACCTCGAGCGCGCCCGGCGCTGGTACAGCGAGAAGCTGGGCCTCGAGCCCGTCGAGGAGCGCGAAGGTGGACTCCGCTACGAAGGGGCGTCGGGAGTCTTCTGCCTGTACGCGTCGACGGGCGCGTCCGACGGGTCCTTCACCCAGGCCGGGTTCTACGTCGACGACCTGGACACGACCGTCTCGGCCCTGCGCGAGCGCGGGGTGGTCTTCGAGGACTACGGGGACGGCGGCATCGTGGAGATCCGAGGCAACTACCCGAGCAAGGGCAGCGGTGAGCGCGCGGCGTGGTTCCGCGACAGCGAAGGCAACCTGATCGGCCTCGCCCAGGTCGTTCCCTGAGACGAGTGCGCTCTCGGTGAGGTACTGGGCGTTCAGCCGCAATGACCGTAGCGGAGCACGCCGGCAGACTCACCGAGGTCGTCACTCACCCAAGGGGGGACCTTCTCCTGAAGCGACTCATCCACACCTGACTCGTCCTGGCTGTGGCGGCGGGTTTCCCGCCGGCCGCCGCCGCAGCCGCTTCCGCGGCGGAATCGGGACCTGCCTCGGCGGCCGCCTGCGCGGGGAAGGGGACGCGGTTCACCACCGGCAGCAGTCTCCAGCTCCACCTGGTCGGCCTGAGCCACCACCCCGCCGTCCACCTTTGGGACGTCGACGAAGGGTTCCGGCACATCGTGAACCGGGAGACCTTCGCCACCCGGGTACCGCTTCGACCCGGCGAAGATCGTTCGGCGTCCCAAGGCACCATCGACAGCGTCCGGGGTCCCGACTGGACCTGATCGTGCGTCAGCGGCCGGTCCAGCGGGGCTCGCGGCCCGCTGTCCAGGCTGCGTAGAACTCCTTGTGGTCCTTCGCCGTCATCAGCAGCGCCTGCGTCATCGCTTCCAGCTCGATCGCGCTGCCCAGGTCCATGTCCAGCTCTCGGGTCAGCAGCACCTTCGTCGTCGCGTACGCCAAGGCCGGGCCGTCCGCGAGCCGGCGCGCCAAGGCCGTGGCCGTGGCGGGAAGATCCGCGTCCGGCACCACCTGCGTGGCCAACCCGATCTCCGAAGCCCGTGCCGCGGACACCTTGTCGCCCAGGATCAGCAGTTCCGTCGCGCGGCCCAGACCCACCAGCCGCGGCAGCAGATACGCCGACCCCATGTCGGCCCCCGCCAAGCCCACCTTCGTGAACAGGAACGCGAACTTCGCCGACTCCGCCAGCAGCCGGAAGTCACTGGCCAGGGCGATCACCGAACCCGCGCCCGCCGCCACGCCGTTGACCGCCGCGATCACCGGCAGCGGGCACTCGCGCAGTGCTTTCACCACCGCGCCCGTCATGCGCGTGAACTCCAGCAACTCCGCCGTCTCGAACTTCTGCAGCTCGCCGATGATCTCCTCGACATCGCCGCCGGAGCAGAACCCACGGCCCTGCCCGGTGATCACCAGTACCCGCACGTCCTCGTGCTGCGGCAGCTCGACGACGAGGTCCCGCAGGTCGGCGTAGACGTCGAACGTCAGCGCGTTCAGCTTCTCCGGCCGGGTGAACGTCACCGTGGCGACGCCGTCGTCCACCGAGAACTCGAAGTGTTCCCACTCCTTCGTCAGCGGTGCGGTCGCGCGGAACGGGCTCATGACTGGATTCCTCCGCCGTCGAGTACGAGGGTCTGGCCGTTGATCGCGGCGGCTTCGGGCGCCGCCAAGAAGGCGACGGCGAACGCCACCTCCGAAGGTTCGAGCAGCCTGCCGAGCGGAGACGCCGCCGCCAGCGCGGATTCCGCGTCGTCCACGGAACGTCCGGTGCGCTCCTGGATCCGCGCCACCGAAGTCGCCGTCATGTCCGTGCGGACGAACGCCGGGCAGACCGCGTTCGCCGTGACGCCGGTGCCGGCCAGCTCCGCCGCGACCGCCCGCATCAGCCCGGCCGCCGCGTGCTTCGACGCCGTGTACCCGGCCGTGTAGCGGTAGCCGACGTGCGCCGCCGTCGACGCCACCGTGACGATCCGGCCGCGGTCCCGCGAGCGCATCCCCGGCAGCACCGCTCGGGTGCACAGGAACGCGCCGGTCGCGTTCACCTCGATCTGCGCCCGCCAGTCGTCGAGCGAAGTCTTCGAAAGCGGCGCGCTCGACGAAATCCCGGCGTTGTTCACCAGCACGTCCACCGGTCCCGCCGCCGCGAAGTACGCCGTGACGGCGTCCTCGTCGGTGACGTCGCACTCGGCGTGCCCCGGCGCGAGCACGGTGTCTCCGGCGGAACGAAACCGCTCGGCGATCGCGGCCCCGATCCCGCGGGTACCGCCGGTGACCACGACCAGGCGGCTCACGACCGGCCCGCCAGCGCGCGCCGGTCGAGCTTTCCGTTGGCGGTCCGGGGAAGTTCCGTAATGAACACCACTTCGCGGGGGTACTTGTGCTTGGCCAGCTGGGCTTTCGCGTGGTCCTTCAGCTCGTCCGCGGTCACCGACGCACCAGCCCGCAGCACGACGTACGCGCGCGGCACGACCAGGCCGTCGACCTCCTGGCCGACCACCGCGCAGTCGACCACCGAAGGGTGCCCGAGCAGGCAGTCCTCGATCTCGCCGGGCGCGACGAACACCCCGCCGACCTTGAGCAGCGCGTCGGCGCGGCCGTGGTGGCGGAAGAGACCGTCGGACCGGCTGAACAGGTCGCCGGACGTCAGCGTGTCGCCGTCGAACGTCCGCGCCGACTTCTCGGCGTCGCCGAAGTACTCCAGCGCGATCGTCGGCCCGGTGACCCGCAGCGGCCCGATTTCCCCGTCGGGCAACGGGTTTCCGAGCTCGTCGACGACCTGCGCCGTGTAGCCGGGGACCTCGGTGCCGAGCGTGCCGACCCGCGCGGCACCCGGGCGGTTCGACAGGTAGATGTGGTACGCCTCGGAAGAGCCGATCCCGTCCACCACCGGCACCCCGAAGGCCGCGTCCCACTTGCGGTGCAGCTCCGGCGGCAGCGCCTCGCCGGCGGACGTCGTCATGCGCAGGCAGCCGAGATCCTGCGCCCCCGCGTCCGGGTGCGCGACCATCGCGCTCATCATCGTCGGCACGTTCACCAGCACCGTCGGGCGGTACCGCGCGATCAGCTCGAACATCAGGTCCGCCGTGCTGCGTTCGGGGAACGCGATCCCGGCCGCGCCGACGCCGAACGGGAACAACGCCACGAGGTCGCGCGCGTAGCCGAAGAACAGCTTGGGCACGGCGAGCACCCGGTCGTCCTCCCGCAGCCCGAGCACCTGGACGGCGTACCGCTCGAAGCTCTCGATCGGGCTGCGCAGGGTGTGCACGCACGCCTTGGGCGCGCCGGTGCTGCCGGTGGTGAACTTCCAGATCCCGACGTCGTCGCGGGTCGTCGCCGCGGCTTCGAGCGAGTCCGGTGCGGCGTCGACGAGTGTCCGGAAGGGACGCTCGCCCGGCAGCAGCTCGCTCTCCGGAACTCCGGTGACCAGGAGCCCGGTGGCACCTGCCGTGCGCAGCGCGGGCAGCGTGACGGCATCGGCGACCACCGCGACGGCCCCGGTGTAGCCGAGGTAGTACGCGTAGTCCTTGGGCTGCAGGAACGGGTAGACCTCGGCGGTGACCGCGCCGATCTTCTGCGCGCCGTACCAGGTCGCGACGAACTCGTCGCCGTCGCTCAGCGCCAGCAGCACGCGCTGTCCTCTTCGGACACCGGCGTCGAGCAGCACGTTGCCGACGCGGTTGGCCAGCCGTGCCAGCTCCTCGTAGCTCACCGAGCGATCGCCGACGAACAGGGCGGTCCGATCGCCCCGCCCCGCAGCCACGTGCCGGTCGAGGAAGTACGTGGCGAGGTTGAACGGCTCACTCACGGGCCAGCTCCCGGATCGCTTCCACCAGCAGGTCGGTCAGGGTCGAGAACGTCTCGGTGCCCTCTTCCGCGGTCGCCTCGGCCGGCGAACCGCAGTACGCCTCGGTCATCCCCAGCTCGCGGAAACCACCGTCGGCGGGCGCCGAAGCCAAGCTCACCGGCACGTGCGGCAGCTCGCGCATGACCACCTGGTCGACCAGCTCGGGCCGGTCGGCGAGCACGAGCGACGTCTCGTAGCGGCCCGCGTGGCACTCGCCGGAGCGGAACTCCTCGGTCAGCCGCTGCGCGTGCCGCCGCCGGACCAGGTCGAGCAGCGCGACGCGGCCGTCGTAGGCGAAGTTCAGCGTCTCCACCGCGCGCCGCAGCGTGACCAGGTGCGCGGGCTCGAAGTGGTTGTTGACCAGCAGGATCCGGCTCAGGCGCTGGCCGATCAACGCCGCCCCGATGTCGACGAGCAGCGAGTGCAGCGTCTCCTCGCCGATGTGCACGCCACCGGCGAACCCGGCCGCGAACCGCGTCACGCCGTAGGGCACCTCGGGCAGGACCAGGACGTGCACTTCGGAATCGGCCGCCAGCCGCTCGGCCGCGCGCTCGCACATCCCGCGGGAGATCAGCGGGTCGGTGCCCAGCGGCGCGTGCGGCCCGTGCGGCTCGATCGCGCCCAGCGGGAGCAGCAGGACCGGCGTGCGTGAGCCGTCCGCCAAGGCCGCGACCTGCCGCGAGCTGAGGTCCGCGAAGTACGTCACGCAAATCAAGCTACACCGCAGCGGCCTGAGGTGTATAGAGTTGCATCATGCCCGGAGACGCCTTCGACGCCAGCCCCCAGGAGCTGGTCGTGACGTTGCTGGGCAGCTACGTGCACCCGCGCGAGACGCGCCGGGTGTGGTCGGGCGGGCTGGTCGCGGCGCTCGCCGAGCTGGGCTTCTCCGACGGCGCGGCCCGGATCGCGCTCACCCGCGTGGTGCGCCGCGGCCTGCTGCAGCGCCACCGCGAAGGCCGCACCGTGCACTACTCGCTGACGCGCCGCACCATCGCGCTGCTCGCCGACGGCGACCACCGCATCTTCTCCCTCGGCCGCCGTGAGCGCGCCGCCGGCGAGTGGACCGTGCTCTGGCAGAGCATCCCGGAGAGCCGCCGCCAGGCCCGGGAACGGCTGGTGCGGCGGCTGCGGTTCCTCGGGTTCGGGCCGTACCAGGACGGCACCTGGGTCGCCCCGCACGACCGCGAGGCCGAGGTCGTCGCCCTGCTCGGCGAGCTGGACGTCGCCGAGCACGCCGGGCTGCTGCTCGGCCGGCCGTCGGCCGCGCTGGACGTCCGCCGCTTCGCCGGCCGGGCCTGGGACCTCGACGACCTCGCCGCGCGCTACACCGCGTTCGTCGAGCAGTTCGGCGGTCACGCCGGCGAGGAGCTGCCCGACAGGACCGCGTTCGACGTCCGCACGCGGCTGGTGCACACGTTCCGCGCGTTCCCTTCGCTCGACCCCGAACTGCCCGCCGACCTGGTGCCCGCACCGGATCACCGGGCGGCGGCGGTCGAGTTGTTCCACGATCTGTACACCGCGCTGGCTCCGGCCGCTCAGCGCCATTTCGACGAGGTGACCCACGGATGACCGAAACCAGCCAAGCGACGCAGGAAGCCTTGAGCTACACCTCGTACCTCGCCCTGGACGAGGTGCTGGAAGCCCAGCGCCCGCGTTCGGACGAGCACGACGAGCTGCTGTTCATCGTGATCCACCAGGTGTACGAACTGTGGTTCAAGCAGATCCTGCACGAGGCCGAGTTCCTCCAGCGCAACCTCGAAAAGGGGAACACCGCGCACTCGATCCGGATCCTGCGCCGGATCCTGACCATCCTCAAGGTCGCCGTCGCGCAGATCGACGTGCTGGAAACCATGACGCCCAGCCAGTTCACGAGTTTCCGCACCCGTTTGGACGCTTCGAGCGGCTTCCAGTCGGCCCAGTTCCGGGAGCTGGAGGCCGTGCTCGGACGGCGTGACGAGCGCGTGTTCGCGCACTACCCCGAAGGCGGCGAGCAGCGGAAACGCATTGCCGAAGCGATGGCGCGACCGTCGTTGTTCGACTCTTTTCTCGCGTACCTCAAGGTTTCTGGCTACGCGGTCGAGTGTGACCGAGACGTCACTCGACCGGTGGAGCCCTCTTCTGCCCTGCAGGCGATATTGCTGGACGTGTACAGCGACGACGGCGGACCGTCGGTCGTCGCGGAGTGTCTGGTCGATCTCGACGAAGGGATGCAGGAGTGGCGCTACCGGCACGTGAAGATGGTCGAACGCACCATCGGCGACAAGACCGGGACGGGAGGATCATCCGGCGCGACCTACCTGCGTACCACGCTCTTCCAGCCGATGTTCCCGGATCTCTGGGCCGTACGGAGCCGACTGTGACCACTTTGGACGACCTGCGCGGTGACCACAACGCGCTCGCCCCGCACTACTCCCGGTTCGGGGTGGCCGAACGCCTGCTCCTGTCCGGGCACTCCCACCAGGCGTGGCCCGACGTCGCGGAGGAGGGCCTGCGGGAGTCCTTCGCGGACGCCGCCCGCGACGTCGACGAGAAGTGGGAGCGCGCTTTCGCGAAGGCCGACGAGCTGCGCGCGGGGTTCCGCCTGCTGCTCGGCGACCCGCACGGCGAGTACGCGCTCGGCGCGAGCACGCACGACCTGGTGCTGCGCTTCCTGTCGGCGATGGAGCTGCCGCGAAGACCGCGCCTGGTCACCACCGACGGCGAGTTCCACACCCTGCGCCGCCAGCTCGCCCGCCTCGAGGAAGAGGGCGTCGAGGTCGTCCGGGTGCCCCTGGACCCGGTGCCGACGCTCGCCGAGCGCGTCGCAGCCGAGGTCGACGACAACACCGCCGCGGTGCTCGTCTCGGCCGTGCTGTTCGAGACGTCCCGGCTGGTCCCCGGGCTCGCGCACCTGGCCGACTCGTGCCGCGCCCGGTCGATCGAGCTCGTCGTCGACGCCTACCACGCGCTCGGCGTCGTGCCGTTCGCGCTGCACGACCTCGGGCTCACCAACGCCTGGGTGCTCGGCGGCGGCTACAAGTACCTGCAGCTCGGCGAGGGCAACTGCTTCCTGCGGCTGCCCGCGCACGCCCAGGAGCTGCGGCCGGTGATCACCGGCTGGTACGCCGAGTTCGGCGCCCTCGCCGACGAGCGCCACCCCGGCAAGGTCGCCTACGCCACCGGCGGCGACCGGTTCGCCGGCGCCACCTACGACCCGGCCAGCCACTACCGCGGCGCCCGGGTCCAGCGGTTCTTCGCCGAGCAGGGCCTCACGCCGGAGTTCCTGCGCGAGGTTTCGCAGCACCAGGTGGGCCTGCTCGCGTCGGTGTTCGACCAGTTGACGCTGCCTGCTGACGTCGTCACGCGTGATCGCTCGGTGCCCTTGGACCGGCTCGGCGGGTTCCTCTCGCTGCGCTGCGCCGACGCCGGCGGCCTGCAGGCGGCCCTGGCCGCCCAGGGCGTCCGCACCGACAGCCGGGGGCCGTACCTGCGCTTCGGCCCGGCGCCCTACCTCTCCGACACCCAGCTCGAGACGGCGATGACCGCCCTCGGCAAGGTGGTCCGCGGCTGATCTCCGGGTTACCGGTCCGTATCCCGGGACCTGCACTGGTCCGGTGATCGGAAGGGATCTAGGTTGGTGCCGGGAACGCACTCGGGTGGACGACCTCCGCCCTGCGTCCTGCCACCCTTGAAGCGCGTCCCGGCCACGAACCGGGCGCGGGAGACAAAGGAGTCACCACCGTGACCGAAGGAGTGTTCGCCCGGAACTCCGGGCACGAACAGGTCGTGTACTGCCACGACCAGGCCAGTGGCCTGAAGGCCATCATCGGCATCTACTCCACCGCGCTCGGACCCGCCCTGGGCGGGACGCGCTTCCACCCCTACGCCACCGAAGCGGACGCGCTCGACGACGTGCTCGCGCTGTCCAAGGGCATGGCGTACAAGAACGCGCTGGCCGGGCTCGACCTCGGCGGCGGCAAGGCCGTCATCATCGGCGACCCGAAGACGCTCAAGTCCGA
Organism: Amycolatopsis mongoliensis; assembly: GCF_030285665.1. Taxonomy (NCBI): domain Bacteria; kingdom Bacillati; phylum Actinomycetota; class Actinomycetes; order Pseudonocardiales; family Pseudonocardiaceae; genus Amycolatopsis; species Amycolatopsis mongoliensis. The sequence goes on from NZ_CP127295.1 coordinate 4,956,810, forward strand.
AGCGCTGCTGCGCGCGTACGGGCGCTTCGTGCAGTCCCTGGGCGGCCGCTACATCACGGCGTGCGACGTGGGCACGTACGTGCAGGACATGGACGTCGTGGCGCGCGAGTGCCAGTACGTCACCGGCCGCTCGCCCGAGGACGGCGGGGCCGGCGACTCGTCCGTGCTCACCGCGTTCGGCGTCTTCCAGGGCATGCGGGCCTCGGCCGAGCACGTGTGGGGCAGCCCGGACCTGGCCGGCAAGCGGGTCGGCGTCGCCGGCGTCGGCAAGGTCGGGCACATCCTCGTCGGGCACCTCGTGGACGCCGGCGCGCAGGTGACGATCACCGACGTCTACGCGCCCGCGATCGAGCGGACCCGCTCGATCTACCCGGACGTCCAGGTCGCGTCCGATGTGGACACTCTGCTGCGCACCGAGCTGGACGTCTTCGCACCCTGTGCCCTGGGTGGCGTCCTGAACGACGAGACCGTGCCGGTGCTCGGCGCCCGGATCGTCTGCGGTGCGGCGAACAACCAGCTCGCGCACGCCGGGATCGACAAGCAGCTCGCCGACCGCGGTGTCCTGTACGCGCCGGACTACCTGGTCAACGCCGGTGGCGTCATCCAGGTGGACGACGAGCGCCACGGCTTCACCTTCGAGCGCGCCAAGCGCAAGACGACGGCCATCTACGACACGACGAAGGCCGTGTTCGCGCTGGCCGACACCGAGGGCGTGCCCCCGGCGACGGCGGCCGACCGGCTCGCCGAGCGCCGGATGGCGGAGGTCGGGCGGTTGCGGTCCATCATGACCGTGTGAGTCCTTCTCCTGAAGAGATTTTCGAAGCGGCGGGCGTGCGGGGTTTCCTGCACGCCCGCCGTCTCGGTACGGCGGAGTCGGTGGGGGTGGACGCCGACACGCTGGTCGTCATGGCGTCCGTGGTGAAGGTGCCGCTGGTCCTGGAGTTCGCCCGCCAGGTGGCGGCCGGCCAGCTCGACCCGGCGGACCGGGTCCGCGCGACGGCGGCGGACCGCCTGGGCGGCAGCGGCACGGCGGGTTTCGCCGACGACGCCGAGTACAGCCTGCGCGACGCGGCGCTGCTGGCGTTGTCGGTTTCGGACAACACGGCCGCGGACCTGCTGTTCGACCGGGTGGGCGTGGAGAACGTGCGGTCGCTGCTGGCGGAGCTGGGGCTGTCGCGGACTTCGATCATCGGCGCGCCACGGGATCTGTTGCGCACGATCATCGACGACACCTCCGCGGGACTTCCCTTGCGGGCCTTGGATCCCGCGCGGACATCCGCCACCACGCCGCGTGAGATGACCTCCTTGCTGTCGGCGATCTGGCGTGACCCCGGGCCGGGTGCGCAGGTCCGCGAGTGGATGTCGGCGCAGGTCAGCTGGCACCGGCTGACCGCGGGGTTCCCGCCGGAGGTGGCCGTGGCGGCCAAGACCGGGACCATGCCGGGGATCCGCAACGAGATCGGGATCGCGACGTACCCGGACGGGAGCGCGTACGCGGTGGCGGTGTTCACGGTGGGGGGAGCGGAGACGTTGCGGCGCCCGGACATCGACCGCGCGATCGGCGACGCGGCCCGGGCGGCGGTGGAGGCCCTGCGGTCGTGAGTGGTCAGGGCGGTTAGAACCGCCCTGAACACTCACGAGGTCTTCAGGCGCGGTCGTAGAACACGTCCCACGGCCGCGCGCCGCCCGGGTCCGGTGGCACGATCCGCGAGACCCCGTCGTCGCGCAGCACGTCCGCGGCGATCTCCGCCAGCGTCGCCGCCTGCGGGTGTGGGCTCGACGACGGCCACGCGAACGCCATCCGCGCCCGCAGCACCTCGCCCGCCAGCGGGCGCCAGACCACCCGCGGTTCCTTGCGGGCCGCCGGCTCGAACGCCACCCCGTGCCCGGCCAGCACCAGGCCCAGCGCGAACTCCGGGTTGCGCGCGTGCCGGACGGCCGCCGGGCGGAAGCCGTGCTCCCAGCACGTGCGCAGCAGGGCGTCGTAACTCCCCGGCGCGGCCGCGCGCGGCGCGTGCACCAACCCTTCGCCCGCCAAGTCGGCGAGCGCCAGCTCCGAACGGCGCGCCAGCGGCGAGTCGCGGGGGAGGACCACACCCAGCGGCGTGTCGATGGCGGGCCCGAGGTCGAGCCCGACGACGTCGACCGGCAGCTGCAGCAGCCCCGCGTCGAGCTCGCGGTCGGCCAGCAGCCGGGTCTGCTCGGCGGTGGTCAGCTCCTGCAGGTCGAGCCGGACGGTGGGGCACTCGTCGGCGAACTTCGTCAGGATCGCGGCGAGGACCGAGCCGGGCAGCTCCGGCGGCACGCCCGCGCGCAGGGCGTCCAGCTCGCCGCGTTCGGCCTTGGCGACCAGCGCCGTCATCCGGTCCCAGCGGCTCAGCAGGTCGCGAGCCTCGGCGCGCAGCACTTCGCCGGCTTCGGTGAGCGTGACGCGCCGGCCGCGGTCGAACAGCTTCGCGCCCAGCTCGGCTTCGAGCCGCTTCACGCGCTGGCTCAACGGCGGCTGCGCGATGCCGAGCCGGTCGGCGGCGTGGCCGAAGTGCAGTTCCTCGGCGACGACCAGGAAGTACCGCAGCGAACGGAGGTGGTCCACGCTGAGACGATACCCGTCCGCATATCGATATGCCGATGTCTCGATCTTGGACAGCGCCGCCGCGCCCGTGGTCTGGTGCCGTCATGAACACTGGACTCAGCAGACGGGGGCTGTTCGGCGCGGGCGCGGCGGCGGCCACGATCCTCGCCGGGGTTTCGGCGGCTTCGGCGGCTCCCGCGGCGAAGAGCACGTCTCGGATGACACTGCGGTGGTGGGGAAACAACGGCTGGGAGATCCGCGTGCCGGGCTCGGCCGGGACGAAGACGATCCTCGTCGATCCGTGGCTGACGCGGTTCAAGACGGGGACGTACACGCCGGCGGGCGCGGACCCGAAGACGCCGCTGTCGGTGAACAAGGCGCTGATCGACGGCTACCTGGACCAGGGTTTCCTGCGCGCGGATCACATCCTGGTGACCCACGGCCACTACGACCACCTGACGGACGTCCCCTACCTGGCGAAACGCACCGGCGCGACGGTCCTCGGCACTGAGACCCATTTGAGTCTCATGGCGGCGCTGGGCGCGCCCGAAGACCAGCTGGCCGTCGCGAGCGGCGGCGAGGACCTGACCTTTGACGGTTACTCGATCCGCGTTCTCAGGTCCCTGCATTCGGCGACGGGAGAGCGGGCCCGGGTGCCGTTCCCGGGGTCGCGGCCGTTGTCCCGCCGGGATCGTCCCCGCGTGATCGAGGACCTGGTCGAGGGCGGCACGCTGGCTTACCAGGTGACCGGCGGTGGCGCGAGCGTCCTGGACTTCGGCGGCTCGAACTACGTCGAGTCCGAGCTGGCGGGGTTGCACCCGGACGTGGTGTGCGTGCCGGTGGGCGGAGCGAAGGTGACGCAGTACGTGCCGCGGCTGCTGCGCACGCTGGGCAACCCGCGTTACGTGGCGGCGACGCACTGGGACGACTTCGATCTGCCCCTGGGCCAGGCTCACGACCCGAACGGCGGCTTGGAGGCGCTGCGCAAGGCGGTGGCGGCGGCGAGCCCGGCCAGCGAGTTCGTGGTGCTGGACCACCTGGGCGAGCTCACGCCCTGACCCGGCGGGTCGCGACCAGCGGCACCGGTCCGGACGCGGTGAACGACTCGTTCATGTCGTCAGACGAGGTGAATGAGTCATTCATGACGTTCGAGCCGCAGCCGGGCGCGCCACCCCGACTTGGCCGGCCCGCGTTCCGCGACGGCCGAGCGTGCCCGACAACGGGCCCTGCCGGGCCCTGGTGTCCGACGCGGTGAACGAGTCGTGCACGACCAGCGCGGGCCCGTCGCCACCCGGGCCGTGAAGGTGCCCCTCACGACACTCCTGACACGTCGAAGGCCCCCACCGCGAGCGGTGGGGGCCTTCGACGTGTCCGCGGGGGCTCAGCCGCTCTTGCGGCGGAAAGTCCTCTTGTTGGCCGCCGGGCCGTGGGCGTGCTGGTTCTTGCCGCCGCCGTTCTCGTGGGACGCTCCCGAGCGGGCGTGGGCCTGCTTGCGCTCCAGGGCCTCCCGGAACTTGCGCTTGACGTCGTCCTCCTCGCCGCTGGGCGACGGATTCGGTTCACTCATGCTTACCTCCGGAACTGACGACGTGTGACCGCTCCAGCCTGGCATCAGACAAACCGCTTGGCGAGTCGATTACGTCACCCCGTCAGCGTTTGGGGGACGGTACCCCGCCGAACTGCACCGACGTGCGGGTCAGCGGGCGGCCGCAGTGGTCGCACAGCAGTATCGGGCGCAGCCGGTTGCCGCATTCGACGTGGTGGAGCGTGATGTCCGGCTCCTGGCCGACCACCTCGAAGCCGCGCGACCACTCCGCGATGAACGCCAGCGCCGGGAAGAACGCCAGCCCCTTCGCCGTCATCCGGTAGTCGCGGGCGTCGGTGCGGGTCTTCGCCGTGCCGGTGCGCAGCACGCCGACCTCGACCAGCTTGCTCAGCCGGGCCGACAGCACGCTCGGCCCGATGCCCAGTTCGCGCTCGAACTCCGAGAAGTGCCGGCAGCCGAGCAGGGCCGACACCAGCAGGCCCGTCGACCAGCGGTCGCCCAGCAGCTCCATCGTGTCGGGGAAGAACATCAGCGGGTCGCCGGCCAGGGACTCGGCGTCCTTGCGCCGGAAGCGCTTGGACGCCGTCGCGGCGGCGACGCCGGTGCTGTCGAGCCGCTCGGCGCGGACGTCGCGCGCGTCGACCCGGCGGCCGCAGGCGCCGCAGCCCAGTGGCGCTGATGTAGCCAGCTCACAGTCGAGGTGGATCAGCGTCGGCAGCACCTCGCGGCGGCCTTCGACCCACTCGCGCTCCCAGGCCCAGATCGAGATCAGCAGCGGCCACAGCTCCAGGCCGCGTTCGGTGAGCCGGTACTCGTGCCGCGTGCGGCGCGCGTCGCGGTACGGCACGCGCGTGAGCATGCCCGCGTCCACCATGTCCCGCAGGCGCCCGGACAACGCCGTCGGCGAGATGCCCAGCCGCAGGCGCAGCTCCTCGTAGCGCCGGAAGCGCAGGAACAGGCTCTGCAGGATGAGCAGCGTCCACTGGTCACCGACCAGTTCCAGCGCCCTGCGGAGCGGATCCCCCGCGGGCCGGATGCGGTGTGCGGTCGCCTCGGTCACCGTTCGTTCCCCCTTGTTGCTTCGCGGCCTCAGCGTACACCTGACTACAGCAAAAGAAGCCTATTGACACCTGGGTACACAAATCATAGTCTCTTCTCCATCAGCCAGCGCGGTGAGCCCGACAGTCAGGGAGCAGCCCGATGACCAGCACCTCCGAACAGCCGCTGATGGTGGCCAGGGCGGCGGACGCGGCCGCGGAGCCCAACCCCTACCTGCTGGGCGTCTACGCCCCGGTCGGCACCGAGATCGACGCCGAAGACCTGCAGGTCATCGGCGAGATCCCGAAGGACCTCAACGGCGTCTACCTGCGCAACGGCCCCAACCCGCGGTTCGCCCCGGAAGGCCGCTACCACTGGTTCGACGGCGACGGCATGATCCACGCCGTCCACCTGGAGAACGGCAAGGCGCGCTACCGCAACCGCTGGGTCCGCACGAAGGCCTTCGAGGCCGAGTCCGAAGCCGGCAAGGGCCTCTGGACCGGCGTCATGGAGAACCCGGCGGGCAACCCGTTCGGCAACACGCACGGCCTGGGGCTCAAGGACAACGCCAACACCGACGTCGTCTTCCACCGCGGCCGGATCCTCGCGACCTGGTACCTGTGCGGCTCGCCGTACGCGGTCGACCCGCTCTCGCTGGAGACGCTGGGCGCCGAGGACTTCCTCGGCACGCTGGTCGGCGACATGATGGCCCACCCCAAGGTGGACGAGGCCACCGGCGAGCTGTTCTGGTTCGACTACGGCCCACGGCCGCCGTACCTGCGCTACGGCGTGATCAGCGCGGACGGCCAGGTCGTCAAGACCACCGAGATCGAGCTGCCGGGCCCGCGCCTGCCGCACGACATGGCCATCACCGAGCACCACGCGGTGCTGATGGACCTGCCGCTGGTCCAGGACGTCCACGCGGCGAAACAGGGTCGCCACAAGCTGCACTTCGACCGCTCGATGCCGAGCCGCTTCGGCGTACTGCCACGCTACGGAGACGGTAGCCAGATCAAGTGGTTCGAAGCGAGCCCGTGCTACATCTACCACGTCGTCAACGCCTGGGAGCAGGGTGACGAGGTCGTCCTCGACGTCTGCCGCGTGCAGAAGCCGGCCCCGCGGGCCGACGCGCACACGCCGCTCGCGAAGATGCTCTCCTACCTGCGGCTCGACGCCCAGCTGCACCGCTACCGCTTCAACCTGCGGACCGGCGCGTGCCACGAGGCGCCGCTCGACGACGACAACACCGAGTTCCCGACCGTCGACTCCCGGGGCGTCGGCGCGCGGAACCGGTACTCCTACGCGGTGCACATCTCGCCCGAGTCGACGCTGAAGTTCGACGGGCTCGTGCGCTACGACAATCTTGCCGGCTCCAAGACCGAATACCGGTTCGGTCCCGGCCGGTGGGGCAGTGAGGCGCCCTTCGCACCCCGCGATGGCGCATCCGTCGACTCGGCGGACGGTTATCTGGTGACGTTCGTGCAGGACGAGCGTGAGGGACGCTCGGAACTGGACATCTTCGACGCCGCCGATCTCGCTGCCGGACCCGTGGCCAGGGTCCTGCTTCCCCAGCGTGTCCCGCTCGGTTTTCACGCGACCTGGGTCCGGGCGGACCAGCTGGAAAACCTCCGTTCATGAAATGCCATCGAGAGGGTCGCGCCCGGGACTTCCGGACGCGGGGATGGTGGAGTGCGGAGACGATCGACCGGCTCGTGAAGGAGCGGGTAGGTGCCGACCCGGAGGGTCTCGCGCTGGTCGATCCACCGAACACCACCGCACTGGTCGGACGCGACCCGGTGCGGTGGACCTGGAACCGGCTCGACGAACGCGTCGACGTCCTGGCCGCGTTCCTGCTCGCCAGAGGGGTGCGAGCAGGCGACGTCGTGGCCGTGCAGCTGCCGAACTGCTCGGCCCTGGTGCAGGCGTTCCTCGCGATCGTGCGGATCGGTGCCGTGGTCACCCCGTTCCCGGTGTCCTACCGGGAACACGAGATGGGTCCGATGTGCCGGCGCACCGGGGCCGTCGCGGTGGTGACCGCATCCAGATACGGCGAGCACGAGCTCGCCGGGGCGGCCCTTGGGCTCATCGGCGCTGCGGCGCCGTCGGTCCGGTTCGTCGTCGCCCGGGGGGACGACGAACCGGCCGGCGCCCTGGCCTGGCCCGACGCACCACTGTCCGAAGGGGACAAGTCCACTCTGGACTCGTATCTCGGCGGGCTCCAACCCGACGTGAACGACTGCGTGACGATCTGCTGGACGTCCGGCACCGAGGCCGAGCCGAAGGCGGTCCCGCGCTGCCACGGCGACTGGCTCGCGACGGCCGCGGGCTGCGTCCAGGCCGCGGGGATCACCCGGGACGACGTCCTGCTGTCCCCGTTCCCCATGACGAACATGGCCGGCATCGGCGGGATGTTCCTGCCGTGGCTGCTGACCGGTGCGGTGTTCGTCCCGCACCACCCGTTCGACCTGCCGGTGTTCCTGGGGCAGCTCGCGGCCGGACGCGTGACGTACACGCTCGCGCCCCCGGCGTTGCTGACCATGCTGCTGCACAACGAAAAGATCCTGTCCGGAGTGGACATCTCGGCGCTGCGCAAGATCGGGTCGGGTTCGGCGCCGCTCTCGCCGTGGCTCGTGCGCACCTGGGCCGAGCGGTACGGCATCGACATCATCAACTTCTTCGGCTCCAACGAAGGCACCGCCCTGCTGTCCGGTCCCGTGGACATCCCGGACCCGGACCAGCGCGCGAGCTACTTCCCGAACTACGCCTCGGACGTCACGTGGTCGACGCCGGTCGCGGGCTGGACGTCGGTGCGGCTGCGCGACCCGGTCACCGGCGAGCACGTGACCGAACCCGGGCGCCCCGGCGAGCTGCGCATCGCCGGGCCGACGGTGTTCGCCGGGTACCTCACCGAAACGGGCGAGCCGCTGGACACCTCGTCGTTCGACGAGGACGGGCACTTCCGCACCGGCGACGTCTTCGAGATCGCCGGCGGGCGCGGGGAGTTCCTCCGGTATGTCGACCGGATGAAGGACCTGGTCATCCGCGGCGGCATGAACATCTCGGCCGCCGAGGTCGAGGGCCTGCTGGCCGGGCACCCGGACGTCGCCGACGTCGGGGTCGTCGGCGTGCCCGACACCGTCATGGGGGAGCGGGTGTGCGCGGTCGTCGTGCCGGGTGCGCGGAAACCCTCGCTCGACGAGCTGGTCGCGTACCTGCGCGAGAAGAAGGTGGCGGCGTTCAAGCTGCCGGAACGGCTCGAGTACGCCGACGCCTTGCCCCGCAACCCGGTGGGGAAGATCCTGAAGCGGCAGCTGCGGGAAAGTCTGGAGTGAGGCCATGACCGTGTTCGTGCTGGGCGGGGCGCAGACCGACTTCGCGCGCAACTACGCGAAGGAGGGGCGCGGGATCCTCGAGCTGTTCGCCGAGGTCGTCCCCGCCGCCTTGGTGGACGCCGGCGTTGCGGCCGAAGACGTCGAGGTCGCGCACGTCGGCAACCTCGCGGCGGAGCTCTTCACCGGCCAGGCCCAGCTCGGCGGCCTGCTGGTGGCCGCGGTACCGGAGCTCGACGGCGTGCCCAGCACCCGGCACGAAGCCGCGTGCGCGTCCGGCAGCACCGCTGTGCTCGCCGCGTGCGCGGACCTCGAAGCCGGCCGCTACGACCTGGCGCTGGTCGTCGGGGTCGAGCTGATGCGCACCGTCGACGGGCAGCGGGCCGCCGAGCACCTCGGCTCCGCCGCGTGGGCCGGGCACGAAGCCGTCGCCGCGAAGTTCCCGTGGCCCGCGCTCTTCGCCGACGTCGCTTCCGCGTACGACGAGCGGTACGGACTCGACCCCGAGCACCTCGGGCAGTTCGCCGAGCACGCTTTCGCCCGCGCGACGGTGAACCCGCTCGCCCAGGCCCGCGACTGGCGTTTCCCGGCCGGCGCGTTCGGGCCGGACGACGAGCTGAACCCGCTGATCGAAGGACGCCTGCGCAAGCAGGACTGCGGCCGGATCACCGACGGTGCCGCGGCGGTCGTGCTGGCTTCGCCCGCGTTCGCCGAGCGGCTCGGCGGCGGGTTCCCGCGCATCGCGGGCTTCGGGCACCGCACCGCGCACATCGGTCTCGCCGAGAAGATCGCCGCCGACGGCGAGTACCTGTTCCCGCACCTGCGCGGCGCGGTCGTCGACGCCTACGAGCGCGCGGGCGTGGCCGGGCCGGACGCACTCGACGTCGTCGAGCTGCACGACTGCTTCACGATCACCGGGCTGGTCGCGCTGGAGCACCTCGGTGCCGCGCCGCCCGGCGACGGCGGCGAGTTCATCGCCGACGGCGGTCTCGACACGGCCGGGATCAACCCGGGCGGCGGCCTGATCGGGCTCGGCCACCCGGTCGGCGCGACCGGCGTCCGCATGCTGCACGACGTCGCCCGGCAGGTGAGCGGGACGGCGGGCGCGACGCAGGTCGAGGGCGCGCGCACGGCGTTGACGCTCAACGTCGGAGGCTCGTTCACCACGGTCGTGACCATGATCGTCACCGGAGAAACCGCGTGAGGCTTTCGGTGTCGCTGGGGCTCTGGCAGGACCGCCCGCCGGAGGAGGCCCTGGAAACCGCGCGTGCCGCCGAGGCCGCCGGGTACCCGGAGCTGTGGATCGGCGAGATGGCGACGTGGGACGCGTTCGCTTTGGGGACCGCGATCGGCGCGGCGACTTCGCACATCTCCCTGACGTTCGGGCCGCTCGCGGTGACCGTGCGGGACCCGGCGACGGTCGCGATGGGCGTCGCATCGGTCGCGGCGCTGACCGGGCGGTCGACCGGGGTCGCGCTGGGCACGTCCAGCGACGTCGTGGTCCGCGGCTGGCACGGCCGGTCGCGTTCGCGCGCGGCCACCGCGCTCGAAGAGTCCGCGGTCGCCGTCCGGCAGCTGGTGTCCGGCGATAAGTCCACTGTGGACGGATTGGTGGTGGGTTCCCGGGGCTACCGGTTGCGGCTGGCCGCCCCGAAGGCGCCGGTGACGATCGCCGCGTTCGGCCCTCGCGCCCTCGACGTCGCCGCCCGGTGCGCCGACCGCATGGTGGTCAACCTGGTCAGCCCGGCCGCCGCGGCGACACTGGTCCGCGGGATGCGGGAAGCGGCCGCGCGGGCGGGCACCACGCCGCCGCCCGTGGCCGCGTGGGTGGTCGGCGCCGTCGACCCGGGGCCGGCCGAGATCGAGCAGCTGCGCCGGGGCGTGGTCGGGTACCTGGCGGCGCCCGGCTACGGCGAAATGTTCCGCGCGGCGGGCTTCGGCGACCTGGTCGACTTCGCGCGGACGCGGCCGCACCCGCGTGAGCTGCTGGCGGCGGTCCCGGTCGAGGCGATCGCGACGGTGGGCCTGCTGGGCTCGCCGGCGGAGATCGCCGCGAAGGCGCGGGAGTACGCGGAGGCCGGCATCGACGAGCTGGCGATCGTGCCCGCCACCAGCGACGGCGACCCCGGTGGGGCGAAGACTCTCGCCGCGTGTCGATCCGCGGTCGTCCCGTTCGACGCGTAGGCATGACCGAGCCGACGAAGACCACGAACCTCGACCAGAACGGGTGCCCGCCGCTGCCGTGGAGCCGGGCGCGCGACCTCCTCGCGACCCAGACGCCCAAGGAGGACCTGACGTTCTTCGTCGGGACCGTCCGCCCCGACGGCAGGCCGCACGCCGCCGGTGTCGGCGCGATCTGGGTCGACGACACCCTGTACTTCGTGAGCGGGCCCGGCACGCGCCGGGCCCGCAACCTGGCGGCGAACCCGGCGTGCACCGTGTCGGTGCGCCTGAAGGGTCTCGACCTCACCTTCGAGGGCGAGGCCGAGCACGTCGCCGATCCCGCCACCCTCGAGCGGGTGGCGGCCGTCTACCGCGAGGGCGGCTGGCCCGCGACGGTGACCGGCGGCGGGTACACGGCGCCGTTCATGGCGCCGAGCGCCGGACCCGCGCCGTGGTTCCTGTACCGGCTCGTCCTCAGCCGGGCGATCGGCGTCGCCTGTGCCGAGCCGTACGGCGCGAGCCGCTGGGACTTCAGCCGCTGATCGCCGCGGCCGCCAGCGCGCCGATGTTCCGCATCCCCGTCGCGTTGGGGTGCAGCGGGGCCGCGACCGATGTCGGGATCACGCTCTCGAACCACTTGACCCCGGGCAGCTTGCAGACGTCGTGCCCGATCGACGCCGTCCGGACGTCGACGTACCGCGCGTTGTGCGCGGCGGCCTGCCGGGCCAGGGCGGCGTTGGTCTTGTCGACGCTGCCCTGGATGTAGTTCGCGTCGCGCGGGGTCAGCGGCGCGACCGGCCAGCACCCGTTGTGCGGCAGGTAGGTGCCGTAGCCGGCGACGAAGACATCGGCGTTCGGCGCGTGCGCGTGGATCGCGTCCAGCAGCGCGCCCCACGTCGGTTCGAACGCGGCGATCTTCTCGGCCAGCTGGTCGTGCCCGCCGGCGGTGTAGCGGTCGACGCAGTCCGGGTTGATGCCGGGCAGCAGGTTGATGCAGCTCGTCGCGGCGCCGACCAGGCCGACGTCGTTGCCGCCGATGGTCAGCGTGACGGTCTTCGTGCTCGCGCTCAACGCGTCCAGCTGCGGCGGGACGGCGCCGGTGTCCGTCGACTGCGGTGCGTACATGTCCGCGGTCGTCGCGCCGGAGCAGGTGACGTCGTCGAGCGGGACGCCCAGCCGGTTCGCGGCGATGTGCGGGTAGTCCGCGAGCGACCGGAGGCAGCCCGGGGACGAGAGGTCCGGGGGCAGGATCAGCGGGCCGGCCGCCGCCGAGTCCCCGAGTGCCACGTACTCCCCGGCGGGGGCCGCTGTCGCCGTGCCCGCCGCCGCGGTCGCCAGGGCCGTGACCATGATCGTGATGAACGCCGTTGTCCTCACTCGCACGCCGTCCTCCTTGACGTTGTGCCTACGGTTGGTCTCCGTGACACCATCGGCACCGAGGGTGGCCGGATTGACTGGGAATCCGGGCAGAGAACGAGGGGATCGGTTGTGACGGACCACAAACCCGGCGGGGACCTGGCCCTCGGCGGGCAGCGCGTCCACGAGCGGCTCACCCAGGAGGAGCCGGAGCTGATCGCGCGCGTGCTGACGCGCATCCAGGACGAGGTCGCGGACTACCGGCGGCTGCCGGTGGAGGAGCTCGCCGGCGACATCGCGCGGATCACCCAGCAGGCGGTGCGCGCGTTCGCCCGGAGCCTGCGCGAAGACCGGCAGCTCAACGACGCCGAGCTGCGGCAGATCGGCGCGTCCGCGGTGCGCCGGGCCGAGGAGGGCTTTCCGCTGGAAGCCGTACTGACCGCGTACCACGTGGGTGCGCGGGAGATCTTCGCCGTCGGCTCGGCCGAGGCGGGCAGTGCGGACGTCGCCGACCTCCTCGACGTCGCGGACCGGGTGCTCGCGTTCGTCGGCACCGTCACCGGTGCGGTCACGCGGGGCTACCTGGAGGAGCTGCGCACGAAGGTCGGGCAGGAGCACACCGCGCGTCGCACGCTGCTTTCGGTGCTGGCCGACGGCGGCCCGGTCGACGTCGTCGCCCGCAGCGCCGGGATCACGCTGCCGGCGCGGTACCTGGTGCTGAGCGTCGAGTTGGGGCCGCACGCCGACGAGGCGTCGCCGGGGGTCGACGCCGACATCGCGATCCGCCGGAAGCTGCGGCGGTTCCTGGCCGCGTTCGAACGTTCTTGCGGCGAAGGGGTCCTGGCGTCGCTCGACGGCCCGGGCGGCCTGGTGCTGCTGCCGCTGGCCGGGCGCCTGTCGGCGGTTCCGGAGTGGCACGCGCTGGTCGACGCGGCCGGGCGCGCGGCGGGCGTGGACGTGCTGGCGGCGGCCGACACGGCGACGCCGCCGGAGGTCCGGCTCGTGGCGGCGCGGACGGGGGAAGTGCTGGACGTGCTCCGCTGGTTCGGCCGCCCGCCGGGGCTGTACCGCCTCGACGACGTCCTGGTGGAGTACCAGCTGACCCGCCCGGGCGAGGCCCGCGACCGCCTTGCGGCGGTGCTCGCGCCGCTGGACGCGCACCCGGAGCTGGTCGAGACGCTTTCGGCGTACCTGGAGCTGGACACGAACCGCCGTCGCACGGCGGCTCGCCTGCACGTCCACCCCAACACGGTCGACTACCGCCTGCGCCGCGTCCGGGACCTGACCGGCATCGACCCGCTCCACCCGGCCGGCCTGCCCCGCATCATCGCGGCCCTGGCGGCCCGCCGTGCCACGGTCCCACGCAACTGACGTGTCGACTCTCCAATCACGCGAGTCGACCCTCCAATCACGCGAGTTACGCCCCCAATCACGCCGGTTACGTCCTTAATCACGCGAGTTCCGGGTCCGGTCACGCGAGTTCGGTGTGCCGGAACGGCGAACTCGCGTGCCTGGATGGACGACTCGCGTGATCAGACGCGGGACTCGCGTGATTGAAGGCGGAACTCGCGTGATCGGGGAGCGAACTCGCGTGATTGGAAGGTCGACACGGCCGGCGGGCCTCCCGATCCCGCCGGCCGGGAGCCGGACCCGGGTCAGCTTGCCGGGGTGAGCGGGCGCGAGGCCGGGACCTCGGCCGGACGGCGAGGGGCCGGGATCCGGGCCAGCGCCGGAGGGCGGGAGACGAGCCGGGCGAGGAAGCCGAAGGCGACGAGCACGGCGAGGACCAGGGCGGCTACCGCCGAAGCCGGGGAGAAGGTGAGTTCGCCGGCCCGGCCGAGCACGAACCCCGAGTCCAGCGCCCACGCCACCACCGCGACCCCGATCGCGGCCGGGACCGAGCTCCAGAAGGCGGTCAGCAGCACGACCGCACCCAGCGTGACCAGCGCGTACCACGGATGACCCGTCGCACCGGCGACGTCCGCCGAGAGCGTCGCGACCACCGCGGTCACACAGCCGAACGGGAACCCGAAGCCACCACTCATGCCGTCCAGCGAACCCCGCGAAAAGCCGGAGAACATGAGCCAGGACACATTCCCTACGCCCGGGCCCCGGGATCTTGACGCGTTATTGACCCGTCACGCGCCCGATCGCCTCCGCCAGCGAGGGCCAGACCGCGCGCGGCAGGTTGTGGCCCATGCCCGGGATGACCAGCAGTTCCGCGCCCGGGATCGCCTCCGCCGTCGCCTTGCCGCCGCTCACGTCGATCAGCGGGTCGGCGTCGCCGTGCACGACCAACGCCGGCAGCCGCACCGAACGCAGCCCCTCCGTGCGGTCACCGGAGGCCAGCACCGCCGCCGCGTGGCGCAGCGTGCCCACCGGGTGGCGGGCGCGGTCGTAGTGCAGCGTCGCCTTGGCCAGCAGGAACGCCTCGTCGTCCGGGTAGCCGGGCGAGCCGAGCTGCCGGTAGCCGTCGATGCTGTCGGCGAGGGCCTGCTCGCGCGTCGACGCCGGCGGCCGCGCCAGCATGGCCAGGGCCCACGGCTCGGCCTGCCCGACCGCCGGGTCGCCGGTGGTCGACATGATCGACGTGACGCTCAGCAGCCGGCCCGGGTGGTCGATGGCCAGCTGCTGCACGATCATCCCGCCCATCGACGCGCCGACGACGTGCGCCTCGCCGATGCCGAGCGCGTCGAACAGCCCGACGGCGTCGTCGGCCATGTCCGAAAGGCGGTACGGCGCCGTCGTCAGGTCGCCGCCGGCCAGCGCGGCCAGGTCCGGCGCGGGCAGGTCGTCGAGCCAGGTGGAGAGCCCGACGTCCCGGTTGTCGTAGCGCACGACGAAGAACCCGCGGCCGGCGAGCAGCTCGCAGAAGCCGTCCTCCCAGGTGATCATCTGGGCCCCGAGGCCCATCACCAGGACCAGCGGCGGACTGCCCGGATCGCCGAAGGTGTCGTACTCGAGCTCGAGACCGTTGGCCTGTGCGCGTGCCATGCCCCGATCCTGCCGTACCCGTGCGCAGCTGGCACCGATCGCACCCGTGCGGTTACCGTTACCCCCCATGCCGACCTCATCCTCGGGTACCGGACAGCGCCCCCGGTCACGGGCCGCGGCGGGACTGCCGGCGCTCACGGCCGACCGGATCATCAGCGCGGCGACGACCCTGACCGGCGAACGCGGCCTCGACAACTGGACGCTGCGGGAGCTCGCCCGCGCGGTCGAGGCCTACCCCGCGGTGATCTACCACCACGTCGGTGACCGGGACGCGGTGGTGAACGCCGTCGTCGACCGGGTGGTCGGCCTGCTGGAGCTGCCCGGCGGGGACCTGCCCTGGCAGGACTGGTTCACCCAGCTGCTGGCCAGCCTGCGCGCCGTGCTGCGGGCCTACCCGGGCTGCGCGCGGCGGCTCGCGCTGTTCGGCCCGTCCGTCCAGGCGGCCACGCGCAGCATCGACGCGGGCATCGGCGTGCTGCTGAAGGCGGGCTTCGGCCGGGAAAGCGTGCTGGCCTACAACCTGCTGGTGATGACCGCGTGCCAGTTCGTCGCGATGGAGGACGACCGCGACGGCGCGCTCGCGCTGCGGATCGACAACACCGAGGCGTACGCGGCCTACCGCGAGCGGGACGACCTGCCCGGAATGGCCGAGCTGGGCTCGGCGATGCACGACCTGATGGGCGATCCCGACCTCGCCGCGGGCTACTACGCGCAGTTGTACGACTACGCGGTCCGAAGGTGTCTCGACGGGCTCGCCCACCGGCTCGGAGAACTTCGCGAACCGGACGGCGAAGGCCTGACAGCGACTTGACAGCGCACCGGCGTACCGTGAGCGTGCGTCGGCGGTTCGTCCGCTGACCCGGAGCCCCTGGCGCCCTCCTCCCCCTCGTGGCGCCGGGGGCTTCGGTCTATTCGCGACCGTCCTGGTGCGGCGGTTCCGCCTGGATCGCCGGGAAGATCTCGCCGACCAGCGTGACGAGCGACTTGGACAGCAGCAGGTGCACCTGGCTGCGGGTCAGGGACCCGCGCACGAGCCATTCCCGGCCGGCGGACTTCACCATCCCGCCGAACGCGCGCACGAGCGCGTTCAGTTCGGGGCCGTGCTCGCTTTCACTGGACAGCCCGACGGCTTCGAGCACGCGGTCGGCGGATTCGCGGTCGGCCTCTTCGAGGATGCGCTCCACCTCGAGGTCGCGGCCGATGCCCTCCGGCGCGATCGCGGCCAGCCACATGCGCTCCTGGCTGGTGACCATGTCGAGGAACCACTCGATGGCGACGTCGGCCCGCAGGTCCAGCGGCCCGTCCGGCAGGATCTCGACGGCCAGCCGCGGCACGGTCAGCGCGCGGCGGATGATTTCCAGGTACAGCTCGCGTTTCGTGCCGAAGTAGTGGTTGATCAACCCCCGTGCGACGCCGGCCGCGGCGGCGATGTCCGAAGTGGACACTTCGGAGTAGGGCCGGTCACCGAACAGCCGCGCCGCGCAAGCGTAGATCTGTTCCTTCCGTTCGTCCGGTTCCAATCTTCGCCATCTCGGCGCCGGCTCGGTGTTCATGGCTCCATCGTCCCACGGCCGCCGGGCCCGGGCAGCTCAGCACGCACGTTGCCGGACGCCGTGCCACGATCGGGGCACGCTCGGTCCGGCAGCGTGATCGGTGCCGGCCCGTTCCGCGCCCCGCAAGCCCCGACTCGGTGAATGGCGCGAACGGGCTCGGTCAGTCCCGGCGGTACGACTTGCGCTGAAGGGTCCCTCCTCGGATGTGGTGGGAGCAAAGGCCCCTCAGCGCGTCGGATGCCGTGGCCACCGAAGGGCACGCTCAGTCCGGCAGCGTGATCGGGGCGAGGTCCGCGAAACTGTCGCCGGGGCCCGGGTTCGCGGGGTGCGTCCGGCCGTCGAAATGGTGCAGCACGCCCCAAACGGCGTTGAGCGCGGTCTGCACGGCGCCCTCGGCCCAGCCCGCCGTCCACGAGACGTCGTCACCCGCCAGGAAGAGGCCGCGGTGACGCTCCGCCAGCTCGTCCTGCACGAAGTGCGTGAACAGCCGGTGCTGGTAGCGGTAGTGCCCGGGCAGGTTCGCCTTGAACGCGCCCATGAAGTGCGGCTCCGCCTCCCACGACACCGTCACCGGGTCGCCGATGATGTGCCGCCGGACGTCGACGCCGGGGTAGATCTCGCGCAGCGACTGCAGCATCACCTCGACGCGCTCGGTCGCCGAAAGCGGCAGCCACTTCAGCGAGTCGTCCGCCCACGTGTAGGACAGGCAGATCACCGCCGGGGCGGACGGGTCGGAACCGAGCAGGTAGGTGCCGCGCGGCATCCGGTCGGTCAGCGTCATGCTCATCGTGTCGCGGCCGGTCGCCGGGTCGGGGTCGAGCCAGAACGGCCGGTCGACCGGCACGAACACCTTCGACGACTCCATGTAGTGCGTGCGCTCGATCGCCGTCCAGTGGTCGATCGGGAAGAGCGCTTCGTCGCATTCGATCTTGGACAGCAGCATCCAGCTCTGCGCGGTGAACACGGCCGCCGGGTAGGTCCGGATGTGCCCGGACGCGTCGGTCACCGTGATGTTGTTCGGCGCCGTCCGGTGCAGCCGCGTCACGCCCGGCCGAGGGCCGCCTTCGTGCAGCGATGCCAACGACGTTCCGGCGGGCCAGAACGTGAGCTCAGCAGGTGCGTGGTCCCACAGCCGCAGCGGGAGCTGCCGGCTGCCGCCGACGATGCTGCGGTGCTCGTCGTCGGCGCCGGTGTAGACGACGCGCAGGATTTCCAGGATGGAGTTGGGGAAGTCGGTGTCCCAGCCGCCGGTGCCGAAGCCGACCTGGCCGAAGATCTCGCGGTGGCGGAAGGAGGCGAACGCGGGGGAGTCGCAGAGGAACCCGTAGAACGTCTGGTCGTCCAGCTTCGGGACGAGCTCGTTCCACAGCCGCTTGACCGTCTTCGCGTCGCGGTCGCGGATCGCCGTCTGCATCTCGGCGAACGACGCCTGTTCGGCCAGGGTCCGGTCCCAGGCGGCAGCGACGTCGGCGAACACCGCGGGCAGGTCGGCCGGCGTGCGCGCGTAGTGGCTCTGTCCTTTGAGGTCGACGACGGTGCTCGGCGTCTCCGGCGCCAGGGGATTGGGGAACGGCGTGGTCTCGAGCCCGACCTTGTCGATGTAGTGGAACAGCGCGGTGGACGCGGGTGGGAAGCGCATGGCGCCCATCTCCGCGACGACGTCGTCCGGGCAGCCGGGAAACCGCACGGTGCGCAGCCGGCCGCCGATCTCGGCGATCTCGTACACCACCGGCCGCAGGCCGAGTTTCATCAGTTCGTACGCGGTGACGATGCCGGACAGCCCGCCGCCGATCACCGCGACCTCGGTGCCGTGCCGGTGGGCCGGCACCGAGCCCAGCCCGGCGGGGTGGGCGAGGTAGTCGTCGTAGGCGAACGGGAAGTCGGGGCCGAACATCGTGATCGGGCGGCCCGCCGGCTCGTCGTGGTGGATCGCGGTCGGGACAGCGGAGGTCATGCGGTGGTTCCTCGGTACAGGTCGGGCCGCCGGTCGGCCAGGTGGGTGTTCTCCAGGCGTGACGCGGCGAGCGCGGCGCGGGTGATTTCGGCGGTGATGAGCGCGGGATCGCTCCCGGCCCGGGTCAGCACCTCGCCGGTGGGAGCGACGACACAGGAGCGTCCGCAGTACGTCAGCTCCTGTTCGACGTCACAACGGTTGGCGTAGGCAACGAACAGCTGGCTTTCGTAGGCCCGCGCCGGCACGAGCGTGTCGGCGACCAGCTCGTACGGGCTCATCAGCGCGGTCGGCACGACCAGCAGTTCCGTGCCGGCCAGCGTGTGCGCCCGGACCAGTTCGGGGAACTCGACGTCGTAGCAGATCAGCAGTCCGACGCGGATGCCGGCGACATCGGCCTGCACCACCGGCTCGTCGCCCGAGGTGAACCACGCCTTGTCGAGGTCGCCGAACAGGTGCGTCTTGCGGTAGTTGGCCAGGCGCCGCCCGGTCGCGTCGACGAGCTGGACACTGTTGTAGACGTTCTCGCCGTCGAGTTCCGGGTAGCCGTAGGCCAGCGCGACGCCGGTCTCCCCGGCCAGCGCGGACATCCTGGCCGCGGTGGGGCCGTCGGCCGGTTCCGCGAGTTCGTGCGTGCGCGCGCCGATGTGGTAGCCGGTGGTGCTCATCTCCGCCGTGACGACCAGGTCGGCGCCGGACGCGGCCACGGCTTCGGGCAGCGCGTCGACCGGGCCCTGGTGGATCGCGACCCTCATGCCAGCCTCGACCGCCGGATGCCGTAGCCGAAGTAGATCAGCAGGCCCAGTGCCATCCAGCCGCCGAAGACCACCCAGGTGGCGCCGTCGAGGCTGACCATCATGTAACCGCAGCACAGCACGCCCAGCAGCGGTGTCACCGGCGAGAGCGGCACGCGGAACGAGCGCGGCCGGTCGGGCTGGCGCTGTCGCAGGAGCAGGACGGCGATGTTGACCAGCAGGAACGCGAACAGGGTCCCGATGCTGGTGGCGTCGGCGAGCTTGCCCAGCGGGATGAACGCGGCCAGGACCGCGACGAACGCCGAGACCACCAGCGTGTTGAGCCGCGGCGACCCCGACTTCGGGTCCACTTTGGACAGCGACGACGGGACCAGGCCGTCGCGGGACATCGCGAACAGGATGCGCGTCTGTCCGTAGAGGACGGTCAGCACGACGCTGGAGATCGCCACGATCGCGCCGACGGCGAGCAGGCCGGCCCAGAACGGGCTGCCCGAAACGACGGAGAGCACGTGCGACAGCGCGGCCTCCTGGCCGTCGAACTCCTGCCACGGCAGCGCACCGACCGCGGCCACCGCGACCAGGCAGTACAGCACGGTGACGATGCCGAGCGAGAACAGGATCGCCCGCGGCAGGTCGCGCTGCGGGTTCTTCGCCTCCTCGCCGGCGGTCGAGGCGGCGTCGAACCCGATGTAGGAGAAGAACAGCTTGGCGCCCCCGGCGCTCATCCCGGCCAGGCCGAGCGGCAGGAACGGCGTGAAGTTCCGCGCCTGCACCGCGGTGAAGGCGATCGCGCAGAACAGCACCAGCGTCGCGATCTTGACCGCGACCATGACGGCGTTGGCCCGCGCGCTCTCCTTCGCGCCGGACAGCAGCAGGAGCATCGCGAGAACCACCACGACGATCGCGGGCACGTTGACGATCCCGCCGGAGCCGGGCGGCCGGCTCAGCGCGTCCGGGATGGTGAACCCGAAGGCCAGCCGGAGCAGTTCGTTGAGGTACTGCCCCCACCCGACGGCGACCGACGCCACCGAGACGCCGTATTCGAGGACCAGGCACCAGCCGCAGACCCAGGCGACCAGCTCGCCGAGGGTGGCGTAGGCGTAGGAGTAGGACGAACCGGACAGCGGGATCATACCGGCGAGTTCGGCGTAGGAGAGGGCGGAGAACAGCGCGGTGACCCCGGCGAGCACGAACGACACGACCACGGCCGGACCGGCCACCGGGACGGCTTCGCCGAGGACGACGAAGATCCCGCTGCCCAGCGTCGCGCCGATGCTCAGCATGGTCAGCTGCCCGAGTCCGAGCGACCGCTTCAGCGTGCCATGATCACTTTCGGCGACCAGCTCGGCGACCGGTTTCCGCCGCACCGTCGCGGCTCGCAGATTCATGCCGACGACGGTATCGGCCGTCTCCGGCGGGCAAAACAGGAGAACGTTGCGCGTACAGATGAATCACAGGTGATTCATTGCACAAGCCGAACGAATCACGGCGAATCGTTCCGGACGGCGAGTCACTCGGCGGCGGGGAGCAGCAGCGTGAACGTCGGCGGCTCCGGCTTGCTCAGCCGCAGCCTGCCGCCCTCCGCTTCGGCGAGGCTGCGCGCGAGCGGCAGGCCGATTCCGGTGCCGCCGGGCGCGGCGGCGAACGGGTCGGTCTCGCCGAGGTCGGGGCCTTCGTCGGCGACGTCGACGGCGAGCGTGTCCCCGGCGTCGCGGGCCACCACGGTGACCGTGCCCCGCCCGTGCGTCACCGCGTTGTCGAGCAGCACGCCGAGCACCTGCCGCACGGCCGCGGCCGCCACGCGCGCGGGCGGCGGGTCCTGCCGGACGATCCGCAGCGCCCGCCCGCGCGGCCCCAGCAGGGCTTCGCCCGACTGCCGGAGTTCGTCGAGGAGGGCGTCGAGGTCGAGCTCCGCGCGGGGCGCCCGGCGTTCCCGGCCCAGCGCCAGGAGGTCGTCGATGGTGCGTTCCAGCCGGTCGGCGGAGGCGATCCCGGCGCGGATCGCCTCGTACGGGTCGGCGCCCGGGGTCTGCAACGCGGCTTCGAGCTGCAGGCGCAGCCCGGTCAGCGGGGTCCGCAGCTGGTGCGACGCCTCCGCCGAGAACGCGCGCTCGCGGTCCAGCGTCTCGCCGATCCGGACCGCGGTGGTGTCGAGCGCCTCGCCGACCTGGTCGATCTCGGCGATGCCCGCGCGGGGTGACCGGGCGGTGAAGTCGCCGTCGCCGAGCCGCTCGGCCGCGGCGGCAAGCTCCTCCAGGGGACGTACCAGCCGCCTGGTGGACCGCCGGGCCATCAGCCAGCTCACCCCGGTCGTCGCGACCGCGAGCCCGGCCATGCCGAGCCAGGTCAGCACGATCCGCAGCCGCAGCTCGGTCAGGGGCAGCGCGGCGCGGACCACGCCGGTCACCCGGGAGCCGTTGACCACCGGCACCGCCAGGGCCATTTCGTCGCCTTCGCGGCCGATGACGAGGTCCACCTTGGCCTTCGCCGCCTGCCGCTCGACCGGACCGCCGGCGGCGGGCCCGCGCCCGGCGAGCAGCCGCCCGTCCGGGGCGTAGACGGCGACTTCGCCCCCGGCTTCGTCGTCCTGCTCGTCGAGCGGGGGCAGGGCCGGCGTCCGCCCGGCGGCCAGGTCGTCCGACACGGCGAGCGCGGCGGCGTCCGCGGCCCGCTCCAGGTCGCTCTTCGTGTCGTCGTGGTAGTACTGCCACACCGCGATGCCCAGCGGCAGCGCGAACAGCACGGTGGCGACGAGTGCGGCCAGCACTGTCAGCGAGGTGATCCGGCGGCGCACGGCTAACCTTCGGCGAGGGTCCGCGTGGGATCCTCCAGCCGGTACCCGTGCCCGCGCAGGGTGGCGATCCGGGGCACCTCGGCCCCGGGCCCGGCCGCCGAGGTGAGCTTGCGGCGCACCGCCGCGATGTGCACGTCCAGGGTCTTCGTCGAGCCGTACCAGTGCGCGTCCCAGACCTCGGCCATCAGCGTCTCGCGGCTGACGGCGACTCCGGGCTGCTCGGCCAGCCGCGCCAGCAGGTCGAACTCCTTGGCCCGCAGCACCACCTCGCGTCCGCCCAGGGTGGCGCGGCGGCCGGCGATGTCGACGGTCAGCCCGCCGACGGTCACCGGGGGCCGGGCCGCGGCCGGCGCGCCGCGGCGGAGGTGCGCGCGCACCCGGGCCAGCAGCTCGCCCAGCCGGATCGGCTTGGTGAGGTAGTCGTCGGCGCCGGCGTCGAGGCCGACGACGACGTCCATCTCCTCCTGCCGGGCGGTGAGGATGACCAGCACCGAGGCGGGCAGCGCGGCCCGCAGGCGGCGGCAGACCTCGACGCCGTCGAGGTCGGGGAGACCGAGGTCGAGCAGCACGAGGTCGAAGTCGCCGGCCTCGGCGGCCTGCAGGGCGGTGCGGCCGTCGCGGCGCCAGCACACCTGGTAACCGTGCAGTCGCAGGGTCGATTCGAGCACGCTGCCGATCGCGGCGTCGTCTTCCACCACCAGCAGGTTCGGCATGCCGGGAGCCTACGTTCTACTCCGGCCGGGCACCGAAACCGATGCGCGAAATGCGCCGTGAGGCTTCCGTCACTCCCGCGCCGAACCTCGCCACGGCCTCGGCCGTGAAGCGCGTGGTGGGGCCGGTGACCGCCAGCGCCGCCAGCAGCCGCCCGTCGCCGTCGAGCACCGCGGCGGCGACGCTGGACGCGCCCGGCTCCGGCTCGCCGTGGCTGACCGCGGTGCCCTCGGCCGCGCCGGCGAGCACCTGCCCGGCGGCCCCGCACCCGAGCGGCAGCTCGTCCCCGACGCGGCCGACGTGCCGGATGGCCCGCGAGCCCTCCTGCTGGGCCACGCAGACGAGCACTTCGGTGCTGCGGACGTACAAATTGACCGTTTCGCCGTATTCCTGCGCCAGCTCGCGCAGGACCTGGCGGACCGGCTCGGGCAGCTGCCACGCGGTGTTGGCCAGCTGGGCCCAGCGCAGCATCCCCGGCCCGACGGTGACCCGCCCGTCCGGGCGCGTCCAGAGCAGGCCGCGCTGTTCGCAGGTGGCGACCAGCCGCAGAACCGTGGTCTTCGCGAGGCCGCTGGCGGCGGTGAGGTCCTTGACCGCCCACGTCCGGTGATGCTCGGTGAAGAGAGCGAGCAGGTCGAACGCGCGCAGCACGCTCCGGACCGCTCCGTCGTCTTCCGCCATCATCGAGCGACCCCCCCGTCCGCCTGATGGCCCCAGCGTACGGGGGGACGGACGGCTCAGGCCACGTACCGCTCGAACGCCGCGACGGTCTCGGCGAGCACCTCCGCCCCCGGCCGGGCCCACAGCCCGGCGTTGAACACCTCGACCTCGATCGGGCCGGTGTAGCCCGCGGCCTCGACGCGGGCGCGCAGGTGGCGGTGGTCGATCGGGCCGTCGCCCGGCAGCGCGCGGCCCAGCAGCGGGTCGGGCAGGGGCACGAGGACGTCGCACACGTGGAAGCCGGCGATCCGGCCGGCGGCCGCGGCGATCGACTCCTCGATCCGCGGGTCCCACCAGACGTGGAACTCGTCGACGATCACCCCGACCTGCTCGGCGGGGTGCTCCTGGGCGATCTTCACCGCCTGGTCCACAGTGGACAAAACGGACCGCTCCGCGCACTGCATCGGGTGCAGCGGTTCCAGGCCGAGCCGTACGCCGCGCTCGCCGGCGTACGGCGCGAGCTCGCCCACGGCGTCCGCGACCCGCTGCCGGGACGCGGCGAGGTCGTTGCCCGCGATCCCGCCGACGACCAGCACGAGGACGTCGGCACCCAGCGTCGCGGCCTCGTCGATGGCCTCCCGCGTCTGCGCCACACCGTCCACAGGGGACCCTTCGGGCGTCACGCCGGTGAAGAACCCACCGCGGCACAACGACGAAACCCGGACGCCGTGCTCCTTGAGCAGGCGCGCGGCCTCGCCGACGCCGGTTTCCGCGACCTTGTCCCGCCACAGCCCGATCCAGCCGACGCCGGCCGCGGCGCACCCGGCCACCGCTTCGGGCAGCGACCAGGCCTTGGTGGTGATCTGGTTGAGGCTGAACCGCGGGTCCATCACGCCACCCCCGCGGCCTGCAGCAGCGGCCGCATCCGGGCGACGGCCAGCTCGGGGTCGGCGAGCGCGCCGGCCGCGTCGGCCAGCCGCAGCAGCGTGGCGAGGTGGGTGATCGTGCGCGCGGACTCGTTCCCGGCGAGCATCCGGAAGTGCTCTTGATGGCCGTTCAAGTAGGCGAGGAAGACAACGCCGGTCTTGTAGTGCCGGGTCGGGGCGCGGAAGATCTCGCGCGCCAGTGGCACGGTCGGGTCGAGCAGGGCGTGGAACCCCGCGCGGTCGCCGTCGTCCAGCCGACGCAGCCCCGCCGCGGCGACCGGCGCGATCGGGTCGAAGATGCCGAGCAGGGCCTCGCTGTGGCCCCGGTCGTCGCCGGCGATGAGCTGCGGGTAGTGGAAGTCGTCGCCGGTGTAGCAGGCGACGCCTGCGGGCAGCGCGCGCCGGAACTCCGTCTCCACCTCGGCGTCCAGGACCGAGACCTTCACCCCGGCGACGGTGCCCGCGTGCTCGGCGCACAGGGCCGCCAGCTCGCGGGCCGCGGCGCGGACGTCGTCGTGCCCCCAGTACCCGGCCAGCGCCGGGTCGAACTGCTCGCCCAGCCAGTGCAGCAGGACCGGTCCGCTCGCCTCGGACAGCAGCTTCCCGTAGGCCGCGTGGTAGTCGCCGGGACCTCGCGCCGCCGCGGCCAGTGCCCGGCTCGCCATGACGACCGGGACCGCGCCCGCGCCGCCGACCAGGTCCAGCTGCTCCCGCCAGGCGTCCACAATGGACGCCGGAGTGGCCGGTCCCGCCGGCAGCTGGTCGGTGCCGACGCCGGCGCACCACCGGCGTCCCGCGGCGATCACCCCGGTGCGGGTGACCAGTTCCTTCGTCGTGGCCCAGTCGAGGCCCATGCCGCGCTGTGCGGTGTCCATGGCCTCCGCGACGCCGAGCCCGCACGACCAGAGGTGCTCGCGGAAGGCCAGCGTCGTGTCCCAGTCCACGGCGCCGGGCTCGTCGGCCAGCGCGTCGGCGACGACGTGCGCGGCGGCGTAGGCGATCCGCGACGACGGGGGTTCACCCGGTGGCGCGGGCGGCGGTGGGCCGGATGGTGCCCACTTCACGAGCCCGCCGCCGGGGACCGGGAGCAGGAGCATCGGGAAACCTCCAGAGAGTCAGAAAGCGCTTTCTCGATTCACGGTAAGGCCTGCGCCCAGGCACGACAAGGCCCGGCCGGGTGGGGTACGAACGACGTGAATGACTCATTCCTGTCGTCCGACGACAGGAATGAGTCATTCACGTCGTCGCGGCCGTCAGCGCTTGGGGCGCGCGGTGCTTTCTCGCAGGACGACCTCGCCGGAAAGCCGGACGGTCCGCGGCCGGGTGCCCCCGGCCCCCTTGATCGCCAGGTCCATCGCCCGCTCGCCCAGCTCCTCCAGCGGCAGCCGGACCGTGGTCAGCGCCGGGACCAGGTCGCGGACCAC
Source organism: Amycolatopsis mongoliensis (assembly GCF_030285665.1). Taxonomy (NCBI): domain Bacteria; kingdom Bacillati; phylum Actinomycetota; class Actinomycetes; order Pseudonocardiales; family Pseudonocardiaceae; genus Amycolatopsis; species Amycolatopsis mongoliensis. The sequence goes on from NZ_CP127295.1 coordinate 4,982,582, forward strand.
CGGGATGTCGTCGAAGCCGGCGACCGAGATGTCGCCGGGCACGGACAGGCCTTCCTCGCGCAACGCCGTCAGCGCGCCGATCGCCATCACGTCGGTGACGGCGAAGACGCAGGTCGGCAGCTTGCGCTTGCGGCCGGCGAGCAGCCGCTTCGTCGCTTCGTAGCCGCCGTCGCGGGTGAAGGCGGCCTCGACGACGTCGTCTTCGCGCAGGGTGATGCCGTGTCCGGCGAGCGCGTCGGTGAACCCCGCCAGCCGGTCGACGACCGTGCTCAGCTTCCGCGGCCCGGCGAGCACGGCGAACCGCTTGTGGCCGAGCCCGACCAGCGCCTCGGCCAGCGCCGCGGCGCCGCCCTTGTTGTCCGGCTGGACGGTGTCGATCTTGAGCCCGCGGTGCCGGCTGACCGCCGCGACCTGCCCGCCGCCGCGGCGGTACGGCTCCAGCTCGGCCGCCATCGCGCGTTCCCACGCGCGGTCCTCGAACGCCGAGCCGATCAGCAGGATGGCGGCGGCTCGCTGCGCGCGCAGCGTCGAGACGTAGGCGACCTCGCGGTCCGGGTCGCGGAAGGTGCCGGCCAGCATGACGAGCAGCCCGTTGTCGGTGGCCACCCGCATCACCCCGCCGGCGATCGCGGCGAAGTACGGGTCGCCGACGTCGTGGCAGATCACGCCGACCGTGCGGTGCGTGCCGCCGGCGAGCGCCTGCGCGTGCGCGTTCGGGGCGTAGGCCAGCTCGGCCGCGGCGGCGGAAACCCGCTCCCGCAGGTCGGCGCGGACGGACGCGGTGCCGTTGAGCACCCGCGACGCCGTCGCGAGCGAGACGTTCGCGCTGCGTGCCACGTCTTCCAGTGTCACGTGCGGCCGGGCCTTCATGGCTGGCTCCTCCAAGATCGGTTTCGAGTGTCTCCGCGTGCTCGGTCGGTGCAATCTACTGGGAGGAGGGTGGGCCGGGAGAAGCCGCTGGCCGGGGGACCTGACCCGTTCGAGTGAAACGTGCGGGGAAGATCGGCGGTGGCGGGTGTGTTGAAAACAAGGAGAACCTTCAAGTGGTGAGTACGCCACTGCCGATGAACCGCGAAAGGAACCACGCATGCTGTTCGGTGACGAGCACGTCCGCCGCTACGAGGAGACCGACGGCGAGGTCGGCCACGAGTGGAAGGAAGGCGTCCCGACACTGGTGCTGACCACGAAGGGCCGCAAGACCGGCCAGGAGCGCAAGTTCGCCCTGATCTACCAGGAGGTCGACGGCAACCCGGTGATCGTGGCCTCCAAGGGTGGCGCGCCGAACCACCCCGGCTGGTACTTCAACCTCGTCGAGACCCCCGAGGTCGGCGTGCAGGTCAAGGCCGACAAGTTCACCGCCCGCGCCCGTACGGCCGAGGGCGAGGAGCGCGCGAAGCTGTGGGAGAAGCTCGCCGCCGTCTGGCCGGACTACAACGAGTACGCGAAGAAGACCGACCGCGAGATCCCCGTGGTGGTGCTCGAGCGCGTGTGATCTGCGCCGCGTTCGGCGTCCGCGAGGGCCGATCCGCCCGGTCTTCGGCTACGAATGACAGCCATGGACCGCTGGACCGCCCTGGACATCGAGGGTGAGCTGCTCACCCGACGCCAGATGATCGCCTACGGCCGGCGCTTCGCCCGCGCCGGCCGGGGCGCCTGGTACAGCTTCGCGATCGAGGTCGTGTGGCAGTTCCTCGTCCAGACGACCCGCTTCCGGGTGCGCGGCTCACACCACATCCCGAAGACCGGGGGCGTCCTGGTGGCGTCGAACCACCTGTCGTTCGCCGACCCGACGACCTTGACGGCGTTCTGCCTGGCCGCCGGCCGCGTGCCGCGGTACCTGGCGAAGGCCTCGCTGTGGAAGCTGCCGGTGGTGAACCGCGTGATGCGCTCGGGGCGGCACATCCCGGTCTACCGCGGCGCGGCGACGGCGGCGGAGGCCTACCGCGACCTGGTCGGCTCCGTGCGGGCCGGCGAGTGCGTCGCGGTCTTCCCCGAAGGCACGTTCTCGAAGGACCCCGGCGGCTGGCCGATGCGCGGCAAGACCGGCATCGTGCGGGCGGCCCTGGAGACCGGCGCGCCGGTGATCCCGGTGGCCAACTGGGGGACCCACCATCTGCTGCCGTCGACGGCGTGGTTCCCCCGCAGCATCCCGCGCAAGACCGTCGAGCTGGTGGCGGGACCGCCGGTCGACCTGTCCGACCTGCGCGGCCGCCCGCTCACCCGCGAGGTGCTGGAGGAGGCGACGGCGCGGATCATGGCGGCGGTGACGGCGCTGCTGGAGTCGATCCGCGGCGAGCGGCGCCCGTTCGCCGCGTGAGGTCGGCGTCACCCCGCCCGGCCGGGCCGGAAGGGGTACTTTCGGGCGCATGAGTGCACAACACTTTGATGTCGTCGTGCTGGGGGCCGGAGTGGGCGGCTACGTCGCGGCGATCCGCGCGTCCCAGCTGGGGCTGAGCGCCGCGGTGGTCGAGGAGAAGTACTGGGGCGGCGTCTGCCTGAACGTCGGGTGCATCCCGTCGAAGGCACTGCTGCGCAACGCCGAGCTGGCGCACGTCGTGACGCAGGAGGCGAAGGCGTTCGGGATCTCGTCCGACAGCCCGATCCGCGTCGACTACACGGCCGCCTACGAGCGGAGCCGGAAGGTCGCCGACGGGCGCGTCAAAGGCGTGCACTTCCTCATGAAGAAGAACAAGATCACCGAGTTCGACGGGCACGGCACGTTCGTCGACGACCACACCCTCGAGGTCAACGGCTCGCAGGTGACCTTCGACCACTGCATCATCGCGACGGGCGCGACGACGCGGTTGCTGCCGGGCACGTCGCGCAGCTCGCGCGTGGTGACGTACGAAGAGCAGATCCTCTCGAGCGAGCTGCCCTCGAGCATCATCATCGCCGGTGCGGGCGCGATCGGCGTCGAGTTCGCCTACGTGCTGCACAACTACGGCGTCGACGTCACGATCGTCGAGTTCCTCGACCGGATGGTGCCCCTGGAGGACGCCGAGGTGTCGGCGGAGCTGGCACGCCGCTACCGCAAGCTCGGCATCAAGGTGCTGACGTCCACGCGGGTCGAGTCGATCGACGAGTCGGATTCTTCGGTGCACGTGACGGTGTCTTCGGAGAAGGACGGGAAGCAGGTCCTCGAGGCGGACAAGGTCCTGCAGGCGATCGGGTTCCAGCCGCGGGTCGAGGGCTACGGGCTGGAGAAGACCGGCGTCGCGCTGACCGACCGGGGCGCGATCGCGATCGACGGCCGCGGCCGCACGAACGTCCCGCACCTCTTCGCGATCGGGGACGTGACGGCGAAACTGATGCTGGCGCACGCGTCCGAATCGATGGGCGTGGTCGCGGCGGAGACGATCGCGGGCGCGGAGACGATGGAGCTCGACTTCCCGATGATCCCGCGCGCGACGTACTGCCAGCCCCAGATCGCCAGCTTCGGCTGGACGGAGGAGCAGGCGCGCGAGAAGGGCTTCGACGTCCAGGTGGCGAAGTTCCCGTTCACGGCCAACGGGAAGGCCCAGGGTCTCGGGGACGCCGGCGGGTTCGTGAAGCTGATCAGCGATCGCACGCACGGAGAGCTCATCGGCGGGCACCTGATCGGGCCGGACGTCACGGAGCTGCTGCCCGAGCTGACGCTGGCGCAGCAGTGGGATCTGACGGTGCACGAGGTCGCGCGGAACGTCCACGCCCACCCGACGCTGGGCGAAGCGGTGAAGGAAGCCGTCCACGGCCTCGCCGGGCACATGATCAACCTGTAGGGACGTCGAAGCGCAGCTCCGGCCGGTCCCACCGGACCTTCGGCGGGGCCGCCGGGATCGTGCCGGTGCGCCGCGCGCCCATGCGGAGGTAGAACGGCAGCGCGGGCGGATGCGAGACGACGCGGACGTCGCGCATCCCCCGCGCCCGGGCTTCCCGGAGCATGTGCGCGATCAGGCGCGCGCCGAGGCCGAGCCCCTGCGCGGCGTCCGCCACGAACAGGATGTCGAGTTCCGGGGGATCTTCGAGCAGCGAGTAGAAGCCGAGCAGCTCGTCGCCGGCCATGGCGGCGAAGGTCGGGTTGCCCGCGATGTAGGCGGGCGTGACCGCGTAGCCGTCGAGGATGGACGCGTAGTCGCCCTGGTATGCGGCCGAAGCGTGCATCAAGGCGGTCAGGGCGCCGGCTTGCGCCGGTGTCGCGCGGAGGATTTCGGGCCGGCCCATGCGGGGCAGCTTACGGTGACCCCATGGCGGACTTCGAACGACTTCAGGACATCCTGTCGCACAACGAGATCCTCGTCGAGCTGCTGCACCGCGCCCGGGAGTTCGACCTGCCGCACTGGTACTTCGCGGCGGGCTGCGTGGTGCAGACCGTGTGGAACGTCCTGAGCGAACGGGGAGCCGCACGCGGGATCCAGGACTACGACCTCGTCTACCACGACGCGGCCGACCTCGGCTGGGACGCGGAAGACCGCGTGATCCGGACCGTGGCGGCCCGGTGCGAAGACCTGCCCGCCGAGGTGGAAGTGCGCAACGAAGCCCGCGTGCACCTCTGGTACGAAGCCAAGTTCGGCCTGCCCTGCCGTCCCTACCCGACCACGGAGTCGGCGATCGACGCCTTCCCGTCGGTCTGTTCGTGCATCGGTGTCCGCCTCGAGCGGGACGGGACCTGGCACTTCCACGCACCCCGCGGGCTCGACGACCTCTTCGCCATGGTCGTCCGGCCGAACCCCGTGCTCGCCCCGCGCGAGGTCTACGAAACCAAAGCCGCCCGGTGGCTGACCCAGTGGCCGCGGTTGCGGGTGCTGCCGTGGCCCTGACTCGAGGGAACTCGCGGTTCCCCTTCCGGCCCTGATCGTTCCAGCATGTGGACGGACGGACGTTCCCGACTTTGGTCGCTGGATCCCCGCCCGGTCACTCCTTAGATTCTCCCCATTACACCCGGTCGGGTGTCATTCGGTCAGGTGACCGAGTACCGCAGGGAGAAATCGATGGTGAGATTCAGCCGGGTCGCCGCGCACGCGGTTCCGCTGACGGTCGGTGCATTGCTGCTGACGACGGGGGTCTCGGCGGCGCAGCCGTCCACCGTGGACGCGGCGGCCGCGCGCACCGAGGCGGGCATCAACGCGCTGCAGGGCATCAAGAAGAGCCTGACCCCCGCCGAGCGCAAGCAATCGAGCCAACTGGTCGTCGAGAAGCGGTTGCGGGCCGACCGGTCCCTGGCCGCGAAGCTGCCCGACTACCGCTCGGGCGTCGGCGTCAGCGCCGCGGGCACCGTCTCGGTCGACATCGCGGCCACCCGCGACCAGGCCGTCGCGAACGCCGTCAAGGCGGCGGGCGGCACCGTCCGCTTCGCCTCGCCGGACGGCGCCGTCCGCGCCGACCTCCCGCTGTCGGCCGTGGACGCGATCGCCGGGCGCGCCGACGTCGCCGAGATCAAGCCGGCCGCGCAGGCGACGACCTGGAGCGAGGCGGGCAACCGGGACTTCCGCCAGGCCGCGGCCGCGCAGGCGGCGCAGGCCGCCGCGACCCAGGTTTCCGAAGGCGACAAGGCGCACGGCGCCGACACCGCCCGCACGACCTACGGCGTCAGCGGCTCCGGCGTCAAGGTCTGCGTGCTCTCCGACGGCGTCGACTCGCTGGCGAAGTCGCAGGGCGCCGGCGAGCTGCCCGCGGTGGACGTCCTGTCCGGCCAGAAGGGCAGCGGCGACGAGGGCACCGCGATGCTGGAGATCGTCCACGACCTCGCGCCGGACGCCGCGCTCGGGTTCGCGACCGCGTTCACCAGCGAGGCGAGCTTCGCCGCGAACATCCGCGCCCTGCGCACCACCGGCCACTGCACGATCATCGTCGACGACGTCGCCTACTTCGACGAGTCGCCGTTCCAGGACACGCAGGTCGCGCAGGCGGTCAACGACGTCACCGCGGCCGGTGTCCTGTACTTCTCCTCGGCCGGCAACTCGGGCAACGCGACCGACGGCACCAGCGGCTACTACGAAGGCGACTTCCGCGCCTCCTCGTCGAAGATCAGCGGCGTCACCGGCACCCCGCACGACTTCGACCCGAGTGCCACCACGCAGAACTTCGACGCGCTTTCGGCCGGCTCGCTCGGCAAGCCGGTGACGTTGTTCTGGTCCGACCCGTGGGGCAAGTCCGCCAACGACTACGACCTGTTCATCCTGAACTCGTCGGGCAGCGTCGTGGCCTCCAGCGAGAACGGCCAGTCCGGCTCGCAGAACCCGTACGAGATCGCCAGCGTGCCCACCACCGGCTCCGGCTACAAGGTCGCCGTGGTCAAGTACAGCGGCGCGGACCGGTTCATCGCGCTCAACGTGATCCGCGGCCGGTTCGTCGCCTCGGGTTCGCTCAAGGCGTTCAGCACCGACGGCGTCACGAACGGCCACTCGGCGGCGGCGAACGCGTTCAGCGTGGCGGCGGCCCCGGCCGGTCCCGCGTTCACGCGGCCGCTGGAGACCGGTGACCCGGCCAACCCGGCGGGCCCGTACCCCGGCCAGTTCACCGCGGCGAGCAAGTGGGAGCGCTTCTCCTCCGACGGCAAGCGCCACCTGTTCTACAACGCCGACGGCACGGCGATCACCCCGGGCAACGTGACCTCGACGGGCGGGACGACGCGGAACAAGCCGGACATCACGGCGGCCGACGGCGTGGCCACGTCGGTGACCGGGTTCCAGCCGTTCTACGGGACGTCGGCGGCGGCCCCGCACGCGGCGGCGATCGCGGCGCTGCTGCTGTCGGGCAAGCCGACGGCGACCCCGGCCGAGATCCGGTCGGCGCTGGTGTCCTCGGCGATCGACCTGGGTGCGCCCGGGTTCGACACGGTGACCGGCAACGGCGTGATCATGGCCGGCCCGGCGCTCGCCGCGCTGGGCGTCCAGGCCAGGTAGAGGCACCTACGATCGGGGGTCCGGCTCCGGCCGGGCCCCCGGTTCGCCGTTTCCGGCGACCAGCAGGTGGAAGCCGAGGCCGCTGTGGGCGAACCGTTCGTGCCGCGACAGCGCCAGGCCCGCCGCGTCGAGGGTCGCTTCGATCTCGGCGATCGGGCGGATGCGGAAGCCGTTCTCCGTCAGCATCCGCGACCGACCCATCAGGTCGGGGTCGCCGATGCCCAGCACGAACCGCCCGCCCGGCGCCAGCACCCGCGCGACCTCCGCGAAGGCCTTCCCGAGGTCGTCCACGAAGTAGACCGTGTTCGTCGAGACGATCGCGTCGACCGAGCCGGCGGCCAAGGGGAGCGCCGTCATCGAGCCCTCGCTCACCACCAGCCTGCCCGTCGCGATCTCTTTGCGGAACGTCTCCCGCGCCCGCTCGAGCATCGTCGCCGAGATGTCCACGCCGTGCACCGTGCCGGCCTCGCGCAGCAGCAGCGTGAGCCCCAGCCCGCCGCCGAAGCCGATGTCCAAGGCGGTTTCGCCGCCCGACAGCTCCAGGGCCGCCACCGCCTTCACCACCGCGGTGTGGTTGCGGCGGTTGAGCATCGCGCCGACGAGCCGGCCCCGCAGGCCGCTAGGGTGGCCGAGTTGTCGGGCGAGGCCGGCCTGAAAGCTCTCGCGAAGTCCCATCCGGGCAGTCTAGGAGGCGTGATGGCGAAGACCGCGGTGGTGACCGGGGCCGGTTCGGGCATCGGGCGGGCCGTGGCGCGGGCCCTTCTGGAAGACGGTTACCTCGTCGCCCTCGCCGGGCGGCGCGAAGACGCCCTCGCCGAAACCGCCGCCGGCTTCGAGAACGCTCTCGTTCATCCCGCCGACGTCTCGGACGAGGCCTCCGTCGAAGGCCTCTTCGACGCCGTTCGCGCCGAGTGGGGGCGGCTCGACCTGCTCGTCAACAACGCCGGGATCGGCGCCGCGGGGACCGTGGCCGACCTGTCCGTCGAGGACTGGAAGCGGACCGTCGACGTCAACCTCACCGGGATGTTCCTCTGCGCCCGGCAGGCCGCGCGGCTGATGCGGGACCAGGACCCGCGCGGCGGCCGGATCGTCAACAACGGCTCCATCTCCGCGCACGTCCCGCGGCCCGAGAGCGTCGCCTACACCGCGACCAAGCACGCGGTCACCGGCCTCACCCGGTCGATCTCGCTCGACGGCCGCGCGTGGAACGTCGCCTGCGGGCAGATCGACATCGGCAACGCCGCCACGGAGATGACCGAGCGGATGGCCGCCGGTATCCCGCAGGCCGACGGCCGGGTCGTCGCCGAGCCGACGTTCGACGTCCGGCACGTCGCCGACGCGGTGCGGTACATGGCCGCGCTGCCGCTCGACGCCAACGTCCAGTTCCTCACCCTCACCGCGACGACCATGCCCTTCATCGGCCGCGGCTAGTGTCGCGCGTTGCCCGACCCGTGCAGTCCCGGCCGCGATGCAGTGAATGACCCATTCACCTCGTCCGGCGACATGAATGACTCATTCATGTCGCCGGACCTGCCGCCGCGACTCTCGGCAGATCCGGGTCCGATGCACCCGATGCCACCTCGGCGCGCAGGGCCGGGCCGCTGTCAACGAACCTCGGACGCGCGACACTAGGGGATCACCTGCGCCTTCCGGAACTCGTCGAACAGCCGGTAGAACATCTGTTCCGTCTCGACGTAGGTGGAGAAGCCCGCCCGCCGCGACTTCGACGTGTCCGCGAACATGTCGTAGTCCCAGCCGAACACGAAGTCGCCGAACGCCCACGAGGACGACACGTCCGCATACGAGGCCGACAAGCCGTACCGGGCCGCCATGGAGGTCCACAGTGGACCCTTGTCGGCCATCACGTCCGCCAGGGACATCCGCAGGGGCGGCGCGACCTCCAGCCCGAAGTACGCCGCCAGCTTCGGCCACAGCTCGCGCCACCGGAACAGGTCGCCGTTCGCGATGTTGAACGCGCCCTCCTGGCCCGTCGCCCAGACCGTCGCGTCGGCCAGCAGGCCCGCGTCCGTCATCTCCAGCAGGCTGTCATACGCGCCGGGCTTGCCCGGGAACCGCAGCGGCAGGCCGAGCTCCTTCGAGATCGACGCGTACACCGCGATCACCAGCGCCAGGTTCATCGGGTTCCCCAGCGCCGTGCCGCCGACCACCGACGGCCGGATCGCCGACCACGTCCACGAACCCGCCCGGCGTTCGAGGAACGCCTGCTGGTCGACGTTGAACTCGGGCGGCATGTGCCCCGCGTCGGTCTCGCGCGCCGGGGTCTTGAACGGGCCGAGGTGCGCGCCGTAGACCTTGTACCCCTGCATCAGGCTGACGTGCTCGAGGGCGGCGGGGTCCACCGCGTCGACGAGGTTCGTCAGCATCGCCAGGTTCGGCGGAACCAGCTCGGCCCACGTCGGCCGGTCCTGGTAAGCCGTGTAGAAGAGGTGCGTGACGCCGGTCAGCGCCCCGACCTTGGCCTGGGTGTCCGCCGGGTCGAGGAGGTCCACGGCGAGGCCGTCGCCGCCGCGGCGGGAGAGGCCGACGACGTCCCAGCCGCCGTCCGCCCGCAGGTGCTCGACGAGGTTCCGGCCGATGATCCCGTTGGCCCCGGCGACCAGGGCTGTCTTGCGTTCCATGGCATCGAGCCTGCGCACGCGGGCGCGATAAGTCCAAGGCTTGCTTTTCATCTCGGCGATAAGCTGAGCTCATGACAAGCCTGCGGCAGCTGGAGTACCTGGTCACGGTGGTCGACACCGGCTCCTTCACCCGCGCGGCCGAACAGCTGCACGTGACGCAGCCCGCGTTGTCGCACCAGGTGCGGGCCCTCGAACAGAGCCTCGGCGGGCCGGTGCTGGAGCGCCTGCCCCGCGCCGTGCGGCTCACCCCGATGGGCCGGGCGATGCTCCCGCACGCGCGGGCAGCGCTGGCCGACGCCGAACGCGCGCGCTGCGCCGCCCGGCTCGCGTCCGGCACGACGGCGGGGGAACTGCAGGTCGCGACGGTCTACTCGATGAGCCTCGGCGTCCTGCCGCCGGCGCTGCGCGTGTGGCGGCGCGCCCGGCCGGACGTCGACGTCCGGCTGATCGAGTTCCGGCACGCCGACGAGCTGCGGGAGGCGATGACGGCCGGCGAGGCCGACGTCGCGCTCGGCCCGCTCCCGTCCTCCTGGCCGGGGCCGGTGCGCGAGCTGGGAGTCGAGGAGTTCGTGGTCGTGCTCCCGGCGGACGGCGCTTCGGAAGACGACGCATCCGGTGCGGTCGACCTGGCCACGCTCGCCGGCTGCGCATGGGTGCACTACGCGCCGGGCAACGGCCTGGCCGAGCTGGTCGACGCGGCGTGCGCGGCGGCGGGGTTCCGCCCCCGCGCGGCGGTCCGCACCGAGCAGACGGCCGCGGCGCCGATCCTCGCCGCGGCGGGTCTCGGCCCCGCGCTGGTCCCGGCGAACGTCCTGCCGGCGCGGTTCGACGGCCGGGTCCTGCGGCCGTCGGTGCCGGTGCGCCGCCCGCTGGCCGCCTACACCCGGGCCGCTCCGGACCCGTTGACCACGGCGTTCATCGAGACCCTGGCTGAGCACGCCGCGGTCTAGAGGCGGGCGAGCCAGGGGTGCTCGCCGAACGCCGTCCGGAGCGCGTCCGCGAGCCACTGCCGTCGGGAGGCGCCCAGCACCGGCAGCGCGGCGGCGAAGTCCCGCTCGTCCTTCGGCCGGGTACCGCGGGCCTTGGCGAACAGCTGTACTTCCGGTGCCAGGTAAGGGATCCCGTCCGCCGAGACGTCGCCGAGGCCGGTCACCGCGCGGCGCACGGCGGGGTTCCGGCGGGAGACCCACTCGTCGCCCTCCGCCTCGTCGAGCATCACCTGGATCCGCCACGGCCCGGCCGCGGCCGGGCGGCACCAGATGTCGTCGACGCCTTCGGGGAGCAGCTCACCGGCCCGCCACGGCCGCAGCGTCCCCGGCGGGTCCGCCGCCCACCACTCCCACGGCCGCAGCGCCTCCTGGACCGCGAGCTGGTCACGCCGCAGGACCAGGACGTCGACGTCCGCGTGCTCGCGGACCGGCCGTCCGACGGCCAGTTCGATCGCGTGGCCGCCCGCGATCCACCACGGCACCCGGACCGCCGAGAACAGTGCGACGACCTCGGACAGCGGCGCCGGGTCCCAGGTCACGAGACCCCGATCCCCGCCAGCACCGGGCCGGTGAACGGCGTCGTCAGGACGTCGTGGACGCGCGACGACCAGACCGCGTGGCCGTGGCCGGACCACAGCGGGGCCACCGGGAGGTCGCGCAGCAGCTGGTTCTCCGCCAGCCGGTACAGCTCGCCCGCCTCCTCCGGGGTGGCCGCCGCGTCCGCGAGCTCGAGGTTCTGGCGGAACACTTCGTCGGTGTAGCCGGACTCCGCCGCCAGTGCCGACAGCAGCTCGTACGGGCTCGCGGTGGTCAGCGAAACGTCCAGTGTGGACGGCCCGTCGACAGTGCCGGACGAGGGTTTCGCCTGGGCGGTCACCGAAACGTCCAGCGACTTGTGCAGGCCGACCACCAGTGCCCGGGTCCACGCCTCGGTCGATGGTCCGAAGTAGACGGTCGCGCCGCCCGGGAAGGCGGCCTGCTGCAGCAGAGCCTTGCCGGCCGCCGCGTCGAAGCTGCACGGCCGGCAGGTGCCCGACCGCTCGCCGGGGGCGTCCGCCGGCGGCAGCAACGCCTTGGCGGGGTCGGCTTGGTGGGCCAGCGGACCGGCTTCGAGGGCCGCGCGGTCGACGCCGAGGGCGAAGCCGTGGCGGACCGTCGCGTCGGCGAACCGCGGGTTCGCCACCGGGAACGCGAGGTAGCCGGCCCGCGGCAGCGCCCAGGTCGCGTGGTGGTCGTCGCCGAAGTCGTCGTGCAGGGCGTCGTGCTTCTCGCCGGGCACCTCGGTGGCGAGGTCGAGCGTGCCCGCCTTGACCGCGTCGTACTGGGCGGCCGGGTCGCCGACGCGCAGCTCGATCTCCGCGGCCTTGCCGACGCCCTCGCCGACGCGCTTCAGCGTGCCGCCCGAGCCGGGCCGCCACCCGCCGTCGAGCCGGTACGGGCCGTTGCCGACCGGCGCCTTCGCGAAGCCCGCCCAGTCGCGCGAGGCGAGCACCGACGCGGGCAGCGGCACCAGGCCCGGCGCCGAGAGCAGTGCGGGCACCTGGCCGGACGGGCGGTCCAGGACAAGGCTGATCGTGTCCGGCGCCGCCGCCCGGATCTCCTTGGCGCGCACCAGCTTCGTCAACACCGGCGCGGCGGCCCACTTCGAAGCCGCGACCGCTCGCCAAGTGTCCACATAGGAATGAGCGGTGACCGGGGTGCCGTCGTGGAACGTCGCCGGCCGCAGCTTGACCGTCCAGTGCACCCGGTCGGTGCTCTCGATCGACTCGGCCGCGCGCGGCGTGAGCTGCCCGGTCGCCGCGTCGTAGTCGGCGAGCGGGGTCCACAGCGCGCCGGTCACCAGCCGGCCCGCCTGGTCGGTGACGTCGGCGGGCAGCAGCGTCGCGGGCTCCCGGAGGCCCGCGGACAGGACACCGGGGCGAGCCGGGCCGGAATCGGAACAGCCGGTGACGGCGAGGGTCACGACGGCGAGCAGGGCGAGCAGGCGCATGGGCCAGTCCTACCAGTCAGCCGCCAACCAAAGGCGCTTGTGTCCGGTTGATCTCCGTCGTACCGTTCGCTGGGTCACGCTCGTAGCGTTCTGGGAGGTTTGCGTGCGCACCTGGTTGCGGTCGTGCTTCGCCGCCGTCACCGTCAGCGCCACGCTGGTCGCGACCGGGCTTCCGGCCGCCGCCTGCGGCGAAGACGACAAGCCCGCCGTTCCGGCCGCCCGCACCCCGGGCGATCCGGGGGCGATCAAGAACGTCAAGGCCGTCGGCAGCGTGCCGGACGCCGCCGGCGCCATCTCGGTCAACTTCCTCGACTACGGCCGCCGCGACGTCATGGTCGTGTCCGGCGAGTTCGGGCTGAAGGTGTACGACCTGACGAAGAACCCGGCCGCGCCGAAGCTGGTCGGCCAGGTCAGCCTGCCGGGCCTGTGGGAGACCGAGGACACCGAGGTGGACCCGGACCGCAAGCTGGTGTTCCTGTCCCGCGACCCGCGCGCGTTCGGCGGCACCACGCACACCGGCGAGTCCGGCATCTACGTCGTCGACGTCTCGAAGCCCGAGGCCCCGGCGATCCTGAGCTACACGAAGGTCCCGGCCGGGCACACCACCAGCTGCGTCGACGGCTGCCGCTACCTCTGGACCGGCGGCCCGGCGAAGGCCGACGACCAGCCCGCCGACTGGGGCGGCCGCCCGATCTGGGTCACCGACGTCCGCGACCCGCGGCACCCGAAGGTGAACCCGCAGCCGATCGAGCTGGCCCGCAACGACGGCAAGACCGACTACGTGCACGACGTCCAGGTGGACGGCGACGGCGTGGCCTGGGTGTCCGGGCGCGGCGGCGTGCGCGGCTACTGGACGAACGGCGTGCACCGCGACCCGCTGACGAACAAGGTCCGGCGCGCGACGGCGCACGAGCCGATCCCGTACGCCGGCGGCGGCATCGCCGAGACCGCGGCGCCGTCGCGGTTCATGCACAACAGCTTCCACCCGGCCGGCCACCGCATCGGTGACGGCGCCTGGCGCGGCCAGGACCTGATCTACGCGACGGAGGAGAACTTCGTCGACGGCTGCGCGGGTGACGGCGTCCTGACGATCTCGTCGCTGAAGGGCTCCTACCACGGCGAAGGCTGGCGTTCGACGCCCGAGCAGCCGTTCCGCCTGCAGAGCGTCGGCACCTGGGGCGTCAACGGCCAGGAGGGCAGCGACCCGGCGTCGGACGACTGCTCCGCGCACTACTTCGACGTCCGCGGCAAGGTCCTGGTGCAGTCGTTCTACGCGCAGGGCACGCGGTTCCTCGACGTCAGCGACCCGACGAACCCGCGTCAGATCGCCTACTACCGCCCGGGCGACGCGAGCGCGTGGGCGCCGTACTGGCACGGCAAGTACGTCTACGTGGCCGACAACGCCCGCGGCATCGACATCCTGCAGCTGACGAAGTAGCAAGTCCGTGAATGGCTCATTGACGGACTTGAAGTCCGTCAATGAGCCATTCACGGCTTTCAGGACCGGAGCCAGACCGCGGTGTCCGTGGGCAGGGAACCGGTCACCGGGCCGCTCGCCAGCAGGATCTCCGAGTGCGGCGGCAAGGGCACCGGGGACGCCGAGAAGTTCAGCGCGAACGTGAACTCCGGCCCGAGCCGGAACGCGAGCAGGCCGTCGTCCAGCGAGAGCCACTCGAGGGCCTCGGCCGGAAGCTCACGCCGGATCCGCAGGCCGTCGCGGTACAGCGACAGCATCGACGCCGGGTCCGCCGCCTCCGCTTCCGCCGTGTAGGCCTTCCATTCCGCCGGCTGCGGCAGCCAGGCGTCCCCCGAACCGAAGCCGAACGGCGGCTCGTCGCCCGACCACGGGATCGGGACGCGGCAGCCGTCGCGGCCCGGGTCGGCGCCGTTCGTGCGGGCCCACACCGGGTCCTGGCGCAGCTCGTCCGCGATGTCCAGGACCTCCCACAGCCCCAGCTCTTCGCCCTGGTAGACGTACAGGCCGCCGGGCAGCGCGAGCGTCAGCAGCGCCGCCGCCCGCGCCCGGCGCGTGCCCAGCTCCAGGTCCACCGGCAGCTCGTGCAGCCGGTTCGCGAAGCTGAACCCGGTGTCGCCCTGCCGGCCGTAGCGCGTGACGTGCCGCGTGACGTCGTGGTTCGACAGCACCCACGCGGCCGGCGCGCCGACCTCGTCGTGCGCCCGCAACGTCCGGGTGATGACGTCCCGGAAGCGCGACGCGTCCCACGGGCAGACCAGGAAGTCGAAGTTGAACGCCGAGTGCAGCTCGTCGCGGCGCAGGTAGCGCGCCGCGCGGGACATGTCCGGCAGCCACATCTCGCCGACCAGCACGCGCTCGCCGCCGTAGCTGTCGGCGATCTTGCGCCACGACCGGTAGATCTCGTGCAGGCCCTCCATGTCGGAGAACGGCGTCTCGTCACCCTCGTCGACGTCGGGCAGCCGCGGGTCCTTGACGAGCCCGTCGGCGACGTCGATGCGGAAGCCGTCGACCCCGCGGTCGAACCAGAACCGCAGGACGTCCTCGAACTCCTGGCGGATGTCCGGGTTCTCCCAGTTGAAGTCCGGCTGGCGCGAGCTGTAGAGGTGCAGGAACCACTCGCCGTCCGGCACGCGCGTCCACGCGGACCCGCCGAAGCGGGACTTCCAGTTGTTCGGCGGCTCGGCGCCGTCCGGGCCGCGGCCGGGCCGGAACCAGAACCGCTGCCGCTCCGGCGAACCCGGGCCCGCCGCGAGGGCCGCCTGGAACCACCGGTGCTCGTCGGAGCAGTGGTTGGGCACGATGTCGATGATCACCCGGATGCCGCGGGCGTGCGCCTCGGCGATCAGCTCCTCCGCCTCGGCGAGCGTGCCGAACAGCGGCTCGATGTCGCGGAAGTCGGCGACGTCGTAGCCGCCGTCGTCCATCGGCGACGGGTACCACGGCGTGAACCAGATCGCGTCGATCCCCAGGTCGGCCAGGTGGTCCAGCCGGGCGCGGACGCCGGCGAGGTCGCCCACGCCGTCGCCGTTGCCGTCCGCGAAGCTGCGGATGTAGACCTGGTAGATCGCCGCGCTCCGCCACCAGCCGGTCTTGTCGGTCACGAAAGTGCCCTCCTAGTCGTCGTGAAAACCCGGCTCAGCCCTTGATGCTGCCGGCGGTCAGCCCGGCGAGGATCTGCCGCTGGAACGCCAGGAACAGCGCCACCATCGGCAGGCTGGCCAGCACCATCCCGGCGACGAGCACGTTGAGCGGCATGTCGATCGCCACCCGTTGCAGCATCACCGAGAGCGTCTGCTTTTCGGTGTCCGGGAACACCAGCAGCGGCCAGATGAAGTCCTTCCACGCGGTGACCACCGCGAGGATCGACACCACGGCCAGGATCGGCCGCGAGATCGGCAGGATGATCCGCCAGAGCGTGCGCACCGGCCCGGCGCCGTCGATGCGCGCCGCTTCGATCAGCTCGTCCGGGATCTGGTCGAAGAACCGCTTCAGCAGGTAGATGTTGAACGCGTTCGCCGCCGCCGGGAGCCACACCGCGGTCGGCGAGTTGATCAGGTTGAGGTGCAGCAGCGGCAGGTCCGTCACCGTCACGTACGTCGGGACGAGCAGGGCCGTGGCCGGCAGCATCAGCGTGGCCAGCATGAGGCCGAGCACGACGTTGCCGAACTTCGGCCGCAGCTTCGACAGCGCGAACGCGGCCGGGACGTCGATGGCCAGCTGCGCCAGCCACGCGCCGCCGGCGACGACGAGCGTGTTGAGGAAGTACTTGCCCAGGCTCAGCTGGTCCCAGGCGTCGGCGAAGGTCTCCGGGTGCCACTCGTGCGGGACGAGCGTCGCCGGCGTCTGCGCCAGCTCCTGCGGGGACTTCATCGCGCCGGTGATCACCCAGTACAGCGGGAACATGAACGCCAGCACGAACACCGCGAGCGTGCACGCGAAGACGACGCCGTAGACGACCTTGCCGCGCGGGCTGCGCAGCGCGCCGGGGGAGACGAGGGTTCTCATGTCTGGTCCGCCTTCCGCGTCAGCCGCACGTACCACGCCGAGAACACGCCGAGCGCCACGAACAGCAGCAGGCTCATCGCGCTCGCGGAGCCGAAGTCGTTGTAGACGAAGGCGTAGCGGTAGAGCAGCAGGAGCACGGTGACCGTCGAGTCGTCCGGGCCGCCGCCGGTCATCACGTACGGCTCGGTGAACACCTGCATCGTCGCGACGATCTGCAGCAGCAGGAGTACCAGCAACACGAACCGCGTCTGCGGGAACGTCACGTGCCGCAGCCGCTTCCACAGCCCGGCGCCGTCGAGCTCCGCCGCTTCGTACAGCTCGCCGGGGATCGTGCCGAGCGCGGCCAGGTAGATCAGCGTGGTGCTGCCCATGTTGGCCCACGTCGAGACGAACACCAGCGACAGCATCGCGGTGCTCGACGAGTCGAGCCACTGGCCGCCGGGCAGGCCCACCGCGCCGAGTGCGGAGTTGAACAGGCCGGGACCCGGGTCGTAGAACCACTTCCACATCAACGCCGTGACTACCGGCGGCAGCATCACCGGCAGGTAGACGGCGAGCCGGAAGAACGCCTTGGCGTGCCGGATCTCGTTCAGCAGCACCGCGGTCAGGAAGGGGACGGCGAACCCGAAGACCAGCGCCAGCCCGGTGAACAGCAGTGTGTTGCGCCAGGCGACGCCGAACAGCGGGTCCGCGAAGAGCCGCTCGAAGTTGTCGAACCCGACCCACGTCGGCGCGTTGACGAAGTCGACCTGCTGGAAGCTCAGCAGCACGCCGCGCACGATCGGGTACCAGGAGAAGAGCGCGAACACCACGAGCGCGGCGCAGAGCAGGCCGTACGCGGTGAGGTTCTCCTTGAGTTTGCGGCGGAACTTCGTCTTGCGGCGTTCCCCGGGGGACGCGACCGGGCGCCTGGCCCGCGACGAGGACGTCGCGGGCCAGGCGAGCAGGCTACTTGACCTGGGCGAGGACACTGTTGACCTTCGAGGACGCGGACGACAGCTGCTGGTCGATGTTCGCGTTCTGGTCGGTGAGGACCGCCTGCATGACGCTGTCGAGCGCGGCGTAGATCTGCTGCGCGTTCGGCGGCTCGATGCTGCCCTTGATCTTGCTGGTGGTGTCCACGTAGGACTGGTAGTTCTTCGCGGGGACGTTGGCGTACTTGGCCTTCAGGGCCAGCTGCTGGTCACGCACCGCGCCCTGCCAGACGTCCGGGGTCGGCTCGGCGGGCAGGCCGACCGGCTGCTTGCCGTCGACGTACTGCTGGATGTGCTTCTCGAAGCGGTCCGGGTTGAGGTACTTCCACTGGATCCACTCGAGGCCGGCCTTGACCTTGTCCGGGGAGGCCTTCGGGTTGATCATGTAGCCCTCGCCGCCGAGCAGCGTGCCCTGGCCGCCGGGCATGCCGGCGATGCCGTAGTCCTCGTACTTGCCGTTGAACTGCTTGACGAGCACCGGCACGTTGTCCGGGGCGGCCATGTACATGCCTAGCTGGCCGGCGCCCATCATGCGCTGGACGTCCGTGGCTTCGAGGAGCTGCTTGGCGCCCATCGAGTTGTCGGTCCAGCGCATGTCGTGCAGGTACTGCAGGGCCTGCTTGCCCTTTTCGTTGTCGAAGTCGGCGGCCCACTTGTCGCCGTCCTTGCGGGCGATGTCGCCGCCCATCGAGTACATCCAGCCGGTCATGTGCCAGCCGCCCTGGTTGTTCTTGCTGTAGTCGGCGTACCCGACGACGCCGTTGCCCAGCGCGGCGATCTTCTTGGCGTCCGCGCGGACTTCGTCCCAGGTCGCCGGCGGCTTGTCCGGGTCGAGCCCGGCCTTCTGGAACAGCGGGCGGCTGTAAAGCAGGCCCATCGTGTAGTTCATCGTCGGCAGGCCGTAGAGCTTGCCGTTCGCGTCGCGGAAGTTGTCCAGCAGTTCCGGCTTGATGTCGTTGACGTGCGGGACGCTCTTGGCGGCTTCCGTGATGTCGGCGGCTTGGTGGCGCGCGATGATCTGCGCCGGGTCGGTGAAGTAGACGTAGTAGACGTCCTCGAGCTGCCCGCCGGCGAGCTTCGCCGAGAACGTCTTCGGGTCCATGAACCCCTCGTGGGGCTCGATCTGGATGTTCGGGTGGGAAGCCTCGAACTCCTTGACGTCGGCGTCGAACACGCTGCGCTCGAACGGCTGACTGGTCGGCGGCTGGCCGGTGACCGTGATCTTCACCTTGCCGCCGGTCTGGGCGGCGTTGTCCCCGTCGCCGCAGGCGGCCAGGGAGAGCGCGAGACCGCCTGCGGCGATCAGGCACAACGTGCGGCGGGACACGGTCCGGGACCAGGGACTGCTCATCTCAAGCCTCTTCTCGGGGTCGCGACGGCTGTCACGTGATTGCGGTCACTCTAAAGTGTGAGAGCAGATCGACGCAATAAGGCGACGAGAAGTTGCAAGTTACGAACAGGCCGCGTCCGGCTGGTGCCCGGCAGGGCAGGAGGGTGGCGCCGGAGAGCGGAAGCGACGGACCTGGGCGGGCGACACGCGTGCGTGGGTGGACGACACGCGTGATCAGGGGGTCGACTCGCGTGATGGGGAGTCGACACGTGATCAGGAGGTCGGCTCGCGTGATGGGGGAGTCGACACGGCCGGCGCGTGTCGTGCATCGGTGTGCGTGTCGTCCGGCTGAGCGACGGGTTTCGAACCCGCCGCTCAGTCCGCCGCCCGCGGGCACGCGAAAGAGCGCGACGGCCGGTGGCCGTCGCGCTCTGCGGGGGTGGGGTCAGGCGGTGCGGCGCGCGGTGGAGCCGCGGACCACCAGTTCCGGTGCGAACAGCAGCTCTTCCGCCGCCACCTCGCCGCCGTTGATGCGCTTGACCAGCAGCTCCACCACCGCCCGGCCCATCGCCTCGATCGGCTGGCGGGTGGTCGTCAGGGGCGGGTCGGTGCAGTTCATCAGGGCCGAGTCGTCGTAGCCGACCACCGAGATGTCCTCCGGCACCGACAGTCCCTGGCGACGTGCCGCGCGGACCGCGCCCAGGGCCAGCAGGTCGCTCGCGCACAGCACCGCCGTCGCGCCGCGGGGGTACAGGCGGGCCGCCGCTGCGTGGCCGCCCTCGATCGAGAACATCCCGTGTTCCACCAGCTCGTCCAGCACCGGCAGCCCGAGCTTCGCCGCGTACGACTGGAACGCCGCGAGCTTGCGCTGGGACGGCACGTGGTCGGTCGGCCCGAGCACCAGCCCGATCTTCTCGTGCCCGAGCGAGCTCAGGTGCCCGACGACCTGCTCGACCGCCACCGCGTCATCGCACGACACCTGCGGCAGCCCGAGGTGGTCGACCGCCGCGTTGATCAGCACCGTCGGGAGCCGTCGCTCGACGAGGTGGTGGTAGTGCGAGTGGACCGCGTCGGCCTGCGCGTACAGCCCGCCGGCGAACACCACGCCCGACACCTGCTGCTGCAGGAGCAGCTCGACGTACTCCGCCTCGGACACCCCGCCCGCGGTCCGCGTGCACAGCACCGGCGTGAACCCCTGCTGGGCGAGGGCGTTGCCCATGATCTCGGCCAGCGCGGGGAAGATGGGGTTCTGCAGCTCCGGCAACACCAGCCCGACCAGGCGGGCCCGCTCGCCGCGCAGCTGGGTGGGGCGTTCGTAGCCCATCACGTCCAGCGCGGTGAGCACGGCGGCCCGGGTGCTGGCGGACACCCCGGACCGGCCGTTGAGCACCCGGCTGACCGTGGCTTCGCTGACCCCGACCTGGCGGGCGACTTCGGCAAGACGACGCGTCATGAGTGAAACTTTACAGCAACTGGGCGCAAAAGCGTGACAAGCCCGGACCAGTCCCAGGGACCGGTCCGGGCTTGCCGGACGACCGAGCTACGAAGCCGCCACTTCGAACTCGGACACCTGACCGGCCGGCCAGCCGGTGTTGCCGGTGAACGTCAGCCGCACGAAACGCTGGGACGTCGCCGTGAAAGAAGCCGACGCCGTGTTGCCGGATGCCGGGTCGAACGCGTAGCCGCGCGAACCCGCCAGCGTCGTGTACGAACCGCCGTCGGTGCTGCCGGAGATCGTCACCGTCTGGGTGCGCGCACCCCACGCCGACGACGGCGGCAGCTTGAGCGTCACCTTGGTGATCGACGCCGCCGCGCCCAGGTCCACCGTCAGCGTCTGCGGGAACGCGTTGTTCGCGCTCTCCCAGTACGAGTTGGCGTCCCCGTCCACGGCGTTCGACGGCGGGAAGCCACCGACGGACGCCGACGCGCTGACCGGCTTGCCCTTCGCGAGGTTCGTGCCCGGCTGCGGCGGCTGCGGCGGGCCCGAGTTCGGCGCGGGCCACGTCGAGCAGTCGCCCCACGTACCGGTCCAGCCGCTGTTGCCCGACCCGCTGAAGGTCATGCGCGGGATCGACGTCGGGTACGGGCAGTTGTACGTCCCGGTCACGCCGACGCCGGACGCGGTCAGGTTGCTGATCGACACCGCCCCCTGCGTCTGCGACTGAGCCACGAACGTGCCGACGCCCTGCACCGAGACACCGTCGATCGTGATGCCCTGGATCTGCTTGCCGGCGCCGTTGCCGTCGATGAACTGGATCGCCTCGTACGGGCTCTGGATCGCGGTGAACCCGGTGACCCGGATCGTGACGCCGGTGATCGCCTGGTCACGCGCGTCGAACCACAGCGCGCCCACGCCGAACTGCCAGTTCGGGTCGAGCGCCCCGGCCCGCAGCGCCGTGTTGTTCGACAGCGTCACCGTGCCGCTCAGCGGCACCGAGTTGAACCGGTTGGCCACCAGGTAGCCGCCGCCGAGGGCGTTCGTGTCCTGCACGAGGTTGCCGCTCACGGTGTTGTTCGACCCGCCGTACAGCGCGATGCCGTTGGCCAGGTTCGGCTGGACGATCGTGTTGTTGACCAGCGAGTTGCCCGAGTCGGCCTGCCCGTTGGACCACAGCGCGAGGCCGTCGTCGCCGTTGTTGCGCAGGTAGTTGTTGCGCAACGTCGAGTTCGTGACGGCGCCGTCGAAGTTCACGCCGTCGGCCTGGGTGTCGAGGATGCGGTTGTTCTCGATGGTGACGTTCGACGACGCGCCGTTCATCAGCCACAGCCCGCACTTCGTGTCCTGGATCCACAGACCGCTGACGACCGAGCCGTTCCCGAGGACGCCGTGGAACGCGTTGTCCGGGCTGCCGTCGTTGCGTTCGGTCACGTCGCCGAACACCGCGAAGTCGTACAGCTTGATGTTCCCGGACGCGCTGCCGTTGTTGAAGATGTTGTTGCCGTGCAGCACGGTGTACCACTGACCCGCGCCGCGCACGGTCGTCTGGTCGATCTGCAGCGCCGACCCGATCTCGAACCGGCCGGACGGCACCCAGACCTCGCGACCCTGCGAGCGCGCTGCCGAGAGCGCGGTGCGGAACGCCTGCGAGTCGTCCGACGAGTCGTTCGCCGTGGCACCGTAGTCGGTCACCGAAAGCGAGTTGGCCGGCTGCGAACCCGCGCCGCCGACCTGCTCGAAGTCGGCGAGGTCGATGGTCGCCTGGCCGACGTCACCGGAGTCCGCCTGCACCCGGACCTTCGCCCCCGCCGACGCGTTCTGGCCGAACAGCAGCCGGGCGTCGTCGAAGAAGTGGTGCGTCTTCGCGCCCGGGATCCAGCCGGTGTCCACATAGGAATAGCGGGACGTCACCGAAAGCCCGCTGCCGAGCTTGGCCCCGTTGACGTACACCGAAAGCCGGCCCGACGAGCCGTCGGGCAGGTTGTAGTGGACGTTGATCGAGTTGGCCGCCGCGGGCAGCGTGAACTCGACGTACTGGCCGGTCCCGATCCGCACAGCCTGCCGCCCGGAGGCTTCCGAGGCGATGCTGGCCTGCGTGTAGTCGGGGCCGACGGCCGAGCCGTTCGTCGTCGAGCACTCGGCCTCGACCGTCCGGAACGGCACGCTCGCGCCGCCGGACGCCGTCGTCGGGCAGGTCGCCGCCGCGGCCGGCGTGCTGCCGGAAAGCACGGTCAAACCGGACGCGGCGAGAGCAGCGGCAAGCAAAGCCGCGCCGCGGAGAATGCGGGACATCGTCGTCACCTTTCTGGTCAGGAGGAGTAGGCCTCGAGTTCGGACAGCTGACCCGCGGGCCAGCCGGTGTTGCCGGTGAAGGTCAGCTGCAGCGTGCGCGCCGACGTCGCCGGGAAGGTGATGGTTGCGGTGTTGCCGGTCGCGGGGTCGAACGTGTAGCCCGCGGCGGCCTTGACGCCGTCGACCGAGATCGTCTGCGTGCGGGTGCCCCACGCCGACGACGGCGGCAGCTTCAGCACCAGCCGCGAGACGCTGACCGTGGCCCCGAAGTCGACGGTCAGCGACTGCGGGAACGC
Source organism: Amycolatopsis mongoliensis (assembly GCF_030285665.1). Lineage (NCBI taxonomy): Bacteria > Bacillati > Actinomycetota > Actinomycetes > Pseudonocardiales > Pseudonocardiaceae > Amycolatopsis > Amycolatopsis mongoliensis. Next base: position 5,005,393 of record NZ_CP127295.1, read on the forward strand.
GTTGTTCGCGCTCTCCCAGTAGGAGTTCGCGTCCCCGTCGACGGCGTTGCCCGGCGGGAAGCCACCCTGGGACGCCGACGCCGTGATGCTCTTGTGCAGCGCCAGGTTCCCGGTCGGCTGAGTCGTGGTCGTGGTGGTCGGCGGCGTGGTGGGCGTCGTCGTGGTCCCGCCGTTGTCGGAGCCGTAGACCGGCGTCGGCCACGAGCCGCAGAACGTCGTCGACCAGCCCGAGTTGCCACCCTGGTCGGCCAGGCCGGCCATCGCGTCCGGGCCCATGCAGTTGTAGACGCCGGCCCGGCCGATGCCGCTCGCGACGACGTTCTTGACCGAACCCGTCGGCTTCGCCTGGATCTGCCACGCGAAGGTGCCCGCCCCGGTGATCCGGACGTTGGTGAAGTGGACGTCCGTGGTGGCGCTGTCGATGAACTGGATGGCCTCGTAGTTGTTGTCCTGCAGGTCGAGGTCGGTGACGTCGACGCGGCCGGTGATCGCCGAGTCGCGGCCGTCGAACCACAGCGCGCCGACGCCGAACTGCCAGTTCGAGTCGAGGACGCCGGTGCGGATCGCGGTGGTGCGCGCGACGGTCGTGGTGCCCGAGAGCGGGACCGCGCTGAACCGGTTGGCGATGTGGATGCCGCCGCCCTGGTCCTGGTTGTCGGCCACGACGTTGTCGGACACGGTGTTGTCGTGCCCGCCGTAGATCGCGATGTTGTTCGCGAGGATCGGCAGCAGCACGGTGTTGAAGGAGAACGTGTTGTGGTGGTCGGCGTCGTGCTCGGACCACATCGCGAGGCCGTCGTCGCCGGTGTTGCGCAGGAAGTTGTTGGTCACCGTGACGTTGCTGATGCCCTGGTGCAGGTTCAGCCCGTCGGCGGTCTGGTCGAGGATCCGGTTGCCGGACACGGTGAGCCCGTCGAACGGCCCGTCGAGCCACAACCCGACCTTCGTGTGCTGCAGCCACAGGTTCTGCACGACCGACCCACCGCCCAGCGCACCGCCGATGGCGTTCGACTGGTCGCAGTCGACGCGGGCGTCGACCTGGCCGATGATCGCGAAGTCGTAGAGCTTCACCGCGCTGCTGGTGCCCGGGATCGCGGCGTTGCCGGGATACGTCGAGGTGCCGCAGCTGGCCGGTTCGCCCTTGCCGAAGATCCCGGCGCGCGGGCCGGTCAGCACGGAGTACCACGGGCCGGCGCCGCGGATCGTCACCTGGTCGACGGTGACGTGGTGGCCGAGGGTGAAGGTCCCGGACGGGATCCAGACTTCCTTGCCCTGGCTGCGAGCCGCGGCGACCGCCGAGTCGAACGCCGAAGCGTCGTCGCTCGTGTCTCCCGCGGTCGCACCGTAGTCGGTGACGGACACCGAGTTCGCCGGCCGCGTGGCCGCCGCGCCGACCTGCTCGAAGTCGGCGAGATCCACCGTCGCCGGGACGTCGCCCGCGTCGACCTGCAGCTTGATCTTGGTGCCGGCCGGGTATGACGTGCCGAGCAGCGCGCGGGTCTCGTCGTAGAAGTGGTGCGCGTGGCCGTCACCCGGGTTGTTGGTGAACGGGTACGAGCCGTAGTACCAGGCCCACTTCGACGTCAGCGCGATGTCGCGGTTGTGGGCACCGCCGACGTAGAGCGAGATCGTCCCGTTCACGGAGTCCGGGACGCTGTACCGGAAGTCGATCGAGTTCGCCGGCGCGGTGAGGGTGAACTCGACGTACTGGCCCTGGCCGGACAGCGTCACGGCTTTGCGGCCGGATGCTTCGCCGGCGAGCGTGCCCGCGGCGCGGTTCGGGCCGATGACCGAACCGTTCGTCGCGGCGGTTTCGGCTTCCTGTTCGACGAAGGGCACGCTCGCGCCGCGACCGGCCGCGAGCGCCGAACTTCCCGCCGGGGCGGCGGCGATCGTGAGTCCGACGGCAGCGACCACGGCGGCGGCTGATGCGCCGTAGCGGATTTTGGGCGCGCTGAAGACAGAGCTGGGAGACATGGGCGGCACTGGCCTTTCCGCAGCAGGTGGGGACCTCTGTGATCCGGATCATACGAATCGCGGACAGGAAATCGCAATACTTGGACGAACTTACGCAAGTTTGCGACAGGAATTGACGACTGCGCCGGATGCCCGACGCTCGCTTACGCCCGGTGGAGCAACGCCGGCGCCGTCGGGGAGCGCTGATAGTTTTCGGGCATGAGCCAGCGACGTGCGGACGGCAGCGCCGGGGACGCGGACTACGGCGCGATCGGCGGGGTCTACACCGACTACCGCAAGCCGGATCCGCGCATCGGCCAGTACATCCTCGACGCACTGGGGGACGCGCGGACCGTGCTCAACGTCGGCGCGGGCGCCGGTGCCTACGAGCCCGCCGACCGCGAGGTGACCGCGGTCGAGCCGTCCGCGTCGATGCGCGCGCAGCGCCCGGCCGGCCTGCCGCCGGCGATCGACGCCGTGGCCGAGAAGCTCCCGTTCCCGGACCGGGCGTTCGAGGGCGCGATGAGCACGTTCAGCGTCCACCAGTGGAACGACCTGTGGACCGGGCTGAAGGAGATGCGCCGGGTCACCCGCGGCCCGATCGCCATCCTGACCTGCGACCCGGCCCTGCTGCGGCGGTTCTGGCTGCTCGACTACGCGCCCGAGGTGATCGAGACCGAAGCGCGGCGCTACCCCTCGGTCGACGACATCGCCGACGGGCTCGGCGGCCACACCTCGATCGTCCCGGTGCCCATCCCGATCGACTGCACGGACGGCTTCAACGAGGCCTACTACGCGCGCCCGGAACGCCTGCTCGACCCGGGCGCGCGGCTGTCGTGCTCGGCGTGGAGCTTCGTCGACGACCGCGTGCACCACCGCTTCGCCGCCGAGCTGCAGCACGACCTCGACGACGGCACCTGGGAACGCCGCTACGGGCGCCTGCGCGAGCAGCCGACGTTCGAGGGCTCGCTGGTCCTCGTCGTCTCGGACCCCACGCAGTGACGCCACCGCCGTTCGACCCGGAGCTGGCGCCGGTCGTCGAAACCCTGCGTGCCCTCCGCCCGCCGCTGGCGACGCTCGCCGACATCCCCGGCCGCCGTGAGCTGAACGCCGCCGAGCACCGGACCGTCGAAGAGCTGGCCGCCGCGTACCCGGAACACAAGGTGACCGAGGAGTACGCGGGGGACGTCCCGCTGCTGGTGCTGACACCGGCGTCGAGCGCGGGTGTCCTGTACTACGTCCACGGCGGCGGCACGATCGTCGGCAGCCACCTCGGCCAGGACGTGCCGAACCTGCTGGACTGGGCGGGCGGGCTCGGCCTGACGATCGTCTCGCCGGGCTACCGGCTGGCGCCCGAGCACCCGTACCCGGTGCCGGTCGAGGACTGCTACGCCGGTCTCTTGTGGACGGTCGAGCACTGCGCCGGCGCGGTCGTGGTCGGCGGCATCAGCGCGGGCGGCGGGCTCGCGGCGGCCACGGCGCTGCTCGCCCGCGACCGCGGCGGGCCGTCGCTCGCCGGGCAGCTGCTGATCTGCCCGATGCTCGACGACCGCAACGACACGCCCTCGGCCGTCGACCTCGACGGCCGCGGCTTGTGGGACCGCACGGCGAACAACGTCGGCTGGACGGCCTACCTGGGCGACCGCCGCGGCACGGACGACGTCCCGGCCTACGCGGCCGCGGCCCGCGCTTCCGATCTCGCGGGGTTGCCGCCGGCGTTCCTCGACGTCGGCACGGCGGAGACGTTCCGCGACGAGGTCGTCGCCTACGCGAGCCGGATCTGGCGGGCGGGCGGCGAAGCCGAGCTGCACGTCTGGCCCGGCGGCTTCCACGGCTTCGACTCGCTGGCCCCGCAGGCGCAGGTCAGCCGGGCCGCGCGCGCGGCCCGGCTGACCTGGTTGCTCAAGCGCCTGCCAGCAGTTCCTGCAGCTCGCTGACGGCCTTCGTGAGCTCGTCGGCGAAGCGGTACATCTCGGCCGAGACGTGCTTCGGCGTGCTGAGGTAGATGTTCCAGCGGTCCGGCAGCAGCACGTACGCGATGCCGATGCACTGCGGGCTCGTCGAGCCGAACCCGAAGTACTGGATGTTGACCGACGGCGCCGAGCTGGTGCTCAGGTAGTCGTCACGCATCTTCAGCCAGCCCGGTGAGCTGTAGAGCGCCGGCACCGAAGTGTCGCCGCGACGCTTCCCGATCAGCTGCAGCTCCCACAGGTGCTGCTCCGGCGCGTCCCCGGCCTGGCACTCCTTCGCCCGCGAGACGTGCTTCACGGCCGCCGTGCGGAACGCTTCGCGTTTCTCGTCGGCCGAAGCGTTCTCGTCGGTCAGGACGTCGGCGAAGCGCACGACCTCGGGCGTGACGACGCGCATGGCCTCGGTGCGGCCGTTCCGGAACTGCCGCGTCGCGATCGACTCGTACGTCGCTCCGGTCAGGCCCTTCGCACGGCGGTGCGCCAGCTGGTACGCCATCTGCGCGAAGGCGTCCGGCGACATCTTGAGCTCCTTCGCGCGGTTGGCGCCGAAGCCGAACGACACCGTCTGCGTCGCCGTCGCGTCCGCGTACGCCCTGAAGGCCGCTCCGGCCGCACGAGCGTCTTCGCGCAGGGCGTCGGTCAGCGTGAACTCGACGACTTCGTAGCCGGGAACGCCCTCGGCCGCTTCGCGCGGCTCCCGCGATCCGCTCAGCAGCGCGTCGGTGAAGCCGAGGATCGTGGTGCCGTCGAGTTCGCAGTGCTCGACGTTGATCCCCGCGGTGCCGTCCTCGAACACGATCAGCGACACGGCCTTGTCGTACCAGCGGTTGTCGCCGTACAGCAGGCGGTCGCTCGCTTCCTGGGCGTTCGACGGCGTGAAGTCGTCCAGGCACAGGCAGAACAGTGCCGTCTCGATGGTCTCGAGCGCTTCGGCGTTGCCGGCTTCGAGCAGTGCCTTGCGGCTGACCGCCCACTCCGCACGGGCCTTGGTGGTGAAGTGCCCGGCCGGGACGTCGGCGACGTGGCCGTCCTTGAGGATCGCGCGCAGGCCGTCCGCGATCTGCTCCGGCGAATGGGGCCGGCCGTCCGCGGCGATGACGTCCATCCGGAAGGGCGTGTCGCGGTGGAACACGACGATGTGCCGCTCGGGCGACGGGAACCGCGTGCGCGCGGTGTCCAGCAGCTCGCCCGGGATGCGTGTCGCCGAGAACAGGTACTGGTGCTGCACCATCGACTGCGGCTCGCCGCGCAGCAGCACCGGCGGCACCAGTTCGTCGTCGAGCTTCAGCTTGTAGTCCACGGCGGACGCGGTCAGCTCGGCCGCGCGCTCCACCTGACCCAGCGGGGAATCCTGGAACAGGAAGAAGAAGTTGGCGTTGAGCGCGATCCGGTCGCGGCGGCCGAGGTAGCGGTACGGCCAGAACGTGTCGAGCCAGCTGTGCACCCCCGGCGACCGGTCGTACTCCTCGAGCGCGGCCTGCAGCCCGTGCGCGGGACTGTCCGGCGCCAGGAACTGCGCGACGGTCGCTTCGGTCTCGGCCAGCTCGTCCGGCGTCAGCAGCGGCGCGCACCACTCGAGGAAGCGGCGGCCGCTGTCCTCCAGCGTGGGGACGGGGACGCGGGGGAGCCGGTCCTCGTTGCCGAAGGTGCGGGTGGACCATTCCGGACTGCTCACGGTCATCCTTCTTGCTCGGGAGTGGCGAGCGTGGCCGCGAGCTCGGCGGCCGCGCCTTCAGGACGGGAAACATACAGCTGCGCGTACAGCCAGCCGTCGGACTCCACACCGGTCGGGTCGACCCCGGCGGCGTCGAGGGTGTCGAGGATCTGTGTCCGCTCTTCGGCGGAGGCGAACCGCCGCTGCCGGAACACGCCCGGCACCTGCGCGGTCTCGTACCCGAGCCCGGCCAGGCTGTCGGCGACCGGGTCGTAGGAGAACATCCGCAGCACGAAGTGCGCCATCCACGGCCGCGAGCCGCGCGCGATCCGGGTGATCGTCTTCTCGGTGACGTAGCCGACGCAGCCGGTCGAGATCACCAGGTCGACGTCGTCGAGCAGTTTCCGCTGGGTGCCGTCCGGGTCGTCGCGTTCGAAGTCCGCGTGGATCGCCTCGTCGAGGAACCCGGCGGAAAGCGCGTACTCGAGCGCCGGCTCCGACGCGTCGAGGCCGAAGAACTTCACGCCGCCCGGGCCGGTGACGCGGGCCCGGGCGGCCTCGATCAGCTCCGCGTGACTCAGCGCCAGCACGTCCGGGGCGGTGTAGTGCGCGTAGAGCTCGTCCATCGTGGCGTCGCAGCGCCGGAGCGCGGCGTTGACGCCGTACGAGCACCCGACGTCGAGCACGGTCGGGGACTCGGCCGGGTGTTCGCCGATCAGCTTCGCGAAGTACGGCTTCGCCAGCTGCGGAATGTGGTAGTCCACGCGCCGCAACGTCCCGAAGAACGGGCGGGGGTCGGGTGCGGTGTAGATGTGGTCGAACGAGATCTTGCCGGTCGAGTCGAAAGGCACAGGCCAGGCTCCTGATCTAGTCGAGCAGCTCGTCGCCCCGGTCGGTGCGCCCGGCGAGGTGGACCGGCAGGACCCGGCCGAACAACTGCCTGGTCCGCTCCGCGCTGCCGACGACCCCCGGGCGCTCGCTGTAGGCGAAGATCGCGGAATGACGCGCGACCTCGCCTCTCACCGTACTGACCCGGTGCAAGGCGAAGCGCCCTTGGAACAGCTGAAGATCGCCCGGACGGAGGCCCAGCCGCTGGACCGAACGGGTTTTTTCGCCGGACAGCACGGCCCGGACGTCGGCGAAGTTCTCGGCCTCGGCGGAGCGGATGTTCGGGCAGTACTCGAAGGTGCCGCCGTCGTCCGCGGCCTGCGTCAGCATGCTGACGGTGTAGGAGTTCGTGTCGAAGTGCCACGGGTGCGCGCGGCCGGGCGCGATCACGTTCAGCGTCAGCCCGGACAGCGGGTCGGCGAGCTCGTGCAGCTCCGGCAGCCCGAAGCAGTCGGCGACGAACCGCTGGAACACCGGGCTGGTGTAGAGCCTGCTGATGAGCGACGACGCCGGGATGCGGTCGCGCGCGACGAAGGCGTTGCCGCGCTCCATGATCGTCCGGCCCGGGTGGTCTTCGGGCAGCGGCTCGTCGATCGCGGTGTTGTACGCGTTGACCTTTTCGATCTTCGTGTACGCGTGCGGTTCGAGCGCGGCGCATTCGTTCCGGAGGACGTCGCGCAGCTCGGGCCGGATGAAGTCGGCGAGCACGCTGCAGCCGACGTCGGCGAGGTCCGAGCGGGTGCGCTCGACCGTCTCCCGCCAGGCAGCGCTTCCCGGGTCGGTGAGGGGGTAGCGGTCGGTGTCGACCATTTCCGGCGCGGCCACGGAGGTGCTCATCGAAGTCCCTTCCGGCGGGTGAAGCTTCGGTGCTTGCCCTGGTCGTGAGGGAAAGAGTTAGCACATGTCCCCGGTGGTCAACCGTGGGTTTGTGAGCGGTGACACAAGGTCATCAGGTGCCGATTCCGGTGGCCCACGAGCTGACGGTGACGGAGTCCGTGGTGCCCAGATCGGTGTCCAGCGGCTGTTTCTGCGCGGGTTCGCCGGGAACCGGGACGACCGAGATCGCCGCGCCGGTGTGCTTGTCGCCGGTGGTCACCGTGGCCGACCACGCCAGCACGGCCACGACCTTCTCGCCGGGCTTCAGCGTGACGTCTTGCGGGCCGAGATCGCGCGCGAAGTAGGACGTCCCGTGCTCGACCTTCACCTCGACGACCGCGCCGGTGGCGTCGAGCAGCTTCAGGTCCGGGTAGCCGGTGACCTTGCGCGGCCCACTGTCCCGGTTGGTCAGCGTCAGGACGCTCGCGCGGTGCCCGAGCCCGGCTTCGACCTGGCCGACCGAAAGCGACAGTCCGGTCGACGGCGGTGGCGCGTAGGTCGGGCTCGGTGTCGTCGTGGGCACCGGCACGGGCGGTGGAGGCGGCGTAGTGCCGCAACCCGCGAGAAGCGCGACGAAGAGAAGTGGTGCGAAGCGGAAAACCCCCATGCGCCGGAAGAGTAGCGGGCGCCCCGGAGCCGGGCGCCCGCTACCGTCTTACGGCGTCAGCAGCGGCAGGAGCGGCTTGCGCACCGCCGTCGCGACGCCGTCCGAAGCCTCCGCCGCGGCGATGCGCTCGGCGGTCGGCCTGCCGTAGCCGGTCGTGCGCTGCACCAGCGGGCGGCCCAGCGGCTCGACCATCGCGCGCATGTCGCTGATCGTCTTGTACGACCCGTTGGACGCGCCGGCCATCCGGCTGATCGTCTCCTCCATCAGCGTGCCGCCGATGTCGTTGACGCCGCCCTGCAGCACCGCGCGGCTGCCTTCGGTGCCGAGCTTCACCCAGGAGCTCTGGATGTTGTCGATCATGCCGTGCAGCAGCAGCCGGGCCAGCGCGTGCACCGCCCGGTTCTCGTTCTGCGTCGCGCCCGGGCGGGCCAGGCCGGCGAGGTAGATCGGCGAGCTCTGGTGGATGAACGGCAGCAGCACGAACTCGCTGAACCCGCGCCGCCCGTGCTTCTCCAGGCCTTCGCGCTGCAGCCGCGCGAGCAGCTTCAGGTGCGCGACCCAGTGGGCCGGGGTGTCGACGTGGCCGTACATCATCGTGGACGTCGTCGGCAGCCCGATCTCGTGCGCGGTGGTGACGACCTTGATCCACTCCGACGTCGGCAGCTTGCCCTTGGTGAGCACCCAGCGGACGTCGTCGTCGAGGATCTCCGCGGCCGTGCCCGGCAGCGAGTCGACACCGGCTTCCTTGGCCTTGATGAGCCAGTCCTTCAGCGACAGGTTGGTGCGGGACGCGCCGTTCACGACCTCCATCGGGCTGTAGGAGTGCAGGTGGATCTCCGGCTGCCGGCGCTTGACCTCGGCCGCGAGGTCGAAGTACGCGGTGCCCGGCAGGTCCGGGTGGATGCCGCCCTGCATGCAGATCTCGGTCGCGCCCGCGGCCCACGCCTCGTCGACGCGGTCGCCGACCTGCTCCAGCGAGAGCGTGTACGCGTCGGCGTCGGTGCGACGCTGCGCGAAGGCGCAGAAGCGGCAACCCGTGTAGCAGACGTTGGTGAAGTTGATGTTCCGCGTGACGACGAAGGTGACGTCGTCGCCGACCGTCTCGCGCCGCAGGTCGTCGGCGAGCTTCGTGAACGCGTCCAGTTCCTTGCCCTCGGCGGACAGCAGCGCGAGCGCGGCGTCGTCGGACAGCCCGGCGGGGTCCTTTTCCGCACTGCGCAACGCTTCCAGGACGGTGGAGTCGAACTTCTGCGGCCCGGTCTTGATCCGGTCGCCGATCTCCTTCCAGTCCCCGTAGACCGAGTCGAAGTCGCTGCGGCGGTCTTCCGTCCGACCGGTGGTGTCGATCTCGGTGTGCAGGTCGGTGCGCCCGGACTCCTGCCAGCCGCCGTCCGGCTCCTGCCACGGGATGCCGACCGGCAGCGCGCCCTCGCGGGCCATCCCGGTCGCCGGGTCGACGAGCGCGGCGACGTGCCGGGTGATCCGCGGGTCCAGCCACGGCTCGCCGGCGTTGACGTACTCGGGGTAGATCGTGAGCCGTTCCTTGAGCTCGAAGCCGGCCTTCTCGGTGCGGCGCGCCAGCTCGTCGATCTGCGGCCACGCGCGTTCCGGGTTGACGTGGTCCGGGGTCAGCGGCGAGACACCGCCCCAGTCGTCGATGCCGGCCCGGATCATCAGGTCGTACTGGTTGCCGATCAGGTTCGGCGGCGCCTGGATGCGCATCTTCGGGCCGAGCACGAGCCGCGCCACGGCGATGTTCGCGGCCAGCTCCTCGAGATCGGCGTCCGGGGTCGCGCGCATCTTCGTGTCCGGCTTGGCCCGGAAGTTCTGCACGATGACTTCCTGGATGCCGCCGTAGGTCTTGGCGACCTTGCGGATCTCGAACAGCGCGTCCGCGCGCTCCTCGTGCGTCTCGCCGATGCCGATCAGCACGCCGGTGGTGAACGGGACGCTGCTGCGCCCGGCGTCTTCGAGGACGCGCAGCCGCACGGCCGGATCCTTGTCGGGGGACCCGTAGTGCGGGCCGCCCTTCTCGCTCCACAGCCGGGTCGCGGTCGTCTCCAGCATCATGCCCATCGACGGCGCGACCGGCTTGAGCCGCTGGAAGTCCTGCCAGGACAGGACCCCGGGGTTGAGGTGCGGCAGCAGGCCGGTCTCCTCCAGCACCCGGATCGCCATCGCGCGGACGTAGGAGAGCGTGTCGTCGTAGCCGTGCGCGTCCAGCCAGTCGCGGGCGGCCTTCCAGCGGTCCTCCGGCCGGTCGCCGAGGGTGAAGAGGGCTTCCTTGCAGCCCATCTCGGCACCCTTGCGGGCGATGTCGAGGACCTCGTCCGGGGACAGGAACGGCGATTCCAGCCGGCCCGGCACCGTGACGAACGTGCAGTAGCCGCAGCGGTCGCGGCACAGCCGGGTCAGGGGGATGAACACCTTGCGGCTGTAGGTGATGATGCCGGCGCGGCCGGCCTCGGCCAGGCCCGCGTCGCGGATGCGCGACGCGTACTCGGAAAGCTGGGTGAGGTTGTCCCCGCGGGCGTGCAGCAGGACGCTCGCTTCGGCTACGTCCAGTGTCTTCCCGTCACGCGCCCGGGCGAGCGCGCGGCGCATCGCGGAGGCGGTCGGGGTGGTGGCGTCGGGTTCGGGTCCCATTCCACCCACGCTAGGACCGTCCTCGCGGGACCAGCCAGTGTGTGTTGCGCACCCGGCTCACCCGATCGGTGCACGTGATCGTCGTCGCAGGTCAGCGCGCTCCACTGGTTGTCGATCACCGGCTCGGGGTGTATTACCTAAAGGGTGGCATCGGTGGTCGGCAAGAAGATCGGCGGACGGACGTACTACTACCTGGCGGAGTCCGGCCGGGTCGACGGCAAGCCGCGGGTGGTGACCCAGCGTTACCTCGGGACGGCCGAGGAGATCGCCCGCGCCGTCCCGGGCGGCGAACCCGCGTCGGCGTCGTACCGGACGTACGGCGACGTCGCCGCGGTGTGGGCGACCCTTTCGCGCCTCGACTTCGTCCGCCGCGTCGACGACGTCGCGGGTCCCCAGCGCGCGAAGCCGTCGCTGGGCCTGACGCTGGCGATCGCCGTGCTGCACCGGGCGACCGCCCCCGGCACTCCGCTCTCCGAGTGGTGGGCTTCGGGAGTGGCCGCGGACGTGGTGCGGCCCCGGGTGTCCACAGTGGAGGGATCGTGGCGGGCGCTGGAACGTCTCACCCCGGAACGCATCACGCGCATCGAGGACACGGTCGCCTCCGCCGTGCTGGCCACGCTCGACGACCACGCGGCGCTCGCCGTCGACGTCCCCCAGTTCGCCGCGTTCGCCCCGGCCGACTGCACGCTGCCCTCGGCGTGCCGGGGCGTGCTCGCCGGGGCGGGCCTGCGGGTGACCCGCGACGGCGCGATCCCGCTGGCGTCGAGGGTGTACCGCCGCGACGACGGCACGGCGCCGACGTTCGCTTCGCTGACCGCGGAGCTGGGCCCCGCGACGCTCGTCTTCCACTCCGGCCAGGCGGCCCAGCTCGACTTGGGCTCCCGCAGCGGGTTCGTCGGCTCGCTGCCGCTGACCGACCACCCCGAGCTGCTGACCCAGCCCGCGTCCGCGCGCAAGCGCGTCGACCCCGAGCGGTTCGCCGGCCTCACCGCCCTGGACACGCACGCGGTCGTCGACGGCGTCCGGCGGCGGGTGATCCTGACGCACTCGGCGACGCTGCACGCGGCGCAGTCCCGCGCGTTCGCCGACGAGCTGGCCACCGCGACCCGCGAGCTGGACGGCCTGGCCGGGGCGCTCGCGGCGGGCACCCACCGCGGCGACCGCGCCCAGGTTCACGCCGAGCTCGGCCGGGTGACGCGCGGCCGGCGCATCGAGCGCGTGCTGACCGCCGTGCTGAGCGGGAACCGGCCGGGGGAGATCCGGCTGGAACGGCGGATCGATTCTTCGGCTTTGGCCCGGCTGGACGAAGAGTTCTTCGGCAAGCAGGTGCTGGTCACCGACCGGGACTGGCCGATCGGGGACGTCGTCACGGCCTACCGGGCGCGGACCCACCTGGAGTCGACGTTCCGCTGGCTCACCGGCCCCGCCGTCCCCGGGCCGACCCCGCGCTGGGAGTGGACGCGGCAGCGGATCGCCGCGCACGGGCTGGTCTCGGTGCTCGCCGCGACCGTCACGCACCTGATGCGGCGCGAGGCCGACCGGGCCGGGATGAACCTGTCCGTGCGGGAGCTGCTCGACCAGCTGGCCGGCATCGGCGAGCTGGTGCTGCGCTACCCCTCCACCGGCGGCCGGCCGCGGACGAAGCGCCTGCCGACCGAGCGGGACCCGGCGCAGCAGGCGCTCTACGACCTGTTTCAGCTCTCGCGGTAGATCTGCAGCGCCGAGAAGCTCTGGACCACCGGCATCAGCTCGATGACGTTGATGTTCACGTGCTTCGGCTGGTTCGCGGCCCAGAAGACGGACTCGGCGACGTCGTCGGCGGTCAGCGGCGTCGTGCCCTGGTAGACCTTGTCCGCCTTGTCCTGGTCGCCGTCGAAGCGGACCTTCGAGAAGTCGGTGCCGCCGACCATGCCGGGCTCGACGTTGGTCACGCGGACGCCGGTGCCGTGCAGGTCGCTGCGCAGGTTGAGGCTGAACTGGTGGACGAACGCCTTGGTCGCGCCGTAGACGTTGCCGCCGGGGTAGGGGTAGGTGCCGGCGATCGAGCCGATGTTGATGACGTGGCCGCGGCCGCGCTCGACCATGCCGGGCAGCAGCGCGCGCGTCACGTGCGCGAGGCCGCGGACGTTGGTCGCGATCATCTCGTCCCAGTCCGCCAGGTCCGCCTTGTGCGCGGGCTCGAGGCCCTTCGCCAGGCCGGCGTTGTTGACCAGGACGTCCACCTGCTGCCAGTCCTGCGGCAGGTTTTCGACGGCGCTCTTCACCGCGTCGGGGTCGCTGACGTCGAGGGTCACCGGGAGGACGGCGTCGCCGAGCTCGGCGGCCAGCTTCTCGAGCTTGTCCGCACTGCGCGCGACGGCGATCACGCGGGCGCCCTCGGCGACGAACCGGCGCGCGATGGCGTCACCGAAGCCGGCGCTGGCGCCGGTCACGAACACGGTCTGCTGCTGGGTCATGAGGTGAACCTTATTCTGGTCAGGAAGGTGCTCAGCGCCTCGTTGAACTCGGTCTCGCGCTCCAGGTTAGGCAAGTGGCCCGCGCCCGCGACGACCACCAGGGCCGAACCGGCGATCTTCCGGTGGATGAGCTCGGCGTCGGCGACCGGGGTGAACTCGTCCTCGCTGCCGACGACCACCAGGGTGGGGACGGCGATCTTCGTCAGCCCCTCGGTGTAGTCGGGGCGTTCGGCACGTCCTCTGAGCGCGGCCGCGGCTCCTTCTCGAGGGGCGTTGCGCATCATCTTGCGGACGTGCGCTTCGACGTCCGGCCTGGTCGCGCGGGTCTGCTTCGAGATCATCTTGGGGAGGAGCTCGTCGGCGTAGCCGTGCATGCCCTCCTCGGTGATCCTCGCGGCGGTGTCGATGCGGGCCTGCTTCGCCGGCGGGGTGTCGAGGCCGGGGAAGGTGTCGGCCAGGACGAGGGCTTCCACGCGGCCCGGGTGGTCCTGGACCAGCTGCATGGCGATCTGGCCGCCCATGGAGAGACCGCCGAGGACGAAGCGGTGCATTCCCAGGTGGTCGGCCAGCTCGACGAGGTCGTTCGCGAAGACGTCGAGGCCGGTCTTGGTGCCGGTGCTCTCGGAGGTGCCGTAGCCGCGGAGGTCGGGGGTGACGACGCGGTGGCCCCGGGCCACGAGGTGCTCGGCCTGGGGCCGCCACATCGAGCGGTCGAAGGGGTGGCCGTGGACGAGGAGGACCGGACGGCCGTTCTCCGGGCCGAGGTCGTCGTACGCGAGGGTCATGCGGCCGACGCTAGGCGGAGCTTTGTCGCGGTGCAATACGGTGCAATGTACTCGGAGCAATGTTCTTTCCCGGCTCTTCCCCTGGCGCTCCGGCGCCCGCGGGTGCACACTGGGCCTCGGACGGGCTCCGTCATGGGGTCTGACCTGCGCTGATCTTGTTAAAGGACCCCCCTGTTTCGGGCCCTTTCGGGGCATGTAAAGTTCTCCAGGTCGCCAGGGAAACCGGGTGGCCGCCGGGACACGAACCAAGCTCTCGCTCGAAGCGATTGAGTGGGTGTCCCACCAAAAACTGCTAGGAATACTCGCTTCGGGTAAGGCCGCTTGACGGCGGTGCGACTCGGGGTGTGTTGCTTGAGAACTCAACAGTGTGCTAGTGAACTAAGCCAGTAGAGCTTATATGAAACCTCGTATGAGGTTCCTTTGAGAAAATCTAGATTGAGAAATAGTCTCGATCAAACTATTCATTGTTGGAGAGTTTGATCCTGGCTCAGGACGAACGCTGGCGGCGTGCTTAACACATGCAAGTCGAACGCTGAACCACTTTCGGGTGGGGATGAGTGGCGAACGGGTGAGTAACACGTGGGTAATCTGCCCTGCACTCTGGGATAAGCCTTGGAAACGAGGTCTAATACCGGATATCACAACGCTTCGCATGAAGTGTTGTTGAAAGTTCCGGCGGTGCAGGATGAACCCGCGGCCTATCAGCTTGTTGGTGGGGTAATGGCCTACCAAGGCGACGACGGGTAGCCGGCCTGAGAGGGTGACCGGCCACACTGGGACTGAGACACGGCCCAGACTCCTACGGGAGGCAGCAGTGGGGAATATTGCACAATGGGCGCAAGCCTGATGCAGCGACGCCGCGTGAGGGATGACGGCCTTCGGGTTGTAAACCTCTTTCGCCAGGGACGAAGCGCAAGTGACGGTACCTGGATAAGAAGCACCGGCTAACTACGTGCCAGCAGCCGCGGTAATACGTAGGGTGCAAGCGTTGTCCGGATTTATTGGGCGTAAAGAGCTCGTAGGCGGTTTGTCGCGTCGGCCGTGAAATCTCCACGCTTAACGTGGAGCGTGCGGTCGATACGGGCAGACTTGAGTTCGGTAGGGGAGACTGGAATTCCTGGTGTAGCGGTGAAATGCGCAGATATCAGGAGGAACACCGGTGGCGAAGGCGGGTCTCTGGGCCGATACTGACGCTGAGGAGCGAAAGCGTGGGGAGCGAACAGGATTAGATACCCTGGTAGTCCACGCTGTAAACGTTGGGCGCTAGGTGTGGGCGACATTCCACGTTGTCCGTGCCGTAGCTAACGCATTAAGCGCCCCGCCTGGGGAGTACGGCCGCAAGGCTAAAACTCAAAGGAATTGACGGGGGCCCGCACAAGCGGCGGAGCATGTGGATTAATTCGATGCAACGCGAAGAACCTTACCTGGGCTTGACATGCGCCAGACATCCCCAGAGATGGGGCTTCCCTTGTGGTTGGTGTACAGGTGGTGCATGGCTGTCGTCAGCTCGTGTCGTGAGATGTTGGGTTAAGTCCCGCAACGAGCGCAACCCTTATCCTACGTTGCCAGCGCGTTATGGCGGGGACTCGTGGGAGACTGCCGGGGTCAACTCGGAGGAAGGTGGGGATGACGTCAAGTCATCATGCCCCTTATGTCCAGGGCTTCACACATGCTACAATGGCTGGTACAGAGGGCTGCGATACCGCGAGGTGGAGCGAATCCCTTAAAGCCGGTCTCAGTTCGGATCGCAGTCTGCAACTCGACTGCGTGAAGTCGGAGTCGCTAGTAATCGCAGATCAGCAACGCTGCGGTGAATACGTTCCCGGGCCTTGTACACACCGCCCGTCACGTCATGAAAGTCGGTAACACCCGAAGCCCATGGCCCAACCCGCAAGGGAGGGAGTGGTCGAAGGTGGGACTGGCGATTGGGACGAAGTCGTAACAAGGTAGCCGTACCGGAAGGTGCGGCTGGATCACCTCCTTTCTAAGGAGCACAACACATCCACTCGGCCGGGATTCCCGGAACTACCGTGGTGGGGTGGCTGGAACTCAAGTGCCGAATGTGTGCTTGTTCCGGTTGCTCAAGGAATTGTGGAACTACTGGTTATGGCTTGTTCTGGTTGGCAATGCCTCGTCTAGTACTGACCGCTTGCGGTCGTGGAACGAAGGGCCGGCGCCTGGAGGGCAAGTTGTTCATGAAGCACACTGTTGGGTCCTGAGGCAACACGCCTCAGGGCTAGAGCATAGCCCTGGAACGTTGTTTGTTTCTGGTGTGGTGTTTGAGAACTGTAGAGTGGATGCGAGCATCTTTGTGGTCAAGTTGTTAAGGGCACATGGTGGATGTCTTGGCTTCAGGAGCCGATGAAGGACGTAGGAGGCTGCGATAAGCCTCGGGGAGCTGTCAACCGAGCTGTGATCCGAGGATTTCCGAATGGGGAAACCCAGCACCAGTGATGTGGTGTTACCCGCACCTGAATATATAGGGTGTGTGGAGGGAACGCGGGGAAGTGAAACATCTCAGTACCCGTAGGAAGAGAAAACAACCGTGATTCCGTGAGTAGTGGCGAGCGAAAGCGGAAGAGGCTAAACCGTGTATATGTCAAGCTGTCAGGCGTTGTATGTGCGGTGTTGTGGGACCCAGCGTCGAGGATCTGACAGTCCTCGGAATGGTCACGTATGTTAGTGGAACCGCTTGGGATGGCGGGCCGGAGTGGGTGAGAGCCCCGTACGCGAAAACATGTCGTTGATTGTTTGTTTGGTGTTCCCGAGTAGCAGCGAGCTCGTGGAATTTGCTGTGAATCTGCCGGGACCACCCGGTAAGCCTAAATACTTCCTGAAGACCGATAGCGGACGAGTACCGTGAGGGAAAGATGAAAAGTACCCCGGGAGGGGAGTGAAAGAGTACCTGAAACCGTGTGCCTACAAGCCGTCAGAGCCTTTGGGTGATGGCGTGCCTTTTGAAGAATGAGCCTGCGAGTTAGTGCTGCGTGGCGAGGTTAACCCGTGTGGGGTAGCCGTAGCGAAAGCGAGTCTGAATAGGGCGATTGAGTCGCGTGGTCTAGACCCGAAGCGGAGTGATCTACCCATGGCCAGGGTGAAGCGACGGTAAGACGTCGTGGAGGCCCGAACCCACTTAGGTTGAAAACTGAGGGGATGAGCTGTGGGTAGGGGTGAAAGGCCAATCAAACTCCGTGATAGCTGGTTCTCCCCGAAATGCATTTAGGTGCAGCGTCACATGTTTCACCACGGGGGTAGAGCTACTGGATGGTCTAGGGGCCTTACCGGGTTACCGAAATCAACCAAACTCCGAATACCGTGGTGTGAGAGTGTGGCAGTGAGACGGCGGGGGATAAGCTTCGTCGTCGAGAGGGAAACAGCCCAGAACACCAGCTAAGGCCCCTAAGTGTGTGCTCAGTGGGAAAGGATGTGGGATTGCCCAGACAACCAGGAGGTTGGCTTAGAAGCAGCCACCCTTGAAAGAGTGCGTAATAGCTCACTGGTCAAGTGGTCCTGCGCCGACAATGTAGCGGGGCTTAAGCACACCGCCGAAGCTGTGTCATTCATGCAATACATCGGCTTGAGGCCTTGAGTCTCTTGTCTAGTGGTGTGGATGGGTAGGGGAGCGTCCTGCATCCAGGGAAGCGGCGGCGGAAGCCAGTCGTGGAGGGTGTGGGAGTGAGAATGCAGGCATGAGTAGCGAATGCAGAGTGAGAAACTCTGCCGCCGGATGACCAAGGGTTCCTGGGCCAGGCTAATCCGCCCAGGGTAAGTCGGGACCTAAGGCGAGGCCGACAGGCGTAGTCGATGGACAACGGGTTGATATTCCCGTACCCGAGCATGTGCGCCCATGACGAGGCGTTTGATACTAACCACCCGAAGCGTGCCGGCGAAGCCTTCGGGCCTAGTTGGCATTGTGGAGCGTGGGACCTGATTTCGTAGTAGTCAAGCGATGGGGTGACGCAGGAAGGTAGCTCCGCCAGTGAGTGGTAGTACTGGTGTAAGCGTGTAGGCCGGAACATAGGCAAATCCGTGTTCCATGAGGCTGAGACGTGATGCGTAGCCGTTTGAGGCGAAGTAGAGTGATCCTATGCTGCCGAGAAAAGCCTCTAGTGAGTGCATGCACGGCCCGTACCCCAAACCAACACAGGTGGTCAGGTAGAGAATACCAAGGCGATCGGGTGAACTGTGGTTAAGGAACTCGGCAAAATGCCCCCGTAACTTCGGGAGAAGGGGGGCCAAACACCTTGAAGTCCCTTGCGGACTAGGGGTGGGTGGCCGCAGAGACCAGCGGAAAGCGACTGTTTACTAAAAACACAGGTCCATGCGAAGTCGCAAGACGATGTATATGGACTGACGCCTGCCCGGTGCTGGAACGTTAAGAGGACCGGTTAGCCTTTTGGGGCGAAGCTGAGAATTTAAGCGCCAGTAAACGGCGGTGGTAACTATAACCATCCTAAGGTAGCGAAATTCCTTGTCGGGTAAGTTCCGACCTGCACGAATGGCGTAACGACTTTCCGGCTGTCTCAACCACAGGCCCGGCGAAATTGCACTACGAGTAAAGATGCTCGTTACGCGCGGCAGGACGGAAAGACCCCGGGACCTTTACTATAGTTTGGTATTGGTTTTCGGTTCGGCTTGTGTAGGATAGGTGGGAGACTGTGAAGCGGTGACGCTAGTTACTGTGGAGTCGTTGTTGAAATACCACTCTGGTCGAATTGGGAATCTGAACCTCGGGCCATGATCTGGTTCAGGGACAGTGCCTGATGGGTAGTTTAACTGGGGCGGTTGCCTCCTAAAGAGTAACGGAGGCGCCCAAAGGTTCCCTCAGCCTGGTTGGCAATCAGGTGTTGAGTGCAAGTGCACAAGGGAGCTTGACTGTGAGACAGACATGTCGAGCAGGGACGAAAGTCGGGACTAGTGATCCGGCACCTCCTGGTGGAAGGGGTGTCGCTCAACGGATAAAAGGTACCCCGGGGATAACAGGCTGATCTTGCCCAAGAGTCCATATCGACGGCATGGTTTGGCACCTCGATGTCGGCTCGTCGCATCCTGGGGCCGGAGTAGGTCCCAAGGGTTGGGCTGTTCGCCCATTAAAGCGGCACGCGAGCTGGGTTTAGAACGTCGTGAGACAGTTCGGTCCCTATCCGCCGCGCGCGTAGGATACTTGAGGAAGGCTGTCCCTAGTACGAGAGGACCGGGACGGACGAACCTCTGGTGTGCCAGTTGTTCCGCCAGGGGCATGGCTGGTTGGCCACGTTCGGAAGGGATAACCGCTGAAGGCATCTAAGCGGGAAGCCTGTTCCAAGATGAGGTATCCCACCCTTTGTGGGTTAAGGCTCCCAAGAGACCATTGGGTTGATAGGCCAGAAATGGAAGCACAGTGATGTGTTGTCGAGTTGACTGGTACTAATAGGCCGAGGACTTGTCTACGAAGGTGTTACGCATCCACTCTACGGTTCTGAAACACCACACGGCCCTCGTGTTTGTGGGGGGTGTGGTTGTTTCGTAGTGTTTCGGTGGTTTTAGCGTCAGGGAAACGCCCGGTCCCATTCCGAACCCGGAAGCTAAGCCTGACAGCGCCGATGGTACTGCAACCGAAGGGTTGTGGGAGAGTAGGACACCGCCGAACTTATGTTGGGGAAGGCCCCGGTTGAGAACTTTGGTTCTCCCGGGGCCTTTTCTCATGCCCGCATCCACTCCCCCCGACCTGCCCGGGTGCGCGAGTTCCGGCTCCAATCACGCGAGTTCCGGCTCTGATCACGCGGTTACGTCCCGGATCAAGCGAATGCCGGCCTGGATCACATCAGGCCCGGCCCGGATTACGCGAGCCCCGGCCCGGCCGGCGATGTGATGCCCCTCCAGTCACGCGAGATGCCTCTCCAGGCACGCCTAAAGCCCCGCGATCACGCCAGCCGCTCCTCGCGGTACCCGCCGCCGGCGTGCTCAGGCGCGGGACTCGCGTGATTGAAGCCGGTACTCGCGTGATTGAGGGCGGAACTCGTGTGACTAGGGGGCATCACACGTGACTGGAGGGGCATCACGTGTGTTTGGAGGGGCATCGCACGTGACTGGAGGGGCATCACGTGCGTTTGGGGGTCGTCCGGGAGATGGAGAAGGGGGCCAGGAGCGGAGCTCCTGGCCCCCTTTCGGAGCAAGACGAGAGTTACTTCAGGGCCGAGCCGGCCTGCCAGTCGGCCCAGGACTTGGACCAGTCGCCGTACAGGTCCCACACCGGGAGCTGCGGCCCTCCGGAGTTCGTCACCTCGACGACGTCACCGAGGCCCATGTTCTGGAAGAACCACTGGGCGTTCGCGCCGTTCAGGTTGATGCACCCGTGCGACACGTTCGAACTGCCCTGCTGCCCGACGCTGTTCGGGTTCTCGTGGACGAACTCGCCGTCGTTGGAGATCCGCTCCGAGAACTTCTCGTTCGACCGGTACGCCTTCGGGTCCGGCGGGCAGACGCCGTACGTGCACGAGTCCATCGTGTAGTTCGCCTGCTTGTCCGAAATGATGTGCGCGCCCAGGTGGGTCGGCGTCGCGTCCTTGCCCATCGAGATCGGCATGGACTTCACCATGGCGCCGTTGTGGAAGATCTGCATCTGCTCGGTGTTCCCGTCCGCCTTCGCGATCCAGGAATCGTGCACCTTGTACGACTCCGTGCGGTCCTCCGCACCGAAGACACCGTTGCCGAAGTCGACGCCGTAGATCTTCGCCGTCACCTTCAGCGTCGTGCCGGCCTTCCAGTACTCCTTCGGCCGGTAGTGGACGTTCGAGTCGTCGATCCAGTACCAGCCGCCGTCCTGTTTCGGCGTCGACTCCACCGTCAGGGCCTTCTCCACCGCCGCCTTGTTCTTCACGGCGATCTTCCCGAAGCTGAACACGATCGGCTGCCCGACGCCGACGCCCGTGCTCGCCACCGCGGACGGCGCCGGGATCAGGTTGGCGTTCGCCTGCTTCTTCGGCGCGATCGTGCTGATCTGGTTGTCCTGCTCGACCGGCTTCCCGTCGGCGCCCTGGGCGTGCGCGACGATCTTGTACGTCGCTCCGTAGCCGAGCGGCTCGGTCGACGTCCAGCTGGCCCCGTCGGCGGCGAGCTTGCCGCCGACCTTGGTCCCCTTGGCGGTGTTGGTCACCGTGACGTCGAGGAGCTTCCCGTTGGCGGCCTTGACGACGACGGGCGTCGCCGGGCTCACCCCCGTGCCGCCCGCGGGCTCGAACGACACCGCGACCGGGGTCGCCGAAGCCGACGCGGAACCGGACGCCGGCGCCCCACCCCCGGGTGAGCCGCCGTCGTCACCGGACGAGCAGGCGGAAAGCAGCAGTGCTCCGGCGAGGATTCCGGCCACCGAAAGTAAAATCTTCTTGGGGAGCATATTGTCTCTTTTTGGGGAATTGGGATCGGCGGGCATTCGTCATCAAAACTACGCGATAGCGATGACGTTCTTCCCGGCGGATCGGTGCATCGGCGTGACGCGAATCACGTGACGACGAGGCCCGGTGCCCCGTAAAGTCCCGGCCCGCTCACCGAGATCCCGTCGAGGAACTCCCGCGCGGCCGAGTATGCCTCCTCCGCCAGTGCTTCGGTGTGCCCGAAATCGAGCGGGTTCACACGTGCCGGCGCCGGCCCCGGCAGGTACACCACCGGCACCTGCGCGGCCGCCACCGGCGCTTCCAGCACCGCCTGGTTCCGCATGCTGATCATCGCGGTGAACATCATCACCTCGGCGAACGTCCGCGGCGCTTCCGGCATCTTCCCGGGGAACGCGCAGTCCAGCACCACCAGCGACTTCGCGCCCATCGTCAGCGCCTGCCGCATCGGCACGTTCGCGACGAGCCCGCCGTCGTAGAGCAGTCGCCCCTCGTACTCCACAGGCGGGAAG
Organism: Amycolatopsis mongoliensis; assembly: GCF_030285665.1. Lineage (NCBI taxonomy): Bacteria > Bacillati > Actinomycetota > Actinomycetes > Pseudonocardiales > Pseudonocardiaceae > Amycolatopsis > Amycolatopsis mongoliensis. The sequence goes on from NZ_CP127295.1 coordinate 5,027,113, forward strand.
ATCCCCGGGATCGCGCAGCTGGCCAGCAGCGGCGGCAGGATTGGCCCGGAGCGGATCAGCAGCGGCTCGGCGGTGTCGACCTGGGTCGTGACGACGCCGAGCGGCAGCGCCAGGTCCTCGAAGCGGGTCTCGGCGCCGAGGTGGTCGGCGATGATCGCCGTCAGGCCGCTGTTGGGGAACAGGTGCGTCTTGCTCTGCGTCAGCGTGCGGACGCGGCTCAGCACGCCGCCGGGGAACGCCTCGGCGCGCGTCATGTGGGCCCAGATGTCGTGCAGGCGCATCAAGACGTCGTCACCGGGCAGTGCGAGCACCGCCGCGTTGAGCGAGCCGACCGACGTGCCCGCCACCAGGTCCGGCGTGAGGCCGGCCTCGGTGAGCGCGCGCAGCATGCCGACCTGCATGGCGCCGAGGCTGCCGCCCCCGCCGAGGACGAACCCGACCGGCCGGGGGAGATCCGCGAGACTCATACCGCCGAATGTAGTAAGCCCGGATCTCGCAGGTCATGCGGCACCGGGTGCGCGACGGCCGGGTGCCGGCGCCCGGCTTGGCCGCGACCTCGTGGACTCCGGGCGCACCGGCCCGGGTTCAGGGGACTCGCTCGGGCTCGCGAGCCGGTTCGGCGGCCGACGCTTTCCGCTTCTTCAAGCGCAGCAAGAAGAACAGTCCCACCGCGGCGAGCACGCCCACCGCGATCAGGCCTCCCGTGTTGAGGACTCCCTCGATCCGCTTGGCCGCTTCGCCCAGGGCCGCGCCGATGCTGATGTGCGCCAGCGACCAGCAGAACGCGCCCGCCGCCGCGGCCGGCAGGAACTTGCGGAACGGCAGTCCGGACGTCCCCGCCGCGGCCGGGGTCAGCGTCCGGATCACCGGCAGGAACCGGGCGAAGAACACCGCCCACGCGCCCCGGCGCTCCAGGACCGCGGTCGCCTTGTCCCACGCGTCGAGGCCGTACTTGCGGATCAGTTTCGTCTCGCGCAGCCGTGGGCCGAAACGGCGGCCGATCAGGTAGCCGAGCGCGTCGCCGGCCGTCGCGCACACTGTCACCACCAGCCACAGGACCACGAAGCGCGCGACCGTGTTCGCCGTCGTCGCGGCGATGAGCAGGCCGGACTCGCCGGGGGCCAGGAACCCCAGCCCGATCGTGCATTCGGCGAACACCAGGCCGCCGGTCGCCGCGACGAGCCCCGGTTCCGGGAGTCCTTGCAACCAGTCGAGCAGGTCCGAAACCAGGGCCATGCCACCCACATTACCGATCCTTTAAGGATGGTGGGGTGACGTGCGTCACCGGGCCAGCAGCGACGCGGCTTCTTGCGCGGCCGGGCCCTGGTCGGCGAGGTGCTGCAGGTTCTCGGGCAGCTCCTCACCACGGTAGCCCTTGGTCTGCGCGTAGAGCCGTCCCGCGCGGTACGACGACCGCACCAACGGACCCGCCATCACACCCGCGAAGCCCATCGCCTCGGCAGCCTTCGAATGCTCGACGAACTCCTCCGGCTTCACCCACCGATCCACCGGGTGATGCCGCGGTGACGGCCGCAGATACTGCGTGATCGTCAAAATCTCGCACCCCGCGTCGACCAGATCCTGCATCGCCGGAGCCACCTCGTCCGGCGTCTCCCCCATGCCCAGGATCAGGTTCGACTTCGTCACAAGCCCGGCCTCACGCGCCTTGGTAATGACTTCCAGGGACCGCGCGTACCGGAAACCGGGACGGATCCGCTTGAAAATCCGCGGCACCGTCTCCACGTTGTGCGCCAGCACCTCCGGCCGCGACCCGAACACCTCCGCCAGCTGCGCCGGATCAGCGTTGAAGTCCGGAATCAGCAACTCCACACCGGTACCCGGGTTCAGAGCGTGGATCTGACGCACGGTCTCCGCGTACAGCCACGCGCCACCGTCGTCCAGGTCGTCACGCGCGACACCGGTCACCGTCGAGTACCGCAACCCCATCGCCTGCACCGACTCCGCGACCTTCCGCGGCTCCGTGCGATCCAAGGCAGCCGGCTTACCCGTGTCGATCTGACAGAAATCACACCGACGCGTGCACTGATCCCCACCGATCAGGAACGTGGCCTCCCGGTCTTCCCAGCACTCGTAAATGTTGGGACAACCAGCCTCTTCACACACCGTGTGCAGACCCTCGCGGCGCACGAGACCCTTGAGTTCGGTGAACTCCGGCCCCATCCGCACCCGCGTCTTGATCCACGGCGGCTTCTTCTCGATCGGCGTCTCACTGTTGCGGACTTCCAGACGCAGCAGCTTCCGGCCTTCAGGCGCAGCACTCACGGCGTCAACCGTACGCCCGTCCTGGCTACGCGGGGTCGGGGGTGACGCCCGTCAGCTTCGCCGTCAGGTCCCACAGCGCGACCCCCAGCGGCTCGCTGCGCGCGGCGGTCAGCGTCCGCACCTCGGCCGGGTATCCGCGCAGGTTGCCGACGCCGCGCGGGCCGAAATAGGCGCCGCCCTCGACGCCGTCCGCCGTGGCCGCGTACAGCTGCGGGAGGGCGCCGATCCGGGTGCCCTGGGCGAACAGGACCTCGCCGACGCGATGGCCGCCGGCGATCAAGGACCGGACCACCGGGTTCGAGTACGACCGCGCCATGCCGCTGCCGAGCCCGGTCGCGGTGTACCCGGGGTGCGCGGCGACGCTCAGGATGTCCGAGCCCGCCGCGCGCAGGCGGCGGTCCAGCTCGATCGCGAACACCTGGTCGGCGAGCTTCGACTGGCCGTACGCGGTGGCCGCGTTGTAGCGGCGGTGCTCGAAGTTCGGGTCGTCGAGGTGGATGCGCGCGCCGGTGGCGGCGAGGCTCGACAGGGTGACGACGCGGGCGTGCCGCCCGCCGCGCAGGGCGGGCATCAGCAGCCAGGTCAGTGCCGCGTGGCCGAGGTAGTTGGTGCCGAACTGCAGCTCGAAGCCGTCGGCGGTGCGGCCGCGGGCGGTCGCCATGACGCCGGCGTTGTTGACCAGGACGTCCAGTGCGTCGCCGGTCAGCTCGCGGGCCGACGCGGCGGCCGCGCGCACCGAGGCGAGCTCGCTCAGGTCCAGTGGGATGAGCTCGGGCTCGGCGCCCGCGGCGGCCGTGCGGACCTTGTCCAGTGCCTTCGCCCCGCGTTCGGCGGAGCGGCAGGCGAGGAGCACGCGGGCCCCCTTGCCCGCGAGCACTTCGGCGGTGCGCAGCCCGAGCCCCGAGTTCGCCCCCGTGACCAGGACGGTCCGGCCGGTCTGGTCGGCTATGTCGGCGTCGGTCCAGCGCTCCGTCATGTGCTTACTAAACCCTGTTCACGCACTGGGCGCGAGCAGGCGCCGCAGATGTCCCATGACGGGGCTGCGGCGGGCGGGCTCCTCGCGGCTCGTGCGCAGCAGCGCCTCGAGCGCGTGACCCACCTTGACGATCTCTTCGCCCGGCTCGCGCGGGTCGGCCAGCCCGGCCGTGACGGCGAGCATCCGCAGCTCGCCCTCGTGCATCCGGCGCAGCGACGCGTGCCGTTCGAGGCCGCCGTCGAGCACCGCGCGCAGCGTCTCGTGCTCTTCGACGACGGCGCGCCAGGCGCGCGTGACGGCGTCGACGTGGTCGCCGAGGCCGTCGGCGTCGTCCGGGTCGGTGACCTCGGCACGCAGCCGTCCGGCCAGCACCTGCGTCCACTTGTACTGCAGGGCCTGCAGGACGTTCTCCTCGGTGCCGAAGTGCTCTTCGGCACCGGGGACCTCGTCGAGCGGCAGCGGCGCGCCCGGGTTCCGGGCGGCCAGGCGAACCATGGCGTCGAGGATTTCCTGACGTCGGTAGAAGTCTGTCCAGCTCATCGTGGGCTCCCCTTCCGTGGCCCGGGTCATACCGCGGGTCTGCGGCATACTCCCGGTACGGACCTGACACGGCGAACATACCATGAGTACGGAGAGATCCTCCGGGCGTAAAGTTGTGAAGGTGGCGACAATGAGGTCCAGACGGCTCGACTACTCCGAGTCGACGCGGTCGGCGCTGGTCGACAGCGCGGTGGAACTGTTCACCAAACGCGGTTATGCGGGTACCTCGCTCGACGAGATCGCCAAACGTGCGCGCGTGACGAAGGGCGCGCTTTACCACCACTTCAGCGGCAAGCAGGCGCTGTTCGAGGCCGCGTTCGACCAGGTCGAGAGCCTCGTCTACGACCGGCTCGACAAGATCATGACCGGCGAGGGCACGCCGTGGGAGCGGGCCCTCGGCGGGCTCAACGCGTTCATCCGCGCCTGCCTCGACCCCGCCTACCAGCGGATCGCCATCCACGAGGCGCCGGTCGTCATGGGCTGGGAGCGCTGGCGCGAGGCCGAGGAGCGGTGCAGCTTCGGGCTCGTCCGGTCCGGCCTGCAGTCGCTGATCGACGCGGGCGAGGTCGAGCCGGTGCCGGTCGAGGTCACCGCGCGGCTGCTGTTCGGCGCGCTGTCGAGCGCGGCGACCGAGATCGCCAGCTCGCCGGACCCGAAGAAGGTCGGCGCCGAGATCGAGGACGTCATCGTCCGCATGCTGGTACGGCTGCGGCGCACGGAGCCGGACGTCTCTATAGGCTGACTTTCGTGGACTTGAGGATCTTCACCGAGCCCCAGCAGGGGGCCAGCTACGACGACCTGCTGCGCGTCGCCAAGGCGACCGAAGCCGCCGGCTACGACGCCTTCTTCCGCAGCGACCACTACCTGAAGATGGGCTCGGCCGACGGCCTGCCCGGCCCGACCGACGCCTGGATCACCCTGGCCGGCCTGGCCCGCGAGACCAGCCGGATCCGGCTCGGCACGCTCGTCACCGCGGCGACGTTCCGGCACCCGGGACCGCTGGCCATCTCGGTCGCCCAGGTCGACCAGATGTCGGGCGGGCGGGTCGAGTTCGGCCTCGGCTCCGGCTGGTACGACGCCGAGCACGAGGCGTACGGCCTGACGCTGCCGCCGATGAAGGAGCGCTTCGACCGCTACGCCGAGCAGCTCGAGATCATCACCGGGCTGTGGAAGACGCCGGCAGGCTCGACGTACTCCTTCACGGGCGAGTACTACACCTTGTCGGAGTCCCCGGGCCTGCCGAAGCCGGCGCAGTCCCCGGCCCCGCCGGTGATCGTCGGCGGCCAGGGCAAGAAGCGCACGCCGGCGCTGGCGGCCCGGTTCGCGGACGAGTTCAACCTGCCGTTCACCGACGCCGACACGGCGGCCGCGCAGTTCGCCCGCGTCGACGCGGCGGCGCAGGAGATCGGCCGCGACCCCAAGGAGATCCTGCGTTCGGTGGCGCTGACCGTCGCCGTCGGCCGCTCCGAGGAGGAGGTTGCGCGCCGGGCTTCGGGAATCGGGCGCGACGTCACCGAGCTGCGCGCGAACGGCCTGGCCGGGACGCCCGCCGAGGTCGTCGACCGGATCGGGCAGTGGCGGGAGAAGACCGGGATCACCCGCGTCTACCTGCAGCTGCTGGACCTGTCGGACCTGGACCAGATCGACCTGATCGCGGCTGAAGTCGCACCCCAGCTGGACTGACCCCGAAAGCCGTGAAGGCCTCCTTACCGGCCATAAGAGCCGGGAAGGAGGCCTTCACGGCTTTCAGTTCTGGAGCGCGAAGGTGACGCCCGCCGCCTTCGGGGCCTCCGGACGCGGGAGCCAGCGGTCCTCGCTCACCGGGAGCTCGCCTTCGAGCGCCGCCAGGACGGCGTCACGCGCCAGCGGGAGCACCGCTTCGACGCTGACGTCCCGCTGCAGCTCGTACGACAGCGACGTCACGCCCGCGTCGCGGATCCCGCACGGCACGATCGTGTCGAACGCCGAGAGGTCCGCGTTGCAGTTGAGCTCGAAGCCGTGCATCGTCACGCCGCGCTGGACGCGGATGCCGATCGCCGCGATCTTGCGCTCGATACCGCGGTCGTCGGCCGGGATCCACACGCCGCTGCGGCCCTCGACGCGGCCGCTGTGCACGCCCAGCTGGTCGCACACGTGGATCAGCGCCTCCTCGAGCCGCCGCACGTAGTGCACGACGTCGATCGGGTCGCCGAGCTTGACGATCGGGTAGCCGACCAGCTGGCCGGGGCCGTGCCAGGTGATCTTGCCGCCGCGGTCGACGTCGATCACCGGCGTGCCGTCGGCCGGGCGGTCGGCGGGTTCCGTGCGCTTGCCCGCGGTGTACACCGACGGGTGCTGCAGCAGGAACATGGTGTCCGGCGCGGTGCCGTCGGCGCGAGCGGTGAGCCGGCTCCGCTGGAGCTCCCAGGCTTCGGTGTACTCGATCGTGCCGAGCTCCCGGACGTCGACGGGCTCGGTGGTGGCGCGGCAGGAGGTGCGGGAAGAACTCACCCGTCGAGGCTACGCCCGTCACCCTGGGGGAGCAGCCGCAAGGCGCAGGCTGAGAGCAGCCCGACACCCGCCACCGCGAGCACCGCTCCGATCGTGTCGGTGACCCAGTGCACGCCCAGCACGACGCGGCACGCGGCGCACAGCACGGTGGCCACGACGACCGCCACCGCGACCCGGCGAACCAGCCGCGGCCACAGCCACGCGCACAGCAGGAGCAGCACGAATCCCGTGCTCGCCACCGAAACGACGTGCCCGCTCGGGTAGCTCAGGTCCGGGTAGTCGCGCGGGCGCTCCCGCAGGAAGACCGGCTTGAACACCAGGCTGGTCAGCCGGCACAGCACCAGCACGACGGCGAGCCGCACGAACAGCCCGAGGTGCTCGCGACGCCGCAGCGCCAGCGCGAGCAGCGCGGCGCCGAGCACGAAGGGGAGCACCGGCCCGAGGACGTCGCTCCCGGCCTGCGCCACCCGGCCGAGCGGCTCCGCGTACACGCCGTGCAGCGCGTTCGCGACTTCGACGTCGAGGGTCAGCGGCTGCCGGGCCACGCTCAAGCCGAGTACGACGAACGCGGCCGAGAGCACCGCGCCGACGACGAGCCAGCGCTGCAGCGGAACGCTCATGCCGCGGCTAGCGCGCTGTCCAGGGTCCGGTGCCGGAACTCGTAGCCGGACCGCTCCAGCGCGGCCGGCACAGCTCGCTGCCCGAACAGCGCCATCTCCTCGCCGGCCTGGCCGAGCACGGTCTTGAGCGCGATCCCGGGCACCCACCACGGCGCGGGGCGGTGCAGGGCCCGCCCGGCCGCCCGGGTGAACTCGGCGTTGGTCACCGGGGCCGGGCCGGTGAGGTTGACCGGGCCGGACAGGTCGTCGTGCGTGAGGGCGTGGACGATCGCGCCGACTTCGTCTTCGAGGGCGATCCACGGCATGTACTGACGGCCGTCGCCGAGCCGCCCGCCCAGACACAGCTGGAAGAGCGGGCGGAGCGTGCCGTACAGCCCGCCCTTGGCCGAGAGCACCAGCCCGGTCCGGATGTTCACGACGCGCGCGTCGCCCGCGCCCGCGGTCGCCGCTTCCCAGGCTTCGCAGAGCTCGGCGAGGAAACCGCGGCCGCGCGGCCCGGATTCGTCCACAATGGACTCGTGCGTGTGTCCGTAGTACCCGACGGCGGAGGCGTTGACGAGCACGCCGACGCCGTGTTCGGCGACGGCTTCGGCGAGCACCTCGGTCGGCTCGACCCGGCTGTCGGTGAGCTCCTGCTTGCGCATCGCGCTCCACCGCCCGGGGAAGAGCGGCTTGCCCCCGAGGTTCACGACGGCGTCCACGCCTTCGAAGGCGCCGTTGGCGATGGTGCCGGACGGCGGGTCCCAGCGGAGCTCTCCACCTTCGCGCGCCTCGCGCCGCACCAGCCGGCGGACCTCGTGGCCCTCGCGCCGCAGGCGGTCGACCAGCGCCGACCCGATCAAGCCGCTCGCTCCGGCGATCAGTACTCGCATGGTCCGATCGTTGCTCATCCCGGTCCGCCGCGCACACCGAGGTCCGGCCGCGAAGAAACCCCGGAAAGCCGTGAAGGCCTCCTTACCGGCTCAAGTGGCCGGTTCGGAGGCCTTCACGGCTTTTGCGTGGCTCAGAGACCGAGCTCGTCCTCGAAGTTGCCCTCTTCCAGGCGCTGCTTGATCGTCGTCAGGAAGCGGCCCGCGTCGGCCCCGTCCACCAGGCGGTGGTCGTAGGTCAGCGGCAGGTACACCATCGACCGGACGGCGATCGTGTCGTTGCCGTCGGCGTCGGCGACGACCACCGGGCGCTTGACGACCGCGCCCGTGCCGAGCATCCCCGACTGCGGCTGCACGATGATCGGCGTGTCGAACAGCGCGCCGTTCGAGCCGATGTTCGTGATCGTGAACGTGCCGCCGGACAGCTCGTCGGGCTTGATCTGGTTGGCCCGCGCGCGGCCCGCCAGGTCGGCGATCCGGTGCGCGAGACCGGCCAGGCTCAGCTCACCCGCGTCGTGGATCACGACCGAGAGCAGCCCGCGCTCGGTGTCCACCGCGATGCCCAGGTGCACGGCGCCGTGGTAGGTGATCTCCTTCGTGTCCTCGTTGTAGGACGCGTTGACGTTCGGGTGCTGCTTGAGCGCCTCGACCGTGGCCTTCGCGAAGAACGGCAGGAACGTCAGGTTGACGCCCTCGCGCTCCTTGAAGGCCGCCTTCGCGCGCTGGCGCAGCTTGGCGATCTTCGTGACGTCGACCTCGTGGACCTGCGTGAGCTGCGCGGACTCCTGCAGCGACTCGCGGGTCTTGGTGGCCGTGATCTGGCGGATCCGGCTGGCCTTCTGCACGGTGCCGCGCAGGGCCTGGATCTCCGGGGAGACCGGGGCGGCCGGGCGCGGGGCCGACGGAGCGGAAGCGGCGGCCGGAGCCGACGGCGCCGCGGCGGGGGCCGGGGCCTGCTGCTGCTTCTGCTTCTCCTCGGCCGCGGCCAGGACGTCCTGCTTGCGGATCCGGCCGCCGACGCCGCTGCCGGTCAGCGACGCGAGGTCGATGCCGTGCTCCGACGCGAGCTTGCGGACCAGCGGCGTGACGTACGGGCCGTCCGCCGAGCTCTCCTTCGCCGCGGCCGGCTCGGCCTTCGGTTCCGGCTTGGGCTCGGGCTTCGGTTCCGGCTTGGACTCCTGGACCGGCTCGGGCTTCGGCTCCGGCTCGGGTTCCGGCTTCGGCTCGGGCTTGGACTCCTGGACCGGCTCCGGCTTCGACTCGGCCTTCGGCGCGGCGCCGGCGTCCCCGATCACGGCCAGGACGCCGCCGACCTCGACGGTCTCGTCCTCGCCCGCGCGGATCTCCAGCACCGTGCCGGCGACCGGCGACGGCACCTCGGTGTCGACCTTGTCGGTGGAGATCTCGAGCAGCGGCTCGTCGACCTCGACCGAGTCGCCGACCTGCTTGAGCCAGCGCGTGACGGTGCCCTCGGTGACGCTCTCGCCCAGCTCGGGCAGCTTCACCTCGGTGCCTTCGCCACCGGCGGCCGGCGCGGTGTCCGGCTTGCTCGGCGCGTTGTCCTGGGCCTGCGGCTCGGGCCGGGACTCCGGCTCGGGCTCCGGCTCGGGCTTCTGCTCTTCCTGCGCCGGGGCGGCGGACTCGGGCGCGCCGCCGGACCCGTCGTCGATGACGGCGAGCTCGCCGCCGACCTCGACGGTCTCGTCCTCCTGGGCGCTGATCTTCACGACCTTGCCCGCCACCGGGGAGGGAACCTCGGTGTCGACCTTGTCGGTCGAGATCTCGAGCAACGGCTCGTCGACCTCGACGGTGTCGCCCTCCTGCTTAAGCCACCGGGTGACGGTGCCTTCGGTGACGCTCTCCCCGAGCTCCGGCAATGTGACGGAGTAGGCCATCGTTCGCTGACTCCTCTTCCAAGTTCTGCGTGGTCTGGATTCTGCTGGTGGGACGTCAGCTGTGCACGTGCAGCGGCTTCCCCGCGAGGGCGAGGAACGCTTCACCGAGGGCCTCGGTCTGGGTGGGGTGCGCGTGGATGAGCGGCGCGACGTCTTCGGGGAAGGCCTCCCAGCTGTAGATCAGCTGCGCTTCGCCGATCAGCTCGCCGACGCGGTCGCCGACCATGTGGACCCCGACGACCGGGCCGTCCGGGGCCTTGACCAGCTTGACCCCGCCGGAGGTCTTGAGGATCTGGCTCTTGCCGTTGCCGCCGAGGTCGTAGGTGAACGTCGTGACGTCGGCGCCGTACTTGTCCTTCGCCTGCGACTCGGTCAGCCCGACCGACGCGACCTCCGGGTGGGAGTAGGTGACCCGCGGGATGCCGCTCTCGTCGATCACGCGCGGGTTCTGCCCGGCGATCTCCTCGGCGACGAAGATGCCCTGCTGGAAGCCGCGGTGCGCGAGCTGCAGGCCGGGGACGATGTCGCCGACGGCGTAGACGTTCGGCAGGTTGGTGCGCAGCCGCTCGTCGGTGAGGACGAAGCCGCGCTCGATCTTGACGCCGGCCTCCTCGTAGCCGTGGCCCGCCGAGTTCGGCCCGCGGCCGACGGCGACCAGCAGCAGGTCGGCCTCGATGGTCTCGCCGGACTCCAGCGAGACGCTCACGCCGTTGTCGTCCTGCTTCGCGCCGGTGAACTTCACGCCGGTCTTGAAGGCGATCTTGCGGCGGCGGAAAGCGCGCTCGAGCTGCTTGGACGCGAACTCGTCCTCGTTCGGGACGAGCCGCGGCAGCGCTTCCACGATGGTGACGTCGACGCCGAAGGAGGCCCAGACGCTGGCGAACTCGACGCCGATGACGCCGCCGCCCAGCACGACGACCTTCTTGGGCACGTAGTCCAGGGCCAGGGCCTGCTCGCTGGCGATGACCCGGCCGCCGAGCTCCAGGCCGGGCAGCGTGCGCGAGTAGGAACCGGTGGCGAGGATGACGTTCTTGCCGGTGTAGCGGGTGCCGTCCACCTCGACGGTCGTGCCGCCGACGAACGTGCCGCTGCCCTCGACGAGGTTCACCTTGTGGGCCTTGGCCAGGCCCTGGAGGCCCTTGTACAGCCGGGCGACGATCCCGTCCTTGTACTTGTTGACCCCGGCGATGTCGATGCCCTCGAAGACGGCCTTGACGCCGACCGCCTCGGCTTCGCGGGTTTCGTCGGCGACCTCGGCTGCGTGCAGCAGGGCCTTGGTCGGGATGCAGCCCCGGTGGAGGCAGGTCCCGCCGAGCTTGTCCTTCTCGATCAACGTGACGGAAAGGCCCAGCTCGGCCGCGCGGAACGCCGCGGCGTAGCCGCCCGATCCGCCTCCCAGGATCACGAGGTCGGCGGAGGTGTCGGTCACTTCAATAACTCCTCGGCAAGCAGTGGGGTGGTGCTCTGTCGTCGCCCCTGCCCGGTATAACCGCGCGCGCGACACCCGCCATCTTGTCACTACGCCGGACGGGGCTGCGAGCTAGCCGGGTGTGCGACACCGACCACACGCGGACATCGGGATAATGAGTGGGGAATGTCTCGGGAGGGAAGGTGGTCGCGGTGGGGTTGTTCGACTCGCTGCGCAGGCGCGCCAAGGGTGGCCAGAAGGCCGGTACGCTGCGGAAAGCCAGTTCCGAAGACACCCATCACCTCGACGAGTGGGCGGCCTCGCGCCGGGGTGTCGAGGCCTTCGTCGAGCCGAAGACGAACGTCACCGAGACCACTGTGGTGTTGATCGCCCACGACGGTGAGTGGACCCGCCGCCGGATCGGCAGCCTGGAAGCGGCCCAGCAGTTCGGCCACCGCCGCTCGATCCCCGTCTACGAGGTCGCCCGGGTCGGCTATCCGAAGCGCATGCGCGAGTACACCGAGCGGAAGAAGCGCGGCCAGGTCTAGAGCTCGATCCGGCCGACCACCTCGCCGTTGAAGGTCTGCCCGGTGGGGCGGAAGCCCAGCTTGAGGTAGAAGCCCTCCGGACCGCCCTCGGCCGGGATCCACAGCACGGTGGCGGTCTTTTCGCCGCGTCGCCGCGCCTCTTCGAGGACCGTCTCGACGGCGAACCGGCCGAGGCCGCGGCCCTGGACTCCGGCGCCGACGTTGAGCCGCCAGATCCCGCAGCGGAAGAAGTCGAGCTTCGCCTCCGGGGCGAAGCCGGCCATGACGAAGGCGACCGGTTCCCCGTCGTCGAGGATCAGCCTCGGCCAGGCGATCTCGGGCTGGGTGTAGGCCTCGGCGAGCGAGACGGCGACCGGCGCGACGAAGTCCCTCTGGTGGGGCTCGACGGCCAGCTGGCACGCGGCGGCGACGTTGTCCGGGGTGATCTTCTCCGCGGTGAGGGTGGTCACCGGGACCAAGCTAGCCTGCTTGGGCGAGCAAAGTGGCGTGCTGGACCAGCGCCGCGCGGAACGACGGGTGGACCGTCGTGCCGAGCACCGGGTCGACCTCGACCACGTGGGACGCCGAGAGCAGCAGCACCGCCGGTTCGGCCAGGATCACCACGCCGTTCTCGGCCCGCAGCTCGGCCGTGCCCAGCAACCGCGGGAAGACGACGTCCGCGGGCAGGCCGTCACAGGTGCGCAGGAACTCGCGGAAGTCCTGCGGCAGGCCGACGCCCAGCCGCAGCTCCGCCGAGCGGATCGCCGCCTCCGACGCCGGCGGCGGGAGGGGGGATCGGCCGCGCAGGAGCGTCGTTTCCCCCGAGCCGCGCAGCCGCATGATCTCCGCGATCAGCTCGGGCCAGCTGCCGAGGTCACGCGGGTACCGCTCGTGCAGGGCCGCGACCAGCGCCCCCGCGCAGCTCGGCGCCCAGTCGCGCAGGCCGAGCGGGTCCGCGCCCGCGACCAGCGCAGGGGCCAGCGCGCGCGTCGCCGCCAGCGTCGCGACGTCCGGCCGCGGCCCGGCCAGCGACGCCCACCGCGCGAGGTCGCCCTCGGCGAGTGCCGCGCGGACGCGGTCGGGGCGGGACGGCGCGACCTGCTTGACCACCTCGGCGGCCAGTCCCGGCGGCAGCACGCCGTCGAGGTCGGAGACCGGCTTGGTCAAGAACGCCGTGTGGGCTCGCTCCTCCGCGTCGAGGTCGAGCGGCACCAAGCCCTCGGCCCACTCCGGACGGCCGCCGCGGGCTTCGGACAGCATGGCCCACGCGCGGGCGCGCACCGGGGCCGCCGCCAGGGCGTCCGCCGGGCGTTCCGTGCGCGCCAGCCACTGCCCGGCCAGCCGGTCGGCCTCGTCGAGGGCGCCGGTGACGGCGAGCAGCAGCGCGGCGTACCCGACCTGGTCGTCGACGCCCGGTTCGGCGGCGGTCAGGACGTCGCGGACCGCCGTCTCGAGGTACTCACCGGCGTCCACGCCCCGACCCTGGCACAGGCGTCAGCCGAGGGCCTGCTTGGCCCCCGGGTGCAGCGGGACCGGATCGGTCTGCGTGGCCAGCTGCTTGGTGATCTCCTTCGCCGCCGGATGGACCTTCGCCAGCTCCGCCTGCTTGTCGAAGAGCAGCTTGGCGATCGCGCACGCGTTGCCGGCCGGGAAGTCCTCGCGCACCAGCAGCAGGTTGGGCACCACGACCGTCGGCACGTCCGCGGGCTGGGCGTACGTCGAGGCCGGGATGACGGCGCGGTCGTAGACGTCGTTGACCTGCTTGAGCTTCGGCAGCAGCGGCGTGATGTCGAGGAACTTCACCTTGTCCTTCAACGCCGTGGTGATGTCCGTGATCTGCGCGGTCGGCAGCCCGCCGGACCAGACGAGCCCGTCGAGCGTGCCCGACTTCATGCCGTCGGCGGTCTTGGCGAGGTCGAGCCGCTGCGCCTGGACGTCGGTGTCCGGCTTGAGGCCGGCGGCCTGCAGCAGGCGGTTCGCGATCACCTCGGTACCGGACTTCGGCGAGCCCGTCGAGATCCGCTTGCCCTTCATGTCGGCGACCGAGTTGATGCCCGAATCGGTGCGCACCAGGACCTGCGTCGAGTTCGGGTAGATCCGGGCCAGGGCCTGGATCTTCTGCGGCTTGCCGTCGAAGGATCCCTCGCCGCGCACGGCGTCCGCAGCGGTGTCGGCCAGGGAGAACGCGACGTCGTAGTTGCCGGCGACCAGCTGCTGGATGTTCTGCACCGACGCGCCGGTTTCCGCCGCCGTCGCGCGCAGCTTGGTGCTGTTGCTGATCAGCTGGGCCAAGCCGCCGCCCAGCACGTAGTAGACGCCGCCGCTGTTGCCGGTGGCGATGGTGATCCGGCCTTCGCCGGCCTCACAGGTCTGCCCGCCACCCTGGGCGGGCTGGTCGGTCTGCTGTTTCCCGCCGCAGCCCGTGACGGCCAGAGCGAGTACCGCGGCAGCGGCCAGTGCGCGTTTCATGCTGTCCTCCTCTTGATCACGGCGTGGGCGAGCACGGCTACGACACCGAACGCGACGCCGGCCGCGATCGGCACCGGCTCCAGGTAGAGCAGGCACAGGGCCGCGGGCACGAACAGCAGCCGCACGGGCAGGCTGACCGGCCCGAACAGCCAGCCCCCGGTCACCACCGCCAGCGCGGCGACGGCCACCGCGGACACCGCCGCCACCCACAGCACGGTGAGCACATCGGACTGCAGCAGCAGCGCGGCGCCGTTGTCGGTGAGCACGAAGGCGATCGGCACCAGGAACGCGGGAAGCGTGTACTTCCAGCACTGCCACATGGTGCCGAGCACCGACCCGCCGGTGATCGCCGCCGAGGCGACGGCGGCGAGCGCGGTCGGCGGCGTGACCTCCGAAAGCACGGCGTAGTAGAAGATGAACATCGCGCGCTCGGCGTCGGCGACCCCGAGCGTCTCCAGCGCCGGGCCGATCACCACCCACGCGATGATGAAGCTGGCGGTGACCGGCACCGCGAGCCCGAGCACGCCGACGGCGATCGCCGAGAGCAGCACGGTCAGGATCAGGACCACCGTGCCGTTGTCGGTGAGCGCGCCGGCCAGTTCCACCAGCGCGTCGGCGAGTTCGAGGCCGAGCCCGGTCTTGGTGATGGTCGAGGTGATCACGCCGGCCGCCGCGCACACCGCGATCACCGGCAGCGCTCCGCGGACCCCGGCCGAGAGCGCGTCGACCATGTCCTTGGCCCAGCCTTTGACGTCGCGGCGGCGGGCGATCAGCGCGAAGAGCGCGGCGACGCCGGTGGCGTAGACCACCGCGGCGAACGGCGGGATGTCCAGGGCCAGGAACACGACGATGATCGCCAGCGACAGGAAGTGGTAGCCGCCGCGCAGCAGGAGCTTCCAGGGATCGCCGTGCGGGACGTCGACCGGCTCGGCCTCGAAGCGCCGCGCGTCGGCCTCCATCGCGAACACGATGCCGAGGTAGTAGAGCAGCGTCGGGACGGTCGCCCAGATCAGCACGGTCAGGTACGACGTCTGCAGGTACTCGGCGATGATGAACGCCGCGGCGCCGAGCGTCGGCGGCGAGAGGATCGCGCCGATGCCGGACGCGGCGAGCAGCCCGCCCGCGTTCTCCCTGGGGTAGCCGGCTTTCTTGAGGATCGGCCAGGTGATCGAGCCGAGGCTGACCGCCGTCGCGGTGCCCGAACCCGAGACCGTGCCGAGCAGGAAGCCCGACAGCACGGTGGTCCGGCCCGGCGCCGTCCGCGACTTCCGGAAGGCGGCGAAGGAGATGTCCACGAAGAACCGGCCGGCGCCGGAGGCGTTGAGCACGGCGCCGTAGAGGGTGAACAGCACGATGTAGCTGGCCGCGACGTCGAGCGGGGTGCCGTAGAAGCCGCTGGCGTCGTTGTAGAGCGCGTTGACGATCTGGCTGAAGTCGATCCCGGCGTGGGCGATGCCCCAGTTCTGCGGGAGGTAGCCGCCGTAGTAGGCGTAGGCGAGGAAGAGCAGGCAGACGATCGGCAGCACCAGCCCGGTCGTGCGGCGGGTGGCCTCGAGGACCAGCACGAGCAGCAGCGCGCCGGCGACGACGTCCAGCGGGGACAGGATGCCCTGCCGGTTCAGGAAGTCGTCGTAGCCGACGAGCACTGGGTAGAGGCCGACGGCGAGGGCCACGGCGGCCAGGGCCCAGTCCGTCCAGCCGGGGTCGTCGCGGCCGCGCAGCCGCGGGCGGTAGCAGAGGAAGACCAGCGGGAGCGTCACGCCGAGGAAGAGCACGAGGTAGAACTGGTTGCCCTTGGCGAAGGGGAAGAACACCTGCTTGAGCACGAGGATCGCGACGGCGAGGGCGACGAAGTAGACGACGCGGTCGGGAACGCGGGAGAGGGCGCGGGCCGGCCGTTCTTCGTCGTGCTCGGCGGCGATCGCGGCGGGAGTGTCCTCTTCGACCGGCCCGGTGGTCACCCGGCCACGGTACGGTGTCGCGGATCACACCGAAAGCGGCAAAGGGATCACCGGCCCCGAAGCGACGTGAATGACTCATTCATGTCGTCAGACGACATGAATGAGTCATTCACGTCATGGCACGTCAGCCGTTGGCGGCGATGTCCGCCAGCACCGCGGCGATCGTCCGCACCGGGACGCCGGTGCCGCCCTTGCCGGTGTAGCCCCACGGGGCACCCGTGTTGAACGACGGGCCCGCGATGTCGATGTGGACCCAATCGAGACCGTCGGCGACGAACTCGCGCAGGAAGATGCCCGCCGCGAGCATGCCGCCCCAGCGGTGGCCCGTGACGTTGGCCAGGTCGGCCAGGCGCGAGTCGAGGTCGGCGCGCAGCTCCTCCGGCAGCGGCATCGCCCAGCCGTTCTCGCCGGTGGCCTGCATGACCGCGGCGACGCGGTCGCGGAAGTCGTCCGAGCCCATCACGCCGGCGGTGCGGTTGCCGAGCGCGACGACCTGGGCGCCGGTCAGCGTCGAGGTCTCGATCAGGTAGTCCGGGTTCTCCTCGGCGGCGCGCACCATGGCGTCCACCAGCACCAACCGGCCTTCGGCGTCGGTGTTGAGGACCTCGACGGTCTTGCCGCCGTACATGGTCAGCACGTCCCCCGGGCGGTACGACGTCCCCGACGGCAGGTTCTCCGCCAGCGGGATGTGCGCGACGACCTCCAGGGGGTACTTCAGCTTCGCCGCCAGCACCACCGAAGCGAGCACGCCGGCCGCGCCGGACATGTCCGAGGTCATGTGGTCCATGTTCGCGGCGGGCTTGAGCGAGATGCCGCCCGAGTCGAACGTGATGCCCTTGCCGACCAGCGCGACCTTCTTGGCGGCCTTGGCCGGCTTGTAGGCGATGCGCACCAGGCGCGGCTGGCGGGCGGAGCCGCCGCCGACGCCGAGGATGCCGCCGAAGCCCTTGCGCTTCAGGGCCTTCTCGTCGAGGACCTCGAACTCGAGGCCGTTGTCCTCGGCCAGCTTCTTCGCGCGGTCGGCGAAGGAGGCCGGGTAGAGGTCGTTCGGCGGGGTGTTGATCAGGTCGCGGGCGGTGAGGACGGCCTCGGCGATGCTGGTCGCGGCCTTGAGCGTCGCCTTGTGCTCGCGGGCGGTCCCGGCCGCCGGGCTGGCGAAGTCGACCTTCGCGACCGGGGCGTCACCCTTCTCGGAGCGGTAGGCGGTGAAGACGTAGGAGCCGAGGACCGTGCCCTCGACGGCGGCCTGCAGGTCGAGCTCCGACAGCGTCACGAACGCGCGGTCGGTGCCGGCCAGCGCGCGGCCGGCGGCCCCCGCGGCGCGGCGGACCTGCTCGGGGGTGACGGCGTCGCCCTCCTTGCCCAGGCCGACGGCGAGCACGACGCCCGCCGGGAGCTTGCCCAGCGTCGGGATCTTGACGACCTCTTCGGCCTTGCCGCTGGCGCCGAGGGTGGCGAGGAGCCCGGCGAGCCGGCCGTCGAAGGCGGCGTCCACGGCGGCGGCGCCCGCGGCGAGCAGCGGGCCGTCCTCGCCGGCCACGGTACCGATGACGATCACGTCGGCGCGCGTCTTGGCCAGTGCCTCCCCGGTGTTGTCGGACAGGGCGAGCTTAGGCACGGTCACTTCTGGCTCCTCGCGCGTTCACGGTGGTACCGGGCGCCGGCCCGGTCGGGATCGTGAGCCATGCTAATGACGACCGGACCACGGGTGAACAGAGGGAGAGGGAGGGCCGCGTGCGGCTGGGCGGTGGGCTGCTGGTGGCGCTGGCGGCCGGAGCGGCGGGCGCGGGCTGGTGGCTGCTGGCGGGCCTGGTGCTGGCGGCGATCGCGGCGGGCGTGACGGCCCGGGTGCCGGAACCGGGGGATGCGCTGGTCGACCGGGTCGTGGTGGCCGTGACGCGGCTGGCCGAGGTGACCGTCTACGCGATCGCGTTCGGCGCCTACGTCTTCCCCGCGCACCGCGAACTCGCCGCCGCGGCGTTCGCCGTCGTGGTGACCGGCGCCGGGTTCGCCGGGCTGAAGATCCCGACGATCGTCGTACGGATCGTGGGTGGGCTGCTGCTCGTGGCGGGGCTCGTCCTGGTCGCGGTGTGCGTGGCCGTGCCGCCCGTGTCGACGGCCGGGGGCGGGCTCCGGACGCCGGACTTCGCGGGCGTGCTCGTCGCCGCGGTGGTGACGCTGCCGTTCCTGCGGCCCACCGGCCGCGAGAGCACGGGCTGGCGCGTGCTGCTGCTCGGCGCGGTCGCGGTGCTGACCGCCTTCGCCGCGCTGTACCAACTGGGCGCCGTCCGGCTCGGGCTCTCCCTGACATCGGTGCGCGACCTGCTTTCCGCCGCCGACGCGGACTCGCTGCAGTCGCTGCTCACCGTCGTCGCCGTGGTCGCGACCGTGGTGCCGGCGCTCGCCGCCGGCACCGAGGTCCGCGAGCGGGCCGGCCTGCGAGGCCTGGCGGGGATCGCCGCCGCCGCGGTGGCCGCGTACTTCCTGCCGGTGCTGCCCGTACTCGTCGTCGCGGGGTTGGTGACCGTGACCGAGCTGCTACTGGGCGTGCGCGCGCGCCGGTACAGTGGGTTGCGTGAGTGATCGACGCTGGCGGCCGGGGGAGACCGTGGTCGAACGGTTCCACCGCCCGGACGGCTCGATCGGCCAGGTCCACCCGCTGCGCGCGCTCGCCGACGACGGCCGCGTCCTGCTCGCCTGGATCCCGGCGGGAACCCCGATCGTGGGCAGCCGGCTGGCGGATGGCCGGCACATGGCGGACGCGCCCCTGGACCAGCGGTTCCGCATCCCGCGCGTGCCGGTGCCGGACTTCTGGCACCACACGTCCACGCTGCGGCGCATCGCCGACGACGAGTGGTCGTCGGTGTGGTGGTTCTTCGACGCCGCGGGCCGGTTCACGAACTGGTACGTCAACCTCGAGGTCCCGCTCGGCCGGACCCCGGCCGGGGTCGACCGCATCGACGGCGTGCTCGACGTCGTCGTCGACCGGGACGGCACCTGGCGCTGGGACGACGAGGACGAGGCCGAGGTCGCGATCGACGCCGGCCGCCTGACGCAGGAGCAGCTCGACCGGCTGCGCGCGGAAGGCGAGCGGATCGGCGCGCTGGCCGAGCGCGGCGCCTACCCGTTCGACGGGACCGGCACCGACTTCCGCCCGGATCCGGACTGGCCGGCGCCGGAACTGCCCGCGGGGCTGCTCGAGGGGCTCAGCCCGCGGTCAGGAGGAGGAGCAGCGCCAGCACCGCGTTGACCACCGCGAGGATGACGACCGACTTCGTCGGGATCACCTGCGGGAAGACCTTGCCGTGGATGTGCCGCCACCACACGACGGCGAACACCCCGCCGACCAGGCCGAGGAACCCGCCGAAGCCGCTGCTGAGGACGGCCCAGCCGACCATGCCGAGCAGGCCGACGCCGAAGGTCAGCAGCACCGCGGTGACGAACGTCTTGACGTCGGCCCCGCCGGTCTTGGGCCGGGGCACCGGCTCCGTGGAGTGGTAGGTCACGCCGTCATACTAGAGCGGTCACGGCGCGGGCGCGGGGCACCCGGAACAGTGGGACATCCGACTAACGCGCCTCCGACCAAGCGGTATCGTCTAGCCATGACCACCTCGACGCAGTTCGCCCATGTCCCGCACCCGAGTCCTGCGAGCGCGGACCGTGTCGCGGAGGTACTCGAGACGCCCGGTTTCGGGCTGTACTTCACCGACCACATGGTGACCGTCAAGTGGTCGAAGAGCGAAGGCTGGCACGACGCCCAGGTCGGCCCCTACGCCCCGTTCACGCTCGACCCGGCGACCTCGGTGCTGCACTACGGCCAGGCCATCTTCGAGGGCCTCAAGGCCTACCGCCAGCCGGACGGCTCGATCGCGTCGTTCCGCCCGGACGCCAACGCCGCGCGGTTCCGGCAGTCGGCCGAGCGGCTCGCGATGCCGCAGCTGCCCGAGGAGGTCTTCGTCGAGTCGCTGCGGGAGCTCGTCGCGGTCGACAGCCGGTGGGTGCCCACCCGCCAGGGTGATTCGCTCTACCTGCGGCCGTTCATGATCTCGACGTCCACCGGCCTCGGCGTCAACAGCCCGGCCGCCGACTACGTGTACACGGTCATCGCGTCCCCGGCCGGCTCGTACTTCTCCGGTGGCGTGAAGCCGGTGAGCGTCTGGCTGTCGACGGAGTACGTTCGCGCGGCGCCCGGCGGCACCGGCGCGGCGAAGTGCGCCGGCAACTACGCGGCGTCGTTCGTCGCGCAGGCGCAGGCCGTGGAGAAGGGCTGCGACCAGGTGGTGTGGCTCGACGCGGTGGAGCGGCGCTGGGTCGAGGAGATGGGCGGGATGAACCTGTTCTTCGTCTTCGGCTCCGGCGAGAACGCCCGGGTGGTCACGCCCGAGCTGACCGGTTCGCTGCTGCCCGGCGTCACCCGCAAGTCGTTGCTGCAGCTGGCTTCGCGGCTCGGCTACAAGATCGAAGAGCGCCGCATCTCCACCGAGGAGTGGGAGAAGGCGTCGGCTTCGGGTGAGCTGACCGAGACGTTCGCCTGCGGCACGGCGGCAGTGATCACCCCGGTCGGGCACGTCAAGCACGCGAACGGCGAGTTCACGATCGCCGACGGGCAGCCGGGTGAGCTGACGATGAAGCTGCGCGAAGAGCTGACGGGGATCCAGGAGGGCACCCGGCCCGACGTGGACCACTGGATGGTCAAGCTCGCCTGAGCGTTCGGCCAAAAGCCGTGAATGGCACATTGAGGGACTTCAAGTCCCTCAATGTGCCATTCACGGCCTTTCGGGGTCAGGTGGCGGTGGCCGGGATGACCGGGCCGGAGACGCCGGCCTGCTCGTGGGTCGCCGTCTCCGCGAGGACCCGGGCGGCCATCATCAGCAGCGGCAACGCCGTCACCGCGCCGGTGCCTTCGCCGAGGCGGACGTCCAGCTCCAGCAGCGGGCCGAGGTCCAGGTGCTCCAGCGCGAGCGAGTGGGCGGGTTCGGCGGTCCGCTGCCCGGCCACCCACCACCGGCGCGCACCCGGCGCGAGGTCCTCGGCGACGAGCGCCGCGGCGCACGCGACGAGCCCGTCCAGCACCACCGGCGTCCGGCGGGCCGCGGCCTGCGCCAGGAACCCGGCCATCGCCGCGATGTCCGCGCCCGCCGTGGTGCGCAGCAGGGCGACCGGGTCGGCCAGGACCGCGCGGGCCCGGCGCAGCGCGTCGCGCACCGCCGCCGCCTTGCGCATCCACGCCTCGTCGTCGATGCCGGAGCCGCGGCCGACCACCGCGACCGGCTCGGTGCCGGTCAGCGCCGCCACCAGCACCGACGCCGGCGTGCTGTTGCCGATCCCGAGGTCGCCCGGGATGAGCAGGTCCGCGCCGCCGTCGACCTCCGCGTCGGCGATCGCGACGCCGGCGCGGACGGCCGCCTTGACCTCGTCGGCGGTCAGCGCGTCCTCGACGTCGATGGACCCGGAGCCGCGGCGGACCTTGTACTCGCCGATCGAGCGCGTCGCGGGCGCTTCGGTGTCCACGGCCATGTCGACCACGCGGACGCTCGCGCCCGCGGCGGCGGCCAGCACGTTGATCGCGGCGCCGCCGGTCAGCATCGTGCCCAGCAGCTGCGCGGTGACCTCCGCGGGATAGGCCGAGACGCCCTTCGCGGCGATGCCGTGGTCGCCGGCGAAGACGATCACGCGCGGCCGGGTGAACGGCCGCGGCGGCGACTGGCCCTGACAGGCCGCGATCCAGACACCCAGCTCCTCGAGCCTGCCCAGCGACCCCGCCGGCTTGACCAGCTTGTCGTGCAGGGCGATCGCGGCGGACCGGGCGTGGTCGTCGGGCGGGGTGATTTCGGGGAACTCGATGTTTTCCGGCTCCACACCAGGCCCTTTCTCGTCCACGGCAACGCTGTGGCCAACCTACCGGTGCGGCGGCCCCGGTAGTCTCGCGGCTCGTGGAGACGACGGCGGCCGCGGTGGTGCTGGCCAGCGGCGCGGGCACCCGCGTCGGCGCGAAGCTGAACAAGGTCTACCTGCCCCTGGCGGGCCGGCGGGTGGTCGCCTGGTCGCTGGACGCCTTCAAGGGCGTCCCGGGCATCGGGGTGCTGGTGCTGGTCATCCGGCCGCAGGACCGGGAGCTCGCCGAAGAGGTGGCCGACGGTGACGTCGAGATCGTGCACGGCGGGGACACGCGCCAGGCGTCCGAACTCAACGCGCTGCGCCACCTCGCCCCGAGAATCGCAGGCGGCCGGGTCGACGCCGTGCTGCTGCACGACGCGGCCCGGCCGCTGGTCCACCCCGAGTTGGTCGGTGCGGTGTTGGCCCGGACACGCGAGGACGGGGGGGCTGTGCCGGGCCTGGCCGCGGACGACGTCGTCGGGGTGGATGCCGGGCACCTGGTCGCCCAGGTGCCCGGCGCGATCCGCGTCCAGACGCCTCAGGGCTTCCGGGCCGGACCGCTGCTCGAGGCCTACGAACAGGCTGAGCGCGAAGGCTTCGTGGGAACGGACACTTCGTCGTGCATGGAGCGGTTCTCCTCCCTGCCGATCCGCTGGGTCCCGGGGGCTCCCGAGAACCTCAAGATCACCTATCCCCACGACCTGGTGGTCGCGGAGCGGCTGCTCGCCCGCTAGGCGCACGCGGGCGGGCCGCCACCGTCGTCCCCTTCGGCCTCGGTGGTGCTCGTCGGCCGGATCGTCACGTCGCGGCGCAGCTCCAGCGGGATGTGGCACCCCGGCTGTGGTCGCAGTGCCTGCAGCGGTGCGCCCGGGGTGCCGGGCTCCGCGAGGGTGAGCACCGCCCGCAGCGTCCAGACCGGGGTGGCGTGGTACTGCCAGGTCACCACCCGCGGGCTGAACACGTCGGTGCCCGGGAACGTCGGTACGCGGTAGGCGCTGGCGCGGTGCTCGTCCCGGAGGATGATGACGTCCGCGCAGGTCGGCCACGTGTGTACCGCGGCGTAGATCTCCGGGGCCTCGCGGCCGCCGAACAGGTGCAATACCCACTTGCGGCGCCGGAGTTCCTCGAGGAGCTGCTCGAGGCCCGGGCCGTTGGAGCCGCTGTGTGCTGTGGGCGGGGACACACTTTCGAGGGTAACTTGCGTACTAGAGCGCAGTCCAGCGACTGTACTAGTACACCTGGGTGGTTCTGAACAGGCCTTTGTGGGAGACACCCCGGCGTGCTAGAACACTTGTGCGTGTTGTCCCCGTGAGGAGCCGCCTTGCCCACCCTCGACCGTCCTGAGCCGCCATACCTGCAGATCGCGGGCCGGATCCGGGAAGACATCCTGTCCGGCCGGCTGCAGGAGGGCGACGCGGTGCCGTCCGCCCGCGAGATCGCGCGGACGTGGGCCGTCGCCATGGCGACGGCCACCAAGGTCCTGGCCCAGCTCCGCTCGCAGGGGCTGGTCCGCCCGGTGCGCGGTGTCGGCACGGTCGTCGACCGCGGCGGCCTGCACCGCACGGCCCGCGACCGCACCGCCGCGTCGGTGCGGACGGGCCGGATCTACCCGCCCGGCCACTACGCCGTGATCCGCTCGGCCGGCCTCGAGCCGGCGTCCGAACGCGCCGCGGCCGCGCTGGGCTTGGAGGAGGGCGCCCCGGCGATCCGCCGCCGGCGTACCACCTACGGACCGGACTCGCGGCCGCTGTCGACGTCGACGTCGTGGTTCGACGGCGCGCTGTCGGCCAAGGCGCCGGCGCTGCTGGTGCCCGAGCGGATCGTCGAAGGCACCTCGGCCCACGCGGCCGCACGGCTCGGCACGAAGATCGCGACGACGCAGGAACGGCACGCGGCCGGCCGCGCGGACGGCGAGGAGGCGGCCGAGCTGGGGCTGCCCGCCGGGTCGCCGGTGCTGCTGGGCCGGAGCACCTTCGTGGCGGCCGACGGGACGGTCGTCGAGTACGGTGAGTCCGCCGCCTTGCCCGACCACTGGGTTTTCTACGAGTACACGACTGAGGACGGCGAATGAAGCACATCCACGCGGGCAAGGTCCGTGACCTGTACGAGCTCGACGGCGGGGACATCCTGCTCGTCGCGTCCGACCGGGTCTCGGTCTACGACGTCTCGCTGCCGACGCCGATCCCGGACAAGGGTGCGCTGCTCAACCAGCTGTCCGCGTGGTGGTTCGAGCGGATGTCCGGCGTGGTCCCGAACCACGTCGTGTCGACGACCGACGTCCCGGAAGAGTTCGCCGGGCGCGCGATGCGCTGCAAGCCGCTGAAGATGGTCCAGGTCGAGTGCATCGCGCGCGGCTACCTCGCCGGCCTCGGCCTGCGCGAGTACCAGCGCGACGGGAAGATCTCCGGCGTCGCGCTGCCGCCGGGCCTGGTCGAGGGCGACAAGCTGCCGGAGCCGATCTTCACGCCGACGACGAAGATCTCCGACACCGGGCACGACGAGTTCATGACCTTCGACGAGGTGCTGAACGAGATCGGGGAAGACACCGCGAAGCGGCTTCGCGAGCTGACGCTGGAGATCTACACGAAAGGCGCCGAACATGCCGCCGCACAGGGCGTGATCATCGCGGACACGAAGCTGGAGTTCGGCTTCGACGCCGACGGCACCCTGACCCTCGGCGACGAGGTCCTGACGTCGGACTCGTCGCGGTTCTGGCCTGCCGACGAGTGGGAGCCGGGCCGCCCGCAGCACGCGTTCGACAAGCAGTTCGTCCGCGACTGGTCGCTGACGACCGGCTGGGACAAGACCCCGCCCGGGCCGGAGATCCCGCCGGAGATCGTCGAGCAGACGCGCCGGCGCTACACGGAGGTCTACGAGCGGATCACGGGGAAGACCTGGGTCCGCGGTTAGCCACGACCGAACGAGGGGCCAAACGCCGTGAAGGCCTCCTTACCGGCCGTATGAGCCGGTAAGGAGGCCTTCACGGCTTTCCGGGGTCAGGGGCTCTTCGTCAGGCTCGCGTCGCGCTCGACGACGTCACCCAGGACCTCGTCGATGGCGGTCAGCAGGTCGGCGTCGAGCTTCTTGCCGGCGGCCTTGACGTTCTCGTGCACCTGCTCCGGACGCGAGGCGCCGATGATCGCCGAGGCGACGTTCGGGTTCTGCAGCACCCACGCGACGGCCAGCTGCGCAAGCGTCAGGTCGGCCTGCTTCGCGAGCGGCTCCAGCTCGGCGACGCGCTTGAGGACGTTCTCGTCGAGGAAGCGGGCGACCATGTTGGCGCCGCCCTTCTCGTCGGTGGCTCGCGAACCGGCGGGGTAGTCCTGGCCGGGCTTGTACTTGCCGGTGAGCACGCCCTGCGCGATCGGCGACCAGACGATCTGGCTCAGGCCCTCGCGCTCGGAAGCGGGGATGACCTGGTCCTCGATGACGCGCCAGAGCATGTTGTACTGCGGCTGGTTGGAGACGAAGGGGATCTTCAGCTCGCGGGCGAGGGCGGCGCCGCGGCTGATCTGCTCGGCGGTCCACTCGGAGACGCCGACGTAGAGCACCTTGCCCTGGCGGACGAGGTCGGCGAAGGCGAGCATGGTCTCTTCGAGCGGGACGGTCCGGTCGAACCGGTGCGCCTGGTAGAGGTCGAGGTAGTCGGTGCCGAGCCGGTCGAGCGAGGCGTGGGCCGACTCCATGATGTGCTTGCGGGACAGGCCCTTGTCATTGGGGCCCTTGGGGCCGGTGGGCCAGAAGACCTTGGTGAAGATCTCCAGGCTCTCGCGCCGCTGGCCCTTCAGGCCGCGCCCGAGCACGGACTCGGCGGCGGTGTTGGCGTAGGCGTCGGCGGTGTCGAAGGTGGTGATGCCGGCGTCGAGGGCGGCCTTGATGCAGGCGTGCGCCTGGTCCTCCTCGACCTGGGAACCGTGGGTGAGCCAGTTCCCGTACGAGATCTCACTGACGTTGAGGCCGCTGCGGCCGAGACGACGAAACTCCATGGACGCCAGCCTAGGCGGTAATCGTTTGCTTTGCTAACGACCCTGGAGTGACTCCAGCATCACTTGGGCTGTTCGTCCTTCTTTTCGGCTGGTGGCCGGCTTCGATCTCGAAGAACGGCATCTTGAGCCGGAACGCTCGCCGTCCTCGCGTTTCGCGAGGTGGAGCCGGTAGGGGAGCCAGGCGCCGAGGAAGACGACGACGAGGATGGCGGCGATCGCCCAGGGCTGGCCGCAGACATCCCGGCGACGCGGGAGAGACCGACTTCGGACACGCGCGGGCCTTACTGCCGGCAAGCCCGGGACTTCGAACCAGCTGGCTGGGCGCGACGCGGTAGGAGGCCCGGCTCTCGCCGGCGCGTGCCGTTGGCGTCCGGTCTCGGGTGGTCTGTCGGCAATCAGACCAGACCAGACGAGACGCCGACCGGCCGGCGCGAACGACCGATCTGACGCAACGGATATCGCGGCCCGGACAGCAAGAAGCCGGGTGGAGGCTCGCTCCACCCGGCTTCTCGAAAACCGCTCAGTTCGGGATCGGATCGCCCGGCTTCAGCCGCGGCTTCGGCACCCGCAACCGCCGGATCTGGGACGCCCGGACGAACGCGTACCAGCCGATCGACCGGCCGCTCACCGCTTCCTTCGGGAACTTCTCCCGCGCCAGCTTCGCGATCTTGCGCCCGTTCACGAAGCCCTCGATCGCCATCACCAGCAGCATCGCCGTGCACAGCAGCGTGATGTACGACTGCACCTGGGGCAGCGGCACCAGCAGCGCCAGGAACACCAGGATCGCCAGCGGCATGAACAGGCCGAGCAGGTTGCGCCGCGTGTCGACCAGGTCGCGGACGTACGCCTTGACCGGCCCCCGGTCGCGCGGGAGCAGGTACTTGTCGTCGCCGGCCATCATGCGATCGCGGCGGAGCTTGGCCGCCGCACGGCGGTCTTCCTTCGTCTGGGGGTTCGACTTGCGCAGTTCCTTGTTGCGCTTCATCGCCTCGCGCATGGTGGTGGGCGGCGGCGCCACCGGGCCGCGCCGCTTCGCCTCCGCGTCACGCCGCTTCGGCGTAGCTTTGCCCTTACCGGGCGTGTACGACTTGCCGCTGACGTCGACGGCTTCGGTCGTCTCCGGCTCGTCGGCGGCGGTGTCTGTGGTGCTTCGGCGCAGGAACCTCACCTCACCAGGGTATTGCAGGCGTCACGCCGCCGTTCACCAGGTCGATCGATGTGCGACCATGGTGGGGGAACAGAACGGGCGCTCCGGGTGTTGAAGACGTCAGCACGAGGAGTATCCGCAGTGAGTTCGAACTTAGAGGGAGTGCCATGACGACCGCTGAGCACGCCGGCGCGACGCAGGCCGAGACCGCCGAAGAGACCCATGGCGTCACGCTGACCGACGCCGCGGCTTCCAAGGCGAAGGCCCTGCTCGAGCAGGAGGGCCGCGACGACATGCACCTGCGTATCGCCGTCCAGCCCGGTGGCTGCGCGGGCCTGCGCTACCAACTGTTCTTCGACGAGCGCACGCTCGACGGCGACCTGTTCCGCGACTTCGACGGCCTCAAGGTCGCCGTGGACCGGATGAGCGCGCCGTACGTGTCGGAAGCCGTCATCGACTTCGTGGACACGATCGAGAAGCAGGGCTTCACGATCGACAACCCGAACGCCACCGGCTCCTGCGCCTGTGGCGACTCGTTCCACTGAGTCCTCGGCAGCACGGCCCCAGCGCCACGTGAGAAGGCCCCGCCTCCGTTCGGAGGGCGGGGCCTTCTTCGTCGCTGCGGACCTACACGTAGGCGTCGAGCTCCGCCACCTGGGCGTGGCACGCCTCGTCGACCTCCCACGGCCGGGCCGTGACGGGGACGGGCGGGCGGCTCTCGGCCTGGAGCGTCGCCGGGATGAGCGCGCAGTCGGCGATCAGCTCGGACAGGGTCTCGGGTTCGGTGACGGCGTTCACGATTCGTAACGCTATTGATCCGCTCTCGACTGGAGAAGGAGTACCAGCCGGTAGTGTCGGCTGGGCGCGCGCGAACTACCCGGTTGGGTCATGACCCGGGGGTAACTTCGCGCCTTTTGCCGTGAGGTCGAGCACAAAGGAGCAGCCGGTGGCAGACAAAGCCAGGATCGCGGTGTCCGGCAGTATCGCGACCGACCACCTCATGCATTTCCCGGGCAGGTTCGCGGAGCAGCTGGTCGCCGAGCAGCTGCACCGGGTCTCGCTGAGCTTCCTCGCCGACGACCTGGTGGTCCGGCGCGGCGGCATCGGCGCGAACATCGCCTTCGGCCTCGGGGTGCTCGGCGTGCAGCCGGTGCTCGTGGGCGCGGTGGGCGCCGACTTCGCGGACTACCGGTCCTGGCTGGAGCGGCACGGCGTCGACACGTCCGGGGTGCACGTCTCGGAGGTCGCGCACACCGCGCGGTTCGTCTGCACGACCGACGAGGACCTCTGCCAGATCGCGACGTTCTACGCCGGGGCGATGGCCGAGTCCCGCAACATCGAGCTGCAGCCGATCGCCGAGCGCGCCGGCGCGCTGAGCCTGGTGCTGATCAGCCCGGACGACCCGGAGGGCATGGTCCGCCACGCCGAGGAGTGCCGCCAGCGCGGCTACCCCTTCGCCGTCGACCCGTCGCAGCAGCTGGCCCGGATGAGCGGTGAGCAGGCGCGTGCGTTCGTGGCCGGCGCGAAGTACCTGTTCAGCAACGACTACGAGTGGGAGCTGCTGCTCCAGAAGACCGGCTGGACCGAGGCCGACGTGCTCGACCAGGTCGGCCTGCGGATCACGACGCTGGGGGAGAAGGGCGTCGAGATCGTCGGCAAGGACTTCGTCGCCCTGCAGATCGGCGCGGTCCCCGAGCGCGCGAAGGCCGACCCGACGGGCGTCGGCGACGGCTTCCGCGCCGGCTTCCTGGCGGGTCTCGACGGCGGCCTCGCCGTGGAGCGCGCGGCCCAGCTCGGCTCGCTGATCGCGGTGCTGGTGCTGGAGACGGTGGGCACCCAGGAGTGGGTGTTCGACCGCGCGGACGCGCTGGCCCGCATCGGCGAGGCCTTCGGCCCGGACGCGGCGGAGGAGATCTCGGCGGTCCTGCCCGCCTGATCCCGGAAAGCCGTGAATGGCACATTGAGGGACTTAGTGTCCCTGAATGTGCCATTCACGGCTTTGGCCGGCCGCGAGGATCAGCCGGGCCAGTTCGGCCGGGCGGGACACGTGCGGGGGCCGGTCCCGCCGGCCGGGCGGGCAGCTCGGGCGGGTGGAACAACCGCAGCGTGCCGTGCGCCCAGGCGCGCACTTCGGCGGTGCAGTCGTGGAAGAGGAACCGGTCGGCCGGCGCCGGGTCGCGAGTGGGGTCGACGCCGATCCAGCCGGGGTGGACCAGCTCCGCGGCGCCGTCCGCGACCTCCTCGGCCAGGCTCCGGCCGCCCGTGAAGTCGGGGATGTACGCGCCCACCCACACCAGCCGGGACGCGCCGAGCGCCGCGCCGATCGCCGGGAGCAGCACCCCGGCGCCGGAGTGCGCGACGACCACCGGCCGCTCCAGCTCCGGCAGCTGCCGCCGCACCAGCGCGGGGAAGTCGGGTCCGTCGCCGTCGAGGAGGTGGACCGGATGCGTCCGGTGACCGGCCAGCTCCCGCTCCAGCAGCGCCCAGCCGCCGGGTCCCTGCGTCGTTCCGTGCACCAGCACGAAGTCCACTTCGACCACCCCCGCAAAGCGTCGAAGCCACCCTACGGACGCAGGGTGGCTTCGACGGGGAGTTCGCTCAGAGCTTGACCGGGTACACCGGCTCCGGGATCTCGGGTTTGATCCGGTGCTCGACGAAGATGCCGTGCCACAGCATGAACACGATCAGCGCCCACAGCTGGCGGCTGCGGTCCAGCTGCCCCGCCTTGTGCTCCTCCAGCAGGGCCAGGATCGCCTTCTTGTCGAGCAGCTCCTCGGTCTTCGAATCGGTGATGATGCCCTTGGCCCAGTCGTACATCTCGTTGCGCAGCCAGAGCCGGATCGGCACCGGGAAGCCGAGCTTGCGGCGGTTCAGCACGTGCGCCGGGATGATCTTGGCCAGGGCCTGGCGCAGCGCGTACTTCGTCGTGCCGTGCGCCAGCTTCTGGTCCAGCGGGATCGACGCCGCGACCTTGAACACCTCGGCGTCCAGGAACGGCACCCGCAGCTCCAGCGAGTTCGCCATGGTGACCTTGTCGGCCTTGACCAGGATGTCGCCGCGCAGCCAGGTGTAGAGGTCGACGTGCTGCATGCGGGCGACCGGGTCCCAGCCGCGCGAGACGTCGTACCAGGGCGCCGTGACGTCCTTGAAGCCGACGCCCTCCTGGTAGGTCTTCAGGACGTGGCGCAGCTGGTCGTCGCGGAAGTTGCGGGCGTTGCCGTAGTAGCGGTCCTCCAGCGGGAGCGCGCCGCGGCGCAGCAGGTCCTTGCCGCGGGTGCCCTCCGGGATCTTCGTGGACACCTTGCCGATCAGCTTCCGCATGCCGCCCGGGATCTTCTCGAACGGCGCCAGCGAGATCGGCTCGTTGTAGATCGTGTAGCCGCCGAACAGCTCGTCGGCGCCCTCGCCGGACAGCACCGCCTTGACGTACTTGCGGGCCTCGCGGGCGATGAACCACAGCGGGACCAGCGCCGGGTCGGCCACCGGGTCGTCGAGGTACCAGACGATGAGCGGCAGGACCTCCATCATCTCGTCCGCCGTCACCGTCCGGACCACGTGCTTCACGCCGATCGCGGCGGCCGACTCGGCGGCGACGTCGACCTCGGAGTAGCCCTCGCGCTCGAACCCGGTGGTGAACGCGATCAGGTTCGGGTTGTGCTCCTTGGCCAGCGTGGCGGTGGCCGTGGAGTCGATGCCGCCCGAGAGGAAGGCGCCCACGGTGACGTCGGGGTCGGAGATCATGTGCTTGCCGACCGAGTCGCGCATCACATCGGCGATGCGCTGGTGCAGCTCCTCGGCCTCGGCCTGGGTGTTCACCGGCTTCGCGGTGAACTGCGGGTGGAAGTAGCGGGTGAACGCCACCTCGCCGCCGGGGACCACCTCGAACGACGTCCCGGACTCGACGCGGCGGATCGCGGTGTGCAGCGACTCGGGCTCGGGCACGTACTGCAGGACCAGGTAGTGCTGCAGCGCCTTGCGGTCCAGCTCCTGCGCGACGCCGAGCGTGTCCGACAGCTCCAGCAGGCTCTTCTTCTCGCTGGAGAACGCCACCCCGCCGGGGCCGGCCGAGTAGAAGAGCGGCTTGATCCCGAACGGGTCGCGCGCGCCGAAGACCCGCTTCTCCTGGGAGTCCCAGATCATGAAGGCGAACATGCCGCGCAGCCGCTTGACCCAGTCGGCGCCCAGGTAGTGGAAGCCGGCGACGATGGCTTCGCCGTCACCCTCGGTCTCGAACTTCGCGCCGTGCTTCTCCGCCAGCTCGGCCCGCAGCTCCAGGTAGTTGTAGATCTCGCCGTTGAAGTTCATCGTGTAGCGGCCCGGCGCCTCCGGCGGCCCCCAGACCAGCGGCTGGTGGGAGTGCTCGACGTCGATGAGGGCGAGCCGGTTGAAGCCGTAGACGACCTCGGCGTCGGCCCAGGTGTCCTGCTCGTCGGGGCCGCGGTGGCGCTGGCAGCGCATGGCCGCGCCGACGGCGTCACGCGCGTTCGCCGCGCCGGTCTCGGTCGCGCAGATCAGTCCAAGCAGGCCGCACACGGGTACTCACACACCTTCAGGGTCTTCGCGGGGCTGGGAAGCGCCCAGTATGCCGGGCCGGCCGTGGCGAGTACCACGCGCGTCGAGGGTTACCCCTTGGTCAGCGCCGAGCGTGAACTCGGCTAGGCTCCGGCCTGTCACAAAGATCTGTCGTAGGAGGCTCTGGGTGAAAGGGCGAGGCGCAGTGGGACAACCCAAGCGCACCCTGGGGAAGCGGACCGTGCGCGTCGCCGCGCTGGCCGTGCTGGTCGCGCTGACCGCGACGGGCTGCTCCGGCGACGAGATCCTGCGGTTCGGCTGGCCGGTGGGCGTCACCCACCAGGCCGACCAGATGCGCACGCTGTGGACCTGGACCGTGGTGGCCGCGCTGGTCGTCGGCGCCATCGTGTGGGCCCTGATCTTCTGGACCGCGGCGTTCCACCGCAAGAAGAAGACCGCCGACGGCGAGCCGGAGGAGCTGCCCCGGCAGTTCCAGTACAACATCCCGCTCGAGCTGTTCACGGTCGTCGTCCCGACGATCATGGTCTGCGTCCTGTTCTTCTTCACCGCGACGACGGAGGACAGCGTCCTGAAGAAGGTCGACAACCCGGACGTCAAGGTCCAGGTCGTGGCCTTCCAGTGGAACTGGGAGTTCAAGTACGAGGACGCCAACGCGGCGAAGCCCGACGGCAGCGGCCAGGTCAGCACCGTCGGCTCCTCCGGCGAGATCCCGCTGCTGGTGCTCCCGGTCGGCAAGGTCATCCAGTACGACCTGCTCTCCACCGACGTCATCCACTCCTTCTGGGTGCCCGAGTTCCACTTCAAGCGGGACGTCTTCCCGAACCCGGACAAGAACAACCAGGACAGTTCCTTCCAGAACACGATCGACCGCGAAGGCTCCTTCGTCGGCCGGTGCGCGGAACTGTGCGGTACCTACCACTCGGTGATGAACTTCGAGGTCCGCGCGCTGTCGCCGGACAAGTACGACGCGTACATCGCGCTGCGCAAGCAGGTGAACCCGGCCACGGGCCAGACGTTCACCGCGTCCGAGGCGCTTTCGAAGATGAACTGCGGCGAGCTGTGCACCCCGCACGCGGTGACCACCCGGCCGTTCAACACCGACCGCACGGCGCGGACCGCGTCCAACTGACGCCGCAGCCACACAGGGAGTAGGAAAGACCCATGAAGGTCGAAGCGCGCATCTTCTTCATCGTGGCGGTCTTCGCCGTGATCATGGCGGGCGTGTACTGGGCGTGGGCCGTGCTGGACCCCCGCTTCGGAGGCAAGCCCGAGCCGGTGGGCATCGTCGCGCTGGTCCTGACCGGCGGCCTCGCGTTCCTCGCGGGCAGCTACATGCAGTTCGTCGCCCGCCGCATCGAGCCGCGTCCGGAGGACCGCGAGGACGCCGAGATCAGCGACGGCGCAGGCGAGCTGGGCTTCTTCAGCCCGGGCAGCTACTGGCCGGTCGGCATGGCCGCCACCGCGGCCCTCGCCGCGCTGGCCCTGGCGTTCTTCCACATCTGGCTGCTCGTCATCGCGCTGGTCGCGCTGCTCATCACGATCGGCGGGCTGGTGTTCGAGTACCACACGGGTCCGTCGCACGACTGATCGTCGTTTCCTTCCTTGACTGGCCGCGGCGCTGAGGACTCAGCGCCGCGGCCAGTACTGCGAGCATGCCCAGTGCCTCCGGCCAGGTCGGGCGGTGGCCGTAGAAGGCGACGTCCACCAGCACCGCGACCACCGGGTAGAGGTAGGACAGCAGCGCCACCGTCGTGGTCGGCAGCTTGCCGATGCTCGCGTACATCAGCACGTACATCAGTGCGGTGTGGACCGTGCCCAGCAGCACCAGCCACAGCAGCTCGCGCGGGGCCGTCGGCAGGGGCGTGACGAGTAACACGGGCGCCAGCAGCACCGCGCCCACCGTCGTCTGCACAGCCGCGAGCAGGTGGGGCCGGATGTGCTTCAGCTGCTTCGCGACGAAGGACGCGCCGGCGTAGAGCAGGGCCGCGCCGAGCGCCAGCCCGATCCCGGCGAGCTGCACGGGCTTGCCGTCCTCACCGTGGGCGGACAGCGAGATCAGGGTCACACCGCCGAACGCGATCGCGGCCCGGACCAGGTGGCTCTTGGCGACCTTCTCACCGAGGAACGCCGCCGCCAGGCCGACCAGGATCAGCGGCTGCGTGTGGTAGACGACCGTGCTGACCGAAATCGACGACAGCGCGTACGACGCGAACAGCAGCACCCAGTTGCCGACGAGGAACAGCCCGCCGAGGACGGCCAGGCCCAGGTCGCGCTTCGTGGGCCGCCAGGCAGGCAGCCAGCCGCGGGCGAGGCACCAGAGCACCAGCAGGGTCCCGCCGACGAAGCAGCGGGCGAATGCCACAGCCGGCGCGGCCGCGCCGCTCTCGAGGACGACGGCGCCGATCGTGCCGGACATCGCCATCGCTGCGGACCACTGGAGCAGCGGGCGGGTTTCGGAGTTCGTCATGGCGTCCAGGTTCGTCTCGGTTGCCGGCGCCAACCAGTGTCAGAGATGACAACGGCCGCAAAACTTGTGACATGCTGGCCGGCATGGACGTCAACCGGGTCGCGGTGGTGCTCGCGGAGCACGTTTCGCCGTTCGAGCTGGGCGTCGCGTGCGAGGTCTTCGGCACCGACCGCAGCGCCGACGGCATCGAGGGCTGGGAGTTCGGGGTCTGCTCGCCCGCGGGCGCTCCGGTGTCCAGCTGGTCGGGCTTCGGACTGTCCGGGCTGCGCGGGCTGGACTTCGCGGCGTCGGCGGACCTGCTGATCGTGCCGACGTGCGCGCCCCGGACGGCGCCACCGCCGTCTCCGGTGCTGGACGTCCTGCGGGACGCGGCGGAGCGGGGCGCGTGGGTGGCGGGGTTCTGCGCGGGCGTGTTCACGCTGGGCTACGCGGGCCTGCTCGACGGCCGCCGCTGCACGGTCCACTGGGTGTACGAGGCGGAGTTCCGCGACCGCTTCCCGACGGCGTCCGTGGACACCCAGGCGCTGTACGTGGACGACGGCGGGGTGCTGACGAGCGCGGGCACGGTGGCGGCGGTGGACCTGTGCCTGCACCTGGTGCGGCGGCTGCGCGGCGTCACGGCGGCGACGACCCTGGCGCGCCGGATGGTGGCGGCGCCGTTCCGGGCGGGCGGGCAGGCGCAGTTCGTCCAGGCCCCGGTCCCGTCGGTCCCGGACGATTCGGTGGTGGCGGAGGCGCTGGAGTGGGTGGAGCGCCGGCTGGACCAGCCGTTCACGGTGGCCGAGCTGGCCCGGCGGAGCGGAGTGGGAGAACGAACGTTCCTTCGCCGGTTCTCGGCGGCGACGGGGACGACACCGCACCGGTGGTTGACGGAGCGGCGCCTCGACCGCGCGCAGGTGCTGCTGGAGGAGGGGCGGCTGTCGGTGGAGGACATCGCGGTGGCGTGCGGATACGCCTCGGCGGCGGCGCTGCGGCACCAGTTCACCCGGCTGCGGGGGACGAGCCCGTCGTCGTACCGGACAGCGTTCCGCGGCTGAGGTTTACCAGCGCCCCAAGGCGGCCTTCGGTGCGTTCACCGCACCCAAGGCGGCCTTCGGTGCGTTAGACGCAACCAAGGCCGCCTTGGGGCGCTGGCGACTTGCCAATGACTGGGAGGGAGCGCACCGAACGCCACTTTGGGTGCGTGGCACGCACCGAACGCCACATTGGGGTGCTGGCGGCTTGCCAATGGCTGAGCCGAGCGCACCGAACGCCACATTGGGTGCGTGGCACGCACCGAACGCCACATTGGGGTGCTGGCGGCTTGCCAATGGCTGAGCCGAGCGCACCGAACGCCACATTGGGTGCGTCACACGCAACCAACGCCACATTGGGGCGCTCGGGTCGTGATCAGCTGAAGGCGATCCAGCGGTCCAGCAACGCCGCGGCAGCACCGGAATCGATGGCCTCGGCCGCGCGCGCCAGGCCGCCGCGCAGATCGTCCTCAAGGGCCCCCGAGAAGCCCGTGAACGCCGCCAAAGCCGCGGCCGCGTTGATCAGCACCGCATCCCGCACCGGCCCCGGCTTCCCGCCCACCAGTTCGCGCACCACTTCCGCGTTCGCCGCCGCGTCGCCGCCGCGCAGGTCCGCCGCCGTCGCGCGCGGGATGCCCAACGAAGCCGGGTCGAACGCCGTGCGGGTCACCTTTCCGTCCGACACCACCCACACCGACGACGTCGTGGTCGTCGTGATCTCGTCCAGGCCGTCGTCACCACGGACGATCATTGCGCGAGTCCCCCGGCGGGCGAACACCTCCGCCAGCACGTGCGTCTTGTCCTCGTACGCGCAGCCGATCAGGGCGCTGCCCGGCTGGGCCGGGTTCGTCAGCGGCCCCAGCAGGTTGAACGTCGTCGGGATGCCGAGCTCGCCGCGGACCGGGCCCGCGTGCCGCAACGCCGGGTGGAACGCCGACGCCAGGAAGAACCCCACGCCGACCTCGGTGAGGCTGCGCTGGACCTCTTCCGGCGGCAGGGAAATCGTGATGCCGAGCGCCTCCAGCACGTCCGCCGCGCCGGACTTCGACGACGCGCTGCGGTTACCGTGCTTGGCGACCGGGGCGCCGGCCGCCGCCGTGACGATCGTCGCCATCGTCGAGATGTTCACCGAGTTCGAGCCGTCGCCGCCGGTACCGACGATGTCGACGGCCGGGCGGTCCAGCTCGACCCGCCGGGCGTGCGCCAGCATCGTCGCCGCCATGCCCGCGATCTCCGAAGGCGTCTCGCCCTTCGCGCGCAGCGCCACCGCGAACCCGGCGATCCGGGCCGGGCTCGCCGCGCCGCTCATGATCTGGTCCATCGCCCACGCCGTGTCCTCCTCGGACAGGTCGACGCGTGCGACGAGCTGCTTGAGCAGCGGCGGCCAGGTGCGGGGGACCGGGGTGGTCACCGGGCTCAGCCGTTCACGACGGGGACCCGTCGCGCGCGCAGCACGTCGGCGACGGTCTCCGCGGCGGTCAGCGGGTCCAGCGGGTGCACCAGCACGGCGTCCGCCTGCGACCAGGTGGCCAGCCACCGGTCGTCCCGCCGCCGCACCGCCACCACGATCGGCGGGCAGTCGGTGATCTCCGCCTTGAGCTGGCGGCAGAGGCCGATGCCGCCGGTCGGCTGCGCCTCGCCGTCGAGGATCGCCAGGTCGACGTTCCCGGCGTCCACCTCGGACAGCACGTCCGCGATCCCGGCCGCCTCGACGTAGTCCACGCGCCCCAGGTCGGCGGCGGGCCGCCGGCCGACGGCGTTCACGATCGCTTCGCGCACCTCCGCCTTGTGGCTGAACACCAGGACCCGCATCGACCGCTCGCCCATTTGAGCACGCCTCCGTCTCGTCACCGCACGACTAGGGCCCGATCGTATCGGCAGAGACCGACATCACGCGGGCGCCTCCGGCTGGAGCGCGTCCCAGCCCAGTGCGTCGCCCCCGAGCCGCTGCGCCAGGCCCGCCATCCGGGACCGTTCCTGGGCGCAGTGCAGGGCGTCGAGGACCTGGACGCGGACGGCGTGCACCCGGGCCAGGTCGCCCGAAACCTCCTGTTCCCGCAGGTCGTAGCCGTCCTGGGCGAGGATCGACGCCGCTTCGGCGACCTTTCCCGGCGGCAGGAGCAGGTGGTGCCGCAGGACGGCCGGTGCCGTGCTGACCCAGGTGGGTGAACCGGCGAGCACGGCGGAGTCCGCGACGACCGGGTCGAAGGCCTCGGCGACGATCTCCAGTCCGGGCGAATCAGGCGTCAGACCGGGGGTTTCGCGCTTCTTGACCAGGTCAAGCAGCCGGTCGAGTAAACCCATGAGTAGCTCTCACCTTCCCGGGCATCCGGTGTGATCGGTTACGCAGACGGCTCGCCGTGGACCCACCCGGCGGAGCGGCGGTGCGAGAGGACATAATGCGACGCGTGACAACGGCAGCTCCCACCATCAGTCAGCGGGTCCACTCGCTGAACCGGCCGAACATGGTCAGTGTCGGCACCATCGTGTGGCTTTCCAGCGAGCTGATGTTCTTCGCCGGACTGTTCGCGATGTTCTTCACCGTCAAGGCGCAGAACTCGTCCGGCCAGTGGCCGCCGCCGCTGCACGGCGAGGAGTTCCACCTCAACGTGGCGTACGCGATCCCGTTCACGGTGATCCTCGTGCTGTCCTCGCTGACCTGCCAGTTCGGCGTGTTCGCCGCCGAGCGCGGCGACGTCTACGGCCTCCGCCGCTGGTACATCATCACGTTGATCATGGGCGCGATCTTCGTCGGCGGCCAGGCCAACGAGTACCACAACCTGGTCGAAGAGGGGATGACGATCCCGTCCGGGCCGTTCGGCACGGTCTTCTACCTCGCCACCGGTTTCCACGGCCTGCACGTCATCGGCGGGCTCATCGCCTTCGTGTACCTGCTCATCCGCACGAAACTGAGCAAGTTCACGCCCGCCCAGGCCACGTCGGCGATCGTCGTGTCCTACTACTGGCACTTCGTCGACATCGTGTGGGTCGGCCTGTTCGGTGTGATCTACCTCCTTCCGTAGACCCGCCCAGCCGCCACCACCTTCACCATCGGCCTGAACTGACAGCAAGGGTTGCCGCAAGATGACCACCAGCACCAAGTCCTCGGAGCGCCGCTACCGCGCGCGGTCGAAGCTGCGGAGGCGGTTCGCCGGCCTGCTCGCGCTCGGTATCGCGCTGGTGGGCGCCGGCGCCCTGTACGCCGTGTTCGCCCCGGAGCCGCAGACCGCGCAGGCCCAGGGCACGCCGGCGCAGCTGCGCCTCGGCGAGCAGGTCTACAACAACACCTGCATCGCGTGCCACGGCGCGAACCTCGAGGGCGTGCAGGACCGCGGGCCGAGCCTGATCGGCATCGGCGACGCCGCGGTGTACTTCCAGACCTCTTCGGGCCGCATGCCCGCCTCGCGCCAGGAGGCGCAGGTCGAGCGCAAGCCGCCGAAGCTGACCGAGGCCGAGATCGACGCGGTCGGCGCGTACATCCAGGCCCACGGCGGCGGCGTCCAGCGCCCCGCCGAGAAGGGCGAGGCCCTGCGCGGCTCCGACCCGGCCCGCGGTGGCGAGCTGTTCCGCCTCAACTGCGCTTCGTGCCACAACTTCACCGGCCGCGGCGGCGCGCTGTCCGCCGGCAAGTACGCGCCGAACCTGGACCCGGCCAGCGAAGAGCAGATCTACACGGCCATGCTCACCGGGCCGCAGAACATGCCGAAGTTCTCCGACCGGCAGCTGTCGCCGGAGGAGAAGAAGGACATCGTCGCCTACGTGAAGTCGGTGTCGGACGGCAACAACAACCCGGGTGGTAACGGCCTCGGCGGGGTCGGTCCCGCTTCGGAGGGCGTCATCGCCTTTATCGTCGGGATCGCCGCGCTGATCGGCGTGACGTTGTGGATTGGATCGAAGGCATGAGTGCCGAGGGGCCTAAGCCGCCGACGGAGGCGGAGCTGGCTGAGATGGACCGGGACCAGCTGGTGAAGCTGGGCGGCGAGCTCGACGGCGTCGAGATCGTCGAGTACCCGACCCCGTGGCCCGTGGAGGGCACCCGCGCGGAGAAGCGGGCCGAGCGCCTGGTCGCGTTCTGGTTCGGCCTGTCCGCGCTGGCCGGGATCGGCTTCGTCGTCTCGCTCATCTGGTGGCCGTGGCAGTACGAGGCGCCGGACAACGAGAGCGGCCACTTCTGGTACAGCCTCTACACCCCGATGCTCGGCATCACGCTCGGCCTGGCCATCCTCGGCCTCGGCATCGGCGTGATCCTGTACACGAAGAAGTTCGTCCCCGCCGAGGTCGCGGTGCAGCAGCGGCACGACGGCGACGGGCAGGGGTCGGCCGAGGTCGACCGCGCGACGATCCTCGCGCACCTGGCCGACGCCGGGAGCCGCAGCACCATCGCCCGCCGGTCGCTGATCAAGCGCTCGGCGATCGCCGGGGCCGGCGCGCTGGGCCTCGCGGCCGCGGCGCTGCCGCTGGCGTCCTTCATCAAGAACCCGTGGAAGGACACCGACAACCGGGCGTCGCTCTGGCACACCGGCTGGCAGCCGAACTTCCCGGGCGAGAAGGTCTACCTGCGCCGCGACACCGGCAAGCCGCTGGAGGAGGGCGAGGAGGTCAGCCTGGTCAAGGCCGAGGACCTCGACGCCGGTGCCATGGAGACGGTGTTCCCGTACCGCGACTCCGAGAAGGGCAAGCCGGAGCTGCTGGCCGCCGCGCTGACCCGGATCGACAACCCGGTCATGCTGATCCGCCTGCGCCCGACCGACGCTTCCAAGGTGGTCAAGCGGTCCGGCCAGGAGGACTTCAACTTCGGCGACCTGTACGCGTACACGAAGATCTGCAGCCACGTCGGCTGCCCGACCTCCCTGTACGAGCAGCGGACCAACCGCATCCTGTGCCCGTGCCACCAGTCGCAGTTCGACGCCCTCCACTACGCCAAGCCGATTTTCGGCCCGGCGACCCGTCCGCTGGCCCAGCTACCGATCACGGTGGACGAAGAGGGATACTTGATCGCGCGAGGCGACTTCATCGAGGCCATCGGTCCGGCCTTTTGGGAGCGTAAGTCATGAGTTCACTCACCACGCCGACCAAGGGCGCGAGTGCCGTGGAGCGGCACCTGGGCCAGGCCGTGGACAACGCCGACCAGCGGTACAAGCTGGCCAAGGGCCTGCGGCACCAGATGAACAAGGTGTTCCCGACCCACTGGTCGTTCCTGCTGGGCGAGATCGCGCTCTACAGCTTCATCATCCTGCTGCTGACCGGTGTGTACCTGACGCTGTTCTTCGACCCCTCCATGCAGGAGGTCGTCTACCAGGGCAGCTTCAAGAACATGCAGGGCCTGGAGATGTCGCGGGCCTTCGCCACCACCCTCGACCTGTCCTTCGACGTGCGCGGCGGCCTGTTCATGCGGCAGCTGCACCACTGGGCCGCGCTGATCTTCGTCGCGGCCATGGCCGTGCACATGCTGCGCATCTTCTTCACCGGCGCGTTCCGGCGCCCGCGTGAGGCCAACTGGGTGATCGGCGGCCTGCTGCTGATCCTGGGCTGCTTCGAGGGCTTCTTCGGTTACTCCCTGCCGGACGACCTGCTCTCCGGTACCGGTATCCGCGCGACGCTCTCGGGCATCGTGCTGTCGGTGCCGGTGATCGGCACCTGGATCCACTGGGCGCTGTTCGGCGGGGAGTTCCCCGGCGACCAGATCATCCCGCGCCTGTACACGCTGCACATCCTGCTGCTGCCGGGCATCATGCTCGCCCTGGTCGGGGCGCACCTGGCGCTGGTCTGGTACCAGAAGCACACGCAGTTCCCGGGCGTGCGCCGCAAGGAGACCAACGTCGTCGGCGTCCGGATCATGCCGTACTTCGCGCTCAAGGGCGGGGCGTTCTTCACGCTGGTCATCGGCGTGCTGGCGCTGATGTCGGGCCTGTTCCAGATCAACCCGGTGTGGAACTTCGGCCCGTACAACCCGGCGCAGGTGTCGGCGGGCTCGCAGCCCGACTGGTACATGGCCTGGGCCGACGGCATGCTCCGGATCTGGCCGGCCTGGGAGGTCTACCTCGGGAACTACACGATCCCGGCGGTGTTCTTCCCCGGCGCGATCGGCATGCCGATCCTGTTCGGCCTGCTGCTGGGCTACCCGTTCATCGAGCGGAAGCTCTCCAAGGACACCGCGCACCACAACCTGCTCCAGCGGCCCCGGGACGCACCGGTCCGCACGGCGCTGGGCGCGATGGCGCTGGGCTTCTTCATGGTCATCGAGCTGTCGGGCTTCAACGACATCATCGCCGACCAGTTCGACATCTCCCTGAACGCGACGACGTGGGCTGGCCGCATCGGCGTGCTCATCGTGCCGCCGATCGCCTACTACCTGACCTACCGGCTCTGCCTGGGCCTGCAGCGGGCCGACCGCGAGGTGCTGGAGCACGGCGTCGAGACCGGCATCATCAAGCGGCTGCCGCACGGTGAGTTCATCGAGATCCACCAGCCGCTCGGTGGCGTCGACAGCCACGGCCACGCGATCCCGCTCGAGTACCAGGGCGCCTCGGTGCCGAAGAAGATGAACAAGCTGGGTTCGGCCGGTCAGGCCGTGCCGGGCACGTTCTGGTCGCCGGACCCGGCCGAGGAGACCGTCGCGCTGCAGCGGGCCCACGGCAACGGGCACGGGAACGGGCACTCGATCACCCAGGGCGAACCGGGTGAGATCGAGAGCGTCGAGACCGCCAAGGGCTCGGACCACTAGCTCCACCCACGACGAAGGCCACCTCCTCCGGGAGGTGGCCTTCGTCGTGTTTCAGGCTTTGTCGCGCAGCCGGGCGACGGTCTTCTGAGCCCGTGAGACGCGCGTTTCGGGCTTCTTGGCTTCCACCACCCACCGGACGTATTCGCGCCGGTGTGAGGGCGGCAGGGCCTCGAACGCGGCCCGGGCGTCCGGCGCCGCGGCGAGGGCGTCGGCCAGCTCTCCGGGGAGCTCGCTCAATCCTCGGCGCCGATCGCGAAGGCCTGCTCGGTGTCGGCGCGGGAGTAGGACCGGAACGCGATGTGCGTGACGGTGTCCAGCACCCCCGGGACCTTCCCGATCCGGCCGGGGATGAGGTCGGCCAGCTCCTCGTGCGCGGACACCTTGACGGTGGCGATGAGGTCGACGTCCCCGGCGCACGAGTAGACCTCGCCGACGCCGTCGATGTCGGCGATCGCCTGCGCCGCGTCCGGGATCGCGTCCGCCTCTACCTGGATCAACACGATCGCGGTGATCACCTGGGTCCTCCAAGACTCGTCTGCGGGTGTCGCCCGCGATCCTAGGCCGCGGTGTGCGCCAGCCAATGGTCAGCCAGGGCGCGGTCACCGGTGATGGTGACGTCCTCGGCGGGCCGCCGCCGGGTGAGGACGAGCAGCAGGTCCTGGACGGGGCCGGCCAGCGTGACGTCGGCGGCGGTCGTTCCCCGGGCCCACCGGACGCCGCCGGGCTCGCGGGTGATCAGCCAGCCTTCGCCGTGTCCGGCACGGAGCTGGAGGGTCTGGCCGGTGCCGCACAGCTCGGCGAAGTCCGGCCGGAGGCTCGCCGTGACCGGGTTGGCCAGCATCTCGAGCCACTCGCTGATCGCGTCGGCCGCGAGGTCAGGGGCCACTTCGATGGTGGTTCCGGTGGTCAGCGCCGCGTCGGCGTGGTGGATCGTGGTGTCGTGGAGCATCCGGCGCAGCCAGAACCTCGCCGGCTGCTCGCCGAAGAACGTCCAGACCGGCGATTCGCCCGCGTCCAGGACGGATTTGGTGAGGTCGTCGGCGCCCTGGCGGAGCCAGTCGGTCCAGGTCGCCGGGGCGCCGGGGTCGGCGTCGAGCGGGTCGGGGACCGGCGACGGCCCGGACCGGACGATGTCGGCGGACCAGCGGTGGGCCTGGCCGATGTGGCCGACGAGCACCCGCAGCGGCCAGTCCGGGCAGGTGGGGACGCGGGCGTCCGGGTCGGCGCCGGTGACGGTCTCCGCGAACGCGGCGGTGCGGGCGTGCAGTGCCTCGGCGAGGCTGGTGGTGTCCATGGCCGTACCGTAGGAATTCCACCCGGCTGGAGGTTCGACGGAAGGTGACCGAAGACACACTCGGCATCGGCGACCTCGCGCGGCGGACGGGGGTGCCCGTCCGCACGATCCGCTTCTACTGCGACGAGGGGCTGCTGGAGCCCGCCCGCAGCGTCGGCGGCCACCGCCGGTTCGACGGGGAGGCGATCACCCGCCTGAACCTGGTGCGGCGGCTGCGCGGGCTCGGGCTGGGGCTGCGGTCGATCACCGACGTCCTCACGGGCCGCAGCTCGCTGGACGAGGCGGTGACCGCCGAGCGTGCGGCACTGGACCGCGAGGTGGCGACGCTGGCCTGGCGGCGTTCGGTGCTGCGCGCGGTGGAGGAGTCGCCGCCGGCGGACCGGGCGGCCCGGCTCGAGCTGCTGTCGGCGGTGCAGGACGGGTTCTCGGCGCACGAGGCGCTGGTCCGCCTCTGGCACCCGATGACGACGGGACCGATCCCGCCGGACACGGCCCGCATGTTCCTGGACATCAGCGCGCCGCGGCCGCCGGAGCAGCCGTCGACGGGGCAGGTGGTGGCGTACGCGTCGCTGGTGGTGCTGGCGGCGGACCGGACGCTGGCGGCGCACGTGCGGGCGAGCACGCTGGCCGGCCACGAGCGGGTAGCGGATTTGGGCTCGCTTCACGCGGAAGTGGGGGCGGCGTGCGAGCTGGCGTTCCCTTCGGTGGCCGCGGGGGATCCGCCATCGCCCGGGGCGGCGCTGGACCACTTCGTGGCGGCGCACGCGGCGGCGGTGGGAGCGGGGGACACCCCGGAGTTCCGCCGGACGCTGAACCTCCGGACGGCGCCGGACCGGGATGCGAGGGTGCGGCGGTACTGGCAGCTGGCGGGGGAGGTCACCGGCGAGCCCGCGCCGATGGGGGTCACGCACACGTGGCTGCTGGACGCTTTGGACCGCTCGGTCGCCTGAGCTGCCGCTCGGCCCGCCGGACTGGTTCCGGCGGCCCCAGCGCTCGACTCAGCCCGCCCGGGTCTGCGGCGGGTCCGGCCATATCTGGCGGGGGTGCCGTCGGAGCCGGCCCCGATCACACGAGTTGGGGCCCGGATCACGCGAGTTCCGGCCTCGCTAACGCGAGTTCTGCTTCGCTCACGCGAGTTCCGGCCCCGATCACGTGAGTTGCGGCCCTGAGCACGTGAGATCCGGCTCGGATCTCGTGAGATCCGGCCCTGATCACTCGAGTTCCGGCTTGGATCACGTGAGTTGCGGCCCTGATGACTCGTGTTCCGGTTTGGATCACGCGAGTTCCGTGGTCAGGTGGGCGGGGTGGGGCGGGGCAAGAGCCACCTGCCGTCGCCGACCCGGCCTG
Organism: Amycolatopsis mongoliensis; assembly: GCF_030285665.1. Classification (NCBI taxonomy): domain Bacteria; kingdom Bacillati; phylum Actinomycetota; class Actinomycetes; order Pseudonocardiales; family Pseudonocardiaceae; genus Amycolatopsis; species Amycolatopsis mongoliensis. The sequence continues at coordinate 5,071,539 of NZ_CP127295.1, forward strand.
TCTCACCCCACGTGCTCCAGTGAATGCGCGGTCGCGACCAGGTCCAGCCATCCCCGCCACCCGGCCACCGCCGCCGGCTCCGCCCATGGCCTCGTGGTCCTCACCAGCCGGACCCCCGGGCGGGCCAGCCAGCGCAGCAACACCCCCACCTCTTCCGGTGGCGCGCCGTTCAGCGGGCCCGGGTCCGGCAGCACCGTCTCCGCCGAGGCCACCAGCGCCTCCACCACCGGCATCGGCGGCACTCCGCGCCGGGCCACTCCCGCCGAGGCCAGGCGGCCGTAGCGGATCACCGCCAGCTCCCAGCCGCCGTTGCCGTCCGGGGCCGCCGCGATCAGCTCCGCGATCGAGGCCAGCGCCGTCTGCCGGTGGGCCCGGCCCAGTGCGCGGATCAGGCCCGCCAGCTCGTCCCGGTGCCGGGCCGCCTGCTCGTAGTGCCTGCCCTCCGCCAGGCGCTCGACCTGGGCCGCCGCCACGTGCAGGGGACGGGGGTCGAGGCCCGCGATCAGCCCCGACACCGACTCGACCGCCGGGACGTACGCCTCCACGCTCTGCCGCCCCGCGCACGGCGCTCCGCAGCGCCCCAGCTCCGCGAGCACGCACGGGGTCCCGTTCGCCGTCCGGGGCGAGATCCGCTGCGTGCACGTCCGCAGCCCCGACGCCCCGGCCAGCGTGTCCGCCGTCGCCTTCGCGTCCGCCTGGTTGCGGAACGGGCCCAGCACCCCCGGCCGCGGCAGCCGGACCACCGACAGCCGCGGGAACGCCTCCTCCGTCAGGCCGATCCACCAGCCCTGGTGCCGGTTCTTCGACCGCCGGTTGTAGGCGGGCCGGTGCGCCGCGATCAGCCGCAGCTCCCGCACCTCAGCCTCCAGCGCGTGCGCGCACACCACGTGGTCGACGCGCTCGGCCAGCGCGACCATCTCGCGGATCCGGCTCCGCCCCTCCGAGCCCGTGAAGTACGTCCGCACGCGCCGCCGCAGGTCCTTCGCCGTGCCGACGTACAGGACCTCCTCCTTCGGCCCCTTGAAGAGGTAGACGCCCGGCGCCGACGGCAGGTCCGCCGCCAGGTGCCGCTTCGCCCGCTGGGCCACCGTGACCTCGGGCAGGTACCCCATCAGCTCCTCGAGCGAATGGACGCCGAGGTTGCCGACGCGCTCCAGCAGCCCGTGCAGCACGTCGACCGTCGCGCGCGCGTCGTCGAGCGCCCGGTGCGTCGGCCGGGTCCGCGCCCCGAACAGCAACGCCAGCGCCGTCAGGTTGTACCGGCCCACCTCGTCGCGCGGCACCACCCGCCGCGCCAGCCGCACCGTGCAGACGACCGTCAGCTTCGGCCACACGTACCCGTGCCCTTCGCACGCCGCCCGCATGTGCGACGTGTCGAACCCCGAGTTGTGCGCCACCAGCACCGCACCGCCGATGAACTCCAGGAACGCCGGCAGCACCTCCTGGATCGGCGGCGCGTCGTAGACCATCGCCTGCGTGATGCCCGTCAGCGACACGATCTGCGGCGGGATCACCATCCCGGGGTTCACGAGCGTCGCGAACTCGCCCAGCACCTCGCCCGCGCGCACCTTCACCGCGCCGATCTCCGTGATCCCCGACGGCCCCGGCGCGGCCCCGGTCGTCTCGAGGTCGAACACCACGAAAGTCGTGTCCCGCAAGGGAGTTCCGAGCTCGTCGAACGCGAGCTGTGCCTGGGTCGAACGCATGTGCGGGAGACTAGAGCCGACCACCGACATTTTCGGGTCCCGGGTGGCGGAGCCCCCGGTCGGGGCGCGGTCCGTGTGGCGCGCGGCGCGCGATACCGGGGTGGGGCCTACCCTGGACCAATGCACCCGCAGCCGCTCGTGCCGGAGCCGCCCGGGGACCACGATGGTCCCTCGGGTGTCGCGTCGCGCGCCGAGCCGGCGGAGGAGGCCGAGGACGCCGGGTCGGGGCGGCCCGAGCCCGCCACCTGGCCCGCGCTCCCCGAGCCCGTCCGAGACCGGATCGCCGAGCTCTCGGCGGCCGCCGTCGCCAAGCTGCCCGCCACCGACGTGCCCCGCCAGCTGCGGCCCGTCGCCAAGTTCGCCCCGGCCAAGCGGGCCAAGCTCGGCGGCGCCGCCCTGCTCACCGCGCTCGGCGAGTCGTCCCAGTTCCGCACCGCCGTCATCGAATGGCTGCGCGAGCACCGCACCGACGCGCTCGACCCCAACGCGGCCGACTCGGTCGCCGCGGCGGCCGCCGCCGTGCTGCTCGGCGAGTCCGGCGCCACCGGGCGGGTCCGGCTCGTCGCCAAGAACGCCGAGGAAAACGCCCTGCGCGCCGAACGCGACGCCGCACTGGCCCGCAGCCAGCGCCTCGAAGGCGAACTCACACAGCTGCGCCTCGAGCTCGCCGAGGCCAAGAAGGCCGCCGAGAACGCGCGGGGCGAGCGCGAGGGCGAAGTCGAGAAGCTCTTGAAGCGCCTTCGCGAGCAAGGCGTCCAGCTCCGCCAGGCCAAGGACGCGGCCGAAGCGGCGTCCGCCGAGACCGAACGCGGGTCCGCCGCCCGTGCCGAGGAGATCGCCGCCCTCACCGCCCAGCTCGACCGCGAACGCCAGCGCGTCGCGAACGAACGCGCCCGCGCCGAACGCGCGGTGGCCGACGCCGAAATCGCCCGCCAGTCCGCCCGCGAGGCCCGCGAGGCCGACGAAGTGCGGCTGGGGCTGCTCATCGACACCATCGACGGCGCGGTCACCGGCCTGCGCCGCGAGCTGGCCCTCGGCGCCCGCGGCGCCCGGCCCGCCGACATGGTCCGCGGCGCCAGCACCGGCACCGGCCAGGGCGGCAAGATCGCCGACGTGTCCACCTTGGACCGCTATCTGTCCCTGCCCAACGTGCACCTGATCGTCGACGGCTACAACGTCACCAAGACCGGCTACCCCGAGCTGGCGCTGGCCGACCAGCGCGACCGGCTGATCCACCAGCTGTCCGCACTGGCCGCGCGCACCTCGGCCGAGGTGACCGTCGTCTTCGACGGCGCGGGCGTGCTGTCGGTGCCGGCTTCGGTGCCCCGCGGCGTGCGGGTGCTGTTCTCCGACCGCGGGGTACTGGCCGACGACGTGATCCGCAACCTCGTCGCGGCCGAGCCCGCGGGCCGGCCGATGGTCGTCGCGACGTCCGACCGCGCGGTGGCGGACTCCGTGCGGGGCGGCGGTGCCCACCCGACGCCGTCCGCGGTGCTGGTCAGCCGCCTTTCCCGGGTGTGACCGACGGAAATTGTCGGTGGCGGCGCCTACCGTCCTCCTCAGTCAGTCACGACGTGAGGAGGAGCACATGAACGACACCCCCGAGCTGTCCGAAGTGGACGTCTCGCACATATCGGTTTCGGACATCGAAACCGTGGTGGTCGACTGCGACCGCTGCGTCGTCCGCGGCATCTCCTGCCACGACTGCGTCGTGAGCGTGCTGCTCGGCGCGCCGCCCGCCGTCGTGTGGGACGCGGCCGAGCGCCGCGCCCTGGACGCGTTCGCCGACGCGGGGATGGTGCCCCGGCTGCGGCTGGTCGAAGGACCCGTGCCGCGCACGGCCTGACGCGCCCGTTTCGTGTCGGCGCGCCGAGTGGTCGATCGGATCGGGTGAACGGTAGGTAGTCGAAACGGGCTCGGAAGAAACCCCAGCGTGTAACGCCCATCACATGTTTTCTCCGATGCTGGTCCGATGGTGTTTCGCGGCACTACGGAGAGTTTTTGCCCCCGGGGTGGTGGACGCGGTGGCGGTCTTTTCGTAACCTGTCCGAGATCTCGTGGCCCCCGGCCGTCGATGAGGCGGCGACGCGAGATCGCCGCCGGACGCAGCTTTGTCGGGAAGCTGGGAACCGGAACCACGACCGCATGCTGAACCTGTTGCAGAAGAACACGGCTCGCCTGCGGTGCGGGACAGCGGCGAAGAGGAAACCCCCGACCTCTTCGCGCCCCGGTCCCCTCGGCGGCCGAGACGCAAAGGAGACCCGCGCGACCGTGCAGTCGCATCCAGTAAGGCGCGTGGTTTCAGGTGCCCTCGCCGCGGCTTCGGTGATCACCCTCGTCACCTTGGCCCAGCCGTCGGCCACCGCCGCCCCCATCCCCGTCCTCCAGGCCCCGCCCACCGGTTCGGACGCCCTGGCCAAGTACCGCGACCTCGCGGCCCAAGCCGAAAAGCTCAACGAAGACCTGCTCAAGGCCCAGGACGACCTGAAGGCCAAGCAGGGTGAGCTCGACAAGGCCACCGGCGACGTCAACGCGGCGAAGGACCAGGCCGCCGTCGCGGCCGAGAACCAGAAGAAGTACCAGACCGAGGTCGACAAGTTCGCCGGCGCGTCGTTCACCAGCGGTGTCCAGCTGAACAAGCTGTCCGCCCTGCTGGCCGGGACGTCCACTCAGGACTTCCTCGACCGCTCCTCGGCGCTGGAGGTCATCGCGACCGAGAAGAACGGCGCGATGGGCAACCTCACCGGCGCCGTCCGGCAGGCCACCGATGCCGCCAACAAGGCTTCCGACGCGGCGAAGCGCGCGACCGACGCGCGTGACGCGGCGGCGAAGCTGACCGATGACATCAAGGCCAAGCAGAAGTCGCTGAACGACCAGATCGACCAGCTCAAAGCGGCCAACAAGAGCCTGAGCGCGATCGACAAGGCCGCCCAGAAGGACACCGGCGGCTCGCCCACCGGTCTCAAAGCGCCCACCGCGGCCGCCCAGACCGCCCTGGACGCGGCGCTGAGCAAGCTCGGCAGCGCGTACGTCTGGGGTGCCACCGGGCCGAGCACGTTCGACTGCTCGGGCCTGATGCTGTGGGCCTACAAGCAGGCCGGCATCACGCTGCCCCGGTCGAGCCGCGAGCAGTCCACCTTCGGCGCCGCGGTGCCGAGGGACCAGCTCCAGCCGGGCGACCTGGTGTTCTACTACTCGCCCGTTTCGCACGTCGGCATGTACATCGGCGACGGCAAGATGGTCCACGCGCCCGACACCGGGGACGTCGTGAAGATCTCGCCGCTGCAGAGCCAGTACGCGGGAGCGCGACGCCCGACGTCGTGACCCGCTGAGCAGCACGGGAAGGGGCGGTACCGCACACGCGGTGCCGCCCCTTCGCCGTGTCATCCGAGGCTCCGCCTCGGGCCGGGGGCTTCGCCACCCGGACCCCCGAACGAAGAGAGGTGGCGGCCGCTAGCCTCTGGGGCGTGCTCAAGACCCTGCTCGTGACCAACGACTTCCCGCCGCGGCCCGGGGGGATCCAGAACTACCTGAACTCCCTGGCCACCCGGCTGCCGGCGGACGACCTGGTCGTCTACGCGCCGTCGTGGGAGTCGCGGACGGGGTCGCACGAGGAGTTCGACGCCGAGGCGCCGTTCGAGGTCGTCCGGCACCCGACGTCGCTGATGCTGCCCACACCGGACGTTCTTCGCCGGGCGAAGCAGATCATGCGGACCCGGGACTGCGAAGCCGTCTGGTTCGGGGCCGCCGCACCGCTCGCGCTGCTGGGGCACGCGCTGCGCCAGGCCGGCGCGCGCCGCATCGTGGCGTCCACGCACGGCCACGAAGTCGGCTGGTCCATGCTCCCCGGTTCGCGGCAGGCGCTGCGGCGCATCGGGGACACCGTGGACGTCGTCACCTACGTCAGCCGCTACACCCGCGGCCGGTTCGCCGCCGCGTTCGGTCCGATGGCCGGGCTGGAGCTGCTGCCGTCCGGAGTGGACACCGAGCTGTACAAACCGGACCCCGCGGGCCGCGCGGAAATCCGCGCCCGGCACGGCCTGTCCGACCGCCCCACGATCGTCTGCGTATCCCGGCTCGTCCCGCGCAAGGGCCAGGACCAGCTGATCCGCGCGCTGCCGAAGATCCGCGAACGCGTGCCGGACGCGGCGCTGCTGATCGTCGGCGGCGGCCCCTACCGCAAGACGCTCGCCGGCCTGGTCACCAAGCTGGGACTCGACCGCGACGTCGTGCTCACCGGCTCCGTGCCGTGGGCCGAACTGCCGGCGCACTACGCCGCGGGCGACGTCTTCGCCATGCCGGCCCGCACCCGGGGCAAGGGCCTCGACGTCGAAGGGCTCGGCATCGTCTACCTCGAGGCCTCGGCGACCGGCCTGCCGGTGGTCGCGGGCAACTCCGGCGGCGCGCCCGAGGCGGTGCTCGACGAGGTCACCGGGCACGTCGTCGAGGGCCGGGACACCGGCCAGCTCGCCGAGACCGTGGCCAGCCTGCTGGCCGACCCGGTGCGCGCCCGGCGGATGGGCGAGGCGGGGCGGGCTTGGGTGACCGCGAACTGGCGCTGGGACACCATGGCCGGGCGGCTGTCCGGGCTGCTGGACGGCGACCCGGTGGCCGTCGTCCGCTGAGGCGTCACGGCGTGTAGAGCGCCGGGTGCCGCGGATCGTCGACGCGCACGACGACATCGGCCAGGGAGCTCGGGTCGACTTCCTCCTCGTAGCGCTCGTAGGCCGGCACCGCCCAGGCGTCCGGCACCCGGCGGCGCAGGGCGGCGGGGGAGAGCCACAGGTGCACGGCCAGGTCGAAGGCCAGGCCGGCGCCCAGCAGCAGCTCGCCGTCGAGGAGCACGACCCCACCCTCGGGGACCGGCACCCGCTCGGCGCGGGTCGCGCGGTCGCGCTCGGCGTCCCACAGCGAGGGCAGGACCTCGCCGGACCCGCTTTCCCCCAGCGGGTCGAGCACTTCGCGGCGGAGGGCGCCGACGTCGAGCCAGTCGGCGTAGCGGGCGTCGGGATCGGTGCGGCCGTGCTCGAAGCGCAGGGACGCGGGCCGCAGGAAGTCGCGCGCCGACACGCGCAGGGCCGCACGGCCGCGCAGGCGCAGCGGGTCGACCAGGGCATCGGCGAGTTCTGTGGTTTCCGTCGCACCCGCCGCGCCGTCGACGGCGACCGCGATCCGGTGCCGCCCGGTGAGCGCGTCGATGCGTTCGGTCAGCTCGTCGGCCAGGACTGCCGGGGAAATGGGGCGGTAGCGCACAGTCGGAGATCCTGCACCCGGGCCGGGGACGGGTTTTGTCGTACCCCGGTGGGAGGATGGGGACATGACTTCTTCAGTGGGGAAGACGGCCGATGTGGGGTGGAACATCGGGGTTTCGCGGACCTTGCCGTACGCGGCCGGCACGGTGTGGGACTTCCTGGTCAGCCGGGAGGGCGTCGCGATCTGGCTGGGGCCCGGCGTCGACCTGCCGAGGGAGACGGGCGCGGAGTACGAAACCGCGAACGGCACGGTCGGGGAGATCCGCAGCTTCGTCGAAGGTGACCGGGTGCGGCTGACGTGGCGGCCGAGCGACTGGGACCACGACTCGACGGTCCAGGTGCGCCTCAGCGGCTCGGGCGCGAAGACCACGCTGCGGTTCCACCAGGAATGGCTTTCGGGCGCGGAAGAACGCGAGGAACAGCGGGCATACTGGCAGGACGTGACCGAGCGCGTGGTGGCGGCACTCGCCGAGCGCTGAGGCTGACTGCAGGGGGCGGGTATGACGACGATCGAAGTGGCGGAGGATTTCGCGCAGGACGCGCACCTGTTCGCGGCGATGCTCCGCGCGGGCGGCCCGGTGCGGCGGGTCCGGATGCCGCGCGGCCTGGACTGCTACATCGTCACGGACTTCGCGCAGGCGCGGGCCCTGCTGGCGGATTCGCGGCTGCACAAGGACAACCGGCGCGCGTACGAGCTGTTCGAGGCGAAGCTCCCGGCCGGGGCGACGAACCAGGGCGGCTTCGGCGAAGCGCTCGGGCGGCACATGCTCAACACCGACCCGCCGGACCACTCGCGGCTGCGCAAGCTGGTCAACAAGGCGTTCACCGGGCGGACGGTGGCCCGGCTGCGGCCGCGGATCGAGGAGATCACCGCCGAGCTGCTCGACGCGCTGGCCGGGCGGGAGCGGGCCGACCTGCTGCCGTCGTTCGCCGCGCCGCTGCCGATCACGGTGATCTGCGAGCTGCTGGGCGTCGCCCCGGAGGACCGGAACGAGTTCTCCGCCTGGTCGAAGACGCTGCTGAGCTCGTCGACGCCGGAGGACGCGCAGCACGCGGCGCAGAGCATGCTCACCTACCTCACCGGCCTGGTCGCGCAGAAGCGCGCCGAGCCGGCCGAGGACCTGCTGTCGGACCTGGTGCACGCGAGCGACGACGGCGACTCGCTGTCGCAGGACGAGCTGATCGCGATGGCGTTCCTGCTGCTGGTGGCCGGGCACGAGACCACGGTCAACCTGATCGCCAACAGCGTCCTGGCGTTGCTGCGCGAGCCGGAGCAGCTGGCCCTGCTGCGCGCCGACCCGTCCCTGATGCCGGGTGCGGTCGAGGAGTTCCTGCGCTTCGACGGCCCGATCCACCTGGCCACGCTGCGGTTCACCGATGAGGCGGTCGAAGCGGGCGACGTGACGATCCCGGCGGGCGAGTTCGTGCTGATCTCGCTGCTGGGCGCGAACCGGGACGAAGAGCGGTTCCCGGAACCGGACCGCCTCGATGTCACGCGCGCCGCGGGCGGGCACCTCGCGTTCGGGCACGGCATCCACTACTGCGTCGGCGCACCGCTGGCCCGGCTGGAGGCGGAGATCGCGCTCGCCGGGCTGCTGGCGCGGTTCCCGGGCCTCGCGCTGGACGCGAAACCGGACGACCTCGTCTACCGGTCCAGCTCGCTGGTGCACGGATTGGAGGCGCTGCCGGTCCGGCTGTGACGTGCGTCACGTAGTAGCGGCCGGGAGGCTCCTTCGCGCGTGGAAGCGCCGAAGCCCGCGAAGGTGCGGGCCGGAGGTGAGGGGGAGTCACCTTGGGGATTCGACGCGCACTGGTGACACTGGCCGCGGTGCTCGTGGCGAGCGTGGGGTTCGCGGTCCCGGCGAGTGCGGCGGACTACGACCTGCGGGGCACCGCCGCGGTCGAAGGCGGGCCGTACCTGCCGGGGGAGCCGGTCACCGTGAAGTACACCGTGACCAACGCCGGCACCCGCGGGGTCTACTACTCGCACGGCATCGCCGATCACGTGGGCGGCACGCGCTTCTGGGTGGATTCGGGCTGGGGTGACCTCGGGCCGGGCGGGCTCGGGGCGAGCTTCGTGCCCGGCGAGACCCGGGAGTACCGGCTGACCGGTCACCTCACGGGCTCGCTCGACGGCGACTCCCGGTTCCGGCTGTCGGTGTCGCTGCTGGACGGCGTGACCCCGCCGCTGGCCCCGGTCGACGTGGTCGTGCCGGCGGCCGCGGGCACCACCACGATCGGCGGCCAGGCGTTCGCCGACGCGGACGAAGACGGCGTGGCCGACCCCGGTGAGGCGCTCGCCGGCGTGGACGTCCGGCTGAACGGGACCGAGACCCGCACGACCGACGCCGACGGCCGGTACTCGTTCGAGGACCTGCCGCCGGGGCGCTACGACGTCTACCCGGCCGGCGCGCCCGGAGGCTGGATCGTGGGCGGCGGCACGAGCGTGCGGGCCGACGGCACGACGCCGGTCGTCGAGGTGCCGCTGCGGGCGCTGCGCCCCTTGTCCGAGACGCTGCACGCGGAAGTCGCGCTGGACAAGGACACCTACCGCGTGGGCGACCCGGCGGTGCTGACGGTGCAGCTGGCCAACACGGGCTCACGCGTCATCTCGGGCGTGTACGGCGCTTGCGACCGCGGTGACATCGGCCGCGCCCTGGACATCACCCCGGCCGGCTGGGGCGAGCTCGACTACTTCGGCCCGGGCGCGACGATCCGGCCGGGGGAGACCCGGACGTTCCGGGTGTCGGGCACGGTCACCGAACGCGCGGGCCGCTGGGGCGTCCTCGAGCAGATCTGCGACTTCACCCGGGACGAGGCCTACCACGAGGGAACGCCCCAAGCCCGCGACACGGCGAAGATCCTCGGCCTGGACGGCACCAGCCGGGGCCGGATCGTCACCGAGACCGGCGAAGGCCTGGCCGGGCAGCCGGTGACGGCCACCGACATCGACACCGGCCAGGTGCTCACCGCGACGACCGACGCCGACGGGAACCTCACCATCGCCGGGCCCACCGGCCGCTACCGGCTGTCGGTGGCCGGTCCGTGGGTGCTGGTGGGGCAGCAGTGGGTGTACGTCGTGTCGGAGGCCATGAACCAGAACGGCTGGGTGTTCACGAGGCAGCCTGGCTGACCGAAGCGGGCTCCGCCTTCCTCCCCGCCACCGCCCTCACCGGAGGCGCTTCGCGCCCTGTTTTAATGCGGAGATGGACTCCGCCGGCCTGCTCGCCCTCGACGCCCAGCACGTCTGGCACCCGTACGCGCCGATGCCGGCGAAGGTGCCTTCGCTGCTGGTCACCGAGGCGAGCGGGGTCCGGCTGAAGCTCGCCGACGGCCGGGAGCTCGTCGACGGGATGTCGTCGTGGTGGTCGGCCGTGCACGGCTACCGGCACCCGGTGCTCGACGCGGCCCTCGCCGAGCAGGCCGGGCGGATGAGCCACGTCATGTTCGGCGGCCTGACCCACGAACCCGCGATCACGCTGGCGAAGAGCCTGGTGGACCTGACGCCCGAAGGCCTCGAGCACGTCTTCCTCTGCGACTCCGGCTCGGTTTCGGTCGAAGTCGCCGCGAAGATGTGCCTGCAGTACCAGCGTTCCCGTGGGTTGCCGGAGAAGCGCCGGCTGCTGACCTGGCGCGGCGGCTACCACGGCGACACGTTCACGCCGATGAGCGTGTGCGACCCCGACGGCGGCATGCATTCGCTGTGGCGCGGCGTGCTGCCCGAGCAGGTCTTCGTGCCGGCCCCGCCGTCCGGCTTCGACACCCCGCCCGATCAGGCCTATGTGGACACGCTGGCGGACGCGATCGCCGCCCACGCCGGGGAACTGGCCGCGGTGATCGTCGAGCCGGTGGTGCAGGGGGCCGGCGGGATGCGCTTCCACCACCCCGCCTACCTGCGCGCGCTGCGGGAGCTGACCGAGGCGCACGACGTGCTGCTGATCTTCGACGAGATCGCGACCGGCTTCGGCCGCACCGGCGCGTTCTTCGCCGCCGAGCACGCGGGCGTGACGCCGGACGTGCTCTGCCTCGGCAAGGCGCTGACCGGCGGCTACCTGAGCATGGCGGCGGCGCTGTGCACGCCGGAGGTCGCGGCGGGGATCTCCCGCGGCGCGCTGCCGGTCCTCGCGCACGGGCCGACGTTCATGGGCAACCCGCTCGCGTCGGCGGTGGCGAACGCGTCGCTCGGCCTGCTCGCCGGCGGCGCCTGGCGCCAGGACGTCAGCCGCCTCGAAAAGGGCCTGCTGGACGGCTTGGCGCCGGCCCGCGACCTCGGCTCGGTGGTGGACGTCCGGGTGCTCGGCGGCATCGGCGTGCTGCAGCTCGACCACCCCGTCGACATGGCGGTGGCCACCGACGTCGTCACCGCGCAGGGCGTCTGGCTGCGGCCGTTCCGGGACCTCGTCTACGCGATGCCGCCGTACGTTTCGACTGACGACGACCTGGTCGCGATCACCCGCGCGATGCTTGCCGTGGCGGAAAAGGCGTGAATTCAGCACATCGGGTGTGACCACGCGCACACCGAGACCCGAAGGTCTCTCATCGTCGCGCTCCGTGCCGGTGCGCGCTCCACACCACGCGATCGGCGGAGGTTCTCGAGCGACTTTCGCCTGAAAAGTCCGGGAAACCGAACCGGTCCGTACCGGGACAAACGCGAGAAATGCTTGCGTAGCGGACTTTTCGTCCGGTTTCGGCGATCCTGCGTCCATGATCGAGATCGTTCGCGGTGAACACGACACCGGACCCCCGAAGAACTTCCGCCCGTCCGAGAACCTCAAGCACGATGTCCTCGCCTCGATAGTCGTCTTCCTCGTCGCCGTCCCCCTGTCCCTCGGCGTGGCGTTCGCCGCCGGGGCGCCGCTGCTCTCCGGCCTGATCTCCGCCGTCGTCGGCGGGCTGGTCGCGAGCCTCTTCGGCGGATCGCCGCTGCAGGTCAGCGGCCCGTCCGCCGCTCTCACCGTGGTGCTGGCCGACACGATCGCCACCCACGGCTGGCCCGTCACCTGTGCGATCACCGTCGCCGCGGGCCTGCTCCAGATCCTCTTCGGCCTCACGCGCCTCGCCCGCGCCGCGCTCGCCGTGTCGCCGGCCATCGTGCACGGCCTGCTCGCCGGCATCGGCGTCACGCTCGTGCTCGGCCAGCTGCACGTCGTGCTCGGCGGCTCGGCGCAGGGCTCCGCGCTGGCCAACGTCCTCGCGTTGCCGCGGCAGATCGCCGCGCACCACGACCAGGCCGTGCTCGTCGGCGTCGTCACCCTCGCGGTGCTGCTGGCCTGGCCGCGGCTGCCGAAGGCCGTCCGCCGCGTGCCCGCGCCGCTGGCCGCCGTCGCGCTCGCCACCGGCCTGTCCGTCGCGACCGGCATGTCCCTGCCGCGCGTCGACCTCCCGGCCGGGCTGCCCACGCTGCACCTCGTCCCGCGGCTGCCCGACGGCGGCTGGGGCGGCTTCGCGGCCGCCGCGCTCACCATCGCGTTGATCGCCGGCCTGGAGAGCCTGCTGTCCGCGGTCTCGGTGGACAAGCTCCGCGGCGGCCCGCGCACCGACCTCGACCGCGAGCTCATCGGGCAGGGCGCGGCGAACGTCGCCGCCGGCGCGCTCGGCGGGTTCCCGGTCACCGGCGTCATCGTGCGCAGCATGACCAACTACGAAGCGGGGGCGCGCACCCGCGCGTCGGCGATCCTGCACTGCGTCTGGATCCTCGCCGCGTGCCTGCTGTTCACCGGCGTGCTGCGGCTGATCCCGCTGGCCGCGCTCGCCGCGTTGCTGGTCTACGTCGGCGCGAAGCTGGTGAACGTCAACGGGCTCAAGGAAGTCCGGCGCCACGGCGACCTGCCGGTGTACGCCGTCACGCTGGCCGGCGCGGTCGCCGTCAACCTGCTGACCGGCGTCGCGGCCGGAATACTGCTGGCGCTCGCGCTGATGCTGCGGCGGATGATCTTCTCCGGCATCCACGTCGAGAAGGACGGCGAACGCCACCGCGTCGTCATCGAAGGCGCGCTGACGTTCCTGTCCGTGCCGCGGCTGACCCGGGTGCTCGCCGAGGTGCCGCCGCACGCCGAAGTCCGGCTGGAGCTGCTCGTCGACTACCTCGACCACGCCGCGTTCGACTGCCTGCGCGGCTGGCAGCAGGCCCACGCCGGGCCCGTGACGGTCGACGAGATCGGGCACCCGTGGTTCGAACGCGGCAGCTCGGGCGCGCCGACCGTGCGCCGCAGCGTCGCCGCGCGGGTCGTGCCACGGTGGCTCGCGCCGTGGTCGGAGTGGCAGGCCGAGCACGTCGTGCTGCCCGCCCAGCGCACGGCCAGCTCCCTGCTGTGCCGCGGTGCTTCGGAGTTCCACCGCCGCACCGCGCCACTGCTGCGTGACACGTGGAGCGGGCTGGCGCACGGCCAGCAGCCGCACACGCTGTTCATCACCTGCGGCGACGCCCGGATCGTGCCGAACCTCATCACCACCAGCGGGCCGGGCGACCTGTTCACCGTGCGGAACATCGGCAACCTCGTGCCGCCGGCGGACGGCGACGACTCTTCGGTCGGCGCGGCGATCGAGTACGCGGTCGGCGTGCTCGGGGTCGCCGAGATCGTGGTGTGCGGGCATTCCGGGTGCGGGGCGATGAAGGCGCTGCTCGGCCAGGCGCCGGACGGCCTGGTCCAGCTCGGCAGCTGGCTGCGTCACGGCGAAGCGACCCTGCGGCGACGGAGCCGTGAGGCGCCGCTGCTGCTCGGCGGCGAACGGCCGGCGGCCGAGGCCGACCAGCTCGCGCTGCAGAACGTGGTGCAGCAGCTGGAAACCCTGCGCGGGTACCCGGTGGTCGCCGACGCGCTGGCCCGGGGCGGGCTCCGGCTGACCGGGATGTACTTCGACGTCGGCGCCGCGCAGGTGTCCCTGTTGGACGATGCGGCGCGCGGATTCGTCCCGGCGGGTGCGCTGGAGCACTGACGCCGAGAGCGCCCCAATGTGGCGTTGGTTGCGTCCGACGCACCCAATGTGGCGTTCGGTGCGTCTGACGCACCGAACGCCACATTGGGGCGCTGTGTCGGTGGGCGGAAAGCCTTGTGCCGTACGGGGTTTCACCTGTCACGCGACAGGTGGTTGATCTTGTGAACGGGACGTTAACGAGCTGTCCGATTTGTGACATCCGGGCTAAAAGTGGCGAGTTACTCACTCGAACGGGTGGTGCATAGCGGACATTTCACCTGATTTCCGGTTGCATGGTGATCATGAGACCCCTCGCCGTGCTCCGCCACGACCTGCCGGCCTCACTGGTCGTCTTCCTCGTCGCTGTCCCCCTGTCCCTCGGCATCGCGCTCGCTTCGGGCGCCCCGGTCGCCGCCGGGCTCGTCGCCGCCGTCGTCGGTGGCGTCGTCGCCGGTGCCCTCGGCGGCTCCGCGCTCCAGGTGAGCGGGCCCGCCGCCGGCCTGACCGTCGTCATGGCCGAAACCATCCAGACCTTCGGCTGGGCCGTCACCTGCGCGATCACCGTCGCCGCGGGTGCGCTGCAGATCCTGCTGGGGCTGAGCAGAATCGCCCGCGCCGCGCTCGCCATCTCGCCGGCCATCGTGCACGGCATGCTGGCCGGCATCGGCGTCACGATCGTGCTCGGCCAGCTGCACGTCATCCTCGGCGGCAAGGCCCAGAGCTCCGCGATCGAGAACATCGCCGAGCTGCCCGGCCAGATCGTCGCCCACCACGACTCGGCCACCCTGATCGGCCTGCTCACCATCGCGATCCTGCTGCTCTGGCCGAAGCTCCCGGCCGCCGTCCGGAAGGTGCCGGGGCCGCTGGCCGCGATCGCCACCGCGACGCTGGTCTCGGTGCTGGCCGGGATGACGCTGCCCCGCGTCGAACTGCCCGGTGACCTGCTCGACGTCCACCTCGTCCCGCAGCTGCCGGACGGCTGGGGCGGGTTCGCGCTCGCCGTCGTCACCATCGCCCTGATCGCCAGCGTGGAAAGCCTGCTCTCGGCGGTCGCGGTCGACCGCCTGCACACCGGGCCGCGCGCCAACCTGGACCGCGAGCTCGTCGGCCAGGGCGCGGCCAACATGGTTTCCGGTGCCCTGGGCGGGCTGCCGGTCACCGGCGTCATCGTCCGCAGCTCCACGAACGTCGCCGCCGGCGCGAAAACGCGGGCGTCGGCGGTGCTGCACGGCGTCTGGGTGCTGGTGTTCGTCGTCCTGCTCGCCGGGCTGATCCAGAACATCCCGCTGGCCGCGCTGGCCGGGCTGCTCGTCCACGTCGGCGCGAAACTGGTCAACCCCGAGCACCTGAGGACCGTGCTCACGCACGGCGACCTGCCCGTCTACCTGCTCACCCTCGGCGGCGTCGTCGTGTTCGACCTGCTCACCGGCGTCCTCGCCGGGATCGGGCTCTCGCTGGTGCTGATGCTGCGCCGCACGTTGTGGTCCGGCATCCACGTCGAAGCCGAAGGCGACAACTGGCGTGTGGTCGTCGAAGGCGTCCTGACGTTCCTCTCGGTGCCGCGCCTGTCGAAGGTGCTCGGCGCCATCCCGGCCGGGGTGCCGGTGCGGCTGGAGCTGGTCGTCGACTACCTCGACCACGCGGCGTTCGAAAGCCTCACCACGTGGCAGCAGGCGCACGAGCGCGCCGGCGGCACGGTGGACGTCGACGAGGTCGGCCACCCGTGGTTCGGCGAGGGCAAGGCGGGCCGCCCGACGCGGTCGCGGCTGGCCGCGAGCCGGGCGGTGCCGCGCTGGCTCGCTCCGTGGTCGGAATGGCAGGCCATGGAAGGCATCCCGGCCCAGCAGACCCGCCGCGGCGCGACCGAGTTCCACCGCCGCGCGGCCCCGCTGCTGCGCGACACGCTGTCCGGCCTCGCCGACGGCCAGCGCCCCCGCACCCTGTTCATCACCTGCGGCGACTCCCGGATCGTGCCGAACCTGATCACGACCAGCGGCCCGGGCGACCTGTTCACGATCCGCAACATCGGCAACCTCGTGCCGCCGGGGCAGGCCGACCCGTCGATGAACGCGTCGATCGAGTACGCGGTCGGCGTCCTGGGCATCGAGGAGATCGTGGTGTGCGGGCACTCGGGCTGCGGCGCGATGGCGGCCCTGGCCGACGGCCCGCCGCCGGGTCCCCTGGCGGTCTGGCTCCGGCACGCGGAGCCGAGCGCGCACCGCCTGGGCCCGGCCACCCTGGACGGAGCGGTCCCGGACCGCGACGGCGACCGCCTGGCGCTGCACAACGTGCTCCAGCAGCTGGAGCACCTGCGGGAGTACCCGTCGGTGGCGGCGGCCGAGGCGGCGGGGAAGGTGCAGCTGACCGGGATGTACTTCGCGGTGGGAACCGCGCAGGTGTACCTGTTCGACGCGGCGGAGCGGACGTTCCGCCCGGCCGGGGCGCCGGTGGTGGTGCCGGGCGCTTGAGGTTCGCTCGGGGCGGGCCGCGGATTGGGGTCGCGCTGCCGGCCCGGTCTGGCCTCGCTTGCTCGGCCCGCCCCCGCCCAGCGCCCCTCGGTGGGAGATTCGTCGTCCGGGGCCGTACCTGGGCCGGGCCCCACCGCCTCCCGCTGCAAACCCTCGCCGACCTGGGAGTCTTCGTCCGCCGACCCCGGTCATCCGGTGCCCGCGGTGCGCGGCCGTCCGTGGAGTCACTAAGTTGATGGCCCGTGACCATGCTGGTGATGACGGGGACCGGGACCGGGGTCGGCAAGACGATCACCACGGCGGCCATCGCCGCCCTGGCGGTGGCCGGCGGGCAGCGCGTCGCCGTCCTGAAACCCGCCCAGACCGGCGTCGGCCCCGATGAGCCCGGTGATCTGCAGGACGTTCTCCGGCTCGCCGGGGACCGCGTCACCACGCTCGAGCTGCGGCGGTATCCCGACCCCCTGTCGCCCGAGGCCGCCGCGCGCCGCAGTGGGCTTCCCGCGCTCGATCCCGGGGAGATCGCGCGGGCCGCGTCCGACCTCGACACCGCGCACGACCTCACCCTGATCGAAGGCGCCGGGGGCCTGCTCGTGCGCTTCGACAAGACCGGCTCCAGCCTCGCCGACGTCGCCTGGTCGCTCGGCTCGCTCGTGATCATCGTCGCCGAGGCGGGCCTCGGGACGCTCAACGCCACCGCGCTCACCGCCGAGGTCGCCACGAAACGCGGCCTCACCGTCGCCGGCGTGATCATCGGCTCGTGGCCGGCCGAACCGGACCTCGCGGCGCTGTCCAACCTCGAAGACCTGCCGGTCGCGGCCGGTGCGCCGCTGCTCGGCGTGCTGCCGGCCGGGCTCGGCGAGGTGTCCCGCGAGGAGTTCCTGTCCGCCGCGCGGGCCGGGCTCTCGCCGTGGTTCGGCGGCGAGTTCGACCCCGAGCTCTTCGCCGGCTGCGCTTCCGCCGGGAAGTGACCTGCGTCGCTGTCGCCCCCGGGCGCCTTCGTGCACGATGAGGGACGCTTCCACCACGACCAAGGAGACGCCGTGACCGCAGTCCCGGACACCGATGTCCTCGCCTACGCGCGCGAGCACGTCCTCGAGAACGGGGTCGGCCTGGGCGAAGCCGAAGTCCTCGAGGTGCTGCGGCTGCCCGACGACCGGCTGCCCGACCTGCTCGCCCTGGCGCACGACGTGCGGATGCGCTGGTGCGGGCCCGAGGTCGAGGTCGAGGGCATCATCAGCCTCAAGACCGGCGGCTGCCCCGAGGACTGCCACTTCTGCTCGCAGTCCGGTCGCTTCCCGACGCCGGTGCGCTCGGCCTGGCTCGACATCCCGAACCTCGTCAAGGCCGCCCGGCAGACCGCCGAGACCGGCGCGACGGAGTTCTGCATCGTCGCCGCCGTCCGCGGCCCGGACCAGCGGCTGCTCTCCCAGGTCCGCGAGGGTGTGAAGGCGATCCGCGAGGACGGCAACGACATCCAGATCGCCTGCTCGCTCGGCATGCTCACGCAGGAGCAGGTCGACGAGCTCGTCGAGATGGGCGTGCACCGCTACAACCACAACCTCGAGACGGCGCGCTCGCACTTCCCGGAGGTCGTCACCACCCACACGTGGGAAGAACGCTGGGACACGCTGCGGATGGTCGCCGAGGCGGGCATGGAGGTCTGCTGCGGCGGCATCATCGGCATGGGGGAGACGGTCGAGCAGCGCGCGGAGTTCGCGGTGCAGCTGGCCGAGCTGAGCCCGCACGAGGTGCCGATGAACTTCCTCATCCCGCAGCCGGGTACGCCGTACGAGCACTACGAGATCGTGGCGGGCAAGGACGCCCTGCGGACGGTCGCGGCGTTCCGGCTCGCGATGCCGCGCACGATGCTGCGCTTCGCCGGCGGCCGCGAGCTGACGCTGGGCGACCTCGGCGCGGAGCAGGGCATGCTCGGCGGCATCAACGCGATCATCGTCGGCAACTACCTGACCAACCTGGGCCGCCCGGCGAGCGCGGACCTGGAGATGCTCGACGAGCTCAAGATGCCCATCAAGGCCCTCAGTGACAGCCTCTGACGCACCCGCCTTCTGCGTCCACTGTGGACAGGAGTCGCCGGGTGGGGCGGACCACCCGGCGTGCCACAACCCGAGGACGGCGCTGGAGCCGCCGCGCTACTGCACGTTCTGCGCGCGGCGGCTCGTCGTCCAGGTGAGCCCGCTCGGCTGGACGGCGAAGTGCAGCCGCCACGGCGAGACGGCCGGCGGCTGAGATGCCGTGAATGACTCATTCATGTCGTCCGACGCCGTGAATGAGTCATTCACGGCGTGGGCGGAGCCGCCGGCGGTGACTGTCCGCGGCGACACGGCCAGCGGCTCACCGGCTCCACGCACCGACCGGTTACCCTCGGTCGCATCACGCTTGCCGGGGGCTCCGGATGCCAGGAGCCCCGATCGGCACAGTCGCAGGAGGGAGTCCGGGTGAGTGAGTCGTCGGGGCCCGCGCACCGGCCGTCGGCCGTCGCCGGCCCGTGGTCGGTGCCCGTGCTGTTCCGGGAGCGGCGGCCGCGAGTCGTCGTCAAGGCCGACCTGCTGCCCGCCGTGAGCGTGCTCGGCACCCTCAGCCTGCTGAGCTTCCCGCTCGCCTTCGCCTGGTCGCGGCTCGCGCCGCCGGAGCGCGTGCGCATCATCTCCGCCGACGGCACCCAGGGTGCCCTGGAGCTGGAGAGCTGGCACCGCTTCGACGACCTCGCCGTCTTCGGGCTGATGACGCTCGGGCTGGGGATCGTGGTCGGCGTCGTCGTCTGGCTGCTGCGCGAGCGCCGCGGGCCGGTCGTGTTCCTCGCCGCCGTCCTCGGTGTCGCCCTCGCGAGCGCGCTGGCCATGCTGCTCGGCGTCGGCTGGGCGAACAGCCACTACGCCATCGCGAGCCCACCGGCGCTCGGCTCGGTGATCGAACTGGCGCCGCGCCTGGAGTCGTGGTGGGTGCTGCTCACCGGCCCGCTCGGCGTGACGGCCGCCTACAGCCTGCTCGCCACCTGGAACGGCCGCGACGACCTCGGCCGCCGCCTCGGCTGAACCGCTCTCCCCTAAGCTGGCTCCCTCGACCACAGGGGGTTCAGTGACTGAAGACATCGAGGTTTCGCGGCACCACGCCGTCCGCTTTCCCGGCATCAGCCCGCGCGCTTACGAGCACCCGGTGGACCGGGGCGCGCTCGCCACATTGCGCGCCGTGCCCGGGTTCGCCCAGGTCGTCAAGACCATTTCGGGTTTCTACAACGAGCGCGGCGAGCGGCTGATGGCGCTCGCGTCGTCGATCCGCGTGGGGCCCAAGCAGTACCCCGAGCTCGATCGCCTGCGCCACGAGTGCGCCGAGACGCTCGACCTGCCGTCGGTGCCGAACGTGTTCGTCTACCAGGACCCCCGCATCCAGGCGGAGGCCGTCGGCATGGACGAGCCGTTCATCCGGGTCAGCACCGGGCTCGTCGACCTGATGAGCCACGAGTCGCTGCGGTTCGTGCTCGGGCACGAGATGGGGCACGTGCTGTCCGGGCATTCGGTGTACCGCACCATGATGGTGCGCCTGATCAGCCTGCAGCTGGCGATGTCGTGGACGCCGGTCAGCGCGCTCGGCATCCGGGCGATCATCGCGGCGCTGCGCGAGTGGTTCCGCAAGGCCGAGCTGTCGTGCGACCGCGCCGGGCTGCTCTGCGGCCAGGATCCGACGGCGGCGCTGCGCGCGCAGATCCAGGTCGCGGGCGGGATCGACCCGGCCCGGATCGACATCCCGTCGTTCCTGCAGCAGGCCGCCGAGTACGAGTCGGTCGAGGACATCCGCGACAGCTTCCTCAAGCTCAAATTCGTCGAGACGGAGTCACACCCGTTCGCGGTGGTCCGCGCGGCGCAGCTGCAGAAGTGGGCGGCGTCGGCGGAGTACCGGGGGATCCTGGCGGGCGACTACCCGCGCCGCGACGACGACACGCCGACGTCCGACTGGAAGGACGACCTGAAGTCGGCGGCCAAGTCGTACAAGGACTCGTGGAGCTCGTCGGCCGACCCGCTGACGAAGGTGTTCAGCGACGTCGGCGAGACGGTCTCCAGCACGGCGGGCAAGGTGTGGAGCAAGTTCGGCAACGGCTCCGGGGACTGACTCAGTTGAGGCTGGCGGGCTTGCCGAGGTCGGTGAGCTCGCCGGGCGGCAGCGGCACCGCGCCCAGCGTGTCGAGGAACCCCGCCTCCCGCGTCAGCAGCCGGCACGCGATGCGGAGCCGGCGCAGGGGGTGGCGTTCCTCCAGCAGCCGCTGGCGGTCCTCCAGCGGCAGCAGGCAGTCCGCGGCCAGCTGGTAGGCCAGCTCGGCCAGTTCGGTGTCCGCGTCGGGGGTGTGCCAGTCGTCGCTGCGCCACGCCGTTTCGCAGTAGCGCCGGTGCGCCGTGCGGGCGACCACCGCGAGGCGCTCGGCCATGTCCCCGGACGGCGCCACCGGGTCGTCGTCGACCCACTCCACGGAAGCGATCAGGTACGGCGCCGACACGCAGTCGAGGTCGGTCAGCCGGAAGCGGCGCTGGGCCTGCGTCACGACGTCGAACCGGCCGTCCGGCAGGCGCTTCGCCTCGCGCAGCACCGTGCTGCAGCCGATCTCGTACAGCTGGTCCAGACCACGGACCTCGCGGGTCAGGGACGACCGCAGGGCCACGACGCCGAACTCGCGTCCTGGCACCGTGCCGCTGACGAGGTCCGCCATCAGCTGCCGGTACCGCGGTTCGAAGATGTGCAGCGGCAGCTTGGTCCCCGGGAGCAGAACGGTCTGCAACGGGAACAACGGCAGCAAGGTCGTCGTCGCGTCGCTTTCCGATTCCGGCTCGGTCACGGGTCAACCGTAAGGGGAGAACGCGCTGGGCGCAGGATGGTCACCGGCTCGGCGGCTTGAACACCGCGAACGGGTCGGTGACCTGCATGCCCTTGCCGGCGAAGGAGAACAGCGCCGCCGGGCGCCCGCCCGCGCGGCCCGGCGCGGCCGTGTGACCAGTGGGAACCAGCAGGCCGCGCCGCGAGAGCACCCGCTGCAGGTTGGTCGCCGAGACGCGGTAGCCGAGCGCCGCGGAATACAGCCCGCGCAGCGCGGAAATCGTGAACTCGTCGGGCGCGAGCGCGAACCCGAGGTTGGTGTAGGAGAGCTTGGAGCGCAGCCGGTCACGGGCGCGCAGCACAATCGCCTCGTGGTCGAACGCCGTGCGCGGCAGCTTCGCGACGTCGTGCCACTCGGTGTCCTCGGGCACCTCGGGGTCGACGTCGGAGGGGACCAGCGCGAGGAACGCCGTCGCCACCACGCGCGGGCCGGGCACCCGGTGCGGGTCGCTGAACACCGCGAGCTGCTCGACGTGCTTGAGCTGCCGCACGTCGACCTTCTCCTTGAGCTGGCGCCGGATCGACGTCTCGACGTCCTCGTCGGGCCGCAGCCGCCCGCCCGGCAGCGACCAGCGGCCGAGGTGCGGGTCGAGTGCGCGGCGCCACAGCAGGACCCGCAGTGTGTCCGAGCGCACTTGGAGGACCGCTCCCAAAACCTCGTGGGCCAGGGGGGCCTGGGTGTTAAGATGACTTCGCACGGTTTTCGATTATAAGGCGAAAACCGGAGACAGGTCCAGGAGGGCCCGATGACCACCACGTTGGTTCCGGAAGGTCTCACCCCGTTCGGCGGGGTCGAGGCGAACGCGGCCTGGGCGGAGGAGGTGCGGCGCCTGGCGAAGCAGCGCGACGCGGTCCTGCTCGCGCACAACTACCAGGTCCCGGAGATCCAGGACATCGCCGACCACACCGGCGACTCGCTCGCGCTCAGCCGCATCGCGGCGAGCAGCGACGCGTCCACCATCGTCTTCTGCGGCGTGCACTTCATGGCCGAGACCGCGAAGATCCTCGCCCCGGAGAAGACCGTCCTGATCCCGGACGCGCGGGCCGGCTGCTCGCTGGCCGACTCCATCACCGGCGCCGAGCTGCGCGCCTGGAAGGCCGAGCACCCGGGCGCGGTGGTCGTCTCCTACGTCAACACCACGGCCGAGGTGAAGGCCGAGACCGACATCTGCTGCACGTCCTCGAACGCGGTCGACGTCGTCGCCTCCATCCCCGCCGACCAGGAGGTTCTCTTCCTGCCGGACCAGTTCCTCGGTGCGCACGTCAAGCGCGTGACCGGCCGGGAGAACATGCACATCTGGGCGGGGGAGTGCCACGTCCACGCCGGGATCAACGGCGCCGAGCTGGCCGAGCGCGCGGCCGAGAACCCGGACGCCGACCTGTTCATCCACCCCGAGTGCGGCTGCGCGACGTCGGCGCTCTACCTGGCCGGCGAGGGCGCCGTGGCGCCGGACCGGGTCAAGATCCTCTCGACCGGCGACATGGTCCACGAGGCCCGGGACACCCAGGCCAAGACCGTCCTGGTGGCCACCGAGATCGGCATGATCCACCAGCTCCGCAAGGCCGCGCCGGGCATCGACTTCCGCGCGGTGAACGACCGCGCGTCCTGCCGGTACATGAAGATGATCACGCCCGCCGCCCTGCTGCGCTGCCTGCGTGACGGTCTCGACGAGGTCCACGTCGACCTCGAAACCGCCGCCCGCGCGCGTGCCTCGGTGCAGCGGATGATCGAGATCGGGCAGCCTGGCGGCGGAGAATGACCACGCCGGTTAATGTCCCACGGGCGAAAACCCCGGTTTGGGAAGCTCGTGCGGACCTGGTCGTGATCGGCAGCGGCGTCGCGGGGCTGACCGCGGCACTGCGCGCGCAGGCCCTCGGGCTGCACGTCCTGGTGATCACCAAGGCGGCGGTCGAGGACGGCAACACGCGCTGGGCCCAGGGCGGCGTCGCCGTGGTCCTGGAAGACGAGCACGACCTCGACGATTCGGTCGCCAAGCACGCGGAGGACACCTTCACGGCGGGTGCCGGGCTGGTCGACGAGGCCGCCGCCCGCTCGATCCTCGACGGCGGCCCGGCCGCGGTCGCCCGCCTGCGGGCGGACGGCGCGAAGTTCGACGCCTCCGCGTCCGGGGACGGCCTGCTGGCCCGGGCCCGCGAGGGCGGGCACAGCGCGTTCCGGGTGATCCACGCGGGCGGCGACGCCACCGGCGCCGAGGTCGAACGCGCCCTGGTCGCGCAGGCCGGGCAGGCGCGGGTGCCGGTGCTCGAACACCACATCGCCGTCGACGCGCTGCGCACCCCGGGCGGCCGGGTCGCGGGTGTCACCGTGCTGGATCGCAACGGCGTGCCCGGGGTCGTCCGGGCGCCGGCCGTGCTGCTGGCCAGCGGCGGGATCGGGCAGCTCTACCAGGCGACGTCGAACCCGGAGATCGCCACCGGCGACGGGCTCGCGCTCGCGCTGCGGGCCGGGGCGACCGTGGCGGACATCGAGTTCGTCCAGTTCCACCCGACAGTGCTCTACACGCCGGGCGCGCGCGGCCGCTGCCCGCTGGTCACCGAGGCGGTGCGCGGCGAAGGGGCGACTCTGGTCGACGGCGCCGGCCAGTCCGTGATGCGCGGCGTGCACCCGCTCGGCGACCTCGCCCCGCGCGACGTCGTCTCGGCGGCGATCACCCGGCGGATGCTCACCGCGCCGGGCGGCGTCGACGACCACGTGTTCCTCGACGCCACCGGGATCGCCGGCTTCGCGCAGCGGTTCCCGACCGTGTTCGGGGCCTGCACGGTGCTGGGGTTGGACCCCGCGAAGGATCCGATCCCGGTGACGCCCGCGGCGCACTTCTCGTGCGGTGGCGTGGTGACCACTGTGGACGGACGCTCGTCGGTGCCCGGCCTGTACGCCGCCGGCGAGGTCGCCCGGACCGGTCTGCACGGCGCGAACCGGTTGGCGTCCAACAGCTTGCTCGAAGGGCTGGTCGTCGGGCAGCGTGTCGCGGAGGCCGTCGCGACGGACCTGGCCGCGGGTCTGTTGGCGGACCCTTCGCGAGGGCGGTTGGCTTCCTGGGCTGTCGCGCCGGCCGCGGACCGGGACGCGCTGCAGCGCGTGATGAGCCGGTACGCGGCGATCGGCCGGGACGCCGACGGGCTCGCCGCGGCGGGTTCGGTGCTCGACCTGTCGACACAGGACACTCCCTTGTGGACGCACGCGGCCGTCGAAGACGCGGCGCTCACCTTGGCGGCGCAGGCGTTGCTCGCCGCGGCCGTCCGGCGCACCGAGTCGCGCGGCTGCCACGTGCGGACCGACTTCCCGTCGCTCGACGACAGCTGGCGGCGCAGCCAGCTCATCCGGCTCAGCCCGTCCGGCCAGCCGGTGCTGGCCGACCCGATCCCCCTGGAGGGCGTGGCATGACTTTCCCGATCTCCGAACCGGTCCGGCGCCTGATCGCGGCTTCGGGCCTCGACGTCGACGACGTCACGCGGGTGGTTTCCACGGCGCTGGGCGAGGACCTGCGGTACGGGCCGGACGCGACGACCGCGTCGACGGTTCCGGCCGAGGCGACGGCCGTCGCGGAGCTGACTCCGCGGGTCGACGGCGTCATTGCCGGGCTGCCGGTCGCGCTGGCCGTGTTCGACATGGTGCTGGGCGACGGCTACGAAGTGCTGGCCGGGCGGGAGGACGGCGAGCGGCTGGTCGCGGGGGAGCCCGCGCTGGTGCTGCGCGGTCCCGTGCGCGGGCTGCTGACGGCCGAGCGCACGGCGCTGAACCTGCTGTGCCACCTCTCCGGCGTCGCGACCGCGACCGCCGCCTGGGTGTCCGAAGTGGACGGTACCGGGTGCGCGATCCGGGACTCCCGCAAGACGTTGCCGGGGCTGCGGCTGCTGCAGAAGTACGCCGTCCGGTGCGGCGGCGGGGTGAACCACCGGCTCGGGCTGGGTGACGCGGTGCTGATCAAGGACAACCACGTCGTCGCCGCGGGTTCGGTGACCGCGGCGCTGGCCGCGGCCCGGGCGCACGCGCCGGAACTGGCCTGCGAGGTGGAGGTCGACACGCTCGCGCAGCTCGAAGAAGCGCTGGCCGCGTCCGCCGACGAGGTGCTGCTGGACAACTTCACGCCGGAGCAGTGCCGGCAGGCGGTGGCGCGCCGCGACGAGGTTTCCCCGAAGACGCGGCTGGAATCCTCTGGTGGGCTCACCCTCGACCGTGGTAGGGCCTACGCCGAGTCCGGTGTGGACTATCTGTCGGTCGGCGGGCTGACCCACTCTTCACCGGCGTTGGATCTGGGCATGGACCTTCGCTGACGGGCCTTTCCCGGGTAAACTGGCGGTGGCGGAAGTTCTTTTCCGCCACCGTCTTTTCTTGTGCCTGGGGAGGTTCCCGTGCGGTTGCCGGCGGTGCTCGCGGTCGCGGGCGTCGTGACGCTGGGGTTGCCCGCGTCCGCCGTTGCCGCGCCCGCGGGGCAGTGCGCGAACCCGTCCGGCACCTACACCGGTGAAGTCCCGTGGGGGCAGCGGCTCGTCGACCCCGCGCGGCTCTGGCCGCTGACCCGGGGCGAGGGCCAGCTGGTCGCCGTCATCGGCACCGGCGTCGACGGGCAGAACACGCAGTTCGCGCCCGGGCAGCTCGAAGGCGGAGCCGGCACCGAACGGTCGGACTGCGACGGCCGCGGCACGATCGCGGCCGGGATCGTCGGCGCGCAACCGGACGCGTCGACGACGTTCGCCGGCGTCGCGCCCGGCGCGCACCTGCTGCCGATCCGGTACACGGAAGGCTCGGGCTCGTCGACGGCGGGCGACGGCGCCGGCGACCCGGGCGCACTGGCCGGCGCGATCGACAAGGCGGTGGACCGGCACGCGAGCGTGGTGCTGATCGCGGTGCCCGCGGCGTTCGACAGCCCGGCGTTGTCCGGCGCGGTCGCGCGGGCGCGTTCGGAAGGCGCGGTGGTGGTCTCGGCGGCGTCGGCGACCCAGCAGGGCGCGCGGTCCTACCCGACGGCGACGGCCGGAGTGCTGTCCGTCGGGTCGGTGAACCCCGCGGGCGAGCCGGTGCAGACGGAGGCGGGCGACTACGTCGGCGTCGCCGCGCCGGGAGCGGAGCTGGTCAGCACGTCGGCGGGAGCGGGCGGCGCGGTGGCGCACCGCTGGCCGGTGACCGACCCGGGACTGGCGGCGGCGTACGTCGCCGGCGTCGCGGCGCTGGTCCGGGCGTACCACCCGGACCTGACCGGCGACCAGGTCGTCACCCGGCTCGAGCTCACGGCGCACCGCCCGGGTTCGGGCGGCCACGACCCGCGGCTGGGGTGGGGAGTGCTGGACGCGTACGCGGCGGTGTCGTCGACGTTGCCGGCCGACGTCGCGCCGCCGGGCGCGGTTCCCGCTCCGGGCTCGGCACCGGCGGTGGTCCCGGCGGCGGCTCCCGCGCGCCCGGCGTCCGACGTCGCGGCGGGCACGATCGCCCTGGCGGGCGTGGCTCTCGCGGCCGCCGCCGGAGTGACGGTGGCGGCGGTCCGCCGGGCCCGGCGCCGGAACTGGCGCCCGTCCCGCTTCACGCCGTAACC
The DNA here is from genome assembly GCF_030285665.1 of Amycolatopsis mongoliensis. Taxonomy (NCBI): domain Bacteria; kingdom Bacillati; phylum Actinomycetota; class Actinomycetes; order Pseudonocardiales; family Pseudonocardiaceae; genus Amycolatopsis; species Amycolatopsis mongoliensis. The sequence continues at coordinate 5,098,313 of NZ_CP127295.1, forward strand.
GACCCTCCAGGTACGCGAGCCGACTGCCCAGGTACGCGAGATGCCCTTCAATCACGAGTGATGCCCGCTCAATCACGCGAGTTACGGGCCCAATCACGCGAGTCACGTCTCCGATCACGGGAGTTACGTGTGCCGGGACGGCGAACTCGCGTACCCGGAAGGTCGGTTCGCGTACCTGGAGGGTCGGTTCGCCGGAACTCGCGTGCGGGAAACCGGGACTCGCGTGATTGAAGGCGGAACTCGCGTGATCAGAGGGGGATCTCGCGTGATTGGAGGGGCATCACGCGTGATTGGGGGGGGGTCGACACGGTCAGGCGGGGACCGGGCGGGTTGAGCCGATGATCGCCACCGCGTGGCTCGCCCGGGCCACGTGGACCGTGAAGTCCGCGCCGTCGCGGCTGAACCTCGCGATCAGTTCGCGCGGGGTGCTGCGGTCGTGGGCCTGCCAGCCGCGCTGCTCCAGCGTCGGCAGGACCACTTCGGCCAGGCGGCGTTCCGGGTCTCCCGGGTGCTCGAGGCGGACGCCGTACTGCCAGCACCGGAGATTGCCGGGCCGGGTGGGGTCGCAGTCGAGCTCGCCGTTGACCGTCGGGTCCGCCGAGGGGCCGAACACCGCCGCCACGCTGTCGATCACGTCCGTCAGCTCGCCGGCCAGGCGGTCCAGCTCGGAAAGCTCCGAAGTCATCGCAGCACACCCCCGTCGTTGAGGAACTCGACGCCGTTCTCGAGGATGCCATGCGGGTCGAAACTCCCGTTGGGCGTGGTGGGCCCGGAAGTGATCACGCGGTAGATGTTCGTCCACGACTCCGAACCCGGCTTCAGCACGTCACTGTGCGAGGACAGGCCCCACAGCTGGTCGCCGGCAGCGTCCCGCCCGGTCTCCAGCTCCGTGACGCCGGGGAACGTGTCCGGGTCCGCGCCGTGCCCGATGCCGGTCCACTCCAGGCCCCACGCGTTGCCCTGGGCGATCTCGATCGGGTCGAGCGGCGCCGTCATCGAGAACCGCTGGACGCCCGCCTGGCTCGGCGGCAGGTCCGACGGCGACCACACGCCGTGGCCCATGCCCGCCGACTCGACGTGCAGGACGCGGTCGACGTCGAGCCCCTGCGTCTCGGCCAGCCCGACCGTCGCGCCGCCGTAGCTGTGCCCGATCGCCGTCAGCGTGACGTCGGAGCCCGCGTGGCTCGCGATCTCGCCGCGCAGGTCGTCGGTGAAGTGCTTGAGGTCGGGCGCCATCGTCTGCGCGTAGCTCGCGTCCGGGCCCTGCACCACCGGGTTCTGCGGGAACACGCCGTCGGCCCAGACGACCATCGCCGTGCGCCCGGTCGGGTCCGCGGCCACCAGGCTGCGCCCGAGGCCGGCGTAGGCGTCGAAGTTGGACATCTGCGTGTTGACGCCGGGGACGAACAGCCCGACGTTGCGCGTCCCCGGCTCGATGTGCCCGACCAGCTCGGCGATCCGGCCGTTGCCGGACGGGTCGAACTTCAGGATCTGCCGGTTGTTCGCGAGGATGTCCTCGTAGAGCTTGATCCTCGCCTGCGACCGCTTGATCTCGTCGGCGTCGGTGAGCCCCGCGAGCTTCGACCGCTCGGCGGTCAGCGCGTCGGCGACCTTCGCGCGGTTCTGTTCGATCGCCCGCGCCCACGCGCCCGTGTCGGCGGAACCGCCGATGCCGGCGGGGTTCCCGGCGGACGGCAGGGGATCTTCGGGCAGGAGCGCCCGGTACATCGCGGCGACCTGCGTGTCGGCCCGCCGGTACCCGGCCGCCGACTCGGTCAGTCCACTTTGGAGCTTCTTGGCGGACGAGACGCCGTCGCCGAGCTCGTGGCCCAGCTCCGTCATCGTCTTCTCGAACGTCTTGGCCGCGGCGGCGGACGCGCTGACGTGGCCGAACGCGGCGGCCGGGACCTTCTCGCCCGCGACCGCCGACTGGGCGGTGGAAAGCGCGTCCGCGCGGGTGCCGAACTCGGCCGCCACGATGTCGAGGCGGGCCGGGGCGACGCGATAGCCGGCAGCCGTCACGGCCCGCCTCCGTTTCGCAGCAGGGGTCGTGAGTGGTATTTCGGGTTAGAACCCGAAATACCACTCACGACGGGTCAGTACGCTTCCGGCTCTTCGCCGATCACCGGGGGAGCGACCGGGGCCGACTGACCCCAGACGTTCTCCGTCTCCACCAGCCACGCCGGGATCCGGCGCCCGGACCCCATGTCGCCGCCCCCGCCCATGCCCATCGGCATCATGGGCATCATCGGCATCGCGCCCTTGGCCGCCGCCGCGCCCGCGGCTCCGGCCGCGCCGCCGGCGAGCCCGCTCAGGGCGTTGCCCGCGCCGCCGTCGCCGGCCAGGCCCGAGTGCGCCGCCGGGCCGTCGGCGCCCCCGCCGATCCCGGCCCCGCCGGGGATACCGCCGGCACCGCCCAGGGAAGGCGCGTCACCCCCGCCGATCGGGATGCCGCCACCGGCACCGCCCTCGACGCCGGCACCGCCGCCGCCGAGCTTCGTGCCGGGCGCTTCTTCCTTGCCGTCCTTGGGGTCCTTGCCGGTGGCCCACGACGGCACCTTCGGCATGATCGACCCGAACCGGCCGAACGCGGCGGCCGAAGCCGCGGCGAGCCCGGCGGTGAACATGTCGCCGAACAGCGGGTTCGACGTCGGCACGGTGCCCGGGCCCTGGGGCATGTTCGTGGAGGGCAGCGGGTGCCCGTCGATCGGGGTGACGACGACGCCGGGATCGGTGACGCCGTTGCCGACGAGCCCGGGCGAACCCACGCTCCCGGCACCGCCGCCGGCCGGCGGGGTGGTGGGCGTCTGCACGGCGTTCGGCGACGCCGGGATCGACTCCTCGGCGGTGCTGTACTCGCCGGCCAGCTCGGTCATCACGGCGATCGCCCTGCCGTGCGCCGACCCGGCCGCGTCGGCCGCGGACTGCTGGGCCTCGACGTTCGCGATGGCCTGCTGGCGCTGCTGCGCCGCGGCCTGGATGACGGCGGGCGAGGAGTCCGGCGGCAGCAGCGGCGGGTTCACCGCGAGCGCGACGTCGGCGGGGGAGACGTCCGGCACCGAGACCGGCGGCGGCATCTCCTTCTTGGCCTTCACCAGCGCGTCGGCGGCGTCGTCGAGCATCACGTTCATCGCCTCGGCGGTCTGCGCCACCTTGGAGATGCCGTTCGCGAGGTCGACGATCATGTGCTGGTACTGGTCGGCGGCGCCGCCGGTCCACTGGTCCTTGAACTCGGTGAGCTCCGAGTTGAGGTTGTGGGCCTGCTCGTGCAGGTGCAGCGCGGCGGACTTCCACTTGTCGGCGGCGTGCCGCGCGCTGTTCGGGTCGCCGGCCTGAAGCATCGCGTACAGCTGCTGGTGGCTGTACGCGGCGAAGTTCGTGTGCGCGGTGTTCGTCATCCCTTGCGGCTCCCGTCCGAGTCGCCCAGGCCGAGCAGGCCGAGCACGGGGTCGAGCAGGCCGGTGACGGCGCCCGAGGTGTGGAGGTCCCCGGCGACCGCCTCGTCGGCGTTCTGGTAGCCGTCGGCGACCGTGGTGGTGACGTCCTGCGCGAACCCGATCGCGCTGCGGACCTGGTCGAGCAGGCCCTGCATCTCCGAGACGGCGGCGCGGTGGGCGTCGGCCAGCGACCCGGCCTCGCCGAACTCGCCGAACAACAGCGGCTCCTCGCCGAGGGTGAGCAGGAAGTCGTTCGGTTTGGCCATCGCGTGGATCTGGGTCTCCAGCTCCCGCACGAAGTCCTTCAGCGATTCCAGGTGGACGTAGTACGACTGGTCGTGCATCGGGTCCCGGCTCTCTCGTCGCACGTAAGGAGGGAAAGCCGGTCGGCCGGTGCGAGCGGGGGGTTTCCCGCACCGGCCGACCGACGTCTGGGCGCGGTTCAGCCCGCGAACAGTCCCTGGTTGCGGTTCTCCAGCGACTGCTGGAGGTCGTGGGCCTCGCCGACCTTGCCGCCGAACTGGGCGATGATGGCGACGATGTCCGCGGTGGCCTGGCGCAGCCGGGTCTCGGACTGGCGGGCCGCGTCACCGGCGGAGCTGCCGGAGGCGTACCAGGTCGCGGTGATCGGCTGGAGGTTCTGGTGCAGCTGCTCCAGCTGCGAGGTGAGCGCCTTGGCCTTGGCGGCCAGGGACGCCGAGCTGTGCTGCAGCGCGGCGAAATTGATTTCGACGACGTCGGCCATCGATCTGTCCTCTCAGGTCAGGGGTTGAGGCGGGGGATCACGCCCGAGCCCTCGAGGGTGTTGCCGACCCCCTGGAAGCTCTGGTGGACGTCGGCGTCGCCGCGGCCGTAGTTCTGGTGGCTGGTGTGGACGAGCTGCGACATGGTGTCGAGCTCCTTCACCGCGACGCTCATCTTCTCCTGGAGCCGGCGCTGCAGGTCCCAGAACGCCACGGCCTGGTCACCCTTGTAGTTGCGCAGCGCCTCGGTCAGCTCGGACTCCAAGCTGGCCATCGTGGACTTGGCGTTCGTCGCGGTTTCCTCGAAACCCTGGACGGCGCGCGTCATGGCAGCGGAATCTGCCTGGAATCCCGGACTGGACATCGACGGGCCACCTCCTTCCTGAAGCGAATACCCCTGGCGCGGTGGTCCGCGCGGTGTGAATGTCACGCTAGAAAAGAGGAAGGTGTGGTCAAACGGCACAACTGCCGGTCGTACTGACGGCACTATTACCCACAGGGCGACGGTAGGGGCCGCCCCACCTCCGGACGGGGGCGCGCTCCAGTGCCCGTGACCGCCGGCCCGGCCAGGCTGTATGCCATGGCAGACAAGGGAAATCCGCTGGTCACGCTCCGGTCGTGGCACCGCCCGCTGGTGGTGCTCGCCGGGGTGATGGGGGTGCTGTGCGCGGCGTCGCTGCTCGGGCTGCTGCTCGATGATCGCACACTGGTCAATGCGCCGATCTGGCTCAAGCCGTTCAAGTTCTCGGTTTCGGTCGGTGCGTACGCGCTGACGCTGGCCTGGCTGCTGACGCACGTGCGCCGCGGCCGGCGGGCCGGCTGGTGGTTCGGCACGGTCTTCGCCGTGGGCATCGGCCTCGACGTCGGGCTGATCGTGGTGCAGATGATCTTCCGCGGCGCCACCCTCCACTTCAACAAGGCGACCCCGGCCGACGTCGCGATCAACAACGTCGTCGCCGGTGGCGCGTACGCGGCGTGGCTGATGACCGCCGCGGTCGTCGTCCTGCTGCTCTTCCAGCGCCTGCCGGACCGGGCACTCACCTCGGCGCTGCGCTGGGGGACCGGCCTCGCCCTGGCCGGGATGGGCGTCGCGATGCTGATGTTCTCGCCGAGCCCGGCCCAGCAGGCGGTGCTCGACGCGGGCGGCAAGCCCTCGACGTTCGGCGCGCACTCCGTCGGCGTCGAGGACGGCGGCGCCGGCCTGCCCGTGGTCGGCTGGAGCACCACCGGCGGGGACATGCGGATCCCGCACTTCGTCGGCATCCACGGCCTGCAGGTGCTCCCGCTGGTCGCGGTCGGCCTCCTGCCGCTCGCCCGGCGGTACCCGGTGCTCGGCTCCGACGTCGTCCGCCGCCGGCTGGTCCGCACCGCGGGCGCGGGCTACGCGGGCCTGCTCGTGCTGCTCACCTGGCAGGCCCAGCGCGGCCAGTCGATCGTGCACCCGGACTTCGCCACCCTGGCCGCCGCCACGGCGCTGGTCGCGGCGGTCGCGGTGGCGGGCACGCTCGCGGTGCGGCCGTGGGTTTCTGCCGAAATTCTGAGATCCGCCCGGTAGACCCGGACGCCCCGGGCGAGAGGCGGTCGAGATGGTCCACCCGCAGGCACTGCTGGACGAGCTGGGGCGCGCCCCGGAGGTTCCCGCGTTCGAACACGGCTCGCGCGTCACGTCGCGTCGCGAGCTGCGGGAGCTGGTCGGCCGGTTCACCGCGGGCCTGCGGGCGGCCGGGCTGGGGCCGGGTGACGGCGTCGGCATCGCCACTGCCGTCACCCCGGAGGGGTTCGCCGTGATCGTCGCCGCGCACGTGCTCGGCTGCCGGGTCGTCGGGGTGCGGCCCGGCCTGCCCGTGCCGCAGCTGCGGCACGTCGTGGGCGACATCGGCGCCCTGGTCGTCGACGCCGCGTCCGAGACGCCGGAGCTGCTCGGCACGGTCGCCGGCCTGCCGATCCTGCGGGTCGGGCCCGAGCTGCTCGCGGCCTACGAGGAGCCGGTGCCGCGGGGACGGCCCGGCGACATCGCGACGGTCGTGTTCACCAGCGGCAGCACCGGCGTGCCGAAGGGCGTCGCCTACAGCTACCGCGCGCTGACCGAAGGGCGGGTGTGGCGGGCGCCGGTGCCCGGCTCGGCCCACGAGCGGCTCGGTGCCGGGTTCGGGCGGTTCCTGCTCTTCGGCACGCTCACCAGCGCGGTGATGCTGGAGCAGCTGGGGGTGTGCCTGCTCGCCGGCGGGACCGCGGTGGTCCCGGAGGAGCTGCCGGACTTCCCGTGGGTGCTGTCGCGGCTGCGGATCACCGCGGCGCTGATGACCGTGCCGCGGCTGCACCAGGTCCTGGACGTGCTGCGCACCGAGGACGTCGACCTGAGCGGCCTGCGGACGCTGGTCGTGGCGGGCTCGCCGGTGCCGCCGCACAAGCTGGCCGAGGCGGGCGAGCTGATCGGGCCCGCGATGCACCACGCGTACGGGCAGACCGAGACCGGGATGCTGACGATCTGCGGCGCCGGTGAGGGCCCCGGATCCGTCGGGAAGGCTTGCGACACCGTCGAAATCGAGGTCCGCGACGCCGCGGGCACGCCCTTGCCCGCCGGTGCGGAAGGCGAGATCTGGGTGCGGACGCCGTCGGCGCTGGCCGGGTACTGGCGCGACGAGGTCACCACCGCGGAGGTGCTGCGCGACGGCTGGGTGCGCACGCAGGACCTCGGTTCGCTGGACGCCGCGGGGTACCTGCACCTGTCCGGCCGGGCCCGGGACGTCGTGATCGTCAACGCGGTCATCCACTACACCGGGCCGATCGAGCGGGCGATCGCGGCGCACCCGGACGTGGACCAGGCGTACGTGGTTTCGGTGCCGGACGAGCGGACGGGCGAGGCGGCGCACGCCTTCGTGGTCCCGGTCCCCGGCCGGGAACCGAACCTCGACGCGGTGCGCAAGGCCGTGGCGGCGGAGCTGGGGGAGGCGGCGGTGCCGGCGCGGTTCAGCTTCGTCGGCGCGGTTCCGATCGCGCCGTCCGGGAAGCCGGACAAGGCGGCGCTGCGGGCGTCCGTCGTGGACTAGAAGTGGGTGCGGACGCCGAAGGCCTCGCGGAGGTGGCGCATGTCCGCGAGGTCGTGGGCCGCGGGCGCGTACCCCTGGTGGAAGAAGACCTGCTGGGCGACCGAAACGCACGGCACCTCGACTCCGCCGACGCGTCCGGTGACGAAACAGCTTGCGGGATAAGGAAAAGTCCCGTCCGGGGCGGCTTGGACGGCCGAACCGTCGTCCGCGAAGACGAGCGGGTGCAGGTCCAGCTCGGACTCGCCGTCGGAGAGCACGAAACGGACCGGGCGGAGGTCGAGGGTCTCGTGGTAGCCGAGGGCTGCCAGCGCTTCGAGGACGGCGTCTTCCTGGTCGAGGCGGTGGAGCAGGTCGAGGTCGCGGTGCTCGCGCGTTTGCCGGCCCAGCAGGGCATCGATACCCCAGCCGCCGGCGAGCCACACTTCGGCCGGGCGGACCGCGTCGAGCACGCGCAGGACCGTGCCGGCGTCCATCACTTCCCGGCGCGCAGGTCGGTGATCACCTTGGCGACGCGCCGCTGCCGGGTCTGCTCGAACCGCGCCCGGGCCTCGTCGTCTGAGTACGGAACTTCACGAAGCGAGTATGCCCGCCGAAAGCCGTGAAGGCCTCCTTACCGGCGCTTACAGCCGGGAAGGAGGCCTTCACGGCTTTCTCCTCAGACGCCGGCCGTGGTGCGGATCCAGCTGCGGCTCGACGCGATGCTCGCGTAGTTCTGCGTGCCCTGCGGGTTCGAGCCGGAGTTGTTGCCCGTGGAGCACACCCCGACCTGGGCGCCGTTGTAGAGCTGCGGCCCGCCCGAGTCGCCGTGCCACGCCGAGCCGTCGACGCCCTGGCTGGCGATGGCCGTACCGCCGAACGCGTCCGTGCTGGTGCCGGTGACGCGCACGTTGGCGGTCTTGAGGGTGCTCGACGGCGGGCTGGTGCCCTGCGTGCGGCCCCAGCCGTAGATCTGGTTGGTCGACCCGGTCGGCGGGTTCCCGGTACCGAGCTTCATGTAGGTCGTGTTCACCGCCGTCGTCAGGTGCAGCAGCGCGATGTCGCCGTTGGGCGAGGCCTTCTGCTGGTCGACGTTCGCGTTCGTGCCCTGCTGGAGCGTCACGTTGCCGACCTTGACGTGCATGCCCGGGGAGTTCAGGCAGTGCTGCGCGGTGAGCACCCACTGCGGGGCGATGATCGTCCCCGAGCACTCGAAGCCGCCGTACGTCGTCACGTTGTTCCAGTAGATCTGGGCGCCCCACGGCGCGGAGGAGACGGTGCTCCCGCCGATGATGTCCTGCTGGGCGTCCGCAACCCCCGCTGAGACCATGCTCAGCGCCGCGGCGGCAGCACCCACCGCGGCAACAGCCCTTGACATTCGCATGAAAATGCCCTTCGGCCAGGTGATCCGGATGTCGGCCCCGAAACCGGGCGACGAGCACAAAAGTAGGTTCGTGGGAGGTTCTCAGGTACCTACCGAAGTCGGTAACTTGCCGACGGTGACCGCTGCCGTGGTCCGGGAAGCCGGCAGCTAAAGTCCCCCGCGAGGGGGAAACGATGTCCGCACCACACCACGATCCCGAGCTCTTCGACGAGCTGATGCGCGAGGAACGACGCCGGCGACCGGGCAACCGCTACGTGGCCGGGGCGCTCGTTTTCGGCCTGCTGACGCTCGTCGGCGTGCTCTCCTACCGAGCCACCAGGACCGCGCCCGGCGACCAGCTGCCCGAGGGCACGGCGCACGGGCTCGACGTCACCGCGGGCCAGTGCTTCTGGTCCCCGACGGGCTCGGGCGAGGTCGACGTGCTGCTGACTCCCTGCGCCGATCGCCACACCGCGGAGGCGTTCGCCGTGCTTCCGCTCGCCGAGGGTTCGCTGTCCGGCATCGACGAGCCCTACCAGCGGACGCTGGACCGCTGCACCGCCGTCGCGCACCCGATTCCCGGTGCACGCGTCCAGGTCATGACCCCGAACAGCTGGACCGGCGGCAAGCAGCGCGCGGTCTGCTACTACCGCTTCGCCACCGAAATGACCGCGCCCGTGCGGTGATCAGCTTTCCGCCGGCTTGGTCCACGCCACCTGGACCAACCCGGTGCCGTGCCGGCGGGAGACCAGCGTGCCCCGGCCCGGCGGCTGCGGCGACGGCTTCACGTCGGCCAGCAACGCACCTTCGTCCTTCGTCCCCGACATGATCAACCCCGGCGACCCCAGCTCCCGCAGCCGCTGCAGCACCGGCTCGAACAACGCCCGGCCCGCGCCGCCGGAGCCTCGCACGATGATCACGTGCAGGCCGATGTCGCGGGCCTGCGGGAGGAACTCCAGCAGCGGCTGCAACGGGTTCCGGCCGACCGTGGCCACCAGCTCGTAGTCGTCGACCAGCACGAACAACTCGGGCCCCCGCCACCACGAGCGGTTGCGCAGCTGGTCCGGCGTCACCGAAGGACCGGGCAGCCGGTTGCGCATCGCGGTCGCGCACTCGGTGATCAGATCCGTCAGCTTGCCCTCGGCCCCCGCGTAGCCCAGCAGGTGCGGCTCCGGCACCGCGCCGAGCAGGCCGCGGCGGTAGTCCGCGACGATGATCGCCGCCTCGTCCGGCGTGTACGCCGACGTGATGCCGTGCGCGATCGCCCGCAGCAGCGAGCTCTTGCCGGACTCGACGTCGCCGAACGCCACGAAGTGCGGGTCCGCCGCGAAGTCCAGGCACACCGGCCGCAACGTCGACTCCGCGATGCCCAGCGTGACCTGCTTGCCCGGCGCCGCGGGCAGCGTGTCCAGCGGCACCTCGGGCGGCAGCAGGCGGACCTTGGGCGCGCGCGGCCCCTTCCACGCGTCCGAGATCCGGCGCACGAGGTCGACGCCGCCCGCGCCGATCGTCTCCGGGCGCTGGTCGCCGTCGATGCGGGGGAGCGCCGCGAGGAAGTGCAGCTTCTCCGCGGTGATGCCGCGCCCGGGCCGGTCGGCGGGGACGTTCACCGCGACCTTGCGGTCGATGGAGGAGTCCATCGGGTCGCCGAGGCGCAGCTCGAAGCGCGTGCCGATCGCGTCGCGCAGCTGCGCGCGGACGCCGATCCACTGGTTGAGCGAGACGATCACGTGGATGCCGAACCCGAGCCCGCGCGCGGCCAGCCCGGTGATCTGCTCCTCCAGCTGCTCGTACTCCTGCCGGATCGTGGTCCAGTTGTCCACGAACAGGAACACGTCGCCGAACTCGCGGCCGTCGGTGCTCTCGGTGAACTCGCCGCGGCGCTGGCGGAACGTCGTGATCGACTCGATCCCGTTGGCGGAGAAGAACTCCTCGCGCTGTTCGAGCAGCGTCGTCAGCTCGGCGACGACCCGGCGGCAGCGCTGCGCGTCGCGGCGGGTGGCGTACCCGGACGTGTGCGGCAGCCCGGCGATCGGCGCCAGCGAGCCACCGCCCATGTCGAGGATGAAGAACTGCACCTCGGCCGGGGTGTGCGTCAGCGCGAGCATGCCCGCGATGTCCTTCATCAGCGTGGACTTCCCGCTCTGCGGCGCGCCGACGATCAGCGCGTGCCCGCCCGCGCCGGAGAAGTCGGCCCACAGCATGTCCCGGCGCTGCTCGAACGGCTTGTCCACCAGCGCGACCGGGATCGTCAGCTTCCCGTTGCCGCCCCAGCCGAGCGGGCACAGGCCGCGCGCGGCGTCCTCGCCCAGCGGCGGCAGGAGCTGCTCCAGCGTCGGCGGTTCGGCCAGCGGCGGCAGCCAGATCTGGTGCGCGGACGGCCCGCGGCCCTCCAGGCGTGACAGCATCGCGTGGATGATCGTCTCACCGGTGCCGTCGGCGGCCGGCGCGTCCGAGATCTCGGTCGTCACCGGGATCTCCACCGGGGCCAGCGAGAACGGCAGCACGCCGAGCTCCTGCCCGTCCTCGCGCACGACCGTGCTGCGCGGCGGCAGCTCACCCGAGACGTAGGCGGCCTTGAGCCGGATGAGCGTGTCGGTGTCGGCCTTCAGGTACGCCGAGCCCGGCACCGGTGGCAGGTGGTAGGCGTCGGCGACCCCCAGCACGGCGCGGCTTTCCGACGCGGAGAACGTCCGCAGCCCGACGCGGTAGGACAGGTGTGAATCGAGCCCGCGCAGGCGGCCCTCCTCGAGCCGCTGCGACGCCAGCAGGAGGTGGATGCCGAGCGAGCGCCCGAGCCGGCCGATCGCCACGAACAGGTCGATGAACTCCGGCCGCGCGGACAGCAGCTCGCTGAACTCGTCGATGATCACCAGCAGCGACGGCAGCGGGTCGAGCGCCGCGCCGTCCGCGCGGGCCTTCTCGTAGTCGCGCACCGACGCGTAGTTCCCGGCCGCGTGCAGGAGTTCCTGGCGCCGCAGCAGCTCGCCGTTCAGCGCGTCGGCCATGCGGTCGACGAGCGCGAGGTCGTCGGACAGGTTGGTGATGACGGCGCAGGTGTGCGGCAGCCCGGTCATCCCGGCGAAGGTCGCGCCGCCCTTGAAGTCGATCAGCGCCAGGTTCAGCGTCTCCGACGAGTGCATCACGGCCAGCGCCGTCACCAGCGTCCGCAGCAGCTCGCTCTTGCCCGAGCCGGTCGCGCCGATGACCAGGCCGTGCGGCCCCATCCCGCCCTCGGCCGACTCCTTGAGGTCCAGCTCCACCGGCCGGCCCTCCGGGTTGACGCCCAGCGGGATCCGCAGCCGGTCGCGCGCCGCGCGCGGCGCCCACGTCACGGTGGTGTCGGTGTCGCGCGGGTCGCCGATGCCGAGCAGCCCGGACAGCCCGAACGTCGCCGACATCGGCTTCTCGCCGACGACGGCGGCCGGGGTGTGCAACGGCGTCAGCATCCGGGCCAGCGCCTCCGCGGCGCCGCGGTCGAGGACGTCCGGGCGGCCGAGGAACCCGAGCCGCTGCTCGGTGGCGTCGCCGACGACCATGCCCAGCGAGTCGGGTGCGGTGTGCAGGCTCAGCAGCCGCTCGGTCGAGAAGGTCCGCGGGTGCTCCTGCCCGATCTCGAGGACCGTGACGCCGAGCCTGCCGTCTTCGCCGATCAGCCGGGGCTCGCCGTGGGCGTTGCCGCCGTCGACGACGACCACCAGGTGCGGCAGGTCGAGCTCGGCCGCCGCGCGCCGGCTGAACGCCGGGCGTTCGCCGAGGTCCGCGCCGAGCAGCTCGGCCAGGCCGGCCGCCGAGTCGGCGGCCAGCCGCCGGGAGCCGACGGCGTCGGTGGCACCGGCCGCGGTCGCGTGCGGCAGCCACTTCGCCCATTCCCAGTCGTGCTGCCGGTCGACCGGCACGCACAGCGCGATCCGCAGGTCCGAGGGGGAGTGGAAGGTGACGAGCTGGCACAGCAGCGCCCGCGTCAGGCCGAGCACGTCCGGCCGCCGTCCCGCCACGGTGACCGCGGCGAACGACCGCAGCGACAACGCGACCGGCAGGCCGTCGACCGTCGAGTAGGTCCGGATGAAGTGCTTGAGGCTGGTGGAGGACACCGGGTCCAGGTCCTCCAGGGGCACGGTCTGCGGTGCCTTCAGCGGCGTCGCCAGCCGCTGCGGCCCGGTGCCCGCGCGCACCTGCGCGAACTGGCCGTCGGTGCGCCGCCGGTCCCACAGCTTGCCGGTCTCGACGTAGGCCCAGAGGTCGGCGGGGTCGGGCTGGACGGCGACCATCGCGGCGCGCTGGCCGTCGGCGATGTCCCGGACCTGGGCCCGCAGACCGGACAGGTACCGCTGGTAGTCGCGGCGTTCGTCGTTGATCTGCGCCTTCTTCGCCATACCGCCGCGGCCCAGGGACATCACGACCATGCCGCCCATGGCACAGATGAACAGCGCGCCGAAGACGTAGGTCATCACGCCGCCGTCGCGTCCGATGTAGACGAACGACATCGCGCCCATGCCGAGCATCATCGGCAGGAACATCATCAGCTGCATCATCCCGCCGGACGAGCTCTTCGGGAGCATCGGCGGCGACTGCAGCACGATCTCGGTCGGGCGCTCGGGCGAGAGGCTCATGGGGTAATGCTCCAGCGGATCGAGGAGGTCCTGACCGGTATTTTGGCCACTTGCCGACCCGTCGCGGTGGGTACTTTTGCCGTCCGCCCGCTTCCGCGGCCGAACTTACGCTCTGCCGAGCAGCCACCCGCGGAAGGAGAGCCATGGCCGGCGAGTACCGGGCTGAGCCCGAGGCGATGCGCTCGTCCGTCGGCAACGTCGGAGGCATCATCGCCCACGGCATCAACGCCGTGGCCGACCTCGAACGGCTCGTCGTGGCCCCGACGTCGTTCGCGGGCTTCGGCAGTGCCGTCGCCGCCGCGAACGCGGCCCTGCACTCCAGCCAGGTCACCGCCGTCCGCACGCTGCTGCAGCTGCTGCAGCAGGTCAACGGGCTGGTCAAGGCCAGCGCCGACGCCTACCAGGCGGCCGACCAGGCCGCCGCGGCCGGCTACGGCGGGGGCCACGACGGGTCCACGACGCCCACGTCGTCGATCTGGGGGAGCTCGCACGCTTCGGAGCTCGCCACCCTGGCGATCAACGACAGCGCGGGCGCCCACGGCGAGCCGTCGTCGGTCGGCAACGTGCTGCGCTACCTGGGGGACGCGCAGCTCGGCCGGCTCGGGGACCACCCGATCACCGACGCGCGCTTCCACGGCGTCGCCGACTTCAACGACTGGCTGGCCGGCGACGCCGACAACCAGGCGCGCGTCGGGCTCATCGAGGTCTACGCCGGCACCGCGCGCACCTTCTCCGACGTGCCCGGCGGCGTGCACAGCGGCGACGTCGTGGTCGTCGAGCCGCTGCTGTTCTCCGACCGCCAGCCGGTCATCGGCGTCGCCGGCGACGGCGGCCGCCTCTACAACCACGGGCTCCTCGACGCCCGCATCGGCGGGCTGGCGAAGGTCAGCGTCTACCGGCCCGCCTCCGTCGTCTGATCGTCCGCTCCTTGAGAACTTGCGAGGTCCGATGCTGACTTTCCCGAACTCCAGCGCGATGGACGCGACCGCGTCCTCGGGCGGGCCGATCACCATCCTGCCGCAGATCGTCACCGGCCAGCCGGAGCAGATCGCGAAGCACGTGCTCGACCTGGTGAAGAAGGCCGAGCAGTTCCTGAGCATGTACACCGAGCTCACCAAGGCCGCCGACCAGCTCGGCAAGATCTGGTCGGGCGCGGCGAGCGAGTCGGCGCTGAAGAAGATCACCGAATCGCTCGACCAGCTCACGAAGATCATCAACGTCGTGCAGAAGGGCGCCGAGTTGCTCGGCGTCTCCGGCACCCTGATCAAGACCGCGCAGGAGGCCTACCGGGCGGTCGTGTCGGCGGTGAACCCGACGGTCGCGTCGCTGATGTCGAACTGGTGGACCTACGGTGCGGCGGTCGCTTTGTCGACCGCGACCAGCGCGTCGCTGCGTGCGTTCATCACCTCGATCGGCGCGCTGCTCAAGGCGCTCGGCGCGGTGGACCTCGCCCAGCAGGTCACGCAGCTCGCGCAGGTCATCGGCGAGATCGAGAAGCTCTTCCACCACGACTCCGGCAGCTCGGGCGCGACGACACCGTCGATCGGGAACACCCCGGTCACGGCGCCCCAGGCCCCGCCGTCGGTGGCAAGCCCGGCCGGGCAGCAGGCGGTGGCGGGCGGGAGCGGCGGGGGGATCCCGCAGCAGCCTTCGTTCACCGACTACACCCCGCCCGCGCTCGCCACCGGCGGCGGTTCCACCGGCACGAACGGCGCGTCCGTGCCGGTGACCGCCAACGGGACCCCGCTGGACCCCTCGAACAGCTGGATCCCGGTCGACCACGCTTCGACGACGCCGGCCACCGGATCGGTTCCCCCCACCCCGGCTCCCGCTCCCGCTCCTTCGGCGGGTGGTGCCGACGAGGTCGTCATCCACACCAACCTGACCACCGGGGAGTCCACTGTGGAGGCTCCGGGTGGCCAGGACTTCGACCTCGACATCGACCTGGACTTCAACGGGAAGCACTTCAGCCAGCACGTCGGCTACGACGCGGCCGGGAACTAGCCGATGTGGGGCTCGGGGGTCGTCGACGCGTCGGGGGTGGTCAGCTCCGTGCTGTCCGGCTACCGGCAGGTCCTGGTCGAGTGCCGGAGACGGGTGACCGGTGACCCCGGTGCCCTGAGCGCGGCGTCGCAGCGGGTCGCCACCCAGGCGTCGACGGTCTCGGGCAAGGCGAAGGAGATCGACGACTCCGCCAAGACGCTGCACGCGGACTGGGACGGCGACGCCTACACCGCGTTCGCGACCGCGGCCGGGAAGCTGGGCGAGGAGCTGACCGACGCCGCCACGAAGCTCGACGACCAGGCGAAACGGCTCTCGACGGCGGCGCAGCTCGTGCAGTCGGCGAAGGCCGCGGTCGACTCGGTCATCGCCCAGTTCGACCAGTACGCCCAGCAGCTGACCGCGCAGGCGCGCGCGGTGAACTCGGGCTCGGTCGGCGCGTTCATCCAGGCCGCGCGGCAGCTGGGGGAGCAGAGCGTCCAGGCCGCCCGCCAGGTCGCCGACGAGTTCTCCGACGCACTCGCCGAACTGTTCCCGCCCGAGGGCACCCAGCGGCTGGAGTACAAGCTGGGCAAGAAGACCGCAGGCCCGCTGGGCTGGCTCAACGGCAGCCCGCTCGACGGGCGCAAGCGGCCGCGGGACGCGCCGTCGTGGTTCAAGAACTCGGGCTGGAAGAAGCTCACCTGGGACGGCTTGGAGGGCACTCGCGCGCCGAAGAAGGCGGACACGCCGTTCGGCCAGCCGAAACCCGAGGGGCTCAAGGACAAGCTCGGCAACAACACCGAGATCACCTACTACAAGTTCAAGCACGAGCAGGACGGGCTCACCCCGGAGTACGACGGCAAGATCACGTCGAAGGGCTGGGACGTCGGCGCGTCCGGGCACACCGAGCTGGCCGCGGTGAAGGAAGAGCTCGAAGCCAAGGGGGACTGGGGCGTCTCGTCGGCGCACGCCAAGGGCACGGTGTTCGCCGGCGGCGAGGCGAGCGCGTCCGGCACCATCGGCGCACACGGCGTGGGCGCGCACGCGAACGTCTTCGCCGGCGGGAAGGTCGAGGGCGAGGTCGCCGCGGACGTCGCCGGCATCGGCGTCGGCGCCAACGGCACGCTGCAGTACGGCATCGGCGCGCAGCTCGACGCCCAGGCCGTCTACGACGCCGGGCACCTCAAGGTCAACTTCAAGGCGGGCGCCGCGCTCGGCCTCGGCGCCGGGGTCGGCGCGAAGATCGACATCGACCTGCCGAAGCTCGGCCACACCATCACCGAGTACGGCGGCGCGGCGGCCGACTACGTCGGGACCGCGGCCCACGACGCCGCGAATGCCGTCGGCTCCGCTTGGGACGACGCCGTTTCCTACGTGGGGCTGTGATGACCCTTCCCCTGGACTTCGTCATCCCGGACGGCTGGACGGCCGTCGACCCGGGCGACTCGGGCGCGGTGTTCGTCGCCGTGCACCCGGTGCCGGGCGAGGAGTTCACGCCGAACATCACGGTCAGCGTCCAGCAGCGGCCGGACGAGGCGTCGATCGACGCCATCGCCACCGAAGCCGTCGAACGCCTTTCGCGCACGCTGGCCGGGCTCGAGGTGCTGAGCCGCCGCGACGTCGGCGCCCCGGCCGCGCCCGGCGTCATGCAGCTGCTGCGCCTGCGCACCGGTGAAGGCGCGGAGCTGATCCAGACCCAGGTGCACCTGACGGTTCCCGGCCCCACGCCGGCGGACCGGCTGGTGCTCGAGCTCGCCTGCACGGCCGCGCCCGCGACCGCGCGGCGGCTCTCACCCGGTTTCCAGCGGTTCGTGGGCAGCGTCCGCGTCCGCCAGCACGAAGGGATGCAACAGTGACCGATCCGTACGCGGTGCCGGACATGGACGAGCTGCTCGCGCAGGTGCGCAAGCAGACCGAGGAGGTCCAGCGGATCCAGCGCACGGTCGAGGCGATGGAGATCAAGGCGCACTCGCGGCAGAACGAGGTCACCGTCACCCTCCGCGGCGACGGGCGCTTCACCTCGATCGACATCGACCCCCGCGCGATCCGTGAGTACGACGCCCGCAACCTCTCGGAAATCGTGCTGGAGGCGGTGAACGCCGGCCTGCAGAAGCTCGCCGAGGCGTCGAACGCCAAGTTCGCCCCGGTGATCTCGGCCGCGAAGAACGTCTGATGACCGCGTCTCTCACGGGGACGACCCGCCGGGTCACGGTGGTCACGCCGAGGGCCCGCGTGGACGTCGCCCTGCCGCAGCAGTCGACGTTCGCCGAACTGGTGCCGCAGCTGGTGCGGCTGGCCGGAGCGTCCGGGCAGGCATCGGCCGAACACCCCGGCTGGGTGCTTTCCCGGCTCGGCGGCGCGCCACTGGCCCTCGGCCTGAGCGTCGCGGCCGCCCAGATCCGGGACGGCGAAGTGCTCCACCTGACCCCGCGGGAACGCCCGCGGGGTCCGCTGCTGTTCGACGACGTCATCGACTCGATCGCGAGTGTCGCCGATTCCTCCGGCGGCTGGGGGCCGTCGGTCGCGCGGCGGTCCGGGCTGGTGGCCGCGGTCGTGCTGCTGCTGGCCGGCGGGCTGCTGGTGCAGGCCGCGGCGTCCGGCAGCGTCCTGGCGCCGATCGGGACCGGGCTGCTGGCCCTGGTGCTGCTCCTCGGCGGCGGCGCGCTGAGCCGCGCCTACGGGGACGCCGAAGCCGGCGCGGCCGGCGCGGTGGCCGGCGTCGGCGTCGCGCTCCTGGCCGGGATGTCCGTCCTGCCACCGCATCCGCTGTTCTCGCTGTCGGCGGGACCGCTGGCGGCGGGACTGGCCGCGGTGACGGTGTACGGCGTCCTGGCGGCGGTCTCGGTGGCCGACCGGTTGCCGTGGTTCGTGGCGATCACGGGCGCGGCGGGCTTCGGCGCGGTCACGACGGGCGTGGTCCTGCTGGCGGGCGTCCAGCCGGTGTCGGCCGCGGCGGTGGTCGCGGTGCTGTGCACGGCGCTGGCGGCGGTGGCCCCGATGCTCTCGCTGCGCCTGGCCCGGTTGCCGCTCCCGCGGGTCCCGGACGACATGGCGGCGTTCCGCGCGGACGAACAGCCGTCGCTGGGGACCGAGATGATCGGCCGGACGTCCCGGGCGCAGGCCGTGCTGACGGGCGTGCTGGTGGGTCTCGGCCTGGTGGTCCTGGCGTCGTCGGTCGTGCTTTCCACGGGTGGGCCTTGGGAAGCCGGCCTGGCGGGGTTGCTGGGCGTGGCCTGGATCCTGCGATCCCGGTCGTACGCGGGCCGCGTCCAGCGCCTGGTGCTGGTCTGCTCCGGCGTGCTCACGCTGGTGTGCGCCGGGGTGTGGCTGGTGGCTTCGGGCAACCGCACGGTGGTCTTCGCGGCGGGCGGCGCGGTGGTGCTGGCGGCGGTGGTGTGCCTGGTGTACGCGACGCGGGTCGCCCGCGGGCTGCGTTCGCCTTACTGGTCAAGGCTTCTGGACGTTTCGGAGTTCCTGGTGCTGCTGTCGCTGGTGCCGTTCGTGGGCATGATCGCGGGGGTTTACGAAGCCGTCCGCGGCTGACCGTCGCAAGTCCGTGAATGGCACATTGAGGGACTCTAAGTCCCTCAATGTGCCATTCACGGACTTTCAGCTGTCCAGGGCCAGCGGGAGCGTCTGCCGGACGGCGGCACCGTGCCGCCCGTGCAGCGGGATCGACGCAGCGGGGGCGGGCACCGGAGAACCCGGCCGAGCCCCCACCCGGACCGTCACTTCGGCCTTCTCCCGCCCCCCGGCCGTCCGCGTCAGCGTGTAAGAGGTCGCCGTGAAAGCCGCGCCCGGCACCGCGAAGTCCACCGTCCGGGCCGACCGCGGCCGGAAGCACCTCTGCGCCGCGTCGCCCCACGTCCACGACTTCCAGCGGTCCGGTGGCGCGGAAGCGGCCCCCTGGACGCCCAACGCCACCCGAAGCTCCTTCGCCAGCTCCCCCGCCTCCAGCACCGTGCTCTGGTACCCCGCCTCGGCCAGCGCCCCCATCAAGCTCAACGCCGCCGACGCCGTGCTCCGCAGCGCCCCGAGGTCACCGCCACCACGGGCCAAGGCCGCGACCGGGGCGAGGTCCGGCCGGTAGCGGACCGCGAGCCAGCGGACCCGCAGCACCTGCTCGCCGTGGGGAATGGCCCACGTCAGCAGCTGGGCCGACGCCAGCGGGACGTCCGTGCGCCGGTACGCCGAGCGCAGCGCCTCCACCAGCGGTCCCGGTGCTCCCGGCCCCTGCGTCAGCCGGACCAGCGCGCTCCACCCGCCGTCGACCTCGGCGACGCCGAAGCGGTTGCCCGCGCGGTCGACGTGCTGGCGCACCTTCACCGGCCCGGCCACGCACAGCAGCGGATCGGGGCTGTCGCGGCGCGTGTCGTGGCGCCGCAACCGGAACGCCGTCCAGGTCAGGGCCCAGCCCGCCAGGTGCCGTCCGGCGAAGCGCACCGACGTCAGCAGCACCACGAGCCCGGCCGCCACGCTGATCCCGATCCGCACCGGCTGCGAGACGGCGTCGACCATCCACGCGAGCAGGACGGCGATCCCCGCGATCTCCCACAGCGCGGCCTGCAGCGGCCGGATCGGCAGCAGCCAGGGCAGCGGCGTGGACGCGGGCCGCGGCGGTGCCGGGCGCACGGCGCCGGCGGTTTCGACGGACACGGGCTCCCCTTTCCCCGGGTCCCCGACGCTACTGCCTCCCCGGATACCGCGTGGGCGTAAAAATTACCCTCCCCGTCGGCCACCCGGGTGCCTAACGTCGAGCACTCGGAGGGACGACGCACACAGCCGGGGGCTAAGCAGCGTGTGGACGCAGCGGGACCAGATCCAGGCGTACCAGTTCCTCCGCCGCAGGCTCGTTTCCGCCCTCGTCGCCGCGGACGCCAACCACCCCGTCTCACCCAGCCGCCGGCTCGTGCTCGGCACCGTGCTGGGGCTCGTGGCCGCCCTGCTCGTCACCGCCGTCTTCGGCATCATCGGCCTGCTCAACCCCTCCGGCGGCAAGGACTGGCTGGCCGGCGGCAAGGTGATCGTCGAAGAGGGCACCGGCGCCCGGTTCGTGCTCGGCGCCGACGGCGTCCTGCACCCGGTCCTCAACTACGCCTCCGCGCGGCTGCTGGCCGGCGGCAACGGCGACGCGACCGTGTCCGTCTCCTCCGAGAACCTCGGCAAGGCCGGCCGCGGCACCCCGATCGGCATCCCGGGCGCACCGGACTCCGTGCCCGCTTCGGGTGCGCTCGTGACGACCCCGTGGACGAGCTGCAGCCGCACCACCCAGGACGCTCCGGCGTCGGCCGAGCCGCGCACCGCCGTCCTGCTCGCCGCGCCCGCGTCCGGGGTCGAGCTGCCGCGCGATCAGGGCGTGATCGTCCGGCTGCCCGGGGGCGACCGGTTCCTGCTCACCGGCGGCCGCCGCTACAAGCTCTCCGACGAGGCCGCGACCGCGCTGCAGTTCGACAGCTACCCGACGATCGCGGTGTCCGCGCGGTGGATCGACACCGTCCCGGCCGGGCGTGACCTGACCGCGCTGCCGGTCGACGGCGCCGGCGCGCGGGGCCCGTCGGTCGGCGGCCGCGACACCCGCGTCGGCGAGGTCCTCGCCGTCGTGGACGCGATGGCCGCGCCCGGCTCCGCGACGTCGTACTACCTCGTCCGCCGCGAAGGGCTCGAGCCGGTCGGGCAGACCGAAGCGAGCCTCCTGGTGACGACGGGGGCCAACGCGGCCGCCTATCCCGGCACGCCGGCGCCGGTGGACGTCCGCGCGGCCGACGTCGCCGCCGCGCCGAAGGTCGCCGCGCCCCGCGCCGGGGGCGCCGACCCCGCCGCCTTCCCCGACCGCATTCCCGGCAAGGCGCCGATCACCGGCAACTCCGTCGCGTTGTGCATCCAGGGCAGCCGGTTGCTCGTTTCGGCCGAATTCCCGCTTTCCCCTGGCGCCAAGGCAATCCAGGTCGCGACGAGGACCGAAGCACGGGTGGCGGACGAGGTGTACGTACCTCCGTCGGGGGGAGCCGTCGTCGTCGAATCCGGCTCGGCCACCACGTACCTGGTGACCGACACGGGCCGGAAGTACCCGGTGGTGAACGCGCAGGCGCTGGCCTCGCTCGGCTACGGAGGCGTGGCCAGGTCACCGGTCACAGGTAGTTTGCTGGCATTGGTGCCGATGGGCCCCGCGCTGGACCCGGCCACGGCCGGGCGGCCGGCCCCGTCGGGTGGAACGGGGTGAAAGTCGTGCAAATGACAGAAGAGCGTTCGACCGAAGACGACGTACTGGGACCGGGGCGGGTCCGGGTCGCGGTCATCGAGGACCACCCGCTGTACCGCGTCTCCGTCGAGCGGGTGCTGGCCGAGGCGGATTTCGTCGAGCTCGGCGCGGTGGTCGACTCGGTCGCGCGGTTCCACGTCCACCGGCAGCCCGCGGGCAGCGTGGTGCTGCTGGACCTGGGCCTCCCGGGCGTCGCCGGGGCGGCGGCGGTCCTGGAGGTCTGCGAACTCGGGCACCACGTGCTCGTGGTTTCCGCGCAGGCGGAACCCGAAGTCGTGCTGGGGGCGATCGCCGCGGGGGCGCGCGGCTTCCTCTCCAAGGACGTCGACGCGGACGAGCTGCTGATCGCGATCAAGACGGTGGCTGACGGCGGCGCGTACGTCTCCGCGGTGGTCGCCGGGATGATCATGAAGGACAACGCGGACCGGCCGGCCGTCTCGGCCGACGTCGAGCTGTCGCCGCGTGAAGAGCAGGTGCTGCGGCTGGTGGCGGCGGGGGAGCGCGACGTCGACATCGCGCTGATCCTCGGCATCGGCGTCCGGACCGTGCGGGGCTACCTCGACCGCATCCGCGACAAGACCGGCGAACGCCGGCGTCCGGGCCTGGTCAAGGAGGCCATCCGGCGCGGCCTGATCGGCGGATCCGGCCCGCGGCGCGGCGGCCGCAAATGAGCGACGACGACCAGGCACCGGCCAAGGCGCCCCGGCGGATCCACGTCGGGGTCATCGAGGACCACCCGCTCTACCGGTACGCGCTCACCCGCGTGCTCACCGAGGCACCGGACATCAAGCTCGGCGCGGTCGCCGACTCGGTGGCGCGGTTCGCGGTCCAGGACCAGCCGGCCGGCAGCGTCGTGGTCCTCGACCTGAAGCTCCGGGGCGTCCAGGACGCGGCCGCGGTCCTGGAAGTGGGGCAGATGGGGCACAAGGTGCTGGTGGTGTCCGCGCACGCGGAACAGCCGGAGGTGCTCGGCGCGATGCAGGCGGGCGCGAAGGGGTTCCTGTCGAAGGACGTCGACGGCGACGAGCTCCTGCGCGCGATCCGCACGATCGCCGACGACAACGCGTACGTCTCGCCGACGCTGGCCGGGATGATCATCCAGGACAGCGAAGAGCGGCACGCGGGGCCGAAGATCGTGCTGTCGGAGCGCGAGAAGCAGGTGCTCCGGCTGGTGGCGGCGGGGGAGCGCGACGTCGACGTGGCGGAGATCCTCAACATCAGCGTCCGCACGGTCCGGTCGTACCTGGACCGCATCCGCGACAAGACGGGCGAGCGCCGCCGCGCGGGCTTCGTCCGAGTAGCGATCCGCGAAGGCCTGCTCCGCTGACCCTTGAAGCGTCACTTTCCCTAGGAAAGATGCGTCCGAGGGGGCCCCGGGACGCATCTTTCCTAGGGAAAGCTCCACTTTGCGTTTCAAAGGCGGCGGTTGGCCAGGGCGCCGGTGGCTGCTCGGGCCTTGGCTGACACCGCCGCGTCCACGTCGACCAGCAGCGTCTCCGGGCCTGCTCCCGCGGCCGCGTGCACCCGGCCGAAACCGTCCGCGACCAGTGAGTAGCCGATCCCGGTCGGCGCCTTCGGGTTCACCGAGAGACCCGTCGCCGCCGGGTCGGCCTGGCCGCACGCCAGCACCCAGCACCCCGAATCCAGGGCCCGCGCGCGCACCAGCACCTCCCACTGCTCGCGCTTGCCCTCGCCGGCGCCCCAGGACGCCGGCAGCAGCACGACGTCGGCACCGTCGTCGGCCAGCGCGCGGAACAGTTCCGGGAACCGCACGTCGTAACAGGTCGCGACGCCGAACACGATGCCGTCGTGCTCGAACGTCAGCGGCGCGGCGCCCGGCGCGACCGTGTCGGACTCGGCGAAGCCGAACGCGTCGTAGAGGTGGATCTTGTCGTAGCCGCGGTGCTGCCCGCCGCCGGTGACCAGCAGCGTGTTGCGCACCCGACCCTCGTCCGCCGGAGTGAACATCCCGGCGACGACCACCACGTCGTGCTCGGCGGCGACGGAGGCCACCGCGGACGCCCACGGCCCGTCCAGCGCTTCGGCGACCGGCTCCAGCGGACGCCCGAACCGGGCCATCGTGGCCTCGGGGAACACGACGATCCGCGCGCCGTCCGCCACCGCGGCCTCGACCCCGGAGCGAATCAGCTTCAGGTTCGCCTCCGGGTCGTCACCCGAGTTGACCTGGCACAACGCGATTCGCGCCACCGCTGCCTCCTGCATGCTGGGATCTGCCGTCACCGGGGAGTATCGCTGAAAACCCCTTCGGCGTGACCTCGTACCCTGGGGGCATGTTGAACCGCACCGACCTGCGCGGGCAGGTCCCGACCGCCGCCGAACTGCGCGCCACGCTGCCCCGCGCCGAATACGACGTGGACGCGGCGCTGCATCACGTGCGCCCGGTGGTCGAGGCGGTCCGTGACCGCGGTGTCGAAGCCGTCCTCGAGTACACCGAGAAGTTCGACAAGGTCCGCCCCGCGTCCGTGCGGGTCCCGCGAGCGAAGCTCACCGAAGCCCTGGCGCAGCTCGACCCGCAGGTGCGCGCCGCGCTGGAGGAGTCGATCACCCGCGCCCGCAAGGTGCACGCCGAGCAGCGCCGCACCGACGTCACGACGACCGTCGTCGACGGCGGCACGGTCACCGAGAAGTGGGTGCCGGTCGAGCGCGTCGGGCTGTACGCCCCGGGCGGGCTGGCCGTGTACCCCTCGACCGTGGTGATGAACGTCGTCCCGGCGCAGATCGCCGGCGTCGGCTCGCTGGTCGTCTGCTCGCCGCCGCAGGCCGCGTTCGACGGCCTGCCGCACCCGACCATCCTCGCCGCGGCCGAGCTCCTCGGCGTCGACGAGGTCTGGGCGGCCGGCGGCGCGCAGGCCGTCGCGCTGCTCGCGTACGGCGGCACGGACACCGACGGCGCCGAGCTCGCCCCGGTCGACATCGTCACCGGGCCGGGCAACATCTACCTCACCGCGGCCAAGCGGCTCCTGCGCGGCCTGATCGGGATCGACGCCGAAGCCGGGCCCACCGAGATCGCCATCCTCGCCGACGAGACGGCCGACCCGGTGCACGTCGCCGCCGACCTGATCAGCCAGGCCGAGCACGACCCCCTGGCCGCGAGCGTGCTGGTGACGACGTCGCCCGAGCTCGCCGACGCCGTCGACAAGGAGCTGGTGAACCGCGTCGCGGCGACGAAGCACACCGAGCGCGTCGCCGAAGCGCTGGCCGGCAAGCAGTCCGGCGTGATTCTCGTGTCCACAGTGGACGACGGTCTGCGCGTCGTCGACGCCTACGCCGCCGAGCACCTGGAGATCCAGACGGCGGACGCGCGCACGGTCGCGACCCGGGTCCGCAACGCGGGCGCGATCTTCGTCGGGGCGTACGCCCCGGTGTCGCTCGGCGACTACTGCGCCGGGTCCAACCACGTCCTGCCCACCGGCGGGTTCGCCCGCCACTCCTCGGGTCTGTCCGTGCAGAGCTTCCTCAAGGGCATCCACGTCGTGGACTACTCCGAGGAGGCGCTGCGCGAGGTCGCCGGCCGCGTCGTCGCGCTGGCCAACGCCGAGGACCTGCCCGCGCACGGCGAGGCCGTCACCGCGCGCTTCGGAGGCGAGGCCCGATGACCATCGGCGAAGAGGTCACCCTGGACGCGCTGCCGCTGCGCGAAGACCTGCGCGGCAAGACGCCGTACGGCGCGCCGCAGCTGGACGTCCCGGTCCGGCTCAACACCAACGAAAACCCGTACCCGCCGCCTCCCGAGCTGGTCGCGGACGTGGCCGAAGCCGTCCGCGCGGAGGCCGCCGAGCTGCACCGCTACCCGGACCGTGACGCGGTGGCGCTGCGCCAGGACCTGGCCGACTACCTGAGCGTGTCGACGCGGGTGGTGCTGTCGGAGGCGAACGTCTGGGCCGCCAACGGGTCCAACGAGGTGCTGCAGCAGATCCTGCAGGCCTTCGGTGGTCCCGGGCGCAGCGCGCTCGGCTTCGAGCCGTCGTACTCGATGCACCCGATCATCGCGTCGGGCACGCGCACCGAGTGGGTCCCGGCGCCGCGCCGCGCCGACTTCACGCTCGACACGGCCGCGGCGGCCTCGGTCATCCGGGAGCGGCGGCCGGACATCGTGTTCGTCACCAGCCCGAACAACCCGACCGGTGGTTCGATCCCGCTCGACGAGCTGCGTGCGGTGCTCGACGCGGCCACCGGGATCGTCGTGGTCGACGAGGCGTACGCGGAGTTTTCGTCGCAGCCGAGCGCGGTGGGGCTGCTGGCCGACTACCCGGCGAAGCTGATCGTGTCGCGCACGATGAGCAAGGCGTTCGCGTTCGCGGGCGGCCGCCTCGGCTACCTGGCCGCGGCCCCGGCGGTCGTCGACGCGCTGCAACTGGTGCGCCTGCCGTACCACCTTTCGCGGCTCACACAGGCGGCCGCGCGGGCGGCGCTGCGGCACGCGGACGCCACTTTGGACAGTGTGCACAAGCTCGCCGCGGAACGTGACCGCGTCGTGGAGGCCTTGGCGGGCCTCGGGTTCGACCCGGTGCCGAGCGACTCGAACTTCGTCCTCTTCGGACCGTTCGCCGACCCGCAGGCCGCTTGGAAGTCCTATCTGGACAGGGGAGTGCTGATCCGCGACCCCGGTATCCGGGGGCACCTGCGCGTGAGTATCGGCACCCCGGAGGAGAACGACGCCTTCCTCGAGGCGAGTAAGGAAGTTTCCCGATGACCCGGATCGGCAAGGTCGAGCGGACCACCAAGGAGTCCTCGATCGCCGTGCAGCTGGACCTCGACGGCACGGGCGAGGTGGAGATCTCGACCGGAGTGCCGTTCTACGACCACATGCTGACGGCGTTCGGCGTCCACGGCTCCCTGGACCTCAAGGTCGAGGCGACCGGCGACGTCCACATCGACGCGCACCACACGGTCGAGGACACGGCGATCGTGCTGGGCCAGGCGATCCGCCAGGCCCTGGGCGACAAGAGCGGAATCCGCCGGTTCGGCGACGCGTGGATCCCGATGGACGAGACCCTCGCCCACGCGGCGATCGACGTGTCGGGGCGGCCGTACTGCGTGCACGTGGGCGAGCCGGAGCAGTTCACCACCTTCACGATCGGCAACAACTACCCGTTCGTCCTGACGCGCCACGTGTTCGATTCGCTGTCGTTCCACGCGCAGATCGCGCTGCATGTGCGGGTGATCCACGGCCGCGATCCGCACCACATCGCGGAGGCGGAGTACAAGGCGGTGGCGCGGGCCCTGCGCGCGGCGACTGAGCCGGACCCGCGCGCGGCCGGCATTCCTTCCACGAAGGGCGTTCTGTGAGCAAGGAAGTCGTCGGAGTCCTGCTGCTCGCGCTGAGCGGGTTCCTGGTGGGCGGGGTCTACTCGACGTGGAAGACGGCCAAGTTCATGGCGGGGGTGCTGGGCATCGCGGCCCTGCTCGCCATCGGCGGCGCGATCTTCTGGTTCGCCAGCTAGTGTCGCGCGTCTGAGGTTCGTTGACAGCGGCCCGGCCCTGCGCGCCGAAGTGGCATCGGGTGCATCGGACCTGGATCTGCCGAGGTCGCTGTGGCTGGTCCGGCGACATGAATGAGTCATTCATGTCGCCGGACGAGGTGAATGACTCATTCATGTCGTCGCGGGAGGGGCTGCACGGGCCGACAAAACCCGTGGCGTTCCCGATCCTGCTGCTGACCATGACCGGGGCGCGCACCGGACGGCGGACAACGGTCCCGCTCGGCTTCGCGGTCGATGACGCGGGCCGCGTGTTCGTGGTCGCCTCCAAGGCGGCATCCGGCCTGGTTCCACAACGTCCGAGCCAACCCGGCGGTGACGGTCGAACTGGGCGACGGGTCCTACGAGGCCCGTGCGGTCGTGACGACGGGCGAGGAACGCGACCGCCTCTACCGCACGGTGTCCGACGGCACGTCGGCCTACGAGCGGAACAACGACCGGGTGTTCCCGGTGATCGTCCTCGAAGGCGGTCCCGCCCCGGCCTGACACCGGAGAAAGGCCCCCTCGGGTGAGGGGGCCTTTCTCCGGTTCGCTAGCGGCTCGCGCCGACCAGCTCGCGCTCGTCTTCGCCCGGCGCGTCGAGGTGCTTGGTGAGCTTCTCGCCCTCGACGTCGACGTCCGGCAGGATCCGGTCCAGCCACTTCGGCAGCCACCACGCGCCGCGGCCGAGCAGCGACATCACCGCCGGCACCAGCGTCATCCGGACCACGAACGCGTCCACCAGCACGCCGAACGCCAGCGCGAAGCCGATCGACTGGATCAGCGCCGACTCGGCGAGGACGAACCCGGCGAACACGCTGATCATGATCAGCGCCGCCGCGACGACCACCCGGGCGCCGTGGCGGAAGCCGGTGACCATCGCTTCCTGCGGCTCCGCGCCGTGGACGTGCTCCTCGCGCATCCGCGTCACCAGGAACACCTGGTAGTCCATCGCCAGCCCGAACAGCACGCCGATCAGCAGGATCGGCAACATGCTCATGATCGGCCCGGTCGACTTGACGCCGAGCAGGTCCGTCAGCCAGCCCCACTGGAACACCGCGACCACCGCGCCGAACGTCGCCGCGACCGAGCCGAGGAAGCCGATCGTCGCCTTCAGCGGCACCACGACCGAGCGGAACACCAGCATCAGCAGCACGAACGCCAGCCCGACGATCAGCGCGAGGTAGGGCAGCATCGCGTCCGACAGCTTCGCCGAGACGTCGATGTTCGCCGCGGTCTGCCCGGTGACGGCCAGCTTCGCGCCGGTCGCGTTCTCCAGCACGCCGGACTCGGCGCGGATCGCGGCGACCAGATCTTCGGTCTGGGTGCTGCTCGGCCCGCTCTTCGGGATCACCGTGAGCAACGCCGTGTCACCGTTCTGGTTGACCCGCGGCGGGGTGACGGCGGCGACGTCGGGCAGCTTCTGGATGTCGGCCGCGGCCTGGCCGAGCGCGGCCTGGCGGTTGACGCTGGCGCCGGTGTCGACGACGACCAGCAGCGGCCCGTTCGAGCCCTCGCCGAAGCTGCGGCTGGCGATCTCGTACGCCTTGCGCTGGGTCGACTCGGGCGCCGCCGTGCTGTCGTTGGGCAGGCCGAGCTGCATGCCGAGCGCGGGCAGCGCGACGACGGCCATCCCGGCCACCGCGACGAGCAGCACCGGCCACCGGTGGCGGGCGACGAACCGCGCCCAACGCTCGCCGTGCGTCGTTTCGACCGGCTTGCGGCGCAGCCGGATGCGGCCACCGGCGACCCGGTGCCCGGCGAAGCCGAGGATCGCGGGCAGCAGCGTCAGGGCGATGAGCACCGCGACCGCGACGGTGACCGCGGCGGCCACGCCCATCTGGCCGAGGAACGGGATGCCGATGACGGTGAGACCGGCCAGCGCGATGATGACGGTCAGCCCGGCGAACACCACGGCCGAGCCGGCGGTGCCGGTGGCGCGGCCCGCGGCCTCTTCGGGGGCGCGGCCGAGGCTGAGTTCGTGCCGGTAGCGCGAGACGATGAACAGCGCGTAGTCGATGCCGACGGCCAGCCCGATCATCAGCGCCAGGATCGGCGTGTTCGAGTTCAGCTCCAGGAACCCGGAGGCGAGGAAGATGCCGCCCATCCCGGTGCCGACGCCGATGAGCGCGGTGAGCAGCGGGATCCCGGCGGCGACCAGCGAGCCGAACGTGATGATCAGCACGACGGCGGCGACCGCGACACCCAGGCCCTCGGTCGCGCCGGTTTCGGGAATGCCCTGCACGGCGTCGCCGCCGAACTCGACGGTGAACCCGGCGGCGCGGGTGGCGCTGGCCGCGTCGAGCAGTGCCTGGCGGTCACCGTCGGTGAGTTCGTAGGCCTTCGCGCCGTAGCTGACCTGGGCGAGTGCGACACGCTTGTCGGGTGAGATCGACTGCGCCTGGAAGGGGTCCACGACGACGGCGACCTTCGGCGCGGTCTTCAGCTGCCCGACCAGGGACTCGACGGCGGCCTTGCCCTTCGCGTCGGTCACGGTGGTCCCGGCCGGCGCCTCGATGACGACGCGCGCGGTGGCGCCCCCGGCATTGGCCTGCGGGAACTTCTCGGTCAGCTGGTCGATCGCGCGCTGCGACTCGGTGCCGGGGATCGTCACCGAGTTCGACAGCTGGCCGGACAGCGTGAGGGCGCCCAGCCCGAGTGCCACGAGGACGGCCGCCCAGACGGCGGCGACCAGCGCTCGCCGTCGGAAGGACAACCGGCCGAGCCGGTACAGGAAGGTCGCCACGAGTCAGCTCCGTTTCGCCCGAACGGGGTCGGTTCACTCAATCCGGTTACCCGCCACGCTAGCCGATCGGCAAGGAGAACTCCAAGCCGATCGGCAAGTATGTGACTTGCCGAACAGCAAGGTTTACCCCAGCCGATCGGCTAGGAGCTGGTTTGCCGATCGACAGGGAGTGACGTACGCTCCGACGGCTCGCTGAGGAGGAAGAATGACCGCCGGCCCGGCCGAGGACACCCGGACCCGACTGCTGCAGACCGCGCTGCGGCTGTTCACCGAACACGGGGTCGAGGGCACGTCGCTGCAGATGATCGCCGACGCGCTCGGGGTCACGAAGGCGGCGGTCTACTACCACTTCAAGACGAAGGCGGAGATCACCGAGGCGGTGGCCGAGCCCGGCGTCCGTGACCTGGACGAGCTGGTGCTGCGCGCGGCCGCGCAGAAGCGCCGCGGCGCGCAGGTGGACCTGCTGCTGGAGGGGTTCGTCGACCTGGTGATCCGGCACCGCGCGCTGGTGGCGCTGTTCTCGAGCGACCCGGGCCTGGTCCGCGCGATCGAGAAGTCGGCGCACGGCGGCATGGAGGGCTTCGGCCAGGCGCTGCTGGGCATCCTGTCGGGCCCGGACCCGACCCCGGCGGCCCGGGTCAACGCGATGGTGACGCTGACGGGCCTCGCGATGGCCGGCGGCTCCCCGGACCTGGCCGGCCTGGGCGACGACGAGCTGCGCACCGAACTGCTGGACGTGGGCCGCCGCCTGCTGGGCCGCCCCCGCCGCCGCGGCCTCACCCCCGTGTCGACCGCCTGATCACGCGAGTCGTCCCGCGAATCACGCGAGTCGCGCGTTCAATCACGCGAGTTCCGCCTTCAGTCGCGAGTCATGTGCTCAATCACGCGACTTCGGTCCCTGACCACGCGAGTTACGTGCTCAATCACGCGAGTTCGGTCGCCGATCACGCGAGTCGTTCGTCTGGGTGCGCTTCAGCCGATGCGGTGGAGGTACTCGGGCGGCACCGACGCCGTCAGCCAAACGCCGTTCGCGCTCACCTGGAACGTGTGCCCCGCCTCGGTCATCCCTGCGGCGTCGACGCGCAGGAGCACCGGCTTGCCTCGGCGCGCACCCACCGTTCGCGCTGTGTCGAGCGTCGCCGAGAGGTGGACGGCGTGGCGGTTCATCGGGCGCAGCCCCTCGCGCAGGATCGCGTCGAGGAACTTCGCCACCGTGCCGTGGTAGAGCACGTCCGGCGGGACCGCGTCCGCGAGGCCGAGGTCGACCGAAACGCTGTGGCCCTGGCTCGCGCGGATGCGAGTGCCGGTCTCGTCGAAGGCGAAGCGGCGCTTGTTGTTCGTCTCGACGACTTCGTCGAGCTGCTCACGGGTGATCTTCAGCGCACGCAGCAGGGTGTCGACGTCGGCCCAGCCGTCGGGGCTGAGGGTGAGGCCGATGGCCGCGGGATCGTGGCGCAGGTGCAGCGACAGCCGCTTGGAAATGCGGATCGTTTCTTTCTCGTTCATTGCTTCCCCAGGATCCCGCGGCGGGCAAGCGATTTAGATGCCGCCCTCGACCGCCGGACGCAGTTTGCTGGCTCCCGGCCCGAAGCGCGCCAGTTCGTCGTCGTTGTTGTAGAGCGCGCAGCTGCGCAGCGACAGGCACCCGCAGCCGACGCAGCCGGTGAGCCGGTCGCGAAGCCGTTGCAGGGCGTCGATCCGCGCGTCGAGCTCGTGCTGCCAGTCGCGGGACAGCCGCGCCCAGTCGGCCTTCGTCGGGGCGTGGTCGGCGGGCAGTGACGCCAGCGCCGTGCTGATGTCCTCCAGGGAGAGGCCGACGCGTTGCGCGGCGCGGATGAACGCGATCCGCCGCAGCACCGAGCGCGAGTACCGGCGCTGGTTGCCCGCTGACCGCTCCGAGCTGATCAGCCCCTTCTCCTCGTAGAACCGCAGTGCCGTGTGCGGCACCCCGCTGCGGTCCGCCACCTGTCCGATGCTGAGATGTTCAGCGAGCCTCGTCACCAGCTCAGGCTATCCTTGACTTCAAGTTTAGTCGAGGTTGCATCGTTGGAGTATGACCACTGCGACCGAGCCGGGCTACGCCGAGCTGCCGCGCCTGATTTCACTGATGACCGGCGACGACAAGCACCAAGCCGCCGCGGAGTCCACTGTGGACGTCCTGTGGGTGCTCTACGACCGCGTGCTCGACGTCACCCCGGCCACCTTCCGCGAGCCGGGCCGTGATCGTTTCCTGTTGTCCAAAGGACACGGCCCGATGGCTTACTACGCCGTGCTCACCGTGAAGGGCTTTCTCGGCGAAGCCGAGCTGCCGACGTGGTCCGACGCGCTGTCGCGCCTCGGGCGCCACCCCGACCGGCGGCGCGTACCCGGAGTCGAGATCTCGAGCGGCTCCCTCGGCCACGGCCTGCCGATCGCGCTCGGCACGGCGCTGGGCCTGCGTGCCCGCGAGCTGAGTTCGAAGGTCGTGACGCTGATCGGCGACGCCGAGCTGGACGAGGGCTCGAACCACGAGGCGATCGTCGTCGCGGCGCGCTTCGGCCTGGAAAACCTGACGACGGTGGTGATCGACAACCAGTCGTCGACGCGCGGCTGGCCGGGAGGCATCGCGCGCCGCTTCGACGTGGAGGGCTGGGAGACGCGCACGGTGTCCGGCCGCGACCACGCCGCGCTGTACGAGGCGTTCACCGGCGCCCATCCCGGCCGGCCGCTGGCCGTGGTCGCCGTCGTCGAACCGAAGGGCTGATCTCCGTGAGGGAAACGTTTTTGAAGGCGACCGAGGAAATCCTGGACGCGGACCCGGACGTGGCGATCGTGCTGGCGGACATCTCGGCGGCCCAGCTGGCCGGCGCCGCGCGCAGGCACCCGGACCGGGTGATCAACGTGGGGATCCGTGAGCAACTGCTGGTCAGCACGGGCGCGGGCCTGGCGCTGGCGGGGTTGCGGCCGATCGTGCACACGTTCCCGTCGTTCCTGGTGGAGCGCGCGTTCGAGCAGATCAAGCTGGACTTTTCGCACCAGGACGTGGGCGGGGTCCTGGTGTCGTACGGAGCGTCGTACGACATGCCGGCAGCGGGGCGGACACACCAGTCGCCGGGTGATGTGGCTTTGATCGATTCCCTGCCGGGGTGGACGGTGCACGTGCCGGGTCACGCTGTCGAAGCCCGCCGGTTGCTGCTGGAGTCGATCCCCGGCGACGGGCGCGTCTACCTGCGGCTTTCGGCGCAGTCGAACGCTTCCCCGCACCTGGGCGTCGGCTTCACCCGGCTGCGGTTCGGGTCGTCGGGTGTGGTCGTGGCGGTGGGGCCGGTGCTGGATCGGGTGCTGCGGGCGTGTGCGGGCCTGGATGTCACGGTGTTGTATGCATCGACGATCCGGCCTTTCGATGCTGCTGGTCTTCGGTCGGCGGTGCTCTCGGCTTCCGGTTCGGTCGTTCTCGTGGAGCCTTATTTGGCGGGGACTTCGGCTTTCTGGGTTTCGGAGGCGTTGGCGGACTTGCCGCATCGGTTGCGGTCGCTGGGGGTTCGGCGGGACGTGGAGGTCCGGACTTATGGCGGGACTGGCGACCATGATCTGGCGCATGGGTTGGACGCGGGGTCGTTGAGGCTGTCGATCAGGGATTTCCTGGGGGAGTAGGAGGAGCGGCATCAGAGCCGGAGTCGGGATGTTTGTAGCGGACGCTGACCCTGCGATCCTGGTCCATCAACTTCATGAGCTTCTCGTTGTTCCAACGCTCCTCCACACTGTTGCGCGGAAGTTCGGTGTGGAGACTTTCGTAAAGCTTGAAGCGATTGAGATCCACGACAGTGGCCATGATGGTCATGTAGTCGGCAGCGGATGCCGCTGTGGCGCGGTAAGCCAGCCAGCTGAACGCATACGGGACCAGGGCAACGAGTAACCACAGGCCATCAGTTGCGAGGAAGCCGCACGTCATCACGGTGGCAACCATGAAGACCACGCAGAGTCGCACGGTCATATCGAACTGCTGGCGAGCATCTCGTAGGTGGTCCAGATGTCGTTGCTCGGCTACGAGGGAGAAGTGCTGGGCAGTGAGGATGACGTCGAGCCCGTACTGCTTGCCCACGCGGTCCTCTGCGCCGCGCAACACATTGCCCAAGCGTGTGGGCATCGTTCTGGCGATGGTCGGATAGGAGCGAATGACCCCGAACAATGCGTCCTCTGCGGCCCGCAACCCTGCGAAATTCGCGCCTGCGACAGAATCGAAAACCTCGTTGCGGCGTGCTTCTCTGGTCTGGGCATCCCAAGCCCGTGGGTCTTCGTCGTAGAGGTCCTGCAGAAGCCGATCGAGTCCTGCAATGCGGCGTCGGCGAAGCGCTTTTCTCCGATTATCGAGCAAGTCCAAACGGCGGCGGTGGCGGCCGATCCGCCAGCGCAGCACCAGTCGCGCAGGCCCCGAGCTACCCCAGTAACCTTCGAGCAGCCGGGTCATCCCGAACTGCAGCGGGTTCAGGACCAAGCCGACGATCAATGACGCCAGCAAGATCCACAGCAGTGCTCCGGCATAGCTGCTCGGAGTCCAGCCGGACAGCGCTGTGCTCAGTTGCTGCAGGTCCGGCCGGCCGCGCCAGGAGTTGCTCGTGATCAAAACGGCGCCCCACAGTACCAAGAACAAGGACGGGATCATTCCCACGATCCCGAAGTAGCGGCCGACCCGGGTGCCGACGGACGTCGCCGCGTCGGTCAGCGAGGTGCTTGCGGTCATCGGGACTTCGCCGAGGGGTTGAAACCGCATTTCGAACAGCTACGACCACCGTGGTTGTTCTTCTTGACCCGCCCCTTGCAGCGAGGTCGCGGGCATGGCTGATCGTCGTCGACGGGTTCAGGGGCGCGCTCGCGATCGCCGGGTTGTCGGTAGCTCGGATTCTCATAGCGGACCAAGGGCGTGGTCCGGGCTGTGCCGAACATCAGCCGTAGCAGGCCCATGGCCCTCACCCCGCCCTCCAGGATCCGACCATGTTAGGTCAGCATTCAGGCTCCGTCGACAAGGTGAGGCGAGGTGGTGATGGGCTTTTCGCCCTGGGCGGTGCCCGCTGTGGGGATCGTCGTGGTCGCCGTCGCCGGGGTGTTCGGGGCGCTGTGGGCCTGGCTTGCCGTGGGGGTTCTCCTCGTGGTGGGGGTGGGCGGGCTCGCGTGGGGAGTGCTTCGGGAGCGCCGGACCGATAGCGTGGCCTCCATGGGGTCCAGCATTCGGCCGATCGCGCTCGGCCTGATCCGGCGGCGCGATCAGATCCTCGTCTTCGAGGGGCGCGATGACGTCAAAGGCGAGACCTACTACCGGCCACTCGGAGGTGGGGTCGAGTTCGGGGAGCGCAGTGACGACGCCCTCGTGCGCGAGTTCCGTGAGGAGCTCGACGCCGAGATCGTCGTCAAAGAACGGCTCGGGGTGCTCGAGAACGTCTTCGCCTGGCGCGGCAACCCCGGGCACGAGATCGCCTTCATCTACGAAGCCGAGTTCGTCGACCCCGAGCTGTACGCCAGGGACGCCATGAAAATCCTCGACGACCCCGCCACCGCCGGCTGGGTCGACCTCCGGGACTTCCGGGACGGCGGCAAGATCCTCTACCCCCACGGGCTCACCGAACTGCTCTCATCGGAGCACTGACCGCGCGGTCGGCTCCAGCAACTCGGACCCGGGTGCCGCCGATCGGCTGAAGGACACCGTGAACGGCCCGTCCGTCCGGACCGGCAGCTGCGGGAAGTCGTTCGGCGACGGCTCCGTCTCGAACACCGCGAACGCCGACGGCGACGCACCGAAGGAGAGATACACCCCCGAGCCCGGCGGCGGGGAAGCGAGACCCCGAACCACCGGACGCAGCAACAGCACGTCGTCCGAGTCCACCATCGTCGCGTTGGCCGCGGAGCGGTGTTCCTCCCACACCGGCCCGAAGTAGAACGACTCGAGAGCCGCACGGCGGGCAGCCATGGAGCGGAAGCCCCGCAGCCACACGAACTGGTCCGGCGAGGCCGGAGAGTGGAACAGTCCGAACAGGTGCGCCCCGGCCGCCTCCTGCGGCTCGACGAACTCGCGCTCGAACAGCGAGATCAGCTCGTCGCGCCGCCCCGGGTGCAACGTGTAGCGCCGCAGCTCGAGCACCGTCTCGAAATCACCGAAGGTCATGCCCGCAGACTAAAGAGCCCCACCGACAAAAACCGCTCAGCGGAAGGCCGCCAGCCCCGTCACCGCCTGGCCCAGCGACAGCGCGTGCATCTCCTCCGTGCCTTCGTACGTCAGCACCGTCTCCAGGTTCGCCATGTGCCGCATCACCGGGTACTCCAGCGAAATCCCGTTCGCCCCGAGCATCGACCGCGCCGTCCGGGCGACGTCCAGCGCCGAGCGGACGTTCGCCATCTTCCCGAAGCTCACGTGGTTGTGGTGCAACGACCCGGCGTCCTTCAGCCGCCCGATCTGCATCGCCACCAGACCGGCCCGGTTGACCTCGACCAGCAGGTCGGCGAGCTTGCGCTGCGTCAGCTGGAACCCGGCCAGCGGCTTGCCGAACTGCGACCGCGACAGCGTGTACTCCAGCGCCGACTCGTAACAGGCGCGAGCCGCCCCGACGACGCCGAACAAGATCCCGTAGCGGGCTTCGTTCAGGCACGACAGCGGCCCGCGCAGGCCCCGGACCTCCGGAAACGCCGCCGACGCCGGCAGTCGGACGCCGTCCAGGACCAGCTCCGCCGTCAGCGAGGCCCGCAGGGACAGCTTGTGCTTGACCTCGTTGGCCGTGAACCCCGGCGTCGACGTCGGGACGACGAAGCCGCGGATCCCGTCGTCGGTCTGGGCCCAGACGACCGCGACGTCGGCGACCGTTCCGTTGGTGATCCACATCTTCGTACCCGACAGCACCCAGTCCGACCCGTCGCGCACCGCCCGCGTCCGCATCGAGCCCGGGTCGCTGCCCGCGTCCGGCTCGGTCAGCCCGAAGCAGCCCAGCGCGTCGCCGGTGGCCATCCGCGGCAGCCACTCCTGCCGCTGCTCCTCGCTGCCCCACTTGTGGATCGCGTACATCGCCAGCGAACCCTGCACCGACACGAAGCTCCGCAGCCCCGAGTCGACGGCTTCCAGCTCGCGGCACGCGATGCCGTACGCGACCGCGCTGGTGCCGGCGCAGCCGTAGCCCTCCAGGTGCATGCCCAGCAGCCCCAGCGAGCCGAAGCCCTTGGCCAGCTCGGCGGCCGGCAGCGCGCCCGATTCGTACCAGTCCGCGACCCGGTCCAGCAGGTTGTCCTTCGCGTACGCGCGGACGGCGTCGCGGATGGCGCGTTCCTCCTCGGCGAGCCCGGCGTCGAGGTCGAGGAAGTCGTGCGGATCAGGGGTGCGGCTCATGAGGGCTCCCGGGGGACGCGTCGATGCGGCCCCCGCAGGAAACCACAGTCAGGCGTCTGTCCTCCGCGTGGCGTTCGTCACGCGGGCAGCAGACGCGGCCGGGGTGCACCGCGACCGGATCTGCTGGCGGGGGATCAGCAGTTCGCTGAACTGCGGAAACGGCACGCTCTCGATGTCTTCGCGCCAGGCGTGCAGCATCTGGGACAGCAGATCGTCCTCGGCCATCTTCGCCTCCCTGGCGTCCGGTCGTGCCGGGATCAGCCCACACGATCGGGTGACTTGATACCCAGCGACCGGGACGCCCAAACGTCCTTCTCCAAGATTCTTCCGGCCGGTCAGTCCTCCGTGGCAGAATCTCGTCGCCGCCGCCCAGGCCTCTACTCCCGAGGAGCGCACATGCGCGCACTGCGGACGGCAAGTCTGCTCGCCCTCACCACCGCCACCCTGCTCGGCGCCACCGGCGTGGCCACCGCCCGCGACGCGCACTGGTGCCAGGTCGGGCACACCACCGCCGAGAACCGGGTCAGCGGCGAGGGCATCACCACGCTGCGGCTGCCCGGCCACGCCCCCGAGATCGTCTACCGAAACGGCGCCACCATCCCGCAGCCGCTCAAGGACGAGGGCTGGGGCCACGTCGGCGACCCGGACTCGCTGCGCGGCTACCTCTTCGACGTCTACCAGGACACCGTCAGCCCCACGCCGGCCACGAAGATGTACCTGGTCACCCAGCCCGACGGGACGACCACCGAGTTCGTCCACCCGTTGCAGGCCGACGAGCCCGCCGCGAACGCCAACGCCGAGGTCGCGGCCACCCCCGACGGCCAGTGGCTGGTCTCCGGCCCGCTCGGCGAGATCGACCGCCTCTACGTCTCGCCGACGCCGTTCCTCAACCCCCGCGCCCCGAAGCAGGCCGGCGACCTCCCCGTCGCCGCGCGCATCCACCTCGACCACCACATCCGCAGCGCCCAGGGCTGCGACTTCGTCGGCCCGACCCGCCTGATCTGCGCCACCAGCGACCCGTACAACGACCTGTACCCGACGAACCTGCAGCTCCTGCAGATCGACCTGCCACGGCCGCTGAACGGCCACGACGTCACCGCCAACGTGCACGAAATCGGCCAGGTCCCGCTGGTCAGCACCTGCACCGGCACCTTCACCCCGGAGGGCGTCGACTACGACGCCGGGGTGCTGCGCGTGGAGGTCGTCCCGCCGGCGCCGTGCAACACCGTGACGGACGTCTATTCGTTCGAGCGCCGCTGACGGCGACGGCTACGCTGGGTGGCGTGTCTCGTGTGGTGATTCTCGACTACGGTTCCGGCAACCTCCGCTCCGCCGAACGCGCCGTGGCGCGCGCCGGGGCCGAAGTCGAGGTCACCGCCGACCCGCATGCCGCGCTCGAGGCCGACGGCCTGGTCGTGCCCGGGGTCGGCGCGTTCTCGGCGTGCATGGCGGGACTCCTGGACGTCAAGGGCCACCGGATCATCGGCAAGCGCCTCGCCGGCGGCCGTCCCGTGCTCGGCATCTGCGTCGGCATGCAGATCCTCTTCTCCCGCGGCGTCGAGCACGGCGAGGAGACCGAGGGCACGGGGGAGTGGCCGGGCGTCGTCGACCGGCTGAACGCGGACGTCCTGCCGCACATGGGCTGGAACACCGTGCGCGCGCCGGCGGACTCGCAGCTCTTCGCCGGCCTCGACCCGGACGAGCGGTTCTACTTCGTCCACTCCTACGCCGCCCGCAAGTGGGAGCTCGACGGCCTGGCCGGCCAGGAACCGAAGGTCACCTGGGCCCACCACGGCGAGGACTTCGTCGCCGCGGTCGAGAACGGGCCGCTCTGGGCCACCCAGTTCCACCCGGAGAAGTCCGGCGACGCCGGCGCGCACCTGCTGCGCAACTGGCTCGCGACCCTCTGACCGGGTGACGCGCGTCTCCGCCCTAGAGTTACCGGCGTGACTTTCACGCTGCTTCCCGCCGTTGATGTGGCCGATGGCCAGGCCGTGCGACTCGTCCAGGGCGAGGCCGGCACCGAGACCTCCTATGGCAGCCCGCTGGAAGCGGCGCTCGCCTGGCAGCGCGACGGCGCCGAGTGGATCCACCTGGTCGACCTCGACGCCGCCTTCGGCAAGGGCAGCAACCGCGAACTGCTCGCCGAAGTCGTCGGTCGGCTCGACGTCCAGGTCGAGCTCTCCGGCGGCATCCGCGACGACGCCTCGCTGAAGGCCGCGCTGGCCACCGGCGCCCGCCGCGTCAACCTCGGCACCGCCGCGCTCGAGGACCCGGCGTGGACCGCCCGCGTGATCGGCGAGTACGGCGACCGCGTCGCGATCGGCCTGGACGTGCGGATCACCGAGGCCGGCCACCGCCTCTCGGCCCGCGGCTGGACGTCCGACGGCGGCGACCTGTGGGAGGTGCTGGAGCGCCTGGACCGCGACGGCGCGTCCCGCTACGTCGTCACCGACGTGAGCAAGGACGGCACCCTGCGCGGCCCGAACCTCGAACTGCTGCGTGACGTCGTCGCCCGCACCGACGCGCCGGTGATCGCCTCCGGCGGGGTGTCCAGCGTGGACGACCTCGTCGCGCTGGCCGGCCTGGCGTCCGACGGCGTCGAGGGCTCGATCGTCGGCAAGGCCCTCTACGCAGGTGCTTTCACGCTGCCCGAGGCCCTCGCCGCGGTCGCGAAGGTCTAGCGTTACCTCCGGCGTAATCGACGCCGCGCGCCCGGCGCGTCAGGATTCCTTACCGGACAACGGAAGGAACGCCATGACCGCTTACGGACTCGCCCACCTGCGCCCGCCCGCCGTGCTGCCCGAGGACGTCTTCCGCTACCTGGAGCGCATCCAGGCGACGCTCGACCCCTTCGGCGGCCGGTTCGTCGTGCACGGCGCGCCCGTGCACGTCATGGAGGGGGAGTGGCCCGGCGCGCTCGTGATCATCGAGTTCCCGGACCTCGCCGCGGCGCACGAGTGGTACGACTCGCCCGCGTACCAGGAGATCCTGCGGTTGCGCGCCGACCACATCCCCGGTGACCTGGTGCTCGTGGAAGGCTGCGGTCCGGACCACGACTCGGCCGCCATGGCCGCGGCGATGCGCGCGGTGGGTGTGCCCCGATAAGGGGCTGACAGCGGCCGCCGGGGGCCGTAGGTTGCCGCGGGTGGAGGAGATCGTCACCCAGCTCGAAATGACCGCCGCCGAACAGCTCAACCCCGCGCCGGTCGTCGACGGTGTCGCGCTCGAAGCCACCGGACCGGGACCGGCCATCCGCGACCTGCACGTCCGGATCGGGACGCCGTACCGGTGGCCGAGTGCGTCCCGATCGGACGGAGACTGGGCGCGCTGGCTCGCCGAACCGGGCCGGCGGTACCGGCTCGTCGAATACCGCGGCGAGGTCGCGGGCGCCGCCGACTTCGAGCCGCAACCCGGCGGCGACGTCGAGATCACCACCTTCGGCCTGCTGCCGGAGTTCGTCGGCAAAGGCCTCGGCGGCTACGCGCTCACCCTCGTCGTGGCCGACGCGTGGGCCCTGCCGGGCGCGCGTCGCGTCTGGTTGCACACCTCGACGCTCGACCACCCGAACGCGCTGCCGAACTACCTGCGGCGGGGCTTCCGCAGCTTCAGCCGTCCAGCTTGACCGCGATCCCGACCGTCCGGTCCGCCGGGCCGCGCAGCTTCGAGAAGAACATCGTGACCCGCCCGACGATGCCGTACTTGCGGGCGATCGCCTTCCGGACGCGTTCGGTCTCCGCCAGGTCCAGCAGCCGGGCCTGTCCGCTCACCACGGCGCCGTGCGTCTTCTGCCCGCGCAGGTCGCACGCCTGGACCTCGACCCGGCCGCCGTTGCGGATGCGCTTGACCTTCCCGGCCTTGCGCTCCGACCAGAACACGAGTTCGCCGGCGTCGCCGGCCACCCAGATCGGGGTCGGCACGGCCCGGCCGTCCTTGCGGAACGTGGTCAGGACGACGTAGCGCTCGGCCGCGAGCCGGTCCGTTTCGGATGCCATGGCACCACGGTAGTCACGGCGTCCGGCGCCGCGGCGTCGCCGCGCCGAGCACCAGCAGCGCGCAGCACGCCGCGAGCGCCACCCGGACGACGGCGATCGAGCAGAACGCCGGTGCGCAGCCGAAGAGCAGGCCGAGCCGGCCGAGGGGGAGCGTCATCAGGCCACCGCGCCGGCTCCGCAGCCCGGTGCCCGCCGGGAAAAACGCATAGCCCGTTCGCTGCACGAACCCCACACGACCGGCGGAAGCGTCTCGGCGCCAGTGTCTGAAACGCTTTGCGGACTGGGGTTTTCCCTGACCTGAAGGGAATGGCGATGGCCGTCACGCAGCAGGTACCGGTACATCCGCAAGCACAGTTCTTCGGCGCGGGGCCGTATCCCGCGCGCCGCGCCGCGATCGCTGTCATCGCGATCCTCGCCGGGTTCGCGCTCACCGCGCTGTGGTCCGCGCCGTTCGTCGACTCCGTCATCGGCGACAGCGTCGCGAACGGGCTGCTCGGCTACGACGCGAAGGCCACCCCGATCAGCGGGGTCCTCGCCGGGACGCTGTTCGCGTTCGTCTCCGGCCTCGCGGGTTCCTTCACCGCCTGCAACATCGCCGCCTTCGGCGCGGTCGCCCCGCTGGTCGGCGGCCAGGCCGGGGAGAAGCGGCGCTTCGCGACCACGCTCAAGCCGCTGGGCTGGATCGCCGCGGGCATGCTCACCGTGTCGGTCGTCTACGGCGTGATCGTCGCCCTGGTCGGCACGCGGATGCCGCAGTTCTCCACCGCGACCGCCTCGGGCCTGACCCCGCGCAGCATCCAGTCCATGATCGCCTTCGGTGTCGTCGGCCTGGTCTTCCTGGTCATGGGCCTGATCGCGCTCGGCATCGTCCCGAACCCCGCCAAGGGATTCGTCGCCCGTCACCCCGCGGCGCCGCTCGTCCTGATGGGCGCGCTCATCGGCGGGTTCCTCATCGGACGGCCCTACCCGCTGTTCCGGATCATGTTCCGCAGCGCCGCCGAGCAGCACGACGTCTTCTACGGCGCCGCCGCGTTCGCGCTGCAGTCGCTCGGCAACATCGTGCTCATGGGCGTGCTGTTCCTGCTCCTGACGCACGCCACCGGCGGCCGCGTGCAGCGCTGGCTGGCCGCGAAACCCGCCCGGATCGCGACGGTGACCGGCGCGGCGCTGCTCGTCGGCGGCACGTTCACGCTGCTCTACTGGGACGTTCGCGTGCTGGGCCGGCTCGGGATCATCTGGTTCCCCACGGTCAGCTGGTAGCGCGGCCGAGCCACCGGTAGTCGGGCGAGGGGTCGAGCTGGACGCCGTCGGCGACGGCGACCAGCACGGCCT
The DNA here is from genome assembly GCF_030285665.1 of Amycolatopsis mongoliensis. Lineage (NCBI taxonomy): Bacteria > Bacillati > Actinomycetota > Actinomycetes > Pseudonocardiales > Pseudonocardiaceae > Amycolatopsis > Amycolatopsis mongoliensis. The sequence goes on from NZ_CP127295.1 coordinate 5,140,635, forward strand.
CCGGCGCCGGTCCGGCCACCGTCAGCCAGCGCCCCGACGGCAGCCGGACCGCGACCATCGCCGCTTCGCCGTTCTTCGGCGTCAGGAAGAACCCCTGGCCACCGCGCACGGTGACCGGGGTGGCGCCGTTCACGCCGGGGGAGCCCGCGCTCGCCGTGACGCGGACCGCGGGCACCGACGGGTGCGCGGGATCGGCCGCGGTCAGCTCCGTGCTCGCGTCGTCCGGGCCGGTGCCCCGCACCGCGGCCGACCGTTCGGCCAGTCCCGCCGGGAGCGCGCCGAAGCGCAGCTCGCCGCGGACGCCGACGGGTTCGGTGGTGACGCCCTCGGCGATCCGCTGGGCGACCGCGCGGGCGTCCGGCACTCCGCCGACCCGCACGGTGAGCACGTGGGTGTCGTCGGCCAGCCAGGTGAGCAGCGCGTCGCCGCCGGTGTCGCCGGTGACCATGGCGACCCGGCCGTGCACCAGGATCTGGTCGTGGACCGACGCGATCCGCAGTGCCGTCCGCGACCACTCGGGGTCGGCGGTCGAGTACGCCGACAGTGCGATCTCGGCCGGACCCGCGAACCACCGCCGGACCTGCGGCGCGGTGCCCGGGCCGCCCTCGCGGTACTGCTCGGTGAAGCCGTCGGGCAGCCGTCCCGGGCTGTAGCCGAGCACCGGGCGGCTCGCGGCCGGGGCCGGGTCGGACTTCGTGAACGCCTGCGTGCCGGCGATGACCCCCGCCACCACCACGACCACGGCGGCGGCCACCAGCGCGAGCCGTGCGCCCGGCCGGTGCTTGCGGCCGGCCCGGGCGAGTGCGTCCCGGACCGCCTCGCCGTCCGGGGCGCGGGCGGCGAGGCGGTCGAGGCTCTCCCGGATCAGCGTCTCGGTCTCGTGCTCGCTGCGGGTCATTCGGGGGCTCCGGTGGTGAGGACTTCGGGGTGCGGGGCGGTCCGCAGGGTGGCGAGGGCGCGGGAGATCTGGCTGCGCACGGTGGAGGTGCCGCAGCGCAGGACGGCGGCGATTTCGGCGTCCGAGTAGCTCTCGTAGTAGCGCAGGACGATCGCCGCGCGCTGCTTGCGGGGCAGCGTCTCCAGGAGGCCGAGCATGGCGTCCCGCTCGTCGTAGGCGGCCGACGGGTCGGCGGACGGCGGGCCGAGCGCGTCGAGGACGTCGTGGCTGCTCGGCACCATCCGCCGCACCGCCCGGCGGCGCCACGACAGGTACTCGTTGGTGATCATCCGCCGGACGTAGGCCGGCGCGGCGTCGATGCCGTCCCAGCGCTGCTGGGCGCGCAGCAGCACGTCCTGGACGATGTCCTGCGCCAGGTGCGGGTCGCTCGTCAGGACGGTGGCGTAGCGCAGCAGCCCGTCCAGCCGCTCCGCCACGAACTCTTCAAAGCGCACACGCGTCCCTTCCGTCACCTCTTGGACGTGTGAGCGGGCCGGGGTGATGCACGCGGGTGCGAAGTTTTCTCGGGCGAGTTCACCTGTTCGGCCCAGCTCGCCGTGGTCGCGGTCACAGTTCGCGTTCTTCGAGGGGGCTTGGCGGATTTCGCGCCGTCGGCGTTCACCGGCTCGGGTGATCATCGGCTTCGGTGCGTTCCCGGCCTTCCCGGGTGACCCGGCCGCCTCGGGGCCGCCCGGGAAAACCTGTCGGTGCCCCGTGCTTTCCTGGATCCGGGAGGAAAAGGCGGGGAAGGAGGGGGCGATGACGAAGGGGAAGCTGACGACGGGCCTCGCCGTCGTGGCGGTGCTCGTGGCCGCCTTCGTGATCGGGCCGTTCGCGGTGTTCACCGGGGCGGTCTGGGGGCTGGTGGCGTTCTGCCGCGAGTACGCGCGGCGGTGCGCGGCCGAGGACGTGCGCGGTGGTCCGGGGCTGCGGTACCACCTGGCCGCGTTCGGGGTGCTCTACCTCGTGCCGGTGGGCGTGGCCGCGACGTCGTACTTGATGCTTTCGGCGTACCTGCAGTGGTTCGCGGACACGTCGAGCACCGGCTGGCTGATTTCCCTGCAGCGGTTCTTCGAGGCGGTCTCGCAGTACTTTTCCGGGCACCTGAAGCTTTCGGAGTTCTCGGTGTTCGCCGCGCTGATCGGTGTCTACCTGCTGACCTGCCTGCTGCTCGCCCGCGGCGACGGGGGCCGGCGGACGCGCGTCGCGGCCGGCCTCGGCCGGACCGCCGACCTCTACACGAAGTACAGCGGCCCCGCGGCCGCCGGGCTCGCGACGCTGGCGTCGCTGTCGTTGTTCGGCATGCAGCTCGGCGTGCCGGCCACCGACCTCCAGGTGAAGTTCAAGGTCGCCCAGCAGGGCTACGCCGACGTGACCCGGAAGATCGAGGCGGGCCTGGCCCAGCGGGTGGCCGGGCAGCTGTACGGCAAGGTCGAAGCGGCGTTCCCGCAGGCGTACCGGGACGCGCTGGCCGGTCGCCGCACGGAGCTGGCGGGCCTGGTCGACGGGGCGCGGACCAGTGCCGCGGCCGCCAAGTCGGGCTACGACGTCAGCCTGCCGGCGGTGGACGACGCCGTCCGCGCCGAGGCGGTGGCCGAGGCGAAGGTCGACGCGCTCGAGCCCGAGCTGCGGGTCGGCGAGGCTCGGCCGCGGGACGCACCGCCCGGGATCACGCCCGAGCAGGTGGCGGCCGCGCGGGCGGTCGTCGACGCGCGGCCCGCCGAGCCGGGCATCGACCTCGTCGCGGACAGCCGGAAGAAGGTGAGCCTGCAGGTCGAAAAGGTGGCGAGCGAACGGATCGTGGCGCTCACGAAGCCGGTGACGGACGCGGTCCCGATCCTGGAACCGCTGGTGCAGGCGTTCGCCGAGGCGGCCGACAAGACGCTGCAGGACCGGCTCGGCCGGGCGTACGACCGGCTGGCCGACATCGCGCTGCGGGCCCCCCGCGACTTCGGTGCGGCGGTCGACCGCGAGGCGGCGGCGCTCGTCGACCACACCGACGTGACCCGGCCGGTGGCGGCCGCGACACCGCGGGCGGAGGAGGTGACGAGGGCGTTCCAGGCGACGGTGTCGGCGCTGCGGGCGGCGCCGGGGCAGCTCGACCGGAAGGTGACGGAGGTGATCGAGGCCCGCACGCCGCCCCCGTCGCTCGACCCGTCGGGCCGGTTGCGGCTGACGTTCCCGGAGCTGGAGCCGCTGCGCCTGCCGATGCCACCCCTGGACTACTACCGGCTGCCGTCGTACCCGTACTCCTCCGACCTCGGGCGGTACGGCTACGGAACGCCCCGCTACACCCCGCCGGACACCTTCCGCGTGCCCCCGGAGATCGCACGGATCCCGCGGATCGCGCCACCGCCGAGGGTGAGCATGCCGCGGATCTTCGTCTGGTGACCTCGGCCCGGGGCACGCCCCGGGCCGGTCGTTGCGGCCGGAAGCCTTCCGTGGCGGCCCCCGCCCGGCTCCTCCGGCGCGCGGCCCCTACCGCGGAATGACCTGCTCCAGCGGTACGAAGGCGAACCCCGTGGCCGCCTGGTCTCCCACCTGCGGGCGGCGCTCGCCGTCGTGGACCACCAGCAGCCCGTGCGGGAACCGCCGGCCCAAGTACGCCGTGCTGATCGCCGACCCGTCCGAATGCTCCACCGAGTCCGTGCCGCGGCCCGCCACGATCCGCAGGTCCCGCGTCCGGGGGCCGTACACGACGAACCGGGAGTCTCCCTGGCTGGAGGCGAACAGCTCGCCGTGCGCCACCGCCAGGCCTTCGGCGTCCGCGGTCAGCCACCGGCCGCCGAAGCCCGGGCCGGCGCCGTCCGGCACGCACTCCTCGGTGACGGCGTCCCAGTGCGCCGGGACGCCGTACGAGCGCACCCGGTCGACCAGCTCGGGGCGCCCGAACCCGGCCGGGCTCAGCGGGATCCGCCAGATCCCGACGTCCTCCTGCGCGGTGTAGAGCGTGCGGCCGTCGAGCACCGAGCCCTCCAGCTGCGGCCGCTCGCCCGGCTCCTCGCACGGCGACCAGGAGGCGCCGTTCGGCAGCCGGAAGGACGGCGGCAGGTCGATCGTCGCGAGCCGGGCCGTGCCGACGCCGCCCGGCCGGTCGACCAGCCGCAGCAACGCCACCCGCGTCTCGTGGCGGCGGGTCACCGCCACCCAGCGGATCCCCGTGACCGGGTCGCGGCCCGCCGCCAGGCCGTACGCGGTGCGCTGTTCGTCCACTTCGGACTCCGGGAACACCCGGGCGGCGGCCGGGTCGGTCACGTCCCGCAGCACCCCGGCGCCCGCGGCCGAGCCGCGCGGGTCGATCCGGTACACCCGGATGCGGTCGCGGCCGCGGTCGCTGACCACCGCCAGGTCGCCCACCACGTCGACGTTGTTGAACCGCCCGCCCGGGCCGGCCGGGACGAGCTGCAGCGTCCGGGCGTCCAGGTCGAACGCCGCCAGCCCGCCCTCCTTCAGCGTCCCGAGCACGACGCTGCGCGACGGGTCGTGCGGGTGGACCCAGATCGCGGGGTCGTCGGCGTCGGCGGGCTCGGCGAACGCCTGCGTCTGCACCACCGGCGCGGGATCGCGAGGCGCGGCGGAGGCGGGAACGGCGGTCAGCAGGGAGACGGCGGCCACGGCCACCGGAAGAAGTCTGCGCACGCGCGGCAAACTAGACGAATCGGGTGGCCAGGACGTGAACATGCCGTGATGAGCAACTCCCGGCTTCCGGCTTACGGCGGGCGCCGGGAACGCCCGCACCAGCCGTTCGCCGAGCCCCGAGCGCGGACCGTCGCACCCCAGCTCGGCGAACCGGTGCCGCGCCGCGTCGAGGATCTTCCCGCGCGCCCCGCCCGTGCCATTGCCCGAGCTGGGAACGCCCTTGACTACGCTGGTGGCCATGTCTGTCGCGGTGCGGGTGATCCCCTGTCTCGACGTCGACGCGGGCCGGGTCGTCAAGGGCGTCAACTTCGCCGGCCTCCGCGACGCCGGCGACCCCGTCGAGCTGGCCCGGCGCTACGACGCCGAGGGAGCCGACGAACTGACGTTCCTCGACGTCACGGCGTCCTCCGGGGACCGCGAGACCACCTACGACGTGGTCCGCCGCACCGCCGAGCAGGTGTTCATCCCGCTCACCGTCGGGGGCGGTGTCCGCAGCAACGAAGACGTCAACCGGCTGCTGCGCACCGGCGCGGACAAGGTGAGCATCAACACCGCCGCGATCGCCCGTCCGGAGTTCCTCCACGAGGCCTCCCGCCGGTTCGGTGCCCAGTGCATCGTCCTGTCGGTCGACGCTCGCCGCGTCCCCGGGGGCGGCGAGCCGACCGCGTCCGGCTTCGAGGTCACCACGCACGGCGGCCGCCGCGGCACCGGCATCGACGCCGTCGAGTGGGCCGCGCGCGGCGAGGAGCTGGGCGTCGGCGAGATCCTGCTGAACTCGATGGACGCCGACGGCACCAAGAACGGCTTCGACCTCGAGCTCATCGAGCTGGTCCGCAAGGCCGTGCGCGTCCCGGTGATCGCGAGCGGGGGAGCGGGGGCGGTCGAGCACTTCCTGCCCGCGGTCCGCGCCGGCGCGGACGCGGTCCTGGCGGCCAGCGTGTTCCACTTCGGACAGCTGAAGATCGGCGACGTCAAGGACGCGCTGCGCGAAGGCGGGGTCGAGGTCCGATGAAGTCCTGGCAGGCACCCGTCGAGGTCAAGGTCGTCGCCGCCCTGCTGATCGGCCTGCCGGTCGCGTGGGCGCTGCTCGACCTGATCCCGGTGCTGAGCGCCGGGTCGAGCCTGGAGATCTACCGGATGCCCGCGCTCGCGCTGATCCTCGGCGGCGTCGTGACGACCGGTCTCGTGCTCAAGATGGGCAGTGCCCGCATCGGCGGGCTCGTCGTCACCGTGGTGTTCGCCCTGCTGCACGCGTTCCTGCTGCTCGGCGCCGCGCTGTGGTGGAACAAGCTGTTCTCCGGCCTGTCCTTCGCCGGGTACGGCTACGCGTTCGTCCTGTTCAACTCGATGCCGGTGAAGCGGCACACCCTGGGAGTACGGGCATGACCCTGGACACGGCCGTCTCGGCGCGCCTCAAGCGCAACGCCGACGGCCTGATCGCCGCGGTCGTCGTCGAACACGCCACTTCGGACGTGCTGATGATGGCCTGGATGAACGACGACGCGCTCGCCGCCACCCTCGCCACCCGCCGCGGCACGTACTGGTCGCGCAGCCGCCGGAAGCTGTGGGTCAAGGGCGAGACGTCCGGGCACTACCAGCACGTCCGCGAGGTGCGGATCGACTGCGATGGCGATACGGTCCTGCTGCGCGTCGACCAGACCGGCCCCGCCTGTCACACCGGCACGCACACCTGTTTCGACACCGAGGAGCGCCTGCTCCTGGCCGACGAGAAAGAGCACGCGTGACAATCGTCGCCGACGTCCTGGTCGGGCTGGTCGCCCTGATCCACGTCTACATCGTCGTCCTGGAGATGGTCCTCTGGACGACACCGCGCGCCCGCGCGGCCTTCGGCACCACCGAGGAGTTCGCGAAGGAGAGCGCGCCGCTGGCCGCGAACCAGGGGCTGTACAACGGTTTCCTGGCGCTCGCGCTCGTGTGGGGCTTGATCGCGAGCGACCCGACGGGCTTCCAGCTCAAGCTGTACGGAATCGTCTGCGTGATCATCGCGGGCCTCTACGGCGCGGCGACGGCGAACAAGCGGATCCTCTTCGTGCAGGTGCTGCCGGGCACCCTGGCGCTCATCGCGCTCCTGCTCGCGCGCTGACCCGAAACCCCGGCCTCGGGGACGAAACCCGTCGGTTTCCCGGATGGGCGAACGGCGTCAGCGATATGCGCCGCCCCGCCGTTCCGTCCCGCATCCGGATGGCTTCGGCCTGCTCACTTGCACGCCGGGCGCGGCCGCCCGGTTGCCTTGGTGCCTTGTGCCCTTTCTCGCAGCATCGCCGCCGTCCGGCGGTTCTACGCTCGGCTGATGGTGCACGAGAGACGGCGGACCGGCTGGCTGGTCCTGACCGTGGTCGCGGTGCTGGTCTTCCTGCTCTTCGCCGCGGGCACGACCTACTCGCTGCTCGCCCCGGACTACGTCTTCGAGGACGGTGAGCTCGCTGGCGAGGCCGCCATCCTGAGCGGATCGCTGGCGCTCGCCGCGCTGGGCGGGTACCGCCTGCGGGCCGCCGACCGTCGGCTGCGCACCCTCCTGGCCGACTACGGCGCGTGGCTGCCCGCACGGGACGCCACCAACGGCGAAGGCCGGGTCGACCTCGATGCGGAGACCGCGCGCCTGCGCCGGACCGCCCACCGCGCGGCGGGGCTGGCCCTGGCTTGGGCCGTCGTGTTCGGGAGCGGGCTGGCCGGGGTGATCGCGGCGGACCGGTCCGCCGCGGACCTGCTCGCCACCGGCGTCCGCGTCGAGGGCGTGGTGCTTTCCGTCCACGACCCGGTGAAGGGCACGCCGTCGATCTTCGTGCGCTACCACTCGCCGGGCGTGTCCTGGACCGAAGAGATCGCCCGGGACTCCGGGCGCGGCTACCACGTCGGTGACGTCGTGACCGTCGTCTACGACGCGGGCGATCCCGAACACGTCCGCACCACCGACGAAGCGAACGAGAACGTGCTTCTCGTCGGCTTCAGCGTCATCCCGCTGCTCGCCGGCTTCGGCGGCCTTCCGTTCGCGCTCACGGCCGCGGCCGGCTGGCGGCGCCGGGCCCGCGCGGCGGCCCGGACCGGGTGGCGGGTCGCGAGGGTGACCGTCGTGCCCTCCCTCGACCGCCGCGGGCGCATGCCGGAGGTCCGGGTGCACTACCGCGACGGCAGCGGGATCGTGCTGCGCTGCGCGCGGTCGACGCACGGCCCCGGCGCCCTGGCCGGCCAGGAGGGCCGCCGCGCGTGGATCGGCGGCTGGGGACGGCAGATGGTCGTGCTGTTCCCGTTCGGCCCGGTCGCCCCCGGTCCGTACGCCGTGCCCGCGTACGCGATCGGGATGCGCACTCAGCCGATGTCGCCGGTGAGGTAGCGCTGCAGGGTCGGCGCCACCGCCCGCACGAGGACCTCGACCTCTTCGGTGACGAACGGCTCGAACTTGGCCACGTACCGGATCATGCCCATGCCCACCATCTGGGACGCGCAGAGCGTCATGCGCAGCGAGACGTCGTCCGAGCCGATCGACGAGATCAGCGCGGTGAAGAACTTCTGGAAGAAGTCGCGCAGCACGTGGCCGGCCTGCTCGTGGCCGGTGACGCTGCGGATGAGCGCCACGAACACCCCGCCGCCTGCGCCGTCCCAGCGGGTGATGAAGGTGCGGACGATCCGTTCGCCGAGTTCGTCGTCCGGGCCGTCGCGGAGGATCGCCAGCAGCTCGAGCGGGTCGAACGGGAGCTTGAGCACCGCCTGGGCGAAGAGGCCTTCCTTGCCGCCGAACCAGTGGTTGACCATGGCCGCGTCGACGCCCGCGCGGGTGGCGATCGCGCGCACGGTCGCCCCGTCGTAGCCGTTCTCCGCGAACACGGCCCGCGCGGCTTCGATCAGCGCCGTTCGGGTGTCCTGGCCGGCGGGGCGCCGTCCGCGGCGTCGCGAAGTAGGCTCGGTGGTGCTCACATCCCCATCATGACTCACGTCCACCCTGAATTCAACATCCATTGAATTCAGGGTCTGGCAAAACCCCTCCGGGGGGTGCAGCACAATGAGGGTCATGGTCAGCACCTCGAGCAGCAAGTCCGGTCCCGGCTCGGTCAGCCCGTCCCGTGCGGACTTCCGCGCCCTCGCCGAGAGCCGCCGCGTCATCCCGGTCGTGCGCCGGGTCCTCGCCGACGGCGAGACGCCGATCGGGGTGTACCGCAAGCTCGCCGCCGACCGGCCGGGCACGTTCCTGTTCGAGTCCGCGGAGAACGGCGCCTCCTGGACGCGCTGGTCGTTCATCGGCGTCCGCAGCCCGGCCGCGCTCACCGTCCGCGCCGGGAAGGCGGTCTGGACCGGCACCCCGCCGGTCGGCCTGCCGTCGGAGGGCAACCCGCTCACCGTGCTGCGGGAGACGATCGAGGCGCTGCACACCGAGTCGCTGCCCGGGCTGCCGCCGCTGACCGGCGGCATGGTCGGCTACATCGGCTACGACTCCGTGCGCTGGCTGGAAAAGCTGCCGGAGCTGGCCGAGCGCGACCTCGACATCCCCGAGCTGACGATGCTCCTGGCCACCGACCTCGCGGCGTTCGACCACCACGAGGGCATGGTCACGCTCATCGCGAACGCCGTCAACTGGGACGACTCGCCCGAGCGCGTGGACGCGGCCTACGACGACGCCGTCGCCCGGCTGAGCGCGATGACCGAGCAGCTGCAGGTGTCCGCGCCGGCCACGGTGGCCGCGTTCGACCGGCCCGCGCCCGAGTTCACGCGCAAGCGGTCGAAGGAGGACTTCCACGCGGCGGTCGAGAAGGCCGTGGAGGCGATCAAGGCCGGCGAAGCGTTCCAGATCGTGCCGTCGCAACGGTTCGAGATCCCCACCGCCGCCGACGCGCTCGACATCTACCGCGTGCTGCGGACGTCCAACCCGAGCCCGTACATGTACCTGCTGCGGCTCGAAGGCTTCGACATCGTCGGCTCCAGCCCGGAATCGCTCGTCACCGTGCGGGACGGCCGCGCGACCACGCACCCGATCGCGGGCACGCGCTGGCGTGGCGCCGACCCGGAGGAGGACGCGCAGCTGGCCAAGGACCTCCTCGCCGACGAGAAGGAGCGCGCCGAGCACCTGATGCTCGTCGACCTCGGCCGCAACGACCTCGGCAAGGTCTGCAAGCCGGGGACCGTGCGCGTCGTCGACTTCTTCCAGATCGAGCGCTACAGCCACGTCATGCACATCGTGTCGACCGTCACCGGTGAGCTGGCCGAGGGCAAGACGGCCTTCGACGCGGTCACGGCGTGTTTCCCGGCCGGGACGCTGTCCGGCGCGCCGAAGGTCCGCGCGATGGAGCTGATCGAGGAGCTCGAGCCGGTCCGCCGCGCGCTGTACGGCGGCGTCGTCGGCTACCTCGACTTCGCCGGCGACGCGGACACGGCGATCGCGATCCGCACGGCGCTGGTCAAGGACGGGATCGCGCACGTCCAGGCCGGCGGCGGGGTGGTCGCCGACTCGGTGCCGGACTACGAGGACACCGAGTCGCTGAACAAGGCCAGGACGGTGCTGTCGGCCGTGGCCGCCGCGCAGACGATGGCGGCGGCGGGCTCCCTCGACCCGGCCGCGGACACCGCCCATGTCTGAGTCGCCGGAAAAGCCGTCCCGGCGTCCACTGTGGATGATCGTGGTCGCGCTCCTGCTCGGCGCCCTCGCGCTGTGGGGTGCGTCACGGCTGACGTGGTTCGCGGAGTTCCGCGACGGCGGCGTCCGGGGGACCGTGCTCCACCGCGAGACCGGCGAGCAGCGGGCGACGGCGCTCGTGCCGCTGGCCCTGCTCGCCCTCGCCGGCGTGGCCGGGGTGATCGCGACCGGCGGCTGGGCGCGGCGCGTGCTGGGCGTCGTGCTCGCGCTGGCGGGCGTCGCCGCGGTCTGGGCCGGGGTGGCCGGGGTCCGGTTCTCCGGCTACGCGGACGGGCTGCCCGTCACCGAGATGCTGCTGGGCCGCGGCCTGGCTGTGCTGGGGGGAATGCTCGTCGCGGCCGGCGGGTTGGCAGCCGTCAAGGGCGCCGGGACGGCCGCGCGGCTGGGGGCCAGGTACGCGGCTCCGGCCACGCGCAAGAAGGCGCGTGACCCGGACGCCGAGCTGTGGGAAGCGCTGTCGGAAGGAGAAGATCCGACGGACGTCCGGGGGAGGCATTCGGAGTAACGCGCGCACCCGGAACCGGGCGCTCCAGATGCGGGGGTTAGCATCGTTTCGGCGGGAAGGGGAAGGTTTTTGTGAGCGACCTTGCGAATGAATCCGTGAGCGCGTACCCGGGCGGGGGCGCCCGGTGACCGTGCTCGAAGACATCGTCGCCGGCGTGCGCGAGGACCTCGCGGCACGCGAGTCCGTGCTGCCGTTCGACGAGCTGAAGATCCGCGCGGCGGCCGCCCCGGCGCCCCGCGACGTGATGTCCGCGCTGCGCGAGTCCGGCATCGGCGTGATCGCCGAGGTGAAGCGGCGCAGCCCCTCCAAGGGTGACCTGGCCGACATCCCCGACCCCGCGGCACTGGCGAAGGACTACGAAGACGGCGGTGCGCGCGTGATCAGCGTGCTCACCGAGCAGCGCCGCTTCGGCGGCTCGCTGGCCGACCTCGACGCCGTGCGCGCCGCGGTCGACATCCCGATCCTGCGCAAGGACTTCGTCGTCAGCCCCTACCAGGTGCACGAGGCCCGCCTGCACGGTGCCGACATGGTGCTGCTGATCGTCGCCGCACTGGAGCAGAACGCGCTCGTCGCGCTGCTCGACCGCGTCGAGTCGCTCGGGATGACCGCGCTGGTGGAGATCCACAACGCCGAGGAGGCCGACAAGGCCCTCGAGGCGGGTGCCAAGGTCATCGGCGTCAACGCGCGCAACCTGCACACCCTCGAGGTGGACCGCGACGTCTTTTCGCGGCTGGCCCCCGGCCTGCCGATGGACGTCTACAAGGTCGCCGAGTCGGGTGTCCGCGGGCCGGGCGACCTGATGTCCTACGCCGGCCACGGCGCCGACGCGGTGCTGGTGGGCGAAGGTCTCGTCGCTTCCGGTGACCCGAAGGGCGCCCTGGTCAAGCTGGTCACCGCCGGTTCCCACCCCGCCTGCCCGAGGCCGTCGCGGTGACGGAGAAGCACGACAAGCACGACCCGGACGAGCGCGGCTACTACGGCCCGTACGGCGGGCGGTTCATGCCGGAGGCGCTGATCGGCGTCGTCGACGAGGTCGCGACCGAGTACGAGAAGGCCCGGCACGACCCGGGGTTCCTGAACGAGTTCAACCGCCTGCTGAAGGACTACGCCGGCCGCCCGTCGCTGCTCACGGAGGCCAAGCGCTTCGGCGAGCACGCCGGCGGCGCCCGGGTGTTCCTCAAGCGGGAGGACCTCAACCACACCGGCTCGCACAAGATCAACAACGTGCTGGGCCAGGCGCTGCTCACCAAGCGGATGGGCAAGAAGCGGGTCATCGCCGAGACCGGCGCGGGCCAGCACGGCGTCGCGACGGCCACCGCGTGCGCGCTGCTCGACCTCGACTGCGTCGTCTACATGGGCGAGGTCGACACCGAGCGCCAGGCGCTGAACGTGGCCCGCATGCGGCTGCTCGGCGCCGAGGTGATCCCGGTCAAGACCGGTTCGCGGACGCTGAAGGACGCGATCAACGAGGCGCTGCGCGACTGGGTCACCAACGCCGACACCACGCACTACCTGTTCGGCACGGCGGCCGGCCCGGCGCCGTTCCCGGCGATGGTCCGCAACTTCCACCACGTCATCGGCACCGAGGCCCGCGAGCAGATCCTCGAGCAGGCCGGCCGCCTGCCCGACGTCGTCGCCGCGTGCGTCGGCGGCGGGTCGAACGCGATCGGCATCTTCTCCGGCTTCTACGACGACCCGTCGGTGCGGCTGGTCGGCCTGGAGCCGGGCGGCGAGGGCATCGAGGGCAACCGCCACGGCGCGACGCTCACGAAGGGCTCGCCGGGCAACCTGCACGGCGCGATGACGTACCTGCTGCAGGACGAGGACGGCCAGACGGTCGAGTCGCACTCGATCTCGGCCGGGCTGGACTACCCGGGCGTCGGCCCGGAGCACGCGTGGCTGAAGGACACCGGCCGCGCCGAGTACCGCCCGATCACCGACGCCCAGGCGATGGACGCGTTCAAGCTCCTGTCCCGCACCGAGGGCATCATCCCGGCGATCGAGTCGGCGCACGCGCTGGCCGGCGCGCTGGACCTGGGCCGCGAGCTGGGCCCCGAGGGCCTGATCGTGGTGAACCTGTCCGGGCGCGGCGACAAGGACATGGACACGGCGGCGAAGTGGTTCGGACTGGTGAACGAATGAGCGGCCTCGACGACCTCTTCGCCACGACGCGCGCGGAAGGCCGCGGGGCCCTGATCGGGTACCTCCCGGCGGGCTTCCCGACGGTCGAGGGCTCGAAGGACCTCATCGCGGCCACGATCGACGGCGGTGCCGACCTGATCGAGGTCGGCGTCCCGTACTCGGACCCGGTGATGGACGGCCCGACCATCCAGGCCGCGTCGGTGACCGCACTGGACAACGGCTTCCGCCTCAAGCACGTGTTCGAGGTCGTCGAGTCGATCTCGGCGCGCGGCGGCCGCGCGGTCGTCATGACGTACTGGAACCCGGTGCACCGCTACGGCGTCGACCGCTTCTCGCGGGACCTCGCCGCGGCGGGCGGGCTCGGCCTGATCACGCCGGACCTGATCCCGGACGAGGCCGGCGAGTGGATGACCGCGTCGGAGGCCCACGGCCTCGACCGGACGTTCCTGGTGGCGCCGTCGTCGTCGGAGGAGCGGCTCGCGAAGACGGCCGCCGCCTCCTCGGGGTTCATCTACGCGACCGCGGTGATGGGCGTGACCGGTGCTCGTGACCAGGTCGGCGCGGGTGCGGAGACGCTGGTCCGCCGCACGCGGGCGCACACGTCGCTCCCGATCGGCATCGGCCTCGGCGTGCGTTCGGGCGACCAGGCCGCCGAGGTGGCGTCGTTCGCGGACGCGGTGATCGTGGGCTCGGCCCTGGTCACGGCGGCGGCCGAGGGCCCCGCGGGGGTTCGCCGGCTGTCGGAGGAGCTGGCCGACGGCGTGCGCCGGGCGGTCGCCACCGCTTGACCCGGAGTGCACTCCAGGTGTCACTCTGGGTCGGTGACGTCCTACACCCCGGCCCAGGTGACCGAAAAGACCGGTTTCACGATCGACACCCTGCGCTACTACGAGCGCATCGGCCTGCTCCACCACGTCGGCCGCACGGCCGGCGGGAGGCGGGTGTTCACCGAGCAGGACGTGGCGTTCCTGCAGCTGCTGCGCTGCCTCCGCTACACGGGCATGCCGGTGGCGGAGATGCTGCGGTTCGTGGAGCTCCTGCGTTCCGGTGAGGCGACGCGCGAAGAGCGGGTCGACGTCCTGCGCGAGCACGAGCAGCGGGTGGCGGCGCAGATCGAGCGGCTGCGGGAGCACCAGGACCACATCCGCTTCAAGATCCAGCTGTACAGCGGCGCGGAGGAGCTGGCCTCGGCGGGCTGACGGCCGGACCTTCGGGCCTTTGTACGAAAGCTGTACGCCGCCACGGGAGAGTCCGCGGCATGGACCTCGCACACCTTCCGCGGCGCAGCTTCCTCCGCGGCGCCGCCGGCCTGGCCGTCGCGGGCGCCGCCGGGCTCCTGATCCCCAGCGCCGCGCGAGCCGCCACCGAACCGCGGATCTACAGCTGTGCCGAGTGGGGTGCCCGGCCGCCCGCCGACGCCCTCACCACTCTCGACCACCCCGCGAACCGCGTCCTCATCCACCACATCGCCTGCCCCAACAGCACCGACTACTCTCTCGCGCACGCCTTCCAGGTCGCCCGCGACGACCAGCACGACCACATGGACAACAACGGCTGGTCCGACACCGGCCAGCACTTCACCGTCAGCCGCGGCGGGTACCGGATGGAAGGCCGGCACGGCAGTCTCGACGCCCTGCGCGGCGGCACGACCATGATCCAGGGCGCCCACTGCCCGGGCCAGAACACCAACGCCATCGGCATCGAGAACGAAGGCACCTACACCAGCGTCGAGCCGCCCGAGGCGCAGTGGGCGTCGCTGGTCGTCTTCTGCGCCTACATCTGCCGCCAGTACGGCATTCCGGTCGACGAGATCAAGGGCCACCGCGACTACTACAACACCGAATGCCCCGGCGACCGCCTCTACGCGAAGCTTCCGCAGCTGCGTGAGGAGGTCGCCGGGGCGCTGGCCGGGTAGGCCCGCGGCCTCAGCCGTTCTTGAGCGTGTCCAGCGTCCGGACGGCGTCGGTCGCCGCCGCCTGGTCGGCCGGGTCCGGTTCGGCGGCCGCGGCCGGGTGGGCCGAGGCCGCCGGGCGGGTGCACCCCAGTTGCTGCAGCGAGCCCTGGAGCCGGTCGGTCAGGAACTTCAGCAGGCCGACGCCGTCGGCCGGGGACGGTGCCGCCCGCAGCAGCCGGCGGTCGGTGGTGAGCCGGTCCAGCCCGGCCGTCCGCAGGGAGCGGCAGTACGCCCGGGTACTGGCGGAGCGCCGGTCGAGCGGGGGCTGGTCGACGCCCGCGCGGTACAGGTTCGCCTTGGCCGTGCTGGGTTTCCCGTCGACGAGCGTCATCGGGTCGCCCGGGGGCACCAGCGCGATCGGCGCGCGCTGCCCGGCCGCTGCCTGCAGTTCGTTGAGGGCGAGCGACGTCGCGGGCCGGCCCCCGTCGGTGAGGTCCGGTGCCGTGAACGGCGTGCAGCCCAGTGCCGGGTCCACGAACGCGTCGAGCAGCCGGTTGTCGCTGCCGTTGGCGAGCGTCGCGGGTTTCCCGAGCGCGCGGGCGTTGGCCGCGGTGGCCTGGGCCGTCCGGCCGTCGCGCGTGGCGAGGTAGGTCGTGGTGACGTTGTCGCTCTGGTCCTGGTCCACCAATGAGAAGTCACGCACCGACGGGCACGGCCGCCCGTCCTTCGCCCGGCCCAGCGGCGGGATCCGCAGCTTGCCGGCCGCCACTGCTTTGTTGGCCGCGTCGAAGAACGCCTGGGCGCCGCAGAAAGCGACCTGGCCGAACAGCGAGCGCCCCAGGCCGTTGACGCACCGGCCCGCCCGGAGCGCGCCCGGGCTGCCGCCGAGGGTCAGCGTGTCGCCGTTGAACCCGAACCACAGCCCGACGACGGCGCCGCGGGGCAGGGCCGGGACGACCGGGGGCGCGGCGGGCGCCCGGCCCGCGTCGACGACGAGCGGGTGGTACACCGACAGCTTGCCGGTCGCGGGGTCGAGGATCGTCGCCTCGGCGAACGCACCCTGCGCGTCCACCGGTTCGTGGCAGGCGCCCAGGCGCGGATCGGTCGCACTGAGCTGGTACGGCGTGGCGAGGCCACGCGCGGACAACGGGTCTTCGGGCACCTTGAGGGTGCAGCCGGGGTTCGGGGTCGCGGGCGGCGGCGCCGGGGTGCGCGGTGCGGCCACCGCGATCCCGACCGCCCCCAGCGACGCTGCAGCCACCACGACGGTCACCTTGAGCTTCCAAGGCTTCTGCCGGTGGCGGGGACGCGCGTCTGGCATGGACTGTGCCTTCTTTCGGCCTCCTCACCTCACCCGGTGCGGGACGCTAGCACAGATAACGACCTGATCACAGAACGATTTCCGGCACGAATGCCGCATTCGAGACGAATGGTTTCCGGTGAAAAGATCTCAATGGAGGTAGCGCATGAGCGCGCACAGCTCGTCGGGCGGCAGGGAGCCCAGGCGCGAGATCTCCCCGCGGCGCACGTCCATCAGCGTCGTCGCCAACTCCGCGCCGAACGCCGACGTCAGCGCGGCGTCCGCTTCGAACGCCGCGACCGCGTCCGCCAGCGAAGTCGGCAGCCGCGTCGCGGAAGGCAGCGTCCCGGGGTCGACGTCGACCGGCCCCGGCAGCGACTCCTTCACGTCCAGGCCGGCGAGGCCCGCGAACAGCAGTGCCGCCACCACCAGGTACGGGTTCGCGGTCAGGTCGAAGCACTTGACCTCGAAGTTCGCCGCGCGGTCGCGCTGCCCGGCCGGGCCCTGCACCAGCCGCAGCGGTGCCTCGCGGTTCTCCAGGCCCCACACCGAAAACACCCCGGCCCAGTGGTGCGGCTGGAGGCGCAGGTAGCTGACCACCGACGGCGCGCCGATCGCCAGCAGCGCCGGCAGCCGCGAAAAGATCCCGGCGCCGAACGCCTCCGCCGTCGGCGTCAGGCCGAACCGGCCGTCGCCACCGGCGCAGAGGTTCCGGTCGCCGTCCCAGAGGCTCAGGTGCACGTGACCGCCGTTGCCGACGCCGCCCGGCTCGAACTTCGGCGTGAACGACGCGCGCAGCCTGTGCCGGTCGCTCACCATCCGGATCGTCTCGCGCGTCAGCACCGCGACGTCCGCCGCGCGCACCGGGTCGTCCGGCGACACCGACAGCTCGAACTGCCCGGCCGCGTATTCGGGGTGGATCTGTTCCACCGCCACGCCCTGGGCGGACAAAGTGGACACCAGCGCGCGCAGGTAGTCCGCCTGCGCGGAAAGCCGCGCGAAGCCGTAGGCCGGGCCCGCCGTGGCCGAGCGCGGGTCGTCCGGCGCGTCCGCCGCCGTGACCACCCACTCGATCTCGAAGGCGGTCCGCACGTTGTAGCCCAGCGATGCCAGCCGGGCCGTCGCGGTCGCGGCCAGCGCCCGTGCGTCCTGCGGGTGCGGCTCGCCCTCCTGGTCGTACCTCCGGGCCGGGGCCCACGCCCAGCCCGGCTGCGCGGCCAGCGGCACGAGCGCGTCGAGGTCCGGGTGCAGCCGCAGGTCGCCGACCGGGCCGCGGGAGTACTCGCCGTCGGTGATGTCGTCGGTGGCCAGGAAGAAGTCGAACGAGTTCGACGCGCCGACGCCCCAGGCCGCCGCCGACCACAGCCGGTCCACCGGGACGGCCTTGACCCGCGCGATGCCGCTGTTGTCCACGAAGGTCAACGCGACGAGCTCGACGCCGGCCGCGCGCAGGCCGTCGGCCCGGAGCGCGCCCTGCTGTGCGAGTTCTGCCCGATCGAGCTGGCTCATCCTGCTCCCGTCGATGTTCACTTGAGGCTGCACCGGAGGCTGGTTCCCACGAGGAAAAGAGGTGGAGATCGTGTCAGACACCGTCGAAACCCGTCCAGGGCTGCGCCGCTCCCTCTCCGTCTGGCAGGCCGTCGGCTTGTCCGTGGCGTTGATGGCACCCAGCATGGCCGCCAACATCAACCCCCAGCAGACCGCGGCCGCCGCCGGCCGCGCCGTCCCGCTCGCCTTCCTGCTTTCGGCGGTCGGCGTCCTGCTGGTCGCGTACGGCTTCGTCAAGCTCTGCCAGTATTACCAGCACGCCGGTTCGGTGTACGCGTTCGTCGGCGCGACGCTCGGCCCGCGCGCCGGGGTCGTCTCCGGCATCGGCCTCCTCGGCACGTACACGTTCTACGCCGTCGTCACGAGCTCGGCCGCGGGCACGCTGGGCACCGCTTTCCTCACCCAGGCGGGAATCTGGCCGGACCCGCCGTCCTGGGGGCCGTTCGTGCTGACGGCGGTCGCGCTGATCGGCTCCTGGCTGCTGTCGGTGGCGCCCGCGCGCCGCGGCACGAGCACGCTGCTCGCCGTCGAAGGTGCGACCATCGCGGTGATCCTGCTGGTCACGGTGGTGATCCTGGTCCGGCTGCTCGCCGGGGACGCCCCGGGCGACGCCCGGTTCACCCTGGACGTGTTCACCTTCACCCCCGACGCCGGGCTGTCCGGGGTGTTCGTCGGTGCGGTGTTCGGCTTCCTGTCCTTCGCCGGGTTCGAAGCCGCCGCGACGCTCGGCGAGGAGACCCACGACCCGAAGCGCAACATCCCGCGCGCGATCCTCGGCACGGCGATCTTCGGCGGCGGCTACTTCGTCGTGGTCACCGCGGTCGAGATGATGGCGTTCGGCACGGACGCGACGGCGTTCCACGATTCGCCGTCCCTGCTCGGCGACCTCGGCAGCCGGTACGCGGGCGCGTGGGTCGGCGACGTGATCAGCGTCGGTGCCGCGATCAGCGCGTTCGGCTGCTGCCTCGCGTGCGTCGTCGGCGGTTCGCGGCTGCTGTACGCCCTCGGGCGGGACGCTTTCGGCGGCCGCGGCATCGGCCGGACGTCCGGCCGGGGCACGCCGGTCGCCGCGGTCAGCGCCGTGACCGGTGCGGCGGTGCTGATCATCGGAGTCTGCGCGCTGTTCTTCGGCGCGACGGCGTCGGACACCTTCGCGTGGTCCGGCTCGATCGGCACGCTCGTCCTGCTGGTGATCTACCTGCTCACGACCGCCGGCGCGATCCTGCTGCTGTTCGTGAAGCGCCGGATGCGCGTGCCGGTGTGGCACCTGGTGTTCCCGATCGGGGCGCTCGCGGTGCTCGGGTACACCGTCTACGTCAACGTCGTGCCGTACCCGGCGGAGGGGCCCGCGCGGTGGTTCCCGGTGGCCGCCGGGGCCGTGCTGGTGCTGGCGGTGATCTTGGTCCTGTCCGCACCGGGCTTCGCTCGTAGGGTGGGGGAGAGGCTCACCGAAGTGGACGGAGGCGCATGACCGACCTGCTCCCGTTCGTCGCCGACCTGCCGCTGGTGGACCACCACTGCCACGGCGTCGTCACCGGCGACGTGGCCCGTGCGGACTTCGAGGCGATGCTGACCGAGGCGGACACGACGTCGCCGCTCGGCACGAGCCTGTTCGACTCGCTCATCGGGCTGGCCGTGCGCGAACGCTGCGCGCCCGTGCTCGACCTGCCGAAGCACGCCCCGGCCGAGGCCTACCTCGAACGCCGCGCCCGGCTGGGCGCGGCCGAGGTGGCGCGGCGGTTCCTGCGCGCCACCGGCACCACCGACTTCCTGCTGGACGGCGGGTTCCGGCCGGACTCGCTGACCACGACCGGCGAGTTCGCGGAGATGGCGGGCGGCCGCGCGCACGACGTCGTCCGGCTGGAACAGGTGGCCGAAGCCGTGATCCGCGGCTCCACCGCGGCCGGGTTCGCCGCGGACTTCGCCGGCGAGCTGGGGAAGCGTGCCGCGACCGCCGTCGGGCTCAAGTCGATCGCGGCCTACCGCGTCGGGCTCGAACTGGCGGGGGAGCGGCCGTCCCCGCCGGAGGTCGAAGCCGCGGCGGGGCGCTGGCTCGCGCGGATCGAGGCGGGCGAGCCGGTCCGCCTCGCCGACGAGGTCCTGCACCGCTTCCTGGTGTTCACCGGCCTCGACCTCGGCCTGCCGGTGCAGTTCCACGTCGGGTACGGCGACGCCGACGTCGACCTGCACCGCTGCGACCCGCTGCGGCTCACCGGGCTGCTGCGGGCGACCCGCGACCGCGGCGTACCGATCCTGCTGCTGCACAACTACCCGTTCCACCGCAACGCCGCCTACCTGGCGCAGGTCTTCGAGCACGTCTTCGTCGACGTCGGCCTCGCCACCCACAACGCGGGCTTCCGCGCGCCGGCGATCCTGGCCGAGCTGCTGGAGATCGCGCCCTTCGGGAAGGTCCTCTTCTCCACCGACGCCTTCGGCCTGGCCGAGCTGTACCACCTGGGCACGTCGCTGTTCCGCCAGGGACTTTCGGACTTCCTGCGCGCCGCGCTGGCCGCCGACGCGCTGTCCGAAGTGGACGCCGTCCGGCTGTGTGCTTTGGTGGGGCACGAGAACGCGAAGAGGATCTACCGCTGGGAGCACGTGTGAACGACCTTTGGGACCGGTGGACGCGGGCGATCGAGGACGAGCTGCCCGCCGCGATCGAGCTGAGGCACGCGGTGCACGCCGACCCGCGCGGCTCCGGCGACGAGGAGGACACCGCCCGGCTGGTGGCCCGCGCGCTCGGCGCGGGCGACGGCACCCGGGTCGCCAAGACCGGCCGAGCGATCCCGCTGCCCGGCGGCGGCGACGGCCCGGCCGTGGCGCTGCGGGCGGAGCTCGACGCCCTGCCGGTGCTGGAGGGCACCGGCGTGCCGTGGGCGTCGGAGAACGGCCTGATGCACGCGTGCGGCCACGACGTCCACCTCGCCGCACTGGTCGCGGTCGGCCGCGCGGCGGTGCGCGTCGGCGTCCCCCGGCCGATCCTGGCGCTGCTGCAGCCGCGGGAGGAGACGTCGCCGCCCGGCGCGCTCGACGTCGTCGAGTCCGGCGTGCTGGCCGAGGCCGGGGTGGACACGGTGATCGGCGCGCACGTCCAGCCGCGGCTCGCGCAGGGCGTCGTCGCGGCGGTGCCCGGCCCGGTCAACGCCTCGACCGACGAGTTCGAGGTGACCATGTACGGCCAGGGCGGCCACGCCGGCTACCCGCAGCTGCTGCGTGACCCGATCCTGGCGCTGTCGCAGCTGGTCGTGAGCCTGCAGCAGCTCGCGTCGCGGCGGATCGACCCGGTGTTCGGCGCGGTCTGCTCGATCGGCCGGATCCAGGGTGGCGCCGCGGCCAACGTCGTGCCGACCAGCGCGAGCGCGTTCGGCTCGCTGCGCCTGATGCGGGAGAAGGACCGGGAGCGCGCGCTGGAGGCGCTCGAGGAGATCGTGCACGGCACGGCGAAGGCGCACGGCTGCACCGCCGAGCTGGAGATCAGCCCGTGCGAGCCGGTGCTGGCCAACGACCCGGTGCTGGCGACGGGCGCACAGCGCCGGCTGGCCCACGCCGGCGTCACCGTCGACGACCAGTTCCGGTCGTTCGGCGCCGACGACTTCGCGCACTACTGCGGCGGCGGGACGCGTGGCCTGATGCTGTTCGTCGGCCTCGGCGACACCGCGGGCGTCCCCAGCCTCCACGACGACCAGTTCCTCCCGCGCGACCACGCCGTCGTCCAGGTGGCGCACGCGCTGGTGGCGGGCTACCTGGCCGCTGTGGATGTGACGGCGGGCTAGCGCTACGGTGACCCGGTGATTTCCGCCTACCTCGCGACGATCCCCAGCCCCGACCGCGGGGTGTGGCACCTGGGACCGATCCCGATCCGTGCGTACGCCCTGTGCATCATCGCCGGCATCATCGTGGCGATCTGGTGGGGGGAGCGGCGCTGGGCCGCCCGTGGCGGCACCAAGGGCACGGTCATCGACGTCGCCGTGTACGCCGTGCCGTTCGGCCTGGTCGGCGGCCGGTTGTACCACGTGATCACCGACCCCGAGCTGTACTTCACCGAGGGCAAGAACCCCTGGAACGCGTTCGCGATCTGGGACGGCGGCCTCGGCATCTGGGGCGCCGTCGCCCTCGGCGCGGTGGGCGCGCTCATCGCGTGCCGGCGCAAGGGCGTCCCGCTGCCGGCGATGGCGGACGCGATCGCCCCGGGCATCGTCGTCGCGCAGGCCATCGGCCGCATCGGCAACTACTTCAACCAGGAGCTCTACGGCGCGCACACGGACCTGCCGTGGGGCCTGGAGGTCTACCAGCGCTTCAACCCGGACGACCCGAACAACCTGCTGAACGGCGTGGCGACCGGCCACATCCCGCTGCCGGAGAGCCCCGTCCACCCGACGTTCCTGTACGAGCTGATCTGGAACCTGCTGGTCGCGCTGCTCGTGGTGTGGGCCGACCGGCGCTTCAAGCTCGGCCACGGGCGGGCGTTCGCGCTGTACGTCGCGGGGTACACGGTGGGCCGCGGCTGGATCGAGATGATGCGGACGGACACCGCGAACCACATCCTCGGCCTGCGCGTGAACGTGTGGACGTCGATCCTGCTGTTCGCGGGCGCGGCGGCGTACTTCGTGCTCGCCGGGAAGCGCGGGCCGCGGGAGGCACCGGAGTCCCTGCGGAGCAAGGACGCGCCCGGGCCGGAGGAGACGCCGGTCGAGGAGCCTTCCTCGGAAGACTCGGCCGCGGTGGAGGAGCCCGAGCACGCGAAGGTGGCGGCAGAGGCTCCGGCGTCGGCGGAGAAGCCCGCGGAGGACGCACCGGCCGAGGAGCCGAAGAAGACCGACGAGAGCTGACCGCTCGAGCTTTCCGAAGGCCATCACCGGGACACCCGGTGGTGGCCTTCGGCGCATCGGCCGAGGACTGGCCCACCGAGGAGGAACCCCCTGGCCGGAGGCCGACGAGGTCCGGCCTCGCTCCGTGACCCCGTCCGGCACGGTCCCGAGCGCCCCAACGCCACTTTGGGTGCGTCGGACGCACCGAACGCCACATTGGGTGCGTCCCACGCACCGAACGCCGGGTCAGCCGAGGTCGGGCAGGCCCAGCTCCAGGTTCGGGGTCTGCAGCCCGCCGTCGACCTCGAGGATCTTGCCCGTGACGTACCCGCCGGCGCGCGAGGCCAGGAACACCACCGTCGCCGCGATGTCCTCCGCCTCGCCGATGCGGTGCAGCGGGGTGGCGGCCTCCATCTTCTCCTTCAGCTCCGGGTTGCCGACCACGATCTCCAGCGCCGACGTCGCCACCGAACCCACCGAGATCGCGTTCACCCGCACCCGCGGCGCGAGGTCCGCCGCCGCCAGGCGCGTGTAGTGGGCCAGAGCCGCCTTCGCCGTTCCGTACGCCGCGAAGCCGCGGCCGGACAGCCGGCCCATCACCGACGAGATGTTGACGATCGAGCCGCCCGACTCCACCAGGGATGGTGCCGCCGCCACCGTGAGCGCGTGCGCCGTCGCCACGTTGAAGCGGAACGCCTCCTCCATGAACTCCGCGGTCGTCTCCAGCAGGGGCCGCGGGTACGTGCCGCCGACGTTGTTGACCACCAGGTCGAGCCGGCCGAACTCCGCCACCGCCGTCGAGGCCAGCGCCGCGGCCGCGGCCGGGTCGGAGAGGTCGACGGGAACGGGAACAGCACGGCGGCCCGCGGCGGAAACCCGCGAGGCGACCTCCGCGAGCTGGGATTCGGTGCGGGAGGCGATGACCACGTCGGCGCCCGCTTCGGCGAGGGCCACGGCCGTGGCCGCGCCGATCCCTCGTCCCGCGCCGGTGATCACCGCGACCTGGTCGGTGAGCTTGAACCGATCGAGGATCATGCGGCGAAATGTAACACGTTCTAGTGAGCGGCCACACAATCCCGGCGTGCCGCGTCGGGCCCGTCACGTTAGGCTTGACGAGAGTTTCCGGGCCGTATACTTAGCAGAGCGAACTACCGGGAACCCATCAGGAACTACGTCGTTCCACGCAGCCAGATCGTTACCGTCCGACGTCGCTCGGGGCGCTCTGAACAGGTGCTGGCATGTTTCCCAGGTGTTAAAGTCGCGCTAACAAGCGGGCCATCGTCGTCCCGTGCGCTCCCCGGCCGGTAGCCCGGCCCCGCACGACAGACGACGAAGGAGGTCCCTTCATGATCTTCTCCGCCATGCCCGGCAAGCAGGGTCTTTACGATCCGGAGACCGAACAGGACTCCTGCGGTGTGGCCATGGTGGCCGACATCCGCGGGCGCCGCTCCCACGGCATCGTCACCGACGGCCTGGCCGCGTTGACCAACCTCGACCACCGCGGCGCCGCCGGTGCCGAACCGACCAGCGGCGACGGCGCCGGCATCCTGCTGCAGCTGCCCGACACGCTGCTGCGCGCCGAAGCCGGCTTCGCCCTCCCCGAACCCGACGAGCACGGCAACCACGCCTACGCCGCCGGCATCGCGTTCCTCCCCGAAGACGCCGAGCAGCGCCGCAAGGCCGTCGAGCTGGCCGAACGCATCGCCGTCGAAGAAGGACTGGAAATCCTCGGCTGGCGCGAGGTCCCGGTGGACGCCGACCGCGCGGACATCGGCCCGACCGCCCGCTCGGTCATGCCGCACTTCGCCATGCTTTTCGTGGCGGCCGAAGGGAAAGCGGGCATCGAGCTCGACCGCCTGGCCTTCTGCCTGCGCAAGCGCGTCGAGCACGAAAGCGCGAACTCCGGCTGTGGCACGTACTTCCCGTCGCTGTCCTCGCGGACGATCGTCTACAAGGGCATGGTGACGCCGGAGCAGCTGCCCGCGTTCTTCGCCGACCTGCGCGACGAGCGGCTGGAAAGCGCCATCGCGCTGGTGCACTCCCGCTTCTCCACCAACACTTTCCCGTCGTGGCCGCTGGCGCACCCGTTCCGGTTCGTGGCCCACAACGGCGAGATCAACACCATCCGCGGCAACCGCAACCGCATGCGGGCCCGCGAGGCGCTGCTGGAGTCCGACCTCATCACCGGCGACCTGAGCCGGCTGTTCCCGATCTGCTCGCCGGACGCGTCGGACTCCGCGTCCTTCGACGAGGTCCTGGAGCTGCTGCACCTCGGCGGCCGCTCGCTGCCGCACGCCGTGCTGATGATGATCCCGGAGGCGTGGGAGAACCACGCCACCATGAAGCCCGAGCGGCGCGCCTTCTACCAGTTCCACGCCAGCCTGATGGAGCCGTGGGACGGCCCCGCCTGCGTCACCTTCACCGACGGCCGCCTGGTCGGCGCGGTCCTGGACCGCAACGGCCTGCGCCCGGCGCGCTGGTGGCGCACGGCCGACGACCGCGTCGTGCTCGCCAGCGAGGCGGGCGTGCTCGACGTCGCTCCCAAGGACGTCGTGGCCAAGGGGCGCCTCAAGCCCGGCCGGATGTTCCTGGTCGACACCGAGGCCGGCCGGATCGTGGACGACGAAGAGGTCAAGTCCGCGCTGGCCGGCAAGCTCCCGTACGAGGGCTGGCTGCACGCGGGCCTGCTGAAGATCGCCGAACTGCCCGACCGCGACCACGTCGTGCAGAGCCACGACTCGGTGCTGCGCCGCCAGCTTTCCTTCGGCTACACCGAAGAAGAGCTGAAGATCCTGCTCGCGCCGATGGCCGAGAAGGGCGCCGAGCCGATCGGCTCGATGGGCACGGACACCCCGCCCGCGGTGCTGTCCCAGCGGTCCCGCCTGCTCTACGACTACTTCAAGCAGAACTTCGCGCAGGTGACCAACCCGCCGCTGGACGCGATCCGCGAAGAGCTCGTCACCTGCATGGCGCGCATCATGGGCCCGGAGCGCAACCTCCTGGCGCCGGGCCCGGCGTCCTGCCGTCACCTCAAGCTGCCGTACCCGGTCATCGACAACGACGAGCTCGCCAAGCTCATCCACATCAACGACGACGGCGACCTCCCCGGCTTCGCCTGCAGCGTCCTTTCCGGACTGTACGAAGTGGACGGCGGCGCCGAGGCGCTGGCCGGGGCGATCGAGCGGGTGCGCCGCGAGGCGTCCGAGGCGATCGCGGCCGGGGCGCGCACGCTCGTGCTGTCCGACCGCGACTCCGACCACCGGATGGCGCCGATCCCGTCGCTGCTGCTGGTCTCCGCGGTGCACCACCACCTGGTCCGCACGAAGGAACGCCTGCGTGTCGCGCTGGTCGTCGAATCCGGTGACGCGCGCGAGGTGCACCACATCGCGCTGCTGCTCGGCTACGGCGCCGCCGCGGTCAACCCGTACCTGGCCTTCGAGACCATCGAGGACATGATCGGGCAGGGCGCGGTCACCGGCATCGAGCCCGCCAAGGCGATCCGCAACTACGTGCAGGCGCTGGTCAAGGGCGTCCTGAAGATCATGTCCAAGATGGGCATCTCGACGGTCGGCGCGTACACCGCCGCCCAGGTCTTCGAATCCCTCGGGCTGGCCCAGGACGTGCTCGACGAGTACTTCACCGGGACGTCGTCGAAGCTCGGCGGCGTCGGCCTCGAGGTGCTCGCCGAAGAGGTCGCCGTCCGGCACCGCCGCGCCTACCCGGACAACCCGACCGAGCGCGTCCACCGCGGGCTCGACACCGGTGGCGAGTACGCCTACCGCCGTGAGGGCGAGCTGCACCTGTTCACGCCGGAGACGGTGTTCCTGCTGCAGCACGCGTCCAAGACCGGCCGCGAAGAGGTCTACCGCAAGTACACCGACGAGGTGCACCGCCTCTACCGCGAGGGTGGCACGCTGCGCGGGCTGTTCGCCTTCCGGGACGGCGTCCGCGAGCCGGTGCCGCTCGACGAGGTCGAGCCCGCCGAAGCGATCTTCAAGCGCTTCAACACGGGCGCGATGTCGTACGGCTCGATCTCGGCCGAGGCCCACGAAACCCTGGCCATCGCGATGAACCGGCTCGGCGGCCGGTCCAACACCGGCGAGGGCGGCGAGGACCCCGAGCGGCTCTACGACCCCGAGCGCCGCAGCGCGATCAAGCAGGTCGCGTCGGGCCGCTTCGGCGTCACGAGCGAGTACCTGGTCAACGCCGACGACATCCAGATCAAGATGGCGCAGGGCGCGAAGCCCGGCGAAGGTGGCCAGCTGCCGCCGAACAAGGTGTACCCGTGGATCGCGCGGACCCGGCACTCGACGCCGGGTGTCGGGCTCATTTCCCCGCCGCCGCACCACGACATCTACTCCATCGAGGATCTGGCCCAGCTGATCCACGACCTCAAGAACGCCAACGAGCAGGCCCGCATCCACGTGAAGCTGGTGTCCTCGCTCGGGGTCGGCACGGTCGCGGCGGGGGTGTCCAAGGCGCACGCCGACGTCGTGCTCATCTCCGGCCACGACGGCGGCACCGGCGCGTCCCCGATGAACTCGCTCAAGCACGCGGGCACGCCGTGGGAGATCGGCCTCGCCGAGACCCAGCAGACGTTGCTGCTCAACGGCTTGCGCGACCGGATCACCGTGCAGGTGGACGGCGCCATGAAGACCGGGCGCGACGTCGTCATCGCGGCGCTGCTCGGCGCCGAGGAGTACGGCTTCGCGACGGCCCCCCTCGTCGTCGCGGGCTGCATCATGATGCGCGTCTGCCACCTCGACACCTGCCCGGTCGGCGTCGCCACGCAGAGCCCCGAGCTGCGCAAGCGCTACACCGGCCAGGTCGAGCACGTGGTGAACTTCTTCAAGTTCGTCGCCGAGGAGGTGCGGGAAACCCTGGCGTCGCTGGGCTTCCGCACGCTCGACGAAGCCATCGGCCATGCCGAGCTCCTGAACACCGACGAGGCCGTCGACCACTGGAAGGCCTCCGGTCTGGACCTGGCGCCGATCTTCGAGATGCCGACCGAGACGCCCTACGGCGGCGCGAAGCGGCGCACCCGCGGCCAGGACCACGGCCTCGAGCACGCCCTGGACCGCACGCTCATCCAGCTCGCCGAGGCGGCCCTGGAGGACGCGCACCCGGTGCGGCTCGAACTGCCGGTGCGCAACGTGAACCGGACCGTCGGCACGCTGCTGGGCTCGGAGATCACCCGCCGCTACGGCGGTGACGGCCTGCCCGAGGGCACGATCCACGTGCTGCTCACCGGATCCGCCGGCCAGTCGCTCGGCGCGTTCCTGCCGCGCGGCATCACCCTCGACATGGTCGGCGACGCGAACGACTACGTCGGCAAGGGTCTCTCCGGCGGGCGGATCATCGTCCGGCCCGACCCGGAGGCGTCCTTCGCCGCCGAGGCGCAGACGATCGCGGGCAACACGATCGCCTACGGCGCGACCGGCGGCGAGATCTTCCTGCGCGGCCAGGTCGGCGAACGCTTCTGCGTCCGCAACTCCGGCGCCACCGTCGTCGCCGAGGGCGTCGGCGACCACGCCTTCGAGTACATGACCGGCGGCCGTGCCGTGGTGCTCGGCCCGACCGGGCGGAACCTGGCGGCCGGCATGTCCGGCGGCATGGCGTTCGTGCTCGACGTCGACCGCAAGAAGGTCAACCAGGACATGGTGGACCTGCTCAAGCCGACCGCGGACGACCTGGCCTGGCTGAAGAAAACCGTGCAGCAGCACTACGATCTCACCCGCTCCGCGGTGGCGGCCTCGCTGCTCGGCGACTGGCCGCGCCGCTCCGTGGCGTTCACGAAGGTGATGCCGCGCGACTACCAGCGGGTCCTGGACGCGGCGAAGGCGGCCAAGGCCGCCGGCCGCGACGTCGACGAGGCGATCATGGAGGCCGCTCGTGGCTGACCCGACCGGTTTCCTGAAGTACGAACGCGAAGAGCCGAAGAAGAAGTCCTACGAGGAGCGGCTTTCTTCGTGGGGCGAGGTCTACGCGGACGTCGACCCGGGCGAACGCAACGAAAAGGTGCGCAAGCAGGCGTCGCGCTGCATGGACTGCGGTATCCCGTTCTGCCACTCCGGCGGCTCCGGCTGCCCGCTCGGCAACCTGATCCCCGAGTGGAACGACCTGGTCCGCCGCGGCGACTGGGCCGCGGCGAGCGACCGGCTGCACGCCACCAACAACTTCCCCGAGTTCACCGGGAAGCTGTGCCCGGCGCCGTGCGAGGCGGGCTGCGTCCTGTCGATCTCGCCGGCCTCGGGCGGGCCGGTGGCGATCAAGCGCGTCGAGCAGACGATCGCCGACCAGTCGTGGGAAGCGGGTTACGTCCAGCCGCAGGTGTCCGAAGTGGCCAGCGGGCAGCGGGTCGCCGTGGTCGGCTCCGGCCCGGCCGGGCTCGCCGCCGCCCAGCAGCTGACCCGCGCCGGCCACGAGGTCACGGTGTTCGAGCGCGACGACCGCCTCGGCGGCCTGCTGCGCTACGGCATCCCCGAGTTCAAGATGGAGAAAAAGGTCCTCGACCGGCGCCTCGCGCAGCTGCGCAAGGAGGGCACCAAGTTCGTCACCGGCTGCGAGGTCGGCGTCGACCTTTCGGTGGACGACCTGCGCGCGCAGTACGACGCCGTCGTCCTCGCGGTCGGTGCGCTGCGCGGCCGCGACGACACGACGACGCCGGGCCGCGAGCTGGGCGGCGTCCACCTGGCGATGGAGCACCTGGTGCCGGCCAACAAGTTCGTCGAGGGCGACGGCCCGCCGTCGATCGACGCGCACGGCAAGCACGTGGTGATCATCGGCGGCGGCGACACCGGCGCCGACTCCTACGGCACCGCCACCCGTCAGGGCGCGCTTTCGGTGACGCAGCTGGACCAGTACCCGATCCCGCCGTCCACCCGGGACGACGACCGCTCGCCGTGGCCGACGTGGCCCTACATCCTGCGCACCTACCCGGCGCACGAGGAAGCGGGCGAGCGGAAGTTCGCGGTCGCCGTGAAGCGGTTCGTCGGCGACGACAACGGCCGCGTGAAGGCGGTCGAACTGCAGCAGGTCCGCGTCCAGAAGGACCCGTCGACCGGCCGCCGCGAGGTGATCCCGGTCAACGACGAGATCGAGACGCTGCCGGCCGACCTGGTCCTGCTGGCGATCGGCTTCGAGGGCGTCGAGGAGATGCCGCTCCTGGACGGTCTCGGCCTGTCGCTGACCCGCCGCGGAACGCTGTCGTGCGGCGCGGACTGGCAGACGGAGTCCCCCGGGGTGTTCGTCTGCGGCGACGCCCACCGCGGCGCGTCGCTGGTGGTGTGGGCGATCGCGGAAGGCCGTTCGGTGGCCAACGCGGTCGACGCGTTCCTGACGGGTGCGTCGGACCTCCCGGCGCCGGTCCACCCGACGGCGCTCCCGCTCGCGGTCGTCTGACGTAGTCGCGCCGAAGGCCCCTTCGTCACTGGCGAGGGGGCCTTCGCCGTTCCCGGTCGCGGCGGCGGCTCGTCCGAACGTAGTGAATGACTCATTCCTGGCGTCGGGTGCAGTGAATGAGTCATTCACTGCACCGGAGGCGACGCAGCCGAGCCCGCAGGCGCGGTGAGGGGCTTTCGACCGTTTCGACCCATTACGCCGAACGGTGGCTGTGCTCTGTGTACACGGACAACTACTTTCGAGTAACTGTGCCGGTTTCGCGGCAATTCACCTCGGCGGAAGGTGGGCGTCTTGAAGCACACGGCTCTCCGGGCAGCGGTCGTCACCGCGGTCCTCTCCCTCGCGTTCGCCCTGGTCGGCATGCCCGCCCAGGCCGCGCCGAAACCCTTTTGGACGCCCGACGCCATGCGGGCGGCCATCCCGATGGACAACCTCGTCAAGGCGCCCGCGTTCACGCCGAAGGACGTGGCACGCGGGCAGAGCGCCGTCATTCAGAGCATCCCGAACGGCGGCGGCGCCTGGACCGGCGGCGGTCAGGTCACCCACACCGCCGGGCGCGTGTTCTTCGTCTTCAACGGCCAGAACGCCTCCTGCTCCGGTGACGCCGTCACCAGCACCAACGGCAGCGTCGTCGTCACCGCCGGCCACTGCGTGAAGTACCAGGGCACCTGGCACACGCAGTGGACCTTCGTCCCCGGCTACGACAACGGCAACGCGCCCTACGGCCAGTGGGCGGCGAAGACGACGCTGACGACCCCGCAGTGGGAAGCCAGTGAGGACATGAACTACGACGTCGGCATGGCCGTGGTGAACCCGCTGAACGGGCAGCGGCTCACCGACGTCGTCGGCGCGCAGGGCATCGCCTTCAACCAGCCGAAGAACCAGAACATGTACACCTTCGGCTACCCGGCCGCGGCGCCCTACGACGGCACGAAGCTGATCTACTGCAGCGGAACGACGTTCACCGACTTCCTGCTGACCAAGGACCACGGCATGAACTGCAACATGACCGGCGGCTCCAGCGGCGGGCCGTGGTTCCTGTCGTTCGACGAGGGCACCGGGTCCGGCGTCCAGGCCTCGGTGAACAGCTTCGGCTACACCTTCCTGCCCGGTTACATGTTCGGGCCGTACTTCGGCACCGACGCGCAGAACCTGTACAACCGCGCGCAAGCCGCGTGACCGCCGTCAGCCCGGGGAGGACCGGCAGGTCCGGCCCCTGGGCTGACGTCCGCGCGCTCGTACCGGGTCATGCTCGGAGCATGCGAAAAGCATTGGTACTCCTGGCATTCCTGCCCCTGCTCGCTGCACCGTCGCCGGCGGACGCGGCACCGCGTCTCGAGTGGACGACGCCCTGCCCGGACTACGGCATGTCGCCGTCGCCGACCGCGGGGCTCGAATGCGCGGAACTGCGCGTGCCGCTGGACTACGCGCACCCGGACCGCACCATCGAGCTGACGCTCTCCCGGCACGCCGGCACTCCGGGCAAGCGCCGCGGTGTGCTGCTGATGAACCCCGGCGGCCCGGGCAGTCCCGGGCTCGCCATGCCCGCCCAGCTGCTGGAGCGGATGGGCGGTTCCGGCCTGCCGGACGCCTACGA
This sequence comes from Amycolatopsis mongoliensis, assembly GCF_030285665.1. Classification (NCBI taxonomy): domain Bacteria; kingdom Bacillati; phylum Actinomycetota; class Actinomycetes; order Pseudonocardiales; family Pseudonocardiaceae; genus Amycolatopsis; species Amycolatopsis mongoliensis. Next base: position 5,172,050 of record NZ_CP127295.1, read on the forward strand.
CGTCATCGGCTTCGACCCGCGCGGCACCGGCTACAGCACGCCGGTGACCTGCGACATGACGCCCGAGCAGCGCGGAGCCGTCCTCGGCCCGTACGCGGACGGCCCGCTTGACGTCGTCGCCACGGCGGCGAAAGCGCGTGTCGTCGCGAAACAGTGCGGCGAGGCGGCGACGGCGGACCTGCTGCCGCACATGACGACCGCGAACACCGCGCGCGACCTCGACCGCATCCGGGAAGCACTGGGGGAGAAGAAGATCTCCTACTACGGCGTCTCGTACGGCAGCTACCTCGGCGCCGCCTACGCGTCGATGTTCCCCGACCGCGGCGACCGGATCGTGCTCGACAGCGTCCTCGGCCCGCGCGGCCTCGACGTCCGCGCCAACCAGCGCTTCGCCGAAGGCTTCGACGACCGGTTCCCGGACTTCGCCGCCTGGGCCGCGGCCCGCGACGACGGCTACCACCTGGGTCGGACCCCCGCGCAGGTGTCGGCGAAGTTCTTCGAGCTGGCCGCGACCCGCGGGCCGGAGTTCCGCTCGGACACGTGGAACGGGCTCTACGACGACGCGCGCTTCCCCGCGCTGGCCGCGGAATGGGCGGGCGGTGCCCGCGTCGCGGCCGGCCCGCTCGACGGCGACACCCGCGCGTCGCTGCAGCTCCAGGTGATCTGCAACGACTCCGACTGGCCCGAGCGGATCGGCTACTACCAGCGCGCGGTCGAGCGCGAACGGGTGCGGCACCCGATGTTCGGCCCGGCCGCGGCGAACGTGAACCCGTGCGCGTCCTGGCCCGTCGAGCGCACCGAACCCCCGGTGCGCGTCGGCGGACCCGGCCCGGCCGGCGTCCTGCTGGTGCAGAACCTGCGCGACCCGGCGACCCCGCTTTCGGGAGCGCGCGAAACGCGAGCGGCGTTCGGGAACCGGGCGCGGATCGTGACCGTCGACGCGGGCGGCCACGGCGTCTTCACGAGGGAAAACGCGTGCGGGAACGCCGTGGTGCTGGCCTATCTGCGTGACGGGGTCTTTCCTACGGCGGACGGTTCCTGCCCGTCCGGCCGGTGAGGTTTTCCCTCGCGGAGGAAAACGAGGAGAAAAATCGTCCGCTTCCGGACGGCGCTGCCGAGCCTTCTCCCACCGTGCGGACTCGTGCTCGGTCGACCAGGCACGAGTCCGCAGCTCGGCGGGGAAATCGCGAGGTGTATCGACGACAGATCCAGGGGTCTGCCAGCTCGGGAGCGAACCGGGCGAAGCGAAGCGGGGCGGGAACCTTATCCTGGTGTTCGTGAACTGGACTGTGGACGTCCCCGTCGACACGCTGCCCGAACTGCCGCCGCTGCCGCCCGAGCTCCGGGAGCAGCTCGACAAGGCGCTGGCCCTGCCGGCCGCTCAGCAACCGGAGTGGCCCGACCCAGCCGCGACCCGCCGGGTCCGCAGCGTGCTGGAGAGCGTGCCGCCGATCACCGTCCCGGCCGAGATCGACCGGCTCAAGAGCCGGCTGGCGATGGTCGCCCGGGGCGAGGCCTTCCTCCTGCAGGGCGGCGACTGCGCGGAGACGTTCGAGTCCAACACCGAGCCGCACATCCGCGCCAACCTGCGCACCCTGCTGCAGATGGCGGTCGTGCTGACCTACGGCGCGAGCCTGCCGGTGGTCAAGGTCGGGCGCATCGCCGGCCAGTACGCCAAGCCGCGCTCGGCCGCGACGGACGCGCTGGGCCTGCCGGTGTACCGCGGCGACATCATCAACTCGCTGGTCGCGAAGCCCGAGCTGCGCGTGCCGGACCCGGGCCGGATGATCCGCGCCTACGCGAACGCGGGCGCGGCGATGAACCTGGTCCGCGCCCTCACCGGCGCCGGCATGGCCGACCTGCACCAGGTGCACGACTGGAACAAGGACTTCGTGTCGGCGTCGCCGGCGGCGCAGCGCTTCGAAGCGCTGGCCAACGAGATCGACCGCGGCCTGCGGTTCATGTCGGCCTGCGGGGTGACGGACACGTCGCTGCAGTCCACCGAGATCTTCGCCAGCCACGAAGCGCTGCTGCTCGACTACGAGCGTTCGATGCTGCGCCTGGACAACGCCGACGCGGCGAACCCGAAGCTGTACAACCTGTCGTCGCACTTCCTCTGGGTCGGCGAGCGGACCCGGCAGCTGGACGGCGCGCACATCGCGTTCGCCGAGCTGCTGGCCAACCCGATCGGGTTGAAGATCGGCCCGACCACCACGCCCGACCAGGCCGTGGAGTACGTCGAGCGGCTCGACCCGCGCAACGAGCCGGGGCGCCTCACGCTGATCGCCCGGATGGGCAACGGCAACGTCCGCGAAGTGCTCCCGGCGATCGTGGAGAAGGTCGAGGCGTCCGGGCACAAGGTCATCTGGCAGTGCGACCCGATGCACGGCAACACGCACGAGTCGTCCACCGGCTACAAGACCCGCCACTTCGACCGGATCGTCGACGAGGTCCAGGGCTTCTTCGAGGTGCACAACCAGCTGGGCACCTACCCGGGCGGCATCCACGTGGAGCTGACGGGCGAAGACGTCACGGAGTGCCTGGGCGGCGCCCAGGAGATCTCGGACGTCGACCTGTCGGGCCGCTACGAGACGGCCTGCGACCCGCGCCTGAACACGCAGCAGTCCCTGGAGCTGGCGTTCCTGGTCGCGGAGATGCTCCGCGGCTGACCGGGCCCGGAACGCCCCAATGTGGCGTTGGTTGCGTGGGACGCACCGAACGCCACATTGGGTGCGTGGGACGCACCGAACGCCACATTGGGGCGCTCGGGTCAGGAGGCGTCGAGGAGGCGGTCCACGGACTTCAGCACCGCGTCCCGCAGGGAACCCACGTCCGGCACCGCCTCGCCGTTGGCCTGCAGTCCGATGTGGACCGAGTCGCGGTACGTCGCCACCGCGATGCCGACCGCGTGGCGCGGGGCCAGCGGGACGAACGGGTAGACCTCCGCCAGCCGGGCGCCGCCGAGGGACAGGCGGGCCGGGGGCACCGGGACCGTCGTGATCACCAGGTCGAACAGCATCGGCGCGGCCAGCCCCGCCGTGCGCGTGCCCAGGCGGTGCAGCAGCGGCGGGACGCGGCCGGCCAGCAGCGGGAGCGCCCCCGCGCCGCGGCTCGGGCCCGCCGCCTTGTTGCGGGTCATCGCCCGGCGGACCACCCGCAGCCGCTCGACCGGATCGTCTTCGCCGACCGGCAGGTCGCACAGGTACCCGGACAGCTTGTTGCCGCCGACCTGGTCGGCGGCCCGGCCGCGCACGCTCACCGGGATCAGCGCGCGCAGCGTGCGGCCGTCGGCGCGGTGGCCGCGGTTCACCAGCCATTCGCGCAGTGCGCCGGAGAGCACCGCCAGCACCACGTCGTTGGTCGTGCCGCCGTGGGCCCGGCGCACCCGGCGCAGCTCCGCCAGCGGCACCCGCACGAAGCCGAGCCGGCGTTCGGCCGACGTCGGCGCCGAGATCGGCGAGAGGGGCGGGCGCGCGGCCCGCACGAGGGACGACGCGATCCCGGCCGTCTCGTTCGCCTGGTCCCAGACCGTGCCCAGCGCGCCCTTCACCGTGTCCAAAGTGGACCGTGGGGCCGGGGCCGGCCGCGGCGGCGAGATCCGCTCCGGCAGCTTGACGCCGTCGAGCAGGCCGGCCGCGACGGCGTACGCGCCGGCGCCGTCGGTGAGCGCGTGGTGCAGTTTCAGCAGCAGGGCGAACTTCCCGTCCGGCAGCCCGGTGACCAGGGTGACGTGCCACAGCGGCCGGGACGTGTCGAGCGGCTCGGCGATCCACTGCGAGGCGTACGCCGCGAGCGGGTCCGGCTCGTACAGCGAACTCAGCGTGACGTGGTGGATGTGGTCCGCCGCAACGAAGTCCGGGTCTTCGGCCCAGCTGGCCGACCCCGGCGGGAACAGCTCCGCACGGGCACGCTGACGCAGCTTCGGCAGCCGGGCGGCCCGTTCGGCCAGCAAGGCGGTCACCGCGGCGGGGTCCACCGGGCCGCGGGCGGTGAAGGTGACCACCGCTCCCATGTGCATCGGGGAGGTTTCGCTTTCCAGGCAAAGGAAAGCGACGTCGAGCGCGCTGAGCGGAGAGCCTGCCATGGGCGACCTTTCCGGGTTCGCGGGTGTGCACGGCCACGTGCGTCGGAAGGGAGCGAACTCCACTGCACCAGCCCGACATGACGGGCGGGTGGTCGAAGTGTTTCCACGACGCTAACTACCGACCCCGTTCATCCATTCGAGATACCCCGGGCGCCGGTGCGCGGGGTCACAGATCAGGAAACGCGCTACTCCGCGGGGGTGGACCCGGGCTCTTCCGCCCGCACCACGGAGGTCCCCCAATCGGGGGTGAGCGCCACCTGCTTGCCGACGCGGCGCACCGGCAGGCCGTTCACCTGCCGCCTGCCCAGCCCCGGCCAGATCTCCGCGGCGTCCTTCGCCGCGGCCCGGATCGCGCCGCCGTCCAGCGTCGTGCGCGTCTCGGGGATCTCGCGGTCCGTCCACTGCACGACCAGCTTCAGCGGGCCGGCCGGCGGGAGCGGCCACAGGAACACTTCGTGCTCGACGGCGAAGCGCGTGCCGCCGACGGGCTGCGCCCGCAGCACCGGGTCCTCCGGTTCGGACGCCGACGGCACCGAGATCGTCTCGGAGCTCGCCCGGCTGCCGTCGGCGTAGAGCACGCCGATGAGCAGCCCGTTGTAGTCGGGCTTGCGCCGGTGGTCGATCAGCCCCTCGGCGGGGTCGTCGACCAGGCTGTCCCGGGAGTAGACCGTGATGCGCAGCGTCAGCGCCTCGGGCCACACCTCGACGAACCGCAGCGCCACCACCGTGCGTTCGGACCGCCCCAGCGGCTGCGCCAGCGCCAGCACCGCCGGGACGATGTGCTCGCGCGGGGGATCGGTCCAGTGCCGGCCGTTGAACGCGTAGAGCTCCTGCTCCGGCACGGGGAACAGGGGACGCTCACGGGGACCGCCGGTGAAGAAGCTCATCGGACGGCCCGCGACACGCTGTCCGGCACCATGCGCCCACGGTAGGACAACCGCCCGCGAATTTCCGCCCCCGAACGGGCGTACGGCTCTTGCCTCCCGTGATCCCGGACACAAGAGCCGTACGCAGAGTGACTCGTCAGTCGCTCAACTTGAGTTCGCCGTTGCGCCGGGAGGACTCGTCGAGCTCCTTCTCGGCCGGCTTGCCCATGGCGTCCATCAGCTGCCGGGCCAGGCCGAGACCGGTTCCGCCGAGCGACAGCGCCTTGGCGAACATGTCGGACATGCCGTCGGCGCCGTTGAGCACGACCATGTGGTCGACGTTGCCGAACGCGCTGGCGCCCGCCTCGACGATCTCGGGCCAGCGCTCGGCCAGCTGCTGCGCGACGACGGCCTCCTGGTTCTCCGCCAGCGCCGCGGCGCGCGCCTTGATGGCGTCCGCCTCGGCCAGGCCCTTCGCCCGGGCCGACTCCGCTTCGGCGAGACCCTTCGCCTTGGCGGCCTCCGCCTCGGCGATGCCACGGGCCTTGGCCGCGGCGGCCTCGGCCTCACCGGTCGCCCGGGTCGCGCCGGCCATCGCCTCGGCACGCGCCTTCGTGGCCTGCGCCTCGGCGTCGGCGGCCGTCTTCACGCGGGTCGCGTCCGCCGCGGCCCGCAGCTCGGTCTCCTTCGCCTCGGCCTGCGCCTTGGCGATCGAAGCGTCACGGGCGGCGTCGGCCGTCGTGCGCGTGTCGTACGCCTTCGCGTCGGCCGGCTTGCGGACCTGCGACTGCAGCCGCTGCTCGGCCAGCGCCGCCTCCAGCTCGGCGGCCCGGGTCTCCTGGACGACGACCTCCTGGCGCGCGGTCGCCTCGGCCAGCGGCCCCGACTGCGACGCCTTCGCCCGCGCCTCGTCCACCTCGGCCTGGTAGCCGGCCTGCTGGATCTGGCTCTCGCGGACCGCCGCCGCCTTCTTCGCCGCGGAGACCTGCTCGACCTCGGCGGCCTCCTGGTCGCGCTGCGCCTCGGCGATGCGGGCCGACGCGGCGATCGCGGCGGCGTGCGGCTTGCCGAGGTTGAGGATGTAGCCCGACTCGTCGTCGATCTCCTGGATCTGCAGCGAGTCGACGATCAGCCCCAGCTTGATCATCTCGGTGGCCGAGGACTGGCGCACCTCGCCGGTGAGCGCGTCCCGGTTGTGGATCATCTCCTCGATGGTCAGCCCGCCCACGATCGAGCGCAGGTGCCCGGAGAACAGCTCGTGGATCGTGTCGTTCATGCCCTTCTGCTGGTCCAGGAACCGGCGGGCGGCGTTGGCGATCGAGGCGAAGTCGTCGCCGACCTTGTAGATGACCACGGCCCGCACGGTGACCGGCAGCCCCTGCTTCGTCACGCAGGAGACCTGCAGGTTGACGCCCCGGGTGTCCAGCGACAGCCGCCGCGCGGTCTGGAAGCCGGGCAGGACGTTCACCCCGCGGCCGGTGATGATCTTGAAGCCCAGGCTGTCCGCGGTGTCCGCGCGGTCGACCCGGACGCCGAGCCCGGAGATGATCAGCGCTTCGTTCGGTTCCGCGACCTTGTACAGCAGCCGCAGGATCCCGAAGATCACCAGCAGCGCGACGATGACTCCGCCGGCGGAAAGCAGCAGGATTTCCAGGAGACTCATGGCACCGACCCCCTCGCTCTTCTGTTGTGGGTGCGTTGGTGCCTCTTCGACGCCGTCAGCGGCTCAGCGGTTGCCACCGTTCCACATAAACCGTCCGCGGGGGTTCGAAGTCGACCACGAGCACCTGCGTGCCGGAGGAGTACGTCTCGTCCGGGTCGGCCGGGTAGGCGTAGAACGCCTCCGTGCCGCCCCGGACGTTCAGGAGCACCTCGCCGACGAGGCCGGGGCCGATCGTGCCGGTCACGCGGCCTCGGCTGCCGATCATCCCCCGAAGCCCTTCAGCTTGACCTTGCTGCCCTTCTGCACGAACGTGCCCGGTTGCGGGTCCTGCTGGAAGACGAAGTCGAACCCGCCGCCGCCACCGCCGCGGCCGCCGCCCTTGCCGTCGCGGTCGGCCTTCAGCCCGGCCTGCTCGAGGATCTTCTGGGCGTCGTCGAACGAGCGGAACCGGACGTCGGGCACCTGGACGGCGTTGTTGACGAAGACGCCGATCCGCTTCTCCCTGGCCTGCGCGTTGGCCGGTGGGTCGGTCCGGGTGACGGCCCCGCCCGGGACGTTCTGGTTGAACTCCTCGCCAGCCTGGAACGGCTCGAACCCGGCCTGCTGCAGCAGCTGGAACGCCTCGTCCTTGCTCCGCCCGGTGACGTCCGGGACCGGCGGCAGCGGGATCGGGCCCTTCGACACGATGATCGTGACCTGGCCGCCGATGTTCAGCTGGCTGCCCGCGCCCGGCGTGGTGCGGATGACCGCGCCCTGCGGGACCTCGGCGTCGTAGTCGTCGCCCCCGCGGACCGGCGTCAGCTGCGCGGTCTTGATCGCCTGCTCGGCGTCGGGCAGCGCGGTGCCCGGCCGGATGTCCGGCACGGTCGGGCGACCCTTCGACAGCACGACCGACACCAGCGAGTTCGGCGCCAGCGGCGTGCCCTCCGCGGGTTCGGCGCGCAGCACGGTGTTCGACGGCACGGAGTTGTCGAACTCCTGGCTGAACTGCGGGTTCAGCTTCACCGCCCGCAGCGCGTCGCCCGCCGCGGCCTGGTTGAGCCCGACGAGCTTCGGCACGGTCGCGGTCTTGTCGCCACCGGTGTCGGTCAGCATGAAGACGAAGGCCGTGATCAGCCCGCCGAAGAGCAGCACCGCGGCAGCGATCACCGCGATCCGCTTCCGGTTGTCCTTCGGCTTCTCCGGTTCCGCCTCGCCGCGGCGCCGCGGCACCGGCGGCCGCGCCGGCGGGATCTGCTGGGTGATGCCCGGAGGCGGGGTGCCCGGGTGGCTCAGCGCCCGCGTCGCGTTCGGGCGGTGCACCGGCATCGTCTTCTCGGAGTCCGGCAGCACCTGCGGGATCCGCGGCAGCGTGCGCTCGGTGTCGGCGAGGTCGCCCTGGCCGTGGGAGACGGGGACCGGCACGGTCACCGGCAGCAGGCCCAGCTGCGCGCGCACCGCGGTCAGCTCGGTCAGGAAGTCCCCGGCGTCGGCGGGGCGCAGCTCCGGGTCGCGGCGGGTCGCGCGGGTGATCAGCTCGTCCAGCGCGGGCGGCAGGTCCGGGCGCAGCTCGCTCGGGCGCGGGACGTCGTCGTTCACGTGCCGGTACGCCACCGAGATCGCGGTGTCGCCGGTGTAGGGCACCTGCCCGGTGAGCATTTCGTAGAGCAGGATGCCGGCCGAGTAGACGTCACCCCGCGCGGACGCCGCGCCGGTCTCGACCTGTTCCGGCGACAGGTAGGCGACCGTGCCCAGGATGACGCTGGAGCTCGTCGTGCCCGCGCTCGCCACGGCTCGCACCAGGCCGAAGTCGGCGACCTTCACGACGCCGCCGGTGTGCGGCCCGGACCGGCCGATCAGCACGTTCTCCGGCTTGACGTCGCGGTGCACCAGCCCGGCCCGGTGCGCGGCGGCCAGCGCCGAGAGCACCGGCTCGGCGACGCTCAGCGCCAGCGCGACGTCCAGCGGGCCCTGGTCGTCCAGCAGGTCGCGCAGCGTCCCGCCGTCGACCAGCTCCATGACCAGGAACGCGAGCCCGGACTCGGCGCCCTGGGGCAGGTCGAACCCCTGATCGTGCACCGCCACCACGTGCGGGTGGTGCAGCTGCGCCGCCGACTGCGCTTCCCGCACGAACCGGTCCACGAACGACCGGTCGTCGGCGAAGCGCGGGTCCATGATCTTGATCGCGACCGGACGGTCCAGCCGGGTGTCGGTCCCCCGGTAGACGGAGGACATCCCCCCGTGCGCGAGCAGCCGGTCCACCCGGTAGCGCCGCTCGAGGAGCGTGCCGACCAGGCTGGGTTGGGTGCGAGTCACGAGTATGGATCGTACGGAACCGCACACGGTTGGTGGAGGAGACCTCGCGGGTCACCCGTGCGCACTAACGGGCGTGAGTGCGGAATGTGGCAGAGTGTCACGTGTGAGTGGTATTCCTGTCGCCGACGACGTCCTCGACACCGCCATCGCGGTCCTCCCGCTGGGAGAGGTCGCGAACGTCCTCGGGACTTCGGCCAACAAGGTCCGCCAGATGCTGCGGGACGGGCAGCTGATCGCCTTCAAGCGCGACGGCGACCTGTGCGTGCCCGGTGCCTTCTTCGTCAAGGACGGGATCGTGAAGGGCCTGGCCGGGACGATCACAGTGCTCGCCGACTCCGGGTTCTCCCGGACCGAGATGCTGCGGTGGCTGTTCACGACCGACGACAGCCTGCCGGGCAGCACCCCGATCAACGCCCTGCGCACCAGTCACGGCACCGAGGTGAAGCGGCGCGCGCAGGCGATGGCGTTCTGACCTGCGCAGATACGGCAGCGCGGCGAGGAGCTGAACCGCTGCGGCGGTGACCAGGCACGCCGGGAGCGACCACATCGCGAGCGGGCCGGCTAGAGCCGCTCCGGCGGCCAGGCCGGTGATCTTCACGCTCGCCGCCGTCGTGAACACCTGCGCGCGGACGTGCTCGGGCGCTTCGCGGTGGCGGATCGCGAACAACGCCGTGAGCTGCGGTCCTTCGCCGAACCCGGCGACGGCGGCCGCCACGACCAGCAGCGTGAGGTCGTCGGCGGCCGCCGCCAGCGTGGCGCTCGCGGCCAGCACCAGCGTGCTCAGCCAAACCGTCCGGTCCGGCGCCCACGGCAGCGGATTCTTCGCGAAGACCGCGTTGGCCAGCAGGGACGCGGTCGCCAGCACCGTCAGCAGGAGCGCGCCGTCCGCCGGGCCGCGGAGGTGGGCCGCGCCCAGCAGGGGGTAACAGACGGTGACCATGCCGATGCCGGCGCAGGAGATCGTCGACGCCAGCGTCGCCCGCCTCAGCGGCGCGTTGCGCACGAGGACCGTGAAGCCGTCCTTGAGGTGGGTCCGGTTCTTCGGTTTCGTCCTGCCCGGGAGGGTCCACGCCACCGGGACCGCGGCGGCGACCAGGGCGACGGCGGCCGCGAGCCCCGCCGGACCGCCGAGGAATCCCGCGAGCCCGGGACCGGCGAGTGCGGCGGCGGTGAACGTCAGCGCGTCGAAGCGGCTGGCTTTCGGCAGCTTCGGCCCGGCGACGGCGGGCAGCTGAGCGGTCCAGCCGCCCGCGATGGCCGGGTTGAGCAGGCCGGTCACGGTGGCGACGGCCACGACCGCGGTCAGGGGCAGCTGCCCGAACACGGCCGCGACCAGGGCGATCCCGCCCGCGTATCCCAGCAGGGCCGTGGCGAGCAGCCGCCCCGGTGCCGGGCTGCGATCCAGGAAGGCGCCGAACACCGGCCCGCCGACCGCGGCCGCCGCGGTCAGCCCGGCGAGCAGCGCCGCCCCGGCGTGCGGGCCCGCGGTCAGCCCGAGCAGGAGGAGAGCGGGGCCGGACAGCTCGTCTCCGGTCCGCGCCAGCGTCGCCCCGGCCAGGTAACGCCTTATCATGAGCAAGACGTTACACTGGGACATGGCCTTTCCGCACCGGGATTCTGTGCAGCGCGCGGTCGACCTGCTGGGCGTCCTGCTCTTCGACGCCGAGCCGGCCGTGATCGCGGAGGTGTTGCGCGCGCACGGGGAGCCGGATGTCCGGTTGTCCGCTTCGGACGTGGTCGAGCTGCGTGCGGCTGCGGCCGAGCTGCGTGAAGTGTTCGCGGCGCCCGACGTGGCTTCGGCGGCTTCGGCGCTCAACGCGTTGTTCGCGAAGTACGCGGGCCCACCGCGCCTGACGAACCACGAAGAGGGCTACGGCTGGCACCTGCACGCCGACGCGGCGGACGACGGCCCGTGGGGAGCGTGGCTGGTGACGTCGTCGGCGCTGGGGTTGGCTTCGCTGCTGGCCGAGCGCCAGGACGTGCCGGGCGGGTTGTGCGCGTCGCCGTCGTGCGGGAAGCCGTTCGCGCACACGGGAGGGGGCAGTCCGCGCCGCTACTGCTCCCCGCGCTGCGCGACGCGTGAGCGGGTCGCCGCCCACCGGGCCCCAAAGCCGTGAAGGCCTCCTTCCCGGCTCTTAGCGCCGGTAAGGAGGCCTTCACGGACCATGGAACTCAGCTGTTGGTCTTGTCGCGCCAGGCGATCCACGACTTGAGGGCGCCCAGGTCGTAGTCCGGGCCGCCCACGCCCACCGTGAACGTCGTGACGCCCAGGTCCAGCAGCTTCGGGCCCAGTTCGTCCGGCTCGCCCTGGACGCCGCACGAACGCTCGATCTCCGCCGGGTCGCGGCCGACGTCCGCGCAGTGCTGGTCGAGGATCTTCACCTTGCGCTCGACGACCTCCGGGTCGCCGAAGCCGTGCCAGATGTCGCCGTGCTTGGCGACCAGCTTGAGGGTCTTCTTCTCGCCACCGCCGCCGATGAGCACCGGGATCTTGCGGGTCGGCGCCGGGTTCAGCTTGCCGAAGCGCGCCTCGATGCGCGGCAGCGACTCCGCCAGGTCGTCGAGACGGCCGCCGGCGGTGCCGAACTCGTAGCCGTACTCGTCGTAGTCCTTCTCGAACCAGCCCGAGCCGATGCCGAGGATGAGCCGGCCGCCGGAGATGTGGTCGACCGTGCGGGCCATGTCGGCCAGCAGCTCGGGGTTGCGGTAGCTGTTGCAGGTCACCAGCGCGCCGATCTCCACCCGCGACGTCGACTCCGCCCACGCGCCGAGCATGGTCCAGCACTCGAAGTGCTGACCTTCGGGATCGCCGTACAGCGGGTAGAAGTGGTCCCAGTTGAAGACGATGTCGGCGCCGAGGTCCTCGGCGGCCGACGCGGTGCGCCGGATGGTGTCGTAGTCGGCGTGCTGCGGCTGGAGCTGCAGGCCGATCCGGATGCGTCGTTCGGTCATGATCGCAGCCTACGACCGCCCCGGAACGTCTCGCGCGCCCAGACCGTGGCCAAGGGGGGTAGCGCGACCACCAGCCTGCGCGACTTCGGCACCACCGCGCGCCGCGTGAGGATGTCGTAGTCCAGGGCCACGATCTCGTCGAGGATGCCTTCGTACAGCGTCAGCGCCGTCCGCACGCAGGGCCGCGATTCGGGGCGCAGCAACGGAACCCCCGCTTCGGCCCGCCGGTACACCGCCCGCGTCCGCGAGACGAAGTACGCCAGTGCCGCGCGGATCCGCGGGTCGGGCCGCCTCGCCTCGAGCAGCTCGCGCGAGACGTCGAACGCCGCCAGCTCCCGCGTCGGCAGGTACAGCCGGCCGCGGTCGAGGTCTTCGCCGACGTCGCGCAGGAAGTTCGTCAGCTGGAACGCCTCGCCGAGCGCGATCGCGCCCGGCTCGGCGTCTTCCAGGACACCGACCGTGCCGAACACCGGCAGCATCTGCAGCCCGATCACCGCGGCCGAGCCGTACATGTACTCGCCCAGCTCCGCGAACGTCGCGTACTCGATCGGCTCGAGGTCCATCCGCATGGACTTCAGGAACGCGTCGAACAGATCACGGGAAATGCCGTACCGGCGCACGGTGTCCGCCAGTGCCGCGAGCACCGGGTCCGCCGGGGTGCCGCCGTCGAAGACGACGTCCACCATCGCCGCGACGCGGTCCAGCTCGGCCGCCGGGTCACTGCCCGGCGCGGGGTTGTCGACCAGTTCGTCGGCCATCCGCGCGAACCCGTAGAGCGTGTGCGCGGCCGGCCGGGCCCGTGCCGGCAGCAGCCGGGTGGCCAGGAAGAACGTGCGCCCGTGGTGGGCGTTGATGCGGCGGCATGCGGTGTAGGCGGCGCGCAGGGCCGGGCCGGTGATGCCCGCGGCGTCGAGTTCGTTCACCGGCCGGTGATCCTTTCCGCTGCCAGTCGTCCGGAGATGAGCACGGGCGGGATGCCCACACCAGGCGTCGTGCCGCAGCCGGCGAGCACCACGTTGCCCGCGGCGCGCACCAGGTTCGCCGGCCGGAACGGGCCGGTCTGCGTGAACGTGTGCGCCAGCGAGAACGGCGTCCCGGCCGCGAGCCCGCGCGCCGCCCAGTCCGCCGGGGTGATCGTCTCGTCGACGGTGAACCCGTCGCCGAACCCGGTCAGCCCGCGCGCTTCGAGCGTGCGAAGCAGCTCTTCGCGGTACGGCTCGCGGACGCGTTCCCAGTCGATCGGCCCGCGACGCAGGTTCGGCGCCGGCGCGAGCACCGAGACGATCTCGCCGCCGCGCCCGGCCAGTCCCGGGTCGGTCGCCGTCGGGCGCGTGACCAGCAGCGACGGGTCGCTCATGAGCTTTCCCTCACGGATGATCTCCGCGAACGTCCGCTCCCAGGCGCCGCCGAAGTAGATCGTGTGGTGCCCGAGGTCCCACGCCCGCGTCGTCCGGCCGTGCAGGACGACGGCCGACGGCGAATACCGCAGCGGCACCGGTCGCCGGGGCCGCGCGCCGATGAGCCGGTAGGCCGCGCTCAGCTCGGTGGCGAGGACGACGGCGTCGCAGGAGATCCGCTCGCCCGAGCGCGTCCGGACCGCGCGCACCCGCGAGGAGACCCGCTCGAGCCACGCGGCCTCGGTGCCGAACCGCACGTCCGCGCCCGCCCGGGCCGCCGCACCGGTCATCGCCCGGCCGATCTCGCCCATCCCGCCTTCGGGGTAGTAGACGCCGCCGACGGTGTCCATGTAGGCGATGACGCCGTACGCGCCGATCGCGCTCGCCGGGTCGAGGCCGGCGTAGAGCGCCTGGAAGGTGAACAGCCGCCGGACCCGCTCGTCGAGCAGGTAGCGGCCGACGCGCGGGCCGAGCCGGCCGAACCCGCCGAGCGCCGCGAGCTTCGCCAGCTCGGGGCGGGCCAGGTCGAGCGGCGAGTCGAAGTTCGTGGCCAGGAACCGGTCCTTCTGCACGGCGTACAGCTCGGTCAGCCAGCGCCGCAGCGCCCGGTAGCCCGCCGCTTCGCGGGCGCCGGCGAACGCGCGGATCTCGGCTTCCATCGCGTCGCCGTCGGTGCGCAGCGCGAGGGTGCTGCCGTCGGCGAACCGCGCCCGGTACGCCGGGTCCAGCCGGGTCAGGCGCAGGTTCTTGGCCAGGGGCTCACCGACCGCGGCGAACGCCTCTTCGAGGAGCTCGGGCATGGTCAGCACGCTCGCGCCGGTGTCCACGGCGTTGCCGTCGAAGTTCTCCTGCCCGGCGCGCCCGCCCGGGACGCCGGCCTGCTCCAGCAGCGTGACGCGCCGTCCCGCGCCGAGCAGGTGCAGGGTCGCCGAAAGCCCGGCCAGCCCGGCCCCGATCACGACCACGTGGTCGGCGGCCCCGGCGGACCCGTTGATCCGCCGCACGTCAGTACGTCCGCTGCGTGGCCTTGACGACCAGCCCGGTCAGCGCCGCGGGCGCGGGCTCGGCCAGGTGGGCGCGCTCGAGGGCGGCCATCGCCGCGGTGGTCAGCTCGTCGATCCGCCGCTCGACCGCGTCGACCGCGCCGACCTGCTGCAACGCCATCCGGACGGTCTCGACGCCCTCGTCGGACAGGTCCGCGTCGCCGATCGCGTCCGCGATCACGGTGGCCGCGGCCGCCTCGCCCTTCTCGGCCGCGAGCTGCAGGCCGAGGGCCGCGAGCAGCGTGCGCTTGCCCTCGCGCAGGTCGTCGCCGGCGGGCTTGCCGGTGACCGACGGGTCGCCGAACACGCCCAGCAGGTCGTCGCGCAACTGGAACGCGACGCCGACCGCGCCGCCGAACTCCAGCAGCGTGGCGATCAGTTCGGGGGAGGCCCCGCCGAGCGCGGCGCCCAGGTGCAGCGGCCGCTGCACGGTGTAGGCGGCGGTCTTGAGCCGGTCGATCTTCAGCGCGGCCTCGACGGAGGCGTCGCCGGTGGCCTGCGTGCGGACGTCGAGGTACTGCCCGGCGAGCACCTCGGTGCGCATGGCGCGCCACGCCGGGCGCGCGGCGGCGAGCGTCTCCGCGGGCAGCGGCGCGTCGGCGAACATGTCGTCCGCCCAGGCCAGCGCCAGGTCGCCGACGAGCACCGCGGTGGCCAGGCCGAACGTCGCGGGGGAGCCGAGCCAGCCCTGGTCGGCGTGCAGCTTCGCGCCCGCGATGTGCACGGTCGGGAAGCCGCGGCGGGAGTCGGAGGAGTCGATGAGGTCGTCGTGGATCAGCGCGCACGCCTGGATCAGCTCGAGGCTGGACACCGCCTGCAGCACGCCTTCGGCGTCCGGGCCCGCCGGGTCGCCGCCCGCGCCGCGCCAGCCCCACCAGGCGAATGTCGGGCGCAAGCGTTTGCCGCCGGTCAGCACGAACCCGCTCAGCGCGTCGATCCCGGCCGCCACGGTCGGCTCGGTCTCCACGATTCCGGCGCTCGCCCGGCCGAGGAACCCGGCGAGCGCGCGCTCGACGTGGGCGGGCAGATCGGCGTCGGAAACGGGCGCGTCCATGCCGCCATCCTCGCCGAACCGGCGGGGGCGCGGACCGCCGGGGCACCCGGATGTGGCGAATCAGACTCTGGCCGGCGCCGCCCAGAACGGCCCGGTCAGGCCCGCTTCGGCGAAGTAGGCGACGGCGCTGTCCGGTTCCCGCCGCCGGTAGCCGCGCTCGAGCCGGCCCTCGTACCAGCCGCGGGCGAGCCGCCAGAGCGTGACGAGGTCCATGACGTACCCCTTGGCGTGCCCGGTCGCCGCCAGCCAGGCGTCCACACAGGACTCGCAGCAGAACAGCCGCTGGTGCCCGCAGGTGTGCAGCACGTCGTCCCACATCCGCGCGGCGGGCACGAGGAAGTGCGCCACCTGGGCGCCCTCGGGCGGCGCGGCGCGGTTCACGACCAGGGCGTGCGGCTGGCCGCAGCCGGGGCAGCGGGTCGCGACGAGCACCTCCGGCTCGTCGGCCACCAGGTGGGGGATGGCGAAGGAGTCCCACGCGCAGCCGCCCCACCACAGCGTGTGCGAGCCCATCACCGAGAAGCCGAGCGACTTCGCCGCGAACGGGTGGGCCAGCACGACGTGCTCGCACTCGTCGAGCACCAGGTGGTGGGCTTCGGCGAGGCGGTGCAGCGCCTGCTTGGCGACGGCCAGGGACCCGCCCGCCGCGTCGGCCAGCTCCGGTGCGGACGGCGCCCGGCCGCGGTCGGCGAAGGCGTGGTAGACGGCGAGGCGCACGTCCTCGTCCCAGCTCGTGTCGTCGTCCCTCATCGCTCACTCCCGGCACCAGTTTAGTCCGCGCGCCCCGCTAGAACGTGACTCGAACGATTGTCTCGCCCCGCGGACGGGGGCTCCCGGATGCCGGGCACCGGCCCTTAACATTGGCGGTATGACGTCGGTGATCGAGCGGTTGCGCGGAGACGGGCCGAAGTTCTCCATCGAGTTCTTCCCACCCCGGGACGCGGCGGACGAGGCCGTCCTGTGGAAGGCGATCCGGGAGCTCGAGCCGTACGACCCGGCCTACATGTCGATCACCTACGGCGCCGGCGGCTCCAGCCGCGACGGCACGATCCGCAGCATCGCGCGCGTCGCCACCGAGACGACCCTGGTGCCGATGGCGCACCTGACCGCGGTCAACCACACCGTCGCCGAGCTGCGGAACGTGATCGGCTGGTACGCCTCGGTCGGCGTCCGCAACATCCTCGCGCTGCGCGGCGACCCGCCGGGCGACGTCTACGGCGACTGGATCCCGCACCCGGAGGGCCTGACCTACGCCGAAGAGCTGGTGCGGCTGGTCCGCGAGCTGGGCGACTTCTGCGTCGGCGTTTCGGCGTCGACCTACGGCCACCCGCGCTCGCCCGACCTGGAGACCGACACGAAGTACCTGGTCCGCAAGCTGCGCGCGGGTGCGGACTTCGCGATCGCGCAGCTGTTCCACGACGCCGAGGACTTCCTCCGGCTGCGCGACCGGGTGGCCGCGACCGGCTGCGACGTCCCGGTGCTGCCCGGGGTCATGCCGCTGACGACGCTGCGGACCCTGCAGACGACGATCAAGCTCTCCGGCGCGCCGGCGCCGCGGAAGCTGCTGGACCGGCTCGAGCCGCTGGCCGACGACCCCAAGGCGTTCCGCGCGGCGGGCATCGACGTCATCACCGAGCTGTGCGAGAGGCTGATCGCCGAGGGCGTGCCGAACCTGCACTTCTACACGTTCAACCGGTCGAAGGCGACGCGCGAGGTGATCGCGAGGCTGGGGCTCGTCCCGGCCCGTGCTTAAGTACGTACCACCGGGCGCCGGTGGCCCGGTAGCGTGCGGCGCATGGCTTCTACTGCTTCCGATGGCGTGCACGGGATCTGTGACCGCTACGTCGACGACTACGCGGCCGCGGACCCGGTCGCGGCGACCGCCCACGGCATCGCCGGGCACGACCACCGGCTGACCGACTACTCGGCGGACGGGTTCGCCGAGCGCGCCGGACTGGCCGCGCGGGCGCACGCCGCCGTCACCGCCGCCGAGCCGCGGGACGCCGCCGAGCGCGCCGCCAAGGCCGTGTTCACCGAGCGCGTCGGGCTGGAGCTGGAGATCCACGAGGCCGGCCTCGACGTGGCGAGCCTCAACGTCATCTCCAGCCCGGTGCAGGAGCTGCGGATGGCGTTCGACCTGATGCCGCTGGACACCGAGCAGGACTGGGCGGTCGTGTCGGCCCGGCTCGGCGAGGTCCCGCAGGCGCTGGCGAACGTTCGCAGCGGCCTGCTGACGGCGGCCGACGCGGGGCACGTCTCGGCGCTGCGGCAGATCGCGAAGGTGGCGGAGCAGTGTGAGACGTGGGCCGGGCTGCAGGAAGAGACGGGTTACTTCACCCAGCTCGTCGGCGGCGCGTCTTCGCAGGGTGAGGCGCTGAAGAGGGACCTCGCGCACGGCGCGCGGGCCGCCGAGGAGGCGTTCGCGGAGTTCGCCGGGTTCCTGCGGGCCGAGCTGGCGCCCGAGGCCCCGGTGAAGGACGCCGTCGGCGAGGACGTCTACCGCCTGTGGTCGCGGTTCTTCGTCGGCGCGGCGTTGGACCTGCGGGAGGCCTACGAGTGGGGCTGGGCGGAGTTCGCGCGGATCGAGTCCGAGATGCGCGCGGTCGCGAACCGCGTCAAGCCGGGCGCGTCCCTGGCGGAGGTCGCCGCGGTGCTCGACGCGGACCCCCGCTACCGCGTCCGTGGCCGCGCGGAGTTCGAGGCGTGGATGCAGCACCTGTCCGACGAGGCGCTGAAGTCGTTGCGCGGCAAGCACTTCGACATTTCCGACCGCGTGATGGCGCTGGAGTGCAAGATCGCCCCGCCGGGTGGCGGCGTCGGCGCGTACTACACGGGCCCGAGCGAGGACTTCGGCCGCCCGGGCCGGATGTGGTGGTCCCTGCCGCCCGGCCGCGACGAGTTCGTCACGTGGCGCGAGACGAGCACGGTATACCACGAGGGAGCACCGGGCCACCACCTCCAGATCGCGACGGCGGTGGACCAGTCCGAGGGGCTGAACAAGTACCAGCGCCTGATGGCGTTCACCTCGGGCCACGCGGAGGGCTGGGCGCTGTACGCGGAGCGCCTGATGGAGGAGCTGGGTTATCTGGCCGACGACGGCGACCTGCTGGGGATGCTGTCGGAGCAGCTCTTCCGGGCGGCCCGGGTGGTGGTCGACCTGGGCATGCACCTGGAGCTGGAGATCCCGGCGGGAACGGGCTTCCACGAGGGCTCGCGCTGGACACCGGAGCTGGGCCTGGAGTTCATGCTGACGCGGACGATCACGGACCAGGCGCACGTGCGCGACGAGATCGACCGGTACCTCGGCTGGCCGGGCCAGGCGCCGGCGTACAAGATCGGCGAGCGCCTGTGGCTGGCGGCCCGCGCGGAGGCGCAGGAGCGGGCCGGGGGAGCGTTCGACATCAAGCGGTTCCACACCGAGGCGTTGCGGCTGGGCGGGATGGGGCTGGACACGCTGCGGGAGCAGTTGGCCCAGCTGGACTGAGGTGTGCGGGGGCCCGCGGCGGGCCCCCGTCTTCCTCTGGCAGGGCCCGGCAATGTCGGAGCGCGCGTGACCGGTGGGGGGCCGCTGCCGTGTCATGAATGACCCATTCACCTCGTCGGACGACAGGAATGAGTCATTCAAGACATCCGGGCGGTTGCCGCCGCAGTGGCCCAGCGTGCCACCTCGAGCCGGCCGGGCCCCCGCCCTCCCAAGGGGGGCGTCCCACGTCCAGTTTATCGGCCACACCCGACGAAACCTGCTGGAAAGCCGCTCCCGAGCCTGACTGTCCACAATGCCGCCACCCTGTGGAAAACCCGTCGCGCCCCGGAGGCGTGACCGCTAGGTTCGGCCCCGTGCGCCGAATTCTGTTCGTCACCCCACCGCCCCGCGCCTGAGCGGGGTGGTCCCTCGCCGCGTGGCCTGAGCGCCCGCGGCTGCTGAACGGTGCCCGAAGCACCCACCGCCCCGCGTCGTCGATTCCCGATTCCTTCGACGCAGGAGCGTTCCTTTGACAACCCTGTCCACGCGCGCCCGTTCTTCGGCCGCGCTCGTCCTCGCCGGTGTTCTCTGGGGCACCGGTGGCCTCGCCGGCTCGCTGCTCGGCAAGCTCGCCGGCCTGCACCCGCTCGCCGTCGCCGCGTACCGGCTGCTCGTCGGCGGCGGCGTCGCGACCCTGTTCGTCCTCCTGAAAGGCGGTACCCTCCCGCGCACGGCCGAAGCAGCGAAGCGGCTCCTCGCCGTCGGTGCGCTGTTCGCCCTCTTCCAGGCGAGCTACTTCGCCGCCGTCGCGCTCAGCTCGGTCAGCATCGCCACGATGACCACCATCGGCGCGGCACCCGTCGTCGTCACCCTCGCCGCGGTGCGCAAGCTCCACCGCTGGACGGTGGTCTCCCTCGCCGGCACCCTCGCCGGCCTGGTGCTGCTGCGCTGGTCGCCGGACGAACCCGCGCACCTCGTCGGCGGCCTCGGCTTCGCGCTTCTCGCCGCAGCGGGCTTCGCGGCCCTGACGCTGCTCACCGCGAAGCCGGTCGACGGACTCGAGCCACTGTCCACGACGGCGTTCGGCTGCCTGGCCGGCGGCCTCCTGCTCACCCCCGTGGCGAGCTGGACCGGCATGGCGCTGCCGCTGCACGCGGACGTCCTCGCGGCGGCCTGCTACCTCGGCGCGGTGCCGACCGCGCTCGCCTACGCCGCCTACCTGCGCGGCCTGGCGACGGCGCACCCCGTCCTGGGTGCGCTGTCGGCGGTGCTCGAGCCGCTGACGGCCGCGGTCCTGTCCGCCGCGTTCTTCGGGGAACGGCTCAGCGGCACGGCCTGGTGCGGCGCCGCCGTCCTGGTCGCGGCGCTGGCGGTCGGGTACTGGCGCCCCGAACCGCGCTGACCGGCGCTGCCCCTCGGCTCAGCGCGGGTCGAGGGGCAGCGCCCGCCCGAGGATCGCGAACGGCCGCGGGTCGCCGGCGAAGTGGTAGTCGCGCAGGACGTCGACGAACCCGGTCCGGCGGTAAAGCTTCCACGCCCGGCTGGTGCCCTCGGGCGTCGACAGCAGGACGTTCGCGCTCGGCACGCCCTCCAGCAGGGCGCGCAGCAGGTCCTCGCCGATCTGGTGGCCCTGGTTCTCCGGCCGGACGTGGATCTCGGTCAGCTCGAAGTAGTCCGCCAGCCAGCGCTCGGCTTCTTCCGGCCCGAACCGGCGGCTCAGGCCGTGGCGCACCTGCTCGTGCCACCACTGCCCGGCCCGGCCGCGGTAGCCGTAGGCGAGCCCGAGCAGGACGTCGTCGGCGTCGAGCGCGGCCATGCAGCGCCAGCCCTCACGCAGCGCGTGGGTGAGCCACATCGGCGCGCGCTGCTCGGCGGTGCCGGCCGGGTACCGCATCGCCCGGACGTAGATGTCCAGCGCCTCGGGCAGGCGGGCGCGGAACTCGTCCGAGGAGAGCTGGACGTAGCGGGAGCAGCCGGCGGGCATCGCGGTCACGGCTGGTCATTCTCCTCCGCGCCGGCCAGCGCGCCGGGGGTGCCCCCGGTCAACGCCACCAGCCCGGCGAAGGTGGTGGGGAACACCGTCTTCGGGTGCCCGGCCGCGGCCCACACGACGTCGTGGGCGCGCAGCGCGGTGTCGACGAGCGTCGGCAGCGGCTCGGGGTGCCCGACCGGGGCGACGCCGCCGATCGGCTGCCCGGTGTGCGCCCGCACGAAGTCGGCGTCGGCCTTCCCGATTTCGGCGCCGGCCAGCCGCGCGAGGGTGGCCGGATCGGCGCGGTGGGCGCCCGAGGTGAGCGCGAGGAGCGCTTTTTTGTCGGACCCCAGGCGGAAGATGAGGCTGTTGGCGATGGCCCCCACGGGCACGCCGAGCGCTTCGGCCGCCTGCGCGGCGGTCCGGACCTCGGCGGGCAGCACGCGGATGCCCTCGGCGGCGGCGTGCTGCCCGGCTTCGGCCAGCGCGGCCGCCACCTTGGCGACGGCGGGGTGGTCCAGCGAACTCATGAACCTATGAGATCACGCCACCGACCTGGTGTCCCGCACCACGTCCGGGGATTCCACCTGTGGGGTTGAGCGGACACCGGGTCGGGGTTACTCTGGAAATTGTTCGAACAGACGTTCGATATCGGTGAGCGCGCACCGGTCAGGTGCCCGGCGGCGGGGCGGGGGAAGCGTCTCGGCGCCGGGTGCTCGATCGGGCTCACCCCGCGCAGGAGGAGGGTCGTCATGTCCGTCAAGGTCGTGTCCCCCACGGATTCCGGGCAGCCGCAGCTGCCCATGTCGCTGCGCCCGCCGGTCACCCCGGCAGCGGCGGGCACGCACCACGGCCGCCCCCGGCGAACCCGCCCGACGCCCGACGCCGAGGCCCGGCCGCGCCCATCGGCGGTGGCCGACCCGGGCCAGCCCGAGCTGCCGATGTCGCTGCGCCCGCAGGTCGCCGAGGTGGATGGCGGTCGGCCCGAGCTGCCCACCTCAGTGCGCCGGCCCGCCGCCGGTGCGGACAGCGGTCAGGCCGAGCTGCCCACTTCTTCGCACCCGAAGGCCGCCGATGCGGATCGCGGTCGGTCTGAGCCGCCGGCCCCGCTGCGGCTGCCTGCCGCCCATGCTGATGGCGGTCAGCCCGAGCCGTCCGCCTCGCTGCGTCGGCCGACCGCCGGTGCGGAGCTCGAGCACTCGTCAGTGCCGGCGGCAGAGTCGGGGCAGCCTGAGCCGCCCACCGCGGACGCGGTGGACTCCGAGCCGACCCCGCGCCCCGAATCTCTGCGCCTGCCCGCCGCCGTTGTGGTGTCCGAGCCGCCTGCCGCCGAACGCGGTCAGTCCGAGCTGCCGATGTCGCTGCGGCCGCCCGCCGCCGCCGTGGCGGCCGAGCCGGCCGCCGCTGACCACCGGCAGTCCGAGCTGCCCATGTCCCTGCGTCCGCCCGCCCCTCCCGTCGCCGCCGGGCTGCTCGCCCAAGCCCGGCGCGGGCTCGCCGAGGCCGAGCGGGAAACCGCTCCCGCCGAGCGGTTCATCGGCGCCTACCTCGCGGCACTGCGCGGCGCCGCCGCCGTGCTCGCCGCCCGGGGGCGGCCGCACCGGGGCCGCGCGCGTCCGGCCAGCACGTGGGTGCTGCTCGACTCCGTCGCCCCCGAACTGCGGGAGTGGTCTGCCTTCTTCGCGAGCAACTCGGCCGCGCGGGCCGCTGCGCAGGCCGGGATCACCGGCAAGGTCACCGCGGAGTCGGCCACCGAGCTGGTGCGCGCCGCCACGCCGTTCCTCGAGCTGGTCCGCCGCCTGGTGCACGGCCTCCCGATCACCGGGGAAGCCCATGTCGCGTGAGCACGGCCCGGTCGACCAAGGGCGGCTGCTCACGGCGTTGGGGATCGAAGGCCGGGTACTGGCCGAGGCCGTCCACGCGGCGCCCGCCGAGGCGCCGGTGCCCGCCTGCCCGGGCTGGTCGCTCGGCGAGGTGGCCCGGCACGTCGGGAGCCTCTACCGGATGGTCCGGCGCCGGCTGGCCGACGGCCGCAACCCCGAAGACTGGCAGCGCGACCCCGGGCCGGGCCAGAGCCTGGCGGCTTACCTGGAGACCGGCCTGGCCGAGCTGCTCGACGAGCTGGCCGCGCACGACCCGGAGGAACGCGCCGACACGTGGTGGCCGGCGGACCCGACGTACGGGTTCTGGCGGCGGCGGATGCTGCACGAGACCCTGGTCCACCGCGTCGACGTCGAGCAGGCCGCGGGCGCGGAGCAGCGAGGCATCGCCGAGGACCTGGCGATCGACGGCATCGACGAGGCGCTGACCCTCTGGTTCGGGCAGAAGCTGCCGATGCTGGGGCTGACCGGCACGAAGGCGGGCTCGGTCGGCGTGCGCGTCGGCGCGCACAGCTGGATCGCGCGGGCCGGGCCCGAGGCGACGGAGGCCTGGCGCTGTTCGGCCGAGGAGGCCGAGGCCGCGGACGACGTCGTCACGGCCGCCGAACCCGGGCGGATCTACCTGTGGTTGTGGGGCCGGGCGTCCCTGACCTCGGTGACCGTGCGGGGCGTGCACGACCAGGCGGCCCAGCTCTGGGCGCTGCTGCGGCTCGCGACCCGATGAACTCCGGCCGGTGGGGAAGCCGAACCGGAACTGTCGGGGGTGGCGGCTAGCCTGCGGCGCATGAACACGCGCCTGGTGAACCTGGTGATCGACGCGGCGCGGCCGAGGGTCCTGGCGGACTTCTGGGCCGCGCTGCTCGGCTGGCGCGTCGCGGTCGAAGAGCCGGACGAGGTCGACGTGCGCGCCCCGGAGACCGACGGCTGGGACCTGGATCTCGTTTTCGTGCCGGTGCCCGAGCCCAAGGAGGTGAAGAACCGGATCCACCTGGACCTGGCGAGCACGACGCTCGCGCACCAGGAGGAACTGGTGGCGCGCGCCTTGGAGCTCGGTGGCCACCGGGTCGACCTCGGGCAGGGCGAGGTGCCATGGGTCGTGCTGGCGGACCCGGAGGGCAACGAGTTCTGCGTCCTCGAGCCCCGCGACCGGTACGCGCGCACGGGCGCGGTGGCCTCGATCGTCGTCGACGCCCACGACCCGGAGCGCATGGCGGAGTTCTGGGCGCGGATCACGGGCCGTCCGGTCGGCGCCCGCGAGGGCGACGTCCTGGTGGGGCTGCGCGCGCCGTCGGGCCGCGGGCCGTGGCTGGAGTTCCTCCGCAACGACGACGTCAAGCGGGTCAAGAACCGGGTGCACCTCGATGTCGCGCCGCCGTCGGGTGCCGATCACGTGGAGGCGGTGTCGGAGGTCGTGGCGGCGGGTG
Organism: Amycolatopsis mongoliensis; assembly: GCF_030285665.1. Lineage (NCBI taxonomy): Bacteria > Bacillati > Actinomycetota > Actinomycetes > Pseudonocardiales > Pseudonocardiaceae > Amycolatopsis > Amycolatopsis mongoliensis. The sequence continues at coordinate 5,196,143 of NZ_CP127295.1, forward strand.
CGGCGCCCGCGGACCTCGGCGGGCCGGACCTGCCGTGGCGGGTGCTGATGGACCCGGAGGGCAACGAGTTCTGCGTGCTGACCCCGCGCTGACCTGCAGGTGGGGCGCCGAGCTCGGTCGGCACGCGCGTTTCGGCCGGGTTGCCGAGCCGCGGGAACGCTGATCTGCGCGAAACACCCGCGTACTGGGACGGCAACAAGCGCGGGGGACCGTGGGGGCATGGAGACCTCCAGAGCGTTGCCCCAGCTCGGCCCGGCGGGCGCCGTCGAGGTGACGGACGCGCCGTCGGCGTGGCGGGTGCGGATCCGGATGCACGACCACCCCGGCACCCTGGCCCGCATCGCGATCCGGCTCGCCGACCTCGAGTGCAACATCCTCGGCCTGAGCGTGCTGCCCGTGCCCGGCGGTGTGCTCGACGAAATCGTCCTGCGCCCGGCGACCGGCCTGCCCCGGCGGCACCTGGCCGACGCGATCCGCGCCGAGGGCTGCGAGTGCACGGCGATCATCGACGCCGACGTCCACGAGCTGGTCGACCCGTCGTCCTCGACGATGCTCGCCGCGCGCCGGGCGATCGACGACCCGGCGCGTCTCGCCGAGGTGCTGAAGGACGTGCTGGCCGCGGACGTGGTCACGCGTGTCCCGGCGGCCGAGGCGAACCCCGCCCGCACCGAGAGCGGCCACCGGGCGGTGTTCGGGCTGGACGGCGGGGAGGCGCTGGTGGCGCGGCGCCAGTGGGCACCGTTCGTGCAGCTGGAACTCACCCGCGCCGAAGCGCTGGTGACGCTGCTGGCCGCGGCCGCCCGGAACGTCGCGGGCCCGGTGGTGCTGAACCGCCCGGACGGCGCGGCGATCGTCCTGCGCAAGGGCATCCCCGCCGACGCCGAAGCGGTGTCCGGACTGCACCGCCGCTGCTCGACCACGACGCTCTTCCGGCGCTACCACACGGGAGTCCGGACGGTTCCGCGCCGCTGGCTGCACCGGCTGCTGGTGCCACCCCGCGGCACGAGCGTGCTCGCGGTCTTCGGCCGCGAGGTGATCGGCCTGGCCCAGCTGATCCCGTCCGCGGCGGGCGGTGCCGAGATCTCCCTGCTGGTGGAGGACGACTGGCAGCGCCAGGGCATCGGCACGGCCCTGCTGGCCAGGGTGGCGGTGCTCGCGGAGGCCGGGGGCATCACGGAGCTGCGAGCGGATTGCCTTCCCGGCGACGAGGTGCTGGCCCGCACAGCAGCCCGAGCGGGTCTGCGCACGGAACGCCCCACCGAGGACGGCACTCAGCTGCGGATGTTCCTGCCGGCCTGAGCGACGACGGCCCGGGACGGTGGCCGGGTGCGGTGACGGCCGAGGTGATCGCGTTGTCGGTGGCCGGGTGCGGTGACGGCCGAGGTGGTCGCGTTGTCGGTGGCCGGGTGCGGTGACGGCCCGAAGTAGTTGCGCTGTCGGTGGCTGGGTGCAGTGACGCCTGAGGTGGTTGCGCTGTCGGCGGCCGGTTGCTGCCCGCCCGAGCCCGATCGCCGGGTGATGCTCGGGGCGGCTGATGCTGCCTGCGCCCGCGATGCCGGCGGCTTGCCGTCGGCCGCCCGCGGCAACGACTGCCGCGGGTACTTCGCCCGAGCCGGGCTCAGCCCTTACTGCCCGCCTCGGCTGGTCAGCGCTTCCAGAACCAGTCCTTGTCGCGCGCTGCGCGCAGGGCCGTCTTCTTGCGCTCGGGGGTGAGGCGGTCCAGGTACAGCACGCCGTCGAGGTGGTCGGTTTCGTGCTGGAGGCACTGGGCCAGCACGTCCTCGCCTTCGACCTCGATCGGCTCGTTGCGGATGTCGACGCCTCGGACCTTCGCGTGCTTCGCCCGCTTCGTGGGAAACCACAGCTCCGGCACCGACAGGCAGCCCTCGTCGATCTCGTGCGTCTCCTCGGACAGCTCGACGATCTCCGGGTTGACCACGTACCCGGTGAGCCCGGCGACGTCGTAGCTGAAGATGCGCAGCCCGACCCCGATCTGCGGCGCGGCCAGCCCGGCGCGCCCCGCCGGCTTCACCGAGTCGACCAGGTCCCGCACGAGCGTCTCGAGCTTCTCGTCGAACACGGTGACCGGGTCGCAGACGGACTTGAGGATCGGGTCCCCGAAATAGCGCAGTTCGCGCATGGCCATGAGCAGAACATCCTTCGTGCGGTGTCGGACTGGCAGCTTAGGCCCGGAGGCGCAGTCCTGAGGGTGTGGCCCGGAAACCCGCCTCCCGAAGGACCTCGGCCAGCTCTGACGTCAGGGCCTGCTCCCCGTCCGCGCGCTGGACCGCCAGCTGACCCAGCCAGCCCTCCCGGACCGCCGCCGACAGCGCCTGCGCCGCGTCCGACAGGTGCTGCCGATCCTCGGTGAAGCTCAGCAGGGACCGGCCTCCTCGCTCGACGTACAGCGCCGGAACTCCGTCCACCAGCACCGCCAGGGCACCGGCCTTGCGGGCCGGACGGTGCTTCGTGTCGCCCGTCGCGGCCGGCCAGGGGAGCGCCGCGCCGTACGGCTGGGCCGGGTCCGCCGCCGCCAGCACCACCGCGCGACCGGGCGCCGGGCGGCCCGGGCCCGACAGCGCGCGCAGCCGGTCCACCGCGCCCTTCGCCGCGAACTGGGCCGCGCCCAGTCCTTCGACGACGTAGCCGCGGATCACCTGGCCGGTGTCCTCCATGCCGCGGAGCACCTTGTAGATCCCCGAGAACCCGCCGGTGACGCGCTCAGTGTCGAGCGCGCCGCGGGTCAGGACGCCGTGGCGTTCCAGGAACGCTTCCGTCCGCGCGTGGGCGCGCCGGGTCGCGTCGGTTTCGCGGGCCGGCGTCAGCGCCCAGCGGCCGGCGACCGTCGGTGGCCCCGACCGCGACGGCATCTGCGGCCGCCCGGCCCGCAACCGCGCGTACCGGCCGCGGGGTGCTTGGCGCCGCGGTTTGTGCGCACCGTGCCCGGCCACCTGGGCCCGCAACGGTCCCAGCGTGTCGCCCGTGACCAGCCCGGCCCACACCAGGTCCCACAGCGCGGAGACGACTTCGGCGTCGTTCGGTGCCTTGTCCACCAGCACGGTCGCACGGTCCACCAGCTGGCGGAAGAACAGCGCGCCACCCTCCAAAGTGGACACGATCGCGTCGTGCAGCGGACCGGTCGGGATGTCTTCGACGACCTCGGGCAGCAGCAGGTCGGCGACGTCCGTGGGAGCGAGGGCGATCCAGCCGTCCCCGCCGGACAGTGCGCCGCAGCCCGCCCACGTGACCTCGCCCGCGGTCGTCAGCTCGTCCAGCAACGCGGGGGAGTAGCCCGGCAGCCTGCCGGGCAGGATCAGCGACTCCACCGCGCTCGCCGGCAACGGTGCCCCGGCGAGCTGCTCGACCACCGACAGGACGTCGTCCGCCGTCGGTGCCGCCCGGACGCGGCCGCCGAACCCGTGCCACGACGGCAGGAACCGGCCCAGCGCCGCCGGTTCGACCGGCTCCACCTCGGCCCGCAGCTTCGCCAGCGACGCCCGCCGCAGCCGCCGCAGCACCGCGGAATCGCAGTACTCGACGCCTACGCCGTGGGTGTCCGGATGCCCGACGGGGCTCAGCTCGCCGCGCACCAGGCGGCCTTCCCCGGTCATCCGGTCGAGGACGCCGGTGACGACCGCCGTGCCCAGCCCGAACCGGGCCGCCGCGGTCGCCGCGGCGAACGGCCCGCGGCTGCGGGCGTAGCGCGACAGCAGGTCGCCGAGCGGGTCCGCGACCGGTTCGGTGAACGCTTCGGGCACGCCCACCGGCAGCGCGGTGCCCAGCGCGTCCCGGACCCGGCCGGCGTCCTCGATCGCCAGGAACCGTTCCGTGCCGCCGATCCGCACCCGGATCGCCCGCCGCGCCGCCTCCAGTTCGGTGAGCCACTCCGCCCGGATCCCGCGCTCGGCCGCCTCCGCGACCGTCAGGTCGCCGAGGAACCGCAACAGGTCGGCGGCGTCCTCGGCCGAGCGCGCGTGCCGGTCGGGTTCGAGCCGCTGCAGCGAGCGTTCGACCTCGCGCACGGCTTCCGGGTCGAGCAGTTCGCGGATCGCCTCGGTGCCCAGGAGCTCGGCCAGCAGTGCCGAGTCCAGCGACAGCGCCGCCGCCCGCCGCTCGGCCAGTGGCGCGTCGGTCTCGTACAGGAACATCCCGACGTAGCCGAAGAGCAGGCTGCGCGCGAACGGCGACGCCGCCGGGGTCTCGACCTCCACCAGCCGGACCTTGCGGGCCCGGACGTCGGCCATCAGTTCGCGCAGCCCGGACACGTCGTAGACGTCCTGCAGGACCTCCCGCATCGCCTCCAGCACGACGGGGAACCGCTCGTACTTCGACGCGACCGACAGCAGCTGCGACGCGCGCTGTCGTTGCTGCCACAGGGGGGTGCGGCGCCGCGGGTCCCGCCGCGGCAACAGCAGCGACCGTGCCGCGCATTCCCGGAACCGTGCCGCGAACACGGCCGAGCCGCCGACCTCCGCGACGATCAGCTGCTCGACCTCCTCGGGATCGAGCAGGATGTCGTCCGCGCCGATCGTGACGTCGGCGCCCTCGGCGTCGAGCGCGTCCGGCAGGCGCAGCACGATGCCGTCGTCGGAGTGCGCGACCTGCGCGTCGACCCCGCGGTTTTCGCGCAGCCGCGCGGCGATGGCCAGCGCCCACGGCGCGTTCACCTGCGCGCCGAACGGCGAGTGCACGATGATCCGCCAGTCGCCCAGCTCGTCGCGGTAGCGCTCCAGCAGGATCGTCCGGTCGTTCGGCACGTGCCGGGTGGCGGACTTCTGTTCGTTCAGGTAGGCCAGCAGGTTGTCGCACGCCCGCTCGTCCAGCCCCGCCGCCGAGGCTCGTGCCCGCGCCTTCTCGTCGTCCGATGTGGACAGTTCACGGACGAACTTCCCCAGCGCCCGGCCGAGTTCCAGCGGACGGCCCGGCGCGTCGCCCTTCCAGAACGGCATCCGCGCCGGTTCGCCGGGCGCGGGCACCACGATGACCCGGTCGTGCGTGATGTCGGTGATCCGCCACGACGAAGTGCCGAGCAGGATGGTGTCGCCGACGCGCGACTCGTAGACCATCTCCTCGTCGAACTCGCCGACGCGGGAACCGGGCTTGTCGTCCCCGCCCGGCGTCATCACGGTGAACAGGCCGCGGTCGGGGATGGTGCCGCCGGACGTGACGGCCAGCCGCTGCGAGCCGGGCCGCCCGCGCAGCTCACCGCTGATGCGGTCCCAGGTGATCCGGGCCCGCAGCTCGCCGAACTCCTCGCTCGGGTACCGGCCCGCGAGCATGTCGAGCACCGCGTGCAGCGCGTCGTCCGGCAGGGACGCGAACGGCGCCGCCCGCCGCACCAGCGTCGCGAGGTCCGGCACCGTCCACGGCTCCAGCGCCACCATCGCGACCACGTGCTGCGCCAGGACGTCCAGGGGGTTGCGCGGGTAGCGGACCGCTTCGATCGCGCCGCTCGCCATCCGTTCGGCGACCACCGCGCAGGAGACGAGGTCACCGCGGAACTTGGGGAACATCACGCCGGACGACACCGCGCCGACCTGGTGCCCGGCCCGGCCGACGCGCTGCAGCCCGGACGCCACCGTCGGCGGCGCCTCGATCTGCACCACCAGGTCGACCGCGCCCATGTCGATGCCCAGCTCCAGCGACGACGTCGCCACCACGCACGGCAGCTGCCCGGACTTGAGGTCCTCCTCGACGTGCGTGCGCTGCTCCCGTGACATCGACCCGTGGTGCGCCCGGGCGATCACCGGCGGCGCGCCGGTGCTCACCCCGGACTGCCCGACGGCCTCGGCCGGGAACGTGTCGGCGGGCGTGAGCTCGGTCTGCTCGGCGGCCAGCTCGTTCAGCCTGGCGGTCATCCGCTCGGTGAGCCGGCGCGAGTTGGCGAACACGATGGTCGAGCGGTGCTCGCGGATCAGGCTCAGCACCCGCTCCTCGACCGCCGGCCAGATCGACGGCCGCTGCACCGGGTTGCCGGCGATCTCCTCCAGCGTGCCCAGGCCACCCGGCGCGATGTCACCGGGCGGGAACGCCTCGGTCAGCGACTCCAGTTCGTCGAGCGGGCTCGGTGCCGGCCCGCTGCGCGGAGCGTCGAGGTTGCTCATGTCCTCCACCGGCACCTCGACCCGCACCTCGATGGTCTTCGCCAGCTTCGGCTGGACCACCCGCACCGGACGGCCGCCGGCCAGGAACGCGCTCACCTCGTCGACCGGGCGGACCGTCGCCGACAGGCCGATCCGCTGCGCGGGCTTCGGCAGCAGCGAGTCCAGCCGCTCCAGCGACAGCGCGAGGTGCGCGCCGCGCTTGCCGCCGGCGACCGCGTGCACCTCGTCGACGATCACGGTCTCGACGCCGCGCAGCGACTCCCGCGCCGACGACGTGAGGATCAGGAACAGCGACTCCGGCGTGGTCACCAGCACGTCCGGCGGGGTCTTGCCGAACGAGCGGCGCTCGGCCGCGGTGGTGTCGCCGGTGCGCATGCCGACCTCGATCCCGGGCACCGGCAGCCCGAGCCGCCGCGAGGCCTGCGAGATGCCGGCCAGTGGTGCGCGCAGGTTCCGCTGGACGTCGACGGCGAGCGCCTTCAGCGGGGAGACGTAGAGGATCCGGCAGCGTTTCGTGGCCTCGGCCGGCGGTGGCTCCACCGAAAGCCGGTCCAGCGCCCAGAGGAATGCGGACAGCGTCTTGCCGGACCCGGTCGGCGCGACGACGAGGGCGTGCTCGCCCGCGTGCGCCGCCCGCCAGGCTCCCTCCTGCGCCGCGGTGGGCGCGGCGAAGGCCCCCGCGAACCAGTCCCGGGTCGCGGGGGAGAAGAGGTCGAGCACGTCAGCTGCCACGTCGTCCATCATGCGCGGCACCACCGACAGTTTCCGGCGTCCCGGCCAGGATCACGCTCTGGGCGAACTGCGGATACGTGACGTCGACCTTCGGCTCGTCGGTGATCAGGCGGTAGTCGCGGTCGAGTGGCGCCCAGTACGAGAACGGCGCCTGGCCCAGCTTGGAGTGGTCGGCCAGCACGTACGCCTCGCCGCCCGCGTGCAGCATCGCGTGCTTGACGACCGACTGCTCGAGTGAGGGACAGCACAGGCCTCGTTCGGCGACTAGGCCGTCCGCGCCCAGGAACACCCGATCGGGTGAGATGTGCCGCAGCTGGGCCAGCACGCTCTCGCCGAGGATCGCTTCGTTGGGGTGCCGCACCCGGCCGCCGAGGACGATCAGGTCGATCCCGGCGAAGCCGGCGAGCTCGCGGATGGCGTTGACGCCGTTCGTGACCACGGTCAGCCCGTCGCGGTGGGCGAGGTGGCGGGCGAGCCTGCCCGTGGTCGTGCCGGCGTCGAGCAGCACGACCTCGCCGTCGCGCACCAGTGCGGCGGCTTCCCGGGCGATGGCGTCCTTCGCCGCCGCGTGCTCGCGGTCCTTCTCGAGCGGACTGCGTTCGGTGTCGAGCGCGCCGCCGTAGGTGCGGACCACGTGCCCGGCCCCGGCGAGGGAAGCGAGGTCGCGGCGGATCGTCGACTCGGAGACGCCGAATTCCTCGGCCAGTTCCGCGATGCCGCCGGAGCCGTCGCGGACGGCTTCCAGGAGCATCGCGCGCCGGTCACGGGTTCCGGGTCGCGGCTGGGACATGCGCCGAGTCTTCCACGAGAGACGGTTTCAGCCCGAAGAACGCCAGCCCGGCGGCCACGGCGAGGAACGCGGCCAGGACGACGAACCCGGTGGTCGCGCTGCCGGTGACGTCGGTGAGCCAGCCGACCAGGTAGGGCCCGGCGAACCCGCCGAGGTTGCCCAGTGCGTTGATCAGGCCCATCGCCACGGCGACGACCTCGATGCCGAGGATCCGGCTGGGGATGGCCCAGAACGGCCCGTACGGCATGTAGACGCCGGTCGCGACGACGCAGAGCAGCACCAGCTGCACCGCCGCCGGCCAGTGCACGAGGTTGCCGAGCAGCAGCCCGGCGATGGCGACGACCAGCGGTACCGTGACCGCGAGCCGCCGGTTGCCGGTCTTGTCCGACCAGTGCGCGCACGCGACCATCCCGGCCAGCGCGAGGACGTACGGCACGGCCGACAGGAACCCGACCGCGGTGGCCGACCCCCCGGTCATCGTCTTCACCACCGACGGCAGCCAGAGTGAAAAGCCGTAGAACCCGGTGATCCAGAAGAAGTAGATGCCGATCAGCAGCAGCACCTGCCGGTTCGTCAGCGCCTGCCGGTAGCCCTGCTTCGCGAACGCCGGCTTGGCGTCTTCCTCCGCCTTCAGGGTGGTTTCGAGGTACTCGCGCTCCTCGGCGGAGATCCAGCGGGCCTTCGCCGGCCGGTCCGCCACCGCGAACCACCAGACGACGGCCCAGAGCAGCGGCGGCAGGCCCTGGATCACGAACACCCAGCGCCAGGACATGTGGTCGAGCATCAGCCCGGACAGCGGGGACATGACGATCGCCGAGATCGGCAGGCACGTTATCCACAACGCGTTCGCCCGGGCGCGTTCGGCCTGCGGGAACCACGACGCCAGCAGGATCAGCACCGCCGGCCACACGCCACCCTCGAACAGCCCGAGCAGCAGCCGGGCCAGGTGCAGCTGGGTCTCGTTCTGCACCAGGCCGCACAGCACCGCGGCGAAGGACCACGCGATCATCAGCAGCAGCACCGTCTTGCGGGCGCTCCACTTCGCCGCCAGCACCGCCGCCGGGATCTGCAGCACGAGGTAGCCGACGAAGAAGATGCCGCTCGCCAGGCCCTTGGCGCTGGCCGACAGCGGGAAGTCGTCGCCGATGTAGGGCAGGATCACCGCGACGTTCGTGCGGTCGAGGTAGGCCAGCATGTACATGACCACCGCGACCGGGATCACGTACGCCCAGCGCTTGCGGGGCACCCCCGCCGTCGCCGCCGCCGCCGTCATCGGCTCGGCGGGTAGATGGCGGGCAGTTTCCGCGCATACGGCGCCAGGGTCGCCGCCGCCTTGAACGCCGCGACCATCGTGCCGTGCGACGCCCGGCCGGTGCCGGCGATGTCGAACGCCGTGCCGTGGTCGACCGACGTGCGCAGGATCGGCAGCCCGACCGTCACCGACACCGTGCCGTCGAAGTCGTACGTCTTCGACGCGATGTGCCCTTGGTCGTGGTAGAGCGAGAGCACGCCGTCGAACCGGCCCTGGATCCCTTGGTGGAACACGGAGTCCGCGGGGATCGGGCCGACCACGTCGAGCCCGGCGGCCTGCGCGGCGGCGACCGCCGGGGCGATCGCGACGATCTCCTCGTCGCCGAACTTGCCGTTCTCCCCGCCGTGTGGGTTCAGTGCGGCCACGGCGAGTCTCGGTTTCTCGGTGCCGAACACTTCGAGTGCGGTGTACGCCTCGCGGATCGCGTGCTCGATGTTCTCCCGGGTGATCCGGTCGATCGCCTCGCGCAGCGAAAGGTGCCGGGTGGCGAAGAAGATCTTCAGCCCCGACACCCAGAACATGGTGTTGAACCGGGTCGAGCCGGTCAGCTCACCGAGCATCTCGGTGTGCCCGAGGTGCTGCGAGCCGGCCGCCCAGATCGCCTCCTTGTTGATCGGCGCGGTGACGACCGCGTCGACCTCGCCGGCCAGCGCGAGCCGGGTGGCCACCTCGATCGCGCCCACGGCGGCGGCGCCCGCGGTCGCGTTCACCTCGCCCCACGGCAGGTCTTCCCGGACGACGCCGAGGTTGAGGATGTCGATCACGCCGGTGGTGAAGCGCGCGTCGGCGACCGTGGCGATCGGGTTGATCTCCAGGTTCAGGCCCAGGTGGCGGACCAGGCGTTCCAGCACGATCGCGTCGCCGACCGCGACCCCGCGCGCCAGCTGCAGGGACTCGGGCTCGGCGAGTGTCTTGAGGGTGATCTCCGGGCCGATGCCCACGGGGTCGCCGAGGGTGACGGCGAGGATGGGGAGGTCGCTCACGGGTTCTTCCTTCCGGTGGCCAGCACGTGGTTCAGGTGTTCCAGGCAGGCGACGGCGGCGTCGCGCCCGCCGATCAGCCCGCCTTTGGTGGCGAAGGGCAGCCCGGTGTGCGGGCCGCCGGAGAGCCGCCCGGCGACCGCCAGGGGCAGTACTTCCGTGTCGATCTCGAAGCCTTCGGCCCCGAGTGCCTTCGTGACTTCGACGGCGATGTCGCCGCCGGTGGCATACAGCCCGCCGATCCGGCGTGTGCCGAGGACCAGCCGCGCGGCTTCCCCCAGCGCCGGGGGGATCTTCGCGGCAACCTCCGGATCCACCGGAGTGCCCGGGGCGGGCGCCCGGGTCCGGATACCCACGACGCGGTGCCCGGCGTCGAGCAGTTCGCCCGCCGCCGCGGCGATCGACGGCGGATCGGGTCGCTCCGGGTCGACGTCGACGTAGCGCGCGTCCAGCACCAGCTCGGTTTCCAGCAGCTGGTCGTGCGTCTGCCCGGTGATGCTGCCGACCACCGCGAGCACCGGCGGGACGGTGCCGTGGCCGGGCGCGAGCCCGAGCGCGGCCGCCAGCCGGACGCCGAACGGCCCGGAGTCCACCGAGATCCACCGCGTGCCTTCGGCCGCCAGCCGGGCCGCGGCCCTGGCGACGGTGGTGAGGTGCCGGTTCGTCGTGGCGTCGCAGACGACGATCCCGGCCGGCCCGCGCAACGCCGCCACGACCGCGTCCACGCCCTCCTCGACGACGTCCAGCGGCAGTTCGGCGACCTCCCGCCGGGTGGGCCGCAGGAGCGTGCGGACCCGCGACGACCTGACCGGGGCCAGCGGATCGCGCGCCGCGGGGCTTTCGGCCAGTGGCACGCCGTCGACGAGGTGCAGGCCGCCGAGGGTGACCCGGCCGGCGTCCGGGAACGCGGGCACGACGAGGGCGCGGGCGCCCGGCGCCGAGGCCAGGACGGCCTCGGTCTCCGCGCCGACGTTGCCGCGCAGCGTCGTGTCCACGCGCTTCACCGTCAGCTCGACGGGCCCGGCCAGCTCGATCGCGGTCCGCACCGCCTGCACGGCGTGTTGTGGCGAGGTGTGCCGGGTACCCAGGTTCACCACGAGGGCGTCGATCCCGCTCTCCGCTCGGAAGCAGGGCGCGTCCGGTTCCAGCGGCGCGTTGACGGAAACCGCGCGCAGCCCGAAGCGGGCGTACAGCGCTCCGGTCGCGTTGCTGCCGGTCAGGTCGTCCCCGAGGACGAGCAGCTTCGGCATCGGACGCTCCTTTGCGCGGTTCGGGCAACTCGGATGACCGAACTGCGCAACTATCGTGCACCGTGATCGCCGCCGAAGTCAAGGAGCGGTGACTTTCGCGGGTCCGCACGCACGGTGACCGCGCGCATGGCAGCATCACGGCGAACGCCGTCAAGGCGTTGTTTTCGTGAAGGGGAGTGCAGTGCGGATCCTGTCGGTGGACCTCGGGACGTCCAACACCGTCGCCGTCCTTTCGGCGCACGGCATGCCGCCCCGGGTCGTCGAGGTGGACGGCTCGGCCAACATGCCGTCGGCGGTGTTCGCCACCGAAGAGGGCACGATCATGGTCGGCCGCGACGCCGAGCGCCGCGCGCGCCTGGACCCGACGCGCTTCGAGCCGAACCCCAAGCGCCGCATCGACGAGCAGACCCTGCTGCTCGGCACCGACGTCGTCCCGGTGACCGACGCGCTGGCCGCCATCCTGCGCCGCGTGCTCGAGGAGACCTCCCGCCAGCTCGGTGGCGACCAGCCCGACGAGGTCCGGCTGACCCACCCCGCGCAGTGGGGCCAGACCCGCCGCAACGTCCTGATGTCGGCCGCCCGGCTCGCCGGGATGGGCCAGAACATCCTGCTGGTGCCCGAACCCGTCGCGGCGGCGGCACACTTCGCGTCGTTCCCCGGCAAGTCGCTGGCCCCCGGGCAGGCGCTCGCGGTCTACGACCTCGGGGCGGGCACGTTCGACGTCGCCGTCGTCGGCGCCACGCAGAACGGGTTCACCGTGCTCGCCGAGGACGGCCTGCCCGACCTCGGCGGCCTCGACGTCGACCAGGCGCTGATGGTGCACGTCGGGCGCGAGGTCTCGCACTCCGACCCGCAGCGCTGGCAGCGGCTGCTGCGCCCCGAGTCGACCGCCGACCGGCGCACCCGGCGCGCGCTGCAGGAGGACGTCAAGGCGGCCAAGGAGGCGCTGTCGCGGCACCCGCAGACCGAAGTGCCGATGCCCGAGCCGTTCAAGGACGTCCTCGTCACGCGCGGCGAGCTGGAAGGCCTGGTCCGGCCGGCGATGCTGCGCAGTGTGGAGCTGCTGTCGCGGACGCTGCGGTCGTCCGGGCTGACCCCGGACCGGCTGGCCGGCATCTACCTCGTCGGCGGGTCGAGCCGGCTGCCGCTGGTCGGCACGATGATCGCGGAGAAGCTCGGCGTCGTGCCGGGCAGCCTCGACCAGCCGGAGACCGCCGTCGCGCTCGGTGCCCAGCACGTCGCCAGGGACGGGCTGGGCGCGCGCACGCAGAACGTCGAAGGGGCGGTGGCCGCGGGCGCCCCGCACCGCCCGCAGTACGCGCCGCCGCCCCCGCCGCAGTACCAGGGCTACGCGCCGGCGAACTTCCCGCCCAGCGGCCCGCAGCCGGTGCCGTCGAACTTCCCCGCGTACTCGCCCGCGCCGGAGCGGGCCGAGCCGAAGGCGGGCGGGAAGAAGAAGCTGCTCGTCGGGATCGCGGCCGCCGTCGTGGTGGTGCTCGCGGCCGGGCTGACCTACTTCCTGACGTCGTCGTCCTCGGCGACGACCTACACCGCCGACCAGTGCAAGACGCCCGGGCAGGCGGACGACAAGGGCCTCACCGGCTGCCTGCGCCAGCTCGCCGGGAAGATCGCCGACACCGGCGACTGCAAGCCGGGCATGGGCAACGGCCCGGCCGCGCCGGCGAAGAGCCTCGGGGTGGCCTCGACCTGCTCGGCGCCGGGGCGCGCGGGCACGCAGGTGACCTACGTCCAGAGCGACAACGCCGACACGCTCAAGCAGTACACCGACGGCCTGCTCACGTCGGCGGGCGGGGACCGCACCGAAGCGGACTGGGGCGGCAACGGGCTCAAGGGGCACTACTCGTCGGCCGCGGGCAGGACGGCGGCGGTGCTCGTGTTCACGGTGTCGGACCGGCCCCTGGCCGGGTTCATCTACCAGCTGAACTCGAGCGATCAGGCCGAAGCGACCACGCCGGACACGCTGGCGAACTACTTCGAGGCGAGCGTCCAGCCCGGGGAGTAGCCGCCGGGCGCGAACGGACCGTTCGCGCCGCCGGGTTAGAGTGGGTCCGATGCGGATCACGGTTTTCCGGCGGCTGATGGCCGACGAGTTCGGCTCCGGGCGTGCCCAAGTGCTGGCCAGGGACCACGTGCTCAGCGGGCTCGGCGGCCGCACCGTGGACCAGGCGCTGACCGCGGGAATCCCGGCCAAGGAGATCTGGCGAGAGGTCTGCGACGCCTTCGACGTCCCCCGAGAACGGCGCTGAAGGGCGCTGACCTGCGCGGATTCTCGCGGGGCCGACCCGGGTGGGCGAAAAATCCTAGCGCAAGGGCGTGTCGGTGCCGACCTCGAACAGGTGTTCGTCTATGGTGTTGTCCACATCGGGTCCAGCGATCCACAGATTGGGCGCCGCGCCTGGAATTGTCGGTCCCCGCCGCTAGCGTCGGACCGGACAGCTGAAGAACCGACACAGAGCCCTCGAGACGGGCTTCGACCAGCGAGGTGGACTTCCATGCCTGCAGCACCCGACAAGGACAAGGCGCTCGAGCTCGCGCTCGCGCAGATCGACAAGCAGTACGGCAAGGGCTCGGTCATGCGGCTCGGCCAGGACGGCCGCGCGCCCGTCTCCGTGATCCCGACCGGCGCGATCGCCCTCGACGTCGCGCTCGGCATCGGCGGGCTGCCCCGCGGCCGCGTGGTCGAGGTCTACGGCCCGGAGTCCTCCGGTAAGACCACGGTCGCCCTGCACGCGGTGGCGAACGCGCAGAAGGCCGGCGGCATCGCGGCGTTCATCGACGCGGAGCACGCGCTGGACCCGGAGTACGCCAAGAAGCTCGGCGTCGACACCGACGCGCTGCTCGTCTCCCAGCCCGACACCGGTGAGCAGGCGCTCGAGATCGCGGACATGCTGATCCGCTCCGGCGCGCTCGACATCCTGGTCATCGACTCCGTGGCCGCGCTCGTGCCGCGCGCCGAGATCGAGGGCGAGATGGGCGACTCGCACGTCGGCCTCCAGGCCCGCCTGATGAGTCAGGCGCTGCGCAAGATGACCGGTGCGATGAACAACTCCGGCACCACGGCGATCTTCATCAACCAGTTGCGCGAGAAGATCGGCGTCATGTTCGGCTCCCCGGAGACCACGACCGGTGGCAAGGCGCTGAAGTTCTACGCGTCGGTCCGGCTCGACGTGCGCCGCATCGAGACGCTCAAGGACGGCGGCGAGCCGGTCGGCAACCGCACCCGCGTCAAGGTCGTCAAGAACAAGATGGCCCCGCCCTTCAAGCAGGCCGAGTTCGACATCCTGTACGGCCACGGCGTCTCCCGCGAGGGTTCGCTCATCGACATGGGTGTCGACCAGGCGATCCTGCGCAAGTCCGGTGCCTGGTACACCTACGAAGGCGACCAGCTCGGCCAGGGCAAGGAGAACGCGCGGAAGTTCCTGCGCGACAACCCGGACATCGCCAACGAGATCGAGAAGCGGATCAAGGAGAAGCTGGGCATCGGCGCGCAGCTCGACGCCGAAGCCGTCGAAGCCGTGCCGGCGCCGGTCGACTTCTGATCGACCGGGTTGGGTCCTCACCGTGGCGCGATCCACGGTGAGGTGCGGATGAACGACGAGGAGTGACCGAGGTGGCGAGGGCACCGAAGATCCCGCCGTCGGAGCTGCCCCCGGAGGAGCGCTTCAAGAAGGCCAAGGAGATCTGCTACGACCTCCTGGCCGTGCGGGCGCGTACTCAGGAGGAGCTCCGGCAGGCCTTGCACCGCAAGGGCTTCGACGAGGAGACCAGCGAAAACCTGCTCGGCAAGCTCGACCGGGCCGGGTTGGTGAACGACGCGGAGTTCGCCGAGCTGTGGGTGAAGTCCCGGCACGAGACCCAGGGGCTGTCCCGCACCGCGTTGCTGGCCGAACTGCGGCGCAAGGGCGTCGACGACGAAGTCGCGGCGCAGGCGGCGGGCGAGGTCGACCGCGAGTCCGAGGAGCAGATGGCCAAGGAACTGGTCCGCAAGCGCCTCGGCTCCCTGGGCAACGTCGACGAGCAGACGGCGCTGCGGCGGCTGCTCGGCTTCCTGGCCCGCAAGGGATACCCGCAGGGGCTGGCCTACACGGTGATCAAGGAGGAACTCCGCGAGTACGGTGCGGAGTCCACCCTCCTCGACGACGCCTACATCGACTGACGGCGCCCGGCCTGGCCCAGGTCGCCGCGGCGCGAGGAGTGCCGGTGCGGCGGGTGTGCCGGTGCTCGCAGCGTCGGGAGCGCCGGCCCGGTCGTCAAGCGGAGCTCGCGGACACCGTCTCCCGGGCGACCGGCCGCCGGTCCGAGCGGTGCTTGCGGACCGCCAGCAACAGCACCGCGAGCAGCCCCATCACCACGCACGTGACCACCGCCGTCAGCACCAGGAACTCGTTGAGCTGCCCGGCCGCCAGGTACGCGCCCAGGGCCACCGCCACCAGGGCGCACACCGCACGGTCCACAATGGACTCCATCGACAGGAGCGTCGCGCGGTAACGGGAGTCCGGGATGGAGTCGTTCAGCAGCTGCTTCTGCACCGGGAACGAAATCCCCGTCGCCACCGCGAAGACGCACAACACGAGCACCGTCGGGAAGGAGCCCACGAACACGACCAAACCGAGGCACAACGCCATCACGATGGTCAGCGTGAACACCGAACCCACCGGGCCGATCGCGCGGCGGAGCCGGTGCGGGCGGGCCGCGCCCAGGGCTTCGAAGACCGTCATCGCGGCCAGTACCGCGCCGTACCAGTTCACCGACAGTGTCTTCGACTCCAGGATCGGCTGGAACAGGTTCACCTGGCAGATCCGGACCAGCGTGAACATCGCGATGCCCTGCACCATCAGCAGCATCAGCCACCGCGACGAGCGCAGTGCCGACAGCGCGCCGCCGACGCCCGCGAGCAGCGACGCCGTCTTGTCCTTCACGCGGCGGCCGCCGGGGATCGCGGGAAGCTTCAGGGCGAACGCGAGTGCAACCGCGGCGTTGATCGCCGTCAGCCAGTACGGGGACGGCAGGTTCCACGTCATCAGCAGGCCGATCACCGGCCAGTACACGATCTTGCCGACCAGGCTGAACGCACGGCCGACGCCTTCGACACGAAGGTAGTGTTCGCCGGAGCCGGAAGCGTGCAGGTACTCGTACAGGTACGCGCTCTGCGCGCCGGACACCAGCGACCGCGCCAGGGCGATCAGCACGAAGTGCACCAGGAACCCCGTGTACGAGCCCAGGAACACCGGCACCAGGTTCGCCGCCACGAGCACGCCGGCGCCGGCCGCCAGCGAGGTGCGGTAGTCGAACCGGTCGGCGATCATCCCCGTCGGGATCTCCAGCAGGCAGAACACGATGTAGTAGATGCTCTGGATGCCGAAGATCTCGCCGTCGGAGAGGCCGACGAGTTTCTGGTACTGGTAGAAGATCGGCACCCACAGCAGCAGGCCGAAGAAGAACTGGAACCCGTAGGTCAGCCGGACGGTGCGGCGGACGGCGGGGTTCGCGGGCAGGCGAAGGCCCAGCATGGTCGTGTCTCCCGGAAACTCAAACAGAATAAGGACGCAGCTGCACGAGGTGGAGGTGGTCGCCGTCGGCGAGCCACTCGATGTCCACCGGCGAGCCGAACGTGTAGTCGGGCGAGAAGTGCCCCTGCAGCAGGCGCCCGGCGATCGCGAGCCGCTGCAGCTGTGCGTGGGCGGCCTCGTCGAGGTCCGACGTCGCATCGCCGAGCGACACCGTGCGGCCACCGCCCTCGACCGTCGAGTACAGGTACTGCATGGGCATGGCCGCACCCTCGACGACGTCGGTCACGCGAGGTGACACGTTGACGTACACCGTGCGGAAGTCCGCGCGGTTCATCGGGTTCGTCGTCACCAGCACGCCGCCGAAGTCGGCCGTGACCTGTTCCTGGATCACGACGCCCATGTAGCACTCGTCGAGGGAGATCCCGGCCTGCCGCCGCAGCCGGACGCTGCGCACCGACACCAGCGAAGCCCAGACTTCCTTGACACTGGCGAAGATCCGCTCGGCCGTCGTGACGTGGTTGAGCGACTCGTAGATCCCGGCCGCCGAGAACCCGGCCAGGTCTTCGGCGTTCGACGAGCTGCGCACGACGAACGTCCGCACGCCGGCCAGCTGCGACACCAGCGCAGAGTCGATCTCCCCGGCCAGCGCGCCCGGCATCCGGGCCGACCGGATCAGGCTCTGCAGCTCGACGCACAGCGGCTCGATCTCCCGCGCGTCCAGTTCCAGGGCCATCTTCAGCTTGCCGATGGCCTGCTGGATCCGCGGCGACGACTCCAGGAACCGCCGCTGCAGCGAGAACGGCAGCGCGATGCCGCGGGGCACGCGGACGCGCTCGTCGAGCAGCCGGCGGGCCGCGGCGGTCAGGTCCGTGACGTCGGATCCGGCGGGGACGTCCAGCAGCCGGGCCAGGTACGGCAGCAGGTTCTCCCGCGGCGGCCGCGGCACCTGGTAGAAGCCGAGCAGGCGCTGCGAACCGTGCGCGAGCACGTGGTGCAGCTCGCCGAGGTTGGCCGCCTTGGTGCCGTAGCGGTAGCGGTCGGACGCGCGCAGCCGCGTGAGGTTCACGATCGGGCTGTGCGCGGACTCCGGCTCCTCCAGCGTGACGCGCTGGGCGTACCAGCTCGGCGGCGTCGCGGTGGCCGGCTCGGGAATCTCCCGCAGCGACAGCGACCGGTCGTCCACCGTGTACTCGACCCACTTGCCGTCGAGCCCGCGACGCTCGATGTCGGCGAGGGCGCCGAGCTGGACGGCGTTCGGGATCTGCCAGCCGGTGGCGAGGACGTTGGTGTGCGACAACGGCGTCGTGTGCCGGGCGTTGACGATGCCCGACAGCCGCGGGATGTCGTCGGGCACGCGGTCCATCACGATGATGTCCGACCAGTCCAGCGTCGCGGCCCGGTACTCGGCCTCGCTGCGGAACGCGCGCAGCCGGCCCGTGGCCGTGCCGGGGTTCAGCGCGACGAAGGGTGCCGTCGAGAACAGCTCGTGCGCGAACACGCGCGGCAGCTCGCTCGGCGGGATCTCCCGGACGATCCGCTCCTGCAGCCGGTTGGCCGGCTTGAACACCAGCGGCAGCGCCGGGTCGACGTACTGCGCGACGAAGGCGTGGAACTCCCGGATCAGCTCGGCCGGCATGGTGTCGACCTCGACCGTCTCCAGCGAAAGCATCTGCGGGTGCCGGGCGAGGATGCCGAGCAGGAACCGGCGGTCCGGCGCGTGGTAGAAGTCCTGGTTGTAGGAGTCGATCTCGGCGCGCACCCGTTCTTCGGGGACGCCGAGGATCTCTTCCCCGATATAGATCGCGTGAAAGGAATGGCGCGCGTCGTTCAGGAAGTGGATGACCGAGTTTTCGCGGTCCACCACCACCTTGACGAAGGAATAGCCGCCGAGGGTGCCGCCCAGCTGGTGGAGGGCGGACAGGGAAAGACGTTCGCCGATGAGTGCGGCGACGTTCTCGGGGGCGGGACTGGGGGCGACCACGCTGGTCAGGGACACCGGTTCTCCTCGCTCGAAACAGCGAGGAGGAACGATAACAGGGGGTGAATCACCGACCGTCAGGCAAATGGCCCGATCACTGGCACAAACGGGCGAACGCATGATCGCCACCACACCCGTTAGGAGCACCGTTCCAGCGCTTGGGAACGGTGCTCCCGGAATCCGGACGCCAATTCCGCCGTTCGGGTCCCGAATTCCGCGGGGTGATCTCCGCTACAGCTTCGCGGCTTCCGCGGCCAGCTTCTCGATCGCGGCGAAATCGCCGGCGTCGATCGAGGACTTCGGCGTGAGCCACGAGCCGCCGATACAGCCGACGTTCGGCAGCGCCAGGTACGAAGGCGCCGAGGCCACCGTGATCCCGCCGGTCGGGCAGAACTTCAGGGACGGCAACGGGCCCGCGATCGACTTCAGGTACGCGACACCGCCGGACGCTTCCGCCGGGAAGAACTTCAACGCCGACAGCCCCCGTTCGGCCAGTCGCATCGCCTCGGACACGGTGCTCGCGCCCGGCAGGAACGGCAGCCCGGTCCCGAAGCACGCGTCGACGACGGCGTCGGTGCAGCCCGGTGTCACGAGGAACTTCGCGCCCGCGTCGGCGGCCTGCTTCGCCTGGTCCGGCGCGGTGACCGTGCCGGCACCGATGACGATGTCCGGCACTTCGGCCGCGACGCGCTCGATCGCCGACAGCGCCGCCGGGGTGCGCAGGGTCAGCTCGATGACCCCGATCCCGCCGGCGAGCAGGGCCCGGGCCGTGGGCACGGCGTCGGCGGCGTCGTCGATCACCACGACGGGCATCACGGGGGACAGCTCGAGCAGGTCCTGACCGGTGGTCACTGACCGACCTCCTGGGTTTCCAGAGTGTGCGTGGGCATTCCGAAGTGCTCCGGAGTGAGCGGCCCGAAGACGGATGCGCCCAGGTCAGCGGGGCCGACGGCACGGCGCAACGCGGCGAACAGCTCTCGGCCGGTGCCGGTCCAGGATGCTTCGGACGGCGGTCCGTCCACAAGCTCACGCCGGGCGAGTTCTTCGTCACCGACGAGAACGTCGAGGCTGCCCGCGGACGCGTCGAGCCGGACGACGTCGCCGTCGGCGATCCGGGCGATCGGGCCGCCCGCCGCGGCTTCCGGCGTCACCTGGATGGCGGCCGGGATCTTGCCCGACGCGCCCGACATCCGGCCGTCGGTGAGCAACGCCACGGCGTGCCCGCGATCCATCAGGACGCCCAGCGCCGGGGTGAGGCCGTGCAGTTCCGGCATGCCGTTGGCCTGCGGGCCCTGCTGCCGGATCACCACGACGACGTCGCGGTCCAGCTCGCCGGCCTCGAACGCGGCCGTGAACGCCTCCTGGGTGGTGAACACCCGCGCCGGCGCCTGGACGACCCGGTGCTCGGGCGCCACCGCGGACACCTTGACCACCGCGCGCCCGAGGTTGCCCTCGACCATCCGCAGCCCGCCGTCTGCGGCGAACGGGCGCCACGCCGGGCGCAGCACCTCTTCGTCGAGGCTGCGGGTGGGCACGTCGCGCCAGACCAGCTCGCCGTCGGACAGGATCGGCTCGGCCCGGTAGCGGTGCAGCCCGAAGCCGGCCACGGTGTGCACGTCTTCGTGCAGCAGCCCGGCGTCGAGCAGCGTGCCGACCAGGAACTGGATGCCGCCCGCGGCGTGGAAGTGGTTGATGTCGGCGCTGCCGTTCGGGTACACCCGCGCCAGCAGCGGCACGACGGCCGAGAGGTCGGAGAAGTCGTCCCAGGTCAGCTGGATGCCGGCGGCCGCGGCGACGGCGACCAGGTGCATCGTGTGATTGGTCGACCCGCCGGTGGCGAGCAGCGCGATGACGCCGTTGACGAACGCCTTTTCGTCGAGGATCCGCGAGACCGGCGTGTACTCCTCGCCGCGCGAGATCGCGACGACCCGGCGGCCCGCCTCCTCGGTCAGTGCCCGGCGCAACGCCGAACCCGGCTGGACGAAGCTGGCGCCCGGCAGGTGCAGGCCCATCACCTCGACGACCATCTGGTTGGAGTTGGCCGTACCGTAGAACGTGCAGGTGCCGGCCGAGTGGTACGACGCCGCTTCGGCGTCCAGGAGGTCTTCGCGGGTCGCGAGACCCTCGGCGTACAGCTGGCGGACGCGCGCCTTCTCCTTGTTCGGCAGGCCCGAGTTCATCGGCCCGGCCGGGACCAGCACGGCCGGCAGGTGCCCGAACGACAGGGCCCCGATCAGCAGGCCGGGCACGATCTTGTCGCAGACGCCCAGCAGCAGGGCCGCGTCGAACATGTCGTGGGACAGCGCGATCGCCGTCGACATCGCGATGACCTCGCGGCTGAACAGGGACAGCTCCATGCCGGCGCGGCCCTGGGTGATGCCGTCGCACATCGCGGGCACGCCGCCGGCGAACTGGGCGACACCACCGGCGGAGCGCACCGACTTCTTCAGCCAGGCCGGGTACTCCTGCATCGGCTGGTGCGCCGAGAGCATGTCGTTGTAGGACGAGACGATCGCGACGCCCGGGGCGCGTGCGGCCCGCAGCGCCTGCTTGTCGGCGCCTTCCATGGCGGCGAAGCCGTGGGCGAGGTTGCTGCACGCGAGGCCGCGGCGGACCGGGCCTTCGGCGTGCGCGGCAGCCACGCGGTCGAGGTGGGCCGCGCGGGTCGCGGCGCTGCGCGCGGCGATGCGCTCGGTGACGTCGGCGACGACTCGGTGCAGCTTCGTGGTGGGGGTGGGGCTCATGTCCGGCTCCGGATCACTGGTGTGGGGTGGTCCGCGGGACGGCAGCGCTGGCGCCTCTGGGTCGTGACACTGGCCACAGTACCTCGGGAAAACGCCGAATCAAAATCGATTCAGAAGATCGACCCGCGTGACCCCGATCACCCCCAGAACCGTTAGTGTGCTAGTTGTCACACTGCACGACGCACGGTAAAGCCGTAGGGCGAGTGATCGTCCGCCCGGCTTCCGCCGGCCCCACCACACCGGGAGGAATGATGTCCACCTCCGAGATCGCCGAGCTGCGGCGAACCATCGGCCAGCTCAGGCAGTGCGTCGGCGCACTGCGCTCGCGTTACGGCGACGCTTCGGCGGTGCGCCGGCTCGCCAACGACGTGGAGCGCCTCGACATCGACACCGCGGACCTCGACGGCACCCCGCTCGCGGTGCCGGCCCAGGCGAAAGCCGCGGAGCGCGTCCAAGTTCCCGATACGCCCTACGACCCGGCGCTGTGGCACGGCGCCGATGACGAAGGCGTCGGCGGCTACAAGCGCGACCAGCGGTGAGCGCTCCCGCTGACAACGGCGTCGGCACCGGCGTCCGGGCCCCCAAGCGGGCCCGGATCGCCGAGCGCACCCTCCGCACGGACCGGTGGTGGCTCCAGCCACTGCTGACCGTGCTCGGGCTGTCCGCGTTCATCATCTACGCGACGGTCCGGTCGTTCGTGCGCACGGCGTACTGGGTGCCCGACTACCACTACCTGACGCCGTTCTATTCGCCCTGCCTGTCCACGTCCTGCGTCGAGGGCTCGAGCCACTTCGGCCACTGGTTCGGCGACCTGCCCGGGTTCATCCCGCTCGGCTTCGTCGTGCTGCCGTTCCTGCTCGGGTTCCGCCTGACCTGCTACTACTACCGCAAGGCCTACTACCGGGCCGTCTGGTTCTCCCCGCCCGCCTGCGCGGTCGCGGAACCGCACGCGAAGTACACCGGCGAGACGCGGCTGCCGCTGATCATCCAGAACGTCCACCGCTACTTCTTCTACGTCGCGCTGATCGTCTCGCTCGTCAACACCTACGACGCGATCACGGCGTTCCACGGGAAGACCGGCGGCTTCGGGTTCGGGCTGGGCAACATCATCCTGCTCGGCAACGTGATCCTGCTGTGGGCGTACACGCTTTCCTGCCACTCGTGCCGGCACGTGACCGGTGGCAGGCTGAAGCACTTCTCCAAGCATCCGGTGCGCTACTGGATCTGGACGCAGGTGACGAAGCTCAACACCCGCCACATGGCGCTGGCCTGGACGACGCTCGGCACGCTGGTGCTGACCGACTTCTACGTCATGCTCGTGGCCAGCGGCGCGATTTCGGACCTGAGATTCGTGAACTAGCGCCTCCCCCCGACAGTGCTCCCTAAAACTGACGTCCCCAGTTCCGAGGTGGAATTTCTTCATGACCGAGGTCGAACGCCACAGTTACGACGTGGTGGTGATCGGTGCCGGCGGTGCTGGTCTGCGCGCCGTGATCGAAGCCCGTGAGCGCGGTTTCCGCGTAGCCGTCGTGTGCAAGTCGCTGTTCGGCAAGGCGCACACGGTGATGGCCGAGGGCGGGTGCGCGGCGTCGATGGGCAACGCGAACTCGAACGACAACTGGCAGGTCCACTTCCGCGACACCATGCGCGGCGGGAAGTTCCTCAACAACTGGCGGATGGCCGAGCTGCACGCCAAGGAGGCCCCCGACCGCGTCTGGGAGCTGGAGACCTACGGCGCGCTGTTCGACCGCACCGCCGACGGCCGGATCAGCCAGCGCAACTTCGGCGGCCACACCTACCCGCGGCTGGCGCACGTCGGTGACCGCACCGGCCTCGAGCTCATCCGCACGATGCAGCAGAAGATCGTTTCGCTGCAGCAGGAGGACTTCGCCGAGACCGGGGACTACGAGGCGAAGATCAAGGTCTTCGCCGAGTGCACGGTCACCGAGCTGCTCACCACCGACGGGAAGATCGCCGGTGCCTTCGGCTACTGGCGCGAGAGCGGCCGGTTCATCCTGTTCGAGGCGCCCGCGGTCGTGCTCGCCACCGGCGGCATCGGCAAGTCGTTCAAGGTGACGTCGAACTCGTGGGAGTACACCGGCGACGGCCACGCGCTGGCCATGCGGGCGGGCGCGAACCTGATCAACATGGAGTTCGTCCAGTTCCACCCGACCGGGATGGTCTGGCCGCCGAGCGTCAAGGGCATCCTCGTCACCGAGGGCGTGCGCGGGGACGGCGGCGTGCTCAAGAACTCCGACGGCAAGCGGTTCATGTTCGAGTACGTGCCCGACGTCTTCAAGGGCCAGTACGCCGAAAGCGAAGAGGAAGCCGACCGCTGGTACTCCGACGCGGACAACAACCGGCGCACGCCGGACCTGCTGCCCCGCGACGAGGTGGCCCGCGCGATCAACTCCGAGGTCAAGGAGGGGCGCGGCTCCCCGCACGGCGGCGTCTTCCTCGACATCGCCAGCCGGCTGCCGGCCGAGGAGATCAAGAAGCGGCTGCCGTCGATGTACCACCAGTTCAAGGAGCTGGCGGACGTCGACATCACGGCGGAGCCGATGGAGGTCGGCCCGACCTGCCACTACGTCATGGGCGGCATCGAGGTCGACCCGGACACGGCCGCGGCGAGCGTGCCCGGCCTGTTCGCCGCCGGCGAGTGCTCGGGTGGCATGCACGGGTCCAACCGGCTCGGCGGCAACTCGCTGTCGGACCTGCTGGTGTTCGGGCGCCGCGCGGGCCTCGGCGCGGCCGAGTACGTGCTGGCCCTGACCGACCGGCCCGCGGTCGCGCAGTCCGATGTGGACGCCGCGGCGAAGATGGCGCTCGCGCCGTTCGACCCGCCCGAGGGTGCCGCGGCCGAGAACCCGTACACCCTGCACACCGAGCTGCAGCAGTCGATGAACGACCTGGTCGGCATCATCCGCAAGGCCGGGGAGATCGAGCAGGCGCTGACGAAGCTCGCCGAGCTGCGGCAGCGGATCCTGCGCGTCACGGTGGAAGGGCACCGGCAGTTCAACCCCGGCTGGCACCTCGCGATCGACCTGCGCAACATGCTGATGGTCAGCGAGTGCGTCGCGAAGGCCGCGCTGACGCGGACCGAGAGCCGCGGCGGGCACACGCGGGACGACTTCCCGGGCATGGACCCCGAGTGGCGGCACAAGCTGCTGGTGTGCTCGGCGTCGGCGGGGGACAATCCTGTCGTCCCCGACATCGACGTGGTGGTGAAGGAGCAGGTGCCGCTGCGGCAGGACCTGCTGGAGCTGTTCGAGTTCGGCGAGCTCGGGAAGTACTACACCGACGGCGAGCTCGAAGCGCACCCCGGGAGCAAGGCATGAGCTACAAGGCGAGCTTCCGCGTCTGGCGCGGCGACGACACCGGCGGCGAGCTGCAGGACTTCACGGTGGAGGTGAACGAGGGCGAGGTCGTCCTCGACATCATCCACCGGCTGCAGGCCACCCAGGCGTCGGACCTCGCCGTGCGGTGGAACTGCAAGGCGGGCAAGTGCGGCTCGTGCTCGGCGGAGATCAACGGCAAGCCGCGGCTGCTGTGCATGACGCGGATGTCGACGTTCACCGAGGACGAGGTGATCACGGTGACGCCGATGCGGACGTTCCCGGTGATCCGCGACCTGGTCACCGACGTGTCGTTCAACTACACGAAGGCCCGGGAGATCCCGTCGTTCACCCCGCCCGCGGACCTCAAGCCCGGTGAGTACCGGATGCAGCAGGTGGACGTCGAGCGCTCGCAGGAGTTCCGCAAGTGCATCGAGTGCTTCCTGTGCCAGAACACCTGCCACGTGGTGCGTGACCACGAGGAGAACAAGGAGTCCTTCGCCGGGCCGCGGTACCTGATGCGCATCGCCGAGCTGGAGATGCACCCGCTCGACGTCGCGGACCGGCGTGACGCCGCCCAGGAGGAGCACGGTCTCGGCTACTGCAACATCACCAAGTGCTGCAGCGAGGTCTGCCCGGAAGGCATCCACATCACCGACAACGCGCTCATCCCGATGAAGGAGCGCGTCGCGGACCGCAAGTACGACCCGATCGTGTGGCTGGGCAACAAGCTCTTCCGCCGGGACAAGTGACAGCTTCTCGTTCGACGCTCGCGAACCGCGTGCTCGCCGCCCTCGAGGCGGCGGTCGGCGGTTCGCGAGCGTCGTTACGGGGGTCGCTCGCGCGGGGGACCGCGGCCGCCTACAGCGACATCGATGTCGGGTGGCGGGTGCCTTCGGCCGCGTTCCCCCGCTTGTCTCGACGTGCTTCCGGTGCTGTCCGAGGTGCAGCCCGTCGCTTCCGTGCGGTTCTCGCCGGACTTCCGGCATTCGCCGGTGCAGCGGCTGGTTTTCGTGCGCTTCGAGGGCGTGCCGCTGTTCTGGCGGCTCGACCTCGACGTCCGCACCGAGGCGGCCGACGACGTTCCCGCGCCGGCCGCCGATGACGAGTGGTCCCGTCCCGCCGGCGCCCTGGCCAGCTGACGCCGTGAATGACTCATTCCTGTCACCGGACGACAGGAATGAGTCATTCACTGCACCGGCTGGTCGGGCGCGGTCGGTTCGACGACGCTCGCGGCCTGCTCGACCGGGGCTTCGAGCGGATCGGCTCGGCCGACCGGGCCACCGGTGAGTGGGCGGCGGACGTCGCCCGGCTGGCGTCGGCGTGCGCACGGCGTGAGCCGGACCTGGCGGGGTTCGCGGCGGAGATCGTCGCGCCGGCGTGACAGGGTGGGGGCATGGAGATCGAGCTGCTGCCGCCGTCCGCCGGCGCCGCGGTGATCGCGCGGATCACCGCTCTCGTCAACCAGGTCTACGCCGAGTCCGAGAAGGGGCTGTGGCTGGGGAGTACCGACCGGACGTCGACCGACGAGGTGGCCGGGTTCGTGCGGGCCGGGGAGATCGCCGTCGCCTTCGTGGACGGGGACGTCGCCGGATCGGTGCGTGTCCAGCGGCTCGACGCGGCGACCGGTGAGTTCGGCATGCTCGCGGCCGACCCGGCGCGGCGCGGACTCGGCATCGGGCGGGAGCTGGTGCGGTTCGCCGAGCGGGCGAGCCGGGACGTGGGCTGCCGCGAGATGCAGCTGGAGCTGCTCGTGCCCCGCGAGTGGACGCATCCGGCGAAGAAGTTCCTGGCCGAGTGGTACGACCGGCTCGGCTACCGCGTGACGCACCGCGCCGACCTCGCCGAGGACTACCCGCACCTCGCGCCGTCGCTGGCCACGCCGTGCGATTTCCTCGTCTACCGCAAGGATCTTGCATGACGGTGCTCGCCGGGGCGCACGTCTTCGACCCCGATACCGGCGAGACGACCCGCGCGGACGTCCGGCTCGACGGCCCGCGGATCGCCGAAGTCGGGCTGGGCCTCGACGGCTTGCCCGTCGACTGCTCGGGTGGGGTGCTGATCCCCGGGCTCATCGACTGCCACGTGCACGTCGCGTTCCGGCGGCCCGAGTCCCTGCCGCGCAGCGCGCGCATCCTCGAAGCCGTGCCGGTGCTGCGCCGGTTGCTGGCACGCGGGATCACGACCGTGCGGGACGCCTGGGGCGCCGACGCCGGCTTCAAGCACGCGCTGCGCGAGGGCTGGATCACCGGGCCGGACCTGCTGGTCAGCCTGCGTCAGCTGGGTCCGACCGGCGGGCTCGGCGACACGTGGGACCCGGCCGCGGGTGCCGTCGACAACTACGGCGACCCGTCGCTGCCGGACCCGCTGTTCGACGGGCCGGATGCCGCTCGCGCGGCCGTCCGCCGGATGGTGCGCGCCGGCGCCGACTGGATCAAGGTCGGCGCGAGCGGGTCGATGCGGGCGGTCCGCGCGGGCGTGGACGTCCGCCCGACCGACGACGAGCTCGCCGCCGTGGTCGACGAGGCCGCCCGCTGCGGCCGTGACGTCCTGGCCCACGCGCACACGTCGGCCGCGGTGGTGTCGGCGGCCCGCGCCGGGGCACGCAGCGTCGAGCACGGCACGTTCCTCGACGACGACGCCGTCGCGGCCCTGGCGAACGCCTGGTACGTGCCGACGCTGTCGCCGATGAGCGACACCGAGTTCGCCGGCACGCACCGGCGTTCGCTGCGCCTCGCGGTGGAGGCGGGCGTCCGGATCGCCGCGGGGTCCGACCTCGCCCCGCGTCCCCATGTCGACTTGACGACCGAGCTGCGCTTGCTGGCCGCGGTCCTCGGCGACGCGGCGGCCCTGACGGCAGCCACGGCGGAGGCGGCCCGCCTGCTCCGGCTCGACGACGACCGCGGCCGCGTCGAGCCGGGCCTGCGCGCGGACCTCGTGCTGCTCGACGGCACGGACCTGGACGTGACGGACCTGCCGGGCAGGATCCGCGCCGTCTGGCACGACGGGAACCGCGTCGGCGAGCTCACTTCGCCATGAGATCGAACTCCTCGGCCAGCCGCACCAGGAACTCCCGGGACTCTCGTTCGGACAAGGCGGCCTGCTCCAGACGCGTGCGAAGGACGTAGAAGGCTTCGACCGCCACGCGCTCGTCGATGAACAGCCCGGCGGCGAAGGTCTCCTCGTAGGCCACCGGTGGGTGTTCGGCGAACTCGAGGATCGTGAACCGGCTGCCGACCAGGTGGTACGGCGGTGCGGAGGCGGGGACGACCCGGATCGTGCAGTGCGGAAGGTTGGTGGCCAGCACCAGGTACTGCAGCTGTTCGTGCATCAGCGCCGGGTCGCGCAGGATCGACCTCAGGGTGTGCTCGTAGACGAAGTAGAGGCAGTGCGGTGGGTTTCGGCGCTGCAGCAGCTGTTGCCGGTCGATCCTCGCCTGGACGAGCAGCTTGAGCCGGTCGGTGGTGTACCGCCCGGACATCTCGTAGACGGTGCGTACGTAGTCTTCGGTCTGGAGCATGCCGGGCAGGGCCGTCGGGCTGTTCGAGATCACCGTGGTCGCCAGGTTTTCCTGGATGATGAGGGACTTCATCGGGTCGACGAGCTTGTCGAAGTACGGCCGCACCCAGTACAGCTCGCTCGGTGGCCGGGTCAGGTGCAGCAGCCGGTCGCGTTCGGGGGCCTCGGTCCCGCAGTGCGCGAGGTAGATCGCCGCGTCGATCGGCGAGATACGGCGGCCGTTCTCCCAGCCGGACACCTTCGACGCCGACCAGTGGGCGCGCCGGGCCACCTCGCGCAGCGACATCTGTTTCGCCTCGCGCTGGGTCTTCAACTCGACACCCATCTCCCGGGTGCGCACCGTGCTCTTTTCGGTCATGCCCGCACGCTAAAGGCAAGTGCCGACAAAATGTCCCGTGCCGCGCGGGGGTTCACCGGAACGGATGTCGCTGTTCTGCCTGTGCGACAACGGATTCCGGGCGCGAAGCGCTGCGAAGCAGCTTCGCAAAATGAAGCGCGCTTCGCACGTTGATAAGCCACACTCGCATTCATGACGTTCCTATCCGGAATCGACCTGAGCCGCCGGTTCTACGCCGAAGCGGTCGCGCCGGCGGTCGACGGCCCGCACAGTGCCGCGCTGGTCGGACCCGGTTCCGAGGTGCTCGGTTTCGACACCGCACGCTCCGCCGACCACGACTGGACCGCCCGCGTCTTCCTGTTCCTCCCGGAGCCCCGCGAACCACGCGTGCCGGCCACCTTCCTCGGGCATCCCGTGAAACTGGTCGTCGCGACGCTCGACGGCTGGGCGCGCGACTTCCTCGGCTTCGACCCGCTGCACCCGCGACCGCACGACTGGCTCGCCACCCCGACCCAGGTCTTCGCCGAGTTCACCGGGGGCGCCGTCTTCCACGACGACCTCGGGTTCGAGACGCTCAGGCAGCGCGTCGCCTGGTACCCGGACGACGTCTGGCGGTACGTCCTCGCCTGCCAGTGGCAGCGGATCGGCCAGGAGGAGGCGTTCGTCGGCCGGTGCGGGGAGGTCGGCGACGAGCTGGGGTCGGCCGTCGTCGCGGCGCGGCTCGTGCGGGACCTCATGCGGCTGTGCCTGCTCATGGCTCGCCGGTATCCGCCCTACGGCAAGTGGTTCGGCAGCGCGTTCGCGCGGCTGCCCGCGGCCGTGACGCTGGCGCCGCACCTCACCGGCGCCCTCGCGGCGACGACCTGGCGGGAGCGCGAACGGCACCTCGTCGCGGCCTACGAGAACGTCGCCGAGCTGCACAACGCGCTCGGCCTCACCGACCGGGTGAATCCGCGGACCAGGCCGTTCTTCGACCGGCCGTTCCAGGTCATCGACGCCGGCCGGTTCGTGACGCCGCTGCTGGCCGGGACGCCGTCGGCGAACCCGGTCGGGGCGATCGACCAGTTCGTCGACAGCACCGACGCGCTCGGGCACCGCGCGCTGACCCGCGCGGTGGTTGACTGCGTGCATGGCTGAACCGAAACCGCGGGACCTGGCCGCGCTGCTGCTGACGCTGACCGTCGTCACCGGGGTCGTCGACGCCGTCAGCTTCCTCGGGCTGGGCCGGGTGTTCGTGGCCAACATGACCGGGAACGTCGTCTTCTTCGGGTTCGCGGCGGCGGGGGAGGCGACGCTGTCGGTGCTCGCGTCGCTGACGGCCGTGCTGGCGTTCCTGGCGGGCGCGCTCGCCGGCGGACGGCTGGGCCGCCGGGAGGACGACTACGCCGCCCTCCGCCAGGTGACCGCGGTCCAGGCGGCGCTGGTCGCGACGGCGGTCGTGTTGTCCGCGACCCTCGGCAGCGGCACGCGGGCAGGCAGCGAGCTGCTGATCGTCGTGCTGGGCACGGCGATGGGCCTGCAGAACGCGGCGGTCCGCCGGATCGGCGCGCCCGACCTGACGACGACGGTCCTGACGATGACGCTGACGGGCTTCGCGGCGGACTCGAAGGCGGCCGGCGGCGACGGGGCGCACCCGCTGCGGAAGGTGGCCGCCGTGGGCGCGATGCTGGTGGGCGCCTTCGCCGGCGGACTGCTCCAGCTGCACGTCGCGATGTGGACGGCGCTCGCGCTGGCCCTGGTGCTCGTCCTCGGCGTGCTGGGGGTGCTGCACCTGGGCCCGGCCCGGCGGACGGTGGCGGCCGAGGGTTAGCCGAGCGCGCGACCGCCGTCGACCAGCAGGCGCTGGCCGGTGATGAAGCCCGTGTCCTTCGCGGCGAAGAAGCTGACCGCCGCGGCCACGTCTTCGGGCGTGCCCAGCCGGCCCACCGGTACTCCCGCGAGGTAGGCCTCGCGCTCGGCCTCCGGGACCTCCGCGTGGCGCTCCACCGGGACGAAACCCGGGGCCACCGAGTTGACCGTGATGCCGTCCGGGGCCAGTTCGCGGGCCCACGACCGGGCCAGGCCGATCTGGGCCGCCTTGGCCGTCGCGTACGCCGAGCGGCCGGGTGGCGGGCGATCGGCGACCTCCGAGTCGATGTGGATGATCCGGCCGTAGCCGCGGGCGCGCATGCCCGGGAGCACCGCGTGGCCCAGCAGCACCGGCGAACGCACGAAGAAGTCCAGGTGCCGCAGGTGCTCCGGCCAGTCCACTTCGGACAGGAAGACGTCCGGCTGCGGGCCGGTCGCGTTGAGCACCAGCACGGTGACCGGGCCCAGCAACGCCGTCACCGCGTCGACCAGCTCGCCGACCTGGTGCCGGTCGGTCACGTCGGCGGCGAAGGCGGCGGCCTTGGCACCCTCGGCGAGGATCCCCTCCGCGGCGGTCTTGAGGTCGGGGTCGTCGTGCCGGCCGTTCACCGCCACCGCGAACCCGTCGCGGGCCAGCCGCCGGGCGATGGTCCGGCCCAGCCCTCGTGAACTCCCGGTCACCAGTGCGACACCCATGGGCCCGACGCTAGGGGAGAGCCCGGGACAGGACAAGGCCCCCGGGACGGATCCCGGGGGCCTCGGACGGGTGACTCAGGCGGAGGCGGCGACGGCTTCCTGCGCCGCTGTCGGGGGTGCGCCCACGACCTTCTTGTTGCGCCGGTTGCGCCGCTCCAGGTACGTCGCCAGCGCCGTCAGCAGCAGGCACATCACGACGTAGATGCCGGTCGCCACGATCGTCGACGGGACGATCGGCCGCCCGAACGTGCCCTGCGAACCGATGTAGCGCGCGTAGTACAGCAGCTCCTGGAACGTGATGATGAAGCCGAGCGCGGTGTCCTTGAGCAGCACGACCAGCTGGCTGATGATCGTCGGCAGCATCGCCCGGATCGCCTGCGGCAGCAGCACCAGGAACATGACCTGCGTCTTGCGCATGCCCAGGGCGTACGCGGCTTCGCTCTGGCCCTTCGGCAGCGACTGGATGCCGGCGCGGAAGACCTCCGCGAGCACCGAGCCGTTGTACAGCGTCAGGCCGAGCACCACGCCGAGGAACGGCGACGTCGGCACGCCGACCGTCGGCAGGCCGAAGTAGAACAGGAACATCAGGATCAGGGCCGGGATGGCGCGGAAGAACTCCACGACGAACCCGGCGATCCCGCGG
Source organism: Amycolatopsis mongoliensis (assembly GCF_030285665.1). Classification (NCBI taxonomy): domain Bacteria; kingdom Bacillati; phylum Actinomycetota; class Actinomycetes; order Pseudonocardiales; family Pseudonocardiaceae; genus Amycolatopsis; species Amycolatopsis mongoliensis. Next base: position 5,227,942 of record NZ_CP127295.1, read on the forward strand.
ATCCACGCGTGGTCGGACAGCCGCCCGGCCGCGAAGATGGCCCCGAAGACGAGCGCGAGCACGGCCGCGGCCGCGAACGCCTGGAGGGTCTGGAGCACCGCATTGGCGAGGTCGCGCTGGACCTGCGCGTACTGCAGCCACTCCCACTTGCGGGCGGTGAACTGGCCGCTGTCGTAGAAGCGCCACCCGATGTAGCCGACGAAGGCGACGACCACGATGATGCCGACGACGGCGTAGCCGCGGTAGCGCAGCCGGGCCTTCGGCCCCGGGACGTCGAAGAGGACGTTGCTCATCGGGCCACGCTCCAGCGCTTCTCCAGGCTGCGTTGGACGAACGACAGCACGGCGACCAGGATGATGAAGCCGAGCGCGACCCACAGCAGGCCGACCAGCTGGTTCTCACCGCGTTCGGACAGGTACGAGCGGATCGCGCCGGCCTCGGCGACGGAGAAACCGGCGGCGATGGTGGTGTTCTTCAGCAGCGCGATCAGGGTGCTGATCAGCGGCGGGACGACCGACCGCAGCGCCTGCGGCAGCACGACCTGCCCGAGGATCTGGGCGAAGGTCAGCCCCAGCGCACGGCCCGCCTCGGCCTGGCCGACCGGCACGGTGTTGATGCCCGAGCGCACGACCTCGCAGATGAACGCCGAGGTGTACACGGTCAGCGCGATCACGGCGGCCGGGAAGTAGTCGACCTTGACGATGTCGAGCAGCGGGTAGGCGAACACGAAGAACGCGAACACCAGCGTGAGCGGCGTGTTCCGGGCGATCGTCACGTACGCCGTGCCGACGGCGCGGAAGACGGGGACCGGGCTCACCCGCAGCATCGCCAGGATGGTGCCCCAGATCAGGCTGCCGACGGCGGAGAGCACGAACAGTTCGATCGTGCGGAGGAAGAACGGACCGAACAGGTCCAGGTTGTTGAAGAGGACGTCCATGGAGCCTTCCCCGCGGCCGTGGTCGAGTGGGTGGTGGATGTGGGAAGGCCGGTGGATCGGGAGAACCCGATCCACCGGCCTCGTGTCACGTCAGTACTTTTCGAGGGTCGGCTTCTTGGCCTGCGAGCCCGACTTGCCGAGGGTCGCGTCGTAGATCTTCTGCCAGGTGCCGTCGTCCAGCGCCTTCTGCAGGATCTCGTTGACCTTGTCGCGCAGGACCTTGTCGTCCTTGTTCAGGCCGATGCCGTACTTCTCCGTGGAGAAGGTCTGGCCGACGACCTTGAGGTTGTCCGGGTCCTGGGCCGCGTAGCCCTTGAGGATCGCGTCGTCGGTCGTGACGGCGTCGACGTCCTTCGACAGCAGCTTCTCGACGCACTGCGAGTACTTCTGGAACTCGACGATGTTGCCGGGCTCGGTCAGGTTCTCCGAGCGGACCTTCTGGATCGGGGTCGAACCGGTGACCGAGCAGACCTTCTTGCCCTTGAGGGTGTCCTTGCCGGTGATCGACGTGTCGTCCTTGCGCACCAGGAGGTCCTGGCCGGCGATGAAGTACGGCCCGGCGAAGGAGACCAGCGCCTTGCGCTTGTCGGTGATCGAGTAGGTGCCGACGTAGTAGTTCACGTCGCCGTTCGCGATCGTCTGCTCGCGGGCGCCGGAGTCGACCGTGCGGAAGGTGATCTTCTCCGGGTCGAAGCCGAGGCCGGCCGAGACGAGCTTCGCGATCTCGATGTCGAAGCCGCCGAACTTGCCGGTCGTCGGGTCCTTCTGGCCCAGGCCGGGCTGGTCGTCCTTGGCGCCGACGGTCAGCGCGCCCGCCGACTTCATCTTCGCGAACACCGGGGAACCGGCCAGGTCGACGCCGGTCGCGACCGGGTAGGTCAGCGCGGCCGCGGCGTTCGAGCCGCTCTGGTCACCCGAGCCCGGCGTGGCCGGCGTGCCTTCCTTGCCGCAGGCGGTCATGGTGGTCATCGTCAGGCCACCGACGAGCAGTCCCACCGCGAGGGTGCGGATCCTCATGTGAATCTCTCCTGTGTGTCGTCACCCGTGACGCGAACGGCGTCGCGGAACGTTCTCTCAGTGGGTAAGGATCTTGCCGAGGAAGTCCTTCGCGCGCTCGCTCTTCGGCGCGGTGAAGAACTCTTCCGGCGTCGTGTCCTCGACGATCTCGCCGTCGGCCATGAAGATCACCCGATCGGCTGCCCGGCGGGCGAAGCCCATCTCGTGGGTGACGACCAGCATCGTCATGCCGTCCTTGGCCAGGCCGGTCATGACGTCGAGGACCTCCTGGACCATCTCCGGGTCCAGCGCCGAGGTCGGCTCGTCGAACAGCATGACCTTGGGCCGCATCGCCAGCGCACGCGCGATCGCGACGCGCTGCTGCTGGCCACCCGACAGCTGCGCCGGGTACTTGTCGGCCTGGTTGGCGATGCCGACGCGTTCCAGCAGCTCCATCGCCGTCTTGCGGGCTTCGGCCGTCGAGGTCTTGCGGACCTTCACCGGCGCGAGCATGACGTTCTCGACGATCGTCTTGTGCGCGAACAGGTTGAACGACTGGAACACCATGCCGACGTCGGCCCGCAGCGCCGCCAGGGCCTTGCCCTCCGCGGGCAGCGGGATGCCGTCGACGGCGATCTCGCCCGAGTTGATCGGCTCGAGCCGGTTGATCGCCCGGCACAGGGTCGACTTGCCCGACCCCGAGGGCCCCAACACCACCACGACCTGGCCGCGAGGTACCTCGAGCGTGATCTCCCTGAGCACGTGCAGGTCGCCGAAGTACTTGTTCACGGCGGACGCCTTGATCATCGGCGCCGCCACGTCCGCGGTCATCTGGCCTCCAGGGTCGTTCGAATGCGGCGTGGGTCACCACGCGATGGCGAGAACCTACCGTTGCTGCACCGGCCCGCAAGGCCGCTTGAGCAATACTTAGGGTTTCAACTGCGTATCGATGTCCATTTTGGGGGTATCGGGGTGGCGGCGCCCGGGCGGTCACCGAGCGTGACCGTCCGGGTGGCTCGTGCGCCCGGCGTCGTGAGGTCCTAGAGTTCGGCGCTACCGGCCGGTGGAGCAGGTCACCATGGGAGGCGGACGGGTGCGGGTGCTGCTGGTGGAGGACGACGACCGGGTCGCGGGTGCGCTCATCCCGGCGCTGGCCCGCCGTGGCCTGGCGATCGCCCGGCTCGCGACCGGCGCCGGCGTGCTCGAGCGGGTGCACGAGGTCGACGTCATCCTCCTGGACCTCGGCCTGCCGGACATCGACGGCGTGACCCTGTGCACCCAGATCCGCGCGGTCAGCGACGTCGCGATCATCGTGGTGTCGGCCCGCGGCGAGGTCGACGACCGGATCCGGGGCCTGCGCGCGGGCGCCGACGACTACCTGGTCAAGCCCTACGACGTCGAGGAGCTGCTCGCCCGGGTCGAGGCGGTGCGCCGGCGGCGCCCGGAGCACGCGGTCGCCGAGCCGGTCGTCATCAAGGCCGGGGACGTCAGCGTCGACCTGGCCCGGCACGAGGTGCTGGTCGACGGGCGCGCGATCGCGTTGTCCCGCAAGGAGTTCCAGGTGCTCGCCCTCGTGGCGGGCGCGCGCGGCGCGGTGTGTTCGCGCGAGCACGTGCTCACCGAGGTGTGGGGGCACCGGGGGCCCGCGGAGAGCCGGTCGCTCGACGTCCACGTCGCGACGCTGCGGACGAAGCTGGGCCGCCCGGCGCTCATCGAGACGGTGCGCGGGGTCGGCTACCGGCTCGGCGGCCAGACCGCCCGGAGCTGACGGCGTGCGCGTCCGGCTGCAGGGCATCGTGCTCACCCTGGTCGCGCTGCTGGTGTTCGGCCTGGGCATCCCGCTGGCCATCTCGATCGCCGCCGGCGCGCAGCAGGACCTGTTCCTCGACCGGCTGACCGACACCGCCCGGTTCGCGTCGCTGGCACAGCGCCCGCTGCTGGACAACAAGCCGTACCTGATCGAGCCCGACGTGCGCCGCTACACCGAGGTGTACGGCGTCCAGGTGGTCGTCGTCGACCAGGACGGCAAACCGGTCGTCACCGCGCTCGGCCCCGCCGCCGCGCGGATCGACCTCAAGGACGAGCGGATCAGCGATCCCGTCCACGAGGCGCTGGCCGGCCGCCGGTCGCAGCCGGCCGGCGTGCTGATGCCGTGGGATTCGACGCCGCTGGTGCTCGCCGAACCGGTGCTCGCCGACGGGGAGGTGCGCGGGGCGGTGCTCACCGTGTCCGCCACCGACTCCGAGCGCGCCGCCGTGCTGTGGTGGTGGCTGCTGCTCGCCGCGGGCGGGATCCTCGCCTTCGTGCTGGCGCTGGCCGTGGCGATCCCGGTGGTCCGGTGGATCCTGAAACCGGTGAAGCGGCTCGACGACGCGACCGGCGCGCTGGTGGCCTCGGTGGTCAGCGGGCGGGAGGCCGAGCCGGTGGGGGAGGGCGGCGGGCCACCGGAGCTGCGGCAGCTCGGCCGCTCCTTCGACCGGATGGCCGAGAGCGTGTCGGGCGCGCTGGCCGCGCAGCGCGCGTTCGTCGCGGACGCCTCGCACCAGCTGCGCAACCCGCTGACCGCGCTGAAGATCCGGCTCGGGAACCTCGAGGGCCACGTCGACGACGAGCCGGCGGCCGCCGACCTCGAAGCCGCGCGCGTCGACGCCGGGCGGCTGCACCAGATCCTGGACGGCCTGCTTTCGATGGCCCGCGCCGAGGCGTCCGGCGGCGAGCTGGACCCGGTGGTGCTGGACGACGTCGTCGCGGAGCGGGTCGCCGACTGGTCGGTGGTCGGCGAGGCCCGGGACGTGCGGCTGGTCGTCGACGCCGCGGGCGACGGTGCCCGGGTGCGCATGCCGCCGCGCGGCGCCGAAACGATCCTGGACGCGCTGCTCGACAACGCGCTGAAGTTCACCGCGGCCGGCACCGAGATCCGGGTCGCCGTCGAGCGCGACGGCGACCGGGTGCGCCTGTCGGTGCGCGACCACGGGCCGGGGCTGCCGCCCGAAGAGCTCGACCGCGCGCTGGACCGGTTCTGGCGCAGCCCGGCGCACCAGAACGTGCCGGGTTCGGGTCTCGGCCTGGCGATCGTCAGCGAGCTGACCGCGCACTCCGACGGCGAGCTGACGCTGGACCTGCCCGAGGGCGGCGGCCTGCGGATCGCGATGACGTTCCCGGCCGCCTAGGTCTTCTTCGCCCGGTAGTAGCGCAGCGCGCCGGGGTGCAGCGGGATCGGCTGGGTCTCGATGCCCGGGTGGACGTCGATCGACAGCGCCGCCGGGTTGGCCATGGCGAGCTGCTGGCGGGCGTCGAACAGGCCGCTGACCAGCGCCTCGGCGACGTCGTCGCTCATCGACTTCGGGACGACCAGGAAGTTCGGCACCACCAGCGTGGTCACCGGGCCCGGCTGGTTGTAGGTGCTGGCCGGGATGGACGCGGTGCCGTAGACCTGGTTGAGCTCCTGCATCTTCGGCATCACGTCGGCGATGTCGAGCAGGCGCAGGGACTGCTTGTCGTTGTCCTTGACCAGGCTGGGCGTCGGCAGGCCGCCGGACCAGAAGAACGCGTCGATGTCGCCGTTCAGCAGCGCGTTGATCGAGTCGTCGAGCCCGCGGGCGCTGGTCTTGACCGACCCGGTGAGCCCGGTCGCCTCCAGCAGCCGGGTGGCGATGTACTCGACGCCCGAGGACGGCGAGCCGATGGCGATCCGGTGGCCCCGCAGCTGGGCGACGGTCCGGATGTCGGAGTCGGTGCGCACGACGATGTGCAGGTAGTCGTCGTGGATCCGGGCGAGGGTGGCCAGCCGCGGGTCGTTCTTGTACCGGTCGGCGGCGACGTCGGCCGCGACGAACGCGACGTCGGCGTGGCCGGCGAGCACCCGGTCGAGGTTGTCGGGCGAGCCCTGGGTCTGCAGCACGGTGGGCCGGTCGATGTCCAGGCCCGCGGCCCACGCGTTGGCGAGGGTCTGGGCGAGCTTGTCGTAGACCCCGCCGGGGTTGCCTGCGGCGATCCGCAGCTTGAGATCGCCGAAGCCGGAACTGCAGGAGGCGAGCACCAGGAGCAGGGCGGCCGCCATCGCGAGCACTCGCCCCCGCCGCGTCCTGGCCACGGCCCGATCGTGCCAGATCCGGTGGCCCGGTGGTTGGTCGCGGGCGATCCGGGCACTCCCTCCGGGGACGGAGGGAGAACGGCATGGACGTCGTGGTCGTGGGTGGCGGGCTGGCGGGGTTGAGCGCGGCGCGGCGGCTGTGCGGGGCCGGGGCGGAGGTCACGGTGCTGGAGGCGGGCGACGACGTCGGCGGCCGGGTGCGTACCGACGTCGCCGACGGGTTCCGCTTCGACCGCGGGTTCCAGGTGCTGCTGCCCGCGTACCCGGCGTTGCGGCGGCTGGCCGACGTCGGCGCGTTGCGGCCGCGGCCGTTCACGCGCGGCACGATCGCGATGACCGGCTCGGGACGCCGGTGGCTCGCCGGACCGTGGCACGGCCTGCCCGCGGTGCGCGGCGCGGCCGGGTTCCTCGCGGGCCGGCCCGCCGACGGCGCGCGGATGGCGGTGCTCGCGGCCCGGGACGTGCTGAAAGCCGACCGCGCCGACACCGGGCGCAGCACCGCCGAGGAGTTGCGCCGCTGGGGGCTGACGCGGTCCACGGTCGAGGAGGTGCTGCGGCCGTTCCTCGCCGGGGTGTTCCTCGACCGGGAGCTGGCGACGTCGGGCCGGCTGTTCCACCTGATCTGGCGCAGCTTCCTGCGCGGCGGGGGCGTGTTGCCGGCCGAGGGCATGCAGGCCCTGCCCCGGCAACTGGCCGCCGGGCTGCCGGTCCGCACGGGCGTCGAGGTCGACGCGATCACCGAGGACGGCGTCCGCACGCGCGACGGCGAAGACATCCGTGCGCGAGCCGTGGTGGTGGCGACCGACGGCGACACGGCCGCCCGGCTGCTGCCCGGCGTCGAGGCCCCGGCCTGGCACGCGGTGACGACCTTCTACTACCGCGCCGGCGCGTCCCCGCTGCGGTCCCCGACGCTGCTGGTCGACGGCCTCGACGAGCTGCTGCTCACCACGGCTGTGCTCAGCGAGGTGGCGCCGGGTTACGCCCCGCCCGGATCGGCGTTGATCACCGCTTCGGTGCCCGACCGCGCCGATCCCGGTCTGGAGCCCCGGGTGCGGCAGCGGCTGGCGCGGATCCACGACACCGACACGCGGGGGTGGGAGCTGCTGCGGACGTACGCGATCCCGAAGGCGCTGCCGGTGTTCGGCCCCGGCGCGCCGCTGCGGCGTCCGGTCCGGGTCGGTCCCGGGCGGTACGTCTGCGGCGATCACCGCGACACGCCGTCGGTGCAGGGCGCCCTCGTGTCGGGTCAGCGGGCGGCGGCCGCGGTGCTGGCCGACCTGGTGGCGTGAGAATCATCTAACGGAGCGTTGCTCGCGATCTTACGCGGCGGAAACCTCCTCGCAGTTCGCTGATCACCACGGTGTCCACCACGACCGGGACGGTGATCATGACGACCATCTACGAGCGGATCGGCGGCGAGGAAGCCCTCGTCGCCGTGGTCGACGACTTCTACGAGCGCGTACTGGCCGACGCCGAACTGGCGGCGTTCTTCGAGGGGACCGGCATGCCGCGGCTGAAAGGCATGCAGGTCGCCTTCTTCGCCGCCGCGCTCGGCGGTCCCGACGAATACCGCGGCCGGTCGATGAAGGACGTGCACCGGGGCCGCGGCATCGGCCGGCACCACTTCGACCTCGTGGCGAAGTACCTCGCGGACTCCTTGCTCGCCGCGGGTGTGCCCGAAGAGACCACGCAGGCGATCATCGGGGCCGTCGCGCCGTTGTCCGCGGACATCGTCGCGCCGGGGCAGCCGGGAGGTGCGTGAGTCCACGGCCGGGAAGTGCCAAGGGTGACACGGCCCGGCCGGTGGTATGAACCTTTTTTCGATCGTCCCTCGAGCGCCCTGCCGCGGCGCCTTCGCCGCGGACCCGATACCCGCTTGGCGACGCTCGCGGCCGCCCTCGCGGTCGCCGTGCTCGGTTTCGCCGCGCCGTCGGCGACCGCGGCGGACAGTCTCATCTCGCAAGGAAAGCCCGTCACGGCGTCCTCCGTGGAGAACGCCGGAACCCCCGCGTCCGCCGCGGTGGACGGCACCACCGGCACCCGCTGGTCCTCGCAGTTCAGCGATCCACAGTGGATCCAGGTCGACCTCGGCGGGCCGGCGACGGTCAGCCAGGTCGTGCTGCGCCGGGAAGCCGCCTATGTCACGGCTTACCAGATCCAGTTGTCCGACAACGGTTCCACATGGTCCACTGTGTACCAGACCACGACCGGGACCGGTGGCACGCAGACGCTGAACGTGACCGGATCGGGCCGGTACGTGCGCCTCTCCACGACCGCGTGAGCCACCTCGTACGGCGTCTCGCCGTGGGAGCTGCAGGTGTTCGGCACCGGCGGCGGGACCACGCCGCCCGGCGCGGGGGTCCCGCCCGACTCGTTCTGGGGTGACACGGCCGGCATCCCGGCCGCGCGGAACGTGCTCACCGTGAAGGTGCTCAACCGGACCAACGGCAGGTACCCGGACAGCCAGGTGTACTGGAACTTCGGCGGCCAGACCCACTCGATCGCCGAGCAGCCCTACCTCGACATGCCGGCGTAGTTCGCCTCGACCAGTTCCGGGTGTCGGGCGTAACGCGGCCATCGCCTAGCGGAGGGTGGCGATCCCGGCCAGGAAGATGTCGACGCCGGCGAGGAACTGGTCGCGGTCGTCGTGCTCGCGCAGCTGCGCCGACGCCTTGTGCACGAACGGATATCGCTCCGGGTCGAGGTCCGCCCACTGCGCGGCGACCTTGGCCAGGAAGGCCGATCGGTCCGCCTCGCCGAGGGTCAGGACCCGGGCGTTCGCGGCGTTCTGCCCGGCGACGCCGAGGACGTAGTTCACGAGCGCGCCCGCGGCGTCGAAGAGCGCTCGCTCGGGCACGCCGAGCGCGTCGAGCAGGCCGCCGATGCGCTCGTAGACCGCCAGCAGCGCGGGGCGCCATGGCTCCCGCGAGAGCTGCGCGCCGACCCAGGGGTGCGCGTCGATCGCGTCGAAGAGGCCCAGTGCGACGGTGCGCAGCGCTTCCCGCGGCTCCGCGTCGACGACGACGCCGGTCATGACGCTCGCGATGACGTCGTCGGTGGCCGCCGCGAGCAGGTCGCTCTTGTTCGCCACGTGGTGGTAGATCGCGCCGTAGCCGGTGGTCAGGTGGGTGGTGAGCGCCCGGAAGGTCAGCGCGGTTTCGCCGCCGTCGTCGAGGAGCTCTTTCGCGGCCTTGACGATCAGCTCCTTGGAGAGCCCGTCGGTGCGCCTCTTCGTCATGACCGCATCATCGCACGTTTGGATCGCCGATCCAAAGTTGTGCTAGCTTGAGTGGATCGACGATCCAATCTTGGGAGGAACGATGACCGTCACGATCATCGGAGCGGGCCTCGGCGGCCTGGTGCTGGCCCGCGTCCTGCACCGGCGCGGCATCCCGGTCACGGTCTACGAGGCGGAGCCTTCACCGGCCGCGCGCCGCCAGGGCGGGATGCTCGACATCCACCCGTGGAACGGTCAGCCGGCGCTCGAGGCGGCCGGCCTGATCGAGGGGTTCCGCGAGCTGGTCCTGCCGGGCCGCGAGTCCTACCGGGTCGTCGACCGGAACGGAACCGTGCTGGCCGACCGGCCCGACGACGGAACGGGCGAGCGCCCCGAAGTCCAGCGCGGCGAGCTGCGGCGGCTGCTGCTGGACTCGCTGCCGCACGGCAGCGTTCAGTGGGGTCGCAAGGTCACCGGCGTGCGGGCGCTCGGCTCAGGGTGCCACGAGGTGAGCCTGGCCGACGGCACGAACGTCGTCACGAGCCTGCTCGTCGGCGCGGACGGCGCGTGGTCGCGAGTGCGTCCCGTGCTCTCCGACGCGCGTCCTTCGTACGTCGGCTTCACGGTCGTCGAGACATTCCTGTTCGACGCAGACACCCGTCATCCCGCGGCCGCGAAGGTGGTCGGCGCCGGGTCGCTGTTCGCGCTGGCGCCGGGCAAGGGAATCCTGGCACACCGCGAAAGTGGCGGAACACTGCACGCGTACACGCAGCTGCGGAAGCCATCGGACTGGCTCGACGGCACCGATCCCGTGCGGGTCATCGAGGAGTTCGCCGGCTGGGCTCCCGAGCTGACCGCGCTGATCACCGACAGCGACGTGCCGCCGGTCGTGCGGCGCCTCTTCACGCTGCCGGCCGGGCACCGCTGGGACCGCGTGCCGGGAGTGACCCTCCTCGGCGACGCGGCCCACTTGATGCCCCCGAACGGCGAAGGAGCCAACCTGGCGATGCTGGACGGCGCCGAGCTCGGCCAAGCGCTGACGGCGCACCCGGACGACGTGGAGACGGCGCTCGCGGAGTACGAAGAGGCGATGTTCGAGCGCGCGGCCGCGGAAGCGGACGACGAGGACATCTACGCGGTCATGTTCGGCGATGACGCACCCCGCAGCATGGCCGCCCTGCTGACCGGGGCCGAGTAGCAGGTGGGAGCAGGTCTACCCTGATCGGTGATGACCGAGAACCAGGCACCCAGGGCGTACCAGATCCGTACCTTCGGCTGCCAGATGAACGTGCACGACTCCGAGCGGCTCGCCGGGCAGCTCGAGGACGCCGGGTACACCCCCGTCGAAGACGGGGCGAAGCCCGACTTGATCGTGTTCAACACCTGCGCCGTCCGGGAGAACGCGGACAACAAGCTCTACGGCACCCTCGGGCACCTGCGTCCGGACAAGGTCGCCAACCCCGACCTGCAGATCGCCGTCGGGGGGTGCCTCGCGCAGAAGGACCGCGGGGAGATCGTCAAGCGGGCCCCGTGGGTCGACGTCGTCTTCGGCACCCACAACATCGGGTCGCTGCCGACGCTGCTGGAGCGCGCCCGGCACAACGCCGAGGCCGAGGTCGAGATCCTCGAATCGCTCGAGACCTTCCCCTCGACGCTGCCCGCGCGCCGCGAGTCCTCCTACGCGAGCTGGGTGTCCGTTTCGGTCGGGTGCAACAACACCTGCACCTTCTGCATCGTCCCCGCCCTGCGCGGCAAGGAACGCGACCGGCGGCCCGGCGAGATCCTCGCCGAGGTCGAGGCGCTCGTCGCCGAGGGCGTGCTCGAGGTCACACTGCTCGGCCAGAACGTGAACTCCTACGGCGTCGAGTTCGGCGACCGGCTGGCCTTCGGGAAGCTGCTGCGGGCGACCGGCACCATCGACGGCCTGGAACGGGTGCGCTTCACCTCGCCGCACCCGGCCGCGTTCACCTCCGACGTCATCGAAGCGATGGCCGAGACGCCGAACGTCTGCCACCAGCTGCACATGCCTCTGCAGTCCGGGTCCGACCGGGTGCTGCGCGAGATGAAGCGGTCCTATCGCTCGGCGCGCTTCCTGAAGATCCTCGACGAGGTCCGCGCGGCGATGCCGGACGCGGCCATCACCACCGACATCATCGTCGGCTTCCCCGGCGAGACCGAGGAGGACTTCCAGGCGACCCTGGACGTCGTCGAGCAGGCCCGCTTCTCCAGCGCCTTCACCTTCCAGTACTCGATCCGCCCCGGTACGCCGGCCGCGACGATGCCGGATCAGCTGCCCAAGGCCGTCGTGCAGGAGCGCTACGAACGCCTGGTCGAGCTGCAGAACGCGATCTCCTGGGAAGAGAACAAGAAGATCATCGGGCGCCGGGTCGAGCTGCTCGTCGCCGCGGGCGAGGGCCGCAAGGACGCCGAGACGCACCGGATGAGCGGCCGCGCCCGCGACGGCCGCCTGGTGCACTTCACGCCGGCCGGTTCCCAGGTCGACCGGGCGGTCCGCCCGGGCGACGTCGTCGAGACGGTCGTGACCTACGGTGCCCCGCACCACCTGGTCGCCGACGGCGACCTGCTGTCCCACCGGCGGACGCGCGCCGGCGACAACGCGGAGGCGGGGCTCCGGCCGAAGACGAGCGGCGTCACGCTGGGCTTGCCGGGCTTCGGTGCCCCGGCCGCCCGGCCGGAGCCGGTGAGCGGGTGTGCGCTGTGACGGAGTCCAAGGGCAACGGCGAGCTGGCCGAGCTGGCCGCCGAAATCGACGAGGTGGGTGACCGCGCGTCGCGCACGGTGGAGCTGGGCCGCCGCGGGTTCACCATCGCCGTGTTCTCGTTCGTGCTGCTGATCTGCCTGGTCCTGCCGTGGGTCGGCGAGCACGCGGGCTGGCAGGTGCTGGCCGGCGAGGGCGGCGGCATCCCGCAGCTGTTCGCGGCGACGTCGACCGGCGTCGGCATCCTCGCCTCGGCGCTGGCGCTGGTGACGCGCCGGTGGTGGCTGGCCTGGGTGTGCGCCGCCGGCGGCTGGTTCGCCTCGGTGGACGGGCTGCTGGCCATCTGGTCGCAGCAGTCGTCGCACGCCAGCGGAGCCGCGGGCGGCGGACCCGGCTTCGGCCTGATCATCGCCTGGATCGCGATGATCTGCCTCGCGGTGTCGTGGATGCGGACCGCGTTCTCGCGCTCTTAGATCACCACGACGCTGAACACGCTGGAGACCGCGCTGACGTAGAGGTCGGTCTCCGGGTGGTAGACGCGCAGGCTCAAGGTGGCGCGCAGGCTGAAGCTGAGGCTGAACACGAAGTTCCCGTTCGGCCGGCAGGTGCCGGTGCTGAGGTTGACCCAGACGCCGGCCTGCAGCTGCTGCACGATCACCGGCTCGCCGCCGGAGACGCTCTCCTGGCCGCCCAGGTCGGCGAACGAACCCTTGATCTTCGTCTCTTCGCCGACCTTGACGCGGGTCTTGTCGGCCTTGGCCTCGACCTTGGCCTTGTGCTTCTTGTGGCCCTGGACCGCGGCGGGGGCGGGGCCGGTGGCCGCCGACGCGACGGCCGGGGCGGCGAGCGCGACGGTGCAGGCGATGACCAGTGCGGACACGAGGTTCGATGTCTTGCTCATGATCGAAGTGGAGCACCACCGGCCGCCGAAAGCGCCCGGAGACCCCCGGCCGGGGAGCGCGTCAGACCGCTTCGGGTGACGCGTTAACCGTCCGCTTACCAGACCCGGCCCGAAGCCGTGAATGGCCCATTGACGGACTTCAAGGCCGTCAATGGGCCATTCACGGACTTGCCGTGGACTCAGCGGTCGGCGACCGCGGCCTCCGCGGCCTGGAGCCACTCGCGCCACTGCGCGGCCTGCTCGTCGGCCTTCTTCGCGCGACGCTCGTCGCCCGCCGCGCGGGCCTTGGCCGCCTGGGACTCGAACTGCTCGACGCGCTCGCGGAACTGCGCGGCCCGGGCCTGCGCCTCCGGGTCGGTGCGGCGCCAGCGGCTGTCTTCGGCGGACTTGACCGCGTCCTGGACGGCCTTCAGCCGGCCGTCGAGCTCGCGGATCCGCTCGCGCGGGACCTTGCCGATCTCGTCCCACTGCTCCTGGATCTTGCGCAGCGCGTTCTTCGCGGCTTCCAGGTTCGCGCCCGCGTCGATCTTCTCGGCCTCGACCAGCAGCTCTTCCTTGCGGGTCGCGTTCTGCGTGAACTCCGCGTCGCGCTCGGAGAACACCGCGGACCGGCGGGCGAAGAACTTGTCCTGCGCCGCGCGGAACCGCTGCCACAGCGCCTCGTCGCTGTCCTTGGGCGCGCGGCCGGCGGCCTTCCACTCGGTCATCAGGTCCTTGTAGCGGCCCGCGGTCTCGCCCCAGTCCTCGGACTCGCTGATGGCCTCAGCCTCGGCGATGAGCTCTTCCTTGCGCTGCTTGGCCGAGGCGCGCTGCTTGTCGAGCTCCGCGAAGTGCGACCCGCGCCGCCGGTTGAACCCCTCCCGGGCCTTCGAGAACCGCTTCCACAGCTCGTCGTCGGTCTTGCGGTCGACGCCCTTGACCGTCTTCCACTCGTCGAGGATCGCGCGCAGCCGGTCGCCCGCCGCCTTCCACTGGGTGGAGTCGGCGGCGATCTTCTCGGCCTCTTCGGCCAGCTCCTGCTTCCGGGCGACGGCGGCCGCGCGGGCCACCTCGCGCTCCTGCTTGGCGCTGGCCAGCGCCTTCTCGGCGTGCCCGATGACGTACTCCAGCCGCGCGGCGAGCGCGGCCAGGTCGCCGACCAGGGCGGCCTCGGCCAGCCCGTCCCGGATCTGGGTGGCGCTCGACAGCGCGTGCTTCGGGTCGCCGGCCCCGGAGGCCAGCCGGGTCTCCAGCAGCTCGACCTCGGTGCGCACGTCGTCGAAGCGGCGGGCGTAGTGCACCAGGCCCTCGTCGGGGCTGCCCGCCTGCCAGACGCCGACCGCGCGTTCCCCCTCGGCGGTGATGACGTAGACGGTGCCTTCGTCATCGATGCGGCCCCAGGTGGACGGGGTGGGCTCGGCGAGGGGCACGGGCGGGGCGGCGTGCCCGGCGTGCAGCGCGTGCGGCACCGGGTGCGGGGCCGGGGTACCGGTGGAAGTGTTCTCCTGGGCCATCGCAGGCTCCTTATCGCCTGTACGCCCGCTCGCGCGGGCGCCCCGCCGCGGAAGCGGGGCCGGGTAGTGCGGTCGTCACGGGCCGTGCTCGGATGCTACGGCCCCACGCGGCATTCAAGCAGCTCAGCGCGCACCGTGGTACTGGATGGGCCACTCGAAGCTCGTGATCCTACTTCCGGTGGACGCTCCGTGGCGGCCCGCCGGTATCGTCAGCCGCCGTGACCAGCCCCGCCGCGCCGCCCGAGACCCGTCCCGTGGCGGTGGTCGGGCCGACGGCCACCGGCAAGACCGCGCTGGCCGTGGAGCTGGCGCTGGAGCTGGGCGGCGAGGTCGTCAACGCCGACGCGCTGCAGCTCTACCGGGGGATGGACATCGGCACCGCCAAGGCCACCGAGGCCGAGCGCCGCGGCGTCCCGCACCACCTGCTCGACGTGCTGGACGTGACCGAGACGGCATCCGTCGCGGCCTACCAGCGCGACGCGCGCGCCGAGATCGAGCGGCTCCTGGCCGCGGGCAAGGTGCCGGTGCTGGCCGGCGGATCCGGCCTCTACGTCCAGGCCGTGCTCGACGACCTGCGGTTCCCGGGCACCGACCCGGCCGTGCGCGCCCGGCTGGACGCGGAGGCGGTCTCGCTCGGCACCCCCGCGTTGTACACCCGGCTGGGGGAACGGGACCCGGCCGCCGCGGCCGCGATCCTGCCGACCAACACGCGCCGGATCGTGCGCGCCCTCGAGGTCATCGAGATCACCGGCGAGCCGTTCTCGGCGAACCTGCCCAAGCCCGGCCCGGCTCGCTACGGGACCGTCGTGATCGGCGTCGACCGGGAGCCCGGGGGGCTCGACGAGCGCGTGAACGAGCGCGTCCGGCGGATGTTCGAGGCCGGGCTGGTCGACGAGGTCCGCGGGCTCGTGAAGGACGGCCTGCGCGAGGGGAAGACGGCGTCGCGCGCGCTCGGCTATCAGCAGGTGCTCGCCGAGCTCGACGGCGAAGGCGACTTCGAGGCGGCCGCCGCGGCGACGGCGCAGGCCACGCGGCGCTTCGTCCGGAAGCAACGGTCCTGGTTCCGGCGGGACAAGCGGATCCACTGGTTCGACGGCGCGGAGACCGGGCTGGCCGCACGCGTCCTGGATACCCTGGGCCGGTAATCTTGCCCCTATGGGCGGAATCGAGTTCCTCAAGGGGCATGGCACGCAAAACGACTTCGTGCTGCTCCCCGACGCGGCGGGCCGCCTCGAGCTGACCGAGGCGAGGGTCGCCGCGCTGTGCGACCGCCACCGCGGCCTCGGGGCCGACGGCGTGCTGCGCGTCGTCCGCGCCGCCGCGCTCGACGTGCCGTCCGAGGGCGAGTGGTTCATGGACTACCGCAACGCCGACGGGTCGATCGCCGAGATGTGCGGCAACGGCACCCGCGTCTTCGCCCGCTACCTGGTCGATTCGGGCCTGGCGGCCGAAGGCGAGTTCGTCGTCGGCACCCGCGCCGGCGACCGCCCGGTGGTGGTGCACCCGGACCGCTCGGTGACCGTCCGGATGGGCCCGGCGACGATCACCGGCACGTCGGTGACGGTGGTGGCCGGCCGGCCGTTTTCGGGCGTGGCGGTGAACGTCGGCAACCCGCACCTGGTGTCGCTGATCGACGACGACGTCGCGGACCTGGACCTGCGCGACCAGCCCGACTTCGACCACGACGTCTTCCCGCACGGGGTCAACTTCGAGTTCGTCAACCGCCTCGGTGAAGGCGGGCTGCGGATGCGCGTGCACGAGCGCGGCGTGGGGGAGACCCGGGCGTGCGGCACGGGCACGGTGGCCGCGGTGGCCGCGGCGCTCCACCTGGCGGGCACGGACACCGGAGCGTCCACAGTGGACATCCCGGGCGGCCGGGTCGAGGTGACGGTGTCCCGCGGCGATTCGACGCTGTCGGGTCCCGCGGAGATCGTGGCGCGCGGCGAAATCGACGAAGCCTGGTGGGCCGCCGCCGGTTCCTGACCCCCGGCTTTCTCACGCACCCGATGTGGCGTTCGGTGCGCCAGACGCACCGAACGCCACATTGGGGCGCTAGGCCGGGGCCCCGACCCTCACTTCGATCGTGAAGTCGCCTTCGCTCGTCTTGACGTCCGCGATCGCGCCCGCGGTCCGGATGTCGTGCTCGATGTCCGCGAAGCGCGCGAGAACGTCGGCCGGGCCGGTCACCGACAGCGTCTCCACCGCCGTCCGCATCGACACCTTCGCCTCGGTCTTCGCCCGGCGCACCGCCGCGATCACCTCGCCCGCCAAGGGCAGGAGCTCCGGGTCGCCGTCGGTGGCCTCGACCGTGGGCCACGGGGCCCGGTGCACCGAGCCCTCCTGCCACCACGACCAGACCTCTTCGGTCGCGAACGGCAGGAACGGCGCGAACAGCCGCAGCACCGCCGACAACGTGGCCACCAGCGCCGCCTGGGCCGACGAAGCTCCCTCTGGACCGCTGTCGCCGTACGCGCGGCCCTTCACCAGCTCGACGTAGTCGTCGCAGAACGTCCAGAAGAACGTCTCGGTCACCTGCAGGGCCCGCGCGTAGTCCAGCGCCTCCAACGCCGC
The DNA here is from genome assembly GCF_030285665.1 of Amycolatopsis mongoliensis. Taxonomy (NCBI): domain Bacteria; kingdom Bacillati; phylum Actinomycetota; class Actinomycetes; order Pseudonocardiales; family Pseudonocardiaceae; genus Amycolatopsis; species Amycolatopsis mongoliensis. The sequence goes on from NZ_CP127295.1 coordinate 5,244,869, forward strand.
CGTGGCCTGGGAAACGACGTCCGAAAGCGCGGCCAGCAGCGCCCGGTCCAGCGGTTCGACCGCCACCGCGGAAGACGACGGCACGCCGAGGCCGAGCACGAACCGGCTCGCGTTGAGCAGCTTGGTCGCCAGGCGGCGGCCGACCTTCATCTGGCCTTCGTCCACCGCCGTGTCGACACCGGGGCGCGCGCTCGCCGCCCAGTAGCGGACCGCGTCCGAGCCGAAGCGCTCCAGCATGTCCACCGGCGTCGTCACGTTGCCCTTGGACTTCGACATCTTCTTGCGGTCCGGGTCGAGCACCCAGCCCGCGATCGACGTCTCCCGCCACGGCAGCACGCCGTGCTCCAACTCCGCGCGCACCGCCGTCGAGAACAGCCAGGTGCGGATGATCTCGTGCGCCTGCGGCCGCAGGTCCATCGGGAACACCCGCGCGAACAGGTCGTCGTCGAGGCTCCACCGGCCGACGATCTGCGGCGTGAGCGACGACGTCGCCCACGTGTCCATCACGTCGGCCTCGGCGACGAACCCGCCCGGGACGCCGCGCTGGTCCTCGGTGAAGCCCGGCGGGACGTCGCTGCTCGGGTCGACCGGCAAGGCGCTGTCGTCGGGCAGCAGCCGCGCGTCGTAGTCGGGCTCGCCACTCGAATCGAGCCGGTACCACAGCGGGATCGGCACGCCGAAGAACCGCTGGCGGCTGACCAGCCAGTCACCGGCCAGGTTCTCGACCCACGACGAGTAGCGCACCTTCATGTGCTTCGGCACCCAGGTCAGCTCTTCGCCGCGGGCCAGCATGCGAGCCCGGAACGCGTCGTCGTTCCCGCCGTTGCGCAGGTACCACTGCCGGCTCGCGACGATTTCCAGGGGCTTGTCGCCCTTTTCGTAGAACTTCACCGAATGCGTGATCGGCCGCGGATCCCCGTGCAGGGCACCGGAATCGCGCAGCAGGCGGACCATGATCTCGCGTCCCGTGTGGACGGTCTTGCCCACCAGCGGCGCGTAGGCCTCCGCCGGGACGCCGTGGGGCGCGTCGGGCAGGAACCGGCCGTCGCGGCCCAGCACCACCCGCGTCGCCAGGCGCAGCTCGCGCCACCACGTCACGTCGGTGGTGTCGCCGAAGGTGCAGACCATCGCGATGCCGCGGCCCTTCTCCGGATCCGCCAGGTGGTGCGCCACCACGGGCACCTCGACGCCGAACACCGGCGTCCGCACGGACTTCCCGAACAGCGGCTTGAAGCGTTCGTCGTCCGGGTGCGCGACCAGCGCGACGCACGCGGGCAGCAGCTCCGGCCTGGTCGTCGCGATCACCACGTCGGAGCCGTCGGGACCGGTGAAAGCCAGGTCGTGGAACGCTCCCGGGCGTTCGCGGTCCTCCAGCTCGGCCTGCGCCACCGCCGTGCGGAAGCTGACGTCCCAGAGCGTCGGCGCTTCGGCCTGGTACGCCTCGCCGCGGGCGAGGTTGCGCAGGAACGCGCGCTGCGAGATCAGCCGGGACTCGCGCCCGATCGTCTGGTAGGTCATCGTCCAGTCGACCGACAGCCCGAGCCGCCGCCACAGCTGCTCGAAGACCTGCTCGTCGGTCTCGGTCAGGGTTTCGCACAGCTCGACGAAGTTCCGCCGCGAGATCGCCACGACGTCCTTGCCCGGCTTCTCCGGCGGCCTGAAGTCCGGGTCGTAGGGCAGCGAAGGCTCGCAGCGGACGCCGAAGTGGTTCTGCACCCGGCGTTCGGTCGGCAGGCCGTTGTCGTCCCAGCCCATCGGGTAGAACACCTCGAGCCCGCGCATCCGCTTGAACCGCGCGAGGACGTCGGTGTGGGTGTAGGAGAACACGTGCCCGATGTGCAGTGACCCGCTGACCGTCGGCGGGGGAGTGTCGATCGAGTAGATCTCGTCGCGGGTCTTCGTGCGGTCGAAGCGGTAGGCGCCGGCGGATTCCCATACGGGTACCCACTTGGCCTCCAGACCGTCGACACCGACCTTGTCCGGGACTCGCGGGCGCTCGTACGGAGTATTCATGAAGCAACTCTAGGCGGCGGGAGTACCGCTTTTCGCCGCGGTCGGCAGATCGCGCATGTGCCGCAGCGGTGAGCAGACCACCCACAGCACCGCGGCGGCCTCGCCGGTGACCGCGACCCACAGCGCGCCGCGCAGCCCGAGCCCTTCGCCGAGCGCGCCGCCCAGCAGCCCGCCGAGGGGGATCACGCCCCAGACGACGAACCGCACGCTGGCGTTCATCCGGCCGAGCAGCCGGTCCGGGCAGATCGCCTGGCGGTAGGAGACCGCCGCGATGTTGTAGATGATGATGCCGAACCAGCCGACGGCCGCGCCGAACCCGGCGAGCCCGAGCCGCCAGCCCGGCGCGGCGAACGGGAGCAGCAGGTGGCCGGGCAACGCGCACAGCGGGACCAGCCAGATCGCCCGTGCCTGGCCGATCCGCCGGGTGATCGCGCCCGAGCAGACCGCGCCGAGGATGCCGCCGGCGCCGCCGACCGCCAGCAGCACGCCGACCGCGGCCGGCGCCAGCCCGACGGTCCGCGTCAGGAACAGCACGTACACGGCGGTGAAGGCGCCGCCGAAGAAGTTCGCCGTACCCGTCGTGCCCACGATCGCCCGCAGCGGTTTGTCGGAGAAGACGAACCGCAGCCCTTCGGCGATCTGCGGGAGCAGCCGGGCGTGGGCGCCGCGGTCCGGCTCGGGTTCTCTCGCGCGGATGCGCAGCAGGAACAGCGCCGACGTCAGATAGCCGAGGCCGGTGACGAGCACGGTGTTGGCGGCGCTGATCAGCTGGACCAGCACGCCGGCGGCGCCCGGCCCGGCGATCTGCGCCGTCGACTGGACGGCCTGCAGCTTCGCGTTGCCCTCCAGCAGGTGCTCCCGGCCGACGAGCGAAGGCAGGTACGACTGGTAGGCGATGTCGAAGAAGAGCGTCGCGATGCCCACGAGCAGGACGACCACCAGGAGCTGGGCGAGCGTCAGCACGCCGGCCCACCAGCAGACCGGCACGCTCAGCAGCAGCGCGAAGCGGGTGAAGTCGGCGGTGAGCATGACCCGGCGGCGGCTCAGCCGGTCGACCCAGACCCCCGCGGGCAAGCCGAGCAGCAGGAACGCGAGCGTCTCGGCCGCGGTGAGCAGGCCCATCTCGAACGGCGTCGCGGCCAGCGTCACCGCCGCCAGCAGCGGGACGGCGGTGTTGCCGACGAACGTGCCGAACTGGCTGGCCGTGTCGCCGGCCCACAGGCGCCTGAAGTCGGCGTGGAAGAACAGTGATGACCCCCTGGGCATGCCGCGGAGTCTGGCGCGAGTGATTGGAAAGTGTCAATCACTGTTCGCTCTAAGCTGTGCGCCGTGCCGCCCGAGAGACGACGTATCGCCACCGAAGCCGAGGCCGCCGCGCTGGCCTCCGGAATACGGCTGCGCATCATCCGGTTGACCTATGCGGAGGCACTCACGAACAAGGAGCTCGCCGAGCGGCTCGGGCGGGACCCGGCGACGACATTGCACCACGTGCGCAGGCTCGTCGAGACCGGCTTCCTCGCCGCGCAGCCGCCGCGCCGCGGAGCCCGGGGCGCCAAGGAAATTCCGTATCTTTCGACGGGACTGTCGTGGACACTCGACTCATGCGGTGACAAGGACGTGGAACAGGCGGTGCTCGAGGCCTATCTGGCCGAGATCGCCGAAACCGGATTCGAGGGCGTGCACCAGTCGCGCCTGGTCGTCCAGGTGGCCCCCGAGGAGCGAGCGGAGCTGGAAACGCGGCTCAACGCCCTGCTCGAGGAGTTCCGCGCGCGCCCGCGCCGTCCCGGTGCCGAACGCACCGCAATCTACCTCGCCACCTATCCCAGCACGTAAAAGTTCGGTTCCCGCGGCGAATCGTGGGACCATGGAGGCACGATGACAGAACTGACACACACCGAAGGCCACGACGACGACCTGTACGACGGAGACCTGTCGACAGGCGAAATGGAGCTCGAGGACCGGGCGTCGCTCCGCCGGGTCGCGGGGCTGTCCACCGAGCTCGACGACGTCACCGAGGTCGAGTACCGGCAACTGCGGCTCGAACGCGTCGTGCTGGTCGGCGTGTGGACCGAGGGCACCGCCCTGCAGTCCGAGGCGTCGCTGGCCGAGCTGGCGCGCCTGGCCGAGACCGCGGGCTCGGAAGTCCTCGAAGGTCTCATCCAGCGGCGGACCAAGCCGGACCCGGCCACTTACATCGGCTCGGGCAAGGTGCGGGAAGTGCGCGACATCGTCGGGTCCACCGGCGCCGACACCGTGATCTGCGACGGCGAGCTCTCGCCGGGCCAGCTGCGGCAGCTCGAGGAGAAGGTCAAGGTCAAGGTCATCGACCGGACCGCCCTGATCCTCGACATCTTCGCCCAGCACGCCCGGTCCAAGGAGGGCAAGGCGCAGGTCGAGCTGGCCCAGCTGCAGTACCTGATCCCGCGGCTGCGCGGGTGGGGTGCGTCGCTGTCCCGGCAGGCCGGTGGCCGTGCGGGTGGCGCCAACGGCGGCGTGGGCCTGCGTGGTCCCGGTGAGACCAAGCTCGAGACCGACCGGCGGCGGATCAACAAGCGCGTGGCGAAGCTGCGCCGGGAGATCGCCGCGATGGACACCATCCGCGAGACCAAGCGCGGGCGGCGGCTGGCCAACGAGGTGCCCAGCGTGGCGATCGTCGGCTACACCAACGCCGGCAAGTCGAGCCTGCTCAACGCGCTGACCGGGGCCGGGGTGCTGGTGGAGGACGCGCTGTTCGCCACCCTCGACCCGACCACGCGGCGCGCGCAGACCGCGGACGGGCGCGGCTACACGCTGACCGACACCGTCGGGTTCGTGCGGCACCTGCCGCACCAGCTGGTGGACGCGTTCCGCTCGACGCTGGAAGAGGCCGCGGACGCGGACCTGCTGGTGCACGTGGTCGACGGGTCCGACCCGGCGCCGGAAGAGCAGGTCAGCGCCGTGCGCGAGGTGCTCGGCGAGATCACGCGCAAGCGCAAGGAGCCGCTCCCGCCGGAGCTGCTGGTGATCAACAAGATCGACGCGTCCGACGAGGTCAGCCTCGCCCGGCTGCGGCACGCGCTGGCCGGCTCGGTGCCGGTGTCGGCGCGGACCGGGGCGGGCATCGCGGAGCTCGTCGAGGTGATCGCCGACCGCCTGCCGCGGCCGGAGGTCACGGTCGAGGTCCTCGTGCCCTACACGCGCGGCGAGCTCGTCGCGCGGGCGCACGCGGAGGGCGAGGTGCTCGAAGAGGAGCACGTCGAGGACGGCACACGCCTGCTGGCGCGGGTCCGCCCGGACTTCGCGGCAGCTTTGCGGGAGTACGAGACCAACTCGACCAGGGCCTGAGACGTCTCCGAGTAGATTCCCAGCGTGCGGTCCACGGGGATCGCACGCTGGGATTTACTCGGAGGTGGCTGGGTGCGCTGGGTGGTCGCGTCGGCGGCGGTGTTCTTGGGCGTGCTCGGCGGGCCGGTTCCGGCGTCCGCGGCTCCGGCCGCTCCGGAGCCGTTGTGCACGGTGAAGGACTCGCGGATCGGCGAGCTGTCCGGCCTGGTTTCCGACGGTTCGAAGCTCTACGCGATCAACGACGGCGGCTCGAAGGTCCAGGTGTTCGTCCTGGGGCGGGACTGCAAGGTCCAGAAGGTCCTGACCGACAAGACGGACCCGTTCGACGTCGAAGACCTGGCCCGGACTCCCGACGGAACGCTGTGGCTGTCCGACACCGGGGACAACAAGAAGGGCCGGCTGACGGTCGCCCTGCTGGAGATGAGCCCGGCGGGGAAGGTGACGCTGCACCGGCTCACGTACCCGGACGGCCAGCACGACACCGAAGCGCTGATCATGGACAAGGCGGGGACGCCGTACCTGATCACCAAGGACATCCTCGGCGAAGCCCGCGTGTACCGGCCCTCGGGGCCGCTGGCCAGTCCCGGGCCGACCAACCTGGAGAAGGTCGGCACGGTGAAGATTTCGGAGACCGACACCCCGGGCGGCCCGGTCGGGTCGATCGGCTCGGTGCTGGTGACGGGCGGCGCGTCTTCGGCCGACGGAAGCGTCGTGGCGTTGCGGACCTACACCGACGCTTACGTGTATGCGGCGCCGGACGGAGATGTGCCGGCGGCGCTGCAGCGCACCCCGGTCCGGATCCCGTTGCCGGGGGAGAAGCAGGGCGAGGCGATCGCGTTCGACCCCGACGGGACGTTGCTTTCGGGGAGCGAAGGGGTCGGCGAGCCGCTCCGCGCGGTGAAGGGCGCGGCCGCATTGGCGGCGCAGTCGGCTTCGGCTTCGGCGGACGGAAAGCCCGCTTCGAGCGCGAACGGCAGCGGGTCGTCGGACGGCGGGGGAGTGCCGTTCCTGCCGGCGGCGGGGATCGCGGTGGCGGTGGTCGGGTTGGGCTGGTTCGGGTTCAGCAGGCTGCGCCGCCGCCGCGGCTGAGGGAGATCGGGCTCCGGCGCGCTCTGGCGAGCAGGCCGACTTTCGTGCGCGGTGCGGTGATCGCAGTCCGCGCGTTCACCGCCGTCCCGCGAAACGGCCGTCCTTCGCGCGGTGCGGGGCGCGGCCGCTCAGGCCGCGCAGTCCTGCGCACCGCGCGAAGGAACCTCGACCGGTGCAGCGGTGGACAGGGCCGGGCTTCCCGTCCACCCACCGCACCGCGGTCGGGCTGGCTCCCGAATCTCGGCTCCCCACGGCCGAGATCATCCGATCCGGTGAACCTCCCGGGCCGTGCGATAGCCCGGAAGGCACCCGCCCAGGCTCGTCAGAGCCGGCGCAAGACCGCCACGACCTTGCCGAGCACCGTCGCGTCGTCACCGGGGATCGGCTCGTACGCCTCGTTGTGCGGCATCAGCCAGATGTGGCCGCCCTTGCGCTTGAACGTCTTGACCGTCGCCTCGCCGTCGATCATCGCCGCGACGATCTCGCCGTTGTCGGCGTCCGGCTGCTGCCGGACCACGACCCAGTCGCCGTCGGTGATGGCCGCGTCGATCATCGAGTCACCCGTGACCTTCAGCAGGAACAGCTCGCCCTCGCCGACGATCTCCCGCGGCAGCGGGAACACGTCCTCGATGGCCTGCTCGGCCAGCACCGGGCCACCGGCGGCGATCCGGCCGACCAGCGGCACGTACGCCGCCTTCGGCATGACCGGCTGCTGGTCCATCTCGATGCCCATGGGGTTGTCGTCGGTCGCCGAGAGCACGCCGACCGCGCGGGGACGGTTCGCGTCCCGGCGCAGGTACCCCTTGCGCTGCAGGGCACGCAGCTGGTGCGAGACCGACGACGTCGACGTCAGCCCCACCGCCTCGCCGATCTCCCGGACGCTCGGCGGGTAGCCGAACCGGCTCACCCACGAGCGGATCACGTCGAGGACCTGCTGCTGGCGGACGGTGAGGGTCTCGTCCACGTCGTACACCTCGGGCATGGGGTGCACGCTGCCCCCGGGGGACCCACTGGTCCTGCCCGCCTTGTTCTCCTTCGCCACTGCGTCGCCTCCCAGACGTTCGCTGCACGTATCGCGCGCCGGCCGCCGCCCGCCGGGTGCGGGCAGCCTCGCCGGCGGCATCTGCCCGGCAGATGCCCTGGTCACCGACGTTAGCCCCCGGGCACGACGATTTCAAACATCTGTTCGATCGACACGCCGTGTCCGCTCGATTTTGTCGGTGGTAGGTGGTAGACCTTCGCACGGGCGTTCGATAGAACGCCTGTTCGACCTTGATCCACGGGCCGGCCCCGGCCCCGGAAACGGGCGGACACCAGGGTTTCGAGGAGGTTCGGATGTCCATTCTGGCCGAACGCGGGCACGCCCGCCCGGCGACCCCGGTCCCGGCGCCACCCCGTCCCGTCCGCGTCCTGCGCGGGCGCCGCGGCGAGGTCCAGCGCCCGCCGACACGCGCGCGGGTCGTCGCGGGCCGCCGCCCGGCCGGTGCCCCGTGCGCGGCGCCCCGCCGGGTGCCGGTGCGGTGGCCGTGGCTCGCCGCGCTCGCCGTCGCGAGCTGCCTCGTGGTCACCGGGCTGGGACTCTTCGGCGGCGGCGCCGCGAACGCGCCGGTGCCGGGACGGACGGCCACGGTGTCGGTCGGCCAGGGCGACACCCTTTCTTCGCTGGCCGCGCGGTTCGCGCCGGACAGCGACGCGAGCGCGGTCGTCGCCCGGATCAAGGAGCTCAACCGCCTGGACGAGGCCGTCCTGGTGCCCGGGCTGCCGCTGACGGTCCCGGTCGCCGACGCCGTTCCTGCGCCGTGACGCCGCCCCGGGGCTGACCGCCCACGGAAAATCACCCGCTCCGGTGAAACCGCCGATCGCTCGGCAAGCGTGTCCCGCCGGGCTCGTGGCGGCGGGTCCGCGGCGCTCGACGCGCAGGTTCCACTGCTCCACCAGGGTGACGCTGCCCCGGCTGCCGCGTCGCGGCGGTCCGGTTCCGGGCGAAGCGCGGCCCGGCCTTCGCACGACGGCCCGCCGGACCTCACCCGGGCGAGTTCCGCACCGGCCGCGCCGCTTGCGCCCGCCCCCTTCGAGTTCTACGCTCGCCCGCTATATGTAGTAGTTACACCGCTGTAGTTGGTCCACAGGTTGGGGTAGGCTGGGCAGCAGTTGTCCACAGCTGGTCGGCTCTTACCCACCGGATGTCCACAGAACGATCACCAGGTGCAGGGGTGCATGGTGGCCGCGGGGACGTCGACCGGGGCGGCCGGCGATGAGGGGAAGGTGATCGGCGGATGAGGTGCCCGTTCTGCCGGCATGCGGACTCCCGGGTCGTCGACTCCCGAGAGGTGGATGAAGGCCAGGCGATCCGCAGGCGGCGCTCGTGCGCGTCCTGCGGACGGCGGTTCACGACGTCGGAGACGATGGTGCTCGCCGTCGTCAAGCGGTCCGGGGTCACCGAACAGTTCAGCCGGGACAAGGTGGTGAGCGGCGTCCGCCGCGCCTGCCAGGGCAGGCCGGTCGACGACGACGCGCTGCAGCAGCTCGCGCAGCGCGTGGAGGAGTCGATCCGCTCCGCCGGGCTGGCGGAGATCCCGAGTCACGAGGTCGGCCTGGCCATCCTGGGCCCGCTGCGTGAGCTCGACGGGGTCGCCTACCTCCGGTTCGCCAGTGTCTACCGCTCCTTCTCTTCGGTCGAGGACTTCGAGAAGGAGATAGCCGATCTTCGTGAGGCCATGGCGGGTACTGCTGCCCCGGAGGAGAGCGATCAGCGCGAAGACGGCGATTGACCGTCCCGCTGCGGGAGTGAGGGTTCGACCGATGACCGAAACCGTGGGAACCGGGGCCGGCACGGCCGCCGGCAAGAAGAGCAAGGCGGCCGGCGGGCTGAGCGTGAAGCGCGTCTTCACCACCGAGGGGAAGCACCCCTATGACCAGGTGACCTGGGAACAGCGCGACGTCGTGATGACGAACTGGCGCGACGGCTCGGTCAACTTCGAGCAGCGTGGCGTGGAGTTCCCCGACTTCTGGTCGGTCAACGCCACCAACATCGTCACCAGCAAGTACTTCCGCGGCGCCGTCGGCAGCCCGCAGCGCGAGCGCAGCCTCAAGCAGCTCATCGACCGCGTCGTGAAGACCTACGTCGCGGCCGCGCGCGACCACGGTTACTTCGCCACGCCGCAGGACCTCGAGATCTTCGAGCACGAGCTCACCTGGATGCTGCTGCACCAGGTCTTCAGCTTCAACTCCCCGGTCTGGTTCAACGTCGGCACGGCGTCGAAGCAGCAGGTCTCGGCGTGCTTCATCCTCGCCGTCGACGACACCATGGAGTCGATCCTCAACTGGTACCGCGAGGAGGGCCTGATCTTCAAGGGCGGCTCCGGCGCCGGCCTGAACCTCTCCCGCATCCGCTCCTCGAAGGAGCTGCTGACCTCCGGCGGCACCGCCTCCGGGCCGGTCTCGTTCATGCGCGGCGCCGACGCCTCCGCGGGCACCATCAAGTCCGGCGGGGCCACCCGGCGCGCGGCGAAGATGGTCGTGCTCGACATCGACCACCCGGACATCGAGGAGTTCGTCCAGACGAAGGCGCGCGAAGAGGAGAAGATCAAGGTCCTGCGCGACGCGGGGTTCGACATGGACCTCTCCGGCGCGGACATCTCCTCGGTGCAGTACCAGAACGCGAACAACTCGGTCCGCGTGTCCGACGAGTTCATGCAGGCGGTCGAGAACGGCACCGACTTCGGCCTGCGCGCCCGGCTCACCGGCGAGGTGATCGACCGGACCGACGCGAAGAAGCTGTTCCGCAGCGTCGCGCAGGCCGCGTGGGAGTGCGCCGACCCCGGCATCCAGTACGACGGCACGATCAACGACTGGCACACCTGCCCCGAATCCGGCCGGATCACCGCGTCGAACCCGTGCAGCGAGTACATGCACCTCGACAACTCGAGCTGCAACCTGGCTTCGCTGAACCTGCTCAAGTTCGTCACGCCCGAGGGCACCTTCGACGCGCCGCTGTTCGCGCGCGCCGTCGAGTTCGTCATCACGGCGATGGACGTCTCGATCTGCTTCGCGGACTTCCCGACCGAGCCGATCGCCGACACCACGCGGAAGTTCCGCCAGCTCGGCATCGGCTACGCGAACCTCGGCGCGCTGCTGATGGCGCTGGGCCACGCGTACGACTCCGACGGCGGTCGCGCGCTCGCGGCGGCGATCACGTCGCTGATGACCGGCGTCTCCTACCGGCGTTCGGCCGAGCTGGCCCGGGCGGTCGGCGCGTACGAGGGCTACGCGCGCAACGCCGAATCGCACCAGCGCGTGATGCGCAAGCACGCGGCGGCGAACGAGCTCGTCCGCACCTACCACGCCAACGACGCCGCGGTCCGCGCACTGGCGACGGAGGAGTGGAAGACGGGCATCGACATCGGGACGAAGCACGGCTGGCGCAACGCGCAGGCGTCGGTGCTCGCGCCCACCGGCACCATCGGCTTCATGATGGACTGCGACACCACCGGGATCGAGCCGGACTTCTCGCTCGTGAAGTTCAAGAAGCTCGTCGGCGGCGGCTCGATGCAGATCGTCAACCAGACGGTGCCGCGCGCGCTCGAGGCGCTGGGCTACCAGGCCGAGCAGGTCGAGGCGATCGTCGAGTTCGTGGCGCAGAACGGCCACGTCGTCGACGCGCCGGGGCTGCGCCCGGAGCACTACGAGGTGTTCGACTGCGCGGTCGGCGAGCGTTCGATCGCGCCGATGGGCCACGTCCGGATGATGGCCGCGGTGCAGCCGTTCCTCTCCGGCGCCATCTCGAAGACGGTCAACATGCCGGAGTCGGCGACGGTCGAAGAGGTCGAGGAGATCTACTTCCAGGGCTGGAAGCTCGGCCTCAAGGCGCTGGCGATCTACCGCGACAACTGCAAGGTCGGCCAGCCGCTGTCGACGGGCAAGAAGGAGAAGGCGGCCGCCGAACCGGAGAAGGTCGTCGAGTACCGGCCGGTGCGCAAGCGCCTGCCGAAGAAGCGCCCGAGCCAGACGGTGTCGTTCACCGTCGGCGGTGCGGAGGGCTACCTGACGGCGGGTTCGTACCCGGACGACGGTCTCGGCGAGATCTTCGTCAAGCTGGGCAAGCAGGGCTCGACGCTGGCCGGCGTGATGGACGCTTTCTCGATGTCGATCTCGGTGGGCCTGCAGCACGGTATCCCGCTCGAGTTCTACGTCTCGAAGTTCTCGAACCTGCGCTTCGAGCCGGCCGGCATGACCGACGACCCGGACATCCGGATCGCGACGAGCGTGATGGACTACCTGTTCCGCCGCCTGGCGCTGGACTACCTGCCGTACGAGAAGCGTTCGCAGCTGGGCATCCTGTCGGCGGACGAGCGGTCGGCGGAGGTGGAGGCCACCTACGGCGGTGGCGCCGGCGTCGACATCGAGGCACTGCGCTCCACAGTGGACTCCTCGCCGGAGCCGCACGCGGACGAGCCGGAGCACCGGCACCGCGAAGCCCAGACGACGACGGAGCTGATGGAGCTGCGCCTCGGCAAGGCGGCGGACGCCCCGCTGTGCATGACGTGCGGAACGAAGATGCGCCCGGCAGGCTCGTGCTACGCCTGCGAAGGCTGCGGCGCGACGTCCGGCTGCAGCTGACGGCCGAGGCTGACCCGGGTGGGTGCCACCCGGGTCAGCCGAACGCTTGCTGCAGCTCGGAGATCGGCGGCAGATCGCCGACGAACCCGAACCGCCCGGCACGCATTTCGCGGGCACCCTCCATGAAGGACTTCAACGCGAGCCGGGAGAGCGCCGCGCCGATGCTGATGCGGCGGACGCCGATCTCCGCCAGCTGGTCGAGGGTGATCGACGGGTCGGCGAACCCCATCACGACGTTCACCGGCTTGTCCACCGACGACACCACCGCGCGCATCTCGTCGAGCGTCCGCAACCCCGGTGCGTACAGCACGTCGGCGCCCGCTTCCCCGAACGCCTGCAGGCGCTTGATCGTGTCGTCGAGGTCGTCGATGCCCAGCCACAGGTTCTCGCACCGCGCGGTGAGCACCACCGAGCGGGCGCGGGCCGTCTCCACCGCCGCGCGGACGCGGTCGACCGCCAGGCCGAACTCGTAGATCGGGGAGCCGCGGTCGCCCGTGTGGTCCTCGATGGACACGCCCACCACGCCGGTGTCAGCGGCCGCGTCGATCATCTTCGCGGCCTCGGCCGGGTCGTCGGCGAAGCCGTTCTCGAGGTCGGCATTCACCGGCAGCGGTGTCGCGTCGGCGATTTCCCGGCAGTTGGCGAGGATCTCCGCCCGGGTCGCGCGCGCCCGGCCGACCACGTTGGCCACGCCGAGGCTCGTGGTGGCCAGGGCTTCGAAGCCGAGGCCGGCGAGCAGCCGGGCGGTCCCGGCGTCCCACGGGTTCGGCAGGAGGAAGGGCTCGGGTCGCTCGTGCAGGGCCCGGAACGCGTCGGCGGTCGTCATGCGTTCAGCTTCCTCCCGCGACGGCCCTCGGACAACGGCCGGATCAGCGGGCCAGGATGCGCGCCACCGCCTCGGTGAGCCCGTCCGGCCGCCCTCGCCAGGCGATGAAGTGGTCCGGGCGCACCAGCACCGCGCCGCCGTCCGCGATGCCCGTGTTGCGCAGCCATTCTTCGTCGTCGACGACGTGGACGTCGAAATCACCCGTCCGTGGCCACTCGCCGCCCGGGCCGGTCAGCAGCGTGAGGCGGCGGCCGACAAGATCCACTGTGGACACATCGGTGCCCAGCCAGGCGTGGGGGAGCCGTGACCCGGGCGTCCCGTCGAGCACGACGTCCTCCGTCGACGGCAGCTCGGGTCGCGCGTCGAGCACCGCCGCCGAGTCGTAGCGGTAGCCGAGGTGCACGACCGGGGCGTTGATGACGCCGGCCGCGGCGCGGGCGGCCGCCGCCTCCGCGCCCTGGTCCCAGTGCAGGCGGGGGTCCTTCAGCCGCCGCAGCGCCTGGTCGAGCGCGAGCGCCGCCACCGGACGGCGTTCGGCCTCGTAGGTGTCCAGCAGCGCCGGACCCGCGGAGCCGTCGAGGACCGCGGCCAGCTTCCACGCCAGGTTGTGCGCGTCGGCGATGCCGGTGTTCGCGCCGAAGGCCCCGAGCGGCGGCACCGCGTGCGCCGCGTCACCGGCGAGGAACACCCGGCCGGTGCGGAACCGGTCGGCCAGCTGCCCGCGCACCCGCCACGGCAGCACGCTCAGCACCTCCACGGCCAGGTCCGGGACCCCGATGGCGGCGCGGATCAGCGCGGCGCACCGCGAAGGCGGGAACGCGTCCACCGGCTCGTCACCGAGATCGGTGTGGAAGATCCAGTCCTTCCCGGCGTCGACGGTCACCAGCATCCCGGGCGACTCGGGGGTCGTGATCGTGCAGTTCGCGAAGTGGTGGCCCTTCGTGTACGGCGTCAGGTCGGCGCGGAACAGGATGTTGAGCAGGGGCTGCCCGAGCGCGCCCGGTCCCGTCGTGCCGATGCCGAGCGCGGCCCGCACCTCGCTGCGGCCGCCGTCGGCCGCGACCAGGTGGTCGGCGCGCACGGACCGCCGGCCGTCCGGGCCGTCGAGGACCGCGGTGACGCCGGTGCCGTCCTGGCCGAACGAGACGAGCGTGGTCGAGTACGCGACGGTCGCGCCGCGTTCGCGAGCCGCGGTGAGGAGCACCGAGTCGAGCCGGTCCTGCGGGCACGTGCAGCGCAGCGTGGTCGGGCTGTGCCGGGACGCGGCGACGTTCGGGCTGTTCGGCACGGCGGGCGGTGTGTCGGGCAGGTCCGCGGTGGCCAGCGTCGGCGCGGAGATCTTGCCGAGGGACGCGGTGCGCCGGACGGCGACCGCCTCGACGGCGTCGGCAATCCCGGCCTGGCGGAAGAACTCCAGGGTGCGGAAGCCGAGGCCGGTGGCGCGCGGGTGCGCCGACGGGCCGTCGGCGCGTTCGACGACGAGCGCGGGCACGCCGTGGTGGGCGAGGAAAGGGCGGTGGACAGGCCGACGGTGCCGCCGCCGGCGATGAGCACGCGAGTCATGGTCGTCCCCAGTTGTGGCTACGGTGTTCTCGTTACAGATACACCGTAGCCAGTGGGGTACGCTGTTCGCAACGAACCGCGGGAGGACGACCATGGCGGAGGAGCCGGCGCTGGTCTGGGCCAAGGAGCGGCGCAGTCCGCGGCGCCAGGCCCCGAGCGTCGAGCAGATCGTGCGGACGGCGATCTCGATCGCCGACACCGAAGGCCTGCCCGCGCTCTCGATGCGCCGGGTCGCGGCCGACCTCGGCTCGGGCACGGCGTCGCTCTACCGCTACGTCGCGAGCCGCGATGACCTGCTGGACCTGATGATCGACGAGGTCAAGGGCGCCGAAGACACCGAGCTCACCGGTGACTGGCGCGCGGACCTGGCGAGCATCGCCCGCCAGGTCCGCGCGACGCTGCTGCGGCACCCCTGGCTGAGCGGCGAGATCCCCGGCCGCCCGGCGCTGGGGGCGAACTCGCTGCGTCGCCACGAAGCCGCCCTCGCGGCGGCAGCGCCGCTGGGTGACGACATCACGTTCGTCGCGGGGGCCGTGGACGCGGTGCTGGCGTACGTCTTCGGCACGGTGACGCAGGAGCTGGCGGAGTTGCAGGCCCGGCGCCGGTCGGGGCTGACGAAGGAGCAGTGGCAGGCGAGCGTCGGCCCCTACATCCGCGAAGTCGTCGAGAGCGGCGAGTACCCGCAGTTCTCGCGCCGGGTGATCGAGGGGGAGGACCGCAGCGCGGAGGAGGTCTTCGAGTTCGGCCTGGACTGCGTGCTCGACGGCATCGCGGCCCGCGCCCGCCGCTGAGGCGTCAGCCGGCGGCGGGCACCCGGCGGCCGCGGATCGCGGACAGGACCGCGGCGGCGAGCATGATTCCTGTCAGGGTGTGGAAAGCCGTGCTCAGCCCCTCGGTGAACACTGTCGCGAGTGGACCGTCCAGGCCGGCCGAGCCGACGAAGATCGCGAACGCCGTGCCGCGTGGGATCGCCTGGGCCGCGACCAGGATCGCCGTGGTGAACGAGAACACCATGCCGATGCTCGCGCACGTCCGCAGCACGCCCGAGGCGGTCCCCAGCCGCTCGGGCGGGCAGGCCTTCATCACCGCCGAGCTGTTGGCGGGGTAGAAGAAGCTGCCGCCGATCATGATCACGACGTTGCCGAGCGCGGGCAGCCACAGGCTGCTGGTCGTCGTCATCCGGGCGAAGAGCACGAGCGCCACGACCGAAAGACCCAGCCCGGCGGTCGCCGGGAGCACCGGCCCGAGGCGGTCGGCGAGCCGTCCCGCGTACGGGCCCGCCGCGGCACCCAGGACGTAACCCGGCAGGAGCAGCAGGGACGCGTCGATCGGGCTCAGGCCGCGCGGGCCCTGCAGGTACATGATCACCAGGAAGAGCACCGCGAAGCTGCCGAGCCCCTGCAGCAGCGCGGCCAGCAGCGACGGCGCCACCGCGGGGATGCGGAACAGCGACAGGTCGACGGTCGGGTCCGGGTGCCGCAGCTCGACGACCACGAAGACGCCGAGCAGCACCAGACCGCCGGCCAGGTAGACGAGGTGCGTCCAGCGCAGTGGCTCCGCGGCCAGCGACGTCATCGCCCACGAAACGCCGAACAGGCCCAGGCCGAGGGCGACCATGCCGGCAACGTCCAGCCGTCGGCGTTTCCGCTCGCCGCGGTCGCGCAGGACGCGTCCGGCCAGCACCAGCGCGGCCACGCCGATCGGGAGGTTGATCCAGAAGATCCAGCGCCAGGACACCGACGTCACGATGACGCCGCCGAGCAGCACGCCGACCACCGAGCCGACGGAGTACCCGAGGGCGTTGAAGCCGTAGGCGCGGCCGCGCTCGGCCGGCGGGTACAGCTCGGCGATGATCGCGCCGCTGTTCGCGGCGATCAGCGCCGCGCCGAGGCCCTGCAGGAGCCGGAACGCGATGATCGTCGCGGCGTTCCAGGCCAGGGCGCACAGCGCCGAGCCGGCGACGAACACCGCGAACCCGGCCCGGTACATCCGCACCCGGCCGAAGAGGTCGCCGAGCCGGCCCAGCTGCGTCGCGAGCACCGTGACGACCAGCAGGTAGCCGATGACCACCCAGGTGACCGCGGCGAGCGAGATGCCGAGGTCGTCCTGGATGGCGGGCAGGGCGAGCACGACGATGGTGCCGTCGACGGCCGCGATGAGCACGCCGGTCATCACGACGAGCATCCCCAGCGAGCGCTGCACGTCAGCTCCCGGCCTGGAGGATCCAGTCCCGCCCGTCGGGATCGCGGACGGTCATCTCCCGGGTCCCGAAGTGGGTGTCCTCGAAGGGGGAGACGACCTCGACATCGGGCGGCACGTCGCTGCCGGTCTTCAGGACGAGCTTCATCCCGGTCGGCTCGCTCTCGGGCACCTCGGCGATGAACAGGTACGGCCCGTCGCCGTTGCGCAGCAGCCCCGAGTTGTGGTCGGTGGCGAAGTCGATTTCGTAGCCGAGGGTCTGGAAGAACTTGGCCGCCTTCCCCCAGTTGTGCGTCTCGAGGTACACGGCTTCGATCCCGCTGGTGGTCATCACTTGTCTCCTTCGGTGGCGAGGTACTGGCGAAGCGCCTCGGTGACGAGCGCCGACAGCGACTGCCCGGTGTCGACGGCGTGGTGCTTGACCTCCCGGATCAGGTCCACGGGGAGGTACACGTTGAACTGCTTGACGTCCTTGTCCGCCATGACAGGATGCTAGCATCCTATCTTGATAGCGCGTCAACCTCCACCGGATCTCCACAGAAGGCCTGCACCGCGTCCACAGCCGCGAGGCATCATCGGGTCCGATGAACTGGTTGCGGGAATTCGAAGCGGAAGCCGGACGCCGTCGCTGCCGGGAGGACCCGCCCTGGGTGCGCGGGGCCCGGCTGCATCCCGACGTCGCGCGCAGCATTCAACGGTTCCAGGTCGGCGAGGCCGGGGATGGCGCCAACCTCATCGCGAAGGCCGGCGACGGCGAGTACCTGGCTGCGGTGAAGCTCTTCGTCGCCGAGGAGCAGAACCACGCGCGGATGCTCGCCGAACTCCTCGCCGCCGCGGGGGTACCCACCATCGCGACGCACTGGTCCGACACCGTGTTCGTCCGGCTGCGGCGGGCGCTCGGCCTGCGGCTGGAGCTGATGGTGCTGCTCATCGCCGAGGTCGTCGCGCTGCGGTACTACCGGGCCCTGCGCGACGGCGCCGGCGACCCGCTCGTCACGCAGGTCGCCGCCCGGATCCTCGCCGACGAGGAGCGGCACGTGCCCTTCCACTGCCATCGGCTGCGGATCGGGTTCGCGGACCTCCCGAAACCGGTGCGCGCCGCGGTGTTCGGGGCCTGGCGGGTGCTGCTGCTCGGCGTCGCGGTCACCGTCGCTGCCGACCACGGGCCGGCGCTGCACCGGCTCGGCGTCGGGCGGCTCGTCTTCGTCGCCGACGTGCTCACCGCTTTCGAGGCCGCCCTCGCGCGGATCCGTGGCGAAGAACCGAAACCGAAGCCGCGGTACGTCCCGAGGCGTGCCCGGCCGCGCGGGCTCGTCTAGAGAAGGCCGGCCAGTTCCCGCAGTGCCGCCGTGATCCGCTCGGGCGACACACCTCGCGCCCGCTGGTGCAGGTACAGCTCCGGTGCGAGCGGCGCCAGCAGGATGTCGGCCAGGACGTCGGGGTCGGGGGCGCCCGCAGCGAGCACGCGGACGTGCGTGCGCCAGAAGCCGTACGCGCCGGTCGTGAAGCGGGAGTGGCCGACCTCCGTGCCCAGTACCAGGTGCGCGTGCCGCTCCAGCAGTTCCACCATCGCCGCGTAGAACGCGGCCAGCCGCTCGGCCGGCGGTGCGCCCGGGCCCAGCGGCGGGTCGCCGCGCAGCAGGGACTCCTGCAGCCGGCGCTCGTGCTCGTCCAGCAGCGCGACAGCGATCGACGCGCGGTCGGGGTAGCGGCGGTAGAGCGTTCCGCGCCCGACACCGGCCGCGCGGGCGATGTCCTCCATCGTCACGTCCGCCGCGCCGCGGGCGGTGAACAGCTCGTCGGCCGCCGCGAGGATCTTCGCGCGGTTGCGGGCCGCGTCGGCGCGTTCGGGCATGGCGGCAGCCTAGGGAATAAGTGGACGTAGCGTCCAGTTGACTCGAACTGGACGCCGTGTCCACTTGAGGAGGAAACCGTGAGCAACCTGCTGCACCTCGACTCCAGTGCCCGTCGCCAGTCGTTCTCCCGCGAGCTGTCCGCGCGGTATGCCGACGCCTGGACCGGCACCCGTACCTACCGCGACCTCGCCGCCGACCCGGTCCCCGTGATCGGCGAGGCCTGGACCGAAATCTGCGACGCGCTCCTGACCGCGGGCATCACCGATCCCGCGCACTACGCCGACGTCGTCGAGACGCCCGCGCAGCGGAAAGCGTGGGCGGTCGTCGAACCGCTGCTGGCCGAGCTGCTCGAAGCCGACGTCGTCCTGATCGGCGCGCCGATGTACAACTTCTCGATCCCGGCCGCGCTCAAGACGTGGATCGACCAGGTGACGTTCCCGCGGATGTCCTTGCGCGGCAAGGCGTTCGTCATCGCCGGCGCCCGCGGTGGGACGTACGCGCCGGGCACACCGCGAGCGCCGTTCGACCACCACGAGCGTTACCTGCGCGACTTCTTCGCCGGGCACTACGACGTCGACGACGTCCGGTTCGTCCACGCCGAGCTGACCAACGCGCTCGTCGATCCGCACCTCGCCGCGCGCGACGGGGAGCGGGCCGCTTCGCGCGAAGCGGCACTGGCGGCGCTCTGATGGGCTGGGTGACGCTGGTGGCCGCCGGGCTCGTCGAGGTCGCCTGGTCGCAGAGCATCAAGCCGACGGAGAACTTCACGAAGCCGTGGCCGACGCTGCTGTGCTTCGTGCTCGGCGCCGCCGCCGTCTACCTGCTTTCGCGCGCGATGGACACCGTCCCGGTGGGCACCGCCTACGCGGTGTTCACCGGGATCGGCGCCGTCGGCGCGATCGTGCTCGGCGTCGTCGTGACCAAGGACCCGCTGAGCCTCGGCCGGGTGGTCGCGCTGGCGCTGATCGTCGGCGGCGTCGTGCTCGCGCGCGTCACTTCGTGAGCTGCTCCCACAGGAACTCGAACACCAGCGCCCACTTGAACGCCAGCTGCTCGTTGTCGGCCGCGGCGCCGTGGCCGCCTTCGATGTTTTCGTGGTAGCGGACGTCGTGCCCCTGCTCACGCATGCGCGCCACCATCTTGCGGGCGTGGGCGGGGTGCACGCGGTCGTCGCGCGTGGACGTCACGAACAGCGACGGCGGGTACGCGCGTCCACTGTGGACGTTCTGGTACGGCGAGTACTTCGAGATGTACTCCCATTCCGCGGCCTCGTCCGGGTCGCCGTATTCCGCCATCCACGACGCGCCGGCCAGCAGCTGGTGGTAGCGGCGCATGTCCAGCAGCGGCACCTGGCTGACGATCGCGCCGAACCGGTCCGGGTAGCGCGTCAGCATGACGCCCATCAGCAGGCCGCCGTTGCTGCCGCCCTGGATGCCGAGCTTCGCCGGCGTCGTGATGCCGCGCTCGACCAGGTCCGCGGCGACGGAGGCGAAGTCCTCGTAGACGCGGTGGCGCTGCGCCTTGATCGCCTGCGTGTGCCAGCTCGGCCCGTACTCGCCGCCGCCGCGGATGTTCGCGACGACGTACGTGCCGCCGCGCGCGAGCCAGCCGCGGCCGATCATCCCGCTGTAGGACGGCGTCAGCGAGACCTCGAAGCCGCCGTAGCCGGTCAGCAGCGTCGGGCCGCCTTCGACACCGGAGGGTCGGACGACGAAGTACGGGATCTTCGTGCCGTCCTCCGACGTCGCGAAGTACTGCGCGACGCTCATGCCCGAGGCGTCGAAGAACGCCGGAGCCTGCTTCAGCACTTCGACCTCTTCGCCGACGTGCCCATAGCTGAGCGTCGACGGCTGGAGGAAGCCGCTGGAGTTCAGCAGGTACTCGTCGCTGACGTCGGGGTCGGTGTCGAAGATGTCCGCACTGCCGAACTCAGGCCCGCCGGAGAGCGGTTCCTCCGTCCAGCCGTCCGGGCCGGGTGTGAGGGTGCGCAGCTCGGTGCGGACGTCGCGCAGCGTGCCGAGCAGCAGGTGGTGGCGCGTCCAGGCCCAGTAGTCGAGCGACGTGTGGTCGTCGGGGGTGAACAGCGTGGTGAAGGCGCGGTCGCCGGCCATGAAGTCGTCGAACCGGATCGCGATCAGCGACCCGGCCGGGTGCTCGGTGCCGCCGACGGTCCACGCCGTGCGCGGGCGCACCAGCAACCACTCGCGGTGGACGGACGCGCTCGCGTCGTCCGGGACGTCGATCTTGACCAGCGCTTCGGGCGTGCGCAGGTACAGCTCGGAGCGGTAGAAGTCCACGGCCCGGCTGACGAAGTCGCGTTCGAAGCCTTCGGTCGGGTCGTGCGACGCGCCGATCGAGACGTCGTCGGGCTTGCCCTCGTAGACCGTGACGGCCTCCTCGAGCGGGGTGCCGCGGCGCCACTCCTTCGCCAGCCGCGGGTAGCCCGAGCTGGTCAGCGTGCCCTCGCCGAAGTCGGTGCCGACGTAGACGCGGTCTTCGTCGATCCAGCCGATCCGCGTCTTGGCCTCCGGCACGGTGAAGCCGCCCTCGACGAACACGTGCGCGTCGAGGTCGAACTCGCGCACCACCGTGGCGTCCGCGCCGCCGCGGGACAGCTCGACCAGGCCACGGCGGTAGTCCGGCCGCAGCACGGTCGCGCCCTGCCAGACCCAGTTCTCGCCTTCGGCCTCGGCCAGCGCGTCGACGTCGATCAGCAGCTCCCACTCGGGCTCGGCCTGCCGGTAGGACTCCAGCGTCGTGCGCCGCCACAGGCCGCGGGGGTGGCTCGCGTCCTGCCAGAAGTTGTAGAGGAGCTCGCCACGGCGGCGCACGTACGGGATCCGGTCGTCGGCGTCGAGCACCTCGCGCAGCTCGTCCCGCAGCTCGGCGAATCGCGCGCCTTCGGTCAGTTCGGCCAGCGTCTCGTCGTTGCGGGCGCGCACCCAGCCGAGCGCGTCGTCGCCGGTCACGTCTTCCAG
Organism: Amycolatopsis mongoliensis; assembly: GCF_030285665.1. NCBI lineage: Bacteria > Bacillati > Actinomycetota > Actinomycetes > Pseudonocardiales > Pseudonocardiaceae > Amycolatopsis > Amycolatopsis mongoliensis. Next base: position 5,266,336 of record NZ_CP127295.1, read on the forward strand.
CCACAGGTACGGGTCCTCGACACTCATGCGGATAGTTTCGCCTGCTAAGGGTCCCGATGGCCACCGGATGGCGTTTTCGTTTCGTGATCCTTCCCTCTCCGGGTGTCCGTATGCTGGTGCCATTGAGCAGGGGGAGAACGTGACCGACACCGACGGACCGGCTCCGCCGGGGCACTCCGGGCCGCCATCACCGCCGCCGATGGTGGCCCGGTCACCGGAACCCGCGTGGGTGCCCGAGCCGAACCCCTGGGCGCCGAACTGGGCCGCCGCACCGCCCGTCCCGATCGCCCCGCCGCGCAGCCGGCTCTGGGGCGCCGTCGCCGGGGTCATGATCGTCGTGCTGGCGATCTCGCTGATCGCGGCGACCATCCCGCACCGGGTCGACGGGCACGCGTTCGTCGCGCAGGGCGTCGACACCGGTCGCGCGTACAACGGCGGCTCCGACGGGAAGCCCGCGAAACCGGTGCCGGAGCTGGCCCGCAACCCGCTGCTCTCCGACGCCATCACGCCCGGGCCCGCCACGTGTTCGCTGCCGGACCTCGGCCGGGCCGCAGAGCAGCTCAAGGCCTACTACGGGGCGCTCGTCCAGTGCCTGGAGCAGTCCTGGCGCCCGGCGCTGCAGAAGGCGAACGAGCCGACGCTGACCGCGACCGTCTCGGTGACCCTGCCCGAGCACAGCGCGTGCGGCCAAGCGCCGACGGAAAACGAAGCCGTCGCCTACTACTGCGGCGGCGACACCACGATCTACGCCCCGACCGACTGGATGCTCTCGGACGCCGGGCTGAACAAGGCCCGCCACATCGCGACGATCGCCCACGAGTACGGCCACCACGTGCAGCGCGAGAGCGGCATCCTGTCCGCGGCGGCGGACAAGATGACCTCGCCGAACGAGGACAGCACGGCCGACAAGGAGGTCGTCCGCCGGATCGAGCTGCAGGCGAACTGCTTCGGCGCGCTGTTCCTGGCCGCGGTCGCCGGTTCGGGCTCGGTCAGCCGGTCGCTGGCCAACGCCGCCGTCGCCGACTACGGCCGCGCCAACGACAGCGACACCCACGGCTCGCGCGAGCACCAGCTGTCCTGGGCGAAGGCCGGCTACGACGTCAAGACGACGAAGGCGTGCGACACGTGGAGCGCCGCGCCCGGCGACATCAGCTGACGGTCCACGCCGGGTCGCGGCCGAGGAGGGCGAGGAACCGGTCGAGCTCACTCGCGTCCGCGGAGACGTCGACGCGGTGCGCGAACGAGCCGTTCTTCTCGCGGCCTTCGTCCGGGATGCGTTCGGCCAGCTGCAGCGCGACGTGCACGGCTTCGGCGTCCGGCTCGTAGGGCAGCCCGAGCGTGCGGGCCAGGTCCCAGCCGTGCGCGACCGTGTCGACGAGGTGCATGTGCGCGGCGATCGTCCCGGGGAACGTGCCGAAGTGGTTGATCGTGAGCTGCCGGTCCAGCACGGCGTCGTCGGCCATGGCGTCGAGGAAGTCGTCGACAGAGGCCTCGTACGCGGCGTAGGCGTCGTCACCGAGGTCTCCGGCGTCCCAGTCCGGCGCCGAACCTTCGCGGGCCGCGGTCGCGAAGGCGTGGTTCTCGCTGACCTGGTGGCGGAGGAGGTCGGCCAGCGTCCAGCCGGCGCACGGGGTCGGGCGGGCGAGGTCGGCGGGCGTGGCGGCGGCGACGAGCTTGTCGAGCACGAGCAGGCTGCGGCGGTCGAGTTCGCGGAGATCCATGCTTCGCACGCTAGGCGCACGAGCGGACCACGAACAGTGCCAAACCCGCGTCACTTCAGGTGTGCCAATCTGGAGTGGTGGACGTCCACATCGACCTGAGCGGGACGCGCGGGCACCGCGACGCGATCTACCGGCAGCTGCGTGCGGCGATCCTGGACGGCCGGATCCGCCCCGGCGAGGCGCTGCCGCCCACGCGGGAGCTGGCGCAGCGACTGGCGGTCTCCCGGACGACGGTCAGCGCGGCCTACGACCGGCTCACCGCCGAGGGGTTCCTCACCGGGCGCGTCGGCGCGGGCACGTTCGTCACGGGTACGTCCTTGACCCGGCCCGCGCCGTCCCTGGTTTCGGGTGTCCGCCCGCTGCCGGAGTGGGACGAGGTGCCGTCGCCACCCGCGCCGTTCGCCCCGGCGCCCGAGTTCGACTTCCGGCCCGGCGTCCCGGACCTCACGCGGTTCCCGTTCGACACCTGGCGCCGGCTCGTCACGCAGCGGCTGCGCGCCGGCCAGGCCGACCTGATGACCTACGGCGACCCGCAGGGGCTCGCGTCGTTGCGCACCGAGATCGCGCGGCACATCGGGGTGTCGCGGGACGTGCGGGCGAGCGCGGCCCAGGTCGTCGTCACCGCCGGCGCCCAGCAGACGACGGACCTGGTCGGGCGCGTGCTGCTGCGGGCGGGTGACGTGGCCGCCGTCGAAGACCCCGGCTACCCGCCGCCGCGGCTGGTGCTGGCCGCCCGCGGCGTGCGGGTCGCGCCGGTGCCGGTGGACGGGTCCGGGATCGTCGTCAGCGCCATCCCGGCCGGGACGCGGCTGGTGTACGTGACGCCGTCGCACCAGTACCCGCTGGGGGTGTCGATGTCGCTGGAGCGGCGGCTGGAGCTGCTCGACTGGGCCGAGCGGCACGACGCCGTGCTCGTCGAGGACGACTACGACACCGAGTTCCGCTACACCGGACGGCCCCTGGAACCGTTGCACAGCCTGGATTCCCGCGGCCGGGTCGTCTACGTCGGCTCGTTCTCGAAGGTGCTTTCGCCGGCGCTGCGGCTGGGGTTCCTCGTCGCGCCGCCGTCGCTGGTGCCGGCGCTGGTGAAGGCCCGGTACCTCACCGACTGGCACGCGCCGAACGTCGAGCAGGCGGCGCTGGCGGCGTTCATGGCCGAGGGCGGCTTCGCGCGGCACGTCCGGCGGATGCGGAAGGTCTACCGCGCGCGGCACGAACTGCTGTCGGAGCTGCTCGCGGCTTCGTTCGCGGATTTCCTGACGCCGTTGCCGTCTTCCGCGGGTCTGCACCTGAGTGCCCTCGCTTCGTCGGATCTTGGCGGGCTGGTGCGCGCCGCGCGGCGGGAGGGCGTCCGGTTGTATTCGCTGGGCGACTTCGCCGTGGGGGAGCGGCGGCACGGGCTGGTCTTCGGTTACGGTGCGGTCGCGGCGGAGCGGATCGGGCCGGGACTGGCCCGGCTGCGGGCGCTGGCGGACGGGGGAGCGGGATGACCGACGACGTGCTGGTGGCGATCGACGCAGGCCTGCGGCAGCACATCGGCGGCGACCGCGCGGGCGCGTACGCGACCTTCACGGAGTTGTGGGCGTCGATCGGGCCGGAGGGCGACCCGCTGCACCGCGTCGCGCTGGCGCACCACATGGCCGACGTCTGCGACGACCCGGCGGAGGAGCTGGAGTGGGACCTGCGCGCGCTGGCCGCGGCGGGCGCGATGACCGACTCGGCGACCGCGCGTGGGTTCTACCCATCGCTGCACCTCAACCTGGGTGAGGACTACCGCAAGCTGGGCGACGCGGCGTCGGCCCGCGAGCACCTGGCCCTGGCCCGCGCCCGCCTCGACGCCCTCGGCGACGACGACTACGCGGCGGGGATCCGCCTCGCACTGGACGGATTGGCCGAACGTCTCGGCTGAATCGGTTCGAATACCACGAACACGCCCCGTTTGCCGGACTTTCGCGCACGTGCCGCCGCCCTTACCCTGTGGTGATCCAGCTCACCGACGGGAAGGATCGCCATGCGGATTGCGGATCTGCTGCGCAAGAAGGGGTCGGCAGTCGCGACGGTCACCCCGGAGACCACGGTGACCGCGCTGCTGGCCGGCTTGGCCGAAAACAACGTGGGCGCGATGGTGGTGGTGTCCCCGGAAGGGTCGATAGCGGGCATCGTCTCGGAGCGCGACGTGGTGCGCCGGTTGAACGAGCACGGCCCCGGCCTCCTGGACGGGCCGGTTTCGGAGATCATGACGAAGCTGGTGGCGAGCTGTTCCCCGGACGACTCGGTGGACCAGCTGTCGGTCCTGATGACCCAGCGCCGCATCCGCCACGTCCCGGTCCTGGCCGACGGCCGTCTCGCCGGGATCATTTCCATCGGGGACGTGGTGAAGAACCGGATGGAGGAGCTGGAGAAGAGCCAGGAACAACTGGAGGCCTACATCTCCCAGGGCTAGACGTCCGTCCACAGGGAAGGTCCGCGAGAGACGGCCGCCGGTCGGCTTGTCGAGCGGGCCTTTTCCGTGCCGGAAGGTGTCGGAGCGGCCATCGACGACTTGCCGTAAAGGGGATCTGATGCGCGTAGCAAGCTCCGAACGGCGTGCCTTGGTCGTCGGCGCTGGTAGCGGCGTCGGATTGCGGGTTGCCGGTCGACTCGCCGCCGCCGGGTGGCACGTCTCCGGTTGGTCCCGCCGGGGCACGCCCGCCGACGTGCCCCGGCCAGGGCCGGAAGGATCGCTTTCGTTCCAGCGGGTCGATGTCCGCGATCAGGGTGCGATCGCCGCTGCGTTGGATCACGACGCCCCACGACCCGAGGTGATCGTCTACGCCGTGGCCGTCGCCCGCTGGGGAACAGTCGAAGCGCAGGCGCCCGCCGAGTGGGCGGACATGGTGACGACCAATGCAGTCGGTGCTTTCACTGTTCTCCACGAGTACCACCGGCGTTTCGGAGCAGCACCACGACAGCTCGTGGGCATCGCCTCCGATGCTGCTCTGTTCGCGGCTGCCGGAAGGTCCGGCTACCACGCGTCCAAGTCGGCTCTCAGTACGTTCCTCGATTCCTATCGTGAGGAGGTTCGCCACACGGGGTCTCGGGTGACCGTCATCTACCCGGGAAAGATCAACACCGGCCTTTCGCCGCGCGCTCCGGAGGTGAACGCACGTGCTCTGCAGCCGGACGACATCGCCGACTGCGTCCTGCACATCCTGTCGTTGCCGGAGCACGTGGAAATCCGGTCCCTCGAAATGTCGTCGGTGAGCCTGCCGTACGGGGTGAGCGCTAGGCAACCACCACCGTGAGCACCGAGGTGCTCAAGCTGATGAGTGCGGTCCCGCCGTACAGCGCTGAAAAAAGAAGTCGGTAGGAAACGGTCTTCCGCTTCTTGGTGTGCATCTCCGCGACGATCTTGATCTCCGGGACACCGTGTTCGCCGGCCAGTCTGGCTTCGACTGCCGCCATCAGGCGTTCCCCGTAGCCGATCAGCTCGCGCGTGCGCAGGTCGAGGAAGAGGAACAACAAGCTCGCCAATGCGATGCATATCTGCACCAGCAACGACGGCACCAGCTTCGCGTTCACGTATGCCAGGACCGCGCCCGTGGTCAAGAACGACATCGCGACGAACCAGAAGCCCACGATCTGCATTCGCTGCTGGGCGTGCGCCTGGAACCACTGCCAACCGATGCGGTGCAGATCGAAATCCTTCGAGTCTTCCTCATCGGGCACGTCAGTCCGCACTGGGAGTCCACACCCGGACGAAGCCGTCCGAGAACTCCATGTGGACATCGGCCAGCGAACTGATCGACCCTGCGGCCGCCGCGTCAACCCGTACCAGGAGAGCCTTCGCCCCGGATGCTTCGGCGGCGGCGACACCGACCTCCAGATCGTCGAATGCCAGACATTCGCGTGCATCGACCCCGAGTGCAGCTGCCGCTTCCTTGAAGCCGTCGGGCGCCGGCTTGCCCTGGCTGACGTCTTCAGCGGCGATGAGGACCGGGGGCAGTGGCAGCCCGGCGGCGAGCAGGCGAGCCGTGGCCACCGAACGATGGGCGGAAGTGACGACTGCCCAGCACCCGTATGCGGCGATTTCGCGGGTCAGGCTCGTGGCTCCGAGGCAAGCTCGTGTCCCGTCGGCCAGGGAAAGCTCCAGCTTTTCGAACCGTTCGGCTTCGAGCGCGACCGAGTCTTCGTCCACGAACCGACGCACCGCCTCGACCACGCGCCTGCCGCGTGCGGCAGTGAGGACCTCGTCGCGGCTGAGTCCCAGTTCGTCCGCCCACAGCCGCCACGCGAGATCGGCTGTCACGGCCGAGTCCACGAGAACCCCGTCGCAGTCCAGTAGCAGAGCGCGGAACGCGCCGACCAGTCCTGTTTTCATGTTCATGTCGGCTCCGTTCGGTACGAGGCATCTTTCTTCGCCTGACGCCCGTTGGGCCGCGGCGGAATGCACGCAGACAGCGAACGGTGCCAAAAGTCGGCGTAGACTCGGTATCCCGGATGGTTCTGCATCCGTTCGGCCAGTGCCCGCGTATCGGGCCGCAGCACGCTCACGTCCAAGCCGGCCCACAGGTCACTGTGGGTTACGCCGTCCACCTGGAGCAGCCAGAGAACCGCGGGGGCGAAGTAGCGTCCGTCGTGCAGCAGCCCGAACCCCTTGGCCGCCTGCAAGATCGAAGCGCGAGCTCGTGCGCGTTGGCCGGCGCGAGCCAGCAGAACGCCCTGGTAAAGCGTTCCCTGCAGAGACCGGCGACGGTCCCCGAGCTGGTGACTCAGCGTCATACCCGACTCTACCAACTGCAGGCCATCGGAACCAGACAACATCTCGGCGAGGCCCCAGTTGGTGCGGATGCGGCCGAGTTCGCGTTTGTCCTCGTGAAACGTCGCGATCGCTTCCGCCTCCCGGTACATGTTCTTCGCGTCACGAAGCCTGCCGAGCAGTGCCGTCGTCTCCGCGTGACTGCAGAGGTTCTTCGCGAGAATCACCCCGGACTGGAACGAGCGTGCCCAGTCGACCGACAACTGCCCGAGCCGATCGGCTTCGTCGATGTCACGATATTTGAGGTCGTGCGCCAGGTAGCCGAGCGAGACGCAGCCGAGCGTGTCTTCGTCCGCGATGCTGGCTTCGACAATCCTGAAATAACTCTGGAGGCAGGAGTCCGATTGACCGGTGTTGCTGTAGGCGACTGCGCTGACGTACCAGATTTCGCGGTTGGTGGTCGCCGCCGACTCGTTCCTGTCGGCCAGTTCCGCACACTTTTCCATCCATGACAGGGCTTTGTCGTGGTCGCTCAGAGCGTTGCACAGTCGGCCGAGCGCCACGTAGAGGCGAACGAGCTGATCTGCGCGCAGGCCGCTGTCCGCGAGAGAAGGAGCGAGCGACTCGAGCTCCTGCTGCACCTGCAGGACCATGCCCGAGCTAGCCAGCCGATCGACGATCTTGTCGTCGATTAGTGTGTGGTATATGAGCATGAGATCACCTGCGAGCCTCGCGTGGTGGACGAAGCGCGTGAACGCCGTGCTCGTCGGCGAGTGGTGGAGCCCCCGGCGGTAATACTCGGCGAAGTAGTGGTGCAAGGACGGGACCCGTTCCCGGCCCACTCGGTTGACCAGAGCCTTTTCGAGGTTGACGTGGACCTGTTCGTGGAGCCGGTAGTCGCCGGGCGTGGTCGGGGCGAGGAACTGGCGATCGACCAGCATCTGGATGGACCGGATGAAGGGTTCCGCGCCGCGGGAGCCGAAATGATCCCAGAGTGCAGCGAGCAACCGCTGGCTGACGCTGGTGTCCTTGTGGACGCCCAGAGCCAGGAAGAAGAGGGTCGGCAAACTCGTCTGGTCGACGAGGTCCTCGACCGCTTGGGCGAGGTTGCGATCTGCCAGCTTGTCGACCATCTCCTCGAGCTCCGCCACGCTGCCAGGCTCCCGCCACCGCATGAACAGCAACAGCTGGGGGTTCCCGCTCAGCTTCTCGGCTGCGGCGACGAGGTCGCCGACCGGCAGCCGTGAACGAAGTCCGCCGAGCAGCGCGAGGATGTCGTCCTCCTGGCGCAGGCCTTCGAGGAGGAGATCGGGGATATCGGCTGGAATGACTGCTCGCACGTCGGTCTGGGCCGTGATAAGCAGCAGACTTCCCGAGGCTGCCTCCTGCCACCGCTCGATGAACTCCTCGACGTACTGAACGTGCTCGTTGTCCACGTTGTCCAGCACGAGCAGCACGCCGCCCTTGCGGGCGAGAGTGAAGATCGCCGCTTCCAGCTCCTCCTGGGTCGCGTTCGCGGGGATCCGGGGGACACCCCTTTTCATTTGAGCGAGCGCACTGGTCCAGTTCGTGCGATACAGGGAGCAGCTGATGGTCAGGGGATAACGCGCCTTGGCATGTGCGGAGTCGGCGAACGACTCGACGAGTTTGGTCTTCCCGACCCCACTCGGGCCGGCGACCACGACGACCGAACCATCCTCCTGTGCAGAGAGTTCGGCCAGGAGGTCGAGCTCCGCCTGACGTCCGATCAGTTCCGAACGCGGCTGCGTCACAGTGCCTCCCCCAGGTGGTCGTAGGGGCCGGTGGCCGGGCCCAGGTCTTCGTGACCGAGACGCCAGGTCGCGTCCGTGTAGCCCAGGCTCCGCCCGGCTGCCACGACGATCGCGTCGAGCAGCTCGGAAATGGCGTATTCCTCGATGTCCGCCAGCGCGCTCAAGCCGTCGCGGCCGCTCGTACCGGGAAGGGCGATGAACACGTCGCAGTTCTGCTTGAACGACGTGGCGTCGGCCGCCGCGATCCCGACGACCCTGATCTCGCGGTTCTTCCGGCGTGCCTGCGTCAGGGCGGAAAGCACTGAAGGGGTCTGTCCTGACGCGCTGGCAGCGATGATGCCGCCGCCGTGCAAAGAGTGCGGCATCGGGACGATCGAGTCCTGCATGTAGACGCGGGCGCCGCCATGGGCAAGCCGGTTCGCGGGGATTGCCGCCGCGAGGCGGGCGCGACCTGCTCCGAGGACCCGGACGATCGCTTTGTCGTCCATCCAGTGCGCGATCTGCTCGACGGCCAGCGTGAGTGCGGTCGTGTTGTTCGCCACGGCGATCCGTACCTGCTCGTGAATGTGTTCGAGTCGGCGGACGATCTCGGAACCCAGGCTCTGGTCCGGGCGTGGGAGCGGCGACGCTGCAGGTGTCTCGATCGCATCGAACACTGCCGCATGACTTCGTCGCAACAGTTCCGCGGCCTCACGCCCGAACATGTGGATCCTCCGCTCCTCGCCGGCCGACGACCGAACCCCCAGGGTTGTTTCGTCGGCGTCGTCGACGAGTTCACGAGTGTTTCGGTGTTGTCGTGTTCTCCCTCGAACGGAGCAGCGGTACGAGTGCCGGAGGGGCTATCACACCTCCTCACTCGCGCCAGCCGGAGAGTTCCACGCCCTTCGCGACATCCACCCGGTAAGACAACGTCACCACCCCGGTCTCACCCGCCGCCAAGGTCAACTTCCACGTGAACTCACCCAGCGCCGACGTCTCCACCGGCTCCGGCGACGTCTTCACGTCCTTCACGGTGATCGTGTCGTCCCGCGAAACCGGGGCCTGGTCCAACACGGTGACCACCGCTTCCCGAGGCCCATGGTTCCCCACCGAAATCCGGTACTCGGCCTCACGCCGCTTCTGCCCCGACAAAGTCGCCTTCGAAGCCGTCCGTCGCACCAGCTCGCGCTCGACCCGGATGCGGTCATCCACCCCCAACGCCAGCTCCAGCTCCTCCCCAGGCGCCCACGGCTCGAGCACAGTCGTCCCCACGAACTCGGCGTCGTGGAACACCGAAGCCCGCCCCGGCCTCAACGCGGAAGAAGACGAGTTCACGACCGTGGCCCGCAGATAAGCCTCCTCGGCCAGCACCGGCGCGGTCACGTAACCCAACACAGCCGTAAGCGAAAGCTGCGCCAACGTCGTCCGGTGCCCCTGGGCCCCCGACGGCACCGCCACCGGACGCGATGGCCGGTACGTCACCGCCGTCGTCCCCTGCTCCACCGACGCGAACTTCGGCGCCATCGGAGCGGCGGCCAAAGCGGCGAACCCCCTCGTCCGCGCTCCCTCCGGAATCCCGCCACCAGAACCGCCGTAAGCCGCCGCCGGGGCTACCGGGACGGGGTGGACGCGGTCCAGGTACCACGGCGAAAGCTCCGGCACCACCACCGAAACCGCCGGCCGCGCGGTCGACAGCGCCAGCTCGCACTCCGGCCAGTCCTCGCCCGTGTGCTGGCTGACCAGCCCGTAGGACGTCACGCTCACCTCGGTGCCGCGGACCCGGATGTCGTAGCCCGGCTCCCAGCTCGCGCCGGGGACCACGTAGGACATTTCCAGCTCCGCCGACCCCGACGGGTCCGAGATCTCCAGCTCCACGACCACCGACGTACTGTCCTCTTCGGACCGTGCGCTGTGCGACTCGATCCGGCGGTCGAGCGCGGCGAGGTCTTCGCGCAGCCGCGTGATGCGGTCCGAAAGAACCCGCCGCGCCTTCAACGCCGAGGCCAGCCGCGAACTCAGCGCGTCGGTCACCTCGGCGACGCGCGACGGCTCGGCGGTCCCGGCCGCCAGCGCCTTCGCGAAGCTGCCGCCGCTGCGCTTCGCGAGCGAAGTCAGCAGATCCACCTTCATCGCTTCGGCCGCTTCGTCGTCCACGACGCCGTCGAGCGTGGCTTGGTCGGCGCGCCGTTGCTCGACGAGTGCCCGCAACGCGGCATCGGCCGGCGAAGCGTGCCGCTCGGTGCGCACGTCGACGCCCGCGATCAGCGCGGGACCGGTCCCGGTGACGCGCACCGAGCCCGGGTCGAGCGACAGGGGGAGCCCGGCGAAGGTCAGGCGTGGCCCGCCGTCGAGCGGCGCCTTGCCCCGGCGGGTGATCCGGGCCTGCTGCGGGTAGACGGTCACGGCGGCGATCGGCGCTTCCACGGTCGGCATGCCCCCGACGTTAGTCTCTTGACACTCCCGAGGCCGGAGCGGAAGTCTCGACAGTCGTCCGCTTCGCCCGGCTTGGGGGTTTGATGAAAGCCGCACGAACCGCAGTCCTGCTCCTCGCTCTGGCGACCCTGCCGCTCACCGCGGTCACCGCCGAAGCCGCGGACCCGCCCGGCCCGGTCTTCACCGGCGGTCAGGCCCAGCCGGTCTTCGACCCGGCCGACGTCGTCCGCGAGGACGTCTGGGTCACCGCGCCCGTCGACAGCGACCACGACGGCCAGGACGACCTCGTGCACGCCCAGGTCGTGCGCCCGCGCGCGACGCAGCAGGGCCTGAAGGTCCCCGTCGTCTACCAGGCCAGCCCGTACTACGCCGGCGGCAACGACGTCGCGAACCACGACGTGGACGTCGAGCTCTACGCCCCCGGCCACGCCCGCGCCCCGGAAGGCCCGCGCGTCGCCGCGCACGGCGTCGGCCCGGCCACCCCGATCACCTGGCGCTACCAGGACTACTTCACCGCCCGCGGGTTCGCCGTCGTCTACGGCGAGTCGCTCGGCACCGGCCTCTCCACCGGCTGCCCGACCACGGGCGACGTCAACGAGACGATCGGCGCGCGCTCGGTCGTCGACTGGCTCAACGGCCGCACTCCCGCCCGTGACGCCGCCGGTGCCGCGGCGAAGGCCGACTGGAGCACCGGCAAGACCGGCATGATGGGCGTGTCCTACAACGGGACGCTGCCCAACGCGGTCGCGAGCACCGGCGTCGAAGGGCTCGAGACGATCGTGCCGATCGCCGCGATCTCCAGCTGGTACCAGTACTACCGCAACGACGGCGCCGTCGTCGCGGCCGGCGGGTTCCAGGGCGAGGACGCCGACGTGCTCGCCGAGTACGTCTACACCCGCGAAGACCGGCAGGTCTGCCGCCCGGTGATCGACGGGCTGACCCGCGACCAGGACCGCGTCACCGGCGACTACACGCCGTTCTGGGACGTCCGCAACTACCGCAACGACGTCGCGAAGGTGCACGCGTCGGTGCTCGCGGTGCACGGCCTCAACGACTGGAACGTCAAGACCGACCAGGTCGGCGAGTGGTACGAGGCGCTGAAGGCGCACGGCGTCGAGCACAAGATCTGGCTGCACCAGTCCGGCCACGCCGACCCGTATTCGCTCCGGCGCGACGTCTGGCTCGCGACGCTGAACAAGTGGATGTCGCACTACCTCTACGGCGTCGACAACGGCATCCAGAACGAGCCGAAGGCGACGATCCAGCGCGAGGACCTGTCGTGGACCGACGAGGCCGACTGGCCGGCGCCCACGACGTCCGACGTGCGCGTCTACCCCTGGCCCGGCGGCACGGCGAAGGGCGCCATCGACACGCGCAACCCGGTGCCGGGCACCGCGGCCGTCGAAACCCTCGCCGACGACTCGTCGAAGACGATCGAGCAACTGGCCGGCCTGGCATCGTCGGGCAACCGGCTGCTGTACGCGACTTCGGCGGCGAAGCAGTCCGTACGTCTCTCGGGCACCGCGCGGGCCGACCTGGCGCTGGCGTTCGACCGGCCGGCGGCGAACGTCTCGGCGATCCTGCTCGACCGCGCCCCCGACGGCACGTCCCACGTGATCAGCCGCGGCTGGACCGACCCGCAGAACCGCACGTCACCGGCCCGTACCGAGCCGATCACGCCGGGCCGGACGTACAAGATCGGCGTCGAGCTGATGCCGAAGGACTACGTCCTCGCGGCGGGCCACCGGCTGGAGTTCCTGCTGGCCTCCAGCGACCACGACTACACGCTGCGGCCGAAGCCGGGCGCGGGGCTGGCGCTCGACCTGACCAAGACGTCGGTGACGCTCCCGGTCACGGGCGGCAAGCCGGCCCTGCGAGCCGCGTTCGGCTGATGCTGCCGGAGCATCTCCACGCCGATGTCCGCACGCTGTGGGACTACCACGACCTGCGGCACGAGCCACGGCGTTCCGACGTCGGGATCGGGCTGGGCAGCCGCGATCCCGGCGTCGCCGTCCACACGGCGGAGCTGTTCCACGCCGGGCGGTTCCCGCTCGTGGTGTTCACCGGGGCCAACGCGCCGACGACGGTGGAGCGCTTCCCGCGCGGCGAAGCGGTCCACTACCGCGAGATCGCGCTGGAGCTGGGGGTGCCCGACGACGTGATCCTGGTCGAGCCCGCGGCGCGCAACACGGGGGAGAACATCCTGCTCACCCGCCGGCTGCTCGCCGACCGGGACATCCGGTCCGTGACGCTGGTGACGCGCCCGTACCAGCAGCGGCGGGCCTACGCCACGGCGAAGCGGCTTTGGCCCGGCGTCGGCGTCGTGTGCGCGTCGAAGGCGGTGTCGTTCGAGGACCACCTCACCGGCGAAGAGGACGCCGACCGGGTGATCAGCATGCTCGTCGGCGAGACGCAGCGGATCACCGAGTACGCCGCACGCGGCTTCGTGATCCCGCAGGACGTCCCGGCCGGGGTGGAGCGCGCGTTCGGCAGGCTCGCCGCGGCGGGCTTCACGCAACGGATGCTGCCGTGAGTCAGTCCGCGATGCCCGCCCGGTAGGCGAAGGCGACCGCCTGCGCGCGGTCCCGCAGCCCGGCCTTGGTGAACAGGTGGTTCACGTGGGTCTTCACGGTCGCCTCGCTCACCACGAGCGTGCGCGCGATCTCCGTGTTCGACAGGCCCGCCGCGATCAGCCGCAGCACCTCGATCTCGCGGGCGGTCAGGCCTTCGATCTCCTTGACGCGCTGGGGCGTGCTGCGGGTGGCGGCCTCGACGAGCCGCCGCTGCAGCTCGCCATCCACTGTGGACTGGCCGGCGGCCGCCGAGCGCAGCGCCCGGGCGATCGCCTCGGCGTCGGCGTCCTTGGTGAGGAACCCGCGGGCGCCGGCGCGCAACGCGGCCAGCAGCGACTCGTCGTCGGCGTACGTGGTCAGCACGACGACCTCGGTGCCCGGGTGCTCGGCGCGGATCCGCTCGGTGGTCTCGACGCCGTCGCAGCGCGGCATCCGCAGGTCCACGAGCACGACGTCGGGGTGGTGCTCGGCGACGAGGTCCAGCGCGGCCAGGCCGTCGGCGGCGGCGCCGACCACCTCGACCCCGGGCAGCAGCCCGAGCAGTGTGACCAGGCCTTCCCGGACCACTGCCTGGTCGTCGGCCAGCACGACGCGCAGCGTCACGCCGGCACCGTCAGGTGAATCCGCCATCCGTCCTCCCCCGGCCCGCTCTCGAACCGCCCGTCGAGCAGCGCGACCCGTTCGCTCATCCCGCGCAAACCGTAGCCTGCCGCCGGCGCGTCCGGCGGGCGCCTGCCCTGCCGGTCGGCGACGGTCAGCGCGACGCTCCCGGAGCCGTAGTCGAGGGTGACGTCGACCTCGGCCTGCGACGCGTGCTTGCGCGTGTTGGCCAGTGCCTCCTGCACCGCGCGGACCAGCGCGGTGCCGACCGCCGGGTCGAGGTCGCGCGGCTCGCCCTCGACCGTCAGGTCCGCCCGGGCCCCGCTGTCGAGCCGGTAGGCGGCCAGCAGGTCCGCGATCGTGCGTTCGACCGGGACGGCGTCCTCGCGCAGCGCGGCGACGGCCTTGCGGGCCTCGGCGAGGCCTTCCGACGCCAGTTTCTGCGCCCGTTCGATCTGCGCGACGGCGTCCGGGCTCGCCCCGTCGCGCACCAGCATGAGCCGCGCGCCCTGCAGGTTGAGGGACAGCCCGGCCAGCGAATGCGCCAGGACGTCGTGCAGCTCGCGGGCGATGCGGGCGCGTTCGGCGAGGGCGGCTGCGCGCGCGTGCTCCTCGGTGGCCGTCTGCGCGCGGGCCAGTGCCAGCTCGGTCTGCTCGATCCGGGCGATCCGGGTGCGCCGGTTGAGGCCGAGCAGCACGATCACGGCGACGATCGCATACGTCGGGATGGCGCCGTCCCAGGCGTGGTGGTAGCCCGCCCAGAACGTGATCGCGGCCAGGTCGATGCCGACCGCGAGGATGATCGGCAGCTTCGGCTGCCGGAGCACGACGAAGAACGTGGTGCTGAACATCGTCACCGACGCCCAGCTGTTCGGCACGAGCGCCCACAGCGTGCCCGCGGCCGCGATCACGGTGATGGTCACGACGGGGAGCAGGTGGCGGTCGCCGACGTCGTAGAACCACAGCAGCGGGAGCGACAGGGCCAGGGTGATCCCGATGAGGATCCACGAGAGCGTGTTCGCGCGCGGCATCGCGGCGAACATCGGCACCACGACGAACCCCCAGCGCAGCCAGTCCTGCGCCAGGGGGAGCCGGGGCCTGCGGGTGATCATCTTCGGCGTCCTCCGAGGGTGCTTGTACGGAAAATGTACCGACGGGGGCTTCGCTGTGCGGTGTCGAGATGTCCCGTTTGTCAGGAGGTTTCCCCATGTCCAGGTTGCGACGGCTCGCCGTGTTCGCCGCCGCCGCGGCGCTGCCCGCGCTCGGCCTCACCCTCGCCGGCTCGGCGACCGCGTCGGCCGCGCCGAACTTCCAGGTGCCGTTCAAGTGCGGGGTCACCGTGACCGCGGCGACGTTCAGCGGCCACAGCCCGGAGTACTCGGTCGACTTCCAGAAGTCGGGCATCACGGGCATGCCGGTGCTCGCGGCGGCGTCCGGGACGGTGACGCGGGTGGCGGACGAGGGCAGCACGAGCTACGGCAAGTGGGTCGAGGTGGACCACGGCAGCGGCTGGCGCACCCGGTACGCGCACCTGTCGGCCCAGGAGGTCTCGGTCGGGCAGTCGGTCGCCGGCGGCAAGGAGCTCGGCAAGGCGGGCGCGACCGGCGGGGTCACCGGCCCGCACCTGCACTTCGAAGAGCGGCTGAACGGCGTGGTGCAGAAGGCGAAGCTGAACGGCGTCGCCGTGCCGTACTACGGGCACACGGACTTCACGAGCAAGAACAACTGCGGCGGCAACCCGTACTCCGCCGAAGAGGTCTGCGGGTCGGGCTTCTCCGTCGTCGACCAGCAGGCGCTGGCCGGTTCGTCCGGCACGACCTACCTGCTGTACAACGCCTCGACCAAGGCGAACTGCGTGACGACGCTGAAGGCGACGTCGCTGGGGACGGCGAGCCCGGTCTCGGCGTTCCTCGAGGTCCAGGGCTCGGCGCGGGTGACCGACTCCGGCAGCTTCACCTACTACGCCGGGCCGGTGAAGAAGGCCGCCGAAGCGACCTGCGTGAAGTGGGGCGGCTCGGTCGGCAGCAACACCTACGAGAGCGGCTTCGAGCACTGCGGGTGAGCCGGGCCGGTCGGTGGGGCCGGGCAGCATAGCCCGCCCCACCGACAGGAAACCGCCGTCCGGCCGGCCGCCGGACGGTTCTGTCCACATCGGCCCCGCCGATCCACAGATTTGCCGCCACCGCCCCATCCGGGCCCGTCCTGCCCCACGGTGGAGGCATGACCACTGCCACCCCGACCGGCCGGCCGCCGGTCGACCTCCGAAGCCCCGCGCAGCTGCTGGCCGCGCTCCCTTACCTGATCGGGTTCCGGCCCGCGAACTCCGTCGTCCTGCTCGGCCACCGGGCACCGGCGGGCAACCGGCTGGGCCTGGTGCTGCGCGGCGACCTCCCGCGTCGCGAAGACCGGGCCCACCAGGCCCGCGCGCTCGCCCCGCGGTTCGCCCTAGCCCCGCACACGGGCGTGACGCTGGTGGTGGTCGGCGGCCGGCGAAGACCCGGCAGCCCGCCGCCGCACGCGGGCTTCGTCGAGCTGCTGGCGGAGGCCCTGGGCGAGTTCGGCCTCCCGGTCCCGCACGCGATGTGGACGGCGGACATCAGCGAACGGGCGCCGTGGGGCTGCTACGCGGACCCGGACTGCGGCGGCGAGCTGCCGGACCCGCGCGCGACCCTGACGGCGGCGGTCGCGACCGGAGACGGCTCGGTGGCGTTCGACAGCCGCGACGAGCTGGAAGAGCTGCTCGTCCCCCGGTCGCCGGAGGCGCTCGCCCGCCGGGCCGGCTCACTGGCCCGGCTGTCGTCCTTGCCTTGGCCGGACGCGACGTCCGTCTCCGAAGCCGCGTCGGCGATCCGAGCGGCGTTCGAGCGCCGGCTGCGCGGCTCGGGCCCGCCGACGGACGAGGAAGCGGTCCTGCTCGCGAGCGCCCTGACGCTCCCGGAGATCCGGGACATGTGCCTGGGAATGGCGGTCCCGCCCCACACCCCGGTCGCGCGCGAGGCGGAGCGCTTGTGGCTGACGCTGGTCCGGGAGCTCCCGGCCCCGCATCGCGCGGAGGCGGCGACCCTGCTGGGGTACACGGCCTTCATGCGCGGTGACGGCACGTTCGCGGGCATGGCACTGGAGAACGCGTTGGCGGCGAAGCCGGATCACGTCCTGGCCGGGCTGCTGAAGACAGTGCTGGACAGGGGCATGCCGCCGGACCAGTTGCTGGGCTTGGCGCTGACCGCGGACCCGACGGGTTTGTCCGGCTTCGGCCTGACTCCAGCGGACTTCGACGAGCCCGGCGTGTGCCTGCCGCTGGGTGTCGCGTGTGGACGTTCGGAGGTGCCGGGCGATCAGCCTTGAGCGGCGGCGCCCCGCGAACGTCCGGCGGCCTCAGCCGTGCCGGGCCTGGGTGAATGCCCAGGCGTCCCGCACGATCCCGGTCAGCTCGGTGCGTTCCGGCTTCCAGCCCAGCTCTTCCCGGGCCCGGTCACTGGCCGCCACGAGCACCGACGGATCACCCGCCCGCCGCGGCGCCACCTCGGCCGGGATCGCGTGGCCGGTGACCTCGCGGCACGCCTCGATCACCTCGAGAACGGAGAAGCCCGTGCCACTGCCCAGGTTGTAGATGCGGTGCTGACCCGCCGTGGCGTGCTTCAGCGCCAGCAGGTGCGCGTCCGCGAGGTCCACGACGTGGATGTAGTCGCGGATCGCCGTGTGGTCCGGCGTCGGGTAGTCGTCGCCGAAGATCTTGATCTGTTCGCGGTCGCCCGTGGCGACCTGGAGAACGAGGGGAATGAGATGGGTTTCCGTGGTGTGGCGCTCGCCGTACGCGCCGTACGCGCCCGCGACGTTGAAGTACCGCAGGCTCACCGCCGCCAGCCCGTGCGCGCCGGCGAAGCTGGTGATCGCGTGGTCGATGGCGAGCTTCGTCGCGCCGTAGGTGTTGGTCGGCCGGGCCGGCGCGGACTCCGGGATCGGCGACTGCTCCGGCTCGCCGTAGGTCGCCGCGGTCGAGGAGAACACCAGGCGCGGCGTGCCGTGCTCGTGCATGGCCTCGAGCAGCCGCAGCGACGTGACGACGTTGCCTTCCCAGTACTTCGCCGGCTCGGTCATCGACTCGCCGACCAGCGACTTGGCCGCGAAGTGCAGCACGCCGTCGAAGCCCTCGCGCAGCAGGCTGCCCGCCACCTCGGCGGCGTCGCCCTCGACGAACCGCGCGTCCGGGTGGACGGCGTCGGCGTGGCCGGTGGACAGGTCGTCGACGACGGTGACCTGGTGCCCGGCCTCGATCAGCCGGGCGGCGCAGACACTGCCGACGTACCCGGCTCCGCCCGTGACGACCAGCTTCAGGACGTTGCTCTGCTCCGACACATCCAGGCCTTCCTGCCGAGGGTGACTGTGCGCATCAGTCTTCCCCCTGGGCGACGCGCGGGTCCGCGCGGGGGTTGCCCCGCCCGGCCCCGCGCGGCCTCAGAGCTCGTCTCGCCCGGCGCCGCGGGAGGGCACCGCGGTGAACATCCGCGGGCGCCGGTAGCCGGCCTTCTCGTACGCCGCTTCGACGGCCGCCTTGACCCCGTCCAGGTCGGCGTCGCGGACCAGCGCGATCGCCGAGCCGCCGAAGCCGCCGCCGGTCATCCGGGAGCCGAGGGCACCGGCCGCCCGCGCCGAATCGACCGCGAGGTCGAGCTCGGCCGTGGAGATCCGGTAGTCGTCGCGCATGCTGACGTGCGAGGCGTCCAGGTACGGGCCGATGTCGGCCAGCCGGCCCGCGCGCAGCAGGTCGACCACCTCGAGCACCCGCTGGTTCTCGGTGACGACGTGCCGCACGAGCGGCACCAGGTCGTCGGGCAGCCGGTCCAGGGCCGCGGAGAGCCCCTCGACGGTGATGTCGCGAAGCGCCTTGACGCCGAGGAGCTCGGCGGCCCGCTCGGTGCCGCGGCGGCGCTCGCCGTACCCGCCTTCGGCGTGCGAGTGCTTCGTGCGGGTGTCCATGATCAGCACCTGCAGCCCGGCGTCGGCCAGGCCGAACGGCACCTGCTCCTGCTCGCCCGACCGGACGTCGAGGAACAGGACGTGGGACTCGGTGCAGCAGAGGGACGCCGTCTGGTCGAGCAGGCCGGTGGGCGCGCCGACGAAGTCGTTTTCCGAGCGCTGGACCCACCGTGCGACCTCGGGCCGGGTCGGGACGCGGTCGCCGGGCGCACCCAGCTCCAGCCCGGCCAGGCCAAGCAACGCCAGCGACACCGCGCACTCGAGCGCATGGGAGGAGGAGAGCCCCGCCCCCGACGGCACGTCCCCGGCGACGACCAGGTTGGCGCCGGCCGTGAAGCCCTGGTCGCGCAGCACCCAGGCGACCCCCGCCGGGTACGCGGCCCACCCGTCGACCGCGCCCGGGGCGAGGTCGGCGATCTTGAGGTCGCCGGAGCGCTGGAGCTGGCCGTCGTCGCCCAGGGTGGCCACGGACAGCACGCCGTCCTCGCGGGGCGACGCCGCCGCGGCCAGGCGGTGCGGCAGGGCGAACGGCAGTACGAAGCCGTCGTTGTAGTCGGTGTGCTCGCCGATCAGGTTGACGCGCCCCGGCGCGGACCACACGCCGGCGGGCTCGCCGCCGTGCACCGTGCGGAATGCCGCCGCGGCTTCCGAAGCCGGGCTCACCTGGCCAGCGCCAGGACAGCGTGCAGCGCGGAGCTGGCGACCTGGGCGGTGGTTTCCCCGCCGGTGACCTCGACGGTGCCGCCGGTGGCCCGGCCGATGGTGACCGTGCCGCCCGGCACGATGCCGACGGACTTGAGCTCGGTCATCAGCGACTCGTCCAGCTGGACGTGCTCGGCGATGCGCCGGATCTCGACGCGGCCGCCACCGGTGCGGGCGAACTCGTCGAGCCGGACGAGGTCGGCCTCGGCGGGCGGTGCCGGATCGCCGTCGCCCAGCTTGTCCAGACCGGGGATCGGGTTGCCGTAGGGGGAGGTGGTCGGGTGGTCGAGCAGCTTGACCAGCTTGCGCTCGACGGCCTCGCTCATCACGTGCTCCCAGCGGCACGCCTCGTTGTGCACGTGCTCCCACTCGAGCCCGATGACGTCGACGAGGAGGCGCTCGGCCAAGCGGTGCTTGCGCATGACGGCGATGGCCAGTTCCCGGCCGTGGTCGGTGAGCTGGAGGTGCCGGTCGTCGGCGACCACCACCAGCCCGTCGCGCTCCATGCGGGCGACGGTCTGGCTCACGGTCGGGCCGCTCTGCTGCAGGCGCTCGGCGATGCGGGCACGCAGCGGGACGACGCCTTCTTCTTCAAGCTCGTAGATCGTACGCAAGTACATCTCGGTGGTGTCGATGAGATCGTTCACGCTGTCCCCTTCGTCCGCGTTGCTCATCGTAGTCGTTGACCTCGACCGCGGCGGCGGGCCTTGCGGATAACAACTCGCCGGTGGCGGATATGTCCGCACCCCGGCGCGGCCGGGCGGGCAGCCGCTGGAAGATGGGAGGCATGCGTCCGCTGATCAGCACCACCGACCTCGCCGCCGCGCTCGCCGGCCCGGACGGCGACCGGCCCGTCGTCCTCGACGTCCGCTGGCGGCTCGCCGGCCCGCCCGGCGCCGATTCGTACCGCGAAGGCCACGTGCCCGGCGCGGTCTTCACCGACCTCGACCGCGTGCTCGCGGGCGAGCCGGGCGAGGGCGGCCGGCACCCGCTGCCCGACCCGGCCGATCTGCAGCGCGACCTGCGCGCGGCGGGCGTGCGGACGGGCGCGCCGGTGGTGGTCTACGACGACGCCGACGGTTCGGTGGCCGCGCGGGCGTGGTGGCTGCTGCGCTGGGCCGGCCACGACGAGGTGGCGGTGCTCGACGGTGGTTACGCTGCGTGGATCGCCGGCGGTCACCCGGTGAGCACCGAACCGGCGCGGCCGGAGCCGGGCGACCTCACGGTCCGCCCGGGCGGCATGCCGGTGCTCGACGCGGACGAAGCGGCGGCGCTGGCCCGCGACGGCCTGCTGCTCGACGCCCGCGCGACGCCGCGCTACACGGGCGAGACCGAGCCGGTCGACCCGCGGGCGGGGCACATCCCGGGCGCGGTGAACGCCCCGTTCGCGGCCCACACGGACGACGACGGCCACTGGCGCGCGCCCGAGGAGCTGGCCGCCCGGTTCGCGGACCTGGGCCTGCGCCCGGGCGAGCCGGTCGGCGCGTACTGCGGCTCGGGGGTCACGGCGAGCTCGGTGGTGCTGGCCCTGGAGCTGGCCGGCCACGCGGGCGCGGGACTGTACGCGGGCTCGTGGTCCCACTGGTCCCGAGACCCGCAACGCCCCGCGGCGACGGGTACCCTCCCCGGCTGACGCGCGACCTGGCGAGAAGCGTGAAGGCCTCCTTACCGGCCCAAGATGCCGGTAAGGAGGCCTTCACGGCTTTCAAGGCGTGCCGAGGCGGGTCTTCGAGTCCACGAATCGGCGCGATCGGCACTACAGTCGACCGCATGTCGCCGGCTGTTGTTTGGGACTCCGCCCTGCTGGGTTACGACCTGGGCGGGGACCATCCGTTCAACCCCGTCCGGCTGGAGCTCACCGTCCGGCTGGCCACCGAACTCGGCGTGCTCGACGACGTCCCGCTGCTCGTCCCCACCAGCGCCGGGGACGAGGAGCTGCTTCGCGTCCACGCCCCCGAATACATCGCCGCCGTGCGGGAGGCGCCGCTCGTCGGGTGGGATGTCGGGCACGGGCTCGGCACCGCCGACAACCCCGTCTTCACCGACATGCACGACGCCTCCGCGCTGGTCGTCGGCTCGACGCTGCTCGCCGCCCGGAAGATCGCCGAGGGCGAGGCGACCCGGGCCGTCAACATCGCCGGCGGTCTGCACCACGCCATGCGCGACCAGGCGGCCGGCTTCTGCGTCTACAACGACTGCGCCGTCGCCATCTCGTGGCTGCTCGACCACGGCTTCGAGCGGATCGCCTACATCGACACCGACGTCCACCACGGCGACGGCGTCCAGGCCGCCTTCTACGACGACCCGCGCGTCCTCACCATCTCGATGCACCAGCACCCCTTCACGCTCTGGCCGGGCACCGGCTACTCCGCCGAGACCGGCCGCGGGAAGGCCGACGGCACCTCGGTCAACGTGCCGCTGCCGCCGCGGACCCGGGACCCGGGCTGGCTGCGGGCGTTCACCGCCGTCGTCCCCTCCCTCCTGGCCGACTTCGAGCCGCAGCTGCTGTTCACCCAGTGCGGCGTCGACTCGCACGAGGAAGATCCGCTGGCCGACCTCTCGCTGAGCGTCGACGGGCACCGCACGATCTACGCCACCCTCCGCAACCTCGCCGAGACGTACGCGGGCGGCAAGTGGATCGCCGTCGGCGGGGGCGGGTACCAGCTGATCCGGGTCGTCCCGCGGTCGTGGACGCACCTGATCGCCACCGTCCTCGACCGGGACGTCGCCCCGGCGACGCCGCTGCCGCCCGGCTGGGTCGCCGCCGTCACGCAGGCCGCCCCGCACGCCGAGCTGCCCCAGGCGATGACCGACGACCGCCCAACCGAGTTCAAGCCGTGGGGCGACGGCGAGGACGACCCGGTCGACGTCGCCGTCCGGGACACCCGCCGGGCCGTCTTCCCCCTGCACGGCCTCGATCCGGACGACCCCAGGGACTGACGATGGCCGGCCGGGACCCCTTCGACTACCCCCACGACTGGGAGGCCGACGTCGTGCTGTCCGACGGCGGCACCGTCCACCTGCGCCCGATCGTCCCCACCGACGCCGACGGCCTCGTCGCCTTCCACGGCAAGCTGTCCGAGCGCACCCGCTACTTCCGCTACTTCGGTGCCTACCCGCGGATCCCCGAGAAGGACCTGAAGCGGTTCTCCACCGTCGACCACCACGACCGCGTCGCGTTCGCCGCCTTCCTGGGCGACGACATCGTCGCGGTCGGCCGGTACGAGCGGCTCGACCACGGCCCCTCGGCGGAGGTCGCCTTCGTCGTCAGCGACCCGCACCAGGGCCGCGGGCTCGGCTCGATCCTGCTCGAACACCTCGCCGCGGCCGCGTCGGAGTGCGGGCTGCGCCGGTTCGTCGCCGAGGTGCTCGCCGAGAACGCCGCCATGGTGCGGGTCTTCCGCGACGCCGGCTACCAGATCAGCCGCGAGATCGAGGAAGGTGTGCTGCACCTGGAGTTCGACATCGACCCGACCGAGGAGTCGCTGGCGGTCGCGCGCTCCCGGGAGCAGGCCGCCGAGGCGCGCAGCGTGCACAACCTGCTGCACCCGACGTCGGTCGCGGTGATCGGCGCGTCCGCCGAGCCGGGCAAGGTCGGCCACGTCGCCTTCGTGAACCTGCTGGCCGCCGCGTTCACCGGCACCGTCTACCCGGTCAACCCGGAGCACCACTCGATCCGCGGCGTCCGCGCGTACCCGTCCGTGCTCGAGATCCCGGACCAGGTCGACCTGGCGCTGGTCGCGGTGCCCGCCGAGGCCGTCGAGTCCGTTTTGGACGCTTGCCTGGCGAAGGGCGTCAAGACCCTGCTGATCGTCTCCGGCGGGTTCGGCGAGGCCGGTCCGCACGGCCTGCACGCCGAACTGCGGCTGGTCGGCGAAGCGCGGGCGCACGGCATGCGCGTCGTCGGCCCGAACGCGCTCGGCGTGCTGAACACCGCGCCCGGCGTCCGGCTCAACGCCACCCTCGCCCCGCGCCTGCCCGTGCGCGGGCGCACCGGGTTCTTCTGCCAGTCCGGCGCGCTGGGCACCGCGATCCTCGCCGACGCCGAGTCGCGCGGCCTCGGCCTGTCGACGTTCGTCTCGGCGGGCAACCGCGCCGACGTCTCGGGCAACGATCTGCTCCAGTACTGGGAAACCGACCCGGACACCGACCTGGTGCTGCTGTACCTCGAGTCCTTCGGCAACCCGCGCAAGTTCGCGCGGCTGGCCAGGAGGCTGGCGCGGACGAAGCCGATCGTCGCGGTGAAGTCGGGGCGGCACGCGGTCCGCCCGCAGCTGGCGGCGACGTCGACGGAGATCGACGAGGCCAGCGTCCAGGCGCTGTTCGAACAGGCCGGCGTCGTGCGGGTGGAGTCGCTGGCGCAGCTGTTCGACACCGCGCTGGTGTTCGCCCACCAGCCGCTGCCCGCCGGGCCGCGGGTGGCGATCGTCGGCAACTCCAGCGCGATCGGCCTGCTGGCCGCCGACACCGCGCGGATGCAGGGCCTGCGGCTGGCCTTCGACCCGGTCGACGTCGGCCCGCAGGCCGGGCCGCACGACTTCGCCGAGGCGGTCGGCGAAGCCCTCACCTCGCCGGACACCGACGCCCTGGTCGTCGTGTTCGCGCCGCCGGTGGCGATCCCCGGTACGTCGTACGCGCGCGCCTTGCGCGAGACCGTGGTCGAACTGGGGCAGCGCAAGCCGATCGTCTCGACGTTCCTCGCCGTCGAAGGCGTTCCGGACGAGCTGGCCGTCCTCTCCGAAGACGGCGTCCCGACGCGCGGCTCGATCCCGTCGTACCCGAGCCCGGAACGCGCGGTGAACGCCCTCGCCCGGGTCATCCGGTACGCGGCGTGGCGGCAGCGCCCGCAGGGCACGCTGGTGACGCCGTCGGGGATCCACACCGAGCAGGCGCAGGGCATCGTGCGCGAGTTCCTCGACGCCGAGAACGGCAAGACGACGCTGCTGTCGGACACCGACGTCGTGCGGTTGCTGGGCTGCTACGGCATCGACGTCGTCCCGTTCCGCGTCGCGTCCACAGTGGACGGAGCTGTTGCGGCGGCGGCCGAGCTGGGCTACCCGGTGACGCTCAAGGCCGTCGACGAGCGGCTGCGCGGCCGGCCCGACCTGGCCGGGGTGCGGCTCGACCTGGCCTCGGACGAGGCCGTGCGCACCGCCTACGAAACGCTGTGCGAGATCTCCGGCGACGACGACGTGTACGTCCAGCGGATGGCCCCGAAGGGCCTCTCGTGCGTGATCGGGCTGCAGGACGACCCGTCGTTCGGCACGCTCGTGTCGTTCGGGCTGTCCGGGCTGGTCAGCACGCTGCTGGGCGACCGCGCCTACCGGGCGGTGCCGCTCACCGACGTCGACGCGGCCACGCTGCTGCGCGAGCCGCGGACGGCGCCGCTGCTCACCGGCTACCGCGGCGACGAGCCCGCCGACCTCGCGGCCCTGCAGGACATGGTGCTGCGCGTCGCTGCGCTGGCCGAGGACAACCCGGAGGTGCGGTCGCTGGTGCTCGACCCGATCCTGGCATCGCCGGACGGCGCCTTCGTCGCCAACGCCCGGCTCGTGCTGGGGCCACCGCCGTCACGGCCCGACACCGGCCCGCGGCGCCTGCGCGCCATCAACCCCCTGGACTGAACCGTGCTGACCGAACTGCTGAAGCAGCACGCCGCGGACCTGCCCGGCGCGGTGGCGCTCGTCGCGCACGGCGACCAGATCGAGGCGGCGGCGGTGGGTTCGGCCGACGCCGAGGGCATCGTGCCGATGGCGCGGGACTCGCTGTTCCGCATCGCGTCGCTGACCAAACCGATCGTGGCCGCGGCGGTCATGCTGCTCGTCGACGACGGCGAACTCGCGCTCGACGACCCGATCGCGCGGTGGCTGCCGGAGCTGGCGTCGCCGGTGGTCGTGCGGACGCCGGCCGGGCCGGTCGACGACGTCGTGCCCGCCGTCCGCCCGATCACGGTGGCCGACCTGCTCACCTTCCGCTGCGGGTACGGCCTCGCGGCGGACATGACGCTGCCCGCGGTCGACCTGCTGCTGCAGGTGCTGGGCCACCCGGCGGCGGCACCGCGGGCCCTGCCGCCGGACGCGTGGACGGCCGCGCTGGCGCAGGTCCCGCTGCTGCACCAGCCGGGGGAGGCGTGGCTCTACGACACCGGTTCGGACATCCAGGGCGTGCTCATCGCGCGGGTGTCGGGCCGGTCGCTGCCGGAGTTCCTGGCGGAACGGCTGTTCGAGCCGCTGGGCATGGCCGACACCGGGTTCGCCGTGCCGACCGCGGCGCTGGGCCGGTTCACCAGCGCCTACCGGCCCGGGGCGGCGGGACTGCGGCTGATCGACTCGCCGGAAGGCCGCTGGAGCGTCGCACCACCGTTCCCGTCGGGCGCCGCGGGCCTGGTTTCGACGGCCGACGACCTGCTCGCGTTCGCCCGGTTCCTGCTGGCCGAAGGCACGGTCGGCGACCACCGGCTGCTGACGCCGGAGTCGGTGCACCGGATGACCACCGACCACCTGACGCCGGCCCAGCGCGAGGCCGGACGGGTGTTCCTGCACGGCCAGGGCTGGGGGTACGGCGGCTCGGTCGACGTCGAGGCGAAGGAACCCTGGGAGGTGCCGGGCCGCTACGGCTGGGTCGGCGGCGCGGGCACGGCCTGGCACCTGCTCCCGGCGACGGGCACGGTCACGGTCCTGCTGACGCAGGTAGAGATGACGGCCCCGGAACCGACTCCGCTGATGCGCGAGTTCTGGACCTACGCCGCGAAGTAGCGAGACCCCGGCGTACCCGGAGGGTCGGCTCGCGTACCTGGAGGGTCGGCCGGTGAGCCGGCTGTCGGGGTACGTGAGCCGACCGGCTGGGTACATCAGGCGTCCGCCGCCAGCTCCTCGCCCAGGGCCAGGAGCTGCGAGGTTGCCGGGCCGAGCAGGAACTCCAGGCGTTTCGCCGCCACGAAGTACCGGTGCACCACGTGGTCGACGTCGATGCCGACGCCGCCGTGGACGTGGACCGTCGTGTGCGCCACCCGGTGGCCCGCCTCGGCCGCCCAGAACTTCGCCGTGGCCACCGCTTCCGCCGACGGGAGACCCGAGGCCAGCCGCCACGCCGCCTGCAGCGACGTCAACCGCACGGCCTCCACGTCGACGTACGCGTCCGCGAGGCGCTGGCGGACCGCTTGGAACCCGCCGATCACGTGGTCGAACTGCCTGCGCTCGGCCGCGTACGCCGCCGTCAGCTCCAGCGCCCGCTCGACCACGCCGAGCTGCTGCGCGCACACCCCGGCCGTCCCGCGCAGGCGCAGCCATTCGCCGATGTCGCCCAGCGATACGCCGGGGACGTCCGTCAGCTCGAGCAGCGCCGCGTCCGCGTGGTCGGTCGTCTGCTGCGGCCGCACCGTCACGCCGGGTGCCGAAGCGTCGACCAGGAAGACCTCGTCGGACGCGGCCACGAGAAAGCCGTGGGCGAAGGCGCCGAACGCCACCGCGGACCGGGTGCCGGACACGCGGCCGTCCGCGGCCGTGAAGCCGGCCAGCGCCACCGCTAGAACACGTTCTCCCCGCAGCACCGGCAGCACCCAGCGGTCGATCAGCTGCGGCGTGCCGAACTCGGCCAGCGCCGACGCCGCCATCGTGATCGAGGTCAGGTAGGGGACCGCCGCCACCGCGCGGCCGATCTCGGTGAGCACCGCGCACTGCTCCAGCAGGCCGAACCCGCCGCCGCCCAGTGACGACGGCAGGGCCGCGTCGAGCACGCCCGCCTGGCCCAGCGCCGTCCACAGTGGAGCGTCGAAGCCGCCGGTGCCGTGCGGGTCGTGGGTGACCTTGTCGGCCAGGATCCGCCGGGTCAGCGCCGCCAGGTCGGCCGACGCCTCGGAAGGGGTGAAGTCCATGAGACGCTCCTAGCGCGTGACGGGCAGGCCGAGGGCGGTCGCGGCGATCATGTCCCGCTGGATCTCGTTCGTGCCGCCGCCGAAGGTGAGGATCAGCGCCGACCGGTGCAGCCGCTCGATCCGCCCGGCCAGCAGCGCGCCCGGCGAGCCGTCGCGGACGACGGCGGCCGCGCCCAGCACCTCCATCAGCAGGCGGTAGGCCTCGATCGCGAACTCCGTGCCGTACACCTTCGTCGCCGACGCCTCCGCCGGGCCGAGCTCGCTCGCCGCGGCCGCCCAGGCGATCCGCCAGTTCCGCAGCTTCAGGTACTCCGCGCCGGCGTGCACCCGCGCGAGGTGCAGCCGCACCCATTCCTGCTCGAGGGCGCCGGTCTCCTTCGCCCACGTCAGAACGTCGGCGAGGGCCTTGCGGACGGGCGCCGACGAGGTCAGCGCGACGCGCTCGTGGTTGAGCTGGTTGGTGATCAGCGGCCAGCCCGCGTTCTCCTCGGCGACCCGCGCCGACACGGGCACGCGCACGCCGTCGTAGTACGTCGCGCTCGTCCCGGCGCCCGCGACCGTGCGCACCTTGGTCCACGAAAACCCGGGAGACGACGTCGGCACGATCAGGATCGACAGGCCGCGGTGCTTCTTCGCGCCGGGATCGGTGCGGACGGCGAGCCACACGTAGTCGGCGTACTCGATCAAGCTGGTCCACATCTTCTGCCCGGTGACGACGTACTCGTCGCCGTCGCGCACCGCGCGCGTCCGCAGCGACGCGAGGTCGGTGCCGGCCTCCGGCTCGGAGTAGCCGATCGAGAAGTGCAGCTCGCCCGCGGCGATCTTCGGCAGGTAGAACGCCTTCTGCTCGTCGGTGCCGTACCGCATGATGGTCGGCCCGACGGTGTTCACCGTCAGGAACGGGACCGGCACCCCGGCGATGGCCGCTTCGTCGGTGAAGATGAGCTGGTCGAGCATCGGCCGGCCCTGCCCGCCGTACTCCTTCGGCCAGCCGAGCGCCAGCCAGCCGTCCTTGCCCAGCTGCCGGACGATCTCCTTGTACGCCACGCCGTCGCCGTACTCGTCGCCCGCGCGGAGGCTTTCCCGCCGCTCGGGCGTCATCAGCTCGGCGAAGTACTCCCGGAGCTCCGCGGCCAGTGCCCGCTGCTCCGGTGTGTAGTCGATCCGCACCCGTCACCTCGATCCGGCGTTATAGTAGAACCTGTTCTAGTTGTACCAGGACTCACGCGGCGGAGGAAGCATGGAGATCGGGGTCGACCGTTCGCTCTGCGAAGCGAACGCGGTGTGCGTGGGGCTCGCGCCGGACGTCTTCGACCTGGACGACGACGAAGAACTCGTCATCCAGCCGGGCCCGGTGCCGGAAGATCAGATAGAACATGTTACAGATGCTGTAAAAAGCTGCCCTAAGAACGCCCTGTTCATAGCCGGTTAGCGGTGTTTACTCAGGGGCTTGCTCTCGACGAGAACAGATTCTACTGTAGGCCCGATCACCGGACTCGACGAGGAGGCCTCGCGTGAGCCTGACCGGCAGGACAGCGATCGTCACGGGCGCCGCCGCGGGGCTGGGACGGGCGGAAGCGCTCGCCCTGGCCGGGCAGGGCGCCACCGTCGTCGTCAACGACATCGGCGAGCCGAAGGACGTCGTCGAAGAGATCGAAGCCGCCGGCGGGAAGGCCGTCGCGGTCGCCGGCGACGTCGGGGAGCGGGCCACGGCGGACGCCCTCGTGGCCGCCGCGCTCGACCTCGGCGGGCTCGACATCGTGGTCAACAACGCGGGCGTGCTGCGCGACAAGATGCTGTTCTCGATGTCGGACGACGACTGGGACACCGTCCTGCGCGTCCACCTGCGCGGCCACTTCCTGTTGTCCCGCAACGCCGCCAAGTACTGGCGTGACAAGTCCAAAGAAGACGGACGGCCGGTGTACGGGCGGCTGGTCAACACCGCGTCCGAGGCGTTCCTCATCGGCTCGCCGGGCCAGCCCAACTACGCCGCGGCGAAGGCCGGCATCACCGCGCTCACCATGTCGGCCGCCCGCGGCCTGGCCAAGTACGGCGTCCGCGCGAACGCGATCTGCCCTCGCGCGCGGACGGCGATGACCGAGGGCGTGTTCGGGGCTCCTCCCGCCGAGGGCTCCGATCCGCTCTCGGTCGAGCACGTCGCCCCCTTCGTCGCCTACCTCGCCTCGCCCGCGGCCGAGCACGTCAACGGCCAGGTGTTCGTCGTCCACGGCGGCACGGTCGCCCTGGTCGGGGCCCCGCGGATCGAGCAGCGCTGGCGCCTCGACGAGCTCGAGACGTCGGTCAGCGCGTTCTTCGCCGAACGCGACCCCGGCCGGATGTTCGCCGCCACCGAGATCCTGGGAGAGTCATGAGGCTGGACGGGAAGATCGCCCTGATCACCGGCGCCGCACGCGGCCAGGGCGCCGCCGCCGCGCGCGCGTTCGTCGCCGAAGGCGCGAAGGTGCTGATCGCCGACATCCTCGACGACGAGGGCAAGCAGCTCGCCGCCGAGCTCGGGGAGCAGGCCGTCTACCAGCACCTCGACGTCGGCGACGAGGACGGCTGGGTGACCGCGGTCGAACGCGTGACCACGGAGTTCGGCGCGCCGAACGTGCTGGTCAACAACGCGGGGATCCTCCATTTCTCCGAGCTCGGCAAGACGAAGCTGGCCGATTACGAGCGCGTCATCCGGGTGAACCAGATCGGGGCGTTTCTCGGGATGCGCTCGGTCGTTGAACCGATGACCGCCGCCGGCGGTGGCTCCATCGTCAACGTGTCCTCTGTGGAGGGACTGGCCGGGATGCCCTACCTCGTCGCCTACACCGCGAGCAAGTTCGCGATCCGCGGGATGACCAAGGTCGCGGCGATGGAGCTCGGGAAGAAGCACATCCGGGTCAACTCGGTCCACCCCGGCGCGATCGACACGCAGATGGTCGAGACCGCCGCGGGCGGGCAGAAAGTCGACATGTCGTACGTGGGGAAGAAGGTCGCGCTCGGCCGCGTCGGGCAGCCCGAGGACGTCGCGAAGCTGGTGCTGTTCCTGGCCAGCGACGAAAGCGCGTACTGCACGGGAGCGGAGTTCGTCGCGGACGGTGGCGCCACGGCGTCGCACGCCCTCAACCTCAGTTTCTGACCGGGAGATCAGTTAACACCGCTAACGAAAATCGGGCACCGGGTATGGAGAACACTCGGAGGTCAGCGACGACCTACTGGGAGGTGTGGTGAGCGAGAGCACGGGCACGCTCCCGGGAACCGCGGCGCTGACCCAGGTGGGGCGCCTCGCGACGCTCTCGTGGGAGGTCCTGCGCGCGATCTTCAAGCGCCCCTTCCAGGCCCGCGAGTGGATCCAGCAGTGCTGGTTCTTCGCCAGTGTCACGATCCTGCCGACCGCGCTGGTGGCCATCCCGTTCGGCGCGGTGATCGCGTTGCAGCTCGGCTCGCTGACCGCGCAGATCGGCGCGCAGTCGTTCACCGGCGCGGCCAGCGCGCTGGCCATCGTGCAGCAGGCCAGCCCGCTGATCACCGCGCTGCTCGTCGCGGGCGCCGGCGGCAGCGCGGTCTGCGCGGACATCGGCGCGCGCAAGATCCGCGAAGAGATCGACGCCATGGAGGTCCTCGGCGTCAACCCGATCCAGCGCCTGATCGTGCCGCGCGTGCTCGCCGCGATGGTCGTTTCGGTGCTGCTGAACGGCTTGGTCAGCGTCGTCGGCGTGCTCGGCGGCTACTTCTTCAACGTCGTTCTCCAGGGCGGCACGCCCGGCGCCTACCTGGCCAGCTTCAACGCGCTGGCCCAGGTCCCGGACCTCTGGGTCAGCGAGATCAAGGCGCTGCTGTACGGCTTCGTCGCCGGGGTCGTCGCCGCGTTCCGCGGGCTGAACCCGCCGCCCGGGCCGAAGGGCGTCGGCGACGCCGTCAACCAGGCCGTGGTCATCACGTTCCTGCTGCTGTTCCTCATCAACGTCGTGCTCACCGCGATCTACCTGCGGATCGTCCCGCCGAAGGCCATGTGATGACGGCGGAGCCCCTGGACGACAACCGGACGCTCGAGTACATCGCGCGCCCGGGGCAGAGCCTGGAAGGCCTGGGCAAGCAGCTCGCGTTCGCCGCGAAGGCGCTCGCCTGGTCGCCGCGCACGATCCGCCGCTACAGCCGGGAAACGCTGCGGCTGCTCACCGAGGTCTGCTTCGGCACCGGCGGCCTCGCCGTCATCGGCGGCACGCTCGGCGTGATGATCGGGATGACGCTGTTCACCGGCCTCATCGTCGGTCTCCAGGGGTACTCCGCGTTGAACCAGCTCGGCACCGCCGCACTGACCGGGTTCATCTCCGCCTACTTCAACACCCGCGAGGTCGCGCCGCTCTCGGCCGGGCTCGCCCTGAGCGCGACCGTCGGCTGCGGCTTCACCGCCCAGCTCGGCGCGATGCGGATCTCCGAGGAGATCGACGCGCTCGAAGTCATGGGCGTGCCGAGCATGCCGTACCTGGTGACGACGCGCGTGCTCGCCGGCGTCGCCGCGGTGATCCCGCTGTACGCGGTCGGCCTGCTTTCGAGCTACCTCGCGTCCCGGCAGATCACCATCTGGCTCTACGGCCAGTCCGCGGGCACCTACGACCACTACTTCACGCTCTTCTTGCCGCCCGGCGACGTCCTGTGGTCGTTCGGGAAGGTGATCGTGTTCAGCGTGCTCGTGATCCTTTCCCATTGCTACTACGGCTTCACCGCCAGCGGCGGCCCGGCGGGCGTCGGCGTGGCGGTCGGCCGCGCGGTGCGGACGTCGATCGTGCTGATCTCGGTGCTGGACTTCTTCCTCAGCCTGGCGATCTGGGGCGCGAACACCACGGTGAGGATCTCCGGATGAGGCGCGAGCTCTGGCAGCGGCTCCGGTACCAGGTGCTGGGGCTGGCCTTCCTGCTCGTGGCCGCGCTGTTCATCGCGTCCACGCTCGCCGTCTACCACAAGGCCTTCACCCCGGTGACGCTGGTGAAGCTGGAGACCGACCGGGTCGGCAGCCAGCTGCGCACCGGCGGCGACGTCAAGGTCCGCGGCATGCTCGTCGGCGAGGTCCGCTCGGTGCTGGCCAAGGGCGACCACGCCGAGCTGGAGCTGGCGCTCGACCCGGACAAGACGAACGTGATCCCGAGGAACGTCTCGGCGCGGCTGCTGCCCAAGACGCTCTTCGGCGAGCGGTACGTCTCGCTGCAGCTCCCCGAGACATCGCAAGGCCCGATCAAGGCCGGCGACGTCATCCCGCAGGACCGCAGCAGCACGGCGATCGAGCTGCAGAAGGTGCTCGACGACGTGATGCCGCTGCTGCAGGCCGTGCAGCCGGAAAAGCTGTCGAGCACGCTGACGGCGGTGTCGACCGCGCTCGAGGGCCGCGGCAAGCAGCTCGGCCAGACCCTCGTGCAGCTGTCCGACTACCTCGGCAAGCTCAACCCGTCGCTGCCGGACGTCAAGGCCGACATCACCGGGCTCGCGAACGTCGCGGACACCTACGACAAGGCGGCGCCGGACCTGCTGCAGGCGCTGTCCGACCTCACGACGACCAGCCGGACGATCGTCGACCAGCGCGCGCAGCTGACCGACCTCTACGCCACCGTCACCGCGGCTTCGGTGGACCTGACCGGCTTCCTGCAGGTCAACAAGGACAACCTGATCCGGCTCACCACCGCGGTCCAGCCGACGCTTGACGTGCTCGCCAAGTACGCGCCCGAGTACCCGTGCTTGATGCGGCAGCTCGCCGAGTCGGTGCCGCGGGCGGAGCTGGCCTTCGGCAAGGGCACCGCGCACCCCGAGGTCAGCCGGGTCACCATCGAGTTCGCCGCCAGCCGCGGCAAGTACCTCCCCGGCGTCGACGAACCGAAGTACGAGGACAAACGCGGCCCGCGCTGCTACCCGAGCGTGCCGCACCCCGGGGTCTGGCCGCAGTACCCGCCCGACGGCGCGATCAAGGACGGCTCGAGCAAGCCCGCGCCGCCGAAGTCGCCGGGCGGCGAGCTGCCCGGCCCGGTCACCGCGGGCGGCGGTGCCGTCGGCGGTGACGGAACGATCGTCGGCTCGTCCTACGAGCGGGACCTGATCGACCTGCTCGCCTCGCCCGCGCTCGGGACGTCACCCGGCGACGTGCCGGGCTGGGCGGGCCTGATCGTGGGGCCGCTCTACCGCGGGGCGGAGGTGGAGCTGAAGTGAGGAGTTTCGTCCCGTCCCTGGTGAAGCTCGCGGTGTTCGCCGTCGTCACCGTGCTGCTCACCGGCGTCCTCGCGGCCACCATCGCGAACACCAACTTCGGCGAGACCTCCGGCTACCTGGCGAAGTTCACCGACGCGTCCGGCCTCAAGGAAGGCGACGACGTCCGCATCGCCGGGGTCAAGGTCGGCCAGGTCGACTCGATCGAGGTCGTCGAAGGCGAGCAGAACCTCGCCCAGGTGCGCTTCGACGTCGAGCACACCTACCGGCTGCCGGAGACGGTGACCGCGACGATCAAGTACCGCAACCTCGTCGGCCAGCGCTACCTCGCGCTCGGCACCGACGTCCCGGGCGACCGGGCACTCGCGGACGGCGGCACGATCCCGCCCGAGCGCACCAAGCCCGCGCTGAACCTCACCGTGCTGTTCAACGGCTTCAAGCCGCTGTTCAAGGCCTTGAGCCCGAAGGACGTCAACCAGCTCTCGGCCGAGATCATCAGCGTCTTCCAGGGCGAGGGCGGCACGATCACCAGCCTGCTGCAGCACACCGCGTCGCTCACCACCGCGATCGCGAGCAAGGACCAGGTGATCGGGCAGGTCATCGCGAACCTCAACACCGTGCTCGGCACGGTCAACGCCCACGGCCCGCAGCTCGGCGACCTCATCGAGCAGACCCAGAAGCTCGTCAGCGGGCTGGCCGAGCAGCGCAAGCCGATCGGCGACGCGGTCAGCGCGCTCGGCGACCTCGCGGTGTCCACGACGGGCCTGCTCGCCGACGCGCGCCCGGCGCTCAAGGACGACGTCGCGCAGCTCGGCGTGCTGTCGCAGCACCTCGGCGACTCGGGCGTGCTGCTCAACCACCTGCTCGAAGTGCTGCCGGGCAACCTGCAGAAGTTCACCCGGACCCTGAGCTACGGCAGCTGGTTCAACTACTACCTGTGCGGGATCACCGGCACCATCGGCATTTCGTCGCTCGACATCACGTTGCCGATCATCCCGATCCCGGGCACCCAGCGCGCGGAGAGGTGTGGTCCGTGAAACCGCTGAAGGAACGCAACCAGGCCGCGGTCGGCGCGGTCGCGCTCGTGCTGATCGTGCTCGTCACGGCCACGACGTACTTCTCCGACCAGCTCCCGTTCTTCGGCAACGGCACGACGTACTCGGCGTACTTCGGCGAGTCCGCCGGGCTGGCGCCGGACAACGAGGTCGAGGTCGCCGGGGTGAAGGTCGGCACGGTGTCGTCCGTGACGCTCAAAGGCAAGCAGGTGCTGGTCAAGTTCCGCGTCAAGGACGTCCGGGTCGGCGACGCGACCACCGCGTCCATCGAGATCAAGACGCTGCTGGGGGAGAAGTACCTCGCGCTCGACCCGAAGGGCGGCGGCGCCCAGGAACCGGACGCGACGATCCCGCAGGCCCGCACGCGCACGCCGTTCCAGCTGCAGGACGCCTTCGAGCAGCTGTCGACGACGGTCGGCGACATCGACACGAAACAGCTCGCGGACAGCTTCAACGCCCTTTCCGACAGCCTCAAGGACAGCCCGCAGTACCTCAAGGACACGCTGACCGGCCTGTCCTCGCTGGCCAAGACCGTGTCCTCCCGCGACAACGACCTGCACACGCTGCTGGCGAACACCAGCCAGGTGTCGAAGACGCTCTCCGACCGCAACGCCCAGCTGCAGCGCGTGATCAGCGACGGCAACCTGCTGCTCACCGAGCTGCAGAACCGCAAGACCGCGATCCACGCGCTGCTCACCGGCACCCAGCAGCTCTCGCAGCAGCTGTCCGGGCTCGTCGCGGACAACCGCGCGCAGCTCAAGCCGACGCTGGACAAGCTCGGGAAGGTGACCGACATCCTGCAGCGCAACCAGGGCAACCTCGACCAGAGCCTCAAGCTGATGGCGCCGTTCGCCCGCGTCGGCGCGAACGCGACCGGCAACGGCCGCTGGTTCGAGGGCTACCTGTGCGGGCTGCTGCCGCCGACGATCACCGCCGCCGGGCTGCACATCAACCCCGAAGGCTGCACCCCGCCGATCGCGGCGCCGAACCAGGGGGTGGGCGGCCGATGACCATCCGGACCTACCGCGGGCGCAGCCTGGTGACGTGGCTGGCGTTCGCCTGCGTCCTGGCGCTGGTCGTCACCGCCGGGCTGTGGCTGGTGTTCCGCGCCTCCACCGGCACGACGCTGTCGGCCTACTTCGGCAAGACCGTCGGGCTCTACGCGGGCTCGTCGGTGCGGGTGCTCGGCGTGCCGGTCGGGCAGGTCACCGGCGTCACGCCGCAGGGCGACGCGGTGCGCGTGGACATGCGCGTCGACGACGTGCAGCTGCCGGCCGACGTCGGCGCGGTCGTCGTCGCGCCGAGCCTGGTCAGCGACCGGTACGTCCAGCTGACCCCGGCCTACGACAGCGGCCCGACCCTGGCCACCGGCACGGTGCTGGCGAAGGACCGCACGGCGACGCCGGTGGAGCTGGACGACCTGTACTCCAGCCTGGACAAGCTCTCGACGGCGCTCGGTCCGAACGGCGCCAACAAGGACGGCGCGCTGTCCGGCGTCCTGGACACCGCCGCGAACACGTTGAAGGGCAACGGTGCTTCGCTGAACTCGACGGTCGGGCGGCTCGCCGACCTCGCCAAGACCCTCGACGGCTCGAAGGACGACCTGTTCTCGACCGTGCAGAACCTCAACTCCTTCACCGGCGCCCTGGCCCAGAGCGACCAGCAGCTCAACGAGTTCTACGGCCGCGTCGCCGACGTCAGCCAGTTCCTCGCCGCCGACTCCTCCGACGTCGGGGCCGCGCTGCAGTCCCTCGGCGGGGCGCTCGGCGACGTCCAGCAGTTCGTCAACGACAACAAGGGCGCCCTGGAGTCCAATGTGGACAAACTGGCGTCGTTGTCGAAGGTGCTGGTCGACCAGCGGGCCTCGCTCGCCGAGGTGCTCGACATCGCGCCGACCGGCGCCACCAACTTCATCAACTCCTACGACGCGGCGTCGGGCACGATCGCCGTCCGCGACAACCTCAACGAGCTCACCAACCCGCCGATCCTCACCGTGTGCCGGCTGATCAGCGCGGGCACGCCGAAGGAGGTCCCGGACACGCTGGGGAACATCTGCAAGCAGCTCGCCCCGGTGCTCGACGGGGCGTTGAAGCTGCCGACGATCCCGCAGGTGCTCAACTCCCTGCAGAACGGCACCCTCCCGCCGCTGCCGCTCCCGCTCGTCGACGTGATGGAGCAGCTTTCGGGAGGTGCGAAGTGAAGCGGCGGCAGCGGGTCGCCGGGGTGCTGGCCGGCGTGCTCGTGCTCGCCGGCTGCAGCGACGGCGGGTTCAACGGCCTCTACGGCACGCCGCTGCCGGGCGGCGCCGACGTCGGTGACCACCCCTACCGCGTCACCGCGCTGTTCACCGATGTGCTCGACCTGGTGCCGCAGTCCAGCGTCAAGGTCAACGACGTCGCGGTCGGGCGGGTCGACAAGATCACCCTGACGCCGGACACGCGGTCCGCGCTGGTCGCGATGACCGTCAACGGCGACATCGCGCTGCCCGCGAACGCCCACGCCGAACTGAAGCAGTCTTCGCTGCTGGGTGAGAAGTTCGTCGAGCTGAGCGTGCCCACCGCCGAGCCGGCCACCGGGAAGCTCGCCGACGGCGCGCAGATCCCGCTCGGGCGCACCAACCGCAACCCCGAGGTCGAGGAGGTGCTCGGCGCGCTTTCCCTGCTGCTCAACGGCGGTGGCGTCGAGCAGATCCAGAAGATCAGTCACGAGCTCAACGACGCGCTGTCGGGCAACGAGCCGGAGATCCGCGCGCTGCTGTCGCGAGTGGACGAACTGGCGACCCAGCTGGACGGGCACCGGACCGAAATCCTCCGCGCGATCGACGGGCTCGGAAAGCTGTCGAAGACGTTGACGGGCCAGACGCAGAACCTGTCGAACGCGCTCGACTACCTCGCGCCGGGCCTGAAGATCGTCACCGACCAGCGTGACCAGCTCGTCGGCATGCTGAACGCGCTGAAAACGCTCTCCGGCGTCGCCACCGACACCGTGACGAAGAGCCGCGACCAGCTCGTCGCGAACCTCAAGGCGCTGCAGCCGACGCTGACCAAGCTCGGTGAGGCCGGGTCCGACCTGCCGAACGCGCTGCAGATCCTGCTCACCTACCCGTTCCCCGACTACGCGGGCAACGTGATCAAGGGCGACTACGCGAACGTCGAGGCGAACGTGAACCTCGACCTGGACACGCTCATCCAGAACTTCACGAACTCGTCGCAGCCGCCGATCGCGCTGCCGAACGGGATCGGCGGTGGCCAGCCGGCCGTCGCGCCGCCGTTGCCGCTGCCGGACCTCGGGTCGCCGGGGCAGACCGGGGGCACCGGGCTGCTGGGCGGCCTGCTCGGGCTGGTCGGGGGCGGGAAATGACCACGCGCAAGGTCCGCATCCAGCTGTTCGCGTTCGTCGTCATCGCGGTGGTCTCGGTCGTCTACGCGGGCGGCCGGTACGCCGGGCTGGACCGGCTCTTCGGCAGCCGCGGGTACGTCGTCACCGCGCAGCTGACCGACTCCGGCGGCATCTTCGTCAACTCCGAGGTCGCCTACCGCGGGGTCACGGTCGGGCGCGTCACCGGGATGACGCTGACCGAGCACGGTGTCGACGTCGCGCTCGACATCGACTCCGGCGCCCCGGACATCCCGGCCGACGCGCACGCGCAGGTGGCGAACCGGTCGGCGGTGGGGGAGCAGTTCGTCGACCTGCTCCCGCAGCACGACGGCGGGCCGTTCCTGACGGACGGGTCGGTGATCACCGCGGACCGGACGTCGCTGCCGCCCTCGCCGGACACCGTGCTGACCCACCTCGACGACCTGGTCGCGAGCGTGCACCCGGATTCGCTGCGGACGGTCGTCGACGAGACGTACAACGCGTTCGCCGGTGCGGGGCCGGAACTGCAGCAGCTCCTGGACAGCACGAGCTCGCTGACGTCCGTGGCCACGCAGTACATCCCGCAGACGCAAGGCCTGCTGGCGAATTCCCGGATCGTGCTGGACACGCAGGAGCGGCAGGCGGCGAACATCACCGACTTCGCGAGCGGGTTGAAGACGATCGCGGGGCAGCTCAAGACGTCCGACCCGGACCTGCGGCGGGTGATCGCGCAGGCGCCGCAGCTGAGCCGGCAGATCAGCGACGTACTCGCCGCGTCCGGTACGGACCTCGGCGTGCTGTTCGCCAACCTGCTGACCACCGCGCAGATCACGACGTCGCGCAAGGACGCCATCGAGGAGCTGCTGGTGGCGTACCCGATCATCTCGGCGTTCTCGCCGTCGACGTCGCCGGACGGCACCGGGCACCTGGGTGTGGTGCTGAACTTCTTCGACCCCGCTTCGTGCACGAAGGGCTACGAAGGCACGAAGCAGCGTCCGGCGAACGACGAGACCGAGGCGCCGGTGAACATGAACGCGTACTGCGCCGAGCCGCCGGGCAGCCCGACCGGGGTCCGCGGTTCGCAGAACGCGCCCTACGCGGGCAAGCCGCCGGCCATCCCGGCCGCCCCTTCGCAGACCGCGTCGGCACCTCAGCAGGCCCAGCTGCCGGGGATGCTGAGCCTGCTGACCGGGCCGTCGGCGGGTGGGCTCGGCAAGCTGCTGGGCGCGCCGTGAAGGTTTTGGTCGTCGCCGCGGTGCTTTCCGTGCTGGCGGCTTTGGGCGCCGGCTACGCGTGGTGGCGGGCCGCTTCGGACGACTCGGCCGCTCGTGGCCGGGAGCGCGACGCGGTGCTGGCGGCGGCGGGCCCGGAGCTGGTCACGTTGAACACGATCGACTACCGCTCGGCGGGCGCGGACGTGGACCGCTGGATCGCGGCGACGACCGGGCAGTACGGAAAGGACCTTTCGGGCGATCGGCAGGTGCAGATCGACCGGGCGACGACGGCCAAGACGGTCTCGACGGCGTCGCTGGTCCAGGCCGCGGTGACGGAGATCGACGTCTCCCGAGGGGCGGCGCGTCTCTTGGCGGTGCTGGACGTCCGGGTGTCGACCGGCGGCGCGGCGGTGACACCCCGCTTGAACCGGCTCACGGTGGACGTTTCGCGCGCTCCGGACGGCTGGAAGATCGCGGGAGTCCAGGCGGCGGGCTCATGAGGCGAGTGCCGGCGGCGGTGATCGTGGTGGCGCTGGGCCTCGCGGTGTGGTTCGGCATCGAGACGGCTTCGCTGTCCCCGGGCGACAACCAGGCGCTGGTCGATCCGGCGGCGACTTCGGCGGTGTCGTCGGAGGTGAGCGACGCGGTGAAGGCGGTGTTCTCGTACGACTACGCGAACCTGGCCCGCACCGAGCGGGCGGCATCGGAAGTGCTGACGGGGGAGGCGGTCGGCCAGTACCGCGCCCAGTTCGCTTCGGCCCGCACCCGGGCGACAGCGGAGAAGCTGGTCCGGACGACGACGGTCCGGGCGGTGGGGGTGCGGACGCTGGTGGGCGACGACGCTTCGCTGCTGTTGTTCCTGGACCAGCAGACGGTGACCCAGGGCGGGGGAGCGCCGTCGTCGTCGGTGGCCCAGCTGGCGGTGACGGCCAAGCGGATCGACGGCCACTGGAAGCTCACGACGCTGACGGCTCTCTAGCCGTCCCAGACCGTCGCGCCCTGCCTCAGCACCTCCACACCGGACTCCGACGCGACCGGCCACATCTCGACCACGTACCGGTAGTGCTCGCCGAACTCGTGGTCGTTCCAGTCGGTGTCCGGCGGTCCGGCGGGCACGTACGAAACCCGTGCCCGGTAGAGCCCGGGCAGCACCGAAAAGAACTTTTCCTGCGACGGGTAGTCGGCGGGTCCGGAAATCACGAGTTTCCCGCTCGGAACCGGAAGATCCGCTTCCACGACGTGTTCCGCGTCGGCCGGCAAAGCGGGCGCCGAGGGCAGCAGGGTCACCGAAGACTCCACCAGGTCCGAACGCGCCGTGGCGATCGCGATGCCGCCGGGCTCCGCCCCGATCCGGTGGTCGACGGCCTCGGAAGTCCAGCCGCTGCCGTCGAGCCGCGCGAAGGAATCCCGGATCGAGAACTGCCGCTGGTCGGCGTGGACGACGAGGTGCACACCAACCACCCTAGCCAGGACCCGCCCCGAAATGGTATCGACGCCGGGTTTAGCGTTGACGCCATGACCACTGCTTCCGTCGACGTCGACACTGCCCGCCGAGACTATGCGGCCCTGGTCGACCGAGGCCTCTCCCTCGACATCACCCGTGGCAAGCCCTCGCCCCAGCAGCTCGACCTCGCGAACGGCCTGCTGACCCTCCCGGGCGACGGCACCTTCAAGGCCGAGGACGGCACCGACGTCCGCAACTACGGCGGCCTCAAGGGCCTGCCGGAGCTGCGCCGCATCTTCGCGGGCGCCCTGCAGGTCCCGGCCGAGCAGCTGCTCGCCGCGGGCAACTCCAGCCTCGAGCTGATGCACGACGCCGTCGTCCAGGCGATGCTGAGCAAGCTCCCCGGCGCCGAGCGCCGCTGGGCCGACGAGCCGAGCCTGAAGTTCCTCGCGCCCGTCCCGGGCTACGACCGCCACTTCGCGCTCACCGAGCGCTTCGGCATCGAGCTCATCCCGGTGCCGATGACCGACCAGGGCCCCGACATGGACGTCGTCGAGCGGCTGGTCGCCGAGGACAGCGCGGTCAAGGGCATCTGGTGCGTGCCGAAGTACAGCAACCCCACCGGCATCACGTTCGGTGACGACGTCGTGAAGCGGCTCGCCACCATGACCACCGCGGCGCCCGACTTCCGGATCTTCTGGGACAACGCCTACGCCGTGCACCACCTGACCGACGACGAGCCGGAGCTCGCCGACATCCTGGCCCTGGCCACCGAGGCCGGCCACGCCGACCGGGTGTTCGTCTTCGGTTCGACCTCGAAGATCACCTACGCCGGTGCCGGTGTCGGCTTCTTCGGCGCGTCCGTGGCCAACCTCGCCTGGTGGGTCGGCAACATCGGCAAGCGCACCATCGGCCCGGACAAGGTCAACCAGCTGCGGCACGCCCTCTTCCTGAAGGACGAGGACGGCGTCCGCGCGCACATGCGCAAGCACGCCGAGATCATCGGCCCGAAGTTCGAGGCCGTCGACCGCATCCTCACCGAGGAGCTGTCGGACCTCGCGTCCTGGACCAAGCCGACCGGCGGCTACTTCGTGTCGCTGACCGTGCCGGAGGGCACCGCGAAGGAGGTCGTGCGGCTGGCGAAGGAAGCCGGCGTCGCGCTGACCCCCGCCGGGGCGACCCACCCGCACGGCGACGACCCGGCCGACGCGGTCATCCGCATCGCGCCGACGTTCCCGGTGCTCGCCGACGTCGAGGAGGCCGTCCGCGCGCTGGCCGTGTGCGTCCGGCTCGCCGCGGCCGAACGCTCCTGACCTGCGGAAACGAAATGGGGAAGAACTTTTTCCCGATTTGACCGAGCCGGGGGCCGTCCAGGTACGTATGACCGGTGGGTGAGGTGGACGAACTCGTCACGAGAGGACGTCCCCCGTGTTCGGAAAACGCTACACGCGGCAGCTGATCGAGCGCAGCGCGGAGAACGCCACCGACCGCCGCCGCTTCCTCAAGGCTGCGGGAGCGGCGGGGCTCGGCGTCGCGGGCGCCGGTGCGCTCGGTACAGCGCTGTCGCTGGGTCTCGGCTCGGCCGGGGCCACTTCGCAGTACCCGCAGCAGAACGCCGCGGACGCCGCCGCCAGCGACGCCGCGGTGCTGAACTTCGCGCTCAACCTGGAGTACCTCGAGGCGAACCTGTACTCGTTCGCCGTCTACGGCTACGGGCTGAACG
Source organism: Amycolatopsis mongoliensis (assembly GCF_030285665.1). Taxonomy (NCBI): domain Bacteria; kingdom Bacillati; phylum Actinomycetota; class Actinomycetes; order Pseudonocardiales; family Pseudonocardiaceae; genus Amycolatopsis; species Amycolatopsis mongoliensis. The sequence goes on from NZ_CP127295.1 coordinate 5,308,683, forward strand.
AGAAGTACGTCAACGGCGTCGGCAACCTCGGCAAGGTTTCCGGCGGACACGCCGTGAAGTTCAAGAGCGAGCACACCAAGCAGATCGTCCAGGAGATCGCCGGCGACGAGGTCGCCCACGTGACGTTCCTGCGCAAGGCGCTCGACAAGGCCGCCGTCGCGCAGCCGGAGATCGACTTCCAGAACAGCTTCACCGCCGCCATGCAGGCCGCCGGGGTCATCAAGGAAGGCCAGACCTTCGACCCGTTCGCGAGCGAGAACAACTTCCTGCTCGCCGCGTTCCTCTTCGAGGACGTCGGCGTGTCGGCCTACAAGGGTGCGGCGCCGCTGGTGAACAACAAGACGTTCCTCGACGCGGCGGCGGGCATCCTCGCGGTCGAGGCCTACCACGCGGGCATCGTGCGCGGTCAGCTGTTCGAACGCGGTCTCGGCGACATCACGAACAAGATCTCCGACGCCCGCGACAGCCTCGACGGCAAGGCCGACGACGACGAAGGCGTGCTCAAGGACGGCAAGGCGAACCTCGTCCCCGCGGACGCGAACGGCATCGCGTTCGGCCGCTCCGCCGACCGCGTGCTCAACATCGCCTACCTCAACCCGGACAAGGTGAACTCGGGCGGCTTCTACCCCCGGGGCCTCAACGGCGACATCGCCGCCAGTGGCGCCAAGGAGTGAGCGCCGCGTGCCGCCGTCACGGTAACGTCGGGGACGGCGGCACGCGGAGTCCACGAGGGGGAGCAGGGTGCGAGTTCTGGTCGCGGGTGGCGGCATCGCGGGCACGGTCACGGCGATGGCGCTCGAGCTGGCCGGCCACGATCCGGTGGTCTTCGAGGCTTACCCGGCCGGCGGGGACGACGTCGGCGCGTTCCTCACGATCATGCACAACGGCATGGACGCCCTGCGCGCGATCGGCGCCGACCGGCCGGTGATCGACGCGTCCTTCGCCGCGTACGGCGTCGAGCTCGTCGCCCCGAACGGGGAGACCGTCGGGCGGAACGAGTTCGACACCAGGGGCGTCGACGGCCCGCGCACGCTGACCCGCGCGACCCTTTACCGGGCCCTGCAGGAGGAAGCCGCGCGCCGGGGCGTGCCGATCGAGCGCGGGCGGCGGCTGGTGAGCGCGAAGCCGGGGCCGGACGGCGTCACGGCCGAGTTCGCCGACGGCACCACCGAGACCGGGGACGTCCTGGTCGGTGCCGACGGCCTGCGCTCGGTCGTCCGGCGGCTCATCGACCCGGCCGCGGACGAGCCGCGCTACACCGGGCTGACCGTGGTCTACGGCTACACGCGCGCGCCGGGGCTGCCCTCGGCGCCCGGGATCTACCGGATGGTCCGCGGCAGCAAGGCGGCCTTCGGGTTCACGACCGACCCGGACGGCACCACGTTCTGGTTCGCCCGCATCCCGGACACCGAGCGGTCCCGCGAGGAGATCGCGGCCGTGACCCCGGCCGGCTGGCGCGAGTTCGCGCACGCGGCGTTCGCCGGAGAACCGTTGCCCTGCGCGGAAATCATCGCGGCAACCGGGGACGAGGTGTTCGGCGGCCACTCCTACGACGTCCCCGAGACGCGCGTCTGGTCGACCCCGGAGATGGTCCTGGCCGGCGACGCGGCCCACGCCGCGTCCCCGGCCGCCGCGCAGGGTGCGTCGATGGCCTTGGAGGACGGCGTGATTCTCGCGCAGTGCCTGCGTGATCTCCCGGATCCGAAGTCGGCTTTCGCCGCGTACAAAGGACTCCGGCGCGAGCGCGTCGAGAAGCTGGTGGCCTCGAGCGCGGGGCGGGACGTCGGCGAAAAGCCGGGCTGGGTCTACGCGCACCACATCGACTGGGACGCGAAGATCACCGCGTAGCGCCGGACCCCAGCGCCCCAATGTGGCGTTCGGTGCGTCAGACGCACCGAACGCCACATTGGGTGCGTGGGACGCAACCAACGCCACATTGGGGCGCTAGGTGCCGCAGGAGCCGCGGACCACCAGTTTTGTCGGCAGGTGCACCGGGTCCGGGGCCGTTCCCGCTTCGATCATCGCCAGCAGCGCGCCCGCCGCCGCGGTGCCGAAACCCGGCTTGTCCTGGGCCACCGTCGTCAGCGCCGGGTCCACCAGGGACGCCACCTCGATGTCGTCGAAGCCGACCACGGCCAGGTCCGCCGGCACCCGCAGCCCGGCCGCGCGGGCCGCCAGCAGGGCGCCGACCGCCATCTCGTCGCTGGCGGCGAACACCGCCGTCGGCGGGTCCTTGCGGGCCAGCAGCCGGCGCATCCCGACGAACCCGCTCTCGCGGTAGAAGTCCCCGGTGACCACGAAGTCCTCGCGCGCCGGAAGCCCGGCTTCGGCCAGCCCGCGCAGGTAGCCTTCGGTGCGGGCGGCGGCGGGCGCGTTGCCGCGGGGGCCGGTGATCGTCGCGATCCGCTGGTGCCCGAGCGTGGCCAGGTGCCGGACGGCTTCGGCCGCGCCCGCAGCGTTGTCCGAGGTCACGTAGGTCGCCCGCGGCCCCGACAGGGCCACGTCGAGCGCGACGCACGGCAGCCCGGACTGGGCGAACGCGGTGAACGCCTCGGCGTCGGTCCCGCTGTCGATCAGGACGAGCCCGGCCAGGTGGTGCCGCCGGGTCATGCTCACGTACGCGATCGGGTCGGCCAGCGACACGCCTGGGTTGCGGTCGCGGGCGTCGTCGCTCGTGGCGAGCATCAGCAGGTGGTAGCCGTGCGAGCTGAGCGCGGATTTGAGACCCAGCAACAGGTCCTGCAGGAACGGGTGCCGCCAGCCGGGCCGCCGGTGGTCGGTGTCCCAGACCAGCCCGACCATCGCCGACCGCTGCCGCGACAACGCTCGCGCCGACTCGTTCGGCGAGAAGTCGAGCTCCCGGGCGACGCGCTCGACGTGCTCGCGGGTCGTCGCGCTGACCGTGGCGGGGCGGTTGAACACCCGCGACACGGTCGCGACCGAGACGCCGCAGAGCTGGGCGACTTCGCGGGCGGTGACCATGGCGACCTCCGATGACGCTGTAACCGGTTACATCTCTAGCACATGATCTCAGGCTGGGTAAATGCCGAGTCTGGTTATCATTTCGTTACTTGACGTATGACTACTGGGAGCGCTCTCATAGGTCCCGCGTTTTCCGACCGGCCCGCAGAACAACGGAGATCTCATGCGCCCGAAAACGACAAACCGCCGGATCCGCCTGATCGCCGGGGCGGTGTGCGCCGGCCTTGCCGCGGTCACCGCGTTGAGCGCCTGCGGGGGCGGCGACGCCGGCGGCGGCGGCAAGATCAAGCTCAGCCTCGGCCTCTTCGGCAACTTCGGCTACACCGACCTGATCAAGGAGTACCAGGCGGCCCACCCGGACATCGAGATCACCGAGCGGACCGCCTCCTACTCCGACCACCACAAGAACCTCGCCGCGCACCTGGCCACCGGCGGCGGCGCCGCGGACATCGAGGCGATCGACACCGGGTACGTCGCCCAGTTCAAGGCGACCCCGGACAAGTTCGTCGACCTCACCACCGTCGGCGGCGACAAGCTCAAGGACCGCTGGCTGGGCTGGAAGTGGTCGGCCTCGCTCGCCAAGGGCGGGCAGCAGATCGGCTACGGCACCGACGTCGGCGGCCTGGCCATCTGCTACCGCCGTGACCTGCTCCAGAACGCCGGCCTGCCCGCCGACCGCGAGGCCGTCTCCGCGCTCTGGCCCACCTGGCAAGCGTTCTTCGACACGGGCAAGCGCTTCCAGGCCAAGGCGCCGACCGGCGTCAAGTGGATGGACGGCGGCCCGACCGTGCTCAACGCGATCTTCGGCCAGGCACCGACCGGCTACTACGACCAGAGCGACAAGCTCGTCGTCGACAGCAACCCGGCCCTGCGCGCCGGCTGGGACCAGGTCGTCGACGCCGTCAAGGCGAACCTGTCCGCCGGCCTGCTCTACAGCACGCCGACCTGGAACACCGGCTTCACCCAGGGCCAGTTCGCCACCGTCACCTGCCCGGCCTGGATGATGACCAAGATCAAGGACCAGGCGCCGGACACGTCGGGCAAGTGGGACGTCGCGACCGTGCCCGGCGGGGGCGGCAACTGGGGCGGCTCGTACCTGACGATCCCCAAGCAGGGCAAGCACACCAAGGAAGCCGCCGAGCTCGCCGCGTGGCTGACCGCGCCCGAGCAGCAGGCGAAGGTGTTCACCAGCCAGGGCCTGCTGCCCTCGACGCCGTCGCTCTACGACGACCCGAAGATCACCGGCTACACCAACCCGTTCTTCAACAACGCGCCCGTCGGCAAGCTCTTCACCGACGCGGCGAAGAAGCTGAACCCGCAGTACCAGGGCCCGAAGGCCGGCGACGTCCAGACGGAGTTCGGCAACGCGATGCAGCGCGTCGAGCAGGGCAAGCAGGACGGCGCGGCGGCGTGGCAGCAGCTGGTCGGTGACGTCGCGAAGCTGCAGAGCTGATGGCACTGACGTTCGCCGACCGGCGGCACAAGTGGGACGTCAAGCTGTCGCCGTTCGGCTTCGTCAGCCCGTACTTCCTGATCTTCGGCGTCTTCGGGCTGTTCCCGCTGCTCTACACGGCTTTCGTGTCGCTGCAGAAGCGCAACCTGCTCGACGCCGAGGGCGCGAGGTTCATCGGGTTCGGCAACTACGAGCAGCTGCTGTTCCACGACCCGTACTTCTGGAACGCGATGGGGAACACGGTCAGCCTGTGGCTGCTGACCACCATCCCGCAGATCCTGTTCGCCCTCGGCATCGCGCACCTGCTCAACCGCAGGCTGCGCGGGCGGACGCTGTTCCGGATGGGGATGATCCTGCCGAACATCACCTCGGTGGCGGCGGTGACGATCATCTTCGCGCAGCTCTTCGGCCGGGACTTCGGGCTGGTGAACTGGGTGCTGAGCTGGTTCGGCGGCGGGCACGTCGACTGGCAGGCCGGCACGGCCAGCTCGCACACCGCCATCGCGGCGATGGTGGTGTGGCGCTGGACCGGCTACCACGCGCTGATCTTCCTGGCGTCGATGCAGGCGATCCCGTCGACCATGTACGAAGCCGCGACGCTCGACGGCGCCCGTGGGTGGCAGCAGTTCTGGCGGATCACCGTGCCGCTGCTGCGGCCGCAGATCATCTTCTCCACGGTGATCGCGACGACCGGGAACATGCGGCTGCTCGCCGAGCCGCTGCTGTTCAACCCCGGCACGGCGGCCGCCACCGGCGGCTCGGACCGGCAGTTCCAGACCGCCGCGCTCTACCTCTACGAGCAGGGCTTCACCAAGTACGACTTCGGCTACAGCTCGGCGATCGCGCTGATCCTGGCCGTCGCCACGATGCTCGTCGCGGGCCTGTCGTACCTGGTGACCCGGCGCATCCAAACGGACTGAGGAGCGGACATGACCACCGTGCTGACCCCGGCCGCGCCCGCGCCGCCGGTGGCCCCCGGGCGGGCCCGGCGCATCGCGCGCCGGGTCGCGAGCCCGTGGACCTACGCCGCGCTGATCGCGATCCTGGCCGGCTCGGCGTTCCCCGTGTACTGGTCGTTCGTCGTCTCCTCGCAGACGTCGGAGGCGGTCGGGAGTGTCCCGCCGGTCCTCGTGCCCGGCGGGCACCTGTTCGAGAACATCGCGCGCGTCTTCGACGAGACGGACTTCGCGCTGGCGCTCGGGAACTCGATGATCGTCGCGGGCACGATCACCGTGTCCGTGGTGCTGTTCTCGACGCTGGCCGGGTTCGCCTTCGCCAAGCTGCGCTTCCGCGGCCGGACCCTGCTGCTGCTCGTCGTGGTCGCCACCCAGGCGATCCCGACCGAGCTGGGCGTCGTGCCGCTCTACATGATGATGGCCGACTTCGGCTGGGCCGGGCAGCTGCAGGCGGTGATCGTGCCCGGCCTGGTCACCGCGTTCGGCGTGTTCTTCATGCGCCAGTACTTCGAACGGGCGCTGCCGCTGGAACTGCTCGAAGCCGGGCGGATGGACGGCTGCAACTCGCTGCGGCTGTTCTGGCACGTCGCGCTGCCGGCCGCCCGCCCGGCCGCGGCGGTGCTCGGGCTGTTCACGTTCATGCAGGCGTGGAACGACTTCTTCTGGCCGCTGGTCGTGCTGGTCCCGGAGAACCCGACCGTCCAGACCGCACTGTCCACCCTGGCCAGCGGCTACACCACCGACTACACCCTCGTGCTCACCGCCGCCACCATCGGCACCGTCCCCGTCCTGCTCGTGTTCCTGCTGTTCGGCCGCCAGATCGTCGGCGGCATCATGCAGGGCGCGCTCAAGGGCTGACCCCCCCCGGAGCTCACCGTGACTTCCCGTTTCCCGCCCGGTTTCCGCTGGGGCGTCGCCACTTCGGCGTTCCAGATCGAGGGCGCCACCCGATCCGACGGCCGCGGACCGTCCATTTGGGACACCTTCGCGGCGGTCCCCGGCGCGGTCGCCGGCGGCGACACCGGCGAACCGGCGGCGGACCACTACCACCGCTGGCCCCGCGACATCGCCCTGCTCGCCGCGCTGGGCGTCGACTCCTACCGGTTCTCGGTCTCCTGGCCGCGGATCCAGCCCTCCGGCCGCGGCGGCGTCTCCGCGAAGGGGATCGGCTTCTACCGGCAGCTGGTGGAAGCCCTGCGCGAGCAGGGGATCGAGCCGTTCCTCACGCTGTACCACTGGGACCTCCCGCAGGCCCTGGAGGACGAGGGCGGCTGGCGTTCCCGCGACACGGCGTCCCGGTTCGCCGACTACGCCGCGCTGGTGCACGCGGAGCTCGGCGACGTCGTCGACCACTGGACGACGCTGAACGAGCCGTACCCGTGCGCGGTCGCGGGCTACGGCGAAGGACGGCACGCCCCGGGCGCGAGGGAAGGGCACGGCGCGCTCGCCGCCGCCCACCACCTGCTGCTCGGCCACGGCCTGGCGGTGCGCGCGATGCGCTCGCAAGCGAGGACGGCGCATCAGTTCGGGATCGTGCTCAACCAGTCGCCCGTGGTGCCGGTGACGGACTCGGCCGCCGACGCCGCGGCGGCGGCCCGTCAGGACACGCTGCTGCGGCGCCAGTTCACCGACCCGCTGTTCGGCGGCCGGTACGCGCCGGGCCTGGCGGCGATGTTCGCCGGCGTCTCGGACTTCTCGTTCCGGCTCGACGGTGACCTGGAGACGATCGGCGAGTCCCTCGACTACCTGGGCGTGAACTACTACTACCGGCTGCACGTCGCGGACGCGCCCCACCGCGAGCCGGACCCGGCGCTGCGCACCGTGGCCGACATCGGCGTGGACACTTCGCGCCTGCCGGACGTCCCGCGCACGGGCATGGGCTGGCCGGTGGAACCGGAGGGGCTGACCGAGGCCCTGGTCGGCCTGCACAACCGCTACCCGGGGCTGCCGCCGGTGTACGTCACCGAAAACGGCTGCGTGTACCCGGACGTGCTGGACGAGCGCGGCATGTTCGCCGACGAGCAGCGCATCGCGTTCCTGCGTGCGCACATCGAGGCGGCCCGGGCGTCGGCCGAGGCGGGTGTCGACCTGCGGGGGTACTTCTGCTGGTCGCTGCTCGACAACTTCGAGTGGGCCCACGGGTACAAGCACCGGTTCGGCCTGGTCCACGTGGACTACACCACCCAGCGCCGTACCCCGCGGGCGAGCTACCACTGGTACCGCGAGTTCGTCGCGGCCCAGCGGACCCCGTGAAAAGCGCTGGTTCGCCGGGGCGGCCGGTCCTACGGTGACGCCATGAGCGATCACCCGGAAGCGCCCGTCGGGGCCTTCGAACCGCCCTACTACGTGGCGGTCTTCACCACGGTGCGAACCGCCGAGCAGAGCGGTTACGGCGAGACCAACGCCCGGATGGAGGACCTGGTCCGCGAGGTGCCCGGGTACCTGGGGATGGACCACGCGCAGACCCCCGGCGGGCTGGGCATCACCGTCGGCTACTTCCGCGACGCCGACGCCCTCACCGAGTGGCGGCACAACGCCGAGCACCGCGCGGCGCAGCAGCGCGGCCGGGCGGAGTGGTACCAGAGCTACACGCTGCACGTGGCGAAAGTCGAGCGCAGCCACGGGTTCACGCGAGCTTGACTGCCCGGAGGGGCACCTTCACGGACTCGAGAGCCATGAAGGTGCCCCTCCGGGAAGCCGCTACTTCTTGTACAGGCCTTCGATGTCGATGGCGTAGTTCTTCGAGACCACGTTGCGCTTCAGCTTCAGGCTCGGCGTGATCTCGCCGCCCTGCTCGGTGAAGTCGTTGGGCAGCACCGTGAACTTCTTGATCGCCTCGGCCTTGGACACCTGCTTGTTCGCCTCGTCGACCGCGGCCTGGATCTCCGCGAGCAGGTCGGCGTCCGTGGCCAGCTCGGCGACCGTGGCGGAAGCAGGCTTGCCGTGCTGGGACTTCCAGGTCGGGAAGTACTCCTCGTCGACCGTCACCAGCGCCGCGATGAACGGGCGCTGGTCGCCGACCACCATGGCCTGGCTGACCAGCGGGGCCGCCTTCAGCGTGTCCTCGAGACCGGACGGGGCGACGTTCTTGCCGCCCGCCGTCACGATGATCTCCTTCTTGCGGCCGGTGATCTTGAGGAAGCCGTCGGAGTCCAGCTCGCCCAGGTCGCCGGTGTGGAACCAGCCGTCGCTGAGCGATTCGGCCGTCGCCTGCGGGTTGTTGTAGTAGGCCCGGAAGACGACGTTGCCCTTCAGCAGTACCTCGCCGTCGTCGGCGATGCGGACCGACGTGCCGTTGACCGGCTTGCCGACCGTGCCGACGCGGAACGCCGTCTGCGTGTTGAGGTTCGCCGCCGCCGACGTTTCGGTGAGGCCGTAGCCCTCGAACACCGGGACGCCGATGCCGCGGAAGAAGTGCGCCAGCCGCGCCCCGAGCGGCGCCCCGCCCGACACCGCCGCCACGCAGCGGCCGCCGAGGGCCGCGCGCAGCTTGCCGTAGACGAGCTTGTCGAACACCAGGTGCTGCAGCCGCAGGAGGAGCCCGGCGCCGCCCTTGTCCTGCGCCTCGCTGTAGGCGACCGCGACGGCCTCGGCGGCGTCGAAGATCTTGCCCTTGCCGTCGCCGTGGGCCTTCTGCTTCGCCGAGTTGTAGACCTTCTCGAACACGCGCGGCACGGCGACGACGAACGTCGGCCGGAACGTGCCGAGGTCGGCGACCAGGTTCTTGACGTCCGGGGTGTGCCCGAGGGTGACGCGGGCGGTCAGCGCCGTGACGGCGATCGCGCGGGCCAGCACGTGCGCCAGCGGCAGGAACACCAGCAGCGAGTTGCCCTGCTCCATCAGCTGCGGGAACGCCTCGATGTCGGCGCGGATCTCGGCCAGCAGGTTGCGGTGGGTCAGTTCGACGCCCTTGGGGCGGCCGGTGGTGCCCGACGTGTAGACGATCGTGGCGAGCTCGTCCGCGGTCACATCGCGGCGGCGCTCGTGCAGCTCGTCGTCGGAGAGCTCGGCGCCCATCGCGGCCAGCGTCTCGATGGCGGGGGTGTCGCTCTCGATCTGCCACGTGTGGTCGAGGGCGGTGAGCCGGTCGCGGATCTCCCCGACCGCTCCGGCGTGCTCGGTCGTCTCGACGAACACGGCCTTCGCGGCCGAGTCGGAGAGGATCCAGTACACCTGCTCGGGGGAGGAGGTGTCGTAGATCGGCACCGTCACCGCGCCCGCCGCCCAGATCGCGAAGTCGATCAGCGTCCACTCGTAGCGGGTCTTGGACATGATGGCGACGCGGTCGCCGCGGCCGATCCCGGCCCGGGCCATGCCCTTGGCCACGGCCAGCACCTGGCCGGCGAACTCCCTGGCCGTGACGTCCAGCCAGGTTCCGTCGACCTGGCGGCGGAAGCTCACCACGTCGGAGAACCGCTCGGCGTTCGCCCAGACGACATCGGACATGTTCTCGTCGTCGGCCACCGGCTTCCCGGCGGGAGCGCTGTATTCGCGCACGTGGACCTCCGTGTTCAACGCGTGCGGCAGGTGACACCGCTGTTACCCGCCAGTCAACTTAGCGTGGTGAGCACCTTAAGACCATGCTGATCGCCGTCGCACGGCGAGGGCGTGACATTCTTCGCACGTGAACGCGCCACCCTCACTCGACATCGTCGACGAGACGTTCCTCGCCGTTCCGCCGGCCACCGTGGCCGCGGTCTTCGCCGAACCGGCGTCCTGGCGGCGCTACTGGCCCGACCTGGTCCTCGAGGTCTACACCGACCGGGGGGACAAGGGCCTGCGCTGGACCGTGCGGGGTGCGCTCGTCGGTACGATGGAGGTCTGGCTCGAGCCGGTGCTCGACGGCACCCTGCTGCACTACTTCCTGCGGGCGACCCCCGCCGACGCGGCCGGGACGCCGCGGGCGCTGGCGCCACGCGACCTGCGCCGGGAGTTCGACCGGCGGGCCCGCGCGGCGAAGGTGATCGCACTCGGGCTCAAGGAGATCCTGGAGGACGGGCGCGAGCCCGGCGTTCCTCCGCGCGGCGAGGGCTAGAGGGGGACCAGGGGTGCGGGTACACGTCGTCTCGGACGTGCACGGCAACGCCGACGCGCTGAAGCGGGCGGGGGACGGGGCCGACGCGCTGGTCGTGCTCGGCGACCTGCTCGACTTCGTCGACTACCGCGAGCACGACAAGGGCATCATGGGCGACCTGTTCGGCGCCGAGAAGGTCGGCGAGTTCGCCCGCCTGCGCCGTGAGGGCACCCGTGACGAAACCGTTGCCTACTCGCGGACGCTCTGGGCGAGCCTCGACGACCCCGCCGGCGCCGTCGACGAGGCCGTCCGCACCCAGTACGCGGCGCTCTTCGCGGCGATGACCGCGCCCACCTACGCCACCCCCGGCAACGTCGACACCCCGGCGCTGTGGCCCGAGTTCGCCGGCGAGGGCATCCGGGTGCTCGACGGCGAGGTGGCCGAGATCGGCGGCCTGCGGTTCGGGTTCGTCGGCGGCGCGCTGCTGCCCGACGGTGTCGTCCCGCGCCACCGCAAAGGGGCCGCCTGGCGCCCCTACCTGCGGGATCGCGAGGACTACGACCGCAGCGTGGCCGCACTCGCGGAAGTAGACGTCCTTTGCACGCACGGCCCGCCGGCGCTGCCCGAGCTGACCTACGACGTCGTCGCGCGCCGCAGCGAGATCGGTTCGGCGGCGCTGCTGGAGCTGATCCGGGCCCAGCAGCCGCGCTGGTCGGTGTTCGGGCACGTGCACCAGCCCCTCTCCCCCCGCGCCCGGGTCGGCCTGACCGAGTGCCGTAACGTGGGTCACTTCAAGGAGACCGGGCAGCCCTACGTGCTGCGCTGGTGACCGACCGCGGCGGCTACGCTTCGTCCCATGGCCGAGCAGTCCACACAGTCCATCGAGGTCGACGCCGAGCCCAGCCGGGTGATGGCCGTGATCGCCGATTTCCCCGCCTACCCGGAATGGGCCAGGGCCGTCCGGCAGACCGAGGTCCTCGACACCGATGGTGACGGGCGGGCCAAGCAGGTCAAGCTCACCCTCGACGCGGGCCCGATCAAGGATGTCTACACCCTCGAGTACGACTGGGACGGCGACGGCCTCGGCGTCAGCTGGCACCTGGTCAAGGGTCAGATGCAGAAGGCGCAGAACGGCCGCTACGCCCTGGAGGACCTCGACGGCCGCACCCGCGTCACCTACACGCTGTCGGTCGAGCTGGCGCTGCCGATGATCGGCCTGCTGCGCCGCAAGGCCGAGAAGATGGTCATGGACACCGCGCTGAAGGAGCTCAAGAAGCGGGCCGAGGGGTAACCACGTGCGGATCCTGCTGTTCACCGGCAAGGGGGGTGTCGGGAAGACCACGCTGGCCGCGGCGACCGGCGCCGCCCTGGCCGCCCGCGGCAGGAAGACCCTCGTCGTGTCCACCGACCCGGCGCACTCGCTCGGCGACGCGTTCGGCCACACCCTCGGCGCCGAGCCGTCCGAAGTGGACGCTCTCCTCTCCGCCGTGCAGATCGATGCGCGCACCCTGGTCGACACCAGCTGGCACCGGCTGCGGGCCGAGCTGCAGACGGCACTGGCCGGCGCGGGCCTGGACACCCTCGACGCCGAAGAGCTCACCGTGCTGCCCGGCGTCGACGACCTGCTCGCCCTCACCGAGGTCCGCCGGCTGGCCGAAGACGGGCTGTGGGAGACCATCGTCGTCGACTGCGGGCCCACGGCCGAGACGCTGCGGCTGCTCGCCCTGCCCGAAGCCGTTTCCGGGTACCTGACCCGGGTGTTCGGCCGCCGCGGCCGGGTCATCGAGTCGGTGCGCCGCCTCGGTGCCCACCTCGACGGCCTGCGGGCGCTGCTCACCGAGCCGTCGGTGACCACGGTCCGGCTGGTGCTGACGCCGGAGCGGGTGGTGGTCGCGGAAGCACGGCGCACGCTCAGCTCCCTGGCCCTGCGCGGCATCGCGGTCGACGGCCTGATCGCCAACCGGCTGATGCCCGCGCCCGGGTTCTGGCGCGGCGGTGCCGCGTCGTGGCTGCGCACGCGCCGGACGCAGCAGGACGCCGTGCTCGCCGAGCTGGCGGCCGCCGGGTTCGGGCCGTCGAAGCTTTCGTGCGTCGAGCACCGGGCCGTCGAACCGGTCGGGCTGCCCGCGCTGCTGGAGATCGCCGCCGAGCTCTACCGCGGCGGCGACCCCCTGGACGGCGATGGCACCCCGGTCACGCCCCTGCTGCGGGTGCGGCCGGCGCCGGACGGGTACACGCTGCGCATCGCGATCCCGCTCGGGCGGGACGCCGAGGTCGACCTCGCCCGCGTCGACGACGACCTGGCGATCACTGTCGACGGCTTCCGCAGGCTCATCGCCCTGCCGGAGTCGCTGCGGCCGTGCCGGATCACCGGCGCGGAATCCGACGCCGACGGCCTGGTCGTGAACCTGGCCGGGAACCGGGGACGCGGGTGAGCGAAGAGGACGAGGCGGCCGGACCGCGGCTGGCCGAGGAGATCCGCCTGCTCGTCGAGATGGTCGTCGAGAAGGCCGCGCCGTGGCTGGAGGGCGTGGTCGCGGCCGGGCACGGCGCCCCTGACGAGGCGAAACCGGACGCCTCGGCGTGCGGGTGGTGCCCGCTGTGTGCGATCGTCGCCGTTGTGCGAGGTGAGCGCCCGGAGTTCGCCGCGAGGCTGCTGGAACAGCTGGCCCAGCTGGTGGCGTTGCTCCGTGCGGTGCTCGCGGACCGCTGGGAACCGGACGAGGGCGTGCACATGCCCGGGTTCCGCCCCGCGCCGCGGCCCGCGGACAGCCCCGCGTCGGCGCGGGTGCAGCACATCGCCGTCCGCAGGCGGGACGAGTGGCGGCCGGATCGGGAGAGCTGAGTGCGGACGATAGGGGTGGACGTCGGCGGGACGAGCGTCCGGGCCGGCGTGGTGGACGAGCGCGGCTCCCTGCTCGACACGGCACGCGTCGCGACGCCGAGCGAGGAGGGCGCCCTCGAGGACGCCATCGCCGGCGTGATCGAGGACCTGCGCAACCGCCACGAGGTGGCCGGCGTCGGCCTGGCCGTGGCCGGGTTCGTGGCGCGCGACCGCCGGTCGGTGATGTTCGCGCCGCACCTGGCGTGGCGCGGCGCGCCGGTCGCGGACCGGATCGAGAAGCGCGTCGGCCTGCCGGTGCTGCTGGAGCACGACGTCAATTCGGCGATCGTCGGTGAGCACCGCTTCGGCGCGGCGCGCGGCGCCCAGGTGGCGGCGCTGGTCGCGCTGGGCACCGGCATCGGCGCGGGATTGCTGCTGGAGGGGAAGCTGTTCCGCGGCGCGTACGGCGTGGCGCCCGAGCTGGGGCACCTGACGGTGGTCCGCGGCGGGCGGCCGTGCCCGTGCGGCAAGTACGGCTGCTGGGAGCGCTACTGCAGCGGGACGGCCCTGGCGGCGACGGCGGTGGAGCTGCTGGCGCGTCACCCCGGGCGGTCGACGGTGCTGGCCCCGCAGGTGGCGGGCGACCCGGGGTCGGTGACGGGCCGCCGGGTGGCCGGCGCGGCCCGCGACGGCGACCCGATCGCCCAGCTGGCGATGGCGGAGCTGGCCAAGTGGCTCGGCGAGGGCCTGGCGCTGGTGGCGGACGTGTTCGACCCGGAGATCATCGTGATCGGCGGGGGAGTGTCGGAGTCCGCACCGCTGTTCCTCGACGAGGCCCGCGAGCACTACGCGGGCGCGATCACCGGCGCCCGGCACCGCCCGCTGGCCCGCATCCGCACGGCCCACCTGGGCGACGACACGGCCATCGTCGGCGTGGCCACGCTGGCACTGGAAGCGGCCAAGACCCCGGTCTGATCCCGGCTCCTGCTTCGGCGGGTCCCGAGCGCCCCAATGTGGCATTGGGTGCGTCCCACGCACCGAACGCCGCATTGGGTGCGTCTGACGCACCGAACGCCACATTGGGGCGCTCGTGCGGCAGGGTCCGAGCACCGTCTCGGAGCGGCGGGCATCGGCCGCTGTGTGCCAGGCTGGACGGGTGAGTGACCCGTCCGCGAGCGTCTTCGTCCGGTGTTCCGGCGGTCACCTGCACTGGGGCCGCTACGGCGCCGCCGGCCTGCTGCTCGTCGACCCCGCGCGCGGGGTCCTCCTGCAGCGGCGTGCCTGGTGGGTGCACCACGGCCGCACCTGGGCGCTTCCCGGCGGAGCCATCGAGGCCGGCGAGACCGCGGTCAACGCGGCCGCCCGCGAAGCGTTCGAAGAGGCCTCCGTCCCCGCCGGGGCCTTCCGCGCGGTGTCGGCGTCCGTGGTGGACCATGGGGAGTGGAGCTACACGACCGTCCTCGCCCTGGCCGACGGGGCCGAGGCGCGGGTCGCGAACACCGAAAGTGCGGAGGTGCGCTGGGTGGACCCCGAGGACGTGCCCGGGTACCGGCTGCACCGCGACTTCGCCGCCGCCTGGCCGGACCTGCGCGACCGCGTCGGGCAGGAGCTGGTGCTGGTCGTCGACGCCGCCAACGTCGTCGGCTCGCGGCCGGACGGCTGGTGGCGCGACCGGCACGGGGCCGCCGAGCGCCTGCGCGACCAGCTCGCGAAACTCGCCGAAGCCGGTGTGCCGGACCCGGACGACTCGGCGATCACCTGGTGGCCCCGGATCATCCTGGTCGTCGAAGGCAAGGCCAAGCACGTCACCGGCACCCCGGGCGTGGAGGTCGTCGCCGCGGACACCGACGGCGACTCGAAGATCGTCGAGGTCGTCGCGCAGCAGCAGGGCAAGGTCCTCGTCGCGACGGCCGACCGGGAGCTGAAAGGGCGCGTCGGGGCTCTCGGCGCGTCGATCCTCGGCCCGGGCACGCTCCGTTCCCAGCTCGACGAGCTCTAGTCCTTCGGGATCCCGTCGCGCATCTCGGCGACCAGCGACGCCACCACGGCCTTGAGGCTGCCCTTGTGCCGTTCCGCGACCGCCCGCTGCCGCCGGTAGCTCGGCCCGTAGCGCAGGATCGTTTCGACGTCACGCAGCTCGGCCACGCAGTCCAGGCGCCGCGCCACCGGCTCCAGCCGGTCCAGCAGGTCGGCGATGTCGTCGGTGACCAGCCGTTCGCGCCCGGCCGCGTCCAGGATGACGATCGCGTCGGTGCCGTAGCGGGCCGCGCGCCACTTGTTCTCCTGGACGTGCCACGGCGGCAGGGCGGGGAGGATCTCGCCGTCGTCGAGGCGCTCGCTGAAGTCGTCGACCAGGCACTGCGTCAGCGCCGAGATCGCGCCGACCTCCTCCAGCGTCGGCAGCCCGTCGCAGACCCGCATCTCGATCGTGCCCAGGTGCGGCGCCGGCCGGATGTCCCAGCGGATCTCCGAGAAGTGGTCGATCACGCCGGTGGTGAACATGTCCTCGACGTAGCTCTCCAGCTCGGCCCACTTCCGGAACTGGAACGGCAGCCCGGCCGTCGGCAGCTGCTGGAACATCAGCGCCCGGTTCGACGCGTACCCGGTGTCCTCGGCGCCCCAGTACGGCGACGACGCCGAGAGCGCCTGCAGGTGCGGCGCGTAGTTCAGCAGCGCGTCGAGGATCGGCAGCACCTTGTCACGGTGGTCGACCCCGACGTGGACGTGCACGCCGTAGATCAGCATCTGGCGGCCCCACCACTGGGTCCGGTCGATCAGCTTGGCGTACCGCTCCTTGTCGGTGACCTTCTGCTGGTACCAGTTCGAGAACGGGTGCGTCCCGGCCGAGAACATCTTGACGCCGAGCGGGTCGGCGACGCCGTGCACGACGTCGAGTGACCCGGCCAGGTCGGCCTTGACCTCGGCGATCGTGTCGCAGACGCCGGTGATGATCTCGATGGTGTTGAGCAGCAGCTCCTGCTTGATCTTCGGGTGCTCGCCCTGCCCGTCGGGGCGGACGGCCTCGAGGATCTGCTCGGCCACCGAGGACAGCTCACCGCTGCGCCGGTCGACCAGGCCGAGCTCCCATTCCGCGCCGACGGTCGATCGCCGCGAAGGGCTGAACTCGATGTGCATCGACGTGGCGGATCAGACCTGGGCGCCGTTGCTGGGGTCGGCGCCGGGCGGCGGCCCCTGCCGGACCCGCAGCAGCAGCAACGCGATCGACGTCGCGAGCGCGAGGATGCCCAGTGGCGTCGCCACCGTCGGGCCCACGCCGATCGCGCCGGGCAGGATCAGCAGGAACAACCCGGCGAGGAACAGCAGCAGGATGAGGAACGCGCCCATCTTCGGCCGCGGCAGCGGCGGCGGCTCCGGCGGGATGTAGTGCTCGTCGTCGCCGGCCGGGTCGTCGGAGAACATCGTCGTGTCCCACGACGTGCCCCCGGAGCGCCAGCCGGGCTCCGGCGGGGTGTCCACGGCCGGCGGCTCGGCGGGCCGGTCCGGCGTCTTCCGCGACTCGTTCCCCGTGCCGACCGCGGGGCCCGCGGCGTCGGCCGTGTCCGCAGTGTCGGACTCGGGGAGCCCGAACCCGTCGGCCCGCAGGTCGGCGACGATCTCGGCGAACGTCGCGTCGACGTCCTCCGGCCCGTCCTTCCCCCGGCTCATGCGGTCTCCTCGGGCTGTGCGGCGTGCGCTTTCGCGAACTCGACGCTACGCGTGAAGATGACTTCGGCGTCGTTGTCCTGCGTCGCGACGTGGTAGCTGTTCTCCAGCACCACCTCGGTGACGTCGGTGCTCGACACGCCCTGCAGCACCAGCTGCGAGTTCACCGGCTCGACGACGTGGTCGACCGACGAGTGCAGCAGCAGCACCGGCTGCGTCACCTTCGCCAGGTCCGCGCGCACGACCGCCCACAGCTTCGCCAGGCTCGCCGCGGCCCGCACCGGGGTGCGCGGGTAGGCCAGCTCCGTCTCACCCGGCTTCTTGATGTCGTTCGCGATCGCCGGCACCGACGGCACGATCCGGCCCAGCACCGGCAGCAGCCGCGTGTCCCACTTCAGCCGCGTCACCGACGGGTTGACCAGGACGATCCCGGCGATCCGGTCGCCGAACTCCTCGGCCAGGCACAGGGTGAGCGTCCCACCCATCGAGAGACCGCCGACGAACACGGTCTTGCACGTCGACAGCAGCGCGAGCAGCGCCTCGCGGACCGCGCCGTACCAGTCCTCCCACGTCGTGCGGTTGAGGTCCGGCCAGCGAGTGCCGTGCCCGGGCAGCAGCGGGCAGCGCACCGTGAACCCGGCCCCGGCCAGGTGGTCACCCCAGGCCCGCATGCTCGCCGGGGTACCGGTGAACCCGTGGCAGAGCAGGAACCCGGTTTCGGCCGAACCGGTGTGGCCGAACGGTTCCGCGCCGGCGAGCACGCCCATGCGATCGCCTTCCGTGTGAGCGGTGGATCCGTCCATGCTCTCACGCCTCGAGGGCGTTGTGGGGGTCCGCCCGGACCCGGACTTCCCTGTGAGATCGATCGCTGCCGGGTGGTAACCGGGTGGTCTCCGTTGTGCGGCGGCCACCGGGCTTCGTAGGCTGGCCACCGCGGGTGACAGGGGTTGAGCTGCGATGGAGGACTGAGGCACCGGTGCTGTACTGGCTCATGAAGTGGGTATTCATCGGACCGCTGCTCAAGACGCTGTGGCCGACCAAGGTCGTCGGCGCGGAGAACATCCCGGAGACCGGCGGCGCGATCCTGGCCGGCAACCACCTGGCGGTCGCGGACTCGTTCTTCATGCCGCTGCGGGTCAAGCGCAAGGTGACCTTCCCGGCCAAGTCCGAGTACTTCACCGAACCCGGCTTCAAGGGCCTGCTCAAGAAGTGGTTCTTCACCGGCGTCGGCCAGTTCCCGATCGACCGCTCCGGCGGCAACGCGGCGCAGGCCGCGCTCGACACCGCGACCCGGCTGGTCAAGGCCGGCCACCTGCTCGGCATCTACCCCGAGGGCACCCGCTCCCCGGACGGCCGGCTGTACAAGGGCAAGACCGGCGTCGCCCGGATCGCCCTGGAGTCCGGCGGCGTCGTCGTCCCGGTGGCGATGATCGGCACGGACAAGGTCAACCCGATCGGCTCCAAGATGTGGTGGCCGCGCCGGCTCGAGGTCCGCTTCGGCAAGCCGTTGGACTTTTCGCGGTACGAGGGTCTCGCGGGCGACCGGTTCATCGAGCGGTCGATCACCGACGAGATCATGTACGCGCTGATGGAGCTGTCCGGCCAGGAGTACGTCGACATCTACGCGGCGAAGGCGAAGGAACTGCTGGCCGCGGAGGCCGCCGGGGTCAAGCCGAAGGTGCCCGCCCAGCCGTCCGCGCACGACGCGGCCCGGGTGCCCGAGTCGAAGGTCGGCTGACCCACTACTGTTCACCAGTGCGTTTTTTCTACGACACCGAATTCATCGAAGACGGCGTGACCATCGATCTGGTGTCCATCGGTGTCGTTGACGAGCGGGGCCGCGAGTTCTACGCGGTTTCGACCGAGTTCGACCCTTCGAAGGCGGGGCAGTGGGTCCGGGACAACGTCCTGGACAAGCTGCCGTCGCCGGCCGACCGGGCGTGGCGCAGCCGCGAGAAGATCCGCGCCGACCTCCTGGAGTTCTTCGGCAAGCCGCCGGGCGGGATCGAGCTGTGGGCCTGGTTCGCCGCGTACGACCACGTCGCGCTCGCCCAGCTGTGGGGTCCGATGCCCGCCCTTCCGCGGCAGCTGCCGCGCTTCACGCGGGACCTGCGCCAGCGGTGGGAGGACGCGGGCAAGCCGAAGCTGCCGTCCGCGCCCACCGACCAGCACGACGCCTTGGCGGACGCGAAGCACAACCTCGCGCGCTGGGAGATCATCGAGGAGTACTTCCGGCGCCGCTGATCACTCGTCGCCGGGAACCAGCGGTGTCACGACGGTGCGGCGGAAGTGGTTGAAGATCACCGACGTCCGGACGTCGACGATCTCCTTGCGCTGGGTCAGCCGGTCGAGGATGAACCCGCTCAGGTGGTCGTTGTCGGCGACCGCGATGTGCAGCAGGAAGTCGTCGCTGCCGGACATCACGAACACCGAGAGCACCTCGGGCAGCCCGGCCACGAAGGCGCGGAACGATTCGATCACCGCGCGGTCGGGCGGGCGCAGCCGCACCGCGACCATCGCCTGCACCGGGCGGCCGATCTTCTTCAGGTCGACGTCGACGTGGTGCCCGCGCACGATCCCGCGCCTGCCCAGCTCCCGCACCCGCTCGAGGCACGTCGACTGCGCGATGTGCAGCCGGCGGGCGAGCTCCTTGTTGGTCTGCTTGGCGTCCTCCTGCAGCAGGGTCAGCAGCGCCGAATCCAGTTCGTCCATCGAGCCCTCGGTTCCTCCGCGGCGGCGCGGAATTCGGTATACCGGCCGAGATACCGAATCTAACACGGCGTTGATCGAGGATCCTTCCTCAGCTGCTTAGGCTCGGCCGCATGATCACAGAACATCGCGCCGTCCGCCACGTCCGCCACGTCCGGCCGGCCGGCGCGAACAAGTGCGCGGTCGTGGTCGGCGACGAGCTGCCCGTGGGCCTGGCGGCCAACGCCGCGGGCGTCCTCTCGGTGACACTCGGGCACCGGGTCGGCGGACTGGTCGGCGCCGACGTCGAGGACGCCGACGGCGTCGCCCACCCCGGGATCATCCACGTGCCGCTGCCGATCCTGAAGGCCCCGCGCGAGGCGGTCGCCGCCATCGTCCGGGCGGCCGCCGAAGACGACGACCTCTTCTTCGTCGCCTTCAGCGCGCTCGCCCAGAGCTGCCGGACCTACGAGGAGTACACGGCCAAGCTGGCGGCCACGGCCACCGCGGACCTCGACAGCATCGGCGTCGCCCTGCACGGCCCGCGCAAGCGCGTCGACCGGCTCGTCGGATCACTGCCGCTGCTGCGCTGACCTCGCGCCCCCGAAACCGTCGGGGTCCCCCGGTAACGTGAAAACCGGGGGACCCCCAGGCCGGGGACCTCTCAGCGGCGCGCCCGGACCGCCGCGGCCAGCTCGTCCAGCAGGGGAGCCGTGTCGTCCCAGGCGAGGCACGCGTCGGTGATCGACTGGCCGTAGGTCAGCTTCTCGCGCCGGCCCAGCTCCAGGTCCTGCCGCCCGGCGGCCAGGAAGCTCTCCATCATCAACCCGGCGATCCCGCGCTCACCGGCGCCGATCCGGGCCGCCAGCTCGCGGACCACCTCGCCCTGCCGCACGTGGTCCTTGCCGCTGTTGCCGTGGCTCGCGTCGATGATCACGCGCTCCGGCAGACCCGACTTCGCCAGGCGCGCCAGGGTGTCCGTCACCGTCGCGGCGTCGTAGTTCGGGCCGGCGTTGTGGCCGCGCAGGATCACGTGGCAGTCCGGGTTCCCGGCCGTCGTCAGCAGGGCCGCCAGGCCGTCGGTGTTGATGCCCGGGAACACGTGGCTCGCCGCGGCCGCGCGGGTCGCGTCGACCGCCACCTGGACGTCGCCCTCGGTCGAGTTCTTGATGCCCACCGGCATCGACAGCGCGCTGCACAGCTGGCGGTGCACCTGGCTCGCCGCGGTCCGCGCGCCGATCGAGCCCCACGTCACGATGTCGGAGATGAACTGCGGCGTGATCGGGTCGAGGAACTCGCACCCGACCGGCAGGCCGAGCTCGGAGACGTCGAGCAGCAGCTGCCGCGCCATCCGCAGGCCCTTGTTGACGGCGAACGTGCCGTCGAGGTCGGGGTCGTTGATCAGGCCCTTCCAGCCCAGCGTGGTGCGCGGCTTCTCGAAGTACACGCGCATGACGACGTGCAGCTCGCCGCGCAGTTCCTCGGCCTTCGCGGCCAGCCGGCGGGCGTAGTCGAGCGCGGCTTCCGCGTCGTGCACCGAGCACGGGCCGACCACGACGAGCAGCCGGTCGTCGCGGCCTTCGAGGATGTCGACGGTTTCGGTGCGGCCCTGCCGCACCACCTTGGCGACGGCGGCGTCGACCGGATGGTCTTCACGGAGCAGCGCGGGCGAAATGAGCGGACTGATCGACGTGGTGCGCGCGGCGTCGAGGTCGCAGATGGTGGCGGGTCCGGCGGAGAGCGTCATCGCGGAGGTGGTCCTTCCTGGTGGACACCGACCCGCGGAAGATTCGCCGAGCCGGTTCGGAAATCCGGCTCGGGTGGCGGTCAGCGCAGGTTCACGCGGCCGTGCCCACCCGGGGCCGGCTTCGTAAACCAGAAATAGCGCTGCACGGCGCCAAGGTAGCACACACCGGACCCGGACCGATCCGGCAGGTGGTCCGGGCTGCACCGATCAAGACGAGAGCCGCTACGCTGGCACACGAGAGAAATGTGACTGTCATCTCCAGAGAACAGACGGAGGCTTCTCATGCGTGTCGGTGTGCTGACCGGCGGCGGCGACTGCCCGGGGCTCAACGCGGTGATCCGCGCGGTGGTGCGTAAGGGCATCGAGGTGCACGGCTGGGAGTTCGTGGGCTTCCGCAACGGCTGGAACGGCCCGCTGACCGGGGACAGCCGCCCGCTCGGCCTCAACGACGTCGAGGACATCCTCACCCGCGGCGGCACCATCCTGCGGTCCTCGCGCACCAACCCGTACAAGGTCGACGGCGGCGTCGACAAGATCAAGAAGGTGCTGGCCGACCAGGGTGTCGACGCGCTGATCGCGATCGGCGGCGAGGACACCCTCGGCGTCGCGAAGCGGCTGACCGACGACGGCGTCGGCGTCGTGGGCGTGCCCAAGACGATCGACAACGACCTGGGCGCCACCGACTACACCTTCGGCTTCGACACCGCGGTGTCCATCGCGACCGAGGCGATCGACCGGCTGCACACCACCGCCGAGTCGCACCACCGGGCGCTGGTCGTCGAGGTCATGGGCCGCCACGCCGGCTGGATCGCGCTGCACTCCGGCCTGGCCGGCGGCGCGAGCGTGATCCTGGTGCCGGAGCGGCACTTCAACGTCGACCAGGTCGTCTCGTGGGTCGAGCGCCGGTTCGAGAAGGAGTTCGCGCCGATCATCGTCGTCGCCGAGGGCGCGCTGCCCGAGGGCGGCGAGGAGAAGCTGCTCACCGGCGAGAAGGACGCCTTCGGGCACGTCCGCCTCGGCGGCATCGGCACCTGGCTGGCCGACGAGATCGCCCGCCGCACCGGCAAGGAGTCCCGCGCGGTCGTGCTGGGCCACGTCCAGCGCGGCGGCACGCCGACCGCGTACGACCGCGTGCTCGCGACCCGCTTCGGCCTGCACGCCGTGGACGCGGTGGCCGACGGCGACTTCGGTGTCATGGTCGCCCTGAAGGGCACCGACATCGTCCGCGTGAAGCTGTCCGAGGCGACGGCCGAGCTGAAGACGGTCCCGGCCGAGCGCTACGAAGAGGCCGAAGTCTTCTTCGGCTGAGCCTGTTGTCCGTGAAGGCCTCCTTACCGGCTCAAGATGCCGGTAAGGGGGCCTTCACGGCTTTCCGGGGGCTAGATGCGGGCGAGGGTGTCCAGGACGCCGACGGCAGCGGCGATGTCGCCGGTGAGCGGGCGGTCCTCGACGCCGGGGTCCAGCACCGCCGACGCCGCTTCGAACGCGTCGCGGACGGGCAGGTCGACCAGGTCGGCCTCGCGCATCCGCAGTGCGCGGACCGCCGCGACCAGCTCGCAGCCCAGCACCTGCTGGTAGGCCGCGCACGCCGCCGTCGCCGCGCGGGCCGCCTGGGTCGAGAAGCTCGCGTGGTCCTCGATGCCGCGGGAGACGACCGCCGTGCCGAGCGTCGCCGGGAGAGCCGCCTGCCGCAGTTCGGTGAGCGCGTCGTGGGCGACGTACTCCAGGATCATCACGCCGGAGCTGCCCGCCGGGCCCGCCGCGAGGAACGGCCGCAGCCCGGTGAACTCCGGCTCGACCAGGTCGCCGAGCCGCGCCACCGACAGCTCCGCCACCTGGTGCACGGTCGCGCGCGCCTGGTCCAGCGCCGTCGACACGTACGCCGTGTGGAAGTGCGCGTGGTGGTAGGCGTCGCCGTGGACCGTCGAGATCATCGGGTTCTCGGTGCTCGCGTTGATCTCCACGGCGAGCACGTCCCGCAGGTAGTGGATCGCGTCCAGCGCCGGGCCCTGCACCTGCGGGAACGCCCGCAGCCCGAACGGGTCCTGGATCCGCCGCCCCGGCTTCGGCGTCTGGTGCATGCCGAGCAGGCGCCGCATCTCCGCCGCGCACGCGACCTGTCCCGCGTGCGGACGCGCTTCGTGCACCGGCGTCGCGTACGCCTCGGGGTTGCCGTCGAGCGCGACGTACGTCAGCGCCGCGACGGCGTGGCTCGCCCGGGTGAGCGTGTCGAGCCGCATCGTCGCGAGGGTCGCTTCGGCGAGCGTCGCGGCGTTGCTGCTCATGAACGCCAGCGCGTCGCCGGCGTGCACCGCCACCGGTGGCACGTGCCCCTCGACCCACGCGCGTTCGCCGGTGAGCGCGAGCGCCGTCTCGGCCAGCGGCGCGAGGTCGCCGGTGCCGATCGCGCCGAGCCGGTGCACCAGCGGCAGCGCGCCGGCGCGGACCGCCTCGGCCAGCGCGCCGATCAGCTCGGGGCTGATCCCCGACCGCCCGGTCAGGAGCTGGTTCAGCCGGATCAGCATCATCGCGCGGACCTGGCCGGACGGCATCGGGTCGCCGCTGCCGCCCGCGTGGCTGCGCAGCAGGCGCAGGCCGTGCTCCCGCGAGCTTTCGACGGTGTCGTCCTTGTTGGCCCCGACACCGGTCGTCCGGCCGTAGACCATCCGCCGGGTGCTCAGGTCCTCGGCGAGCTTCCACGCCTGCTCGGCGCCGCGCAGCGCGGCGATCGAGACGTCGATGCCCAGCGGTCCTCCGGTTTGTGCCGCCGTCACGACGTCCGCGCACCTGAGGGTCCGACCGTCCACCCGGATCAAGGGCAGCCTCCTTCCGACTGCCCTCACTATGCGGCTAGGACGCCGGTGGCTGCCAGGGCGGCATCGGCCAGTCCCAGCGCGGCACCGGTTCGTGCAGGTCGGGCTCGGCACCGGGGGCGGAGAACACGACGGCCAGGCGGCTGCCCCACTCGAGGTAGCCCGCGAAGGCGGCGCGGAACTCCGGGTCGCCGGGCAGGCCGGCCTCGTCGGCGGCGTCGAGCAGCAGGCTCACCCACCGGCGGCGCTGCGGTTCGGTGATGCCTCGGCCGAGGTGGCGGCCGACCATGTGGGCGTGGCCGCCGCGGCTCGCGGAGTAGCCGGCCGGCCCGCCGAAGACCTCGCCGAGCCACACGGCGACGTGCTTCGGGTGGTCCGGGTCCATGCCGCGGAACACGGGTTCGAGCAGCGGGTCTTCGAGGACGTGGCCGTAGAAGATCGTCAGCAGCTTCACGAGGGCTTCGTGGCCGCCGGCCCATTCGTAGAGGGTCGGGGTGGTGGTTTCGTAGCGTTCGGGTTCGCCGTCGGGCGTGAAGCCTTCGATGCCGGCGAAGGGGGCCTTGGCCTTCACGAGGTACCGGCCCGGGGCGCGCTCGAACTCGTGCCCGGCAGCGGCTTTCTCGAAGTCCTTCGCCGCGTTTTCTGGCACGGTGTAGCGGAGGTATTCGACGATCACCCGGTCCAGGCAACCAGCGGCGGCCCGGCCGGGCAACCACGTACTTTCCGGTGCGTAGGGGAGCGGGATGAAGCGATACCACTGCGCGGTGGAGCTGGCGGTCGACCTGATCGGCGGCAAGTGGAAGCCGGTGATCTTGGCGCACCTGAAGGAGGGCGCGCACCGCTACGGCGAGCTGCGGCGGCGGATGCCGGGGGTGAGCGAGAAGATGCTGACCCAGCAGCTGCGGGAGCTGGCCGCGGACGGGATCGTGCGCCGCCTCGAGCGCGACGGCCGGGTGCCGCACGTGGAGTACCACCTGACCGAGGTGGGGGAGGAGCTCCGCCCGGCGCTGACGGCGCTGTACGAGTGGGGCGAGCGCCGCGCGGCGGCCGCGGGTATTTCGTTCGGCCCGGCTCCGGAGGCCCAGACGTAAGCGCCCCAATGTGGCCTTGGTTGCGTCCAACGCACCCAAGGGGCCCTTCGGTGCGTTGAGCGCACCGAAGGCCACATTGGGGCGCTTCGGTCAGTGGGGGTCGGTCTCGTCCAAGCGGCGCTCCAGCGCGTCCAGCCGGCCCGACCAGAACGCGCGATAGGGCGCCAGCCAGGCGTCGACCTCGGCCAAGGGCTCCGGTCGCAGCGCGTAGCACCTCCGCTGGGCCGCCACCCGGACGGTCACCAGCCCGGCCTCCCGCAGCACCCGCAGGTGCTTGGACACCGCGGGCTGGCTGAGGGAAAGCTCGTCGACCAGCTCGCCCACCGAGCGCTCGCCGTCGCGCAGCAGGTCCAGGATCGTGCGGCGGCGGGGCTCGGCGAGCACCTCGAAGGTCTGCATCACCCGTGAAATGTGCTCCGCACGGCATATTCCTGTCAAGGCATGCGCGACCGGCCCAGTGGGCCTCCTGGTCTGAACCATTGACCTAATGGTCTAGTCCATTTACGGTGGTGTGGTACCCACCACTCCGGCACCGTGGCCGTGAGTAATTCTCCGAAGGGAGAAGGCATGTCCCGTTTCCGCAGGAAGAGCTTCTCGGCGCTGCTGACCGTGGCCGCCGCCGCGGGCCTCGTGGCCGGCTTTGCCGCCCCCGCCGCGACCGCGTCGACCGAAGCCTCCGTCGGCAAGGTCGTCGGCTACTTCACCGAATGGGGTGTCTACGACCGCAACTACCACGTCAAGAACATCGAGACGTCGGGCTCGGCGAGCAAGCTGACCCACATCAACTACGCCTTCGGCAACGTGACGAACGGCGGCTGCGCGATCGGCGACGCCTACGCCGACTACCAGAAGACCTACGACGCCGCGGGCAGTGTCGACGGCGTCGCCGACACCTGGGACCAGCCCCTCGCCGGCAGTTTCAACCAGCTCAAGAAGCTGAAGGCCATGCACCCCGGGCTGAAGGTGATCTGGTCGTTCGGCGGCTGGACCTGGTCGGGCGGCTTCGGGCAGGCGGCGCAGAACCCGGCCGCGTTCGCCGACTCCTGCTACAACCTGGTCAACGACCCGCGCTGGGCCGGTGTCTTCGACGGCATCGACATCGACTGGGAGTACCCCAACGCCTGCGGTCTGAGCTGTGACACCAGCGGCGCCGAGGCGTCCAAGAACCTGATGTCCGCGCTGCGCGCCAAGTTCGGCTCGCAGCTGGTCACCGCGGCGATCACCGCCGACGGCACCGACGGCGGCAAGATCGACGCGGCCGACTACGCCGGCGCCGCCCAGTACGTCGACTGGTACAACGTGATGACCTACGACTACTTCGGCGCGTTCGCCGCGCAGGGCCCGACCGCCCCGCACTCGCCCTTGACGTCCTACGACGGCATCCCGACGCCCGGCTTCTACTCCGACGCGGCGATCCAGAAGCTCAAGAGCAAGGGCATCGCGTCGGGCAAGCTGCTGCTGGGCATCGGGTTCTACGGCCGTGGCTGGACCGGCGTCACCCAGGACGCCCCGGGCGGCACGGCGACCGGCGCCGCGCCGGCCAAGTACGAGCCGGGCATCGAGGACTACAAGGTGCTGAAGACGTCCTGCCCGGCGACCGGCACCGTCGCGGGCACCGCGTACGCCAAGTGCGGCAGCAACTGGTGGAGCTACGACACCCCGTCGACCATCGCGGGCAAGGTGGACTACGCCAGGACCCAGGGTCTCGGCGGGGCGATGTTCTGGGAGCTCTCGGGCGACACCACCGACGGCGAGCTGATCACCGCCGTCGCGAAGTAGCGCTTCGCCGGCGGGGGCACCGGCGCGGAAACCGTCGGTGCCCCCGATTATCGTTCCCGCCGTGAAGTTCAGCGGATTCGGCGAGTACGCCGTCGACTTCTACGACGGCCTCGTGGAGGACAACTCGAAGCCCTACTGGGACGACCACGTCGAGACGTACAAGAACGACGTCCGCGCCCCGATGGAGGCGCTGCTCGCGGAGCTCGCCCCCGAGTTCTCCGACGGCTTCGGCGAGCCCAAGGTGTTCCGCCCCTACCGCGACGTCCGCTTCGCCAAGGACAAGACGCCGTACAAGACCCACTGCGGCGCGGTGATCGAGCAGGGCCGCGGTGGCGGCGCCTACTACGTCGAGGTCGGCCCGGACGGCCTGCGCGTCGGCGGTGGCTGCTTCCACCTGCAGTCCGACCAGCTCGCCCGGTTCCGCCAGGCCGTCGACGCCGAGCTGCACGGCGAAGCGCTGGCGAAGATCCTCGCGAAGCTGGAGCGCTCGGGCTGGGAGATCAAGGGCGACCGGCTGAAGTCCAAGCCGCGCGGCTTCGACGCCGGGCACCCCCGCCTCGACCTGCTGCGCCACCGCTCGGTGTACGCCGTGCGCGGCTGGGAGCCGGACGACGTCCTGCACGAACGAGGGGCGCTCGATCGGGTGAAGAAGGCCTGGCGGCAGCTGCGCGAGTTCAACGAGTGGGCCCGCGACCGCGTCGGGCCCAGTGCACTGCCCCGGCGCTGACCAGCTGGACAGGACAGGTTTCTGAACAGTTTCTCTGAACTTTTCGGGATCGGTACAGACGAACGCGCGGAGAGGGACTACGCTGTGCGAACGTGAGCCGACGCGCGAAGATCGTTTGTACCCTGGGCCCTGCCACCGCTACGCCGGAGAAGATGCGGGCCCTCGTCGACGCTGGCATGGACGTGGCCAGGATGAACTTCAGCCACGGCAGCCACAGCGACCACAAGGAGGTCTACGACCTCATCCGGGCCGCGGCCGCCGAGAGCGGGCGGGCGGTCGGCATCCTCGCCGACCTGCAGGGCCCGAAGATCCGCCTCGGCACGTTCGCCGGTGGCCCGGTCGAGTGGCACAACGGCGACATCGTCCGGATCACCGTCGAGGACGTCGCCGGCACCCACGACCGGGTCTCGACCACCTACAAGGGCCTCGCCCGGGACGCCAAGCCCGGCGACCGGCTGCTCGTCGACGACGGCAAGGTCGGCCTGGTGGTCAAGGGCGTCGAGGGTCCGGACGTGGTCTGCGAGGTCACCGAGGGCGGCCCGGTCAGCAACAACAAGGGCGTCTCGCTGCCCGGCATGGACGTGTCCGTGCCGGCGCTGTCCGAGAAGGACATCGAGGACCTCGAGTTCGCGCTCGAGCTGGGCGTCGACTTCATCGCCCTGTCCTTCGTCCGCTCGCCCGCCGACATCGACCTGGTCCACCAGGTGATGGACCGGGTCGGCAAGGGCAGGCTGCCGGTCGTCGCCAAGATCGAGAAGCCCGAAGCCGTCTACAACCTCGAGGCCATCGTGCTGGCCTTCGACGCGGTGATGGTCGCCCGCGGCGACCTCGGCGTCGAGCTGCCGCTGGAGCAGGTCCCGCTGGTGCAGAAGCGCGCCATCCAGATCTGCCGCGAGAACGCGAAGCCGGTCATCGTCGCGACGCAGATGCTCGAGTCGATGATCAACAACTCCCGGCCGACCCGCGCCGAGGCCTCCGACGTCGCGAACGCGGTGCTCGACGGCACCGATGCGGTGATGCTGTCCGGCGAGACCAGCGTCGGCCGGTACCCGATCGAGACCGTGCAGACCATGGGCCGGATCGTCGAGGCGGTCGAGACCGACTCGCCGGTCGTGCCGCCGCTGACGCACGTCCCGCGCACCAAGCGCGGCGTGATCTCCTACGCCGCCCGCGACATCGGCGAGCGGCTCAACGCGAAGGCGCTGGTCGCCTTCACGCAGTCCGGCGACACCGTCCGCCGCCTGGCCCGGCTGCACACGCGGCTGCCGCTGCTGGCGTTCACGCCGGAGGACTGCGTGCGCAGCCAGCTGTCGATGACCTGGGGCACGAACACCCACATCGTGCCGCGGGTGGACTCCACCGACCAGATGATCCAGCAGGTCGACCACGCGATGCTCGAGATGGGCAAGTACCAGAAGGGCGACCTGGTCGTCATCGTCGCCGGCTCGCCGCCGGGCACCGTGGGCTCGACGAACCTGATCCACGTGCACCGCCTCGGTGAAGACGACCACGCATAAGGGACGTCCCGCCCGCGGACCACATAAGGTCTGGCCATGACTGAAATGGCCAGGACGGCCGCCACCGAACTGGAGATCCCGGGTGGCGGTCAGCCGGTGCTGGACCGCCTGATCGCGTTGCTCGACCTGGAGAAGATCGAAGAGAACATCTTCCGCGGTGTCTCGCCCGCCCACTCACCGGTGCGGGTGTTCGGCGGGCAGGTCGCCGGCCAGGCGCTGGTCGCGGCCGGGCGCACGGTCCCCGAGGAACGCCGGGTCCACTCGCTGCACGCGTACTTCATCCGCGGCGGCGACCCGAGCGTCCCGATCATCTACGAGGTCGACCGGATCCGGGACGGCCGCTCGTTCACCACCCGCCGGGTCGTCGCGATCCAGCACGGTAAGGCGATCTTCTCGCTCTCGGCGTCGTTCCAGAAGGACGAACCGGGCATCGAGCACGCCGAAGCGATGCCGGAGGGCGTGCCGGCGCCGGAGACGCTGCCGACGCTGATGGAGCGTGCCGAGGGCTACGCGATCGGCGCCCACAGCCGGCCGCGGCCGATCGACCTGAGGTACGTCAACGACCCGCCGTGGGTCACCCGCCAGACCGGCGCGCCGCCCGCCCGCAACCAGGTGTGGATGCGCGCCGACGGGAAGCTGCCCGATCAGCAGCTGCTGCACGTCTGCGTGCTGACCTACGCCTCGGACATGACCCTGCTGGACTCGGTGCTCGCGCGCCACGGCGTCTACTGGGACACCGACAAGGTGCTCGGGGCGAGCCTCGACCACGCGCTCTGGTTCCACCGGCCCTTCCGCGCCGACGAGTGGTTCCTCTACGACAGCGCGTCGCCGACCGCCTCCGGCGCGCGCGGCCTCGCCACGGGCCGGTTCTTCGGCGCGGACGGCACCCTCATCGCGACGGTTGTCCAAGAAGGACTCCTGCGTGTCCTCTGAAGTCCGTCGGGAAATCACCCTTACGGGCGACGAATGTGCGGAATAATCGTTCTGCCAATAAGGCATCGAGTCGGCGGAAGAGGGCCGGGACCGATCGGGGGACGGTCCCGGACCTCTTCTCCCGACGACCGCGCAGCGCGCCGCGAGGTCATCGTCTACGCTGATCACAGGCCCTGAGCGGGACTGGGGGAGCCAAACCGCCGCGCCCTTGTCATGTCCTGTTGCAGTGCAGGGTGCGAGCATACAGAAGCATTTTGCAAATTGCAGAGACGACGCGGGTTCGGTTCCGGTAATCGGTGCCGTGCGATTACCCGGCCGCCCCTGTTAGATACTGGCAGCGAGCGAACGGCTACGACGCCGTCCACATCCGGAGGTGCGCGATGGCAAGGGGACAGAGCCCCACGGTTCGCCGCCGGAGGCTCGCGGGAGAGCTGCGGCGGCTGCGCGAAGCCGCTGATCTCACGATCGACGAGGTGGGCGAGAAGCTCGAGTGCTCCGCCTCGAAGGTCAGCCGGATCGAGACCGGCCACGTCGGGGTCACCCCGCGCGACGCGCGGGACATGCTGGCCCTCTACGGCATCACCGGCGACGAGCAGGAGGCGCTCGTCCAGCTGGCCAGGGAGGCCCGCAAGCGCGGCTGGTGGCACGCCTACAACGAGGTCTTCACCGGCACGTTCGTCGGGCTCGAGGCCGACGCCAGCTCGCTGCGCGCGTTCCAGGCGCTGCTGGTGCCCGGGCTGCTGCAGACCGAGCGGTACGCCCGCGCGGTGATCCGGGCGCTGCGGCCGGACGCCGAGGACGCCGAGATCCGCCGCCGCGTCGCCGCCCGGATGGCGCGCCAGGAGCTGCTGTCCGACACCCCGCCGCCGGAGTACTGGGCGGTGATGGACGAAGCCGTGCTGCGCCGCGTCGTCGACGGCCCCGAGGTGATGGCCGAGCAGCTCTACCGCATGCTCGCGGTCGCCGAGAAGCCGAACGTGACCATCCAGGTCGTGCCGTTCGGAGCCGGCGCGCACCCCGGGATGGAGGGGCCTTTCCTGATCATGGGCTTCCCCGAGCAGGCCGACCCGGACGTCGTCTACGTCGACGACAGCACGTCCAGCGGCCTCTACCTGGAGGAACCCACAGACGTCCGGCGCTACGGGCTGATGTTCGACCATCTGCGCGCGGCCGCACTGAAGCCGGACGACTCGGTGGAGCTGATCGCCGAGGCGGCCGGGCGGTTCGCCGAACAGGCTGCCGCACCGGCTCCGGTGCACCATCTGGAACCGAGGACACAGTAAGGGAGTTGGGGACCATGGAGAACGAATTTTCCGGGTTGCGGTGGCGCAAGAGCAGCCACAGCGGCGGCGGCAACGACTGCGTCGAGGTCGCCTTCGTCGCCGGCGGCGCCGCGCTGCGCGACTCGAAGGATCCCGAGGGTGGTGCGTTCCGCCTGCCCGCATCCGGTT
The DNA here is from genome assembly GCF_030285665.1 of Amycolatopsis mongoliensis. Taxonomy (NCBI): domain Bacteria; kingdom Bacillati; phylum Actinomycetota; class Actinomycetes; order Pseudonocardiales; family Pseudonocardiaceae; genus Amycolatopsis; species Amycolatopsis mongoliensis. Next base: position 5,340,321 of record NZ_CP127295.1, read on the forward strand.
GGCGGGGGCTGCTGGCCGCGGTGCGGCCCGGCGGCCCCGAGCACGACTGAGGCGCTTTTCGAAGACCCCTTACCCCCGCCGAGCTGGGCTCGGCCGGGAGTAAGGGGTCTTTTCACGGCCAGGGCTGCGTGATCACCCGATGCCTGAGGTGCCCCCTCAGGACGAACCTGAGTGCTACCAACCGGAGGACTCGGGAACAAGGGGAACACGATGCACAGCGATCTGATGCTCGACGCGGTCCGGGCCGAAGCGGCCTACCGGGCCGAGGAACTGCGGAAGGCCGGGCGCAGCGCCTGGGCCGCCCGCGCCCGCCGCGCCGTCCGCCACCTGCGGGCCGCGCGGACCGACGTCGACGTGCCGGCGCAGGAGCGCCGGGAGGTCTCGCGGGAGACCGCGGGCGTCGGCAAGACCGCCCGGTAGGGGGCGGTGATGGTGTCCAAGGCGATAAGCGGTCGGAAACTGTCGGTGGGGTGAGCAAGAATGCTCCTCGTGCCCCGACTCGGCTCCGGAATCCCGCTCGTCGCCCGTACCCACGAGATGCGGCGGCTCCGCGCCGCCTTCGCCCGGGCTGAACGGGGCGAAGCCGGCGCGGTGCTGCTCTCGGGGGACGCCGGGGTCGGCAAGACCCGGCTGCTGACCGCGCTGGGCGAGCACGTCGAGGCGTGCGGTGGGCTGCTGCTCACCGGCCGCTGCATCGACGTCCGCGAAGGCGGTCTTCCTTATCTTCCGTTCGCCGAAGCGCTCGCCCCGCTGGGCAGCGCGGCGGACCCGGCGGTGGCCGCCGCGGTGCGGCTCCGGCCCGCGCTCGGGCGGCTGCTGCCGCAGGGCCAGGGCGTCGAGGAGCCCCGGGCGGCCGAATACCCGCCGATGACCTCGAACGACCGGGAGACCATGGTGCGTCCCCGGCCCGAGCAGGATCTCGGTCAGCTGCAGTTGTTCGACGCGGTACTGGGGGTGCTGACCGAGATCGCCGAGTCGCGCCCGGTGGTGATCCTCCTGGAGGATCTCCACTGGGCCGACGCCTCGACCCGCAACCTGCTGTCCTTCCTGCTGAGCAGGCTGCGGGCGCAGCGGCTGCTGGTCGTGGGCAGCTACCGGGAAGAGGACGTGCACCGGCGTCACCCGCTGCGCGGCCTGCTGTCGGAGCTGGTCCGGCTCGCCACCGTCGAGCGGGTCGACCTGCATCCCTTCGGTGCTGCCGACGCCCGGAGGTTCGTCGAAGCGCTGGCCGACGAGCCGATGCCGGCGGACGTCGTGGCCGACATCGTCGCCCGGTCCGAAGGCAACCCGTTCTTCGCCGAGGAACTGCTCGCCACCCAGACCGAGTGCAACGACCTGCCCGCCGGGCTCGCCGAGGTGCTGCTGTCCCGGCTCGAGCGGCTCTCGCCGGACACCCGCCGGGTGGCCCGGGTGATCTCGGTGGCGAACGAGCCGGTGATGCACGCCGCGCTCGCCGAGGTCTCCGGGGTGGGGGAACTGGAGCTCGACGAGGCGCTGCGCGAAGCCGTCCAGCACCACGTCCTGGTGGTGCTTTCGGACGGCTCCTACACGTTCCGGCACGCGTTGCTGCAGGAAGCGGTGTACGGCGACCTCTTGCCGGGGGAGCGGTCGCGCACGCACGCGGCGTACGCCGCCCGGATCCAGGCGCGGCCGCAGGGCCGCGGGCACGACGCGAAGCTGGCCTACCACTCGATGCAGAGCAGCGACCTGGTCACCGCGCTGCCGGCGCTGCTGCGCGCGATGGACGAGGCCGAGAAGCTCGGCGCGCCCGGGTCGGCGCTGCAGCACGTCGAGCAGGCGTTGTCCATCTGGGATGCCGTCGCCCCGGCAGACCGGCCCGAGGGGTTCGACGAGCTGCGGCTGCTGCACGAAGCGTCCTACTTCGCGGGCACGTCCGGCGAGCCCGAGCGCGCGGCCGCCTTCGCCCGGTCGGCCACCCAAGCCCTGACGCCGGAGACGTCCGCCGATCGCGCGGCGAAGACGTGGCGGCGGCTGGCGGAGGCGCTGCTGGCCCTGGAAGGCACCCTCGACGAGGCGACCGCGGCCATCGACCGGGCCTGGGACCTGGTCAAGGACGCCGAGCCGAGCGGTACACGCGCCTGGGTGCTGGCCAGCCGGGCCGGGTTCCTGCGGATCCTCGAACAGCCCGAGGCGGCGCTGGACAGCGCGCGCACTGCGGTCGCCGACGCGCAGGCGGTCGGTGCGGCGGGCGCGGAGGCGTCGGCGCTGGTCACCCTGGGGACGCTGGCCGACTCGGCGGGCGAAGCCGCCGAGGCGCGCGAGTGGCTGCGCAAGGCGCAGCGGAAGGCGCGGGAGGCCGGGGGACCGAACACCGAGATCCGCGCGACCTACTTCCTCGCGCTGAGCTACGACGACCAGGCCGAGTTCGCCGAAGCGCTCGAGCACGCCGCGAAGGGGGTGGCCCGGGCCGAGGAAGCCGGGCTGAGCTGGAGCGTCTACGGGCTCGAACTGCGGGCGCGGCAGCTGATGCTGCGCTACCTGATGGGCGACTGGCCGGACGAGAGCGCCGGCCGTGCCGGGCGCGGGGTGTCCAGCGCCGTCGCCGCGCGGATCCAGGCCATCTGGTCGCTGTTCGTCGTCGCCCGCGGCCGGTTCGACGAGGCCGAGAAGCTCGTCACCGGCCTGCGGCAGCACTGGGCGGCGGACATGCAGATCCCGCTGTCGGTCGGGGACGCGGGCATCCAGCTGGCGTACTGGCGGGGCGACCACGCCGAGGCGGTGCGCCGGGCCGAGGACCTCATCGGCTGGCTGGAGCGGATCGAACCCGGCCTGCTGGCCGGCATCCGGGTGGCCACGGTCGGCGTGACCGCCGCGGCCGCGCTGGCCGCCGACGCCCGGGTCCGCGGCGACCAGGCCGCGGCCGACGCCGCGGTGGCGGCGGGCGAGGGGATGCTGGCGCACGGCCGGATGTGCGCGGTCGTCGGGCAGCCGCGGTCAGGGACGCTCGGGCCGGAGGGCCGGGCGTGGCTGGCCCGGTTGGAGGCGGCGGCGTCGTGCCTGACCAGCCGGGGTGACGCGGAGAAGTGGGCGGCCGCGGCGGCGGCGTTCGGCTACGGCGCCGTGTACGAGCAGGCGGTCTGCCGCTGGCACGAGGCCGAAGCGCTGCTGGCCGCGGACGCCGACGCGAAGCCGGCGCTCGAAGCGGCCCACGCGGTGGCGGTCCGGCTGGGCGCGATCCCGCTGCGGGACGCCGTCCGCGACCTCGGGCACCGGGCCCGCGTCGAGCTGGCCGGGGTCGAGCCGGCGGCGCCGGCCCGCACGGTCGCCGACCCGCTGACCGACCGCGAGCGCGACGTCCTCGAGCGCGTGGCGCTGGGCCGCACGAACCGCCAGGTCGGCGAGGAGCTGTACATCAGCGAGAAGACGGTCAGCGTCCACCTGTCCCGCGTGATGGCGAAGCTCGGCGCGAGCCGCCGCGCGGAAGCCGTTGCGATCGCCTACGACCGAGGTCTCCTCACCACCCCCACAGCAGAACACGCGTGACGGAGGGGGCATCACCCGTGATTGGCCGGGCATCGGCGTGATGCCCCTGCAATCACGCGTGATGCCCGCTCAATCACGCGTGATGCCCGTCAGCGGGGAAGGCGGCGGAGGGCCTTGAGACCCAGCGTCATGCCGCGGGACCACAGCGAGCCCGGCACCCGGCGAGGCGGGCGGAGCGCCAGCCCGCGCTGCAGCGCGATCGACTGGGACTCCGTGTACTTCAGCAGGCCTTCGGCGCCGTTGCGGCGGCCGACGCCGGAGTCCTTCATGCCGCCCATCGGGACGCCGACGCTGCCGAACGTCGCCGCGTAGCCCTCGTTGACGTTGACCGTCCCGGCCTTGAGGCGGGCCGCGACCTCCCAGCCCGCGCGGCCGTTGCGCGACCAGACGCTGGCGTTGAGCCCGAACGGCGTGTCGTTGGCGCGGTCGATGGCCTCGGTGACGTCGGTGTAGCCGTAGATCGAGACGACCGGCCCGAACGTCTCCTCCGCGAACGGCACCATGTCCGGCGTGACGCCGGAAAGCACCGTCGGCTCGTAGAACAGTGGCCCGAGGTCGGGCCGGGCGCGGCCGCCGGTGAGCACCGAAGCGCCCTTCGCGCGGGCGTCCTCGACGTGCGCCGACACCGTCGCGAGCTGCTCCTCCGACGTCAGCGACCCCATCTGGGCGTGGTAGTCCAGCGCGCCGCCGAGCTTCACCGCCGCGGTCCGCGCGACGAACGCGCGGGTGAACTCGTCGCGGATGTCCTCGTGGACGTAGATCCGCTCGACCGACACGCACAGCTGGCCCGCCGAGGAGAAGCACGCGGTCACCGCGCCCGTCGCGGCCTTCGCGATGTCGGCGTCGGGCAGCACGATCATCGGGTTCTTGCCGCCGAGCTCCAGCGAATACGACGTCAGCCGCTTCGCCACCTGCCCGGCCAGCTCCTTGCCGGTCGGCGTGGAGCCGGTGAAGCACAGGTAGTCCGATTCCTCGACCAGCGCGGTGCCGATCTTCGAGCCGCGGCCGAGCACGATCTGCCAGGTCCCGGCCGGCAGCCCGGCTTCCTCGGCGAGCTCGTGCAGCCACAGTGCGGAGAGCGCGGTTTGGTTGTCCGGCTTCTGCACCACGGCGTTGCCGGCCGCGAGCGCGGGGAGGACGTCCATCGCGGTGAGCGCCAGGGGGTAGTTCCACGGCGAGATGACGCCGACGACGCCCTTGGGGTGCCGGATCTCGCCGGCGCGGGTCAGCCCGGGGATGACGCCGGCGACGCGACGCGGGGCGAGCAGCTTCGCGGCGTGCTTGCCGTAGTAGGCCGCGACCAGCGCCGTCGCGCTGACCTCGTCGAACGCGTCGAGCCGTGCCTTGCCCGCTTCGATCTGGACCAGGTCGAGCACCTCGTCCTGGCGGTCGAGCACCAGGTCGTGCAGCCGGGTGAGGACGCGGGCGCGCTCGGTGGGGGAGTGGCCCGCCCAGGCCCGCTGGGCCGTTCGCGCGCCGGCGAACACCGCGCGGACGTCGGCGTCGGTGGCTTGGGGCAGCGTCGCGATCGGCTGCCCGGTGAAGGGCGCGTGCATGCGGATCGGTGCCGAGTCCGCGCCACCGGCCACCCGGGCGACGAGCTGGGCCGCCCGCGCCGAGCCGGGCGCCCCGGCGACGCCGCCGATGGTCGGCGGCAAAGGGGTGTCTTCGACTGCGTTCGCGGGGGTCGTGCTGGTCATGACGTCTCCGTTCCGCGGCGTCCGGAGTCCGCGCGACGCCGCGCAGGGGTTACCGACGAGTACACCATACCGTCGGTACGTCAGTTGTCCAGTCTGACGTGAATAAGTTTCACGTATTGGGTGGGTTCAACGGCGGGAGCTGGTAGTTCGGTTCGGTCGGCGACGTCGGCGGTTCCTGCTGGCTGGGATGCGGCTGGGCTTGCGTCGCGCCGCCGAAGGGGTCGTCGAGCCGTGACGACAGGGCGCCGGACTGGGCGGGGAACGGCTGCGACGACGGCTCGGAAGGCTGTTCCGCCTCCCCGGGCTGGGCCGGGAACGGCTGCGAAACCGGCCCGCCCTGCGCCGGGAAGGGCTGGGAAACCGGGCCACCCTGCGCAGGGAAGGGCTGGGACGGCGGCGCGCCCGGGTACGGCTGCGCCGGTGGCCCGCCCGGGTGCGGCTGCGCGCCCGGATAGGGCTGCGCCCCGGCGTACTGCTGCGGCGGCCCCGGGTACGGCCTCGACTGCTGCTGGTAGGGCCGGCCGTACGGCCCCGGCGGTGGTCCGGCGGGCCCGGACGGCGCCTGCCGTCCGGCGAGCGCCGCGAGGACCAGCGTCACCACGCCGAGCGCGCCGCCGCCGAGCAGGATCCAGAACCCGAGCCCGGTCGAGTAGCGCGAGGTGACCGTCCCGTCGGCGGACTCGTAGCTCAAGGTCGCCGAGACGTCCATGCCGAGCATCCACACCGCCGCTGCGACGCCCGCGCCGCCGGCCACCAGGGCCGTCCGGGCGCCCGAGCGCACCCCGGTGCCCGCCGAGCGCCGCGCGCCCGCGAACGCCAGGCCGGCCCCGGCCAGCAGCACCAGCGCGCCGGCGGAGAGCGGGATCCCGTAGCGCGCGACGTGGGTGTTCTCGTAGAACTTCTTCGCGTCGTCGCCGGGTTCGACGTCGAACGAGCGCGTCCAGGCGCTGATCGTCTGACTGCTCTCGGTCTTGCCGCCCACGACCTGCTCGAACTTCGTCTGCGGCAGGAACGACCCGGCCAGCACGACCACCGCGGCGACGGCGCCGACGATCCCGGCGATCAGCCGCAGGCGCGCGCCGGCGTCGGCGGGCGGGCGCCGCGGCTGTGCCGGGGGAGGGCCGTAGGGGTTCTGGTACGGGGTGGCGGTCATCGGAGCTCCCCTCTTTCCCGGGGGATTGGACCACGAATCCGCCTGGGGGATAAGGGGTAGCGCAGCCCTGGCGCGGGCGAGCGGTCAGGTGCTAGTCAGGACGGCCCAGTGGTGGCGTCCTGGTAGAGCAGGACCGCGATCCGCTTCCACTCCTCGAGCAGCTGCCGCCGCCGGTTCGGGTCGCCGCCGAGCTCGGCGTCCAGTGCCAGCCCGCGGGTCAGGTTCACGGTGAGCCAGAACAGCATCTCCGCGCGTTCGGGCGGCAGCTCGCCGGCGACCTGGGTGACGTGCTCGAGCGTGGCGCGGCCGAGCGCGCGGTCGACCGGGCGGATGGCCGCGCGCAGCTCGGGATCGGTGCGGGCGGCGACCCACAGCTCGGTGACCGCGGTCGACAGCGTGCCGGAGTAGCCGGCCCAGAGCAGGTCGATCGCCGCGGCGACGCCGGTGCCGCCGCTGGGCAGCTCGTCCAGCGACGTCGCGAGCTGGCGGCGCAGCTTCGTCGTCAGGTGCTCGACGGCGGCCGCCATCAGCTCGGCCTTCGTGGTGAAGTGGTGCTGCACCGCGCCCTTCGAGACGCCGGCGCGGGCGCAGATCTCCTGCACCGACGTGCGCGCGTACCCGACGTCCACGAGGCAGTCGATGGTGGCGTCGAGCAGCGCCGTGCGGGTCTGTTCCCGCCGCTGCGCCTGGGTCCGGTGCGCCGTCTCGGTCACCGCGGCCTCCCTGCTTTACCTACAGGCCGGTACGGATGTACATTCCGCAGAGAACTTACATGCTGATCGTCATGTTTTCCAGCAGGAGGGTCCCGTGCCGCTTCAACTCCCGAAGAGCTCCTGGAGCACGACCGAGCTCGAAGACCTCCGCGAGCTGTCGCGGTCGTTCCTGCAGAAGGAGGCCGTCCCGCACCAGGAGCGCTGGGCGGCCGAGAAGAAGGTCGACCGCGAGCTGTGGACCAAGGCCGGCGACGTCGGCCTGCTCTGCCTGTCCATCCCCGAGGAGTACGGCGGGGGCGGCGGCACCTTCGCGCACGAGGCCGTGCTCTACGAAGAGCAGGCGCGCGCGGGCGACAGCGCGTGGGGCGTGACCGTCCACAACGGAATCGTCGCGCACTACCTGAGCGCGTACGCCTCCGAAGAGAAGAAGCGCGAGTGGCTGCCGAAGATGGCCAGCGGCGAGCTGGTCGGCGCCATCGCGATGACCGAGCCCGGCACCGGCTCCGACCTGCAGGGCATCAAGACCCGCGCGGTGCGCGACGGCGACCACTACGTCCTCAACGGCGCGAAGACCTTCATCACCAACGGCCTGCACGCCGGCCTGGTCGTCGTCGCCTGCAAGACCGACCCGGACGCGGGCGCCCAGGGGGTCTCGCTGATCGTGGTCGAGACCGACACCCCGGGCTTCCGCCGCGGGCGCGTGCTCGACAAGGTCGGCCTCAAGGGCCAGGACACCGCCGAGCTGTTCTTCGACGACGTCCGCGTGCCGGTCGCCAACCTGCTCGGCGACGCCGAGGGCCAGGGCTTCATCCAGCTGATGCTGCAGCTGCCCCAGGAACGGCTGATCATCGCCGTCACCGCGGTGGCCGGGCTGGAGGCGGCGGTCGACCTCACGCTGGAGTACACGAAGGAGCGCACGGCGTTCGGCCGGCCCATCTTTTCCTTCCAGAACACCAAGTTCACCCTCGCCGAGGCGGCGACCGAGGCCGCGGTCGCGCGGGCGTTCCTCGACCAGTGCATCGAACGGCACCTCAAGGGCGAGCTCGACGTCCAGGGCGCCGCGATGGCGAAGCTGTGGACCACCGAGCGCGTCAACAAGGTGGTCGACGACTGCGTGCAGCTCTTCGGCGGCTACGGCTACATGACCGAATACCCGATCGCGCGCGCGTGGGCCGACGTCCGGATCTCGCGGATCTTCGGCGGTACCAGCGAGATCATGAAGGAAATCATCTCCCGGTCGCTCTGAAAGGAACTTCACCATGAAGGCAGGTCCGCTCAGCGGCCTGAAGGTGGTGGAACTGGCCGGGCTCGCACCCGGGCCGTTCGCCACGATGATCCTCGCCGACCTCGGTGCCGACGTCGTCCGCGTCGACCGCGCGAAGCCGGGGGAGGACGTGCTCGGCATCCAGACCGACCCCCTCGCCCGCGGCCGCCGGTCGGTCGGCATCAACACCAAGACCCCCGAGGGCGTCGAACTGGTGCTGAAGCTGTGCGACACCGCCGACGTCCTCATCGAGGGCTTCCGGCCCGGCGTCGCCGAGCGGATCGGGCTCGGCCCGGACGTCGTCCACGCCCGCAACCCGCGGCTGGTCTACGGCCGGATGACCGGCTGGGGCCAGGACGGTCCGCTCGCTTCGGCCGCCGGGCACGACATCAACTACATCGGCATCGCGGGCGCGCTCGAACCGATCGGGCGCGCGGGCGAGCGGCCGGTGCCGCCGCTCAACCTCGTCGGCGACTTCGGCGGCGGCGGGCTGCTGCTGGCGATGGGCATCCTCGCGGCGCTCTACGAACGGAACACCTCGGGCCGTGGCCAGGTCGTCGACGCGTCGATGGTCGACGGCGCGGCGCTGCTCACCACCAGCCTGCACGGCATCAAGGCGGCCGGTCTGTGGTCCGACGAGCGCGGCGAGAACATGCTCGACGGCGGCGCGCCCTTCTACGACACCTACGAGACCTCCGACGGCAAGTACGTCGCCGTCGGCGCGATCGAGATGCGGTTCTGGGGTGCGCTGGTGAAGGTCCTCGAGCTGGACCCGGCGGAACTGCCGCTGCACATCGACAAGTCGCAGTGGCCGAAGCTGCGCGAGATCGTGGCCGGCGCGATCGCCAAGCACACGCGCGACGACCTCGTCGCGCGCGCCGAAGGCACCGACGCGTGCCTGACGCCGGTGCTGTCGCCCGCCGAAGCCGCGAGCCACCCGCACAACGCGGCGCGCGGCACGTTCGTCGAGATCGGCGGCATGGTCCAGCCCGCGCCGGCACCGCGGTTCGACCGCACCCCGCCCGAGACGCCGGAAGCCCCGCGCCCCAAGGGATCCGACACCGAAGCCGTGCTCGCCGAGCTCGGCGTCACGGACCTCGGCCCGCTGCGCGAAGCCGGGGTGATCGCCTAGCTCTTGGCGAGGTCGGAGCGCACGACCGAGTAGACGACGGTGTCGCGCCACTCGCCGTCACGGAAGCCGTAGCCGCGAAGGACACCTTCGCGCGTGAAGCCGGCTTTCTCGAGCGAGCGCTGTTCGGCACGGTTGTCGACTTCGGTCGTCGCTTCGACCCGGTTGAGCTGGGTGTGGGCGAAGAGGTATTCGGCGAGCAGCCGCTGGGCTTCGGTGCCGTAGCCGTGGCCGCGCGCTTCCGGCGCCAGGACGAGGCCCACGTTCCAGCAGTAGGACGTCGGCCCGGTGCGGCTGCGGTGCCAGGAGACGAGGCCGAGGACGCGGCCGCCGAGCGTCGGCACGAGCATGCCGGTCTCGGCGGTGAGCATGCCGGTCTCCTGCCAGCGGCGGCGCAGGTAGCCGGGATCGTGCCAGCCGAACCACTGGTGCTCGCCGGCGGCGACGGGATCGTTGGTCAGCTGTTCCAGGAGGTCGAGATCGCCTTCGGCCACGGGCCGGAGCACGACTCTGGGAACGTCGTCGTCCATCGGGCGACCTTATCGGCCGCGCGACCGGAATCGGGTCGCCACCACGTGATCCACCCGGTCGAGGCATCCGCCTTGACCGAGCAGGCATCACCTGTGACCAGCCGGGCATCACCCGTGATCGACCGGGCCTAATGCGTGATTAGGCAGGCATCATGCGTGATTGGGCGGGCATCGGCGCGATACCCCTCCCAGCACGCGTCATGCCCCTTCAATCACGCGTGATGCCCCTCCAGGCACATGTGATGCCTCTCTGATCACGTGAAGCTGCCGTGCCGGCCCTCGCCGCCCGCGAACCGGGCCGCGCCGTCGACCGCCTCCGCCGCCAGCACGCCCGTGCCCATCGCCGCCCGGAACTCCGCCGCGAGCGCGTCCTCTTCGGACTGCCCCCACTGCCCGAGCGCCGAGAGCCGGTCGCCGCGCAGGCACGCCTGGGGGAACGCCGCGATCTGCCGCGCCAGCTCCTGGGCCGCGGAAACCGCTTCGCCCGCCGGCACGAGCCGGTTCGCCAGGCCGATCTCCACCGCTTCGGCGGCCTCGACCGGCCGCCCCGTCAGGATCAGGTCCATCGCCCGCGACTGGCCGATCAGCCGCGGCAGCCGGACCGTGCCGCCGTCGATCAGCGGCACTCCCCAGCGGCGGCAGAACACCCCGAACACCGCGGTGGCGTCCGCGACCCGCAGGTCGCACCACAGCGCCAGCTCCAGCCCGCCGGCGACGGCGTGCCCGTGCACCGCCGCGATCACCGGCTTCCCGAGCCGCATCCGGGTCGGGCCCATCGGGCCGTCCCCGTCCGGGTGGGTGCGGTTCATCCGGTCGGTGCCGATCGCCTTGAGGTCCGCGCCCGCGCAGAACGCGCCACCCGATCCGGTGAGCACCGCGACGGCGGCGCCGGGGTCCGCGTCGAACTCGCGGAACGCCTCGGCGAGCTCGGCCGCGGTCGGCCCGTCGACGGCGTTGCGGGCGGCCGGGCGGTCGATGGTGACCGTCGTCACTTCGCCATCCCGCTCGACCTGCACGTTCCGGGTCATCGCCGCTCCTCGGGGCCGGTCGGGGTGATCGGGGGTTGATCGGGGTGTCTTCAGGGCACGCCTTCCCTAGAGTATTGGCGTGGCCACTCCCAGGACGGGGACGGCGAGCCGGGGAGGAAGCACATGTCGAGCGGCATGAAGAAAGTTCTCATCGTCGGCGTGGTCGCGCTCGTGCTCTTCTTCCTGATCACCCAGCCCACCCAGTCCGCCGACTTCGTGCACCGCGTCCTCGGCTGGCTCAAGGACGGCGCCGAAGCGATCGTGACGTTCTTCCGCTCGCTCTTCTCCTGACCACCGGAAAACCCTCTGACCGGCACCGCATCGGGCGGCGCCGGCCGTCACCCTGTGTGTTAGCGGACGGTAAATCACTGAGTGTCACGAATCTCGGATTTCGGACTGGAGACTCGACCATCCGGGTGGATTGCAGCCGAAAACGCGCAGGTCGGCGAATTCGTGCCTGCCGGGGTCTGGCGAAGGGGACCACCCCGGCCCTACGGTGCTCACATTGCGTGATCGGGTGGTTCGCCATCCCCCCGGAGAACCCCGGTACGCAGGCAGTTTCCACTCAGCAAGGTGCAGGTTGGTGCGTGCGGCACCACCGCGTGGGACAGGTGTCAGGGCCTGTCCGTCGGGGACCTACAAGGAGGCAGGGATGACCGGAGATCCCGGAGTGGACGCGCTGATCCGGCAATGGGCCGCCGAGCGCGAGCAGACCCCCGAAGAGCAGGAGGTCGACCGCATCGCGTCCGCGTGGCTGGCCGACGCGCCTGCGCAGGCTCCGGGCATCCCGGGTCAGCGGGCCCGGTCCGGGCAGCAGCGGTTCGTCCCGGTCGAGTCGGCCGACCCCGGCTACCTCGACGCGATGCGGCGCCGGCTGCCGGAAGTGCCGGAAGAGCTGCTCACCGCCGCCGCGGGCTGGTGGCAGATGGTCGGCGGCGTCGCCGAGGCCGAGGAGTGGTGGGACGCCGGACTCAGCCCGCTCGACCAGCGGGCCCTCGACTACCGGGCGGCCGGGCTCGCGCCGTCCGACCTGAGCCGCCGGCTCGGGCCGATGACCGTCCTGCAGCACCTCCGCCGCGGCAGTGCCCCGGCCTGGTGCGTCGCGCGGCTCGCGCGGCAGCAGAAGTCCGCCTGACGAGACGCTTCCACCCGGCCGGGTGAACCGGCGTGGTGAGTCGATGGGGACGACCCGCGTAACGCTAACCTGCGCGGGCTCGTTGACAGTTCGTCGACACCACGCTGGAGGACCGGAGTTTCGTGCGCACCAGGACCGGAAAGAACGAGGACGACCCCGTCGACGCGAGCGTCGAGGAAGCCGCCCCCGCCGCACCGGCACCGGCGCCGCGCTCCGCGAGTGTCGCGGTGCTCACCCGGCTGACCGTGGTCCTCGCCGTGCTGGCCGTGGCCGGCGGCGGGATCTGGCTCGTCACCCGCGCGTCGACGCCGGAGGCGAGCCCGCTCACCACCGAAATCCCCGCCCTGCAGGTCAAGGCGGCCGACGTCCGGCCCGGGTCGGTCGCCCCGGCCGGGGGTGCGGTCGCGGGCGGGGCCGAGCAGCAGACGTCCCCCCAGCAGGCGCAGTCCCGCAGCACCGGCCCGGCGACGCTCTCGCAGTGGGCGAGCCAGGTCGCCGGAGCCAGCGGGGTCCCGGCGCGGGCGCTGCAGGCCTACGGCAACGCCGAGCTGGCGATGCGCGCGGACCAGCCGAAGTGTCGGATTTCGTGGGCCACGCTCGCCGGCATCGGCCGGATCGAGTCCAACCACGGCCAGTACGCGGGCGCGGTGCTCGGCGCGGACGGCCGGCCGTCGAAGCCGATCGTCGGCGTCCCGCTCGACGGCTCCGCGGGCGTCCAGGCGATCGGCGACACCGACGGCGGCCGCTACGACGGTGACGCGGGGGTCGATCGCGCGGTCGGGCCGATGCAGTTCATCCCGAGCACGTGGCGCAAGTGGGCCTCGGACGGCAACGGCGACGGCCTCGGCGACCCCCAGCAGATCGACGACGCCGCGCTGGCGGCGGCGCGGTACCTGTGCGCGGGCGGGCGGGACATGGCCAGCCCGGCGGGGTGGTGGGCGGGGATCCTGTCGTACAACAACTCGACGGAGTACGCGCAGAAGGTGTTCGGCTTGGCGGACGGGTACGCGAAGGCGGCCCAGTCGGTGCGCAAGCAGGGCTGACGGGCCCCGCCCGTCCCAGGGGGCTGACCCCGGATCCATTCTATCGGCGGCTCCCGACAAGGAGCCCGATCCCGCCGCAGCCCGGCCGAGTTGTCCACAATCGGGCGGGGCTGGGGAAAAGCGCGGTCAAGGCCCCGTAAACCCGCCCCGGCCCGGGCTGAGAGCGACGCCACCCGGCACGCGGTCGGCGGCCGGCCCTCAGCCGTCCAGTGCTAGCGTCGAACCGTGCCAGCTTCCCCTCCGCCGGCGGCTTCCCTCTGGGGACGCCGGATCGCGATCGTCGCGACCTGCCTGGTGAGCCTGCTCGTCTGCTGCGGGCTCGCCTGGTGGCAGTGGGACCGCTTCACCTCGGCGAACGGCACCTTCCAGAACCTCGGCTACGTCCTGCAGTGGCCGCTCTTCGGGCTGTTCCCGGCCTTCATGTTCTGGCGGATCCGCCAGCTCCGGCACAAGGCCGAGGCCGAAGGGACGGCGGACGAACGCCCGACGCCGGCCCCCGTCGCCGAGGTGCCCGCCCCCCGCCCCCGTCCCGGCGCGCAGGCGCCGCTGTCGGACGAGGACGAGGAGCTGGCCGCGTACAACCGATACCTGCGCGAGCTGAACGCCCGCGACCAGCAGGCCGCAGAGTGAGGACCTCCCGATGACCACCAGCACCGAAGGCGCCGCCCAGACCGCGGTGCCGCTCGCCGGCCCCCTGGTCCGGTTCCGCACCGCCGCCTACGTCACCGGCGTGGGCCTGCTCGGCCTCTGCTTCGTGATGGTGCTGCGCTACGCCTTCGGCAACCCGACCCCGTCGGCGGTCTACTCACCGATCCACGGCGTGCTGTACATGATCTACCTGGTGCTGACCATCGACCTGGCGATCAAGGCCCGCTGGTCGATCAAGGGCACCGTGCTCGTGCTGCTGGCCGGCTGCGTCCCGTTCGTCTCGTTCCTCGTCGAGCGCCGGGTGACGCACCGGGTCAAGGCCGGGCAGAAGCTGTAACGCGCCGGAACGTCAGCGCCACCAGGCACGTGCCCGCCGCGAACACCGCGGCCGTGGCGAACGCCGAGGTCATGCCGTCCACCACCAGTTGCGGCCCGGTCGTGCCGGCCGTGGCCGCCGAGCGGGTCGCCGACCCGAACACCGTGATCAGGACACCCAGGCCGAGCGTGCTGCCGACCTGCTGCATCGTCTGCAGCACGCCACCCGCCGCGCCCGCGTCCTCGGTGGGCACGGTGGCCATCACGATCACGTTGAGCGGCGCGAACGCGAGCCCGCCGCCGAGCCCCATCAGCAGCAGTGGCCCCAGCAACGCGGGGAAGTACGCGCTGTCCGTCGTGAGCAGGGCGAGCCAGGCGACGCCGCAGACCATGAGCAGCGATCCGGTGATGGCCAGCGGCTTCGGGCCGTAGCGCGGGAGCAGCCGCGGCACGAGCCGGCTCATCGTGAAGATCAGCGCCGCCATCGGCAGGAACGCGAAGCCGGTGGCCAGCGCGGCGAAGTGCCGGATGTCCTGCATGAACTGGGTGAGGAAGAAGAACATCGACATCATGGCCATCGGGCCGAGGAAGAAGTTGACGTAGGCCGCGCTGCGATTGCGATCGGCGAACAGCCGGAGCGGGACCAGCGGCATGGCGGTGCGGGCCTCGATCGCGACGAACGCGGTGAGCAGCGCCAGGCCGCCGGCCAGCGAGCCGAGCGTCACCGGGTTGCCCCAGCCGTCGGAAGCCGCGTGGGTGAAGGCGAACACGAGCGAGCCGACGCCGAGGGTGCCGGTGATCGCGCCGGGCAGGTCGAGGTGCGCGGGCCGGCGCTCCGGTTCGGGCACGAACCGCGGCGCGAGAAGCACGATCGCGAGGCCGAACGGGACGTTGATGAACAGCGCCGCGCGCCACGAGATCCACTCGGTGAGCAGGCCGCCGACGATCAGGCCGATCGCGAACCCGCCGCTGGCCATGGCGGAGAACAGCGACAGCGCCCGGACGCGGGCCTTGGTTTCGGTGAACGTCGTCGTGACCAGCGCCAACGTGCTCGGGCCCGCCATCGCGGCGCCGACGCCCTGCAGGACGCGGGCGGCGATGAGCAGCGTGGCCGAGTCGGCGAGACCGCCGGCCAGGGAGGCGAGGGTGAACACGGCGGTGCCCGCGACGAACATCCGGCGCCGCCCGAACAGGTCGCCGGCGCGGCCGCCGAGCAGGAGGAGACCGCCGAAGACCAGGCTGTAGGCGGTCATCACCCAGGACAGCCCGGTCGCCGAAAATCCCAGGTCGGCCTGGATGCGCGGGAGCGCGACGTTCATCACGGTCGCGTCGAGGATGAGCATGAGCTGGCAGGTGAGGATGATCGCGAGGACCAGCCCGCTGCGGCGGGCCCGGGCAGGCTCGACCGCAGGATCGATCGTTTGCTGGGACAAGGGATACTCCCCCCAAGGAGTACGAAGGTAAATGGAGAGTTTCTCCACTTGGGTGCGATCCGATAATATGGAGAGCGTCTCCGGATGCGCAAGTGAATTCGGAGAATCTCTCCGGTTAAGTGGCGAGGAGGCCGGGATGCCGGGCGGGGACACGGAGCGTCCGATGCGGGCGGACGCGCGGCGCAACTACGAGCGCATCGTCGCGACGGCGAAGGACCTCTTCACCGCGCAGGGCGCCGACGTGCCGCTCGACGACGTCGCCAAGAAGGCGGGCGTCGGAGCCGGCACGCTCTACCGGCACTTCCCGACCCGCGAGAAGCTGTTCGAAGCGGTCTACCGCGACGAGATCGAGGTGCTGGCCGACCGCGCGTACGTGCTGCACGAGGAGCTGCCGCCGTGGGAGGCGCTCGAGGCGTGGCTGATCGAGCAGGTCACCTGGGTCGTGGAGCGGCACAAGCTGGCCACGATCCTCAAGGAGTCGATCGACTCGGGCTCGGAAACCTTCCAGTACTGCCAGAAACGCCTGCGCGCGGCGACCGGGGTCCTGGTCGACGCCGCCCGGGAGGCGGGCCTCATCCGCCGGGACGTCGTCGGCGCGGACGTGCTGCGCCTGGGCCACGGCGCCGGCATGGCGGTGCGCAACTGCAGCCCGGAAGACGGCAGGCGCGTGCTGGACGTGATCCTGGACGGCCTGCGCGCGTGACGCAGGCCGTCCGGGGGATCAGCTGCCGATCCCGGTGAGGGACCGGACCTCCATCTCCGCGTGCTTCTCCAGGTCCGCCTTCGGCTTGCCGACCAGGGTGCCGACGAACCCGCAGAGGAACGAGAACGGGATCGACACCAGGCCCGGGTTCTTCAGCGGGAAGAAGGCGAAGTCGATGCTCTTGAAGATCGCGTCCGGGGCGCCCGAGACGACCGGCGAGAAGAGCACCAGCAGCAGCGAAGCGATCAGGCCGCCGTAGATGCCCCAAAGCGTGCCCGTCGTGTTGAACCGCTTCCAGAACAGCGAGTACAGCAGCGTCGACAGGTTCGCCGACGCCGCCACCGCGAACGCCAGCGCCACCAGGAACGCGATGTTCTGCCCGTTCGCGAGGACGCCGCCGACGATGGCCAGCGCCCCGACCACGATCGCGGTCAGCCGCGCCACCCGGACCTCGTCCGCCGGCTCCGCCTTGCCCCGCTTGAAGATGTTCGCGTACACGTCGTGGGCGAAGGAGGCCGACGCGGTGATCGTCAGCCCGGCCACCACCGCGAGGATCGTCGCGAACGCCACCGCGGCGATGATGCCCAGCAGCAGCGTCCCGCCGACGTGCAGGGCCAGCAGCGGCGCCGCCGAGTTCTCCCCGCCGGGCGCGGCCTTGATCTCGTCGGCGCCGACCAGCGCGGCCGCGCCGAAGCCGATCACCAGCGTGCACAGGTAGAACAGGAACATGCACGCCGTCGCCCACACCACCGAGCGGCGGGCCTCGCGGGAGTTCGGCACCGTGTAGAAGCGCATCAGCACGTGCGGCAGCGCCGCCGCGCCGAGCACCAGGGCCAGGGCCAGGGACACGAAGTCGAGCTTGGTGGTGCCGTTCTTGCCGTACGAGCCGCCCGGCTCGAGGAGCTTGTCGCCGAGCGGGCTGTTCTCCGCCGCCGAGGAGAGCAGGTTCGAGAACGAGAAGCCGAACTTGCCGAACAGGAACACCGTGAGCAGCGCGCCGCACAGCAGCAGGATGGCCGCCTTGATGATCTGCACCCACGTGGTGCCCTTCATCCCGCCGACCAGCACGTACAGCACCATGACCAGCCCGACGACGCCGATCACCAGTGCCTGGCCGAGCTTGGAGTGGACGTTCAGCAGCAGCGCCACCAGGCCGCCGGCGCCGGCCATCTGCGCCAGCATGTAGAAGAAGGAGATGACCAGCGTCGACGTCGCCGCCGCCGCGCGGACCGGGCGCTGCTTCATCCGGAAGCTCAGGACGTCGCCCATCGTGAACCGGCCGGTGTTGCGCAGCAGCTCGGCGATCAGCAGCAGGTCGACCAGCCACGCGACGAGGAAGCCGATCGAGTAGAGGAAGCCGTCGTAGCCGTGCATCGCGATGGCGCCGGCGATGCCGAGGAACGACGCCGCCGACAGGAAGTCGCCCGACAGCGCGATGCCGTTCTGGCGCCCGGTGAACGCGCTGCCCGCGGCGTAGTAGTCCGACGTCGACGAGTTCCGGGAGCTGGCCCGGTAGACGACGTAGAGCGTGATCGCCACGAAGAGGGCGAAGACGGCGGTGTTGACGAGCGGGTTGCTGGCGGGCGTGCCTTCGGCGGCGAGCGCGGTCATCGGCGGGTCCCTTCCGGCAGGCCGGCGCGGGCCCGCAGCTCGGCCACGCGCGGGTCGACGTGGCGGCGCGCGTAGCGCAGGTAGAGCCAGGTGACCAGCGCGGTGCTGGCGAACTGGCCGATGCCGAGCAGGATGCCGACGTTGACCTGGCCGAACACCTTGGTGCTCATGAAGTCGTGCGCGTAGGCGGCCAG
Source organism: Amycolatopsis mongoliensis (assembly GCF_030285665.1). Taxonomy (NCBI): domain Bacteria; kingdom Bacillati; phylum Actinomycetota; class Actinomycetes; order Pseudonocardiales; family Pseudonocardiaceae; genus Amycolatopsis; species Amycolatopsis mongoliensis. The sequence continues at coordinate 5,358,424 of NZ_CP127295.1, forward strand.
CAGCACGTACGTCATGTACCAGGCGAAGAAGGCGAAGCTCATCGGGAAGACGAAGGCCCGGAACCGCCGCCGCAACGACACGAACTCGCGGCTGGCCTGGATCGCGGGGTAGTCGGGACCCGAGCGGGGAACGGGCCGGCGGTGCTGGGCGGCCGGCGGGCGGTCCCCGGTGAACAGGGCCGGCATCTGGCCGGTCTCCTCGAGGGGGTTGCCCGCCGCGGGGCGCGCGACGTCGTACATGTGGGTTGCCTCCGGCAGGGTGCCTCCGTGGCGGCGGCGGGCTCCGGGTGCCTGCGGACAGGGCGCCGGGCCGCCCTTGCGGACTGCGAGGCGAACATCGTAACTAGCCCGTCCGGCGGACATCGACAGCGGCCGGTCGGTCCAGGCCGCGCGGAAGGCGAGGTATTCGATTTCTCGTCGAAAGTGTCGAATGGAGTAGTGCTTCATGGATCACGGGCAGATCACCCGTAATGATGAAAAGAATTGTGACGCCACGTTGTCGCATCCGGCGGCGTGCTGCGGCGAACGAGCTAATCCGGGCGGGGGTTGATCCGCGCTGGTCACGCGGAGTGGTCGGGAACGCTCACATCGCCTCGGAGAGTGTCGCCCGGGTGCGGGCGTGGTGGCGAAGATCCACTGGTCAGCGCGCAGTCTCGAAAGAAATCACCAGGTCGGGGCACGGTGGCGCGCAACGCCACAACATCGGGCACATCTTGAGACTTGACCCACTCGATGGGGGTACAGAGTGTAGATCATCCGAGGTACTATGCTGCCCTGCATGGGCTAATCGGGTGACGGCCGGATGCCTGGGTGAGGCTCATCCGGTAACCGGAATTCCCTCTTCGGTGGCGGCGAGGTCGAATGTCGGGGGCAGTTCTCGGCGCGGAAAGAGCTTTTCGCAGGTCAGGGCCCGAGCGAGGAACAAAATTGACCGTCCGGGTGTCGGGGGTACGATTCTTTGGCCCAGCTGACCGCAGCGATCGATTGGCGCCGATAAAGTTGATCTCGACGACCGTGCAGAACGCAAGTTGCGCCGTGCACGTGCACTGTCCCTTGCACGGGACTTCGGGACGGTGCCTGCCCGGCGACGGGCGCGCGGCCGGCCGGGCGGCCGGGGACGAGCGAGGACACCGGGGACGCGGCAGGGTGCGGACGGCACGACCGTCCGGCGGCCCGCCGCGAGCCGGGACGCCACGCCGCCGACGCGGATCCATGACGCCGGACAGGGAGTCACTCACGTGACCGTTGCAGGAGAAGGTCAGGTGCCCGTGGGGGAGCTGCTCGGCCGAGCACCCCGGCGGTCCAAGGGCAAGGACGCGTGGCGCGCCCTCGTGCGGTGGCGCGACTGGAGCCTGCCCGTCAAGCTTTCGGCCGTCACCGTCGTCCCCATCGTCCTGGCGCTGGTGCTCGGCATCACGACGATCGCCGGCCAGGTCGGCCGCTCGGACGAGTACCAGCGGCTCGACCGGCTCGTCGCGCTCGGCGACCAGACACGGGCGCTCACCGGCGCGCTGCAGCAGGAGCGCACGGTCACCGCGGCGATGCTGACGGACGGCACCGTCGGGGGCACGCCCGGGCTGGCCGCGGCCCGCAAGGCGACCGACGCCGTGGTCGGCCCGTTCACCGCGGCGCAGGCGCGTGCCGGCGAGGCCGAACCCGGCGTGGCCGGGGCCGCCGGCGCGGCCACCGCGCAGGTCAACAACCTCGGCTTCCTCCGCCGCCAGGTCGACGGCGGTCAGCTCGACCCGGCCCAGGCCGTGACTGCCTACTCCGGCATCACCGGCTCGTTGATCGGCCTCGACACGGCGGCGACCGCGGGCGCCGGCGACGGCACCCTCGGCGGCACTCCCGCCGGGCTGCACGAGCTGCTCGTCGCGGGCGAGCAGGTGTCGGTCAGCCAGGCACTGGTCTCCTACGGCATCGCCCGCTCCGCGCTCACGCCGAGCGAGCTGGCCACGCTGCGCGCCGCCGAGCTGCGGCTGGCCGACCGGCTCGTCGACTTCCGTTCCGCGGCGGGCGACACGCTGCAGCGCGACTTCGCGGCGATCGCCGAGGGCACGCAGGCGCAGAGCCGGGCCCGGATGGTCGAGTCGGTGCTGAACGCGCAGGGAAACGCGGTGAACGACGCCTTCCGCACCCTGTCGGCGGCCGATTGGAACACCGCGTCCGCGGCGATGCGGACGCAGATCGGCCAGGTCGCCGACCGGCTCGGCGCGTCGGCGTCGGCCACCTCGGCGCAGCTGGTCGACGACGCCAGCAGCGGGGCGGGCCTGCTCGCGGTGCTGCTGTTCGCCACGATGGTGCTCGCCGTCGCGGTCGTCTTCCTCATCACCCGGCAGCTGCTGCGCTCGCTGAAGGCGCTGCGGCGCAGCGCCCTCGACGTCGCCGAGACCGCGCTGCCCGAAGCGGTCCGCAACATCCAGGAGGGCCGGGCGCAGGGCACGGCCGTCGTGCCGGTGCCGGTGCAGACCGAGGACGAGGTCGGCGAGGTGGCGCGGGCCTTCGACAAGGTGCACCACCAGGCGCTGCGGCTGGCGACCGAGCAGGCCGCGATGCGCACCGGCTTCGGCAGCGTCTTCGTCAACCTGTCGCGGCGCAGCCAGAGCCTGGTGCAGCGGCAGCTGCAGCTGATCGAGCAGCTGGAGCGGGACGAAGAGGACGCCGACCAGCTGGCCACGCTGTTCCAGCTCGACCACCTCGCCACCCGGATGCGGCGCAACAACGAGAACCTGATGGTGCTCTCCGGCGCCGAGCCGGGCCGCCGGTCCGGCAAGCCGGTCGGCACCACCGACATGCTCCGCGCCGCGGTGTCGGAGATCGAGCAGTACCAGCGGGTCCAGGTCCAGCCGCCGCCCCCGGCCCGGATCGTCGGCTACGCCGCGAGCGACCTGATGCGCCTGGTCGCCGAGCTGCTGGACAACGCGACGGCCTTCTCCGCGCCGGAGACGAGCGTGACCGTGGCGTCGCGGCTGGGCGAGGACGGCTCGCTCAACATCGACATCCTCGACAAGGGCATCGGCATGAACGAGGCCGAGGTCTCCGAGGCGAACACGCGGCTGACCGAGGCCGGGTCCGTCGACCTGGCCACCTCGCGCCGGATGGGCCTGTTCGTCGTCGGCCGGCTGGCCAGCCGGCACCGGATCGGGGTCTCGCTGCACGGCGGCAAGGACATCGTCGGTGTCCGCGCCACGGTCGTCGTCCCGCCGGACCTGGTGATGGCGGTGACCGACGGCCCGAAGACGGGCCCGATCGGCGCGCTGCAGCAGCACCCGGCGAGCCCCGCGGCGGGCAACCCGCTGCCGCGTCGCCAGGTCAACGGCAACCACCGGCCGCGGCCGATGGTCCCGCAGCAGCCGGCGATGGGGGAGGAGCGCTGGCCGTCGGCGAGCGACCTCGCCGGGCTGACGAACGGCCACGGGCCCTCCGGCGTCCGCCCGCCGTCGGACCTGGAGATCTCCGGGACCGCGCTGTTCGCACCGCTGCCGAAGGACGACGAGGCCCCGCCGCAGCCCCCGACGCTGCCGCCGGTGCCCGCGGTCCCGCCGGTGGACCCGCCCCGGTCCGGTGTCCTGCCGGCGGGCAAGGACCTGTTCTCCGCCAACGAAACGACGCTCAGCGACTGGTGGCGCCAGGCAACCGCGAAGCCGGAGCCGGAGCCGGCCTCGGCGCCCACCCCGGCGCCGGACCGCTCGGAGACGACGCCGATCTTCGACGAGATGCTGTCGGCGTGGTTCCGCGAGGACAAGCCCGCCGAGAAGCCGGCCGCCACGGCGGAGGAGCCGGACTCGGAGCCGGCCGCCGCGGAAGAAGCGGCTCCGGAGAAGGCGGCCGCCGAGCCGCGGGAAGCACGCAGCTGGGACTTCGCGAGCGACGAGAACTTCCGCACGGTCCAGGCGGTCACGAAGGTCGAGCCGACGGCGTTCACCGAGGCGGGCCTGCCCCGGCGCCGCCGCGGCGAGCAGCTCATGCCGGGCAGCGCGACCTCGGCGCCGGCGGCCCCCGCGGCCCCGGCACCGGCCCGGTCCGACCTGCCGGTCCGCGACCCGGCGGACGTGCGCGGGCGGCTGAGCAGCTTCCAGCAGGGCGTGACCCGGGGCCGCCAGCAGGCGCGCCGGGCGGCGGCGAACCAGCAGGCAGCGACCCGGCCGGGGACCGCCCAGCCGGCCGCGGACCAGCAAGGAGCCGGGCAGCCGCAGACGCCGGCGCAGGCGGGGTCGGCGTTCCAGCCGGGCGCGACGGCTGCCGGGCAGCCCCGGACACCCGCCCAGCCGGATGCGCAGCAGGAGACTCCGCAGCGGGGAGCGGCCGCGGCCGCGGCTCAGCCGGATGCCTCGTCGCCGCCGGAGGCCGTTCCGCAGCAGCAGTCGTTCGCGCAGGGGCTCCAGCCGGGCGCGCTGCGCCAGCCGGGCGGGCAGGCGGCCGAGCCGCAGCAAGGTGCCGCGTCCCAGCCGAACGGCCTGCCGCGACGAGGACAGCAAGGACCGCAGCAGCCCGGCGCGGCCCAGCCGAACGGCCTGCCGCAGCCGGGCCGGCCGGCCCCCGCCGCTCAGGAGCAGGGGCAGCGTCCCCGTCCGGGCAGCGCCGGCCGTCCCGCCGAGGCGCCCTCCGTGCTGCCGTCCCGCCGGGGCGCCGCCGTCCCGGAAGCCCCGGCTCCGCGGCAGGAAGAGTCCGCCGTGGAGGCCACCGCCGAGTGGAACTTCGGCACCGACGACGGCTGGCGGGCGGTGCAAGCGGTGTCCCAGTCGGCACCCGCCACGTTCACTTCGGCAGGATTGCCCCGGCGCCGTCGCGGGGAGCAGCTGCTCCCGGGCAGCGCCGGACCGCCCAGCGGGGCCACGGCCCCCCGACCACAACGGGACGCACACGACGTGCGCGGCCGCCTGCGAAGCTTCCAGCAGGGCATCGAGCGCGGACGCCACCGCACCGCGCGGGCCGAGACCAACCACGAGACACTGGAGGGTGAATGACCTCGCCGAGTAGCGCACAGCCGCCGCAGAACCAGTTCGGCTGGCTGATCAACGACTTCGCGGAGCGGGTGCCCGGCGTGGCTCACGCCGTGGTCGTCTCGGCGGACGGGTTGCTGCTGAGTGCGTCGAACCGGCTTCCGCTCGACCGGGCCGACCAGCTCGCCGCGGTCGCCTCCGGCCTGGTCAGCCTCACCCAGGGCGCCGCCCGGTGCTTCGAGGCGGGGGCGGTCAACGAGACCGTCGTCGAGATGGAGCTGGGGATCATGGTGCTGATGTCGATCAGCGACGGGTCCTGCCTGGCCGTGCTCGCCGCCCCGAACTGCGACATCGGGCAGGTCGCCTACGAGATGACGATGCTCGTCGACCGGGTCGGCCAGATCCTCACCCCGGAGCTGCGCGCCCAGCTTCAAGGCTCGGGTGGGTCGCTGATCGGCGAACCGGTGGGATGATGGCGCGATGAGCACGGGGTCCGGATCTTTCGGTGAACCACCGGAGGCGCGAAACACCGCCGCTTCCGGCTATCAGGACGACGGCACGTTCGCCGACGTCCTCAACGGGTTCACCCTGGATTCCGGCCGTGCCCGCCGGAAGCGCAAGAAGAGCAAGGAGTCCCCGCCACCCCCGGCCGCCGGTGCGCACGCGGCCGCGGAACCGACGGCAACCACGCCGTCGGCCGACCAAGGAGATCGCGTGACCTCTTTAGTCTCTCCACCCGGCAGTACCGACGGGGACAGCCCCAGGCCGGGCGGCCTGTTCGACCCGGGGCCGCCCAGCGGCGAGTTCGTCATGCCCGCGGTGTTCGAACAGCCGCTCGCGCCGGAGGACCAGACGGCGATCGTCCGGCCCTACGCTTTGACCGGCGGCCGCACCCGGGCGAACTACGCCCTGGAGCTGGAGACACTGATCTCCGCGAAGGACTACGCTGCCACCGGTGGCTTCCCCGAGGTGGCCGCGGAGCAGATCGAGTGCATCTCGATCATGGAAGAGTGCCGGACCCCCCGTTCGGTCGCCGAGATCGTGTCGACCCTGCGGGTGCCCTTGGGCGTGGCCCGGGTGCTGATCAGCGACGCGGCCGACGCGGGGCTGGTCACGGTGCACAAGACGATAACGGGCAATGACGGCGCCGAGGCACATCTGGTGTTGATGGAAAGGGTTTTGAGTGGACTCCGTCGGCTTTAAGGCACCGCGGGACACCGCGCCCCCGACCATGACATCCGCCAAGATCGTGGTGGCTGGTGGTTTCGGTGCGGGGAAGACGACCTTCGTCGGGTCGGTGTCGGAGATCGTGCCGCTCACCACCGAGGCGATGATGACCGACGCGAGCGTCGGCGTCGACAACCTCGATCACACGCCGGGCAAGTCGACGACCACGGTGGCGATGGACTTCGGCCGGGTGTCGCTGGACGCGGACCTGATCCTGTACCTGTTCGGCACGCCCGGGCAGCAGCGGTTCTGGTTCATGTGGGACGACCTGGTCCGCGGCGCGATCGGCGCGGTCGTGCTGGCGGACACCCGCCGGCTGGCCGACTCGTTCGCCCCGATCGACTTCTTCGAGGACCGGGGCCTGCCGTACATCGTCGGCGTCAACACGTTCGACGGCGTGCTGGAGCACGACATCAACGACGTGCGCGAGGCCCTGTCGATCGACCCGAACATCCCGATCGTCCGCTGCGACGCCCGGGACCGCGAGTCGACGAAGCAGACGCTGATCACGCTGGTCGAGTACGCGATGCGCCAGTGGATCGCGCTGCGGGCGGCCAAGAACCGCTGACGCCTCGGCAGCGGGGTGGTGCTGCGGAGGCACCAGCCGCGCTTCGTGGCGTCCGGGTGCACCAGCCGGAGCGATCGCGCGCGGGGAAGCGCGGGATCGCCGGCCGGTACGCCCGGGGTCCTCAGTACTCGTCGTGGCGGCGCCACCACGAGCTCGGCGCGTCGCCGCCGCGGCTCTCCTCTTCCCACGCCTCCTGGCGCCCCAGCGGCGTGACGTCGAGGTACCGGTGGGAGGCCAGGAACATCTCGCCGCCGCGGCCGGAGGTGAAGTACGTCCGGTAGACGTCGTCGCCGTCGCGCAGGAACACGCTCACGCCGAACCCCGTCCCGACGCCGCAGTCTTCGGTGAACCCGCTGCCGTGCGCGGACACCCACGGCACGTCCCAGCCCATCCGCGCCTTGTACCGCTCGATCTCCGCGAGTGTCGCCGGCGCGACGACCTTGAGCGTGACGTCGCGGGCGTGCAGGTGCGCCAGGTGCGGCATGTTGTCGACGACCAGGGAGCAGCCGGGGCAGCCCGCTTCGTCGCCCGGGTGCAGCATGAAATGGTAGACGATCAGCTGGCGGCGGCCCTCGAACAGGTCGAGCAGGCTGACCGGCCCGTTCTCGCTTTCGAACCGGTACTTCGCGTCGAAGCGGACCATCGGCAGCCGCCGGCGCTCGGCGGCGAGGTGGTCGGCCGCCTTCATGTGCTCCTTCTCCTTGACCAGCAGCGCGTCGCGCGCGGCCTGCCATTCCTCCGGCGAGACGATCTCGGGCAGGGTGGCGGTCATCGGTCGTCCTTTCCTCGGATGAAGCCGGTCAGGTCGTCGAAGCTGGAGGTCCAGCCCTCGTGGTGGCCGTCGCGTTCGGCGGCGGCCGGGAAGCCGGTCTGGGTGAAGGTCATCTCGGTCTTGCCGTCGAGGTCGGCGAAGCCGATCGTCACGAGCGTCTCCTGGCCCTGGGCTTCCCAGGCGAAGGTGAACACGAGCCGGCCGGGCACGCCGACCTCGCGGTAGACGCCGTGCATCCAGTGCTCCTCGCCTTCGGGGGAGCGGATGCAGGCCCGCCAGCGGCCGCCGGGACGCGGGTCGAGGGTGACGGCGGAACAGGTGAAGCCGTGCGGCCCGAACCAGCTCGCCAGGTGGTCCGGGTCCGTCCACGCGGCGAAGACGAGTTCGCGGGGCGCGTCGAACACGCGCGTGATCTCCAGGTCAGGCATCGCCGGTCAGGCCCCTCAGGTGCTCCTCGAGGCGGTCGAACCCGCCGTCCCAGAACCGGCGGTAGGTCGCGACCCAGTCGGCGACGTCTTCCAGGGGTTTCGCCTCCAGCCGGCAGGGCCGCCACTGCCGGGTGCGGCCCCGGGTGATCAGCCCGGCCTGTTCCAGCACCTTCAGGTGCCGCGAAACGGCGGGCAGGCTCATCGTGAACGGCTCGGCGAGCTCGTTCACCGTCGCTTCGCCGGCCGACAGCCGGGCGAGGATGGCGCGCCGGGTCGGATCGGCGAGCGCCGAGAACGTCCGGCTCAATTCGTCAGTCGTCATTTCAGCACCTTGTTAATTAACGGATCTGTTAAACATAGCGCCGAGCTGGACGATGTCAAGTTCTCCTGGACGGCCGTGAGATCCGCGTCACGGGTTCTCGGGTTTCCAATAGTAGGAAGTCAAAGTATTTTGGAAGGATGAGCAGTGAGCTGTACCGCCCCGCGCACCCCGTCCGGTTCGTCACGGCGTCGAGCCTCTTCGACGGTCACGACGCGTCGATCAACATCATGCGGCGGATCCTGCAGTCGCAGGGCGCGGAGGTCGTGCACCTCGGCCACAACCGGTCGGTCGACGAGGTGGCCACCGCGGCCATCGCCGAGGACGTCCAGGGTGTCGCCATCTCCGCCTACCAGGGCGGGCACGTCGAGTACTTCTCCTACCTGGTCGAGCTGCTGCGCGAACGCGGCGCCGGCCACATCAAGGTCTTCGGCGGCGGGGGCGGGGTGATCGTGCGCGAGGAGATCGACCTGCTGCACTCGCGCGGCGTCGCCCGCATCTTCTCGCCCGAGGACGGCTACGAGATGGGCCTGCCGGGCATGATCAACCTGATGATCAAGGCCTGCGACGTCGACCTCGCGGCCGAGGCCCCGGCGCTGGACAAGGTGCTCTCCGGCGACGTCGCGGCGCTCTCGCGCGTCATCACGCAGCTGCAGGCGGAGCAGCTGCCCGGCGACCTGCTGAGCGGCATCACCGAGGCCGCGGGCAAGCGCGAGGTGCCGGTGCTCGGCATCACCGGCACGGGCGGCTCGGGCAAGTCGTCGCTCACCGACGAGCTGATCCGCCGTTTCCGCCTCGACCAGGAGGACAAGCTGCGGATCGCGGTGCTCGCCGTCGACCCGTCGCGGCGCAAGGGCGGCGGCGCGCTGCTCGGGGACCGCATCCGGATGAACTGCCTCGACGGCTCCCCGGTGTACTTCCGCTCGCTCGCGACGCGCACGACGTCCGGCGAGATCCCGGCCGGGCTGCGCGAGGCGATCCTGGCGTGCAAGGCCGCCGGGTACGACCTGGTGATCGTCGAGACGCCGGGCATCGGCCAGGGCGACGCCGGCATCGTCGACTTCGTGGACGACTCGCTGTACGTGATGACGCCGGAGTTCGGCGCCGCGTCGCAGCTGGAGAAGATCGACATGCTCGACTTCGCCGACGTCGTCGCGATCAACAAGTTCGAGCGCCGCGGCGCCGAGGACGCCCGCCGGGACGTCGCGCGCCAGCTGGTGCGCAACCGCGAGGCCTTCTCCGAAGGTCCCGAGGACATGCCGGTGTTCGGCACGAGCGCGGCGAAGTTCAACGACGACGGCGTCACCGCGCTCTACCAGCACCTGCGCGGGCTGCTCGCCGAGCGCGGGCTGACCGTCTCGGCCGGCACGCTGCCGCGGGTCGAGGGCAAGGTGTCGACCGACGCGTCGACGATCATCCCGGGCAACCGGTCCCGCTACCTGGCGGAGATCTCCGAGACCGTGCGCGGCTACCACGCGAAGACCGAGCAGCAGGTCGCCGCGGTCCGCAAGCGCGAGGCCCTGGCGCTGGCGCGCGCCGAGCTGTCCAAGGTGGACGCTTCCACCGACGCGCTGGACGGCCTGCTCGCCGCGGCCGAGTCCGATGTGGACGGCGAGTCGACCAAGCTCCTCGAGCGGTTCAAGGCGCTGTCGGAGGAGTACCGCCAGGACGAGCTGGTCGTCAAGATCCGCGACAAGGAGCTGCGCACGCAGCTGTGGCGCGACACGCTGTCCGGCAACCGGATCCCGCGCGTCGCCCTGCCGCGCTACGCCGAGTCCGGCGAGCTGCTGTCGTTCCTGCGCCGCGAGAACCTGCCGGGCTACTTCCCGTACACGGCCGGTGTTTTCCCGTTCAAGCGCGAGGGCGAGGACCCGGCGCGGATGTTCGCCGGCGAGGGCGACGCGTTCCGCACCAACCGCCGGTTCAAGCTGCTCTCGGCCGACTCCGAGGCGAAGCGGCTCTCGACCGCGTTCGACTCGGTGACGCTCTACGGCCACGACCCCGACACGCGTCCGGACATCTACGGCAAGGTCGGCACGTCGGGCGTGTCCATCGCCTCGCTCGAGGACATGAAGGTCCTCTACGACGGCTTCGACCTGACCGCGCCGAACACGTCGGTGTCGATGACGATCAACGGCCCGGCGCCGACGATCCTGGCCTTCTTCCTCAACACCGCGATCGACCAGAAGGTCGAGGAGTTCAAGGCCGAGCACGGCCGCGAGCCCTCCGCGGCCGAGGCCGCCGAGCTGCGCGAGTGGGCGCTGAAGAACGTGCGGGGCACGGTCCAGGCCGACATCCTCAAGGAGGACCAGGGCCAGAACACCTGCATCTTCTCCACCGAGTTCAGCCTCCGGATGATGGCCGACATCCAGGAGTGGTTCATCGAGCACGGCGTCCGCAACTTCTACTCGGTGTCCATCTCCGGCTACCACATCGCCGAGGCCGGGGCGAACCCGATCTCGCAGCTGGCCTTCACGCTGTCCAACGGGTTCACCTACGTCGAGTCGTACCTGGCCCGCGGCATGGACATCGACGACTTCGCGCCGAACCTGTCGTTCTTCTTCTCCAACGGCATGGACGCGGAGTACACGGTGCTCGGCCGGGTCGCGCGGCGGATCTGGGCCGTGGCCATGCGCGAGCGCTACGGCGCCAACGAGCGGTCGCAGAAGCTCAAGTACCACGTGCAGACGTCCGGGCGGTCGCTGCACGCGCAGGAGATGAGCTTCAACGACATCCGCACCACGCTGCAGGCGCTCTGCGCGTTGTACGACAACGCGAACTCCTTGCACACCAACGCGTTCGACGAGGCGATCACGACGCCGTCGGAGTCGTCGGTGCGCCGCGCGATGGCCATCCAGATGATCATCAACAAGGAGTGGGGCCTGTCGAAGAACGAGAACCCGCTGCAGGGTTCGTTCGTCATCGACGAGCTGACCGACCTCGTCGAGGAGGCCGTGCTGGCCGAGTTCGACCGGATCTCCGAGCGCGGCGGCGTGCTCGGCGCGATGGAGACCGGCTACCAGCGCGGCAAGATCCAGGACGAGTCGATCCTGTACGAGCGCAAGAAGCACGACGGCTCGCTGCCGATCGTCGGCGTCAACACGTTCCGGAACCCGCGCGCGGGCGAGGACGACGTCGAGGTCGAGCTCGCCCGCGCGACCGAGGACGAGAAGAAGTCCCAGCTGGACCGGCTGGCGGACTTCCAGCACCGCCACCACGAAGAGGCCCAGCAGGCGCTGAAGGCGCTGCGCGAGGCGGCCACCCGCGGCGGCAACCTCTTCGGGGTGCTGATGGATGCCGCGCGGGTGTGCTCGCTGGGTCAGATCACGGAGGCGTTCTTCGAGGTCGGGGGCCAGTACCGCCGCAACGTCTGACCCCCGCGGTCGTGAGTGGTTAGGGCGGTTAGAACCGCCCTAACCACTCACGACGGGGTCAGCGGCGGGTGGCTTTCAGCTGCCAGACCGGGACGAGGACCCGGCCGTCCGCGTCGGTGTCGAGCGCGCCCAAGCCGGCTGGGTCTTCGGCGAGGATCGCCCGGACGCTCGCCGCGAGCTCGTCCGGCGTCATCGACGTCGTGTAGACGGTCGGATCGAGGTGCTCGATCGTCCAGTCCTTCCCGACCGTCTCGCGCAGGTTCGCCTCGCTGATCAGGTACGGCGCCGGGAACGCGTCCGGCACCTCCGGCGAGAAGGCGAACAGGTGCAGCCGCGCGCCCGGCCGCGTCGCACGGGTCAGGGCCGCGAGGTACCGACGCCGTTCGTCTTCGGACAGGCAGTGGTAGAGCGCGCTGTCGAGGACCGTGTCGAAGCGGCCTTCGTAGCCTTCGAGCTTCGTCGCGTCGGCGACGGCGAAGGTGACGTCCCCGGTGCGGGCACGGGCCTGCTCGATCGCCGAGGGCGCGCCGTCCAGGCCGGTGACGGGCAGGCCGCGCGAAGCCAGGAACGCCGAGTTGTCGCCGAGGCCGCAGCCGATGTCGAGCACCTCGCCGGTGAACTCGCCGGCGTCGGCCAGCGCGACGACCGCGGGCTGCGGCGCGCCGATGTCCCACGGCATCTTCCGGCCCATCGGCGTCCCGCCCCGGTACAGCTCTTCGAAGTCGACGTCCTGAACGTCCATGACCACCCCCTTATTCAACGTATGATGAGATCACTCCATCCTGCACCGCCTGTCAACCTGGTGGTAGTGGTTGAGTATGAAATTCGGGATCTCGACGTTCGTGACCGACGAGGGCATCCGGCCGGACGTGCTGGGCGCGGCGCTGGAGGAACGCGGCTTCGACTCGCTGTTCCTGGCCGAGCACTCGCACATCCCCGTCAGCCGGGAGAGCCCGTACCCGGGCGGGGGTGACCTGCCGGAGAAGTACAAGCGCACGCTCGACCCGTTCGTGGCGCTCACCGCCGCGGCCACCGCGACGTCGGAGCTGCTGCTCGGTACCGGCATCGCGCTGCTGATCCAGCGCGACCTGATCCACACGGCCAAGGAGGTCGCGTCCCTCGACCTGGTGTCCGACGGGCGCGCGCTGTTCGGCGTCGGCGTCGGCTGGAACCGCGAGGAGATGCGCAACCACGGCACCGACCCGAAGACCCGCGGCGCGCTGATCGACGAGCAGCTGGCCGCGCTCAAGGAGATCTGGACGAAGGACGAGGCCGAGTTCCACGGCAAGCACGTCGACTTCGATCCGATCTACGCCTGGCCGAAGCCGGTGCGCAAGCCGCACCCGCCGATCTACATCGGCGGCGAGAGCGAAGCGGCGCTGAACCGCCTCGCCCGCTACGGCGACGGCTGGCTGCTGCGCGGTCACACGCACTTCGACGAGGCCAAGCGCGTCCGCGGCTGGCTCGCCGACCAGGGACGCGCGGACGTGGAGTTCGCCGTCTTCGGCGGCGACACGAAGGGCAAGGTGATCGACGGCTTCCGGGAGGCGGGCGTCGAGCGCTACACGTTCCTGCTGGAGACGCTGCCCGAGGCCGAGACGCTCAAGGCGCTGGACGAGCTGGCCGAGGTGGTCGCCGAGCACCGCTGACGGGCCACGGGCCCAGGTCCGGGAGGTCGCCGGCGAGCCCGGTGCCGGCGGCCCGCCCGGACAGCCAGGTCGCGAGGTCGCGCACGGACCCGGTGACCTCGCGGTCGCCGGAGCCCCACCGGCGGTCGCCGGCGCGGACCGCGACGCCGTCCGGCAGCCGGTCCCGGAGGAAGTCCACGGCGTGGCCGCAGAAGTCGTCGGGCCAGTCGGTGACCCCGATGCCGACATCGAGGTCGACGGCGTGGATCCAGACCTCCCGCCAGCGCGCGAAGACCGTGCTGGAGAGCTTGCCGTCGCGGTAGTCCACGGCTTGGTCCCAGTCCGTGACGCGGGCCCACGCGTCTTCCAGGCGGACGGAGTGCCGCAGCAGGTCCCGCCGGTGCTCCTCGGCGGTCCGGCCCGCGGTCGCCTCGATGATGCCGTCCCGGTCGTGCGCCTTCGGGTCGTAGAGCGGGACGAGCACCCCGCGCAGCGCGTTCTCGACCAGGTCGGCGAGCGCGCGCCCGGCGTCGGTGACGTGGGCCAGCACGTGCCCGCGGGTCCAGCCGGGCAGTGGCGACGGCTCGCGCACCTGCTCGTCGGTCAGCGGTTCGAGGGCGCGGTGCAGCCGGCTGTGGGCCTCGGCGACCGCCGCCGCCGGGATCACTTGTCCAGCAGCAGGTGCACCGACAGTTCGAGGCGGTTGGCGACGTCGGCCGCCGACGCGCGGCGGGTCACCCACGCCACCAGGTTGGCCATCCAGACGTCCGCGACGACGTGGAAGATGTCGCGGTCGGCCTCGGTCGGCTCGGAGATGCCCATCGCCTGGGCGAACATGTTCTCCATCAGCCGCCCGACCTGCTCGACCTCGGCGGCGGCGGAGGTGTCGGCGAACATGAACGCGCGGACCATCGCCTCGGTCAGGTGCGGGTCGCGCTGCATCAGGCGGGTGTTGCGGCCGAGCACGAACATCAGCCGCTCGGCCGGCGTCTCGCCGGGGATGGCCTGGCGCTCCAGCTTTTCCTGCGCGCGTTCGAACTCGCGCGCGAGACCCGAGACCAGCAGGTGGATCTTCGACGGGAAGTACCGGTACAGCGTGCCGAGCGCGACGTCGGCCTTCTCGGCGACGGCGCGCATCTGCACGGCGTCGTAGCCGCCTTTCGAGGCCAGCGCGAGGGTGGCGTCGATGATCCGGCGGCGGCGGTCGCGCTGGGCGGCCGAGCCGAGTTCGTCGGCTCCGATCGCGCTCAGGCCGTTCCCGCGTGCCTTCGCCGGCGCTTTGGCTTTGCCGGGCATCGGCATTCCCCCGTCCTTCGGAACTTGTTCCAGTTCACGACGTAGAGTACCTGTCCTGGCGAAACGTTCAACAATCGACCCACTGGCCGAAAAACTGTAACACGTTCTACACTCGCGAGTAGTGTCCCGTACCGCGAGGAGGGCCCATGCCGGTCGCGCTCACCGAGGAACAGGCCGCGCTGGCCGAGGCGATCCACGCCTGGTCCGCCGCGCACCACCCGCGAGAGGCGGTGCGCGCGGCGGAAACCGGCTCGGGCGCGGGGATTCCCGCCGGCTTCGCCGACTTGGGCCTGTTCGGCGTCGCCCTGCCCGAGGCGGTCGGCGGTGCCGACGGCAGTGTCGCCGATCTGGCCGCCGGGCTGGCCGCGGCGGCCGAAGAACTCGTTCCCGGTCCGGTGCTCGGCACGGCGTTGGCCGGCCTCCTGCTCGCGGAGATCCCTTCGGCGAAGGAGCTGCTCGCGGCGGTCGCCGAGGGGGAGGCCACGGTCGCGGTGCTGCTGGACCGGCTTGCCGACGGTGTCTCCGGGCCGGTGCCGGGTGTCACTCCCGAGTCCTGGCTGGTGGTGCCGGTCGACGGCGGACACGTGCTGCTCGCGCCGGGGACGCCCGGGGTGACCGTCGAGCCGCTGACGCCGTTCGACTTCTCGTGCCCGCTGGCGCGCGTCCGGCTTTCCGGGGTCGGGGCCGAGGTCCTGACCCTGCCACCGGTCGAGCCCGCGGCGGCGACGCTGGCCGCGGCCGAGGCGGCGGGGGTGGCGCGTCGCTGCCTGACCATCGCCGTCGAGTACGCCAAGGTCCGCGAGCAGTTCGGCAAGCCCATCGGCGGGTTCCAGGCGATCAAGCACCTGTGCGCGGAGATGCTGTGCCGCGCCGAAGCGGCCGAAGCGCTCGCCTGGGACGCGGCTTCCGGGCGGCACCCGCTGTCGGTGGCGAGTGCGGCCGCCGTCGCCCTCGACGCGGCCGTCGCCAACGCGAAGGACTGCGTCCAGGTGCTCGGCGGCATCGGGTTCACCTGGGAGCACGACGCGCACCTCTACCTGCGCCGGGCCGTGGCGTTGCGGCAGTGGCTCGGCGGCTCCGGGCCGTGGCGGCGTCAGGCGGCTTCGCTGGCTCTCTCCGGGACCGAGCGCACGCTGGGCGTCGACGTCGGGGACGACCCCGCCGTGCGCGACGAGGTGGCGCGGATCGCCGCGCTGCCCGTGTCTTCGCAACGGGTCGCTTTGGCCGACGCGGGGTTGCTGACGCCGCACTGGCCGGCGCCCTACGGCCGCGGCGCCGACGCCGCCGGGCAGCTGCGGATCGACGGCGCGGTGGCGGCGGCCGGCATCCGCCGTCCGGACCTGGTGATCGGCGCGTGGGCGGTGCCGACGATCCTCGAGCACGGCAGCGACGAGCAGCGCTCCCGGTTCGCGCGGCCGACGTTGCGCGGGGAAATCACGTGGTGCCAGCTGTTCAGCGAGCCGGGGGCGGGATCCGACCTGGCGGCGCTCCGGACGGCGGCGCGGCGCGTCGAGGGCGGCTGGCGGCTGACCGGGCAGAAGGTGTGGACGTCGCTCGCCCGCGAAGCCGACTGGGGGATCTGCCTGGCGCGCACCGACCCGGACGCGCCGAAGCACAAGGGGATCACGTATTTCCTGGTCGACATGCGCGCCGAGGGCATCACCACGCGGCCGCTGCGGGAGATCACCGGGGACGCCGTGTTCAACGAGGTGTTCCTCGACGACGTGTTCGTCCCGGACGCCGACGTCGTCGGGACGCCGGGAGGCGGCTGGCGGCTGGCGCGCACGACGCTGGCGAACGAGCGGGTGGCCCTCGGGGGCGGGTCCGCGGTGGGGGAGAGCGTGCAGTCGCTGGTGTCCACTGTGGACGCTTCGGCGCTGGACGACGTCGCCCGGGACCGGCTCGGCGGCCTGGTCGCCCTCGGGGTGGCGGGCTCGGTGCTGGACCTGCGGGCGGCGTTGAAACGGCTCGGCGGGCAGGACCCGGGCGCGGAGTCGAGCGTGCGGAAGCTGCTCGGGGTGCAGCACCGGCAGGACGTCGCGGAATTCGCCCTGGAGCTGGCGGGCGCGGGCGCGCTGGCCGCGGACGGCCCGGCGTCGGCGGTCCAGCACGAGTTCCTGCTGACGCGGTGCCTGTCCATCGCGGGCGGCACGACCCAGGTGCTGCGGTCGCTGACGGCGGAACGCCTCCTGGGCCTCCCGCGCGGCTGATGCCCCTCCCATCACGCGAATTCCGTCTCTGATCACGCGAGTCCCGGTTCCGATCACGCGAGTCGCGTCCCGGATCACGCGGATCGGAGGGCGCGAAAGGACCGTTCGCGCCGCCCGGGCCGAAACTGTCGGGGGCGTGTTCTAGCGTTGCCGTCGTGGAGTTCAGCGCAGACACCCGGGCCACCTACCTTCCCGCGGATCCCCCGCGGGACGGCGTGCTGGCCCTGTGGGGCGACGACGTGGCCGGCGGGACCACGATCGAGCTCGTGCTGCCCCGGGGCGCGAAGTTCGCGCGGACGAAGGTCGAGGCGGAGCTCGTCCCGCTCGAACGCGCGCTGCCCCGCCTGCTCGCGGTGGGGGAGGAGGCCAGCCCGGCCGTCGCGGCGTGGTCGGCGGCCGTCAACGCCGGGGTGAACCTCGTCGCGCGGGGCCGGCTGCGGCCCGCCGTCTCGCCGGCCGGGGCGGCGGCCTGGCGGATCGGCCCGCTGGACGCGGCCGACGAAGAGCTGCTGCGAGGCCTGGCCGGCGCCCTGCCGCCCGAGGCGTACGCGCTGCCGCTGACCGGGCTGAAACGCATCCGCCTGCACTCGCCGGACTCCCTGGTCCGCGCGCTCTGGGACGCGACGGCCGACCTGCTGGCGCGCAGCCCGGCGGCCCCGGTCGGGGCCGGCGACCCCGCGTTCGCGGCCCGCGAACCGGCCCTGCTCGGGCCGGACGGCGCGGCCTGGCTGGCCGAGCTGGAGGCGCGCGAACCCCGCGGCGTCCAGGTGCTGCTGCGGGTCGAGGGCCGGGACGACGACACGTTCGCCGGGGTCCTGGCGGTGCGCAGCATGGCCGAGCCGAGCCTGGTGGTGGAGGCGGCGACGCTCTGGGACGCGCCGGACGCGGTGCTGAGCCGGCTCGGCGACCAGGTGGAGACGCAGCTGCTGCTCGGCCTGCGGCGCGGCGCGCGGGCGTGGGCGCCGCTGGGCCGGGTGCTGGCGCAGGCCGCGCCCGCGGAGCTGCCGCTGACCGACGACGAGGTCGTCGACCTGCTGACCGACGGCAGCCGCGACCTCGGCGGCGCCGGCATCGAGGTGCTCTGGTCGAAGGGGCTGTTCGCCGGCGAGGTGAAGGCGAAGGCGAGCGCGACCCAGGCGCCGGCGAGCGTCACGGAGGCGGAGTTCGCGCTGAAGAGCCTCCTCGAGTTCCGCTGGCAGCTCAGCCTGGGCGGCGAGCAGCTGACCGAAGCGGAGGTCACCGCCCTCGCGGAGGCGAAGCGCCCGCTGGTCCGGCTGCGCGGGCAGTGGGTGCGGGTGGATCCGCAGCTGCTCGCGCGGGTCCGGGGCCGCACCCGCAAGCTCGACGCGGGCGAGGCCTTGGCCGCGGCGTTGACGGGTGAGCTGGAACTGGACGGCGAACGCGTCGAGTTCGCGGCGCCCCCGGTGCTGGGCGGGCTGGCCGAGCGGATCCGGGACCGGGCCGGCGAGGTGATGGCTCCGCCCCCAGGACTGCAGGCGACGTTGCGGCCGTACCAGCAGGCGGGGCTGGCGTGGCTGGCGACGATGACGGGCCTCGGGCTCGGCGCGTGCCTGGCCGACGACATGGGGCTGGGCAAGACGATCCAGCTGATCGCCCTCCACCTGCACCGGCGGGCGCTCGCTTCGCCGCCGGCGACGGCTGGTGGACCGGGCGCGCTCCGAGCCGGAGGTGCGCGACCGGCGGCTCCGGTCGCGGTGGAGCCCGCCGAGCCCCGGCCCGGCTCGACCGGTGGCCCCACCCTCGTCCTCTGCCCGACCTCCCTGCTCGGCAACTGGGAGCGCGAGTTCGCCCGCTTCGCCCCGGACATCCCGGTCCGCCGGTTCCACGGCGGCAGCCGCCACCTCGACGACCTCGCCCCCGACGAGGTCGTGCTCGCCACCTACGGCGTCCTCCGCCGCGACCGCGAGACACTGTCCGAAGTGGACTGGGGGCTCGTCGCCGCGGACGAGGCGCAGCACGTCAAGAATCCCCTGTCCGCCACGGCCAAGGAACTCCGCAAGGTGCCCGCCCGGGCCAAGGTCGCGCTCACCGGCACCCCGGTCGAAAACCGGCTGACCGAACTCTGGTCCATTGTGGACTGGACCACGCCCGGGCTGCTCGG
Source organism: Amycolatopsis mongoliensis (assembly GCF_030285665.1). NCBI lineage: Bacteria > Bacillati > Actinomycetota > Actinomycetes > Pseudonocardiales > Pseudonocardiaceae > Amycolatopsis > Amycolatopsis mongoliensis. The sequence goes on from NZ_CP127295.1 coordinate 5,377,311, forward strand.
CCCGCTCGACCGCTTCCGCCGCACCGTGGCGCGGCCGATCGAGCGCGACCGCGACAAGGCCGTCACCGAGCGGCTGGCCGCCACCGTCCGGCCGTTCCTGCTGCGGCGCCGCAAGTCCGACCCGGACATCGCCCCGGAGCTGCCGCCCAAGACCGAGACCGACCGGTTCGTCCCGCTCACCGCCGAGCAGACCACGCTCTACGAAGCCGTCGTCCGTGAGAACCTGGCCGAAATCCGCGAGACGCAGGGCATCAAGCGGCGCGGCCAGGTCCTGCAGCTGCTCACCGAGCTCAAGCAGATCTGCAACCACCCGGCCCAGTTCCTCAAAGAACCCCACGGCGCGCTCACCGGCCGGTCCGGCAAGCTCGCCGCGTTCGAGGAGCTGCTGGACGTCATCCTCGACGAGGGCGAAAGCGTGCTCGTCTTCAGCCAGTACGTCCAGCTCTGCCGGCTGCTCGAGCGACGCCTGGCGGAGCGCGGCCTGCCCACCGAGCTGCTCTCGGGCGAAAGCTCGCCCGCGAAACGCCAGGACATGGTCGACCGGTTCCAGGCCGGCGAGATCCCGGTGTTCCTGCTCTCGCTCAAGGCGGGCGGCGTCGGGCTCAACCTGACCCGGGCCACCCACGTGATCCACTACGACCGCTGGTGGAACCCGGCGGTCGAGGACCAGGCCACCGACCGCGCGTACCGCATCGGCCAGGACCGGCCGGTCCAGGTCCACCGGCTGATCGCCGAGGGCACGTTGGAGGAGCGGATCGCGCAGGTGCTCGAAAAGAAGCGCGGGCTGGCCGAGTCGATCGTCGGCGCGGGGGAGGACTGGATCACCGAACTGTCCGACGACGAGCTCGCCGACCTGGTCCGGCTCGGGAGCGGCTGATGCCCCCGAGGCGGACCTTCGGCCGGACGTGGTGGGGCCGCGCCTGGGTCGACGCGCTGGAGCAGCGCGCGAAGCTCGACCCGAACCGGCTGCCCCGCGGGCGGACGTACGCGCGCAAGGGCACGGTCAGCGAGCTGCACGTCGCCGCCGGCGACGTGCGAGCGCGGGTGCGCGGCAGCCGGCCGCAGCCGTACAAGGTGACCATCACCATGCGCACCTTCACCGACGGCGAGTGGGACACGCTGCTCGGCGTGGTCGGCACGCAGCTCGGGCACGCGGCCGCGCTGCTCGACGGCGAGTTGCCGGGCGCGCTCGCCGAGCAGGCCCGCGAGGCGGGCGCCGACCTGCTGCCCGGCCCGGGCGACCTGCGGCCGCGGTGCTCGTGCCCGGACTCCGCGAACCCGTGCAAGCACGTCGCCGCGGTCTACTACCTGGTCGCCGACGAGGTGGACCGCGACCCGTTCACGCTGTTCCTGCTGCGCGGGCGCCCGCGGGCGGACGTCCTGGCCGAGCTGCGCGCCCGCCGGACCCCGGCACGCGGCGAGAAGCCGAAGCTGCCGAAGCGCGTGGACGAGGGGCTGACACCGCGCGCGGCCTACGCCCGGCGGCCGGGGGCGATCCCGGCCCTGCCACCGCCACCGCGGGTGGCCGGCCCACCGGCGACCCTGGACCTCGACCCGCCGCCGGGCACGGGCTGGACGGCGGCCGCGCTGTCCGGGCTCGCGGCCGACGCCGCGTCCCTGGCGCGCGACCTGCTGACGGGCGGCGTGACGGCCACGGAGCTGACGTTCGAGGAGGACCTCGCCCGCCGCGCGGCGGCCCGGTCCGGCGCGGAGGCGGCCGCCCTGGCCACGGCGGCCGGCGTGCCGGAGCGCGACCTGACCCGCTGGGCGGAGGCCTGGCGCGAGGCCGGCCGCGGCGGCTTGGCGGCACTGCGGGAGACGTGGCAGCCGGGCCCGGGCCCCCTGGCCGAGGCGCAGGCAGTCCTGGCCGAGGCGGGGCTGCCGGGAACCCCGAAGGTCTGGCGCAACCGCCTGACCCAGGGGGAGTTGCAGCTGCGCTACGGCCGCGACGCCCGCTGGTACCGGTTCATCCGCGCGGGAACGGAGTGGCACTTGGACGGTCCGCCCTCGGCAAGCCCGGTGGACCTGGCCTACTGACCTCCGGCGAGCCTGGCCGGCCGGCGGGGCAGCCCGGCAGGGCTTGCCGGCGGGCAGGTTCGGCAGTTGAATCCGACCGCGGCGAGCGCGGCGGGCTTGGCCTGACGGCCGCCGGATCGAACAGGCCCAACGCCCCAATGTGGCGTTGGGTGCGTGGGGCGCACCGAACGCCACATTGGGTGCGTGGGGCGCAACCAACGCCACATTGGGGCGCAGGGTCGCTGCCGAAAGCGACCCGGCAGCACGGGGTTCGCCTGCCCGCGTACGCCGCCCAGACCTGCCGCGACCTACCGGTTCTCGGCCTTCCAGGCGTTGTACGTGAAGTCCAGGAACCGCGCCACGCCCCGCACCACGTGCGCACTCCGCACGGACGTGAACACGTCGAACGCGTGCTGCGCCCCGGCCAGCTCCGCATAGGCCACCGGGTACCGCGACTTCTCCCGCAGCCGCCGCACGAACTCGCGGGCCTCGCGCACCGGCACCAGCGAATCATCCCGTCCGTGGATCACGAAGAACGGCGGGGCGTCCGACGAAATCCGGTCCAGCGGAGATGCCGCGACGTAGTCGTCCAAGTGGTTGACCGGATCACGATCGGCCGCGAACACCCGCCGCGCGATCAAGCTCTCCAACCGGTACCGACTCGCCCGCGACCCCGACGTGGCCGCGAAGTCGTACACCCCGTAGTGCGGCACGCATGCCTGCACGCTCGTGTCGGCGTCCTCGAACTCCGGCTGCAGCGCCGGGTCGTTCTGCGACAACGCCAGCAACGCCGACAGGTGCCCGCCCGCCGATCCGCCCGTCACCGCCACGAAACCGGGGTCGCCGCCGTACGCCGCGATCTCCGATCGGATCCACGCCAGCGCCCGCTTCGCCGCCACGATGTGCGCCGGCCAGCGGTGTGCCGGGGACAGCGGGTAGTTGATCGCGACGCACACCCAGCCGCGGCGGGCCAGGTGACGCATCAGCGGCCGGCCCTGCTCCTCCTTGTTGCCGATCACCCACGCGCCGCCGTGGACCTGCAGCAGGACCGGTGCGCCCGACACCGGCTCCAGCGGGCGGTAGACGTCCAGCAGGAACCGCTTGCCGCCCGGGGCGTACGCGATGTTGCGGTCGACCCGCACGTCCGGCGCGCCCATCCGGAACGGCAGCGCCAGCTCGCCCCACGGCAGACCCAGGTCGGTCCGCCCCAGCTCGGTCGCGTAGTCCTCGCCCAGCGCGTTGGTCAGCGCCGCCTCGATCTCGTCGCGGGCGCCGTGGCCCGTGCGGATCAGCGCGGCGAGCCCGGCGGCGGACGCGGCGGCCATCGCCAGCCCCGCCTGTGTCGAGCGGTCGCGGACGCCGTGCCGGGCCACGTGGACCAGGGAGTCCGCGGCCGTCAACGCCAGGAACTGGGGCGCGAGCTCCCCGGTCAGCCACCCGGCGAAGAACGCCGGGATGGTCGTGGACCGGGCCCGCAGCGGGCGGAGCGCGTTCGCGGTGAGGCCGAGCTGGACCGCGCGACGGATCAGGAAATTCGGCTGCACCAGCGTGATGATACCGGCGAGTAGGGTGACGCGCCGCTCGCCGGAAGTGGCTTACGCTGAGCGCCATGCAGAGACTGAGTGGCCTCGACGCGAGCTTCCTCTACCTCGAAACGTCGTCCCAGGTCCTGCACGTCTGCGGATTGATCACCCTCGACGGCTCGACGATGCCCGGCGGCTACACCTTCGCGAAGCTCATGGAAAAGCTCGAGGAACGGGTCCGGGTGATTCCGGCGTTCCGCCGCAAACTGCACAATCCGCTCTGGAACATCGGGCATCCCGTGTGGATCGAGGACGAGGACTTCGACCTCGACCACCACGTGCACCGCATCGGCGTGCCCGCCCCCGGCGACCGGGCCGAACTGGCCGAGCTGTGCGCGCACATCGCCGGCCAGCAGCTCGACCGCGGCCGCCCGCTCTGGCAGCTCTACGTCATCGAAGGGCTGGCCGACGGCCAGATCGCGGTGCTGCTGAAGATGCACCACGCGAGCGTCGACGGCGTGAGCGGCGCCAGCCTGATCACCTACCTGGCCGGGCTGGAACCCGACGGGCCGATGCCGGAGATCGAGGAACCTCGCAACCCCGGGCTGCCCGCGCCGCTGCACCTGCTCCGCTCCGGCGTCGAGAGCGTCGCGAAACGCCCCGCCGAGCTCGCGCGGCTGCTGCCGGACCTGCTGGAGCTCGTCCCGCGGTGGCTCGGGAAAGCCTTGCGCGGCAAGGGGATGCCGATCCCGTTCACCGCGCCGCGGACGTCGCTGAACGGCACGATCACCGGGCACCGCAGCGTCGCGTTCGCCCAGCTCGACCTCGGCACGGTCAAGGACGTGAAGAACGCCTTCGGGGTCACGGTCAACGACGTCGTGCTCGCGGTCGTCGCGGGTGCGCTGCGGAAGTTCCTGGACGCGCGCGGCGAACTGCCGGAAGACCCGCTGGTCGCGACCGTCCCGGTCTCGGTGCACGACCGGACCGAACGCGACCACGGCAGCAACAAGGTCTCCGCGTTCTTCGCGTCGCTGCCGACGCACCTGGCCGACCCGACTGCACGGGTGTTCTTCCTCGCCGAGGCCAACCGGCTGTCGAAGGACCACCACTACGACATCGACGCCGACATGCTGCAGGACTGGGCGCAGTTCTCGGCCGCGACGGCGTTCGGCCTCGCCGTGCGCGCGTACTCGGCGCTGCGCCTGGCCGAGAAGCACCCGGTGGTGCACAACCTGGTTGTCTCCAACGTGCCCGGGCCGCCGATGCCGCTGTACTTCCTCGGCGCGCGGATCACCGGCCTCTACCCGCTCGGCCCGGTCTTCCACGGCGCCGGGCTGAACGTCACCGTGCTGTCCAACGCGGGCAAGCTGCACGTCGGGCTGCTCGGTGCGCGGGAGCTGGTCAAGGACCTGTGGCCGCTCGCCGACGCGCTCCCGGAAGCCCTGGCCGAGCTGCTGAAGGCGGCCCCTTAGCGCGGGCCGAGCACCACGACCGGGATCTCCCGCTCGGTCCAGGCCTGGTACTTCGCGAAGTCGGCGTACAGCTCCACCAGCCGGGGCCAGAGGTCGGCGCGTTCCGCGGGCCCGGCCACCCGCGCCGTGACCGGGACGGCGCGCCGGCCCTTGAGGTGGATGCGGGTCTCGGGGTGCGCCAGCAGGTTGCGGTACCACTGCGGGTGGTCCGGCAGTCCGCCCTGGGAGCCGACGACGACGACGTCTTCGCCGGACCGAAGGTAGAGCAGCGGCGTCGTGAACAGCCGGCCGGACTTGCGCCCGCGGTGCTCCAGCAGCAGCGTCGGCACCGGCTTGCGGAACCCGGCCCCGATCCGCCAGGTGCTGCCGACGCGGCCGCCGGTCAGCCGGAAGACCGCCACCTGGGCCCTCGCCCCGTACTTCATGACCTTGGCCGTCGCGGGCGAGTCGAGGCCGCCGGGCTTCTGCTCGGGCAGGCTGAAGCGTCCCATCGTGCAGTCCTCCTCAAGGGGTGTGTACCGACGTGACCGCGGCGAGCAGGGCGGGCACCCAGCGGTCGGCGGCGAGCACGCAGGCGGCGTGCCCGGCCGCGACCTCGTAGGTCGCCGCGCCGGGGATGCGGCGGGCCAGGGAGCGCTGGTGCTCGGGGGCGATGAACCGGTCCCGGGTGGTCACGACGACGGCCGCGGGCAGCCGCAGCGTGTGCAGCCACGGCGTCGAGTCGAACCGGCCGATCTCGTCGACGGCGACCGCGATCTCCCACGGCGTGGTCGACCGGAACTCCCGCAGGCCCCACCGGTAGTCCTCGACGCGCGCGCGGGGGGCGGCGGTGGGCGCGGCCGGCAGCTTCACGCGCTCGCGAAGCCGGCGCAGCGTCCGGCCGAACACGTCGAGCGCGACGCTTTGGCGCAGCCCGCGCCGGAAGTTGCTCGCGGTCGAACACAGCACCAATCCGGTAACACGTTCTGGTTCGGCGCGGGCGACCAGCTGGCCGACCATCCCGCCCATCGAGTACCCGCCGACGGCGAACCGCCCGATGCCGAGCGCGTCCGCCACGGCGACGACGTCGGCGGCGCAGTCGGCGAGCCGGAACTCCGGCGACCGGATGCCCCGGCCGTGCCACCGCTGGTCGAACACGACGACGCGGTGGCGGCGCGCCAGCCGGTGGAGCGCCGGGTACCAGGTCAGCAAGCCCGTGCAGGCCACCGAATGCAAGAGGACGAGGGCGGGCGCGTCCCGCGGCCCGACGTCGGTGACCACGGTCCGCCCGCGGCCGGGCAGGTCGAGGGGGACCGGGTCGGGCACGGCGGCGGTCGAGGGCACGGTGATCAGGCGGCGGCGCGCGCCGTCCGGTCCGATCACCGCCATGCCGCTCCTCCGCGGGGGTTGCCGTGCCGGGGCTTTCCGGTTAAGACTAGAACAGGTTTCACTATTGCGCCGATCCGGAGGACAGGCGTGGACTTCACTCTTGACGATACGCAGACGGAGATCGCCGCCCTCGCCGCCAAAGTGCTCGGTGCGGAGGACGATCCGTGGCGCGCGCTCGCGTCGTCGGGCCTGCTGGCCCTCGCGCTGCCCCCCGACCTGGAGGGCGACGGCCTGGGCGTCGCGGAGGTCGCGCAGGTCCTCACCGAGGTCGGCCGCGCCGCCGCGCCGGTACCGGCCTACACCGCCTTGGCGCTGGGCGTCCTCCCGGTCGAAACACTGGGCACGCCCCAGCAGCGCGCGGATCTCCTGCCGCCGGTCGCCGCGGGGGAGGCCCTGCTCACCGCGGCCCTGCACGAGCCGTCCGCGCCCCTGACCGGGCAACCCGCCGCGACCGCACGGGCGGCCGACGGGAAATGGCTGCTCAGCGGGGTGAAGACGGCGGTCCCGTACGCCCGGGAAGCCACCCGGATCCTCACGCCGGTGACCACGCCGCACGGCACCGCCGTCTACCTGGTCGACCCGCAGGCCGACGGCGTCACGCTCGTCCCGACGCCCACCTCGGCCGGGACGCCGGAGTACACCGTGCGCCTGGACGACGTCGCCGCCGAGGAGAGCGACCTCCTGTTCGACCGGGGCGCCGTCGCGGCGCTGCACCGCTTCGCCCTCGCCGGGGCGCTCGCGGTCGGGGACGGACTCTTGGCCGGCGCCCTGGCCCTGACGGTGAAGCACGTGGGCGAACGCACCCAGTTCGGCCGTCCCCTCGCGACGTTCCAGGCGGTGGCGGGCCAGATCGCCGACGTCTACGTCGCCTCCCGGACCGTGCACCTGGCCGTGACGTCGGCGGTGTGGCGGCTGGCGGCCGGCCTCGACGCGGACGCCGAACTGGACGTCGCCGCCTACTGGCTCGCCGAAGAGGCGCCCAAGGCGCTCGCGACCTGCCACCACCTGCACGGCGGGGTCGGCGTCGACGAAACCTATCCGCTGCACCGGTATTCCTCGGCGGTGAAGGACCTCGGCCGGGCGCTCGGCGGCGCCGCGCACCGGCTCGGCAGGCTCGGCGAACGAGTGGCGGGGTGAGCGGATGCACGTCGAACTGACCGCGGCGCAGAAAGCGCTGCGCGCCGAACTGCGCGAGTACTTCGCCGGGCTGATCAGCCCGGAAGAACGTCAGGCCATGCTGCGCGAGCGGCACGGGCCGGTGTTCCGCGAGATCGTCCGCCGGATGGGCCGCGACGGCCGGCTGGGCGTCGGCTGGCCGGTCGAGTACGGCGGGCAGGGCTTCGGCGGGATCGAGCAGCACCTGTTCGTCGACGAGGCCGCGCGCGCCGACGTCCAGCTGCCGTCGGTGACGCTGCAGACCGTCGGGCCGACGCTGCAGCAGTACGGCACGGACGAGCAGAAGGCCTTCTTCCTGCCGAAGATCCTGGCCGGCGAGATCCACTTCGCGATCGGCTACACCGAGCCGGAGGCGGGGACCGACCTCGCGGCGCTGCGGACGACGGCGGTGCGCGACGGCGACGAGTACGTCGTCAACGGCCAGAAGATCTTCACCACCGGCGGGCACGACGCCGACTACATCTGGCTCGCCGTGCGGACCGCGCCGGACGCGCCGCGGCACAAGGGCATCTCGATCCTCATCATGGACACGAGCGACCCCGGCTACTCGTGGACGCCGATCATCACCTGCGACGGCGCCCACCACGTCAACGCGACGTACTACTCGGACGTCCGCGTGCCGGTGAACCGGTTGGTGGGCAAGGAGAACGAAGGCTGGCGGCTGATCACCACGCAGCTCAACCACGAGCGCGTGATGCTCGGCCCGGCCGGGCGGATCGGCGGGCTGTACGACCGGGTCCGCGCCTGGGCCGCCGCCCACGGCCTGCTGGACCTCGCCGACGTCCGGGCCGTGCTGGCCGAGGCCATGGCGGTGACGCGGGTGAACGAGCTGCTGAACTGGCAGGTCGCGGTGTCCTCGGCGAGCGCACCGGTGGCGGTCGCCGACGCGTCGGCGACGAAGGTGTTCAGCTCCGAGGTCATCCAGCGGATCGGCCGGAACCTCGAAGAGCTGGTCGGGCGCCACGGTGACCTGGCCGATCCGGACACCGCCGAGCTGGCGGAATGGCTGGACATCGCCGCCAAGCGCAACATCGTGCTGACGTTCGGCGGCGGGGTCAGCGAAATCCAACGGGAGCTGATCGCGTCGATCGGCCTGGGCCTGCCGAGGGTGCCGCGATGACCATCGAAGAAGCCGCCGCCGAAATCGCCGCGCGGGGCGAGTGCTCGCCGCGTCTCGCGCGCGACCCGGTGAACCAGGCCATGGTGAACAACTGGGTCGAGGCGATCGGGGACGGCAACCCCGTCTACACCGATCCGGAGTTCGCCGCGCAGAGCGTTCACAAGGGACTGGTCGCGCCGCCCGCGATGGCCCAGGTGTGGACGATGGGCGGTCTGAATTCCCCCCGAGGGACCGACGACCCGCTCGGCCTGATGATGGAGCTGCTCGACGAGGCCGGGTTCACGTCCGTCGTGGCGACGAACTCGGAGCAGACCTACCACCGCTACCTGCGCCCCGGCGAGCAGGTGGAGGCGCGGACGGCGCTGGAAAGCGTCGTGGGCCCCAAGAAGACCGCGCTGGGGGAGGGCTGGTTCGTCACCACGCGCGTGCGATGGTACGTCGAGGACGAAGCTGTCGCGGAGATGATGTTCCGCGTCCTCAAGTTCCGCCCGCCCGCGCCGAAGCCGCCACCCGCGCCGGTGCTGCGGCCGGTGACCAGCAAGGACACGGAGTTCTTCTGGGACGGCTTGAAGGAGGGCGAGCTGCGCATCCAGCGCTGGGGGGAAACCCTGCGGCACCCGCCCGGGCCGATGCCGCCCGACGGCTCGCTGGACACGAAGCCGGACTACGTCGTCGCGAGTGGCCGGGGGACCGTGTTCTCCTACGTCGTGCACCACCACCCGCCGGTGCCGGGCAAGGAGCTGCCCTTCGTCGTGGCGCTCGTGGAGCTGGAAGAAGGGGTCCGCGTGATGGCCGAGCTGCTCGACGCGGCACCCGAGGAAGTCCACATCGGACTCCCGGTGGTGGCGGCGTTCGTCCGCGTCGACGACGAGCTGACGCTGCCGGCCTGGAAGGTGGCGCGATGACCGTCACCGAAGGGACCGAGCTGCCGCCGCTGACGATCGAGGCGACGCCGACGTTCGTCGTCAGCACGGCCCTGGCCACCCGCGACTTCCAGGACGTGCACCACGACCGCGACGCGGCCGTGGCGCGCGGGTCGAAAGACATCTTTCTCAACATCCTCACCGACACCGGCCTGGTCCAGCGGTTCGTGTCGGCGTGGGCCGGCCCGGAGGCGCTGATCCGGTCGATCAAGATCCGGCTCGGCGTGCCGTGCTACGCCTACGACACGCTGACGTTCACCGGCCGCGTGGTCTCGCGCGAGGGCAACGACGTCGTCGTGTCGGTGTCCGGGGTGGATTCGCTCGGCGAGCATGTCGCCGGGACCGTGGAGGTGACGCTGCCGTGACGCTCTCGGGCAAGGCGGCCATCGCCGGGATCGGCGCGACGGAGTTCTCGAAGGACTCCGGGCGCAGCGAACTGCGGCTGGCGGCCGAATGCATCTCCCACGCCTTGGCGGACGCGGGACTCACGCCGTCCGATGTGGACGGTCTGGTGTCGTTCACGATGGACGGCAACGCCGAGATCGCGGTGGCCCGCGAGCTGGGCATCCCGGAGCTGAAGTTCTTCAGCAGGATCCACTACGGCGGTGGCGCGGCGGCGGCGACCGTGCAGCAGGCCGCGATGGCGGTGGCGACCGGCGTCGCGGACGTGGTCGTCGCGTACCGCGCGTTCAACGAACGCTCGGGCATGCGGTTCGGCCAGGTGTCCTCGGCCGCGGCGGGGCAGGTCAACTCCTCCGGCGTCGACAACGCGTTCCACTACCCGATGGGGATCGCGACCCCGGCGGCGACGGTGGCCATGGTCGCGCAGCGCTACCTCCACGACTACGGCGCGACGAGCGAGGACTTCGGGCGCGTCGCCGTCGTGGACCGCAAGCACGCGGCGACCAACCCGAACGCGTGGTTCCACGAGCGGCCGATCACCCTCGAGGAGCACCAGTCGTCGCGCTGGGTGGCCGAGCCGCTGCACCTGCTCGACTGCTGCCAGGAGAGCGACGGCGGGGTGGCGCTGGTCGTCACGAGTGTCGAGCGGGCGCGCGAGCTGGCGCGGGCGCCGGCGGTGATCGCGGCGGCGGCGCAGGGGAGCGGGCCGGACCAGTACGTGATGACCAGCTACTACCGCGACGACCTGGCCGCGCTGCCCGAGATGGGCGTCGTGGGGCGGCAGCTGTGGGGCCAGTCCGGTCTCGGGCCGTCCGATGTGGACGTTGCCGTGCTGTACGACCACTTCACGCCGTACGTGCTGATGCAGCTGGAGGAGCTGGGCTTCTGCGGTCGCGGGGAGGCGAAGGACTTCATCGCCGACGGGGCGCTGGAGCTCGACGGCGCGTTGCCGCTCAACCCGCACGGCGGCCAGCTCGGCGAGGCGTACATCCACGGCATGAACGGCATCGCGGAGGGCGTCCGGCAGATTCGCGGGACGGCGGTCAACCAGGTGGCCGGCGCGTCCCGGGTGCTCGTCACGGCGGGGACGGGGGTGCCGACCAGCGGACTCATCCTGACGGGTGACTGAGGCGTCACCTCATTGACGGCTGGTGCGCGGCCGTCGTGGGTGTCACGGTGGATGCACCACCCACGACGGAGAGTGAGGCCGACTGCGATGGTGGTCGACTGGGCGCTCACGGCGGTGTTCGCGGCGCTGGCGCTGCCGTGCGTGCTGCGGCTGGTCCGCCTCGACTACGCGCGGCTGGGCCACGGGGTCCGCCACGGCGACCTGGCCGAGCTGCTGCTGGTGGTGGCGATGGTGGCGATGCTTTCCCCGGTCGGCGGCCCGATCCCGGCGGCGGGCTGGCAGGCGGTGCTGGTGCTGACGGCGGGCTGGTTCGCGGTGGCGTGGTGGCGGGGCCGGACGGGCTGCGCGCACCACGCGCTGTCGGCGGCGGCGATGTTCTACATGGTCACGGCGATGCCGCACGGTGGCATGGCGCGCGGCCCGTGGCTGACGATGTCCCCGATGGACTCACGACTGGCGTTGCCGCTGGTCGCGGTGGCGGCGGCGGGGTACTTCGTGGTGGACGCGGTGTGGTCCGGAGCGCTCGCCCTCCGGACGGCGCCGACGGTGGGCTCCGACCCCGGCGCCGGGCAGGCTTCGCGTGCGATCTGCCGGGCGGTCATGGGGGCGGGGATGGGATACATGCTGCTGGCCTCGGCTTTGTGAGGCGGGCCCGGATGACGTGAATGACTCATTCACGTCATCCGACGACATGAATGAGTCATTCACGTCACTTGGCTCGGAGCGGCGGCCGCGGTGGTCAGCCCGCGCTTCGCCGGAGTTCGCGTGGTTGCGGCCGGAACTCGCGTGACCGGAGCCGGAACTCGCGTGATCCGGCACGGATCTCGCGTGGCGGGCCTGGCGGCGTCAGCCGCTGACTCGGCGGACCTCGCCCAAGGGGGTCTCGCCGGGGGCCGGCAGTGCCGCTGCCGGGTGCTCGGCCGTCCACTGGCTCGCCGCCGCGATGTCGTTCTTCAGCGCCGTGATCAGGTCCTCCGCCGAGGCGTACGCCTGCTGGTCGCGCAGGTGCGACCCGAGCCACACCACCAGCGTCTCGCCGTACAGGTCAGCCGTGAAGTCCAGCAGGTGAGCCTCCAGCAGCCGGTACCCGTCGGCGCCGTAGTACGTCGGACGGCGGCCGACCGAGATCGCCGCCGGTACCCGCGAACCGTCCTCGCGGCCCACCCAGCCCGCCCACACCCCGTCGCCGACCGAGCCGGCCTGGTCGCCCAGCGCGAGGTTGGCCGTGGGAAAGCCCAGCTCACGGCCCCGCTCGTCGCCGTGCTCGACCGTGCCCCGCACCACGAAGTATTCCGGCATCCGTCCTCCCGAAGTCACCCCTCCACGTTAGCGGGCGACCGCCGGGACGCTCACGAAGTGGACACCAGCACCGTGTCCGCCAGCACCGGCGCGTCGTCGCGCTCCACCGCCGTCGTCGTGACCAGCAGCCGGCCGTCCTCGCGCCACACCCGGATCCGCAGCGTCTCGCCCGGGAACACCACCCCGGCGAACTTGGTCGCGAACGACGCCACCCGCGCGGGATCGCCGTCCAGGAACTCGTTCACCAGCACGCGCGCCACGATCCCGTACGTGCACAGCCCGTGCAGGATCGGCTTCGGGAACCCGGCCGCCGCGGCGAACGCCGGGTCGGCGTGCAGCGGGTTCCGGTCGCCGCACAACCGGTACAGCAGCGCCTGCTGCGGCAGCGTCGGCGTCTCCAGCACGACGTCCGGCTCGCGGGCCGGCCACTCGATCCGGTCCGACGGACCCCGCGAGCCGCCGAAACCGCCCTCGCCGCGGGCGAAGATGCTCGACCGGGCCGTCCACAGTGGATCGCCGGCCGACGAGGTCACCGCGACCTCCTGGACGACCACCGCGGCCTTGCCCTTGTCGAAGACGTCCGCGATCCGCGACTTCGCCACCGCCTTGCCCTCGACCGGGATCGGCCGGTGCAGCGTGATCTCCTGCTTGCCGTGCAGCACCTTCGCCAGGTCGATCTCCACCCCGGGGAACGACACCGCCGGCGGGTCGAACACGCGCAGGTTCGCCGCGACCGTCGCGAACGTCGGCAGCACCACCAGGTCCCGCTCGTAGGTGTAGCGCAGCTCGTCCGGGCCCGCGCCGAGCGCCAGGTGGTAGAGCAGCACGTCCGACGACGTCCAGGCGAAGCTCACCTCGCCGATCTCGGCGCCGACGGCGACCGCGGGATCGATGGGCACCCGAACCTCCTATTCGTAGCTGATCGAGACGTCGTCGGTGACCGGCAGCGACTGGCAGGCCAGCACGATGCCGTCCGCGATGTCCTCGGCGTCCAGGACCTCGTTGTGCAGCATCTTCACCTCGCCCGACACGATCCGGCACGCGCACGCACTGCATTGTCCCTCGCGGCACGAGTACGGCGCGTCCATCCCGGCGTCCAGCAGGTGGTCCAGCAGCTTCCGCCGCCGCGGCCAGGCCATGGACCGCGTCGACCCGTCGAGCGAAACCGTCAGCGACGCCGGCGCCTCGTCCGAGGCCGGCTCCTCCTCGACGACGGCGGCCTCTTCGAACGGGTTCCCCGTCAGCGACGTGAACTTCTCGACGTGCACCCGGTCCCGCGGCACCCCGAGCTGCCCGAGCGCCTCGCGCGCGGCCGCCATGAACGGCGCCGGACCACAGAGAAAGGCCTCGTATTCCGTGTACACGGAAGCCAGCCCGCGCAGCTGCGAGACGTCGGGGAGACCCTGCACGCTCTCCAGCCAGTGGATGACGACCAGGCGGTCTCCGTAGCGCTTCGCCAGCGAAGCCAGCTCGCCCGCGAAGATCACCGAACGCTCGTCGCGGTTCGCGTACACCAGCACGACGCGCCCGGAACCCTGGTCCAGCGCCGTCTTGAGGATCGCCATCACCGGCGTGATGCCGCTGCCGCCGGCGAACAACAGGAAGTCTTCGTCCACCGACGCCGGGCAGAACACGCCCGCCGGCGCGAGCACGTCGAGCGCCATCCCGGGCTTGAGCGCATCGCAGACCCAGCTCGAGCCGTACCCGCCGTCGGTCCGCTTGACCGTCACCTGCACGCGGTTCTCGTGCGGCGCGCTGGACAGCGAGTAGCACCGCGCCACCGAACCGGTCTGCTCACTGGGGATCCGCAGGGTCAGGAACTGCCCGGCCGAGTACTCGAAGGCGGCCGCGTGCTCGGCCGGGACCTCGAAGACCACCGACCGCGCGTCGGGCGTCTCGACGACGACGTCGGCCACCGTCAGCGTGTAGACCCGCTCAGCCATCGGCCACCGCCAGCGTGCCTTCGCGCACGGCGTCGGCGATGCTGTCGGACAGTTTCGGGCAGGTGTCGAGCAGTGCCGAAGGGCCGTCGGCATCGGCGAACACCGGGCAGCTGTCGGCGGGCCGGGACGTCCACTGGATGCTCGTGTGCTGGATGCTGTTCTTCTTCACCAGCACGCACGTGCCGCAGCTGCGGCACTCGTGCGGCCGCAGCCCGCCCGCCAGGAACTCGGCCTGCTCGGCGGTGGTCACACTTCCGCCTCGGTCTTCTGGCGGGCCAGGTTCTCCGCCACCTCCGCCGCCCACGCCTCGTTGGCCTTCGAAGTGTCCACTTCGAACTCGAAGCGCCGGGTCATGTCCTCGGTGACGTCGGCGGCGTCGACGTAGAACTGCTGGTACCAGCGGCGGAGCTGGTAGACCGGACCGTCCTCTTCGCACAGCAGCGGGTTGTCGATCTGCGTCTTGTGCTTCCAGATCTCGACGTCCTGCAGGAACCCCGCGCCGATGCCCTTGGCCAGTTTCGCCGCGATCTTGTCCGCGTGCTCGTCGGTCAGCCCGTGCTGCTTCTTGACCTTCATGCCGTACTGCAGCACGAACGACGTCGGCGTCACGGGGTAGTGGCAGTTGATGAGCACGCTCTCGATCTCGTAGCCCTGGAACGAGTTCACCAGCTTGTTGATCATGTACGACGGCCCGAAGTACGACGCCTCGGACCGCAGGAGGTTGTCCTCGCCACCGTAGTTGGACGCCATGCCCATGTCCGGGCGGCCCTTGGTGTTGAGGTACTGCGTCGCGATGTGGCCTTCGAACACGTTCTTGAAGTACGTCGGGTACGCGTAGTGGATGTAGAAGAAGTGCGCCATGTCCACGACGTTGTCGATGATCTCGCGGCAGTTCGAGCCGTCGATGAAGATCGAGTCCCACGTCCAATTGCTCCACTCGGGACTGTCCGCGGCCT
The DNA here is from genome assembly GCF_030285665.1 of Amycolatopsis mongoliensis. Taxonomy (NCBI): domain Bacteria; kingdom Bacillati; phylum Actinomycetota; class Actinomycetes; order Pseudonocardiales; family Pseudonocardiaceae; genus Amycolatopsis; species Amycolatopsis mongoliensis. Next base: position 5,392,638 of record NZ_CP127295.1, read on the forward strand.
CGATGTGCGGGATCGCCAGCTCGTCGGCCGGCGGGTTGCCCTCGGGGTCGTGCCACACGAGCAGCTGCCCGTTCCGCTCCAGCGCCGTCCACGACCGCGTCCGCGCGCGCAGCGGAACCCGCTTGGCGTAGGGGATCGAGACGCACTTGCCCTTGCCGTTCCAGCGCCAGTCGTGGAACGGGCACGCGACCTCGTCGCCCTTGATCGTGCCCTGGGTGAGGTCGCCGCCCATGTGCCGGCAGTAGCCGTCGAGCACGTTCAGCGCGCCGCTCGAGTCGGCGAACACCACGAGCTTCGTGCCGAACGCCGTGACCGCGTGCGGTTTCCCGTCGCGGAAGGTCTTCGCCAGGCCGAGGCAGTGCCAGCCGCGCGCGAACCGGGCCGGCGGCTCCCCGGCGTAGATGGTGCGTACGGACTCCTGCGTCATCGCTCGCCTCCCGTGGTCCCCTGATCTTCGTGCGCCAGCCGCGTGGCCGCAAGGTAGCCGAACACCATGGCCGGGCCGATGGTCGCGCCCGGCCCGGCGTACGTCCGGCCCATCACGGCCGCGCTGACGTTGCCCGCGGCGTAGAGCCCGGGCACCACCGAGCCGTCTTCACGCAGGACCTGCGCGTGCTCGTCGGTGCGCAGGCCGCCCTTGGTCCCCAGGTCGCCCGGGACGATCTTCACCGCGTAGTACGGCGCTTTGTCCAGGGGGCCGAGGCTGGGGTTGGGCTTGTTCCGCGGGTCGCCGTAGTAGTGGTCGTACTTGCTGACCCCGCGGCGGAAGTCCTCGTCGACCCCTTTGTGCGCGAAGCCGTTGAAGCGCGTCACGGTGGCTTCCAAGGCGTCGGGCGGCACGGCCATCTTCGCGGCCAGCCCGGCCAGCGAGCCCGACTTCACCGCGATCCCGGCCTTGAACCAGCGGCCGGGCAGCGGCTGGCGCGGCCCGATGCCGGTGAACATGTAGCGGTCCTTGTAGCGCTGGTCGAACACCAGCCAGGTCGGGATGTGCCGGCCCGGCCCGTCCCCGGAGCCGTACATCGCGTGCACGGCCTCGACGTAGGGCGCCGACTCGTTGACGAACCGCTCGCCGCGGGCGTCGACCATGATGCAGCGCGGCCGCGACCGCTCGGCCAGCGCGAACCACGGCCCGCCGGTGAGCGGCAGCGTCGGCCCCCACCAGGCGTCGTCCATCAGGTCGAGGGCCGCGCCCAGCTTGAGCCCGGCGGTGATGCCGTCGCCGGTGTTGGCGGCCGCGCCGACGGTCCAGTCGGTGCCGATCGGCGCGCGCTGGTACTTCTCGCGCATCTCCAGGTTCTGCTCGAACCCGCCGCTGGCGAGGATCACGCCGCGCCGGGCCTCGACGACCGAGCCGTCTTCGAGGACGACGCCGGTGACGCGGTCGCCGTCCGTCTTCAGATCGGCCAGCGCGGTGTTCAGCCGGACGTCGACGCCGGCCCTGGCCAGGCCCACCCGCAGCCCGGCCGCAAGCGCTTGCCCCATGGCCAGCAGCCGCTGCCCGCGCAGCCGTCCGACCAGCCACTGGACGCCCAGCGAGAGCAGCCGGACGACGCCGCGCGGGTGCCTCGCGAGGAGGCTCAGCCAGCGGTAGTCGGCCTGGGTGATGGGCACGCCGAGCGGGGGAGCGCTGTACGGCGGTTCGAGGTGGGCCAGCTCGGCGCCGAGCAGCTTGCCGTCGAAGGCGACGGGCTCGACCGACCGGCCGCCGGACCGCCCGCCGGGGGCTTCGGGGTGGTAGTCGCTGTAGCCGCGGACCCAGCGGAACTTCAGCGGCGTGTGGTCGCACACGAACTTCAGCACCTCGGGTCCGTGCGCGAGGAACGTGTCGCGCCGGACGGCCGGGACGACGTCGCCGACGATCGAGGCCAGGTACTCGCGCGCCCGCTCGGGCGGCTCGTCGATCCCGGCGGCGCGCAGTGCGTGGTTGCCCGGCAGCCAGACCCCGCCGCCGGAGCGGGCGGTCGAACCGCCGAAGCAGGGGGCCTTTTCCAGGAGGACCACGCTCAGGCCGTGGTGGGCCGCGGCCAGCGCGGCGGTCATCCCGGCAGCACCGCTGCCGACCACGACGACGTCGAACTGCTCCCTCATGCCACCTCACTTGTAACGTGTTCCACAAGACGAGTATCCAGTTGAGAGTCGCTTTCGGCCACCATAGACGAGAACGTGTTTCAGTTCTAGGGTGACGACCATGGACGAACTCGTCGCGGACGTGGTGATCGTGGGGTTCGGGGCGGCCGGCGCCTGCGCCGCCCTGGAGGCGGCCGACGCGGGCGCCGACGTCGTCATCGTCGAGCGCTTCGCCGGTGGTGGCGCCAGCGCGGTCAGCGGTGGCGTGGTCTACGCGGGCGGCGGCACTGCCCAGCAGCTCGACGCGGGTGTCGACGACTCCGTCGACGCGATGTACGCCTACCTGCGGCTCGAAGCGGGGGACGTCGTCTCCGAGGAGACCTTGCGGCGCTTCTGCGAGGGCAGCCGCGAGATGATCACCTGGCTGGAGGGCAACGGCGTGCCGTTCGAAGGCAGCCTCTGCCCGTACAAGACGTCGTACCCGAGTGATGACCACTACCTGTACTACTCCGGCAGTGAGGCCGCGGGCGGGTTCCGCGACGCGGCGAAGCCCGCCCCGCGCGGCCACCGCGTGAAGGGGGCCGGGACCTCCGGAAAGATGCTGATGGCGCGCCTCAAGGAGGCGGTGCGCAAGCGCGGGGTCCGGGTGCTGACCCAGACCCACGCGCGGACCCTGGTCCGGGACGGCGACGGGCGGATCACCGGGCTGGTGGCCGATTCGCTGAGCGACGCGCCCGCGCTCGTGCGGGCCCGGCACCAGCGCTTCGCGCAGTACGCGGCGAAGCCCGGGATCTACGTGCCTTCGCTGCGCAAGTCGCTCCACCGCCGGGTCGAGCGCTTCGAGCGCGCCCACGGCCGTGAGCTGCGGATCACCGCCCGGCGCGGGGTCGTGCTCGCCGCGGGCGGGTTCATCGCCAACCGCGAGATGGTGCGCGAGCACGCGCCGGCCTACCGCGGCGGGCTCCCGCTCGGCACGTCCGCCGACAACGGCTCGGGCATCCGGCTCGGCGTCGAGGCCGGAGCCGCGACCGGTGAGCTGGGCCGGATCTCGGCGTGGCGGTTCATCACGCCGCCGAGCGCGTTCCTCGGCGGGATCATCGTCGACGAAGGCGGGCAGCGGGTCATCGACGAGTCCCGGTACGGCGCCGCGGTCGGCGAGAAGCTCATCGAGGACCACGGGAGCAAGGGCTGGCTGCTCGTCGACGCGCCGATCGTGGCGGAGGCGCGGCGGGACACCAAGGCGCAAAGCCAGTGGTTCCAGGGGCTTCAGCTGCGCTACCTGCTGCGCCGCGGCCGCGTGACCGGCGCGACGCTCGACGAGGTCGCGCGCAAGGCCGGCGTCGACGCCGGGGGCCTGCGCGCGAGCGTCGAGGCCTACCACGGCGCCGAGGACCCGGTGGGCAAGCCCGCCGAGTTCGCGCGGCGGCTGGAGCACCCGCCGTTCTCGCTCATCGACATCTCGGTGCGGCCCAACCTGGGCTATCCCACGCCGATGCTCACGCTCGGCGGCTTGGTCGTCGACGAGGACACCGGCGCGGTGCGGAGCGCGGCGGGGGAGCCGATCCCCGGGCTGTACGCCGCCGGGCGCACCGCGGTGGGAATCTGTTCCAGGTCGTACGTGAGTGGCCTTTCGCTGGCCGACTGCGTGTTTTCCGGCCGCAGGGCGGGGATCAACAGTGCCCTGGCGCAGGGTGTTCTCGACAAAAACGAGAACGTGTTCTAGTCTCTGGGGAGAGACGCGAGAGAGGACTGCGCATGAGCGAGCAGGTGATCGCCGGGGTCCGGGACCTCCTGCCGGTCCTGCGGGAACGGGCCCAGGACACCGAGGACGCGCGCTGCGTCCCCGAGGAGTCCGTCAAGGCCCTGCAGGAGACCGGGTTCTTCAAGCTGCTGCAACCGAAGCCCTACGGCGGCTTCGAAGCCGACCCGGTGAGCTTCTACACCGCGGTCAAGCTGATCGCGAGCGCGTGCGGGTCCACCGGCTGGGTCGCCTCCATCCTCGGCGTCCACCCGTGGCACGTGGCGCTGTTCGACGCGCAGGCGCAGCAGGAGGTCTGGGGCGAGGACGAGGACGTGCGGATCTCGTCGTCGTACGCCCCGATGGGCAAGGCCGAGGTCGTCGACGGCGGTTACCGGCTGAGCGGCCGGTGGAGCTTCTCCTCCGGCTGCGACCACTGCACGTGGGTGCTGCTCGGGGGACCCGCGTTCAAGGACGGCAAGCCGGTCGACTTCTGCACGTACCTGCTGCCCATCGCCGACTACTCCATCGTCGACGTCTGGGACACCGTGGGACTGCGCGGGACCGGCTCGAACGACATCGTCGTCGAGGACGTCTTCGTCCCGCAGCACCGGGCGCTGAGCTTCATCGCGACGTCGAAGTGCAAGGTGCCCGGCCAGGCCGTGAACCCCGGGCCGCTGTACCGGCTGCCCTACGGTTCGGTGCACCCGTCCACGATCACCGCGCCGATCATCGGCATGGCCCAGGGCGCCTACGACGCGCACGTGGAGCACCAGCGCAAGCGCGTGCGGGCCGCGTACGCCGGCGAACAGTCCAAAGAGGACCCGTTCGCCAAGGTGCGGATCGCCGAGGCGGCCAGCGAGATCGACGCCGCCTGGCTGCAGCTGACCCGCAACATCGACGAGCTGTACGAAATGGCCAAGCGCGAAGAGCGGCTGCCTTCGGACCTGCGCCTGCGTGTCCGGCGCGACCAGGTGCGCGGCACGGAACGCGCGATCTCCGCGATCGACCGGCTCTTCGAGAACTCCGGCGGGCGCGCGATCCAGCGCGGCACGCCGATCCAGCGCTTCTGGCGCGACGCGCACGCCGGCCGCGTCCACGCGGCCAACGACGCCGAGCGCGCGTACGTCATGTTCGGCACCGGCGCCTTCGGGCTGCCCGTCGAGAACGCGATGTACTGATGGTCGCTCCCGAAGGCAAGTACGCCCAGGCGGGCGACCTCAAGCTGCACTACCACGAGGCGGGCGCCGGGCACGCCGAGACGGTGATCCTGCTGCACGGCGGCGGGCCCGGCGCGTCGGCGTGGAGCAACTTCGGGCGCACCCTTCCGGAGTTCGCCAAGCACTACCGCACGATCGCCGTCGACCAGCCCGGCTTCGGGCGCTCGGACAAGCCGACCGAGCACCCGCAGTACTTCCGCCACAGCGCCGACGCCGTCGTGGGCCTGATGGACGCGCTGGGGATCGAGCGGGCGCACTTCATCGGCAACTCGCTGGGTGGCGGCGCGGCGGTCCGGCTGGCGCTGAACCACGGAAAGCGCGCGGGCAGGCTCGTGCTGATGGGCCCCGGCGGGCTGAGCGTCAACGTCTTCGCGCCCGACCCCACCGAAGGGGTCAAGAACCTCGGCAGGTTCGCCGCGAAGCCGAGCCGCGAGCGCATGGAAGCGTTCCTGCGCATCATGGTCCACGACCAGGGGCTGATCACCGAGGAATTGATCGACGACCGGTTCGCCGCGGCGAACACCCCGGAGTCGCTCGCCGCCATGCGGGCGATGGGGATGTCGTTCGCGCAGCCGGACACCTACGAAGAAGGCATGCTCTGGCGCGAAGCCCACCGCCTCCGCCAGCGCGTGCTGCTCATTTGGGGCCGCGAGGACCGCGTCAACCCGCTGGACGGCGCCCTCCTCGCGCTCAAGACGATTCCGCGCGCGCAGCTGCACGTGTTCGGCGGCTGCGGGCACTGGGCCCAGCTGGAGAAGTTCGACGAGTTCAACCGGCTGGCCCTCGACTTCCTCGGGAGTTCCTGATGGGCATCCGGTCACTGGGCTACCTCCGCATCGAAGCCACCGACATGGCCGCGTGGCGCGAGTACGGGCTCAAGGTGCTCGGCATGGTCGAAGGCAGCGGCACCAACCCCGACGCGCTCTACCTGCGCATGGACGACTTCCCGGCCCGCCTGGTCATCTCACCCGGCGAGGCCGACCGGCTGGCGCAGACCGGCTGGGAAGTCGCGAACGCCGGCGAGCTGGCCGACCTCCGGTCGCGTTTGGACAGTGCGTCGGTGCCCTACAAGGAGGGCACGCCGGAGGAACTGGCCGACCGGCGCGTCGACGAGCTGATCAGCTTCGACGACCCGTCCGGCAACACCCAGGAGGTGTTCCACGGCGTCGCGCTGCAGCACCGCCGCGTCGTCAGCCCGTACGGCCACACGTTCGTCACCGGCGAGCAGGGCCTCGGCCACGTCGTCTTGTCCACAAAGGACGACGGGGCGTCCCTGCGGTTCTACCGCGACGTCCTCGGCTTCCGGCTGCGCGACTCGATGCGCCTGCCGCCGCAGATGGTCGGCCGGCCCGCCGACGGCCCGCCCGCCTGGCTGCGCTTCTTCGGCTGCAACCCGCGCCACCACAGCCTCGCGTTCCTGCCGATGCCGACGCCCAGCGGGATCGTGCACCTGATGGTCGAGGTGGAGAACACCGACGACGTCGGGCTGTGCCTCGACCGCGCGATCCGGCGCAAGGTGCCGATGTCGGCCACGCTCGGCCGGCACGTCAACGACCTGATGCTGTCCTTCTACATGAAGACCCCCGGCGGCTTCGACGTCGAGTTCGGCTGTGAGGGCCGCCAGGTCGACGACGACAACTGGATCGCCCGCGAGAGCACCGCGGTCTCCCTGTGGGGGCACGACTTCTCGGTCGGCGCAAGGCCGCCGGGGTCATGACGCCGGTGGCGGTCGACCAGACCGAGTTCCGCAGCGTCCTCGGGCACTTCTGCACGGGCGTGACCGTGGTCACCGGCCGCGACGGCGACACCCTCGCCGGGTTCGCCTGCCAGTCGTTCGCCGCGCTGTCGCTGGACCCGCCGCTGGTGCTGTTCTGCCCGGCGAAGACGTCCCGCACCTGGCCGGTGCTCGCCGCGGCCGGCCGGTTCGCGGTCAACGTGCTGGCCGAGGACCAGCAGGAGGTCAGCGCGGTGTTCGGCGCGCGCGGCGAGGACAAGTTCGCGCGGGTCGGCTGGACGCCGTCGCCGTCCGGGGCGCCGCTGCTCGACGGCGCGCTCACCTGGATCGACTGCGAGCTGGAAGCGGTGCACGAGGCGGGCGACCACTACGTCGTGATCGGCCGGGTCACCGCGCTGGGCGCGCCCTCGGACGCCCGGCCGCTGCTGTTCCACCGGGGCCGGTACGCGGTCACCGAGCCGGCGAGGGACGCGTTCGCGGCGCTGATGCCGTGGCCGCGGCCGGACGACTGGCTCTGAGTAACGGCCGCCCCCGCGCGGGCGACTTCCCGGGAGTCGTCGCTCGAGGAGGACCTCCGTGCAGCTGTGCGGTTTCCCGGCCGCCGAGGTCGAGTTCGACCGGGCGGGTGAGCTCGTCGGCGACCGGGGCGCGGCCGTGCGGGAGCTCGCGGCCGACCCGGCGGTCACCGACCTGATCGTGCTGACCCACGGCGGGAACGACGGCCACCTGGTCGCGCGGCTGCTCTACTCGGCGCTCGCCGGGTCGATGCGCGCGGTCGCGGGCGGCCTGCCCGGCCGCCGGATCGCGTTCGCCTGCGTGCTGTGGCCGTCGCGGAAGCTCGCCGGGCTGGAACCGGGCGCCGGCCTGGCCGAGCGCCTCGACCAGCTGCGCGACCTCGTGCCCGGCCAGCGGCTCACGATCGACGCCGCGGCCGACCTGGTGCCGGCGCTGACCGTCCGCGCGACCGCGCGCACGGCGTTCGCCGCCGCGCTGCTCTCGGTGGCCACCCGCGGTGCGGACGACCGCGAAGACGCTTCGACGCAGCTGTTCACCCTCCCCGGCGGGACGGTCATGGACCGCCTCGGGACGACCGGTTTCGCCGACGCGGCGGCGCACCTGCTCGACTTCCTCGCGTACTACGAGATCAAGGCCCGCGCGGATGAGGTGGGCGTGCGCGGCCTCGCGCCGCTGCTGGCCACGGTCGGCGGGCCGAAGCTCCACCTCGTCGGCCACAGCTTCGGCGGCCGGCTGGTGACGGCGGCCGCGAACACCCGCCCGGCCGGGTCGCTGGCGACGCTGACCCTGCTGCAGGCGGCCTTCTCGCACCACGGCTTCGCCGCGGACTGGGACGACGGCCAGGCGGGGCCGCGGCCCGGCGCGTTCCGCCGGGTCCTGGACGAGCGGGTGGTGACCGGGCCGATCCTCGTCACGCACACCGCCAACGACCTCGCGGTCGGCGTCGCCTACGCCATCGCGTCCCGGATCGCCGGCCGGACGGCGTCCGCGGGCGACGCGTCGAGCGCCTACGGCGCCATCGGCCGCAACGGCGCGCAGCGGACCGCCGAGGCCGTCCCCGCGGAGCTGCTGCCGGTGGGCGGCAGCTACCGCTGGCGGCCGGGTGTCCCGCACAACCTCCTCGCCGACCGGTTCGTGCGAAGCCACACCGACGTCTGCGGCCCGCAGATCGCTCACGCACTGTGGTCGGCGATCGCGGCGAGTTAGCGCGACCGGGTGGTTGTGCACGGGTTCACAGGTGGGCCGCATCCCATTTGCGAGAGAAAGTCGAGCCCCTGCGCGCACACTGTTACCGAGATGACGTTTACCTGGGAGGAGTGAGTCGCGCATGCGTGGGCCCAGCGGACGGATCGCCCGGTTCCGGCGCCGGTTGCACCCCGGCCGCAATCCGCTGACCAGGTTCGGCGACCGCGTCGAGGCCGCCCTGCTGGTGCTGGTCTTCGCCGGTGCACTCCTCGCGCTGCCGTTCGCGGCCGCGTTCGGCTCCGAAACCTACGCCTCGCAGACCGCCCGGGCCGAGCAGGAACGCACGACCCGCCACCCGGCGACGGCGGTTTCCCTGGTGGCGGCGCCCAGCCAGTCCTACAGCACCGACGGCGCCGGCGCCCCGGCCGACCAGTCGACGGTCCAGGCCGCCTGGTTCGACGCGCGCGGCGCCCGCCACACCGGCGACGTCCTCGCCGACGCGGGCAGCCCGGCGGGCACGCACGTGCCGGTCTGGCTGGACCAGCGCGGCGAACTGACGAACGAGCCGCTTTCGCCGTCCACCTCGGTGGCCGACGGCATCTTCGCGGCGATCCTGCTGTGGGTCGCGATCACGGGCGCGCTGGCGGCCGTGTACGGCGCGGGCCGCTTCGTGGTGAGCCGTCTCCACTCGGCGGCGTGGGACCGCGCCTGGGCCGAAGCCCGCCACGACAGCCGGTTCTGATCACTTCCAGCGGAAGTGCACGAAGACCCGCCCGAAGTTGTCCTTGTCCTTCTCGACCCGGTGGTAGAGCGCCTTGACGTCCTTGCGCTCGAGGAACCGCAGGACGTGCTTCTTCAGCTGACCCGATCCCTTGCCGGGGATGATCTCGACGAGCGGTGCCTTCTTGGCGACGGCCTCGTCGATGATCCCCCTGAGCGCCCGGTCGATCTCCCCGCCGCGGTTGTGGATGTCGTGCAGGTCCAGTTTCAGCTTCACACGCGCTCCCGTGCTCGGAGGGCCGCGGCTCGCACGCGGCGGGGCCGGCCCCGTTCGGCCAGCACCGCCAGTGCGGCCGGCACGGCGGGTTCGGCGCACGCCCGCCGTTGCAGCCAGTCGGAAGCGCTCGTCAGGTCCGCTTCCCGCCAATCCTCGTCGCGGGTGAGCGCACGCAGCAAGACCCATTCCCGCAGCCGCCGGGCCGGGAACCGCCGGCCGCCGACCAGCTCGCCCATCCGGGCGGCCCACGCCGGGAAACCGCGGTCGCCCTGCAGGGCTGCCGCCCGCAGGTCGAGGTGCCGCACGACCGCCGCCTCGGCCATCACCTGGTCCGGGTCGGTCGGCACCGCGCGGACCAGCTCCGGCTCGTCGGCCTCGGCGACGTTGGCGAACTCGAGCAGGTAGCGCGCGTACCGCTCGTGTTCGTCGATCACAGCGCCTGCCACCAGCCGTCCACCGCCGGGGGAGCGGCGACGTCGATGCGCTCGCCCGGGCGCGGGATCGCCAGGGCCAGGTCCGCTGCCTTGGCTTCGCGCCAGACGCGGTCCGCCGGCTCGCCCCACGGGTGCATCGCCAGCTGGAAGGTCGCCCAGTGGACCGGGATCAGCAGGTTCGCCCGGACGTCGATGCCCGCCGCGACGCCTTCCTCCGGCGTCATGTGGATGTCCGGCCAGTGCGGGGCGTACGCGCCGATCTGGATCAGGGCCGCGTCGAACGGGCCGTGCTCGTCGCCGATCGAAGCGAACCCGTCGAAATACCCCGTGTCGCCGCTGTAGAACACCCGGTGCGCGGGCCCCAGCAGCGCCCACGACGTCCAGAGCGTGTCGTCGTTGGTGATGCCGCGGCCGGAGAAGTGCTGGGCCGGCGTCGCGACGAAGCGGACGCCCGCCACCGTCGCTTCTTCGTGCCAGTCGAGCTCGATGATCCGCGCCGCCGGGACGCGCCAGCGCTCCAGGTGCGCGCCCACCCCGAGCGGCACCAGGAAGGGCGCGTCGGACGACGCGACCAGCGCGCGGACCGTCGCCAGGTCGAGGTGGTCGTAGTGGTCGTGCGAGATCACCACCGCGTCGACCCGGCCGAGCCCGGACAGCGCCACGGGCGGCTCGTGCAGCCGGCGCGGGCCCGCGAACGCGGCGGGCGACACCCGGTCGCTCCAGACGGGGTCCAGCAGCACCCGGGCACCGTCCAGCTCGACCAGCGCCGACGCGTGGCCGTACCACGTCACGTGGAGCCCTTCGGCCGAGAGCACCGGCGCCGACGCCACCAGCGGCACCGGCCCGCCCGGCTTGCGCAGCTCGCGGTCGTCGCCGAAGAACATCTCGCGGAAGATCGTCCGCATCGACGACGCGGTCATCGGGTGCCGCGGCGCGGCGTTGCGGAACACCTTGCCGTCGAACTGCGGCGAGGAGCGGACCCGCTCGGCCCGTGCCCCGGCGGACTTCGCGCCGAACGCCGCCGGCAGGTCGCGCAGGGCCGCGATCGTCTTCCTCATGCTCCCGAGTCTACGAACGGTTCCTGAGAGGTGCCCCAGCTTCGTGCAGGTGGGTGAGCGCCTGCCGGTACGACTCGACCAGGCTCGTCTCCAGGTACGGGATGCCCAGCTCGGCGCAGTAGCCCTGGACGATCGGCTGCGCCCGCCGCAGGTGCGGCGACGGCATGCTCGGGAACAGGTGGTGCTCGATCTGGTAGTTGAGGCCGCCGAGGGCGACGTCGGTCACGACGCCCCCGCGGACGTTGCGGGAGGTCAGCACCTGCTTGCGGAGGAAGTCGAGCTCGGGCCGCCCGGTCAGGGTCGGCATCCCCTTGTGGTTGGGCGCGAAGATCGATCCCATGTAGATGCCCCAGAGCGCTTGGTGCACCACGAAGAACAGCAGCGCCATGCCGGGGGAGAGCACGGTGACCAGCGCGCCGAGGTAGACGACGACGTGCGTGGCCAGCAGCGCGGCTTCCACCCCGCGGCGGCGCAGGCCCGGCTTGGACACGGCGCGGATCCCCGACCAGTGCAGGTTGAGCCCTTCGAGCGTCAGCAGCGGGAAGAACAGGAAGGCCTGGTACCGCCCGATGAACTTCGCGACCCCGCTCGCGGCACGGGCCTGGTCCTTCGACCACACGAGGATGTCCGGGTCGACGTCGGGATCGAGCTCCTCGTGGTTCGGGTTGGCGTGGTGGCGGGTGTGCTTGTCCATCCACCAGCCGTAGCTCATCCCGATGCCGAGGTTGCCGACGAGCATCCCGGCGATCTCGGTGGGGCGCCGCCGCCGGAAGACCTGCTTGTGCGCGAGGTCGTGGGAAAGCAGTGCGATCTGCGCGAACATGACGGCCTGGAACGCGGCGACGGCCAGCTGCCACCACGAGTTCCCGAGCAGCGCGAAGGCGACCCACCCGGCGGCGAACAACCCGCCCACGACGGCGAACCGGGCGGTGTAGTAGCCGGGGCGGCGCGTCATCAGGCCGGCGGCGGAGATGCGGTGGCTCAGCCGGGCGAAGTCGCTGCCGGTGCTGACGGGGTTCTCGGTGGTGGTCACGCACCCGAGTCTTCGCGGTAGGGGCCCCCGCCGTGAACCCGGAGCGCCCCCGGCACATTCCGGGGGCCCGCCCTACCGCCGACTCTGGTATACGCGGATCTGCCGCGGCTGGTCGTGAGTGTTCAGGGCGGTTCTAACCGCCCTGAACACTCACGACCCTCAGCCGACGTACTTCGCGAGGTGCTCACCGGTCAAAGTGGACCGCGAAGCGACCAGCTCGGCGGGCGTGCCCTCGAACACGATCTTGCCGCCGTCGTGGCCCGCGCCCGGGCCGAGGTCGATGATCCAGTCCGCGTGGGCCATCACCGCCTGGTGGTGCTCGATGACGATCACCGACTTGCCCGCGTCCACGAGCCGGTCGAGCAGGCCCAGCAGCTGCTCGACGTCGGCCAGGTGCAGGCCCGCCATCGGCTCGTCGAGGACGTAGATCCCGCCCTTCTCCGCCATGTGCGTCGCCAGCTTGATCCGCTGCCGCTCGCCGCCGGACAGCGTCGTGAGCGGCTGGCCGAGCGTCAGGTAGCCCAGGCCGACGTCGGACAGGTGCGTGAGGATCTTGTGCGCCGCCGGGAGCGCCGCGTCGCCGCCGGCGAAGAACTCGAGCGCCTGGGCCACCGGCATGCCGAGCACCTCGCTGATGTCCCGGCCGCCGAAGGTGTACTCCAGCACCTCGGCGTTGAACCGCTTGCCCTCGCACACCTCGCACGGCATCGCGGTGCCGGCCATGATCCCCAGGTCCGTGTAGACGACGCCCGCGCCGTTGCAGTTGGGGCACGCGCCCTCGGAGTTCGCGCTGAACAGCGCCGGCTTGACGCCGTTGGCCTTGGCGAACGCCTTGCGGATCGGCTCCAGCAGCCCGGTGTAGGTCGCCGGGTTGCTCCGGCGCGAGCCGCGGATCCCGGTCTGGTCGACCGTCACCACGCCCTCGCCGCCGGACACCGAGCCGCGGATCAGCGAGCTCTTGCCCGAGCCCGCCACCCCGGTCACGACGGTCAGCACGCCGAGCGGGATGTCGACGTCGACGTCCCGCAGGTTGTGCAGGTCGGCGCCGCGGACCTCCAGCACCCCGGACGCCGCGCGCACCGACTCCTTCAGCGACGCGCGGTCGTCGAGGTGCCGTCCGGTCAGCGTCTTGCTCTTCCGCAGACCGTCCACAGTGCCTTCGAACACGACTTCGCCGCCGTCGGAGCCGGCGCGCGGGCCGAGGTCGACGACGTGGTCGGCGATCGCGATCGCCTCCGGCTTGTGCTCGACGACCAGCACCGTGTTGCCCTTGTCCCGCAGCTGCCGCAGGAGGTCGTTCATGCGCTGGATGTCGTGCGGGTGCAGCCCGATCGTCGGCTCGTCGAAGACGTAGGTGACGTCGGTGAGCGAGGACCCGAGGTGGCGGATCATCTTGGTGCGCTGGGCTTCCCCGCCCGAGAGCGTGCCCGACGGCCGGTCGAGCGAGAGGTAGCCGAGGCCGATCTCGACGAACGAGTCGAGCGTGCGCCGCAGCGCCTCCAGCAGCGGCGCGACGGACGGCTCGGCGAGCTTCCCCACCCAGCCGGCGAGGTCGCTGATCTGCATGGCGCAGGCGTCGGCGATGCTGATCCCGTCGATCTTCGACGACCGGGCCTCTTCGGACAGCCGCGTGCCGTCGCAGTCGGGGCACGTCGTGAACGTGACGGCCCGCTCGACGAACGCGCGGATGTGCGGCTGCATCGCGTCGACGTCCTTGGACAGGAAGGACTTCTGGATCGCCGGGACGAGCCCGGAGTACGTCAGGTTGATGCCTTCGACCTTGATCTTGGTCGGTTCCTTGTACACCAGGTCGTTGAACTGCTTCTTGGTGAACTTCTTGATCGGCTTGTCCGGGTCGAAGAAGCCGCTGCCGCGGAAGATGCGGCCGTACCAGCCCTCCATGCTGTAGCCGGGGATCGTGATCGCGCCCTCGTTGAGCGACTTGTTCTCGTCGAACAGCGCGGTCAGGTCGATGTCGTTGACCTTGCCGCGGCCTTCGCAGCGCGGGCACATGCCGCCGGTGATGCTGAAGCTGCGCCGCTCCTTGATCTGCCGCCCGGCCTTCTGGACGGTGACCGCCCCCGAGCCGCTGATCGAGGCGACGTTGAACGAGAACGCCTGCGGCGAACCGATGTGCGGCTGTCCGAGCCGGCTGAACAGGATGCGCAGCATCGCGTTGGCGTCGGTGGCGGTGCCGACAGTGGAGCGCGGGTCGGCGCCCATCCGCTCCTGGTCGACGATGATCGCCGTGGTGATCCCGTCGAGGACGTCGACGTCGGGCCGGGCCAGCGTCGGCATGAACCCCTGCACGAAGGTGCTGTAGGTCTCGTTGATCAGCCGCTGCGACTCCGCGGCGATCGTGCTGAACACGAGCGAGCTCTTGCCGGAGCCGGAGACACCGGTGAACACCGTCAGGCGCCGCTTCGGCAACTCGACGCTGACGTCCTTGAGGTTGTTCACGCGCGCGCCGTGGACGCGGATCAGGTCGTGGCTGTCGGCGACGTGCGGCGCGGACTTCCTCGCGGGCTTGGTCATCGGGGTTCTCCAGGACGATCGGGTCGGCGGTGGGTGCGGACGGGGACTGGCTCGACGGCGATCACGCTACGGCGGGCTCGGGGCCCCGCGCTTCTCGATTCCTGACCGCCGTGGCCAGCCGCTGGTACCCGTGCGGCGAGCAGCCGTAGGCGAGCTGGAACCGGCGGGACAGGTGCTCGGCCGTCATCCCGGCGTCACGGGCGAGCACTTCGAGGTCGACGATCCCTTCGCGGCCGATGCGGTCGCGGACGCGGCGCAGCAGCGCCAGCTCGCGGAAGTGCTCGCGCGCGGCGGTCGTCAGGCTGAGGCACATGGTCGATCCCCTTCCGTTGTGCGCCCGAGCACCGCCCGGGCCGCGATCGGGAGCAGCAGCAGCGTCAGCACCCCGGAGAGCACGAGCCCGCCGGTGGTGCCGGCCAGCTCGATCAGCGGTCCGCCGAGGGCCAGGCCCAGCGGGGCGGCCACCGTCGAGCCGGTCGTCCACAGCGTGACGACCTGCTGCTGTTCCCCGGGGGCGAGCCCCGACTGCAGGAAGCTGTACGCGACCGGCGTGAAGGGCGCGTACACGAGGCCGCCCAGGCCGAAGACGACCAGCGCGGCGGTCAGGTTCCCGGCGCAGGCGAGCGCGATCGGGCACAGCGCCCACAGGCCGATGATCGCGACCAGCATCGGGCGCTGGGGCAGGTTCCGCAGCTGGTTGACGAGCGCGGCGCCGAGGAATGCGCCGACCCCGAGGGCGCCCCACAGCAGGCCCAGGCCGGACGCGTCCGCGTGCAGCGTCCCGCTCACGTACAGCGGGAGCGCCACTTCGATGGGCATGTAGAGGAAGTTGAAGAAGAACTCGACGACGAGCAGCCGTGCGGCCACCGGGCGGCGGCGCAGGATCCGCCAGCCCGAGGTCTTCGGCTCGCGCAGCGCGTCCCGGTCTTCGGTGGCCCGCGGCACGACGAGGAGGGTGGCCGCCAGCAGGATCAGCGCCCCGGAGGCGTCGAAGAAGAGCGCGTAGCCCGCGCCGGCCGTCGCCACGACCAGCCCGCCCAGCACCGGCCCGGCGATGTAGAGCGCGAAGGTGGTGTTCAGCCCGAGCAGGCCGTTGACGGAGAACCGGCCGGCCTCGCCCGCGGCCGACGTCGCCAGTACCCGGCGGCTGCTCGCGCCGGCCAGCCGGAAGGTGGCGCCGAAGAAGAGGCCCGCGATCAGCACCGGCAGGGTGAGCCGCCCGGTGACCGACAGGACGCCGAGGGCGGCGAAGGTCAGCGACCGCAGGACGCAGTCGGCGACCAGGAGGGTGCGCGGCGGGACCCGCACCCGGCCCAGGCCGATGGCCAGCGCGAGCACGGTCGACAGGACGAACGGCGCGGCCTCCACCAGCCCGATCGCGATCGCCTTCGGGACGCCCCCGTGCAGGGACAGCGTCTGCACGGGCATGGCGACGATGATCATGCCGGTGCCGACGTTGGCCAGGAGGTCGCCGAGCAGGAGACCGGCCACCTGCCGGTCGCGCAGCACCTGGCGGTAGCTGCGGACGGCCGCGACCTCGGTCAGCGGAGCTCCTGGATGCGCAGGAGGTTGCCGGCGGGGTCGCGGAAGGAGCAGTCGCGGATGCCGTAGGGCTGGTCGACCGGCTCCTGGACGACTTCGGCGTTGCCCGCTTCGAGCTTCGCGAAGAGGGCGTCGAGGTCCTTGGTGGCGAGGTTGACGGAGGCATAGGTGCCCTTGGCCATCATCTCGGCGATCATCCGGCGCTCGTCGTCGGTCAGGCCCGGCGTCGCGGCCACCGGCGCCAGCACGATCGCCGTGTCGGGCTGGTTCGGCGGCCCGACGGTGATCCAGCTCATCTCGCCGTACTTGACGTTCATCCGGACCTCGAAACCGAGCAGGTCGCGGTAGAACGCGAGCGAGGCCTCCGGGTCGGTGTGCGGGAGGAAGCTCGAGTGAATGGTGACGTCCATGCCGGTCACCCTAGGTGGCCGCCGAGGGCCGCGCTTCTCGATTCCTGATCGGTCTGGTGACCTGTTTGGCCACGCACGGCGGCATCCCGACGGTGGCCTCGGCCTGCTCCTCGCGGTAGACGCTCGGCGGCACGCCGACCAGCTCGGCGAACCGGGTGCTGAAGGTGCCCAGCGACGAGAAGCCGACGGTGAAGCAGACCTCGGTGACGCTCAGCTCGCCCTTGCGCAGCAGCGCCATCGCGCGCTCGATCCGCCGCGTCATGAGGTACGAATACGGTGACTCTCCGTAGGCCTTGCGGAACTGCCGGCTGAGGTGCCCGCCCGACATGTTGACGCCGCGCGCGAGCGCTTCGACGTCGAGCGGCTGGGCGTACTCCCGGTCGATCCGGTCCCGGACCCGGCGCAGCAGCGCGAGGTCGCGCAGGTACTGAGCCGTGGCGGTGCTGGTCACGCTTGAATCGTGCCACAGGGGACGCCCCGCCGAACGCCCCAATGTGGCGTTGGTTGCGTCAGACGCACCCAATGTGGCGTTCGGTGCGTGACACGCACCGAACGCCACATTGGGGCGTTCGGGTCAGTGGAGGGCGGTGGTGATCGTGGCGCGGAGCCAGCGTTGGGCGTCATCGCGGGCTCCCTGCCGGCGGACCGGGCCGGGGTCGGCACCGGGCTGCAGGCCACCACCCGGGAGTTCGGCAGTGCGCTCGGCGTCGCCGTCATCGCCACGGTCATGACCGCGGAGTTCGACGGCGCGCTTCCCCTGGCCGCCCGCGGCGCGCACACGGTGGCCGAAGCGCTGGCCAGGAGCGGAAACGCGCACGACGTCGTCACGGCGTTCGTCGCGAGCGCGGACGCCGGGCTGCGGGTGGCCGGGATCGCGGTCCTCGTCCTCGGCGTGCTCGTCCTGGCCGAGTCGAAGGTGTCCCAGGGGGCCGGACGAAGTGAAGGCCGCCTCGAGGGCTCCCGTTTCCCTCGAGACGGCCGTCACCGGTGCAACCCCGACCCGACTTTCGACCGTGCCGGCCTTTCCGGCGGCATACCCTTCCGCCGGAAAGGCCGGCACGGACGTGCACGCCGCGGCAGTGGGGACACCACCGTGACGCTCGACCCCGGGCCCCCGCCCGGTGCGCCGGAAGAAGGCCATCCCGGGGGCGTCGGGTTCCCTCGGGATGGCCCTCTCCTGGCCCGCCGGGCGCTCGTCACTCCACAGAGGCGAGGCGGGCAGGGGGACGTTGGGGGCCGGTCACCACACCGCCCAGCCGCGGAGGGGGCGTGGTGACCGGCGAGGGGACGATGGCCGCCGCGCGCAGCCACGTCCCGGCTTTCTACCTCCCCATCGGGATGGCCATGGTCGGCGGCGCCGCCGCGCCGGGCTGTGCGGCGAACGCCGTGGTGGGCGGGGCCGCCAGCGCGGGGAACGCCGTCGTGGGGATGTCGTTGGCGAACTCGCTCTCGAACTCGCGCTCGAAGGCCTGGTGGTCGAAGCCGCTCTCGAACTCCGTCGGCACGTCGGCCGCCAGTGCGGCGAGCGACGGTTCGACCGTCGGGACCTCCGCCACCTCCGGGGCGGGAGCGGGCTCCGGCTCCGGCACGTAGTCGGGCGCGGGCAGCCGGCGGTCGAGCTCGGCCATCCAGTCGAGCATCGCCCGCGGCTTGTCCCACGAGGAGATGCCGACGAGCCTGCCGTCCCGGATGAAGCCGGTGATGCCGTCCGCCAGCGTGACGGTGTCCTCGGCGAGGCTGGGCATCCCGCACATCTGCAGCCGCGTGTCGTACAGCGTCGACCAGGCCCGGGGGAGCGGGGTGAACGGCTTGGCGCTGGACTGGCCCATCAGCAGGTTGTCCGCCGCGTGCCGCGCCGACTCGACGGCGTTGATCCAGTGCTCGACCCGCCGCGGGGTCTCGTCGAACCGCAGGTTCGGCCAGCGCGCGATGTCCCCGGCGATGACGACGTCGGAGGCGCCCTCGGCGAACAGCTTCGAGTCGCAGAGCACGCCGTCGCTGATGTCGAGGCCGGAGCCGCGCATCCAGTCGACCGACGGGACACTGCCGATGGCCAGCACGACGACGCTGGCGACCAGCAGCTGGTTGTTCGTCAGGTGCAGCCCGACGGTGTCCTTCGTGCTGATCCAGTGCCGGACTTCGCTCTTCATCGCCAGCTTCGCGCGGTGCTCGTGGTGCGCCTCGACGATGCCGCTGGAGACGCGGTCGCCGAAGCGGTGCAGCGGCGCCTTCGCGTGCCCGATGAGCGTGACGTCCCGGCCGATGTGCCGCATGCTCGCGGCGAACTCGTTGCCGATCAGGCCGGCGCCGATCACGACGGCCGGCTTCTTGCTGGCGTTGAGGCAGCGCCGCACCGCCATCGAGTCCTCGACCGTGCGCAGGATCCGCACGCGCGGGTCGTGCCGCGGCGACCCGGGCAGGTGCCGCGGGTAGACGCCGGTCGCGGCGATCAGGCCGTCGTACCAGAGGGATTCGCCGCCGGGCAGGTGCACGACCCGCTCGGTGGTGTCCAGGTGCGTGACCCGCGCGCCGAGGCGCCAGTGGACGTCGAGATCGGGCAAGTAGTGCGAAAGGCCTACGTCGCTGGGCCGTTCGGTCCCCATCACCAGTGCCTTCGAGACCATCGGCCGGTGGTACGGGCGCCGGGCCTCGTCCCCGATCAGGACGATCTCGCCGTCGAACTTCTGTTCCCGCAGCCGTTCCGCGGCGCGCAGCCCGGCGACGCCCGCACCGACGATGACGATCCGGTCGCCGTCAGCCATCGAGGTCCCCTCTCATCACGACCGCCTGCATCGGGCAGCAGCGGGCGGCCATCTTCGCCTGTTCCATGGTGGTTTCGTCCAGCAGCCGCGTGTGGAAGCGCAGCCGGCCGTCCTGGCCGAGGTCGAACACGTCCGGCGCCTCCATGGCGCAGATGCCGTAGAGCTCGCACCGGTCGTTGTCGACGCTGATCCGTGGCCCGCTGCCGGGCAACCGGAGAGGCATGTCAGACCACCTGCTCTTCCACGAGACCGATGCGTTCCAGGGTGCGGGCCGGCATGAACCGCAGCAGCGACACCGTCACGGCCGGGATGAGCAGCGTGATCCCGCCCAGCCAGACGATCGAGAGGTGGCCGTTGGCGATGGCGCCGAACCAGGAGTGGACGGCGATGAGCGCCACCGCCGGATATGCGCAGCGGTGCAGCCACAGCCAGCGCCGGTAGGACGTGAAGCGCTGCAGGCCCGCGGTGAGGAAGATGGCCAGCATGACCTCGAAGCCGACGATGCCGGCGACGTGGCGCACCTCCTGCCCGGAGCCGAACGGGACGAACATGTACGCGAAGCTGTACGGGGCGATCGTCAGGTAGGTGAAGCCGAGCGCGTGGACGGCGCCGAAGATCAGCGTCGCGGTGGCGAGCACCATGTGGGTGCTGCGCAGGCCCTTCCGGCCGGTGACCGAACGGATCCACCCGGTCGCGGTGAGCACGCCCCAGGTGAGGGTCAGCATCGTCGCCGCGTAGGACGTCCGGGCGGCGAACGCCGCGAGGCCGCGGGCCGCCGGGTCGGTCTTCGGCTGGAACTGCTGGGTGAGGAAGATCGTTGCGTCGTGCCAGGTCTCAACCATGGCTACCCCCGGTTCTGACGGTGGCCGGCCGGCGGGACGCCCGGGCGCGGCCGCGGTTGCCCTTGATCTGGCGCAGCACGTAGAAGAGGCCGCCACCGACCAGGAGGAACAGCGCCCCGACCACGGCGATCTGGGAGGTGTCGAGGCCGAGCGCGATCCCGGCGGGCGCGGCGGTGGTGGAGACGGCCGGCGTGGGAAGGGCGTCGTAGTCGACCATGCCGGTGCTCTCGAGCATGGACATGTGCCGCATGACGGCCTGGTTGCCGACGGTCGCGAACGCCCGCACGTCGTCGTTGCGGGTGCCGGCGCGCAGCTGCGCGAGGATGGCGAACACCTGGCCGTGCGCCGCGCGCAGCCGGTTGGCGAAGACGCGGTCGAACGACGGCCCGGGGGGCGCGTTCATCTCTTCGAGCAGCCAGCCGCGCTGTTCGTCCGACGGCTGGTCGGGGACCGGCGAGTTGAGCTTCTGCGACAACGCGCGGGTCGCGACGTCGAGGCGGCCGTGGTCCATCATGATCGCGAAGCCGACCGCCTGGACCTTCGGGCTGCCCTTCTGCATCGCCATCATGCCCGAGGGCATCTCCCACAGACCGGCCTGGCGGACCTTGGTCAGCAGCACGGCGTCTTCGGGCGAGACCGCGGTCGTCTGGGCGATCGAGGCCGGGGACACCGACGCGAGCAGCGTCAGCACCGCGACCAGCACGAACAGGACCCGGACCAGCGGACGTGAGCGCTCGAGCGGGGACGGAGGGATGAGCTCCGGCCCGGCGAACTCAGAGGCCGAAAGCATTTTCCCTCCACTGGTCCTGGGTCAGCGTGATCTTCTTGCCGTCCGGCGCGATCGGGTACCAGGCCTGGTCGGCGCCCTGGCCGGAGGTGTCCGCGGGCTCGCTGTCACCGACGAAGTGGTACAGCGGCCAGCCCGCGAGGGTGAGCTGCTGGGTGCCGTCGTCACGGGTGATCTGCCCGATCAGCGACTGGTCGACGTCGATCGGCGCGAGGTTCCCGCCGGCCTTGACCGGGATCCACTTGGCGGCGCAGGCGTCG
Source organism: Amycolatopsis mongoliensis (assembly GCF_030285665.1). NCBI lineage: Bacteria > Bacillati > Actinomycetota > Actinomycetes > Pseudonocardiales > Pseudonocardiaceae > Amycolatopsis > Amycolatopsis mongoliensis. The sequence goes on from NZ_CP127295.1 coordinate 5,413,762, forward strand.
TTGCAGTTCGACCGGGACGGGTTGGTCGTGTCCCGGTCGTAGCGGTAGATCGTGTACCCGGTCCCGTCGACGAGCATGAGGCCGAGGTCGAACGTCTTCGCGGCCCTGAGCTGGCTCTTCATCGGGTCGTTGGGGTTGGCGGTGATGGGTTGCGGCATGGCGATGGTCATCGGGGCCTGCATACCGGGCATCTGCATGCCGGCGGCGCCGCCGGCGGCGTAACCACCGGCCGACGTGGTGGCCGCGCCGGCGGTACACGCGGTGAGCAGGGCGAGTGCGGTGAGGCACACGGCGGCGGGGACCACCGTTCGGGGAATGCGTATCACTGCTCCTCCGTGGGCATGACTACGCGCAGTAGCCTGGGGTGAGGCGAAAATGCGCGCGAAAGATCCACTGTGGACATTCGGTCCGGAGTGGATGCGGAGCGTTGCGGGGGACAACGCCTTGTCGGGGGTCTTCGGTAGGGGATACGGACACGGTCGGGAAACGGTTCAAAAAAGTTTTGCCCCCCGCGTTGCGGCATTTGGTACTAGACGTACGCCGTCCGGCCCACCAGGATGTCCCGCGTGGGACGGCACACTCGAGCGCTGAGACCCCTCGAAGATCAGGAAGTCGCTGGTGAGCCCAACGACGCCCATGACGATCTGGCGAAGGCGCTTTACCAGGAGTTCGGCGGGTCCCTCATGGCGTTCGCACTGCGGCTGACCGGCCACGACCGGCAGTGGGCCGAAGACGTCGTGCAGGAGACCCTGATCAAGGCGTGGCGGAACGCGGACAAGCTCGACCGCCAGCCGGAGATGCTGCGCGCGTGGTTGTTCACGGTCGCCCGGCGTACCGTGATCGACGGCTGGCGCAGCCGGAGTGTCCGTCCCCAGGAGCTCGAGGAGATCGAATCCGACGCGATCGCGGTGTCCGACGAATCGGACCGGACGCTCGCCGCGATGATCGTTTACGAAGCGCTGCAGGGCCTTTCGCCCGAGCAGCGGGAAGCCATCCAGCAGACCTACCTGCGCGATCGCACCGTGAACGAGGTCGCGGCGACCCTCGGCGTGCCGCCGGGCACCATCAAGTCCCGCATCCACCACGCCGTCCGGGCCCTGCGCCGGGCCCTGCGCGAGCGGGGGTGAACTGAGGGTGGCCGGGTCCGCACACACCGACGTCGCCGCGTATGTGCTCGGCGTTCTCAGTGAGGCCGAGAACACCCAGTTCGAAGCCCACCTGATGAACTGCCCGCACTGCCAGCTCGACCTGATCGAGCTCTACCAGCTGCCGGACGTCCTCGACCTCGTCAAGCGCAGCTGGCCGGAGCCCCCGATGCCCGCGCCCGGCCCGCGCACCCTCGCCCCCGGGCCCCGCGTGCTGCGCGGCCTGATGGAGGAAGCCTCGGTCAAGCGCCGCCGCCGCAAGCGGCTCGGCATCCTCGCCGGCGCCGCGGCCGCCGCGCTCGTCGTGGCCGGCCCGCTGGTGACCCTCGCGGTCCGGCCGGCCGACGCCGTCCCGCCCGCCTCGCTCTCCGCGCCGAGCAGCAAGCAGCCGCCGCCGGTGACGAGCGTCCCGGCGACGTCCATGCCGCCGCCGGCCACGGGCACGCCGAGCCGGCCCGGCAGCGGCCAGACCTACGGCCGCGGCAGCGGCGGGTCCGCCGTCAGCGCCCTCGTGACCGTGTCCCCAGTGGAGTGGGGCAGCCGCGTCGACCTCGAGCTGCGCGGGATCGTCGGGCCGTTGAAGTGCCAGCTCTTCGCCGTCTCGACGACCGGCGACGACCGCGTGGTGTCCGGCTGGGCGGTGCCGCCCAAGGGATTCGGCATCCCCGGCTCGCCGGAGCCGTTGCGGCTGCAGGGTTCCATCTCCCTGACGATGGACCAGATCTCCCGGTTCGAGGTCCGCGGCGACGACGGCGCGGTGCTCGTCGTCGTGCAGCGCTGAATTCTTTCCTCCCCGGTTCGAGATCCGTTCAGGACGCCCCCTTCTCGTCCCTGTCATGACACACGGCCTCGCGTGGGCCGCGGTTCAGAACGTTCTTTTCCGGTGCACAACGCGATGACCTGCGAGAATGGCGTACGGTTGCGCTTCGCTTGATAACGAACAGATAACGGGCTGGTCGCTTTTGAACCTCACCGCGCTCACGTCCGTATCCCCCAATGCATCCCCCGATGCATCCCGACAGCCGGAACCAAGAGCTTCCCGCAGGTTCCGAGCGATCTCGACCTCAACCAACGGTAGTTCTTGCCCGGGCCGCCGCGCTATTCGGCGTGCCCGGAAAAACGAACGAGGTGAACTAGTCTATGGCCCGGAACCATTCTCGGTCCCCCGTGACGGGCAAGCATCGCGTCGCCCGCCGAACCAAGATCGCGATGGGCGCGATCGGCCTGGCGATCGCCGTCGGCGCCCTCGCCGTCGCGGTCACCACGGGCCGCACGGGCGAGGCCAGCGCGGACCCCGCGGACCCGTCGTTCTTCATCGACATCAACAAGGTTCCCGCCGGCAACAACGTCAACGCGGCCTTGCAGAAGAAGGGTGCGCAAGGATCCTTCACCGTCGACTGTGGAACGAACGCGGACGGCGCGCACCACAACCCGGACAACTTCATCGCGCAGCCGGGGATCAAGAACGGCGCCCAGCACCTGCACGACTACGTCGGCAACGTGACCACCGACGCGAACTCGAGCCTCAAGAGCCTCCTCGCCGGCGGCACCACCTGCAAGAACGGTGACAAGTCGGCCTACTTCTGGCCCGTGATCCGCATCGACCGCGAAGACAAAGCGGCCAACCAGAGCGAGAACCAGAAGGCCCAGCAGGACCAGCAGGGCAAGACCGGCGACGTCCAGCAGGACCAGAGCGCCAAGGACGCCCAGGACGCCCAAGCCGCCGGACAGGGCCAGAACCAGAACGCACAGGATCAGAACGCACAGGACCCGAACGCGCAAGATCAGAACGCGCAGGACCCGAACGCGCAAGATCAGAACGCGCAGGACCCGAACGCGCAGGACCAGAACGGCCAGCAGCAGAAGCGCCGGAACACCGGTGGCGGCGCGACCCGCGGCGGTGACCAGAGCGCCCAGCAGCAGGACGGCCAGAACCAGCAGGACCAGCAGCAGGCCCAGAACCGCCGTCGCGGCGGCCAGAACAACGGCGGCCAGAACGGTGGCCAGAACAACGGCGGTCAGAACGGCGGGCAGAACCAGAGCAGTTCGGCGGCCGCACCGCCGGCCGAAGAGCTCGGTGGCCCGCAGGGCGCGAACGAAGAGGTCGGCGACAACGACGGCGAGATCATCGAGCCGGAGTCCGCGACGCTGAAGTTCATCGGCGGCGGCGCCCAGAACGTCGTCGCGATGCCGCTCGGCCTCCGCGTCCTCTACGGCGACGCCAAGCAGAGCACCAACGGCCCGGCCAACGCCCGGCCGAGCTGGACCTGCACCGGCTTCGAGGACCGGCTGACCGACCTCTACCCGATCTGCCCGGCGGGCAGCAAGGTCGAGCGCATCCACGCCTTCCCGAACTGCTGGGACGGCAAGAACACCGACAGCGCGAACCACCGCACGCACATCGTGTTCGCGAACCAGCAGGGCAAGTGCCCCCAGGGCTTCAAGAACGTGCCCCAGCTGCAGGTGACGCTGGTCTACGACGTCCCGCAGGACGTCCAGCAGAACGGCCAGTACAAAGTGGACGCCTTCGCCCAGGAAAAGCACAACCCGCGGTCCGACCACGACGACTTCGCGAACGTGATGAGCAAGAAGATCATGGGCCGCCTGGTCAACTGCATCAACTCCGGCAAGGCCTGCGCGGAATAACCCTTCCGCACCAGTCACTCCACGCCAGGAGGGAGAACGTCCGATGAACCGTGCTCGTCCGAGTGCCGCTGCCGTGGCCGCCGTCGCCGGTCTCGTGCTGGTCGCGGCCTGCGGGACCAACCCGTACGCCACGTCCGGCCAGGCGGTGTCGCTCGGCGCGCAGCAGCAGCTCTCGGCGAGCACGGTTCAGGCGAACTCCGGGGCCGGCCAGGCCCAGCTGGTCGCGTCCACAGTGGATGGTCTCGGCGCGGTCCTCACCGACGCCGAAGGCCACACGCTCTACCGTTACGCCAAGGACATCGCGAAACCGTCGAAGGCCACCTGCGTGGGCACCTGCGCGGAAACGTGGCCACCGCTGATCTCCGACTCGCCGGCACTCTTCTCCGGCGTGGAAGCGCAGCTCGTCAGCCTGGTCACCCGGCCCGACGGCCGCAAGCAGGTGACCGTCGGCGGCTGGCCGCTCTACCGCTACGCCAAGGACACGGGCTCCGGTGTCGCGCTCGGCCAGAACGTCAGCGCGGACTGGGCGGCGATCACGCCGACGGGGGAGAAGGCCGAGGCGAGCGCCGCGAGCCGGCCCGCCGCGCCGACCACCCTCGGCACCGCCGACATCGGCGGCCTCGGCCCGGTCCTGACGGACCAGGCCGGCCGCACGCTCTACCTGTTCACCAAGGACAGCAGGGGCTCCGGCGAGTCCACCTGCGACGGTGCCTGCGCGCGGACGTGGCCACCGCTGCTCGCCGACAGCCGGATCACCGTCGCCGAAGACATCGACACCGGCCTGGTCGGGCAGATCACCCGGGCCGACGGCAGCAGGCAGGTGACCGTCGGCGGCTGGCCCGTCTACACCTACGCCAAGGACGGCGGGCCCGGCGAGGCGGCCGGCCACGGCGTGGGGAACACCTGGTACGCCGTGGAACCCAACGGCTGCAAGGTCGACCCGGCGCGCCGGCCGGACACCTCGGTCAAGACAGCTTCGACCGGCGGGTACTGACCCGCCCCACGAACCCCGGCCCGGCGGACACTTCCCTCCACCTCACCCCCCAGTCCGCCGGGGCGGTTGCACCACCCGAAGAACCGCGGGACCCCCGTCCCGCGCCCCGAGCCCCGGCCCGGGTGGACGCTTCCCTCCACCTCACCCCCCAAAGTCCCCCCGGGCCGGGATTCCTCACCCCACACCGATCCGGCACCGCCGGGTCAGCGAAGGAGGAAACAGGCGGGACCCCCTTCCCGCCCCGCGAGTTCCGGCCGGTGGACGTTCTTCCCTCCACCTCACCCCCCGAGTCCACCGAGCCGGAACTCCTCCCCCCGTGTCGACCTCCCGATCACGCGAGCCGACCCTCCGGACACACGAAATCCGCCCCGGATCACGCGAGATCCGCTTCCCGGCACGCGAACCACGTCCCCGATCACGCGAACCGACCGTCCAGGTACGTGAGTTCCGCCCTCGATCACGCGAGATCCGCCTCCGGTCACGCGAGTCACGACTCCGATCACACGAGGCCCCAGACTCTCCGGCCCGGCGCCCGCCCCTCGGTCACCGGGCCGGTTTCCCCGCTCTCCACCCCGAAGGCCCCGGTCCGGTGGATGCTTCCCTCCACCTCACCCCCCTCATCCCCCGGACCGGCTCACGCCGCGGTCCCCGTGCTCCGGCACGGGGACCGCGGCCCAGAAGTCCAGCGGCACCCGGCCGATCCCGCGCCCGGCCGCGTCGAGCAGCCGGCCCATCAGCTTGACGTTCCGCAGCGTCACCGCCCGGCCGACGACCTCCAGCCACGGCAGCTTCGCGGCCAGCACGGCTTCCAGCGCCACGGTCTCGTGCTGCGAAGGCAGCCACACCACCAGCATCAGGTTCGCCGCCCCGGTCAGCGCCGCACACATGCGCACCTCCGGCAGCATCGCCAGCGAGCGCGCGGTCGTCTCCAGCTTGTCCGGCGGCACCCGCAGCCACAGCGTCACCGTCACCGGCGCGGGCGACACCGACCGCGCGATCTCGCACCGGACGCGGATCGCACCCCGGCCGAGCAGGGTGTCCAGCCGGCGCCGCACCGTGGTCGCGCCGATGCCGAGCTCGATCGCCAACGCCGCCGCCGACGCCCGGGCGTCCACGCCGAGGGCCAGGATCAGCGCCCGGTCCGCGTCGTCGAACCGCAGAGGCGCGCGGTTCTTCGCCGGCTTCGGGGAGAGGGCCTCGCGCTGCCCCGGCGAAATCGCCCGCACCCGCCACCGGCTGCCCTCGGTGAACATCCGCGGCGACAGCACCGTGCGCGCCCGCGTCACCCCGGGCACCGCCGACACCCGGTCCAGCACGTGCGCGCCCAGCTCCCGCACCGTCGGCGCGACGACGTGCGCGAGCAGGTCGCACGGCCCGGCGACGTACTCGACGGTGACCACGTGGACGTCCGCCGCCAGCGCCGCGGCGACCCGCAGCGCGGCGCCGGGCTCGCAGTCGATCTCGACGAAGGCGAGGGCCAGCGGCGCGGTCAGCTCCCCGCCGGCGTACGCGGTGAGCCACGCGTCCCCGCGCTCGACCAGCGTGTCCCAGTGCCGCGCGGCGGTCACCGCGCCCAGGCCGAGCGCGCGGCCGAGCGTCGACCAGGACGCCCGTGGCGCCGCCTGCAGCGCGTCGACCAGTTTGAGGTCCTGCTCGGTCAACATGGCGGATTCTTCGCTCATCGGCTCTCGCAGCGGTGGTTTCGGTGTTTTTCCCCGGCCATTGTGCTCGACACTTGCATGATCTGCGGATGACCCTGCGTTCGGACGCCGCCGCCCTGCTCGACGACCTGGTCGCCCTCCGCCGCGACCTGCACCGCATCCCCGAGATCGGCCTGCACCTGCCGCGCACCCAGGAACGTGTCCTCGCGGCCCTCGACGGCCTGCCCCTCGAAGTGAGCCTCGGCAAGAACCTCTCGTCGATCACCGCCGTCCTCCGCGGCGGCAAGCCCGGCGGCACTGCGTCTGATGCGGTCTCAGCGGGAAGGAGTACTTCGACCGTCCTGCTGCGCGGCGACATGGACGCGCTCCCGGTGACCGAAGCCAGCGGCGAGGAGTTCAGCTCGACCCTCGACGGCGCCATGCACGCCTGCGGCCACGACCTGCACACGGCGGGGCTGGTCGGCGCGGCCCGTCTGCTCGCGGCACGCAGGGCCGAGCTGCCCGGCGACGTCGTTTTCATGTTCCAGCCCGGCGAAGAAGGCTGGGACGGCGCCGGTCACATGATCGACGAAGGCGTGCTGACGGCGTCGGGCAAACACGTCGACGCCGCCTACGGCCTGCACGTTTCGGCCGCCAGCCACGCGAAGGGCCAGTTCGTCGCCCGGCCCGGCACGCTGATGGCGGCCTCGGGCGCCCTCGAGGTCCGGGTGCGGGGCGAGGGCGGCCACGGCTCGTCGCCGCACGACGCCCGCGACCCGATCCCGGCGGCCTGCGAGATGGTGACCGCCCTGCAGACGATGGTGACGCGCACCTTCGACGTCTTCGACCCGGTGGTCGTCACCGTCGGCTCGTTCCACGCGGGCACCCGGCGCAACATCATCCCGGACGACGCGGTGTTCGAGGCGACGCTCCGGTCGTTCTCGCCGGAGGTCGCGGCGCGGGTGGGGGAGCGCGCGGTGCAGGTCTGCCGCGGCATCGCCCAGGCGCACGGCCTCGACATCGACGTCACGTACGAGCCGGAATACCCCGCGACGGTCAATGACGCCGCCGCGTACGCGTTCGTCGCCGACACCATCCGCGACGTCTTCGGGGAAGAGCGGTTCACCGAGATGGCCGACCCGATCACCGGCTCGGAAGACTTCTCCCGCGTGCTCGAACGCGTGCCCGGCGCGTACCTGTTCCTCGGCGCGTGCCCGACGGACCCGGACACCGCGGCGGACAACCATTCGCCGCGTGCCCGCTTCGACGACAGCGTGCTCGGCGACGGCGCCGCGCTGCTGGCCGAGCTCGCCGTCCGCCGCCTCGGGCTGCTGGCCGGGTGACGCCGTGCGCAGCTACCACTGGCCACCGCTGCTGCCCGTGCTCGCGCTGGTCCTGATGCCGTTCCTGCCGTTCGTCAACACGACCGGGCTGTGGCTCGGGCTGCCGCGGATGATCGTGTGGGGCGCCTTCTGGTGCCTCATGTTCACCCCGGCGCTGCTGCTGTCCGAACGCCTGATGCGCGGGCGGGAGGAGAAGCAGTGATCCTCACCTTCACCCTGGCCGGCATCGTGCTGATCGGCGTCCTCGGCTTCGTCGGCCGGCGCAAGCCCGTCGCCGACCTGGCCGAGTGGACCGTCGGCGGCCGCCGCTTCGGCGCGCTCACCATGTGGTTCCTGCAGGCGGGCGAGGTGTTCACCACCTTCACCTTCCTCGGCATGGCCGGCCTCGCGTTCTCCGGCGGTGTCGCCGCGATGTACGCGCTGCCGTACGTGCCGATCGCCTACGTCGTGCTGTTCTTCCTCGCGAAACGCCTGTGGACGCTGGGCAAGGAGCGCGGCTACCTCACCCAGGGGGACTTCCTCGAGGACCGCTACTCCAGCCGGGCGCTCGGGACGCTGTCGGCGGTGCTCGGCGTCGTGTTCGTGCTGCCGTACCTGCAGCTGCAGATCACCGGGCTGGGCCTGATCGTCCGGCTGGTCACCGGCGACAGCGCGTCCGGCACGCTGAGCATGGTCACCGGCAGCGTGCTGGTGGTCGCGTTCGTGCTGTGGGCCGGACTGCGCGGCGTGGCGGCGACGTCCTACTTCAAGGACGGGATCATGCTGGTCGCGCTGGTGGTGCTGATCATCGCCGTGCCGACGCACTTCGCCGGCGGGATCGGAGGCGTGTTCCACAAGATCGAACAGCTGCACCCCGAGAAGCTGATCGTCCACAGTGGAGCGAACGACCACGTCTGGTTCGTGACGAGCATGCTGGTGAGCGCGATCGGCGTCGGGCTGATGACGCTGCCGCACTCGTGGCCGGCGCTGATGTCCGCGCGCGACCCGAAGGTGCTGCGGCGCAACTACACCTGGATGCCGGTGTACGAGCTGTGCCTGCTGCTGCCGATGGTGATCGGGTTCGCGGCGATCATCGTGGTGCCCAAGGGGAGTGACCCGAACGGCGTATTGCTGACGCTGTCGAAGGACGCGTTGCCCGGCTGGGTGACCGGGATCGTCGTGGTCGCCGCGACGGCCACCGCGATGGTCCCGGCCGCCGGGATCCTGATCGGCATCTCGTCGCTGGTGGCGCGCAACATAGTCCGCGTCCGCAGTGGCCGCAGGCAGTTCTGGATCAACCACGGCACGGTTGTGCTCGCGAGTACTCTTGCCCTCGTGCTCGGCATCTTCCGGCCGGACCTGCTGGCCAACCTGCTGTTGCTCACCTTTTCGGGGTCGGTCCAGCTGGCCCCGGCCAACCTGCTGGGCTTCCTGCGGCGGGTGCCGGTCGGCAAGGGCCCGGTGTTCGCCGGGCTGATCGCCGGCGAGCTCGTGGTCCTCTGGCTGACCTTTGTGGACACCCACCTGGCCGGCACGGTCAACGTGGGCCTGGTCGGGCTCGGCGTGAACGTCGTCGTCCTCGGCCTGGCCGCCGTGGTCGAACGGTCCGTGGTTTCGGCTTCGGCCAAGGAGGAGGCGGCGTGACGCGCACGGTGTTCACGGGCGGTTCGGTGTTCGACGGCACCGGCGCGGAGCCGGCGGCGGCGGACGTCGTCGTCGAGCACGGCCGGATCGTCGAGGTCGGCACGGACCTCGACGGCGACGAGGGTGTCGACTGTTCCGGCGCGGTGCTGCTGCCCGGGCTCTTCGACTGCCACGTGCACGTCACGGTGTCGGAGATCGGGCTGCTCTCGCGGGTGCAGAAGCCGTTCTCCTACCAGTTCTACGAAGCGGCGCGGAACCTCTGGGCGACGCTCGGGCTGGGCATCACGACGGTGCGCGACGCGTCGGGCGCGGACCTCGGCATCAAGCAGGCGGTGGACGACGGGCTGATCCCGGGGCCGCGGCTGCAGATCTCGATCGGGCTGATCAGCCAGACCGGCGGCCACGGCGACAGCTGGAACCCGTCGAGCATCTGCGTGCCGCTGCTGGTGCCGCACCCCGGACGCCCGGAGGCGACGGCCGACGGCCCCGACGAGATGCGCCGGGTCGCCCGGACGCTGCTGCGCGCGGGCGCGGACGTGCTGAAGGTGTGCACGACCGGCGGCGTGCTCTCCCCGCGCGACGACCCGCGGCACTCGCAGTACACCCCGGAGGAGCTGGAGGTCCTGGTCGCCGAGGCGGCGGCGCAGGGCCGTCCGGTGATGGCGCACGCCCAGGGCTCGGCGGGCATCAAGAACGCGGTCCGGGCGGGCGTCCGGTCCATCGAGCACGGCATCCACCTCGACGACGAGGCGATCGAGCTGATGCTGGGCCACGGGACGTGGCTGGTCCCGACGCTGATCGCCCCGGTCAACGTGGTCCGCGCGGCCGACGCGGGCGTCGACCTGCCGGCGGCGGTGGTGGCGAAGGCCCGAGAGGTCGTGGAGATCCACCGCGACTCGGTCCGCCGCGCGTACGCGGCGGGGGTCCGGATCGCGATGGGGACGGACAGCGGGGTCGGGCCGCACGGGACGAACCTGGAGGAGCTGGCCCTGATGGCGGCGTGCGGCATGACCCCGGCGGACGTCCTGGAGGCGACGACGTCGTCGGCGGCCCGGCTGATGGGACTGGACGGCGAGCTGGGCCGGATCGAGCCGGGGCTGCGGGCGGATCTCGTGGTGGTGTCGGGGGATCCGTACGACTTCCCGGCGTTGGCTTCGAACGTCCGGGAGGTCTGGAAGGACGGGGTCCGGGTGGTCTAGCGGCGGTCGAGCCGCAGGGTGGTCGCCGCGGCCTCGGCCGTCACCATGGCGTCGGTGCCGCCGTCGGCGTACTTGGTGCGGTAGGCGGCATCGACGTCCGCGGTGACCTGCGTCGAGGTGGCGCCGATGTCCTCGATCGTGACGTCGGCCTCCAGACCCGGCACGCGGACGCGGGCCCGGCCTGATCGCACCGCGGTGCCGAACCAGCCGGTGTCCCGCCGGTACCAGGTCCGCACGTACACCTGCCCGCCGGCGCACACGACCCAGACCGGCACCCACCGCCGTGCACCTTCGACGGCGATCTCCAGCTCCTGGGCCGCGTCCAAGGGGCTCAAGTCGCCGGGAGCCCAGGCGGTCGTCACGCCGCTTCGGCGGAAAGCAGGTCCTTCAACGCCACCGCGAACTTCGCCGGGTTCCGCTGCGGGGCCAGATGCGCCCCCGGCATCTCCGTGAACGGCAACCCCAGCTCCAGCGCCAGGATCTTCGCCGGCTGGTAGTGGTAGTGGCCGCGGCTGCCTTCGCCGGCCACCGGGATGATCTCCGTGCGCGCCTTGCGCAGGGCGCGCAAGTCGGGCAGGTAGTCGTAGAACTCCGTCAGTTCGCGGTCGAACAGCCGGATCCAGTCGGCCTCGTGCGGGAGGCGGAGGTTCGGCAGGTCGGGCAGGGCCGCACCCGCGATCGCGTCGGCGAAACGCGTCACCGCCGTCATCAGCTCGCCCGAACGAGCCAGCCGGACCTGGTCCGCGGCCGCTTCGAGCCAGCCGCCCGCGTCCGGCATCAGGTGCACCGCCGGGGGTTCGTGCGCGACCAGCGTCGTCACCCGATCCGAAAACCGGGCCACCAGGTCGAGGCCGATCACCGCGCCCGCGCTCGAGCCGAACACGAGCGCCGGGCCGTCGGTGGTGTGGTCGAGCACCGCGCGTGCGTCGTCGGCCTGGAGGGGCACCGGGACCGGGCCCGTCGTGGTGTCCGTGCTGCCGAAGTGACCACGCCGGTCGTAGGTGATCACGGTGTAGTCCGCGTACAGCTGCTTCGCCAGCGCGCGGTACGAGTCACCCGACCCGGTGCCGCCCGCGATCAGCAGCAGCGCCGGACCCTCGCCGCCGCGGCGGACGAGGAGCTCACCGTCCTCCACCGGGCAACGGCTTTCCGAGATCATGCACCGAAGTGAAGCACAACCGGCCTCGGCCAACGTGCCCGGCATGACGGAACGGCGAGCGCGCGGACCTCTACCCGTGCCGGCCGGTGCTGCGCAAGGCTTTCCCGGACGTCCGCCCGGCCGCGACGATGCTGCATACGGCCGGGCGTGCCCGCGAAACCGAGGTGGGCGCCCACCTGCCGGGCCAGCCCATCACGTGCTGATCTCGGCCCGGTTGCGGTCGGTGGTCCTCCGTAGCGAACCGCGCCTCCGGTGCGACGTGGTGTCGGACGGGAAGCGAGGGACGCATGTCGATCTACCTGCGCACCAGCATCCGGCTGGGACCGCTCCGGGTGGGCGTTTCGAAGTCGGGCATCGGGGTTTCGGCCGGTATCCCGGGGTTGCGGGTGGGCACCGGCCCGCGCGGGACCTATGTGCGGGTCGGCGCCGCCGGGGTGTCGTACCGCGCGACCGCGGGCGGGCGCAGGTCCGGGCGTTCGGCTGCTCGCGGATCCGTGCCGGTACCCGCGCACGTGCTGCCGGATCCCGGCGACGTCGTGCTGTCCGACGTGACCGGCAAACGCACGGAAGAGCTTTTGCCTGCGACACCCAGCACGCTCGTCACGCAGCTCAATGCCGCGGCGGGAGCGCACCGGATCTGGCCCTGGGTACTGGTGGCGAGCCTGGTGCTCGTCGCCGCGACTCCGTGGATCCTCCTGATCGGCCTCCCGCTCACCGTGTGGGTCGGCTGGCGGGACAAGGTCCGCCGGACGGTGGTGGCCTTCTACGAGGTGGACGGTCCCGCGCAGGCGCAGTTCGAGCGCTTGCTCGGGTCGTTCGACGAGGTCTGCCGGGCGCACAGCGCGTGGAGCACCGTCGCTCGCGGCGATGTGCAGACCGCGTACCAGCGCAAGGTCAACGCGGGCGCGGGCTTTCTGGTCCGGCGCGAGCCACTGCGTCGAGGGGTGGGCGGTTCGGCTCATTTCAAGTCGAACATCGCCGTTCCGTCTCTGCAGTCGGCGGGCCGGTCGGTCTACTTCCTCCCGGACCGCATCCTGGTGCGGGACCGGAACACCTATGCCGACCTGGCCTATGGCGCGGTTTCCGTCGTCCCGGGGAGCACCCGGTTCATCGAGGACGGGCCGGTGCCGCCCGACGCCGTCCAGGTGGACACGACCTGGCAGTACGTGAACAAGCGGGGTGGTCCGGACCGGCGGTTCAAGAACAACCGCCGGTTGCCCGTTCTGCGGTACGGCGAGGTGGACCTCTCGACCAGCCAGGGCTTTGCCGTGCATTGGTCGTTTTCCACCGAGCCGGCGGCGCAGGCGCTGTCCGCCGGTTTCGCCGCGATGACCCGTCACCCCGGCGCGATGGCCGGCTAGAGCCGTTCGATGATCGACGCCGTGGCGAGGGCGCCGCCGGCGCACATCGTCACCAAGGCCGTCGACGCGTCACGGCGTTCCAGCTCGTGCAGCGCCGTCGTGAGCAGCCGGGCGCCCGTGCTACCGACGGGGTGGCCGAGCGCGATCGCGCCGCCGTTGACGTTGACGCGGGACTCGTCCGGCCGCAGGGTCCGCTGCCACGACAGCGCCACCGACGCGAACGCTTCGTTGACCTCGAACAGGTCCGGGTCGGCGATCTTCATGCCCGCGCGCGAGAGCACCCGTTCCGTCGCGCGGATCGGGCCGTCCAGGTGGTAGTACGGCTCGGCCCCGACCAGCGCCTGGGCCACGATCCGCGCCCGGGGACGCAGCCCGAGCGCCGACGCCCGGCCGGAGTCCATCAGGAGCAGCGCGGCCGCGCCGTCGGAAATCTGGGACGACGTCCCGGCCGTGTGGATGCCGTCCTCGACCACCGGCTTCAGCCGGGCCAGACCTTCGACCGTCGTCTCGCGCAGGCCCTGGTCGCGGGTGACCAGCCGGGTTTCCCCGGTGGACTCGCCCGAAGCGTCGAGGACCGGCGCCTTCACCGGCACCACTTCGCGGTCGAAGTGCCCGGCCTCCCACGCGGCCGCCGCCTTCTGCTGGGACGCGGCGCCGAACGCGTCGACGTCCTCGCGCGTCAGCCCGCGCCGGACCGCGATCCGCTCCGCCGCGCCGTACTGGTCGGGCAGGTCGATCGACCACGACGCCGGCCGCGGCGAACCGGACCCGCGGTTCGTGCCCAGCGGCACCCGGCTCATCGCCTCGACCCCGCACGCGACGCCCACCTCGATGGCGTCCGCCGCGATCAGGCCGGCGATCAGGTGGGTGGCCTGCTGCGCCGAGCCGCACTGGGCGTCGATCGTCGTCGCGCCCGCGGTCTCCGGGAGGCCCGCGTGCAGCCACGCCGTGCGCGTCACGTTGTTGGACTGCTCGCCGGCCTGCGTGACGCAGCCGCCGATCAGCTGCTCGACCAGGGCCGGGTCGATCCCGGCACGGTCGAGGAGGGCCAGCTGCGCGGCGCCCAGCAGCTCGGCCGCGTGCAGGCCGGCCAGCAGGCCGCCCCGCTTGCCGATCGGGGTCCGCACGGCTTCGACGATGACCGGCACGCCCATGTCGTCCCTTTCGTCGGGTGATGCTGTCCAGTGAACCAAAAACTAGAACAAGTTATCGTTCTGCGCAAGCGCCCCCAGGGTTGGCGCAATCTTGATCTTCGGCGAGTGAGCGCTCGCTCACCTGGCCTCATCGGTAAAGTTAACGGGTTTCACTGAACGGTCTTCCGCAAGTTAACACCGTATGCTCTAATCGCCGTTAGAACGTGTTTCAAGGCGAACCGTGGGAGGCAACGTGGCCGCTCCGCTCATCCCCGCCGGTTTCGACTTCACGGACCCGGACCTCTACGCCCACCGGCTGCCCCTGGCGGAGTTCGCCGAGCTCCGGCGGACGGCCCCCGTGTGGTGGAACCCCCAGAAGACCAACACCGCAGGCTTCGGCGACGACGGCTACTGGGTCGTCTCGCGCCACGAAGACGTGAAGGAGGTCTCGCGCGACAGCACGCTCTACTCGTCCAGCGAGAAGACCGCGATCATCCGCTTCGACGAGAGCATGACCGAGGACCGCCTCAACGCGAACCGCCTGGTCCTGCTCAACATGGACGCCCCGCAGCACACGAAGCTGCGGCGGATCGTGTCGAAGGGGTTCACTCCGCGGTCGATCGCCAAGCTCGAGGACACGCTGCGCGAGCGCGCCGAAAAGATCGTCCACGAGGCGCGCAAGAAGGGGACAGGCGACTTCGTCACCGACGTCGCGTGCGAGCTGCCGCTGCAGGCCATCGCCGAGCTGATCGGCATCCCGCAGGAGGATCGGCTCAAGATCTTCGACTGGTCGAACCAGATGGTCGCCTACGACGACCCCGAGTACGAGGTCGAGCCGCTGGAGGCGTCCGCGCAGCTCATCGGCTACGCGTGGAACATGGCCGAGGACCGCCGCAAGTGCCCGATGGACGACATCGTCACGAAGCTGATCCAGGCCGACGTGGACGGCGAAGCGCTCGGCTCCGACGAGTTCGGCTTCTTCGTCATCCTGCTCGCCGTGGCCGGCAACGAGACGACGCGCAACGCCATCACCCACGGCATGAAGGCGTTCCTGGACCACCCGGACCAGTGGGAGCTCTACAAGGAGCAGCGGCCGAAGACCGCGCCGGACGAGATCGTCCGCTGGGCCACCCCGGTGGTCGCGTTCCAGCGCACCGCCACCCGCGACACCGAGCTGGGCGGCGCGCACATCCGCAAGGGCGACCGGGTCGGCATGTTCTACAGCTCCGCCAACTTCGACCACGAGGTCTTCGCCGACCCGGAGAAGTTCGACGTCCTGCGGGAGGACAACCCGCACGTCGGGTTCGGCGGCACCGGTTCGCACTACTGCATCGGCGCCAACCTGGCCCGGCTGGAGATCGACCTGATCTTCAACGCCATCGCCGACGTGATGCCGGGCATCACCGAGGCCGCGCCGCCGGTCCGGCTGCGGTCCAGCTGGCTGAACGGCATCAAGCACTACCCCGTTCGCTACGCCTGAGGAACTCGAGGACCCGCCGCCAGGTCAGCCCGGCGGCGGGTTCGTCGTGGTCCGGGCTTTCGGGGTCGGTGGAGAAGTGACCGATGCCGGGGTAGCGGAAGACCTCGGCGTCGGCGCCCGCCCGGGCCGCGGCGTCGCACCACGCCGTGACCCGTGCCGGGGGCGCGATCGGGTCGGGGTCGGCGACGTGCACCAGTGCCGGCAGGCCCGCGCGGACCGAGGCGGGTAGCGCTCCCACGGCGTGCAGCAGGACGACCCCGGCGGTGTGCGGACGATCGGGCAGCACCTCCTGGACGACGCCCGCCCCCATCGACACGCCCATGAGCACGGTCTCCGCGGGCAGGTCCCGCACGGCGTCCCGGGCCCGCCGCACGACGGCCGTCCAGCCGACGGTGTCCTTCAGCGCGAAGCTTTCCTCGATCGTCGACGCCGTCCGGCCGTCGTAGAGGTCCGGCGTGACGACGCGGTGCCCGGCCTCCCGCAGCCGGGCGGCGAAGCCGAGTTCGACGGGCCGCAGCCCCAGCACCGAGTGGAAGAGCGCGATGGTGGTCACCGGACCATGACATCATGAGGCGATGGCCCCGCGAGCGACCGTCGACGTCGAGTTCTCCGTCCGTGTCACCGAACCCGGACCGGCGGCGATCTCGGTCGCCGCGGCGCACGCGGACACCGAGGAACTCACGGTGTCCTGGCACGGCGAGAGCGAGCTCGTCGAGTTCGAGCACGGGACGCGTGCCGAGGTCTTCGAACTGCCCGCCGGCGAGCACCGCGTCACCTACCACGCCGAACGGGCGCTGACCGAGCCCGAACCCGAGCCGGTCACGCGCGCCGACGCCGCCGTGTTCACCCGGCCGAGCCGGTACTGCCCGTCCGACCGGATCGCCGGCCTGGTGCCGCCGGAGCTGTTCTCCGTGAAGAGCGCCAAGAAGAAGGTCGACACCATCGTCCGGCACGTCCACGAGCGACTGTCCTACGTGGTCGGCGCCAGCCGGCCCACCGACGACGCGATCGACACGCTCCTCGCCGGGGAAGGCGTCTGCCGCGACTTCGCGCACGTCTGCATCTCGCTGTGCCGATCGCTCGACATCCCTGCGCGGTACGTCGGCGTCTACGCGCCCGGACTGTCCCCGATGGACTTCCACGCCGTCTTCGAGGCCGCGGTCGACGGCCACTGGTACGTCTTCGACGCCACCCACCTGGCGCCGCGCCGGACCATGCTGCGCATCTCGACCGGCCGCGACGCCGCCGACACGTCGTTCCTCGCCACCCTCGGCTGCGAGCTCGACTTCCTGGGCAGCACGGTGTTCGCGACGACGGACACCGCGCTGCCCCAGGACGACCGGCAGGAGCTGGTCGTGCTCAGCTGACGCCCCACGTCGACGGCGTCGCGCTCATCCCGAACCGCAGGACGCCACCGCCGGTCAGGTCGCGCTGGGTCAGCACCGGACGCGAGACCGGTTTCCCGTTCAAGGAAAGCGAAGACACGTACGGGGTCGAAGCCGAGTTCCCGGGCGAGGAGACGACGAGCGGCCGCCGCGCGCCGGGCAGCCGCAGGGTCACCTTCGAGAAGAACGGGCTGCCCACGGCGTAGCTGTCCGACGCCGGTGTCACCGGGTAGATCCCGATCGAGGACAGCAGGTACCACGACGACATCTGGCCGCAGTCGTCGTTGCCGGTCAGGCCGTCCGGTTTGTTCGCGTAGTTCGCCGCGGCGATCGAGCGCACCTGCGCCTGGGTCTTCCACGGCTGCCCGGCGTAGTCGTAGAGGTAGCCGATGTGGTGGCTGGGCTCGTTGGTGTGGTTGTTGTGGCCTTCGCCGAAGTGCCGGTCCAGCAGGGCGACGAACGCGTCCCGGCCCATCAGGGAGATGAGCCCGGGCACGTCGTGCATGACGTCGAAGGTGTAGACCCACTCGTTGCCCTCGGTCCAGCCGCCGGAGGTCCACGCGCCGTCGAAGTTCCGGGCCTGCATGAACCCGGTCGCCGGGTTGTACAGGTTCCGGTAGTTCTTGCTGCGGTTCAGGAAGAACTCCGCGTCGGCGGGCTTTCCGACCGCGTCGGCGACCTGAGCCACCGCCCAGTCCTCGTAGGCGTAGTCCAGGGTCCGGGACGCGGCTTCGGCGGTCCGGTCGGCGGCGACCCAGCCGTTCTGCTTGTAGGTCGTCAGCCCGGCCCGCGCCTCGACCGGCGTCCCTTCCTCACGGTCGGCGAAGCGCAGTTCGGTGTCCCGGTCCGGCGGGGTCATCGCGTCCTTGTACACGGCTTCGTAGGCGAGCCGGCGGTCGAAGCCGGTGAAGCCCTTCGCGATGTCCTCGGCGATGACGGAGTCGGCGTTGGTGCCGACCATGATGTTGGTCTCGGCCGGGTTCTTCCACATCGGCAGCCAGCCGCCTTCGCGGTAGTCGTGCAGCATCGACGTCACCATGTCGTCGATCCGCTCGGGCGCGAACAGCGTCAGGAAGGCGTTCTCGGCGCGGAAGGTGTCCCACAGGGAGTAGCTCGTGTAGCTCACTCCACTGTGGACGCGGTCGTCGTAGGCGCTGTAGTAGCGGCCGTACTCCGACATCTCCGACGGGTACTGCAGGGCGTGGAACATGCTCGTGTAGAACGTCGCCAGCTGGTCGGGTGTCGCGCCCTCGACGTCGACGCGGTCGAGCTTCTCGCTCCACGCCGCCTTGGTCTGCGCGGCGACGCGGTCGAACGCGCGCTGCTCGGGTGCCTCGCGCCGCAGGTTCTCGCGAGCCTGGTCGACCGAGAGGAACGACGTCGCGATCCGCACCTGGACGGTCCGGGTGTCGGACGGGAACCGCACGTACGCGCCGAGCCCGGCGTCGGTGCGGTCACGCTCGCCCTCGTGCAGCGCGGAGCCGGTCGACGTCCCGAAGCTCGTCACCGGCGTGTCGAAGGTCGCGACGAAGTAGCCCTTGAAGTTCGGCGCCTTGAACGGCCCGAGCTTCGAGTCCTGCCGGTCCGGGTTGTACCCGGAGATCTCCCGCCGCGCCGGGTCGACGTGCACCCCGCCGGTGATGCCCGCGCGCGTCGCCGTGAGGACGAAGTTCGGTGCCGCGTCCGCCGGGAAGGTGAACCGCAGGACGCCGACGCGCGATGTCCCGGTCAGCTCGGCGCCGACACCCGTGGACATCTTCACCGAGTAGCGCGACGGCGACGCGTGCTCGTCGGCGTGCGTGAACGGCATCGACCGCCCGACCTGGACGTCGCCGGTGCCGGGCATGCCCGAGACGTAGCCGTAGTCGCCCATCCAGATCGCCGGCTGGTGCGTGCCGATGAAGCCGGTGATGGCGGTGTCGTCGTGGTGGTAGGGGAGCCGGCTGACGTAGTTGACGCGCGTCTGCGGCGACCACCGCGTCATCGCGAACGGCGGCGCGGTGCTCGGGATCATCCCGCCGTACTCGCTGGGGTCGGTGCCCGTGGTGCCGATCAGCGGGTTGACCAGGTCGACGTTCGACCGGTGCGGGTGGGCGGCGGCGACCGGCGGGGACACCAGGGACAGGGCCAGGACCGGGGCGAGGAGCAGGCGAGCGCGCATGGAGCTGTCCTCCAGGTGACATCGATGTCAGATCCCCGGTGAGCCAGTGGGGAACTCGCTCACATCTAGCCGAGAGCGTGATCGGGTGTCAAGACCGCGTGTTGCCTGCGCAGGGAAGCCTCCGGCTGGGTAGACAGTGACCGTGAAGAGTTCCCCCAAGGCCCCGAGCCTCTGGGCCCGGGCCCGCGCCCGGTACCGCTGGCTGGACCACATCGCCCGCGCGACCAACCGCTACATCGAATGCGGCGGTTACCACTACGTCGCCTCGATCACCTACTTCAGCCTGCTGTCGCTGGTGCCGCTGCTGATGGTGGCGTCGTCGGCCGCCGGGTTCGTGCTGGCCAGCCAGCCGCACCTGCTCGACACGATGGTCCACGCGATCGTGTCCACACTGCCCGGCGGGCTCGGGGACAAGGCCACCGACCTGCTCACCGGCTTCGTCGAGCAGCGGACCAGCGTCGGGCTGTTCGGTCTGGCCATCGGCCTCTACTCGGGCTGGAACTGGATGAACGCGCTGCGGGACTCGCTCACCGCGCTCTGGGGGCAGAACCGGTCGGACCAGTCGTTGCCGCGGATCATCGCCGTCGACCTGCTCGCGCTGCTCGGCCTGAGCGCGGCGCTGGTGGTGTCGTTCACGATCACGATCTCCGGCACCGCGCTCGGCGACTACCTGCTCCGGCTGGCCGGGCTGGACGACACGAGCTGGGGCCACCGGCTCGTGTCGGCGTCGTCCGTGCCGCTGGCGCTCGCCGCCGATTGGCTGGTGTTCCTGTGGGTGCTCACGCGGCTGCCGCGGCAGAAGGTGGGCGTGCGCAGCGCGGTGCGCGGCGCGGTCGCCCTGGCCGTCGGGTTCGAGGTGCTCAAGCTGGCCGGCGGCTTCTACCTCCGGCTGATCGGCAACTCGCCGACCGGCATCGCGTTCGGCTCGGTCATCGGCCTGATCTTCTTCATCTCGCTGATCGCGCGGATGCTCGTGTACGTCACCGCGTGGACGGCGACCGGCTCCGACGCGCCGCCGAAGCCGATCCAGCCGCCGCCGCCCGTCGTGCTGAAGCCGGTGATCGTGGTGGAGCCGCCGGTGGCGGTGCCGGCCACGGTCGGGGTGGTGACCGGGGTGGTCGGGACGCTGCTCGCGCTCAGGTGGCGACGTTCGCGAGACTGAACTGTGCTGTTCGTTCCCCATCCGGCAGCAGTCACGGCGGAAACGGGCCGCTTGCGCTGATGGCCGGCCGACCGTGTCCGCCTGCTTCCGGCCGAATGGGGAACAGCCGGTCCAGCTGGTGGTCGATCAGCGCGATCGCCGCCTCGGGGGTCCGCTGGCCCAGGATGATGCTGGTCTGCAGGCCGTCGACGCTCGACAGGAGCAGCTCGGCCTCCGGCAGCAGATCGAGGTCCGGCGCCACTTCACCGCGGTCGCGGCCGCACGCCAGCAGGTCCGCGGTCAGCCGTTCCAGCTCGGGCGGCGCGGCGCTGAACGCCGACGCCAGCCCGGGATCCGAAAGGGACCGGACGAAGTAGGCGAGGTGCACGAGGTAGCGCGTGCGGCGCTCGTCGTCGACCGGCAGCATCCCGACGAGCATGGCGCGCAGGATCTCGCGCGGGGTCGCGTCCTCCTCCGGGCCGATGCCCGCGCGGATGCTTTCCCCGGCGTCGGCGTTGAGGATTTCGAGCGCGCCGAGCAGCAGGTCGTCCCGCGTGCCGAAGTAGTACTGGACCAGCCGCAGCGACACCCCGGCCTCGGCCGCGACCTTGCGCAGGGACACGTCTTCGAGCCCGCGCGCGCTCGCGATCCGCCAGACGGCTTCGGCGATCTGGCGGCGGCGTTGTTCGTGGTCGGCGAGTCTCGGCATGGTGGGTCGAGCGTATCAACGTGGCTTGTCGGCGCCGACGACCCACATCGAGAAGTACTGCGACCCGCCGCCGTAGGCGTGCCCGAGGGCGATGCGCGCGCCGTCCACCTGGTAGTCCCCGGCCCGGCCCATGACCTGCTTCGCGGCTTCGGAGAAGCGAAGCATGCCGGACGCGCCGATCGGGTTGGACGAGAGCACGCCGCCGGACGGGTTCACCGGCAGCCGTCCGCCGATCGCGGTCTCGCCGGCCTCGGTGACCTTCCAGCCCTCGCCTTCGGGCGCGAACCCGAGGTTCTCCAGCCACATCGGCTCGAACCACGAGAACGGCACGTAGATCTCGGCGACGTCCACTTCCGACATCGGGTCCTCGATGCCCGCCTCGGCCCACAGCGCGGCCGCGGCGTCGCGGCCGGCCTGCGGGTTGACCTGGTCGCGGCCGGCGAACGTCGTCGGCTCGGTGCGCATCGCCGTCGCGTGGACCCAGGCGGCCCCGCCCTCGACGGCGTCCCCGGCGGCCTCGTCGCCGAGCACCATCGCGCACGCGCCGTCGGACGACGGGCACGTCTCGTCGTAGCGGATCGGGTCCCACAGCATCTGCGACGCCTGCACCGACTCGACGGTGATGTCGGACTGCCGCAAGTGCGCGTACGGGTTCAAGGCGCCGTTGCGCCGGTCCTTCGCCGCGACGATCGCCCCGACGTGCTCAGGCGCGCCCGAGCGGCGGATGTAGGAGCGCACGTGCGGGGCGAAGTAGCCGCCCGCGCCGGCGCCGACCGGCATCTGGAACGGCGGCAGGATCGACAGGCCCCACATCGCGTTCGACTCGGACTGCTTCTCGTACGCCACGGTCAGCACCCGGCGGTGCACGCCGGACTGGATGAGCGAGGCCGCGACCAGCGCCGTCGAGCCGCCGACCGAACCTGCGGTGTGCACGCGCAGCAACGGTTTCCCGGTGGCGCCCAGGGAGTCGGCGAGGAAGAGCTCGGGCATCATCACGCCCTCGAACAGGTCCGGCGCCTTGCCGAGCACGACGGCGTCGATGTCGGCCCACCCGACCTGGGCGTCGATCATCGCGCGGTCGATCGCTTCGCGCAGCAGGCCCGGCATCGAGACGTCCTGGCGCTTGGCGCGGTGGTGCGTCTGGCCGGTGCCGAGCACGGCGGTGAGCTGCTTGGTCATCGGGCCTCCAGCACGGTCACCAGGTTCTGTTGCAGGACCGGGCCGCTCGTCGCGTGCGCCACGGCCTTGCGGGATTCGCCGCTGTGGATCCGGGCCGCCGCTTCGCCGATGCGGGCGAGGCCGGCGGAGAACATCGGGTTGGCGGCGAGCGCCCCGCCCGAGGGGTTGATCTTGACGTCGTCGCCGAGCTTCAGCGCCGTCCGCAGGATCAGTTCCTGGTGGGTGAAGGGCGCGTGCAGCTCGGCGAGGTCGGCGCCGTCGAGGTCGAGGGCCGCCGCGGCGATCTCGGTCGACGGGCTGCGGGTCAGGTCGCGGGCGCCGAGGACGGGGGAGTCGACGCGGTGCTCGATGCCCGTGATCACGGCGGGCCGGTCGACGATGTCGCGCGCACGGTCCACAGTAGACAGGATGACGACAGCGGCGCCGTCGGTGATCGGCGCTATGTCGTGCCTGCGCAACGGATCCGCGAAGTACGGGGTGTCGAGGAGTTCGCTGACGTCCTTGTCGGTACCGCGCGCGGCGACCTCGGCGAGGTCCTTTTCGGACCAGAGCCCGGCTTCGAGGCCCATGCGCGCCTGGATCCCGGCGATCGAGACCGAGTCCGGCCAGAGCGGGGTGACGACGTACGGGTCGAGCTGCAGGGCGAGCACCCGGCGCAGCTGCCCGGCGCTGGACTTGCCGAAGCCGTAGACGAGCGCGGTCTCGACCTCGCCCATCTTGATCTTCAGCCACGCCTCGTAGAGCGCCCACGCGGCGTCCATCTCGACGTGCGACTCGTGGATGGGCGGGAACGCGCCGATCGCGTCGACGGCGGCGATGAAGGAGAAGGCGCGCCCGGCCAGGTAGTCCGACGAGCCGGAGCACCAGAAACCGATGTCCTGCTTGGACAGGCCGGTCTTCTCGAAGACCTCGGCGAAGATCGGGACGAGCATTTCCACGCCGTTGGTGGTGCCCGCGGTCTCCCGGACGTTGGGGGCCTTCGCGAAGCCCGCGATCGCGACGTCTGGCATCAGGACCTCACAGGTGGTGGGCGAAGGTTTCGTAGGCCGCGTCCGGCTCGCCGGTCGGCTCGAAGTGGCTGATGTTCTCCAGCGACGTCCACCACTCCTCGCGCGGTTTCCACGCGGCGCGCACGCGCATGCCCATCTTGACGTCCTGGGCGTCGCAGCCGAGGACGAGGTGGAGGAAGGCGATGTCGGCGCCGTCGAGCAGGATGTACGCGGCGA
This sequence comes from Amycolatopsis mongoliensis, assembly GCF_030285665.1. Lineage (NCBI taxonomy): Bacteria > Bacillati > Actinomycetota > Actinomycetes > Pseudonocardiales > Pseudonocardiaceae > Amycolatopsis > Amycolatopsis mongoliensis. The sequence goes on from NZ_CP127295.1 coordinate 5,437,286, forward strand.
CGTACGGCGGCTTGATGCGCTGGCCGAGGAAGGGGACGTTGACGATGCAGAACGTCGTCACGATGCCGGTGTCGGGCAGTTCGACCTCGTCGGTGGTCGGGACGCCGTCGGTCGGGCAGGCACCGCGCGGCGGGATGTAGACCTTCTCGCAGGCGGGGCAGCGCTGGCCGATCAGCTTGCCCTCGGCGAGCCCGCGCAGGTACCGGCTCTCCTCGGGGGAAGCCGAGTGCTGGTAGCGCAGGTGCACCGGCGTGATGATCACGCTGACCGGAGCGCCTTCCTCGCGCTCGGCGACCGGGGGAGCGGACTCGGTCGGCGTGGTGTCCTCGGCGTCGACGGGCAGGAAGTAGGCGATGTCCCGGATGTGCCCGACGGTGTCGTCGGCCCACTTGACCCGCACGCGCTGTCCACTGTGGATGTTCTCGGGCGCGCCGGCGTCCACCGCGTGCAGCATCGCGGTGTCGGCGCCGTCGAGCCGGACCAGCGCCCAGGCGAAGGGCCGGCTCAGCGGCTGCCCGTCGAGCGGCTCGGGGCACCACGACCACGAGACGACGGTGCCCTCTTCGGCCACCGGGACGAACTCGCTGAGCTGTTCGGCGGTGCCGGGGTCGTGCTCGACCGGCGGAACGTGCACGCGGCCGTCACTGCCCCGGATGCCTTCGATGCGGCGTTCCCGGAGCGCGTTCACGAACCGGCCGAGGACGGGCCCGGTGGAGCGCGTGTAGTCGAAGCCGACGTTGAGGGGGGCCGCCAGGGGTGTCTCGGTCACATCCTTGAGTGAAACATGTTCTTGTTCTACCGGCAAGATTCCTCCACGGCAGCTTCGGGTAGATGTGGAACGCGTTCTAAGTCAGTGGCCGCGGAACTCGGGCTTTCGCTTCTCCGAGAACGCCCGCGGCCCCTCCTTGGCGTCCTCCGAAGCGAAGACCTCGATCCCGTACTGCGAGTCGAGCTTGAAGGCCTCTTCTTCGTGCAGCCCCTCGGTGTCGCGGATCGTCCGCAGGATCGCCCGGACCGCGACCGGCCCGTTCGCGTTGACCAGTGCGGCCAGTTCCAGTGCCTTCGAGAGGGCCTGGCCGTCCGGGACCACGTGCCCGATCAGGCCGATGGCCAGTGCCTCGTCGGCCGACAGGTGGCGGCCGGTCAGCAGGATGTCCGCCGCCACCGTGTACGGGATCTGGCGCGGCAGCCGCACCGCCGAGCCGCCCATCGGGAACAGGCCCCACCGGGCCTCGGACACCCCGAACCGGGCCGAAGTGCCCGCCACCCGGATGTCCGTCCCCTGGAGGATCTCCGTCCCGCCCGCGATCGCCGGGCCCTCGACCGCCGCGATCAGCGGCTTCGTCAGGCGGCGGCCCTTCAGGAGTCCCGGGATGTGCGCGGGGTCGAACTTGCCGGCGTCGAAGGCCTTCGACGGCGAGTTCCGGGACATCGACTTCAGGTCCGCGCCCGCGCAGAACGCGCCGCCCGCGCCGGTCAGGACGCAGCTGCGGATCGAGTCGTCCGAGTCGACCCGGTCCCACGCCTCGACCATGATCGACATCATCTCGCCGGTGATCGCATTGCGCGCCTCGGGCCGGTTCATCGTGACGACGAGGGTCTGGCCCTCCTGTGAAACCAGCGCGTGCGGTTCACCCACGGAAACCTCCTGAAGGAGCAGTGCCATTGCCCAGAACGATAACATGTTCTACTTTGAGGGCGTGGCACTCAACATCGCGGATCTTCTGGAGCACGCCGTCGACGCCGTGCCGGAGCGCGTCGCGGTCGTGTGCGGCGACCGGCGGGTCACCTTCGCCGAACTGGAGGCGCGGGCCAACCGGCTCGCCCACCACCTCGCCGCGCACGGCGTGGGACGCGGGTCCCACATCGGGGTCTATTCCCGCAACTCGATCGAGGCCCTCGAGGCGATGATCGCCGCGTACAAGCTGCGCGCGATCGCCGTCAACGTCAACTACCGCTACGTGCACGGCGAGCTGGCCTACCTCTTCGGCGACGCCGACCTCGTCGCGCTCGTGCACGAACGCGGCTACTCCGACAAGGTCAGGGCCGTCCTCCCCGAGACGCCGAAACTGAAACACGTTGTCGTGATCGACGACGGAAGCGACGGCGACTATGCGAGCTACGGCGGCGTCGACTACGAAGCCGCGATCGAGGCGCAGTCGCCCGAGCGCGACTTCGAAGAGCGCAGCAACGACGACCTCTACATCCTCTACACCGGCGGCACCACCGGCTACCCGAAGGGCGTGCTCTGGCGCCACGAGGACATCTGGCGCGCGCTCGGCGGCGGGATCAACTTCGTCACCGGCGAGTACGTCCCCGACGAGTGGACGCTCGCCGAGCAGGGCAAGGCCGGCAGCCTGACGCGGCTGCCCGCCGCGCCGCTGATCCACGGCGCCGCGCAGTGGGCGGCGTTCGGCGCCCTGTTCACCGGCAGCCCGGTGGTGTTCGTGCCCCGCTTCGACGCCCACGAGATCTGGAAGGCCGTCCAGGAACATAAGGTCCAGGTCCTCACGATCGTCGGCGACGCGATGGCCCGCCCGCTCATCGAGGCCTTCCGCGAGGGCGACTACGACGCTTCGTCGGTCGTCGCCGTCTCGAGCCACGCCGCGCTGTTCTCGCAGTCGGTGAAGCAGGAGTTCGTCGAGCTCGTGCCGAACGCCGTGATCACCGACGCGATCGGCTCGTCGGAAAGCGGCTTCACCGGGATCGGCATGGTGGCCAAGGGCTCCGACCACAGCGCCGGCCCGCGGGTCAGCTTCGGCAAGGACGCCATCCTGCTCGACGACGACGGCAACCTCGTCGAGAAGAAGCCCGGCGCGGTCGGGCTGATCGGCCGCCGCGGGCACGTCCCGCTCGGCTACTACGGCGATCCCGAGAAGAGCAAGAAGATCTTCGTCGAGGTCGACGGCGTCCGGTACGTCGTCCCGGGCGACTACGCCCGCTACGAAGAGGACGGCACGGTCACCCTGCTCGGCCGGGGCTCCCAGTGCGTCAACACCGGTGGCGAGAAGGTCTACCCGGAAGAGGTCGAGGGCGCGCTCAAATCGCACCCGGACGTCTTCGACGCACTCGTCATCGGGATCCCGGACGAGCGGACCGGCCAGCGCGTCGCCGCCGTCATCCAGCTCCGCGAGGGCGCCGAGGCCGACCTCGCGGGAATCGAGCAGCACGTCCGGGGCGAGATCGCCGGGTACAAGGTGCCGCGCACCGTCTGGCTGGCCGACGAGATCGGCCGTTCGCCCAGCGGCAAGCCGGACTACCCGTGGGCCCAGCGCTACGCCGCCGAGCACGAACCGGCCACGGCCCAGCCCGTCTAGGAGGACACCACCAGTGCGGACATCCCTGTGCGACCGGCTCGGCATCGACCTGCCGATCATCGGGTTCACGCCCTCGGAGCACGTCGCCGCGGCGCTCAGCCGCGCCGGCGGGCTCGGCGTGCTCGGCTGCGTCCGGTTCAACGACGCCGCCGAGCTCGACCGGGTGCTCACCTGGATGGACGAGAACACCGGCGGCAGGCCCTACGGCGTCGACATCGTGATGCCGGCGAAGATCCCCGCCGAGGGCACCCAGGTCGACCTGGCGAAGCACATCCCGGAGGGCCACCGCGCGTTCGTCGACCGGGTGCTGAAGGAGCTTTCGGTGCCGCCGCTGCCGGACGACACCGACGAGCGCGCGGGTGTGCTCGGCTGGCTGCACTCGGTCGCCCGGTCGCACGTCGAGGTCGCGCTGAACCACCCGATCAAGCTGATCGCGAACGCGCTCGGCTCGCCGCCGGCGGACGTCATCGGCCAGTGCCACGATCGCGGTGTGCCGGTGGCGGCGCTCGCCGGGAAGGCCGAGCACGCGGTCCGGCACGTCGAGAACGGGGTCGACTTCGTGGTCGCGCAGGGCTACGAAGCCGGCGGGCACACCGGCGAAATCGCGTCCATGGTGCTGGTGCCGGAGATCGTCGACGCCGTCGACGTGCCGGTGCTCGCCGCGGGCGGGATCGGCTCCGGCCGGCAGGTGGCCGCGGCGCTCGCGCTCGGCGCGTCCGGCGTCTGGATGGGTTCGATGTGGCTCGCCACCGAGGAGTACCTGCAGACCATGGGCGAGTCCGTGGCGATGCAGCAGGCGCTGGTCGGCGCGACGTCGTCGGACACCGTCCGGACGCGGATCTACACCGGCAAGCCCGCGCGGCTGCTGAAGACCCGCTGGACCGAGGCGTGGGCCGCGGCGGACGCGCCCGAGCCGTTGCCGATGCCGCTGCAGAACCTGCTGGTTTCCCACGCCCACAACCGGATCCACGCGGCGAACGACCCGAGCGTGGTGTCGATGCCGGTCGGGCAGATCGTCGGTCGGATGAACGCGGTCCGCCCGGTCGCCGAGGTCGTCGCCGACCTCGTCTCCGGCTACGAAGAAGCACTGTCCCGTTTGGACAAAACCCGCTGAAAAGCCGTGAATGGCACATTGAGGGACTCTAAGTCCCTCAATGTGCCATTCACGGCTTGAAGCTAGAGCGAGGAGGCGGCCGCGGCGATCTTCGACGCGAACGTGCTCACCTCGGTGTAGACGCCGGGGGCGTGCGGCCGGGCGCAGCCGTCACCCCAGGAGACGATGCCGACCTGGATCCACGCGTTGGTGTTGTCCCGGCGGAACATCGGGCCGCCGGAGTCGCCCTGGCAGGTGTCGACGCCGCCGGCGGTCAGGTTGCCCGCGCAGATCTCGGCGCTCGGGATGAGGTCGGGGTAGCTGCCGCCCTGGGCGGTGCAGGTGGCGTCGTCGACGAACGGGACGGTCGCCTTGAGCAGGTACCGCTGCTGGGCGCCGCCCTCGGTCGCCGCGCCCCAGCCGGCCACGGTGAACGTGCCGGTGTTGTAGGTCGACGTCGTCGCGATCGGCAGCGTCGAGAGACCGGTGACCGGGCTCGCGAGCTTGATCAGCGCCCAGTCGCCGCCGGTCGAGGTGCCGTAGGTGGGGGACTGGTAGACGTAGGTGGACTTGATCTTCTTGGCGCTGGTGCTCTGCAGGTCGACCACGCCGACGGTCGCCGTGATCGAGGTGTTGGCCCCGGTCCGGCTGACGCAGTGGGCGGCGGTCAGGACGATCTGGTTCGTGTAGAGCGAGCCGCCGCAGCCCATCGACAGCCGGACCATGAACGGGAACTCGCCCTGGGCGGCCCGGGTCCCGCCGACGACGTCGGTGGACGGTGGCTGGGCCGCGATCGCGGGGGTGGCGAACGACGCGGCCGCGGCGACCGCGGCCACCGCGGTGGTGACGTTTCTGAGCAGGGTGAACCAGCGCTTGGGAGCCAAGGGGATCAGTCCTTCCAGTGTCCACAGTGGAAGCCGTTGCCGTCAGCGGCCCCATGACTACACCAGGTGCTCACATACCCGGACAACCAACTTTCTTCGGATGTTTCGGGCGGTTGGGTGATTTCTCACCGGCGGATCCGGCGGACGCCGTAGGCTGCGGCGCCCAGCGCCAACGCGCCGCAGCCGGCCAGCACCGAAGGCAGCGGCAGGCTGAAGGCCAGCACCACGCACCCGGCCAGCCCGAGGACCGCCACGATCCGGGACGCGCCGCGCAGCGTCAGCGCCGCCGCGTTGGCGACCGCGTAGTACGTCAGCACCGCGAAGGACGAGAAGCCGATCGCGTCGCGCAGGTCGATCGACGCGGCGAGCACGGCGACCACGAGGCCGACGCCGAGTTCGGCGCGGTGCGGCACGTCGTGGCGCGGGTGCACGGCGGCGAAGAAGCGGGGGAGGTGGCCGTCGCGGCTCATCGCCAGCGTCGTGCGCGAGACGCCGAGGATGAGCGCGAGCAGCGAGCCGAGCGCCGCCAGCGCCGCGCCCACCCGCACGGCCGGGGCGAGCCACCCCGGGACGGCGGCGGCGATCGGGTCGGGGCTCGCGGCGAGCGCGGCCGGCCCGAGCCGGACCAGCAGCAGCACCGCCAGCGCGGCGTAGACGACGAGGGTGAGGCCGAGGGCCAGCGGGATGGCGCGGGGGATGGTCCGGGCGGGGTCGCGGACCTCCTCGCCGAGCGTCGCGAGCCGCGCGTACCCGGCGAAGGCGAAGAAGAGCAGCCCGGCCGCCTCGAGGACGCCGTCCGCGCCGGGCCAGGCGACGAGCGGCCCGCCGGCGGCCGGCCTGGTGGCCATCGCGACCGCGGCGGCGGTGAGCACGAGCAGGGTGCACGACACGATCACCCGGGTCGCGAGCGCGGACCGGTGCACGCCGAAGTAGTTGACCGCGGTGAGCGCGGCGACGACCGCGACGGCGAACACGCTCCGCCACGGCTGCCCGAGGCCGGGCGCGGCATAGGCGACGACGGTCAGCGTCATCGCGGCGCAGCTGGCCGTCTTCCCCGTGACGAATCCCCAGCCGGCCAGGTAACCCCAGAATTCACCGAGCCTTTCCCGGCCGTAAACGTAGGTGCCGCCGGATTGGGGATAAATCGCCGCGAGCCGCGCCGAAGACATCGCATTGCAGTAGGCGACCACGGCCGCGAGGACCAACGCGATGAGCAAGCCGGCTCCCGCGGCGCGCGCCGCCGGGGCGAACGCGGCGAACACGCCGGCGCCGATCATCGAGCCCAGGCCCAGGAAAACGGCGTCGGCGAGGCCGAGACGCCGGGCAAGCGGTGTCGAACGCATCCGGGTGATCCTCCGTGTGACGGCCGTGTTACGCGCCACAGCGAACCACGGCGCACCGGGAAACGAATAGGGTCGATTCCGTGCCCGCCCCTTCGCGCCATTACCGCCTCTCCGCCGACGGCCCCGTCCTCGACGGGATTCCCGAGCACGGCCGTGTCCCGCGCTACTACGCGGTCAAGGTCGAACTGCTGGCGGTGATCGCGGAACTCGGTGAAGGATCGGTGCTGCCCACGGAACGGGAACTGTGCGAGCGTTTCGAAGTGTCGAGGGCGACCGTACGGCAGGCGGTCGGCGAGCTGGTGCTCGAGGGCAAGCTGAGCCGGCGGCAGGGGAGCGGCACGTTCGTCGCCGGCCCGAAGCTGGTGCAGCCGCTGGCCCTGGTGAGCTACACCGAAGGACTGCGGCGGCAGGGCATCCGGCCGGGCCGCAGCGTGATCACGCTGGAGCGGCGCCTGGCCGGCAGCGCGCTGGCCGCCGACCTGCAGGTCACCTCGGACGCCGAGGTGATCCACATCGAGCGGGTGCTGCTGGCGGACGAGGAGCGCGTCGGCCTGGAGTCGACATATCTCCTGGCCGAGCGGTTCCCGACGCTGCTCGAGGTGTTCGACCCCGAGGAGTCGCTGTACGCGTGCCTGAGCGAGCGGCTCGGCGTGGTGTTCGACGGCGCCGAAGAGCGCGTCGAGACGGTGCTGGCGACCCCGCGCGAAGCCCTGCTCGTCGGCACCAACCCGGCGCTGCCGATGCTGCTCGTGCACCGCATCTCGTGGGGCCCGGACGGCTGCCCGTTCGAGCGGGTGCGCTCGCTGTACCGCGGTGACCGCCTGAGCTTCATGACCCGCCTCGGCCGCGCCTGACTGTCACGTTCTCCGCGGCGTCCTCGTTCCTCCCGCACCAACGGAACGGGAGGACGTCATGAACATCGCTTTGTGGGTCGGTCAGGTCCTGCTGGCCGCGATCTTCGCGCTGTCGGGCGCGCTGAAGTCGACGATGTCGCGGCAGCGGATGCTCGAAACCGGCCAGACGGGGGCGGCGGCGTACCCGCTGCCGGTGGTGCGGTTCACCGCGATCTGCGAGCTCTTCGCCGTGGTGGGGCTGATCCTGCCGGTGCTGCTGGGGGTCGCGCCGGTGCTCACCGGCTGGGCGGCGGTGGGCCTGGCGGTGGTGATGGTGGGCGCGATGGCGATGCACGGCCGGCTGGCGGTCGTGCGGCGGAAGCCGGCGGAATGGCGGAACGTCGGGGTCAACGGGCTGATCCTCGCGGTGTGCGTGTTCGTGGCCGTCGGCCGGCTGTGAAGAGGACGGGCCGGCAACTCGTCCGGGCCGCCCATCGCCGATGCAACCGTTCCGGCGTCCGCTCCGTCCTGCAGGTATGCGCACACTGCTGGGTACGGGTCTGCTGCTCCTCACGCTGACGGCGTGCGGGGCGGCCAACACGGCTGCGCCCGCCGGGAGCAGCACCGGACCGGAGACGCCCACGACGTCGGCTTCGTCCTCGGTGCCGGGTTCACCGACGGTCGCGCCACCGCCGTCGCAGACCGTCGGGCGGCCGACGCAGGGCATCGCCCCGGGTGACGACGTGATCGCGGAGTCCCAGATCGATGCGCGCGGGCTGCCCGAGGGCTACCCCCGGAGTCTCACCCGCAGCCTCGACGGCAAGACGGTGATCCTCCAGGCGGAGGAGGGCGGGTGCCGCCGCGTCGCCGCGCACGTGGGTGACCAGACGCCGCAGCAGGTGGTCGTGCTGATCTCCGTGATCGCGGCGAAGAAGGGCCAGATGTGCCCGGACTACATCAAGGAGGTCAGCATCCCGCTGACCCTCGCCGAGCCGCTGGGGACGCGCACCGTGGTGCTCCGCCAGGGCTGACGGCTTTCGCAGACGCTGGGAGGGCCGCCCCGGGATGCCCGGGGTCGCCCTCCCAGACCACGTCCGGGGCACTTTCCGGGAACCGGATCCGCGACCGGGTCGATCTTCCGTGCAACCCCCCACCGGCCCCGTTCCGTCTTCGGGGCATGAGGTACTTAGCGAAGGTGGCCGGGACAGGCGCGATCCTGCTGATGGCGACAGCCTGCGCCGGCCAGAACGTGCCCATCAGCCAGCCCGCCGGGGGGACCTCCGCGGCCCCCACCGGCAGCGTGTCGACGTCGCCGAGCGAGTCGGTGCTGCCGGCTCCGCCGTCGGTCGACCCGTCGGCCAACCCGCCGGGCAAACCCCGGCTGACCGTGCCCGAAGGCAGTACTCCGGTGCCGCCGGACAAGGTCGACGCCGCGGCGCTGCCCGCCAACTACCCGCACGAGGTGTGGACGGCCAACGGCGGCACCATCCTCAACATCCGCGCCCAGGAAGGCGGCTGCGGTCACGCGCTCGGGGAGGCGACCGAGCAGGCGGGCGACCACGTCGTCGTCAACCTGAGCGAGACCAAGGCCCAGACCGGCCAGATGTGCACCATGGACATCCGCCACCCGGTGATCTCGGTCGCGCTGGCCGCGCCGCTCGACCAGCGCACGGTCGTGCTGAAGACCACGCCGCCGAAGTGATCACCCTGGCCTAGGCTCGGGTGATGGGAAGCCGCCAGGTCTCACGCACCGCGATCGTCGCCACGACCCCGGAGAAGATCTTCGGGCTCCTGGCCGATCCGGCCCAGCACCCGCTCATCGACGGATCCGGGACGGTCCGGGCCGCCCAGTCCGGCGGCCCGGACCGGCTCACGCTCGGGGCCCGGTTCGGCATGGACATGAAGATGGGCGCGTCGTACAAGATCCTCAACACCGTGGTCGAGTTCGAAGAGGGCAGGCTGATCGCCTGGCGCCACTTCAACGGCCACCGCTGGCGCTGGCGCCTCGAGCCCCTCGACGGCGGCCGCACCGAGGTCACCGAGACGTTCGACTGGTCGACGGCGAAGTTCCCGCTGGCCATCAGCCTCAGCCCGTTCCCGCGCAAGAACGCCGACAGCATCGAGAAGACCCTGGCGCGGCTCGGGGAGCTGTTCGCGGCCTGACGGAGGCCGCACCCAATTAGTTGTACAGTGCTTAATATTGTCCGTGCAACTAGTTTGGGAGTGCGGTGCCGCAGCCGGTGCGGCGGCGGGTGGTCCTGGCCACCTGCTGCCTGAGCCTGTTCATGGTCGGGCTCGACAACACGATCGTGAACCTCGCGCTGCCGTCGATCCGCCACGAACTGGGCGCGTCGGTCTCGGGTCTGCAGTGGACGATCGACGCGTACACGCTCGTGCTGGCGAGCCTGCTCATGCTGTCCGGCTCGACCGCGGACCGGGTCGGCCGGCGCCGGACGTTCCAGACCGGCCTCGCGCTGTTCAGCCTCGGCTCGCTGCTGTGCGGGCTCGCGCCGAACATCGGGCTGCTGGTCGCCTTCCGCGCGCTGCAGGCGATCGGCGGGTCGATGCTCAACCCGGTCGCGCTGTCCATCGTCGCCAACGTCTTCACCGACCCCCGTGACCGCGCCCGCGCGATCGGCGTCTGGGCCGGGGTGAACGGGCTGAGCCTGGCGGTGGGGCCGGTGCTCGGCGGCGTGCTCGTCGCCTGGGCCGGGTGGCGCTCGATCTTCTGGATCAACGTCCCGGTCGGCGTCGCGGCGATCGTGCTGACGGCGCTGTTCGTCCCGGAGTCCCGCGCCCCGCGCCCGCGCCGCCTCGACCCGGTGGGCCAGCTGCTGGTGATCGTCCTGCTGGCCGCGCTGACGTACGGGATCATCGAAGGCCGCGGCTCGGGCACGACGGTGGTGGTGGGCTGCTTCGCGATCGCCGCGGCCGCGCTGGCGGTGCTGCTGCCGTACGAGCGACGGCGCCGGGATCCGTTGCTGGAGCTCAGGTTCTTCCGCAGCGTGCCGTTCTCGGGCGCGACGCTCACCGCGGTCGCCGGGTTCGCGGCACTGTCGGGCTTCCTGTTCCTCACCACCCTCTACCTCCAGGAGACGCGCGGCTTTTCGGTGCTGCACGCGGGGTTGCTGACCCTGCCGATGGCGGTGCTGACCGCGGTGGGCGCACCGCTGTCGGGCCGGCTGACCGGGAAACGCGGCCCGCGGCTGCCCTTGCTGGTGGCCGGGGCGGGGATCGCCGCGTCCGGCGTCGTGCTGGCGGGGATCGGCCCGGAGACGCCGATCTCGCTGCTGGTCGTGGGGTACGTGTGCTTCGGCATCGGGTACGGCCTGCTCAACGCGCCGATCACGAACGCGGCGGTGTCCGGGATGCCGCGCGAGCAGGCCGGTCTGGCGGCGGCGGTGGCGTCGACGAGCCGCCAGGTGGGGACGTCGCTGGGCGTGGCGGTGGTCGGCGCGGTCGTGGCGGGGAGCGGGGGGACACCGCCGGGAACGGGCCGGGCGGCGTGGGCGATCGTCGCGGGCTGCGGGGTGCTGGTGTTCGCGCTCGGTCTGGTGACGACGGGCCGCTGGGCCCGGGCGACCGCGGCCCGGGTGAGTGGTCCGGACCACGACGACGCCCCGGTGACCTGATCCCCGCGCAATCCCCTGCTGAGGGCCGGTCGCGTGGTGAATGGTCCGGACCAGTGCGTTTCCTGCGCCGTCGAAGCCGTCGAAGCCGTCGAAAATTCGTCCGGATCCCGGTGAACCGCCGCTGTTACCGAGCCGTATCCATGAGTGAGGTGGTGATCAGAGAGGAGGGGCACATGCCCCGGTTGAGCAGTGGTCGGCACCGCAAGCAGGCGACCGTCGGTCTGGCCGCGTTGCTGGGTGTTTCCGGCATCACCGCGACCGCCATCGCGTTGAGCAGTCCCGCGGGCAACGCGGCCGAAGCGCCGAAGGAGAACTGCGGAGGGCTCGACACCGCCCTGCAGAACAACCTGAACTTCATCGCGGGCCAGCAGGCGAACCCGGACGCGCAGTCGGCCGCGCGGATCGCCAACCGGCAGGCGGTCGTCGACCTGATCCAGCAGCGGCGGCAGGTCGCGGGCTGCACGGCGAACGTCGTCGCGAACAACGGCCAGGCAACGCCGGCCCAGCAAGCACCTGCTGCGCAGGCCCCGGCGCAGCAGGCGCCCGCACAGCAGAACCAGAACCAGGCCGGGGCGAACACCGGCGACCAGGGTGCGACGGGCGACGTCGTGTGCGCCGGCTCCACCGTGACGCTCTCGGGCGAGGGCGGTGCGCCGGCCGCGTCGAGCAACCAGTTCCCGGCGGGGACGAAGCTGAAGGTGACGAACCTGGACAACTCGAAGTCCACGACGGTCGAGGTGACCTCGGTGTCGGGCAGCTGCGCGCTGCTCAACAACGCGGCCTTCGAACAGGTTCGGGAGCCCGGAAAGTTCCTCATCCGGCGGGCGCGGATCGAGCGCGTCGGCTGAGGGAGCAGGGAAGGAAAGGGGGCACCGGCGGCGGGCCGGTGTCCCCTTTCCCCGTGCGCTAACGGAAGCTGATCTGCAGCACCGGGTCGCCGGTGCTGGCGAAGAAGTCGTTGCCCTTGTCGTCGATGACGATGAACGCCGGGAAGTCCTCGACCTCGATCTTCCAGACGGCTTCCATGCCGAGCTCGGCGTACTCGAGGACGTCGACCTTCTTGATGCAGTCCTGCGCGAGCCGCGCGGCCGGGCCGCCGATCGAGCCGAGGTAGAACCCGCCGTGCGACTGGCACGCGGAGGTCACCTGCTTCGAGCGGTTTCCCTTGGCCAGCATGACGAGCGAGCCGCCGGCGGCCTGGAACTGCTCGACGTAGGAGTCCATCCGCCCGGCCGTGGTGGGCCCGAACGAGCCGGACGCGTAGCCCTCCGGCGTCTTCGCCGGGCCGGCGTAGTACACCGGGTGGTTCTTGAGGTAGTCCGGCATCTCCTCGCCGGCGTCGAGGCGCTCGGCGATCTTGGCGTGCGCGATGTCGCGGGCGACGACCAGCGGCCCGGTGAGCGAAAGCCGCGTCTTGACCGGCAGCTGCGACAGCTGGGCGCGGATCTCCGCCATCGGCCGGTTGAGGTCGACGCTCACGACGTCGTCGGAGAGGTCCTCCTCGGTGACGTCGGGGAGGAAGCGGGCCGGGTCGTGCTCGAGCTGCTCGATGAAGACGCCGTCCGCGGTGATCTTGGCTTTGGCCTGGCGGTCGGCGGAGCAGCTCACGGCGACACCGACCGGGCAGCTCGCGCCGTGGCGGGGGAGCCGGATGACGCGGACGTCGTGGCAGAAGTACTTGCCGCCGAACTGCGCGCCGATGCCGAACTGCCGGGTCATCTCGAGGACCTGCTGCTCGAGGTCCCGGTCGCGGAAGGCGTGGCCCAGCTCGGAACCTTCGGCCGGCAGGTTGTCGAGGTAACGCGCCGAAGCGAGTTTTGCGACCTTCAAGTTGAACTCGGCTGACATGCCGCCGACGACGATCGCGAGGTGGTAGGGCGGGCAGGCCGCGGTGCCGAGGCTGCGCAGCTTCTCGTCGAGGAAGCGCGCGAGCCGCTTGGGGTTCAGGACGGCTTTCGTTTCCTGGTACAGGAACGTCTTGTTGGCGCTGCCGCCGCCCTTGGCCATGAAGAGGAACTCGTAGGAAGGATCTTCGGACTGCCCGGCTGTGTTGTCCTTGTGGTAGAGCTCGATCTGCGCGGGCAGGTTGGTCCCGGTGTTGCGCTCGTCCCAGAAGTTCACCGGCGCCATCTGCGAGTACCGCAGGTTGAGCTGCTGGTAGGCGTCGAAGATGCCCTGCGAGAGGGCGCGCTCGTCGTCACCGCCGGTGAGGACGCCTTCGCCGCGCTTGCCGATGACGATGGCGGTGCCGGTGTCCTGGCACATGGGGAGGACGCCGCCGGCCGAGATGGCGGCGTTGCGCAGCAGGTCCATGGCGACGAAGCGGTCGTTGCCGCTGGCCTCGGGGTCGTCGACGATGGCGCGCAGCTGCTGCAGGTGTGACGTGCGCAACAGGTGCTGGATGTCGCTGATGGCGGTGCGCGCGAGGGTGGTGAGCGCCGCGGGGTCGATCTTCAGGAACGTCCGCCCGGCGGCTTCGACGGTCTCGACGCCCTCGTCGGTGACCAGCCGGTACTCGGTGGTGGTGTCCTTGCCCAGCGGGAGGACTTCGGTGTGCTGAAACGTGGTGGTGGACGGCACTGCCAGGCTCCTTTGCCAGCTCCGGGATCGGTCCACCCTACGCAGCGGGGAGGGTCACGCCGAAGAGGCATGCGGTCACTGTGAAGCACCCCACCCCGCCCCGCGGACGGCGGGGCGGTGCGGAGGGGGCGGCGGGAAGCTGGTCGGGAGGCCGGGTCCACCCCGACGGACCCGACCTCCCGGGGAGAGCGCCCGGATGCGTGCACATCCGGCCGCGTGGTCTGCGCCGGTGCCGGTGAAAGCCGCTAGACGAATGTGGCGTGACGCACGTCATAAGTCAACGCGGCCGAACGGGTGTCGGCGAAGGGTTGCTACCCAGGGTCCGTGGGGGCAAAACCCCTTTTTCGTGGAAAAATTTCCGGCCACGCCACGGAGAACGCGGAAGCGCTGGTCGCAGGCGTGCGAAAAGGGCGGGTGCCGGTGGCACCCGCCCTTCCCGGGGAACGATCAGCTGGCGTAGGCGCGGAGCCGGTCCGCGCGCTCGCCCTGGCGGAGCTTCGACATGACCTCGCGCTCGATCTGGCGGACGCGCTCGCGGGACAGCCCGAAGTGCTTGCCGATCTGGTCGAGCGTGCGGGGCTGGCCGTCGTCGAGGCCGTAGCGGAGCCGGATGACCTGCTGCTCGCGGTCGTCCAGCGTCGAGAGGACCCGGCGCAGGTCGTCCTGGAGCAGGCTGGAGATCACGGCGCTCTCGGCGTCCGTCGCCTCGGAGTCCTCGATGAAGTCGCCCAGCGGGGCGTCCTCCTCCGCGCCGACCGGCATGTCCAGGCTTACCGGGTCACGCGAGTGGTCGAGCAGGTCCGAGATCTTGTGGGCCGGGATGCCGGACTCGGCCGCCAGCTCCTCGTGCGTCGCGTCGCGCCCGAGCTGCTGGTGCAGGTCGCGCTTGATGCGGGCCAGCTTGTTGACCTGTTCCACCAGGTGGACCGGCAGCCGGATCGTGCGACCCTGGTCGGCCATCCCCCTGGTGATGGCCTGGCGGATCCACCAGGTCGCGTAGGTCGAGAACTTGAACCCCTTGGAGTAGTCGAACTTCTCCACCGCGCGGATCAGGCCCAGGTTCCCCTCCTGGATCAGGTCGAGCAGCGGCATCCCCCGGCCGGTGTAGCGCTTGGCGAGCGAGACCACCAGGCGGAGGTTGGCCTCCAGCAGGTGGTTCTTGGCCACGTGGCCGTCGCGCACCAGAGCGGACAGCTCGGTGCGGCGCTTCGGCGTGAGGCTCTCGGCCGTGTCCAGCATGTGCTGGGCGAACACCCCGGCCTCGATGCGCTTGGCGAGCTCGACCTCGTCGGCCGCGGACAGCAGCGCCGTCTTGCCGATACCGTTGAGGTAGACACGCACGAGGTCGGCGGCGGGGCTCTGGGCGTCGAGGTCGGCATCGGTGAGCGCCCCCACGCCCATCGGCTGCTCCTCGGACACCTGAGCCGGGATGCGCTCGCGAATCCCGCGCGACTCGCGTTCGAGAGTCTGGACTGACATTCTGCCTCCCCGGTCACGGGCTGAACGTGTTGCTGCGGTCGTCCCACCGGTGTGCGTACCCGCGACCGGGGCCTGTGGAACCCGGTACGCCGGTCCGGCCGGCTTGGCTGGACATCTGGCACAACGCTCCGGGTTTCCAAAACGTTCCCGGCTCGCCTGAAAAGGAGACGGCTGCCGGAGCCCTCCGGTTGCTCCACCATTGCTGAGCTTTTGCTGAGAACGTTCCGTGACCGGGGAACCTGAGAATCCCATGTGAATCGGGTCGGGAAGTGAACCCTTCCGAGGTGGTCTAGACCTCCACGAGAACGGTGAACGGACCGTCGTTGACGCTCGAGACCGCCATCATCGCCCCGAAACGGCCCGTCGCGACGGTGGCGCCGCGGCCGCGCAGCTCGGCCACGACGGCGTCCACCAACGGCTCCGCGACCTCCGGCCGGGCGGCCCGCGTCCACGACGGCCGGCGCCCTTTCTTCGTGTCGCCGTAGAGCGTGAACTGGCTCACCACGAGCAGTGGCGCATTCGCCGTGGCGCATGATTCCTCGTCGCGCAACACGCGCAGCTCGTGCAATTTGCGCGCCATCGCGGCGGCCTTCGCCGCGTCGTCGTCGACGTGGATTCCCAGCAGCACAAGCAAACCCGGTTCGGTGATCGCCCCGACGACCTCGCCGCCGACGGTCACGTCCGCCCGCGTGACGCGGGCCGCGACGGCCCTCACCGGGCCGCCGGGACGAGCATCCCGTGCCGGACGAGCTCCCGGACGACGGGCAGCGCGGCGGCCGCCAGCTCCTCCGCTGCCAGGCCCTGCGCGGCCGCGAGGAGCTCGATCAGGTCCTCCAGGGGCAGCGCGCCGCGGCAGCCCGCGAGCAGCCGCGCGGCCAGCTCGTCGACCTCGTGCTGCCAGCCCGGACCGTCGGTGCGGTGCAGCCGGCGGACGGTCGTCGCCCAGCCTTCGTCGCCGGGGGCCTCGATGCTTTCCAGCAAAACCGTGTCCGGGACCACAAAACGGACATCAAGCAACGAATCTCCCGATTCCCGCAGCCATTCCGCGCGGTCCAGCCAGCCGGCCGCTTCCGGGCCCAGCGGGTCGTCGTAGGCCTGCCGGAGGTCCTCGCAGACCACGGTCGGTGTGCGCCCGGCCGCGCGCCGCAGCGTCACGAAGCCGAAACCGATGCCCTGGACGTCGTGGGCGGCGAACCAGTCGAGCCACGCCGCCGCCTTCGCCCGGCCTTCGGGCGAGCGCGGGTCGAGGCCCGCGTCCCGCAGCCAGGTGCCCACGTAGAGCGCCGGGTCGGCGACGTCGCGCTGGACGAACCAGGCGTCGGTCTCGGCGGGCAGCCAGCGGCTCACCCGGTCGGCCCAGTCCTCTTTGCCCGTGTGCAGCCACGACGCGAGCAGCTGGCCGACTCCGCCCTCGGTGAGGAAGCCGGGCAGCTGCCGGACGACCAGCGCGCTCGCGTCGTCGCCGGCCAGCCCGGAGTCGCGGTAGGTGTAGTCCACGCGGGCCGGGCCGACCACGAACGGCGGGTTGCAGACGACCTGGTCGAACTTCCGCCGCGCGACCGGCGCGAACCACTCGCCGCGGACCAGTTCGACGTCCAGCTCGTTCAGCCGGAACGTCGCCGCGGCCAGCGCGAGGGCGCGCGCGGAGACGTCGGTGGCGGTCACACGCCGGGCGTGCCGGGTCGCGTGCAGTGCCTGGACGCCGTTGCCGGTGCCCAGGTCGAGCAGCGTGCCGACGGGCCGGCGGCTGGTCGCGCGGATCAGCGACAGCGACGCGTGGCCGACGCCCAGCACGTGGTCCTCGGGCACGGTGGTGCCGAGCACGTCGGCGTCGAGGTCGGAGACTACCCACCAGGAGCCTTCGTCGTCGCCGTGCGGGCGGATGTCGAGGGCGGCGCGGTAGCCGTCCTGGACCGCGCTCAGCACACCGGCGGCGACGGCGTCTTCCGGAGTCAGCGGGGCGAACGCGGCCTTGACGGCGGTCTCCGGCTCGGTCCCGCCCAGCAGGAACAGCCGGATCAGCGTCCCGAGGTCGCCGGCGTCGCGGCTCGCGCGTTCGGCCGGCACCGGCTCGCCGCGGCCCAGCGCCGCGTGCGCGGCCCCGCCGAGGGCGGCCACCACGCCGTCGGCGTCGTAGGAGGTGCGCCGGAAGGCCTCGCGCAGCCGCGCGCAGACGTCGTCGGACAGGTCGGGCAGTACGCTTCGCGTGCTCACGGTGGGTAATGCTGCCACGATGGCCCCCGTGACCCTTGAACGCGTCCTCGCCCCGCTCGACGCGGCGCTGCCCGAGCTCGAAGCGCTGTACATCGACCTCCACCGGCACCCCGAGCTGTCCTTCGCCGAAACCCGGACGGCGGCGGAGCTGGCCCGGCGGCTGGAGCGCGACGGCTACGAGGTGCACACCGGCATCGCCGGCACCGGCGTGCTGGGCGTGCTGCGCAACGGCGAGGGCCCGGCGGTGCTGCTGCGCGCCGACATCGACGCGCTGCCGGTCGAGGAGAAGACCGGGCTGTCGTACGCGAGCACCGCCCGCGGCACCGACGAGCACGGCAAGGACGTCCCGGTCATGCACGCCTGCGGGCACGACATGCACGCCACCTGGCTCTCCGGCGCCGCGGCGCTGCTCGCGAAGGGCCGCGACACCTGGTCCGGCACGCTGCTGGTGGTGTTCCAGCCCGGCGAGGAAAGCGCGGGCGGCGCGTCGGCGATGGTCCGCGACGGCCTGTACGAGATCGCCGGGACGCCCGACGTGGTGTTCGGCCAGCACCTGGTGCCCGGCCCGGCCGGCTGGGTGCTCACCCGGCCCGGCGTGATCATGGCCGCGACCGACACCCTGCGCATCACCCTGCACGGCCGCGGCGGCCACGGCTCGCGCCCGGAGACGACCGTCGACCCGGCCGTGCTGGCTGCGTCCGTGGTGCTCAAGCTGCAGACGATCGTCTCGCGCGAGATCGCCGCCACCGACTCGGCGGTGGTCACCGTCGGCTCGCTGCACGTCGGCACCGCGAGCAACGTCATCGCCGACGACGCCGTGCTCGAGGTGAACGTCCGGTCCTTCGACCAGGCCGTCCGGGAGCGCGTGCTCGCCGCGGTCGAGCGGATCGTCACCGGCGAGGCCGCGACGGCCGGCGCGCCGAAGCCGCCCGACATCGTCCGGTCGGGCTCGTACCCGATCACCGAGAACGACGAAGCCGCCAACGACGCGCTCACCGAAGTCTTCCGCGGTCACTTCGGCACCGACGTCGTGATGCCGGCCCCGCTGGTCACCGGCAGCGAGGACTTCAGCGAGTTCGGCCGCGCCGCCGGCGTCCCGTCGGTGTTCTGGCTGGTCGGCGGCCTCGACGCGGAGACGGTGATCACGGCGATGACCGAGGGCCGGTTCGAGCGCGACATCCCGTCCAACCACTCGCCGCGCTTCGCCCCGGTGCTGCACCCGACCCTGCGCACGGGTATCGAGACGCTGGTGGCCGCCGCGGTGAGCCGGTTGCGTCACCCCGGTGTCGGATGAGCCGGACAGGTGGGACGATGGGGCACGGAGGTGGTGCAGTGACCATGCCCGCCAACGACTCGGACCCGGTGCTGATCACCGGGGCAGCCCCGTCGTACGAAGAGCAGTTCGCGGCACGCAAGCGCAAGTACGTCATCATGATGTGCTGCCGCATCCCGTGCCTCATCGCGGCCGGGCTGACCTACCACGTGTGGTGGCTGGCGCTGGGGTTCCTCGCGATCTCGGTGCCGCTGCCGTGGATCGCGGTCCTCATCGCGAACGACCGGCCGCCCCGCAAGTCCGAGCAGGTCAACCGCTTCCAGGCCGAGCCGACGGCGATCGAGCACACGGCCCACCGCGTCATCGACGGCTGACCAAGCCGCCACTTCTCCGACGAAAGCTGCGCTCCGGGTCCCCCGAGGCGCATCTTTCGCCGAGAAAGATGCGGGTTCAGGCCGGTTGAGGTCCGACCTTTCCGACGGCCAGTGCGCCCAGCCGCGTCCCGTGCCGCAGGATGTCCACTGTGGACTCCCCGGCGAGCCAGCCGGTGAGCACGCCCGCGTCGAACGCGTCGCCCGCGCCCGTCGAGTCGAGGCACTCCGCCTCGATCGCGGGCACGCTCGTGACGCCGCCGTCGTCGACCCAGCTGGCACCGTCCAGCCCGGCGGTCACGACCACCGCGCCGACCGTGCCGAGCAGTTCCTTCGCCGACGCCGGGTCCGCCGAGCCGGTCAGCGCCACCAGTTCTTCGGTGTTCGGCATCAGCAGGTCGACCCCGCGGACGTCGTCGAGGAACGCCGCCGGGTCGGTGATGTGCGCGGCCGCCTGCGGGTCGACCGACGTCGTGAGGCCCAGCTCACGGGCGAGCGCCAGCGCGGTGAGACCCGCGGCCCGCGACGGCGGGTCGAGCAGCACGTACCCCGACAGGTGCAGGTGGCCCGCGTCCGCCAGTACCGCCGGGGTGACGTCTTCGGGGGAGAAGCGCTGGTTCGCGCCGCGGTCGGCGAGCATGCTCCGCTGCCCGGAACCGTCGACCATCACCACGACGCAGCACGTCGGCGCCTCGGGGTCGACCGCGAACGCGCAGCGCACGCCGGCCGCTTCCAGTTCCGCGCGGATCAGCCGGCCGCCCGGGTCGTCGCCGATCCGCGCGAGCAGCGTCGTGTCCGCGTCCAGCGAACGCAGCCACAGCGCCGTGTTGGCGCCCGAGCCGCCGCCGGTGAAGCGGATCTTCGCGCGGGCGTCGCCGCCGTGCGGCAACGGCTTGTCGTGCCGGGCGATCACGTCGAGGGCCGCGTCGCCGACCACCACGATCCCGGTCATGCCAGCGCCACCGCCACCTCGGTCGCGAGCTTCGCGTTGTTGAGCACCAGTGCTTCGTTCGCGTCGATGCTCACGCCGCCGCTGGCCGTGTGGAAGTGCTCCAGCAGCACCGGCGTGACGTCGGCGCCGTGCACGCCCCGCTCGGCCACCAGCGCAAGGCCTTCGGCGAGCAGCCGGTCGTGCAGCTCTTTGTCCATTTCGGACGCTTCCGGGATCGGGTTCGCCAGCAGGACACCGGAATCCGCGAACGCGCGGTGTGCGGCGACGACGGCGGCGGCCTGCTTCGGGTCGTCGACCCGCCAGCCGACCGCGTGGCCCGACGAGCGGAGGTAGAACGCCGGGAAGTCGTCGGTGCGGTAGCCCAGCACCGGCACCGAGTTCGTCTCGAGGACTTCGAGCGTCGCGGGGATGTCGAGCACCGACTTCACGCCGGAGCAGACCACCACGGTCGGCACCTTCGCGAGCACGCCGAGGTCCGCCGAGACGTCCCAGGACTGCGCCGCGCCGACGTGCACGCCGCCGAGCCCGCCGGTGGCGAACATCCCGATGCCGGCCGCGGCGGCCAGCGCCGACGTGCTCGCCACGGTCGTCGCGCCCGAGCGGCCGAGGCCGACGGCCGGGCCGAGGTCGCGCAGCGACAGCTTGTCCAGGCCGGCATCCGGCGCGCAGACGCGCTCGAGCTCGGCGGGGGAGAGGCCGACGACCACGCGGCCGTCGAGCACCGCGATCGTGGCCGGGACGGCGCCGCCGTCGCGCACCACGCGCTCGAGACGGTGGGCGACGTCGAGGTTGCGGCCCGGTGGCAGGCCGTGGGACAGGATGGTGCTCTCCAGCGCGACGACGGGATGCCCGTCACGCAACGCCGAGGCGACCTCTTCGTGCAGGGTGAGTGGGGTGGTCACGAGGGACCATCATCGGTGATCGGGTTGCTCCCGGCGCCAGTGGGTCAGCTCGGCCGCGAGGTTCTTTTCCGCGGCGGTCGCCCAGCGTGCCCGCGCGGCTTCGCTGCGGTAGAGCGTCCGGGCCAGCATGCCTTCGAGGACGGCGACGCGGCCTTCGCGCCAGACGTCGTCGGGGTACTTCGCGTACTCCTCGCGCACTGCCTTGGCGTACGCCGCGTACGTCGCTTCCGGCGCCCCGAGGATGGCGAGATCGGCGTCGAGCAACGCGGTGGCGAGGCGGTCGTCCGGCGGGGCATCGTGCTTGATCGTGGCGAGGACCAGGCCTTCGACGCGCTCGATGTACGGCTCGGCGACCCCCGCCAGCGCTTCACGGGCCCACGCGGCGCTGGCGCGCTCGTCTTCGCCGGGCTTCGCGTCGTACACGACGTCGTGCGTCCAGGCGGCGACGGCGACCAGCGCGCGGTCGACGTCGCCGAGATCCGCGGCCAGCCAGGCGGAGTCGCGCGCGACGGCGGCCGCGTGGTCGAGCGTGTGGTAGCGGCGGTGGGGTTCGCCGTACCGGGCTTCGAGCCGCGGCCAGGCGCCGGGCGCGCCGCCCAGCGTGGCGATCGCTTCGGCCCACTTCACGGGAACGTCCAGCGCGTCGGCGTGCCGGTGAAGTCCTTCTCCCGCAGGCCGAACGCCTTCTCCGGCCGCAGCCGCATCGAGGCGTTGGCGGCGGGGTCGAGGAAGTCTTCGCCGTAAGCCGTCGAGTACTTCGCGTTCATCGCGTCGAGGAAACCGCGCAGTGCCGCCGGATCGGTGACGATCTCGGCCGTCCCCTCGACGACGACGGGCTCGTACGGGTCGTCCGTGGCGATCGACACGGCCGAGCCCGCGGCGACGTTCCGCGCCTTCACCGACCGCAGGGACGAGGAGAACCACAGCACCTCGCCGGTCCACACGGCCCAGACCGGCATCAGGTGCGGGCGCCCGGCCGGGGTGATGGTCGCCAGCCAGAAGTCGTGCGACTCGCGCAGCCGCGTCTCCGCCCACGACCAGGGCAGCAGCCCGGCGGGACCGGCCGTGATCCCGTAGCCGGGCATGTGCGGCCGCTCGGCGCGGGGCGTGGCCATCAGTCGAAGATGCCGCGCGGGCGGGCGACCTGGTCCAGCCAGTCCTCGAGCTGCTTCTCCCAGTTCACGTCCGGCTTCATCGTGAACATCCCGAGGAAGTCCTGCCCGCGCCCGCCGAAGCCGCCGGTCTTGCTCACCCGGACCCGCTTGGTGACCTCCAGGACGACGTCGGTGCGCTCCGACGAGGCCAGGAACGTCACCGCGAGCTGGGAGAACACACTCGCGAAGCGCGGCGAAGGCGTGAAGCGGACCTCTTGGAAGAACGGCAGCTGCTGCTGGGCTCCGTTGATCCGGCCCTGCTCGAGGATCGCCTCACGGAAGACGAAGCCGATCCGGCTCAGCGCGTCGAGGACCCGCTTCTGCGCCGGGAGCGGTTCGATCGCCACGGCGTCGGCGTCGAACGGGTCAGATACTGCTGTCGCCAAGTCGAGCTCGGCCCGCACGCCGACCGCCATGCCGGTCAGCGGCTTGCCGTAGACGCTGGTGACCGGCGTCTCCCAGGGCAGCGGCAGCTCGAACGGCAGCCGGACCTGCTGGCCGGCGCGGATGACCTCCCGGCCGACCAGGTGCTGGGAGCCGAAGGGGAGGTCCTCGGTCTTGTCCGTGCCGGGGACCTGGACGCGGGCCAGCAGCGTCACCGCGAGGCCCTTGATCTCCTGGTCGACCTCGCCGCCGGCCAGCAGCACCTCGCCGTGCAGGGGGCGGCCGGGGGCAGCGGCCCGGTCGAGCAGGCGGGCGTCGATCTTCGCCCCGCCCGAGCCGAACGTCGCGAGCACCTTCTGGAACATGCCGCAGATCCTGCCAGGTCGAGGGGCTTTCGTACGAGGTTCGACGGGACTCGGGCACAATGGACGGGTGAGCACCGAGACGCTGACGAAGCCGGAAACCACGCCCGAGGGCACGGACACCACCGACGACGACACCCCGAAGATGTTCCACTACGTGAAGAAGAACAAGATCGCCGAAAGCGCGGTCATGGGCAATCACGTGGTGGCGCTCTGCGGCGAGGTCTTCCCGGTGACGAAGTCGCCGAAGCCCGGGTCGCCGGTCTGCCCGGCCTGCAAGGAGATCTTCGACGGGCTGCGCCCGGGGGAGTGACCCCGCACGTGTTCCCCGGCGGGTGTGCCCGCCGGGACTTCTTGCTGTCCGGAATCGGACAACTTGTCGAACAAACGTGAAAAACCTTCATTCGGCGGGTGTGCGGAGTGCGGGTCTCCTGGTAGATCCAGCGGGCCAGGTTCCCTCACCCACCGGAGTCGCACATGCGCAGAACCGGGATCGTCGTCGCCGTAGCCACCCTGCTCACCGTGTTCGCACCCGCGCTGGCGCAGGCCGTCACGGGCTGGTCGGAGGTCGGCCGGGACCAAGCCCGCGCCCTCGACGAAAGCCAGGGGCTCGCCACGATCGTCCGCCCGTCGGGCACCACCATCCGCTACACCGGGATCGGCACCATCCCGGCGGACCTGAACTCGCAGGGCTGGAACCACGTCGGCGACCCGGGCTCGGCCCAGGGCTGGTACGTCGAGCCCTACCAGCGTGACGACCGGGGCGCGAAGCTCTTCCGCGTCCAGGCCCCGGACGGCTCGTGGGCCAACTACAAGCACACCCTCGAGTCGTGGGAGGCGAACAACAACTCCTTCGCCGCGGTGTCGCCGGACGCGCGCTGGCTGGTGGCGGGGGAGTGGGGCACGATGGACCGCCTCCTGGTGCACCCGATGCCCGGCGTGGCGGCCACCGACCCGGCGCAGAACCTGCCTCTCGCGGGCACGATCCGGCTCGACCACCCGGTCCGCGACGTCCAGGGCTGCGACTTCCAGACCGCGACCCGCCTGCTCTGCGCGTCCGACGACCCGGACGGCAGCCTCTTCGGCACGACGAAGCCGTTGCTGCAGGTCGACCTCGCGGGCCCGCTTTCCGGTTCGGACGTCACGGGGCACGTCACGTCGCTGGGCCAGCTGCCGCTGCGCAGCGGCTGCAGCGGGACCTTCGAGGTCGAAGGCATCGACTTCGACGAGCGGGACAACACCCTGCGCGTGATCGTGATGTCGCCGAGCATCTGCATCCTCTTCGACAGCATGACCTACCGCTTCAAGCAGTAACCCGTAACCCGCGTGATCAGAGCCGTCATCCACGTGACCGGGGCCGTAACTCGCGAGTCACGTCCCCGATCACGCGAGTTCCGCGTGACTGGAGGGGCATCACGCGTGACGGGGCGGGCATCACCCGTGATGCCTCCCGGATCACGCGTGATGCCTCTTTCAGGCGGTGGGGGCGGGGTCCAGGGACTCCGACTCCGGGGCCTTCGCCGGGGTCCGGCGAGCCTCGCGGCGGGCGCGGCGGCGCTCCTTGCGGGTCTCGACCATCGTGTACAGCGTCGGGACCAGCACCAGCGTCAGCAGCGTGGAGCTGACCAGGCCGCCGATCACGACGATGGCCAGCGGCTGGCCGATGAACCCGCCCTGCCCGGTGATGCCGAGTGCCATCGGGACCAGCGCGAAGATCGTCGCCGCCGCGGTCATCAGGATCGGCCGCAGCCGGCGCCGGCCGCCCTCGGTGACGGCGTCCGCGACGCTCATCCCCTCGGCCCGGTACTGGTTGATCAGGTCGATCAGCACGATCGCGTTGGTGACGACGATGCCGACCAGCATCAGCATCCCGATCAGCGCCGGCAGGCCCAGCGCCGTGCCGGTGGCCAGCAGCAGCCCGATCGCGCCGGTCGCCGCGAACGGGATCGACACCAGCAGGATGAGCGGCTGGATCAGGCTCCGGAACGTCGCCACCATGATCAGGAACACGATCGCGATGGCCGCCAGCAGTGCCAGGAACAGGTTCGAGAACGCCTCCTGCTGGTCCTGGCTCACGCCGCCGAGCGAGTAGGACGCGCCGCCGGTGAACGTCAGTCCGTCCAGTTTGGACTTGATGTCCGCGGTCGTCTTGCTCAGGTCGTCACCGGTGTTCTTGGCCGTGACGGTGGTGCTGAGGTCGCCGCCGGTGCGGTGCACCGACGCCGGGCCGTCCACAGTGGACACCTTCGCCACCTCGTCGAGCCGGACGACACCCGCGGGACCCGGGATCGGCAGGCCCTTCACCTGGTCGACCGTGACCGGCGCGGTGCCGGCGCGCAGCACGACGTCGGTGCGCTGGCCGTCGACCGGCAGCTGCGTCACCGTGCGGCCGGCGATCGCCTGGTTGGCGACCTGGCCGATGGTGCTCGCCGACAGCCCGTGCGCGGCGGCCGCGGCGTCGTCCACCTCGACCTGCACCCGCGGCGAGCCGACGGCCAGGTCACTGGACACCTCGGTCAGCCCGGACACCCCGCCCAGCGCCTGCACGACCTGGTCGGACGCCGGTTTCAGCGCGGCCTCCGACGGCGCGGTCACCGTCACCGAGACCTGGTCGGAGTTGAACCCGGACGCGTCCGCGCCGATCTTGATCTCGCCCAGCTCCGGCCGGGAGGTCAGCTTCGACCGCAGCCGGCCGGACAGCGCGTCGAGGTCGGTGTCCTTCGCGACGGTGACGGAGATGCTCGTCGAGGTCCCGCCGCCGCCGAAGCCGAACGCGCCACCCCCGCCGACGCTGACCTGGTAGGTCTGCACCGCGGGCTCCGCGGCCAGCGCCTGCTCGACCGCCGTCGCCGCCTTCTCCTTCGCCTCGACGCTGGTGCCCGCGGGCAGCTTCTGCGTCATGTTCAGCGTGGTGCCGCCGGACTGGTCGAGGAAGTTCGTGTTCAGCCGCGTCGCGAGCCCGACCGTGCCGGCGAAGATCAGCAGCGCCAGCAGGACGACGGTCAGCCGCCGCCTGGTCGCGAACCGGATCACCGGCAGGTAGGCCCGCTGCAGGAAGCTGCGGCGTTCCTTCTCGACGGCCGCTTCGCGCGCCCGCTCGGCTTCGATGGCGTCCGCCGGGACGGCCGGCTGCTTCAGGAACCAGTACGCCAGCACGGGAACCACGGTCAGCGACACGAGCAGCGAAGCCAGCAGCGCCACCGTCACGGTGACCGCGAACGGCGAGAACAGCTCTCCGACGAACCCGCCGACGAACGCGATCGGCAGGAACACCGCGACGGTCGTCAGCGTGGACGACGTCACCGCGCCGGCCACCTCGCGGACGCCGTCGAGCACCGCCCGCTGCTTCTCCTCGCCGTAGGCCAGGTGCCGCTTGATGTTCTCCAGCACCACGATCGAGTCGTCGACCACCCGGCCGATCGCGATGGTCAGCGCGCCGAGGGTGAGCAGGTTGAGCGACAGGTCGCCGGTCCACAGCGCGATCAGCGCGACCACCACCGACAGCGGGATCGACACCGCGGTCACCAGCGTCGAGCGCACCGACAGCAGGAACAGCAGGATGACGACGACGGCGAACGCGAGGCCCAGCAGGCCTTCGGTGGTCAGGCCGCTGATCGCGTCCTTCACCGGCGTGCCCTGGTCGAACACGACGCTCATCTCGGCGCCGATCTTCTTCCCCAGGTCCGGCAGCTTGTCGCGGACCGCGTCGGAGATCGTGACGGCGTTCCCGTTGTCCACCATGGTGACCGAGAGGCCGAGGCTCGGCTTGCCGTTGGTGCGCGTGATCGACGTCGGCGGCGCGAACCCGCTCTGGACGTCGGCGACGTCACCCAGCTTCACCGGCCCGCGCGCCGGGGTGCCCGGCCGGGACGACGCGGCCGCGCTCGGCGTGAGGTAGAGGTTGCGGAGGGTGTCCACAGTGGTCTGCCCGCCGCCGACCTGGACCGACAGCGTCTTGTCGCCTTCGGTGAGCGTGCCGGCCGGCACGGCGGCACCGGCGGTCTGCAGCGTGGTCGCGATCGACGCCGGGTCGACGCCGGCCGCGGCCAGCTTCGCGTAGTCCAGCGTGATCGTGACGCGCGGCTGCTGCACGCCGGTGACCGTCACGGTGCGGACGCCGTCGATCTTCCGCAGCTCCGGCGCGACCTGGTCGGTCAGCGCGGGCGCGAGCTTCTGCGGGTCACCGGCGGTGCCCGCGGCGACCAGCACCACCGGCAGGTCGTCGGTGCTGCCGGCGGAGACCGCCGGGTCGGAGTTCTGCGGCAGCCGCGGCCGGACCTGGTTCACCGCCTGCTGGATCTGCGAGACCGCCGCGTCGAGGTCGGTGCCGAACGCGAACTTCGTGACGACGCGCGAAACCCCGTCCGACGACGTCGAGTCGACCTCTTCGAGGCCCTTCAGCCCCTGCAGCGCCCCTTCGAGGGGCTCGGTGACCTGCCGGTCGACCGCGTCGGGCGACGCGCCCGCGTAGGCGGTGACGATCTGGGCCTGCGGGAACTGCAGCGACGGGAACAGCTGCTGTTTGATCTGCGGCAGCGCGAAAGCACCGAAACCGACGACCACGAGCGCGAGCAGGCCGATCAGGCTTCGGTTGCGCAGGCTCAATCTGGCCAGCACGGACATGACTCGGGAACCCCCTCGGGAACGACGCGGCGACCGACGCCTGCGTCAGTGACCCGCCGAGCCTCCCACGCCCGACCTGAGGAGCGACTCAGTCTGGGGGTGGATTCCGGGTCGTCCCCTGGGAGGAGACGCGACCCTGAGCTGCGCTGGGTGCCGGGTCCGGCGCGCTCGGTGACGGCTCGTCCTCTTCGGACGGTCCGGCGGCCTCCTCCGGCGCGTCGCCGTTCGTGGCCCCGTCTTCGGCGCGCGGGCGCCGCAGCGGCGTGGTCGTGCGCTCCCACAGCTTGCGGCCCTCTTCCGAGCGCAGCCGCTCGGACGCGCGTTCCATCTCCAGCCGTCGCCACTTGCGCCGCTGCCGCCGGGTCGCCTTGGCCGGCCACAGCTCCTGGATCGCGCTGTTGAAGTAGGCCCCGCCGACCACGGCCAGGCCGATGAAGAACATCAGCAGCAGGAACGCGATCGGCGCGGCGAGGGCGCCGTAGGTGTAGCCGGTCTTGGTGATCCAGTTCAGGTAGACGCGCAGGCCGACCGAGGAGAGCAGGAACACGACCATCGCGAGCACCGCCCCGGGCAGGCCGCGGTGCCACGGCAGCTTCCGCGGCAGGGCGAGCTTGAACAGCGTGGTCAGCGCGAGGGTGATCATCACCCCGAGGGTCGGGAAGTACAGCGCGCTCACCCACGACGTGACGGTCGGGCGCCAGGTGCCGGGGAAGAACTCCGGCAGCAGGTCGGGGCCGATCGCCAGCAGCGGCAGCCCGACCACCAGGATGACCAGGCCGCACAGGTACAGCAGCAGCGCGAAGATCCGCTGCCAGACGTCGTTGCGGACGCCGTACTGGTCGTGGGCGACGGTGATCGCGTCCACGAACGACGACATCGCCGACGAACCCGCCCAGAGCGAGATGAGGAAGCCGACCGAGACGATCTCGCCCTTGCCGACGGTGAGGATGCTGTTCACGGTCGGCTCGATGATGTCGTGGACGGCGTTGGCGCTGAACACCGTCTTGCAGAAGCCGATGATCCGGTCGTGCACGGCCGCCACGACGTCCTGGCCGAACCACTCGCCGACGAAGCCCAGGCTGCCGAGCAGCCCCAGCAGCAGCGGCGGCAGCGACAGGGTCTGCCAGAAGGCCGCCTCGGCGGCCTCGGAGAAGATGTTGCCCTCCCACGCCTTGGCGAACGTGCGCGTGACGAGGCGCCACGGCCCCCTTCGGGCCATCTTCGTCGCTGTGGACGGCTGCACCTCACCCATGACGTGTCCAGCATGGTCCATCCGTGCTGATTTGGCTCGTCACACCCCCTGCACCCGGGCGTGTCGGGGGACATCACCCGTGCCGGTGCCGGGAACTGTCGGACCCGGCCGGTAGACTCGCTCCAGTGCCCTCACCGCAGTCGCCGACACGGAAGTCGGTACCACAGTGAGGGTTTTCGCACGTCAAAGCACTTGAGCGAGGGGGAGGACCGGCGATGACGGAGACGCAGCTCGGGGCGCCTCCCGCGGAGAAGGACTCGACCGCGCGCCCGCTGCGGGCGTGGCAGCGGCGGGCGCTCACCAAGTACCTGACGCGCAAGCCGAAGGACTTCCTCGCGGTGGCGACGCCCGGCGCCGGCAAGACGGTGTTCGGCCTGCGGATCGCCGCGGAGCTGCTGAGCGACCGCACGATCGAGGCCGTCACCATCGTCACGCCGACCGAGCACCTCAAGCACCAGTGGGCCGCGTCGGCGGCCGCGGCGGGCATCCAGATCGACTCGAACTTCCGCAACACCACCGGTGTGACGTCGTCGGACTACAACGGCGTCGCCCTGACGTACGCCCAGGTCGCGGCGCACCCGACGCTGCACCGGGTGCGCACCGAGAACCGCAAGACGCTGGTGATCCTCGACGAGATCCACCACGGCGGCGACGCGAAGTCGTGGGGTGACGCGATCCGCGAGGCCTTCACCCCGGCCGTCCGGCGCCTGTCGCTGACCGGGACCCCGTTCCGGTCCGACGACTCGGCCATCCCGTTCGTCACGTACGAGCCGGACGCGGGCGGCTTCCAGCGCAGCAAGGCCGACCACTCCTACGGCTACGCGGACGCGCTGGCCGACGGCGTGGTCCGGCCGGTCGTGTTCCTGGCGTATTCGGGTGAGGCCTCCTGGCGCACGAGCGCGGGGGAGGAGTTCACCGCGCGGCTCGGCGAGCCGCTGACCGCGGAGCAGAACGCCCGGGCGTGGCGCACGGCGCTCGACCCGGCGGGCGAGTGGATCCCGGCGGTGCTGCACGCCGCGGACACCCGGCTGTCGCAGGTGCGCCAGAGCGTGCCGGACGCGGGCGGCCTGGTGATCGCCACCGACCAGGAGTCGGCGCGGGCGTACGCGAAGATCCTGGAGCGCATCTCGGGGGAGATGCCGACGCTGGTGCTGTCGGACGACCCGAAGGCCTCGGGCCGGATCAAGGAGTTCTCCGAGACGAACGAGCGCTGGATCGTGGCGGTCCGCATGGTCTCGGAGGGCGTCGACGTTCCGCGGCTGGCCGTCGGCGTGTACGCCACGAGTGCGTCGACCCCGCTGTTCTTCGCCCAGGCGATCGGCCGGTACGTGCGCGCCCGTCGCAAGGGTGAGACGGCCAGCGTGTTCCTGCCGTCGGTGCCGGTGCTGCTGGAGCTCGCGAGCGAGCTGGAGGCGCAGCGCGACCACGTGCTGGGCAAGCCGCACCGCGAGAAGGAGGGCTGGGAGGACGAGCTCCTGGCCCAGGCCAACCGCACCGAGGACGAGCCGGGCGAAGAGGAGAAGGCGTTCACCTCGCTGGGCGCCTCGGCCGAGCTCGACCAGGTCATCTACGACGGCAACTCGTTCGGCACGGCGGTGTTCTCGGGGTCGGACGAGGAGCAGGAGTACCTCGGCCTGCCGGGGCTGCTCGAGCCCGACCAGGTCCGCGCGCTGCTGCGGAAGCGGCAGGAGGAGCAGATCGCGGACGAGAAGCGCCGCAAGCCCGCGAAGGAGGAGCCGGCACCGCAGGCTCGTCCCCAGTCGGTGAGCGAGCGGCTCGGCGCGCTGCGCAAGGAGCTGAACGCGCTGGTGGGGATGTACCACCACCGCACGAAGAAGCCCCACGGCGCGATCCACAACGAGCTGCGCCGGGTGTGCGGCGGCCCGGTGACCGCGATGGCGACCGTCGAGCAGCTCGAGGAACGGATCGTCACCCTGCGGACCTGGTGAGGTTGCCGGGGGCCGGAGGGGGCGGCTGATCGAGGTGCGCGGACAGTCCGCCGCTCGGACAAGCCCGGTCGGGCCGATGGTCCGCTTGGTTCGCCCGAGCCCGCCTGACCCGTGTCGCGCGGCCCGTCGCCGAGCCCGCTCGCGCCGGGTCCGTCCCGGTCACCGGTGTCGCCCGGGAGGCTGAAGTCGGCCGTCACCGTCCGTTCCGCCGGGGCCGGGCCGGACCTTCCACAACTCCGTGACGTTGCGTGCCCGATCGGTCGTCCCCCGGCTGCCCGTGCGTCCCCCGGCCGGTGGCGACTCGGGCACGATCGCCGCCGAAGTTCGCAAGTCGGCGACCAATCGCGGGCCTTCGTCGTGGGTTCACCACCACTTCGCGCGGATCGCGCTCGGTGTCCACCGGCGGAGTATCTTCACTCTTGCAAGAAACATCGATGTAACACACGGTAAGTGCTGGCGATCACATCGTCAGCGGATCTACTCTTTCCGGGCGACCTTCAGCCCGTGTTGCCGAACCGTGTCCAATTGGTGTCATTTAATCGATCCAGCTATCTTCCCCGCAGCCGCTCAGCGGCATATGTTGTCGCCCACAACATATGCGCGTCGGTGCGCCGGGACCCTCCGGATCACCGCCTCGCAGGGCCCGAGACGACGTCGAGGGCCTGCTCGTCACCAATGCTTGGATCCGGAAGGAACGAGGATGCGCAGCAGAACCCTTACCCTCCTCGCCGCCACGGTGAGCGCCGGCCTGGTGCTCTCCGCTTGCGGTGCCAACAGTTCGGACAGCGGGGGCACGGGGAGCAACTCCGCCTCCTCCGCGCCGGCCGCCTCCGGCGCCAACGGCAAGGTCGGCGTCATCCTCCCGGAGACCGCCACCTCGGCGCGCTGGGAGGCCTTCGACAAGCCGATGCTGCAGGCCGCTCTGTCGGCGCAGGGCTTCGAGGCCGACATCCAGAACGCCCAGGGCGACAGCCAGAAGTTCTCCACCCTGGCCGACGGCTTCATCAGCTCCGGCGTCAAGGTCCTGATCATCGCCCCGTCCGACCCGGCCGTCGGTGCCGCCGTCGAGGCGAAGGCCAAGGGCGCGGGCATCCCGGTCATCGACTACGACCGGCCGAGCCTCGGCGGGTCCGCCGACTACTACGTCTCGTTCGACAACGAGAAGGTCGGCCAGCTGCAGGGCCAGGGCCTCGCGGACAAGCTGAAGGACAAGCCGGGCGCGCAGGTCATCCAGATCGAGGGTGCTCCGACCGACAACAACGCGACGCTGTTCACCAACGGCCAGGACTCCGTCCTCAAGCCGCTGTTCGCCAGTGGTGCGCTGAAGCTGGTCCAGAAGCAGCCGATCAACGACTGGGACAACCAGCTCGGCGGCACCACCTTCGAGCAGATCCTGCAGGGCAACGGCGGCAAGGTCGACGGCGTCGTCGCGGCGAACGACGGCCTGGCCGGCGCGGTCATCACGATCCTCAAGAAGAACGGCCTCAACGGCAAGGTCCCGGTCACCGGCCAGGACGCCACTGCGGACGGCCTCATGGCCATCATGCGCGGCGACCAGTACCTGACGATCTTCAAGCCGATCAAGGAAGAGGCCGAGTCGACCGCGAAGCTGGCCGCCGCTCTCGCCAAGGGTGACACCGCCGGTGCGGACGCGATCGCGACGGGCAAGCTCCACGACCCGAAGAACAACCGCGACATCAAGTCCGTGCTGCTCACGCCGACCCTGATCCTGGAGAAGGACATCAAGACCGTCGTGACCCAGGGCTACGTGAAGGCGACCGAGATCTGCGGTGGCGACCTCGCCGCCAAGTGCAGCTCGCTCGGCATCTCCTGAGCCGGCCCCGGTACCAATCCGGCCAAAAGTAGGCCGCCCCCCGAGCGGCACGTAACCGTTGCTACGGGTCGATTCGGCCGTGGCTGTGGTCGGATTGGTATCGAACGGCGCAGTACCCATGAACAGCCGGGCCGGGACGCGCACCCCGACAGCGCGTCCCGGCCCGGTACCCACCCAGGAGAAAAGCCAGCCATGAGTGAGCCCATTCTCGAGATCAAGGGCCTGAACAAGAGCTTCGGCCCCGTCCACGTCCTCCACGACGTGGACTTCGACGTGCGTGCGGGCGAAGTGACCGCCCTGGTCGGCGACAACGGCGCCGGCAAGTCGACCCTCGTCAAGTGCATCGCCGGTATCCACCCGTACGACTCGGGGGCCGTGCGGTTCAACGGCAAGGACACCCACATCCGCGGCCCGCGCGACGCGGCGGACCTCGGCATCGAGGTCGTCTACCAGGACCTCGCGCTCGCCGACAACCTCGACATCGTCCAGAACATGTTCCTCGGCCGCGAGCGCGGCAGCTCGTGGAAGCTGGACGAGGCCAGCATGGAGAAGGCCGCCCGCGAGACGCTGGCTTCCCTCTCGGTCCGGACGGTGAAGTCCGTCCGCACTCCGGTTTCATCGCTGTCCGGTGGTCAGCGCCAGACCGTCGCCATCGCGAAGTCGGTGCTGTGGAACAGCAAGGTCGTCGTGCTCGACGAGCCGACCGCCGCGCTGGGTGTCGCCCAGACCCGGCAGGTGCTCGACCTGGTCCGCCGGCTGGCCGAGCAGGGCCTCGGGGTCGTGCTGATCAGCCACAACATGGCCGACGTGTTCGAGGTCGCCGACCGCATCGCGGTCCTCTACCTCGGCCGGCTCGTCGCCGAGGTGCACACGAAGGACGTCACCCACGGCCAGGTCGTGGAGCTGATCACCGCGGGTCGCTCCGGTGACCTCGGCCTGGCCCGGCCCGAAGCCGTGGTCCTGTGAGCGGGAAGAAAGAACCGGAAATGACTGAAACCCCTGCCAAGAACGAGGTCGGCACGCCCGCCGACGCGCTCGCGCAGACCCAGAACCCCACCGCGGCGATCACCGACTTCGGCATCGACACGACATCGATGTCAACCGGCGAAGCCGTCCGCGACTACTTCGCCCGCCTGCGGGCCGGCGAGCTCGGCGCGCTGCCGTCGCTGTTCGGCCTGCTCGTGCTCGTCATCCTGTTCAGCGCGCTGTCGGACAACTTCTTCACGCTGGCCAACATCGCCAACGTCTTCCCGCAGGGCGCGGGCGTGATCATCATCGCGATGGGCATCGTCTTCGTGCTGCTGCTCGGCGAGATCGACCTCGCCGCCGGTGTCGCGTCCGGCACCGCCGCGTCGGTGATGGCGCTGCACTACGTCCACGCCGGGAACCTGCTGGGCTCCATGGGCTCCGGCGTGTTCATCACGTTCATCGCGGTCCTCGCCGTGGCCATGCTGCTGTCGGCCTACCAGCGGATCTGGGTCGGCGCCGCACTGTCGCTGATCGGCCTGCTGATCGTCGCGATCGGCGTTCCCGCCAACGCCTGGCTGGAAATCCTGCTGGCCATCTGCGTCGGCACCGCGATCGGCTGCATCACCGGCTTCCTCGTGTCGAAGATCGGCATGCCGTCCTTCGTCGTGACGCTGGCGCTGTTCATCGTGTGGCAGGGCGTCCTGCTGCAGTTCATCGGTGAAGGCGGCACGATCGGCATCACCAACTCCGACATCCTGTACAAGATCGCCAACGGCAACCTGAACATCCTGGGCAGCTGGATCTTCTTCCTCGTCGCCGCCGGCGGCTTCGCGGTGATCACGCTGCTCAGCCACTTCAAGCGGCTCCAGCGCGGCCTGGTCGTGCAGCCGACGGCGCTGATGATGATCAAGGTCGGCGCGCTCGTCGTGCTGTCGGCCCTGGGCACCTGGCTGCTGACGATCAACCGCTCGCCGAACAAGGCGGTCGTCACGATCGAAGGCGTCCCGTACGTCATCCCGATCATGCTGGTGCTCCTGGTCGCCGGGACCTACGTGCTCAACCGGACCAGGTACGGCCGGTACGTCTACGCGGTCGGCGGCAACAAGGAAGCCGCCCGCCGCGCCGGTATCGACGTGCCGAAGATCCGGGCGAGCGTGTTCGTCATCGGCTCGGCGATCGCGGCCATCGGCGGCATCGTCGCCGCGTCGAAGGTCGGTTCGGTCAGCCCGCAGTCCGGTGGCCTCAACACGCTGCTGTTCGCGGTGGGCTCGGCCGTCATCGGCGGCACGTCGCTGTTCGGCGGCAAGGGCCGGGTGGCCGACGCCGTCGTCGGTGGCCTGGTGATCGCCGTGGTCATCAACGGCCTCGGCCTGCTCAAGCAGCCGGCTGCGGTGGTCAACATCATCACCGGTCTGGTCCTCCTGCTCGCCGCCACCGTCGACGCGCTGTCCCGGCGCCGCGCGGCTGCGTCGACGCGCTGAACCAGCATGGAATGATCAGGCCCGTGACCAGCACACCCGTTGCACGACCGGACGAGGTGCGCCGGCACAACCGCACGACCCTGCTCCGTCTGCTGCACGTCGGCGGGCCGAGCACCCGGGCGACCCTGGCCGCCGAGCTGGGGCTCAACCGGAGCACGATCAAGACCCTCGTCGACGGGCTCGCCGAAGCCGGTGTCGTCGAGGAGAAGGTGCCGAGGCCGGGACGAGGGGCGGGCCGCCCCTCGCTCCTGGTCCTGCCCCAGCCGCACGCGGCGGTCGTGCTCGCGGTCGACCTGCAGGTCGAGCACGTCGCGATCGCCCTGGTCGGGTTGGGTGGCCAGATCCTGGGCCGCAACAGCTGGAACCTGCGCGGCCGGATGGGGCAGCCCGACGAGGTCATCACGCACGTCATCGAGTCGACGGCCATCCTGGCCGGCGACCTCGACGTGACCCCGGTGGCGGCCGGGGTGTCGGTGCCGGGCGTCGTCCGCCGGGCGGACGGGTACGTGCACGAGGCCCCGAACCTGCGCTGGACCGACGTCGCGCTCGGCGACCGGCTCGGCGGGGTGCTGCAGATCCCGATCATGGTCGGCAACGACGCCGAGTTCGGCGCGGTCGCCGAGCACCTGCGCGGCGCGGCCCGCGGGGCGTCCGACGTGGTGTACATCTCGGCGGACGTCGGGGTCGGCGGCGGTGTCATCGCCGAAGGTTCGGCGCTGCGCGGCGGCTCCGGCTACGTCGGCGAGATCGGGCACATGGTGATCCGCCCGGACGGGCGGGCCTGCTACTGCGGCAGCAGTGGCTGCTGGGAGACCGAGGTCGGCGAGGCGGCCCTGTGCCGGGCGCTCGGGCTGCCGGAGGACACGCCCCGCGGGGCGATCCTGTTCGAGCTGCGCGAGCTGGGCCGGGACCCGGAGGCGGCGCTGTCGCGGCTCGCGGAGTTCGCCGAGTGGCTGACCCTGGGGCTGATCAACGTCGTCAACCTGCTCGGGCCGCAGCTGGTGATCCTCGGCGACCTGCTGACGGTGCTGCCGGAGGCGGTGCTGCGGCACGTCGGCGCGGAGGTGCGCCGGCGCAGCCTGGTGAGCCGCGCGGTCGGGGGCACCCGGATCATCAGCTCGGCGCTGGGGGCCGACGTGAAGCTGCTCGGAGCCGCGGAAGTGGCGTTCGAAGTCGTGCTGGATTCTGTCTGATTTCCTGTCCGGTTTCGTGTCCGGAATCAGGGCTTTTCGCGGCCGGAGCGTGACATTGGCCACGCATTTTGCAAGTTGCAGAAAAAACGAAGGCGGCCGGTGCCTGTGCGCACCGGCCGCCTTCGGGCGTTTCGGGGTCGTTACCGCTGGATGTCGGCGGACAGTTCCTTGAGCTTGGCCTCGTGCTCGCGGGCGTGGTGCCCGCAGAAGAGCAGTTCGCCACCCTTGAGGATGGCTCGTACCTGAGCTGCTGCTCCGCACCGGTCACAGCGGTCGGCGGCGGTCAGTTCGGGGCGGGTGAGCGTCGGCGTTGTCATGGGGGTCTCCCTCCGTCCCGGCACCGGTTGCCCGGTGCCATCGATCCAGCTACGCCCACTTCGGACTGATGTCGGTGGCGGCGATCGCCTCCGGCTCCGCGGTGTTCGTGCTTCCACTCTTCCAGACGTTTCGCGGCCCGCAAGTGTTCCCGCGCCGGTGGGACCTGAGTCACGCCGATTTACCCCGGATGTCGTAGCCGGATCCCGCAATGCAGGAGACGATTACCCGGAGAGTCACGTTTTCCGTGGTCAGGCACCATGGAGTCGTGAGCACGCTGACTTCGCCGAGGAGGCTTTCCGCGGTACCCGCCCCGCTGTTGTTCGTTCTCAGCGGAATTTCGATGTACGCCGGCGCGGCCGTCGCGGTCGGCCTTTTCGGCCACGCGACCCCCGCCGGGGTGGCCTGGCTGCGCTGCCTCGGCGCGGCGGTGGTGCTCCTGGCCTGGCGGCGCCCGCCCCGGGCCGCCTGGCGGGGCCGCCGGCTGGCGCTGGCGATCGTGTTCGGCGTCGTGACGGCGGGCATGAACGTGCTCTTCTACGAGGCGATCGCCCGGCTCCCGCTGGGGACGGTGGTGGCGATGGAGTTCGCCGGCCCGGTCCTGGTGGCGGCGTTCGGCTCCCGCTCGCTGCGGGACGTGCTGGCGGTGGTCCTGGTGGCGTGCGGGGTGGTGGCGATCGCGGACGTCCGGCTGTCGGGGTCGGTTTCGGGCGTTCTGTTCGCCTTGGGCGCGGCGGCGGCCTGGGCGGGCTACATCCTCCTGGGCAAGCGAGTGGCGGCGGACGGCGCGGGCATCGACAGCCTGGCGATCGGCTTCGCGGCGGCGACGGTGGTGCTGTCCCCGCTCGCGTTCGGCACCGGCGAGGTGTGGTCTTCGCCACGGATGCTGCTGCTGGGGATCGGCGTGGGGGTGCTGTCGACGGTGGTGCCGTACGCGCTCGACCAGGTGGTCCTGCGGCGCGTCGGCCAGGCCCGGTTCGCGGTGCTGCTGGCGCTGCTGCCGGTCACGGCGGGGGTGATGGGGTTCGTGCTGCTGGGCCAGGTGCCCTCGCTGCCGGAGGCGTTGGGGACGCTGGCGGTGGTGGGCGGGGTGGCGCTGCGGAGCCGGGACGAGCCGGTTCGGCCCGCGCCGGAGCCGCCGGGGTGATGGCTGGCCGGGGGTGGCGTTGAGAGTCGGCTTGGCTGGTGCTGGGGCTGCCAGGGTGATGGCCGGCCGGGGGCGGCGTTGAGAGCCGGTTCGACTGGCGCTGGGGGCCGCCGGGGTGATGGTCGCCCGGGGCAGTCACGAGTGTCGTGGTTCGGAGCCGGGCCGATCGCCGCCGGTTACCCACAGGCCGATCGTGATGGGGACAACCCGGCTCGCCGGCCGCTTTCCCCGGCCTTTTCGTCGGACACGCCCGATACGCTGGAGCGGGGCTCGCCCCCCGGGATGGGCGGGGGTCTGTTCGGGGCCGGAGGAGGCGGGTGCCATGACCAAGGCGGCGTCAGCCGCGGCGAAGGACTTCGCCGCCGCCGGGGTGGGTGGGGTGCACCTCGCCTGGGCGGACAACAACGGCATCCCGCGCTCGCGCATCGTCCCCATCGCCGGTCTCGCCGACGCCGCCACGCGGGGCGTCGGGGCCACCTCGCTCTTCGCCGTCTTCGACAGCCACGATGCCATCACCTACGGCCACGCCGGCCTCGCCACGCCCTCCGGGGACATCCGGCTCGTGCCCGTCGTCGACCGGCTGCGGCGGCTCGCCGGGCAGCCCGCGCTGGCCTGGGCGCCCGTCCGGCAGCTCACCCGGAACGGCGATCCGTGGCCCTACTGCCAGCGCGCCGTCCTCGAAGCGCAGGTCGCCGAGGCCGCGCGGCGCGGGCTGGAGTTCCGCGCCGGCTACGAGCTCGAGTTCGCCGTCGCGCCCGCGGGCAGCACCGACATCGTCACCGCCCCCGGGCACCCCGGGCCCGCCTACAGCCCGCACGCCCTGGTCGGGCTCGACGGCTTCGTCGCCGCCCTCCTGCACGACTTCGCCGCCAACGGCCTGCGGATCGGCCAGCTGCACGCCGAGTACGGCGTGGCGCAGGTCGAGCTGTCCCTGGTCGCCACCGATCCGATCTCCGCCGCCGACGACCAGCTGCTGGCCCGCCAGACCATCCACGCCGCCGCGCACGCGCACGGTCTCGCCGTCAGCTTCGCGCCGCTGATCGGGCTCGGCGCGGCCGGCAACGGCTGGCACCTGCACACCTCCGTCCGCCGCAAGGGCCGCAACCTCCTCGACGACGGCGACGGCGTCCCCACCGGAGACGGCGCCGGCTACCTCGCCGGCCTGCTGCGCGACCTGCCGGCGCTGACCGCGATCACCGCGCCGAGCGTCCCGTCGACCCTGCGGCTGCGCCCCGGCTACTTCGCGGGCGCGTACGCGTTCTGGGGCGTCGAGAACCGGGAGGCGCCGCTGCGGTACGTCCCGGGCTCGCCGCTGCTGGGGTCCGGCCACGCGAACGTCGAGCTCAAGACGTCGGACGCCTCCGCCAACCCCTACCTCGCCCTGGCCGTGGTGCTGGCCGCCGGGATGGCCGGCATCGAAGACGCGCCCGCGCTGCCCGACCCGATCGCCGAGGACCCGGGCGGCTGGACCGAAGGCGAGCGGGAGACGCGCGGTGTGCGCCGGCTGCCGGCGGACACCGCCGAGCAGGACGCCGCCCTGACGGCCTCGCCCCGGGTCGCCGGCGTGCTCGGCGACGACCTGCTCGGGGCCTTCCGCGCGGTCCGGGCGTCCGACGCGGCGTGGGCGGCCGAGCGCACGGCCGACGAGATCGTCGCCGCGCACCTGTGGCGATATTGAGGCTGGGATGATGACCCCATCGAATCCGGGAAGCCGATGAGGGGACCGATGTCTTCGGGGATCGACGGTGGACAGCTCGACCTGTCCGGGGTGCGGTGGCTGCCGGGCGGGGCCCGGCTGGCCGCGGTGGCCCAGGCGGAGCTGCCCCAGAAGGACGGCCTGGCCGCGGCGTTCTGCGGGCTCGCTGCCCTGCGCGCGGCCGGGCTGGACGTGCTCGACCAGGACGCCGTCGCGGTGGCCGCGGGGACGGTCCGCGGGCCGGTCGTGCGCCCGCCGGGCGAGCCCGGCCGCCCGGAGTTCCGGTTGCCGGTGCCGCTCGTCGACGACCCGGCCGCCGCGGGGACGCGGGTTTCCGGGCTGGCGGCGGCCGTCCGGTCGCTGTCGGGCGGCGCTCTCGCGGCGGTGCCGGTGACGGGGGAGTGGACCACCGAGACGCTCTTCGACCTGCTGCTCGGCCTGTGGGACGTGCCCCGCGTCGCGGTGATCGCCCGGATCGACGGCGCCGAGCTCGGCGCCCACGACACCCCGGAACGCGCGCTGCTCGACTACCTCGACACCGGCGTCCCTCCACTGTGGACGTCCCGCTGGCGCCCGCCGGGTGGCCACGTCGTGCTCCTGGCGGGCGTCCGCATCGGCGCGGAAGGCACCCTGGTGTCCGTTGTGGACACCTATCCGTCGTTCGGGGACAACGGAATCCACGACCAGCCCGTCGAATGGGTCGCGGCGGCACTGGCCGGGCTGGGGGTGCTGGTGGTCGTCGACGCGGACCAGGTCGCCGTGACGCGCGAGGCGGCCCGCGTCGCCGGCCTCACTCCGTCGTTCTGGGACTGACCGCCTCGGCGTTCTCCGGCGCGAAGCGCGAGTGGCGGCGGCCGTAGGCGAAGTAGATGACCAGGCCGATCACCAGCCACACGGCG
Organism: Amycolatopsis mongoliensis; assembly: GCF_030285665.1. Lineage (NCBI taxonomy): Bacteria > Bacillati > Actinomycetota > Actinomycetes > Pseudonocardiales > Pseudonocardiaceae > Amycolatopsis > Amycolatopsis mongoliensis. The sequence goes on from NZ_CP127295.1 coordinate 5,477,417, forward strand.
AACCGGATCCAGGTGAGTACGTTGAGGTTGAGCATCAGGTACAGGCACGCCAGCGCCGCCAGGACCGGGATCACCGGCGAGAACGGCACGGAGAACGGCCGCTCCAGGTCGGGACGGCGGCGGCGCAGCACCGGGACCGCGACGGCCACGATGATCATCGCCGACAGCGCGCCGATGCTCACCATGTCGGCCAGTTCGGAGATCGGGATGAACGCGGCCAGCACGGCGATCAGCGCGGCGCCGCCGATGGTCATCCGGTGCGGGGTGCCCCAGCGCGGGTGCGCGGCGCCGAGCGACTTCGGCAGCAGGCCGTCGCGGCCCATGGCGAAGCCGATCCGCCCGATCGTGACCAGTTCGACCATCATCACCGACGTCAGCCCGGTCACCGCGCCGAGCGAGATGAGCGCCCCGACCCAGTGCTGGCCGACCCGGTCGAACGCGTCGGCCAGCGGCGCACCGGTGTCGATGTCGGTGAACGGGATCATGCCGGTCAGCACGATCGACACACCGATGTAGAGCAGCGCGCACACGGCGAGCGCGCCGAGGATGCCGACCCGGAGGTCCTTGCGCGGGTTCAGCGTCTCCTCGCCGAGGTTCGCGAGCGCTTCGAAGCCGGTGTAGGCGAAGAAGACCACGGCGGCGGCGGTGATCATCCCGGCGATGCCGTAGACCGACTGTTCCAGGCCGAGCGCGGCCTGCACGATCGGCTGCTCCAGCACTGTCGTGCCGCTCGCGGGAGCCTGGGCCGGCGGGATGAACGGCGTCAGGTTCGCGCCCTTGACGAAGAACAGGCCGACCGCCAGCACCAGCACGCAGACGGCGACCTTCACGCAGACGAGCAGGTTGGTCAGCCAGGCCGACTCCTTGATCCCCAGCACGGCGACGACGGTCAGCACCGCGATGATCAGCACCGCCCCGACGTTCACCTTCGCGTCCTCGCCGAACCACTCCGGCGACAGCCCGAGCAGGTTGGCCAGGTAGCCGGACCAGCCACGCGACACCACGGCGGCGCCGAGCGCGAACTCCAGCAGCAGGTCCCAGCCGATGATCCAGGCGAACACCTCGCCGAGGGTGGCGAAGGCGTACGTGTAAGCGCTTCCGGCCGTCGGGACGCTGGAGGCGAGCTCGGCGTAGCAGAGCGCCGCGAGCCCCGCGACGACCGCGCCGAGCACGAACGACAGCGTCACCGAGGGCCCGGCGTGCGTCTTCGCCTCGACGCCCGCGAGGGTGAAGATGCCGGTGCCGATGATGATCCCGACACCGAACCCGACCAGGTCGCGCCCGCGCAGCCGCCGCTTGAGCTCCCCGGAGTCCTGGCGCTTCAGGACGTCGTCCACGTTCAAGGTTCTCCGCACACCCATGAGGAGAAGTTAGAAGGTCACGAAGATTTCCGCAGAACGGCGGACGCGGGGTTTTCGCGGGTCAGGCCGTTGTCCCGGCCGAGCCCGCGTCGACCGGGCGCGGCTGCCGTCGCGAGCCCGCCCGGCCGCCCGGGGTGACGTCACCCCCTGCAGATGGCGGGATCGGCCGGGCACCGGAATGCTTGTCCCGTGCCCGACGAGATCCCCGCCCGCAGCGCCCTACACCAGCTCGCCGACCGCTACGGCGTCGCCACCCGGTACGAGAACGCCGACCAGGTCTGGGTCGAGGTCGAAGACGAGGTCGTCGTCGCCGTCCTGGGGCAGTTCGGTGTCGATGCCACCAATGACGACGCCGTCGCCCGGGCACTGAGCGTGCGCGAAACCCCCGGCCGGCTGCCGCCGACCATCGTGCTGGCACAAGGCGCCACCCGGCCGATCGGCACCCCTGCCGAGATCCTCCTCGAGGACGGGAGCCGGCGGCGGGCCGACGGTGAGCTGCCCGGCGACCTGCCGCTCGGCTGGCACCGGGTCGTCACCGCCGAGCAGGACGTCGTGCTCGCCGTCGTGCCCGCGAAGCTGCCGGACGTCCCGCCCGCCTGGGGCTGGATGCTGCAGCTCTACGCCCTGCACTCGGCCGGCTCCTGGGGCATCGGCGACTACGCCGACCTCGCGACCTTCGCCGCCCGCTCGGCCTCGGAACTCGACGCCGGCGTGCTGCTGGTCAACCCCGTGCAGGCCTTCAGCCCGGCCCACCCGGTCGAGCGGTCGCCCTACTCGCCCGCGAGCCGGCGCTTCGCCAACCCGATCTACCTGCGCGTCACCGCCACCGAGACCTACGCGCAGGCCGACGCGGCCACCCAGGAGGCCGTCCGCTCGCTGGCCCCGGACCGGGACGGCGAGCTCATCGACTACGACGCCGTCTGGACGGCGAAGCGAGCGGCGCTCGAGCTGCTGTGGCCGCACCGGGTCGAGGTGCTGCCCGAGGATCCGGACCTGCTGGACTTCGCCCTCTTCTGCGCCCTCGCCGAACAGCACGGCGCCGACTGGCGGGAGTGGCCGGCGCCGCTCCGGGACCCGGCCGGGCCCGAGGTCGAAAAAGCCCGGGAAGAGCTCAAGGAGCGCGTCGGCTTCCACTCCTGGCTGCAGCACCTCTGCCGGACCCAGCTGGAAAAGGCCCGCAAGGACGCGCGCGACGCCGGGATGACCGTCGGGATCGTGCACGACCTGCCGGTCGGCGTGCACCCCGGTGGTGCCGACACGTGGGCGGTGCGGGACGTCTTCGCCGCCGACGTCCGGGTCGGCGCGCCGCCGGACGCCTTCAACCAGCAGGGCCAGGACTGGAACCTGCCGCCGTGGCGGCCGGACAAGCTCGCCGAGGCCGGGTACGCGCCGTTCCGGGACGTCATCCGCGGCGTCCTGCGCTACGCCGACGGCATCCGCGTCGACCACATCGCCGGGCTCTGGCGGCTGTGGTGGATCCCGCCGGGCGAGCCCGCGCACCGCGGCACGTACGTCCACTACGACGCCGAGGCCATGGTCGGCGTGCTCGCGCTCGAGGCGCACCGCGCCGGCGCGGTCGTCGTGGGGGAGGACCTCGGCACCGTCGAGGACACCGTCACCGAGACCATGCACGAGCGCGGCATGCTCAGCTCGGCCGTCCTGTGGTTCGAACGCGACTGGGACGCACCGGGCAAGCCGTTCACCCGTCCGGCGGCATGGGACCCGGAAGCCATGGCCAGCATCTCCACCCACGACCTGCCGACCGTCTCCGGCTGGCTGCAGGGCGAGCACGTCCGGGTCCGAGCCGAGCTGGGGCTGCTGGACCGGGGAGTCGAAGCCGAGGAAGAGGCGGCCGCCGCCGAGCGCGCTGCTTTGCGGGAACTCCTTGCGCGCGAAGGGATCCCGGCCGACGACATGATCGTCGCGCTGCACACCCTGCTCGCCGGAGCGGCGTCGCGGCTGGTGCTGACGTCGCCGGCCGACGTGGCGGGTCAGGTACGGCAGCCGAATCTGCCCGGCACGGTCGACCAGTACCCTAACTGGCGGATTCCCCTTCCCGTCAGCGTCGACGGCTTCTTCACCGCGAAGGGGGTGCGCGCCGCGGTGGCGCCGCTGGCAGCAGCGCGTCCGTTGCCCGGGTAACGGGTAACCCCCGGCGTACGACCCCCGCAGTGACGCGCGTCCGCGAGCGCGGACGCGCCCGGTACACCCTGTAACAGCTCGAGGAGACCCCAGTGCGGCCCTGGCCCGGAACGCCCTACCCGCTCGGCGCCACCTACGACGGAGTGGGGACGAACTTCGCCCTGTTCTCCGAGGTGGCCGAGCGGGTCGAACTGTGCCTGTTCGACGCCGAGGGCAACGAGACGCGGTACGCGCTCGAAGAGGTGGACGGCTTCGTCCACCACGGCTACCTGCTCAACGTCGGTCCCGGGCAGCGGTACGGCTTCCGCGTCCACGGCCCGTACGACCCCGCTCGCGGCCTGCGCTGCAACCCGAACAAGCTGCTCATCGACCCCTACGCGAAGGCCGTCTCGCACGGCGTGAAGTGGGACGAGTCGCTGTTCGGCTACCAGTTCGACAACCCGGACGAGCGCAACGACGACGACTCCGCCGGCCGGGTGCCGTACTCGCTGGTGGCGAACCCGTTCTTCGACTGGGGCAACGACCGCCAGCCGAAGCGGCCGTACAACGAGACGGTCATCTACGAAGCGCACGTCAAGGGCATGACGGTGAACCACCCGTTCGTGCCCGAGGCGCTGCGGGGCACCTACGCCGGCCTGGCGCACCCCGCCGTCGTCGAGCACCTGCAGAAGCTCGGCGTGACGGCGGTGGAGCTGCTGCCGGTGCACCAGTTCGTCTCCGACCACGGGCTGGAGGAGAAGGGCCTCACGAACTACTGGGGCTACAACACGATCGGGTACTTCGCGCCGCACGACTCCTACGCGGCGATGCCCGGCGAGGGCGGCCAGGTCCAGGAGTTCAAGGGCATGGTGAAGGCCTTCCACGAGGCCGGCATCGAAGTGATCCTCGACGTGGTTTACAACCACACCGCGGAGGGCAACCACCTCGGGCCGACCCTGTCGATGCGCGGCATCGACAACGAGGCCTACTACCGCTTGGTCGAGGGGGAGCCGGAGTACTACATGGACTACACCGGCACCGGGAACTCGCTGAACGTGCGCAACCCGCACACCCTGCAGCTGATCATGGATTCGCTGCGGTACTGGGTGACGGAGATGCACGTCGACGGCTTCCGCTTCGACCTCGCCTCGGCGCTGGCGCGCGAGTTCTACGACGTCGACCGGCTGTCCACGTTCTTCGACCTCGTGCAGCAGGACCCGATCGTGAGCCAGGTGAAGCTGATCGCCGAGCCGTGGGACGTCGGCCCCGGTGGCTACCAGGTCGGCAACTTCCCCCCGCTGTGGACGGAGTGGAACGGGCAGTACCGCGACACCGTCCGCGACTTCTGGCGGGGCGAGCCCTCGACGCTGGGCGAGTTCGCGTCGCGGATCACCGGCTCCTCGGACCTCTACCAGGACGACGGCCGCCGCCCGTTCGCGTCGATCAACTTCGTCACCGCCCACGACGGCTTCACGATGCGGGACCTGGTGTCCTACAACGAAAAGCACAACGAGGCCAACGGCGAGGACGGCCGCGACGGCGCCGACGACAACCGGTCGTGGAACTGCGGGGTCGAGGGGGAGACCGACGACCCGGAGGTCAACGAGCTGCGCGCCCGCCAGCAGCGGAACATGCTGGCCACCATGCTGCTGTCCCAGGGCGTGCCGATGATCCTGCACGGCGACGAGTTCGGCCGCACCCAGCGGGGGAACAACAACGTCTACTGCCAGGACTCGGAACTGTCCTGGATGGACTGGGAGCTGGCCAGGGAAAACGCCGACCTGGTGCGCTTCACCGGCGGGGTGACCGCGTTCCGGCACCGGCACCCGGTCTTCCGCCGCCGCCGCTTCTTCCAGGGCGGCCCGGTCGGCAAGGGGGACGAGCTCGGTGACATCGCCTGGTTCACCCCGGCCGGCGAGGAGATGACCGAGCAGAACTGGGACGACGGCTTCGGCAAGGCGGTCGTCGTCTTCCTCAACGGCCAGGCGATCACCGACCTCGACCCGCGCGGGATGGGGGTGTCGGACGACTCGTTCCTGCTCGCGTTCAACGCGCACTACGAGGACATCGACGCCACCCTGCCGGGCAACGGCTACGGCGAAGCCTGGACGGTCGTGGTCGACACCACGACCGGCGAGGTGGAGCCGGCCGGCGCCGAACCCGTCGAAGGCGGCGGCAAGCTCAGGCTCCCCGCCCGGTCCCTGATCGTGCTGCAGCGGACGGAGCCCGCATGACGGTGCCGGAGTCGACGTACCGGGTGCAGCTGCGCCCGGAGTTCTCCTTCAGCGACGCCGCCGGCATCGCCGGCTACCTGCGTGACCTGGGCATCGGCGCGCTCTACGCGTCGCCGGTGCTGGACGCGGCACCCGGCTCGACCCACGGCTACGACGTCGTCGACCCGACGCGCGCCCGGCCCGCGCTGGGCGGCGAATCCGCGCGCCACGAGCTCAGCGCGCTGCTGAAGGAGCTCGGGCTGGGCCTGGTCGTCGACATCGTGCCCAACCACATGTCGGTCGAGGTGCCGAAGGTCAACCGGTGGTGGTGGGACGTGCTCGCGCACGGCCGGGAGTCGGAGTTCGCCTCCTCTTTCGACGTCGACTGGGGCCGGGGCCCGATCCTGTTGCCGGTGCTCGGCGAGGACGGCGCCGTCGCCGAGCTGACCGTCGAGGGAGACGAGCTGGTCTACTACGACCACCGCTTCCCGATCGCGCCCGGCACGGAAGGCGGGACGCCCCAAGAGGTCCACGAGCGCCAGCACTACCGCCTGATCGGCTGGCGCCGCGGCAACGCGGAGCTGACCTACCGCCGGTTCTTCGACATCACGAACCTGGCCGCGGTCCGCGTCGAAGACCCGGCCGTGTTCGCCGCGACGCACGGGGAGGTCCTGCGCTGGGTCGCCGACGGCGACGTCACCGGCCTGCGCGTCGACCACCCGGACGGCCTCGCCGACCCGGGCGGCTACTTCCGGCGGCTGCGCGAGAACGCCCCGGGCGCCTGGATCGTGGCGGAGAAGATCCTGCACCCGGGCGAGCCGCTGCCGCAGAGCTGGGCGGTCGACGGCACCACCGGCTACGACGCCCTGCGCGAGATCGCCGGCGTCTTCGTCGACCTGGCGGCCGAGCCCGACTTCACCGCGCTGGCCACGGAGCTGGGGGTGAAGACCGGCTACCACCGCGTCGAGGCCGAGGCCCGGCGCCTGGTCACCGACCACATCCTGGTGGCCGAGGTCCGGCGGATCGCGGCGCTGCTCCCGCACGTCGACCCCGAAACCGCTCGGCAGGCGGTCGCCGAGACGATGGTCGCCTTCCCCGTCTACCGCTCCTACCTCCCCGAGGGCGGGGCGCACTGGGGAGTCGCCATCGACGGAGCCCGGCGCGCCCGGCCCGACCTCGCCGAGGCGCTGACCGTCCTCGACGCCTTCGTGCGCGCCGCCCCCGAGAGCGAGCTGGCCACCCGCATCCAGCAGACGTCCGGCATGGTCGTGGCCAAGGGCACCGAGGACACGACGTTCTACCGCTACACGCGCTTCGCCGCGCTCAACGAGGTCGGCGGCAACCCGGACCGGTTCGGCCTCGGCGTCGAGGAGTTCCACCGCCTGGCGGCCGAGCGCGAAGCCGGCTACCCGGCCTCGATGACGACGCTGACCACGCACGACACGAAGCGCTCGGAGGACACCCGCGCGCGGATGGCGGTGCTCGCGGAGGTGCCCGGCGAGTTCGCCGACGCCGTCCGCCGGTGGACCGCGCGGCGCGGGATCGACGAGCCGTCGCTGAACCTCCTCGCCTGGCAGACGCTGGTCGCGGCCTGGCCGATCGAGCCGGCCCGGCTGCGGGACTACCTCGACAAGGCGGCCAAGGAGGGCAAGCTCCGGACCAGCTGGACCAGCCACGACGAGGCGTTCGAGGCCGACGTCGCCGCCTGGCCCGAAGACGTCCTGGGCGACGCCGGGCTGGCTGCGGAGGTCGAGGCGTTCGCCGCCCGGATCACCGGGCCCGGCTACGTCAACTCCCTCGGCCAGAAGCTGGTGCAGCTGACCGCGCCCGGCGTCCCGGACGTCTACCAGGGCACCGAGCTGTGGGACTTCTCGCTGGTCGACCCGGACAACCGCCGCCCGGTCGACTATGCCGTCCGCCGCGAGATCCTGGCGCGGGTCGCCGACGGCGAGCTGCCGGAGATCGACGCGTCGGGCGCGGCGAAGCTGCTCGTCGTGCACAAGGCGCTGCGGCTGCGCCGCGAGCACCCGGCGCTGTTCCGCGGCTACCGGCCGCTGCGGGCCGAGGGAGCGGCCGCGGAGCACGTCCTGGCCTACACGCGCAGCCCGGACCTCGCCGTGGCGGTGACCCGGCTGCCCGTCGGCCTCGAAGCCGGCGGTGGCTGGCGCGGCACCGTGCTCCCGTTGCCCGCCGGCGTCTGGACCGACGTCCTGACCGGCCACGACACGACCGGCGACGTGGCCACCCTGTTCGAGCGGTACCCCGTGGCGTTGCTGGTGCGAGGAGACGCATGAGGTTCAGCGTGTGGGCCCCGTCGGCCCGCCGGGTCCGGGTGAGCGTCGACGCCGGCGTGCACGAGATGACCGCCGGCGAGGGCGGCTGGTGGCACGCCGAGGCCGAGGGCATCAACTACGCCTTCCTCCTCGACGACTCCCGCGACCGCCTGCCGGACCCGCGGTCGCGGTGGCAGCCGCACGGCGTCCACCAGGAGTCCCGCGTCTACGACCACGCGGAGTTCGAGTGGACCGACGACGCCTGGCACGGCCGGCAGCTGCCCGGCGGTGTCGTCTACGAGCTGCACGTCGGCACGTTCACCGAAGGCGGCACCTTCGACGCGGCGATCGACCGGCTCGACCACCTCGTCGAGCTCGGCATCACCCACGTCGAGCTGCTGCCGGTCAACTCCTTCGACGGCACCGCGGGCTGGGGCTACGACGGCGTCCTCTGGGGCGCGGTCCACCAGCCCTACGGCGGGCCGGACGGCTTCAAGCGGTTCGTCGACGCGGCCCACGCGCGCGGCCTGGCCGTCGTGCTCGACGTCGTCTACAACCACCTCGGGCCCTCGGGCGCCTACCTCGACCGGTTCGGGCCGTACTTCGCCGGGCAGAACGACTGGGGTCCCGGCCTGAACCTCGACGGCGCCGGCTCGGACGAGGTCCGCCGGTACGTCGTCGACAACGCGCTGAGCTGGTTCCGCGACTTCCACGTCGACGCGCTGCGCCTGGACGCCGTGCACGCGCTGCTCGACCGGCGGGCCGTCCACCTGCTCGAACAGCTCGCCGTCGAGACCGAGGCCCTGTCCTCGGCGCTGAACCGGCCGCTGACGCTGATCGCCGAGTCCGACCTCAACGACCCGAAGCTGGTCACGCCCCGCGAGCGCGGCGGGTACGGCCTGCACGCCCAGTGGTCGGACGACTTCCACCACGTGCTGCACGTCAAGCTCACCGGCGAGACGTCGGGCTACTACACCGACTTCGCCGCGCAGGACGCCCTCGAGCGGGTGCTGCGCGAGGTGTTCTTCCACGCGGGGACCTGGTCGTCGTTCCGCGAGCGGACCCACGGCCGCCCGGTCGACACCCGGACCGTGCCGGGCCACCGCTTCCTCGCCTACCTGCAGAACCACGACCAGATCGGCAACCGCGCGACCGGCGACCGGCTGTCGGCGACCGTTTCGCCCGGCCGGCTGGCCTGCGGCGCGGCCCTCCTGTTCTGCTCGCCGTTCACGCCGATGGTGTTCATGGGGGAGGAGTGGGCGGCGAGCACGCCGTGGCAGTTCTTCGCCTCCTTCCCCGACCCGGAGCTGGCCGAGGCCGTGCGCACGGGCCGCCGTCGCGAGTTCGCCCGGCACGGCTGGGGCGAGGCCGACGTGCCCGACCCGATGGACCCGGCCACGGTCGAGCGCTCCCGGCTCGACTGGGCCGAGGCCGACGCGCCCGGGCACCGCGAGGTGCTGGAGCTGTACCGGACGCTCATCCGGCTGCGCCGCGAACACCCCGAGCTGGCCGCCCCGTGGGTCGCCGACCTGCGGGTGGACACCGCGCCGGACGGCTCGTGGCTCGTGCTGCACCGCGGCGCGCTGCGGCTGGCGGTCAACTTCGGCGCCGGTCCGGTCACGCTGCCGCTGGGGGCCACCGCGACCCTGCTGAGCTGGGGCGAAGCCGCCGTGGACAGTGGTGCCGCCGAGCTGCCGCCGGACAGTTTCGTTCTGGTCGAAACCCGATAACCGGACGGCACATCGCGCGCGGAACGGGCCGGATCTGGGACGATTCAGGAATGGCCACACGACCCTCGACCCAGCACGTCCTCGCCGGACGCCCGTTCCCGCTCGGCGCCCACCCCGAGGCGGGCGGGGTCCGGTTCGCGATCACCTCCGCCGTCGCGGACGCGGTCGACCTGTGCCTGATCGACGCCGACGGGTCCGAACGGCGGATCGCGCTCACCGAGCGCACGTTCGGCGTCTGGCACGGCCTGGTGCCCGGGGTGACGCCGGGGCAGCGGTACGGCTACCGGGTCCACGGCCCGTACGACCCGGCCCGCGGCCTGCGCTGCAACCCGCACAAGCTGCTCCTCGACCCGTACGCCCGGCAGATCACCGGCGGGCTCACCGACCTGCGCGCGGCCCAGGGCTTCACCGGCGACCCCGAGCGCGGCCCGATGTCCACAGTGGACTCCCTGGGCAGCGTGCCGCTGTCGGTGGTGTCCTCGCCGGGCGGGCCGGACACCGGGGTCAAGCCGGAGGTCCCGTTCGAAGAGGCGGTGATCTACGAGCTGCACGTCAAGGGGTTCACGCAGCAGCACCCGTTCATCCCGGAGGCGCTGCGCGGCACCTACCTCGGCCTGGCCCACCCGGTGGCCATCGAGTACCTGACCCGGCTGGGCGTCACGTCGGTGGAGCTGCTGCCGGTGCACTCGTTCCTCGACGAACCGTCGCTGGTCCGGGCGGGGCGGCACAACTACTGGGGGTACTCGCCGCTCGGCTTCTTCGCGCCGCACGCCGCCTACGCCAGCGAGCCGGGCCACGAGGTCGAGGAGTTCCGGCTGATGGTGGCCGCCCTGCACGCGGCCGGCATCGAGGTGATCGTCGACGTCGTGTTCAACCACACCTGCGAGGGCGGTCCCGACGGGCCGACGCTGAGCTTCCGCGGGCTGAACGCGCCCGTGTACTACCTGCACACCGAGCGTGGCCACATGGCCGACATCACCGGCTGCGGCAACACCCTGGAGGCCGGCTCGCCGACCGTGGTCCGGCTGGTCACCGACTCGCTGCGGTACTGGACGCAGGAGCTGGGGGTCGACGGCTTCCGGTTCGACCTGGCCAGCACGCTCGGCCGGGCCCGCGGCGGCGTGTTCGACCCGGCGTCGACGCTGCTCACCGCGATCACCACCGACCCGGAGCTCTCGCGCTGCAAGCTCATCGCCGAGCCGTGGGACGCCACCGGCGAGGGCTACCGCGTCGGCGGCTTCGGTGCGCAGTGGGCGGAGTGGAACGGCCGCTACCGCGACACCGTGCGGGACTTCTGGCGCGGTGCGACCGGCGTGCGCGACCTCGCCTACCGGCTGTCCGGCTCGTCGGACCTCTACGACCACAACCTGCGCCGGCCGTGGCAGTCGATCAACTTCGTCACCGCCCACGACGGCTTCACGCTGCGGGACCTGGTGTCCTACAACGAAAAGCACAACGAGGCCAACGGCGAGGACAACCGCGACGGCGGCAACGACAACCGCTCGTGGAACCACGGCGCCGAGGGCGACACGGCCGACCCGGGGATCCGCGAGCTGCGCGTGCGGCAGGTCCGGAACATGTTCGCCACGCTGCTGCTGTCCACCGGCACCCCGATGATCACCGCGGGCGACGAGTTCTGGCGGACCCAGCGCGGCAACAACAACGCGTACTGCCTCGACGACGAGACGTCGTGGCTGGACTGGACCCCCGACGACCCCGAAGCGGAGGCCATGCTGGCGTTCGCCCGCCGGGTCGTGCGCCTGCGGGCGAACAGCCCGGCGCTGCGGCAGCCGGAGTTCTTCGAAGGCCGGACGACCCCGACCGGCAAGCCCGACCTGGTCTGGTTCCGCCCGGACGGCGAGGAGTTCGGCGAGACCGACTGGTTCGAGGACCGGCACACGCTCGGCATGTGGATCGACGGCTCGAACAGCCAGGCCCGCAACCGCGACGGCGAGCTGGTGCCCGACCACTCGTGGCTGATGTGGCTGCACGCGGGGGACGCGCCGGCCGAGGTGGTGCTGCCGGGCCGTGAGTACGGCGAGACGTTCAAGCCGACGCTCGACACGAGCACCGGCGACGGCAGCCCGGCCAACCCGGGCCCGCTCGAGGCCAAGAGCCGGCTGACGCTGCAGTCCCGGTCGCTGCTCCTGCTCCGCGCCCCCCGCCTGGCCGCGGAGCAGCCGCCCGAAGGCCCCTGACGATCCGTGCTCGAAGGGTCGGCACGCGTGATCAGGAGGTCGACACGCGTGATGGAAGGGTCGACACGGCAGCCGAACCGTGTCGACCTCTCGATCACGCGTGTCGACCCTTCTGTCACGTAAGCCGTGTCGTCCATTCGGGTACGGCTCGTGGCCGTTCGGGTCCGCGTGTCGTGCGGCGGCGTTCGCCCCCGGCCGTAACCTGCCGGACATCCACCGGAAATTCGTTGCGGCGAAAGCGTTTCGACCGGACAAGCCTGGGTACTCGGGTAGAGAACCCTGCCTCCCAGGCGCTTGATCGAGTCAGGCAGACTGTCGTCGCCTGCGTCCAACCGACACACCGAGGGGCGTTGCCCATGACCGGCCGGCTCGGCATCGACGACGTCTCCCCCAGCGTGAGCTGCGGCCGGTATCCGGCCAAAGCCGTTGTGGGGGAACACATTCCAGTCACCGCGACCGTCTGGCGGGAGGGTCACGACGCGGTCGCCGCCACCGTCGCGTGGCGCGGCCCCGGCGACCGGCTGACCCGCCAGACGCGCATGGTGCCGCGCGGTCCCGACCACCCCGACGAGTTCGCCGCGGTGATCGTCCCGGACACCACCGGCACGTGGACCTACCGCATCGACGCCTGGGGCGACCCCTGGGCGACCTGGGAGCACAACGTCGAGGTGAAGGTCGCCGCCGGGCAGGGGCCCGAGGACCTGGCGAACGACCTCGAGAACGGCGCCCGGCTGCTGGAGCGCGTCTCCCGCCGCCCGGACCGCCGGGCGGAGAAGGCGCTGCTGACCGGCGCGCTGACCGCGCTGCGCGACGAGGAGCGCAGTCTCGCCGAGCGGGTCGGGCCCGCGCTCTCGCCCGAGATCCGCCAGCTCATGCACGAGTTCCCGGTGCGGGAGCTGATCACCAAGGGCAAGCCGCACAAGGTGTGGGTCGACCGCCGCCGGGCCGCGTTCGGGTCCTGGTACGAGCTGTTCCCCCGCTCCACCGGCGGGCTCGACGCCGAGGGCAAACCGGTCCACGGCACCTTCACCACCGCCGCGGCCGCGCTCGACCGGGTCGCGAAGATGGGCTTCGACGTCGTCTACCTGCCGCCGATCCACCCCATCGGCCGCGTGAACCGCAAGGGCCCCAACAACACCCTCGACGCCAAGCCGGACGACGTCGGCTCGCCGTGGGCCATCGGCTCCGACGAGGGCGGGCACGACGCCATCCACCCGGAGCTGGGCACCTTCGAGGACTTCGACGCCTTCGTCGCCCGCTCCGAAGAGCTGGGCATGGAGGTCGCGCTCGACTTCGCGCTGCAGGCCGCGCCGGACCACCCGTGGGTGCTCAAGAACCAGGAGTTCTTCACCACCCGCCCGGACGGCTCGATCGCCTACGCGGAGAACCCGCCGAAGAAGTACCAGGACATCTACCCGATCAACTTCGACAACGACCCCAAGGGCGTCTACGAAGAGATGCTTCGGGTCATCACGGTCTGGATCGACCACGGGGTGAAGATCTTCCGGGTCGACAACCCGCACACCAAGCCGCCGGACTTCTGGGCCTGGCTGATCCAGTCGGTGAAGGACGCCCACCCGGACGTCCTGTTCCTGGCCGAGGCGTTCACGCGCCCGGCGCGGCTGTGGGGCCTGGCCCGGCTCGGCTTCACCCAGAGCTACACGTACTTCACGTGGCGGACCGGCAAGCAGGAACTGATCGACTTCGCCATCGACCTGCGCGAGCACTGGACCGAGGGCCGGCCGAACCTGTTCGTCAACACCCCGGACATCCTCCACGAGTCGCTGCAGCGCGGCGGGCCCGGCATGTTCGCGCTGCGGGCCGCGCTGGCCGCGACGCTCTCGCCGACGTGGGGCGTCTACTCGGGGTACGAGCTGTTCGAGCACGTCCCGGTCCGCGAGGGCAGCGAGGAGTACCTCGACTCCGAGAAGTACCAGCTGCGCCCGCGCGACTTCGAGCGCGCGCTCGCCGAAGGGCGCTCGCTGGAGCCGTGGATCACGAAGCTGAACGCCGTCCGCCGCGCGCACCCGGCGCTGCAGCAGATGCGCACCCTGCACTTCCACCACGTCGACAACGACGCACTGCTGGCGTACTCCAAACAGGACCCGGCCACCGGCGACACCGTGGTCACCGTCGTCACCCTCGACCCGTACGGGCCGCAGGAGGGCACGCTGTGGCTCGACACGGCGGCGCTCGGGTTCGAGGCGCACGAGCGGCTGATCGCCCACGACGAGGTCACCGGTGACACGTGGGACTGGGGCCCGGCGAACTTCGTGCGGCTCGAGCCCTGGCGGGCCGTGGCGCACGTGGTGTCGGTCCGGCGGCGGCTGGCCGGTTAGCAGGGGAAGGAAAACGGACCTAGGGACTGAGGTGGAACACATGGCGGAGGAGGCCCGCCCCGACGCGGCGCTCGGGCTGGAAGGCGTGCCGCACACCGGTGAGGCGATGACCGCCGACGGCATGCTCGTGGAGCCCCAGGCCGGCGACTTCCGCTCGGCGCAGCAGGCGCCGAGCAACCCGGAGTGGTTCAAGGGCGCGGTGTTCTACGAGGTGCTGGTGCGCGCCTTCGCCGACTCGAACGGCGACGGCACCGGCGACCTGCGCGGCCTGGCCGGCCGGCTGGACTACCTGGCCTGGCTCGGCATCGACTGCCTCTGGCTGCCGCCGTTCTACGCGTCTCCGCTGCGCGACGGCGGGTACGACATCAGCGACTTCCGTGCGGTGCTGCCGGAGTTCGGCAGCGTCGAGGACTTCGTGTTCCTGCTGAACGAGGCGCACCGGCGCGGCATCCGGGTGATCACCGACCTGGTGCTCAACCACACCTCGGACGCGCACCCGTGGTTCCAGCAGTCCCGCCACGATCCCGACGGTCCGTACGGCGACTACTACGTGTGGAGCGACGACGACTCCCGCTACGCCGACGCGCGGATCATCTTCGTCGACACCGAGACGTCGAACTGGACCTACGACCCGGTGCGCGGTCAGTTCTACTGGCACCGGTTCTTCTCCCACCAGCCCGACCTGAACTTCGAAAACGTCGACGTCCAGAACGCGATGATCGACACCCTGCGGTTCTGGCTGGACCTGGGCATCGACGGGTTCCGGCTGGACGCCGTGCCGTACCTGTTCGAGCAGGAGGGCACCAACTGCGAGAACCTGCCGCGCACGCACGAGTTCCTCAAGCGCTGCCGCAAGGTCGTCGACGACGAGTACCCCGGGCGGATCCTGCTCGCCGAGGCCAACCAGTGGCCCTCGGACGTCGTCGAATACTTCGGCGACCCGGCGGTGGGCGGCGACGAGTGCCACATGGCGTTCCACTTCCCGCTGATGCCGCGGATCTTCATGGCGGTGCGGCGGGAGTCGCGGTTCCCGATCTCGGAGATCATGACGCAGACGCCGGAGATCCCCAGCGGCAGCCAGTGGGGCATCTTCCTGCGCAACCACGACGAGCTGACCCTCGAGATGGTCACCGACGACGAGCGCGACTACATGTACGCGGAGTACGCCAAGGACCCGCGCATGAAGGCCAACATCGGCATCCGCCGGAGGCTGGCCCCGCTGCTGGACAACGACCGCAACCAGCAGGAGCTCTTCACCGCGATGCTGCTGTCCCTGCCGGGCTCGCCCGTTCTGTACTACGGTGACGAGATCGGCATGGGAGACAACATCTGGCTCGGAGACCGCGACGCGGTGCGCACCCCCATGCAGTGGACCCCGGACCGCAACGCCGGGTTCTCCTCCTGCGACCCGGGCCGGATCTACCTGCCGGTGATCATGGACCCGGTGTACGGCTACCAGGGCCTGAACGTCGAGGCGCAGTCGAACAACGCGTCCTCGCTGCTGAACTGGACCCGGCGGATGATCGAGGTGCGCAAGGAGCACCACGCGTTCGCCGAAGGCGAGTTCGTCGACCTCGGCGGCTCGAACCCGAGCGTGCTGGCTTACAAGCGCCAGTGGCGGCGCCCGGACGGCGGCGAAGACGTCGTGCTCTGCGTGAACAACCTCTCCCGGTTCCCGCAGCCGGTGGAGCTGGATCTGTCCGCGCACCGCGGGTGCACGCCGGTGGAGCTCACCGGTGGCGTGCGGTTCCCCAGCATCGGGGACCTGTCGTACCTGCTGACGCTGCCCGGGCACGGCTTCTACTGGTTCCAGCTGACGATCCCGGGAGACGAAGGCGAAGCGAGGTGAGTCCCTTGTCCGACCCGCGTGAGCTGGTCGACGACCTGACCGGCGACCTGATGGGCTGGCTGCCCGAGCAGCGCTGGTTCGCCGGAAAGGACCGGCCGGTGACCGGCGTCCGGCCACTCGGCGTGACCGAGCTGGTCGAAGGCGATCCGCAGCTGCTGCACGTGGTCGTCGAGGTCGCCCAGGGCGATCGGCGGGAGCCCTACCAGCTGCTCGTGGGCCGGCGGACGCACCCGCCGGAGATCTCGTCGGGCAGCTGGATCGGCGCCGTCGGTGCCCTCAACGCGTACGAGGCATCCGGGGACCTGGACCTCACCGGCGTGCTGCTGGACCTGATGGCCCGCGAGGAGCGGGTGGGTGCGCTCGCGTTCGCGCACGAACCGGGCGTGGAACTGGAGACCGGGCTACGGGCGCGGCCGATCACGTCGGAGCAGAGCAACACCTCCCTGGTCTACAGCGGGCAGTACATCCTCAAGCTGTTCCGGAAGCTGACGCCGGGAACGAACAAGGACCTGCTCCTGCACCGCGCGCTGCAGGCGGTCGGCAGCAAGCACATCGCGCAGCCGCTCGGCTCGATCACCGGCGAGCTGGACGGGAAGCCGACCACGGTGGGCATGCTCCAGCACTTCGTCCCCGACGCGGTCGACGGCTGGGCCATGGCCACCACCAGCGTCCGCGACCTGATGGCCGCGCCGGAGCTGCACGCCGAGGAAGTCGGCGGCGACTTCGCCGGCGAGGCCGAGCGACTCGGGCGCGCCGTCGCCGAGGTGCACGCGGACCTGGCCCAGGCGCTCGGCACGGAGGCGGTGGACGCCGACGAGCTCGAACGCACGACGAAGGCGATGGCCGCCCGGCTCGACGCGGTCGCCGGGCGGGTGCCGGAGCTGGCCCCGTACGCGCCGGCACTGCGGACGGCGTTCGAGAAGCTGCGCACGCTGTCCGCCGACTCCGTGACCATGCAGTACATCCACGGCGACCTGCACCTCGGTCAGGTGCTGCGGACGGTCACCGGCTGGCTGCTGATCGACTTCGAGGGCGAGCCGGCGGCCCCGGTGGAGGAGCGCCACGCGCTGCGGTCGCCGTTGCGCGACGTGGCGGGCATGCTGAGGTCGTTCGACTACGCGGCCCAGCAGATGCTGGTCGGGCAGCCGGACGAACCGGCGCTGGCCCAGCGGGCCATGGAGTGGTCGCAGCGCAACCGGGCGGCGTTCTGCGAGGGCTACGCCGCGGTGGCGGCCGACCCGCGTGACCAGGGCGAGCTGCTGCGCGCCTTCGAACTGGACAAGGCGGTCTACGAAGTGGGTTACGAGCACGCGAACCGGCCCGACTGGCTGGGCGTGCCGCTCGCCTCGATCGCCCGGATCACCGATGGAGAGGGATGACGCCGTGAACGCGGTTCCGGAAGGCCTCCCGGCCGCGGCCCCGCCGGCCGCGGACATCGACCGGCTGCTCGCCGGTTCGCACCACGACCCGCACTCGGTGCTGGGCGTGCACGCGGTGGGCAAGGGCTTCGTGGCCCGGGCGCTGCTGCCCGGCGCCAAGGCCGTCGCCCTGCGCACCGGCGAGGACCGGCACCCGATGGAGCCGGTCATCGACGCCCTGTTCGCCGTCGCGGTGCCGGAGAACCCGGGCGACTACCGCCTGGAGATCGACTACGACGGGCACTCCGTCACCGCCGACGACCCGTACCGCTGGCTGCCCACGGTCGGCGAGCTGGACCTGCACCTGATCGGTGAGGGCCGGCACGAGCGGCTGTGGGAGGCGCTCGGCGCGCACGTCCGGAGCTACGAGACGCCGGGCGGCGTCGTCGAGGGGACGTCGTTCGCGGTCTGGGCGCCGAACGCCCGCGGCATCCGCGTGATCGGCGACTTCAACGGCTGGGACGGGCGCGGGCACGCGATGCGCTCGCTCGGCTCGTCGGGCGTCTGGGAGCTGTTCGTGCCGGGGGTCGGCGCCGGCTCCTGCTACAAGTTCCGGATCCTCGGTGCCGACGGGAACTGGCACGAGAAGGCCGACCCGATGGCGTTCGGCACCGAGCAGCCGCCCGCGACGGCGTCGGTCGTCACGACCTCCGGGCACCTGTGGGCCGACGACGTGTGGGTCGCCCAGCGTGAGGCGACCGAGTGGTCCGCGGCGCCGATGAGCGTCTACGAGGTCCACCTCGGCTCGTGGCGGCCCGGGCTGGACTACCGGGAGCTGGCCGACCAGCTCGGCGACTACGTCCTCGAGACCGGCTTCACGCACGTGGAGCTGCTGCCGGTGTCGGAGCACCCGTTCGGCGGCTCGTGGGGCTACCAGGTGACGTCGTACTACGCGCCGACGTCCCGTTTCGGCTCCCCGGACGACTTCCGCTACTTCGTCGACCGCCTGCACCAGCGGGGGATCGGTGTGCTCGTGGACTGGGTGCCGGCGCACTTCCCGCGGGACAGCTGGGCGCTGGCCAAGTTCGACGGCACCGCGCTGTACGAGCACGCGGACCCGCGCCGCGGCGAGCAGCCCGACTGGGGCACGCTCGTGTTCGACTTCGGCCGCAACGAGGTCCGCAACTTCCTCGTCGCCAACGCGCTGTACTGGATCGAGGAGTTCCACCTCGACGGCCTGCGCGTCGACGCCGTCGCCTCGATGCTCTACCTCGACTACTCCCGCAAGGAAGGGGAGTGGCTGCCGAACCAGTACGGCGGCCGCGAGAACCTCGACGCGGTGAAGTTCCTGCAGGAGCTGAACGCGACCGTCTACAAGCGACACCCGGGCGTCGTGATGGTGGCCGAGGAGTCGACGGCGTGGCCGGGCGTGACGCGCCCGACGCACCTGGGCGGCCTCGGGTTCGGGTTCAAGTGGAACATGGGCTGGATGCACGACACGCTCCGGTACCTGTCCCACGAGCCGATCCACCGCGCCTACCACCACAACGAGATGACGTTCTCGCTCGTGTACGCGTGGAGCGAGAACTTCGTGCTGCCGCTTTCGCACGACGAAGTGGTGCACGGCAAGGGATCCCTGTGGGGACGCATGCCGGGCGACGCCTGGAACAAGGCGGCCGGGCTGCGCTCGCTGCTGGCGTTCATGTGGGCGCACCCGGGCAAGCAGCTGCTGTTCATGGGCGGCGAGTTCGGCCAGCCCGCGGAGTGGTCGGAGCAGCGGTCGCTGGACTGGCACCTGCTGGACGAGCCGCTGCACCGCGGGGTGCAGGACCTGCTGCGGTCGCTGAACTCGGTGTACAAGTCGACTCCGGCGCTGTTCAGTCAGGACACGTCGCCGGACGGCTTCCGCTGGATCGACGCCAACGACTCGAGCGGCAACGTGCTGAGCTTCCTGCGCATCGGGGTCGACGGTTCGCGGCTGGCCTGCGTCGCGAACTTCGCCGGTGTGCCGCACCACGACTACCGCGTCGGCCTGCCTTCGGCGGGCCGCTGGCGCGAAGTGGTCAACACGGACGCGGAGGCGTACGGCGGTTCGGGCGTCGGGAACCTGGGCGTGGTGGAGGCGACGGAGGAGCCGTGGCACGGCCAGCCGGCCTCGGCGATCCTCCAGCTCCCGCCGGCAGGCGTCCTGTGGCTGACCGAAGAGACCCCGGAGCCCCCGGACCTCCTCCCGTGATCCAGAGGTCGACACGCGTGATCCAGAGGTCGACACGCGTGATTGGAGAGACGACACGGTGCCCGAGCGCGTGTCGACCCTCCAATCACGCGAGTTGACCCTCTGATCACGCGAGTCGACCCTCCAGACACGCGGGCCGGGTCGAAAAATCCTTCCACCGGGCGTGCGTGGCGGGCTTACCATCAGTGCATGGCCGGCGCCGGCGGCGTCCTCGCGAACCTGATCCTGTTCGCCGTGGTCTGCATCGCTCCCACGGTGCTCTTCTGGTGCGCGCTGCGCGTCCCGAAGCTGCTTCGCCTGCTTCTCGAGAAGCGCGCGAAGCCGCAACCGGCGGGACCGCCGATCGAACGCGTCGCCGCGGACCTGCGGCGGGTGCACCGGCTGCTCGCCGGCTACCCGTCCGGCACCCCGGCCGCGCGGAGGATCGGCACCCGCCAGGCTTATGACGAGCTCCTCACCCAGGCCTGCCGCCAGGTCGGCGTCCCGCACCGGCTCGCCGAGCTGCCCGAGGGCATGGACCGCGAGATCGAACGCCTGCGCGTCGAGGAGTCGCTGCGGGAGCGCGGCCTGGCCGTGCCCTGACTTGTACGGGCCGTGTACGCGTCTCGGTCACGCTGCCGGCATGCGACTTGTGCTCGGCCTCGTGGCGATGCTGCTGCTCGGCCTGACGACGACGGCCCAGGCGGCCGCGAACTTCCCGCGCCTCGACGCGGCGACCGTCGACGGCTACCGGCTCACCCCCGGCGGCTCCTTCGCCACCTACGACAGCCGGATCGCCGAGCTCGACAAGAAGCTCCCGCCGCGCGGGCTGTCTTCGGTCCTCGGCGACGCCAACCGCAAGGCCCGCCCGCTCTGCCACGGCACGTACCTCGCGGCCGCGCTGAAGCCCGCCGGCTTCTGCTGGGAGGACGCGAACGACGACCGGACCAACGACTGGATCCCCCAGGGCCTCACCGGCTCGGGGGACGCGGACCCGGCGACCGGGACCGTCGGTGGCAAGCGCGTCGTCGCGACGTCGTGGCACACACCCGGCGACACCATGGTCCGGCTGTCCTTTGTGGACTCCGATGGCCTCGGCTACCGGCGCGTCCTGCTCGTGGAACCGACGTCCGACAACGACTTCGCGGTCGTCGCGGGGCACGGGCACGGCATGACGTGGTCGGGAAACCTGCTCTACGTCGCGACCACCGGCGGCCTGATCCGCGTCTTCGACACGACGCACTTCTGGAAGGTCGACGACAGCGCGGCGACGGTCGGCCTCGGCACCGACGGCAAGTACCACGCGGCGTACTACGACTACGCGATGCCCCAGGTCGGTGCCTACTGGTACCCCGGCGGCGGCGCCTGCACGACGGCGACCGGTGCCCGGCCCTGCCTCTCGACGCTTTCCTTCGACCACACCGATTCCACGTTCGTCACGGCCGAGCACGTCCCGGCCGCGGCGGGCGGCCGGATCCTGCGCTGGCCGTTCGACGCCGCGACGGGCCGCCTGAAGACCGCGGCCGACGGCCTGGTGCACGCCGTGGAGGGGTTTTCGTCCCCGGTGTGGGGAATGCAGGGCGCGGTGTCCCGCAACGGCTACTTCGCCCTGACGGGAGTCTGTCCGGAGTACGCCGGAGTGGCCGGCGACCACCCGTCGTGCCTGCACGGCGGAGTCGGCGGCGTCTCGACGTCGAGGCTGGCGGGCCAGGCACCGGTGAACAGCCAGAACCTGTCGTACTGGCCGGCCACGGGGGAGCTGTGGCTGCTGAACGAACAGCTCCGCGAGCGCGTCACGGTGCACGTCCCCTGGACGGCGCTCACCGGCCGGGCCTGAAACGCGGAAGAACCCCGCCACCGGGGTGACGGGGTTCTTCCGTGGTACCGAATCTCAGTCCAGGTAGTCGCGCAGGACCTGGGACCGCGACGGGTGGCGCAGCTTCGACATCGTCTTCGACTCGATCTGCCGGATGCGCTCGCGGGTCACCCCGTACACCTGGCCGATCTCGTCGAGCGTGCGCGGCTGGCCGTCCGTGAGGCCGAAGCGCAGCCGGACCACGCCCGCCTCGCGCTCGGACAGCGTCTGCAGCACCGACTGGAGCTGGTCCTGCAGCAGCGTGAACGACACTGCGTCCACCGCGACGACCGCTTCGGAGTCCTCGATGAAGTCACCGAGCTGCGAGTCGCCCTCGTCGCCGATCGTCTGGTCGAGCGAGATCGGCTCACGCGCGTACTGCTGGATCTCCAGGACCTTCTCCGGGGAGATGTCCATTTCCTTGGCGAGCTCTTCCGGGGTCGGCTCACGGCCGAGGTCCTGGAGCAGTTCACGCTGTATGCGGCCGAGCTTGTTGATGACCTCGACCATGTGCACCGGGATGCGGATGGTGCGGGCCTGGTCGGCCATCGCGCGGGTGATCGCCTGGCGGATCCACCACGTGGCGTACGTCGAGAACTTGTAGCCCTTGGTGTAGTCGAACTTCTCCACCGCGCGGATCAGGCCGAGGTTGCCCTCCTGGATCAGGTCCAGGAACGCCATGCCGCGGCCGGTGTAGCGCTTGGCCAGCGACACCACGAGCCGGAGGTTCGCCTCCAGCAGGTGGTTCTTGGCGCGCTCGCCGTCACGCACGATCCACTTGAGATCGCGGCGCATCTGGGTGACGAGCTTCTCGCCCTCCTCCTCGGCGGTGCGCACGCGCTCGGCGGCGTAGAGCCCGGCCTCGATCCGCTTGGCCAGCTCCACCTCCTCCTCCGCGTTCAGCAGCGCGACCTTGCCGATCTGCTTGAGGTAGGCGCGGACCGAGTCGGCGGACGCGGTGAGCTCGGCGTCCTTGCGCGCCTGACGCAGCGCCTCGGACTCCTCCTCGTCCCAGACGAAGTCCGGGTTGTCGGAGCTCTTGGCGGCGGCCTTGTCGGCGGCGGCACCACGGCGGCGCTGCGCCGGGGTCTCCTCGTCCGACTCGTCGTCGTCATCGTCGTCGTCGGCCGAGTCGGCGTCCGGTTCGTCGTTGACCGTTTCGTCGACGACGTCGACCTCGACCTCTTCCAGGTCCGACAGGTCGGGCGTGTCGAGTTCGGCTTCGTCGATCTCACCGGGACCGTCCGGATCGCCGTCTTCGGTCTTCGCGCCCTTGGTCGCGGGCTTCTTCGCCGGAGCCTTCTTGGCCGGAGCCTTCTTGGCGGTGGTGGTCTTGCGGGCCGCCGGCTTCGCCGTCCCGGTGGCTGCCTCTTCGGCCGGCTCGCCGGCTGCGGTCGCGGTCTTCGTCCCGCCTCGGGTTGCGGTTCTTGCGGCTGCCACTTACGCCCTTTCGCAGCGGTCGATCATGACGAGCAACGGCACGGGGGCCACTGCTGCCTCACATTCGGGGAACACGCCTCGGCCTGCGGATTTGACCTCCGCAGCCGTGGGCCGTGTTCCATTGTAACGACGGTACGCGCATGCGTCGCGAAGCGATCACCCTCCGGCCCGCTCCGGCGCCGGAGATCGGCTCCGGAGCTAGTGCTGGATGCCCTCGCTCGCGGCCGCCGCGGCACCCACGATCCCGGCGTTGTTCTGCAGCGTGGCCACCAGGACCGGGGTGCGGATGTCCAGCAGCGGCACCCATTTCTCGGCCTTCTTGCTGACCCCGCCGCCGACGATGAACAGATCGGGCCAGATCAGGTTTTCGAGCACGGTCAGATAACGGTGCACGCGCTTGGACCATTCGGGGTACGAGAGGCCCTCGTTGTCCTTCACCGACGCGGCCGCACGCTTCTCGGCGTCGTGGCCGTCGATCTCGAGGTGGCCGAACTCGGTGTTCGGGACGAGCTTGCCGTCCTGGAACACCGCGCTGCCGATGCCGGTGCCGAAGGTGAGCAGGGCGGTGACGCCCGTGCGCGCGACCGGGTCGCCGAAGCGGATCTCCGCGATGCCCGCGGCGTCGGCGTCGTTGAGCATCGCAACCTGGTCGACGCCGCGGCCGAGGCGCTTGGCGAAGAGGGCGTCGGCGTCGGTGCCGATCCACTGCTTGTCGATGTTGGCCGCGGTGTGCGCGACGCCCTTCTTGACGACCGCCGGGAGCGTCACGCCGACCGGCCCGTCCCAGCCCGCTTCCGTGACGATCTCGTGCACGACGTCCGCCACCGCCGACGGCGTGGACGGCTTCGGCGTCTCGATCCGGATCCGGTCGCCGATGAGCTGCCCCTTGTCCAGGTCGACCAAGGCGCCCTTGATCCCGCTGCCGCCGATGTCGATGCCGAAACCTCGGCG
This sequence comes from Amycolatopsis mongoliensis, assembly GCF_030285665.1. Taxonomy (NCBI): domain Bacteria; kingdom Bacillati; phylum Actinomycetota; class Actinomycetes; order Pseudonocardiales; family Pseudonocardiaceae; genus Amycolatopsis; species Amycolatopsis mongoliensis. Next base: position 5,501,320 of record NZ_CP127295.1, read on the forward strand.
GGTCGCCTCCACCACGGACGTGGTCCCTTCTCGCACGATTCAGAAGCCTGCCTCGGAGACTTTAACCGGATGTGGTGACATGTCGGACGTGGGAGTTGACGAGTCGTTGCTGAAAAGCGTCGCGGTGCAGGTCGCGACGGAGGCCGCCGAGCTGGTCCGCGAGGCCTGGGAGGGGATGGCGCGGGGGCGGTCGGTGGTCGTGGGCACGAAGTCCGCGGACACCGACGTGGTGACCGCGGTGGACCACGACTCGGAGCGCCTCGTCCGTGCGCGGCTGGCCGAGCTGCGGCCCGGGGACCCGGTGCTCGGCGAGGAGGGCGGCGGGACCGCCGGCGACGGCGTGACGTGGGTCGTCGACCCGATCGACGGGACGGTCAACTTCCTCTACGGGCTGCCGTGGTTCGCGGTGTCGGTGGCGGCGCAGGTCGGCGGCGAGTCGGTGGCCGGCGCGGTGGTGGAACCGGCGAGCGGCCGGGTCTGGTCGGCCGCACGCGGGCAGGGCGCGTTCCTGGACGGCCGCCGGCTGTCGGTGTCGGCGCCCGCGCGGCTGGAGCTGACGCTCGTCGGGACCGGTTTCGCGTACTCGGCGCAGCGGCGGACGCGGCAGTCGCGCTTCGCGGCCGAGCTGCTGGGCCGGGTCCGGGACATCCGGCGCAACGGGGCGGCGTCGCTGGACCTGTGCGCGGTGGCCGCGGGCTGGCTCGACGCGTACGTGGAGCACGGGTTGCACCGCTGGGACTGGGCCGCGGGAGCGCTGATCGCGGCGGAGGCGGGCGCGGCGGTGCACCTGCCGGGGTCGGCGCCGGACCTGGGCGAGGACGCGACGTACGCGGCGGCGCCGTCGATCGCGGACCCGCTGCGGAAGGCACTGGTGGACTGCGGCGCGGCGGACGTCTGACGCGTCCTCCCGGCTCGGCCCGAGCGCCCCAAGGCGGCCTTGGTTGCGTTGAACGCACCGAAGGCCGCCTTGGGTGCGTTGGGCGCACCGAAGGCCGCCTTGGGGCGCTGGGGGCGGGAGTGAGCCGGGTCAGCAGGCGACGTCGCGGGCCGAGGCCAGCAGCGTCTGGTCGATGACCGGGGCCTTCGCGCCGGCCGACTGCTCGTTCGAGCCGCCGCCCTGGTGGGTCTTGGACCAGTCGGCGAGCTGGGTGAGGATCTGGCGGGCCTCCGCGCGGGGCCGGAGGTCCCCGAACAGCGTGCCCGTGACCAGGTCGACGCTCGCGTCCTTGCGGTTGTCCTGGACCAGCTCGGCGCACGGCACCACGAGGCTGAGCGTCCGGGCCGCGGTGACGCCGTTCTCGCCGAAGCGGATCTGGCCGCGGCACTTGGCCGCGCGGCCCTCGTAGGCGGGGTCGTTGGCCGGTTCGCCGGCGCCGGTGAAGCCCAGCTCCTTCAGCGAGGTGGTGGCGATGCCGCCCTGGCCGCGGCTGCCGGAGGCGTTGAGCACCTTCACGGCGACCTTGTCCGGCGGCACCGGCGCGCGGTCGTCGAGGGCGTTGTGGGGGAGGGTGCTGAACGTGACACCCGGCGGCGGGCTCGCGGCCGGGTCGCAGCGGACGGCCTCGTCGACGTCGCCCTTGCCGACGGCCGCGTTGATCCAGACGACGATCGCGCCCAGCGCCAGCACCCCGATGACGATCAGCGCCGGCAGCGGCTTGTGCTTGCGATACGGCCGCGCCCCACGGTCCCCGATGCCGTTCCCCGACGCCACCTGCCCGTCCCTTCCCGAACACCGAAACCGATCGGTGCGAACGCGGCACCGTCGTGGCCGACCAGCCTAGGCGCTGCGGCCGACGCCCACCGTCCCGGGTCACCCCGCCGGTTTCCGGTGCCCCGCCCGTGGTCGCGAGCCCCGCCCGCGACCGATCCCCGTGCGGCGATCGCACCACGGCGGGGCCGGGCGGGGCAAGCGGACACGGGCCGCCGGTGAAGTTCTCCACCCGCGGGCAACCCGAATGGACGACAACGCGTCTTACCTGCGGGTTCCCCCTGTCGGGTGACGATTCCGGGGCAATGTCTGACTCGTTGCAGAACCGTCGCGGGCGTGAGCTACCCTTCCCGGGCTCCGGCCGCAGGAAGAGGCGCATAAAGAAGAGACCTCGGTCACTTCGGCCGTCGGGCACAAACAGCGGCCCTGGAACGTTGACCAGCGGCACGGCGGACTCACGGGCGCACCCGGGGGTCCGGGAAAACGACTACACAAGCTGATCGCAGGGGTGAGGGACACATGGCTACCGACTACGACGCTCCGCGCCGCAGCGAAGCCGACGAGCTGGCCGAAGACTCGTTGGAGGAGCTCAAGGCCCGGCGCAACGAGAACCAGTCCGGCGTCGTCGACGTCGACGAGGACGCGACCGCCGAGAACTTCGAGCTGCCGGGTGCCGACCTCTCCGGGCTTTCCGGTGAGGACATGACCGTGAAGGTGGTGCCGAAGCAGGCTGACGAGTTCACCTGCTCCGTGTGCTTCCTGGTGCACCACCGCAGCCGGCTGGCCGAGGAGAGCGGCGGACGCCTGATCTGCCGCGACTGCGCCTGACGGCGCAGCGGATCTCGGACAGGGTTTCAGGGGACGAACAGACGCGACGGAGAGCCTCGAGGGCCCGAGGGGGAGGCTCGAAGCGCGCTGGGGAAAAGGGGGCCGGCCGGCAGGCCGGCCCCCTTCCCATGTCTTGAGAGGGCCGTCTTGAGGGGCCGGAGCCGGGTTCAGGCGCCCTTGATCAGCTCGGCGACGCGCTCGGGGCGCCGGGTGCTGAACAGCCAGTACGGCGTCGGGTCGGCGGGGTCGGTGAGCCGCACCCGCACGACCGGGCCGACCCAGCCGCGGTGCAGGACGTAGGCGGCGGGGTCGCCGTCCCGGCCCAGCGCCTTGCGCTTGGCCTCCTTGTCGAAGATCTCGACCTCGCCCGCGTACCGCAGCGGCAGGTGCGCGTCGCCCACCCACAGCTCCGGCTCGTCACCCCCGGTGACGCGGACCTTCGACCGGCCGAGCGACAGCATCAGCCCCACCACGACCGGCAGCGCGATCACGTACGGCAGCCACGCCCGGACACCCGGGTAGCCCATGTCGACCTCGGCGGCCAGCAGGATCGCGCCCAGCACCGGCAGCGGCCAGCCCCACCACGGCACGTACAGCCGTTCGGAGTGCCGGACCGCGGCACTCGCGGCCGTCTTCGCAGATTCACCCACGGGTAGAGAGTAATCTCGCCGCCCGTGTCCAGCGTTCAGGTACTCCTCTCCCGGCTCGACCCGGATGTCCCGCTGCCCGCCTACGCCCGGCCGGGCGACGCGGGCGCCGATCTCGTCACCACCTCGGATATCGTGCTGAAACCCGGGGAACGCGGGGTGGTCGGCACCGGCGTCGCGATCGCCCTCCCCCCGGGTTACGCGGGGTTCGTCCACCCGCGGTCGGGCCTGGCCGCCCGGGTCGGCCTCTCGGTGGTGAACACGCCGGGCACGATCGACGCGGGTTACCGCGGGGAGATCAAGGTCTGCCTGATCAACCACGACCCGGTGCACCCGGTGAAGCTCGCGCGCGGCGACCGCATCGCCCAGCTGGTCGTGCAGCGGGTCGAGCACGCCGAGTTCGTCGAGGTCGCCGAGCTCGACGACACCGAACGGGGCGCCGGCGGCTACGGCTCCACGGGCGGACACGCCACACTGGGAGCAGACGCGCTCGCCGCGAGCGCCGGGGCTGGGGAAGGAACGGAGAAGTAGTGGGGATTTTCGGACGCAAGCGGCGGACCGAGGGCGGGTCCGCCGGACGGCACGGCGCGCCCGAGGCCGACGACACGATCGAGGACGAGGCGTACGACGAGGAAGAAGGGCTGTCGGACGTCTCCGACGGCCCGTTCGACGTCGCGGACTTCGAGGACGACGGCGTCCCGCGGATCGACCTCGGCTCGGTGAAGGTGCCGGTGCCCGACGGGTCCCAGGTCCAGGTCGAGATGGACCCCGAGACCGGGGGCGTGCGCGCCGTGCACGTCGTCACCGAGCAGGGCCAGATCACGGTCAGCGCGTACGCCGCGCCGCGCTCGGGCGGTCTCTGGCGCGAGGTGAGCACCGAGCTCGCCGAGCAGCTGCGGGCCGACGGCGCCAAGGTCAACATCGGCCGCGGCGTGTGGGGCCTGGAGATCTCGGCCATCGTCGGCGACGTCTCGCTGCGGTTCGTCGGCATCGACCGGCCGCGCTGGATGCTGCGCGGCGTCATCGCCGGCCCGCAGTCGGAGGCCGCGGGTGCCGTCGAGGTGCTCCGGGACATCGTGCGGCGCACGATCGTCGACCGCGGCGACGCGCCGATGCCGGTCCGCACCCCGCTCACGATCACGCTGCCCGAAGCCGTCGCCGAGCACATCGCGGCCCAGCAGCAACAGGGCTGACGCTCGACCGAAGGCCGTGAATGTCGCATTGAGGGACTTCAAGTCCCTCAATGCGACATTCACGGCCTTCGCCGCGCCCTCAGGAAGGCGAGGACGGTCGCCCGGCCGAGGGACTCCCGGTCCGCGCCCAGCGCGGCGAGAGTGGTCTTGCCGAGGGCCGCGCGGGGGAGTGCGCGAGCCCACTCCGATGCGACTTTCGTCGGGTGGATCGGGTCGTCGGTACACGTGCCGATACCCGCCGGGACCGCGAGCCGCGCGAGGTCCGCGAGCGTCGGGGACGGCCGCCCGGCCGCGACGCGCAGGCCCGCCGCCAGCCCGTCGCCGTGGCGGCGCCACGCCCGGTCCAGTTCGGCCCGCAGCCAGTCCGGGCTCCCCGCCGTCTGCGCCAGCGCCGCGTCGACCCCGGAAGCGGCCACCAGATCCGCGGACAGCGTCGCGGCCAGCGACGCGGGTGCCTGGCCCGGACGGCCGTTCCAGGCCGGGAGCGCGGCCAGCAGGCCCCCGCAACGGCCGGGATTGCGGACCGCCCACTCCGCGGCGAGGTGAGCGCCGAACGAAATGCCGCCTACGAGCAGTTCGCCGTGTTCGTCCGCCAGTGCGTCCAGCGTCGCCAGGTAGCCGTCGGCGAGCGCCGCCCCGGGCGGCGGCGGTGGCGCGATGAGCGGGACACCGAGGGCGCGCAGCGGGCCGGCGAAGACCGCCCGGACGAACACCTCGTCCGAGCCGGTGCCGGGCAGCAGCACCGCGGCGGGAACTCTGATTGCGGACGTCACGTTGCGATCTTTACGCAAAGGCGTTTCCCTGACGGGGACCGCAGTACGCTGGAATCGCACGGGCCGCAAGCACCTTCGTCGGGGGCCCCGGAGCACAGGAGCATCTATGTCCGCCAAAGACGGCGGCTACTTCAGCCGGTTGGTACGCAAGCTGACCAGCGACGTCGACGAGCTCGACGCCGATGAGATGTCGATGAGGTCCGGCGCCGAGGGCGCGCAGCGGGCCTGCGACTGCCGTTCCGGCGAAGAGGTCACCGTGATGGGGAGACTCCGCAGCGTCGAGCTCTGCCCGACGAACGAGGCCGCCACGCTGGAGGCCGAGCTGTTCGACGGGACACAGGGCGTGACGCTAATCTGGCTCGGCCGCCGCCGGATCCCGGGCATCGAGCCTGGCCGGACGATCAAGGTGCGCGGCCGGATGGCCGAGCGTGACGGCCAGAAGGTGCTGTACAACCCCTATTACGAGCTCCAGAGCCCAGTGAGTTGATCACCTACCGTGACTGAACCCGCCCCGAGCGAGAAGAAGACCGACCCGGAAGAAGAGCCGCAGCCGACCCTGCTCGAGCAGATGGGCGGGGTGTCCGGCCTGATCTACTCGTCGGTGCCGGTGATCGTCTTCGTCCTGGCGAACGCTTTCTTCGGCCTGACCGCGGCCATCTGGACGTCGGTGGGCAGCGCGGTGGCGATCACCGTGCTGCGGGTGGTCCGCAAGGAGCCCCTGCAGCCGGCGATCTCCGGTTTCTTCGGCGTGGCGATCGCGGCGTTCATCGCCTACCGCACCGGGTCCGCGAAGGGGTTCTTCCTCTTCGGGATCTACGCGAGCCTGGTTTATTGCGGCATCTTCGTGCTGTCGGTGGTCGTGCGGTGGCCGATCGCGGGCGTCGTCTGGAACGTGCTCAACGGCACCGGGCAGGCGTGGCGCAAGGACAAGCCGTCCCGCTACGGCTACGACATCGCGACGCTGGCGCTGGCGCTGGTGTTCGCCGCCCGGTTCGTCGTCCAGCGGTGGCTCTACCAGGAGGACTACACCGGCTGGCTGGCCTTCGCGAAGATCGCGATGGGGTACCCGCTGTACGCGCTGGGCCTGCTGGTGGTGGTCTGGGCGGTGCGCCGGTCGGACAAGCGCCTGAAGGCCCTCGAGGAGACCGCGCCCAAGCCGGAGACCGACGCCGAGGTCGAGGCGCGGCTGCGCGCGAAGTACGCCCAAGCCCCCGAAGCCTGACCCCCGCGGGGCACCCCCGTCCGTAGTCCGTGAAGGCCTCCTTACCGGCCATAAGAGCCGGTAAGGAGGCCTTCACGGCTTTCGTCAGTAGCCCAGCGCCGTCCGGATCTCCGGCTCGACGTCGGCCGTCGCGACGAACAGCAGCTCGTCGCCCGGCTCCAGCGGGTCCTCCGGCTGCGGCACGATCACGCGGTCGCCGCGCAGGATGGTCACCAGGGCCGCGTCGCGGGGCAGCGTCAGGTCGCTCACCGGCTTGCCAGCCAGCGGGGTCTCCGCCGGCAGCGTCAGCTCGACGAGGTTCGCGTTGCTCTGCCGGAACGTCATCAGCCGCACCAGGTCGCCGACGCTGACCGCCTCCTCGACCATCGCCGCGAGCATCCGCGGGGTCGACACGGCGACGTCGACGCCCCAGGCGTCGGTGAACAGCCACTCGTTGGCCGGGTTGTTCACCCGCGCCACCACGCGCCGCACCGCGAACTCCGTCTTGGCGAGCAGCGACACGACGAGGTTCGCCTTGTCGTCGCCCGTGGCGGCGATCACGACGTCGCACTGCTCGATCCCGGACTCCTCCAGGATCGACACCTCGCAGGCGTCGCCGAGCACCCAGTCGGCCTGCTCGACGGTCTGCGGCTCGAACTGGTCGGCCTCCCGCTCGATCAGCATCACCTGGTGCCTGCCGTCGATCAGCTCGTTGGCGATGGAGCGCCCCACCGCGCCCGCACCGGCGATCGCGACCCTCATGCCTCGTCCTCCGGTTCGCGGTTGGCCACACTGGTCACGTCGCTGACGGTGCCGGAGCGCGCGGCGACCCACACGTCGTCGCCGTCCTGCACCACGGTCTTGTTGTCCGGCAGCACCGGCGTGCCGAAGCGCATGATGAACGCCACCCGCGCGCCGGACGCCTCCTGCAGGGACCGGACGGAGTGCCCGACCCAGCCCTCGTGCAGTGGCAGCTGCAGCAGCGCGACGTTGCCCGACGGGTCCCGCCACGCCGACGCGACGCCGTCCGGCAGGAGCGTGCGCAGGAACCGGTCGGTCGTCCACGGCACGGTCGCCACAGTCGGGATGCCCAGCCGTTCGTACACGGCCGCGCGCTTGTGGTCGTAGATCCGCGCGACGACGTGCTCGATGCCGAAGTTCTCGCGGGCGACCCGCGCGGAGATGATGTTCGAGTTGTCGCCGCTGGACACCGCGGCGAACGCGCCCGCCCGCTCGATGCCCGCTTCGATCAGCACCTTGCGGTCGAACCCGACCCCGACGACCTGCTGGCCGTGGAAGTCGCTGCCGAGCCGGCGGAACGCCTGCTGGCTCTTGTCGATGACGGCCACCTCGTGGCCGAGCCGCTCCAGCGCAGCGGCCAGGGACGCGCCTACCCGGCCGCACCCCATGATCACCACGTGCACGCCCTGCCTCCTCGTTCGGCGGTTACCCGTCCGTTGCTACCCCGACATGCCAGCGCCGAACCTACCGTGCCCCCCTGCGGTTAGGCTTCCGTGGTGTCGAAGTTCCCGACCGTGCTGAAACGCCTGGTCCTCGGACGTCCGTTCCGCAGTGACAGGCTCGCTCACACGCTCCTGCCCAAGCGCATCGCGCTGCCTATCTTCGCGTCCGACGCGCTCTCGAGCGTGGCGTACGCGCCCGAAGAGATCTTCCTGACGCTGAGCGTCGCGGGGCTCTCCGCGTACGCGCTGGCGCCGTGGATCGGCATCATGGTCGCCCTGGTCATGCTGGTCGTCGTCGCGTCCTACCGGCAGAACGTGCACGCCTACCCGAGCGGCGGGGGTGACTACGAGGTCGCCAACACGAACCTGGGCGGGAAGTTCGGGCTGACCGTGGCGAGCGCCCTGCTCGTCGACTACGTGCTGACGGTCGCGGTGTCCACTTCGTCCGGTGTGGCCAACATCGGGTCCGCGGTGCCGTGGGTGGCGCAGCACAAGGTGCTGGCCTCGATCGTCATCGTGGTCGTGCTGACGTCGCTGAACCTGCGCGGCATCCGGGAGTCGGGGAAGGCCTTCGCGATCCCGACATACGGGTTCATCCTGGGCATCCTGGTCATGGTCGGGTGGGGTCTGGTGCAGGCGGCCACCGGCACCGAGATGAAGGCCGAGAGCGCCGGGTTCACGCTGAACGCCGAAGGGACGTTCGCGGGGGTGGCCTACGCGTTCCTGGTGCTGCGGGCGTTCTCCTCCGGCGCGGCGGCGCTGACCGGGGTCGAGGCGATCAGCAACGGCGTCCCGGCGTTCCAGAAGCCCAAGTCGAAGAACGCGGCGACGACGCTGCTGATGATGGGCCTGCTCGCGGTGACCATGCTGGTCGGCATCATCACGCTGGCCTCGATCACCGACGTCAAGTTCGCCGAGAACCCGGCGGAGCAGCTCGCCGGCGCGCCCGCGGGCTACGAGCAGAAGACGATCGTCGCGCAGATCGCGCACGCGGTGTTCGCCGACTTCCCGCCGGCGTTCTACTACATCTCCTTCTCCACCGGCATCATCCTGCTGCTGGCCGCGAACACCGCGTTCAACGGTTTCCCGGTGCTGGGCTCGATCCTCGCGCAGGACCGCTACCTGCCGCGGCAGCTGCACACCCGCGGCGACCGGCTCGCGTTCTCCAACGGGATCCTGTTCCTCTCGGCGTTCGCACTGGTGCTGATCATCGCGTTCGACGCCGAGGTGACCCGGCTCATCCAGCTGTACATCGTCGGTGTGTTCGTGTCGTTCACGGTGAGCCAGGCCGGCATGATCCGGCACTGGAACCGGTTGCTGGCCACGGAAACCGACCCCGGCGTCCGGCGGCGGATGCGGCGCTCGCAGACGGTGAACGCGGTCGGCCTCACCTGCACCGGCGTCGTGCTGGTGATCGTGCTCATCACCAAGTTCCTGCTCGGCGCGTGGATCGCGATCGCGGCGATGGTGGCGATCTTCGTGCTGATGACGGCGATCCGGCGGCACTACGACCGCGTCGCCGACGAGCTGAAGGATCTCGGCGACACCCCGACCGTGCTGCCCTCGCGCAACCACGCGATCGTGCTGGTGTCCAAACTGCACCGTCCGACGCTGCGCGCGCTGGCCTACGCCAAGGCGATGCGCCCGGACGTCCTCGAAGCCGTGACGGTCAACGTGGACGACGCCGACACGCGAAGGCTCACCGCCGAGTGGGACGCGCACAACTTCAAGGTGCCGCTGAAGGTCGTCGAGTCGCCCTACCGCGAGATCACGAAGCCGGTGCTCGACTACGTGAAGCGCGTGCGCGGGGACAACCCGCGCAACGTGGTCACGGTGTTCATCCCGGAGTACGTGGTCGGGCACTGGTGGGAGCAGGTGCTGCACAACCAGAGCGCGCTGCGGCTCAAGGGCCGCCTGCTGTTCCAGTCCGGCGTGATCGTGGCGAGCGTGCCGTGGCAGCTGGAGTCGTCGGCCAAGGCGGCCGCGCGCGTCCGCAACGAACGGCCGGCGGCCGGCGACGTCCGCCGGGGCTTCTCGCCCAACGGGAAGCCGATCGTCGCGTCGAAGCCCAAGGAGCCTGCCGAATGACGAGCTGGCTGGGCCGGGTTCTCGAGGTCGAAGTCGGCGCGGTGGCGCACGGCGGTCACTGCGTGGCGCGCGCCGACGGCCGCGTGGTGTTCGTCCGGCACGCGCTGCCGGGCGAGCACGTGCGCGTCGAGGTCACCGAGGACAACGGCGGCTCGTTCTGCCGCGGCGACGCGATCGAGGTGCTTTCGGCTTCGGAGTTCCGGGTCGAGCCGCCGTGCCCGCTGGCGGTGCCGGGCGGCTGCGGCGGCTGCGACTGGCAGCACGCTTCCCCGGACCACCAGCTCTCGTTGAAGGCGGCGGTGGTGGCGGAGCAGCTCCGGCGGCTGGCCGGCATCGAGCGCGACGTCGTCGTGGAGGCTCTCGAAGGCGGTCCGCTGGACTGGCGCAGCCGTGTCCGGCTGGTCGCCGACCGGGAGGGGCGCGCGGGCCTGCGCGCCCACCACAGCCACCGGGTGGTGGCACTGGACGACTGCCCGATCGCGGTGCCCGGCGAGCTCGACGACGTCCTGGCGCGGCGCTGGCGGCCGGGCAGCGAGCTCGAGGTGACCAGCGACGGCGACGGCGGTGTGCACGTCCGGGAGCTGTCGACGGTCCGGGGCAAGGTCCGCGCCCGGCAGCTGGCCGGCGGCGTGGCCGTGCAGCACGCGGCCGGCCGTGACTGGCGCCTCGACGCGCACGGCTTCTGGCAGGTCCACCCGGCGGCGGCGTCGACGCTGGCCGCCGTCGTGGCCGAGTGGGCGGAGGCGCCCGCGGGCGGGTCGGCCTGGGACCTCTACGCCGGGGTCGGGCTGTTCGCGTCGGTGCTGGCTTCGCAGGTCGGCGCGTCGGGCCGGGTGCTGGCGATCGAGTCCGGCCGGCGCGCGGTCGCCGACGGGGAGAAGAACCTGGCCGACCTGCCGCAGGTGTCCTGGCAGGCCGGGCGCGTCGAGCACGTGCTGGAGTCGGCCGCGAAGCCGGTGGACGTCGTGGTGCTGGACCCGCCGCGCAAGGGCGCGGGCAAGGCGGTGGTGGAGTCGATCGTGGCGGGCGCGCCGGACCGGATCGTCTACGTGGCGTGCGACCCGGCGGCGCTGGCCCGCGACCTGGCGACCTTCGCTTCGCACGGCTACGGCCTGACGGATCTGCGGGCGTTCGACGCCTTCCCGATGACGCACCACGTGGAGTGCGTGGCGCTGCTGTCCTGAGTTTTGTCGGTGGTGGTCGTCACACTGTCCGCGTGACTCCTCTCGACGACTTCGACCTCGCGGCCTCGACGGTGACGGCCCTCGTGGGCGCCCTCGGTGACGACCAGTGGGCCCTGCCGACGGCGTGCGCGGACTGGGACGTCCGCGCGGTCGTCAACCACCTGGCGCACGGCAACGCGAAGGTGGCGTTCTGGGCGGGTTCGGGTCCGCCGGTCCCGGACGGTGACTACCTGGGTGCTTCGCCGGCCGCGGCCTTCGCTTCGTCGGTCGAGGCGGCTCGCGCGGTGCTGGCCGAGCCCGGGCTGTTCTCGCGGCAGGTGACGACCCCGCTGGGTGAGGTGCCGGGTGTGTTCCTGGTCCACATGCGCGTGAACGAGTACCTGGCGCACGGATGGGACATCGCGGACGCGACGGGGCAGTCGACGGACCTGGCGCCGGAGCCGGCATCGCGGGCGCTGGAGCAGTGGCGGGCCAGGTTCGGTTCGGCACCGCGGCAGCCGGGCGGCCCGTTCGGCCCCGAGGTCCCGGCGCGCCCGGGAGCCACGGCGGCGGACCGGCTGGCGGCGTTCCTCGGCCGGAAGCCGGTGAGCGGCTGAGGAGAGAGGACTGCGGTCGCCCGGCACGCGCGGACCGAGCGGCCCCCGGAGATCCGGCGCACGTCGTTCGCCCGCAGCTCGCCGAAATCGGGCAGCTCCGGCTCGGCGGACGGCCATCCCCGGCATCGGTGGGTGCTGGCTGCCCGCGCGGAGCACTGCGGAGATCGACAGTGCGGCCGCCGACGGCTGCCCGGCCCCGCGGGCTGCTGATGCCCGCCCGGCAGCCGGTCCGACTTCGGCTGCCGGCTGCCGGAGCCGGTGTCGGTCGCTGCGGGCTGTCCGTGACCGATCGGCCTCGGCGACTCCGCGCGCCCTCAGGCCGTCCGGCGCACCGCGAACGCCGCCGCCAGGCCCGTGGCCGTCATCGCCACGCCCGAGGCCAGGAGCACCCAGGCTCCCGCTCCCGGTGCGATGCGGGCCGTCGGCTGGAAGCGGGCCACGTGCGGGAGCGTCACCACCAGGTGCCGCAGGATCACGCCCGTCACCACCAGCCCCGGCAGGCACACCATCGCCAGGGGCTCCTCCTGGCGGCGGGCGAACGTCAGGTACGCCAGCGTGCCCGCGAGCAGCACCGCCGCCGCGCAGACCAGGCGCAGGCCCAGCGCCAGCTCGGGGTCCGGGGTGCCCGGCGGCAGCATCCCCGGGTACTCGGCGGTCCGCAGCGTGAGCCCGGCGATCACCCCGAGACCGGCGACCCCCGCCGCCACCGCTCGTGGAACCCGCCAAGCTCGCGTCACGCCACGCAGCATAAGACGCCGGAAACGGCTTTCCGACGACGTTTTCCGCGCTGGGCCGTTCGGTGGATCCCGATCGGGCGACCCGGCCCGGTTCAGCCGGCGAACCAGTGCTGTGGCGCCGGCCGCAGGTTCTGGTAGATGTGCTTGACCTCGGTGTACTCGCCCAGCCCGGTCGGACCCAGCTCGCGGCCGAACCCGGACTGCTTGTAGCCGCCCCACTCGGCCTGGGGCAGGTACGGGTGGAAGTCGTTGATCCAGATCGTGCCGTGGCGCAGCCGCCCGGCCACGCGCTGGGCGCGGCCCGCGTCCTGGGTGAACACCGCCCCGGCCAGGCCGTAGTGGGTGTCGTTGGCGATGCGGACCGCGTCGTCCTCGTCAGTGAACGTCTCGACCGTCAGCACCGGCCCGAACGACTCGTCGACGACCGCCGACGAGCCCTGTTTGACCTGGTCGAGGATGGTCGGCAGGTAGTAGAAGCCGTCGGCCAGCGCCGGGTCGTCCGGACGGCGCCCGCCCGTCCGCAGCACCGCGCCCTCGGCCAGCGCCGCCGCCACGTACCTCTCGATCTTCGCCCGGTGCGCCGCGGAGATCAGCGGCCCGGTCTCGGCGTGCTCGTCGAACGGCCCGCCCAGGCGGATCCGCTCGGCCCGGCGCACCAGCTCGTCGACGAACTCGTCGTGCCACTCCCGCTGCACGATCAGCCGCGCGCCCGCCGAGCACACCTGGCCGGAGTGCAGGAACACCGCCGTCAGCGCGTAGTCGACCGCCGTCTCGAAGTCGGCGTCGGCGAAGACCACGTTCGGGTTCTTCCCGCCCAGCTCCAAGGCCACTTTCTTGACCGTCCCGGCGGCCGCCGCGGCGATCACCCTGCCGGTGGCGAGCCCGCCGGTGAACGACACGAGATCGACGTCCGGGTGATCGGACAGCGGCGCGCCGACCTCGGCGCCGGCGCCCAGCACCAGGTTCCCCACCCCCGCGGGCAGGCCCGCCTCGGTGAGCAGCTTCAGGAACAGGATCGAGGTGTGCGGCGTCAGCTCGCTGGGCTTGAGCACGAACGTGTTGCCCGCGGCCAGCGCCGGTGCGATCTTCCACACGGTCTGCAGCAGCGGGTAGTTCCACGGCGTGATCAGCCCGCAGACGCCGACCGGCTCGTGCACGATCCGGCTGAACGCGTCCGGGTTGCCGGTGTCGACGACGCGGCCCGCGTCCTGGGCCGCGAGCTTGCCGAAGTAGCGCAGGCAGGCGGCGATGTCGGCCATGTCGTAGCGGCTCTCGACCAGGCGCTTGCCGGTGTCGAGCGACTCGGCGCGGGCGAACGCCTCGGCGTCGCGGTCCAGCAGGTCCGCGGTGCGCAGCAGCAGGTCGCCGCGCAGGTGCGCGGGCGTGCCGGGCCACGGGCCGGTGTCGAACGCCCGGCGCGCCGCCGCGATGGCGGCCTCGGTGTCCTTGGCGGTGCCCTCGGCGACCGTCGCGACCAGGGAGCCGTCGGCCGGGCAGCGGATCTCCCGCCGGCCGCCGCCGATCGCGTCCACCCAGTCGCCGCCGATGAAGAAGTCCGCCATGCGTCCCATTCTCGTGGCCACCCCGCGTGACCGCCACAGCACGGCGGGGAGACGAGGTTCACCTCAGGAGATGACGGGTGCTCGCGCTCCGCCTGTGACGCCGGACGCGGCGGGCGGAAGGCCGGTGGCCGGTCTCCGTAGACTGGCCGGAACGCGAGGCGTGCTGACCAAGTGAGGTGGAGACTGGTGACGTTGCTGGAGTCCGTGAGCGGACCGGCGGACCTGAAGCGCATGAGTGTCGAGGACCTCGGCGAGCTGGCCGCCGAGATCCGGGACTTCCTCGTCGACAAGGTCCGCCGCGCCGGCGGGCACCTGGGGCCGAACCTCGGCGTCGTCGAGCTGACCCTCGCGCTGCACCGCGTGTTCGACTCACCGCGCGACGCGATCGTCTGGGACGTGGGACACCAGGCCTACGTGCACAAGATCGTCACCGGCCGCGCGGACGGCTTCGACCGGCTGCGCCAGACCGGCGGCGTCACCGGTTACCCGTCGCGCGCGGAGAGTGACCACGACTGGGTCGAGAGCAGCCACGCCTCCTCCGCGCTGTCCTATGTGGACGGGCTGGCGAAAGCCTTCGCCCTGGACGGCGGCGAGCGGCACGCGGTCGCCGTCGTCGGGGACGGCGCGCTCACCGGCGGCATGTGCTGGGAGGCGCTCAACAACCTCGCCGCGCACCGCGAACGCCCGGTCGTCATCGTCATCAACGACAACGGCCGCTCCTACTCGCCGACCATCGGCGGCCTCGCCGACCACCTCGCGGCGCTGCGCCTGCAGCCCGGCTACGAGCGGCTGCTCGACGGCGGCCGCGAGATCCTCAAGCACACGCCGGTCGTCGGCAAGCCGATCTACGCCGCGCTGCACGCCGCGAAGGCGGGGTTGAAGGACGCGCTGAGCCCGCAGGCGATGTTCTCCGACCTCGGCCTGAAGTACCTCGGCCCGGTCGACGGTCACGACCAGGTGGCGCTGGAGAAGGCCCTGCACAGCGCGAAGGCGTTCGGCGGCGCGGTGATCGTGCACGTGGTGACCGAGAAGGGCCACGGCTACGCGCCCGCGGTCAACCACGAGCACGACCAGATGCACCAGACCGACCCGATCGACCCGGAGACCGGCTTGCCGCCGGTGAAGGGCCCGAGCTGGACGGGCGTGTTCGGCGACGAGCTGGCGAAGATCGGTGCGGAGCGCGAGGACGTCGTCGCGATCACCGCGGCGATGCTGCGCTCGACCGGCCTCGACAAGTTCGCCGAGGCGTTCCCGGACCGCTGGTACGACGTCGGCATCGCCGAGCAGCACGCGGTGACGTCGGCGGCGGGGCTCGCGATGGGCGGGCTGCACCCGGTCGTCGCGATCTACTCGACGTTCCTCAACCGCGCGTTCGACCAGGTGCTGATGGACGTCGCGCTGCACCGCCAGCCGGTCACGCTGGTGCTGGACCGCGCCGGCATCACCGGCCCCGACGGGCCGAGCCACCACGGCATGTGGGACCTGTCGCTGCTGGGCATGGTGCCGGGCATGCGCGTGGCCGCCCCGCGCGACCCGGCGACCCTGCGGGAGGAGCTGCGCGAGGCCGTGGCGGTGTCCGACGGCCCGACGGCGCTGCGTTTTTCGAAGGGCAAGGTCGGCTCGGACGTCCCGGCGGTCGAGCGGCTGGGCACGGTCGACGTGCTGCGCCGCCCTGTCGAAGGTGCCGACGTCCTGCTGGTGACGGTGGGCCCGTTCGCGACGCTGGGCCTGGCGGCCGCCGACCGGCTCGCCGACCAGGGCATCGGCGTGACGGTGGTCGACCCGCGCTGGGTGCTGCCGGTCCCGGCCGAGCTGGTCGCGCTGGCGGCCCAGCACAAGCTGGTGGTGACGGTGGAGGACAGCGGCCGTCACGGCGGCTTCGGCTCGGCACTGGCGGCGATGTTCCGCGACGCCGAATGCGACGTCCCGCTGCGGGACCTGGCGGTGCCGCAGACGTTCCACGACCTGGGCAGCCGGGACGAGGTGCTGGGCCGGATCGGCCTGACGGCTCAGGACGTCGCCCGCCGCGTGACGGAGTGGGCCTCCCGCCTGGGCTCGCCCTCGGAGCCCGCGCCCGAGAAGAAGGACGCGAACCGCAGCTGAGTGGTCCCGGATGTAGTGAATGACTCATTCCTGTCGTCAGACGACAGGAATGAGTCATTCACTACACGTGGTCAGGCCTCGGCGGGGACCGTGAGGACGGCCGTCGGCGCCGGTACCGAGCCGAACACCTCCGGTGGCTCCGGGAACAGCTTCACCAGCACCGGATAGGCCACCGCGGCGGTCACCAAGGTCACCAGCAGGCTGATGTCGACCCCGCCCGCGACGTCCCGCAACGGTCCCGCGATCATCGGCGTGTTCGCGCACAGCAGGCCCAGCGCCGTCGCCGGGACCCAGGCCGCCATCGCGCGCCAGTTCACCCCGCGGGCGAACCAGTACCGCCCGCCTCGGCGGCCCTCGTTGAACACCTGCAGGTCCGCCACGTCGTAGAACCCGCGCCGCTGGACGAAGCCGATCATCATGATCACCATCCACGGCGACGTGCACAGCACGATCAGCGTGGCGAACGCGTTGATGCTCGACACCATGTCCAGTGCGAAGTTGCCGACGAAGATGAACGCCACGCTCAGCGTCCCGATCAGCAGCGTCGCCTGGACGCGGGACAGCCGCGGGAAGATCGAGCTGAAGTCCAGGCCCGTGCCGTACAGCGACGTCGTGCCCGTGGACAGGCCGCCGATCAGCGCCACCACGATCAGCGGGATCGCGTACCAGAGCGGGGAAACCGCCGTCAGGCCGGTGATGTAGTCGGCCGGGTCGGCGACCAGTGTCGCCGTCGCGATGCCGAAGCCGAACGGCAGCAGCGTCGCCACCTGGGCCAGGAACGGTGCCGCCAGCAAGGAACGTTTGCCGAAAGAAGAAGGGATGTAGCGGGCCCAGTCGCCGAGGAACGCGCCGAACGAGATCGGGTTGGCCAGCGCCGTCAGCGCCGCCAGGGTGAACGTCGGCCAGAACGTGCCCAGCGCGTACGTCCCGGTGCCCGCGTACCCCGGGTCGAACGTGCCGCCGTACGCCACCACGCCGAGCAGCATGATCGCCGTGCCGAGCACCACCGCGACCCGGTTCACCAGCAGCATGAACCGGTAGCCGTAGATGCACACGACGAGCGTCGCGACCGCGATCACGCCGTACGCGACCGCCCGCAGCGCCGCGCCGCCGTCGAAGCCGAAGAGCCGTTGCGCGGCCCCGGCGACGGCGTCCCCGCTGACCCAGACCGAGATCGCGAAGAACGTGATCGCCGTCAGCAGCGAAAGGAACGACCCGACGCAGCGGCCGACCACGCCGAAGTGCGCGCCGGACGACACCGCGTTGTTGGTGCGCGTGCGCGGCCCGAACAGCGCCATCGGCGCGAGCACGAGCCCGCCGACGACCACGCCGAGCGCGGTCGCCAGAGCCGCGTCGCGGAAGCTCAGGCCGTACGCGATCGGCAGGGTGCCCAGGATGATGGTGGCGAACGTGTTCGCGCCGCCGAACGCCATCCGGAACAGGTCACGCGGGCGCGACGTCTGCTCCGCCGGCGGGATCGGCGCGATCCCGTGCCGTTCGACCTCGGTGATCTTGTCGCTCATGCGAACCTCGTCATCACGTGCTTGACGCGGGTGTACTCGGCGAAGGCGTACGCGGAGAGGTCCTTGCCGTGCCCGGAGTGGCCGAACCCGCCGTGCGGCATCTCGGCGACCAGCGGCCCGTGCGTGTTCACCCACACGCACCCGAAGTCCAGCTCGGCCGACACCCGTGCGGCGACGCCGAGGTCGTTCGTCCAGACCGACGACGCTAGGCCGTAGGGCACGCCGTTGGCCAGCGCCACGCCTTCTTCTTCGTCCGAAAAGGACTGGACCGTGACGACCGGCCCGAAGATCTCCTCCTGGACGATCTCGTCGTCCTGGCGCAGCCCCGAGACCACGGTGGGGGAGAAGTAGAAGCCCCGGGAGCCGAACCGCGTCCCACCGGTCTCGACGCGGGCGTGCGACGGCAACCGCTCGATCAGACCCTCGACGCGCGAGAACTGCGCAGCGCTGTTCAGCGGGCCGAAATCGACTCCCGGCGTCTGCGCCGAAGCGACCTTGGTCAGCTCGCGGACGAAGTCGTCGTGGATCGAGGCGTGCACCAGCACCCGGCTGCCCGCGGTGCAGTCCTGGCCCGCGTTGTAGAACGCGGCGCCGACGATGCCTTCGGCCGTCGAGGCGAGGTCGGCGTCCGGGAACACCAGCAGCGGTGCGTTGCCGCCCAGTTCCAGGTGGGTGCGCTTGAGGTCGGCGGCCGCCACGGTGGCGACGTCGATGCCCGCCCGCGTCGACCCGGTGATCGAGACGAGTTCGGTGAGCGGGTGGCGGACCAGGGCACGGCCGGTGTCGCGGTCGCCGGTGAGCACGGTGAACGCGCCCGGTGGCAGGAACTCGGCCGCGATCTCGGCCAGCAGCACGGCGGTCGAGGGCGTCGTCTCGGCCGGCTTGAGCACCACGGTGTTGCCCGCGGCCAAGGCCGGTGCGATCTTCCAGACCGCCATCATGAGCGGGTAGTTCCACGGCGCGATCTGCGCGCAGACGCCCACCGGCTCGCGGCGGATCACCGACGTGTGGCCCGGCGCGTACTCCCCGGCGGCCGTGCCTTCCAGCTGCCGCGCGGCGCCGGCGAAGAACCGCAGCGCGCTCACGCACTCCGGGATCTCCTCGTCCAGGACGACGGACCGGATCTTGCCGGTTTCGCGCACTTCGAGGTCGGCGAACTCGGGGGCCCGCGCTTCCAGGGCGTCGGCGATCTTCAGCAACGCGAGCTGCCGCTGTGCGGGGGTGCTGCGCCGCCACACCGCGAACGCCCGCGCGGCGGATTCGAGTGCGGCGTCCACATCGGACTGTTCGGCGATCGTGCTGGTGCCGAACACCTCGCCGGTCGCCGGGTCGGTCAGGTCGAGCGTGCGGGCGTGCGTCATGCCTGCTCCAGGTGGGTCGGCGCGAACAGCTTCAGCAGGGCGGGGAGGACGACCACGGACGGCCCGGGTGTGCGCAGCGCTTCGGCCAGGTCCGCACCCACCGTGTCCAAAGAGGACAGTTTCGCGGGTACGCCGAAGGACGACGCCAGCGCCACGAAGTCGGGCCGCGCCAGCTCGGTGGCCGTGGTGTGGCCGAAGGCGTCGGTGAGGTACTCGCGCAGGACGCCGTAGCCGCCGTCGTCGACGACCAGCCACGTGACGTCGAGGCCGTGCTGCACCGCGGTGGCCAGCTCGGCGACGCCGTACATCGCGCCGCCGTCGCCGGACACGGCGAGCGTGGCACCGCCGGCGGCCGCACCGCCGAGCGCGCCCGGCAGGCCGTAGCCCAGCCCGCCCGCACCCTGCGCGGTGTGGATCGGCGCGCCCTCGGGGTTCCACGCCGACCAGGCCCAGTACGCGGCGATCGTCATGTCCCAGTACGTCTGCGTGCCTTCGGGCAGCGCCGCGCGGATGTCGTCGATCAGCTTGCGCTCGACGGCCAGGTCCTGGCCGGCCAACCGCGACTCGACGCGGGACAGCAACCCCGAGACGGCGGCTTCCGCCCGGCCGTCGGACGGTCGCATCGGCACCCACTCCAGCAGCGCCTGGAGAGTGAGCCGGACGTCGGCGTGGATGCCGAGACCGGGGTAGTTCGACTCCAGCTTGCCGAGATCGGCCTCGACCTGGATCAGCCGGCCGCGCGGGGCGAACTCGCGGTAGTTGCTGGACAGCTCGCCCAGCCCCGAGCCGAGTACGAGCAGCACGTCGGCGTCCGCCAGGAACTCCGTGGTGTGCCAGTCCTCCAGCCACGACCGCCCGGACAGCTCGTGGTCCCAGCCGAAGACACCCTTGCCGCCGAAGGTCGAGATCACCGGGGCGCGCAACGCCTCGGCCAGCGCCGTCAGCTCGGCGTGTGCGCCGGACCGCAGGGCCCCGCCGCCGGCGAGGATCACCGGGTTCTTCGCCGCCGCCAGCAGGTCGGCGGCCGCGGTGACCAGCTCCGGCAGGGGCTCCAGAACCGGGGGAGTGGCCGCCACCGACGTGATCGGCGGGATCCCCGCCGGGCCGAGCAGCACGTCCTGCGGGATCTCGACCCACACCGGGCCGTACGGCGCGGTCGCGGCCGACGTCCAGGCCTCGCGCAGTGCGGTCGGGATCTGGCTGGTACGGCGCACGACGTGCACCGACTTCACGACGTCCCGGAAACTCGCCTGCTGGTCGGGCAGCTCGTGCAGGTAGCCGTGCCGCCCGCCGCCGAGCCCGGCGACCGGGACCTGGCTGGAGATCCCGAGCACCGGCACCGAGGCGGCGCGGGATTCCTGCAGGGAAGCCAAGGTCAGCAGCGCGCCCGGGCCGGTCGACACGACCAAGGGCGTAACCGGCACCGGGCCCTCGGGGTCCGCCGCGAGCCGCGCCCGGGCGTGCCCGTCGGCGGCGAAGGCGAGGTTGTTCTCGACGCGCCCGCTGATCACGCGCAGGTCGCCGGCGCGCCGCAGCGCTTCGAACAGGCCCAGCGCGTGCTGGCCCGGCAGGCCGAACACCGTGTCGGCGCCCAGCGCCCGCAGGGTCTCCACGACGACGTCGCCGCCGATGCGGTCGGAATCGGTCATTCGCTCTTCCCCAAGGACAGCAGGCTCACCAGGTCGTAGGCGACGTGGGAGGCCGCGATGGCGGTGATCTCGGCGTGGTCGTAGGCCGGGGCGAGCTCGACGACGTCCGCGCCGATCAGGTTCAGGTCGCGCAGCCCGCGCAGGATCTCCAGCAGCTCGCGGCTGGTCATCCCGCCGGCCTCGGGGGTGCCGGTGCCGGGCGCGTGGGCCGGGTCGAGCACGTCGATGTCGACCGAGACGTAGAGCGGCCGGTCGCCGATGCGCTGCCGCAGCGCGTCGACGGTCTCGGCGACCCCGCGGCGCAGGACGTCGCCGGAGGTGACGATGCCGAAGCCGAGCCGCCGGTCCTCTTCGAGGTCCCGCTTGCCGTACAGCGGCCCGCGCGTGCCGACGTGCGACAGCGCGCTCGTGTCGAGGATGCCCTCCTCGGACGCCCGCCGGAACGGGGTGCCGTGGGTGTACGGCTCGCCGAAGTAGGTGTCCCAGGTGTCGAGGTGCGCGTCGAAGTGCAGCAGGGCGACGGGTCCGTGCTTCTTCGCGGCGGCCCGCAGCAGCGGGAGCGCGATGGTGTGGTCGCCGCCGACGGTCACCAGCCGCGTCCCGTTCGCCTGCAGCGCTTCGGCTTCCTGCTGCAGCGTCTCGATCGCTTCGCCGATGTCGAACGGGTTGACCGCGATGTCCCCGGCGTCGACGACCTGCTTCTCGGCGAACGGCGAGACGTCCAGCTCCGGGTGGTACGGCCGCAGCAGCCGGCTCGCCTCGCGCACGGCCGCCGGGCCGAACCGCGCGCCGGGCCGGTAGGACACGCCGGAGTCGAAGGGCACCCCGACGACGGCGATGTCGGCGTGGGCGACCTGGTCGATCCGCGGCAGCCGCGCGAAGGTCGCGAAGCCGGCGAACCGGGGGACCCGGGACGAGTCGAGCGGGCCGGCCGGGGGCATGTCGTTCACTGCTGTGCGCTCCTGTTCTCGGTGTGCGGTCAGGCGTCGACCGGTGCGGGGGTGGCCGCTTCCGGTTCCTCGGTCCCGGCGCCGTTCAGGCGGCGGGTCCAGACGGAAAGGATCGAGTCGGACGTGCGGGGCGTGCCGAGGCTGACGGCCAGGTACACCGCCAGGCTCGCGCCGAGCCCCCAGTAGATCGGGGTGTTGGCCTCGACGCCGTCGATGATCATGAAGGCGACGACGGACACCGTGCCGGCGATCATCGACGCGTACGCCCCCTGCCGGGTGCCGCGCTTCCAGAACAGCGCGCCGACGATCGCGACCAGCAGGCCGCCGACCAGGATGTCGTAGGCGATGGTGAGCGCGTCGACGACGTCGTCGACGACCATCGCGATGCCGATCGCGATCAGCCCGAGCACGAGCGTGGCGATCCGGTTGCGGCTGACCTCGCCGCCCTTCTTCAGGCCGAGCTTGCTGAGCAGGTCCGACGTCGTGGTGGTGGAGCAGGCGATCAGCGCGCCGCTCGCGGTCGACATCATCGCCGAAAGCGCGGCGGCCAGCACCAGGCCGCGGACGCCGGTCGGCAGCAGGCGTTCGACGATCGTCGCGAAGGCGTCCTGCGCGCTGGCGAGGTCCGGGTACAGCGCGTGCGCCGCCGTACCGATCAGGGCGCCGGCCAGGCCGTAGACCAGGCAGTAGACGCCGGAGGTGATGCCGCCGGACGTCGCGATCGCCGGGGTGCGGGCAGTGAACACGCGCTGCCAGATGTCCTGGCCGATCAGCAGGCCGAAGGTGTAGATGACGAAGTAGGTGATGATCGTGTCGGTGCCGATCGAGGTGAAGCTGAAGAAGCTCGCGTCGAGCTTCTCGCTCATGCCGGAGAAGCCGCCGGCGGAGCTGATCGCGACCGGCAGCAGGATCGCCAGGATGCCGATGGTCTTGATGACGAACTGGGCGATGTCGGTGAGCGTGATCGACCACATGCCGCCGAGCACCGAGTAGAGGACCACGATCGAGCCGCCGATCGCGATGCCGGCCCAGTTCGGCAGGTCGAACAGCACCTTGAAGATGGACGCGAAGGCCAGCGTCGAGGTGACCGTGAGCATCAGCGTGTAGCCCCACATGACGATGCCGGACACGGCGCTGGTGTGGCCGCCGTAGCGCAGGTCGAGCATCTCGCCGACGGTGTAGACCTTGAGCTTCACCAGCCGGCGCGCGAACACCGCGTGCAGCACCAGGATGCCGACGCCGATGGTGAGCACCAGCCAGGCGCCGGAGATGCCGTAGGTGTAGCCGAGCTTCACGCCGCCGACGGTGGACGCGCCGCCGAGCACGACAGCCGACATCGTGCCGGAGTACATGAACCAGCCCAGCCGCCGCCCGGCGACCAGGTAGTCGGACTTGGTCTTCGCGAGCCGGAGGCCGTACCAGCCGACCCCGAGCATCCCCGCGATGTACAACGCGATCACGGCGTAGTCCCCGGTCACGGCGTCCTCCTTACCTCTTCGGGTGGTGTTCGGGTCACCGTAGGTTCGCCCGCCACCTCTCCGGCATGGGATGATCTGTCCCAAGTCGAGTCGACATGGGGATGAAATGACCCAGAATCCGGACCCGTTGTCCACCGAGGTGAATGTCCCGTTACGGGCGGTCGTCGGCAACCGGGAGCTGGCACTCGACATCGTCCGCGAGACGCTCCGGCCGGGAGCGCTGGACGCCCCGGTGCGCTGGGCCCACGTCAGCGAGTTGCGCGACCCCGCGCCGTACTTGCTCGGCGAGGAGCTGATCCTCACCGCCGGGGTGAACCTGGCCACCGGGCCCGGCGAGGTGGACCAGTACGTCCGCGGGCTGCGCCGGGCCGGGGTCACGGCGCTCGGCTTCGGGCTCACCCCGAACGTCCACGAGACGCTGCCGGAACCGCTGCGCCGGGCCTGCGCGCGGCACGGGCTGCCGTTGCTGGTGGTGCCGACGCGGACGCCGTTCCTGGCGGTCAACCGGGCGGTCTCGGTCGCGCTGACCGAGGCGGGCCAGCGGGAGCAACGGCGGATCACCGCGGCGCGCGAGGCGCTGACCCGGGCGGCGGGCGGCGGCCTGGGCGAGCTGACGTCGTCGCTGGCGGAGCGGCTGCGGTCGTGGGTCGCGCTGGTCGGGGCGGGGGACGTCCTGGCCTCGGCGCACGACGCGCCGTCGCCGCTGCCCCCGGAGGTGCGGGAGCTGGTCGCGACCGTGCGGGCGGGCAGCGGCATCCGCAGCGCGACCACCGAGGTGGGCGACGAGTTCGTGGTGGTCCAGCCGGTGTACCCGCAGGCGACGGCGTCGCACCTGGTGGTCACCGGCCGCGCGCGCCGGTTCGACGGCGCCGACCGGGCGATCCTCGCCGTCGGCGCGGCACTGCTCGGGCTCGTGGGCCGGGCCGGATCGGACGCGGCGGAGCTGGGCGCGGCGGCCACCGGCCTGCTCCTCGGGCGGGCTTCGGCCGGCGAGGTGGCGCGCGAGTTGCTCGGCGCGGACGGCTGCCGCCTAATCGCGGGGGCGCCGTACCGTCGTGGCCCGGACGAGGTGGCGCAGCGCCCGGACTGGCTGCGGGCCCGGCTCGACACCCCGCTGGTCCGGGTGCTGCCGGGGCCGCGGTTCGTGGCGATCGCCGGCCCCTCGCTGCCGGAGCTGGAGGACCTGCGCGCGCACGGCTGGCTCGCGGCGGTGGGGTCACCGGTGCCCGCCGGGCAGCTGGCCGACGCGGTGGCGGAGGCGGAGCTGCTGCTTTCGCGGGCCCAGGCGCTCGGCCGCCCGGTGGTCGCCGGGAGCGGGCCGCCCGACTTCGACGCGCTGCTCGACCCCGGCGCTTCCCGCGGATACGCGGTGAAGCTGCTGGAGCCGCTGGTTTCCCTGGACCGGACGGATCGTGAGCTGGTCCGGACCTTGCGCACCTGGCTGGCCCACCACGGCGCCTGGGAACCGACGGCGGTGGAGCTGGGCGTGCACCGCAACAGCGTCCGGCACCGGATCGCCCAGGTGGAGAAAGCTCTGGACGTGGATCTGGCGGACCCGGAGGTCCGGATGCGGCTGTGGTTCGCCCTCCGGTGGGCCGCACCGGAGGGGCCCTAGCGCCCCAAGGCGGCCTTGGTTGCGTTGAACGCACCCAAGGCGGCCTTCGGTGCGTTGGACGCACCGAAGGCCACATTGGGGCGCTTCGGTCGCCCGGCCCGGCCTCACCGGACGCACGAAGTCCTTAAAGGGCACTCTCAGGAAAATATGGGATTGTGGGCTCGTGCGAGTTTTGGTAGTCGAGGACGAAGAACCCCTGGCCGACGCGATCGCCCGTGGCCTGCGCCGCGAAGGCATGGCGGTGGACGTCGCGCTCACCGGGGACGACGGCCACGAGAAGGCCGCCGTCACGCGGTACGACGTCGTGTTGCTGGACCGGGACCTGCCCGGGATGTCCGGGGACGAGCTGTGCCGGGAGATCGTCGCGTCCGGGGAGCTGACCCGGGTGCTGATGCTGACCGCGAGCAGCTCGGTGTCCGACCGCGTCGACGGGCTGTCGCTCGGCGCCGACGACTACCTCGCCAAGCCGTTCGCCTTCCCCGAGCTGGTCGCCCGGGTGCGGGCGCTGGGCCGGCGCGCCACGCCGGCCGCGCCGCCGCTGCTCACCGCCGGGGACGTCGAGCTGGACCCGGCCAAGCGCACCGTGCGCCGCGCGAGCGGGCCGGTCGAGCTGACGCGCAAGGAGTTCGGCGTCCTCGAGGTCCTGCTTTCGGCCGCCGGTTCGGTGGTCAGCAGCGAGGAGCTGCTCGAACGGGTCTGGGACGAGAACGCCGACCCGTTCACCACGACCGTCCGGGTCACCGTCATGACGCTGCGCAAGAAGCTCGGCGAGCCGGGGATCATCGAGACCGTCGTCGGTTCCGGGTACCGGGTGCCGGAGCCCGGCACGCCGCGCGCGTGAGCCTGCCGGGCACCCGCAGCCTCCGCGCCCGGATCACGCTCCTGGCGACCGTGCTGGTCGCCGCCGTCAGCCTGCTGCTGCTCTGGCTGGCCTGGACCCTGGTGCGGGACTCGCTCGACGCCGTCCCGCAGATGCCGCCCGGCAGCGTGGTGGTCGTCGACGGCGTCCAGGTCGACGCGTCGACGCTCGCGGAGCACCTGCGCGTGCACGCCCGCAACCGGATGCTGCTGTTCGGGTCCGTCGCGTTCCTGCTGGTGGTCGCGGCCGCGGCGATCCTCGCCTGGACGCTTACCTCGCGCGTGCTGCTGCCGCTGCGCGAGATCACCGGCACCGCGCGGCGGCTGTCGGTCGAGTCGCTGGGGGAGCGGATCGGCGAGGTGCGCTCGCGCGACGAGCTGGCCGAGCTGGCGAGCACGTTCGACGACATGCTCGACCGGCTCCAGTCCGCGTTCGACGCCCAGCGCCACTTCGTCGCGAACGCGAGCCACGAGCTGCGGACGCCGTTGTCGGTGATCCGCACCGAGCTCGACGTCACCCTCGCCGACGACGACGCCGACGTGGCCGAGCTGCGCCGGATGGGCGGGGTGGTCCGCGACGCGACCGAGCGCGCCGGGCAGCTGGTCAACTCGTTGCTGCTGCTGGCGCGCACGGACGGCGCCGGGCTCGGCGTCCGCGAGCCGGTCGACCTGGCGGCGGTCGTCGACCGGGCCTGGCGCGCGGTGCGCACCGAAGCGGGGCAGCGCGGGATCCGGGCGACGTTCGCGGTGGGGCCGGCGCCGGCGTTCGGCGACCCGGCGCTGCTGGAGCGGATCGCGGGCAACCTGCTGGAGAACGCGGTCCGCCACAACGTCGAGGGCGGCTGGCTGGAGGTCGTGACGCAGCCGGGGCCGCAGTGGTCGACGCTGCGGGTCCGCTCGTCGGGCGGGCTGGTCGACCCGGCGGCGGTGCCGGAGCTGTTCGAGCCGTTCCGCCGGGCCGGGGTGGCGCGCACGGCGCGGTCGGGCGCGGGTCTGGGGCTGTCGATCGTCCGCGCGGCGGTCGCGGCGCACGGCGGAAGCGTGACGGCGGAACCGATCGTCGGCGGCGGCCTCGGGGTGACCGTCCACCTCCCCGTCCGGTAAGCAGTCTGCCGCGGCTCGTCGTGAGTGGTAATTAGGGTTCCAACCCGAATTACCCCTCACGACCGGGTTAGGGCGAGGCCGGCTCGGAGGACTCCCGCCGCGTGGAGCATGGCCGCGCGGGCGTCCGGGTCGATGCCGACCCGGTTGGCGAAGCCGTGCAGCTGCCCTTCGTGGCGCCGGTGCACCAGCGGGACTCCGGCGGAAGCGAGGCGGAGGGCGTAGGCCTCGCCCTCGTCGCGGAGCAGGTCGAAGCCGCACGTTGCCACGTACGTCGGCGGGAGGCCCGCCAGCTGGTCGTCGTACAGCACCGACGCGCGCGGGTCCGTGTACTGGGCGGGGTCGCGCACGTACTGGTCGCGGTACCAGGCCCATTCGTCCCGGTCGAGGCGGAAGCCCGTCCCGAACTGCCGGTGTGACGCCGACTCGCCGAGCGCGTCCGTCGCCGGGGTCAGCAGCAGGCTGAACGCCGGCCGGGGCAGCTGGCCGCGGGCCGCCGCGTGCGCCACCACTGCCGCCAGGTTGCCGCCGCTGCTGTCGCCGCCCACCGCGAGCCGGGCCGGGTCGACGCCGAACTCGGCAGCGTGGGAAGACACGTACGCGAACGCCGCCACCGCGTCCGAAGCCGCGGCCGGGAACGGGTGTTCCGGTGCCAGCCGGTAGCCGATCGACAGCACCCGGACCCGGGCCTCCTCGGCGAGCAGCCGGCACGTGCCCTCGTGGGTGTCCAGGCTGCCGAGGACGAACCCGCCACCGTGGAAGTACACGATCGCCGGCCCGGGCGCCGGAAGCCCGGCCGGCTCGTACCACCGCAGCTCCAGCGGCCCGCCGGGCCCGGGCCACGACGAGTCGCGCGTCCGGACGCCCGGGCAGATCCCGGCGCCGGCCAGCGCCCCCGCCAGGTTCAGCTCGGCCCGCGCCCGCGGCAGGCTGCCGTTGCGGTGCGGCGCGTCGAACGGCGCGAACCGCGACACCCGCATGAGCATCCGCGCGGTCGGCACCGGCTGCCGCCCGTCCACCACCACCGGCCGGCCCGCGAGCACGCGCAGTACCGGCGAAGGCAGGCGCAGCAGCCACCGCAACCCGGTCATGATCGACCGGACGAGCAGCACTCTTCCGTTCAGCACACGTCCACGAAAACCGGGTTCGCGTACAACCACAAGTCGTCGAACGGGTTCGCCTGTCCGATCGTGTCCGGAGCGGGCTCCGAATCGCGGTTCGACCCGCGGACTCGCAAGTAGAACGGCGAGCGCACGTTCCGGACCGTGTGCCGGAAGACCACCTGCCGCCCCGGCGCCCACCGCGGCTCGAACGACTCGACGACCCGGGTGCCCGGCGCCGTCATCGTGTCGGGATCGGTCACCGGGCCGGTCACCGGGCCCGCGACGACGTCCAGCCGCGCCAGCCGCGGCACCGAGCCGCCGCCGTTGGGTCGCGAAGCCAGCCGGGCCGAGAGCACCAGCGTGACGTCCGAGCCGCGCCGTACCCGCAGCCGCCCGCCCAGCGTCGCCGCGGCACCACCGCCGTACGCGCCGACTTCCAGGGACTGGACCAGCCCGCCGTGCACGCCCCAGACACGCCCGGCCCGCAGGCCCTCCAGGACACCTTCGAGGCTGCGCCGCGTCACCCCGACGTACGTGCGGCTGAACTCCCCGGGGTAGAAGTCCGCGTACGGCGCGAGCAGCTGCGGGGAGCCGGTGTCGACCGGATCCGGGAACTTGCCGTGGGTGTCGTACCAGTCGTCGGCGACCTGCGGGCGCACCAGCGTGTCGCCGCGGTTGTAGTGCGAATCGGAGTTCGTGGTGATCCACCACGGCTTGCCCTCGGCGAGCATCGAGTCCCACAGCCCGCCGACCTTCGCCGTCGCCCAGTCCCAGCCGCCGAACGTCCGGTACGCCTCGGCGGGGAAGCCCGGCCACGAGTTCAGGCCCGGGCCGTTCGCGTAACCGCCGCGCGCGCCGCCGTTGCCGAGCGGCTTCGGGAAGCCGTCGGCCTGCGCGCCGGGCGCGCCCTCCATGCCGATCACGATGTCCGGCGCCGCGTCGCGGTAGGCGCGCAGCTCGTGCGGGGCGACACGGCCGTTGCGCAGCGGGTGGTTGACCAGCACGACCGGCGCGTGGATCCGCCGCGCGCGTTCCTCCGCGGCCAGCCAGCGCAGCGCCCGCAGCGCGAGGGCCTCGTTCGCCGGGCTCGACGCCTCGGAGATCGTCAGCCGCCAGTCGAAGGTCCGCTCGAACTCGCGCAGCTTCGCGGCCTGGTCCGCCCCGGCCTGGAAGAACACGGTCGCGTGCTCGGCCCCCGGGACGTTCCACTCCATGCCGTGCCACAGCAGCAGATCGGGGTACTTCCGCCGGGCGGCGAGGAAGTCCGCCTCCGTCGGCTCGACCGACGCCTTCTCGTGCTCGGCGTGGCCGTGGTCGGTGAAGACGATCCAGTCGGCGCCGTGCGCCCGCCCGCCGCGGGCGATCTGGTCGATCCGGTACATCGCGTCGTACGAGTACTGGCTGTGCGTGTGGTGGTCGCCCACCAGCCACTGGTAGCGGCCGCACAGCCGGTCCAGGTCGAAGTGGCCGGGGGAGGGGAGGGGCACGCCCGCGGCGGCGGCCGCGAGACCGGCGCTCTTGAGGAACCGGCGTCTGTCGGTGGTCACGGCGGGACGCTAAGCCGCCGGAGTGAACGGGCGGTGTCCCGACGGCCAACGTGTGCTGTGATCTTCGGCGTGGAGGAAAAACCGCTGGCCCGCGTGGTGGTCCCGGCGTTCGTGCTGGCACTGGCGGCCGGGGTGGGGCTGGCGTTCGGCGTCGCGGCCCTGAAGCGCCCGCCCGACCTGCCGGTGGACACGAACCCGGCACCGCTGGCCGGGCACACGCTGTGCGCGGCGGTCGTCGTGGTCTTCCCCTCCGACGCCGAAATGCGGGCGGCCGTGCCGTCGTTCCCCGACGACCCCAAGGTCCGGCGGGTGTTCGTGGACCCGCCGTCGGTCTCCCTGCTCGCCGTCCCCGGCACCGACCTGAAGGCCTGGGCGCAGGAGCTGCACGCCCGCTTCCGGACCGCCGAGCGGGTGACGGTGATCGACTCCGACGCGACGGCGGCGCAGCTGAAACTCACTGCGCCGCCGCCGAAGTGCCCTCGTGCGGGCGAGTACTAGGAAGCCGGGACCGAGGCGACGCCCGGGGCGAGGAACGGCTTGCCGTTCACGCGCTCGGACACGCCCGAGCGGTCCAGGTACGGCGTGATGCCGCCGTTCCAGAACGGCCAGCCGGCACCGAGGATCAGGCACAGGTCGATGTCCTGCGCCTCGGCGACCACGCCCTCGTCGAGCATGATCCGGATCTCCTCGGCGATCGCCGCGAGCGCGCGCTCACGCACCTGCTCCGACGTCGACGGCCGGTCGCCCTGCGTCCAGAGTTCGACGACCTCGGGGTCGGGCGACTGGTTGCCCTGGTCGTCCCAGATCCAGACGCCCTTCTTGCCCGCCTTGACGAACTTGGCGAGGTTCTCGGACACGGTGAACCGGTCCGGGAACGCCTCGTGCAGCGTCTCGCCGACGTGCAGCGCGATGGCCGGGCCGACGAGCTGCATCAGCGTCAGCGGGGTCATCGGCAGGCCGAGCGGTTCCAGGGCCCGGTCGGCGACCTCGAACGGCGTGCCCTCGTCGACGGTGACCAGCACCTCGCCGAGGAAGCGCAGCAGGAGCCGGTTCACGACGAACGCCGACGCGTCCTTCACCAGCACGCTGGACTTCTTCAGCTGCTTGCCGACCGAGAACGCCGTCGCGAGCGAAGCGTCGTCGGTCCGCTCGCCGCGGACGATCTCCAGCAGTGGCAGCACGGCCACCGGGTTGAAGAAGTGGAAGCCGACCACGCGCTCGGGGTGCTGCAGCTTCGAGGCCATCGCGGTGATCGACAGCGACGACGTGTTCGTCGCGAGGATCGCCTCGGGGGAGACGTGCTGCTCCAGCTCGGCGAACACCTGCTGCTTGACGCCCAGCTCCTCGAAGACGGCTTCGATGACGAAGTCGGCGTCGGAGAACGCGGCCTTGTCGAGCGAGCCGGAGACCAGCGCCTTGAGCCGGTTCGCGCCGTCCGGGGAGACGCGCTTCTTGGCCAGCAGCTTGTCGATCTCGGCGTGGACGTAGCCGACGCCCTTGTCGACGCGCTCCTGGTCGACGTCGGTCAGCACGACCGGCACCTTCAGGCGGCGCACGAACAGCAGCGCCAGCTGGCTGGCCATCAGGCCGGCGCCGACGATGCCGACCTTGTTCACCGTGCGGGCCAGGGACTTGTCCGGCGCGCCGGCCGGGCGCTTGGCGCGCTTGTTGACCAGGTTGAACGAGTACAGCCCGGCACGCAGGACGTCGGACATGAGCAGCTCGGCGAGGCCGTCCGTCTCGGCCGCGTAGCCGCGGTCGAGGTCGTTCTCGCGGGCCAGCTCCAGCAGCTCGACGGCCTTGGTCGCACCCGGCGACGCGCCGTGCGTGCGACCGTCCACAAGGGACTTGGCGCGGGCGATGGCGGCGTCCCAGCCGGATCCGCGGTCGATCTCCGGGCGGGCCGGGGTGATCTCGCCGTTGACGACCTTGGCCAGCCACAGCAGCGACTGCTCGAGGTAGTCCGCCGAGCCGAAGACGGCGTCGACGATGCCGAGCTCCGCCGTCTGCTTGACGTTGAGCATCTTGTTCTGCGCCAAGGCGTTCTCGATGATCACCGTCACGGCGGCGTCCGCGCCGATCAGGTTCGGCAGCAGCTGCGTGCCGCCCCAGCCGGGGAACAGGCCGAGGAAGACCTCGGGGAACGCGATCGCGGCGGTGTTCTCCGAGAGCGTCCGGTAGTGGCAGGACAGGGCCAGCTCGAGGCCGCCGCCCATGACCGCGCCGTTGATGAACCCGAACGTCGGGATCTTCGTCTCGGTGAGGCGGCGGAACACGTCGTGCCCGGTCTGGGCGATCTCCCGCGCCAGCTTCGGGTCGCTCACGGATTCGACACCCGAGAGGTCCGCGCCGACGGCGAAGATGAACGGCTTGCCGGTGACGGCGATCGCGGCCGGCTCGGCCTCGAAAGCCTTGTCGATCGCCGCGTTCAGGGACACCAGGCCCTGCGGGCCGAAGGTGTTCGGCCGGGTGTGGTCGTGGCCGTTGTCGAGCGTGATCAGGGCGACGGGCTTCTCGAGCCCGGGCACCTTCACGAGCCGCGTGACGGCGTGGGTGACGACCTCGTCCGGGAACGCGGCCTTCGCCTCTTCAGCGGTGAACGTCATTACTTGGCCCCCTCGAACGCCGGGTTCTCCCAGATCACGGTGCCGCCCATGCCGATGCCGATGCACATCGTCGTCATGCCGTACCGGACGTCGGGCCGCTCCGCGAACTGGCGGGCCAGCTGCGTCATGAGGCGGACGCCCGACGACGCCAGCGGGTGGCCGCAGGCGATGGCGCCGCCCCACTGGTTGACGCGCGGGTCGTCGTCGGCGATGCCGAAGTGGTCGAGGAAGGCCAGCACCTGGACGGCGAAGGCCTCGTTGATCTCGAACAGGCCGATGTCGTCGATCGACAGGCCGGTGCGCTTGAAGAGCTTCTCGGTGGCCGGCACCGGGCCGATGCCCATGACCTCCGGCTCGACGCCGGCGAACGAGTAGCCGACCAGCCGCATCGCGACGGGCAGGCCGAGCTCGCGGGCGGTGCCCTCGTCGGCGAGGATCGACGCGGTCGCGCCGTCGTTCAGGCCCGCGGCGTTGCCCGCGGTGATCCGGCCGTGCGGGCGGAACGGCGTCTTCAGCCCGGCCAGGGTCTCGAGCGTGGTGCCCGGCCGCGGCGGCTCGTCCTCGGTGGCCAGGCCCCAGCCCAGCTCCTTGGAGCGGGTGGCGACCGGGACCAGCTCGGGGCCGATCTTGCCGGTCTTGACGGCCTCGGCGTACTTCTCCTGGCTGCGCGCGGCGTAGGTGTCGGTGCGCAGCTTGGTGATCGCGGGGAACCGGTCGTGCAGGTTCTCGGCGGTCTGGCCCATGACGAGCGCGGTCGGGTCGACGAGCTTGTCGGCGATGATCCGCGGGTTCGGGTCGACGCCCTCGCCCATCGGGTGCCGGCCCATGTGCTCGACGCCGCCGGCGATGGCGATGTCGTAGGCACCGAAGCCGATGCCGGACGCGGTGGTCGTGACGGCGGTCATCGCGCCGGCGCACATGCGGTCGATGGCGAAGCCGGGGACCGACTTCGGCAGTCCGGCGAGCAGCGCGGCGGTGCGGCCGATGGTCAGGCCCTGGTCGCCGATCTGGGTGGTGGCGGCGATGGCCACCTCGTCGACGCGCTCGGGCGGCAGCTCCGGGTGCCGCCGCAGCAGCTCACGGATGGCGTTGACGACGAGGTCGTCGGCGCGGGTCCCGGCGTAGATGCCCTTGTCGCCGGCCTTGCCGAAGGGGGTGCGGACCCCCTCGACGAAGGCGACGGTGCGCACGCCCCGCGCGTTCGGCGCGAGCGGCGTTGCTGGTGCGGCCACGAATGCTCCATCAAGTAGACAGGGTGATGCCCGCACGATAGCCCTTGTTACCCGCCGGTAACCAGGGGTGTGGCCCGGTCGAGTGGGCTACGGCACACTCTTGGGCGTCAGCGTCTGCCCCTTGAGCAGCCAGGCGACGCCGAACGCCCACACCGCGACGCTCTCCAGCCACAACGCGGGGTGCAGGTCCGGCACGAGCCGGAGGGAGCTCGTCAGCGCGATGAGCACCAGGCAGGCGAGGATCACGCCGCCGCACACGCGGTACGCGACACCGGCCCCCGGTGGCTGCTCGCCGTCGTGGGGGAACAGCCGGAGACAGAAATACGCCAGCATCAGGAAGAACGTGGCCGCGAACACCAGGTGCAGGACGCCGGACGTCCGGTCCCAGGCCGACACGTCCTGGCCGGGGGTGGTCGGGAAGAGCGCGAGCCCGATCGCACCGAGCCCGGCGACGGTGCTGGCGACGTTGTCGACGAAGTCGTGGCCGTAGTAGGCGAGCAAGAACACCCCGGCGGCGCACATCGAGCCGACGAGGACGTTCCGGAGATCGGTGTAGTAGTAGGCGCTGAGCGACCCGGCGAGATCGCCGCCCTGGAAGACCTGCTTGCCGGCGATCAGCACGACGGGCAGCGCCAGGCCGATGAGCCCGATGGCGCGGCGCAGGTAGAAGTAGGAGTGGACGAGCGTGGTCTGCGGGGATGTGGTCGCCGTGGTCATGGCCGCCTCCGGGGTCGCTACCTCGTTCATCGGCAAGCCGGGGGCGGCCGCTGAAGGGGCGTTACCGCGTGGGCGTCCAGATCCTCAGCCGATCGTTACGCAGCTCGGCGAACGCGCCGGTCGCGGGGTCGTGCGCGGTGGGGCGGAAGCCTGCGGCGAAGCCGATCCGGGCGCCGTCGACCGGGTCCCAGACCTCCAGTCCGGCTTCGGCGGCGACGTAGAGCAGGCCGCCGTGACCCCACATCGGCCCCCGGGGGCCGGCGAACATCCCCGTCCGGCGCCCGGTCCGCGCGTCGTGGAGCTGGACGCCGTCGATCGGCTGGTCGTCGCCGATTTCCTGCAGGGCGACGGTTTCCTCGTCCACCCAGGCCATCGGGACGTCCCAGGGATGCGGAAGGCGAGTGCCTGGCCGTGTTCGGGTGCGTGCCGGTCGCCGGCGAGCCAGGCCGCGCAGTCGAGCACGAGCGGGATCCCCTCGGGCTGCCAGACCCAGCCGTCCGCGAGCAAGGATCGCCCGGACGGGCTCGGCAGCAGTGCGCCGTAGAAGTAGTCGAGGTAATGCTCGGGGTTCTCCTCGCGGGTCGTGACGCGCTCGGTGAGCAGTCGCCCCGTGGCCGCGTCGAAAACGTCGAGCCGGTTCCAGTCGGTGGCGGCGACGACCAGCGGGCCCAGGAACGCGACCGGAAACCGGACCGTCTCGGTGTGGTAGTCCTGCCGGTCCAGCGCCAGCACCACCGCGCCCGAGGCGAGGTCGACGACGACGCCGTGGCGGCCGTAGTCGGTGACCGCGGCGGCGAACCGGCCGTCGGCGGCGGTGTGCAGCGCCGGCGCGGGTGCCTGCCCCGGCCCCGTTGGCGGGGATTCCGCCGGGAGGGCCACGGCGGCGACCCCGTGGGGCGGCTCGTCGGAGCTGATCGCGACGAGCCCGGCATCGGTGCGTGCGAGCCAGCCGTCCGGCAGCGGCGCGAGGCAGCGGTCGTTCAGCGGGGCGACCGCACAGGACGTCGTCGTCCAAGTGCCCGCGAGCTCCCGGTCTCGCCGGAGGATCTCGGGGCTGCCGCGCCAGCCGAGATAGGCGTTGCCTTCGGCGCGTTCGAAGCAGCCGGCGCAGGCGGTGAGCAAGTCGGGGGCTTCACTCTCGGTGCACGCTTGGCACAGCAGGTCGTACCGGGTCGCGACGCCGGTGAGCACGCGGAAGCAGCCCGGTCCGTTGTCGGTGGTGAGGTGGGCGCAGACGCGCGCCCCGGCGGCCGGTGCGAGATGGCCGCACGAAGAAACTTTCACCCACCCAGTATCCGGGGGCACGCATCCGATTTACCCCAGGTACGCCAGCCAGCCGCCCTTCGCCGAGATGTCCGCCGCGCCTTCCGTCGCCGACGGCTCGCACAGGAAGCCCGGCACCGAGGAACCGTCGGCCAGCTCGACCTTGCCGATCGTCAGCGGCGCGGGAACCCGGGAGACGAACTCCCCGAAGCCCTTCACCGGCAGCTCCCACACCTCCGCCGCGATCGCGACGCCGTCGGACACGACCCGCACCAACCCCGGCTTCGGCGGCACCGTGTCCAGCGCGTACAACCGGTAGGACGCCGCCGTGGAAACCGCCGAGACGAACCGCCCGCCCCGGGACGTCAGCTCGTGGTTCAGCGGCTGCCCCCGCAGGTGAGCACCGACGACCACGAGCGGGACGCGCTCGGCGCGCAACCCGGCGAGCGCGGCCAGCTTCAGGTCGTCGTGCGGGGCGCCGACCAGCATCACGCCGAACGGGCGCCCGGCCACCGTGCCCGCCGGGACCGCCAGCGCCGGGAGCCCGAACAGGTTGGTGGAGTTGGTGAACCGGCCCAGGCGCGCGTTGACCGCGACCGGGTCCGCGGCGACCGCGGCGATCGTGGGGTGCTCGGTCGTCGTCGGGGTGAGGAGCGCGTCGACGCCGGTCAGCACCGAAAGGGCCTCGGCGCGCAGCCCGGCCAGGGCCCGCCGGTCGGCGAACAGCTGGTGCGCCCGGACGTCCCGGGCGCCGGTGATGATGCCGTGCACCACGGGGTCCACGGCGTCCGGGTGCGCCTCCAGGAACTCGCCGACGGCGGTGTACCGCTCGGCGACGAACGCGCCGCCGTACAGCAGCCGCGCCGCCTCCAGGAAAGCCGATATGTCTACTGTGGTCACTTCGGCGCCGGCCGCCGCGTACTCCTCGACGGCGGCCTCGAACGCCTCCGCCCAGCCCGCTTCCAGGGGGCCCAGGCGGTCGGGCACGCCGATCCGGAACCGTCCCGGGTGGACCTGCGCGGGTTCGGCCAGGCAGGTCAG
The DNA here is from genome assembly GCF_030285665.1 of Amycolatopsis mongoliensis. Taxonomy (NCBI): domain Bacteria; kingdom Bacillati; phylum Actinomycetota; class Actinomycetes; order Pseudonocardiales; family Pseudonocardiaceae; genus Amycolatopsis; species Amycolatopsis mongoliensis. Next base: position 5,537,447 of record NZ_CP127295.1, read on the forward strand.
CGCGAACGAGGCCTCCTCGACCGTCCGCGCGAACAGCGACACGCAGTCGATGCTCGCGCACGCGGGGACGACGCCCTCGGTCGGCAGCAGCCCGGGCGTCGGCTTGAGCCCGACGATCCCGTTGTACGCCGCGGGCACCCGGCCGGAGCCCGCGGTGTCGGTGCCCAGTGCCAGATCCGCGATCCCGAGCGCGACGGCGACCGCCGAGCCCGAACTCGACCCGCCCGACACGTACGCCGGGTCGACGGCGTTGCGCACCGCGCCGTACGGGCTGCGCGTCCCGACCAGCCCGGTCGCGAACTGGTCGAGGTTGGTCGTGCCGAGCACCAGCGCCCCGGCGGCCCGCAGCCGCGCAACGACCGGCGCGTCGGCCTCGGGCTGGTACGCATACGCCGGGCAGCCCGCGGTGGTCGGCAGCCCCGCGACGTCGATGTTGCCCTTGACGGCGACGAGCTTGCCGTAGAGGGGCAACCCGCGTTCGGCCAGCGCGGCTGCCTCGGCCAGCACCTCGGCCTCCGGCCGGAGGCCGATCCAGATCTCGGGCCGGTCGACCTGCTCGATGCGCCGGTAGGCGGCCCGCACCCGCTCGAGCACGGCGGTCATCCCAGCACCACCAGCGGGGTTCCGGGGGCGACCTGGTCACCGGGGGACACGAGCACTTCCACCACCTCACCGCCGGCCGGCGCGGGGATCCGCGCCTCCGTCTTCATCGCTTCCAGGGTCACCAGCGACTGCGCGTCCTCGACGCGTTCGCCCGCCGCGACGTCCACCCGCCACACCGTCGCCGCGAACGGCGCCTCGACGACGTGCCCGCCCGGCGGCGCCTCGACCCGCTGCGGTGGCCGCGTCACCGGTTCCGGCTTCGGGTCGAACTCGCCCGCCGCGGCCCACGCCCGCCGTTCCGCTTCGAACGCCGCCGCCTGCGTCGCCCGGAACCCGGCGATGCTGTCCGCGTTGTCCGCCAGGAACTTCTGGTATTCGGCCAGCTTGAACGAACCGTCGGTGGTGTCCAGCGCCAGCTGTCCGGACGAGCTCTGCGCCCGCAGCTCCAGCAGCTCGTCCGCGGACACGGGGTACCAGGAGATCCGGTCGAAGAACCGCAGCGCCCACGGCCGGTCCCCGCCGCGCCAGCTGTTCCACACCTGCACGGTCCGCCCGACGAACTGGTAGCCGCCCGGCCCTTCCATGCCGTAGATGCAGAGGTACGCGCCGCCGATGCCGACGGAGTTCTCCGCGGTCCACGTCCGGGCCGGGTTGTACTTCGTCGTCACCAGCCGGTGGCGCGGGTCCAGCGGCGTCGCCACCGGCGCGCCCAGGTAGACGTCGCCGAGGCCGAGCACCAGGTACTCCGCGCCGAACACCGTCCGGTAGACGTCGTCCACAGTGGACAAGCCGTTGACGCGCCGGATGAACTCGATGTTCCACGGGCACCACGGCGCGTCGTCGCGCACGCCGGTCATGTACCGCTCGATCGCCTCGCGCGTCGCCGGGTCGTCCCACGACAGCGGCAGCCGGACGCTGCGGCTCGGCACCTCGAGGGCGTGCGTCGGCGGCAGGTCGCGTTCCAGCTCGCGCACCAGGCCGAGCGCCTTGCCGACGGGCAGCGCGTCCGGGTCGACGTGCACCTGCAGCGACCGGATGCCCGGGGTCAGGTCGACGATCCCCGGCACGCCTTCGGCCGCCAGCCGTTCCCCGAGCGCGTGCACCCGCATCCGCAGCGCCAGGTCGAGCGTCATCTCGCCGTACTCGACGAGCAGGTTGTCGTCGCCGCTGCGGCGGTAGGTGACGGACGGCTCGTCGGCCGAGGCGGACTGCCGCGCCAGCACGCCGTCGTCGTGGCGGGCCCGCCTGGTGGACGTCACCGCGGTGGCCGGCCGCTGCCGCAGCCCCGCCGCGTGGTCGGGGTCGATCGGCACGAACCGCACGGTGTCGCCCGGGCGCAGCTGCCCGAGCTTCCAGCGCTCGCCGGTGGCGACCGTCGCCGGGCAGACGAACCCGCCCAGGCTGGGCCCGTCCGGGCCGAGCAGGATCGGCAGGTCGCCGGTGTAGTCGACGGCGCCGATCGCGTACGGCGTGTCGTGGATGTTCGACGGGTGCAGGCCCGCCTCGCCACCGTCCGCGCGGGTCCAGTTCGGCCGCGGCCCGACGAGCCGGACGCCGGTGCGGGCGGAGTTGAAGTGCACCTGCCAGTCGGTGGCGTAGAAGGTGTCGACGTCTTCGGGGGTGAAGAACTCCGGCGCGGCGTGCGGACCTTCGAGTGCTCCGATGGTCCAGTGCGACGCGAAGTCCGGGCGGTCGGCGGCCGGGACCGGCCCGGCGACCGCGTCCGCGGGGGCCGGCCCGGTCCGCAGGACGTCGCCCGCGGCCAGCGCGCGGCCGCCGTGGCCGCCGAACCGGCCCAGGGTGAACGTCGCCGCGCTGCCGAGGAACGCCGGGACGTCGACGCCGCCGCGGACCAGCACGTAGCTGCGCAGCCCGGCCGTGCACGCCCGGACGTCGAGCGTGGCCCCCGCGGGCACCTCGACCGGGGTCCACAGGGGAACCTCGGCGCCGTCGACGAGCACCGTGGTCGGCGCGCCGGTGACGCACACCCGGGTGGGCTGGGAGAACCGCAGCGTGACGCCGTCCACAGTGCACTCCAGGCCGGGTGCGCCCTCGGGGTTGCCGATGGCGAGGTTGCCCAGCCGCAGGGAGACGTCGTCCATCGGCCCGCTCGGCGGGACCCCGACGTGCCAGAAGCCGGTGCGGCCCGGCCAGTCCTGCACGGTCGTCATCGTCCCGCCGCGCACGACGTCGATCCGGGGTTCGCCGTCCTCGATGCCGTCCAAGGTGGACGTGTCGTGCGCGACGGCGTCGAACGCCGGGTCGGCGGCCGCCGCCCGCAGCTGCCCGAGGTTGGTGCGGACGCCGTCGATCCGGGTCTCGGCGAGCGCTTCCCGCAGGTGGCCCAGGGCTTCGGTGCGGTCGGCGCCGGTGCAGATCACCTTGGCCAGCAACGGGTCGTAGTGGGTGGTGACGGTCGTGCCCGGTTCCACCCAGGTGTCCACGCGCGTGTCCGGGGGCAGCGCCACCCGCGTGACGAGGCCCGCGCTCGGCCGGTGCCCGGCGCTCGGGTCCTCGGCGTACACCCGCGCTTCGACGGCGTGCCCGCGCGCGACCGGCACCGCGCGGAACATCGCGCGGTCGCCCTGCGCGAGCCGGAGCATCCAGGCGACCAGGTCGACGCCGTACACGGCCTCGGTGACCGGGTGCTCCACCTGCAGCCGCGTGTTGACCTCGAGGAACGCCGCCTCCTCGCGTTCGGGGTCGTAGACGTACTCGACCGTGCCCGCCGAGCGGTAGCGCACCGACGAGCAGAGCGCGACGGCGGAGTCGACCAGCTGCTTCCGGACGGCGTCGGGCAGGTCCGGCGCCGGGCACTCCTCGACGACCTTCTGGTTGCGCCGCTGCAGGGAGCAGTCGCGGGTGCCCAGCGCCAGGACCTCGCCGAGGCCGTCGCCGAACACCTGGACCTCGACGTGCCGGGCGCGGCGCACCAGCCGTTCCAGGAACACCCCGGAGTTCGCGAAGCTCTTGGCCGCGATGCTCTGCACGGTCTCCCACGCTTCGTGCAGCTCCTCGGGCGTGGCGCACGCGCGCATCCCGATCCCGCCGCCGCCCCCGGTCGCCTTGAGCATCACCGGGTAACCGATTTCCGCGGCGTGCGCCACCGCCTCGCCGACATCGGACAGCAGCCCGGTGCCGGGCAGCAGCGGCACGCCCGCGGCGACCGCCGCCTCGCGCGCGGTGTGCTTGCTGCCGAACACCTCCAGGTGCTCGGGCGACGGCCCGGCGAACGCGAGCCCGGCGTCCTCGCAGGCCCGCGCGAACGCCGCGTCCTCGGACAGGAACCCGTAGCCGGGGTGGACCGCGTCGCAGCTGGTGTCGAGCGCGGCGGCGACGATCGCGCCGGCCCGCAGGTAGCTCTCCGCGGCGGGCGCCGGGCCGAGCCGCACGGCCCGGTCGGCGAGCCGCACGTGCGGGGCGAGGCGGTCGGCGTCGGAGTACACCGCGACGGTCTCCAGGCCCAGTTCCTTCGCCGTGCGCAGGATCCGGACGGCGATTTCCCCGCGGTTGGCGACGAGCAGCCTCACTCGCCGCCTCCGGAGGACGTCACGACCATGCGCACCGGCGTCGGGTCGAACCCGTTGCAGGGGTTGTTGATCTGCGGGCAGTTCGACACGAGCACGAGGACGTCGGTCTCGGCGCGCAGCCGGACTTCGAGGCCCGGCGCGGAGATCCCGTCGACGATGCCGAGGGTGCCGTCTTCTTCGACCGGCACGTTCATGTACCAGTTGACGTTGCTGACCAGGTCGCGCTTGCCCAGCCCCCACTTCGCGCCCTCGCTGAGGAAGTTCTCGACGCAGGCGTGCTGGAACCGGGTGTGCTGGCCGTAGCGGAGGCTGTTGGACTCCTTGCTGCACGCGCCGCCGAGCGTGTCGTGGCGCCCGCACGTGTCGGCGACGACGGTCAGCAGCGGCGCGCCTTCCTGGGTGCGCAGGACGCTGCCGGTGGTGAGGAAGATGTTCCGCTGCGCGGCGATGGTCGCCGCCGCGCTGTAGCGCTTCGCGGTGTCGTTGGCGTCGTAGCAGAGGAAGTCGACGGCCTGGTTGCCGCCCAGGTCGATGATCGCCAGCTCGTGCCCGCGCCGCAGCACCGTCGAGAACGGGGCGCGCGCGGCGACGTCGTACGTCAGCTCCAGCTGGGACTGGTACGCGGTGCTCATGCGATCCCCCGGGCGGTCAGGTAGTCGGTGGTGTTCTCGAAGGCCCGCTGCGCCTCCGGCGAGTGCGTCCACTCCGGACTGTCCGGAGTGGACGGACGGTCGCGCCAGGCGAGCACTTCGAGGTTCGTCACGGTGTAGTCCGGCCGCGGGTCGACCGGGTGCGCCACGTTGGCGATGAGCACGATCGCCGGGATTTCGATCCGGAGCTCGACGGCCCGGCCCGCGCCCGCCGACCCGGTGAAGTCCAGGCCGCCTTCGGGCTGGACCCGGACGCCCTGGAAGAACGACAGGCTCGGCGGCAGGTCCCGCGGCCCGAGGCCGTTCTTGGCCGCCGCCAGGGTGAACAGCGGCAGCCCGGCGGGGGAGGGGCCCTGCGGGGCGCCGTCGCCGTAGCGCTCGGTGTTGCCGTCCACAGTGGACGTCCCGCACAGGGCGTCGTGCCGCCCGCTCGAGTCCGCGACGATCGTCGCGAGCACCCGGGCCTGGTCCGACAGCAGCGCCACCCTCGGGCCGAGGTAGGCGTTCCACTGCACCTTCACCGTGTCCGCGACGTTCAGCCGCTCCCAGGGCTGGTCGGCGTTGAACAGCAGCAGGTGCGCGCAGGCGTCGCCGTCGACGTCGGTCAGCCGCAGCCGCGTGCCCCGGGCGAGCACCTTGTGCGTGTACCCGCCCCCGGCCACCGTCTCGGCCCAGGTCAGCGCCTCGGGCGCGACTTCGGGCGGCGGTGCCGGCCACGTGCTCGCCGGGATCGACGGCATCGTTTCGACCACGGTGCCGGCCTGGGCGCGGGCGTGGTCGCGGGCGCCGTGGGGGGTGGCGGTGGTGCTCATGGACGTCCTCTCTCAAGCACGGGTTCGAGGGCGGGAGCGCGACGCGGGCGCGGCCGGCAGAGCCAGCCGATCACCAGTGCGCCGCCGACGAACTCTATCGGGAACAAGAGCATCCAGGGGGCGCCCGAACCGGTCACGTCGTAGATCTCCGGGCGCGGCCAGGCGATGTTCACGATCATGGCGATGCCGTAGAGGACGGCTGCCCCGTTCACCGGGACACCCCAGCGGCCGAGGGAGAACAGCCCGGGCTCGGCGGGGAAGCGCCCGCGCAGCCGGTTCACCAGCAAGGGTCCGGTGACCAGCAGGTACGCCAGGTAGACGACCACCACCGACGTCCCGGTGATCGTGCTGAACAGCGTCGGGTTGCCGAAGTTGAGCAGCAGCAGCCCGATCGCGAGCCCGCCGGACACCAGGGCGGGCGCGACCGGGGTGCCCGTGCGCGAACTCACCGACGAAAGTCGGGTGGACGCGGGGAGCGCGCCGTCGCGGGCCATCGCGTAGACCAGCCGGACGGTGCCGGTCTGGATCGTCAGCGTGCAGACGACCACGGCGACCGCGACGTCGGCGAGGAAGACCCGGCCGAGGGGGTCGCCGAAGACGGCGGTGATCACGTACGGCAGGCCGTGACCGGCGAGCTGCCCGTCGGTCAGGCTCGGCGCGGCCATCAGCGCCGTGATCACGACGGCCAGCCCGCCGATCCCGGACACCAGCACCGCGCGCAGCACCGCGCGCGGAGCCGCCCGCCGGGCGTTCTTCGTCTCCTCAGCGACCGACGCGGCGGTGTCGAAGCCGTAGAGGACGTACGCTGCCATGAGCGCCGAAGCGAGCACGCCGCCGATCCCGGCGCCCGTTCCGGCGGTGTCGTGCAGCACCACCTGCGGCCCGCGGACGGCGAACAGGCCGAGGCCGGTCACCAGCACCACGACGCCGAGCAGCTCGGCCGCGACGCCGACGTCGTTGATCCGCGCCATCAGCCGCACGCCGCCGGCGTTGACCGCGGTGGTGAAGACGAGCAGCAGGGTGCCGAGCAGCACGGCGTTGGCCGCACCGGACGGCGACGTCACCGCGGGGTCGCCGCCGACGAGCTGGAAGCCGTCCCACACCGACGGCAGCACGACCTGCAGCGCGATCGCCGCGGCGGCGAGCGCGACGACGCAGCCGAGCAGCATCATCCAGCCGGCGAGCCAGCCGAGGAAGCCCTTGGTGAGCTGTTTCGCCCACTGGTAAACGGATCCGGCGAGCGGGAAGCGCGCGGCGAGCTCGGCGAACACGAGCGCGACGAGCAGCTGGCCGCCGAGGACCACCGGCCACGTCCAGAAGAAGAGCGGGCCGCCGAAGGTGTAGCCGAAGCCGAAGAGCTGGAAGACGGTCGTGAGGATCGAGACGAACGAGAAGCCGGCGGCGAAGGCGGAAAACCCGCCCAGCGACCGGCGGAGCTCCTGGCGGTAACCGAAGGCGGCGAGTTCGTCGGGTGGGGACATGCGCGCTCCTGACCTAGTTTCGATCGCATGACAGAAATTAGGTCCCGGGCACGACGGGATGGTCTCCGGCGCGTTAGGGCCTCGTTAACGACCGAGCCGACGGACCGTCAATGGCGACATCCGGGGGTAACTCCACGTCGGTGCGGGTGTCCGGGCCTCGGACCTGGCAAGATCACCGGCGTGGTCAAAGGGGCGGGGGTCGGCAGGCCCAGGGCGAGCGGCGCGGCGGCGAACCGGCCGGACGCGCGCCAGGCCGTGCTCGACGCGGCGGGCGAGTTGTTCACCGGAGCCGGCTACGCGGCGACGACGACGCGGGCCATCGCCGAACGCGCGGGACTGCGCCAGGCGTCGCTCTACTACCACTTCCCGGCCAAGGAAGACATCCTCGCGGCGCTGCTGGCCGAGACGGTCCGCCCGTCGCTGGCCTTGGCGGCCCGGCTCGCCGCGGGCGAGGCGCCGGCCGCGGTCCGGCTGTGGGCGCTGGCGTACGCGGACATCCGCCTCCTCGGCGGCGCGCGCCACAACCTGGGCGCGCTGTACCTGCTGCCGGAGGTCGGCTCGGCGAACCTGGCCCGCTTCCGCGCCGAGCGCGCGGACCTGAAGGCGGCGTACGGCCGCCTGGTGGCGGCGGCGGGCGTCGCACCGGAAGCGGTGGCGATCCGCGCGGACCTGGTGTTCGGCCTGGTGGAGAGCATCGCGGTCATCCGCCGCGACGATCCCGCATTGGATGTCGAGGCCCACGTCCGCGAAGGCGCGGACGGCGTCGTCAGGCTGGTGGGCCTGCCGGAGCCGACGGAGGAACTGCGCGCCGAGGCGCACACCCTGCTGGCGACGCTCACCGACTGAGGGGCGCGGCCGGCGATCCACAAGCGGGCCGTGATGCGGACAGCCGGCTCGAGCTGCGGCTTTGCCCGGCTTTTCGTCGGCGCCCCCGACACGCCTGACAAGGCACGCTCCACCACTGGTCGTGAGTGAGAAACAGGGTTAGAACACTGTTTCTCACTCACGACCTAGCCGCGGCAGACCAGCCCGGCATCCCCAGGGGGCCGGGTCCGTTCTCGGCGTCAGGAAGCCGTTGCCTGGAGGGCCTTGCTCAACGCCGTGGCGGTCAACCCCACCTGCCACGGCCGCGCCCCGCCCGCGCGGAGCACCTCCGCAACCGACTCTTCGTCCGTCTCCGCCGGGGGACGCCAGCACGTGCGGCGCACCAGGTCCGGCAGCAGCAGGTTCTCCACCGGCAGCCGCCGGTCCTCCGCGATCGCCGCCAGCGCCGTGCGCGCCGCCGACAACCGGGCCGCCGCGTCCGGGTCCTTGTCCGCCCAGCGGTTCACCGGGGGCGGGCCGTCCGTCGGCTGCGACGGCGACGGCAGTGCGGAAGCGGGGAGCGCGCGAGCCGCCTGCAGGTGCCGGAGCCAGCTCGCGGTGTACTTGCGCTGGACCCGGCCGCTGAACACCGGCAGCGCCTGGAGCTCCTCGACGGTCTTGGGATCGGCCGTCACCGCGTTGATGATCGCGCTGTCCGGCAGGATCCGGCTCGGCGCGCGGTCGCGTTTGCGGGCCAGCTCGTCACGCGCCTGCCACAGCTCCCGGACCGCCGCCAGGCCGCGCGGGTTGCGGATCTTGTGCACCCCGGACGTCCGGCGCCACGGCTCGGCCCGCGGGGCGGGCGGCGGCGCCGTGCGGACGGCTTCGAACTCCTGCTGCGCCCACTCCAGCTTGCCCTGGGCGCCCAGCTCCGCCTCCAGCTTTTCGCGCAGCTGGATGAGCAGCTCGACGTCGAGGGCGGCGTAGTTCAGCCAGTCGACGGGCAGGGGCCGCTTCGACCAGTCGGCCGCGCTGTGCCCCTTCTCGAGGGTGTAGCCGAGCAGCAGCTCGACGAGCGTCCCCAGCGCGACACGCTCGTAGCCCGCCAGGCGGCCGGCCAGCTCGGTGTCGAACAGCGCCGCCGGACGCAGGTCCAGCTCGGCGAGGCAGGGGAGGTCCTGGGAGGCGGCGTGCAGCACCCACTCCAGGGAGTTGAGGACGTTCCGCAGCGGCGTGAGGTCGTCCAGCTCGGTCGGGTCGATCAGGACCGTGCCGGAACCCTCGCGCCGCAGCTGGACGAGGTAGGCCTTGGGCCAGTACCGGTAGCCGGACGCGCGTTCGGTGTCGACGGCGACGGCGCCGGTGCCCGCGGCGAGCCGCGCGCAGGCCTCGGCCAGCGCGGACCGGTCGGCGACCACCGGGGGTGTGCCCTCGGCGGGCTCGCGTAGCAGCACAGGGCCGCCCGTGGACTCGATCTCCATCCCGGTGTCCTCGGCCTCTGCACTTCCCATAGCTGACGACCCTACGGGACGGGCGTACCGCGCCTGGTCCGCCCGCCCCGCAGGGAGGTTCGTCTGCGTCAGCGGATGACGCCGGCCCGCATGGCCAGCGCAACCATCTGAGCCCGGTCGCCCGTGCCGAGCTTGCGCCCGATCCGGGACAGGTGGGACTTGACGGTGAGAGCGGAGAGCGAAAGCTCCTCGCCGATCTCCTTGTTGGACTGCCCGTCGGCGACCAGCTGGAGCACCTCCACCTCACGAGCGGACAGCTCGCGGGGGGTGTTGTCGGTGCCCGCGACGCGGGTCCCGGTGGCCAGCACCGGAGCCACGCTCGGGTCGGCGTAGACGCCGCCTTCGAGCACGCGCCGCACGCCATCGGTCACGACGACCGGTGACGCGGACTTCAGCAGGTACGCCTGGGCCCCGGCCTGGAAGGCCGAGCGGACCGCGTACGGGTCGTCCGAGGATGCGAGTACGACCACGCGCGGCCAGCCGTGGCTACGGAGTTCCGTAACCAGCTCGATGCCGCTGCCGTCCGGCAGCCCGAGATCGAGGATCGCCAGGTCACAAGGCCCAGTGGCCTGTGCTCGCGCCCTCGCCTCGGCCACCGTGGCGGCTTCGTGGACGGTTCCCGCACCCATCTGTGCGAGTCTTGCTGCGATTGCCTCCCTCAACAGCGGGTGGTCGTCGACCACCAGTACCGAAAAAAGCTCTTCCCGCGGGTGCGGAACCATGCTCGCCGGCAACGCGCCGGCTGGCGTGGATCGGACGGCCTGAGAAATGCCGACGGTAGCCACGTCACTACCTCCCTGGAGTCGGTCGTGCCCCCCGACCGGCACCGGGACCTTCGGCCGTTCAGCCGCGCCAGCTTTAGACCGAAAGTGGTGTCGTCGAAGGCACTGTAGCCGCCCAGAGGCCGTTGCGGGGGGATCGAATGGGTATCTATCTCAAACGAACAGTCACTCAGTGGGTTCGTAGTAACACGATCGGGCTAGTACACGGCCGGTTGCTAACGGATAGCCCAGCGAACACGATGCAAAGAAGTTACCGGCGCCCAAATGGCCGTGCAGATGGAGTGTGCAGCTGCCGGTGCGCGTAGTCGCAGGGGTCCGGATGGGGGCTCCGGAGGGCCGGAATGTGCCTCCGGCCGGGGCATGATCAACTTCGCGGAGCGGCTTCCGCGGGCCCTGCGAAAGGTCGGAACGGTGACTGTCCGTGGTCATCGCGGGCGATCTCCGGGCCGTCGGCCGCAAGTTGATCTTGTTGCGGTGCGTGACCGCGATGTGTCACGAACGGGGGCACCGGCGAAGACGTGAAACGGCCTCAGGAACACCGGAGCGGCCGGCCGGGGTCTTGCCCTGGGGCCGGGGCCGTTCCAGTCGCCGGTGGCGCACCGAGGGGGCCGACCGGGGGTTCCCGTTGGTTTGGACGCCGTTCAGCGGACGTGAAATTTGCTCACATCAGTACAAGCGAGTGGTGCGGGGACGACTGGGAGAGCGGGGCCGTTACCGATCCGTTGCCGACGATCGCCCGGACGGCCGCAGAGCCGGGCCGCGCGCACCGCCGCGATGTCGTGAATGACTCATTCACCTCGTCCGGCGACATGAATGAGTCATTCACGTCGTTCGGACTGTCCCCGGCCGGCCCGGGTCAGGAGCTCTGGCGCTGCCCGAAGAGCGTCACGCCGACCGGCGGCAGGCCCACGACGCTGGCCATGACCTGGCAGAACGCCTGCCCGTGCGGCAGCAGCCCGGCGTCCGTCGGCGTCCACGACGCCCGCAGCTCCAGATCGTCGGTCCGCGCCGGACCGGAGATGTCGCCGAAGCGGGCCGACGACGTCTCCGTCACCGTGCCGCCCAGGGCCGTCCAGCTCGCGCCGGACACCTCCAGCGCGTCCGTCAGCCACGACCACCCGACCGCCGGCAGGAACGGATCGGTCGCCAGCTCCCGGTCCAGCTCCGCGCGCACGTACATGACCAGCCGCAGCACGCCGTCCCAGCCTTCCTGGCCCTCCGGGTCGTGCAGCAGGACCAGGCGGCCCGAGGCCAGCACGTCCGCGGGCCCGGAGACCTCGCAGCTGACCGCGTACGACCACGGCGCGAGCCGCTGCGGCGGCCGCATCGGCTCCAGCAGCACCTCCCGGCGGGGCCGGACGGACTGCAGCGCCACAACTGCTTCGCGGAAGAGTTCGGGCACTGGCGTCATGGCGGTCACGCTTCGACTTTAGGGCGGGCACGGCCCGTTGCGGGCGCAGGCGCGCCGATGGAACCACCGTCCCCAGCTCGTGGCACGATTGACGGCGATGTCTCCGACCACGCCCCTGCCGCAGCAAGCCGCCCCGTCCGGCCGCCGCGAGCTGCCCGAAGCCCCGTTCCTGGCCGCCGCGCGCGGCGAACGCCCGGCGCGCACCCCTGTCTGGTTCATGCGCCAGGCCGGTCGCTCGCTGCCCGAGTACCGCGCGTTGCGCGAGGGCGTGCCGATGCTCGACGCCTGTTTCGACCCCGAGATGCTCGCCGAGATCACGCTGCAGCCGGTTCGCCGGCACGGTGTCGACGCGGCCATCCTGTTCAGCGACATCGTCGTGCCGCTCAAGGCCGCGGGGGTCGACATCGACATCGTCCCCGGCACCGGCCCGGTGGTCGAGGCGCCGGTGCGCGACCTCGCCGCGGTGAAAGCGCTGCCGGAGCTGGCCCCCGACCAGGTCTCGAAGGTCGCCGAGGGCGTCGGGCTGCTGGTCGAGCGGCTCGGCGGGACGCCGCTGATCGGGTTCGCCGGCGCGCCGTTCACGCTGGCCAGCTACCTCATCGAGGGCGGGCCGAGCCGCAACCACGAGCACACCAAGGCACTCATGTACTCGGAGCCGGCGCTCTGGCACGAGCTGGCCGGCCGCCTGGCCGACACCGCGCTGACGTTCCTGCGCGCGCAGCTCGACGCCGGCGTCGACGCGATCCAGCTGTTCGACTCCTGGGCGGGCGCGCTGTCCGAGCGGGACTACCGCGAGTTCGTGCTGCCGCACTCGGCGAAGGTCCTCGACGGCGTCGCCGCGTACGGCGTGCCGCGGATCCACTTCGGCGTCGGCACCGGCGAGCTCCTCGCCGCGATGCGCGACGCGGGCGCGGACGTCGTCGGCGTCGACTGGCGGATCCCGCTGGACGAGGCCGTGCGGCGCCTCGGCGGGCACGCCGTCGTGCAGGGCAACCTCGACCCGGCGCTGCTGCACGCGTCCTGGCCGGTGCTCGAAGCCGAGGTGCGCCGGATCGTCGAAGAGGGCAAGGCGGCCGACGGCCACATCTTCAACCTCGGCCACGGCGTGCTGCCGGGCGTCGACCCCGACGTGCTGACCCGCGTGGCCGGGCTGGTGCACGAGCTGTGAAGCGCGTCGCGGTCGTCGGCGGGGGCGTTTCCGGGCTGACCGCGGCGTACCGGCTGCGGCGGCTGCTCGGCGAAAGCACCGAGATCGTCGTGTTCGAGAAGACGAAGACGCCGGGCGGGAAGCTGCGCACGGCCGAGCTGGCCGGCGTCCCCTACGACGTCGGCGCGGAAGCCTTCCTCGTCCGCCGTCCCGAGATGCTGGGGCTGGCCCGCGAGCTGGGGCTCGACGTCGTCCACCCAACAAAGGCGCGCGCGAAGATCCACGCCGGTGGCAGCGTGACCGGCCTGCCGCCGGGCACCGTCATGGGCGTCCCGGCGTCGGCGGAGTCGGTGGCCGGGGTGCTGTCGGAGGCGGGGCGGCGGGCCGTCGAGGCCGAGCCGTCGCTGCCCCCGCTGCGGCTGCCGGGCGGTGACGTGGCGCTCGGGCCGCTGCTGCGCGAGCGGTTCGGCGACGAGCTGGTCGACCGGCTGGTCGACCCGCTGCTCGGTGGTGTCTACGCGGGTGGCGCCGACGGTCTGGGCCTGCGCGCGACCATGCCCGGCCTGGCCGCGGCGGTGGCCGCGGGCGCCGGTTCGCTGACGGCGGCGGCCAAGGCGCAGCTGCCGGAGAACCCGTCGACGGCGCCGGTGTTCGGCACCGTCCCCGGCGGCCTGGGCACGCTGGTCGACCGGCTCACCGAGCGGTCCGGTGCCGAGCTGCGGACCGGGCTGCCGGTCTGCGACATCGAACGGCACGGCGCCGGCTGGCAGCTGCGCATCGGCGCGAACCCCACCGCGCACGCGCCCGCGGACAACCTGGTCGAGGCCGACGCGGTGGTGCTCGCGGTGCCCGCGCCGTCGGCCCGGCGGCTGCTGGCCGACCTGGTGCCCGCGGCTTCGGCGGCGTTCGGCGAGGTCGAGCTGGCGTCGATGGCCGTCGTCGCGCTCGCGCTCCCGCCCGGCACGCAGCTGCCCGACGCTTCGGGGATCCTCATCGGCCAGGGCGAACGGGATGCTTCGGGCGTGCCGTACGCGGCGAAGGCGTTCACGTTCTCTTCGCGGAAGTGGGCGCACCTCGGCTCCGGCCCGGTGCTGGTCCGCGGCTCGGTCGGGCGATTCGGCGAGCTGGGCGCGTTGCGGGCCGACGACGTCGAGCTGGTCCGCGTGGTCCGCGACGACCTGGCGCGGCTGACGGGCGTGACGGCGGCGCCGGTCGAGACGCTGGTGACGCGCTGGGGCGGCGGGCTGCCGCAGTACGGCACGGGCCACCTCGAGCGCGTGGAGCGGATCGAGAAGGCGGTCGCCGGGGTGCCGGGGCTCGCCGTGGCGGGGGCGACACTGCACGGCGTGGGGTTGCCGGCTTGCGTCGCGACGGCCGAGGCCGCCGCGCAGCGGATCGCCGCGCACCTTTCCGCGTGAGGGCGCTCACCTGACCCGTGGCAGCGGCCGGGGCGCCGCGGTGACAGGATGGAACCATGGCGCGGGTCAACTACAGCGAGCTCAACGACACCATCCGCTACACCACCTGGTCGGTCTTCCGGATCGAGCCCGGCAGGCTGGGCGAGGACCGCGGGGCCGCCGGCCGGGAGACGACCGAGTACCTCGACGGCCTGGAGGCCAAGGGCGTCGTCGTCCGGGGTGTCTACGACCTCTCGGCCCTGCGTGCCGACGCCGACTACATGATCTGGTGGCACGCCGAGGAGATCGAGCAGGTCCAGGCGGCCTACTCCGGCTTCCGCCGGACCCCGCTCGGCCGCGCGTCGACCCCGGTCTGGAGCCAGACCGCGCTGCACCGGCCCGCCGAGTTCAACAAGAGCCACATCCCGGCCTTCCTCGCCGGCGAAGAGGCCCGCAAGTTCATCTGCGTCTACCCGTTCGTCCGCTCCTACGAGTGGTACCTGCTGCCTGACGCCGACCGCCGCAAGATGCTCGCCGACCACGGCAAGGAAGCCCGCGACTACCCGGACGTGCGCGCCAACACCGTCGCTTCGTTCGCGCTGGGCGACTACGAGTGGATCCTCGCCTTCGAGGCCGACGAGCTGCACCGGATCGTCGACCTGATGCGCCACCTGCGCGGCACCGAGGCGCGGCTGCACGTACGCGAAGAGATCCCGTTCTACACCGGCACGCGCGTGCCGCCCGCCGAGCTCGTCGCGACTCTGCCCTGATGCCCGCTGTCGCTGCGCCCGAAATCCTGGACGGCGTCTGGCGCACCCTCACCGGGGAAGCGCCGGGACCGGTCGAGCTGACCGGCGCCGAAGACGTGCTGCCCGGCCCGTACCGGGTGGCGGCCGCTGCGCGCGCGACGATCGCCGCCGCGACCCTGGCCGCCGGGGAAATGCTGAAGCTGCGCGGGATCGAGCCCGGCGTCGTCACGGCGGACACGCGGCACGCGGCGGCGGCGTTCCACAGTGAGCAGCTGCTGCGGGTCGACGGCGCCGGCGCCGAGTCGGTCTGGGCGCCGCTGTCGGGCAACTACCGCACGACGGACGGCTGGGTCCGCCTGCACTGCAACTACCCGCGCCACGAAGCCGCGGTGTGCTGGGGACTCGGCGTCCCCGGCAGCCGGGACGCGGTGACCAAAGCCGTCGCCGGGCGCGGTGCGCGCGAAGTGGAGCACGCCGTCGTTTCCGCCGGGGGAGCGGCGGCCCAGCTGCGTTCACCCGAGGAGTGGGCCGCGCACCTGCAGGGCGAAGCGGTGGCTTCGCTGCCGCTCGTGGACCTGGCGCCGATCGGCGAAGCGCCGAAACGGACGTTGTTCTACTCGGACCGTCCGCTGGGCGGCATCCGGATCCTGGAGCTGACGCACGTGCTCGCCGGCCCGGTGGCCGGGCGGGTGCTGGCCGCGCACGGCGCCGACGTCCTGCACGTCGGCGCGGCGCACCTGCCGCGCGTCGAGGCTCTGGTGCGGGACACCGGTCAGGGCAAGCGGTCGGCGTTCGTCGCACTGGACACCGAGGGCGGCCGCGCGCGGCTCAAGAAGCTGATCAGCCGGGCGGACGTGCTGGTGCAGTCGTTCCGCCCGGGAGCGCTGGCCCGCATCGGCTTCGGGCCGGAGGAGCTGGCCGAGCTGCGGCCGGGCCTGGTGATCGCGGACCTGAGCGCGTACGGCTGGGCAGGCCCGTGGGCGCGGCGGCGCGGGTTCGACAGCCTGGTGCAGATGTCGAACGGCATGGCCTGGGGTGACCCGCCTTCGCCGCTGCCGCTGCAGGCCCTGGACCACGGAACGGGCTGGCTCGCCGCGGCGGCGGTGATGACGGCGTTGCGCCGCCAGGTCACCGACGGCGGCACCTGGCGGGCCCGGCTTTCCCTGGCGGGAACCGGCCGGTGGCTGGATTCCTTGGGACGCAAGGATCCTGCTGCGGCTCCTGGTGATTTCAGCGACCTGCTGGAGGAGACGGACAGCGGCTACGGCCGCCTGACTCGGGTCCGGATGGCGGGCGGGTTGCCGGGAGCGCAGCCACACTGGGACTTCGGCACCCGGCTCCCGGGAGTCGACAAACCGACCTGGACCCCCTGACTGGGCTCGCTCGGTCCCTGGCCGGCTCCGCCTCGGCTGGTTTTGCCGTGGCCGGTGCAGGCACGACCGGTCTTGCTGGGGCCAGCGCAGGCGCAACCGGTGTGCCGTGGCCGATGCAGGCGCGGCCGACTCTGCCATGGCGACCCCTGGCGGATCGGCGCCGTGACCGGTTGCCGCGGCCCGTCCTGGCGCGGCCGGTCTTGGCGCAGCCGGTTTTGTCGTGGCCGCTCCCGCCTCAGCAGCCCTGACGCAGCCCGCCCTTCCCCGGGGGATGCCCCCGCACCCAGTTTACCGGCGGTGGCCGACAGAAAGCCCGGTCCGGACTTGGCTGTCCACAACACAGCCAGCCTGTGCACCAGTGGCGCAGGCGGCCTGAGGATCAGCGCCGGAGGCAGGAAGCGGGCGGCAAGCGACGTCCTGAATGACTCATTCACCTCGTCCCACGCCATGAATGAGTCATTCAAGACATCCGAGGCCCCGCCGCAGCGAAAGCCACCGGGGCCGCGCAACCTCAGCGGCGCCGGAGCCGGGCCCGCAACCCCCGCCTCGGCTTCGGCAGGTGCCCACCCGCGATCAGCCACTCCACGAAAGCGTCGGCGTACGCCCCCGACCGTTCGGTGTCCCGCTTCGGCCGCGAAGCGGTGAACTCCGCGAACAGCGGCCCGTAGCGGTCCCCGAGTGCCTCCGCCAGCTCGGGCCGCTGGTAGGCCAGCACCCGCCCGTGCTTGCGGCGCAACACGTTCGCCTCCACGCGAAGCCGCGCAGCGTCGAAGCCCGCCGGTGCCGGGCCGTCCGCCAGCAGCGCGTGCAGCAGCTCCGCCTGTCGTGCCGCCAGCTGTTCCCGGCTCACACCGTCACCGCCGCCCGCAGCGCCGCCAGCTCCGCGGCGAGTTCGTCGTCGGTCGGGTAGTCGTCGTCGCGTTCGAGGAGCACACCCGGCGGGTCCGTCCGGCGGCGGAGCTCGGCGAGCAGCGAAAGGACCTCCGGCAGCACCGGGTGGGCGTGGGTGTCGTGGTAGACGCCGTCGCGCTCGACGCCGCCCGCCATGTGCACGTACGCCAGCCGCTCCCACGGGATGCCGTCGAGGAACGCCACCGGGTCGGTGCCGATGTTGCGGGCGTTGGCGTAGAGGTTCGCGACGTCGATGATCAGCCGGCAGTCCGTCCGCTCGGTCAGCTCGGTGAGGAACTGCTCCTCGGTGAGCTCGGCGTCCGGCCAGTCCAGCACCGCGGCGATGTTCTCCAGCGCGAACGGGACGTCCACGATGGACTGCGCGAGCCGGACGTTGGCCACCAGCACGTCCAGGGCCTCGCGGGTGCGGGGGAGCGGCATCAGGTGGCCCGAGTCCAGCCCGCCCGCGCGCACGAAGCAGACGTGGTCGCTGACCAGGGGCGCGTCCAGGGCCCGCGCGATCTCCGCGAGGTGCTGGACGCGCCCGGTGTCCAGCGGCTCCGCCCCGCCGAGCGACAGCGAGACGGCGTGGGGCAGCACCGGCATGCCCCGCTGGCGCAGCGCGTCCAGGGTTTCCGGGAGGTGGTCGGCGTGCAGGTTCTCGGCGACCACCTCCACCCAGTCGACGCCGGGCAGGCGCGCGATGGACAGGTCCAGCTCGTGCCGCCAGCCGATCCCGATGCCGAGCTCACCCACCGCACCCACCTCCGCCGCACGACGAGCCGCCACCGCAGGAAGAGCCGCTGCTGCAGGACGACGAGCTGGAGCACGAGGACCCGCTGCTGCACGAGGATCCGCCCGACGAAGCACCGCCGCCGCCGTAGAACGGTGGCATCAGCGCCGCGCTCAGTTCTTCGTCCGGGTACATCGCCCAGCCGCCGAGGGCGACCGCGGCCGCGGCGCCGCCGAGCAGCACGCCGCCCGCCAGCATCCCGGCCGGCACCGGCCCGCTCGTCGCGGCGCGGGCCTGGCCGAGCAGGCGGTGTCCCGCGGCCGACGGCTGCCGGGCGCCGGTCTTCGACCGCCGGACCGCGGCCACGATCGTCAGCACCGCCGCGATCAGCACCAGGAACACCAGGACCCCGACCGGACGGCCGAGCGAGATGCCGTTGACCAGCCGCACCACGCCGAGCACCAGCACCGCCAGCTGCAGGACGAGCCCGATCGTCCGGGCCTGCCGCTTCGCGGCCGCCGACGCCAGCAGGCCCCGCTGCTCGAGGCCTTCTTCCAGGGCGCGCATCGCCGCGGAGCCGCGGACGCGCGCCCGGATCGTCGCGGTCGTCTTGAGCTGCGCGACGTCGGCGACCGCCCGCTCCAGCGGTTCGGCCGGCCTCGTCCCGGCCTGGCTGATCTGCTTGTAGCTGTTGACGCGCAGCTGGCCGCGCTCCACCAGGGCCGCGATCGCCGCGTCGACGGCCCGGTCGGGGCCGCCCGCGAGGAACGCGAGCTGGTAGACGGTCGGCGGCGGGCCGGGCTGCACGGTGTCCGCCCGCAGCGCGCGGCTCGCGAAGACCCCGGACACGATGACCCGGATCAGCAGCACCGCGCCGAGCAGTGCGATGTAGAGGACCACGAAATCCGGTCCGGAGATGCCCCACGGGTCGTTCATCGCCCGTCTCCCCTCAGTGAAGTGCGGTTACCGTAGCTGTGAGACGCAGGTGCTCGCGTCGGCGTTTCAACCGCCGCAGCCCCCGCCGCCACCTCCACAGCCGCCGCCCCCGCCGCCGCAGGAGCTGCCGCCGCCACCGCCGCAGGAGCTGCCACCGTAGTAGCCGACGGCGGCGGCGCCGCCCGCCCCCGCCCACCGGCTGCGGCGGATGGAGGCGCGGGTGTCCGCCACCACGGTCGAGCGGCTGATGGCCAGCCGGACGTCCTTGTCGGGGTGGCTGCCGAACCCGCCGGCCGCGACCGCGCCCGCCGGGCCCGAGGTCAGCGAGCCGGCGCGCTCGGCTTCGCGGGCCGCGGCCCGCCCGGCGGCGGTGGCCTTCACCTCGGGCGTGTTCGCGGCGCGGGTCGTGACGAAGACGGCCGCGACCGTGCCCAGCACCAGCAGGCCCAGCAGGAAGCCGACCGGGTGCCCGGTGGAACTGCCGGCGATCAGCCGGACCACCCCGAGCACGACCACCGCCCAGTACGCCACGGCGGTGGACACCCAGGTGAGACGCACTTTCCGGACGTCGACGAGCAGGCCGCGCGCGATCAGCCCGTGCTCCAGGTCGACCAGCGCCGGGTGCTGCCGCACCTCGCGGCGCACCGAGTCGACGGCGGTGCCGGTCTTGCCGATCCGCGCCAGCGCGGCCCGGCCCAGGTCGTCCGGCGCGCTGCCCCGGACGCGGTGCACGCGGCCGGTGCCGTCCATCCGGATGGTCTGACGCTCCAGCAGGCGCGCGACGACGAATTCGCCGGCCCGCGTGCGGCCGCCGGTCAGCAGTGCGAGCTCTTCGCCCTTTTCCGGCACGCCCGCCGCGCGGCCGCGCAGCAGCTGCCGGGTGCGCACCGCGGCGTACGCCGCGGGCAGGAGCAGCAGGCCCAGGTAGAGGCCCGTGAACAGCGGTCCGGGAATGCCCCAGGTGTCGGTCATGACGCCGCCCTCCCTCGTCCGTGTGCGGAGACTACGTTCGAGGAAGGGCGGTGGGTTGCTCGCTTAAGGAGGATTTAGGACTCGGGTACCAGTTTCAGCGAAATCGAGTTGATGCAGTAGCGCTGGTCGGTCGGGGTCGGGTAGCCCTCACCCTCGAAGACGTGCCCGAGGTGGCTGTGGCAGGAGCCGCAGAGCACCTCGATGCGCTTCATGCCCATGGTCCGGTCCTCGCGCAGCAGCACGGCGTCGGAGTCGGCGGGGTCGTAGAACGACGGCCAGCCGCAGTGGCTCTCGAACTTCGTGTCGCTGCGGAACAGCTCGGCACCGCACGCGCGGCACTCGTAGACGCCGGTGGTCTTGGTGTCGGTGTACTCACCGGTGAACGGCCGTTCGGTGCCGGCCTGGCGGAGTACCGCGTACTCCTCCGGGCCCAGCTCCGCCCGCCATTCCTGCTCGGACTTCACGACGCGCGGGGTGGCGCCGACAACGGGTTTCATACCTTTCACCCGGTCCACGTTACGCCGCGAGCCACGCCAGGGCGTGCACGACGATGTCCCATGCGGCGACTATCACGCCGAGCACGATGAGGACCACGATCAGGGCCGACACCCAGTACCGCAGGCCACCGAGGCGGTTGCTGGAATCGGCGAAGTCGGACACGCCGTCGAGGGCGGCTTCGATGGTGTAGTTGGGACCGGAACGCTCGATCCGGTCGAGGTGCTCGGCGAACGCGCGCGCCTCCGGGTCGTACGGGTCCAGGCCGACCAGGTCCTCGTGGAAGCGAGGATTCTGGCCCGGCAGCGAAGCTCCGTCGTCGGCCATGCTTCCACGGTAGGCCATCCGCGCCCGTCAGCCCACCAGCGGCGCGTTAAGTCTCAGAGACCGGTGGCGGGGTTCGCGTCGAGCCTGGTGTTGCTGTCGATCAGCAGCTGACCGTTCATCAGGACGATGTGGTACGGGCGGCGAGTGCCGTTGAGCTCCATCGTCAGGTTCAGCGAGCCGTCGGCCCCGCTGCCCCCGTCCGCCTGGGCCTTGCGGTAGCCCTGGATGTTCTTCTTCTGCTCGTCCCAGTAGGCCTGGTACTCCGCCTGCGAGCCGTAGACCGCCTGCGCGGCAGGGGTCAGCAGGTTCCAGCCGGCGCCGGGATTGGGGTAATAGCTGTCCGTGAGCAGCCGGCCGGCCTGGCCGTAGTCGGTGATCTTGCCCTCGGACGGGGTCTTGCCCAGCACTGCGGACGCGGGTGCGTCGTCCGAGCTGCTGGTCTTCGGGCTCGACTGCCCGACGGTGGGCTGGTTCGGCGACTGGGCGTTCGTGGTGCCGCCGGTCCCGCCGCCACCGCCGGAGTTCAGCACCAGGAACACGATGACCGCGACCACGACGACCGCGGCGCCGCCGCCGGCGAGCAGCGCGTACTTGCGCTTGGTGTCCGGCTTCGAGGGGGTGGACGAATACTGCGGGGCCCTGGCCGTCGGCGCGGCCGCGGGCATCGGTCTGGGCGGGGTGTTCGGCGGCGCG
This sequence comes from Amycolatopsis mongoliensis, assembly GCF_030285665.1. Taxonomy (NCBI): domain Bacteria; kingdom Bacillati; phylum Actinomycetota; class Actinomycetes; order Pseudonocardiales; family Pseudonocardiaceae; genus Amycolatopsis; species Amycolatopsis mongoliensis. Next base: position 5,558,744 of record NZ_CP127295.1, read on the forward strand.
GCCGGGGACCGCATCGGCATGAACGCCGCGGTCGGGCGCGGCGGGTTCGACGGCGACTTGCTCGCGGGCACCGGCGTGCCGACCGGTGGCGACGACGGCGCCGGCTGGTCGGTGCGCTGCCACGGCGGGCGGTCGCCGCTCTCGGCGGGCGCGGCGGGCTTGCGGCCCGAGGTGCCCGAGAGCAGTGGCGGCGACGCCGACATGCCGCCGGGCTCGGTGCGGGCCAGCGCGGCGAGCCGTTCGCGGGCCTCGGCCATGCTGGGCCGCTCGCCTGGCTCGCTGCGCAGCAGGCTCATCAGCAGCGCGGTGGCCGCGCCCGCCTGCACCGGCGGGTTGATCTGGCCGTTCGCCGCCGCGTAGAGCAGCGCCAGCTGGTTGGTGGTGTTGCCGTAGGGCGTCGTGCCCTCGATCGCCTGGTAGAGCGTCGCGCCCAGGGCGAAGACGTCGGAGCTGGGCACCGGGTCGGCGCCGCGCGCCAGCTCGGGCGCCAGGTAGGCGGGGGTGCCGCCGATCAGGCCGGTGGCCGTCAGCGTCATGTCGCCGGCCGCGCGCGAGATGCCGAAGTCGGTGATCTTCGCGGTGCCGGTCTCGTCGATGAGGATGTTGCCCGGCTTGACGTCGCGGTGCACGATCCCGGCGCGGTGCGCGGCCACCAGTGCGGAGGCCACCTGCTCGCCGATCCGGGCGACCCGGCCGAGCGGGAGCGTGCCCTCTTCGGCGAGGATCGTGGAGAGGCTGGGCCCGTTCAGGTACTCCATCACCAGGCACGGGTCGCCGTTGTGCTCGGCGATGTCGAACACGACGATCGCGTTCGGGTGCTGGAACCGGGCCGCGTTCTTCGCCTCGCGCATCGCGCGCTGGCGCATGTTGTCGCGTTCGGTCTCGGAGACGCCCGGCTGGGGGAGGATCTGCTTGATCGCGACGTCGCGCTCGAGGCGCACGTCGGTCGCGCGCCACACGACTCCCATGGCACCGCTACCAATGTGCTCGACGAGACGATAGTGCCCGGCGATCAGCTGACCGGTGTCGATGGCGACTGCTCCTGACGAAATCCCGGTGATGGTGTCCCTGCTCAGCGCGTTTCCGCTTCGCGCACCCGATCGAGTGTAGCGGTCGGCCTCGTGCAGTTCGCGTCAGCCAGCCGGTCCGGCGGGCTCCGGCTCGGGCACCGGTGCCGCCGGGACCCGTTTCCGGAAGACCCTGACCAGCCCGACCGCCCCGGCCAGCGCGAACACGCCGTAACAGGCGAGCAGCGCGGGCGGCGTGTCGCCGGTCAGGGCGTCGCCGAGGACGACCACGGCGACGGTGCCGGGCACGCTTCCGAGCAGCGTACCGGCCAGGTACGGGGCCAGCCGCACGGACGACACGCCGCAGAGGTAGCTGAACGGCGCGAACGGCACCACCGGGATCAGCCGCAGCGAGGTGATCGCGAGGACGCCGCCGTCGGAGAGCCGGTCGTTGACCGTCCGGACGGCGGACCGGTGCAGGTGCCGGGTGACGAGGTCGCGACCGAGCAGCCGGGCCAGGCCGAAGGACAGGCCGGCCGCGATCGTGGTGGCGACCAGGCCGATGGTGATCCCGGCCGCGGTGCCGACCAGCAGGCCGGCGGCCAGGTTGAAGACGGTGCGCGGGATCGGCGCGACGGTGAGCAGCGAGTACGCGACGAGCAGCACGACCGGGGTGGCGGGCCCGGTGGCGGCGGCCCAGGCCCGGAGATCGGCGGGCCCGGGGATCGGCAGCAGGACCGCGGCCGCCGCGAAGAGGGCGACGACGGCGAGCGCGACGATCAGCTTGGTGCGGCCGGACACCCGGTCCAGGCTACCGGCCACGGGGTGGCGGGCCGGCTCCGCGTCCGGTGCCGGTCGCCCGGTGTCCTGAACGACTCGTTCAGGACGTCCGCGTCGAGGCTGATCACCGCTAGCGTGGCCGCATGCCCAAGCACGGTGACCCGATCGAGTACGAGGTGGGCGGCCGCACGGTCCGCGTCTCGAGCCCGGACAAGGTGTACTTCCCCCAGCGCGGCATCACCAAGCGGCAGGTCGTCGAGCACTACATCACCGTCGGCGGGCCGCTGCTGCGCGCGATCGGCGAGCGGCCGACCACGCTGAAGCGCTACGTCGACGGCGTCGAGGGCGAGTGGTTCTACGCCAAGCGCGTGCCGAAGGGCGCACCCGACTGGGTCGAGACCGCCGAGATCACCTTCCCGTCGGGCCGCAAGGCCGCCGAGGTGTGCCCGACCGAGCCCGCCGTCTTCGCCTGGGCGGCCAACCTGGGCACGTTCGACTTCCACCCGTGGCCGGTCCGCCGCTCCGACGTGGACCACCCGGACGAACTGCGCATCGACGGCGACCCGCCGGACCGGGCCGGGTTCGCCGACGCCGTCGAGGTCGCGCAGGTGGTCCGCGAGGTGCTGGCGGACGCGGGGTTGACGGGCCACCCGAAGACCTCCGGCGGCCGCGGGGTGCACGTGCTGGTGCGGATCCGGCCGGAGTGGGACTTCGTCGAGGTCCGCCACGCGGTGATCGCGCTGGGCCGCGAGGTCGAGCGCCGGATCCCGGGCAAGGCGACGATCGCGTGGTGGAAGGAGGAGCGCGGCGGCCGGGTGTTCCTGGACTACAACCAGGCGGCGCGCGACCGGACGGTGGCGTCCAGCTGGTCGGTCCGCGGCACCCCGCGGGCGACGGTGTCGACGCCCCTGACGTGGGACCTGCTGCCCCAGGTCGACGCGGACGACTTCGACGTGCTGACGATCCCGGCGTTCCTGGCCGAGCACGGCGACCTGCACGCGGCGATGGACGCCGAGGCGTTCGGCCTGGAGAAGGCGCTGGAGTGGTACGAGCGGGACCTGCGCGACCACGGGCTGGGGGACATGCCGTACCCGCCGGACTACCCGAAGATGCCGGGGGAGCCCAAGCGGGTCCAGCCCAGCAAGGCGCGGCCGGAGGCGTGACCCGCCGGACCGGTGTCACTCAGTGGCACCGGAATCCTCTCGATCGATACCGGATGTAATCGAACCCACAACCGTGCCGTGGGCCACTTCCGGGTCCGAAACCCGTCAAAGGCTTAATCGAAACCTCACGGCGGAAAACGCGGAGTGATCGCGCCACTGCCCGCTGTCGCCTTTCGGGTCACAAATGTCGCACGGCCGCGCTGGTGGTCTCGACCACCGGCTCCGACGGCGTAACGTGCGGTTCCGGATCGACGACTCTCCGGGGACATGTCCTGGGGCGAGTTCGAGGGAGGCCCTCAGTGGACGACCTGATCGCTTTCCTCGCCGCGCGCGTGGGCGCGCGGCAGGCGATGATCATGCAGGCCGTCAGCAAGGCCAAGGCCGGTGACGCGATGAACCGCGGCGAGACGAAGGTCGCCGTGGAGCAGAAGATCCGCGGGCTGACCGACCTCGACCTGGACGCGGTCAACCAGATGATCAACGAGATCGAGGCGACCCGGCGGATCCTGCTCGCGCACCGCACCACGGTGTCGGAGAAGGTGCCCGGCTTTCCGCTCTACGGCAGCGAATACTGGTGTGAGACCTGCCACGTGCCCGCCGACGAGGCCGGCTCCAACTGGTGTCTCACGCTGCGCCTGCTGGCCCTGCCCTACGCCGACCACCCGGACTACAGCGAGCGCTGGCGCCCCTGACGGGAATCCCGTCCGGCGCCGGGCGTTGCACCCGGGGTGAGGATCTCCGTTCTCGACCGCTCGCCGGTGCGGCGTGACGGCGGGACCGCGCGGGCGCTGAGGGACACCGTCGCGTTCGCCGCCGACGTCGAACGCCTGGGCTACCACCGGTTCTGGGTGTCCGAGCACCACGGCGTGCCCGGGGTCGCCGGGTCCGCGCCGACCGTGCTGGCCGCCGCCGTCGCGGCCGCGACGAGCCGGATCCGCGTCGGCACCGGCGGCGTCATGCTGCCGAACCACCGGCCGCTGGTCGTCGCGGAGCAGTTCGGCGTCCTCGAAGCGCTGTACCCCGGCCGGATCGACATGGGGCTGGGCCGGTCGGTCGGCTTCACCGCCGGCGTCCGCGAGGCGCTGGGCCACGGCAAGGAAGCCGCCGACGACTTCGGTGCGCAGGTCCGGGAGCTGCTCGGGTTCTTCACCGGCGCACACGGGCACCCCGGTGTCCACGCCTATCCCGCCGAGGGCCTGCGCGTGCCGCCGTTCCTGCTGGCCACCGGGTCCGGGGCCGACCTCGCCGCGGAGCTCGGGCTGCCGCTGGTCATCGCGCCCGTCCGCGGCGAACGGGCCCTGGCCGAAGCCGTGACGCGCTACCGCGACGGCTTCCGGCCGTCCGGGTGGGCGCCGGAGCCGTACGTCGTGGTGTCGTCGGCGATCGCCGTCGCGGACTCGGCCGCGGACGCGCGCCGCCTGCTCGTCTCGGAGGCGTGGGCGACGGTGTATTCGCGCTCCCACGGCGTCTTCCCGCCGCTGTCCCCGCCCGCGGAGGTCCTGGCCCTGCCGATGGCCGACCGCGAGCGCAGGCGGCTGGAGGAAACCCTGGCCGTCCAGATTTCGGGCACTCCCGCCGAAGTGGCGGACCGCCTGGGGGCCCTCGTCGCGGCCACGGGTGCCGACGAAGTCCTCGCCACGACGGCCGCCTACGACCAATCCGCGCGGCTCGATTCTTTCACCGCGCTGGCCGAACTCACGGAGCTTCACACGCCCATTTCGTGAGTGGATCTCGAATTGCACTGGTATCACGTCGAAACATTACCAATGGCTTTCCGCTATGGTTTTCCCGTGACTGCCGGGTCGGCCTCGAGCCGTGAGCAGACGGGGTACCCGGCTGCGCCGTGATCTCCGGGCGGGCCCGTGGCCCGCCGCCTCCCGCACGTCTTCCGTCATCGGAACGTGCGCGGGAAGGAGGTGAATCGCATGTCCCAGTGGCAAGCGTTCGTCGCGGCCCACGCCGAGGGCGGGGTGCTCGACGGTGTCGTGGCGCGGGTGCTGCCGTTCGGCGCGTTCGTCGAGGTCGCCCCCGGTGTCCAGGGCCTGCTCGTGACCGATCGTGCTCCCGGGCAGGGCAGCCGGGTGACGGTCCGCATCGACAGCATCGACGGGGAACGCCGGCGGTTCAGCCTGGTGCAGGCGTGAGGTGAGCCGGTCGAGGCAGGGCGCCCTGCCTCGACCGGCTCAGCCGAGCACGAAGGGCAGCCGCATGGCCAGGTCGCCCAGCTCCGCCGCCTCGGTCTCCGTCGGTGAGCGACGGCCCGTCGCCACCCGCAGCACGTCCTCGTCCGGGAACGACGCCGGGAACGCCGTCCCGGCGATCTCCTCCAGCATCTCCCGCGTCCGCGCCAGGCCCGCGGCAGGCGGTCCCGAAGCGGAAGGCACGTGCGCCACCAGGTCGAGGTGGTGCAGCGTCCACTCCAGCACGTACGCCGCCAGGTAGTCGCCCGCGGTGAGGACCATGTCCTGCGTCCGCACCCGCGTCCCGGGGTCCGCCAGGCCGGCCGCGCGGCCCGCCGCGGCGCCCACGTCGTCGAGGTGGAACTTCAGCAGCGCCGGGTCCTCGTACGCCGCCGCCAGGCGGACGATCAGCGCGTCCAGCGGGTCGTCGCCGGACGGCAGCGTGTCCGCCACCGCCCAGTACGTCACGGCGTCGTGCGTCGAAGCCGTGGAAGCCGGCGTCACCAGCGTGATCAGGACGTCCTGCGCGTCGATCACCAGGTGGCACACCAGGTCCCGGACCAGCCACCCCCGGCAGCCGGACGGCTTCGCGAAGTCTTCGTCGGGAAGGGCGGCGACCGCGGCGCGCAACTCCGCCCACGTGCGCGAGAAGAGATCCACGCCGGCGAAGCTAGCAGGGTCTACAGCCGCAGCTGCAGCTGAGTGAGGATCCGCTGCGCGGGGTCGGCGAAGTCCACTCCGGACACTTCGGCCGCGCGCCGGACGCGGTAGCGAACGGTGTTGGGGTGGATGTTCAGGACTCGGGCCGCCGCCCGGACGTCGCCGAAAGCGTCGAGCCAGGCCAGGACCGCCGGGACCAGGATCCCGCCGTGCTCGGTGTCGTGCTCCACCAGCGTCGTCAGCCGCGGGTCGCGGATGCGGGGCTGCCCGCCCAGGTAGGCCAGCACCTCCGACAGCAGCACTTCGGCGCGGACGTCGGCCAGCGACGCGACGTCGGCCGGCCAGTGCCCGCGCGCCATCGCCGCCAGGACGCGGTCGGCGTCGCCGCGGGACGCGGCCGCGTCCGACAGGCGAGGCACCACGCCGCCGAGCGCCGCCCGCACCGGGACGTCCAGGTGCCGCCGCGCGGTGCCGACGATCTCCCTGGCCAGCGCCAGCACCGCCGCGTCGGAGTGCTCGGGCAGGTCCGGCAGGAGCGCGTAGACGCGCCCGCCGACCACGCTCACCAGGGCACTGCGCCGGTAGGCCGCGGTGTGGACGGCGATCAGGTGCACCAGTTCGGCGCGGCGCAGCTGCCGGTTGTCCGAGCGCTCCAAGGAAAACGCCAGCACCTGCGCCGGCCGGGCCGGGTCCGCGCCGATGTCGTCGGCGACGGACTCCGCGTCCAGCCGCCCTTCCAGCAGGCTCGCGAGCAGGTCTTCGCGGAGCCGCAGCTCCGGGCTGGGCAGCGTCCGGGCGCGGATCAGCTGCGGTGCGAGAGCGCGGCTCGCGCCGAGCAGGGCCGTCTCGGCGCGTTCGGTGAGCGGCTGGGCGCCCTCCTGGACCCAGATCGTGCCGAGCGGCTGCTTGCCCGCGTGGATGCCCGCCGCGATCCGCCGCCGGATGCCCAGCTCGGGCCGCTCGTCGATCCGCACGATCCCCTCGCCGGCGCGAAGCCGCTGGTAGACGCCCCATTCGCGCAGCATCGCGAGGTAGCGTTCCGGGCCTTCGCGGCCGAGGATCGACAGCCGCCGCAGCTCGTCGACCTCGTCGCCCGCCCGCGAATACGCGAGCACGCGGTTCGCCGTGTCCTCGATGCTGACCAGGCCGCCGGTGAGCGTCGCGATCGTCTGGGCCAGGGCGAACAGGTCGCCGAGCACCTCGCCGCTGGCCGCCTCACCCCCCGCGCGGGCCGCCTCGACGACCCCGCGGGCCAGGGACTCCACCTGCTCCCAGCGCGCCTCGACGCCGACGGTGAGCAGCGCGACGCCCGCGTCGGCGGCGACCTCGGCGTCCGTCGCGCCCTTGACCGCCACCGCGGCCGCGCCCCCGCGCCCGGCCGCGCGGATGGCGGGCGCCGCCGCCCGGCCGCGCGCGCCGATCACCAGCACCAGGTCGCCCGGCCCGGCTTCCAGGGGGTCTTCGGGGTCGAGGATCACGACGTCGTCGACCGGGACGCCGAGGCCGTGCGGGGCCACGACGACCTCGACGAGCGGCTCGCCGAGCGTCGCCAGCACGTGCCGGAGGGAGGTCACGCCGGAGTTATTCGATCAGCCAAGATCATACGAGCGATTTTAGCCGGTTGGACAAGCCGCTGGCGGGTGTCCGGAGTTACCGTTCGGGGCATCTACCGAGCAAGAGCCAGCAGAGGAGCCGCCGTGGACGCCGTGACCCGGACCCCCGCCCCGAAGAACGAGCCGGTGCTGACGTATGCGCCGGGCAGCGCTGAGCGCGCGGAACTCGAGGGTGCGCTCAAGCGGCTGGGCCAGGCGGAACCCGTCGACCTCACGGTCACCGTCGGGGGCGAGCAGCGCCCCGGCGGCGGCGAGAAGATCGACGTCGTCCAGCCGCACAACCACCGCCACGTGCTGGGCACCATCCACAGCGCCACGCAGCAGGACGCGACCGACGCCATCGCCGCGGCGGCGAAGGCCGCGCCGGAGTGGCGCGCGCTGTCCTACGACGACCGCGCCGCCATCCTGCTGCGCGCTGCCGACCTGCTGACCGGCCCGTGGCGCGCGACCCTCAACGCCGCCACCATGCTCGGCCAGTCCAAGACCGCGACCCAGGCCGAGATCGACTCCGCCTGCGAGCTCGCCGACTTCTGGCGCTTCAACGTCGAGTTCGGCCGCCGCGTCCTCACCGAGCAGCCGATCAGCTCGCCCGGCGTGTGGAACCGGCTGGAGCACCGGCCGCTGGAAGGCTTCGTCTACGCGATCACGCCCTTCAACTTCACCGCGATCGCCGGCAACCTGCCGACCGCGCCCGCGCTGATGGGCAACACCGTGCTGTGGAAGCCGTCGCCGACGCAGTCGTTCGCCGCGCACCTCACCATGCGGCTGCTCGAAGAGGCGGGCCTGCCGCCGGGCGTCATCAACCTGCTGCCGGGCGACGGCAAGGCCGTCTCCGAGGTCGCCCTGACCCACCGCGACCTGGCCGGCATCCACTTCACCGGCTCGACCGCGACGTTCCAGCACCTCTGGGGCACGGTCGGCGCGAACATCGCCGGGTACCGCTCCTACCCGCGGCTGGTCGGCGAGACCGGCGGCAAGGACTTCGTGCTCGCGCACCCGTCCGCCGACGTCGACGTCCTGCGCACCGCGCTGGTCCGCGGCGCCTTCGAGTACCAGGGCCAGAAGTGCTCCGCCGCTTCGCGCGCGTACATCCCGCGCAGCGTCTGGAACCGGGTGAAGGACGGTCTCGTCGCGGAGACCGAGGCGCTGTCCTACGGCGACGTCACCGACCTGTCGCACTTCGGCGGCGCGGTGATCGACCGGCGCGCGTTCACCAAGCACACCGACCTGTTCGACCGCGTTCGCGGCGACGCGTCGGTCGAGGTCCTCACCGGCGGCACGGCCGACGACACCGACGGCTTCTTCGTCCAGCCGACGATCCTCGTCTCGGACAACCCGAAGCACGAGATCTTCTCGACCGAGTACTTCGGTCCGATCCTGTCGGTGCACGTCTACGAAGATGGCGACTTCGACGCCGTGCTCAAGCTGGTCGACGAGACCGCCGCGTACGCGCTGACCGGCGCGATCATCGCCAACGACCGCGCGGCCGTGGCGAAGGCGTCCGAGGCGCTGCGGTTCGCCGCGGGCAACTTCTACGTCAACGACAAGCCGACCGGCGCGGTCGTCGGCCAGCAGCCGTTCGGTGGCGCGCGGGCCTCGGGCACCAACGACAAGGCCGGCTCGATCTTCAACCTGCAGCGCTGGACGAGCCCGCGCTCCATCAAGGAGACCTTCGTCCCGCCGACCAGCGTCCGTTACCCGCACCAGGGCTGAGGAGGTTCCGTCATGTTGCGCGCTCCGTTGCTCGCCGCCGCCCGCTCGAAGGGCATCCGGCGGCTGGTCGAAGCGGTGCCCGCCACGCGCTCCGTGGTGCGCCGCTTCGTGGCCGGGTCCGAGACCGCCGACGCCGTCCGCGTCGCTCACGAACTGGCGGCGGACGGCCGGCGGATCACCCTCGACCACCTGGGGGAGGACACCACCGACGCCGCCCGGGCATCGGCGACGGTCGCGGCCTACGAAGCCGTGTTGTCGGCCCTGGCCGCGGAAGGGCTCGCTTCGGGGGCGGACGTCTCCGTGAAGCTGTCGGCGGTGGGCCAGTTCCTGCCGGCGAACGGCGAGGACGTCGCGCTGGAGAACGCGCGGAAGATCTGCGCGGCGGCGGACGCGGTCGGCGCGACCGTGACGCTCGACATGGAGGACCACACCACCACCGACTCGACGCTCGGCATCCTGCGTGAGCTGCGCGGCGAGTACCCGTGGGTGGGCGCGGTGCTGCAGGCCTACCTGCGGCGCACCGAGCAGGACTGCCGGGAGCTGTCCGGGCCGGGGTCGCGCGTGCGGCTGTGCAAGGGCGCGTACGCCGAGCCGGAGTCGGTCGCGTTCCAGGAGAAGTCCGAAGTGGACAAATCCTACGTCCGCTGCCTGCGCGTCCTGATGGCCGGGCAGGGCTACCCGATGGTGGCCTCGCACGACCCGCGGATGATCGAGATCGCCGCCGCGCTGGCGATCGAGAACGCCCGCCGGGACGACGACCACGAGTTCCAGATGCTCTACGGCATCCGGCCGGAGGAGCAGGCGCGGATCGCGGCTTCGGGCTCGCGGATGCGCGTCTACGTGCCCTACGGCGACGAGTGGTACGGCTACTTCATGCGCCGGCTGGCCGAGCGTCCGGCGAACCTGGCGTTCTTCCTGCGCGGGCTCGCCACCCGGTCCTGAAACCCGTGAAGGCCTCCTTACCGGCTCTTAGCGCCGGTAAGGAGGCCTTCACGGGTGTGGTGGTGGTCAGGCCTGTTCGGCCTCGGCTTCGGCGGCCTTGCGCTTGACCTCGTCCATGTCGACGTCGCGAGCCTGCTTGATGAGCTCTTCGAGCGCCGGCTCCGGCAGCGCGCCGGGCTGGGCGTAGATCAGCGTCTTGTCGCGGATGATGGCCAGCGTCGGGATGGAGCGGACGTCGAAGGCGGCGGCGAGCTGCTGCTGCGCTTCGGTGTCGACGCTCGCGAACACGATGTCGTCGTGCTTCTCGGAGGCCTTTTCGTAGACCGGCGCGAACTGGCGGCACGGTCCGCACCAGCTCGCCCAGAAGTCGATCAGGACGAACTCGTTGTCGTTTACCGTCTGGTCGAAGTTCTCGGCAGTCAGCTCAACGGTGCTCATGCCCTGGTCAACGAAGCGGGCGCGGCGGGAATTCCCGGGGCCGGGGTAGCGTCTGCAGCAGCGCAACCGGTAAGAGGAGGAACACGATGGCCGACGGCGAGATCCTGGGCCGGATCGACGAACTGATCGCGGAGGAGCACGAGCTCCGGACGCGGTCGGTCGGCGTGGGGCTGAGCGGCGGCGACAAGGATCGCCTCACCACGGTCGAGCAGCAGCTCGACCAGTGCTGGGACCTGCTCCGGCAGCGGCGCGCGAAAACGGAGTTCCACGAGAACCCGGACGACGCCGCGGCCCGCCCGGTGTCTGAGGTGGAGTCCTACCGCCAGTAACCCGTGTGATCGGAGCGCCGACAAGCGTGATTCAGGAGTCGACACGCGTGATTGGCGGGTCGACACGGCACTGACACCGTGTCGACCCGCCAATCACGAATGATGACTCCCCAATCACCCGTGCTGACCCTTTGATCACGGGGTCAGGCGGGGCAGAGGGTGCCGTCGGCCGGGACCTTGCCGTCCACCAGGAAGGCGCGGGCCGCGTCCGTGACGCACGGGGACGCGCCCACCGAGCCGTGGCCCGCGCCCTGCCACGTGATCGTCACCGCCGTCGGCATCTGGTCGGCCGCGCGGGTGCTGCCCACCTGGGGCGTCACCGGGTCGGCGGCGGTGGCCGTGACCAGGATCGGCGGCGCGCCGGTCGCGCCCGCCGGCGGGAGCGGCTCGGTCCGCACCGGCCACGGCCCGCACCAGGCCAGCTGCTCGGCGACGACCGCGCCGAACTGCGGGTACTTCGCCCGCATCCCGGTCACGACCTGGTCGAGCTGGTCGGCCGAGAGCCGGGTCTGGCTGTCGTTGCAGCGGGTCGCCACCGTGACGTCGAGTCGCGACGGCTGCGCGCGCGTGTCCTGCAGCACCGGCGTGACGAACGTCGTGAGCGGCCCGATGTCACCCGAGCGCGCCGCCGCGATCGCGTCGGCCAGCTCCGGCCACCGCGAGCGCTGCGCCAGTCCCGAGTAGACGGCGAACATGGCGACCCCCGGCCCGAACGCGACGCCGTCGCCGGTCGTCGGCGCCGTACCCCGCAGTTGGTCGGTCAGCGCGGAGAGGGCCGCCTTCGGGTCGCCGAGGGCGCACTTGCGCGAAGCGCAGTCCGCGGCGAAGGCGTCCAACGTGGACTGGGCGCCGGCGGCGACCGCGTCGAGCACCGCGGCGGTGTCCGGGCCCGGGTCGGGGACGCCGTCGAGCACCATCCGGCCGACCTGGCCGGGGAAGCGCACCGCGTACTGCGAAAGGACCTTCGAGCCGTCGCCGCGGCCGAGCGCGTTGAGCCGGTCCATGCCCAGCTGCTTGCGCAGCTCGTCGAGGTCACCGGCACTGCGCCAGCTGTCCAGCGCGGTCTGGGTGTCGTCCAGCTCGATCGCGCACTGCTGCCCGGCCTTGCGCGCGGCGTCCAGCACGTCCTGCAGGTCGCCCTGCGCCGGGTCCGCGTCGATCAGGTCGTGCCGGATGTCGGGAGGCACGCACTGGACGGGCCCCGAGAGCCCGGTGCCGCGCCGGTCGAGGCCGATCAGCGAGAACTTCTCTAGGAACGCCGGCGGCAGCGTCGCGGCCAGCCGTGCGGCGTACACCGTGCCCGGCTCGCCGCCGACGTCGTTGACCACGACCAGCGGCACCGGGCCGGAGCCGACCTTCAGCGCCAGCAGCCGCACCACCGAACGCCGGGCCTCGCCGGGCGCGTCGAGCGGCGCGGTGACCCGGGCGCAGGTGAAGTGCAGGCTGTCCGGGACGCCGGGGGTGCCGATCCGCTGCCGGGTGTCGTCGTCGCAGTCGGCCCACCGCAGCGACGGCGACCGGGGTTCGGTCAGCGGCGGCAGCGCCACCGGCGGGGTGGCGGCGGGCGTGCCTGCCGTCGTCTTCCCGTCGTTCTCGACCAGGGCCGGGCGGACCGACGGCCCGGCGGCGCAGCCCGCGGCGGAGGCCAGGGCGAGCAGCGCGACCAGGAGACGGGAACGGCGGCGCACGGGCGAGGTCCTCACGTCGATCAAGGGCGGTGTTCGGTCAAAGCATGCCGAGCTTCGCACGGCCGGTGTGGGAGGAGGGTTAGCGGGTCCGCACGACCTGGCCGCGGAACACGGCGTCGAGGTCGTAGCGGGCCGGCTCGTCCAGCTGGCCGTAGTCGCAGGACGCGGGTTCGCGGTCCGGCCGCCACCGCACGAACCGCGCGTTGTGGCGGAAGCGCGACGGCATGCCGCCTTCGGTGTTCTCGTAGGCGACTTCGACGACGCGCTCGGGCCGCAGCGGCACCCATTCGTGCTCGGTGGCGCGCCAGCGGGTGATCCCGCCGGGGATCCGCTGGGCCTCGCCGGTGGCCTTCCCGCCCCAGGGGTGGTCCTCGCCGTCGGTGACCAGCGGCGCGAGCTCTTCGGCGAGTTCGCGCCGGCGTTCCTTGGGGAACGACCCGACGGTGCCGACGTGGTGCAGCACTCCCTTCTCGTCGTGCAGGCCGAGCAGGAACGACCCGACGAGTTCGCCGGGGCCGCCGTCGACGTGCCAGCGCAGGCCGGCCAGGACGCAGTCCGCGGTGCGCAGGTGCTTGTACTTCTGGAGGACGCGCTTGCCCGGCGTGTACGGCTCGTCCAGGGGCTTGCCGATGACGCCGTCGAGGCCCGCGCCCTCGAACAGCTCGAACCAGTGCCGGGCGGTGGCGGGGTCGGAGGTGGCCGGGGTGAGCGCGAACCGGTCGCCGGCCAGCTCGACGAGCCGGTCGCGGCGGGCCGACGTCGGCTCGTCGAGCAGGGACTCGTCGTCCAGGGCGAGCAGGTCGAAGGCGACGAACTCGGCCGGCTGCTCGGCGGCCAGCAGCGTGATGCGGCTTTCGGCGGGGTGGATCCGCTCGGTGAGCGCGTCGAAGTCCAGCCGGCCACCGCGCGCGACGACGAGCTCGCCGTCCAGCACGACCCGCGGCGGCAGGGTTTCCCGCAGCCGGGCGACGGCTTCGGGGAAGTACCGGTTCAGCGGTTTTTCCGCGCGGGACTGCAGGTACAGCTCGTCGCCGTCCTTGAAGACGATGCAGCGGAAGCCGTCCCACTTCGGCTCGAACAGCAGGCCGCCGGAGTCCGGGATGGCCTTCGCGGGCTTGGCGAGCATCGGCTTCAGCGGCGGCTGCAGCGGTAGGGGCATGCCCGCATTCTGCGGAACGGCGCGGCTCAGCGCACGCGTTTCGCCGCGCTCGTGTCGAGTTCGAGGCGCACGGCCGTGGGCAGGACGTCGAGGCCGAGCGACTCCCGCGCCCTGGTCAGGACGCGCGCGTCGAGGTCTTCCCAGACGCCCTTGAGGTCGGTGCCCTCGTGCAGCCACAGCGTGATGCGCAACGCCGGAGACGTCCGCGACCCGACCGCGCGGACCCGGGCGCGGCTGACGCCGTCCAGCTGTTCCGCGTCGGCCTGGACCGCGCCGGAGATCGCGGCGGCCGTGACGACCAGCTCCGCGCCCTCGGTGCTGTCGAGGTCGAGGTCGGGCCGCGGCTCCGGGCGCAGCGACCGCAGCGTCCCCCGCAGGCCGAGCACGAACAGCAGGACGCCGAGCACGATCGCGACGATCCGGGCGGGCGTGGCGTGGCCGCCGAGCCAGTCGAGCGCGAGGGGGTCGAGCAGGGGCCGCCGGCCGCGGAACTCGCCGAGCACGCCGAAGCCGACCACCAGGGCGAGCACCCCGCCGGCCAGGGCCAGCAGCCCGACGAGGAACGTCAGCGTGCGTTCGCCCGCGTACGACCGGGAAAGGGCCTTCGTGGCGGCGGACTTGCTCATGCGCGCACCTCGCTGACGCTCGGTGCCTGCTGAGCACGAAGCGCTGTGCTGGATGATTCACTCGCGAGCTCGCTCATCGGCGGTCCTTGGGGGAGTCGACGACGACCGAGACCTTCGGCCGTCGCACGAGCGGGACGTCGTCGAGCAGCGCGGACACCGTCGCCAGCAGGCGCGGCCGCAGCTCGCCCTCGGTTTCGAGGGTGCTCTTCGCGCGGACGCGGATGCGGCGGGCGCTCGCGGTGACCGTCGCGCCCGCGACGTTGTCCTGCGCGCGCACGGTGAGCCCGACCAGCCGGGCCAGCGAGCGCGGAGACGTCGACACGCTCACGTCGTCGGCCGGGTCGGTGAGCCGGACCGCGCGGTTCCCGGCGGCCAGCGCGCAGAGCAGCAGGACCAGGCCGGCGGCGGCGAGCACGCCGGCGCCGACGCGCACCGCGTAGGCGTCCCAGCCCAGCGACGCGAGTTCGGCCTGCCAGCGCGGCCACGGCACCAAGAGCGGTCCCGAACCGGGACGCCACCAGTGCCAGCCGACTTCGAGCGCGAGCAAGGCCCCGGCGGCCGCGATCGCCAGGCCGAGCAGGGTGGACAGGAGGCGGACGAGCGGGCGCACGGCTACCGCACCCTCGGCGGCACGTCCGGCAGGAGTGCGGACACCGTCACGGCCAGGGTACGGACGTGGTAGCCGGTCAGCAGCTCGACCTCCTCGGTGACCTTCTCCCGCACGACGCCGACGACGGTCCGCACCGGCGCCGGGTACCCCACGGCGAGGTCGAGCGCGAGGTCGACGTCGTTGTCGAGGCCGCCGACCTTCGCCCTCGCGCCCTTCTTGCCGTCGCGCGTGGTGCCCGGGACCTGGTCGGCGGCGTGCTGGGCGACCTTGCGCACCACCGCGTGCGCGACGGTGAGGGTGCCGCGCTCGGCCGGTTCGGCGAGCTCCCGCGGCACGTCCAGGACGCGGCTCACTTGTCGCGGCCCTTGCCGAAGAGCTCGCCGAGGTCGAGCTCGCCGTCGAGGACCCGGCCGGCGACCAGGCCGATGATGCCGACGGCCAGGGTCACCAGGAACGCGGTGAACCCCTGGGACGCGGCCAGGCCGAGGATCAGCCCGGCCAGGAGCCCGGTCTGCGTTGCGTTCACATGTCCTCCTTGGACGGTTCGGACTGCGGAAGGCGGGGTCACCGCACCCGGGGCGGACGACGGTGGCGGCGCCACCGTGCCAGGACGGCCGCGATCCCGCGCCGGTTGACGACGAAGCTGACCGGGGCGTCGTAGCGGGAGTCCACTTCGGACTCGGCGGGCTCTCGCGCGCGAAACCGCGCCAGGCCCTCGGCGAACTCCGCCGGGTCACCACCCACGTCCGGGTGGTGGGCGCGCACGAACTCCCGGAAGGCCGCTTTGCCCTCCGGGTCGTCCGTGCCGCGCCCGGTCATTCCACCCGCGTCGATTCGGGTTCTTCGTCGCCGGGCAGGTGGATGTCGTTGACCGCGATGTTCACCTCGATCACCTCGAGGCCGGTGATCTGCTCGACCGCGGTGATCACGTTGCGCCGCACCGCGCGGGCGACGTCGGCGATGCGCGCGCCGTACTCCACGATGACGTCGAGGTCGATCGCCGTCTGCTTCTCGCCGACCTCCACCGCGACGCCGGCGGTCGTGACCGTGCCGGAGCCGGGGATCCGTTCGCGCAGGGCGCCGAGCGCGCGCGACACCCCGCCGCCGCCCAGGGTGTGCACCCCGGCGACCTCGCGGGCGGCCAGGCCGGCCACCTTCTGCACGACCAGTGACGAGATCGTGGTGCGGCCGGCGGCGCCCTCCTCGTTGAGCGGGGTCACCGTGCCGGGGCTTTCGGTCCGTTCCGGGTGCATGCGTGCGGGCTCCTCTCGCGGCGGTCTCTCGCCCGTACGATGCCCGCGAAGAAGCAAACCTCACGCAAGGTCCCCCGATCGGGGGAACGTCAGCCGGGGTGGACGTCCACGACGTGCACGTTCACCGTCGTGGCGACGCCGAGCTGGCGGGACAGCTCCGCGGTGATCTCCTGCCGCAGCGCTTCGGCCGCCGCGTCGGCGGCGACGCCGAACCGGACCGACACCAGCACCTGCACCTCGCCGTCTTCGACCGCGACGGCCGAAACCCGCACCCCGCCGGGGGCCCGCTCGGCGGCGATCGCCGAGGCGAGCTGCGCGACGACGCTTTCGGTGACGCGCAGGCTGCCCGCCTCGCCGGGCACCTCGACCGCGGTGCGCCGGCCGCGCGCGACGGCGCGCAGCACGCGTTCGACCAGCCCGGGCGGGGTCGGCACCCGGCGCCGGGCCGCCGCGCGCACGGCGTCCCAGCGGGGATCCCGCTCCGGGTCCTGAAGCTCGGCCATCACCGCTCCCTCAACTCGGCGAGCAGCGCCACCCTGGCCCGGTGCAGCCGCGAGCGCAAGGCGCCGACGTTCACGTCGAGCACGTCGGCGACCTCTTCGTAGCTCAGGCCCTCCAGTTCCCGCAGCACCAGCGGCACGCGCTGCGACACCTCCAGCCGGCCGATCGCGCGCAGCACCGCGTCGACCTCCTCGGCCCGCACGACGCGGCCTTCGGGGCCCGGATCGGCCCCGGCGAGCAGCGCACTGTCCAGAGTGGACCGACCATCGGGTTCCGGCGCGTCGAGCGAGATCGTGGGCCGGCGCCGCCGCAGCAGCGCGAGCGCGCTGTTGGTGACGACGCGGTAGAGCCAGGTCGACACCGCGGACTCGTGGCGGAAGGAGGCGAGGGAGCGCCACGCGGCCAGCCACGAGTCCTGCACGACGTCCTCGGCCTCGGCGGTGCTGCCGGTGATCCGCAGCGCGACGCGGTACATCCGGGGCGTGTGCCGCCGCACGAGCGCGCCGAACGCGGCGTCGTCGCCGGCCGCGGCCCGGGTGAGCAGGTCGGCGTCGTCGCTCACCCGGCGTCCCGGCGGTAGCGCAGGAACGTGAAGCCGTCCTCGACCAGGATCGACGCCAGCGCGAGCCGGCGCGGCACGGCGACCGGCCCCGCGGCGATCCGGGCCGCCGGCCCGGCCACCAGCAGCGGCGCGACCGTCAGGCACAGCTGGTCGACGAGGTCGTCCGCGACGAGCCGGCCGAACAGCCGCGGCCCGCCCTCGCACGCGATGCGGCGCAGCCCGCGGGCGGCGAGCAGGTCGAGCGCGCGCCGGACGTCGACGTCGTCGTCGCCCGCGCGCAGGATCTCCGCCCCGGCGGCTTCGAGGGCGCCGGTCGGCGCGGTCTCCGTGGTCACCACGATCGGGGGTACGACGGTTTCGGTGAACAGCCGCGACGCCGGGTCGAGGTCGGCGGTGCGGGTCACGACGGCGATCGGCGGGACGTTCCCGAAGCCGAGCCGGCGACGGCGCTCCAGCCGCTTCGGGCCCGCGACGACCCCGCGGTAGTCCTCCGCGCGAGCGGTCCCGGCCCCGACCAGGATCACGTCGGCGAGGTCGCGCCCGAGCAAGAAGACCTGCCGGTCGGCGGCGTGCGAAAGGCCCGCCGACGTCGCGTCCACCTCGACGGCGCCGTCGGCGCTCGCGACGAAGTTGACCTGCACCCAGGGGCGCTCGAGGTGCTCCGGGTAGGCGTAGATCTCTTCGAGGTCCACTCCGGTCAGCTCGCCCGTCGCAAGGGGCCACACGATCCGCACGGGACAATCCCAGCACGGGCGTGAACTGCGTCTCGACCGGGGGACAGGCCCGCTCACCGGCACCCGCCGCGCGGATAGGCTCTGCGACCATGCCCGCGCACCTGGTGGACCGCCGACCCGAACTCGGCGCCGACGAGCTGATCACCGCGCTGGTGCCCCCGCCGCGCTTCGACGCCGTGCGGTTCGGGACGTACCTCCCGAACCCGGACGAGCCCAGCCAGGCCGCCGCGGTCGAGGCCTGCTCGGCGTTCGCCGCCGAGGTGGGCGCGCGCAAGGAGAAGAAGCGCTTCAAGCTCTTCGGCGGCTCCTCCGAGCCGGCCGGCCCGATGGGGCTCTACCTCGACGGCGGCTTCGGCGTCGGCAAGACCCACCTGCTCGCCTCGACCTGGCACGCGGCGCCCTCGCCCAAGGCCTACGGCACGTTCGTCGAGCTGACCCACCTGGTCGGCGCGCTGGGCTTCGCCGAGGCCGTGCGGCGGCTGTCGGAGCACCGGATCCTGGCGATCGACGAGTTCGAGCTGGACGACCCGGGCGACACCACCTTGGTCACGCGGCTGCTCCAGGAGCTCATGGACGCGGGCGTGTACATCGCGGCGACCTCGAACACACTGCCGGAGAAGCTCGGTGAGGGCCGGTTCGCCGCGGAGGACTTCCTGCGCGAGATCCAGTCGCTGTCGGCCCGCTTCGGCGTCGTGCGCGTCGACGGCCCCGACTACCGCCACCGCGGCCTGCCGGACGCGCCGCCCCCGGCTTCCCCGGACGTGCTGGAGGAGTCGGCCGCCGCGCACGCCGGGTCCACTGTGGACGACTTCGACGCGTTGTGCGCGCACCTGGCCGAGCTGCACCCGTCGCGCTACGGGCGGCTGCTCGACGGCGTCACCCGCGTGCACCTGCGGGGCGTCCACCCGGCGCCGGACCAGAACGTCGCGCTGCGGCTGGTCGCCCTCGCCGACCGGCTCTACGACCGGGCCATCCCGGTCGTCGTCTCCGGCGAGCCGCTGCCGGCGCTGTTCACCGAGGAGATGGTGAACGGCGGCTACCGCAAGAAGTACCTGCGCGCGGTCAGCCGGCTGACCGCGCTGGCGCGCGACGCGGCACCGACCACGTGAGCAGCACGACGGCGACCGCGAACAGCGTCCCCCCGGCGACGTCGGTGAGGTAGTGGTAGCCGAGGCCGACCAGCCCGGCCGTGGCCGCGAGCAGCGCCACCGCGCTCAGCACGATGACGAACACCTTGCGCGTGACGAGCACGAGCACCGTCAGCACCGCGACCAGGCTCACCGTGTGCCCGCTCGGGTAGACGAGGGTGTCGTTCTTCCACCGGTCGTAGAGCGGCTTCAGCAGCCAGCCCGTCAGCAGGATCGCCAGCAGCGGCGCGCCGAGCGCGAGCGCGGCGTCGGCCCGCCGCCCGCCGCGCAGGCACAGGACGACGGCGAGGACCCCCAGCGCGATCACGACGTACGGCTCGGTCGGGAAGACCAGCGCGCGCAGCACGCCGGGGCTCAGGTGCGCCGTCCAGCCGGCGACCGTCGCGTCCACGGCGCCGGGCGACGTCCCGCCGGCGAACGGCAGCCCCAGCAGCACCGCGAGCAGTCCGCACACCGCGGCCGGCACCCACAACGTCCTCACCCGCGTGAGAATAACCGTGACCTCGTGATGCACCCGTTCGCCGCGGGCGGTCAGGCCCCCGAGAAGGCGGCGTGGTCGGCCTCCGTCCGGTCGGCGTACCGCACGGCGTACGCGCCCAGCACCTCGTCCAGTTCGGAGTCGTCGGCGAAGTAGCCCGCGAGCAGCTTCGGGTGCAGCGACCGCGTGTGGGCGCGGGCGAGCAGGGCGCCGGCGAGCCTGCCGTAGTCGTCGAGGTGGTCCTTCTCCAGCTCCGCCGGGTCGATGTCGCCCTTGAGGTTCCGGAACTGCCGGACGATGAACGGGAGGCCGTCGATCGTGGTCCAGCCGAGCAGGATGTCCGTCTCGGCCTGCACGAGCCGGGCGCCGTCGACGATCCGCCGTCCTTCGTGCTCCGCCGCGGGCAGGTCGAGGTACGGCGCGAGCGCGGGCTTCTGCGCCTGCTTCACCTGCAGCACCAGGTCTTCGTCGTCGTTGCCGTGCAGCAGCGCGACGTAGCTGCGCAGGCCGACGCTGCCGGTGCCGACCACGCGGAAGGCGATGTCGGCGATCCGGTACCGCGAGACGAGCGTCCGCCGCGACTCGCGCAGGGTGTCCACATAGGACGCCAGTCCGGCGGCGACGGCCTCGGCGGTCCGCTCGTCGACGTGCGTCAGCACCGGCGGGTCCTCGACGAACCGGTGGCGCGCCAGGCCGGTCTCGTGGTCGTCGACGCGCTCGGTCCACTTCGCGGCGACCTTCGCGCTGTCGTTCTTGCGGGCCTTCTCGGCGGCGTCGGCGAAGTCGTCGATCAGCTCGTCGGCGCGGGCCTTGGACAGCACCGAGGAGTCCGGCAGGGCGTTCCAGCTGCGCAGGAACGGCAGGTCGGCGAGCGCGCGGATGGTGCGGCGATAGGACTTCACGGCGTCTTCGGCGGCTTCGCGGCAGCCGGACTCGCCGATGCCGCCCTCGCGCCCGGCGAGCACGAGGCTGGCCGCGAGCCGCTTGAGGTCCCACTCCCACGGGCCGGGGACGGTCTCGTCGAAGTCGTTGATGTCCATCACGATCTTGCCTTCGGGCGTGCCGTAGAGCCCGAAGTTGGCGGCGTGGGCGTCGCCGCAGAGCTGCGCGGTGACCCCGGACGACGGCGTGCCGGCGAGGTCGGCGCCCATCAGCCCGGCGGCCCCGCGGAAGAAGGTGAACGGCGACGCGAGCATGCGTTCGCGGCGCAGGTCGGTCAGCTCCGGGAGCCGCCCGGCGTTGCTGGCGTCGAAGTACTGCTTCGGTGTCGGCCGGTCCTCGCCCGCGGCCTCGTGGTCGTGCGCGGCGGCGGGCGTCCTGTCCCGGAGCCGCTTCCCCTGTTCGTAGAGCTCGGCCGGCGTCACGCTGTCGGTGCCGACGAGCGGCCGCTCCACCCATTCCCCTGATCCCATGTCCGGCACAACGTCCGAAGGGGACGTTCTGCTCCCCGTTGTGCTCCGGATGCCGCCGGGGCGGGAGGCTCACCCGGCGGCATCCGGTGGTTCAGGGGCGGACGACCTCGGCGATCGCGTCGATGCCGCGGTCCAGCTCCTCGCGGGTGATCACCAGCGGCGGTGCGACGCGCAGGGTGCGCTCGTGCGTCTCCTTGCACAGTACGCCCCGCGCCGCCAGCGCCTCCGATGCTTCGCGGCCCGACGGGCCGCCCGGGGCGATGTCGATGCCCGCCCACAGGCCGCGGCCGCGGACCTCGGACAGCCCGCTGCCGACCAGCTCGCCCAGCCGCGTCCGCAGGTGCGCGCCCAGCTCGGTGGACCGCTGCTGGAACTCGCCCGTCTTCAGCAGCTTGACCACCGCGCGCCCGACCGCGCAGGCCAGCGGGTTGCCGCCGAACGTCGAGCCGTGTTCGCCCGGCTTGAGCACGCCCAGCACGTCGCGGCGGCCGACCACCGCCGACACCGGCAGGATGCCGCCGCCGAGGGCCTTGCCCAGCGTGTACACGTCCGCGCGGACGCCTTCGTGGTCCAGCGCCAGCACCGTGCCGGTGCGGGCCAGGCCGGACTGGATCTCGTCAGCGATCAGCAGCACGCCGTGCTCGTCGCACGCCGCGCGGACGTCGGCGAAGTAGCCCTCCGGCGGCACGATGACGCCGGCCTCGCCCTGCACCGGCTCCAGCAGCACCGCGGCCGTGCGCGGGGTGATCGCGTCGCGGAGCGCGGCGGCGTCGCCGTACTTCACCGTGACGAAGCCCGGCGTGAACGGGCCGAAGTCGGCGCGGGCGGTCTCGTCGGTCGAGAACGACACGATCGTGGTGGTCCGGCCGTGGAAGTTGGCCCCGGCGACGATGATCTCGGCGGTGCCGTCCGGCACGCCCTTGACCCGGTGGGCCCACTTGCGCGCGATCTTGACGGCGGACTCGACGGCCTCGGCGCCCGAGTTCATCGGCAGCACGAGCTCGGTGCCGGTCAGCTCGGCCAGCTCGCGGCAGAACAGGCCGAGCTGGTCGTGGTGGAAGGCTCGCGACGTCAGCGTGACGCGGCCGAGCTGCGTGATGGCGGCGGCGATCAGGTCCGGGTGGCGGTGGCCGAAGTTCAGCGCCGAGTACCCGGAAAGGAAGTCGAGGTAGGACCGGCCTTCGACGTCGGTCACCGTCGCGCCGGCGGCTTCGGCGATCACGACCGGCAACGGGTGGTAGTTGTGCGTGCTCCACTGCTCGTCGAGCTCGATGAAGCTCGCGGCGGTGGGGGCGGCGGTCTCCCGGCCGGCGAACGTCGTCATGCGTTCAGGTTAGAGGCAGAACACGCAGAATTCAGCCGGGAATCATTGCTTTCACTCGTTGTTCGTTGCGCAATACCCGGTCGGCACCCCCGAATCCGTGCGTAGCCGTTGACGCGCTCATCGGTAAGTCGTAACTTACGGTTCGTGGCGACTTACGGAAGTGACCAGCTGGCCGCGCTGGCCGACCCGTCGCGGCGCGCGATCGTCGAAGCGCTCCGCGCCGGGCCCCGCGCGGTCGGCGAGCTGGCCGCGGACCTGCCGATCAGCCGCCCGGCCGTCTCCCAGCACCTCAAGGTGCTCAAGGAGGCCGGCCTGGTCGCGGACCGGGCCGAGGGCACGAAGCGGCTGTACCGCCTCGAGCCCGACGGCATCGCCGCCGTGCGCGCCTACCTCGACCGGATGTGGTCGGACGCGCTGAAGTCCTTCGCCGACCTGGCGGAATCCACCGAGTCCCCGGAACTCCCGGAACTCCCGGAACTCCCGGAAGAGGAGCAGTCATGACCCTGGAGCCGATCCGCAAGACGATCACCGTCGCCTGCTCGCGCGAGCACGCGTTCAAGACCTACACCGAGGCCTTCGACAGCTGGTGGCCCCGCGAGCACCACCTGGGCGAAGCCGACCTGGCCGAGGCCGTCCTGGAACCCCGGCCGGGCGGTCGCTGGTACGAGAAGACCGTCGACGGCGCCGAGTGCCAGTGGGGCGAGGTGCTCGTCTGGGAGCCACCCGCCCGGGTGGTCCTGTCGTGGCGCATCGACGGCGACTGGAAGATCGACCCCGACCCGGCGCACGCCAGCGAGATCGAGGTCCGCTTCTTCGAAGAAGGCCCGGGATCGACCCGCGTCGAGCTGGAGCACCGCGACTTCGAGCGGCACGGCGAAACCGCGCAGAAGGTCCGCGACGGCGTCTCCACCGAGGGCGGGCACGGCGGGCTGCTGAAGCTCTTCGCCGAGAAAGCCGCCGCGTGAGCAGGTAGTTTCGCGGGATGGCGAAGAAGGACAAAGGAAGCCCGGTCCGGGACGCGCTGCGCGTCGGTGCGGAGCTGCCCGACCCGGGCTCGACCCCGGTGGGGCCCGGCAAGAAGCCGAAGGCCGTCGCCAAGCTGGACGACGCCGCCGCGCGGCTGTCCTCGCTGCAGGAGGCGCTCTACGCCGAGGGTGTCGGCGGCGGCCGGCGGAACGTCCTGCTGGTGCTGCAGGGCATGGACACCTCGGGCAAGGGCGGCACGGTGTCGCACGTGCTCGGCCTGGTCAACCCGATGGGCGTCCGCTACGCCGGGTTCAAGGCGCCCACGCCGGCCGAGCGCCGCCACCACTACCTGTGGCGGATCCGCAAGCAGCTGCCGGTGCCCGGCCAGATCGGCGTGTTCGACCGCTCGCACTACGAAGACATCCTGGTCCCGCGCGTGACCGGCCTGCTGACGGCGGCCGAGCGCCGCCGCCGGTACAGCGAGATCAACGCGTTCGAAAGGGAGCTGGCGGACGCGGGCACGACCGTCGTCAAGGTGTTCCTGCACATCTCGCCGGAGGAGCAGCTCGATCGGCTGAGGGCCCGGCTGCAGACGCCGGAGAAGCACTGGAAGTACAACCCGGGCGACCTCGACGCGCGGTCGCACTGGCCCGCCTACCAGGAGGCCTACGCCGACATCTTCAAGAAGACGTCGACCGCCCACGCTCCCTGGCACGTCGTGCCCGCCGACCGCAAGTGGTACCGGAACTGGGCGGTCGCCGAGCTGCTCATCGAGACGCTCGCCGAACTGGCGCCGCGGTTCCCGGAGCCCGGCTTCGACGTCGACACCGAGCTGGCGAAGCTGAAGGGTGTTGGCGTCCCGGGCTGACCGTCTGAAAGAGTGCGGACGTGACCGATGTCGACGACCTCCCGTTCCTCCGCAAGCAGGCCCGGACCCAGCGCTTCACCCTCGGCGCGCCGAAGGAGTTCCGGGTCGCCCCGGACGCCTCCCGCGTGCTGTTCCTGCGCGCGGAGTCGGGTACCGACCCCCGGCACAGCCTCTGGTCGGCCGACCTGGCCACCGGCGCCGAGACGAAGCTCGTCGACGCCGTCGAGCTGCTGCCCGGCGAAGAGGAGCTGCCCGCCGAGGAGCGGGCCCGCCGCGAACGCGCCCGCGAGACCGGCGGCGGCGTCGTCCACTACGGCGTCGATGCCGGCTTCACGGTCGCCGCGTTCTCGCTCTCGGGCAAGCTCTACACGCTCGATCTCGCTTCGGGCGAGGTGACGCTGCGCGTCGACGGCTCGGTGATCGATCCGCGGCCGAACCCGACCGGCACGCACGTCGCGTACGTGCAGGACCGGCGGCTGCACGTCATGGAGCTGGCCACCGGCGACGACCGCGTGCTGGTCGAGGAGGACGGCGAGGACATCGCCTGGGGGCTCGCCGAGTTCATCGCCGCCGAGGAGATGGACCGCACCCGCGGCTACTGGTGGTCCCCGGACGGCCGCAGCCTGCTGGCCGAGCGCTCCGACCGCGGCCCGGTGCCGCGCTGGACCATCGCCGACCCGGCCAACCCGCAGAACCCCGCGAACGTCGTCGCCTACCCGGCCGCGGGCACCACGAACGCCCTGGTGTCGCTGGCGGTCCTCGGCCTCGACGGCTCCCGGGTGGACGTCGCGCCCGGCGAGTGGGAGTACCTGGCCTCGGTGCACTGGTCGGCCGGTGGCGCGCCGCTGCTGGCCGTGGAGCCGCGCGACCAGAAGCGGATGGACGTCCTCGCGCTCGACGTCGCCGACGGCACGACGTCGGTCCTGCACAGCGCGGCCGACCAGCACTGGATCGACATCGTCGGCGGCGTCCCGGCGTGGACCCCCGACGGTCGGCTGGTGGTCGAAGGCATGGTCGACGGCGACCACCGGCTCTTCGTCGGCGGCGAGGCCGTCACCCCGGCCGGGCTGCAGCTGCGCGCCGTGCTCGACGTCGGCGACGAGATCCTCTTCAGCGCGTCGGAGGACGACCCGACGCAGATCCACGTCTTCCGCACGGAAGGTGCCTCCGTCCGTCGCCTGTCCACTGTGGACGGCGTGCACCACGGCGCCGGGAACACCGCGGTCACCGTGCTTTCCTCGTGGAGCCTCGACCACAGCGGCCCGCGCGTCTCGGTGCTGCGGGACGGCTCGGCAGTGGCGTCGATCGCCTCGTCCACCGTGGACCCGGACATCGTGCCGAACCTGACCTGGCTGACGCTGGGGGAACGCGGCCTGCGCGCGGCGCTGCTCCTGCCGCGCGGCTACGAGCCGAGCGAAGGCAAGCTGCCGGTGCTGCTCGACCCGTACGGCGGCCCGCACGCCCAGCGCGTCCTGCAGAGCCGCAACGCGTTCCTGACCTCGCAGTGGCTGGCCGACCAGGGCTTCGCGGTGCTCGTCGCGGACGGGCGCGGCACGCCGGGGCGTGGCGCGGTGTGGGAGCGCGAGATCCACGGCCGCCTCGCCGACGTCACCCTGCAGGACCAGGTCGACGCCCTGCAGGCGGCCGCGGCGCAGTTCCCCGAGCTGGACGTCGAGCGCGTCGCGATCCGCGGCTGGTCCTACGGCGGGTACCTGTCGGCGCTGGCGGTGCTGCGCCGGCCGGACGTCTTCCACGCCGCGGTCGCGGGCGCGCCGGTCACCGACTGGTCGCTGTACGACACGCACTACACCGAGCGGTACCTGGGCAAGCCCCAGGACGAGCCGGAAAGCTACGCGCACAACTCGCTGATCGAGAGCGCGGCGGAGCTGAGCCGCGCGCTGCTGATCGTGCACGGGCTGGCCGACGACAACGTGTTCGTCGCGCACGCTTTGCGGCTGTCGTCGGCGCTGCTGGCGAAGGGGCGGCCGCACGTCTTCCTGCCGCTGGCGGGGGCCACCCACATGACGCCGCAGGCCGAAGAGGTCGCGGAGAACCTGATGCGCACGCAGGTGGACTGGCTGCTGCGCGAGCTGTCCGCCGTCGAAAAGGAGACCGCATGAGCC
This sequence comes from Amycolatopsis mongoliensis, assembly GCF_030285665.1. Lineage (NCBI taxonomy): Bacteria > Bacillati > Actinomycetota > Actinomycetes > Pseudonocardiales > Pseudonocardiaceae > Amycolatopsis > Amycolatopsis mongoliensis. The sequence continues at coordinate 5,585,021 of NZ_CP127295.1, forward strand.
GCTGGGGCCTCACGATCCCGCTGACCGGGGTGCCGCTCACGGCACACCGCGAGCTGGTCGAACAGCTGCCGGACCTGGGCTACACCGACGCGTGGACGGCCGAGACCGCGGGCACCGACGCGTTCACCCCGCTCGTGCTCGCCTCGCAGTGGGCGCCCCAGCTGCGACTGGGCACGGCGATCGTCCCGGTGTACACCCGCGGGCCCGGCCTGCTGGCGATGCAGGCGGCGACGGTCGCGGAGCTGGCGCCCGGCCGGTTCGTCCTCGGCATCGGCGCGTCGTCGCCGGTGATCGTCTCGAACTGGAATGCCGCTTCCTTCGAGGAGCCCTTCGCGCGTTCTCGTGACACGCTGCGCTTCCTGCGTTCGGCGCTGGCGGGGGAGAAGGTCACCGAGAAGTACGAGACGTTCGCGGTTTCGAAGTTCCGGCTGGAGCGCCCGGCCGACCCGCCGCCGTCGATCATGCTGGCGGCCCTGCGCCCCGGCATGCTCCGCCTGGCGGCCCGCGAAGCGGACGGCGCGATCACGAACTGGCTGGCGGCTTCGGACGTGCCCCAGGTCCGGTCGGTCGTCGGGCCGGACGTCGAGCTGGCGGCCCGGATCTTCGTCTGCCCGACGGAGGACGCGGAGGCGGCGCGGGGCCTGGGCCGGATGCTGATCTCGAGCTACCTGACGGTCCCGGTGTACGCGGCGTTCCACGACTGGCTCGGCCGTGGCGAGGCGCTGGCCCCGATGCACGAGGCGTGGGCGGCGGGCGACCGGCAGAAGGCGAACCAGGTGATCCCGGACGCGGTCGTCGACGAGCTGGTGATCCACGGCAGCGTCGAGTCGTGCCGCGAGCAGGTGCAGTCCTATGTGGACAACGGGCTGACGACGCCGATCATCGCGTTGCTGCCGACCGGCGGGGACCCGTTCGAGCAGGTCCGCGGCCTCGCCCCACGCTGACCGGTCGTGAGTGGGGAACAGGGTTGGAACACTGTTTCCCACTCACGACCCGGTGGGTCAGGACCAGAGCGCCGTGGCCAGCAGGAGGCCGAGAGCGCCCGAGGTCAACCCCCCGACCACCGTCACCACGACGTTCAGCACCGCGTACAGCCGCGTCTTCTCCAGGAACAGCCGCACGGTCTCGTAGCCGAACGTCGAGAACGTCGTCAGGCCGCCGCAGAACCCCACCGCCACCAGCGACCGCACCGACGCCGGCTCCGCGCCGTGCAGGAGCCAGCCGCTCAGGAAACCCAGGACGAACGAGCCCACGACGTTCACCGTCAGCGTGCCGAACGGGAACGGCGAATCCCGCCACAGCTGCACCCGCCGGTCGGTCAGGTAGCGCAGGATCGACCCCGCCGCCCCGCCGAGGGCCACCAGGACCAGCGTCACTCGGCCCGTCCCACGTAGCGGACCACTTCGACCTGGTCGAGCGTCACCAGGCCTTCGCCGATCAGCTCGTCCAGCTGCGGCAGGAACGCGCGCAGCTTCTCCTCCCGGTCGATGATCACGACGACCACCGGCAGGTCCTCCGACAGCGACAGGATCCGCGTGGTGTGGATCAGCGACGACGCGCCGTAGCCCTCGACGCCGCGAAGCACCGAAGCGCCGGCCAGCCCGGCGTCACGCGCCCGGCGGACTATCTCGTGGTAGAGCGGTTTGTGGTGCCAGTGGTCGTCTTCGCCGATGTAGATCGTCAGCCGCGTCGCGGGTCCTTCCATCAGCGTCCCTTCCTCACCGCGCGAGTTGCCGTCAGGCCGGTGGTCACCGCGGTCAGGCACAGCGCCACCGACGCTGCCAGGTACAGCAGCGAGCCCAGTATCCGCCCGGTCGTCGCCGCGTCCAGGGTGTCGGTCACGAACGTGGAGAACGTCGTGAACCCGCCGAGGATCCCGACGCCGAGGAACGGCCGGAGCAGGGGGTGCGGGCGCGCGGTGGTCGTCAGGATCGCCATCAGGACGCCGATGAGCAGGCAGCCGAGCACGTTGGTGAGCAGCGTCGCGAGGGCGAACTCCCCGCGCGCGTGCGGCATCGCCACCGACAGGCCGTAGCGGGCGAGACTGCCCAGCGCGCCGCCGGCGCCGATCGCGAGCAGGACGTCCCAGCGGGTCGCGGGAATGCCGATCACCTCCCGCCGGTGAACCTACTCCCGATGGCCGACGCGTTCCCGCCACCCGGTCGAGCATCCTGGACGGGGCCGGATGACAGGCAGCCGTCGGTCGCCGTACTGTTGCTCAGCGTAGGCAAGGCAACCCTAAGGAAGGCGGGTACATGCGGGGAGACGGGCTGGCCGGGGGCGAGGGCGGCGCGGAACGGCTCGCCGAGCTGATCCCGGCGGCACTGCGCGGAATGGCGGCGGGAGTCGCCGAACGCGGCGGCCCGGTACCGGCCGGCGGACCGGCAGCGGTGGCGGCGGCGCTGGTTGCCGAGCGTGGCGAGTTCGAGCCGGCCGCCGCGGTGCCGAACGGCGTGCCAGTGCCGGCCTCGGCCGGCGGGCACCGAGCCCCTCCCGCCTCGGCTTCGCCTGCCGCGCCGGTCGGTGGCCGCGCCGCCGAAGCCGCCCCGGTCGTGAGCGGTGCGCTGCCCCGTGCGGGCGTCGGCGCCGAGGCCGCGCTGGAAGAGCTGAGCCGCCTGCTCGCCGCGGGCTCGGCCGATCCCGCCGATCCCGCCTGCGCCGCCCACCTGCACTGCCCGCCGCTCGCCGTGGCCGTGGCCGCCGATGTCGTCGCCAGTGCCCTCAACCCCTCCATGGACTCCTGGGACCAGGCGCCCGTCGCCAGTGAGCTCGAGCGCGAGTTCACCGCCGGAATCGCCCGATTGTGTTACCCCCGCGCGGAAGCGCCCGACGCCGTCGTGACCACCGGCGGCACCGAGTCCAACCTGCTCGGCCTCCTCCTGGCCCGCGAACGCGACCCCCGGGTCCAGCCGGTCTGCGGTGCCAACGCCCACCACAGCGTCGCCCGCGCCGCCTGGCTGCTCGGGCTGCCCGCGCCGGTCGTCGTCCCGTGCGAAGGCGACCGCATGCTCCCCGGTGCCCTCGCCCGGGTCCTCGCCCCGGGAAGCGTCGTCGTCGCGACCGCGGGCACGACCAACACCGGCACCCTCGACCCGCTGCCCGAGATCGCCGCGGTCTGCCGCCGCGCCGGGGCGCGGCTGCACGTCGACGCGGCCTACGGCGGCACCGCCCTGTGCAGCGACACCCTGCGCCCGAAGCTCGCCGGGCTGGAGCTGGCCGACTCCGTCGCGCTCGACCTGCACAAGTTCGGCTGGCAGCCGGTCGCCGCCGGGCTCTTCGCCGCCCGCGACGCCGCCGACCTGGCCGCGCTGACCGTCCGGGCCGAGTACCTCAACGCCGACGACGACACCGAGGCCGGCCTGCCCGACCTGCTCGGCCGCTCGATCCGGACGTCCCGGCGGCCGGACGCGTTCCGGATGGCCGTCACCGTGCGCGCGCTGGGCACCGACGGGCTCGGCGCGCTCGTCGAACGCTGCTGCGCCACCGCGACGGAGGTCGCCGGGCGGGTCGAGGACCACCCGGGGCTCCGGCTCTGGGGCGCGCCGGAACTGTCCACCGTGGTGCTGCGGCCGGTCGTCGCCGACGAGACCGGCGACGACGAGCTCGTCGCCCGCGTCCGCCGCGCGCTCCTGGAAGCGGGCACCGCCGTCATCGGCCGCGCCGCGCTCCCGACCGGGCCCGGTGGCGCGCCGCAGCTGTGGCTCAAGCTGACCCTGCTGCACCCGCACACCACCGCCGAGGACTACCTCCCGCTGCTCGACCGGATCGCCGCCACCGCCGGCGCCGAGCTCGTCGCCGACCGGGAAAGCCCGGTCGCTTCGTGAGGCGCCACCACCTGGCGGGCATCGGGATCGGGCCGTTCAACCTCTCGCTCGCGGCGCTGGCCGCCGGGGTCGACGGACTGGACGCGGTGTTCTTCGACGCCCGCCCGGAGTTCCGCTGGCACCCGGGCCTGCTGGTCGAGGGCGCGACGCTGCAGGTGCCGTTCCTGGCCGACCTGGTGACGCTGGTCGATCCGACCAGCCCGTTCTCCTTCCTCAACTACCTGCGCGACCGCGGCCGGCTGCTGCCGTTCTACTTCGCCGAACGGTTCCACCCGCCGCGCGCCGAGTACGACGACTACGGCCGGTGGGCCGCGGCCCGGCTGCCGTCGTGCCGGTTCGGCCACGAGGTCACCGGAGTCCGCTGGGACCCGGGCGAAGCGGCGTTCGAGCTGACCGTCGCCGGGACCGAGCCGCTGCTCGCGGACGCCGTCGTGCTCGGCGTCGGCACGGTGCCGTCGGTGCCGGAGCCGTTGCGCGCCCTGGTCGAAGAGCCCGGTGTCCCGGCGGTGCATTCGGCCGACTACCTGACGCACCGGGAAGAGCTCCTGGCCGCCGAGAGCGTCACCGTGGTCGGATCCGGGCAGTCGGGGGCCGAGGTGGTCCTCGACCTGCTGCGCTCGCGGTCCACTGTGGACGGGCTGCGCTGGCTCGCGCGGACCCCGGCGTTCGCGCCGATGGAGTACTCGAAGCTCGGGCTGGAGCAGTTCACCCCGGACTACACGGCGTACTTCCACGGCCTGCCCGAAGCGGTCCGCGACCGGCTCCTGCCCGCGCAGTGGCAGCTCTACAAGGGAATCGACACCGAGACGATCGGCGCGATCCACGACGAGCTCTACCGCCGCAGCATCACCGGCCCGCCGGGAGCGGTGCTGACCCCGGGCGTCGAGGTCGTCACGGCGTCCCTTGTGGACGGTGCGATCGAACTCGGGCTCCGGCACGCGCAGCAGGGCCGGGACGCCACCGTCCGGACCGCCGCCGTCGTCGCGGCCACCGGCTACGCGGAGACCCCGACCGGGCCGCTGCTGGCCGGGCTCGGCGACGCCGTCCACCGCGACCGGCTGGGGCGCCTCGAAGTCGGCACCGACTACCGCGTCGCCCTCGACGTGCCCGGCCCGCTGTTCGTGCAGAACGCGGAACGGCACACCCACGGCCCCGGCGCGCCCGACCTCGGCCTCGGGGCCTGGCGGGCCGCCGTGATCCTCAACGCCGTGTGCGGCAAGACCGTGCACGCCCTGCCCGACCGCACCGCCTTCACCACCTTCGGCCTGGAGGACCAGTGACCCTCGACGAGGCGGCCGCCTGGCGCGCGGCCGGTGCCCTGATCGTGCACAAGATGCTCGGTGAGCTGTCCTACGAGCACATGCTGGAGCCGGTCGCCGACGGCGATGCCTGCCGGCTGGAGCTGCCGGGCGACGTCGTCTACACGTTCCGCGCCCGGCGCGGCGCCTTCGAAGCGTGGAGGGTCGTACCGGGCACCGCCCGGCGGTCCGGCGAGCCGGCCACCGACCCGCGCACGCTCGTCGTGGACGCGCGGGAAGTCCTGGGGCTCAGCGGGTTGCGCCTGGCGGACGTCCTGGCGGAGCTGACCGCGACGGTCGCCAACGAGGCCGCCCGCCTGCGCCGTGCCCCGACGGCCGCCGAATTGTCCACAATGGACTACAATGTCGCCGACGGCCACCTGACGGGACACCCGCGGCTGGTGCTCAACAAGGGCCGCGTCGGGTTCTCCGCGCGCGACCGCGCGAGCTACGCCCCGGAAGCCGGCGCCGAACTGCGGCTGCGCTGGTTCGCCGTCCACCCTTCGCACGCCGAGTTCCGGTGCGTCGGCGAGCTGAGCCGGGACGCCCTGCTGGACGCCGAACTCGGCGCCCAGCGAGCGGAGTTCGCGGCGCGGGCTCCGGAGGACTACGTCTGGGTGCCGGTGCACCCGTGGCAGGCCGACGAAATCCTCGGCACGCTCTACGCCGCCGAGCTCGCCACCGGGGTCATGGTCGACCTCGGGGAGAGCGCCGACGCGTACCGGCCGCACCAGACGGTCCGGACCCTGGCCAACGTGAGCGCGCCGGGCCGGCACGACGTCAAGACCGCAGTGTCGGTGCGGAACACGCTCGTCTACCGCGGGCTGAACTCGGCGGCCACGCTCGCCGGGCCGTCGGTGACGTCGTGGCTGCGCCGGATCAGCGCCGCCGACCCGCTGGTCAGCGAGAAGTACCGGTTCGGGTTGCTCGGCGAGGTGGCGAGCGTCTCGGTCAAGCACCCGTTGTTCGGGCACCTGGACGAGCTGCCGTACCGCTTCCACGAGACGCTGGGGGCGTTGTGGCGCGAGCCGCTCGTCGCGCAGCTGGCCGAGGGGGAGCGCGCGATTTCGTTCGCCGCACTGCCTTATCGCGGCCCCGACGGCGTTTCGCTGTTGTCGCACCTGATCGGCGGCGGCGACCCCGAGGCGTGGCTGACACGGCTGTTCGACCTGCTGCTCACGCCGTTGCTGCAGTGGCTGCTGCGCCACGGCGTCGGGTTCTGCCCGCACGGCCAGAACCTCGTCCTGGTCGTCGACGCCGCCGGGTTCCCGCAGCGGGTGCTGATCAAGGACTTCGCCCAGGGCGTCGACCTGCTCGACGAGCAGCTGGAGAGCTACGAGTCGCTCCCGCCCGAAGCGGCGGCGGACATGCTGCGCTGGCCCGCGCACCTCCTGGCCCAGTCGCTGTTCAGCTCGGTGTTCTCCGGGCAGTTCCGGTTCTGGGCCGAGGTCCTGCTCGACGAGCTGGGCCTCGCGCGGGCGCGGTTCTGGGCGCCGGTGCGGGAGGTCGTCGGCCGCTACCGCGACGAGAACCCGGACGTGGCCGCGCGCTTCGACGCGTGCCGCCTGTTCGCGCCGGACGTCGAGCGCGTCACGCTCAACCGAGAGCACTTCGCCGGTCAGGGTTTCGACAAGGTGGAGCGCGACGACGAGTTCGACGTCCGCTGGGGCCGGGTGCCGAACCCGCTGCACGCCCCGGATCCCGGCGGGGCGTGGTGACGGCGTTCGCGCGCCCGGCCGGACCGCGGTCCCTGGCCGACCGGCGCGCGGCGGCGTCCGCGGGGGCGGCGGTGCTGCGCGGTGTCCTCGCGGAAGACGGCGCGCGGCTGCTCCTGCTGGTGCCGGACCCGCACGCCCGGTTCGCGGCCGTCGAGCTGGCCGCGCCGTTCGCCGCTTCGGCGCTGACCGACGGCTACGGCGTGTGCAGCTACGTCTTCGCGTGGACGCCCGGCCGTGACCCGCTGCCGGCGTCGGGCACGCTCGGCCGGTACCTCGAAGGCTTCGGCGACCTGCGGATGCGCCCGGACGCGGCGACCGCGATCCCGCTGGGCGACCGGACGTGGGCGGTGGTGTGCGACGCGGAATGGCCGTCCGGGCAGGTCGCGGAGCTCGCGCCGCGCGCGGTGCTGCGCGCCCAGCTCGAGGCGTTGGAGGGCCTCGGGTTGGTGCCGTCGGTGGGTATCGAGCACGAGGTGGTGTTCAGCGACTCCTCGGGACCGCTCACCGCGCACGGTGTCGACTACGCGCTCGGCGGCACCGAACGCTTGGCGCCGCTGCTGCGCGACCTGCGGGTGGCGCTGGACGAAGCCGGGCTGGGTGTCGAGTCCGCCCGCGCGGAGTGCCACCCGGGCCAGTACGAGGTGGTGCTGCGCCACCGCGACGCGCTGGCCGCGTGCGACGACGTCCTGCTGCAGCAGCTGATCGTGCGCCGGGTCGCCGCACGCCACTCCGTCCATCCTTCGTACCTGGCCGCTCCTTCGTCCGGGCAGGGGAACTCCGGGCACGTCCACCTGTCACTGTCCGCTGTGGACGGATTCGAACCGGACCTGCTGGGCGGGTTCCTGGCGGGCGTGGTGCGTGACGCGCGGGCGTTGACGGCGGTGTGGGCGCCGACGTGGAACAGCTACGTGCGCCTGCGGACGGCACCGTTTTCCCCACGCGAGGTGCGCTGGGGCCACGACGACCGGACGGCGTCGGTGCGCGTCGCGGGGCCGGCGGGCAACCGCCGGCTGGAGTTCCGCTTCGCCGGCGCCGACGCGCAGCCGCACCTGGTCGTCGCGGCGTTGCTGGCGGCCGGGCGGTGCGGACTCGAAGAAGCCCTGACGCCGCCTCGCCCGGGGGCGGTGGCCGACCGGCTGGCGACCTCGCCGTGGGCGGCGCTGTCGTCGATGGACCGGGTGGGGGAGTTGCTGGGCGCGGACGTGGCGGCCCAGCTGACGGCGTTGCTGACGGAGGAGATCGAGACCGGCCTCGACACGGTGACGGACTGGCAGCGCGCCCGCGGCGCCCTGCGTTCCTGATCCCGCCGGTTCGTGAAGGCCGCCACGAGAACCCCGAGTCCCTCATGGCGGCCTTCACGAACTTCGGGCCGGGCCCTCCACCCCGGCCGCCGCGCCGTGCGTTACGCCGGGCGGATGTTCTGGTTGATGTGGAACACGTTCTCCGGGTCGTACCGCCGCTTGACCGACGCCAGCCGCGCGTAGTTGCCGCCGTAGGAGGCCTTAACCCGGTCCTGCCCCTCCTCCATCATGAAGTTGACGTACGCCCCGCCGGCCGAAGTCGGGTGCAGCTCCTCCCAGTAGTCCCGCGTCCACCGGGAAATCGCCTCGGCGTTGGCCGGCGACGGGTCGACCCCCACGATCACGCCCGACCACCCGCCGGACCGGTGCGGGAACGCCGTCGCGTCCGCGGCCACCCGGCTCGCCGCTCCGTCGATCGGGTACAGGTGCATCGACGAGTGCATGCTCGGGAGGGCCTCGCCGTGCTTGAGGTGGATGTCGATCGCCGCGTCGGAGATCTCGTGGAACACGTCCGCCCGCCAGTACCACTGCAGCCCGGCCGGGTACAGCCCGTCGAACGCGGCCTGCAGCGCCGTGTACGGCATGTCGTGCAGGCCGACCAGCAACGGCGAACCGAACGAGCGCACCGGCGCCAGCACCTCGTCGGCCTTGTCGTGCGCACCCGTGTAGCACCAGACGATGCCGCACGCCTTGCGGCCCCACAGCTCCTCCGGGAACGGCGGCGCCGGCGGAACCGTCAGCAGGCCGAACCAGCCGCTCAGCTCTTCGGGCAGCGACGGCAGCAGCTCGCGGTACCAGCGCAGCACGTCCGGGGTGTCGCCCAGGTCGTACAGCACCGGGCCGCCGATGACCGTGCCGCGCTCGCCGATTTCGTGGCAGCGGAAGGTGAACGACGTGACGACGCCGAAGTTGCCGCCGCCACCGCGCAGGGCCCAGAACAGGTCGGGGTGCGAAGACTCCGAGGCGTGCACGAACGAACCGTCCGCGAGGACGACGTCCGCGCCGAGCAGGTTGTCGATCGTCAGGCCGAACCGCCGCGTCAGGTAGCCGATGCCGCCGCCGAGCGTCAGCCCCGCGACGCCGGTCGACCCGACGATGCCCGAGGGCGTCGCCATCCCGAACGCGACCGTGGCGTGGTCGACGTCGCCCCAGGTGCAGCCCGCGTCGGCGCGCACGGTGTGGTTCACCGGGTCGACGGTGGTGCTGCGCAGCTCGGACAGGTCGACGACCAGCGCGCCGTCCGCGACGCCGAGACCGCCCGCGTTGTGGCCGCCGCCGCGCACCGCGAGGTCCAGGCCCTGCGCGCGCCCGTAGCGGACGCAGGCGATGACGTCGGCGGCGTCGCGGCAGTAGGCGATCGCGGCCGGCCGCTTGTCGATCATGGCGTTGTACACGGCGCGGGCCTCGTCGTAGCCCGGGTCGGCCGGCGTGATCAGGTCTCCGCGCAGCGTGGCGGCCAGTTCTTCGTGCGGCAGAGCGGTGGTGGTCATGGTGCCCCTCTCGGTTTTCCCGTTCCCGAGCAGAACGTAGGCACCCGGCGTTCGCGCAGCGTTCGGTCCGTTTCCCGCAGGTCAGGACGGGACCCGAACGCCGAGGTCCGCCTCCGCCCGCCGCAGCAGGGCGACGCTGCCCTGGGCGCGGGCCAGCTCCGCGGCCGCCCGCAGGCGGGGGACCGGATCCGCGTCGTGGGCCGCCCGCAGCCGCATCACCTCCGGCAGCCACCAGCGGTCGTCGCGGGCCTCCGCGGCGGCGAGCGCGGCGTCCAGCGTCGCGCGGGCCGCCTCCGGGGCCGACAGCTCGGCGACCAGCGAGAGCCAGTACGGCATCCGGGCGAAGGATCCCTCGGCCTTGAGGTGCGCGACGCCTTCGTGGGCGGCGGCCAGCCCGGCCGCGCCGCCACGCGACCAGCCGCCCAGCACCAGCGCCCACTCCCGGTAGTAGGCGAAGCCGTACCGGTCGCACAGGGCGTGCAGCTCGCTGACGGCCGCCCACAGCGCCCGCCGGTCGCGGCGCATCTGGTGGGTGATCCCCGCGTACGCCAGGGCGATGGCCAGGCTGTACGGCTGGTCGACTTCGCGGGCGGTCGCGATCGCGCCGGCGCTGGTCGCCACGGCCGCGTCGTCGTGGCCGAGGAGCCAGTGGGCGTGCGCCGCCCAGGCCGGTCCGTGCACGTCCGGCCGGGTGCCGATCGGCCACGACGACGCGCCGCGGGTGCGTTCCGAGCCCAGTTCGAAGTGCCGCAGCGCCTCCGCCGGATCGTGCCCGAGGCTCAGCGACGAGCCCGCGACGATGAAGTGCGCCGAGCCGTCCTGTTCGGCGCTCGTCCCGGGCGCCAGCAGCGCCAGGGCGCGTTCGGCCGCTTCGTGCGCCTCCGCCGTCCGGCCCTGGACGAACCGGGACGACCACAGCTCCAGCAGCGCCGTCAGCGCGGACTCCTTGCTGCCCGAGGTCTCCGCGAGCGCGAGTGAACGTTCCAGGACGTGCTGCAGCTCGGGGGAGGAGTACCCCTGGTGGGCGTTGAGCGGGCCGGCGAGCGCTTCGAGGACGGCGAGTTCGTCGCGGTCGCGGTTGCCGCTCGCCGGGCGCGCGCGGACGAGCGCCAGCGCTTCCTTCAGCAGCCGGATCGCCTCGGCGTGGGCGAACGTCCCGGCGGCGACGGCCGCGGCCCGCCGGTAGTGGGCGACGGCGCGGTCGGGCCGCCCGCCGCGCGCGTACTGCTCGGCCAGCTGCGCCGCCACGGCGTCGGTGTCGTCGGCGTGCAGCAGCTCCATGCCCTGGGCCAGCCGCCGGTGCAGCAGCCACCGCCGCGGCGGGCTGACCTGCTGGTAGGCGGCCTCGCGCAGCAGGTCGTGGGTGAAGTCGTAGCTGCCGCCGAACTCACGCACGATCCGGCGGCGCCACAGCTCGTCGACCGCGTCGACGACGGTGTCCGCGTCGAGGTCGCTCGCCTCGGTGAGCAGGTCCAGGGTGAAGTCCCGGCCGGCCGCGGCGGCGAGCCCGGCGACCTCGCGGGCCGCCGGGCCCGGCTGCTCGAGCCGGGCCCGCAGGACGGCGGCCAGGTTGCCGGCGGGCGGGGAAGCACCGGCGCGCAAGGCTTCCACGACGTACAGCGGGAACCCGCCGGTGGCCGCGTGCAGCAGCGCGCGATCCGACGCCGACAGCGGACGCCCGGCGACCGCTTCGCCGAGGTGCGCGGTGCCGTCGGCGTCGAACGGGCGCAGCGGCAGCTCGGTCAGCTTGCCGTCGTCGCGCAGCTGGGCGGTCCAGGCCGCGACACCGGGATCGGCGTCGCCGTCGCGCAGCGTCCCGGCGACCAGCAGCGGCGCGTCCGGCAGGAGGCCGAGGCAGAAGGCGAGGAACGCGCGGGTCTCTTCGTCGCACCACTGCACGTTGTCCAGCACGAGCAGGACGGGCCGCCCGCCGGCGGTGAGCGCGCGGGCGAGCCCTTCGAAGAACCGCAGGCGCTGCCACGCGTCGACCGTCGGGTGCCCGCTCGCGGCCGGGCGCGCGGCGGGCAGCAGCCGGTCGACCTCGGTCCGCCACACCGGGTCCAGCGACGTCGCCGCCCGCTGCACCGCGGGGGTGCGCAGCCACTCGGCCACCGGCGCCAGCGCGACCCGCCCCGGCGTGCCGAAACAGCGGCCGACGGCGACGACCGCGCCCTCCGTGCGGGCCAGCCCGGCGAGCTCGGCGACGAGGCGGGTCTTGCCGACCCCGGCGTCGCCGCGCACGAGGACGATCCCCGCGCGGCCCGCCGCGGCCGCCCGCCACGCGTCGGCGAGGCTCGCCAGCTCGCCGGCCCGGCCGACGAGGCCGGGTGCGGCCGCCCGCCGGGGTTCGGGGTCCGGCCGCGCGAGCAGCCGGCGCAGCGCCGCGCGGGTGGGCTCGGCCGGGACGACGCCGAGTTCGCGTTCGAGGACCGACGCGCACCGGTGGTAGGTGCTCACCGCGCCCGCCCGGTCGCCGGCGTCGGCCTGCAGCCCCATCAGCGTCCGGTAGCCGGTCTCCTCCAGCGGGCGCAGCCGGATCCGGCGGCGGGCCGCGGCGAGCGCGACGGCCGGGTCGCCCGCCGGGGTGCGGCAGAGCAGGTCGCACAGCTCGACGCACTGGCGGTCGAGCTCGGCGCGGGCCGCCAGGACCCAGTCGTCGGCCAGGCCCGGCAGCAGGTCGCCGCGGTAGGCCGCGAGGGCGGTCTGCGCGTGGGCTACGACTTCGGCGGCGTCCGTCGCGGCCAGCGCGGCCCGGCGGGCGACGTCGAACTCCCGCACGTCCACCCGGCTCGACGGCGTGTCCCGCCAGCACAGGTCGTGCCCGGTGACGGCCAGCGAGGGCGGGTCGCCGAGCACACGGCGCAGCTGGTGCAGCTCGCGGCGGAGGTTGGTCAGGGCCTGCGCGTCGGTCGAGTCCGGCCAGAACAGCCCGGCGAGCACCCGGCGCGGCTGCGCCAGGCCGGCGTGCACGACGAGGTGCGCCACGAGCGCGACCGAGCGCGGCGACCGCGTGAGCACGGCGCCGGTCTCGCCGTCGGCGATCACCTGCTCGCCCAGGAGCGAAATCCGCAGCATCCGCGAGGCCTCCCTGGTGGTGCAGGCTAGCCTCCGGGCGCGATCGCGCGCGGATCTTCACCGGCGAGGGGTTGCGCCGGGGCCGCCGGGTGCGCAGGCTCGACCCCGTGAGCGAGCACGAGTACGACCTCATCGTCATCGGTTCGGGCCCCGGCGGGCAGAAGGCTGCGATCGCCGCGGCGAAGCTCGGCAAACGGGTGGCGGTCGTCGACAAGCACGACATGGTCGGCGGCGTGTGCGTCAACACCGGCACGATCCCGTCCAAGACGTTGCGCGAAGCGGTGCTCTACCTGACCGGGATGAACCAGCGCGAGCTGTACGGCGCGAGCTACCGCGTCAAGCAGGACATCACGATCGCCGACCTGCTGGCGCGCACCCAGCACGTGGTCGGGCGCGAGGTCCAGGTCGTGCGCGCGCAGCTGATGCGCAACCACGTCGACCTGATTTCGGGCACGGGGTCCTTCGCCGACGCGCACACCGTGGTCGTCGAGGGCCGCCACCTCGGCGACCGCCGGACGCTGAGCGCCGACTACGTCGTGATCGCCACCGGCACCCGGCCCGCGCGGCCCGGGCACGTCGACTTCGACGCCGCCCGCGTGCTCGACTCGGACGAGATCCTGCGGCTGGAGCAGATCCCGTCGTCGCTCGTGGTGGTCGGCGCCGGGGTGATCGGGATCGAGTACGCGTCGATGTTCGCCGCGCTCGGCTCGCGGGTCACCGTGGTCGAGCAGCGCGACCAGATGCTCGACTTCTGCGACCCCGAGATCGTGGAGTCGCTCAAGTTCCAGCTGCGCGACCTCGGTGTCACGTTCCGCTTCGGCGAGAAGGTCGCGGACGTCGCGGTCTCCGACGACGCGACGATCACGACCCTCGTCAGCGGCAAGCGCATCCCGGCCGACGGCGTCATGTACTCGGCGGGCCGCCAGGGCATGACCGGCGACCTGGCGCTGGAGGCGGCGGGCCTGACGGCGGACGAGCGCGGCCGGCTCGTGGTCGACGACTACTACCGCACCGAGGTGCCGCACATCTACGCGGTCGGCGACGTGATCGGCTTCCCGGCCCTCGCGGCGACGTCGATGGACCAGGGCAGGCTCGCCGCGTACCACGCGTTCGGCGAACCGGCGAACGGCTTGGGCGCGCTGCAGCCGATCGGCATCTACACCATCCCGGAGATCTCCTACGTCGGCTCGACGGAGGCCCAGTTGACGTCGTCGTCGGTGCCCTACGAGGTCGGCATCGCCCGGTACCGCGAGCTTGCGCGCGGCCAGATCACCGGCGACAGCTACGGGATGCTGAAGCTGCTGGTGTCCACGACGGACCGGAAGCTCTTGGGAGTCCACGTCTTCGGCACGGGCGCGACGGATCTGGTCCACATCGGACAGGCGGTGATGGGCTGCGGCGGGACGGTCGACTACCTCGTCGACGCGGTGTTCAACTACCCGACGCTCTCGGAGGCGTACAAGGTGGCGGCGCTGGACGCGACGAACAAGATCCGCGCCCTGGACCGCTTCTCGTCCTGAACCACCCCAGGAGCCACAGCAGCACCACCCGATTCGCCTGCGGCGAACCGGTTTGACACTCGACTAGAACATATGTTCGACTGGTGCCGTGCGATGGGATCGGCAGCGAGCAGGGGAGGGTGAGCCGGCACTGCCCGGGCTGGAGGGCCTGGTGCGGTCGGTGCGGTCACCGGACTTCGACGGCGTCACCTTTCACGAGGTGCACGCCCGCTCGGTGCTGAACAAGGTGCCCGCCGGGTCCGGGGTGCCCTTCGGCTGGACGGTCAACCCGTACCGCGGCTGCTCCCACGCCTGCACCTACTGCCTCGAAGGCGGCACCAAGATCCTGATGGCGGACGGCCGGACGAAGGCGCTGTCCGAACTTCAGGTCGGCGAGGAGATCTACGGCACCCGCGGTCACGGCGCGTCCCGGCGGCTGGTCCCGACCCGGGTCGAAGCGCACTGGACGACCCTGCGCGCCGCCTACCGGGTGACGCTCGAAGACGGCACCCGGCTCGTCGCCGGCGGCGACCACCGGTTCCTCACGAACAAGGGCTGGAAGCACGTCACCGGCAGCAAGTTCGGCGCCGCGCAACGCCCGCACCTCGAGCCGGGCGCCGAGCTGATCGGCGTCGGCCGGTTCGCGCCCACGCCGGACGAGACGCTCGGGTACCGGGCCGGCTACCTGTGCGGGATGCTGCGCTCCGGCGGGTTCGCCGCGGAACCGGACGCCGCCACGCGCGCCCTCGAGTACCTGCCCGACTTCGGCGCGTCGGTCGGGTTCCTCCGGGTCCCGCCGGACCCGGACGCGCACTGGCAGCGCGGGTTCCTCGCCGGCCTCTTCGACATCGCGGGCGACTACGGCCGCGGCGTCCTCGCGGTGGCGCACGACGAACCCGAGATCACCGATGCCTTCGCCGCCGCGCTCACCCGCTTCGGCTTCGCGCACCAGATCGACGAAGTGCCGAAGTTCCCCGCCCGCCAGGAGGTCCGGCTCCTGGGCGGCACGGCCGAGGTGCTGCGGTTCCTGCACGTGAGCAACCCGGCGGTGGCGTGGAAGCGGTCGCTCGACGGCGCGGTGATCGGCGCGAGCCGCCGCCGCGTCGAGGCGATCGAGCCACTCGGGCTGCAGCTGCCGCTGTTCGACATCACCACCGGAACCGGCGACTTCATCGCCGACGGCATGGTGTCCCACAACTGCTTCGCCCGGAACACCCACACCTACCTGGACTTCGACGCCGGCCACGACTTCGACACCCAGGTCGTCGTGAAGGTCAACGCCCCGGAGGTCCTCTCCGCGCAGCTGAAACGGCCGTCGTGGCGGCGGGAGCACGTGGCGATGGGCACGAACACCGACCCGTACCAGCGCGCGGAGGGCCGCTACCGGCTGATGCCGGGGATCATCACGGCGCTGGCCCGCTCCGGGACGCCGCTGTCGGTGCTGACCAAGGGCACCGTCCTGGCGCGCGACCTGCCGCTGCTGCAGGACGTCGCCCGGGACGTGCCGGTTTCGCTCGCGGTGTCGATCGCCCTGCTCGACCGCGAGCTGCAGCACCGCCTCGAACCCGGCACGCCGAGCCCGCGGGCGCGGCTGGAGCTGGTCCGCAAGGCCTGCGACGCCGGCCTGCCGTGCTCGGTGCTGGTGGCGCCGGTGCTCCCGTGGCTGACGGACTCGGCGGAGGCCCTCGACGCGCTGTTCGCGGAACTGGCCGAGGCCGGCGCGACGAGCGCGACGGTGATCCCGCTGCACCTGAGGCCCGGCGCGCGCGAGTGGTTCGGCCGCTGGCTGGCGGGTGCGTACCCGGCGCTGGTGCCGCGGTACCGGGAGCTGTACGCGCGGGGGAGCTACGTGCAGAAGGCGTATCGCGAGCGGCTCGGCGAGCGGGTGGCGCCGTTGCTGCGCCGGCACGGCCTGGCCCCGAAGACGGGGTACGAAGCGCGCACCCCGGAGCCGGCGCCCGAGCCCCGGGCAGCGGAGCCGGCCGCGGAGCAGCTGCGGTTGCTCTGAGCGGTCCGGCGCCCGCTCGAGCGCGAGCGGTCCGGCCGGCGGCCACGGGCCCGGTGCCCCGCTCTCCACGCCGGACCCCCCGCTGTCCTTTGTGGACAACCACGTCCGGCGGTGCGTGATCACCCGCCGGGCCGCCGTGTGGGTGAAGCCGTCACCCGGAACGCCGCCGAAGCCTGCGGAACTCCGCCGTTCGCCGTAGTTCGGACACGATTGCGCCACCGAGTCGCGGCCTTGCGGAAAAATGTCCGATCGTGTCGTTGTCGCCCGACCTCGCCGACGCCTAACGTCGAAGGGATCGATGCGGAAGGGAGAGCGGCGATGACGACCTCGCAGACCGACCGGGTCGCGGCCGCCCGGCTCGCGTGGGCCGCTCTGAAGCTGACCCGGGCCGGCCGGCACCCCGTGAGCGTCGACCGGCTGGCCGCGACCGTCGGCGTCGCCCCGGTCGAAGCGCGCCGGCTCGTCGAGCTGATCGGCTTCACCCTGCACCGCGACCTCGTGAGCACCGGCCCCGCGCCGCGCGGCGCCCACCACCGGCTCCAGCCGGCCGAGGGCACCCTCGGCGCCGGCCCGGACGGCACCGTCGACATGTTCCTGCTGGCCATCGCCACCCGCGAGCGCGTGCACGCGGCCGCGGTCTGCCCGGTCACCCGGACGCGCATCCGCATCGAGCTCACCCCGCACGCGATCCTGCAGGCCGACCCGCCCTCGACCGTCGTCGCCACGGTCGACCTGGGCTTCGGGCTCGAGCACGTCGACGCGCTGGCCTGCGCCGGCCAGCCGTTCTTCGCCTCGCCGCCGGCGGCCGCGAGCTGGCTGGCCGCCCACCCCGGCGGCCGCATCTACCCGGTCGCCGCCTACCTGGCCCAGGCCCACCGCCTGGTCGCCGCGCTGGAGGCCCGGCCGAAGTTCGTGCTCTGACCTTCGTGATCCGGCCGTCGCGCTCTGACCACCGCACAAGCCAAGCCTGCCGACGTCGTAGGCTGGGCGGTTCGTTAGCCTTTCAAGCGGCGAGAACCACCCATGTCGAAGGAGAGCAGTCGCAGTGCTCCGCACTCACAACGCCGGCACCCTGCGTGCCGAGCAGGCCGGACAGACCGTCACCCTCACCGGATGGGTGGCCCGGCGGCGCGATCACGGCGGCGTCATCTTCATCGACCTCCGCGACGCGAGCGGCGTCGCCCAGGTCGTCTTCCGCGAGGGCGAGATGGCCGAGCGCGCGCACGCGCTGCGCTCGGAGTTCTGCGTCAAGATCGTCGGCGAGGTCGCCAAGCGCCCCGAGGGCAACGCGAACGCCGAGATCCCCACCGGCGAGATCGAGGTCCTCGCGACCCAGCTCGAGGTGCTGTCCGAGGCCGCCCCGCTGCCGTTCCCGATCGACGACCGGGTCGACGTCGGCGAAGAGATCCGCCTCAAGCACCGCTACCTCGACCTGCGCCGCAGCGGCCCGGCCGCGGCCATGCGGCTGCGCAGCGAGGTCAGCCGCGCCGCCCGCGAGGTGCTGCACAACCAGGACTTCGTCGAGATCGAGACGCCGACGATGACCCGCTCGACCCCCGAAGGCGCGCGCGACTTCCTCGTGCCCGCCCGGCTCAAGCCCGGCTCCTGGTACGCCCTGCCGCAGTCGCCGCAGCTGTTCAAGCAGCTGCTGATGGTCGGCGGCATGGAGCGGTACTACCAGATCGCGCGCTGCTACCGGGACGAAGACTTCCGCGCCGACCGCCAGCCGGAGTTCACCCAGCTCGACATCGAGATGAGCTTCGTCGAGCAGGACGACGTCATCAAGGTCGGCGAAGACATCGTCTCCGCGCTGTGGAAGCTGGTCGGGCACGAGATCCCGCGGCCGATCCCGCGCATCACCTACCACGAGGCGATGGCCAAGTACGGCTCGGACAAGCCGGACCTGCGCTTCGACCTCGAGATCACCGACATGACGGAGTTCTTCGCCGACACGCCGTTCCGCGTGTTCCAGGCGCCGTACGTCGGCTCGGTCGTGATGGCGGGCGGCGCCGACCAGCCGCGGCGCCAGCTCGACGCGTGGCAGGAGTGGGCGAAGCAGCGCGGCGCGCGCGGCCTCGCGTACATCCTCGTGAACGAGGACGGCACGCTCGGCGGCCCGGTCGCGAAGAACCTGTCCGAGACCGAGCGCGAGAACGTCGCCGCCGCCGCGGGTGCCAAGCCGGGCGACTGCATCTTCTTCTCGGCCGGCAAGGCGTCGAGCACGCAGCCGCTGCTCGGCGCCGCGCGTGACGAGATCGGCAAGCGCCTCGGCCTGATCGACGAAGACGCCTGGTCGTTCGTCTGGGTCGTCGACGCGCCGCTGTTCGCGCCGGTCGAGGACATCGGCGACGACGTCGCCGTCGGCTCCGGCAAGTGGACCGCGGTGCACCACGCGTTCACCTCGCCGACCCCGGAGTGGATCGACAAGTTCGAGCAGGACCCCGGCAACGCGCTGGCCTACGCCTACGACATCGTCTGCAACGGCAACGAGATCGGCGGCGGGTCGATCCGTATCCACCGCGGCGACGTCCAGAAGCGCGTCTTCAGCCTGATGGGCCTCGGCGAAGAGGAGGCGCAGGAGAAGTTCGGCTTCCTGCTCGACGCCTTCGCCTTCGGCCCGCCGCCGCACGGCGGCATCGCGTTCGGCTGGGACCGCATCGTCATGCTGCTGGCCAAGGCCGACTCGCTGCGTGACGTGATCGCGTTCCCGAAGACCGGCGGCGGCTACGACCCGCTGACCGCGGCGCCGGCGCCGATCACCGCGCAGCAGCGCAAGGAAGCCGGGATCGACGCGAAGCCGGCGCCCGCCCCGCAGAACTAGTGCTGCACCTCAGGGCCGTGTGCCCGCCGGAGAAGACCGCCCAGGCGCTCGAAGTCCTGCGGGCCCACGCCGGGACGGCGCACCTGATCGTGCACCGCGGCGCCGCCGTGTCGCCGGAAGGCGACCTGGTCGAGGCCGACATCGCGCGCGAGGCGGCGGACGAGATCGTGGACGCGCTGTGCGTGCTCGAGCTCGACCACACCGGCGGGATCACACTCGAAGCACTCGACACGGCGCTGTCCGACGCCGCCGACGAGGCGGAAGAGGCGGCGCCGGGCGAGGGCGCGGACGCCGTCGTCTGGCAGGAACTGCTTGCCCGCACGGGCGAGGAGTCGCGGCTCAACGTGACGTTCCTGGCGTTCCTCACGATCGCCTGCCTGCTGGCGGCGGTCGGCGTGCTCACGGACTCCGCCGTGACGATCGTCGGCGCGATGGTGGTCGGCCCGGAGTTCGGGCCGCTCGCCGCCCTGGCGGTGGGCCTGGTGCTGCGCCGCTGGGACCTCGTCCGGCTGGCGGGCGCGGCGCTCGGCGTCGGCTTCCCGCTGGCCATGGTCGTCACGCTCGGCGGCGCGCTGCTGGTCCGCGTCACCGACGTCTTCGGCGAGAAGGCGTTCGAGCTGAAGCAGCACAGCGAGGTCGACTTCGTGTTCTCCGTCGGCGTGCCGTCGCTGGTCGTCGCGATGCTCGCCGGCGCGGCCGGGATGCTCGCGATGACGTCGGCGAAGTCGGCCGCGCTCGTGGGTGTCTTCATCTCCGTGACGACGGTGCCGGCCGCGGGGTACGCGGTCGTCGCGGCCGTGGCGGGGGAGTGGAGCCGGTGCCTCCAGTCGGTCGGCCAGCTGCTCGTCAACCTTCTCGGAATCGTTGCAGCAGCGGCCATTGTGTTGATCGTGCGCCGGAATGGGCAACGTTCACCGGTGGGGATGCGTCCGCTTTCACGGGGATGACCCCGTCCGGGCCGGGGGCTCCTTCTTGTCCGGATGTCAGTAGTCATGGTTGCTCAGTCACGAGTAGGGTCGGTGACAATGACAGTCGACACCTCCTCCACCGGCGATGCTGGGGTCGGGGCAGGAGCCGAGCAGCTCGCCATCGCCGCGGCGGTCGCCGCGGGCGAGTCCGTTCTTTCGCGCCGCTTCGGCAGCGCGATCACGCTGGTCGCGCCCGAAGACCTCGCGGGGAGCGGGCCGGCCACGGTGGTGCGGGCGAGAGTGGTGTCGTCGTCCTTTGCGCTGCCGCGCACGCTGGTGATCAAGCACTACCCCGACCCACCCGCGGCGGGCGCCGCCGACCCGTTCGCCCAGGAGGCGGTCAGCTACCAGCTGTTCACCGCGCTGGCGCCGGACGAGCGGATGTGCCCGGAGCTGCTCGCCCACGACGGCCGCGCCCGCGTGCTGGTGCTGGAGGACCTCGGCCGCACGCCGACGCTGGAGGACAAGCTCTACGCCCGCGACTCCCGCGCGGCCGAGCGCGCGCTGCTGTCGTGGGCCCGCTCGCTGGGCCGGCTGCACGCGAGCACGGCAGGGCGCGAAGCCGATTTCAACGCGCTGCTGCGGCGGCTCGGCGGCCCGGCCAAGACCGACTCCGGTGGCGACGACGAGCTGCGCGAGCGCGTGCCGGCGGTGATCCAGGAGCGGCTGGGCATCCCGGTGCCGGGCGAGGTCCTCGCGCAGGTGACGACCGCGCTGGAGCAGTCGCGGTCGGCGGGTTTCCGCGCGTTCAGCCCGGTGGAGCTGAGCCCGGACAACAACCTCGTGACGGGCGAGAGCGTCCGGTTCCTCGACTTCGAGTACGGGTGCGTCCGGTCGGCACTGGTCGACGCGGCGCACTTGAGGCTGCCGTTCGCGAGCTGGCCGGACGCGCTGGCCCTCCCGGCGGGCATGAGCGAGGCGATGGTCGCGGCGTGGCGCGCGGAGGTGGTGGGGGTCTGGCCGGCGCTGGCCGACGACGAGGTCCTGGCCGCGCACCTGACCACCAGCGAGCTGCTGCGGGTTTGGCTGATCACGGGCGACGAACTGGGTTCGCTGGACCTGTCCCGCCACGCCGCCCCGGTGAGCCGCGAGGCGGCGCTGGTGACCTGGTGGCGGGACCTGGCCAAGCACGCGGGATACGTCCGGATGACCGCGGTTTCGGAGTTCGCGGCCCGAGTGGCGGCGGCTTTGGCGGCCCGGCTGGGCCCGCACGCCGACCTGGCGTTCTACCCGGCTTTCCGCTGAGCCCGAGCGCCCCAAGGCGGCCTTGGTTGCGCTCAACGCACCGAAGGCCGCCTTGGGTGCGTTGAACGCACCGAAGGCCACCTTGGGGCGCTCGTCCCCGCGCGAACAGGACATTTCCCCCGCCTGTGAGGTGAGCGTCAAGAATTAGGCGCCCGGTCGCGGGCGTGTTACCTCGTCCTCACCGCAAGTGAGTTTCCGTGGCCGATGGTCGTGGGCGTGACCGTGCTGAGTGTCGAAGTCACTCCCGAACCCTCCCGCCCCCCGCTCGCGGCCGTGCCGCCGGCCGAGCCGCTCAGGCGCGCCGAGCGGCTCGTCGTGCTGGGTGACTCCACCGCCGTCGGGCTCGGCGACCCGCTGCCCCGGCGCGGGGGCTGGCGGGGCGTCGGCCCGCTCGTCGCGGCCGCGCTCGGGGTCGAGGCCGGTGGCTACCTGAACCCCGCCTTCACCGGTGCCCGGATGCGGTGCGTGCTCACCCAGCAGGTGCCGGCCGCCGTCGCGCACCGGCCCGACGTGGCGCTGCTCGTCGCCGGGATGAACGACACCCTGCGGCCGGACTTCGACGCCGCCCGCATCGCCGCCGACCTCACCGAGGTCATCCACCGGCTGCGGGACACCGGCACCACCGTCGTCCCGGTCCGGTTCCACGACCACAGCAAGGTCTTCCGCCTCCCGCCGTCGCTCAAGCGTGCCCTCAGCGCCCGCGTCGCCGAGCTGAACGCCGCCATCGACGAGGTCGTCGCCCGCGAAGGCGTGCCCTGCCTCGACCTCGACCGCCTCCCCGGTGCCTACGACCTGGCGGTGTGGAGCGTCGACCGCCTGCACCCCTCGGAGCTCGGCCACCGCCTGCTCGCGGACGGCTTCACCGGCCTCCTCGCCGAAGCCGGCTTCGCCGTTCCCGAGCCGGTGAGCCTCACCTGCGGCGGCGGTGTCGAGCCCAGCGCCGCCGGGCACGTGGGGTGGCTGGTGCTCAAGGGAATCCCGTGGCTCTGGCGCCGCGGCCGCGAGTTCCTGCCCTACGCCGCGGTCATCATGGTCAACTCGTTCCGCGAGCGGAAGCGCTGAACACCCGCAACGCCTCCACGTCCGACGCCGGGTTGCGGACGAAGTAGTCCGCCCACTCCTCGATGTCCGGGTACGCGCAGTGCTCCGCGAGGAACCGGCACGCCGCCTCGGCGTCATACGACGTGCGCCGCAGCTCGACGCCGTCGCGCAGCAGGGCCCAGTGCGCACCCCTTGCCCCGTAAGGCATTCCGACGCTGCCCGGGTTGACGACCAGCCGCCGGTCCACGAGCCGGGTGAACGGCATGTGCGTGTGCCCGCACACGATCGTCTCCTCCGTGACGCCGTCGAGGACTTCGGCCCAGCGTTCCGGCGGGCTGTCGACGAGCACGATTTCCGTGTCGTCGCGCGGGGTCGCGTGGCAGAACAGCACGTCCTCGAGCGACACCGTCAGCGGCAGGGCGTCGAGCACCGGCAGATCCGCGGGACGCAGCTGCTGTGCCGCCCAGGGGAAGATCGG
Organism: Amycolatopsis mongoliensis; assembly: GCF_030285665.1. Lineage (NCBI taxonomy): Bacteria > Bacillati > Actinomycetota > Actinomycetes > Pseudonocardiales > Pseudonocardiaceae > Amycolatopsis > Amycolatopsis mongoliensis. The sequence continues at coordinate 5,607,787 of NZ_CP127295.1, forward strand.
GTCGGGGACGAACTTCCCGGCGCCGCGGGCCGACGCCGCCAGTTCGCGGTCCGCGTTGCCCCGCACCCAGACCGCCCGGGAACCCAGCGCCAGCAGCCGCTCCAGGGTCTCCACCGGCATCGGTCCCGCGAGCATGTCGCCGAGCAGCACGATCCGGTCGGCCGCTTCGACGTCCGGTTCGGCGAGCACGGCCTCGAGTGCGGGGAGGACGCCGTGGATGTCGGAGAGCACCGCCACGTTCATCGGTCCACCATCGGGCACGGCGGCGCCCTGGGCGAGGGATTTCGCCCAGGGCGCAACCGGCTCAGGCCGTGGTGAGCGGCAGCTCCCGCACACCGGTCATGTTCGGGTTCACCTGGAACTTCGGCGGCTCGCCCGGGATCGTGCGCAGCGCCGGGTAGCGGTCGAACAGGATGTTCAGCGCCACCCGGCCTTCGAGCCGGGCGAGCGGCGCCCCGATGCAGAAGTGGATCCCGCGGCCGAACGCGAGGTGCGGGTTGGGATCGCGCAGCGGGGTGAATGTGTCCGGATCGGCGAACACCCGGTCGTCGCGGTTGGCCGCCGCGACCCAGACCATCAGCATCTGGTCCGCGGGCACGGTCGTCCCGCCCAGCTCCACCTCGCGCGTCGTCGCGCGGGCCACCGCCGCGAACGGCGACAGGTACCGCAGCGACTCTTCGATCGCCGGCGGCACCAGCGACCGGTCGGCGCGCACCCGCTCGTCCCACTGCGGGTGCGTGTCCAGGCACAGCACCGCGTTGCCGAGCAGCATCGTGGTGGTGATGTGCCCGGCCAGCAGCAGGACGTTGGCGAAGTTGACGACCTCGTTGCGGGTCAGCTTCTCGCCGTCGACCTCGGCTTCGACGAGCTTCGTCAGCAGGTCCTCCCGGGGCTGCTTCCGCCGTTCGTCGACGTGCACGCCGAGGTACTCGACGAGCGCCTGCTGCCCCTCGAGGGACTTCTTGACCGCCTCCTGCCGCCCCTCGGTCTGCTCCTTCAGCGAGAACTGCTCCGAGGAGTCGAAGAGCTTGTCCACCCAGCCCTTGAACAGGTGCCGGTCGCTCGCGGGGACCCCCAGCAGCTCCGCGATGACGATCACCGGCAACGGGTAGGCCAGGTCTTCGACCAGCTCGAGCCGGCCGGAAGAGCCTGCCGCGTCGAGCATCTCGTTGGTCACCGCGGCGATGCGCGGCTCCAGGTCCGCGACGACCTTCGGCGTGAACGCGCGGCTGACGAGCTTGCGCATCTTGTTGTGCAGCGGCGGGTCGAGCTGCAGCAGGTTGCCCGCCTGCATCTCCTCGAGGTCGATGTCGAGGTCGGCGTCCGCCAGCATGTCCTTCGGCACCAGCCGGGTGGTGTCCGAGGAGTACGTCGCCGGGTCGCGGAGGACCTCTTCGGCCTCCGGGTGCCCGTAGACGTTCCAGAACCCGAGCTCGGCGGCGTGGTGCACGCGCTCCTCGGGCTGCTTCCCCCGCAGCCAGAACTGGGATTCGTGGAGTCCCCAGGTGTCCGCTTGTGTGGTGGTGGTCATGTCCGCCCCTTCTTTCCCCTGTGTGGCCCCGGGATCAGCCGGGCGCCCTGGTGGGATCGTGTGCGTAGATCCCTTGCCGGTAGCCCGAGACGAGCTCCTCGAGCGCCGAACTCAGTTCCGCCGCCACGTCCGCGACCGCCGCGGGATCGGGCTCCCCGGGCGGCTCGAACGCGGTGCGGATGAGGTGGGCGAGCACCGCCGCCTTGTCCTCGAGCGGAATGCCGTCGAACTCGTCGGAAAGCGTGTCGCCCAGGTAGAAGCCGAGGGTCGCGGCGTTGAGCGCGTAGGTCAGGTTCGGGACGTCCGAGCGGATCAGCCCGCGCCGGAGCATCGCCTCCTCGAACTGCGTGCGCAGCTCGTCCTGCTGCTTGCGCAGGGCGAGGTCGCCGAGCGAGCCGAACATGTCGGCGTTGCCGCGCAGCATCGCCATCACCAGCGGCCGCCGGTGGGTGACGAGGAACGCCTCCGAGATCATCCGGTGCGGGAGGATCGTCGCCGGGTCCGCCCTGATCCGGCCCAGGATCTCGTCGGTGAGATCGGCCGACTCACGCATCATCAGCGCCTGGAACAGCAGCTCCTTGTTGCGCCAGTGCAGGTAGACGGTGCCCTTGCCGATGCCGACCGCGCGCGCGATGTCGTCGACCGCCACCTTCCGGTAGCCCATGCGCAGCAGCAGCTCGCCCGCCGCGTCCAGGATGCGGTCGGCGCGCTCGCGGTTGGGATGGCTCATGCGTCTCCACCTGCTGGTTCCTTGAACATTTGACTTGTTGACCGGAATCGCACTTTCGGTCAACCGGTCATCACGAAGGTAGCGCCGATCCGGGGACCGGGGCAAGGGGTTCTGTCGGTGCCGTCGGTTAACGTCATGCTCGTGGCACAGGACGAGCTCTTCACCGTGAACACCGATGTGGCGCCCCCGCCGGAGCGCACCACGTCGAACGCCGGTGAACCCCAGGCGGACCCGGCCAGCTCCCCGCTGGCCGTGCGGATGCGGCCGCGCGCGCTCGACGAGGTCGTCGGCCAGCAGCACCTGCTGCGCGAAGGAGCCCCGCTGCGGCGGCTGGTCGAAGGCGCCGCGCCGGCCTCGGTGCTGCTCTACGGCCCGCCCGGCACGGGCAAGACGACGCTGGCCAACCTGGTCTCGATCGCCACCGGCCGCCGGTTCGTCGCGATGTCGGCGCTTTCGGCGGGCGTCAAGGAGGTGCGCGGCGTCATCGAGGAGGCGCGGCGGCGCCGGCAGTACAACGCCGAGAACACCGTGCTGTTCATCGACGAGGTGCACCGGTTCTCCAAGACCCAGCAGGACGCACTGCTCGGCGCGGTCGAGGACCGCACGGTGCTGCTGGTCGCGGCGACCACCGAGAACCCGTCGTTCTCCGTCGTCTCGCCGCTGCTGTCGCGCTCGCTGGTGCTGCAGCTGCGCCCGCTGACCGACGACGACATCACGCAGCTGATCGAACGCGCCCTGGCCGACGAGCGCGGCCTCGGCGGCGAGCTGACGCTGACCGAGGACGCGCGCGCCCACCTCGTCCGGCTCGCGGGCGGGGACGCTCGGCGTGCGCTCACCGCGCTGGAGGCGGCGGCGGACGCGGCGTCGGCCACCGAGGCGAAGACGATCGACCTCGCCATCGTCGAGTCCACTGTGGACAAGGCCGCGGTCCGCTACGACCGCGACGGCGACCAGCACTACGACGTGATCAGCGCGTTCATCAAGTCGATCCGCGGGTCCGATGTGGACGCCGCGTTGCACTACCTGGCCCGGATGATCGAGGCGGGGGAGGACCCGCGGTTCCTCGCGCGGCGGCTGGTCGTGCACGCCAGCGAGGACATCGGGCTCGCCGACCCGACGGCCCTGCAGGCGGCGGTCGCGGCTTCGCACGCCGTCCAGTTCATCGGCATGCCCGAGGGCAGGCTGGCGCTCGCGCAGGCGACGATCCACCTGGCCACGGCGCCGAAGTCGAACGCGGTCGTCACCGGTATCGACGCCGCGCTGGCCGACGTCCGCGCCGGACTCGCCGGCACCGTCCCGCCGCACCTGCGCGACGGGCACTACGCGGGTGCGAAGAAGCTCGGCAACGCGCAGGGCTACCGCTACCCGCACAACGTCCCGGAAGGTGTGCTGGCCCAGCAGTACGCGCCGGACGAGCTGGTCGGCAAGGACTACTACGAGCCCACCCAGCGCGGCGCCGAGCGCACGCTCGCCGAGCGCGTCCCGAAGCTGCGCCGGACGATCCGCGGGGAGAAGTGAGCCCGGCGGACGAATCTCCGGGAACCTGATCACCTTCGCGGCCCGCCGAAGTCAAGATCATCGGGTTTCGTAAGCTTCGCGGCTTGAGGTGGCCCGAACCGGGCCCCGGAAACGGCAGGAGGCTCACCCGTGCCCGCGACGCTGCAGTGCATCGTCCTGGATTGTCCGGAACCGGTCGTGCTGGCCCGGTTCTACCAGGCTCTGCTCGGCGGCGAGGTGGACCGCCCGGACCCGCGGTGGCGGGTCGACGAGGACTGGTCCACCCTGCACGTGAACGGGCTGGTCCTGGGGTTTCAGCGATCGTTCGACTACCGGCCGCCGCGCTGGCCGGATCCGGCGTTCCCGCAGCAGTTCCACCTCGACTTCGAGGTCGACGACTTCCGGCAGTCCCACCACCAGGTGCTGGCGAACGGCGGCCGGCTGCTCGACCCCGACCTCGGCGGCCGCGGCTGGCGCGTCTACGCCGACCCGGCGGGCCACCCGTTCTGCCTCCTCGGCGACTACTGACCGCGCGGGACGCCCGCGCGTTCGGCACGATGGGGCCATGAGCGTCGCGTTTCTCGGAACCGGAATCATGGGCGCGCCGATGGCGGCCAACATCGCGAAGGCGGGCCTCGACGTCCGGGTCTGGAACCGGACCCGGGCGAAGGCCGAGCCCCTCGCCGACGTCGCCACGGTCGCCGATTCGGCGGCCGCCGCGGCCGAGGGCGCGGACATCCTGGTGACGATGCTCGCGGACGGCCCCGCGGTGGCGTCGGCCTTCGAAGCCGCTTCGCCCGCTTCGGGCACGTTGTGGCTGCAGATGAGCACGGTCGGCCTCGACTGGTCCGACCGGCTCGCCGCGGCGGCCGAGAAGGCGGGCGTGGTGTTCGTCGACGCGCCCGTGCTCGGCACGCGGACCCCCGCGGAGCAGGCGCAGCTGCAGGTGCTGGCGTCCGGGCCGGAGGAAGCCCGCCCGGCGGCCACGCCGGTGTTCGACGCGGTGGCCGTGAAGACGCAGTGGCTCGGCCCGGCCGGGCAGGGGAGCCGGCTGAAGCTGGTGGTGAACGCGTGGGTGCTCGCGCTGACCAACGGCACGGCCGAGAGCCTCGGCCTGGCCCGCGGGCTGGGCCTGGACCCGGCGCTGTTCCTGGAGACGATCAAGGGCGGCGGCCTCGACGTCGGCTACGCCCACGTGAAGGGCGGCGCGATGCTGTCCGGCGAGTACCCGCCGGCGTTCCCGGCGGGCTTGGCGGCGAAGGACGCACGGCTGGTGGTCGAGGCGGCGGGCGAGGACGTGGACGTCGCGGGCGCGAAGGCGGCCCTCGCACACCTGGAGGCGACGGTGGAAGCGGGCCACGGCGAAGAGGACATGGCAGCGCTCTACCGCGCGGTGATCAAGGAACGCTGACCCCGGCTGCTAGGCCGGGAGGAGCGTGGCCAGGCGGTCGACGCCCAGGCCGCTCGTCATCAACCGCTCCTTCGCGTTCCCCAGCAGCCGGCGTGTCCACGGCGTGAAGCCGCCGTCGCCCACTTCGGCCAGGTCGCCGCCGAAGGACGCGTACACCTTGAAGCACAGACCGTCGTAGTAGCCGCCTCGGCCGCCTTCGCGGTCCGGGAACGGGTGGACCGGCACGTCCACCGCGTCGAGCAGGCCCTCGAACCGCGGGTCCAGCACCGTCACCCCGAGCGAGACCGCCGTCGCCCCCAGCGCCCGGCAGGCCGCCGTCATGAGCCGCGCGTGCTCGGCCACCGCCGCCCGCTCGAACCCCAGGTTGCCCTCGTCGCGACCCGCCGTCACCGCGCCGAACACCGAGAAGTGCGCGAACAGCCCGGCCGCCACCCGCTGGGCGCGCACCACCCGCTGGATCGCCGCCAGCCGGACGACGCTCCCGGCAGCCCGCCGCACCGCCGCTTCCAGCGCCAAGCCCGTCGTCGGGTCCGCCGCGACCTCGGTGCCGCGGCCGGTCGGCACCACCCGGTGCTGGGCCAGCCCCGTCACCGCCGAATGCGTGCCCAGCGGGACCAGCGGCGCGAGCGTCACCGGCTCGAACGACGATGCCGCCGCCAGGACCGCGTCCTCGACCCGCCGCAAAGAGCCGAACGGCAGCGGGCTCGCCGCGACGAACCGGTCGTCGCGGTGGCGGCGCAGCACGTCGGCCGGAGCCAGCCGGGCCGCCCGCCGCCGCGCCACCTCCAGCTGGACCGTCGTCAGGTCGGCGCCCGGCAACGCGGCCAGCACATCGGCCGCCGCCCCGCCCGGCCCGGCGAGCACCCTGAAGAAAACGGGCCCGTCGTCGTCTCCCATCGCCCAGGTGTACCGCGCCGGCGCGGCCCGGAGCGAGGCGTTTTCCGGCCCGCGCGGGGTGACACGGTCGGGGACCTGCCCAGGCGGTAACCTCATCGGCACCCAAGACCCGTTATCCGAGGAGGGCCCGTGTCGGCAGGGCAGATCGCCGCGTTGATCGCCGCAGGAGCATTCGTGGTGCTGGTCGTCCTGCTGGCGATCCCGCTGATCAAGCTCGGCAAGACGCTGGACGCGGCCACCGAGGCGATCGAGCGCACCAACAGCAACACCGACCCGCTGCTGATCGGCGCGAACCAGACGATCACCCACGTCAACACCCAGCTCGAGCGGGTGGACGGGATCACGTCGAACGCCCAGGCCGTCACCGGGAACGTCTCCGCGCTGACGTCGGTGTTCACCGCGACGCTGGGCGGCCCGCTGGTCAAGACCGCGGCGCTGTCCTACGGGCTCAGCAAGGCGATCAAGGCGCGCAAGAAGAAGAGCGCGCTGAAGGCAGCGAAGAAGGCCGGCAAGTGAAGCGGCTGTTCTGGCTCGGCGTCGGCGTGGTCGCCGGCGTCGCGCTGTCCCGCAAGGCCGCCGAAACCGCTCGTCAGGCCACTCCCGCCGGGTTAGCATCGAACCTGGGGGACGCCGTGCGCGAGCTGGCGGGTGCCGTGGGTTCGTTCGGCGCCGAGGTGCGCGCGGGCATGAACGAGCGGGAGCAGGAGTTGCACGACATGGTCGAGGAGCGGACGGGCGTCACGGCGCCCCGCGCCGAGGGACGGCACGCCGCTGCCGCCCGGCGCCCGGTCCGGCGAGCTCGCCGGGCGGAGGGCTGATCCGGGCCTGCCCGGAATCCTTCCGCCGTCGCCGCCGACCACTTCTTCGCCCCCAGTACAAGGACTGACCCGTGGACACACACGAAATCACCGATCGTTTCCTGCGCCATTTCGAGAGCAAGGGCCACACGCGCGTGCCCAGCGCGCCGTTGATCCTCGACGACCCGAACCTGCTGTTCGTCAACGCCGGCATGGTTCAGTTCAAGCCGTACTTCCTCGGTGAGGCGCCGCCGCCGTACCCGCGCGCGACCTCCGTGCAGAAGTGCGTGCGCACGCCGGACATCGACGAGGTCGGCAAGACCACCCGGCACAACACGTTCTTCCAGATGGCCGGCAACTTCTCCTTCGGCGACTACTTCAAGGAAGGCGCCATCGAGTACGCCTGGGAGCTGATCACCAAGCCCCAGGGCGAAGGCGGCTACGGCCTCGACCCGGACCGCATCTGGGCGACCGTCTACAACGACGACTCCGAAGCCGCGGGTCTGTGGCGCAAGCTCACCGGCCTGCCCGGCGAGCGGATCCAGGAGCGCGACGGCAAGGACAACTACTGGGACATGGGCGTGCCCGGTCCCGGTGGCCCCTGCTCGGAGATCTACTACGACCGCGGCCCGGCGTACGGCCGCGAGGGCGGCCCGGTCGCGGACGAGGACCGCTACATCGAGATCTGGAACCTCGTCTTCATGCAGGACGTCCGCGGCGACCTGAGCCCCAAGCTCGGGCACAAGCCGGTCGGCGAGCTGCCGAAGAAGAACATCGACACCGGCATGGGCGTCGAGCGCGTCGCGACGATCCTGCAGGGCGTCGAGAACGTCTACGAGACCGACCTCGTGCGCCCGGTCATCGGCCGCGCGGAGGAGTTCTCCGGCCGCCGCTACGGCAGCAACCACGCCGACGACGTCCGGTTCCGCGTCATCGCCGACCACGCCCGCACCGGCGTCATGCTGATCGGCGACGGCGTCACCCCGGGCAACGACGGCCGCGGCTACGTGCTGCGCCGCCTGCTGCGCCGCATCGTCCGCTCCACGCGCCTGCTGGGCGTGCAGGAGCCGGTGCTGCAGGAGTTCGCGAAGGTCGTGCGCGACACCATGGGCCCGACCTACCCGGAGCTGGTCAGCGGCTTCGACCGGATCAACGAGGTCGTCCGGATCGAGGAGGAGGCCTTCCTCTCGACCCTCACCAGCGGTTCGCGGATCTTCGACATGGCGGCCGAGGAGACCAAGCGCGGCGGCGGCGACGTGCTGGCCGGCGACAAGGCGTTCCAGCTGCACGACACCTACGGCTTCCCGATCGACCTGACCCTCGAGATGGCGGCCGAGCAGGGCCTGACCGTCGACGAGGACGGCTTCCGCACGCTCATGAACGAGCAGCGCACCCGCGCGAAGGCGGACGCGGCGGCCCGCAAGACCGGCCACGGCGACCTCTCGGAGTACCGGAAGGTCCTGGAGCAGCACGGCGAGACCGAGTTCCTCGGCTACACCGACCTGCAGGCCGAGGCGAAGGTCGTCGCGCTGCTCGAAGACGGGCGGCCGGTGCGCAGCGTCTCGGCGGGCAAGAAGGCGGAGCTGGTCCTCGACCGGACGCCGTTCTACGCCGAGAGCGGTGGCCAGGTCGCCGACACCGGCGTCCTGCTGGGTGACGGCGTCGAACTGAAGGTCCTCGACGTCCAGAAGATCGTCCCGGGCCTGTTCGTGCACCGCGTCGAGGTCACCGAGGGCGAGGTCGGCCTGGACACCAAGCTGACCGGCTCGGTCGACGCGCACCGCCGCCTGTCCATCGAGCGCTCGCACTCCGCGACGCACCTGGTGCACGCGGCCGTCCGGGGCGCGTACGGCAAGCGCGCGGCGCAGGCGGGTTCGCTGAATTCGCCGGGCCGCATGCGGTTCGACTTCACCACGCCGGGTTCGGTGTCGGCGGACGTGCTGACCGAGGTCGAGCAGGAGGTCAACGACTACCTGCAGACCGACGTCGAGGTGCAGAGCTACACCACGACCAAGGACAAGGCGCTCGAGCTGGGCGCGGTCGCGCTGTTCGGCGAGAAGTACGGCAACGACGTCCGTGTGGTCGACATGGGCGAGTACTCCCGCGAGCTCTGCGGCGGCACGCACGTCGACCGGATCGGCCAGCTCGGCCTGGTCAAGCTGGTCTCCGACGCGTCCATCGGCTCGGGGGTGCACCGCGTCGAGGCGCTCGTCGGCGGCGACGCGCTGAAGTACGTCCGCAAGGAGCAGCTGCTGGTCTCGCAGCTGGCGAACACCTTCAAGGTGCCCTCGGACCAGCTGCCGGCCCGCATCGAGGACGTCCTGACCCGGCTGAAGAACGCCGAGAAGGAGATCACGCAGCTCAAGACCCAGCAGGTGCTGGGCTCGGCGGGCTCGCTGGTCGACAAGGCGCAGGAGATCGGCGGCGTCACGGTGGTCGCCGAAGTCGTCCCGGACGTCGACGGCAACGGCCTGCGCGCGCTCGCGTCGGACATCCGGGGCCGGCTCGGCTCCCGGCCCGGCGTCGTGGCGCTGTTCTCGCCGGCCGGCGAGAAGCTGAGCTTCGTCGTCGCGACGACGAAGGCGGCGCAGGACAAGGGCATCGCGGCGGGCAAGCTCGTGCCGTCGTTCGCCGAGAAGATCGGCGGCCGCGGCGGCGGCAAGCCCGACATGGCCCAGGGTGGTGGCACGAACCCGGCCGGCGCGGCCGACGCGGTCACGGCCCTGCGCGCGGCGATCGCCGGCATTGGTTAACCGCGGCAACCGCGGCCCGGATCGGCCCGGTACCGGCGATCCGGGCCGGGGCCGGCGGCTCGGCGTCGATGTCGGATCCGTCCGGGTCGGGGTGGCGCTGAGCGATCCGGCCCCCCTGCTCGCTTCGCCATTGGTTACCCTCTCCCGCGATGCGACCGACGACAGTGATCTGGACCAGCTGGCCGCCCTCGTCACCGAGCACGAGGTGGTCGAGGTGATCGTGGGCCTGCCGCGAACGCTCGCCAACCGGCAGGGTCCGGCGGCCGAGCTGGCGATCGCGTATTCTGAACGCCTGGCCGGGCGCATCGCGCCCGTGCCGGTCCGGCTGGGCGACGAGCGGCTGACCACGGTCACCGCATCCCGCATCCTCTCCCAGCGCGGGGTCAAAGGCCGCAAGCAGCGTGCGGTGGTCGACCAGGCCGCCGCCGTCGAGATCCTGCAGGCCTGGATCGACGCCGCAGCTGCGCACCGCGCCCGGGAGGGAGACCGATGAACGACCAGCCACCTGAGTCCCCACGCGGGCGCAGGCGACTCCGCGAGCCGGGACCGGCCACTCCGCCGCCGTCCCGGCCCGCACCGCGTCGTGCGGACCCGCACGACCCCCACGCGAGCGGGTACCAGGAGCTTCCGCAGCCGTCGCGGCACAGCGGTTCCCACGAGCTGCCTCAGCCGTCCCGCCGGGCGCGGCCCGAGGCGGGCTACGACCCGCGCCCCGCCGCGCCGCCGTCCGGCCGCCGTCGCCGCCTCGAGCCGCCGGGCACGCTGCCTCCGGCCGACGACGAGTTCGACGTCCAGGCCCAGCAGGCCGCGCCGGCCCGGGCCGCCCGCGCCCGCCACGGCCTCGACGAGGGTGCCGCCGACGGGCCGGCCCCGCGTCGCCGCCGTGCGGCCCCGGAGCCCGGCGACCCCGGCGAACCCCGGCGCCGCCGCCCGGCCCCGGCTCCGGTCCCGGAGGACGAGGCCCCGCGCCGCCGCCGTGTGGCGCCGGAGCCGGAAGAGCGAGGCGAAGCACACCGTCGCCGTCCGAGCCCCGAGGAACTCGGCGAAGCCGATGCGGCACGCCGTCACCAGGCGATGCTCGACCTCGAAGAGGCCGCCGAAGCGCAGGCCGCCCGCCTCCGGGGCGCGCCGGACGACGAAGGTCAGGTCCCACGCCGTCCCCGGGGCGCCTCGGACGAGGTGGCCGACCTCGCCCGCTTCCGGGCCGAGGCCGCCGAGCCGCCACCCGGCCGGCGCCGCGCCGTTCCCGACCCGGCCGAAGCCGCCGGTTCGCGGCGGCGGCGCGCGGCGCCCGATCCCGACGATGACGGCGATGCGCGCCGGCGCCGTGCGGCACTGGATCCCGAAGCCGCCGTCGACCCCCGTCTCGGGGCGCCGGAACCCCCGAGGCGGTCCGTCCAGCCGGGTGACCGGTCTGTCGGCGTGCCCGAACCCGGTGCGGAGCCCCCGCGGCGCCGTCGTCCGCCGCCCCCGCCGGCGCGCGAGGAACCGGTGACCGACATCATCCCCGCGCAGGCCCCGCCGCCCCCGGCCGAGCCGGCGCACGAGGAGCCCGAAGAGTTCTTCGCCGAGGACGACGAGTACGCGGAGTACGACGACTACGACGAGTACGCCGACGACTACGAGTACGAAGACGAAGCCGAGTACGAAGACGACTACGAGGAAGAGCCGAAGAAGCCGCGCAAGAAGAAGGGCAAGCGCGCCCTCGGCTGGGTCGCCGCGCTCGTGGTGATCGTGCTGCTCGCGGGCGGTGCCTACTACGGCTTCAACAAGATCTTCGGCTACGACGACTTCGAGGGCGCCGGCGACGGGGACGTGCTGTTCCAGGTCGACGACGGCGACTCGACGTCGGCGATCGGCGCGAAGCTCGCCACGGCGGGCGTCGTCGCCAGCGGCAAGGCGTTCGTCAAGGCCGGCGAGGACAACCCGAAGCTGGCCCGGATCCAGCACGGCTTCTACGTGATGAAGTCGCACATGTCGGGGGCCAGCGCGGTCGACCGGATCACCGACACGGCCGCGCGCGTCGGCCAGCTGGAGATCCGGCCGTACACGCAGTTCGACGACATCACCCAGCCCGACGGCAAGGTCACGCCCGGCGTGTACAGCCTGATGGCGAAGGCGTCGTGCGCGCAGATCAACGGCAAGAGCACGTGCGTGACCACCGACGACCTGCGCAAGGTGGTCGACGGCGCGGACCTCAAGACGCTCGGCGTGCCCGACTGGGCGATCGAGCCCGCCAACAAGGCCGACCGCAAGGACCGGCGGCTCGAAGGCCTGATCGCGCCCGGTCTCTACGACGTCCGGCCCGGGGCGACCGCGCAGGAGATCATCGGGCAGCTGGTGCGCAGCTCGACCGAGGCGATCCAGAACGCCGGGCTGAGCCCGCAGTCGACCGGCCCCGGGATGACGCCGTACCAGACGCTGATCATCGCCTCGATCATCGAGCGCGAAGCGGTGAAGGCCGACTTCGGCAAGCTCTCGCGGGTGATCTACAACCGGCTGGCCATCAACATGCGGCTGCAGATGGACTCCACGGTCAACTACGTCCTGGACCGCCCGACCCTGGCGACCGACGACGGCGACCGGGAGAAGGCCGGGGCGTACAACACCTACAAGATCGCGGGCCTGACCCCGACGCCGATCTCGGTGCCCAGCCCCGACGCCATCCAGGCGGCGGTGCACCCGGCGGCGGGCGACTGGGTGTACTTCGTCAAGTGCGAGAAGAACGGCCTTTCCTGCTTCGCGGTTTCGTTCGACGACCACAGGAAGAACGTCAACCTGGCCAAGGAACGCGGTGTCTTCTGAGCCACGCAAGGCCGCGGTGCTGGGCAAGCCGGTGGCACACTCGCTGTCCCCGGTGCTGCACGGCGCCGCGTTCGCCGCGCTCGGCCTGACCGGCTGGACCTACGAGCGGATCGAGACGAGCGCCGAGGAGCTCCCCGGCCTGGTCGCCGGCCTCGGCCCCGAGTGGGCCGGGCTCTCGGTGACCATGCCGGGCAAGCGCGCGGCGCTGGACCACGCGGACGAGGTGACGTCGCGCGCGGCCGCGGTCGGCGCGGCCAACACCCTGGTCCACACGGCCAAGGGCTGGCTCGCGGACTGCACCGACGTCGACGGCGTCACCGGGGCACTGCGCGTGGCAGGCGGCTACGAGCCGTCGCCGGCGGACACCGCGGTCGTGCTCGGTGCGGGCGGTACGGCGGCCGCCGCGGTGGTCGGGCTCGCCGCGCTGGGCGTGCGGCAGGTGCGCCTGGTCGTGCGGGATCCCGCACGGGCCGCCGAAACCCTGGACGCGGCGAAGCGGGCCTCGCTCGACGTCGACGTGCTTCGCTGGTCCGACGCGGACTTCGCGGCCTTGGGGTCCGCGGCGGTGCTGGTGAACACCGTGCCGCCGGACGCCGTCCTCCCGCACGTGGCCGACCTCGCGGCGATCGCGCACGTCCTCGACGTCATCTACCACCCGTGGCCGACGCCGCTCGCCGAGGCCGTCGCGGCGCGCGGCGGCCGGCTCGCGACCGGGCTGGACATGCTGCTGCACCAGGCGTTCGGGCAGGCCGAGCACTTCACCGGCCGTCCGGCCCCGCGGGCGGCGATGCGCGACGCCCTGCGCGCGGCCACCGGGAACATGCTGCCGCTGCCGATCGACTGAAATTCACCTGAAGAAGATCCTTCTCCCTGATATTCTGGCCGACTGCCTTGCGCACGGGCGGTCCCGTGCGCACGTCCCCGGCCACCGGCCGCGCGGGACGTAATTCCTGCTGGAGAAGGGGAGTCATGACCAGCCAAGAAGCGTTGAGCGAAGACGAGATCGAAACGGGGTGGGTGGCCGGCGAGGCGCCGCAGCTCAATTCCACGGTCACCCTCGTCGACTACGACCCGGAGTGGCCGAGGCTCTTCGAGCGCGAGGCCGAGCGGATCCGGGGCGTGCTGGGCGAGCAGGTGCTCGTCCTGGAGCACGTCGGGTCGACGTCGGTGCCGGGCCTGTGCGCCAAGCCCTGCGTCGACATCCTCCTCGAAGTGCCGGACTCCGACGACGAGGACGCCTACCTCCCGGCACTGGTGGCCGCCGGCTACCGGCTCGTGATCCGTGAGCCGGACTGGGAGAAGCACCGCTGCTTCAAGGGCCCGGACACGAACATCAACCTGCACGTGTACTCGCCGGGCAACGGCCAGACACCGCGCTACCGGCTCTTCCGCGACCGCCTGCGGTCGCACCCGGAGGAGCTGGCGCTCTACGCGGCGAAGAAGCGTGAGCTGGGTTCACGGGAGTGGAAGTACATCCAGCAGTACGCCGACGCCAAGACGGAGGTGGTCGAGGAGATCATCGGCCGCGCGCGAGCCGAGCAGTACGACGGCTACAGCGAGGCCTACGCCGAGCACGCGGAGAAGAGCATCACCAACGCGTACTACGACCGGCCGGCGATCGTGGACCTGGCGGGCGACGTCGAAGGCCTGAGCGTGCTGGACGTCGGCTGCGCGGCCGGGCACCTCAGCGCGCTGCTGGCCGAACGCGGCGCCGGCGTCCTCGGCATCGACTCGAGTGCGGGCATGGTCGCCGTGGCGCGCGAGAAGTTCGGGGACGTCGCCCGCTTCGAGCAGGTCGACGTCTCCCGGCCGCTCGAGCTGCCGGACGCCTCGATCGACGTCATCACGGCGTCACTCGTCCTGCACTACCTGCCGGACTGGGGGCCGACGCTTTCGGAGTTCCGCCGGGTGCTGAAGCCCGGCGGGGCGCTGGTGTTCTCGGTGCACCACCCGGGCGAGGACTGGCGCTGGTTCGACAAGGACGACTACTTCCAGCTCGAACTGCTCGAAGACGACTTCGGCCTCGACGGGAAACCGCACCCGGTCCGGTTCTACCGGCGCCCGCTGAGCTGGACGTTCCAGGCGGTCCGGGACGCCGGGTTCGCGGTCGACCGGCTGGTAGAGCCGATGCCGTCACCCGAGGCGGCCGAGCTGGATCCGAAGTGGGCGGCGAACCTCCGGACGAAGCCGCGGTTCCTCTACTTCCGGGCGGTCAGTCCTTCTTAGCGAGGTCCTGGATGAGGTCGACGATCTCCCGGCTGACCGGGCGGAACACCCGCAGCCGGGAGAGCGCGGCCAGCCGGGCGATCAGCGGGACGCTGCGCTCCACCAGCATGCGGCTGCGCTTCTGCCCGGCCGAGCGGTCGTGGACCCAGAACAGCACCACGCCCATCTGGTAGAGCCAGAGCAGCTCGGGCAGCTGGTCGCGCAGTTCCGGGTCGAGCTTGACGTCGGAGCCGTCGACGACCTCGCGCATGAGGCCGATCGACGCTTCGCGGGCGGCCGAGGAGTCGTCGCTGAACGGGCTCAGCGGCGACTCCGGGTCGGCCGCGTTGACGAAGAACTGCGTGCCGAAGCGGTGGTGGGGCTCGGCGATGTCCAGCCAGCACAGCAGCACGGTCTTCAGGCGGGCGGCGAAGGCGGTCTCGCCGCCGATCCGGGCACGGGCCGCGTCGAGGTGCTGTCTCGCGATCTCGTCGTAGAAGCCCTGGATCAGCTGTTCCTTCGAGGAGAAGTAGTAGTAGGCGTTCCCGACGGAGACGCCCGCTCCGGCGGCGATCGCGCGCATCGTCGTGCGGTCGTAGCCGTTCTCGGTGAACAGCCGCATCGCGGTCGTGACGATCAGGGACCGCGTTTCCTCGCTCTTGGCCACGCGCAGCACGTTAGCGCCGGGCACGTCAGGGCGCGGGGAAGGGCGGGGCCTGCGGCATGCCGGGGTACGGCTGCGGGGCGGGCCGCGGTCCGGGTGCCGGGGCCAGGTGCCGGCGCCGGATGCCGTTGAAGACCAGCACGTTGGTCAGGTGCATCGCGCCGAGGATCAGCGCGACGACGCCGACCTTCACCGAGAGCAGCTCGAACACCTCGCGCGCGGTGGGCACCTCGGCGTGGCTGGTCAGGAAGAGCGTCACGAAGCCGAGGCTGACCAGGTAGAAGCCGACGACCAGGAGCTGGTTGACGGCGTGGGCCAGGGCGGGGCTGTCGGCGAAGACCTCCGCGAGGAAGGCGCGGCCGTGCTTGCTCAGCGTCCGGGCCACGAGCACGGTCAGCGGGATGGTGATCAGCAGGTAGAGGGCGTATGCCACGACTATGCGGTCCATGGTTCCTCCAAGTTTTGAACGTGTTCAAGAAGTACCGTAGCCCTGGTTTTGAACGTGTTCAAGAGGGCGGGATCACGTCGGTCGTTCACCGGGTGCTCACCCGGCCGGGCGGATTCCGGCATAGGGTGACCGCCGACTGGGAGGTAAGACCGTGAAACGCTTCGCCGCCGGCCTGTCCGTGGCCGCGCTCGTCGCCCTGTCCGTGCCCGCCACGGCTGACGCGGGCTTCGGGACCAACGTCCGCTTCGCCACCTTCAACGCTTCGCTGAACCGCGCGGCCGCCGGGCAGCTGGTGACCGACCTCTCGACGCCGGGCAACGCCCAGGCGCAGAAGGTCGCCGAGGTCGTGCAGCGCAACCGCGCCGACGTCCAGCTGATCAACGAGTTCGACTACGTGCCGGGCAACCGGGCCGCGGACCTGTTCCGCAGGAACTACCTGGCCGTGGGCCAGCACGGCGCGCGGCCGATCGACTACCCGTACGCCTACACGGCGCCGGTCAACACGGGCGTGCCGACGGGCTTCGACCTCGACCGCGACGGCACGATCGGCCTCGGCAACGACGCCCAGGGCTTCGGCACGTTCGAGGGCCAGTACGGACTGCTCGTGCTGTCGAAGTACCCGATCGACCTCGCGCACGTCCGGACGTTCCAGAAGTTCTTGTGGAAGGACATGCCGGGCGCGCTGCTCCCGGACGACCCGGCCACGCCGGCGCCGCACGATTGGTACAGCCCGGCCGAGCTGACCGTGCTGCGGCTGTCGTCGAAGTCGCACTGGGACCTGCCGCTGAAGATCGGCCGCTCGACGGTGCACTTCCTGGTTTCCCACCCGACGCCGCCGAGCTTCGACGGCCCGGAGGACCGCAACGGCACCCGCAACAACGACGAGATCCGCTTCTGGGCCGACTACGTGACGCCGGGCAAGGGCGGCTACATCTACGACGACCACGGCCACCGCGGCGGCCTGGGCGCCGCGGAGCGCTTCGTGGTGGCGGGTGACAACAACTCCGACCCGCTCGACGGCGACAGCGTCCCGGGCGCGATCGAGCAGCTGCTGAACGCGCGTCGCGTGATCGAGACGCACCCGGGCAGCCGCGGCGCGGTACTGGCGTCCCAGGCCCAGGGCGGCGCCAACGCCGGCCAGAAGAGCGACCCGTTCTTCGACACGGGCGACTTCAACGACGTCGCACCGGGCAACCTGCGGACGGACTACGTGCTGCCGTCGAAGGGCCTGCTGCCGTGGTACGCGGAGGTGTTCTGGCCGGTGCCGTCCGACCCCCTGTCCCGGCTGAACGACGCCTCCGACCACCACTTGGTCCGCGTGGACGTCCTGGTGCCACTACGGTGAGATCATGCGGATCGCGATTCTCGACGACTACCAGGACGTCGCCCTGACCTTCGGTGACTGGGACTCGCTCAAGGCGGACATCACGGTCTTCACCGAGCCCCTCACCGACGTCGCCGAGCAGCTCCGGGGCTTCGAATGCGTGGTCGCGATGCGGGAGCGCACCCGGTTCCCCGCCGAGGTGCTCGACCGCCTGCCCGACCTGAAGCTGCTGGTCAGCACCGGCCCGCGCAACGCGGCCATCGACGTCGCCGCCGCGCGGCGCAACGGCGTCGTCGTGTCGAAGACCGGCTACCTCGGCGAGCCGACCGCCGAGCACACCTGGGCGCTGATCCTCGCCGCGTCGCGGAACCTGCCGCAGGAGTTCCGGAACATGCGCGAAGGCGGCTGGCAGACGACCGTCGGGACCATGCTGCACGGCAAGACGCTCGGCCTGCTCGGCCTCGGCCGGCTCGGGGCCGGCGCGGCGAAGATCGGGCAGGTCTTCGGCATGGAGACGATCGCCTGGAGCCAGAACCTGACGCAGGAGAAGGCCGATCCGCACGGCGTCACCGCGGTGTCCAAGGAGGAGCTGTTCGCCCGCTCGGACGTGCTGTCGATCCACCTCGTGCTCAGCGGGCGCACCCGCGGCCTGGTCGGCGCGGCCGAGCTCGCCGCGATGAAGCCGTCCGCCTTGCTGGTGAACACCTCACGCG
The DNA here is from genome assembly GCF_030285665.1 of Amycolatopsis mongoliensis. Taxonomy (NCBI): domain Bacteria; kingdom Bacillati; phylum Actinomycetota; class Actinomycetes; order Pseudonocardiales; family Pseudonocardiaceae; genus Amycolatopsis; species Amycolatopsis mongoliensis. Next base: position 5,625,562 of record NZ_CP127295.1, read on the forward strand.
GCCCGATCGTCGACGAAGCCGCGCTGGTGGACGCGTTGCGCCGCAAGGAGATCCGGGCGGCGGCGCTGGACGTCTACGACGTCGAGCCGTTCCCGGCCGACCATCCACTGAGGACGATGGACAACGCGGTCCTGACACCGCACCTCGGGTTCGTCGCCCGTGAGACCTACGAGATCTTCTACGGCGACGCCGTCGAGGACATCGCGGCCTACCAGGCCGGGGACCCGATCCGCGTCATGACCGAGTAAGGCGTGCGGCCCGCCGGGGCCCGAGGTCCCCGCACCGGCCCGGCGGCGGGCCCGCACGAGAACCATGAGACCACCCGCGGGGCACGCCGGGCAGGGTCTTTGGACCCTGCCGCCGTCGTCCGTTCGACTGAACGACAGGTTCTCGCTGGTCGTGAGTGAGAAACAGGGTTAGAACACGGTTTCTCACTCACGAGAACGGGACCGCGTCCGGCGCGCAGGTGGTGCCCTCGGCCGGCGCCGCCAGGTCCGTGGTGTACCGCACGACGGCCGCCGAGGCGCACGCGCTCGGCGCGTCCAGCGACGTGTGGCCGTACCCGTCGACGACCAGCACCCGGCCGTCGCCCAGTTCGGCCGCCGTCGCCTGGGCGTTGTGCAGCGGCGTCGCGGGATCGAACCGGTTGTTCAGCACCAGGATCGGGTTCTTGCGCGCTCGGTTCCACGGGCCCGTGTACCGGTCGTCGTCGTGCGCGGGCCAGCCGACGCACTGGGCCATCGAGAACACCGAGCCCAGCCCGAAGTACGGCTGACGCGCGCTTTCCCGAGCGGCTAGCGCCGCATAGTCCGCGGGCGACGCCGGGTTGTCGCTGTCGACGCACTGGACGGCCAGGAACGCGGGGGAGTGCGTCGGCACGTACGGGTCGAGTACCGGCGAAGCGGCACCGGAATCGGACGGCATCGCCGCGAGCGTCTGCGCGAGCCGTTTCCACCGGCCGGACTGGTACAGCGCGCTGTCGACGGTCTTCATCAGGGAGCCCACGCCCGTGCCACGCGACGCCCGCGCGAAGACCCCGGCGAACTTCGCCTTCGGGTCACCGCCGGAGAACGCGCACTTCGGCCCGGCCGCGGCACACACCGCGAAGAACTGGTCGAGCTCCTGTTGCTGCGCTCCGGCGACGTCGGCGCGGACGTCGACCGGCTCCTTCTCCTGCCCCGGTTTCCCGGTGGCGTTCGCGACCAGGTCGAGCGTGCCGTCGAGGGTCATCGCGCGGACCTTGTCCGGGAACAGGTTCGCGTACGTGCCCCCCAGGTACGTGCCGTAGGAGTAGCCGTAGAAGTTCAGTGTGGCGTCGCCGACGGCCTGGCGCAGCAGCTCCAGGTCCCGGGCCACGTTCGCCGTCGACAGGTGGCTCAGCAGTGCACCCGAGCCGGCCGCGCACGCCTTGCCCGGCGCCGCGCTCGCCGCGAAGAACGCGTCCGGCTGCCGCAGCGGCGAACCCGGGGCGGGCGCGTGGTCCGCGCCGGGGCAGCTGACCGGGGCGGACCCGCCGATCCCGCGCGGGTCGAAGCTCACCAGGTCGAACCGGGCCCGCAGCTCGTCGGGGTAGCGGTCGGCGAACCGCGTCAGCTCGCCGACGCCGTCGGTGCCCGGGCCGCCGAAGTTGAAGAACAGCGAGCCGAGCCGCCGGCCCGGGTCGCCCGCCGGCAGCCGGATCACCGAGAGCGTGATCGCGGTGCCCTTCGGCTCGCGGTAGCTCAGCGGCACGGACGCGGCCGCGCACTGGAACTTGCCGTGGCAGGGCGTCCAGCGCAGCGCCGGCACGGCGGCGCCGTTCGTGCCGAGCGCCGGCGGGGCCTCGGCGGCGGCCGGGGACGGCGCCGGGGGCGCGGGTGCGGCCTGGGGCGCGCTGCAGGCGGCGAGCAGGAGCAGCAGCGCGGCGAGGAGCGGCTTCACGCGCTCAATTCCGCCAGGACGGCGTCGGTGTAGCGCGGCCAGACCTCGGCGGCCCAGGGGCCGAACGCGCGGTCGGTCAGCGCGACGCAGGCCGCGCCCGCGTCCGGGTCGACCCAGAGGAACGTGCCGGACTGGCCGAAGTGCCCGAAGGTGCGCGGCGAGCTGTTCGCGCCGGTCCAGTGCGGGCTCTTGTGGTCGCGGATTTCGAAGCCGAGGCCCCAGTCGTTGGGCTTCTGGTGCCCGAATCCGGGCAGCACCCCGGACAGGCCGGGGAAGACGACGTTCGTCGCCTCCGCGACGGTGGCCGGGTCCAGCAGCTTGGGCGACTGCAGCTCGGCGGCGAACGCGGCCAGGTCGTCCACAGTGGACACCGCGCCGGACGCGGGGGACCCCTCGAGCGCCGTGCTCGTCATGCCGAGCGGGCCGAACAGCGCTTCGGCCTGGTACTGCGCGAACGGGATGCCGGAGTGCTCGGCCAGCGCGTCGGCCAGTTGCTCGAACCCGGCGTTGGAGTAGAGCCGCCGCGTGCCCGGCTCGGCCATGGCCTTGTGCGCGTCGAAGGCGAGCCCCGAGGTGTGGGCGAGCAGGTGCCGCACGGTCGAGCCGCCGGGGCCGGCCGGGGTGTCGAGCTCGACGACACCCTCTTCGACGGCGATGAGCGCGGCGTAGGCGGTCAGCGGCTTGGTGACCGAGGCCAGCCGGAACTTCCTCGCGGTGTCGCCGTGGCTGCCCGCGACGCTCCCGTCCGCCGTCACCACGGCCGTCGCGGCGTTGTCCACCGGCCACTCGTCGATCAGGCGCACGCTGTCCATGCGTCCACCCTACGAAACGCCCCTCTGCTCCGGTCTCCGGCCCTGAGGTCAGCCGGGATCCGTGCCTCCGTCTTCAGTCAAGCCAGCCCCGTGCGGCCGCGCGCGTCCCGGCCTCGAAACGGCTCTTCGCGCCGAGACGTTCCATGAGGCCGGCCATGATCCGGCGCACGGTGCGCAGCGAAACGCCGAGCCGGCGGCCGGCCATTTCGTCGGTCAGTCCTTGTGAGAGCAGCGCCAGTAGTTCCCGCTCCTGACCGGTCACCCCCGCGTCGTCTCGAGGTGGTTCCGCGCCGAATGGGATGGCGCTCAGCCACAGGTGTTCGAAGAAGGCCGTGAGCATCTCGACCACGCTGCGCGTCGTGAGCTCGATGGCGCCGACCCGGCTGTGCTCGGGATCCAGCGGGAGCAGTGCGACTTCCCGGTCGACCACGAGCAGCCGCGCGGGCAGTGTCGGTCTGGTCCGGACCTCTCCGCCGCGGCTGGTGAGCCAGTTCGCGTACCTGCACGTCGGTGGGTCGTTGCGAAGGCTGTCCAGGTAGATCGTCCGAACGGTCACGCCACGATTGAGCGCGGCGTCGTTCAACGGGCTGCCGGCGGCGATGCTCTCGGGCGTCTGAGCGCCGGCGGGGACGAACGAGAGACATTCGGCGGTTGCCCGGTGGGCCAGCACCTCGATCCGGGTCTGGATCTCGTCGATGCCGATCAGCTGGTCGATTTCCATGCGGGGTGCGGTGGTCTGGAGGGTGGCGATCAGGTCGGACACCGCCGCGTGACTTTCGGTGAGTTCTTGCTGGCTGCGGTGCAGCTCGGCCTGGCGGCCCCGAATCAGCGACAACAGCCCGAATTCCGGGTCGACCGGGCGCAATGACCCGGGAGTCTCCAGTGACTGCCGCACGAGGGCGAGATCGGCCAGCCTGTCCAGCGCGGCGCGGACGTCCGACTCGGGCAGCTCCAACGCGCCGGCTATCTCGCCGACATTCCAGTCACGGTGGAAGATCATGGTCCGGTAAACTGCCTCGGCGGTGCTGTCGACCCCGAATGGCTTCAGCATCAATCGAGCTACCCTCCCCGGTAGTCGGACTGTTGCGCCCGTGGTGATCATACCTCCGCGAGTGTGGGAGTTGTCAACGAAACCGTGATCAGTGTGGGGAAGTCTCGCCCTGGCATGAAGGTGCGTGGGCAGTTCGTGCCATCCCTGATCCCTTCCGCACGCCGTGTCCGTGCGCAAAGCTCTGTTCAAGCTCGACGGCGGTGAAATAGGGGGACGGATGAACGAAACTCATTGCCCGAACAATAGAAGGTTTGCGGTAATCGACCTGGACGGCTTCGACTGGGACGCGACGGTTTCGGCGCCCGGGAGGTAAGCCGGCCGGGAAAGGCGAGGGGCGCCGCATGTACATGACCACCGTTGCGCTGGCCGCGACGGAGGGCGCCCCGCAGCGCCGGCTCGACTCGAACCTCGTGGTCGATCTACTGTGGGCGCTGGCTGCGCCGGAGCTGGGTATCCAGCACCTGCGCGTGGTCACCGGGCCCGGTCGCATCCGCCTGGTGGTTTTCTCCGTGGCGGCGGATGCACGGTCTGGTGCACTCGCCGGGAAATCGCTGTGCGAGAACGCGATCAGGTCCGCGCCGCAGTTGCGCGGCTGGTACGTCGAGCCGGGTGCCGCGGACAGGCCAGTGGCCCGTTCCGATTAGCCGGCCGCGGCGGGAGTGGGCGATGAACGGCCTATTTTGTCAATTTCTGTACTCGCGTTTCATCGTTTCGCGATGTGACGGGTCGTTCAAGGTGAAGTAATCAGCGCGGCGAGGCGTTTCCTCGGTGCGTTTTGAAATCTGAAAGGATGCTTGTGTCTGATTCGATGCGCATGGACTTTCTCGACGGTATCGAGGCCGGCCTGACCCCGGCTTCCCCAGGTGATCAGGACCGCCGGAGCTCGCGCCGAGGCGTCAAGGTCGCCAGGGTGATCGGCGGGGCGGCACTCGCAAGTGCCGCCGTGATGGGGATGTTCGGTGGCGTGGCCTCCGCCTCCCCGGTCTCTTCGGCGGCTCCGGCGACCGTCAATGCATGCTCCACGCCGGACCCGGTCGCCCAGTCGCAATCGAAATGGTGTGGCACGGCGAACTACTACTTCGCGTACCAGTACACCTACTCGCCCAACGGTGGCATCGTCCATTGCTACGTCTTCGACCTGACGATCTTCCACGCGGCTTGCGGCGGCACGGTCTTCGTCGGCCGCACGGAAGCCTGCGCCTGACAGCGGCGACGGCAGGCGGCGTCCTGACGCCGCCTGCCTCTCTCCCCGAGGAGGAGTGGTTGAGCAGCCCGGTGCCCCCTGTCAGTGTTGTCGTGCTGGCAAAGGATGAAAAGCGTTGTATCGCACGCTGCCTGGATAGCGTGGCCGGCCGGGGTTTCGATCGCATCGTCGTCCTCGACACCGGGTCGGCGGACGGCACGATCGAGCTCGTCCGGGAATATCGCAAGGTGGGTGTGGAACTGCTTTCGATGCCCTGGACCGGCTCCTTCGCCGACGCCAGGAACCACGGAATCGACGTGGTCGGCACGGGGTGGATCGTCTTCCTCGACGCGGACGAATGGTTCGCCCCGGACGCCGCCGAGCGGTTGATCGCGCGCTTGCAGGAACTCGCCGTCACATCGGTGCCCCCGGGAGCAGCGTTCGCGCCGGTCATCCTGGACGTCGACCGCGGCTCCTGGGTCGACCAGGTGCCCCGGGTGTTCCTGGTGGAGAGCGGAATCCGCTATCGCGGGACGGTCCACGAGTATCCGGTGGTTGCCGGTGATCGGGACACGCCGATCGAGCTGTACCGGGTGGACGTCGAGATCCGGCACGACGGGTACACCCCGGAGGTGGTCTACGGCAAGCGGAAGACGGAACGAAACATCGCGTTGCTCGACCTGGCCCGGGCCGGCGCCCCGGACGATCCACGCTGGCTGTACTTCACGGTGCACGACGGTTTGCCGTTCCTCCAGGCCTCTCGGCTGATCCGGTTCTGCGAAGAGCTGGAAGAGCTGGCTGCTCGGCGAAGCCGCACCGGAGATCATCTGCCGCCGGTGCACTACCTCCGGCGCGCGCTGCCACTGGCCTGCCAGGGGCTGGGGTTCCAAGGTGACTGGGACACCGTGGACCGGTACTGCCTGCGGATCGACGAACTCGACGGCGGCGGGAGCCCGGACGCCCAGTACCTGCGAGCCATGGCCGAGGTGGCGGACGGCGTGGCGACGACCAGGACGCTCAAGGAGACCATCGCGATCCGCCGGGCCGACGAGTCACTCCTGAAGAGCACGTTGTGCCGATCGGGCAGGCACCTCGACGCCGCGATCGCCGCGCTCCTCGAATGCCGCGGCGGCGCCGACGACGCCGAGCGTTACCGGGCGATCTGCGATCGCTGGGACGACATGTTCTTCGAGGGCTCCAGGCTGCGCACGCCGCAGGCAGTCCTGCTGTGAACGCGGTGAAGGCCCCTGCCGGCCAAGAGCCGGAAGGGGCCTTCACGGCCTTCTCCAGTGGTGCGAGGGCGGGACTCAGGCGTCGAGGTCGGTGGCGACCAGCTGGGCGACCGCTTCCACGGCCTCCTCGGCGCCCTCGCCCTCGGCGCTGATGACGACCTCGTCGCCGTACCCGGCGGCGAGCGTCATCAGGTTGAGCACACTGCCGGCGGCCACCGGGTCTCCGCCGGCCTTGGCGATCTGCACCGCGACGGGCTGCGCCGCGGCCGCCTTCGCCACCAGCGCGGCCGGCCGGGCGTGCAGCCCCACCTTGCTGGCCACGGCGACGCGTTTCTCCGGCATGTTCGTCCTCTCGCTCACGGGTTTACGTCGGTACGGATGTTACTTCGCGGATGTCCGCTCGAGGTCTGCGTCGATCGAGTCGTCCTCACGGCCCGGGGTGCGCAGGTTCCACTTCGTGATGACGATCCGGAACACGAAGTAGTAGATCACCGCCAGGACAAGGCCGATCGGGATGAGCAGCCACGCCTTGTGCGCGGTGTCCAGGCTCGAGTTGAGCGCGAAGTCGATCGCGCCGCCGGAGAACGAGAAGCCGAGCTTGATGCCCAGCGCATTCACCAGTGCCAGTGTGAGACCGGTCATGACCGCGTGGAAGATGTACAACGGCCACGCCACGAACATGAACGAGAACTCGATCGGCTCGGTGACGCCGGTGATGAACGAGGTCAGCGCGGCCGCGATCATCACACCGCCGACGACCTTCTTCTGCGACGGGCGGGCGGTCTGCCAGATCGCCAGCGCGGCGGCGGGCAGGGCGAACATGAACACGGGGAAGAACCCGGTCATGAAGGTGCCCGCGCCCTGGACGTGGTTGAAGAAGTTGGGCAGGTCGCCGCCGTCGAAGATGAACCATACCGGCACGTTCAGCAGCTGGTGCAGACCGACCGGGATGAGCAGGCGGTTCAGCAGGCCGTAGATACCGCCACCGACCACCGGGGAGCCGACGACGACTTCGCCGATGTTGTGGATGCCCGCGTCGACCCACTTGAAGACGATGCCGAAGACGACACCCAGGATGATCATCGTGAACGCGGTGATGATCGGCACGAACCGGCGTCCGCCGAAGAACGCCAGCCAGGCGGGCAGCTTGATCCGGTAGAAGCGCTGCCACAGCAACGCCGCGACGATGCCGGACACGATGCCGGTCAGGACGCTGTAGGGCCAGTGGATCGGGGCCAGGTCCCAGCCGGGCTTGTAGCCTTCCTGGCTCTTGATCGGCGCGATGGCCTGGATGACCTTGTTGAACACGACCCAGCCGACGGCCGCGGCGACCGCCGTGGAACCGTCGCCCTTGCGGGCGAAGCCGACCGCGATACCAATGGCGAACAGCAGCGGGAGCCAGTCGAACAGGCCACCGCCTGCTGCACCGATCACGTCGGCGACCTTGTCCCAGCCCAGGCCGTCCGCGCCGAGGACGTCCGGCTGGCCCAACCGGCTCAGCAGGCCAGCCGCGGGAAGCGTGGCGATGGGAAGCATGAGGCTACGGCCGAAGCGCTGAAGACCGGCGAGGCCTCCGCCGCTCTTCTTCGCCCCCTCCGCGGTGGTCGAACTCATCTGGATCCTCCATAGTGGGGTGGTTGACCGGGTTCCGGGGTGTTCCGGTCCAACTGCATGGTCACCTGGTAGTGATCTCCCCGGTACCAGGACGTGATGTCTTCGATCGGGTCGCCGTTGGCGCTGGAGACCCGGCGGAACACGAGCAGGGGACTGCCGGCGCGCATGCCCAGCAGCCGGGCCGTCTCGCGGTCCGCTCCTTCGGCCCAGACCGTCTGCCACGCCTGGTCGGGACGCACGTCGTACGTCTCGGCCAGCTGCGCGTAGATGGACTGGGTCAGGTCGAGCTCGAGCAGGCCGGGAGCCCGGCCCGCGTGGTACCAGCCGCGTTCGACGGCCAGGGGCACGCCGTCGGCGTGGCGCAACCGCACGAGGTGGTGTGCGGGGGCGCCCTCGGCCAGGCCGAGGGCGTGCGCCGAGGCGGTGGGGGGACCGCGGTGGCCGCGGAGACCACCTCGGTCGTCGGGGTGAGCCCCCGCCTCCGCATGTCGTCGGTGAACGACATCAGGTAGAGCTGCAGCTCCATCCGCCGGGCCGCGGTGAACGTTCCCTTGCCGCGGACCCGGGCGAGCAGGCCTTCCTCGACCAGCTTGCCGATCGCCGATCTGACCGTGAGCCGCGACACGCCGTAGCGCTGGGCCAGCTCGCGTTCCGACGGGATCGGCGCACCCGGCGGGAGTTCCCGTTCCACCGTGCGGCGGAGGATCTCCCGCAGCTGGGCGTGCTTGGGCGTGGGCCCGTTGACGACCCGGTCGGGTGGCGGGACGTGCGCGGCCGCGCTCATCGGCGTCACCCTCCTCGTTCTCGCGTCACCGGGAACCGGTGCTCGCGTCCGGCCCGGAACATTGGTACGTTCCGGTCTAGACCAATGATCTGATGGGGCAGGATGCTCCGCCGTGCGGACGGGTGTCAACCACCGTTATCCGTTCGTGGCCCGCGGCGGGGTGCATGCCGACGAACGGCGTAGTACAGGTGGACACGCGGTTCGCGTCAGGTTGGGAACAAACAGTGATCAAGGAGACCGCGATGGCGGATGACAGGCCCGAAAAGATCCTCGCGGCACTCGGCGGCGCGGAGAATCTCACCGAGATCGAGGGCTGCATCACGCGGCTGCGCTGCGAGGTCGAGGACATGAGCCTCGTCGACGAGGCGGCGCTGAAGAAGGCCGGCGCGATGGGCGTGGTCAAGATGGGGTCGTCGGCCCTGCAGGTGATCGTCGGACCGGAGGCGGACACGATCGCCAGCGACATCGAGGACCTGCTGTGAGCTTGGAGATCCTCAGCCCGGTGGCCGGGCGCGTGGTGCCGATCACCGAGGTCCCGGACCCGGTGTTCGCGCAGGCCATGGTGGGTCCGGGCATCGCGGTGCAGCCCTCGGGCGGGCGGTCGGACGCGGTCGCGCCGGTCGACGGCACGGTCGCGACGCTGCACCCGCACGCCTACGTCGTCGCGACCGACGACGGCAAGGCCGTGCTGGTGCACCTCGGGATCGACACGGTCAAGGAGAAGGGCGAGGGCTTCACGCTGCACGTCGTCAAGGGCGAGCAGGTGCGGGCCGGCCAGCCGATCGTCAGCTGGGACCCGGAGGCGGTGACCGCGGCGGGCTACTCGGCGATCGTCCCGGTCGTCGCGCTGGACGCCTCGGCGGACGTGCTGTCCGGGTTGGACGCCGAGCGCGACGTCGCCGCGGGCGACCGGCTGTTCGGCTGGGACGCCTGAGCGGGATCCGTCACACGAAGGGCCCTTGTGGACAGTCGTCCGCAAGGGCCCTTCATGCCGACCGGCCCGTCAGCCGGTGACGACCTTCCCGTTTTCGACCTTGACCGGCACCGACGGCAGCGGCTTGTTCGCCGGGCCCTGCTTGACCTCCCCGGTGAGCGCGTTGAAGACCGAGCCGTGGCACGGGCAGACCAGGTCGGCGCCCTTCGGGGTGACCGTGCAGCCCTGGTGCGTGCAGATCGCGCTGAAGGCGGAGGCGGCCGACTCGGACGTCCGGGTGACGATCACGTCGGAGCCGTCCGGGGCCTTGGCGGCCTTCGCCTCCCCGACCGGGACGTCGGCGAGCGCGACCAGCGGCGTGCCGGCGGCGATCGGCGCCTGCGCGGTGCCCGACTTGGCGTCGTCCGAGGATCCGCAGGCCGAGAGCGCGACGGCGCCCACGGCGGCACCTGCGACGGCGGCACCCGTGGTGAGGACGGTGCGGCGGGAGTGGGTTTCGGCAGTCATGCCCCACTAAACGAGATCGACACCGCATCGGTTCAATGTGCGGTGAACCGGATCGGCCCTTGTTCCGTGTATGTACCCGAGTGGGTGTGGAGTGGAGGATCGATCATGGTGAGTTGGGTTCTACGCATCGTCGTGGCGGCCGCGCTGCTCGGCTCGGCGGGCGTGCACTACTTCCTGTGGACCGAGGACTACCCGGGCATCGTCGGGCCGTTGTTCCTGCTCGACGCGATCGGCGGCCTGGTCATCGCGATCGCGGTCCTGGCCTGGCGGCACTGGCTGCCCGCGCTGGGCGCGGTCGGCTTCGGGGTGCTGACGCTGGGCGCGTACGTGCTCGCCGCGACCGTCGGGTTCGCCGGGAACCACGACCAGTTCAACAGCCAGCCGGAGTACTGGGGCGTCATCACCGAGGCGGTCTGCATCGTCGGCGGCCTGGCCCTGATGTTCGTGAAGGACCGGCGTCGAGCCTCGGCCTGAATTCCGTGGGGGAAGTCGCCGAAGACGCGCTGATGCGCGCGCTGCACGAGGAGCACGCGGCCGCGCTGTGGTCGTACGCGCTCCACCTGACCTCCGGCGACCGGATCCGGGCCGAGGACGTCGTCCAGGAGACGCTGCTGCGCGCCTGGCGGTCCACGGCGGTGCTGGACCAGTCGCAGGGCTCGGCGCGGGCGTGGCTGTTCACGGTCGCGCGGCGCATCGCGATCGACGGCTGGCGCTCGGCGTCGGCCCGCTCGGAGGTGGTGACCGACCGGCCGCCGGAGCGGGCCGTCGGCGACGGCACCGACCGCGCGGTGCAGGGCTGGCTGGTCGCCGAGGCGCTCGCCGAGCTGTCCGAGCGGCACCGCGAGGTGCTGGTGCTGTGTTACTTCCAGGGCTATTCCGTGGCGGACGCGGCGATGCGGCTGGGCGTGGCCGAAGGGACGGTCAAGTCCCGGACGCACTACGCGTTGCGCGCCCTGCGCCTGGTGCTCGAGGAGAGGGGGGTGACCCAGTGAGCGAGGACCCGTTCGCGACGTTCGACGCGGCGTACGTGCTCGGGGCGCTTGCCCCCGAGGACCGGCAGCGCTTCGAGCAGCACCTGCGGACCTGCGACCGGTGCGCGGCGTCGGTGCGCGAGCTGGCGGGGCTGCCGGGGCTGCTGGCCCGGGTCGACGCCCCGGCCGTCCTGCCGGACGCGGGGCCGCCCCCACCGGACCTGCTGCCGACGGTGCTTCGCCGTGTCCGGCGCGGCCGCCGGATCCGCACCGCGGTGACGTCGGTGTCGGCCGCGCTGGCGGTGTCGGCGTGCGTGGCGCTGGCGGTGGTGGCGTCGTGGCCTCCGGCGGCCCCGCCGCCGTCGATCGCGATGACGGCGCTGGGCCAGTTCCCGGTCCGCGCGGACGCCCGCCTGGACGCGTTCGAGTGGGGCACGCAGGTGGACATGTCGTGCAGCTACACGGGCGAGCGCAGCAGCGGCGAGTACGTCCTGGTGGCGATCTCGCGTTCCGGGGCCGAGACCCAGCTGGCGACGTGGAAGGCGGTCCCGGACAACACGGCCCGCATCGTGATCGGCACGGCGTTGAAGCGGACCGATCTGGCGGCGCTGGAGGTGCGCGGGGGGAGCGGGAAGGCGCTGCTCAGGCTGACTTTGTGAAGGGGTGGTGGCTCGTCCGGGGCGCAGGGGGCCCCGGACGAGCCACCTGGTCTCCCGCCGCTCCGCCCGTGTCGACCCCCCAATCACGCGTGTCGACCTCCCCGTCACGCGAGCCGACTCTCCAGTCACGCGAGCCGACTCTCCAGTCACGTGTCGACTCTCCCGACACGCGAGCCGACACCCCGATCACGCGAGCCGACCTTCCAAGTGCGCGAGTCGACCTGTTCGACCGGGGCGAGGTCTCGTGTCTCGCGTGTCGCCCACAGGAGTGAAACCCGGCCCGGAACGCAGCGAACGGACCGTTCGCTACGCCCGGCATTTGCCCAGCTCAGCCCGTCCGCAGCACCCTGGACCCATGCCCCCGCCGATCTTGCTCCTCATCACCGTGGCGGCCGCCGGAGCGGTCACCGCGCCACCCGCGGCGCGCCTGCTCCGCCGCGTCGCGGCTCCCGTCCCGGTGCCGGCAGCCGCCGCTCTGTCCGCCTTCGGTGCCGCGGCCGTCACCGCGCGCTGGCTGGCGGGCGGCTGGCCCATCTGGTGGCTGCCCGTCCCGCTGGTGCTGACCGTCGTCGCCGTCCCGCTCGTCCTGGCCGACCTGCGCCACCTCCGGTTGCCGGACGTGCTCACCCTGCCCGCGTACCCGCTCTTCGGCGCCGCCGTGGGAGCGGCCGCGCTGGGCGGTGGTGGTCCGTCGCTCGCCGTGCGCGCCGCCGCCGGTGCCCTGCTGTTCGGCGGCGCCCACGCGGCGGTCCGGAGAGCCGCGCCACCCAGCCTCGGCGCCGGCGACGTGAAGCTGTCCGGCAGCCTCGGCGCCGTGCTGGGCGCGGCCGGCTGGCCCGCCCTCGCCGTCGCGGCCGTGCTGGCGGCGCTCCTCAGCCTGGCCGTCGCGCTCCTGCGGAGAGCGGGCCGGGTGCCCCACGGTCCGGCCCTGCTCACCGCCACCTGGCTGTGCGCCCTCTTCCCGGGTGCGCCATGACCGGAACACTCTTCGGGCCCGCCCGGCCCCCGTGACAGGATTGAGCCCATGTTGCGCTGGATCACCGCAGGTGAATCGCACGGACCCGCGCTGGCCGCCGTGCTCGAAGGCATGCCCGCCGGCGTCGGCGTCACCACCGCCGACGTCACCGAGCAGCTTGCCCGCCGCCGCCTGGGCTTCGGGCGCAGCCCGCGGATGGGCTTCGAGACCGACCACATCGACTTCCTCGGCGGCGTGCGCCACGGCCTCACCCAGGGCGGCCCGGTCGCGATCCAGATCGAGAACGCCGAGTGGCCCAAGTGGGAGCAGGTCATGGCGGCCGATCCGGTCGACCCGCAGATCCTCGAAGGCCTGGCCCGCAACGAGCCGCTCACCCGGCCCCGCCCCGGCCACGCCGACCTGCCCGGCATGCAGAAGTACGGCTTCGACGAGGCGCGCCCCGTCCTGGAGCGGGCCAGTGCGCGGGAGACGGCGTCGCGGACCGCGCTCGGCACCGTCGCGCGGAACTTCCTGAAGCAACTGCTCGGCGTCGAGATCCTCAGCCATGTCGTCTCGATCGGCGGGGCCGACGCCCCCGAAGGCCCGCTGCCGGTCGCCGCCGACCTGGCCGCCATCGACGAGAGCCCGGTGCGCGCCTTCAGCCAGGAGGGCACCGACGCGATGGTCGCCGAGGTCGACGCCGTGCGGAAGGCGGGCGACACCGTCGGCGGCGTGATCGAGGTCCTCGCCTACGGCCTCCCGCCGGGCCTCGGCTCCCACGTCCACTGGGACCGCCGGCTCGACGCCCGGCTCGCCGGCGCGCTGATGGGCGTCCAGGCCATGAAGGGCGTCGAGGTCGGCGACGGCTTCACCACCGCCCGCCGGTGGGGGAGCCAGGCGCACGACGAGATCGACCGCGGCACCGGCCCGGTCGGCGTCACCCGCCGGTCCAACCGCGCGGGCGGCCTCGAAGGCGGCATCACCAACGGCGAGCCACTCCGGGTGCGCGTCGCGATGAAGCCGATCTCGACCGTCCCGAAAGCACTGTCCACTGTGGACGTCAAGACCGGCGAGCCCGCCGTCGCCATCCACCAGCGGTCCGACGTCTGCGCGGTGCCGCGTGCCGGGGTCGTGCTGGAGTCGGTCGTGGCGCTCGTCCTCGCCGACGCCGCGCTCGAGAAGTTCGGCGGCGACTCCCTCGCCGAGAGCAAGCGCAACGCCGAGGGGTACCTCAAGGCCCTCGAGGAGCGCTGGTGAGCCCTCGCGCGGTGATCGTCGGCCCGCCCGGCTCGGGCAAGAGCACGGTCGGCCCGCTGCTGGCGGCCGCGCTCGGCGTCGTGTTCCGCGACAGCGACGACGACATCGTGGCGCGCACCGGGCGCAGCATCTCCGACATCTTCGCGGAAGACGGCGAACCCGCTTTCCGCGCGCTGGAAGAAGAAGCGGTCGCCACGGCGCTGGCGGAGCACGACGGCGTGCTCTCCCTCGGCGGCGGCGCCCCGCTCACCCCGGGCACCCGCGCGCGGCTGGCCGGGCACACCGTCGTGTTCCTCAACGTCGGCCTCGCCGCCGGCGTGCAGCGCACCGGCCTGTCGTCCGCGCGGCCGCTGCTGGCCGGGGTGAACCCCCGCGCCACGTTCAAGAAACTGCTCGACGAGCGGGTGCCCGTCTACCGCGAGGTCGCCACCGTCGAGGTCGCCACCGACGACCGGACGCCCGCCGAGATCGTCGCGGGCCTGGCGGCCCAGCTCGCCGTCCCCGCCGAAGCCAAGGAGTGAGTCACCCCGTGTCCGATCCGGTGCGCATCCCCGTCGCCACCGCCCGTCCCTACGACGTCGTGGTCGGCCGCGGCCTGCTCGGCGACCTCACCGCGCAGCTGACCGACGCGTCGAAGATCGCGCTGATCCACCCGCCCACGCTGACCACCACGGCCGAGGCCATCCGCGAGGAGCTGATCGCGGCCGGGCTCGACGCGCACCGCGTCGAGATCCCCGACGCCGAGGACGGCAAGGCGCTCACCGTCGCGAGCTTCTGCTGGGAGGTGCTCGGCCGGATCGGGCTGGACCGCCGCGGGGTCGTGGTCGGCCTCGGCGGCGGCGCCGTCACCGACCTCGCCGGGTTCGTCGCGGGCACGTGGATGCGCGGGGTCCGGCTGGTCAACGTGCCGACGACGCTGCTCGGCATGGTCGACGCCGCGGTCGGCGGCAAGACCGGCATCAACACCGAGGCGGGCAAGAACCTCGTCGGGGTGTTCCACGAGCCGAGCGCGGTGTTCGTCGACCTCGCGACGCTCGAGACGCTGCCGCCGAACGAGCTCGTCGCCGGGATGGCCGAGGTCGTGAAGACGGGCTTCATCGCCGATCCGCGGATCCTCGAGCTGATCGAGGCCGACCCGGCCGGGGCGCTCGACGCGAGCGGCGACGTGCTGGCCGAGCTGGTCCGCCGGTCGATCCAGGTCAAGGCCGACGTCGTGGCCGCCGACCTGCGCGAGTCCGATCTGCGCGAGATCCTCAACTACGGCCACACCCTCGGCCACGCCATCGAGCGCCGCGAGCGGTACCGGTGGCGCCACGGCGCCGCGGTGAGCGTCGGCCTGGTGTTCGCCGCCGAGCTGGCGCGGCTGGCCGGGCGGCTCGACGACGCCACCGCCGAGCGCCACGCCGCCGTGCTGAAGCTGCTCGGCCTGCCGACGACCTACGACGCCGACGCGCTGCCCCAGCTGTTGGAAACCATGAAGGGCGACAAGAAGACCCGGTCCGGTGTGCTGCGGTTCGTCGTCCTCGACGGCCTGGCCAAGCCCGGCCGGCTGGAAGGGCCGGACCCGTCGCTCCTCGCGGCCGCCTATTCGGCGATCGCGGCGGACGCGCAGAAGAGCGGCGGGAGCGTGCTGCTGTGAAGGCGTTCGTGTTCAACGGTCCCAATCTCGGGCGGCTCGGCAAGCGCGAGCCGTCGGTCTACGGCTCGACCACCCACGACGACCTCGCGGCGCTGTGCGTCAAGACGGGCGCGGAGCTGGGGATCGAGGTCGAGGTCCGGCAGACCGACCACGAAGGCGAAATGGTCGGCTGGCTGCACGAAGCCGCCGACGGCGGGAACCCGGTGGTGCTCAACGCCGGCGCGTGGACGCACTACTCGATCGCGGTGCGCGACGCCGCCGCGCAGCTGTCCGCGCCGCTGATCGAGCTGCACATCTCGAACGTGCACAAGCGGGAGGCGTTCCGGCACCACAGCGTGCTGTCGGACATCGCGACCGCGGTGATCGCCGGTCTCGGGGTCGACGGCTACCCGCTCGCCCTGCGGTGGCTCGCCGCGCACCCGGGATGACGCTGCCGACGCTGACCACGGCGCGGCTGCGGCTGCGTCAGCTGGTCGAGGCGGACCGCGAAGCCGTCGTGAAGGTGTTCTCCGACCCGGAGATGAGCCGGTTCTTCGCCGCGGACTTCTCCGACCCGGCGGCGGCGAGCGCGATGGTCGACCGCCGGCTGGCCTACCGCGGCCCGGCCGGCCAGGGGCACTGGGTGATCGAGCGCGACGGCGAGGTGATCGGCGTCGCGCACCTGCGCCCGTCGTCGGAACTGCCCGGCGGGGTGGCCGAGCTGGGCTACTACGTCGCGAGCGCGTACGCGGGGCAGGGCCTGGCGACCGAAGCGGCCCAGGCGGTGCTGGATCACGGCCTCCACGCGCTCGGGCTCCCGGCGGTCTGGGCGCTGGTGCACGAGAACAACGCGGCGAGCCGCAGGGTGGCGGCCCGGCTGGGCTTCCTCGACGTCGGCAGCGGCATCCACTACGGCGACCTGCACCGCGTGCTGGTGTCCCTGGCACCGGTGGCCGGGCGGCCGCACCACGTCGAGCTGTGGGTGCCGGACCTCGCCGAGGCCGAGCGGAGCTGGGGCTGGCTGCTCGGCGAGCTGGGGTGGACGGAGTTCCAGCGCTGGCCGGCGGGCGTCAGCTGGCGGCTCGGCGGGACGTACGTCGTGGTGGAGGCATCGCCGGCGATGAGCGCCCCGGAGCACGAGCGCACGCGGCCGGGCCTGAACCACCTGGCGCTGCACGTCGGAACGCGAGCCCAGGTCGACGACCTGGCCGAGCGGGCGGCGGACCACGGCTGGCGCCCGCTGTTCGCCGACCGCTACCCGTACGCGGGCGGGGAAGCGCACTACGCGGCTTACCTGGAGAACGAGGCCGGTTTCGAGGTCGAGCTGGTCGCGCTCGAAGGCCCGCAGGCCGCGGACTGACCCGAGCTTCGCGAGAGAGCTGCCTCCGGCCGGCGGGGGTCTGACGGGAGCTTCGCGATCGCGCCCCTGGCGGCGGCCCTCGGCAAATGGGGGGCCTGGGCGGATGTCTTCGGCGGCCGCAGGTCGGTGGCCTCGCCGACCTTTGCCGGGGCGCCAGGCCCGTCGACCAGCGCCGGGACGGCCGGGCGAAACCCGGCCGCCGCCGGAGCGGGTCGTCACCGGGTCTGACCGGCGCACTCTCGGAAAACCCTTGCCGCGCCCGCGATCTTGCTCGCGATCGAGGGACCGTCGACCAGGCGTGCCGTCACTCGGTCAGGGTGCGTCTCGCTACACTCCGATGCCGTGCGCCCGTTTCGTCGTGGGGGTCGGCGACCCGCTCGTGCCTTGCTCGCCAGTGTGCTGGCCGGGCTGCTCGTCGCGGGGTGCACCGAGGGTTACGCCCAACCTCAGGCGGCGGGGGACAAGCCGGCCATCGCCGGCGGGAAGACCGGCGCTCCACCCCGGCCGGTCGATGTCAAGCTCGCTTCGGGTGACCCCCGGGAGAGTGGTGGCGTGATCGCCGCCGGTGGGGCGGACGCCGTCTACGACTACGGGCCTTCGGTCATGTTCGACCGCGGGCAGACCCGGATGTGGTGGTGCAGCCAGTACGGCGGCGCCGGACCCGCCGGCGACGACATCCTCTACGCCCAGGCCCAGTCGATCGACGGGCCGTTCGCCGGGCCGGACGGCGGGATCCCGGCCGCCGTCTTCTCCGGCGCGCCCGGGCAGTTCGACGGCATGCACACCTGCGACCCGTCGGTGCTGCGCGTCGGCACGACCTACTACCTGTACTACACCGGCGCGGCCGGTGACCACGCGCTCGGCAACGCCGTCGGGCTCGCGACCAGCCCCGACGGCGTGCACTGGACCCGCGCGGCCGGCGGGAAGCCGATCCTCGGGCCGTCGCACGACGTGCACCGCGACAACGTCTACGGCGCCGGCCAGCCCTCGGCCGTTTACCTCGACGGCTGGTTCTACCTGATGTTCACCGACACCACCGGCCGCGCGGCGGCGCGGAACGGCGCCGGGCAGTTCGTGCTCCGGTCGCACGATCCCGCGTTCGGGTCCGGGGTGCAGGCCCTCGACGTCGGCGGGTTCGTGCCGGTGCCCACGACCTCCGCGCCGCGCGGCCGGTCGGTGGTCGAGGGGTTCAGCGCCGACCTGATGTGGGTGGGCGCGCTCGACGCGTTCGTCATCGCGCACGAGACCGACACCGGGACGACGCTGACGTTCTGGACCGCGGACTTCACCGAGAACCCGTACCGGCCGGTGGTCGTCCCAGGCCCGTGGAAGGAGGGGCCGGGGCTGGTGCGCCGCGCGGACGGGCACGCGCCGCTGTCGTCGGCCGCCCCGTGCGACCGGGTGCCGTTCGACGTCGTGCGCGCCACCACGATCGGCGGTGCCGGCGCGCCGACCGGCCTGCGCCACTTCGGGCTCGACCTGCTCGGCAGCCAGGCCTGCGCGAACGCGGGCCGGGTGGCCGCGACGTTCGACGGCGTGACGATGCCGTCCCCGGACCGGACGATGGACCTGGTCCGCGCCGGGCAGCGGGTCCGGGTCGACCGGCGCGGGGTCGCCGCGGCCCTGGCCGGCGAGCTGCTGGAGAAGGAACCGCCCGAGGTGGCGGCGCTCCCGGTGGCGACGCGGCTGCGCTCGGGCGCGGAGGCGGTCCAGGCGCCGGGCCGAGGGTTCGCGCTGGTCCTCGACGACCGCCGGCTGTGGCGGGTCCCGGACGCGGGGATCATCGCGGGCAACGGCTCGGCGGCGCACCCGGTGACGGACGCCCAGTGGGACGGCTCCCCGCAGGCCACCTCGCTGGTCGGCTGACGCCGGGGAGCAGGCTCCGGCGCCGAGGGAGATCGCCGGCAGACGCTCGGCCGGCGCGGAAGGCGTCGAGCGGGCTCTGACGCTGTCCCCGGCGGCGGGGACAGCCGCTGCCAGCGGCGCGGTCGACCGGTGAGGTGAGTGCCGGACCGAGCGGAAACCGGCACGCCGAGTGAGCTACGCGCGGGGTTCCTGGCTGCGCGGCCGGATCCGGCGCGACGGCCGCGGCGCGAGTTCCTGGTCGGACGGCCCGTCCCGGCGGGACGACGGCGGCGCGAGTGCCTCGTCGGACACCTGACCACGGCGGCGCGGTCGGGGCGAGGGCTCCTCGTCAGACCCCTGACCTCGGCGGCTCGGCCGCGGCGACAGTTCGTCGCCGGATCGGCGGCGCGGGCGCGGCGAAGGCACTTCGCGCGCTTCCGCCTCCTCCTCGTCCGCCGGCTGGGACCTTCCGATCCGCCCGCCCACGAACAACCCGAGCCCGGCGGGAATCAGCACCAGCAGCGCCGAGAACGCCGCACCGCCGGTCAGGGCCCCGCTCAGCTCGGCCACGCCCGTCTGGTCGACGAACACAGCCCGCCCGACCACGTACAGGATCCCCGACACGACCCCCGTCACCAGCGCCGCGATGAACCACGCGCGGCCGCGGTCGGGGAGGTCTCGCCACGCGTCCAGGGCACTCCACAGCGCCGCCGCGCCGACCAGGACCGCCAAGGCCACCGACACCACCAGCGTCTGGTCCGTCGGGTGGTAGACGGCGTACTTGGCCAGCAGCGTCAGCGCCACGCCGTGCAGCACCGCCATCCCGAGGCCGCGGATCACCCAAGCGCTCATCCTGCGGAGTGTAGGCGGCCTACTGGCGAGTCGCTTCACCACCGACGGAACGCGACGAACGTCCGGTCCGGTGCGCACTAGGCTGGGGAAGTGCCTGAAACCCATGGACGACGCCGGGCGGCGCTGCGCGGGCTGCTGACCGAAGCCGGTGTCGACGCGCTGCTGGTCACCGATCTGCTCAACATCCGCTACCTCACCGGGTTCACCGGCTCGAACGCCGCCGTGCTGCTGCACGCCGAGGGCGACGGGAAGACGCTCTTCTGCACCGACGGCCGCTACACGACGCAGTCGGCCACCGAGGTGCCTGACCTGGACAAGGTCGTCGACCGGGCCAGCGCCGCCGCCCTCGTCGCGAAAGCCGCGAAGGACACCAAGACCTACGGGCGGGTCGGCTTCGAGAGCCAGCACGTCAGCGTCGAGGAGTACGAGGCGCTCCGGACGCAGGTGGAGCTGGAGCGGACCCCGGGGCTGGTCGAGCGGCTGCGGCTGGTGAAGGACGAAGCCGAGGTCGAGGCGCTGCGCCAGGCGTGCGCCGCCGCCGACCGGGCGCTGGACGACCTGCTCGCCGCCGGGGGCCTGCGATCCGGCCGGACCGAGCTGGAAATCGCCCGTGACCTGGAGAACCGGATGCTGGAGCACGGTTCGGCCGAGCCCAGCTTCGCCTCCATCATCGCTGCCGGTGCGCACTCGGCCATCCCGCACCACCAGCCGACGCACGCCCAGCTGAAGCGCGGCGACTTCGTCAAGATGGACTTCGGCGCGACCGTCGACGGTTACCACTCCGACATGACCCGCACCTTCGTCCTCGGCGAACCCGCGGACTGGCAGCGCGAGGTGTACGACCTCGTGCACGCCGCCCAGGCGGCCGGGGTCGACGCCGTCGTGCCGGGCGCCGAGGTGTCCGATGTGGACGCCGCGGCGCGGAAGGTGATCGCGGACGCGGGCCACGGCGAGCACTTCGCCCATGGTCTCGGCCACGGCGTCGGCCTGCAGATCCACGAGGCGCCCAGCTTCGCCGCGACGGGCGTCGGTACACTGTCCGCCGGTATGGCGGTCACCGTCGAGCCCGGCGTCTACCTCGCGGGGCGCGGTGGCGTGCGCATCGAGGACACGCTCGTCGTGCGGGCTGGGGAGCCCGAACTCCTCACCCTGAGCACCAAGAACCTCGTGGTCGTCTGACGGCGGCCCCGAACCCCGAAGATTCGACACAGGAGACTGCAAGCTCGTGGCCACGACCAACGACCTGAAGAACGGGCTCGTCCTCAACCTCGAGGGCCAGCTGTGGACCGTCACCGCGTTCCAGCACGTCAAGCCCGGCAAGGGCGGTGCCTTCGTGCGCACGACGCTCAAGCACGTGCTCACCGGCAAGGTGGTCGACAAGACGTTCAACGCGGGCACGAAGGTCGAGACGGCCACGGTGGACCGCCGGAACATGACCTACCTGTACAAGGACGGCCAGGACTTCGTGTTCATGGACGGCGACACCTACGACCAGATCACGGTCCCGGCCGAGGTCGTCGGCGACAACGCCAACTACATGCTGGAGAACACCGAGGTCCAGGTCGCGGTGCACGAGAACGAGCCGCTGTACGTCGAGCTCCCGACGTCGGTCGAGATCGTCGTCCAGCACACCGACCCCGGCCTGCAGGGCGACCGCTCCACCGGCGGCACCAAGCCGGCGACGCTGGAGACCGGCGCGGAGATCCAGGTCCCGCTGTTCCTGTCCACCGGCGAGAAGATCAAGGTCGACACCCGTGACGGCCGTTACCTGGGCCGCGTCTCCAACTGATGCCGACGTCGAAGCCCCACCCCAACCGCGGCGGCGCGATCAGCCGGCGGCAGGCGCGCCGTCGTGCGGTGGAGATGCTGTACGAGGCCTCGCAGCGGGACACCGACGCGGTGACGCTGCTGGCCGACCGCGTCGGCGCGACTGAGGTCGACCCGATCGCGGACTACACGATCACCCTGGTCGAGGGCGTCACCGGGCGCCGCGCGCAGATCGACGAGCTGCTGGCCGAGCACGCGCAGGGCTGGACGGTGGAGCGGATGCCGAAGGTCGACCTCGCGGTGCTGCGGGTCGGGGTCTACGAGCTGCTCTGGGCCGCGGACGTGCCGGACCCGGTCGCGATCGACGAGGCCGTCGGCCTGGCGAAGGAACTGTCCACGGACGATTCGCCGCGGTTCGTCAACGGCGTGCTGGGCCGGATCGGCACGATCGCCGACCGCCTCCGCGCCGTGCTCTGACGTACTGCAAGCCCCCCGACGAGTCAGTGAGCGTCTCCGGTGCCCCACCGGGGAACGCTCACCTCGTCGGTGCAGCACATCGGGCGATCAGTCCTCCTTGGAGGGCCGCGCCTCCGGCGGCAGCACGCCCCAGTCGATGAGCTGCTCGGTCAGCTCGCCGGGGGTCATGTCGTAGATGATCGCCAGGGACCGCAGGTCCTCGGTGCGGATCGAGAGCACCTTGCCGTTGTAGTCGCCGCGCTGGCTCTGGATCGTCGCCGCGTAGCGGGCCAGCGGGCCCACCTTTTCGGCCGGCAGCTGCTGCAGGCGCTCGAGGTTGATCACGATCTTGGTGGCGGGCTCCGCGCCGGAGGGGACCCGGCCCTCGGGCAGCAGCTCGACCACCGGCACGCCGTAGAAGTCGGCCAGCTCGGCCAGCTTCTGCACGGTGACGGCACGGTCGCCACGCTCGTACGAGCCGACGACGACGGCCTTCCAGCGCCCACCGGACTTCTGCTCGACCCCGTGCAGGGACAGGCCCTGCTGCTGGCGGATCCCGCGGAGCTTGGCCCCGAGCGCCTTGGCGTAATCGCCCATCTGGTCGTTCTCCGTTCTCCACCCCCTCCCGGTCGGGGTGACCGGTCCAGGGGACTCTTCGAGTCGAATACTCAGAGTAATGGTTACGCATTGTTGTCACCAGGTCAAGCAGGAGCTTGCCGCGAATCACGCCACACCACCCGGAAGACTGAGCAAAGTGCCTGCTACTGTCGGTGGGAAAGCCCCGACCAGCAGGGGAACAGACGTCCTTTAAGGACCCGTCCGGTGAGGCGGGGAAGGAGTCAGAAGTGTCGTCACGTCCGCGTGGCGCGGCTGGTTCGGCCGGGGAGCGCGAGCTCCTGACGGCCGGCGATGTCGCGCGCACGATCGCCCGAATGGCCCATCAGGTCATCGAAAAGACCGCGAACGGTGCGGAGAGCACTACCCCGCCCGTGTTGCTCGGTATCCCCTCCCGCGGCACGCCGCTGGCCGCCCGGCTGGCCGACAAGATCGGCGAGTTCTCCGGGGTCCGGCCGCCGACCGGCGCCCTCGACGTCACCCTCTACCGGGACGACCTCCGCCGCCGCCCGCCGCGCGCGCTCGAACAGACGCAGCTGCCCGCCGACGGCATCGACGACCGGGTGGTGATCCTGGTCGATGACGTGCTCTTCTCCGGCCGGACGATCCGGGCCGCGCTCGACGCCCTCCGTGATCACGGCCGCCCCCGCGCGGTGCAGTTGGCCGTGCTGGTCGACCGGGGACACCGCGAGCTGCCGATCCGCGCCGACTACGTGGGCAAGAACGTGCCGACCGCGCGCACCGAGGGCGTGTCCGTCCTGCTGGCCGAGATCGACGGCCGCGACGCGGTCCTGCTCCGCGCGACCGAAGAAGCACCGGGAGAAGACTCTTGAAGCACCTGCTCGCCACCGACGGGCTGGACCCGGCGCTGGCCACCGCCGTGCTGGACACCGCCGACGAGCTGAAGCACACCCTGCTCGGCCGCGAGGTCAAGAAGCTGCCGACGCTGCGCGGCCGCACGGTGATCACCCTGTTCTACGAGAACTCGACGCGCACGCGGGTGTCGTTCGAGATCGCCGGGAAGTGGATGAGCGCGGACGTGATCAACGTCTCCGCGTCCAGCTCTTCGGTGAACAAGGGGGAGTCCTTGCGGGACACCGCCCTGACGCTGGCCGCCGCGGGCGCCGACTGCGTGATCGTCCGGCACCCCGCCAGCGGCGCCGCCCAGCGGCTCTCGGAGTGGCTCGCCGAGCCGGGCACGTCGGTGGTCAACGCCGGCGACGGCACCCACGAGCACCCGACGCAGGCGCTGCTCGACGCGGCGACGCTGCGGGAGCGGCTCGGGTCCCTGAAGGACCGTCGCATCGCGATCGTCGGGGACGTCCTGCACAGCCGCGTCGCGCGCTCGAACATCCACCTGCTCGCCGCACTGGGCGCGGAGGTGGTGCTGGTCGCGCCGCCGACGCTGCTGCCCTACGGCGTCGAGAGCCTGCCGGTCACCGTCTCGCACGACCTGGACGCCGAGCTGCCCGCGGTCGACGCGGTCATGATGCTGCGGGTCCAAGCGGAACGCATGCACGGCGGGTTCTTCCCGAGTGCACGCGAGTATTCGATCGCGTACGGCCTTTCGGAACGGCGGCAGAAGCTGCTGCCGGACCACGCGGTCGTCCTGCACCCCGGCCCGATGCTGCGCGGGATGGAGATCGCGAGCGCGGTCGCCGACTCCCCGGCCTCGGCCATCACCGAACAGGTCCGCAACGGCGTCCACGTGCGCATGGCGGTCCTCTACCACCTCCTGGCCAGCGAAGGAGCCACCGCGTGAGCACCGTGATCAAGGGCGCGCGCCCCTACGGCGAGGGCGACCCGGTCGACGTCCTGATCGAGGACGGGGTGATCACCGCGATCGGCGCCGTCCAGGTCCCCGAAGGCGCCGAAGTCATCGAAGCGGCCGGTCAGGTGCTGCTGCCGGGCTTCGTCGACCTGCACACCCACCTGCGCGAACCCGGCCGGGAAGACACCGAGACGATCGATTCCGGCTCGGCCGCGGCGGCGCTCGGCGGCTACACCGCGGTGTTCGCCATGGCCAACACCGACCCGGTCGCCGACAACGCCGTGATCGTCGACCACGTGTGGCGGCGTGGGCAGGAGGTAGGCCTGGTCGACGTCCACCCGGTCGGCGCGGTCACCGTCGGGCTCAAGGGCGAGAAGCTCGCCGAGCTGGGCACGATGGCGGCGTCGCAGGCGCGGGTCAAGGTGTTCTCCGACGACGGTCTCTGCGTCGCCGACCCGCTGCTGATGCGCCGCGCGCTGGAGTACTCGACCGCGCTGGACGTGGTCATCGCGCAGCACGCGGAGGAGCCGCGGCTGACCGTCGGCGCCCAGGCGCACGAAGGCGAGCGCGCGGCCCGGCTGGGCTACACCGGCTGGCCCGCCGCCGCGGAGGAGTCCATCGTGGCGCGCGACTGCCTGCTCGCGCTGCACGCGAACGCGCGGCTGCACGTCTGCCACGTCTCCACCTCGGGGACGGCGGACGTGCTGCGCTGGGCGAAGGACCGCGGCACGAAGGTGTCGGCCGAGGTCACCCCGCACCACCTGCTGCTCACCGACGAGCGCCTGGCCACCTACGACCCGGTGAACAAGGTGAACCCGCCGCTGCGCACGGAGTCCGACGCCGAAAGGCTGCGGACCGCGCTGGCCGAGGGCGTCATCGACTGCGTCGCCACCGACCACGCGCCGCACGCGGTGCAGGACAAGGACACCGAGTGGAGCGCGGCCCGGCCGGGCATGCTCGGGCTGCAGACCGCACTGTCCATCGTGGCCGAGACCATGGTCCGCACCGGGCTGCTCGACTGGCGCGGCGTCGCCCGGGTCATGAGCGAGCGCCCCGCGGAGATCGGGAACCTGGCCGACCAGGGCCGCCCGATCGCGGCCGGCGAGCCGGCGAACCTGACCCTGGTCGACCCGGACGCCGAGTGGACGGTGCGGGGCGCGGAGCTCGCCAGCATCGCCGCCAACACCCCGTACGAGGGAATGCGGCTGCCCGGCGTGGTGACCGCCACGCTGCTGCGCGGGCGGGTCACCGCCCGGGACGGGAAGATCTGCTGATGGAACGCCTTTGGCTGGTGCTGGCGATCGTCGCCTTCTTCCTGCTCTGCCTCTGGGGCATGTACGTGGGCTGGCGGCGCAAGGCGCGCTCGCAGAGCGTGCAGGTGCCGCCGTTCCCCGCCGTCCCCGAAGACGCGGGCGAGGCGCTGCTGGAGTCCACCGGCGTCTACGTCGCCACGACGTTCGCGGGGGAGTGGCAGAACCGGGTCGTCACCCGCGGCGCGGGGCTGCGCACCGGCGCGGTCCTGCGGCTGCACGGCGGCGGCGTCGCCGTCGAACGCGGGGGAGCGCCCGACTTCTGGATCCCGCGCGAAGCGATCACCGGCGTCCGGCGCGACACGAAGATCGCCGGGAAGGTGATGGGCACCGACGCGCTGCTGGTGCTCACCTGGCGGGCCGGGGACACCGAGCTCGACACCGGCTTCCGCGGCGACGAACTCGACGACTATCCACAGTGGATCGAACAGCTCAAGATCAAGGGAGGTGCCCAGTGAACGCGCGCGCTCAGGCCGCACTGGTACTCGAAGACGGCCGGGTGTTCCGCGGCGCTGCCTACGGCGCGCAGGGGCGAACCCTCGGCGAGGCGGTGTTCTGCACCGGCATGACCGGCTACCAGGAGACGCTGACCGACCCGTCCTACCACGGGCAGATCGTGGTGCAGACCGCGCCGCAGATCGGCAACACCGGCTGGAACGACGAGGACGACGAGTCCTCGAAGATCTGGGTCAACGGTTACGTGGTGCGCGACCCCGCGCGCACGCCGTCCAACTGGCGCTCGAAGCGCACGCTGGACGACGAGCTGGTGCGCCAGGGGATCGTCGGCATCGCCGAGGTCGACACCCGCTCGCTCACCCGGCACCTGCGCGAGCTCGGCGCGATGCGCGCCGGGGTGTTCTCCGGCGACGCGCTGGGCACCGTCGACGACATGGTCGCCGAGGTGCTGGCGAGCCCGAAGATGGAGGGCGCCGACCTGGCCGGCCAGGTCAGCACGCCGAAGCCGTACGTCGTCTCGCCCGAAGGGGAGACCCGGTTCCGGGTGGTCGCGCTGGACCTGGGCATCAAGTCCAACACCCCGCGCCAGATGATCAAGCGCGGCATCGAGGTGCACGTCCTGCCCTCGACGTCGACCTTGGACGAGCTGCTGGCGATCGAGCCGGACGGCGTGTTCCTCTCCAACGGCCCGGGCGACCCGGCCACCACGGTGCACGCGACCGAGCTGACCAAGCAGGTCCTCGGCCGCGAGATCCCGCTGTTCGGCATCTGCTTCGGCAACCAGGTCCTCGGCCGCGCGCTCGGCCTGGGGACGTACAAGATGCGCTACGGCCACCGCGGGATCAACATCCCGGTGATCGACGTCGCGACCAGGCGGGTCGCGATCACCGCGCAGAACCACGGCTTCGCCCTGGAAGGCGAGCCGGGCCAGCGCTTCGAGTCGCCGTTCGGTGCCGCGGAGATCAGCCACTACTGCCCCAACGACGACACGGTGGAGGGCGTGCGCGCCCTCGACGTCCCGGCGTTCTCGGTGCAGTACCACCCCGAAGCCGCGGCCGGTCCGCACGACGCGGCGCCCCTGTTCGACGATTTCGTTTCGCTCATGGAGAAGAAGGCCTGATGCCGAAGAGGACGGACATCCAGCACGTGCTGGTGATCGGCTCCGGGCCGATCGTGATCGGGCAGGCCGCGGAGTTCGACTACTCCGGCACCCAGGCCTGCCGGGTGCTGCGCAGCGAAGGCCTGCGCGTGTCCCTGGTGAACTCGAACCCGGCCACCATCATGACCGACCCGGAGTTCGCCGACGCCACCTACATCGAGCCGGTGACGCCGGACTTCGTCGAGAAGGTCATCGCCGAAGAGCGTCCCGACGCGCTGCTCGCCACGCTGGGCGGGCAGACCGCGCTGAACTGCGCGGTCGCGCTGCACGAGCGCGGTGTGCTCGACAAGTACGGCGTCGAGCTGATCGGCGCCGACATCGACGCCATCCAGCGCGGCGAGGACCGGCAGAAGTTCAAGGACATCGTGCGCACCATCGGCGCCGAGGTCCCGCGCTCCCGCGTCTGCCACGACATGGACGAGGTCCGCGCGACCGTCGAGGACTTGGGCCTGCCGGTCGTCATCCGGCCGTCGTTCACCATGGGCGGGCTCGGCTCCGGCATGGCGCACACGCCCGAGGACCTCGAGCGGCTCGCTTCCACCGGGCTCACCGAGTCGCCGGTCACCGAGGTGCTCATCGAGGAGAGCGTGCTCGGCTGGAAGGAGTACGAGCTCGAGCTGATGCGCGACAAGCACGACAACGTCGTGGTCGTCTGCTCGATCGAGAACATCGACGCGATGGGCGTGCACACCGGCGACTCGGTCACCGTGGCGCCGACCATGACCCTCACCGACCGCGAGTACCAGGTGATGCGCGACGTCGGCATCGCCGTCCTGCGCGAGGTCGGCGTCGACACCGGCGGCTGCAACATCCAGTTCGCGATCAACCCGGCCGACGGCCGGATGGTCGTCATCGAGATGAACCCGCGGGTGTCGCGGTCGTCCGCGCTGGCGTCGAAGGCGACCGGCTTCCCGATCGCCAAGATCGCCGCGAAGCTCGCCATCGGCTACACGCTCGACGAGATCCAGAACGACATCACCGGTGAGACCCCGGCGGCGTTCGAGCCCACGCTGGACTACGTCGTCGTGAAGATGCCGCGGTTCGCGTTCGAGAAGTTCCCGGGCGCCGACCCGACGTTGACCACGACGATGAAGAGCGTCGGCGAGGCGATGTCGTTCGGCCGCAGCTTCCCCGAGGCGCTCGGCAAGGTGATGCGCTCGATCGAGACGAAGGCGACCGGGTTCTGGACACTGCCCGACCCCGAGGGCGCGACGCTGGAGTCCACTTTGGACTCGCTGCGCACGCCGCACGAGGGCCGGCTGTACGAAGTGGAACGCGCGCTGCGCCTGGGCGCCACCGTCGAGCAGGTGCACGAGGCCTCCGGCATCGACCCGTGGTTCATCGACCAGGTCGCCCTCATCGGCGAGGTCGGCGCCGAGGTCCGCGACGCGCCGGTGCTGGACGGGGACCTGCTGCGCCGCGCCAAGCGCACGGGCCTGTCCGACCGTCAGATCGCCGCGCTGCGCCCGGAGCTCGCGGGCGAAGACGGCGTCCGCGCGCTGCGCCACCGCCTCGGCGTGCGGCCGGTGTTCAAGACCGTGGACACCTGCGCGGCCGAGTTCGCCGCCAAGACGCCGTACCACTACTCGGCCTACGAGTCCGACCCCGAGGCGCAGTCCGAAGTGGCCGCCCAGACCGAAAAGCCGAAGGTGCTCATCCTCGGCTCCGGCCCGAACCGGATCGGCCAGGGCATCGAGTTCGACTACTCCTGCGTGCACGCGGCGATCGCGTTGCGGGAGGCCGGCTTCGAGGCCGTCATGGTCAACTGCAACCCGGAAACCGTGTCCACCGACTACGACACGTCCGACCGGCTGTACTTCGAGCCGCTGTCCTTCGAGGACGTCCTCGAGGTCGTGCACGCCGAGCAGGCGTCGGGCACGGTCGCCGGAGTCATCGTCCAGCTCGGCGGGCAGACCCCGCTGGGCCTGGCGAAGCGGCTCGCGGACGCCGGTGTCCCGGTGGTCGGGACGCCGCCGGAGGCCATCCACCTGGCCGAGGACCGCGGGGCGTTCGGCGAGGTGCTCACCGACGCCGGGCTGCCCGCACCGCGCTACGGCACGGCGACGTCCTTCGAGGGCGCCAAGCGGATCGCCGACGAGATCGGCTACCCGGTGCTCGTCCGGCCGTCGTACGTGCTCGGCGGGCGCGGCATGGAGATCGTCTACGACGAGGAGACGCTGGCCGGCTACATCAGCCGCGCCACCGAGATCACCCCCGAGCACCCGGTGCTCGTGGACCGGTTCCTCGACGACGCCATCGAGATCGACGTCGACGCGCTGTTCGACGGCGAGGAGCTCTACCTCGGCGGCGTCATGGAGCACATCGAGGAAGCCGGGATCCACTCCGGCGACTCGTCGTGCGCGCTGCCGCCGATCACGCTCGGGCACACCGACCTGCAGGCCGTCCGCCGCTCCACCGAGGCGATCGCCCGCGGGGTGGGCGTACGCGGGCTCCTGAACGTCCAGTACGCGCTCAAGGACGACGTCCTGTACGTCCTGGAGGCCAACCCGCGCGCGTCGCGCACGGTGCCGTTCGTGTCCAAGGCGACGGCCGTGCCGCTGGCGAAGGCCGCCGCGCTGATCATGACCGGCTCGACGATCAAGGACCTGCGCGAGAACGGCGTGCTCCCGGCCGACGGCGACGGCGGGCAGATGCCGGCCGATTCGCCGGTCGCGGTGAAGGAAGCGGTGCTGCCCTTCCACCGCTTCCGCACCCCCGAAGGCCACGGCGTCGACTCGCTGCTCGGCCCGGAGATGAAGTCCACCGGCGAGGTCATGGGCGTCGACGTCGACTTCGGCAAGGCGTTCGCGAAGTCGCAGAGCGCGGCCTACGGTTCGCTGCCGACGTCCGGGCGCGTGTTCGTCTCGGTCGCCAACCGCGACAAGCGCTCGATGGTGTTCCCGGTGAAGCGGCTGGCGGACCTCGGCTTCGAGATCCTCGCCACGTCCGGCACGGCGGAAGTGCTGCGGCGCAACGGGGTCGCGTGCTCGGTGGTGCGCAAGCACTACGAGGGTTCCACCGACGCCGAGCCGAACATCGTGGACGTCATCCTCGCCGGCGACGTCGACATGGTGATCAACACGCCCTACGGCAACAGCGGTCCGCGCGTCGACGGCTACGAGATCCGCACCGCCGCGGTGTCACGCGACATCCCGTGCGTGACGACCGTGCAGGGCGCCGCGGCGGCCGTGCACGGGATCGAGGCGCTCATCCGGGGCGACATCGGGGTCAAGTCCCTGCAGGAGCTGCAGGCGGCGCTGAAGGCGAAGTCGTGACGGCGTCGGCGCGGGAGCGGTTCGGGGCACGGCTGGCGAAGGCCGTCGCGGACCGGGGCCCGCTGTGCGCCGGGATCGATCCCCACCCGGGCCTGATCGAGGCCTGGGGGCTCCCGGTGGACGCGTCGGGCCTGGAACGGTTCGCGCTGTCCGCCACGGAGGTCCTGGCGGCGCACACGGCGATCGTGAAGCCGCAGTCGGCGTTCTTCGAAAGTTTCGGAGCGGCGGGCGTCCGCGTGCTGGAACGGGTCGTCGAAACCGCGCGCGAAGCCGGCGCACTGGTGCTGCTGGACGTCAAACGCGGCGACATCGGCTCCACGATGGCGGCGTACACGGCCGCATACGTGGCCGACGGCGCGGCGATCGCGGCCGACGCGATCACCGTTTCGCCGTACCTCGGGTTCGGCTCTTTGGCCCAATGCGCCGAAACGGCGGTCGCCGCGGGGCGCGGCATCTTCGTGCTTGCGCGGACTTCCAACCCCGAAGCGGCCGCCGTCCAGAACGCGAAGCTGCCCGACGGGCGCACCGTGGCGCAGGCGATCGTCGACGAAGCGGCGGCGTTCAACGCAAGCGTCGGACCGCTCGGCGATGTAGGGGTCGTCGTCGGAGCCACCGTTCCGCCGGGAGAGCTGGATCTTTCCCGGCTGAACGGACCGGTGCTGGCGCCCGGTTTCGGGGCCCAGGGAGCCACTGCGGCCGATTTGCGGGCACTTTTCGGTATCTCCCTGCCCGGAGTGCTGCCCGCGTCCTCCCGGGACATCCTGAAGCACGGACCGGAGCAAGCGGCTTTGCGCCAAGCGGTCGAACGAGTCGCCGAAGTGCTGGCCGACCCGCAGGAAAACGACCAATAGCAGGCCCCGGAACGGGCCCCCACCAGCCACCCCCGCATTGTGGCCGGTGCTCACGGGTGGGTACCGTCGCGTCACCCACCCAGATTTGAGAACTACCGGAGGAAAACGTGGCACTTCCCCAGCTGACAGAGGAACAGCGCGCTGCGGCGCTGGAGAAGGCCGCCGCCGCCCGCCGCATCCGTGCTGAGCTGAAGGAGCGGCTGAAGCGGGGCGGTACCACTCTGGTCGACGTGCTGAAGCAGGCCGAGGAGAACGAAGTCCTCGGCAAGATGAAGGTTTCGGCTCTGCTCGAGGCCCTCCCGGGCGTCGGCAAGGTCCGCGCGCAGCAGACCATGGAACGACTGGAGATCGCCCCCAGCCGTCGCCTTCGTGGCCTCGGCGACCGGCAGCGCAAGGCGCTGCTGGCCGAGTTCAGCGGCGAGTGAGCGGCGTCGGTCAGGACTACCCGGCGAGCCGGGGCACCGACCGCGGCAGTGAGCCGGTGGCGGGGGACATCTCCCGGCACCGGCTCACCGTCGTATCGGGGCCTTCCGGGGTCGGGAAGTCGAGCGTGGTGGGCGAGCTGCGGAAGCTGGAGCCCGACATCTACTTCAGCGTCTCGGTGACCACGCGCAAGCCCCGCCCCGGCGAAGTCGAGGGCGCGCACTACCACTTCGTCGGCCGCGCCGAGTTCGACGCGATGGTCGCCGACGGCCGGCTCCTGGAGTGGGCCGAGTTCGCCGGCAACTGCTACGGCACTCCGCGTGAACCGGTCGAGAAGGCCCTCGCCGAGGGCCGCCCGGCGATCCTCGAGATCGAGCTGCAGGGGGCCCGCCAGGTCCGCAAGGCGATGCCGGAGGCCCGGCTGGTGATGCTGATGCCGCCGTCCTGGGAGGAGCTGGTCGGCCGGCTCACCGGGCGCGGCACCGAGAACGAGGCCGCCGTGCAGGCCCGGCTGGCGGAAGCGGAGCGTGAGCTGGCCGCCGCCGGCGAGTTCGACCACCGCGTCGTCAACGCCGACGTGCGGGAGGCCGCTGAGCACTTGCTAAGCTTGATTACCGGCGAGCAGCTTGCCGCCGGTAATCCACAGGATTCGGAGCACCACGAGTGACGACTCAGGCGACCCTGCACGAAGAGCTCGAGGGCATCACCAACCCGCCGATCGACGACCTCCTCGAGAAGGTCAGCTCGAAGTACGCGCTGGTGATCTACGCGGCCAAGCGTGCCCGCCAGATCAACGACTACTACGCCCAGCTGGGCGAGGGCCTGCTCGAGTACGTCGGCCCGCTCGTCGAGCCGGGCCCGCGCGAGAAGCCGCTCTCGATCGCGCTGCGCGAGATCCACGGTGGCCTGCTCGAGCACACCGAGGGTGAGTAAACCCAAGGTCGTCCTGGGCGTGGGCGGCGGCATCGCCGCCTACAAGGCCTGTGAGGTGCTGCGCGGACTGACCGAGTCCGGTCACGACGTCCGCGTGGTCCCCACCGAGGCCGCGCTGAACTTCGTCGGCGCGGCCACCTTCGAAGCCCTCTCCGGGCACCCGGTGCACACCGGCGTGTTCACCGAGGTGCCCGAGGTCCAGCACGTCCGCGTCGGCAAGGAAGCCGACCTCGTCCTGGTCGTCCCGGCCACCGCGAACCTCCTCGCCAAGGCTGCGCACGGCCTGGCCGACGACCTGCTGACGAACACCCTGCTCACCGCCCGGTGCCCGGTCGCCTTCTTCCCGGCGATGCACACGGAGATGTGGGAGCACCCCGCGACCCGCGACAACGTGGCCCTGCTGCGCTCGCGCGGCGCGATCGTCACCGAGCCCGACTCGGGACGCCTCACCGGCGTCGACACCGGCAAGGGCCGCCTCGCGAACCCCGCCGAGATCGTCGACCTCGCCCGGCTGCTGCTGGCCCGGCCGGACGCCCTGCCCCGCGACCTCGAAGGCGTCCGCGTGGTCGTCTCGGCCGGTGGGACGCGCGAGCCGCTCGACCCGGTTCGTTACCTGGGCAACCGCTCGTCCGGCAAGCAGGGCTACGCGCTGGCCCGGGTCGCCGCCCAGCGCGGCGCCGAGGTCACCCTGGTCACCGCGCACACCGTCGCGCTGCCGGACCCGGCGGGGGCGACCGTGGAGCACGTCTCGACGGCCGAGGAGCTGCGTCAGGCGGTGCACGCGGCGTCCGAAAGCGCCGACGTCGTCGTGATGGCCGCCGCCGTCGCCGACTTCCGGCCGGCGAACCGGGCCGAGCACAAGATCAAGAAGTCCGACGACCAGCCGGACCCGGTCATCACGCTCGACCGCAATGCGGACATCCTGGCCGAATTGGTGCGGAACCGGCGGCCGGGCCAGGTGGTCGTGGGATTCGCCGCGGAAACCGGCGACGAGCACGGCGACGTCCTCGACCACGCCCGTGTCAAGCTCAAGCGCAAGGGTGCCGACCTGCTGGTCGTCAACGCGGTCGGCGACGGCAAGGCGTTCGGCACAGAGGACAATTCGGGCTGGCTGCTCGGCTCCGACGGCACGGAAATCCCCATACCTCTCGGCGCGAAGGCTGAACTGGCGTCCACTCTGTGGGACGCTGTTGTGAGCTTCATGAAGCGTTGACCGTCCCCCGAGCGATAGTCAGTACGCTTGCACAGGTAAGGGGTGCCTAAGTTACGGGGCATCCGACGTCTAGGTG
Organism: Amycolatopsis mongoliensis; assembly: GCF_030285665.1. Classification (NCBI taxonomy): domain Bacteria; kingdom Bacillati; phylum Actinomycetota; class Actinomycetes; order Pseudonocardiales; family Pseudonocardiaceae; genus Amycolatopsis; species Amycolatopsis mongoliensis. The sequence goes on from NZ_CP127295.1 coordinate 5,659,421, forward strand.
AGGAAGTGACGGCTACGGTGACCGCGTCTAGCAGCAGATTGTTCACCTCGGAGTCGGTGACCGAAGGGCACCCCGACAAGATTTGCGATGCGATCAGCGACTCGATCCTCGACGGCCTGCTGTCGAAGGACCCGCGCAGCCGCGTCGCGGTCGAGACCCTGATCACCACCGGCCAGGTGCACGTCGCCGGCGAGGTGACGACCGAGGCCTACGCCGACATCCCGACGATCGTCCGCGACGTCATCCTGCGGATCGGCTACGACTCCTCCGCCAAGGGCTTCGACGGCAACTCGTGCGGCGTCAACGTCGCGATCGGGTCGCAGTCGGCCGACATCGCGCAGGGCGTCGACACCGCTTACGAGTCCCGCGTCGAATCGGACGAGGACGAGATCAACCGCCAGGGCGCCGGCGACCAGGGCCTGATGTTCGGCTACGCCTGCTCGGACACCCCCGAGCTGATGCCGCTGCCGATCGCCCTCGCGCACCGGCTCTCGAAGCGCCTGACCGCGGTCCGGAAGGACGGCGTGCTGCCGTACCTGCGCCCGGACGGCAAGACCCAGGTGACCATCGAGTACGCCGGCGACCAGCCGGTGCGCCTCGACACGGTCGTCGTGTCCTCGCAGCACGCCGACGGCATCGACCTGGACCGGATGCTCAGCGTCGACGTCAAGGAGCACGTCGTCGGCCCCGAGCTCGAGGGCCTGGGCATCGAAACCTCCGGCGCGCGGCTGCTGGTCAACCCGACCGGCCGCTTCGTCATCGGCGGCCCGATGGGCGACGCCGGCCTGACCGGCCGCAAGATCATCGTCGACACCTACGGCGGCATGGCCCGCCACGGTGGCGGCGCGTTCTCCGGCAAGGACCCGTCCAAGGTCGACCGTTCCGGCGCGTACGCGATGCGCTGGGTGGCCAAGAACGTCGTCGCCGCGGGCCTGGCCCAGCGGACCGAGGTCCAGGTCGCCTACGCGATCGGCAAGGCGGCCCCGGTCGGCCTGTTCGTCGAGACGTTCGGGACCGAGACGGTCGACCCGTCGAAGATCCAGCAGGCCATCACCGAGGTCTTCGACCTCCGGCCGGCCGCGATCATCCGCGACCTCGACCTGCTGCGTCCGATCTACGCGCCGACGGCGGCGTACGGCCACTTCGGCCGGCCCGAGCTGAACCTCCCCTGGGAGAGCACGGCCCGCGCCGAGGCCCTCAAGGCCGCGGCCGGCGCCTGACCCCGCAAAGCCGTGAATGGCACATTCAGGGACTTCAAGTCCCTGAATGTGCCATTCACGGCTTCTGGCGTCCGGGCTGTCGGAGGGGTCTGGTAGAGATCACGGCGTGAGTAGCTCCGAGCCCGCCGCTCTCTGGGACCTCCCGGAGAAGCCGCCCGCCGCGAAGGCGGCGCCGTCGCGCGCCCGGAAGCCGAAGCCGGGGCAGAAGGCGAAGGGCGCCCAGCAGCCCGCGCCCGAGCGGCCGGTCGCGCGGATCGTCGTCGACATCCCGCTGGCCCACCTGGACCGCACGTTCGACTACCTCGTGCCGGAGAAGCTGCACGAGACCGCCGTGCCCGGCTGCCGGGTGCGCGTCCGGTTCGCCGGGCAGCTCGTCGACGGCTACCTGATCGAGCGGGGCGAGACCAGTGACTACGGCAGCAAGCTGGCGTTCCTCGACCGCGTGACGTCGCCGGAGCAGGTGCTGCCGCCGTCGCTGCACGTGCTGTGCCGGGCGGTCGCCGACCGCTACGGCGGCACGCTGTCGGACGTCCTGCGCCTGGCGATCCCGCCGCGGCACGCGAAGGCCGAGGGCGAGCCCGCCCTGCCGCCCGCGGCCCTCCCGGCCGCGCCGGACACCGCGGCCTGGGCGCGCTACCAGCGTGGCCCGGCGTTCCTGGAGGCGCTGGCCGAGGGCAAGCCCGCGAACGCCGTCTGGCAGGCCCTGCCGGGCGAGGACTGGCCGCGCCGGCTGGCCGAGGCGGCGGCCACGGTGGCGGCCGCGGGCCGCGGCGCGGTTCTGGTGGTTCCCGACCACCGCGACCTGACCCGGGTGCACGAGGCGTGTGCCGAGCTGGTGGGCGAAGAGGCCGTGGTGGCGCTGATCGCCGGCCTCGGGCCCGCCGAGCGCTACCGGCGCTGGCTGGCGGTGCTGCGCGGCGCGGTGCGAGTGGTGGTCGGGACGCGGGCGGCGATGTTCGCGCCGGTCCACGACCCGGGGCTGTTCGTCGTCTGGGACGACGGCGACGACCTGCACCTCGACCAGCACGCGCCCTACCCGCACGTCCGGGACGTGCTGATGGACCGCGCGCACGCAGCGAAGGTGTCGCTGCTGGTCGGCGGGTTCGCCCGGACGGCCGAGGCGCAGCTGCTGGTCGAGTCGGGCTGGGCGGCGCCGGTACTGGCCGACCGCACGGAGCTGCGGGCGGCGGCCCCGCGCGTCACCCCGGTCGGCGAGGACTTCGACGTCGCCCGCGACGAGGCCGCCCGCGTCGCCCGGCTGCCGGCGGTGGCGTTCGAAGCCGCGCGGCAAGCGTTTGCGGCGGGCCTGCCGACGCTGGTCCAGGTGCCGCGGCGGGGGTACGTGCCGGGCCTGGCCTGCGGCAACTGCCGCACGCCGGCGCACTGCCGCCGCTGCGCCGGGCCGCTGGCGCTGCCCGGCGGCTCGGTGGACGGGCAGCCGAAGCCGCCGGCGTGCCGCTGGTGCGGCGTCCCGGAGACGGCGTTCCGCTGCACGGCGTGCGGCTCGGTCCGCCTGCGCGCGGTGATCGTCGGCGCGAAGCGGACGGCGGAGGAGCTCGGCCGCGCGTTCCCGGGCATCCCGGTCCGCACGTCCGGGGCGGCGGAGGTGCTGGCCTCGGTCCCGGGCAAGCCGGCGCTGGTGGTGTGCACCCCGGGAGCGGAGCCGGTGGCCGAGGGCGGCTACGGCGCGGCGCTGCTGCTGGACGGCTGGGCGTTGCTGGGCCGTCAGGACCTGCGGGCGGGGGAGGAGGCGCTGCGCCGCTGGATGGCGGCGGCCGCGTTGGTCCGCTCGGCCACCGCGGGCGGCCGCGTGATCGTCGGGGCGGAGGCGGGCATGGCCGTGGTGCAGGCCCTGGTCCGCTGGGATCCCGCCTGGCACGCGGCGCAGGAGCTGGCCGAGCGCCAGGAGCTGGGCTTCCCGCCGGCGATGCGGATGGCGAGCGTGGAGGGCAGCCCGGACGCGGTGGCGGGCCTCCTGGACGACCTGCCGCTGCCGTCGTCAGGCGAGGTGCTGGGCCCGGTACCCCTCGGTGAGATCGACGAAGAAGGCAACGCTTCGCGGGAGCGGGCTCTGGTCCGGGTCACCCGAGCGGAAGGAAAGGCACTGGCAGCGGCAATCCACGCGGCGGCGGCCCGCCGGGACGCGAAGAAGGCGACGGAACCGATCCGCATCCAGCTGGATCCGCTGGACCTGATCTAGTGTCGCGCGTCTGAGGTTCGTTGACGGCGGCCTGGCCCTGCGCACCGACGTGGCGTCGGGTGCACCGGACCTGGATCTGCCGAGGGTCGCGGCGGCTGGTCCGACGACAGGAATGAGTCATTCATGTCGTCGGACGAGGTGAATGAGTCATTCACTGCATCGCCGGGTCAGCCCCACCCATCAGCAATGCCTTACCGACGTCCACAAGGCCGTAGGTGCAACGCCGCTGACCGACCGCTTCACCGTCGACGACCAGGGCGCCACCACCTCCAGCGACAGCGTCACACGGCCGGACAAAGACGGACGCCGTTGAGCTGGATGAGGGCAGCTGATCAGAAGCGACGCGGATCGTCGAAGTCGGTCTGATCAGGCGTGTTCGGCCAGCAGGGCCGTGAGACCGGGGCCGGCCAGCCGTCGGTAGGTTCCGGCCAGCCATTCGGCGTCGTGGGGAAACCCGTTGTCGATGGCCCAGCCGAGCAGGCCGAGCGTCGCGCTCGTGCAGAACTCGGCGACCACGTCGGCCGGAACGGGCAGGTCCACAGCGTCCGGTCGCAGGTGCGCGGTGAGCAGTTCGGTGAGCAGCCGGCGCAGGTGGCGCTGGACGATCTCGCCGCCCCGCTTGCCGCACAACGCCCGGAACGCCGGCTGGCGGCCGTAGGCGAACCGGAACACGGCCTCGGCGAGCAGCCCGGGATGACCACCCGGCATCGGCGGATCGAGTTCGTGCCGCAAATCCGCGCTCAGGTCGTCAAACGCGGCGAGCAGCAACGCCTCCTTGTCCCGGTAATGCGCGTAGAACGTCGACCGGCCGACATCGGCACGATCCAGCACGTCCTGCACGGTGACCCGGTCATAGCCCTTCTCGAAGATGAGCTCGAACAACGCGTCGCGGAGCATGCGACGCGTTCTGCGCACCCGCCGGTCTTGCCCGGCCATGTTCCTCCTCAACCGTTCCCGGACAGTTCGCGGCGACTGTCCGGTACCGAACATCGGCCCGGGTTTGGTTGTTGAACCGCGGCCACGTAACCGAACAGAGTGTTCATCAACGGACGTGCTGTTCACAAGAGAGGTACACCAAATGCCGATCTACATCTGGCTCTTCACACTCCTGGCAGCAGTGGGCATCCCCGCGGTGACCTGCGTGGCGCTCTACCGCGGCGCGCGAACCATCGGCAAGTCGAGACGATCGGCGGCGCGCACGGCCACAGTCGCCGGCGCCGGGTGGGCCGGGTGGACCGCGGTGATCTGGGCGCTGGCCGCGGCCGGGCTGTTCCACTTGCCGCCGTCTCAGCAGCAACCGTGGATCCCGCTCGTGTTCGTCGTCGGGACCGCCCTCGCCTTCACAGCCAGCAAGCTACCCGGCGTCCAGGCGATCCTCGCCGCCCCCGGTGCGCTGCGCCTGCTGGCGTGGCCGCAGGTGCTGCGCGTCGCGGGCGTCGTGTTCCTGGCCGCGATGATCATCGGCAAGCTCCCCGCCGCGTTCGCGCTGCCCGCGGGGCTCGGCGACATCGCGGTCGGGCTGGCCGCGCCGTTCGCGATCCGCAGCGGCCGCGTGCTGTGGCTCAACATCACGGGCTTGCTCGACCTGGTCGTGGCCATGACGCTCGGGTTCCTGACCGGGGTCGGCCAGCGGGTGGTTCTCGACGTGACGCCGTCCGCCGAGCAGGCAGGGACGTTACCGCTCGTACTGGTGCCGTTGGCCGCGGTCCCGCTGGCCGTCGCGCTGCACCTGGTGAGCTTTGTTGCGCTCGCACGGGAGAGCCGGAGGCGCGCAGTTGTTCCAGCGTGATTCGATGGCTGCCGTGGGCCGCACGGGAGTCCACTCTCGACAGCGTCCCGTTGGCGCCCGAGACTGAGACGGTCATGGGGTTGGAGTGAAGGGACAACGTTCTTGGTGAACTCCGACGCGGCGAAGCTGGCAGTGCTCATCGACGCGGACAACGCCCAGCCCGCCACCATCGACGGGCTCCCGGCCGAGGTCGCCAAGTACGGCACTGCCCATGTCAAACGCGCTTACGGCGACTGGACTGGCACGAACCTGCGCGGTTGGAAGGAGCAGCTGTTGACCGCGTCGATCCAGCCGATGCAACAGTTCTCCTACACCACCGGCAACAATGCCACCGACGCTGCGATGATCATCGACGCGGTGGACCTGCTCTATACCGAGCGGTTCGACGGATTCTGTCTGATATTCGGCGACGGCGACTTCACCCGCCTCGCCTATTCTCCGGTCTGAATTTTGTTCGAATTAACCCGTTCCCTGAGTGGGATTGCTCGTTCGTGTCGCAGCGGCCGCGACTACGGCCCGGGTATGACCATCACATCTTCCGCTGATAGTCCGCGTATGCCCTGAATCTGGTCGCCGAGGCGATCGCTCGGCGACGGTCGACAGATCCGACCGGCACCGAAGTGTCGTGGCACGGCTTCGGCGCCGCGGAGGCTGCGGGTGGGTTCTTCGCGCAGGCAACGGGAAGGATGCTGTGCCGGCCGGGAATACCCGGCCCGCGATGGCGGCAGTGGCCATGTGGCTGCGCGGCGCGCCGTCCTTGTGGGTCTTGAAGTTCGCTGTGGTTTCCTCGTCGGCCTCGGCGTTGTCGGTGCGCACGTTCTCGGCGATTAGCACCTCGTCCGGGTCGACCCAGATGACGGTGTCGACCTCGGCGTCCCACCGGGCGTGCAATGCCGCGTGCTGTTCGTCGGACAGTTCGTCCAGCGGGGTGTCCCCCAGGTCCGTCGACGACGTGTCGTCGTCGACGGCGCGGTCGGTGGCGGCACCGTCCAATTCGGACGCCGTGAGCTCGATGTCCGGGGTGGGTGTGGGGTCGTCGGTGTCGCGCTGGGTCGGCAGATCCATCGTGCTGGTCACGAAGGGCTCCTTCACGCGGGCCGGCCGGTCACCGCGTATCTCGGTGACCGGCCATGAACCCCGCACGGCGCCGCGTTCTCCGTGTAGCGGTGGAGGACGAGCGGAGTGCGGGGTGTCCCGGTCGGGACGCACTCGCCCGAGCGGGGCCGCCCGCGTCGGCGGGAAGTCCGCCCCGACCGGAACACTCGTGCCCGCTTTTCTCAGCGGAACAAACTCTTTCTCAACATCTTGTCCAGGTTCGCAGCGGAACGCTGCCGCTGTTCGCTGGGTGTTTTCACTTCCTGCCGCGGTCTACCGCGGAGCCCCGGAGGCATGCTCACGTCGGCGCCGAGTATTCCCATGTAGCGCTCCAGATCTCGAAGTACTACGCGTTCCACGGTGAGACCCTCGCGTTCGAGCCACCGCAGGTGGTCCACTACGAGGCCACGCGCGTCAACGCCCTTCGGACTCCACTGCCTCGACGAGGACGTCATCCGTGCCCCGGACGGCGTGCCGGGCCGCCGCGACACCGTGTGCTCGAGGTGCCGGTGAGGAACGAGGCCGGGCTGGAATTCTCGCGCGCATCCTCCGATCGGATTGGCCATGATCGACTTACGGCATCGATCGGGTGGCGGTGTGATGCTGCGGCTGGTGGCGGCCGGTCGCGGCGTCAGGGTGGGGTTTCAGTCGGTGATGGGGTGGTCGTCGACGACGGTCCAGGTTCCGTTGCGGCCGTCGCTGCCGAGGTAGTTGTGGACGAGGTAGCCGTCCATGGAGCGGGCGTAGACCTCGATGGAGCGACGTGAGGGGTGGTAGACGGCGGTGGGGGTGTTGCTGATGGTCCAGGTGCCGACGGTGGTCCAGGTGCCGTGGTTGCCGTCGGGCAGCAGGTAGTTGTGGAGCAGGAAGTCGTCGGTGGCGCGGGCGTAGATCTCCACCGAGCGGGAGTTGGGGTTGTAGACCGCGGCGGGGTTTTCGGTGATCTTCCAGTCCCCGACCACCGACCAGTAGCCGTTCTGGCCGTCGCTGCCGAGGTAGTTGTGCAGCAGGTAGCCGTCGGTGGCGCGGGCGTAGACCTCGACCGAGCGACGGGCGTCGTTGAACACCGCGGCCGGGGCCCCGGCGATCTTCCAGGTGCCGACGGTGGTCCAGGTGCCGTGGTTGCCGTCGGGCAGCAGGTAGTTGTGGAGCAGGAAGTCGTCGGTGGCGCGGGCGTAGATCTCCACCGAGCGGGAGTTGGGGTTGTAGACCGCGGCGGGGGTGTCGGCGATCTTCCAGTCCCCGACCATCGACCAGTAGCCGTTCTGGCCGTCGCTGCCGAGGTAGTTGTGCAGCAGGTAGCCGTCGGTGGCCTGGGCGTAGACCTCCACCGCCCGGGAGTTGGGGTTGTACACCGCTGCCGGTGAACCGGCGATCTTCCAGTCCCCGACCCGGGTCCACGGCCCGTATTTGCCGTCGGCTCCGATGTAGGAGTGGATCAGGTAACCGAGAGTGTCCCGGGCGTAGATCTCCACCGCACCCGAGTTCGGGTTGAACACCGACACCGGGCGGCCCACGATCTGCCATGGCCCGTTCACACTCCAGGCCCCCGATTTCCCGTCCGGCCCCAGATACGTGTGCCCCAGCAACCCATCGGTGCCCCGCGCGAACATCTCCACCGACGAGGTCACCGCATTGAACGTGCCCTCACCACCCGGCGGCGAAGCCAACACCGGAGCCGTGTCCTCGACGCCGGCTGGGCGGACGTACCGCACGCTGCCCCAGTCGGTGGCCCGGTGCCAGTCGTGGAACAGGACGCTGCCGGGAGAGGCGCCCTCGTTGCCGCCGACCGTCTGCACCATGCCGTCGCCGCGCACGCCGACCACCAGATTGACGTGCTCGGCCCAGCCGACCCCGTCGTAGTTGTAGACGACGGCGTCGCCGACGTGCGGCTCCCCGGTCGTCGTCCCGCGCTGCTGGCCGTAGGCCGCGACGCTCGCCGCGGCCGGGCCTACGCCCGCGGTGTCGATCCCGGCAGTGTCCCAGACCCACTTGACGAAGTCGGAACACCAGGCGTCCGGGTCGCACCGCCAGCCACCGGTCGAGCAGCCCTTGCCGAGCTGCCCCTGCGCGATCGCCGTGATGTCCTGCCCGGTGGCCGCGGCCGCTTCGGCGCCGCCGAACGGCACGCTCACCAGCATGGCCAGCGTCGCCCCGGCCAGTGTCGTGGCCACCTGTCTCGGCTTGGTCCTCATCTTCACCCCATCGTTCGGTGGCGGATCCCCCCGCCGGTCGAACCCAGAGTGGTCTTCCGGCCTCCAAAAAACCTGTGAACGCGTCTTGAGTTGTCCCGAATGTCCGGGAATGCTGCTCAAGAGCATGGGGGGTCGAATGAGGGTGCTGTTGCTCGGTCCTGTCCAGGTCGAGTCGGAGGGGCGCCAGTTGAGCCTGGGTGGTCCCAAGCCGCGCGGACTGCTGGCCGTGCTTGCCGCGAACGCCGGGCAGGTCGTTTCGCTCGACCAGCTGGTGGACGCGCTGTGGGGCGACGTCGTGGCGGTCGACGCCCGTGGCGCGATCTACACCTACGTGTCGACGCTGCGGCGGCAACTCGGCGACGCGCTGGTTCGCTCGGCGGGCGGCTACCTGCTGGACCTGCCGCCGGACGCCATCGACGTCACGTGCTTCGCGCGGCATGCGGCTGAAGCGCGTCGCGCCGCCGAGGCCGATGATCACGCGACCGCCGCGAAGAAGCTCAGGATCGGTCTCCAGCTGTGGCGCGGCGCGCCGCTCACCGGCGTTCAGGGCGGGTGGGCGGAAGCAGAGCGGGCACGGCTGACCGAGCAGCGCCTGGTGGCGATCGAAGACCGGATCGGCGCCGAGCTCGCTCTCGGCTGGGGCAACCGGCTCGTCGGCGAGATCACTGCTCTAAATACGGAGCACCCGCTCAGAGAACGGCTGCACGCCCACCGCGTGACCGCGCTGACCCAGTCCGGCCGCCGTGGTGAAGCCCTTGAGCACTTCCGCGGGGTGCGGCGCGAACTGGCCGACGAACTGGGCGTTGACCCCGGTCCGGAGCTGACGTCCGCCCACCAGAACGCCCTGCACGCGGACGCCCGGCCGAAAGTGCCGTTGCCCACGCCCGCGCAGCTCCCGGCCGACGTCGCCGACTTCACCGGACGCGCTGACGACGTCCGCGCGCTGATCGCCATGCTGACCGAGCGGCCGGGCGCTGCGGTGCGGGTCTGCGTGGTCTCCGGGCAGCCGGGCGCCGGCAAGAGCACCCTGGCCGGTCACGTCGCGCACCGGGTCCGCGGCGATTTCCCGGACGGCCAGCTCTATGCGGTGCTTTCGGGCACGCGGCCGGTGATCGCCGACCCGGCCGAGGTGCTCGGCGCGTTCCTGCGGGCGCTCGGCGTGCCCGACACGTCGATCCCGCCGACCGTCGAAGATCGCGCCACGCGGTTCCGGTCGGAGCTGGCCGGGCGGAAGGTACTGGTGGTGCTCGACGACGCCGCGCACGAACAACAAGTCCGGCCGTTGCTCCCGGGCGCCCCTGGGTGCGCGGTGCTGGTCACCAGCCGGAACAAGCTCAGCGCACTGGAGGGCGCCCGCCGGCGTGACCTGCGGGTGCTGCCGGATCCCGAAGCGCTGCGGTTGCTGGACGTCGTCGTCGGGGACGGGCGCGTCGGCGGGGAACCAGCGGCGGCCACGGAGATCGTCCGGCTGTGCGGCAGGCTCCCACTTGCCGTGCGGATCGCGGGCGCGCGCCTGGCGGCGCGAAGGCACTGGCCGCTGGCCAAGCTGGCGGCGCGGCTCCGCACCGAACGCAGTGTGCTCGCCGAGCTGGCGATCGGCGACCTCGAGGTGCGCGGCAGCCTTGCGCTGAGCTACCACAGCCTCGCGGAACCGGAGAGGACAGCACTGCGGCGCCTGGGTTTCCTGGCGGTACCGTCGTTCGCGCCCTGGTTGCTGGCGCCCCTGCTGGACTGCCCGATGCCCGAAGCCGACGACGTCCTCGAACGGCTCGTGGACAGCAGGCTCGTCGACGTCGTTTCCGGTGACCGGTACGTGCTCCACGACCTGACGCGGGTGTTCGGCCGGGAGCGCGCCCTGGCTGACGAGCCGCTCGAGGACCTGAAGGCCGCGGTCGCCCGGGTCGGCGAGGTCTACCTCACGTTGGTGCAGCGCGCGTCGACGCTGCTACCCAACGCCGTGCGGCTGCCGACGCCGCCGCTGCCGGCCGACTGCTGGCTGGACCAGCCCCTGCTCGACGAGCTGCTCACCGAACCGGACCGGTGGTTCGACTGGGAGCAGAACGGGCTGGTCGCGGTCGTCGAACTGGCCGGCGAACTGGACCTATCCGGGCTCGCGGCCGGGCTCGCGGCGGCGCTGAGTTCGTCGTCGTTCGCGCTGAACAACCAGTTCACCCTGTGGTGGCGGACCCATCAGGCGGCGCTCGCCGCCGCCCAGCGGACCGGCGACCGCAGGGCCGAGGGCCAGCTGCTGTGCGGCCTCGGCTGGCTGCGCTACGAGCAGGACCGGCTGGACGAGGCCGCCGACTACTACCGGCGAGCGCTGGAAGCGTGGATCAGCGACGGCGACTTGCAGCGCCAAACTACTACCCGGATCGAGCTCAGCCGGGTCTACCGGGAGCAGGGCGGTCTCCGGGCGGCGGCGGCCCTGCTCGCCGAGACGATCCCGGTGCTCAAGCTGATGAACGACCCGGACACCCTAGCCCGCGCCTACCACGCGGCCGGGCTCACCCACACCGAACTCGGCCACCTCGACGTGGCACTCGACGCCTGCGAGCAGGCGGTGAACTGCTATGCCGAAACGGACCCGGTGCACGGGGTCGCACTGGTGCTCCGGTCGATCAGCCTGGTTCACCGAGCTGCGGGCAGGCTGGACGAAGCCGCCGCCCACGGCGAGCGTGCGCTGGAGATCTTCACGTCCGTCGGGGACCGGCTGATGACCGCGTACGCGACGCAGTCACTCGCGAAGATCCGGATCAGGCAGGGGCTGGGTGCGACCGAGCGACGGAGGCTGTCGAAAAGCCTCGAAGTCTGCAATGACATGCAGGACTCCTTCGGCCAGGCCCTGATCCTGCGGACGCTCGGCGAGTTGGAGCTGGCCGCAGGCGATCCCGAGGCGGCGAAGCCGCTGCTGAAGCGCGCACTGGAGTGGTGGGACGCGCTCAATCTGCCGTTGTGGCGGGCTCGAACGCTCCGCGACCTGTCCGTCGTCCTGGCCCTGGCAGGTGATGGTGCGGGCTCCGACCGGGTGTGGATGGAAGCACACGAGCTGTTCGAACAGAACCACAGCCGGGAGGCGGGAGAGCCCCGGCCGGTACCTCAAAAGCCGTCCAAAGGTTTTTCGGATGTCGGCTCGCCATGATCGTCCCCATGACCAGGACCTTCCGGCGGCTGGTGACCACCACCGCACTCGTGATCGCAAGTCAGTTCGCAGGCGGTGTCGCCCTCGCCGCGCCGCCTCCCGACGTGATCGCCGACGCGGCGCGCGAAGGGGCCATCACCCTTTCGCCCGTCTCGGCGGCCAGTGCCGAAGACTTCATCAACGCCGCGGGCCCGGCGGCTCAGCGCGGGCAGGCCGACTACGGCGTCCCCGCCTCGGTGACGGTGGCGCAGGCCATCCAGGAATCGAACTGGGGCCAGGCGGCGCCGGGGAACAACCACTTCGGCATCAAGTGCTTCAACGGCCCCGGTCCGATCGCCAACGGCTGCCAGGACTTGCCGACACATGAGTGCTGCCCGGACCACGTGGTGATCGCGTCGTTCCGGACGTATGCGTCCATGGAGGACTCGTTCCGAGATCACGGGCTGTTCCTGCGGGAGAACTCGCGCTACGCCAACGCGTTCAATTTCACGAACAACCCCGACCAGTTCATCCGCGAAGTGCACAAAGCGGGTTATGCCACCGACCCGAACTACGCGAACTCGATCATCAACCTGATGAGCACCTACGACCTTTACCGCTTCAACACGGCTCCGGTGTTGGCTTCGCCGCCGGGTGGTGAGGGCACGTTCAATGCGGTGACCTCGTCGGTGGAGATGTTCGCGCGGGGCACCGATGGGTTGCTGGGGCACACGTATCTGGGGCCGGACGGGAAATCGGGGGCCTGGAGTGTGAACGGGCCATGGCAGATCGTGGGCCGCCCGGTGTCGGTGTTCAACCCGAACTCGGGTGCGGTGGAGATCTACGCCCGGGACACTCTCGGTTACCTGATCCACTCCTACATCGGAGCCGACGGCAAATACGGGCCGTGGACCCGGGTCGGGGACTGGAAGATCGCCGGTTCACCGGCAGCGGTGTACAACCCCAACTCCCGGGCGGTGGAGGTCTACGCCCAGGCCACCGACGGCTACCTGCTGCACAACTACCTCGGCAGCGACGGCCAGAACGGCTACTGGTCGATGGTCGGGGACTGGAAGATCGCCGACACCCCCGCCGCGGTCTACAACCCCAACTCCCGCTCGGTGGAGATCTACGCCCGCGCCACCGACGACTTCCTGCTCCACAACTACCTGCTGCCCGACGGCAACCACGGCACCTGGACCACCGTCGGCACCTGGAAGATCGCCGGGGCCCCGGCCGCGGTGTTCAACGACGCCCGTCGCTCGGTCGAGGTCTACGCCCGCGCCACCGACGGCTACCTGCTGCACAACTACCTCGGCAGCGACGGCCAGAACGGCTACTGGTCGGTGGTCGGGGACTGGAAGATCACCGAAAACCCCGCCGCGGTCTACAACCCCAACTCCCGCTCGGTGGAGATCTACGCCCGCGCCACCGACGACTTCCTGCTCCACAACTACCTGCTGCCCGACGGCAACCACGGCACCTGGACCACCGTCGGCACCTGGACCATCAGCAACACCCCCACCGCCGTCTACCACCCCTCACGTCGCTCCATCGAGGTCTACGCCCGCTCCATGGACGGCTACCTCGTCCACAACTACCTCGGCAGCGACGGCCGCAACGGAACCTGGACCGTCGTCGACGACCACCCCATCACCGACTGAAACCCCACCCTGACGCCGCGACCGGCCGCCACCAGCCGCAGCATCACACCACCACCTGTCCTCTCCCGCTGCCCAGTCCGGTCTGGTCGGTGTCGGGGCCTGCCGGATGGGGCTGGACCTGCCGGAACGAGGTTGCAAGTCAGGGTAATTATGGCGCCGTTTTGCGCGCCGCAGCCTTTGGGAACACAAGGTTTGAGGTCGACGAGCAGCAGCCCGTTCGTCACCGGACGCTGCGCATCATCCGCGGCACCCGCGCGTGGGCGTCCGGCTACGACGTGGCCGTCCTGCCGCTCGCGGCGCTCGGCCTGCCCAGCTGTCTCATCGGGGTGCGGCGACGTCGCTGTCCGCGGTGCTGGTGTCCGGCTGCGCTCGTTCGACAGTTCCGGTGGTGGCTGAGTGAGTCGGCGAATTGCCGGGCAAGGTGCCGGGTCAGACTTGCCTTGTCGGTTCCGGCGGCGCCGGTGACCAGGAAAACTCGGGCGGACGAGGCCAGGAGGCTGCGCGCGTGGTCAACGAGCCCGTCCGGTGCGGTGCAGGTGTGATGTCCGGGGACGTTGTCTCGAGTTGAGGTGGCTTGGTGACGGCCTGTCGTGCTGACAGGTGAAGTGTCGTCTGCCACGAGCATGGGACCACCTGAGCACTTGTTTGCCATGAGCATGGGACCACCTCGATCAGGGTTTTGCCACTGATGGGACCACCACCCGGATGTGTCCGTGTGGCGTCCCGACCTCCGGTCGTCTGCCGTTTGTGCTGGTCAGATGGCGTATCGGGAGGTTTCGGTGATCGAGATCAAGGAAGTGCTGCGGCTGTGGCTGGCAGGCCACTCGCTGCGTGAGGTGACCCGGCTGGCCGGGCTGGACCGCAAAACCGTCCGCCGGTACGTCCAGGCCGCGCAGGCGGCCGGCGTGGCCCGCGAGAGCGGCGACGGGCAGCTGACCGAGGAGGTCCTCGGAGCGGTGGTGGCCGTGGTCCGCCCAGACCGGCCCCGCGGCAACGGCGCGTCGTGGGAGGCGATCGCGGCGCAGCGCGAGCAGCTGCAGACATGGCTGAAGCAGGACCTGACGCTAGCGAAAATTCACATGCTGCTCGGACGTCGCGGTGTGGTGGTGCCGTATCGGACCTTGCACCGGTTCGCGGTAGCAGAGCTGGGATTCGGTCGAAAGCAGCCGACGGTGCGGGTGGCTGATGGCAAGCCGGGCCAGGAGGTCCAGGTCGATTTCGGCCGTCTCGGGCTGGTCCCGGACCCGGCCACCGGCGGTCGGCGGGTCGCCCAGGGGTTGATCTTCACCGCGGTCTACTCGCGGCACATGTTCGTCTATCTGACGCTGCGGCAGACCCTCGATGCGGTGGTGGCCGGGTTCGAGGCCGCGTGGGTGTTCTTCGGCGGTGTCTTCGCGGTTGTGGTGCCAGACAACATGAAGTCGATCGTGGACCAGGCCGACGCGACCGATCCGCGGTTGAACGACGCGTTCCGCGAGTACGCCCAGTCCCGCGGGTTCGTGGTGGACCCGGCGCGGGTCCGGCATCCTCGGGACAAGCCGAGGGTCGAGCGGTGTGTGCAGTATGCGCGGTCGAATTTCTTTGCGGGAGAGGACTTCCGTGACATCGACGACTGCCGGGCCCGCGCAGTCATCTGGTGCACGAAGGTCGCGGGGACCCGCATCCACGGCACCACCGCGCAACGGCCGGGTGAGGTGTTCGACGCCGAGGAACGCCCGCTGTTGCTGCCGGTGCCGGCTGAGGGGTTCGTGATCCCGTCCTACACGAGGCCGAAGGTGGCCCCGGATCGGCATGTCGAGGTCGCCAGGGCTCTCTACTCGGTGCCGGGTGACCTTATCGGGCAACGGATCCTGGCCCGCGCCGACGGCACGACGGTCAAGCTCTACTGGCGCAGTCAGCTGATCAAGGTCCACCCGCACCAGCAACCCGGGCGGCGGCGCACCGACCCGGCGGACCTGCCCAGCGAGGTGACCGCCTACGCGATGCGCGACCTTGACGCGTTGCACCGCCGGGCTGCCGCGCACGGCGAGCACATCGCCGCCTACACCACCGCGCTGCTGGAGCATCCGTTGCCCTGGACGAAAATGCGGCAGGTCTATCGGCTGCTCGGTTTGGTCCGCCGGCATGGCGCCGACGCGGTCGAGGAGGCCTGCGGCCGCGCGTTGGAGGCCGAGGCGGTCAACGTCGGTCTGATCGATCGCATGCTCACCCGCGGCCTGGACGGCCAGCCCGCCAGTGCGCCGGCAGCTCCGGTTCAGGGCAAGTCCGCGAGCCGGTTTGTCCGCGACAGCAAGGACTTCACCGTCAGGAGGCCCTCATGAGCCCCGCCAACCGCACCCCGCGGACCGCGGCACCGAAGCCGATCGAGGTCACCGCGGAGCTGAAGACGCTGCTGCGGCGACTGAAGCTCGGCCGCCTGCTCGACACTCTGCCCGAACGACTCGCCCTCGCGCGCGCCGAGCATCTGCCGCATCACGACTTCCTGGAGATGCTGCTTGCTGACGAGGTCACCCGCCGCGACCGCCAATCAGCTCTGGTGCGCGCGAAGACCGCGCACCTGGAACCCGGGATGCATCTGGACGCCTGGGACGAGTCGACGAAGGTCACCTACGACCGGGCGCTCTGGGCCGAGCTGACCTCGCTGCGGTTCCTCGCCGACTCCTACAACGTGCTCATCATGGGCCCGGTCGGGGTCGGGAAAACTTTCCTGGCCAACGCTTTGGGTCATGCTGCGGTCCGGCGCAAGTACACTGTCCACACCGAACGCGCCGACAAGGTGTTTAAGCGTCTCAAGGCCGCGCGGTTGGACCACACCTACGACGAGGAGATGCGGAAGCTGCACCGGGTCGAGCTGCTCATCCTGGATGACCTGGCCTTGCATCCGCTGGATGCGTTGCAGACCAACGACTTCTACCAGTTGATCGTGGAACGTCACCGGGAGGCCTCCACCATCGTCACCTCCAACCGGGAGCCGCCGGAGATCCTGGCGATGATGGCCGACCCGCTGTTGGCCCAGTCCGCGATCGACCGGTTCCAGTCCGCCGCCTTTGAGCTCGTCATCGAAGGCGAGAGCTACCGGCAGCGGCAGAAGCCCACCATCGCCACCCTCGCCGACCGGCACGACGACAGCCAGAGTTGACCATTGCCACCGTCTGGACCACTATCAACACGCGGCCCGCGACCGCCGGCCCGAGCTGGTCCCTAGCTCGTGGAAAACGGTGGTCCCTTGCTCGTGGCAGGCGGCAGTGAAGGCCTCCGGTTGTGAAGTGGAGCTGTCGAGGAACCGCTTCATCCACCGGAGGCCTTCGTGTCCCACCCCGACGCCACCCTGACCAACGCACCCGCCTGCGGCCCTCCGCCTCGTCGTCGAGCAGGGCTGGACCCTGCGCCGAAGCGGCGAAGCTGTTCATGGTCGCTGCCGAGACCGCCGCGAAGTGGGCCGACCGCTACCGCGCCGAACGCGGCCGGGATGGCTGACCGCACCAGCCGCCCACACCACGGCCCGCCCGCACCCCCAGCCCGGTGGTGCGGGCGATCGTGCGGTTGTGGTGGCGGCACCGGCTGGGCCCGGTCCAGATCGCCGGCCGGCTCGGCCTGCCCGCCTCCACCGTGCACGCGGGCGCCCCGGCCAGCGCGACGGCGGCACGGCTGGCGAACAGCAGCCCCTCAATCTCGGCCCGGTCGTCGAAGCCGTCACGCCCGGCCGCGTAGAGGTTGAGCGAGCCGAGGGTGGTGCCGGCCACGAACAGTCCTTGCAGGGCTGGTCATCGGTGCGGTGGCGGGCGGCTGGGGTAACCACATGTGGCGCCTCGGGGATGAGCCGGTCGTGCGAATGCCGCCATGGACCCCACTCCGGCCCGCTTGCTGTCCGCATCCGCGCCGGGACCCACACTGAATCCGAGGAGGCACTCAATACCGCTGCGCGTACCAGGTCGGTGGCTCGCCGAACATGCTCTTGAAGTCGCGGATGAAGTGGCCCTGGTCAGCGTAGCCGAGGTCGGCCGCCAGCGCGGCCCAGTCGATCAGCCCGCCGGCGGCCATGCGCGCGGTCACCTCGTGCAGACGGTAGCGGCGGATCACCCACTTGGGCCCGATGCCGACGTACTCCGCGAACAGCCGTTGCAGGCCCCGCGTGCTCAGCCCGACCTCACCGGCGAGGCGTTCGACGCTGGTCACGGCATTGTTCTTGGCGATCAGCTCGACGGCGGCCACTGCTTGGTGCACCCGGGGGTCGTCGTCCGGCAGGTGTTTCAGCAGGAACGCGTCCACGGTCGGCACGTCGAGCGTTGTGGGCAGGTCAGAGCCGAATATCTCGGTCGCCGGGACGACGCGGTCGGTGATCGTCGAGACGGGGGCACCGAGGAACGGGCGGAAGCAGCCCGGTCGGAACGCGACGCCGAAGACGTGGTCGCGGCCCTCGAGGACCCTGAGCTGGTAGCCGCTGCACACGCCGTTGACGTCCGCGCGGCCGCCGCCGAACGACAGGTGCACGTTCGGGTACGGCACGATCTTCTGCCGGTAGGGCTCGGAGTAGTCCCAGCGAGCCTCCCAGTACCGCTCCACCCATGGCGCGAGCGCCGGCAACGGGTCGTGGAACGCGTGGCGCTGATACCTGGTCCATGCACTCCGCAGCTCACGAACGTCCCGCCTCACACAGCGGAGTGTATGTCGTTTTTGTTCAATACTCCTCCAGGCCGCGCCGCTTAGCGTGGCCGCCATGGCACACATTTCCAACGCGGCCGATGCCATGGCCGCGGTCGTCCGCACCATCACCGACGACCAGCTCGCCAACAAGACTCCGTGCACGGAGTACGACGTGCGGGCTCTGGTCAACCATCTCCTGTTCTGGGGCCCGTCGCTCGCCGGCGCCGGTCGCAAGGAGTCCGTTCCGCAGCCGGCGGTGGCCGAGTCCGATGTGGACTTGGCGGCCGGCGACTGGCGCGGCCGCCTGCTCGCTTTGCTGGACGACATCACGTCGTCATGGGCGCTTCCGAGCGCTTGGGAGGGCGAGACGAGCATGGGTACGCCACACATGCTGCCCGCTCCCGTCATGGGAGACATGATCATCGGCGAGCTGGCCGTGCACGGCTGGGACCTGGCGGTCGCGACCGGGCAGCGGCTGGAACTGGCCGCCGATCTGCTGGCGCATCTGCACGACACAGTGTTCGCCGGCGTGGAGCAGGGCAGGGAGATGGGCATGTACGGACCGGAGGTCGCGGTGCCGGCCGATGCACCCACTTTGGACCGCATCCTCGGCCTGACCGGCCGTGATCCCGCCTGGACGTAGTCGGCTACTGGCGATGTCGGTCCCATCTGGCGCGAGCTGTCGAAGCGTGGTGCGGTGGCTTCGACGTCGCTGTCCTCGATTTGCGTCTGGTAACAGCAGCGTGATCGGGTCGTCGGGATGATGGCGGCGGACGAGTTCGGTGGCTGCCCAGGAACCGATGCCACCAGACCACTGAATCACGCGATGCACGACATGGCCTCCTGCCATGGCAGCGCCGCGGCGTTTCGGAGCGTGGAACGATGCCCCGGGACGCCGCGGCCGAGCTGGATGTCGGGGACGTTGGCTACCAGCGCGTCGCGCCGACCCGGCCGGCGATCTCGTCCAGCTCGTGCTCGACGACGTCGGCCCTGGCGTGTTGCTGGAACAGCAGCCCGACGGTGGCAGCGCCGAGTGCGCCGTGGGCGTGGACCAGGGCACAGGCGGTGAGGTGGCGGTTGCCGCGGCGCACGGCACTGGCCGCGGTCAGCGTGGCCAGCCGGGCACGAGCGTGGGGATCGGTGCTGCCGCGGTGGAGCGCCAGCCACAGCTGCTCGACCCGCTGCGGGTCCAGATCAGCTGGTGGCAGGAACATGGGCCCGTAGACGGCGTTGTCGGCCAGCGCGGAGGTGACGGCGAACGCCGCGATATCGTCGATGAACTCGCCGCAGCCGGCCTGGATGGTGGCGTGCGTGACGAGCCGGTTGGCTTCGTCGCCGCGGCGCAGCAGGAACGGCACGACCCGGCGGGCGAATCGGCCGACGCGGACCGGCAGGGTCTCGCCGGGCCTGGAGAAGGGCAGCCGCCAGGTCGGGGTCGGGGCGTCGCCGCCGAGCTGGACGGGCTCGGCGAAGTCGAGCTCGGCGCGCGGTGTGATGGCGGTGCCGAGGTGGGTGGGGCGGCGGTAGTCGCGCCAGGGGGCGCCGGGGCGGGTGTGCGGGCCCAGTAGCGGCCGATGACGGTGTGTCCGGCGGGGCGCAGCTCGGCCTCGAGCGCGGCGATCGCGGCGCGCAACGGAAGCCACCGCGGGGCGTGCTCCTCGGAGATCACGATGACGGCCAGGTCGGTGTCGCGGTCAGCCGGCAGCGCGGCTTGCACGTGTTCGGCGATCTCGCGGGTGGTCAGGCCGCGCACTCGTATCGCGGGGAACGCCGCGCCGGCGCGGTGAGGCGCCCTCGGCTGGCGGTGCGGGCGTGGGCGTGGGATGGCAGGGCGATGACGTGCAGGGTGTCGGTGCAGGTGTCGGGCAGGGATCCGATCAGTTCACCTGGCGTCAGGTACACGGTCACGGATCGCGGCGTCGCTGCTGATGTTCGGTGCCCTCGCGGGCGCAACGATGGCCGCGGCTGCGCGTCCCGGATGGGTGGGACGTTCTGGTGTCCCCCGTTACCATGCACACCCCCGCACGCCTTCATGATCGTCGCATGAACGCCTATTCGGAATTCATATTTCGGCTATCATGAATTCTTCTCAGCAATGTGTGCCGATAACCTCACCACGGAGCACGTTATGCGGAAGACGGACGTTGAGGCGACCACGGATCTGGCCGGTGCGGCGCTCGCCGCCGGGATCTCTGCCATCCAGGACACGCATACGGGTATTGCCGGCAGGCCCTTCAGGGTGCTCGGTGTGGCGGCCGCACCGGCTCGGCTGATCCACGACACGGTCAGCACCGCGGTGTACGCCGGGCTGCGCGCCGGTCTTCGGGCCGCGGCCGGACTGGGCGCCATCGCCGTACCGGCCGATGAGAGTCCTGCTGTGGACTCCCATCGCACGGGTTCGGCAGTCCTCGCCGTGCTCAACGGACTCTACGGCGACCACCTCGCGGCGCGCGGAAACCGGTTCGCCTTCGGTATGACCGTGCGCCACGAAGGTGGCGATCTGTCGCTCGAACCGGACGGACTGGCCGGCGCTTTCCCGGACGCGACCGCACGTCTGGTCGTCTTCGTCCACGGACTGTGTGAAACCGACAGGGCGTGGCGCTACGGTTCGGCGCCGGACTCCGGTCCGGCCGGCTATGGCGATCGGCTGCACAACGATCTGGGCTTCACGCCGCTGTATCTGCGCTACAACACCGGTCTGCACGTTTCCGAGAACGGCAGGGCCCTCGCCGGGCTGCTCGACGAACTCGTCCGTGGCTGGCCGGTTCCCGTCCGGGAAGTCGTACTCGTCGGCCATTCCATGGGCGGTCTGGTCGCCCGCAGCGCATGCCACTACCGCCGGGCCGGGCGGCAGCCCTGGACCGACGCGGTCCGGCACGTGTTCTGCCTGGGTGCGCCGCATCTGGGCGCGGATCTGGAGAAGGGCACCAACGTGCTGGCGTGGGCGCTGGCCAAGCTACCGGAGACGCGGAGCCTGGCCGGCGTGCTCAACGCCCGCAGCGTCGGCATCAAGGACCTCCGGTTCGGCTCCTGCGCCGACGAGGACTGGTGCGACTGCGATCCGGACGAGTTTCTCCGGGACCGCTGTCAGGAGGTGCCGTTCCTGCCCGGTGCGCACTACTACTTCATCGCCGCGACGCTGAACCCGCAAGCGGTGGGTCAGGTGTTCGGCGATCTTCTGGTGCGCCTGCCGAGCGCCTCCGGACAGGGCGACGGCACCGGCCGCCGCGTCCCCTTCGAGGTCGAACACGGGCACCATGTCCCCGGCCTGCACCACTTCGACCTGCTCAACCATCCGGCGGTATACCGGCAGATGCACACCTGGCTCACCCGCCACAACGGCTGACTGGGTTCCGCGGCAAGGGTGAACGGTCACCGCTCGCCTTGCTCGGTTTGACCGGAGCAATCGGGCTGTTCGTAGCGACCCCGGCTTCGTGGACTGGCCGGTGCGCAGTTCACGGCGTCGCGCCGGGCCGGTCTCGGGCTGGTCGCGAGCGTGACTGCTGCCTGCAACCTCGGCCATGCCGCCACAACCACGCCACAGAACTCGGCGGCCTCTCCGGCCGCGGCCGGGTCCGGACTTCCGGCCGGACGAGGCCGCATCGATGCCCGCGCCGGGCGCGTGCAAGCTGGGCAGCCGCGACGGCCAGCCGCTGCCGGACCCGACTGGCACACCCGGTGCGGTGAACCCGCAGGTCAACCAGGGCAATATCGACGACACCATATGCAAGTCCGGCTGGACCAAGACGGTGCGCCCCCTGACGTCGAAGACGAACCCGATGAAAGCCGCTTCCGCCCGCTCCTACAACATCCCGCCCGGGGAGAAAGGCGAATACGACCACCTGGTCAGCCTCGAACTCGGCGGCGCCCCCAGACGACCGCGCAACCTCTGGGGCGAACCCGGGACCATCCCCAACCCCGAGGACGCGGTCGAGAACAAACTCGATCAGGCTGTGTGCTCAGGCCTGATCCCGCTGGCGACCGCGCAGAAGGCGATCGCCGCGGACTGGGTGACCGCCTTCGACGACACCGGCTTACGCGTGACCGGCGGCAAAGTATGCCTGCGCGACAACCCGACCACATGCGTCACCAGCCGACACGGCGACCAAGACGGCAACTGACCGCAACGACAACCACCGCGTGGACCGATCACAGCACCGGCTACCAAACGTCCGCTATTGCCGATGAGCGGATGTCGGCGTCGCCGTCGGTCGGTAACGACCACACGGTGGTGGCTTCAGTTCGATCCACACCTGCCGACGCTGATCAGACTCCACATCACCGGCCTACGCCTCCTCGCTCCGACGACAGCGGCGCGACCCATCCCCCGCCGCCCGCGGACCGGACCTCCGCCCTTCCCTGATCTCGGTGGCCCCGGCCGGCTACTGCGGGCGTGCGGGAAGGTCGGCGAGGAACGTCGCGGGCACAGCACGCGGACGGCGGGGTCCCCAGCGGCTGACGGCGAACAGGACGACGCACGAGCGGCCCGTGCCACCGACCCACGCAGGCTGCGCGCGATCGAACGCCAACGGCGGAGGGCGGTGCCACAAGCTGGCTCCACCCCGCAGCCGAGCACCATCGCCGTCGCGGTACCGGACGACGTAGTCGAGCTTCCGCCCGGGATCCATCCCCGGCCTGGAGAACGCGGCGGCGAGGCACCCTGCCGGTTCGCTCACGAACACCGCCTGGACCGTCACGGCTCGCCAGCCGGTGCGCCGGACCGACTCGTAGCGCATCCACCACAGCACCGCCCCCGGCGTGAAGCACACCGATGCCGCGATCACCACAAACGCAACGAACGACAAGATGTCGCTGCCGCTGCTGTACGAGATCAGCAGGACCACCAGCCCGACCACCCACGCCATGCCGCACGCCGTCGCCCGCAGTGCGACCGCCCCCACCCGCTCCAGCTCGCGAGCCAGTTCCGCCTCCATCACCCCAGCGTACAAACCTCGCCGACGTCGAAGCCGCCACGAAATTCCTGACCCACCCCACGGACCACCACCACACGCGCAGACACAGCTTCCCCCAAGTACGCCTTCTCCCTGGTGGTGTGGCGGGATGGGCCGCAGTTGCTGCTGACGACCACTGTTCCGGCCCGTGACGATGCACCGGTGCTGACGGATGGGGTGCTCGCTCTTCGCACGCCGGTTCGTAGGTCAGGCCTTCCTCCGGGTGAAGGCAGGCCCGTCCTAGCGGTCCCACTCGGCCTCGGCCTCGGTGATCACGGTCCGGACGTTGTCGCGTGTCGCGATAGGACGGAGTGGCTGCTTTCGCGCGCAGCAGCCGCAGATCGGCCGCGAACTCCACGAGCGGCGAGCCATCACGGACCAGTTCGAGTTCCACTGCGGCATGGTCGATCATCCCCCTCGACGGACAGCCGCGCGCCACGGTTGACGGCCTCCGTAGTAGACGGTGAAGTTTCGGACGATGGACGCAGCCGCGGCGGCGGGCGCGGTTGCGAGGACAGGCCCGACTGCGGCTACTCCGGCCACCGCAGCCGGGCGGCGGCGTCGGGTGCGGCGCGCGGTCGCCGGTGCGGAGTGTTGTGTGGACTTCAGCATGATGAGCAAGAAGATCCCTCGTGATCAATTCGGCACCTGGAATTCGGGCGCCCACGGCACACCACGCCCACATCGAAGGCCAGGTTGCCGCCTGCAGACTGGTTTCACCCGAATGCAGGCCCGCGAGGTCAGCCCGTTTGTCCGGACTTGGGCGGATGCGGTGGCCGGTCGGCCGATGCCGAATGGGCGCGGACCCGGGCGGAGGTGTCGCGCTCGGCCCAGGACAAGTACCCGGCCAGGGCGCCCGTCGTGGCGATCCACCGGCGCGCCGCGGCACCGGCCGCGACGGGGTCATCCGGCGCTCACCTCCGCCACGATCGCGTCGGTGAGCAGCAGCAGCTCGACGTCCATTCAGCGGTAGATGTGTCCTGTGCGAGCGTTTTGCCCGTTCTGGTCGGTCAAGCTGACTTTGACGTGGTTGGCTCCACCCCGGACATCAGCTTTAAGAGGGATGTCTTCCCCGGTAGTGGAGTTGCAGTGGGTACTCGTGCTCCTGGCGTCCAACTGAGTGGTGCCTGCGAGTGCGTAAGCGTAGAACCGCCGACACCCAGCAGCGTGAAAAGTTGCCTCGACGCTCGCTGAACGATTTGAGAAGAAGACGGAGCCGGTGATGTAGCTGTTTCCGTCCGCACCGTAGACGAGGAAATCATGGGATATTCCGGCTGGCTCGGCGGTGGCTGCGGGTGCTTCCATCAGAACCAGCCCGGCGGCTGCTGCGGCTATTGCCATCGCAGCGCGGCTTTTCCGCCCGTGGCCCTTGGCCGTCGTCGGCTCTTGCGGCTTGGCCCCGGAACTCCAAGTCATCGGTTTGTCCCCTCATCGTGCGTTCACGATCCCTGGAAAGCTCTAATCCGTCCTACCACATAAGCCCGCTCCGCGAGAGAAAAGCATCGTTCACCGCACCAGCCACCCGGACGCACCAGCTGGCCTGCAGCGGGGCGCGGAACGTCACTACAGTGGCGTCCTGCGGCCGATCGAGTGAATCGATCGATTGCACCTCAACCAGGAAAGCGACAAGGGCGTTGACGTCCGGAGCGGCCGGAACGACCGGGTGCGGCTGGCGAGGGGAATACCGGATGATGTTCGCGGCACGAGCGGCGCGAAGCTGGTCAATGGCAGCAGGGATTGTGTTCGCCGCAGTGATCGCCGCCGCCACTCCCGCAGCGGCGAACGCGGCCCCGAAGGTCAGTTCGATCGCACAGGAGGCGGCCACGACGCGAGTCGCGGCCGCGGCCACCGGCACGTCATTCCACTTCACCGCGGTACCTGCCGGCGGCAGGGTCTCCTGCTACGGCTACTACGGAACGTTCAAAGAGGGGTCTTACGTCATGGTCGTCGACTGGATTCACACCAGCGACGAATGCTTCGGCATCTCCACCGACCGCACGATCTGGCACGCATGGCCCAACTCCGGCGGCTGGAAGAAGATGGGCGGCAACGGGCTCGCCGACGACATCGCCTACGCCGTGGACGAGGGCGCCAACGGGTCCAAGGGGGTCGTAGTGTGGGTGTCATCCAGCAACAAGTACTGGGTTCAGCGTTACGCCCCGCCGCTGGGCTGGACCGGAGAGTGGACGCTGGCGTAGCGGCGGCGACACCGCGCACAGCGTGCGCGGGTGTCCGTCCCGCCGCAACAGCCTGAATTCCGCTCAACCGGCGAGTTGCTCGTCCAGTTCATCCTGACGGAGCAAGGCACCACCGGACCCACTCGAGTGATCCGGTGGTGCGCGAACACCGGCCGGTCGCGCTCGCCGGATCCGCAGGACGGGCCACTTTCGCCAGCACTCGTCCCGATCCAGGTGCAAGGAGTGGCGCGCTCAGCAATTCGCCGATGCAATCCTCGCGCTGAGCGAGCATGAAGCCCGCGGCTGGTGACCTGCTCAGGTTCCGCTGACAAGCTGGCCACGGCGGTCGCAGAATAGGATGCGCGAGTGGGCGTGTTCCTGACACGTCGATGGCACCGACGTCCGGATCGACACGCAGCGGCGGCGGAAGCGACACCAACGCACTCTCATGCCGCCGAGCGCGTACTCCAGTCAGTCGCAGTAGTGAAGAGTACTTCCCACAAATCGGCCGGAGCCCAGTACTCCAGGTCGGCCGGGGTCAGCACCCCTGAACGCCGGGTACTCCGCCAGCACGGCAACCAACTCGGGAGCTTCGACGAACGTCAGCGGCCCCGCGTCGACCGCCGTCCCGTCAATCACCCGTGGCTCGGCGACCGCCACGACCGGCTCGGCCCGGTCGCTGGTGCACACGATCGACAGGCGGTGGCCGACGTAGCCGAGGACGCCCTGGTGGAAGTTCGACGTGACACCGTCGGCGATCCGGAACTCGACAATCCGGCCGCCGGTGCGCCGGGCCGCTTCGCGGCACACCCGACGGAACTCGCGGAGACTGGTCACCGCGCGACCGTACCGGCTCAACGCCGGTCCACGTTACGTCCGTTATGGCCTGCCGTGCTCGGCCGTTCGTTCGGCGAGGTTGCGCTGAGGGCGTTGTCACAGAGCTGTGACGCGGTGATCGCCTTCCGCGGACATCGGCTGAGCAGGGTGAGCCGTATGCGAAGTCGATCTCTGCTGTTCGGTGTCGTACTCGGGTTGACCGTGCTCCTCGCTGCCGCTCCGGCGCAGGCGATCCTGGGCGGTACCGAATCCCGGCGGGCCTACTCGTTCATGGGTTCGTTCCAGCCGTCGTTCCCCCGGCCACCGCGCCCGGACGGCCACGGGTGCGGTGTGGAAGTCCTGGCGCCGCAATGGGTGCTGACCGCCAGCCACTGCGCCGGCAAGAACCCGACCGGCGCGCGGGTGGGCGTCCCGCGTGGCTGGAAGGTCCGGGTCGGGTCGCTCGACACGACGTCCGGCGGCGAGACCGCCGAGGTCGATCACTACTATCGGCTGGCGACGAACAGCGATGAGGGCGGGTTCTGGGGCAAGGACCTCGCACTGCTGCACCTGCGGACCCCGGTGAAGGCCCGGCCGCTGCGGATCGCGTCGGCCACGCCGGCGGACAACGCGCCGGTCCGCATCCTGGGCTGGGGGATGAGCTGCGAGGACAGCGGCGATCCGGCGTGCTTCCCGACGCGGCTGCGGGAGGCCGACACCGTCGTGCAGCCGGTCGCGGTGTGCCCCGTGGCCGCGCCCGGAGAGCTGTGCGTCGGCAGCCGCGACGGCAGCGTCGCCGCGGGCAATATGGACTCCGGCGGCCCGGCCCTGGTCCGCGACGGCGACGGCTGGGCATTGGCCGGCGTGGTCAGCGGCCCGGCTGGAGACAAGGCGCCGACGCTGTACACCGACGTCACCCGCCACGCTGCCTGGATCAACGGCATCATCAGCGGCGCCCACGTGCCGCTCGATGACGTTATCCCGGATGTCGA
Source organism: Amycolatopsis mongoliensis (assembly GCF_030285665.1). Lineage (NCBI taxonomy): Bacteria > Bacillati > Actinomycetota > Actinomycetes > Pseudonocardiales > Pseudonocardiaceae > Amycolatopsis > Amycolatopsis mongoliensis. The sequence continues at coordinate 5,686,283 of NZ_CP127295.1, forward strand.
GGGCGCGGTGGACCTGAACGGCTGCGTCGGCTCGGTGGTCCGCACGCCCGCGTCTCATCCGCAGGACCCGGCGCTGCTGCTGACGAACGGGCACTGCGTCCAGGACGAGCGGCCGGCGCAGGGAGCCGCGCTGGTGGACAGGCCCGCCGACTTCGCGGCACCGATCGCGGACCACCAGGGCTACCCGCTGGCGACGCCCCGCGCGAACCGCCTGCTGTACGCGACGATGACCGGCACAGACATCGCGTTGTACCGCCTGGACAAGACCTACGCGCAACTGCGGTCCGTCAAGGTCTTCCGGCTGACGTCGTCGCCCGTGCGCGCGGGGGATGCGTTGACGATGGCTTACACGAGCACCCGGCTTCACTGCACCGCCGAGGCGGTGGTGCCGCACCTGCGTGAGGGCGGCTACCAGCAGGACGACGCAATCCGCTACGCGACCAGCCCGGACTGCGCGCCCTGGCACGGGACGTCCGGGTCGGCGCTGCTGGCCGGGGACGGCGTGACGGTGGTGGGCATCCACAACACCCACAACGACACGGGCGAGCAGTGCACCGTCGACAACCCGTGCGAAGTGGGCACGGACGGTTCGGTGACTTCGGTCAAGGGGCGAGGCTACGGGCAGCAGGTCGCCGGGATCGCGGCCTGCGTGGTCCAGGGGTCGAAGCTGGACCTGTCCCGCCCGGGCTGCGCCCTGACGGCGTCACCCCGGCCGAGGTGACGCCGTCCCCGCGATCTGCTCCGGCCTGATCCGGCTCGCGACCCGCAGAAGGCATCGCCGCGAACTGGGGTGACCGCCTTCGACGACACCGGCCTGCGCGTAGCCGGCGGCAAAGTGTGCCTCCGCGCCAACCCCGCCAAATGCGTCATCAGCCGACACGGCAACCAAGACGGCAACCGGCAGCAGCGACGACCACCCACCGTCCGGACCAATCATGGCGACGGCAATCGAACGTCCGCTATTGCCGACGAGCGTGCGATCGGCTGTCCGGATCGAGGCAACAACCGAAGGAATACAGGTTGCGACGGTTGAGTACTGTCGGCTGCCGGAGGTGAGTGTCCACGTGGAACTCATGCGGCTTGAGATCGATCGGTACGACTGGGCCGCAATGCAATGCGGGTGCCACCGTCCAGCCGAACACCTCGCTGCCGACCTGCTGGCGCTGGCGCAGGGAACGGAGAGCCTGGATCTGGCCGGCCACGTGGTCGCGCCCGGCGAGATCCTGGTCGAAGCGTCGTTGCCCGCGCTGGCCGTGGCACTGGCTGCGATCGCCGGAGGCGTCACCGGGCAGTCACGGGACCAGTTCTTCCACCTCGTCCTCTGCCTCATCGGGGACAACGGTCACGCGTTCGGCCTCTTCGAGGGGAGGGACCCTGTCGCGGAGTGCCGCGCGCTGGCACGCACTGGATTGTGGATGTTCTACAGCGAGGTGCTCGCGGGATGCCCCGGATCGAACGCGGCAGCTTTCGCTTTCGACATCGTGAGCGTCCTCGAGCACGGAGGGAATAACCGCGATCGGGTACGGCGAGTCCAGGCTGCCGCAGCCGAGCGACTGCCGTGGGACCTGCGCCCACCGCATGACCCTTTCGACGTTTGACCGGCGGCTGGCGCAGCCAGGGAACAAGTTCGTTCATCTCCGTACGCCCGTGCGGATCACGTCCGGTCATGCCGATGAGCGTTCGTCGGCGCCACCCTCGGCCGGTTCCGTAACAACCGCACGGTGGCGGCTTCAGGTCGATCGCTCCCTGTCGAGGTTCGAGCGGATGGTCTTGGTCGTGGGATGGTCGGGTCCTAGGGCGGTCATCACGGCCACCAGCTCGCCTGGCGGCAGGTCGAAGAGCCGCTCGTGCTGGTGCAGCGCCCACGTCGGCACCGTGGCCCGGGAGTTCTCCCAGCGGGAAACGGTGGCGTTGTCGACGGGTGGTGTCCGCACCGCGGCCGCCAATTGCCTGATGGTCAGGATGTCGTCTTCGCCGTACAGGCGCCACATCTTGAGCAGCCAGGCCGCGAGCTGACCTCGTTCGACCCGTGGCCACGGGTCGGCCGCCTCGTCGCCGAGGGAGGTCGGTCGTCCACGCCGAACCGTGGCCATCGCCCGATTTTCCCGGGCCTGTCCGCGGGGGAACGCCGCCGGACGGGTGCACCGGTTTCGCGGCAAACGGCCTGAGGGCCGGGCGCGCGGTTTACGGTCGATCTTCTCCCGCGGAAAGGAATCCGATCATGTCTGCAAAGCGTGGATGCGTCTACAGATGCGCGTTCGGGAACAACGGATTCACGTCTCAAAGGGGTGAAGCGGTGGTCGTCGTCCTGGTCGAGAAGTTCGCTAACGGCGGCAAGGGGTGCTTGGTGGCCGGCACCCGGCAGAACGGTCTGACGTGGGAGGCAGATCTCGAACACGTCTACACCGTCTTGTCCGACAAGCTGAAGGACGTTCAGCCACTCCTCTCGGATCGCGAACTGCAGGACACCAAGAAGAGACTGGGCGAATACATCAAGACCACACGGTGATCCGAAGAGCGGGAGCACGCCCGGCGCGTGGCGTGCTCCCGCTCGGGATCAGCCGGTCGCGAGGACCTTCAACCGCGAGATGTCCGCGCTGAACTGGTCCTGGTCGATCGGCGAAGAGCTGTACTGCCAGAACGTGTAGAAGCCCCAGTTGTACGGGAGCGTGCCCACCGACGACGCGTAGCGCGCCACCCACAGGGGGTTCGTCGAGCTGAAGTCGCCCTTGTTGCCGGTGCACTCGGTCCACCAGCTGGTCGCCGTGTAGATCACCGGCCAGCGGGTCGTCTTCGCGTGGTACTCGTCGCTGAACGCCTTGATCCACGACACCATCGCCGACTGGCTCAGGCCGTAGCAGGCGTTGTTCGGGCCCCACTCGATGTCGAGCGTGCCCGGGAGCGTCTTGCCGTCCTTCGACCAGCCGCCGCCGTGGGCGACGAAGTAGTCGGCCTGGGCCGCGCCGCCCGAGGTGTCCGGCCGGCCGTAGTGGTACGCGCCGCGGATCATGCCGACGTTGTACGAACCCGTGTACTGCTGGCTGAAGTAGGGGTTCTGGTAGCCGGTTCCCTCGGTTGCCTTGACATAGGCGAACTTCTTGCCCGCGCTCCAGTACGACGCCCAGTTCACGTTGCCCTGGTAGGAGCTGACGTCGATGCCGGGGACGCTCGCGTCCACCGACGCCGGCGCGAGCCCGGCCGAGGCGACGCCGTCGTGGGCGCGGATCGCCGCGCCCATCTCGTGGTTGTTCGACGCGTCCTGGTCGGGCAGGCCCGGCGCCGCTTCGGCGCCGGCGGCGGTCACGACCAGCAGGGAGGTCGAGACGGCCACAGCGGCGCCGAGCAGGCGGCGCCATCTCCGTGATGCGGTCATCTTCAGTTGTCCTTTCGGTTGCCCTCGCGGTGCGCGGCTGTGCAGGGCCGCGCCGGACGATTCTGTGGCGTTGAGGTGGTTAGTGTCACTCCGCCATGTGATCCAATTTCGAAGTCTGGGGAAACTCGTAAAACTCTGACAAGTCGGGTGACGCTGCCCGATCCGCGCCCTTTGGCGTCTTGAAGGCGTCTGGCCGGAGGGGCAGACTCGCCCGCATGCCGTCGATCGGATGCCGCAGAGTCCTCGTCATCGCCGCCACCGCCGCGCTCGCCACCACGGTCGCGGCCGGGCCCGCCTCCGCCGCCACCCCGACGCCGAAGTCCCCGGTCGCCGTCGGCTTCGGGGGCGCCGTGGCCAGCATCGACGCCGACGCCACCGCGATCGGCACCCAGGTCCTGCGCGACGGCGGGAACGCCGTCGACGCGGCCGTCGCGGTCGCCGCCACGCTCGGCGTCACCGACCCGTTCTCGGCCGGCGTCGGCGGGGGCGGGTTCTTCGTCTACTACGACGCGAAGACCCACCGCGTCCACACCCTCGACGGCCGGGAGACCGCGCCGAGGTCCGCGGACGCGAACCTGTTCGTCGAGAACGGCCAGCCGCTGCCGTTCAACGAAGCCGTCACGAGCGGGCTCAGCGTCGGCGTGCCCGGTACGCCGGCGACGTGGTCCGAGGCCCTCCGCAAGTGGGGGACGCGCTCGCTGGCGAAGTCGCTGAAGCCCGCGGAAGACCTGGCGCGCACCGGGTTCGTCGTCGACCAGACGTTCCAGACGCAGATCGCGAACAACGCCGCGCGGTTCGCCGCGTTCCCGTCGACGCGGTCGCTGTACCTGCCGGGCGGCGCCCCGCCGGCACCCGGGACCGTCTTCCGGAACCCCGACCTCGCCGCGACGTACGCGCAGCTCGAACGCCACGGCGTCGACGCGCTGTACCGGGGCCCGATCGGCGCGGACATCGCGAAGACCGTCCAGCAGCCGCCGAAGGACCCGGCCTCGACGCTGAACGTGCGCCCCGGCAAGCTGACCGCCGCGGACATCGCCGCCTACCGCGCCATCGAGCGCACCCCGACCCACGCGACCTACGAGGGCCTCGACGTCTACGGCATGCCGGCGCCGTCCTCGGGCGGGCTCACGGTCGGCGAGGCGCTCAACATCCTCGAGAACTTCGACCTGAAGCACGCGAGCAAGACCGACTACCTGCAGTACTTCCTGGAGTCGACGCGGTTCGCCTTCGCCGACCGCAACCGCTGGATCGGCGACCCCGCCGTCGTCGACGTCCCGGCCAAGGAGCTGCTGAGCCAGCGCTTCGCCGACTCGCGGGCGTGCCTGATCTCGAAGGACAAGGCCGCGACGAGCCCGGTCGCCCCGGCAGACCCGGAGCACCCCGCGCCGTGTGCCGCGGGCACGACGGCGGCGCCGACGCCGTACGAGGGCGAGAACACCACGCACCTCACGGTCGCCGACAAGTGGGGCAACGTCGTCGCCTACACGCTGACCATCGAGCAGGAGGGCGGCAGCGGCATCGTCGTGCCGGGCCGCGGGTTCCTGCTCAACAACGAGCTGACCGACTTCTCCTTCACGCCGGTGACGCCGGGCGTGCCCGACCCGAACCTGCCCGGCCCGGGCAAGCGGCCGCGCTCCTCGATGGCGCCGACGATCGTGCTCGACCACGGCCGCCCGTTCTTCGCCACGGGTTCGCCGGGTGGCGCGTCGATCATCACGACGGTGCTGCAGGTGATCCTCGGCCGCCTCGACCGCGGGCTGTCCCTGGAGGACGCCATCGCGGCACCGCGGGCGTCGCAGCGGAACTCCGCGGCCGCCCAGGTCGAGCAGGCGTTCCTGGACCAGCCGGAGACGGCGGCGCTGAAGGCCCGCGGCCAGGGCTTCTCGACGGCGCCGGCGGAGATCGGCGCGGCGACCGGGGTGGAGCGCCTGCGTGACGGCCGCTGGCTGGCGGCCGCGGAACCGGTCCGGCGTGGGCAGGGCGCGGCCCAGGTGGTGTGGCCCGCCCACTGGTAGCCCTCGGCCCGAGCGCCCCAATGTGGCGTTCGGTGCGTCTGACGCACCGAACGCCACATTGGGGCGCTTCGGCTCAGGCTTCGAGCGCCCAGCGGAGGTAGCGCGTCTTCGGCACGAACCCGGCCGTTGCGAAGACCCCGGACGCCCCGGACGGGCTCGCCGAGTCCACGACCAGGCTCGCCCGGTCGTAGCCCTGGTCCGCAGCCGCGCGCAGTGCGTGTGCCGGCAGCGCCCCGGCGATTCCCCGCCGCCGGTACTCGCGCAGCGTCCCGATGGCCATGAAATGCGCGTCGCGGATCCCGGTCGCCTCCGTGTCGGCGTCCCAGGACATCGTCACCAGCATCCCCGCCGCAGTGCCGGTCGCGTCCCGGAGCAGGAAGCTGACCTCCGGCCGGAACGTCTGGTTGGTGATCTTGTTCCGCCACAGGTCCGGGGGCATCGGCACCGCACCCCAGTGGTCCTCGGACGCCGCGTTCCGCACGCGCCGGAACTCTTCGTCGGTCTCCGCCGACCACGGCTCGATCCGCGGCCCGGGCTCAGGGGACGTCACGTCTTCGAGCGGGTGCTCCATGCGCCGGAAGTACCGGGCCGGCGCGAAGCCCTGGGACCGCATCAGCTCGGCGAGCCCGGCGATGTGCTCGGGCCGGTGGACGTCGACCACGAGCTTCGCCCCCGGGTGGTGCCGGGCGTGCAGCACCCTCGCTGCCGCCACCCCCGCCTCGACGAGCGCGGTGCCGACGCCCCGGCGGCGGTGGGCCGGGTGGACCCCGCCGTCCAGGAAGACCCGGTGGACCTCGTCGGCGGACGGCTTGTAGCGGATCTTCACGTACCCGATCATCACGTCGCCGTCGAAGGCCGCGAGGCTGCCGCGCTCCAGGTCCGCGTAGGGGTCGACCAGCTCCGTGAGGGTGTCCTCCGCGGTGTAGTTCTCGCCGATCCGGTCCACGGTTTCCATGGCGTTGAGGAGGTCGGCCGACGTCGGGGCGTCGTCGCGGGTGAGCGGTCGCCAGGTCGGAGACGGAGACGGTCCGGGCACACCGGCGACGCTAACCGGGCCCGCGCGCCCTGTCGCCTGGTTTCCCGGCGGGCGCGACGCGCCGTGATCACGAGGGCCTTCTAGACTCAGGCTCGATGTTCCAGCCACGTGAATCCTCCCTGCTTCCGCCGGGGGTGGGCCGATGAAGCTCGTCTTCGCCGGCACCCCCGACCCGGCCGTCCCCGCGCTGCGTGCCCTGCTCGATTCCGGCCGCCACGAGGTCGTCGCCGTCGTCACCCGTCCCGACGCGCAGGCCGGGCGCGGCCGCCGGGTCGTCCGCTCCCCGGTCGGCGCCCTCGCCGACGAGCACGGCATCGAGGTCCTGACGCCCGCGCGCGCCGGTGACCCGGCCTTCCTCGCCCGGCTGGCGGAGCTGGCGCCGGACGCCTGCCCGGTCGTCGCCTACGGTGCGTTGCTGCCGCAGGCCGCCCTCGACATCCCCCGCCTCGGCTGGGTGAACCTGCACTTCTCGCTGCTGCCCGCGTGGCGGGGCGCGGCGCCGGTGCAGGCCGCGATCCGCGCCGGCGACGAGATCACCGGCGCGTCGACCTTCCGGATCGTCAAGGAGCTGGACGCGGGCCCGGTCTACGGGGTCGTCACCGAGGCGATCGGCGCGACCGACACGGCGGGCGGCCTGCTCGGGCGGCTCTCGGAGTCCGGCGCCAAGCTGCTGCTGTCCACCATGGACGGTCTGGCCGACGGCAGCCTGGTCGCGCGCGAGCAGCCCGCCGAGGGCACCAGCTACGCGCCGAAGGTGACGGTCGAGGACGCCCGGGTGTCCTTCGCCGACCCGGCCTCGGCGGTCGACCGGCAGATCCGGTCGGTCACCCCGGACCCGGGCGCGTGGGCGGAGTTCCGCGGGGAGCGGTTCAAGCTCGGCCCGGTGACGGTGCTCGACGAGCCCGGCCCGCCGCCGGGGGAGATCATGGTCGAACGCAAGCGGGTGCTGGTCGGGACGGCGACGAAGCCGCTGCGGCTCGGCGAGGTCCAGGCACCCGGCAAGAAACGGATGGCGGCCACCGACTGGGCGCGAGGTACGAGGATCGACCAGGGAGAGCGCCTCCGGTGAACGACCACAGGGAACGACGTCCGTCACGGCCGCAGCGGGGGCGCCCGGCGCCGCGCAAGGAAGGCCCGCGCCGTCCGCCGGAGGTGGACGCGCCCCGGCAGGCCGCGTTCGACGTCCTGCGCGCGGTCCGGGAGAAGGACGCCTACGCCAACCTCGTCCTCCCGGACCTGCTGCGCGAGCGGCGGATCAGCGGCCGGGACGCGGCATTGGCGACCGAGCTGGCGTACGGCGCGTCGCGGGCCCAGGGCCTGCTCGACGCGGTCATCGAGTCCTGCGCCGAGCGGCCGCTGGCCAAGACCGACCCGGTGGTGCTGGACGCACTGCGCCTCGGCGTCTACCAGCTGCTGCGCACGCGCATCCCGGAGCACGCCGCCGTCACGTCCACTGTGGACCTCGTGCGGGCCGAGGCGGGTTCGTGGGCCACCGGTTTCGCGAACGCCATCCTGCGCAAGGTGTCCGAAAAGGACGAAGCGGCGTGGCTGGACGAGCTGGCGCCGGACGATTCGGCCGACCCGATCGGGGCCTACGCGCTGCGCACCGCGCACCCGCGCTGGATCGCCCGCTCGTTCGCCGAAGCGCTGGGGGACAAGGGTGCCGGCCTCAAGGCCGCGCTCGAAGCCGACGACGCGCGGCCCGAGGTGCACCTGGTCGCCCGCCCGGGCGAGATCAGCGCCGACGAGCTGGCCGCGATCACCGGCGGCGACCCGGCGCCGTACTCGCCCTACGGCGTCCGCCTGCCCGCGGGCGCCGGTGACCCGGCCGACGCCGAGCCGGTCCGCGAGCGGCTGGCCGCGGTGCAGGACGAGGGCAGCCAGCTCTGCGCGATCGCCGCGACGAAGGTGCCGGTCGAAGGCACCGACGAGCGCTGGCTCGACCTGTGCGCCGGCCCCGGCGGCAAGGCGGCGCTGCTCGGCGCGCTGGCGGCGTTGAGCGGAGCCCGCGTGGACGCCGTGGAGAAGGCGCCGCACCGCGCGAAGCTCGTCGAGAAGGCCACGACCGGGCTGCCGGTCAAGGTGCACGTCGCCGACGGCCGGGAGTCCGGCCTGGAGCCGGGCTACGACCGGATCCTGGTCGACGCGCCGTGCAGCGGGCTCGGCGCGCTGCGGCGGCGGCCGGAGGCGCGCTGGCGGCGGCAGCCGTCCGACGTCGCGGACCTGACGAAGCTGCAGGGCGAGCTGATCGTCGCGGCCTACGAGCTGCTGCGGCCGGGCGGCGCGCTCACCTACGTCGTCTGCTCGCCGCACCTCGCCGAAACCGAGGGCGTCGTCGGGGAGACGGCCCGGCGGCTGAAGGCCGAGGTGCTGGACGCGCGCGAGCTGTTCCCGGGCGTGCCGGAACTCGGCGACGGGCCGTACGTGCAGCTCTGGCCGCACCGCCACGGCACGGACGCGATGTTCTGCGCCGTGCTGCGCAAACCGTGAGGGATCTCGGGCTGGTCGCCAGCTCGTGCGGCGGGCTGGACGTCCGGTTCGCCGCCGAGCTGGTGAAACCCGCCGCGGCCCGCGGCTGGCGGCCGGCGATCACGCTGACGCCGACCGCGATGCGCTGGCTGACGTCCACGGGCGGGCTCGACGACGTCGCGGCGGGCACCGACCTGCCGGTCCGCAGCGTCTCGCGGCTGCCGGGGGAGCCGCGGCCGCACCCGGACCCGGCGGTGTTCCTCTTCGCTCCGGCGTCGGCCAACTCGGTCGCCAAGCTGGCGCTGGGCATCGCGGACAACCAGGCGCTGACCGTGCTCGGCGACGTCCTCGGCGCGCCCGGGATCACGATCGTGGTCGCGTACCAGATCCAGGACACCCGGGTGCACCACCCGGCGTGGCAGCGCCACATCGACACCCTCGCGGGCGCCGGGGTGACGCTGCACCGCCTCGATATCCGGCGGCCGTGGACCGAGGCCCTGGACCTGCTTCCCTGAGCCGGCTCGCGGGGGCGCCCCCCGTTTTCCACGTTACCGGGTGGCACCGACAGTTCCGGCCTACTTGCGGGCCAGCGCGACCTCGAACGCCGTCTCGGTCGCCTCCCGCGTCGCGTCGGGCAGGGGATCCTCGTTGGCGGACACGGTGGCGCTCCGGCCGCCGTCGGTGGTGCCGGACAGGGTCGCGAAGCCGAAGATGTCGCCGCCGTGGCCCCAGTAGCGCGTGCCGTCGGGCAGGGTCCGGTGGAACAGGCCGAGGCCGTAGTCCGTGCCGGGTTCGCCCGGCACCGGGACCGTGCGCTGCATCTGCGCGAGCTGCGCGGGGCGCAGCAGGCGGCCGCCGAGCAGCGCGCTGTAGAACGTGTCGAGGTCCCGGCCGGTCGACACTAGCGCGCCCGCCGCACCGGCGATCGACGGGTCGAACTCGGTGAAGTCGAGCAGTTTCCCCTCGCCCGGCACGTATCCGCGCGCGTGCGGCGCGGGCAGCGACTCCTCACCGCGCCCCGGCAGGGAGGTGCCGCGCAGGCCGAGCGGCCGGGTGATCCGGCAGGTGATCTCGGCGGCGACGCTGTGCCGCGTGACCTTCTCGACGAGCATCCCGGCGACGATGTAGTTGGTGTTCGAGTACGACCACGAGCTGCCGGGCGCGAACAACGGCGGGTGCTTCACCGCCAGCGCGACCAGCTCGCCGGGGTCGGCCCCGCGGTGGCGCAGCGATTCGAGGTCGCCCGTCGCCAGCACGTCGTCGGTGTAGCTGTAGAGCCCGCTGGTGTGCTGCAGCAGGTTCCGCACGGTGATCGTGCGGCCGTCGTTGCCGTTCCCGGTGATCAGCCCGGGCAGGTAGCGCTCGATCGGCGCGTCGAGGTCGACCTTCCCCTCGGCGACGAGCTGGAGCACCACGGTCGCGACGAACGTCTTCGTGATGCTCCCGGCGCGGAACTTCGCGTCCCGCGGGTACGGCGTCCCGGTGGTGACGTCGCCGGTCCCGCTGCGCGTCTCGGTGACGCGCCCGTGGTCGGTGACGACGGCTTCGGCGCCGGGCGCGCCACCTTGGACGGTGACCCGGTCGAGCGCCCGCTGCAGCGGATTCGCGGTGGTGGCGAGCGCCGGTGCCGCGGTGGTCGCCGCGAGGAGTGCGACGAGCGTGCCGCAGGCGACGATCCGCTTGCCGCGCAATGACTTCCGCATGAAAGAACCCCCTGGTGTCTCGGTGCTCCCCAACCTAGGGAGCCGCGACGCCAGGGGGCATGGGGCAGGCCGCCCGAACGATCCGGGGGCCTGCCCTACCGCACTCGTCGTGAGTGAGAAACAGTGTTCTAACGCTGTTTCTCACTCACGACCGGGTCAGCGCAGGCGAAGCGCGCGCTTCAGGGTGCCGAACAGGTCGGTCTGGTTGGTCAGGCCGACGATGTTGGCCGCCTGCGGGCCCATGGCCGCGATGCGGACCTGGGTGCCCGTGTGCGACTGCGAGCCGCCGGTCTCGGCGGTGCCGTACGCGAGGGTCATGTTCGCGCCCTCGTTCGTGATCAGCGTCGCGGTCAGGCCCGGGGTCGCGGTCGGCTCGACGATCTGGGAGCTGTGGCCGTGGTCGGCGGTCACCAGCACCAGGGTGTCGGGGTGGCTGCGGGCGAACGCCGTGCCCGCCGCGATGGCCGCGTCGAAGTCGACCGTCTCGCCGATCTGGCCGCACGGGTCGGCGGCGTGGTCCTGCTTGTCGATGCTCGCGCCCTCGACCTGCAGGAAGAAGCCCTTGTCCGAGTGACGGTCGTCGAGCAGCTCCAGCGCCTTGCGGGTCTGGTCGGCCAGCTTCGGCTGGGTCTTCGGCAGCGCCGGGTTCGGCGTGCAGCGCGCCGGGGCGGTGCCGCCGTGGACCGCGGCCGGGCCGGTCCAGTTCACCGGCATGTTGTTCTTGGCGAACAGGCCGAGGACCGGCTTGCCCTTCTTGGCCGCCGCGAGGTCGGCCGCGGTGTTGACGACGTTGTAGCCGGCTGCCTTCGCCTGCTCCAGCACCGTCTTGCCCTTGAACTTGCCGGCGGTGACCGTCTGGTCGAAGTACGCCGCACCGCCGCCCAGCAGGACGTCGGGGCGGGTCTGGACCAGCTGCTCGGAGATCGAGCCGGCGCCGCCCTTCTCCTTGGCGTTGACCGCGCACTTGGCGGTCGTCTCGACCGGGCCCTTGCAGTCGCGGCTGACGACGTGCGCGCCGAGCACGGCCGGGGTGGCGTCCTGGACCTCGGCGGTGGTGACGTCGCCGGTGCGCAGCCCGCTGCGCTTGGCCAGCTCGAGGATCGTCGGCACGGGGTTGCCGTACGCGTCGACGGAGATGGCGCCGTTGTAGGTCTTGACGCCGGTGGCCCAGCCGGTGCCGGACGCGGCCGAGTCGGTCACGTAGTTCGGCTTGCCGGGGTTGTTCTGCTCCACGGCGTAGGTGGTGTAGTCGCCGGTCAGCGGCAGCTCGTCCATCGCGAGCCGGCCGGCGGCGCCGCGCTCGTAGTTGCGCGCGGAGGTGATCTCCGACTGGCCCATGCCGTCACCGAGGAACAGGATGACGTTGCGGGCACTGCCGCCCTGGATCGCGGAGCGGACGTCGTTGGTGCGGTCACCGGTGCCGGCCGACGAGCGCGCGTTGTCGCTGTAGGCACTGTCGGAGCCGTTGGTGGCCAGGGCGACCGGGGCGGCGGCGACCAGCGCGGCGCCGAGCGCGCCCGCGACCAGCCACCGGCGGCGGCCGGTGAGCAGCGAAGCCATGTTTCTCCTCATTGGGGACTTCGGGAAGTAAGAGCCCGGATTCCGGACACGGGCTATTAGTCCCCTTGCATGTGTGCCGAGGACTGCCGCCGGGTGAGCGGCGGGTGGCGGCTGACCGAACTCCTGGCTTCACGGAGGTGACCGGGAGCACGTCGGTTATTGACCGGCGAGGTGCCCCGGCCGGACGACGCCGGCTTCGTACGCGATGACCACGGCCTGGCTGCGGTTGGCCGCGCCGAGCTTGCCGAAGATGTTGCCCACGTGGGTCTTCACCGTCTCGAGGCTGATCACCAGCGCGGCCGCGATGTCCGAGTTGGACAGTCCGGTGGCGATCAGCCGCAGCACCTCGGCCTCGCGCCGGGTGAGCGTCTTCGCCACCCGCGTGTACTTCCCGCCCGGCGGCCGGGCGCTCACCAGCCGCCGGATCGCCTCGGGGAACAGCAGCGACTCGCCGGCGGCGACGGTCCGGACGGCGTGCGCGATCTCCTCCTTGCGCGCCCGCTTCAGCAGGAACCCGCTCGCCCCGGCCAGCAGCGCCTCGTGCACGTAGTCGTCGTTGTCGAACGTCGTGACCACGAGGACCTTCGGCTGCTCGCCGGGCTCGGCGAGCAGCCGCCGGGTGGCCTCGATGCCGTCCGTGCCGGGCATCCGGACGTCCATCAGCACGACGTCCGGCCGGGTGCGGCGCACCGCGGGCAGCACCTCGGCGCCGTCGGCCGCTTCGCCGAGCACGGTGATGCCCTGCTGCTCCAGCAGGGCCCGCAGGCCGGTGCGGACCAGTGGCTCGTCGTCGGCCAGGAGCACAGTGGGCCTCACGCGCCCGCCCGCAGCGGGATGGTCGCGCTCAGCCGCCACCGATCGCCGTCCGGACCGGCGTCGAGCTCCCCGCGCAGGGCTTCGACGCGCTCGGCGAGCCCGGCCAGCCCGCGCCGCCCGGGCCGCGGGTCCACCCCGGGCAGGGCGTTGACGACGGCGATCGCCAGGCGCTCGGGCCCGGCCTCGACGCGGACGTCGACCGCGCCCGGGCCGGCGTGGCGCAGCGCGTTGGTCAGGCCCTCCTGGACGATCCGGTACCCCTCGCGCGAGACCGCGGCCGGCAGCGCGGCGACGGGTCCGGTGAGGGTCAGCCGGACGTCGAGCCCGGCGTCGCGGGCGCGCACGGCGAGGACGTCCACCTCGGCCAGCGTGCGCGCCGGCTCCTTCGCCGCGGGTTCTTCGCGCAGCAGGCCGAGGACGTGGTCGAGGTCCTCGAGGGCGCTTCGAGACGCTTCTTCGATCGTGCCGAGTGCGCGCCGCACCTCGGCAGGATCGGCCTCGACCAGCTCGGCCGCGGCCGCCGCCTGGATGGTCGACGTCGTCAGCGTGTGCCCGATCGAGTCGTGCAGCTCGCGGGCCAGCCGGTTGCGCTGGGCGAGCACGGCGGCGCGGCGTTCGGCGTGCGCCGCGCGTTCGGCCGCCGACGGACCCAGCAGCGCGGTCGCGCCGGCCCGGAGGCCGACGGTGGCGGCCGCCGTCAGCGCCAGTGCCGCGACCGCCACCACCAGCCCGAACGGGACCGTCCACGCCCCGAGCGGGACGTCGTCCCAGAAGAGGCTGATCCGGTCCTGCCCGCCGGCCAGCCACACCGCGGGCACGAGCAGCCCGAGCCCGAGGAAGGCCAGCACGGTGAACAGCACGCCGCCGGCCGCCGTGTGCAGCGCGAGCCACAGCCCGGAACGCAGCCGCGCGGTGGCGTCCGGCCGGTCCTCGGGCGCGGGGACGCTGGTGCCGAGCAGGGTGTTCGCCAGGCCGATGCCGAGGCGCCGCACCGGCCCCAGCAGGCCCAGCAGCCCCATCAGCACGGCCAGGGCGAGCAGCGCGATGAGCGCGCGCACCCGCGAATCGGCTTCGACGGACACCGCCACGGCGAGGGCGAAGGGGGCCACCGGCAGCGCGATGGCGGCCCCGGCGGCCGCGTGGAGCAGGCTGCGGTAGCTGCCGATCCGGGCCAGGGACAGGAGGAATCCGGGCATGCGGCGAGCGTAGGACGGCCGGGGTGGCCGTGACCTCCCTCTCCGGAGCCAGATCCTGGTCACACGCCAGATCCGTCACAACCGGTTAGCGGCCGTTAGCAGCGGCCTCCTACACTCGGGACGTGGCAGACCGACCCCTGATCGCCCCCAGCATCCTGTCCGCGGACTTCGCCCGGCTCGGCGAGGAGATCGCCGCCGTGGCCGGCGCCGGTGACGCCCGCGCCGACTGGGTGCACGTGGACGTCATGGACGCGCACTTCGTGCCCAACCTGACCCTGGGCCTGCCCGTGGTCAAGGCGCTGCTCAAGAGCACCGACGTGCCGATCGACTGCCACCTCATGATCGACGACCCGGACCGCTGGGCGATCGGGTACGCCGAGGCCGGCGCCTACAACGTCACCGTGCACGCCGAGGCCGCGAAGGACCCGGTCGCGCTGGCCAAGGACCTGCGCGCCGCCGGCGCGAAGGCCGGCCTCTCGATCAAGCCGGGCACCGCGCTCGAGCCGTGGCTCGACGCGCTCAAGCACTACGACACGCTGCTGGTGATGTCGGTCGAGCCGGGCTTCGGCGGGCAGTCGTTCATCGCCGAGGTCCTGGAGAAGGTCCGCACCGCGCGGCGGCTGGTCGACACCGGGCACCTGAAGCTGCTCGTCGAGATCGACGGCGGGATCAACGCCGAGACGATCGAGCAGGCCGCCGAGGCGGGTGTCGACTGCTTCGTCGCCGGATCCGCCGTCTACGGCGCCGGCGATCCGGGCAAGGCGGTCGCCGCGCTGCGCGAGCAGGCGGCCCGCGGCCGGTTCGGCTGACCCCGCCGCGGCACCGGAGAAGCCTCCGTGCCGCGTCGGGTGTTGGATGGGAGAACCGGCTCACAAGGAGGCAGCGGACGTGTTCACCGGCATAGTCGAGGAGATCGGCGAGGTCACCGCGGTCGAGCAGCTGACCAACGCGGCACGGCTGCGCGTACGCGGCCCGCTGGTCACCAGCGACGCCGGGCACGGCGACTCGATCGCGGTCAGCGGGGTGTGCCTCACGGTCGTCGAGGTGAGCGGCGGCGAGTTCACCGTCGACGTCGTGAACGAGACGCTGCAGCGGTCGAGCCTGGCCAAGGTCGCGACCGGCGACCGGGTCAACCTGGAACGCGCGACCCCCGCGGGCGGCCGGCTCGGCGGGCACATCATGCAGGGCCACGTCGACGGGACCGGCGTGTTCCTCTCCCGCGACGAGAACGGCGTCACGACGTTCGCGCTGCCGGAGCACCTGTCCCGGTACGTGGTCGAGAAGGGGTCGATCGCGGTCGACGGGATCTCCCTGACCGTCGCCGCGGTCACCGGCGACCAGTTCAAGGTGGCGCTGATCCCGACCACCCTCGAGGCGACCACCCTCGGCGGCCGGGAGGCCGGCGACCTGGTGAACCTCGAGGTCGACGTGGTCGCGAAGTACGTGGAGAAGCTGGCCGAGGCACACATCCGCGACCAGGTGCACAATCGGGACGGCGGCGGCACGGAGGAGCGGTCATGAGTGAGACGAGTGCGGCAGAGCCCGAAGCGGGCTGGACGCCGTGCGGCACCGGGGCGGTGTTCGACGCCGACGCCATCGAGCGGGCGATCGCGGACGTCGCGGCGGGCCGTCCGGTCGTCGTGGTCGACGACGAGGACCGCGAGAACGAGGGTGACCTCATCTTCGCGGCGGAGAAGGCGACGCCGGAGCTGCTGGCGTTCATGGTCCGCTACACCTCGGGCTACGTCTGCGTGGCGCTGACCGAGGCCGAAGCCGACCGGCTGGACCTGCCGCCGATGTACCACACGAACCAGGACGCGCGGGGCACCGCGTACAGCGTCACGGTCGACGCCGCCGAGGGCATCAGCACCGGCATCTCCGCCGCCGACCGCGCGCACACGATCCGGCTGCTGGCCGACCCGGCGTCGACGGCGAAGGACTTCCGCCGTCCCGGGCACGTCGTGCCGCTGCGGGCCAAGGAGGGCGGCGTGCTGCGGCGCCCCGGGCACACCGAGGCGTCGGTCGACCTGGCCCGGATGGCCGGGCTCGCGCCGGCGGGCGTGCTGTGCGAGATCGTGTCGCAGAAGGACGAAGGCGACATGGCGCGCCGCGACGAGCTCGAGGTGTTCGCCGCCGACCACGACCTGGCGATCATCACCATCGCCGACCTGATCGCCTACCGCCGTCGCACCGAGAAGCAGGTCGAGCGGGTCGCCGAGGCCCGCATCCCGCTGGCCGCGGGCACCTTCCGCGCGGTCGGCTACGACTCGCTGCTGGACGGCATCGAGCACGTCGCGTTCGTCTACGGCGAGATCGGCGACGGCCAGGACATCCTCGTGCGCGTCCACTCCGAGTGCCTGACCGGCGACGTCTTCGGCTCGCTGCGCTGCGACTGCGGCCCGCAGCTGGAAGCGGCCTTGGAAGCGGTGGCCGCCGAAGGCCGCGGCGTCGTGCTCTACATCCGCGGCCACGAGGGCCGCGGGATCGGCCTGCTGCACAAGCTGCAGGCCTACCAGCTGCAGGACGACGGCGCGGACACGGTGGACGCCAACCTCGCGCTCGGCGTCCCGGCCGACGCCCGCGACTACGGCACCGGCGCGCAGATCCTCTGCGACCTCGGCGTCCGCACCATGCGGCTGCTGTCGAACAACCCGGCCAAGCGGATCGGCCTGGAGGGCTACGGCCTGCGCGTCACCGGGCGGGTGCCGCTGCCGATCTCGCCGAATCCGGAGAACCTGCGCTACCTGCGGACCAAGCGCGACCGGATGGGGCACGACCTGGCCCAGCTCGAGCACTACGACCAGGTCGGCGCCGGCACCGAGCACCCCGACGGAGGAGCACTGTGAGCGGCGAAGGCCGTCCCGACGTTTCGCTGGACCTGACCGGCTGCAAGTCCTTGAAGCTCGGCATCGTGGCGACGCGGTGGAACGCGGACATCACCGACGTCCTGCTGGAGCGCGCGCTGGCCGCGGTGAAGGAGGCGGAGCTGGAGGAAGAGCCGACCGTGGTCCACGTCGCGGGCGCGATCGAGCTCCCGGTGGTGGCGCAGTCGCTGGCCCGCAACCACGACGCGGTGGTCGCGCTGGGCGTGGTCATCCGCGGTGGCACCCCGCACTTCGAGTACGTGTGCGACGCGGTGACGGCGGGCCTGACCCGGGTGGCGCTGGACGAGAGCACCCCGGTCGGCAACGGCGTGCTGACGTGCGACACGCACGAGCAGGCCGTCGACCGGTCGGGCCGGCCGGGCGCGAAGGAGGACAAGGGGTACGAGGCGACCGTGGCGGCCCTGGACTCCGCGCGCGTGCTGCGGAGCCTGCGCCAGCCGTGGACCGAGCGGGGATTCGTGTGAGCGTGGCTACTTCCTCTTCCGCGGTCCTGGTGATCCGCCCCCGGCGCGCGATGATCATGTGCAGCGTGCTGGCAGTGGCGCTGCTGGCGGTGTTCGTGGTGGTGGCGGTGCTGCTGCGCAACGGCGACACGGGCGTCCGCTTTCAGCGCTCGGACCAGGCGGCGATGGTCGGCATCGGAATCCTGCTGGCGTGCGGCGTGATGCTGTTCGCGATCGCCAGGGTGCGGGCGGACGCCGAGGGCATCGAGGTCCGGAACGTGCTGGTGACCCGGCGCTTCGCCTGGAGCGACGTGCTTTCGGTGAGTTTCCCCGACGGCGCTTCGTGGGCGCGGCTGGAGCTGCCGGACGACGAGTACCACGCGGTGATGGCGGTGCAGGCGGTGGACCGGGACCGGGCGGTGGAAGCGGTCCGGGCACTGCGGAAGCTGCACCGCGCGGCCACCAGCGGCTGACCGGCAGCTCTCAAGCGCCCCAATGTGGCGTTGGTAGCGTCCCACGCACCGAACGCCACATTGGGTGCGCTGGACGCACCGAACGCCACATTGGGGCGCTCGGGCCGGTGTCAGAGATCCAGGTCCACCACGATCGGTGCGTGGTCCGACGGGCCCTTCCCCTTCCGCGCATTGCGGTCCACATAGGAATCCGTCACCGCGCCGGAAAACGCGGCGTTCCCGTACACGAGATCGATCCGCATCCCCTTGTTGTTGGGGAAGTTCCCCGCCCGGTAGTCCCAGTACGTGAACGGATGGTCGTACTTCAGCGGCCGCGGGAACACGTCCGACAACCCGAGATCCCGCAGCCGCGCCAAGGCATCCCGCTCCGGCTTCGTCACGTGGGTCGACTCCGCGAACACCGCGATGTCCCAGACGTCCGCGTCCGTCGGAGCGACGTTGAAATCCCCCAGCACCGCGAACGGCCCGGACGAAGACAGCTCCGAAGAAACCAGCGACCGCAACGCCTCCAGCCACTCCAGCTTGTACGCGTAGTGCGGGTTGTCCGGCTCGCGCCCGTTCGGCACGTACACCGACCACACCCGCACGCCCCCACACGTCGCCCCGATCGCGCGCGCCTCCGCGGCCCCGTCGAACCGCGGCTCGCCCGGCAGCCCGCGCACCACGTCGGACAGCCCCACCCGGGACACGATCCCGACGCCGTTCCAGCGCCCCAGCCCGTACGCGGCGACCTCGTACCCGAGCGCCTCGACCTCGGCGAACGGGAACTTCTCCGTCGGGCTCTTCAG
Source organism: Amycolatopsis mongoliensis (assembly GCF_030285665.1). Lineage (NCBI taxonomy): Bacteria > Bacillati > Actinomycetota > Actinomycetes > Pseudonocardiales > Pseudonocardiaceae > Amycolatopsis > Amycolatopsis mongoliensis. Next base: position 5,705,040 of record NZ_CP127295.1, read on the forward strand.
CTCCTGCAGGCACAGCACGTCCGGCGCGGTCTGCTCCAGGAAGTCCAGCACGCGCGGCAGGCGGGGGACGATGGAGTTCACGTTCCAGGTGACGATCCGCATGCCCGCGAGCATCCCACACCCCACCGACAGGAACGGGACGGCGCCGACGCGCCGCCCCGTTCGAAGAGAACCCTCAGACGCCCGCGGTCGTCCGGATCCAGGACCGGCTCGAAGCCACGCTCGCGTAGTTGTTCGTGCCGCGCGTGTTCGTCCCGCTCTGGTTCTGGACCGTCGACGCGACGCCGACCTGCACGCCGCCCGACACCTGGGGCCCGCCCGAGTCGCCCTTCCACGCCGACCCGTTGATCCCGACGCTCTGGATCGCGCGGCCGCCGTAGGCGTCCGTGGACCGGCCGGTGACCTGGACGTTCGCCGTCTTCAGCGCCGACGCCGGCGGGCCGGTCGGGGTCGTGCGGCCCCAGCCGTAGAGCTGGTTGGTGCTGCCGGTCGACGGGTCCGCGCTGCCCAGCGCGATCGGGCCGGCGCTGGTCGCCGAGGCCAGGTGCAGCAGCGCGATGTCGCCGTTCGGGGACTCGTACTTGCCGTCGACGGCGATCTCCGTGCCGGAGAACAGCGTGTTGCTGCCGACCTTGACGTGCATGCCCGAGCCGTCCTGGTCGAGGCAGTGCACCGCCGTCATGACCCAGCGCGCGGCGATCACCGTGCCGGAGCAGTTGAAGCCCTGGAAGTCACGGCCGGGCGTGTTCACGTACACCTGGGCGCCCCACGAAACGGTGGGGGCGGTGGTGCCGCCGACGATGTTCGGCTGGACGCCGGCGGACGCGACGGCGCCACCCGCGAGGGTCAGCGCGACGGCGGCCGTGCACGCGGCGCCGAGGGTGCGGAGAGTGCTCACGGTGGTGATCCTTTCGGACGGGGGCCGGATCGGCCGGTCGGAAAGTAACCACCGCGTCACCCGGGGCGACACCTACCGAAGTCGGAACCGGACGAACACCCTACTTCCGGCGGTGCAAGTGGTCGTGAGTGTTTAGGGCGGTTCTAACCGCCCTAAACACTCACGACCGGCTGCGGCAGACCGGGGGGCGGCGGGGACTGTCGGTGGTGGCCCATAAGCTGGGGGAGTGGCTGACCCGACCACCTACCGACCCGCTCCGGGAAGCATCCCGGAGGCCCCTGGCGTGTACAAGTTCCGCGACGCGACCAAGCGGGTCATCTACGTCGGCAAGGCGAAAAGCCTGCGCAGCAGGCTGAACTCCTACTTCGCCGACCTCTCCGGCCTGCACCCGCGCACCCGGCAGATGGTCACCACGGCCGCGAGCGTCGAGTGGACCGTCGTCACCACCGAGGTCGAGGCGCTGCAGCTCGAGTACAACTGGATCAAGGAGTTCGACCCGCGGTTCAACGTCCGCTACCGCGACGACAAGAGCTACCCGGTGCTCGCGGTGACGCTGAACGAGGAGTTCCCCCGCCTGCACGTCTACCGCGGCGCGCGCAAGAAGGGCGTCCGGTACTTCGGGCCGTACTCGCACGCCTGGGCCATCCGCGAGACCCTCGACCTGCTGCTGCGCGTGTTCCCGGCGCGCACCTGCTCGGCCGGCGTCTTCCGGCGGCACGGCCAGATCGGCCGGCCCTGCCTGCTCGGCTACATCGACAAGTGCTCGGCGCCGTGCGTCGGGCGCGTCTCGGCCGACGAGCACCGCGACATCGTCGAGGACTTCTGCGACTTCCTGGCCGGCAAGACCGACGTCATGATCAAGCGCCTCGAAACCGAGATGGCGGCCGCGTCCGAGGACCTCGAGTTCGAGCGCGCGGCCCGGCTGCGCGACGACCTCGGCGCGCTCCGGCGGGCCATGGAGAAGCAGGCCGTCGTGTTCGGCGACGGCAGGGACGCCGACGTCGTGGCGTTCGCCCACGACGAGCTGGAGGCCGCGGTCCAGGTCTTCCACGTCCGCGGCGGCCGGGTCCGCGGACAGCGCGGCTGGGTGATCGACAAGGCCGAGGAGATGGACGTCCCGGCGCTGGTCGACCACTTCATCACCCAGTTCTACGGCGAGCAGGCCGAGCTCCAGGCGCGCGACGACGTCGACTCCGGCCCGGTCGTGCCGCGCGAGGTCCTGGTGCCCGAGCTGCCCGCCGACGCCGACGCGCTCGCCGAGTGGCTGACCGGGCTGCGCGGCTCGAAGGTGCAGGTCCGGGTGCCGCAGCGCGGCGACAAGAAGGCCCTCGCCGAGACCGTGGAGCGCAATGCCGGCGAGGCGTTCACCCAGCACAAGCTGCGCCGTGCCGGCGACCTGACGGCGCGCTCGGCGGCGCTCACCGAGCTGCAGGAGTTCCTGGCTCTCGACACCGCGCCGCTGCGCATCGAGTGCATCGACATCAGCCACATCCAGGGCAGTGACGTCGTGGCGTCGCTCGTCGTGTTCGAGGACGGGCTCGCGCGCAAGTCCGAGTACCGGCGCTTCGCGCTGCGCGAGGCGGCCGAAGAGGGCGACGTCGCGTCGATCGCCGAGGTCGTGCGAAGGCGGTTCCACCGCTATCTGAAGGAGACCGCCGAGGAGACGGATTCGTCGAAGCCCGGCATCGACCCGGAGACCGGGCGGCCGAAGAAGTTCGCCTACCCACCGAACCTGCTGGTCGTCGACGGCGCGGGCCCGCAGGCCACCGCGGCCGCGGACGTGCTGGCCGAGCTGGGCATCACCGACATCTCCGTGATCGGGCTGGCGAAGCGGCTCGAAGAGGTGTGGCTGCCCGCCGACCCCGACCCGGTGATCCTGCCGCGGACGTCGGAGGGGCTGTACCTGCTCCAGCGCCTGCGTGACGAGGCCCACCGGTTCGCCATCACCTACCACCGCGAGAAGCGCTCCAAGCGGCTGCAGACGTCCGAATTGGACAGTGTGCCCGGGCTGGGGCAGGCTCGCCGCACCGCGTTGATCAAGCACTTCGGCTCGGTGAAGAAGCTCAAGCAGGCCAGGATCGAAGAGATCGAGGCGGTGCCCGGCTTCGGCAGGCGCACCGCGGAGGCCGTGGTCGCCGCGCTGGCCGGGGAGTCCGGTGCGGGTCCGAAAGCAGGGGAGTAGGGAACACAGTGAGTGCGCAAGAAGAAATCCGCGGGTCCGGCATGGAGGTCGCGGTCGTGTCCGGGTTGTCCGGGGCGGGCCGCAGCACCGCGGCCAAGTGCCTGGAGGACCTGGGCTGGTTCGTCGTCGACAACCTGCCCCCGGAGCTGATTGCGACCATGGTCGAGCTGGGCGCGCAGGCGCGCGGCGCGATCACGAAGGTGGCCGTCGTCATGGACGTGCGCTCGCGCGCGTTCACCGACGACCTCGCCTCGGTGATCAAGGACCTGGACGCCCGGGGCTACAAGCCGCGCGTGCTGTTCCTGGAGGCGACCGACGCGGTGCTGGTCCGGCGCTTCGAGGCCGTCCGGCGTGGTCACCCGATGCAGGGTGACGGCCGGCTGGCCGACGGCATCACGGCGGAGCGGACGCTGCTGGAGCCGCTGCGCGAAGAGGCCGACCTGGTGCTCGACACCTCGTCGCTGTCGGTGCACGACCTGCGCGCCAAGATCGAAGACGCGTTCGGCTCCGAGGCGAGCACCCAGACCCGGGTCACCGTGCTGTCCTTCGGCTACAAGTACGGCCTGCCGATGGACGCCGACCTGGTGATGGACGTCCGGTTCCTGCCGAACCCGTTCTGGATCCCGGAGCTGCGCGAGCACACGGGCCTCGACGGCGAGGTCCGCAATTACGTCCTCTCGCAGGAGGGCGCCGAGGAGTTCCTCGACCGCTACCACCAGCTGCTGCGGCTGATCGGCGCCGGCTACAAGCGCGAGGGCAAGCGGTACCTGACGCTGGCCGTCGGCTGCACCGGCGGCAAGCACCGCAGCGTGGCGCTGTCCGTGGAGCTCGCCCAGCGTCTGTCCAAAGAGGACGGAATGGCCGTGAAGGTGGTGCACCGCGACCTTGGTCGTGAATAACGTGCGCGCGGTCGCCCTCGGGGGCGGCCACGGTCTGCACGCCACGTTGTCCGCGGTGCGGCGGGTGACCCCCGACGTCACCGCGATCGTCACCGTGGCCGACGACGGCGGATCGTCCGGCCGGCTGCGGCGCGAGCTCGGGCTGCTGCCGCCGGGCGACCTCCGGCAGGCTTTCGCCGCCTTCGCCGCGGAGGACGGCGGCACGCTGTGGGCCGAGGTGTTCCAGCACCGCTTCGGCGGCGACGGCGCGCTGGCCGGGCACGCGGTGGGGAACCTGCTGCTGGCCGGCCTGTTCGAGGTGCTCGGCGACCCGGTGGCCGCGCTCGACGAGGCGTGCCGCCTGATGGGCGTCTCGGGCCGGGTGCTGCCGATGTCGCCGGAGCCCTTGGAGATCGTGGGCCAGGTCAGCGGCCTCGACAGCGAGGACCCGGCGGCGCTGCGCACGATCCGCGGGCAGGTCGCCGTGGCGTCGACGCCGGGGCAGGTGCAACGCGTCAGCCTGCACTCGACGCGCAGCCCGGGGCGGCCGCCGCAGGCGTGCGAGGAAGCGGTGGCGGCGGTCCTGAACGCCGACGTCGTCTTCCTCGGCCCGGGCTCCTGGTTCACGAGCGTTTTACCTCATCTGCTCGTGCCCGGCCTGCACGACGCCCTCGTGAAAACCACCGCGACGAAGGTGCTCGTGCTCAACCTTGTCCCCCAGCCGGGGGAAACCGCGGGGTTCTCCCCGGAGCGGCACCTGGACGTACTCTTCGAGCACGCGCCCGATCTGCGGGTCGACGCGGTGATCGCGGACCGCGATTCCGTGCCCGACCCGGCGAATCTCCGGCGCGCGGCGGAACGGCTCGGCGGACGCGCACACCTGGGGGCGGTGGGCGACCCGGAAGTGGCGGGACGGCATGATCCTGATGCGCTCGCGCGATGCATGCGGGAGGCTCTCGGTCTCGGCAGGGACGGGGAGCACGGGGGAGGAGCGAAAGGCAGGGAGGGGCAGTAATGGCGATGACCGCCGCGGTGAAGGACGAACTGAGCCGGCTGGAGATCACGAAGGTCGGGCCGCGCCGGGCGGAGGTCGCGTCGCTGCTTCGCTTCGCCGGCGGGCTGCACATCGTGGCCGGCCGGGTGGTCGTGGAGGCGGAGCTGGACACGGGCTCGGTCGCGCGACGGCTGCGCAAGGAGATCCACGAGCTGTACGGCCACCACTCGGACGTCCACGTCATCACCGCCAGCGGCGGGCTGCGCAAGGGCACCCGGTACGTGGTGCGCGTGGTCAAGGACGGTGAAGGCCTGGCCCGGCAGACCGGGCTGATCGACCAGCGCGGCCGCCCGGTGCGCGGGCTGCCCGCGGCCGTGGTGTCCGGCGGAGTGGCCGACGCGGAGGCGGCGTGGCGGGGAGCGTTCCTCGCGCACGGCTCGCTGACCGAACCGGGCCGCTCGTCGTCGCTCGAGGTGACGTGCCCGGGTCCGGAGGCGGCGCTGGCGCTCGTCGGCGCGGCCCGGCGGATGGGCATCCAGGCGAAGTCCCGCGAGGTCCGCGGGGCCGACCGCGTGGTGGTCCGCGACGGTGACGCGATCGGCGCGCTGCTGACCCGCCTGGGCGCGCACACGAGCGTCCTGCAGTGGGAGGAACGCCGCATGCGCCGCGAGGTCCGCGCGACGGCCAACCGCCTGGCCAACTTCGACGACGCGAACCTGCGCCGCTCGGCCCGCGCGGCGGTGGCGGCGGCGGCCCGGGTGGAGCGGGCGCTGGAGATCCTGGGCGACACGGCCCCGGACCACCTGCTGGCGGCGGGCAAGCTCCGGCTGTCCAACCGGCAGGCGTCGCTGGAAGAGCTGGGCCAGCTGTCGGACCCGCAGATGACGAAGGACGCGGTGGCCGGGCGCATCCGCCGCCTGCTGGCGATGGCGGACAAGCGGGCCAAGGACCTGAACATCCCGGACACCGAGTCCGCGGTCACGCCGGAGATGCTCGAAGAAGAAGAAGACGCGTAGCGCGCGAGCGCCGCTGTGGGCGTCAGCTGTCGTCGGCCGCGTGTCGTGCGTTTCGGGCCGGTCGCATCGACTCGCGCCGGCGGCCGGCCCGGGCGTCGCAGCGGGCCTGCCAGGGCGAGGGGGCGAGACGCCGGGTCACCAGCAGCTCGCCGGGCACGTACTCATTGCCGCCGGCGGTGACCTCGAGCCCGGCCGCGGTGAGGATCTTCCGCATCGCTTCGCTCATCGCCGTGCCGGTTTCGTTCAGCAGCCGCGAGAACGCGGCGGCTTCGGGGACTTCGCGGTGCGGGTCGTCGCCCCAGGCCTCCTGCCCGCCGTCCAGGAGCAGGGCATGCTGCCGCCACTCGACCAGCACGCCGTGCAGGTCCGGCAGGCCGACCGACGCGAGGGCGCCGGCCACGCCCACCGGGCGCTCGCCCGGGACGACCGGCAACCCGGCCGCCGCCGGCTCCGCCTGGACGATCCGCGTGAGGACGTCGAGCCGCTGCCGTCGGCTCGGCTCGTGCTCGGTGAGCTCTCCGGTCATCCGGGTCCCCTCCCCCTGCCGAGGCGAGATCCTCTGCCCGCGCCGGGGTTAACGGGATCGGTGCCGCGCGGTCCATCTCGTAACACGCCGGTAGCACCCCGGCGCGACCGCCGAAACGCGGGACCTCGAACCTCGGGAAGGGATAGGCCGAACGAGGGAAGGGGACAGCATGCGTAACGCACGCTTGCAGGTGACGCCGGAGGTCGGCACCTGGCTCGCCCGGCGCAGCAGCAAGGCAGGCGACTGGACGGCGGAAGACCTGGTCGCGGCCAAACGCGGCACCACGGTCTCCGTGGTCATCCCGGCCCGGAACGAGGAAGCCACCGTCGGTGCGATCGTCACCGCCATCCGCGAGGAGCTCCAGGAGCGGCACCCGCTGGTCGACGAGATCCTCGTCGTCGACAGCCACTCGACCGACAGCACCGCCGAGGTGGCCGCCGCGGCCGGGGCACGGGTCGTCGCGCAGGACGGCGTCTTCCCCGCCCTCGAAGGGTTGCAGGGCAAGGGCGAGGCGCTGTGGAAGGGGGTCGCGGCGACGACCGGCGACCTCGTCGTCTTCGTCGACGGCGACCTCTACGACTTCACCACGAGCTACGTCACCGGGCTGCTCGGCCCGCTGCTCACCGACCCGTCCGTGGCCTACGTCAAGGGCTTCTACCACCGCCCGCTCAACGGCGTGGCCGGCAGCGAGCCCGAAGGCGGCGGCCGCGTCACCGAGCTCGTCGCGCGGCCGCTGCTCAACATGTTCTGGCCGGAGCTCGCCGGGTTCGTGCAGCCCCTCGCCGGCGAGTACGCCGGGCGGCGCGAGGTGCTGGAGAGCATTCCGTTCGTGGTGAACTACGGCGTCGAGATCGGGCACCTCATCGACCTGGTGGAGCTGCGCGGCCTCGACGCGCTGGCCCAGGTCGACCTGGGCCACCGCGTGCACCGGCACCAGAGCACGCAGGCACTGGGCCGGATGTCCGGGCAGATCATGCAGACGCTGTTCGACCGCCTGGAGCGCTACGACCGGCTGGTCACGGCCATCCCGCCGGCCACGACGCTGGCGCAGTTCCAGCGCGGCGCGTCGGCGGACGGCGTCGAGCGGGAACTGGTGCTGACCGACCTGACGTCGCGGCAGCGCCCGCCGCTGGCGAGCCTGCCGGTCACGGTGCGGCCGGAGAACGAGCGGACCCTGCAGGACACCGCGTAGGTCATTCGGCGGGCGCGAGCGCGCGGGTGTCGGCGGGCTGCCACCCCGGCGGCCCGAACACGTACCCCGCGCGCTCGCGCCACGTCCGTGCCCCGCGGAGGTCGCGCAGGATCGAGCCGTACTCGTGGAAGCCGACCTTCAGCAGGTTGTACGTCTCGATGTTCTTCGTCAGCCCGTACGTCGGCCGCTTGCCTTCGGGCACGAAGCTCGAGAACACCCGGTCCCAGATGATCAGGATGCCGCCGTAGTTCGCGTCGAGGTACTCGGCGTCGCTGCCGTGGTGGACGCGGTGGTGCGACGGGGTGTTGAAGACGTACTCGAACCAGCGCGGCAGCTTGCCGACCTTCTCGGTGTGCACGAAGAACTGGTAGACGAGGTCGATCGACAGCCCGGTCAGGATCATCCACGGCGGGATCCCGCACAGCGCCAGCACCGACCAGAACGGGAGCTGGAAGTACGGCGTCCACTTCTGCCGCAGCGCCGTCGAGAAGTTGTAGTGCTCGCTCGAGTGGTGCACCTGGTGGCCGGCCCACAGCAGCCGCACGCGGTGGCTGGCCCGGTGGTAGGCGTAGAAGACCAGCTCCTGGCCGAGCAGCATGAGCACCCACGTCCACCAGTCGCGCGGGTCGAACTTCACCGGCGCGAGCTCGAACAGCGCGGCGAAGACGAAGAGCATCACCAGCCGGAACAGCCCGTTGACACCGACGGCGACGGTGCCCATCAGCATGCTCGTGCGGGTGTCGGCGGGGCTGTAGCCGATGACGTTGTCGTCGTGGCCGAGCACGTGCACCGCGACGATTTCGATCGCCACGAACAGCAGGAACACGGGGGTCGCGAACAGCACGGGGTCGCGCAGGTGCGCCAGGAACTCGGCCACGTCGCCTCCTCTATCTGACCTGACGGTAACTTACCCTGAAGTCACTTTACGCACGGTAGGCTCTCGGGCGTGACGGAGTCAAGGGCGGTCGGGACCAAGGGCATGCCCCGCGAAGAGCGCGAGGCCCAGCTCGTCGTGGCCGGCACCGAGGAGTTCGGCCGGGCGGGCTACGCGGGCGCGTCGATGGTCGAGATCGCGCGCCGGGTCGGGGTCACGAAGCCGTTGCTGTACCAGTACTTCGGTTCGAAGGACGGGCTCTACCTGGCCTGCCTGCACCGCGCGGGCGACCGGCTGACCGAAGGTGTCGCGACGACCATGGCGGCCGGCGGCGAGCCCGAGCGGATGCCGCTGAAGGTGCTCTCGGCGATCTTCACGACGTTCGACCACGACCGCTACGCGTGGCGCCTCCTGCGCGACGAGACGGTCCCGGCGACGGGCGACATCGCGGCCGCGGCGGCGGACTACCGGCGCCGCCTGGACGCGTTCGCCCTGCTGGGCGCGACGCAGCTGATGACGTCGCGCGGGCTGGCCGACCCGGTCGACATCGAGGCGATCGCCCAGGTGTGGACGGGCGTGGTCGACTCGCTGATCAGCTGGTGGATCGACCGCCCGGACGAAGACGCGGCGGCGATGACGGCCCGGTGCGCGCGGATCATGGAGGGCCTGTTCGGCTGGTGACCCCGGGCGCCGCTCGGTCCGGCGGGGTGGCCGCGTGCTCCGGCGAGCAACTTCGCCGGTGGTGACCGGGGTGCCGCCTCGGCCCGGCGGGACGGCTGCGTGCTTCGGCGGGCAGCTTCGCCGGTGGTGACCCGGGTGCGCCTCGGCCTGGTGGCTCGCCGGGGATTCGGCGGGCAGCGGCGCTCGTTCGCTGCCATCGGTGGCCCCGGCGCCGGCTCGGTGCGGCTCGGTCAGCACCTCGAGTGCTCCGGCGAAGAACGCTGCTAGTTCCCGCTGTCGGTGGGCGGCGCGCGGCTCGGCCGGCACTTCGCGTGCCTTGGTGGCCCCGGCGCCGGGCTCAGTCCGGCAGCTCGGCCAGCACCCGGCGCGCCTCGGCGAAGAACGCCGCCCGCTCGTCCCCGAACGTCACCGAAGCCGCCGACAGCGTGCGGCCCAGCGCCTCGAGCGGATCTTCCTCCGCCGCGCCGAAGATCGCCGGAAAGGCCATGGCCTGCTGCAACGCGTTGTCGTGCCGCCCGTCCGGGGTCCGCACCAGCGTGTGCGGCACCTCCGGATCCGACAGCAGCCGATCCCACGCGGCGTTCCAGTCGTCGAACGGCGGCGGCAGCGGCCGGCCCTCCTCCAGCGCGCGCAGCCCGTCGGCGATCCAGCCGACGCCGTCCAGCCCGGCCCGCTCGAACGTCCGCTGCGCCACCCAGCGGGCCAGCGCGCGCCGGGCCTCGGACGAGGCCGCCACCGCGTCGCCGGCCAAGCCGCGCTCCCGCTTCGCGAACTCCCGCAGGAAGCCCGGCCGCAGTGCCAGGATCCGCTCGTCGGGGAGGGTCCCACCCCACTCGCGGAGCAGGTGCTCGTGCTCCGCCTTCGCGCGCGCCTCCGCTTCGGCCCGCTGCCGCGCCTCCTCGGCTTCGGCGCGCTCCTCGGGCGTCGGCGGCGGAGGCAGCTTCCGCGCGAAGTCGTGCCAGTGCGCAGCGGCCGAACTGGACTGCCGGACGACCGCATCGGGTGCCGGCGGCGCGGGCCAGAACTGCAGCAGGTAGCGGTCCCGCTCGGGTTCGCCGCCGACGCGGGTGTCCTGCTCGCGGCCGGCGTCCATGCCCGTCCCGCTGTAGCGGACGCGGTAGTCGCCGGGAGCCAGCTCGAGATCCCACCAGTCCTCGCCGCCCCAGGTCACGAGCATCGCGCGCCCCTCCGCCCGGAACGACGCCTCGACGACGTCTTCCGCGCCGGACCCGGGCGGCTCGCTCTCGTGCACCTCGGCGGTGAACCCGACCTCGCCGGTGTGCAGGCCGGTGAGCAGGAACAACGTCCCCGCCACCGCAGCGCCGCACAGCCCGTTCCGCTGACCGGCGAAGCACGCCGAGAGGTCGCCTTCGAAGGGCTCACCACCCTCGCTGTGGACGTAGAGCTGTCCATAGTGGACGTGAACGTCGCCGTGCACCACGGTTCGCATGCCGGCCATCCTGGCAGGGAGCACCGACAGTTCCGGCCGTTGTCCGGCGTTCAAGACCACGGAGAGTGCTCCCCGGCGAAACTTTTCTCGAATGGCGTAGCGAAACCGGTGTCGTTCGCGATTAATCAGGGAAGCCATCCCGTCGAGAGGTGTCCCATGCCCGAGCCCGCCGTCCCCGTCCCGGCCGACCCCCGGCTCGCCGCGCGGTTCACCGAGGACCTGCTCGACGGTTGCCGGGTCCTGGCGAAGGACTACGGCTACCGGCCGGCCCAGTTCGAGCGGATGGTGCGCGAGCACGGCGGCGTCGAAGCGGCCCGGCTGCTGCTGCGCGGCGCCGGCACCGCCGGCGGGTTCACCGTCCTCTGGGAGAAGAACCAGCTCGGCCGCAGTTCCGAGGCGACGATGCTCCGCGCGGAGTACGCCGACCTGTTCACCCCCGACGAGCTCCTTCTGGCCCGGCGGCGGCTGGAGGAGCACGGCTTCGACGTCGACGCCCACCTGCGCAGCCTCGCCGAGCCGGGATGAGGGCGGCAGGGGGTGACCGGCGCCGCTCCGGTCACCCCCTGCCGCGGCTTCTAGGCCGCCGCGCTGGACTTGCCGCGCAGCACGACGCTGCCTGTCGAGGCGCCCTTGATCGCCGTTTCGATCTGGGCCATCGTCGAGGACGAGCTCAGGCCGGGGACCGTCGCGGTGTTCAGGGCGTGGAGCGTGAACGTGTACGGGTGGCTGGACCCGCCCGGGCAGGGGCCGAAGAACTTCTGCGCGTTCGCCCCGCTGCCCATGGCCTTCTGCTTCGCGCCACCCTGGTCCGGCACGGTGTACCCCGCGCCGAGGCCCTCCGGCAGTGAGCGCGCCGACGCCGGGATGTCCCAGATCGCCCAGTGCAGCTTGTTGCCGCTGTTGGCGACGTCGGCGAACACGACCGCGTACGCCTTCGCGCCGGTTGATGCGCCCCACACGAGCGGCGGCGACGGGTCCTGGCCCGCCGTGCCGTCGCCGGCGCAGGTGTACTTGTCCGGGATGGTCGCGTTGTCGGCGAAGGCGGAGCTGGTCAGCTTGAAGTCACCCGGAGTGGCGCCGCCCGGGAACTTCAGCCGCACGATCACGTTGTCCAGCACCGACGGCGTGCCGCCGTTCTTGTCGTTGTTCGTCGACGTCAGCCACAGCCCGCCGTCCGGGGTCTTCGTGACCGAGCGCAGCCGGCCCCAGCGGCCGGAGAACAGGGTCGACACCGTGCCGACGCCGGTGCCCGCCGCGTTGATCTGCGTGGCGAACATCTGCTCACCGGTGACGCCGGCGATGTAGATCCAGTCGTTGACGATCTCGATCCCGCTCGGTCCGGCCTGCGAGGTCGGCCACGTCTTCTTCGGGGCGATGAAGCCGCTGCAGCTGCCCTGCGTGCCTTCGCAGCTCGGCCAGCCGAAGTTGCCGCCCTTCTGGATCAGGTTGAGCTCGTCCTGGCTGCTCTCGCCGAACTCCGCCGCCCACAGCTGGCCGCGGGAGTCCCAGGCCAGGCCCTGCGGGTTGCGGTGGCCGTAGCTCCAGACGTACCGCGCGTTGCCGCCGGTGGCGTAGAACGGGTTGTCGCTCGGTGCGGAGCCGTCCGGGTTGAGCCGGAGGATCTTCCCGTTGAGCGAGCTCTTGTTCTGCGCGTTGTCGCTGTTCTTCGCGTCGCCCACGGTCGCGTACAGCTTGCCGTCCGGGCCGAACTTGATCCGCCCGCCGTTGTGGTAGCGGTTCTTCGCGATCCCGGTCAGCACCGGCGTCGACGTCGAGGACAGCGTGCTGCCGTCGTAGGTCATCTTCACGATCCGGTTGTCCCCGGATGCCGTGTGGTAAAGGTAGATCGCGTGGTCACTCGACCAGTTCGGCGAGATCGCGAGGCCGAGGAGTCCGCCTTCACCACTGGTCGTGACCGCGCCCGGCACCTTGCCCAGCGTGGTCTTCTGGCCGGACGGCGTCACGAGCACGATCTCGAACCGGTCCCGCTCGGTCACCAGTGCGTTGCCGTTGGGCAGGAAGTCCACCGACCAGCCGAGGTCGACCTTCGCGATGTCCTTGTCGTACTCCGGGATGCCCCCTGCGCCGCCCGGAGCGCTCGTCTTGGCGGTGACCGCGTTGCTCGCCGCGGAGCTGTTGCCGTCGGGGTCGCGCGCCTTGACCGTGAAGGTGTACGAGGTGTTCGGGTTCAGGTTCGTGACGGTCGTCCCGAGCGACGTCGTGGTGGCGACCTTCGTGGTGCCCTGGAAGACGTCGTACCCGGCGATCGTGCCGCCGTTGTCGGTGGAAGCGTTCCACACCAGGGAAACGCTGTTGGCGGTGACGCCGGTGGAGCGCAGGTTGCCCGGCACGGTGGGCGGGGTGGTGTCGTCGCTCGGCGGCGTGGTGAAGGTGACCACGTTGCTCTGCTGCGACGCGTTGCCCGCGGCGTCGAACGCGCCGACCGAGATGTCGTAGGCGGTGTTGGGCGTCAGGTTGTCGACGGTCGCGCTGGTCGTGGTCCCGTCGACGGTCTTGAGGATGTTGCCGCCGCGGTTGATCTCGTAGCGGACGACGCCGACGTTGTCGGTCGCGGCGGTCCAGCTGAACGTCGCCGCGGTCGGGAGGATGGTGCTCGCCTTGAGGTTCGACGGCGGCGACGGCGGTTCGCTGTCGCTCGGCGCGGTGAACGTGTCGGTGAGCTTGTCCGCGTTCGGGCCGCCGTTGGCGGTGGTCGCCGTGGTGCGGATCTTGTTGACCCCGGCGGTCAGCTGCACGGTCGCGGTGACGGTCTTCCACGTCGTCCACGCGCCGGTGCCGGGGAAGTCGACGGTCCCCTTGTCGCCGCCGTCGACGATGAGCTCGACCGGCCGGTTGTCGGCGGTTCCGTTGGCGTAGCGGAAGGTCAGCGTGTGCGTGCCCGCCTGCGCGGCGTTCACGGAGTATTCGACGTAGCTGCCGGCGACGTTGTCGAAGTTGACGAACCCGGTGCCGGAGTAGCCGGCGTGGTTCGACTCGACGGCGCCTTGGGAGATGACGGCGTTCTCGGACTCGTAGTCGGTGTCCGCTGCGAAAGCGCTTACCGGACTGAGCGCGGTGAGGCCGAGCGCCGCGACGGCGGTACCGGCCAGTACCACGCGCCACGGTGGACGGGGTGCCACTGGGAGCCTCCTGCGTGGGTCGGGGGACAGGGGGTGACCGGGGCGGAACTGGTCGGCGGACCACCGGAACTGGACCTAATAGTTAGGAAAGTTTCCTATCTATGGGACAGATCTCACACCCTCCGAGCGGGCCGTGTCAATACTCGACACGGGCGCTCACCCTTGGTGAAGAAGGGTTTCCCGCTCAGCGGTGCCCCTGCCCGGCGGCCGGGGTCAGCTGATCGTGGCGACGGTTTCGCCGGCCCAGTCGCGCGGCACGAGGAAGGACGCCAGGTCCGCTTCCGGGCTGCCCGGCTCGGGGGTGAGCTCCGGCTCCCACCGCGCCAGCGGCGGCAGCGTCATCAGGATCGCTTCGGCGTCGGCCCGCGCGGCGGACGCGGCGCGGAAGAGGGCGAGTTCGACGTACCGGCCGCGGCGGTACAGCTGCCACTGCCGTTCGCGTTCACCGTGCGGCAGTTCCCGCCGCCGCCGCACGATCGGGAGGTACGCCGGCGCGATCGTCGCGATGCCCGCGGCCGTGAACGCGGCCGCCCGACGCCAGCCGTGCGGGCCGGGTGGGCGCAGGTGGTCGAAGGCGATGCCGCCGATCCCGTGGGGCTCGTCGCGGTGGGGGAGCCGGAAGTGGTCGTCACCGGCCCGCTTCGCCTGCGCGTGGAACGCCGGGTCGAGCGTGTCGCAGTAGTTCTTGAGCACCCGGTGGAAGTGCGCCGCGTCTTCGGCGAAGCCGTAGCAGGGGAGGAGCTCCGCGGCGCCGCCGAACCACCACGCGCTCCCGGAGGCGCAGTACCGGAACTGCGCCTGGAGAGCCGGGACGTACGGGTTGCGCGGATGGATCACCACGGACAGCCCGGTGGTGAAGAACCCGTTGCCGTCCGCCGACGTCATGCAGACACTGGCGCGCTCGAAGACGTCGCCGTTCTCCAGCAGCCGGACCCGCGGGGCGGGCCGGCCGAAACGGGCCCCGCCGTCCAGGCGTTCCAGCTCCGCGACCAGCTCGCGCTGACCGGAGCTCATGATCGCCTTGACGGCGTCGCGTCTGCTGTCCTCACCCGAAAGCATGACTCCACCCCCGCCGGGCAGGATACCGCGAAAACGCGGTCAGCCGGCGATCTCGGCCCGCGCGATGACCTTGGTGATCTTCGCCCGGACGAGCGACTCCTCGGGGACGGCGTTGCGCTTGCCGTACTCCTCGGCCCGCTCGGCGCCCATGTACCGGCCGCCCAGCCGGGTCGCCCACGCGAGCATCTCGTCGTAGTCGTGGGTCAGCCGCGCGTCCGCGGTGAACTGGATGTAGGAGTACGGCGGTCGCTGGTCGTCGACGGCCAGGGAGATCCGGCCGTCTCGGGCGATGGCCTTGCCCTTGAGCGTCTCGGTGCCGGTCGTGAAGATCAGCTCGTCGCCGTCCGGGCCCTCGTTCAGCAGGAACCACACCGGCGTCACGATCGGGGCGCCGTTGGCCCGGACCAGGCCGAGCATGCCCGTCCGGGTGCCTTCCGAAGCGAACTTCCACCACTCTTCACGGCTCATTTCACGCATGCGAGCGACGTTAACCTGTCACCCGCGCGTGCGCAGAGGGTGGCCGACTAGCCTGGCCTGCTGTGCGAGACGACGACAGGGCCGCCATGGGCTTGGCCGACGAGGGGCTGACCCGCCGCCTCAAGGCGCTGGCCTGCACCGCGCCGCTGCACGACCTGGACGCGCGGAAGGCGAAGCTCGACTGGGCCGACGCCACGATCTACCAGATGGCCGAGATCGCGCTGCACACGATCGACCAGGTCACCATCGCCATGGACTTCGACACCGGCGCCGGCCACGACGAGGTCATCGACCGGCTGCTGCCGTTCATCGCGCAGCAGGCGCCGTCGCGGATGCCCGAAGAGCACGTCCGCGTGGCCAAGTGGGTCCTCGACAACCTGATCAACGTCGGCACCACCGACCGCGGCTTCCGGCGCGTCTACGGCTCGATGGGTCCCGGCGGCTACCAGCGGCGCCAGTTCGACTTCAAGCTGCTCGTCGAGCTGGCCGCCCGCGACGGCGAGGTCTACCTGCGGGCCACGGACGAGGCGATCAACGTCCTCGTCGGCGCCCTCGACACCGACGTCGAGTCGGCGCAGATCGCCGCCGAGGTCAAGCTCGAGAACCTCATCAACCGCGGCCGGCTGGCCGACGCCAAGCTGGCCGCCGAGCAGGCCCGCTACCGGACCGTCCAGTACGGCGAGACGCTGCGCGCGAAACTCGACGCCACCCGCCGCGACGTCCGGTCGGTCGACTGGGAACGCGAGGTCCCGGAGCTGCTCGACAGCGCGCTGAGCCACATCGAAGCCCGGTTCCGCGCCGAGAACGCCATCCTCAAGAACATCACCACCGCCCGCGACGAGACCGAGGACCTCGACCGCAAGCGCCGCGCCGCCGAGCTCGTCGACATCGTCGGCGACTGCATCCGCCGGCACACGCGCCTGCAGTCCCGGCTGGCCGACGCGGGTGCGGTGTTCCGCGCCGAGCAGGACCGCCAGCAGTTCTCCGGACCGCCCCAGCGCGCCACCCTCGACCTGTTCGGCCAGCTCCTCGTGCCGACCCTCGGGCTGCCGCTGGCCGACGCCGTCGCGCCGGCCGAGCACTTCTTCCACGCCGTCGCCGGCATCACCGCGCCGGTCGTGCCGTCGCTGTCGTCCCTGGTGTCGCTGCTGCTGCGCCCGGCTCCCGAACGCGACCAGCTGGTCGGCGAAGTCCCCGAGCCGGAACTCATGCCCGCCGACATCACCGACAAGTTCGGCGACGACGTCTGGCGCGCCGCCGACGACCTCCTGGACCTGCCCGAGGTGCCGCGCCGGCTCTCCGGCCTGCTCGAAGAAGCCCGCCGCAGCCGCCAGCCGGGCCTCCCAGCCCTGGTCGCGCTGCGCGCGGTCCACGCCTACAGTCCCGGGGTCGGCGCCGCCCGGCGCCAGGGCGACCGCCAGGTCCTGCTCGCCGTCGACGACGGCACGCTGCTCGACGACCCGGACTTCGGTGGTGCCGATCTGCTGCTGTCCACCGCCGCCGTCGAGCGCGCCGACGAAGAAGAGAACGAGGAGGTCGCCTGACATGGCGCTGTCCCACAGCAGCGTGGACGCCGAGGCCGCGGCCCGGCTGGTCGCCTTCGGCATGCGGCCGAAGCAGCTGCCGGCCCGCGACGTCGTCTACGGCGACCTCGTGCGCCGCTACGGCGAGGACAACGCGTTCAAGGCGCTCACCCACGCCGTCGCCGCCGGGCTCGGGCTGATGGTGCTGGAGGTCAACCAGCAGGCCGGCGCGGTCCTCGCGGCCACCGACGAGTCCGTCTTCGAGATCAAGATGGACTCCTACGCCCGCCAGGCCAAGATCCGCGAGCGCCGCGAGACGGAGAAGGTGCTGCACGGCCTGATCCACCTGGCCACCGCGGCGCTGGGCTACCCGCGCCCGGACGACCTCGCCAACGACACCTACATCGGCCGCGTCAGCGTCGAGCAGGTCGACGCGATGGTCCGCGAAGCCGCCCGGATGCTCGACGAACGCGCCGCGGCGGCCGAGGCCAACAACGACCCGCTGGCCGACGCGCCCGAGCTGGAACAGGCCTGGCGCGCCTACGCCCGCCGTCCCGCCGCCGCGGCGACCAAGGACGGCCGGCTCGCCGCCGACACCACCCGCGGCATGGTCAGCCGCGCCCTGCGCTTCCTCGCCGACCAGGGGTTCCTGGTCCCGGTGAGCGACGAGCAGGGCGGCACCTACCGGACCACGCCGCGCTACCAGATCCAGGTCCGCGAGCTCGCGGCCGACGCCGCCTTCGACGACCTGCTCGCGCTCGACGTCGTGGCCGTCGCGAACGCCGGGGGCACGCTGCGCGCGGCGTCCTCGGACACGCTGTAAAAGGGGAGTAGATGTACGAGCTTTCGCGGGTCCGCCTGCACTCGGTGGGCCCGGCGGGTGCCCGCTACCAGGACGTCGTGCTCGACTTCAGCGGCGTCGGCGCCAAGATCACCGCACCCCAGCAGGACGCGTTGTTCAGCGCCGGCATCCACGCGACCGGCCCGGCCGAGCTGCGCCGCCCCTCGCCGGCGAGCGTGCTGTTCCTCGAGAACGGCGGCGGCAAGTCCGTCCTCATCAAGCTGATCTTCTCGGTCATGCTGCCCGGCCGCCGCCAGGTCGTCGGCACCACCAGCACCAAGGTGCTCGAGAAGTTCGTCGCCGCCAAGGACGTCTCGCACGTCGTGCTGGAGTGGCTGCACGTCGAGAGCGGGCACCGGATCATCACCGGCAAGGTCTCCGAATGGCGCGGGCACGTCGTGTCCGCCGACTCCGAGAACCTCGCCGACTCCTGGTACTGCTTCCGCCCGACCGCCGCGCTGGGGCTCGATTCCCTGCCGATGACCCAGGACGGCCGGCTGCTCACCATGTCCGGCTTCCACGACAAGCTCGCCGCCGCCCAGCTGGCCGAGCCCGAGCTGGAGCTGTCCTGGACCCGCCGCCACCACGAGTGGACCGGCCGGCTCGACGGGCTGGGCCTCGACACCGAGCTGTTCCGCTACCAGCGCGCGATGAACGCCGGCGAGGGCGAGGCAGCCGACGCGTTCGCCTTCGGCACCGACGACGCGTTCGTCGAGTTCCTGCTGAAGGCGGTGATCTCCGAGGACGAGCCGAAGGACCTCGCCGAGGTCGTCTCGACGTACGCGCACAACCTGGCGCAGCGCGGGGATCTCCTGTCCGAGCGCGACTTCGTGGCCGGTGCGCTCGATCTGCTGGGACCGCTGGCCGCCGAAGAAGGCGTCGCCGCGGAGTCGCGGAAGATCGCGGAGTCCGCGAAGGCCGACATGGCGTCGCTCGCCGGCCGTGTGGTCGCGCGCAACGAGCTGGAGAACGCGCGGCTCTCCGGGCTCGAGGAGCACGTCACCGAGGTCAAGTCCGCGGAGAAGCTCGCCGAGGGCGACCACCGGCGGCTCGCCGCGGCCGTCACGGAGCTGCGCCGGCTCGTCGCGGTGCTGCGCCTGGACGAGGCCCAGGAGGTCCGCAAGCGCGTCGACGCCGAACTCGCCGAAGCCAAGACCGCGGCCGAAGCCTGGCGCGAGACCGCGACCGTGCTCAACCAGCTGAACGCGGCCCGCAAGGCGAAGGACCTGCGCGAGCTCGTCGGCAGCCGCGAGGAGAAGGCACGTCCCGCGCTGCAGGCTCGCAACGACGCCGCCGCGGCGCTGGCCCGCGGGCTGCACGCGCTGGCGCAGGACGCCCAGCGTCAGGCCGACAAGGCCGAGGCCCACGCGGGAGCGTTGCGCGCCGAGGCGGAGAAGGCCCAGACCGAACGCGACGAGGCCGCCAACCTCGCGGCCGGGCGGCGGGCCGAAGCGCGCGGGCTGACCACGCGGATCACCGAGCTGCGTGAAGAGGTCCAGAACGCCGTCCGCGCCGGGCTGCTGCCTTCGGGCGCCGACGTCGCGGAGGCCTCGCGGGCGGCCCGCTCGGCGGCCGAGTCCGCCGCCGCCGAGCTGACCCGGCGCGAACAGGAACTGGACCGCGTCGCCACGGATCTCCAAGCGGCGCAACGGGCCGTGAACGAGGCGCACCAGCTGGCGGGCACCACCCAGGACCGCTTCGAGCGCGCCACCGAAGACCTCGACCGCGCCCACCGCCGCACCGACGCGCTCGCCGCCGAAGGCCGCCTGGTCGAGCTGCTCGGCGCCGACGACGTCGCGCTCGAAAGCGACCTCCCGGTGCTGCTGGAACGGCTGCGCGAGGCGAGCGCGTCCGTCGAGAAGGAGCAGACCGCGCTGCGGATGGAGGAGTCCGCCGACGAACGGGCGCTGGCCGCCCTCGGGTCCGGCGGGCTGCTGCCGCCGCCGGAGGACGTCCAGGCCGCGCTGGACGCCCTGGAGGAGGCCGGGATCACCGCGTGGTCCGGCTGGCGCTACCTGTCCAAACTGGACTCTTCGCGGCGCGCCGAGGTGCTGGAAAGCCTGCCGCAGCTGGTGTCCGGCGTGCTGTTGAACGACGCCGCGCACGTGGACCGTGCCCGCGAAGTGCTGAGCAAGCGGCGGCTGCTGCCGTCCGCGACCATCGCCGTCGGCACCACCGAAGCGCTGCTGGCCGAGGCGCCCGCCGCGCCCGGCGTCGAGTTCCTCGTGCCGCCGAACCCCGCGATGTACGACGAAGAAGCCGCCGACGCCGAGCGGGAAGCCGTGGCCCGGCGCCACACCGAACGGCAGCGGCGCCTGGAAGCCCTGTCCGCCAAGCTGTCCGCGGACGGCGCGTTGACGTGGAAGCTCACCACCTGGCGCGAGGACTACCCGCCCGGCGCCGTCGCGACCCTGGCCGAGCAGGCCCAGGCGGCCCGGACCGCGCGCGAGACCGCCCGCACGGCGCTGGCGCAGGCCGACGCGGAGTTCGCGCGGTTGAGCGAAAAGGCCAGTTCGCTGCGGGAGCGCGTCCCGGAGCTGCGGGCGGCCGCGGCCGAAGCCGAGGAGAAGGCGCGACGGCTCGGGGAACTGGGTGCCCGCAGCGCGCGGATCACCGAATGGACCGAAGAAGTCGAGCGCGCCACCGAGATCGCCGAACGCGCCGACCTGCAGGCCGCCGACGCCGCGGGCAAGGCCGCGCGGCTGCGCGAGCAGGCGGGGGAGGAGCAGCGCACCGCCGACGGCCACCGGCGCACCGCGACCACCGCGCGCGCCGAGCTGGCCGAGGTCCCCGGCGCGGCGGACGCCGCGGACGGCCCGGTGCCGTCCGAGCCGGTCGACGCGCTGCGCCGGACCTACCTGTCGGCGTCCGAGTCCTACGCGAAGGTCGAGGTCGGCAGCGACCTGCGGGCCGAGCTGGAGCAGGCCGAGTCCGCCGAAGCCGCCGCGGGCTCGGCCGTCGAGTCCCTCGACGAAGCCGTCCGGGTCCGCGCCGCCGAACTGCTGGAGACGCCGGACGGGTCCGACGCTTCGGCCCGCGCGGCCGCGTTGGCGCGTGCCCGCCGGGTCGTCGACGGCCTGGAGGACGAGCGCACCGAAGCGATCGGGCTCGTCTCGACCCGGCGCGCGGAGCTGGACGCGCTGCCGCTGCAGAACGGTGCCACCGGCGAGAAACCGCGGGACATCGAGCACGGCCTGGAGCTGATCGACGCCGCCGGGCTGGAGGCGTCGGCGGCCGCGCGCAAGTGGGAAGAGCTGCAGGAACGCCGGGCGGCGGCGGAGGCGACGCTGGAGTCGGCGAAAAACTCGGCGTCGGGCTTCGCACTGCTGGCCGAATCGATGGCCCACCTGGTGACCGACACCGACGCGGTGGCCTACGACGGCGACGTGGACACCGCCCGCGCCCAGCACACGCGGCTGAACGCCACCTTCACCGACGCCCAGGAGGCCGCCGACGCGGGCGACCGGCGCGTGCGCGCGGCCGCCGACCAGCTCGCGCAGTACGCGACGGAAAAGCGGTTCGAGAAGCTGAGCACGCCGGTGCGCCAGCAGGTCATCTCGGTCAAGCGCGACCAGCTCCCGGCGCACGCCGCCGAGTGGGCCGAGGCGCTGCGGCCGCGGCTGCGGTCGCTCACCGACGACCTCGCGCAGATCGACCGGCACCGCGGCGGCATCATCACGCGGCTGCAGGGCATGGTCGACGGCGCGCTGCGGACGTTGCGCTCGGCCCAGCGCGTCTCCCGGCTGCCCGACGGCCTCGGCGACTGGTCCGGGCAGGAGTTCCTCCGCATCCGCTTCACCGAGCTGGAGGACAACGCGCTCATCGAGAAGCTCGGCGAGGTCGTCGACGAGGCCGCCGTGGGCAAGACGGCGGACGGCCGCGACGTCAAGCGTGACGGGCTTTCCCTGGTGCTGCGCGGGGTCCGGGCCGCGGCGCCCAAGGGCTTCCGCGTCGACATGCTCAAGCCGGACTCGGTGCTGCGGACCGAACGCCAGCGCGTCTCCGAGATCCGGGACGTGTTCTCCGGCGGTCAGCAGCTGACCGCGGCGATCATCCTGTACTGCACGCTGGCCGCGCTGCGGGCCAACAACCGCGGCAAGGCCCGCAACCGGCACTCCGGCGTGCTGTTCCTGGACAACCCGATCGGCCGCGCGTCCGCCGGCTACCTGCTGGAGCTGCAGCGGGCGGTGGCCGAGGCGCTCGGCGTGCAGCTCATCTACACGACGGGCCTGTTCGACGCGGGCGCGTTGTCGGAGTTCCCGTTGATCGTGCGGCTGCGCAACGACGCCGACCTGCGAGCCGGCCGCAAGTACCTCTCGGTCGACTCGACGATCCGGACCTCCCTGGACGACCTGGGCGACCCGGACGGCGTCGCCCGGCTTTCGGCGACGCGGATGTTCAGCCGGCCGTCCGAAGAGCCCGAAGATTCCGCCGAGGACGAACAGACGGCGTGACGGGAACATCGGGCGGCGGGTGCGGGTTGCTCCGCGCATGACGAACCTGGGGGCGCTGGGCGCCACGCTGAACACGACCGGGCCGGAGACCGTCACGGCCGCCGCCGAGCTCGAGGAGCTGGGGTACGGCACGCTCTGGCTGCCGGGCGGGCAGGGCAGCAACCTGCCGCTGATCACCGACGTGGTCCACGGGACCGCGAAGATCCCGGTGGCCAGCGGCATCCTCCCGGTCGACCGGGTGCCCGCCGCCGAGGTGGCGCGGGCGTACCAGGACCTGCCGGCCGGGCGGTTCGTCGTCGGCCTCGGCGGTGCCCACGGCCCGCGGCCCCTGGCCACGCTGAACGACTACCTCGACGAGCTCGACGACACCGTCCCCGCGTCGGCGCGCATCCTTTCGGCGCTGGGCCCGAAGATGCTGGAGCTGGCCCGGGACCGCGCGTCGGGTGCGTACCCGTTCCTGGTGACGACGGACTACGTCGCGTCCGCGCGCGAGATCCTCGGCGCGGGCAAGCAGCTGATCGTGCTGCTGAGCGTCGTCGCGGAGGCCGACGCGACCGCGGCCCGGGAGAAGTCCCGTGAGGGTTCGCTGCGGTTCCTGGCCGGGATCCCCGGCTACGCGAACAACTTCCGCCGGATGGGCTTCACCGACGCCGACATCGCGGACCTCTCGGACCGGCTGGTCGACGGGCTCACGGTGCGCGGCGACCTCGACGCGGTCGTGGCCCGGCTGCGCGAGTACCGGGCGGCGGGGGCGGACCAGGTCGTCGTCCCGGCCGGCGACCTGCCCCGCGAGTGGTGGCCGGCGCTGGCGGAGGCCGTGCGGTGACCACGGCCCGGGCCCGCGGCCTCACGCACGGCGTCCCGGCGGAGGTGTCCCTGCAGGACGCCCTCGCCGCGGTCGCCGACCCCGTGCGCCGCAGCATCCTGCGCGCGCTCGCCGAAGTCCCGGAGTGGACGAAGGCGTGCGGCACGTTCGACCTGCCGGTGGCGAAGGCGACGCTGAGCCACCACTTCTCGGTGCTGCGCGCGGCGGGCCTGATCGAGCAGCGCGACGCCGGCCCGCGGCGGCTGAACCGCTTGCGGCGCCCGGAGTTCGACGCGGCCTTCCCGGGGTTGCTGGACCTGGTGCTCAGTCACCCCGGCCGGTGAAGGCGAGGGTGGTGCCGAGGCCGATCATGACCAGGCCGCCGGTGCCACCCACCAGCTCGAGGCGTTTCGGCGAGCGGGCGAACCAGGCGCGGGCGGTGCCCGCCACCAGCGCCCACGCGCTGTCGGTGGCCAGCGCGATCGCCGGCAGGCACAGGCCGAGCAGGAGCATCTGGACCGCGACGGACCCGGCGGCCGGGTCCACGAACTGGGGCAGCAGCGCGGCGAGGAACACGATCGACTTCGGGTTCGCGAAGCCGACCACGAACCCGTCGCGCAGCACCGTGAGGACGCGGCCGGGCGCGGCGGGCACCTTCGCGGCCATCGCGTCGGTGAGCTTCCGCCGGTGCCGCAGCGCCTGGACGCCCAGGTACACGAGGTAGAGCGCGCCGGCGATCTTGATCGCGGTGAACACCGCGGCCGACGTCGTCACGAGCACGCCGAGGCCGAACGCGACCGCGACGACCTGCGTGTAGACGCCGGCGGAGTTGCCCACGACGGTGAGCAGCGCGTCGCGCCGCCCGACCGTGAGGGCACGGCTGATGGTGAAGAGCACGCTCGGACCGGGGACGACGACCATGAGGAACGTCAGCGCGGCGAAGGCCGCGAAGTGCGCACCGGAGACCATGTCGCGAGCGTAAGGGTGGTGCGGCGGGACGACCAGGCGTTTTTGTCGGTGCCGGGTGGTATCAACAGCGGGTGCCTCCGCCGACGATCAGTACCCAGCAGCGCCGGAACCGCCTCGCCGTCCGGCACCACCTGGCCGCACCCGCGGCCACGGTCTCCGACGCCGTGGCCGGGGTCGTGGCCCTGCACGCCACCGACCCGGCGACCGTGCACCTTTCGGCGTGCGCGCGCCTCGCCGCACCGGCGATCGCTGCGGTGGAACGAGCGCTGTACGAAGACCGCACCCTGCTGCGGCTGCTGGGCATGCGCCGCACGGTGTTCGTCACCGGGCTGGACACGGCGGCGCTCGTGCAGGCGGGGTGTTCCGCGGACATCGAGGTCAAGCAGCGGAAGCTCCTGGAGCAGCACCTCGGGCAGCAGGGGCACCCGGAGAACGTGCCGGAGCCGGGGAAGTGGCTGCTCGACGTCGAGGCGTCGGTCGAGGCGGCGCTGCGGGCCCGCGGCTCGGCGACGGCGCAGCAGCTCAGCGAGGACGAGCCCCGGTTGCGGCAGCAGCTGCTGATGGCGGCCGGGAAGCCGTACGAGGCGATCGGGAACGTCACCAGCCGGGTGCTGTTCCTGCTCGCGGCGGGCGGCCGGATCGCGCGCGGCCGCCCGCGGGGGAGCTGGATCAGCAGCCAGTACGTCTGGCACCCGCTGGACGAGTGGGTGCCCGGGCTGCCGGAGTGGGACGCGGAGGAGGCGCGGGTGGAGCTGGCCCGCCGCTGGCTGCGCGCGTACGGCCCGGCACCGGCGACGGACCTGCGCTGGTGGACGGGCTGGACGGCGGGGCAGACGAAGAAGGCTCTGGCCGCGTTGTCGCCGGTGGAGGTCGACCTCGACGGCGCGCCCGCCGTCGTGCTGCCGGACGACCTCGAGCCGGTGCCCGAGCCGCCGCCGTGGGTGGCGTTCCTCCCGGCGCTGGACCCGACGCCGATGGGCTGGCAGGAACGCGACTGGTACGTGGGTGCGCACCGCCCGGCGCTGTTCGACCGCAGCGGCAACATCGGCCCGACGGTCTGGCTGAACGGCCGCGTGGTCGGCGGCTGGGCCCAGCGCCGCTCGGGCGAGATCGCGGTCCGGCTGCTGGAGGACGTGGGTGCGGAGGCACGAGCGATGGCCGAGGCGGAGGCGGACCGGTGCGCGGAGTGGTTCGGCGAGGTCCGGGTGACGCCCCGGTTCCGGACTCCGCTCGAACGCGAGCTGGCGGGGTAGCGGGCTGCCGGACCGTGCGCCGGCGGGCAGGCGGGGCGCCGGGGCGGGAGTCGTCCCCGGCGCCGGTCCACGCGGTCGCTGGATCGGTCGAGTCATCGACCTCACGTCCCCGCGCCACCGGCCCGTCGGAACCCCTTCCGGGCCCGCTCGCACGGAAGATCGACTGAATCGGTCCAGAGGCGCGGTCGGCTCACCGTCGAGTCCCTCCCGGCACCCGTCACTCCCAGGCGGAATCGGGAAACTTCCGGCGTCGCCGGGTGGCTGCGACCCAGGTGTCGATCACGTGAACAACACCCCTCCCGCGACCCCGGCTTCTTAATCGATTCTTGACCCGTTCGCCAAGTGGTGGAAGTCTCGTCAGGGCAGTCAGGGACGCGCATGCCCGCACGCTAGGGTTGCCGCGAGCCCGCAAGTCACGGCCGGACGCCCCGGCCGATCCTCAGAGGAGTGGCAGCAGTGACCGTTCGCGTAGGTGTCAACGGCTTCGGCCGGATCGGCCGCAACTTCTTCCGCGCCGTCAAGGCGAGCGGCCACGACATCGAGGTCGTCGCGTTCAACGACCTCGGCGACGTCGCGACCATGGCCCACCTGCTGAAGTACGACTCCATCCTGGGCCGGTTCCCGGGTGAGGTCAGCGTCAGCGACGAGGGCATCGTCGTCGACGGCAAGACCATCAAGGCCCTCGCCGAGCGCGACCCGGCCAACCTGCCCTGGGGAGACCTGGGCGTGGACGTCGTCGTCGAGTCGACCGGCTTCTTCACCAACGCCGACGCCGCCAAGGCGCACATCGCCGGCGGTGCCAAGAAGGTCATCATCTCCGCGCCCGCCAAGGGCGAGGACCTGACCGTCGTCCTCGGCGTCAACGACGAGAAGTACGACGGCTCGCAGGTGATCATCTCCAACGCCTCCTGCACCACCAACTGCCTCGGCCCGCTGGCCAAGGTCCTCAACGACGCCTTCGGCATCGAGCAGGGCCTGATGACCACGATCCACGCGTACACGCAGGACCAGAACCTGCAGGACGGCCCGCACAAGGACCTGCGCCGCGCCCGCGCCGCCGCGCTGAACGTGGTGCCCGCCTCGACCGGCGCCGCGAAGGCGATCGGCCTGGTGCTGCCGGAGCTGCTCGGCAAGCTGGACGGCTACGCGCTGCGCGTCCCGGTGCCGACAGGCTCGGCCACCGACCTCACGGTGACCCTGAAGAAGGCCGCCACCGTCGACGAGATCAACGCCGCCTACAAGGCCGCCGCCGAGGGCCCGCTGGCCGGGATCCTGCGCTACTCGGTCGACCCGATCGTGTCCTCGGACATCGTCACCGACCCGGCGTCCTGCATCTACGACTCGCCGCTGACCAAGGTCATCGGCAACCAGGTCAAGGTCGTCGGCTGGTACGACAACGAGTGGGGCTACTCCAACCGCCTCGCGGACCTGATCAAGCTCGTCGGTTCGAAGCTCTGACCCGATGACCGTCAAGAACCTCGACGACCTGCTGGGCGAGGGCGTTCAGGGCCGGTACGTACTCGTGCGGTCCGACCTGAACGTCCCGCTCGACGGGGATCGCATCACCGACGACGGCCGGGTCCGCGCCGCGCTGCCGACGATCAAGAAGCTCGCCGACGCGGGCGCGAAGGTCGTCGTCACCGCGCACCTCGGCCGCCCCAAGGGCGAGCCGGACCCGAAGTACACGCTGGCCCCGGTGGCCAAGCGGCTCTCCGAGCTGCTCGGCGCCGAGGTCGCGCTCGCCGGTGACCTGGTCGGTGAGTCCGCGAAGGCGCTGACGGGCGGCCTGGTTGGCGGTCGTGTCGTTCTGCTGGAGAACGTGCGCTTCGACGCGCGCGAGACCAGCAAGGACGCCGTGGACCGCTCCGAGCTGGCCGCCGAGCTGGGCGCGCTCGTCCCGGGCGGCGCGTTCGTCTCCGACGGCTTCGGCGTCGTCCACCGCAAGCAGGCCTCGGTCTACGAGGTCGCTTCGGTGCTCCCGGCGTACGCGGGCGGCCTGGTGCTGGCCGAGCTGGACGTGCTGAAGAAGCTGACCGACGACGTGCAGCGGCCCTACGTGGTCGTGCTCGGCGGCGCGAAGGTGTCCGACAAGCTCGGCGTCATCGCGAACCTGCTGACCAAGGTCGACCGGCTGCTCATCGGCGGCGGCATGGCGTACACGTTCCTCAAGGCCCAGGGCCACGAGGTCGGCCAGTCGCTGCTGCAGGCCGACCAGCTCGACCAGGTCAAGGGCTTCCTCGCCGAGGCCGAGAAGCGCGGTGTCGAACTGGTGCTGCCGGTCGACGTGCTGGCCGCGACGGAGTTCTCGGCCGACGCCGAGCACGAGGTCGTCGACGCCACCGCGATCCCGGCCGACCGCCAGGGTCTCGACATCGGCCCGCGCAGCCGGGAGCTGTTCGCCGGCAAGCTGGCCGACGCGAAGACCGTGTTCTGGAACGGCCCGATGGGCGTTTTCGAGTTCGAGGCGTTCTCCGGCGGCACGCGCGCCGTCGCGGAGGCGCTCGTCGCGAGCGACGCGTTCACCGTGGTCGGCGGCGGCGACTCGGCCGCCGCGGTGCGGCAGCTGGGCCTGCCCGAGGACGGCTTCTCGCACATCTCCACCGGAGGCGGGGCCTCGCTCGAGTACCTCGAAGGCAAGGAACTGCCGGGCGTCGTCGCCCTGGAGGAGAAGAACTAGTGGCACGCAAGCCGTTCATCGCCGGCAACTGGAAGATGAACCAGAACCACCTCGAGGCGATCGCGCTGGTGCAGAAGATCGCCTTCGCGCTGCCGGAGAAGTACTACGCGAAGGTCGACGTGGCGGTGCTGCCGCCGTTCACCGACATCCGCAGCGTGCAGACCCTGGTCGACGGCGACAAGCTGTCGCTCACCTACGGCGCGCAGGACCTCTCGCCGCACGACGCGGGTGCCTACACCGGCGACATCTCCGGCGTGATGCTGGCGAAGCTGGGCTGCAAGTTCGTCGCGGTCGGGCACTCGGAGCGGCGCGAGTACCACGCCGAGACCGACGAGCTGGTCAACAAGAAGGTCAAGGCCGCGCTCAAGCACGGCATCACGCCGATCCTCTGCATCGGGGAGAAGCTCGAGGTCCGCGAGGCCGGCGAGCACATCCACCACACCACGACGCAGCTGATCGAGGGCCTGAAGGGCCTCAAGGCCGAGCAGGTCAAGGACGTGGTCGTCGCGTACGAGCCGGTCTGGGCGATCGGCACCGGCAAGGTCGCCTCCTCGGCCGACGCCGAAGAGGTCTGCAAGGCCATCCGGGCCACCCTCCAGGAGAAGTACGGCGACGAGGTCGCTTCGTCCGTCCGGGTGCTCTACGGGGGATCGGTGAAGTCGGGCAACATCAGCGAGCTGGTGGGCTGCGAGAACATCGACGGTGCCCTGGTCGGCGGAGCGAGCCTCGACGGCGAGGAGTTCACGAAACTCTGCGCACTCGCCGCGGGCGGGCCGCTGCCCTGATCGAGGCCACGACCGGGTAGCCTGTGTATCCGGTCCGTCACACAGCAGTGGACGAGTCCAGGGGTACGGTGGTGGTCGGAAACGACCATGCCGTACCCCTGCATTCTCCTAGAGCCCAGAGGATGACATGAAGCTGTTCCTGCAAATCCTGTTGATCGTCACCAGCGTCTTCCTGGTGGTCGCGGTGCTGCTGCACCGGGGCCGGGGCGGTGGCCTGTCGTCGCTGTTCGGCGGCGGGATGCAGTCGAGCCTGGCCGGGTCGAGCGTGGCCGAGAAGAACCTCGACCGGATCACCCTGCTGCTGGGCGCGGTCTGGCTGATCAGCATCGTGGGCCTGGGTCTGCTGCTCAAGGTGTGAGGCGTCCGGCGCTCCGCCGTCGATCGCGACCGGGTCACGACGGCAGGGCGCAGTGATTCGGCGTGCCTATTGGGGGGCGCGCCGCCGATTCCTAGGTGTGAGGATTCATGGTTGGCGGTAACGCGATTCGAGGCACCCGGGTGGGTGCCGGTCCTACGGGCGAATCCGAACGAGGTGAATCGGCGCCGCGGCGCCGGGTCGGCTACTGGTGCGCCAACGGGCACGAAGCCCGGCCGTCGTTCGCGCTCGACGCGGAGATCCCCGACGAGTGGGACTGCCCCCGCTGCGGGCTCCCGGGCGGGCAGGACGAGAAGAACCCGCCGGCCGCACCCCGGACCGAGCCCTACAAGACGCACCTGGCGTACGTGAAGGAGCGACGCAGCGACGCCGACGGCGAGGCCATCCTGGCCGAAGCCCTCGAGCGCCTGCGCCAGCGCCGGGAGATCATCTAAGCAGTGCCGGCCGAAAGCCACCCCGGGAGACCTCGGGGTGGCTTTTCGTGCGTTCAGCCAGGCTTCGGGTGTGAGCGAGAGGTCGACACGCGTGATCCGGGAGTCGACACGACGCTGCACGCTGTGTCGACCCTTCAATCACGAGTGTCGACTCCGCAATCACGCGTGTCGCCCCTCTGATCACGCCGGTCAGCGGTCCAGCGGATACCGGGCCCGAACCCGGAAGCCGCCGTCCTCCATCCCCGACGTCTCGAAGCTCCCGCCCAGCAGCCGCGCCCGCTCGGCCAGCCCCGTCAGCCCGTGCCCGCCCGACGGCAGCTTCTCCGACGGCCGGTTCGCGCGCTCGTTGCGGACCTCGATCTTGAGCGCCCCGTGCTCACCCTGGATGCGGATCG
This sequence comes from Amycolatopsis mongoliensis, assembly GCF_030285665.1. Lineage (NCBI taxonomy): Bacteria > Bacillati > Actinomycetota > Actinomycetes > Pseudonocardiales > Pseudonocardiaceae > Amycolatopsis > Amycolatopsis mongoliensis. The sequence goes on from NZ_CP127295.1 coordinate 5,734,919, forward strand.
TCGCCGTCGCGCCCGGGGCGTGCTTGTGGACGTTCGTCAGGCACTCCTGCACCGTCCGGTAGGCCGCCGCCGACACCTGGTTCGGCAGGGCTTCCGGCAGGTGCTCCACCGACAGGTGCACCGGGACCTCCGACGTCCGGATCAGCCGGTCGAGGTCGTTGATCCCGGGTCGCGGACCGTCGTCGTCGGCGTCCGAGCGCAGCACGCTCAGCAGGGAGCGCAGCTCCTCCAGCGTCCGCTTGCTGAGCGTCCGGATGACCTGCGCGGTCTCCTGCGCGTGGTTGTCGGCGGTCTGGGCCTGCAGCGCGCCGGCCTGCATCGCGATCAGCGTGATCTGGTGCGAGACGACGTCGTGCATCTCGCGCGCCAGCCGGGCGCGCTCTTCGGCGCGGACGGCGTCGGCGTGGAAGCGGCGCTCGCGGTCGCGGCTCGTGGCCAGCTCGGCGAGTTTGTTGGAGATCTCGGTCCGTGCCCCGATGAGCAGGCCGATCGCGATCGGCATGCCGGCGACGAGGACGCCGTAGATGCCGTCCAGGATGTGCTCGCGCCAGCTGAGCTCGGCGAAGTCCTCCAGGGGCCACTGCACGAACCGGCAGCACCACACCAGCGCTGCGCCGACCCAGACCTGCCAGTGCAGCTGGCGGCGGGTGGCGAGCATGCCGAGCGTGATCATCGACGCGAGCTGCGCCCAGCCGGCCAGGAAGCCGGGGACCGCGACGAGCACGGCGAGGAACGGGAACTTCCGGCGGAACACCACCGCGAGACAGGCGGCGCCGGAGAGCCAGATCGAATAGGGCTGGGCCTTCTCGGGGATCACCAGCCAGACGTCGAGCACGGCCAGGAGGACCGCGGCCGCCTCGATGGCGAACGTGACCACAGCGGGCCGGGGTACCGAGCCGAACAAGCTCAGCCCGCGCTTGCGCACCCGCTCGGCGGCCGATGGCCCCGAGCCGGCGATCGAGATGCCTGGAATCGAGAGTCCCTCTGTACTCATCGCTGGCGACCCCATTCGTCTTGTGGACTTGTTGGTGAGAGGTGCTCAGGGCCCGATCGGGACGCGCAGCAACGGACAAATGTGCGGATGCTAACGAGGTCGCATACGAAGACGGTAAGTTTCACCCGTTGTCGGAGTTTCGGCGTCCGAATTCCGCAGTCGACTGGTCCGTCCGGGGGATAGCCGCGGAGGGGTGCTACCGAGCGTGGGAGCGCAGCTCCCCACTGTGCACCGGGACGACCACATCGTGGGAATCATGTTACCCACGTGTGGTCGCCCGGCGGTAGGTCGTCAGGCCGCCATGGACCTGAGGTCGTCGCTGAGCAGGTCGTGCAGTCCGGTGGCGCAGGCCTTCGCCGTCTCGATCGACCGCGGCAGCATCCCGGCCTCGTACGTCCGGACGGCCTCGTCGACGCTCGGCGCGGTGGCCAGTGCGGTGGCGAGCTCGGTGCCGTCCAGCAGGGCCAGGTTCGCACCGACGCCCAGCGGCGGCATCAGGTGCGCCGCGTCGCCGAGCAGCGTGAGCCCGGGCGTGTGGGTCCAGGCGTGCGGCACCGGGAGGACGTGCAGCGGCCGGTGCGTGAACCCGCCGTCGAGGTCGTGCAGGAACCCGAGCAGGCTCGGGTGCCAGCCGGCGAAGCGCTCCAGCAGGTGCGCGCGCACCGCTGCGGTGTCGGCGAAGTCGAGGCCGGCGGCCCAGTCTTCGGACGCGTAGAAGACGGCGTAACACCGGATGTGGCCGTTGCTGTTGCGCTGCGCGACGAGCGCCTGCCCGTCGACCTTCGTCATCATGGTTCCCTGGCCGGTCAGGGCGGCCAGGTCCGGGTGACGGCGGTCGGCGTCGTCGAGGCCGAGCTCGACGAACGTCACGCCGCTGTACTCGGGCCGGACGCCGGTGAGGGCCTGGCGGACGCGGGACCACGCGCCGTCCGCGCCGACGACCAGGTCGGACTCCGCGGTGGTGCCGTCGGCGAACGTCAGGGTGCCGGGCGCGACCTCCGCGACCGGCCGTCCCCACCGGACGGTGCCGGGGGAGAGTGAGTCGAGGAGCAGCCCGCGGAGCTGGCCGCGGTCGATCTCGGGACGGAAGTCGTCGCCTTCGGTGGGGACCTCGTCCATGACGACGTCGCCGCTGTGCGGGTCGAGGGCGCGCATCTGCTGGCCTTCGGGGCGGGCGAGCTCGCGGAACCGGTCGTGCAGGCCGGCGGTGCGGAGGGCGACCTGGCCGGTGTCGCCGTGCAGGTCGAGCGTGCCGCCCTGGGTCCGGGCGTCGGCCGAGGCTTCTTGTTCGAAGACGGTGACGTCGAGGCCGTGCAGCTGCAGGACGCGGGCGCAGGCGAGTCCGCCCAGGCCGGCGCCGACGATGGCGATGGAGTTCATGACTTCCCCCTGGAAGTTCGGTGCCCCCGGCTGGTCCGGCGGCTTGGAGTCAGAAAAGCACAGTGACTCAAAAGGTGCAATGACTCAACTTTCGAAGTGAGTCCACCATCACGTAGGCTGAGGGCATGACCGAAGTGATCGGGCGCCGCGAGCGCAAGAAGGCGCAGACCCGCCAGGCGCTGGCCGACGCCGCGCTGGAGCTGTTCCTCGAACGCGGCTACGACGAGGTCGGGGTGAAGGACGTGGCGGATGCCGCCGACGTCTCGGTGACGACGTTGTTCAAGTACTTCCCCAGCAAGGAGGCGCTGCTGTTCGACCAGGACGACGACATCGAGGCGGCGCTGGTCCTGGCGGTGCGCGGCCGGCCGCCGGGGCACACGATCGTGGACGCGCTGCGGGAGCACATGCTGCGCGACAGCGCCGACGGCGGCCCGAGCGAGGAGTTCGTGCGGCTGATCGAGAGCACGCCGACGCTGCGCGACTACGCCCGCCGGATGTGGATGCGCCACGAGACGGCGCTCGCCCGGGCGATCGCGGAGGAGACGGGCGCCCCGGAGGGCGACGTGTCCTGCGCGGCACTGGCACGGTTCGCGCTGGCGTCGCGAGAGCTGATCGTGGGCGCGGAGAACCCGCGCCGGGCGGCGGAGGAGATCTTCGGCAACCTGGGCCGCGGCTGGCGGGTGAAGTGAGGCAGGGGAGCGGGCGGCGCGCACTGGGCGTCGGCGGAGAGCTGCGGCTACCGCACGAAGTAAGCCACCACCCCGAAAGCCGTGAAGACCTCCTTACCGGCGCCAAGAGCCGGTAAGGAGGCCTTCACGGACCACCGAAGTCAGGCAGTCGGCGGCTGATAGACCTTCGTCAGCTTGCCGGCCGCGGCGCGGTCGAGCAGCCACAGCGTCCGGCGGTGCCCACGAGCCCCGGCCACCGGCAACTGAACCTCGCCGGCCCCGGCCAGTGCCAACGCCACCGCGTCGGCCTTCGCCGAGCCGGCCGTCATCAACCACACGTCCCGGGCCTGCCGGATCGCCGGCAGCGTCAGCGAAACCCGGGTCGGCGGGGGCTTGGGGCAGTTGCGCACCGCCACCACCGACCGTTCGGTCTCGTAGACCGCCGGGGACTCCGGGAACACCGATGCCGTGTGCCCTTCGCCGCCCAGGCCCAGCAGCATGATGTCGAACGACGGCACGTCGCCGTGGTCCTCCGGGCCCGCGTTGTCCGCCAAAACGCGAGCGTAGGCCTCAGCCGCCGCGTCCACGTCATCGCCGAACTCGCCGTCCGACGGCGCGATCGCGTGGACGCGCTTCGGGTCGAGCGGGACGTGGTCGAGCAGGGCCTCGCGGGCCTGCTTCTCGTTCCGCTCGTCCGAATCCGCCGGGACGAACCGTTCGTCGCCCCAGTAGATGTCCAGGCGGGACCAGTCGATCGCGTCCCGGGCCGACGACGCCCGCAGCTCCGCCAGCACCGCGATCCCCGTGCCGCCGCCGGTGAGCACCAGCGACGCCGAGCCCTTGGCCGCCTGGACGTCCACCAGCCGCGTGACCAGCCGGGCGGCCGCCGCGGCCGCCAGGAGGTCCTGGTTCGCGTAGACGACGACTTCCGTCTTGCTCATTTCTTCGCGCCCGAAGCGGCCGCCGCGGCCGGGGACGTGACGTCGGCCTTGGGCGGCGCCCCCGTCTTGCCGTTCGTGCCGGACGTGATCTTGCCCAGCCCGTGCAGCGACGCCTCGTAGACCTCGTCCGGGTCGAGCCGGCGCAGCTCCTCGACCAGGCAGTCCTGGGTGTTGCGGCGCTGCAGCGCGATCCGCCGGGTCGGCTGGCCCGGCTGGGTCAGCGTGCCGACGCGCCCGTCCGGCCGGTGCAGCTCCACCGGCCCCGAGCGGCGGTCCAGCGTCACCGAGATGATCCCCGCCGCGCCCGAGCTCTTGACCCGCTTGACCGGCACCTTGAGGTACTCGGCCAGCCAGGCCGCCAGCAGCTCGGTGGACGGCGAGTCGGCCTCGCCGGTCACGGTCGCGCCGGTGACCTTCTCGTACGGCGGCAGGTCCAGCGCCGAGACGAGCTGCGCGCGCCAGTGCGTCAGCCGCGTCCAGGCCAGGTCTGTGTCGCCCTCGGTGTACGCCTTCGCCCGCGTGGTCAGCGCTTTGACCGGGTTCTTCTCCGCGGCCGAGTCGGTGATCCGGCGCTGGGCCAGCTCGCCGAGCGGGTCCTTGTCCGGGGCCTTCGGGCCGGCGCCGGGCCACCAGGTGACGATCGGCGCGTCCGGCAGCAGCAGCGGCACCACCGCGCTCTGGCCCTGCGTGGCCAGCGGGCCGTAGAGCCGCAGCACGATGACCTCGCTCGCGCCGGCGTCGCCGCCGACCCTGATCTGGCCGTCGATGCGCGGCGCCGCCGTGCGCGCGCCCTTGGCCACCACGATCACCCGCGACGGGTGCTCGCGGCTCGCGCCGTTGGCCGCTTCGATGGCCTCCTCGAGCTTGGCGTCGTCGTCGGCCACGATCACCAGCGTCAGGACCCGCCCGAGCGCCACTTGCCCGCCCTGTTCGCGGATCTCCACCAGCTTCTTGTTCAGTGCCGAAGTCGTGGTGGACGGCAGGTCGATGATCACGGGCGCCTCCATTTCCGGCCGGTGCGCTCCAGCATTTCGTCGGCGGACGGCGGGCCCCACGTGCCCGGCGGGTACTGCTCGGGCGCGCCTTCCTTGGCCCAGTGCTCGAGGATCGGGTCGAGGATCTTCCAGGACAGCTCGACCTCTTCGTTGACCGGGAACAGCGACGGCTCACCCAGCAGGACGTCCAGGATCAGCCGCTCGTAGGCCTCGGGGGAGGACTCGGTGAACGCGTGCCCGTACCCGAAGTCCATCGTGACGTCGCGGACCTCCATCGTGGTCCCCGGCACCTTCGAGCCGAACCGCAGCGTGATGCCCTCGTCCGGCTGCACTCGGATGACCAGGGCGTTCTGCCCCAGCTCCTCGGTCGACGTCGAGTCGAACGGCAAGTGCGGCGCCCGCTTGAACACCACGGCGATCTCGGTGACGCGGCGGCCGAGCCGCTTGCCGGTGCGCAGGTAGAACGGCACCCCGGCCCAGCGGCGGCTTTGCACCTCGAGGGTCACCGCGGCGTAGGTCTCGGTCTTCGAGTCCTTCGCGAAACCCTCTTCCTGCAGCAGGCCGGGCACCTTCGTGCCGCCCTGCCAGCCGCCCGCGTACTGGCCGCGCGCGGTGGTCTTGCTCAGCGGCCCGATCGCGCTGGTGCCCGAGAGCACCTTGATCTTCTCCGCGCGCAGGGCCCGCGGCGCGAACGAAAGCGGCTCCTCCATCGCGGTGAAGGCCAGCAGCTGCAGCAGGTGGTTCTGGATGACGTCGCGGGCCGCGCCGATCCCGTCGTAGTACCCCGCGCGCCCGCCGAGGCCGATGTCCTCGGCCATGGTGATCTGCACGTGATCGACGTAGTTGGCGTTCCAGATCGGCTCGAACAGCTGGTTCGCGAAGCGCAGCGCCAGGATGTTCTGCACCGTCTCCTTGCCGAGGTAGTGGTCGATGCGGAACACCGACTCCTCGGGGAAGACGTCGTTGACGATCGCGTTCAGCTCTTCGGCGCTCTTCAGGTCGTGCCCGAAGGGCTTCTCGATGACGACGCGCCGCCAGGTGTTCTCGTCGGCGTTCGCCAGCCCGGAGCGGGCCAGCTGCTTGGTCACCACCGGGAACGCGCTGGGCGGGATCGACAGGTAGAACGCGGTGTTGCCGCCGGTGCCGCGTTCCTCGTCGAGGTCCTTGACCGTCCGCGCGAGCCGGTCGAAGGCGTCGTCGTCGTCGAAGGTGCCCTGCACGAACCGGATGCCTTCGGCGAGCCGGTTCCACACCGACTCCTTGAACGGCGTCCGCGCGTGCTCCTTGACCGAGTCGTGCACGAGCTCGCCGAAGTCCTGGTGCTCCCAGTCGCGACGGGCGAACCCGACGAGCGAGAAGCCGGCGGGCAGCAGCCCGCGGTTGGCCAGGTCGTAGATGGCGGGCATCAGCTTCTTGCGGGCCAGGTCGCCGGTGACGCCGAAGATCACCAGGCTGGACGGCCCGGCGATGCGCGGGAGCCGCTTGTCCCGCGGATCGCGAAGGGGATTGGTCCACGTCATGCGGTGACCTCCTGTACCGCGCGGACGACGGCCGCGAGGCCCGCGGCCCGGTCGGTCAGGTGCAGGCGCAGCACCGGGCGGCCGTGCTCGGCGAGCACCTGCCCGTCGCCGAGCGCCTGGGCGTGCTGCAGCTGGCCCAGCGTGTACGGCCGGTCCGGCACGTCGAGGTCCTGCTCGACGGCGCCGGTGAGCTGCAGGAAGACGCCGTTCTGGTGCCCGCCCTTGTGGTACTGGCCGGTGGAGTGCAGGAACCGCGGTCCCCAGCCGAACGTCGTCTGCAGGCCGGTGCGCTTGGCGATCTCGCCGCGCAGCAGCGCCGTCGACGCGTCCTCGAGCCGGTCGAGGTAGGCCTGCACCGCGACGTAGCCCGCGTCCGGCGCCGAAGCGAAGAACGCGCGGAGCACGTCGGTCAGGCTGCCCTCGGTGGACACCCCGTCGCTGCCGAAGATCTCGACCGGACCGTCCACAGCGGACGCCGTCTCGCCGCCCTTCAGCTTCTCCGGGTCGTCCAGCAGCGCGCGCGCCGCCTTCTTCGCGGCTTCGACGTCGGGCTGGTCGAACGGGTTGATCCCGAGCAGCCTGCCGGCCAGCGCCGTCGCGAACTCCCAGAGCAGGAGCTGCGCACCGAGCGAGCCGGTGACGGCGATCTTCGCCGCGCCCTGCGGGCTCCCGACGGCGACCGCGGTGGCGTCGGACTTCGCGTCGGCGAAGCCGGGTGCCTCCGTGCTCTCGACCGCGACCGGCAGCAACCCGGTGCCCTGCTTGCCGGTGGACTCCGCGATCAGCTGCTCCGCCCAGTCGGGGAAGCCCTTGATGCCGGAACCGGAGTCGGCCAGCACGACCTTCTCCGCGCCCGCTTCGTGCGCGGCGGCCCACGCGGCGGCCAGCTTGACCGCCGGGTTGGCCGTGTTGTCGGCGGCGAGCTCCTCGGCCACCGAGGCGGCCTGGTCGAGCAGCCGGGCGACGTCGGCGCCGGCGAGGCCGGCCGGGACGAGCCCGAACGCCGTCAGCGCCGAGTAGCGGCCGCCGACGTGCGGGTCGGCGAGGAAGGTCTTGCGGTAACCCTCCTTTTCGGACAGTTCCTGGAACGGCGAGCCCGGGTCGGTGACGACCACGATCCGCCGCGCCGCGTCGATCCCCGCGTCGGCGAACGCCTTCGCGAAGATCCGCCGGTGGCTGTCGGTCTCGACGGTGCCGCCCGACTTCGACGACACCACGATCACCGTGCGCTCGAGGTCACCGGCCAGCGCGTCGGCGACCTGGCCGGGGTCGGTGGTGTCGAGCACGGTCAGCGCGACGCCGTCGGTGGCGGTGATCACCTCCGGCGCCAGCGACGAGCCGCCCATGCCGGCCAGCACCACGCGGTCGACGCCCTCGGACCGCAGTTCGGTCCGCAGCGCCTCGATCTCGCCGATCAGCGGCCGGGACGACTTGTGCAGCGTCGTCCACGACAGCCGGATCGACGCCTCGGATTCGGCGTCCGGCCCCCAGAGCGTGGCGTCCTGGGCCGCCAGCTTCGAAGCGGCCTGGTCCGCGACCAGCCGTTCGGCCAGGGGCGCAGCACGCTCCGCCAGTTCGGCGTCCACGATCTCGACGCCGGTCTTTTCCCCTGTCGTCATGTCGTGCTTCAGCCCTTCACGTTCTCGAGCTGGCCGTTGACGGTCTCGAGCAGTTCCGTCCAGGACTTCTCGAACTTCTCGACGCCCTCGTTCTCCAGCGTGAGGAACACGTCGGTGATGTCGATGCCGACGGCCTCGAGCTTGTCGAAGACCTCCTGCGCCTCGGCACCGCGCCCGGTCACCTGGTCGCCCTTGAACTCGGAGCTCTCGGCGACGGCGTCCATCGTCTTCTCCGGCATGGTGTTGACGGTGCCCTTCACCACCAGGTCGTCGACGTAGAGCGTGGGGGAGTAGTCCGGGTTCTTGACGCCGGTCGAGGCCCACAGCGGGCGCTGCGCGTGGGCGCCGTCGGCCGCGAGGGCCTTCCAGCGGTCCGTGGCGAACAGTTCCTCGAAGGCGGCGAAGGCGAGCCGCGCGTTGGCGACGGCGGCCTTGCCGCGCAGGGCCTTGGCCTCGTCGGTGCCGATCGCGTCGAGCCGCTTGTCGATCTCGGTGTCCACCCGGGACACGAAGAACGACGCGACCGAGTGGATGCCGCGCAGGTCGTGGCCGTTGGCCTTCGCCTGCTCCAGGCCGGCGAAGAAGGCCTCGATGACCTTCTTGTAGCGCTCGACGGAGAAGATCAGCGTGACATTGACGCTGATGCCCTCGGCCAGCGTCTTGGTGATCGCCGGCAGGCCCTCTTCGGTGGCCGGGATCTTGATCAGCACGTTCGGCCGGTCCACGGTCTTCCACAGGTCCTGCGCCTCGGCCACCGTCTTGTCGGAGTCCTTGGCCAGCCGCGGGTCCACTTCGATGGACACCCGGCCGTCGACCCCGTTCGTCGCGGTGTAGATGTCGCGGAACAGGTCCGCGGCGTTGCGCACGTCGGTCGTGGTCAGCTCCCGGATGGTCGCCTCGACGTCGGCGCCGCGGGCGGCGAGCTCCTTCGTCTGCTCGTCGTACGCCTCGCCCTTCGACATCGCGTTGGCGAAGATCGTCGGGTTGGTCGTCACGCCCACCACGTGCTTGTCGCGGATCAGGCCGGCCAGGTTGCCCGTGTTCAGGCGTTCCCGCGAAAGGTCGTCGAGCCAGATCGATACGCCGGCCTCGGACAGCTGCGCGAGCTTGTCGGTGCTCATTGCTGCGTCACTTCCTCTTCAGTTCTTGGTGTTGGCGATCGAGCGGCGGGCCGCCTCGACGACTGCTTCCGCGGTGAACCCGAACTCACGGAACAGTGTGGCGGCATCGGCGGAGGCGCCGAAGTGCTCGATCGAAACGTTCACCCCGGCGTCACCGGTGAAGCGGTGCCACGACTGGGCGATGCCCGCCTCGACGGACACGCGGGCCTTCACACCGGCCGGGATGACGGACTCGCGGTAGGCCGCGTCCTGCGCGTCGAACCACTCGACGCACGGCATGGACACGACGCGCGCCTTGACGCCGTCGGCCTCGAGGGTCTTCTTCGCCTCGACGGCGAGCTGGACCTCGGAACCGGTGGCGATCAGGATCACGTCCGGCGTGGCAGTAGCGTCTTCGGAGTCGGCCAGGACGTAGCCGCCCTTCTTGACGCCCTCCGCGCTGGTGCCCTCGAGCACCGGCACGTTCTGGCGGGTGAGCGCCAGGCCGGACGGGTGGTGGACGTCCTCCAGTACGGCCTTCCACGCGTAGGCGGTCTCGTTGGCGTCCGCCGGGCGGACGACGTTGAGGCCCGGGATCGCGCGCAGTGCGGAGAGCTGCTCGATCGGCTGGTGCGTCGGCCCGTCCTCGCCGAGGCCGATCGAGTCGTGCGTCCAGACGTAGGTGACCGGCGCCTTCATCAGCGCGGCCAGCCGGACCGGCGGGCGCATGTAGTCGGAGAAGATGAGGAACGTCGCGCCGTACGGGCGGGTGCCGCCGTGCAGCGCGATCCCGTTGAGGATCGAGCCCATGGCGTGCTCACGGACGCCGAAGTGCAGCGTCCGGCCGTACGGGTTGGCCTGCCACATCTCCGTGGTGGCCTTCTCGGGGCCGAACGAGTCGGCGCCCTTCATCGTCGTGTTGTTGCTCTCGGCCAGGTCGGCCGAGCCGCCCCACAGCTCCGGCAGCGGCTCGGCGAGGGCGTTGAGGACCTCACCCGAGGCCTTGCGGGTCGCGACACCCTTGGCGTCCGGCTCCCAGTGCGGCAGGTTGTCGGCGAAGCCCTCCGGCAGCGTGCGGGTCTTCAGCCGGTCGCCCAGCTTCTTGCGCTCCGGGTTCGCGGCGCCCCACGCCTCGTACTTCTCCTGCCATTCGGCGTGCGCGATCTTGCCGCGCTCGAGCGCCTGGCGGGTGTGCTTGAGCACGTCGTCCTCGACCTGGAACGACTGCTCCGGGTCGAAGCCGAGGATCTTCTTGACCGCGGCGACCTCTTCGGCGCCCAGCGCGGCGCCGTGCGCCTTGCCGGTGCCCATCTTCTTCGGCGCCGGGTAGCCGATCACGGTCCGCAGCGCGATGAAGGACGGGCGGCCCGTCTCGGCCTTCGCGTTCTTGATGGCCTCTTCGATCGCGACGACGTCTTCGCCGCCTTCGACGACCTGGGTGTGCCACCCGTAGGCCTCGTAGCGCGCGACCGTGTCCTCCGACAGGGCGATGTTCGTGTCGTCCTCGATGGAGATCTTGTTGTCGTCGTAGAAGACGATGAGGTTGCCCAGCTCCTGGCGGCCCGCGATGGACGAGGCCTCGGAGGTGACGCCCTCTTCGATGTCGCCGTCGGAGGCGATCACGTAGATGTGGTGGTCGAAGATGCTCTCGCCGGGCGCCGCGTCCGGGTCCAGCAGGCCGCGCTCGCGGCGGGCGGCCATCGCCATGCCCACGGCGTTCGCCAGGCCCTGCCCCAGCGGGCCGGTGGTGGTCTCGACGCCGTCGGTGTGCCGGTACTCGGGGTGGCCCGGGGTCTTGGAGCCCCACTTGCGCAGCTGCTTGAGGTCCTCGAGCTCGAGGCCGTAGCCGGCGAGGAACAGCTGGATGTAGAGCGTCAGGCTGGAGTGCCCGGCCGACAGGACGAACCGGTCGCGGCCCGGCCAGTGCTGGTCGTTCGGGTCGTGACGCAGCGTGCGCTGGAACAGCGTGTAGGCCAGCGGCGCCAGGCTCATCGCGGTGCCGGGGTGGCCGCTGCCACAGTTCTCGACCGCGTCCGCGGCGAGCACCCGGACGGTGTCCACGGCGCGGGTGTCGGTGTCGGTCCAGTCGGCGGGGACGTTACGCCGGAGGAGTGGGTTGTTCTCGCTGGTAGGGGCGGTTTCGGACACTGAACTCCAACTCCCGGTCATGATGGTTGCGGCTGGTCTTCCTCGTTCCGGTTACCCGTGCGCACGGACATGTATCTCAATCGATCCCGAAGGGTCGATATTCCTGCTCGCGGCCGTGCGCGGGGCAATCGCGGCCCGTCGCGGCCAGCCTAGTGCTTGGACCCGTTCCAGACCCGCGATCACCCACGGGATTCACCACGTCTAACATCGTTCGAGGGTTCAGTCCGGCGGTTTCAGCGGCTCCACCACCTCCGCCGGGGCAGGGCCCACCCGAACCTGACGCAGGGAGTGAAATGTCGTTGGTGAACGCTGCGCACGGACGCAGTGAAGACACCAGCGCCGTGCACCCGACCGGTGAACGACCGCACGGTGACCGGCGAAGCATCCGCCGGATCGTCGGCGCCTACGCCGCACTGGCGAAGCCGCGGGTGATCGAGCTCCTGCTGGTGACCACCATCCCGGCGATGTTCCTCGCCGGCCGTCAGATCCCCTCGCCGTGGCTGGTCCTGGCCACGCTGGTCGGCGGGACGATGGCCGCGGGCAGCGCGAACGCGCTCAACTGCGTGATCGACGCGGACATCGACAAGGTGATGAACCGCACGAAGCGGCGTCCGCTGGTGAAGGACTCGGTGCCCCGCCGCGGTGCACTGGTCTTCGGCCTGGTCATGGGCGTCGCGTCGGCCGTGGTGCTCTATTTCACGGTCAACCTGCTGTCGGCGATCCTGGCGGTCGCGACGATCCTCTTCTACATCTTCGTCTACACGCTCGGCCTCAAGCGGCGCACGTCACAGAACGTGGTCTGGGGCGGCGCGGCGGGCTGCATGCCGGTCGTCATCGGCTGGGCGGCCGTCACCGGCACCGTGCAGTGGCCGGCGTTCGTGATGTTCGGCGTCATCTTCTTCTGGACGCCGCCCCACACGTGGGCGCTGGGCATGAAGTACCGCGACGACTACGAGCGCGCGGGCGTCCCGATGCTCCCGGTCGTCGCCACGGCCCAGCACGTCGCCCGCCAGATCGTCATCTACTCGTGGGTGATGGTGGCGTGGACGCTGCTGCTGCTCCCGGTGACGTCCTGGCTGTACGGCACGTTCGCCATCCTGGCGGGCGGCTGGTTCCTCTTCTACGCGCACAGCCTGCAGGCCGCGGTGCGGCGCGGTGAAGAGACGAAGCCGATGGCGCTGTTCCACCGGTCCAACACGTACCTGATGATCGTGTTCGTGGCGCTGGCGGTCGACTCGGCCATCGGCCTGCCGACCCTCGGTCTCCCGTTCTGAGCCCGGCGGAGTTCTTCGCCGACATCATCGAGTCGGGCACCGTCCTCGGCGCCGACCACACGTGGTCACCCGAGCGGGTGGTGCAGCTGCTCGGCGACGACTTCGGCGACAACCCGTCGGACTGCTCGCTCGGCCGTGACCGCGGCCCCGAGACGGTCAACGGCGTGCTCCGCGACCGCTGCGGCGCCTTCCCCGGTCCGGTGACGTTCGACCAGGTCGGCGCGCTGCTGACCGAGCGGGGCGTGCCGCTGGCCGAAGTGCCGTGCCCGGCGGACCCCGACGAGATGCGCACGTACTGGCAGCCGGATTCGACGACCATGGTCTACGTGGTGTCGGGGTCCAGCTACGGCAACGCCGGCGACGTGTGCAAGGTGATCAGCCCGGACACGCCGTGATACCGCGCCTGTCCAAGGACCGCGTGGTGGTGGTGCTGGCGGCCGTCGTGGTCCTCGGCCTCCTGGCGTTCATCGGCCGCGGCAAGGTGTCGCTCGACACGACCACGCTCCTCGGTGGCGGGTGCACCCTGCCCGCCCGGATCACCGCGGTCCCCGGCAGCGCGGGCGCGGCCCCGGACGGCGGCGGGGTGCGGATCGCCGAACAGGCAGCGGGGGTCGCGGTGCTGGAGAACACCAGCGCCCAGGTCGCCCACCGGATCGCGGTGACCTCCGGCCCGCGGACGGTCGAGGTGCCGCTGCTCACCCCGGGAGAGCGGATCGGGGTCGTGCTCGACCGGCCCGTGCTCGGCCCGGTCACCTGGCTGACCCCGGAGTCGCTCGGCGGCTTCACCCCGGTGACCGCGACCGTCGTCCCCGGCGGAGTCCGCTACCACTCGGCGAACTGCCGGGCGCTGACCAGCCGCGGCGCGGCCGTCGTCCACCGCGACGCGACCGGCCGGATCACCGGCGGCGAGCAGCTGCCCGCGGCGAGCGTGTCGTGCGCGGTGGGGGAGAAGGAACTGCCGGCCGCCCTCGTTCCCGGCACCGAGGTCTACCCGTACTGCGCCCTCGGGCCGGAATGATCCCGCCGCCGGCGTCGTTACACTTGACCGGCTCTTTTCCTTGAGGCGAAAGCAGGATCCTCTTGTCCGTGTCCTCGGACGGCTTCACCGCCGAGCTCGCCCGCGAGCAGGCCTACGTCACCACCCTCTACGCGAAGCTCGACGCCGAACGCGTCGAGGCCCAGCGGCGCCTCGACGAAACCCTCCGCCAGACCGGCGGCACCCCGCAGGCCCGCACCGAGCGCGACGTCGCCACCACCCTCTACACCGACCGCCTCGCCCAGCTCGGCTCCGTCGAACAGGGGCTGGCCTTCGGGCGGCTCGACTTCGTCCCCGGCAACGCCGAGGAGACCACCTACATCGGCCGGCTCGGGCTGTTCGACGAAGACGACGACTACCGGCCGCTGCTCGTCGACTGGCGGGCGCCCGTCGCGCGGCCCTTCTACCTGGCCACCGCGGCGTCGCCCGAAGGCGTGCGCCGGCGGCGGCACCTGCGCTCGCTGACCCGCAAGGTGACCGGCTTCGACGACGAGATCCTCGACCTCACCGCCGCCGACCATGGGCAGGACCTCGGGCTGGCCGGCGAGGCCGCGCTGCTGGCCGCGCTCGAACAGCGGCGCACCGGCGAGATGAGCGACATCGTCGCCACCATCCAGGCCGAGCAGGACCGCATCATCCGCGCCCCGCTGGGCGGCGTCATGGTCGTGCAGGGCGGCCCGGGCACCGGCAAGACCGCCGTCGCGCTGCACCGCGCGGCCTACTTGCTCTACACGCACCGCCAGCAGCTCACCACCCGCGGCGTGCTCGTCGTCGGGCCGAACAGCACGTTCCTGCGCTACATCGGGCAGGTGCTGCCGTCGCTCGGCGAGACCGGCGTGCTGCTCGCCACGATCGGCCAGCTCTACCCGGGCCTGGACGCCGACGGCGTCGAGTCGCGCGAGACCACCGAGGTCAAGGGCCGGCTGGTGATGGCCGAGGTGCTCGCCAACGCCGTGCGCGACCGCCAGCGCGTGCCCGAGCCGGTCCTGGAGATCGAGTACGAGCACGACGTCCTCAAGCTGGACCGCAAGACGTGCACCGACGCCCGGACCCGTGCCCGCCGCTCGCGGCGCCCGCACAACCCGGCGCGGCGCCTGTTCGTCTCCGACGTCCTCGACGCGCTGACCCGCCAGGCCGCCCGGAAGCTGGGGGAGGACCTCCTCGACGGGCAGGACCTCCAGGACATCCGCGCCGAGCTGGCGGCGGACGAGCAGGTCGCTGCCGCCATCGACTCGCTGTGGCCGGTGCTGACCCCGGAAGGCGTGCTCGACGACCTGTTCGCCGACCGCGAACGGCTGGCCAGCGCCGCCCGGAAGCTGCTCCCGGCGGAGGACCGCGCGCTGCTCGAGAGCGGCCGCGAAGCTCGCTGGACGCCGGCCGACGTGCCCCTGCTCGACGAGCTGGCCGAGCTGATCGGCGTCGACGACACCGAGGCCCGCGTCGAGCGCAAACGTCGTGAGCGCGAGGACCGCGCGTACGCCGAGGGCGTGCTCGACATCCTCGAACAGGACGAGGAGATCATCGACGAAGAGCTGCTGCGCGTCTCCGACGTCCTCGACGCCGAGCTGTTCGCCGAGCGCCAAGTGGCGCGCAGCGAGCTGACCGCCGCCCAGCGCGCCGCGCAGGACCGGACGTGGACGTTCGGGCACGTGATCGTCGACGAAGCGCAGGAGCTGTCGGCGATGGACTGGCGGCTGCTCATGCGCCGTTCGCCGAACCGGTCGATGACCCTGGTCGGGGACGTCGCGCAGACCGGCGCGGCCGGCGGCGCGCGGTCGTGGGGCGAGGCGCTCTCGCCGTACGTCGCGGACCGGTGGCGGCTCGAGCAGCTGACCGTCAACTACCGCACGCCCGCGGAGATCATGGCGATCGCGGCGCGCGTGCTCGCGGAGGTCGACCCGGCGTTGTCGGCGCCGTCTTCGGTGCGGGAGACCGGAGTGCCGCCGTGGTCGGCGCGGCCGGCGTCGCTCGCCGGGGAGCTGCCCGGGCTGGTGGCGCGCGAGCTGTCCGAAGTGGACGGTGGCACGGTGGCGGTCCTGGTGCCCGCCCCTCGGTTCGACGACGTGTCGTCGTGGCTTTCGGAGCACGACGAGCGGCTGAGCGTGCTGACGGTCGAGCGGGCGAAGGGCCTGGAGTTCGACTCGGTGGTGCTGGTCGCGCCGGACGAGGTCGTGGCGGGCTCGCCGCGCGGGCTCAACGACCTGTACGTGGCCCTGACGCGCGCTACGCGGCGGCTCGGCGTGGTCGCCACGGGTGACGACGTCCCGGCACTCTCCGTGCTTGGCTAGGGTGCCCGGCATGCAGAAGATCGGGAAGATCGTGGTCGTCGCCGCGGCGGCGCTGTCGCTGGCCGCATGCGGGCAGGACGCCAAGACCCAGACGGCCGCCCCGGCGGGCCCGCCCGTCCCGTCGTCCGGCGCCGCCCAGGCGACCCAGAGCAAGGGCCGCGAGTGCACGGCGGACGACATCAAGACGACGGGGAAGTTCGGCGAGGTGCCGACGATCACGATCCCCGACACCTGCGACCCGCCGAAGAAGCTGATCACCAAGGACCTGTCCGAGGGCACCGGCGACGGCGCCAAGGCGGGGCAGAAGCTGAAGATGAACTACCTGCTGGTGACGTGGTCGGACAAGCAGAAGCTCGACAGCTCGTTCGACCGCGGCCAGACGTTCGACCTGAACCTCGGCGCGGGCGAGGTCATCCCGGGCTGGGACCAGGGCCTGGCGGGCATCAAGCAGGGCGGCCGCCGCCTGCTGATCATCCCGCCGGACCTCGCGTACGGCGAGGGCGGCCAGGGCATCAAGCCGAACGAGACGCTGGTCTTCGTGACGGACGCGGTCGCGGTCACCTCGGACAAGGGCTGAGTCCAGGTCCGTGAATGGCACATCGAGGGACTTCAAGTCCCTCGATGTGCCATTCACGGCGTTCAGGGGATGAGCAGGAGCTTGCCGGTCGTGCGGCGGCCCTGGAGGTCCTCGTGGGCCTTGCGGGCGTCGGCCAGCGGGTACTTGCCGCCGATGCGGACGGTGAGGTCGCCCGCGACGATCGCGTCGAACAGCTCCTTCGACCGCCAGTCGATCTCCTCGCGGGTGCGCGTGTAGTGCGCCGACGTCGGGCGGGTCAGGTACAGCGAGCCGCCGGAGTTGAGGCGCTGCGGGTCGATCGGGGGCACCGGGCCGCTGGAGGCGCCGAACAGCGCCAGCAGGCCGCGGATCTTGAGGCTGGCGAGGCTGCCGTCGACGGTGTCCTTGCCGACGCCGTCGTACACCACGTCGACGCCCTCGCCGCCGGTCAGCTCGCGGGTGATCTTGGCGAAGTCGTCGCGGTCGTAGCGGATCACCTCGTCGGCGCCGGCCTCGCGGGCGAGCTTCTCCTTCTCCTCGGTCGAGACCGTGCCGATGACCCGGGCGCCGCGCGCCTTCGCCAGCTGCACCAGCAGCAGGCCGACACCGCCGGCGGCCGCGTGCACCAGCACGTTGTGGCCGGGCTTGACCTCGAACGTCGAGGCGACCAGGTAGTGCGCCGTCATGCCCTGGAGCATGGTCGCGGCGGCGGTCTCCAGCGACACGGCTTCGGGCACCTTCACGGCGATCGACGCGGGGACGAGCTTGCGTGCCGCGTAGCTGCCGAGGGACCCTTGCCACGCGACGCGGTCGCCGGCTTCGAACCCGGTCCCGGGAGCGGCTTCGACGACCGTCCCGGCGCCTTCGAGGCCGAGCACGAACGGCAGGTCGATCGGGTAGATGCCCTGGCGCTGGTAGGTGTCGATGTAGTTGACGCCGGCCGCGGCGACGTCGACCAGCAGTTCGCCGGCCTCCGGGGCGCGGACGTCCACTTCGGCCGCTTCGAGCACTTCCGGGCCGCCGGTCTTCGTCACCTGCACTGCGGTGGGCATGCGTCCTCCTCGGGTCGGGTTCTCCCAGGCACAACTATGGCCGACGCCACGCTGTTCCGCGTTCCGGCCGGTCTTTGGTTATCGTTCGGGACGTGGAAACTTCCGAAGAGACGGTGGCCCCTTCGTCCGCCCAGCTGACCGCGGCGCGCAAGTTCGTGAAGGCGCACGGCAAGCCGTCCCGCGCGGTGGTGGAGAACATCGGCCGGTCCGGGGCCCGCGTCGTGCTCGTGGGCGCGGACGGCGCTCTGGGCGACGTCGTAGTGCCGAGCGTCGCGACCGGCGAGGCGCTGGTCGAGGCGGTCGACGACCTCGAAGCGGCGACGTGGGACGCGGAGACGGTCAAGGCCGCGAAGATCGGCCCGGAGCACCGCCGCAAGATGGCCGGCCGGTGAGCCGCACCGCGATCCTGGTCGGCTGCGCGGAGCTCCCCTCGGGCGACGGCGACGACGACGCCGTGGTGCCCGCGTTGGAGTCGCTGGGTTTCTCGGTCTCCTGGGCGGCGTGGGATTCTCCGGCCGACTTCGAGTCGGCCGACGCGGTGATCCTGCGCGCGACGTGGGATTATCCGGCTCGGCGTGCCGAGTTCCTTTCCTGGTGCGAGTCGGTCCCGTCGCTCTACAACCCGGCGGACGTCGTCCGCTGGAACACGGACAAGTCGTACCTGGCGGAGCTCCTCGACGCGGGTCTGGCGGTGGTCCCGACCTCGCTGGTCTCGCCGGGTGAGGCGGCCCGCTTCCCTTCGTCGGACTTCGTGGTGAAGCCCTCGGTCGGCGCCGGCTCGCGCGGCGCGGCCCGCTTCGCGGCGGGCGCCGACGCGTCCGCGCACGTGGCCGCTTTGCACGCCGAGGGTCACACGGCGCTGATCCAGCCCCACCAGTCCAGTGTGGACACCTCGGGCGAGCTGGCCCTGGTGTACCTGGGCGGAATCTACTCGCACGCGTTCACCAAGGGCGCGATGCTGGGGTCCACAATGGACGACTCGGGGCTGTACCTGTCGGAGAAGCTGGCTTCGGCTTCGCCGCCCGCGGACGCGGTGGCGTTGGCGGAGGACGTCCTCGATGCGGCTTCGGCGTTGCTGGGGATCTTGCGGGCCGAGCTGTTGTACGCGCGGGTGGACCTGGTGCGTGGCGCGGACGGGAAGCCGCTGCTGCTGGAGCTGGAGCTGACGGAGCCGTCGCTGGGCTTTCGCCAGACGGACGCCACGGCGGCGATGCGGTTCGCCTCGGCGGTGCGGCAGCAGCTGGCGTAGTCACCGGAACGCTCGCTGCACGACGGCGAGGGCGAGCGCGACGATTGCTCCGATCGTGGTCACGGCTATCGAGCCGGTGATGAGGTAGAGCCCGCCGATCCCGGCCAAGCCCGCCTTGATCGTTTTCCTCATGCTCTGGGCATCGTTTCGGCCAACCGGGTTACTTGCTTTGTCGATGGGCCTCTTCGCCATTGTTCTACCCCTCCGTATCGTGTACTAGTACACCTTGGGTCAATGGTGGCCTCGGTGAGGGTCGCCGGGAATGATCTTTTGTTCCCGATGGTGGTTTTTCGATGCCGGGTGGTTCTCGCCGCTCGTCTTGCCGTTGTCCCGGGTTTTCGATCATTGCCGGACGTCACAACGGGGTGGAGGAGCTGTCGTGACCGTACAGCTGCACCAGGCATCCCTCGCGGACGAGGAAGCCGTTTCAGCAATCGGGTCCGCGTTGCGATGGCTGGCCACCCGCACGAACGGGAAGCCGCTGCGGTTCCTCCGTCACGCCATCGAAGACCCGACGAGCGGGTCCGCGGTTGCGCTTGGAATTCTGGCCAAGCCGAGCGCTTCGCTGTCTGCGGCTGCGCCGGAAACGCGCGCGCTGGCAGTCTGGGGTCTCATCGTCGAAGAAGTCGGAAAGGTGGGATCCGGCTACGATTCGAGGCGGCGAAACGCCTTGCGAGCGGCGTTCCGACTCCCGCCGCCTCCTGGTTCGGACACAGCGTGGAAAGCCACTCTCGAAGATCGCTTCAAGCAGCTGTTGGCACTTCCGGGAGTCTTCGGTGATCCGCCACCCACGACGACCGCTCCCATGCACAAAGCCTGGAAACGGGCGATCGACCGCCTGGCGTTCTCGGTGGAGCAGCAGTTGGTGCTGCTCGAACTCGATGGTCGTGGCTGGCAAGACCGGGTGGCGATCGGCAAGACGGCCGCAAAGGAAGGTTCGCGAGTCCGATCGGGTGGCTGGTTAGACCGGATTCCCTGTCGGCGGCCCCCATCCCAGGGCGCCCAACCGGTGTTCATGGAGCGGATGCTCGTCCGGGTGGTCATGCGCCGGAAAACGGCGGTGAGCCGGATCACCGAGCGCGTCGTCACCGCCTGCGAGGATGGTGTCGAAGGCTATGACGTGCACGCGTTGACAGGGTGGACCGGTGACCTTGCCGACATCCCGGTGATCGCGATCTGGAACTGCCGGCTCATCACCGTTCCCGGTGTGTGTCCCGGTGACCCGGTCCTGGCCAGGTTGCGATTCCGGGAGAAGCTGCGCCGTGGGCAGTGGTACGGCTTCGTTTCCGAGGCGACGGACGATCGTCTGGATCAGGCGCGAGAGTGGATCAACGTCGACGTCGACCACCATGGTGTCGCAGCGGGTGAAACCGACCGGAACGGCGAGCCGGTCGCTGGGCTGACCATCCAGATCAGTTTCGACGAGGAATGCCTGCCGGAGGCTTGCTGGTGGTACGCGGAGCAGACCGATCACGAACGACTTCGGCGGCCGCCGGCCGGTGACCCGCACCTGCTGGCGATCGAAGACGGCTTCGTACAACACACTTTCGTGGAACCGTGCCATCCGCGGGAGGAGTACGGGATTGTCTTCAGGTGGCCTCAGCTATGAGGGTTGCCAACTTTCAGGATACTGGGCGACACCGGTTTGCTCGCGGAGGGCTACCTCTAAGCAGTCAATACTACTAACGGTAGCTTCTCTTCACCATGAGTGAAGGGAAGTTCTGCGCGATGTACAACGGTGGCGGAGGCAACGGCGGTGGCAGCGGCAACGGTGGGGGAAACACCGGCAACTAGCCTGTCCCTCTGTTCGCAAAGCAGGAAGGGAGCCACGCTTCGGCGTGGCCTCGCATTGACACCCGTCACGCTCGCTTCGCGGCCAGCCGCTCTGCCCGCGGCCACCGCACATCGGTAGCCCACCCCAGTTGCTCGAACGTCCGGATCACCCGCGCCGAAACATCGACCTGACCCCGCAGCACCCCGTGCCGTGCACAAGTCGGATCCGCGTGGTGCGAGTTGTGCCAGCTCTCGCCCATCGAAAGCAGCGCCAGCGGCCAGAAGTTCGCTGCCTTGTCGCGGCTGGCGAACGGCCGCTCGCCGATCAGGTGACAAATCGAGTTCACCGACCACGACACATGGTGCAGGAAAGCGATCCGCACCAGCCCGGCCCAGAAGAACGCCGTCACCACACCCCACCACGACCACGAAAGCAGCCCGCCCAGCGCGGCCGGCAACGCCAAGCTCAGCGTGATCCACAGCCAGAAGTACCGGTTCACCCAGCGCAGGTCGCCGTCGGCGACCAGGTCCGGGGCGAAGCGGTCCGCGTTGGTCACCTCGCGGCCGAACATCCAGCCCATGTGCGCGTGCCAGAAGCCGCGCAGGAGCGCTGCCGGGGAGGTGCCGAACAGCCAGGGGGAGTGCGGGTCGCCCTCGCGGTCGGCGAACGCGTGGTGACGGCGGTGGCTGGCCACCCAGAAGATCACCGAGCCCTGCACCGCCATGCTGCCCGCGATGGCCAGCACGACCCGCAAGGGGCGCGAAGCCTTGAACGCGCCGTGGGTGAAGTAGCGGTGGTAGCCGACCGTCACCCCGAGCGTTGCGAACACGTAGAACGCCGCCGCCAGCGCCAGGTCGATCCACGTCATGCCCCAGCCCCACACCAGCGGGACCGCGACCAGGAGCGCCGCGAACGGCACCAGCAGGAACGTCTTCAGCACGAGCATCTCGCCCGTGCCGCGACGGTGGGAGATCAGCGGCTTGGGGGCGGCGCGCGAGGTCATGGCGCGAACAGTAACCCACGGGCGAAACGGGCACGCCGACGCGGAGTTAAGCCCGCGTTGCCGTCAGGCGGCGGTGAGTTCCCGCGGCGCGGCCTTCAGCGAGACCGCCGGGCCGCGATCGCGGCTGCCCGTCCACAGTGTCGCCGTCGCGATGATCACCGCCATCGCGCCGAGGACGTGGAACGACACCATCGCCTCGGGCACGCCCAGTGCGTACTGCAGCGAGCCGAGCCCGCCCTGCGCGAGCGCGACCACCCAGACGCACGTGTAGCGCTGCCACAGGCCCTTCGGCGCGCCGACGCGCAGCAGCTGGAGGCCGAACACCGCGAGCAGCAGCATGTACAGCACGAGCAGTCCGCCGTGGACCTGGGCGAGCGTCTCGACCGAAACGGCCAGGCGGTGCGTGTTGATGTCACCGCTGTGCGGGCCGGCGCCGGTCACCGTCGTGCCCGCGGCGAGCACGAGCCACATCACGACGGCCAGCGCGACCAGGATCCCGCGGCCGGCCGCGGGGACGAGCGAGCGCCCGGGCTCGTCGCCCTCGCGGAACGCGCGCAGCAGCAGGACCGCGAGCCAGACGAGGGGAGTGGTGGCGAGGAAGTGGATCGCGACGGTCCACCACTCGAGCTTGGCGAGCACGGTCATCCCGCCGACGACGGCCTGCAGCACGACGCCGCCGGGCATCGTCCAGGCCAGCTTGACCAGGCGGGTGCGGCTCGGGTGGTCGATCTGCACGCGCCACGCCGTGATGACGGCGACCGCGGCGACGGCGATGACGACGCCGGTGAGCATCCGGTTGCCGAACTCGATCCACTGGTTGAGCGCGTGGATGCCGGGGTGGTTCACCGGGACCAGGCTGCCGGCGACGCACTGCGGCCAGGTCGGGCAGCCGAGGCCCGAGCCGGTGACGCGCACGATCGAGCCGGTGACGCCGATCAGCGCCTGCGCGAGGACCGCGGCGATCCCGACGGCCCGCTGCACGGCGGCGGAGGGAAACGGCAGGCGGGCGACAAGGCTGGTGAACGGCACCCATCGATGGTAGAGCGCGCGGAAACGTGGCTTTCGGCAGGTCCCGGCGCCCAGAACGGCGACGTGGCCGCAAGGGACCTAGGTCACCCGGGTCAGGTGAGTTTGGTCGTCCGCGAAGCCAAAGCTCCGGCGAGAACCGCCCACACCGCCAGGACCAGCAGCGGCCCCGGAGCGAACGCCCCGTCCACCAAGGCCGTCCGCATCCCCTCGGCCAGTGCCCCCGACGGCAGCAGCTCCACCACGCGAGCCAGACCCGAAGGCAACGACGACGGCGCCAGCAGGATGCCGCCCGCCAGCAGGAGCGCGAACCAGACGATGTTCGCCAACGCCAGGACCGCCTCCGCGCGCAACGCGCCGCCCAACAGGACGCCGAGCGCTCCGAACGCCAGTGTCCCCAGCACCAGCAGCAGCACCGCCGAAGCCAGACCCGGCAACGAGGGCGACCACCCCAGGAATGCCGCCACCACGCCGATGATCACCGACTGCAGGACGACCACCACCAGCGCTGCGATCAGCCGGCCGGCCACCAGCAGCCACCGGGGCAACGCCGTGGCCGAAAGCCTCTTCAGCACTCCGTAACGCCGGTCGAAGCCCAGCGCGATCGCCTGGCCGGTGAACGCCGACGACATCACCGCCAGCGCCAGGATCCGGGGCGTGATCCAGTCCACTTTGGACGTCGAGCCGAGCTGGGCCGCCGGCAGGATGTCCAGCAGGGACAACCCGATCAGCAGCGCCAGCGGGATCAGCAGCGTCAGCAGCACCTGCTCGCCGTGGCGCAGCGTCAGGCTCGCCTCGACCCGCGCGTGCGTCCGCAGCATGCGGCCCAGCGACCCCCGTCCGGGGGCCGGGGTGAACGTCCCGGCGGGGAAAGTGCTCATGCCCGCAGCTCCCGTCCGGTCAGCTCCAGGAAGACCTCTTCGAGCGTGCGCTTGCCGACCTGCAGCTCCTCCGGCAGCACGCCCTGCTGCGCGCACCACGCCGTGACCGTCGACACGACCTGCGGGTCGACCGAGCCCACCACGACGTACGTGCCCGGAGCCGATTCGCGCACGGCGTAGCCCTCCGGCAGCGCCGCGGCCAGCAGCGCCGTGTCCAGCCGCGTGCGTGCCTTGAACCGCAGGCCCGCGTTGCCGCTCTCGTCCACCGTCAGCGACTGCGGCGCACCGGACACGACGACCTTGCCGTGGTCCACGATCACCACCGTGTCGGCCAGCGCTTCGGCCTCCTCCATCAGGTGCGTGGTCAGCAGCACCGAGACGCCGTCGCGGCGCAACGCGCCCAGCAGGTCCCACACCAGGCGCCGGGCCTGGGGGTCCATGCCCGCGGTCGGCTCGTCGAGGAATACCAGCTCCGGCCGCCCGACCAGCGCGCACGCCAGCGAAAGCCGCTGCTGCTGCCCGCCGGAGAGGCGCTTGAACGGCGTCCGCCGCACCGACGCCAGCCCGAGGACGTCCAGCAGCCACGCCGGATCCAGCGGGGAGGCCGCGCAGGAAGCCACCAGCCCGAGCATCTCGGCGGCGCGGACGCCGGGGTAGGCGCCGCCGCCCTGGGGCATGATCCCGACCCGGGGGCGCAGCGCCGCCGACTCGCGGACCGGGTCGAGGCCGAGCACGCGGACCGTGCCCGCGTCAGCGCGAAGGAAGCCTTCGCAGATCTCGACGGTGGTGGTCTTGCCGGCCCCGTTCGGGCCGAGCAGGGCGAGCAGGCTGCCGCGCTCCATCTGCAGGTCGAGACCGTCGACCGCGCGGGTGGAGCCGTAGCTTTTCACCAGCCCGGTGATCTCGACGGCGGGGGCACTCACGTCGGGTCACGATACGGGCTCGGCCCGCACGGGTACCCGCGGGGACGGCCTGGAGAGCAGGACGGGAGCGAGCCGCCGCACGATCAGCATCCCGCCGCCGCACACGACGACCGCCGCGACGTAGGCGAACGGCAGCACGTACGGGCGGCCGTCGAAGGTGCTGCCCGTGGGCGGCAGCAGGAACGGCAGGGCGGCGGACAGCACCGCCGCGGCCACCCGGAACCGGGACGTCCCGGCCGCGGCGGCCAGCGGGATCACCGCCCACAGCACGTACCAGGGCTGCAGGTTGATCTGCAGGATCATCACCGCGCCCAGGGAGACGCCGAGGCCGATGATCGGCCGGTAGCGCCACTTGAAGCTGTCCCACAGGAACTTGAACGTGATCGCGACGGCGACCAGGTAGCCCAGCGCGCCGAGGATCGGCACCAGCCCGTTGGTGTGGTTGCCGAGCCCGAGCGCGATGCCGAGGACGCCGGAGAGGTTGGCGAGCTCCGCGGTGGGGGAGATCCAGGAGCGGACCAGGCCGGGGGTGTCGAACGTCGCGCCGACCCAGCCGAAGCCGAGCCCGGTGCCGAAGCAGACCGCGACCAGCACGACGCCGAACCACAGCGCCATCGGTGCCCCGGCGAAGAAGAGGTCCTTGAGCCGGCCGTGCCAGCGCCGCGCCACCATCACGGCGAAGAACGGCAACGCGAACAGCGCGGGCAGCTTCACCGCGACGCCCAGGGTGATGATCGCCACCCCGAGCCCGATGTAGAGCAGCTCGCCGCGCGCCAGCGGCGGTGGCGTGTCGCCCTTCACCCGGATCGGCAGCCGCCGGATGCCGACCTCCAGCCCGGCGAGCATCAGGCCGATGGCGAGCGCGTCGTTGTGGGCGCCGGCGATGAAGTGGAAGATCAGCAGCGGGTTCAGGGCGCCGAGCCACAGCGCGGTCGCGGGCTGCACGCCGAAGCGGCGGGCCAGCCGGGGCAGCGCCCAGACGATGAGGACCACGCCGGCCAGGGCGAGCACGCGCTGCAGGAGCACGCCGACGGCGATGCTGTTGCCCGCCAGCGGCGCGAGCCAGCCGCCGAGGCGCAGCACCAGCGGCCCGTACGGCGCCGGCGTCTCGCGCCACATGTTCGACACGCCCGCGGTGAACGGGTCGGCGACGCCGAGCGCCTGCGCCGGGCCCAGGACGTAGGGGTCCATCCCGCGGTGCACGATCTCGCTCTGCGCGAGGTAGCTGTAGACGTCGCGGGAGAACAGCGGCGGGATGACCAGCAGCGGCAGCACCCACAGGGCGATCGTGCGGGCGAGCTGGCCCTGCGACGCGAGCCGGGCGCTGTCGGGCCGGGCGAACCGGCCGAGCATCAGCCAGCTCAGCACCAGGATGCCCATCCCGGAGATGGCGATGGCCAGCGAGACCGTGGGGATCCGGGTGAACAGCCGCAGCACCGGGATCTCCTGCACCGGGTTGATCACCGGGGCGGCGCCGGCGCCGAGGGAGCCGAGCGCGAGGAAGAGCGACCCGATCGTGCCGAAGCGGCGGACGACGTTGAGGCCGCGCCGTTCGTCGGCCTCCAGGGGCAGCGGCTCCAGCGGGTGGACGGGCGAGAGCGTGACGGGGTGGGCACTCCCGGTGGAGAGCTCCTCTACTTGCCGTTCCTGCTGTGCAGGGTGTTCGCCTACTGCCACGCGTGCAGGGTATCGGGGCCGTCCCCGAGTGAGTCAGGTCACTGCCGGACACCCCGCCTTTGCCGAGCGCCGGGAAATAAGACACACTTGTGTTGTGAAAAAGACGGAGGCGGGCGACCAGGCGGGTGGCGACATGCCACGTGCCGGGCTCCCCGCTGTCCCGTCGCAGGTCAGCGCCGAGGGCAAAACCCGGCACGAGGTCGCGCGGCTGCTGCTGGAACAGGGTCCCATGACCGCCGTCGTGGTCGCCGAGCAGCTCGGGATCAGCCCGACGGCCGTCCGCCGGCACCTGGACGCGCTTCTCGCGGACGGCGAAGCCGAGACGAGGGACGCGCCGCGGCGGGGACCCCGGGGCCGGGGTCGTCCGGCGAAGCTCTTCCTGCTGACCGAGTCCGGCCGCGCCCGCTTCGGGCACGCCTACGACGACCTGGCCGTGTCCGCCATCCGCTTCCTCGCCGAGCACGCCGGTGAAGACGCCGTCCGCGCCTTCGCCGAGCAGCGCATCGAGAGGCTCGTCGGTCCGCACCGCGCGGCGATCACCGGGTCGAGTGATCCGGCGACGCGCGCGGAGGCCCTCGCGACCGCGCTGACCAGGGAGGGCTACGCTGCGTCGACCCGTCAGGTCGCCGCTCCGGCACCCGGGCAGAACGTCGGCGCGCAGCTCTGCCAGCACCACTGTCCGGTCGCCCACGTGGCCGCGGAGTTCCCGCAGCTGTGCGAGGCCGAAACCGAGGCGTTCGCGCAGCTGCTGGGCACCCACGTCCAGCGGCTGGCGACCATCGCGCGCGGTGACTCCGCGTGCACCACCCACGTACCCGTTACGGCGGGTCACCCGGCCCATCCCGAGCCGGGAAGCACGGTGCCCTCTGGGCGCACAGCACGGATCCCGAATGGAGGGAAACCCGCATGACTGCCGCTGCCGAGCAGCGCACTCCCACCACCGCGCCCTTGAGCCAGGAAGAGACCATCGAGTCCCTGGGCAAGTACGCGTTCGGCTGGGCCGACTCCGACGAGGCGGGCGCCAGCGCCCGTCGCGGGCTGAACGAGGATGTCGTCACCGACATCTCCGGGAAGAAGTCCGAACCGGAGTGGATGCGCGAAGCGCGACTGAAGGCGCTCAAGCTCTTCGAGAAGAAGCCCATGCCCAACTGGGGTGCGGACCTCTCCGGGATCGACTTCGACAACATCAAGTACTTCGTCCGCTCCAGCGAGAAGCAGGCTGCGAGCTGGGAAGACCTGCCCGAGGACATCAAGAACACGTACGACAAGCTCGGCATCCCCGAGGCGGAGAAGCAGCGCCTCGTCGCCGGTGTCGCGGCCCAGTACGAGTCCGAGGTCGTCTACCACTCGATCCGCGAGGACCTCGAGAAGCAGGGCGTGCTCTTCCTCGACACGGACACCGCGCTGCGCGAGCAGCCGGAGCTGTTCCAGGAGTACTTCGGCTCGGTCATCCCGGCCGGCGACAACAAGTTCTCCGCGCTGAACACCGCGGTGTGGTCCGGTGGCTCGTTCATCTACGTGCCGAAGGGCGTGCACGTGGACATCCCGCTGCAGGCCTACTTCCGGATCAACACCGAGAACATGGGCCAGTTCGAGCGGACCCTGATCATCGTCGACGAAGGTGCGTACGTGCACTACGTCGAGGGCTGCACGGCGCCGATCTACCAGTCCGACTCGCTGCACTCGGCGGTCGTGGAGATCATCGTCAAGAAGGGCGCCCGCTGCCGCTACACGACCATCCAGAACTGGTCGAACAACGTCTACAACCTGGTCACCAAGCGCGCCAAGTGCGAAGAGGGCGCGACCATGGAATGGATCGACGGCAACATCGGTTCCAAGGTGACGATGAAGTACCCGTCGGTGTTCCTCATGGGCGAGCACGCCAAGGGCGAGGTCCTGTCGGTCGCGTTCGCGGGCGAGGGACAGCACCAGGACGCGGGCGCCAAGATGGAGCACCTCGCGCCGTACACCTCTTCGACGATCGTGTCGAAGTCGGTGGCGCGCGGCGGCGGCCGCACCTCGTACCGCGGCCTGGTCCGCGTGGCGAAGCGGGCGCACCACTCGCGGTCCAGCGTGGTCTGTGACGCGCTGCTGGTCGACACGATCTCGCGCTCGGACACCTACCCGTACGTGGACATCCGCAACGACGAGGTGTCCATGGGCCACGAGGCCACGGTGTCCAAGGTCAGCGAAGAGCAGCTGTTCTACCTGATGTCGCGCGGCCTCGACGAGGCCGAGGCGATGGCGATGATCGTGCGCGGCTTCGTGGAGCCGATCGCCCGTGAGCTGCCGATGGAGTACGCGCTCGAGCTGAACCGCCTGATCGAGCTCCAGATGGAAGGGTCCGTCGGCTAGTCATGTCGGTTACCGAGAACAACGTTTCGGAGTCGCTTCGCGAGGGGGCCGTCATTCCGGCGGCCTCCCGCGCGGAGCGCTTCACCTCCTACGACGTCGAGGCCTTCGAGGTCCCGGGCGGCCGTGAGGAGAACTGGCGCTTCACGCCGATGAAGCGGCTGCGCGGCCTGCACGACGGCAGCGCGCCCGCCACCGGCGAGATCACGCTGGAAGCCGACGCCGCCCCCGAGCTGACCGTCGAGACCGTCGGCCGCGACGACCCGCGGCTGGGCCAGGCCGGCGTCCCGAGCGACCGGATCGCCGCCCAGGCCTACTCGTCGTTCCAGAAGGCCACCGTCGTGACGGTGCCGAAGGAGACGAAGGCGTCCAAGCCGTCCGTGCTGCGCATCCACGGTCCCGGGGTGGACCAGGTCGCCTACGGGCACCTGCAGGTCCGCGCCGAGGCGTTCGCCGAAGCCGTGGTCGTGCTCGACCACGTCGGTTCCGGCACCTACGCCGACAACGTCGAGTTCGTCATCGGAGACGGCGCCAAGGTCACCGTGGTCAGCGTCCAGGACTGGGCCGACGACGCGGTGCACGTCTCCGAGCAGCACCTCAAGCTGGGCCGCGACGCCGCGCTGCGGCACACGGTCATCACCCTGGGCGGTGACCTGGTCCGCGTCTCGCCGACGGCGACCTTCACCGACAAGGGCGGCGACGTCGACATGCTCGGCGTCTACTTCGCCGACGGCGGCCAGCACCAGGAACACCGCCTCTTCGTCGACCACGCGGTGCCCAACTGCAAGTCGCGGGTGGGCTACAAGGGCGCGCTGCAGGGCGAGGGCGCGCACACGGTCTGGATCGGCGACGTGCTGATCCGTGCCGCGGCCGAGGCCACCGACACCTACGAGTTCAACCGCAACCTGGTGCTCACGCCGGGTGCCCGCGCGGACTCCGTGCCGAACCTCGAGATCGAGACCGGCGAGATCGAAGGCGCCGGCCACGCGAGCGCGACGGGAAGGTTCGACGACGAGCAGTTGTTCTACCTGCAGTCGCGTGGGATCGCCGAAGAAGCCGCCCGCCGGCTGGTCGTGCGCGGGTTCTTCCACGAGATCCTGGTGAAGATCGACGTCCCCGAGGTGCGCGAGCGCCTCGAAGCCGCGATCGAGGCCGAGCTCGAAGCCGTTGGCGCCTGACGCCGTCCACCGCAGACTTTTAGGAAACGAAGAATGGCTACCCTGGAAATCAAGGACCTGCACGCCTCGGTCGACACCGACGAAGGCGCCAAGGAGATCCTCAAGGGCGTGAACCTGACGATCAAGTCGGGCGAGACGCACGCGATCATGGGCCCCAACGGCTCCGGCAAGTCCACCCTGTCCTACGCGATCGCCGGCCACCCCAAGTACCGGGTGACCTCCGGCGAGGTGCTGCTCGACGGCGAGAACGTCCTCGAGATGAGCGTCGACGAGCGCGCGCGGGCCGGTCTGTTCTTGGCCATGCAGTACCCGGTCGAGGTCCCCGGTGTCTCGATGTCCAACTTCCTCCGCACCGCGGCCACCGCGGTCCGTGGCGAGGCCCCCAAGCTGCGCCACTGGGTCAAGGAGGTCAAGGAGGAGATGGGCAAGCTCGAGATCTCGCAGGAGTTCGCCGAGCGCTCGGTCAACGAGGGCTTCTCCGGCGGCGAGAAGAAGCGCCACGAGATCCTGCAGCTGGCGCTGCTCAAGCCGAAGTTCGCCATCCTCGACGAGACCGACTCCGGTCTCGACGTCGACGCCCTGCGCGTCGTGTCCGAGGGTGTCAACGCGTACAAGGCTTCGAGCGAGGTCGGCGTCATGCTGATCACGCACTACACCCGGATCCTGCGGCACATCACGCCGGACTTCGTGCACGTCTTCGCCGGCGGCCAGATCGTCGAGTCGGGCGGCAAGGAGCTGGCGGACGAGCTGGAGGAGCACGGTTACGTCAAGTACGCCGGCAAGCCCGAAGCGGCCGCGCTCTGACGTTCCCCACCCCAGGACTACACCGAGAGAAAGAGAGGAGCCGGCCCGATGACCACCACCTCGGCTAGCTCTGTTCCCTTGGACGTCGCCGCGCTGCGGGCCGACTTCCCGATCCTGTCGCGCACCGTTCGCGACGGGAAACCCTTGGTGTACCTGGACTCCGGGGCGACCTCGCAACGCCCGACGCAGGTGTTCGACGCCGAACGCGACTACGTCTTCACGTCGAACGCCGCCGTCCACCGCGGTGCGCACCAGCTGTCCGAAGAGGCCACCGACGCCTACGAATCCGCGCGCGCGAAGATCGCGGAGTTCGTCGGCGCCGACCCCGAGGAGCTGGTGTTCACCAAGAACGCGACCGAGGGCATCAACCTCGTCGCGTACTCGATGAGCAACGCCGCCACGGCCGGCCCGGAAGCCGAGCGCTTCCGGGTCGGGCCCGGCGACGAGATCGTCATCACCGAAATGGAGCACCACGCGAACCTCGTGCCCTGGCAGCAGCTGTGCCAGCGCACCGGGGCGACGCTGAAGTGGTTCAAGGTGACCGCGGACGGCAGGCTCGACCTGTCCGATGTGGACGAGCTCATCACGCCGAAGACGAAGGTCGTCGCGTTCGCGCACCAGTCGAACGTGCTCGGCACGGTCAACCCCGTGTCGTTGCTCGTCGAGAAGGCGAAGGCCGTCGGCGCGCTGACCGTGCTCGACGCCTGCCAGTCGGTGCCGCACTTCCCCGTCGACTTCCACGCACTGGGTGTCGACTTCGCGGTGTTCTCCGGGCACAAGATGCTCGGCCCGTCCGGCATCGGCGTGCTCTACGGGCGCACCGAGCTGCTGTCGGCCATGCCGCCGTTCCTCACCGGCGGGTCGATGATCGAGATGGTCCGCATGGAGGGCTCCACCTTCGCGCCGCCGCCGCAGCGGTTCGAGGCCGGCGTGCCGATGACGTCGCAGGCCATCGGCCTCGGCGCGGCCGTCGACTACCTCTCGGCCATCGGCATGGACCGCATCGCGGCGCACGAGCACGAGCTCGCCGCGGCGGCCCTCGAGGGCATCGGCGCGATCCCGGGGGTCCGGATCATCGGGCCGACCGACCTGAAGGACCGCGGCGCCACCGTGTCGTTCGTGATCGACGGCGTGCACCCGCACGACGCCGGCCAGGTGCTCGACAGCCTCGGCATCGCCGTCCGCGTCGGCCACCACTGCGCGTGGCCGCTGCACCGCGCGTGCGGCGCCCAGGCGACCGTGCGCGCGTCGTTCTACCTCTACAACACGCTGTCCGAAGTGGACGCCCTGGTAGCGGGTGTTCGCGAGGCCCAGAAGTTCTTCGGGGTGGACCGGTGAACCTGGAAAGCATGTACCAGGAGATCATCCTGGACCACTACAAGAACCCGCACGGCCGCGGCCTGCGGGACCCGTTCGACGCCGAGTCGTTCCAGGTCAACCCGACCTGCGGCGACGAGGTGACGCTGCGGGTCAAGCTCGACGACGGGAAGGTCACCGACGTCTCCTACGACGGCCAGGGCTGCTCGATCAGCCAGGCCTCGACGTCGGTCTTGACGGATCTCGTCGTCGGCCACACGCTTGAGGAGGCGTTCACCACCATGGACGCCTTCGTGGAACTGATGCAGGGCAAGGGAAAGATCGAGCCGGACGAGGACGTGCTGGAGGACGGCATCGCCTTCGCGGGCGTCGCCAAGTACCCGGCGCGGGTCAAGTGCGCCCTCCTCGGCTGGATGGCTTTCAAGGACGCCGTCGCCCGGACCACCAGTGGAGCTGAGAGCGCATGACTGAAGACACCGCCACCGAGACGCGTGAAGGCCGGACCGCCGCCGACCTCGACGCCGAAACCACGGCCAAGCAGGACCTCGACCTCGCCAAGATCGAGGACGTCGAGGAGGCGATGCGCGACGTCGTCGACCCGGAGCTCGGCATCAACGTCGTCGACCTCGGCCTGGTCTACGACATCCGCGTCGAGCCGGACAACACCGCCACGATCGACATGACGCTGACGTCGGCGGCTTGCCCGCTGACCGACGTCATTGAAGACCAGACGTCGGCGGCGCTGACCTCCGGCGGCCTGGTCAAGGACTTCCGGATCAACTGGGTCTGGATGCCGCCGTGGGGCCCGGAGAAGATCACCGAGGACGGCCGCGAGCAGCTGCGCGCCCTCGGCTTCACCGTCTGACCTCTTCCGCATCGAGCGGGTCACCTTCCGGGGTGGCCCGCTTTGTGTATAACGACCTATACCGCGCGTGCCAGGCCAGCGCGTACAGGACGAGCGCGGTGAGGAACCCGCTGCCGGCGCCGGTGACCGCGAGGTAGGTCGCGTTGCCCACGACGCCGGCGCGGGTCATCGGGTCGTGGTGGGCCAGGAAGGGCAGCGCCTGCGCCAGGACGCCGGCCAGCGCTCCGACGAGGAGGAGCGCCACCACCGGCCTGCGATGGCGGGTGGCTCCCGGTGCCGGCGCGGTGGGCGCGGTGCGGTACCAGCGCGCCAGCCACCAGGCGAGGACAGTGGCCCCGGCGATCGTGCTGACCAGCTGGATCAGTCGTCCGACGTCGACGCCGGTGACCAGCGGGATCCGCAGGAACGGAAACCCGCCGCTTTCGTGGGTGAAGGCGTCCCAGCCGACGTGCGTGGCGGCACCGATCACCAGCGAGAGCGCGATCCAGCCCGGCCGCTTCCAGCTGAAGTCGCGGGGGAGCCGTCCGGCCAGGGGGCTTGGCGCCAGCGCCAGCAGCGGCCGCTTCAAAAGCACGTGGAAGACGGCGAGCAGAACGAGCGCGAGCAGCGGGTCGAGCCACAGGACCGAGGCGAACTCGTGGGTCTTGGTCAGGCCGACGCCGGGCAGCCGCGGCACGAACCAGAAGACGTCGGGTGCGACGGACCCGGCGACGAGCGCGGAGGTCACCAGCGGCCGTCTCGCCAGCGGCAGCACGGCGGCGGGATGACTCAGCGTGAACGGCACGGCAGTTAGTATCCCGGGGTGGTCCTGCGGTCGATCCTCCTGTTCCTGGCCGCGGCGGTCTGCGAAATCGGCGGCGCGTGGCTGATCTGGCAAGGCGTGCGCGAACACCGCGGCTGGCTCTGGATCGGCGGCGGCCTGGTGGCCCTGGGCCTGTACGGCTTCGTGGCGACGCTCCAGCCGGACGCCCACTTCGGCCGTATCCTCGCTGCGTACGGCGGGGTGTTCGTGGCGGGCTCGCTGGCCTGGGGGATGGTGGCGGACGGGTACCACCCGGACCGCTACGACGTGCTCGGCGCGCTGCTGTGCCTGGCGGGCGTCGCGGTGATCATGTACGCGCCCCGGACGGCGTAACGGCGGCGGTCGCGGCTCGATAGATCATCGTGACCGAGATGTCCTTTCCGCCCGTACCGCCGTCCACGCCCAAGCCGCGCTCCAGCCTGCGCCTGGTGCTGGTGATGATCGCCGTCATGGTGCTCGGCGCGGGGGCCGGTGTTTACGGCTTCGCGCGGCTGGTGCTGGGGTACGAGGCTTACGTGATCCAGAGCGAGAACATGAGCCCCACCCTGGCGGAGGGCGACCGGCTCGTCGTGCGCCGGGCCGGCGACGCCGAGGTGCACCGTGGGGATCTCGTCACCATCGATCTGAGCGCGTACGCACAGGCGAGCCACGAGGGAGTCAGTGTCGTCCGCGTGGTCGGGGTTCCCGGGGACACGGTCGCCTGCTGCACCGACGAGCACCTCTCGGTCAACGGCAAGCCGATCACCGAGCCTTATATCACTCCGGGTTACGAGGGCCTCTTCGCGTTCTCGGCCAAGGTTCCCGAGGGCACGATCTTCGTCGAGGGCGACAACCGCGGCAATTCCGACGACTCCCGGTTCAGCGGCCCGGTGCGGTTGTCCGGCGTCGGGGGGTTCGTGGTCGCCACCGGCACGGTGATCACCCCGAAGCCATTGACGCCGGTCACCTCGTTCGCCGACGCGGGCCTGCCCGGCACGCCGTTCGAAGACACCACGCTGGCCGGCTTGCGGTGGTGGATCGTCGCCGGGGTGGTGCTGTTCATCGCGGGGTTCACCGGGCTGATCGTGACCGTCGTCCGGAGCGCCGGAAGACGACGAAGAGCAGCCGCAGCCCCACCAGCGCACTGATCACCAGCAGGTTGTAGCCGAACACCTGGTGCAGCGTCAGGTCCGCCGCGATGCGCGGGCCGCCGGTGCCGGTCAGCAGGAGCACCGCCATCAGGCCGGTCGCCGCGCCGACGAAGGCCAGCAGGACCTCGTGCACCAGGCTCGTGACGACGTCGCGGTCGCGCTCGTCGGAGAAGAGCCGGACGTTCACCGACAGCCTGCCCTCCTCGATGGCCGCGCCGATGCGGTCGACGCGGCGGGGGATCCGGCGCAGTACCGGTAGCACCGCCAGCACCTCGGTGAGCGCGGTGTGGCGCAGCGAGTCCGGCCGCAGCCGGGCGCCGACCTGCTCGGCGGCGAACGCGCGGGACTCGGCCAGGACGTCGAACGCGGGGTCCAGCGCGGAGAGCGTTCCTTCGACGGTGGCGAGCGCCCGGAACACCGCGGCGACCGGCGGCGGCACGCTCAGCCGGAAGTCCGCGACGACCCGGAACAGGCTGGTGAACAAGTCGAGGCCGGGGGAGCGGCCGGGACCGAAGTGGCGGGCCACGAGCGCGCCGAGGGCGCGGTCGAGGCGCTGCTCGTCGATGTCGCCGGTGCGGTCGACGATCTCCAGCAGCCCGTCGCGCAGGGCCGCCGGGTCGCCGCGGTCCAGCGCCAGGACGAGGTTCTGCAGGCCGCCGCGCAGCCCGGCGTCGAGCCGGCCGACCGAGCCGAAGTCGAGGAGCCCGAGGCGGCCGTCGGGCAGGAGCATGAGGTTGCCCGGGTGCGGGTCGGCGTGGAAGACGCCGCCGACCATCACCTGGTCGAGCAGGCACCGCAGGAGCGACCGCGCGAGCCGCTTGCGGTCGGCCGCCGGCGCCGTCTCCAGGGGCTTCCCGGCCAGCCGGGACATGACGAGGACGCGCTCGGTGGACAGTGCTTTGTGGACGGTCGGCAGGACGACGTCCGGGCACGAAGTCGCGGCGACGGCGGTGATGTTGCGGGCTTCGATGGTGAAGTCGAGCTCCTCGGCCAGCGCTTCGGCGAAGCCGTCGGCGAGCTCGGCGACCCCGAGCGAGCGTGCCCAGTCCGCACGTTCCTCCAGCGCCGCGGCGACGCGCCGGACGATGTCGATGTCGCGTTCGGCCTGCTCCCGCACGCCCGGGCGCTGGACCTTGACCACGACGTCCTCGCCGCCGCGCAGCCGGGCCCGGTAGACCTGCGCGACCGACGCGGCGGCCAGCGGTTCCGGGTCGAACTCGGCGAAGACGTCGTCGGGCGAGCCACCCAGCTCCTCGGTCAGCACCGCCCACACGGCGTCGGCCTTCGCGGGGGCCACCTGGTCCTGCAGCTTGCCGAGCTCGTCGACGAACACCGGCGGCAGCAGGTCCGCGCGCGTCGAGAGCAGCTGGCCGAGCTTCACGAACGTCACGCCGCCCTCCTCCAGCGCGCGGCGCAGGGACCGGGCGAGCCTGGCGTGCCGGCCCGGCGCGAGATCGGGGTCGCGGCGGCCGACGAGGTAGCGGCCGAGGCCGTGCTTGATCGCGATCCGGCTGATCTGCGAGTACCGGCGGGCGCGCACGACCTTGGCGCGCGCCGCCCGCAGCCGTCCCGCGCCGGCCGGCAGGGCCATCTCGGCGACGAAGAGGAAGATCAGCGTCGCGAGGAAAGCGCTGCCCGCCAACGGGATCAGCAGGCCGACGGCCGCGCCGCCGTTGTGCAGCAGGGAAACCGGGAACGCCTGGCCGATGCCGCCCGCGACGAGCCAGCCGAACCCGGCGCCGCACAGCGCGCGGACGGCGCCGATCCGGACCCCGAGCACCCGCCGCGACGCGACCACCAGCGGCCACAGCACGAGCGCGTAGAGGGGAAGGGTCAGCAGCCCCAGCAGGATGTCCATGCCGCGGAGCAGACCACGGCGGCCGGGCCGGAGGGCTCACGCAGCGGCGGGAGCGGGCTCCCTCCCGCGGGGGAACTACTTTCGGCCGTGGCCCGGAGCGGCGGTGGACTTCTAACCTGACCGCGCGAACCACGGTGAAGTGTTCCCTGAACCGGACGAAGGAGACACGATGAACGGACGCGCGATCGGCCGGGTCGTGGCGCTCGCCACGGCCGTCGCGGCCCCGCTGGGCCTGGGGCTCGCGGTCGCCCCCGGCGCTTCGGCGGCAGCCGTCACGACCTTGTACTACAGCTCGACGGGCGCGCCGGACTACCTCGCCCAGATCGACCGGGGCGCGGCCAACTGGAACGCCGCCGTCACCGACGTGAAGCTGGTCAAGCGGACTTCGGGGGCGACGATCACGTTCCACGAGATCCACAGCGGCGGTTCGTACACGAACACGAACGGCCACGGCCGCGGCGACGTCTACCTGGACACGAGCCAGGTGGCCGAGGGCTTCGACCCGACCCGCATCGCGGCGCACGAGCTGGGTCACAACCTCGGCCTGCCCGACCACTACACCGGGCCGTGCACGGAGCTGATGTCCGGCCACGGCCCGGGCACGGCGTGCAAGAACGCCCAGCCGAGCGCGGCGGAAGCGGCGAAGGTGCAGTCGTTGTGGGTGAACGGTTTCGCGGCCACGGAGCTGCGGAAGGTCGCTTACTAGCCGCTGGGAGCCTGGTTGCCCACAGCTCGGCCGAGATGTGGACAACCAGGCTCCTTTCGCCGGCGATCCGGTTTTCCGTCGGGTCGCGCCGGTACGCTGGAAGCGGGGCCGGACACCCGGAGAGGGCGGGGGCTGCTCCACCGCGAGAGGGAGGCGCCCGCACCCGCCGGCTGCGAAGATCGACCGGTGCGCGTACTCCGCCCCCTGACCAGCAAGGCGACCTACCGCCGCTGGGTCTACCTCGTCCTCGGCGGGGCCATCAGCGTGCCCTACCTGCTGTTTTCCGCGGTCGCCGTGCCGTCGCTGCTGCCGTTCGTCACCACGCTGGAGCGGGCCACGCTGATCGGCGGCGGACTGACCGTCCTCGTCCTCGCCGGCACCGCCTTCCTGCCCGCCGTGCACGTCCTGGAGTCCACCGCGGTCCGTGAGCTGCTCGACGACCCCGTGCCGGACGCGCCCGCGAAACCCCGCACCCGGCCGGGGCGACGCCGCGCCGCGGTGATGTTCGTGCTGCACGTCGTCGCCGGGTTCGTGGTCAGCTTCTTCAGCCTCGCCGCGCCCGTCGCGATCGGGGTTTCGATCAGCGCCGTGTTCACCGGGCACCTCCTGCAGACCGCCGAAGGCGGCGAAGTCACGGTGCCGACGGGCTGGGCCTCGGCGTGGCTGCCCGTCGCGTTCGCCGTCGGTGTGGTGCTGCTGATCTACGCCGTCCGGGCGACCGGCGGCGGGCTGCGCCGGGCCGCGGTCCGGCTGCTGGGGATGACCGCCGCCGACCGGATCGCCCAGCTGGAACGGCGGACCGGGCAGCTCGCCGAGCGCAACCGGCTGGCCAGGGAGCTGCACGACTCGGTCGGGCACGCGCTGAGCGTCGTCACCGTCCAGGCGGGCGCCGCCCGGCGGACGCTGCGCACCGACCCGGGCTTCACCGAACGCGCGCTCGGCGCGATCGAGGAGTCCGCCCGCACGGCCCTCGACGACCTCGACCACGTCCTCGGGCTGCTGCGCGAGGAGGCGGCGGGCCGGGCGCCGCAGCCGGCGCTCACCGAGCTGGAGACCCTGCTCGAAACGACGCGGCTGGCCGGCACCGACGTCACGGCGGAGATCAGCGGCGACCTCGCCGCGGTGCCCGCGGTGGTGTCGCGCGAGGTGTACCGGATCCTGCAGGAATGCCTGACCAACGCGGTGCGGCACGCCGGTAGGGTCCCGGTGACGGTGGTCGTCGACGTCACGGCGCACGGCCTGGTCGCCCGGGTCGCCAACCCGCTGGGGACCGGCACGGGCCACCGCGGCGGCCGCGGCCTGCGCGGGATGACCGAACGGGCCGGGGTACTCGGCGGCGAACTGTCGGCCGGGCGGGTGGACGAGCGGTGGGAGGTCGTGGTGCGGGTGCCGTGGGGGAGCGGGCGATGAGCGCCGGGGTGCTGCTGGTCGACGACGAGCCGCTGATCCGCGCCGGGCTGCGGGCGATCATCGACAGCGAGGACGACCTGAGCGTGCTCGGCGAGGCCGCCGACGGCGCCGAGGTGCCCGGCCTGGTGGCCCGGCTGCGCCCGGACGTCGTGCTGATGGACGTGCGGATGCCCGCGGTCGACGGGATCCGGGCCACCACCCACCTGATGTCCACCTTGGACAATCCGCCGAAGGTGATCGTGGTGACCACGTTCGAGAACGACGACTACGTCTACGACGCGCTGGTCGCCGGCGCCAGCGGGTTCCTCCTCAAGCGGGCCCGGCCGGAGGAGATCGTGGCGGCGATCCGGACCGTGGTGACGGGGGAGTCCCTGCTGTTCCCGGCGGCGATCCGCCGCCTCGCGGCCCACCACGCTCCGGCACCGTCGGGCGACGGCCTGGCCGGGGCGGGGCTGACCGAGCGCGAGCGCGAGGTGCTGCGGCTGATGGCGGGTGGGCTGTCCAATGTGGAGATCGCGGGGGAGCTGTACCTCGGGATCCAGACGGTGAAGACGCACGTGGGCAACGTGCTCGCCAAGCTGGGGGCGCGCGACCGGACCCAGGCGGTGGTCCGGGCGTACGACTCGGGCTTCGTGACCCCCGCGGGCTGACCATGACGAACGTCGAAGTCCGCCCCGCCGGTCCCGCCGATTTCGAAGCCGTCGCCGAGCTGCGGTGGCGCTGGGTCGCCGAGCAGGACGGCCTGCCCGGCGACGGCCGTGCCGCGTTCGTCGCGGAGTTCGCCGCGTGGGCCCGGGAGAACGCGGCCACGCACCGGTGCCTGGTCCTGGCGCGGGCCGGCCGGGTGATCGGCATGGCGTTCCTCGCGGTCACGCCGCGCGTGCCGACGCCGACGGCGTTCGAGCGGGCCAGCGGCGACGTCCAGTCGGTGTACGTGGTCCCGGAGGCCCGCGACGGCGGTCTCGGCGGCCTGCTGATCGACGCGACCTTGCGCTTGGCCGAAGAGCTCGGGCTGGAGCGGGTCACGGTGCATTCGTCGAGCCGGGCGGTGCCGGCGTACGAACGGCAGGGGTTCGCGGTGTCGCCCTCGTTGCTGCAGACGCGGGCGAAGCCGGCGGGCTAGTGTCGCGCGGTGGCAGCCACAGTCAGGAGGCCGGACCCGTGCGGAGCTGGCCGTGGCCGCGCCGGTTCGCGGGTCTGCCGCGGCTTGTCGTGAGTGAGAAACAGGGTTAGAACACGGTTTCTCACTCACGACCCCGGGCCACTGCCAGCGAACCTCGGACGCGCGACGCTAGCCGAGGTCGTCGAGCAGCGCCTGGATCGCCGCGGCCATCGCCGCCGGGTCGCCGTCGGCCGGCCGCAGCACCAGGTCGGGCGAGGCCGGCCGCTCGTAGGGCGCGTCGATCCCGGTGAACCCCTGGATCTCCCCGGCCCGCGCCTTCGCGTACATCCCCTTCGGATCCCGGGCCTCGCACACCTCGAGCGGTGTGTCGACGAAGACCTCCACGAACGGGAGCCCGTCGTGGATCGTCCGCGCCGAAGCGCGGTCCGCGGCGTACGGGCTGATCAGCGACGCGATCGCGACGACACCGGCGTCGGCGAACAGGCGTGCCACCTCCGCCACCCGGCGGACGTTCTCGGCGCGATCCTCCGGGCCGAAGCCGAGGCCCTTGTTCAACCCGTGGCGCAGGTTGTCGCCGTCCAGGAGGTACGCCGGGCGGCCCGCGGCCACCAGGCGGCGTTCCAGCTCCACCGCCACCGACGACTTGCCCGACGCCGACAGCCCGGTCAGCCACACCGTCGCGCCGCGCGTCGGCCGGTCCTCGCGCCGGACCGCCGCCGTGTGCCAGACGACCGGGGAGGCGACCGCGCCGGTGATCATGCCGGCCGCGACCGTGTCCCCGGTGTGCTCGTCGACCAGCAGGAAACCGCCGGTGGTGCGGTTGCGGCGGTAGGGATCGAACAGCAGCGGCGCGCGGGTGCGCAGCCGGATCCGGCCGATGTCGTTCAAGGACAGCGCCGATGCCGTCTCGTCGCGGTGCAGGGTCGTCACGTCGAGCCGGTACTCCAGCCGCTCGACCGAGCCCCGCGTCTCGGTCGTCGTGTGCCGGACCGCGTAGGTCGCGCCCGGCGTCAAGGACGACCGCGAGGAGAACCAGCACACCAGCGCGTCCACCTCGCGGGCCGACTCCGCGCGGTTGCCCGGCCGGCACAGCATCGCCCCGCGGCCGAGGTCGAGGTCGTCGGCCAGTTCGACCGCCACCGCCTGCCCGGTGAACGCCTCTTCCAGCGGCTTCCCGCCCGGGCCCCACACCGCGCGCACCTTCGAGGTGAACCCCGACGGCAGCGCCACGACCTCGTCGCCCGGCTTGAAGACGCCGCCGGCGATGGTGCCCGCGTAGCCGCGGAAGTCCGACCGGCGGATCACGTACTGCACCGGGAACCGGGCGTCGATCAGGTTGCGGTCGGAGGCGACGTGCACCTCTTCGAGCTGGTGCAGCAGCGACGTCCCTTCGTACCAGGGCATGCTCGCGCTGCGGTGGACGACGTTGTCGCCGTGCAGCGCCGAAACCGGCACGAACGTCAGGTCGGCGACGTCCAGCTTCATCGCGAACCGGCGGAAGTCCTCGCGGATCTCGTCGAACCGCTCCGGCGACCAGCCGACGAGGTCCATCTTGTTCACGCACACCACGAGGTGCCCGATCCCGAGCAGCGACGCGAGGAACGCGTGCCGCCGCGACTGCTCGAGGACGCCCTTGCGCGCGTCGACGAGGATCAGCGCCAGGTCGGCGGTGGACGCGC
This sequence comes from Amycolatopsis mongoliensis, assembly GCF_030285665.1. NCBI lineage: Bacteria > Bacillati > Actinomycetota > Actinomycetes > Pseudonocardiales > Pseudonocardiaceae > Amycolatopsis > Amycolatopsis mongoliensis. The sequence goes on from NZ_CP127295.1 coordinate 5,776,247, forward strand.
CGGTCACCATGTTCCGCGTGTACTGCAGGTGCCCCGGCGTGTCCGCGATGATGAACTTCCGCTTGGGCGTGGCGAAGTAGCGGTGCGCGACGTCGATGGTGATGCCCTGCTCGCGCTCGGCGCGCAGGCCGTCGGTGAGCAGTGCGAGGTCCGGGTAGTCCTCGCCGCGTTCGCGGCTGGCGCGTTCGACGGCGGCGAGCTGGTCGGTGAAGATCGCCTTCGAGTCGAACAGCAGCCGGCCGATCAGCGTGGACTTGCCGTCGTCCACGCTGCCCGCCGTGGCGATCCGCAGCAGCTGCATCAGAAGTAGCCTTCCCGCTTGCGGTCTTCCATGCCTGCCTCGGAGATCCGGTCGTCGGCGCGCGTCGCCCCGCGTTCGGTGACGCGGGTGGCGGCCACCTCGGCGACCACTTCGGACGGTGTCGCCGCCGCCGACTCCACGCAGCCGGTGCACGTGGCGTCGCCGACGGTCCGGAAGCGCACGGTCGTCTCGTAGGGCGTCTCGCCGTCCACAAGGGACAGGAACCGGGTGGCCGCGAGCAGCATGCCGTCGCGCTGGACCACCGGACGCCGGTGCGCGTAGTACAGCGGTGGCAGCGCGATCCGCTCGTCGCGGACGTACTGCCAGATGTCCAGCTCGGTCCAGTTCGACAGCGGGAAGACGCGGATGTGCTCGCCGCGCCGGTGCCGCCCGTTGTAGAGGTTCCACAGTTCCGGGCGCTGCGCCCGCGGGTCCCACTGGCCGTGCTCGTCGCGGAAGCTGAACACGCGCTCCTTCGCGCGCGCCTTCTCCTCGTCACGGCGGGCGCCGCCGAACACGGCGTCGAAGCCGCCTTCGCGGATCGCCCGCAGCAGCGTGACCGTCTGCAGCCGGTTGCGGCTGGCTCCCGGGCCGGTCTCTTCGACGACGCGCCCGGCGTCGAGGTCGTCCTGCACGCTCGCGACGTGCAGCCGCAGGCCCAGTGCCTCGACCGTCTCGTCGCGGAACCGCAGCACCTCGTCGAAGTTGTGGCCGGTGTCGACGTGCAGCACGGGGAAGGGCAGCGGCGCCGGCCAGAACGCCTTCGCGGCGGCGTGCAGCATCACCACCGAGTCCTTGCCGCCGGAGAAGAGCAGCACCGGGCGTTCGAAGGTCGCCGCGACCTCGCGGAAGACGTGCACGGCCTCCGCTTCGAGCGCGGCCAGGTGCGAAAGCTCGTACGAGGTCACGGACACTTGAAAAAAGTAGAACATGTTCTTGTCATCGGTCAAGCGGTGCGAGACCCTGGGGGCATGGACCTGGTCGTACTCGAAGAGATCAAGCGGCTGAAGTACCGGTACCTGCGCGGGGTGGACCTCAAGCTGTGGGACGAGGTGGGCGACACCTTCACGGTGGACGCCACGGCCGACTACGGGACGCACGCCGTGGGCGGCGACGGGAAGAAGTTCGAGGGGCGCGACGCCATCGTCGAATTCCTCACCAAGAGCCTCGGCAACGGCATCATCACCGTCCACCACGCAGGTCAGCCCGAGATCGAGGTCGACGGCGACACCGCGACCGGGCGGTGGTCGTTCACCGACAAGGTCATCGTGCCCGACCACAAGGTGATCATCGAGGGCGCCGCGTTCTACGAGGACACCTACCGCCGGGAGGCCGACGGCGCCTGGCGGATGTCGCACATCGGCTACGTCCGGACCTACGAGTCGATGCTCTCGTGGGAGGGCAACCCGGGCTTCCGGCTGCTCGCGAACCGCTGGGCCGTGCCCGCATGATCGAGAACGAGTTCTCGTTGACCCGGCCGTTCGCCGAGGCGATCGTCGAGGCGGAGAAACTGATCGCCGAAGCCCCGCCGGCGCAGACCGAGCAGGGCCTCCTGGAGGGGTACGACTACCTCGCCGGCAGCATCCGCGCCTCGCTGCAGATGGCCTGGGCCTACCAGCGCGACTTCCCGTACTTCACCGCGTCCACCGGGCCCTACACGAAGATGGGCCTGGACAACCCGGACACGCTGTACTTCAACGCGAACATCCGCGACGACCGCGAGTACCTCGTCACCGGCGTCCGCGGGACCACCGCCGACCTGAGCTTCCAGATCCTCAACGGCGACTACTCGCCGGTCGTGGTGCCCGACAGCCTCGCCGCGTTCGACGACCGCGCGATCGAGATCGGCGAAGACGGCCGGTTCGAGCTGCGCTTCGGCCCGGCTCGCGAGAACCCGGGGCCGAACTACTTCGTCCTCGGCGAGGGCTCGTCGATGCTCGTGGTGCGCGAGGTGCACAGCGACTGGGCGACGGAGAAGCGCGGCGAGATCCGCATCCAGTGCGTCGACACGGCCGGCCAGGCGCCGCCGGTGCCGGACCGCTCCGCGCTCGCGAAGCGCTACGGCGTCACCGGCAAGATCCTGCTGAGCCGGCTCAAGACGTTCCTCGCCTTCCCGAAGTGGTTCTACGACAACCTGCCGGTGAACACGATGACCGAGCCGCGCTCGACGCCGGGCGGGCTGACCACGCAGTTCTCCTCGGCCGGGCACTACGAGCTCGGCGACGAAGAGGCGATGATCGTCACCGTGCCGAAGTGCGCGGACGCGCCGTACCAGGGCATCCAGCTCGGCAGCCTCTGGTACGTCTCGCTCGACTACATCAACCACCAGACGAGCCTCACCGCCGACCAGGCGCGCGTCGACCCGGACGGCAAGATCCGGTTCGTCATCAGCGAGCGCGACCCCGGCCTGGCGAACTGGCTGGAGCGCACCGGCCACGACCGCGGGTACGTCCAGATCCGCTGGCAGCGGCTCGCGCGGGACCTCGGGCCGGCCGACGGCCCGGTCGTCGAGGTCGTCAAGGTGGACGAGCTGCCGGACCGGCTGCCCTACCACTCGGAGGCACGGGTGACGCCGGCGGAATGGTCGGCGCGGATCGCGGCCCGGCAGGACGCCGTCGCCGCCCGGATGCTGGGGTGAGCATGGAGAACTTGTTGCAGGGCAAGGTGGTCGTGGTCTCGGGCATCGGCCCGGGACTCGGCCGGTCGATCGCCGTGCGCAGCGCGCTGGCCGGCGCCGACGTCGTGCTCGCCGCGCGCACCGAGTCGCGGCTGACCGAGGTCGCCAAGGAGGTCACCGACCTCGGCCGCCGGGCCGTCGCGGTCCGGACCGACATCGACGACGCCGACTCCGCCGCGAACCTCGTCAACGAGGCGCTCGAAGCCTTCGGCCGGGTGGACACGGTGGTGCACAACGCCTTCGCCGTCCCGCCGCTGACCGATCTGGCCACTGTGGACATCGACGCCGTCCGTCAGGGCTTCGAGACCGCCGGGATCTCCGTGCTCCGGCTGACGCGGCTGTTCCTGCCCGCGCTCAAGGAGAGCAAGGGCTCGCTGGTGATGATCAACTCCGCCGTGCTGCGGCACTCGCGGCGGACGTTCGGCGCGTACAAGATGGCGAAGTCGGCGCTGCTGTCGCTCTCGCAGAGCCTCGCGACCGAACTCGGGCCGGACGGGGTGCGCGTCAACACCGTCGCGCCCGGCTACATCTGGGCGCCGAACCTCAAGTGGTACTTCGCCTACCTGGCCCAGGAACGCGGCATCACGCCGGAAGAGGTGTACGCGGAGACCGCGTCCACGATCGACCTGCGCAAGCTGCCGGAGCCCGACGAGATCGCCGACGCCGTGGTGTTCCTCGCCTCGCCGATGGCGCGCGCGATCACCGGGCAGTGCCTCGACGTCAACGGCGGCGAGTACCACCACTAGGAGGATCCATGCTCCCCGGCCGGGAAGACGTCGGCACCGTCGAGGACCTGCACGCGTCGGCCACCAAGCTCACCGGGCTCGCCGACTTCGGCGCCGACGAGTACGTCGAAGGCCTGCGCGTGCTGCTGGAGTCCTACGAAGCCGACGAAGAGCTGACGCCGTTCGGCAACAAGGTGCACCGCGCGATGCTGCGCGGCGCGCTCGTGGCGCGGCTGCTCAGTGAAGCGGGCTGGAAGCAGCACCCGGCGTCGGCTTCGGTGGCGATCGAACGGCCGATCTTCGTGACCGGGCTGCCCCGCACCGGCACGACCGCGCTGCACCGGCTGCTCGCCGAGGACCCGGGCCACCAGGGCCTCGAGGTCTGGCTCGCCGAGGTCCCGCAGCCGCGGCCGCCGCGGGAGACGTGGGCGGGCAACCCGGTGTACCAGGGGATCCAGGCCGGCTACGAACGCCACCACGTCGAGCACCCTGAGTTCATGGGCGTGCACCACATGTCCGCGGACCAGGTGGAGGAGTGCTGGCAGCTGCTGCGGCAGTCGATGCGGTCGGTGTCGTTCGAATGCCTCGCGCACCTGCCGCGCTACTCGCGCTGGCTGGCGAAGCAGGACTGGACGGACGCCTACGCGCGGCACCGGCGCAACCTGCAGCTGATCGGGCTGCCGGACGCGGGCAAGCGGTGGGTGCTGAAGAACCCGAGCCACCTCTTCGCCCTGGACGCGCTGATGGCGGCGTATCCGGACGCGCTCGTGATCCAGACGCATCGGGCGCCGCGCACGATCATGGGCTCGATGTGCAGCCTCGCGGAGAAGGCGGCGGACGGCTGGTCGGCGAAGTTCCGCGGCGAGGTGATCGGCCGTTCGCAGCTCGACCTGTGGGCCCGCGGCGCCGACGAGTTCCGCTCGGCTCGCGCCCGGTACGACGCGGCGCAGTTCTGCGACGTGCGGTACGAGGACTTCGTGGCGGACCCGATCGGCACGGTGTCCACTGTGTACGACCACTTCGGACTGACGCTGACGGACGAGGCGCGGGCGGCGATGACCGCGCTGCACGGGGAAAGCCGGTCGGGTTCGGCGAAGCCCGCGCACAAGTACAGCCTGGCGGACTTCGGCCTGACGCCCGAGGAGGTCGACGAGCGGTTTGCGGGCTACCGCGCGGTGTACGGGTCGTGAGTGGTAATTCGGGTTAGAACCCTGATTGCCACTCACGACGAGCTGCGGCAGACTCGCTAACCGGCAGCTGCCTGCAGGCCGCGGGTGCCGATGCCGCGCAAGACCTCCACCCGGTCCGAGCCCGGCCGGCTGAGCACCCAGCTCGACCCCGGCACCGCCTTCGCGCGCTTCTTCAACGGCGCCAGCAGCCGCGAAACCTCCTGGTACGACCCGATCGAGCCGCTCGCGCAGACCAGCGTCGCCAGCGAAACCGTCACCGGCAGGCCGTCCGCCGTCCAGTGGCGGTCCAACAGCGCGCCCGCCACCGTCGCGATCTCGTCGACGTCGCAGACCACCAGGAAGTCGTCGCCGCCGACGTGGCTGACCCGCATCCGGCGCAGCTGCCCGGTCAGCTCGGTGAGCGCGCCGCCCAGCTCGCGGATCAGGTCGTCGCCGGCGGCGAACCCGGCCGTGTCGTTGACCGCCTTGAACGCGTCGATGTCCAGCCACGCCGCCACGAACGGCTCGCCGATCGTGATCCGGCGGGCCACGTCGCGGGCCACCGTGTCGCTGCCCGGCAGCCGGGTGAGCGGGTTCAGCGCCGCCGCGGCCTCGACCTTCGCCTCGGCCACGCCGCGCACCACCTCGGTCACCAGCACCACACCCAGGCAGCGGCCGACCTCGTCGACCACGACGACGTCGTCGCCGGTGCGGCCCCAGTCGGCGTCGGTGACCAGTTCGAGGAACTCCATCGCGCCCGCGCGGGCCTCGATCGTGTGCGGGGTGTCCGCGAGCCGCGCCGCCGGGCGCTTGGCGTGCAGCGCGTGCCCGTACGGGCCGGTGACCGCGACCAGGAACCGCGTCCGGTCGACCGACCAGCGCGGCCGGTTCAGCTCGTCGACCCCGACGACGCCGCTCGGCGCGTCCGCGGCCGCCAGCACTTCCCGGACCTCGTCGCAGGTCGCGGTTTCCGGCAGCGTCGTGGCCGGGCGGAGGAAGTCGCCGACGCACTGCGCCGGACCCGGCGCGCGCGGGGTGGCCTGGGTTCGGGTGAGCAGCGCCGGGGCGGGGCCGGCGGCCGTCGGCGGGGCGAGCAGGTTCCCCTGCGCGATCCGGATGCCGAGACCGCGGACGGCGTCGAGCTGGGCGTCGGTTTCCACGCCGGTCGCGACGAGCCGGGTGCCGGTGCGGTTGGTGTAGTGCAGCAGCGCCTCGACGACGGCGGCCGACGCCTGGTCGTCCGGCAGCCCCCGCAGCACCGTGCGGTCGAGCTTGACCAGGTCGACCGGCGCCTCGACGAGCAGGCTCAGCGGCAGGTCACCGCGGCCGAGGCCGTCGAGCGCGAGCCGGAAACCGAGTTCGGTGAGCATCCGCATCCCGGCGAGCGCGCGGTCGGCGGGCAGCGGCGCGAACGGCGGGCCGATCTCGAGGACGACGTCGCGGGTGCGGCGTCCGGCGTCGCCGAGCTCCGCCAGGAGGTCGTCGTACATCGCCTGCGGTGCGGCGAGGGTCCGGGCGGAAAGGTTGAGGTGCAGCGGGAGCGACGACTCGTCCTGCCGGACGGCGGCGATCGCGAGCCCGAGGTCGACCTCGGCGAGGCGACCGTCGCGGCGCGCCTGCGTGAGCAGTTCGGGGACGGTGCCGTGGCCCGGCCTGGCCAGCGCTTCGTGAGCCACGACGCCTCCGGTGTGGAGGCTGTACAGCGGCTGGAAAGCGAAGCGGACCGCGCGTGGCGACTTCACGCCCCGATCGTCGCGGGTCGGGCGGCGAAACGAAACCGATGTCGACTGATGTTCACCACCGTTACCCACATCGGAGTAACGCAGCGTGACATCCGCCACTTGTTCAGAGTTGACTTATATAAGTGGCAGCTTGTAGGTTGGCCGGGTGCACGCGTTCGACGTCCTGGGTGATCCGGTCCGCCGCCGGATCCTCGAGCTGCTGGCCGACGGCGAGCGGGCCGCCGGCGCGGTGACCGAGGTGATCCGGGCCGAGTTCGGCATCTCGCAGCCCGCGGTGTCGCAGCACCTGAAAGTGCTGCGCGAGAACGGCTTCGCGGTCGTCCGCCAGGACGGCACGCGGCGGCTGTACGCGGTCGGGCACGCGCCGCTGCGCGACGTCGACGTCTGGCTCGACCGGTTCCGCCGGTTCTGGACCCCGCCGCTGGACGCGTTGGCCACCGAAATCGCCCGCGGCAAGCGCGCCCGGCGCCTCACCGAAGAAGGAGAAGGATCGTGATCGACGTCAGCCACCAGATCAGCGCCGTCCGCCGGACGCTCGGCGACCGGGTGCTCGAAGGGAAGGAGGCCCGCGTCCTCACCATCAGCCAGGTCTACGACACCGACGTCGACGACTTGTGGGACGCCTGCACGAACCCCGAGCGCATCCCGCGCTGGTTCCTGCCGGTCAGCGGCGAGCTCAAGCTCGGCGGGAAGTACCAGCTGGAGGGCAACGCCGGCGGCACGGTCGAGCGCTGCGACCCGCCCAAGAGCTTCGCCGCGACGTGGGAGTTCGGCGGCAACGTCAGCTGGATCGAGGTCCGGCTGACGCCCGAGGGCGACGGCACCCGCTTCGAGCTGGAGCACGTCGCGCACATCGACGAGCGCTGGGACGAGTTCGGCCCCGGCGCGGTCGGCATCGGCTGGGACGGCGCCCTGGTCGGCCTGGTCCTGCACCTGGCCACCCCGGGCACGGCCGTCGACCCGGAGGCGGCGATGGCCTGGATGATGTCGCCGGAGGGCATCCGCTTCATGACGGCGTCGAACGAGGCCTGGTACGAGGCCGACGTCGCGGCGGGCGCGGACCCGGCCAAGGCCCGGGCGGCGGCCGACCGCACGCTGAAGGCGTACACGACCCCGCCGGAGGCCTAACGGTCGGTCTTCTTGACCGCCGTCAGGGTGATCACCGCGTCGGGCGCGACCTCGGTCCCGGGCGCCGGGTCCTGGCCCGTCTGGACCCAGTTGCGGTCCAGGACCAGCATCCGGCCCTGGCCGGTGCCGTCGACCTCGCGCAGGTTGTAGAGCCCCGCGCGCTGCATCGTGTCCTGCGCGTCCTGGTGGTTCATGCCGGAGACGTCCGGCACCTTGATGCGGGCCGCCGGCTTCGAACTCGAGGTGGAGGTCGACGTCAGCGTCGAGGTCGAGCTCGTCGTGCCGGGGCCGCCGGGCGGGGCGCCGCACGCGACCAGGGCGAAAGCGAGTGCTGCCAGCGTCGTGACCATCGCTCGGGACATACCTGGGGGGTACCCACGCACCTGCCCGCCGTTCGGGTGAAGCCGGATAAGGTCGGGCGCATGGATCAGGGCAGCGAGCAGACCGACCCGAGGGCGGTGCGGCGGGACCCCGTCGCCAACGCCGGCGGGTTCACCGACCTGGCGACCAGCCCGTTCCGGATCGACCGCGACCGCATCGCCGCGTCGCCGTTCTTCGCCCGCCTCGGCGGGGTGACGCAGGTGGTCAGCGCCGGCGGCGCCGGGCTCCTGCACAACCGGCTCACCCACAGCCTGAAGGTCGCGCAGGTCGCCCGCGCCATCGCCGAGCGGGTCACCACCGGGGACGACGCCGTCCTCGTCGACAAGCTGGGCGGCTGCGACCCCGACGTCGCCGAGGCCGCCGCGCTCGCCCACGACCTCGGGCACCCGCCGTTCGGGCACCTCGGCGAGCAGACGCTGGACCGCATCGCCCGGCACCGCTTCGGCCTGGCCGACGGCTTCGAGGGCAACGCGCAGACGTTCCGCATCATCACCACGACCGACGTGCGCGGGCCGTCGGCGATCGGGCTCGACCTGACCACGGCGGTGCGCGCGGCCGTGCTGAAGTACCCGTGGCTGCGGCTGCACCACCCGGCACCGCACCCGTCCGAGATGGCCGTGCCGCCGCGCGGCGCGGGCGAGCCGGACGAGGCGCCCGGCACCGGCGCGGCCAAGTTCTCCGCCTACGCCACCGAACTCGACGACTTCGAGCAGGCCCGCGCGGCGTTCGCGGGGCGCGTCGAGGGCTGGCAGCAGACGGTCGAAGCGTCCGTGATGGACACCGCCGACGACATCGCCTACGCGATCCACGACCTGCAGGACTTCCACCGCATCGGCGTCCTGCAGCACGCCCCGGTGGCCGCGGAGCTGGGGGAGTGGCTCGAGCACGCGGGCGAGCTGGCCGCGCTGGACGACGAGACGCTGCACGCGGAGCTGCGCCGCCCGGGCCGTTCGCTCGAACGCGTCCGCCGCCGCATGCACGTCAAGGACGCGTGGATCGTCGACGACGACGCGTTCGCGGCGGCGGTGACCCGGGTCCGCGCGGAGCTGCTCGACGGCCTGCTGGCCGCGGAGTTCGACGGCTCGATCGAGGCGGAGCAGGCCACCGCGGCCTTCTCGGCGAACTGGACGGCGCGCCTGGTCGACGGCGTGGTCGTGCTGGCGTCGCCATCCACCCGCACCGGCCACGTTTCGCTGCGCCCCGCCCAGTGGCACGAGGTCCAGGTGCTGAAGTTCGTGCACCGGCGGTTCGTCCTGCTGCGCCCGGACCTGGCGTTGCACCAGCGCGGCCAGGCGGGGCTGGTGTCGAGCCTGGTCGACGCGCTCGACGCGTGGTTGCTCGACCGCGACGAGGTTTCCCGGCTGCCGCGCCGGTTGCACGACCTGGTGGAGCTGGCGCGGGCGGAGTACACGGAGCTGGCGCGCTCGGCGCCGGAGCTGCTCGTGGGGGCGACGGGGGAACCGGTGTCCGGGCCGGACGCGGTGCGGGGACTGGCCCGGGGCCGGGCGGTGGTGGATTTCGTGGCCTCGCTGACGGACAAGCAGGCGGTGACCCTGCTGGAGGCTCTGTCCGGGCGGGCCGCCCAGCCGTGGTCGGACTCCTTCGTCCTCTGACCGGGTGGTGCCGGCGTAACGGAATTTCGCGGCCGGGACGCCGGCTGCACGGCTCGTCCGCTCGAAGCGCACTGACTCTTGTGGACGTCCCACTCCGCGGAATGCCTTGCGGCCGCCGTCGTCCGGCCGTTTGTCCTGCGGCTGTCCGGTCGGAAGTTCACCGTTGCGCTGAACGGCCTACGACCTCCGGCCGGTTCGGGAAATTATCCATCCTTTGTCACTCGAACGGCGGGTTTTTACGGAGAACTCACCGTACTTGACTTGATCCCGCCGGTGATCACCGGCGATCGGTCAGCGTGAGTCGGGGCACGCGCCTGGAGATATCGGAGGGCGCACGTGCGTCGTACCCGTTCCACGAGATCGAGATCCACTGTGCTCACCGCCGGGGCCGCGGCACTGCTCGCCGCCCTCGGCCTCGTGTCGCCGCCCGTCGCGGGCGCCGCCACCGCGTCCACACCGGACGCCTTCACCGAAACCGCCCAACAGCAGATCGCCGCCCTGCAGGCGGTCAAGGCGGGCCGCACCGCCACCGAGTCCAAAGTGGACAGCAACCTGCTCGCCGCCCAGAAGGGCGTCACCAAGCAGCTGAACGCGCTGCAGTCGGGGGCCCAGGTCTCTTCGGCCGGGACCGTCCTGGTCGACATCCGCGCCGGCAAGGTCTCGCCGGACCTCATCAGCGGGCTCACCAAGGCCGGGGCGGGCATCCGCGCGATCTCCGACCGGTACGCCAGCATCCGCGCCGAAGTGCCGCTGGACCAGGTCACCGCGATCGCCGCCCGCAGCGACGTCAAGCGCGTCGACCAGGCCGACCAGGCGATGACCGCCCACGAGCTGGCCACCCCGGCGACGACGCCGGCCAAGACCGAGACCAAGCAGCAGAAGGCCGACCGCATCGCCGGTGAGCTGCAGAAGGCGGTGGCGAGCAAGTCGCAGCGCAGCGCTGCCGCCGCCGCGACCCTGACCAGTGAAGGCGACCGCGCCCACAACGCCGACATCGCCCGCCAGCAGTTCGGCGTCACCGGCGTCGGCGTCAAGGCGTGCGCGCTGTCCGACGGCGTCGACTCGCTGGCCACCTCGCAGGCCAAGGGCGAGCTGCCGCCGAACGTCGACGTCATCGCCGGGCAGGAGGGCGAGGGCGACGAGGGCACCGCGATGCTCGAGATCATCCACGACCTCGCGCCCAACGCCGCGCTCGGCTTCGCCTCGGCGTTCAACTCCGACGCCAGCTTCGCCGACAACATCCGCAAGCTGCGCTTCGAGTCGCACTGCGACGTCATCGTCGACGACGTCATCTACTTCAAGGAATCGCCGTTCCAGGACTGGATCATCGCCCAGGCCGTGAACGACGTGACCGCCGACGGCGCGCTCTACTTCTCCTCGGCCGGCAACGAAGGCAACGTCGCCGACGGCACCGCCGGGCACTGGGAAGGCGACTTCGTCGACTCCGGCAAGTCGGTCGGCAAGTTCGCCGGCACCGCGCACAACTTCGCCGGCGCCGCGGGCAACCAGATCTACGAGCCCCTCTCGGACGCCTCCTCTGCCGGCGTCCCGGTGACGCTGCACTGGTCCGACCCGCTCGGGCACTCGGCGAACGACTACGACCTCTACCTGCTCAACTCCGCGGGTGCCGTGGTCAGCTTCAGCCAGAACGTCCAGGACGGCACGCAGGACCCGTACGAGATCCTGCAGACGCCGATCTTCGGCGGCACGGGCCTGCGCCTGGCCGTCGTGAAGTTCTCGGGCCAGGCCCGCTACCTGTCGCTGTCCGCGCTGCGCGGCCGGTTCAAGGACTCGGCGGACGGCCTCAAGGCCTACAACACCCCCGGTGTCACGGTCGGCCACTCGGCCGCGCGGGACGCCTTCAGCGTGGCGGCCACCCCGGCGGCCGCGGCGTTCGGCCGGCCCCTGGAGCCGGGCGACCCGGCCAACCCGACCGGTCCGTTCCCGGGTTCGTTCAGCAGCACGTCCAAGGCCGAGCGGTTCACCTCCGACGGCCCGCGGCGCGTGTTCTACGAGGCCGACGGCACCCCGATCACCCCGGGCAACGTCTCCTCGACCGGTGGTGAGGTCCGGAACAAGCCGGAGATCACCGCGGCCGACGGCGTGAAGACCAGCGTCACCGGCTTCAACCCGTTCTTCGGCACCTCGGCCGCGGCTCCGCACGCCGGCGCCATCGCGGCGCTGGTCCTCTCGGGCAACCCCGGCCTGCCGCCGTCGGAGGTCCGTGAAGCGCTGATCAACACCGCGGTCGACATCGAGACCCCGGGTCGCGACAACTTCACCGGCGCCGGCGTCATCCTCGCGGACAAGGTGCTCGCCTACACCGGCGCCAGCCCGCAGCCCCTCGCGGTGGCGAAGCAGCCGACGGTCACCCCGGCCGACGGCGGCTCGTCGCTCGACCCGGGCGACACGGCCAAGGTGACGCTGCCGGTGACCAACGACGGTGACGGCACCGCCGTGTCCACCAGCGTCGTGCTCACCAGCCCGACCCCGGGTGTCACGGTGGCGCCGCGGTCCAAGTCCTACGGCACCATCAGCCCGGGACAGACCGGCGTCAACGACTTCACCATCACCGTGCCGGCGACGCAGCAGCTCGGCGTGCCGGTGGTGCTGAACGCCCGCGTCACCTTCGCCGGCGCGCACTCGCCGACGACGTCGACGTTCTCGCTCCCGGTCGGCACCCCGTCGCCGGTCGCGCAGGACTTCGCCTACACCGGCGCGCCGGTGGCGATCCCGGACAACAGCCCGGTCGGCGCGTCGGTGACCATCCCGGTCACCGGGGTCGGCCGCGCCTCCAAGGTGACGTTCTCCGTGGACGGCACCACGTGCAGCACCGACCCGACCTCGACGACGGTGGGGCTCAACCACTCCTACGTCGGTGACCTGGTCGGCACGCTGACCGCGCCCTCCGGCGCCAAGGCGACGGTGTTCCAGCGCAACGGCGGCTCCGGCAAGAACCTGTGCCAGGTCGTCTTCGCCGACAACGCCGCGGCCGCGTTCAGCTCGGTGACCTCGGCGAACGCGCCGTTCACCGGGACGTGGCGGCCGACGCAGTCGCTGACCGGTGGCTTGACCGGTGCGGCCGTCGACGGCACGTGGACGTTCGCCGTGGTCGACGCGGCGGGCGGCGACGTCGGCTCGATCCGCTCGGTCGCCCTGCACATCAACGGGTTCGTGCAGCCCCCGGCGGCCGGAGCGCCGTCGAACGTGCGGGGGTACACGAACAACGGCCCGGTGCACCCGCTGTAAGCAGTGCTCGATGCGGGGCCGTCGCGGTGATCGCGGCGGCCCCGTACCGTTTCCCCATGGCGAAGGCGCGGCAGGTGGCGGGTGGCGGCCGCGCGGTCGAGGTCCCGCCGGAGCGCCTGGCCGGCTGGTTCGCCCGGTTCGCCGACCGGCACGGCGGCATCGTGACGACCGAAGGTGCGCCGGACGCCGTCCGCGTCACCGCCGCCGACGGCGCCACCGCCACCGCGACCGTCCCCTTCGGACCCTTCGACGGCGGCACCGTCGAGGCGCTCGTGGCGCACGCGCTGGTGCCCCGGCGGATCGCGCTCGTGCTGGTGCGGCTGGGCGGGCACAGCATCGGCGTCGCGCGCGGGGGCCGGGTCGAGCTGTCGCGCACCGGCCGGCACCTCGTGCAGGGCCGCTCCGCCGCGGGCGGCTGGTCGCAGCAGCGCTTCGCCCGGCGTCGCGCGGGCCAGGCGCGGCACGCGCTGCGGGAGGCGGCGCAGGACGTGTTCGAGGTGCTCGTGCCGCGGCTGTCCGAAGTGGACGCCGTGGTGCTCGGAGGCGACCGGCGGGCGCTCGACGAGCTGCGGGAGGACCGCCGGCTGGCCGCGCTGTTCGCCCGCGCGGAGCCGCGCGTGCTGGAGGTCGGCGAGCCGAGCCGGGCGGTGCTCGAGGAAGCGGCCGTGCGGGCGCTGTCGGTGCAGGTCACGCTGCGCGACGGGTGAGACCGCACACGTCCGGAAAATCCGGTGGACCCCGGCCCGTACACTGGTCTCCGTGGATATCCAGCTGGAGTGACGCCGCGGCCGGCCGCCGAGCCGCCCGACGCTGTCTTTTTGGCAGACACAGTCCTCCGTTCACCCCCGTCCACGGGAGTTTCCCTTGATCACGGCCACCGGCCTTGAGCTGCGCGCGGGTTCGCGCATCCTGCTCGATGGCGCCACCGTCCGCATCCAGCCCGGCGACCGCATCGGCCTCGTCGGCCGCAACGGCGCGGGCAAGACCACCTCGCTGAAGGTCCTCGCCGGCGAAGGCGAGCCGCACGCGGGCGAGGTCCGCCGCACCGGCGAGCTCGGCTACCTGCCACAGGACCCGCGCGAAGGTGATCTTTCGGTCACCGCGAAGGACCGCGTGCTTTCCGCGCGTGGTCTCGACAAGCTGATGCGCGACATGGAGAAGGCGCAGGTGTCGATGGCCGAGCTCGTCGACGACGCCGCGCGTGACAAGGCCATCAACCGCTACGCCCGGCTCGAGGAGCGGTTCTCCTCGCTGGGCGGGTACGCCGCGGAGAGCGAAGCCGCGCGGATCTGCTCGAACCTCGGCCTGGCCGACCGGATCCTGGCGCAGACGCTGCAGACGCTCTCCGGCGGGCAGCGCCGCCGCGTCGAGCTGGCGCGGATCCTGTTCGCCGCGGCCGAAGCCGGCGCGGGCGGCAAGTCCGAGACGATCCTGCTGCTCGACGAGCCGACCAACCACCTCGACGCCGACTCCATCAACTGGCTGCGCGGGTTCCTCAAGCAGCACGACGGCGGCCTGGTCGTGATCAGCCACGACGTCGAGCTGCTGGCCGACGTCGTCAACAAGGTGTGGTTCCTCGACGCCACCCGTGGCGAGCTCGACCTGTACAACATGGGCTGGCAGCGCTATCTCGACGCGCGCGCGACCGACGAGAAGCGCCGCCGCCGCGAGCGTGCCAACGCCGAGAAGAAGGCCTCGGCACTGCAGCAGCAGGCCGCGAAGCTCGGCGCGAAGGCGACGAAGGCCGTGGCGGCCAAGAACATGGCGCGCCGCGCGGAGCAGATGCTGTCCGCCCTCGACGAGACCCGGGTGGCCGACAAGGTCGCCCGGATCAAGTTCCCGGACCCCGCGCCGTGCGGCCGCACGCCGCTCACCGCGGAGGGACTGTCGAAGTCCTACGGCTCGCTCGAAATCTTCACCGGCGTCGACCTCGCCATCGACCGCGGCTCGAAGGTCGTCGTACTCGGGCTGAACGGCGCGGGAAAGACCACTTTGCTCCGGCTCCTCGGCGGAATGGAAACCCCGGACACCGGTGAGATCGTGCCGGGTCACGGAATGCGTTTGGGCTATTACGCACAGGAACACGAAACTCTTGATCATGATGCGTCGGTGTGGGAAAACATCCGACATCTCTCACCGGACACCGGTGCTCAGGAGTTGCGGAACCTGCTCGGTTCGTTCCTCTTCACCGGCGAACAACTCGACCAGCCCGCCGGCACGCTTTCCGGCGGCGAGAAGACCCGGCTCGCGCTGGCGGGCCTGGTCTCCAGTGCTGCCAACGTGTTGCTCCTCGACGAGCCGACCAACAACCTCGACCCGGCCAGCCGTGCCCAGGTCCTGGACGCTTTGCGCAGCTTCTCGGGCGCCGTCGTCCTGGTGACGCACGACCCCGGCGCGGTCGAGGCGCTGGAGCCCGAGCGGGTCATCCTGCTGCCCGACGGCACCGAGGATCACTGGTCGGCGGACTATCTGGAACTTGTCCAGCTTGCGTGATCGATGCGTCCATTCGGGTGCAAGATCACTCCCGCCGGGCACTGGAATGGCCCAATGTGATCGCAGTTTCAGCTGATTTACGTCTGTCGTCTGGCATTCCGGCGCTCAGTGTTCGATCATTGCCCCGGCAGGGGCCGATATGTGGCCCAGAACACTCTCGGCGGGAAGGCGATCGACGTGGCTGATCTCAAGAAAGGCGCGCGGATCACCGGCAACACGCGCGACAAGCTGGCCGCTGACCTCAAGAAGAAATACGAGAAGGGGTCGAGCATCCGGGCGCTCGCGGAGTCCACAGGGCGTTCCTACGGGTTCGTCCACCGGGTGCTGTCGGAGTCCGGAGTCCAGCTGCGGGGGCGCGGCGGGGCGACCAGGGTCAAGAAGAAGTAGTCGAGGACTGCTGCGCGGGGGGCGCAGTGGGAGCTTCGGCCACGCGGAACGTCAGGTGGGCCCCGAGCAGGACCAGCGGGTACACCAGGTAGCCGTAGCGGGTGGCCGGGGTGAGCAGGATCAACGCGCCGAGTCCGACGGCGATGCGCAGCAGTGCGCCGGAGCCGTTCGCGGGGGGCCGGCGCACCAGCCAGACGACCATCGCCACGGCCGCGGCGCCGACGAGTGCGAACGCCGCCACCTGGCCCACCGGGCCGGTTTCGGCGATCAGGTGGCCTGGCAGCGGGCTCGCCGCGGGCGACCGCACGACGCCCATCCCGAGGGGAAAGCGGAAGACGTGCTCCACGAACGCCGCCGGGTCCACGAGGTACACGGGCAGGTGCAGCGCGGCGGTGGTGGCCACCAGCGCTGACGCGAACCGCCCCACCGCGGGCCAGTCGAGCCCTGTTTTGCGGCGAACCCAGCCTCGGCGTACCAGCACGAACACCGCCAGGACCGCGGCCGCGGGCGCGACGATGAGCTTCGCGCTGACGACCAGCGCCAGCACCAGGCCCGACCAGGCGGCCCGCCCGGTCGCGGCGAGCGCGCAGGCGAGCACCAGCAACCCGACGATCGCCAGGTCCGGCCCGGCGACCGCCCAGGTGAGCGCGGTGAGCGGGCAGGCCAGCGCGAGCTGGGCCGCGCCGACCGGGACCTTCGGCCACTTCAGCAGTTTCAGCGTGCCCAGCACGCACGCGCAGGCGGCCAGGGCGAACATCCAGCGGGCGTCGGTGAGCGCGTCGCCCAGCGGGGTGCCGCCGGCCAGCGCGCGGGGCAGGCCGAAGACCGCCATCACCGGGCCGTAGGGGGTGTAGTCGTTGACCTCCGGCGCCCGGCCGAGCGCGGTGACGTCGACGTACGGGGTTCCGTGGTGCAGCAGCAGATCCGCGGACCGCTCGATCACCCAGACCTCGGGCTGCGCGGCCCACGAGAAGGGCGTGATCAGCCAGTCCACTCCGGTCAGTCGGCGGATCACCAGAAGCAGCAACGGAAGGATCATTGCCAACAGCGCGACCGCGGCGATCCCGCACCAGCGTGAGCCGAGTACGCCGCGTGGCGTACGCCCGGTTCGTGCGGACAGCAGCAGCCAGCCGCTGTGCAGCGCGCCCAAGCCGTACGCGACCGTCGCGAAGGTGCCCCAGACCCGGTAGCCGTAGAACTCGGACTTGAGCGCCGTCGGCAGCGCGAAGGCGAGGCAGGCGAGGTAAAAGCCGAGGTCCCAGCGCAGTGCGGCGAGGCCGGGAGCCTGTGCGGGTGCCGTGAAGAGCCGTGCCGCGCGCCGCCATGCGGGCGCCCGGCCCACCTCCGTTTCCACTTCGCCAGGCTACCGACGGGCCCGGCGCCCGGTTCAGCCGACGTCTCGCAGGCGGGGGAGCAGCTTCGCGGCTGCTTCCGAAGCCGTGACAACGTCGTCGTGGCCCGTCGGCATCAGGACGAGCTCGGTGAACCCGGCCTCGACGTAGCTCCGCGCAAGGCGCAGGGCATCGTCCGCATCGGACGGCAGCCGGAACTGCACGGCGCGGCGGATCGTCGCCGGGTCCCGGCCGGCCGCCGCGCAGTGCTGGTCCAGCACGCGCGAAAGCCGTTGCAGCTCGGCGAGTTCCGTGCCGGGCAGAGCCGCGTTGAGCCAGACGTCGGCGTGCTCGGCGACGACGCGGAGGCCGAACTTCTCGCCGCTGCTGCCCAGCCACAGCGGTGGTTTCGGCTGCCGGGGCTTCGGGTCGCTGCGCGCGGCGGTCAGCGTGTAGTGGCGGCCGCGGTAATCGGTTTCTTCGCGAGTCCACAGCAGATCGAGGATTTCGCAGGTCTCGGCGAGCCGTTCGACGCGTTCGACCGGTGCCGGCGTCGGGGTGCCCATCATCGCGTCGGTGTACGCGTCGCCGCCGGCGCCGAGGCCGACGTCGAGCCGGCCGCCGGAGAGGTGGTCGACGGTCGTGGCGATCTTCGCGAACGTGCCCGGGTGGCGGTTGGTGTTGCCCGAGACCAGACATCCGATGCGCACCCGTTTCGTCGCTTCGGCCATCGCCGCGAGGAGGGACCAGCCGTCGAAGACGTCGCCGGTGCGGTCCGGGCCCATCGGGGCGAGGTGGTCGAAGACCCAGCAGCCGTCGAAGCCGGCGTCGTCGGCGATGGTCCAGATCTCGCGGAGCCCGGCGATGCCGATGTGCTGCTGGGACGGCTTGAGCCCGACGGTGACCATGATGCCCTCCTGATTATCAGTCCAATATATCATCAGCATGACTGACGATCAGCTTAAGTGTAGAGTCCGGGCATGTCCAGCGACCTCGGGGCGCCGCCCGCCGTCACCCGCCGGCTCGGCTACCTGCTCAAGCACGCCCAGCTGCGGCTCGCCGAGCTGGCCGAGCCGCTGTACGCGCCCCTCGGGATCACCGGGCGGCAGCTCGCGCTGCTCACGCTGTTCGGGGCCGGGCCGGCGCTGTCGCAGCAGGAGGGCGCGGCGCGCCTGGGCATCGACCGGACGACGATGGTCGCGCTGGTCGACGAGCTGGAGGACAAGGAGCTGGTCCGGCGCGAGGTCGCGCCGGGCGACCGGCGGAAGCGCCTCGTCACCTTGACCGGGGAAGGCGAGCGGGTCCGCGCGGCGGGTGAAGAGGTGACGCGGCACGCTGAGGCCCTGCTGCTGGCACCCCTGGCCGAAGAGGACGCGGAACGGCTGCGCGCCGCACTGCACCGCGTTGTTCGCGGGGAGTGAACGGCGGCGGGAAGCAAACGGGCAACGATGGCGTTGTCCAGGTCATATCCGAAGAAAACCTCAGTTATAGTAGAGGTTTTGACACTGGGGGTTTCCCATGGACAACACCTGGGCGCTGCTGAGCTCGGCGATGCGCGCCAACGACGTCCCGAAGGGGCTGAGCCGCGGCACGCTCAAACGCGTCGCGCGGTTCGCCCGGCCGCACTGGCGGCGCCTGCTGGCCTTCCTCGTGCTGACCGTCATCTCGGCGGTCCTGGCCGTGTCGACGCCGGTGCTGGCGGGCAAGGTGGTCGACGCGATCGTCGGCGGCCGTGACCTGCCGCTGGTCGTCTGGCTCGCGATCGTCATCGCCCTGCTCGCGATCGCCGACGCCGGGCTGGGCCTCGTCGAGCGCTGGCAGTCCGCGCGCATCGGCGAAGGCATCATCTACGACCTGCGGCGCGCGGTGTTCGAGCACGTCCAGCGGATGCCGATCGCCTTCTTCACCCGCACCCGCACCGGTGCGCTGGTCTCGCGGCTGAACAACGACGTCATCGGCGCGCAGCGGACGTTCACCGCGACGCTGTCCGGCCTGGTCACCAACACGATCCAGCTGGCGCTTTCGCTGGCCGTCATGCTGACGCTGTCGTGGCAGGTCACGCTGCTCGCCCTGGTGCTCCTGCCGATCTTCGTGCTGCCCGCGCGCCGGCTCGGCCGCCGGATGGCCGGGCTGCAGCGGGAGGCCGCGAACCTCAACGCCGGCATGACCACGCAGATGACCGAGCGGTTCTCGGCGCCGGGCGCCACCTTGGTGAAGCTCTTCGGCCGTCCGGTGCAGGAAGCCGACGACTTCGGGCTGCGCGCCGGGCGCGTGCGCGACATCGGCGTGCGGACCGCGATGCTGACCCGCTGGTTCATGACGAGCCTGACCCTGGTTTCGGCGCTGGCGCAGGCGCTCGTCTACGGCCTCGGCGGGTACCTCGCGCTGACCGGCAAGCTCGCGCCGGGCACGGTCGTCGCGCTGGCGCTGCTGCTGACCCGGCTCTACGCGCCGCTGACCGCGCTGGCCAACGTCCGCGTCGACGTCATGACGGCGCTGGTGTCCTTCGAGCGGGTCTTCGAGGTCCTCGACCTGAAGCCGATGATCGAGGAGAAGCCGTCCGCGCGGACGCTGCCTCCCTCGGACGGCGTTTCGGTCGAGTTCTCCGACGTCCGTTTCGGTTACCCGGCGGCGGACCGGTACTCGCTGGCGTCGCTGGAGGACGTCACCACGCTCGACCACCGCGGCGGGGAAGAAGTGCTGCACGGGATCTCGTTCCGCGCCGAGCCGGGGCAGATGGTCGCGCTGGTCGGGTCGTCCGGGGCGGGGAAGTCGACGATCGCGTCGCTGCTGCCGCGCCTGTACGACGTCGACTCCGGTTCGGTGCGGCTGTCCGATGTGGACGTCCGGGACCTGAGTTTCGCCTCGCTGCGGGAGACTGTCGGCGTCGTGACGCAGGACGGGCACCTCTTCCACGAGACGATCCGCGCGAACCTGGCCTACGCGCGTCCGGGCGTCACCGACGACGAGATCTGGGCGGCGCTGGAGCGGGCGCGGCTGGGTGAGCTGGTCCGCTCCCTGCCGGACGGCCTCGACACGACGGTGGGGGAGCGCGGCTACCGCCTCTCCGGCGGCGAACGCCAGCGGCTGACGATCGCGCGCTTGCTGCTGGCCCAGCCCAAGGTCGTCGTGCTGGACGAGGCGACCGCGCACCTGGACTCCGAGTCCGAGGCGGCGGTCGGCGAAGCCCTGACCCACGCGCTGGCCGGCCGCACGGCCCTGGTGATCGCGCACCGGCTGTCGACGGTCCGCGCGGCCGACCAGATCCTGGTCCTGGAGCACGGCGAAATCGTCGAACGCGGCACGCACGAAGAACTCTTGGCCGCCAACGGCCGCTACGCAACCCTCCACGCAACCCAGTTCGCCGAAGAAGAACCCGCCGTGGCGTGATCGAAGAGTCGACACGCGTGATTGAAGGGTCGACACGCGTGATTGGAGCGTCGACACGAGTTCAGCGCCGTGTCGACCCTCCAGTCACGAGAGATGACTCCTCAATCACGCGTGTCGACCTCTGAATCACGCGTGTCGACTCTCCACGCACGTGTAGAGGGCTTGGATCAAGGCCATTTTGCGGGGGTCGTCGCGGATCAGGGGGCCCAGCTGGTTGAGGGTGTAGCCGAAGGCGATGCCGTTCTCCGGGTCGGCGCCGCCGGTGGAGCCGCCGAGACCGTCGTGGCCGAAGGCCGTGGGGTTGGGGCCGAAGCCACGGGCGTCGCTGCCGAGGTAGAAGCCGAGGCCCCACTCGTTCGGCAGGCCGAGGACGGCGTCGATCTCCTTGCCCTGGCTCTCCCGCGCCCGGGCCAGCGCCGGGGCGGACAGCAGCGTTCCGTCCACCAGCCCGCCGTAGATCGTCGCGATCGCGCGGGCCGTGCCGTGGCCGTTCAGCGCCGGCATGACGGCGCGGCGGAAGGCCGGTTCGTTCGCGTCGTGGCCGGCGAGGCGCGGGTTGGCCAACGCCGCCTGCGCGACCGGGCCGGCGTTGGCGAACGCCGTGGCCAGCGCGTTCTCCATCTCTTCGGTCATGACCGGGTCGACCAGGATCGCGCAGCGGTCCAGGTCCGCGTCCGAGGCGAGGCCGATGGAGAAGTCCGCGCCGAGCGGCCCGGCGACCTGCTCGGCGAAGAACTCGCGGATGCCCTGCCCGGCCACCCGCTGCACGACCTCGCCGACGAGCCAGCCGTACACCAGCGCGTGGTACCCGCCCGCGGAACCCGGTTCGTACAGCGGTTCCTGCGCCGCCAGCAGCGACGTCATCAGGTCCCAGTCGTACAGCTCCTCGACGGCCACCGGCCGGTCGATGCCGATCCCGGGCACGCCGGAGCGGTGCGAGAGCAGCCACCGCACCGGGATCTCGCCCTTGCCGGCCGCGGCGAACTCCGGCCAGTACTTCGCGACCGGCGCGTCCACGTCCAGCTCGCCGGCGTCGGCGAGCCGGTGCGCGCAGATCGCGGTCATGCCCTTGGTCGTCGACCAGACGTTGGCGAGGGTGTCCGGACCCCACTCGCGGGCGCGGTCCGGAGCGGACCACCCACCCCGCAGGTCCACGACGACCTCGCCGTGCCGGATGGCGGTGAACGCGGCCCCCAGCTCGCCCCGTTCGCGGAAGTTCGCTTCGAAGGCTTCGCGCACCGGCTCGAACCCGGGAGCGCACTCGCCGTGCACCGTCGCCGTGACACCGTCCATGGGATCTCCTCAGCTCGTCGTTGAGCACACCGACCAGTCGGTATGTCGACGCTAAAGGGGGCCGGGCACGCCCGTCAAGGCGTGCCCGGCCGGTGCTTTTCAACGAACTGCTACTTCAATCGCGGCACGATCGCGCCGTACTTCTCCAGCAGCGCCGCGTTCGCCTCGTCGCCGCCCTCCACATTGGAGCTGCGCCACAGCGGGACGTCGAGACCTTCGGCCGTCCCGCGGTCGTAGACCTGGGCGAGCACGAGGTTCCACAGGAACGCGTTGACCACAGTGGACAGTGGCGCCGTGCGCGGGGCGTCCGGCGGGTAGCTCGCGTCCCCCGGGATCACCAGCGAGTCCAGCACGACGGTGCCCTGCTCGACCAGCGTGCTCGACGACCGCCGCGGCGCCGCCGCCACGCACGCGCGCGACGTGATCGCGATGACCGCCGCCCCGCGCTTGCGGGCCTCGATGCACAGCTCGACCGGGTACGGGTTCGACCCGGACGTCGAGAACACCACCAGCACGTCGTCCGGGCCCGGCGCGCGCTCGGCCAGCACCTCGGCGGCCAGGCCGGTGCGCCGCTCGGTCTTCGTGCTGCTCACCGCGCCGTGCAGCGGGAGCAGGTCCGGGTGGTACAGCGGGTAGACGCAGGCCAGGCCGCCGGCCCGGTAGAACGTCTCGGCGACCGCCGCCAGCGAGTGCCCGGCCCCGGCGGTGTAGACCAGTGCGTCGGCCCGGATCACCCCCAGCACCAGATCCGCCGCTTCGCGCACTGCCTCGGCGTTGGCCTGCTCGACGTCCGCCAGTTGCTTGGCGACGCTGCCCGAGATGTCCGTGGCGCTCACCACACCCACCCTTCCGTAGGGGATCGGGCGCCGAATCTACCGCGAAGATGGTGGTGGGCGGTGGAATAGCCCGGTGGGCGGGCGGAGTTGACCCGGATGCGGGGCGACAGGAGGACACGGGTGAGCGAAGCGGAACCGGCGGTGTCGGTGTGGCCGGCGCGCGGGCGGACCGAAGCGGTCGTGCTCGTGCTGCACGGCGGCGCCGAGCGCGGCACGGGCAGCGTGCCGCCCTGGAAGCTGGCCTTCCTGCGGATGGTCCCGATCGCGCGCGCCCTGCACCGGGCCGGCCGGCAGGACGGCGTCGAGGTGCGGCTGCTGCGCAACCGCCGCTACGGCTGGAACGCTCCCGTCCTCGACCCCGTCGACGACGCCCGCTGGGCCCTCGAGCGCATCCGCGCCGACCACCCCGGCCTGCCGGTCGTGCTGGTCGGGCACTCCATGGGCGCCCGGGTGGCGCTGCGCGTGGCCGACGACCCGGCGGTGGGCGGGGTCTGCGCGCTGGCGCCGTGGACGCCGCGGGGGGAGCCGGTGGACGCCGTCGCCGGGCGTTCGGTGCTCATCGTGCACGGCATTCGCGACCGGATGACCAGCCCGGCGGAGTCGCACGCCTTCGCCGAACGCGCCGAGGGCGTCGCCGCCCGCGTCGCCCGGTTCGAGATCGCCCACGAAGGGCACGCGATGCTCCGCCGGTCGCCGGTGTGGACCCGGCTGACGATTGCTTTCACACTGGAAGTGCTCGCTGGGGGCATGGGTGACGAGCTCCGCGGCGCGTGGGCCGCACCGGGGCCCGAGCGGCTCCGAATACCCGTGTGAAACCCGCCCCGAACAGGGCATATCGCGAAGCGCGCCGCGGGGGTGCGGCGACTACGATCGATCACCGGCGCACCTGGCCGGCCGGAGGGAGAACCGTGACCACCACGAGTGTTGACCGCGCTCAGGACATCCCCGACGAGTCCCGCTGGCCGGGTCTGGCCAGCCCGCCGCGGTCCGCGCTGCGCGCGCGGATCGCCGCCACGCTGTTCCGCCGCGCGGTCCGCCCGCTGGACGTGCGGGTGACCTTCCCGGACGGCACCGTGCTCGGCGCCGGGGGCCCGGAAGCGCCGGAAATGCGTATTTTGCGCCCCGAAGCGTTCTTCCACCGCCTCGGCGTCGACGCCAAGATCGGCTTCGGCGAGTCCTACATGGCCGGCGACTGGACCGCGTCCGACCTGGCCGAGGTGCTGACGCCGTTCGCCGAGCGGATGGCCACCCTCGTCCCGCCGGTGCTGCAGAAGTTCCGGCGGATCGCCGAGCGCACGCAGCCGCCGTCCGAGGAGAACACCCTCGAAGGCGCGCGGGCCAACATCCACCGGCACTACGACCTGTCCAACGACCTGTTCGGCGCGTTCCTCGACGAGTCGATGATGTACTCCTCGGCGCTGTTCGGCCCGGCCGACGACCTCACCGCCGCCCAGCACCGCAAGATCGACAGCGTGCTGGACTACGCCGGCGTCCGCGACGGCAGCGAGGTTCTCGAAATCGGCACCGGATGGGGTGAACTCGCCATCCGTGCCGCGGCCCGCGGCGCGCACGTGACGTCGCTGACCATCTCGGAGGAGCAGCGGGCGTTGGCCACCGAGCGCATCGCCGCGGCCGGGTTCTCCGACCGCGTCGAAGTGAAGCTGTGCGACTACCGCGAGTCGAGCGGCCAGTACGACGCCGTGGTCAGCGTCGAGATGATCGAGGCCGTCGGCGCGTCGTACTGGCCGGCGTTCTACGCCACGATCGGGGAGCGGCTGCGCCCCGGCGGCCGGTTCGGCCTGCAGGCCATCACCATGGACCACGACCGGATGCTGGCGGCCTCGCGCGCCTACACCTGGATCCACAAGTACATCTTCCCGGGCGGCATCATCCCGTCGGTGCGCTCGATCGAGGAGGGCGTCAAGGCGAACGCCCGGTTCAAGCTGGCCGGGATGCGCGAGTTCGGCCAGGACTACGCGCGCACGCTACGGTTGTGGCGCGAACGGTTCCTGCACCGCTGGACCGACATCGCCGGGTTCGGGTTCGACGACGTCTTCCGCCGGATGTGGGAGTTCTACCTGGCCTATTCCGAGGCCGGGTTCCGCTCCGGGTACCTCAAGGTCCACCAGTTCGGCTACGAGGCAACCGGCGAGTAACCCCGCCGGACAACCCGACCCCGGTGCCGCACGTCCTCCTGTCGTGGACGTGCGGTGTACTGACGGCGACACGTTTGTCCGGATCGGAATTGGGTGATGGTGATGACGTACCGTGGCGAAGACGGCGGACGCCGGATGCCGCCGCCCCGGCCCGGGGGGCGCTCCCGCGACCACCAGCGCGCGCAGATGATGCCGCTGCCCGGGCGCGGCCAGAGCCCCTACGACGAGCGCACCCGCCCGATGGGCACCCGCGAGGACGAGCGGCAGTACGCGCCGCCCCCGCCGCCGCGGCAGGACCCGCCCCGGCGCCCGGCCGACGACGACTACCCGCCGTCCCGGCCGCCGCGCCGGCGTCGCTGGAGCTTCGGCAAGATCCTGCTGACGCTGGTGCTGGTGTTCGTCGTCTTCCTCGCCGGCATCTGGGTCTACCTGGAGTTCTCCATCAAGCGCGTCGACGCGCTCACCGACTACTCCGGCCGCCCGGTCGCCGCGTCCGGCACCAACTGGCTGATCGTCGGCTCCGACAGCCGCGAGGGTCTCACGGCCGAGGACGAGGAGCGCCTGGCCACCGGCGACGTCGCGGCGGCCGGCGGCGGGCAGCGCACCGACACGATCATGGTCGCGCACCTCCCGGACAACTCCACCAAGCCGACGCTGCTGTCACTGCCGCGCGACTCGCAGGTGGCGATCCCCGGCCACGGCAAGAACAAGATCAACGCGGCGTTCTCGCTCGGCGGGCCGAAGCTGCTCGCGCAGACCGTCGAAGGCGCAACCGGGCTGCACATCGACCACTACGCGGAGATCGGCTTCGGCGGGTTCGCCAAGATCGTCGACGCGATCGGCGGCGTCGACATGTGCATCGACAAGGACATGAACGACACGGTGACCGGGATCAGCATCAAGGCGGGCTGCCAGTCGCTCGACGGCCGCTCGGCGCTGGGCTTCGTCCGCATGCGCCACAGCGACGCGACGCCGCGCTCGGACCTCGACCGCGTCGCCAACCAGCGCAAGTTCATCGGCGCGCTGGTCAGCCAGATCGCCAGCCCGGGCACGCTGCTCAACCCGTTCCACTTCTTCCCGCTGCTGGGCTCCGGGCCGGACGCGCTGACCATGGACTCGGGCGACCACGTGCACAACCTGGCCGGCCTGGCGATCGCGATGCGCGGGATCTCCTCCGGCGGCGTGGTGACCACGACGGTCCCGGTGACCAGCGGGTCGGCGGAGAACTGGGACAAGACCAAGTCGAAGCAGCTGTTCGACGCGCTGAAGAACGACACGGAGATCCCCGACAGCGTCATCACCAATTAATTCGGGAGCGCCAAGGGACTCGGCCGGGGCACCATGGGGAGCCATGGAGACCCCGGCCGAGTTCTTTGCCCGTGACGAGTTTTCGCTGACCCGGTGGCAGCCCGTCGACGCCGGCGCGGTGCAGGCGGCGGTTTCGGGGTCCGGCGCGCACCTGGCCGACTGGGTGCCCTGGGCCGTCGGGGGCTACACGGACGAGGACGCGGCCGCGTTCTTGCGGCTGACGCACGAGAACTGGGAAACCGGCCGGGCGTACGAGTGGGCGATCCGCGTGGACGGTTCGCTGGCGGGTGCCGTCGGCGTGATGACCCGAGACGGCGGCGTCGAGATCGGCTACTGGCTGGCGCGGGAGTTCACCGGCCGCGGCCTGGTGACCCGCGCGGTTTCGCTGCTGGTTTCCGACGCCTTCCGCCGCGGCGCGGGGTACGTCGAGATCCGGCACGACGAGGCGAACGTCCGCAGTGGAGCGGTTCCCGCCCGGCTCGGTTTTTCCTTGGTACGCAAGGAATCCGAGGAATCCGGTGACCGGCCACCGGCGTGCGTGGGCGTCAAGCAGGTGTGGCGGAAGGAGCAGCCGTGAAGGAGACCTATACCGCCGACGGCTTCACGCTGGCCCGCTGGACGTCCGCCGACGGTCCGGAGCTGGCGGCGGCGGTCGCCGGGTCGCTGGAGCACCTCGGTGCCTGGCTGATCTGGGCCGCGGGTGGCTACTCGGCCGACGACGCCGAGGAGTTCCTCCGGCGGACCGCGAAGCATTGGGAGAGCGGGGAAGCCCACGACTTCGCCATCCGCGTCGGCGACGCGGTCGCGGGCGGCATAGGCGTGATGGCGCGCGAGGGCGGCGTCGAGATCGGCTACTGGCTCTCGCGGGACTTCACCGGCCGGGGCTTGATGACGCGCGCGGCCGCGCTGCTGACCGCGGAGGCGTTCCGGCTCGGCGCGGGGTACGTCGAGATCAAGCACGACGAGCTGAACGTCCGCAGTGGAGCGGTACCCGAACGGCTGGGCTTCGTGAAAGTGCGCGAAGAGCAGGCCGAGAAGCCGCTCGCCCCGGCGTGCGGCGGGACGGACCACGTGTGGCGGAAGGAGAAGCCTTGAATCCGGGCTACGTAGAAAGCTTCACCCTCACGCATCGGTGGCTGTGCGAGCGCCGGGACGTCCCGAACCGGGCCGAGCGGCGCGGGCACCGCGGAGAAGCGCACGAGTACGGGATCCGTCCGCGGCGCCGGCGTGACCGACCGAGAGGCTGGCGGGCGGCCCGCACGCAGTTGCGCCGGCCACGGCCCTGGCCGCCCCGCCGCTGACCGCTCAGGAGACCTTGTTGCGCTCCCGCAGCACCTTGAGCGCCTGGTCGGCGTGGACGGTGAAGTTCAGCTCGCTCTTGATCTTCTCGAGGATCTTCCGGTCCTCGCCGATCACGAACGTGGCGCGCTTGGCGTGCAGCGGCAGCAGCTTCCGCCACACGCCGAACTGTTTGGCGACTTCACCTTCCACATCGGACAGCAGCGGGTAGTCGAAGCCGTTGGCCTCGGAGAACTGCCGTTGCTTGGTGACGCCGTCCGGGCTGATGCCGATGCGGTGCGCGCCGACCTCGGCGAACTCCGCGGCCAGGTCGCGGAAGTGGCAGCTCTCCGCGGTGCAGCCGCCGGTCATCGCGGCCGGGTAGAAGAACAGCACCACCGGGCCGGTGGCCAGGAAGTCCGACAGCGTGCGGTCGGCGCCCCGGTCGTCGGGCAGCGTGAAGTCGGGGGCGAGGTCTCCGGCGTCCATGGACGTCCCTTCTCATCGGCAGCAGAACCCATCCTGCCGGGTCTTCGGAGCCGCCGCGGAACCGGCTTGGTCTCGTCCCGCACCGGAGGCCCCCAGCGCCCCAATGTGGCGTTCGGTGCGTCAGACGCACCGAACGCCACATTGGGTGCGTCAGACGCAACCAACGCCACATTGGGGCGCTCGGGGGTCAGTCGGCGGGGTGGCGGGCGATCAGCTCGTCGACCTCGTCGCCGGTCGCCGAGTCGGTCACGAACGGGCCCCTGGCCGCCACCACGCCCAGCTGCCGCAGCCGGGTCGCCTGCTCGTGCGTGCGGACGCCCTCCGCGCCCACCCGGAGCTTCAGCTCGCGGGCCCGCGTGACCAGCTGCGTCAGGTGCCGCAGCGCCGGCTCCGGCGGCGAGTCCGTGTCCAGCGCGTCGACCACCGGGCCCGACAGGATCACGTGGTGGACCGGCAGCCGGCGCTGGGGGATCAGCTCCAGGTCCGCCGAGCCCGAGATCGTCAGCACCAGCTGCGTGCCGAGATCGGACAGCACCGCGAACGAGTCCAGCACCTCGCCGCGCGGGTCGAGGACCGAGTCGCGGTCCGTGCACAGCCGCAGCGCGTTCGGCGGCAGCTCGTGCTTGTCCAGCTGCTCCTTGACCAGCAAAACGAGGTCCGGGTCGCTCGCCAGCCGGGCCGGCAGCTGGACGCACACGTCCGGCGCCGCCGAACCGAAGCGCGTCCGCCAGCGGGCCGTCGCCGCCAGGGACTCCGCCAGCAGCCAGCGGCCCAGCGGCACCGTCATGCCCGTGGTCTGGGCCAGCGGGTAGAACTCGTCGGAGCCGAGCTCGCCCTTCTCCGGGTGGTTCCAGCGCAGCCCGGCGTTGACCGCGGCGAGGCGGTCGGGGTCGGAGAGCTGCACCGTCGGCTGGTAGACGAGCGAGAACTCGCCGTTCTCCAGCGCCCCGGCGATCACCGCGCCCAGCTGGTAGCGGCCGCGGTCGCGGGCGTCGAGCTCGGGGTCGAACAGCATCCACTGCGCCTTGCCGGCCTCCTTGGCCCGGTGCAACGCGATCTCCGCCGCCCGCAACAGCTCCGCGGCGCCGCCCTCGACGGCCGCGCGCACCACGATGCCCGCGCTCGCGCTCACGCCGATGCCGTGCCCGCCCAGGTAGATCGGCTCGTTGAGGTCTTCCAGCGCCCGTTCGACGAGGTCGACCACCTCGGTGGCGGACAGCTCGCCCCGCAGCAGCACCGCGAAGCCGTCGCCGGACAGCCGCGCGACGAACCCGTCGTGGTGACCGGTGAACACCGCCGACAGCTTGCCCGCGACCCCGCGCAGCACCTGGTCGCCGACGCCGGCGCCAAGGCCGTCGTTGACCACCTTGAAGCCGTCGACGTCGAGGTAGATCAGCGCGATGTCGTCGCGCGCGCCGGCGCCGAGCGCCGCTTCGAGCTTGGTGGTGAACGACGACGCGTTGGGCAGCCCGGTCAGCGGGTCGTGCACGTTCTGGTGCAGCAGCCGTTCCTGCAGCAGGTGCAGCTCGTTCGCGTCGGACACCATCAGCACCGGGTAGACCGAGCCCGGCCGGTCGCCGGGCAGCCGGGCGAGGGTGACGTCGGTCCAGAGCTGGCCGTCCTCGCTGTGGTCGAGCAGCATCCGCTCCCGGTAGCGCTCACGCCCCGCGCGCACCTGCTCGAGCCCCGCCTTGAGCCGCGAGACGTCGTGGTCGGTCGAGCCGAGGTGCGTGATGTGCCGGCCGCGCAACCGGTTCGGCGAGCAGCCGAGCAGCTGGCCGAGAGCGAGGTTGGCCTCCACGATCTCGCCGTCCGGGTCGGCCAGCGCGATCCCCATCGGTGACGCGGCGTAGAGCGCCGTGAACCGGTGCAGGGCGCCGCCGTGGCCCGAGCCGGCGTGGTCGACCGCGTCGTGCGCGATCTCCAGCAGCAGCGGCTCCAGCTCCTCCGGGGGAAGTGTTACTCCTTTGGTGTCGGCCAACGTCGCCGCCCACCGGCGCGCCACGTCCAGCAGTCCTGGCGCGGCACCGGACTCAGGCACACTCCACCTCTTCACGCACAGGTCAGGCCAGTTCAGACACGGTGTCGGGGATCATGAAGCCACCCTAGGTACCCCTCGCCCGTGACCGATGCCACGCCATCATGCGCGTAACGGGGTGTCTACCGGCTGAACGAGTGAACGAATCTCCACAAGCGGTAACTTTTTGTTACACGCCGTATGCCGTGGTGGACAGTGCCCGGGTCAGCGAGGGGCCAGGCGCACCGGGAGACCGTCGGCGGGCACCGGCAAGGACACGTAATCCCACTTCGCGGTGTAACTCTCCGGAACCGACCAGCGGTGGGCCCGCAGCATTTCGTGCATCAGCAACTTCACCTCGAGACCGCCGAAGTGCAGCCCGATGCACTTGTGCGCGCCGCCGCCGAACGGCATCCACGCCATCCGGTGGGACTTGTCCTCGCGGCGCGGCTCGGCGAACCGCTCGGGGTCGAACTCGAAGGGGCTCGTCCAGCACTCCGGCGTGAAGTGGTTCACCGTGGGCGAGACGCCGCACAGGGTGCCCGCGGGGATGTAGTGGCCGAGCACCTCGGTGTCCTTGACGGTCTGGCGGGTCAGCGACGGCACCGGCGCGACGAGCCGCAGCGCTTCCTTCATGACGAGGTCGAGGGTTTCGAGCTTCTCGATGGCGTCGATGTCGAGGACGTCGTCGCCGAGGGCGAGGGACTCCTCGCGGGCGCGTTCCTGCCACTCCGGGTGCTTGGCGAGGTAGTACGCCATCGCGCTGCTGGTGATGGTCGTCGTGTCGTGCGCGGCCATCATCAGGAAGATCATGTGGTTGACGATGTCGGTGTCGGTGAACCGGTCGCCGTCCTCGGTGGTGGCGTGGCAGAGCGCGGTGAACAGGTCGTCGCCGTCCGATTTCCGCTTGGCGGGCAGGGTTTCGCTGAAGTACCGCTCGAGGACCTTGCGCCCGTGCAGCCCGGCCGACCAGCGCCCGCCGGGCACCGGGAAGCGCACCAGTGCGGTGCCGGCGCGCACCGAGCTGACGAACGCGCGGTTGATCCGGTGCGCGTCGCCGCCGCTGCGCATGCCCATGAACACGCGCGTCGCGACATCGAGGGTCAGCTGCTTGAGCGCCCAGTACAGCCGCGGCCGCTCGGCCGACCCCCAGCTCGCGACGCCTTCGCGCAGCGCCGGGCCCATCTCGTTGACGTAGCCGGTGAGCCGCTGCCGGGTGAACGCCTCCTGCATGATCCGGCGGTGCAGGTGGTGCTCGCCGAAGTCCATCAGCATCAGGCCGCGCTCGAAGAACTTCTCGATGAAGAACTTCCAGCCCTCCTGCGAGAACGCCTTGTCCTTGTTGACGAGCGCGATCTGCGTCGCCTCCGGCCCGGACAGCGCGACGATCCGCCGGCCGAAGCCGCCGGTCCACGACACCGGGCCGTAGAGCTCGTAGCGGCGGAGGCCGAACGCGGGGCCGAAGCGCATCATCTCGAGCATGTGCCCGACGACCGGCGGGCCTTCGTCGCCGAGGACGGGCTTGAGGCCGCTGCCCGCGGGCGGGGTCGCGAGTTCCTTGACGGGCCAGCGCGACTGCAGCCAGCGCTGGTCGACCCCGCGGGGGAGGGGGAGCGCGGTCAGCGGCGGGACGCGCTCGCGCAGTGCTTCGGCGGCTCGGCTCACGGTGCCCGGCAAAGTGACCATCTCCCCGCTGAGAACGGCTACCCCTCCACGATGCACCCTTGTTGACGATGTGACAACACCTGGGCCGCCCTCTTTTCGGGTGGCTTCTCAGCGCGCCGCCGCGCGGCGGAACTCGCTCGGGTTCGCGCCGCGGACCCGCTTGAACGCGGCGCTGAACCCGAAGGCGTCGGAATACCCGACGGCACGGGCGACTTCCGCGATGGTCTTGTCTTCGCTCTCGGTCAGCAGGTCGGCCGCGAGCGCCATGCGGCGGCGGGTGAGGTAGGCCAGCGGCGGCTCGCCGACCAGGTCGGCGAACCGCTTGGCCAGCGTCGACCGCGACACCCCGGTACGGCCGGCCAGTGCCCCCACCGTCCACGGCGCGGCCGGCTCGGCGTGCAGGAGGCGCAGCGCGTGGCCGACCACCGGGTCGCGCTGGGCGGTCCACCAGGCCGGGGGCTCGCCGCCGGGCCGGTCGAACCACTCGCGCAGCGTGCAGACCAGCATCCAGTCCAGCAGCCGGTCGAGCACCACCTGCTGGCCGGGCGCGTCGACGGCGACCTCGGCGGCGAGGTGGTCCAGCACGGCGTCACCCGTGCCCCCGCCACCGACGCGCAGCACCGCGGGCAGCGCGTCCAGCAGCCGGGCGCCGACCTCGCCGCGCGCTACTGGAACCTCGACGACCCGGCCCGCGCCGCCGACCTCGAGGGAATCCTCGCCACGGACCCGGTCCGTCTGGTCCTGCACCCGGAAACCGTGCACCGCTACGCCTACTGACCCGCCCCAAAGCCGTGAATGGCACATTGAGGGACGTAGAGTCCCTCAATGTGCCATTCACGGCTTTGGGGAGCGCGTTCTGTCGGACCCCGCGGCTAGAGTGGGAAACGGGGGGCGGCGGCCGTCAGCGCAGCTCGGCGCGGACCTCCCGGGCCGCCGCCACCAGGTTGCGCAGCGCCGGTTCCACCTCCGCGTAGCCCCGCGTCTTCAAGCCGCAGTCCGGGTTCACCCACACCCGCGAAGCCGGCACCGCACCCACCGCCGTCCGCAGCAACGAAGCCACTTCGGCCGCCGAAGGCACCCGCGGCGAGTGGATGTCGTACACCCCGGGCCCGACGCCGCGGCCGAAGCCGCCCGCGTTCAGGTCCGTGAGCACCTCCATCTTCGAGCGCGCCGCCTCGATGCTGGTGACGTCCGCGTCGAGGGCGTCGATCGCCGGCAGCACCTCGCCGAACTCCGAATAGCACATGTGCGTGTGGATCTGCGTCGCGTCGGCGATCCCGGACGTCGCCAGCCGGAACGCCGACACCGCCCAGGCGAAGTACTCCTCGTGCCGTGCCCGCCGCAGCGGCAGCAGTTCCCGCAGCGCCGGCTCGTCGACCTGGACGACGCGGATGCCCGCCGCCTCCAGGTCGTGCACCTCGTCGCGGATCGCCAGCGCCACCTGCCGCGCCGTCTCGGCCAGGGGCTGGTCGTCGCGGACGAACGACCACGCGAGGATCGTCACCGGGCCGGTCAGCATGCCCTTGACCGGCTTCGCCGTCAGGCTCTGCGCGTACTTCGCCCACGACACGGTCATCGGCGCCGGCCGCGAGACGTCGCCGTGGAGGATCGGCGGGCGGACGCAGCGGGAGCCGTAGGACTGCACCCAGCCGTGCGCCGTCGCCGCGAAGCCAGCCAGCTGCTCGGCGAAGTACTGCACCATGTCGTTGCGCTCCGGCTCGCCGTGCACCAGCACGTCGAGCCCGAGGTCTTCCTGCAGCCGCACGACGCGCTCGATCTCGGCGCGCATCGCGTCGGCGTAGCCGGCGTCGTCGAGCGTGCCCGCGCGATGTGCCGCCCGCGCCCGGCGGACCTCCGCGGTCTGCGGGAACGAGCCGATCGTCGTGGTCGGCAGCGGCGGCAGGCCGAGCGCGGCCCGCTGGGCGGCGGCGCGCTGCGCGTAGGGCGCCCGGACCGTGTGCTCCGGGAGCAGCGCCGCCAGCCGGGCGCGCACGTGAGCGTCGGCCGGTTCGGCCTCGTCCGCGACCGCGGCACCGGCAGGCGCGCCGCGCAGGGCCCGGCCGAGCAGTACGACCTCGTCGACCTTCTGCCGCGCGAAGGCGAGACGCTTCTTCAGCCGCAGGGGCAGGTCCTCTCGCGAAACGTCGTAGGGGACGTGCAGCAGTGAGCACGACGTCGAGACGCTGACCGACTTCGCGACGCCGAGCAGGGTCGCGGCGCGGCTCAGCGCGCGTTGCGGGTCGGTCCGCCAGACGTTGCGCCCGTCGACGACCCCGGCCAGGACCTCCTTGTCCCGCAAAGCCGGTTCGGCCGCCACGGCGTCCACAAAGGACTCGTCGGTGACCAGGTCGACGGCCAGCGCGTCGATCGGGGCACGGGCCAGCACACCGAGCCCGCGGCCCAGCCCGCCGAAGTACCCGGCGACCAGCAGTTTCGGCCGGGACAGCGCCTTCCCGAGCCGGTGGTAGGCGCGGATCAGTGCGTTCAGCTCGGCCTCGGTGCGGTCGGCGGCGAACGCGGGCTCGTCCAGCTGCACCCACTCGACGCCCTCGTCGTGCAGCTTCGCCAGCAGGTCGGCGTAGCGGGGGAGCAGCGCGTCGAGCAGGTCCAGCGGGGCGAACCCGCCGGTGGCCTTGCTCAGCAGCAGGAACGTGACCGGGCCGACCAGCACCGGCCGCGTCTCGATCCCGAGGGCGCGGGCCTCCCGGTACTCGTCGAGGGGCTTGGTCCCGGCGAGCGTGAACTCGGCGTCCGGGCCCAGCTCGGGGACGAGGTAGTGGTAGTTCGTGTCGAACCACTTCGTCATTTCCAGCGCCGGCGCGTCCTGGACGCCCCGCGCGGCGGCGAAGTACGTGTCGAGCGGCGAAAGACCCGGCCGGGCGGGCAGCACGCCGAACAGCTCGGCGGTGTCGAGCACGTGGTCGTACAGCGAAAACGTGTTGGACGGGATCGAGTCCAGCCCGGCGTCCCGCAGCTCGCACCAGGTCCGTCGACGCAGGTCGCGGCCGGTGGCGAGCAACGCGGACGCGTCGATCCGGCCCGCCCAGTAGCGCTCGAGAGCGCGTTTGAGCTCCCGGTCCGGGCCGATCCGGGGGTAGCCGAGCACAGTGGTGCCGATGGTCACAGCTCTCTCCTCGCGAGCTAGTCCGAAGAGCCCGGACGCGCGCGAAGGCGAGCGTTTCGGTCGTGCCCATCCCGCGAGGCCCGGACTCGCGCACGCCGTCGGCGCGCGCACCACGGGCAGGTCTTCGGACTCGTGGGCGCCGTGCCTTCGCCTACCGGCCGTCGCTTCCCAAGCTGGTCGCTCAGTGCTTCTTGACGGCTTTCGTTCCCACTCACCGCTGCGGGGCAGTCCCGGAATCGCACCGGGTTCCCTGTTGCCTCCCCCACGACGCAGCTCGGCCACGCCCTGGGGGAACCAGTGGCGTGGCCGAGCCTAGCGGGAAGGATCAGTCCCAGTCGAGAGCGCCGCCCGACTGGTACTCGATGACGCGGGTCTCGAAGAAGTTCTTCTCCTTCTTCAGGTCCATCGCCTCGGACATCCACGGGAACGGGTTCTCGGTCTCGCCGAAGATCGGCTGGAGGCCGATCTGCTGCGCGCGCCGGTCGGTGATGAAGTGCATGTACTGCTCGCACAGCTGCGCCGACAGGCCGAGCATGCCGCGCGGCATGGTGTCGCGCGCGTACTTGACCTCGAGCTCGCACGCCTCCTTCAGCATCCCGCGGACCTCTTCCTGGAACTCGGAAGTCCACAGGTGCGGGTTCTCGATCTTGATCTGGTTGATGCAGTCGATGCCGAAGTTCAGGTGGATCGACTCGTCGCGCAGGATGTACTGGTACTGCTCGGCGATGCCGACCATCTTGTTGCGGCGGCCCAGCGACAGGATCTGCGCGAAGCCGGTGTAGAACCACATGCCCTCGAAGATCACGTAGAACGCGACGAGGTCACGCAGGAACGCCGTG
Source organism: Amycolatopsis mongoliensis (assembly GCF_030285665.1). Lineage (NCBI taxonomy): Bacteria > Bacillati > Actinomycetota > Actinomycetes > Pseudonocardiales > Pseudonocardiaceae > Amycolatopsis > Amycolatopsis mongoliensis. The sequence goes on from NZ_CP127295.1 coordinate 5,811,838, forward strand.
TCGGCCTCCGGCGTCCCGGTCTTGAAGTCCGGGTCCTCCAGGTGCTGCGTGTACTTCAGCGCCCACGCGTCCTTGTCCGAAATGGACGGGACCTCGCGGTACATGTTGAACAGCTCGCCCTCGACCAGGCCGAGGCTCTCGCAGATGTACTGGAAGGTGTGCGTGTGCACGGCCTCCTCGAACGCCTGGCGCAGCAGGTACTGGCGGCACTCGGGGTTGGTGATCTGCCGGTACACCGCGAGCACGATGTTGTTGGCCACCAGGGACTCCGCGGTCGCGAAGAAGCCCAGGTTGCGCTTGAGCATCTGCCGCTCGTCCTCGGTGAGGCCGTCCTTCGACTTCCACAGCGCGATGTCGGCCTGCATGGCGACCTCGGTCGGCATCCAGTGGTTGTTGCAGCCGGCCAGGTACTTCTCCCAGGCCCACGTGTACTTCATCGGCAGCAGCTGGTTGACGTCGGCGCGCGCGTTGATCATGCGCTTGTCGTCGACGTTGATCCGGGCGGCGCCGACCTCGATCTCCCCGAGGCCGGTCGCGTCCGTCGTCTCCACGTTGGTCATGTCACTCACTTCATGCAGGTGGGTCGTGAGTGGTAATTCGGGTTCTAACCCGAATTACCACTCACGACCGGCGGGAGGCTTACTGGCAGGCTTCGCAGTCGGGGTCGTCGATGCGGCAGGCGGCGCCTTCGGTGGCGACGAAGTCGACGTCCGGCGCGGGGGCCGGCGAGGGCGACGGGGCCGGGGCGGGCGTCGGGGCCGGCGCGGGAGCCGGGGTGGCCGCCGCGGGGGCCGGGGTGGCCGAGACGGCGTTCAGCTTGCCGTCGGTGCCGCGCAGGGTGCTCTTCTCCACGTGCGTCGCGGACTGCGCCCGCAGGTAGTACGTGGTCTTGAGGCCCTTGTGCCACGCGTAGCGGTACAGCTCGTCGAGCTTGCGGCCGCTCGGCGCCGCGATGTAGAGGTTCAGCGACTGCGCCTGGTCGATCCACTTCTGGCGCACCGAACCGGCGTCGACGATCCACTTCGACTCGATCTCGAACGCCGTCGCGTACAGCGCCTTGAGGTCGTCCGGCACGCGGTCGATCTGGCCGAGGCTGCCGTCGAAGTACTTGAGGTCGCTGACCATGACCTCGTCCCACAGGCCGCGGGCCTTGAGGCTCTTGACCAGGTGCGGGTTGACGACGGTGAAGTCGCCGGACATGTTCGACTTGACGAACAGGTTCTGGAACAGCGGCTCGATCGACTGGCCGACGCCCGAGATGTTGGAGATCGTCGCGGTCGGCGCGATCGCCATCACGTTGGAGTTGCGCATGCCGACGGTCTTGACCCGCTCGCGCAGCGGCGCCCAGTCCAAAGTGGACGACAAGTCGACATCGAGGCCGTCACCCTGGCGGGCGTCGATGAGCAGCTGCATCGAGTCGATCGGCAGGATGCCCTTGCTCCACAGCGATCCCTCGAACGACTGGTACTGCCCGCGCTCCTCGGCGAGGTCGGTCGACGCCGAGATCGCGTAGTAGGAGAGGTGCTCCATGGAGACGTCGGCGAACTTCACGGCCTCCTCGGAGGCGAACGGGACGCCGATCTCGAACAGCGCGTCCTGGAAGCCCATGATGCCCAGGCCGACCGGGCGGTGGCGCAGGTTGGAGCGGCGCGCCTCCGGGATCGTGTAGAAGTTGATGTCGATCACGTTGTCCAGCATCCGGACGGCCGTGCGCACGGTCTTCTCGAGGCGCTCGGTGTCCAGACCGGACGGGGTGACGTGCTTGAGCAGGTTCACCGAGCCGAGGTTGCAGACCGCGACCTCGTCGGTGGTGGTGTTCAGCGTGATCTCGGTGCACAGGTTGGACGAGTGCACGACGCCGACGTGCTGCTGCGGCGAGCGCAGGTTGCACGGGTCCTTGAACGTGATCCACGGGTGGCCGGTCTCGAACAGCATGGTCAGCATGCGGCGCCACAGGTCCACCGCGCGGATCCGGCGGAACACCTTGATCTCGCCGCGGTCGGCCATCGCCTCGTACTCGCGGTAGCGGGCGGCGAACTCGTTGCCGTAGAGGTCGTGCAGGTCCGGGGTCTCGTTCGGTGAGAACAGCGTCCACTCGGCGTTGGCCTCGACGCGGCGGAGGAACTCGTCCGGCACCCAGTTCGCGGTGTTCATGTCGTGGGTGCGCCGGCGGTCGTCACCGGTGTTCTTGCGCAGGTCGAGGAACTCCTCGATGTCCACGTGCCAGGTCTCGAGGTACGCGCAGGCCGCGCCCTTGCGCTTGCCGCCCTGGTTGACCGCGACCGCGGTGTCGTTGGCGATCTTGAGGAACGGCACGACACCCTGCGACTGGCCGTTGGTGCCCTTGATGTGCGCGCCGAGGCCGCGGACCGGGGTCCAGTCGTTGCCGAGGCCGCCGGAGTACTTGGCCAGCAGCGCGTTGTTCTTGTACGCCTGGAAGATCGAGTCCAGGTCGTCGTCCACCGTGGTCAGGAAGCAGGACGACAGCTGCGGGCGCGTGGTGCCCGAGTTGAACAGCGTCGGGGTGGACGCCATGAAGTGGAAGCTCGACAGCAGCTCGTAGAACTCGATGGCGCGGGCTTCACGGTCGTCTTCGCGGATGGCCAGGCCCATCGCGACGCGCATGAAGAAGGCCTGCGGCAGCTCGAAGCGGGTGCCGTCGTGGTGCTGGAAGTACCGGTCGTAGAGCGTCTGCAGGCCGAGGAAGCCGAAGTCGAGGTCGCGCTCCGGGCGGATCGCGGCGGTGATCTTGTCCAGGTCGAAGCGCTGCAGCTCGGCGTCGACCAGCTCCAGTTCGATCGCGCGGCGCAGGTAGGCGCGGAAGTACGCGGGGTACTCGGTGGCCATCTCGTCCTGGCTGGCCAGGCGCGGCTTCTTCGCGAGGTAGCTCAGCGCCTCGCCGCGCAGCTTGTCCAGCAGCAGCCGGGCGGAGACGTAGGAGTAGTTCGGCTCCTGCTCGACCAGCACGCGGGCGGCCAGGACCTGGGCCAGGGCCAGCTCGTCGGCGCTGATGCCGTCGTAGAGGTTGCGCTTGGCCTCGGCGAGCACGGGCTCGGCCGAGACGTCTTCGAGGCCGGCGACGGCCTCGCCCACGACGTGGGAGACGCGGGCCCAGTCGAGCGGGCGCAGGACGCCGTCGGCGCCCTTGACGTTCAGCGCGACCTCGGCCGTGGCCGGCTTCACGGCCTCGCGGGCCTTGCTGCGCTCCTCGCGGTAGAGGACGTACGCGCGGGCGACCTTGTGGTGCTCGCCGCGCATCAGGGCGAGCTCGACGATGTCCTGGATCTGCTCGATGTGCAGGGCGGTCTCGGGGCCGGCGTGGCGCAGCAGGGTGGTCTCCACCTGCTGGGTCAGCTCGGCGACGACGTGGTGCACGCGGGAGGACGCGGCGGCGTCGCCACCCTCGACCGCGAGGAACGCCTTGGTCAGCGCGACCGAGATCTTCCCGGCGTCGAACGGCGACACGCTGCCGTCCCGCCGGATGACCCGGATCGCGGTGGGTGTGTCGGCAGCGGACGGCCGCTGACCGGTTTCGACTGACATGCGTGTCTCCACTGTGCTCTCGAAAAAATGGGCGCGTTCGATCGCCGCACGGCCTCGCGAGGCCGTGCGCTGCAGGTTCTTCAAAGCTGCCCGGCAGTACTCTGCAGCGGTCTCCCCGTCGCTGGGCCCTGCCGGTCACCAGAGACTACATGTAGGGGTGATCAGCCGCGCGGGACCCAAGGGGTGGCGTGTCGCGCTCTCACCCTGCCGGGTTACGTGATCACTGAGAGGTGCTGCTCAAGGGGCGGGCGCGGGGGTTCGGGGGTAGGTTCCGAGGCCGTCCGGGCTCGGGTGGACCACGGGTGCCGGGTGGTCCGGTCGGTGGGTGCGCGGGGCCGATGACGTGAATGACTCATTCATGTCGTCTGGTGACATGAATGAGTCATTCACTACGTGCGGGCGGGGCGGAGCGCGCGGAGGGTCAGGCGCCGAAGCGCAGTTCCGACGCGGGCAACTCCAGGCTCGCCACCGGGCGCCGCCCGTCGAGGTAGCCGAGCGGGCCGTGCGGGTTGAAGCTCCAGTCCGCCGATGCCGGGCGCGGGCTGATCTTGGCCCCCACCGGGGTCCGCAGGAGGCCGTCGCGCTCCTGGGCCACCTCGAACGACGTCGGGACCCGTAGCGGCAGCGCGGGCCGGCGGGTGAACGCCGCCGTCGCGATCCAGTCGTCGGCCGTCGCCGCCGTGGCCGTGAACGTGCGGCCGCCGGTGAAGTCCAGCGTCGCCAGGTCCTTCGGGATCGCCCACAGCTCGCGGCCGCCCGCCAGGGACGCCTCGCTGTCGACCCAGATCTCGGTGATCGAGCAGGACACGCGCCGCGCCTTGATCGACACCGCGGCCAGCAGCTCGTGGTAGGCCAGCTGCCCGGGCGGGGTGTAGTCGATCCACGCCGTGAACACCGACGCGTGCCCGGCGACGACCAGCGGCGAAACGCCGGCCGGCAACGCGGGCAGCCGGGAAGGCGGTACGCGCCAGACCGACACCCGCGCGTCGGCGGTCAGGGTCCAGGGCTGCGGCGGGTAGAGGCTCATTTCTCCAGCCAGGGCAGGTAGTCGGGCAGGTCCTTGTCCACGCGCAGGCCCCACGACGGCGGCCGCTTCTGCAGGAACGACATGACCCCTTCGACGGCGTCCGGGTTCGCGCCCAGCCCGCCGATCAGCCGGGAGTCGAGTTCGTGCACCGGGAACGGCGACTCGGCGCTCGCCATCCGGTAGAGCAGCTGGCGGGTGACCGCGACCGACACCGGCGCCGTCGTCGACACGATTTCGCGCGCCAGCTCGTACGCCTCGTCGAGCACGGTTCCGGTGGGGAAGACCTTGTGTACCAGGCCCTTTTCGAGGGCCTCGGCAGCGGGGAACACCCGGCCGCTGATCATCCAGTCGAGGGCGGTCCCCATGCCGACGAGCCGGGGGAGGAACCACGCCGAGGCGCCTTCGGGGTAGATGCCGCGCCGCGTGAACACGAAGCCGAAGCGCGAGTCCTCCGAGGCGAGCCGGTAGTCGCACGACAGCGTGATCGTGACGCCGCCGCCGACCGCCGCGCCGTGCAGGGCCGCGATCACCGGCTTGTTCATCGTGAAGATCCGCTTCGAGCAGCGGCCGGCGGGCTCCTGCCACGCCGCGTCCGGGCCGGTCGACGGATCGAAGTCGAAGCCGCCCTGCGACAAGTCGGCGCCGACGCAGAAGTCCTTGCCCGCCCCGGTCAGCACGACGACGCGGACGTCTTCGTCGCGGTCCGCGCGGTCCATGGCGGCGCCGAGCTCGTCGGCCATCCGGATCGTGTAGCCGTTGCGCGCCTCCGGGCGGTTCAACGTCACCGTGGCGATCCGGTCCGCGACGGCGTAGGTGATCTCGGCGTAGTCGGCCATGGCGACGAACGTATTGCAGTCCGCCACTACTGGCAAGATGTCAATAGTGGATCCGCTGCGTCCGGGCTGAAACAATCAGGCGCGCTTGATTTTTCCGAGGGGCGGTGCGACGCTGGGCGTCGGACGCAAGGAGGCGGCGGATGGCGGACCTCGGCGTGATCCTCGGGGATCTCGACGCGGAATCACGGACGATCGACGACGTGGTGGCGAACCTGCCCGCGTCCGACTGGGCACGGGGTACACCGGCCGCTCGGTGGACGATCGCGCACCAGATCGCCCACCTGGCCTGGACCGACCGCAAGGCCTACATCGCGGCGGCTCACCCGGAGGACTGGCAGGCCGAGGTCGAAGAGCTCCTCAAGGTGGGGGAGAACTACGTCGACGACGGCGCCGCGGCCGGGGCGGCGCGGCCGCCGCGGGAGATCCTCGAAGACTGGCGGGCCGGCCGCAAGCAGCTCGCCGAAGCCCTCGCCGCCGTGCCGGACGGGCAGAAGCTGCCCTGGTACGGCCCGCCGATGAGCGCGGCCTCCATGGTCACCGCCCGCCTGATGGAGACCTGGGCCCACGGCCAGGACATCTTCGACGCCCTCGGTCTGACGCGCGAACCGACCGCGCGGCTGTGGCACATCGCCCGCTTCGGCACCCGGACCCGCGACTTCGCCTACAAGCTCAACTCGCTCGCGCCCCCGGCCGAGGAGTTCCGCGTCGAGCTGATCGCGCCGGACGGCTCCACCTGGGCGTTCGGCCCGGAGGACGCCGAGCAGAAGCTCACCGGCAGCGCGCTCGACTTCTGCCTGGTGGCCACGCAGCGGCGGCACCCGGCCGACACGGACCTGGTCGCGCACGGCGCCGACGTCGAGGAATGGCTCGGCATCGCGCAGGCCTTCGCCGGACCGCCCGGTGAAGGACGGAAACCGGGGCAGTTCGCATGACTTTCCGCATCGGCAACGCTTCGGGGTTCTACGGCGACCGCTTCTCGGCCGTCCGCGAGATGCTCACCGGCGGCCCGCTCGACGTCCTCACCGGCGACTACCTCGCCGAGCTGACCATGCTCATCCTCGGGCGCGACCGGATGAAGGACGCGAACCGCGGCTACGCCAAGACGTTCCTCCGCCAGATGGAGGAGAACCTCGAGCTGGCCAAGGAAAACGGCGTCAAGATCGTCGCGAACGCGGGCGGCCTCAACCCCGCCGGGCTCGCGGACGCCCTGCGCGAACTGGCCGACAAGCTCGGTCTCGACGTCAAGATCGCGCACGTCGAAGGCGACGACCTGGTCGCGCGCGCCGCCGAGCTGAAGCTCGGGAAACCGTTGACCGCCAACGCCTACCTCGGCGCGTGGGGGATCGTCGAGTGCCTGAACGCGGGCGCGGACGTCGTCGTCACCGGGCGCGTCACCGACGCCTCGGTGATCGTCGGGCCGGCGGCCGCGCACTACGGCTGGGCCCGCGACGACTTCGACGCCCTCGCCGGCGCGGTCGCCGCCGGGCACGTCATCGAATGCGGTGCCCAGGCCACCGGCGGGAACTACGCCTTCTTCACCGAGCACTCCCTGGGCGTGCCGGGGTTCCCGATCGCCGAGATCGAGGCCGACGGCTCCAGCGTCATCACCAAGCACCCGGGCACCGGCGGCGTGGTGAACGCCGGCACGGTCACCGCGCAGCTGCTGTACGAGATCACCGGCGCCCGCTACGCCGGGCCGGACGTCACGACCCGGTTCGACACGCTCTCGCTGACCGAAGACGGACCCGACCGCGTCCGCATCTCCGGCGTCCGCGGTGAGGCTCCGCCGCCGACGCTGAAGGTCGCCTTGAACACCCTCGGCGGGTTCCGCAACGAGACGACGTTCGTCCTCACCGGACTCGACATCGAGGCGAAGGCCGCGCTTGTGCGCGAACAGCTCGAAGCGGCGCTGAAGGAACGGCCCCCCGCCGACGTCAAGTGGACGCTGGCCCGGACCGACCACCCGGACGCCGACACCGAACAGACCGCGAGCGCGCTGCTGCACGTCGCCGTCAAGGACGCCGACCCCAAGGTGGCCGGGCGCGCGTTCACCGGGGCGGCCGTCGAACTGGCGCTGGCCAGCTACCCCGGGTTCCACGTCACCGCGCCGCCGTCGGATGCCTCGCCGTACGGCGTCTACACCGCGGCCTACGTGGACGCCGGGCAGGTCCCGCACGTGGCCGTGCTGCCGGACGGGATGCGAGTCGACATAGCGCCTTCGGTGTCCACCCGGGAGCTGTCCGATGTGGACGAACCCGCGCTGCCCGAGCCCCTCGACCACGGCCCGGTGCGCCGGGTGCCCCTGGGCACGATCGCCGGCGCCCGCAGCGGGGACAAGGGCGGCAACGCCAACCTCGGCGTCTGGGTGCGGTCGGAAGAGGCGTGGCGGTGGCTCGTCCACCGCCTGACCATCGCCGAGTTCAAGCTGCTGCTGCCCGAGACCGCCGACCTGCCGGTGACGCGCTACCTGCTGCCGAACCTGTGGGCGATGAACTTCGTCGTCGAGGGCATCCTCGGCGAGGGCGTCGCGTCGCAGGCGCGGTTCGACCCGCAGGCCAAGGCCTTCGGCGAGTGGCTGCGGTCCCGTGAGATCGACATCCCCGAGGTGCTCCTGTGACCGATCCGTTCCGGACGCCCGAGCGGGCCGAGCTGCGCAAGACCGTGCGGAAGTTCGTCGAGCAGGAGGTCCTGCCGCACCTGGACGACTGGGAGCGCGCCGGGGAACTGCCCCGGGAACTGCACCGCAAGGCCGGCGACCTCGGCCTGCTCGGCGTCGCCTTCCCCGAGGAGATCGGCGGCGGCGACGGCAACTACCTCGACGCTTTGGTCGTCGCCGAGGAGATGCACTACGCGGGCGGGTCCGGCGGGCTGTTCGCGTCGCTGTTCACCTGCGGCATCGCCGTGCCGCACATCGCCGAGGCGAACGACCCGGTGCAGATCGAACGCTGGGTCCGCCCGACGCTGGCCGGCGACAAGATCGGCTCGCTCGCCGTCACCGAGCCGGACGGCGGTTCGGACGTCGCCGGGATCCGCACCACCGCCGTCCGCGAGGGCGACGAGTACGTCATCAACGGCGCCAAGACCTACATCACCTCGGGCTGCCGCGCGGACTTCGTGACGACGGTCGTGCGCACCGGCGGCGACGGCGCGCACGGGCTGTCACTGATCGTCGTCGAACGCGGGACGCCGGGGTTCACCGTCTCGCGCAAGCTGGAGAAGATGGGCTGGCTCTGCTCCGACACCGCCGAACTGTCCTACGTGGACGTCCGGGTGCCGGTGGAGAACCTCGTCGGCGTCGAGAACAGCGGGTTCGCGCAGGTCGCCACCCAGTTCGTCACCGAACGGCTGTCGCTGGCCGTGCAGGCGTATTCGCACGCTCAGCGGGCCCTCGACCTGACGCTGGACTGGTGCCGGTTGCGCGAGACGTTCGGCCGACCGCTCATCTCGCGGCAGGTCGTGCAGCACAAGCTGACCGAGATGGCGCGGCGCGTGGACGTCGCGAGGACGTACGCCCGGCAGGCCGCGATCCGGCACGTCTCGGGCGAGGAAGTCATCGCCGAGGCCTGCTTCGCCAAGAACACCGCCGTCGAGGCCGCCGAATGGGTGGTCAACGAGGCCGTCCAGCTGCACGGCGGGCTCGGCTACATGCGCGAGTCCGAAGTGGAACGGCACTACCGCGACGTCCGGATCCTCGGCATCGGCGGCGGCACCACCGAGATCCTCACCGGCCTGGCCGCGAAGCGATTGGGATACACCTCGTGACTACCTTGAGGTCCACAGTGGACACGCGGGCCGCCGAGTTCGGCGCGAACCGCGAGGCGATGCTGGAGAAGCTCGCCGAGATCGACGCCGAGCAGGCCAAGGCCGTGGCCGGCGGCGGCGAGAAGTACGTCGAGCGCCACCGCAAGCGCGGCAAGCTCCTGGCCCGCGAACGGATCGAGCTGCTGCTCGACGAGGACTCGCCGTTCCTGGAGCTCTCCCCGCTGGCGGCCTGGGGCACCGACTACCGCGTCGGCGCCAGCCTGGTGACCGGCATCGGCGTCGTCGAAGGCGTCGAGTGCCTGATCTCGGCGAGCGACCCGACGGTCAAGGGTGGCGCGAGCAACCCGTGGACGACGAAGAAGAGCTTCCGGGCCGCGGACATCGCCGCGCAGAACCGGCTGCCGTCGATCAACCTCGTCGAGTCGGGCGGCGCGGACTTGCCGACGCAGAAGGAGATCTTCATCCCGGGTGGCCGGATCTTCCGCGACATCACGCGGGCTTCGGCCGCGGGCTGCCCGACGGTCGCGCTGGTCTTCGGCAACTCCACGGCGGGCGGGGCGTACCTGCCCGGCATGTCGGACTACGTCGTGATGGTCAAGGAACGCGCGAAGGTGTTCCTCGGCGGGCCGCCGCTGGTGAAGATGGCGACCGGTGAGGAGTCCGACGACGAGTCGCTCGGCGGTGCCGAGATGCACGCGCGGACGTCCGGTCTGGCCGACTACCTGGCCGTGGACGAGCAGGACGCCATTCGCCTGGGCCGGAACATCATCAAGCGGCTCAACTGGACCAAGCAGGGACCGACGCCGAAGCCGGACTACGCCGAGCCGCTGTACGACACCGAGGACCTGCTCGGCATCGTGCCGACCGACCTCAAGGTGCCGTTCGACCCGCGCGAGGTCATCGCCCGCGTCGTCGACGGCTCCGACTTCGACGAGTTCAAGCCGCTGTACGGCTCTTCGCTCGTGACGGGCTGGGCGAGCATCCACGGCTACCCGGTCGGCGTGCTCGCCAACGCCCAGGGTGTGTTGTTCGGCGAGGAGTCGCAGAAGGCCGCGCAGTTCATCCAGCTGGCCAACCAGATCCACACGCCGCTCGTCTTCCTGCACAACACCACCGGCTACATGGTCGGCAAGGAGTACGAGCAGAGCGGCATCATCAAGCACGGCGCGATGATGATCAACGCCGTTTCGAACTCGAAGGTGCCGCACCTGTCCGTCCTCATGGGAGCGTCCTACGGCGCCGGGCACTACGGCATGTGCGGGCGGGCCTACGACCCTCGCTTCCTGTTCGCGTGGCCGAGTGCGAAGTCCGCGGTGATGGGCCCGGCACAGCTGGCGGGCGTGCTGTCCATCGTGGCCCGCGCGGCAGCCGAGAGCCGGGGCCAGGAGTACAACGAGGAGCACGACAAGGCCATGCGCGCCATGGTGGAAGGCCAGATCGAAGCCGAGTCGATGCCGATGTTCCTCTCCGGCATGCTCTACGACGACGGCATCATCGACCCGCGCGACACGCGCACCGTGCTGGGGCTGAGCCTGTCCGCGATCCACAATGGACCAGTGAAGGGCGCCGAGGGCTTCGGCGTCTTCCGGATGTGAGTGAGCGATGATCCAGAACCTGCTGGTCGCCAACCGCGGCGAGATCGCCCGCCGCGTCTTCCGCACCTGCCGCGACGCCGGGATCGGCACGGTGGCGGTGTTCTCCGACGCCGATGCCGCCGCCCCGCACGCCCTCGAAGCCGATGCGGCCGTGCGGCTGCCCGGCAACGCGCCGTCCGAGACGTACCTGCGGGCCGAGCTGCTGGTCAAGGCGGCGGCCGACACCGGCGCCGACGCCGTCCACCCCGGCTACGGCTTCCTGTCCGAGAACGCCGCGTTCGCCCGCGCCGTGCTCGACGCCGGGTTGACCTGGGTCGGGCCGCCGCCGGAGGCCATCGAGACCATGGGCTCCAAAGTGGAGTCGAAGCGGCTGATGGCCGCGGCGGGCGTCCCGGTGCTGTCCGAACTGGACCCGGCGTCGGTGACCGACGCGGATCTTCCGTTGCTGGTCAAGGCGTCCGCGGGCGGTGGTGGCCGAGGGATGCGCGTGGTCCGCTCCCTCGACGAGCTGGCCGAGGCCGTGGAAGGTGCGAGTGCGGAGGCCGGATCCGCGTTCGGCGACCCGACCGTCTTCTGCGAGCGGTACCTGGAGACCGGGCGGCACATCGAGGTCCAGGTGCTGGCCGATCAGCACGGCACGGTGTGGGCGGTGGGGGAACGGGAGTGCTCGATCCAGCGCCGGCACCAGAAAGTCGTCGAAGAAGCGCCGTCGCCGTTCGTCGATACGGGGATGCGCGAGGAACTGTTCGATGCCGCGCGCAAGGCCGCCAAGGCGATCGACTACGTCGGCGCGGGCACGGTCGAGTTCCTCGCCGGGCCCGACGGCCGGTTCTACTTCCTCGAGATGAACACCCGGCTGCAGGTCGAGCACCCGGTCACCGAGAACGTCACCGGCCTCGACCTCGTCGCCTTGCAGCTGCGGGTCGCGGAAGGCGAACGGCTCCCGGCCGACCCGCCGCCGACCGTCGGCCACTCCATCGAGGTCCGGCTCTACGCCGAAGACCCGGCGGCGGGCTGGCAGCCGCAGAGCGGCACGCTGCACACCTTCGAGGTCCCCGACGTGGACCGGCGGTTCACCGAAGGCGCCGGGCTCAGGCTCGACTCCGGGTTCGAGAGCGGGTCCGTGGTGGGCGTCCACTACGACCCGATGCTGGCCAAGGTGATCACCTGGGCGCCGAACCGCGCGGAAGCCGCCCGCCGGCTCGCCAAGGCGCTGGCCGCGGCGAAAATCCACGGGGTCGTCACCAACCGCGACCTGCTGGTGACCATCCTGCGGCACGAGGCGTTCCTGGCCGGGGAGACGGACACCGCGTTCTTCGACCGGCACGGCCTGGACACCCTGGCCGCACCGCTGGCCACAGTGGACACCGAGCGGCTCTCCGCGCTGGCGGCGGCCCTGGCGGACGCGGCGGGCAACCGGGCGTCGGCCACCACGCAGAGCCGGCTGCCCAGCGGCTGGCGCAACGTCCGCTCGGCCGGGCAGCGCAAGGTCTTCACCGTGGCCGACCGCGAATACGAGGTCGTCTACTCGCTGACCCGGGACGGCTTGAAAGCCGAAGGCTACGACGTCGAACTGGTCACCGCCGAGCCCGGCCGGGTCGTCCTGGACGTCGCCGGGGTGCGGCGCACCTTCGACGTCGCCCGGCACGACGGTGTGTCCTATGTGGACTCCGTGCTCGGCTCAGTGGCGCTGACGGCGGCGCCGCGGTTCGCCGACCCGGACGCGGCGCTGGCCGCCGGGTCGCTGGTCGCGCCGATGCCGGGCACGGTCGTGCGGCTCGCGGTCCAGGCCGGGGACCCGGTCAAGGCCGGCGACCCGCTGCTGTGGCTCGAGGCGATGAAGATGGAACACCGGATCGCCGCCCCCGCCGACGGCGTGGTGGCGGAACTGCCGGTGACGGTCGGACAGCAGGTCGAAGTGGGCACGATCCTCGCGGTGGTGGGAGAAGCAGAATGAACGCGATGAACTTCATCGAGCCGGAGGAGCGGATCGCGCTCCGCAAGGCCGTCGCCGAGCTCGGCGCCAAGTACGGGCACGAGTACTACGCCAAGAAGGCGCGGGCGGACGAGAAGACCCACGAGCTGTGGGACGAGGCCGGCCGGCTGGGCTACCTCGGGGTCAACATCCCCGAGGAGTACGGCGGCGGGGGCGCGGGCATCGCCGACCTCGCCGCGGTCCTCGAAGAACTCGCCGCCGCGGGCTCGCCGCTGCTGCTCATGGTCGTCTCGCCGGCCATCTGCGGCACCGTGATCTCCCGCTTCGGCACCGACGAGCAGAAGAAGCAGTGGCTGCCGGGCATCGCCGACGGCACCAGGCGGATGGTCTTCGCGATCACCGAACCGGACGCCGGGTCGAACTCGCACAAGATCACCACCACCGCCAAGCGCGACGGCGACGGCTGGGTCCTCAGCGGCCGGAAGGTCTACATCTCCGGCGTCGACGAGGCCGACGCCGTGCTCGTCGTCGGCCGCATGGAGGACTCGAAGACCGGCAAGCTCAAGCCCGCGCTGTTCATCCTGCCGACCGGTACCCCGGGCTTCGAGTACACGAAGATCCCGATGGACATCGTCGCGCCGGAGAACCAGTTCTCGCTGTTCCTCGACGACGTCAAGCTCCCGGCCGAGGCGCTGGTCGGCGAGGAGGACGCGGCGATCGCGCAGCTGTTCGCCGGGCTCAACCCGGAACGCATCATGGGCGCGTCGTTCTCCCTCGGCATCGCCCGGTACGCGCTGGCCAAGGCCGTCTCCTACGCGAACCAGCGGCAGGTCTGGGGCACGCCGATCGGCGCTCACCAGGGGCTCGCCCACCCGCTGGCGGAGATCAAGGTCGAGCTGGAACTGGCCAAGCTGATGACGCAGAAGGCCGCCTCGCTCTACGACTCGGGTGACGACTTCGGCGCGGGGGAGTCGGCCAACATGGCCAAGTACGCCGCCGCGGAGGTGGCCATCCGCGCGACCGACCAGGCGGTGCAGACCCACGGCGGCAACGGCCTCGCCACCGAGTACGGCCTCGGCACGCTGGTCACGGCGGTGCGGCTGGGCCGGATCGCGCCGGTCAGCCGCGAGATGGTGCTCAACTTCGTCGGCCAGCACAGCCTCGGCCTGCCCAAGTCCTACTGATCCCGAAACGCCACTTTCCCTAGGAAAGATGCGTCGCCTCACGGAGGTTTCACATGTCTGGATTGGACGGCAAGACGATCATCATGTCCGGCGGCAGCCGCGGCATCGGCGAGGCGATCGCGCTGCGGGCCGCGAAGGACGGCGTGAACGTCGCGTTGCTGGCCAAGACCGCCGAACCGCACCCGAAGCTGCCCGGCACCATCTACACCGCCGCGGAAGCGATCGAGAAGGCGGGCGGGCACGCGCTGCCGATCCTCGGCGACGTCCGCGACGACGACGGCGTGGCTGCCGCGGTGGCGAAGACCGTCGAGCAGTTCGGCGGCATCGACATCGTCGTGAACAACGCGAGCGCGATCGACCTGACGCCGACCGAGCAGGTCAGCATGAAGCGCTACGACCTCATGCAGGACATCAACGCGCGCGGCACGTTCCTGCTCTCGAAACTGGCGATCCCGCACCTGCGGCAGGGGATGAACCCGCACATCCTGACGCTGTCGCCGCCGATCAGCCTCGACGAGAAGTGGTTCACCGCCGGGCACCTCGCGTACAGCATCGCCAAGTACTCGATGAGCCTGGTGACCGTCGGGCTCGCGGCCGAGCTGAAGAAGGACGGCATCGCGGTCAACTCGCTGTGGCCGCGCACGACGATCGAGACGGCGGCGATCCGCAACGTCGTCGGGGCGGAGCTGGCCGACCGCAGCCGGACGCCGGAGATCATGGCCGACGCCGCGTACGCGATCCTCACCAAGCCGAGCCGCGAGGTCACCGGGAACTTCTTCCTCGACGACGAGGTGCTGCGCGCGGAGGGCGTCACGGACTTCTCGAAGTACCGTATCGGCGGTTCGGAGGAGGACCTCCAGCTCGACTTCTGGGTCGAACCGGCTTGACCGGCGTCCGCGAACCCCAGCAGGAACGCAGCCGCACGACGCGGCGGCGGCTGATCGAGGCCGCGCTCGACGGCTTCGGCGAGCGCGGCTGGCACGGCGTCACGGTGGCCGGGATCGCCGAGCGCGCCGGCGTCTCCCGCGGCGCGGCCCAGCACCACTTCCCGACGCGGGAGGACCTCGTGGTGGCCGCGGTCGACCTGCTCGGCCAGTCGCAGATCGACGAGCTGCGGGCCCGGGCCGCGGACCTGCCGAGCGGGGCGTCGCGCATCGAGCGCGTCGTCGAGATGGTGCTGAACCTCTACACCGGGCCGCTGTTCCGCGCGGCCCTGCAGCTGTGGTCGGTCGCGGCGACCGACGAGGCGCTGCGGGACGTGCTGGTGCCCCTGGAGGCGCGCGTCGGGCGCGAGGCGCACCGGGTGACGGTGGAGCTGCTGGGCGTCGACGAGTCCCGGCCGGGGGTGCGCGAACTGGTCCAGGCCACCCTCGACCTGGGGCGCGGGCTGGGCCTGGCGAACCTGCTGACCGACGACACCCGCCGGCGGCGGCAGGTCGTGCGGGAGTGGGCCCGCACCCTGGAACTGCGGCTCGCCGCCGGCTGAGCGCCGGTCCTACAGGCAGCCGATGGTCTCGCTGGTGATCGCCGCGATGCTCCAGCCGGTGCTGTCGTAGCTGATCTGGAGGTTCTCTTCGTTGCGCACGCACAGCCGGGTCTGCCGGCCGGCCGCGGGGTAGATCGTCCGCTGCTCGCCCGCGGCCAGCACGGCCGTACCGTCGCTGTCGTCGTTGTACGGGCCGCCGTCGATGCCGTAGTCGAGCTCCCACTTGACGGTGCGGGCGCTGGTGGCCGTGTTGATCAGCCCGAGGTAGCCGAGCACGTTGCACTTCGTGCTGTCGCAGTTCCAGCGGAAGCAGACCTGGTAGCGGATCTTGCCGTGCGACAGCGTGCCGGAGCATTTCGGGGACGCGACAGCCGCGCGTGGTGCCGCCGCGTCCGCCATGGCGGAGGAGAACAGCAGGCTGGGTGTGAAGGCCGTGCAGAGCAACGCGAGCAGCGCGAGGGTTCGCTTCGGCATGAGGCTCCTTCGAAAGGCGGTGGACGCCGCCTTCACGCCCCGGCCGTCGAGGCGGTTTAGCCGCCGCTCGCCGCGACTCCCGAACCGGTCGGCGACACGCCGGACCAATCCGGAACCTCAACCGGGTCCGAAGCGTCATAGTGTCGTAAGTAACACAATCGGCCCAATGGGCGAATGACTATTAGTAGCGGTTCTCAGAGGAAGGCAGTCCGGTGTCCGGTTCAGGAGTCGAGCTCACCCACCGCGCGATGGCGATGCTGAAGGCGGTGGCAGCAGGCCGTGCGCAGATGTCGTGCAGCTGCGAGCCCGACCTCTTCATCGACGGATTCGCTTGTTGCGATCAGATGACGGCGCACGCGCTGGCCCACGGCGGCTACCTGCGTCCCGCCGTCGAAGCCGCCACCGGCCGCGTCCCGGCCGAGCTGACCGAGGCCGGCCGCGCCGCGCTGGAGATCACCCTCGCCGCCTGAGCACCTGCACGTGCGTCACGCAGGGTCGCAGGGTCGAACATGTGTTCGGTCTCCCGTGGGCGATCGCGACCTGGCAGGCTTGAGCCATGGCGGAACCCCCACCACCGGTGGACGACGAGGCGACTGTCTTCCTTCCCAGCGAATTGCGCGGCGCCCACTGGCCGACCCGCGACCCCGACGTCTCCCGGCGGCCGTACGACGAGTTCGCCACCCAGATCGTCGCGCGGCTACCCGCCTCGCCCGTCACCGCCGGCCGCGGTGAAGGCGCCGGCTCGTCGCTGGCCCGCTCGAGCGGCCGGATGGCCGTCGCCTCGACCGTCAGCCGGATCACCGGGTTCGTCGCGAAGCTGCTGCTGGCCGCCGTGGTCGGCACCCGGGTCGTCAACGACTCCTTCACCGTCGCGAACACCCTGCCCAACATCGTCTTCGAACTGCTCTTCGGCGGCGTGCTCGCCAGCGTCGTCGTGCCGCTGCTGGTCCGCTCCCAGGACGACCCGGACGGCGGCCGCGCCTACACGCAGCGGCTGATCACCATGGCGCTGGTCCTGCTCACCGTCGGCACGGCCGTCGCGGTGGCGATCGCGCCCCTGTTCAC
Source organism: Amycolatopsis mongoliensis (assembly GCF_030285665.1). Lineage (NCBI taxonomy): Bacteria > Bacillati > Actinomycetota > Actinomycetes > Pseudonocardiales > Pseudonocardiaceae > Amycolatopsis > Amycolatopsis mongoliensis. The sequence continues at coordinate 5,828,746 of NZ_CP127295.1, forward strand.
CACGCTCTACGTCGACAAATCGTCTCCGACGGCCAATCCGGGGCTCACGACCGCCCTCGCGTACCTGCTGCTGCCGCAGATCCTGTTCTACGGCCTGTTCGCGCTGCTCTCGGCGATCCTCAACGCGCAGAACGTCTTCGGCCCGCCCGCTTGGGCGCCGGTGCTGAACAACGTCGTCGTCACCGGCACGCTCGTCGTGTTCGCGGTGGTGCCGGGGGAGCTGACGCTCGACCCGGTCCGGATGAGCGATCCGAAGCTGCTCGTGCTCGGCCTCGGCACCACGCTCGGCATCGTCGTGCAGGCCGTGGTGCTGGTCCCGGCGCTGCTGCGCACCGGGTTCCGGTTCCGCTGGCGCTGGGGCTTCGACCCGCGGATCAAGGAGTTCGGCGGGCTGGCCGCGTGGATCCTCGGCTACGTCGTCGTCAGCCACGTCGGGTTCGTCGTCACCACCCGGGTGCTGACGCACGGGACCAGCGGCGGCGTCACGGCCTACAGCTACGCGTCCCTGCTCTTCCAGCTCCCGTACGGCATCCTCGGCGTCTCGCTGCTCACCGCGCTGATGCCGCGGATGAGCCGCGCCGCCGCGGACGGCAACACCGTCGCGCTCGTCGGCGACCTCTCGCTCGCCTCCCGCATCTCGACGGTGCTGTTCGTGCCGATCTCCGCCGTGCTGGCGGTGGTCGGCACCCCGGTCGGCATCGCGATCTTCACGTGGGGCCGCGGCACCCTCGACGACGCCGAGCGGCTCGGCCAGACCCTCGCCGTCTCCGCCGTCGGGCTGCTGCCCTTCGCGCTGGTCATGTTGCAGCTGCGGGTGTTCTACGCGATGAAGGACGCGCGCACGCCCACCCTGATCATGCTCGTGATGACCGCGGTCAAGATCCCGCTGCTGCTGCTCTGCCGCGGCCTGCTCGACGGCGAACACGTCGTCCACGGCGTGATGCTCGTGAACGGCGCCGGGTTCGTCGTCGGCGCCGTCCTCGGCCAGGTCTGGCTCTGGGTCCGGCTCGGGCACCTGCGCAGCAAGCGATCGCTGCGGGTCGGGCTGATCACCCTTTCCGTGAGCGCGCTCGGCGTCGGGGCCGCGGTGCTCGCCGGCTACGCCGTGCCCGGCTCCCTCGGCGCGATCCCTGCCGCGTGGGTGAAACTCCCGGTCCAGACCTTGCTCGGGATGGCCGTCCCGTTCGGCCTGCTGGCCCTGCTCAGGCTCCCGGAGTTCACGCCGGTGACCCGGCGCGCGGGCGCCCTCCTGCGGCGGTTCGCGCCTCGTTGACGACTACGGCCGGGAACGCGATCCGGATGTCTCGAAACGGTAACGAGACCGCTGCGATCAGCGCGTTTACTTTTCCAGCGCGGCTTTCTAGGATCCACCCGGATCAGCGATGGGGTGGAGGTCGTGCATGACGCGCAGGGCGCGCAGGCGGCGGGATCGGGTCACGGTCGACGAACTGCTGCGGGAGGCCGGGTCGCGGCCGCGGAAACCCGGTTCGCGTTCGGCCGAGACGGCCGCCCGGCGTGATCCCGACGCCGAACCGCACGGCGCGGCGGGCCGGATCGCGCTGGCGTCGGCGGTGATCGTGGTGCTCGGCGGCCTCGTGCTCGCGCTGGCGACCCGGCCCGAGCCCGTCCCGGGGTCCACGCAGTTCCCGCAGCTGCAGCCGGCCACCGCCGTCCCGACGTCGACGGCGCTCGCCGTGCCGACGCGGACGACCACGCCGTCGCCGGTGGTCATGCACGCGCGCCAGACGCCGACCCCCACGCCGACGGTGACGGTCGACCTGCCGCCGTCACCGACGACGACGATCACCCTCCCGACGTTCACGCCGGACTACCGCTGCTACCCCTACGGCTGCCGTCGCGACGGCACGCCGGTGCGCTGACGCCGCAGCAGCAGGTAGCTGCCCGCGGCCAGCACGAACCCGGCGGCGAACGTCAGGTCGCCGGTGCCGGGGACCGCCTTCGGGATCGGCGCGGTGTAGAGCGCCTGGTTCGCGAACAGCCCGACGGAAACGACCAGCCCGACGAGGAAGGCCGTGAACCCGGCGACGTTGCGGTGGCTCCGGTCGGCGAGCAGCTCGCCGAACTCCGTGCCGCGGCGCAGGTGGTGGTCAGCCAGCAGCACGCCGAGCCACGGGCCGATCCAGTAGGCGATGACCAGCAGGAAGTTCTCGTACGCGTGCCCGGCGTCGGCGAGCCCGAGCCAGGCCAGCACGAACCCGACCGCGCCGAACGCGAGCGCGACGACGGCGCGGCGCCAGGCCAGCGGCAGCCGGACCCCGAGCGCGAGGAAGGCGAGCGCGCCGGAGTAGACGTTGAGGACGTTCGCGGCGACGGCGCCGAGCGTGATCGCCAGCAGTGTCGCGGCGGCGAGGACGCCGGGCAGGTGCCCGGTGAACGCCGTCGTGGGGTTGTCGTCGGCCGGGCCGGCGATGGTCGTCGAGGCGGCACCGACGAGCATCAGGACGGTGGTCGAGAGGAACAGGCCACCGCCGGCGTAGAGGCCGATCGCGCGTCGTGACGCGGTCTTCGGCAGGTAGCGCGTGTAGTCGGCGGCGTAGGGGTTCCAGCCCGCGGTGTAGCCGAACGCGGTCCCGACGGCCAGGAGGAACCCGCCGACGCTGCCGGAGTTGGTGGTGGCGCCGGACTTCCCGAAGACGACGACGCTCGCGATGGCGAACACGACCGCGAGGACGGCGAAGACGTACTTTTCGTAGGCCTGGACGAGGTTGTGCCCGAAGAAGGCGATGACGATCTGCAGTGCGACGACGAGCACGAGGCAGGCGACGGTGGGGAGCCCGGTGAGACTCGCGAGCGCGAAGGCCCCGCTGACGCTGTTGACGGCGAACCAGCCGACGCCGGCCATCACCGACATGAGCGCGGCGGGCACCAGGTTCCCGCGGTAGCCGAACGCGGCCCGCCCGAGCACCATCTGCGGCACGCCGTAGCGCGGACCGCGGGCGCTCAGCACGCCGTGCGCGACGGCCCCGAGCCCGTTGCCGACGACGGCCGCGAGCGCGGCTTGGGTGAAGGAGAGCCCGAAGGCGGTGACGGCGAGGACGCCGACGAAGACGGTGGCGAACTCGAGGTTCGGGGAGGCCCAGGTCCAGGCCAGCTGCCGCGGCGTGCCGTGACGGTCGGCGTCGGCGACGGGTTCGACCCCGCCGGGTTCGACGGCGACGACCTTGTCGCCGTAAGCGGCCTCTTCGGTCCTCGTCATGCGAAGACGGTAAGCGACGAAGATTGCGTCGGTGTGACGGATTCGCGGGGGTCCCGACGACGTGAATGACTCATTCCTGTCGTCAGATGACGTGATTGAGTCATTCACGTCATCCCGTTCACCGGCACGGTTTCCGCTCACCGGAACCCCGCGAAGGCCCCCTCACCGACCCCGATGCCGGTGAGGGGGCCTCCGACAGCCCCACTACGGGTCTCGCGTCAGCCGGTGTACCCGGCGACGATCTTCGTGAACGCGTACTTGTCCTGCGTGATGCCGCTGCACTCGCCGCCGCCGCTGCAGTCGCGGTTGGTGGCCCAGAACGTGAAGCGGGCCAGGTGGTGGCTCGTCGCATAGCTGCGGATGGAGGTGAAGTTCGCCACCGTGACCGTCTCGCCCGCGTTGTCGGTCTTGCCGTTCATCGAGGAGAGGCCGCTGTGCCGGTAGGCGGTGTCGTCGCTCCAGCCGAACGTGGTCTTGAGCTGGTTCTTCAGCCCGTCGACCGCGGACTTCGTCAGGGCGGCCATGTCCCCGCCGCTGGAGAAGTCGAACGGCATGACCGACCAGACGTCGACCGGGGCGCCGATCGCCTTGGCCTGGTTGATCAGGCGCTTGCCCCACGAATCGGGGCCGGTCGTGGTGGTGCCGATGGTGATGACGACCTTCAGGTTCGGGTTCTTCTGCTTGGTCAGCTTGACCGCGTTGAGGATGCGGTCCTGCACCGTGTTGTTCTGGAACTCGTCGGTGTTCTCGATGTCGAGGTCGATCGCCTTGAGGCCGTAGGCGTCGATCACCTTCTGGTAGGCACCCGCGAGCGCCGAGGCCGACGTGCACTTCGAGCCCAGCTTCGTGCCGGACCAGCCGCCGAAGGAGGGGATCACGTCCCCGCCCGCGTTGCGGATGTTCTGGATCATCGTCTTGTCCGAGCCGGTCAGCGAACGGCTGCCGTCCCACTTCGGGTTGCAGGTCCCGTCGGACAGGACGAACGCGAGGGTAAACGCTTTCACACCGGTGGCGGACATCGCCGCGGTCGGGCTGGTCTGCCCGCCCCACTGGTACAGGTACGGCGAAGCGAGCACCGGGTCGACCGCGGCCATGGCCTGCGGGGCGAGGCCGACCGCCGTCGCCATCGCGGCTCCGGCCGCGACCGCGAGGGTGACCAGACGGCGCACTGATTTCATGGGGGTCCTCCAAACGTGCAGGGTGGAGCACCTCCGGTTTGAGGCGGCGGGATCAACCCTGGAGGAGCACTGTGTGCCACCACACAGTGGACTAGACCAATGTTGCGTGTCAACCCTTCTTCGGTCGGAAATATGACTCACGGTGTGCGCATGGTTCCCGAGCGTCGGCGGTGTGAGATTCCCCTGAAGGCGGAGTGACAGCGCCCGCCATTCCGGCTACTTTGCCGAAATGGTGGGGGATTCCACGGTCGCCGCCGGCGGGGAACGCCGCCCGGGCCGGTTCCTGCCCGCCGTCGTCCCGCTGCGCTGGGCGCTGTGGCGGCTGCCGCGCCGCGGCCAGGTCGTCTACCTCGTCGCGGTCGACGCCCTCGCCGTCGCCGCGGCCGTGCTCGCCGCTCTCCGGTTCCCGCCGCTCGCCACCATGGCGGCACCGTTCGCGCTGCTCCTGGGCGGGATGCTGGTGTCGGCCGAGCTCGCCCGCGCGGTGGAGCGCCACCGCGAGGAAACCCTCCTCGGCCCCGGCGTCGACACCCCGTGGATCTTCGCCGGCGTCCTGGTGCTCCGGCCGGGCCTCGCCGTCGCCCTGGTCGTGCTGTCCGCGCTGCACCAGTGGTTCCGGGTCCGCAGAAGACCCGTGTACCGCCAGGTGTTCGGCGCCGCCGCGACGGCGCTGGCCGGCCTCGTCGCCGGCGCGTTCCTCACCGCGACGGGCGCCGGGCCGCTCGGCGAGGTCCTCGACGCCCGCACCGTCCTCCTGCTGACCGTCGCCGGTGTGGTGTTCCTGGCGGTGAACGCCGCGCTCGTGACCGCCGCCGACGGCCCCCGCCACCCCCGCGAAGCCCTTCCGGGACACGCTTTCGACGCCGCGATGACCGCGTCCGCTCTGCCGCTCGCCTGGGCCGTCGCGGCCGCGCCGCTGCTGGTCCCGCTGCTGGCCGGCGCCACCGTCGTGCTGCACCGTGGCGGGCTGGGCCGCGGCCGACGCGACCACGTCACCCTCGATCCCGGCACCGGCGTGCTGACGGCCGCGTCGTGGCGCGGCGCCGCCGAAGCCGAGCTGGACCGGCTCGGCCGCCACGGCCCCGGCCAGGCCGTGCTGCTGCTCGACCTCGACCACTTCCGCCAGCTCAACGACCGCTACGGCGCCCGCATCGGCGACGCGGTCCTGCGCGCGGTCGCCGACACCCTGCGCGACGAGGTCCGGGCCGCCGATCTCGTGGGCCGCTCCGGCGGCGAGGAGTTCGCGGTGCTGCTGCCCGGCACGGGCCGCTTCGACGCCATGGCGATCGCCGAGCGGATCCGCCTGCGGATCGCGTCGACGCTGGTGGCGTTGAAGGCCTCCGGCGACGGGCCGCAGTTCGTCGGCGTGACGGTGTCGATCGGCGTCGCGGGCTGCGCCGACGGGCTGCTCTCGGACGCCCTGCTGGCCGCGGAAGCGGCGGTGCTGCAGGCGAAGGCCGCGGGCCGCAACCGCACGATCTGCGCGGAACCCTAGGTCATCGTGATGGCGTTGAGCTTCTCCCGCAGGTAGTCGGCCGCGATCACTTCCGGGTAGGTCGTCTTGCCCAGCGGGGGTGCCAGCGACGTGATCCGCGCGTCGTGGTCGGTCTCGTAGAAGAAGATCAGCGACACCAGGTCCTCCTCGGGCGCCGACGCCGCCGGCGGCAGGACGCGGTGGCGCGTCGACCGCCAGCGGTCGCCCGTCCAGCGGGCCATCAGGTCACCGATGTTCACGGTGAACGCGTCGGGGTGGAACGGCGCGTCCTCCCACTCGCCGCCGGCGGTGTAGACCTGGAGCCCGCCGACGCCGGCCTGGCGGTCGAGCACGGTCACCGTGCCGAAGTCGGTGTGCGGCCCGATCCGGAACTGCTCCGGCTCCGGCGCGCCGACGTGGGTCATCGGCGGGTACCAGTTGATGTTGAACGTGTACGTCGGGTGCGCGGTGTGGCGGGTGAAGTGGCTCTCGGCCAGGCCGAGCGCCGCGGCGAAGATCTCCAGCAGGTGGTCCGACAGCGCCCGCATCCGGCGCATGTACTCCGTGGCCGTCTCGGCGAGCCCCGGCACCTCGTCCGGCCACACGTTGGGCTGGAACCAGAACCCGTCGATCTCGGCGACGCCCACGCCGAAGTCCGCGCCCGCGGAGTACGACTCCTTGAGGTCCGGCGGCGTCTCGGTTCCCTCGGCGTAGCCGTTGGCCTCGACGCCGGGCGGCAGCCAGCCGCGGCCGCCGACGGTGACGGCGTAGCGCTGCTTGACGTCCTCGGGCAGCGCGAAGAACTCCCGCGCCAGCTCACGCGTGCGGCGGCGCAGGTCGTCCGGGACGCCGTGCCCGGTGACCAGCAGGAACCCGGACTCGCACAGCGCGCTGTCGATCCGGGCGGCCACTTCGGCGCGGCCCTCGGACGTGCCCGCGAACCACGGTGAGAGGTCCACGAGCGGAACGGTTGACGGCATACCGGCTCCTCGTAACGCACTGTCCTATTCGGACTTTTCGACCCCGATGTCCTCGTACCACAGGTCCGGGCGCGCGGCGATGAACTCCGTCATCAGCGCGGTGCAGGCGGGGTCGTCGAGCAGGGTGATCTCCACGCCGAGCCCGGCCAGCCAGTCGTGCCCGCCGTGGAACGTCGTGGCCTCGCCGATGACGACCCGCCCGATCCCGAACTGACGGACGAGCCCGGAGCAGTACCAGCACGGCGAGAGCGTCGTGACCATGATCGTGTCGCGGTAGTGCGGGCGGCGCCCGGCGTTGCGGAACGCCGAGGTCTCGGCGTGCATCGAGGGGTCGTCGTCCTGCACGCGCCGGTTGTGCCCGCGGCCCAGCAGGGTGCCCGCGGTGTCGAACAGCGCGGCCCCGATCGGCACGCCGCCCTCGGCCTTGCCCAGCTCGGCTTCTTCACGGGCGACGGCGAGCAGGGCGCCAGGGTCGATCGGCATGCGTCACTCTTTCCGCCCGACGCCGTCCGTGGCAAGTGTTTGACCATCCGACTGCACCATCCGGCAGATCGCGGACCGAAGCTGTCCGCGATGTCTGACACACTGCGTTCCATGTACGGCACATCGGAACGCCTGCTCAGGCTGCTTTCCCTGCTGCAGGCCCGGCGCGACTGGCCGGGCGCGGACCTCGCGTCGCGGCTCGAGGTCGACGTCCGCACGATCCGCCGGGACGTCGAGCGGCTGCGGTCCCTCGGCTACCCGGTGCACGCGACACCCGGCGTCGCCGGCGGCTACCGGCTCGGCGCGGGTGCCGCGCTCCCGCCGCTGCTGCTGGACGACGACGAGGCGGTCGCCGTCGCGGTCGGCCTGCGCACGGCGGCGAGCGGCACGGTCAGCGGCATCGAGGAGACGTCGGTGCGCGCGCTGGCGAAGCTGGAGCAGGTGCTGCCGGCGCGGTTGCGGCCGCGGGTGAGCGCGCTGCAGGCGGCGACGATGTCCCTCCCGGGTGGCGGCCCGACGGTCGACGCTTCGGTGCTGACGGTGATCGCGGCGGCCTGCCGCGACCACGAGCGCCTGCGCTTCGGCTACGGCGACCGCGCGGGCACCGAGACGGAACGGTCGGTCGAGCCGCTGCGCCTGGTCCACACCGGACGGCGCTGGTACCTGGTGGCGTTCGACCTCGACCGCGACGGCTGGCGCACGTTCCGCGTGGACCGCATCACGGGCGTCCCGGCGCCGAGCTTCCGCTTCGCGCCGCGCGAACCCCCGGCCGAGGACCTGGCGGCGTACGTGTCGCGCCAGATTTCGTCGGCGCCGTACCCGCACCAGTTCGTGCTGCGGGTGGCCGCCCCGGCGGCGGTGCTGTCCGAGCGCATCCCGCCGACGGTCGGCGCGGTGGAGCCGATCGACGAGCACAGCTGCCGGGTCCGGACCGGGGCGAACACCCTGGACACGGTGCCGTACTACCTGGCGCAGTGGGGGTACGACTTCGTGGTGGAGGAGGCGCCGCCGGGCCTGGTGGAGCGGCTGCGGGCGGTGGCCGAGCGCTTCGCCCGGGCGGTGGGCTGAAGGGCCCCTTCGTGCGCGTGAGGCGCTGAAGAGGCCCTTCCGCTCCTCGGATGCGAGGAAGGCGCCCTTCAGCCCGCCGCCACCCGCGCCCGGTCGCTTTCCCCGTCGCTCAGGAAGGCCGCCAACGCGCTTCCCTCCTCGGCGACCTCGCGGCGTTCGGGCTTGGTCAACCGCCGCAACGGCCGCACCACCACCGTTTCGGCCGCCACCGTCCAGGTCGCCGAAACCCGGCCGTCCACCAGCACCACCCGTTCGCCCGCGACCGAGAGGCCGCGGTGGGCGTCGTCGATGATGCGGGTCCGGTCGTCGTAGCCGAGGATCGCGTTGTCGAACGCCGGCAGGAACCGCACCGGGGCCGGCGTGTCCGGGCCGGGGCGGGGCGCGTCCGGCAGGTCGAGCAGCTCCCGGCCCCGCTCGTCGCGGAAGGCCACCAGGTCCTCGCGCACCGCTTTCACCGCGGCCGGCAGCCCGGCCAGGCCGCACCACGCGCGCAGGTCCGCCGTCGCCGCCGGACCGAACGCGGCCAGGTAGCGCTTCACCAGTGCCCGCCCGACTTCGTCGTCCGGGTGGAGCGGGTCGACCTCGCGGCCCAGCCACGACGCGAGCGGCAGGTTCCGCACGCCCGCCCGGGCGCGCCACAGTCCCCGGGGCGGCAGCTGCGCCACCGGGATCAGGGCCGCGACGAGCATTTCGCCGAGGGGCCGCGGCCCGGCGGAAGGCCACCGGTCCGCGACCGCCCTGGCCAGCTCGGCCATCGAGCGGGGCTCGCCGTCGGCCAGGACGGCCCGGCCCGCCGCCGCGAGCTCGTCGAGGTCCACCCCGTCGAGCTCGCGGCGGTAGGTGCCGAGGACGCGCTGGCGCAGCATGGCGTCGAAGCGCGCCCGCCACGCCAGGACGTCCTCGGCGGTGAGCAGGTGGACGGTCCGGCGCATCAGGTGCGTGCGCACCACGCGCCGCTCGGCGAGCAAGTCCGACAGCGCCGCCGGGTCGAACGCGCGCAGCCGGGACCACAGCCCGGTGAAGGGTTCCTGCGGCTCCTGCGCCTGCAGGCCGCCGAGGTGCGCGACGGCGGCGTGCACCGGCAGCGCGGCGCGGTCGAGCAGCAGTTGCCGGGCGAGCGTCGCGCGGTTGAGCGACCGGGCGTCCAGCACCGTCACGTCGACTTCTGGCCGTCGAGCGTCTCGCGGAGGATGTCCGCGTGGCCGGCGTGCTGGGCGGTCTCGGCGATGACGTGCAGCACGGCCCGCCGCGCGGTCCACACCGTGCCCGGCCGGTTCCACGGTGCTTCCGGCAGCGGGTGCGTCGCGGAGAGTTCGGGCACCGTGCGGATGACGTCCTCGCTGCGCTTCGCGACGTCTTCGTAGCGCGCGAGGACGCCGGCCAGGGTGTCGCCGGGCTGCATGGCGAACTCGTTCTGGTGGTCGATCGCCCATTGCGGGTATTCGCGGGCGGTCCCGGCCGCCATGTCCGCCCAGGTCACGCCGTCGGGCAGGTCGTAGCGCATGGCCGACGGGCCGTCGACGACGAAGCGCAGCCAGTTCTCCTCCATGGACGCGACGTGCTTGACGAGCCCGCCGAGGCACAGCGCGCTGACGGTCGGCCGCGCGCCGGCCTGCTCGTCGGTGAGGCCGTTCGTGGCGGTGATGAGGGCGGCTCGCGCGGTCGCCAGCTCGGCGATGAGGTCGGCGCGTTCGGTTTCGTGGGTCATGGGACCACCGTGTCAGGGGTAGCGGACAGGGTGTGTCCGCTACTGCGGGCAAAATCGGGGTATGCCGAAAACTTCCGCGCGCCTGCTCGCCCTGCTGTCGCTGCTCCAGGCCCGCCGCGACTGGCCGGGGACGCTCCTGGCCGAGCGCCTGGAGGTGAGCGCGCGCACGGTCCGCCGCGACGTCGACCGCCTGCGCGAGCTCGGCTACCCGATCGTGACGGCCAAGGGCCCCGACGGCGGCTACCGGCTCGGCGCGGGCGCGGACCTGCCGCCGCTGCTGTTCGACGACGAGCAGGCGGTCGCCCTCGCGGTGGCGCTGCGGACGGTCACCGGCGGCGGGATCGAGGAAGCGGCGGCGCGGGCCCTGACCACGGTCCGGCAGGTGATGCCGGCCCGGCTGCGCCACCGCGTCGACGCGCTGCACGTCACGGCGGTTTCCGCGGGGCCGCCGGTGGACCCGTCGGTGCTGGCGACGCTGAGCGCGGCGGTCCACGCGCGTGAGGTGCTGCGGTTCGACTACGCGTCCTCGGACGCGCCGCGCCGAGCCGAGCCGCACCACCTGGTGACGAGAAGCGGGCGCTGGTACCTGGTGGCGTGGGACCTCGACCGCGCGGACTGGCGCACGTTCCGCGTCGACCGGGTGACGCCGCGGGTCCCGACCGGACCTCGCTTCGAGCTGCGCGACCTGCCCGGAGGAGACGTGGCGGCGTTCGTGGCGGACCGGTTCTCGGGCAAGGACGGCGGCGAGTGGCCGTGCCGAGGCGAGGTGATCCTGGACCTGCCGGCGCGGGTGGTGTCGACGTACGCCGGCGACGGCGTGGTGGCGGAGCTGGGGCCGGATCGCTGCCGGCTGGTGCTGGGGGCCTGGTCGTGGGCCGGCTTGGCGGCGTCGATCGGCCGGTTCGACGCGGACATCGAGGTGGTCGGACCGGCGGAGTTGAAGGAAGCGTTCGCGCGGCTGGCCCACCGCTACATCGCGGCGGCCGGCTGAACGACCGCTCAGTCTGTGACCGGCGTCTCAGGTCGAGCCGCGCCGAGCATCCGCAGCACGAGCCCGCCGTACTCCTTGCCGAGCGTGGTCGGCGTCTGCCGGGCCCGCTCGCTGTACCAGCGGGCGACGTCGACGCCCAGGGAGAGCACGGCGCGGGCCGAAATATGGGCGTCGGACACGGTGAACACGCCGGCCTCGACGCCGTCCGCGATGACGTCGCGGACGATGCGCTCGATGCGCCGGCGCAGCTCGGCGACCACTTCGAACTCCTGCTCGGGCAGCGCCTGCAGCTCGTACTGCACGACCCGGGCGACGGTGTGGCGCCGCGCGTGCCAGGCGACGAAGTCCTCGACGATCAGCCGGATCCGCTCGACGGGATCGGACTCCTTCGCGACGACGTTCTCGACGAGGGCGAGGGTCTGCTCGTGCCCGTACCGGCTGATGGCGAAGAGCAGCGCGGCCTTCGAGGGAAAGTGCACGTAGAGCGCGGCAGGGCTCATCCCGGCGGCGCCGGCGATGTCCCGCGTGGTGGTGGCGTGGTAGCCACGCTTGGCGAAGGCTTCCACCCCGGCGAGCATCAGCCGCCGAGCGGTCTCGGGCTGCACATCCGGCCACAGTTCCGCCGACAGCGACATCGTCATCCGCCGATCCTCCCAGATCGCACCGCCCGAGTGGCGGGCACGACGCCAGCCTCGATCGACCCCATTGTAAGCGGGCGCTTTGTCAGTGTGTCTGGGATGCATCCCCGAAATGGGGATGTCATGCCGGTCAGGCTGGCGCTCTGACAGTCGAGTGCGACTCCTGGGCCGCCTGCAATGCCAAGCATCAGTAGAACGTGTGTTCGATGATCTGGTAGTGTCAGCACCGCGGTGGCGCGGCCGCAGGGGAAGTGCGATCCGCGCCACCGCGTCCCCTCGGAGGCACCACGCAGACCACCGTGGCCCTGAGTGCCCCAAGCTGACCGGCACGCTGGTTGTCGAGGGCACCTACGACCTCGTCGATGCGTGGGAGGTCGTGATGGGCTCCTCGTCAGCGTGACCAGGTCTCTGCCCGCCCACTCGAACTCGACCGTCCCGCCCTCGCCGGCCTTGCCCAGCTCAGCGGCCACACCGAACACACGCTCCAGCTCGCCCTGACGCTGACGTTGCTCCCCGGCGGCTGGAATCGGCCTGCCGGTCGACTGCGTCAACGATCTCGTTCCCGCCCAAATGCTCGGGCGGGAAAGGACGGTTGCCGGCGCTGCTCGCCGGGAAGGGGCACCCCGATCATCGCGATCGTGGAACTATCCTCATAGGCCATCTGGGGAAATCGGGCGCGATGGTCGATGGGTTAGTGGTCCGCCGTTCGCGCGTCGCAAGCATGACTGGCGTGAAACAGACCGGGCGACGTCGCTCGGGTTCGTCGCCGCCCGGCCTGTACTCGGTTGTGGGCTCCGCGGCTCAGCTTGTGCTGCGGGTGAGTGCGCGGGCGATGACGTTGCGCTGGACTTCGCTGGTGCCTTCGCCGATTTCCAGGATCTTGGCGTCGGCGTAGAAGCGGGAGATGGTGGATTCGCGGATGAAGCCGTAGCCGCCGTGGATTTGGACGCTTTCGCTGGCCGCGCGGTTCGCGACTTCGGACGCGTACAGCTTCGCCATCGCTGCTGCGGTGCCGAAGGGGCGGCCCTGGTCGGCGAGCCAGGCGGCGTTGTAGACCAGCCAGCGGGCCGCGGCGATTTCGGTCGCCATGTCGGCGAGTTTGTGGCCCACGGCTTGGAAGCTGTGCAGCGGCCGGCCGAACTGCTCGCGTTCACCGGCGTGGCGGACGGCGAGGTCGAGGGCCTTCTGGGCGAGGGAGAGCGACAGGGCGGCGACGCTGATCCGGCCACCGTCGAGGACTTCGAGGAACTGGCGGAGTCCGTTGCCTTCTTCGCCGATCATGTGGTCGTCGCTGATCCAGCAGTTGGTGAAGACCAGTTCGCGGGTGTCGAGCGCGTGCCAGCCCAGTTTTTTCAGCTGCCGGCCCTTTGCGTAGCCGTCGGTGCCGTCGGGGACGAAGAAGGTGCCGAAGCGCTTCGAGCCATTCGAGTTCTCGCCGGTGACAGCCAGGACGGTCACGCCGAGGCTCATCTCGGTGCCGGCGTTGCTGATGAACATCTTGGTGCCGTCCAGCACCCAGCCGCCGTCGGCCCGTCGGGCCCGGGTCCGGATCCCCGCGGCGTCGGAGCCCGCGGTCGGTTCGGTCAGGCCGAACGCGCCGAGTGCCTCGCCCTCGGCGAGCGGGCGCAGCCAGCGTTCCTTCTGCTCGTGGGTGCCGAACGTGGCGAGCGGGAGAGCGGCGATGGTCGAGTGCGCGTTCCAGGCGGAGGCCACCGACTGGTCGGCCGCGCCGAACTCCTCCATGGCGGCGACGTAGGAGACGAACCCGGCGTCCGCACCGCCGTACTTCTCGTCCACCAGCATGCCCATCAGCCCGAGTCCGCCGAGCCGGCGGAAAACGCCGGTCGGGAACTCGCAGCGTTCGGACCAGCCGGCGGCGAAGGGGGCGATCTCCTTGGCTGCGAAGTCCCGGCAGAGCTGCTTCAGTGCGAGCGTTTCTTCAGGCAGGTCGAAGTCCATCAGTCCTCCATGCGGTGTCGTGCGGCCCTGGGAGGCTGCGTGGGGTCGGTCGTGTTCGGCGGCATCAGGACCGTTCGGGTTCGAGGAGGATCTTGAGGTGGTTGCCGCGGCCGGCGGCCAGCTCGGCGAAGGCGTCCGCGCCCGCGGAGAGGGGGCGCACCCCGGTGAGCAACGGGGTGGCATCGAGCCGTCCGGTGGCCATGAGGTCCAGGACGCGGGGGATGTCATGGTTGTAGCCGAGCGAGCCGAGGATGGTGCGTTCGAACGGGACGATCTGGGTGATCGGCAGGGCCGTCTCGGCGCCGCTGATCCCGCAGAGCACGGCTCGTCCGCCGCGGCGGACGGTCGTCACCGCCAGCTGGACCAGTTCCGGGCGGCCGGTGGCTTCGACCACGACGTCGGGGCCGACCCGGCCGGTGCGCAGGAACACCTCGCGCCGCACATCGGTGGTGGCCGGGTCGTAGACCTCGGTGGCGCCCAGCTCGGCGGCGGTGCGGGCGCGTGCGGGGACCGGCTCGCTGACGTAGATCCCAGCGGCGCCGGCGAGCTTCGCGGCCAGCAGCGCGGCGACGCCAATGGGGCCGGCGCCGAGCAGCAGCACGTTGTCGCCGGGCTGGACGGTCGCTCGCCGGATGGCGTGCAGGCCGACGGCCAGCGGCTCGGCGAGCGCGGCGAGCTGGTCGGAGACGCCGTCGGGGATCGGGACGAGGCTCTCGATGGGGACGGTGGCGTGCGAGGCGAAGCCGCCGTCGGAGGCCAGGCCGACCGAGCCGCCCTTCGCGCAGATGTGGTACTCGCCGTGCAGGCACCAGCGGCAGACGCCGCAGCGAAGGCAGGGGTCGACCGCGACGCGGGTGCCGACTTCGACCCCGGGCACGGGAGAGCCGAGCGCGACGACGGTGCCGCTCATCTCGTGCCCGAGGGTGATCGGCGGCTTCACACCGGTGAGGGGATGGGCGCCGGTCCGGATGAGGTTGGGTCCGTGGACGAACTCGTGCAGGTCCGTGCCGCAGATCCCGCAGAACGACACGGCGATGACCGCCTGCCCTGGCTCCGGTGCTGCCGGAGCACCCACATCGTCCAGGCACAGCTTGCCTTTCGCGTGCCAGCGCAACGCCTGCACGCCGATCACCTCCGACCGCGAGTTGTTTTTTCGACCAATCGGTACAAGAATCGTCGTTCCCGGCGCGATGTCAAGAGGCCGGGCGGAAATCGATGGACGGCAAGGGCAGGAGCGCGATGACTTCCACCCGGGTGAACGACCTGGCAACGGCTTTCGACGGTGAGCCGGACACACTGGTCGGGATGTACCGGCGGATGCGGCTGATCCGGCAGTTCGAGGACCGCGCGTCCCGGCTGTACCGGAACAACGAGATCCCCGGCTTCCTGCACCTGTCGATCGGGCAGGAGGCGTCGGCGGTCGGCGCCTGCTGGCCGCTGGACGACCGTGACGTGATCACCTCGACCCATCGCGGGCACGGGCACTGCATCGCCAAGGGGATCGACGTCGAGGGTATGTTCGCGGAGCTCATGGGCAAGGAGACCGGCACGTGCCGCGGGCGTGGCGGGTCGATGCACATCGCCGATCCGCGTCGCGGGGTGTTCGGCGCCAACGGCATCGTCGCGGCCGGCGTGCCGATCGCGGTCGGTGCCGCGACCGCCGCCCAGTTGCGCGGTGACGGCGGCGTCGCCCTGGCGTTCTTCGGCGACGGCGCCGTGGCCCAGGGCATGTTCCACGAGGCCGCCAACCTGGCCTCGGTGTGGCAGCTGCCGGTGATCTTCTTCTGCGAGAACAACAAGTACGCCGAGTTCTCCCCGATCGCGACCCAGACGCGGGCTTCGCTCGCCGACCGCGCGCCCGGCTACGCGATGGATTTCCACCAGGTCGACGGCAACGACGTCGTCGCCGTGGCCGACCTCGTCCGGCGCCTTGCCGGTGACCTGCGAGCGGGAGGCGGTCCGGTGATGGTCGAGGCCGAGACCTACCGGTGGCACGGTCACTACGAGGGCGACCCGCTGAAGTACCGGGACCCCGGCGAACTGGCCGAGTGGAAGGAACGCGATCCGCTGGTCCGGCTGGCCGCCCGGCTGCGCGAGCTGGGCGAGGACCCCGCGGTGGTCGACGCGGCCGTCGACGCCGAGATCGACGCCGCCGTGGAGAAGGCCCGCGCCGCCGCCCAGCCCGCCGAGGAGACGCTGCACCACTTCGTGGGTGTCCCGCGCGAACCGGTACCCGAGCCGGCCGAAGCGACCGGCGAGGTCTTCCGGACGATGGATGCGGTCCACAACGCACTCGAGCACGAGCTGGAGACCGACGGCTCGGTGTTCCTGGCCGGGATCGACGTCGGCGCCGGTGGCAACGTGTTCGGCCTGACCAGGGGCCTGGCCGGGAAGTTCCCGGGCCGGGTCCGCGACACGCCGATTTCGGAAAGCGCGATCATCGGCGCGGCCGTCGGCGCGGCCATGGCGGGGCTGCGCCCGGTCGTGGAGGTCATGTACTTCGACTTCATCGGCGTCTGTCTCGACCAGCTGATGAACCAGGCGGCCAAGCTGCGGTTCATGACCGGCGGCGCGGTCAGTCTGCCGATGGTGGTCCGTACCCAGTTCGGTGCCGGGAAGTCCTCGGGCAGCCAGCACTCGCAGAGCCTCGAGGCCCTGCTCGCGCACATCCCCGGCCTGACCGTCGTGATGCCCTCGACGCCGGCGGACACCTACGGGCTGCTGCGTGCCGCGATCCGCGACCCCAACCCGGTCGTGTTCATCGAGAACCGCCTGATGTACGGGCGCAAGGGCCCGCAGCCGCCGGCGTCGCACCTGATCCCGCTGGGCAAGGCCGCGATCCGCCGGGCCGGCACCGATGTCACGCTGGTCTCGTACTCGAAGCTGGTGCACGACTGCGCCGACGTCGCCGAGGAGCTGGCCGCCGACGGCATCAGCGTCGAGCTCATCGACCTGCGGACGATCGCGCCGCTGGACACCGAGACGGTGCTGCGATCGCTCGCCAAGACCGGGCGGCTGGTCGTCGCGCACCAGGCGGTGGGCGAGTTCGGCGTCGGCGCGGAACTGGCCGCGGTGGCCGCCCGTGAGGGGTTCTGGACGCTGGACGCCCCGGTCATCCGGCTGGGCGCGGAGCGGACCCCGGCGCCGTACAGCCCGTCGCTGGAGCGCGTGTGGCTGCCTTCGAAGGACGCGATCGCCGCGGCGGTGCGGGAGGCTGCCGGCGCCTGAGCGGGCGTGGCCTCAGGCGGAGGAGCGGTCGCGGTAGTCCGCGAGCCGTTTCTCCAGCCCGGCCACGTCGTAGCCGCTGGTGCAGAACCCCGAGAAGAGCGTCGCGCAGTACTCGCGCGACAGGAACTCCGCGTCCCACTGGCCGCCACGATGCGCCCACTGGTAGGTGTGGTTGTGCAGGTTGAGGAACTGCAACATGGCCAGCCGGGGGTCGAGGCGGCGGAACGCGCCGGCCTCCATCGCCTCGGCCAGCAGATCCAGCACGATCTTCTCGAACTCCCGGCGCTGCCGCAGCAGGCGGGCCCGGTTGGCGCCGCGCAGGTGCCGGTAGTCGTGCTCGTAGACCCAGATGTGGTCGAGCCGGGCGAGGATGTTCCCGAGCAACGTCTCCGACAGCAGCCGCAGGCGCAGCACCGGGTCCTCGTCGAGCGCGGCGATCTGCCGGGCCGCGGTCAGCAGCGGCCCCAGGACCCGGTCCTGGATCTCGACGAGCAGGTTCTCCTTCGAGCCGATGTAGTAGTACAGCGCGCCCTTGGCGAGGCCGGCGACCTGCCCCAGCTCCGCGATGCCAGTGGCGGCGTAGCCGTGTTCGGCGAACAGTGCGGCGGCCTGGTCGATGATCTCCTGGCGCTTGATCTCGTAGCCGGGCCCGTGCCCCGGTGGTCTCGGCATCGTTCCCCTCCGTCGGTGACAGGTTGTTCACTTTAGGCGGGATCACCGAACCTCGCCTTGCCCGGTCCGTGCTGCAGGAACGATGCCATGCCCGTGTCCCGGTCGGTCGTCGCGAACAGACCGGCGATCAACGAGCGCTCCAGCGCCAGCCCGCCCGCGATGGGCAGGTCGATCCCCTGGTCGACCGCCTCCTTGATCGCCTGGATCGCGAATCGCGGCCCGGTTGCGAGCTCTCGGGCGAAGCGGAGCGCGGCCTCGTAGGGGTCCTCCGCGAGCCGGTCCACGATGCCCAGGTCCAAGGCTTCTCGCGCGGGCACCCGCCGCCCGGTCATCATCAGTTCCTTCGCCTTGCCTCGCCCGACCAGCCGGGTCAGGCGTTGCGTCCCGCCGGAGCCGGGAATGATCCCCAGCAGGACCTCGGGCAGCCCGAGGACGGCGTCTTCGGCGGCGATCCGGAAGTCGGCGGTGAGGGCGAGTTCCAGCCCGCCGCCCAGCGCGTAGCCGGTGACGGCCGCGACGACCGGCACCGGCAGGTCGGCGAACCGCGTGAACGTCCGCTGCAACCCCCGGTTCCAGCCGGTGATGTCCTCGAAGCCGAATGCCGCGAGCTGCTTGATGTCCGCGCCCGCGGCGAAGCACCGTGGACCGCCGTAGAGCACCACTGCGTGGACTCCGGGATCGGCCTCGAGCGTGGCGGCCGCATCGGCCAGCGCGCGCTGCATCGCAGTGTCGAACGCGTTCAGCGGTGGCGCGTCCAGGCGGACGGTCGCCACGCGGTCCGCGATCTCCAGCTGTACCGGTGCCGTCATCGCCGCAGCTCCTTTTCTCACCCGGTCCGGGCTTGTCAGGCCGCAGCCGGAGACCTACAGTGCTCACCATCACGGTTTCTTAGACCGATTGGTACACGAAACTCGGCAGCGGCACAACACACCGGAGTGATGGCCATGGATGCAGTCGAAACACCCGTCCCGGAGGGACTCGCGGTCACCCGGGAGGAAGTCACGGCGGACGAGCTGGCGGCGCTGGGTGTCGACCTCGAACGCGATTTCCCGGGTTCTTCAGCGGCCGACTTCCGCCGCTACCCCGTGCTGACCGAAGGCGGCTGGTTCACCGTCGTCAAGCACCAGAAGACGCTCGAATCGGTGAGCCGTGAACGCGGGCCGCTGCTCGGCCCGATCGTGCTGACCTCAGACGGCCTCGACGTCTACTGACCACCACTTGCGAAAGGCGGGTAGTTTCATGATCGGAGTAGACGTCGGAGGCACGTTCACGGACGTGGTGGCGATCGCGGACGGAGAGATCCGCACGATCAAGGTGTCCACGGACGTGCGCACGACCGAACGCGGTGTGCTGCGCGGCGCCGAGGAAATCGGGGTCGCGGATTCCGCGGTCTTCAACCACGCGAGCACGCACGGCTTGAACGCGATCATCACGCGCCGGCTGCCGAAGATCGCGTTCCTGACCACGTTGGGACACCGGGACATCCTCGACATCGGCCGCACGTGGCGACCGGTGGACGGCCTGATGAACCCGTCGTGGCGCCGCTCCTACGGCGACGCGAACCAACCTCTGGTGCCGCGTTATCTGCGTCGCGGGATCCGGGAGCGCCTCACCGCCGACGGCGGCATCCTGATCCAGCTCGACGAAGACCACGCTCGCGAGGAGCTGCGGATCCTGCGCGGCTGCAACGTCGAAGGCGTCGCGATCTGCTTGATCAACGCCTATGTCAACAACCACCACGAAGAACGCCTGCGCCAGCTCGTGCACGAAGTGCTGGGCGACATCCCGGTCTCCATCTCCAGCGAAGTTTCCCCGCTGGCCAAGGAGTTCGCCCGCGCATCGACCACCGTGGTCGACGTGTTCATGCGGCTGACCTACGACGAGTACACCCGCCGGCTCGACTCCGGTCTGCAGGATCTGGGCTTCACCGGCGACCTCAACTTCGCCGACTGCGCCGCGCAGCTGGTGCGCTCCGACGTCGCGATGGAACACCCCTTCCGCATCGTCTTCGCCGGCCCCGCGGCCGGCACCGTGTCCAGCGCCCACTTCGGCAGCCTGATCGGCGCGGGCAACCTGCTGTGCGCCGACGTCGGCGGAACCTCCTGCGACATCAGCATGGTCACCGAGGGCCGGCCGTTCGTGAACACGACGTTCGAGCTCGAGCACGACCTGATCGTGAACGCGTTGTCGAACGAGATCTCGAGCATCGGCGCCGGCGGCGGCAGTCTCGTCACGATCAACGCGGCGGGCGAGCTGAAAGTGGGCCCGGGCAGCGCCGGTGCCGACCCCGGCCCGGCCTGCTACGGACTCGGCGGGACCCAGCCCACGACCACCGACACCTGCCTGCTGATGGGCATCATCGACCCGGACGGCTTCGCCGGTGGCCGGATGAAGCTGAACCCGGACCTGTCCCGGCAGGCCTTCGACGCGCTGGACTCCAAGTTGTCGTTCGACCAGCGGGTCAGCTACGCGTTCAACATCGGTATCAACAACATCGCCGAGGGTGTCGTCAACATCGCCATCCAGCACGGCGTCGACCCGCGCGACTACAGCCTCGTCGCGTTCGGCGCGGCCGGACCGATGCTGCTGCCCGCGGTGCTCGACCTGGTGCACGCGGCCGAGGTCATCGTGCCCCCGCACCCCGGTCTGTTCTCCGCCCTCGGCCTGGTCAGCTCGGACCTGGTCTACGCCGACAGCCGCAGCGCCTACACACTGCTCACCGCCGAGGCGGCCGAACAGGTCGACAAGGTCTACCACTCGATGGAGGAGCGGCTCCGCGAAAGGCTGCAGGAGAAGGACCGCGGCAACGTCACCTTCGTCCGCAGCTTCGACGGCCGCCTCGCCGGCCAGACCTGGGAGACGCCGTTCGTCGGCGTGCCCGACGGCGAGATCGACGCCGACGCGATCGCGACGATGGTCGCCAACTTCCACGACGCCTACGCGGAACGCTCCGGCAACCGCTTCGAGGCGCTCCCCGTGCAGGGGGTCACCTACCGCGTCCAGGCGGTCGTGCAGGCCGACAAGGTCGAGTACCCGACGCTGCCCGAGCGCCCGGCCGGCGAGTCCGCCGAGCCGACCCGCACCCTGCCGATCCGCTACCTCACCGACGAGGTCCTCGACGCCGGTGAGTACCAGCGCAGCGACCTGCGGGCCGGTGACCGGGTCCCCGGCCCCGCGGTGATCCGCGAACCGCTGTCCACCACGTTCCTCGTCCCCGGTCAGGTCGCGACCGTCGGGGCCCACGGCGAGCTGCGCATCCGGAAGGCGTGAACCATGACTTCTCTCAAGGACCTCGACGACGCCCAGTTCGCCGAGCTCTACGGCTCCGACCGGTTCACCGCGTCGGTGCTGGCGAGCCGGATGCGGTACATCGTGCAGCACATGTGCACGGGCCTGCTGAACAACGCGTTCTCGCTCATCCTGCGCGACTGGTACGACTTCGCGGCCACGATCTCCGGCCCGCCGGAGCAGAACTACCCGATGTCGTCGGTGAGCAACAGCCTCGCGATGTTCCTCGGCACCATGTCCGAAGCCGTGCGCAACACCATCGAGGAGTACGGCCCGGAGAACCTCAACCCGGGTGACGTGGTGATCTGCAACGATCCGTACCGCGCGGGCAACCACGTCAACGACGTCTGCTTCATCCGCCCCGTCTTCCACGAGGACAAGCTGATCTCGTTCGTCACCCTGCGGGCCCACCAGCTCGACATGGGCGGCGTCGTGCCGGCCGGGTTCAGCGGAACGAAGCGCAATGTCTACGAGAACGGCCTCGTGATCGCGCCGACGCTGCTCTACCGCGACAACAAGCCGGTCAAGTCGGCGTTCAACCTGATCTTCGACAACGCCCGCTTCTGCGCGCTGCTGCTGCCGGACATCAAGACGATCTACCAGAACCTCCTGCTCGGCGAGCAGCTGATCCTGGAAAGCGTGGAGCGCTACGGCGTCGACGCCTACCTCGGCGCCGTCCGCTACGCCACCGACGTCTCGGCCGAGTCGATGCGGACCGCGCTGGCCGGCCTGCCCGACGGCGTCTACGAGGCCGAGGAAGGCATCGACTGCGACGGTGTCGACGACTCGATCGAGTACCGGATCCGCCTGAAGATCACCAAGGCCGCCGACCGGATGGAACTCGACTTCAGCGGCACCTCACCGCAGGCCCGCACCAGCATCAACGCGGGCATCCTCGACACCAAGACCGCGGTCGGTGTCGCGCTGAAGTTCCTCGTCGACCCGGTCACGCCGTTCACTTCCGGGGCGTACCGGCCGATCGACATCGTGCTGCCCGCCGGCACGTTCATCAGCGCCACGCCACCGGACGGCGCCGTGTTCCTGTACTGGGAGAGCACCGGCCCGGTGCTGCTGGCGGTGTTCCGCGCACTCGAGAAGGCGCTGGGCCGCAAGGCGGTCGGTGGCGACTACGGCTCGCTGAACATCCACAACGCCAACGGCGTCCTCGCCGACGGGACCCCGTGGGTCACCACCGCCCAGTGCGGCGGCGAGCACGGGCCGTGGGGCGCGACCGAGGCCGGAGACGCCGACAGCTACTCCGTCGTCTACCAGGCCAACAACCTCGACCCGGCGACGGAAGCCATCGAGTCCGAGGTGCCCGCCGTCGTGCTGCGCAAGGAGTACATGCCCGACAGCTCCGGCGCCGGGGAGAACCGTGGCGGCGCGGCCGTCCTCAAAGACACGCTGTACCTGACCGCGGCGGAGCACTGGTCGAGCCCGCTGCACACGAAGTCCGCCAGCGGCGTGGGCGTCTACGGCGGGCGGGCCGGTGCGCTCGGCGCGACGTGGGTGTTCGACCCGGACTACAAGAACGTGCCGAAGGAAAAGGACCTCATCGGCACCGATCCCGAGGTCTACGCCGGCTCGACGCCGGTGGCCGGGATGCTGGACCCGCGAACCAGGACGGTCGACCCCGATGGCGAGTACTTCTACTTCGCCAGCACCCCGGTCTGGCACACCAAGCCGAACGCGGTGTTCCGCTACCTCACCAACGGCGGCGGCGGCTGGGGCTCACCGCTGCAGCGCAGCCCCGAGCGCGTCTGCCGCGACGTGCGCGACGAGTACGTGACGATCGAAGGCGCCTACCGCGACTACGGCGTCGTCATCACCGGCGACCCGCACGGCGACCCCGAAGGCCTGAAGATCGATCACGACGCGACCGCCGAGCGCCGCGCCGAGATGGCCGTGAAGTAAGGAGGATCCGATGTCCGACAACGGAACAGATGTCGCCCGCCAGAACGCATTGCGCGACGCGTTCATCAAAGAGCGCGGCTATTGGAACCCCTTCTGGGAGGGGTTGCTGAGCCTCGATCCCGAATTCTTCGACGCCTACCGCGAGTTCTCGGCCGTGCCGTGGCGCAAGGGCGTTCTGGAACCGAAGATCAAGGAACTGATCTACACCGCGATCGACGCGTCCACGACCCACTTGTACGAGCCGGGGTTGCGCCAGCACATCCGCAACGCGCTCGGTTACGGCGCCACCAAGGAAGAGATCATGGAGGTGCTGGAACTGACGAGTGTGCTCGGCATCCACACCTGCACCCTCGGCGTGCCCGTGCTGATGGAGGAGCTGGCCGCTCACGAGCAGCAGAAGGCGACGTGACCCCCGGTGTTCTCGACCCGCGCGGCCCGGCCTCCCTGGCCGGGCAGCGCGCGGTCGTCACCGGGGCCGCGCGCGGGATCGGCAGCCGGATCGCCGTCGAACTCGCCCTCGCCGGAGCCCACGTCACGGCGCTGGACCGGCACGACCCGGCCGGCACTGTCGCCGAAATCACCGAGCTCGGTGGCAGCGCGGCCGGCCTGCGGGCCGACATCACCGATCGCGACGCCATCGCCACCGCGATGGCCGAGGCCGCCGGGCCACCGCGGCGGCTCGACGCGCTGGTGACCTGCGCCGCGGTCTACGGCGAGACCGTCGCGCTCGACGAGCTACCCGAGTCCGAAGTGGACCTCGTGCTCGGCGTGAACATCAAGGGAACACTTTGGTGCATCAGTGGTGCGCTGCCGTTCCTGCGAGGACACGACTCACGCGTGGTCTGCATCGGCTCGGTGGCGGGCAAGGCCGGGGGCGTGCTGGCCGGGCCGCACTACGTGGCCAGCAAGGGCGCCGTGCACGCGGTCGTGAAGTGGCTCGCCAAGACCGAAGCCGGCAACGGAGTCCTCGCCAACGCCGTCGCCCCCGGCGTCGTCGACACCGAGATGATCCGCGGCAAGGGGTATTCCGGCGACTACAACCCGCTGGGCAGGCTGGCCCGGCCCGAGGAGATCGCCCGGGTGGCGGCCTTCCTCGCCTCGCCGGCGGCCAGTTACATGACCGGCGCGGTCGTGGACGTCAACGGTGGCTATGCGATGGGCTGAGGCCCGAGAACAGGAGATCTGCAGTGGATACAGCGGGATGCGCGGTCGTCACCGGCGCGGGTTCCGGAATCGGCCGCGCCTGCGCCATGCGGCTCTCGGAGTCCGGACTCGCCCTCGCCCTGCTCGACGCCAACGGCGAAGCCGCGGAGAAGGCGGCGGCCGAATTGCCCGCCGCGGCCGCCTTCGGCGTCGACGTCACCGACGAAACCCAGGTCGCCGACGCGGTGCGCGAGGCCGCCCAGCGGTTCGGAGCGCCGAAGGTGCTCGTCAACGCAGCGGGGATCATCGTGCGCAAGACGCTGCTGGAGTCGAGCGTCGAGGAGTGGCGACGGGTGCTGGACGTCAACCTCACCGGCTACTTCATCCTCCTCCGGCAGGTGATCCCGCTGATGGCAGCCGGTGGTGGCGGAAGCATCGTCCAGATCGCCTCGATCGCCGGGCACACCGGCTACGGGTTCTCGTCCTACACCGCCGCGAAAGGCGGTGTGCTCGCCCTGACCCGCCAGCTCGCCGCGGAACTGGCGAAGGACGGCATCCGGATCAACTCCGTGAGCCCGGGCGTCGTCCACAGCGGACTCAACCGCGACACGCTGTCGAACAGCGCGATCCACGCGGCCACCGTGGCCAACACGCCGCTCGGCCGCATCGGCGAGCCCGACGACATCGCCCGTGCGGTCGCCTTCCTCGCGAGCCCCGACGCCGGCTACGTCACCGGCACCGACCTGGTCGCCGACGGCGGCATGATCAGCACGATCCACTGGGGGCCGGCCGGGGACGAGCTGCACAGCTTCCACACCCAGGAGCGCTGATGGCGAACTTCGCGACGATCCTCGACCACAACACCGGCCGCGACCCGGGCCGGATCGTGCTCAGGCAGGGCGAGCGCAAGCTCACCAACCGCGAGCTGCTCGACCGGGTCGACGCGGTCGCCGCCGGCCTCGCCGGACTGGGTGTCGGCCGCGGCGACGTCGTCGCCATCCTGCTCTACAACCACCTGGAGTTCCTCGAGACCGCGTTCGCGGTCAACCGGGTCGGTGCCGCGTTCCTGCCGCTGAACTATCGGCTCTCCCCGGAGGAGTGGCGCTACATCATCGACCACTCCGGCGCCGTGGCGCTGCTGACCGAGCCGGAGTTCCGGCCCGCGGTCGAGCAGCTCGCCTTGCCCGCCTTGAAGCACCGGCTGCTGCTGGACGGCGCTGCCGACGGGTGGACGGGCTACGCCGATCTGCTGGCGGCCAACGAAGGGAAGTCCGTCGCTGCCGTGCCGGTCGCCCCGGACGAGCTGCAGCGGCTGATGTACACCTCCGGGACGACGTCCCGCCCCAAGGGCGTGCGGATCACGCACGGCAATCTGGCGTGGAAGAACCTGGCGCACATCGTCGAGTTCGGCATCACCGCCGCCGACACGACGCTCGTGTGCGGGCCGCTTTACCACGTCGGCGGGTTCGATCTGCCCGGCGTCGGGACACTGCACGCCGGGGGTTCGCTCATCGTGCTCCGCAAGTTCGACGCGGAGGAGGTCGTGGCGACCATCGAACGCGAGCGCCCGACGAACATCTGGCTGGCCCCGGCGATGATGAACGCGATCCTGCAGCTGCCGGACCTGGCCGGGCGGGACACGTCCTCGATCCGGTTCATCATCGGTGGCGGTGAGAAGATGCCCGTCCCGCTGGTCGAACGGATCCTCGCCGCGTTTCCGAACGCGTGGTTCGCCGACGCCTACGGGCTCACCGAGACCGTCTCGGGCGACACGTTCAACGACTACGAGCACATGCTGGCCAAGGTCGGCTCCGTCGGGCGCCCCGTCGTCCACCTCGAAGTCCGCATCGTCGACGAGACCGGCACGCCCGTCGGACCGAACGAGCTGGGTGAGATCACTCTCCGCGGCCCCAAGGTCAGCACCGGGTACTGGCACGACGACGAGGCCACCGCCAAGGCCTTCCGCGACGGCTGGTTCCACACCGGTGACATCGGCCGCGTCGACGAGGACGGCTACCTCTACGTGGAAGACCGCAAGAAGGACATGATCGTCTCCGGCGGCGAGAACATCGCCACCCCCGAAGTCGAACGCGTCCTCTACGAGCACCCGGACGTCGTCGAGGCCGCCGTCGTCGGCATGGGACACCCGCGGTGGGGCGAAGTCCCGCAGGCGTTCGTGGTCCTGCGCCCCGGCGTCCCGGCCGATCGCACCGCGTTGATCGAGTTCTGCCGGGCCCGGCTCGCCAAGTTCAAAGTCCCCGCCGACCTGGTGTTCCTCGACGCGCTGCCCCGAACACCGTCCGGCAAGGTGCTGAAACGGAACCTGCGCTCATGACCGCGTTCGACCTCACCGGAAAAGTCGCCTGGATCACCGGCGCCGGCAAGGGCCTCGGCCGGGCCATCGCGGAAGCTCTCGCCGGGGCCGGCGCGACCCTCGCCGTCACTTCCCGCACCCGCGAGGACCTCGACCGGCTCGCCGCCGACCTCGGTTCGGCGTTGGTGCTGCCGGGGTCGGTGTCCGAGCCCGCCTTCGCCGACAGCTGTGTGGAGGCGATCGTCGGACGCTTCGGCCGGCTCGACGTCGCCGTCACCGCCGCGGGCATCAGCCCGTCGTTCCGGCGCAGCGAGGACAGCGCCGACCGCGACTGGGCCCAGGTACTCGACGTGAATCTCTCCGGCACCTACTACTGCGCGCGGGCCGCCGGACGTCGCATGCTCGAGCAAGGCTCCGGTTCCATCATCACCATCTCGTCGGTGCACGCACGAACCGGCTTCGACCGGATCGCCGCCTACGCCGCCAGCAAGGGCGGCGTCGAGGCGCTCAGCCGCGTCCTCGCCGTCGAATGGGCGCCTCGCGGCGTGCGGGTGAACGTGCTCGCCCCGGGTTACTTCCACACCGACCTGTCCGAAGGACTTGTGACGAGCAAGTGGGGCGAGCGGATCCTGGCCCACATCCCGCAGAACCGGGTCGCGAACCCGCCGGAGCTCGGCGGCGCCGCGGTCTACCTGGCCTCGGACGCCGCCGCCTACACCACCGGGAGCACTCTCACCGTCGATGGTGGCTGGACCGCCTGAGGAGTCGGCGAACGACGGCCTTCTCGGTCGCGTTGGACATCCGCCGGAAGCCGAAGTCGCCCGACGGTGCGACGACCTTCGACCACCTGGGCGCCCTGCGCTACCGGCTGGGCCGGATCCGGGAGCTCACGGACCTCGACCTGAATGACGTCGACAGCAGGTTCAACCTGCACGTGGCCACCAGGGCCGGGAAGGTGCTGGGCTCGGTGTGAACGGGGAGGGTCGGAGGCACGGGAGCTGCCTTCGACCTTGTTCTCCAGAGCCCGTTCTCGAAATAGGTTTCGCAGATCAGCCGGGGCGTAGGGCTCGGGTGTCGGCGAGGTCGCCGTGTTCGTCGACGCGGCCGAGGACGTTGGCGAATGCACTCGGCACGGGGGCGCGCCCAAGCAGGCGCGACCCCCGTGCCGCCGCAGTGCGTACCACCGGACATGCCCTGGCCGGCCCGGTTGCCCCCTGCTCCGCCGAGCCGGTCTCCTCGGCCCGGCGTGTGGGCCGACTTCGGCGGTGGCCCGGCCTTGGAGTTCATCACCGGGTTCGTCGTGGAGAAATCCCTGTCGGTGGACAACCTGTTCGTCTTCGTGCTGCTGCTCACCGCCTTCGCCGTTCCCGCGGCCGTGCAGCAGCGCGTGCTGCTGCTGGCCGCGGGCACGTGGGCGTTCCTCGTCTTCGGTGTGGTCCTTTTCGGCTCGGCGGTGAAGATCCTGCACGGCGCGGCGGCCGACGCCGATTCCGGACCGGACACCTCCCGGATGCGCTCGGTCCGCTTGCCGCGCAAGCTGATGCCGGTCACCGACGACTACCGCGGACCACGCTTGCTCGTCCGCGACCGCGGCCGGCGCGCGCTCACCCCACTGGCGGTCGTGGTGGTGGCGGTGTTCGCGACCAACGCGTTCGCGTTGCCCGGCCGGCGCGCCCGGTACTTCGTGCTGCACTCGGTAGTGGCCGAGCTGCGCCACCTCAACCACGGCCTGGCGATCATCCTGGCGTTCATCGGCGTGAAGCTGGTGCTGCACTGGGCACACGGATTCTGGCCGGGAGTACCCGCCGTGCCCACGCCGATTTCGCTCGCGGTGGTCGTCGCCGTCCTCGCCACCGTCACCCTGACCAGCCTCCGCGCCCCGCACACCGCGGCGGAACGTGGTGACGGCGCCGCCGTGGCACGGGACTGACGGCCATGCTCGCCGACCTGCTTCGCAACGCCCTCGTCGAACTGGGTCCCACCATGCTCATCGTGACCGCGCTGGGGATCACGTGCGGGGCGATGACCCCACCTCGCGGACCGAAATCCTGACAGCACAACGGAAACTCGGGCGGCACGCATCCGGGCGACGCCGTGCACCCACTCCCGGGTTCATCCCCGGGCGTCGGGATCGATCGCGTCACCGACAGCGCCAGTGGCGTCAAGCACGTCCGCCCCTTGTGCGCTCACCGCATCGACGACACCTTGCCCGGTTTCCGTGACCTCGGCGGCGGACTGGGCAACCTGGTCGGCCGCCTCGCCGATCGGCAAGTCGACACCGACCACCTCGCTGACCTTCTCGCTCGCTCCGCCCAGCAGCTCCGCGGCTTTGTCCTTGAACACGTCGAACAGGCTCATCAGGCGTCCTTCGCAGATCGACTCGAGGTACACCAAGTGATTCCTTGCTCACCGAGTGCGGCTATCCGGCCATCATACCGGCAAACCGGACCTATCGGACACGTGTGCCGACGGGCGGACGAGGTCGCGACCGTGTCCTCGCGGGGCTACTCCCCGGCTTCACCCTCCGCGCTGAGGAGCCGCGTGAGGTAGTCGAGGTCTTGCTGGAGCAGTGCGACGGCCCCGAGCGGAGTCGGCGCTTCCGGGGTGCGCCCGGCCTCCCTCATCACCATCTTCACCGCGTTGTCCGCGATCTGCTCGGCCACCGGCTCGGCCGGGTGCGCCGGGGACGGGTGGAACCACCAGGCCACCCAGTTGCACATGCCGATGATCGACAGCGCCGTGATGCGGGCGTCGACCGGGCGGAAGGACCCGGCCGTGACTCCTTCCTCGATGAGCGCGGTGATCTCGCGGAGAACGGCCCGCCGGCTCTGGAGGTGCTTCTTCGCGATCTCCGCCGGGAGTGCCTGGTCGCTGCGGTCGAGCGTGCGGAACTGCTCCGGCCGTTCGGCGCGGCGCAGGACCAGCGTGTGCACCAGCATGCGCAGCTTCTCGGCCGGTTCGAGGTCGGTGCGCTGCCGGACTTCCCGCAACGAGTTCGCCGCGCTCCGAGCTGTCGCCTCGACCATCGCGACGAGCAGCTCGTCCTTGCTCTTGACGTAGTTGTACAGGTTGGGGCGGCTCAGCCCGACCGCGTCCGCGACGTCCTGGAGGGTGGTCCCGTCGTAGCCGCGTTCGGCGAACAGCCGCATCGCCTGGTCGACGATCTCGCTCATGAGCAGCTTGCGCCGGGGCGTCGTGCCCCGGCGGGGCTCCGCGCGCCCACCGGATCGCCCCCGTGGTCCGGTGCCCTCCGCGGTCACCACGTCCACCCCTCGCCCATCACGCCGCACATCCTAGCCGCGGGCCGCGGGTACCCGGGTCGCGCACTCGGCCGCGAAGGCCAGCTGCCGCAGGTGCACCGCACGGGAGAGCCGGTGGTGGTCGAGGTTGTGACCGGCGCCCGCCTGGAGCCGGGCGTCCACCCACGGGGCGGCCTCGAAGTACCCGGCGAACGCCGCCACGCGGCTCTCGTCGACGACCCACAGGCCGTCGTGCTCGGCGAGCGTGTACTGCACCGGAACGGTCACCGCTGCGGCGAGCCGTGCCACCTCCTCCGGCCAGCCCCCGACGATTTCGAGCATCTCCGCCAGTGGAACCGCCTCCACCGACGCCTTCGCCGCCTCCACCGTGTCGGCGTCGACGGTTCCTTCCGGACCGTAGAGGAGAGCGCGTCGCTGTTCGGCCGGCAGTTCCACCGGCCCACCTGCCGGCAGGGTGTGCCACGCGTCGACGATGTGCGCGGGCGACCGGTCACCCACGCCGTGGATCGAGATGCCCAGCAACGGCCACCGCGGCCGGCGGGCGGCGACGTGCACCGCGATGGCCGAGCCGATGGAGTGACCGAACAGGACGACGCCCGGACGTCCCTCGCCGTGCTCCGTCCACAAAGCACCGATCGCGGCGTCGAGGGCTTCGGCGTGGCCGCCGAAACTCGTCGCACCACCGGGCAGCGGGTCGCTTCCCCCGTAGCCGGGACGGTCCACCGAGAACACCGGGAACCCGGTCGCCGCACCCCGGTCGAGCAGCGAGTGGCCGGGCACGTCGAAGTACCCGCGGTGGTAGCCGCCGCCGTGCAAGGCCACGACCAACGGAGCAGCTGCCACGCTGCCGCCGGCCCGGCTTCCGGCGATCTTCCGCCCGCCGACAGAGAGCTCGACGTCCGTCGTCATGTCCCCTCGCCTTCTCCGCAAAAGTCCTAACAGGAACGTCTTGATACTGACGACTCAGTAGTACTGCGTCAACTCCGCGGCACTTGTCGATACTGAAGCGTCAGAATATTGACGACTATGCCAACTCGGGCTTACGCTCGGTGCCACAGAGAGTTCGTCGCGAGAGGAGCACGGAGATGTCATCCCCGGAACGAGACCGGCCGGCGCACACGGTGCGAGGCGTCGACCACGCGGCGTTCCCCACGTTCGATCCGCAGGCCACCATCACCTTCTACCGGGACGTCCTCGGCTTCCCCGTCGTCCACGCGACCTGCGCGCTCGGCTGGGGACCCGGTGACCACCCGGACTTCATCCACTTCTTCTTCGACATCGGCAACGGCGACCGGCTGGCGTTCTTCTACTACTTCGGGGTGGCGCCCTACCGCGACGCCGGCCTCCCCGATCTGCTGCACCGCGCACGGCACCTCGCGATCCACGTGGACGGCGAGGAGGACCTCCTGGAGTACCGGCACCGGCTGGACGCGAGCGCCTGGCCGTGCGAGCTGCAGGTGCGGCACGAGACCGTCGAGTCGATCTACGTCACCGACCCCAACGGGTACCTGATGGAGATCACCCGCCCGCTGCGCGCGATCACCGCCGAAGACGACATCGACGCGAACGTGAGCGTCGACGCGCTCATGGAGGTGGCCGGCGAGCCCGAGCCGTCCCTGGAGAAGTTCTACGCGCGGAAGGCGAAGCTGATCGCCGAGCGCTACGAGGGCGAGCCGGAGCTGGTGACGTTCGGATGACCACGCTGTTCGTCCTCGACGTCGACGACTTCCGCCCGCTGGCCGAAGTCGCGGCCAAGGACCCGGACACGACGGTCCGCCGGCGTGGTCCCTACCTCGAAGTGTCCGCGCCCGGCGCGATCCGGGTCGAGCGCGACGCCACCGGGCGCCGCAACGCCCTCTGGTACAGCTCCGTCGCCGCCGTCCGGGACGGCCGGGTCAGCCGCTGGGACAAGTCGGAGCTGGTCGTCGTGCCCACCGGGACAGGCCGATGAGCCCGCCGGCGGTGGACCGGCTCGGTGCGGGCCGGGACGTGCACACCGAGCCGGCGCCGCCCGGCGTCACCGTGAGCACGCACCAGCTCACCACGTTCGACGGCGCCAAGGTCGAGGGCGTGCTGCACACCCTCGACGGCGCGACGACGGTGGTCACCCTCATGCATCCCCGTCAATCGGTGACGCACCACCCGGTGATCCCGCTCCTGCTGCGCGGCGGCGTCTCGGTGTGGACCCAGGGCACCCGCTCGCCGAACAACGACGTCGCGCTGGTCCACGAGCAGGCGCTGCTGGACGCGGCGGCCGGACACGTGTTCCTCCGGGACGCCGGGTTCGACGCGGTGCTGACGTTCGGCCACTCCGGCGGCGGAACGCTCTCGGCGTTCTACATCGAGCAAGCCTCGCTCGAGCCGGAACTGCGGTTGGACGTGACACCGGCCGGCCGGCCGATCGCGCTGGCGGGCGCGCGGATGCCGGTGCCGGACGGCGCGATCTTCCTCGCGCCGCACCCGGGGCAGGGGAAGGTGCTGCTGAACTGCATCGACCCCGCCGTCACCGACGAGTCGGACCCGATGTCGGTGGATCCCGCGCTCGACATGTACTCGCCGGGCAACGGGTTCGCGACGCCACCGGCACCCAGCCGCTACCGCCCCGACTTCCTCCGCTCCTACCGCGCGGCCCAGCGGGATCGCGTCGCCCGGATCGACGCCCGTGCCGTCGAGCTGGCCGCCGAGGCGTCGCAGGCCCGCGCCCGCTTCGCTCGCACCGGAGACCGCGACGATCGCCGGGCCGCACTGGCGCCGAGGATCATCACCACCTACCGCACCGACGCCGACCCCGCCTCCGTGGACCCGTCGATCGACCCGAACGACCGGCACTACGGCTCGTTGTTCGGCGGGCGCCCCGACCTGGTCAACTACGGTCTGGTGGGTTTCGGCCGGCTGACCACGCCCGACGCGTGGTTGTCGACCTGGTCGGCGAACCACTCCAACGCGGACTTCGCGCGATGCGCGCCCGGGGTACGGCTGCCGACGCTCTACCTGGAGTTCAGCGGTGACCAAGCCGCGCTCCCCGGTCGCAGCGCCCGGATGTTCGCGGCGCTGGCCGCCCGGGACAAGATCCGCCACGTCGTGCGGGGACAGCACTTCGGGCAACCGGTCGCCGACGGCGAGCCCACGGGGTACGCCGCCGCTGCCGTCCACGTCGAACACTGGCTGGCCGACCGGTTCGCCACCGCGGCACCACGGAAAACGAGGTGAAGGAAGTGGGCTCCATCGGAGTCGTCTACGACAGCGGCTACGGCCACACCGCCGCCCAAGCCAGGGCGGTGGGCGAAGGCGCCGCCTCGGTGCCGGGTGTCGACGTCGCGCTCTACTTCGCGGAGGAAGTCGCCGCCGACCCCCGGCAGCTCGACCCCTGCGACGCACTGGTCTTCGGCACCCCGACCTACATGGGCAGCGGCTCGGCGGTCTTCAAGACGTTCATGGAAAGCAGCGCGAAGATCTGGACCGGCCAGGGCTGGAAGGGCAAGCTCGCGGCGGGCTTCACCAACTCCAGCGGCCATTCCGGGGACAAGCTCAACACCCTCACCCAGCTCTGGCTCTTCGCCATGCAGCACGGAATGGTCTGGATCGGGCTCGGCCTGCTGGACGGCAACGGCCGCAGCACCGGCTCGGACGACGAGCTGAACCGGCTCGGCGCCTACGCCGGCGCCATGGCGCAGTCCAATGCGGACCAGGGACTGGAAGGCATGCGGGACAGCGATCTGCGCACGGCGTCGGCGTTGGGACAGCGCGTCGCCCGGCACGTCGCGCACTGGCAAGGAGGTGGGCGGTGACGTCCGGAAAGCCCGAGAAGATCCTCGTCGTGGGCGGCGGCCCGGCCGGACTGTTCTTCTCGATCATCGCCCGGCGGGCGGTCCCGTCCGCCGTGATCCACGTCCGGGAGCGGAACCCGCGAGGGGTGACCTACGGCTGGGGCGTGGCGTTCACCGAAAGCGCGGCCGACGCGCTCCGGCCGGCGGCGCCGGACGTGGTCGACGCGCTCACCACCAACACCCGCCACGACCGGATGGTCATCAGCCTGGACGGCGCCGGCGTGCCGGTCCAGGTGGGGCGCAGCCACCTGAACGCCCGCTGGGCCCTGCTGGCCACCCTGGAGAAGTTCGCGCTCGAGGCCGGGGTCACCGTCGAACACGACTGCGACACGACCGTGACCGAAGACGACCTGACCGGCTGGGACCTCGTCATCGGTGCCGACGGCGTCAACAGCACCACCCGCGAGCGCTTCGCCGAGCACTTCCGGCCCAGCGTCGAACTCGGGAGCAACTGGCTGGCCTGGTACGGCACCCCGAAGCCCTACCCGCCGTCGATCATCCTCCAGAACAGCGACCACGGGATCCTCATGGTCCACGCCTCGGGGTTCTCGCCTGAGATGAGCAACTTCACCGTCGAAGTCGGCCAGGAGACGTTCGACCGGCTCGGCTTCGCCGACATGACCGAGGACGAGTCCCGCGATCTGTGCGAGCGTCTCTTCGCCGGTTCACTGGACGGTGCGCCGCTGCACAGCGACCACTCTCCCTGGTTCCAGACGAAGTTCGTCCGCTGCGCGCACTGGACCCACCGCAATCTCGTGCTGATCGGGGACGCACTGCACACCGTCCACCCATCGATCGGGTCCGGTACCCGGTTCGCGATGCGGGACGCGGTCTACCTCACCGAAGCGCTGGTCAGCGCGGAGTGGGACGTCGAAGTGGGCCTCAGGGAGTTCGAGCGGGTGCGCAAGCCCGTCGCGGACGCCTTCCAGGCCGCCGCGAAACGCAGCATCGCCTGGTACGAGGGGCTTCCGTCGCGGACCATCACCCATCCCACGAAGTTCGCGCTCGAGTACTTGATGCGCACGGGCCGGGTCTCCTACCGGGACTTCCGGCGGGAGAACCGCGAAGTGGTCCTCGGCTACGAACGGGAGCTGCGTTGACCGCGAAGGAGAGACACGCAATGACGCTCGCTCCCGGGAGGCTCGTCCGCTATCCGGCCGAGGAGGAGGCTCGCTACGTCCGCGAAGGACTGTGGGAATCGCCCACGATCGCCGAGCACCTGCACGCCATCGCGCAGGAACACGGTGACCGGGATGCCGTGGTCTGCGGCGAAGCCCGGCTGACCTTCGCCGAGCTGGACCGCGTCACCGACCAGCGCGCGGCCGGCCTGCACCGGCTCGGGCTGGCGCCGGGCGGAGCCGTCCTGCTGCAGGTGCACAACACCGCCACCACCGTCATCGCGTGGTACGCCCTGCTCAAGGCCGGTCTGGTCCCCGTGTGCACGCTGCCGCTGCACCGCGGGCACGAGATCGGCGAGATCGCGCGGCAGACCCGCCCGGTGGCCCACCTCGTCGCCGCCCGCGATCCTCGCTTCGACCTCGTCGGCTTCGCCTTCCGGCAGGCCGAGGCGGCCGGGGTGGAGCGCACGGTCCTGGTCTCCGACGGGCGGGCGGACGACCCCCGGGCCGTCGAGCTGGACACCTTGGGGAACGACATCGACGCCGCCGAGGCCCGCGCGGTCGTCGAGGGCATCCAGGCCGGTCTCGGCCGGCAGTCGCTCGCGGTGTTCCAGCTCTCCGGCGGCACCACGGGAGTGCCCAAGGTCATCCCGTGCCTGCAAGCGCCCTACTGGCACTACGGAGCGAGCCTCGCCCGCGCCATGGGCTGGGCGCCGGGGGACCGGATCGCGTTCATGATGCCGATCGTGCACAACGCGGGCGTCATCATCGGCCTGCAGGGCCCGCACAGCGTGGGGGCGACCCTCGTACTGGGAGTTCCCGACGCCTCGGCCGCACTCGACCTCGTCGTCGGGACCGCGGCCACCGACGTGGTGCTCGGCCCGTTCGCCTTCGACCTGGCGCTCGATCCGGGCCTGGGCGCCGCCACCGCACTGCGGAGGGTGCTGTTCAGCGGGAAGAAGGTGCCCGGCAAGCACATGGAGACGCTGGCGGCGCGCGGGATCTGGGGCGGGCAGATCTTCGGCATGAGCGAAGGTCTCTGCCTCACCACCCCGCTCGACTTCCCGCCCGAGGCCCGCGCGACGAGCGTCGGCGTGCCGATCTCCCCGGCGGACGAGATCCGGCTGTACGAGCCGGGGACCGAGGTCGAGGTGGCCCCCGGCGAGGTCGGGGAGCTCTGCGCCCGCGGGCCGTACACCCTGCGCGGCTACTACGACGCCGCCGAGCACAATCGGCGCGCTTTCACGGCCGACGGGTTCTACCGGAGCGGCGACCTGATGGCGGAACGCACGATCGGCGGCGTCCGGTGCTACACCGTCGAAGGCCGGATCAAGAACATGATCAGCCGCGGCGGCGAGAAGATCAACACCGAAGAAGTCGAACTCCTCCTCGGCTGCCACGACGCGGTGGCCGAGGCGGCCCTGGTGGCGATGCCCGACCCGCGGCTGGGCGAGCGGGCGTGCGCCTTCGTCGTGACCCGGGACGGCCGGCCGCTCGACCTCGCCGAGGTCCGTGCCCACTTCGAACGCCTCGAAGTCGCGAAGTACAAGTGGCCGGAGCGGGTCGTCGTGCTGCCCGAGATGCCGCGGGTCAGCGAGGTCGGCAAGGTCGACCGCCGCCGGCTGCGGCAGATCGCGGAAACGCTCGGCGCCGAGGCACCCTGAGCACTCCCGCGCGAACGGAGGATCGCGATGCAGGCTCCGGTACCCCTGCACCGGTACACGAAGCTGCGGACCGCCGACGTCGAGGAGGCCCGGTCCGCGGCCGGGCGCGTGATGTCGTCGCACCGGCTTCGCGCAGCGCGGCCGCGGGAGTTCGGCGCCCGGCTGCACGCGGTCGACATCGGCTCGTCGACGCTGCTGTACGCCGTCTACCACGGCGAGGCCGAGGTGACCGCGCTCGCGCCGATGGAGTACTACACCCTCCAGCTGTTCCTGGCCGGGGCGGCGGACGTGGTCACGGACTTCGGCCGCCGCCGAGCCGGAGCCGGGCAGGCGTGCGTCATCTCGCCCGGCGAACGGCTCCGGCTGCGTTTCGCGCCGGGAACCGTGCAGGTCGCGGCGAAGCTGCCCCGTGACGTGGTCGATCGGGGGTGCTCCCGGCTCGGCGCCGAGCCCGCCGGTCCGCTCGAGTTCGACCTCGCCGTCCCCGACGGTGCACCGTGGCCCGCGCTGCTGAGGCTGGCCGTGGACACCGTGGACCGCTTCGACACGGGCATCCTGCCCCCGGGCACGGGTCTCGAGCTGGAGCGCGTGCTGGTCTCGGCGCTCCTGCTCGGCCACCCCCGCAACCTGCGGTTCCGCGGCGGCGGCGCCCGCGGATACCGCGCGGCGGGAGCCGCCGCCGAGGCCCTCAAGGCCGACCCCGCGACATCGGTGACGCCCGGGCAGCTGGCCCGCACGGCCGGGGTCAGCTTGCGCACGTTGCAGGAAGGGTTCCGCTCGCGGTTCGGCACGACGGTGACCGCCTACCACCGCGAGGTGCGGCTGGAGCGCGCGCACCGGCTGCTGTCCGCGGCCGGGGAACGCCGCACCGTCGCCGACATCGCCGTGGAGTGCGGGTTCCTCCACCTCGGCCGGTTCGCACGCGACTACCGGCTGCGCTACGGGATCACGCCGTCGGCCACGCTGCACGCCTCGCGCGCGGCGGACACCGCCGCGCCGACCGGATAGACCGCGGCGCCTCCGGGACGCAGACTTGGCGCAGCGTCAGCGCAGACGAAGGAGCGTTATGAGCCAAGCGATTCCCGCACTCGACCACCTCGACGGCGCACTGTCCACAGCGGACGTCCGGCGGACGCACACGGAAATGCGCGAAGCCTGCCCGGTGGTGCACAGCGACCGCCACGGCGGGTTCGACTTCCTGACCCGGTACGCCGACATCCGCGGGGCGCTGACCGACACCGCCGCGTTCTCCTCGGCCGCGGGCGTGCACATCCCGGCCGACCCGTCGCGGCCGCCGGTACCGGCCTTGGAGTTCGACGAGCCCGAGCACGCCGAGTGGCGCAAGGTCCTCGACGGCCCGCTGACCCCACGCGCCGTCCGCGCGTTCGAACCGGTCATCACCGAGGTCGCCGACCTCCTGATCGACGACTTCGCGGACGAGGGCGAGGCCGACCTGGCCAACCAGCTGACCGAACCGCTGCCGGCCATCGTGATCGGTCGGATGATCGGGCTGAGCCAACCGGAAGCGGTGCGGGCCCGCGGTCTCGCGGCGGCCTTGTTCGCCGCCACGGGTTCCGAGGACTTCCCGGCGCGGTTCGCGGAGTTCTCCGAGCACACCCGGCGCTGGCTGGCCGACCGCCGCGAGCATCCCCGTGACGACATGCTGACCGAGATGGCGAGCGGTGTCGTGCGGGGCAAGAAGATCGACGCGGCGGGGGCGACCGGGCTGCTGCTGGCCTACATCGTCGGCGGCCACCACTCGACGGGTTCGGCCCTCGGCGGGCTCATCCGGCACGTGCTGACCGTCCCCGGCCTGCGCGACGAACTCCTCACCGACCGCAGCGGGCTGCCGCGGGTGATCGAGGAAAGCCTGCGGCTGACCACCCCGCTGCAGTTGTTCGCGCGCACGCTCCGCTGCCCGGTCCGGGTCGGTGACGAGGAACTGGCCGGCGGCGGCCGGGTGCTGCTCGACCTCGCGGCCGCCAACCGGGATCCGCGGGAGTTCGACGCCCCGGAGGCGTTCGACCGCCACCGGACCCGCAACCGGCACCTCAGCTTCGGCGCGGGACCCCACGTCTGCCAAGGCCAGCACCTCGCCCGGGCGGAGCTCCGGATCACCGTCGGCCGCCTCCTGGACCGGCTGCCGGACCTGAGCCTGTCCGGGGAACCGGTCGAGAGCGGCCTGGTCGGCGGCTCCCTGATGACCCACTTCGCGTTGCCCGTGGCCTTCACGCCGGAGAAGGCCCCATGACCGGATCGCCACCGCTCCACCTCACCGTCGGACGGCGGCAGGCGATCGCGCGAGACGTGGTCGAGTTCGAGCTGCGCCCGCTCGACGGCGGCGACCTCCCGGCATGGCAGCCCGGCGCGCACATCGACGTCGTGGTCGGAGCCGGATCGGTTCGCCAGTACTCCCTGTGCGGCGACCCCGGCGATCGCACGAGCTACCGGATCGCCGTCCTGCGCCAGCCCGACGGCCGGGGCGGATCCGCATGGCTGCACGAGCGGCTCCACGAGGGTGGCCGGGTCGTGGTCCACGGTCCGCGCAACCACTTCCCGCTGGAACCGGCGCCGCACTACGTGTTCCTCGCGGGCGGGATCGGGATCACCCCGCTGCTGACCATGATCCGCCGGGTTTCCGGCGAGGGCGCCGACTGGTCGCTGCACTACGGCGGCCGCACCCTGACTTCCCTCGCCTACGCCGGCGAACTGCGGGAGATCGACGCGTGCAGGGTGCGTGTGGTGCCCTTCGACCAGTGCGGGCTGATCGACCTCGACGCCGCACTCGACGAAGCGGCGCCGGAGGCGCACGTCTACTGCTGCGGACCCGAGCCGATGATCGTCGCGGCCGAGGCGGCGTGCGCCCGTCGCGGATTGCGGCTGCGCACCGAACGCTTCGCACCGAAGGAAATCAGCTCCTCGCGAGCGGACACCCCGTTCGAGGTCCGGATCGCTTCGACCGGAGCCGAGCTGGCGGTACCCGCCGATCGATCCATTGTGGACATCCTGATCGAGGCGGGCGTGGACGTGCTCACCTCGTGCGAGGAAGGCACCTGCGGCACGTGCGAGACGGGCGTCCTCGACGGCCGCCCGGACCACCGCGACTCGGTGCTGACCGAGGAAGAACAGGCAGCGGGGGACCGCATCCTGCCGTGCGTCTCGCGGTCCCTCACCGCCAGGCTCGTGCTCGACCTGTGACCAGCCCGCCGCTCCGGCGAGGTGTAGCCGACACATCCCTTGGAGGACAACGATGTCCCGATCCGAATCCGCCCGCAGACCGGTTCCCCCTTGGCGCGTGGCCGTGGCCGGGCTCATCGGCACGACCATCGAATGGTACGACTTCTTCATCTACGCACTCGCCGCGACGCTCGTCTTCGCGCCCCAGTTCTTCCCCAGCACCTCCGCCGTGGCAAGCACTCTCGCGGCCCTCTCGACGTTCGCGATCGGTTTCGTCGCCCGGCCGATCGGCGGCGCCCTCATCGGTCACTTCGGGGACCGGGTCGGGCGCAAGC
Organism: Amycolatopsis mongoliensis; assembly: GCF_030285665.1. Taxonomy (NCBI): domain Bacteria; kingdom Bacillati; phylum Actinomycetota; class Actinomycetes; order Pseudonocardiales; family Pseudonocardiaceae; genus Amycolatopsis; species Amycolatopsis mongoliensis. The sequence continues at coordinate 5,868,382 of NZ_CP127295.1, forward strand.
GCATGCTCGTGTTGTCCCTGCTCGTCATGGGCGTCGGCACGGCCCTCATCGGGGTACTGCCGACGTACGCCTCGATCGGTGTGGCGGCGCCGATCGCGCTCGTCCTGATTCGCGTCGCACAGGGGCTCGCCGTCGGTGGCGAGTGGGGCGGTGCGACGCTGCTCGCCCTCGAGCACGCGCGTACCCGCACCGAGCGCACCCTGCTCAGCTCCCTGCCCCAGGTCGGCCTGCCGCTGGGTGTCGTGCTGTCCAGCCTGGTCTTCCTGCTCGTCCGGCTCGGAGCCGGGAACGAGGGGTTCGCGAGCGGGGGATGGCGCATCCCGTTCCTGGCCAGCGCCGCGCTGGTCGTCGTCGGTCTCCTGATCCGGCTGAAACTGGCCGAGAGCCCGGAGTTCGAGCGCGTCCGGCGGCAGCACACGGTGCGCCGCGCGCCGATCGCGGACGTGCTCCGCGCCCCACGGATCTGGGTGCCCGCCTCCGGCATCACCATCGGCAGTTCCACACTCGGCAACCTGGTGCTGGCGTTCATGCTCGGCTACGCGGCGCAGGCGAAGCTGTTCAGCGCGTCGACGATGCTCACGGCCACGATCGTGGCGGCTCTCCTCTGGTGCGTGGTCCTTCCCGCTGCCGCCTTGCTCGCGGGACGCGTCGGCCGCAAGCGTGTCCTCATCGCCGGCACGGTGGGCACGATCGTCTGGGCACACCCGTACTTCGCGTTGGTCGAGTCCGGATCCCGTGCGGGTCTGTTCATCGGAACGATGGTCGCCGCGGCGTGCATCGCCGTGGCAACGGGACCGTACGGCGCGTACCTGACTGAAGCGTTCCCCGCCGAGATCAGGTACAGCGGCGCATCGATCGCGTACGGAATCGGCGGCGTCCTCGGCGGCGCGATCGCCCCGATCGCGGCCACGCTGCTCGTCACCTCGACCGGCGGTCTCGGCGCTGTCGCGGTGTACGTCGCAGGAGCGTCCTGCGTCAGCCTGATCGCCGTGCTCACCCTTCGCAGCCCGTACTCGTCTGCGCGCTTCGAGCTTGAAGACACGCGCGAGACGACGGACACGCGTAGCTTGCCCGGCCGCCGTACGTGAGAAGGATGAAGAGCTGCTTGCCGTTGCCACGCACGGCCAGGTCGCCGCCGTAGGCAGCGCACCACCACCGCATGCTTTCCAGGTCGTACCCGATAGCCGCGGGCTCCCGGCCCGAGCAGACCGCGACCGTCATCGGAGACGGTGATCGCGAGCTGGGCGCGGTCGCCCGTCATCCGCGCCTGCACGACCCTGGCACACGGGCCCAGCGGCAGCGTTCACACTCGCGGGGGAGCGGTCCAGGTGTAACCGGGCATGCGGACGCGGGCGGTGAGCTCGTCCGTAGCCGAGCCGGCTGCGTGCAGTGGACGGTCAACACCGCACTCGCCGGCACCGTCATCGCCTGGACCGTGACCATCGAGCACCCGCGCCAGGTGGTCGGCACGCCTCGGACAACCTGCTCGAGGTCGTCCAGCTCGCGCTGGGGTGTTCGTCGCGCCGGCGCTGCTGTGGTGGCCGCCGGTGGCGTTGCTGATGATCGTCCCGACGTTCGCGCTGCACCAGTGCGTCCAGCTCGACCAGTACAAGCTCGCCGCCCGCCCGACCAGCGCACCGGGCTGCTCAACGCCCCCACCTGGCACGAGCAGGCCCGCCATGCCCCGGGCGGGGTGGCGTCCTGATGATCGACCTGGACTGGTTCAAGTGCATCCATGACACGTACGGCCATCCCGTGGGCGACGACGTTCTCGCGCAGGTCGTCACCGTGCTCACCAAGGCGGTCCGTCAGGGTGACACCGTCGGCCGCCGAGGCCGCCGTCCCAGACGAAAGGGCCTTCACCGGGTCGCGGCCGGGCGCGAAGTACAGCTCGGGGTCGGTGATCGGGTGGTGGATCCGGCCGCCGACGACGCCGAACGGCACTGTCCACATCGCCACTTCGACCACGTCGTCGGAGTTGCCGCCGCGGGCCTTCCAGCGGCGTTGCGTCAGCCAGAGCGCGACCAGGATGCCGGCGATGATGCCCAGCGCGTAGGCCCGGATCGGGAGCGGCCCCAGGTGCCACGCGCCCTGTGACGGGCTCGGCGAAGACGCCAGGACCATCGCTGCCTCGTTCCTGCGAGACGTCGTCGACCTGGCCAAAGTACATCGGTCATCGAACTATCTGCCATCCGGACACTCACTCTGCTCCTGGCTGCGCGCCACCTGGGCCTGCAAAGTCTCGCAAAGTGGACATGGTTGCGCTGTGGCGAGCTTCATGATGCACCCCAAAGTTGTTCTGCCTTAGAATTACTTGCCGAGTGGTGAGGAGATCGGGTGGCGATGCTGGTGGAGCGGCCCCGGCCGCGGGTGGTGCGGGAGCATCCGCACGCGGGGTGGTTCGCGGTCGGCGCAGTGTGCTTCGGCGCGTTCATGGGCCAGCTCGACGCCAGCATCGTGACGTTGACCTTCCCGGCGTTGCAGCGCGAGTTCGCGCAGCCGCTGGCGGCGGTGCAGTGGGTGTCGCTGTCCTACCTGCTGACCCTGGTCGGCCTGCTCGCCGCGGTGGGCCGGGTCGCGGACGCGGTCGGGCGCAAGCTGACCTACGTCCACGGGTTCGCGGTGTTCACCGCCGCGTCGATCGCCTGCGGGCTGGCGCCCACTCTCGGGCTGCTGGTCGTGTTCCGGATCCTGCAGGCGGTGGGTGCCGCGATGTTGCAGGCCAACAGCGTCGCCCTGGTCGTCACCAGCGTGCCGAAGGCGAAGATGCGGTCGGCGCTGGGCGTGCAGGCCGCGGCCCAGGCCCTGGGGCTGGCTCTCGGCCCGGCGGTCGGGAGCGTGCTGGTGGGCACGGTCGGCTGGCGGTGGGTGTTCCTGGTCAACGTGCCCGTCGGGATCATCGGCCTGGTCGCCGGCCGGTACCTGCTGCCGCGCACCCGCGAGCGCAGTCCGCTGGGCCGCCGGTTCGACGGCGCGGGCGTGGCGTTGCTGGCCACGGCGTCCACCGCGGTGCTGCTGGCGTTGTCGGGTCTGTCCGGGTTGGGTGTCCCGGGGTGGTCGATCCCGGTGCTGGCGCTGCTCGGCGTGCTCGCGGCTGTGGGGTTCGTCGGGCGGGAACGTCGCGCGAGCAGCCCGATCGTGCGCCTGTCGGTGCTCCGCCCGCCCGCGGTGTCGCTGGGCCTGGTCGGGGCGCTGTGCGGCTACCTGGTGTTGTTCGGCCCCTTGACGCTGCTGCCGCAGGTGCTCGGCTCGCAGGGTGCGGCCGGGCTGGTGTTGACCAGCCTGCCCGCGGGGTTCGCGGTGGCCGCGGTCGCGGCCGAGCGGGTGCTCCCGGGGAGGTTCGGCACCCGGGCCCGGTCGGTGACCGGGGCGGCGGCCGGGGGGATCGGCTGCCTGGCGCTGCTCGCGGTCGGGGATTCGGTGCCGTGGACCGGTGTGTCGCTGTTCGTGGTGGGGCTGGGCCTGGGAATGTTCATCCCGGCGAACAACTCGGCCATCATGGGGGCCATCCCGGCCACGATGTCGGCGACCGGAGGAGGCCTGGTGAACATGGCCCGGGGACTGGGTACCGCGCTCGGCGTGGCGCTGGTGACGTTGTGCCTGCACGCGGGTGGCGAGGCGGGGGTGCCGCTGGCCCTGTCGGTGCTGGCGCTGGCCGGGGTCGTCGCCGCGGTGACGGGCCTGTCGGCCGGACAGGGACGGCAGGTGGGTTCCGATGGCTGAGCCGGCCGAGGTCGCGCTGGCGGAGGTCGTCGCGCGGCTGCGCCGGGCGATGCGCCGGGCGGCTCGCAACGCCGACCCGCACACCACGCTGTCGGTGGCGCAGCTGGAGTTGCTGTCGTGCCTGGCGGAGAACCCGGGTGCCCGGCCGGGCCGGCTGGCGCAGTTGCTCAAGCTCGCGCCGAACTCGGTCACCACGATGGTCAACGGCTTGCAGGCGAAGGAGCTGGTCACCCGGGCCAACAGTGGCAGTGGGGACCGGCGGGCTGTCGTGCTGGAGCTCACGGAAGCGGGCCGGGCGGCGGTGCATCGGTGGCAGGCCACCAACGCCGGCATCGTCGAGGCGGCGGTCGCGAACCTGCATCCGGCGTGGCAGCACCTGCTCACCGCCGCGTTGCCCGCGCTGCGCGAGCTCGTCGGTTCGATCGACGATCTCGCCGAGAGCAAGCCTTCCGGCTCGGCAGCGGGTTAGGCCGACGTGGACGCAGGACGCGAACAGGCAGCGGCGGTCGTGACTGAGTACTGCCGTCGCTGCGGGTCTGGTCGGCGTGCTCCTGCTCGTTCTGGCACACGGCGCGATCGCCGCCTACGTCGATGCGGCGGGCGCCCTCGAGGTCCTCGCTGCGGGCGTCCTCGCAGTCGTCGGCAGCCGCCGCGCGGCTCAGGTGCTTCGTCACCCACCCGGAGAGGTCCGGCCGACGGCGGGTTCGTTTCCCTGCTGAACCTCGTGCCGATTCTCGTCGTCGGTGCGGGCGTCGTCGCCGGTCGCCGACCCGATGTCTTAGGTCCCGTCGCATGGAGTCTCCTGGCACTGCCCGCCCCCGGGTGCCGACGGCGAGAGTGGGCTGATCGAGCAGGGCGGGGTGTGCTGCCCGGACGGAGGCGTGTCGTGCGGTTGGGTGTGGCGGGTGCTCTGGTCGGCGGCGCGTACCGGCGCGGCGATGTCGAGGTGGACCGGGACAGCGGTCTGGTGACCGCGGTCGGGGTGGCCGGTCCCGGTTCGGGGATCGCGGTTCCCGGGCTGGTCGATCTGCAGGTCAACGGATTCGGCGGCGTCGACTTCCTCAACGCCGACGTCGACGGCTACGCCCATGCGAGCGCGGCGCTGGTCCGCACGGGGGTGGTGGCCTACCAGCCCACGTTGATCACCAGCCGGCCCGAGCAGACCGTGGCCGCGATCGAGACCGCTGCCAAAGCACAGGCGGCGCCGGGCGGAGCGCGGATTCTCGGTGTGCACCTGGAGGGGCCGTTCCTGTCGCCGGTCCGGCCCGGGACCCATCCGGTCGAGCTGCTGCGGGCGCCGGACGTCGAATTGACGGAGAGGTTGCTCGCGGCCGGGCCGGTCACGCAGGTGACCTTGGCCCCGGAGCTGCCCGGCGCGCTGGAGGTGGTCCGGGCGTGCGTCCGGACCGGCGTGCTCGTGGCCTGCGGGCACAGCGACGCGACGGCGGCCGAGGCGCACGCCGCCTTCGACCTCGGGGCGCGGTCGGTGACGCACTTGTTCGACGCGATGCGCCCGTTCGCCCACCGCGATCCGGGTATCGCCGGTGCGGCGCTGACCCGCGACGACGTCTTCGTCGGGGTGATCGCCGATCCCAGTCACCTCGCCCCGGAAGCGGTCCGGCTGGCCTTCCAGGCCGCGCGGGGCCGGGTCGTGCTGGTCACCGACGCCTTGGCGGCCGGTGGCTGCCTGGATGGTCACTACCGCCTGGGTGACGTGGAGTTCGACGTGTCCGGTGGTACGGCCCGGCGTGCCGACGGCACGCTGGTCGGCACGACGATCACGTTGCTCGACGCGGTCCGCGACGCCTGCGCGGCCGGGATCTCCCTGGAAGTCGCGGTCAACGCGGCGACCCGCACCCCGGCCGAGCTGTTCCCGCGCGGTGACGTCGGGTTGCTGCGTCCGGGAAACCGCGCGGACGTCCTCGTGCTCGACGACTCGCTGGCACTGCACACGGTCCTGCAAGGGGCGCGCGAGCCGTGAGCCGCCACGTCGTCGCCGCGCGGGGGAGGGTGATGGTGAACGTGCTGCCCCCGCCCGGCTCCGAGGCCGCGGTGACGGTGCCGCCGTGGCTCGGGCTGCACACGTTCCACCGGCGACGGCTGGCCCGGGCGTTCGCCGCGTCTCCGACGTCGAAGGGGCCGGGGCCGGGGCGGAACCCTACGCGTGGGACGAGCCGACGTACCTGGGCGAGTTCGGCCGGCCCGTGCGCCACGGTGAGCCGCTGTACCCGCAGGTCATTTCCGTGCGTCCGCGCACTGGAACGATCCCGGCAAGACCCCGCCGGGCCGGTACGTGCTTCCCTTCACCTTGTCCCACGACTACGTGGGTGGTCCCGAGATCGGGTGGTGCCCCACCGACTTTCACGTGGCAGCAGGTGCGGCCACGGCTGCGCACCGACCCGACCGTGCAGACCGCGATGGCGGTGTCCGGGGCGGCGTTCGCGTCGGCGGGGGCGCCAACAGGATTCCCGCCAACCTGATCCTGGCGCTGACGAACGCTCGTCTGGGCATCTGGTTCGCCAACCCACGTCGCCTCCTCGAGGACGACGGGAGCTGGACGTACCCGCGCCCCGCCCGCCTGCGGCGGCTTCACTACCTGTTGCGGGAGATCTTCGCTCTGCACCCGTCGGAGCTTCCCCTGGTGTTCGTCAGCGACGGTGCCCACTACGAGAACCTCGGCCTGGTCGAGCTGCTGCGGCATCGCTGTGGGGAGATCTACTGCTTCGACGCCAGCAGTGACACCGAAACGTTCGCGACGTCGATCAGCAAGGCGATCATCCTCGCCTACGACGAGCTGGGCGTGCGCATCGAGCTGCACGATCCGGAGCTGGCCGATCCCCGGCCGGCGGACGCGACGTCCGGTCCCGACAAGCTCGATCTCCTGCACCGCTTGGCGAAGTCGCCGGTGATCACCGGCAAGATCACCTACCCGGGCCTCGACCCCGCCCACCGCGGACGGGAGGGGATCTTGGTCATCGGCCGCGCAGTACTCGATCCCGGTACGCCTGGGAGATCCGCCGGCATGCGGCCGCGCACCCGCTGTTCCCCTACGACGCGATCGGCGACCAGTTCTTCGACGACGAGAAGTTCGATGCCTACAGCGGTCTGGGAAGACATGCCGGGAAGCTCGCTCGCACGAGGATGGACACCATGCGCTTACGGAACCGCGCGTCTTCGGAGTGGGAACCCGGCCGCCGCTCACCCTGAGCGAGGGTGATCCCTGGCTGCGGTCCTGGCAACACGCCCCGCCGGGCGCCGGCGGGTCTTCGTGGGCAGCCGGACCAGCGGACGGCGAGTGCGGCGTATCCCGGTCGCCCAGCCGGACCAGTGCCTCCCGGCGATCGGACCTCCGGAAGTCGTCACGCCGCCGAGGTCCATCCACTGTGGAGTGTCCGAGCCGTGGCTCGCCGGACGCGATCCGCCGGGACCACCGTTCGCCCCACGTCCGAGGGACTTTGTGCCCTGTCCCGCCGGTGCGGTGCCGGTCACCATGGTGCGACAGCACGACCTGCCCGAGGCTCTTCGTCCGCTCTTGGGAGATCCGATGCGCTTGCTTCCGCTGTTCGCCGTCCCCACGGCCCTGTCGTGCGGGCTGCTGGCCTTCGCCCAGCCCACGCCCGGCGCGCCCCGCTCGCGGTCCACGACGCAGGATCAGGCCACGCTGGTGGCCGTCCGCGCTGCCCACCACGCGGATTTCGACCGCGTGGTATTCGAGTTCGACGGCCCACTTCCGGCCGAGCGGGACGTCCGCTATGTGCCGGAGGTGATCGGTGATCCGTCCGGCAACCCGGTTCCGCTGGTCGGCGACGCGTTCTTGAACGTCCGCATGGCCTTCGCCACCGGCCACGACGACAGCGGGGACACCACCTACGGCGCCCCGCGGCGCACGTATCCGCTGCCGAACGTCATCCAGGTCGTCAACGCCGGCGATTTCGAAGGGGTGCTGAACTTCGGCATCGGGGTCGCTCGCCAGTCGCCGGTCCGGCTGTCCGTGCTGACCGGTCCGAGCCGCGTCGTGATCGACATCGACACACCGTTCCGGACGGTGCCCGCCCAGGCCTTCTTCCTCGACGTCGCCAGGTTCGAAGCCGCGACCGAGCCCTACACGCGTGCCGTGTCCCGGCCGGTGATCCCGCCCGCGACCGCACATGGCGCTCTGCAACGGCTGTTCGCCGGGCCCACCGAGTCCGAGCTGGCTCAACGGCTGGCGTTCGTCGACTCCGACGCCACCGGGTTCACCGGCCTGGCGATCGTCGACTCGATCGCGCGGGTCCGGCTCACCGGAGGCTGCTCCAGCCACGGCTCGACCTTCAGCATCGCCGAGGAGATCACGCGCACGCTCAAACAGTTTCCGTCGGTGCACTGGGTCAAGATCTACGACCCCGCCGGTCACACCGAACGTCCGGACGGCGCTGTCGACTCCATCCCCGAATGCCTCGAGCCCTGAGCTCGAGTCGAGCGCGGATGTCCGTGGCTGGTGAATGTGGCCGAATCCTCCGTCAGCGTGCCGGCATCTCCCTACGCCGGGCCAAGAACCGACTGGGTGACGACTCAGTCGACCGTTCGACTCGTTTCACGCCGGCCTCGAGTGGCCGGACAGCAGCAGAGCGGGGGAGCGTCGACGTGACGAGGCCACTGACCGAATCGGCGCGCTTGGCGGCGCAGACCGCGGACTATCTAGCCGCCACCATCGTCGCCGCCCTGCATCCGGACGTCGCACTGGTAGCGGATCCGGCGCCGGCGGACTCGTTGCTGCGCGAGCATGCCCAGCGGCTCAGCGGGGTGCTGTTCGACCTGATCGTCCGGCTGGATCCCGGGTCGCACGGACTGCCCGGCGCGGCCGGCAAAGCCGCGCACATCGCCGACCAGATCACCCTGTCGCCGCAGCCGGCACTCGGCTGTGTGACCGGCACCGGGATCCACGACGCCCACGTGCCTCATGCTCCATAGCGCCTACTCGACCCGGGAGCTCCCGAAGCGGCCGGGGACGCCGCCCGTGCCATCAGCGCGTCCAACAGCCCGCTTCGTACTCCCTCGTGGGCAGTGTGGGACGGGCTGGTCTGCGGCTTCTCCGGCTTCGCGGAGACTTTTCGCGGGCGAGCAAACCCTTGCCGAGTGCGGCGAGCGTGTCGAGGAACGCCGGCACACCATGGCGGTCTACATCCGCCGCGAGGACTGGCAGACCGACTGGTACGACCTCGGCAACTACGACAGGTACGCCGGAACCATCTACTTGGGCGGCACCGAGATCCACTGCGCGTACATCTCCGGGTGGGTGAACATCGACGGAATGGTGTACGACGGCGACCTGCCTCCCGGCGGCAAAAGGGTCTGTTCCTGACCTCCCGCTCCTGGTGCGCCCGGGTCGCCGTCGACCGATGGAACGGGCCGCGGCCACCAGGAGCGACAGACTCGCCAGATGGGGCGTAGAGCAGGCAAGACGGACGGGGCGTCGTCGGAGCCGAATTGTTCGGCGGCCTTCGAGTACAGCTCGGTGGCTCGGTGTTCGATGGCATCGTGCCCGGCTGTGCGGTTGGCGTCTTCGGTAGCCCACCTGCGGGATCGGGCGTCTTCGCTCTCGCCGCGCTCGGCCTGGTCCTGGGCCTCGGAGCGCTCGGCGCGCTTCTGGCCGATGTCTATCTCTACCGACCCTGCGGCGCCGCATCGACGTGCTGCCGGTGATGATGTGGTGTACTGCGCACGCTGTGAGCGGCGAACTCCAGCGCTTCGCCCCCCCCGCCTTGTTCTTCTCGAGAACGGCGTGTTGCCGGCCGATGTCCACCCGCACTGGTCGTGGTTCGGGATGCCAGGCAGGTTGACCAGCCTGGCCGGCGCACCTTCGCCAAGTCCCGGGACACCGCTGGCCGGACGATGGCGGTCGCGTCGGCGAGCGGGGCGCAGTCGTCTTCGTCGCTGCTGGGCAGCCGCAGCATCCGCATCCGGGCAGGATCGGCCTCGCGCCCGGCGCCATTGCTCTTCTTCGAGAGGTGTCGATGGCTCCCAACTCGTCAACGAAAGCCAGGCAGGTTGTGCGAGCTGTGTTGGCCGGGCCTTCGGATCGCCGCGAGCCGTGATCAGTGGCGACTGGCGCTCTGTGTGTGACGCACCAGACTCGTATACCCCTCCAGGGTACTTGCGCGGCTGTTTCTGCGTCCCTATTCTCGGCCCATGTAATACCCCCTAGGGGTAACTTCCGAAGGGATGGTCGTCATGGTTGAGACCGACTCGAGACGATGGTGGGCCCTGGGCCTCATCGCATCGGCCCAGTTCATGGTCATCATGGACACGTCGATCATCGGGGTTGCGCTCCCCGAAATGCAGAAGGACCTCGGCTTCTCGCCCGGCGGTCTGTCGTGGGTGTTCAACGCCTACGTCATCGCGCTCGGTGGGCTCCTGCTGCTCGGCGGGCGGCTGTCCGACCTGTTCGGCGCGCGGCGGCTGTTCGCCGCGGGCTGGGTGATCACTCTTGGTGGCTCGGTGGTCGCGGCGCTGGCCGCGACCACTTGGGCAGAGCTACTGGGACGGGTGCTGCAGGGTGCGGGCGCCGCCCTCATCGCGCCGTCGGCGCTCACGCTGCTGATGGTGCTTTTCGGGTCGCGGCCGCGGGAGCTGACGAAGGCACTCGCGCTCTACGGCGCTGCCGCGCCTGCCGGTGGGACGGCCGGGGTCTTCCTCGGTGGCGTGATCACCGAGTGGCTTTCGTGGCCGTGGATCTTCTGGCTGTACGTGCCGATTTCGCTGGTCGCGATTCTGGCGACAGGCCGGGTGATGCCCACAGTGTCGGCCAGGCGGGGCTCGGTCGACGTCCTGGGTGCCGCGACCGTGACGGCGGGGCTCGCGGTGACGGTCTTCGCCGTGGTCCGCGCTCCGCAAGTGGGCTGGGGAGCGTTCGAGACGCTCGGGCCGCTGGTCGGTGGTCTGGTCCTGCTCGCGCTGTTCGTCGTACTTCAGCGCGTGCGGCAGGAGTCGCTGGTTCGGCTGGGGATCTTCCACACGCCGAACCTCGGTGGCGCGAACCTGGCGCAGTTCCTGCTCGGGGCCGCATGGATTCCGATGTGGTACTTCCTCAACCTGTACCTGCAGCAGGTGCTTGGTTACGGCGCCTTCGCGAGCGGCGCGGCCCTCCTGCCGATGACGGTGCTGATCGTTGTGCTCATGGTGGCGGTCGCACCGAAGCTGATCGCGAAGCTGGGTTCGAAGACGATGATCATCGGCGGGTTGTGGGCGCTGGCCGCCGGCCTTCTCTGGTTGTCCTTAGCCCGCCCCACCGGCACCTTCGTCGTCGACGTCCTGCCGGCTTCGCTGGTCGCCGCGCTCGGCCAAGCGCTGGCTTTCATCCCTTCGCTGGGTACGGCGATCTCCAGTGCGAGGCCCGAGGAAGGTGGCCTCGCGGCAGGGATCGTCAACACGGCCTACCAGGTCGGGTCCGCGCTGGGCTTGGCCGCGATGACTGCGGTCGGGTTGTCCTTCGGCGCCGACCGCCACGACGACCCGGTTGTCCTGACCGACGGCTTCTCGGCGGCGTTCCTGGGGGCCTCGGGCATCGCCCTGGCCGGCGGGTTCCTCGCCATGGTCACGCTGCGCGCAGACAAGCGCACAGCGGAAGCGCCGGCTGAGGCGGCAGCCACGCGATGAGTGCCCCTGTGCGAACTCGTCATCGTCACCCGGGGCGGCAGCGCGAACTCGCGCTGCCGCCCCGGGGGCCGTCGCGGTCTCCTGGCAGAGGCGACGCGCAACAACACCGGGTTCAAGACGACCGGCGGTCACGAGCCGCACGCGGCGTCAGTCACCGCCGTGTCCCTGCGGATCCGTGGGGCTCTCACGAACCGTCGGCAGTCCCGCTGCCTTGCAAGGTTGCCAGGCGGGTCCGGTATTCCGGTTCATCGATCTCGCCGCGTGCGAACCGTTCGGCCAGCAGCCGTTCGGGGGTAAGACGCGGTGTACCGGCCTTGCCGCGACGCTGCGAAGCCTGAGCGAGGTACCGGATCATCACGACGATGCCGAGTATCACCAAGCCCCAGAACAGCACCATGCTCACGGTCATGAGGACGTATCCCCACTCGTTCATCCCGTTGCCGTACCAGAACATCATCGCGAACTCCTCGTTTCCTTTGTGCACAAGGGATCAGGCATGGCCACATGTGGTTGTGTCGTTGTTCATGTCGCGCGTCATGAGCGCCATCATCACCGTGCGCGCCACCACGGCGATCAGGAAACCACCGCTGAGCACCCCGGTCGTGACCAGGACGGCCGCGAGGGCGAGCATCAAATCGCGGATCCGGTCGCGTGGTTCCTGCGCGGTCATGGGGACGTCCTCGGTTGCGCCGCTCTACTAACCACGATCGTTGGTGCGGTCCGGCGGCAGTAGGGACCTCATGCCCCGTGCGGGATGTCGAAGGTCCCTACCTCAGGAGGGTATGCGCGCGAACAGTGGACCCCTGCACCGATTGTGGAGGTGAGGAGCCGCGGGGGGCTCCATGCGGACAGGTCGCCCGCCGGTTGCCGGCCCTGGTCGTGATCGGCCGGTGCCGGTGCCGGTGCCGGTGCCGGTGCCGGTTTCGCTCGGCGCCGCGAGCGTCACACCGCTGCGGCCGCAGCAGTTCTGGACAAGCCTGATCCGAATCCCTTTCTGCAGCCGAGGAGTCGATCATGTCGGGTGTTGACGTCGTCGTCGTGGTGGGCGCCGCCGCGGCCGTCGCCGCGTTGGGGTGGTACTTCTTCGCTCCGCGGCGTGCACGCACCGCAGCAGTGAGCGGCGGGGTGCAGCGGCTCCAGGTGACCGTCCGGGGCGGCTACAGTCCGAGCGTTCTCCAGGTTCGCGCGGGCGTACCGGTAGAGATCGAGTTCGATCGGCAAGAAACAGGCGACTGCACGTCCCGCGTGGTCTTTCCCGACCTGCACCTGTCGGCCGCACTGCCCGCACGCACGCGGACGACGGTCCGATTCACCCCGCGAGACGCGGGGAAGTTCGGGTTCGCCTGCGGTATGAACATGGTCCACGGCACTCTCGTGGTCACCCCCGACGCACACAGCACCGCACCAGGTGAGCCCGAAGGCGCCACGTCTTCGGCAGGGCCCGCTCTCGCCACTGCTTCCGCCGTCGAGGCCGAAGCCACGCAAGCCGCCGAGCGGCGCGCCGAGCTCGCCGATCTCACCCGCCGGGTGGCCATCGGCGCCGTGCTGACCGCCCCGGTGCTGTTCGCGGTCATGGCCGGCGCGTTGTTCGGTGGGACCTGGGTGCCGGGCGTGCTGCTCAACCACTGGCTTCAGCTCGTGCTGATCACCCCGGTGATGGTCTACGCGGGATGGCCCATTCACCGCACCGGCTGGCTCGCGCTGGCGCACCGCAGCGCGGACATGAACAGCCTGATCACGCTCGGCACCGTCGCCGCCTACGGCTACAGCCTGCTGGTCACGCTCTTCCCGGAGCTGCTGCCCGCCGAGGTGCGCGAAGTGTACTTCGAGGCGGTCGGCGTGATCATCACCCTCATCATGCTGGGCCGGCTGCTCGAAGCCCGGGCCAAGGCCGGTACCGGTGAAGCGATCCGCGCGCTGCTCGGCCTGCAGGCGCGCACGGCCCGCGTACTGCGCGCCGGCGCGGAGACCGAAATCCCGGTCGACCAGGTCGTGGTCGGTGACGAAGTACTCATCCGGCCCGGCGAGAAGATCCCCGTGGACGCCACTGTCCTCTCCGGACAGTCCGCTGTGGACGAGTCGATGGTCACCGGCGAGCCGATGCCGGTGACCAAGCACGCCGGCGACGCGGTCATCGGCGCGACGGTCAACACGACCGGGTCCCTGCGGGTACGGGCGGCCAAGGTCGGCGCGGACACCGTGCTGGCGCAGATCGTCCGGATGGTGCAGGCAGCGCAGGCCTCGAAGGCGCCGATCCAGCGGCTGGCCGACGCGGCCTCGGCGTACTTCGTGCCGGCCGTGATCGCGGTGGCCGTCGCCACCTTCGCGGTCTGGTTCGTGGCCGGTCCGGTTCCTGCGCTGACGCAGGCGCTGGTGGCTGCCGTCGCGGTGCTGATCATCGCTTGCCCGTGCGCCCTCGGATTGGCGACTCCGCTGTCGATCATGGTCGGCACCGGGAAGGGGGCGAGGGCGGGCATCTTGATCCGCTCGGCCGAAGCGCTGGAGACCGCGCACAAGCTGGACACGATCGTGCTGGACAAGACCGGCACCATCACCGCCGGCAAGCCCGCGCTCACCGACGTCCACGTCGTCGGAGGCCTGGCCGAGACGGAACTGCTCACCTTGGTGGCCGCCGCCGAGGCTGACAGCGAACACCCGCTGGCCACCGCGATCGTAGCCGGAGCCGGCGACCGCGGGCATGCCGTCGCCGGTGCGGAAAGCTTCACCTCGATCACCGGCAAGGGGGTCCGCGCCGTCGTGGCCGGACGGACCGTCCTCGTCGGCACGGCCCGTCTGCTGACCGAGTCCGGAATCGACACCGGAGTCCTGGAACCGATCGCCACCGGACTGTCCGAGGAAGGGAAGACGCCGATCCTGGCCGCGGTCGACGGGCACCCGGCAGGGGTCCTCGCCGTCGCGGACACCCTCAAGGACGACTCGATCGCCGCGATCGCCGCGTTGCGCACGCTCGGCCTGCAGGTCGTGATGATCACCGGCGACAACGCGCGCACCGCCGAGGCCATCGCCCGCCAGGTCGGGGTGTCCAGTGTGCTGGCCGAGGTACTGCCCGAGCACAAAGCCGAGGAGATCCGCCACCTGCAGGGCGAAGGCCGCCGGGTCGGCATGGTCGGTGATGGCATCAACGACGCGCCGGCGCTGGCGCAGGCCGATGTCGGGCTCGCCATCGGCACCGGCACCGACGTCGCGATCGAAGCCGCCGACATCACGCTGATCTCCGGCTCCCTGGCCGGGGTCGTGACCGCCATCCGGCTGTCCCGGGCCACCATGCGCAACATCCGGCAGAACCTGTTCTTCGCGCTGATCTATAACGCTGTCGGCATTCCCCTCGCCGCTGGGACGCTCTACCCGCTGCTCGGGCTGCGGCTCTCGCCGATGATCGCCGCCGCTGCGATGGCCTTGTCGTCGTTGTCGGTGGTCGGCAACGCCAACCGCCTCCGCCACCGGGCTGAATCACTGCAGACGGCGGCGCCGCCCACGAGCCCAGGGCCGGTGGAGACCGGTGCCGGCGACCTCGAGCAGGCCACGCGATGACCATGTTCGACCGCCGTACCCTCCTTCGGGCCGAGCTCCTGGCGGCCGGTACGAGCGTGCTGTCCGCGTGCACCGGCGCCACCGAGACCCTGATCCAGCCCACCGACCCGCGTGTCGCCGACAGGGAAGCCCGACGCCGCGCCACGGGCCGGACGCAGACGTTCCGGCTGACCGCGACGCGGTGGAGGTCCGCGGAGCCGTAGCGGCGACGTGACGCCGTGACCTGTGCCGGCGCCAGCAGGCCCATCGACTCCCAGTGCCGCAGCACGTGCGTGGCCAGGCCGAATCACTGTGCGATCTCACCGATGCTCAGGTCCGCGTCGCTTGACTTCATGTCGACATCAAGGCGCAGCACGGTGGTCATGTCCAGCACTGTGACCGCGCGGCCCGACGATGGCACCGCGGCGCTGATCCGGTTGCTCGACGCCGTCGACACGCTGTCCGGCGCGGCCGACCTGCACGCGGCACGACTGTCGCACTCAGCGTTGCCGCGGCGTTGGCCCTTGCCACGCACCTGGTTTCGGCGGTGCAGCCCTGGCTGCCTGGCGCTGGGCGAGCGTGGGGCCGACATCCTCCTCGCACGGGTGACCTGAAGATCGTCGCCGTTACCGTGTTCGCCCGGCATCGGATTCGGGGGCGCGGCAGGGGCCTCGCCGCGCTCGCATCAGCGCGAGCTCACCGCGTAACACTGCCGGTAGGAGACCGGCGAGCGGACCCACCACGATTGACGCCGTAGCCGTGACGTAGGCCCTGTGTCGCGTCGCAACACCGGGGCGCCATCACGAGAGTGCGATGGCGCCCCGGTGTTGTCCTGCAGGTCAGGCCGTGGGGCGAGTCGCTCCGGCGTACTGGCTCTGCAGTGGGGAGATCTTGACGACGTCGCCGCTGGTCGGTGCGTGGACCATCTTGCCGTCGCCGATGTACATCCCGATGTGGGACACCGGCGAGTAGTACGCCACGAGGTCGCCGGGCTGGAGCTGGTCCCGTGGTACCGGAGTGCCGTACTGGGCTTGGGCTGCGGAGTTGCGCGGCAGGGTGATGCCGGCCTTCTTGTACGCCCACAGCAGAAGGCCCGAGCAGTCGAACGAGTCCGGCCCGGTCGCGCCCCAGACGTAAGGGCTGCCCAGCCTGCTCAGCGCCGCATCGACCGCGGTCTGCGCGGCCGCCGTCGGAGCCTTGACGTCGGGCGCCTTTCCGCCGGTGTCGCGTTGGGCGGCTTTGTCGGCAGCACTCAGGCTCTTGTCGGCGGACTTGACCTGCTCGATCTGGTCGTCGAGGGTCTTCTGCTTGGCCTTGATGTCCTCGGTCAGCTTGGCCGCGGCGTCGCGGGCGTCCTGAGCCCGCTTTGCAGCGTCCGAAGCCTTGGTGGTGGCGTCAGTGGCCTGCCGGACGGCACCGGTGAGGTTGTTCATCGCGGCGTTCTTGTCCGTGGCCAGCACCTCGAGCGCCGAGGACCGGTCGAGGAAGTCCTGAGCGGACGTGCCGGACAGCAGCGCGGAGAGCTTGTTCAGCTGGACGCCGCTGGTGAAGGATGCGCCGGCGAACTGGTCGACCTCGGCCTGGTACTTCTTCTGGTTCTCGGTGGCCGCGGCGCCTTGGTCCTTCGCGGCGTTGACGTCGGTGGTGGCCTTGTCGAGTTCGCCTTGCTTGGTCGTGAGGTCGTTCTGCGCCTCGAGCAGATCCTCGTTGAGCTTCTCGGCCTGTGCCGCGAGTTCGCGGTACTTGGCCAAGGCGTCCGAGGAACTCGGCGGAGCTTGCGGAGCGGGGACAGGGGCGGCGGTGGCCGAAGGCTGGGCGACGGTGATCACGAGGATCACCGAGGTCGCCGCAAGGATGCCTGAAACCACACGCCGGATGGGTTGCGACTGCACGGTCGCGCGGGTCTCCTTTGCTCGTCGCTCGCCGGCCGGAACCGCGGACGAGGAGGTGGGGCCTCCACTCGTCGTCCCCGCCGGGTATCAGGCCGCGCTGCTTCGGACGGCACGAGCTACGTCAGGTGAGGCGGTGCGGTGTGGTTCCGGTTTCCGGCTTTCCGAGAAAGCCGTTCCGGCGGCGATCCCGCGTCGCCGTCCGGTCGACGGCAGCTGCCGCGAGATCTCGGTCAGGCTACGAAAAGACTCCGGTGATGTCCACCTCTATCCCGAGGAAATCTTTACCTGGAGCCAAGTTACGCTGTGCTATCTCGCATAGTACTGTCTGCTATAGTGCATAGTAGCCTTGCCGGCGGACGCTGGAGCCGCCGGTCGGCCGGTCAGCGACAGGCGATGAAGCTGGTGACCAGCACCAGGAACACCGCGATCGCCGGCGGCGCGAGGAATGCGGCGAAGCCGCCGGCGACGGCCGTCAGCCGCGGTGGTGAAGACGAGTGGATGTCGAGCCGGTTCAGCCGGATGGCCGTGTCGCCGCCCGCCATCGCGAGGGCGCGTGGTGGCCCGTCCATCGCCCGGATCGCCATGAGCGCAGACCGGAGTGGTTCGCGTCCGCATTGAGCGGCCGCTGCCTGGTCGGCGGCCAGTTCCACGAGCAACCCCATCGCTCCGGGCAGCTCACGCATCAGCGGAATGAACCGCAACGTCCGGCCCAGTGTTTCCGCCCAGCCGGTGAGCAGATGGTGATGTCCGCGAACGTGGGCTCGTTCGTGCGCGAGCACGGCTCGCAGTTCGCGCTCCGTCAGTCGCGCGGCGAGCCCGTCGCTGGCGACCACCAGCGCCCGGCGGCCGCCGAGGCTGTACGCGATCGGCCGAGCCTCTGGCAACCACAACGTGGGCACCGGCCTGGTGTCGCGGGCGCCGACGAGCTGCAGCGCGGTCAAATGGCGCCGATGCAGGACGTGCCGCCGTCGCCGACGACGCAGCGAGGCCAGCACCAGCCGACCGAGCGCGGTGACCAGCACGGTGCCCGAGACAGCCCCGACGAGCGGGTCGAGGCCGGGAAGGTCGTCGTGGTTCGCCGCCGACCAGCAGTCGTGGAACAGCCGGATGACCGCGTCGGCCGGGCCATGACCCGGCAGGACGAGGAGCAGTACGCCGGCGACCGTTCCGGCGAGCACGCCGATTGCGGTCAGCAGCCAGCAGGCGATCGCCGTCCCGGGGGCGACCCTCGCGGCCAGCCTGCTCAACAGCCCCGGAGACCACCAGCCGACCACGATGGTTCCGAGCAGCAGGGCAGCCGCGAGGATCACCGCCGTCTCGGCTTCCGGCGCAGCGCCCTGCGGAGGATGTCCGACTCCTCGTCGGTCGCCGTGCTGACGAAGTGCAGCAGCACCGACTCGCGGTCGTCGACGGAGTCGAGCACCTGCCGCAGGCTCTGCGCGGTGGCTTCCTCGCGGGTGGTGACGGCGAGGTAGTGGTAGGCGCGATTCTCCAGGTCGCGGACGACCCAGCCCTTCCGGTGCAGGTTGTCCAGGACGGTCATCACCGTGGTGTACGCCAGGTCGCGATGCCGGTTGAGCTCGTCGAGCACCTGGCGGACACGCAGCGGTTCGGCCGCGTTCCAGAGCACGTCCATCACCGACGCTTCGAGCTCGCCCAGTCCCAGCATGACACCTCCACGGGCAAGGATACTTCCTGCGCTTGAGGCTGCCGATGATCGCCGGGGCGGCCGCCGCCCCGGCGATCGGTGATCAGCTCTGGGTGAGCAGCTCCTGCATCTCGGTGATCTCCGCCTCCTGGGCGTCGATGATCTTCTGAGCGAGCGCCTTCGCGTCGACGTTGCTGCCCGTGGAGAGTTCGGCCTTGGCCATGTCGACCGCACCCTGGTGGTGCCTGATCATCATGTCCAGCCACATCTTGTCGAACTCGGTGCCCTCGGCGCCCTCGAGCTTCGTCAAGTCGGTACCGGACATCATGCCGGGCATCGAGCCGTTCATGCCCGGCATACCGGGCATGTCGGCACCCCAGGCGGTCAGCCAGCTCTGCATCTGCCGGATTTCGGGGCCCTGGGCCCTTTCGATCCGGCTCGCGAGATCGATCACCTTCGGATTGGTGCTGCGCGACGGGACCAGTTTCGCCATGTCGAGGGCCTGGCTGTGGTGCGGGACCATCTGCTGGGCGAACGTGGCGTCTTCGGTGTTGTGATCGGCGGCGGCCAGCGCGGACGGAGACGGAGCAGGAGCCGGCGAACTGTGGTCCGTTCCGGGCGTCGAGTCGTTGCTACTGCATGCGCCGAGAAGCACGGCAGAGGTCAGGGCAATACCGCTGATGATGATGTTTTTGCGCACGACAAATCCTTCTCTGTGCTGTTGTACGTGAATCGACGGGACTGTGTGAGGCCGGGTCGATCACGTGCGCAGTACGCACAGAGAAGTCAGGATGCTTCGGCCGCATCCGTCGGGCGGACGTCCCCTCCGCGGCGAGCCGTGGAACTGGGGCGACCGGGGAAACCTCGTGGTGAACCACGAGAGACCCAGGAAAGCGACCAGTGCCAGGAGAAGCGCGCCGGCCGCGCACAGCACGGCCAGGCAGAGGTGCAGCATGTCCTGCATGCGGTTCGGCATGCCCGGATCGTGTTCGCCGGAGCCGCTCATCGGTGGAGCAGCCACCGCTTCCAGTCCCACTTCTGACATTGCCTGGGTCGCAGTCATCCCTGCGGCGCCGGGCCTGCCGACGGCCACGCTGAAGTGGTGCATCGCGACGACGCTCACGGCAAGCGCGCACAGCAGGATGAGCTGCTGTACCTTGCCGAGCCGGTTCACCGTCACGGCGCCACCGTATCAACCGCGCGTAGCTCCATGACGGACGTCGTTCTCCGCTCTTCCCGGTGGTCTGGGCTGGATTCGGGGACTGCTTTGCCACACGGACGCGCGTGCGGGCCGGTTCAGGACCGGAAGACCGGTACCCGACGTAGTTGTTAATCGTGCGCCGAGAAAGGTGATCGTGGTGGCAGGCGCGGATCTGTGAGATCCGCGCCTGCCGGCGCGCCGGCTCGAGGGGGAGGGGCCGGCGCGGGTGCGTGAGCGGCACCGTGCGATTGCCCTGCAGCGCGCTCCCGATACTATAGCAAATAGTAGATCGCCGCCCTTCGAGGGCGAGCAGGCCGTCGGCGGCCGTGGTGTTGGGAATTCACCGGCGTCAAGCCGGGATGTGGCGAGCATCGCCGTCGAGGTGGGGTTCCGCGGCGGCGGTCCGTGGACCATGATGTCGCGGGTCTGTGGTGGGGCCTTGGCAAAGGTGGTGAATACGCTGGTGTCGATCCGCCACGGTGACGGTCCGGCCGTCCCGGAGAACCAACCGGGGCGGAATCCCTCGGAGCCGGTGGTCATGAGCCCGTCGGCCGCGCTGGACGCCGCGCGGGGCGGTGACGACGACGCATTTCGCGTGCTGTACCGGGCCGTCCAACCGGGTTTGCTGCGGTACCTGCGAGTCCTGGTCCACGACGAAGCCGAGGACGTCGCGTCGGAGGCCTGGCTGCAGGTTGCGCGGGACCTGGGAAAGTTCCGCGGCGATCTGGACGGCTTCCGTGGCTGGGCGGCGACCATCGCCCGGCACCGGGCCCTCGATCACCTGCGAAACCAGCGCCGGCGCCCGGTGGGCGTGGAGCGGGTCGAAGAGCTTGCCGACGTGCCTGGACGCGAGGACACCGCCGGGTCGGCCGTCGACGCGATCGGCACCGACGCGGCACTCGCCTTGATCGCGAAACTGCCTCGTGATCAGGCCGAAGCGGTTCTCCTGCGGGTCGTGATGGGCCTCGACGCGCCCGCTGCGGCCAAGGTGCTGGGCAAACGTCCTGGCGCGGTGCGCACCGCGGCCTACCGGGGCCTGCGCACGCTGGCCGAGCGGTTGCCACCTCGAGAGGTGCGCCAAAGCCGCAGGTCCGAAGCCGGTGTGACAGAAACGAAGGCGTCGACGCTGAAGGAGGCGAGATGAGCATGAACCGTTCTCGACGACTCGACCGGCGGACCGCCGAGGAAATCCTCGACGGCGCACCGGGCGGGCGCGACCACGCGCTGAACGCTTTGCTCGCCGCCGCGGCCGGGGCGGCGAGTGAGGGTGGACTGCGTGGGGAACAGGCCGCGGTCGCGGCGTTCCGGGCCGCTCGTCTCGCCCCCGCCCCTCGACCCCGGAGACGTTCGATGATCAAGACCATGCTGGCGAAACTGATCGCGGCCAAGTTCGCGGTGGCGGCCGCCGCGGCCGCAGCCGTGACCGTCGGAGGTGTCGCCGCGGTCGCGGCGACCGGCAACCTGCCCGGTTCGCCGGACTCGCACTCGGCGAGTACGTCGGCAACGACTGCTGCGTCGGCCACGTCGAGTGTGTCGAGAATGGAGGCGGCCGAGTCCTCGCATGGCGGGGCGACGGGCAACGAGGCCGCGCCCAGCGGGTCCCCGACTCCCTCACTGATCGGGCTGTGTCACGCCTATACCGCCGGCGCCGGGTCGGATCACGGAAAAGCCTTGGAGAACCCCGCATTCACCGTGCTGATCACCACCGCGGGCGGCAAGGACAAGGTCGACGCCTACTGCACGAAGGTCCTTGCCGACACCGATCACGCCTCCCGGGGCGCCGTGACCACCCCGCCTCCGGCCGCGAACGACCACCCTGCGCAGCCCCATCCGACCGAGGGGCAGGGTGACACGCACAAGACCGTGCCGCCCGTCACCAAACCCACCCACCCCTGACGCGCCGAGGCCTGACCCGGTTCGCGGGCAGGCAGTCGGCGGGTGCGCGCGCCTTGTCGGGGTACGCCGCACCGTCGTGAGTGCAGAGTGCCGTGGGAGGCACACACTCCACTCACGACCTCGGTGACTCTTCCCTCCCCCGGAGAGTCACCGGCTGAGAAGCGGGTGGCGGTCTCCCGCCCCACCGGCGGGAGACCGCCACTCGCTTCCGAAGACCGTCCGGCCCCGGCTGGAAACGTCGCGACCGATTCCGACATACCGAACGACTGCCCTCGTGATCGATGTCGATCGCGAGGCGCTGGTCGTCCATTGCGGCGACATCGCCGTACCGATCCATCCTCCGGCGGTCACAGATTTCCGAGTGGATGACGAACGGTTGCCGGGAGGTAAGCAATCGGGTCGCTCGGCGGAATTCAAACGAAGTGCTCGGTGTGGTTCATTTTCGATTGCCGAAATTTCCCCGGAGAACCCTGCTTCGTTCGGTGGTTCCGGTCACGTGGCCGAGGCTTCAGGCTGGACCCGCCGTCCTGGGGGCGCATTACCCGGACCGACATGCCCGGTTGACTGCCGTCCGGCTGTTTCCTCTTCGCAGGACCGGGGTGCCGCGGCAAACCTCGGCATTATCCCGCGGATTGCTGTGTGAGGTCGGCGAAGGACCCGACGGTGCCGGGGTGTTGCTCGATGACCGCGAGGGCGTAGGTGAGCACGAGTTGAGCCGTCCGGGCCTGCTGTTTCGCGGTCTCGTCCGCTCCGTTGCAGGCAAGAGCAAGGTTCGCTTCCCGGCGCAGCCAGCGGTTTCGCTCTCGGCGGAGGGTGGCCACCTCGGGTCGTGGTGCGGCGGGTTCGGGAAAGGCCTTCGCTGACATCGGTGAGTCCCCTCGAAACGGCTTTGCGGCAATGGTAGCCGGACGAACGGTAATTCGCTGGTTCGTGACCGGAAAGAAATTTGAGATTCGTCAATACAGCGGTCATTTAGAGCGTGTCTTACGTGGTGATCGGGCGCTGGTAAGCGATGATCTTGGCTGTGGTGGATCGGTTGTCGCTGCGGTTGGTGCCGGACGAGCTGTGGGCGTTGGTGGAGCCGTTGATCCCGGTATTCGCGCCGCGTCCGCAGGGTGGTGGCACGGCGCCGGTGGACGCTCGCGCGGTGTTCACGGCGATTGTGTATGTGCTGACCAGTGGATGTGCGTGGCGGGATCTGCCGCCGTCGTTCGGGGTGCCGTTCCAAACCGCGCACCGCCGCTTCGGTCAGTGGACCAAAGCCGGGCTGTGGCGACGCTTGCATCATGCGCTATTGGACGAGCTCGGCAGCCAGGGCCTCATCGACTGGAGCCGCGCGATCGTGGACGGTGCCTGCGTGCGGGCCAAAAGGGGGGATCTCTGACCGGGCCCAGCCCAGTCGACCGCGGCAAGCCCGGCTCGAAGATCCATGCCCTGTCCGATCGCGCCGGGCTGCCGCTTGCCGTCGCCGTCTCCGCGGCCAACACCCACGACAGCCACGCCCTCAGACCGCTGGTGATGGCGATCCCGGCGATCAAGTCCCGTCGTGGTCCGCGGCGGCGCAAGCCGGCCAAGCTGCACGCCGACAAGGCCTACGACCAGCCCGGCCTGCGGCGCTGGGTCCGCGACCGCGGCATCAAGGTCCGCATCGCCCGCAAAGGCATCGAATCCAAGGACAAGCTCGGCCGGCACCGCTGGGTGATCGAACGAACGATGGCCTGGTTCACCGGATACCGGCGCCTCACGTTGCGCTACGAACGCAAAGCTGAGCACTTCCTTGCCTTCCTCATTCTCGGAGCCAGCCTCACGTGCTACAAGAGACTCCGCAAACTCACCACATGAGACAACCTCTTAGTTGCAGTGCGGCTTGAAAAAGGTGCCTGTCGGAAAATTGCAAGCCAGAACTGGTGAAGTGCCTGTGTGTTACGTCGGCGAGCGTGACCGCCGGCGGCCAGCATTATGCAGGCGGGCAGCTGGTGTGGCGCGTGCTGTGCGGCCACTCGCCAGCCGAGAACGCGCGGTGACGGGTTCGTCGAAGACGAAGAAGTGGTGCTCGTTCGGCCCTCGGCTGATGCCTGCCCGGCTCGCGCAGCCACACCGCGATCAACGAAGCCGAGCGCGCGGAGGACGGCGTCTCACGCTCGGAACTGCGTGACGAGAGCGACTGCCTCCGAGTACAGGGCGACGGATTCAGCAACCGGCCGCAGGGGCCTGATGGCATCGGTGCCGCTGTGAGGCCGTGGCGTCTTGGTTGCCACTTCGAGGGGAAGCACCCAGAACGCGTGGCGAGGCTACGGAAAGTGACACGCGTTCACGGTGAACGCGGCCCGCCCCGACGCGACGAAGTGTCCGGGTCGGTGGTCACCGGACTCGAGGACAAGCCGCACGGACGCCGCTGGGTGTGCGATCAGCTTGCGGACCCTTCGACGAGTCCGGTGGCGAGCAGAACGACGCCGAGCGAGCCGATCAGCGCGGTGATGGACGCGGCTCTGGCTGTGCCCGGCTGCCCTTTGGCCTGGGCGACGCCGTGGACGCTCGCGGCGGCCATGACCACCGCGAACAGCAGCAGCTTCGTGGCAAGCATCCGGCCGTAGCCGGGTTGCAGGAGCGAGGCCCAGGTGACGCCGTGCCGGCCGGCGAGCAGGATGCCGGTGGTGAGCTGGACTGGCAGGAACGTGGTGAACGTGATGATCGCGAACCGTTTGCCCACCGCGCGCAGCACGTCGGCCCGGTCGGCCGCGGCGAGTGCTCGGCGTACGGGCGGCAGCACGACGACGGTGATGGTCAGCTGGCCGCCGACCCAGACGATGGCGCCGAGGACGTGCAGGAACCGGAGGATGGTCCAGATGTCGATCACGGGTGCTCCGTGACGGTGATGCTGCCGTGGGCGCCGTTTTCGGCATGCCGCATGTCGTGGTCGACGAAGGGGTAGTGACCGGGTTCGGGGAAGGTGAGCTCGACGAAGCCGCCTTGCGCGGGTGCCAGGTCCAGCGCCTGGGCGCCGCCGGCGGTGTCGGTGGGGCGCAGCAGCCAGCCGCCTTCCTTGTAGAGGGTGTCGAACTGGGCGCCGACGACGTGGAACGAGGTGGTGTCACCGGGGCCCGCGTTGACCACCCAGATCCGCACCCGCTCCCGGGTGCGGGCGACGAGCGGGGCGTGGTCGTACTGGGCGGCCGTGCCGTTGAACATCCACCCGTCGGGTTGCCCGGCCCGGATCTTGGCGACCTGGGAATCGCTGCCGGGGTCGCCGAGGTAGAGCTGGGAACCGACCAGGACGTACTCGCGGTCCACGGCGGGGAGGCCGGGCGGGTCGATGATCACCGCGCCGTACATGCCGTTCGCGATGTGCTGGGACATCGGCATGGTGCTGCAGTGGTACAGCCAGGCCCCGGCCCGCTGCGCGGTGAATCGGTAGACCAGGCGTTCGCCGGGGGCGAGAGTGCGCATCGGCCCGTCCGGTGCGAGGGCGCCGGCGTGGAAGTCGATGCCGTGGCCCATGGCGGTGTCGTTGACCAGGGTGATCTCGAACCGGTCGCCCACCTTGCCGCGCAGGGTGGGGCCGGGGGTCGTGCCGCCGAAGGTCCAGCGGCGCTCCCGTCGCCCGGGCGCGACCTCCACGTCGCGTTCGCCGACGCGGAGCTCGATCCGGTGCACGGTGCCGGTCGAGGGAGCGAGCGTGGCGTCGCGGGGAACCCAGCCCGGTGAGGGGTCGGCGGCCAGATCGAGCCCGGGGACCGCGGCGGTGCCGTTCTCGCTGTCCGGGGTCGCCGGGGTGTGCTGGTGGCCGCCTTGGACGCGGATGCTCAGCTTCATCCCGGCGGCGCGGTGCCCAGCCACGTCGCACCAGGCCTGCCGGTCACCGCTCACCGGCCCGACGTCGAGCAACGCGGTTTCGCCCCGGGCGAGCCGGGGTGTGTGCTCCCCGGTGTCCAGGCGCAGGTCGTGCACCATCGCGTCCTGGTTGGTCACTCGGAGCACCAGGCGGGAGCCGGCCGGGACGTCGATGGTGCCGGGCAGGATCCGCATCCCGCCGAGCGTCACCTCGACGGTGTGCTCCGCGCCGGAGACCGTGGTGGGGGCGGGGGAGTTCCGGCCGCTGGTGGCCAGCGCCGTGGCGACCACGACGACGATCAGCCCGGCCAGGACCCCGGTGGTCGTGCCTCGAGGCGGCTGCGGGCCGGGTTCGAGGTCGAGCGCACCCCGCCGCGCGACGGGCACCGCCACGCGCAACGCCAAGGTGACGAAGGTGGCGGCGCTGAGCCCCGCGAGCGCCCAGCCGATCCGGGGCAGTGGTTCCGGCAAGCCGGCGGCGACCAGGGGGACGGCGACGTTGGCCGCGACGGTCCGCAGCTGCCAGCCGCGCGCCAGGATCCCGGCGACGGCTTTGTGTTCGGCCGGACCGCGGCCCAGCACGACCGGCAGCAGCTGGGTCAGCGCGCCGACGAGAACCTGGGCCGTGAAGCCGACGGCCAGGACCGGCATGACGGTGCCGACGATCTCGGGCAGCGCGTCGACCGATCCGGCCAGGACCAGCCGGGTCGCGTCGAGCAGCACCGCGATCGCGACCCACCCGGTCGCGGCGGCGAGCATCCACGCCGCCGGGCCGCTGATCCGGCCGGCGGGCCGCAGCGGAACGATCACGAGGACGGTTCCGGCGGCGTAGCAGGCCAACCCCGCCACGGTCACCCACACGTTCGCCGTCAGCATGCCGCCGACGGCGAGAAGCAGCCCAGCGGTCAGCGTGGGCAACGCTCGTCGCGCGGCCTTGAGGCCGCCGGCGGTGATCCGCGTGCCGGTGGTGGTCGGCCAGAGGGTGAACAGCGTGCCGAGCACGGACAACCCGATCCAGCCCAGGAGCGCGAGGTGCACGTGCGCCGCCCACAACCGGGCGTACCAGTCCGCGGCGCCGATCGCGAGTCCGGCACCGAGCACGGCGACGGCGACCAGCGCCGCGCTCGCGGCGGCGTAGAAGCCGATCAGGTAGCCGAACCGGCCCGGCAGTGAGGCTTTGCGCAGGCGCAGCAGGTGGACGGTGTGCACGGCGGCGATCGCCGCGACGCCGGTCCCGCCGACGCCGGCCAGCGCCGTGATGTCGATCGTCACCCCGACGATCGTGGTGACGACGAACAGGTTCAGCGCGGTCAGGCCGAGCGCGAGCCGCCGTGGCGGCGGGCCGGGCACCCGGCACAGCGTCACGACGAAGTGCTCCGACCAGATCACGATCGCGTTGGTCGCCGCTCCGAGCAGCAGGGCGTGCAGCGCCACCCAGCCCGGCAGGCCGAGCAGCTGGTGCGCGGCGAGCAGGCCGACGGCCACCGTCAGCCAGCCGAGCACCACGACGTTGGCCCACACGAACACCGGCCCCCGCGGACCCGGGCGACGACCGGCGCCTTCAGCCCGCGCCGGCGGCGGGGCGAGGTCGACGAACTGCGTCACCGGCCACCCCGGCTGTCGGTTACCCCGGTCTGGTTCACGCCGTTCAGGGAACCCGGCGGCCGGTGCACCCGGGTAGGGACGTTGGTCCTTTCGGGGAAAGGCCGTCGCCCCTATTTGCCTGCCGGCAGATCACCGACGCTGGGTGTGCTCGTCGCAGGAGCGGCGGCTGAATCCGACCGGGCCGACGACGAGCTGAGACGCCGATGACCTCGCCACACCGCACCCCCCGCCACGCGACGGACGCGACACCGACGCGACCGCAGGACTCCCCGCCACCCACACCGGGGGACGCACCGGTCACGACCGGGCGCCGGATGCTGATGCTGACGCTGGCCACGACCGGGTTCGCGATCAACTTCTGGGCGTGGGCGCTGCTGAGCCCCCTCGGTCCGCTGTTCAAGGACTCGCTGCAGCTGACGGCGTTCCAGCAGGCGCTGCTGGTCGCCGTGCCGGTGGTGGTCGGGTCGCTGGGCCGCATCCCGGTGGGCGCGCTGACCGACCGGTTCGGCGGGCGGGTGATGTTCCCGGCCATCTCGGCGCTGACGATCGTGCCGGTGCTGTTCCTCGGCCTGCTCGGGCACGGATCGCTGGCCGCGCTCCTGGCCGGCGGGTTCTTCCTGGGGCTGGGCGGGACCGCGTTCGCGGTCGGGGTCCCGTTCGTCAACGCGTGGTTCCCGCCGCAGCGGCGCGGGCTGGCGATCGGGATCTTCGGCGCCGGCATGGGCGGCACCGCCATCAGCGCGCTGACCACCGTGCCGTTGGTCAAGGGAAGCGGGGTGGCGACCCCGTTCGTCGTTACCGCGGCCGTCCTGGCGGTCTACGCGATCGTCGCGGCGTTGCTGCTGCGGGACGCGCCGGGCCGGGTGGTGCCCACCGAACCGCTGACCCGCCGCTTGGCCGACACCGCGCGGTTGCCGGTGACGTGGCAGGCGTCCTGGCTGTACGCGGTCGCGTTCGGCGGGTACGTCGCGTTCTCCGTCTACCTGCCCGCCTACCTCAAGACCGCGTACGGGCTCACCCAGGCCGACGCCGCGAACCGGATGGCCGGGTTCGTGCTGCTCGCGGTCCTGATGCGCCCGGCGGGCGGCTGGCTGTCCGACCGAATCGGCGCCATCCGCGTCCTGATCGCCGTGTTCGCCGTGGTGGCGGCCGGCGCCGCGGTGCAGGCGTTCGACCCGGCGCTGATGCCGCTGGGCACGATCGCGTTCCTGGCCATGGCCGCCGCGCTCGGCGCGGGCAGCGGAGCGGTGTTCGCGCTGGTCGCGCTCTTGGCGCCGGGGAACAAGGTCGGCTCGATCACCGGCGTCGTCGGCGCCGCGGGCGGGCTCGGCGGGTTCATCCCGCCGCTGGTCATGGGCGCCCTCTACGGCGCCTTCGGCTCCTACGCGCTCGGTCTGACGGCACTCGCCGTGGTCGCCGCGGCCACCCTCGCCTTCACCGCGACCATTGTGCGACGCTCGCTACGCGCCCACCAGCACGCCGAGGCAGGAGCCGACCATGTGTGAGTACTGCGGGTGCCAGTCCCTGACCGCGATCGCGGACCTGACCCGGGAACACGACGAGGTCGTGACGCTGATCAGCCACGTCCGCGCCGCGCACGCCGAGGGTGCCGTGGCGAAGATGGCGGAACTGGCCGGCCGGATCACGACGATCCTCGGCCCGCACACCGCCGTCGAGGAGCACGGGCTGTTCCCGGCGCTGGCCGCCGACTTTCCCGAGCACGTCGCCGAACTGACCAGCCAGCACCGCGTCATCGAAGCGGTGCTCGGCGAGGCGGCCGGCGGGGTGCCGGCCGACGCCACTTGGCCGGCCCGGCTGCTCGAGGCGCTGCACCTGCTGCGCGAGCACATCCTCGCCGAGCAGGACGGCGTCTTCCCCGCGGCCCTGAGTCACCTCGCCACGGCCGACTGGGAGGCGATCGACGAAGTCCGCCGCCGCGTCGGGACCGGGTTGGCCGAACACAGGCACTGACCGAAAGCAAGACCTGCGCCACCGAGCCCCGGGCCACTACGGTCGGGGAGTCCGGTTGATCGACCCGCCTCGCCCTGGCCAGGAGGTACGACACGGTGACCAGCGAAGCCGAGCCCCGCCCGCGCGAGACGGGCCTGGACTCCGAACTGACCGACGCCCTGGTCCGCACCCGCCGGTTCTTCACCCGCGCGGACGTGTCCGAGGACCTGCGGACGCTGCACAAGATCGGCGGCCGGCAGGCCGACGAGTTCTACCGGGACCGGTGGAGCCACGACAAGGTGGTGCGCTCGACCCACGGGGTGAACTGCACCGGGTCGTGTTCGTGGAAGGTCTACGTCAAGGACGGGATCATCACCTGGGAGGCCCAGCAGACCGACTACCCGTCGGTCGGCCCGGACCGGCCCGAGTACGAGCCCCGCGGGTGCCCGCGGGGAGCCGCGTTCTCCTGGTACACCTACTCGCCGACGCGGGTGCGCTACCCCTACGTCCGCGGGGTGCTGCTGGAGATGTACCGGGAGGCCAAGGCCCGTACCGGCGATCCGGTGGAAGCGTGGGCGGAGATCGTCGAGGACCCCGAGCGGGCGCGCCGGTACAAGGCGGCGCGCGGCAAGGGCGGGCTCGTGCGGGCGACCTGGGACGAGGCGACCGAGCTGGTCGCCGCCGCGCACGTGCACACGATCAAGCGCTACGGCCCGGACCGCGTCGCCGGGTTCTCGCCGATCCCGGCGATGTCGATGGTGTCCCACGCCTCCGGCGCACGGTTCGTGTCCCTGCTCGGCGGGTCGATGCTGTCCTTCTACGACTGGTACGCCGACCTGCCGGTGGCCTCGCCGCAGGTGTTCGGCGACCAGACCGACGTGCCGGAGTCCGGGGACTGGTGGGACGCCGGCTACCTGATCATGTGGGGTTCGAACCTGCCGGTGACGCGCACCCCGGACGCGCACTGGATGGCCGAAGCCCGCTACCGCGGCCAGAAGGTCGTCGCAGTCGCCCCGGACTACGCGGACAACGTCAAGTTCGCCGACGAGTGGCTGCCCGCCCGGCCCGGCACCGACGGCGCGCTGGCCATGGCGATGGGCCACGTGATCCTGCGCGAGTTCTTCGCCGAGAAGCAGGTGCCGTACTTCACCGACTACGTCCGCCGCTACACCGACCTGCCGTTCCTGGTCCGGCTGGAGGGCCGGGAAAACGGCTTCGTACCCGGCAAGTTCCTCACCGCGGCCGACCTGGACGGCCACGCCGAGGCGGAGAACGCGGCCTTCAAGACCGTACTGCTGGATTCGGCGACCGGGGAGCCGGTGGTGCCGAACGGCTCGCTGGGGCACCGCTTCGGCGAACAGGGGGCCGGCCGCTGGAACCTGGAGCTCGGCGACGTCGTCCCGGAGCTGTCCCTGCACGGCGGGGACGCGGTCGAGGTGGACCTGCCCCGGTTCGACGCGCCGGACGGCTCGGCCACGACCCTGCGCCGCGGCGTGCCGGTGCGGCGCGTCGGCGGGCACCTGGTCACCACGGTGTTCGACCTGCTGCTGGCCCAGTACGGCGTGCACCGCGACGGCCTGCCGGGCACCTGGCCGACCGGCTACGACGACGCAGAAGAGCCCTACACCCCGGCGTGGCAGGAAGCGCTGACCGGCGTCCCGGCCCAGGCCGCGGCGCGGATCGGCCGCGAGTTCGCCGCCAACGCCGAAGAATCCCGGGGCCGCTCGATGATCGTCATGGGGGCCGGGACCAACCACTGGTTCCACTCCGACACCATCTACCGGGCCTTCCTCACCCTCACCACGCTGACCGGCTGCCAGGGGGTCAACGGCGGCGGGTGGGCGCACTACGTCGGGCAGGAGAAGTGCCGGCCGGTCACCGGCTGGTCGCAGCTGGCGTTCGGGCTGGACTGGTCCCGCCCGCCCCGGCAGATGATCCAGACCGCCTACTGGTACCTGCACACCGACCAGTTCCGCTACGACGCCTTCGGCGCGGACACCCTGGCCGCGGCCACCGCCGGCGGGCAGCTGGCCGGCAAGACCACCGCCGACGTCATCGCGCAGGCAGCCCGGCTGGGCTGGATGCCGTCGTACCCGACGTTCGACCGCAACCCGCTGGACCTGGCCGACGACGCCGAGCGCGCCGGGAAACCGGCAGGCGAGCACGTGGTCGCGGAGCTGAAGGCCGGGAACCTGCGGTTCGCCTGCGAAGACCCGGACGCGCCGGAGAACTTCCCGCGCGTGCTGAGCATCTGGCGGGCGAACCTGCTCGGTTCGTCGGCCAAGGGCAACGAGTACTTCCTCAAGCACCTGCTGGGCACCGACTCCTCGGTCCGCGCGGCGGAAACCCCGCCCGGGGCCCGGCCGAAGGACGTGGTGTGGCACGAGGAGGCGCCGGCGGGGAAGCTGGACCTGCTGCTGACGCTGGACTTCCGGATGACCAGCACCACCGTCTTCTCCGACGTCGTGCTGCCCGCGGCGACCTGGTACGAGAAGCACGACCTCAACACCACCGACATGCACCCGTTCGTGCATTCGTTCAACCCGGCGATCGCGCCCCCGTGGCAGACCCGCACCGACTGGGCCGCGTTCCAGGCCATCGCCGACGTCTTCAGCCGGCTCGCCGAAACCCACCTCGGCGTGCGCAAGGACGTCGTCGCGGTGCCGCTGCTGCACGACACCCCCGACGAGCTGGCGACCCCGCACGGGCGGGTGCGCGACTGGAAGACCGGCGAGTGCGAACCGGTCCCCGGGGTCACCCTGCCGAAGCTCGTCGTGGTGGAACGCGACTACGGCGCGGTCGCGGCGAAGATGCGGGCCCTGGGACCGCTCGCGGAGGAACTCGGCGCCACCACCAAGGGGGTCACCTTCGACGTCGGCCGCGAGGTCGAGTACCTGCGGCACAAGAACGGCGCGATCCGCGGCGGCCCCGCCGACGGGCGTCCGTCGCTGGTGCGGGACGTGCACGCCTGCGAGGCGATCCTCGCGCTGTCCGGCACCACGAACGGGCACCTCGCGACGCAGGGCTTCCGCACCCTCGAACAACGCACGGGCACGCGGCTGGCGGACCTGGCCGCCGAGCACGAGGGCAAGCAGATCACCTTCGCCGACACCCAGTCCGCGCCGGTCCCGGTGATCACCTCGCCGGAGTGGTCCGGCAGCGAAACGGGCGGCCGCCGCTATTCGCCGTTCACCATCAACGTCGAACGCCGCAAACCGTGGCACACCCTCACCGGGCGGCAGCACTTCTACCTCGACCACGACTGGATGACCGAGCTGGGCGAAGGGCTGCCGGTGTTCCGGCCCCCGCTGGACATGACCGCCCTGTTCGGCGAGCCCCGCATCGGCGAACAGACCGAACTCGGCGTCACCGTCCGGTACCTCACCCCGCACAGCAAGTGGTCGATCCACTCCGAGTACCAGGACAACCTGTTCATGCTCAGCCTGTCCCGGGGCGGCCCCACGATCTGGATGTCCACCCAGGACGCCGGCAAGGCCGGGATCGCCGACAACGACTGGATCGAGGCGGTCAACCGCAACGGCGTCGTCGTCGCCCGGGCGATCGTGTCGCACCGGATGCCCGAGGGCACCGTCTACATGCACCACGCCCAGGACCGCCTGATCGACGTGCCCCGCGCGGAGACGTCCGGGAAACGCGGCGGCATCCACAACTCGCTGACCCGGCTGCTGATCAAGCCGTCGCACCTCATCGGCGGCTACGCGCAGCTGTCGTTCGCCTTCAACTACCTCGGCCCGACCGGCAACCAGCGCGACGAAGTGACGATCATCCGCCGCCGGAACCAGGAGGTGACCTACTGATGCGCGTCATGGCCCAGATGGCGATGGTGATGAACCTCGACAAGTGCATCGGCTGCCACACCTGCTCGGTCACCTGCAAACAGGCCTGGACCAACCGCTCCGGCGTCGAGTACGTCTGGTTCAACAACGTCGAAACCCGCCCCGGGCAGGGGTATCCGCGCACGTACGAGGACCAGGAACGCTGGCGCGGCGGCTGGACGCTCGGCCGCCGGGGCCGGTTGAAGCTCACGGGCGGGGGCCGGCTGCGCAAGCTGCTGACCATCTTCAGCAACCCCAAGCTGCCCTCGATCGACGACTACTACGAGCCCTGGACCTACGACTACGAGAACCTCACCACCGCACCGCGGCAGGAGCACACGCCGGTCGCCCGGCCGAAATCGCTGATCAGCGGCAAGGACATGAAGATCTCCTGGTCGGCCAACTGGGACGACGACCTCGGCGGCGCGCCCGAGCACGGCAGCAAGGACCCGCTGCTGAAGAACCTCGCCGACAAGGTGAAGTTCGAGTTCGAGCAGACGTTCATGTTCTACCTGCCGCGGATCTGCGAACACTGCCTCAACCCCTCCTGCGCCGCGTCCTGCCCCTCGGGGGCGATCTACAAGCGCAGCGAGGACGGCATCGTGCTGGTCGACCAGGACCGCTGCCGCGGCTGGCGGATGTGCGTGTCCGGCTGCCCGTACAAGAAGGTCTACTTCAACCACCGCACCGGCAAAGCCGAGAAGTGCACGTTCTGCTTTCCCCGCATCGAAGTGGGTCTGCCGACGGTCTGCGCCGAAACGTGCGTCGGCCGGCTGCGCTACATCGGCCTCGTGCTCTACGACGCCGACAAGGTTCTCGAAGCAGCGTCCACTCCGGACGAACACGACCTCTACGACGCCCAGTGCGACGTCCTGCTCGATCCGGAAGACCGGCAGGTGCAACACGAAGCCGAACGCGCGGGCATACCGCTGGACTGGATCGAGGCCGCGCGCCGGTCGCCGATCCACGCGCTCATCAACACCTACCGGGTGGCGTTGCCGCTGCACCCGGAATACCGCACCATGCCGATGGTCTGGTACATCCCGCCGCTGTCGCCAGTCGTCGACATCGTGCGCGACACCGGCCACGACGCCGAAGACCACGGCAACCTCTTCGCCGCGATCGACGCGCTGCGCATCCCGGTGGAATACCTCGCCGAGCTGTTCACCGCGGGCGACGTCGAGCCGGTCAACGCAGTGCTGCGACGGCTGGCCGCGATGCGCAGCTACATGCGCGACATCAACCTCGGCCGCGAACCCCAGGAGGCCATCGCCGAAAAGGTCGGCATGACCGGGGAACAGGTCTACGACATGTACCGGCTGCTGGCGCTGGCCAAGTACGACGAGCGCTACGTCATCCCGCCCGCGCACGCCGAGCAGGCCCACGGTCTCGAGGAACTCGCCACCGAGTGCAGCCTCGACTACGAAGGCGGTCCCGGCATGACCGGCTCCGGCCCGTTCGGCGAAAGCTCCGGCGGCCCGTCCCCGATCGCGGTGGAGAACTTCCGCATGCTGCGCGACCGCCAGACCACCGACACCCTCGCCGCGCCCGTGGACAAGGGCCGCCGGGTCAACCTCCTCAACTGGGACGGCAAGGGCCGCCCGGACGGCCTCTTCCCGCCCCGCGACCGGCCCGGCGGCGGCGATCCGGCGGGGGAGGTGGAGCCGAAACCATGACCGTCACCGACCGCCACCGCGCCACGGCCTGGCAAGTGCAGTCCGTGTTGCTGAGCTACCCCGACGAACTGCTGCTCGAACGCGTCCCGCTGCTGCGGGCCGCGACCGGGACGTTGCCGGCTTCGCTCGCCGGGCCGCTGGCGACGTTCCTCGGCCACGTGACCGCCACGCCGCTCGCCGGGCTCGCCGCCGACTACGTCGCGACGTTCGACCACCGGAAGCGGTTCAGCCCCTACCTCACGTACTTCGCCTACGGCGACACGCGCAAGCGGGGGATGGCACTGCTGCGGTTCAAGCACGCCTACCGCGCCGCCGGCCTGCGGCTCGACGACAGCGAACTGCCCGACCACCTCGCCGTCGTCCTCGAATTCGCCGCCGCCGGAAACGCCGAGACGGGCGTGCGGCTGCTCACCGAACACCGGGCCGGCCTCGAACTCATGCGGCTCGGCCTGCACGAGACCGGGTCGCCGTGGGCGGCCGTGCTGGACTCCGTCTCCGCCACCCTGCCGCCGCTGAACGGCCGTGACCACGACGCCGTCGCGCGGCTGGCCGCCGAAGGGCCGCCCGAGGAAGAAGTCGGCCTCGCCCCCTTCGCCCCGCCCGAGTACATGCCCGATCCCGAAGGAGCCCGTCGATGAGCACGCAGCTCCTCGCCGAAGCCGCCGAGACCCCGGTGAGCGCCCTGGACATCGTGCTGTGGGTCGCCGTGCCCTACATGTCCATCGCGGTCTTCGTGGTCGGGCACTACTGGCGCTACCGCTACGACAAGTTCGGCTGGACCACCCGCTCTTCCCAGCTCTACGAGAACCGGCTGCTGCGCATGGGCAGCCCGCTGTTCCACTTCGGCATCCTGCTCGTCGCGCTCGGCCACGTCGGCGGCCTGCTGATCCCGAAGTCCTGGACCGAAGCCCTTGGCATCAGCGAGACCGCCTACCACGTCATGGCCGTCACGCTCGGCGTGCTCGCCGGGTTCTGCACCCTCGCCGGCGCGGCCATCCTCGTTTACCGCCGCCGCACCGTCGGGCCCGTCTTCTCCGCCACCACCCGCAACGACAAGGTCATGTACGTCCTGCTGGTCGGCACCATCCTGCTCGGGCTCGGGACCACCGTGCTCGGCAACCTCACCGGTCACCCGCACGACTACCGCGAAACCGTCGCTCCCTGGTTCCGGTCGATCTTCGCCTTCCAGCCGCGGACGTCCCTGATGCTCGAAGCCCCCCTCGGGTTCCGGCTGCACGTCCTGGCCGCCTGGGCGCTGTTCGCGTTCTGGCCGTTCAGCCGCCTCGTGCACGTGTTCTCGATGCCGCTGGGTTACCTCACCCGGCCCTATATCGTCTACCGCAGCCGGGACATCCGGCTCGGTGCCCGCAAGCCCCGCCGCGGCTGGGAACGCGTCAACTGACGATCTCCCCCGTTCGCTGCACCGGGTGACTGGACATCCGGGCGGCGCCGGTGTCCGAATGAACTCTGGACCGAAGCAGGCGACACCGTCGATCGAGGGTGGTACGCGATGGTCGACACAACTCCGATCAGGCCCAGGCCGGTGCCGGGCTCGCTCCGCGAAGCGCGGTCCGGCCGCAAGGGCGCTCTGCTCGTCCGGGTGGCGCACACCACCGATCCGAAGCTGATCGGGATCATGTACACGGTGACGGCGTTCGCGTTCTTCCCGGCCGCGATCTCATGGCGCTGCTGATGCACGGGGAACTCGCCCGACCGGGGCTGCAGTCGCGGCGGTGAGGATCGGGAATGCCGGCAGGATGAGGATGGCGGTGAACAGGATGTTCCAGGTGAACAGCGGCATCCGCCACATCGTCATCCCGGGTGCGCGCAGGCAGACGATCGTGGTGATCATGTTGACCGCGCCGAGGATGGTGCCGAGCCCGGACACGATCAGGCCCATGATCCACAGGTCGCCGCCGACGCCTGGGGAGTGGATGGCGTTGGACAGCGGTGTGTAGGCCGTCCAGCCGAAGTCGGGCGCGCCGCCCGGGGTGAGGAACGAGCTGATCACGATCAGCCCGCCGAACAGGTAGAGCCAGTAGGCGAAGCCGTTGAGCCGCGGGAAGGCGACGTCGGGCGCGCCGATCTGCAGCGGCAGGATGTAGTTGGCGAACCCGAAGAGGTTCGGGGTGGCGTAGAGCAGCAGCATGATCGTGCCGTGCATGGTGAAAAGCTGGTTGTACTGCTCGGGCGAGAGGAACTGCAGGCCGGGGCGGGCCAGTTCGGTTGCCGCCGTCATCGATGCCTCGATTCGATGTGCGGGGGCGCGGCGGTGAGCCGATGTGACGTTTCGAGCAGCAGGGCGTGCACGAATGCCTGGGGCAGGTTGCCGCGCAGTTGTCGTTGCCGGACGTCGTACTCTTCGGCCAGCAGACCGGGTGGGCCGCAGGCGGCGCGGTTGCGTTCGAACCAGCGGAACGCCTCGACGTGGTGGCCTTGGTGCCATTCGGCCAGCGACATGACGAAGCCGCACAGGAGAAAGGCGCCTTCGGCGTCACCCAGGGGCCGGTCGTCCGGGGCGAAGCGGTAGGCGTAGCCGTCTTCGCACAGGTCGGACCGGACGGCCGCGAGGGTCGCGGTCGTGCGGGGGTCGTCGGCCGGCAGGGCTCCGCGGACCGGCGGCAGCAGGAGCGCGGCGTC
The DNA here is from genome assembly GCF_030285665.1 of Amycolatopsis mongoliensis. Taxonomy (NCBI): domain Bacteria; kingdom Bacillati; phylum Actinomycetota; class Actinomycetes; order Pseudonocardiales; family Pseudonocardiaceae; genus Amycolatopsis; species Amycolatopsis mongoliensis. The sequence goes on from NZ_CP127295.1 coordinate 5,905,446, forward strand.
GGTGCCGGGGAGGTTCGGGGTTCGCTCCCAGGCGCCGCGTCGGCCGATGCAGCGGCGGGTGGTTTCGGCGAGGAGCTTGTCGGCCAGGCCGGACAGTTCGGCGCCGCGGTGCGCGGTGTGGTGCGGGGCGATCGCGCGGAGTCCGGCGACGCAGGCGAGGCGGGAGTGGCTCCACCAGTCGTCGTGCAGCTCCCACACCCCGGCCTCGGGTTGGTCCCAGCGGCGGGTGATCAGATCGACGCAGAGGTCGATCGCGGGTTCGACGTCGGCGGTGAGGTGGTCGTGGCGGGCCGCGGCCGCGTAGAGCTGCAGCATTTCGCCGAGGGTGTCGAGCTGGAACTGGCCGTTGACGTGGTTGCCCACGACCGGGTTCCCGCCGGGGTAGCCGGGCAGGTGCAGGGTGGTTTCGTCGGGTGGCGGGGTGCCGTCGGGTCGGTAGGCGGGCAGCAGCTTGTCCCCGTGTTCGAGGACGCGGGCGGCGGTGAAGGCGACGGCGTCGTCGAGCAGCGGGTGTGCTTCGGCGATCGAGGCGGCGATTCCGGCGTAGCACTGATCGCGCAGCCACACGTAGCGGTAGTCGTAGTTGCGGCCGGCCTCGGCGCGTTCGGGCAGGCCCATCGTGGCGGCGGCGACCATGCCGCCGCCGTGGGTGGTCAGGCCGCGGAGTACGGCGTACGCGTGTCCGGCGTCTCGTGGCGCGACGGTGTCCTCGAGCCTGGGAACGGCCGTGTGCCAGGCGTGCTCGGTCGCGGCCCACAGCTTGCCGGCTTCGGGAGGGGGTGGCAGTCGCCGGTCGCTGATCTCCAGGACCAGGTCGTGCCGGGTACCGCCGGGCACGGTCAGCTCGAAGCCGAGCCGGCCCTGATCGTCGGGGCGGGCGGCCGCAGCGCCGGACCAGCGGATCCGCAGGTCACCGGTGCGGGCGGTCCAGGCGCCCTCGTCGAGGGCGAGTTCGCGCATCGATCGGCTGCCGAACGCGTCCCGCAGATCCAGCTGGACGTGCATCCGGACGTCTCGCTCGACGGCCTCGATGCGGCGGAGGAGCACAACGCGCCGGGGATCGGCGGGGTAGGCGAGCGCGTCGCGGCATTCCACCACGGTGTCCGTGCTGACCCATCGGCTGCGCCAGATCAGCGTGTCCGGCTCGTAGTAGCCACCCCAGACGCAGGTGGCCGCCGGGCTGACCGAGTAGGCGCCGCGGCCGCCGATCAAGGAGGAGAACACGGCGCTGTCGGACCAGCCGGGGGCGCAGAGCCACGCGATGTCACCGCGGGGGCCGCACAGTGCGCCGCGTTCGCCGTCGGCCAGCAACGCGTATTCGCGCAGGACGTGCGGTGGGAAGTCCTGCCAGGCACTCATGATCGGGTTCGCCGCCACAGGGCGAGTGCCGTCGCGGCGAGCGCGCTTCCGCCCGCGGCGAGCAGGCCGTGGTGCTGGCTGGCCCAAAGCTGGAGGCTGCGCGGCGAGGACTTGGCGTCGAACTCACCGTGGGCGCCGAAGTCGTGACCACGTGGACCGTCGGCGGGGTGCCACAGGTTCGCCGGCTGGTCGGCCGGCTTGGGGTGGGCGGTCTGCTGGGACCGCAGGCCGGTGTCGGCGAGGTAGCGGTCGAGGACGCCCGGGGCGACGGCGTTGGCGATCAGGGTGCCGACGGTGCTGCCACCGACCCAGTATTCGCGCCGGCGCGGGTGGTCGGCGGCGTACAGGACAGCACGGGCGGCGACCTCGGGCTGGTAGATCGGCGGGACGGGCTGGGCGTGGTGCGGCAGCCGGGAGAGCACCCAGGAGAACTGCGGGGTGTTGACCGCGGGCATCTGCACCATCGTGACGCGGACCTTGCTGCGTTCGGACAGCAGTTCGCAGCGCAGGGACTCGTGGAAGCCTTGGACCGCGTGCTTGGCACCGCAGTAGGCGGTCTGCAGCGGGATGCCGCGGTAGGCCAGCGCCGAGCCGACCTGCACGACCGTGCCGTGGTCGCGGGGTTTCATCCGGTCGAGTGCGGCCATGGTGCCGTAGACGTAGCCGAGGTAGCTGACCTCGGTGACGCGGCGGAACTCCTCGGGCCGGATGTCGGCGAAGCGGGCGAACACCGAGGTGAACGCGACGTTGACCCACACGTCGATCGGCCCGAGCTCCTCCTCGACCCGGTCGGCGGCGGCGTCGACCTGCTCGACGTCGGCGACGTCGGTGGGGAGGGCGAGCGCGGTACCGCCGGCGGCGCGGATGTCGTCGGCGGCCGCCTTCAGGCCTTTCTCGCCGCGCGCGAGGAGCGCGACGCGGGCGTGCCGGGCGCCGAACGCGCGGGCCACGGCGCGGCCGATCCCGCCGCTGGCGCCGGTCACGACGACCACTTGGTTCCGGGTGTCTGTCATAGGATTCCTCTCTACCGAGCGGTGCGGGCGGCGATCGCCCAGGTGGCGGCACCGGCGGCGCTCGTCAGGGCGAAGGTCCGCCATCGGGGTGCCGCGGCGGCCAGTCCGAGCATGCTCACGCCGTGCGCGGCGTCGATGGTCCACATCCACCGGGTGCTGTCCGGTTTCGCCAGCGTGACGGCCGCCTGGACCACGTGGCGCACGCCCAGCGCGGTCCCGACCTGTGCTTGCTCCCGTCGCTCCCGGAACACCGTCCGGGAAGCGGCCAGCAGGATGCCTCCCCACACCGCGCGCAGGGCGGCGACCTGCCGGGCCCTCATCGCGTCCTCCGCCGTGCGAGGCGACGCGCGGCGATCCCGGCGGCGGTGGCGCCGATCGCGAGGCCGGCGAGCAGCGCGCCACGCCGGGATGGCGCCGGGGGGACCGGGTCGTCGTCCAACCCGGTGGCGAGCAGTTCGGCGAGGTGGACGCCTTCGCGGTCGTTGCTGTCGAGCTGGTGGATCTGGGTGCGGCAGCTGAAGCCGTCGGCCAGGACGACCGTGTCGCCGTCGGCCTCACGCACGCGGGGGAGCAGAACGCGCTCGGCGCAGGCTTCGCTGACCTCGAGGTGGCCTTTCTCGAAGCCGAAGTTGCCGGCCAAGCCGCAGCACCCCGAGTCGAGGTGCTCGGCAACAACACCGGCGGACTTCAGCAATTGCCGGTCGGCGTCCCAGCCCATGATCGCGTGCTGGTGGCAGTGGACCTGCGCGATCGCCTTCGCGTCCAGCTGCGGCGGCCGGTAGCCGGGGGAGCGTTCGGTGAGCAGCTCGGCGAGGGTGACGGTCTGCTCGCGCAGCCGCCGGACGTCCTGGTCGCCGGGGAACAGGTCGAAGGCGTCGGAGCGGAAGACCGCGGTGCAGCTCGGTTCCAAGCCGACGATGAGCCCGCCGTCCCGCAAGTGCGGGGCCAGTTCCCGCACGGTGCGGGCGAGGATGTGCTTGGCGGTGCCGAGCTGGCCGGTGGAGATCCAGGTCAGGGCACAGCAGACCGGGTTCGCCGGCATGGTGACCCGCCACCCGGCGTCCTCCATGATCCGCACGGCCGCCTGGCCGACGTGCGGGTGGAAGGAATTGGTGAAGGTGTCCGGCCACAGCAGCACCGTGCCGCGCGCACCGGTGCCGCGGGGCGCGCGGCGGGAGAACCACTGCTGCAGCGTTTCTCCGGCGAACAGCGGGATCTCGCGATTCTCGACTCCCGCGGCCAACGTGGCGAGCCGGGCCGGCCCAGGGGTGTGCGTCAGCGCGTTGACCAGCTTCCCGGCGCGGAGCTTGCCGACGACCTGGGCGACGGCGGGCAGCCAGCCCATCGTGAAGTCCGAGCGCGGCCGTCGCCACGGACGGCCTTCGTAGTGGTGGGACAGGAACTCCGCCTTGTACGTCGCCATGTCCACATTGGCCGGACAGTCGGTCTTGCATCCCTTGCAGGACAGGCAGAGATCGAGAGCGTCGCGGACTTCGGTCGACCGCCAGCCATCGCCGACGGGGCTGTCGCCGTGCCCGTCGAGCATCTCGAACAGCAGCCGCGCCCGGCCGCGGGTGGAATGCTCTTCTTCGCCGGTGACCTGGTAGGAGGGGCACATGACCTCGCCGCCGCTGGTGGTGTGCTGCCGGCAGCGCCCGACCCCGACGCAGCGATTGGCGGCCTGGGCGAAGGAGCCTCCGTCGTCGGGGAACCGGAAGTGCAGGCCTTGCGGGTCGGCCGGCGCCCAGCTGCCGCCGAGGCGCAGGTTCTCGTCGAGGCGGTAGGGGGCGACGACCTTGCCGGGGTTCATCCGGTCGTCCGGGTCGAAGATCGCCTTCAGCCGCCCGAACGCCGTGACGATCTCGGTACCGAACATCTTCGGCAGAAGCTCGCCCCGGGACTGGCCGTCGCCGTGCTCGCCGGAGAAGGAACCGCCGAACTCGGCGACGAGGTCGGCCGCGCGTTCCATGAACCGGCGGTAGGTCGCGACGCCGTCGGCGCTGTAGAGGTCGAACGGGATGCGGGTGTGCACGCAGCCCTGTCCGAAGTGGCCGTAGAGGCTGGGCCCGGTGTCGCCGGCGTAGCCGAACTCCTCGTACAGCCGTGTGAGCCGCCGCAGGTAGTCCCCGAGCCGTTCCGGGGCGACGGCGGAATCCTCCCAGCCTTCGAAGGTGTCGCGTTTGCCGGGCAGGTGCGCGGTGGCGCCGAGCCCGGCTTCGCGGACCTGCCACAGCTCGTTCTCGCGAGCCGGGTCGTCGAGGAACTCGACGTCGGCCTCGTGCTCGGTGTCGTGCAGCGCCTCGAGCATCGTGTGTGCCTGCCGGTCGGCCTCGTCGTGCGTGGACGCGGCGAACTGGACCATCAGGAACGCGCGCCCCTGCGGCAGCTCGGAAAGCGCCTGCGGGTTCATGCCCTTGATCTGCTGGTCCCGGATCAGCTTGTGGTCGACGCCTTCGAGCGCGACCGGTTCGTGCGGGAGGATGGCCGGCACGGCGTCGGCGGCGGTCGCGATGTCCGGGTAGCCCAGCACGACGAGCGTGCGTTCGGGCAGCACCGGGACGAGCTTCAGCTCGGCGCGCAGCACGGTGACCAATGTGGATTCGGAGCCGACGAGCAGCCCGGCGACGTCGAACTGGTGTTCCGGCAGCAGGGAATCCAGGTTGTAGCCGGAGACGCGGCGCGGGATGTCGGGGAACCGGCGGCGGATCTCCTCGGCGTACTCGTCGCGCAGCCGGCGCAGCCGGCGGTAGATCGCGGCGCGCGGGTCGCCGTGGCGTTCGATCTCGGTGTACTCCTCGTCGGTGGTCTCGCCGCACCAGAACCGGGTGCCGTCGGCCAGGAGGACTTCCAGGCGGGCGATGTTGTCGACGACCTTGCCGGTGCGCTGGGCGGTGGCGCCGCAGGAGTTGTTGCCGATCATCCCGCCGAGGGTGCAGTTCATGTGCGTGGCCGGTTCCGGCCCGTAGCGCAGGCCGGTGTCGGCGAGCTGCCGGTTCAGCTCGTCGAGCACGATGCCCGGTTGCACGACGCAAGTGCGCGCTTCGGCGTCGACGGACTCCAGTGTCGTGCAGTACTTCGACCAGTCGAGCACCACGGCGGTGTTGGTGCACTGCCCGGCCAGGCTCGTCCCGCCGCCGCGGGACAGCACCGGCGCGCCGAAGTCGCGTGCGACGGCGAGCGCTTCGGCCGCGTCCTCGGGCGTGCGGGGCACGACGACGCCGAGGGGGACCTGCCGGAAGTTCGAGGCATCGGTCGAGTAGGCGGCACGGGAACCCGGATCGAACCGGACTTCACCCCGGACGCGATCCCGCAGCGCGCCGGTGAGGGCGGCGAGGTCGATGTCGGGACGTTCCGGGCGCCGGATCACCGGGGCGGGCAGCTCCACCTGGGTCACGGATTCCTCCTTCGGATCGAGTACTCGGCCGCGGCGTCGGCCCGGAAGGTGAGTCCGTGGCCGGGTGCGGACACCGAGGGGCTGACGGTGCCGCCGGTGGGGTCGAGGCAGCCGTCGAAGAACAGCCGCTCGATGCGGTCGTGGTCGGCGAACCATTCGATGTGCCGGAAGTTCTGCGTCGCGACGGCGGCGTGCGCGGAGAGGTTCGGCGCGCAGTGCGCGGAGACGTCCCGGTTGGCCGCGGCGGCGAGGGCGGTGGCGCGGCGCCATTCGGTGAACCCGCCGCAGCGGGTGACGTCGACCTGCAGGCAGTCGACGGCCGGGAGCATCCGCGCGAAGTAGGACAGGTCGTAGCCGTACTCCCCGGCGGCGACGTCGGGGCCGCCCGGGAAACGGACGGCCGCGAGCCCCGCGAGGTCGTCGCTGGAGACGGGTTCTTCGAACCAGGTGACGCCCCACTCCAGCAGGCGTTCGGCGACGCGGCGGGCCTGCCCGGCCGAATAGGCGCCGTTGGCGTCGACGAAGATCTCGACGTCGTCACCGACCTTGTCGCGGGTCAGCGCGACACGGTCGAGGTCGCGGCGCACCGTGCCGCCCCACGACTCGCCGATCTTGATCTTCACCCGCGGGATGCGCTGCCGGCGCACCCAATGATCCAGCTGGGCCACCAGCTCCCCGTCGGACATCGTGGTGAAGCCGCCGCTTCCGTAGACGTCGACGGCGTCGTGGACGCGCCCGAGCAGGCGGCACAGCGGCAGATCGAGCCACCGGGCCGCGGCGTCCCACAACGCGACGTCGACCGCGGACAGAGCGCACGACACCAGGCCGGGCCGGCCGAGGTTGCGGATGGCGCGCTGCATGGCCGCCCACGCGGCCGGCACGTCGGCCAGCGGCCGCCCGGTGATCGTGGCGGCGAGCGGGCCGGCGATCAGGGGCACGCACGAGGCGTCGGCGTAGGTCCAGCCGAGGCCGGCGACCGGTCCGGCGTCGACCCGGACGACGACGATCGTCGTGGCCTCCCACGCCAGCGTGCCGTCGCCCTCGGGTGCCGGGGTGGGCACCCGGTAGGCGTCCGCGCGGACCCGGTCGATGGCGGGGGACGGGCCGGGCATCAGTTCTTCCTGCCGGGCAGGAACTCCTGCAGCTTCGTCTTGACGCCCTGCACGACGAGGTGGAACGCGTCCGGATCGCCCTTGAGCACCGACTGGGCGGCCGACTTCATCTGCTCGAAGGTGGCGTGCGGCGGGATCGGCGGCACCTCGGGGTCGCAGCGGACGTCGAGCACGGCCGGCTTGCCCGCGGACAGCGCCGTGTCCCAGGCCGGGCCGAGCTGGTCCGGCTTGTCGACGGTGATCGCGGTGAGCCCGAGGGAGAGCGCGAAGCCGGCGTAGTCGACGTCGGGCAGGCTCTGGGACTCCTCGAACTTCGGCGCGCCGCCCATCGCGCGCAGCTCCCAGGTGACCTGGTTGAGGTCGTTGTTGTGGAAGACGCAGATCACGCAGGTCGGGTCGGTCCACAGGTGCTGGTAGCGGGCGATGGTGATCAGCTCGGCGAGGCCGTTCATCTGCATGGCGCCGTCGCCGACGAGGGCGATCACCGGCCGGTCCGGGTGGGCGAACTTCGCGCCGATGGCGTACGGTACACCCGGTCCCATGGTGGCCAGCGTCCCCGACAGCGACCCGCGGATGTCGCCGCGGATGCGCAGGTTGCGGGCGTACCAGTTGGTGGAGGATCCGGAGTCCGCGGTGACGATGGCGTTCTCCGGGATCCGGCGCGACAGTTCGGACACGATGGCCATCGGGTTCACCGGGTCGGCGTCCACCGCGGCTTCCCGCTCGACGGTGTCCCACCAGGAGGCGACGTTCTTCTCGATCGTCTCGCGCCACGAGCGGTCCGGTTTGCCCGTGAGCTTGGGCAGCAGCGCGCGCAGGGTGGCCGCGGCATCGCCGACGAGGTTGACCTCGGTCGGGTAGCGCATCCCGATGAGCCGGCCGTCCAGGTCGATCTGCACGGCGCGGGCCTGGCCGAAGTCCGGCAGGAACTGGCTGTAGGGGAAGTTCGAGCCGACGATCAGCAGGGTGTCGCAGTCGCGCATGAGCTCGTAGCTCGGCCGGGTGCCGAGCAGCCCGATCGCGCCGGTGACGTAGGGCAGCTCGTCGGACAGGACGTCCTTGCCCAGCAACGCCTTCGCCACCCCCGCGCCGGTGACCTCGGCGAGCTGCCGGACCTCTTCGGCCGCGCCGCGCGCGCCCTGCCCGACCAGGACGGCGACCTTTTCGCCGGCGTTGAGCACCGCTGCTGCGGCGTCGAGGTCGTGCTCGGGCGGCACCGGGGCCGACCAGGACGTGCCCGGCGGGCTGGAGGGCACCTGCTTGAAGGCGTGCTTCGGCGCTTCGTAGGGCTCTTCCTGCAGGTCGGCGGGGATGATCAGCGCGGTCGGGCAGCGGGACGCTTGCGCCGTGCGGATCGCCCGGTCGAGCGCGTTGGGCAGTTGCTCGGCGACGTTGACCTCGACGAGGTATTCGCTCGCGACGTCCTTGAAGAGCGCCTGCAGGTCGATCTCCTGCTGGTAGCTGCCGCCCATGGCGCTGCGGGCGGTCTGCCCGACGATCGCGACGACCGGGACGTGGTCGAGTTTCGCGTCGTAGAGCCCGTTGAGCAGGTGGATGGCGCCGGGACCGGAGGTGGCCATGCAGACGCCGACGCGTCCGCTGAACTTCGCGTACCCGACCGCTGCGAAGGCGGCCATCTCCTCGTGCCGTGCTTGGACGAAGCGTGGCTGGTTGTCCGCCTTGCCGAACGAGGCGACGAGGCCGTTGATCCCGTCGCCCGGGTAGGCGAAGACCTGCTCGACACCCCACTCGCGCAACCGCTGGAGCAGGTAGTCGCCGACCGTCTGAGTCATGGAAACTCCTCACCTGTACGTCGAAAGTGCTGGCGGATGCCCCGTGGCGGACCCGGTACTCCGCGGCCCGTCGAGCATCCCTATTCGGGGAACATGTCCGGTTCTGTTTTTCCGGTGGTCTGGCCGAGCGCGGTCAGGACCCGGCGGGCGACCACCGCCGGCTCCGGCCGTCCGAGTTCCGGCCACGCCGCGAGCACCAGGGGTGCTTCGCCACGCTCAGGCTCGAGCGCGAGGCACCACCCGGTCCCGTCGGTCCACTGGGCCATCAGCAATCTGCCCGGATGGCGAGGGCTCCGCTGGGACAGCGCGATGTAGGCGGTCGACGTGGTCCCGACCGCGCTCCACGACGCCGCCGGCTCGACCAGCAGCAGCCGGGCGACCGTTTCGACGTAGTCGCGCAGGGCTGCGGCCTCGGTGAACTCGGGATCCGGTTTCACGGTGACGCCTCCTTCCGCGGCGGCCGGCGGCTCGGGCCTGAAGTCGCTGTACCCGGTCCTGGCCCGTACTATGCTTGCGTGACGCAAATGAATGACGCGGATCACGGCGTCGATGCCGCGCTGGCGACCTTGCGGACGATGGTGGCGATCGCGGACGCGACCGTCGAGCGCGCTACCGAGTCGCTGACCTTGACGCAGTTCCACGCACTGCGGGTCGTCGGCGAGCGCACCCCGGTCACGATGAGCCGCGTCGCCGAGGAACTGGCGATGAACCCGTCGACCGTCACCCGCGCGTGTGAGCGCCTGACGAGCCTTGACCTGCTGCAGAAGGCCCAGAATCCACTCAACAGGCGGGAGACGCTCTTGGCGCCGACCGGCAAGGGGCGACAGCTGATCGAGCGGGTCGACGAGCATCGTCGACGCGCTCTGTCCGCCGTGCTCGACCGACTCGACGGCGACGTCCGAGCGAGTGTCACGACTGCTTTCGCCGACTTCGCCCGCGCCGCCGCGGTCGGGGATTCGACCCGACATTTACTTGCGTATGACAAATGAGAGTCGCTTTGCCCGGTTTCGATCAGGCCGACCGCTTCCGCCGGCAAGCCCGCCTCGCTCGACCGGTTCAAGCTTGCCGCCCGCCCGACCAGCGCACCGGGCTGCTCAACGCCCCCACCTGGCACGGGCAGGCCCGCCATGCCTCGCGCCAGGGAGGGGTGGGGTGGCGTCCTGATGATCGACCTGGACTGGTTCAAGTGCATCCATGACACGCACGGCCATCCCGTGGGCGACGACGTTCTCGCGCAGGTCGTCACCGTGCTCATCAAGGCGGTCCGTCAGGGTGACACCGTCGGCCGCGACGGCGGGGAAGAGTTCGCCGCCCTGCTGCCGGGCGTCGACGAGGGCGAAGCCCGCGCGATCGCCGAACGCTGATGGCGCGCGCGATGTCGGGGCGGAGAGCGGGAGCCGCTTCTGCCGGCTTCGCGAGCGCGAGCTGCGGAGCTGTCGGTGTCCGAGCCGGCAGTTCGGCGGTGTGGAACGTCCGGCATCGGCCATCCCGGTAGCGGAGCAGCAGGTCGTCGAGCGGATCGGGGAACCATCCGGGTGGGTGGGCGGATCGGAGTGATCGGTGGCCGGCCATGCCTCACTCGCCACCGTCGTCGGAGAGATCGCCGTCGGCGTGCAGCGCCGTGTCCGCCGGCATCGGTGCGCCGACGGGCACAGTGACCTCCCCGGCGCCTTGGCTCGGCTCGGACGCGCGCCACTCGACAGTGCAGGACCGCCGGTTCAGCGTTCGCGCGCCGCCTTGCCGGCCGCCGCCGTGCGTCTGGTGGTGGAACGTGAGACGACGGACATCGCGGTCACGGACATCACCGACGCGGCCGATGTCAGCCGCAAGCTCCTCTACCTGCACTTCACCGACCGCGAAGGGCTGCTCGCGGCGGCCGCGGCCGACCTGGTCGAGCGCGAACTGCTGCCGCGGGTCGACGAGTCGCCGGACGAACTGCGCGCACAGACACTGCTCCTGGCGCGCCACTTCGCCGAGCGGCGGGTGTTCTACCGCGCCGTGCTCACCGGCTCGTGCGCCTTCGCGATGGCCGGGACGCTCAACGCACTGTTCGGCTCCCTCAACCGCACCCTCGTGCGGGAGCTGTACCCAGACCTGGACGAGCCGACCGTCGCCGACCTCGCTGCCTTCTTCACCGGCGGGGCGAGCCTGCTGCTCGACACCTGGCTGATCGACGGCGCGGACCCGCTCCGGCCCGAAGACCTGGCGGACCGGCTCCTGCGGGTCGCCCCGGTCCTGACCCCCACCGGAGCCGACACCCCGGAAAGAGATCGTCTTCCATGAAACTCGCCAGCGTGCTCACCCAGCGCCTGCAGAAACTGCCCCCGCCGGTGACCCGCGACCTGGACATCCGGCGCGATCTGCCGGTGCCGCTCCGGGACGGCGTCACCCTGCTCGCCGACCGCTGGACCCCGAAATCGGACGAGGACAGGATATCCACCCCGGATGTCTTCCAGGTCGTGAAGAGACGCCTGCCATGGACGCGGCTGTGAAGCCGCGCAAGCCTTTTCCGGCCATCGCTTCCATGAGAATCGTTGACGCGATGAGCGGGACCTGCCGATGCCGGACGACCTTTCGCACCGTGAGGAGTTACAGCGCACGCGCTGTCAGGGCCGGCTGAAGAACGCGAGCCCGAGTGAGGTCTGCCCGGGGACGGCTATGCGGACCGGGCTGCCGATGTGGGGTTCGCCGAGGACGCGTAGTCGGCTGGTCTGCTCGATGTGGTGGGTGAGCGCGTCGTCGGTGGCGGTCAGCTTGAACGCGAATTCGGTGCCTTCCGGGGTGCGGGCCAGGCGCCACGGCTGGGCCGAGGCTGGGCCGACGACTTCGAGTTCCGTCCAGCTGCCGGGCAGGGGGCGACGGAATCGCACCGCGTCGATCATCGCCGCGACGACGCCGGATCCGGCCATGAACGCCATTGCGACGAACGGCGTTCGCCAGGGGCCGAGGGGCAGCAGGGCGATACCCGCCATCGTGACGGCGAGGGCCGCGGCGAGAAGGGCGGTTTGCCGCGCTCGGCGCGTGCGTCTCGCTGTCGCCGTGACCAGGACCGGGTCCTGGTCCGGCGGGAGGATCGGCGTTCCCGGGTCGTCGGGCAGTGGCCGGGGTGGTCGCCAGCGGTAGTGACCTCGTCGTCGGACTTCCCACAACCCGAAGGCGAGTGCGGCCGTGCATACGAACCAGCCGTAGCCGGCGAGTGTGTGGTCACCGGTGAACCAGATGATCGCGGCCACGCCGGCGCCGGCGAACGGCCAGAGGACGTTCTTCACCCACATTTCCCGCCCCCGGCCCCGGCGGCCCCCCAGTGAGAGCACGTCGTGAGCATAGCCGAAGCGGCCGATCCGCACCCCGCCGTCGGACGGCCGTGATTCCGGTGTGGGTCCGGACGTCGTTCGCGGAGACCACAGTGGATCAGGCCGGCGAGCGCGAACCGACGGGCGGCCGTTGGTGGGCTGACGCGTCGCCCGGATCTGTTTGAGCGGCGACGAAGTCCTGCTCGGTGACGAGTGCCGCGTGCGCGGGCTTGACGGACAACGCCGGCGTCGACGTCGGCTCGCTGGTCCCGGCGGTCCGACGGTTCCGGATCTGCCGACCGGTGTAGCGCGGGTTCGCCAAGATCACTGCGACGGTCCGAAGCGTCCGGGAGCCGCGGGTCCGACGGCGCTTGCGGTTCGGGTCGGCGCTGGACGGGCATGGGATGCCGCGGTATCGGCCGTGCTGGGTGGCTGTGCGTTGCTGCCAAAACCCGGTGCCGGGCGCAGAGGACCTGTCTCTGGGACTGGGCCGTCGGCAGCGGCAGAAGTGCTCGGTGGTCGCGGTTGCCGAGATCGACCAGGCCTCCTGTTTCAGGCAGCCACAACTGGATGCGTGCTGGGTGCACCAGGCGTACAGGGTGGCGAACCGGGCTCCGGTGAACGTGCGTTCGTACTCGCCGACCGCGATGGCGTCGATCGTTGACTTCGGACTGGCTACCTCGGCCATTTGTCGCTACCAATCCTGTGACGGCACGCGATCCTGATGGCATGTGGTGGAGGTGTGTCCGCAAGAGGCAAACCGCAACCCGCCACGGGCCTGCGGCGGTCATCCACTGCGCGAGCAAGTCCACCGTCTCTGTCGCTGACTCAGGAGTGGCCGAGGCCAGGGCGTCTCACGCTCCAGTCATTGGCGCTCATGGCTCGTGAACGCACCCGGTGTCTGATGTCGTCGACGGCGGTATCCGTCGGCTGGGTCAGGCGCCGAGGCGGCTGTAGATCCGGCTGGCCAGGGATGCGGCCAAGCGGTTCAACGCCCCCTGCGGGTCGTGCAGCGCGAACTGGCCGAGCAGTTCCGCCGCCGCGTAGGCCTCGGCCTCCGACAGCAACGCCACGCACCGCTCCCGCCGCCCCCTCGCCAGCAACCGTGTCAGGGCTTCGGCGTACTCGACCATGTCGCGTACTCCGGCCAGGCCGTACCGCTCGTCGAGCGGATCCTGCGTGACCTCGTCACTCACGGTTACGTCCTCTTCTCTCACTGTCGCACGGACATGCTCCAAAAAATCTATGCTGGCTGGAGTAGACATTCAACGACGGGTGTGTGTAGTGTTCTCCTCGTACCGAGAGAGACAACGTCAAGCAGGCGCGGGAGAGGACGTAACTACCCGCGAAGTGTGACAAGGCGGTCAGGCAGCACGGAGCCGATCAAGGGAACAAGGTTTCGGCTGGTGACCGGAAGCAGTACTCCAGGGCCGGGTCGTGAAGAAGGTTCGATCAGGTAGTGCCGGTCCTGGGGAGAAGTGGCAAGACGCGGGTGGAGCGTGTGTTCCCGCGAAGCTCGGCAGTACCAGTAGTGGGCAGTACCAGTAGTTGTTGTGTGCAAGTGCAGTGGCAGGACCGGTCAGGTGGCCGGGGCCGATCCATGAACGGGGCTCCGGGCAGTGACCAGCGGCGTCAGCGTGCTGGGACCGATCAGTGGAAGGGTTCCGGCAGTGACGTCCGCAGCAGGTGAAGTAGCAGTTGCGATACCGAGTAAGTGGAAAACACAGGAAAGAAGGGAACGGGAACATCATTGGATCGCCCGCAGCGGCCAGGTAGCGCCGCGCGGGTGCCGCAGTCCCATCGAGTTCGGAGGTGGTGCTCGGTCACGAGTAAGCGATCCCCGCGGAATCCGGTCTTCGGCCGGACGCGGGTGCAGGAAGCCGGCGGTCGCGCCGGTTGACAATGGTGAAGAATCCCTACCCTTGAGGACCCCGGGTGCCGCAGTGGCACCCGGGGTCCTTTGTGACGTGGAGGTGGAATGATCCCTGACCAACAAGGCCCGGCCACGCCCAGCGCGGCCGACAAGTTCGACGACGACCACTACCCCGCCTACACGATGGGCCGGGCCGCGGACATGCTCGGCACCACCCAAGGCTTCCTGCGCAGCCTGGACGAGGCCGGCCTGATCACGCCGCAACGCTCCGCCGGTGGGCACCGCCGCTACTCACGGCAGCAGTTGCGCCTGGCCGCCCGGGTGCGGGAACTGGTCGACCAGGGCACTGCGATCGATGCCGCGTGCCGCATCGTCTCCCTCGAGGACCAGCTGCACGAGGCGCAGCGCCGCAACACCGAGCTTCGCGCCGGCGACTGAATCCCGAGTCGGCACGCGGCCCGGTGCCGCGTGCCGATGTGCCGCCAAAGCCACGCCCCTTCGCGGCCATGGCAAGGACACCCAGTCACGGGCACCCTGCTGCTTCGCCGCCGCACCCGTTGATCCGCACTGCGCCGTGCCCGCCGGCAGCCGGCTCGGCCAACGGGATCGGGGAGGCTTTGTCCGTGTCGGCGGTCGACCGAACCGAGGCTCGGGCACGATGTCGGGTCGGCGACCGCCGCGGTCCGGTTGAGTCGGCAGCGGCCGGACGGGGTCCGGGTCACTCGCAAGCCCGCAGCGGCAAGCCGGCCAGTGACGCGCGACACTAGTCCTGGACTGAGTGCTTTCCGATCTTGAACTCGCCGCGGTCGGCGCGCTCGCGTACGCCGCGCCAGAATTCGAGTGCGGCGTACTCCATGCCCAGCCCGAGTTCCAGGGTGATCATGCGGCCGGCGACCTCTTCGATGTGACCGAAGCGGCGCTGCATCTCCTCGTACTCGGCGATCCGGCGCTCGTGCTGCTCGACCTGCCCCTTCGCGAGCTGCGCCACGTCGTCCGGTCCGGCCAGCTCGCTGAAGAAGAGCTTGATCTCCGCCACGTCGCGCAGCTCGAAGTGCTCGTTGACCGGCTCGGCCATCCAGTCGCGCAGCGCCTTCCGGCCGGCTTCGGTGATCGAGAACGTCTTGCGCCGGCGCCCCGAGTCCTCCTCGTCGAGTTCCAGCAGGCCGGCCTCCTCGAGCCGCTTGGGCTCCGAGTACAGCTGCGCGTGCGGGAAGTTCCAGAAGTACCCCACTGACCGGCCGATCGCGCGCTTGAGGTCGTACGACGTGGAAGGACCGCGCAGCGCGAGCATGCCGAGCACCACGTACGACGTCGTCGACAACCGAACCGTTGACATGCTCCGAATCGTATCGTAGGTTCGCAACCATCCGAAACAGATGGTCGAGATCATACCGTTCGCTACAGACGGTGAGTCGATCGCTGTCGCGATGAAGGGACGGACATGGATCTGGGAACGGTTCTGCGCTGGACGGCGGAGCGTTATCCCCGGCGCCGCGCGGTGGGCGGCGGAAGCTCCATGACCTACGCCGAGTGGGACGCGCACACCGATCGCCTGGCCCGGGCACTGACCGCGCTCGGCGTCCGGCCCGGCGAGCGCGTGGTGCTCTCGCTGGCCGGCGGGGAACCGCTGGCCAGCCTGCACCTGGCCGCGCAGAAGCTCGGTGCCGTCTCGGTGCCGCTGTCGTTCCGGTTCGCGCCACCCGAACTCGCCTACTGCGTCGCCGACGCCCAGCCCGCCCTGGTGGTCACCGACGCCTCGACCGCGGCCCTCGCGGACGAGGCGCTGGCCGGGCTGCCCCCGGTTCCCCGGATCGCCTCCGGGCCGCCGACCGAGGACACCATCGAGCGCCTGGCGCTGCGGCAGCCGAGCGGCGCCCCGGACGTCCGGGTGTCCGACCAGGACATCAGCGTGATGCTCTACACCTCCGGCACGACCGGCAAACCGAAGGGCGTGCCGCGCACGCACTCCGCCGAGCACCACGCGGCGATCGCCCATCTGATCCAAAGTGGACAGTCCCGCTTCGACGCCACGCTCGGCGTGATGCCGCTGTTCCACACCATGGGGCTGCGCACCCTGCTGGCGACCCTCGTCGGCGCGGGAACCTGGGTGCCGCAGGTGAAGTTCGACGCGGACGAGGCGCTCGAGCTGATCACCGCCGAGGGAATCGGCTCGTTGTACCTGGTGCCGACGATCTACTGGTCGCTGGTGCGCACCGGCCGGCTCGCCGAGGCGCGGACCGTGCGCAGGCTGGCCTACGCGGGCTCGTCGATGACCCCGGCGCTGGCCGAGCAGCTGGCCGGCGCGCTGGAACCGGAGTCCTTCGTCAACCACTTCGGCAGTACCGAGATCTACACCTTCACCGTCGGGCCGGACGTGCTCGCGAAGCCGGGGTCGGCAGGCCGCGCCGGCGTGTTCTCCCGCGTCCGGCTGGTGCACCCGGATCCCGCCGCGACGCCGGACGCCGAGGTGGGACCGGGGGAGCAGGGGCAGATCGCCGTCTCGATGGCCGGCCCCGAGGCGTTCGCCGGGTACTGGCACCGTCCCGACGCCGACGCCAAGTCCATCCGCGACGGCTGGTACTTCCCCGGCGACCTGGCGATCGCCGACGAGGACGGGGACCTCTGGGTCGCCGGCCGGGTCGACGACATGATCAACTCCGGTGGCGAGAACATCTACCCCGACGAGATCGAGGACGCGCTGATCCGCTGCGCGGCGGTGCGCGAGATAGCCGTGGTCGGCATGGCCGACGACCGGTGGGGCCAGGCCGCCACCGCGTTCTTCGTCCCCGCCGAAGGCATGACCCCGGAGCACGCGACGGCGGTGCTGGAGGCCTTCGCCGTCGAGCAGTCCGGACTGCCGTCGTTGAAGCGCCCCAAGCGATTCGTCGCCGTCGCGGCCATCCCGAAATCCGCGGTGGGCAAGATCCTGCGCCGCGAACTGAGCACTGGCAACTACCGCGCGCTGCCCGGCAGCGCCACCGAAGCAAGCAGGTGAGCCGAATGACCGCAGTCACCGACAAACCGGCCAGGACGACGGCGCGGATCGAGGACCCCGCGCTGCTCACCGGCCGCGGCCGGTTCCTCGACGACATGGACCCGTTGCCGGGCACGCTGACCGCGGCGGTGGTGCGCAGCCCGCACCCGCACGCCCGGATCCGCGGCGTCAACCTCGAGCGCGCCCGGCGGCATCCCGGGGTCGCCGCGGTGATCGGCCCCGAGGAAGTCAAGGCGACGCTGAGGCCGTTCCCGCTGGCGCTCAAGACCCCGATGCCGTACTACCCGACGGCGACGGACAAGGTGCGCTTCGTCGGCGAACCGGTCGCGGTCGTGGTCGCCGGCGACCGGTACCTGGCCGAGGACGCCGCGGAACTCGTCGAGATCGACTACGAGCCGCTGCCGCCGGTGGTCGACGTCGAGAAGGCGCTCCTGCCGGACGCGCCGCGGCTGCACGAGGACGCGGACGGCAACGTCGCGACCGACCGGACCTTCGCCTTCGGCGACGTGGACGAGGTGTTCGCCAAGGCGGATCACGTGGTGAAGGGCAAGTACGACTTCCCGCGCTACTCCTCCACCCCGATGGAGTGCTACTCGGTCGTCGCCGAGTGGCAGGACGAAGTGGACGGCCCGGCCATCCAGGCGTGGGCGAACTTCCACGGCCCGTTCTCGATGGTGGCGGTGCTGGCCGGCGCCTTCGGCCTGCCCGCGTCGCGGATCCGGCTGATGATCCCGGCCGACAACGGCGGCAGCTTCGGCATCAAGGCGGGGATCTATCCCTACGTCGCGCTGATGGCGCTGGCCAGCAAGCACGCGGGCCGGCCGGTGCGCTGGACCGAGGACCGCATCGAGCACATGCTGGCCAGCTCCGCCGGGTCCGACCGGGCCATGTGGTTCGAGGCCGCCGTCTCGGCCGACGGCACGGTGCAGGCGCTGCGGGCCGACCTGGTGGACAACGTGGGTGCCTACCTGCGCCCGCCGGAGCCCAGCACGCTCTACCGCTGCTTCGGCAACATCACCGGCGCCTACCGGATCGATGCCGTCCAGATCCGCTCGCGTGCCGTGGTCACGAACAAGACGCCCACCGGGCTCAACCGCGGCTTCGGCGGCCAGCAGCTGTACTTCGGCCTGGAACGGCTGATGGACAAGGTCGCCGAGACCTGCGGGCTGGACCCGGTCGAGCTGCGTATGCGGAACTTCGTGCGGCACGAGGACTTCCCGTACGCCACCCCGACCGGCGGCATCTACGACTCCGGCGACTACCACCGCGCGCTGGACATGGTCGTGAAGAACGCGAACTACCAGGCACTGCGCGAAAAGCAGCGGGAAGCGCGGGCGCGGGGCGAGTACTTCGGCCTCGGCGTGGCCACCATCGTCGACCCGTCGGCGACCAACATCGGCTACGTCGGCCTGGCCACCCCGGCCGAGCAGCGGGCGTCCGGGCGAGGGAAGTCCGGTTCCACCGAGCACGTCCGGATCAGCGTGGACCCCAGCGGGCTGGTCTCGGTGCTCCTGGGCACGGTGCCGCAGGGCCAGGGCCACGCCACCGTCGCGCAGCAGGTGGTCGCCGACCAGCTCGGGCTGCCGCGGGAACACGTGCGCCCGATCGTCGAGATGGACACCGCCACCACCCCGTGGACGATCAGCTCGGGCAGCTACTCCTCCCGCTTCGCGCCGCTGCTGACCAGCGCGCTGGTGGAGGCCGCGGAGAAGCTCGCGGAGACCGTCAAGATCGCCGGCGCCACCCTGCTCGGCGTCGCGGCCGAAACGGTGGAACTCGCCGAGGGCCAGGTCCGGCTGCGCGCCGAGCCGAGCCGGGCGGTCTCGTTCAGGCACGCGGCCGGATTGGTGCACTGGGATCCCGGCGCGCTGCCGGCCGGTACCTCCGCGCGGCTCTACGAGGAGGCCGCGTTCACGCCTCCGCAGTCGAAGGCGGCGAGCCGCTCCGACCAGATCAACTCGAGCCTGTGCTACGGCTTCGTCGCCGAACTGGCCGTCGTCCGGATCGACCCGGAGACCCGGGAGGTCAAGCTCGAGCAGGTGGTCACCGTGCACGACGCCGGCACGATCCTCAACCCGACCCTGCTCGAAGGCCAGGTGCACGGCGCGCTCGCCCACGCGCTGGGCGGCGCGCTGTTCGAGGAGATGCGCTACACCGAGGCCGGGCAGCCGACCGCCACCTTCATGGACTACCTGTGCCCGACCAGCGCCGAAGCCACCTTCGAGCTGAACAGTGACCACCTGGAAACGCCGTCCCCGCTGACCAGGCTCGGCGCGAAGGGCTGCGGGGAAGGCAGTTGCATGAGCCTGCCGGTCGCGATCGCGAACGCGGTCGCGGACGCGCTCGCCCCGGCCGGTGTGGACATCACCAGCCTGCCCCTGCACGGGAACGTGCTCCACGAGCTGCTGACCGGCAGCACCCCGGAAAACGAAAGGAACCACTGACGATGGCACTCACCGGAGGCGAGATCAGGCTCGACCGCGGCCACGACGGCCGGGTCGCCTACCTGACCCTCGATCACGGCAAGTACAACATCATCACCTGGGAGACCCGTCAGGTGATGGCCGACCGGTTCGCCGAGATCGACGCCGACGACGAGATCAAGGTCGTGGTCGTCCAGGGCGCGGGGGAGCACTTCTCCTCCGGCGGTGACATCGCCGGATTCATGGAGGTCGACCCGATCGACTTCACCGACCTGGGCCAGAACGTCACCGCCCCGGCGCGCAGCCCCAAGCCGGTGATCACCGCGGTCGACGGCTACTGCTTCGGCGTCGGGCTCGAACTCGCGCTGTCCACCGACATCCGGGTGGCCACCAAGCGCGCCGAGTTCGCGCTGCCGGAAATGCGGCTGGGCATGATCCCCGGCTCCGGTGGCACGCAGCGCCTCGCCCGGCTGATCGGCCTCTCCCGGGCGAAGTACCACGTGATGACCGCGTCCCGGATCAACGCGCAGCAGGCCGGGGACTGGGGCCTGGTGGCGAACGTGGTCGAGGACCGCGCCGCGCTGGACGCCGAGGTGGAGCGGATCGTGGGCGTGCTGCTCGGGTTCTCCCCGCTGGCCGCCCGCACCGCCAAGGAGGTGCTCGACAAGGGCGTGGACGCACCGCTGTACTCCGGGATCGAGCTGGAGCGCAAGGCGTACTCGATGCTGCGCTCCAGCAAGGACTTCGCCGAGGGCGTCGCCGCGTTCACCGGGAAGCGCGCGCCGAAGTTCCAGGGGCGGTGAGGTGAACCCATGAAGGCCGCACCGTTCGCTTACGTTCGGCCGTCGACTTTGCCCGACGCGATCGCCGAACTGGCGAGCACGGACGGCGGCGGCAAGGTCATCGCGGGTGGGCAGTCGCTGGTCCCGGTGCTGGCCATGCGGCTCGCCCGCCCCGAAACCCTGGTGGACATCAATTCCGTCGCGGAGCTCGACCGGATCGGCACCGCAGGCGGGTACTTGGAGATCGGTGCCACGGTGCGCCAGCGCCGGGTGGAGCGGGACCCGGTGAGTGCCGCGGTTCCCTTGCTGGGCATGGCACTGCCGTGGGTCGGGCACCGGGAACTGCGCAGCCGGGGAACCGTGTGCGGGAGCCTCGCCCACGCCGACCCGGCCGCCGAGCTGCCGGCCGTGGCGTGCTGCCTGAACGCGGAGCTGGTCGTGACCGGCACCGGCGGCGCCCGCCGGGTGCCGGCCCGGGAGTTCTTCTCC
This sequence comes from Amycolatopsis mongoliensis, assembly GCF_030285665.1. Classification (NCBI taxonomy): domain Bacteria; kingdom Bacillati; phylum Actinomycetota; class Actinomycetes; order Pseudonocardiales; family Pseudonocardiaceae; genus Amycolatopsis; species Amycolatopsis mongoliensis. Next base: position 5,925,972 of record NZ_CP127295.1, read on the forward strand.
GGCGCGATGACCACCGCGCTCGGACCGTCGGACATCCTGACCGCGGCGCGGTTCCCGATCGCCGGGAGGGGCGAGGGTTTCGGGTTCGCCGAAATCGCGCGCAGGCACGGCGACTTCGCGCTCGCCGGGGTCGCCGCCCGGGTCCGGGTGCGCGGTGCGGAGACTGACGCGGAGCTGACCGGATTCGGCGTGTCCGACCGGCCGGTCACCTGCTCGGCCGGCGGCGAGCTCGCCACCGCGCTGAGCGAGTGCGGCGGCGACGTGAGCCGCCTGGCGAGCACCTTGTCCGGTCCGCTCACCGCGGTGGCGGAGGAGCTGGTCGACACCGACGGCGACGCCCACGCGTCGCGCGACTACCGTCGCCGGCTGTTCCGCACGCTGGCGAGCCGGGAACTGAGCAAGGCATACGAGCGCGCTCGCAGGAGCGCCGGTGAGGTGAACCCGTGACGACCGCCCCGGAAACGACCGACCCCTTGGCGCAGAAGGGAAAACCTCGTCCGATCAAGGCCGGGGTGGACGACCTCGTCGAGGTCAGGATGACCGTGAACGGCACGCCCGCCGTGCTCAGCCTGCCGGCGCGGGTCACGCTCGCCGACGCGCTGCGCGACCATCTCGGGCTCACGGGCACGCACGTGGGCTGCGAGCACGGCGTGTGCGGGATGTGCACGGTGCTCGTGGACGGGCAGGCGGCCCGGGCCTGCCTGCTGTTCGCGGTCCAGCTCGACGGGGCGGACATCGTCACCGTGGAGGGCCTCGGCCGGCCGGACGACCTGCACCCGCTGCAGGAGGCCTTCGGCCGCAATCACGCACTGCAGTGCGGTTTCTGCACACCGGGCTTCTTGATGAGCTCCTACGACCTGCTCAGCACCAAGCCCGAGGTGACCGAGGACGAACTGCCCGAGGAGCTGTCCGGGGTCATCTGCCGGTGCACCGGGTACCGCAACATCCTCACCGCGGTCCGGGAAACCCATGAGGCACACCCCGACGGCATCCCCGCCCCGGGCAACTGCGCACACCGCGCGCTCGTCGGCCGGGCCACCGGTCAGGGGGGCGGCAGCACCGACGGCCGCGAGGCCGGCGAGGACACCGCCGCCGAAGGCACCCGTCGGATCGACATCGTGCTGCCGGACGGGGATCCGACGATCGCGGTGGACATCGAGACCGAGATCGGCGTGCCGGTGGACGCGGTGTGGCGGGTGTTCGACGACGTGCACCTGCTCGCCCGCTGCCTGCCCGGCGCGGAGCTCACCGAAGACCTCGGCGAGGACCACTACGGCGGCCGCGCGCGCGTCTCGGTCGGCCCGATCAAGCTCTCGTTCAAGGGTGTCGCGCACGTCGTCGCGCACGACCGTGCCGGTCAGCGCCTGCGCGTGCTCGCGCAGGGGCAGGACACCGGTGGCGCGCAGACCCAGGCCGACATCGTGCTGCGCACCGAGGCCACGGCCACCGGTACCGCGATGCGGGCCGAGGCCAAGGTGTACCTCACCGGGCGCATCGCGCAGTTCGGCCGGGCGCTCGCCGGGGACGTGAGCCGGCGCATGTTCGAGCAGTTCGCGGACGCCCTGCGCGAAGCCGCGACCTCCGGGCAGGCGCCCAGCGGCCCGGTCAAGGCGCCGAGCGCACTGAAACTCTTGTTCGCCCCGCTGATCGACCGGATCCGGACAGCCCTGCGCCGCGGGCGCCGGACCGCCCGCTGATCCGGATTCCTGCCCTTTTCCTTGCCCTGTTTCGTCGCATGTGAGGGGAAACCTTGACAACCGATATCGCACCACGGTCAAAGTCGCCTCGTGCCGCGGTATTCGCTTCCGTCGCCGGCTGGTCCTTCGACCTGTTCGACCTGTTCCTGCTGCTCTACGTGGCCGGACCGATCAGCAAGAACATCTTCCCGAGCACCAGCCCGACCCTGGGCATCGCCGCGGTGTTCGGCTCGTTCGCGGTCACCGTCGTGATGCGCCCGGCGGGTGCCGCGATCTTCGGTGAGCTGGCGGATCGCAAGGGGCGCAAGGCGACCATGGTGCTCGTCATGGGCGGCGTCGGCGTCACCACGGCCGCGATGGGGTTGATCCCTTCCCACGCCTCGGTGGGCGTGCTCGCGCCGATCCTGTTCCTGGCGCTGCGCATCGCGCAGGGACTGTTCGTCGGCGGCGTCACCGCGACCACGCACACGCTCGGCACGGAGAGCATCGGCGCGCGCTGGCGCGGCCTGATGAGCGGGCTGATCGGGGCCGGGGGAGCGGGCCTCGGTGCGGCCCTGGCCAGCCTGGCCTACATCGTGGTCTCGGCGATCTTCCCCGGCCCGGCGTTCGACCAGTGGGGCTGGCGGGTGCTGTTCTTCTGCGGGCTGCTCAGCGCGCTGCTGAGCCTGTTCGTGCTGCGCAAGGTCGAGGAATCCCCGGAGTTCCAAGGGAAGCAGCGCGCGCCGGTGGCCTTCCGGGAGCTGGTTCGCGGCCGAGGCAAGAAGATCCTCGCGCTCAACATCGCGGTGGCCGCCGGTGGTGGTGCGCAGTACTACCTGACGTCCGGGTACCTGCCCACCCTGCTCAGCGAGGTGGTCGGGGTCCCGGCCGGCCGGCGCGGCACCATCCTGCTGGTCAGCAGCGTCTTGGTGATCGGGGCCGCGATCGGCGCGGGCCACCTGAGCGAACGGCTCGGGCGCCGCCGGACCATGCTCGGGTTCGGCCTGTGCAACCTTTTCGCGTTGCCATTGCTGACGTGGGGTATCGCCTCCGCCGGCGGTGATCGCGGCACGGTCGTGGCGTTGCTGTGCGTGGTCATGGTGATGCTGTCCAACGCCGCGTATTCGCCGCTGATGATCTTCCTCAACGAGCAGTACCCGACCGAACTGCGGGCCAGGGGCACCGCGGTGAGCTGGAACCTCGGCTTCATGCTCGGCGGGCTGATGCCGACCCTGGTGAGCCTGCTCAGCCCGGAGCTGTCGGATGTTCCCTCGCGGCTCGCGATCTTCCTGGTGGGCGCGACCCTGGTGTTCGTCATCGCGATCCTGGCCAGCCCGGAAACCCGGGGTGCGCTCGATCGCGAGCGCGGTGCCCGGACCGTCGCCGACGAAGCCACCTCCGCCTGACGGCGGCTGGGGCCGGGTGGGCCGAACGGCACGAGGGTGCAGAGAATCCTCTCTGCACCCTCGTGCGCGGACTTGCTCACGTCTTTCTCCGCGGCGATCGCGGATGTCATGCGGCGGCGAGGTGTTCACCGCGTACCGCGGGTTCCGGTTCCTCGGCAAGGACGTGCTCGGCGCGGGCGAGGTAGTCGTCGATCGCTCGCAGGCGGGCGGCGGTGCGCCGTTCGGCTGTCGTGGCGAGCCGCAGGATGCCCTCGGCGCGGGCGCGCGCGGCGGCGACGATGGTGTCGGCCTCGGCACGGGCGAGTTCGAGCATGCGCTGGACACGGTCGCCCACGGCCGCCGGGTCGGCCGGCGCGCGGACGACGCGGTCGAGGCGAGCGCGCAGGTCACCCGCCTCGGCGCGAGCGCTCTCGAGGAGCCGGGCCAGAGTTTCGGCTTCGGCGAGCGCGGCGTCGCGGTCGAGAGTCAGAAGCCGGATTTCGTCCTGCAGGTCGGCGAGGTGTTCGTCGACCTGCGCACGGTCGTATCCGCGTACGGCGAGGGCAAAACTGACCGGCAGCGGCAGAGCCGGGGAGGTCACGCCGTCCTCCTCTGGGAGAGGACGGCCTGCAGTTCGGTGAGAGTGCCGGCGGCGCGGATCGCGGGCGGGTCGAGGCGGCCGATGCGGTGATCGTCCTCGCGCAGCGCCGTCAAGAACCGGGTGATGTCCTCGGGTTCCGGGGTGACAGTGGTGCCGCCGAGATAACGAAGGACGATGAGGTCTTCGCCGGAGTGGGTCTCGATGGCGGCGGCCCAGCCGTGGACTTCGTCCCACAGCAGGGCGACGTCGCGACCCGGGTAGCCGGGCAGGTGTTCGTCGAGGGCGACGTAAGCGGAAACCGGGCTGTCGTGGTCGACGGTGCAGGACTCGAGACCGACGCCGACGGTGGTGGTCACGTCGGCGAGGTAGGCCTGCAGCGCGGTGAAGGCCGGGTGGGGGTGGCCGGTCGGGGTGTACAGCGATGCGGTCACGGGTGGAGATGCCTTTCTGGGACAGCGGGCCGACACAGGACCGGCTCGGGGTTGCCGGTCCTGCGTCGGCGGCGAGGCCGTCAGGCCTGGATTTCCTTCCGGTCGGTGGCGGCGCCGGTGATTTCGATGCGCCGGGGCTTGGCCTTCTCGGCGATCGGGATGCGCAGGGTCAGGACGCCGGCGTCGTAGTTCGCGGCGATGTGGTCGGTGTCGAGGGTGTCCCCGAGGAACAGCCGGCGGGAAAACACGCCCAGCGGCCGTTCGGAGACCTGCATCCGCACGTCGTCACCGCTCGGCGCGGGCCGTCGTTCTGCTTGGACGGTGAGGACGTTGCCTTCGACGTCGAGCTCGATGGCGTCGGGAGCGACGCCGGGCAGGTCGAAGCAGACGACGAACTCGTCACCGGCGCGGTAGGCGTCCAGGGGTATCGCGGCCGGCTTCGACCAGGTGCCGGGCGCGGGAGTGCCGAAGACCTGCTGCGCGAAGCGGTCCAGCTCGCGGAAGGGGTCAGTGCGCATCAACATCGGGTCCACCTCCGGATTTCGTTGCTCTCTGGTGTCAACACGCCCCACTGTTCTAACATGTCGTCCAAGTGATGACAAGAACGATGTCATCGAAGGGATGACACTAGAGGGTCGCCGGAGTGGTGCAGGGTGTCTACGACGTGGTGCCCGCAGCTCGATGTGGCATGCGCAGCCGTCCTCGCCGTCCTCGCCGCGTTGCGGTCGGTGCGGGATCAGCTCGCCGCATGGGAGCCGGAACTGATCGCGGCGGCCCGGGACAGTGGTACGAGCTGGCCGCGCTGGGTGTCGCGAGCCGCCAGGCTGCCGAGCGCGTGGTCGCGGACCGGGCGCGGTCGACGGCACCCTGCATCCGGCCCGCCGGCGGCGGTCTCTCCGGGACCGCCGTCCGGTTCACGGCGCAGGTCGCACCGGACGCCTGATCGACACCACGGTCCGGCGGTCGTCCTCGCCGCCCGAGCGATTTCCGTCCATCTCGATCTCGTCCTCGAGGCGCATCGGCGAGTGGTCGCGGTCGACCTCCTCGGGGTGGCGACCACGCGCCCGCGCGACCGAGTCGAGGCGGCGGCCGACGTCGCTCAGTGCGGAGCCCATCAGCCCCTGCATGCTGATCCCGAACGGTGCTCCCGGTCCGAACGGCGCCAGCATTTCGCCGATCATCTCGGTGGCGAGCGGCAGCAGTTCCTGCGTGCGTTGCAGGACGATCGCCCAGTTCTCGTCGTCGGCCGCGAGGTGGCGGCGGCACGTGAACGTGCCCCAGGCGACGTGCCGGCGCTCGTCGGCCGCGATGTGCTCGAGAATGCGGAGGAGGCCGGGGAGGATCCCGCGGTTTCGGCAGATCTGCGCCCCGGCGGTGTAGCACGTCAAGCCGAGGCAGCCTTCGAGGATGTGGTTGTGCGTCACCGCGGCCCGGATCTGGGCCGCGGGTGACTGGTCGTCGGTGAGCGCGTACAGCGACCAGGAAAGTTCTTCCAGGAAGCTACGACGGCGGACATCCCCGTTCTCGGTGAACCACGGCAGGGAGTCACTCATCCCGACCGCGTCGAACCACGTGCGGAGCGCCTGGGCGTGCTGGGCCTCCTCGAACACGAGCTGCGTCAGGTAGGTCTCGTCGTCCCGCCTGTTCTCGGTGGCCATCGCCGTCACGAACGGCTGCAGATCCTGGGGCGCCGACTCGCCGACCGCGATGAGGTTCGCCACGAACAGGCAGGTCAGGCGCCGCTCGCCGGGGGACAGCGTGGCGAAGTCGGCTTCGTCGCGGGTGAGGTCGATGTCGTCGGGGTTCCAGAACGCCGCGTTGCCGTCGCGGAGGAGCTGCCGGGGGACCGGGTCCGGCCGGTGCCCGGTGCGGGCTCCGCCGCCGAACCCGAGGTGGCGGCTGGGCTCGATATCGCGGGTGAGGGACATGGCCGCTCCAGGTGTCCGGTTGAACTGACCGCCAGGATCACCCGGCCGGCGCGGCGCGGTAATGGTCCGCGCGCGCCACGGCTGGCCCGCGCGGGCCAACTTCCGGCCCGCTCAATCCACCGGGATCTCGACCTCGGCGACCAGCCCGCCGCCGGGGCGGTTCCGGAAGCCGACCCGGCCGCCGAGGGCCTGCACGATCTGGTCGACGATCCAGAGGCCGAGGCCGGCCGTACCGCGGTTCGCCCCGGCCGCGGTGAACTTGCCGGTCAGCTTCGCGAGGTTGCCCGCGTCCACACCGGACCCGCCGTCGAGCACCCGCAGCAGGAGCCGGCCGGCGGTGACCTCGGCCTCGACGTCGACGGGCTTGCCTTCACCGTGACGGGCGGCGTTCTCGAGCAGGTTCGTGAGCACGCGGCGGAACCGCTGGGCGTCGATGGTGACCGTCAGCGTGTCGTCGAAGTGCACCCGCAGCCGCGGTGGCCGGAGCCCGGCCGCGTCCGCCGAGGCCAGCACCAAGGCCCGCAGCTCCACCGGCCGGGACCGGCCGGTGCCGAAGGCCGGGCGGCGGCTCGCCGCGACGTCGCCCAGGGCATCGAGCATGTCGGAGAGGTGGTTCGCGTGCTCGGCGATCAGCCTGCTGCCCGTTTCGCGGTCGGCCGGGGCGAGCGCGCCGTCCGCGGCGAGCCCCCGGGCCAGCGCACGGAGCGAGATCACGGGGGTGCGGAATTCGTGCAGCAGGACAGCGAGGCCGTCCTGCTGGGACTGGTACGACTCGAGGAGCCGCCGCCGCAGATCGCGTTCTTCCTCGGCCGCGGCGTGCCCGGCCATCGCCTCGACCCGGGCGGCGATCCCGGCTTCCCGCTCGCGCTCGACCAGCCGGGACAGGCTCGCGCCGAGCAGGCCGGTGAGCACCAGGTAACCCGTCCACCAGAGACCCTGGAGCCGGCGCTCCTGCCACGAGGTGAATCCCGGGTCGACCAGCAGCGCCACGGCCAGGTAGGCGACGCCGAGCCCGAGGGCGAGCGCCATGGTGGGACCGAGGGGCAGGCGGATGGCCGCGGCCGTGACGACGAGCACCAGGATCGCCACGGCCGGGCTGGTCGCCGCGCCGGTCATGGCGATCGTGAGCAGCGAGAAGGCCGAGTCGAGCGCGGTGAGCAGCCAGGCCGCCGGCGAGGCGTACAGCTCCCAGTGCGGGTTCGCCGCGACGACGACGGCGTAACCGGAGGCGAAGGAGAGGGTCACGACGACCCACGGAAGGTGCCGCCGGGCGTCGTCGCCGCCGGCGACCAGCAGCAGGACCACCGACAGCGCGACCGCGAGCCGCACGGCCACCATCACCCGGGCGACCGGCGGCGCGCCCGGCACGGTGCGCCCGTCGGCCGGCATGCCGGTCCTCCTCATGACTCGCTGTGACCGCCACGGTCGGCTTGGTGGCGGAACGTGCTGTCATACTAGGCCGGTGACTGATCGGCGCCTGGTGGTCGTGGTCGTGGACGACCACGAACTGTTCGCCAGAGGCCTGGCGCTGCTGCTGACGACCAATGCCGGCGACCGCTTCGAGGTGGGGGGCACCACCACCCACGTCGAGGAGGCACCCGCGCTGGTCGAGTCCTGCGCGGCCGATCTGGCGCTCGTCGACCTGGCCATGCCGCCGCTGGGCGGAGCGGCCGCGATCCGCCAGATCAAGCGGCGGCACCCGGCCACCCGCGTGCTCGCACTGTCCGGATCGGACGATCTGGAACTCGCCGAGCAGGCTCTGCGCGCCGGAGCGGACGGCTATCTCACCAAGTCGGCGGACCCGGAGGTCCTCGTCGCGCCGTTGCTGACCGTGGCCGCCGGCTTCCGGGTCCTCGAAGGCGAGCTGCTCGACGCGCTGCTGACCACGACCCGCAAGCCACCGGAAACGCTGCTGGACACGCTCGATTCCCAGGACCTGCGGCTGTGGGCGCTGCTCGCCCGCGGCCTCGAGACCCAGGACATCGCCGGCCGGATGCTGGTCTCCGAGCGCACGGCCAAGCGCATGGTCGCCTCGTTGCTGAACCGGATCGGCGCGGCCAACCGGGTCGAAGCCGCCGGCCTGGCCGGTGCCTACGGCCTGCTCGACCACGATCCCGCGGACCGTCCACAGTAGAGGTTCCGGCCCGGGCGTCGGTGACGCGCCGACAACGTTGACAGGCCACCGTGGACCTTGGGGCGCACCCACCCCAACGGGGCATCCTTTTGCCGCCAGGTGGTGATGCGCGCCCGGTTCCGCGCGCCGCATCATTACCGACCATCGCAGTCCCGCGACGCGGCCTGACCGGAAGCACGGTCACGCCCGGAGAAGGAGTTGGGTGGAATGGTGAGCCGATCACGAGCCGAACCGGTCGCCCGGTCCGGCACCCGGGTGACGATGTCCCGGGGAATCGACACCAAGGCGTGCGGCCGTGGTATCTGGCGTGGCTTCGTGATCCTGGTGATCGGTGCCCTGCTGCAGCCGATCGCCGCGGCCGTCGCGCCTCTGGTGGGTGCGAGTTTCCTGCTGATCACCGCCGTGGTGGCCTTCACCTTCGCCGGCTTTCGCACGGGGGACGCGCACCACCCGATCCTCCAGGGAGCCGTGACCGCGGTCGGCAGTTACGTTTTCGTGCTGCCACTGAGTTTCGTCGCCTCGGCGTCGGTCGAGCCGCAGCAGGTGCTGGCCACCGCGGCGGTCGCCGTCGCCACCGGTGGGCTGGCCGGCTTCGCTGGCCACGTCGTCCGCACTCGCGGGAAGCGAGGCGAAAAGGCGTGACCGCAACGAAACCCGCGCTCGCACGACGGTGGAGCGCCGGTGTGCAGCGGCCGCTGGTCGAAGCCGGCGAAATCGTCCACCTGCTCGGCCGGGTCCTCTGGCTCGCGATCCGCCACCCGTTCGGGTACTGGGGCGAAGTCCGCGACCTGATGTTCGAGACGTTGCGCCGGTGCTGGCTGCCGGTCATCATCTCCACGACCGCGCTCGGCTTCGCCGGCCCGGGCATGCAGGGCGGCAGCCTCTACAGCGTGCTCGGCATTCCCGACCGCCTCGGCTCCTTCCTGCTGATGGCCAGCGTCCGCGAATTCGCGCCGTGGATCGACGCGATGATCGTCGCCGGGGTGATGGGCACGGCCATCGCCGCCGACCTCGGCGCGCGGCGGATCCGCGAGGAGATCGACGCCATGCAAGTCCTCGGCGTCGATCCCGTCCGGACCCTCGTGCTGCCGAGGATCATCGCGGTCACCCTGATGACCGGCCTGCTCGAGGTGTTCGCGCTGGTGTGCGGCGTGATCGGCGGGTACATCGCCGCCGTGCCGATCTTCGGGGCCACCGGCGCCGCCTTCATCGGGAACTTCTGGTCCAACGCGACCACCACGGACATGTGGGGCAGCATCGTGAAGACCCTCGCGTTCGGACTGATCCTGTCGGTCGTCTGCTGCTACAAGGGGCTGAACGCGCAAGGCGGCCCGATCGGCGTCGGCCGCGCGGTCAACCAGGCGGTGGTCATCTCGTTCGCCTCGATCTGGATCTTCAACTACGTCTACACGTCCGCGCTCCTCGGACTGAACCCCGACATGCAGGTCTTCAAGTGAGGGATGCGGAATGACCGAAACGGCTCGGCACGAGCCCGGCGCGACACCGGCGGGCCGCACGAAGACACCTGACGTCGTCATCACGTTCGGCGGCATGGCGGGGAAGCTGCGGGACGCCGTCGCGGCCGGTGGCGACATCATGAAGTTCGCCGGCCGCACGGTGCGCAGCCTGCCGGATCTGCGCCACCACGTCACGGAAGTGTTCGCCCAGGCGGGAATCCTGATCCTGTCGAGCGGCATCATCGTCTGGCTGATGCAGTTCGTCGTCGGCACGATGTGCGCGACCGAGGCCAGCTACACCCTGAAGCAGGTCGGCGCACCGATCTATTCCGCGGTGTTCAACGACGTCTGCGGCCTGCGGGAGATGTCGGTCTACATGTGGGCCTACATCTTCGCGGCGAAGGTCGGGTGCGGGCTGGTCGCGGAAATCGGTTCGATGCGCATCGCCGAGGAGATCGACGCGCTGGAGGTGCTGGGCATCAAGTCGCGCAGCTACCTCGTCGGCACGCGGATCGCCGCCGCCTGGCTCTGCATGCCCTTCCTGTACATCGTCGGGCTCGGCCTGATGTTCATCTCGATGCACCTGGTCACGGTCTACCAGTTGGGCACCGTCTCCAGCGGCGGCTATTCCTTCGTCTTCTGGCTGTTCCAGAACCCCTACGACCTGATGGCCGCGATTTCGAAGATGATCGCGATGGGCACGATCATCATTTTCGTCGGTTGTTACTACGGGTACAACGCCTCGGGCGGCCCGGTCGGCGTCGGCAGGAACACCGCGAAATCGATGATGCTCAACATGGTGCTCATCCACGTCGTCGGGTTGCTCGGCACGTGGTTCTTCTGGGGCTCCTACCCGAACATGCCGATCGGCAACTGAACAAGGAGAACGCATGGTCACCGGGATGAACGGGACGGCCGTCGACCCGATCGGCGCACCGGAGCGGGTGCACACGATGGAGGTGCGGAACGTCCACAAGTCCTTCGGCAGCTTCGACGTGCTGAAGGGGCTCAACCTGGAATTCGCCGACAACGCGATCACCACCATCCTCGGCCCGTCCGGGACCGGCAAGAGCGTGCTCATCAAGCACCTCGTCGGCCTGCTCGAACCGGACCAGGGCGAGGTGATGATCTTCGGGCGCGACATCTGGAAGATCGACGAACGGGAACGCTACGAACTGCGCAAGCGGTTCGGCGTCCTGTTCCAGGACGGCGCGCTGTTCGGGTCGATGAACATCTTCGACAACACGGCGTTCCCGCTGCGCAAGCACACCGACATGGGCGAGGACGAGATCGAGGCGATCGTCAACCAGCGGCTCAAGGAAGTCGGCCTGGAGCGGTCGTCCTACAAGTACCCCAACGAGGTTTCCGGCGGCATGCGCAAGCGGGCCGGCTTCGCGCGGGCGCTGGTGATGAACCCCGACATCGTCCTGTTCGACGAGCCCGACTCGGGCCTCGACCCGGTCCGCACCAGCCTGCTCAACGACCTGATCCTCGACATGCACCAGGAGTACCGCGGGACCTACCTGCTGGTGACCCACGACATCCGCACCGCACGCAAGGTCAGCGACTACGTCGGGGTGATCTGGAAGGGCAAGGTCGTCCACTACGGACCGACCGAGGAGGCCTTCAACTCCCCGGACCCGTTCGTCCGCCAGTTCCTCTCCGGCGACTCCGCCGGACCGCTGGGAATGGACTGAATCGATGCGCAGAATTCCGCTCTTCGTACTGGGGGTGGCCGCGGTGGCCGCCGCCGCGCTGCTGATCGCCCCGGGCGACGACGAGTACCCGGCGAACGTGGTGCTGCCGTCGGCGACCGGCTTGATCGCCGGCAGCAAGGTCCTGGTGAACGGGTTCGACGCCGGGCAGGTCGACGACGTGTCCATCAAGGACGGACGGGCACAGGTCACCATGAGACTGACCAAGGACTTCGCGCCGCTGCACTCCGGCGCCTCGGCGGGCATCGTGTGGAAGGCCGTGCTGGGTGAGCGGCAGCTCGACGTCCGGGACGGCCCGAAGGCGAACCCGGTCATCCCGCCGGGCGGCACCCTGGACGGCAAGGTCTCCGACCCGGTCGAGATGGACAAGGTCCTGGCCGCGCTCGACCCCGCCACCCGCAGCCACCTCAGCTCCCTGGTGCAGGGACTCGACCACACCGTCGAAGGCAACGAGACCGACCTCCGGCAGACGCTGCAGAAAGCGGGGCCCACGGTGGAAGCGCTCGGCGGGGTGCTGCGCGCCGTCGGCTCGGACGGGCCGGCGATCAAGGAGCTGACCGGGCAGCTGAACGGCATGGTCACCACGCTGGTGAACCGTGACCAGCAGGTGCGCGCCATCGTTTCCGGGCTGTCCGGCGCGACCGAAGCGGCCGCGCAGCAACGTGAGCAGCTGCGCGCGGCGCTGCGGAAGCTGCCCGGCACCCTCGGGACCGCGGACCGGACGCTGGCCGACGTGCCCGGCACGGTCGACAAAGCGGTGCCGTTGCTGGACGACCTCCGCCCCGCGACCGACCGCCTGCCCGCCGTGGCCCGCACCCTGCGCCCGGTGCTCGCGGACCTCCGCCCGACCGTGGCGCAGCTGCGGCCGACCCTGGGGTCGCTCGGCACCCTGCTGCAGTTCACGCCGGGACTGCTCGACAGTGCCCACGGTGCCCTGCCCGGCACGAACTCGGCGGTGGCTTCGCTGACGCCCGCGCTGAGCTTCTTGCGGCCCTACACGCCCGAAGTGGTCGGGTGGTTGTCGAACTGGGGCTCCTCGGCCGCCAACTACGACAGCAACGGCCACTACATGCGCGTCAACATCCCGGCCGGCATCTCGAGTTTCGACAACAACCCCGGGGTCATGCCGCCCGGGATGGCCAGCGACCCGTTCCCGGCACCCGGCGCGATCGCCGGGCAGCCGTGGACCGACGCGTTCGGGGGTGGAGTCCGATGAGGACACGGCGGAAGATCCAGGCCGTGCTGGCCACGACCGCGGTCGCGGCGGCCGTGGCGGGCGCCGCGGTCACGAACACCGGCTCCGGCGAGCAGCCGGACAAGCTGACCATCGCCGCCGAGTTCGCCGACGCGAGCCCGCTGGTCGTCGGCAACGACGTGAAGGTCAAGGGCGTCACCGTCGGCGAGGTGGCCGACATGAGCGTCCACGACGCCAAGGCGATCGTCACCCTGAAGATCGACGGATCGGCGCTGCCGCTGCACAAGGACGCCCGGGCCACCGTGAAGCCGGTCAGCCTGCTGGGCGAGCGCTTTGTCGACCTCGACCGCGGCACCGCCTCCGCGCCGCTGCTGAACGACGGCGACGTGCTGCCGATCAAGCAGACCGGCCAGGCAACCGACCTCGACCAGGTGCTCAACACGATCGACGACCCGACCGGTCAGTCGCTCGCCGCGCTGGTCACGATGCTGGGCCAGGGCATGCAGGGCAACGGCGCCAACGCGCAGGCCTCGATCAAGGCGCTCGCGTCGTCCATGCAGGACACCGACGGGCTGGTGAAGCTGCTCGGTCAGCAGAACCAGCTGCTCACCGACCTCGTCGACCACGTGCAGCCGGTCGCCGGCGCACTGGCCGCCGACAACGGCAAGACCCTGGGCGGCCTGGTCGACTCCGCACGCCAGGTGCTCGGCGTCACGGCCAAGAACCAGGAGGGCCTGGCCGCCTCGTTCGCCGAACTGCCGGGAACGCTGGCCGCGGCGCGCGACACCCTCGCCGAGCTCACCGGCACGGCCAAGGCCACCACACCCGTGCTCGAGGGAATGCGGCCGACGACCGACAACCTCTCCGCCGTCAGCGACGAGCTGCGCCGGTTCAGCGAGTCGGCGGACCCGGCGCTGACGAGCGCGAAGCCCGTCCTCGAGCGCGCCGAGAAGCTGATGGACGCGGCACGCCCGGTCGTCGAAGAGCTCCGGAAGGCCGGCCCCGGCCTGCGGGGCACCGTCGCCGGGGCGAACCCGCTCACCGCGCAGCTGACCGGCAACATCGAAAACGTCCTGAACTTCTTCCGGTTCTGGGCGATGTCGACCAACGGCTGGGACGGGCTTTCGCACTACTTTCGCGGCCAGGCGATCATCCACCCCGAGGAGATCACCGGGTTGCTGCCGTCCCTGACCGGAACTCCACCGCCGCCCACGATCCCGGGCGCGGGCAAGCCGGCCACCCCGTCGCCGATCCCCGGGCTCCCCGGCGCGCTCGGTTCGTCGGGCCTGCTCGACACGAAGTCCCTCGTCGCCCCGGACGGCGGCGTGACCGGGCTCAGCGAGCGCCAGGAGAGCGGCGTTCTCCAGTTCCTGCTCGGAGGTTCCTGATGGCCAAGCGCCGGTCCCGCAAGTTCCGCTCGGTGTCCACGGGTGCCGTGGTGCTGGTGGTGTTCGCCCTCGCGCTGCAGCTCGCGCTCACGGCCGACAAGGGGTTGCCCGGGGCGACCTACACCCTCGTCGACGCCGACGTCTCGGACGTGGGCGCGCTCCGCCCCGGTGACGACGTCCGCGTCGCCAGCGTCCGGGTCGGCCGCGTCAAGGACGTCCGGCTGGTCGGCGGGGCCCCGCGGGTGACGCTCCAGCTCGACGGCACGCGGGAGATCTACCGGGACGCGGCCGCGGAGGCCAAGAGCGTCACGGTGGCCTCGCGGTCCGCGCTGGGGCAGAAGTACATCGCGCTGACCCCGGGCTCGCCCGGGACTGGGAAGCTCGGCCCGGCGGAGGTGATCCCGCCCAAGCGCACCGCGGGCTCCCAGGAACTGAGCGACCTGCTGGACGTGCTCGACGCGCCCACCCGGGACGCGCTCGGCTCGACCGTCCGGGAAGCAGGCGGCGGAGCCGGCGGGCACGCGGCGGACCTGCAGGACGCACTCAAGGCCGCGCCTCGGATGCTGCCCGACCTCGCGACCGTCTCGAAAGCCCTGTCCGCCAACGACGGTGCCGACCTGACCGCGCTGCTGACCACGGCCGACCGGCTGTCGGCCCGGTTCACCGGGCGCCAGGACCAGCTGTCGGAACTGCTCGGCCGGCTGGACACGACGATGCGAGCCGTCGCGGTGGACGACGGGAAACCGCTCGACGACGTCGTGCAGCGCGCGCCCGGCACGCTGCAGGCAGCGCGAGCCGGCCTGCAGTCGCTGCAGGCACCGCTCAAGGACCTGCACGCCGGCATGGCCCAGCTCGTGCCCGGGGCGCGGGCGCTCGGCCAGGCGACCCCCGACCTCCGGGGCGTGCTGCGGGAAGCGGTGCCGCCACTGGGAAAGGTGCCGGACGTCGGCAGGCAGGCCGAGCCCGCCCTGACCGACTTGACGAAGACCGTCGACGACGCGCGGCCGCTGGCCCCGCGGCTGACGCAGACGTTCGACAGTGCCGACCGGTTCCTGCGGGTGCTGGCGCCGTACGCGCCGGAAGTCAGCGGGTGGTTCACGAACTGGGCCGCCGCGCTCTCGCACGGGGACGCCAACGGCCACTTCCTGCGGTTGTACCTGCTGTTCAGCGAGGAGTCCGTGCTCGGGCAGGGCGGTCTGCGGGATCCGCTGGTCGCCAGGAACCCCTATCCCGCACCGGGTGAGGCGGCGCACGACGCCCGGAAGATCCCAGGAGGCAACCGGTGAAGGCGCTCGCCCTTCGTTCCCGCACCCGGCGCCGGCGGCCGGTGTCCGCGTTCAAGCTCGGCGTCGTCATCCTCGTGGTGACCTTGCTGGCCGGCTACGCGCTGCTCGAGAAGGACCGCGTCGCGACGGCGTTGCGGCCCGGTGACCTCGTCCGCGTCCAGTTCGCCCAGGACTACCACCTGCAACCGTTCGTCTCCCAGGTCAAGATCGCCGGGGTGCCGGTGGGCGTGGTGTCCGCGGTCGACCGGGCCGGCGACGGCTCGGCACTGGTCGAGCTGAAGGTCGACGACGGCGTCACCGGCAAGCTCGGCGCCGCACCGAGCGCCGCCCTGCGCCCGACCACGATCCTCGGCGGCAAGTACTACGTGGAGCTCGTCCCGGGCGGCGGCCGGAGCACCTTCGCCGGCACCATCCCGGTCGAGCGGACCAAGACCCCGGTGGAGCTGCAGCAGCTCGCGGACGCCCTGCAGCCCGACGCGGTGCAGGGCATCCGCTCCGCGACGCGGAACTTCGACGAGACCCTGCGCGCCGGCGGGAAGTCGGCGATCGAGGACCTGCTCGCCGACGCGCCGGACACGCTCGACGCGACGACGCCGGTCCTGCAGGGCCTGCAGGGCACGGACCCGCGCACCGACCTGCCGAACCTCGTGCACGGGTTCGAGTCGACCGCGCGCGTGCTGACCGAGCAGCCGGGGCAGCTCGACTCGATCGTGCGGGACCTGCAGCAGGTCACCTCGACGCTCGACAACCGGCGAGCCGACATCGCCACCGCCATCGCCGGCCTGCCCAGGACCCTGGACAACGCGGACGACGGGCTGACCCACCTCGGTGTCACGCTCGGCAAGCTGCGGGACACCGCGGACCCCGCACGTCCGGTCGCGCGCGAGCTCGACGCGTTCCTGGCGCACGCCGACCCGGTGCTCGCCAGGACCCGGCCCCTGCTGACCGACGTGCGCGGCCTGCTCACCGACGCGCAGCCGCTGGTCGAGCAGCTCGTCCCCACCGCGCAGGGCACCACGAAGGTCTTCGACGACGTCCGCGGGCCGGTGCTGGACCGCGTCAACGGCCCGATCATGACCATGGTGCTGTCGCCCTTCAAGGGCACCGGGATCTACGCCGGCGGCGGCTCCGACCAGCCGTTCTACAAAGAGGTCGGCTACATGTTCTCGACCATGGACCGCGCGTCCTCGCTCACCGACGCGAACGGCGTGGCCGTCGGCCTCCAGCCGGGGCTCGGCGGCGGCAGCATCGCCGGCACCCCGATCAACTTCGAGCAGCTGATGAACACGCTCGCCCACCTGCAGGGCGCCACCCCGGAGAACAGGAGCGGACGATGAACGCGCACCCGGGCCGGGTCCGGCGGACCTGGCAGCGGATCTCCAGCGAACCGCGGCTCAAGCGCAACGTCCTCGCCGTGGCCGCGCTCGTGACCGCGGGACTGGTGGCCGGTGGCTACATCCTGACGATGCAGCAGGTCCGCGTGCCGTGGGACGGCAAGTCCCACTTCTCGGTCACCTTCGAGTCCGCGCCGGCGATCAACCCGTCGAGCAGGCAGGAGGTGCGGATCGCGGGGGTGGCCGTCGGCGACATCCGCGGGGCGAGCGTCGACGACCGCGGGCACGCGCGGCTCGAGCTGGCGATCGACCAGGGACACAAGGTCTACGACAACGCCCGGGTCCTGCTGCGCCCGAAGAGCCCGCTGAACGAGATGTACGTCGAGCTGAACCCCGGTGGCCCACCGGGGAAGCCGCTGCCCGAGGACGGGGTGCTGCCCGTCGCCAACTCGGTGCGGCCGGTGCAGGTCGACGAAGCACTCGGGCACCTGGACACCAACACCCGGGAAGCGCTGACCACGCTGCTGTCCGAATCGGACGTCGCGCTGACCGGTGCGCCGGCCAACCTGCCGAAGGGGCTCGAGGCGACCGATCAGGTGGTGCGAGACCTGCGCCCCGTCGCGACCGCCCTGCAGACCCGCAAGGAGACGCTGCAGAAGCTCGTCACCTCGCTGGGGCAGATCGCGTCGGCGACCGGTGACGACGACCGGCGGCTCGGCGAGCTGGCCGGCTCCCTCCAGCAGACGCTGGCGACGGTGGGGCAGCGCAACGGCGACTTCGACGCCGCGCTCGCGCAGCTGCCGGACTTCACCCACCAGCTCGAGCAGGCCACCGGCAGCATCGGCGCGCTGAGCGCCCAGCTGGACCCGGTCCTGGACAAGCTGCGCGAGGCGAGCGGGAGCCTGCCCGGCTCGCTGGAGAAGTTCACCGGCACGGTCGACAAGCTCGGCCAGACGGTCGACACCGCCCGGCCGGTGGTCGACAAGGCGGTACCCGTCGTCCGCGACCTGCGTCCGTTCGTCGGCGACCTCAACGCCTCGCTCGGCGACCTGCACGACGTGACCGGCCGGCTGGGCCCGATCACCACCGCGGTGCTGCCGTACCTGAACGACCTGGCCGCGTTCGTCACGAACTCGCGGTCGATCACGAGCCTGCGCGACGGAACCGGTGGGGCGTACCGCGCCATCGCCCAGCTCTCGCCGGAGAGCGTCACGGGCCTGCTGCCGCTGCTGCCCGCCCTGCAAGCCGCCGCCGCGCGATAGGGAGTGACTGTCCGATGAGGATTCCCAGCGGGCTGGTCCCGCACATCCGGACCCTGGTGCTGGCCGTGTTCATCGCCGCCTGCGCCGGGCTGTTCGGCTACCTGTGGCTCAACTCCGGTGGCCGGCTGCCCGGGATCTCCCGGGCGGGCTACACCGCCGAGGTGCAGTTGCGCACCGCGTCGAACCTGGTCTACGACTCGGACATCACCATCGCCGGCGTCAAGGTCGGCAAGGTCGAGGCGCTGCGCACCGAAGGCGACGTCGCGCACGTCACGATGCGGCTCGACCGGAACGCGCCGCTGCACGAGGGGGCGACCGTCCAGGTCCGGAACAAGACCCTGATCGAGGAGACCTACCTCGAGATCACCGACGGCCACGGCCCGGCGCTGCCCAGCGGCACCGCGCTGCCACCGTCGGCGGGCAAGGAGGCCGTCGAACTCGACGACGTGCTCACGAGCCTCGACCGGCCGACGAAGGAGTCGCTGGGCACCCTGGTCCGCTCGCTCGGCGCCGGGACGAAAGACACCAAGCAAGGAGTTTCCGAGGCCCTGCAAGGACTCGGTGACCTCGGCCGGGAGGGACACGGCGCGCTGGCGGCCCTCGCGGCCCAGTCCGGAGACCTGCAGCAGCTGACCGGTAACACGGCGAAGCTGCTCGCGGCGCTCGACACCCGGCAGGGGCAGCTCGCCGACCTGGTGACCGACGCCGACAAGCTCACCCAGGCGACCGCGGGCAGTGACACCGAGCTCCGGGAGGTCCTGAGGCAGCTGCCCGGCCTGATGGACACCGCCAAGAACGCCAGCGGCGGGCTGAGCCGCCTTTCGCCCGCGCTGGGCCCGGTCGCCGGCGGCCTGAACGCGGCCGCCCCCGACCTCGACGCGGCGCTGCGGGAACTGCCGGCCACGTCGGCCGACCTGCGTGGCCTGCTGCCGTCGCTGAGCGGCGTGCTCGACGCGGCGCCCGGCACACTGCAGCGGGTGCCCGCGGTGTCCGCGGACGCGTCGAAGTTCCTGCCGACGCTGAACGTGGCCCTGGGCGACGTGAACCCCATGCTGTCCTACCTGGTCCCCTACGGCCGCGACGTCGCCGCGTTCTTCACCAACATCGGGCAGGTGACGGCGCGGGGTGACGCCAACGGCAACGCGATCCGGCTGTTCATGGTCTTCAACGAGCAGAGCGTGAAGGGCTTGCCGCTCAACGTCGACGTGGGTCCGCTGAAGAAGAACAACCCCTATCCCGCGCCTGGGCAGTCGGCGAACCCGGGACCGTTCACCGGGTCCTACCCGCGGGTCGAGCAGGACCCGCCGAAGTGAGGGGCGTCAAGCTGCGGCGGCCGTCCCGCAGGGTGCTGGCGATGACGGCGGCCCTCGTCGTCCTCGCCGGGTTCGTCGGCACCGGCCTGGCCAGGACCCGCATCGAGACCGGCGTCAGCTCGTTCCTGCCGGGCGACGATCCTGCGGTGGCGCGGTTCGACGAGCTGAGCCGGTCGTTCGGTGGTGACCCCGTCGTCGTGCTGCTCGAATCGGCGCGCCCCGGGCTGCTGCTCGACCAGCCGCACCTGCCGTCGCTGGTCAAGCTGGAGGGTGAATTCGCGAGGCTGCCCGACGTCGCCGCCGTTTACGGGCCCGGGACCGTCCTGAACCAGGCCGCCGGCCGGGCCCAGGACCTGATGGCCGAGCTCTCCGGCCGCCGGGACCGTCTGCGCGCGCAGGCGCAGGCCGAGGCCAAGCAGCGTGGGGCGTCCGACAAGGCGGCCGGCCAGGCCGCCGACAGCGCGGTGGCCGCGTTCGACCAGCGGTACGGCAAGCTGCTCGTCCAGGCCCTGCCGGCGGGCCTGCCGACGCTGAAGAACCAGGCGTTCGTCACCTCGGTCGTCTTCGGCGCGGACGGAAGTCCCCGGCCGCAGTGGCACTTCGTCGTGCCGTCGGCGAACGCGGTCGCGATCCTGGTCCGCCCGCGGCAGAACCTCGACCAGTCCGCCACCGAGCGGCTCGTCCGGGGCGTGCGGGGCGCGGTCGACGCGGCCGCCGTCGACGGGGCGAAGGTGACCGTGTCCGGCGTCCCCGCGATCGCGGGTGCCCTCGCCGACGAGGTCCGCGCGGAACTTCCCCTGCTCGGCGGCGCCGCGTTGGTCGCGGTGGCCCTTTGTTTCCTGCTGGTGCCGTGGCACCGCCGTCGGCACCGGCTGCTGCCGCTGGCCGGTTCGCTGGTGGCCACGGCGGTGACGGTCGCCCTGTTCGGCTGGCTCGGCCGTCCGCTGTCGCTCGGGGTGGTGGCTTTCCTGCCGGTGCTGCTCGGCGTCGGCAGCGACTTCCCGACCTACCTGGCGCGCCGGGCGGACCGGCGGGTCGTGTTCGCGGTCGCCGCCGCCACCGCGGCCGCGTTCGGCGCGCTGGCCTTCGCGCCGTTGCCGTTCGTGCGGGACCTCGGGATCGCACTCGGGATCGGGGTGCTGGTCGCCTTCGCCGTCGGCCTGCTGTTCCGGCCGGCCGTGGCGGAGCCCGCACCCGTGAAGGCTTACCGCCGACGCACGGCGAGCCTGCCCGCGCGGCTGGGAGCAGGACTGGCGGTGGCGGCGCTGGCGGCCGGCGGCTGGGCGACCCTGCCGGGGCTTTCCCTGCAGAGCGACGTCGAAAGCTTCGCGCACGGACTGCCCGCGTTCGACGACGCGAAGCACGTCGAGCAGGTCATCGGCTCCTCCGGCGAGGTCGACGCCGTCCTGCACGGCCCGGACGTCACTTCGCCGCAGGCACTGGCGTGGTTGCGCCAAGCCCAGGACGTGATCATCGCCCGGCACGGTGACCGGCTCCGTCCCGTCGTTTCGCTCCCGACGCTGCTGAACTTCCTCGGCTCCGTGCCCACGAAGGACGAGATCACCGCGGCCGTGCGCCTGTTGCCGCCCTACCTGACCGGGGCGGTGCTGCGCGCCGACGGACAGGAGTCCGTGCTCTCCTTCGGGGTCCGGCTCGACGACGTCGAGGGTTTGGTCGGCCTGCGTGACGACCTGCTGAACCAGCTCCCCCCGGCGCCGCCGGGGTACCACGCCGAGCTGACCGGGCTGCCGATCGTCGCGGCGCGCGGGTACGAGCTGGTCTCCGGCAACCGGTTCTGGACGAACGGGGTCGGCATCGCCGTGGCCGGGCTCGTGCTCGCCGTCGTGCTCGCGCGGCGGAAGGACGCGGTCCGAGCGGTCGCCACCGCCCTGGTGGCGACCGGGACGGGCCTGCTCGCCATCTGGCTGACCGGGATCTCGCTGACGCCGATCACCATGGCGCTCGGGTCCCTCATCGCCGCCGTCGGCTGCGAGTTCGCGGTGCTGCTGGCGGAAGCCGACCGCGGTCGCGATCACGCGTTGCGCAGATCCGTGCTGCTGGTCGGCGCGGTTTCGACCGTCGGCTACCTCGCACTGGCGCTTTCGCGGCTCGACGCCATCCGGCAGTTCGGCCTGCTGCTCGCCGCGGCCGTCGTGCTGTCGATGGCCGCCGCCCGGCTCGTCGTCTGGCTGGCGCCCGGCCGGCCCCGCTCCGCTCCGGAAACCAGCCCGGCCACCGACGCACTCGTGGGAGTCCCTTCATGAAGATCACCGCATGGCCCGGCAAGGTCCGGCTGCCGAGCAGCCGCCGTGGCCGGATCACGACCTTGCTCGTCCTCGTCGTGCTGCTCGGCGGAACCGGCCTCGCCTGGTGGTCGGCGCGCGCCGACGACCTGCCCGACGACGCGGTCTTCGCCTACGGCGGCCAGATCGAGACCGTCACCCAGCTGCAGGAGCGGATCCAGACCTTGAAGGCGCTCTACGGCGTGCAGCCACCGGACCAGCAGGACACCGCCAAGTCCGACGCGTTCCGCCGGGACACCGCGAAAGCGGTCGCCGTCGGGATGGTGCTCGACCACGCGGCGCACGACCGCGGCATCGTCATCGCCGACAAGGCGGCACGCGACGTGCTGACCCGGTTCATCTCCCAGCAGATCGGCGAAGGGCCGGACGCCCGGAGCAAGTTCGTCCAAGCGCTCGGCACCACCGGCACGTCCGAGGACGCGGTGCTGGACGAGATCAAGCGCCAGCTCGCGGTCTCGCAGCTGTTCGACTCGGTCACCGCGGGAAGCTCGGTCGGCGACGGCGACGGCGAGGTCGCGGACGCGTTCGCGAAGCGGAAGGCGCAGCTGGACACGCCGGAACGGCGGCAGCTCACCAACATCGTGGTGAAGACCGAGGAGGAGGCCGACCGGGTGCGCACCGACCTCGAGGCCGGGACGCCGTTCGAAACCGTGGTGGCCCAGCGGAGCCTGGACGGCGCGACGCGGGACAAGGGCGGCGACCTCGGCCAGGTGACGGCGGCGCAGCTCGAAGACGGCTACGCCAAGGCAGCGTTCGCGGCACCCACCGGCGGGCTGTTCGGTCCCGTGCAGACCGCGCACGGCTGGAACGTCGGCCGGGTCCGCCAGGTCCTGCCGCCGCAACCGGCGGTCTTCGACCAGGTCAAGGACCAGCTCAAGCAGCAGCTGACCCTGGAGAAGGCGCTCGCGACGTGGCGCGGGTGGCTCGGGACGCGGCTCGCGGAGGCGAACGTCCGGTACGCCGACGCCTACCGCCCGGCCGACCCGGCCGCGCCGCCGCAGGAGGCGCCGGGGTGGTCACCGGCTCCGGGCCAGGTGCCGGGACAGCCGGTGCCGAGTCCGGTACCCGGGCAGCCGGTGCCGAGTGAGGTGCCCGGGTCGCCGGTACCGGGCCAGGTGCCCGGGCAGCCCCGGCCGTCGCGGTGATCGCGGACTGTGCGGCGCTCGCGGTGGCGGGCGCCGCACTGCTGGCGATCGGACGGTGGGGCTGCCGCGCGGCGGCCGGGCGGGTCAGCCCGGCCCTGCCGGAACCCGAGCGCCTGCGGCGGATCGGGAAGCTGCGGGGGAGTGGACACGCGCTCCAGGTCGTGGGCGTCGTGTTCGCGCTCGCCGCGGTGTGGAGCCTCTGGTGAGGGTCAGGCGGACTCGGGGGTCGCCCGGCCCTGCTGGGTCCGCAGGAACAGCGAGACCGCTTCGGCCCGGTTCGCGGCGCCGAGCTTGCGCAGGATCTGCTTGACGTGGGACTTGGCCGTGTCCTCCGAAATCGTCAGCCGGGTGGCGATCGCGGCGTTGGTCCGGCCGTCGCCCATGAGCCGGAGCACCTCCAGCTGCCGCGGGGTCAGCGCCGACTCCACGAAGGACCGGACGGGCACGGGTCCAGGCGGAGGCACCACCGGATCGCCGACGACCGGGGCCGCCGGGTGGCCGGTGTCCAGGATCCGGTCCATGGCGTCGGCGAGGGTCATCGTGAACCGGCCGACCTCGGTCCGCAGCGAGTGCAGGCGCTCGACCAGCACGGTCCGCCGGAACGCGATGCCGAGTCCCTGGGCGAAGGCGCCGAACACCTCGCGGTCGAACTCGTCGACCTGCCGCCCCTGGACGTACCGGTCCGCGTGCACCAGCCCGAGCACGCCGTCGTCGCCGACCACGGGAGCGACCACATAGGACTCCAGCCGGGCGGCCTCGACCAGGCAGGGGAGCCCCCGCGCTTCGCGCTGCGCGTCCGTGACGAGCAAGGCGCGCCGCCGGCGGACGGCCTCGGTTTCGACGACGGTGCGGTCCAGGACCGGGGACTCGGCGCGGCCGATCCGCAGGATCTCCGCCGCCCAGGCGGGGTCACCCAGCACGGTGCACGACTGGGGCACCCACACCGACTCCCGGATCTCCGAAAACAGCGCGCGGTCGAAACCGAGCCGGCACACCGCTTCCGGCACGCACTCGGCGAGCCGGGCCACCGAGCGCGCGTCCTGCAGCCGGGTCAGCGCCTCCTGGACCTGGGTGTGGACGCGCACCCGGAGGTCGAGCCGGGCCTGGCGCAGCCGTTCGCGGACGTCGGAGACCTCGATGAACAGGTCGAGGACGGCGCCGGCGCGGCCGGCCGCGGCGAGTTCGCCGACCCGCTCGGCGAGCTCGGCCAGAGCCGCTTCCGCGGCCGGGAAGTCGTCGGGCACGTCCGGGTCCGGGTCGCCGCCGAGCACGGACCGGGCCCGGGTGGTGACCGCCCGGACCTCGCGCAGGACGACATGGGGAACGGGGTGCCCGCGGCCGTTCCGGGGCGGAGTCAACGTTGACTTCATGGTTTCCTCTCAAGCCGGGCGGAACGCGGGGCGCCGGACCCGCTCGTCGGAGGGGGTCCGGCGCTGCGCCCGGAGGATCAGGCGTCGGCGGAAACGGCGGTGGTGACGGCGAAACCCGCCACCCACTCGGGCACCGGCTCGTAGAACCGGTAGTTCATCACGTACTTCCCGCGGGCCGCCATCGCGGCGTACGCGGCGATCCAGGTCCGCACCTCGTGCGAGGAGTGGCCGGCCTGCTCGGCGAACCACTCGGTGCTCCAGGCGTCGACGAGCCGGAGTTCGCCCGCCGAAACCACATCGAGGAACTGCTGGTCCCAGTCGGGGTTGATCGGCTGCATCGACGACGTGCCCGCGGCCAGGTCGAGGCCGGACGCGATCACCCGGGCCTGGCGCCGGGCGCGCTCTTCGGGCGTCGGGTTGCGGCCGTCGATCAGCCGGGCGGCGACCTCCGCCGTGGCGGTTTCCAGCTGGGGCACCGGCGGGTCGTGGGAGAGCCCGCCGGAACCGAGGAACAGCACGCGCTGCTCGTCGAGGTGCGCGCTCGCGTGGCCGATCGCCGTGCCGAGCTGCCGGACGCGGCCGACGGGACAGAGCGGCGCGGCGACCGAGTTGATGAAGACGGGGACGACGGGAACGCGGTCCAGCCCGCCGAAGAGGAGCTGCAGGGGCTGGGAGAACCCGTGGTCGACGTACATCCGTTCGGACAGCGCGACGTCGATCCCGGCCGCCAGCACGTCCTTGGCCAGTGTCCGCGCCGATTTCGCGACCGAGAGCTCGCCGGCCGGGGTGTCGTAGTCCCCGAGCGCGGTGGCCCGCGTGCCGATGCAGAACGGCGGCATCATGTCGTAGAAGAAACCGTTGTAGTGGTCAGGCGCGAAGAGCACCACGAGGTCGGGGTCGAATCCGGCGATGAACCGCCGCGCGTGGTCGAAAGCCTTCTCGACCCGCTCTTCAACGGCTTTCGCCGGCTGGTTGAAACCGATCAATGGCGAATGGGACAGGGCGCACACGGCAACGGGCATCGACCCACCACCCTTTCTTCGTGGTCGTTCTTCCGGTAGAAAACATGCTAGAATCTTAGCATACCAGTCCTCGGTTTCGATGACGCGACGGAAAGGGACCTGGCATGACAGTGCCGATCGGGAATCGCAGCAAAGGCAGCCACCGGGCAGCACGCGGGAGGAGCGGGAAACGTCCCCGGGCCGGCACGACCGCCTACACCGCGGTCGTGCTGACGAGTGCGGTCGTCGTCGGAAGCGGGGTACTGCTGGTCGAACCCGTGGCCGACGGGCAGGCCTTTCCCGCCGCCGCGACGACCAGGTCGCCGGCGCCGGGGAGTCCGGTGTGGCCACCCGTGCCGGGAGCCGGGCTCCCGGCGACGCTGCCGGGCGTGCCGGTGCTGCCGCCGCTCGCGGCTCCGGTCGACCACCGGCTCGGTGCCGCCACCGGATCCGTTGCGGGCGCGGGCATTCCGGCCACGGTGCTCGACGCCTACCGCCGGGCCGAGGCCTCGCTCGGTCACACGAGCCCGGGGTGTCACCTGACCTGGGCATTGCTCGCGGGCATCGGCAAGATCGAGTCGAACCACGCCCGCCACGGCGACGTGGACGCGCGGGGAACGATGGTCCGGCCGGTCTACGGTCCCGCGTTGGACGGTTCGCCGGGCTTCGCCAGGATGGTCGACGCGCGGAGCGGGCAATTCGCACGTGCCGCCGGGCCGATGCAGTTCATCCCGTCGACCTGGCAGAAATGGGGCACGGACGGATCCGGTGACGGCCAGGCGGACGTGCAGAACGTCTACGATTCCGCGGAGTCGGCCGGCCGGTATCTCTGCGCCGCCGATCGCGATCTGAACACCGGGACCGGACTGCGGAGTGCCATTCTCGGTTACAACAACTCCGAGGATTACCTGAACAAGGTAATGGCGTGGATGCGAACCTATTCCGCGGGTTCGTTCGCCGTGCCGGACGAACCCGGGTACCCCGGCGAAGATCCGACCTACGACGAAAGTGTGGCGTCCGGTCCGGCCCGTCCGGCGGCGCCGCGCCCGCCGGTCACGGGGGGCGCACCGGTCGTGCCCGCACCGGGTCCCACGCCGGCCGCCCCACCCGCGCGGCCGGTGCCGGCACCGACACCGGCACCCGCACCAGCGCCTGCCCCGGTCGCCGGGCTGCCGATCAGCGTGCCCGCACCATTGGACGGCGTCGTCGCGACCGCCGGGCAGGCGGTGGGCGGGCTTCTCGGCTCGCTCGGCACACCCTGAACTCCCAGAGCGACTGATGGCGCCGCCCCGGCTGGCTGGGGCGGCGCCATCAGTTTCCCGCTGGCCCGGCCGTGCCACACACAAGCACGGTGCCGGGCGGGTCTCAGGAGTTCCGGTCACGGACTTCGCCGACGAGCCGGCGCCAGCGCCGCCCGTTCTCGCGCGCGCCCTCGGCGTAGGGGCCGGGAACGAGGTGGTACGGCGGGCGTGCGGGCCCGGCGGCGACATAACCGGCCTCGTCGAAGCGGAGCTTCTCGAGGGTGATGTTGTACTTGGAGAACTCGGGGAAGTTCGTCCTGGCGAGGAACGGTTCGTACGTCCACTCGATGCGCCGGGTGAGGTGCCGCGCCGTGCCGACGTCCCCGGCCCGGATCGCGTCACGCAGGGCGAGCACGGGCTCCGGGCCGCACAGGGCGCTGCTGCTCCAGCAGCCGAGCGCTGTTTCCGGGTGCAGCGTGTGCGCCGCGAGCCAGTCGCTTTCCAGCGGCAGCAACCGGAGCCGGCTGCCGACCGCCGCCATGTCCGCGCCGAACTTCGGCGTGATCGCGATGTACTTCGCGCCGATGATCTGGGGGACCTCGGACAGTGCGGCGTACGCGGCCGACGGGATCGGGCCCTTGAACGCCTCGGGGTTGTCGTAGAGGACGATCGCCATGTCCGGGAACAGGCCGGCGACGCCGCGGTAGAACGCGAGCAGCGTGTCGGCGCCGAGCTCGCTCCACATCGGACGGCCGAGGATGACGCCGCGCACGCCGAGGTCCCGCAGGAAGCGGATCCGGTCGACCGTGTCCCGCGTGTTGGGGGCGGTCGCGCCGACGAACAACGGGAGGTCCGGGGCCGTGTCCGAAACCGCGTCGGCGACGCACGCGGAGAAGTCCTGCCATTCGGCCAGCGTGAGAGTCGCCATCTCGCCGAGCGTCCCGTTGGTGATGATCCCGTCCACGCCGTCGGCGACGAGCGCGCGGATCATCCGATCGGATTCGCCGAGGTCCACGGTGTCCCGTGCGGTGAGCGCGGCCGCGCCGGGCAGTGCCGGGGTGGGCGTGACGGCGATGACGCCGCGCAGGTCGTCGACACCGAACTTCTGCACCGCGGGTCTCCTCGTGTTCACGGGAAATGGGCGGTCCGCCCGGCAGGTCAAGTGGGGGGCTGCCCTGCCTGCCGGGCGAACCGGCTTTCGGGGGACTTCAGGAAGCGTGGCCGAACGATTCGGGCGGCTGCAGGCCCCACGGGCTGAACGCCTTCGGGAAGTCGTCCCACACGACCGGGTCGTTGCGGCGCACCCGCGGCATCTCGGCCGACAGTTCGTAGCGGTTGCCCGCGGCCCAGAAGTAGGTGTAGACGTTGCCGCCCACGCCGTGCCGGCCCGGCCCGACCTCGATCGGGACGCCGTGCCGGCCGAGCTCGTCGGCGGCCAGCTTGAGGTGGTCGAACGACTCCATCCCGAGCGCGTAGTGGTGCAGCGACTTCCCGGCCTCGGGGGTGGAGATGATCGCGATGTCGTGGTGCAGCGTGCTGGCCCGGCACCAGGCCGCGCCGATCACCCCGGGGGCCGGGGCGAAGATGTCGGACACCTGGAAGTCCAGCAGCTCCACCAGGAAGTCGACCAGCGGCTTGGGGTCCTGGGCCTGCACGGTGATGTGGTCGAAGTCCAGCGCGCGGATCCCGCCGCGGTGAGGGGCTTTCGCCGGGTGGAGGTACTGCGGCCCGGTCGAGAGCACCGCGAGTTCCATGACGTGCCCGGACGGCGCCGCGAACTGCAGGGACCGGACGACGCCGGGGTGTTCGTCGGTGCGGGTCTCGGTCACGACACCGGCTTCGGCCAGCCGCTTCGCGTAGTGGTCGAGGTCGTCGACGTCGTCGACCCGCAGAGCGAACCTGCGGACCCCGGTCCCGCCGGCGGTCAGCACCAGGTCGCACCCGCCGTCGATGCCGACGGAAAGCCGCACCGCGCCGTCTGCGCGGCCGAGTTCCTGCATGCCCAGGACGTCGGTGTGGAAGCCGACGGCCTCAGCGAGGTCTGTGACGGCGAGTTCCGCGTGGGCCACCTGTGAAATACCCATCGGGGATCAGCTCCTGTCCATCTTGTCGTAGGGGATGTTCCCGGCGCTTTCCCGCCGGTTGATGCCGAGGGCGTCGAGCTGCCGCGAGTTCTCGACGAGGATCATGCGGACCGGCCCGGCGCCGTCGTTGTAGTGCCGGTGCCAGACCCACGGCGGGGTGTAGACGAAGTCCCCGGCCGACCACCGCAGCGTCCGCGGCCCGATCTCGGAGTAGCCGCTGCCCTCGAGCACGCAGTGCACGGACTCGTGCACGTGGCGCTGGAGGTCGGTCGCCGTCCCGGCCGGGATCTCCTGCAGGTAGAACTCCATCGACTTCGCCGGAACGTCCGCGAGGACGCCGACCCGGCTGGGGTTGCCGGTCACGTCCTCCTCGAGCCACCGGGCACTCGCCGAGCGGGTGACCAGGTCTTCCGGCACCGACCGCTCCGGGTCGTAGTCCTTCATCTCGTGGAGCTTGTGCATCCACTGGTCGAAATTCGTCACGCTTCTCCCGTCAGGTCGAGGTCATCCCGCCGTCGACGACGTGGGTCTGCCCGGTCTGGAACCCCGAGTACTCCGCACAGAGATGGGCCACGAGCTCGCCGATCTCCTCGGGGTGGCCCCACCGGCCGACGGGCAGTTCGCTCGCGAGCTGCCGTCGCTCCAGTTCCTCGGTCGGCACCCCCGCGGCGGCCGCGCGCGCCGCGGCGAGCGAACGCCGCCGGGGCGTGTCGATGTGCGCGGGGGCGATGACGTGCGTGGTGACGCCGTGCGGCGCCACCTCGGCCGCCAGCGACCGCGCGAGCGCGGCCACTCCCGCTCGCATCACGTTGGAAAGGTGCAACAGCGGCAACGGTTTCACCACGCCGACCGAGGTGACGTAGATCAGCCGGCCCCACCCGGCCGCGGACATCGCCGGCAACACCGTGCTGGTCAGCGAGATCGCGCTGTCCAGCACGAGCCGGTAGGCCGAATCCCAGTCGTGCGCCGAGAGTTCGGACGCTGTCGCCGCGCGGGTGCCGCCGGTGTTGGACACCAGGATGTCGATGTCCCCGAGCGTTTCGCGCGCGGCGGCGGCCGCCGCGGCCGCGGCGCCGGGCTGGGTGAAGTCCGCGATCGCCCAGCCCGCCGCGCCGATCTCCCGGGCCACCTCGCCGGTGTGCGGTCCGGTTCCCGTGATGAAGACTTCGGCGCCGCCGGACCGCAGCGACGTCGCGATCGCCGTGCCGAGCCCGCTCGACCCGGCGGTCACCAGCGCCCGGCGGCCATGCACCGTCATGCCGCCGCACCCTCCCCGGAACCGCCGGGCAGTACGCCGGATTCCCGGATCGAGGTGGCCAGCAGCCCGTCGATCAGGCCCAGCGGCTCGGTCCAGTCGTACTGGTTGAACTGGGTGTTGATGCGGAGGAACAGGGGATCGCCCGCGTAGAACCGCTCGTAGAGCTCGTGCCGGCCACCGAAGGCGGAGACCGCGAGATCGGCGGCGACCTTGTAGATCGCGATGCGGTCCAGGCTGTTCGTTTCCGGGCCCCGGTAGAACCGGGCGATGTCCGCGGCGATCGGCGAGTCGAACGCGCTCACGTCGGCCGGCTGGTACAGCAGGCCGCCCGCGAGGATCTGCTGCAGGATCTCGCGGACGCGCGGGTACCAGCGGTTCCCGGAGTTGCGGATCGCGTACAGCGGCCGCACGTCGGGGAACAGGATGCCTTCGTCGTTGCGCTGCGCGCCGGCTTCGGCGGCGAGGACGGCGGCCCTGGTCAGCTCGATGTAGGTGGTGATCTCGCCGAGCGCGTCGCGGACCTGGGGGAACTGGTCGGTCTTGACGATCTCGGTCGCCCGCTTGGCGATGCCCGCCACGAACTGGAGCTTCGCCAGCAGCCGGACCGAGGTCTGGACGCCGGTGAAGGCGTTGGAGTTGATCGCCCAGATGTTGTTGACGCGCTCGTAGTCCTGGTTGATGAACACGCGTTCCCACGGCACGAGCACGTCGTCGAACACGACCACGGCGTCCATCTCGTCGAACCGGCTGGAGAGCGGGTGGTCGAAGGCGTTTCCGCCGCCGAACGGTTCGCGGCAGATCAGCCGGACCCCCGGGGCGTCGGCCGGGATCGCGAACGCGATGGCGTAGGGCTTCTCCTCGGCCGCGTACTTCCGGAGCGAAAAGGGCCAGACGAGGATCTCGTCGGAGTAGGGCGCGGCCGTGGCGAGCATCTTCGCGCCGCTCACGATGATGCCGTCCGGGGTTTCCCGCTTGACGCCGAGGTAGGTGTAGGGGTCGGGCTGCTGCGACGGCGGCTTCGAACGGTCGACCGGCGGGTCCGCCAGGGCGTGGGACAGGAAGAGGTCGTTGTCCCGCACGTACTTGTAGTACGCGCGCACCCGGTCGGCGCCATCGCCGAAGAACTCGGCGTTGGCATTCCACGCCACCAGCATCGCGCTGACGAAGTCCGTGCTGCGCCCCATCATGCCGAGGCTGGAGTCCGCCCACTGCTTGTGCATGACGCGGCGGAGCTCGAGGTCCTCGGCCGTGCGCGGCATCAGGAACTGCACGCCTGCCTTGCCGTCGCCGTCTTCGGGCGAGAAGAGCATGCTGTCGTCTTTGGACTGCAGGTCGTAGAGGCGGGCGATTTCGGCCGCGGCGCCGGACGTCGCCTTGTGCCCGGCCACGTCGGTGATCTTCTCGGCCCCGACCCACAGCTCAGGGCTGTGGGTGCGCAGCCGGTCGAGGTACGCGGCGCCGTTTCGTGCGGTCATCACTTTCCTTTCAAGAACCTGATGTGGGTCTCGGTGAACTGGTCCGGCTTCTCCCACTGCGGCCAGTGGCCCGCGCCCTCGATGACTTCGAGGCGGCTTCCGGGGATCAGCTCCTTCAGCAGTGCGGCTTCTTCGACCGAAGCCGTCGGGTCGTGGTCGGTCCACAGCAGCAGGGTCGGCGCGACGATGCGGCTGCACCACTGCGACGACCAGACGTACGGACGCCGGTGTTCCCAGTCCTGCACCGCGAGGATGTTGCGCATCGCGGTCTCGAACCCCGGCTGGGTGTAGATCCGCAGCCGCAGGTCGACGAGTTCGTCGGTGACGAGGCTCTTGTCGTGGAAGAGCCACTCGACCCTGGTGCGCACGCTCTGCCGGCTCGCCTCGCGGACCGCCTTCATGCTCGATTCCTTGAGCCCGGCCATCACCTCCGGCTTGTTCGTGATGTTGCCCGGGGTGTTGAGCACCAGCCGGTCGACCCGGCCGGGGTGGTGCGCCGCGGCCCACGCCGCCACCCAGCCACCGAGCGACTCACCGGAGAGGTGCGCCTTTTCGATGTCCAGCGCGTCCAGGACGGCGATCAGGTGGTCGCTCAGGTAATCGATGGTGTAAGGCCGGTCGGGCTTGGCCGAATGCCCGTGCCCCGCCATGTCGTAGACGACGATCCGGAATTCTTTCGCCAGGTCGCGGATGTTGCGGGAATACGCCTCCAGGTGCCCGCCCGTCCCGTGCACCATGACCAGTGCCGGGCCGGTGCCCGCTTCCACCACCCGGGTGGCGATGCCGGCCGCGTCCACGGTCCGCTGGCGCAGCTCGACGCCCGCCAAATCGCCCCAGATGCTCACGTGCTGCTCCACAGCATTCCTTCCTGTCGCAACGTTGTCCCATGTTGGCATACTAGAATCTCAGGGGCAACCCGTGTTTGCGGGGAAGCTGCCGACACTCGATGCAGGAAAAGGAAAACGGGTGTCATGGCCGTCGGCATGACACCCGTTCAGGTGAATGTGGCTTACACTTCCACGAACTTCCAGAACCGCGAAACGTGCTCCTCCATGAGCCGGCCGGCCCGTTCCGCGTCCCGGCGCTCGATCGCCTCGGCGATCTCGGTGTGCTCGCTCTGCGCCTGCGCCAGGTCCGTGCTCAACCGGTTCTTCTGGAGGTAGAAGTCGTTGAGGTCCCACGTGTCCATGGCCAGTTCGGCCAGCCGCTGGTTGCCGGAGGCGGCCAGGACGGCGGAGTGGAAGTCCCGGTTGGCCCCGGCGAAGGCGAGTGCGTCGTCCCGCTTGGCCGGGCCGGTGCCGCGCACCAGCATGTCGTCGATCTCGGCCAGCTGGGCGTCGGTGGCGGTGAGTGCCGCGAGCCGCGCGCCCGCTCCCTCGAGGATGCCCGCCACGGCGAAGTGGTCGCGCACCTTGCGTTCGTCCGGGACCGCCACCTGGCAGCCGACCTGCGGAATGACCGAGATGAACCCGGCCGCGGCCAGCCGCATCACCGCGTCCATCACCGGCCTGCGGCTCACGCCGAACTCCGTCGCGAGGTCGTAGGTGCTGAGGATCTCGCCGAACTGGTGGCGCCCCTCGAGCAGCTGGGCGAGGAGCGCTTGGTAGATCTGGTCTGTTTTGGTGACTGACGCGATCATGGGCATGGACTATCCGGCCCTTCGGTGCGAGAAGGTCGGTGCTGGCGTACTGTCGATCACGCCGAGATTCTAGCGTGTCAGTGGCGGGAGGGGTGCGCCGAACCGGGATCCCGGGCGCGGTGGCCCGCATATTGGGCCGAGTGGAGCAGGGGGTTCGCGCCGTCCGGAGGCGGTGCCGAAGCCGGAGCGGATCTCCCGCTCCGGCTTCGGGTGGGCCGAGGCCGCCGCCCGCGCGTCGGTCAGTCCACCGACCAGTCGGTGTCGTCGATTTCGCCGAACATCTTCATGGCGGCTTCGAGGCCGGGCAGGTTGGCGAGCGCCACCGCCATCGAACCGCGGAACTTGACCTTCCGGGTGACCATCGCCTTGGCGGCGGGCAGTTCGCCTTCGCCGAGGCGCTGCCAGGTCTCCACCTTGGCCGTCAGCACGAAGTCCGGTTTCACGCCTTCGGCCGGCGCGCCGGCGCGCACGACTTCGCCGGCGTTGACCTCGATCTGGCCCGCGCGGCTCTCGTTCTCCGCGAGGCGGTACTCGACGACCATGCTCAGCTTCTTCAGGCCCTCGCGCGTCGCGTCCGTGGTGTTCCAGAGCTCGGCGTAGGACTTCATCCACTCCGGCGACAGGACGGGTGTTCCCATGGTGCGCTCTCCTTCGGTTCGCCTCCGCGGCGGACAACTGGGGTTTGACAACGAGGCTGAAGATACTAGTATCTTAGAAAGCCAGTCAAGCTGTAGCTGTGGTCCTGACCATTGCGGGACTGCGATTCTTCGGAGGAGACAAAGATGTCTGACGCCAAGGCGGTCACATGTTGAGGGATGAACTCCGGCAGATCCTCGAAAAGGGTTTGCGTGACGTAGAGGCCGACTGGACCGTTCCGGCGGCGATCATCAACGACCCGGAGATGCACGACGCCGAGCGCGAGCGCGTGTTCGGCCGTTCGTGGGTTTTCCTCGCCCACGAGAGCGAAATCCCGGAGCGCGGTGACTACGTCGTCCGATACATCTCGGAAGATCAATTCATCGTCTGCCGGGACGAAGACGGCGAAGTCCGCGGCCACCTGAACAGTTGCCGGCACCGCGGCATGCAGGTGTGCCGCGCCGAAATGGGAAACGCCTCCCACTTCCGCTGCCCGTACCACGGCTGGACCTACAACAACAAAGGCAGCCTCGTCGGCGTGCCGGCCGGGCGCGAGGCGTACGGCAACAAGCTGGACAAGTCCCTGTGGCAGCTCAAGCCGGTCCCGAAACTGGGCACCTACAAGGGGTTGGTCTTCGGCTGCCTCGACCCGGACGCCCCGTCCCTCGACGACTACCTCGGGGACATGAAGTTCTACCTCGACATCGTGCTGGACCGCAGTGACGCCGGCCTGCAGGTCGTCGGCGCCCCCCAGCGCTGGGTCGTCGACGCGAACTGGAAGCTCGGCGCCGACAACTTCATCGGCGACGCCTACCACACCATGATGACGCACCGGTCCATGGTGGAGCTCGGGCTCGCCCCGCCGGACCCCAAGTTCGCGCTCTACGGCGAGCACGTGCACACCGAGCACGGCCACGGGCTCGGCATCATCGGCCCGCCGCCGGGCATCCCGCTGCCCGAGTTCCTGGGTATGCCGGAGAACATCGTCGAGCAGTTGCAGCGCCGGCTTTCGCCGGAGCAGGTCGAGGTGTTCCGGCCGGTCGCCTTCATCCACGGCACCGTGTTCCCGAACCTGTCGATCGGCAACTTCCTGATGTCGAAGGACCACGTCTCGCCGCCGACGTCGTTCCTCACGCTCCGGCTGTGGCACCCGATCGGCCCGGACAAGATGGAGATCATGTCCTTCTTCCTGGTCGAGAAGGAAGCGCCGGACTGGTACAAGGAGGAGAGCTACCAGGCCTACGTGCGCACGTTCGGGATTTCCGGGGCGTTCGAGCAGGACGACGCCGAGAACTGGCGCAGCATCACCCGGGTGCTGGGCGCCCAGTACGCCAAGAAGATGGAGCTCAACTACCAGATGGGCCGGGGCGTCTACGAGCCCGACCCCGACTGGCCCGGTCCCGGCAAGGCGTTCCCGATGGACTACGCCGAGGCCAACCAGCGCAACTTCATGGAGTACTGGATGCAGCTGATGGTCACGGACCCGGCGTCGCACACCGGGAACGGCAAGGTCTCCGACGAGGCCGCGGCCGAAGCGCTGGCACGGGCGGAGGCCTGACGCGGATGACCACAGCAACGGAGATCACCGACGCCACGGTGCGAGAGGTCACCGAGTGGCTCTTCGGCGAGGCCGAACTGCTCGACACCGGCAAGTACCGCGAGTGGCTCGACCTGGTGGCCGAGGACCTGTCGTACGTCGTGCCGCTGCGGGTGACGCGCGAACGTGAGGCCGACACGGACATCGTCGAGGGGATGACCCTGATGGACGACGACTGGGACTCGATGGAAATGCGCGTCCTGCGGCTGGAAACCGAGTACGCGTGGGCGGAGGACCCGCCGTCGCGATCACGGCACTTCGTGACCAACATCCGGGTCGCCGCCGGCGAGGCGGAGGACGAGCTGGCCGTCAAGTCGAACCTGCTGCTGTACCGCACCCGCGGTGACGTCGCGACGTTCGACATCCTCTCCGGCGAGCGCCACGACGTGCTCCGCCGGGTGGCCGGCGGCTACCGGCTCGCCAAGCGGGTGGTCGTGCTCGACCAGACCACCGTCATGACGCACAACCTCGCCCTGATCATGTGACGGAGGCAGTTCGGTGACCATCATCCACAACGCGGGCCAGGACCCGATCATCCAGATCGCCAACGAGTTCACGGTGATCCAGGTCAGCTACGTCAGCACCGGCCAGCGTGAACGTCTCCTCGTCAGCTCGCCCCGGCTCGGGTTCCAGACCCTGCTCGACCCGCTGCAGCTGGAAAGCCTCACCTGGCAGCCGCCCGAAACGTATTCGAAGCTGCTCGACACCCCGTACGGCCCCGGCGCGGAGCTCAACGCGCGCCCGCTGTCGGCTCTGCTCGGAAAGGACTGATTCCCATGGGTTTCCTGGACGGGAAGGTCGCACTGGTCACAGGCGGGGGATCGGGCATCGGCCGGGCCGTGGTCGATCTTTACGTGCGAGAGGGCGCGAAGGTCGGGATCCTCGAGATCTCGCCGGAGAAAGCACGGGACCTGCGGGAGAAACTGCCTCCGCACGCCGTGGTCGTGACGGAGGGCGACGCGACTTCGATGTGGGACAACGAACGCGCCGTCGCGGACGTGACACGGGCGTTCGGCTCATTGACCACTGTGGTCTGCGCGGTCGGGGTGTTCGACTACTTCACCGAGCTCCCGCAGCTGCCGAAGGACAAGATCGGCGAGGCGTTCGACCAGCTCTTCGCCGTCAACGTGAAGAGCAACCTGCTGACCGTGAAGGCGGCGCTGGAGCAGCTGATCGAGAACCGCGGGCAGATCATCCTCACCATTTCCAACGCCGGGTTCTACCCCGGTGGCGGTGGTCCGCTCTACGTGTCGTCGAAGTTCGCCGTGCGCGGGCTGGTGACCGAGCTGGCGTACGAACTTTCGCCGCACGTAAGGGTCAACGGAGTGGCCCCCGGCGGCACGATCACGGACCTGCGGGGGATTCCCGCACTGGCCAACGAAGGTCAGTCGCTGAAGGACGTCCCGGACATCGAAGGCCTGATCAAGGGGATCAACCCCCTGGGCGTCGTCGCCCAGCCGGAGGACCATTCCTGGGCCTACGCGTTCCTCGCCGCGAAGGAACGCGCGCCCGCGGTCACCGGCACGATCATCCACAGCGACGGCGGGCTGGGCGTGCGCGGGATGACGCGCATGGCGGGGCTCGAACCCTGAGCCGGCACCGCGCAAAGCAGGGGGACGGCCTCGGAAACCCCGAGTTCCGGGGCCGTCTCCTTTCCACCCTCGAAAGGAGGCGTCGATGAAGACGCTGGTGGCTACCGAAGAAACCCAGGCCGATCCGGCCACCGCGCTCTGGATCTGTGATGTCTGCCAGGACGTGTACGACCCCCGCCTCGGCGACCCCGAAGGCGGGATCGAGCCCGGCACGTCGTTCGCCGACATCCCGGACGACTGGGTCTGCCCGGTGTGCGGGGCGCGCAAGAAGGAGTTCCGGATGCTCGCGCCGGGCGACGAGTACGACGTCGAGGACGACGCTTACGCGGGAGCGCAGGGGTGAGCACGCCGGGCCGCGTTCTCGTCTGCCTCAAGCAGGTCCCGGTGCCGGGCCGGGGCGCCTTCGACGAACGGACGAAACGGATCCGCCGCGACGACGACCAGGCCGTCACCAACCCGCCGGACCTGCACGCGCTGGCGCAGGCGCTGGACCTGCGGGCGGAGACCGGCTGGGAGGTGGTGGCCGTGACGATGGGGCCGCCCGCGGCCGCGGAGACGCTGCTCGACGCGCTGCGGCGGGGTGCCGACCGTGCCGTGCACCTGGTCGATCGCCGCTTCGCCGGTGCCGACACCTTGGCGACGGCCCGCGCGCTCACCCGGCTCGTCGAACGGGAGCGCCCGGACCTGGTGCTCACCGGCCGGTGGACGCTCGACGGCGGTACCGCCCAGGTCGGCCCGCAGGTCGCGGAGCTGGCCGGGCTCCCGCAGCTGACCCAGGCCACGAACCTGCGGATCGGCGACGGTGTGCTCGCCGCGGACGTCGAAACCGACGTCGGCCGGGAAGCCTGGACCGTCGCGTTGCCCGCGGTGGTCGCCGTCGGGCGCGGCACCGAACCGCCGTGGGTGACCGAGGCCGACCCGTCGGCCGTCGAAACGCTCACCGCCGAGGACCTCGGGGGAGGACCGCGGGACTTCGGCACCCGGGGGTCGCCGACCTTCGTGGCCGAGATCCGGCACGACGCCCGTGAACGCCGGGCCGAGTACGTCGGGGCCGGGTTCGACACCGCGAAACTGCTGGAGGCGGCGTTCGCGCCGCTCGAGCCCGAGGCCGAAGTCGTCGTGCCCACCCCGGCACGCGAGATCTGGACGGTGGCCGAGCCGCTGCCCGGCGGTGGCCTCCACCCGGCGAGTCTCGAAGCGCTGGCCTGCGCCCGCTCGGTCGCCGGCGACCTGCGGGCCACGATCGTGGCGGTGCTGCCGTGCGACCAGCCGCACGACCTCCCGCGCGTGCTCTACGCGCACGGGGCCGACCGGGTGCTGGTGCTGCGCGGCACCGAGCCGGCGGACTACCGCACGGACCTGGTCACCGACGCACTGAGCACGGCGATCGCCACCCATGCGCCGTTCGCCGTGATCGCGCCCTTCAGCGCCCGTGGCCGCGACTACGCCCCGCGCGTCGCCGCTCGGCTCGGGCTCGGCCTGACCGGGGACTTCACCGCCCTGGAAGTCCGTGACGCGGACACCGACGAGCCCGACCTGCTGTGGCTCAAACCGGCGCTGTCGGCGGACGTCGTCGCGCCGGTGATCGCGCACTCCACGCCGTCGATGGGCACGCTGCGGCCGGGTTCTTTCACGGCGCGAGCGGTTCGCGACCAGCGTGAGCCGAGCGTCGAGTTCGTCGGCGGTTCCGCGACCGGGACCGATTCGTGCACCGCGGTCGAGCGCCGGGTCGAGCGTCCGGACGGCCCACGGCTCGCCGCGGCGCGGCTGGTCATCGGGCTCGGGCCGGGCCTGGGCACCGGCGCCCGCCGCGTCGCCGAACGCGTCGCCGCGACACCGGGCATCGCGCTCGTCGCGACGTCGGCCGCGGTCGCCGCGGGCGAGATGCCCCCGCAGCTCGAGATCGGGCCGCTGGCCCGCAGCATCGCGCCCGCGGTCTACCTCGGGTTCGGGCGGCACGACCTCGGGACGCTGCAGGCGGTCAAGGCCGCCGGCCGGATCGTCGTCGTCGACCCGGGCGCCTGGCTCGATGCCTTCACCGGTCTTGCCGACACCGTCGTCACCGCGAACATCGAAGGGGTCCTGCTGGACCTGCTGCTGGCGACGGCCGGCGCGATCGCCAGTTGAAGATCTGATAACCCCAGGAGGATCATGAGTACCGCCGCGCCGGCGGCGAACGTCGACCCGCGGCGGTTTCGCGACGCCATGGGCCGGTTCGCCACCGGCATCACGATCATCAGCACGCCGACCCCGGCGGGACCGCACTGCATGACCGCCAACGGTTTCATGTCGGTGTCCCTCGTGCCCGCCCTCGTCGTGGTGTCCATCGCCCGACGCGCCAAGATGCACGACCTCCTCCTCGCCAGCGGCGTCTACGGCGTCAGCGTCCTCGCCGCGGACCAGGAACCCGTCAGCCAGCACTTCAGCGGCCGGCCGGACCCGGCCCTGCTCCCACGGTTCGACGACCACGCCGGGGTCCCCCTCGTGGCCGGGGCGCTGGCGCAGGTGGGTGCCGAGGTCGTCGACGCCCACCCCGCCGGCGACCACACGTTGTTCGTCGGCCAGGTCCGCCACCTCGCCGACGGCGCGGGCGAGCCACTGGTGTTCCACGCCGGCCGTTACCGGCACCTGCTCAGCCCCGCGGCGGACTCGGCGTACTCGGACGCCTGGTCCGGCTTCTGCCTGGACCCGTTCGGTCCCCCTGCCAGCGCCTGAACCCGGAGGTATCGCATGCCCGCCCGCCCGATCCGGTGGCTGCCGTGAGCACCGCCGTCCGCGAAGCCGCGGACCTGCTGCAGAACGCCGTCGACACCGGCAAGCCGTGTCCGCCGATCCGCGACCTGTTCACCTTCGGTGACATCGAGGCCGCCTATGCGGTGCAACGGCTGAACACCGAGCGCGCGCTGGCCGCGGGACGACGGCCGGCCGGCCGCAAGATCGGCCTGACCTCGCCGGCCGTGCAGCGCCAGCTGGCTGTCGCCCAGCCCGACTTCGGTGCCCTGTTCGCCGACATGGCCGTGCCCGACGGCGGCACCGTGCCCGCCGGCCGGCTGCTGCAGCCCAAGGTCGAGGCCGAGGTCGCGCTCGTGCTGACCGACGACCTGCCGGATCCGGACTGCACCGCGGCGGATCTGGTGCGGGCCACCGGTTTCGCGGTGCCCGCGCTGGAGATCGTGGACAGCCGGATCACCGACTGGGACATCTCCATCGTGGACACGGTCGCGGACAACGCGTCGTCCGGCCTGTTCGTGCTGGGCGGCACCCGGGTGCCGCTCGACCGAGTGGACCTGCGGACGGTTCGGATGACGTTGTCCCGCCACGGCACGGTGGTCTCGGAGGGCAGCGGTGCGGACTGCCTCGGCAGCCCGCTCGCCGCCGCGCTGTGGCTGGCGTCCACATTGGCCCGCCGGGGAGATCCTCTGCTGGCGGGGGACGTCGTGCTGACCGGCGCACTCGGGCCGATGGTCCCCGTCGCGCCGGGCGACGTCTTCCACGGCGAGATCTCCGGCCTCGGCTCGGTGCGGGCCGGCTTCGCGGCCGAAGGAGAATCGCGATGAGCAAAGCGAAAGTCGCCGTCATCGGGTCGGGCAACATCGGCACCGACCTGATGATCAAGGTGCTACGGCTGTCCGAAACCCTCGAAATCGCCGCGATGGCCGGGATCGACCCGGACTCCGACGGCCTCGCCCGGGCCCGCCGGCTGAAGGTCGCGACGACCCACGAAGGCGTCGACGGCCTCGTGCGGCTGGACGAGTTCGCCGATGTGCGCTACGTCTTCGACGCGACCTCGGCCGGCGCGCACCGCCACCACGACGAGGTGCTGCGCGCGCTCGGCCGGACCGTCATCGACCTCACCCCCGCCGCCCTGGGGCCCTACGTCGTCCCGCCGGTGAACCTCGACGCCCATCTCGACGCGCCGAACGTCAACATGGTGACCTGTGGCGGCCAGGCCACGATCCCCATCGTCGCGGCGGTCGCGGCGGTCACCCCGGTGCACTACGGCGAGATCGTCGCCTCGATCTCGTCGCGGTCCGCCGGGCCCGGCACCCGCGCCAACATCGACGAGTTCACCGAGACCACCGCCGCGGCGATCGAGCGGGTGGGTGGCGCGGCGCGCGGCAAGGCCATCATCGTGCTGAACCCCGCGGAGCCACCGCTGATCATGCGCGACACGGTGTACTGCCTGGTTTCGGACTCCGACACCGAGGCGATCACGGCGTCGGTCGAGCGGATGGTGGGCCGGGTGCAGGCCTACGTCCCCGGCTACCGCCTCAAGCAGAAGGTGCAGTTCGACGCGGTCGCGGCGGACGACCCCCTGCGTGCGCTGGTCCCCGCCGGGGGCGCTCCGGTGAAGGTTTCGGTCTTCCTCGAAGTCGAAGGCGCCGCACACTACCTGCCCGCGTACGCCGGGAACCTCGACATCATGACCTCGGCGGCGCTGGGCACCGCCGAACGCATCGCCGCCCGCCGCGCGGGCGAGGGGAGTGCCCGATGACCCGGCTGTACATCCAGGACGTGACCCTGCGGGACGGCATGCACGCCGTCCGGCACCGCTACACCGTCGAGCAGGCCAGGGCGATCGCGTCCGCATTGGACTCCGCCGGTGTCGCCGCGATCGAGGTCGCGCACGGCGACGGGCTGTCCGGCTCGAGCATCAACTACGGCGTGGGCACCCACACCGACTGGGAGTGGATCGAGGCCGTGTGCGACGTCGCGCGCCGGGCCGTGCCGACCACGTTGCTGCTGCCCGGTATCGGCACGCTGCACGACCTGCGGCAGGCCCACGCGCTGGGCGTCCGCTCGGTGCGGATCGCCACCCACTGCACCGAAGCCGACATCTCCGCCCAGCACATCGGTGCCGCCCG
Source organism: Amycolatopsis mongoliensis (assembly GCF_030285665.1). Taxonomy (NCBI): domain Bacteria; kingdom Bacillati; phylum Actinomycetota; class Actinomycetes; order Pseudonocardiales; family Pseudonocardiaceae; genus Amycolatopsis; species Amycolatopsis mongoliensis. The sequence goes on from NZ_CP127295.1 coordinate 5,967,283, forward strand.
AGAACTGGGCATGGACGTCGCGGGCTTCCTGATGATGTCCCATCTGGCCGAACCGGCCGAGCTGGCCCGCCAGGCGAAACTGATGGAGTCCTACGGCGCGCACTGCGTGTACGTCACCGATTCCGGCGGGCGGCTGACCATGGACGGCGTGCGCGACCGCTTCCGCGCCTACCGCGACGTCCTGGACGCCGCCACGGAGCTGGGGATCCACGCCCACCACAACCTCGCGCTCGGCGTCGCGAACAGCGTGGTGGCGGTGGAGAACGGCGCGACCCGGGTGGACGCGTCCCTGGCCGGGCAGGGCGCGGGCGCCGGGAACTGTCCCCTCGAAGCCTTCATCGCGGTCGCCGATCTGCTGGGCCACGAGCACGGCTGCGACCTGTTCCCGCTGATGGACGCGGCCGACGACCTCGTGCGTCCGTTGCAGGACCGCGAGGTCCGCGTGGACCGGGAGACCCTCAGCCTGGGCTACGCCGGTGTCTACTCGAGTTTTCTTCGCCACGCGGAGGTGGCCGCGACGCGGTACGGGCTCGACACGCGGGCGATCCTCGTGGAAGTCGGCCGCCGCGGCATGGTCGGCGGCCAGGAGGACATGATCACCGACGTCGCTCTCGACCTCGCGGCCGGCCGTCGAGGGTGATCCGCCCGCCCGTCCCTCACCCGGTTTGCGTGGGGGATTCCCTTTCGGAGGACGTGCGGTCGTCCCGCCGGCGCTGGTTTCGTTCCTGCCGTTCCCGTTCGCGGCGGCTGTAGGTCGCCTTGCGGACGGTCTCCTCGTCCTCCAGGCTCGACCCGAGCGCACCGGCGACGATCCCCACCGAACTGCACAACCACACCAGGTTCAGGTACGAACCCACCCCGACCGGGTGGCCGAGGGCCTGCGCGAAATAGCCGCTGTCGATCACGACGGCCGCCGCGAGCAGCGCGACCACGTACAGGATCGCGTACATGCAGGCCACCCCGATCGCCAGCGTGGCCGCCGTGGACACGTTGTACAGCACGGCCTTGCGCCGCTCGACGGCCCCGGAAGGCCGGTCCCACAAGTGGTTGTACACCATCAACCACACCGCCATGATCACGACGGTGACCACCGTGATCCCCGTCAGCCGCAGCGGGGACAGCGCGTCCGCGAGCTTCCAGAACGAACTGGTGATCACGCCGTAGGCGGCGGTGCCGGCCGCCGCCGCGGTGGCGCCCGCCAGGTGCGGGACGAGCTGCCACGGACGGTTGTCCCGCACCATCCCGGCCAGCAGCCGCAGCCGGCCACGCAGCCCGACCAGAGCCAGGTGGGTCGCGGTCGACTGGTGTCCGCCGGACATCCGCTGCGTCGGGGCCAGCGCTTCACGCAGCCGGGCCACCGCTCCCCGCCGGCCGTGCTCCCCGTCGATCCCGAGCCGCGACATCAGCTGCCGCACCACGCGGACGAGCAACGTCCGTGCCCGGCGGCGCACCAGGACGGCGCCGAGCGCGGGCAGCGAGATCATCGCGACACCGTGCTCGACGTCGACTCCCGCGACGACGGGTTTCGTTCCCGCGCGCCGGGGCAGATCGGTGATCAGGACCACCAGGTCCCAGCCCCGGTCCTGCCGGTGCCGCTGCGACAACGCGCGCATCGGGATGTCACCGTCTTCGTCCAGCGGCAGCTGCGCCACCTCGTGCTCCACCCGCCACCGCGTCTTCCCGCTCACGCGGGCGGCGAAGATGCCGGGCAGATCGTCGGCGAGCGCCGTGATCACCTGCTCCGGTAGCCCTTCGTCCGCCAGCACCCCGACGGTCACCTGGTGCGGTGTGGTCATGTGTCACCTCGGTCGTCGGTTTCCCTGGGAGGTAACAGCCAAACCACCCGGCCGGCAGCGAGCTCGGCCACCGGGTCGGACAGCAGGTCAGAGCGGAAGAACCGGTCGTCGGGACGTCGCCACGCGGTAGGCCCGTACCGGTGGCGTGCCCCGCCGCTCCCGGCGTGCCCGCGAGACCAGCACCAGCAGCCACACCACGCCGATCGCCGCGATCAGGCCCTGGCCCACCCAGGTCAGCGTGGTGTACAGCCCGACCTGGGCGCCGGTCGGCGCGGCCGGCAGGCCGCGCACCAGCAGTTCGTACTGCCACGGCTGACCGGTCAGCAGCAGCGTGAGGTACAGGGAAATCGCGGACATCGAGTCCCACAGCGCGTGCAGGAGCGAAACGCCCAGGTAGGCCAGGGCGAGCCGGGCGGTGAGGACGAAGTGGGCGCGGGTGCTCCACGCGAACAGGAGCCCGCCGAGCACGGCGGTCCACAGCCCGTGCCCGACCGGGGCGAGGAGTCCGCGCAACAGCTCGGTCGTCACCAGGTCCGAGAGAGACAGTCCCTGCGGGGTGAACAGCGCGGTCAGCGCGTACCCGGCCGACTCGAAGGCGGCGAACCCGAACCCGACCGCGGCACCCAGGATCAGGCCGTCGCGCATGGACTTCACGGCCAGGTGCCGGGTCAGGAGGGCGAGCGCGGCCAGCTTGACCGCTTCCTCGATGAGCCCGACGCCGACGTACAGCCACGCCGACGGGTGCAGCAGGTACGTCTCCAGCACCGACGCGCCGAGCACGCCGAGGACACCGCCGACGATGAACGTGCGGAACACCAGCTCGGCGGTGATCTCGCCGGAGTCCCGGCGCTCGAACGCCCACGCCACGAAGGTCACCGGCACCAGGAAGCTGCCGAGCAGCACCAGGGTGGGGATGAGGTTGGGGTTCCCGGTCAGGTAGGTGACGACCGCGGACAGCACCCACAAGACCAGGCCGGCTCCGAACATCCGAAGCCACGCACGTCGTTTCGGTCGTTCGGTGGTGGCTCTCACCGGCGCTTCCCCCATCGCTCTCCGCGGCCGTGGGCGGCCGTGTCGATGAACGTCCGGTACCGGTCCGCGGATCCGGGCTCGGCGACGTCCTCGAGCCCTTGCGGGCAGCGCAGGGCCGACCACAGCGCGGCACGCGGTTCCGGGTCGTCGAGGACGGCCCGGTACCAGGAGAAGACCTCGCCCAGCAGCATGTCGTCCATCGCGTACAGCACGGGCGGCGCGAGCCCGGTCAGCTCGAGCAGGCCGCCCAGCGCCGTCAGCCTGTCCTCGACCCGGTGCACCAGTTCGAAGAGGCTGTCGTCCACCTGCGGGACCCGGGACAGATCGACCACCAGGTGCCGCGTGCCGGCGTGGAGCAGCCCGGCGAAGTGCGCGGCCAGCAGGCGGAGCGCCCGCGCGTCGATCGGCCCGTTGACCGTGACGACGGTGTGGTGGTCGCCGCGCAGTGTCGAGGTGACCGTGAAGTTTCCCGCGGTGCCGGCGAACGCGGCCGCGTACGCCGGCTGATCGAGGCTGAGGGAGAGTCCGTTGACCATGCCTGACGTCCTTTCAGAGGAGCAGTTCGAACATCCGGAAGACCTGGTCCCATTCGGCGGCGCCGGGATTCTTGACGCGCGGGTCGATGATCTTGAACGCCTGGGCGAGCGCCACGCTGAGACCGCCGGCGATGGCCGGGAGCCGTGCCTCGGTGTCTTCGGAGAGCGCGATCCCGAGCGGGGGACGCGTCAGGAGCTGCTCGAGCAGCGGCACCACTTCCAGGTCCTCGTCCAGCTTGAGGAACTCGTGCATGCGCTCCTGCAGCCCCTTGGTGATCGGCAGGTCTCTCGGCTCGATGACATCCCGCCCGTTGGCCTTGGCCGCGGCCTTGGCGACCACGAAGAGATCGTGGATCTTGCGGTCCAGGAACTCGTCGTACCGTTTCAGATCGCTCTTGTCGACATCCAGGCTCGCGGCCGTCCGGAAGAACCGTTCGAACCTCGCCGCACCCATGACCGGCATCAGACCTCCTGTGAGAGATGTTCGTGGACGAACCGGACGGCCATGGCGCCTTCCCCGACCGCCGAGGCCACCCGTTTGACCGAGCCGTGGCGTACGTCCCCCACCGCGAACACCCCTGGCCGGCTCGTCTCCAGCACCAGGGGCGCGCGATGCACCCCGCGCCACACGTCGGCGTCCCGGAACCCCTCGGCGTCCGCCCCGGTGAGCACGAACCCGTCCTCGTCGAGGGCGACCATCCCCGAAAGCCAGGCGGTGTGCGGGGAAGCTCCGATGAAGACGAACAACGCGCGGGCGTCGAGGACGCGGCGCTCGCCGGTGCGGTTGTTTTCGACGACCAGGGATTCGAGGCCGTCGCCCCCGAGGAGCTCACGGACTTCGGTGTGGCCGAGCACGCTGATCCGCGGATGCTGCTCGACCCGGTCGACGAGGTAGCGGGACATGTTCGCGGCGAGATCGCCGCCGCGCACCAGCAAATGGACCACCGGCGAACCTTCCGCGAGGAACACCGCCGCCTGGCCGGCCGAGTTGCCGCCACCGACCACGGCCACGGGGGTGGCCAGGCATCGACGCGCTTCGTGCAGAGTCGCGGCGTAGTAGACGCTGGTCGCTTCGAACGTCTCGATGCCGGGTACGACGAGCCGGCGGTAGCGGGCGCCGGTGGCGATCACGACGGTGCGGGAAACGATCTCGATGCCGTCGTCGAATCCGACGGCGTAGCGGCCGCCGCGTGGTTCGAGGGTGCACGCCTCGGCCGGGACGGCGACCCGGGCCCCGAACTTGGCCGCCTGGATCACCGATCGCTCGGCCAGCTCCGCCCCGGAGATCCCCGGCGGGAAGCCGAGGTAGTTCTCGATGCGGGACGTCGTCCCGGCCTGGCCGCCCGGGGCCAGGCCGTCGAACGCCGACAGCCGCAACCCGTCGGAAGCGCCGTAGACCACCGCGGCCAGACCGCCGGGCCCGGCGCCGACCACGAGCAGGTCCCGCACATCGCGTTCGGGTTCCGGCGGCCGCAGCCCGATTCTCCCGGCCAGCTCGGCGGTACTCGGGTTCCGCAGCACTTCGGTGCCGTTCAGCACGACCACCGGGGTGTCCGCGACGGCGACGCCGAAGCGCTCCAGGAGCGCTTCGGCCTGCTGGTCCTTGTCGACGTCGACCAGCCGGTACGGGAGGCGGTTGCGCGCCACGAACTCCAGCAGCCGCCTGGTGTCCGGGGAGTAGCAGGAGCCGACGATCCGCAATCCGGTGCCGGATCCGATGAGGAGTGTCCGCCGCACGAGGTAGGCACGCAGGATCAGGTCGCCGAGCACCGGATCGCCGAGCACCAGGCGCCGCACCGCGCTCACCGGGAGGGCGAGCACCTCGCCGGGTTCGGCGGCCACGGCGCCGACGAACGCGGGCTGCCCTTCGAGCAGCCCGAGTTCACCCAGGAACCGGCGAGGTCCGTGCACGCGGACGACCTTCGCGTCGCCCCCGGTTCCTTCGGTGACGGCGACCTTGCCGCTCAAGATCACGAAGAACTCGGACGGCCGCCCGCCCTGCGCGTACAGCACCTCGCCCGCCTGGACCGGACGTCGTTCGCCGCCCTCACCGAGCGTGCGGATCTGGTCGTCCGTGAGCCGGGGGAACGCGCCGCAGGAGTCCGGGGTCTCGGTCGGCGGCGCGCCGAGGTCGATCCCTGTCGAGGCGGTCATACGAATGTCTGGTCGACGTAGCACCAGCGCCAGGTCTCCCCGGGCTCGAACGAGCGCACGATCGGGTGCCTCATGGCGTGGGCGTGCTTGCTGGCGTGCTTCATCGGCGACGAGTCGCAGCAGCCGACGTGCCCGCACGTCAGGCACAGCCGTAAATGCAGCCACGGCGTGCCGGCGACCAGGCACTCCTCACAACCCTGCGGGGTTCGCGGCACCACGTCTCGGACGAGCGCGAGATGCCGGTCGACGACACTGGTCATCGCACGTCCCCTTCCTTGGTCGAGGTGTTCGCCGACCGCGCCAGCGCTTGATCGAGCCATTCGCGCAGCACGGGCACGGGCGCGGCGCCCGCTTGCCGCGCGACGACCTCGCCGCCGCGCAGCACCATGAGCGTCGGCACGGCCTTCACGTCGAACCGCTGGGACAGTCCGGGTGCCTTGTCGACGTCCACCTTCACGAGCTTGACCTTCCCGGCTCGCTCCCGCGCCAGCTGGGCCAGCGCGGGGCTGACCTGGCGGCAGGGCCCGCACCAGGTGGCCCAGAGGTCGACCAGCACCGGCATCGTGGCCCGCTCCGCGACTTCCGCGAAGTCGGGGTCGCCGGCGTCGACGATCCAGGGCAGTGGCTCGTGGCAGTGGCCGCAGGTCGGTTTGCCCGCGGCGGCCGCCGGGACGCGGTTCTTGTGCCCGCAGTGTTCGCAGACGACCGTGCCGGCGGTTCCGGTGTCGGTGCTCATGCCGCGGACCTCCCTTCGCCTCCGTTGTAGGTGACGACGAGCTCGCCGTCCTTGGCGTCGACGGTGATCACCAGTCCCTCGGTCGGGTCACCGCGCAGCAGCGTGCGGCCGATCTTGGTCTCGACCTCGTGGGAGATGTACCGGCGCAACGGCCGGGCGCCGTACACGGGGTCGAACCCGTGCCGCGCGATGAGTGTCCTCGCCTCCGCGGTCAGCTCGACCGAGATGCCCAGTTCGGCCAGCCGCCGGCGCAGCTCGTCGAACTGCAGGTCGACGATCCGCTCGATCTCGGCCGGCCCGAGCGGGGTGAACAGCACGATGTCGTCGACGCGGTTGAGGAACTCCGGCCGGAAGTGGTGCCGCAGCTCGGCCAGGACGGCGTCCCGGGCGTCCGGCTTGATTTCGCCGGTGGAGGTCACCCCGTCGAGCAGGTGCTGCGAGCCGATGTTGGAGGTCATGATGATCACCGTGTTGCGGAAGTCGACGGTCCGGCCCTGCGCGTCGGTGATCCGGCCGTCGTCGAGCACCTGGAGCAGGGTGTTGAACACGTCCGGGTGCGCCTTCTCGATCTCGTCGAACAGCACGACCGAGTAAGGCTTGCGCCGCACGGCTTCGGTGAGCTGCCCGCCCTCGTCGTAGCCGACGTAGCCCGGGGGAGCGCCCAGCAGCCTCGAGACGGTGTGCCGCTCCTGGTACTCGCTCATGTCGAGCCGGACCATGTTCTCCTCGCTGTCGAACAAGGCCGCCGCGAGGGTCTTGGCGAGTTCGGTCTTCCCGACGCCGGTCGGGCCGAGGAAGATGAACGACCCGATCGGCTTGCGCGGATCGCGGATACCCGACCGCGCCCGGATGACCGCGTCGGCGACCAGCCGGACGGCCTCGTCCTGGCCGATCACCCGCTCGTGCAGGATCTCGTCGAGCCGCAGCAGCTTTTCCCGCTCGCCTTCCTGCAGCCGGGAAACCGGGATCCCGGTCCAGGAGGCGACGATTTCGGCGATCTCGTCCTCGGTGACGACCTCGTGCAGCAGCCGCTTCCGGCCCTGCTTGCCCGCCAGCTGTTCCTCCTCCGCGGCGAGCCGGCGCTCGGCTTCGGTGATCTCGCCGTAGCGCAGCTCGGCCGCCCGGTTCAGGTCGTAGTTCCGTTCCGCTTCCTCGGCTTCGTGGCGCAGCCGTTCCAGTTCGGACCGCAGCTGCTGGACCCGCCGGATCGCCTGACGCTCGGCTTCCCACTGCGCCTTCTTCGAGTCCGCTTCGGCCCGAAGATCGGCGAGTTCCCGGTGGAGGTCCGCCAAGCGCGCCTTGCTGGCCTGGTCGGATTCCTTGGACAGCGCGGCTTCCTCGATCTCCAGGCGGGTGACGCGCCGGGTGAGCTCGTCGAGTTCGGCGGGCATGGAGTCGATTTCCGTGCGCAGCCGGGCGCACGCCTCGTCGACCAGGTCGATCGCCTTGTCCGGCAGGAAACGATCGGTGATGTAGCGGTGGGACATGGTCGCGGCGGCGACCAGCGCGCCGTCCTGGATCTTGACCCCGTGGAACACCTCGAGCCGCTCCCGCAGTCCACGCAGGATCGAGATCGTGTCCTCGACGGAGGGTTCGTCGACGACGATCGGCTGGAACCGGCGCTCCAGCGCGGCGTCCTTCTCGATGTGCTTGCGGTACTCGTCGAGCGTCGTCGCGCCGATCATGTGGAGCTCACCACGCGCCAGCATCGGCTTGAGCATGTTCCCGGCGTCCATCGCGCCTTCGGTGGCGCCGGCCCCGACGACCGTGTGGAGCTCGTCGACGAAGAGCAGGATGCGTCCCTCTTCGGCTTTGACCTCGGCCAGCACGGCCTTGAGGCGTTCCTCGAACTCGCCGCGGTACTTCGCCCCGGCGACGAGCGCGCCCATGTCGAGCGAGAAGATCGTCTTGTCCCGCAGTCCTTCCGGTACGTCGCCGCGCACGACCCGCTGGGCGAGGCCCTCGACGATCGCCGTCTTGCCGACCCCCGGGTCGCCGATCAGCACGGGGTTGTTCTTCGTCTTCCGCGACAGGATCTGGATCACCCGGCGGATCTCGGCGTCCCGGCCGATCACCGGGTCGAGCTTGCCCGACCGCGCGTCGGCGACCAGGTCCCGGCCGTACTTCTCCAACGCCTCGTATGCGCCTTCCGGGGTCGCCGAGGTGACCCGCTGGTTGCCGCGGACCTTGGTCAGCGCCGTCAAGAACGACTCGCGCGTCACGCCGTGCCGGGTCAGCAGCCGCCCCGCGGCGGACTTCGCACCCTCGTCGGCGAGGGCCAGCACGAGGTGTTCGACGGAGACGTATTCGTCCTTCAGCCGCTTGGCCTCCCGTTCGGCGGCGTCCAGCAGGCCGGCGAGGCGCCGGGTGAGGTAGACCTGCCCGGGGGTGGCGCCGGGGCCGGTCACCTTCGGTCGCCGCGCGAGCTCCCCTTCGACGGCTTCGCGGAGGTCGTCGACGTCCGCGCCCGCCTGCACGAGCAGCCGGGGCGCCAGGCCGTCGGACTGATCGAGCAGGGCGAGCAGCAGGTGCTCACCGTCGGTCTCGGTGTGGCCGTGGCGCTGCGCCACGCTCTGGGCCTCCTGCAGCGCTTCCTGCGATTTCTGGGTCAGCTTGCTCATGTCCATCGCCGGTGGCTCCTGACTTGGGCTTCGAGGACGTCGATCCGGTCCAGCAGGTCGAGCACGAGCCCGATGGCCGCGTAGTTGAGGGAAAGGCCCGCACGCAGGCGCTGGATGCGCGCGAGGGTGGCGACAGCGGACGGCGCGAGCCACACCCGCCCGCTCGAGTCGGTCGTGCCGTCCACGAGGCTCAGCGCGACGAACCGGCGGATCAGCTCCGGGTGCAGCCCGCTTCGCGCGGCTGCCGTGTCGAGGCTGAGCCGGACGGGACGGGCGAGCTGGTACTCGGCCATCAGGTCCTCCTCGGGTCGAAATCGGACACCGCGGCGAGCTCTTCGAAGAGCTCGCGCTCCCGCTTGCCGAGCTTCTTCGGCACCATCACGCGGACCTCGGCGTAGAGATCGCCCGGTTTGCCCTTGGGGTTGGGCAGGCCCTCGCCGCGCAGCCGCAGCCGCCGTCCGGTCGACGAGCCGGGCACGACCCGCACCTTCACCTCACCGCCGGGGGTCAGCACGGGAACCGTCGCGCCGAGCGCCGCCTCCCAGGGCGACACCGGCAGCTCGACCGTGAGGTCGCGCCCGGCCAGGCGGTAGCGGGGATGCGGCTTGATCCGCACCACGAGGTAGAGGTCACCGGGCGCCGCGTTCCCGGACGCCCGCCCGCCCTGACCGGCGAGCCGGATGCGCTGCCCGTCGAGCACGCCGGCCGGGATGTCGACGTCGTAACCGCGCCCGCCCGCGCCGGCGATGCTCAAGTGCCGTCGCCCGCCCTGGTAGGCCTCCTCGACCGTCAGCTCGAGCTCGGCCTCCTGGTCGGCACCCGCGATCGGCCCACCGGCACCCCGGCTCCGGAAGAAGCCGCCCAGCAGGTCCTCGATGTCGACGCCTTCGAAGCCCTCGGCCCCGCCGCCGAATCCCGGGCCTGCCCGGGTGTGGCGGACGCGGCCGCCACCCCGCCGACCGGCACCGGCGTACACCCGCTCGTCGAAGTCGTCGGGCACCCGGCGGAAATCCGCACCGAACCGGTCGTACTTCTTGCGCTGCTCCGGGTCGGACAGCACCTGGTAGGCCTCGCTGATCTCTTTGAAGCGCTCTTCGGCGCCCGGGTCCGAGTTCACGTCGGGGTGGTGCCGCCGCGCCAGTTTCCGGTACGCCCGCTGGATTTCGTCGGTGCTCGCCGTCTTGGCGACACCGAGGGACTCGTAGAAATCGGTTGCCACCGGCCATCACCCCGGTGACTTGGACACCGTGACGGCCGTCGGCCGCAACTGGTGCCGGTCGGTTCCGTAGCCGGGGCGCATCACCCGGGTCACGGTGTTCGGTTCGGCGGCCGGGTCCTCGACGACGGCGACGACCTCGTGCCGGTTCGGGTCGAAGCGGACGCCGGTTTCGTCGTCACGCGGGTACCCGAGCCCGGCGAGCAGCCGGACGGCCTGCTCCCGGATCGCGCGGACGCCCTGCACGATGGCCGACGGGTCCGCCTCGGCGTGCGCGAGCGCCAGTTCGAGGTTGTCGAGCATCGGGAGCCAAGCCGCCGCGACCCTCGCCCGCTCGGCTTCCACCTCCCGCCGCAGCTCGGTCGCGTGGCGCTTGCGCACGTTGTCGAGGTCGGCCACGGCGCGGCGCCACCGGTCCTCGAGCTCGGCGAGTTTCTCTTCCGCCCCGGTCGCCGGGGCCGGCACTTCCTGGGGGCGGGAAACCGTGCCGGCCCCGGCGACCTCCGCGGAGGAGTTCCCCTGCTCCGCGGCCCTACCTGTGGTGGCCATCGATCCGCCTCACGCCCGGTCGAAGTCGGCGTCGATCACGTCGTCCTCGTCGGCCGCCTGCTGGGGGCCGCCGCCGGAACCGTTGCCGCCGCCGCTCGCCCGGGGCGCGTTGAGCCCGGCCAGCACCTGCTGCAGCTCCGAGGTCAGCGACCGCACCCGGTCCAGGGGAGCGGCGTCCTTCACGGCCTCGCGAGCCTCTTGGACGAGCATCTCCGCGCGCGCCTTCTCGTGCGGCGGGGTGGTGTCCGTGATGGCCCGTTCGACCTGGTAGGCGGCCGAGTCGAGCAGGTTGCGCGCGTCGACCTCCTCGCGCAGCCGCTGGTCCTCGGACCGGTTGCGTTCGGCTTCGGTGACCATGCGGTCGATCTCCGCCTGGTCGAGGTTCGAGCTCTCGCTGATCGTGATGCCCTGCTGCGCGCCGGTGTCCTTGTCCTTCGCGGTGACATCGAGGATGCCGTTGGCGTCCACGTCGAAGGTGACCTCGACCTGGGGTTCGCCCCGCGGCGCCGGCCGGATGTCGGTGAGCTGGAAGCGCCCGAGCACCCGGTTGTCGGCGGCCCGTTCCCGCTCGCCTTGGAGCACCACGACGTCGACCGCGGGCTGGTTGTCCTCCGCGGTGGAGAACACCTCGGTCCGCCGCGCCGGGATCGTCGTGTTGCGCTCGACGATCTTCGTCATCACGCCGCCGCGGGTTTCGACGCCGAGGGACAGCGGGGTGACGTCGAGCAACAGGACGTCCTTGACCTCGCCCTTGAGCACCCCCGCCTGGACCGCCGCGCCGAGCGCGACGACCTCGTCCGGGTTGACGCTCATGTTCGGGTCCTTGCCCCCGGTCAGCCTGCGGACCAGGCTCTGCACGGCCGGGATCCGGGTCGATCCGCCGACCAGGATGACCTCGTCGATGTCGTTCGCGGTCACCTTCGCGTCGGCCATCGCCTGCTTGACCGGGCCGAGGCAGCGTTCGACCAGGTCCGCGGTGATCTGCTCGAACGCCGAGCGCATCAAGGTGGTCGTGAGGTGCTTCGGGCCGTCCTGGCCCGCGGTGATGAACGGCAGGCTCACGCTCGTCTGGCTGACCGAGCTGAGCTCGACCTTCGCCTTCTCCGCGGCTTCGAAGAGCCGCTGCAGCGCCTGCGGGTCCGCACGCAGGTCGATGCCGTTTTCCTGCTTGAACTGATCGGCGAGGTGGTCCACGATCCGGCGGTCGAAGTCGTCCCCGCCGAGGTGGGTGTCCCCGGCGGTCGACCGGACCTCGACCACGCCGTCGCCGACGTCGAGCAGGCTCACGTCGAAGGTGCCGCCGCCGAGGTCGAACACGAGGACCGTCTCGTGGCCCTTCGAGTCGAGCCCGTAGGCGAGCGCGGCGGCGGTCGGCTCGTTGATGATGCGCAGGACCTCGAGGCCGGCGATCTTGCCGGCGTCCTTGGTGGCCTGCCGCTGGGCGTCGTTGAAGTACGCCGGCACGGTGATGACGGCCTCGGTCACCCGCTCGCCGAGGAACTTGCCCGCGTCGTCGGCGAGCTTGCGCAGGATCTGCGCGCTGATCTCCTCCGGCGAGTGGAGCTTGTCGCGGACCTTGAACCGGACGACGCCGCCCTCACCCTCGACGACGTCGAACCCGACCGCCTTGGCCTCGTCGCCGACCTCGTCGTACTTCCGGCCGATGAACCTCTTCGCCGAGTAGATCGTGCCCTTCGGGTTGAGGATCGCCTGCCGGCGGGCGAGCTGGCCGACGAGCCGCTCCCCGCTTTCGGTGAACGCGACCACCGAGGGGGTGGTCCGGGCGCCTTCGGCGTTCGCGATGACCGTGGGTTCGCCGCCTTCCCAGGCGGCGATCACCGAGTTGGTCGTGCCCAGGTCGATGCCGACCGCCTTGGCCATCACACACCTCCGGTCATCTTGGCGAGCAGGGTCTTGGCTTCGTCGGCCACCGCATCGTCGGCGACGACCTCGTAGCGGCTGGGCGTCATCACCCGGACCGAGGCGAAGTCGCGGCGTCCGCGCTGGAGCGCGTGCACGACGAGGCCGAAGACCGCGCCGATCACCGCGCCGAACACGAGTCCGTAAACGGCGAGGGTGAAGGCCGCCAGCACCGGCGTGAACCAGTTGAAGATCCCGAACAGCCAGCCGATCAGCAGTCCGGTCATGGCCCCTGAGCCGGCTGCCCGCAGCGCGGCGCCGCCGTAGTTCAGCCGCCCGACGACCTGCTCGACCAGCTGGACGTCCGAGCCGATGATGGCGACCCGCTCGACCGGGAAGCCGTGGTCCGACAGGTAGTCGACGGCACGCTCAGCCTCGCTGTAGGTTTCGTAGGATCCGATCGCCCGGCGCTGGTCCGAAGCGTGGGGATCCGAAGAGTGACGCGGTGATGGCGCCGTGGCGCCGGGCTGTGCGGTCATCGTCCGACTCCTAAACGTTGGCGTGTTCTTCTCGGGAAGCCCTTTCGGCGATGCGAGGCTTTTTCTCGGCCGTCTCGGAACCGGTGCCGATTTCGACCTTGCGCGGCTTGCTGGCTTCGGCGACCGGGATACCGAGCATGAGCACACCGCGGTCGAACTCTGCGGACAGCCGCGTGCTGTCCAGGTTGTCGCCGAGGAAGAACTGGCGGCTGAACTCACCCTGCGGCCGTTCGTCGACCAGCAGTTCGTCACCTTCCTGGCGTAGCGGGGCGCGGCGGGTGCGCACGGTCACCACATTGCGTTCCACCGTCACGTCGACGTCGCCGGGGTCCACTCCCGGGAGGTCCAGAGCGACGACGAACCGGTCGCCGCGGCGGAAGGCCTCCATCGGCATCGCCCGCGGGCCGCGGGCGCCGGCCACGGCCTGCTCGGTCAAGCGTTCGAGATCGCGGAACGGGTCGAAACGCATCAAGGTCATGACTCTCCTCATTCCTCGTCCGGGTCCTGTCGCAAAGAGACCTATCGCGTCCAACAGACACGGTGACGCGTTTTCCCGGCGGAATCGAGTTCTCCGGATACCGGCAGAACCGAGGCCGCCGCGGTGGTCTCTCGGGGTACGACCCACACTGGCAAGGACGGTCGTGTCCGCGCGTGCGCCCGGCAGGTCGAAATTCGCCGGAACAATCGACCCGGCAGAGCAGCATCAAGCGTGTAGGGTTGCCCCATCGGCGGTGGGAGGCCCGGATGACACCCGCGGCGATGGGCGAAACGCACCAAAATCCACAAAGGCCGGACAGCTGGCGGAGTGGCCAGTTGTCGAATTTGCGCGGGCTGTTCGTCGTCTCGACGATGATGTTCGACGGCCGTGAAGCCGACGACATCGTCCGCCTGGCCGCCACCTTGGTGCCGTCGTTGAGCGGCTGCCGCACCAAAGCGGTGTACCTGATCATCGACGGCGCACTCAGCCGTCGTGATGACGCGGAGCCGGACGCGGAGCTCGACCGGCAGATCCGGCTCCTCGACGGCGGCAGTGGGTCGCTCGTCCTGCCCGACGGCGGTTGGTACTGGGGCTTCGCGCTGCGTGGCCTGAGTGGACTGAGGGGCTACCTGGTGGTGACCGCGGCCGTGGAGCCGTCGAAGGACGAGTTCTCCCTGCTCGAAGCACTCGGGCAGCAAACAGCAGGTGCGCTGGCGAACGCCTCGCTCCACCGGCGGGAACGGGCACAGGCCCTCGAGCTGCAGGAGCTCAACAGCAAGCTGTCCGCATCGGTCACCCGGCTCCAGCAGCAGACCCACGTGCACGAGGTGCTCAGCGACATCGCCGTGTCCGGTGCCGGCGAGCCCGGCATCGCCCACGCGGTGCACCAGCTGACCTCGTTGCCGGTCGCGATCGAAGACCGGTTCGGCAACCTGCGGGCCTGGGCCGGGCCGGGCAAGCCCGACCCGTACCCCAAGCCCCAAGCCCACCGGCGTGAGGAGCTGCTCAGGCGCGCCGCGGCGGTCCCCCATCCGGTCTGGGAGAAGGACAGGGTGATCTCGCTGGTCAAACCGCGGTACGAGGTGCTTGGGGTGATGTCCCTCGTGGACCCGCGCAAGACCGTGGGCAACCCCGAGATGTTCGCGCTCGAATACGGGACGACGGTGCTGGCGCTGGAGTTGTCGCACTTGCGCAGTCTCGCCGAGGTCGAGTTGCGGCTGCACCGTGACCTGGTCGACGACCTGATCACCGGCACCGACGAAGAGAGCGCCTACGCGCGCGCCGACGCGATCGGGCACGACCTGCGCGGCCCTCATCGCGTGATCGTCCTCCACTGGGACAGGAGACAGACCGGCGACGCGGTCGCCGACGCCGCCGGCCGGGCGGTCGCCTCGCTCCAGCTGAGCTCGATGACCTCGTGGCGGTCGGGAGCGGTGGTGCTCATCGTCAGCGGCCGTCCGGACGGGGACGCCCTGTACCGCACGCTTACGGAGCGCCTCGGAAGCGCCGGTGCGATCGGGATCGGGACCAATTGCGACAGCCCTGACGACTTTCCGAGATCCTACTCGGAAGCAAGGCGGGCGTTGGACATCCGCCGGAATTCAAGGTCGCCCGATGGTGTGACGGCATTCGATCAACTGGGCGTCTACCGCATTCTGGACACCGGAGAGAATCGCGGCGAAATCGCCGCATTCGTGCGGGAATGGCTGGGTCGGCTTCTCGATTACGACAAGCACAAGAACGCGGATCTGGTCCAGACGTTGTCGCAGTACCTCGAATGCGGCGGACACTACGACGAAACCGCTTCCGCACTGATGATCCACCGCAGCACCCTGCGCTACCGGCTGGGGCGGATCCGGGAGATCACCGACCTCGACCTCAATGACGTCGAAAGCAGGCTCAACCTGCACATGGCCACCAGGGCCTGGCAGGTGCTACGGGGTTCGGAGTGAGCGGCGAGGGCTCGACCAGTTCCAGGACGAGTGCATCATTGTCGGCGAAGTGCTGGTAGTCGACGAGTGCGGAGTCGCCGCAGGCGGCGCAGCGGGTCGGGTGGGTGAGCTTGACCGACCCGGCTTGACAGTGTCTGCGTCTGCGTCGTTTCGCAGTATTCAAACGAATGCTCGATGAGAGTTCGGGTTCGCTCGCGGCTTCCCCACGCGGGTGTCTCCGGTGCGTGCTCCTGGTGCCGGAGGTGTGTGATGGCGGTGCCGGAGGCGGCGGCCGGGCTCGCGGCGATCCCTGGCGTCCGCACCGCCTCCCCAGCTCGGCGAGCCAAACTTTGACGCTGCTTCGGCTCCTGCGGGGGCCCTGCCGGTGACGCCCGCGCTCGCTTCTCCCGGGTGGAGGTCTGGGTCGCGGCACCACCGTATCGGTGGCAGCCTCGATCGCCCTGGTGCTCGCGCTGCTCGCCGAGGCGACTCGGGAAGGCTCGTGGGCGTGCTGAGGTCGTCGCGGTGGTGTCGGCACTGATCGACGGCTTCGACCCTGGTGGTGCTCGGCCCCGTCGTTGCCCGCAGCATCCAGTCGCAGGTCACCCGCGGACTCGACCAGCCGCTTGGTCAGCTGCGCGAGCACCCCGCCCTCACCGGTCTCAGCGTTCTCCACCGGACATCGTGTCGGTCATCAGGTGCACTTCCGTGATCGGGACTTACGCCGCTCGTTTTGCAGTCCCAGTCGTTGTGCCTTTTGTCCTGCGAGCTGAGGGCTTTCGGTCGTAGTAGGGCAGCGCATGCCGGCGCCACTTTGGGTGAGTGGGCTGTCCCAGACCCCGGCAGAGCGCAGAGTTCCGATTACCGGAGAGACCCATGTCCTTGCAGTGGTTCTTCCTCCATGACACGCCGGGTGCCGGCGCGGGCACGGCTCAGCGTCCGGTCGCGCTCGCGGGTGCGCGGGTCATCGGTGACCGAGTGAGGCGCGGTGATCGTGCGCGGATCGGCGAGGTGGATGTGTGCGGGCGGTCTGGCGGCGTTGCGGGCCGGCTGGGTGTCCACCCGGTCGGCAGCGTCAGGACCAGCCGACGGCGCACCCACGAAACGTCGCCGTTCCGATCGGCCCGCATGAGCTCGCCATCCTCAGCCTGCCGGAGCTGCGCCGGGCGCACATCGAGGCACACAGGCAGGTGCTCCTGGAGGATTACCCGCCGTCACAAGGAAGAAGGTGCACTGTGAACGCGAAGATCCAGCAATGGAAAGCCCGCATCAAGCAAGCCGCGGGGACCCTCACCGGCAACAAGAAGCTGGAACGCGAGGGCCGCGCAGACCGGGCCACCGGCGAGGTCAAACAGCGGCTCACCCAGGCCAAGCGCAAGATCGACGAGGTGATCGACAAGGGTGCCGACGCCGTGAAAGGCACGATGGGGAGCGGCAAGGACAGCACACCGCCGAAATAGCGCGGCGGCACCGCCGGCCGATGGTCGAGTTCCTCGGCCATCGCGCCGGTGACGACGCCCAGCCGCTCGACCTGGTGCTGCGTGATGCCCAGGATGGCGCGTCGGCCGAGTTCGCGACGCCGGCCCTGGTCACGGAGGCCGGGCGGTTGGCGGTCGGCTGAACATCATCGACGACGCGGTGGCGATCGTCGAGGACGCGCTGTCCGAGATCGCCCGGGAGGCCGACGCCGCCACTGTCGAGATCCAGATCAGCACCCTGTCGGAGCTGCTCGCCCTCGATGTCGTCGACAAGCGCACGACGATGACTGCTCCGGGCCGCGCGGCCACGGCGGCGTCAAGCGGGTGCCGGAGCGGTGCGGGCACGCTCGGGCGCAGCGCCGACGCGGACGGCAGCACCCACCTGACCTGGACCGTTCCCGTACCGCGGCGCGAGGGTGAGGACCCAACCCCTCGCCGTCGGCGTGGCGGAGGCGCTGGGCAACGGTGACTTCCGGCCATAGCGGCAGCGGTGGCGCCGAAGCCGGCTCATCGGCGATCGCGTGCGGTCTCAGTTCGCGCCGGTGCCGCGCTGCACCGCGCGGACACTCAGCGGCCGCTGGTCCGGCATGTGTTTGGCGCAGGCGTGAGCGTCGGGTTCGGGCAGCAGCACGGGGACGGTGTTGCCCGGCGGGTAGACCCGCAGGCCGGTGACGGGTGTCGGGCCGCAGGGTTCGGCGTCGTAATGGCTGACGTTGACCTGGTTGACCATGGCCGAGGCGGTTTGTCCGCGCTGCAGCACCACGACCGGCGTGGCGCCGGAGTCTCGGGCCGCGGCGTCGCCCACTTGGTGGTGGTCGCCGCCGGCGTAGTAGGACACCCCGGGGTAGCCGGTGATCCGGCAGGGTGCGCCGGTGTTGGTGAAGAGGACGGGGATGTAGTAGTTGCCGGCGGCCATATCGCCTTGTCCCAGTTTGATGTTCAGAGTGGCTGTCGTGCACTGCCTGACCGGGGCCGCGGTCGCGGACGTGGGCCCTGACGTGTGGGTCGGCGCCGGTGGCGATGTGGTTGTCGGAGCCGATGACGTTGCCGGTGGTGGGGTCGACACGGGACCCGTGGTGGCGCTGGGACTGGTGGTGCCGGCTCCTGAGCCGCAGGCGGTGACGGCCAGGAGCGCGCCGGCGCTGAGGACCACTGGGCGGATGTCGAACCCGTGTCTGCTCACGGTGTTCCCTTCGTCTGCCGGTTGCGATGCCGGGGAGGTCGAGGTGGACCTGCTGCTGGGCCCACCGGATGTTCGGTCGGGTAGCGTCCTGCGGCGCAGGTGCCGCTGTCCGCGGTGCTGAGTCCACCGATCCGTGACCGGGCCGGCCGACAGCTGATATGTCCGGTGTTCCACGGTCCGGAGAGCGAAAGCTCTGCGCGGGAGAGAGCGTGCCGCAAGCGTCCTGGTCAGGAGCGGGTAGCGCGAGGCGGCGGATGAGCGTGGTGACCAGCGCGCTCGACCCGACCCAAGCGAGCGGGGCGAGGCCGTCGTCGAGCAGAGCCGGCGCTCCGGCAGAGGCTGGTGTGAACAGATCTTCGAGCCCCGGCGACACTGTTCCCCACCAGCCACGGACGAACGCCGCGATCCCGTTGGCGGGATTCGCATCGCCCATGACCAGCACGATCCGGGCGAGCAGCAGGACCGCGAACGTTCCGCGGATGATGTGCACGGTCGCGCAGGCCAACCGGACGTGCCGGATCCGGGTCCACCGCCGGTCGCTTCCCGGCGTACTCGCTTCCGGTGGGCGGCGTTGGAGCGCGCCACCGGAGGTCGGTGTGGGGATAGGGGTCCGAGTCGGTCATGGCCTTGGCCTCCGGTGCCGGAAAGGCTGACGTGTACGCCGAGCATGCCTCGGACGAGAATGGCGTCGATGCGGCCGATGGACCCTTCGGGGAAGGACTTCGGTGAGTCGACGCGGCCGGAAAAGACGACAACGAGGGGTCGGCGCCGGTGTGTTGCCACCCATCCGGACCGTCGGCTCGGCCGATTTGCGTCCGTGCCCATGCATTTCGCCGTCCTCCATGCTGGAGGTGCCTCGACGTCGGCCCTGCCGCGCTGCAGGGTCTACAGCTCGAGCGTGGTGTCGACGGGAGACACCGGCCGTTCGCCTGGTGGGGCCTGGGAGATGGGCAAGTGCGTTGGCGTGTCGATCACCATCGGCTGGTGCGGCTGCGGCGCGGGAACAGCGCTGCGGGTCGGACGCGGTTGTCCTGATCGACACCGGAACGCCCTACTCGGTCGGAAGGCATGAGGTCCTGGGCAACGGTGACTTCCGGCCATAGCTGTGCCGTGGCCTGGCCGCTTGACTTGGATCATGGTCGCCGGATGGCGGCCGTCCGCCTGGACTCCGGGACGAGCACGCCGGCCCCGCCGGCACGTCGTCACCGGGAACCGATCGGCCGAGCCAAGACCCCGAGTCCCGGTGGCCACAAGAGGTGGCGGGACGGGAATCCCGCCGGTCCGGAGGTAGTCATGATGGTGTTGATCGTCGTCCTGCTGGTGCTCTGGCTGATCACGGCCGTCATCGGGTTCGCGTTCAAGGGGTTGGTCTGGTTGGCCATCGTCGGGATCGTGTTGTTCGCCGGTACCGCGGTCATCGGGTTCGTCCGACGCCGGGCAGTGCGCCGTTGAGCGGGTGGAGGCGATGAACCGGCGGGCACCGGGGAAGAACTGCTCGTCGACTGGCAGTTGCTCGAGGCCGGTGTCGGGTGGTGCCCGGCGGCGCGTGAGACGTCGGCTTTGCCCGGGGGACTTCGGTCGTGGCGGCCGGGGACGTTCGGTCCCCCGGCCGGAGTGGTTCGCCCCGGCGGACGGCCGGCGAACACCGTCGGCCGGCGCTGCCTGTGCCACGCGCTGCTGGCCACCGCCGGTTTCGCTCAGCAGCGTCCCGGTGGCTACCGCGAGCCCGCGATCGTCCCGACGGGCGTCGATTACACGGCGGTCCGCGACCTGATCGCCCGCGTGCCCGCCGGCGAACGCACCTGCACCGCCCAGGACGTCGTCACCTACCTGCTCGGCGGCCGAGAGCCGGGTCGTACGTGGTGATCGAGGCCGCGTGAGCCACGCCCCTGTCCGACCCGGGCCGAAGGTCCTTCCCCGGAGGGACGGACGACTCTAGCCCCGCTTCGGTGCGGTTCGGAAACTCTCGTCATGCAGATCCCACGAGATCCAGCTGCGCAACCGGAACGAGCAGCCACCGCAGTCGCGGAAGCCACCTTGCCGGTTGCGCAGATCGGGCCTTGACCCGGCAGGCACCACGGCACCACCGCCGAAGCCCCGGGCGGGCGCCGACCGGGCCCTCGTTCGTGCGCTGCCACCCGGTTGTCGAGGAGCCTTCCACGTCGAAGCGGGTTCCCGGATATCGGATCATTGAGCCCCCGCCATCGATTCGTCGCTGATTGTCGTTTCTGGCCGGGGCCGGTCAGCTGTCCGAGAGGACCACGTGTGCGAGTCGGAATCCTCGATCTTCTCGGTCCACCGGCCCGGCGCCCGGTGGAAGTCGCCTACCAGCTGTTCATCACCAAGCAGTACGCCAGCATCACCCCGCAGGCCATCTCCGTGTGGTGCCGCCGGCAAGGACACGAAACCTTCTACGCCACCTACTACGGTCTCGGCCGGCCGCACCGCCTGCTGCCCGCCGACCTGGACGTGGTGTTCATCTCCTGCTACACGCAGGTCAGTCACCTCGCTTACGCGTTGGCGAAGCTCTACCACCGGGCCGGTGTCCGCACGGTGATCGGCGGTCCGCACGCCAAGGCGTTCCCGGTGGACTGCCTGCGTTTCTTCGACCTGGTCGTCCGCGAGTGCGACCCGGAGCTGGTCGCCGACATCCTGTCCGGGCAGTTCGACCCGGGCACCGTGATCTCGGCCGGCCGCCCGTTCGACGACGTGCCGGCCGTCGAGGAACGGATGCCCGAAATCCGGGCGTCGGCCTTCTTCTGGGGACGCAAGCCGCTGCTGCTGTCCGCGGTCCCCATGCTCGCGAGCATGGGCTGCCCGTACCAGTGCGACTTCTGCATCGACTGGAACAGCACCTACCGCCTGCTGCCGGCCGACCGGCTCAAGGCCGACCTGCGGTACCTCGCCCGGCACCTGCCGGGCCGGCTGATCGTGTTCCACGACCCCAACTTCGCGGTGAAGTTCGACCAGGTCTTCGAGATGCTGGAGGCCCAGCCTCCCGGCCAACGGCCGCCCTACATCATCGAAAGCTCGCTCACGGTGCTGCGCGGTGACCGGCCACGGCGGCTGAAGGAGACGAACTGCGTGATGGTGGCGCCGGGGGTCGAGTCGTGGACCGACTATTCGAACAAGGCCGGGGTCGGCCGGACCGGCGGGACCGCGAAGGTCGACCGCGTCGCCGCGCACTTCGCTCAGCTGGCCGAGAACGTGCCGTACCTGCAAGCGAACTTCATGTTCGGGCTCGACACCGACCAGGGCGACGAACCGGTCGAGCTGACGAAACGGTTCATGGACCTGGCCCCGTTCGCCTTCCCGACGATCAACATCCCGGTACCGTTCGGCGGCACCCCGCTGCACGACGAACTCACCGCCGACGGGCGGATCCTCGCCACCATGCCGTTCAACTTCTACTACGCGCCCTACCTGGTGACCACCATCAAGAACTACGACCCGATCACCTACTACGAAAAGCTCATCGAGCTCTACTCCCACGCCGCATCCCCCGCGATGCTGCGTCGACGGCTGCAGAGCACCGCCAACCGCATCATCGGCTACGTCCACCGGGCACGTACAGCGGGCTTCCGCTCCGACGTCACCAGCTTCCGGCGCATCCTGGGAATGCTGCGCTCCGACCCGCAGTTCCTGGCCTTCCACGAAGGCCGGACCACGACCCTGCCGGAGTTCTACCGCCGCATCAGCGAACGCATGCTGGGCCACTACGCCGAACTGCTCACCCCGGCCGACCGGACACCCGACCTGTCACCGGCCGGCTCCCCACCCCATCCCGGCACCGAGAAGCCGTGACGGCGGGGCGCGGTTCCTCCGGCCCCCGGGCTGTGGACCCAAGACCCCTGGCACCGCCGCGGCCGGCGTAGATGCTCGACGCAGACTCACGACCGGCAGATCGGACGACCGATGGCAGAGCAGGAACATCCCGGGCTCGCGGACGAGGCCACCTCGGACGGCCCGAGTCCGGCGCGGGGCCACGAGTTCGTCAGCCGGTTCGGCCTGCCGACCGCGACGGCGCTGGTGGTGGGGGCGGTCATCGGCACGGGTGTGTTCGCCCTGCCGTCGTCACCGGCTCCGTACGGCATGTCGAGCCTGCTGGCCTTCGCGCCGGTCACGCTCGGCGCGCTGACCTTGGCGCTGGTGTTCGGGTGGCTCACCCGACGGGCGCCGGGTTCGGGCGGCCCGTACTTGTACGCCCGGGACGCCTTCGGCGACTTCGTAGCCGCGTGGTCGCCCTGGGCGGCAACGCCCTGCTGCGCCGCGGCGAACGCCCGGACGCGGACCTGCAGCAGGTGAACGTGGTCGCCGCCGCCGAGGCGATCGCGGAACTCACCACCGAACACGAAGTCGTGCTCACCCACGGCCACGGCCCCCAGGTCGGCATGCTCGTGCCGACGGTCGTCGACCACTACGGCACCCCGCAAGCCACCCCCATCCGCGAAGCCACCCCCGCCCAACTACGAGCCCGGCAGTTCCCGGCCGGCTCGGTGGGCCCCAAGGTCGACGCGGCGCGCCGCGTCGTCGAACTCACCGGCAACGTCGCCGCCCTCACGCCGGGCGGCAAACCGTGAAAAGCGCGCAGCCGGCGACGGATCCCGCCCGCGCGGTCGCACCGCAGCTCGGGATCAGCCCGGCGGGAGCGCTCACGGCCGACGAGGTCCTGCGTGAACTCGGCGTCACGAGGGCGGCCGGCCTGTCCGGCGACGAAGTGGTGCGCCGGCGGGCCCGGTACGGCCCGAACGCGGTGTCCTCGCACCGGGCCCGGCTGTTTCCCGTGCTCTGGCACCAGCTGCGGTCCCCGTTGCTGGTGCTGCTGATGGTCGCCGCCGTCGCGTCCTACTTCGTCGGCGAGCGTAGCGACGCGGTGATCATCGGGGTGATCGTCGCGGTCTCGGTCGGGCTGGGGTTCGTCAACGAGTACCGCGCGGAAAAGGCCGCGGAAGCCCTGCACTCCCAGATCCGCCACGAGACCGTGGTGATCCGCGACGGTCACCCGCGCTCGGTGGACGTCACCGGACTCGTGCCCGGCGACGTGGTCGAGCTGAAGCTGGGCGACGTCGTCCCGGCCGATCTGCGGCTGCTGGAAGTCGCCGGGCTGGAATGCGACGAGTCGGTGCTGACCGGGGAATCACTGCCGCTGGAGAAGGACACCGCGGCCGTCCCCGCGGGCACCGCACTGGCCGAACTGTCCGGGTGCGCGCTGATGGGCACCGTCGTGCACGCGGGCAGCGCCACCGGCGTCGTGGTGTCGACCGGCGCCCGCACCGGCTTCGGGGCGATCGCGGCCGGGCTGGGCACCCACCAGCTCGACACGGAGTTCCAGGTCGGGCTGCGGAAGTTCTCGATGCTGCTGGTCTACGTCGCCGGTGCGCTGACGACGTCGATCTTCGCGATCAACGTGGTGCTGCACAAGCCGATCCTCGACGCGCTGCTGTTCTCCCTCGCGATCGCGGTCGGCATCACCCCGCAGCTGCTGCCCGCGGTGGTTTCCACGAGTCTCGCCGCCGGGTCGCGGCGGATGAGCCGGCGCAAGGTGCTGGTCAAGCGGCTGGTGTGCATCGAGGACCTGGGCAACGTCGACGTGTTGTTCACCGACAAGACCGGCACCCTGACCCTCGGCCGCATCGACTACATGCGCGCGGTGCCGGCCGGCGCGGCCACCCCGGGCGACGTGCTGCGGTGGGGGCTGCTCTGCACCGAAAGCACCGAATCCGTCAGCGGTAACCTGCTGGACCAGGCGCTGTGGCGCTCGCCGGCGTCCCTCACCGAGCGGCCGGCACTCGCCGGCCATACCCGGCTGGGGATCCTGCCGTTCGACCACGAGCGGCGCATGATCTCCGTTGCCGTCCGCGACCCGGCGGGCGGCACCCTCCTGGTGACCAAGGGCGCCCCGGAGACCGTGCTGGACCGCTGCGTGAGCGTCCCGGCCGAAGCGCGCACCGCACTGGACGCCGAGTTCGCCGCGGGCAACCGGGTCGTCGCGGTGGCCACCCGGCCGTTCCCCGCCGGGCAGCGGCCGGCACCCGAGGACGAACACGACTTGACGCTGCTCGGGTTCCTGGTGTTCCTCGACCCGCCCAAGCACGACGCCGCGCAGTCCCTGCGGCGGCTGGCCGACCTCGGCATCGCGGTCAAGGTCGTCACCGGCGACAACCCCGCTGTCGCGGCGAAGGTGTGCCACGACCTCGGGCTCGGCGACGGCGCCGCGCTCACCGGCACCGACCTCGACGGCCTCGACGACACCCAGCTCGCCGAAGCGATCACCCGCACCACCGTGTTCGCCCGGGTCAGCCCCGAACACAAGGCCCGGATCGTGCGCGTCCAGCGCCACAGCGGCGGCGGGGTGGCGTTTCTCGGCGACGGCGTCAACGACGCACTCGCCCTGCACGCGGCCGATGTCGGCATCTCGGTGGATTCGGCCACCGACGTCGCCAAGGACGCCGCCGACGTGATCCTGCTGGAGAAGGACCTCGACGTGCTCGCGGACGGCGTCACCGAAGGGCGGCGGATCTTCGCCAACACGATCAAGTACGTGCTGATGGGCACCTCCAGCAACTTCGGCAACATGTTTTCCGCCGCCGGCGCGTCGCTGTTCCTGACGTTCCTGCCGATGCTGCCCTCCCAGATCCTGCTCAACAACCTGCTCTACGACTCGAGCCAGCTCGCCATCCCCACCGACACCGTCGACGCCGACCAGCTGCGCCGCCCGTCGCATTGGGACATCGGGTTCATCCGCCGGTTCATGGTCTTTTTCGGCCCGCTGAGCTCGGTGTTCGACTTCGTCACTTTCGGCGTCATGCTGTGGGTGTTCCATTCCGGTCCGGACCAGTTCCGCTCGGGCTGGTTCGTCGAATCCCTGGCCACCCAGACGCTGGTGATCTTCGCGATCCGCACCCGCCGGATCCCGTTCTTCCGCAGCCACCCCAGCCTGCCGCTGACCCTGGGAGTCCTCGGCGTCGTCGCCGTCGGCGCACTGCTGCCCGCGACACCGCTCGCGTCCGCCCTGGGTTTTTCGCCGTTGCCGGGCGGATTCTTCGCCGCGCTGGCCGGGATGGTGCTGGGATACCTCGTCCTGATCGAAGCGGGCAAGCGCATCTTCTACCGCTCCGCGGGTGTGGGTCCGGGCGGGCTGAGGCCCTACAGCCACCACCGCCACCTGCGCCGCCGGGCGGCCTACTTCAGCACGATCGAGCGTGCTGCGGAAAGAGATCGGCTGTTCGACAGTGACCGAGCGGCGTAGGATTGCGGGTTCGGTGCCGCTGCCCCAGACCCCGGCAGGCCCGGGACGCCGTCGGGTCCGGGGCAGAGGAGCAGCTGGGCCCATTGACGTCACCCGACACGCGACCCCACGCTCCGGCGTGGGGACAGGCGAAGGAGCATGACGAACATGACCGCACCCACAGTCGGCGGCAACGACAAGACGAGGGGCGAGCTCGCCCACCGCGAGGTCACCGCGACGATCCCCGGCGAGCAGGGCCACACGACCATCGCCGACGTCGTCGTGCAGAAGATCGCCGGCCTGGCCACTCGCGAGATCAGCGGGGTCTATGCGCTCGGCGGTGGTGCCTCACGAGCGTTCGGCGCGTTGCGGGAACGCATCCCGGGCGCGAGTGCGAGCAGCGGACAGGGCGTCGACGTCGAAGTGGGCGAGCGGCAGGCCGCGGCCGACCTCACCATTGTCGTCGAGTACGGCGTGGCGATCGGCGAGCTGGCCAAGGCGGTGCGCCGCAACGTCATCATGGCCATCGAGCGGATCACCGGCCTCGAGGTCGTCGAGGTCAACATCCACGTCAACGACGTGCACATCCCGGACGAGGACGAGGCGGCCGGTCCTGCCGAGCCGGCCCGCGTGCTGTGACCGCCGTGTCGGCCACCGGTGCCGAGGTGATCGCCGACGCGGTGGCGGCCGCGGTACGGGCGTGCCCGGCCGTGGCCGGACTGCACGGCGGCCGCTACGGCGAGGTCGCGACCTACCTGCCCGGTCGTGCCGTCCTCGGCGTCCGGGTCACCGACGAGGAGGTCAGCGTGCACGTGGTGGGACGCTATCCCGCATCGATCACCGAGATCGCCGGGCAGGTGCGCACGGCCGTGCGGGCGGTGGTCGCCGACCGGCTCGTGTCGGTGACCGTCGAAGACCTGGCCGTGACGGAGTCGAGGCACCCGTGAACAACACCACGATCGGTCTCTTCGCAGGGCTGGCGCTGGGCTTTGCCTGGGCGTTCGGCGGGTTCTTCGCGTTCCTCGTCGTGCTCGTGCTGGGTGCCGTCGGCCTCGCGGTGGGGCGGCGGCTCGACGGACACCACGACATCGAGGCGCTGCGTGATTCCCGCCGGGGCCGTGGACTCCGCTGAGCGAGGGCGTTGAGACGATGACCGTTCACCTGCCGGAGGCCGCGGAGCGGGGCCGGACGACGGTCGCCCCGCTGGCGCTGGAACGCATCGCGGCGCAGGCCGCCGCCGAGATCGTCGATGTCGGCGGCAGCGCCCGTCGCATGGCCGGGGTGGCTTGGGGCACTGAGAAAGCCGAGCAGGCGGTGCGAGTCCAGGCCGTCGTCGACGGCGATCTCGTCAACCTGGTCGTGCACCTGTCCCTCGGCTACTCGGTCCCGGTCGCGGCGGCCGCCGACGCGGTGCGCGCGCATCTGCTCAGCCGGATCAGCGAGTTGACCGGGAAGACGGTCGGCCGCGTCGACATCGCCGTGACCGCCCTGCACACCGCGCACCGGAACCGTGTGCTGCGATGAAGTACCGGCCACGTCGCACGATCCCGGCGGTCGTCGTCGCGACCCTGCTGCTCGCGGCCTGCGTTCTCGTCGCGCTGTCGGCGATCCAGCTGCTGCTCGGGCACAGTCCCCTCATTCCCGTCGATCGGCTGGTCTCGGCCGGGCATCGGTTGCACTGGCACGACATCGGTGTCATCGCCGCCGGCGTCGTCGTGGCAACGGCGGGTCTGCTGCTGCTGGCGGCGGCCGTGCTCCCCGGCGCACCCATCGTCCTGCCTCTCGACGACCACCCGGGCGCCGGTGGACAGGTGGCTGCCGGCGTCACCCGGCGAAGCCTGCGCAAGACCCTCTTGCACAGCGCCGAAACGACCGACGGCGTCACCTCGGCGCGGCTCAGGTTGCACCGCCGCCGGGTCACGATCACCGTGCGCAGCCATCGCCTGGACCTGGCCGGCCTGGACGGCCGCGTGCAGGAAGCGGTCGATCAGCGCCTCGACTCGATCGAGCTCGCCGAACGGCCGACACTGCACGTTCGGGTGACAGCAGCGAGGAATCGGCGATGGACAGCCTGAACCGCCCGGCCCGCCTCAACCGCACACTGCTGGCGCTGGCCGGCGCGCTCCTGCTGGCAGGTGGCACGTTCGTGGTGCTCACCGGCCTCGCGGTGATCCCCGTGCTCGATCCCGCTTCCGCTGTCCTGCCCACGGCCGAGATCGGCTCGTCGTGGGCGCCCTATGCCGTCGTGGTCGCCGTCATCGTCGGCCTGGCCTGCCTGCTCTGGCTCGCCGTGCAGACGACACACCGGCCGCGCACCGGCATCTGGCGGCTGCCGACGGCCGACCCGGCAGCCGGCGACACGACGATCGACGCCGACGTGGCAGTCGTCCCGCTGACGCAGGACATTCTTTCCTACCCGGGTGCGCACAGCGTCGTTGCCAGCCTCGCGGGCGACGCGGCCGATCCCGTGCTGGAGCTGCGCATCGGTCTCGAACTCGACGCCGACCTGGCCGAGATCCGGCGGCGGATCGAGACACACGCCGTCCCGCGTCTGTGTGCGGCGCTGGGCCTGTCCGAGCTGCCCGCCAGGGTGCGGTTCCACCTCGACGCGACCCGCAGCCGTATTCGCGCCCGCTGAGCCGCTCGATCGCGGGCCGGTCTACGTACGGACGTACTCGTCCCGGCAGGTCCTGCCCGGGAGTGCCTGCGATTCGCCCCTGCTGCGGCTGATCAGCACTGCGCCTGGGGATTCCTGGGCCTGCCTTGGCGCTGGCCCGCTGGGCCGGGCAGCCCCTCCCGCGACGACATGAATGAGTCATTCACCTCGTCCGGCGACATGAATGACTCATTCATGTCGCCGGACCAGCCGCCGCGACCCTCGGCAGATCCCGGTCCGATGCACCCGATGCCACGTTGGCGCGCAGGGCCGGGCCGCTGTCGACGAACCTCGGACGCGCGACACCAGCAGCACGCGTCCGTGCGGTCGGCGCGGGTGGCGCCTGTGTCGGGCGAGCAACCGGGACCGTCAACCTCACCTGACGAGTGGATGCGGTTCTCCGGTGAGCGCTGCCACCGCCACTGCCCGTTCTTGTTGCCCGGGTGCACGGCACTCTGTTCGCCGACTGATCGGCCCCGGTGGCTCAGCCGGTGAATTCGTTGACGCCGAGGGCGAAGTCCCAGTGGCCGACCCCGTTGCCGGCGAGGCTCACCGTGATCAGGCCCATTCCTTCCAGCCAGTGCGCCATTTTCAGGCCGCCGACGTCCAGCGGGCGCAGCCCGAGGCTCTCGACGAATGCCGCCACGCCCGCCTTGGCCTGCGCATCGTCGCCGGCGATGAAGACGGTGGGCCGGCCCTTCTCCAAGACATCGCGGAAGATGGTGTTGAACGCCTTCACGACGCTGACGCCGGCCGGGGCCACCTTGGCGACCTCCTGCGCGATCGAGGTCTCCTCGCTGTGGGCCAGTCCGTCGAACGTGGCGTTGAAGGGGTTGCTGATGTCGACGATGACCTTGCCCGCGAGGGCGTCTCCGTACTCGGTGACGACCGGTACGACACCGTCGTACAACAGGGCCGTGATGACGATGTCCCCGGCCGGGACGGCGCCCCACTTGCCCGTCGTCGCGCCGCCGCCCAGAGCCTTGGCCAGGTCGTCGGCCTTGGCCCGGTCTCGTCCCATGACCTCGACGAGGTTGCCGCCCGCCACCGCGCGCGTGCCGATGGTGCGGGCCATGTTCCCCGTACCGATGAGGGTGATGCTGCTCATGAGGTGTGCTCACTTCCTGATTCCTGGTGTGTGGTTCAGATGGCGGTGGTGCCGCCGTCGGTGACCAGTTCCAGGCCGTTGACGTAGCTGGAGTCGTCGGAGGCGAGGAACAGGGCGACAGCGGCGATTTCTTCGGGGCGGCCCATCTTTCCGCGGGGGATGAGGGACTCGAATGCGGCCTTGGTCGCCTCGTCGAACAGTTCTTCCTGTTTCGCGGTGGCGACCTGGCCGGGGGTCAGGACGTTGACCCGGATCTTGCGGTCGCGCAGTTCGTTGAGCCAGACGCGGGCCCAGGCCTGCTGGACGGCTTTGCTTCCCGCGTAGAGGCTCCAGCCGGGGAAGGCGCCGAGGGAGGCGTTGGATCCGGTCATGAAGATCGAGCCGTTGTCGTTGATCAGCGGTAGTGCCTTCTGCACGGTGAACAGGGTGCCGCGCGCGTTGAGCCAGAAGGCGCGGTGGAACTGTTCCTCGGTGATCTCGCCGAGGACGGCGGGTTCACCCCTCCCGGCGCTGGCCCACAGCACGTCGATCGAGCCCTTTTCCCGCTTGACGGTGTCGTACAAGCGGTCCAGGTCGTCCAGCTCGGCCGCGTCACCCTGGACGGCGGTGACGTTGCGGCCGATCAGCTTCACGGCGTCGTCCAGTGCTTCCTGCCGGCGACCCTGGATGAAGACGTGCGCTCCTTCCTCGACGAACAGTTTGGCGCCGGCGAGTGCCATGCCGGTGGATCCGCCGGTGATCAGCGCTGTCTTGCCCTCGAGCTTTCCCACGATCACTCCGTTGAATTGATGGGTATCCGAAAAAGTTCGATTCTTGGTCCTTGTCATTCGCCGAACTCGGTGCGGTTCGGCTCCGTCCACGCCGTCAGCCGGCGGAGAAGTAGTGGCCGTTGTCCAAATCGGCGAGCAGGCTGGGCTGCGCGGGTTCCCAGCCGAGGGTCCGGCGGGTGATGAGGTTGGACGCCGGGTAGTTCTGGGTGACTATGTTCGCGAGGAACCCGAAGTATCCCGGCAGCATCAGTACGTCCGCGGGAACGCTCACGGCGGGCAGGCCCAGACGGCTGCCAATGGCCTCGGCGATCTCGCGGAGCGAGACGCCACCGTCCGCGATCGCGTGCCAATACCTGCCGGCCGGACCCTTCTCCAGCGCCAGGCGGAACAAGGAGGCGGCATCGCGGACGTGCACGGCGTTCCACAGGTTCGCGCCGTCTCCGGGGTAGCCGACGAAGCCCTTCTCCTTGGCGAGCGCGACCAGTTGCACGAGGAAGCCGGCACGATCGGTCGTGCTGTGCGCGATGTTGGCGATCCGCACGATCGAAGACCGCACCCCTCGCTCGGCGAGGCCGACCACGGCGGTTTCCACGACGTTGCGAACCCGCAGGGTGCCCTTGTGCTCATCGCCGCCGGGAAGGGCCGGGTCCTCCTCGGTGACCGGCCGCCCCAGGTTCCCGGGCGAGCCGATGCTCCCCGCCGCGACCAGCGGCTTTCCGGTTTCCGCGAGTGCCTCGCCGTACGCGAGCATGATCGGGAGCTCCGCGGCGGCCACGGCGTCGATCCCGCCGGACGGAAGCAGGTCTTGCCGGTGCGCGACATGGATGACGCCGTCGGAATCGGCGGCCGCCTCCTTGAGCCCGTCGAGATCCTCGAGGTCGCCGCGACGTACCTTCGCGCCGAGCGCGGACACCGCCGCCGCGGCCGTGTCCGACCGGGCCAGGCCGGTGACCTCGTGCCCGGCGGCGATGAGCTCGGGGATGATGTACGAACCGGAATGGCCGGTCCCGCCGGTGACGAAAACGCGCACGCTACTGCTCCTTGAGAATGATGGGGTGCGCTCAGCGGAGGATGCTGACGCCGAGGGAGAAATCGGTGTGCTTGACCGAGTGGGCGACGAGGCCCAATTGCAGCAGGGCGACATTCTCCAGTGTCCGCGCCATGGGCAGCTGCCCGACGTCCATCGGGCGCAGTCCCAGGCTCTCGATGAAGGCTGACACGCGTGTCTTTGCCTGCGCGTCGTCGCCGGCGATGAACACGTCCAAGGGGCGGCCCTCGGCTGGGCCGGCGGCCAGAACATGGGAGAACAGGGTGTTGAACGCCTTGACGACAGGTGCGCCGGCGGGGGCGGCCTTGGCGATCTCCTGGGCGCCGGAACTGCCGTCGGGGGTGACAAAGCCCGTGAAATCAGGGGAAATGGGGTTGGTGATGTCGATGATGACCTTGCCGTGCAGTGCGTCCCCGTACTCGCCGACCACCGCTGCCGCGCTGGCGTAGGGCACGGCGAGGACGACGATGGCCCCGGCCGGGGCGGCGCCGGCCGTCCCGACAGTGGCGCTGCCGAGCGCGGCGGCCCGTTCCTCGGCCTTGGCCTGGTCGCGGCCGATGATCTCGACGGCGTTGCCTCCGGCGAGCGCCCGCTCAGCCAGGGCGCCGGCCATGTTCCCCAGGCCGATGATGCTGATGCTGCTCATGGAATGCCTGCTTTCCGGAGCTGCGCAGGACGCCATGCCCACCCCGGCGTTGTCAACGGTGACGCCGTCGAATGACGCGATGGACGGCGCTCGATTCCTGATGCGCTCGTTCTGGACCCTGCTGTCGAGTCCGATGTCGAATTCTCGGGCCGAATTCGCTCCGGCCCATCACTTACCTATTCAGGCTGCCCGTGGCTTGGGCTGGTGTCCAAGACTTCTTTCGGTCGTGGTGATAACCTGAAGGCATCACCGGACCGGGAGGCTCCATGGATCTCGACTTGCGCAAACTGCGCTACTTCGTCGCCGTGGCCGACCGGTTGCACTTCGGCCGTGCCGCCGATGAGCTGCACATCGCACAGCCGGCGCTCAGCCGCCAGATCCGCGCGCTGGAGCAGGATCTCGGCGCCTCGCTGTTCACCAGGGATCGCCACGGCGTGGAGCTGACCGACGCGGGCCGGCAGCTGCTGGCCGACGCCGGTCCGCTGCTCGCCTCCGCGCACGCGGTCCGCCGCCGGGTGTCCGTGGCCGCCCGCGGCAGCCGGCGGCTGGTGGTCGGCTTCCGGGCCGGCATCCCGGTCATCCCGGCGACGCGGGCGTTCGAGGCCCAGCATCCGGACGTGGTCGTGGACGTGCAGCTGATGGAATGGGACGACCAGGCCCCGATGCTGCTCGACGGCCGCGTCGACGTCGGTTATGTGCGGTTGCCCGTCGACGAGACCGGCCTGCGCCTGACTCCGCTGTACACCGAGCCGCTCATGGTGGTGCTGCCCGCGGGTCACCGGTTGGCCGGCAAGGAAGAGGTCACCGAGGCCGACCTGGCCGGTGAGCCGCTGATCTGGCACGCCGACCCGAGCACGCAGCCCACCAGGCGCCCGCACCCCGACTCCGGGCTCCGGGTGCGCGGGGTGGAGGAGACGCTCGAGCACGTCGCGGCCGGCCGGGGCATCTCGTTCGTGGGGCGTTCGGCGACCGTGTTCTATTCGCGTCCGGACATCAGCTACGTACCGATCCCGGAACTTCCGGCCGACCAGGTGTGCCTCGCGGTGGCGGCATCACGCACCTCGCCGCTGGCCGACGACTTCTTCGTCGCGGCGCAGGCGACGGCCGAGATCACGGCGGAATGTGGGAACTATGATTTGCGTGCGGCTGTCGTGGAGTGATCACGCGGCCTTCGGGATGAGCCCGTCGGGGTATATCCGCCTACTGGCGTAGGGCCTCAGCTTGCGTGACATGGTTGCGTCGCGGGCGAACGACGCCGATATGCGGTTCCGGCGGGAGATCGCGGCGATGCACTCCCGCATCAACGGTTGTGGCCGGCCCCTTGGCGCCCGGGGGTAACTTGGAGGCGTGGTGGAAGTGCCGTACCAGGACCTGGTCGACGCGGGTGGCCTCGAGGCCGTACTCCGGGCTGCGTGTCCTGACTGCGAGATCGACATGAGGGATGCTCGGGGCGCCTTCGGCGGCTTCGCGGCCACGATGAGCAGGCGAGATCGCGCCGTGTATGTCATGCCCCGCAGGGGTGAACGTCTGTTCCGGGTGCGGCACATGCTGCGGGGGACGTATCTGAGCCGGCTGTCGACGGTCGAGCTGGCGGAGGTCACCGGATCTGCGGCGAGCTGGCTCGGTGGCGCCACGGCACGGGAACTGGTGGCTGCGTGGCCGTTCGCCGACTTCGTGGATGTCGCCGACGCCTTCGAGAGCGGCGATCGGACCGAGTTCATGTGGCAGGTGTACCGCGCATACAAGGTGTCCGGCCTGGGTGAGTTCATCGAGGCGGCGATGCGGGAGCCGCGGCTGCGGCGGATGTATCCGTTCACGTCGATGTTCTGGATGTCGTTCCGGCCGACCGCGGACGAGTACCGGGTGCCCGGCCCCTGGGTGCGCTCGGCCGGCGATGGGCGGGTCACGGTCGTGGGGGATCGGCGAGTGGACCCGGACGTCATCTACGTCGCCGCCGAGGCGGTCCGGGTGTGCCTGGCCGAGATGGACCGCCTAGGCGTGCCGTCGCCCGAGGAGTTCCGTGCCGGGAAGCGCCCGTCTCGCTAGGATTCCGCGAGGTCGGGTCGCAGGGAGTCGTACTCGTCGCCGTTTTCGTTGAGCAACAGGTAGAGGGGCGACAGTTCTGTCAGGCACCTGCTCAGCGACGCCAACAGCTCCTCGACGGCGACCTGGCCGAGGTCCAGCTCCGCGGTGACCTCGGAACGCAGCTGGTCGACACCATCTCCGCGCCCCACGACCTCGGTCCGTACCTGGGGCTGGTGGCCATGGATGGCGCGCTCAGCCAGGTCGGTCACCTCGGGCCGGTCACCGTCCAGACCATGGATCTGCTGGTGGGGCGCAAGAAGCCCACCTCGGCCGGCAGCGGCGGGGTGCCCGCCACGGCCGCCATGCTGGACTTCTGCGCCGAGCACGGCGTCACCGCCGATGTCGAGGTGCTCCCGTCGACGCGGGTGAACGAAGCCTTCGATCGCTTGCGGCGCAACGATGTCCGCTACCGCTTCGTGCTGGACATGGCGGACCTGGCCTGAGTCGCGACCCCATCGGGAGCCGCTGCCCAGTGCCGGGTGTGGGCGAGCGGGGGCACCGCGCTCGCCCACACCGTGGTGGTCAGGTGGTGACAGTCAGCTTGCCGAGCGTGGCCGCGTGGTCCGGGTGGTCGACCGGGACCACGGCCGAGGACAGGGCGGTCCAGCACGACGGGCAGCAGTACTGGCGGAACACCACCGGGGTGTCGACGTAGTCCGAGGCCGACGCGATGATCTGCGGCCCGGCTTCGGTCGCGGCACCGTCGTACACGGCGACGGCCAGCGGTCCCTCGCCGGTGTCGCCGAGGATCTCCGCACAATGCGCGCACGCGATGCTGGTGCCGGCTTCGACGAGGTTGTCGTCGATCCGCTTGACCGACGACAGATCGGCCTTGCCGCGCGTCTCCCCGGCCGGTCGCGAGCGGTCCCGCCGCACCCCGCGCAGCCGGTGCCGTTCGGCTGTGGTGGCTGCCGCGTCGACCTCGCCGCCGTCGAGGACCACGCCGTAGACCGCGGCTGCGGCGGCCGGGGTGATCTTCTGCTCGCCCAGGTCGCGGGCGACGGCCTCGGGGTCGCGGGCCAGCGGGTCGCCGTAACCGCCGCCGCCCTGCCACGTCATCGCGAAGACCTCGCCCGGTGCCAGGTAGCTCGACGCGTAGTTCTGTCCCGGCTCGAGCGTGTCGCTGATTTCTTCGAGTGACGACGGCATCGTCCCCGACGCCAGCAGTTCGGCGATCCGGCTCTGCCGCGCGAGGACGTCGAGACCGCTGTTACCGGGGTGCCCGCCCGACAGCCCGGCGTTCTGCGTCACGGCCTTGCCCGCCGACGCGAGCACCAGGCCCATCGGGACGCTCGTGCCGTGCGGGGTGAACGCCAGCGAGGCGCCGAGCCCGCCGCGGTGCCGGCCCGGGCCGCCGGAGTCGGGTAGCTCCCGCCGCCACAGCGTGAGGAGCGGGTACAGGAACTCGGTCATCTCGACGTCGGGCACGCGGCCCATCGGGATGCAGAACAGACCGCCGGTGTCGATGCCGTCGGCGTGCGTGCGGGCGCCGTAGCCGCCGGCCATCGGTTCCATCATGATGTTCAGGAACGGCGAGGGCTGCTCACCCCGCTCGTCGAGGCCGGCGATGACGGCGGTGTCCCAGGTGCCGCAGCAGGTCGCCTGGACGTTCTTGCCCAGCTCCAGGTCGCGGTCGAGCATCTGCGACAGGCACTCGGCGATCAGGCTGCCGGTGAGCCAGGCCGGCCCGATCGGACCGCGCCCGACGGCCGCGGGGAACGTCGCGTTGTTGAGCGTGCCCTCCTCGGTGACGAGGTCGAAGCAGCGCATCAGCCCGCCCGCCGACCACGGGATGTCGTTGGCGAGGATCGGCAGCAGCGCGAGCATGACGCCGCCGCGCATGCCGGCGTACGTGCAGTTGATGACGCCGGCCTGCTTGTCCGTGCCGGTGAAGTCGAAGGTGAGGTGGTCACCCGACTTCGTGGTGGTCACGGTGATCTTGTGCAGCCCGCGGTCGCCCTCGTGGGACTGGTCCTGGTAGCCGGTCGCGGTCCAGCTGCCGTCCGGCAACGCGGTGAGCTTGTCGCGCAGCCGGGTCTCGGCGTCGGACATCATCCGCTTCATGACGGCCTTGACCGTGTCGGGGCCGTACTGGTCGATCAGCGCGTGCAGCCGCTCGGCGCCGACGTTGTTCGCGCCGATCTTCGCCCGCAGGTCCAGCCCGATCAGCATCGGCACCCGCGAGCGGCGCACCCACAGGTCGGCGACGTCGCTCTGCACCTGGCCGCCGCGCACCACCTTCACCGGCGGGGTCGGCAGCGATTCTGAGAACACGTCCTGCGCGGCGGGGGAGAAGGAGCCGAGGCCGACCCCGCCGAGGTCGGGCTGGTGCGCGATCGCGCTCGTCCAGGCGAAGAGCTTCCCGTCGTGGAAGACCGGCTGGTAGACCATGACGTCGTTCTGGTGCAGCCCGCCGCCGACCCACGGGTCGTTGGTCAGGAACATGTCACCGGCCTCGATGCCCGGGTTGCTCGCGCGGTGGCGCAGCGTCCAGTAGATGGCGAGGTCGACCGCGCCG
The DNA here is from genome assembly GCF_030285665.1 of Amycolatopsis mongoliensis. Classification (NCBI taxonomy): domain Bacteria; kingdom Bacillati; phylum Actinomycetota; class Actinomycetes; order Pseudonocardiales; family Pseudonocardiaceae; genus Amycolatopsis; species Amycolatopsis mongoliensis. The sequence continues at coordinate 6,003,451 of NZ_CP127295.1, forward strand.
ACGAGCATCGTGTTGTACAGCCCGACCTGCACCTCCTGGCCGAGTTCGTCGGAGATGGCGAAGTCGAAGTCGTTGGCGTCGGTGACGATCGGCGAGCCGGACATGCGCTTGAGCGCTTCGCCCATCTCGTCGGTGACCGACCACAGGCGGTGCCGGATCACCTCGTAGGTGAGCGGGTCGAGGTTGTCGATCTGCTCCTGCGTGACACTGTGGACGTCCAAAGTGGACGGCAACGACCGGGCGAGCTCGGCCGGGTCGACGGGACGGCTGGAGAAGCGCTCCGAGCCGGGGATCGGCATGGTCATGCGGCACTCCTGCGGATCGTGAGGTTGCCGAGGTGGTCGACGGTGCCGGTGGTCCCGCCGGGGACGACCACGGTGGTCGTCGGCACCTCGACGATGGCGGGGCCGGTCAGCACGTGGCCGGCGCGCAGTTCGCGGTAGTCGTAGACGGGGGTGTCGACGTAGCCGAGCCGGGCGTCGAGCTGGACCGGGCGGCGGCCGGCCTGCGCGGCGGCCGGGTCGGCCGACGGCGCGGGCGGCACGGGTGGCAGTTCGGGACTGAACGGCAGCACGCCGATGCCCCGCACGCGGAACGTGATCGCTTGGATCCCGGCTTCGCGGAACCCGGCGTCACGGCCGTAAAGCGCGGCATAACGCTCTTCGAAGCCCGTGGCCGCCTCCTCGATGGCGGCCATGTCGAGGTGGCCGCGCACCACCGGGGTGCTGACCTCGGCCAGCTGCATCGCGTACCGCATGTCGATCTCGCGGTGCAGCTCGACGGTCTCGAACCGCACCCCCTGCCGGTCGAGCCCGTCGAGGACCTGTTTCTCGAGGTCGGCGAAGTTGCGTTCGGCGCGGGCCGGGTCGAACGGCACGGTTGTCGGGTCCGAAAGTTCGGCCGCCAGCGCGATGTCGGACGAAGCCAGGCCGAACGCGGAGAACGCCGAAGCCACCGGCCCGAGCGGGACGACGACCTCGTCGACACCGACCTCGGCCGCGTAACCGGCGCAGTGGGCGGGACCCGCACCGCCGAACGCGTAGACCACGAAGTCGCGGGGGTCGTGCCCCGCTTCGACCACGGTCTTGCGCAGCAGGTCGCCGGTCTGGGCGTTCTGCACGGTGTAGATCGCCGCGGCCGCCTCCTCGACGCTCAGCCCGAGCGGTTTGGCGATCCGGACGTCGATCGCCTGCCGGGCCGGTTCCAGCGACAGCGGTTTGCGCCCGCCCAGCAGGCCGCGTTCGGGGAGGATGCCCAGCACCAGGTTCGCGTCGGTGTTGGTCGGCTCGGTGCCGCCGTTGCCGTAGCAGGCGGGGCCGGGCACGGCCTGGGCGCTGTGCGGCCCGATGCGGAGGTTGCCGCCGGCGTCGAGCCAGGCGACGGCGCCGCCGCCGGAGCCGATCGCGTCCACGCGCAGGGTCGGCACGTTGATCGGGTGGTGGTTGATCACGGTGGTGGTGTCGCGCACCGGTTCTCCGTCGACAACGAGGCCGGCCAGGAAGGTCGTGCCGCCGACGTCGGTGGAGATGATGTTGCGGTGGCCCAGCTGGCGGCCGAGCGCGACCGAGCCGATCACCCCGCCGGTGAGGACGGACCCGACGGTGCTGATCGCGGTCGCCGGTGCTTCGGCCGCCGCGACGGCGCCACCGTTGCTCTGCATGACCAGCAGCGGCCCGGCGAGATCGTTGTCCCGCAACGCGTTCTCGAGCGTGGTGAGGTAGTCCCGCAGCCCCGGCCCGATCTGGGTGCTCATGATCGTGGTGGCGTTGCGGGCGAACTCGCGGATGCGAGGACTGACTTCACTCGACAGCGCGACGAAGACGTCCGGATCCTCTTCGGCGATGAGAGCGCGCAAGCGCTGCTCGTGGACCGGGTTGCGGAAGGACCACAGCAGCGACACCGCGATCGCCTTGACGCCGTCGGCGAGCAGGGTCCGGATCGCCGCGCGCGCCTCCGCCTCGTCCAGCCCGACGACGACGGTGCCGTCCCGGTCGATCCGTTCGGTGACCTCCAGCGCGCACCGCTTGGGGAGCAGCGCGTGGTTCTTGCTCTGCCCGAGCACGTTCTGCAACTCGTGCGGTGAGCGGCCGAGGTAGCGGCCCTCGACGTTCATGATGAAGATCGAGTCGCGATGGCCCTTGGTGGTGAGGAAGCCGACCGGCGGCACGTTGCCCATGACCAGCGCGTTGAGCGACGACGTCGTCCCGTGGGCGATGTGGTGGGTCTCCGCCAGCATCTCGGACAGGCTCTTCCCGAGCTGCTCGGCCAGCAGGCCGAGCACGTCGAGCACGCCGCGGGAGTAGTCCGGCGGGGTGGAGGGCGACTTCGCGGCGAGCACGGTTCCCGCGTCGTCGTCGAGGACGGCGTCGGTGAACGTGCCGCCCACGTCCACGCCGATGACATAAGCCATCTTGAGCGCTCCTTTGCGCGAGAAACTTCCTGACGAGGGTGTAGACTATTCGACGTTGATGACAAAGGTCAATCTTGACTTTGTGACTTCGCGAGCGTCAAATAGTCGACTAGTACGTCAAACGAAGTCTTCGGAGGTGCGGTGATGCAGCCACGACGGGTTGCGGTGCTGGGTGGGGGACCGGGCGGGCTCTACACCGCCCGGCTGCTCAAGCTCGCGAATCCCGCCTGCGACGTCCGGGTGTACGAGCAGGGCGATCCGGGCTCCACCTTCGGCTTCGGGGTCGGCCTCGCCGCCGGCACCCAGCGCAAGCTCGAGGCGGCCGATCCCGACACGCTGCGCGACCTCGTCGCGGCCGGTCTCCGCCACGACATGACCATGCGGGTCGGCGCCGACTCGGTCCGGGTGCACAACGACCGGCTCATCGGCATCGCCCGCACCGAGCTGCTGGCCGTCCTGCAGCGGCACGCGGAAAAGGCGGGCGTCGAGCTGGACTTCGGCACCCGCCGGGCCGCCGGGGACCTGGACGCCGACCTGGTGGTCGCCGCCGACGGGGTCGGCAGCGCCACCCGGGAGAACGGCTCGTTCGGCGGCCGGATCGACGTCGGCAAGGGGCTGTACCTGTGGTGCGGCACCGATTTCGCGCTCGACGCCGCGATGTTCGCACCGGTCGAGACCGACTACGGGACGTTCGTGACGCACGCCTACCCCTACTCGGGCGACCGTTCGACGTTCCTCATCGAGACCGACGAGGAAACCTGGCGGCGAGCCGGTTTCGACACGACGACCGCTGCCCTCGGGTCCGCCGGAACCGAGTCCGACGAGACCTCTCTGCGGTTCCTGGAGCAGGCGTTCGCCGAGCAGCTGCGCGGGCACCCGCTGATCGGCAACCGCACCCGCTGGCTGCGCTTCCGCACCGTCCACTGTGACCGCTGGTCGAGCGGGAACACCGTGCTGCTGGGGGATGCCGCGCACACCGCGCACTTCTCCATCGGCTCCGGCACGAAGCTGGCCATGGAGGACGCGATCGCCCTCGTCGACGCACTGGGCGAGGCCGAGAACGTCGGCGCGGCCTTCGCGCGGTACGAACAGGTCCGGCGGCCGTCGGTCGAACGGCTGCAGGAGCTGGCCCGCCGCAGCCGGCTGTGGTGGGAATCGTTCCCCTCCCGGACCGGGCTGCCCGTCGAACGCCTGATGGTCGCGTACATGTCGCGGGCCGGGAACGTGCCGCTGGACCGGTTCGCCACCACGGCGCCCGACGTGGTGAGGGCCGCCCTGGAGCAGTACGGCGGCGAACCGGCGGTCGGGAACCTGGCCGGCTGGGTGCTCGGGCGCCCGCTCGTCCACGGCGGCCGGCGATTCCCCGACCGGACCTCCGTGCCCGAGCTGGAAACGCTCGCCTGCGCGCTCGACGACCCGTGGTCGCCCGAGGGAGACGAGCTCGTCGCCCGCGCGCGGGACACGGACGGCGTGCTGGTCACCGGCCCGCCCGCCCGGCCCGCCCTGCTCACCCGCCTCGACCTCGCCGAACGGGTCCGGCTCGAGACCGGTGTGCTGACTGCGGTGGAGGGGCCGGCCGAACTGCGCGACGATCTGGCCGACGGCCTGGTCAGCGGACGTACTGACCTGGTGGTGCTCACCGAGGAGACCGCATGAAGCTCGTTCCCCACCCCGAGGCCGCCGTCCGCCGCTACCGCGAGGCGGGGCTGTGGGGAACCGGCACGATCGCCACCGAGTTCCACCGCGTGGCACAGGCCCATCCGGACCGGGACGCCGTGGTCGCGCTGGACGGCCGGCTCTCCTACCGCGAGCTGGACGAGCGCACCGACCGCGTCGCCGCGGGGCTGGTCGCGCTGGGGCTGCGGCCGGGGGCCCCGGTGCTGTTCCAGGTGACCAACCGGCTGGAGAGCGTGGTCGCCTGGTACGGCGTGCTGAAGGCCGGCTTGATCCCGGTCGCCACGCTCGCCGCGCACCGGGGGCACGAGATCGGTGAGATCAGCCGGCGCGTGGGAGCGGTCGCGCACCTGGTCGAGGCGGAGCTGCGGGGCTTCGATCTCGTCGGGTTCGCGCAGGCGCACCAGCAGGACCACCCGACGCTGCGGCACGTGCTCGTGCTGGGCGACGACCCGCGCGGCCGGTCGCTCGGCGCACTCGGCAGCGACGTGGACCCGGCCGCCGCCCGCGCGCTCGTCGAGCGGATCCAGTCGGGCCTCGACCCCGACGACGTGGCCGTGTACCAGCTTTCCGGGGGCACCACCGGCGTGCCGAAGGTGATCCCCCGGCTGCACGCCGAGTACTGGTACAACGGCGCCGAGTACGCGCGTTCCTGGGGCTGGACACCGGAAACGCGGGTCGCGCACCTGATCCCGGTCATCCACAACGCCGGGATCGTGTGCGCCGTGCACGGCCCGCACAGCGTGGGCGCGTGCCTCGTCCTCGGCCGCCCCGACCTGGACGAATCCCTCCCGTTGCTGGCCCGCGAGGGCGCCACCCACGTGCTGCTCGGGCACGGGCACTACCGGGCCGCGTCCCACCCGGGCTTCGCCGACGCCGCCAAGGCACTCACCCAGGTCGTCCTCTCCGGTGCCAAGGTCCCGGCCGCGCTCTTCGAGGACCTGGAGGCCCGCGGTCTCTGGACGGGACAGCTGTTCGGCATGGGGGAGGGGCTGTTCCTCACCACGCGGCCCGGGGCGCCGCGCACGGCGCGCCTGGAAACCGTCGGGACACCGCTGTCGGCGTTCGACGAGGTGCGGATCCTGGAGCCGGGGACCGAGACCGACGTCGACGACGGCGAGGTCGGCGAGCTGTGCTGCCGCGGCCCCTACACCCTGCGTGGCTACTACGACGCCGCCGAGCACAACGCCCGCGCCTTCACCGCCGACGGTTTCTACCGCACCGGTGACCTCGCAGCCCGGCGGAAGATCGACGGCGAGTGGTACGTCTCCATCGAGGGCCGGATCAAGGACCTCATCAACCGCGGCGGCGAGAAGATCAACGCCGAAGAGGTGGAGCTGCTCCTGCTGCGCCACCCGCGGATCACCGCGGCCGCCGTCGTCGCCATGCCCGACCCGCGCCTGGGCGAGCGCACCTGCGCCTACGTCGTCGTCGACGGCACGCAGCTGGGCCTGGCCGAGGTACAAGAGCACTTCGCCGCGCTCGACGTCGCCAAGTTCAAGTGGCCCGAGCGGATCGAGCACGTCCCCGAAATCCCGCGCACGCTCGTCGGCAAGGTCGACAAGAAGCGCCTGACCGCGGAGATCTCCGACAAGATCGCCGCAGAGAAGGCAGGAACACGATGACGCACCGGATCGGGCTGGTCGTCCCCAGCTCCAACGTGACTGTCGAGACCGAAATCCCGGCTCTGCTCTCCCGTCACACCGAGCAGTTCTCCTTCCACTCCAGCCGGATGCGGATGCACCAGGTGACGCCGGAAGAGCTGAAGGCGATGAACGCCCAGCGCGAGCGGTGCGTGGGCGAGCTGGGTGATGCCGGGGTCGACGCGCTGCTCTACGCCTGCCTCGTCGCCGTCATGGCGCAGGGCGCCGGCGAGCACCGGCGCGTGGAGAAGGAGATCCGCGGGCAGCTGCCGGACACCGAGATCCTCTCCAGTGCCGGTGCGCTGGTCGAGGGGCTGACCGCCCTCGGCGCCCGGCGGATCGCACTGGTGACGCCCTACCTGCGGCCGCTCGCCGAGCAGGTCGTGGCCTATCTCGAGGCCGAAGGGTTCACCGTCGCCGACTGGGCCGCGCTGGAGGTCGGGGACAACGCCGAGGTCGGCTGCATCCCCGGTGACCGCGTGCTGGAAGCCGCCCGCGGGCTCGACCTGAGCGGCGCCGACGCGCTGGTCATCTCCGCCTGCGTTCAGATGCCTTCGCTGAACCTGCTGGTCCCGGCGGAGGAGGAGTTCGGCTTGCCGGTGCTCTCCGCGGCCACCGCCGGCGCCTACACGCTGCTCACCAGCCTCGGGCTCGATCCCGTGCTGCCCGGCGCCGGACGGCTGCTCGCGGCGACGCACTGAGCACCGATCTATCCTCTGCCCATGAGTGGGACCGAGAGCGGACGCAGTCGGGGGAGCGCGGGCACCGCCCGCCGGGAGCTGGTGGAGAACGAGCTCTACGAGCACGCCACCCGCCTGTTCGCCGAGCGGGGGTTCGCCGGCACGAGCCTGCAGGACATCGCCGACGCGATCGGCATCACCCGGCCCGCGCTCTACTACTACGTCAAGAGCAAGGAAGAGCTGCTCGCCAAGCTCGTCACCGAGGTCACCGACGGCCCGCTCGGGGAGCTCACCGCGCTCGCCGGGCGGCCCGACCTCGACCCCGTCCAGGCGCTCCGCGGTGTCGTCGACGTGCTGGTGCGCCGGCGCGCCACCCAGCCCGAGCGCTTCCGGCTGCTGATCCGCTCCGAGGCCGAGCTGCCCGAGGGGCTCACCGCGGCCTACGACAAGAGCCGCCGGGCCGTGCTCAAGACCATCGCCGGCGTGGTCGAGAAGGGCGTCCGCGCGGGCCGGTTCCGGCCGGTCGACGCCCGGGTCGCGGCACTCGGCCTGCTCGGCATGTGCAACTGGGTCGCCTGGTGGTTCCAGCCCGGTGGCCGCGACAGCGCCGACGCGGTGACCGAGCAGCTCGCGGACATGGCCGTCGGTGCGCTCGAGCGGCCCGACCGCCGGGTCCCCGACGGGGACGGCCCCGCGGCGGCGCTCAAGCTGCTCCGCCAGGACCTCGACCACCTGGAACGCGTCCTCGACCTCTGAGGCCCCGGCTTCCCGGCTGCCCGTGAAGTGACGCCCGGGCAGGCGCACGCCTCGTGAATCGTCTCAAGTGTCAAACTGTTGACTGTCCCGTCAATTCGAGCGTACGCTCGGGTCACCGAACCCGCCGAGATCGTTTTGCTGGAGGCTTTCGATGACCGAGCTGGCGCACCGGGTGCAGGGGGTCGACCACGTCGCGTTCCCGACGTTCGACCCCGCGGCGACCGTGCACTTCTACCGTGACGTACTGGGTTTCCCGGTCGTGCACTCGATCTGCGCGGCCGGCTGGGGCCCGGAGGACCACCCGGACTTCATCCACTTCTTCTTCGACATCGGCAACGAGGACCGGATCGCGTTCTTCTACTACTTCGGGGCCGAGCAGAGCGTCGGCGGCGCACCGGGGGAGAAGGGTGACGTCTACGCCCGGTTCGGCGCCGAGGTACCCGACTACTTCGTCCGCTCGCGCCACTTGGCCATCCACGTCGACGACGAGGACGACCTGCTGGAGTACCGGCGCCGCCTCGACGCGAGCGCGTGGCCGGTGGAGATGCAGATCCAGCACGAGACGATCGAGTCGATCTACACCCACGACCCGAACGGCTACATGGTCGAGCTCACCCGCGCGATGCGTCCCGTGACGCCGCAGGAGGACCTCGACGCGAACCTCACCATCGACGCGCTGCTGGACGTCGTCGGCGAACCCGAGCCGACGTTCGGAAAACTGCTGGCCCGCAAGGCCGAGCTGATCGTGGAGCGCGCCGCCGACTGGGAGCCTGCGCGATGACCACGTTCTACCTGCTCGACGTCCCCGAGAACACGTCCGTCGCCAAGGTCGCGGCCGAGGATCCGGCCGTCACCGTCGGGCAGGTCGGACCGTACTTCGAGATCCACGCCGAGAGCACGATCGTGATCGACCGCCGCGCCACCGGATGCCGGCACGCCGTCTGGTACTCCTGCGTCGCCGGAGTGGCGCGGGACAGCCGGATCACCCAGCACGACAAGAACGCGCTGCGCGTGGAGCCCGCATGACCTCCGCGCGGCTCGGGGCCGGCCGCTACCTGGCTGCCGGCGAGCGGCCGGCCGCCACCGTGACCAGCGTGCACGAACTGTCCACCGCGGACGGTGCGACCGTGCGCGGTGTCCTGGCCACGGTGCCCGGTGCCCGCACCGTCGTGTGCCTGATGCACCCGCGCCAGGACCTGACGCACCACCCGCTGGTGCCCCTGCTGCTGCGGGCGGGCGTCGCGGTCTGGACCCAGCACACGCGCTCGGTCAACAACGATCTGACGCTGGTCCACGAACAAGCCCTGCACGACGTCGCGGCCGGACAGGTCTTCCTGCGGGACAAGGGTTTCGAGTCCGTGGTCGTGGTGGGCCACTCCGGTGGCGGCACGCTCTACGCCTTCTACCTCCAGCAGGCCGCGCTCGCCCCCGCCGACCGCATCACCACCACCCCCGGCGGCCGCCCCACCAAACTCGCCGACGCCGAAATGCCGCCGGCCGACGGCGCGATCTTCCTGGCCCCGCACCCCGGTCAGGGCGCGCTGCTGCTGAACTGCATCGACCCGTCGGTCGCCGACGAAGCCGACCCGCTGTCGGTCGTCCCGGAGCTGGACCCGTTCACCCCGGACAACGGGTTCGCCGAACCCCCGCGCAGCTCGGCCTACCCGGCGGAGTTCGTGCGGCGCTACCGCGAAGCGCAACGCGCGCGGGTCGCCCGCATCGACGCCGTGGCCCGTGAACACCTCGCTCGCGCGGCCGAAGCGCGCGCGGCGTTCAAGAAGACGGGCAGCGCGACGGACCGCAGGCGCTCGCTCGCCCCGCGGATCATCACCGTGTTCCGCACCGACGCGGACCTGCGCACCGTGGACCTCACCCTCGACCCGAGCGAACGACCGTACGGCTCGCTGTTCGGCACCCGTCCCGACCTGATCAACTACGGCCGCACCGGCTTCGGCCGCCTCACCACCCCCGAGGCCTGGCTCTCCACCTGGTCCGGGCTCAGCACCAACGCGGACTTCGTCCGGTGCGCGCCCGCCGTCACGGCCCCGACCCTGTTCGTCGAAGTCACCGGCGACCAGGGAGCCTTTCCGGCCGACAGCCGCCGCATGATCGCCGCCCTCGGCGCGAGCGACCGCACCGTCGCCGTCGTGCGGGGCCTGCACTTCGGCAACGCCATCGCCGAAGGCGAACCCACCGGCAACGAGCTCGCCGCCGCCGAGATGGCCGGCTGGCTGGACAAGCGCTTCCCCCTCGCACCGCCCGGCTGAGCACCGCCCTGGTCCCCGGAAAGGCGTCCGCAACTCATTTCCTGCGGAGCCGCGCTGCCGGCCATGCGCGCCGGCGGTGTCCTGCCGTCGATCGTCGCCCCGGTCTTCGAGTATTCCGCGGCCCGGCGGGCGCAATCTCAACACCGCGCCGGCCGAGTCGGCTGCTGTTGCTTCGACATCGAGCGTCCCGTGGGGTGAGGATCGAGGTGGTCGTGGCCGTCGCTGCAGCCGGTCACCATCGTGGCCACGGCTGGTGCGGCGGCGGGGAGAACTCGTCAGAACAAGGTCGACTTCCTGGTGGGCGGGGACCGCCGGCTGCGGCTTGCCGGCCACGATCGCGGCGATGTCGTGCTTGTTCCCGAAGTGGTTGGCCACGCTGGGGCGGCGCCCGGCGGCAGATCATGATCGGGGCTGAGGAACAGTCGCCGCACTGCCGGCGGGTGCCGTCGGACCGCGGGGGGCCGCGCTGGCCACGGTCCTGCTCACGCCATGGCCGACGGGGTTGTGGACGTGCCGGGTGACCGGGTCGTGCTCGATCACCACGGCCCGCTTCGCCGCCTCGGGCGGCGGCCAGGGGCGAATGGGCCCGGACCGGGAATCGAAGCCGGCCGTCGTGCAGACCAGTGCCGGACACTCGGCCCGCGGCGTGGGGTCGATGCCGGGCGGTCGTCGTGCGTGGTGAACGGGCTGCTGGATCGGGCAGACTCGTTCGACGAACTTACGGCTTTCCTCGGTGGACGATGGCCGTGGCCCGTGTCCGGTGGCTACCTTCTCGGGAGACCTCTGGACATGACAGTGACCACAAGGACAGGGTGCGGCGCGATTCGCGGCCGCGGCACCGGCTGCCTTCGCGTAAGGGGTGTCGCGCCCATGCCGGGATACGCCGGGCACTTCCGGGGCGGAGCGGCGTGAGCGGTTTCCGGTCGAAACCGGCTGAGGGCCTTCGGCGGGGCGGCTTCGCCAGGGGGAACCGTGTCGGACTCATCACCAAGGACGCGAAACATGACAACATCCGTCAGACCGTGGACGGCTCTTTCCGTGTTGTGCCTGGGTTTCTTCATGATCCTGCTCGACACCACGATCGTCCCGATCGCGATCCCGACCATGCTGCGCGAGCTGAACGCCGGGCTGAACTCGGTCGTCTGGGTGATCAGCGTCTACCTGCTCACCTACGCCGTGCCGATGCTGTTCACCAGCCGCCTCGGTGACCGCTTCGGCCCGAAGCGCGTGTTCCTCGCCGGGCTGGTCGTGTTCACCGGCGCGTCGCTGTGGTGCGGCCTGTCCGGCAACGTCGAGATGCTGATCGCCGCGCGCGCCGTGCAGGGCCTCGGCGCCGCGCTGATGACACCGCAGACCCTCGCGTTCGTCAGCCACCTGTTCCCGCCCGCCGAACGCGGCCCCGCCATGGGCATGTGGGCCGCTGCCGCCGGGCTGGGCACGATCGCCGGGCCACTGCTCGGCGGGGTGCTGGTCCAGCACCTCGGCTGGGAGTGGATCTTCTTCGTCAACGTCCCGGTCGGCGGGCTCGCGCTCGTGCTGACCTGGCGGCTCGTCCCCGACTGGCAGCCGAAGCACGCCCATTCGTTCGACCTGGCCGGCATCCTGCTCTCCGGCGGGGGGCTGTTCTGCGTCGTCTTCGGTGTCCAAAATGGACAGCACTACGACTGGGGCGCCGTGGTCGGGCCGGTTTCGGTGTTCGAGATCATCGGGCTCGGGGTGGTACTGCTGGTCGTGTTCGTGTTCTGGCAGCGCGTCAACCGCAGGGAACCCCTGGTGCCGCTGTCGGTTTTCGGCAACCGGAACTTCTCCGCCGGCACGCTCGCGTGGGTCACCGTCGGCTTCGCGATGACCGGCATGTTCCTTCCTCTCGTCGTCTACCTCCAGACGGTGCTGGGGCTGACCCCCACGAAGGCCGGACTGCTCACCGCGCCGATGTCCCTGGTGACCGGCGTCATGGGGCCGTTCGTCGGTCGCGCCTCGGACAAGGTCAACGGCAAGCACCTGGTGGTGCTCGGCCTCACGACACTGGCGGCCGGGCTCGGCGTCATCGCGCTCCAGGCGGGCGCGGCCACCGACCCGTGGGCCCTGCTTCCCGCGCTACTGGTGTGCGGCCTCGGCTTCGGCTTCATCCTCGCGCCGATGAGCAATCTGGCCATGGGCACGGTCGAGCCGCGGCTGATGGGTACCGCGTCCGGCATCTTCAACACCGCACGCCAGGTTGGCGGTGTGCTGGGCAGCGCGGCGATCGGCGTGCTGTTCCAGACGAGGATCACCGCGGCGATCGCCGGCGAGGCGGACACCGCGGCGGCAGCGCTGCCGGAGCAGTACCGCGCCCCGTTCACCGAGAGCTTGACGAAGGCGGCCGCCTCGACCGGCCAGCTCGGCGCCGGTGGCGGGCGCGTGCCAACCCCCGGCCTGCCGGTGGACATCGCGACTCAGGCGGACCAGCTCGCCACTCAGGCTATCCACAATGGACTGACCGAGGCGGCGAGGCAGACCTTGCTGCTGCCGGTGGGAGTCCTGCTGCTGGGCGCCTTCGCCGCGGCGGCGATGCGCCGCACGGCGCCGGCGGTCGCGGAGCCCGTCGAAGCACCGTGAAACGCGCATAGCCTCAATGCAGTCCTTCGCTCCCGGAGGAAAACGGTGCGGTCCGCGCCGCCGTGCCCGAAACACCTCAGGAAATGCCGGCCCGAATGGGACGACAATGCCGATGGTCAGGTGCGGAATCACGGGCTGCCGCTCGGGTCGCGTGCCCGTTGAGGCCGGGCTGCTGGACAATCGGACAGATTCGGTTGACCGACCGCCGGTCGCGCTCACATTCTGTATGCGTTCACGTACCCAGGGGATCGGCAACTGTCTAGGAGCGTAGTGCATGGCGCCGTCCGAGCTTTCGCACACCGTCGCAGGATCCGCCAACTCCCGGCACACCGGCCGCGAGTCCGCCTCCGGCCCGGCACAGGCCGAGCCGGTCGCGATCATCGGCATCGGATGCCGCTTCCCGGGCGGCGTCGAAGATCTGCGCACTTTCTGGGAATTGATCGGATCCGGCACCGATGCGATCGGTGACATTCCGGCGGATCGGTGGCGCACGAGCGATTACTTCGACGAGGACCGCTCGACCCCCGGGCGGATGTTCGTGCGCCAAGGCGGCTTTCTGCGCACGCCGGTCGACACGTTCGACGCCGGGTTCTTCGGGATGTCACCGCGCGAGGCCGCGGCGCTGGATCCTCAGCAGCGGCTGTTGCTCGAGGTCACCTGGGAGTCACTCGAGGATGCCGGCATCCCGCCGAGTTCGACCGCGGCCGCCGACGTCGGGGTCTACATCGGCGGTTTCACCTTCGACGCGGCGACGCTGCAGCTGGGCGAGCCGAACCGGCACCTGGTCAGCTCGGCCACGCCGACCGGGGTGAGCATGACCATGCTGGCGGCCCGGCTGTCGTACGCGTTCGACTGGCGCGGCCCGGCATTCACCGTCGACACCGCTTGTTCGTCGTCGCTGGTGGCGCTCCACCAGGCCTGCAACGCCCTTGCGCTCGGCGACTGCGAGCTCGCGGTGGCCGGCGGGGTGAACGTCATGGTGAACCCGGTCACGACCATCCTGATGTCCAAAGGGCAGTTCCTGTCGCCCGACGCCCGGTGCAAGTCGTTCGACCACCGGGCCAACGGTTACGCCCGGGGCGAAGGCGCGGGCATCCTGGTGCTGAAGCCGCTGTCCGCGGCGGTACGCGACGGCGACCGCATCCACGCCGTCGTGCGCGGTACCGCGGCGAACCAGGACGGGCGTACCCCTGGCATCACCGTGCCGAGGGTGGAGTCCCAGCGAACGCTGATCGAGCGCGCGTGCCGGGTCGGCGGCGTCGAGCCGGCGTCGGTCGGCTATTTCGAAGCGCACGGAACCGGCACGGCGGCGGGAGACCCGGTCGAAGCGACCGCGATCGGCGAGGTGCTCGGCGATTCCACCGGCACGCACTGGCTGGGGTCGGTCAAGTCGAACTTCGGTCACACCGAGGCGGCAGCCGGGGTGGCCGGTGTGATCAAGGCGGCCATCTGCCTGAAGCGGGGAACCATCCCGCCGAACCTCCACTTCGAAAAGCCGAACCCCCGGATCCCCTTCGACCAGCTGCCCATCCGGGTTCCCACCGAGACGGTCCCGTTCCCGGAGCGGCCGGGACCGCGGCGGGCCGGGGTCAACTCCTTCGGGTTCGGCGGAACCAACGCCCACGCCATTCTCGAGCAATGGCCGGACCGCGAGACCGCCGGGCACGCGGAAGGCGACGACGGCAGGCCGCTGCTCCTGCCCCTGTCGGCGCGAAGCCCGGAGGCGCTGCAGTCGCTCGTGGAGTCCTACTCGGCCCTGCTGGAAGCAGAAGACGCTCCCGCACTGCGGAACCTCTCCCGCGCGGCCTCGCGGCACCGTGACCACCATCCGATGAGGACCTTCGTCGTCGCCGGAGACCGGGCAGAGGCCGCGGAGAAGCTGCGGGACCTCACCGTCGCTCCCACCCGGGTGACGCGCCCGGCGATCGCCTTCGTCTACACCGGAATGGGACCCCAGTGGTGGGGCATGGGACGGGAACTCCTCGAAGAGGAGCCGCGTTTCGCCGAAGTGGTCGCCGCCTGCGACGAGGTGCTCGCGCGCTTCGGTCTGTCGATCGGCGACGAGTTGCGCCGTGACGAAGCCGAGTCACGGCTGACGAAGACGCTGTACGCGCAGGTCGCCAACTTCGTGGTGCAGGCGGGGCTCACTGCTCTGTGGCGCGACTGGGGGATCGAACCCGCGGTGGTCGTGGGACACAGCGTGGGTGAGGTGGCCGCGGCCTACGCCGCCGGTGTGTACTCGCTCGAGGACGCGCTCACGGTGAGCTTCAACCGGGCGAACCTGCAGGCACGGCTGGCCGGGCGCGGCGCGATGGCGGCGGTCGGCCTGCCCGCCGAGGCGGTGGTTCCCCACCTCGTCGACGGCGTCGCGGTGGCGGCGATCAACAGTTCCCACGCCACGACCATCGCCGGTGATCCCGAAGCCGTGGCGGCCGTGACCGCCGAGCTGACGGCGGCCGGTGCGTCGGTGAAGCAGCTGCGGGTCGAAGTGGCCTACCACAGCCCCCAGATGGACGAGATCCGTGAACCGCTGATGGCCGCCCTGCAGGACATCCGCCCGCGCAGCGCTCAGGTTCCGCTGCTCTCGTCGGTGACCGGCGAGCGGGTGGACGGTGCCGAACTCGACGCGGACTACTGGTGGCGGAACGTCCGCCTGCCGGTGCGGTTCGCGGAGGCGTTCCGCAGCCTGCTCACCCGGGGTGGCAGCACCGGCGCCATCCTGGAGGTCGGCCCCCACCCGGTGCTGGCCCCGTCGATCGACGAAGCGCTGGCCGAGCGCGCGGACGGCGTGGTGCGCCTGGCGTCGCTGCGCCGGGACCGCCCGCAGCGCGAGCACCTCCTGGCGACCCTCGGCCGGCTGTACGAGGCCGGCGCCGACCCCGCTTGGGAACGTGTCCACCCCGGCCCTCGCGAGCACCTGGACCTGCCGCGGTACCCGTGGCATCGCGAGCGGCACTGGATCGAGTCGGCCGTGTCCCGGCAGCGGCGGCTGGGTACCGACGGCCTGAAGCTGACCGGACGGGCCGTCGCCGCCACCACGCCCATCCGGGACGTGGAGCTGTCCGCTTCCGCGTTCCCGTACCTCGGTGACCACAAGATCGGCGAGTCCGTCGTGTTCCCCGGCTCCGGATATCTCGAAGCCGCGCTGGCCGCTTTCCCGGACGACGCACCGTGCTTCCTCGAGGACGTCGTCTTCCACCGCCCGCTCGAGCTCCCGCCTTCGTCGGTCACGACGCTGCGAGTGGGTTACGACCCGTCGCGGCAGCTGGTCACCTTGCACAGCCGCATGCAGCCCGATGACGCCACCTGGACGTTGCACGCCGAACTCCGCCGCACCCACGTCGCCCAGGCACGGACCACGCTGCCCCGCACCGAGACCCTCGCCGAACTCACCGACGGGCTTCCGGAACTCGGCCACGACGACGTATACGCGCGACTGACCGGCACCGGCCTCAACTACGGGCCCGCCTTCCGGGTCGTGCGACGCCTGTGGTGGCGGACGGAGACGCGTGAGGTCTTCGGCGAACTCCGGCTCGACACCGTCGAGCAGGAAGCGCACCGCCTGCACCCGGTCCTGCTCGACGGTGCCCTGCAGGCGGCCATCACCGGAGCGCACCTGCTCGGCGACGAGGCGGAACCCGGTACGTACGTGCCGGCCCGCATCGACGCGCTCCGGTTCTTCCGGTCTCCCGGCACCCGGTTGTGGATCCACGGCCGCGGCCGGGACGCCGGCACGCCGGGGACCATCGAATGCGACCTGACCCTGGTGACGGACGACGGCGAGGTGGTCGCCGAGGTGCAGGGCCTGCGGGCCAGGCGCCTGGCGGAGGCCCAGGAGCGGCCGGCGAAGCTCGTCTACCGGCACGCGTGGCAGGAGGAACCGCTGGAGCGGGAAGCCGGCGCCGAGGGCCGCTGGATCGTCGTGGGTTCTTCGGCGACCGCGACCGACCTGGCTCGCGGGCTGTCCGAACTCGACGCTGAGGTCATCCGCGCCGACACCGCCGACGACCGCTGGCTCGAGCGCGTCCTCGCCGGGGCGGCCGGCGAGCCGCCGTGCCGCGGGGTGGTCTACGTCGAGGGCGCCCCTGCCGAAGGCACGCCCTCCTGCGGCTCGGTCGCGGCGCCGCTGCGGCTCGTCCAGGAGCTTCCGGCCGAGGCCCGGCCCCTTTTCCTCGTCACCACGGGCGCGCAGAGCGTCTCCGCCGACGACCCGACGACCGCGCCGGCGGCCGCGGCGTTGTGGGGCTTCGGCCGGGTCGTGTCCGCGGAACGGCCCGAGCTGCGCTGCCGCCTGATCGACGTCGCTCCGGCCGATTCCCAGGTCGGCACCGACGGCAAGCTGCTCGACGCGCTGCTCACCGAGCTCACCCAAGACAGTCTCGACGAGGTCGCCCTACGCGCCGAAGGCCGGTACGTGCGGCGCCTTACGCACGCCGAAGAAGGCTCCGACCTCGACCACGTCACCACGCGCACCGACCTCACCCCGGTGCGCCTGCGGCCCCTCGAGGGAGCGGGGGCCGACCTCCGCTTCGTCGCGACCACCCGCCGGCCACCGGGGTCCGGCGAGGTCGAAGTGGAGGTCTCCCACGTCGGCCTGAACTTCAAGGACGTCCTCAAGCAGACCGGGCTGATCTCGCCCCGGGCCATCGAAGGCAGCCACTCCGGGGAAACGCTCGGTCTGGAGTGCTCGGGCACCGTCGTGGGCGTCGGTGCGGGAGTGACCGGCCTTCAGGTGGGGGACGAGGTGTTCGCGCACAGCCGGGACCTGTTCGTGTCCCACGTGACGCTGGAGGCCGTCCGCGTGGTGAAGAAGCCGGCGACGCTGACCGGTGCCCAGGCCGCGTCGCTGCTGCCCGTGGTCACCGCGCACCTTTCCCTGGTACGGCTGGCCAACCTGCGGAGCGGGGAACGCGTGCTGGTCCACTCGGCCGCCGGGGGTGTCGGACTGGCGGCGGCGCGGATCGCGCAGTGGCTCGGTGCCGAGGTGTTCGTCACCGCGGGGAGCGAGCCGCGGCGGGAACTCCTGCGCCGCGAGGGCTTCACCCGGGTCGCGGACTCGAGGTCCACGTCCTTCGCCGACGACGTCCTCGGCTGGACCGGTGGCGAGGGCGTCGACGTCATCGTCAATTCGCTGCCGGCCGACATGATCCACCACAGCCTCCGGACGCTGCGCACGTTCGGGCGCTTCGTCGAGCTGGGCAAGCCCGGCGACGTCGCGGACCACGCGGTACGGCTGGCCTCCGCGCAACGAGCCCTGTCGTTCCACTCCTTCGACTACGACCAGATGATGGCCCTGCGGCCGGACGACGTCCGGGAGTGCATGCGCGCCGTCGCGGAGCTCCACGAGCAGAACGCGATCGATCCCCTGCCGTGCACGGAGTTCCCGGCCGGCGAGGTGGACGAAGCCTTCCGCGTGATGGCGCGCCCCGAGCACCACGGCAAGATCGTCGTGCGGATGGCTCGCGAAGCGGTGCGCGTCCCGGCGGCGTCACTCCCCGGATCGCCGATCCGGCCGGACGTCACGTACGTCATCACCGGTGGCCTCGGCGGCCTCGGCCGCACCGTGGCGCGCTGGCTCGCCGACCACGGCGCCCGGTACCTCGTGCTCGCCGGCCGGCACGGGGTCACGACGTCGGCCGCGGCGCAGGACGTGGCGGAGCTGACCGCGCGGGGCGTCAAGGTGCGGGTCCACAAGGTCGACGTCAGCCACCGCGACGAGGTGCGCTCGTTCCTCTCACGGGTCCGCGCCCACCTGCCGCCGATCGGCGGGATCGTGCACGGCGCGGCCGACTTCGACGACGTCGTGCTTTCGGACACCGATGCGCCGCGGCTCGTCGGGGCCACGCGCCCGAAGGCGGACGGGGGGTGGCACCTGCACCGCGAAACCTCGGCCGACGACCTCGACTTCTTCGTGCTGTTCTCGTCGGTTGCGGCGCAGCTCGGGGCGCTCGGGGCCGGCGCCTACGCGACGGCGAACGAATTCCTCAACGGCCTGGCACGCTACCGGCGCGCCCAAGGGCTGCCGGCGACCAGCGTCGGCTGGGGGATGGTCGACGAGGTCGGTGTCGCGGTCAGCCGCGAAGGCCACGTCGGCAACGTCCTGCGGCGCAACGGTCACCGCGGGATGCCGCCCGCGCGGCTCGTCGCCGAGCTGGGGACGTTGCTGCGGACCCGGCCGACCGAGGTGTCGGTCGCCGACGTCGACTGGCCGCGGTGGGCACGCGCCAACCAGCAGCTGGCGCCGCTGCCGAAGTTCCGCGGGGTGGTGCCGGAAGGCGCGGCGGGCGGCGATGGTGACTTCGGCGGGGAGGACTCGGTCGCCAAGCTGTTGCGGGACGCGAGCCCGGCCGAGCGTGCGGAGATGTTGCCCGCCCTCGTCACCCCGCTGCTCCAGCGGACGACCGGTCTCGGCGAAGACCGGCTCGGCGAGCAGGAGGCCGTGGACGTCGACTCGCTGACGGCGGTCGAGCTGCGGGTCCTGCTCCAGAAACAGCTCGGCGTCCCGGTCCCGGCGGCGAGGCTGCAGCGAAGCCTCAGCGTCGACGTGCTCGTCGACCTCCTCGCCGACGAACTCGACCGGGCCCGGCCCGACGCGGTCGCGCTGACCGAGCGCCTCACCGTTCACGAGATCGCCTCGGCCGACGGGACGGTCGTCTACGGCCACCTCAGCCTGCCGGCCGGGCTCGGACCGCATCCGGCCGTGGTGGTGTGCATGCCGGGCGACGGCGGCGTGCTCGACGCCGACGGCGACTACCGGCACATCAGCGAACACGCACCGCTGAACGCGGCGGGTTTCGCGGTCCTGTCCGTCGACCAGCGCGGCGCCCCGGGGCACGGCCCCGAGTTCAGGGCGCTGGCCGAAATCGGCGGCAAGGACGTCGACGACGTGGTGGCCGCCACCCGGTACCTCGCGGGGCTGCCCGAGATCGACGACACGCGGATCGACATCCTGGGCACCAGCCGCGGCGCGTATTCGGCGCTCCTGGCGCTGGAGCGCGGGCCCGGCCTGTGGCGGCACGCCGTGCTGCTCATGGGTTTCTACGACCCGGCCAGGTTCGTGACGGCCGACCAGCTGCGACCCGGCTCGCTGCTGCCGTCGCGTTCCGAGAGCGACCCGGCCGAGGTGGAAGCGTACTTCGCGGCACCGGAGCGGCAGCCGCTGAGCGCGCTCGGCGAGGTCACCGCGCCGCTGCTCATCGTCCACGGCGACAACGATCCGGTGGTGTCCTCGGCGGAGTCCGCGGAACTGGCCGCCCGGATGCGGCATGAGGGCCTGCCCGCGGAACTGATCACCGTGCCGGGGCTCGCGCACGACATCGATCACGAGGACGTGGCCTGGGCCGACCTGTGGCCGCGGATCAGCGACTTCCTCCAGGAGGGTGGTACACGATGAAGTTCAGCATCTTCCTGCCCACCGGCTTCGCCCAGGAGTTCGCGGGCTTCACCGATCCGGTCGCGGCGTACTTCCGGCTGACGGAGATCGCCAAGCTGGCCGACGACGCCGGCTACCACGCGTTGCTCGCGCCCGATCACCTCACCACGGTTCTGCCGTCGAACGAAATGGTCTTCGAAGCGTGGACGCTGATCACCGCGCTGGCGCGGGAGACCTCGAACGTGCGGATCGGTCAGCTGGTCACCGCCAACGGCTACCGCAATCCCGCTCTGCAGGCGAAGATGGCGTCCACTGTGGACGTCATCTCCGGGGGCCGGCTGGACTTCGGCATCGGCGCGGGCTGGCTGGAGCCGGACCACCTGCAGTACGGCTACGACTTCGGCACCACCGGCGAGCGGCTGCGCAAGCTCGACGAGGCGGTACAGATCATCCTGTCGCTGTGGACGGAAAAGAAGACCACGTTCGAAGGCCGGTACCACCAGGTTCGCGACGCGGTCAACGAGCCCAAGGGAGTGCAGCGCCCGCACATCCCGCTGATGATCGCGGGCGGGGGCGAAAAGGTGACGCTGCGGCTCGCCGCCCGGTACGGCGACGCCTGCAACATCATGGATTCCCCCGAAGTGGCCAAACGCAAGTTCGCCGTCCTGCGGGACCACTGCCAGGACGTCGGACGGGACTACGGGGCGATCAACCGGACGGTCACGACGCTGTGCGTCATCCGGGACACCGACGCGGAGGCGCGGTCGCTGATCCCCCTGTCGTCGAAGTTCGTCTTCCCCGGCGATCTGGGCTCGTACGGGCTGGTCGGCACCCTGGACACGGTGAAGAAGCGCATCGCCGCGTACGAGGAAGCCGGAGTCCAGGAACTGATCGTCTATTTCGAGGATCCGACCAGCGTGCGGCAGGTCGCCGAATTCGCTCAGCTTTTCGTCCGGTAGCCGGTGGGAGACATGATGGAAAAAGAGGCCGGCCGGGTACTGGTCGTCGGGACGGGTGTCAGCGGGATCGCCACGGCGGCGCGGCTGCGGAGATCCGGCTGGCGGCCCGTGCTCGTCGAAAAGGCGCCGGCCAGGCGCTCCGACGGGTACTTCATCGTCCTGTTCGGGGCCGGCCAGGCGGCCGCGGACCGGCTGGGCATGCTCGACGCCGTGCACGACCGGGCGACGACGACGCAGAAGCTCGACATCGAACGCGACGGCTCCGGCCGGCCGGGGATGTCCTTCTCCGACCTGCCCGGCAAGCCGTGGACGATGCTGCGGGGCGACATCGAGAAGGCCGCGTTCTCGGTCCTGCCGGACGATGTGGAGATCCGCTACTCGACGGTGCCCACCGCGATCGACCAGGACGCGGACGGGGTCGACGTCACGTTGCTCGACACCGTGACCGGTACGTCGGTCACCGAGCGATTCGACTTGGTGGTGGGCGCGGACGGGCTGCGCTCGACGGTCCGGTCCCTCGTGTTCGGCCCCCACGAGAAGCATCTCCGGCGACTGGACTACATGGTCGCCGCGTTCCAGTTCGACGGCACGCCGGCCGGTCTCGTGCCCGGGCAGGCCGTGACCCTGCTCGAACCGGGCCGCTCGATGTGGGTTTTCGCGTACCGGGACCACGACCCGACGGTCATGATGACCTATCGCACCGACGACGTCGATGCCGAGTTCCGCCGGCCGCCGGTGGAACGGCTCCGGGCCGTTTTCGGCCCGCGGCCGCTGGGGGAGACGCTCGGCGATGTCATCGGCGCACTCGATCGCGCCGACCGGATCCTGTTCGACTCCGCCGAGCAGGTACGGATGGACGCCTGGCACAAGGGACGCGTGGTCCTCGTCGGCGACGCCGCCTGGTGCGTCACCCTCTACGCGGGCATGGGGGTGTCGTCGGGACTCACCGGGGCCGAACTGCTCGGCGTGATGCTCGACCGGCACGGAGCCGACGTCGGTGCCGCCCTCGACGCCTGGGAACAGGCTCTGCGTCCCTATGTCGACCACTACCTGGACGGCGCGTTCGCCGACCGCAAGGTGTTCGTCGTGAACACCCGCCTGGAGATCCTGTTCCGGCGGATGGTGCCCCGCCTGCGCCGGTTCCGGCTCGGCAGGCGGCTCGTCGACCGGATGGTGCGGATCGACGAGATCGCGAAGTACAAGAACGTGGACATCGTCGGCGCGGTGCTGGCCGACCGGGCGGAGCGGAGCGACGTCGGCGGCGTTGTCCGGACCCGGTGAGCCGGCCGCGGCGTGCTCGTCCCACCTCGATGTCCCGTCCGCACCGCTCAGCGTCACGATGCCCGACACCGCGGCACCACGCCGACGACGAGGTCGCGCCGACGCGACCAGGCCGCCTCGGAGGCGACGTGCCCGTGGGTTCGTGCAGCCACCTTGGTCTCCATCGACGGTTCACCGGGAAACCTTCCGCTGCGAGCAGGGAAGCAAACGGGGGTCCGCGGTCACGGGACTGCCACGTACTCTTCGACCGCGCCTGCCGGTCGGTGAGGGAAGTCCTCCCTTTTCGGATGGCCGGCGGAATGGCCGCCCCGCCACGCGGCGGCCGGTGTACAAAGACGCGGGTTGCACCTCTCTCCCACGGTGCGACTTCCGGGCTTCCGATCCTCGGCGAGAGGATAGCGGTTTCCCGGTGACGGAGGCCGGGATGCGTGCTCCGAGGCAGCGATCCACAAGATCGTGAGCACGCTCCCGGCCTCCGTTCTGCTGCGCCACTTCCGCCTGGATCAGCCGATTTCGGTACCGGTGAAGAGTAAATGGCCATTCTTCTGTGGTCTCTGCCCGAAAGCGCCGTCCGAGAGCTGCTTTGAACCGCGCTGCGCCGGACATCCGTGTCGGTGGTGAAGGGGATCCACAATGGATCCCGGGGTGCAGGGAGAACGACATGTTCAGCAAACGGATCGGCTCGGCCGCTGTCCTTGCCGTCGCCGGAGCGGTGGCACTGACGGCTTGTGGAGCGCGTACCTCGCCGCCCGCGCAGACGCGGGCTCAGGTCGAGCGAAGCGACACAGCGGCAGACACGAGCCTCGCGTTCCTTTCCGGAACAGCCAAGGCCGGCAATGCGCAGCCGAAGACGGGCGACTGGGCGACCGGTGCGGACGGAACGCCCAATTCCGCGAACCAGCAGGTCGCGCGGCGGTGGGTGCAGCTGAAGGCGGCTCCGGCCGGCGGGCTCGACCCGGTCGTCGTGAACGGAGCCGGATTGACCCTCTATCGCTTCGACAAGGACACGGCCCAGCCGTCGAAATCCGCGTGCTCCGGCGAATGTGCCAAGACCTGGCCGCCTGTGCTCGTGACGCCGGCGAGCAAGATCTTCCTCGCCGGCGTCCGGAAGTCCGCGGTCGGCACGGTCGAGCGTGCCGACGGTTCGCTCCAGGTGACGATCGGCGGGTGGCCCGTCTACCGGTTCGCCAAGGACACCAAGCCCGGTGACACCAACGGTCAGGGCGTCGGCGGGACGTGGTTCGCCGTCTCGCCGAAGGGACAGAAGGCGGTGGAGCAGGGCGAGCCGTCGGAACCGGGAACGGTCGCGACCGGCCCGGCCGCGACCAGTGGGATCTTCTTCGACGGCAAGAACTTCGCCGACGACGAGGCCTCGCAGGGAACTTCGGGATCCGGATGCCGGAACCTCGCGCGGCCGGGCGTGACGTCGTCGATCAGCGCGTCCGGCCACCTGAAGCTCTGGAGCGAGAAGGACTGCCGGGGCAGGTCCGTGGTCATCGACGGCGATGTCGCCGACCTCGGCACGGTCGGGTTCGACAACACGGCCGCGTCCGTCTTCTTCGGCTGAGCGACGCACCACGCGAGCCCAGGTGGCGCGTTCGGACCGTGCCCGGTTCACCCGGGTGCGGTCCGTTCCGGCGCAGGTACCGGTCCCGGATATTCGGGCGGTCGGCGGGGCCGGTCGCGGTCGTCGGCCCGTCAAGTTCGTCCGCGAGTGGCACTTCCTGGCGTCTCCCGCGCATTCGGCCTCCTGCGCCGGGACTCCCCGAAGCCGCGGTGGAGCGCGGGAAGAGCGCCGCTCCAGTACTCCTGTGCTGCCTGTCGGCCAAGACGCCGAGACGGTGTGCAGGAGTCCCGAGGTGCTCGAGAGCGCCAAGTCACTGCACGAGGCCTGGGCGGAGCCGGACGTCAAGCTGGCCCCGCGGGCAAAGGAAGAAGCTTGGTACATCCAGGGTTTCGACCTCGAGGCCGGACCGTCCCCGGCTCGCCGCCCTCCGGGAACGAAAGCCAGCGAAAAGTGTCCCTTCGGGCACGTACCACCCGGTAAGCGCCCGTCGCGGCGGCTGGAGCGGCCAGAATGGGCCGGTAGGCCGGCCGACCGCAGGGAGCATTGGATGAGCCACCCCTTCACTTCCGAGCTGCACGAGATCCTCCTCCGTGTCGCCGGCTGGCTGCCCGATGACGTGCTCACCCGGGCTCGCAGCACACTCGCGGACGATCGCTGCGCCGACGTCGCCCGGCTCCTGGCGTTCGCCGGGAGGCGGAATGTGCTGCCGCTCGACGAGGACGATCTCGACGCGCTGGCCGAACTGCTGGAGTCCGAGGGGCTCGACCCCGCCGTGCTCGACGCGATGGAGCTCATTCCCGAGAGCTCGCCCCTGCTGTGGCAGTTCTCGCCGGAGTGGAGCAGTGCGGGTGACGGCGAGGGCGACGAAGGCGCCGACGGCGCGATGCTGATCTCCGCGCTCGCGGAGCAGGACCTCCTTGCCGAGATCATCGAGGAGCCCGGTGTCCGTGGCCTGTGGAGTGCGGTGCGGCGACCTGCCAGTGGGGTGCCCTACCCGGAACCGCGGGTGGTCTACGTCGCCGAGGTCGACGACGACGCCGACGACGTCGGCGAGCCGGCCGAGCTGAGCGCGCGGTTCCAGGACACGCTGAGCGCCGCGGGCGAACGGGACCCGCAGGTCGAGGTCGTGTCCATGCACGGGGCGCGGCCCCGCTACCAGCGGGCCGCCCAGCTGGGCGGCAAACTGCTCTGGTCGCCCCACGAAGACGTCGAGGTCAGGGTCGCGAGGGTCTTCGACGAGGTCGATCCCGACGAAGGGCCCCGGTTCGCGCCGGACCACGCGAAGATCCCCGACGAGGACGAGCGTGCCCGGCTCGTCGAGTACCTGGAGACGGGCACCGAACTGCTCGTCACCACCGGCACGATGGCCGACATCGTCGACCCGGCACAGGCTTCGGTCGTGCCGATGAACTTCCGGACGGACGGCACGTGGGTCTGGACGGACACGGTCACCTACTACCTCCGGACCCACCACCTCGCGCCCGACCCCGAACTGCTCGAGCACATCCGCGAAGTCGGCGGACCGCCGTCGCCGCTGGACACGGTGACCCTCGGCCGCGCCATGGCGGCCCTGGAGCCGTCCCAGGACAACGAGCCGGTGTGGACGAGTTCGCCGGCTTGAGACGACTGATCCGCCTGGCCCGGCCACCTCAGCGTCCCGTCGCCGACCTTTGCCTAAGCATCAACCGGTCCGCCCGATAGCAGGTGCGGACGTACACCGGGGTCTCCGCCGGAGGCAGCCGTCGTACACGTTCGACGACGAGCAGCGGCTGGGCGACGGGGATCCGGAGGACGCGGGAAAACTCACCGGCGGCCAGTTCGCACGAGATGGTGGAACTGCTGATCGTCCGCCCCCGATCGAGCAGGTCGAAGAAGGCGGCGCCGGTCGTGTCCGGAATCGTCGACTGCGCAAGGATCGCGCTCTCGATGGCCACCGGAGCGGAATCGTGGACGAGCAGCCGCCGGAACTCGGTGGTGTGTTCGCCGGCCGCGACCCGGATCGCGCCCGCGAGTTCTGCCCCCGCGGTGCCCTCCCTGGTGTCCAGGACCAGGTACCCGAACGGCCGGCGCCCGGTGTCGTCGGCCGGCCCACCCGCCGGCTCGTCGAGATAGGTGATCGCCTTCGGCGCGGCGACGAACATCCCGCTGCCGTGCCGGGGCGTCAAGAGCCCGGCCGCCACCAGGTGCTGAACGCTCGTGCGCACCGTGGTGCGGGCGATACCCAGCCGCTGGGCCAGCTCTCGCTCGGAAGGTACGCGAGTGCCGGGAGCCTGTCCGCTCATCAGCTCGAGCAGGTAGCTCATGACGTCGTCGACGGCGCCCACGGATCCGGTCACGTCCCTTCGGCTTGTCGAAATCGGCACGATGCGTGGCGTGGCCGGCGAAGACCGGAGAACGCTCCGGGCAAGAGTGCCCCATCAGGCCCTGATCGCCGAAACCCCGCGGTGACGGTCGTGTCCTTCGGGCACATCTGCTAGCGGAATACCCCGTCGGCGCGCTGCCAGCGGCGTGATCACCCGTGCCGGCGGTGAATGTGCCCGATGATGGGCTGGTGTAGCCCGCTCGGCCATGGTCGTCCCGGCCGGCCGCTGGCACGATCGAGAAATGACGGGAGTCACCATGGAACCCGTCCGAAGCACCCGGAGGAAGCACATGTACCAGGTTGAAGGGACTCACGAGGCCGGAAGGGAATTGTCCTCGCCCACGGAGTACTTGGACTTGATGGCCTTCAAGCGCACGAGTTTTCGCTTCCAGCTGCTTCAGGCGTACGGCATCCACAGTGAGCGGGCGGCGTTCGAGGAGTTCAAGGCGAAGGGAAGCTACCGCGTCCCGTCGGACGATCCGCGGCTGATCCGGCAGCGGCAGCAACTCTCCGGGGGCCGGGTGCTCCAGCGGGTGCAGGTGGTCATCCCGCCCGTCTCGGACTACCTTCGGTTTTCCTTCGGCTACTTCCGGCACTTCGCCGCGGCAGGTGAAGACATCCGGATTCTCGACACTGCGCGGGTCTCGGCCGACTGGCTGCCCGACCACGACTTCGTCCTCCTCGACGACGAGGTCGTGATCAAGCTTCGCCACGCACCCGGGGACGGACGTGCCACCGGCCGCGAGCCCCTGGTGAACGTCGACATCGCGGAATTCCGCGCCTACCGGGACCGTGCGCTGGAAGCGGCGATCCCGTTCGCCGAATACGAAGCCCGGATCCGGAGCTGATCCATGGCGCCGACACCGTCGCGCTCAGCACCGTTTCCCGCGGCGTCGAGCGCGACCGTGTGGCTTGATCCGGCCCGCCGGGACCGAGTGCGGATCCCGCGGCGCCGGCGGAACCGCGCCGTTGCCCCGTCGCGGAGTTCCTCGAGACCGGTGGCCCCGGATATCGGCTCGCCGGTGCTGGGCGGCCTGCTCTCCGTCGCGGGAATTCCTGCCGTGACAGGTGTTGTCCCGACCACCGTCGACGGGCGGTGGCCGGCGTCCAGGGGATTCGGCCGGAACATGCGACGTCGCCGGACCCGCTTCGGCGGCTGGTTCTCGCCATCGGCGATGGTGGTCACGACGACGGCAGAGCCGATCGGGTACTGCTGCGCGTATTTCGCGGCAGATCGGCGCTGTTTCCGACCGGCGCCGAACGGCCGCCGCCGCATCATCCGGCCCAGTGCGGCGTCGATTTCGATTTCGTGATCGTGATCGGGGCACGAGCCGCGCCAAACGCATCCGTTGATCGGGCACCGGCGAAGGCGTACGGGCGAGATGTCGGAGTCCGCGACCATGCCTCACGCTACGACGGTGGCGGCCGAGGGGTCTCGACAAATGCGCGAACTTCATGCTGCGGTGCCTCTTCGACCGGCCGCTACCGGCCGAATTGTTCGGTCACACAGGCGATACGGGCGCCCGCCTTCCCCGCCATCCCCGGCTCGGTGTGAGTCTTGGCGGCGTGCAGGACGAGCGAATTCGCCTCGCCCTTCCGGAAGAACCAGGCTGTCGTCACCGTCGCGGTGCCGCGGCCGTCCCCGTCCGTCACCAGATCGAGCCACACTTCGTTGGCCGGGTTTGCGAACGCGGGATCGACGGACGGCTGGTGGCTGTCCTTCTCTTCCTGGTAGTGCGGACCGGATCCGCTCGGATCGGCACCACAGGCCCCGGTGTGGACGTGGGCGGTGTAAAGGCGGTTCGGGATGACGCCCGCCAGGGTGACGGTGAGACTGGCGCCGGCCCCCGAACGTTTCGTCACCAGCGTGATTTCCGCGCCTACCGGGACGAGCTCCGGCTGGTAGGTGCGCAGATCCGGAAGCGGAAGGGCCGCGGTCGGCGCGGCAAACCTGCCGTGGGTCGTCCAGGCGGTGGTACCGGCTGCCACGCCGGCAGGGACGACTGTCCGTGCGGAGCCCGCTGAACAAGCGGCGAGCGCGGACATGATCACGGCGCCCAGGACTGCACTGGAGGTCTTCATGATGCCCCTTCGGTAGTGGGTCTCCTTGCGGCTGTCGGAAAACCACCTGGCGGATCGGCCGGGTGCGAGCCCTAGCCGGGAATGAGCCGGGACAGCTCGAGGTCGAAGTCGACCCGGGAGAGTTCCTCTCCCGGCGGGACGACGTCGTAGGTGCAGTACAGGAAGCCGGCCAGGTCCGCGGTGTCGGCGGTGAACGTCGCGCGACCGGCCGGCGAGCTCAGTTCGATCAGGACGAAGACCGGGTCGCCCGGGCACGGGCGGACTCTGACGTCGCCTTCTCCGGCTGGGGTGAACAGGCCGTCAGCCAGCAGTTCACGGGAGAAGAGCCAAGCGATCTCGTGCGGTGCCCCGACTTCGAAGACGGCCTTGACCGCGAACGGATCGCCGGAATCGTAGTGCAGAGCCACTTCGATCGGAACGTGCCGGCCGTTCGGCAGCCGGTGCCGGAAAACGGCGAAGTGGCGGTAGGCCGCGGCTTCCGATGGCGGGTCTTTTCGGGCGTGGAAGTGTGCGTCGTCGTTCATGAACCGACTGTCGACGACCAGACTTCGTTTTCGCTCTACGGACCCCCGCCGACGCCGGCCGGGTACTTTCGGGCAGACTCGTTGACTGCCGGGGCAGTCCGGTGTTGCCGGGTTCGCCGGGCTCGTAGTCTACGCTGGGTTTTCAACGCGTCCCGCGCCGGTTCCGGTAGGGCGAAGCGCAGCACGCCGAGCAAGCGGGACTGGGGGAACCGGTGGAGAGACGACTTCCTGGCCGACGCCGGTGCGTCAGTGCCCTCGACCGGCCCGCTGCCCGCGTATGAGTGGACTGTGGCGATGAGGGACGAGAACGGGTGGCTGCCGGCCACCATGCAGGCGGTCCGATTCGACTCGGTGGCCGGAACGCTGACCCTCGACGAGGTGCCGACGCCGACGCCGGACATCGACGAGGTCGTGGTCAAGATCGTGGCTTGCGGTATCTGCAAGTCGGACGTGAACCGGATCGACGGGGTCGTCCGGCCCCGGATGCCGGTCTACACGCCGGGACACGAGGCGGCCGGGGTGGTCGCGGCCGTCGGGGAACGGGTGGTGCGCTGGGCTCCCGGCGATCGCGTGGTCATGGCCGCCGGGCGGCCGTGCGGCGAGTGCGCCACCTGCCGGGGGGGCGCCGGTTCGGATGGCTGCACCGATCTCCGGATGATGGCGATCCACTACGACGGCGCGTGGGCGGAGTACGCGGTCACGTCCGCGACCTCGCTGGTCGCCGTGCCGGATTCCCTCCCGATGGAGCAGGCCACGGTTCTCTCGGGCGCGGTTTCGACACCCTATGGCGCGATCGACACCGCGCGGCTGCGCCCGGCGGAAGCCGTCGGGGTGTGGGGCCTGGGTGGGCTCGGCACGCACCTCGTCCAGCTGGCCCGGGTCTGCGGCGCGTCACCGATCATCGCGCTCGACACCCGGCCGGCGGCCCGTGAGCTGGCGCTGATGCGAGGGGCGGACATCGCTCTCGACCCCGCCAACACCCGCCTGGAGTCCTACATCAAGGCGATCACCAAGGGGCGGGGCCTGGACGTGGCCTTCGATTTCGTCGGCAGGGCGCGGTCGTTCAGCCAAGCGCGCACCGTCCTCGGCGACCGGGGCCGGCTGGTCGTGGTGGGCACCTCGCTGGACGTGGACGAAGCCGGGCCGGAGTTCGCCCTCACGCGCAACAACCAGACTGTCGTCGCTCACACGGGTTACCGGGTCAAGCACCTCGAGGACCTGGTCGAGCTCGTGGAGCGCGGCCGCCTCGACGTGTCGGCGTCGATCAGTGCGGTCCTGCCGCTGTCGCGGGTCGCCGAGGGACTGCAGCGGATGCGGGAATACGACGGCAACCTGCTTCGCCTGCTGCTCCGGCCCTGAACCGGGCCGGCTTCAGGCCGACTGCCGGCGCGGGATTCCGAGCGCTTCGGCCGCGCCCTCGGTGAGCCGGGCGGGAACCCGCTCCCCGGCGACCGCCGGGCGCGCCGGACGGATCCAGCCCTCCGAGACGAGCCGGGTGACGGCCGTGTGATCGCACCACCCCCCGTCGATCAGCAGGTCCGGCGCGCAGCTGATGAGCAGCTCGGCGCGGCCCGCGGCGACGGCCCGCAGAATGGCGTGCTCACGGCGGTTGAGCGTGCCGGCGTCCATGGTGTCCTCCTCCAGCTCGTGCAGCTCCCCTTGATGGCGGAGCCGGCACATCCATGGTTCGCCGTCGCGTGGTCATCGGCCCCGAACCGGGGGCTTCCGGGCAGCTCCTGAGCCTCAAGAGGCAAACCGGCGTTCCACGCCGATCGCCGGCCGGCGCTCCCGGCCGGAGCCGACGGACTGCTTCGGCCCGGCTGGCGCGCGGGCGCTTCCTTCCCACTGCCGGTCACCGCACCGGTTCTGCCGGCTGCCGCGCCCTCTCCGCGGGCGGACCCAGATCGCTTTCCCCGCGGCGCAGGACGTCCTCGACACCGCGGGGCAGCACCTCGACGTCCACTGTCGCCTTCGCCGATTGGTGGGGGAACATTCCGGGCCGGCCACCAGGCGTCAGCGGGCTCCACCGTGGTGAGCGTCTACGCCGGCGAAGGTCCCGCTGGTCCGGGGAAGACTGTCGCGTACCGCAGAATCCCGGAACGGGCCTGGGCTGTCCCTGATCGCTTCGGGGTCACCGGCTTACCGCCACTCCGCCTGTGAAGGATTTCCCCCTCCGCACGAGCCGGCGCCGCCGCCGATCCCAACGTGACGCTGCGGACGGTAGTTGTGGGGGCGAGGAGTACAGACACGGGAGGAACGATGGCCAGGGAACAACTGGTGCGGATGTCCGAAGAAGGCGTCGCGCCGATGGAAGCTCGGCCGAGCTTCACAATTGCCGAGGGGCTGGCCGATATCCGGCGGAGGCAGGACTCCAGGACGGTCAAGTACCGGAACGCCAAGTTCCTTTCGGTCACGGTGCCGGTGGACCGGGACCGGTGCGACCGGCTGCTGCCGGCGGGCGTGCGGATGGCGGAGGACTCGACCGCGCTTCTGTTCGTCGCCGATTACCCTTGGACGAATTTCAACAGCGTCTACCGCGAGGCGGCGATCTTCCTCAACGTCAAGCACGGGCCGTTCCGCGCGGCGCACTGCCCGTGGATCGTGGTCGACGACGACACCGCCATGATCGGTGGGCGCGAAACGCTCGGTTTTCCGAAGAAGATCGCCGAGATCGACTGGGAAGAGGCCGGTGACAGCGTCCACGCCACGGTGCGCCGGCGCGGCGTGGAACTTCTGCGCCTGCACGGGACCAAGGGTGGTCCGAGGTCCTCACTGCCGCCGATCTTCAACCAGCCGTTCCGCAACGTGCTCGGCACGCTTGGGCTGTCCGTGCCCCGCCTCGTCACGTTCAAGACGACGGACGAGCCCCGGGAACTGCGCGCGGCCGAGGTGGAACTGGCGGTCGGCGGCTCCTTCACCGACCCCCTTGACACGATCGTTTCCGGCCCGCCGCTGGAGGGGCATTTCCGCCGCGTCGACATGCGGGTCGGCCGGCTGCCGCTGCCGGTGGGGCTCGTCTCACCGACCTACCTGCTGCGCACCCACCCGATGCGCGCCAGCTGAACTTCCTCGCGGCTTCGGACGGTCGGCTCGGTGTGCCGCCGTTCCGCGGCCGGTACCCCGGCCGGCCAGGGCGTTTAGAGATCGTGAAGTCCGCTGCACAATGCTTCGCCCAGGGGTACGAGGCAGGAGGAACCACAGTGGAACCTGTACATGTCGCGGTGTGGACGGCCGACCCGATCATGCACGCGGGACTCACGAGCTTCCTGCGGACCCGCACCGAACTGGTGGTCGTCGAGCCGGGTGAGCTGGCCGGCCAGGGCGTGCTGGTCGCCCACATCGATCGGATGACCCCGCAGGTGGTTGCGGAACTGCGCGGCGACGGTGCCCAGGCACGCGTTCCCAAGGTACTGCTGGCCGGCGAACTGGGGGAGAACGACATCCTGACTGCCGTCGAATGCCGGGTGGTGGCCGTGCTGCCGCGGGCTCGGACGTCGGGTGACAGCCTCGTCGAAGCCGTGCTGTCCGTGGTGCCCGGACGGGGCCTGCTGCCCGCCGAACTGCTCGGACAGCTGCTCGACAGCGTGCGGCAGCTGCAGTCCGAACCACCCGCCTCGTGCGGTCCGGGCTCCGCCGGGCTGACCCCGCGCGAAGTGGACGTGCTCCGGTTGATGGCGGAGGGGTGCGACACCGCCGAGATCGCGGACAAGCTGTGTTACTCCGAGCGCACGGTCAAAAACACCGTCTACGGGCTGACCAACCGCCTGAACCTGCGGAACCGGCCCCACGCGGTCGCCTACGCCATGCGCGCGGGCGTGATCTAGTGTCGCGCGTCGCGAGTTGTTTGACGGTCGAGGGCAGTAGGAGCTCGCCCGCCAAAGCTCCGGCGACGGTTCCGCCCCAAGGTGGCCTTCCGTGCGTCAGACGCAACCAACGCCGCCTTGGCGCACAGGGCTGGGCCGCTGTCAGCAGATCCCGGACGCGCGACGCTCGAGCGGTGCCGCGTACCGACCACGAATTTTCCAGCCCGTTGAGAGATGCGGCGTCTCTTGGCGGGCAATTCACGGCCGGCGAGAACCGGCAGACGCGCTGCCGTCCGCCATCACCGTGATCGCGGCGACGCCGGCTCCGCGAGGCCACTGCGCGACGACAGGCCCAGTTTGGCGAGCACCCGGGTGACGTGCGCCTGCACCGTGCGGCGGGGAATGGCCAGCGCGGCGGCGATCTCCGGGTTGGAGCGGCCCTGACCGACCAAGGCGGCGATCTCCCGTTCCATCGGCGACAACGACGACCAGCCGCTCGTCGAATGCCGCGCTTCGGCTTCACCGGACGCGATGCCGAACTTCCGCATCCGGATGCCGAGGTGCCGCACATCCCAGGCCGCGCCCAGTCCGTTCAGGTGCGCGACCGCGTCGTCCACCGCGGTCTGCGCGTCTTCGCGGCGCCCCGCTTCGGCCAGGAGGAGGGCGACGTCGGCCAGGGCCGACGCCATTTCCACGACGCGCCCCACCTTGCCGTAGTGCGCGATCGCCTGCAGCAGGGGTTCCGGATCCCCGGAGACGAGCGCCTCGCACCACTGCGCGGCGGCGGTCGCCCGCGCCGGTACGATCTCCTTGCCGGCTTCCTCGCGGCAGACGTCCAGGGCCTGGGCCGCGATGTCCGCCCGCCCGTGCTCCCGCGCCAGGCGGCCCAGTCTCGGCAGCCATTGGTGGCGAAGCATCATCCGCGCGTAGGCCGGATCCATGATCGGCGCCAGCACGTCGATGGCCTGTTCCGGCTTGCCTTGCTGCTCGGCCCGCAGAGAACGGGCGACGAGCAGGAAGTCGCAGTTCTCCCGCTCGGCGTCGGTGACGGCGAGGCGCTCTTCGGCGGCGAGGAGGTGCGCGGCCGCTTGCTCGGCCTCCCCACGACGGCCGTGGATCAGCCCGGCGAGCCCGTGGAGCAACAGGGCGGCCGGGCCGGGCTCCCGGAGTCCGTGGAACGTGATCGCCGGACCGTCCTCGGTCACGCTGTCCAGCTCCACCAGCGCGTCGTCCCAGCTGCCGGTCCAGTAGTCGTGGACGGCCGAGGAGACCTGGAGCCCGTGTGGCCGCGAATACGCCGAGGCCGCCCGCCAGGCGGTGCGGAGCGTCTCCTGCGCTTCCTCCATGCGGTCGAGGTTCTGGAGGGTGAACATCTTGTTGTCGAGGAGGTCGAAGTACAGGCCCGCCTGGTCGGCGCGACCCTCGACGGCTTCGACCGCGTGGTCGATGTGGCGCAACGCGGCGCCGTGGTCCCGTTCGATCGACTTGATGAGCCAGAGGGTCTGGAGGGCGTGGGCGATCGGATACGGCTCTCCGGCCGCCACCGCGGCGCGATAGGTGCGCCGGGCCCTCCGCGCGGCGCGGCCGAGATCGTCGAGGCTGCCCCGGCTGAAGTTCGCCAGGAGCGAGCGCCGCCGTTCGCGCCACAGAGGCGGGGTTTCCGGCGAATCGTTGCCCGCCAGCAGGGCGATCGCCCCCTCGGTGTCGCCGCGGCGGTGCGTGATCGCCGCCGCGATGTGCCGCATTTCGGCAGCCCGGGCGGGGTCCCGGCTGAGGACCATGGCTTCTTTCGCGGATTCGAGCGGTTCCTGGCCGAGCCCGAACACCACGAGGACGTTCGCGGCCAGCAGCACTTCCCGGCGCGGGTCGCCGGTGCCGCACACGTCCAGCACCCGCCGCAACAGCACGGCGGCGATAGAGGGGGCGCGGGTCGACAGGGACACGTGATGATCGGCCAGCCAGTCGATCACCCAGTCGTCCACCACCGCGGGGACGGCGACGAGCTGCTGGGCGACGTGCTCGACCCCCGCCCCGGTGTCCGCCAGAGCCTCGGCGGCACGCCGGTGCCACGCGGCCCGCACGGTCCCGGCGATCTCGTTGTACAGCGTCCACCGGAGCAGGGGGTGGCGGAACGCGAGGTGCGTCCCTGCGTCGACGACGATCCCCATCGCCATCACCTCGTCGAACGCGCCGAGCAACGCCGACGGCATCACGCCCATCGTGGCCGCCACCTGCGTCAGCCCGAACTCCATGCCCAGCACCGCGGCCCGGCGCACCGCTTCCCGGGTGAGCTCGTCCAGCTGAGCCAGCGTCCGGGCCACCGCACCGAACAGAGACTCGGGCACGGCCAGTTCCGCGCCTTCACGCACCTTCGCGATGCCGTCGACGATCTCGACGGAGTCCTCGCGCACCAGCGCCGCTGTCACCTCGCGGAGGTAGAGGGGATTGCCCGCGGTCTTGTCGACCAGTGACCGCAATTCCTCGTCCGGACGTCCCCCGACGACGTCTTCGATCAGGGCCTCGGCATCGGCGGGGAGCAGGGGGCCCAGCGTGATCAGCTCCAGACCGCGCAGCTCCGCCGCGCGGCGCACCCGGGCGAGGTCCTGCCGGCGGTGGGCCGGCCGGGACGTCGCGATCAGCAGCAGCGGGAGCTGACGCGCGGCGGCGGAAAGCCGGTTCCAGATCAGCACGCTGGCCTCGTCCGCCCACTGGAGGTCGTCGACGACCACCACGAGAGGTGCAGACCCGCAGAGCCGATCGACGTACGCGAGCACTCGATCCGCGGTCGCGGCCACCGGGTCGACGTCGGCGGCCACCGCCGACGGCTCGTCGGTACCGAGTCCGAGGCACTCGGTGATCACCTGCAGCGGGAACGACTGTCCCAGCTCGCCGGCGGCGCCCCAGGCGACGTGGCACCCGCCGCCGACGACGTCCGCCAGTGCGGAGGTGAGCAGCTCCGACTTCCCGATACCGGGCTCACCTTCGATCCAGACCGTCCGGCCGGACCCCTTCAGGACTGCGTCGGCCAGCTGCCGGAGCCGGCCGATCTCGTGTTCGCGCCCGCGGCAGGCGGACGGCCGGTCCCGGTGGCCGGCGATGGCGTGGGCGACCTGCCCGGGCAGTACGTGCAGGAGCGGGTCGGCGTGTTCGGGAGCCGGCGGGGCGACGGCCGGGTCGTTCGTCAGGATCTGCTGGTGCACTCGGGTGAGTTCCGGGCCGGGGGCGACGCCCAGTTCGTTGCGCAGGACTTCGCGGGCGCTGCGGAAGGTGTCCAGGGCCTCGGTGGTCCGGCCGCTGCGGTGCAGGGCGGTCATCAGCAGCCGCCACAACGGTTCGCGCAGCGGGTGCTCCCGCACCAGCACGGTCAGTTCCGGGACGAGATCTTCGTGGGAACCCCGGTCCAGCAGGGCGTCCGCGCGCAGCTCGAGGGCGAGGACCCGCTGTTCGGCCAGGTTCGCCCGGAGGGATCCGGCGTACGGCCCGGGAACGCCCGACAGGGCTTCTCCGCGCCACAGGTCCAGCGCGCGGTCCAGCGTTTCGACCGTGCCGGCGGCGTCGCCGTTCTGCCAGAGCGACTGGGCCGTTTCGCGCAGCCGGGTGAACACCTGCAGATCGAGAGCTTCGCCGTCGAGCCGGAGGCGGTAGCCCGCCGCGTCCGACAGGAGGAGGCCGCCGGTCGACCAGCGGGCCCGGTCCGGCTCCAGGATCCGCCGCAGCCCGGAGATGTAGGTGTGGACGCTGCCCTTCGCACTCGCGGGGGCGGCCTCGCCCCACACGCCGCGGATCAGCTCGGCCCGGCTGATCGGCCGCGTCACGGCCCCGGTCGCCAGCGCGGCGAAGACCGCTCGCTGGCGGGCGGGCCCGAGCGCGAGTTCGTCGTCACCGAGCCAGGCACGCAGGGAGCCGAGCACTTCGACCCGCAGCCGTTGCTCGGTCATCGGCGCGTCCGGTGGTGCTCTGGCCGGATCCGCCGTTCGGCCCGCTCGGCGTCCAGCACGGCGCCCAGCTCGGCGTAGGCGTTCAGCGCCGCGTGCAGGGCCGCCTCGGCCTTGACCGGCTTGCCGTCGTCGGCGAAGAGCTTGGCGGCGTCCTCCATCGCCTGTGCCTCCCCGAACCGGTTGCCCGACTCGCGCGCCCGGGCTGCGGCGGTGAGCGCCGCGACGGGGTCGGCATCGAGCAGTGCCCGGCACCGGAGGGCGGCGGTTTCCTGATCGGGGGTGCGCTCACACAGCAGCGTCGCCAGTTTGGCCCGGTCGTGCTCGCCCAGGTCGATCGCGAGGCGGACGAGGTCGGGCATCCACGGGCAGACCACCGGATCCTCGACCTCCAGCATGCTCGAAAGCAGGCTCAAGGCGAGCTCCGGCTGCCCCTGCAGCTCGGCGAGCAAGGCGTTGGCGGCGAGGATGAAGTCCGTTCCGTCCGCGCCGAACTCCCCGGCGGGCGCCAAGGACCAGACGGACATCAGGTGCGCCCGGGCGTCGTCCGCCCGGCCCCGGTGGGCCGCGATCACCGCGGCGACGCCGCTGAGCCGCCGCAGGGCCGTCGGGCGGCCGAGAGTGTGCTTCACGAGCGTCGGACCGCCGTGCAGCCGCTGGGTCAGCTCGGTCAGGCAGGCTTCCCAGCGGCCCAGCCAGAACGCGTCGACCGTGCTGAGGCCGGGAGTGGTCCGTTGGGCCGGGATCGGTGCGACCGGTTGGTCCGGAGCGGACGTGCAGACGGGCCACCAGCCGACTCGCGTCCGGGACAGCAGAGCCTCGTGCATGCCGCGCCAGTTCGCCGGGATCGCCGGATCGCGCAGGGCCTCCTTGATGCCTTTCGCCGCCAGGTCCACGTCGCCGCACACCAGGCGCGCGTAGGCGAGGAGCCAGCGCATCTCGGCGACCACGGCGGCGTCCTTCGTCCGGGTCGCGAGCATGCCGGCCCCGGCGGCGAGGTCGCGCTCGAGCCAGAGCGTGGTCCGCGCCGTGGCGATCGCGAAGCCCTCGCGGAGGGCGGCCGGGACGGTGGTGGCGGTGTTCACCCGCCGGAGCAGCCGCATCGCCGACAGGGGCGAACGCGCCGCCAGGGGGTAGATCTCCCGCGTCAGCCACTCGCACTGCCACCTGTCCACCGGGAGGGGGGCAGCGAGCAGGTGGAAAGCCACGCTTTCCACGGGGGCGTCCGCCTCGGCGAGTGCTTCGGCGAGCTGCCGGTGCAGCGCGAGGCGGATCGCCGCAGGAGTCCGGGCGTAGAGCGCCTCGCGGACTGCGGGGTGCCGCATGGTGAGCTTGCCCCGCGCGCGGACCACGAGGCCGAGAGCCACGACTTCGCTCAGGACGTCGTCGAGCTCGTCGGCCGGGCGGCCCAGCGCCGCGGCGAGCTCGCCGCGGGTGAAGTACCGGTCCAGCAAGGCTGCCCAGCGGAGCACTTCCGCCGCGGCGGCGGAGAGGATGCCGAGCCAGCGGCCGATGACCTCGAGCACCGCCGGGGGGATGGCCGGCCGGGCTCCCGGGGCCGCGGGCTCCGGCGCTTCGTTCCCGGCGAGGGCACGGATGATCTCGCGGACGAGGAGGGGGTTCCCGGCCGCGGTCCGCGTGAGTTCGAGGAGCGCGGGCCCCGGCTCGGCACCGGTGAGCGCGGCAACGAGGTCCCGGACCTCCGCGTCGGGAAGCGGCTTCAGGACGTGGACGAGCGTGCCGCCGGCCGCGAGCTCGCGGCGCAGATCGTTGAGCCGGTGCCGCCCGGGCACCGGCCGGCACACCCCGATCAGCACCAGTGGGGACCCGGCGCAGTCGGCCGCGAGCCGGCGCCAGAGCTCGAGGCCGGCGTCGTCCGCCCACTGCAGGTCGTCGAGCACGAGGACGAGCGGACGTTCGCGGCACAGTGTCCCGACGAGCCCGACGACCAGGTCCACCGCGGCGGCGATGCCCGGCGGCTCGTCGAGGGAAAGCCGCCGGATCTCCCTCGCCACCGCGCTCCGGCGCGGGTCGGCCGAGTTCGTCGTGACGTCCAGGCGGTCCAGCAGCACTTGCAGCGGAACGTGCCGGGTCAGCTCGTCCGCGCCGGCGACGGCGACGGTGCACCCGGTCGCGGTGGCGAGCCCGGCGGAGATCAGAGCCGACTTGCCGATGCCGGGTTCGCCTTCGAGCAACACGGAGGTCCCGCGGCCGGTGGCGAGCCCGCTGAGCGCCGACCGGAGCGACCGCAGTTCGCAGCTGCGGCCGACGAACGACCCGGCGTCGTCGGCCGCCGAGGGCGGC
The DNA here is from genome assembly GCF_030285665.1 of Amycolatopsis mongoliensis. Lineage (NCBI taxonomy): Bacteria > Bacillati > Actinomycetota > Actinomycetes > Pseudonocardiales > Pseudonocardiaceae > Amycolatopsis > Amycolatopsis mongoliensis. Next base: position 6,041,668 of record NZ_CP127295.1, read on the forward strand.
TGCACGGCGGCCGACGTACGCGAAGCATTGGCCAACCCTCGCCAGAGGGCCGGATCGTCGGCCTTGATCTGTTCGTAGCGCAGGGTGAGTTCGCTCCCCGGCTCGATGCCGAGTTCGTCGACGGTGTCGGCACGCAGCCGCTCGAACAGCTGCACCCCTTCGTCGCGGTACCCGCATCGGTACAGCGCGAGCAGGTGGAGGCTCTGCAGTCCGTCCCGCATCCGGTGTTCCGCGGCGAACGGGCGCAGCTCGGCCAGCACCTGCTGGTGCTCTCCCATGTCGAGCATGATCTTGGCTCGTCGCTCGACGAGCTCGAGGCGCAGTTCCCGCAGGCGCTCACGCTGAGCCGCGGCGTAGGGACCGGGCAGACCGGCCAGCGGCTCGTCCTCGCCGAGGCTCAGGGCGCTCTCCAGCGCCGCGAGGGCTCCCGGGAAATCATTCGCGCGCTGGCACAACCGAGCCCGTTCGCGAAGGCGTTCGAACCGGACGACGTCGATCGATTCCGCGTCCACCCGGAGGCAGTAACCGGGCCCGCTGGAGGTCAGCACCTCGGCGGCCCCACCGTGGGTTCGCTCCGGGTCGAGTGCCGAGCGGAGGGAAGAGACGTACGTGTAGATGCTGCCGCTGGCACTGGCCGGCGCCTTTTCACCCCAAACGGCGTCGATCAATTCCGAACGAGTGATGACCTGGTTCGCCTTGAGGGCCAGGATGGCGAGCAGAGCCCTGCGCTGCGCCGAACCGAGCGCCATCTCCTGGCCTCCACGCCAGGCGCGGACCGGGCCGAAGAGTTCGAGCTTCAACCGCATCATCGCCTCCGCGGTACAGCGGTAAAATTACCGAGCGTAGTCATCGGTGGGGATTCTGTCTCGGGTGTAGTGGGTAAGTGGTTCACCCGAAGCGGCTAGTAATGGGTGTTTTCCATGATCGGTCGACTACGCGGGGTACGGGGCATCCCTGGCGAGATACTGTGGTTTGTCCCCAGGAGTGGCGGTGGAGGGGCGGAAATCCATGTCGTCCTCCAGGTGAGCGTGCCGCCGGGGGTGTCCACGAGTGGTCGGCGAAAGTCCAACAGGGTGGTGGCCGCTCTGGCGATTTCACTTTCTGTCCATAAGTCATCACTCAAAGTATCGATGTCACCGAGGGGACGGTCTTGCTCGGTGCTCCGTTCGGTGCGGGGGGTCGGCGGGCGGCGTGCGCGGGGCCTGCCGGGTCCGGCGGCAAGCCTCGCGGCGTGGTCCGACGGTGCGGGCCCGTCGCCGTGGTGGTCGTGAATACCGTGCGCCACGCGTCTTCAGAGATTCTCAATCCTGCGCATCCGGGTGATTCGTGTCGCAAAGCGACTACTTGTCGTGGTCATTTTGATGGAGTCTGTCACTCGATCGATACCTCTGGCGTGGGAATTGCTTCGTTACCGGTGGTTGTACGGTGGCCTGAAGTGGGCGATGCCCCCGTAGGTGCCAAAACCTTGCGAGGGGTGGTGCAGTGTGGAGAACGGCCGCGTGTTGCCGGAACTTGTGACGACCTGGCCGGGGCTGCCCGAGCCGCACGAGGGCTCGTGTCCGGCGGAAGAGGCGCTCACCCTGCTGGCGCGCGGAACCGACCGGTCGACGGCCGTCCGGTTGGCCGATTTCGCGCTCGACGCGGACGCCTGCCTGGCCCACGCGCGGTGCCTGTGGCGTGCGGTGACCGTATTGCTGTGTGCCGGAGAGCTGGTCAGCGCGGATGCCCGGCTGCGCAGGCTGGAGGGCACCTGCGACGGTCGTGCCGCCGAGCTGGTGGCAGTGCTGCGGGCGCAGCACGCGAGGCTCGTCGGAGACCTGGCCGGTGCGCGGAAGGCGCTGGCTCCGCTCGCTTCGGCCGAGGCGTCCCCGTTCGCGCGCCGGCTCGCGGTGCCCTTTCTCGCCGAAGCGCTCGTCGCGGCCGGTGAGGTTGCGGACGCCGAGGCGGTGCTCGCCGGGGACGACTCCGACCGGGCGCCGGCCGCTCGGTTCACCCGTCCGCTGCTGCTCGCCGCCCGTGGCGCGGTCCACCTGGAAGCCGGGCGGCCCCGGGAAGCCCTCGAGGACTTCCTGGCGTGCCTGAGGTTCCCGGCCGCCGAGCTGTCAGCCCACTTCGCGGTGATGCACTGCCGGGGGCTGGCCGCCCTCGCCGCGCGGGCCGGTGGTCGCGCCGAGCGCGCCGTCGACCTGGCGGCGCGGGAACAGGAAGCCGCGCTGGCGTGGGGGTCCCCGGCCTACGTCGGCTGGGCGCTGTACGTGCGCGCGATCGCCGGAGGGCCCGATGGTGCCACCGGGCTGCTCGTCGACGCGATCGACCTGCTGGAGGTCGCGCAAGCGCGCGTCGTCCTGGCCGCGGCGGCGCACGAACTGGGGCGGCGGCTCGCCCGCGCCGGCGACGTCACCGCGGCGAGGCGCGAACTCGAGCGAGCCGGGCGATGGGCGGGGCAGATCGGCCACGGACGTCTCGCGGCGAAGGTCCAGGCCGCGTCGCAGGACGTGGCGCACGTCGTCCCACGGAGTTCGCTGACCACGCAGGAGGCCAAGATCGCCGAGCTCGCGCGCGCCGGCTACAGCAACAAGCAGATCGCCGAGAAGCTGTACCTCACCGTTCGCACGATCGAATTCCACTTGTCCAATGTGTACCGGAAGTTGCGGATTTCCAGCAGGCGCGAGCTGATGGACGGCACATCGAGATCGCAGTGACCGCGTCGGCCGGGGGTCCGTCGCGGCGTCGGTGTGATCGGTGGCGGTAAGTTCACGTCGCGTGGCCGGCGTATCACCGTATCGGGCGCGTGCTGCCACTGAATGGCGGTGTACGAAATCTTGGCGCCGGGCAACATAGTATGTTGCCCGGAACTCCGGGCCTTGTCGGCGGACATCGCAAGCGATCCAGCGGGTAAGGGGCATGGTGGAAGCAGAAGGCGCGGAAGTGGGCTACCGGACTTCCCTTGACGGAGACGGCACGGGACTCGCCACGGCGCTCGAGGTTTCGGGGAGAATCGTTCCCGTTTTGGTGCTCGCGGATTGGCTCGAGCGATATGTCGACACTTTGCTGCGGAACGGGCTGCGGTCCGGCTTTCCGAGATGCTGTCAGCGGTGCGTCGATCTCATGGACGGCTTGTCCGGCGCCGCGGAGGCACTTCGTTCGTCGGGCCGGTGCGATGACGAACGGGCCGAACAGCAGTTGCGGCTCGCTGTTTCCCTGCTCCGGAGTGTGGACCAGGGAGAAATCGTTGCCGTCCATCGGTGACGAACGATTGGCCCGTCCACTTCGGCGCGACCGCAATTCCTGACTTCATCGGGGACCGCTGCCGGACGCGCCGGCTCGCATGCCTCCTCTGGTGTTCCTGCGGACGATCGGCCGGTGGTGCGTGGTGTCTTTCGGGCAGAAGGGTATGACGGAAGTCTCCCGTTCGCGAGCGGAGGGGGGAACGGTGCGGAATTCCGGTAAAAACAGTTTCCATGTCTGCCAGTGAAAGCGCGGCGACCTACCCCGGTCGCGTGGAGTTTGACCTCGATGCCGAGTACCCGTATTTCTACATCAGCGAGAACACCTCGCTGATCAATCATCGCGTGTCGACCTGGTCGGGCATGGTGACGGCTTCGGCGGGCAAGCTGAAACTGCAGCTGCCATCGTGTGCGAGCGTGGCGAGCGTCGCGGTGGAGATGCACCACGCCGAGCCCGCCGACTTCCTCGACTGCTTCGAAGACGTGGTCGAATTCGGGTATCCGTCCGCGACCGGCTGTCCGGCGATGCTGGACTGGTCGCGCGCGCTGGTGTGCGAGCTCAGGCCGTTGCCCGGGGGGCCGGGGGACTACCGCATCCGCTACCACGTGAAAGGACCCGCCGGTTCGGCCGGCCGGTCCGACTTCCGGTCGTCCGAAAAGGCGGAGGCGCTGGTGCAGATCTGGCCCGGATCGCCCGGGCAGCTGAAAGAACTCAAGATCACCGGCGTGCTGGGGAGTTTCTGGCATCCAGGTGACCGGTTGCGCCGCGCCCTGGAGTTCTGAGATACCGGGCACCGGAAGGATCTCCCACACGGCACGAGACGCCGGGATCGCGCGGGACCGGTGCGAGCGCCCGGTGGAGTACCTCGGCGCCGAGCGGCCGCCTCTGCCCCGGCGCACCCCAGCTGTTCGCAGTTCGGACATAGATCCCGGGCAATGCTGGGCATCTCACGTTCCCGCCCCGCAGACTGCGGATGTCCGCTGGACTGCTCCCGGAGGTGAAGGCGATGCGACTGGTCGTTCCCGTGGTGCTGCTCGCCGTTCTCGGCTGCGCCGGGTGCGCCGTCGGAGCTCCCGCGCCTCGGGGCGCGGGAGAACAGCCCACATCGCAACGACCGGTGGGAACCACGACCCGGGTGCCCGTCGCGACAGTGGGACCCCGGACACCGGCGCGGTCCGGCTCGTCGTCCGTTGCGCCGCTTTCGCCGGAGACCTCGCCTCGACGCGGTGCGGACGCGGTTTTCGCAACGCCCTCGGCCGTGGGTGCCGAGTGGTTGCGTGAATGGTGCGCCCTCGACTGGCACGAGCCGATGAATGCGAACCTCGATCGTGCTTCGCGTTACCAGACATCCGCCGCGGCCGAAGAGGATCGCCGGAAGGGCGACGACGACAACACCTACCGGACCGCACAGGCCCAGCGGTTGAGCAGCGGCTGTGACGAGATCACCGCGGCTCCGAGTCCGGAAGCACCGCGCAGCGCGGACGTCGCATTCCTGGTGCTCTCGGCCCGGCGCGTCAACTCGGCGTCGGGTGTGGCGTTCGAAAGCGAGCAGGTGCAGTCGGTGCGGCGGGTCGTCCGGCAAGCGGACGGCCGCTGGCTCGTCGATGAACAGGTGGAGGCGGGCTGATGCGCTTGCGGACCTTGCTCGTCGTCGTGGCGACCGCCGTGGCGGCCCTGCTTCTGCTGCTCCCGCGAACGGACCGTGCGGACGCGCTCGACTGTGCCGGTACCGTCGCGTCCCCGACGACCGGGGAAGCCGATTCCCTGAATCTCGCCTTGCCGCAGCTCGACGTCGCGAAGCGCATCGTCGCCACGGCGAAAGGCATGGCGATCACCAAGCGGGGTGCGGTCATCGCCCTCCAGGTGGCGAGACAGGAGTCCACTTTCGATCCGGCAGCCACCGTCGGCCGGGCGACCGGTGCTTTCCAGCAGATCGCCCCGGGCCCGGCCGATGCCTACGTCGGGTACGACCGGACGGATCCCGGCATGGCGGCCAAAGGATTCTTCACCGTGCTCCTGGCCAGGGTGCCGGGATACGACTCGGATCCACGGTCCAATGCGGACATCGGGCAGGTGGTGCAGGCCAGCGGCGCGGGGGCGGGCAAGTACGCGCCGTGGCAGCCGCTGGCCGAATCGCTGGCCGACGTCCTGTACGACGGCACGGCCGCGATGACCTGTGCGGCCGGAACGAGCGGGCCGACCGCGATCCGCACCGACGGGACCGACGTGGAACTGCCGCCGGCGGCGGGGGTCACCGGGTCCGTCAAGGCGCCGACGCCCGAAGCTGCGCGCGCACTCGCCGCGGCGCTCTCCTGGCTAGGCACTCCCTATGCCTGGGGCGGCGGCACCACGGCCGGTCCGTCCCGCGGCATCCGCGACGGCGGTGTGGCCGATGCGCATGGTGACTTCGCCAAGGTGGGTTTCGACTGCAGCGGCCTGATGGTGTATGCGTACGGACAGGTCGGGGTCTCCTTACCGCGTACTTCCCAGGCACAACGCGCGGGTGGGGGGACGGTGGTTCCGTGGTCCGCGGCGCTACCCGGTGATCTCGTGTTCTACGGCTCCGTCGTGCACCACGTCGCGATGTTCCTCGGTGTCGTCGGCGGTGTCCCCTACATGGTCGAAGCTCCGCAAAGCGGTGACGTGGTCAAGGTTTCCCCAGTCCGAACGGGTGGTGACTTCCGGTCGGAAGCCGTCCGGCCGATTCCAGGAGAAGGGCCCGATCAGCATGCATGAGAACCCGCCGGGCTACGAGGTCGAGCAGCCCATCGATCTGAGCAAGCCAGTCGCCCTGGCCGCGCAGGTGGGCACGGATTCGCCGCGCGCGGAACGACGCGCGGCGGCGCGCAGGCCGAAGAGGGCCCAGGAAGCACCACCGCAGCCGGAGCCGGCCGTCCCACCCGAACCCGCGGCCGTCGCGAAGCCCGCGCTCTCCGGCCTCGTCGCCGTGGTCAACCCGCAATCCCGGGCCGGCAAGAGCCTGGTGGCGCGGATGCTCCACAGTGTCATCGAAACCACTCAGGCGAACGTGCAGCTGTGGAACGGCATCGGCGAAACCCGGCCGGAGGGCCTGGTCATCGCGGACATGCCCTCCGATCCGAGCGGTGCCGACTGGCGGCGGCAGACCGCGATGGCCGATCAGCTGGTGATCCCGGTGCCCGACGACGTCCAGGCGGCGTGTGCCGCCCAGTGGCTCCTGGACCGCTTGACCGCCGAAGGCCGATCCGGGCTGGCCGCGTCGGCGGTCGTCGCGGCCATCCGGACCGGTCGCGACCGGAAGCTCGCCCGCAAGATCGTCCGGTACTTCGAGACGCGGACGGCGCAGGTCGTCCGCATCAAGCTGCCCGGGGACACTCCGCCGGCCGATGACCACGGGCCTTGGCAGCCGCTCGCCAAGGTGGCCCTGCGGGCGTTGGAGCGCCCCGGGCCGTCCGAACGCGCCGCCCGGCCCGCGGCCGGACGGCAGCGGATCGTCCCCCTCGATGTCCGTGACTACGGGAAGGCCGTGAGCTGATGATCGTCCACCTGCTCAGCCAGTCGCCGAATCCGTTCGACGGCGTGGTCCCCAACTTCGATGTCTTCGGCGTCGAATTCAACTCCGCTTGGAAGAAGCTGCTGGGTGGGGTCTGGGGCCTGGCGTTCGTCGTGTTCGCCTTCGGCACCATCCGGGCGACGCTGGAGCTGCAGTCGGCGAAACGCCACGGCTACCACACGTCGGTCGCGGACCATTCGGCGTCGCTCAAGCGATCGGTGATCGGGCTCGGGGTGCTGACCAGCCTCGGCTTGATCTTCGGTGCCGTCCTGGCTGTGTTCTGAGGTCACGGCATGCCCGGCATCGGTGACCGCTTCCACTCGGCCGACTTCGTCGCCGACCCGTCGACCCCCCTCGACGAGCTGGCCAACTCGGTCCACTCCTCGGCGTTCGACCTGGTCAAACAGGTCTTGAACGGGCTCGGCGGGCAGGGCGACGTCGACCCGGCGTCGCCCGGATTCCTGACCCAGTACGCCGCGGCGGCCGGCATCGGCCTGGTGATCATGGCGTTTTCCGCGGTTTTCGCGGTCGTGCACAGCATGCGGCGCGGCGGACGGGACGACCTGCGGGAGTCGCTGTTCAAGTACCTGCCCTCGGCCGTCTTCCTGATCACCTTCTCCCCGGCGATCGGGGTTCTGGTGATCAACGCCGCGAACGCGGCCACCCAGGGGATCGCCGACTGGGGTGCGGCCACGATCGGGAAGACCGGCTCCCGGGTGGACACCCTCGCCGGGATCACCGCGGACAAGCTGCCCGGCGGCACCTTCGTCGGGCTGATCGTCTCCGTCCTGATCGTCGCCGGCGCGCTGGGTGTGTTCATCGTGCTCGCCGTCGAGAAGATCGGGCTGCCGGTCGCGGGGATCATCGCCGGCGTCGGCTGGGGCATGCTCGTGCACCCGCTGTGGCGGCTGAAGGCACTGCGGGCACCGGCTCTCTGGCTCGGCCTGGTGTTCGCCAAGCCGGCGCTCTTCCTGCTGCTGGCCGCGGCCTTCGGCGCGTTCGGGGCGGCAGGTGCGGAGCCGGACGGTGTCGCCGGCCTCATCCAGCTGTGCCTGCTGGTGGTCGCGCTGGCTCTCGCCGGCGCCGGGCCGCTCCTCCTCGTGCGCAAGTTCCCGGTGCTGGGCAGGGGGACCGGGGAACGCCCCGAGACGGCGGGCTCCGCACCGGTCGGCGTCCGCGGCCCCGCGGCCGCCTCGCTGGACCGGGTGACGGTGGTCGCCTCGCCGCTCGTCGAGCGGGATCCGGCGCAGCCGGGTATGGCGCGCACGATCGAGCAGACCTACGAACGCGGACAGCGGGATCGCGGCCGGCCGAAGGAACGGCCGGGGCCGCCCGAGCGGAGCCACCTGGACGAGGCCGGGCGCACCGAGGTGATGGCCCCACCGGTCAGGGGGACGGCCTGATGCGCACGTCGGTACTGGGCGGGGAGATCGCCGGCCGCGGCCTGCTGGGCAAAGTGGACAGTCGCACCGGCGTCGCGCTCGGCGCGACCGCGTTGGTCGCCGTCTGGCTGTGGCTGGGGATCGGCGGCGCCGCGGGGACCATCGCGGGTGCCGGAGTCTTCGCGCTCGGCGTGGCCGTGCTGTACCCGTGGAACGGGCAGCGCTCGCCGGCGGCGGGCTGGGTGCGCGGCTGGCGGTTCCTCTTGCGCCGGCGGCGGGGCGTCACGGCGTACACCGCCGATCCCGCGGGGGGAGAGCCGGTGCTGCCTCCGCCGGTCGGCCGGGTGGTCCCGCTGGACCTCGCCGGCACGCCGCACGCGGACATGTTCGTGCTCCGCCACGCCAATCCCGGTGAGCCGCCCTATCTTTCGGTGGTCATGGAGGTCGAGGGGCAACCGCAGCGCCTGCGGACCGTCGCCGAGTTCGAAGCGGCTTCGGCACGGTACGGGGTGATGCTGTCGCAGCTGGCCCGGGACGGCTCCTTCATCCGGGGTCTCCAGCAGATCAACCGCATCCTGCCGCACGACCCCGCGCGTCACCGCGCATTCGTCGCGGCCAGGGTCGCCGGCCGGCCGGGGATCGAAACACTCGTCAGCTCCTACGAGGATCTGATCGACCTCACCACGCACACCGCGGAGCAGCACCGGAACTACCTGGTGGCCCGGTTCCCGCTGACCGGCGAGTTCGCGGCCGCCGCGCGCCGCTACGGCCAGGGCGACGTGGGCTGGGCCGGGCTGGTGCGGGAAGAACTGGCCCGGCTGGCCGAGCTGGTGAGCCGGGCCGATCTGGTCCGGCCGCGAGTGCTGGGGGAGCAGCGGACCTGTGCCGTCCTGCGCTCGATGCAGGACCCGGGCTACCCGGTGGATCAGCACGAGGGCGTCCGCTGGAGCAACTGCTGGCAGGACTATCAAGCGGAGCGGGGCCACGTGACGGTCAACGGCCGCTGGCTGCACCGGGTGGCGACGGTGCCGCCGGACGCGATCGCCGCGGTGCCCCTCGGGCCGCACTGGCTCGCGCCGCTGCTGGTGGAGGTCAACCCCGCGGTGATCCGCACGCTGAGCGTGCGGCTGGAGTTCGTCCCGGCGCGGATCGCCCGGGCGCGAGCGGTCCGGGACGTCGCGGTGGACGGCGCGAGCCGGCACAACGCGGCCGCCAAGGGGCAGGTCGGCGACGGGACGGACGAAATGCTGCTGTCGGCGTCGCGGCGGCGCCTCACCGACCTGACGCCCGGCAGCGGCCACCACGGTGTCAACTGGACGATGGCGCTTTCGGTCACCGCCGCGGACCCCGCCGAACTCGCCCGGGCGTCCACGCGGGTGGCGAACGCGGCCGCGAACTGCGCGATCGGCCGGCTGGAGTGGCAGGACACCTGGCACGACGCCGCCGCGATCGCCACCTATCCGCTGGCGCGGGGAATGGCGGTGACCGGATGACGGTACGAGCGTCGGAAGCTTCGGCCGAGTCCCCGCTCGACCCGGCGGCCCGGCCGCCGGAACCCGAGGCGGCCAAGAAGGGCCGCCGGGAGCCCCGGCGCGCTCACTGGCTGGACCGGGCCGGGTGGTACGAGCCACGGGAAGCCGGGGCGAGGTCGACCACCCGGCAGGCCGAAGCCCTGAACCTGGCGTTGTCGTCGCCACCGACGACGCACCGAGGCCTCATCCTGGGCACCGACCGGCTGTCCGGCCAGCTGGTGTGCCACGACCCCTTCATCGCCTATGCCGACAAGCTCGTTTCGGCGCCGAACGTCGCGGTGGTCGGCGACGTCGGCAAAGGCAAGAGCTCCCTGCTGAAGACATGGGGCACCCTTCGCCAGCTCCTGCTCGCCGGACGCCGCGTGGTCGTGCTCGACAAGAAGACGCAAGCGGGCCAAGGGGAATACACCCCACTCGCGCGGGCGGTCGGAGCGCCGTCGATCCGCTTCACCGTCGACGGCACCGGCAGCAGGCTCAACGTGCTCGACCCGGTCATCGCGCTGGGCGAGCCGGGCCGGCCGACCGGGGCGGCGGGCCGGCCGACCGGTCAGATGATGCTGCTCCGCGCCGTGCTCGCGGAGGCGCTCGGGCGAGGGGTGACCGAACGCGAGGGCAAGGCGCTGCGGATCGCCTTGCTCGCTGCCACCGCGGACGCGCGGGAGCGGGGCCGGATCCCGGTCATCGGCGACGTCGTCCACCACCTGGTGCATCCCGCCGAAGACGCGGCGGACGGCATCGGTGTTCCCCGCACCGAGCTGCGGGAATGGGGTTTCGACCCGGCCTTCGCCCTGGAGCGGATGATCGAAGAGGACCTTGCCGGCCTGGTCGACGAGGAGACGTCGCCCGACGTGCAGCTCGACCACCCCAGCGGGCTCGTCCACTTCGACATCTCGAGCCTGCCGGTGGAGGGGCCCGCGCTGCGGATCGTGATGACCGTGATCAACACGTGGCAGACCAACATGCTCGCGCGGCGGTCGGAGCAGCTGATGCAGACCGTCAACGTCGTCGAGGAGGGCTGGCACGTGGCACAGGGGGCGCTCGGCCGGGTCTTCCAGCGCAACACCAAGCTCGCGCGCGGCCTCGGCCTGGCGACGCTGGCGGGGTTCCACCACGTGTCGGACCTGCCCGCCGGTTCGGCCGCACGCGCGCTGCTGCAGGAAGCCGAGACGGTGTTCGTCTTCGGGCAGTCCCTGCGCAGTGACGCCCTCGCGTGTGCCGAGCTCTACGATCTCCCGCCGGGGACGGAAGAGACGATCATGGGGCTGGGCCGGGGCACGTTCCTGGCCAAGATCGGTTCGGAAGCCCCGCTGCTGGTGCAGCACGTCCGCTCACCCACCGAGGTCCGGCTGACCGAGACCGACGCCGCGCTGACCGGGCGTCCCTGACCCGCGGACGCCCGTCCCCAACGGATCATCGTGCCCTGCGCGTGTGGTGTGGCTGATCGCTTCCCCGCGGGGGCACAACCGGTGTCACCGTCCACGTGCGGCCGCTCCGCGCCCGCTTCCGGGCCGGTACCCCGTCGCCGAGTGAAACCGTTGGCCGGCACCGAAGCTCGGGCCGCTCGGCGCCCTCGACCCGGGCGGCCGGGCCTCGTGCCCTTGAGGGCATACCGCTTGAACGAACTAGCCAACCGTGCACCAGCCCACTTCCACCAAGCTTGCAGACGGTGCGTAATTGGGTGCACCAAGTTCGTGGCCTGCACGACTTGAGCCACTGGCACACCGGAAGGGAGTGCGGAGCCATGAACAGCCGCCACAGTTCAGATGCCGGTGCCGGTGCGGAACGAGCGTGCGAACCGGCCCCCGGCGGGAGCACCGCGTGTTCCCGTTCGGAGTGGACGTGCTGACCCGTGGTGCCGCCGGTCGGCGGACGCGGGTCTGCCGGCTGCTTGCCGTGCTCACCTTGATGGGCGCGCTCTCCTCCTGCGGTATCTCGGTGACGTCCGGCTACAACGGACAGGTTCCCGGCAGGGAAGAACAGAAGCGCACCAATATGGACGCTCCGTACGGACCCCTGTACCCGTCCGACGTCGCGGTGCTCGTGGCGGTGGCCCAGGCGGGGTACTGGGAGGCGCCGACCAGCGAGCTGGTGGCGAAGGAGAGCAAGAACCCCCGGGTCAAGGCGGTGGCTGCGCAGCTGGCCCGGGAGCACCACGCGCTCAACATGTACAACGAGCAAGCCGCCACCCGCCTCAACGTCCAGCTCCCTGAAGCCGCGACGCCCCAGCAGCAGAGCTGGCGGGAGCAGATCGAGGCGGCGAGCGGTGACGAACGCGACCGGCTGTACGTCACTCTCACCAGAGCCGCGCACGGCTCGGTCTACATGAAGGTCGCCACGGTCCGGGCCACCACCCAGAACGATGTGGTCCGCTCACTCGCCCAGGTCGCCACCGAGTACGTCGCCCGGCACATGGCCTTGCTGGAGAGCACCGGGCTGGCGAACTCCGACTCGGTCGCCGTGCACGCCGGAACCGATGCGCCGTACCAGCCCACGCCGACGATCGCGGAAATCGTGATGGGGATCGGCCTGGCGCTGGTCGCGGCGTTCGGGACGTTGGTGCTCGTCCGGCTCGCCGCCCGGCAGGCCCTGGAGACGGCGGAAGAGGGAGTGGCAGTCGAATGACCGGAGTCCTCTCGAGCGTGCCGGACACGTTCCTGGCCGCCGGATACACGTCCAACGACGCCGGTGTGCGTTCCGTGGTCGCCCTTTCCGCACGGCTCGCTTATCTGACCATGTGCCTGACGCTGTGCTGGGGCATCCTCACCGCCACCGGGTGGATCCAGCGCATGACCGGTCATCAGGCATTGCGCACCGGCCACGTGATGCTGGCATCGTTCGCCATCGCAACGGCGACGGTGCACGGGTTCGGCATGCTCTTCCTCGACGAGCAGATCATCGTCGGGACCCAGGTGGTCATCCCGTTCCTGAACGGCTACGTGCGGCACGGCCTCGGCATTCTCTCCTTCGACATGATGGTCGCCATCGTCATCACGGCGGGAATGCACCGATTCATCCGGTATCGCAACTGGTTGCGCTTTCATCAGACGGCGTACATCGCGATCGCCCTCGGTGTCGTGCATTCCTGGTGGGGCGCGTGGTCGAACGGCAATTTCCAGGTGATGTGGCTCGCCGGGATCACGGTCCTCGCCCCGGTGATCGCACTGACCACGGTCCGGTTCCTGCCGGTGTCGCTGCTGGTGAAGCTCGGCCTCGTCGGGGACAAGGCTGCCGCCGTCGCGCAGAAGCAGGTCGCCAAGACTGCGCCCCTGAAGGTCAGCGTCGACAACCAGCGTTGCCACCGTTACGGCTTCTGCCAGGCGGAAGCGCCGGACGTGTTCCAACTGCGCGAGGACGGCCGACTCGCGTACCGGCAGACCCCCGAGCTGACGCGGAACCTGGACGTCATCTCCGCGGCCCGGGCCTGCCCGATGCGAGCGATCCAACTGGAAGGGACGAACCACCATGGGTGAGCTGCCGCGAATCGTGATCGTCGGAGCCGGGTTGGCCGGCATGTGCGCCGCCGAACGATTGCGCGAACTGGGGTTCGACGGGGAAATCGTCATCATCGGCTCGGAATCGACCATGCCGGTGTACCGGCCGGCGCTGACCAAGCAGTTCTTGACGGGGGAACTCGGCCTCAAGGAGATCATCACCGCGCCGACACACGACCTCGACGTCCTGTGGCGGTTGAACACCGTGGCGTCGCAGCTGGACGCCAAGCGGCGCGTAGTCCACCTGCCCGGCGGTGAAGAGCTCGAATACGACGGTCTGATCATCGCCAGCGGGGTCGAAGCCCGCAGGCTCCCCGGCGCGATGCGGGCGGGTTCGCGCGTCGCCGTGCTCCGCACCATCGCCGACAGCAAACGCCTGCGGCAAGCCCTTACCGGTGCGCGGGATCCGATCGCGGTGATCGGCACCGGCTTCATCGGCTGCGAGGCGGCCTCCAGCATCCGGTCCCTCGGCCAGAACGTCGTCCTCATCGGGAATTCGAAACTGCTGATGAGCAATCTGCTCGACGCCGGGCACGCGCAGCGGCTGACCGAGCTGCACCGCCGGCACCGCGTCCAGCTGCAACTCGGCACGCGGGTCGAGCGGTGGGCCTCCAGCGGGTCATGCGTCCACCTGCGGCTGTCCAACGGAAGGCAGCTGGACGCAGCCTTCGTGGTCGCCGCGGCGGGCTCGGTCCCCGCGGTCTCGTGGCTACGTGATTCGGGCGCCCAGCTGGACAACGGCGTGGTGTGCGAAGCCACCTGCCACGTGGCCGGGCTGGACGACGTCGTCGCGGCCGGGGACGTCGCCAGCTGGCCGAACCTGAGGTTCGACACCAAGCCGCGCCGCGTCGAGCACTGGACGAACGCGATCGAGATGGGACGCGCGGCGGCGGAGAACCTCCTGACCGGGCGAGGCTCGGCCGCGCCGTTCATGCCAGTGCCGCGATTCTGGTCCGAGCAGCACGGGCTGCGTATCCAGGCGGCGGGCATGCCCGCTGTCGGCACGAAGCGCGACCCGATCGATCCCGCCACCCCGGGCGGGCATTCCCTGACCGGGTACTACCGGGACGACACTCTGGTCGGAGTCATCGGCTTCGACAACTCGACGGCGGTCCTGAACTACGCCAAGACCTTCGTGGACAAGGCTCCGCTGGCCCAAGCGGACCGGCAGGCACCGGCCGGGCGCGCTCCGGAGTCCGGCGAGGTCGTGCCGGCCAGGACACCGAGACGGGATCCGCGGCCCGAGTTTCTCCGGGTCTGACTCGAACGCCGACGAATTCGAAAGGACGATTGCATGCGACCGAACGTAGTGGCGATCTTCTCCGTCGTCGCGCTGGCTGCCGCCGCTGCCCTCGCCGTCCAGCAGTCACCGAACTTCACTTCGCAGACGACCGGGTTCACCATTCTCACCGCGGACGCGGCGGACTATCACTCGGTGGTCGTCCCCCTGCCCTACCGCGAGCAACCGCGGACCATCCGCGCCCCGGTGCCGGAGACGGAGATCGCCACGGCGTGGTCGACCTCGGCACAACCTGCCGGGCATCCCGAGTCCATGAGCGGCATGACCATGGAGCCGTCTGCCGGACAGCAGGCGGAGCCGCCCGCAGTGAGCCGACCGACCTCCACATCGGCCGACGCGGCGCCGGAGCGGCCCGCGGACACCACGCCGGCACAGACGACTTCCGCCCAGCCACCGGGGGGCCGACGATGAGTCACGACCGGCCGGTTACGGCCGTGACGGCCGGACGACCGCACGCTGCGCCCGGACGGCCCCCGGCGGGAGCGGGGGAGCCGGTCCGCTTCGGCGGCTGGTCCGACTACGGCGAGTGGGCCGATCACGACTTCCGGGAACGGAGTCCTGCGGAAGAAACGGTGTTCAAGGGCAACCAGCCCGTGGTGGTGGAGGTCATGACCGCGGTGGCGCCGATCAGGCTGCCCGACGAGCCGGAAGACGACTCCCAGCTCAGAGGAGCCTGCCGGATCGTGCCTCCCGACGAGTACGACAATGTCGAGGGAATCGACTTCGTGCTCGAGATCGATCATCCGTCCGCCTTGGTCCGGCCGTACCTCGGGACCGGCCAGTCGGCTGAGATCAGGGACGACCTCGAACTCGAGACCATGATCGAGACCGTCCAGCCGTACGCCACACTGCCGCTCAATTCGCTCAGTGCCGAGCAGCGGCTGGTGTACCGGACCTGCTCGATGCCGCAGTCGGTCGCGGAAATCGCGGTGGCGATCGAGGCGCCGATCGGACTGGCGCAGATGATCATCACCGACGGTATCGACCGGGGCTTTCTTCGCGTGCACAGCATCGCGACCCCCACCGTGGACGGCCTCCCCTCGATCGAGCTGCTCCGGCGGGTCCACCGGGGAATCTCGCGGCTCGCCTGACACGCTTTCCGACGGAGGAACGATGACCATCGACGCGGTACGAGGACGCGGCACCGAGCCGCTGTTGACGAAGTTCATCGTATTCTGCGCTCTTCAAACCACTTCGGCAGGCCTGATCGCGGTCAGTCTGCTGTGGACGCCCTCGTGGCCGCGCCTCGCCGCCCTGCCGGTGCTTGCGGGTGCGATCGGTGCCGGCGTGCTGATGTTCTCGGAGGCCCGGCGGCAGCGGCGATCGCTCGAAAAGCTGCACCGGGGACTCGAGCTGCTCGGGCGGCAGCGGTTGCCGGACATCGTGGACAACGTAGTGGCGAGCCGGAATGCGAACCACGTCCGGCTCCAGCTGCCGACCGTGTCGGACGAGAAGCTGGCCCACCTTGTCGGCGACGTCGAGCAGGTGTGCACCAACGCGGTCCGGCTGGCGCAGGAGCAGGACGAGATCCGTTCCGGCTACGCGGAAGTGTTCTTGAACATGTTCCGCCGGACCCAGACCTTGCTGCTACGGCAGCTGAAGATCATCGAAGGGCTCGAGCAGGAGAACCGGTCCGCCTCGGACCTGAATCGCTTCTACCAGCTCGACCACCTCGTCATGCGTATGCGCCGGAACAACGAGAACATCCTCGTGCTCTCCGGCACCGAACTCGTGCGCAAGACGAAGGATCCGGTGCCGATCGACGACCTGCTGCGCGCGTCGATCTCCGAGATCGACAGCTACCAGCGGGTCCGGCTGATCAACACGCCGTCGGTCCGGATCGCGAACACTGCGGCCGGCGACCTCATCCGCATCGTCGCCGAGCTGCTCGACAACGCCACGTCGTTCTCGCCGCCGGACAAGCCGGTCACCGTGAAGGCCGAGCTGGCCCGACACCGCGGATTGTCGATCGGGGTGATCGACAACGGGATCGGAATGTCCGATGCCGACATCAGCAGCGCGAACGAGCAGTTGCGCAAACTGAGTTCCGTGGAGATCGCCCGCTCCCGCCGTCTCGGCCTGCTCGTGGCCGGCCGGCTGGCCGGTCGGCACGGTTTCCGGGTCGAATTGTTCGGCGGCGACGACGTCGAAGGGGTCTCGGCTCTCGTTTCCGTGCCGAGCTCCGTGTTGCTGAATGAGGACGCTGTGCGTGCCGCATTGCCGGGCGATGCGAGCCGCGGCTCGACCATGGGGGCCACGGGTGGCATCACGAATCGTGCCGGACGTGGCGGCTCGGCGGTTCCCGTGACCATCACGGTGCGGCGCCAGGAAACGCAAGCGTCCGACGGCGCGACCGAGCGGCGGCCGTCCTCGTGGCACAACCGGACGAAGGTGCAGGCGACCCGCAAGCAGGCCACGGGACTGTCTTCGTCCGACCTGGTGGCGCAAGCTCATTCCGATGTTCCCGGTGAGCTGCCCACCCGGATCCCGAACAAGCGGATCGCGGCTGCCGAGACCGCGAAGCCGTCCGTTCCCCGGAGAACTTCGCGGTGGTTCCAGGCACCGAGCAAGATCCGGCAGAAGGGACTGCCTTCGGCCGGCAGCGCCGGGGACCTCTCCGCGAACTCCGGGGGCGATGCGGCGGACAACCGGCGCTCGAAAGTGGACCAGACGTGGCAGATGGCGGAGAAGTCCCAGCACCAGCAAGACTACACCTACACCGACGACGGCTTGCCGCTGCGAAAGAAGGGGGCGCACCTGTTCGTCGGGAGTGCGGACGGTGGCCTGGCGGCAGATCCGGTGCAGAATCCGAAACCAATCGAACGCGACCCGAAGCACACGCAGCGTCGGCTGTCCAGCTACCAGCAGGGAGTGCAGAAGGCCAAGGAGCAGGAAGCTCGCCTTCGCGGTACCCGGCACACCGGCGGATGGACTGTTCTCGAGGTCGGGCAAAAGTAACCCTGTGAATGGAGATGTGTTGTGATGGTTGAAAAAGACGATTCCATGAACGAGTACGCGTGGCTCATCAACGATTTCGTGGACCGCGTGCCCGGGGTCGCACACGGTGTCGCCGTGTCCTCCGACGGTCTGCTCATCGCGGCGTCGAGCACGCTGCCGCAGGATCCGGCCGACCAGCTGGCGGCGGTCGCGTGCGGGCTGGTGAGCCTGACCGAAGGGGCGGCTCGCTGCTTCGACGCCGGCAACGTCAACGAGACCATCGTCGAGATGGACGCGGGAACGATGCTGCTGATGTCGATCAGCGACGGTTCGTGCCTGTCGATCCTCGCCGACCCGGGGTACGACATCGGCCAGATCGCGTACGAAATGGCGTTGCTCGTCGACCGGTTCGGGCACATGCTGACCCCGGAGCTCCGGGCGAAGGAAGAGGAAACCGCAGCCGCCTCCGGCACCCCGGCGAACTAGTTTCCTGCATCGGAAAGGAACTCAGATGATAAACCACAGGGTCGGTGCGGCCGCTGACTCTTCGGAGAAGTCCGTGATTACTTCGAAGATCGTCGTGGCCGGAGGGTTTGGTGTGGGAAAGTCGACGTTCGTCGGTTCGATTTCCGATATCAAGCCGCTGACCACCGAAGCGATGATGACCGTCGCGAGCGGGAAGCTGGACGACACCGAACGCCTCCCGTACAAAGGGTCGACCACGGTGGCGATGGACTTCGGCCGGGTCGCCCTCGACGACGAACTGCTGCTGTACATTTTCGGAACCCCGGGACAGGAGCGCTTCTGGTTCATGTGGGACAGCTTGGTGCGCGGCTC
Organism: Amycolatopsis mongoliensis; assembly: GCF_030285665.1. Taxonomy (NCBI): domain Bacteria; kingdom Bacillati; phylum Actinomycetota; class Actinomycetes; order Pseudonocardiales; family Pseudonocardiaceae; genus Amycolatopsis; species Amycolatopsis mongoliensis. Next base: position 6,059,907 of record NZ_CP127295.1, read on the forward strand.
GATCGGTGCCGTTGTCCTGGCTGACACCCGGCGGCTCGCCGACTCCTTCTCGTCGGTCGACTTCTTCGAAAACCGCAACATTCCTTACGTCATCGGAGTGAACACGTTCGACGGGATCCTCCACCACCCGCTCGAACACGTCCGCCGGGCCATGGCGCTCGATCCGTCGGTCCCGGTCTTCCGTTGTGACGCGCGGGAGCGGGAAGAAGTCAAGGAGACCGTGCTGGGCCTCATCGAGCACGTCATGAGGCGGGTCGAACAGGTCGCCGAACCCTCGATGACCTAGAAGTCGGGGTGGCGAAGAAAGTCCCTGGGTTGCCGAGAAACAGGATGGTTGATGGGTGATGGCTGACGAGGTGTCCGGTATCGTCGCTCTTGACGTGGCCAAGTTCAATGAGATCACGAAGTCCGAAGATGTGATCGTGATCCATCTTTCGGCGGACTGGTGCAGTCCGTGCAAGGCGTTCAAGGCTGTCTTCCGCGCGACGGCGGAAAGTCACGACGACGACGTCGTCTTCGCATCGCTCGACACCGACTCTCAGCCGGAGCTGGGTGCGGCGTTCAACGTGAAGTCGATCCCGACCATTGCAGTGATGCGCGGTGGTGCCTTGATTTTCACGCACGAGGGCTCCCTTAGTGAGAACGCGCTCAACGATGTGATCCGGCAGGCGCGCGAGATCGACATTGATGCCGTCCGCAAGTCGGTGGCCGCCCGTGCGGCGAAGTGAGCTCTAGGGTGTATACGGAAAGGAAACGCTGGTGAGTGTCAAGATCGGTTCTCGAGCTCCGGATTTCACGCTCGACAGTAATCAGCTTGAGCCAATCACCTTGTCCTCCTTCGTGGGAGACAAGAACGTCCTGCTTGTGTACTATCCGCGCGCTTTCACGCCGATTTGCCGGGGTGAGCTGTGCCAGTTGCGCGATGAAGTCGAGATCTACCACAATTACGATGTCCAGGTGATCGGGGTATCGGTGGACTCCCCGTTCTGCCTCAAGGCGTGGGCAGACGTGCAGGGCTATCCGTTCCCGCTGCTGTCCGATTTCTGGCCGCACGGTGAGGTGGCGACGACCTACGGGTCGTTCGACGACGCGGCCGGCGTCGCCCGTCGGGGTACGTTCCTGATCGACACCGAGGGAATCATCCGCTTCGCCAAGGTCCAGGAAGAGGACGTGGCTCGCGACCAGAGTGAGTGGAAGAACCAGGTGGCGAGCATCTTGGGGCCGCACGGCCGGGATCTCTCGGATATCGCGATTCCCTCGGCGCCCGGCAACTGGATCACCGTCCGCGACGACGCCTGAGGGCGAGCCGCCGTGGCGCGGCCGCGCTCCGGGGAGACGCTGTACGGCGGCTGCCGCCGGGTGGCGCCTTTGCCGACGGTTGAATTGTACCGATCGATTCACGACAGTGCGGACGGTGTGGCTCGGTCGGTGCTCCCGTGTTCCTGAGCTGCGCGAACTGTGGCAGGCGAGGTGGCCGGGCGAGGCCGGGATCGGCAATAGAGGGTTTATGAAGCAGCACGCGCCACGCTCGGTACCGGGTTCGAGACAGTGCGGAGGGAGCGGTGGCGTGGATGTCGTGAAGGTGCTGGTGCACGCGGCCGACGAGATCAGCGAGGCCGGGGTCAAGGCAATGCTGAGCGGGCGTGAGCAGTTCCGCGTCGTACCGGACGACCCGGGCTGCCGCCCGGACGTTCTCGTCGTCGTCGTGGACGGAGTTGTCGGAACGAGTACGTTCGCCCTGCTCAGGCGGTTGCAGGACGGCGGTTCGGCAGACAGCCCTCGCGCCGTGCTCGTGGCGGACCGGTTCAAGTCCGAGGACCTCCTGCTGGCTGTCGAATGCGGGGTGGCGGCATTGCTGGCCCGCAACGAACTCAAAGATGGAACCCTGGCCTCCGCGGTCGGAGCGGTCGGCCGGGGTGCCGCGCTCCTGCCGTATCGATTGCAGGGCATCCTCCTGGACCAGATAAGCCAGTTGCGTTCGCAGGTGCTGGCGCCGGCGGGTTTGACCCTTTCCGGAATCGAGACGCGCGAGCGAGACGTGCTGCAGCTGATCGCGGAGGGCTACCAGACCGACGAAATCGCGAACCGGCTCACTTACTCCGAGGGCACGGTCAAGAACGTCCTCTACGGTCTCATGGCCCGGCTGCGGCTCAATTCACGGTCCCACGCGGTCGCCTATGCGATGCGCGCCGGCGTGATCTGAAAAGACGGCTTCGGCAAGAAGCCGGGTTTGTTCCGACCGACGGCTCGCCCGGGCCGTCGCCGATGGTGGAGGACCGAGATGGAACCGGTGCGAGTGGGTGTCCAGGCCGCCGATTCGATCACCGAGGTCGGGCTGGCCAGCTTTCTGCGGACCAGCCGGCGGCTCGAGGTCGTCGACCCCGGCACGGTGACCGAGCGGGACGTGCAGGTGGTGCAGGCGGACCGGTTGACACCGCAGGTCGCCGCCGACCTCAGGGCCGAGCACTGCGCGGCGGTGCCCAAGGTGCTGCTGATCGACGACCTCAGGGACAGCGACGTGCTCAGCGCGGTCGAGTGCGGGGTCGTCGTGGTGCTCCCACGGAGCCGGACCTCGGGCGACGGCCTGGTCGAAGCCGTGGTCGCCGCCGCTTCGGGCCGCGGCCTCCTGCCGCCGGACCTACTGGGCCGGCTGCTCGACGGCATCCGGCGGCTGCAGCACGACGTGCTCACTCCTCGCGGGCTGGGTGCCGCGGGGCTGACCGCGCGCGAGGTCGACGTGCTCAGGCTCATGGCGGAGGGGCTGGACACCAGTGAGATAGCGGGCGAGCTGTGCTATTCCGAGCGCACGGTCAAGAACGTGATCTACGAGATGACCAGCAGGCTCAACCTGCGCAATCGTCCGCACGCGGTGGCGTACGCCATGCAGGCCGGCGTCATCTGACGTTCGCGCCCGGATTTTCCTGCTCGGACCCGGCGACGGTGGCGACCAACTCGTCGTAGATCGGTGTTGCCTCCACGCGGAATAGCTCTCCGCGTGGACGCTTTTCGTCTTCATCCGGCTCGGGGATCACCCGTCCATTGTATCGATTGCCGACGCCGGCAAAGTGAAAACACCGGATATCGGTATCCCTGTCCAGTGAAAATGCCCTCCTGGAGTGCGCCGGCGGGCGGATAGAGGATTCGTTGAGTCGTCTCTGGTGATCTCGGTGAGAACCGCGGGAGGAGCGGTCGGCCCGGGTGAGGCCCGGCAGGTCGAGATTGGAAGGACGGGTGATGGCGCGTCAGCGTGGTGGGCTCGTGGGGCGGCGAACGGAACTCGACGCCCTCGTCGAGGAGGAGGCCGTCGGCTCGACTCTGGTCCGCGGCCTTCCCGGCAGCGGGAAGACTGCTCTGCTGCGCGAGGCGCGCCGTGTCCTGGCCGGCCGGGCGGCACCGGTTCTCGATGTGCCGTTTCCCGCGGACGGGCCGGCGTGGGATCTGTTCGGCTTCCGGGCCGTGCTCAGGGCGGTGCGCGAGCAGTACGAACTCTTCGACGCCGACCCCCGGCTGCCGGATTCCCTCGACGACGTGAGCCGAACGTGCACCGAGGAAGGCTACGCCGACCCGTGGGCGAGGTTCTGCTTGCTGCACACGATGAGCACGCTGTTCACCCGGCTGAGCACGACCGCTCCGGTGACGGTCCTGCTCGACGATCTCGACCGGCTCCCCGAGCCGGTGCTGGCAGCGGCGCCGATGCACCGGGCCGGGCACGCTGTGATCGCCTCGTGCCGCCTGCCGCCGGCGGACACAGTGGACTCACTCGGCGGCGCGTTCCCGCGGACGATCGAGCTCGGCCCCCTGCCCCCGGACAAGACCGCGGACCTCCTCCGGCGGGTGGCGAAGGTGCCGGTCACGCCGGCTGCCGAGCAATCCGTCCGGGAATCCCTTGGCCCGTGGTGGGGCAACCCGGGTGCGGTGATCGCGACGGTGATCGACCTGCGCGACCGCGGCAGGCTCGAGACGGCGGACGGTCTCGCCCGCCTGCGTGATCCGGAGCTGCCCGTCGCCCTGCCGGCCGGGCACCCCGCGCTGGCGGAACTCGCCAGGTTCGGGGACGTCGGCAAGCAGGTCGTGCTCCTCGCCTCAGGGCCGGACGGCTTGTCCGTCGACGACGTTCCGTTCGTGGCCGGTGGTGGGCACCGTGCTGAGGCCGCCGGCCGAGCGGTCGACGCGCTGGTCCGGGACGGCGTCCTCGAGTGCGGGCCGGCCGGGACGCTCCGGTGCCGAGTACCCGGGATCGGCGCCGCGGTGGCCCAGGAGGCCGGGGATCAGGCACGGGCGAGGCTGCACCGCGGGATCGCCGAGCGCCTCCTGGAAGACGGCGACGCGCGCGGGTCTCATGGGGACACCTTGGCCAGACACGTTGCCTCGGCCGGACGGGAACTGCCTCGCCGGGCGGAGTTCGCCCGCGTGCTCCGGGACGCCGAGTGCGTGCTCGCCGCCGATTCGCCCGCGCGGGCTCGCCACCTGTACGCCGCGTGGTGGCACGCCGGGCCGGGGGCCGACCGCGCCGCCCGGCAGACCGAGATGGTCCGCCACCTGGTCCGCGTCGCCGACTACCCGGCCATGGCCGCCTTCGTGGCCGAAGCGTCGGACGACGTGGAGGGCGCGACCATGACGGAACTCGCCGCCGGAGCCGTTCTGGCGGCCGTCCACCTCGGCCGCCCGGTGCCGGGCGATGTCCGCGAAGAACTGGGCCGAGGCGACGCGGCCCGCGTGCTGCTGGACCTGGCTGATCGCTGGTTCGCCGGCGACCGGGTCGAGCCGGCCGACGTCAGTGCCTGCTTCGTCCCGGTGTGGCAGCAAGACGGCTTCGTCGCGCCCGAGCCGGGCCCGCGTACCTGGCGCGGACGGCGGTCCGGCACCCTGCTCGCCGACGCCTGTGCCGTGCGGGACCTCGCTCCGGTGCTCGGGGTGGTACTGGGCGGGGACTACCGGGTACCTGCGTCCGGGCCGCTGTCGGCGTACCACCGGGCCCGTACCGGGTACGCCGAGGGACGCTGGGCCGAAGCACTCGCCGCGGTGGCGGAGCTGGAGGCCCTGGACACCGTGGACGGGCTCGTCCGCGAGCACGCCCGCTTGCTCGCGGCGGAAATGTGTGGCTGGCAGGGCGACGGGCAGCGGGCGGCCGGCTGGCTGGCAACGGTGCCGGAAGCCGGGTACTTCCCGCTCCTGAGGGCCTGGGTGGAAGCCGGCTTGCACCACCACGCGAGAGAAGACGAAGAGGCGTTCGAAGCCGGCCGGCGCGCTTTCCTCGCCCACCCGTTCTCGCGCGACGAAATCGGTGCTTCGCGGCTGCTGTGCCGGCTGGCCTGGCTCGCCGGCCGCATCGAGGACACCGGCGGGCGCCGCACCGTCGTCGACGTGGCCGAGACCTACCACGAGGTCCGGAATTCCCCGCGTTCGTTCGGGGTGCTCGCCCTGGTGCGCGGCCTGGCCGGCGGCGACGAGACGCAGATCCACACGGCCGAACGGCTGGTCCGCAGGCGCGGCGGCCACGAGCTCGTCCTGCTCGGCGAGTCGGCCGCCCGGTTGTCCGAGTCGCCGCGGGGTTGGTTGCGGGAGGCGGCCGAGCACACCCGTCCCGGTTGTGCCGCCCGGCCGGCCGGGAACGCCCGGGAAGTCGTGAACTCCGGCGTCCGGGTGGCGGTCGGGCGGCCGGAGTCCGACGTGCTGTCCGCCACCGAACACGAAATCCTCGAGCTCATCCGGACAGGACAGACCAATCGGCAGATCGCCCGGGTGATCCGGATGAGCGAGAAGACGGTCGAGAAGCACCTCTCCCGGCTCTTCGTGAAGGCGGGCTGCCGGACCAGATATGGCTTGGCGACGTCGGGCCTGGGCCGCCACCACGACGCGATCGGCGCGTAGCCCGGGTCTGACGGCGATGCAGCGGTTGCGGCTGCGCGAAGTTCGCGTGGACGAGAAGGAATCATGAGAGAGGTTGTCATGCCGACGCCCGGTTTCCCGCCGGATGTCCTCGACGAGGACGGCGAACCCAGCTGGATCAGTGCGCTGGCCTGTTCCGGCCCGCACCACGCCGTGCACGTCGTCCGGGACCTCGAACCGGCGACCGCGCTCGAACGGCTGGGCGCGAAGGCGGCGGGGATCCGGCCGGGGGCGCTGCCCGCCGCCCGGCCGGATGAGCTGACTTCCCTGCCGGCCGCTTCCCTCGGTGCCGACGCGGGTGGTGCCGCGACGCTCACGGCCGGCCGGATCGGATCCTGGACGTTCGTCTACGACGACTCCGCGATCACGGCCGATCGTGGGCCGCTGTTGTCCGTCGGCGGGCGGATCGCGGCGACGGGCCGGTACACCATCAACGCCGATGCCGGCCTGACCTACGCCGCCGACGGCGAGACAGTTGCCTGGATCACCGTCGACGACCTCGATCTCGAAGCAGACCTTCCCGGCCTGCCCGCCGAGCTGCGCGCGGCCTTCGAATCCGCCGGCACCTTCGATGACGGCGAACTCGACCCCGGCGAACCCGACCCCCAGATCTGCATGCGGGCCGTCTGCGCACTCGCCGGGCTGCACTGCACGATCGAGGATCTGCGCGAGATCCCGCTGCTGATCGCGGTTTTCCCGTGAACTCCGCTTCTGCGCTCCGGGCCGGCGAGTCGAGGTGGAATGAAGCCCCAGTCCGGAGACCGGCGGCATGAATGAGTTCTCGCGAGAGCGGGCGGGTGGCGGGCCTCGACGCGCTCACGCCGTTCACCAGCACACCACGGTCTTCACCCTGCTTTCCTCCGAATGGCGGGCGGTTCCGGTGGACGTCGACCTTCGTTACGACACGACCGATCCCTTCGCCGTCACCCTTTCCTTCTGCCACGGCGGTACCGAGTGGATCGATTGGACTTTCTCCCGGGAGCTGCTTCGCGACGGCGCGACCGCTCCCGCGGGTGAAGCCGACGTCCGCGTCCGTCCGTCGGCGCTCGAACCCGATCTCGTCCTGCTCCACCTGGAATCACCCGCCGGGCACGCGGACTTCAGCGCCGGCCGGGCGGCAGCTGAGCGAGTTCCTCGACTGCAGCGCCGGTCTGGTGCCCTTCGGGCACGAGCCGGCGTGGCTGGAGATCGACTCGTCGATCGCACAGGTGCTCACCGGAAAACCTTGACCGGCGTCGTTCGTGAGGGATCTCCGCCGGAAACCCCGTGCGCGGGCGTTCCGCGGTCCGGCCGCCACACCGGCGCGTCACAGTGGAACTCCGGACGGGCAGTGCTCCGCCGGAGGTCGATCCGGATCCCCGTTGGTCCTCCGCCGATATCGGAAGGCGAAATCGATGTCGCTCCTCAAGATGCCGCGCCTCGGCAGGCGCAAAGCGAGTGAGTCCTGCCGAAGGGTCGGCGAGGCACTGGTCGTCCACGGACCCGACGGGATGACGGCGCAAGCCGGCCAGTTGGCGTCGTCGTTGCAGGGTGAGCCGGACTGCGTCCTCGTCGTCGTGGACTTCCCGGCCGCCGGCTCGTCGCTGCGAGGCTGGGAAGCCGTCGCGGCCGCCGTCGCGGAAGACGAGCGAGCGCTCCGGCTGTTCCCCGCCGAGTCGGCCGGTGAAATCACGCTCCCGGCCGCGCAGTGGCTCGCCGATCGGATCAGTCGTCCCGTGTGCTACCCAGATGGCGTGATGCCGGCCGGCTCGAGCGGCCTGGTCTTCCTGCCCCCCGCCGGGAGCAAGGGATGGGCCGTGTGTGTGCCTGGCCAGGCACCGAACTGGCGTGGGCGGCGCTTCCCGGTCCCGGAGTGGGAGGAGCCGGCCAACTCGAGCCCGCATCGAGTGGGGCGGTCTGCGACCGCCGAACCGTTGCCGGCCGGGCTCTGGATCCGCTCCGACGGTTCCGACTCCTGGCTGGAAGCCGGCCGCGCGAAGCTGACGCGCTGGCTCAGCGTCTCGCCCCGAGAGCTGACGGTCGTGCTCGGAGCCCACGGCGTGCCACCCCTGTCGCTGGCGGATGTCGCGCGGTGGTGGGTTTCTCTCCCACCCGGTACCCGGGCGAAGGTCCGGTTCTTCTGCTTCGGCGAGTTCCTGAACGCGGGCAAGGTCTCGCCCGGGCAAGCATTGGCGGATGCCCTCGGCGAAGAAGTCGTGTGCCACGGCGGGTTCCCGGCCGGAAGACCGGACGCGCCGATGGTGTTCGCGCTGCGCCAGGACGGATCGCACGGCGTCCGCATGTTCGCCGAGCAGCTCGCCTTCCGCCCTCGGCGGGACCCGGCAGCCGGAGCCGAACCTCCCGCACCACGGGTCCGGCGCTCCCAGCCGCCCGGTGGGGGCCTGACGGAGAGTGAACCCGGGGTCTACCGGCACGCCTCGGGAGCGGTTGTCGAGGTAGTGCAGGCCGGTCTGTGGCTACGAGCTGCAGACGTACCCGCTCACGCGACCGCGATCAGGACCACCCCGCCCGAGCCGACGGCACTTCTCGTGTTCCACGATCCGGCGGACGACCGGCTCATGGCAGGGGTGCTCGATCAGCTCGACGACAAGGTTCGCGCCGTGGCCAAGCCGGTGCCGGTCACCGCACCGGCCGAACCGCCGCGGACGCCCTTCGGCTCCGGGGCCGACCTCACGATGCCCCTGACGCCGCTTCCCCGGCTGTCCCGGCTCTTGCAGCGGGCACCGGTGTCGGTGGCCGCGCCCGCGGCGGACCAGGCGAGGTCCGGCCTCTCCGCGCGCTTGGAGCCCCAGGAGGACATCACCCTGGAAGACGACGCGGTGCGCGTCACCACGAAGATCCGCCATCCGGCCGTGAAGCCACGCCGTCGGGGGAGCGGAGCGGCCCCGAGAGCCGCGCGAGCCGAGGCGGCGGACGAGCGGCCGGGGCGGCAACAGGCGCCGGACCCGCAGCTGCGGGTCTGGCCCGCACCCGCCGGGTTCACCGCCGAACCGGCCATGGTCCGCACCGGGCGGGAGACGGCCTTCGACGCCCTGTCGGACCGGGTCGGTGCTGTCATGCGCCGGTTCTCCCCGCACCGGCCGGTGCCCGAGAGCGGTCTCACGGCGGCCGTGGCCGCCGGCCTCTATCTGGCCGGGGAGGATCCGGACGTCGACGCCGGCCTGCGCACCGGGACCGCGGGTCCCCATGTCGACTTCGGCCGGTGCGTGGCCGGCGGTCTGCAGAAGCTGCCTCCGCACCGCAAAGCCACGGCAACGGTGCTCGCACCCGGTCCGGGCTTGTGGGAACTGCTCGAGACCGGGACGGTGCTGCGTGAGTGGGGCTTCTTCCACGCGCGTACGGTGCTCGGTCCGGTCGAAAGCGGTTCGACCGACCTGATCGTCTGGTCGCTCACCGGGCGGCTGACGACCTCCATCGAGCCGGCGGAGGGCGGCGTCGCCGACCGGGTGGTCTTCCCGCCCGGAACCGCCTTCAAGGTTCTCGAGGCCAGGGAGCCCGACGACGTGCGGCGGGGCCGGATCCTGCTCCGCGAGCTGACGGCTGCCGAAGCCGGCGAGAACGGGGAGGCCGCCGACCGTGACGACCTCGTCCGGGCTGCCCTGCAGACGTTCGCCGACCGGGGGACCAGGGCCGTCGACCCGGTGCCAGCCGCTCAGGCGGGCAGGCTCGGCCGGCTGCCCGGCGTCGTCGACGCCCTGACCGGTGAGGAGTGACGGTGATCGGAGTGCCCGAGGCCGGCGAAGCCGCCGGAAACCGGTTGCTGCTCCTGCTCGATCCGGCGTTCGTCCCGGGCGACGATCAGCCGGACGTTCCGGCGCATGCCATCCTGGGCGCGTGGCTCGCCGACGAAGCGGGCAAGCCGAGCCGGTTCCACCCCAACCCGGCCTACCGGCCCAGTGCGCCGGACTCCCCGCTCGATCCCGTGGACGCGGTGTTGCGCGCGCTCGCCGACGGCAAGGACATCGCGGACCAATTGTCCATTGTGCTGCGTGACACCGTCCTCGGGATCGCCACGGAGAAGGACGGGACCGCGGTGGTCCGGCCCGCGCCGGACGGCGTGCCGTCGGTTCAGGTGACCACCGCCTACGGCCACCGCGCCGGTGTCGGCGAGGAGGTCCACTGGCTGAACGTCACCGTCGAGGAATTGGCCGAGGCGTTGCCCCCGCAGGGCGTGGACGTGCTGCTGAACCCCGGCTCGCCGGCGTCGATGCGGGTGCTGGCGGAGACGATCCGCGCGGTGGCGAACGACGCCGGCGAAGCCTGAACGGCACTTCAGAGACTCAGCTCGCCGTTCACGATCGCCGCGGACAGTTCGATGCGGGAGCGGTACCCGCTCCGGGTGAACAGCCGGCTCAGCCGCCCTTCGACGCTCTTTTCGCTCGTGTTCAGCGCCGCGGCGATCTGCTTGTTGCTCAGGCCTTCGGCCGCCAGCGTCGCCAGCAGCCGCTCGTTCTCTTCCACTGTGTTCCGGCGGCCGGGGACGACAACGCCGTGTTCTCGCATCAGGGTCCTGGCATGCGCTCGGTGGAGGAGGGCGCCGATCCGGCCCATCAGCTCGTAGGCCTGGCCGAGCAGGACAGGCTCCGCCATCCCGTGCCGCACCAGGCGCACGATGGTGCGCGAAAGCTCGAACGGCTGGTCGCGTTCCCGAGCCGACCGCAGGCACGCGGCAGCCGCGGCCGGGTCCCGCGCGACCACCGCGCGGATCAACTGCGCGAGCAGTGCGGCGCGGCCCGTTGCCAAGGTCCCGGCCAATCGCTCGGCGGCCGCCAGACAGTTTTCCGCCGTCTCCCGGTCGTCCAGAGCGAGAGCCAGATCCGTCAGTTCCGCGTAGGCGACATCGCAGCCGACCACCAAGCCGCGTTCGCCGGCCGCGTCCAGGGCGGCGCCGAGCCGGTCGGCCGCCCGCCGGTCGTCGCCCAGGGCGCGGTCGACCCATGCCTCGGTGAAGTCCAGCAGGTGAGCGAGCGCCGGGGTGGTCTCCCGGGCCGCGGTCACCACTTCCCGCGCGGTCGTGAGGCGTCCCTGGGCAACCAGCGCGGAGACCGTCGCGTGGAACATCCCGGTCGTCGCGGGAGCGAAGCCGGGAGCCGCTCGGCACGCCACGCTCCGGCAGGCCAGTCCGGTCGCGAACCAGAAGTCGCCGCGCAGGACCGCGGCCATCGTCCGGTTGGCGGGTCCGGCGCTGTCCCACGACAGGCCTTCTTCTTCCAGCAGCTCCTCGGCGCGGCCGAGTTCCCCGTTCACAAGCAAGCCGGTCAGATGCGTGTTGACCTGCTCGACGTGGTGGCGCGGGACCTCGCGCAGCGGCCACTGTGCCCGGTCGAGGAGGCTGTGCTCGAAGAACTCGGGCCGGCCCTGCCACAGGACGCCGAGCGCCTTGACGAGACGCGCGAGCACGGCCTGCGACTGTCCGTCGTGGACCGCCGGGTCGCCGGCGTCCGCCCACCGCTCGGCTTCCGCCCAGCGGTCGAGCAGCCCGCAGGCGAGAGCGCGCAGCACCGTCGGGGAGCCGGGATCGCCGGGCAGCCGCCGCTTCCCGTCCGCGATGTCGCGCAACGAAGCAGTGTCACCGAGGCCGGCGAGGCCGCGGACGAGCAGCGACTGGGCCTCGAGGACGGCATCCGGGCCCAACCGGTCCCCGAACTCGCTCAAGACCAGCCGTGCGGTGTGCAGGCTTCGCTCGTAGTCCCCGCGGTGGTGATGGGCGGCGGCGAGCATCAGGAGCACTTGCGCCCGGTCGCGGCCGAGTCCGGCCGCGGCGTCGAGCCACCGGACAGCTGATTCGGGGTCGGTCTCCCTGGCTTCGGTGGCGCGGCCGAGCAGCTCGTTCGCTGCCCGCGTCGGATCGACCAGCCGGCCGGCGTCGGCCACGAGGTTCGTCCGGTGGTCCGGGTCGGGGCACACCGCGGCGTTCGACCACAGGGCACCGACGGCGGCCGCCGCCAGCGTCCGGCGCTCGTAGGGCCCGCAGGACTCGGCCAGCGCGGTGGCGAGGAAGGGGACGGTGAAGCGCCACGTCGCACCGCCGCGCCCGCGGTGGAGCACGCCTGCCGCGCGCAAGGCTTCCCAGCGCTCCAGTACCTCTTGCCCGGTGATGCCGAGCACCTCGGCGGCCGGACCGGCCGCGGCCGCACCGAGCGGAAACAGCAACGCCATCGCTTTCGCCGCTTCCCACGCCGCCGGACCCAGATCCCGGACCGCCTTGACGCACTCGCCGGGTGGGGGCGGCTCCGCTGCGGCTGTTCCGGGAGCGAGGTACGCGGACCGGTCCAAAACCCGGATGGCGCCGCGCCGGCGCAGGGCCTCCGTCGCTTCGCCCACCGCGACCGGCACGCCGCGGCTCAGCGCGTGCAGGTGGTCGACGAGCGCGGGTTCGGGAGCGGCCTGGAGCGTCGCCCTCAGCCGGCCCGCCAGCTGCTGCTTGGTCAGCGGCCGCAGGCGCAGCGTGTGCACCAGGTTCTCCTTGCGGAGCCGGGCGAGCACCTCGGGACCGTACCGGGCGGCGACCCCGTTGGCCGGGACCCGCAGCGTGCCGACACACGTCAGCCGCCGACCGTCGGACATCCGGATCAGCGCTTCCAGCACCGCGAGGGAATCCCGGTCGATCCAGTGCAGGTCGTCGAGCAACAGGACCGTGCCGTCGCCGGCGCGCCGCAGGGCCGCGGCCGCGGCGTGAGCCGCCCGCACCGCCACCGCCGGCTCGTCGGCGGCGCCGGCGACCGGGCCGATCGTCGCCCACGCGGGTTCGCCGCGGACCGGCCCCCGCAGCCCGGCGGCCGCGCCGTCACGCCTGCCCTCCGGCACGAGGGTGAACCGGGTGGGAACGACGTCCCCGGCCGGAGTGAACCGCAACGCCGAAACGTGCCTGCCTTCGGCTTCGTAACGCTCGCAGAGCTGGGCGAGCACGGTCGTGCGCCCGGTGCCGGGGAGCCCGGTGAGCAAGACCAATGGTGTGTCCGCCGCCTGGACGGCGCCGAGGATGTCCGCCATTTCGCCATCATCGACGCGCTCCGGTGCGGAAACGGGACGGGGAGGGGACGTTCGTCCGAGATCCTGCCCGAAGTTCTCCATTCCGCTCCCGCTTGCGGGCTCCAGGGCCGGTGGTGCGTCTATCGCGTGGATAGAGATTTCCTTGAGTCCCAAGTGGTCGTCTGGTGCTCGGACCGACCGCAGGTGAGCGTGACCGACAAAGGAGAGCCGCAGCGTGAGCCAGAACGTCATCATGGTCACCCCGACGCCGGGACGCGGGTACCGGCGCATCGGTGACGCGGTGGCCGGAGCACCTGAGGGCGCCCTGATCGTCGTGGCACCAGGGCGCTACACCGAGAACCTGACGGTTTCCAAGCCGGTGACCATCACCGCGGAAGACGGCGCCGGGACGGTGACGATCCTCGCCAAGACCGGGGTCGCGGTGACCCTGACCGCCGCGTCCGCCGCGCTGTCCGGCATCTCGGCAGTGTCCACGGACGCCGACAACCCGGCGGTCTTCGTGGCGCAGGGACAGCTCAGCCTCACGGAATGCTCCTTGCAGGGCGCCGGCTGGTCCACGGTCTTCGCCTCGGGGGAAGGCACCATCCTGATGCGCGGTTGTGCGGTGCGCAACGACACGGGGGCGGGTGTCGTGGTCACCTCACCCCACGGAGGTGTCCTCGAGTCCTGCCGGTTCGACGAGATGGGGACGTCCGCGGTCGTCGTCGCCGACGACGGCACGCTGCTGATGCGCGCCTGCACGGTCGGCAAAGCGGCCGGCAACGGCATCTGCCTGAACGGCCGTGGCCGCCTGACCGTCGAGGACACCACGATCTCCGGCACGGCCAAGCCCGCCGTGGCGGTGGAACAGCAGGCGATGATCGCCGCGAAACGGCTGACGGCGTCCGATGTGGAGGGAATCGGGTTCTACCTCGCCAGCGGCGGCGAGGTCGCGCTCGAAGACTGTCTCGCGGAGCGCGTGGGAGCCGAGGGCGTGTTCGTCGCCGAAGGCTGCAAACCGGTTTTGCGCGGATGCCGGGTACGCGGAGCCGGTTTGCATGGCGTGCACTTTTCCGCGCGCTCGGGCGGCATCGTCACCGACTGCGAGATTTCGGAGGTGACCGGGATCGGGGTGAACGTGACCGAACGTTCCGCGCCGGAGTTCGATCAGCTCCTGGTCTCCGGGTGCACCGCTGCCGGGCTGCGGGTGTCCGACGCCGCCGATCCGTTCTTCCGCAGGCTGCGAGTGCTCGGCTCGGACGGGGCGGGCATCGAGGTCGAGGACGGCGGCCGCGGCACGATGGAGAACGTCGAAATCGACGGCGGCGCCGTGGGGCTGCGGGTCACGGGCGGTTCGCGGCTGTCGGCGAGCGGCTTCAGCGTGCGGAACACCGCGGGCGCCGCGGTGGAAGTCTCCGAAGCCACGTTGTCGCTGGTCGACAGTGCGATCGACGGCGCCGGCGGGGACGGCGTCCACGCGGGTCCCGGAGCCACCCTGTCGATCCTGCGCTGCCGCGTGCACAGCAGCGCGGGCGCGGGCTGCCGATTCGTCGAAGGCGCGTCGGGAACCGCGACCGAGTCCGAGTTCTCGAGCGGTAAGTCGGACGGGATCGTCCTCGACACGGAGGAAGCCGTGCGGGTGACGTCCTGCACCGTGCGGGACAACCACGGCAGCGGCGTGCGCCAGGTCCGGCCGGGCACGGCGATCGAGGTGCTCGGCCTGATCACCAGCGGGAACTTCAAACCGGACGCCTACGGGACGTCCGCGTCCGCGGGGGCCGCGGAACCCGTGCCGGCGGCGGCCGAGCGCCCCAAGCCCGCCGATGACCCGCTCGAGGAACTGCAGAAACTGGTGGGACTGGCCGGGGTGAAGCGCGAAGTGACTTCGCTGATCAACCTCAACAAGATGGCCAAGCGACGGCGGGACGCCGGGCTGTCGGCGCCGCCGATGGCTCGTCACCTGGTGTTCGCCGGTGCGCCCGGCACCGGCAAGACCACGGTCGCGCGCCTCTACGGCCAGGTTCTCGCGCAGCTCGGGGTACTGCGCGAAGGTCACCTCGTCGAGGTGGCCCGAGCCGATCTGGTCGCGCAGATCATCGGCGGTACCGCGATCAAGACGACGGAGGCGTTCACCACCGCGCTCGGCGGCGTCTTGTTCATCGACGAGGCCTACACGCTGAGTTCCGGCCAAGGCGGCAGCGGACCGGACTTCGGCCGGGAGGCGATCGACACCCTGGTCAAGCTGATGGAGGACCATCGGGAGGACGTCGTGGTCATCGCCGCCGGCTACAGCACCGAGATGCAGGAGTTCCTCTCGGCGAACCCCGGCATGGAGTCCCGGTTCAGCCGGACGATCGAATTCGCCAACTACACCGCGGACGAACTCGTCACGATCGTCCGGTCGCAGTGCGGGAAACACGACTACCACCTCGAAGGCGACGCGGCCGAAGCGTTGCGGGAGTACTTCGAGGCGATCCCGAAGGACGGCACGTTCGGCAACGGCCGGACCGCGCGGCGGGTGTTCGAGCGGATGACCGACCGGCAGGCTTCGCGTCTCGCCGAGGCGCCGTCGGCGAGCCCGGCCGATCTGACGCTCCTGACAGCCGACGACCTCGATACCGGTGCCTGAGACGACGACGTTGCCCGTGCGCGGGTGTTCGCCTCCGCCAGGAGGACGCACTGCCGGGGCAGGAGGCAAGATGAACAGCTCCGTTCACCAGCAGGCCGGTGGCCTCGTCGCCGAACGACGAGGCCCGCACCTGCTGATTCGCCGGCACGACGAGGCTGAGTCGCCTGGGAGTGCGATCGGCTGGCCGGCGCCCGCGCCGGGGCACGCTTTCGTGCTGGTGTCCGCCGGTGCGGCGGGAGAGTCTTCGCTCGTCACGCTCCTGCCTTCGTTGCTGCATCGGACTCTCGTGGCGGACGGTGACATCAGTTCCGTGCGGATCGGCCTGCCGGGTCTGGGAGCCGACTCGCTGGTCTCGCAGGCCCTGGCCGACGCGCTCGGCGTGGAGATCTTCGCCCCGGACGGAGATTTCGCCGGGCATCCCGGGGCCGCGCTCTACGCCGCCCACGGCTGGCTGCACTTCCGTCCCGGCTCGGCGTCCGCGCCGGCGGGGCGCCGGCACCCGGTGCCGCACTGGGAGGCATCGATGCCCGCTGGGCCGGTGGCCGTGGGCGGTGCGGCGATCGAGCCGGTGCCGGCGGGCGTGCTGGTGCGGGGCGTCGACGACCGGCCGGCGGCGCCCGGCGATGCCGCCTTCGCAGTGCCGGTCGACCCGGGCGTGGCGAGGATCGTCGTGGGCGCCGACGGCCGGGTGCCGGAGCCCGCCGTGGTCGCCGCGGCGGTCGCCCGGTTGCCGCGCGTTCCGACGCAGCTCGTCGTGCTGCCCTCGCGGGCCCGCACGCACTCCTGGCTGTACGAGTTCGCGAGGGTGCTCGCGCGGGACGTCGTCGTGGCGGCCGTGCCTGCCGCGGGAAGCGGCAAAGCCTGCTTCCCGCCGTTCGCCTCGTTGATCCGGCAGCGCGTGGACGGCTCCCAGGAGGTGCTCGAGGCGGTTTCGCCGCCGCGGGGCTGGGAGCGTCGTGACCGCACCGGCTACCGGTTCCGGAACGTCGTGGCCGATGTCGTGCCGTCCGGTCTGGCCCTGCGGACCGGGGCGGCCGATCCCGCCGTGGCCCGGGCGCCGTTCGACCCCGGCGGCTGGACGGTGCACCTCGGAACTGCGGGCGAGCCGGTCGGGCCCGAACTGCTCACCGCGGCGGAGGCGCTCCTCGGGGAACTCCACCCCGTGGTCCGGGACGCGGCTTGCCTGCGGCTGGCCGGGGTGCTGGACGACCGGGCGCGCGAGCTGCTCGGCGAACCGCCGGCGCCGCCGGTGGCCGGGGTGCCCGCGCCGGTGCGCCGGCCCGAGTCCCCGACGACACCCGGCCACGAACGCCCGCGGTCGCCGGCCGCGGGCGAAGAGCGGCCTCCGGCAGCGGAGATCGCCCGTGGCCCGGTGATGCCCCCTTCGCTCCTGGTCTCCGGGCCTCCGGTCCCGACGGTGTCGGGTGCGCCGGGTGTTCCGGGGCCCGCCCCGGCGCTGCCGCAGGCGGACGCCATTCCGTCCGTTCCGCAGGACGAACCGGCCGAACGCGGTGCCGGCACCCCGGCGAGCGCGGCGGGCGTGGCGGGCGAACGCCCACCGAAACCCGCGCGACCGGCGGAGCCGACCCCGGAAACCGCTGCCGATCCGGTCGGCACCGAACTCGCGCGCACGCCCGGTGCCGAGCCCATTCCGGAGGTGCCCGCCCTCGCCGAGCCGCCCGAGGCCGATGCCTCACCGGTGGCCGAGCGCACGATTTCCACGGGCAGGGAGCTCGTGGTCACGGACCGGCCGAGCACTGCCGCGGAGCAAGCCCGGTTCACCACGGCGGCCGGCGAGGCCTACAGCGAAGCGCTCGCCACGGTGAACGCGGCGCTCGCGACCTGGCCGTCGATGCGCCAGGCGGAAGCCGGCGCCAAAGCGGACTTCGTGGCAGTATGCCTCTACCTGGGACGCGGCGCGGGCAACTCCGCCGAGCTGGATGCCGCCGTGCGAAGCGGGACCGGCGGCGAGCTCGACGGGCAGGTCCCCTGTCTCGTCTCGGGACTGCGGCGGCTGCCCATCCACCGGCGGGCGGTGCTCCGGCAGAGCAGAACCGGGCAGCCGCCGGAAAGCGCGGTACAACCGGGTGCTGTCCTGACCGAGCCGGGCTTCCTGGTCGGGAGCACGGACCTCGACGTGACTGTGCC
Source organism: Amycolatopsis mongoliensis (assembly GCF_030285665.1). NCBI lineage: Bacteria > Bacillati > Actinomycetota > Actinomycetes > Pseudonocardiales > Pseudonocardiaceae > Amycolatopsis > Amycolatopsis mongoliensis. The sequence continues at coordinate 6,077,545 of NZ_CP127295.1, forward strand.
GGACGCGGACCTCGACGTCCTCATCTGGCCCGCTTCGGCCAGGCGGACCTCGGAGCTGCGGATCGGCCAAGCGGTGAGCGAGGTGGTCTTCTTCGCCGGCGCGCGCTTCAAGGCGCTGGCCGTCCGGACCACCGATCCGGCCGAAGACCCGGCGGACGGCAGCACCGCCACGCCGAGAACGGCGGCGCTGTTCCGTGAACTCGACCCGGGTGAGCAAGTGTCGGCCACCGGGGAGCTCGACGAACACGACCTCGCCGCGCTGGCCAAGCTCGACCAAGCGCTGGATCGCAGGCGCCGCTGCACCCTGCGGGTCGTCGACGAGCCCGAGGTGCTGGCCCGGATGACTACCTCCCTGCTCGAGTGGCGCGAGGAAACGGCTTCCCGGGCCTCGGCGAACCACACCATCACGCTGGCTTCGTGAGCAGCCGGTCGGAAGGACATCGGGCGATGAGCGAGAAACCTGGCCGGGGGTACCGACGACGCTCGGCGGTACCGGCCTGTCTGCTGGTCGCGGGAATGGTCTGGACCACCCTGCTCGCGGGGGTGGCGACGGCCCAGCAGGCCCCGGCCCCGTTGCCGACCGAGCAGAAGGGCTGCCTGCAGCCGCCAACCAGCACGGAGACCGGTGTCCCGTGGGCGCAGCAGCAGCTCACGCCCGAGCGCGTCTGGCCGCTGACCAAGGGAGCAGGGGTGACGGTCGGCGTGGTCGACACCGGCGTCGATGCCAAGACCCCCCAGCTGTCGGGCGGCCGGGTGCAGCGCGGGCTGGACGTCGCCAGCCCGGGCGGGAAGCCCGCGGACGACGACTGCTTCGGGCACGGCACGTTCGTCGCCGGGATCATCGCCGCGGGCCCGCGGCCGGGCACCGGGTTCTCCGGGATCGCGCCCGAGGCGAAGATCCTGCCGATCCGGTGCGCCACCGTCACCCAGGACGGTGCCCCGCCGGCACTGACTGCGGTGGAGATGGCGAACGGCATCCGGGCCGCGGTCGACGGCGGTGCGCGCGTGATCAATATCTCGGCCAGCACTGATGCGCCCGACCAGGATCTCGCCGACGCCGTCCGGTACGCCGCCGGCCGGGACGTCCTCGTTGTGGCGTCCGCGGCGAACAGCGCCCAGCAGGGCGACCCGGTCACGTACCCGGCGTCGTACCCCTCGGTGATCGCCGTCGGTGCCGTCGACAGCACCGGCAAGAAGGCGGACTTCTCCCAGACCGGCAAGTTCCTGTCCCTGGTCGCTCCCGGCGTGGGCGTGACGAGCGTGGGTCCGCGGGGCGCCGGGCACTGGCTGGGCAGCGGCACCAGCTACGCGGCGCCGTTCGTGGCAGGTGTTGCCGCGTTGGTGCGTGCCTACCACCCCGAGTTGACCGCCGAGCAGGTCAAGCGCCGGCTCGAGCTGACCGCCGACCACCCGGCGGCGACACTCCCGGATCCGGGATTCGGCTGGGGCACCGTGAACGCGATGGCGGCAGTGACGACCGTGCTACCGGCGGAGTCCGGTGTGACGCTGCCCGTCGTCACCGCCGAACCCGCGCCGCTTCCACCTGGAAAACCGGCGCCGGGTAACGGATCCCTCGTCGCGCTGAGTGCGGCGCTTTCCGTGCCGGTCCTCGCCTTGCTGGGATTGCTGTTGTACAAGCTCTTTCGCGGCGCTCGCACGCGTCGCTGGACGCCGGCCCGGGTGGCCGAAGTCACCCGCCGGAGCGAGGTCGGCTAGGAACCAGGTGCGCGGGGGCAGGATGCCTCGACGAAACACTGTCTCGGGCGCGATTCGCTTGGGGGTGGACGCCGAGCTTTGAGAGCCTGGCGAAGGATTCGGAAGGAGTGGCCAGTGATGTTTCCGGAGGGTGTGTTCGACGGGGACGCCGGCGTCGAAGAGGCGCTCGCGACTTTGGAGCGCGAGCGAGCGAAAATCGGCAAGCTGAGCGAATTGTGGCGCGAGGGCCGGACCACGGTCCGGGCGAAGGACCAATCGCTGTCGATGACGTTCGACGGGCGGGGCGAAGTGGTCGACCTGGTCTTCAACGAGTCGAAGTACCGGCTGCTCGCACCGGCACAGCTGGCCAATGTCGTGGTGGAGACCTTGCAGCGGGGCAAGGCGGAGTGCATGGCGAAGATGTCGGAAGTGATGGGCGCCGGCAGTGCGTCGGGCATCGACTACGGCGAGGTGGCGTCGGGCAAGGTCGATCCGCAGCAGGTGCTGGAATCCCTGATCGGGCCGATGCTGGGCAGCGTCGGCCTGGAGCGCCGGGACGGGGGGCGGTCGTGATGACCGGCGAGTTCCGGCTGGACCCCGCGGGAATGCGGGAAATGCTCAACAAATTGGGCGCGAAGGGTGGCGACTTGAGCGCGGCGCTGACGCAGCTGAATATCGCGCTGGATCGGTATGACGGGTGCTGGGGAGAGGACAAGGCGGGGAAGAAGTTCGCGGAGGGCTATGTGGACAACGGGAACGGGACCCGGGACGCGCTGAAGGAGGTACCCACGAGCGTGAGCGACGCGACCGAGGGGATCAAATCCGCGATCGCCCAGTTCCAGGGGTTGGACGAAGACAACGCGAAACTGTTCGACCAGCAGCTGGCCGATTCGATGCAGCAGCAGGAGGGCGACGGACAGGGCAATTAGCGCGGTGCTCGGGGTTCGGTCGTGAGGTGACATTTTTCCGGAGGGAGGTGGGCGGTGTTCGAGTCGGGGGACGGGCCGGTGCATCCGCCCGCCGATCTGCAGAAGTTCCTCAAGGTCACGCTGGGGATGGAGTGGCCGGAGGGCAACGTGCGCAGTATGCGCGCGATGTCGCAGGCGTGGGCCGACATGGTTCCGGTGCTGACGGCCTTCGCGGCGGACGTGCGGGGGCGGGCCGGTGATCTGGACCGGGCGATGGACGGTGAGTACGCGGAGGAAATGGGGAAGTGGCTGACCGGGACGCTGGCGCCGTCCCTGGAGCAGTTGCAGACGTCGGCCGATCAGCTGTCGGCGATGCTGCGCAACGCCGCGGCGAACGTGGAGAAGGCGCAGATCCTCATCATCGTGGCGGGGACGTTCGCGCTGGCCCAGGTGATCGCCCTGCTCGCTTCGCTGATCTTCGCGTGGATGGCGCCGGCGGTCGAGGCCGCGGCGCAGCTGACGATGCGCATGATCATGCAGCAGCTGATCAGCAAGCTGGCTTCGTTCGCGATCGAGAAGGCCAGCTGGGAAGCGGTGAAGCAGGCGCTGAAGAGCGCGGTCCTGCGGATCATGCCGTGGGTCCAGCAGACGGCCATCGAGGTCGGGGTGTCTTCGGCGATCGGCGCCGGGGTGATGTCGTCGGCGGACTACTTCACCCAGCTGGGACAGCACAAGAATCACCAGCGCGACCACATCGACGGGACATCGGTGTGGCAGGCGGCCGTCGGGGGCGCGATCGGAGGTGCGGCGTCGGGGTTCGCGTCCGCCGGAGCCCGGATCGTGGTGTACGGGGCGAAGTCGGCGGCCGCCGAGTTCGGCAAGAAGATCCCGGGCGGGCTGCTCGCGCTGGGGCATATCGGCTACGCGGCGGGGCAGGCGGTCTCGGTCGCGGTGAGCAACCCGATCGTGAACGCGGTGCTCCACAACCCGGACGCGTTCTGGGGCGGCATCCTGGGCGCGTTGTCGGGGCATGGCCGTCCTCACCTGCCTGACCGCTCCGGCGGCGAGGGCTGGATGAAGCTCGACCCTGGGAACGTCGACCTGTCGTTTCCGGGCGGCTCGGAGAAGCGGCCGAGGTATGAGGAGACGGCGTCGCCGAGCGAAAAGCCGCCCGGTCACGAGGAAGCGCCGGCGGAGAAGATCACCGAGAAGCCGCGGCTGGTCATCCCCCAGCAGACCACTGAGACGGTGGATGGCCAGCGCCCGGCGTCCCAGACGGCGAACGGGAAGGCCGGCGCGACCGAGGGGCAGAGCCCGGTGTCCTCGGCGTCGAACGGGCAGGCGGCCGGTGCTGGGGCGGCTCATGGGGAGGTTCCGGGTACTGAAACGGCTGGTGCGCAGGCTCCGGCGGCTCCTGGGGCGCTTGGTGGGCAGGCGGCCGGTGCTGGGGCGGCTCATGGGGAGGTTCCGGGTACTGAAACGGCTGGTGCGCAGGCTCCGGCGGCTCCTGGGGCGCTTGGTGGGCAGGCGGCCGGTGCTGGGGCGGCTCATGGGGAGGTTCCGGGTACTGAAACGGCTGGTGCGCAGGCTCCGGCGGCTCCTGGGGCGCTTGGTGGGCAGGCGGCCGGTGCTGGGGCGGCTCATGGGGAGGTTCCGGGTACTGAAACGGCTGGTGCGCAGGCTCCGGCGGCTCCTGCGGCCCTCGGTGGGCAGCCCGCCGTGACGCGGCAACCGGTCACCAGCGGGGGGACGCAGCTGGGGCAGTTGTTCACCTCCGCCGATGCCCAGCCGTCCGCGGGCGCGGTGCACCCGGGGACAGGTGGGCTCTCCTCGAACTCGTCCGGGCAGCCTTCTGCGCAGCCCGGTGGCGACGGTCGTCCGGTCGCGGGCGCCGGTGGGCAGTCGCCGGAGTCGGCGGCGCGGCCGGTCACCAGCACGGCGGGGCAGCCGTCCACGCACGTGGGTGGACCGGCCCAGCCGAGCGTGACCGAGCCCGGGCACGTAAAGCCGGCGACGGGCCAGTCCGTCACGTCCACGGAGGGCGGACCGCCCTCCATGGGGGTGAGTGCGGGGCAGCCCGGGGGGAATGATGTCGTGCGGCCGGGACAGTCGGCGCCGGGCGGTGGGCGTCCGGAGGCCGGTGTGGGTCAGCCGGGTGGGAATGATGTCCTGCGGCCCGGGCCGTCTGCCGCAAACCAGGGTGGGCGTCCGGAGGCCGGTGTGGGTCAGCCGGGTGGGAACGATGTCGTGCGGCCCGGGCCGTCCTCGCAGGGCAATGGGGGTAGCGCAGGTGGCCGGCCGGGGGCCGACACTTCCGGGACCGGTGCGTCGGCCGCGCAGCAATTCCTGCGCGGGGAGGGCTCCCCGGCGACGCCCGCGGCCGGGGGGCGTGACGGTGCCGGAGCGCAGCCTGTCCGGACCGAGGGGGGCCGGCCCGGTGACTCGCCCGCGGCACCGCCGCCGAAGGGTGGGGGCGACGGGCCGCCGGTCACGTCTTCTTCCGTGGGGGCGGCCGGGAAGCCGCCCGGCGCCGACGGCCGGGCGCACCTCGAGCCGGCGCACGCGGCGGAAAGCCGGGCCGCGGACAAGGCCGGCCGCGCGCAGGCCAAGCCGGGTGAAAGTACCGATTCCCGGGATGGTGCCGACGCGCAGGCGGCGGCGGTGGCGGCTCAGCTGGCGTTGAGCCGGCCGGACGCCCAGCCCGGGCCCGCGCACGACGGCCGCCCGGCGGCGCCGGGGACGGGCCCGGTGTCCGCCGTGGAGTGGAACGCGGTGCGCGATTCGGTGCCGCCGACGCGGCACCGCGGCGAACGGCTCGATCCTGGTGGGCTCACGCAAACCCGCTTCGACGTCCGGCGAGCCGAGGTGGCCGAGGGCCGGTGGGTGCGCGAACTGTCGGTGCCGGTGGACCTGGTGTCGACCTCCGGCCGGGTCGACGCGAAGACGCGCCGGGCGTGGGCGCAGGATCTGCAGCGGACGCTGGATGAGCGCGTCAACGGGCGGCACCGGTTCCATAACGGCGACCAGTTGCACGTCGTACTCGACGCCGGGACGCCCAACGGACCGCCGCGGCCGGGCTGGGAGCGGGACGGCTCCCGGCGCGTGCCGGTCGACGTGGCCGAGGAACAGGGGCGAAGCGGCCAGCTGAGGTGGCGGCTGGGGGACACCGACGCAGCCGTGGGCCGGCTTCTGCAGTTCGTCGGGGTCGACGGGGTGCCGCGGGAGCCGGTGTCCGGACGAGCCGAAAGCGGGCCGGGCGGTCGGCTGGGTGATGCGGACATCGCAGCGATCGAGACGACGATCCGCGACACGCCCGCCGAGGCGCCCGAGGCGCGTCCGCACGAGGAGGCGAAACACCCGGCGGTCGTGGCGGGTCCGTCGGGTGAGGTCGCGTGGCCGCAACGGTGGGCGGGGCTGGGAACGTCGTGGGTGCGGGGTGCGGACGGGTGGTACGTGGCGGAGGGGCCCGGGGTGCTGGACCGGGTCGGCGACGAGCCGGTTGCCGTGTCCCAGGGGGCGCGTGCGGTGTTCGACGCGGCGGGCGGACTGCGGCACGTCGTGCTGGACAGCGGGGTGAGTTTCGAACGCGGCCTGGACGGTGCTTGGTCGCCGCCGCGGACGCGGGCAGGAGATGTCCGGGCGCGGAAGACGGACGCCCAGCAGCGGCTGGCTCGCGCGGACGGCTCGTCGCTGGTGGATCTGCCGCCGGAGAGCGAGGTGGTGGTCGACCGCCACGGTGACGGGGAAAAGGTGGTGGCGTACCGGCAGCTGAAGGACGAGCAAGGCAAGTGGCTGCCGAAGCCGCGGGTGTTCGTACCCGAAGAAGGCGGCGGCTGGGTGGAGCACGCGACCGACGCGGTGGCCTACGAGGGGTGGCTCGCGAGTGCGAACAAGGCGCACGACGCGGCACTGACGTTGTGGGACATCGCGGCGCGTTCGGGCCTGGATGTCCCGGCGGAACGCCGGCTGACCGCCCTGAGCGACGCGAAGCTGAAGGAACTGTATTCGCGGGGGCCGGAAGCGGACGCCTTCGCGGCGGTGTTCGAGCTGATCCGCCGGAAGAAGGGGATCGCGCTGCGCTGGACGCAGGTGTCGGCGGTGCACGCGTTCGGCAAGGGCCAAGTGGTCAACATGGCGGCGGGGGAGGGGAAGTCGTGGCTCTTCTTCGCACACGCAGCCGTCAACGCGATGCGGTCCGATGTGGACGGTGTGCAGGTGACCACGACCCGGGGGAACCTGGCGGACCGGGAGCTGACGCATTACCAGGATCTGCTGGGGGAGCTGGGCGTGGACGTGCACCGGCTGAACCCGGACAAGCCGCCGGCGGCTCCGCAGGCGGGCCGGCCGACGGTGTACCTGGGCACGGCGGAGGACGTCGGATTCACGTACCTGCGGCACGAGACATTGCCGGGACAGCAGCGCAAGGAAGATCCGATGGTGCTCTCGGTGAGCATCGACGAGATCGACGAAGCACTGGTCTATTCGAACTCGCAGTACATCCTGAGCGAGGGGGTGCAGTCCGCGGCTTCGCCGGAGGCGATCGCCCAGGTCGGCTGGGCGCACGACCTGGTGCGGGACGGCATGGACAGTGGCTGGCTGCAGGAGCCGGACTTCGGGCGCCGGCCGGGGCAGGCGGGCGGTCCGGCCCGGCTGACCGGACCGGGCCGGGAGAAGGTGGAACTGCTGCTGGGCCGGCCGCTGACCGAGGAGGAGGTCACGCGGGTGAACATGGCCGCCGCCGCGCAGTGGGAATACCGCGAGAACGTGCACTACGTCGAGCACGAAGGCAAGATCTACATCATCGACCAGACCACCCACAACGTCCTGTTCAACCCGGAGACCAGCTCGGAAAGCCGGTGGAACGGCGGACTGGCGCAGGCGGTCGAGTTCAAGCACGGCCTGCAGGTCCGCAGCGACTCGGCGAGCAGCAAGAGCGTGACCGCGCACGAGCTGCTGTCCATGAAGGAGTACGGGCAGAAGACCGGGGCGTCGGGGACGGCGAACGGCCACGGCGCGAAGTTCGCCGAAAAGGGTATGTCGGCGGCAGTGGAGGACATGCCGCGCTACTACGAATCCCGGCTGAAGAAGTCCGCCGACGTGGTGGCGGCCGACCGGGACGCGAAACTGGCCAAGATCGCCCAGGACGTGCGGGCCATGCAGTCCCCCGGTGGTTCGCAGCAGCCGCAACTGATCCTGGCCACCGCCAACGACGAAGTGCGCGTGCTGTCGGACATGCTGGAGGAGATGGGCGTCCCGCACGAGGCGATCGACGCGAAATGGCAGGTCCGGCAAGGCAAGAACGTCGACCAGGAGTTCAAGCGGATCATCGACGCGGCCGGGGCGCCGGGCAGAGTCCTGGTGATCAACATGCAGGGCGCGCGCGGGGTCGACATCGGCACCACCAAGGAAGCCAAAGAACGCGGGGACCTGTTCGTGCGGATCACCGCGCACTCCGAGATCTCGGCCGACATCGACGTGCAGGCCGAAAACCGGGCCGGCCGCAGCGGTGGCGGCGGTGAGGTCGTCTACTACTCCTCGCCGGAGGACCAGATCTACCGGCTTTCCGAAAACCCGGACGTGCAGCTGGCGGTCATCAAGTACACCGACGCGGTCGAGACCGGGGACGCCAGGGCGCTGGCCGCGGCCGAACAGGACCTGCGCGATCTGGTCATGCCGCTGCAGCCCAACTCAGGGCACCCCACCGTCGACACCACCACGTCCCGGCCCAACGCGCCCCCCGCCGGTCCCGCCCCCGGCACCCGTGCCCCCGACGAGCAGGGCCGGACCCGGCCGCCCGACCGGCCGGCGCCGGCCGCGCAGCCCACCGGACGTCCGGCCGCGCCGGAACAGCGCGACTCCCGGCCCGATGACGGTGACCGGGAGCGGGGCGCGATCCAGCTGACCTATCACGAAGCCCTCGCCGGTGCGCTCAACACCGCCGAGCGCGACTTCGCCGAGCGCCTCACCCGCTGGAAGGCGGCGAACCCGGAAGCCGTGCTGACCGAGCAGCACGTCCAGCGGATCCACGACGAATTCCTCGCCGGCCGCGACGCCGAATTCGAAGACCGCTTCGGCGCACTGCGCACCCAGTCCGTCCCCGGCCACGACATTCGCGCGGCCTGGCAGGCCTGGCTGAACCACCCCACCGGCGCACCGGAGGACCTGGACGAGGAATTCACCCACGCAGCGAAGGCGCCGGTGCGCGACAGCGTGCCCACGGCGGCGCCGGAATCGAGCGGGCCGGACGTGGCTGCGCGGGACCTGGCCGGGGACGGGGTGGTGCTGGCCGGGGACGGGGCGGTCGCGGGCGCCGACGGGGTGAGTACGGGCCGGCTGCTTCCCGAGGTGGCCGAGTCGCTGCCGGCGGACGTCGTGCGGCAGTGGCAGCGGGCGCGGGAGGTGCTGGGGTCGTCGAAACTGCCCGCGGCCGTGGTGGACGCTCTGGCCGTCCGTGCCGGGCAGATGCTGTCGGATGTGTACCAGACTCAGACGTTCATCGCGCCGGTGAGCGAAGCGCAACGCGACCTGATCGCCCGCGACCGCGTATTCGCGACGATCGTGGCTGCGCAGCGGGTGACCGATCACACGAAGGGCTTCGATACCGACTCGGCCGAGCAGCGTGTGGTGAGCCTGGCCCGTGAGCTGGCCGCGCGCGCACAGGCACCACGGACTCGCGGGGCACGAGGAGCCCGTGGCGAGGCGGGCGAAAGCTCTCGCAGCGGCGCCGCGGGCGGCGTGGTCCCCGGCGATGAGCCGGCCGCGGCCGCGGAGCCCGGTCCGGCTCCGGCGGCGGTGAACCCGGTGGTGGAGCAGCTGCGCACCTGGCGGCCGGCAGTCTGGGACGGGTCGCAGACGTGGCGTGGCCGGCTGGAGCAGGCCCTGCCTTCGCTGCCGCCGGAGTACGCGATGCCGGCGGACCAGGGCAGGCGGTCCGGACCGGCCTGGGAGCTGCTGAAGTCCTGGGCGCGGGGCATGGAGGGGACGACGAACCCGCGCTTGGGGCGCGTCGTCACGGGAGCGGAAGTAGAGCAGCTGGCTGGGTTCCAGCACCCCCGCAAGTGGGTGTACGACGTGTGGCGCGCCACCAAGCGGCAGGCCGCCGCGGCGGCGGCCCGGACCGGCGCAGCACCGGCTACGGGAGACGCGAGCGCGGCGCAGAGCCCGCAGAAACTGTGGGAGGGCCACTTCGCGGGCCGGTCCGGCGTGATGGTTCCGGACGACCTGGACCTGCTGGCCGGGCAGGTCGAAGCGGTGCTCGCGGAGCAGCGGACCCGGAAGGAGAGCGGGCGGATGCCCGTGGACCTGCGGTTGGTCATGTTCAGCGCGGAGAAGGGCGGGAAGAACCTGCAGACCATCCTGCCGCGGCTGATCCGTGCCCACGCGCAGGTGCTGGAGAAACTGGCTTCGGCGGGGGCACCTGGCATCAAGGTCACCAAGGTGCTGTTGACCGCGCAGCCCGGCAAGGCGCGGCTCGAACTGGTCCGTCACCCGGACGGAGATGGCTTGCCGTTGGCGCACTACCGCGACCTGACTTCGGTGAACCTGACGCTGTTCAGCAACACGAACGAGATGCCGGAAGTGCACGCGGAGCAACTGCGGCTGGTGGCGGCGGGCGCCGCCCGGCGCGCACAGGCCGGTGCGTTGCCGACTTTCGTGTTCGAGCTCGGCCTGGTGAAGGGTGACACCGAGCAGGCGCAGTCCGAGCGCGATGCCTATTTCCGGCGCCTGGTCGGCGAGGGCCTGAACGACGGCCGTCCGTCGCCCGACCTCGTTCCCGAGGTGAAGATCAGTTACCTGGGCGCGGCCCGGTACGGGGAGATCCCCGTTAGCCTTTCCCTCGGGGAGGAGGCCAGGTCGGACGGCGAAGAAGTGTGGACGACCAGCCTGCAGAGCGCGAAGGCGGGAATCTACCCCCACGACCTGGCGCGGCTCGACGCGTGGCTGGCCAAGGCGGCGGAGCTGTCCGTCGAACGGTACGAAGCCGACCGGCCGCCGCTCGAGCTGCGCATCACCGCCCATCACCACCCGGCGAAGACACCGGCCGAGAAGGACGTCGTCCAGACCGGTTCGGACCAGGTCTTCCGGTATCTGAGCCGCCGTTTCGCCGAGGTGCTGGCCGGTCGCTGGCCCGAGACCGGACCGGCCGCGGTGGGGCTGACCTTCCCAGTGGGCGACCGGCCGGTGACCAAGGCGGAAACGGAGGCGGGGAACTATCGCACCGGGATAGTGCTGACGGTCCATCCCGACGCGCACCCCGGCTGGACGAAGGCCGACTACCGGGAGGCCCACGAGCTGACCGGGCTCGCCTTCGTGGAGGGGGCCGCCAAGCTGGTGGACGCCGCGGTGTGGCAGGTGCGGCAGGTGGTGTCCGGGGCGGTCGCGCGGGCGATTGAGCGCGCGGCCGCGGCCGATGACCGCACCGGCGCGGTGGAGTCGATCACGATGGTTCCCGTGCGGGTCGCGCGCGAGCCCGCCGACTTGGGCGAGGAACGGCGGAAGTACCTGTCCGCTCTGGTCAAGGACCTCGTCCAGGAGGCGGTGGCCGAGGCCGCAGCCGACCGGGACGGCCTCACCCTCCGGCCGCCCGCGGTGGCTGTCGAGGCGGTCGAGGTGCGGCCGAAGGGAGTGCCCTTGCTTCAGGTTGTCGTCGGAAGGCCGGCGCTTGCGGCCGAGCCGGGTGACCGGAAGCGGAAGCACGTGGAGTACCACGCCCGGAAGAAGAAGCTCGTCCAGGGCGACGTGCTGGGCAACTGGTGGCAGGAACCCGGGAAGATCGGCCTGCAATGGCGCGGCGCGGCGACCCTGCCCGAGGCGGATCTGCAGTCCCTGACGAAATGGACTGAGGAAGTCTTTCCGCTGTTGCGCGCTCGTGAGGACGCCGATCTCGAGCCGCTCTACATCGAGGTCGTCCGTTACGCGCAGCGCACCGGAGATGCGGCGGAACGGCGCCGGATGGCGAACGCCGACCGGGAGCGTGTCGGGAACCTGCTGGCCATGTCCGCACAACGGGCCGGTTATCCGGATCTGTTCGGCGGGCATCCGGCCCGGTTCGTGTCGGCGGTGGTGCGCGGTCACCTGAACCACCGGTCCGGCATGGAAGTGTGGTTGCGGCCCGATCCCGGAGGATCGGTCGCGGGATATCGCGCGGCCCGAGTGCTGGACCTGGTGTTCGGGCCGGACGAGGCCGAGCTGGCGCCGGTGGTGGAGTGGCGGCTCCGGTGGATGCTCGGAAGCGTCGCCGAGCGGGTGCGGGCCGGGGGCGAGCGGCCGAACCCGGTGGCTGTGTCGGTCGAGCTGGTGTCCGGCCCCGGCGTGGAAGCGGTGAACGCTCGGCTGGCGGCGTTGAACCGGTTGCTGGGGGACATTTTCGGCGACGCGCTGGGCGATCGAGTGGTCGTGGATCTGCAGGTGCAGGAGGCCGCCGAGTGGCCGCGGAAGTTGACGGCCGGGTCGGTGACGGTGGACGACGAGCGGGCGCCCGCGGCGCCGGCCGGCGTGGTGGTGCCCGGGCCGTCGCACCTGGTGCTGCCGCCCTGGCGCGGTGAGCTGAGTGTCGTTCCGCGGCGGAAGCGGCCGCGGGAAAGGCTGAAGGACGCCCGCCGGCTCGATTCGCGCTCACCGGCGGAGGTGTCGTTGCTCGGGCGGGAGGAACTTGCGGAACTGAAGGCGTTCACGAAGCGGTTTGCGAGGCAGTGGCGGGCAGTGCGGGGCGAGGTGGGAATGCCGGACATCCGAATCCGGCTGACCATGCCGCAGTTCCAGGCCAAGTACGAAGACGACACGCTCGACTTCGTGGTCGAGGAGCTGCGGAATCGGCTGCGCGAGTCCGGCGTGGATCCGTCCGGCTGGAAGTTCAACGAGTTCATCCACCTCTCTCAGTCCATTCTGGTCCCGCATGTTTCGGTGACGGTCATGCCGTCGGCGCTGGTGACCGAGGAGCAGGTCGGCGCTGTGCCCCGCTGGGCGGGGAACTTCCTCGGCAAGTCGGCCGTGGTGGACACCACGGCGATGCGTCCGGAGATGAACGAGTTGTCGCCGGCAATGCAGTGGCAGGTGCGGTCGTGGCTGAAGGCGGCCCTCGGCACCGCGGTGAGTGCCCGGGAAAAACCACTGCTGCTGGTCGAAATGGTCGCCAAGGGCGCGAACCAGTTTCAGCAGCGGGTCGGATCGGTGCGTTTCGTGGCCTTGGCGGTCCTGCGGTCGATACCGGACGGGCCGCGGGATCCGGACGGGTTCATCAACGACCACTTCCGGTTCCGGGTCGGCGCCGACTGGGATGCGCCGGGCGTGGACCTGCGGCTGTCGGCAATCCCGGCCAACCTCGTCGCGACGGTGGAGGCGGCGCTCGCGGCCGATCCCCTGGCGCGGCCCGAGGAGCCGGGCGAGCCGGAAGCGTTCGTGCTGGACGATGTCGCCGACGGGCGGGCCGCCACGGGCGCGCGGCCGGAAGGCCCCGGCACCACTCCTACCGGTGACGCGGGGTCGGTGGAGCCGCAGGAACCGGGTGCTGTCCATCCCGATCCGGAGCAGCGGGCGCCGGACGCCGGCGGTTACGACCTCGACGCGCTCATGGCCGACTTCGATCCCTCCTGGGTTCACGGCGGGTTCGAATTTCCCTTCGGCGAAACGACGTCGTTCGAGATGGACACGAGCGCGTTCGCCGCCGGGGATGCGGTCTTGGGTGACCAGGGCGGGTTCGAATTCGAGCCGGGGGGCGGCCTCGTCGGTGATCTGCTGACCGGTCGGGAGATGTCGGTCGACACTGGAGATGACGGATTCGGGTTGGGCTTTGCTGCGGATGGTGTGCCTGCGTTGTCCGAGGACGACGAGTTCGCCCGGAATTTGGATCTGTTGGCGGAGAACCCGGACGGCTTCGAGTTCGGTATCTATGACGACTTTGGTGCGGCGTGGGGGGCCGAGCACGGCGATGGTGCGGCTGGGGTGGTGGATTTTGATGATCCGGTCACTCCGGTGGCTGTCACTGGTGGGCGGGGGGTTTCGCCGGGGCGTGCGGGTAGTGCGGCGCGGGCGAGGGCGCGTGCTCGGGCGTCGGCGCGGGCGGAGTCGGTGGGGGCGGGTTTCGACGAGGTGCGGGTGGGGGTGGTGATCGGGGATGTGGAGTCGCCGGTGGGGCGGGCGGCTCGGTGGTTGCCGGTGGAGCGGGGTGTGTTCGGGGTGGTGTTGGTCGATCACGGCATGCGTGATGCGCGTCAGGTGATTGATGCGTTGTCGGCTCAGGGGTGGAATGGGGCGGATCCGGTTCGGTTGTATGCGTGCAATGTCGATGGTTTGGAGGTTTTGGCGGGGGAGATCGCTCGGGTGGCGGGGGTGGCGGTGGCGCGGCCGGTTGATTTGTTGTGGTTGGGTTTTGCCGATTCCGGTCCGGCTGTTCGGGTGGGTGGGTTCGGTGTGGATGGTCGTCCTCGGCTGGTTGAAGGGACTTCGGGCGGTGGGTGGGTGTGGCATCATCCGCCGAAGGCGTTCGATCCGGCGGGGTGGATCGAGCCTGGTGGGTATGAGTTGCCGGTGCCGCTTGATGCGCCGCCTCGGCTTGGGCTGGACCGGCCGGAGCACCTGGCCCCGCCGGTGCGCCGGCACGGGCGGTCGGCGTCGGAGGCGACTGCGCTGCGTCCGGGTACGGAAACCGGCTTGCGGCGGGCGCGCGTGTTGTCGGACGCGGCAACGGGTGTGGCGGTGCAGGACGCGGCGCTCGGCGGTGCGGCGGACGCCGCGGTGCTGGCGGGGCTGGAGCGCGCGGAGCGGGCGCGGCTGGATCGTCCTGGCGTGCTGGGGGAGCCGGACTTCTCGGGGGTCCGGGAGGCCGTGCTGGTGCAGCTGGTTGAGGCCGGGGAGAAGCGGGGGGACTGGCAGACCTGGGTGGAGGCGGCGTACCCGGACGAGGTGCTGCGGCAGCTGGATCGCACGCTCGAGACGATCCACGACGCGGACCGGGGAGTGGAGGTGGAGGTTCAGGCGGTACGGATCGGCGCGCCGATGGACGAGGTCCAGGCCGTGGGGGAGATCAGCCACGAGCAGGAAAGCCGACGGCGGGCGAGCGAGGTCACGGCGGAGGCGAGCCGGACGCCGGTCAACCCGACGAGCCAGAGCATTCCGGCGGGGCCGGTGACGGTCGGGGTGGCGATGAAGGACCCCGGGACGTCCTCGGTCGGCCGGATGCGGGCCACCAGCGAAGTGCACGAGATGACCGAGGTACGCGAGCGAGGCGAGGTGTCACGTTCGGACCACGTGGTGGTCCACCGGGTCCTGGTGCGCCCGCGGCCGGGCCGGCTGCGGCACCGGAACCGTCCGGGCGAGGTACGGGAAGTGCCGGTGCCGATGCGGCTGGAGTGGCCGCGGCACAACGAGGGAACGGGGCCCAGCGGTCGGATGGTGCCACTGGCGTACCCGCAGGCACCCGCCGACGCGACCCCGGAGCAGCTGACGGCGATGTTCGAGGCGTTCCGGCAGGCCCGCAAGGCGATCAAGTCGGTGCGGTTCACCGGTTTGGCGGGGTTGTTCGACCGGATCGTCGACGAGCTGAAGCTGGACCGGGCCGGCGAGGTGGCCACGGAACTGGACCGGTGGCTGGACCGGATCGGCCCGGAACACGGCGTCGACCTGTTCACCGGCGGGGTGGTGCGGCGGACGTTCGCGGTACCCGGCGCCAAGCGGCCGGTGGAGATCATGCTGGCCCGGCAGCTGGATCCGGCCGCGGTGGCGAAGTTCGTGGGCCGGGTTCAGCAGAGCGTCGGGCACCGGCGGCACGCCAGCGACAGCCACGGCGTGGAGCACCGCGACACCCAGGGGTGGGGCGGCGACGTGTCGGTCGGGCTGGGCGAAGACCTGCTCGGCCTGGCCGGGGGAAAGCTCACGGTCGGGGTTTCCTACGGGCGCCAGGCCGAGCACGCCGAGCAGCACGTCGCGGGGGTGGCGTCCGAGGCGACCGAGCAGACCAGCGGGGACGTGGAGAAGTACGGGGTTCCGTTCGCGTTCGTGGTGTCGGCGGCCGAGACCGACCAGTCCGCGCGCCGCGAGGAAGAAGGCGGCCGCCGGCTGCGGAAGCTGTGGCACCGGCACGAATCCCCGCGGATCGCGTTCCCGTTCCCGGCCCGGGCCCGGTTGGTCATGGCCGAGGAGAACGATCCCGACAGCGACCGGTCCAGCGGCTCGGGCAGCCGGTCGGGTTCCGGCTCCCGCGGACCGGCGGGGCTGCCCCGCAACCAGGTGCCCGACTACGTGCGTGGCGCGTGGCAGCTGACCGAAACCACGATGGCCGACCTGACCGGTCGGATCGTGCGGCGGCTGGTGCTCGACGGGGTGATCCCGGAGACCGGCGCCCACCGGACCCGGGATCGGCTGGTCGAGTTCCTCGACGACAAGAACACCCGCGCCATGCTCGACGGCGGGGACGGCGTCCGGTTCCCGCTCGAGGGGGCCGAGCAGGACCTGTTCCTCGACGGCGACCTGGACCGCGACCACGGCGGGTACCTCGGGCCGGTGCCGCGCAAGGACCTCGCCGGGGTGATCACCACCAGCGACCAGGAACGGGTGGAACAGCGACGCCGGCGGGAAAAGAAGGTCGGTGTGTCGGTCGAGGGCGAGGCCGGACCGGTCTCCCTGTCCGGCGCACTGGCGCTGGCGGAGAAGAAGGACCGCGGCGGGCTCATCTCCCACACCGTCGGCCGCCGGCAGTCCTGGACCGGTGACGGCGACATCCACCAGTACCGCTACGCCGTCCGCATCCAGGCCAGGCTGGGTACCGACCGGGATCACCTCGACCCGCCCCTGCAGTGGCGCGACGAGAAACCCGCCGCCGCGGCTTCCGCCGAACCCGAGTACCGGTCCGGGCTGACCGGCCGGGTCGGAATCAAGGTCGCCGCCCGGACCGGGCTGGGCGCCGAACTCGATCCGGCGCCGGTGGCCGAGGAGACCGACTGGCTGGACGCGGACTCGGTGGGAACGGCGCTGCTGCCGCCGATGCGGCCCGGCGCGCTGCCGGCCGACTACGACCTCGACGCGGCCGCGCCGGTGCGGGGCCTGGCGTCCACGGTCACGGAGATGCTGCTGCGGCCGCCGGCCGAAGGCGCCAAGGGCAAGGTGTCGTCGGCGGCGAAGCGGATGGTGCTCGGTCCGCGGTCCGGGCCGCTTGGCCACCGCACCGAGGGCGAGGAGGTCGCGTCGGCCTCGCAGGAGGCGTTGGAGACGTGGGCGAGCTGGACCAGTCGCCAGGGGCGGCTCGGGCTCGCGGCCGGGCCGTCGGACGTGCTGACGCTGGAGAGCTACAACCCCGGCAGCGACCTCGGCCTGGGCGGGCGGGACCTGATCGGTACCGCGGCCCTGACCAGCCTCTACGGCAATCCGCGGATCGTCGACCGGGATCTGCGGCACACGTTCACCGGCACCGAGACCACCCAGACGGTCATCGGCAACGACAGTCGGAAGCAGATCGGGGTGCCGGCGTCCTTCGGGGTGTCGGCGTCGGCCGGCGAGGCGTTCACCGGGGGCGGCGAGGTGTCGGCCGGGTACCACCGCGGCCCGGCCGCGAACGAGCTCGACGTCGTGGCCACCCAGGACGAGCGCGAGCGGGTCGAACGTGGCTACCTGGTGGAGTTCGATGCACGGCACCTGCTGGACACCTCGGTGCGGGAGAGCCTCACCGGCCCGCTGGGCGGCAAGCACGACCGTCCGGCCGTCACGGATCAGAAGGTGAAGTTCGTCCCCCGTGCGGTCCGGGTGTGGGTCCCGGCCGGTGAGCTGCCGTCGATCGGCGAGCTGTCCGCGCACGACGTGCAGCGCAACCTGTTCCCCGAGGACCGGCTGGCCCATGCCGCGGCCCGGGCGGCCGCCGCGCAGCCGCCGGCCCCGACGCCGGCCCCGACGCCGGGCAGCGGGTTCGAGCCGGGCACCTACGAACCCGCGCGGGCGGATCTGGTGGCCGACCTGGTCGACGGGCTGCGGGCGCGGCTGCGGGACTGGGAGAAGACCATCACCGACGCCAAGGTCGCCGCGGACTACGCGGTGCTGCACGACGCGATGGTGCGCGCGTTCGGCAACCGCCTCGTGCTGGGCGGCTTCGACGTCACGATGCGCAACATGCTCAACGGCGGCGATGAACTGTTCGCCGCGCGGATCGGCAAGTCCGGCAAGCTGGAACAACTGGTCCTGGTGAAGGCGGAGCGAACGGCGACGCGGCCCCACGGCGGCGACGTGCAGCACACGCACCGCTCGACGGTCACCACGAACCGGCTGGTGCGGGAAGGCGTCGTTTCGACGGTCGGTTACGGCTTCACCGGCAAGGGCACCCCCGCCATCCCGGCTCCGCAGGTGTGGGGCGCGGCGTTCGTCCTGGGCGGCGCGGTCGAACCCAAGGTCACCGCCGAAGGCAGCCGCACGAAGCGCGCCGGCAAGGTCCGCACGGAGAAGCACACCACGGTCTACACGCACACCGGCCGGTCCGACCGGCGCGAGCACGGCCTGAAGGTCGAGATCCTGCTGCGTCCCTGGGCTCGCTCCGGGGTGTACCGGCGGCAGATCCCCCTGGTACGCAGGACGCCCGTGCGGAACCTCGAGACTCTGCCCGGTCTCGAGCTGGCGGCGGCTTTCCGCTCGACGGTTCCGAAGTTGTCCGCCGGCCGCGACCGCCTGGACGAGAGGCCCGGTTCGCTGCGGGAGCACTGGCGCCGGGACGGCAGCCCCTCCGGCATCCCCGCCGAGGCCACCGTCCTGCCCTGGCCGTTCGCCGCGCCCAAGCTGCAGGACCAGCTGATGTCGCTGGTGAAGGAGCTGAATGCCCGCCGCGGGCACGGATTGCTGGCCGGTACCCGCGCCGACCAGCTGAGTTACCACTTCTCCACCGCGCTGACCGAGGCCGGTTACGTCGTGACGGTGGACAGTCAGACGGTCGCGAGCGTCGCGATCACGTTCGACCTCACCGACCGGGAGCTGTTCGGCGCCATCCCGGGCGGCACGGTGAGCAGCCACCACGACTCCGGCGAGGACGCCGGCGACGCCGTCGCGAAGTCCGGCAAGTTCACCGCGACCCCACTCGGCGGCTTGCCGGCCGCGCTCGCCGGCGACCTGGCCGTCTACACCAAGGAAAAGACGCAGGAGCTGTCGAAAGACGAACCCGACGCCACCCACGGCGGGACCGGACAGGAGCGGGCGGCCTACTTCGTCAAGGCCACGCTCAACCCCACGATCACCCTGCGCTACCACAACGGCAAGACGTCCGCCCCCATCCACCTCGGTCCCGACGGGGAAGTCGGCTTGCGCGCCGACGAAGCCGGAGTCACCGCCCTCGGCCTCGATCCTGCGGCGGCACGCCCCGCGACCGCGACCGGCCCGGGCCCGGCGTCCGCGACCGGGCAGCCCCGGCGCAGCTCGGCCCCGCCCACGGCCACCGGTCTCACCCGGCACGGCTCGGCGCCGGCCACACGCGACCATGCGACCGCCCTGACCCGCCCACTGGCCATCGGCACCCCTGCTGTCCGGGCCCGGGTCGGCGCGATCGTCGGTGACTCCGGCTCGAAACCGGGGCGGGCGGCGGCCTGGCTGCCGACGGAGCAGGGGGTGTTCGGTCTCGTCCTGCTCGACCACGCGCTGCGGGATGTCCCCACCACGGTGGCGGCGCTGCGGGCCGGGAACTGGAACGGGACCGACCGCATCCGCCTCTACTCGTGCAACGTCAATGACCTCGCCGGCTTGGCCACGGCACTGCACCAGGCGGTGAACGTCGACCTCGCGTGGCCCAAGGGACTGCTCTGGCTGGGCGTGGGCGCGCCCGGGACTGCCGTGCGGGTCGGTGACGGCACGTTCGACGGCCATGGCCGTCCGCGGTTCCGGAAGCTCGATGACGGCTGGAACGGCGCGGTGAAGAACCGCAAACTCGTCAAGCGGACCCGCTTCCCGCACTACAACGAGCCGGCTCCGGCCGACGCGCCGCCGAACCTGGGCCTCACCAGGCCCGAACACCTCGGCCCCGATGACCCGGTGCACCCGGTGCACCCGGGGGTCGCCGAGCTGGAGAGCTGGCGGCCGTCGGGGGTGGCGGGGGAGCCGCGGACGTGGCGGGAGCAGTGGGCGTGGTTGCACGCGAACGGCCGGTTGCCGGTGGATTTCCCGGTTCCGGTGGTGGGGGAGAAGCCGACCGGGGCGGCGTGGCCGGCGTTGCGGCAGTGGGCGCGGGGGATGCTCGCGGAGACCGGCGTGGACGGGAAGCCGCTGCACGGCCAGCCCGCGATCCGGGCCGCGGCCGGGCCGGACACCCTCGAAGGCGCGTTGGCCAACTGGGCGAAGGAACGGCCCAGCCGGCAGCCGCGGGCACGGCGCGCTGGCTCCGGCGCCACGGTGCACCCGGGGGTCGCCGAGCTGGAGAGCTGGCGGCCGTCGGGGGTGGCGGGGGAGCCGCGGACGTGGCGGGAGCAGTGGGCGTGGTTGCACGCGAACGGCCGGTTGCCGGTGGATTTCCCGGTTCCGGTGGTGGGGGAGAAGCCGACCGGGGCGGCGTGGCCGGCGTTGCGGCAGTGGGCGCGGGGGATGCTCGCGGAGACCGATGCCGAGGGCAAGTCGCTGCACACCCAGCCGGAGATCAAGAAGGCGGCGGGTGAGAGCACCCTCGAAGGCGCGTTGGCCAACTGGGCGAAGGAACGGCCCAGCCGGCAACAGCCACAGCCGGCGGCGGCCGGGCCGTCGAGGGCGGAGCCGGATCGGACCGGTGCCGAGGAGCCGGCGGCCTCGGTCCCGCCGTTCGCCGGGGCCCATTGGGATCCCTTCGCCGGCGGCGCCGAAGCCCTGTGGGCCGGCAACTTCGCCGGGAAAGGGGCTGCGCAGAAGTTCGACTCGCTGGTGCAGGCCGACCTCGATGCCCTGCGGCAGGTGGTGCAGGCGCTGGTGCCCGAGCTGCTGCGCCGGGCCGAACTCGGGCTGGAGCCACCGGATCTGCGCGTGGTGTACAGCCTGGCCCGGCAAGACACGACGAAGCTGCTGCGCCCGGGGATGCAGCGGCACCGCGCGGAAATCGTGCGCATCCTGCTCGAGCTGATCGACGAAGAGCTCGCCGCCCGCACCGGTGGCAATCCGGCGATGACGTCCGCCCGTCTCGGGCTCACGGTCGACTCGTTCTACTGGCGGAAGAAGGACGAAGACAATTCGCCCGGCAAATACTCCCTGCTTCGTTTCCCTGACCCCGGATTGCTCGCGGACGAGTACCGGAACCTGACGTCCCTGCAGCTGGAATTCCCGCTCGGTGTGGCGGAGCTGCCGGCGGCTCACCTGAACCGGCTCCGTTCGCTGCTTCGCGGGGTGGCGGCGAAGTGGTTGCCGGTCGGCACCGGCAAACTGCCGCCGATCCGCCTGGAGTTCGTACGGCCGGCCCGGGAGAAGATGCAGGCCGGGGAAGACCGGCTGGTCTACCTGGACGCGCAGCTGCGGTCCGTCGTCGGCGAAGAGCTCGTCCGCCACGACCCCGAGCGGCAGTTGGACGAGGTCCTGCCCGAGCTCGAGATCGTGCCCCCGGAGGTCGGGCAAACCCCGACGAACGGCGCTTGGCTGACGGTGACGGTGGGCGACGCGCCGCTGCCGAGTCGCGCGACCGGCGACGACCAGACGGCGGAGATGTCCGAGCCGGAGCAGGACACGGCGGGACGGACGCCGTTGCTCGCCCGTGCCGAGTGGGATCCGGCCGTCGGTGGTGCGGAGAAACTGTGGTCCGGGAACTTCGCCGGCACCGGCCGCGGGCAAAGCACCGAGGAACTGGCCCCGGCCGACGAGGCCGCCCTGCGGCAGGTGGTGCGTCAGCTGGCGTCCGACCTGGCAGCGGGCCACGGCCGGGATCTGCGCCTCATCTACGGCTGGCCCGAACAGAGCGCCGCGAGGCTGCAACGCCCCACCGTGCAGGCGCGTCTGCGGGCGATCCCGCGGATCCTCCGCCGGCTGATCGACGAGGAAATCGTCCGCCAGTCCGGCGATGGCTTGCTGACTGCCACCGCTCTGGGCCTGCGGATTTCGGCTCTGTACCAGTGGAGGAAGAATGACGCGAAGTGGGCGTTGTGGCGGTTCCCCGACGCCGTCGGCCGGGCGGACGAGTTCCACGGGATGTTTACGCTGCACCTGGAATTCCCGCCCGCTCTGGTGGAACTGCCGGCGGCGCACGCGCACTGGCTGCGTGAGGAGATCCGCGACGTCGTGGCGACGGCGCTGGCGTCCGGGGCACCCGCGATGCCGCCGATCCGCCTGGAGATTGTGCGAGCCGCGCACGAAACGGCGCAGCTCCACGAGAACCGGGAAGCCTATCTGCGCGAACTGGTCCGCGGCGTCGCCGCAGTGGAGCTCGCGAGCCGTCACGCCGACCGGCAGCTTGCGGAGTTCTTGCCCGACCTGAAGTTCCCGGAGCTCGGTACCGCCATGACGCCGAAGGGCAGCGGGGCGCGGCTGACGGTGAGCGTGAGCGACGTGCTTGCGGAGCTCGGGTCGTGGCGGCCGTGGTCGTCGGATTCGGCGACGTGGCGGCAGGCGTGGGAGCAGGCCCACGCGCGAGGTTTGTTGCCCTACGACCCGCCGGTGCCGGGTAAGCGGCCGACGGGAGCGATCCGGCCGGTGTTCCGGAAGTGGGCGCTGGGCATGCTGGGGGAGAGGGTGGCCGGCCAGCGTGCCTTCACCCAGCGGGAGATTGCGGCGCTGGCCGGCCCGGTGATGGTTTCCGCCGACACGCTGGGTGAGTGGGCGAAGCTCCTGCCCGGGCAGGACGGCTCGGCGGTTTCGGATGGGGAGGTGCTGGGTGGTTTGGTGTCGTGGCGGCCCTGGGCGTCGGATTCTCCGTCGTGGTTGGCGGAGTTGGGGTTGTTGCGGGAGCGGGGGGTGTTGCCGGCGGCGTATGCGGTGCCGGGTGTGGGGGAGGTCGCGTCGGGGCATACGGCGAAGCTGCTGAAGGCCTGGTTGTTGGGCATGAAGGACGTGATAGATCCGGGTAGTGGGTTGCGCGTCACCGGACCGGATGTGGCGCGGTGGGCCGGCGGTGGCTTGCTCGAGCTCACGAAGCTGCGGCAGCTGCGGCGGGAAGCCGACATACGCGAACGCCGGGCGGCCGGTGCAGAACCGGGTGCCGACGCCACCGATCACCTTGACGTCGTTGCGGAGCTCGGGTCGTGGCGGCCGTGGTCGTCGGATTCGGCGACGTGGCGGCAGGCGTGGGAGCAGGCCCACGCGCGAGGTTTGTTGCCCTACGACCCGCCGGTGCCGGGTAAGCGGCCGACGGGAGCGATCCGGTCGGTGTTCCGGAAGTGGGCGCTGGGCATGCTGGGGGAGAGGGTGGCCGGCCAGCGTGCCTTCACCCCGCGCGAGATTGCGGCGCTGGCCGGCCCGGCGATGGTTTCCTTCGAGGCGCTGTATCTCTGGGCGAAGGCCCAGCCGACGGAGAACGTCGAAGTCGCCGACGATGCGGACGGCGAAGTGCTGGGTGGTTTGGTGTCGTGGCGGCCCTGGGCGTCGGATTCTCCGTCGTGGTTGGCGGAGTTGGGGTTGTTGCGGGAGCGGGGGGTGTTGCCGGCGGCGTATGCGGTGCCGGGTGTGGGGGAGGTCGCGTCGGGGCATACGGCGAAGCTGCTGAAGGCCTGGTTGTTGGGCATGAAGGACGTGATACGTCCAGGCGGTAGCCGGAGCGTCACCGAAGCGGAGGTCCTGCGGTGGGCCGGAGTTCCGCTTGGAACGGGGCAGCTGCGCGAACGGTGGCAGGCCGCAAGGCTACGCGAAGGTCGCGCATCGGCTTCGGAGGCCGAAGTCGCCCAGCTGCCCGGTGTGTTCGCGGAACTCGAGTCGTGGCGGCCGTGGACGTCGGAGTCGGCGACGTGGCGTGAGCAGTGGGAGAGGGCGTACGCCGAAGGGAAACTGCCCGGGACGGTCCGGCCGCTACCGGGGAGGTGGCCGACCGGGTCGATCCGGATCGTGTTCCGGAAGTGGGCGCTGGGCATGCTGGGGGAGACGGTGGCCGGCCGGCGTGCCTTCATCGCGCGGGAGATCGTGAAGCTGGCCGGCCCGGCAATGATCACGGAGCACACCCTGTTCCGGTGGAGGAAGCTGCTGCCCGTGGACGACGCGGGCTCCGGCGGTGCGGATCGTCGGGTGCTGGACGGCTTGCTGTCGTGGCGACCGTGGGCGTCCGAATCTCCGTCGTGGTTGGCGGAGGTGGAGTCGTTGCGGAATCGGGGGCTGTTGTCGGCGGCGTATGCGGTGCCAGGTGCGGGAGAGAAGGCTTCGGGGCACACGGCGACGCTACTGGGGATGTGGCTACTGGAGATGAAGGGTGTGACACGTCTGGACGGTTCCCCCGTCACCGCGGCGGACGTCGTGCGCTGGTCCGGGGAAGCGTCGATCGAGCCGTCGAAGCTGCGCCACGTGTGGTACGCCGCGGGACGGCGCGGGCGTGTGGCTCCGGTGCCGTCCGCGGCTGCGGTGCCGGCGGAGGACCCCGATCCCGCCGCCACGGCGGAGGAGGTGCTGGACGACGACATCCTTGGCCTCGATGCCCTGGCAGGCCGCCCCGGGGACGAGCACGCGGATGCCGACGACCAACTGGCCGAGCTGCTGAACGCCTTCCTCCACGGCGAGGAGCCCGGCGGGCAGCAGGTCACCGACGAACCGTTCGACCCGTGGGTGGGTTTCGACGAAGAGGACTTCGACTCGTGGCTGGGCGTGGAGCAGGGAAACACCGGCTTCCGTGATCTACTGGATGACTTGGGCTTCCCCGCGGAATCAGCGCACGACTGGCACGATCCGCACGGCCTCGCGGCCGTCCCGGGACCGTCCGGCGTGCCGGCCGACCGGAGCCGGGAGGCCGAAGCTGCCCGCGCCCACCGGCGGCGTCACTCGCGCGCGGACCAGACCGCCTCCCCAGGGGAAGACTTCGTTCCGATGCCGTCCCCGGCGCCGCGGCCCGAGGAACCGGAAACCGGCACCGCGGCCGAGACCGGGACTCCCGTGGCGCCTTCGCGAGGTGCGGATCCGCTGGACGACGAGACGTGGCGGCACAACGACTCCCGGTCGGCCGGCTGGTTCGCCTCGCCGGCCGACCCGCTGCGGCCGGCGGAGTGGGCGCAACTGCGCTCCGGCGCGGAAGTGCGTACGGTCGACACGGAGCTGGCGGATCCGAAGGTACGCGCGGACCTGACCGACGAGCGCCGGTTGCGGCTTGACCGCTACCGCCACTTGGTCCGTTACGACGTGCGCCGGATGGAGGTGCGGCCCGGCCGCTTCGTGCAGGAGTACACGGTGCGCCTGCGGCTGAACGCGTCTTCGGTGCCGGACGAGCAGCGGCGCGCCGTGGCGGAGCAGGTGCGGGCCGGGCTGAGCGACCTGGGAGTCAACCGCGGAATCCGGGTGCCGGGCGGGGACCAGCTGCACGTGCGCGTGGAGTTCGTGGGTCCGGGCGAACCCGCGCACGCCGACATCGTCCTGCGGGCAGCCGACGATCCGCGGGGCAGCGACCAGCTGCGGTGGAACGTGCGGGACGGGCGGAAGCTGGCGCACGAAGTACTGCACTTCCTGGGCATCGTGGACGAAGGGCCGGACCGGGACCGGATCTTCCTGCGCGATCCGGGGCGCAGCCGGGTGGTCCTGGACGACGGGCCGATGGGGGCCGCCATCCACACGGGCGCGGTGTTCAAGCCGAGGCACGCGTGGCTGGTCGAGCGGACGATGGTGGGCCAGCTGGGCCCTGTCGCCGGGTGGAATCCGGTGCCTCCGACATCGGCGCTGCCGGACCTGACCGGGGCGGACGGACGGGAAATCGGCAAGCACCCCATGGTGCCCGTGGCGGACGGGCCGTATGCGCAGCGGCTGCGCGACCAGCTGGACGGTCCGGATCCGGTGGATTTCCGGGAGGTGCTGAACATCCTGCGGCAGGCCAACGTGCGACGCGACGGCGCGGCGTTCGAAGCGGCGTTCGCCCAGGCCTCCGGAACGGACCTCGCCACCGCGCTGGACCAGGCCCACCAGGGTGGCCGGCTCAGTGCCGGGCAGCTGCGCCGGATACAGGACCGGTTCCCCTCCGCCGCCGGGGGTCGTTCCCTCCCGGACGACGCCCCGCCGGTCCCGCGGATCTGGACCGACACCGGGGAAGACCTGTCGGACCTGCCGGACGTGCAGCGTTTTGCCGCTGTCCTCGCCGGTTGGGTCGCCTCGGGGGGCGAAAGCGACGCGCTGGCGTTGGTGGAACGCCTGGACCGGAACCCGCGGGCACTGTGGGCGGTGGCGGGCGCTTACCGACAGCTGACCGGGCGGAACGGCGGCGACCCGCGTGATCTGGAGGAAGATCTGCGGACCGCGCTGCCCGCGGAATCGGACTATCTCGACCACGTGTTCGCCCAGCCTGCGCCGGACGTGGCGGCCTGGCGGGACTGGGCGACGCCGACCGTCGTGGAGTGGGATGCCGCGGTGGAGTGGATGCGCGAACTCCGCGCCATGACGCTTGAGCTGCGCGACCGGTCCCTGCCGGTTCCCCACGAGTACACGGAGGACGGTTGCCACCTCCGAGCGCACCTCGGCACGTTGAAGCTGAAACAGCTGGGCGCCGACAGCCGCGCGATCTTCGTCGCCGACGACAAGGGGATCAAGGCCCCGAACAACGACTTCGGCGATCCCGGCGAGGAGATCCTCTGGGGCTACCACGTGGCTCGGCTGGTCTACGTCCGCCGGTCCGGCGAGCCGGAGTGGATGGTCTTCGACCCGTCTTTGGCGGAGTACCCGCTGACGCAGGCCGAATGGTTTTCACGCCTGGGGATGCGGATTGCGCAACCCTTGATCGAAGGCCCGCTCGAGATCGTCTCCGGGATAATGGATGTCTTCCGCGGGCAACCCGGCCTCTGGGGCCCCAACGGCTACCTGAATGAGCCGTACGCCGTCATCACCGACTCGCACGCGCCGGGATCGCTGATGAGCAACGTCTGGATCCCGACGCCGGAGTCGTTGCGCGAATGGGACTCCTTCCTCCGCACCGGGGAAGAAAGCAGCCTGGTCCGGCACGCGGAGATCGTCGCCCGGCGGAAGCTGGCGGGGCGGATCAAGGACCACGTCGCCGATCTCCACGGGCGCGGGGTCGAAACCGGGATCCATCCGAGCGAGGACCAGGTTTTCGAAGCGGTGCGTTCGATTCTCGTCGGTAGTCCACTTCGGACGGGTCTGCTGGAAGACGTGCCGCGGTTGCCGGACTACCTGCGGCAGACCCTGCCGAACCGGTACGCCGAACTCGAGCGTCTCCTCGCCGACCCGGAAGACGGGGCCGGCGAGGACTTCGTGCCGATGCCCGCGGCGCCGGCGGCGAGCCGCCCGGACGTGGCACCGGAGCGCGTCACCGTGGTGTTCCCCGAGGGGCTGGAGCCGGCTGATCGGCCGGCGATCGAGGACCTCGGCCGAACCGTCTTCGCCGAACGGCTCGACCAGCACCGGCAGGGCCGTCCCCTCACCGCCATCCGGCTGACCGGCTACGGCAATTCTTTCACTGCGGCGAAGGCGACGGGACTCCAGCGCGCGGACACGGTGCGGGCACTCTTGCTGAGCGGCATGGTGGCCGAGCACCGGGAGCGGACGGCCACCGGGGAGAGCTTGCCGGCGCTGGACGAGCTGACCGCGGCGATGGAAACCACGTCGAAGGGCCGCGGCAGTGAATGGTTCACGAGCAGGGCGGCACGGCGCCGGGTGGAGGTGGAGCTGCTCCACGCCCCCACCGACCGGCAGGTCTACGAAACCGCGATGAGCGCGGCCAGGGCGGGCGGCAATCCGATCGACCACCACCCGGACGGGATCCCCGGCGGCGTCAGCTCGGCTCCCGGCGCCCGGGTGGGCTTCGAGATCGAAGCCCAGCTTCCCGGCGAGAACTTCCGGCAGCGGGTCCACCGGATCGGTGCTGCCGTGCGCCGGAAGGGGCTGATCAGCGAGGACGACTCCAGTTCGCTGCTGTCCCCGGACGATCTGCCCACCACCGGTCTGTGGCATTTCGTGGGTGAAGAGGCGCACGAAAACGGCGTCGAGTTCGTTTCGCCGGTGCTCGAAGCGCGGCTGGATCCCTGGCGGCAGGTCGCCGAGGTGACGGGCGCCCTTCAGGCGGAAGGCGCCACCGCGGAAGCCACCGGTGGGCACGTCAACATCAGCTTCGCCGGGCACACGCCGCCGGCCGCCTATGCGAGGGTGGCCCAGATCGTCAAGGCCTTCGAAGCGACGTTGTTCCGCCTCGGGAATCCGGTGCTGTCGAACCGGCAGCGGAACCTCTGGGCCGTGGGGCCGAACCCGTGGCCGCTCGACCCCGAGCAGGTGCGCACGCCGGCGGACGTCCGGCTGCTGAGCCTCGGCAAGTTCGACGCCGTCAACTTCCAGCACGTGCACGGTGACGACGCGACCGACCGGCTGGAGCTGCGGTTCTGGAGCGGCAGCGTGGATCCGGCGGTGTGGCAGGTCCGCGCGGAGCTGAGCCTGGCGATCCTGCGCGCCGCCGCCGACCCGGCGAAGGCCGCCCGGATCGCCGACGCCCTGCGGCGTCCGGACCTGTTGTGGGACAAGGACGCTGCCCCGCTGAGTGAACGCGGGCGGTGGGCTCGGCTGCGGGAGCTGCTGGACCTGCTCGAGCTCAGTCCGGCGGCGCGCGACCAGGTCATCCAGCTCTACGCCGCTACGCAACCTTGGCGGCCGACCGGCTACACCGACGATCGCAAGCGGCTGGCCACCGTCGGGGCGGCGGGCAACGGCCTCGTCTTCCCCGCTCCCGGCGACAGCACGGAGTCCGCGATCCGGGTCGCTGAGTTGCTTCCGCGGTACCCCGGCGTCCAGATCGTCAAGGTCACGACGACCCCGGACCGCAGGCACGTGCGGCTGTGGGACGGGAGCACCCGCACCTTCCGCGAGTTCGCGCAACTGCTGCACCTGCGGTACCAGGGTCTGCGCGACGACCTGAAGTTCGTGATCCTGGCCGACGGAGCGGCCGTCCTGCCCGACGCCCCGGAACCCGGGGAACGAACCCTCGCCGGAACGGTTTCCGAGCACAGCAGGGCCGCGGTGCTCGTCGCGACCGGCTCAGTGTTGACGTCCGCGCAGGGGCAGGTGCGGTCCGGCGCCGTCCGTGCCGAGGCACGGGGCGGCTCCGGCCCGATCTCACCGGCGGGCCGGGATGGGTGCTCTACCGGGACGGCAGGGAACAGGGCAGGCTGGCGATCACGGATCTCACCGAGGCGGTCACCGCCGCCGGGCTGGCCGATCCCGGGCCGATGCGGCGTGGAGTGCGGCGCTCGCCCGCCGCCACCGCCACGTCCGCCGCCGGTCACGACCAGCCGGCGGTCCGGTTCACCGGCGGTGGCCGGCCGGTCGCGGCGGCCGGGGTGGTGCTGGGGCCGGAGCCCGTCGCAACGACGCCGGGAGCCGCCGGCACGCTGGAAGATCCGCTGTCACCGGCGGAACTGCTCGGGCCCGGTGCGCCCCTCGACTTGTCCGATGTGGACCTGGTGCCCCTGTTCGGCGAGCCGGGCCGGGTCGTCGGCGTCTTCTTCCCGAAGCCGGGCGGCGAAGAGGCCGCGATCGTGCGGACGGCGTTCGAACGAGGCGCCGGCGACCCGGCCGCCTACACACCGGTCATCCACCACGGCCAGGACGGTTTCTCCGTCTGGCGGAAGTCCGACCGTACGCGGATCCGGCTGGACGAATACGGTGTCCTGCGGCTGCTCGCCGGCACCGGGCTGCCGGGTGGACAGGCCTGGCGTGCGCGGCCGAAGCTGGTCTTCCTCAGCTGTGACGTGAGCAATCCCGCTTTGGGTGACCGGCTGGGCACCTTGCGGAAACTGTTGCGGAACGACGACTTCCACGGCGACGTGCGCGGTCCCGCCTCCCGGGTGGAGATCATCGAGGACGGCCGGATCCTGCCTGCCGGAAGCCGGAACGACGGTCCGCCGGCGCGGTCGGTGCCGCTGGCCGGCCCCGCCGGCAGGCCGGTCTACCCGGGTGATCAGCCGAAGCAGGAGTGGACCGGCAGGTTCGGCGAGGACCGGCAGCTGCGCGCCGGCTCCGGCACCGGACTGGCGGAGCGTGCCCGCGCGCTCGCCGCGGTTCTGCTGCCTCTCGCGCGCGAAGGCCGGGAAGGGCTCGATCTCCGGATGACCGGTTACGTCGCGGTCACCGGGGAGCGCGCGGCCGTGCTGCACCTCGCGGCCGAACTGCGCCGGATGATCGACACCGAGCTGGTGGCTCTGCAGGGTGGCAACCCGCTGCACACCGCCGAAAGCATGGGTCTGCACGTCACCGTCGCGATTCTCACGGCCGCCGCCGATCGCCGCGTCGAGCTGTGGGCCCACCCCGTCCCCGGACACCGCGTAGCGGACTACCGGACGATGGAGACCCTGGACGTCGACTTCGCCTACCGTTCGGCGGATCTGCCGGTCGCGCACGCGAACCGGGTGCGGTGGACGGTGCAGGGCGTGGCCGTGCGGGCGATCCGGACCGGGCTCCGGCGGCTGCCCCCGGTCCAGGTGGCCATCCGGGGCCAGGTCAACCAGGTGGCGGACGCGCACGCCGAGCGGGTGACGACGTTCACCGCCCTGGTACGGCGGGCGATCATCGAGACCCTGACGGAGGCCCGGGCGCTGAACTTGCCCGACCTGCCGGCCGTCGAAGAGCTGATGCCCGAGGTGCGCGTCACCTCGGAGGGCGACTACTCCTTCCGGGCGGGGCAGGCTTCGGCCACGCTGACCCTGCCCTCGATCCCCGATCCCGGAGGCGAGCCGTCGCCCCCCGAGGTCCCGCCGGGCCCCTCCGGACCATCCCTGCGCGAGCGGCCGCACACCGAAGCGCGGCAGCTCCCCGACGCGGAGAACTCCGACACGGACACGGCCGACGCGCGTTCCGCACCGGATGCCGGTCTGGTCCGGTTGCCGGTGGCCACCGCGGGTGCGTTGCACGCGGCCGGGGGGCTCGCGGCGCAGCCGGAGCCGGAGGTGCGCCGGTGGGCGGTCGCACTTTCCCGGGACGGCTCACTGCGGTTGTCGCCGGACGAGCAGGCCTCGCTCGGCGAGCTGGTCGATCGATTGGCCCGGAACGTGGCCTTCCTGGTGGAGCACGACCGGGAGCTGCCGGAGGTCCGGTTCCACCTCTTCGACACCGCGGCGCGGCGGCGGGAGCACGGGCCTGGGTTGTTCGGCGCGCTGGAGGACGAGGTCCGGTCGGGGATCGAAGACCGGGGGGTGGACGCGCACGCGCCGGGGCTGGTCTTCGACCACGTCGAAGGCGGCCTGGACCGAAACTTCGGCCCCCGTCTCGTGGTCACCGTCCACCGGTCGGAACACGGTTCCCTGCGAAGCCTCCGCGCCGCGCGTACCTTCGAGGCCGCCTATCCGGCCGGGCAGGCGGTTCTGCCGTATGCCGTGCGGCGCCGTCTGGGGCTGCTCATCGAGGGGCTGGTGCAGCGGATCCGGGACAACACGGATCCGGGCGGCCGGCCGCGGTTGCTGCTGGATCTGCGGTCGACGGCGGGCGAGGTGCTGCGGGCGCGGATCGAGGCGCTCACGGCCGAGGTCAACGTGCTGGTGCGGGTGGCCCTGGGTGCGGATTCCGGTCTGACACCGGTGCAGGTGATTCGCGGCCACATCGAGGTGCGCCACGAGCCGACCTCCCGGCGCGCGGGACTGTTCGCGGACCTGACCGGTCCCGAGCACGAACTGGACCGCACGCCGCCGGAGGAGCCGGTGCACGTCTCGTGGACCGGTGACGCGAGTCCCCCCACGGTGGCTTCCGGGCCGGGCGCCCCCCGGTGGCGGGTGAGCGGGTCGCGGCGACCGGCCCGGGCCGGCGAAGCGGGTGCTTCCGCCGAGCCGCCGGCGACCGGCCCGGTGACGAGGAGGCGGGCGGCTCGCGCGGTGCGACCCGACGACCCCCGGCTCGCGGCCGGCGGAGCCATGCCGCACAGCAGTCCCGAGCGCGAGCCGGACCGCACGTCGCCGCAGGACGAAGGGCACACCCCGGAGACGCGCGACGCGCGATCCGCCGGGGCGGCTTCCCAGCCGGACGTCGCGTTCGCCGAGTCGCCCGCGATCGACAAGTTGCCGGGCAGGTACTTCGCCCGGGTGAAACGGCGCGACGATCCCGCGGTCAGTCTGTGGGACGGCCAGGTGCTGAGGACCGAAAACGGGGAATTCTTCCTCTCCGCTGCGGCGCAGGCCGACCTGGACCGGGCCGTGGCGAGTTTCGCGCAGGAGGTGCACGACCGGGCGTCGCGGAATGAACAGCTGCGCGACACCCGGCTGGTCGTGCGGGCGGGCGGCACCTCCGGGCATGGGACGGCGAGGAATGAGCACCGCCGGCTGCGTGACGCGCTCGTGGCCGCGGTCGCGGACCGGGGCGCGGTGCCGCCAGACCTGCACTTCACGCTCATCACGCAGCAGGCCCGCCCCTGGGAGCCGGTCAGCCTGCGGATCACCGCGCACGAGACGCCGAGGCGGACGAAGGCGGAATACCGGGCGGCGGGGGAGCTCACCGAGTTCTTCATGCCGCTGTTGCCCGCCCTGTCGGAGGCGGGCCGCTGGCGGTTCAGGTCGGTGGTGCAGGGCTACGTCGGACGGCTGCTGGCCGATCCGGACAGCGGGGAGGAGCTGCGGATCGCGGTGGTCCACCCCTCGATGATCAACCACGAGCCCCGGGTGGGCGAGATCCGGAGCCTCGTCGGCGAGGCCGTCCGGGAGGAGCTCGCCGGGCACCCGGACCCGGCGACCGCGCGCCGGGTCGCGGAGCTCCTCCGCGGTTCCCTGCACCTCGGCCAGTACGTCCGCCACGGCGTGCCCGCCGCCGTCGTCGTGGACGCCGTGCCCGAAGCGGGAGTGATCCCGCTGCCGGCGGCGACCGCCGCCGACGCGCCGAATCGGGCCAAGGCGATCGAGGTGCGCACGGATCCGGAACTGCTCCGGTGGACGGTCGCACTCGCCGACGACGGTTCGCTGCGGCCGTCGCCGGAAGAAGAAGCTTCGCTCGGTGAGCTCGTCGACGGGGTCGCCCGGAACGTGGCCTACCTCGTGGAGCACGACCGGGAATTGACGGACGTCCGGTTCCACCTCTTCGACACCGCGGACCGGCGGGCACAGCACGGACCGGGGTTGTTCGAAGCCCTGGAAGACCGGTTCCGGTCGGCGATCGAAAACCGGGGGGTGGATCCGAACACGACCGGGCTGGTCTTCGAGCGCGTCGAAGACCACCAGCGGCAGGACCAGGGTCCCCGGCTCGAGATCACCGTCCACCGGTCGCCGTACCGGTCCCTGCGGAGTTACCGGGCCGGACGCACGCTCACCGCCTCCTACGACACCCGTGCGACGTCACTGCCGTATGCCGCGCGCCGCCGGCTCGCCTTGCTGATCGAAGGCCTGGTCGTCCGGGTCCGGGACAACACCGATCCGGACGACCGGCCGCGGTTGCTGCTCGGCCTGCGGTCGCCGGCGGGCACGATGCCGACGCGGACCGCGGCGATCACGGCCGAGGTGAACGCGTCGGTGCGGGCGGCGCTGGGCGCGGATTCGGGTCTGACGGCGGAGCGGGTGCTCCGGGACCACATCCGGTTCCGCCGTCAAGAGCTGCCTCAGCTGCGCGGGGAACTCTCGGCCGACATCACCGGTCCCGAGCACGAACTGGACCGCACGCCGCCGGAGGAGCCGGCGCCCGTCCCGTGGGCGGGCGAGGTGAGTCGCGCCACGGTGGCCTCCTGGCCCGGCGTCCTCGTCGCCGGATCGCTCGCTGCGGGCCCGCTACCGAGCGGCCAGGCCGCCCGGGTGTTGCGGCGCAAGGACGTCGAGATCGACCAGTGGGAGGGCGAGCTCCCGGAGGCCGGCGACGGGGCGGTTCCGCCGGTCAGCGCGGCGCAGGAGCGGCTGGACCGGTTCGTGGAGCGGCTCGCACGCGACGTGCACGAACGCGCGTCGCGGGATGAACAGTTGCTCGACATCCGCCTGCACCTGCGTGCGGGCCGCTTTTCCGCGCACGGCACGCTGGCGGATGAACACCGCCGGCTGCGGGACGCGCTGCTGGCCGCGGTCGCCGCCCGGGGTGAGGTCCCGCCGGACCTGCACTTCACGCTGATCACCCAGCAGAGCCGGGCCGGGGCGCGGGACGGCCTGCGGATCACCGCGCACGAGACGCCGAGGCGGACGAAAGCGGAATACCGGGCGACGGGGGAGCTCACCGAATTCTTCCTGCCGAACTTCCCCGTCCTGCCGGAGGCGGGCCGCTGGCGGTTCAGGTCGGTGGTGCGGGGCTACGTCGGACGGCTGCTGGCCGATCCCGACAGCGGGGAGGCTTTGCGGATCGCGGTGGTCCACCCGTCGGCGACGAACCACGGCGGCCGGCTGGGCGAGATCCGTGATCTCGTCGACGAGGCCGTCCGGGAAGAGCTCGCCGGGCACCCGGACCCGATGACGGCGCGCCGGGTCGCGGAGGTCCTCCGCAGTTCCCTGCACCTCGACGAGTATGTCCGCGCCCGCGTGCCCACCGCGGTCCTGGTGGACGCGATCCCCGGGCGGGGCTGGTCCCCGTCTCCGGTGGCCACCGGAGACGGGCTGCACGGGGCCGGGGGTGTGGCGGTGCAGCCGGATCCGGAGGTGCGGCGGTGGGCGGTCCCGGTTCCCGGGGATGGTGCGCGGCGGCTGCCGGCGGAGGAGCGGGCTTCGCTGGGCGAGCCGGATCGATCGGAACTCGTCGACAGGGTGGTGGGGCACTTCCACACGATCAGCCCGCGCGGCACCCGGCTCTTCGAGCAGGATCGGGAGGCCATCACCGCGCTCGGACAGCGGGTGGGCCGGGAAATCACCGCGCACCCCGAGCTGGAGCCGCTCGACGTGCGGATCTCGGTGCGGTCGAACCTCATCAGCAGTGACGTCGCACTGCAGGGCACCGTGGGCTCGTACGTCCTCCGGTTCCTGCACGCGGGGATGCGGGACGCCGGCGTCGACGCAGCCGGTCTGGCGCACTTCCCCGTCACCTGGTCCTGGTACGGCGGAGGCGCCGGTTACGCCGGTGAAGTCGTGATCAGATCGAACGCCGCGGCCCGTCGGACTCCCGACTGGTACCGGACCGCACGGCAGGTGGCGGACAACTTCCTCCACAACCTCGGTGCCCACTTGCCGGTCGTGGTCGAACAGCGCCTTTCCTGGGCCGTGGCGGGCTTCTGCACCCGCCTCGCCGACAGCGCGCCGGGCCAGGCCCCCACGCTCCGGATCCATTACGTGGGCACCGGGCAGCTGGGCAGCCGGCGCTACGCACAGCTCGTGCGGGTCGTGCGGGACGCGCTGACCGCCGCTCGCGCCCACCGGATGTCCGGATTGCCGTCGGTCGACGACATTCTGCGTGACCACGTGCACATCTCGCCGGTCGAACGAGCTCAGCTCGGCGACCACGCTGCCCTGCGGCTGGTGGAGACCACTCCGGCCGAGGAGGAAGCGGAAGCCGGCAGCCCGGGCGCGCCTGCCGCCGTTCCGCCCGGGGCCGACTCGGCGATGCCGGACGCGTCCCCGGCCGGATCGCGCGACGGAGCCAGGTCCGGCAGCGAGGCGGCGCTCGATTTCGCCGAGGACCCGGACACCCGCTTCGTCCCGGGCGCGCCGGCCGGGTTGCCGGACGCCGGCCACGTGCCGGGCGTCTCGATCTTCGAGGACCTGGAGCGGTGGCTCGACGCGGGGCCGCCGGAGGGTCCGTTCCGGATGGAGCCCGACGGACCCGCACGCGTGAACCCGGAGTCACCGGGCTTCGGGAGCCCGCAAGCGCCCGGGTCCGCCGCGGTTGACGCGGTCGACTGGGACAGCTACCTGAGTGGGTACTTCGCCTCGGCGTCCGATCCACTGGGCCTGGACGACTTGTTTTCCGGGATGGACCGGCCCGCGGAGTTCGGGACCCAGGAGCTGCCGGACCTGAACTACGCCGGCGATCCGGCGGACGAAACGCAGGCGATGGACGTCGACATCCAGCGCGCCACCTCCCCGCAGGGCGGGGCCCCGGCCACGGAAGGGCCCGGAACGCCTACGGCGGCAGAGCGGCCGGCCGTCGGCGAACCGGTGGTCAGTGGTGAGTTCACGGAAGAGGGCGGCCCCGTGCTGTCCCCGGCGGAACGTGCGGCGATCGGCCGGGCCGCGGAGTGGCTGACCGGGAGGGTCTCCGAGGGGCACACGTCGTTCGAGCTGCTGCTGGACCTCAATGGTCCGGCCGCGCAGTGGGAAGCCGTGCACGACCGGATGGGCAGCGCGATCGGCGGTGCGCTCCAGGAGGCGGTGAA
Source organism: Amycolatopsis mongoliensis (assembly GCF_030285665.1). NCBI lineage: Bacteria > Bacillati > Actinomycetota > Actinomycetes > Pseudonocardiales > Pseudonocardiaceae > Amycolatopsis > Amycolatopsis mongoliensis. The sequence continues at coordinate 6,113,413 of NZ_CP127295.1, forward strand.
CCACATCCTGGGGCGCGGCGGGTTCCCGGTGCGTTCGGCGGGAGAACTGGCTGTGCGGCTCCGTCGCGAAGTGGATGCCGACGCGCCACGCAGTGACTTCGGCAAATGGGAACTGCGGCTGCGGCCGGTCGCCCCGGCCGAGGGGGCGCGGCGGCCGGACGTCATGCCGGAGCGCCCGGACGACTGGGACAGCCTTTACGACGTCACGCCCGAGCCGGAAGCGCAGCCGGAATCCGCGGCAACGCCGCGGCCCCGGGAAAGCACGAACCCGGCGGGCGAGGGCCGGCCCGCGCCCGCCGAACGCCGGGAGCCGGCGCAGCCGGCCGAGTCCGACCTCGCTCGCTACCTTCGGGTGGCCAGCAGCCCGGTGCTGGTGCACGGGCGGTTCGAAGCGCGACGAGGTCCCGGGCTCACGCCGGAGGAGATCGCCCACCTCGAAACAACCGCGCGGCGGGCGGCCGACTTCGCCGGACGCGGGCACGGCTCCGCCGAGGTGCTGCTCACCCTGCACGGACCGGGGGCAATGCGTGAGCAGCAGCAGCGGCTGTCTGCCCTGATCGGTGACGTCCTCCGTGGTTCGGCCGACAGTGTGACCTTCACCGTGCGGCACCAGCTCGTCACCCGGTCGCCGCGGTCCGACCACGGCAGGTGGGAACTGCGGATGCAGCCGACGATCCCGGAGGCCACCCGTCCGGCAGCCGCCGAGCAACAACCAGCGGCCCCGCAGGAGGACGTGCGCCGGCTCACCGAACGGGCCGGGGAGCTCGCACGGGTCGAGGCCGAGCGGCACCACCGGCTGCTGGTCGAGCGGGAGGCCGAACGCCGGCGAGCCGAGCAGCCGGGCATGGCCGAGCGGGAAGCCATGCGCCCCAGCGGGTTCGCGAGGAACGAGGCCGGGAACACCGGTGTTCCCGGAGCCTCGCGGGTGCCGGGTCAGCCGGCCTCGGCAACGCCCCGGCAGGCTGTCGTGCCGCTGTCGGATCTGGTCGGGGCCCGGCACGTCGCATTGTCCGAAGTGGACTTCGTGCCGCTGCGCGACCGCGCCGGCACCGTGCGCGGCGTCGGCTTCCCGCGCACCGACCGCGAACGGGCCGTGCTGCGGGAGGCGTTCGAGAACGGCGCCGGTGCGCCGGGCCAGTTCGACGTCGCGATCCACCACGACGCGAACGGATTCCAGGTTCGCACCCGAAGCGGTCAGGTCGTGCCGCTCGACGAGCGCGGCGTGGCGCGGCTGCTGACGAGCATCGAACTGCCCGGGAACGCGAGCCGGCCGCGGTCGATCGTGTTCCTCAGCTGCCGGGTGCGCAGCCCACAGCTGGGCAACCGGTTGGGGACACTGCGGGATCTCCTGCGCGAAGCCGGTTTCGAGGGCGACGTCCGGGGCTACGAAACCCGAGTCGAGGTGCGCCCGGACGGCTCCGTGCGGTCGTTGCCGGACGGAGCGTCGCCGGCCGGCGACGCCGTCGTCTTCGGAACGCCCGGGCACGAGGGCGAAGTGGTGTCCGGGGTGGGGATCTTCGCCGACGGCCGGATCCGGCCCGCGGTGGACGGCCGCCCGCTGTTCGTGATGAACAACGGGATGTACTCCTACCCGGCGTTGCTGGCCCCGGAGGAGTTCGCCGCGTGGGCGGGCTCCCGGGGAGCGAGGGCGAGCGCGAAGTACTTCCCTCACCTCGGTGACGATACGAGCGCGGCGCCGGACGAGCCCGATGCCGGATCCGGCCGTCGTTCCGGCGCGGGTGGCGGAAACCTCCGATCGGCTCCGGTCCAGGGCTTCCCGGGTACGTCCTGGCCGGGCGGTGCCGGCGGCCCCGTCCCGAGCGGGGCGGGCCTCGGGCCGGGCGGCACCTCCGGCCCCGGGACCGGCCCGGTGCCCACCTCGAACCCCGCTCCCTCGCCCGCCTCGTCCGGCGGCAACGCGGTCAGCCTGGCCCAGCTGCGGCGGGACGCGACGAACGCCGAGCTCGGCAAGCAGCGCACCTACACCGTCGACCCCGCTCGGTCACGCCTCGCCGATCCGGTCGAACTGATGGACCTGCAGCGGCTGGCGAACGCCCTGAAGTCGTCGGCGCGGTTCCAGCGGGCCGACGGCCTGCCGGTATCGCACGTCGAGATCTCGGGTACCTCGCGGGATACGCAGATCGTCGCCACGATGCTGCGGAGAGAGCTGGGCAACCACCCCTGGCGGCCGCTGCCGGTCATCGTGACCGGTCCGGGACCCGCGGGCGCGGTCGTCGTCGACGTGTCGGTGCCCGACGTGCCACGGGGCACCGAGCACGCCCCGACCGCGAACACGGCCGGCGGGATCAGTTTCGACTCGGGTACCGCGTCGGAGCGGGTCCGGTGGGGGCGCCTGCACAACGCACTGCCCCCGAAGACCGGGCGGGCAGACCCCTTCTTCGTCTACGTCACCGGCCGCGATGGCAAGTTCCTCGTCGGCGGCACGCTGATCGACGGCGCCACCCTGGCGCGGCACGTCCGGAACTCGCCGGCGTTCCGGCGGCACGCTGCCGATCCCTCGGTGCCGGTCCGGCTGGTCGGTGCGGATCCCGCGCATCCGGACGAGACGATCGACGCGGCGAAGGAGTTCGCGGCGGCCCTGCGGGGCGACGGACGGTACCGTTCGGTGACCGCGGCGACCGAGCGGCTGGAACTGGACGCCGCCGGCCGGGCGGTGCCGGAGAACGGCGGCGGCTACGAAGCGGTCGCGAAGATCCAGCCGGACGACGTGCAGTGGATACGGCTGCGCGGCACGAACAGCCGGCAGTTCGGCATGGGCTTCGCTTCTCCGGATCGCCTCGGCTCCACATTCGCCGCCCTGCTGAAGCTGACGAGCGACCACAGCCTGCGGGCCGTGCGCGAGACCCACACCGACGCCGACGGCAAGGAGCGTTCGGAAACCTCCACGCAAGCTTGGGCCGCGCAGACCGACGGCGCCCGGAAACGCCCGGTCGCGCTCTTCCCGGACGTCGTGGGAGACGACTTCGTCGTTCCGTTGTCCGATGGCACCACCCGGCGCCTCGACCCGGAAAAGACTGCCGAGCTGATCGCGAAGTCCACCGCGTTCCGGCGGCTGACCGCGGGTGCGACCCGGCCGTCGTTGCTCTTGTTCAGCAAGACCAAGCTGTCGGCGGCCGCCGCGACGAGCGACGCCAACCGGAGGCTGCTGGCGCAGCTGCGCGCGCTGACCGGCCCTTGGCAGACCTACGACTACACCGGCCCCTACTCCTTCACCGGCGAAGCCATCCTGTCCGTCCCGCGGGGCAGCGAGTTCGTCGAAGGGCCGCCGCCGTCGCTGGCGGACGTCGTGCACGTGGCGTCGGACGACATATTCGGTTTCCCCGTGCCCGGCGGTACGCGTGAGCCGGCGGCGGAGACCACGGTGCTGAGGGACTTCATCGACGCGGTCCGGAACGGCATTGCCGATCTGGACGGGCTCTGGGCCCCGAAGAAGCCGCTGATTGTTTCGGTCGACTCCCCGGACGGGACGTTCGCGCGCATCGCCACCCGGTCCCACGGCGTGCTCGAACTCGATGGCCGTCAGCTCGGGAAGATGCTGCTCGCCGATCCGGGCTTCCGGCAGCAGCCGGCGGCCGACCCGGAGCGGCCGGTGCTGCTGGTGGCGCGCGACGGCAGCACCCGGGCGAACTTCGGCGGCCTGGGCTTCGACTTCGCCGGGGCGCTGCGGACGGCCGGGATCTTCACCGACGTCTACGCGCCGAACGGGGCGGCGAGAATCGAGTGGGACCGGATCAGCACGAACGGGTACACCGAGTTCTTGCTGGTGGCGGACCTGCGGGCCGGGGACGTGCGAACCGACGTGCTGAAGAACAAGGACGGTGCGGCGGTCGCGTTGTTCGTGCGGTACCCCGGAGACGGCCCGGCCTTCCGGAGAGCCGAGGAATGGGCCCACAACGCGACGGTGGATCTCCTGCGGACCTACCAGGTCGACGGCGGGCTCGCCGCGCACCCGGCGGAGTCGCCCTGGCGGGGCCAGATCCCGGTGTTCCTGTTCACCGGCGTCGGTGATCGGGGCTACGAGGTCATCCGGCAGGACGGGGTGACGAAACAGCTCACCCCGGCGAAGCTGGCCCAGATCGTGCGCGGCGATCCCGACCTGCGGAAGATGCTGGGCCGGGGTCGGGGCAATGCCTCGGACCGCACGCTCGTGCTGGCCGCGTTGAAGGGAACGGCCGGCGGGGTTCGTGAGTTCACGCAGTCGCTGCTGCCCGGTGGCTACTCGCGCGCAGTGCATCACACCCAGGGCGGCGTCCGGCTGTCCAAGCGCGGTCGCATCGCCACCGGGAAGGCCTTCGAGACCGAGGCGGCGCCGCTGCCCGGCGCGGACGACATCGTCACCTACGCCCTGGCCAACGAAACCCTCGGCACCCACGGTCAGTTCTTCCCGCTGTCGGAGGTGGACGTCCAGGACATGTTCATGCCCGCGCGGTACGACTCCGCCGCACGACAGCAGTACTACCTCCGCGCGGTGGCAGAGCAGGCGGCGGACGGCAGCGAGGTCACGCGCTACGTCCCGGTCGCCGCGCCGTGGGCCGGCAGCACGCTTCCACCGTGGTTCCTCGATGGGCACGCGGACCGGGGCGGGTGGATGTCGTTCGGGCTGAAGACCGACCAGCCCTTGCACATCGGCGACACCGTGGATCTCGACGGCGCTGCCGGGGCGCGGATCGTCGCCGGCACCGAGGTGTACCGCCGGGCCGGCGCCGACCCCGGCGCCCCGGTCGCCCTGGGACAGTGCTCGTCGATGGCAGCCACGGCCGACGCGGCCGCCGCCGCCGTGCTGTTCGAGTTCGCGTGGCGCCGGATCGTGGGGCCCGCCCCGGTCTTCGGGGCTACCGAGCCCGTCGACGTGACGAACACCACGGCCACCCGCACGGTCCGGCGGGGTGGGGTGTTCGCCGAGGCCCGGCCGGACGGGCCCGCTGTCCCGGACGTCCCGCTGGCCGACCTCGCGGCGAACCGGATCGAGGCGGTCGAGGTCGGGTTCCGGCCGAAGAGCAAGACCCTGCCGGGGCCGGCGGTCGCGGCGCTGCGCCAGACCGCCCGGCAGGTCGCCCGGGCCGCGGCCTGGCGCCGGCGGAACGACGTGGACCTGCCGGAAGTCACGATCGAGGGCTTCGGCCACACCAGTCTGCTGGGCGGCGTCAAGAGTGCCGAGAAGGCGGGCCAGAAGCGGGCGGACGCGGTGGCCGCGGTCTTCGAGGACGAACTGACCGCGGAGGCGCTGCGGTTGAGCAGGCTGGGCCTGGACGTCCGGCCGGAGCACATCGCCGTCCGCGTGGTCGGTGCCCAAGCGCCGGAGGACGTGGGGCGGGTCGCGCGAATTGACGTCCGGCTCGTGAAGCACGAACTCGGCGAGAAGGCGATCCGCCGGGTCGCCGACGGCGACCGGTCGGCCCCGGCCATCCGGGCGCTCAACCAGGCGTTCGCGGCGCTGGTGCCCGGTCGTCCCGGGAACGCCGCCGTGCCACCGGGCGGGGCCGGTCAGGTGACGGTCCACCGCACGCGGGCACCGCGCGACAGCGGCACGGAGAGCTCCGAGTCCGATGTGGACATGAGCTCGCCGGGGGTGCTTCAGAACGACGGGTCGATCGTCGACCTCCCGCAGACGCCGAGGGCGGCGGGCGGATTGCTCCTGCTTGCGGACCGCGCGGACGCTGCGGTGTGGCAGCAGGTCTACGCTTCCCTGCCGGAGGAGCGGGGTGCCCGGGCGCAGCCGTTCTACATCTTCATGACCGCCGACCAGGATGGATTCCGCGTCGGTGGCGAAACGCTCGACCACGAAGAGCTGGCCACACGGGTCCGGGAGTCCGAAAGCTACCAGGACATGCTCGGCTCGAACCCGGACGCCGAAGTCGTCCTCGTCGTCGCCGGCGCCGCGCACGCACCGAACCTCACGGCGGACGCCGGGAAGTTCGCCGAGCAGCTGATCCGGGAGGAGCCGGAGTACCGGCTCGTTTCGCTCCTGCCCCGCGAAGCCGTCGCCGACGAGGATGGCCACCCGCACGTGCGGGAACCGGGCGGCCGCCGGATCGTCTCACCGGTGCGCACCCGGCCGCGGACCGTAAAGCTGGTCAACGCGCGCGGTCGCGAGAGCGGGGCCGGATTCCTGGCTACCGGCACCCTTGTGACCGACGTGTCCGAGACGGTCCGCAAGGCCACCGATGTCAGCGAACGCATCGTGGCCAGGCCGGTGTTCGACAACGACCTGAACCAATGGGACTGGGCCCCCGAGGTGCAGGAGTGGGCGGCCGCGACCGAGGGGAGCCGGGCCAGGCCCCGGTTCCTGTTCCTGGAAAGCGACGGGAGGCCGTATCCGGCCTACCTGACCAGGGACGAGGACGGCACCGCGTATGCGCTGGGGCACCTCGAAATGGCGCACTCGGTGGTGGCCACCGGCTTCTTCAGGCAGGCGACGGGCGCGGTGCGGGCACCGCTGGTGCTGATCACCTCGGCGGCGGCCTCGGCCGCCGACGAGCTCAACCGGAGATTCCTGGCGAGTGTGCGCGACCTGGCCGGCCCGATGCCTGCTTTCGCCTATTCCGGTCCCCTCGTGCCGCGGAAGCCCGGCGGCCACTTCGGCTTCCGAGGGGGCGGCTTCATCGAACACCCCCTGCACGCAGGGGACGTGCGCATCGAACACTACGGTCCGGTGTTCGGGTTGCCGAACGACGCGAATCCGGGGCACGCCGAGGCGTTGCGCGGGTTCGCGACGGCCGTGCAGGACGGCACGGCTTCGGTGACCGGCCCGTGGGGCGACCGGAAGCCATTGTTCGTGTCGCCCGATGCCTTCGCCAAGTACGCGCGTCTGGACATGACCGACGGCGCGCTGACCGAAGCCGGTGGTGGGGCGGTGGCGCGGATCCTGCTGGAGTACCCCGAGTTCCTGGCTCTGCTGCGGGATCCGACGCGCCCGGTCGTGCTGCTCGGGGACGCCACCGGCAGCCGGGCCAACCACGGTGGTTTCGGTTACGACTTCGCCGGTGCGTTGCGCGCGAAGAAGTTCTTCAACGACGTCTTCGCCCCGGTCTCCCGCCTCACCGTGACGGCGAACGGCGTGCACCTGCCGGACGGTGGCGCATTCGCCCTGGTCTCCACGATGCGCGCGGGTGACGTCAAGGTCGCCTCATTGCCCGGTGCCGATGGCCGGATGCTCGTCCGTGCCGTTCGCTGGCCTGGCGACGACCAGTTCCTGGCACACATCCAAGCGTGGGCCGGGGGCATGACCGGGCAAACCCTGCGCCTGGTGCGTCCCGACGGCAGCCCGGTGCGGGCGCCGTGGTCGCCCGGCGAACCACCGGTGATCATCACTGCTTTCCGTCACCCGAACGGTGGTTACCTGTCCGTTCGTGCCGATGACCAACCGGGGATGCTCGACCCGGGCAGGCTCGCCCGGACCCAGCGAGACGATTCGGAACTCCGGGCCCGGCTGGGCCGCCGGATGCGGAAACACACCCCGTTGCTGTTGATCGATCAGGGAGGTGACTACGCGGATCTGCAGGCGTTCGCCGACGGGCTGGTGCCGGGCGGCTACCGGCGAGCCGTGCACAGGATCGCCGGGCCGGTGTCGTTCCTGCCCACCGGGGAAATCGTCGTCACCGGGGTGATCCAGAGCTACCAGCCGCAGGCCGACCTGAGCCAGATCGTCAGCCTGCCGCTGACAAACCCCCGATTGGGCACCTACGGACAGCACTTCCCGTCGTCGCTGTTCGACGCCGCGGAATTCGACTCCTTCGGCGCACGCCTCCCGGCTCCCCACGAGTACTACGTCCGCGTGTCTCCCGTGCTCGCCCCCGATGGCAGCGTGCACGGAGAGGACCGCAGGCTGTTCCCGGTGCCCTGGGCCGGGCGACGGTCGATCTGGATGTTCCTGGAACACGGCAGCACCCACGGCATGAGTGTGTCGCTCAGCGCCGACCGCGAGTTCTCGCTGGGGGACATGCTGGTGCTTGACGGCGCGAAGACGGCGATGGCGGCCTATCTCAGTGCGGTGTATCGCGCCGGCAATCCGGCACCGCCGTCGAACCTGGTGCTGCTGTCCTGTGGGCTGGCCCCCGAGGAGAAGCTCACCGACGGCACGTCGCAGGCTTACCTCTTCCAGCTCGGCTGGCAATCGGCCAACGGGCCGGTCTCGGTATTCGCGGCCACCCAGCGCGTCAGGCCGTCGTCCGACGCTTCGGAGCTCCGGGTTGTTTCCGGCGACTTCGTCGAAGTGCTGCCGCCGGGGCAGGGGAGCGAGCTGTCCGGCCGGGGCCGGGCCGAGGATCTGAGGGACGACCCCGCGTCCGCACCGGATACGGACTCCGAGGAGGAGTTGCCGTCCATTGTGGAGGATTCCGGGCCGCCGGCGAAGCGGTTCAAGCACAGCCCGCCGGTGGCCACCTTCGAAGCCGCGCCGCAGGCACTCGGCGCGGTGGCGTTTTCCGACGACATCGCCGAGCTGACCGAGTGGCGCAGGATCTACGACCAGCTGCCACCACGGCCGCTCGACGGCGCGCGCAATCCGTTTTACGTCTTCGTCACCGCGGCGGACGGCGGGTTCGCCGTCGGCGGCCGGATCGTCGACGGGACCGAGCTGGCCACGCACGTGACCGGGACCGATGCGTACCGGGCCGCGCTCGCGGCGCAGCCGGGCCTGCCGGTCAGCGTGATCAGTACCGGGGCGGCCGCCTCGGCGCTGCGCGAGTTCAGCGATGCCTTGCGCGGTGACGGTCCCTATCGGGAGATGTACGCGGCCGACCTGCCCGTGTCGCACCAGCCGCAGTTCGGCGGTTTCCACCGCATCTCGCGCCCGCGCCTCGAAGACCTGAACTGGGTGCGGCTGGCCGATGCGCACGGGCGGGCCTACGGGGTGGGCTTCCCGGCCGGCACCAGCGCGGGCCGCGACATGGTGGCGAACGCCGGTGTCGCCACCGACCACGCCCAGCGCCTCATCGCCCAGCGTCACGATGGCGCCGGGACCGACGACGAGGAGCAGCGGACGGAGACGGTCGCGGCCTGGGCCGGGGCTACCGAGGAAGACCGCGCGCGTCCACTGCATCTGATGTCGGCGAGTGCCGATGGCGCGCTCGTCGTGCAGTTCGAGAACGGCTACGAACTCGAGCTCCTCGAGGACGAGTACGCGGAGCTGGTCGCGGCGACCGATGTCTTCGCGCAGGCGAGCGCCGACGCCGTGCGGCGTCCCCTGATCGTGGCCACCAGGGAGTCGACCGGGGATCCCGGCGCCCCGGACCCCAACCCGGGCCTGCTGGCCGCGTTGAAGAAGCTGTCGGGGCCGTGGCAGAGCCACTCGTTCACCGGGGACGTGACGACCGACGACACCGCGGGTTTCCTGGTCCTGCCGAAGGGTGCGGAGTTCACCCGGACCCCGCTGACGCTCGGCGACGTGGACCACGTTTCCCTCGGCCCGGTCTTCGGTTTCCCCACCGGCGCGGACCGGGCCGTGGTCGCCGACCGGCTCCGGCAGTTCGCCGAAGCGGTCGCCGCCGGAACGGCGGACACCCGCGGCGAATGGGACGACCGCGAGCCGGTCTTCGTTTCCCTCGACGGCGCGGTGAGCCATGCGAAGGTGGGCCTGCCGGACGGGATCGCGGCGGAGATCGACGGCCGGGACCTCGGTGAGCAGGTGCTCTCGGACCCGGACTTCGTCAGCCTGCTGCGCGGCGAACCCGCCCGGCCGATCGTGCTGGTCTCCCGGGACGGCGCGGTCCGGAAGAACTTCGGCGGGCTGGGCTTCGACTTCGCCGGCGCCCTGCGCGCGGCCGGGTACTTCCCGGACGTCTACGCGCCCACCGGGGACGCGCGGATCGAACCCCACGGCATCGTCCGGGAGGCGGGTACCCGATTCGAACTCGTCTCGGGCTGGCGGGCCGGCGACCTCAGGACGACCACGCTGAGCAGCGACGACGGCTCGGTCGTGGTCATGATCGTGCGTTCGCGCGGCGACAGCGGACTGGTCCAGCAGGTGCGGAACTGGCTCGGCGGGGCCCGCCGCGAAGCGCTCGGGTCCGTCCTCGACCAGCATGGCTTGCGGCACGACACGCCGTGGGACCCGGCCGTGCCCCCGGTGCTCGTCGTCGGTCGTCGCGGTCCGGACGGCGTGTACTCGGTCATCCGCCACGACGGTGCCGAGGACACGGTCTCGCAGAAGGCGCTCGGCGAGGTGCTGCGCGACGACGAGGGGCTGCGCGCCGAACTGGGCCACGACGGGGAAATCCCGCTCCTCGTGCTCGGAATGGGCGGTGAGACGCCGCCGCTCGGGGAGTTCGCCGCCGAGCTGGTGCACGGCGGGTACTCGCGCACGATGTACCGCCCGCTGGGTGCGGTCTCGTTCGCGGCGCCGGGCGAGCTCATCGTCGAGGGCGGGGGGTTCGAGAAGCTCGACGCGATCCGGCCCGAGCCGGGGAACCTGGTGAGCTACCCGCACGTGCGGCTCGACGGTGTCGTACACGGCCAGTTCTTCCCCAGCCGGCCCTTCGACGCTCCTCAGGACGCCTTGGACGGGCTGCACTACGTCGGCGAGAAGCAGCGGACCTACTTCCGGCAGGTGCGGGGGAAGGGCCTGAACACGCTGGTCGTCGACCGGGAGGTGCAAGCACCCTGGGCGGGGAAGAGCCCTTGGCTGGCCGACGGGCACGGCTCCTTCCCGGAGGGGCTGGACTTCGCGATGGCCACCGGCCGCCCCCACGCGCGCGGCGATGTGCTGTCTTTGACGGAGGCGGCAGCGGCGCGAGCGATCTACGGCAGCGAAATCTTCGTGAAGGCGGGTGTCGAACCGGACCGGCCGGTGCTGCTGGGCCACTGTCAGAGCGATGCCACCTCCCCGGAGCACCCCGTCTCGGTGGCCTTCCTGATCAAGCAGGCGTGGGAACGGGACTTCCGGCCGGTGACGCTGTACGGCGCCGACAACGACGTGCGCGTGAACCTCCTGGGCCGGCGGTGGGTGGCCGACGGCGGCCACTTCACCGAGATCGGCGTGGTCTCGGCGCCTGAGCCGGGCACCTTCGCAGGACCGACCCAGGCCGGAGAAGGCCACGTCAAGAGCGGCCACTTCGCCGGAACCACGGTGGAGCGAAGCCGGACCGGAACTCCCGGGTACGACTCCGAGCTGGACGCTGAGGGCGACACGGACCCGGACGTCCCGATGGCGGACGCGTCCACGGACGACCCCCACGAATCGGAGCCGGACGCGGAAGGGGAAATCGATCCGGGCTACGCGGCACCGGCCTCCGCCGACGTCGCGGACCTCGTCGGTCAGCTGTCCGACGAGATCTCGCAGATGGACCGGCACCTGGCGGTGTTTCCCGCCGGCTTCGCCCCCGAGCTGCGCGAGCGGATGGAGGTGTGGTCCGCGGACGCGGAGCGTCTCGCGGCAGCGGGGCTGTCGCACCGGGCCGCGGCAGAGCTGGCGAATCGGCTGGCGGGCGCCCGGAGACTGACCGGCCACCTGCGGGACCTGCGGCAGCAGCACATGGTCCGGGGCTACGAGGGCGTGGTGGCCGTGGTCGAGGACGAAGAAAATCCTTTGACCTTCCATCCCGCCGGTATTCCGGGCGGCTTGACCGCCAGGCCCGACGCGCGGTTCGGTTTCGAGATCGAATTCCAGCTGCTCGACGAAGAATTCGAGAATGTGGAGAGGGCGCTACGCCCGAGGCTGGACGAAGCGGGCTTCGGCGCATGGATGCTGGAGGCGGAATCGTCCGACGAAGGCGGCGTGGAGGTGGTCTCCCCGATTCTCAACGGCGTGGCGAAGAGCTGGGCCGATCTGACGAAAGTGCTCGAGATCATCCGGTCGCACCGCGGTGCCGGCGGCGAATCGCCTGACGCCGGTTACATGGGCGGGCACGTGAACTTCAGCTTCGAGGAGCAACCCGAGCTACCCGTGTACGGGCGGCTGGCGCAGCTCAACAAAGCGTTCGAGAGCGTCCTCTACCGCCTGGGCAACCACTACGGCACGACCCCGCGCCAGCGCATGCTGTGGGCGATCGGTCCCAACCCGCTCCCTGCGGACCCCGCCGAGGTCACCTCGATCGATGAGGTCCGGACCTTGAGCTCCGGCAAGTACGACGCGCTCAACTTCCGGCACGTGTCTGGCGATCCGGATGACCGGCTGGAGTTCCGGTTCTGGTCGAGCAGCCTGGACCCCGCGGTGTGGCAGGTGCGCGCCGAGATCTCGGCGGCCATGGTCCTGGCCGCGGGGGACCGGTCGATTTATCGCCGCCTGGACGAGCTGATGGCCGCCCCGAGACTGCTGGGCCACTACCAGGAGGCGCCGACGCGGGAAGCGGAACTCGGTCTCCTGCTCGACTTCCTGGAGCTGCTGCCGTTGAGCCCGGCGGCGCAGAAGCTGGCGGTTGAGCTGTACGCCTGGACCCCGCCGTGGACGCAGCTGGGCGACAACGACCACCAACTCCGGGCCCAGGTCATCGTCGGCCCCGGTGCCCGCGGGTGGCTGTATCCGACCCGGGGCGACAGCGTGCGTGAAGCGGTGCGTGCGGTCAGCGAGCTGCCGGAGTATCCGCGCGTGCGGGTCGTTGCCGCAACGCTGACTCCCGGCCGGCACACCGTCGAATTGTGGCGGGCCGATCCCGTTCCGTTCGCGGGCTTCGCCAAGGTCTTGTCGCTACGCGACAGGGCGGCCAACGCCGCCGACGCGGTGGCGGAGGGTGCCGGTCTCGAACGGCGCCTCGTGCTGGCGGTGGCGGGCGGCGCATCGCGGCTCGGGCCCGCGGTCGTGAACGAGTTCAAGGTGCCTGTCGTGGCGACCGACGGCCAGGTGCGGGTCACGGGGGACGGCGGTCTCGAGTCAGACCTGGAATGGGTCGAATTGCGCGCTGGAAAGCCACCCCAGCGCACCGGTTTCACCGACCTCGGGCAGGCACTGGAGGTGATGGCCCGGACGCAGGCCGCCGGGGACCGGGAGCAGGAGACCCCGGCCTTCACCGCGCCGCCGGCGTGGTCCGGGTTCGGCGGTACGCCGTTTCTCACGCTCGGCGACTCGGCACCCGCGTCGCCCGGGACGACGGTCGCGCAGCCGGCCACGCCGGCCCAGGCACCCGTGCCCGCACACGAGGTCTCCGCGGATGATGTGCGCTGGCTGGTGGCGAAGAACGCGCACGGCCAGGAGACCGTGCTGACCGTGACCGACGGCGACGAGCAGGCCGACTACCTGATCCAGACGATCGGCTGGACCACCGGGCAGAGCGACCGCGTGCTCGGGATGACCCGCACCGACTCCACCGGCGAGACCGCCACCGTCGAGGTGACCGCGGACTGGGCCGACGGCGCGAATCCGCTGCGCCTGCTCCTCAGCGCCGTGAACGGCCGGTACTTCGCGCCGCTGAAGGGCAGCCGCCACGCAATGCTCACGCCCGCGGAGATGGCGGAGCGGGTCGCCGCGAGTGCGGAGTTCCGGCGGCTGACCGCCGGCCCGGTGCGCCCGTCGCTGGCCGTGATCACCTACCAGAACGACGCACAGCCGGGTGATCACTCACTCAACGAGGCTTTCCTGGCGAAGCTCACCGAACTGACCGGCCCGTGGCAGTCCTGGCACTACGCCGGAACCATGAGCCTCCGCGAGGAAGGCGTCCTCGTCGTCGCCCACCCGTTCACGGCCGGACCGCCGGTGAAGCCGGCCGACGTCCGGTACCCGGCGAACGGCAACGCTTTCGCCTTCCACGCCGCCATCCCGGCCTACACCGACGAGCGGGATCCGCTGGTCATCGGTTTGACCGCCGGCGAGACCTCGGCCCGGATCGAGCTGTCGAACGGTGCGTTCACCGACTTGGGCGGCAGCGCGCTGGGCGAGCTGCTGCTCGGTGATCCGGAATTCCGGCGGCGGCTCGAGGAGAACCGGCCCGTGGTTCTCGACACCGATGCCGACGGCGTCCGGGTCGGCCACGGCGGGCTCGGTTTCGATTTCGCCGGTGCCCTGCGCGCGCAGGGATTCTTCAACGACGTCTACGTGCGCGCCGCGGACGGCACGCTGACGCTGGTGTCGGTGCCGCGGGCCGGCGACCTGCAGACCACGGTGATCACCGGTCCGAACGGGGAACCGATCGGCGAGTTCGTCCGCTTCCCCGGGGATGCCGCCACGCTCGCGCGGGTCCAGCGCTGGGCCGCGAAGGACTCCGGCACGCTCTCGGCTTTCCTCACCGCGGACGGGACGTGGGCGGTTTCCCCCTGGCAGCGGCGTCCGGTGCTGCTGTTCGCGCAGCGGAGCGAAACCGGGTACCGAGCCCTCCGCACGGACGGCAAGGAACTGGACCTGGCCTCGGGGGAGCTGGCGCGCTCCTTGCGTGACGGCCGGGAGCTGCGCGAAATGCTGGGCACCGAGGGCGCGACGGCGGGTCACGAGGGACAGGAAGCCGGAGTCGTGCTGGCGAGCCTCGGTGGGCCGTCGGCCGGCCTCCATGAGTTCGCCGACACGTTCGTTCCCGCCGGCTACTCGCGAAGCTTCTACGGTCCGCTCGGCGAGCTGAAGTTCGGCCAGGACGGTGTCCTGAGCCTGGACGGACCCGGGTTCGAGCGGATCGCCCCGATCGCGCCGGGACCGCGGCACCTGGCGAGCTACGAGCGGGCGAACGCGAAGCTGGGCACGCGCGGCCAGTACTTCCCGGCACGGGACTTCGACCGCGCCATGATGTCGGCCGGTGGGACGAACGACACCACCGCCCAAAGCCGGTTCTACTACTCCGGCAGGTCCGAGCCGGACGACCAGGGCGGTCAGCGTATCGTGTGGACGCCTTATCTCATGCCGGCCGAACCCTCGGTTTCCCGCTCGTGGAACACGGTGGTGCACGGCACGGCCGGCCGGGGCTTCCACTTCAAGATGCTCGCCGGCTCTCCGCACCAGCTGGGGGACCACGTCACGTTGGCCGCGGCGCCGAGCGCGGCCGCCATCCTCGGCAGCGAGATCTTCCGGCGCGCCGGCCCGGGCAGGGACGTCGAGCTGACTCTGATCAGCTGCCTGGCCGACGTCACCCCCGGGCCGGGCGAAGCCAGCTCGGCCCTCCTGATGAAGGAGGCGTGGGACCAGGGCGTGCCGTTGCGGAAGGTCCTGGCAGCGGACAACTTCGTCGCGATGGAAGCCGACGGCGCGCGGTACGTCGAGGATGGCGGGCACTTCCGCGAAGTCGCCGGCCCGGGTACCCGGCACCCCGAACCGATCCCGCTGAGCGATCTGGCCGCGAGCCGGATCGAGCCGGCGAGTGTGGTCGGCCTGGGCGCCGAGACCCCCGAGGTGCAACGGGTCGCTCGTCAGGCGGCCAGAGCGGCGGCGTGGCGCGCGCGCAACGGTGCCCCACCGCCCGCCGTGGAGATCGTCGGCTACGGCTACGCGACCGGGCCGGGCAGAGAGCGGGCGGAGGAGATCGCCGGAGTCTTCCGCGCCGAGTTCGCGGCGGAGGCCACGCGGCTGGCCGGGCTGGGCCTTCCGGTGCCGGAACAGGACCTGGTGCGGATCACCGCCGGCGTGCCGGGCGGCTGGGTGCCGGCCGACGTCGTGGTGCACATCGACTTGCCCGCGCGCGAGCTGGGTGAGCAGGCGCTGGCTTCGGAGATCCCGGCCGAGATCCTCCGCGCGTTCGCGGCCCTCGACCCGGCTTTCCCGCCCGGGAACCCGGTACCGGGGACAAGCGCCGGCCACGCCCCCGCCGTCACTCTCGGCCCGGTCGGCGTGTGGGTGCGCGACGGTGTGGGGAGCAGATCCGATGAAGAAGGAGAATCATGGCCACCATGACCGAAACGACCGACGGCCCGCTGGAGAACTGGTTCCTGTTGATGGATCCGGCCTGGAGCCCGTCCTCCGAGAACGACGCGCCCCCGATCGAGGCCGTCGTCGGTCTCTGGCCCGTGGAAGACGAGGGGAAGGTCGGCAAGTTCCGGGCGAACCCGGAGTACGTGCCGGCCGACGAGAACTCGCCGTCGGACCCGCTGGACGCGGTGCTGCGGCTGGTCCTGCAAGGCCGGGCCGAGCCCGAGCACATTCAGCTGCTGCTGCGCGATTCACTGTTCGACATCGCGATGAACGGCGACGGCCGTCCGCTGATCACGAACTCGCCGGACGACGTCCGGTGTGTCGTCGTGGCGACCGGTGAGCCGCACCGGCGGCGGATCGCGTCGCCGGACTGGCGGCGCATCGACCTCGGCGAGCTGACCGAGCTGCTCGCCGACGAGGTGGACGTGCTGTTCAACCCCGCCGGCCCGGCGGCGGTGCGGCTGAGCGGTGACTTCATGCGCGAGTCGCTGGCGCTGGACGACGAGCGGGTCGCCGAGCTCTACGCGAACAGCAACCAGGGCACGTCGGGCCTGCGGGTGGTCCCGTGGGAGCCCGGAGCAACGCCGGAGTCCGGCGCGGAGGTGCACCAGTCCGAGTAGGACATCGCGCCGCCGGACCGGCCGCGAGGAGGTTTGGACAGCATCGGTTGCCCCTTTGCGCCGGTTGCTGGTCGGGTGCGTCACATCGTGATTACGATCGGCCGACGGTCGTTTGTGGCGGCCGTGGTGGCAGTGTTTCGACGAGTGAGGTGGCGGAATGTCTCCCGTGCTCACGGGCAAGGTGCTTCGATTCGACGACGTTCGCGGCTACGGTTTCGTCGCACCGGACGAGGGAAATGAAGATGTTTTCATTCACGTCAACGACCTCGAGTGCGACAAGCGGCTGATCGTGCCGGGCGTGCGCGTCCGGTTCGCCGCCGAGGAAGGCGACCGGGGCTTGAAGGCATCGCGGGTGAGCCTGGTCGAGCACCGGGCGGACCAGCCGCCCACCGACGGACAGCCCACCGTGGCCGCGTACGACGACATGGCGTGCGACGTCCTCACCGCGCGGGAACTGCGTGACGAACTCACCGAGGCCATGCTGGCCGGCGCGCCGTCCCTCACCGGACAGCAGATCCTCGCGGTGCGGCAGAGCGTCCTCGAGCTGGCGCGCAAGCACTGCTGGATCGACGAATAGGGGACCGCGCCCATGGGCTCCGGCCGGGACGAGATCAGGGGGAGTGGCGTGAAGACGGTGCGGGCGACTCCTGACGAAGCCTGGGAACTGCGGAGCCTGGAATCGGAGATCACCGACGTCCGGCGGTACATCCTCCGCCACCGATCGTCTTCGGATTCCGAGAAACTGTGGATGCAGCTGGTCTGGAGTGACCTCCTGCTGGACCGGTGGTCGGTCGTCGACAGGAGGATCCGGGACCTCGTCTCGCTCGGCCAGGACGAACCGGGGGCGGTTGCGCCGGGGTCCGGCCGCTCGGTCCGGGCCCTTCCGAACGCGGTCGAGCCCCTCTCGCTGGCCGGGCTGGACGCCTGTCTGCAGGGAGTTCCCGACCTGGTCGTGGTGCCGGCCTCGGGGAAGCCGCCTGCGCGGGTCGACGTGTGCGTGCACGCGACCGAGCAGGTGGACGCCGATTTCGTGCAGGCGCTGCGGGTTTCGGCCGGGCGGTTCGACGCGCCGGCCGTCCTGGTGACCAATAGGATCGGAAAGGCCGATCTCGACGTCCTTTCCAGTTGCCGCGTCCTCGCGGTGCTCCCCCGGGTGGCGGCGTCGAGCGGCAGGCTGGTCGACACCGTCCGCGCCGTCGGGGCGGATCGCCGCGTCCCCGGGCCGGACCTGCTGGCCGGGCTGCGCGAGCACCGCTGAGACCACGGAAACGTCACGAACTCGGCGAAGCGGCTTCGACCGGCTTTCGCGTCAGGGTGGGTAACGGTCGACCGCGTTGTTGGCGCGGGTCGTGGGCCGGCGGTGTCGGTGGCGGACGGCATTCAGTACTTCGGGCAGCAAGTCGCCACACTCGGGCAAGGATCACGGTGAAAGCGCGGACCGGGAGTTATCAAGGTTTCCAGGTCTGCCGCACCGGCTGGCACCGCGAAGTGGATCGGAGAGCGATGCGAACCCACCAAAATGATCGCCTGCTACGCCGTGCGGACATCTCGACGTCCGTTTCCGCCGTTGTTCTTGCCCTGGTGCCGGAGGCGGTGACACCCGCGGCGGCACACGCGGCGCCCGCCGCGTCGTCGGGGTGAAGACGAATGAGACGAAAGACCGGCAAGAGCTAGGGGCTCTTGTGAGGGCTGAGTGGAGGTTGGTTGGTGTGGGTGGTGCTGGTTCGGGTTTGCGGGTTGATTTGCTGGGTGAGGTGCGGGTCCGGGTGGGGGGTGCGGAGGTCGTGGTGGGGCCGCCTCGGCAGCGGGCGGTGTTGGCGATTTTGGCGCTGCGGGCGAACGAGACGGTGTCGCGTGCCGTGTTGATTGATGGGGTATGGGGTGATGCGGCTCCGGCGTCGGTGGAGGGGAGTGTGCATACGTACGTTCATGGGTTGCGGCGGGTGTTGTCGGTGGTGGGTGGTGAGGTGTTGGTGCGGTCGGGTGGGGGGTACCGGTTGGTGGTGGATCCGGACGCGGTGGATGTGGTGGTGGCGGAGTCGGGGGTGCGGCGGGCGCGGGAGTTGGCTGCGGCGGGGGACAGGTCGGCTGCGGCGGACGTGCTGCGGGAATGTCTCGGGTTGTGGCGTGGGGTGCCGTTGTTCGGTTTGCCGGGGCCGTTGGCGGAGGCGGAGCGGGTGCGGTTGACGGAGTTGCGGGTTGAGGTGGTGGAGGAGCGGGCGGAGTGGTTGCTGGGGTTGGGGCGGCATCGTGAGGTGGTGGGTGAGCTGAGCGAGGCGGTGGGAGCGGAGCCGTTTCGGGAGCGGTTGCGGGGGTTGTTGATGGTGGCGTTGTATCGGTGTGGGCGGCGGGCGGATGCGTTGGCGGAGTTCGAGTCGGCGCGCCGGTTGTTCGTGGCGGAGTTGGGTTTGGATCCGGGTGCGGAGTTGGCGGAGTTGCAGGTGCGGATGCTGCGTTCGGATCCGGGGCTCGATGTGGTCGTGGAACCGGCAGCGGGGTCGGCGGGCGCGGTGGGGGTGCCGGCGCAGTTGCCGCATGAGGTGCCCGGCTTCGTGGGACGGGCGGGGGAGCTGGAGCAGCTGGCGCAGTGGCGGTTGTCGGTGGGGCAGGGTGGTCGGGCGTTGGTGATTTCGGCCGTGGATGGGGTAGGGGGCGTGGGGAAGACGTCGTTGGCGGTGCGGTTTGCTCGTGAGGTCGCGGGGGAGTATCCGGATGGGCAGTTGTATGTGAATTTGCGGGGGTTCGATCCGCATCGTGGGCCGTTGTCGGTGGGGGAGGCGTTGGGGCAGTTGCTGTGGTCGTTGGGGGCGGGGGGTCGGCGGCGGGGTGTCGATGCGCAGGTGGTGTTGTATCGGACGTTGTTGTCGGGCAAGCGAATGTTGATTCTGCTGGACAACGCGGTGTCGGCGGAGCAGGTGCGGGAGCTGTTGCCGGGACCGTCGCGGAGTTTGGTGTTGGTGACGAGCCGGAATCGGTTGACGGGCTTGGTGGTGCGGGACGGGGCGCGGCGGTTGACGTTGGGGGTGTTGCCGGAGGAGGAAGCGGTCGAGCTCTTGCGGGTCGCGGCGGGCCGGGCTCGGGTTGATGCGGAGCCGGGTGCTGCGGTGGCGTTGGTGCGACTGTGTGGGTGTTTGCCGTTGGCGGTGCGGATTGCGGCGGAGCGGGTGTCGTCGGATCGGGGGGTGGGGTTGGGGGAGTTGGTGGGGGCGTTGGCCGCTGAGCGGGATCGGCTGGACACCTTGGATGCCGGGGATGACGAAATGTCGTCGGTGCGGGGGGTGTTTTCGTGGTCGTATCGCTCGTTGGATGTGGGGGTGGCGCGGTTGTTCCGGTTGCTGGGGGTGGTGCCCGGGGTGGATGTGGGTGTGGTGGCGGTGGCGGCGTTGGTCGATCGGCCGGTGGAGGAGACTGGTGGGTTGCTGGCGGTGCTGGTTGAGCAAAATCTGTTGGAGCAGCGGGATGGCCGGTATGGGCTTCATGATCTTGTGCGGGTGTATGCGGCCGAATTGGCGGAGCGGGAAGACCCCGAGGAGGATCGGGTTGCGGCTCTGCGCGGTCTGATGATCTGGTACCTGCACAGCGTGCGGCGAAGCTTCAGCTGCTTCATGCCGGATCATCCCCTCTTCCCGGCAGGGGTACCGGATGCCCGGCACGAGCTCCCGGCGTTCGAAACGCGTGAATCGGTGTACGCCTGGTACAACACCGAAGTGGCGAACATCCTGGCCCTCACGCAGTGTGCCGCGGAACTCGGGGAACACGACATAGCGTGGCAGCTGGCCTGGTGCATGTACAACTACTACTACTCGACCGGATTGCTCAGCGAGTGGATCGAGCTGCTGGACATCGGGCTTGTCTCGGCCGAAAAAACCGGCCGTCCCGAGCCACAGTCACGAATACTGACGACGCTCGGTGTCGCCCACTCCCGCATCGGCCAGAACGAGATCGCTGTTCACCACCTCGAACGCGGGCTCTCGCTGGCCCGTGGGATGGGGAACCAAGACCTGCAGATCGCGTTGCTGGCGAACCTCGCGTCGACGCTGAGGGAGATGAAGCGATATGACGAAGGGGTCCGCCGTGCGCAGGAGGCTGTCGAGCTGGCGATGGCGCACGGAACGGACTTCCGCAAGGCTTCGTGCCTGGATTCCTTGTGTGAGCTGTATGTCGAGTCCGGACAGCCGGAGGAAGCGCTCAAGTGCGGGGAAACCGGTCTTCAGGCGGCCAGGACGAGCGACACCAGGCTGACCGAGGTCAACATCCTGGTCAACATGGCCCACGCACGCCGCGATCTCGGCGACGCGGCGACGGCGATGCGCGACTACCAGGCGGTCCTGGAGCTTTGCTCGACGCTCGGCGACCGCTATCACGAAGCTCTGGCATTGCTGGGCATCGCCGAGCTCGACCGTCGGGCCTCGCGTGTGGACAGCGCTCGGGAGCACGCGCAATGCGCCTTGAACATCCTCGTCCAGCTCAACGGTGAAGAGGCCGGCGTGGCACAGGCGTTTCTGGCGATGCTGGACGAAGTGGCGTAGGCAGGACGCTCGACCAGATTGTCGCCGGCTTCGTCGCGATTCCGCTCCTCGCCGGCTCGGCGGGGAAGTGATCCGGCGCTACCGCAGGTGCACCAGCACCACCCCGTCGTTGCCGGGGGCCACCTCCACGCGCCGGTAGAGCTTCTTCAGATGTGCCTGCCGCAGCATCGCGAGCACCCGGTTCTTGAGCTGCCCGGACCCCTTGCCGGGGATGATCTCGACGAGCGGCACCTTCGCACCGGCGGCGCGGAAGAGCGCGTTGCGCACCGCCTTGTCGATGTCGCGGTCACTGCGGAAGACCGGGTGCAGGTCCACGGTCAGCTTCTCCGGCATGGCGTTCTCCTCGTGGTTTCGGCTGGTCCGGCGCCGGGGAGGCGACCTCGGTGAAGCAAGGTCACCTCCCCGGCGATCCGGTCGTCTTTCAGCCCGCGGGCTGGGCTCCATCGTCGACCAACGGGGTCTGCACCAGCCGGACCGCCCTGCGCCGGTTGATGAACTGGGCGCGCCCGGGGGGCAGCACCCGCGGCTTCAGGTTCCCGAGGAAGGCGCCTTCGCTCTTCGGACACGACAGCAGCAGAGCCGGTGTGCCGAGTTCCCACATGCGGCGGATCGCCGGATTGCCCATCGACCGGCTGGCCCCCGCGGTGCTGCGCGCCAGGATGACGTGCACCCCGACGTCGGCCGCTTGGGCGAGTACCGGCATCAGCGACTGCAACGGGCCGGCGCTCCCGCTCGACTCGGTCAGCTCGAAGTCGTCGATGACTATGTAGAGCCGTCCCCCCTGCCACCAGTCCCGCAGCGGCAGCCTGCCTGGACTGATCTCGGGACCGGGGATGCGCTTTTCGATGACGGAGGCGGCGCCGGCGATCGACTTGGCGAGGGCTTCGGCCCCGACCGCGTACTCGAGCTGGTACTCGGCCGGGATCGAGTCCCGCAGTTCCCGGCGGAAGTCACCGAACATGATGCGGGCTTCGTCGGCGGTGTGGTGTGCCACGATCGAGCGCGCGATGTGCCTGAGCAGGTTGGTCTTCCCCGTCTCGGCGTCACCGTAGATCAGCAGGTGGGGACTCACGTCGAAATCCTGCCATTCGGGCGCCAGGTGCTGGTCTTCCAGACCGAGCGCCATGCGCATCTCGGCCGCGGGCGACGGCGCGTGCGGTTCCGGCAGCTCCTGGACGGACAGCGTTTGCGGCAGCAGCCGGACCTGCGGGGCGCGCGGCGCGCCTGCGGGTGCCAGGGCTTCCGCGAGCTCGACCGTCGCCTCGGCGAGGTCGTCGGTCCGGGATTCGCCGTCGATGCGGGGCAGCGCGGCGAGGAAGTGCAGCCGGTCGGGCGTGATGCCCCGGCCGGGGATGGCGGGCACAGTGGCGGCGAACCGGCTGTTGATCTCCGAGTCGACCGGGTCGCCGAGCTTGAGCTCGAACCGGGTGCCGACCACGTCCCGCAGCCACGGCCGCATTTCCGACCACCGGTTGGCCGCGACGACGAGGTGGATGCCGAAGCTCAGTCCGCGGGCGGCCAGCTCGGTGAACTTCTCCTCCACGTCCTCGAAGTCCTGGCGGATCGTGTACCAGCCGTCGACCACGAGGAACACGTCACCGTAGGGGTCGATGTCCCGGTACTGCCCGCGGGCGCGGGCGCGGCGGTAGCTGGCCATCGAGTCGATGTTGTGCTCGGCGAAGATGGCTTCGCGGCGCGCCATCAGGTTGGTGACTTCCAGCACCGTGCGCGTGACGCGGTCGCGGTCGAGCCGGTTGGCGATGCTGCCGATGTGTGGCATCGCCGCGAGCGCCGACAGCGTGCCGCCGAAGTCGAGGCAGTAGAACTGCACCTGTTCGGCGGTGTGGGTGAGGGCCAGTGCGCAGATCAACGAGCGCAGGAGCGTGCTCTTGCCGCTCTGAGGGCCACCGACCACCGCGGCGTTGCCCTGACTGCCCGACAGATCGGCGACCAGCAGCTCACGCCGCTGCTGCGCGGGCAGGTCGATCAGCCCCACCGGGACGGCCAGGTTCGCCGTGTTCAGGTCGCCGACCGGGCGCGGGCCGTAGGTCGGGTGGTCCACGAGCGGCGGCAGGAGCTGATCCAGGGTCGCCGACGTCTTGAGCGGCGGCAGCCAGACCTGGTGCGCCCGCGGACCGATGCCGCGCAACCGGTTGATCAGCACGTCGATCACGGTCACGGTGGCTTCGTCGGTGGGGGCCTCCTCGACGACGGATTCGGGTTCCGGCGTGGCCGGCGGTTCGACGTACCGGGTGCTGAACGGGACGATGTGCTGTTCCACGGCGACGCCGACCGGCTTCTGCTTGGCTTGGTAGGGCCCCGAGGAGTACGCGCCCTTGAACCGCACCAGGGTCTGCGTGTCGGGCCGGAGGTAGCCGTTGCCGGGGCTGTTCGGCAGCTCGTAGGCGTCCGGCACGCCGATGACGCTGCGGCTTTCCATCGCGGAGAAGGTCCGGAGCCCGATCCGGTACGAGAGGTGCGTTTCGACCTTGTGGATCCGCCCTTCGTCGAGTCGCTGGGACGCGAGCAACAGGTGCACGCCGAGGCTGCGGCCCAGCCGGCCGATCATGGCGAACACGTCGATGAATTCCGGTTTGCTCGACAGCATTTCGCTGAACTCGTCCACCACGATGAAGAGCGCGGGCATCGGTTCGAGCG
The DNA here is from genome assembly GCF_030285665.1 of Amycolatopsis mongoliensis. Lineage (NCBI taxonomy): Bacteria > Bacillati > Actinomycetota > Actinomycetes > Pseudonocardiales > Pseudonocardiaceae > Amycolatopsis > Amycolatopsis mongoliensis. The sequence goes on from NZ_CP127295.1 coordinate 6,136,998, forward strand.
GTACCCCTTGGGCGCGCGCTGCTTCGTAGTCCCGCCGCGACGCGTAGTTGCCGGCCGCCCGCAGGTGTTCCTGACGCCGGTTCATCTCGCCGGTCAGGGCGTCCTGCATGCGGTCGACCAGTTCGAGCTCCTCGGCCAGGTTGGTGATCACGGCCGACGTGTGCGGCAGTTGGTCGAAGCCGAGGAAGGCCGCGCCACCCTTGAAGTCCACCAGCACGAAGTTCAGGTCTTCCGACGTGTGCGTGGTCGCCAGCGCGATGACCAGGGTGCGCAGCAGCTCGCTCTTGCCGGAACCCGTCGCGCCGACGCACAGCCCGTGCGGCCCCATGCCGTCTTCGGCCGCCTCCTTGATGTCGAGTTCGAGCGGTGCACCGGCGCCCGCGATGCCGATCGGCACCCGCAGCCGCCGCTTGCCGGTCATCCGGTCGCGGCGGTAGCGCACGGGGTCGAAGGTCGCCACGTCGCCGATGCCGAGCAGGGACGCCAGGTCGTAGTCGCCGGCCAGGGGTTCGTCCTCTTCGACGGCTTCGCCGATGCGGAACCGCGCCATGATCCGGGCCAGGGCGTTCGCCGAGATCTCGCTGAGCCGGTCGGGGCGGCCCAGCGACGCGGTGTCCTGCTTCCCCACCCGGTCGAAGGACACGGTGCGGAGGTCGTCCGCGTCGACCTCCAGGAACAGCACTCCCGGGCGTTGCAGCCACGGCAGGGAACCGGAAACGTCCAGGACGACCGCGTTGCGGTAGCCCTCGTCGGCGATCCGGTGGTCGGCGGGTACGGGTACGCCGTCGAGCACGAGGACCACGAACGGTTCCGACGCGGTGACCGGCGTGTCCGCCTCGAACCGTGGCCGCCCGGTGAAGGCGGGACCGCCGAGCAGGAGTTCGGCCTGGGTGATGTCGTCGGCCGCGAGCCGTCGTGCGCCGGCCGCGTCCCGGCTGTCCGTGTCCTGGTTGTGGGGGAGCCACTTCAGCCAGTCCCACCGGTGCATCCGGTCGCCGTCGGCGCAGACGGCGATGCGCAGATCGCCGGGGGCGTGCGCGGTCGAGAGCTGGGCGAGGATCGCCCGGGTGAGACCCAGCACCGCCTCGTCGTCGCCGCTGAACTGGATCTGGCCGAAGCCCCGCAGGTAGACCGCGATCGGCGCGTCCGGCAGCGTGCTGTACGCGCGCATGAAGCGGCGCAGAGCATGCGCGGTGAGGGGCTCGAGGTCTTCGATCGGCTTGCTGTCCGGCGGGACCAGCTGGAAGGTCGAGCGCTGGGTGCCCAGCCCCAGCCGGACCTCGCCGAAGTCGTCGTGGGCGGGGCGTCGCTCCCACAGCCGGTAGCCGAGGGCCATCGACCACAGCGCGTGCGGATCCGGGTGGATCCAGCGCGCCGCCTTCTGCTGAGCCCCCAGCGCGCTCCGCGCCTGCTTCCGGAGCTGGGCGAGATAGCGGATGTAGTCACGCCGGTGGCCGTTCAGCTTCTGCTTGTGGGTCACCGAGCTGCGCAACATCTGGGTGATGAGCATGCCGACCGCCGACACCACCATGAGGCCGCCGCCGACGTAGGCGAAGGCACCGGCGCCGGGGCGGACGAACATCATGACCATGGCGAGCGAGCCGAGACCCATGGGGGCGTACATCAGCACTGAGCTGATCCCACCGCCCGTGTTCTCGGGGACGCCGGGTGGCGGCTGGAGCTCGATCTGGGTGTCGGGCGCGGGAGGTTTCGGTCGTCGCGGCCGCCGGGCGAACAAGGTGGTGCTCACAGGCTCTCCCCTTGGTGAGTGGTCTTCCCCTATTTCGGACCGGCGGTGGCGAGGGAGCGCCGCGTGGGCGGACGCGTCACTACCGTCGGAGCCGGTCTCGGGGCTGGACCTGGCAGGAAGGGCCTGATGCTTGATGGAAGAGCAAACACAGCATCGCACAACAAGCTCGGCGAGGCTACGGTTCGTTCTGGGCGACCGCGCAAGGGATCTCGCACTGCCGGCGGAAGTGTCGCTGGCCGAGCTGCTGCCGGCGATCCTCTCCCAGTTCGGGGCGGAGACGATCGAGCAGGGAGCGGAGCACGAAGGCTGGGTGGTGCAGCGGATCGGCGAGCCCGCATTCGACGAAGACCGCACATTGGTCGAGCTGAGCGTGGTTGACGGAGAGAGTCTCCACCTGCTTCCCCGCGCGGAGCAGCTCGCCGCGATCGATTACGACGACCTGGTCGACGGCGTCGCCGAACAGGTGCGTGAGCACCCCGGTGCGTTGACCCCCGCCCGGGTCCGGTGGATGTTCCGATCCGGTGCCGTGGCGGCCTTGCTGCTCGGCTGCTGGGTGCTGCTGGCCGGCGGTGCCGCCGGCACACAGGTGCTGCTCTCGGCCGGATTGGCGTTCGCGCTGCTGGTCGCCGGGGCGTTGGCGGCGAGGGGTGCGGCGAAGCCCGCGTCGGCCGTGGTGCTGGCCGGGGGCGGGGCCGGCTATGCCGCGCTCGCGGGCCTGTTCGTGGTGTTCGTGCTCGATCCGGCGGCCGGCCCGATGATGGGGCTGACCGGTGCGGCGGCGGGTGCCTTGCTCGCGCTGCTGGCCGGCGTCATCGTCGTCGCGGATGCCGCGCTGCTGTTCGCCGGTGCGGTCGTGTTCGCCGTAGTGCTGCTGATCACCGGGCTGATCGGATCCGTTGGCCCCGCCACCCCGGCCGAGGCCACTGCCATCGGGTTGGTGCTTTCCCTGATCCTCGGGCTGTTCATCCCGCCGGCGGCGTTCCGGTTGTCCGGGCTCAGCTTGCCGATGCTGCCGACCGGCGCCGAGGAGCTGCACGAGGACATCGACTCCGTGCCGCACAAGGTGGTCGTGGACCGTGGCGCGGCGACCTTCGGGTACTCGACGGCATTGCACGCCGGACTGGGTGCGGCGCAGGCGGTGCTGCTGCCGGTGCTGATCGTCGGCGGCGACGTGTGGCACGTGGTGCTCGCACTGGTCATCGCATTGCTCCTGGTGCTGCGCTCCCGCCACCCGAACGGGGTGGCACAGCGGTGGGCGGTCCTGACCCCCGCCGGCGTGGTGGTGCTGATGGTCGTCGCCTACCTGGGACTGGCCCAGCCGAGAGACGCGCGCTTCTCCGTCGTGGTCTCCCTCGCGCTGGCCGCAGGTCTCCTGTTGCTCGGCGGCGAACGGTTGCCGGGCCGGAGATTCCGGCCCTACTGGGGGCGGGCGGTGGAGATCTTCGAGCTGATCACCGCCATCGCGGTCCTGCCGATTCTCCTGCAGGTTCTGCACGTGTACACCTTCATGCGGAACCTGGCCGGCTGATGAAATCACGCAAAGACCAGGTCCAGGCGTACTTCTTCGTGGTTGGGCGGCTCGCTGCAGCCGTGACGCACGGCAAGCCGGACGTACTGGAAGCACCGACCAAGCGGATGACCACCGGTACCGTCCTCGGGTTCGTCCTCGCCGCGGTGATCATGGGTGTCTTCGGCATCTTCGGCATGTTCGTGCCTCCCAACGGAGATTCGTCCTGGCGGCAGGACGGCGCGATCGTGATGGACAAGACCAGCGGTGCGCGTTACGTCTACCTCGGCGGCCAGCTGCGCCCGGTGCTCAACTACTCCTCCGCCCGGTTGGTGTCCGGCCAGTCCGGGGGCAAGCTGACGCCGGTCTCTCCCCAGGCGCTCGCCGGGACGCCGGTCGGCCAGCCGATCGGGATCGCCGGCGCACCGGACTCGCTGCCCGCGGCCGACAAGGTGAGCACCGTTCGGTGGACGGTGTGCGCGCGTTCCGCCGGCACCGCAGTGCCGTCCGAGGGTTCGGCGGTGACCCTGCTGCTGGGACAGCCGGACGGCGCCGTTCTCACCGACGGCCAGGCGTTCCTCGTGTCCGCCCCGGGCGGGCGGCTCTACCTGGTGTCGCGCGGGAAGCGGTTCCGGGTACCGAGCCGTTCGGTCGCCGCCGCTCTCGGGTACGGCGCCACGCGTTCGGTCGACGTGCCCTCCGCCTGGCTGAACACGATCCCGCAGGGACCGGACCTCGCCGCGCCGGACATCCCCGGCATCGGCGGCCCCGGACCGGTGGTCGGCGGAAAGCAGAGCTTGATCGGCCAGATCTACCAGGTGCGGAACTCCGCGCTCGAGACCGAACAGAACTACCTCGTGCGGCGGGACGGGTTGGCCGTCCTGAGCCGGACCGGGGCCGCACTGCTGCTGGCCGCGCCCAGCACCCGCCAAGCGTACCCGGACGGGCCGATCGAGCCGGTCCGGGTAGGGCCGGACGCGCTGACCGGACTGTCCATCACCGCCTACGCCGGCCTGTCGAGCGACCTGCCACCGGTCCCGCCGGAGGTCGTCTCGCCCCCGTCGGGCACCCAACCCTGCGTGAGACAGGACGTGCGACTCGACGGGGGGCAGGCCCCGGTGGCCGAACTGCTTCCCGACAACCAGGTCTTGCAGGCATCGGTGCCGTTGGGCACGCACCAGACCGGCACGACGGCTGATCGCGTCGCGATACCGGCGGGCGGCGGTGTGCTCGCCCGGGACCTGCCGGCTCCGGGTGCGTCCGGAGGCGTGCTGTACCTGGTGACCGAAGTCGGGAAAAAGTATCCGCTGGCCGACGCCGAAACCGTCTCCGCGCTCGGGTACACCGGGTCCACGGCGGTCCCGGTCTCCTCGCAGTTGCTCAACCTGCTGCCGACCGGGCCGGTGCTCAGCGTGAACGCCGCGAGGCAGACCCAAGCGGTGCGGTCGTGACGCCCGCTCCGGTCGCTCGTAAGGGGAATCCCTACCTTGGGTTCACGGGGCAGCGCAAGGCCTTTCCGGGGGCCTTTCGGTATCTAATCTCGAATTGTGGCCGCGCTACTAACCAAAGGTAGGGCTCGCCCGAGTCTCAGCACCCCTGCACAGGAGGACTTGAAGTGTCGCATTCCACTCAGCTCAATACCGAGACGATCAATCAGCAGGCCGCCCGGCACGATGAAACCGCGGACAACATCAGCCAGCAGCTCGACCAGCTGAAGTCCCAGGTCGAGGCGACTCTCGCCGCGAGCACCAGCTCGGCCACCCGGGCGCTGAGCACGACGACCGACCGCTGGGTGGAGTCGGTCCGCAAGTCGGTTCTCGACCACTTGCACGCGATGGCGGAGAACATGCGCCGTGAGGCCAAGAACCAGGACGCGATGGACTCCGACAGCATGCAGTCGATTCTCAACGTGCCCATGGAGACCGGGAACTTCCTCGGCGTCTGATCCTGATACGCCAACCATTGAACCTCGAAGGAGTCTTGCATGTCCGACGGTACGATCACATACGACTACGGTGTCATCGAGGAGTGCGTCTCGATGATGCTCAACAAGGCCAACGAAATCGAGAACCAGTCCGGTGAGCTCGAATCCGACGTGAAGCGGATCATGGTCGACTGGAAGGGATCCACGGCCGACGCGTACAACCAGCTCGCCAACGACCTCCGCTCTGACATCGAAGCGAACAAGAGCAACCTGGACAACCTTCGGAAGTCGTTGGAGGAGGCGGCCGAGCGGATGCAGCACGCCGACGCCAGTGGAGCCAAGGGCATGCATTAACTCGCACGGTGTGCCGGGCTGTGCGTCCGGCACACCGTGGGTCAACCGGCCGCCTCGGCGGTCATCTTCGTGAAGTGCGGGAGTTGTCATGGGAACGAAATTCGACGCCGAGGCAATCAAGAAGTCCGCTGAGAACATCGGCAAGATCATGGATGACATGAGTGCTTTCGAGGCGCTGAAGAACCACTGGCCCAATGCCGGTAAGTTCGAGCTCGCCGTGTGGCTCGAGCGCGTTGCCGATGATCGGCGGAACGCGATCGTCGCACACGCGGAACATCTGAAGCTCGCCTTTGAGGAAATGGAAAAGAAGCTGACCTCCATTGCCACCGAATTCGAGAACGCCGACGGCGACAATGCCGACAAGATCAAGTCGAGCATGTCCGAGCTTGAAGGCGACGTGATCGAGGCGGTCAACTCGTTCGACACCACGACCGAGAACGAGCAGCACAACTACTCGCAGGACAAGGAGCACAACACCAACGACCCGCACGACGGTGACGGCTACAACGACAATCTGAACGACGAAGTCACGGCCTGAGCCGACTCGCCGGGGTAGGAACAGGTCGGTTCATGTACGAATTCTGCGTCTGTCGGCCTCGGTGCTGGCTGTCAAGATAAGGATCTATCCTCATGTCCGATTCTGAAGGTACGCCGACACTGGTCGGGCAGTACTCGGCGCCCGCGCCTTCGTTTGACCCGTCCTCCTACTCCACGTTCGAAACGCTCGATGCCGTCGTCAGCGACCTGGTCTACAACTCGGACGGTTCGAAGGCGACCCTGTCCAAGGACACCACTGCCGAGGCGTGGTACCGACTCGAAACCGACCTCAAGGCAGCGGAGACCGCACTCGCCGGCGTCAATGACAAGTTCGCGAAAGAGATCAAGGCGGTGAAGGATGCCTTGGAGGGCGATGCCGGCGACGCCTTCAGCAAATACGCCACGGCTATCCTGAATATCAGTGAAGAAGTCTACTCGACGCTGATGAAGAAACAGTTCGGTACGAATTCGGGAAATATCGGTCACTCGGAGCAGGCCTTCGCGGACAGTTGGTGGCAGATTCATCAGACGGCGGACGACGCGCTGGCCAATATGGTATCTGCGCTCGAAGACTCGGCTAATTCCCAGATTCAAGCCGCTACTGACGTCAACCAGCTCATCCAGATCAGTACGCAATTGAGCACCGAAATATCCAATGCGCGGACCGGTGTCAACAATGCACTCCTGAAGGACCTGCAGAACGCGCTGAGCAAGCTCGGGCAGAACTACTACGATCGCGGAGCGGATTTCGTCCCGCTCTACATCTCCGACGGCAACACGGCGACCGGGGCCCCCGCGGGGAGCTTCCAGCAGCAGGTCAACCAGCCCAAGCAGATCCACGCTGCTGACCCGGCGCCAACGGGGATCCAGAACGCCGAGCTCAACACCAACAAACCCCAGCAGAACACGCTGGCTTCGGCCCAGCCGCTCGCCCCGGGGGAAACGACGCCGGGGCAGCCGACCGAGCTGCCGGCGGCCCAGACCGCGATGCCGAAGCCTGCCTTGACCGGCGCTCCGGCCGAAGGGACACCTGCTTCGCAGGGCGGCGTGAACCCGGCGGAGCAACAGGCGCTGAACGACGCAAAGAACGCTGCGGGTGAGGCGATCGACGGCCTGACCGCCCAGACGAACGATCCGAAGCGGAAGCAGGCGCTGGAGGCCGCGAAGCAGGCCGCGCAGGGAGCCATCGACGGCCTCACGAACCCGGCGGCGCAGGGTCTCGCGGGTGGTCCCGGCAGCCCGGGAGACGTGCAGCAGCCGGTGACGGGCGGGGGAGCCGATCCCGCCGCGCAGCAGGCACTGGCGAACGCGAAGAACGCGGCCGGCCAGGCGATCGACGGGCTGATCGGACAGTCGAAGGATCCGAAGCGGAAGCAGGCGCTGGAGGACGCGAAGCAGGCCGCGGAGGACGCCATCGACGGCCTCACGAACCCGGCCGGGCTCGCGGGACACCAACTCGCCGGCGGTCCGGCCGAGGGGAACCTGGAGGCGGCCAAGAACGCCGCGGGCAAGGCGATCGACGATCTGGCCAAGCCCGGCGACTCCGAGGCCCGGCAGCAGGCGCTCGACGACGCCAAGCAAGCGGCCATGAAGGCGGTCGGCGACCTCGGCGACCAGCCCGGCGGAGCCGACGACAACGCCCCCGCCGGTCAGCAGGATCGCGGGCCCCTGATGGATGCCAAGCACGCGGCGGAAAAGGCGATCGACGACCTCATCGGCAAGACCGACGATCCCGATCGCAAGCACGCGCTCGAAGACGCGAAGCACGCCATGTCCGACGCGATCGACAAGACCGCCGCCCCGGAGCACTTCAAGCAGGTGGAGGACGCGAAGCACGCCGCGGACAAGGCGATCGACGGGCTCGGCGAGCCGGGCGACGACCCGCAGCGGCAACACGCGCTGGATGCGGCCAAGGCCGCGGCCGAGAAGGCGATCGGTCGGATCAACGACGCGCCCGAGCTCAGCGGTCCCGGGCACGAACAGGCGCTCGAGCACGCGAAGGAAGAGGCCGACAAAGCGATCGACGCCCTGTGCAAGCCCGACGACACCCCCGCCGAACGGCAGGCGCTTGCGGATGCCAAGGAAGCGGTCAACAAGGCCATCGACGGGATCGGGGAGGAGAAGGGCAACGCCATGCACCAGTTCCTGACCTCGTCCGGGCCAAAGGAATTCGTGCCTCCGCGCGGCGGCTTGGACGGCGTCGGCGGGCACGGCCCGGTCGCGCACGAGGCCGCGGGCGGTCCGGTCGGCGGCGGTCCCGGCCCGGGCGGGAACCCGGCTACCGCGGGCGGGCCGCCGGCCGGCAAGTTCGACACCCAGCCGTACCAGGGCGGCCAGCCGGCGAACGCCCAGGGCGCCCCGGTGGCGGCCGCGCCCGGCCAGTCCGGCGCGGCCTCGGCCGGTGCGCCGATGGGGCCCATGGGTGGTGGCATGGGCGGCGGGGCCGGCAACCAGGGCGAGAAGGAGCGGGAACCGCAGATCTGGATGCAGGCCGAACACGGCGCTTGGGGCAACGAGGAGGACTGCGACGAACCGCGGAGCCACGTACTGGGCAGGGGCTGATCGGTGAGTGCGCTGGAACCGCCGCCGGTCGTCGATCCGGAGCTGCAGAACCTGACCTTCGACCAGCTCACGCAGCTGGTCGACGAGGTGAGCCCGGACGTGTTCTACGAGCGCGCGCACGCTTTCGAGGTCGCCGCGGGCAGGTTCGAGCAGGTGCAGGACGACCTCGAGCGCGAAACCCGGAACATGGGGGAAGCGTGGTCGGGACGGATCGCGGAGTCGTTCGACGACCTGGTACGGCAGGTCTCCGGTCTCACGACCGCCGTGGTGCAGGCCATGCTGAACCCCGGCTACGGCGTGGCGATGCGCCGGGCGGGCGACGCACTGGCGCAAGCCCAGCAGCGGATGCGTGAACTCCAGGCGCAGAACCGGCGAGGCGATCTCGAGGCCGCCCGGCAGGTGCTGTCCGACCTCGGGACCGCTTACCGGGACATCGGAGCCGCCATGGCTCCGATGCCCGACGCGGTGACCGGCCTGCCGGCCGCGGCGGCCCCCCGGTTCCCTCTGGGGCACGGTCCGGTGGCCGGGCAACCGGTCATCGCGAGCGGGCAGCACGAGGGTGCGGAGGGGCCCGGGGGGCGGATCGGCGGCATCGCGCCGGCTTCCTCGGGCGCGCACCACCGAACCGGATCAGTGGCGCACGCGTGGCCGGCGGTCTCCCCGGGAGATATCCACCACGAGACCGATTGCGTGGTGCCGGCGGTGCTGGGGCGGGGCGTACCGGAAGCGTTGCCGAAAGCGAGCGAACAGCACGGCGAGCGGCGGCGCGCCGAGACCGCCGTCGTGCTGGGGCGGTCGTCGCGGACGACGAAGCCGGAGGTTCGCGTGGCCCCGCCGAGGAACCGCAAGCGCCCCACCGAACACCCGGCGACGAGTGCCGGGGAGCAGCACAGCAAGCCGGAGGTGGCCGCCGAAGAGACGGTGGTGACCTCCGCCGGCCCTTCGCACCACGAAGCGCGCGCGCAGGCAGCACCACGAGTGACGAGCGCCTCGGCGCCGGCGCACGCGGCTGCCGCCTTGGCGCCGCAGGCATCGGCGCACGTGGCCGCCGCTCCGGCGACGCAGTCACCGGTGGAGCCGCCGGCACGGAATATCCCCGCGGCGCACATTCCGGCCTCCGGCCACGTCGCGCCGGCACCCCACGCGGGGCCGGCGTCGTTTCCGGGCGTCGCGGCGCCCGGAACCGTCACCCCGCCGGGGACGCCGTCCGCTGCGGGAGCGTTGCCGGCTTCCCCGGCGTTCCAGCCGGTGGCCGGTGGGCGGGAGGCCGAGCTCGCAGGAGCGCCGCCGGTGCTGCCGGCCGCGGCCGCGACCCCGCGGCTCGCCGGCGACCACGCGGCGACCGGGGGGTTCATGGGGGCGATGTTCCGGGGCACGCACGGGCAGGACGAGCACGCGCGGGAGCGCGATCCGGCGGGCTTCCTGGGAGGTGAGCCCGGAGCGTGGAATTCCGGCGGCAACGGGGCGCCGGCGCTCGGGCGGCCCGTGCACCCACCGCAGCCGAGTGGCGAAAGCGAGTCGGTGGCCACCGAGGAACTGGAAAAGATCAAGGAAGCCGAGCTACGGCGGCTCGAGTCGGGTCGCTTCAGGCGACGGCGGGAAGAGAGAGATTCCTGAGAGAACTGATTAGGACTTGCGGGTTCGTGCTGTCGACGGCGGGTTTCCCGTTGCGTTCGACGTCCACCCGGCCGGCGCCCCCCGGCGCCCCCCGGCGGACGCTGACGGCCTCGGCGCCGATTTCGCCGGTTCGGGCTCCTGACCGGCCCGAAGCGCCGGTACAGCGTGAGCGTGCCGAATTCCCCGCTTGGGTGAACCTACCGTTTTCGCGGCGGCCGAGCTGGCCGGGTGGCGCGGCGCACCGGTTAGGGTGGGTGTTCGTTTGCTCGGTCCGCCGGTGCCGGGATGGTGATGCATGAAGCCTCGTGGACTCGATGACGGGTCTCACCAGGGCCGTGATCGGTGCCGTCGGGCGGGTGAGCGGCGGCGCACCGTCGCGCCGTGAGCAGGGTGGACGACAGCGGCGACGGTGCGGGCCGTCTTGCCCTGGAACGGACGTCAGATCGGGTGGATGGCGGAGCGATGCGGGAATCAGAGGCTTCCGAAGATGTCGCCAAGGTCCTGCACACCTTGGAAGAAGCGCGCTCGGAACGGGCGCGGCTGGGCCGCCTCGGGCGGTGGAGCGAGGCCGACGAAGCGGTGCTGGTGACGCTGCGCGATGTGCTCTCGGCTGCTTCGCCCGAGATCACCGGGCCCGACCTGGGCGGCCTCGTCTACGTCGCGGGGAGCCCTCGGCCGGGACGTCGCCGGGTGACCGGGAACTGGGGGCCGGTTCCGCCGGAGCGGCTGACCGCGACGTGCGCGATGCTGCTGGTCAACCGAGGCAGTGAACCACAGGTCGTGGCCGAGATGGCGCGGCGGGCGCTCGAATCGTACGGCTGGCGTGATCTGGGTACGTTCTGGTACGCGGTGCTTTCGCTCGCGTATGCGGGAGAAAGCGATGCCGCGCAACACGAGCTCGGGCGGGCGTTGAAGCGCTCGGGCTGGGTCGGTTCGCATCCGCACACCCCGGCCCTGACGGTGCTCCGAGCGCGGGTCGCGGGGCTGAACGGCGAGCCGCGGACGGCTTGGCAGCTGCTCGACGGTGCCTTGGCACGAGGGGTGGTCGAACAGTTCAAAGAAGTCGCGGTGGCCTGGGCGATCGCCGCGCTGGTGGACCTCGGCGAGCTCGAACGCGCGGACGATCTCCTGCTCGCCTACGGGTTCGGCCACACCCTCGACGGTGTTGTCGACCGCGCCGAAGTGCTCGCGGCCAGGGGTGCCCTGCGCGAAGTCACGGGACGTCCGCAGCTCGCCTACGAGGACTTGACCGGCTGCGGGCGCGAACTGGCCGCCTGGGGGGTCACGAACCCCGCGGTGATCGCGTGGCGGTCGCAGGCGGCGTTGTGCGCCGCCGCGACCGACCGGCGCAGCCTCGCGTCGTCCTTGGCGGACGAAGAGCTGTTCCAGGCGCGGCGCTGGGGAACGCCTCAATCGATCGGCACCGCGCTCCGGGCGGTCGCGCTGGTGTCCGAAGAAGGCCGGGACATCAAGCTGCTCGAGGAGGCCGTCGGCCTGCTGGCGCGCGGCAACGTGCTGGGCACCCTGGTGCGGGCCCAGTACGAACTGGGGGTCAAGCTGAGCCTTCGCACCCGCGACGAGGACGGGAGGCCGGCGCTCGAGGCCGCCCGGAACACGGCGATGTCGATGAACAGCGATATCTGGGTGAGCCGAGTGGACGAAGCGCTGCGTCGATGGGGGACGGCCGACGCCGAAGGCAAACTGACCGCCCGGGAAATCAAGGTCCTCAACCTCGCGCGGGCCGGGTTGGGCAACAAGGGGATCGCCGGCCGGCTGCACCTGACCGGCAGTACCGTGGAGTTCCACCTCTCCAACATCTACCGCAAGCTGGGGATCTCCGGCCGGGCTGAACTGCATTCGATCATGCTTCCCGTTTTGTGAGCCGGCAGCGCCACCGTGACGGCCGCGCAATCGGCCGAGGCGAAGGAACGGTGCTCGGTGGAAGGCCGCCACTGTTCTCGTCCGCACGACGGTGCTCCGATCCGGAGCTCGGGCTCGAGGTCACGGCGCTCGATCATCGGGTCCGAATCCGGTTTCGGCGTCCAATGCGGACAGGAACTCCCGCGCGGTTTCCGCTTCTTCGCCGTCGAGGCTGACGAGAATGTCCAGCGCACGCTGAGCTTGCTCCCTGCTCTCGGGGTAACGGGACTTCCGCCGTTGCAGTTCGGCGAGGCCCAGCAGGGCCAGGGCTTCGTGATAGCGGTCACGGAGTTTCGTGCACAGCTTCAGAGCTTTTTCGTATTCGCGTGCCGCCGTCGTCACGTCACCGAGGTCGCGGTGGGCGTGGGCCACGTTCACGAGGAGGTTGGCCTCGATCAGGCCGATCTGGCCGGCTCGAGCCGCTTCCAGGCCGACCGCACCGCACTCGAGCGCTTGCGCCGGCCGCTTCGACTCGACATACAGTTCACAAAGAGTGTCGAGGGTTCCGGAAATCTCGTAGTGACCACCTATGTCGACCGCCAGTAGCCAGGCCTCCTGCGCGTGTGCGATCCCTTGTTCGTAGTTCTTCATCTCCCGCAGCGTCGAGGCGAGGTTTGTCAGCAGCCTCAGCAACTGACCGGAGTGGCCCCGCTTCCGCGCGATGTCGATGCCGCGCTGGAGGTGCCGCACGGCGACGTCGTTGCGGCCGATCCGGGAATGCGCGATGCCGAGGCCGTTCAGCACCCGCGCCTGCGGCTCGGGATCCTCCAGCTTTTCGGCGGCCGAAAGCCCGATGCCCAGCAGCTCGAGCCACTCGGTGAGCTGCCCGGTCGAGTAGTAGTGGTCGTGCATGTACCAGGGGAGTTGCCATGCGATTTCGTATTCACCGAGCTCCGCCGCGCGGCGGGTCAGGGCCGCGATGTTCGGGGCTTCGGCTTCGTACCAGGCGTAAGCCGACTCGCGGGTGTCGAACTTCTGCCAACCGCGGCGAGGTTCCGGCACGCCGGCCGGGAAGAGCGGGTAATTCGGGATGGCGCACAGGAATGCCGATCGCACGCTGTACACGTACCAGGTCAGTAGCCGGTGGATCGCCGCGGCGCGCTCCTCCGGACCTTCCTCCCTGATGGCCAGTTCGCCGGCGTGCAGCCTGACCAGGTCGTGGAAGCGGAAGCGGTGGTCCGCCGCGCCGTCGAGCAAGTGGCGGTCGCACAGCGTGTTCAGCATCTCCTCCGTCTCGCGGACCGGCCGGTCGAGCAGCGCGGCCGCGGCGGGAACGCCGATGTTCGTGGTGTTCAGCAAGCCGAGGTAGCGGAACGTGCGGGCGACGGGGCCGGGAAGTGACGTGTACGACCAGGAGAAGACCGTTCGGACCGAGGACATCTCGTCGTCGTCGATGTGGAGTGCGTCGAGGCGGTCTTGTTCCGCGGTCAGGTTCCGGACGAGCTCGCGGAGGCTCGACTCCGGCCCGGACGAGGCTTTTTCGGCGGCGATCCGCAGGGCGAGCGGAAGGTGGCCGCAAAGCCGGGCGAGCTCGGCCGCCTCCTGCGGCTCGGCGTCCACGCGCGGCCCGCCGACGACCCTGCGCAGCAGGTCCAGAGCTTCGGCCTCGGTCAGCAGGCCCAGGGACAGCCGGTGGGCCCCATCCCGCGCGCCCAGCCCGGTCAGCCGGTTCCGGCTCGTGACGAGCAGCAGGCTGTCCGAGGTACCGGGAAGCAGCTCGCGCACCTGCTGCGGCGAAACCGCGTTGTCCAGCAGGATGAGTACCCGCTTGTCGGACAGCAGCGCGCGGTAGGTCGCTTTCTGCGCGTCCGGATCCGGGTGGTGCCGGGTGCATCCAAGTGACCACAGCAGCTGGCCGAGAGCTTCGGCTGTGCTCAGCGGCGGGCGTTTGGGGTCGTACCCGCGCAGATCCAGGTAGAGCTGGCCGTCGGGGAAGCTGTCCGCGAGCCGCCGGGCGAACCGCACGGCCAGAGAGGTCTTGCCGATGCCGCCCGCGCCTTCGATCGCGAAGATGACCGGTGGCCGGCCACCCGCCGCCGTGTGCCAAGTGCAAAGCTGCTCGAGTTCCTTGACCCGGCCCACGAAATCGGACACCGCGTGGGGCAGCTGGGCGGGAATCGGCGCGGGTACCCCGGGCCGGGGTGCGGCCGCCGGGTCGAGTCCGGGGTCCGAGCGCAGCATCCGCCGGTGGAGCTCGGCGAGCTCGGCGCCGGGGTCGAGTCCGAGCTCGCCGGTGAACCGACGGCGGGCCGCGTCGAACTCGGCCAAGGCCTCCGATCGCTGTCCGCTGCGGTACAACGCCAGCATGAGCTGCGCGCGCAGCCGTTCCCGGAACGGTTCCGCCTGCACCGCCTCTCCCAGGTCGGGGATCACCTCCCGGTGCCGGCCGGCCTCGAGCATCAGGTCGGCCCGCTCCTCGACGAGCTGGAACCGCCACTCGGTGAGGCGTCTCCGCTCGGCCGCCGCGAACGGACCCGGGAGCTCGCCCAGCGGACTGCCACGCCACAAGGCCAGGCACTCGGCGAGGAGGTCGGCGGCGGCTGACCGGTCACCCGAAGCGGCCACTCGCCGTGCTTCCTCGACCCGCGACTCGGCCACCGCCAGGTCGACCTCGCCGGGAGCGAGTACGAGTCGATAGCCCGCTCCCGTGCGGACCAGCACGTCCCCTCCCGCCGCCGACAGCGCCCGCCGCAGCCCATGGATGTAGGTGTGCACACTGCCCTCGACCGAAGCCGGGGCCGAGTCTCCCCACACTCCGTCGATCAGCTCGGCACGCGCTACCGTCTGGCCGGCCCGGATCGCCAGCATGGCCAGCACCGCCCGCTGTCGCGGAGCGCCCAAAGCCAGCTCCCGCCCCCCGGCGCGAGCCTGCACCTCGCCGAGCAGCGCGATCCACAACTTCCGGCCGGTACCGGACATGCCGTTCACCCTTCTCCATGCTCGTATTCGTTCTATCCGCACACAACCCGAGGGTGGGGATGTTCGCCGGGCTCGACCGTGGTGCCGGCCGCCAGACCGGTTCGCGAGGTGCGGCGCAATGATGTCCGCACGACCGCCGCTTCCGGGGCGCGGTGGGGAGACGACCATGATCCGCCTCCGCTCATGCCGGGGCTTCGGAGCCGAGCACGAAGCCGGCGTCGCAGTCCGGCCGGTCGATCCTAGTTCCTGGCCTGCCTCCCGCTCGACCGCGAGCGTAGCGCCTTCATCGTGCTCGAACGCGGACGTGGCTGCGCACGTGCGCCGGCGGGAACGGCCGACATCTCGTTGCGCTCGCCCCAGGTGACCAGCTCCGGCAAGCCGGCCGGTTCGGTGTGCCGGTTCACCGCACGAGCGCTGTGACCGGCAAGGACCACGTCATTTCGGCGCGAGGCAGAGCTGGTCTGATCGGGCGAACTTCGCGGAGCCGGCCCCGGGCGGCGGGTGTTGAACTACTCGATCGCCACATCGCTTTCGAGAGATCGGCCGACCGCTCGGTGACGACCGGCTCTCGCCGTAGGGCGCGGCGCAGCTGCGGCCGTCGGGACAGGCCGCGGGGCAGCCGATGGCGGTCATCGCGTCCTTCGGAAAGCGCCCGGCGATTCTTTAGTGCGTCGAGGGGACCTTTCATCGCGTACGGCGTGTGGCCGGCGTTGTGGGCGAGCGCGCCTTGGGTGGACGTTGCGGGCCGTGCCGGTGAGCTTGCTCCAGCAGGCGGCGGATCAGGCGGACGGCGGCGAGTCTGCGCGTCGACGGTGATCCGGTGTTCAACCTGGCCGCACGCCGGTGGAGTGACCAGCAGCCGGCCGCCGCGTGCCACCCCACCGAGCTGCCCCCTGAGCCGAGGGTCCACCTGCACACCGACCACGCCGTCCAGGACATCGGCACCGGCGCCGCGAGGCCCGGCGTGCTGCCACAGCATCGCCTCGAGGTGCGCCCGGCCGAGTTCGCCCTGACGCTGACGCCGGTCTCAGGCCGGTTGGCCGGCAGGTTGCCAGGCCGAGCACGGACCTCCGGCCGCCGGTGAGCGACCAAGGGGCGCCGGTCAACGACGCCTCGGCGTCCACAGTGGCCCGAAGACGACATTCGCCCAGGTCAGCGTGATGCGTACTTGACTGGCCGGACAGCCGGCGGTGACGCTGCTCTCGCGTTCACCTCACCTCACCTCAGCAGGGCGGGCTCGGCGAAGCCGAGGTGGTTGCCTGTGACTCGGTGCGTCCGGGCGCTGTCGCCGGCGGTAGCCGGGGCGGGCAGGACATCGTCATCGCTTGATGCCGACACCGCCGAGGGCGAGCCGGTGTGCGGGCGGCGGCGTGCGCAGCAGCGGGCCGTCGGGCCACCAGTCCGTCAGCGGCACCAGGCCGGGATCGAGCAGGTCGTAGCCGGCGAACAGGCGCCGGACGTCGGTTTCGGTGCGGCAGCGAACGGCTCGGTGGCAGCGGTGTTTCCACATCCGCTCGATGGCGCCGGTCAGTGAACTCGTCTCGGCGGGCTTGTCCAGGGATGACCAGCAGCTGAGGGCGAGCACCGATCCGGGCGCCATCAAGGCGCGGTAGGAGTCCAGCGCCGCGGTCAGCCGGTCGTCGTCGGGTTCGTGCTGCACGCCGGTGGTCAGCAGCAGTGCGACCGGCCGGGTGAGGTCGAGGGCCGAGCAGACGGTCTCGTGGCTGAGCAGTCCCCCCGGATCGAGGTGGTCGGCACGCACCACCTCGGTGTAGTCGTTCTCGTCGAGCAGCGCGCGGCCGTAGCTGAGGACGAGGTCGTCGGTCTCGGCGTAGATGACTTTCGCTTCGGGATTCCGGCGCTGGGCGGTCTGGTGCGTGTTGTCCTCGGCGGTGGGCAGTCCGGCGGCCAGGTCCAGGAACTGGTCGATGCCGCGGGCGGCGAGGTGACGGACGACGCGGACGTGCCACGCCCGGACGGCGCGCAGGAGGTCGGTGAATCCAGGCGCCGCGTCGTCGAGGTCGCGCAGAGCGGCGCGGTCGATGGCGTAGTTGTCGTGGCCGTTCAGCGCCGCGTCGCGGATCCGGGCCGGCGAGGCGACGTCGTGATCCCACGAGTAATCCCACAGCGTCCCGGGGTCGGCTGCGAGTGTCACGCCACCTCCGGACTGGTCGAAAACGAGTGGGGCCGTTCGTGTGGGGCAGCTTAATCGCTGTGGTAACGCCGGTGACCAGACCGAGTGTTACACGAAAGCATGGTTTTTGATCCGGGTGATCTACCGGCAGTGGTTCTGGGCGGTCAAGCTTGGTAGGCGAGCAGGGCAGGATGCCGGCGTGGTGTCGCGCAATCGGCCCATGACCGTGATCTCTCCGCCGAGCCGGAGTCCGGACAAGCCGGTGTGTGCCAGGTCGAGGCGGCCGGTGAGCAGGCCCACCGGATCGGCGCGGTCGACGGCGGTCAGCCGGTCGAGGGTGAAACCGGTGTCCCCGGTGACGTGGGGGATCATCGCGTCGGCGAAGGTGCGGTCGGTCATGCGGGCCGGACGTGGAGCGGTCAGCTGGTGGGGCCCTGGTAGTCCATTCAGAAGTCGATGGCCTCCTTGCGCGGCCTGGGGATCATCCGGCTGTCCGCGTTGAGAGTTCGAACACGCTGCCGGGGTCGTTCGTCTTGACGAAGTGCGAGGCTCAGCCGACGACCACGCGATCGAGTCCGCGAATGCCCCGCGCCGCGAGCGCCGCGGGGGAGCCGGCCGTCGTGCTCGTGACGACCGTGACGTCGACGCCCCGCTCGCGCAACTCGTGCCAGCGCTCGAAAACCGCGCCGCCCGGGCCGAGTGCGGCGCGCGAAAGCGGCAGATCGTTTTCGTCGACGTCGGCGACCACGCCGACCGTGCGCGGCTGAGGCACGGGGTGGCGGGACTCCGCGATCAGCTCGGCGAAGCGGCGGCCGAGGGGTTTCACCCGGTTCTCGGTGTCGAGGAGGCCGAGCGAGTACTCGAGGTCCTTGTAGTCCGCGAGGGACCTGGAGACGTCGTGCGAGCACCACCAGGTGATCGCGAAGAGGTCGGTGGTGGTGAGCGCGGCCTCGATCGTGCGCGCGCAGAACTCGGGCATCTCCGCTTCGGCGAGGTTCATCGACGGGGCACCGACTTCCTGCAGCCAGACCTTCCTCGCCGGGTCCGCCGCAAACGCTTTCGACAGCTCGATCATCCACTCCGCGTGCCGCACCGACTGCGGCGAGAGCGCGCCGTAGCGCGCGGCCGTGCCGTTGAAGATCCACGAGTGTACGGTCGTCAGGTCCCCGAGCCGGGAGGCGTGTGCGGGCAGGAACGGGTGCTCGTCGCGGTACCAGAGGTGGTCGTTCTCGCTGTGGGTCACGACGTGCCGGGGGTCGCGGTCGCGGGGCGCGCCGAGCAGGGTGGTCAGCCAGTGCCGCACCTGGTCGCTCGACGCCGGCATCGCCGCGGGGTTGGGGAGCTGGAACTGGTTCAGCTCGTTGCCCAGGGTCAGCCCGAGGAAGTTCGGCCGGTCCCGGACCGCTTCGTAGACCGCCGCGACGAGCGCGGCCTGGGCCTCGACGGCGAGCGGGTCGGTGAACATGTTGCCGTCGTGCCAGTTGACGAGCCACGCGGGCACGAAGTCGAACCCGGACATGTGGCCCTGGATGACGTCGACGGCGATGTCGAGCTCGAACTCGGCGGCGATGTCGGCCACGAGGGCGATGTCGTCGAGGGCGCGCCGCCGGATGAGGGTGCGGTTCGGCTGCAGCACGGGCCACAGGGGAAAGACGCGGACGTGGTCGACGCCGAGTGCGGCGATCGCGGCGAAGTCCGCGCGCACGACGTCGGGGTCGATCGCCATCCACTGGAACATCCAGTCCTGCGACGGGGTGTAGTTCACGCCAAACCTGGTGGTCAAGAGCTTCCTTCGCGGTTGTGCGGCGCGGCCGCCGTGGATTCGCGCACGATCAGGCGGCGGCCGGTGACGGTCCGGGATGCGACGTCTTCGCCGCGGACGAGCTGTTCGAGCAGGGTGACGGCGGTGCGGGCGCTTTCCTCGACCGGCGCGTCGAACGCGGTGAGGCGGGGGCGCACGATCGACGACACCCACGAGTCTTCCCACGCGATCACCGACAGCTGCTCGGGCACCCGCACACCGACCTCGGGGGCGTGGGCGACGATCTCGGCGGCGATCGTCTCGCTGTCGACGATGATCGCCGTCGCGCCCTTCAGCCGCCCGAGCAGATCGGCGACGGGGTCTTCGGCGTCCGGTTCCCAGGCAGCCACCCCGGCCACGACCCCGCGGTCCCGTGCGGCAGCGCGGAAGCGCTTGTCGCGGGCGCGGGTGTGCGCGAGGCCGGGGGCGTCGGTGACGCGCGTGATGCTGCGGTGGCCGAGTCCGGTCAGGTGCTCGATCGCCTCGGCGAACGCGGTGCCGTCGCGTACGGTGACCGCGGCGACCCGGCCGGGTACGGGGGCGCCGAGCAGGGCCGCCGGCGCGCCGAGCTGCTCGACCAGCGCCAGCCGCGGGTCGTCGTCGCGCACGTCGACGAGCAGGAACGCGTCGACGCGCTGCTCGCCCCACCACTGCCGGTAGACCTGTTCCTCCTCCTCGGCCCGCACGAGGGTCAGCGAGAGCGACCACCCGATCTCGGCGAGTGGCTCGGTCAGCCCGGCGAGCAGGCGCATGAAGAAGGGATCACGGCCGAACGTGCCCCGCGACCGGGCGACGACCAGCCCGAGGCTGCGGCCGCCCTGGCCGGAGACCTTGCGGCTGGCGAAGTTCGGCCGCCAGTGGAGCTCGTCGGCGGCGGCGCGGATCCGGGCCGCCGTCGCTTCGGAGACGTTCGGCCGCCCGTTGAACACGTGCGACACCGCGGAGGGCGAGACACCGGCGAGCCGGGCGACCGCGGCGATCGTCACGCGCTTGGTGGTGGGTTCAGTCATGACACCGTCGAGATTAGGGAATTGACCGTTCGATGTAAAGCGGTATACCTTGCTCGCCACTTGATGTGTACCGCTTTACAAGCGGCGCACCCGGACGCACCCGAGCTTCCCGAGGAGGACTCGTGTCCCACACCGTCAGCAGGCGCGCCGTGCTGCGTGCCGCGATCGGGGGCGGGGTCGCCGCACCGCTGCTCGCGGGGTGCGGCGCGCTGATGCCCGCCTCGGCCAGGCCCGGCGCTCTCTCGGTGCACACCCAGCTCAGCGGCGCGGTCGCCGGCGCCCAGGTCTTCGCCGGCGCCGTCACCACCTACGAACGCCGCACCGGGCGGACGGTGGCGCTGCTGAAGAACGGCTCCGATCTGCCCATCGTGTTCGAGACCAGCTCACTCGCCGGCGAGGAGGCCGACGTCGCCCTGGTCAACCTGCAGGGCCGCACACTGTCGTGGACCGGTCTCGGGGCCACGATCCCGGTCACGCGGCTGCTCGACGAGTGGGGTCTGCGGGACCGGATCATCCCCGACGCCGTCGCGGAGTGGACCGATGAGAGCGGCCGCCTGCGCGCGTTCCCCTTCACCCGCACGAACTGGCCCGTCTCGTTCAACACGAGGTTGCTGGAGCAGGCCGGCGTCGGGATCCCGACGACGTCGGACGAGCTCATCGCCGCCGCCGACGCGTTGCGCGCCAAGGGCATCGGCCCGGTGACCGTCGGCGGGTCGGACTGGAGCGGCCAGAAGCTGTTCCTGCAGATCGTCCAGGGCTTCCTCACCGCCGAAGAGGCGAAAAAGGTCTTCAGGAGCGGCAAGCTCTCCGAAAGCCCCGCCGCGATCGCCGGGGTGCGGCACTTCGTCGAACTGCGGGACGCCGGCGTCTTCATCGACAACGTCCAGGGCTACACCTCCGACTCCGAGCTGACCCAGTTCAACACCGGCAAGGCCGCGATCGTGCCGGCGATGTCCTCGGCGTTGGCGAAGGTGCCTGCCGGGCGGGCGAAGGAGGTCACCGTCGGGGGCTGGCCCAAGCCGTCCCGCGGCGGCGCGCTGGAACACCCGAGCGTGATCCGCAGCTTCAACGGCCACGGCATCTGGATCAGCGAGAACGGTGCGAAGAAGCTCGACCTGATCAAGCCGTTCGTGCAGTACCTCTACAGCGACGAGGTCACCGACGCGATGATCCTCGGCTCCGGCCGGGACATGAGCCGGATCACCGGCACGCTCAGCACGAACTTCCCGCTCGTGGCGCAGGCATCGCGGCTCACGCCGCAGCAGGTCTCGCCCGTCATGCTGCCCGACCTGGTCAT
Source organism: Amycolatopsis mongoliensis (assembly GCF_030285665.1). Classification (NCBI taxonomy): domain Bacteria; kingdom Bacillati; phylum Actinomycetota; class Actinomycetes; order Pseudonocardiales; family Pseudonocardiaceae; genus Amycolatopsis; species Amycolatopsis mongoliensis. The sequence goes on from NZ_CP127295.1 coordinate 6,158,330, forward strand.
TCCGCAGTCCGCGTTCGAGCCGCTGGTCCAGGCCACCGCGACGGCCTACGGCCCGATCTCCGCCGAACGCATCATCGACGTCTTCGAAAAGGCCTACGCCGCGGCCTGAGGAAGGACCCACCCGTGACAGCTCTGACCGATGTGGCCGCCGGCGCCACGACCACCCCCGAAACGCCGGCCCCACCCGGCCGCGGCTCGCGCAAGTCCTTGCGAGAGCGCTTTCCCGGACTCGCCCTGCCCGCGCTGATCTGGTACGCGGTGTTCATGATCGGGCCGGTCGTGGCGATGATCGTCATCGGCTTCCTGTCCTGGCCGGGCATGCTCGTCAAGCCCGGCTTCGCGGGCCTGAAGAACTTCGGCCGGGTGTTCGCCGACGAGAACTTCTGGTCCGCGATCGGCAACTCCGCGATCCAGATCGTCGTCGGCCTGCCGGTCATGATGGTGCTCGCGTTCCTGCTCGCGTTCTACGTCGTGCAGAAACCCCGCGGCCACAAGGTGTTGCGCTACCTGCTGTTCATCCCCGCGCTGATCTCCGCGCCGGCGACCGCGATGGTCTTCTACGCGATGCTCAACCCCGACGGCCTGCTCAACGGCGTGCTGCGCCCGCTCGGGTTCGACGGCACCGCCTGGCTCGCCGACCCCTCGACCGCGCTCGGCGCGGTCATCGCCGTCGAGCTGTGGAGCGGGATCGGCTACTCGGCGGTGCTCATCGCCTCCCGGCTCGACAGCGTCGACGCCGAGATCGTCCAGGCCGCGCGCATCGACGGCGCGGGGGACTGGCGCATCGCGTGGGGCATGTACTGGCCCATCGCCCGCGACTTCATCGGTGTCGTGACGATGCTGCAGTTCCTGTCGATGCTGTTCAACTCGGCCCAGACGGTGCTGCTGCTGACCCAGGGCGGCCCCGGCACGTCGACGACCACGCTGTCCTACCTCGTCTACCGCAAGGCCTTCGTCGAGACCGACCTCGGCTACAGCCAGGCGGTCGGCGTCATCCTCTTCCTGCTCGGCCTGCTGGGCATGGGCGCGATCCGCCGGGTGCTCCGCGCGACCCACTGACCCGTCCCAAGGAGTCCACCATGCCCCGGACCGCCCTCCGCCCGCTGCGCGACCGCGTCGGCTCGATCACCAGCGGCACGCTCGCCTGGATCTACGCCGCCCTGCTGATCGTGCCCTTCTACTACTTCATCGTCTCCTCGTTCAAGTCGAACGACGAGATCTTCGAGTCGCCGCTGGCGCTGCCGGGGACGTGGGACTTCGGCAACTTCGCCACCGCGATCAGCCAGGCCGACCTGATCCTCGCGGTGGCGAACTCGGCGCTGACGACGGTCGGCGCGCTCGTTCTCACGCTGCTGCTCGCCCTGCCCGCGTCGTTCGCGCTCGCCCGCTCGACCGGCCGGCTGGGGAAGATCGTCGAGAGCGTCTTCGCGCTGGGTTTCCTCATCCCGTCGTTCGCCGCGTTGTTCCCGACCTTCCTGCTCGCGGCCGCGCTCGGGCTCTTCCACAGCCGCACGTTCGTCGTGTTCCTGTTGCCGGCCACCGCGTTGCCGCTGTCGATCGTGATCCTCACGTCGTTCATGCGCACGATCCCGCGCGAGCTGGAAGAAGCGGCCTCGATGGACGGCGCGTCGACGCTGCAGGTGCTGCGGCAGGTCTACCTGCCCATCTGCGTGCCCGGCATCGCGACCGTGCTGCTGCTGAACTTCCTGTCGTTCTGGAACGCCTACCTCTACCCGCTCATCCTCACCGGACCGGACACCGCGCAGCGCACGATCCAGGTCGCGCTGCCGACCCTCAAGGTCGACGCGGGCACCGACTACGGCGTCCTGATGGCGGGCACGCTGTTCACGTTGCTGCCGGTGTACCTCGTCTACACGATCCTGCAGAAGCAGATGCAGCGCGCGCTGGTTTCCGGAGCGCTCAAAGGATGAAGCTCTCCCTGCGAAGCCGGATCGGCCAGGTCAACCAGCGCCTCAAGGGCTGGGAGGCGCTGCGCTGGACCGACGGTGCCCCGCGCGTCACCGACGTCCTCCGACGCGAAGTCGACCGCTTCGGCGGCATCGGCGCGATCTACGGGGTACTGCGAGCCGATCCGTGGTCGGCCGTCCACTGGCACAACGGGATCCCGCCCGAGCGCAGCGCGGAAGCCTACGCGGCCGTGCAGGACTACGTCACGCGCAACGGCGACGGCATCCCCGTGCTGTTCGTCGAGGAGGCTCCGCACGGGCTCCAGGCGCTCGGCGGGACGACCTTGCCGGTCAACCTCGCGCTCGGCGCGGGGATGGACGCCGACCTCACCGAGGAGCTCGCGGCCGCGGTTGCCGCCGAAGCGCGCGCCCGGGGAACGCACGTCGCGCTCGTGTCGGGTCTCGACGTGCTACGCGACCCGCGCTGGGGCCGCGCGGAGGAGTGCTTCGGCGAAGACCCAGCGCTCGCCGCGCTGCTCGTGGCCGCGACCGTGCGCGGGATGCAGGGCGGTTCGACCGGCGCGGAGCCGATCGACGCGGGGCACGTCGCCGTCGTCGCCAAGCACTTCGCGGCCCAAGGCGCGGGGATCGGCGGCCGCAACGGCTCGGGCGCGCCGATCGGCTCCCGCGAGCTCGGCGAAATCCACTTGCGGCCCGCCTTCGCCGCGGCCCGCCTCGGCGTCGCCGGGTTCATGGCCGCGTATAACGACATAGACGGCGTGCCGTGCAGTGCGAACCGGGCGCTGCTGACGGGCAAGCTCCGCGGGGAGTGGGGCTGGGACGGTGTCGTCATGGCCGACGGCACCGCGATCGACCGCCTCCGCGACAGCGCGCCCGACCCGGCCGCCGCGGCTGCGCTGGCCCTGCGGGCGGGCGTCGACCTGAGCTTGTGGGACGAGGCGTTCACCCACCTCGAAGCGGCCCTCGACCGCGGGCTCGCCGACGAACGCGACCTCGATCGCGCCGTCGACCGGGTGCTCGCCCTCAAGCGCCGGGTGGGGTTGTTCGGCGAGCAGGCGCCGCCCTCGCCGCCCGCCCGGGACATCGCCACGCTCGTCGACCGGGCGGCGCGGCAGGCCGTGGTGCTCGTGCACGACCGCGGGGTGCTGCCGCTCGACCCCGATGTCACCATCGCGCTCATCGGCCCCAACGCCGACGACCTGGCTGCCCAGCTCGGTGACTACACCCCGCCGCGGCACGCCGACGACCCCGGCGCGTCGACCGTGCGTTCGGCGCTCGGTGACCGCGCCCGGTACACGCCCGGCTCACGCGTGCGCACCGCCCTCGGCCAGGAGGCGCTCGCGGCGGTCGATGAGGTCATCGCGCGGGCCGGCGTCTGCGTGCTCGTGCTCGGCGGCACCAGCCGCCGGGGCTACGACGACGAGTTCGCCGACAACGGCGCGGTCGACGGCCCCGCGCCCGACACGACCAACGGCGAAGGCGTCGACCTCGCGTCGATCGCCTTGCCCGAACCGCAGCTCGACCTCGCGCGACGGGCCCGGGCGAGTGGCAAGCCGATCGTCACCGTCGTCATCGACGGGCGGCCGCGAGCGCTCACGGAACTGGCCGAGCTGTCGGATGCGCTGCTCGTCGTGCCGTTTCCCGGGCCGAGCGGTGGTGCGGCCATCGTGAGCGCGCTGTTCGACGGCACGGGTTCGGGGCGGCTGCCCGCGTCGTTCCCGGTAGCCGATGGCGTGTTCCCCGTCGCCCACGACGAGCGGATGGAGACCGCGCGCGGCTACCTCGATCACCCGCGACCGGTGGGAATTCCCTTCGGCAGCGGCGCATCGCTCCCGGCCGTGGTGCGCGCGGCTCCGGGCACCGTTCCGGCCGCCGATCTCGGCCGCGGGAGCGCGGTCCGCCTCACGGTGGACATCACCAACCCCGGCGCTGCTCCGGTCTCGGTCGCCGTGCCGCTCTACGGCCGCCGTCACGAACTCGGCGTACGGCCGCGCCGCCGGAGCCTGCTGACCGTGCGGCGCGTGACGTGCCCGCCGGGCGAGACGACGATCGAATTCGAGTTGGGGCTCGACGAACTGGGTTCGTGGGCGACCGGGCGACCGGTCGCCGTCCCGGTGGAGGTCGACGTCTGGAGCACCGGCGAGACCGGGCACGCCGTGCGCGTGCGCGTCACCGACGAGGACGGAACGACGCCGTGGCAACGGTGAGCGAGACGATGGCTGCCGCCGCGGACCGCGTGCGGGCGGTGGCCGGCGAGCGGATCGGTGACCTCGTCGAGGCCGCGTTGCTGCGCACGCTGCGCGACACCGTCACGATCGGCGACGACGGCAGCGCGTTCGTCATCACCGGTGACATCCCGGCGATGTGGCTGCGCGACTCCACCACGCAGCTCACGCCCTACCTGCGGTTCCTCGGCGAATGCCCGCCGCTGGCCGAGCTCGTCGCCGCCGTCGTGCGCCGCCAGTTCGCCTGCCTGGAGCACGACCCCTACGCCAACGCGTTCAACGACGGGCCGACCGGCGCTCACTACGAGCCCGGTGACCTGTGCGACGACCCGCACGTCTGGGAGCAGAAGTACGAGGTCGACAGCCTCGCCCACCCGGTCACCCTCGCGCACGCGCTGTGGCGGAAGACCGGCTCGGCCGGGGTGTTCGACGCTCGCGCCCACCGCGTGCTGCGGACGATCGTCGCACAACTGCGCCTGGAACAACGGCACGACGACTCCCCGTACCGCTTCGAGCGCCCCGGCGCGATCCCGACCGAGACGCTGGCCCGCGGCGGCCGCGGCACGCCCGTCGCCGTCACGGGCATGACGTGGAGCGGGTTCCGGCCTTCGGACGACGCCTGCACCTACGGGTACCACATCCCGGCCAACCTGTTCGCCGCGCAGGCGCTGCTGGCGATCGGCGAGATCGCGGACGAGGTCTACCGCGACGCCGCGCTCGCCACCGGCGCCCGCACCCTCTCCCGCGAACTCGTCGAGGGCGTCGAGTCACACGGAATCGTCGATGGCACCTACGCGTACGAGGTCGACGGCCTCGGCGGTGTGCTGCGCATGGACGACGCCAACACCCCGTCGCTGCTTTCGCTGCCCCTGATCGCGCCCGACGTGGTCGACGCCGACGTGTGGCGGGCGACCCGCGCGTTCGTCTTGAGCGACGCCAACCCGTACTACTTCCGCGGCCGGGTGGCGAGCGGGATCGGCAGCCCGCACACGAAACCTGGCCGCGTGTGGCCGATCGCCCTGGCCGTCGAAGGCCTGACGGGCACCCCTGCCGACCGGCGCCGGCTGCTGCACCTCATCGCCGGCACCGATGCGGGCACCGGGCGCGTGCACGAGAGCTTCGACGCCTCGGACCCGGCGACGTTTTCGCGGCCGTGGTTCTCGTGGGCGGACTCGATGTTCTGCGAGCTCGCCCTGGCGGTCGCCGACGACCGGTGAACGCACGACCCGGTCATGGGCGCGGGAGCGTCGTCCGGTAACCGATCGCGACCGCTGGGGACTGTGGTCTTGACGGCGTCTACTCGGTCGACGGCCTTGGCCGGCGTGAGCGCGTTGAGTTCCTCGCCTCGGGCCGCGTGGTCAAAATGTCGCGGTCAGGCCGCCGTCGACCGCGATCGTCTGACCGGTGATGAAGGACGCGCCGGGGCCGGCCAGAAACGCCACCACTCCAGCGATCTCTTCGGGGCGTCCCCAACGACCCAGTGCGGTGCGGCTGCGCAGCCACTCCGTCCACTCAGGATCATCGGCGAGATGCTGGTTGACTTCGGTGGCGAAAGTCCCGGGGGCGACCGAGTTGACGGTGATACCGCGCGCTCCGAGATCGGCCGCCAGTCCGCGAGCGAGGCCGTCCAGAGCCGCTTTCGCCGCGGCATAACCGATGTCGCCGCGGCGGCCGAGACTTCCGATCACCGAGGACACGTTGATCACCCGGCCACCTGGGCGCATCACGCTGGTCACTTCGCGAGTGAGGGCGAATGCCGCGGTGACGTGGACGTCGAGCAACCGCGTGAAGTCGTCCGGTGGCAGTTCGTCCACGCCGCGCCGATCGCGGGAGCCGACGTTGTTGACCAGAATGTCCAGTGGGCCGATCGCGCTCAGCGCTGCACGGACAGCGCACCGATCGGTGACGTAGGCGACCTGGTGCCCGGCTGCGCGGGCGACCGTGGCCGGCTGGTCCACCACGACCAGCAGTGGTCCGTGCTGGGGGAGCCTGTCGAACAGCGCCCGCAGCTTGGGTTCGGTGTTGGGAAGCGGCCGATCGTGCAACCACTTGCCGTCCGGGTCGAGGCCGACTGCGTGATGGGCTTCCTTGCCGACGCCCAGGCCGAGGAACACGTTGAGAGTGCTGCTCGTCCACCATGCCGTGCCCGGCCGTCGCACAGCCGTTCTCGGGACTTCGCCGATCTGGTCCGCAGCCACCCGGCTCTGAGGCTTCTCGTCCCGGTCAGCTGCGCATCGTGGCCGCGCTTTCGATGAGGGCCCGTACCACCGGCAGATTCGCGTCTTTCGTCCGCCAGGTGACCACATCGGACAAGGTGAGGTCGAGGTCGACGATCGGGCGCCACAGCACCGAACTCAGCGGAGCCACCACCTCCGCCGTTCTCTTCGGCAGGAACGTGACCGCGTCGCCGATCGCCACCAGCGCCAGCAGCGCCTCCAGATCGGCCGCTTCCGCAAGTCCGCCCAGCGCGATCTCCTGTGCGTGCACCGCGGAAACGATGTCCGCGTGCAGCTCGGGCTGCGACTCGCCGGACTCGAGGATCACCCGTTCTCCTTCGAGGTCCGCCAGCCGGACTTCCGGGCGCGCCGCGAGCCGGTGGTCGAGCGCGAGCAGCAGCCCGAGCCGGTCGGTGGTCATCTCCATCGACGTCAGGGTGTCGTCGGTGGGGCGACGCGCACCGTAGCCGAAGGAGATCGTCCCGTCGTGCAGGGCGGTCCACTGCGCGGTGCTGGTCATCGCGATGAGCTGGAGACCGATGCGCGGAGCTCGCCTCCGGAACGCCGCCATGAGGGAGGCCAGCGCGCCGGTGAACGTGGCCCCTTGCTCGAACCCGATGACCACCGTGCCCAGCCGGCCTTCGGCGATGCCCCTGGCTTCCTCGACGGCGGCGTCGACGTCCGCCAGGACACCCCGGGCCTTCTCCGCGAAGACCTTTCCGGCGGCGGTGAGCCTGATCCCGCGGCCGTCGGGCTCGAAGAGCTCGACATGCATCTCCTCTTCGAGGTCCTTCATCTGCCGGCTCAGCGGGGACTGCGAAACGTGGAGCCGACGGGCAGCTCGCCGGAAGTTCTGCTCTTCGGCGATCGTCACGAAGTAGCGCAGGTGTCGAAGTTCCACGGTTCACCACCGTTGCCTTGGAGGCATCATAAGTCGTCATTCTATGTCTTGGACAACTCGGTAGTGAGTTCCTACCGTGAATCTCATGAACTCTGCAAGGCGGGCCCTCGTTTCCGGCGCCAGCGTTTCCGGCCTCACGACCGCGTATTGGCTCACGCGCTACGGCTTTGACGTCACCGTGGTGGAAGTCTCGTCACAGCTGCGTCCGGGTGGTCATGCGCTCGACGTGCGCGGGCCGGGCTTGGAGGTCGCGGAGCGGATGGGCATCGCCGAAACGCTTCGCGATCGAGCCACGAACCTGGCGGGGATCGCGATGGTCGACGCCTCCGGCCGGGAGACCTTCCGGAGCACGCAGAGCACCTTGACCGGCGGGCAGCTCGACAGCCCCGACATCGAGATCATGCGTGACGACCTCTGCCGAGCGCTCCACGAAGCGGCGGGCGACTCGGTGGAATACATCTTCGGGGATCGCATCACCTCCCTGGTTCAGGACGAGTCGGGGGTGGACGTCACGTTCACCGAGGCCGGGTCTCGCCGCTTCGAGCTGGTGATCGGGGCCGATGGCGTGGGCTCGGGGGTGCGGCGGATCGCCTTCGGTCCTGACGAGCGGTTCCTGCGCGTTTTCGGCGACATGCACATCGCGGTGTTCAGCACGCCGAACTTCCTCGGTCTCGACCGCTGGGAAGTGATCTACCACCAGGACGAACCGTATCTGGGCGCGTTGGTGATGGGACTGCGCGAGGACGCCCCTGCGAAGGTATACCTCGGCTTCAGCGATCCGGCGGGCACGGACTACGACCTGGGTGACGTCGACGGGCAGAAACGGCTGATGGCCGAGCGCGTGGCGGACGGCGGCTGGGTGATCCCGCAGCTCGTGAACCACATGATGGACGCCGGCGATTTCCACTTCTACCGGCTGAGCCAGGTCCGCATGGACAGCTGGTCACGGGGGCGGGTCGTGCTGGTCGGCGACGCCGGCTACGCCGTTTCCGCGGGCACGGGGCAAGCCACCAGCGTCGCGATGCTCGGCGCGTACGTCCTGGCCGGCGAGCTCGCGACACATCGGGACGACGTGGTCGGAGGGATGAACGTCTACGAGAACGAACTGCGCGACTACGTGACCCGCAACCAGGACATCGCGCTGGAATACGATTCGAAGCCGAGAACGCCGTCCGGCCGCGAATCGTCGGAAACCGATCCGGGCGGCCTGCCGGATTACGGCAGCCTCACTTTGCCGTTCAGCCTCAAGGACTACCCGGCCTTGGTCCGGCCGTGACGGCCTCGGCACCTTCGAACCGGCCCGATGCGCAGCGACCTGGCCGCCTGGTGTCGGTGCTGCTGGACGTCGCCACCCACCAGGCCGAGGTCCGCCACATCGAGGAGGTCGGTGCACGGTTCCGCCTGGTCTCGCTCACGGCCGAGGGGTTCCGCAACGCGTCGTGGACGCCGGGAGACATAGTGCAGATCATCGTGTCGGGGGTGGCGCTGCTCGGTACCTGGGAGATTCGCTCGTACACGCCACTTGCGTTCGATCCCGGCACCGGAACGGCCGACATCCTCTGGTATGTCCACGGCAACGGTCCCGGCTCCGGCTGGGGCGACTCGGCAGAAGTGGGCACGCCCTGCCGCCTGCTTGGGCCCCGTCGCGCGCTCTCGCTGCGAAAGCCACAACGGCCCTTGGTCTTCTTCGGCGACGAGACGTCGTTCAGCACCGCTGTCGCGCTTCGCGAGACGTCATCGGGCCATCGGGATGTGCGCTTCGTCTTCGAGGTGGATTCCGTCGAAGGGGCGCGAACTGTGGTCGAGCGATTCGGCATTGGCGACTCCGCCGAACTCATCCCACGAGAAGAAGATGATCGTCACCTCGACGAGGTCGAACGTGAAGTACTGGACGCCTACCGCTCCACAGCGGCAGCCAACGGCGTGCTGACCGGCAAAGCTTCGTCGATCCAACGCCTCTACCGGGCGCTCCGCGTGGCCGGAGTACCGGGCCGCCAGGTCACCAACGTCCCCTACTGGGCTCCGGGGAAGAAGGGGCTCAAAGGGCATTGACCCCACCGCCCTGGCCGTCGAAGGCCTGACGGGCACCCCTGCCGACCGGCGCCGGCTGGTGCACCTCGCCGCCGGCACCGATGCGGGCACCGGGCGCGTGCACGAGAGCTTCGACGCCTCGGACCCGGCGATGTTCTCGCGGGCGTGGTTCTCGTGGGCGGACTCGATGTTCTGCGAGCTCGCCCTGGCGGTCGCCGACGACCGGTGAACGGGAAGTGGGCGTCGGCGGATCCGCTCACGGACGGGCTTCGAGGTCGCGGATGAAGGCCTGAGCGTGCGCGACTACCGAGAGGCGGCCGAGCAAGCCGAGAAGCTGGCGGACAAGTTCGCCGACATCCGTGCTCTGACGCTGTTCCGCTGGAAGGTGACCGGCGTGGTGCTGGGTGCGACCTCGATAGCGCTCGCTGTTCTCGATCTGCTTTACGGTGCTCTCGTCCTTTGGTCGGCCGGTGGTCTGGCCGCTGTGGTCCTCGCGCTTTTCGGGCGTCGGAAGGAGGGAAGTCCGGGCCGTGAAGCGGTGTTGTCCGGTTCGCGGACGGCGATCTGGACGATGGACCCGGACGTGATGGTGGAAGCGTTCCGCGGGGCGAAGCTGATCGGCAAGGACGAGACGTTGCGCCTGGTCGAGCGTGCGACGCGGGTGAGTGGTGGGTGGGCTCTGACGGTCGACCTGCCGGGGACGCGCAAAGCCTCGGACGTGATCAAGAACCGGGACGCGCTGGCGTCGGCCCTCGCCGTCGACGAGATTCAGCTGATCGTGGACCGAGTTCGTGGCGAAGGCGGACACGCGGGTCGCGTCTCCCTCTGGATCGCGGACCGCGATCCGTACTCGACGCCCGCTGTCCGGACGCCGTTGTTGAACGTCTCCCGGTGGGACGCCTGGCAGCCGCTGCCGTTCGGCCGGGACGCTCGTGGCCGGCGGGTCGATCTTCCACTCGTGGAGATGTCTCTGCTGGTGGCCGCCATTCCCCGACAGGGAAAGACGTTCGCCGCGCGGCTGGCCGCAGCGGGCTTGATCCTCGACCCGCACGTGCGGTTGTACGTCGCGGATTTCAAGGCGGGAAAGGACTGGGCTGCGGCCGCGCAGGTCGCGCACAGGTTCGTGGCCGGTGACGAACCGGAGCACGTGCTCGCGCTGCTGGAGTGGCTGCGGGAGCTGATCGCCGAGGTCCGGGGACGGTACCGGCGGATGCGCGACCTGGACGACGTCGTGTGCCCGGAATCCAAGGTGACACCGGCGATCTCGCGGGATCCGTCGTTGGGAATGCCGATCACGGCGGTGTTCATCGACGAGGTCCAGGTCCCGCTGGAGGACCACTCACCGGTCAAGGACGGCGACCGGCGGCTGCCGGCGGGGGAGTGCATCGGGGAGGCGTTGACCTGGCTGGCGAAGAAGGGCCCGGCGGCGGGGATCGTGCTGGCGCTGGCGACTCAGCGACCGGATTCTCAGACGATCCCATCCGGACTGCGGGCGGTGCTGGGCTCGCGGTTCGCGTTGAGGGTGATGGATCTGCAGGTCGCCCTCGATGCGGGCGCCTGCGGCATGCTGGTGCGCCCGGTTGATCGTGGAATCCACGCTCACCTCCCAGGTGATCAGCCCAGCGGCGTCGGCCCGGGTCTGCAACGCCGCCAAGATCAGCGCCCACACACCAGCGCGCTGCCAGCGCCGGAACAAGCCATAGACGGTTTGCCAGCAGCCATACACAGGCGGGACGTCACGCCACGGCGAACCGACACGAACCCGCCAGCGGATGCCGTCCAGGAGCCGGCGTTTACTCCACAGTGGCGGGCGGCCGGGCTTCTTGCCGACGGGCAACAGCGGTTCCAGGATTGCCCACTGCGCGTCGGTCAGATCGGCTCGCCCCGTCGCCGCTAGGCTAGGCACGAGGTCTCCGGTGTTCTTGATCAGCTTGGTCGTTGATCGGTCTACCGGAGACCTCGTCCATTTGATCCAAGACACGCCGCACCCACAACGCCGGCCAGAAGCTCCGCTGGTCAGCACATCGAAACAGGCTCTAGGCCCCCGGCGGCTGCTGCCGGCCGGTGAGTTGTGGTGACGACTGGAATTCACTGAGTCGAGGAGGAAATTCCGGGGGCCGTCCCCACATCGTCCATAGCGGACGCCGTCCCGAACTTGGGAGGCCCATGACCGACCACGAGCAGCTGCCGAAACCGGGTTTCGTTCTGGACACGAAGCTGGTCAAGAGGTTCGTCGCCGACGAGTCGGACGAGGACGGCCAGGCCGAGCTGGCCGACCAGGTGGCCATCATCGCCATGTTCCACGCGGAGCTGCCCAACGCGCTCGCCGCGCAGATGACCCGGATCGTGCAGCACCTTGGCGGCGAGGCCGAGCTGGTGCGGTGGCTGGACCGCTTCCCCGGCCGACCGAAGATCGTGGCCAGGCTGTTCGCGTTGATCGACCTGCTGGACACGTTCAGCGCCGAGCCCTCGGTGGTGACCGCGCTGTCCGAACTGCGCGCCGGCACCCGGGACCCGCCGGGACTGTCCGGCTACCTGTCCCCGGACACCGACGACGAGACGCTCGGCGGGCTGGCCTGGCACATCGAACAGCTGGCCGCGGACGACCGGATGGCCGGCGCGGTGCGGCTGGCACAGAACTCGGCGGCGCTGGTGGAGCGGCTCGCCGCCAGGGCCAGGGAGCTGAACCCGGACCTGCCCGACCTGGCCGACCTGGCCGCCAAAGCGGGCAAGGCAGTCGACGACGCTGCCAATGAGGCGGCGGGCCTGGCAGAGTGAAGGTTCTCCATCCGGGCATCGACCGCGGTAGGGGCGTCAACTGTGGATGCTGCGCTTTCACCCCAGGAGAAGGCAGCCGTCGAAGTGGCGGGACGGGTGCTCGACGCGACGGCACAGCAGGACGAGGACCTGGAAGGAATCTCCCTGGTCCGTTCCGACGGCCGCAGGGTGGCTCTTGTCGAGTCGACAGTCGGGGAGCAGCGGGAGCTCGGACTTCCCCACCTGCGGCGTGAGTCGGATATGCGGTGGACGGCACCGGCCCGCTGGTGGTGGCTCGTGACTGTCAGCGACTTCCGGTGCCTGTCCCGGGTACGGGACGTGCTTCCTGTGGCGGCTAGGGCGTGCGAAGCGCACGGCGTGACCACTCCCGCCGAACTCCCGGTGCCGGTGACGGCCGCGGTACCCGACCTGCACTGGCTGGTGCACATGGCGCCGGTCCATCTGGCGGGGCACCCGGAGAAGCTGGACGAGCCGGCGACGGTCAGCGTGAAGCCCGGCCACAGCCGGGCGCCCGCGGACATGGCCACCGTGGTGCCCGCGCTGGAACAGTGGGTGGTGACCGGGCAAGCCGCCCGTGCCCTGGCGAAACTGGCACGGCGCCGAGCCGACGAACGGCATCTGTACCTGACTGTGGACTACACCGGGCTGGCGCCCGACGCGTTCGATGCGCTCGTGCGAGCCGACGGCGTTCCGGAGGAGCCGCTGCGAGATCGCGGCGACATCTCGCATTTGTGGGTCGCCCCGGTGTTCGGCCGCCGAGTGCTGCTGTGGTCGCACCAGGACGGGTGGAGCCGGCACGAGCCGTATCCGACGGCAGTGGCGCTCGGCCGGCAGCAGTATCAGCTCGGTCAGCTCCAGAGGGGAATGCTGTAGTTCAGGCCGTCACCGTGATCATGGGTGTTGCCGTCGGCCTTGCCTTCCTGTTCGGCTTCGGCAACGTTCTCAATCCGGCGCTCCGGCTGAATGTTCCCGGTCTGGGTTGCGCCACGCGTCGCGCCTGCTGTCGGTCTGTCGTTCTGCTCGGCACGCGGCACCTGGCCCTCACAGGCGCGTCCAGCACGTGCGGTGGCGTGCTTGACTGCTGATCTTCGCGAGCGTGGTCACGCTCGCGCTGAACGTGGCAGAGCCTCTCGTCGCGTGGGCGAGTTCGGGTTTGGCTCCAGTCGAGCAGGGCCGAGCCGCTTGTGGGGTTCCTGAAGTCGGTCCACGCATCTGACCTGCGGCGCCGGGTTCGTCGACGGGCAGGGCATGATCGGCAGCCATGGCGCTGCGTCTGCTCTACCTGATCTTCCTCCGGCTGGTGGGCCTGCTGGTGTTGCTGGTGGCTCAAGTCATGGAACGTGGAGACGTAAGCCCCTGGGGCCGGAGCCGTGCCGCATGCCACCGTGGCCGGGTCAGTGTCCGAGGAGGTGGTGATGGGAGCCGACAAGGTACGGGGTGGGGCTTGTCCTGATCCAACTTCGCCCGCCGGGACCACTGCGCGCAGGACCGTCGATCTCACCGACGGACGGCGCGTTTCGGTCGACCTGCTCACCGCGGCCGACGCCCCCGAGCTGGGAGCGGCTATCGAGCACGCCGACCCGGAGACCCTGTACCGCCGCTTTTGCGGGCCACCACCTCGCGTCACCCCGAAACTCCTTCGGCGCCTCACCGAACTGGACTACGAACGTCGCTACGCCCTCGTCGCCCGCGCGGCGGACGGACACGGGGTCGCCGTCGCGCGCTACGAAGCCACCGGTGAACCGGGGGTGGCGGATGTCGCTGTGGTCGTGGACCCCGCGTGGCGGCGCGCCGGTCTGGCCACCGCCCTCGTCCGCATGCTCGCCGAAGCTGCGGTGGCGCACGGTTTCACCCGGTTCACCGCCACGTACTTCGCCGACAACGTTCCCGTCAGTGAGTTGCTCGACGAAGCCGGTGGCAAGCGAGTGATCGCCCACGGAATCGCCGAAGCGGTCGTCCCGCTGGGCACATGACGGTGCGGCCGCGACGTGATGCCCGGGGTACGGACTGCGAACGCAGTCGAAGCGCTGATCAATGGCGGGATCGGCGACGGCTTCGCCAAAGGCCCCCTCCCAAGTGTGGGACCACGGGCCGAACCGAGCCGCCGCTTCGTGCGAACCACGGCGCCGGCTGCCCGCTCCCGTGATGGTTTCAGCGGACGATCATCGTCTTCCTGCGGAGGGTGATGTTCCTCAGCAGCACGGACCGGGAGAGCCGTCGTGTGCCGCATTCGCACCAGGCCGGGACCAGGTCGTCGCCGTTGCCGGCGAGTGCGTCGATGTATTCCTCCCCGCGGGTATGAGCACCGTGCGGGACGTCGACGAAGTCGCGCGAGCCGTGCGCGTGCGGTCCGGTCAGCGCCACATAGACGGGACCGCGTTCGGTGTCGTACACGGCGGCGACGTGGTGACTGGCCGAACAGCGCACTCGCAAGAGCAAGTGGTCGTCGCGGCGCGCGCCGAGTGCGGCGACGTCCCGCTCGGCCTGCTTCCGGCGATCCGCGGGCGCACGATCCATGTTGCTCATCGGTTCCTCCGCATCACGCCACGCGGTGGAGGTTCTGGGCCTTCTCGAGGGTCCGGGCCTCATCGGTGTGCTTTCGGGACAGGCTTTCGAGGAACAACAGGACTTCACGCCAGAAATAACCCGCGCCGGCGACGGCGATACCGGTGAACACGATGCCGAGCGCATGGCTGCGTACGGCCAACGTCCAGGCTGAGAACAGGTCGAAATCCGCGATCCACGCGGTGGCGACGCCGAGTACCACCAGGGCGACCGCCCAGAACTCTCTGACCAGGGTCAGCCACCGCGCGGCGATGCCGGACACCGCCACGATTCCCAGACCGAGCAGGACGAGCATTCCGAACGCGTGCATGGCACGCCTCCCATCTGCCGGATCATTCCGGAGAACCAGTGTCAGGCGTGGCTTCCGGGCGGACCAGGGGCCAGAATCGATTCGCCGAGACGCTCTTGCGGCGGTGAGGCATCTTCGCTCCGGAGCCGTCGGGTGCCGCCACCCCGGGCGGGTCACGGGTTGCCCCGGCCCTCTTCAGGGTTGCCTCGCCGACCTGATCTTCGGCAGGGCCAAAAGACCTCCGCGGAAGGGACGTTCGTCGGTCGGGCGCGAGTCGGCCGTACGCGGCACGCATGGCCGGCCACCAGTTCGGGTTGATCCGGTTCACAGACGCCGCCGGGCGGTAGGTCGTAGGCGTTCATGCGCGCCGGTGAGCGCCGCCAGCACGTCGCGCAACGTCACCATGCCGACCACCAATCCCTCTTCCACCACGGGTAACGAGCGTGTTCCCAGCTCGGCCATGCGGTTCGCCAGGTCGTGCACGCGGGTGCTCGCCGCGACGGCCGGCCCCGGCCCCATCGCCGAACCGGCTGTCCGGGTCCAGCCTTCGAGTGCCGAGCCGGAGTCGGGGGCGCCGGCCCGGCACAGTTCCCGGAGAACGTCTACATCGGACAGTACGCCCAGTAGCCTGCCGTCCGGATCGATCACCGGCAGGCTGGTGAACCCGCGGGCAAACATGACCGTGGCCGCTTCGCGGAGCGTCGCGGCGGGGGTGACGGCGATCGTCGGCGTGGACATGATCTCGCGTGCGCGCATGGCTCCTGCTCCTTCCTTGCCGGCGTCACACGAACCTCTCTTCCGGCTCGGCGAGAACGAAGGGCACTAAGTCCTCGAGCCGCTGTCGAAGTGCCATGAGGATGTGGTGACCAACAAGCGTCCAAGGCCTCCTTGATGCGCGCGTCACTGCCGCGATCCTTGAAGGTGGGCCCGCTTGCCGCATCGTGGCCACGGTAGGAGGCGAAGCGTCATGGAAACGCCAGGACGTGACGACATCATCGTTGGTGTGGACCGTTCGACCACCGGCGAGGCGGCGCTTCACTGGGCAGTCGCCGAGGCCGCCGCGAGCGGGCGCCGGGTCGTCGCACTGCGGGCCTGGACGTGCGAGCCGGAGTATGACCTCGGCGCCGGCGTCACCGGCTGGCCGGAAACCGCCGAGTTGCGGCAACGGCGTGAACTCGACGAAATCATCGAGCGGGTCCAGGCGGCCCATCCCGGCGTGCAGATCCGGCCCGAGGTGATCGGGCATTCACCCGCGGTCGCGCTCGTCGAAGCTTCCCGGACGGCGGCGATGATGGTCCTCGGCGTCCACCGGCACGGCGCGTCGCCGCCGGTGGCTGTCGGCTCGGTCGCAGACCAGTGCTTGCAGGAGGCGACGTGCCCGGTGGTGATCATCCCCTGCGGCATCGACGCCGATGACCGGGCTGGTCCGTGGCGGCCGCAGGATCCCTCGAAGTCCAAGGAGTTCCACGGACCCTGACCGCGCGTCGGCAACGAGGACCCGCCCGAGGAAGATCCGACGTTCAAAGGCCGCCGAATGTCCGCCCTGCGGGCGGGTCCCGGTCCCTCCCGCCGAAGAGGTTCGCGCATCCGATGCCCCTTTCGAAGGGGCGAAGGACTCGTGCCGGAGGGACTTTCGTTTCCCCTCAAAAGGGGTGGTCGCTGTCCTGCCACGCGACAATCGGTTGCGTAGTTCGGTGAAGGCGGGGAACGTCGTGGTCAACGAGCATGCTGTGACCACCCTGAAGGGAGGAGAGATGAACCCGGTTACCGTGTTTTTGTGCGGTGACGTGATGCCGGCCCGCGGGGTCGATCAGATTCTCCCCTGTTCCGGAGATCCCGCGTTGCGGGAGCCCGTCGTCGACGATGCACGCACGTATGTCGCGCTGGCCGAGAAGGTGAGCGGACCCATCCCGCGCCCGGTCGATTTTTCCTGGCCGTGGGGCGTGGCCCTCCCGGTGCTCGAAGCGGAGGCGCCGGACGTCCGGCTGATCAACCTGGAGACCAGTGTCACCGCCGGCGGCGAGTTCGCGCTGGACAAGCAACTGCACTACCGGATGAGTCCCGGCAACCTGCCGGTGCTGACCGCGGTCCGTCCGGACGCCTGTGCGCTGGCGAACAACCACGTCCTGGACTTCGGCGTGGCCGGGCTCACCGACACCCTCGGCGTCCTGAACCAAGCAGGGCTTCGCGGGCTCGGCGCCGGGTACGACGTCATCGAGGCAACGGAGCCGGTCATCGTCCCCGTCGACGGGACCCGGCGTGTCGTGATCTTCGCGGCGGGCATGGCGAGCAGCGGTGTTCCCCGGCGCTGGGCCGCGACAGGGACTCAGCCCGGTGTCTCGTTCGTCCGCGACCTGTCCGGCCGCAGCGCCGCCGAGGTGAGCCGGCGGGTGCTGGAGCACAAGAGGCCCGGCGACGTCGGGATCGTGTCGCTGCACTGGGGTACGAACTGGGGGTATCGGGTGGATCCGAGCCAGGTGCGTTTCGCGCATCGGCTGATCGATGCCGGTGTCGACGTCGTCTACGGGCACTCCTCGCACCACCCCCGGCCGATCGAGGTGTACCGCAACAGGCTGATCCTCTACGGCTGTGGCGACGCCATCAACGACTACGAGGGAATACCCGGACACAGCAACTACCGGGATGACCTTCGGCTGCTGTACTTCGCTTCGTTCAAATCAGGCAGCGGGGAACTGGCCTCGCTGCGCATGCTGCCTCTGCAGGCGCGGAAGATGCGGCTCGAGCACCCCGCAGACCGGGACGTCGAATGGCTGCGCTCGCGGCTCGACAGCGTGTGCCGCCCGTTCGGCGTCCGAGTCGGCCGAGAACCGTCCGGCATGCTGCAGATCGGTCAGGCCCAGCTGCCGCATTGAGGCCCTTGGTCCCTTTACCGTGCTCGGAAGAAGAGCGAGCCTGATGGTTCCCCACGATCAGGAGGTGTGTCATGAGCCCTCATCGTGATCCGCTTGCCCATGCGCAGCAGCGAGCGCACGAGTGGCTGACCGCCGTCGCCGCGCAGCTGGGCACCGAGGACCGTCATTTCGCCTATCGTGCGGTGCGTGCCTGGCTGCACCTGGTCCGCGATCGGCTGACCGTGGACAGCGCGGTGCACCTCGGCGCGCAGCTGCCGCAGTTCCTGCGCGGCGTCTACTACGAAGGATGGGCGCCGGCGAAGGTCCCGGTTCGCTACGACGCCGACCGGTTCAGCGCCTTGTTCGCCGGCGAGGCGCAGGTCGGCATCGCCGAGGTGCCTGCCATCGCCGGTGCGGTGTCCGCCGCGATGAACGGATTGTTCTCACCCGGCCAGCTCGACCACGTCTTCACGGTGCTGCCCGCCGGGCTCCGGAGTGAGCTCGAAGGCCGGCCTCCGGTCGCATCCGCGCAACCGGCGAGCCACGGAACCGAACATTTGCGG
Source organism: Amycolatopsis mongoliensis (assembly GCF_030285665.1). Taxonomy (NCBI): domain Bacteria; kingdom Bacillati; phylum Actinomycetota; class Actinomycetes; order Pseudonocardiales; family Pseudonocardiaceae; genus Amycolatopsis; species Amycolatopsis mongoliensis. Next base: position 6,176,678 of record NZ_CP127295.1, read on the forward strand.
CTCAACGCCCTGGAGGACACGGTGCTGCTGTTGACCGATGCAGTCTCGGCGTTGGTGCGCGGCCTGGAGGAACTCCCCACCGGCGAACCTGGCGGCGGCCGTGCCGCGAAAGCGGCGCAAGAGGCACACCGCATCCTGATGTCACGCGACGCCGTGCAGACGTAGCGGATGCGTCGGCTCCCGGTTGTCCCCGGGCAAGCCGAGGACTTTCGGCTCTTCTCGCTGCCGGAGCACCGGCGAGATCCTTCACGGGATCAGCGGGTCGCCACGACGTGGTGGCCTCTCGGGACGAGGAGAGGAGCAGTGGGTCATGGCTGAATGCGAAGTCTGCGGCAACGACTACGACAAGGCGTTCCAGGTCATGACGTCGGACGGTACCGGTACGCACGTGTTCGACAGCTTTGAGTGCGCCATCCACCAGCTGGCGCCGGTGTGCGTGCGGTGCCACTGCCGGATCATCGGCCACGGCGTCGAAGCCGTCGACGCGATGTACTGCAGCGCCAGCTGCGCGGCGGCAGCGGGTGTCGTGGGCGTGCGGGACCGGATCTGACGAGCCGGTGTCCTCGCCGATCGGGCGCGACTCGGCGAAGACGACAAGGCCCGCCCGAGGATCGAGCGGCTTTCGTCGGACGACGTGGGAATCCGAGCTCCGGAGTTCTCGAACTTCCGGCCATCTCCTCGAGCGGGTCACCGGGTTACCCCGGCTGCACCACGATCGCGCGGGCGGGCTGCGCACAGACAGGGCCGGAAGTCCCACGCCGGAGAGCTGTTCGTCATGGCCGTAGCATGCGTAGCAGCTCGGAGCGAGGAGAGCTGGACCCGGCTCGCCCAGGGCAAGCCTGCGCACAACCGATCAGCACCTCGCTGCCGATCATCCCGCGGGAGCGAGTGAACGTCGGTGCTCGCCCAGCTCGCGCAGCCGGACCAGCACCTGTTGTTCCAGCCTGCGGACGCGCTCGCGGGGAAGCCCGAGCCGGCCGGCCGTTTCCTGCACTGTGTGCGGACGCCCGTCGTGCAGCCCGTATCGCATCGTGACGACCTGACGCTCGAGTGGCCGGAGCACCTCGAGGAGTTCGTGTGTGCGAGCGGTGTCGACGTCGTCGTCCGTCGGTGCTTCCGAGCTTTGCGCGATGAGGTCGCCGAGCACGGTCTTCCCGTCGTCGCTCACCGGCGCGTCCAGGCTCGCGGTGGTCCGGGCGACGGTGCACAACTCCACCGCCCGTTTCGCCGTGATCCCGGCTTCTTCGGCGATTTCCCTCGTGGTGGGCTCACGCTGAAGGGTTGCGCGCAACCGGCCGCGGATTCGGTCGAGTTCGGCGAGCTGTTCGGTGGCGTGCACGGGTACCCTGATCGTACGGCCGGTGAGGTCGGCGCCGCGGTGCATCGCCTGCCGGATCCACCACATCGCGTAAGTGGAGAACTTGTATCCCTTGGTGTAGTCGAACTTCTCGACCGCGTGGATCAGCCCCAGGTTGCCTTCCTGGATCGCGTCCAGCAGCGGTAGTTCCGGGGGGCGGAACCGCTTGGCGGCGGAGACGACGAGCCGCAGGTTCGCCCGGATCATGTGGTCCTTGGCGCGCTTGCCGTCTTCGGCAATCGCCTGGAGGTCGCCTACGGCTGCTGAAAGTTCCTGCTGACCGGTCTCGGTCCGGTGCAGGAGCTTCGCGGCGTAGACGCCTGCTTCGATGCGTTTCGCGAGGGCCACCTCGTCTGCCGCCGTGAGCAGCGGGGTGGAGCTGATTTCCGCGTAGTACCGGCCGACCGCGTCCACGTCGGTCTGGGGCCTGGTCACCTTGGTCGTGTTGTCAGTCAATTCTTGGTCACCTCCTGACCGGTCTACGGCTCAAAACGAGCCGAATCACCATTGAATTCCCCAAAAGGGTCGAAGCTCGTGGTTTGTCCATGCCGGTGACCAATGGCCCTTGTCACGCCGACCGGAGTGCGCCGACCATCGGTTCATGCCGTTCGTCGATCGAACCGAAGCGGGACGGCGGCTCGCCGAGGCGCTCGAAGAGTTCCGCGGTCCGGATGTCGTGGTGCTCGGGCTTCCCCGTGGGGGCGTGCCGGTCGCGTTCGAAGTCGCCCGGGCGCTGGACGCTCCGCTGGACGTCCTCGTCGTGCGCAAGATCGGCATCCCGTTCCAGCCGGAATTGGCGATGGGTGCCATCGGTGAGGGCGGAGTCCGCGTGACGGATCCCGAGATGATGCAGGCGTGCGAGGTGACCGAGGCCGAACTGAACTGTGCCGAGCGAGCCGAGCGCGCCGAACTCGGCCGCCGGGTCCGCCGGTTCCGCGGCGGCCGGGCACGGGAGCCGATCGACGGCCGCGTCGCCTTGATCGTCGACGACGGCGTCGCCACCGGTTCCACGGCACGTGCCGCCTGCCGTGTCGCCCGGGCCGAAGGGGCGGCTCGGGTGGTCTTGGCGGTTCCCGTGGGTGCCCCGGATTCGGTTGCCGCGTTGGAGGCCGATGCCGACCACGTCGTCTGCCTGGAGGCTCCGGCCTGGTTCGCCGCGGTCGGCCAGTGGTACGACCATTTCTCCCAGGTCCGCGACGAGGAGGTGCTCGACCTGCTGCATCGCGGCGCCAGGGAGGGACTGGAGCCGCAGCCGATCGCCGTCGATGTGGACGATCCGCCGGCACGCGACGAACAGGTCGAGGTGTTCGCCGGGCCGACGCCGCTGGCCGGCCGGATCGTTCTGCCCGAAAAGCCCGGTGGGCTGGTGATCCAGGCGTACAGCAGTGCGAGTGGCCGGTACAGCCCCCGCCACCGCCGGATCGCCGACGTCTTCGGGGCGGCCGGGCTCGGGACGCTGATGATCGACCTGCTCACCCGTGTGGAAGAGGCCGACCGGCAGCTGGTCTTCGACGGCGATCTGCTCGCCGAGCGGCTTGCCGGCGTGACGTCGTGGCTGCTTGCCGAGCCCGGGTGTGAAGGCCTTCCTGTCGGCTACCACGGCACAGGTCCCGGTGCGGAGGCGGTGTTGCTGGCGGCCGCCGATCCCGGCAGCCGGGCCGCGGCTGTGGTGTCGCACGGCGGTAGGCCGGATCGGATTGCCGATCGCTTGGGCCGGGTGCGCGCGCCGACATTGCTGATCGTCGGTGCCGCCGACTACACCGGAATCGATCTCGGCTGGCGCGCCAGGAGTCACCTCACCTGTGTGAACGAGCTGGCTTTGGTTGCCGCCACCGGCACGCTTTTCGAGGAACCCGGGGCCCTCGACAAGGCGGCAGGCCTGGCCCGGAACTGGTATCTCACCCATTTGACGGGCCACGCTTGATCCTGCGTCACCGACCGGTGCCGGGGAACTCATTCCGCGGGGGTGAGGAGGGCGAGTCGGAAGCCGGTGGGCCCGGCGCGGCAGTGGACTTTCGGCCCTCCGCTCGTCCGTTCCGGGCCGCCGGCATCGAAACCGGACGCACCGGAAGGCGACGATGGAGGTCGGTCGTGCCACCGGTACGCCCGACGCGGCAGGGAGGTCGAACCATGACGATCTCGTTGCCGGCCGGGATCCTCGTGCTGGTCGTGCTCCTTTCCCGTTTCTCGCCCGGTCCGCGCCGTGGGTGGTGGCGGCGCTCCGGAGAAGCGCACGGCTCGGGCACGCACGTCGACAGCGGCGACGACGTCGCCATGCTGTTGTGGCGGGCTCGGGTGGGCCGGCCGCATCCAGGCCCGCACCGTGATCGACGCGGTGACCACCCCCTGATGAGGGAGCCTCGCCGGGAACGCTTGGAGTCTGAGGACTTTCGGCCCTTCTGAAGGTCCTCGGAGCGGGAGCACTCTGCGGGTGCGTTCGTCTGCGAAGTCGAGGAGGTTGTGATGACCACTGCTCGGGACATCATGCACGCCGGCGCTTCGTGCATCGGGGAGAACGAAACCCTGGAAGCGGCCGCCCGGCGCATGCGGGAACTCGATGTCGGTTCGCTGCCGATCTGCGGGGAGGACGACCGGCTGCACGGCATCCTCACCGACCGGGACATCGTGATCAAGTGTATCGCCGCCGGCGCGGATCCGCGGATGATGCGGGCACGGGAGCTGGCCACCGGTGTCCCGCACATCGTGCGCGCGGACGCCGGCGTCGACACGGTGCTCGCGGTGATGGAGGAGCACCAGGTGCGCCGGCTGCCGGTGCTCGACCAGAACCGGCTGGTCGGCATGATCAGCGAGGCCGACCTGGCCCGGCACCTCCCGGAGCAGGCCGTCGGCCGGTTCGTCGAAGCGATCTGCGCCGCGAGCTGACGACGGCCGCCGAGGCGAGGCCGAAGTGTCCCGGTCGAACGACGCCGTCGCGGGCATGCTGCGGGAATACTCCGAGCTGCTCGCGATTGCCGGCGGGCCGGCGTTCAAGGTGCGGGCCTACGAAAAGGCCGCCCGGGCGGTGGCCGGGCACCCGGACGACGTGACGGGGCTGTCCGGCAAGGAACTGCGGGGGATCCCGAACGTGGGTGATCACCTCGCCCGCAAGATCCTCGAGTTCCTGGACACCGGATCGGTGACCGAGCTGGTGGAACTCCGGTCGCGGGTGCCGGAGGGGTTGCGCACGCTCCTCACGGTGCCCGGGCTGGGACCGAAGCGGGCGCACCAGGTCTACGAGCAGCTCGGCATCACGTCGATCGACGGCCTGCTGCAGGCGCTGCACGAGCACCGCTTGCAGGATCTCCGCGGCTGGGGCGCGAAGACCGAGGACAACCTCGCCGCGTCCCTCGGTGAGGCTCATTCGGCGGGCGAGCGCGTGCAGCTCGGTTTCGCGCTCGACCTCGCCGAGGAGCTGCTGACGCGGATTTCGGCCTGGCCGCAGGTGCGCAGAGCCGCGTACGCCGGTTCGCTGCGGCGGATGCGGGACACCATCGGGGACATCGACCTGCTGGTGGCAGCCGGCGAAGCCGAGCCTGTCATGTCCGGCGTGGTGGAGCTGCCGCACGTGGCCCGGGTGCTGGCCCACGGCCCGACGAAGACGTCAGTGGTGACGAGCACCGGGGTCCAGGTGGACGTCCGGGTGGTGCAGCCGGACGTGTGGGGCGCTGCCCTGTTGTACTTCACCGGTTCCAAGCAGCACAACATCGAGGTCCGCGAACTCGCCGTGCGGGCCGGGCTGAAGCTGTCGGAGTACGGGCTGTTCGACGTCGAGACCGGGGTGCTGGTGGCGGCCGAGACCGAGGAGGAGGTCTACGCGCGGCTCGGTCTGCCGTGGATCCCGCCCACCCTGCGGGAGGGTGCCGGTGAGGTCGCGGCCGCGCTCGGCGGGCGGCTTCCGCAGCTGGTACGGATCGGGGACGTCCGCGGTGATCTGCACACTCACACCGACCTGACCGACGGGGTCGCCACCCTGGAGCAGATGGTGGCCGCGGCGAAGGCCCGCGGGTACGAGTACTACGCCGTCACCGACCACGCGCCGCTGTTGTACATGCAGCGGATGACCCGGGAAAAGGCGCTGGCGCAACGGAAGCGGATCCGGGAGCTGGAGCGGACGTCGGGGATGTCGCTGTTGCACGGTACCGAGCTGAACGTCCAGCCGGACGGCTCGCTCGACTGGGACGAGGAGTTCCTGTCGACCTTCGACATCGTGGTGGCCTCGGTGCATTCGCAGTTCCGGCAGCCGCGTGCGGAGATGACGGCCCGGGTGCTGCGCGCGATCGAGCATCCGTGCGTCCACGTCATCGGGCACCCCACCGCCCGGGTGATCGGTACCCGCCGGCCCGTGGACCTGGATTTCGACGCGGTGTTCCGGGCGGCCGCCCGGACCGGGACCGCGCTGGAGATCAATGCGTTCCCCGAACGCCTCGACCTCGACGGCGACCTGGTGAGGCGCGCCCGCCACCTCGGCGTCCGGTTCGCCGTGTCCACCGACGCGCACGCCGTACCGCATCTGGACTTCATGCGGTACGGCGTGGCGACAGCGCAACGCGGCTGGGCCGCGCCCGGCGACGTCGTCAACACCTACCCGCTGGACGAGCTGCGCCGGTTCCTCGCGAAACCTCTGGTGACGGCCGGGGAGAGGACCTTCACCCCTTGACCACCCCGACGGGGACCAGGCGGGCGACCTTGCGGCACAGGCCCGCGCCTTCGGCAGCGTCGATGACGGCGTCGACGTCCTTGTAGGCCGCCGGCGCTTCTTCGGCGAGGCCTCGCCACGACGTTCCCCGCACCGCGATACCCCGGGATTCGAGGTCATCGCGGAGCCGGTGGCCGTCGACCTCTCGGGCCGCGGCGTGGCGGCTGCGAACGCGCCCGGCACCGTGGCAGGTGGAGTGGAACGCGGGCGAGCCGGTCACCCCGGCGAGGACGTAGGAGGAGGTGCCCATCGTGCCGGGGATGAGCGTGGGCTGGCCGGTCGCGGCGAGGTCGGCGGGCAGGTCCGGGTGGTGCGGAGGCAGGGCCCGCGTCGCGCCCTTGCGGTGCACGCACAACCGCCGCCACCGGCCGTCGACCTCGTGGCTCTCGATCATGGCGAGGTTGTGGGAGACGTCGTAGACCAGCTCGAGCCCGGCGCCGGTGTGCCGCTCGAACGCGCGCCGGGCGGTCTCGGCGAGCAGCTGGCGGTTGGCGCGGGCGAAGTTCGTCGCGGCGGCCATGGCACCCAGATAGGCGTGTCCCTGGGCGGAATTCACCGGGACGCACGCGAGCTGCCGATCGGGCACCCGGATTCCGTAGCGGCTCATCGCTTCGTCCATCGTGCGGACGTAGTCGGTGCAGACCTGGTGCCCGAGTCCGCGGGAGCCGGTGTGGATCATCACGCAGACCTGGTGCCGGTGGAGGCCGAACACCGCGGCCGTGGCCTCGTCGAAGACCTCGTCGACCACCTGGACCTCGAGGAAGTGGTTGCCGGACCCCAGACTGCCGAGCTGGCCGAGACCCCGCTCGATCGCTCGGGCGCTGAGCCGGCCCGGGGCCGCGTCCGGGACCTGGCCGGCGTCCTCGCAGCGGGCCAGATCGCGGGGCACCCCGTGCCCGGCTTCGACGGCGTACCGGGCGCCGCCGAGCAGCACGTCGTACAGTTGTGCCCGGTCGGCGAGCTGCCAAGTACCGCCCCGGCGCAGACCGCGGGGGACCGTGTGGCCGAGGGTGTCCATCAGCGGGCCGAGCGCGGTCGCGAGCTGGTCCTGGTCCAGCTGGGCGGCGAGCAGCCGGACGCCGCAGGAGATGTCGAACCCGACACCGCCGGGGGAGACCACGCCGCCGGCACTGACGTCGGTCGCGGCGACGCCGCCGATGGGGAAGCCGTAGCCCCAGTGGACGTCCGGCATGGCGTAGGAGGCGGTGACGATGCCGGGCAGGGTGGCGACGTTGGCGACCTGCTCCAGCGACTTGTCCCCGGTCGCTTCGGGCAGGAGCTCCCGGGTCGAGTAGACGATGCCCGGCACCCGCATGGGGCCGTGCCGGGGGATGCGGAAGCGATACCGGGTCTCGGGGATGACGTCCATCGTGTCCTCACACGTCGATGGTGACCGAGCACGACCAACCGTCCGGGCCGGGTGCGCAGCGCAGTTCGTGCAGCGACACCGCCTTCGGGACGGAACCGACGGGGGTCGCGGCCGCGGCGTCGATCATGGTGAACCGGGCGCGCAGCCTGCCGGGGGCCGCCTGGATGTCGGTGTGGACCGGGATCTCGCCGGCGGTGTCGAGCCGGTAGATGACGTCGTCGAGCACGGCGGCGAGGAGATCCGCGTCGCCGTCCGCGCGCACGTCTTGTTCGACGACACGGTGCGGCTCGGTGCCGGACGGTTCCGCGAAGCTTGCCACCATGCCGGCGACGGCCTCGGCGATGCAGCGCTCGCGGGTCGTTGCCCACGCCTCGACGCGCAAGTCGGCCGTGTGGGCCACGGCCCGGTGGCCGGACGGGCGTCTTTCGGTCATCTGGTTCTCCAGCCGTGCCCGGCGGTGAGCCGCGGGTGTCCGCCGGTGGCCAGTATTCGCGCGTGCGTGATGATCGGATAGGGGCCAAAGTCGATTCCCCGGGCACAAGTGTTGCCACCGAAGACTTCGTGCTCTCGTGGGGATCCCGGTGCCGCCCGGTGCGGGCTCCGGGGCCGTGGGGCTTCCGGAGCAGGATCGAGGAGATCGCTCACCTCGGCGACACCGGCGGCGGTCGAGCGGAACCGTCGGTCCGGCTCACGAGGCCGCCCGCGAGAGACGGTATCCGGGCACGAGGACCGGCCGGCCGGCCTCGAAGCGAACCCACACCGAGCCCGGTCGCAGGTCGGGATCCTGCACGATGACGACGCCACGAGCGCCGTGGTACCGACCGCCGGTCACCTTCACGCGAGCACCGTCCGGGAAGGCTTCCTCGCCGAGCGGACCGTCGGGAATCGGAAGCGGATGGCTCACCATCGGCTGCGGCCCCCTTGTTCTCACCTGCGCCTGTGCTGGTATCGACACCAGTAGACCCGCATCGGTGCTCGCGGGCAGCGCGAGTGCCGTCAGGACACTCCGGAACCACCCGCCCAAGGGATGCCCGAGCGCGGGTCGGTGCTTCGGGCCTCTGGACCGGGGGCGAAAGCCACTGGCCCGGCCGGACGCCGGAGCCGCACAGTGCCGGCATGGCGGAGTCGTCCGGGTCGAACGACGCCGGGTTCCGGCGGCGGCCGGAGCCTCGGTGGGCGTTCCCGCGGCCCGGACGAGGGCGCCTGCCCGGGCCGTCGGCGCGCGAGCCGGCTGTCGATCTCTACCGGGTCGTCGCGGTGGTCGTGGTGGTGCTCGGGCACTGGCTGGCGGCGTCGGTGACCTACACCGGCGGGCGGTTCGCCGACGAGAACGTGCTCGCCGCGCTGCCCTGGACGCGGTGGCTGACGTGGGTGTTCCAGGTGATCCCGGTGTTCTTCCTGGTCGCCGGGTACGGCGGTGCCGCGTCCTGGACGAGGTGGCCCGGCGGCTGGGCGGACTGGTTGCGGCACCGCCTGACCGGCGTGGCCGGGCCGGTGACCGCGTACGTCGTGGCGATGCTCGTGGCGGCCGAGATCCTTCGCTGGTGCGGAGCGAGCGGCGCGCAGCTGGCCTACGGTGCCTGGGCGGTCGCGTTGCACCTGTGGTTCCTGCCGGTGTACCTGGTGCTCGTGCTGCTCACGCCGGCGGCGGCGGCGCTGCAGCGACGCTGGGCAGCCGCGCCCGTCCTGCCCGCCGTGGCGGTGGTACTCGTCGACGCGCTTTCGCTGACCGGCCTGGTTCCCGTGCTCGGCTGGGCGAACTACCTCCTGGGCTGGGGCGCGGTGTTCCAGCTCGGCATCGCCTGGCACGCCGGGGTCTTCTCCGGCAGGCGGCCGCTCGTGCTGGCCGGGGGTGCACTGGGTGTCCTGGCGGTCCTGGTGTGGCTGGGTCCGTATCCGGTCAGCATGGTCGGGGTGCCGGGGGAGGCGGTGCGGAACACGTCGCCGCCGAATGCGGCTTTGCTGGCTTTTGCCGCGGTACAGGCCGGGTTGCTGGTGAGCGCCGCTCCGGCGGTGACCGCGCGGATCCGCCGTCGCTCGGCGCGGGCGAACGCGTCCGTACTGGCGGTGTACCTGTGGCACATGGTGCCGGTGGTCGTCGTCGCGCTCGTCGGCTACCCCCCAGGCCTGTTCCCGCAACCGCACGCCGGCTCGCCCGGCTGGTGGGCGTTCCGGGTGCCGTGGCTGCTGCTGCTCGCGGTCGTCATGGCCGCCGGCCTGGCGTTGCTCGCCGCCGCCCGGAGAGTGACCGCGCGGTGGTGGCCGGTTGTCGGCGTCCGGCGGTGGGCGGGGCCGGTTCTCCTCGTCGGCGTCGGCGTGATGGCGTTCGCGTTGTTCCGGTTCGCCGTGCACGGCTTCGCACCCGACGGCCGGTTCCCGGCAGGCACGGCCCTGCTCTACCTCGCCGGCGTCGGCCTGGTCGGAATCGGCTCGTTGCCGGCGCGGGGTGGAACGGCGGCAGAAAGGCCTTTGGTCACTTCGATCGGGGCAGAACGGCTGCGGCGGCTCCGGACGAGCGGCGGTTTCGTGGAGCGGAGCAGCGATCGAGGGAAGGAGAACGAGGTGGCCTCACTCATTCCACGGACCAAGGTGAAGCTCCCCGCCGTGAGCGACTGGTTCGACCTGGCCTGGCCGTTCGGCGAGCGCTACCCGGTCCGGATCGAGGAAACCGCGGCGGACGGGAAGTACACGGTCCGGGCGGAGTTGCCCGGGTTCGACCCGGAGAAGGGCGTCCACGTGTCGGCCGGGGCCGGGTCGTTGACCATTTCGGCCGAGCGGGAGGCGACGTCCGAGCGGAAGGGCCGCAGCGAGTTCCGCTACGGCTCGTTCAGCCGCACCGTGTCGCTGCCCGAAGGCGCGGAGACCGCGAAGATCGCCGCCACCTATGCCAACGGGATCCTCGAAGTGACGGTGCCGTACGAGGAGCGCGAGACGGGCGAGCAGGTCGAGGTCCCGATCACGAAGAACTGAGCGGAGCAGGGCGCGATTCCGCCGCCGCTGCCGCGCCGGTTTCTCAGGTGATGGGGTGATGGTGGTACTTCGGCGGTGCTTCGAGCGGTTGCAGGACGTCACCCAGCCTGCGCCGCGGAGGTGCGGCCAGGGGCTCGGCGTTGGCGGCCGCCCATCCGATGCGCAGGACGACCTGGGGGACGGAACCGCCCGTGACGAGCTTCTTGACGGTCTGGCGGACGCCGGGGAGCTGCAGCGGTTCGGTGAGCGGGCAGGAGGACAGCCCGAACGCGGTCGCTTTCAGCAGTACTACGCTCGTCGCTTCGCCCGCGCGCAGGCGGGACAAGCGGTCGTCGCCGGCGGTGCTCAGCACCAGCAGCACCGTTTCCGTGTTTTCCCGGCGGTTACCGGGCCTCGCCGTGAGGTGGCCCATGGTCGCCGATCGGGTTCGCGCCGAGCCGCCGGCGCGAGCGGTGTCGCCCTTGGGGCGGAGCCGATATGCGGTTCTGAGGGCCGGCCCGGTGTAGACGGCGTGCGTACCGGGATGCCGCCGGGCGGCCTCGGCGATCGCAGCCGTGAGGTAGTGCCGGGCCGAGCCGGTGACCACGTGCAGCTCGGCGCCCTCCCTCACCGCTGCCCGCGCGAGCGATTGGACGTACTCGCCGGGAACGGGCCAAGCGCTGTGGCGTCGTCGGTCGGCGCGTCGGTGCGGGATCGCAGCCGCCAGGACGATGTCCACCTCGGACGGTTCGTTCCGGTGCAGGCTCACGACCGCGAGGTGATCGGGGTTTCCGGCCTCGGGTAGCCGGTCCACCTCGGCGGCCCATCCGAGCGTCGCGAAGCCCAGCCGTAGGTGGTGCAGCGCCGTCCCACAGCCCAATACCAGGTCACGCCCGTCGGGATCGACGCGCGGCAGCCAACGGTCCGGATCGGCGAAAAGGTGCAGCCGACTGTACCCGGTCCGCCAGCGCCAGGGCTGCGCATTGTGGGCCGAGGGAGCGCGGAGTGCGACGGTCACCGCCGTGTTGATCGTCGCGGCGTCAGGGATTTCCAGCATGGCACACCTGGCTTCCCGTTTTCTACAGTCAACAACCGACGCGGGCAAACTCGGAAGAGCCGGAAGGCCCCGGCTGCGAGGACTTCCGCCGCTGCCGAGCGAGCCGACGTATCCCGCCCCACCGATCACGTGCGTCTTCGGGTCTGAAAGAGGCCCGGGTAGGGACTTCTTCCTCTATCCGGTGCACGCGCCCGTGAGAACGACGGTGGGCCAGGTCCATGATCGAAAGCAGTCGTTCCGGACGTGGCTGTCAGGGCGCGGCGAGGAAATGTGCGTCCGACCGAACAACGGGTTGTCAAAATTCTCACCTTGCCGAGTTGCAGCCGCGGTGGTCGGGTTACCGATGCATCGCCGGACTCCTGGGCTGGCAGGACGACAGATTGCCGCACAGTGATGTGCTCCCGTGTCCGGCGCGTCGTGCTTGAACTGGGGAGGACCTGAGGCCCGGGCGGCGTCCAAGGCGCGCTGGTAGCGGATTCGTCCGCGATCGAGCCGGTGGCCCCTCGCTGAACGGCCGGAGCATCGCCGCAACCCCCTTGAGCTCGTTCGGAACCCGCTCAGCACACCGGGTGCTGCCACCGCTCGTCCACTGACAGATCGTCAACCTCGGGAAGTCCTGCGCGGCCACCTGCGCTGCTACGGTCTGTGACGCAACGTGTCAGTCGGGCAGGGGAGCTGGTGCTGGTGGCGGAGTCCGCGTATCCCGTGTCGATCAAGGGCGTGCTGATCCGGGAAGACCGGGTGTTGCTGGTGCACAACGAGCGCGACGAATGGGAGCTGCCGGGCGGCCGGATCGAGGTTGGCGAGACTCCCGAACAGTGCGTCGCGCGGGAAATCGCCGAGGAAACCGGCTTGCCGGTCGAGGTGGCCGAGATCCTCGACGCCTGGGTGTACCACATCGTCGTGGCCCGCAAGGACGTGTTCATCGTGACGTACGGCTGCACCACCACCTCGACCGCGGTTCCGGTCCTCAGCCACGAGCACAGCCGGGTCGCCGAGTTCGCCGAGCACGAGATCCCCGGGCTGCGCATGCCGGACGGGTACAAGCGCTCGATCGCCACCTGGTTCGACCGGCTCCGTGCTTCGGTGACGGCGGGGTAATGGCCACGGCCGGGCGCGAGCGCTGCGGAGCAGTGCTGAGCCGCTTCGACTTCACGCCGGTCTGCCCGACCTGCCAGGCCGGTGCCAGTGCGCTCGTAGCGCGGCGCCCCGGCTCGCGCCCGGAGTGTGGATGTGGTCCGACCCGGCCGCCGTGGCCGCCCTGACCTCCCGCGACCTCGCGACCCTTCTGCGTGCCTACCGGGCGGCGAACGGCCTCAGCCAGGAAGCGCTGGCCGCGCTGCTCGGCTACGACAAGTCCTGCGTCGCGATGACGAAACCCGCAAACGCACCCCCGGCGACATCGCCGGGCGCCGGCACATCGCCCGCGCCCTCGGGCTGCCGTTCCACCTGCTCGGCGTCACCGACCCCGACGACGCCGACTTCGTCGCGCTGGTGCAGTTCGGCGACAGTGTCGTCCGGCTGGCCGAGATCGCCCGCCAGTCCGGCCGGGGCGTCGAAGCCGTCGACGAGCTGTGGCCGCTGGTCATCCGGCTCGAAGTTACTGTTGCGACAAGATTTCCGCATTCAAGGTCGATCCCGTTCAGTGCATCCTGTCGATCGTCGAAGCGATTTGAGTGGTCTAGTGGCGGAAGTCGACGATCGAGATGCCGCTCGGCTTCTTGTGTTGCCGTCGAATAGAAGTCGAGAAGCCTGATCAGCGCGGGTTCGCGATCCGGGTCGTCGTCGACTTTGCCGGTGGCGTAGAGGCGCAGGGGGTCGTGCATGCGCCACCTGTGCCGTCGGGTACCCGGCATGAGCAGGTGGGCGCGACGCAATTGTCCCGGCAAACGCCGCCCGTTACCGATGCTCACTCCGGCAAGAGCCACTGCGGCGTCAGTGTCAATCTCGGTGCCAGGGTTCAGTGTCAATAGGCGGAACATTCTCGCCTGGTCGTTTGTCAAGTGGTGGTACGACAAGTCGAAAGCACTTCGGATTGCCAGGCTGGCGTCATGGTCCGGTTCTTCCAATCTGCGCTTCTCGTCCGCCAAGAACTTGGCCAATTCGGCAAATGGCTGTGCTGCCAGTTTCCTGACCGCGTCAGGAGCGGATCCGATGCGCTCATCGTCAGGGCTGGTATCAGTGCGGTGGGCCGCATGGGGCGTTGTGCAGTCGAGGTGGCGCCGTCAGGCGACGGGATCCCGCAGGATGGTTCGGAAGTTCTCCTGTGACGTGCTCCGGTCGAAGTAGTCGAAGTAGATCTCGTGGTGCGGCCCGTTGCGGCGCAGGCCCTGGGAGTCGGCGAAGGCACCGAGCCGGGCCATCGTCTCGTCTTCGCCGGCGAACGGGCCGTGGTGGGTGACCTGGACGACTTTGCCTTCGGCGTAAGGGAAGAGGGACAGTCCCGGCGCAGCGAGGTCGGCGGGAAGCTCGGTGTCGTCAGGTACGCGGACGATCAGCCGCCAGCGCAGGTGCTCCAGCGGCACGGTCCAGTAGAACCCGGCGATGCCGACGTCGCCGTGTCCGGGGTCGAACCAGTAGAGGCCTTCGACCAGGCCGTCGTGGCCGAGCCGCTCGGCCGCCGCGACGAGTGTCGCTTTGCGGGCGTAGAACTCGTCGGTGCCGGGCAGCCCGGCACCGGTCACCGACAGGAAGGTCGCGGCGCCGATGGTCGCGATCTCGGGCTCGGCGGGGAAGGTCATCAGGTTCTCCTCGGGCGGGTCAGAGGTCGGTGAAGGTGGTGCCGGCGATGGCGGTTGCCAGCTCGGGCCCGTAGGCCGACGCCGGGGTCTGGTAGCCGGCGGTGAACCGGCCGTCGAGGACCCGGCGGGCGATTTCGACCGAGCTGTGCTGGGTGAACGTGTAGCCGGTGGGGGTGGTGACCAGCGAGCGGGCGACGCGGCCGTCGTGGCCGGTCACTTCGGCCAGTGCGAAGTAGCGGCCCTGTGCGCGCTCCTCGGCGGTGGGTCCGTCGCCGGTGGTGGCGGGAAATCCGTCGTCGGTGCCGAGGTAGACCTCGACGTCGCCGAGACCGGTGGAGTGCGGGGCGGTGATCAGGTCGCCCATCGGCACCGGAACGCACTTCTCCGGGCCGTTGCCGAAGTCGAAGGTCCGGGGTGCGGTCGTCTCGAGGCGGACGAGCTCGCCGGAGCGGCGGACGAGGATGCCGAGGTCCTCGATGCCGGCCGAGCTGGCGAGCGAACCGCGGGAGAAGCCGCCGGTCACGCGCAGCGCGATCGTGAGCTTCTCGGGCTCAGCAGTCCTGCGGGCGGTGTGCAGGGCGAGGCAGTCGCTGGGCACCACGTCCCAGCCGGTGCCGGACATCAGCATGACCCCGGCCTGAGTGGCCCGGGAGTCCAGCGACTCGGCGAGGGTGAAGGTGTCGAACTCCGCGGTGGTGTCGAGGTAGTGGGCGCCGGCCGCGAGGCAGGCTTCCAGCAGCGGGCGGGCGGTGTGCCGGAACGGGCCGGCGACGTTCAGGACGCAGTCGATGTCCTCGAGCGCGTCACGGGCGTCGCTGGCCTCGAACGTGCGGGCTTCGACGCCGAGTTCGGCCGCGAGTTCGGTGACGCGGCGCGGATCGCGGCCGGCCACGACGACGTCGAGGCCGGTTTCGACGGCTCGCCGGGCGACGAGCTGTCCGGTGTAGCCGGTGGCGCCGTAGACGAGAAGACGTCCGTGCACGGGATTTCCTTTCACTGGGCGGGTTCGATGACGACGCTAGGGCGGTACCCGGACAGGTCGGGTCCGGGAAGGCCGCCCGATCGTGTGATCCGGCGGACACCGTTTCCCGGACCCGGCCTGTCCGGGTTCTCGGTTACCGTCGCGCCTCACCATCGACGACAGGGAGAGCCATGAGTCTCGAAGAAGCCGACGCACGCGCGCTGCAGGTGCGCGCGCTGTACGAACAGCTCGAGAACCGGCTGCTGGGCCGCACCTGGACCCTGCCCGAGCTGGCGCTCGGGTTCACCAACGACGCCGCCTACGTCGGCCGCCTGGTGCTCGCGGCCGAGCGCACGTGGGACATCGACGGCGACGTCGACGCCGAGCTGCGGCACAAGCTCGCCGAATGCCTGTGGTGGGTGTTCGTCCTCGGCGACCGCCTCGGCGTGGACGTCCCGGCGGCCTATGAGTCCACGATGGACAAAATCGGCGGCGGCCTCGAACGCGCGGTGCGTGGCAAGTCGTCCTAGGAGCGCCACACCCCGGAAGCCGTGACCTTCCGGTTTCCGGGCCGCCGAGTGATGCTCGAGGAACGACTTCCGCCACGATCCGAGGGACCACGATGCTCGCATCCACGCACCTGCCCGGCAGCTCGATGCTCCGCGTCACGACTCGTGCCGTCAGGCCCGAAAGGCGGCCGGGCGGTAGCCTCGACGCCATGGCCGCTGCCTCCTCCACACCGCTGGGCGAGTTCCTGCGCGCCGGCCGAGCCCGGCTCGACCCCGCCGACGCGGGGCTGGCCGGCGCGGGCGGCAACCGGCGGGTGGCCGGGTTGCGCCGGGAAGAGGTCGCGGTGCTGGCCGGGGTCAGCGCCGACTACTACGCCCGCCTGGAACAAGGCCGCGAACGCAACCCCTCGGCCCAGGTCCTCGCCGCGATCGGCCGGGCGCTGCGGCTGACCGCGGACGGCAAGGAGCACCTCTACCGCCTGGCCGGGCTCAACCCGCGCCTCGGCGGCGCGAGCGACCGGGACGCCGTGCACCCGTCGCTGCTGCAGCTGCTCGAGGCCTTCCCGGCGTCGGCGGCCTACGTGCTGAGCCCGAGCTTCGACATCCTGGCCACCAACACCCTCGCCTCGGCGCTGCTGGCGCCGTTCGAGGGCATGCGCAACATGGTCCGCGTCCAGTTCACCCACCCCGCGGCGAAAACGGTGTTCGTCCAGTGGCCGACCGTCGTCCGCGACACCGTGTACGCGCTGCGGCTCAACGCCGGGCGCTTCCCGGACGACCCGGAGATCGCCGGCCTGGTCGAGGAGATGCTGGAGATCTCCGAGGACTTCCGGAAGCTGTGGTCCGACCAGCTCGTCGGCGCGCTCACGCGGGCGTTCAAGGTGTTCGTGCACCCGGAGGCGGGCCGGGTCGAGCTGACCTACCAGACCTTCGACGTCCACGACGCGCCCGGCCAGCAGCTGCTGGCCGGCACGGCCGAGCCGGGCAGCCGCAGCGCCGAGGCCTTGGCCTTCCTCGCCTCCCTCCACGCCGGGCACTGACCCCGGAGCCATGCGCTTCGCCGACGAGCTGGTCGGCCCGGCCGTCGTGTCCGCGCTCGTCGCCGCGGTCCGCCCAGCCGCGCCCCAGCCGCACGCCCTCCTCGCCGCGGCCGACGCCCTACCGCCGCTCACCCTGCGCCGGCGGGGACGGCTGGTCCGCGACGCCCTGCTGACCGACCTGCCCGGCTCTTACGCTTCCTTCGCCGCCACCATGCGGACGGCGCGCGAGCGGTCGCCGTCCTTCCGCGGGTGGCTGATCTGGCCGGTCACCAGCGCGGTCGCGGTCAAGGCGATCGAGGACGGCACGACCGCGGCCTTCGACGACGCCCTGGCCCTGCTGGCCGAGTTCACCCCGCTGCTGACCTCGGAGTTCGCGCTGCGCGCACTGCTGCGCCACGACCTCGAGCGCGCCCTCGCCGTCGCGAGGACGTGGACCACGCACGACAGCGAGGACATCCGTCACCTCGCTGCCGAGGGGACCCGCCCGCTGCTGCCGTGGGCCGACCGGGTCCCGGGATTGCGCGCGGAGCCCCGGCGCACCCGGCCGATCCTCGACGCGCTGCACCGGGACCCGAGCGAATACGTGCGGCGTTCGGTCGCCGCGCATCTGCGGGACGTGAGCCGGCTCGACCCCGACCTGGCCGTGGCGACCGCGACGGTGTGGAGCGTCCAGCCGACCGAGGACGTCGCCCGGCTTGTGGCGCACGGCCTGCACGGCCTGGTCCGGCGGGGGCATCCCGGCGCTGCCGGGCTGCTCGGCGGCTGAGCCCGGTTCAGCTGTTGTGCTCCGCCAGTGCGAGGGCGCGGCGGCGGACCGCGTCCCGGACTTCGGCGGGAGAGACGACGGTCAGCGGCAGGCCCAGCCGGACCAGGCGATCGGCGAGGGACTCGACGTCGGTGCCGCCGAGCTCCACGATCGTGGCGTCCGGGCCGTCGGGCCGGTGGACGCCCTGGGGCGGCGGGACCGCGCGCATCGCCT
Organism: Amycolatopsis mongoliensis; assembly: GCF_030285665.1. Classification (NCBI taxonomy): domain Bacteria; kingdom Bacillati; phylum Actinomycetota; class Actinomycetes; order Pseudonocardiales; family Pseudonocardiaceae; genus Amycolatopsis; species Amycolatopsis mongoliensis. The sequence continues at coordinate 6,194,336 of NZ_CP127295.1, forward strand.
GATCCAGGGGGACGTGCAGGCGCACGACAGCGTAGAGCGGGTAGCCACTGGTGAGGGTTTCGGCGACGAACTTCGCGGCGTCCGGTGGGTCGTCGACGCGCACGACCTGACCGGTCGGTTCGGCGCGGACGACGCGGTCGGCCCGGAAGGTGCGCCACGCGCCGCGGTCGGCGTCGCGCGCCACCAGGTACCAGCGGTTCCCGGTGAACACCAGCCGGTGCGGGTCCACCATGCGCGTGCTGCCGGTTCCGTGCGCGTCCCGGTAGGACAGTCGCAAGCGCTCGCTGCGGCGGCACGCCGTGGCCAGGCCGGCGAGCAGGCCGGGCGACAGCGGCAGCCCGCCGGCGCGGGTGGTGTGTTCGAACACGTCGTCCATCGCCCCGAGCTGGGTGGCCACCCGGGCGGGCAGCAGCTGCCGCAGCTTGAGCAAGGCCGACAGCACGGCCTGGTCGTCACCGAGCAAGCCGGTCTGGGCCGCTTCCCGCAGGGCGACGGTGACGGCGAGCGACTCCTCGTCGTCGAGCACGAGCGGGATCTGGTGGTGCCCGGGCCGCATCCGGTAGCCACCCCACCGGCCCGGGTCGGACTCGACGTCGTAGCCGAGTTCGCGCAGGCGCGCGATGTCGCGGCGCACGGTGCGGTCGGTGACCTCCATCCGCCGGGCGAGCTCGTCGGCGGTCCAGCTCGGCCGGGACGAGAGCAGCGACAGCAGGCGCAACAGGCGTGAGGAGGTACCGATCACACGGTTCGACGCTACCGGACCACAGTGGACGTTCACTCCTCGGCGGCGTTGTTCCACATCCGGAAGGTGCCGACGCGGCCGTTCGACGCGAAGGTCAGCGTCCAGAGGTTGTCGAACGCGCCGAACTCGGCGTAGGTGCCGCGCCCGCGCACCGCGGCGGTGTCGCCGGTGATCATCAGGATCTCCCAGTCGAAGGTCCAGCCGTTCTTCTGCCATTCGTCGCGGCCTTGCCAGCCTTCGACGATCTCGTCGCGACCGATCCAGTCGGTTTCGTACGGCCGTTCGTGGTACTCGGCTGTTTTGGTGAAGAGCGCTTCGATGTCTTTGCGCGCGCTGGTGGTCCAGGCGTGCACGTACTTCTCGATCCACTTCTCGACCACGTCCCGGTTCGGCATGGTGCTCCCTTCGCTCACCCTCGATCTTCGGACCGGAACGTCCGCCCGGGAAGGCACGGGCTTCCTGGGTGTGGCACACCCAGGAGCACGCGGCCTTCCCGCCGGGCTCGCGGCCGGGCATCGTCGGCCGGGTACCCACCACATCGGACACGGAGAACCGGATGCCTCTCACCGACTACCGCACCCTCGGCCGTTCGGGGTTGCGCGTCAGCCCGCTCGCGCTGGGCGCCATGAACTTCGACGACGGAAGCTGGGGCTCGGCCCCGGAGACGTCGTTCGAGATCCTCGACCGCTACCTCGACACCGGCGGGAACTTCGTCGACACCGCCAACATGTACAACGCCGGGGCCTCGGAAGAAACCCTCGGCCGGTACTTCGCCGCCCGGCCAGGCCGCCGGGACCGGATCGTGCTGGCGACCAAGTTCACCGGCAGCATGGACGCGAGCGACCCCAACTCCGGCGGCGCGGGCCGGAAGGCGATCCGCGCGCAGCTCGACGCCTCCTGCGCCGGCTGAACACCGACCACGTCGACCTCTACTGGATGCACCAGTGGGACCGGCACACCCCGATCGAAGAAACGCTGTCCACACTGGACGACCTCGTCCGCGCGGGCAAGGTGCACGCCATCGGCCTGTCCAACACCCCGGCCTGGTGGGTCGCCGAAGCGGCCACGATCGCCCGCCTCCGCGGCTCGGTGCCGGTCGCCGCACTGCAGGTGGAGTACTCGCTGCTCGCCCGCACCGTCGAAGGCGAGACGTTCGGCGCCGCCCGGCACTTCGGCCTCGGCGTCACCCCGTGGAGCCCGCTGGCCAGCGGGGCCCTGTCCGGCAAGTACTCCCGGGCCAAGACCACGGCCGAAGGGTCCGGCCGCTCCGCCTACGCGGGCACGCACCTCACCGAATCGACCTTCGTGCTGCTGGACGCGCTGGAGAAGATCGCCGCCGAGCTCGGCACGACCGTCGCCGCGACCGCGCTCGCGTGGGTCCGGCAGCGGTCCGAGGTCACCGCGACGCTGATCGGCGCCCGCACCGTGGCCCAGCTCGAGAGCAACCTCGCCTCGATCGACGTCACCCTCACCGCCGAGCACCTCGCCGAGCTCGACGGTCTCACCACGCCGTCCCTGAACTACCCGCACGCCGTGAGCGAGTCCATGGTCGGGTTCCAGCAGGGCGACACCACCATCAACGGCCTGTCCGCGCAGGCTTTCGTCCGCTGAAAGGCTTTTCCGTGACCATCACCTTCATCACCGGCGCCAACCGCGGCATCGGCTACGAAGCCGTCCGGCGGTTGGCCGGCCTCGGCCACCAGGTCCTGCTGGGCGTCCGTGACCCCGAACGCGGCGCGAAGGCCGCAGCCGAGCTGGGGGCCCGGTTCGTCGCCATCGACGTCACCGACCAGGCTTCGGTCGAGGCCGCGGCCGCCGACGTCCTCGCGCACGAAGGCCGGATCGACGTCCTGGTCAACAACGCCGGTATCGCCGGCCCGGTCATCACCGACATCCACGACCTCACGGCCGCGGACGCCGAGCGCGTCATGCGGACCAACTACCTCGGCACCCTCCGCACCACCCGCGCCTTTCTCCCGTTGCTGGAAAAGTCGGCCGCGCCGCGCATCGTCAACGTGTCCAGCAGCATGGGGTCGTTCGCCCGGTCGCTGGACCCGGCCACGCTGGAGCACGCGAACCCGCTGCCCTTCTACCAGCCGAGCAAGTCGGCGATCAACATGCTCACGCTGAAGTACGCCGAGGCGCTCCCGCGGTTCCGGGTCAACATCGCCGACCCGGGCCCGACCGCCACCGAGATCAACGGGTACCTGGGCACCCAGACCGTCACCGAAGGCTCCGACGCGATCATCGAGCTCGCCACGGTCGCCCCGGACGGACCGACCGGCAGCTACCGCGACCGCGACGGCGTCGTCCCGTGGTGACCGCCGAGGACCGCGCGGAGATCACCGAGCTGATCCGCGCCCGCGCCCGCGCGGTCGACGGCGGCGATCGCGCGGCCTTCACCGGACTGCTGGGAGGAGCCACGGTGGTCGTCGCGGGCCGCGAGACCACCGGCCCCGCTCTCGGCGACCTCATCGCCGAGGGCACGCAGCCCACCCGGCACCTGGTGACCGACGTCCGCTCAGCCCGGCCGGAACCGGTGCGCACGCCGAGAGCTGCTTCACGCTCGTCGGGTCGCTCCGGCTGGTCGCCTCCGGTCGTCATCGCGATCAGCCGGCCCGGCGCGACGGCCGGTGGACGTTCACCCGGCACGAGGTGCTGGTGGACCGGAGCCTTGCCTAGATGCCGGCCAGGACGCGGGGGTCACCCTCGGTCCAGGCGTTGTCGACCGTGACGCGCTGGATGACCCACACCTCGCCACGGCGGACCAGGTCGACGTCGTAGCGGTTGGTCATGAGGACGTGGCGGGAGTGGTCTTCGCGGGGAAGGTGCTGGCAGGCCATGATGCCTTCGAGGTGTGCCTGGTCGCCGTCGAGGCTCACCCGGGGGTTGCTCAGGGAGTGCGTGGTGTCCAGGTGGCTCAACGACGCCGACAGGGCCGCGGCGATCGTCTCCCGGCCTTCCACCGGCGGGTACTCCTGGCCGGCTTTCTTCGTGGCCGGACCGAAATCGGCCACCGCGTCCTCGGCGAACGCCGAGGCGAGCAGGTCCTGGTCCCGCAGGTCGAGGCCTGCGGCGTAGCGGTAGAGGGTCTCGACGACGGCGAGCTTGTCCGCGGTGGCCGTGGGGTGCGACATGGGCGTCCTCAAGTGGTGGGATGGGGCTCTTCCGACCGTAGACCTCTAATCGACACCTGTCGAATAGTGGTACTGTCCGAAGCATGCCCGAAGTGGATCCGCGGTTCACCCGCTCGCGTCGCGCGATCGCGGACGCACTGGCCGGACTCATGGAGCGGACGCAGTCCTGCCCGTCGGTCTCGGCCCTCGCCGAAGCCGCGGGCATCCACCGGGCCACCTTCTACAACCACTTCGACTCGGTCGAAGAGGCCGCGGTGTACGTGATCGCGGACGAGTTCCGCGTTCTCCACGACCTGAACATCAGCGACCGGCGGAGGGGCGCGGACCCCGCGACGGTGGCCGTGGCGACGCTGAACGCCATGCTCGACGCCCTCCGCCGGCGCAAAAGCCTCTTCCTGGTGGCATCGACGTGGCGGTCGCCGAGCGGGCTGATGGGAATCGGCGATCTGCTCCTGGACCGGCTCCGCGCTCTCCGGCACGACCTGGGTGCCGAGGGCCGGCAGTCCGGCCCGCACAATGCGATCGAGGACGTCTACGCGGCCTCCGGCGTACACGGAGTTTTCTCGGCCGCAATCGGGGGAACCGCCGACTGCGACCAGGGGGAGATCGCCGTCCGGTTGTACGCCCTGCTGCCCGAGTGGGTTCGTCAGCCGCCGCAGCCCGGGCCTGCGCCACCACTTGAAGGGCCTTGAGTGCCTGCGCCTGCTTTCTGGGGCCGACCTGGGCGAAGTCTCGGGCTGTGTGCCCGGATCTCGGCTGAGCTGCGCGCTCTCATCGGCTACTTGTTGAATAGCGGTACGACCGATGCCGGGCCAGGCTTGGTCGAGGTGTTCGACGGGTGGCTCTCTCATCGGCTGCCCACCACGCTGTCGGGTGTGGCTCTCACATGGCGTGCCGCCTGTCGAGCACCGTGGCGGGGTGTGGCTCAAGAGGGGTCTGCTGAGCTCGAAGTAGCGCTGCCCACCTCGCCTGATACCCATGAGGGACGGCGAGGAGAACAGCGTGACACCAATGATCATCGGCGTGGATCCGCACAAGCGGTCCGCCACCGTCGAGGTCATCGACGAGCGCGAGCACGTGCTGCACACCGGACTACTCCACAGGACGCGGGGGACCTCTGGCAGCTGGCGGAAACCGCCGCCGCAGGTATCCAGGTGTTCGTGACCTGGGACGAGGGGCTGCGCAACGTCATCGCTCCGATCCTGCTGCAACTGGAGGACGTGCCTGAAGCCGCGCAGCTGCGTGTGCTCGACCCGAACCGGCTGTATGTCCTGCTGGACGAGTTGGCGCACGCGGCCGCTTACCGACCCGACAGCCTCGAGGGCACGGAGTTCCGCTCAGGCCGAGCCGGTGCAGGCGAGGAAACAGTCCTCATGGCGTTTCTCGATATCGAGCGAGGTGAACGCCGCACCGACTTGCGCGACCGGCTCGGGGAGTTCGCCCGTACGAGGAAACATCACCTGATCGTGCGGGCACCCGATGGGACTCCCGTTGCGTGCTATGCGACCGAGTTGGACGGTGGTGTTCTTCGAGTTCCGCTGCTCCGTCTGGCAGATCACGCGACGGCCGGTACGGTTGGTCGCCAGCTTCTCTGGCTGCTGCGCAAGCAGGCTCGGACGTCCGGGGCGCAGGTGGTCGAGATCGGAGATCCTTACCTGTGCGTGTCCTTCGAACGGATTATCGGGTACGAGTCCTACCAGCGTGTCGGCCAGAACTGGTACTCCTGCGTCGTCGATGTGCTCGGTACTGCGGCGCAGGTCGGGCGGCCCGAGCTGCTGCTGTCGCGTCGCGCGGACATCGCGCTCGGTCGCGAGCAGGTCCACTACCGCAGCGGCCGCGGCAGCGCGCTGCGAGAACCAAGCCGCGTGGTCTGGTACGTGAGCCAAAGTTCGACGACCGGCTCCGGTCGGTTCATCGGCACATCTCTGCTCGACGGCATCGACAAGGGTCGCGCGGAAACACTGTTCGCGACTTGCAGCCACTACGGCGTCTTCCGGCTCTCCGACATCCGCGCCGCGGCGAAGGACGGGTACGCGCAGGCCCTTCGCCTTTCCGACACCGAGCTGTTCGCATCGGACGTTCCTCGTCATGCCGATGACCGGCTGCGGAAGCCGCTCGGTGGTCCACAAGTGCCGCTGTCACCGACCCGCATCGCCAACCAGCTGTTTGCCGAGCTGTATGCGCTGGGACAGCGGCGGGAGGATGGGAAGTGATCCGACGTAGACCCGTCCGCCTAGCACAGAGTCATGTTCCAACACGGACGGCGTTGACGTCGTTTTGTCGGTGCACTCGGATAGTCTCCGCCTGTGAGCGAACGCAGGACGACTCCGACGACGGCTTCGGAAGACTGCGAACCGCGGCCATTGGTTGTCGTTACGACCGCGATTCGCTGAAGCCATTCTGGACGGCTCGAAGACAGTCGAGCTTCGCCGCACGCGACTGCAGGCACCCGCCGGAACCCGTCTGGTGCTTTACGCTGCATCTCCGGTCATGGCGGTCGTCGGAGTGGCAACGTTGGAGGCGGTGGAGTCGGCATCGCCGAGTCGGATCTGGCGGCGGCATCGTCTTGTGGTCGGTCTTGACCGGCGCGAGTTCGACGCGTACTTCGCGGACGCGCGGCGCGCAACGGCGCTGATCATCAGCTCGCCCCAGCGGCTTGCCGAACCCCCGGACCTCGCCACCAGGCGAGCTGAAACCGGTTTTCGGCCGCCGCAGAGCTCGCGGTACTTGACTGCGGTTGATCCTCAGGTGCTGCACCTGGTCGCCGCGGGCTGAACGTCAAGCAGTCGACGGCAGGCATAAGGGTTCGTCTGCTCGCCTCAGCAGCGCTTGTTTCGCTCTTCGTCCGACAACGCCGCGGGCCGGTCCGCGAGCGGGCCGCCTTCGCGAAGCAGGGAACCGAGGGATCCGAGAGGCTCGGGGACCAGGCTGTACCAGCTCCAGGTGCCGCGGCGCTCACGCGTGAGGATGCCGGCGGTGACGAGGACCCGCAGGTGGTGGCTCAGGGACGGCTGGGGCATGTCGAAGTCCTCGGCCAGGTCGCAGAAGCACGCTTCGCCGCCGGGTGAGTGCCGAATGAGGGAGACGAGCCGGATCCGGACCGGGTCGGACAGCGCCTTGAACAGCTTCGCGGCCGTCTCGGCCTCGGTGTCGGTGACGACGGCTGCGGGCTCGGCCAGCAGGAGGGTCACCGCGACCGGCTTCTGCCGGACGTGACCGTTGGGCGCGGCCATGGCTCCTCCTCGGCGGCTCGGTGACCTCGGCGTTGTCGATCGTACCTCAGCTGGATTGACAAGAGTCGATCCAAGCGTCTTCAATTGAATCGGCAGACTTCGATCCAGGCCGGTTCGCTCGAGGAGAGCTCATGACGCACGCCACGGACGGCTTGCCCGCACGCGCGGTCGGGCTGCAGCTGGACCGCATCGCCGACGAGCTGGCCGACCGCTTCCACGGCGTGTTCGGTCGCGAAACCGTCGAGCTGTTCGTCCGCGAGACCTACGACTTGTTGGCCGAGCACGCGACGGTCACCGTCCACCTGCCTGCGCTGACCGCCCGGTTCGCCCGCGAGCGGCTGCTCGACCTCGGCCGGGCCGAAGGGCTGACGCAGGTGACCGTGCCGCAGGTGTTGTTCCTCTGCGTCCACAACGTCGGCCGCTCGCAGATGGCCGCGGCCCTGCTGGACCACCACGCCTTCGGCCGGGTCACCGTGCGCTCGGCCGGCTCGCAACCGCAGGGCGAGATCCCGGAGATCATCACCGCTGCGCTGCGGGAGCTGCACGTCCCGCTGGAGGCTGCCTACCCGAAGCCGCTGACCGACGAGGTGCTGCGCGCTTCCGACGTGGTAGTCACGATGGGCTGCGGCGACGCCTGCGCGATCTACCCGGGCAAACGCTACTTGGACTGGGACATTCCCGACCCGGCCGGCGAGCCGCTGCACGTCGTGCGTCGCATCCGCGACGAGATCGACCGCCACGTGCGTGGGCTGCTCGACGAGCTCAGCAACCAGCCATGACCACGCCGAAAGGAACTCCGATGGCCCGCACTCCCGAGGTGCTGTTCGTCTGCGTGCACAACGCCGGCCGCTCGCAGATGGCCGCCGCGCTGCTGCAGCACTACGCGCTCGGTCGGATCGCCGTGCGCTCGGCCGGGTCCGAGCCGGCCGACAAGGTCAACCCCGCGGCCGCCGAGGCACTGGCCGAGTGGGGCTTGGACATCGCCGCCGAGGTCCCGACCAAGCTGTCCACCGAGGACGTCGAGGCCTCCGACGTCGTGATCACCATGGGCTGCGGCGACACCTGCCCGATCTTCCCCGGCAAGCGGTACCTGGACTGGCCGCTGGACGATCCCGCCGGCCAGGGCGTGGACGCCGTCCGCCCGATCCGCGACGAGATCGACCGCCGCGTCCGCGGCCTGCTCGTCGAGCTCCTCGACGCTTGACCACCCCACGACCACCTTTGGAGGCACGGTCCGTGACCGCCGACAAGACCGCCACCCCGGCCGACGCCGACGTCCTGCACAGGCTGTCCTTCCTGGACCGCTTCCTCCCGGTGTGGATCATCGCCGCGATGGCCGTCGGGCTCGGTCTCGGCAGCGTCATCCCCGGCCTGCAAGGCGTGCTGGAGGCCGTGAAGATCGGGCAGGTGTCGCTGCCGATCGCGCTCGGCCTGCTGCTGATGATGTACCCGGTGCTGGCGAAGGTCCGTTACGACAAGCTGGACACCGTCACCCGCGACAAACGCACGATGGTCTTGTCGCTGGTCCTGAACTGGATCCTGGGTCCGGCGCTGATGTTCGCGCTCGCGTGGCTGCTGCTGCCGGACCTGCCGGAGTACCGGACCGGGCTGATCATCGTCGGGCTGGCCCGCTGCATCGCCATGGTGATCATCTGGAACGACCTCGCCTGCGGCGACCGTGAAGCCGCCGCCGTGCTGGTCGCCCTCAACTCCGTGTTCCAGGTGATCATGTTCGGGGTGCTCGGCTGGTTCTACCTCGACCTGCTGCCCGGCTGGCTCGGCCTCGACACGACCAGCGTCTCCTTCTCGCCCTGGGAGATCGCACTGTCCGTGGTCATCTTCCTCGGCATCCCGCTCGCCGCCGGCTACCTGTCGCGGCGGATCGGGGAGCGCAGCAAGGGCCGCGAGTGGTACGAGGGGAAGTTCCTGCCGAAGATCGGCCCGATCGCGCTGTACGGGCTGCTGTTCACGATCGTCGTGCTGTTCGCGCTGCAGGGCGAGACGATCACCTCGCGGCCGCTGGACGTCGCCCGGATCGCGCTGCCACTGCTGGCGTACTTCGCGATCATGTGGGGCGGCGGCTACCTGCTCGGCAAGGCCTCTGGCCTGTCCTACGCGCGCACGACGACGCTGGCGTTCACCGCGGCGGGCAACAACTTCGAGCTGGCGATCGCGGTGGCGATCGGCGTGTTCGGTGTGACCTCCGGCCAGGCTTTGGCCGGGGTGGTCGGCCCGCTGATCGAGGTCCCCGTCCTTGTCGGGTTGGTCTACGTCAGCTTGTGGCTGCGCAAGCGGTGGGTCGAGAAGACCCCGCAACCGAAGTGACGTCCTCGACGCAGGTGGTCGTGGTCGGCGGCGGCCAGGCAGGTCTGGCCGCCGGCTACTACCTCCGCCGCGCGGGTCTCGACTTCGTCATCCTCGACGCCCAGACCCAGCCCGGCGGCGCCTGGCTGCACGGCTGGGAGTCGCTGAGGCTGTTCTCCCCGGCCCGGTTCAGTTCGCTGCCCGGCTGGCTGATGCCGCCCTATCGCGACGAGTGGTACCCGCCGGCCGGCCACGTCGTCGACTACCTCACCGCCTACGAGAAACGCTACGAGCTGCCCGTGCACCGCGGCGTCACCGTCACCGCGGTCGAAACCGACGCCGCCGGCTTCACGGTCACCGCCGACACCGGCACCTGGACGGCGAAGGCCGTCATCAGCGCCGCCGGGACGTGGCGGCGGCCGTTCCTGCCGGTGGTGCCGGGCAGCTTCGCCGGCCGCCAGCTGCACACCGTCGACTACCGCGGCCCGGCCGGGTTCGCCGGCCGGCGCGTGGTCGTGGTCGGCGGCGGCAACTCCGGCGCGCAGATCGCCGCGGACCTCACCGGCTCGGCCGAGGTCACCTGGGCGACCCGCCGAACGCCCCGCTTCCTGCCCGACGAGGTCGACGGGCACGCCCTGTTCGACATCGCCACCCGCCGCCGCCGAGCCCTCGACCGCGGTGCCGCCGACCCCGGCGGGGTCGCCGGGCTCGGTGACATCGTCGCGGTGCCGCCGGTGCGCCGTGCCCGCGACGCCGGAGCGCTCAACGCCCGCCCGATGTTCACCCGGCTCACGCCCGCAGGGCCGCAGTGGCCGGACGGCACCACGACCGAGGCGGACGTTGTCATCTGGTGCACCGGGTTCCGGCCCGAGCTCGGCCACCTTGCGCCGCTGAAGCTGCGCAGCACCGGCGGCCACGTCCGGACCGAGGGCACCCGCGCGCTCGACGTGCCCGGGCTGCATCTGGTCGGCTACGGCGACTGGACCGGCCCTGCCTCGGCCACCCTGATCGGTGTCGGCCGGACCGCTCGTGCCGCGGTCGCCGACATCTCTGCGCGCCGCCTGAGCTGACGGCACCGGTTCAGCGAAGGCTGGCGACGAATTGCTTGAGCTCTTCAGCCAGTACCGGCGAGGCATAGGTCTTCACCACGTCTTGCCGGGCCGGGCAGACGTCCAAGTTCGGGCACACCAGTGGAATTATGACCCGCAGCGTCTTGTACAGCTGAGCATGCGGCAACGTGCCGAGGATCTGCTTGATGCCGAAGGCGGACGCCGCGCTGAGGACTTCGGCGAGGAACTTTGGGCAGCCGACCAAAACCAGTCCCGCCCGCAACGGCATCTGCGCGTATTTGGCGTAGGTACCCGGATCGAGTCCTTTCGCCACGTTGTTGAGGCAGACGCACAGTCCGTGCTTGCGGTAGTGGACGGGGGAAGTCCACGGGACCTTGTCGATGGCACGGTTGGCCAGCCGGGCATAGAAGCCGTTCTCGTCGAAGACATAGGCGACGACGTCGCCGGCGATGTTCGAGGGGTCCCGGCTCAATGACTCCTTGGCGTGCTGGCGGCGGGTGGTCCTGCGGTCGAGCTGCGGCGCGACGGTGCGAGTCGGTGGCGCCACCGGTGGAGGTGCCGCCGATGATCGCGGTCGCGTGCTTCGCGGTACCGCCGGCGACGGGATCCACGTCGGCCGGTGGACTGGTGTTCGGGCTGTGGTGCGGCGGGCGCGTGTCCGCTGGGCTCGGCGTGCGCATTCCCGTCCGGCTTCCGAATCCTTGAAGTGTCGCCGGTTGCAGTACTGGCATTCGTACTGACTTGCGGGGAGTTTTCGATGCCGCGCCATCCCATCCACGCTAGGAACCGCGACCTCGACGGTCACTCGGCTATTCCGGTCCCTGATAAGGCGTCTACATCACACCCCGCGTTGTAATTCCTCCTTGTGAGTCAATGCAGATCATCCTCGTGAGTGGTAGGCCAACCCCATAACTGTGGCGACGACGAGCCGGACCGCCGAGATCAGGGTGTCAGTCTCCACGCGATCGGCGGTCTCGGCCGGGGTCTGATAGCCGGGCATCCCCATGCCGATTCCGACCGCGGCCAGCCCGGCCGCGGCGTAGCGGCGGTTGTCCGACGCCATCGCCCCGGCTCGCAGCGGCACGCCGGTCTCCCGGCCGGCCTGGTCGAGCGCGGCGAGCAATCCGTGCGCCGGCCCTCCTGCTTCCACAGCCGCCGCTTCGCCGAGCTGGGCGGCGCCGTCGATGTTGAGCACGACCGTGCCGGCCGGGACGGTCGGTGCGTGATGGGCCGAGCCGCGAGCGCCGGCTTCCTCGGCGTCGAGGAACGTGACCCCCAAGCCGACGCCCTCCGGGAGCGCGTCGGCGAGCAAGTGGGCGGCTTCCAGCACGACGGCGACGCCGGACGCGTTGTCCGCGGCGGCAGGCAGCCGCTGCCCGGGGTCGTCGCCGACGCCGTCGAAATGCGCGGTCAGCAGGAAGTCCGGGCCTCCGCTCGCGGAGGTACGCAGCCGCCCGTGCACGTTGGACCCGGCCACCCCGACGGTGCGCAGCGGCACCGACGCGCTGATCACCTGGCCGGCGGCCAGGCGCTCGTGCAACTCGGTGCGGACCGCGATGACCGGCAGCGCGCCGGGCTCGGGTCCGGCGATCATCTTCGGCATCCACCCGGCCTCGTCCGTCCCGCGCGGCACCAGCAGCCCGGCTGCGCCGTCGCGGGTAGCTCGCGCCGAAACCCCCAGGTCCGGCGCGAGCACCCAACGATCGGTGAGCCGGCCCGCGTCGGCGGCCACCAGCTCGGCGGTGCGTGGTTCGGGCAGGTCCGCCGACACGAGGTGTTCGCCGAATTCCCGGCGGTGCACCAGCTGCCGGTCGCCGTCGTGAAGCTCGGGTGTCCGATACAGCTCGCGCACGGCGACGGGGAACTCGTCGGCCGTGACCGTCGCTCCGAGCACCTGCAACTGCCCGGCGAGCCACGCGGCGGCCGCGCGGCCGCCCGGGGTGCCGACCCGGCGGCCGGTGAAGCGGTCCTCGGCCAGCGTGGTGACGGTGGATCGCAGGCGGCTGCCGGACACCTCGGTCGCCGCCGTGGTGGTCATCCGCAGCAGCCGGCGCCATCGGCGACAGCGTCGGCTTTCGCGCCCGGATCGCAGCAGGCCCCGGCTGCGGCGGCCGCCTCCGCGGTGCCGCAGCACGTCGTCGTGGTCGAGGTGACCGTTGCGGGCGCGGTGCCGCAACAGCCGGTCGAGGCGGGCGGGGTGAAGGCTTCGGCGGGGTCGCCGGCGAAACCGCCGGTCGTCCGGGTGCTCATCACGGATCTCCTTGCGAGGTCGAGGGGTTCAGAAGCGGGAAGGCAGCTGCAGGGCGCGGGTGCGGGCCTGGTCGAGCAGGGCGTTGGCGCGGCACTGGCTCGTGCACACCTGCGCGCACGACTCGCAGAACTCGGTGGTCGACGAGGCCGTGAGCAGCCGGCGGAGAAGCTTGATCATGGGAGCTGCCTATCTAGATGGATGTCGAATCAGTGGCTCAAGTTTGCCCATGGATTAGATGGATGTCAATATAGATGAGTGGCTAAACAGCAAGAGGGGTTGACGTTGCTCCCGGTGATCAGTGAGGGCTGCTGCGCTCCCTTGGCCGCGGAGGCCTTGTCGGCCGACCAGGCGGTGGACCTGGCGAAGGCGTTCAAGGCGCTCGGCGACCCGGCGCGGCTGCGTCTGCTGTCGCTGATCACCTCAGCGGAAGGCGAAAGCTGCGTCTGCGATCTGACAGCGGCGTTCGACCTGAGCGGCCCGACGATCTCCCACCACCTGAAGGTGCTGCGCGAAGCTGGCCTGGTCGCCGGCGAACGCCGCGGCACCTGGGTGTACTACCGGCCACGGCCGGAGACGCTCGCCCAGCTGTCCGGCCTGCTGGCCGCGCCGGGGCTCGCCTCGGTGTCCTGACCGGCTCGGCGATCAGATCGCGCTGTCGGCGATGATGGCTCGCAGTTCCTCGATGAACTCGGGCGGCTGATTTTGGTCGCCCCAGAGTGTCGTCGTGCTGGTGTTCCACAGCCTGTCGGGCACGGCTGTGGGCGTCAGCATGACGCCGAGGGTGCAGTGTTCCCAGTCGCCGATGGCGGTGCTGTAGTCGTGGTGCAACACCTGCATCCGAAAAGCCAACGCATGTTTGGCTTCTTCGGAGAGCTTTGATGCGACGATGAACAACAAGGGGTCGAATTCGCCCGGGTTGGGGATCACCGTACGGCTGTGAGTGAGCGTTCCGTCGCCTTCGTGCTGGGCGGCGGATTTCATGAACTTCACCAGTGTGCGGCCGAGCTCACTGCGGTTGCCGATCGGTAGCCCGTCCAGCGCGGCGAGCATGAGCAGCCGATCCTTCTCCCTGTCCTCGGGGATCGGGGTGTTCGCCACGTCTTCCATGATCATTCGATATAGGACGTGTGCGGCGCGGTCCTCGCGGCCGACTGGTTCGAGCGGGGCCCGGGCGGTCGAGGCGATCGTTGTCGGCTTCGCATTGACGAGGGGAGCCACCGCCGGGTCCACGGGATCAGGTGTGGCGGCTACATCGGCCAGGGCGTATTCGTGGTACCGGCGGGGTTCGCCGCCGAGCTCGACAATGTCACCGGCTCGGGCTGCGCGCAGGAGGTAGGCGAGCACGAATCGCGTTGAGCGCAGGTGGTCGAACAGGAACTCCCAGTCCCGGCGGAGCAGCACGATCGCCGGAACCTCGGTCGGGGCCGGAGGGGGCCGGAATCCGCGTGGCGGATCGGCGTGGTCGACGATCACCACGGTCAGCCAGGTGTAGTCCTTGCCGTCGACGGGCACTGTGCGGCCGCGGGCGTTGGTCATGTTCGCGCTGGTGAGCTTCAGCTGGCGTACGGTGCCGCTTCCCTGCTTGAGCGCCTTCGTGACGTTGCGGGTGAGCCAGGAGAGTTCGCGTTCGGTCTTGTCGGTGGGATCGGTGCGGCTCTTGGATTGGATCACGGCCGCGTGGTCGCCCACGAGCAGCAGCCCGTCGCCGAGTTCGCGCACGCCGGGGCCGACGCGCTGCTGTTCAGGCAGGAACACGAAGTCCGGCAGGCCCCAGGTTGCGGCCGCGTCGTGGATGGCGTCCTCTGCCGCGTAGCCCTGCGTCTCGCTATCAGGCAACGGGGAGGCGTCCGGGATACGGCGAGGTCGGCCTGGCCGCCGAGATGACGATCGCGTCGTACTCGCTCATGGAGTTCTCCCAACGGGTGTTCGTGGGTTGCCGGCCATGGCCAGCGCAGCGGCCGCCGCGTTGACCGCGGCGAGGACGAGGAAGGCATGGGCGTAGCCGCCGAGTACGCCGGCGAAGGCGGCGCCCGCGAACGGGGCGAGCGCCATGGTGATGGTCATCGGCGCGGACATGAGCCCGTTGAGCCGTCCATAGTGGACCGCGCCCCAGCGGTCGGTGATCGCGGTGGCCTGCAGCAGCGTGAACACCCCGCGCGCCATCCCGGCCACGACGGCCGCGGTGATCAGCGCGACCACCGACGTCAGGACTGACATCAGCGCGGTGGTGGCGGAGGTGGCGAGCAGGATGATCGCGGTGCGGGCGCGGACGCTGGTGGTGCGCGACAGCGTGGCGTAGCCGAGACGGCCGAGGACCTGTCCGGCGCCGCCGAGGCCGAGCGCTACTGCGGCAATCCCGGGGCTGACGCCGCGTTCGGTCAGCAGCGGCACCAGGTTCACCACGACGGCGAACGCCGAGAACGTCGCCATGCTCATCGCCACGACCAGCACCAGGAACGCTCCGCTGCGGGCGATTCTGCGTGGATCGTTGTGCTCGACATGCTCCGCCAGGGGCGGCTCGGCTTCGGGCCAACGCCCTTTCAAGCCCCACCAGTGCGCGGGGATCGTGATCGCCGCCAGGACCACGGCCAGCACCAGGTAGGTGTGGCGCCAGTCCAGGTGCGCGGCCAGCAGTGCCGTCACCGGAGCGAACACCGTGCTCGCCAGTCCACCGGCCAGGGTGAGGACGGTCAGAGCCGACACGCGCCGCGGCCCGTACCAGCGGGTCAACGCGGCGAATGCCGGCGGATACAGCACCCCGCTCATCGCCGCGCCGGCCACCGCCCACGCGATCACGAACCACGCGAGATTCTGCGCAGTCGCCACCGCGAGCACGGCCAGGACGCCGAGCACCGAGCCGGTGGTCATCACCGTTCGAGGTCCGCGCCGGTCCAGCCGCCGCCCGACCGGGATCCCGGCCAGTGCGGTGACCAGTTGCGCTCCGGACAGCGCGGCGACCACCGCAGTCGTCGGCCACCCCGTCGCGCGGGCGATGTCCGGGGCGAGCACTGGGAAGGCGTAGTAGAGGATCCCCCAGCTGGTGATCTGGGTGACGCACAAGATCGCGAGCACCCGGCGCAGCCCCGACCTGCTCAAGGACTGCGCCGCAGTGCTCGTGCTCGCCGGCACCAGGTCAGTTCGACGCGGCCGGCGGCGCCGACAGCGTCAGCACTTCCGGCTCGGCCGAGCCGCAACAGCCGGACGCGCGGCTGTCGGGCTCGTCGAACAGGCCTGCCCCGCCGCAGACCCCGGTCTCGGCCATGAACAGCTCGACACGGGCAGCGGCCTCGTGGTCCCCGGCCAGCTCGGCGGCGATGCTGCGAACCTGCTCGTACCCGGTCTGGGCGAGGAAGGTCGGCGCACGCCCGTAGCTCTTCATCCCCGCGAGGTAGAAGTTCTGCTCCGGGTGCGACAGCTCCTTCGCACCGTGCGGGTAGACGGTGCCGCAGGAGTGCACGTTCGGGTCGACCAACGGTGCCAGCGCGACCGGCGCCTGCAGCGTCCGGTCCAGCTCCAGCCGGATCTCCGACAGCCACCCCAGCTCCGGCCGGAACCCGGTCAGCGCGATCACCTCGTCAACCGCCTCGATGCGTGCGCCGTCCGCCGACACCAGCGCCACCCGGCCGTCGGCGACCGGCTCGACCGCTTCGGTGCGGAACCCGGTCACGATCGTGATCAGCCCCGCGTCCACGGCCTCCTTGGCGCGCAAGCCGAGCGCGCCGCGTGCGGGCAGTTGGTCGGCCTCGCCGCCGCCGAAGGTGTTGCCGATCCCGCCGCGGCGCAGCACCCAGCTGATCCGCGTCCCCGCCGCGCCCAGCCCTGCCAGCGCGACCAGCGCGGTCAGCGCCGAATGCCCGCTGCCCGCCACGACCACGTGCTTGCCTGCGTACCGGTTCTTCTCGGCGTTGAGGTCCGGCACCCGGTAGGCGATCCGGTCGGCCGCGGCGCGCTCGCCGATCGCCGGCAAGCCCTCGCCGCCGAGCGGGTTCGGCGTCGACCACGTCCCCGACGCGTCGATCAACGCCTGCGCCAAGACCCGCTCCTCGCCCCCGGCGGTGCGGACGTGCACGGAGAACGGCTCGCCATCGCGGCCACTGTCGACGATCCGGTCCCGGCCCCGCCGCGCGACGCCAATCACCTCGGCACCGAAGCGCACCTGGTCGCCGAGCACCGAGGCCAGCGGCCGCAGGTAGCGCTCCGTCCACTCCTGCCCGGTCGGGTAGTTGCCCTCGTCCGGCCCTGCCCAGCCCGTCGGCTCGAGCAAGCGCTCGGCGGCGGGATCGACCAGCTCCGACCACGGCGAGAACAGGCGGACGTGGTTCCACTCCGCCACGGCCGCACCGGCCCGCTCACCGCGTTCCAGCACCAGCGGCTGCAGGCCGCGTTCCCGCAGCTGCGCGGCCGCGGCCAGTCCCACCGGCCCGGCTCCGACCACCACGACAGGCAACTCGCTCATCCCCAGCACCCTTTCATCGAAGACGCTCTATCAAAGGCTCGCCGAGCAATGTATAGACCGACGTCGATTGACGCAACCATCGATGGCGGTCAATACTTGCGGCATGACGACGACGCTCCCGGTCACGGCGCCGGTGCTTCCGGACGCCGAGGCGGCGACCTACGCGGAGTGGTTCTCCTGCCTGGCCGAGCCGATGCGCGTGAAGATCCTGCACGCCGTCGCGACCGCAGGCCGGGAGCTGACCATCGGCGGGCTGACGGAGATCATGGGCCTCAGTCAGCCCACCGTCTCCCATCACGTCCGCAAGCTGGCCGATGTCGGCTTCCTGCATTTGCGCAAGCAGGGCACCTCGACCTTCATCACGGTCAACGAAGCGTGCTGCACCGGACTGCCGCACGCCGCCGACGCCGTCATGGGGTTGCTGGCGCCTCGCCCGTGCTGCCCGGACAACGTTCCCAAAGACGTCACCGTGCGGGCGCTGCGCCGAGGCGACTGGGGCGCGGTCCGCCGGATCTACGCCCAAGGCATCGCGACCGGCATCGCGACGTTCGAAACGGAGGCCCCCGCCCGGGACGAACTGCACGCCAAGTGGCTGCCCGGGCACCGCTGGGTCGCCGAGATCGACGGCGAGGTCGTCGGCTGGACCGCTGCCGCGCCGGTGTCCAGCCGGGAGTGCTACGCCGGGGTCGTCGAGACCTGCATTTACGTCGCGGAGGATCACCGCGGCCGAGGAATCGGCAGGGCCCTCATCCACAAGCAGGTCACCGAAGCCGACGCTGCCGGCCTATGGACCCTGCAGACGTCCGTCTTCAGTGAAAACCGTGCCGGCATCGCTCTGCACCGCACTGCCGGTTACCGCACTCTCGGAGTCCGTGAACGCATCGCCCAGCGCGACGGCGTCTGGCACGACACGGTTTTCCTGGAACGTCGGAGCCCGGTCAGCTGACTGGCCAGGTTCGGAGGACCCACGAGTTCGCCGACCTCGCCGGCGTCCTGGCCCCGCCCTCTACGACAAGCTCAAGCCCTACAGCCACCGCTACCGGCTGCACGGCACGCTGTGCGAGGTCTGTCGCGCGCAGGAAGGCTGCGAGCCCGCGCCCGCCGCCTCGCCGGGTGAGCGCCAGAAGGGTGGGCGGGAAGCGATCGTCGAGGATTGCCTGCAGAAAGTCGGGCAGCTCCGCGGACAGGAGTTTGTCGCGGCAGGTCGAGACCGCGGCGGCCGATCACCAGCGGCGCTCGATGAGGCCGGCGCGTTCGTTGGCGGTGTGGCAGTCGCGCGGCTCGAGGTGACCGCGGTGTTCGGCCGCTCTCGCCACCGAGAGCGCCGTCGGAACCGAGCAGTTTCGGGGTGACGACTCCCGCGCACGGGTCCTGCCGGGCTTCAAGCCTGGGCGGCCTCGTCGAAGCCCCGTGCGATCCAGGCCGCTTCGATCATCGGGAAGACTTCGCCGAGTGCGGTCTCGGGGTCGGCCGCGTCGCGGGCGATGGCGTAGGCGTCGATGACGAACCTCGCGACGGCTCGGCACACGGTCGGCGTGCGGTCGAGGTCGGGGTCGGCGGCGATGGCCGTGGCCAATGACTCGGCGTACCGCAGCAGCATGGAGTCCTCGTAGTCCCGCAAGGCGGGCGAGGAGTCGATCATGTGCCGGATGGGTGCCCTGTCGGGTGCCGCGCAGTGGCGGACCATCGCGTGGATTTCGCGGTGCAGCGCGGGGATGAGTGGTTCACCCGCGCGGTCGGTGACGGCCTGGGTGAGGCGGTGTTCGAAGTTCTCGTCCTGTTCGAACACCAGGGCCTCTTTCGAGGCGAAGTGGGAGAAGACGGTGGTGACGGCGACGTCTGCCGCGGCGGCCACGTCGCGGATGCCCACCGGGTCGTAGCCGCGGTCGAGGAACAGCCGCAGGGCGGTGTCGGCGATCTTCTGGCGGGTCGCGGCTTTCTTGCGCTCGCGACGCCCGGGTGGCGCGGTCACCGTCGGAGACTACCAGGTACGTAAAGCTAACTGTTCCAAAAGGCTAACCGTTAGTGCTATGGTCGCGGCATGAAGATGATCAGCTTCGCCGAGTTCGGCGGTCCCGAGGTCCTGCGTCTGGTCGACGCCGAGGAACCCCACGCCGGTCCCGGACAGGTGCGGGTCGCGGTGCGGGCGGCGGGGGTGAATCCCGTCGACTGGCGGCTGCGGGAGGGTCAGGTTCTCGGAGCGCACCCGATCGAGTTGCCTGCCGGGGTCGGGTTGGACGCCGCCGGGGTGGTGGACGAGGTCGGCGAAGGGGTCGGGGGAGTCGAGGTCGGTGACTTCGTGTTCGGGGAGGGTGCGAGCACGTACGCGGAGTTCGCGGTCTTGTCGGCGTGGGCGCGGATGCCTGCGGGGCTGACGTTCGAGGAGGCGGCCGGGTACCCGTCGGTGGTGGAGACCGCGGTGCGTGTCCTGCGCGAAGTCGGTGTGGAGGCCGGGCAGACGCTGCTGGTCAGCGGAGCGTCCGGGGGTGTCGGAACGGCGGTGCTGCAGATCGCCCGGGTCCGCGGGATCAGGGTGATCGGCACGGCCGGGGTGGTGAACCAGGACTATCTGCGCAGTCTGGGGGCGGTGGCCACGACCTACGGCGAGGGCTGGGTCGAGCGGGTGCGGGACCTCGGCCGGGTGGACGCCGCTTTGGATTTGGCGGGCTCGGGTGTGCTCGGCGAACTCGTGGAGCTGACCGGGGATCCGGCGAAGGTGATCTCGATCGCCGACCTGGACGCCCCGGAGTTCGGTGTTCGGTTCTCCGGTGTGGCCGGCAGTGTGCCGGAAGCGCTCGCCGAGGCCGTCGACCTGATCTCCCGGGGAACGCTCCGCATCCCGGTCGAGAAGTCGTACCCGCTCGCCGACGCGGCGGCCGCGCACGTCGACAGCCAGGCCGGGCACACCCGAGGCCGTCGCGTCGTGGTCGTCTGACCGCGGCAGGTTTTCGCTGGTGCGACACATGCGCCTGCTGCGTCTGTCACGCCGCCGGGCGGGGGCCGCGCGCCCGCCGAGACCGGCGCTCCCAGGCCGGTTTCGGCTGCGGCACGCCAGGGACGACCCGCCGACTTCACTGCCGGAATTCACGACAGGAATTGCCTTCGACCTGCTCACCGTCACGATCACGCGAGGGCAGGACTGCGTCTGCCTGCGACAGTGATGTCCGGGTGGACCTCACTCCCGCGGTTCTGGTGAAGCAAGGTTGTTCAGGTAGTGAATTTCGTAGTCGGCCTTGGTGTCTCGGTTTCCGACGCACTTGGGACTGTGGGGCCAGGCAAGAGTGACCGGAACCGGGCGCGGGAGCTATTCGGGAACCACCGGGATGCTCCTCTCGCCCGGGCGGATACCCCGAAGCGGGGCTGGTTCGCGGTATCCGCGCTCAGCTCGACACCGGCGGCCAGGAACAGGTGGGGCTCAACGCGCGTGCTGGGTTCAGGTTCGTTCGCCGGGCACGGGGCCGAGAGTGGACCACGCCGTGATGACTTCCCCGGGGCTAGGTCGAGCCGAACGTCCTGACCCGGTGAGCGGTGGTACTTCGGCGGCCTTTCGAGTCGCTGCACAACCTCGTCGAGGCTTCGTCGCGGGAGCTGGGGCAAGGGAGGCGCGTTGACGGCTGCCCAGCCGACTCGGGACAAGGACCTGGTGGCGGCGCGGTCGGCTTCAGTGCTGGGCGGCGAGCGCGTCGCCCAGCGCGGTCCGCTGGTAGAGGACGGAACGGCCTGAGCGAACCCGGTCGAGCAGCCCGGCCCGCCGCAACACCGTGAGGTGGTCGCCGACGGCGCCGACAGCCAGGCCGAGGCTCCTGGCCAGTTGGGTCGTGCTCGCCGGTGTGTCGATGGCCAGCAGCAGCCGCGCCCGTGACCGGCCCAACAGATTCCCGAGCGCGCCGGGCTCGGCAGGCCGGTTTTCCCACAGGGCGGCGACGCCGCGGGCAGGGTAGATCAGAGCCTTGGGCCAAGGGGCCTCGTGCTGCACGGCGACGCCCGGCCAGACGAACACCGACGGGACCAGGAGCAGGCCCTGGCCGCCCAAGCCGACCGTGCGGGCGGCCTTGGTCCGCAGCACTTCGATGCCGTGGTCGCGCCAGCGCACCCGAGCGTGCAGGCCGTCGAGCGCGGCCAGCCACCCGCCCCGGCCCAGCAGCCCGGCCCGGTGCACCACGTCGCGCTCGCAGATGGCCCGGAGCTGCGGCCAGTCCCGGGCGAGCAGGTCCTGCCAGGCTTCCGCCAAGGCGTCGGCCAGCCGCGCCACGACATCCGGGCCGTCGAGGACTCGGCGCACCTCCTCGTCGGTCACCGGGCGCAGCCGCAGGCACCCGGCGATCTGCTGCCGGGCCTGCTCGACAGCGGTGGCCCGGACGGTGGCGAGGTCGTCCTCGACGGTTTGCGCCAGGCTCCGGGGTGGCGGCGCGACGAACGTGGCCCCTTGCCATGGCGCGTGCAAGGCCAGCACCGCGCGGAACGCGGCGTTCCGGCGCAACCGGCAGTACGCCGATGTCAGCCGGGCCAGCCAGGAGCTCGGCAGCCGGTGGTCGGACCGCCCGTCGAGCCGCCGGAGCAGCCCGTCCAGCTCGAACAGCGGCGAGAGCGCGAACCGGCTGCGCAGCAAGTCATCGCTGCCGACCTCGAAGCGGAGCACGACCCGACCTTACGCTCCTGGGCGTAACTTTCGCCGCGGTCCTCGACCCGTTCCAGGCTCGGGCCATGACTTACGCAGCGGTCCTGGCCGACACCACTTTCCGGGCCTTGTTCGCCACCCGCACCTTCGCGATCGCCGCCGACACGGTGCGCATGGTGGCCCTGTCGGCACTGGTGTTCTCCAGTACCGGATCGACGCTGCTGGCCGCCGTGGCGTACGGGATCGGGTTCCTCCCGCAGCTGCTCGGCGGCAGCCTGCTCGGCGCGGTCGCGGACCTGCTGCCACCGCGGCGACTGCTCACCCTCGGGTACGCCGTTCAGTTCGGCAGCGGGCTCACGCTGGCGCTGGCGCACCTGCCGGTGTGGCCGAGCCTTGCGCTTGTCGCCGCCGTCTCGATGGTGACGCCCTTGCTCAACGGCGCTGTCGGCCGGGTGGTGGCGGACGTGCTCAGCGGCGAAAGCTATGTGCTCGGCCGATCGCTGCTCAGCCTGGCCTTGTCGGTGGCGCAGCTGGCCGGCATGGCCGGCGCCGGCGCGGCCATCGCCGCACTCGGCGCGCGCCACGCCTTGCTGATCACCGCTGCCCTGCACCTCATCGCGGCCGCCTGGGTGCGGCTTCGGCTCCCTGCCCTGCCGGTTCCGGCCGGGGAACCCGGGGCGCCGAGCATCGTGCGACGCAGCTGGGCGGGGAACGGGCAGCTGCTGCGCGGCCGCACGACGAGAACGCTGTTCCTCGCCCAGTGGATTCCGCCGGCCTGCGTCACCGCGGCCGAAAGCCTGCTGGTGCCTTACGTTGCCGTGCGCGGCTTGCCCGCCGAAACGGGTGGCCTGCTGCTGGCGTGTTTGCCGGTCGGGATGCTGCTCGGCAGCCTGCTGCTCGGCCGAACCGCCGGGCCGGCGCTGCGCCGCAGGCTGCTGGTGCCGACCATGGCGGTCGTGGGCCTGCCGTTGCTCGGGTTCGCGGTGCCCGGCCTGCCGGTCTGGGGGTGCGGGGCACTGCTGGTCCTCGCCGGCGGCGGGTTCTCCTACGAGCTGGGGATCCAGCAGCGGTTTCGCGACGTCGTCCCGGTGAGTGCCCGAGGTCAGGCGTTCAGCCTGCTGACCACAGGACTGATGGCCGCACAGGGCATCAGCCCGGCTATCGCCGGCGCCCTGGCCGGCTTCGTCCCGGTGGTGGACGTGATTGCACTGTGCGGCGCCGTATCGGTGCTGGCGGCCGTGCGGTTCCGGTTGCGTGCCGCGGAGGTGATGGGCCGGCTCACGCCGCCATGACGGACGTCTCGGCGCCGTGAAGTTCGGCTAGGGCGTCTCCCGTGAATAGTTGAGCTGGCCTCTGGTAGGCGTGCCGGGATCACTGTGGACCAAAAGGACGGCACCCACCAGCATGCCGCCGGGGCCGGAAAAGGGGGATGCAGCGACGACGTCGGAGGACTCGACCGGTCCTGCGGCGGCTGAGCACCGAAATCCACCTCGCCGTCGACGGACGAGGCCAGTCGATGTCGTTCCTGATCACCCAGGGCCAGGTGGGCGACGACCCACAGCTGGTTCCGCTGGTTGATGGCATCAAGGCCCAGCTGCTGAGCCGGTTCAGGCAGGGTGACTGCCGCGCTTCCCCAGGGCGGCCAGGTCCAGGCCGGAAATCCGTTCGAGCAGCTCGCTCTCGTTCTCGGCGAGGTGTGCGCCGACCGCGGCTCGGGTGCGTCCTGCGTCCTGCGCGCGGACGGCGTCGAGGATGGTGGTGTGGATGCGCTCGCGGCGGTCGCGTTCGCTGGAGGCGATGGCGGCGAAGTCGTAGACGAGTCGTGTGTACCGTTCGGCGGCGGCCCAGAGCTGTTCGAGGGTGCGCAGGTCCCACGCCGAGGCGGCGGGTTCGATCAGCGTGCGGTGGAACCGCTGGTGAGCCTGCCAGACTTCCTCGGGGTCGTCGTCTTCGAACCGGGCGATCAGCTCGGCGAGGCCGCGGACGTGGCCAGGCGGATTGAGTGTCGCCGAACGGGCGGCGAGTTCGGGTTCGATCATCTTGCGCAGCCCGTAGATCCCGGAGACGTCGGCAACGGACAGGGGCACGACCACGGCGCTGCGAGCGTGCTGAAGCTCGATGAGTCCCTGGCCTTCCAGCCGCCGCAGCGCTTCCCGGACCGGGATGTGGCTGAGGCCCATCTGGCGGGCCAGTTCGGCCACCGAGAAGCGCGCTCCGGGAGCGAGGACGCCGCGCAAGATCGAGGACCGGACCTCGACGGTGACCAGGTCGACCGCCGAAACCTGGTGTCCGGTCACCGGCTTGAACGCTTGGTCGGCCACGTGATCCTCCTGTTCGAAGTACGGTCGGCACCCCTCCGCCGCCTGCGCTATATCGTAGCGTCCTTACTTTCTGTGATCGATCTGCCTCCATCGGTCGATTTGCCCTGATTGAAGGCCTTCCTTTCGCTGGAAGCTTGTGTCTTCGCTCACCGTATGTCAGGCTGCCGCAACAAGCTATCGTATATCGTAGCGAGATGTTGGCTCGCAGGAAGCAGGCAACGATGCCGCAGCGCCGAGTGTTGATTCGAGGCGGTTCCCTCGTCTCGATGGACCCCGCGGTCGGAGACCTGACTGGTGACGTGCTGATCGAAGATGACGTGATCGCGGCGATCGGCCCCGAGCTGACGGTGGCCGAAGCAGCGGCAGAAGTCATCGACGCCAGCGGCTACATCGTGATCCCGGGGATGATCGACACCCACCGGCACCTCTACCAGAACCTGTTGCGAGGCTTGGGATCGGACTGGTCGCTGTTCCAGTACTGCGTGGCCATGTTCGGCACGCTGGGCCCGAACTTCACCGCCGAGGACATGCACCTCGGCAACCGCCTCGGCTCACTCGACGCGCTGGACTCGGGGGTGACGGGGGTCTTCGACTGGTCGCACAACCAGCTCACCCCGGCCCACACCGACGCGCTCGTCGAGGGGATCGAGTCCGCCGGCATCCGGGCGCAGTTCGGCTACGGCGGTTCGATGAAGCAATACGTGGAGTGCCTCGCCCCACCCTTCCGCAGCACCGCCCACACCGACGCGGCCGAGGTGCGGCGGCTGCGTGACCGCTTCCCGTCGGACACCGGCCTGATCACGCTGGGACTGGCTGCCCGCGGTCCCGACCTGTCGGTCATGGACGTGGTCAAGGCGGACTGGGCGCTGGCGCGAGAGCTCGGCATCCGGATCAACATCCACCTCGGGCAGGGCATCTTCCCCGGCCGGCCCGCCGTCGCGCCCCTGCTCGACGCCGGTCTGCTGGGCAACGACCTGACGTTCGGTCACTGCAACCTGCTCACCGACGAGGAGATGAAGGTGATGGCCGACCACGGCGTCACCGCGACCGTCACGCCCGAAGACGAGGCGAACATGGGCCACGGCTTCCCCCGATCACCCGGCTGATGAAGGCCGGAGTGGTGCCGAACATCGGGGTGGACACGTGCATCGCGGTCGGCGGCGACCAGTTCACCGCGATGCGATTCGCCCTGGGCGTGCCGCGATCCCAGCACAACGGTGCTCAGCTCGAAGCGGGGGAGAACCCGTGGGACCTGCAACTGTCGGCACGGGACGTGCTGGGCATGGCCACGATCGAGGGCGCCCGCGCACTGGGCCAGGCCGACCGGCTCGGCAGCCTCACGCCGGGAAAACAGGCCGATCTGGTGCTGATCAACACGGCCGACGTGTCGATGACCCCGGTTCTCGATCCCGTTGCCGCCGTCGTGCACCACGCCGGCCGCAGCACCGTGAGCGACGTCTTCGTCGCCGGCAACCGGGTGAAGAAGGACGGCCGCCTGGTCGGGGTGGACGTCGCCGAGCTGCACCGCTCTGCCTCCGCCGCGGCGCAGGGCATTCTCGCCCGTTCGGGCGTCCAGGCCGGCTGGAAGCCGCCGGCCGCCTGACCCCCCGAGCCGATTCCAGGAGGACTCTCGTGAGCAACGCAGCTCTTACCGCGGTCAAGGCCTGGTACAGCGCCATCTCCGAGCGCGACTGGACGACGTTGCGGAGCCTCGTCGATCCGGAGATGGAATTCGTCGTCGCCGACGGCTTCCCCGCCGGCGGCCGTTACGTCGGCCCCGAGCAGATCTTCGACACCTTCTTCCCCGCCTCGTTCGCCTCGTGGAGCGCCATCCTCCCCGAGGTCGACGAGATCTTCGCGGTAGCCGGGGAGAACGTCGTCGTGCGCGGCCGCTACGTCGGCCGCACCAAGGTCACTGATACCCCGTTCGACGTGCCGTTCGCCCACCTGTGGCGAGCCCGGGACGGCAAACTCGTCGGGCTCCGGCAGTACATCGACACCGCGGTGCTGCGCGACGCGATCGAGGGCCGCGCCGCCGTCATGCCGACGAAAACCGTCCCCTGAGGACAGTCAACCCGTAACCGCAGTACCCCTGCACGAAGGAAACAATCATGTCCCAGACCGACGAACTGACGCGCGAGCAGATCATCGCGCGCAACCTCGCCGCCGTGGAAGTGCACTTCCACAACGAAAATCCCGAGGGAATCGACCAGGCAGTCGGCGTCTACACCGACGACATCGTATGGGAGGTACCGGCCCGCGGCCTGGTCCTGCGCGACCGGGAAACGGTGAAGAGCGAGTACCTGCAGATCTTCGAAGCCATGAAGGTCCACAAGATCACCAACTTGCACCGCTTCGCGAACGAGGAGTGGGTGTTCGACGACAGCATCTTCGAAGTCACGCTGCTGACCGACGGCTTCCGCAACTGCCCGTTCCCCGCCGGAACTCGGTGCAGCATCCGGCTCGTGCACGCGTTCCAGTGCCGTGACGGCAAGATCTGCCGGGAGAACGGGTACGAGATCTGGCGCCGCGCCGACGACACCCTTCGCGTCCGCGACGACATCCCCGCGACCGCGACCGTCGAGGAGTTCCACTGATGACTGTGCTGCTCCTGGGGGCCACGGGCACCATCGGCCCGTACGTGGTCGCCGGCCTGCAAAGCCGTAACGCCGACATCCGGGTCCTGTCGCGCGACGTCACCAGGGCGCACAGCGTCCTGGGCCCGGACGTCGACATCCGGGAGGGCGATTCGGGTGACGACGACACCATCGCCGCCGCCGCGAAGGGAGTCGACTCGGTTTTCCTGCTGAGCGAGCACTCCCACGACATGACCGACCTGCAGCTGCGGGTGATCCGCGCGCTGCGGCGCCTGGGGCCGAGGATCGTGAAGCTGTCCGGAACCAGCTCCGCGATCAACCCCGACGGTCCCTACACCTGCCGCCAGCACTGGGAGATCGAACAGGTCCTCGCCGCGAGTGGTCAGCCCTGGTCGGTGATCCGGCCCAACGCGTTCATGCAGACCTTGATCGACGGCATCATGCTGCCCGCGGTCCGGGCGAGCGGGGCCATCCCCAATGCGATCGGCAACGCGGGGATCAGCCTGATCGACGGCCGCGACATCGGCGAGGTGTGTGCCGAAGTGCTGCTCGACTCCGCCTGGCACCACCAGACGCTGGTGCTGACCGGACCCCGCGCGGTGACCTTCGCCGAGATCGCCGCCCTGGTGAGCAAGGAGAGCGGCCGCGAGGTCGGCACCACCGAAATCACTCCTGCGGACGTACGCGAGAACCTGCTCTCCCGCGGGATGGCGCGCTGGGAGGCCGAGCACTTCGAGGAGATGTACCAGATTTTCCGCAACGGTGAATCCGAATTCGTCACCGGCGACGTCGAGCGCGTGCTCGGCCGGCCCCCGCGGACCGTCGAGGACTACCTGCACGAGCATCGCGACACACTGCTTCCCGCGGCGGCGGCGGGCGGCCGATGAGGCTGGCCAGCGCCGGCGGGCGCCTGCAGCTGCAGGAGGGAACCGAACTGGTCGACGTCGCCACGGCAAGCGGCGACCGGTTCCCGGCGGACCCGCAAGCGATCTACCCGCGGTGGGACGAGTTCCGCGACTGGGCCGCCGGTCGCGCACCCGCTCGTGGGCCGATCGCGCCGCCGGCCCAGGCCGGCGCGCCGGCTCCCCGGCCGGGACAGAGCGTCGGGATCGGGGTCAACTACGCCGACCACGCTGCTGAAGCGGCGATCGACCTTCCGACGGTACCGGTGGTGTTCCCCAAGTTCAGCTCCTGCATCGCCGACCCGTCGGCGCCGCTCGCGCTCTCCGGCGACAGCGTCGACTGGGAGGTCGAACTGGTCGTCGTGATCGGCCGCACCGCACGCCGCGTGGACGAGACCGATGCGTGGAGCCACGTCGCCGGGCTGACGATCGGGCAGGACATCAGCGACCGCGTCCTGCAGTTCACCGGCCCGGCGCCGCAGCAGTTCGGAATCGGGAAGTCGCTGCCGGGCTTCGGCCCCATCGGGCCCTGGCTGGTGACCCCCGATGAGCTAGCCGATCCGGACGACCTGGAGATCACCTGTCGGCTCAACGGGGAGATCGTGCAGCAATCGCGCACCAAGCACCTGATCTTCGGCGTCCCGGACCTCGTCGCGTACCTGTCCCGGCAGCTCACCCTCAATCCCGGCGACGTGATCTTCACCGGGACTCCGGCCGGGGTCGGATATGGCCGTAACCCCGCCGTTTACCTGCGACCCGGCGACGAACTGGTCAGCTGCATCGAGGGCTTGGGCGAGCTCGTGACGCAGGTCGGGCCGATCCGGAAAGGACTTCCCAATGGGGATTGTCAAGTCACGCAGCCGCCGGGATCGGAGGTGAAGCGTGGTAGCGGCAGTCGTCGCGGAGCATGGCCCACAAGACGTTGAGGCGTCGGCGGGCGAGGCAGAGCAGCGCCTGCTCGTGTCGTTTGCCCTCAGCTCGTTTGCGCTGGTAGTAGGCCTTCGAGGCGGGACAGGCCGGCAGGCTGGCCATGGCGGCAAGGTAACAGGATCGCAGCAGGCCGCGGTGGTAGCGGCGAGGCCGTCGCAGGTTGCCGCGGATGCGGCCGGAGTCGCGGGGCACGGGCGCGAGACCGGCGTAGCCGGCGAGACGGTCGACCGAGCCGAACGCGCTCATGTCGCCGCCGGTGGCGGCGAGGAACTCCGCAGCAAGAGTCGGCCCGAAGCCGGGCAGGGTGAGCATCACCTCGGCGTGGCGGTGCCGGCGAAACCGCTCTTCGATCATCGCGTCGATCTCGGCGATTTCGGTGTTGAGCGCGATCACCCCCTTGGCCAGCCGTTCGACCATCGCCGCGGCCAGTTTCTGTCCGGGCAACGTGGTCTGCTGCGCGGCGGCGGCCTCGATCGCCAGATGCGCGACGATGTCGGCGTTGCGGGCCTTGCGGTGGCGCAGCCAGTGGGCCAAGCGCTGCTCGCCCAGCCTGCGGATCGCGTCGGGGGTCTGGTAGCCGGTGAGCAGCAGCAGATGTCCTTTGCGGGACAGGTCAAGGCTGCGTTCCAGCGCGGGGAAGTATTCCAGCAACTGGTGCCGGATCCGGTTGATCTGGCGGGTGCGGTCGCAGATCAGGTCGGTGCGCCGGTTGGTCAGGGTCCGCAAGTCGACGGCGATCTCGTCCCCGGCCCGCAGTGGCCCGAGATCGCGGCGGATCCGGGCCTGGTCGGCAATGACGAACGCATCCTTGGCGTCGGTTTTGCCTTCGCCCCGGTAGGTTCCGGCGGCGCGGTGGACTTTCAGCCCGGTGATGTAGACCAGCGGCTGGTCGTGGTTGACCAGCAACCCGATCAGCAGCGCCGCACCGCCGCAGTTCAGATCGATCGCCCACAGCGCATCGGCGTCGATCGCGAGAACGTCAGCGATCAAGGCCAGCAGGTCGGTTTCGTCATTGCGGACCCGCCGCGACAGCAGCCGCACACCGCTGTCGTCGATCACCACGCAGTGGTGGTGTTCCTTGCCGATGTCCACGCCGGCCCAGATCCGGGGCACGACCACCTCCATCACTTGAGCTCCGCAGTTCACCCACAGACGACCACGCCGACGCTGTCCTACACAGCGATCCCATCGCATATCCCAATCAGCGGTCGTGCCGTCACGGGAGCCCAGGCGGCCAAGTCCTTTCAGCCTTAACACCGGCGTGAGCATGAAAGCCATACCTGAGCCCCAGGGCCCACCGATCCTACGAATGACCAGTTCAGACCCAACAAAGAAGGTAGGACAGTTGCAATGAGCGGGTCTTCCTGCCTGCCCTGCGAAATGGAGCACGCGGAAGAAGCGGCGGTCGTGTTCCGCGACGACCTGTGGGCGTGCGAAGTCGTGCCCGGGTTCGACGTCCCGGGCTGGTTCGTCCTGCGGGTCCGCCGGCACGCGCTGCGGATCGGCGGCCTCACCGAACGCGAGCTGGCGACCTACGGCCGCCGCCTGCGCGACCTCGTCGATTCCGTCACCGAGGTGACCTGCGCGCCGGCCACCTACACGCTGGTCTTCGGTGAAGCCAACCCGCACTTCCACGCCCTGATCGCCGCCCGCGGCGACGACGTTCCCGAAGACCGCAGGATGGCCGGAATCCTGCGCCAGCGCGAGGACCGGCGCGACCGCGAACGGGCGCTGGCGCTGGTGCCCGCGGTCGCACGCGCCTACCACCGCCGGGCCCTCGTGGAGTCGAAGTGAACATCGGCACCTTCCTGGAAAGGGGAGCGAAGCGAAACAGCGGCGCTCCCGCGATCGTTTTCGGCGACCGAGTCCTCGGTTACCCATCGTTGATCGACCGGGTAGGACGGCTGGCCGCCGGGCTCCGCGAACTGGGGTTGGCACGCGGCGACCGTGTGCTTCTGCTGATGCCGAACTGCCCGGAACTCGTCGAGTGCCTGTGGGCGTGTTTCCGGGGCGGCTTCGTGGCCGTCCCGGTGAACTGGCACCTGCACCCCGACGAGGTGGGCTACATCGTCGACGACAGCGTGGCCTCGGCAGTAGTCCTGTCCGAAGCCACCGCGCACGTCGCCGGCACCCTCGGAGGCGGCGTCCGCGTCATCCAGGTGGGCGCGGTGGGTGCCACCGCCAAGGTGTGCGAGTACGAGTCGGTCTTCGCCGACCATCCGGCACCGGTCGCGGACACGCAGGCCGACGACGCCGCCTGGCTGTTCTACACCTCCGGCACGACCGGCAAGCCCAAGGGCGCGGTGCTCACCCACCGCAACCTCACCGCCATGAGCCGCGCCTACCAGCACGATCTGGACGCTGTTCCGGACGGCAGCGTGCACCTGCACGCCGCCCCGCTCACCCACGGCAGCGGTCTGTACCTCGTGCCGACCACGGACCGCGGGGCCACGCACGTGATCGCGCCGGGTACCAGCTTCTCCCCGTCGGGGTACCTCGACCTGATCGAGCGACACCACGTCACCCACGCCACGTTCCTGGCGCCGACGATGCTCAACCGCCTCGTCGCCCAAGCCGCCGCCCGCGACCTGACGAGCCTGCGCAGCATCGTCGTCGGCGGAGCACCGCTGTACCAGGAGGACCTGCACCGCGCGACCGCGGCGTTCGGCCCGATCATCACCCAGATGTACGGCCAAGGCGAAGCCCCGATGACCATCACCGTCATGCCGGCTGACGAGGCCCTGTCCCGGCCGGGCTCCTGCGGACGCCCGTTCAGCACCGTGGACGTGCGCATCCGCGACGTCGACGGGCGGCCGGTGGCCCCGGGTGCGGACGGCGAAGTGCAAGTCAAGGGCGACGTCGTCATGCGTGAGTACTGGCACAACCCCGACGCGACCCGGCGCACGCTCGAGGACGGCTGGCTGCGCACCGGCGACATCGGCCACTTCGAGGACGGCTACCTCTACCTCACCGACCGCGCCAAGGACGTCATCATCACCGGCGGCTCCAACGTGTACCCGCGCGAGGTGGAAGAGGTCCTGCTCCGCCACCCCGCCGTGCGGGAAGCGGCCGTGATCGGTGTCCCGGATCCCGACTGGGGCGAGTCGGTCCGCGCGTTCGTCGTCGCCTCGGGCGTCACCGCAAGCGAGCTCATCGAGTACTGCGCGACGCGAATCGCGTCGTTCAAGAAGCCGCGGTCGGTGTACTTCGTCGACGAGCTCCCCAAGAACGCCACCGGCAAGATCCTCAAACGCGAACTCCGGCACACGAGCACCAGGTGAACAACACCATGACGAGCACCCTGCCCGCCACGACCGCGCCCGATTCGCGCCGCGCCGCGGCGTTGCGCGAGATCGAGCAGCGCATCCTGTGGCTGTCCACGGCGACCACCTGTTCACGAGCCTCGAAGAAGCGGTGACGCACGCCCGGGCACACGTGCGGCGCATCCGAAGCACCGCGGCCGACGCCCACTCCGGGGCCGCCGGCTGATCCACATGGTTCCCGACCCGATGGGCTCGTCTCCGGCGAGGTGCCGGCCGCCGCCGACCGGAAGCCGGAGGTCTATCCGCAGCTCCAGCGGGACGCGACGTATCACCCCGCACATCGACAAGACGCCCTTGGCGAGCCCGCCGAAGGCCGGCGTGCTGATCGTGGTGCCGACCGGCGGTGAGCACCGTCCGGACGATGTTGCCTCCGAACCACCGCGAACTGCTCCCACGCCCGCGCCGCGTCCGCCACGATGCGCAGACCGAGCTCTTGTTGTCCGCTGCCGGTTCGTTCCGGATCTATTGCTGCAGAAGCGTCGCCGATGTCCCGATACATGACATCCACGTACAGGCTTTGCGATGCATAGGACATCGGCGACAGTTATGCGTCAAGTGGGCAAGGTGCTCTGCGCCCAGCGCATTTGGCCGATTCGGTGAAGCCCGAGTGAGACGTGTGTGCTCCTGAGCTCGCGCGTTGGCGTCAGGAACGAAGGGTGCGCAGGCCGGTGCGGATTTCGCTGACCAGGATCTCGGGCTGTTCCAAGGCTGCGAAGTGCCCGCCTTTGTCGGCCTCGCCGTAGTGGATCAAATTGCTGTAGGTGTCTTCGATCCAGCTTCGTGGCAGGCGTGGGATGTCCTTCGGGAAGACGGTCACCGCGACCGGAAGCGTCAGCTTCGGGCCGGCGAGAGTGCCCGATTTGTTCTCCCAGTAGATGCGGGCGGACGACGCCGCGCTGTTGGTGAACCAGTAGAGGGATATCGCGTCGAGCATGTCGTCCATGCCGAGGGCGTCCTCGGCGAGCCCGTGGTTGTCGGTCTTGGACTGGAACTTCTCGTAGATCCAGGCGGCCTGACCGGCGGGAGAGTCCGCCAGGGCGAATCCGACAGTCTCCGGCTTCGTGCGCTGAAGGTGGTTCGACCCACCGAGATCGCCGTTGTAGAGGGCGAGGGTCTCCACGGCGTGGCGTTGTTCGGGCGACAAGGTGTCGGGTATCTGTGCGGGAAAGGCGTACTGGGTGTTCAGATGGATTCCGAGAAGCCCCTCGGGGTGCATGGCCCCGAGGGCGGTGGTGACGACGGCACCCCAATCACCGCCCTGTGCGGCCCATCTCGGGTAGCCGAGACGCCTCATCAGCTCCACCCACGCGCCTGCGATGCGCGATACAGTCCACCCGGTCTCCGTGGGCTTCTGGGAGAACCCGAACCCGGGGAGTGACGGGACGACGACGTCGAATGAATCGGCGGCGTCTCCTCCGAACGAAACCGGATCGGTCAGCGGGCCGATCAGCTTCAGGAACTCGACGATCGAGCCCGGCCATCCGTGCGTGAGGATCAGCGGCATCGCGTCGGGATTCTTGGACCTGACGTGGATGAAGTGGATGTCCAGTCCGTCGATCTCGGTCAGGAACTGGGGGAAACGATTGAGCTCGGACTCGAAGCGCCGCCAGTCGTAGCCGCGCTCCCAGTAGTCGACCAGGGATCTGGCGTTCTCCACGCGAACCCCTTGCGACCAGTCGCCCACCGTTTCCGGGTCCGGCCATCGGGTTCTGGCCAGTCGCTGCTTCACGTCGTCGATCTCCGAGTCCGGGATCGAGACGGTGAACGGGCGGACGAGGGTCGAGGTCGGCGGCGTCGGTGCGGTCATGGCCTTCTCCTGAGCTTCGAAGCGCGGCACAACTGTTCGTTGCACACTGGTGTGCAACCTACTTCATTGCACGCTGGTGTGCAATGATGCGTGTCGTGCCCACCGAGTCCTCCCGTGTGCGCTCGATGAACGAGACGCGCGATCGCATCCTCGACGTCGCCCTCGACGTGCTGGGGGAGAACCCCGACGCCGGAATGGGCGACATCGCCTCCGCTGCCGGCGTCGTCCGTCGCACGGTCTACGGCCATTTCCCCTCGCGCCTCGACCTGGTTCGGACGCTGATGGAACGGGCCGTCACCGAGATGACAGCCGTGCTCACCGAAGTCAACGCCTCCGGCGCGGAAGCGGACGCGATGTGGGTCGACTTCATCGCCCGCCTCTGGCCGGTGGCGCACCGGTACCGAGTGCTGTTGGCGCTGCGCCGTGGCGAGTACGGCGAGGCGATCCACGGCCTGCTCGGGCCGGTCGACGAGCTCCTCGCCGACCTCGTGAAACGGGGCCAGGACAGCGACGTGTTCGCGCGGCACCTGCCGGCGGGCATGCTGAGCCAGGTTGCCTACGGCGTCGTGTTCGCCATCGCGGACAGCGACCTGCCGAACGGGACCCTCGGCGCCCGAGCGGCGACGATCACGAGCCTGCTGATGCTGGGAGTTCCCGAGCCGCGCGCGATCGCTCTCGTGGGCGACCAGCCCTGACCCGTTTTCGCGACGACGACGCCAGGCCACGACGTCGAGCCGGCACGGTGTCCTGGCGACTCGCTCGCGTGGTCGATGCCTGCTGGTCGTGACTGTCAGGCAAGGTGCACTGGTTCTCCGCTGGGCATGCCCTGAGCCCGCGCCGCTTCCACGACGCGGGTCAGGGTCCGCGTCAGAAGGCGGTCACCACTGATTGCGTGGCCGTCGTCTGCGGTGCCGGAGTGTCGGCGGTGCGGCGGGCGCCGCCGGTCAGGGGCAGGCCACCGGTGGGGGCGAACATGCCCATGGTGAACGTCGAGCCGCTCGGTGCCGAGGCGATCGGGACGATCGGGAAGGCGTTGCCCCCGGCCCGGACCGACGTGGAGATGTAGTCGCCGAACATGCGGCCCTGCGAGGTGTTCGGGATCCACGACAGGCTCATCGGCCCGGCGACCTGGGTGGCGGTGCTCCAGCTGGTGCCGCCGTCGGTCGAGGAGATGAACCCGACGTCGAGCTGGCACGTCGCCGCCGTGCAGTTGGCGGTGGGGTAGAAGTAGTAGGTCAGGCCGATCCGGGCACTCGTGCCCGAGGTGGAGGCGTCGACGCCGACGCCGGGGACGAAGTGGTCGACCGTGCTGGTGGTGGCGTCGATCGGGACGCGCGTCGGCGCCGACCACGTGGTGCCGTTGGCGGACTTGCTCAGCACGATGTCGTTGCTGGGGCAGCCGGAGCGGAACCGGCAGTCCGACCACGCGACGTAGACGATGCCCGCACTGTCGATTTCGGCGGTGGGCAGGGCTTCTTCGCGCAGGCCGCCGGCGGCGTCGTGGTGGCTGATCGTGGCGACGGCGACGGTCGAGGTCCAGCTCGCGCCGCCGTTGGTGGAGCGGAAGCTGCGGATCTGGTCGTTGAGCGACAGGTAGGGGACCACGACGGTGCCGTTCGGCTGCACGACGGGCTGGCCGCCGAGACCGGTGTGGGCACCGGCGGGTGCGCGCGCCGGACCCCACGTGAGGCCGCCGTCGCTGCTGGTCTTCATCCGGATCGAGTCGCCGGAGCTGGTGATGTCGTACTGGGTGTAGCAGTTGCCGAAGAACGGGCTGGCCGCGGTGTTGTCGCAGACGATCCAATTCTTGTCCAACGATCCGGTCGCCGTGGTGATCGGATTCCCGAACGTTTTGCCGCCGTCGGTCGAGCGGCTGGTGAACACCGGCGTGCCGCTCGGGCAGTTCACACCGAGGGACGAGATCAGCCAGACGTTGTGCTTGGCGTCGAAGGCGACCGCGGCGTCGCTGATCTGGCCGCACGGGCCGCCGGTGTTGGCCGTCGTGCCGGGCAGGAAGCCGGAGGTCCAAGTGGCGCCGCCGTCGGCGGAGGTGGCGAAGCCGATGTCGGAGGAGCCGCCGCCGGAGACGCGGCCGACCTGGAAGGCGGAGACGATGGTGGTGCCGAACGCGAAGGTGCCGGGTTCGACCTCGGTTCTGTGCTGGGCTTGGGCGTCGGTGAACGGATCGGAGCTGACCTGGGTCACGGCGACGTTCGCGGACGCGGACGACGCGGAGACCAGGAGCCCGCCGATCACGACGGCCGGCAGAAGTGCGGCGACGAGTTTTCGGGACAGCGGCATGGCGCGTTCACCTTCTCCGTCGAGGTGAGGCAGCGAGGCGGGCAGCGGGTTCGCCGCTGCGGGCCATGACGAGTTCCGATCCAGCCACTCGATTCCACCGCGGTAAATCCGCCATGTGGAGGACCCGCCTGATCATCTGTCCCAAATAGATGGCTATGGGCGAATTCACGCAATTGCTGACGCGTGCCAAATATTTCGGCGACGTCGAGAGCTCGAACGATCCAGAACATTCGATGGCGGCTGAACGGGGGACGAGTTGGCCGTGCGTTTACCTGGTCCCGAATGGACAGTCGACAAGTCGGTAACGGTTCGACGTGGTACGGCGACGATCCGAGCGGCGGCCAAGGCGCGGGGTGTTCCGCGTGGCTGGCCGCGCACCGGACACCCGGTCAAGCAAGGGAGTACGCCGTGTCGCGTCCCCGCACCATTTCCGCGATCAGTGTGACGATTCTGAGTACGGCTGCACTCGGCGTGTTCGCCGTGGCCCCGGCCACCGCGCAGCCGTTCGGCTACCACCAGCTCACTCCGGTGCAGCAGCGCCACGTCTCAGGGCTGCTGTCCACGGTCCTCAACGGCGAAGACCCGGCGAACGCTGCCAGAGCGCTGGTTCCGAACGGGGTCTCGCCGTCGGCCGTCGCGCCGTGTGCGAACCGGTTCGGCGCGAACGTCAAGGTCAACCAGAACTGCCTGAACCTCGCCGACCCCGATCTGCAGGGCCGGTCCCAGGCGCAGAACGAAACCTGGGCCGCTGCCGATCCGAACGACCCCGACCACGTCATCGCCACCTACAACGACTACCGCCGCGGCGACGGCACGTGCGGCGTCAGCTATTCCCTTGACGGCGCCCGGACGTGGGCCGACGCGACCACGCCGAACGGCTTCAGCCGCGGCACCGACTTCGGCGGCGCGCCCCGGGAGTACTGGCAGTCCGGCGGCGACACCTCGGTGGCCTGGGATTCCCGCGGCAACGCCTACCTGTCGTGCCAGGTGTTCAACCGCGGCAACACCGTTTCCCCGAACCCGGACCAGTCCAGCGCGTTCCTGGTCTTCCGCGCGACCGGCACGAACGGCGCGTCCTGGAACTTCACCGGACGTCCCGTCGCCACGCACGACGACACGGCCGGGGCCGGGAACTTCCTGCTGGACAAGCAACTGCTGACCGTCGACAGCAATCCTCGGAGCCCCTTCCGTGACCGCGTGTACGTCTCCTGGACGACCTTCGCCGACGACGGCACCGGCTACATCTACGAAGCCTATTCCGCCGACTACGGCGAGACCTTCTCGGCGCCGGTCCTGGTCAGCGCCGACACCGCGCTGTGCGCCAACGCCCTCGGCTTCCCGACGCCACGCGGCCGGTGCAACCAGAACCAGGACTCGCAGCCGTTCGTCGGCCCGGACGGCGCGCTCTACGTGGTGTTCAACAACTTCAACAACGCCACCGCGAACCCGGCGGACAACCACAACCAGGTGCTGCTGGCCCGCTCGGCCGACGGCGGGCAGAGCTTCAGCTCACCGGCGCTGGTCGGCAACTACCACGAGCTACCGGACTGCGCGACCTACCAGAACGGCCAGGACCCCGGACGTGCCTGCGTCCCCGAGAAGGGGCCGTCGGCCAACTCGGTGTTCCGCGCGAGCAACTACCCGATCGGCGCCGTCGACCCGCGGAACCCGCGCCGGATCCTCGTCACCTACGGCTCGTACATCAGCCGGAACTCCCACGAGACCACCGGCTGCACGCCGACCGGGTTCAACCCCGCCACCGGCATCAACACCTACGACGGCGTGAAGAACGGCACCTGCAACAACGACATCGTCCTGTCGGCCTCGACGAACTCCGGTGCTTCGTTCGCCGGTGGCACCACCGACGTCCGGCAGTTGCCGGTGGTCACCACCGCGCCCGGCCAGGCTCGGACCGACCAGTTCTGGCAAGGCGCCGCGTTCAGCCCGGACGGCACCTTCGCGGTCAGCTACTACGACCGCCAGTACGGCGGCGACGAGACCACCGGTTTCTCCGACATCACGGTCTCCACCGGGTTCTCCCACGCCCGGGCGACGTCGAGCAGCATGCCGCCGCCGACGCAGTTCAGCGGCACCTTCTACGGTGACTACGCCGGAATCGCCGTCACCGCTCGCACCGCGTACCCGGTCTGGTCGGACACCCGCCCGCCGGACCTGTTCCTCTGCCCCGGCACCGGCACGCCCGGCAGCCCGCCGCGCACCTGCCGGGCCGGGGCACCGAACGCGTCGATCGCCAACGACCAGGACGCCTACACCGCCGGCGTCGGCATCCGCTGACGTCATCTTCGACGGGCCACCCGCGAGATCGCGGGTGGCCCGTTCCCACGGGCGAATCCGGGTCGGGGTTGTGGCGAGACCACTCGCTCCTCTGCTGGCGGCAGGGCCCGCTCAGCTCCGGCGGCCGCGCGCCCCGACGGTCATCCAGGAGTAGTCCACAAAGGATGAGTTCTCGTACACCGCGTACGCCTCGTCGAGCAGCTCCCGGGTGACCAGGCCGGTGGCGAGCGCGTGCTCCTCGACGAGCTTCGTCGTGTTCTTGAGCCAGCCCGCCAGCGGCTGCCCGCCCCGCGCCGGCATGACCACGCCCTCCGCGGCGCAGTCGACCAGGCCGGCCGCCTCCAGCGGGACCGGCAGGGTGCGGGCCCACTCCGGGGCGGTGCCGACCCGGTCCGCCATGACGCGCGCGAGCGCCGCCATGGTCTCCCGGGTCGCCGGGTGCGAGGACAGCTCGGGCAGCGTGGTGCCGATCTCGATGAGCAGCCAGCCGCCGGGCTTGAGCCACGACGACAACCGCTCGATCACGGCGTCGCGCCCGGGCAGGTGTTCCAGCACGAACCGGGTGTGGATGACGTCGAACTCGCCGGGCGCGTCGTCCGTGGTGACGTCGTGGTGCAGCACGGTCACCCCGAGGTCGGCGAGCGGTCCGAGGAACGCGAGGCTGAGGTCCGTCGCCACCACGTTCTCCGGGCCGGCCAGCTCGGCCATCCTGGCTGCCACCGAGCCCGCTCCGGCGCCGACCTCCAGGCACTGCCACCCCGTCCGCACCCCGAGGTTTTCGAGCTGCCGGAAGCTGAACGGATCGAAGCTCTCCTCCAGCAGGCGAAGCCGGCGGTGCTCGGCCTGCGCCTGGGTGTCGACGAAGTTGTTCCAGCCGATGGTCTGCGACATCCGGTGTTTCCTCATTCGATCAGATCGGGCGACGACGCATCGTACGGCTAGTCGCGCCGCTTCCGACAGGGTCAAAACCCTTTTTTTCGCGTTGTGCTCGAATAAGATCCGGTTGCCTAGCCGAACGTGACGGGCGTCACCGGACGGCCGGTCACTACACCATCCACATCGGACGGGGGAAGGGAAGAACACGGTCGAGCCACGGGTATTCGCAGACTTACGCTGATCGGCTTATCCCACTCTGCCACGAACGGTCGCACACCGGAGTCGATCACCTGGGCGCAGTATTGCCTCGGACGCGATCGCACCGTAGCTTCTCCAGCGATCATCAGCCCTTTTCATTGTCGCGTCCGGAAGAATGGATTCCAGCACGATGACGGATCTCGCGTTGCCGGTGAACGCCGCCCGAAGCAGGGGCATCGGATTGCTGGAGGCCGTGGTCGAACGGTGGGCGGCCGAGCGGCCCACCGTCACGGCGTGCTCCGCGCCGGACGGCGTGCTCGACTTCGCCGGCCTGGCCGAGCGGACGACGGCGATCGCCGGTGCGTTGGCGGCCGCCGGAGCGGGGCCGGGCACCACGGTCGCGCTGACCACCGGACGATCCCGGCTTGCCGTGG
Source organism: Amycolatopsis mongoliensis (assembly GCF_030285665.1). Taxonomy (NCBI): domain Bacteria; kingdom Bacillati; phylum Actinomycetota; class Actinomycetes; order Pseudonocardiales; family Pseudonocardiaceae; genus Amycolatopsis; species Amycolatopsis mongoliensis. Next base: position 6,234,131 of record NZ_CP127295.1, read on the forward strand.
CGAGCCTGCTCGCCGTGTGGCGCCTCGGCGCGACGGCGGCACCGCTGGACGAGCGGCACCCGGCCGCCCGGACCGCCGAGGTGCTCGACGGCGCCGGCGTGTCACTGATCCTCGGGCAGCGGCCTCCGGGCGCGCCGGCCGACCTGTCCGTGCTCGACCCGGAGAGCGCCCGGGGCGGGCTTTTCGCCGCGGCCGGGGGTGAGATCGCCTATCTCATCCACACCTCGGGCAGCGCGGGGCAGCCGAAGGGCGTCGAGGTCACCTACGAAGGCCTGGAAACGGTGCTGGGTGCGATGAGCACCATCCGCATCGGGCCGGGTGGCCTGGGGGTCAACCCCCTCTCGCCCGCGTTCGACGGCTGGCTCTGGTGCGTGCTGTTGCACCTGTTGAACGGTATCGGCACGGCGATCCTCGACCTCGCCGACGACGGCGAGCACGTCGACCTCGCCGACCGGATCGCCGCGATCGCGCCGCGCACGGCCAGCCTCACGCCCTCCCTGCTGGCCTCCTGCGCCGACGCGCTCGCCGGTGCCGAGGTCGTCGTGGTCGCCGGGGAACACTGCCCGCGCGGACTGCTCGAGGTGCTGCTGGCCCGGCACCGGGTGCTGAACGTCTACGGCCCCACCGAGGCCACGATCGCCGCGACCTGCGCCGACAGCGCCCGCGGCGACGACGTCACGACCATCGGGCGCCCGCTGCCCGGATACCTGGCCCGGGTGCTCGACGACGACCTGCGGCCGGTGCCCGCGGGCACCCGCGGCGAGCTGTGCCTCGGCGGGACCGCGCTCGCCAGGGGCTACCGCGGCGACCCGGACCTCACCGCGCGCCGGTTCGTCACGGTGGACGGGGAACGGCTGTTCCGCACCGGCGACGAGGTGCTCGCCCGCCCGGACGGGCACCTCGAGTTCCTCGGCCGGCTCGACACCCAGGTCAAGGTGCGCGGGTTCCGGATCGAGCTCGGCGAGGTCGAGCGGGTCGTGGAGCAGCTGCCGGCCGTGCTCGCGGCCACGGCGTTCGTCCGGACCGGGGGCGGCACCCTCGGCGTCGCCGCCGTGCTCGCCGACGGGCACGACCCGGATGCCGGCGCCCTGCTCGTGCGGGAGCACTGCCGGACCTTCCTGCCCGAGCACATGCTCCCGTCCACAGTGGACTTCCTGCCCGTGCTGCCCTGCACCGACCGCGGCAAAGTCGACCGGGAGGCGCTCGCGCTGGCCGCCGACGCGGCGCGGCCCGCGGGCCGCGCGCCGGCCACCGTCCGCGAACACGAGGTCTGCGCCGTCTTCGCCGAGGTGCTGGACCAGCCGGTGACCGACGTGGCCGCCGATTTCTTCGAGCTCGGCGGGCACTCGCTGCTCGCCGCGCGGATGGTCGCCGCGCTGCGCAAGCGAACCGGGCTGCGGGCGTCGATCCCGTTGCTGCTGGGCAACCCCAACCCGGCCGCGCTGGCCGCGGAGCTGGACCGGCTCGCGGAGGTGTCCGCTTGAGCGGCTGGGTGGTGCCGTGGCACCCGTCTCCCGCCGGCCGCCCGACCCTGGTCTGCGCGCCGCCCGGTGGCGCCGGCTGCAGCCGCTTCCGCGGCTGGCAGGCCCGGCTCGGGCTGGCCGTTTCGGTGGTCGGCGTGCAGCTGCCCGGGCGGGAGAACCGATTCGCCGAGGAGCATCCGGCGACCTTCGCCGAGGCCGTCGCCGCCGTCGCCGCGGACCTTGCGGAACTCCGGGCAGGCGCGCCGCTCGTCATCGTCGGCGAGAGTTTCGGCGGTCTGCTCGCCTACGAGCTCGCGCGGGCGGCCGGTCCGGACGCGCTGGTGCTCGCCGCGACCGAACCGCCGGGCAATCGGTCGGCCGCCGAGCACCTGGTCATCGACGAGCAGATCCTGCGCGACCTGTTCGTCTCCGGCCCGCCCGAACTCCGCGACCTCGACGAGGACAGCCAGGAGTTCCTGCTCGACGTGCTGCGCCGGGACGACAAGCTCGCCGACACCCACGTGCTCGCCGAACGGTTCCAGGTGGACTGCCCGATCCACGCCTGGTCCGGCGACCTGGACGCGGTGGTGCCCGGGCACCTGCTCGACGGCTGGGCCGGCTACAGCACCGCCGGCACCACGCGGCGGTCCTTCGCCGGAACCCACACCTTCCTGACCGACCTCGCGGACGAGACCGTGCCCGCACTGGGGAGCCTGCTGTGCTGATGGACCTGACCGACGACCTGAGCTTCGCCGGCACCGAGTTCTGGCCGCACTTCGCGTGGCTGCGCGAGCACGATCCGGTGAGCCGGCACCCCGACTCCCGTGGCGGCTTCTGGGTGGTCACCCGGTATGCCGACGTGCTGTCGGTCTACCGCGACGCGGCCGGGTTCAGCTCCCGGCACGGGATGCGGCTGGGCACCAACCCGACCGCGGTGGACGCCGTGACCGGGCAGATGCTGATCGTCTCCGACCAGCCGGACCACGCGCAGCTGAAAACGGTGCTGGCCAAGGGTTTCTCGCCCGCCGCGATCCCGCACGCGGAGGACCTGGTGCGCACCGTCGTGCGCGGCCTGCTCGACGACGCACTCGCCGCGGGCGAGGTGGACCTCGTGGAGACCGCGCGCCGGCTGCCGACTCGCGTGGTGTGCGCGCTGATGGGCGTGCCGCGGGAGGAGTGGGACTGGCTCGGCGGCACGATGAACGACGCCTTCGAGGGCGCGGACGAGCAGAGCAGGCTCGCCGCGCACGCGGAGATCTTCCTGTACTTCTCGGAACTGGTGCTCGACCGCCGGGACAACCCGGGCGACGACTTCGTCAGCCGGATCGCCGCCGACCGGCGGTCCACAGCGGACGGTACGAAGCGGCCGCTGACCGACACCGAGATCGTGGTGAACTGCAACGGCGTCCTCGCGGGCGGCAACGAGACCACTCGCTACTCCGCGGCCGGCGCCGTGCTCGCCCTGATCGAGCACCCGGACCAGTGGGCCGCGCTGCGCACCGACCGCGCGCTGCTGCCGAGCGCGGTCGAGGAGGTCCTGCGCTGGACCACCCCCGGCGTGCACGTGCTGCGCACCGCGACCGCGCCCACCACGATCGGCGGCGTCGACATCGCCGCGGGCGACCGGGTGACCCTGTGGAACGTCTCGGCCAACCGGGACGACGCCGAGTTCGGCGACGCCGGCCGCTTCCGGGTGGACCGCACACCCAACCGCCACCTCGCCTTCGGCGGCGGCCGCCACCAGTGCCTGGGGGCGCGCCTCGCCCGCCTGGAACTGACGGTGTTCCTGGAGGAACTGCTGAACCGCGTGGCCACCGTGGACATCGTGGGCGAACCCCGCTACACGGCGTCGAACTTCACCTGGGGTGTGCGCGAACTGCCGGTGCGCCTGCACTCCGCTTGACCATGTGGCCGATTGGCCGCGTGCGGGTAGAGCTGCGTTGACGAGGACAGGAGACCGTTGCGCCGGATCTCGATCCCCGGCCTGGTGAGGCCACTCTTGCTGCGCCGGGGACGATGCCGGCGGCGCGCGAGCACCGTCAACCGACCCGGAAACGTTTCGCGCCTCCCCGAAACATGAGGTCGTTTCGCTGATCGGGCGACCTCCCGTCCGGAAGGATTCGTGGCGGATTCCGTGACCGTCGTCGGTTCCGGGACGGTGCGGAACGAGTCACCACCACGTGGTCCGGTGGGCGACCACGCCCGGGTCGAGATCGGGATGCGCCGGCGTCGACGACGTTCGGCCAGGTCACCAGGCGCAGCAGCTCGCCACGAGCAGTCCTCTTCGGATCGCCGGACCTGCCTGGTGGCCCCGTCTTCGGCGGAGCCACCAAGGGAACCGCGACCCGGCCGACCGCTCCGGCGACCGTGCCCGTCGCCGCGAATCGCGGCCACCATGGCGGGATGGCGTTCACCGATCCACCTGATCCCGGCCACGCGCGCACGCTGGACGAGCTGATCGCGCAGCTGCGGCTGCTCAAGACGTGGGCGGGTGGCCCGTCGTACGCGCAGATCGCCGAGCGGGTGAACCGGCTCTGGACGGCGGCCGGGCGCCCGCCCGGCGAGCGCACCGCCCGCACGACGGTCGCCGACTGCTTCAAGGCCGGCCGCGCCCGGCCCAACACCGATCTGGTGCTGGCCGTTGTCGAAGTGCTGCACCCCGACCCGGGCTACGTCGCCGGCTGGCAGGACATGCTGCGGGTGGTCCGCAGCCGTGCGGAGGCGGCGACCTTCGTGCAGGCTCAGCTCGGCCTGCCCGGCGCGATCCCGCACTTCACCGGGCGCCGGGCGTACCTCGCGCGGCTGTCTGCGGTGCTCGGCGACGCCACGGGCGGACAGGTGACGGCGATCGCGGGCATGGCCGGTGTCGGCAAGACCGCGCTGGCCGTGCACGTCGCGCACGAGCTGCTGCGCACGGGCCCGTTCGACAACGCGCTTTTCGTGAACCTGCGCGGTTTCCACCCCGACCCCGGCCGGCCGCCCGTGGATCCGGCCGCGGTGCTCGACTCCTTCCTGCGCTTGCTCGGCGTGCCCGGGCACGCCGTACCCGCCGACCTGCCGGGCAAGAGGCGGCTGTACCGGGAGCGCTCGGCCGGGCGGCGCCTGCTCGTCGTGCTCGACAACGCGCGCAGCGAGGATGAGGTCCGGCCGCTGCTGCCCGACGAACGGGGTGGGCCGGTGCTCGTCACCAGCCGCACGGCGCTGCCCGGGCTGACCGGTGCGGCGCACGTGCGGCTGGACGTGCTGGATCCGGACGAGGCGCTGGCCTACCTGCGGCTCACCGTCGGCGCGGAGCGGGTCGACCGGGAGCCCGGCGTGGCCCGGCGGATCACCGCCGAGCTGGGCAACCTGCCGCTCGCGCTGACCCTCGCCGCGTTGCGGATGACCGCGCCGGCACACCGGTCGTGGCTGCTGGCCGACCACCTGGAGCGGCTCGAGCAGCGGCGCGCGCACCTGCGCCTGGACAACGCCGTGGACGCGTCGATCGGCCTGTCCTACGACCAGCTCGGCGAGCCGGAACGGCGGGCCCTGCGGTTGTTCGCCCTGCACCCCGGCGCGGACCTGGACGCCTACGGCATCGCCGCGCTCGCCGGTACCGGCCTGGACGAGGCGACCCTGACCTCCGACCGGCTCGTCGCCGCGAGCCTGGTGCGGCGCAGCGAGGCGAACCGATTCGAGCTGCACGACCTCGTCCGCGCGTTCGGGATGGCGCGGACCCAGGACGAGGACGTCTCCGCCGGCCGGAAGGCCGCGCTGTCAGGCTTGCTCGACTACTACACGTTCGCCGCCGCCACCGCGATGGACCAGTACGCGCCGCGCGTGCGTGACCACCTGCCGCGCGTCCCCGACCCCGGCTTGCCGATCCCGCCGCTGACCGGCCGCGGGCCGGCGGCCGCGTGGCTGGACGCCGAACGAGCCAACCTGGTCAGTGCCGGCATCCACGGGGTGCCGTCGGGCCACGCGGGACTGCTGTCGCGGATCCTGTTCCGGTACCTGCAGACCGGTGGCTACATCAGGGAGGCGCTGGTCCTGCACAGGAGCGCGGCGGAGTCGGCGGACCCGGTCGCCCGCGGGCACGCCCTGGTGAGCCTCGCGGCCACCCACGGCCAGGTCGGCCGCTACGAGGTGGCGACGCAGTGCGCCGAACAGGCGCTGGACCGCTTCCGCGGTGCGGAAGACCGCTGGGGCGAGTGCCGGGCGCTCGGGACGCTGGGCGCGATCGCCTCCTGGAATGCCGACTTCGCGCGTTCGGCGGGGTTCCTGCGGGAGGCGCTGACCCTGGCCCGCGAGGTCCGCGACCGGTCGGGCGAACGCACCGCGCTGACCAACCTCGGCTATGTCTACGGCCGGCTGGGCTGGTACGCCGAGGCGCTGGATTTCCACGTGCAGGCACTCGCCATCGACCAGCAGGTCGGCGACCCGAGCGACACGGGCCGCACCCTGCTCAACATCGGCGACGCGCACCTGCGCTCCGGCAGGCACGCGGACGCCTGCGGCTACTTCCGCCGCGCGACGGCCATCGCCGAGCAGGTGGGCGACCGGGACCTCCACGTGGAAGCGCTGCTGTGCCTCGCGGACGCGTCACTGGAACTCGGCCGCGCCGACCACGCCCGGACGACCCACGAGTGCGCGCTCGCGATAGCGGTGGACCTCGGCAGCCTGCACCAGGCGGCCCGCGCACACACCGGCCTCGCCCGGGCCCTGACCGCGATGGGCGACCCGGTGCGGGCCCGGCACCACTGGCTCGCTGCCCGCGACCACCACCGCGAACTGGGCCTGCCGGAACCGGCCGAGATCACCGCGGGTGCCGGCCGGCCGGTCACTGCCGGTGGGTGACGGCGTCCGCGCGTGACGAGTCGGTCCGGTCCCGAACGCCCCAATGTGGCGTTGGTTGCGTCCAACGCACCCAATGTGGCGTTCGGTGCGTCAGACGCACCGAACGCCACATTGGGGCGTGTCGCCCTGCCGCTGTCGACGGACCTCGGACGCACGAGCGGGCGCTGGGTCCGGCGTCCGGGTTCGTCCGGGATTGCTGCCCGGAGACGCGGGTGACCGCGATGCTCGCAGCCGGCGCGGGACTGGGGAAACGCATCCCGCACCGTGGACACACCCACCGTCGAAGGGAGAAACCATGGGGCGCCTGATCGACCGCGTGCTCACCCGGATCGTGCCCACCGCCAAGGCTTCCGCCTGCAGTGGCACGTACTTCTGCGACGCCGCGGGCCACCCCGGCTACTGGTACCGGTTCTGCTGCCCGCAGACCGGCTGCGAGTGGTCCAAGGTCCGCAGCAGCTGCTGAACCGGTCCGAGCGTGCTCGGGCGGTGTCCGCCGCCTTCCCCGCGGACACCGCCCGAGCATGGATGGAGTGACATGGAGTACCTCCGCGCGGCCTGCGCGGCGCTGATCGCCGTGGTGTTCGCCGTCTCGTCGGTGTCGAAGCTGCGGGACTTCCGCGGGTTCGCGCGGTCGGTGCCCGTGCTGGTGCCGATGCCCGCGAGGTGGGTCCTGCCGGTGTCGGTGGCCGTCGTGGCCGCCGAGGGGAGTACCGCGGTCCTCGTGGTCGTGCCGGCCACCGCGACGGCGGGGTTCGTCCTCGCCTCGGGGTTGCTGCCGGCCTTCACCGCCGCCATCGCCGCTTCGCTACGCCGCGGGCAGCGGGTCCCGTGCCGCTGCTTCGGCGCGGCCGACACCCCGGTCGGCCCGCGCCACCTGGCCCGCAACATCGTGCTGGCCTGCCTGGCCGTCCTCGGCGCGCTCGCGCCGGAGCACCTGCCGCCCGTCGCCGGGGCCGCCGTCGCGGTCGCGGTGGGTGTGGTCGTGGCCGTGCTCGTCACCGCGATGGATGACATCGCCGTCGTGTTCGCAAGGAGTTCCTGATGCCCCTCGTCGTCGCCACCTTGGTGCTGCTCGGCCTGTTCTGCCTGCTGAACCTGCTCCTGACCGTCGGGATCCTGCGCCGGATGCGGGCTCAGGCCGCCACGGAGTCCGGGGCCCTCTTCGCGCTGCGCCCCGGTTCGGCCATCGGCGAGTTCGCCGCCACCACGACCGACGGCGAGCCGGTCACCACCGCAACGCTGAACGGCACGGTGGCGTTCTTCTCCGCCGATTGCGCTGCCTGCCACGACACCCTGCCGGACTTCCTCGCCTACGCCCGCGATCGGGGCAGGGACAACGTCTTCGCCGTCTTCGGCGGCGATGAGCCGGACACCGTGCGCGCGCTCGCCGAGGTCGCGCGGGTGGTACCGGCCGACCTCGACGGCGGCCAGGTGGCCACCGCGTTCCGCAACACCTGGACACCCGCGCTGTACGTGGTGTCCGACGGGCGGGTGGTCGCGACCGCGGGCCGGGTGCACGAGCTGCCCGTGCCCGCCGGGCGCTGACCGGTGCGCGAACCGGACCGGCGGATCGGCGCGGACCAGGTGCGGGCGGCGGCCACGGCCGCCGCCGTGCTGCTGTGGCGGTCCGGGCCGGCGCGGCTGGCCGGGCTCCTGGTCATGACGGCGGCCGCGGCGACCGCGCCGATCGCCACCGCCTGGCTGACCAAGCTCGTCCTCGACCGCCTCGTCGGGCGCACCGGCGCGGTCGGCGGCCTCGCCGCGGCACTGGCGTTCGCCGGGCTGGCCGTCGCCGCGTTGCCGGTGGTGGTCCACTACGTCCGGGCACAGATCGGCCGCGCGGCGAGCATGGTCGCCACCGACCGGCTGTTCGACGCGCTGGGCCGTCAGGTCGGGTTGCGCACCTTCGAGGACCCGGCCTACCAGGACCGGTTGCGGCTGGCTCAGGAGAGCTGCGGCCGGGTGCCGGAGATCGTCGACGGCGTCGGCGGCACGCTCAGCGGGACGCTCTCGCTGGCCGGGTTCCTCGGCTCACTGCTCGTGCTGAGCCCGGCGATGACCGGCGTCGTGCTGGCCGCCGCGATCCCCGCGTTGCTCGCCGAACTGCTGCTGGCCCGGCGCCGCGCCGCGGTGGAATGGCGCATCGAGCGGTTCGCCCGGCGCGAGTTCTTCTACAGCCAGCTGCTCACCGGTGTCGCCGCCGCGACCGAGATCCGGCTGTTCGGCATCGGGGCGTTCCTGCGTGCCCGGATGATGGACGAGCGCAGGAGCGCCAACGACGCCCAGCGCCGCATGGACGAGCGGGAGCTGTGGACCATGGGCGGGCTGACCGCGCTGAGCGCGGCGGTCGCCGGTGCCGGGCTCTGGTGGGCGATCACGTCGGCGCGCGACGGGTCGCTCAGCGCCGGCGACGTGTCGATGTTCGTGGCCGCCGTCGCCGGGGTGCAGGCCGCGCTGGGCACGCTGGCGTCGGCGATCGCCAACGGCCAGGCCCGGCTGCTGTCGTTCGCGCACTACGTCGCCGTGGTCCGCGCGGAACCCGATCTGCCGAGCGGATCCGGGGACGCGGCACCCGCGTTGCGGCAGGGGCTCGAGCTGCGTGACGTGTGGTTCCGGTACAGCGACGAACACCCGTGGGTGCTGCGTGGGGTGGACCTCACCATCCCGCACGGCGCGGCCGTCGCCCTCGTCGGCCTCAACGGCGCGGGCAAGAGCACGCTCGTGAAGTTGTTGTGCCGCATGTACGACCCGACGCGCGGGCAGATCCTCTGGGACGGGGTGGACCTGCGCGACATCCCGCCCGCGTTGCTGCGCTGGCGGATCAGCGCCGTGTTCCAGGACCACATGAACTACGACATGACCGCGGCCGAGAACATCGGGCTCGGTGAGCTGTCCGCACTGGGCGACCGGGCCCGGCTGGTGGACGCCGCGTCCCGCGCGGGCGCGCACGACCGGATCGCCGCCCTGCCACGCGGTTACGACACGCCGCTTACCCGGATCTTCGAAATCGGCAGCGAGGACACGTCGACCGGCGTGGTGCTCTCCGGCGGGCAGTGGCAGCGCCTGGCGCTGGCTCGTTCACTCGTCCGGGAGGGCCGGGACCTGATGATCCTGGACGAGCCGAGCTCCGGTCTCGACCCGGAGGCCGAACACGAGGTCCACGCGCGCATCCGCGAGCACCGGCTGGGCCGCACGAGCCTGCTCATCTCGCACCGGCTGAGTGCGGTGCGCGACGCCGACCGCATCGCCGTGCTCGAGGACGGCCGGATCAGCGAGCTGGGCACGCACGACACCCTGCTCGCCGACGGCCGTGGCTACGCGCGCCTGTTCCGCCTGCAGGCCGACGGCTACCAGGCCGTGCCGTGAGAGTCCTGGTCCTCGCCGGACTGCTGGCCGCCTTCGTCGCCCGCCGGATGCTGATCCTGACCACAGTGGACGGTTCGAGCATGGCACCGGCCCTGCGGTCCGGCGACCGGGTCCTGGTACGCCGGACCCGCCGCCCACGGCGCGGTCAGGTGGCCCTGCTGCGCTACCCACCCTTGCCGAGCGGAGCGCCGGCGGGGGAGCAGTTGCTGCTCAAACGCGTGGTGGCGGTGGCAGGAGACCGCTTACCGCCCGGGTGGGCCGACCCGGACGTGCACGGCCTCGGCGGTGCGGTGGTACCCGGCGGCTGCGCCGTCGTCCTGGGCGACAACCGGCCGGCCAGCTGGGACTCCCGGCACTACGGGTTCGTGCCGCGAGAGAGGATGATCGGCGTGGTGGCGCGGCACGTCTCCCGGGAGTGACTCGCTGGGTCGACGATGACCGCACACAGGCTCGGCTCTTCCCGCGCTCGCGCGATCATGCTCGCTTCGTCGTCATCTGCTCCTTGCGCGAAGCGGTGAGTGGGTTCCCGAATCGCTTGGCGAAATGACTCGTACCGGACCTGGGGGTGGGGGCTTCCCCGACCTCGTGATCGTGGGCGGGCACATCGGCTTCCCCCGGCTCGACGAGATCGCGACCTCGACCGTCGAGTGGCCGAACTTCTCCATCGACACCTCGGCATCAGGGCGGGCCGTACCCCGGACCTCGAGCGCCCCAATGCGGCCTTCGGTGCGTTCAACGCACCGAAGGCCGCATTGGGTGCGTGAGCGAGTATCCGATGGATCTTCTGCTGCCGGACAGCTCGCGCATTCCGAGGGGCCCGAACGGGCGGTGAGTCGTGGCGCGGTCGTCGCGGTGACCGCGCCACGACCAGATCAGCCGACGAGTGTCTGGCTGGTCGCGCGGCGGTGCCCGGCGAGGGCGGTGTGCGGCTGCGGCCGCAGCGCCGGCATGAGGTAGCCGCTGCCGAGGCCGCGGGCCACACCTCGGCTGACGGTGCGTTCCGGATGGTCGCGCCAACTGTGGTCCCAGCGGCGGACGAACCGGTCCACCGGCGGCACCAGCGCTGTGACGTCGTAGAACAGCGGGTCCTCCGGCTGGAGGCCGGCCTGCCACAGTTCGTGCCGGAATCGTCGTGCGCTCAGCGCCTTGATCCCCGTGCGGCGCGCACCGTGGCGGTGCTCGGGAGCCACGCCGACTGCGCGCTCGAGGCTGCCGAGGGCGCGCCGGGCCGGCCAGAACACGCCCCATTCCACCAAGCGGTAAGGGCTTTGCGGGTTGAGCATCGTGGCCACGAGCAGACCGCCGGGCCGCAGGACCCGCGCGATCTCTCGCAGCGCCGAGGCGACGTCGGTGTACTCGAGGACCCCCATCGCGAGCGCGACGTCGAAGGTGCCGGCCGGGAAGGGCATGTTCTCGATGTCCCCGACGGCCGGCGTGACCTCAGCCCGGCCGGCTCGGGCCACGACCGCGTCGATCATCGCCGCCGAGCGGTCGCAGGCGGTGATCCGGAAGTCGCCGGGACGGGTGTCGAGCAGGTGCCGCACCATCATCCCGGGACCGCAGCCGATGTCGAGCAGGTCGCCGCCGGCGCGGCTGCGAAGGACCTCGTCGACGGCGTGCAGCCGTGAGTGGTGGTAGCGGGCGGTGGGGCCCCACCCCGTGTAGGCGTCCGCGTAGTCCGCCACCAGTTCGGCGTCGGCGTACTGGGCCCGCACCAGATCGTCACGGGTTGGCCTGGTCCTGGGTTCGAGCGGTACAGAAATAGACATGGGCACCTCCACGAGCGACTCTTGGCAGCCTGGGAAATTTCGGGTGGACCGTGTGCGTCGTCGGTTCTCCCGGGATTCTCGTTACCGATCCGGTGAAGGAATGGAAAATAAGGGGCAAAGGGATGAACGGCCCTGCACCTGTCCTGCTCAGTCGGGGGGTCCGAATCGCGGGTTGACTGGTCATCGGCAACTTCTGGAGAAGGGTGCGTACAAATAGTGCATAGCCGACGATGGCTTCTATACCTCCGATACGGGTCGGTAGCGGCAAAGGTATGCGATACGTGATAACCGAAGTTTGACCGATCGCTGCGAATCATCGAAGATTTCGTCGATTGCGCTTTCGTGAGCTCGCGGAGTCGACCTGCTCCGACGCCGCAACGGAGTGCCGGTCGAGGAAACGGAAATCCGCGGGCACTGGCTCGCCGCCGAAATCATGCGCAGTGGGATCAGCCGCGGACTCCAGCGGCCCCGGCACTCTCGAGCGCAGTCGGCTCCACCTATTGATCACGACTTCGACCCACGGGTGTGGTCACAACCGAAGAACATCTGCGGACAACTCCCGCCGCCACGGCCCAGCCGCGGTGCTGCCGGCAGCGGCGTGGTGCCGTGGAGATGTCCGGTCCGAGCAGCCCGCGCGGCGACGGCCGCCGCGTCGGCGAGCCGGGCGTATTCACGGGCTGCCCTGGTGGACGTCGAGGTCGTCACGACGTCGGCGCGGTGATCGATCGATTCGTCACCAACAGCCCGTTGATGTTCCTGCAGATCGAGTTCCGGCAGTCCTGCGTCGTGAGGCGGTTCGACCGGGCTCTGCGTGCTCGGCCCGCCGAAGAGTCTGTGCTCGCCGTGACTGAACCATCCCTTTTGAGGCCGATCGAGAAGTATTCGCCGGGCTGTTGAACGTGGCTGGAAAGGCTTGTCGCCGTCGTCGCGTGCGGGTTACCTCTTGCCCCGTCTGTCATGCGGACCGCACCGGGTGGTCCGCCGAATAGTGGGGGTCAACCGGTGAAGTACCGAAGACTTCGTCCTGCGCACTCGAGTGTCCTCAGGCTCTTCATGGTCCTGGCCCTGGTCGCCGTCGTGGTGACGCCGGTGCCGGCACCACCGCGCGCGGGACTGCCGGCCGGCGCGTCGGCGGCCGGGCCGGTCCAGCAGTCCGGATCCGCCTCGGACGTCGTGGCGGGCGGGGATTCCCACGCGAAGCTCGCGGCGGGCAAACGCGACCAGCCTCGGCCGCCGGGCGCGGTCCCGGACGCCACTGCCGTGCTGCCCGTGCAGGTGCGCCCCACCGGGCCGCAGCACGAGAAACCCGTCGTGCGCCAGCAGTTCACCGGACCGGCGATCGACCCGAAGGCCACCGAGCGCCCGCAGGACCGCAGCGCCACCACCCAGACCTTCCAGAACCCGGACGGCAGCCGCACGCTGCGCGTCTTCCCCGATCAGCGCTTCGCCCACCGGCCCGACGGCAGCTGGCAGCCGATCGACGTGACACTCTCGCCCCAGCAGGGCAGGATCCGCCCGAAGACGCCCGGTGCCGACGTCGGCTTCGCGACCACGGCGAACGACCCGGCCCTCGCCCGGCTCGCCTTCGACGCGACCCACGTCCTCGCCTACGGCCTCGACGGCGCCGCCCCGGTGGCGGGCAAGGCCGAGGGCGCCCAGGTGACCTACGCGGGGACCCTGCCCGGCGTCGACGTCCGCCTCGCCGCCACCCCGGCCGGGCTGACCGAACAGCTCGTACTGGCCGGTCGCGACGCATCCGCGTCGTACACCTACACGCTCGCCCTCGCCGGGCTGCAGCCGCGGCTCACCGCTGCCGGGGACGTCGAGCTCGTCGCCGGGGACCAGATCTTCGGCGTGCTGCCCGCCGGGCAGATGTGGGACTCCGCCACCCCGGCCGTCCGCTCCTCGGCCGTCCACTACGGACTGAAGCAGGTCGGTCCCGGCAGCTGGAAGCTGAGCCTGGACATCGATCCGGTGTGGCTGCACGACCCGGCCCGCGTGTTCCCCGTGACGGTCGACCCCTCCATGGGCCAGTTCAACGCGGACGGCGACGACACCTACGTCCGCTCCGACAACGGCGCACGCAACAACCAGCTGCTCGCCGCCGGGCACGCGTCCGGCGCGCTCAACCGCAGCTACCTCCACCTCGGCAGCGCGCTCAACCAGCTGCGCAACGACTTCATCGTCGGCGGCACGCTCGACCTCAAGGCGGTCGACGCGACCAACGCGGGCGGCCTGCAGCTCAGCGCGTTCGAAGTGACCCAGCCGTGGAGCGGGAGCCCGGCGTGGCCCGGCCCGGCGGTGGGCAGGCTGCTGGGTCAGTCCGGGCCGGTCGCCTCCACCACGAGCCCGTCCTGGGTCGGCGTCCCGCTCGATCCGAACGTGCTGACCGACTGGTCGCACGGCGCGGCGATGGGCAACGGCGTGAGCGTCCGGGCCGCCAACGAGGCCGCGGCGAACGGGATCCTGTTCGAATCGGCGGACAACGGCGGCACCCAGGTTCCGTACCTCGACGTCCGCTACGCCCCCGACGGGGCCAGCTACCAGGTCACGGACGTGCTGCAGCCGACGAACACCACCGCGGGCTGGATGACCGTCCAGGTCACCAACCGCGGCGCGACCACCTGGAACGGCGGCTACCACTTCGGCTACTGGATCCAGGAGACCAACACCCTCTACCAGGGCACCGCGCTGCCGGCGGTCGGCCCCGGGGGCGTGACCACGCTGTCCCAGGTGCCGATCGGCCCGCTGCCGCCCGGCAAGTACCACGTCGTCCTGTCCATGTGGGACCCCGCGGGGCACGACTTCGCGAGCGCGGACGGCGTGCCCAACGCGGTACTCGACCTCAACGTCGACGACGTCGCGCCCACCAGCAACTACCAGCAGCCGGCCGTCGGTGAGGTCGTCGAAACGCTCACGCCGACGCTGTACGCGCAAGGCGTCGACCCGGACAACTGGCCCGCCAAGGGGCTGACGTACAAGTTCCGGCTCTGCAGCGACTCGGCGTTCACCCAGGACTGCCGGGAATCGGGCTGGGGCGGGCCGTCCTGGTCCCCGGCCGCGGACTCGCTCTACTGGGGCCGGACGTACTACTGGGGTGTCCTGGTCGACGACACCGCCAAGCAGACGCCGTGCTGGGTCGGGCCGGCCTACGACCCGAACCAGGCGGGTTGCGTCGTCGTCGCGAACTCGCCGAGCAGCCTGCGGTTCACCACGCGCGTCGCACAGCCCGAAATCACTTCGCACCTGGCGGGCAGTCCCGGCACGGTCGAAGGGCCCGGCCTCGATCCGCAGATCGGCAACTACTCGCTCGCGAACACCGACTCCGCGGTCAAGGCCGTCGGCCCGGCGCTGGGCATCGACCGCACCTACAACAGCCTCGACCCGCGCCGCGACACCGCGTTCGGGCTCGGCTGGGCGTCCCGGCTGGACATGAAGCTGGCCGCCGACGGCGACGGCTCCGGCAACGTCGTGCTCACCTATCCCGACGGCCGCCAGCTGCGGTTCGGCCACAACCCGGACGACTCCTACACCTCGCCGATGGGCGACAGCACCGTACTGGACCACAAGAACAGCGGATCGGCCTCCTTCACGCTGCGCGACGCGTCCGGCGGAGAATGGCTCTTCGACGCCTCGTTGCGGCTCAGCGCGATCATCGACCCGGCCGGGCTGCGGCAGAACCTGCACTACGCCACCGGCACCGACCAGATCGACACGATCACCAACGCGATCGCGAACGGCCCCACCGACCGCACGCTGAGCCTGACCTGGAGCGGCAACCACGTCACCTCGGTGGCCGAGCCGGCGCCGTCGGTCGGCGCCCCGGCGCCGACCTGGACCTACACGTACAACGGCGACCAGCTGACCAGTGCCTGCGCCCCCGGCGCCGCGCCGAACTGCACGACCTACGGCTACACCCCGGGATCGCACTACCGCAGCTCGGTTTCCGACGACAAGCCACAGGCCTACTACCGGTTCGACGAGCAGCCGGACGCGACGACCACCTTGGCCAGCGCGGTGGCGCTGCACCCGGGCGGCGAGAACGCGACCGCGCACGGTGTGCTCACCGACTCGGCGCCCGGACCGCTGGCCGGGACCTCGGACGGTGCCGCCACCTTCGCCGGCAACGGTTACGTCGTCCTGCCCCAGGGGCTGACGACGGAGACGATGTCGCCCTCCGTCGAGATGTGGTTCAAGACGACCGGCAGCGGCACGCTCTTCGCCCTGCAGGACAAGGACTTCGCGCCGGGCGCGGGCGCGGGCACGGCGACGCCGGTGCTCTACGTCGGCACCGACGGCCTGCTCTACGGCGGGTTCCCGACGCAGCCGGGTAGCGGGCCGACGCAGGTCGTCAGCCACGCCACGGTGAACGACGGCGCGTGGCACCACGCGGCGCTCTCGGCGGCCATCGGTTCGCAGACGCTGTACCTCGACGGTGTCGCCGTCGGCTCGGTCGACGGGCTGATCGACCAGAAGCAGATGCACTCGGCCGTGCTCGGCGCCGGGTACGCCAAGGGGTACCCCGCGACGAACGACGGTGACTTCTACCTCAACGGCGGGAGCATCGACGAGGCCGCGATCTACCGGCGCACCCTCGGCGCGCTCGCGGTGGCCGACCACTTCGCCGCGGCCAAGGCCGCGAGTGAGCTGACCTCGGTCAAGCTGCCGCAGGACAACCGCGGCTACGCCACGCTCACCTACGACGACCTCACCGACCGGGTGGCCACCCTCGTCGACCACCGGGGTCTCAAGTGGACGATGGACCCGACGACCGTCGACGAGACGCAGGACAACTCGCTGGGTTACCTCCGGTGGATCAACCCGGTCCGCACAGCGGTGGTGCACGGCCCGGCGGGCTACGGCGACTGGACGTACACCTTCGACGCCGCGGCGGCCGGCCGGATCATGAAGAGCACCCACAACGGCGCCACCCGCAGCTACGAGTACAACACCTCGGGCTTCCTGTCGGCGACCGTGGACGAGGACGGCGACCGGTTCGAGCAGACCACCGACGACCGCGGGAACGTGCTGAGCCGGAAGTCCTGCCGGGCCGCGGGTTCCTGCAACACCAGCTACTCCACCTACCTCACGCCGTCGAACCCGCTCGACCCGCGCGGGAACAAGCTCGCCACGTCTTCGGACGCGCGCTCGTCCGGGCCGTCCGACACGACGTACCGGACGACGTACTCCTACGACAGCGCCGGACGGCCCACCGGGACCACCTCGCCGGTCCCGAACGGGCAGACCCAGCGCCCGGCCACGTCGATCGTGTACTCCGACGGTTCACCGGCCTCCGTCGACGGCGGCAAGGTGCCCGCCGGGCTGCCGATCAAGAGCACCGGCGCACGCGGCCAGGTGACCACCTACCAGTACTACCGCAACGGCGACCTGGCCGAGACCGACGACCCGGCAGGCCTGCGCACGCAGCACACCTACGACGCGCTCGGCCGCGTGCTCACCACGACGACGCTCAACGGCGGCGGTGTCGCCTTCGGCGTCACCAGCTACACCTACACACCGCGCTCCCAGGTGGCCACGGCGACCGGCCCGCAGGTGACGAACCCGATCACCGGTGCGGTCCACGCCAAGGTGACCAGCTACAGCTACGACGGCGACGGCAACATCACCGGCGTCACCGAGTCGGACACGCTGCCGCAGAGTCAGGGCGGCGACCAGCCTCGCGTCACGACCAGCACCTACGACGCGCACGACCGTCCACTGCAGACCACCCACCCGGACTCCGGGGTGGAGAAGTACAGCTACTCCGCCGACGCGCTGTCGACGTACACCACCGACGTCCGCGGATTCGTCTGGACCCGCACGAACGACGAGCTGGGCCGGCTGCGCAACACCGCGGTCAGCGGCACCGGCGTCGACGCGCAGGACCCGGACCAGACGTCGATGGGCGTCGAAACCCGCTCGTACACCCCGGCGGGACGGCTCCAGTTCGACACCGACGCGATGGGCCGCACCACCGCCTACACCTACTGGAGCGACGGGCTGCGGGCGAGCACGGTCGCCAAGAACTACCGGGGTCCGGACGGCACCACCCGGGACATCGTCACCGACCAGCTCACCTACGACGCCGCCGGGCACGTCGGCACGGAGGTCACCGCGGGCGGCGTCACCACGGCGACCACCTACGACAACGCCGGGCTGCCGGTCACGACCACCTTCGACCCGGCGACCCTCAAGCGCACCACCACCTACACCCGTGACCTCGACGGCAACCCGCTGACCGTCCGGACCGGCGGCACCGCCGACCCGGACCGGGTCGAAACGACGTCCTACAGCTACGACCCGGCCGGCCGGGTCGGCCAGGAAACCGACCAGCTGAGCGCCACCGCGGCCTACACGGTCGGCTACCTCCGCGACGAGCGCGGCCTGCCGACGACGGTCACCGACCGGCGCGGCCTCGCGACCACCTACACCTACGACGGCACCGGCGCGCTGGTCACCACCACGCACCCGGCCGCCGACGTGTGGCAGGCGGGACAGCGGACCGCGAGCGTCCAGGGCAAGGAAACGCTGGGGCGCAACGCCTTCGGCGAAGTCACACAGGCGAAGGACGCGGCGGGCGGGGTCACCCTCACCGGCCGGGACGTGATGGGGCGCGCGGTCTCGGGGACGCTGCCCGCCTACTCGCCGCCGGATTCGTCGTCGCCGATCACCGCGACCACCACGACGGCCTACGACTTGGCGGGCAACGTGACCAGCCAGACGGACCCGCTGGGGCGCAAGACGGTCCAGACGTACGACCCGTACAACCGGGTCAGCACGATCACCACCCCACAGGTCGGGGACACGCCGAGCGTCACCAGCTTCGGCTACGACCGGATGGGCGAGCAGACCAGCGTCACCAAGCCGTCCGGGGCGCGGCAGCAGTTCACCTACGACCAGCTGGGCCGGCCGATCACCGCGACCCGGGTCGACCGCTCGTCCGGCACGACCGCGTACTACACGACGACCACCGCCTACGACGACGCCGGCAACGCCACCTCGGTCACCACGCCGATGGGGGAGAAGACGATCACGTCCTACGACGCGGCCGGTTCCCCGTCGCTGGTGACCGATCCGACCGGCCGGGTCACCGGCTACGGCTACGACAACGCCGGACGGCGGACGTCGGTCACCGCGCCGAGCGGGCTCACCACGTCGACCGGGTTCGACCTGCTCGGCCGCGCGACCACGGTCAGCCAGGCCTCGGCCGGGAAGACGGTGCGCACGACCACGATCGGCTACGACGCCAACGGCAACGCCATCTCGACGCTGAGCCCGGAGGGCAGGCTGACCACGGTCGGCTACGACGCGCTCGACCGGCCGGTCAGCCAGGTGGAGAAGGTCGACTCGGCGCACTCGATCACGACGTCGACCGGCTACGACGCGCTGGGCAACCGCTCGCACGCGGTCGACGGCAACGGGCACGCCACCGACTACACCAGCACCCCGTGGGGCCTGCACGAGTCGACGATCGAGCCGGCCACCGCCGCCTACCCGAACGCCGCCGACCGCACCTGGACGACGAGCTACGACGCGGCGGGGCAGGCCGTCCGGCAGACCGAGCCCGGCGGGATCGTCCGCACCAGGACGTTCGACGCGCAAGGGAGGCTCGCACTCGAGACCGGCGCCGGGGCCGAAGCGTCCACTTCGGACCGCAAGCTCGGGTACGACCTGGACGGCAACATCGCCTCCCAGACCGGTCCGGCGGGTACCACGACGTACCACTACGACGACCGCGGCAACATGCTCAGCTCCACCGGCCCGGTCACCGCGGGCACCTACGCCTACGACGGCGACAACCGGCTCACCGGACGGACGGACGCCGCCGGCGCCGCCACCTTCGGCTACGACCCGGCCGGACGGCTCGCGAGCACCGTCGACCCGGTCACCAACCGGACGATGAGCTACGGCTACGACCCCGCCGGGCGGCTCGCGTCGGTCACCGACAACCAGACCAGCAAGACCACCGCTCGCACGATCGGGTACGACAGCCTCGACCGGGTCGCGTCGGACCAGCTCACGCAGGTCCCCGAAGCCGGCGTGCCGCCGGTGACGAAACTCGGCGTGACCTACGGCTACGACCTCGACGACAACGTCACGACCAAGACGGACCTGGGAACGGGCACGTCGGCGACCAACGGCTACGGGTACGACGGCGCCGGACGGCTGAGCTCGTGGACGGATCCGAACAACGTCACGACGACCTACGGCTGGGACGACGCGGGCAACCGCACGAGCGCGGGCGGTCAGACGTTCAGCTACGACGAGCGCAACCAGCTGACCTCCGGCGGCGGCGCGACGTACACCTACACGGCCCGTGGCACGCAGGCGTCGTTCACCCAGAACGGCCGGAGCACCCAGTCGGGGTTCGACGCGTTCGACCGGCAGGTCACGCACGGGCAGGCGCAGTACGGCTACGACAGCCTCGACCGGGCGTCGACGCGCAACGGCAGTGACATCGGCTACGACGGCCTGACGAACAACCAGGTTTCGGCCGACGGCCGCGTGATCGAGCGCCTGCCGGGCGGAGCTCCGTTGTCCGACAAGGCATCCGGCAGTTCCCTGCCGGGACGGACGCTGTTCCAGAACCAGCACGGCGACGTCGTCGGCCGGTACCTGGGCGGGATCGCCGACAGCCAGAAGACCTACGACCCGTTCGGCACAGTCACTTCGTCCAACGGCGAGGCGTCGTCGCTCGGGTTCCAGGGCAGCTACACCGACCCGGACACCGGGCAGGTCGACATGGCCGCGCGCTGGTACACCCCGGCGACGGGGCGGTTCGCCAGCCGCGACAGTGTCGACGTTCCGCCGAGCCCGTCGTGGGCGAGCAACAAGTACGCCTACGGCAACGCGAACCCGGTCACGGACAACGACCCCAGCGGCCACTTCGTCGGCCCGGAGGTCGTGGAGGAGTGCGGCATCGAGGGCAGGGGAGTGGCGGCGGTCGCCGGTGGGATCGGCACCGCGGCGGATCCCCTGGGCGGCGAAGCACTGGCCGGGGCGGGCGCGATCGACTTCGTCGGCTGCGTAGCCGCCGCCGAGATCATCGAAGGCCTGGGCGGCGTGGTCATCGTGCCCGGCGGGGTCACCACCGGGTTCGTGAGCGGCGGCATCGGCCGGGCGTTGCGCAATCCCCGTGGCGACGAGACTCCCGGTGGGTGCCGGGTGGTCATCCGCGGCTGCTACCAGCCCAAGCCGGGTGGTGGCGGGGACGGCGGTGGCGGTGACCTGCCGCCGACCGGCCCGCCGGGGCCGCCGGCTCCGCCCGTGCCGCCGCCTCCTCCGCCGCTGTGGCTGGAGAACATCCTCCGGCACCTGCCGCGGCTCCTCGCGGGTGCCACGGCGACCTTGACCCGGCCGAGCACCACCGACGCGAGCACTCCGCAGACGAAGGTCACCAACCCGGGCCCCGGCATGACCCAGGGCGCCACCACCGTGACCATCGACCCGGCGCTGCTGCAGGCGACGATGGAGGAGATGGCGGCGTTCCAGGCGCAGATCGGGATCAGCATGAACGCCAACAAGGACGACGAGGACTGCGACCAGATCGAGAAGAACGGGCCCCTCGACGCGGCGTCCCGGGCCACCGGCGCCTTCGCCCACCTCTGCACGGCCAAGACGAAGGCCGCGACGCGCAAGAGCTGGGGAGGGTGGACACCGCCCGGTTGGCCGGCCGACAACCGGGGTCCCAACGGCTGGATCTACCACCGCGGTCACCTGCTGGGCAACCAGTTCGGCGGAACCCAGAACCCGGACAACGTCGTGACCATGTACGCGCGGGCGAACACCCCGGTGATGCGTGACTTCGAGAGCCTGGTGGCCACGGACCTCAAGTCGGACAACCTCTACTACGTGGTCGTCCCCATCTACGGACCCGGCAACCCCAAGGGCAAGCCGATCGCGATCGACATCCTCGAGCGGACGGACCGCGGCGGCTGCCGATCGGATCTCATCGAGAACACCTCGCAGGCAACCGAGTACCGCGATCTCTTCTGTCCATAGTGGACATGAGCGCACCGAGTGGAATGGAAAGCGCATGAAAATGCTCAGACGCGCGGCGGTGGCCGCCGCCGCGATCGCGATGGGGACGGCGGGCTTGACCGTCCCGGCCCAGGCCGCGGCACCGCCGCCGGCGCCGGTGGCGCCCGGCCTCACCAGCCCGGCGCCGCACCAGGTCATCCCGAAGACCGAGTCCGGTGACGTGGTGCTCTACGTGGACGGTCAGCAGGCCGCCTTGACGAGCGCAGCCACGAAAGCGGGCGGCAAGGTCGTCGCGTCGCGGGCGGATCGTGCCGAGATCACCCTGCCCGCGGACAAGGTCGCCGCGCTGGCGCAGCAGCCGGGGGTCACCGACGTCCGGCACCCCGACCGCGCGATCCCCATGGGGACCATCGATTCCGAGGGCCTCGCCGCCTCCGGGGCGAACGCGTGGAAGGCGGCCAACGGCAAGCAGGGCGACGGCGTCAAGATCGGCATCATCGACCCCGGCTACGGCGGGCTCGCCGATTCCCAGGCCGTGGGCGCGCTGCCGGGCCAGGTGGCGACCAACCTCGGCACCTGCGCCGACGGCGGGCAGAGCACCACGCACGGCACCTCGATCGCCGAGATCGTGCACGCGATGGCGCCGAACGCGACGCTCTACCTCGCCTGCGCGGGCACGTCGATGGAGTTCGGCCCGGCGGCGACCTGGCTGCAGCAGCAGGGCGTGCAGGTCATCACCGCCGCGCTCGGCTTCCTCACCTCCGGCCGGGGTGACGGCACCGGCGTCGCGGGCAGCCCGGCCGACGTCGTGCGCTCGCTGGGCCAGGCGGGCATCCTGTGGTCGGTCGCCGCCGGGAACCTCGCGCTGGAGCACTACACCGGCACCGCGACCACCGCAGCCGACGGGTTCGTCACCTACGCCGGGCAGAGCAACGAAGCCAACGGCTTCACGCTCAACGCCGGCGGCACCGCGACCGTCGGCCTGCGCTGGGACGCCTGGCCGAAGACGACCCAGGAGTTCGACCTCTACGTGTCCACCAGCCCCACCCCGCCGAAGTCCGCCACCGATCCCGGAGTGGTGTTCGCGAGCAACGGCCAGGCGAACGTCGGCGGCGGTGCCGAACCGACGGTCGAGGCGACCGTGAGCAACCCGAGCTCGACCGCCGCGCAGTCGTACTACGTCTACATCAAGAACGTCAACGCGCAGCAGACCGACCGGCTGGACCTGTTCGTCAACGGGACGTCCAACAGCCTGAACTTCCACAGCGCCGCCGGGAGCGTGACCGAGCCGGCGACCTCGCCGTACGCGACGGCGGTGGGCGCTTCCGCGGCGAATTCGGGCTCCGTGGAGCCGTTCAGCGGCCAGGGCCCGACCATCGACGGCCGGATGAAGCCGGACCTCACCGGCTACGACAACGTCTCGACGTCGCAGTGGGGCAACGGCGCCTTCGGCGGCACCTCGGCCGCCGCGGCCCACGTCGCCGGCGCCGCGGCGCTGCTGAAGTCGCAGTTCCCGGCGCTGGACGCGGTGCGGCTGCAGAACGAGCTGTTCGCGCGGGCCAATCCGGCCAAGTCCGACAACGTGTGGGGCCACGGTGGCCTTTACCTCGGCTTGCCCAGCACCCCGCCCGCGACCGTGGGCTCGGGCTACACCCCGCTCGACCCGACAGTGCGCGTCGACGGGCACTTCCAGGCACCGAACACCACGACGTCGACGACCTTCACCGACGCCGGCGTGCCGGCGGACGCTACCGCGGTCGAGGTCACCGTCACCGCGCGCAGCGCGCCGGACCAGAACAACGGCGTCGACGTGCCGAGCGAGGTCGACGTCTTCCCGACCGACCCGGCGTCCTCCGGCAGCCGGGCCACGGCCGTGCCGGTCTCCGTCGGCGGCGACGGCAACTTCACCTCCGTGAACATGATCGTCACGCTCGGGCCGGACCACGGGGTGCGGATCCGCACCGGTGGCGGCTGGGTGTGGACCGCGCTGGACCTGCGCGGGTACTTCAGCCCGTCCGGCGGCTCGACGTACGTCCCGCTCGCGTCGCCGGCCCGGGTCCTCGACACCCGCGGCCTGGGCGGCTCGCCGAAGACCGGGGCACTGAAGGGCGGCGACGTCTACGCGCTTCCCGTGCGTGGCGTGAACGGCGTCCCCTCGAACGCGACGGCGGTGGCGGTGAACGTCACCACGCTGCAGTCGACCCAGCAGCAGGCGATCGACGCCTACGGGCAGACCGCCTCGGGGACCACGCTGATCACCGCGCACACGGCCAAGCGCCGCAGCGCCTCGGCGATCGTGCCGGTCGGCCAGGACGGCGCGATCCACCTGAAGGACCAGAACGCCGGGCAGACCCAGGTGGTCGTGGACGTCCTCGGGGCGTTCGCGTCGGGTGCGGGCGCGCGCTACGTGCCGCTGCCGCAGCCGGTCCGGGTCGCGGACACCGCCACCGGAACCGGTGGCCGGAGCACGCCGCTGGGCGATGGCGAGTCGGCCGGTTTCGTGGTGGCCGGGCAGGCGGGCATCCCGGCCGACGCGACCGGCGCGGTACTGACCGCCACGGCGCGGGACGACAACGTCGACACCGAGCTTTCGGCTTACCCGGAGGAATCGGCGTTCAGCCCGGTGACTTCGTTCGCGGCCAAGCAGGGCGAGCCGGCCGCGACCACGCTCCTGCCGGGCCTCGGCGCGAGCGGCAAGGTCGACGTGCGCGCCGAGCACGGCCCGGCCGCGGTCGCGCTCGATGCGTGGGGCTACTTCACCGGCGGCTCGCAGGTCGCGGCGAACACGACCGACTGCGCGGTGCCGAGCGGTGGGGCGGGCTACACCGCGGCGTTCGACGGCCGTGCCGAGTCCGGCCTGGACGGATGGCAGTCCACCGGGACGAAGGCGACCGCACAGGGCTGCGTGCTGCAGACCGGTACCGGAAACAGCGACGTCACCTGGTATTCGCAGCACAGCCTGGAAAACGACTACACGCTGAAGCTGGACTGGAAGACCGACACCGCGAGCGCCCTGTCGAACGTCTTGGTGGGCTTCGCGAACCCGGGAAGCGACTCGGCAGCGCCGGGCAGCATCGCCGTCCGGATCGCCCCGAACGGCACCGGGGCGCAGGGCACCGGAGCCGTCAACGGCCAGGCGCCGGGCGGCACCGGCGCGGTGAAACCGCTGGGGCAGTGGAACACCTTCGAGATCACCGTCTCGTGGAACACCGTCCTGGTGTCGCTCAACGGCACCCGGATCAACGGGTTCACCACGGCTTCGCCGTCGGCGCTGGCCGCCAACACCTACATCGGCGTCAGCAACAGCGGCGCCGGGGATCCGGTGAAGTTCCGCGACATCCGCATCAAGCGGAACGAGCCGGTGGCCTCCGGTGCGGTCACCAGCGGCGGTGGCAGCTGCCTCGACCTGCAGAACTACGACATCACCGCGCTGACGCTCTGGACCTACACCTGCAACGGCAGCCCGGCCCAGACGTTCACCCGCGCCGGGGACGGCACGCTCGCGGTCGCCGGCCGGTGCGTCGACGCGAGCGGCGGCACCACCGGCGGCACCCCCGTCGGGCTGCGAGCCTGCGACGGCTCGCTCGCCCAGCAGTGGGTCGCCCGGGACGACGGCTCGCTCATCGGCGCGGCGTCGGGACTGTGCTTGACCGCGTCGGGCCCGTCCCCGCGGGCGAGCCTCTCGCTGAAGGACTGCACCGCCGGCAGCGGGTCGACGCAGGGTTGGCAGCTGCCGGCCCAGCACGGCCTGGTGGGGGAGGTGACCGGCCCGGGCGGGCGGTGCCTCGACGTGCCGGACAACGACCCGACGCAGAACTCGGTCTTCCTGTACGACTGCAACCGTTCGCCGGCCCAGCAGTGGGTTTCCGTCGGCGACGGCACCCTGCGCGTCGACGGGAAGTGCCTCGACAGCGGCGGCAACCCGCAGACCGGCGCCGACGCGCCGGGTATCGGTGTCCCGCAGCTGCCGTGCTCCGGCGCTTCGACCCAGCAGTGGGTGGCCCAGCCGGGCGGCGCGATCGTGAACCCGGTGTCCGGCCTCTGCCTCGCCGCGCTCTCCGGTGACCTCCACGCCGGCGTGGTGGTCGACACCTGCTCCGGCAGCGCGATGCAGCAGTGGCACCTGGCCGCCCAGACGCAGGTGCGCGGCCAGCTCGTCGGGATCGGCGGCAAGTGCGTCGACAGCGACGTGGCGGACAACGCGACGGTGCACCTGTGGGACTGCGACCGGACGGCCCCGCAGTTCTTCAACACCAACGGGGACGGCACGTTCCAGGCGCAGGGCAAGTGCCTGGACACGGGCGCCACCGGTCCGGGCAGCGGGGTGATCAAGAACCCGTGCTCGGGCTCGTCGACCCAGCAGTGGGACGTCCAGCCGGACGGGTACCTGGTCAACGTGGGCACCGGCACCGTCCTCGACGACCAGTTCGGCAGCACCGCCAACGGCAACGCCCTGCAGATCTGGACCGCCAACGGCGGGCCGCAGCAGAAGTGGTCCACCCCGCTCCGCGCCAACCTCGCGGGGGCGTAGGGCCGCAGCGGCGATGGGGGCCCTCCCACCGGGAAGGCCCCCATCGCCGTCGAACCCGCGCCGGCACCCACCCGCGGCCGCTCAGCGGAGCCGAGAACACCCTGCGAGGCAGGCGACGGGTGCCGAAGAGGGCTCCCGGGGACGGCGGAGGACGCGGTGGTGCACCGCCTGCCGTCTCCGCCGGCCGGGACCACAGCCGGGTGCCCTCGCCCGCCACATCCCCGGCGAGCGCGCCGGCGGCGACCTGCAGCGACGACTTCGAGAACGTGCTGCGGTGCCGCACCGGCGGCACTCCGCCGTCGCGGGTGGTTGGACCAGGATCGAAAGGCTTGTGGCGGGGTGGCCTCCTCCCGCAGTCTCGGGAGGTGACCAGGGAGGGTCCGGGGCCGACCGGGTGCCAGTGATCGGGGCAGCCGGGGCGTGGGGCTTCAGTACTGGGGGGAGGAGCCCCACGCCCGGTCCGCCGGCGCGCCCGTCACACCCGGGCCTCGCGACCGCCGAGGAGATCGGCACCGAGCACCGTCAGCTGGTGGATGACGGCCGTTCCGTTCCGCTCGGTGGTGACCAGCCCGGATGACCGGAGGATCGAGGCGTGGTAGCTCGCCGCCGAGGTGGTGATGCCGGCCCGGTGCCCCAGCTCGGTCGTCGTGCAGCCCTCGGCGAGCACGCGCAGGGCCGTGGCCCGGGTGGCGCCCAGCAGGTTCGCCAGCGCGGCCGGGTCGCCCGGCGCCCCGGAAGGCGTGGCGGTTTCCGGCGGCCGGGCTTCGGCCGGGTAGACGAGAACGGGCGGGAGGCCCGGATCGGCCAGGAGCGTCGGGGCCTGGCGGCAGAAGTACGCCGGCACGAGCCGCAGTCCCCGGCCGCCCAGCTCCAGCTCACCGGTGACGTGGTCGCCGTCGACTTCGAGGACCCGGTCGCGCCAGGTGAGCGCGGGGTGCAGCGAGTTCAGCATCGTGTCGGCGCCCTGGGCGGCGAGGACCCGGGTGCGGGCGCTGAGCTCGTCGTCGACGACCTTCTCGATCCGGGCCCAGTGCGGGTTCAGCGTGCGCCGGTGGTACTCGGCCAGGCCGCGCCCGAGGTCTGCCAGCTCGCGCCGGTCACCGCACGCCAGCCGGGCGCCCCACCGCGGGGGTGCCGGACGGTGGGTGAGCAGCGCCAGCTCCGCCGCGATCCGCCGCGCCGGCGTGCGGAGCACCGCGTCGAGGCCGGCGGCGAGGCCTGTCGACGCTTCGCCCGGGGTGAGGAAGTCGGGGGAGTAGCCGCGCGGAGGTGCCAGGCGCAGCAGCGACCGTGTCGCGCTGTCGAGCGTCACGCCGGCGCGCCAGCGGTCCAGGCGTGTGTCCGTGGCGTGGGCCTGCAGGGCGTGCAGGCTGAGCAGGAGCTCCCACAGCGGGTCGGGCCGGGTGGCGAAGGTGAGCCGGGTCAGGTCCGCCGTCGAGAAGCGGATGCGAAGCGGCATGGCAGGGTGCACCTTTCCGGGGAGGGTGGGATGGCCGGTCCGATAGCCTGGGCGGCGGCGCGTTCGATCATGGACGGCTACGGGACCGGCGGAGAAGAGCTCGGCTGTTGCCTCTTCGCCGGCGACGTCGGGAAACCTCGTCCGACCAGGGAAAAGGCATGGACGCAGCTCCGTCGTTCGGAGCCGAGCTCCGTCGGCTCAGGACCGAGCGGGGTACCTCGCTCGCCGGCCTGTCCGAGCGGACGCACTACAGCAAGGGCTACCTCAGCAAGCTCGAGACCGGCGCCAAGCGTGCGTCGGTGGAGCTGGCGGCAAGGCTCGACGAGGCGCTCGGGGCCGGGGGCCGGCTGGTCGAGCTGATCGCCGCCGAGCACCGGCCGGTCTGCCCGTACCGGGGGCTCGAGCCCTACGGCGCGGCCGACGCCGGGTGGTTCTTCGGCCGCGAGGAGACGACGGCCGACCTGCTCGACGCGGCGGCGGAGGCGCTGGCCGGCCGGCGGCCCGTCGTGGTCGTCGGGCCGTCGGGGGTCGGGAAGTCGTCGCTGGTCCGCGCCGGGCTCCAGCCGGTCCTGGCCGCGGGCGGCCTGCCCGGGGTGGCCGGGCGGCCGGTCGTGACGATGACGCCGACGGCGAACCCGATGGCCGAGTGGCGCCGTTCTTCGCCGGGGGACGGCCCCCGCGTGCTGGTCGTCGACCAGTTCGAGGAGCTGTTCACCCTGTGCGAGGACGAATCCGGACGACGGTTGTTCGTCGAGTCGCTCGCCGGCTTGGCGGCGAGCGGCGAGGGGCTGGTCGTCCTCAGCCTGCGCGCCGACTTCTACGACCGCTGCCTGGCCTACCCGCAGCTGGTGGAGGCCCTGCGGCACCACCAGGTCACCGTCGGCCCGATGACCCACGCGCAGCTGGAGGCGGCGATCGTCGGCCCGGCGGACGCCGCTGGTCTGACCCTCGAGCCCGGGCTCGTCGAGGTCCTGCTGGCCGACGTCGGCGACAGCGCGGCGGGCGCCCTGCCGCTGCTGTCGCACGCGATGCTCGCGACCTGGCAGGAGCGCGAAGGTTCGACGCTGACCGTGGCCGGGTACCGGCGGGCCGGCGGCATCGCCGGTGCGGTCACCTCGACGGCCGAGGAGGCGTTCGGCTCGCTGGATCCCGCGGAACAGGACGCGGCGCGGCGACTGCTGCTCCGCCTGGTGCGGCCGGGCGTGCACGAACAGGACACCCGCCGGCCGGTGCGCCGCGAGCTGCTGCTGCGCCAGCTGCCCGATCAGGCCAAGACGGCGTTGCAGGAGCTCACGGCCGCGCGGCTGCTGACCGTGGACGCGGACGTCGTCAGCATCACCCACGAGGCTTTGCTGCACGCCTGGCCCCGCCTGCGCGAGTGGATCGCCGCGGACCGCGAGGGACTGCGGGTGCACCACCGGCTCAGCGAAGCCACCGAAGCCTGGGAGGCCGAGCAGCAGCACCCCAGCCTGCTCTACCGCGGTCCGCGCCTGGCCCTGGCCGCGGACTGGGCCGCCGACCACGACGACCGGCTCAGCACGGCCGAGCGCGCCTTCCTGACCACGAGCCGGGAGGCGGCCGAAGCCGAGGCGCGGCGCGAACGGCGGCAGACCCGCCGGCTGCGCTCACTGGTCACCGGCCTGGCGGTGCTCAGCGTGCTGGTGGCCGTCGCCGCGACGGTCGCCGTGAGCAAGAGCCGGGCCGCGGACACCGAGCGGGACCTCGCCGTATCGCGCGAACTCGCGTCGGAGGCCAATCAACTGCGGCTGACCGACCCGGAACTGGCCACCCAGCTGAGCCTCGCCGCCTACCGCGTCGCCGACACCCCGCAGGCCCGCGGGAGCCTGCTCGGCGCGTCGGGTTCGACCTCCGTCACCCGCATCAAGGCCCACCCGGGCAGCATCACCGGCATCGCGTTCACCGGTGGAACCGGCTTCGTCACCGCCGGGCTCGACGGCACCACCCGGTTCTTCGAGCTGTCCGGCTCGGGAGACCCGGTCCCGCACGCGGTGGTGCGGGCCGGAGCGGAAACCGTGACCGCACTCGCCGTGGCGCCCGGCCGCGGCTTGCTCGCGACCGCCGACGAGGCCGACGCCACCCGGCTCTGGTCGACCGCCGACGCGGACCGGCCCGCGCTCCTCGGCGCCGTGCCGGGCCAGGGGCAGCCGTCGGCGCTGGCCGTGAACCGCACGGGCACCCTCCTCGCGGCCGGCCGGGAGGACGGCGGCGTCGACGTGTGGGACATCCGCGAGCCCGCCCGGCCGGTGCGCGCCGGCACGTTGCCGCCCACGGGGAAGGCCGTCCGGGCCGTGGCGTTCTCGCCGACCTCGGCGGAGCTGCTGATCGGCGGCGACGACTTCACCGCCCGCCTGTGGGACGTCACGGGGTCGCCGGCCCCGGCCGCGGCGTTCGACACGCACACGGCGACGATCCGCAGCGTGGCGTTCAGCCCGGACGGCACCATGGCCGCCGTGGGCAGCGACGACCGCACGGTCGACCTGTTCACCGTCACCGACCCACGTCACCCGGCGATGCTGCGGCAGCTCACCGGCCACACCAACGCCGTCCGGGGGCTCGCCTTCAGCCCGGACCAGCGGACCGTCGCGACCGCGAGCGACGACCAGACGGTCCGGCTGTGGAACACCGCGGACGCCACGACGCTGACCTCGCTGTCCCAGCCCGCTCCCGCGCGGATCGCGGCGTTCGCCCCGGACGGCGCCACCCTCGTGACCGGCGACGACCTCGGCGGCCTCTGGTTGTGGCACCTGCCGCCGCCGACCTTCGCCAACCGCGGTGGCACGGTGACGGCCGTCTACGACCCGCACCGCCCGCAGCTGGCCTTCGGCGCCGAGGACGGCGAGGTGCACCTGCGTGCGCTGGCCGACCACCGCGAGCTCGGGACGATCGCGGACGGTCCGGGCAAGGTGTGGGCGCTGGCCTACGCGCCGAAGGAGCCGCTGCTGGTGGTCGCCGGGGAGGACCGGGTCACGCGGCTGTGGGACGTCTCGGATCCCGCGCGGCCGCGGGCGGTCGCGTCGCTCGGCGACGCCGCGACCGTCTACACGGCACGGTTCCGGCCCGACGGCCGGCTGCTCGCGCTGACCGGGCTGGACCACGACGTCGTGCTGTGGGAC
The DNA here is from genome assembly GCF_030285665.1 of Amycolatopsis mongoliensis. NCBI lineage: Bacteria > Bacillati > Actinomycetota > Actinomycetes > Pseudonocardiales > Pseudonocardiaceae > Amycolatopsis > Amycolatopsis mongoliensis. The sequence goes on from NZ_CP127295.1 coordinate 6,264,670, forward strand.
GTCGCCGATCCGGCGCACCCGGTGCGGCTGCCGGACCTGACCGGGCACACCAACGCCGTCAACGGGCTGGCGTTCAGCCCGGACGGCCGCCTGCTGGCCACCGGAAGCGACGACTACTCGGGCCGGATCTGGGACGTGTCGGATCCGCGCCGCCCGCGGTTCCTGGTCCGGCTGACCGACCACAGCAACGCCGTGGCGTCGGTGGACTTCAGCCCGGACGGCACGACGCTCGCCACCGCGTCGGAGGACCACACCGTGCACCTGCTGGACGTCCGGAACCCGGCGCGGCCGGTGCAGGTGGCCGAGCTGACCGGGCCGGCAGACGCGATCTCCCTGGTGACGTTCAGCCCGGACGGGCGGCTGCTCGCGACGTCTTCGGACGACGCGACGGCCCGCGTCTGGGACGTCTCCGACCGGACCCGGCCGCAAGCGCTGGCCGTGCTGACCGGGCATTCCGGGCCGGTGAGCTCGGTGGCGTTCAGCCCGGACACCCGGCAGATCGCCACGACCGGCGACGACCACACCCTCCGGCTGTGGACCATCGGAGCCGACGACGTCGCCGCCCGGATCTGCGCCTTGTCCGGGCCGCCGCTGACGGCCGAGCAGTGGGGGCACTACGTGCCCGACCTGCCGTTCCGGCCGCTGTGCCCGAAGTGAGGGTTTCGAGCACCGTCGAAACCCTGGTGGTCACCGGCGGCGGCCGCCAGGCTGGCGCCATGACGCGTTCCGGACTGGTGCTGTCCGCTGTGCTGCTGCTGTGCTCGGTGCTGACGGCGGCCCCCGCGCAGGCCCTCGACGGGCACGGCGGCTCGAACTACGCCTTTTACCAGATCGACCACGATCCGGGCGGGTGCGACCGCGAGCCCTACGGCGTCGTCAACAGCTACGACAAGGCACCCGCGACGATCGGTGCGCAGCTGCGCCAGATGTACGCGGCGGGGCAGCGCCGCCTGCGGATCCCGTTGTTCCACCAGCACGGCCCCGACTCGGGCACGGTGATGAACTCGACGGGCGGTCACCTGTCGGCGAAGAACCGCAAGAACCTGGCCGACCTGCTGGCCGCGGTGAAGGCGACCGGCTACCAGGAGATCGAGCTCGGCTTCTTCCCGATCGGCGCGGCGGACCCGCACGGCTGGACCCAGTGGAACGAGACCCAGTACCAGGAGAACCGCTCGATCGTCGAGGACGTCCGCTCGGTGGTGCGCGCGGCCGGCCTGCCCTACCAGCTGGACCTGCTCAACGAAGGCATGCCGATGAGCGGGCAGGCAACGCTGCGCGACTACGCGAAGCGGCTGTGGCAGGACTACACCGCCGCACACGGCAAGGCCGACACCGTCGGGTTCTCGATGACCGTCTGGATCGCCGACCGGGCGCGGCAGATCCCGGACGTCTACGGCGGCGACGTCCCGAACGTCTTCGACGTGCACCTGTACGGCGACGACTGGAACGGCGACGAGTACAAGCAGTTCGTCGACGCCCACGACGAACTGGCGGGCCAGGGCTACCACCAGGGCTGGATCATCGGCGAGGCCTACTACGACGACGCGGCGGCCGCGGACGGCATCGCCCGTGCGATCCGGGACACCGGGCAGGTGGTGTTCTACCTGACGCAGTGGCAGCTGAGCCGCGCCGACGGTTGTGCGGACAAGACGGTCGACGTCGCACCGCCGGTGAGCTACGCCCACTACCTGGCCGACGGCTTCTGAGCCGGCCGCAGACGACCCGGACCACTCGTCACCGTGGTACCCCCTGGAGTTCCACCGCGACCGCCGAATCGATCCGCCGGCCGGCCGCGCTCGGGCGGAGCGTGAACAGCACGGATCGGCAGGCTCCTCTCCACGTCGTGACTTGAACCGGCGGATCCTGTCGGTCCCTCCCGTTACGGTCGTGGTGTGGCGTTGCTGGAGGCGTACGAAGACGACGAGTACCTGCCCGAGTACGGGACGCTGGTGGTCCGCGACCGCTACGACCCCGAAGGGCTGGAGCCGCTGGGGAACGAGCTGCTCGCGGAGTTCGCGACCGACGCGCTGTCCGGGACGGTGGCGACGGCCGGGGACGGCTGGGTGCACGGTCACGCAGGCGACCCGTTCCAGGCGGTGCGGCTCGAGGCGCACGATGCGCCACCGTCCTTTGTGCTCGACGAGTGGGAGGACGTCGTCGAGACGCCGTTCCACAGCCGCAGCGGCCGGATCGCCTTGGGTTACCTCACCGGCGGGGAGGACGACGCGGGTCTGGAGCTCGGCCGGCGGGGGTTGTTCCGGGCTCGGGTGGCCCGCCGTGCGGCCGTCGACGGCGAAGAGGGCGATGTCTGGCTCATGCAGTTCTGGCCGTCCGCCGATCCGGGGTTGCCCCGGTGGGTGCGGCGGACCCGCCCGGCCATGTCCGCGCCGGGCTCCGGATGGCACGAGGTGCTCGGTTACGCGGTGATGGATGTCGCGTGGCGCGCCGCCGGGTACGGGCCACCTCGCCCCGATGGCTGGCTCGACGAATCCCTGCAGGGTGACCCGCCGGACGCCGCGATCTGCGCGCAGCTGGGCGTCGAGCGGCCCGAGTCGCAGCGGGACGCGGTGGCGCTGCTGGTCGCGGCCGGGGTGCTCGTGTCCGAAGGGGACGGCTACCGGCTGGCCGAGCCTCAGCCGCGCGCGGCCGAGCGTCTCGACCTGCCCGACCTGCTCGCCGCGCGGGTCGGCCAGGCCGCCGACCGGACGCGCTTCACGTGGGCGGCCGCGGACCTCGCCAGCGTCGCCGCGTGGGGCGGCCCTGCACTGTCCGGCGACCTCGCCGAACGGCTGCTGGTCGCGCCGGGCGACCTGCCCGCCTTGCTCGCCCACGCCACCGCTACCGGGCTGGTCCAGCAGGTCGAGGGTGGGATCGCAGTGCTGCCGCGGCGTGTACCGGAGCCGGTCGTGGTGCCCGCCGCGGTGGTCCGGCCGCCCCGCGCGGCGAATCCGGTGACGTTCGCGGGAGCGCCGCCGCGAGCCGGGGTCGTCGGTGGCAACGGCGACGTCGTGGTGTGGCACCCGGACGGCCCGGTCGTGCTCGGCCACGTCCCCCACCGGTACCGCTATCACGCCTGCGAGACCGTCGCCGGCATCGCGGTCACCACCTCGGGCGGCCCGGGCACGCTGGTGCGCCTGGACGGCACCGCCGAGCCGTTGCCCGCCGATCTCGGGATCCGTCCGGTCCGCAGTGCCGACGGGCGGTTCCTCGCCGGTGTCGAGCACCACGTCGGGCGCCGGTCGTGGGACCGGCCGCACCTGCTGGACGTCACGACCGGCGAGGTGGCGAGCCTGCCGGAGTCGGACGGGCTGACCCGGCGGGCGATCGCGGTTCTCGACGGCGCGCTGTACTACTCGGAAGGTACCCACGCCGGCAGCCGCACGTACCGCTGGCGGCCCGGCTCCGAGCCCGAGCCACTGGGCCCCGACGTCCGGCAGATCGATCCGCTCTCCGGTGCGGCCCTGGAACGCGGCGCCGGGGGAGGGTTCCTGCACACCCCGGCCGGTGACCGGATCGCGATCCCGCTCGATCGGCAGTACGAACTCGCACCCGGTGGTGAGGTGCTTTTCGCGTTCGACTATCCGGCGCATTCGGCTTGGTTGCTCGACGTCGGCACGGACGCACCGCAGGAGCACCCGTTGCCCGAAGGCTGCGACCTGAGCACCGCGGTCCCCGCCGCCCCGTTCTGGGAGACGCCGTCGACAGTGGTGTTCCAGCAGGAGCGGGGCGGCCGGACCCGCCTGGTGCGCTGGCACGTGCGAGCCGGCCGCTTCGACCACCACGACCTGCCGGACCTCGTTGGCTACCGGCCCTTCGCCGTCCGGCCCATCCTTCGCGAGTGAGCCACTTCGGGTGAGTCGTTCGCCGGTCAGGCTTACGGCTGCTTCGGGTACCGGCCGGTCACGGTCACGCCGAAGCCGGTCCCCGGCCGCGTTGTTTTCGTCGGGCTCTCCGAACGTGCGCTTGCCTGTCCATCGCGCGGTCAGAGCTGGACGAAGACCGCCGCGGTTCGAGCGGGGACGGTCACTCTTCTCGTGACGGAGTCGAAGGCCGACTGGTGCATCACGGGGTCGACCGAGCCGGCGATGACCGGGTGCAGGGTGATCCGGGCACCGGGGGGTGCGTCGATGGCCGGTGACGAGGAGGCGGGGGTGGCGTTGAAGACGACGATCACCGCGCGCCAGCGTGGGTCGAGCTCGGTCGTGTCGATCCGCATCGTGATGACGCCGGGTATGTCCCTGGCCGGGAAGGTGATCCGGCGCCGGATCTCGGCGGCGGTGCCGATGGCGAAGGCGGGCGAGGACCGCCGGATGCGGAGGAACTCCCGGAAGCGCTCGTGCGCGGCGGTGATCGCCGTGCGGTCCGGCCGCAGCGCCGGGTCGGACAGCAGTGGCCGGGCGTAGTCCCAGTAGGCACGGTTGTCGGCTGCCGGCGGCAGGCCGGCGCCGAAACCGTTGCCGTCCTCGCAGTTCCACAGTAGACGGTTGAACCAGCCGCCGGAGTTGTAGGAGTTGCGGTCCAGGGACTTGGACCGCAGCCGGTCGCTGCCCGCGAGGACGAAGGCAGCGCCCTGGCCGAGGAGCACGACGGCCAGGGACAGGACCTGCATGCGCACCCGGTCGGCGAGGGTCGTGTCCTGGGGAAGCCGGTGGGCCAGCGCGTCGAACAGGGTCTGGTTGTCGTGGCAGTCGACGTAGGTGATCGCCTCGCCGGGCTCGGCGTTGTATCCGGCGTCGGCCGCCGTGTCGCTCACCAGGTTCCCGGTCAGGCCGATGCTGATCAGCTCCTGGTACCGCAGGAGCCGGGCGCGTTGCTCGGCTCGGCTGCCGTTGACCGCCGCTCCGTTGGGCGCGGTGAACAGGCCTGAGCCGAACCCTTGGGCGCGCGGGTCGGCGTCCAGGGGGCCGCCGCCCCGGACCGCGTCCCGGAGACGATCGTTGAACGTGCCGATCCCGGTGCCGGCCATGTTGTGCTGAGTGGCCTGCACGAACCGGGCATCGCCGGCGACCTCGCCGAACTCCCACCCCTCTCCGTACAGCAGGACGGCCGCGCCGTCGACCGAGGACAGCTTGTCCAGCTCGGCACGCAGGGCCAGCATGTCCGCCTTGGGGTGGAAGCCCATGAGGTCGAACCGGAAGCCGTCGATCTTGTACTGCTCGGCCCAGGTGAGCACGGAGTCGGTGACGAGCTTGGCCATCATCTGGTGCTCGGGCGCGGTGTCGAGGCAGCCTGTCGCCGTGCAGACGGCGCCGTCCTCCCGCAGGCGCTGGTAGTAGCCGGGCACGACTCGGTCGAGGACGGAGCCGGGCTCCTGCCCGCTGGCGTGGGTGTGGTTGTAGACGACGTCCATGACGACGCGAAGGCCGGCTTCGTTCAGTGCGGCGACGGCCGCGCGGAGCTGCTTGATCCGGGCGTGCCCGTCGGGGTCGGTGGCGTAGGAGCCCTCGGGCGCGGTGTAGTGCAGTGGGTCGTAGCCCCAGTCGTACTCGTCTCGGCCCTGGGTGGCGCTGATCCATTCCTGCTGCCGTTCGGAGTCGGGCGGCAGTGTGGTCAGCTCGACCGGCGGTACCGGCGAACCGGTCCGTCGTTCGCGGGTGGCGGCGAAGTCGGAGACCGGCATCAGCTGGACGTGGGTGAGGCCGTCGGCGGCGAGTTCGCGCAGGGCCCGCATCCCCGCGGAGTCGGGCACGGTGAACGCGGAGTACGTGCCGCGCAGGGGCGGTGGGACCGTCGCGTCACACGCGGAGAAGTCGCGGACGTGCAGCTCGTAGATCGACGCCTGGTCCGGCCGCACGACCGGTGGCTTGCCCAGGGTCGCCCAGCCGGGCGGCATCAGCGCCGGATCGGCCAGGTCCACGAGCTGGCTGCGCACCGAGTCCGCGGAAAGCGAAAGGCTGTAGGGATCGGTGACCTCGTTCGTCACCACGGCACGGATGCTCGGCGCGTAGACCGTCACCAGGTAGGTGTAGTAGCACCCCCGCCAGTCCGGCCTGCCGGTCACCGACCAGACCCCGGTCCGGTCGTCGCGCCGCATCCGCACCAAGCGCACGTCAGTGCCCGACGAACTCGCGTAGAGCTTCAGCGTGACCGACCTGGCGGTCGGCGCCCAGACCGCCAGCCGGGGTGTGCCCTCGTGCCAGGTGGGGCCCAGCCGTTCGGCGGTGGCCGCGGCGAACAGGTCGTCCAGCACGCCGGGCAGCTGGACCCCGGTCGTGTCGAGCAGCCGGCCCGAGTCGTCCCGCCGGGTGGCGACCAGCGGTGACCGCAGAGCGTCGCCGAGCCGGCCGAGATCGTCCGCCGGCACCTCGAACGCCCGGAAGGTCGCGAGATGCGGGTATCGGAGCCGCAGCCGGCGCGGCAGCCCGCCGCGCACCGGCCCGAGCGGGAGCACCTCCCGCGCGGCGGCCGGATCGGGGGTGTACTCGAGGGCGCATCGCCCGGAATCCGGCGTGTTCCACACGACCGTGCTCCGGTCGAGCCACTGCGCGAACGCCGTCGCCGGGCTCAGGGGGGTCTCCTGCATGCCCGGTCCTCAGTCCCGCTGGTTGATCAGCTGGCCGATGCCGGCCACGATGCCGACGCAGGCCAGCCAGCCCGCCACCACGGCCACCCACACGTAGGCGAACAGGAGCTTGCCCCAGCCGCTGGTGGCGTCCGGCAACCAGTAGTTCACCTGCCGCAGGTTGACCACGGGGAGAACGAGCTCGTAGGAGTAGGTCCACGGGGCGAAGCACGGGTAATTCGCCACGCAGGTGTTCGCGTCGATCGTCGAGCCTGGGCCGGCGGCCACCGGGATCATCAGGTTGCCGGTCTGGGCGAGCCAGAACATCACCGTGCCGGCGGCGCCGGCGATCAGCAGGGCGATCAGCGGGCGGTGCATCCGGTATCCGTAGCCGACCGACCAATCGAGGAACCAGCTCCACAGTCGTGCCGACCTCGGCAGTCCGCCGTCCTTCCGCCGTCGCCTCTGGTTGGCGATCGCGACGCTGTAGGAGTCATCGACTTTTCCGCACTGCCGGTAGAAGCGGACGAGCTGGTGATACACCTCCGGCGCGTATTCTCCCGCCTTCTCGAGCCAGGTAATCCGCTCTTCGGCGGACATGTTCCCGCCGTCGAACGACTTGACCGTCAAGCCGGCCAGCCGGGTGTCCGGCGGCCAGCTGGGAGGCCGGTCACGCAACAGCCCGAGGGTCGCGAACGAGACATCGGCCTTACCGGGCGTTTCGTGCGGTTGCCAGTCGAACGTGCCACCCACGGTGAGCCGTTGGGCGTCGAGCGTGTCGAACGATCCGTTCTTGCAGTTCAGATCGCACTTCACCGCGGCGTCCTGGAACCCGACCGTCCCCCTGGCCGCGAAGCCCTCGTTGAGGTAGACGTTGCCGTCACACCTGAGCCCACCCGCTTTGACACCGATGTGGCCGCCGTTGTGGAACGTGCCCTTCGTGCAGTTCAGTTCCGTCGCTATCCGGGCGTTGCAGAGGCTGACTTCACCGATCGCGCGGAATCCGTCGTCGAGGAACACCTTGCCGGCGACGAGGCCGTCCATCTTCAGGGCGTCCCGGCCCACACCGTTCTCGACGGTCCCGTGGGAGCAGTTGAGCTCGACGGTGACGGTCGCGCCGACCAGATCCACCATCCCGTCGGCGACGAAGCCGTCGTTGAGCCACATGCTCCGGCAACTGATGCCTTCGGCTCGCAAGGCGGTGCCGCCCCGGTTGGTGAACACGCCGCCGGTGCAGCTCACCTTGCCGGTGATGATGCCGCCGTCCAGGCACACCTCGCCCGTGGCGCGGAGCCCGGTCATGAGCAGCTCCGCACCGGTCCGGATGCCGTTCGCCGTGACCGCGCGCCCGGTCGCGCCGGACAGCGTGGCCCCGGTCAGGTCCACGGTGCCCTCGACCCGCGCGGTCTCCAGCACGAGTTCGCCGAGCAGGGCGCAGCCGTCCTCGAAGAGAACGGAGCCGCCGACGACCACGCCCTTGGCGTCGAACGCCTTCTCTCCGGACCGCAGGAACGAACTGCCCGTACAGCGCAGGTCGCCGCGGACGAGGGCGCCGCGGAAGGAGACTTCCGCGGCGACGCGCACCGTTTCGAACAGCAGATCCCCGCCGACGTGCAGCCGGTCCGCCAGCACCGAGCGCAGTTCACATCCCTTCCAGTGGATTCCCGACGCGGCACGGGCGCCCCTGAGGTCGATCACGTCGGTGAACTCGCAGCCGACGAACCACAGCTCGCGATCGAGCGCCGCCTCGGCCAGCTGCAGCGCGCCGACGATCTTCGCCCCGGTCAGCACATACCGCTTCCCGCCGGACGCCGTCTTGAGGCATTCGTTCTCGACGTCACGCGCCGCGATCTCTCTCAGCCCCGTGCGCGTTCGCCCGTCGCTGCCGTCCACGCGGCCGGCTGTCATGAGGCACCTCTCTCCCGTGGTGGTACGTCACCGTCGCTCGCTCCGCCACCGGCGCGGAGAGGCGAACGGCCCCGTTCGCCACGCCGAACGACCCCACGACGACGAGGCCAAAGTCCCGCCCGGGTTTCCCGATTGGTCCTGCTCGCCGGTCGAGGACGATCAATCGGGACTCGCCGCAATTCTTTCGGTCCTGCGAAATCCGTAGGACGTCAGTGTCGGTGCTGCCGATTTTTCACTCGGCATCCCGCTTGGTCCTGCGTCCTGTGCAAATGTTCCGAGCCGAGCGCTCGGATACGTGAAATGGCTCTGCTGTGGTGATCTTGCGCCACCTGGGTGAGGTCGGGTGAATTCGCCGCGGCGGCGTGACATCCGGTTCCCGGCCGCAACGTCGGTCGTGTACGGTTTCACGGGTCCGCAGATGTGATCACCATGAAAAGGTGCCGGCGTCCCTCCGTGCGTGCATTCGGGGGATCGTATGACTGCCATCGGCGAAATGGGGAGGGATTGCGCTGACCGGTCGATTCGAGGGGTTTCCACTGGCCACCGCGAGCTCGGAAGGTCGTCGTCCGGTGCAACGGACCTTGTTCGCGCCGCTGCGTGACGTGCAACCCGAGAGCCTGTACCACGCGGTCGAACGAGGTGCCGCCGTCGCCGGCCGGACACGTGCCGTGCTGGAGCCGCACACCACGGTGACCACGAACACCTACTTCGGCAGGTTTCCCGCCAGCCACTGGCAGCGCTGGACGCACGTCGACCGGGTCACCGTCCAGGCCGAGGTGCGGGGCGCGGGGCGGATACGCCTGGTCGCGTCGGACAGCGCGGGAGAGGAACGCACTGTCGGCAGCGTCCGGATCTCGGCTGACGAGGGGCAACCGATCGAGCTGGACGCCGCATTGGATCGCTTCGTCGACGGCGGGGCGTTGTGGCTCGAACTCGCCACCGAAGCAGACCGGTTGACCGTCGCCGACGTGCGCTGGCGCGTCGGCGTTCCCGGCACCGGGCGGCCCGTGCAGCTGGTGATCTGCACGTTCAACCGGGTCGACGACTGCCTGGAGACCTTGGCCGCCGTCGCGGCGGACGAAGAGTGCCTGGCCACCCTGGACTCGGTCCACGTCATCGACCAGGGTGACGATCCCGTCGATTCCCGGTCGGGCTTCACGCCGGTGCGCGCCGCGCTCGGTGCCAAACTTCGCTATCTTCGCCAGCCCAACCTCGGTGGGGCCGGCGGGTTCACCCGAGGGCTGTACGAGACCGGCATCGCGCGCACCGGTTCGGTCGATGACCGGCCGCACGTGGTGCTGATGGACGACGACATCGTGCTGGAGCCGGACACCGTGTGCCGCATGACCGGGTTCGCCGACCTCACTGCCAGACCGGTCATCGTCGGTGGCCAGATGTTGCACCTGTTTCATCCGGAAACACTGCACGTGTCGGCGGAACACGCCGACCTGGCCCGGCTCAGGGCCGGCCGGCCCGCGCCGGGCTCAGTGCACGACGCCGACGTGACGACCACCCACCAGGACCTCCGCGTGGACGCCGGGTACAACGCGTGGTGGTCGTGCTTGATACCGCCGCAGGTGACGGCCGACATCGGCTATCCGCTGCCGGTGTTCTTCCAGTGGGACGACATCGAATACGGGTTGCGCGCCCGCGCGGCCGGCTACCCCACCGTGACCCTGCCGGGCGCCGGTGTGTGGCATGCGGACTTCGCCTGGAAGGACTGGGACGACTGGCCCCGCTACTTCAGCTTCCGCAACGCCTTGATCGTGAGCGCGCTGCACGGTGACTTCCCCTCGTGGGGCACCGGATTCCGGTTGTTCACCGAACTGTGCCACGCCCTCACCGCGATGCGCTACGGCTTGGCCTTCACCCTGATCATGGCGGTGGAGGACTTCCTGCGAGGCCCCGGCTGCCTCGCGGATGGCGGGGTCGAGGCCGCCGCGACGATCCGGAAAGCGCGCGCCCAGTACGCCGAGACCGTCCTCCATCCGGCGTACGGCGCACCCGACGTGGAGATCGCGGTGCCCGAGCCGGCTCCGTCCCGGCCCGGCCTGGTGCTGGTCAAGCGGCTGGTCTGGCACCTCGTGGGCCGGTCGCGGGGGCCGGCCGCGATCAGCGCCACCGACGACCACTGGTGGCACGCGTCGCTCTTCGACATGGTGGTGGCCACCGATCCCTCCCAAACCGGGGTCAAGGTCCGCAACCGCGATCGGGCGGCCATGCGCCAGCTGACCCGCAGCGGCCTGCGGGTTCTGTGGCGGCTGGTCCGCCACCGGCGTCGCGTGCGGCACATGTACCGCTCCGCGATGCCCGAACTCACCGGTCGCGCGAATTGGGCCAGGTTGTTCGGCATCGCCGACTGAGCCGGCCCCGTCCACACCTCGCCTCACCCGACTCGCAGGAGGAATGCCGTGGTCATCCGGATCCGCCGAGCACTGCGCGGCCGGCTCTCGAGGAGGATCGACGAGATCGCGGAGCGAATCGCCGAGCGGGTCGGTCGCGAGATCCGCGTCGACGTCGAAAGTGCCGTCCGCCGCGAGACGGCACGGCTCGAGCAGCTGGTGCGCGACGTCGAGTTCCGGGCGCGCCGGGACATCGACGCGGCGGGGGAGCGGCACGCCGTCGCGACCACCGAACAGTTCGTCCGTGCCCACCTGCCGACGGTCACCACGTTCCCGCATCCGCAGGAAACCTTGCACCACGCTCTCGGCCTCGTCCCGGCCGGTGGCATGGTCCTGGAATTCGGGGTGTACAGCGGCAGCACCCTGAAGATGATCGCCAGTGCCTGTGCCGGGCACGAGGTCTACGGGTTCGACTCGTTCCAGGGGCTGCCGGAGGACTGGCGGCCCAATATTCCGGCCGGCGCGTTCACCGCCGACCGGCCGCCCGAGGTCGACGGAGCGGAACTCGTGATCGGCTGGTTCGCCGACACCCTCGGCGGCTTTCTCGACGACCATCCGGGCGAGGTCGCCTTCCTCCACCTCGACGCCGATCTCTACTCCTCGACCAAGACCGTGCTCGACCACGTCGGTCCCCGGCTCCGGCCTGGCAGCGTCGTCGTGTTCGACGAGTACTTCAACTACCCGGGGTGGGAACAGCACGAGCACCGCGCTTGGCAGGAGTACGTCGAACGCAGCGGCACCGAATTCGAGTACGTCTGCTACACCTCGAACAACGAACAGCTCGCGGTCCGGATCACCGGCTGCTGAGCCGGGAGCACACGACGATGTCGCACACGCTGAACGAGGAGAGCGCCGAGGCGCCGACGGCGGACCACGACGCACCTGCGCCGGAGGAGAAGACCCCGCGTCACCGGGAATGGCTGATCGTCGTCGGCGTCGGACTCGCCGCGGTCGTCATGTTCTCCATTCCCTGGTGGCTGCACCCGCTGTTCTACTACGTCGGGGACAACCCGGAATCCTTCACGCCGCTGTGGCACCAGCTGGGCGAGCAGCTCCGGTCCGGTCACTGGCCGGTCATGGATCCGGCCGGCTGGTATGGGGGAAACCACGCCGCCGAAGGCGAGTACTCCGTGGTGAACCCGGTCCAGTTGCTGAACTACGTCGTCGTGTCGTGGTTCGACAACCTGGCCGCCGCGTCGGCGGTGGTGATGGTCGAGTTCCTCGCCCTGCTGGCGATGGGCGTCTACCTGCTGTGCCGGGAGTACGAAGCCGGCCGGGTACCGGCGGTGCTCCTCGGCCTCGCCATGCCCGCGGGTGGCTTCACCCTGTACTACGCGGCGGCCGGCTGGCCGCTCGAACTGATGGCGCTGGTGTGGGTGACGTGGTTCTGGTGGGCGGCGCGAAGGTACGCGCGGAGGCGGCTCAACCCTTTCGTCCCCTTCGTGCTCGGGGCGCTCGCGATGACGACCGGCAATCCGTACGCGGCGTTGGGCGTGCTGGTCGTGTTGCTCGGCCTCACCGTCGAACTGCTGGCCCACCGGGACTTCCGGCGGCTGGCCGGGCTGGCGGTGCTCGGCGTGCTGGTCGGCGCATCCGGGGCGGTGGTGTTCCTGCCGCTGGCCGATGTCCTGGTCGTGACCAGCAGGCAGCACCTCGCGATGATCTCCAACGACGCGTTCCAGGTGCCGCACCTGGGCGACATCCTCGCCTCGAGCGCGCCCACCTACCTACCCGCCGTCGTCAACTGGAACGGCGCGGTGCGGGAGATCCTGCCGTCGACGTACTTCGCGTGGTTCGCCATCCCTTTGCTGCCTTGGCTGCGCTTCGGCGCGTTGCGGCATCCGACACCAGCACTGCGCGGTCTGCTGGCGATCAGCCTGATCTTCCTCGCGCTGGTCGTCGGACCGTCCAACGTGTGGCTGTTCCGCTGGCCGATCCGGCTGATCGAGTTCCTCTACCTCGGCCTCGCGGTGCTGATCGCGACGCTGCTCTCGGCCGGCCTGGCCACGACCCGGGTACGCGCGCGGGCCGCCACGACCGTCGTGCTGGTCGCGGCGGGCGGCTACCTGTCCGTGGCGATCAGCCCGGAGATCCACTGGACCCACGCCGGTGCCACGGCGGTCGTCCTCGTCCTCGTGGGTGGGGCGCTCCTGGTGCACCGGCGGTTCGGATGGCGGCCGTTCGGCGCCGTGCTGGTCGCGGGCACGGCGATCGTGCTGGCGTACCAGACCGCCACCGTGCCGGTGACCGGGCCGAGCGGTCCGACGCGACCGCCGGTTTCGGTGTCGCAGGTCCGGCAGCACACGACCTTCGCCACCGGCACCGTGCTGCAGCTGGCCGAGCAGCAATCCGTTCGGACGCAGGACTACGCCGACGGAGATCTGCTGTTCGGCAACGAGAGCATCCTGCGCGGGCACGAGACGGTCAACCGCTACAGCGGCATCGGGTTCGACGCGCTCAATTCGGCCCTCTGCATGAACTACAAGGGCGTCACCTGCGCCGACGCGTTCGGCCGGCTGTGGCAACCGGTGGCCGGGACCACCGTGCCGCTGGTCGACGCACTGCGCGTGCAGACCCTCATCCTGCAGCGGAGCCTGCTCCCCGCGGTGGTCGATCAGCGCCCGCCGGCCGGCTGGCACGTGGCGGCCAGCGACGAGGTGCGCACCGTCTGGGTCCGTTCCGCACCACCGCCGTACCCCGGGCGAGTGTCCTGGGCTTCGCCGGGCGTGTCGGTTCAGGCGGCCGAGGCGAACCCGGACGAGGAGACCGTCACTTACCAGGCTCCCGCCGACGGCGGCCAACTGCTGTTCGCCCGCCTGAACTGGCCGGGTTACACGGTCGCCGTCGACGGAGGGGATGGCCCGGCAGCGACCGTCCGCGAGAGCGGCGCCGGTCTCGTCGTCGTAGACGTGCCCCCGGGTCGGCACGTCGTGCGCCTCGAATTCCAGGAACCCGGGTTGCGCATCGGTCTCTGGATCCTGCTGGTGGTCACGGTGCTCGCGTCGGCCCAGGCGATCATGACCGGAATGTCTCGTAAGCTGATTCGTCGCCGTCCGACAATGGGAAAAGCACGTGGTGGATCGGCTGCGGACCGAGTTGGACAATCCGGAGTTTCTTGACACGGTGACTGGTGCCACGGACGCGCCCACCTGGCGAAGATCGAGGCCGGATGGGAGCTGGGCCGCCAGAGTGGCGCGTTGGCCTCGGAGGTGGGCACAGCCGGGCGGTTTGACGGACACGGAGTGGGAGGACGCCCGACAGGGAGTCGTCGAGAGCAGGGGAAGCCTTCGGATCCGATTCCCGTAAGGCGCCATCAATGTACGAGCCAGGATCCGCCTGCAGAAATACCATTCTCGGACGAATTCGTGGCTTCGCAGGAGACTGAGCCCTGGGACGGTCGGCGCCGAGGCTTTCCGGCGGGGCGAGCCGGCTGCTGCACACCGTCCGCGGTGTCGGGTTCGTGCTGCGGGTGCCGTGAAGCGCCGCGGAGAGCGCCGGATGCTGCTGCGCAGCCGCGTCGCGCTGATCACCGCGTCGATCGTCGCGCTCGCGATCGCGTCGATCAGCACGGCGACCTACGTGGCCACGCAGCACAACCTGCGCGCGCAGCTGGACGAGATGCTGCTCAGCGGCTGGCCGCCACCCGGTGCGCAGGACCCCGCCCTGCCGAAGCCGGACTGGGCCGACCTGTGCCGGGCGGTGAACCAGGGCCGTCCGCTGCAGCGGTTCCTCGAAGGCGTCCAGCTGCTCAAGGCCGACGGGACGACGTGCTCGCCCGCCGGGGTGGACTCGGTCGTCCTCGAGTCGTCGGACCGGACGACGCGGACGGTGACCCTGCGGGACGGCTCCACGCAGTCCGGCACGCCGGTGCGGGTCCTGCTCGGACCGGTCGGCGACGGGAACGTCCTGGCCATCTCGCGCAGCCTCGCCGAGGTGGAAAGCACGCTGGCCGGGCTGCGCACCGTCCTGGTCGTGGTGTCGGTGCTGGGTGCGGCGCTCGCGGCCGCGGCGGGCCTGCTGCTCACCCGCCGGACGCTCGAGCCGATGGCGCGGCTGACCGGCGCCGCCGAGGAGATCGCCCGCACCCAGGACCTCGAGCTCCCGGTCGCCGTGTCCGGCCGCGACGAGGTCGGCCGGATGGGCCGCGCGTTCGCCGCGATGACCGGCGCGCTCGCCGAGTCCCGCCGTCGCCAGCGGGCGCTGGTGGCCGACGCGGCCCACGAGCTGCGCACCCCGCTGACCAGCTTGCGCACCAACATCGACCTGCTGGCCCGCAGCGAGCGCACCGCCCGCCCGCTGGCGGAGGGGCAGCGCGCCCGGACGCTGGACCGGCTGCAGGTGCAGGCGGAGGAGCTCGGCGACCTCGTCACCGAGCTCGTCGTGCTCGCCCGCGACGAGCACGAGCTGGAGCACGCGGACGTCGCCATGGCCACCGTCGTCCGGCAGGCGGTCCGGCGGGCTTCGAGCCGCGCGCGGGACCACACGTTCGACGTCGAGAACGTCGAGTGGTCGGTCCGCGGCGACGCGGGCGCGCTGGAGCGGATGGTCCTCAACCTGCTCGACAACGCGATCAAGTTCTCACCGGCCGGGTCGGTGGTCACGGTCCGCTCGGCGCCGGGCCGGATCTCCGTCGCCGACGACGGCCCCGGGGTCGCCCCGGCGGACCGCGAACCCGCGTTCGACCGGTTCTGGCGCGCCCCGGCGGCACGGGCGCTGCCGGGATCGGGGCTGGCGATCGTCGCGGAAACCGCCGCCGCCCACAGCGGACGCGCCCGGTTCGAGGACCCGCCGGACGGCCGGGGCGCGCTCGTGGTCGTCGAACTGCCGGCCTGACCAGGTCGTCTCGAACGCTGAACCGGTCCTTGCCACGCTCGCTAACTAGCATTATGTTACTAACAACTCGCTAGTTAGGAGCCAATGTGGGCTGCAACGAGCACCGGCACCCCCGGTGGGTCCGGCCGGGACCGCACCAGGTCCGCACTCGCGAAACCGCCGAGCTGACGACGGCGGACGGGCAGCGGGTCGCCGTCTTCACCCAAGAACCGGAAACCGCCGAGCCGAAGCCGGTCGTCGTCCTGTGCCACGGGCTGGGCGGGAGCCACCGCGGGTACGCCGGTCTCGGCCGGCACCTCGCCTCGCACGGCTACGCGGTGCTGCACCCCCAGTTCCTCGACGCCTTCGAACTCGCCGGACCCCGGCTCGGCTTGTCCGAAGTGGACGAACGAACCTGGGCCGCGGATCCCGTGGCCAAACAGAAGATGCACGCGTTGCTGTTCGACCCGCGGCATTGGCAGTCCCGGGTGGCGCGGGTGCACGCGGTGCTCGACTCGCTCGGGCCGCGAAGCGCCGGCGTCCTCGTCGCCGGGCACTCGTACGGCGCCTACACCGCCCAGCTCCTGCTGGGCACGCGGCTCACCGGGTTCGGGCTCGACGGCACGGATTTCGGTCACCCGGCCGTCGCCGGCGGGATCCTCCTGTCGCCGCAGGGCAGTGGGGACCGCGGGCTGACCGGAAGTTCCTGGGCGGGTGTCGAGCGGCCGCTGCTCGTCGTCACCGGCACGCGGGACTTCGGCGCCCGCGGCGAGGGCGTCGCCTGGCGCCGCGAGCCGTTCGACCGGGCCCGCTCCGCGGTCAAGCACCTCGCCGTCGTCCGCGACGGCGACCACCAGCTCGGCGGGATCCCGGCGCACGACGACCGGACCGGGCCGGTCGCCGCCGCGATCTCCGCCGTGGCGGCGGCTTTCGCCGACCACGTCCACGGCGACCGCGCCGCGGGTGCGTGGCTCGCGGCCGGGCCGTTCCCGACGCTCTTCGAGCACACCCACCAGGAGGAGACCGCATGTCCGACGTCGTGATCAGCGCGACGGGCGTCGAGCGGACGTTCGTCGCGCGGGGCCACGCGGTCCACGCGCTCGGGCCCGTCGACCTCATCGTCGAAAGAGGACAGTTCGTCGCGATCGTCGGCCCGTCCGGCTGTGGCAAGTCGACCTTGCTGCGCATCGTCGCCGGGCTCGCCGCGCCGTCGGCGGGGGAGATCGTGATCGACCGCGCCGACGGCGATTCGCCGCTGTGCTCGATGGTCTTCCAGGACTACGGGATCTTCCCCTGGAAGACGGTGCTCGCCAACGTCCGCCTCCCGCTGGACATCGCGGGTGTCGCCCGGCCCCGGGCGAACGAAGTCGCCCGCGACTGGCTCGAACGGGCCGGCGTGGCGGGCTTCGAATCCGCTTACCCCGCCACGCTTTCCGGCGGCATGCGGCAGCGCGTCGCGCTCGCCAGGGCGTTCGTCGCGAACCCGGAGATCCTGCTGATGGACGAGCCGTTCGCGGCGCTCGACGCGCAGCTGCGCCTGGTCCTGCAGCAGGAGCTGCTGCGGGTGTGGGAGGCGCACCGGCGCACGATCCTGTTCGTCACCCACGCCATCGACGAGGCGCTGCTGCTGGCCGACCGCGTGGTCGTCATGTCCTCGCGACCGGGCCGGATCCTCGATGACATCGAGGTCCCGTTCGCCCGCCCGCGCACCCGGGCCGCGCGCGCCACGGCGGAGTTCGGTGCCCTCGAAGACCACATCTGGCGGCTCCTGAAAGGTGAGGTGGAAGAACGTGAGCACGCTCATGACGTCGCATGACCGGCTGGGTGGCCGCGAGCTCGTGCGGCGGACCCCCGGTGCCGCCGAGCTCGCGCCCCAGCGCCACGCCCGGCGCCGCCGCGCGATCACGCTCACCCTCGCCTGGGCGACGCCGATCGTGCTGCTCGTGGCTTGGGAGCTCTCCGCGAGGTTCGGCACGCTCGACACCCGGTTCTTCCCGGCGCCGAGCACGATCTGGCAGGCCGGCGTCCGATCCGTCCAGGACGGCGTGATGACCGGCGCGATGCTCGACACCCTCCGCAAGCTGCTGATCGGCTACGGCACCGGCGTCGTCGCCGGCGTCGCGCTGGGTGTGCTGCTCGGCCTGTCGTGGATCGCCCGCGCCGCGCTCGAGCACACGCTGGTCGCGCTCTACACGCTGCCGAAGCTCGCCCTGTTCCCGGTGTTCCTGCTCGTCTTCGGCCTCGGCGGCCTGCCGCAGATCGTGCTCGTCGCGGTGTCGGTGTTCTTCATCGTGGTGCTCGCCTCGACGACGGCGGTGCTCTCGGTCGAACAGGGCTACCGCGACGCCGCGGAAGTGCTCGGCGCGAAGCGGACGCAGCTGCTCCGGCACGTCATCCTGCCCGCCGCGCTGCCCGCCATCGCGACCTCGATCCGCCTCACCGCGGGCATCGCGATCCTGGTGATCGTCGGGATCGAGATGGTGTCCGGCGACAGCGGCCTCGGCTACCTGATCTTCCAGCGGTCCCAGGTCTTCGACCCCGGCACGATGTACGCCGGCGTGATCGTCGCCGGGATCATCGGCGTGGCCTTCACCGGCCTCGTCAGCCTCGCGCTCAAGTTCGCCGTCCCGCAGCAACGGCCGCGTCTGCGCCGCTCCTGATCCACTCGGTCCCTTCGCCGGCAGGAGAGCCATGTCCGGAAACCACCCCCTTCGCCTGCTCTGCGCCGCCGTCGCCGCGGCCGGGCTCGTCGCCACCAGTGCGTGCGCACCCTCGTCGCAGCAGGACCAGGCGAGCGCCGCCAAGCAGGTGTCCGTCCTCCCGGCCGGCCTGAGCCTGGCGGGCAAGCCCGGCGCACCCGCACCGAAGCCGCTCGGGCAGCGCGCGTCGCTGAAGGTCGGCATCCCGTCCAAGCTGGAGCTCGAAGCGCCGGCGCTGCTCGCGCAGACCTACGGCGAGTTCTCGAAGGAGAACCTCGACGTCACGTTCGTCACCGACACGGTCCCCAACCTGCTCACCCTGCTGGGCCAGAACAAGATCGACCTCGTCTACGCCGGCGCCCAGGCCCTGGTCTTCAACGCACTGCGCCACGGCGTGCCGATCCGCTGGGTCTCGGGCGTCGCTTCGGCCGCTCCGGACAGCGGTGTGTACATGAGCACCAAGTACGGCACCAAGGCGGCGGACTTCGACCCGGCCACGCTGAAGGGCAAGAACATCGGCGTCAACCCGGGCGGACTGGCCGCGCCTTCGGAGTACGGGCTCTACGAGCTCATCACCAAGGGCGGTCTGAAGCCCAGCGACGTGCGGATGACGCCGTTCAGCGACCCCGCCGCGATGGTGCAGGCGTTCAACAACGGCTCGCTCGACGGCGCGACCCTCGGTCCGCCCTTCACCGCGAGCGTCAAGCCGGGCGTCGCCTTCCAGGCCGACGGCGGCTACCCCGACACCATGCAGATCGCCGGCTACTTCGCGACGACCGAACTGCTCGGCGCGCATCGCGACGCGGGGGTGGCGTTCTTCCGTGCGGTGGAGCGGACGGTGAACACGCACCTGTCCGGCGACTACCACCAGGACACCGAGGTGATGACCAAGATGGCACAGCAGCTCGGCACCACCGTCGAGACGCTGCGGATCGCGCCGTCCGTGCCGTTCGACTTCAACGTGCCCGCCCAGTCGGTCGCGAGCCTGCAGAAGATGTACCAGTCCGTGCCGGGCACGCTGCAGGTCGACCCTCCGGTGAAGCCCGAAGAGCTGATCGACCTGTCGCTGGTGATCGATGCGGCGCAAGGCAAGTGACCGTGGGCAAGGAGGACACCACACGATGAGCGACGCGTTGGCCGGCATCCGGGTGCTCGACGCCGCGACCGTGCTCGCCGGCCCGGTCTCGGCGACCATCCTCGGCGACTTCGGCGCCGACGTGGTCAAGATCGAAGACCCGGAGGTCGGCGACTTCACCCGCGGCGGCGGGCGTTCCCCCGGCTGGCTGCAGGAGGGGCGCAACAAGAAGTCCGTCGCGCTCAACCTCCGCACCCGGGAGGGCCAGGACCTGCTGCACCGGCTCGTACCGCACTTCGACGTCGTGGTCACGAACTTCCGCCCGCCCACGCTCGAGCGCTACCGCATGCTGCCCGAGCACCTGCGGCCGCTCAACCCGCGTGCGGTGCTGCTCTACCTGACCGGGTTCGGCCTGACCGGGCCGTACCGCGACCGCGGCGCGTTCGACCGGATCGCCAGCGCCTACAGCGGACTGACGTACGTGACCGGGGAACCGGAGCGTCCCCCGGTGCGCAGCGGGTACAGCGTGATCGACTACATGAGCGCCTACCTCGCGGCGTTCTCGGTCGTGTCCGCGCTGTACCACCGCGATCTCGGCGGCGGCTCGGGCCAGGTGATCGACTTGGCGCTGTACGAGGCGGCGCTGCGCTCCAGCGAGGATTCCGTCACGGCGTACGGGCTCGACCGCCGGGTGCGTGAACGGCTGGGCAACAAGAACCCGGCCATCGTGCCGGCGTCGGACTTCGTGACCTCCGACGAGCGGCGGGTGTCGCTGCACGCCGGCACGGACTCGTTGTTCCACCGCCTGGCCGCGGTGATGAACCGGCCCGGGCTGGCCGAGGACCCGCGGTTCGCCGACCGCGCCGCGCGGATCCGCCACCAGGACGAGCTGTACCCGGTCATCGGGGCGTGGGTGTCGCGGCTGACGGCCGACGAGGTGGTGAAACTGCTCAGCGACGCCGACATCCCGGCGTCGCCGATCATGAGCGTCGCGGACCTGATGAACGATCCGCACTGCCGGTCCCGCGGCTCGGTCGTCACGGTGCCCGACGAGGAGTTCGGCGAGATCCCGATGGTCGCGCCGCTGCCGCACCTGAGCGCCACGCCGGGCACCGTGCGCTGGGCCGGCACCACGCTCGGCGCGCACACCGACGAGGTGCTCGGGGCGCTGCTGGGCCTGTCCGGCGGGGACATCGCCGCCCTGCGCGACCGGGGTGTGGTGTGAGCGATCACTAGGATTGGATCCGATTGGCACCGCCAGGTACAGGGGAGATGACGTGAACGACACCGCCGGGCAAGCGGCGCCGGGCCGGCGCTCGCGCGACCGGGCTCGTACCGAGGCCGATCTGCTGCAGGCGACTTTCGACCTGCTCCAGCGCGACGGCATCTTCGCGGGGTTGAACCTGCAGGAAGTCGCCGAACGCTCGGGCGTGAACCGCGGCCAGATCTACCAGTACTTCGGGGATCGCCGGTCGTTGCTGCGCGCCGCCGTGGCACACCGCGCGAAGGAGTGGGCGGCGGGGGCGAAGCGGCACTGGGAAGCGTCGTTCTTCAACCGGCGCAAGGCGATGTTCCGCAGCGCGCTGGAGAACCCCGCACCCGTCCTCGTCGAAGCGCTGCTGGCGATCGACGGCGACCCCGACTACCACGCGCTGCCGGAGATCGAGAAGACGAGAGCCGCGCTGGACCGGGACCAGCGCGACGGCGACCTGCCCGCGGACGGCGACGCGATCGCCATGCACGTGTTCATGGTCGCGGCCTACAAGGGCTACCTGATCTTCCGCGAGGCGCTCGCGCGGGACGTCGGGCTGCCGGTCGGCGAGCTGGACGCCCGCGTGCTGGCGGTGCACGACCAGGTGGCGGCAACGCTGGCGAAACCGGCCGAACCGGGTGGCGTGCGGTAGGAGATCCGGTTCCGGGAGCCGGCTGACGGCGTGAGCCTGCTGTCGCGGGTCGAGGCCGGCGGTGCCTGCCGTCCGCGGGGGAGAGGAGAACGCCCTTGCCCCTGGCAACCGGATCGACGGCCGGGGAGCGCAGCGCCCGGCGCGGGTGAACTTGCTCCGGCGACTGCGGTCGAGTACCGCGCGGAAGTGGACTTTCGGCCCTCCACTCGCGCGGCCGAGGCTGCCAGCATCGGAGGGACAGGGACGCGAACCGGACACCCGCGGGGAGGGCAGCCATGGTGATCGCACTGGTGCTCGGATTGCTCGTGCTGGTCCCGCTCGCCGGCTGGGCCGTGTCCCGCCGGTGGCGATCCGGGGCAGCGCGGGCGGCCCGGCCGCACTTCGACACAACAGGGTGGCCCGCGGCCGAAGAGGAACGAGCGCTGACCGCCCGGGTACTCGCCGGCGAACTCACCCGGAGCAGCTACCGCGACGCGATGGCCCGCTTGGCGGAAGCGGACGGTCACCACGACGAAGACGTGGCCATGCTGCTCTGGCGGGCCCGGCTCGGCCCGGCCGGTGACGACGGCCCGCGGGACCTGCTCGACCGGCTCGGTACGACGCTGCCCGGCGTTCTTCCCGGTATCCTGTGCTCCGCCGCGGTGCTGGCTTCGACCGGAGCCGGCGTGGACGACCTGATGCGCACGTTCCCCCTGACGCGCGTGCAGGCGCGGACGGTCATCGACGCGGTCACGACTCCGTGAGCGGGCAGGCGGGGACCATCGGCCCGCCGCGGCGGGACAGAGGACCCTACGGACTGACCCGGGTCCCCGCCGAGACTGGCGGAGTGCACACCTACGAGGTCGAGGTGCGGAACCGGATCGAGCAGCCGCCCGTCGTGGCCGAGGCGACTCAGGGCTTCTCGGAACCGGTCGCAGGCTGGGTCGGCCCTTCGGCGCGATCGCCGGCGTCCCGTCCGCGCATGCGCCGGCGGATCCGCTTTGCACGCGCTACCGCCCCGTGCCCAAAGGACGCTTCCCCGTAGCAGCGGGATTCGCGGCCATCGAGGCCGCCTGCGGTGTCCGGCCCCCGCGGCGGTGAGCTCGCCGGCGCGGCCTGGGGGATCCGGCTGACAGGACCCGGCGTGCCACCCGATCCCGGCACCCGGCGGACCCAAGCCGTCCAGCCGCACCGGATCCACCGATCGGCATCGGCCCGTCGTCCGGCCGTGCCGTCTTCCCGCGCGCACCCCAGCGCGCGGCGCGATGCCGCACGAGATCCAGCCGAGTGGGAAATCGATTCCTGGAGATGCCGTGGAAACCGCCGCACAGGGCGAGGATCGGTTCGGTGACCGGCGCGTTCCCCGCCCGGACGCGCGGCTCGTCAAGCTCGCCCTCGACGGCGATCCGGCGGCGGGCAAGGCCCTGTTCCGCCTGCTGCAGCCGATCGTGCTCGGCTACTGCCGCAAGCGCCTCCGTGACTTGGCCGTCACCGAAGCCGAAGACTGTGCCCAGGACGTCATGGTCGCCGTGCTCACCGCGTTGCCGGACTACCGCTACGGCCACGAAAAGTTCCTTTCCTGGGTTTTCGGCATAGCGGCGCACAAGGTCGTGGATCGGCTCCGCGACCGGCGCCGCAGCCGCGAGCAGCTCGTGCCGTCGACCGAGCCGGGTCCGGCCGGCCGGGCCCGGCTCGCTCCGGCGGCGGGGGAGGAGTTCGCGCGGCTCGAGCAGGACCGGCAGGTGGGGCGGTTGCTGCGCCGGCTGCCCGAGCCGCACCGGAAGGTGCTCGTGCTGAGACTGGCTTTCGGCTACTCCGCCGAAGAGACCGCGCGCTTGCTGCAAATGCCCAGTGCCGGCGCCGTACGCGTGGCGCAGCACCGCGCGCTGCGGCTCGTCCGGAAGCTGACCGGGCGCGGTTCCTGAACCGCCCCGTGCGCGCATCCGCCCGAGTGGGGCGCAAGACCTGCCGGATCGGACCGGCCCGCGGACGGCCGGCCGTGATCCGGCAGGTCCTGCCGGACGGGTTGCCGCCTTGGCGCGCCGGCCGCCGTCAAGCGCCGAGATCGTCAGCGAGGGTGCGTCGCGGTACTCGGTCCGGATTGCGGCGCACGGCCGTCGCCAGCCGAGCTGATCGGCGGCCAAGGTGTTCGGGAGGCCCGTCAGCGGCGCTCACCAGGCGATGAGTGGGATGCCTCCCGTTGGGGTGGCGGGGCACCGTCGGCTCCGGGTCGCCGGTGCCGGGCGTTGACCGCCTCGGTGAAGATTTCGTGCCTTCCTGCGGGATCGCCGATGATGGCCCAGGCGAGATCGCTGAGCTTGACGCGATGATCGCGCGCGTAGTGGCGCAGAGCGGCGAAAGCGCCTCTCTGGTCGACGCCGAGTCTTACGGAGACGATCCCTTTGGCCTGTTCGACGACCACCCGGCTGTCGAGTGCGTTCCGCAGTTGTCCGGCAAGGATCTCGTTGTGGCGGACGGACCGCTCTTGGAGCAGCCCGATCGTGGCGATGTCCACGAGGGTTCGCGCGGCGTGCAGACTTTCGGGTGGAAGAGCGGTGCCGGTGGTCCGGAAGAGGTCGAGGACACCGATCACGTCGCGGCGAAGCTTCATCGGCAAGGCGTCCACGGCGGAGAAACCGGCCTCGGTTGCCGCGGCGGCGAACCTGGGCCACGTCTTCTTCGCGTCGGCCAGCCGGGAGCGGCTGACCGGGGTGCCGGTGCGGTATGCGTCGAGACCGGGGCCGTCGTTGTCCCGCAACTGGACCAGCGCCAGCCGCCGGCTCTGCTCGTCGGACGAGGCGATCAGCCGGAGCCGGCCGTGGGAGTCTGCCAGCAGCAGGCTCGCGGCGTCGACCTCGAGCAGTTCGACACACCAGTCGACCAGTGCCTGCAAGTAGTCGAGCACGTCGAAGTCGTCGGTCAAGGTGTCGGCGAGCTCGACGAACGCCTCGAGGAGACGGCTCCTGGGAAGATGCGCGGCGGCGATCGCCGGCGGGTTCATTGCGTGCCCTCCTGGTCGTCGAGGTGCATGGTGCGCGTCGGCACTGACGTCGCTCGGTCAACGCTCATGGGCGGGCCAGGGCCCCGCCGGGTGGACGTGCGCATCGTGCAGCGGGAGATCCACGTCCACTCGAGCATTGGGCACGTCGGCTCGCTCGTCAATCCCCGCTGGGCGACGAGACCGGCGAAGGCCGTCGCCTGGCGGGCGCCCGGTTCGATGGCGTGGAACCTAGGCGACGACCCGAAACGATGGTGACGGCTCAGCGTGGCCGCTGCCGGCGCGGATCATCGTCCGGGGTCGTGCGGGTGGTAACGAGCAGCTGCCCGCCGGGCAGGGAGTCGAGAGGGGCATGGTGGTGGGAGTTCCAGGCCAGCACCCGGCCGAGCTGCTCCGGCGTGAGTGAGGCGCGGCGTCCGACGGCGGCGAGGTCGGCGTGCCGCATCTCCCGCTGACTGCTGGTCCGGATCAGCCGTCCCAGCCAGAGTTCTTCGTCGACCCACTCTCGCCGGCCTCGATCGATCAGCTGGTGCAGGTGGTCGGTGGAGCACACGGTCACCAAGCGTTGTCCGTCGTAGCGCGCGTCGAACTCGTCCGTGACCGAGGAGTCCGGCACCAGTGCCTGGAACAGGCGCTGGGGTGGGGTCGCTTTCCCGCACGCATCACACGTCCGTACGCCGCGTCGTCCCGGGGACGAGTCGCGCGCGTGTCCCGTATGGGTTTCCTTTTGCCCGGTGTGCACCGCCGCCTCCACGCATGCTTGAACGTGGCTCGAGCCGAGGCGGGGTCCGGGGCTTTGAGCTCGAGTTCCTGATCGCCACACATGATAGCCGCATTTCGCGCCTCTCCGGCTGTTGCGTGTTCGTCACAACTCGAGTGGTGGGCTTTATGACGTACTGGATCGAAAAAGCACGGGTTCCCTTGCTGGCAAAGGATCACCAAGCAAGGGGGAGGTGTGGCGGAGAGACCACCCCCTGCCGCCGGACGTCGTACGGGCGGAATCTCCGCCAGGACCTGGGTCACCGATGCCCGGAGTGGATCGGACCGGGCTCCCAGCGGAACGTCAGGGCAATGATCACGATGGCGGCCAGGCTCCAGGCGCCCACGGTCAGCATCGCCGAGGTCGGCATGGGCCACGACTGCGCCGTGGGCAGGAAGGCGGCTTCCATGGCCCGGGTGACCGGAGCCACGGGTAGGGCCGAGGCGACATCGTGGAGCCACTGCGGGGCGTGGGCCGAGGAAAAGAACACGTCGGAGATGAACGCGAGGGGGAGCATCGTGCCGTACGCGACCGGCAACGCGGTCTCACTCTTGGGCACCACCGCGACCACGGCCAGTCCGAGCAGGAAGAAACTGACCGCGCCGAGGCATCCGACACCGGCCAGGTAGCCGATCGTCCGGGCCGTGACGGTCACGTGGAAAGCGGTGACCGCCAGCGTCACGATCACCGCCACCGCCACGGCGGACGTCACGAACGTGCTGCCCAGCCGCCCGGCCAGATAGCACCACGTGGGCAGCGGCGTGCCGCGCAGCCGTTTGAGCACGCCTTCCTCACGTGCCAGGACCACCCCGGTGACGGTGTTGACGTAGCAGGTGTTGAGCAGGCTGAACGCGGCCACGGCGGGTGCGAGGAACTGTGCGTAGTGCAGGCCCGCCGGCATCGCGGTCGCCGCGTCCGGGGTGAGCAGGTTCAGGCAGACCAGCAACAGCAGCGGGATGACGAGGGCGATGAAGAACCCCATCGGGTTTCGCACCAGGAGCAGCAGCTGGTACCGGATCTGACCGAGCGCCAGCAGGACGGACGCCCTGGGCCGGGCGTGTTCGTCAACGCGCATCGCTGCCTCCGGACGGGGTGGTCGCGTCGTCGGTGAGCTGGAGGTACGCGTCCTCGAGGGACGGCTGCGTGACGGTGAGGCCGCTCAGGTCCCGATGCTGGCCCACCGCCCAGGAGGTGAGGGTGAGCAGGGCTTCGGTGGGCCGGTCCGTGCGCAGCAGGAGCCGGTCGTCGTGCCGCTCGGGTGGGTGCCACGGCCCGTCCGGCAACCGTGCCGCGTCCCAGGGCTGGAAGCTGATCACGGTGTCGGCGATGTCACGCCGGCCCAGGGCGCTGGGCGTGGATTCGGCGATGAGCCGTCCGCTGCTCACCACGCCGACCCGGTCGGCGAGGCGTTGCACCTCGTCGAGGTAGTGCGAGGTCAGCAGAACCGTCGTGCCCTCGCCGCGCAGTTCGTCGATCATCTCCCACGCGCTGCGCCGGGCCGTGGGGTCGAATCCGGTGGTCGGTTCGTCGAGGAAGACCAGCTCGGGGTCGCCGATCAGGGCGAGGGCCAGGTCCAGGCGGCGCAGCTGGCCGCCCGACAGCGTCCGGGCCCGGGCCTTGCGCTTGTCCGCCAGCCCGACGCGGTCGATCGTGTCCCCGACGTCCTTCGGGTGGGCGTAGAGGTCGCTGTAGAACTTGACGAGCTCGCCGACGGTCAGCTCGCCGTCCAGCCCGCCGGACTGAAGCACGATCCCGACCCGTCCGCGCCACCGGCGACCGCCGTGCGCCGGGTCGACGCCCAGCACCCGGACCGATCCCGCGGTGCGGCGGCGATGTCCTTCCAGGATCTCGACCGTGGTGGTCTTGCCGGCCCCGTTCGGCCCGAGCAGTGCGTAGATCTCGCCGCGTCGCACGTGGAAGCTCAGGTCGTCCACCGCACGCTGGTGGCCGTAGTCCATGCGCAGGTGTCCGACCACGATCGCCGGCTCGGTCTGTTGTCGTGTGGTGTTCACCGTGTCGACCATCGTCTCCTCGCAGGTCATGTCCGGCGCTTCGAAGCCGACGCTAGGGCGGGCGTTCGCGGCGAGGTAGAGCCATTGGCCACCACAATGCGGTCCATAGATCCCTTGGCCATCCACAGCGGAAGGAGTTCGGCCGGGAGCGAGAGCGGGTGTTCACCGGGTTCCGGCGTCCCGGGGGTCGTCGCGTTGTGCCGCGACGAGCAGCGTCGACGTCCTGGCGCGCGGGTCGGCGGTGAGTACCTCGGGGTCGTCCGGCGGAGACGGGGATTCCGATCGCGAGGCCGACGTGGGAGTGCTACGTCCAGAGGGCGCGCATCTCCCGCACGAACCGGCCACGGTCGCCCGCGGCCAGCGCCGCGGCCCGGCTCGGATACACGTCGAGGACCGCCCGCAGCTTCGTCGCGTCCAGCACACTGGCCGGCCTCGAGTTCTCCCGCACCACCAGGCGGAACCCGATGCCTTTGCCCGTGGCATGAGCATGAGCGGCGTGCAGTGCCCGGAGCCCGCTCGCCGACACCGACCTGACCGCGGTCAGGTCGACGACCACCGTCTCCGGCGCCGATTCACGGTCCAGTACCAACGCGACCTCACGCGCGAGGAGCAGAACGGTCCCGTCATCCAGTTCACCCACCAGGTCCAAAACCACGACCTGCGGATTTCCGCGCGATCGGGCGACGGTCAACCGCCTTGATTCCTGTTCGCCTGGCCACACCACGATGCTCTCCTCATCGCTGCAGGTATCGGGTCAGCGGCTGGTGATCGAACCAGTCCGCCAGCCTAGAAGTTCGCAGTCCGCCACCGCAATGACGCGACCAGCTCAATCGGAGGACTACCCCGACCCGGAGATCTCCGATCTCGACGGCCGCGACCGCCGGAATCAAAAGTTCTTCACGTTCCCCGTCGAATTTCCACGGGTCCTGCGGCGGTCACGGCCATTTCTTTCGGGGGAGCGGGTCCGCGGCTCGATCATTGCACGTGTGATCTCTCGTATTCACGGCTCAGCGTGGCCGGGGGCCCGCAATGCGCCGACGCCGCGGCCGAACTGGGCCACCTCCGCCGTGCCGACCGGCTGCCCGGCGACGCGTTCACCGATTGAGGGGCCCGGGGCGACGATCCGGTGTCCGTTGCGGGATGCTGGAATCAAAGGAGGCGGCGCGCGAAAGTAGGGATCGGTGGACGGTCAACGCCGTGACCGGCTGTGGCGGCTCGTCACGAGCCGAGCCGACGGGCAGCACAGGTTCTCCGGCTGGGCCGGCGCGGTGTGCGATGCTGCCCTCGCCGAGGTCGACGTCGACGCTGCCGCCATCACCGTGCACCCCCGTCCGCAACGACCGGAGCTCGTGGCCGCTACCGGCCGCTGGGCCGAGCGACTGGAGGAAGCCCAGTACACCGTCGGCGAAGGCCCGGGAGCCGAAGCGTTCGGCACCGGCGGCCCGGTCCTGGTGGCCGACGTCACCCGCGAAACAGCCCGCTGGCCGGGCTTCGCCGATGCCGCCGCGGAGGCCGGGGTGACCGCGGTGTTCGCGTTCCCCCTGCAGGTCGGCGCGGTCCGGCTCGGCACCTTGACCCTGTACCGCCGTACTCCCGGCGAGCTGTCACCCGACGAACTGGCGAACCTCGCGGTCCTCGCCGAACTGGCCGTCACCGCCGCGCTGACCGACAGCATCATCGGCACGGACATGTGGGCCGGCGAAGCCTCCGCGGGGCACTACGACGACGTGCACGTCGCCGCGGGCATGCTCGCTGCCCGGCTCAACATCAGCATCGACGACGCCTATCTGCGCCTGCGGGCCCACTCGTTCAGCCACCACCAGTCGCTGATCGAGGTGGCACGCGAAGTTCTGGCCCGCCGGCTCCGCCTGGACTCCGCCGACTGACCCGGGGATCACCGGTCGGGCGCGCCCCGAATCCCGGTCGTATGCTGACTCGGTGACGACCGCGCAGGATGAGTTCAGCTACATCGTCGCCGCGCTCACCTCGCGGCTGGCGGCACACCACGACGGGCTGACGATCGTCCATGCGGTCATCGAGGCGTGCGGCACGGTGCTGTCGTCGAGCGAGGTCGGCCTGCTGATGGTCGATCCCCGAGGCGGCTACGAGGTGATCGCCGCGTCGGACGAGCGCGCCCGGTTCATCGAGCTCGTCCAAATCCAGGCCGAGCAAGGGCCCTGCCTCGACGCCGTCAGCACCAATGCCGTGGTCGCGGCGCCGGACCTCACCGCCGAGGTCGGTCGTTGGCCGGCCTTCACGGCCGCTGTCATCGGAGCCGGATTCGTCGCGGCCTACGCGTTTCCCTTGCGGCTGCACGACCGTGCAGTCGGCGCCCTCAACGTGTTCTACCGGGGGCCGGCCGAGCTTTCCCCGGTGCTTCAGCGCCGCGGCCAGGCCCTGGCCGATCTGGCTGTTCTGGGACTCACCCAGGAACGGGAAGAGCGCCGCATCGAACGCCTGGTCGAGCAGACGCTGACCACGCTCAACGACCGCGTGCACGTGAGCCAGGCCGTCGGGATCGTGGCCGGCGCGCTCGACGTGGAACCGGACGTCGCCCGCGAGTGGCTGGTCGCCCACAGCGCCCGCACCGGGCGCCCTTTGCGTGCGCTGGCCGAGGATCTCACCAACGGGACACTGGCGCCTGCCGCCGTCAGGGCGGCGTGCACGTCCTGACGGCGGCGGCTTCGCCTGCCTCGACCGGTGGACGACGTGCGAGGCGCGTAGCGTGACTTGTGCTGTACGCCGCTCACCGCCAAGGAGCGCCCATGAACAGCGCCGCACTCCCCTCAGACGGGCGAGAAGGCCGGGAGGCTGCCGCACACCGCCTTTTGAAGCGGTTGAATCAGCGCGCCCGCCTCAATATCGGGGTGGGCATACTGCAGGTTCGATACGCCTGCGACAGACAGGAAGCCACCGACAGGCTCTGCCGCGGCCACGACCTCGCCGGCCAGAACACCTTGGCCGACCTGGCGATCGCGGCCACTGACGCCGACGCTGACCACCGCGCCGACCCGGACGCCGAATGGGATTGACCCGTCCGGCCGAATCAGGGGTCACCCGTTCCGGCACCGGACCGATGCCGACCTCAGGAATGTTCGCCCGGCTGCCGCGGTAAGCAGTTCGGATGCATCGTAAACTGCTGAGTCCGACGACCGTTGCCGCGCGATAGTGGAACCGGCGGAACCGCGCGTTCGATCGGCTGGGCGAGCACGGAGGTGCGGCCAATGGACCGAAAACGCCGTGATCGGCTGTGGCGATCGGTCACCGACCTGGTCGATCTGCATCGGTGTTTTTCCGGCTGGGCCGGTGTGGTGTGTCGGGTCGCCGTGGCCGAGACCGGCGTCGATGCCGCCGCGATCTCGATCCGCACCCGCGCGCGGGAGTTCGCCACGGCCAGCGATGCCTGGGCCGAGTCGCTGGAGGCCGCGCAACACTCGGCCGGCGACGGCCCGGGGACGGAAGCGCACAATGCGGGTAGCCCCGTGCTGGTCAGTGATTTCGCGGGTGAGGGGTACCGGTGGCCCGGCTTCGCCGATGCCGTGGCCGGACACGGCCTCGGCGCCGTCTTCGCCTTTCCTTTGCGGGCCGGCGGAGCGCGGCTCGGCGCTCTCGGCCTGTACCGACGCAGCCCGGGCGGGCTGGCTGCGGCCGAGCTGGCGGATGCGGCCGTCTTGACGGAACTGGCCACCGCGGCGTCGCTGACCGACAGCCACGATGGCGCGCCCAATTGGGCCACCGAAGACTTGGACAGCCACAACGACGACGTCCATGTCGCCACCGGCGTGCTGGCCGCCCGACTGAAGATCAGCGTCGAAGCCGCCCTCACGCGGCTACGCGCCCACGCGTTCAGCCACCGCCGCCCACTGCCGGACGTCGCGCACGACATCGTCGAGCACCGGCTGCACCCGGATTCTGTCCGCGAGTGACCCTACGTCGGGATTTCCTCCCCCGCCGCCACACTTCGAGGAAGCGCCGCGATCACGTCGGCCGGGAACCGGTCAGCCGCTCCGGCTGTCTTTTCGGGTGCGACGTCAGCTGACGATCATCGTCTTGTCGGGTGTGCCGCGGACAAGCGACCGAGGAAAGAACGACGACATGGCCTCCCTGCCCGGCTCCGCCCCGGAGAAGGGTGTCCACGTGTCGGTCCGGGGCCGGGGTGCTTCCTGACGGTCTCGGTGGCTGTTCGGGACAGCGCCACGACGGCGCCGAAGCTTTCAGCTCGGAGACGCAGACGGCTACCGGGTGTCGGGAGGGGAGAAGGGGGAAGTGAGCCGGAAGCGGGGGTGGCGGGCCGCCGAGCCGTGGAGGCTTTCTCGGCGGCCTCGCCGGGAACGCCGCCGAGCGGCGCGGTCTGACGGGCTTTGCCGTGCCGGCGCGGGTTGCGGCCGGCGACAGGAGACCGGTGCATGTCATCGCCGGGCCATCTCGGCCTCGCGCCTGGTCAGCAACCCGGGCACTTGAGATTCGTCCACCTCACTGAAATCGGTGTACCAGGCGCCGAGGGATGTCATCTCGACCAGTGGCAGGGTGCAGATGGTTTGGTCGACGCCCCGGGAGAGCGAACGCAGGACCTCCAGCGGCGCGACCGGTACGGCGAGGATGATCCGGCCTGCCTGCCGGGCCCGCAGCACCCGGACGGCGGCTCGTGCGGTGGCGCCGGTCACGATGCCGTCGTCCACCAGGACCACGGGCCGGCCGGCGACCGGGAGCGGGCGGTGGCCGGGGTGATAGCGCGCCGCGCGCTGGACGAGGTCGGCCTTGGCCGACCTCGCCGCCTGGCGGAACGCGGCCGGTGTGATCCGCAGAGCCCGGATGATCCGCTGGTTCCGCACCACGACGTCCTGTTCTCCGATGGCGCCGATGGCCGCTCCCGGGAAGCCGGGGGCGCGGATCTTGTGCACCAGCAGCACGTCCAAGGGAGCAACCAGGGCGTCGGCGATCTGGCGGGCGACAATCACACCGCCGGGGGAGAGGCCGACCACGATCGGGTCGTGCCCGCACAGGTAGTGCAGCCGCGATGCGAGAATTCGGCCGGCTTCCCGTCTGTCGCGGAACCGCATGGCTTGTCTCCCAAAGTAGATCGCCCTGTCAACCTGCCCGAGGCGGTTGATGCTCGCGAGGGCTGGAGGTCACCGTCCTCGGTGGCACAAGCCCCTTCCGGCCCCCGGGGGAGCAGCCCACGGGAAACCGGACGAACGCCCGGATGTGGTGGCGCACCAAGCACGTGGCCGCGCGGGCCGCGCGCTACGGGGTGGGCGGGGACGGCCCGCCGGTGTTGTTCCTACCGTGTCGCAGTGGTGGCCTCGGCGCGGTGCCGGCGGCAAGTGGTGCACACCCTGGTCTGGCCGATCGTGGTGCCGTCGTCTGTGACCAGCCGGGCGACGTACCGGGTCGGTGTGCCGCATGCTTCGCAGGGGATCGGTTCGGTGTCCTGGCTGATGAGTACGCGGTTCGGCATGGCGTCTCCTGGCAATTCGGTGGTCTCGCCCGCTGGGTGCTACCGGCTTGCGTGCGGAATGGCGAAGGTCGGGCGGGTGTGGATGGGTGACTGCGTCGGTGTCGGTCACCTGTGATCGGGCGTTGGCCGTCTGCGGGCCGTCAGCGATGTCGGGTGGCTGCGCGAAACGTCTTCGCCGATTCGACGGTTCCGTCCCGGGCGTGGTGACGTGGTTGGCTTCGCGTCAGCTGCCGTGCGGACGGTCCCACGCTCGTCGACCACACTGCTACCGAGTCGTGCCGGGCGGCAAACCGACACGGAGCTCTCTGGTCGATCGCCGGGGTCTCGGGCGATTTGCGCCGGACGAGTGATCCGTCGTCTGCCTCCGTGGACACCGGCAGTCGCGGTCGACACGCGCCCGATGGCGTCAAGCTCCTCGGGGCGCGCCCCTCTCCCCTCGGGTCGAGACGGCGCTTCGGGTGGCATCGCCGGGCGAGTCGCTGCCTTTCCGCTGCCGGTGGGGCTCGGGTAGCACGTCGTGCAGGGTGCCGTGGACGCTGAGCAGCTGGTCCGCGCCGGTCAGGTGGAGGGGACGCCAGGTGGCTCGCGATGACGCGACGACGAGCAGGCGCGTCGCGTCTCCCGTCAGGGCTTGGGCGGCGAGGAGGACCAAGATTCCGGCGCCCGACAGAAAACTGGTCGAGGTGAGGTCCACGATCAGCAACGGCGGCTCTTGCCGGATCGCTTCGGCGAGCGCTGTGCTGAGCATGTCGGTGCTCAGCAGGTCGATGTCGCCGGTGGCGGTGAGCACCGTGGCGGCGGGTAGGTGTTCCGTCCGGAGCCGGAGCGGCGAGGTGTCTCCGGGCAGGGTGTTCGCCGGATGGTGAGCGCGGTTTCCGGGCTGGTTCACGATCAACTCCTGAGCAGACTGAATCCGCGATGGGGAACGTGGTCAGCGGTCGATGGTGATCGTCGCGAGTGCGGGGTCCGGGCCCTCTCGGCGTGGGTGGTTTCACCGTGACGTTCTTCAGCAGCGCCCGCGTTCGACGCCGTGTCCGAGGCGGGGTGCAGCAGGGTGCGCAGCACACCGTCGGTGGCGGACTTGCCGGCCACGGTCGGGCCGGGAAACCGGAGGCTCTGGCCGAGGCACCCGAGAAGGTGACCACCGGCGCGGTCGCGTTCCGCGGCGCGTCGGAGGTGACTTTCCGGCTGGTGGACACGCGGTTTCCCCTCCCTCGGTGGCAATCTTCGCCGTTGCTGTGATCCCGGCGTTGCGGCCGGGCCCGAGGTCATCGATCACGGGACTTCGGGGTCGCTCGACGCGGAACAGGTTCGGTCTTGATCGACTTTCCCGGGGGCCTTCGGTCCTGGGGAGCGGACATGGTCAGCGGTGACATCGCAACGTGGGCCGACGACATGGTCGGCGCGCTGAAGGTCACGAGGGCGCGGGTTCGCACCATCACGGCCGCGGTGAAGGGCTGAGGCCTGGTACCCCGGCTTGCGAAGAGAACGTGATCTCGTGGTGTGGCGCGCGCTGATGTGGAATCTGCGCGGAGTCGGTGATTTCGTGCGCGGTGAGGCGGGCGATGACGATTCGCACGCCATGGTCGAAGCTGTCTGCGAATCTCCGTTGCGCGCGGGGCAGCCGGTGCGGCTGGTCCGCCGGGGTCAGGGGGCGTGCCAATCCGTTCGCGGCCATCATCCAGGTTCCGTGGCCGGCGGTCTCGTAGGTGGCGGTGATCGCGACCGGTTTTCCGGCGGCGAGCTCGGCCAGTGCGCGCTCGCGGCCCGATGGCGCGAGCAGGTCACCGTCGTCGAGCACGAGGCACGCAAGGAGAATGGGCTCGGCCCCGTCGATGGACGCTCGAATACACCGGTAGCGCGTCGACGACCTGACCAGTTCCACGCATTCACGGTGCGAAAGTCTCCCTCTCGACATGGTTCCCTCCTTCGCCCGGCTGGTTCCCGCACGTTAGGAAGGACTTTTGCCGCGGGACTAGAGGCTAAGGTCATCGCTGACTCCGACGCCCTGCTGATCTCCGGCACCGGAGGCATCGAGCTGTGTCTGCCGGACAGCGCGACGGCGATCGCCAACGACACGCTCTACGGCCTGGGCGCGGGCGTGTGGACCCGCGACGGCAACCGCGCCTACCGGATGGGGCGGCGGATCAAGGCCGGTCGCGTGTGGACGAACTGCTACCACCGGTACCCGGCGGGTGCGGCGTTCGGCGGCTACAGAACTCCGGGATCGGGCGGGAGAACCACCGGATGATGCTTGACCGTTGCAGCCAGACCAGGAGCCTGCTGGTCAGCTACCGCAGCGCACCGCTCGGCCTGCTCCAGTGTCGCGCGTCCGGGGTTCGTCGACCGGGGGTCGTGAGTGAGAAACCGTGTTCTAACCCTGTTTCACACTCACGACAAGCCGCGGAGCCGGATTCGAGGTTCGCTACGTCACCGCCGGTGCGCTGGTCAACGAGATCGTCGCGATCGTGCTGGCACTGAACCAGTTCCTGCAGCTGCACCGCGACCGGCAGGCGCCGGCCCCCGCGCGCCAGGCGCCGGAACGAGTGCTGTTGCGGCCTCAGGCCAGGCTCGCTGAAAGGTCGGTCCGCCCTGCGGAACTTCGCCGTGCCAAGGAATGACCGTACCGGCGGAATCGGTCTTGGTGAACAGCAAAGGCAGCCCCGGCCAGGTGTGCGGGCTCGCGCAGGCCACTTCAGGACCGCTCTCGCAGGTGGCCGGTTCTTCGGTTTCGGGCAGCAGCTGTGGGTCGTCCGCGGTACGAGCGGGCACGACGTCTCTTGCCGGTCGCCGGCAGCGCGTGCGATGCGCCGCCGGCGACCGGCAACCCGGAACGCCGCGTCGTGAACCGCAGGTCAGGTGGTCAGCGTGATGGCGGCGTCGGGCTCGACGACCCGGAAGCTGAAGCTCTCTTCGAGGTAGAGCGTCACGGTCTCGGCGTCGTGGTGGCTGTAGCCGACCGCGAGATCCTGGCCCAGCTCGAGCGCGAAGTCCCCGCCGTCGAGGCTGACCACGAGGGCGCTGTCCAGCCCGGGCGCGCGCACCACCCGGCCGCCGCCCAGGACCCGGCGCAGGTGGTCGAACAGCAGCTGGCCGCCGTGCTCGGTGCTTTCCACGATGCGCGTGTACCCGGCCGGAGCGATGGCGAGCCCGTACGGGCCCTTGATGCCGGCCTGGCGGAGTGTGTCCACCGCCCGGGCGACGACGCCGGGGTAGGCCTCGGGATCGTCGCCGAGCGACGCGGCGGGGTACGGGCTGGCCTCGGCGATGCCCGTGATGCCGGCCGCGGCCCAGCCGTGGAACACGGCGCGGTTTTCGATCATCGCGATCTGTTTCGCCGCCCGGTCGAGGTCGTCGAACTCGAGGTCGTCCGCGCCGCGCTCGGCGTCGTCCAGCTCGCCGCGCGACACCGTGAACGGCACCCGCACCTCGGCGAGCGGCAGGACCCGGCGCTGCCGGACCACGACGCCTTCGTCCACCTCGGCCAGCGAAGCGGAGGCGAGGGTGGTGGTGCGGCCCAGGTCGGTGGCCGAGTGGCGCCATCCGTGCGGGCCGGCGACGTCGACGACGCGGCGGGCCGCGAGGTGGGTCTGCAGCCGCTCCCGCGCTTCGGCGTCGATTTCCTTCCAGCCCGCGTCGGTGATCGGCGCCAGGGGGCGCATCAGGTGGTTCATCTTCAGTCCTGTCCTTTCAAGCCGCCGATGCCGAGCGACCCGTCCGCCGGGCGGTGGCCGGAGATCTCCGCCTCGATCTCCTCGACGTACTGCTGCGGGTCGAGATCGCTGACGTCGAGGTCGCGGGCGCCTTCGTGCTGTCTTTTGAACTCCAGGAACCGGCGGCCGAGCTGCTCGCGCAGGCCGGGGTCGGCGTTCCGCCGGAAGTCGGCCAGGCCTTCGTCCTCCTCCTCGGCCATGTGCTCGCTGTTGGCCAGCCGGGCCTTGCGCACCGCCGCGTGCCACGCCGTGCTGCCGACCGGGTGCAGGGCCGCTTCGTGGACACCGTCGCGGATGTCGTTGTGGTCTCCGATGGCGTCGAGCGTCTCGTCTTCGGCGTCTTCGCCGCGGCGCAGCAGGTGGGGGTAGAAGATCTCCTCCTCTGCGCGCGCGTGCACGTCGAGCAGGTCGGCCAGGGGCTGCCAGACCTCCGCCAGATCGGCGGGGTCGATGAGGTCGTCAAGCCGGGCGAACTGGCGCCGGAACCAGTCGTGGTCGTCGAGGATGAGGCTGGTGATGTCGGCCATACGCCATTCCTACCCCGCTCACGGGACACGGCAAACCCGGAACGCCGTCCGGCCTGGCGCGACGGCGACACGAAGTTCACCGGTTCGGGTGAGAGCTGCCCGGCGCCCACGGCCGATGATCCGCGGCGGTGGTGGTCACGACGCCGCGGGGAGGTGCCGGTGGCGAAGTCGGCGGTCACCCCACCGAGGCGCGGGCCTCCACCACGAGATGGGCCGCGGCGAGTGCGCCACTCGGGCAACCATGCGCCGTTCAGGGCCGGAGCGCTGTACGTGCTCGCGCAGGCCGACCGGCTGCCCTCCGACGCCGACGCGCTGCCCGAACGCTGGTGGAGGCGAACCCGCCGCCTGCCCAGCGCATGGCTTCGCCGACCGTCAGCCTCTGAGGAACCTGAAGGAGAACGCTCCGCACACCAGGACGATTCCGACGTTCACCGTCAGCCGCTCCCAGAAGTGGTCCCTGAAGAACAGGACGTCCACGCCGACCACGACGGCTACCATCGCTCCGGGTTGTCCGGGACCGCGATCCGGACGGATCCGCCGAGACGGGGTTCGCCCATCACGCGGAGGCGGCCCGTTCGCTCGATGGGGCCGGTCAGGACATCGTCGGTCGAGGTCGGCTCGAACGCCGGCTCATGGCCGTCAGGGGTACGGGCCGGCCGCCACGGCCGGCCCGGCAGGTCGTGCCGATCAACGGGTGATGCCGGTGTGTCCCAGGGAGTATCGGCCGGGCTGCGGCCAGACGCACAGCCCGTGGGGTTCGTTGCCGACCGGGATCTTCCGGATCAGTGAGCCGTCCTTTGTGGATAGCACGTAGACCGCTTTGTCGTAGCGTCCGGACAGCCACAGCTGGGCGCCGTCCGCGGTGACGTTGCCCATGTCCGGGCTGCCGCCGCCCGGCAGGTGCCACACCGTGACCGGCGCGCCGGTGTAGGCGTCCAGGACGCTGACGCTGCCCTCGTGCCTGTTGGTGACGTAGAGCCGTTTCGCGTCCCGGGACAGGTACAGGCCGTGGGCCCCGCGGCCGGTCGGGATGAAGCGGAGTACGTGCGTCGCGGCGCCGTCGAGCACCCAGAGGCCGTTCGCGTCGGAATCGGCGATGTAGAAGACCGAACCGTCCGGTGCGAGCTTGATGTCCTGCGGGCCCATGCGGGTGTTGCGGTGCGGCATGTCGATCATCCGCAGCAGCCGGTGCGAGACCACGTCGACGACGGCGACCCGGCCGGCGAACTCGCAGGTGAAGACCGCGGTGCGGCCGTCGGGGGAGAAGTCCGCGTGGTCGATGCCCCCGCAGTCGGGGGCGGCGGTCTCGTCGTGGACCTGCCACGTGTGCGGGTCGTACCAGACCAGCTTGCGCAGCCGCTCCGCCACCGAGATCGCGTACTTGCCGTCCGGGGTGAAGTACATGTTGTACGGATCCACGACCGGGACCGCCTTGCCCGGCTGCCCGGTGCGCGGGTCGAACGGCAGCACGTGGTCCCCGCGGTCGTCGGTGGCGTACAGCGTGCGCAGGTCCCACGACGGCACGACGTGCTGCAGTTCCTTGCCCGCCGGGTACTTGGCGATCACCTGGTAGGTGGCGGGGTCGATCACCCACACGTCACCGGATCCGCTGTGCGGCACGTAGACCAGTGGCTTGTCCGCGGCAACCGCGGGCAAGAGCATGCCGGCCCCGGCTGCGGCGTCCACGTCGTGCGGGTCGGTGACGGCGGGCATGCCGGGCAGCGGGTCGAGCGCCGGCGGTGGCGGGGTGGGCAAGTGCGGCAGTCCGGTCATCGGAGTGCCCGGCCCGGTCATGCCCGGCATCGTGTCACCGGGATTCGGCGAGCCCCCCGACGAGCAGCCGGCGGCGAGGACGGCAGCGAGCGCCACACTGGTGAGCCGGAGTCGCGTCATCACGCCAGCAATTCGGACGCGGTGACCGGGCTGAGACCGCGCTTCGCGAGGTCGGCCAGGA
Source organism: Amycolatopsis mongoliensis (assembly GCF_030285665.1). Taxonomy (NCBI): domain Bacteria; kingdom Bacillati; phylum Actinomycetota; class Actinomycetes; order Pseudonocardiales; family Pseudonocardiaceae; genus Amycolatopsis; species Amycolatopsis mongoliensis. The sequence goes on from NZ_CP127295.1 coordinate 6,303,373, forward strand.
CGCCGGGCAGCGCGGAGACCGTCCCCGGGTGCCCGAGGTGCATGCTCACCACGCTGCCCGCCCGGGCCTTCGCCACCGCCGCCCGGATCGCGGCCGGCCCGGGATCCTTCCAGTCCAGGGAATCCACGTCGTAGGACAGCACCTTCGCGTAGCCGGCCTTCCCGGCTTCCACGAGTTCCTGCTCGGTGGCGTGCTGTCCCTGGGACTGCCGGAAGAACCCGCCCGGCGAACCGGTCAGTTCGACGAGCTTGTCCCGGCACCGCTGGATTTCCGCGTACATCGGCTCCGCCGCGTATCCGGACAGCGCCGGGTGGCTCCAGGTGTGGTTGCCCAGCTCGTGCCCGCCGTCGCGCACCATGCGGGCGGCGTCCGGGTGCTCGGCGAGCCAGGTCCCCACCGCCAGCACGGTGATCCGCGCGCCGTGCTGGTGCACGAGGTCCAGGACCTGGCGGGTCACCTGCAGATCACCCGCGCCGTGGAAGGTCAGCGCGACCTGCGGGCGACCGGCCGTGGAGCGGCTCAGTTCGGTGGCCGGCCCCAGGGGGCGCGGGGAGGACGGCGAGGCGCTCGGGGACGGCGTCGTGCCGGACGACGTGGTCGCCGGGGCGGAGCCGGCCGCGGGGGCCGGGTTCTGCCCGGGCGCGGAGCACGCGGTCAGGGCCGCGGCGCCGAGCGTCATGCCGAGCAGGCGGCGTCTGGTCAGGGGATCGTTCACAGCCAGTCCCGTTTCTCGAAGGAGGCGTACAGCCCGGCGGACAGCACGATGATCACCAGAGGGGATGTCCGGCAGCCGGATCGGGAACGCTCCGGCCGGAGAACCCGGTGACTTTCGGAGCCGAGCGGGTGCGGGCCCGGTTCTTCGCGGATCGCGGCGAGGTGGCCGGAGACGTCGGCGACGGGCTTCGAGCAGTCCCTCGCGGTACCACCGGGTACGTGCCATGAACTGGTGCCGATCAGCTCCCCGCCGCCGCTCGCCGGTGGAGCCGGTCCGTCGACGGCTTCGCCGTCCCTGCGGGGATCGGGCAGCCGGTCGGGGCGAACAGCACTCCATCAACTCCTGATACGACGGCGATTCGCCGTCCACGCCGGACGGGCACGCGCCCACCCTTCAGGAAAGCCGCTGTGAGGACGCTGAGAGAGGCCGGCCCGACGAGCCGTCCCGTCGGCGAATCCGCTGCCGGCCGGGAAAGCCCGTGACGCCGAACGGTTCGGGGGCTTGTGACCCTCGGTGTCCGCACTCGCCCGTTTCGCCGGGAATAAGAGAACGTCACGATGTTGGTTAGCGGACGGTAATTCACTGACAATTCCCTACGGAGGTAGGTGGTGGGCGGGCAGCGGCGCGGGGAGTCTTTCGACGTCCCCGTTCCGGTTCACCCCGGGAGTGCTCGATGACCACGTCCCCGCTCAGAATCCCGTTCCCCGGCCGGATCGTCGCCGCGCCGGTGGGTGACCACCTGCCCGGCTTCCCGGACCCCGCTTGACGGTGCGAACCGGCCCGCACCGGGTTGCTCGATCTTCCCGGCGCCGGCCGCGCCACTGACGCTCGCCCCCGGTCGCGGCGTCGCCTTCCCTCTCCGTCCCCACGGCTTCCGAAGGATTTCCCATGTCTGTCACCATTCTGCGGTTCGCCGCGCCCGTCGTCGCCCTCGCGCTGGCCTGCGTGGCCGTGCCGGCGGCGCACGCGAGCACGGTCACCTCGACGTGTTCGCAGGCCGACCTGCCCTTGCCGGATCCGGTCTGCACGCCCGGCGCGCGGAACCCGGACGTCACCCAGGCCACGATCGGCTCGACGATCTGCGTGTCGGGTTGGACCGCCACGATCCGGCCGTCGACCAGCTACACGAACGCCCTGAAGCAGCAGGGCATCATCGACTACGGCTACAGCGACACGAACATGTCCGACTACGAGGAAGACCACTTCCTCCCGCTCGAACTCGGCGGAGCGCCCAAGGATCCGAAGAACCTCTGGCCGGAACCGCACGCCGGCGACGAGAACGCCTACAGCAAGGATTCGGTCGAGAACGCGGTGAAGAAGGCGGTCTGCGCGGGCCAGGCCACCCTCGCCGACGCCCAGGACGCGATGCTCGCGGACTGGACGACGGCGAAGTCCGTGCTCGGCATCGGCTGAGGCCGGCACTACCGCAATCGGCGCCCGGTGAAAGCCGGGCGGTGTTTTCGAGTTCGTTTCCTGTTTCCAGTCATTTGTTCCGCAGTCGAACACGAGTACGGAGGAAGGTCATGTCCTTGCTTTCCGGATCACGTTTCACCCGTTTCGGTGCGGTGGTCTGCGCGACTGCCGCGGGGATCGCCGTGGCGATGTCGGGCACGGCGCACGCCGCCGGGGCCGACATCGCCGCCACGCGCCCGCCGACCGCCCCGCACAAGATCGTCATGCACCAGAGGGGCGCGCACGCGGCACCCCGCACGCCGCTGTCCGACCTCGCCTGGGGCGGTGGCCCGGTCCAGCACAACACGAAGGTCTACCTGGTCTTCTGGGGATCCCAGTGGAACAGCGACGCCAACGGTGTCCGGTCCTACCTCACGAACTTCTTCTCCGGTCTCGGCAACGGTTCCGAACGCTGGTCGAACGTGATGGACCAGTACACCGACAGCAGCGGGAACGCCTCCAGCGGGAATCCCGTACTGGGCGGCACCTGGGTCGACAACGCTTCCGCCGCGCCGTCCAGATCGACGGCGTCGCAGATCTCGTCGGAGGCCAACCGCGGTGCGAGTCACTTCGGGGTGTCCGGCGTGAACGCGGACGTGTTCGTGGTCAGCCCGTCGGGCACCCGGCCCGACAACTTCCCCAATGCGGGTTTCTGCGCCTGGCACGACTGGAACGGCAGGGTCGCCTACACGAACATGCCCTACGTCCTGGACGCGGGCTCGAGCTGCGGCGCGAACTCCGTGCAGAACGCGCTCGACGGGTTCAGCATCGTGGGCGGGCACGAGCACGCCGAGGCGGAGACGGACCCGCAGGCCGGCAACGGCTGGCTCGATGCCAATGGTGAGGAGAACGGCGATCTGTGTGCCTGGCAGGGCCTGACGGCGCTGTCCACCTCGACCGGCCGCTTCGCTGTGCAGCCGACGTGGAGCAATGCCGCGGGTGGCTGCGCCACTTCCGCGTGACTGATGGCGAAAGTGCCGGTGCCGCCGTCGCCGCGGCACCGGCACTTTCGCCGTGCGCGCTCTTGGAGAGAGGCACGGCAAAGTCGGCCGCGCTGATCGGCTTCGGGCCTCGGCGAGACCTACAGACCCAGGTCGCGGCCGACGATCTCCTTCATGATCTCCGTGGTTCCGCCGTAGATGGTGGAGATGCGCGAGTCGAGGTAGTCGTGCGCGATGCGGTATTCGAGCATGTAGCCGTAGCCGCCGTGCAACTGCAGGCACCGCCCGACGATGTCGACGTACTGCTCCGTGGTCCAGAACTTCGCCGCCGCGGCGTCCACTGCGGACAGTTCGCCGCGGGAATGCCGGGCCAGCAGGTCATCGATGTAGCTGCGGCTCACCCGCACGGCGGTGACCATTTCCGCCAGCTCGAAGCGCGTGTTCTGGAACGAGCCGATCGGCTTGCCGAACGCCGTGCGCTGCTTGACGTAGTCCAGGGTGCGCTCCAGCACGCCCTCCGAAGACGCCACGGCGTTGGCGGCGATCGAGATCCGCTCCTGGGGCAGGTTGCGCATCAGGCCGGGGAAGCCCGCTCCCTCCTCGCCGAGCAGGTTGGCGGCAGGCACCCGGACGCCCTGGAAGAAGAGCTCGCTGGTGTCCTGGGCGTGCAGGCCGATCTTCTCCAGGTTGCGGCCGCGGGAAAAGCCGGCCCGGTCGGCCTCGATGACCAGCAGGCTGAGCCCGCCGTGGCGGTCCGGGCCGGTCCGGACCGCGGTGACGACCAGGTCGGCGTTCTGGCCGTTGGAGATGAAGGCCTTGCTGCCGTCGACCACGTAGTCGTCGCCGTCGCGGACGGCGGTGGTGCTGATCCCGGCCAGGTCGCTCCCGGTGCCGGGCTCGGTCATCGCGATCGCGACGACGAGCTCTCCGGCGGCGATCCCGGGTAGCCAGCGCGCCTTCTGCTCGTCGTCGGTCAGGTCGGTGAAGTAGGGCACGACGATGTCGTTGGACAGCGCCACGCAGGCGAGCCCGTCCGAGACGGGGTTGCGCGAGAACTCCTCACCGATCACGGCGTTGAAGCGGTAGTCGGTGATGCCGCCCCCGCCGTACTCCTCGGGGATGGAGAAGCCGAGGATGCCGGCGCGGGCGGCCTCCCGGAAGAGCTCGCGGTCGACCTTGCCCTCCGCTTTCCACCGCTCGGCGTGGGGCGCGGCGTGCTTGTCGACGAAGGCGCGGACCGTGTCCCGCAGGAGCTCGTGGTCCTCGTCGTAGAGCGGCCGCTTGGCCGGGAAGACAGTGGTCACCACGAACTCCTTTGACGTCGCGAACCGGTTCCGGCCGGTGCGGGCCTTGCTGACGGACACCCAGCTTCGATATGTTAACGAGAAATCGCACCGGCGGACAAGCTCGGTCACGATGTCGTGACACCAAGTCCAGGCCAGACAGCAGAGATGCACGGTTACGCCTCCAAGGAAGCAGGTAAGTAAATGAGCAATCTCAGCAGGCGGAGCGTCTTGTCCCTCGGCGCGGCCCTGGGGCTGGCGGGTGTGGCGAGCACGGCCGCCCCCGCGTGGGCCTGGTCGTCGACGGGCTCGGTGGCCGGCACCGGCTCGGGAGCCGACCCGTGGCAGGTCTGGGACGACCCGGTCGACGGTCTGGTGGCGGGGCTCCTCGACAACGGCCAGGTGCCGGCGGTCAACGCCGCGCTGGCGGCGTGGGCGAACAACGACGACCCGGTGCCCGGCGGCCTGCCGGCCGCGCTCGCCACCCACCTCCAGCAGGCCGCCACCCTGCCCTCTTGGGCCGATCGCGCCAAGCTCCGCCTCGCCGCCGACTTCAACCGGCGCAAGGACACCTACCTGTTCATGCTGTACGGCCTCGGCAGCGGCATCATGAGCACGGTCATCCCGCGGGAGGCCGAGTCGGTCTACTGGTCGGCGGGCGGCGCCACCATGAAGGACCGCGCGGCCAAGACCTTCACCTTCGGCTACGACCTCAGCGAACTGACCGCCTTCGAACCCACCGGTCAGTTCGTGGTCACCGCCAACAAGACGCGCCTGGTGCACGCCGCGGTGCGGCACCTGCTGCCGCAGTCGACGCACTGGCGGGCGGTCACCGACACGCAGATCCCGATCAGCAACGGCGACATCCTGGTCACCTTCCACAGCCTGGGCACCTTCGTGCACCGGAAGCTGCTCGAGTGGAAGGTACCGATGACGGCCGCGGAAGAGGACGCCTTCCTGCACATGTGGCAGGTCGCCATCCACCTGCTCGGCGTGCGGGACGAGTTCATCCCGAAGACGTGGGCCGACGCGAACGCGCAGTCGGCGTACGCGCTCACGCCGATCCTCGCCCCGACGACCGAAGGCAAGGAACTGGCCCAGGACCTGCTCGGCCTGAGCGCACAGGTCGACCTGGGCGTCACTCGCGGGTTCCTCAACGAGTTCGTGCGCTACGTGCTGAACGACAAGATCGGCGACTGGCTCTCCCTGCCGCGTGACTACGCGGCGGCCGCCCTGGTCCGCACCGGGTGGCCGGCCTACATCGCGTTCCGCGAGGGGCTGCTGCCCGTCATACCCGTGGGCTTCTACATGTTCGACCAGTTCGTGCGCGCGCTGGCGATGCTGTTCCTCAACAACGGGACCTCACCGACCAGCACCACCATCGTGATCCCCACCGCGAACCGGCCCGGCGCCTGACCGGCGCGTCCGACCGCGTGACGGCCCGCCGCCGGCCGTCACGCCGGGAGCCCCAACGCACCCACGACCAAGGCGGTGACGGTGGCACGGTGGTCCGGGCTGTCCTGCCAGCGCAGTCGTCGTCCGGCCTCGACCACCACGCCGAACCCCGCGTGCACCAGGGCCCGGGCCTGGCGCGGGTCGAGGTCCGGGCGAACCAGCCGCAGCTGCTGCTCCCAGATGGCGATGTGCTCGCGCTGGGCGTCGGCCAACGGGCGCTGCAAGCCGGCCGGCAACCCGGCGACCTCGGCGTCGGCGACGCTGGTGAGGGCGGTGTGCTCGAAGCTGTAGGCCACGTACGTCGCCGCCAGGGCGACCACGGCCTCGTGCGGGCCGGCCACTCCCTGCAGGTTCTGCTCCACCGCTTGGGCCAGCAGCCCCGCCGCTTGCAGGCAGGCCGCCGCCAGGATGTCGGCCTTGCCGGGGAAGTGGCGGTAGAGCGTCGACGGGACCAGCCCCGCGGCGTCGGCGATCCGGCCGTTCGTGACGGTGGCGAAGCCGTCCCGTTCGAACAGCGGGATGGCGGCGGCGAGGATCTCCGCGCGCCGGGTGCGCGGCACGGGCAGGACAGGCAGCTCGACGGAGCGCGCGCTCCCGGCGGCCGCCGCGGGGTCGGTCGCGACGACGCGCAGGGCGGACGCCAGCAGCAGGTCCTCGGCCCGGCGCGGGGCGATCGAGGTGCGGTGCATCGTGATCGACGCGATCGCGCCGAGGGCCGCCACCGCCCGCAGGTGCTCGTCCGGCAGCGGGTACTCGCGCCGCACCACCTCGGTCACCCGCTCGACGACGTGCGCGAACTTCGCCCTGAGGACCCGGCGGTCCTCGCGGTCGAGGTAGCGCGCCTCCCACCGGTACAGCCCGCCCGACGCGCGATGGGCGACGGTGACCCGGGTGACGGCGGCGAGCAGGTCCGCCAAGGCCGCCTCGGGTGGCACCTCGTCGACGGCGGCGACGAGCCGATCCACCATGACGTTCGCGCACTCGGCGAACAGCGCGTACTTGTTCGGGAAGTGCCGGTACAGGGCCGCCGCGGTGATGCCCACGGTGGTGGCGATCTCCTCCATGGACGCGGCGTGGTAGCCGCGCTCGCTGAACACGCGGCCCGCCGCCTCGACGATGAGCTGTTTGCGGTTGCGCGGACGGGTGGCCGCGGGCGACTCGGCGGTCACCGGCGGACCCGAGCGCACGGACGCGGGAACAGGGCCATGCGTGCCAGTCAATCACGAGCCGGACCGAGCGCCCGGGATCAGCACGACCTGGCCGTCGACGCACGGCTGCTGCCGCTGCTGCGGGCCGCACCGGCCGCCGCGTCGATCGGCACGGTGATCGTCATCGGCGAGCCGGCCGCCGACGAGAGCGTGATCGGGTACGAGGAGTTCCTGTCCGCCCACGAGCCGATGGAGCTGCCCGACGTCAGCGAAGAGTCGACGGAGCTGATCATGTACACCTCGGGCACCACCGGCCGGCCGAAGGGAGTGCTGCTGTCCCACCGGAACATGCAGCTGCAGGCGATCAAGTGCATCCGCGCGATGGAGATGTCCGACGACTCCGACGTCGGCTTCCCGACCGCGCCCTTCTTCCACATCCCCGGGCCTGGGCGCCCCGGCGCCGGAGTCACGCCCCGCCGCCACCTAAAGCCGTGAATGTCGCATTGAGGGACTCTAAGTCCCTCAATGCGACATTCACGGACCGTCAGGCCTGAGGCGGAACTCGGGTGCGGTACCCACCGCCTGCGGTCACGGGAAAGACCAGCTCCATTCGCTCCGCGTTCAGCGGGTGCCTCGCGCGGTTTTCGGCGCGGGCCACCAGGCCGCGTCCGAGATCGGGGTCGCCGGCGAGCCGGTGAGCCGGGGAACGACGTCGGTGACCAGGGAAACCTCGCCCTTTTCGATGGCCTGGAACCATGAGATCCACGTCTCGATCTGGTCCCCGCGCATGCCCAGTCGCCATCGCCGTGCGAAGGCTTGCTCCAGGGTCTCCGTTTCGTAGCGGTAGGGGCGGCCGGTGGCCGCGGCGATCCGGGTGACGGCTTCCTCGAGGGTCAGGGCCTCGGGCCCGGTGATCTCGAGGGTCGCGCCGTCGTGCTCGGAGCGGGGCCCCTGGTCGAGGGCGACGGCCGTGATCGCGTCGGCGATGTCGTCGTGGGTGACGAAGGCGGCCCGGCCGGTGCTCGCTGGGCCGCTCACGACGAATTCCTCGTCGGCGAGGGCGGCCGGCGTCGACGTGTAGAAGCCCGCCCGGAGCACCGTGTGGCGGATCCCGGACCCGGCCAGGAACTGCTCGGTCAGCCACTGGTCGCGGGCGTTCAGGTAGGTGGCGGTGGGCGCCGCGCCGACGAGGGACACGTACAGGACCCGGTCCACGCCGACCTCGACGGCGGCTTCGACCGCGGTGGCGTGTTCCTCGAGCCGGCGCCCCGTGCGGTGTCCGGAGACCAGGACGAGGGTTGACGCGCCGTCGAGTGCCTTGCGCATGTCCGGGGCGTCGGCGTAGGCGGCCGGACCGCGCCGCTGGGCGCCGGGCAGTTCGGGGATGCGGTCGGGGCTGCGGCCGACGAGGAGCTGGGGGACGCCGTGGCCGGCCAGCCGGGCCGCGATCCGGCCGCCCAGTGCCCCGGTCACGCCGGTGACCGCCACCGTGGCGTGGTTGTTCCGCTCAGACACAGGTTCCTCCCCAGCCGGCGCCGCCGTCGATCGCGGTGGTCCGGCCCGCGGCCACGGCCCAGGCGGCCTGGACCGGATCTTGGGGGTGGGGTTGCAGGGCGGTGATCACCGCGGTCGCCCAAGGCCACATCGGCAGGCTTTCGAGGACCTTCTCCCGCAACTCGGTCTCGTCGTCGGCGCGCCAGACGGCGACGACACGAGGCTCCCCGGCCGTGCGCCACAGTCGCGACAGGTGACCTTCGGCGGCGAGCTCGCCGGCCCGCACGGCTTCGGCGGCGCGGCGCCGGTCGACTTCCGCTTGATCGGTCCCTTCGGGAACAGTGACGGTCAGCTCGACCAGGAACTCCTTCATGGTTCCTTCCTCCCTTGTCGCTCCGGGTGTTTCTGTTACTGAGGGCGTCCCGCAGGAGTCGCGGTGCGGTAGAACTCGGCCGCGGTGAAGGTGGCGGGGACGCCGAGTTCGGCGGCGACGGCGGTGATCGCGTCGGCGCCGATGGCACTGTCGACCCGGCCGTCGGTGGTGAACTGCCGTGCGATGTACGCCTCGTAGTGGGCCCGGACTTCGTCCTCGGTGTGCCGGCCGAGGAAGGTCCGCAGGTGCCGGACCGTGGTGCCGGGGTCGTCGCGGATCACCCGCAGGGCGCGCAGGTGGGCTCGCACGACGGCCTCGACGGCGGGGTCGTCCGGCCGGAGGTGGGTGGGGTCCACGGCCACGCCCACGGTGGGGATCCGGAAGTGGTCGCCGAAGAAGGCCAGCACCTGCCAGCCGTGTTCGGCGGCGACCGCCTCCGGCGCGATGGTGTCGCCGACCACGGCGGCGTCGATACTGCCCTCCGCCAGCCGGCGCAGGTCCATGCCGAAGTCGCCGGGCCAGCGGACGGTGGTCCGGACGTCGTGGTCCGGGTCGAGGCCGGCCTGGCGCAGCACGATCCGGGTGAAGCAGCCAGGGCCGGTGTGCGGCGGGTGCACGGTGAGCCGCCGGCCGGCCAGGTCGGCCACCGAGGAAATGCCGGGACGGGCGAGGATCCAGAACAGCGGGCGGTAGGTGTTGACGTTCAGCGCGACCCAGGGGATGCCGTCGATCAGCCGGGACAGCACTGTCCGGCCGAGTCCGATGACCGCGCCCCGGCGTAGCCGCTGTGCGTCCCAGGTGCAGCCGTCGCGCAGGGCGACGTGGACGCCCTCGTCGGCGTAGAAGTCCTCCTGGTCGGCGATGTAGGTGACCAGTTCCTCGTGCGGGCCCCGCCCGACGTAGGCGAGATCGATCGTGTGCATGGACATTTTCCTTCGAGATGCGGGTTCTCGGGGTGCGGTGGAACTCGGCCGCGGGCACACCGACGGCCTGGCCGCCGGTGGCGAACTTCGGTGTGATGAAAGACTTGCAGTGGGTGCGGGGAAGGCGATCGCATCAGCGACGTCTGTGAGGCGGCCCGGCGGGGTAGCCCACCTGCTGCCGCATACCGTGCGTGGCCGGCGGACGCGTGCCGATTCTGCTGCCGGAGCCGGTCACCCCTGCCACGCTGCCGGTTGCCCTGGTCACGAGCCCGTTTCCGGTTCAGGGCGGATCGCCCCGTAGAGCACCGTGTGGACGGTGGCGCGCAGCAGATCGGCCGCGGTGCGGTCGAGTTCGCGCGGCACCTGCGAGTTCAGCAGCCGTTCCACCGCGCCCCGGGTGATCTCGCCCAGCAGTTCGGGCGGTGCCGAGAGCAGCCCACGCCGGTGGCCGTCCCGGAACAGCTCGTCGAGCCGCCGGTAGACCACCGCGTCGATCCGTTGTTCCACGTGTCGGCGCAGGACCGCGTCGCCGCGCCCGGTGGCGAGCTGGGCCGCGCCGATCCGCTCGAGCTCACCGCATGCCGCGACCAGGAACCGCTGGACCTGCTCACCGAACGGCCTGCCTTCCGCGTCTTCGGCCGCCGCGAGCAGCGTGCGCTCGATGGCGCCGAACTGCCGGTCCAGCACGGCGGTCATCAGGGCGTGCTTGTCGGGGAAGTGGCGGTAGATCGTCTTCTTGCTCATCCCGAGCTCACCGGCGAAGTCGTCCATGCTCACCCGCCCCGGGCCCGGCGCGAGGAACAGCCGGGCGGCCGCGTCGACGATCATCTCGGCGCGGCGCTGGTCGGAAACGGAGGAAACTAACTTGGTTTCCATAGTTTCCATAGTTGCTCGCCGCTCTTTCGCTGTCAAGCCAGCCGGTCGGGTGCCGTCAAGATCGTCACACCTGATTGACGCGCCGAAGCCGGGCTCCTACGCTACGTTCGTGAGAACGATCGTTCTCAACGATGACGGGAGCGGAGCTGGTGGAAGTGGCGGCGCAGCAGGTCCGGGTCGAGCGGCTCGCGGAGCACGATTTCCTGGTCGGTGTCCCGAGTGGAGAGGACGAAGTCCTGATCCGCCTGCGGTCCGCCGCCGGCACGGTGTCCCGGCTGGAGTTCGGCGATCTCGACGAGCAGTGCCTGGTGCGCGCGATCATGGCCTACCTGCTGGCCCGTCAGGACGCCGACGACCTGCCGCAGGATCTCGACCTGGACGAAATCGCGGCGGCGTACGAAGACTTCGCCGAATCCGTGCGCGCGGCGGTGGACGCCGACGGTGCCGAGTAGCGGCGTCCGCGGCTGCCCGGACCGCACTGAAAGCGAGCTGATCCTCAGCGAGCCGAGCTGCGACGTTGTTTGCCCGGCTTCTCGGCCGCGATGAGGATCTCGGCCGCGCGGCGGGCCTCGGTCGCCGGCGCCGCGGTGTGCTGAACGGCGGCCGTCGACACGGCGCCCTCGGCCAGGAGGTGGATGGCGTTCCCGGTTTCGCGGGAGTACCCGGCGTCCACCACGATGCCGGAGAGCAGCTTGCGGAACTCGCGCTGGTGGTAGTGCACCTCGGCCGCCACGGCCGGGTTGGTCGCGCCGAGCTCGCCGAACACGTTCATCCACGGGCAGCCGCGGAAATCCGGCTCGCAGAACCACTTGTGCAGCCAGGTGAAGATCGCCGACACGCGCGCGGCGCCGTCGTCGGGCTTGCCGGCGAACTCCGCGATGCTCGCCATCATCCGCAGGTGGCGGCGGCGGAGGAACGCCACCACGAGGTCGTCCTTGCTGGGGAACAGCTGGTAGATCCGGCGCAGGGGCAGGTTCGCCGCGGTCCGCAGCCGATCCATGCCCACGGCCTGCACGCCCCGCGAGTAGAACACCTGCTCGGCGGCGTCCAGCAGCTGCTCGCGGACGGGGTCGTGGGTTTCCTCGACGCTGGTCACGGTACCTCGAGACGTTGACGGTCACAGCAACGCCGTTCAGGCTACCATCTCAGGCGAGAATGGCCGTTCTCATTCAGGGTGACGGCGGAGGTGCCATCCATCTCGAAGCCAGCCGGAAGACTCACGACCCTTGTGCGCTGCAAGGCCTTGGTCGCAGTACACCTCGTCGATCGGCTGCCGGAGGCGTAGACTCGGGTTGAGCAATGAGAACGAGCGTTCTCATATTGAACGGAGAGGAACCAGGCGAGTCGAGATGGCTGGAACAGACGTCGACGAGGAAACTCCGGCGGCCTTCGGGGCCAACGAATGGATGGTCGAGGAGCTCTACGAGCGGTACCTGCAGAACCGCGACTCGGTGGACCGGGCCTGGTGGCCGGTCTTCGAGGACTACCGGCCCGGCCCAGCCGCCGCCCCCGAGCGCGTGGCCGCTCCGACGGCTTCCCGGCCCCAGGGCGACGTCACCGTGCTGCGCGGGCCGGCCAAGACGCTCGCCGCCACCATGGACGCCAGCCTGGCCGTGCCGACCGCGACCAGCGTCCGGACCGTCCCCGCGAAGCTCATGGCCGACAACCGCGTCGTCGTCAACAACCACCTGCGGCGCACGTCGGGGGGCAAGGTCAGCTACACCCACCTGCTCGGCTGGGCGCTGGTCCAGGCCGTCAAGCGGTTCCCGAGCCAGAACGTCCACTACGACGTGGTGGACGGCAAGCCGGTCGCCGTCGCGCCGGAGCACCTGGGCCTGGGGATCGCGATCGACCTGCCGCGGTCGGACGGGCAGCGGTCCCTGCTCGTGCCGGTGATCAAGGACGCCGACACGCTGACCTTCAAGGAGTTCCTGGCGTCCTACGAGGATCTCGTCCACCGCGCCCGGGAGAACGCGCTGACCGTCGCCGACTTCGCCGGCGCCACGATGACGCTGACCAACCCCGGCGGCATCGGGACCGAGCACTCCGTGCCGCGCCTCACCCGCGGGCAGGGGTGCATCATCGGCGCGGGCGCGCTCGAGTACCCGGCCGCGTTCCAGGGTGCGAGCCAGGAATGGCTGGCGGACAACGGTGTCGGCAAGACCATGACGCTGACGAGCACGTACGACCACCGGGTGATCCAGGGCGCGGGGAGCGGTGAGTTCCTCCGCCTGGTCCACGACCTGCTCATCGGCGAGCACGACTTCTACGACGACCTCTTCACCGCGCTGCGGATCCCGTACGAGCCGATCCGGTGGGCGGCCGACACCCATGTGGACGAAGCCGTCGCGCCGGGCAAGGAAACCCGGGTGCACGACCTCGTCAACGCCTACCGCGTGCGCGGCCACCTGATGGCCGACACCGATCCGCTGGTGTACCGGCAGCGGTCGCACCCCGATCTCGAGGTGACGAACCACGGGCTCACCCTGTGGGACCTCGACCGCGAGTTCGTCACCGGGGACTTCGGCGGCGACCGGCGGCGGATGCCGCTGCGCGAGATCCTCGGCGTCCTGCGCGACGCCTACTGCCGCACCACCGGCATCGAGTACATGCACCTGGAGGACCCGGCGCAGCGCCGCTGGATCCAGGACCGGGTGGAGCGGCCGTACGAGAAGCCCACCCACACCGAACAGATGCGCATCCTCGGCAAGCTCACCGAAGCCGAGGCGTTCGAGACCTTCCTGCAGACGAAGTACGTCGGGCAGACGCGATTCAGCCTCGAAGGCGGCGAGTCCGCGATCGCGCTCCTCGACGCGATCCTGCGGAGCGCGGCGGAAGAGGGGCTGGCCGGCGCGACGATCGCGATGGCGCACCGCGGGCGGCTCAACGTCCTGGCCAACATCGCCGGCAAGACCTACCGCCAGATCTTCGCCGAGTTCGAGGACAACCGGGACCGGGAGACGGCCGACGGGTCCGGGGACGTCAAGTACCACCTCGGCACCGAAGGCGTCTTCGCCGGCCTGCACGGGTCCGAGCTGCCGGTGCACCTCGCGGCCAACCCCTCGCACCTCGACGCGGTCGACGGGGTCCTCCTCGGCGCGACCCGCGCGCGGCAGGACCGGGCCGGGGACGGGCGCTTCTCGACGTTGCCGATCATCGTGCACGGGGACGCCGCGCTCGCCGGTGAGGGAGTGGTGAGCGAGACGCTGCAGATGTCGCAGCTGCGCGGCTACCGCGTCGGTGGCACGATCCGCATCACCATCAACAACCAGGTCGGGTTCACGACCACGCCGCAGGACGGCCGCTCCTCGGTTTACTCGACGGACGTCGCGAAGACGATCCAGGCGCCGGTCCTGCACGTCAACGGCGACGACCCCGAAGCGGTCGTGCGCGCCGGGCAGCTGGCTTTCGCCTACCGGCAGGAGTTCGGGCGCGACGTGGTGATCGACCTGATCTGCTACCGGCGGCGCGGGCACAACGAGGCCGACGACCCGTCGATGACGCAGCCGCGGATGTACGCGCTGATCGAGCACAAGCGCTCGGTCCGCGAGCTGTACACCGAAGCCCTCGTCGGGCGGGGCGACATCACCGCCGACGAGTACGAACAGGCCCACCGCGACTTCCAGCGGACGCTGGAGCGGTCGTTCAGGGAAACCAAGGACAGCACTCCGGGCGCCGGCCCGGTGGACCGGCGTGCCGCCGCCGGACCGGCCCGGCCGACAGCCACCACGGACCTCGTCGTGAAGAAGGTCGCGACCGTGTTCGGCGACGCGCCGGCCGGGTTCACGGTGCACCCCAAGCTCGCCCCGCTGCTCGCGAAGCGGGCGGAGATGGCCGAGCGCGGCGGCATCGACTGGGCGTTCGCGGAGCTGCTGGCGTTCGGCTCGCTGGTGCTGGACGGGGTGCCGGTGCGGCTCGCGGGCCAGGACAGCCGGCGCGGGACCTTCGTGCAGCGGCACGCCGTCCTCCACGACCAGGCCACCGGCCGGGAGTGGACGCCGCTGGCGCACCTGGGGGAGGGGCAGGCGCCGTTCAGCGTCTACGACTCCCTGCTGAGCGAATACGCGGCACTGGGGTTCGAGTACGGCTACTCCGTCGAACGCCCGGACGCGCTCGTCCTGTGGGAGGCCCAGTTCGGGGACTTCGTCAACGGCGCCCAGGTGATCGTCGACGAGTTCGTCAGCTCGGCGGAGCAGAAGTGGGGCCAGCCCTCGTCGCTCGTCCTGCTGCTGCCGCACGGGTACGAAGGCCGGGGCCCCGACCACTCGTCGGCGCGGATCGAGCGGTTCCTCCAGCTGTGCGCCGAAGACAACCTGATCGTCGCCCAGCCCTCGACCCCGGCGTCGTACTTCCACCTGCTGCGCCGCCAGGCCCTCGCCCCGGTGCGCCGGCCGCTGGTCGTGTTCACCCCGAAGAGCATGCTCCGGCTGAAGGCGGCCACCAGCTCCGTCGCGGACTTCACCGACGGCGCGTTCGCCCCGGTGCTCGACGAGCACCGGCCGCTGGACCGGGATCGGGTCGAGCGCGTGGTGCTGGTGTCCGGCAAGCTGTACTACGACCTGCTCACGCAGCTGGAAAAGACCGGCAGGACGGACGTCGCGCTGGTGCGGCTCGAGCAGTTCTTCCCGCTGCCGCAGGCCGAGCTGACGGAGATCTTGTCGGCCTATCCGAACGCCGAGTTCCTGTGGGCGCAGGAGGAGCCGAAGAACCAGGGGGCCTGGACGTTCCTGAACAGCGAGCTCGAACTCCCCGGCGGCAAGCGGCTTTCGGTGGTGTCCCGGCCCGCTTCGGCTTCCCCCGCAACGGGGTCGCACCACCGGCACCAGGAGGAGCAGCGCGAACTGGTGCGGCGGGTCATCGATGCCTGAGCTGCCCGAGGTGGAATTCGCCCGCTCGGTGATCGAGCGGGCGGCGCTGGGCCGGCGCATCACCGAGGTCGACGACTCCGACACGTACGTGTGCCGCCCGCATCCGCCGGGCCTGCTTCGCGACGCGCTCACCGGCCGACGGCTCGTGTCCGCGCACCGGCGGGGCAAGTCGATGTGGTGCGAAACCGACGGCGGGCCGGTGCTCGGAGTCCACTTGGGAATGTCCGGTAAGATCGTGGTGGCCGGCCCGGACGGAACGGAAGCCGACGGCGGCGACCACTGGGAGGGCCGGCGCGCGCCGGGCGACTACGGCTGGGCGCGCTTCACGGTGACGTTCGAAGACGGCGGCCGGCTGATGCTGGTCGACCCCCGCCGGCTGGGCCGGATCGTGCTCGACCCGGCCCTGGACGACCTCGGCCCGGACGCGGCGACGATCGGCGCCGGCGAGTTCCGCGCGGCCGTCACCGGGGGAACGGCGGCCGTCAAGGCCCGCCTGCTGGACCAGCACGCGATCGCCGGGATCGGCAACCTGCTCGCGGACGAAATCCTGTGGCGGGCCCGGGTGCACCCCGCTCGCCCGGTGGACGAGCTCGACCGCGCGGACGTCGGCCGGCTGCTGCGTGCCACCCGGGGCGCGGTGTCCGCCGCGCTGCGGCACGGGGGAGTCCACACGCTGGACGTCGTCCCGTTCCGGAAGGCCGGCGCGCGGTGCCCGCGTGACCAGGCGCCGATGGTGCGGGGGAGAGCCGGCGGGCGCACCAGTTGGTGGTGCGGTGCGGAGCAGCGGTTGCCCGGTGACGCTTGAGTGCCCGGTCGGCTAGTGTCGCGCGTGGCAAGGTGTTTGCCGTTCGAGGTGTCGGGAGTCTGCGTCACGAGACCCCGGCCCGTGCGGCCCCTCCCGCGACGACGTGAATGAGTCATTCACCTCGTCCGGCGGCATGAATGAGTCATTCATGCCGCCGGACCAGCCGCCGCGACTCTCGGCAGATCCGGGTCCGATGCACCCGATGCCGCTTTGGCGCAGGGCCGGGCCGCTGCCAACGAACCTCAGACGCGCGACACTAGTCCCGGGTGCCGGCCGGGTCGGTGAGGACGGCGTCGCGGAGGCCGGTGCCGCCCAGTTCCGCGGTGATCGAGGAGACGGTGTGCACCAGTGCCGCCTCCATCGCGGCCGCCTTCTCCGGCAGCGACGACGTGGTGCCCACCAAGGCCACCGTCGCCGCGACGTCGTGTTCGTCGAAGACGGCCGCCGCCAGCACCACGCCGTCGATCGGGGGCACCGGGATCCGGCAGAGCCCGCGGGTGCGGCAGGCGGCGAGCTGCCCCTCCAGCTGCGTCCGCTGTTCGGGCGCCAGCCGGTCCAGGTACCGCTCGTTCCGGCTTTCGTCCTGGGACAGCGCCAGGAACAGCCGCGTCTGCGCCGAATCCCAGCCGAGCATCGAGCCGATCCGGACGGTGATCAGGATGGGGTGGGTGCCGGCCTCCGAGACCAGCGACACCACCGGCCCGGACGCGCCCCACAGCGACAGCACCACGGTCAGCCCGGTCTCGACCGACAACTCGCCCATGTGCCTGGGAGCGACGTCCAGCACCCGCCGCCGGCCCTGGGCGACCGTCCCGACCTGCAGCAGCAGCCGGCCCGGGCCGTAGGTCGTCGCGTCGTCGGGGGAACGCTCCAGGATCTCGTCCAGCACGAGCGAGCTGAAGTAGCGGTGCGTGGTGGTCCGGTTGAGGCCGAGGGTGGCGGCGGCCTCGGCGACGGTGACCCGCGGGCTGGTCAGCGTGAACAACTTCAGGATCTCCGCGACGCGGTGCACTGCCTGGATGTCACCGGTGCCGCCGCCGTTCGCCAAGGGGCCCTCCTCGATTCGCTCCGCCGGGTGCGGACTATACCCAGCTCCGGCGCCCGGCTCAGCGGTCCAGTAGCCCGCCGGCGTTGCCGCCCGTCATCGCCTTGATGTCGCCGGGGACGACCCCCGCGTCCAGTAGGGCGCGCACCATCCGGCGATAGGCGGTGACGGGCAGCGGGTTGCCCTTCTGGCCGAGGTCGGACGAGAAGATCGTCTGCCCGGGCCCGGCCGCGCGGAAGAACTCGGCGATCTTCGCGACCGGTTCGTCCTTCGGCTCCCGGCCGACGAGCATCGCCAGGCAGTGCTCGACGAACACGCCCTGGCGCGCCCACCGTCCGATCCGGTCGGGTCCCGCGCCGAGGACGAATTCGGGGTGGCTCACCACGATCCGCGTCACGCCGGCCTCGAGCGCGCCCGGGATCAGCACGTCGATCTCGGCCGCGGGCAGGTGCCCGCAGTTGAGGATCGCCGACTCCGCCGCGATGACGTCGAGGACATCCCGCGCCGCCGCGGTGAGTGCGCCGGCTTCGTCGAGCACACTGATCGGCTCGTTCTCGCGCAGCGGGACTCCCGCGACCGGGAATCCGCTGCTGTGGTTGTGCGCGTGGAACTCCAGGTGCGCGGACGAAGAGATGGTCGGGAACCACACGACGCGCCCGCCCATCCGCAGCGCCAGCTCGACGGCGTACGGGTTGAGCCCGCCGACCGTGCGGTTGAGCGCGACGCCGCCGTAGACCTTGACCGGCACGTCCTGCAGCCCGGCCGTCTCGAGCGCCAGGATGTCGGTCTGCATGCTGTGGTGGTGCGACTTCGCCACCAGGGCGCGGAATCCGACGGTCGCGGCCTCCGTCGCGGCGTCCAGGATGGACATCCGGCGGGGGAACGGGCTGGGTCCGGGGTGGGTGTGCAGGTCGACGGCGCCGCGCAGGAGCTCGTCGACCTCCGGGTCCGCCTGCTGCCGGTCGGCGTCCAGCACCGGGTCCCAGAGTTCACTGATCGTCTGCGTCACGGGAGAGTCCTCACTTTTCGGGTTACTTGACGGCCAGGGCGTTGGGTGGCGATCCGACCCCGCCCACGAGGTTGAGCGGCTTGGCGGTGAGCAGGAACTCGTAGACCCCGTCGGCGGCGCAGTCTTCGGCCAGCTCGTCGAGTTTCCAGAGCTCGCCGATGATCAGCCCGAGCAGGGCGATCAGCGGGCGGTGCAGCATGCCGTTGTGCGACGGGCCGCGGGGTGGTGGCGGCTCGTCCGGGATCACCCAGCCCGAGGCGGGGTCGACGGGGAACGCCTCGAGACCGCCGTTGTCGGCCGCCGCCAGGGAGATCCGGTGGTCCCACAGCCAGGCGAGCATTTCCTCGGACTGGTGCAGGCCCGGGCCGCCGGTGCGGGCCGCGCGCTGTGCCGGGGTGGAGCGGAGCCAGTGCTCGGCGAAGCCGGTGCGCAGCAGCAGGATGTCCCCGGACCGCACCTCCACGCCGAAGTGCGCCGCCATGGCGTCCAGCTCGGCCGGGGTGATCCCGCGGGGAGCGTCCGGCGCGAGAGGTTCGCCGACGCGCTCGAAGTACCGGACCGCGTCGAGTAGGATTCCCCGGCCCACCAGGCCCTTCTCGGCGAGCAGCTGGATGCCCAGCGCGGGCTCGCCGACGGCCACGCGGTCGTCGGCGACCCCGCCGTAGAAACCGTGCCGGGGGTGGCGGATGTGCCGCAGGCCGTCCACTTGGGACGTCGACTGGAGGTAGAAGGAGTCCAGCCAGTCGTCGCGGTGATTCGGGTTGTTGGCGAAGATGTGGTGCTCGGTCGCGGGGCGGGTCCCGGCGAGGCTGGGCACGAAGGTGTTGAGCGGGTAGTCGAGGTTGACCACCCGGCCCCGTTTCACCAGTGCCGCGCCGTCGAGCGCGCTTTGCGGGGTGAGGAAGTTCAGGGTGCCGAGCTGGTCGTCCGGCCCGAACAGGTGCCAGGACGAGCCGGGCGGGGCGTCGGTGCGGCGGCGGAGTTCTTCATACGACGGAACCGTGCTGGAGCTCATCGACCCTCCGATGCGAGCGTTTCAGCCAGGGCCGCAGGAGCGGCACGGCCACCACGTTGAGCACGAACAAGGCCAGGTAGGCGGGCAGGTAGTCCTGGGTGAGCGAGAACAGTTGCCCGAGCACGAGCGGCCCGGCCGCCGACCCCAGCGACGTCCAGGTCTGGAACCGCGCGAACTTCCGGGCGAAGTCGCCGATCCCGAACAGCTCGACGACGACCTGCGAGCGGATGAGGATCGTGTTGCCGAGACTCTGCCCGATCAGCGCGGCCCCGAGGAACAGCACCCACCCGGCCGGCGCGAGCCCGACGAGCGCCACCCCGGCCGCCTGGGCGCAGAAGCTGGTCATCGTCCAGCGGCTCAGGCCGAGCCGCCGGATCCCGGCGCTGCCGAGCCAGCGCGAGGCGACCGCCGCCGCGGTGGCGACCGAGACGGCCAGCCGGGCACCGGTGAAGTCCCGGGAGAGCCCGGTCGCCACGATGTAGGACGTCGCGCCCAGCTGGGACGCGCTGACCAGGCTGAACGCGAGGACGAGCGCCCAGTGCGCGCCGAGCCGGCCCGGCGCCGCCGCGGGCACTTCGACGGCGCCCGGCCGCGCGGTCGCCCGCCAGGCGAGCGTGAGCGCGAAACCGCTGACGGCCAGGAACCCCGCGGCCACCGCCAGGAACGAGCCGGCGGTGACCGCCTGGGTGGTCAGCAGCAGGGCCAGCAGCGGGGAGACCAGGATGCCGCCCGCCGAGGAACCGGAGGTCGCCAGCGCCATCCCGGACGTCGGCTTGCCCTCGAAGACCCGCACCAGCACGGTCGTGCCCACCACCACGAGACCGCCGTTGAAGGTCGCGCCCAGCACGCAGAACGCCGCGATCACGACCGGCCCGGACGGGGCCACGGCCAGCGCCGTGATCGCCGCCGCGGCGCCGAGGACCGAGCCCAGCAGCACCGCGTTCGGGGTGCGCCGGCCGGCGCCGCCGAACGCCGGCCCGGCCAGCGCACCCGCCAGGAAGAACGCCGTGCTCGCCAGGGACAGCTCGGCGGGGTGCACCGTGCCCGAGCGCAGGAACGCCGCGATGTAGATCGGGATGCCGTAGACCGCCACACCACTGCCCGCGGTCTGCAGGACGAAGATGGCGACGGCGACACGCGTGGTCGGGAGGTCGGTGCGCATACCTGGCTTTCGTGCGGAGGGTCATGACCCGGCCTCGCCCACGGTGTGCAGATCGCTCGCGCGCGTCTCCGGTCCGGCCATGACGGCGAACAGGATGAGCACGCCCCCGAAGGCGGCGAGGATGCCCGGGGTGAACGCGGCCGGCACCAGGTGCGCCAGCCCCAGCTGGTAGTAGGAGAAGAACGCCGGGATGACGACGGCGGTGCTGTAGGCGACGCCCCACCCCGAGGACCGGACGGCGGTGGCGAAGCGCTCGTTGATGTAGGCCGGCAGCACCCCGAGCGAGCCGAGGGTGAACACGTTCGTCAGGGCGGCGAGCAGGGTGAGGTTCGCCCAGCCGTGCACGGACCCGTTGGCCATCAGGGTGTAGGTGATCGGGGTGAGCACGATGGTGATGGTCGCCGCGATGTACAGCGCGCGCTTGCGCCCGATGCGGTCGCTGAGCCAGCCGAAGAACAGGTAGGTCGCGACGCCCGGCCACGCGTTGATCAGCTGGGTGTGGGCGAGGTCGGACGCGGTGTACCCCTTGTTGGACAGCAACAGCTGCGGCATGACGCTGCCGAGCATGTTCACCGCGAAGAAGACCCCGGTCATGATGATGTAGGACTGGAGGAAGGCGCGCCCGGAGGAGCCCTTGAGCATGTCCCGCAGCGGGGACTTGCTGCGCGTCGTCTCCTTCCAGGTCTCGGAGTCCTCCACCCGCCGCCGCAGGAACCAGGCGACGAACCAGGCCAGGAAGGCCCCGATGACGAACGGGATCCGCCAGCCCCACTGGACGTACGGCGAGTGCAGGCCCGCGTTGGGCGCGAACACCAGCACCAGCGACGTCAGCACGGCGACGACGAACGGGCCGCCGCTGGCCGAACACTGGATGAGTGCTCCGGTGAACCCGCGGCGGCCCCGGGAGGCGTATTCCAGGGCCAGCGGCGTGGCGGCGGTGTACTCGCCGCCGAGGAAGATGCCCTCGATGAACCGCAGCCCGAGCAGCAATGCGGTGGCGGCTCCCGCGCCCACCTGCTCCGCGCCCGGCAGCATCGCGATGAACAGCGAGATCGTGCCGAAGCCGTAGATCGTGATCGAGCCGACGCGGCGCCGGCCGATCCGGTCGGCGAAGTGCCCGAACAGCAGCGCGCCGATCGGCCGGCCGAGCAGGGTCGCGGCGAAGGTCATGCCGACGAACACCGACAGCTGGCTCGGCGACAGGTGCGCCTGGAAGTAGACCATCGCCGGCAGGAGCGAGGTCGATGCCACGTAGATGGAGTACGAGTCGATCGCGAAGCCCGCCCAGGCGCTCGTGATCGCCCGGCGTCTGCGGGTGATGAAGGTGGGATCGAGCGAAGTGGCCGCGACTTCGCCGGTGCTGGAGGACATGGACGTTCCCTTCGACGCTGAAGGTGGAACTCAGGCGGGTGGTGCGGGGTAGTCGCCGGCGTTGAGCACCCAGCCGGGCTGGGCCGAGAAGTCGTGGCGGGGGCCGGAGAAGATGTCGATCAGGTGGTTGGCGCCGGAGCCGATGGCCTGCGAGGTGTGCACCGTCGGCGGCGGGATGACGGTCGCCGACGGGCTGCCGACGCGGGCGTGATCTTCGGGCCGCCAGTCGTCGGCGTCGGTGCCCCACGGCGTCTGGATGTGGTGCACGTAGGTGCCGGCGACGATCAGGCTGCACTGCTCGAAGTCGTCGTGGAAGTGCGGGGACAGCTTGTGCGGGTTGCGCGGTCCCTGGTTCGGCTTGAGGAAGTTGACCATGAAGGCACGGGTGCGGAAGATGCGGCCGAAGCGCTTCGGGTCGTCGGGCACGTCGGCCATCCGGTAGGTCCGCCACCGGTAGCCCCCGACGGGCTCCGGCCACAGCTCTAGCGGCGCCACGTGAGGGTGCGGGTGGGCGTAGCTGTCCGCATTGGACGCTTTGGCCGCCCACTCGAGCTCGTCGGACTGGATCAGCTGGGTGAGCTGGCCGCCGCCGGTGCTGACGATCTCGGCGGCGCCGGGCGGGACCACGACGAGCGCCGGCCCGGTGACCGCGTGCGCCCCGGCCGAGATCCCGCTGCTTTCGTCGATCACCAGGACGACCTGCTCGGACCGCAGCTCGCCCGACCAGATGACGTCGCCGGGCACGGGTTCGGTGTGGATCAGCACGAAGTTCTGGCCCCGCACGATCCACTGCCGGCTCCCGGCGGCCGTGACGACGTCCGGCGCGGTGACGGAGAAGTCGAGGAACTCCGGGGCGGCGACCGCGCCGGAGGGCCGCGGGGCGGCGCCGGTGGTCAGAGCGGAGCGGAGATCGTCCTTGGCGTAGGTCATGAGCTCTCCTTCACGTGGGGGTCGCGCTCGAACGTCAGCCGCACCTGGCCCTCGTCGTCGAGCCCGCGGGTGAGCCGGACCGGCAGGCCGATCGCCGGTGTCCCCTCCAACCGGGCCAGGACGCGGGGGCCTTCGGCCAGTTCGACGTAGGCGATGACGAAGGGGTCGGCGCCGGTGTACTTTCCCTGGCCGCGCCGGTTGACGGTGTAGGAATAGACCGTGCCGGTGCCGGAAAGCGCTTCCCATTCAAGGCTTCCGGCCATGCAGTGCGGGCAGCGGGCGCGCGGGTACCAGACCAGTGCGCCGCAGCCGGTGCAGCGGGGGAGGTCCAGCCTTCCGGCGGACAGCGCTTCGGTGAAGCGGGCGAGCACGGGGTCTTCGACGGTCATGCGTCCTCCGTTCCGAGCAGCAGGGTGGCGGCGGCGGTGCGGAAGCCGAGGCTGCCGCCGTGGGCCTGGACGAGCCCGATCCGGGCGCCGGGCACCTGGACCTCCGGCGTGGCCTCGCCGCGCAGCTGGCGGACGGCCTCGACGGTGCGGACCATGCCGCCGCGGAAGTCCGGGTGGTTGTTGCACAGGCCACCGCCGTCGGTGTTGAACGGCAGCCGCCCGTCCGGGCCCTGCAGGGTGCCGTCGGTGACGAAGGCTCCGCCTTTGCCCTTCTCGCAGAAACCGAGGTCTTCCAGGCTCATCAGCACCGTGATGGTGAAGGAGTCGTAGATCGAGACGTAGTCGACGTCACGCGGGGTCAGGCCCGCCTCCGCGAACGCCCGGGGACCGGAGAGCGCGGCGCCGGTGTAGGTGAGGTCGATGCCGCCGGCCGCGCTGTGCTTGACCGCCTCGCCGTGGCCGAGGATCTTCACCGTGCGGCCGGGCAGTGCGCGGGCGACGTCCTCGGCGACGATCACCAGCGCGGCGCCGCCGTCGCTGGTGATGCAGCAGTCGAGCCGGTGCAGGGGGTCGGAGATCAGCGGCGACTCGACGACGTCGGCGATGGTGACGGGCTTGCGCAGCACCGCGTTCGGGTTGTACTGCGCGTGGTGCGCGGCCGCGACCTTGACCTCCGCGAGCTGTTCGGACGTGGTGCCGAACTCGTGCATGTGCCGCTGCGCCGCGAGCGCGTACCCGGCGGGAACGGTGACGCCGTAGGCCGATTCGTACGGGTGGTCCGGGCCGCGCTCGCCGCCGCCGGACCGCGCGCCCGACAACGGGAGCCCGGCCATCGCGAGCAGCGCCACCCGGCACTTGCCCGCCGCCACCGCGGCCACGGCGTGCCCGGCGTGCATGACGTAGGACGCGCCGCCGCCCTCCGTGACGTCCACATAGGACAAATCGGTGAGGCCGAGGTAGTCGGCCATCGCGATCGAGCCGAGCCCGGGGACTTCGGAGCAGAAGAAACCGTCCACGTCGGACAGGCTCAGCCCGGCGTCGGCGAGCGCGCCGTAGGCGACTTCGGCGAGCACCTGGGGCACGGTCTTGCCGGGGATCTTGCGCTGCGGATGCTCGAAGGCACCGGCGATGCGCGCGGTCACCTGCCTGGTCATGCGGGTTCTCCTCGGGTCCAGAGGTCGACGGTGTAGGCGGCCTCGGTCAGCGGGGCGAGCTGCTCGGGCCGGACGCCGGGAGCACACTCGCGCAGGGTCAGCACGCCCTCGGCGAACTCGAAGACGGCCAGGTCGGTGTAGACGCGGTCGACCACGCCCGGGCCGGTGAGCGGGAACGTGCATTCCTTGCGCAGCTTGGCGTTCCCCTGCTTGTCGACGTGGTCCATCATCACCCAGACGCGGCGGGCGCCGACGGCCAGATCCATCGCGCCGCCCACGCCGGGGTTGCCGCCGGGGACCAGCCAGTTCGCCAGGTCGCCGTTCTCGCCGACCTGCAGCGCGCCGAGCACGCACAGGTCGAGCCGCCCGCCCCGGGCGATGGCGAAGGACATCGACGAGTCGAACGCGGCCGCGCCTTCCAGCAGCGTCACCGGATTCTTGCCGGCGTCGGTGATGTCGGGGTCCGGCTCGCCTTCCGGGGGCGGGCCGACGCCGAGCAGGCCGTGTTCGCAGTGGTAGAGGACTTCCCGGCCGGGGGTGGGCTGGTCCGGCAGGAGCAGCGGTGCGCCGATGCCGACGTTGACGCACCAGCCGTCCTCGAGGTCGGCGGCGACGCGGCGGGCGAGGTCCGTCCTGGACAGTGCCCGGGGTGGGGTGACGGTGGTCATCAGGCCGCCTCCGGTTCGGTCCGCACCAGGTGGTCCACGAACGGGCCGGGCAGGTGGATGTCGTCGGGGGACAGGGAACCGGTGCGCTCGACGTGGTCGGCCTGCACGATGGTCGTCCGCGCGGCCATCGCGGCCACCGGGTTGAAGTTGCGGGCGCCGAGGCGGAACCGGAGGTTGCCGTACCGGTCCGCCCGGTCGGCCTTCACCAGGGCGAAGTCCGGCCGCAGCGGGGATTCGAGCACGTAGGTCCGGCCGTCGATCACGCGTTGCTCCTTCGGGGGAAGCGTTTTCTCCGGCTGGCCGTGCCGCAGCACGAAGCCGCCGTCGGCGAGGATGGTGCCCGCGGCGGTGGGCGTGTAGAAGCCGCCGAGGCCCGAGCCGCCCGCGCGCAGGCGTTCGGCCAGCGTCCCCTGCGGCACGAGCTCGATCTCGACCTCCCCGGCGAAGTAGCGCCGGAAGAAGGCCGGGTTCACGGGGAAGGAGCAGGAGAACTTCTTCACCCGGTGCTCGGCGAGCAGCCGCCCGATGCCGCGCTCGCCGGGCAGCCCCTGGCCGCCGTTGTTGGCGATGACGTGCAGTTCGCGGACGTCGCGGTCGCAGAGCGCGTCGATCAGGTCGACCGGCACCCCGGTCCGGCCGAACCCGCCGATCACGATGGAAGATCCACTGTGGACGGTGTCCAGCGCCGCGGCGGCGCCGGCCCGGATCTTGTCGATCACGACGCGCTCACCGGCTGGGCCAGCGCTTCGCGGGCTTGGGCGACCGCCCGGCGGGCGGCTCCGGAGATCATCCCGGTGTCGTTGCCGACGAGCAGGAACCGGCAGCCCTGCCCGGCCCGCAGCCGGAGCTGGTCCTCGCCCTGGACCACGGTGCCGACCGGGACGCCGGCCCGGACCGCGGCCTCGATCGACCGCGTCACGGCGTCGTGCACGGCCGGGGAGCCGGCGGGAACGCCCAGGCTGAGCGACAGGTCGCCGGGCCCGACGAACACGGCGTCGAGGCCGGGTGCGGTCAGGATGCCCTCGATGTCCTCGACTGCTTCCCGTTCCTCGATCATCGCGACGCGCGCGACGTCCTCCCGGCCCGCCCGCACGTATTCCGCGACGCCGCCGTCGAGGCCGCCCCACACCCCGGCGCGTGCGGCGTAGCCCATGCCGCGGGTGCCGGCGGGCGGGAACAGGAACTGCCGCATGACGGCCTTCGCCTGCGCGGCGTCGGAAACGTGCGGCACGAGCACACCGGCCGCGCCCGCGTCGAGGTAGCGCTGGGCGTCGCCGTAACCGTGGTCGGTGATCCGCACCAGCGGCGCGACGCCGATCCGGGAGTACACGACGATCAGCGCTTAGACATCGCGGACCGAAAGCAGGGCGTGTTCGGTGTCGATCACGACGAAGTCGAACCCCGCGGCCCCGATGATCTCGGCGACCTCCAGTGCGGGGATCTTGACGAACGTGCCGACCACGGGCGGACGGGACGACTTCAGCAACTGCTGGAACATGCGCGATCTCCGTGGATGAGTCCGGCTCCGAGCGAGTTCGTTATACGAACAGCCTGTTCGCGATACGTAGCATCGCACGCAGGCGCCGGTCAGGCAAGAGGCCGATTTCGCGCGGCACCTGCCGCGGCCGGGGAAGGGACGTCGAGGACGACTGAGAGATCACGGACCGGCACGGACCGGAGTCGGTGCCGGCGAAGGGGTCATCCGGAGGCGGGATCGGCCGGCGTTCGCAGGTCGGCTGTGTCGTGGGGCTCGATCAGGCCGTGGTGCACCGGAGTGCGCGGAGGCGGCTGGAGGTGTCCTGCTCGTCCGCCATGCGCCGCACCCTAATAGTCGCTAGTCTTTCTAGCGAATATTGCTAGATTGTCTAGCGATGGGAGCTGGTCATGGACGTGCGTGCCATCAACGCGCAGATGGTCGCCAAACTGCTGGCGACGGAGGGCGAGCCCGTGCCCGAAGGCGGCTACGGCCTCCGCGTGATCGAAACCCGCGGCCGGGGCTCCGGCGTGGCCCGGCACGTGCCGCTCGCCGTCGTGCAGCGCCGCGGCTGCTGGTACCTGGTGTCCCCGGACCGGAAGCGGGACTGGGTCCGGAACCTGCTCGCGACACCCGCCTGCGCGGTGATCGAGGAGACGGCCCGGCTCGAACGCCACGCGGAACCGGCCGGCGGCCCGGAGGCGGCCGCCGTCGTCGCCCAGTACCTCGAGGCGATGGCGGTGCCGTGGGCGATCGAGGCCTTCCCCGTGGCGCAGGACGCGACGGAGGACGAGATCGTCCCCCACCTCCTGGGCATGGCCGTCTTCGTGCTGCGGGAACCGGCGTGAGCGCCCCGGCGCGGGACGTCGTCATCGCCGGTGGCGGGCCCGGCGGGATGCTGCTGGGCTACCTGCTGGCCCGGGCGGGGATCGAGGTCACCGTGCTGGAGTCGCGGTCGGACTTCGACCGCGACTTCCGCGGCGACTCCCTGCACCCCTACACCCTCGAACTGCTCGACCGGCTGGGCCTCGCCGAGGGGCTGCTGCGGCTCGACCACTTCAAAGCCCGGTCGTTCCGGTTCCACACCCCGAAGGCGACGTTCAGCGTCGCCGGGTACGACCGGCTCGACACGCCGTTCAACTACATCGCCCTGATGCCGCAGGTGCGCTTCCTCGACTACCTCGCCGCGCAGGCCCGGTGCCTGCGGTCGTTCTCCCTCGAGATGGGAGCCAAGGTCACCGGCCTGATCACCGACGGGCCGGGCCGGGTCACCGGTGTCCGGCACCGGGGCGGTGAGATCTCCTGCTCGCTGGTCGTCGGCGCGGACGGGCGGTTCTCGACCGTGCGCCGCCTGGCCGACCTGCCCGCCCGCTCGCTCGGCGCGACCACCGACATCCTCTGGTTCCGCCTGCCGAGGCGGGCCGGCGATCCGCCCGACGCCGACCTCGACCTGTACTACGGGCCGGAAAGCTACGTCGGCGTGCTCGGCGGCGTGCACGACTGGCAGGTCGGCTACAGCGTCGCGAAAGGGACCTTTCCCCGGCTGCGCGAGCAGGGCGTGGCGCCGATCAGGGACTTCGTCCGCCTGCACATCCCCTGGCTCGCCGACCGCGCGGACCTGCTGACCGACTTCGCGCAGACCACGTTGCTCTCGGTCGACATCTCCCGCGTGGACAGCTGGTACCGCCCGGGCCTCCTGCTGCTGGGCGACGCCGCGCACGTGATCTCGCCGGTCGGCGGCAACGGCATCCTCATGGCCGTTCAGGACGCGGTCGCGGCGGCGAACCGGCTCGTCCCGTCCTTCCGCGAGGGCGGGCCCGGGCTCGGCGACCTCGCCGCCGTCCAGCAGGACCGGCTGCCGGCCGTCAAGAAGGTCCAGGCACAGCAGGTCCGGGTGGAACGGAGTTCGGCGCGCGCCCGGGCCAAGGGCAGGAGCGGGGCCCCGCCCGCGTTCCTGCGCTGGCTGTTCGCCGTCCCGGCGCTGCGCACCCGCGGCGCACGCGACAACGCGTACGGCCCGTACCCGCCCCACCTCGACGAGGCCGTTCTCCGGGCTTGTCGCGAGCGCGAACCGCGTTGACCTTCGACCGGGAGGATTTCCGATGACCACCCTCACCCGTTCCGCACGGGCCTCGATCGCCTTGGTGGCGTTCCTCGCCGCGGTGGCCGCGGTCGCCGTCGTCGGCGGTCTTGCCGCATCGCAGTCACGCGAGGTGTACGCCGGGCTCGTCCGGCCGTCGTGGGCTCCGCCCCCGTGGCTGTTCGGTCCGGTGTGGACCGTCCTCTACGTCCTGATCGCCTTCTCCGGCTGGCTTTTCTGGCGCTCGGGTGGACTGCGCGGCGGGCTCCGCTGGTACGCGGCCGGTCTGCTGCTCAACGCGACGTGGACGCCGCTGTTCTTCGGGGGCGGCGCCTACGCACTGGCCCTGCTCGACGTCGTGGCGCTCGATGCCGTCATCGTCGCGACGGTCGTGGTCTTCCGGCGCCGGTCGCCCGCCGCCGCGGCGATGCAGCTGCCTTACCTTGCGTGGGCGGTGTTCGCGACAGCGCTCAACGCCGCGATCGTCCTGCTCAACTGACCTGCCGGTGGTGGCCGGCGCACCCCTCGTGCGCCGGCCACCGGCCTGCGGTCAGTCCCTCTTCAGCACGTTCCGGACCTTGTCGGTGACGTCGCCGACCGCGTCCTTGACGTTTTCGACGGCGTCCTTCAGGCCGGCTTTGGCCTGATCCGCCTTCCCCTCCGCGCGCAGTTCGTCGTCGCCGGTCACGTTGCCCGCCGCTTCCTTGGCCTTACCGCCGAGATCGTCGGCCTTGGTACCGATCTTGTCGCCCAACGACATGCCGTCGCTCCTCCCACATCGGTGACCGTCCTTCGTGGACGGTCTCGTTCATGACGACACGCCCGCGGCCGATTCGTCATTTCCCCGGACGCGTGACCCTGTTCACACGAAAGTGATCGTGACGATTCCGGATCCCTCGGGTCCTTCCGACGCAACCGTTCGACAGGACATCGAAAGGGAATCACCATGGCTGAGACGATCTCGAAGGCGCCGACCACCACCGCGTCGAAGGAAACGACGACCGGAGCGCTCGTCACGGCTCAGGGCGCGACGACCATCGCGGACACGGTGGTGCAGAAGATCGCCGGGCTGGCCGCCCGGGAGATCGCGGGGGTGCACGCCCTCGGCGGCGGGGCCTCCCGCGCGTTCTCCGCGATCCGGGAGCGGATCCCGGGCGCGACGGCCTCCGCCGGTCAGGGGGTTTCGGTCGAGGTCGGGGAGAAGCAGGCCGCGGTCGACCTGCAGATCGTGGTCGAGTACGGCGTGGCGATCGCGGACGTGGCCCGGTCGGTCCGGCGCAACGTGATCACCGGCGTGGAGCGGATGACCGGCCTGGAGGTCGTCGAGGTCAACATCGCGGTCGGTGACCTGCACCTGCCCGGCGACGACGAGGGCGGCAGCACCGACACCGGCCGGGTGCAGTGATCCCAGGACCCGACGGGGATCGCCGAGGTACTGGCGGGCCTGCCTTTCTCCGAGGAGGCGGGCCCGCCCGGCTCCCGCGTCACCATTCCCCCTTTTCTCGACGGAGGTTTCCATGAATGCCACCCATCTGGGTCTGCTGACCGGCCTCGCGCTCGGTCTCGCCGTGGCTTTCGGCGGGTTCGGCGCGTTCCTGGCCGTGCTCGTGCTGGGCGCGATCGGCCTGCTGGCCGGCCGCTACCTCGACGGCAAGCTCGACGTGTCGCAGCTGCTCGGCCGGGGCCGGGGGTGATCGCGTGACCACGACGGTTCCCGTCGAGGAGCGAGGCAGCCTGGTGGTGGCGGGGCGGGCCGTCGAGCGCATCGCCGCCCACGCCGCGCGCGAGCTCCCCGACGTCGGTGGCGCGGCGGGCCGCGTGCTCGGGGTCGCAGTCGGTGGGGAAGACGCCGACCGATCGGTGAAGGTCGACGCCGCCGTCGACGGCGACACCGTCCGGTTGTCGGCTCGCCTGTCGGTCACCTACCCGGCCTCGGTCGCCCGCACCACCGAACACGCCCGCGACCACCTGCGCGAGCGGGTGCGGGAACTGACCGGGCTCGACGTGGCACGGGTGGACATCACCGTCACCGCGCTGCACGCCCCGGCCCCCGCGAGCAGGAGGGTCCGGTGAAGCGACGTCCACGCCGGAGCTTTCCGGCCACCCTGACCGCGCTGGTGCTGACGGCGGCCGGCGCGCTGGCCGCGATCGTGGCCGTCCAGATGATCGCCGGCGAACGCGCCTGGCTCGACTACGGGGCGATCGCCCGGCGCCTGACCACCCTGCGGTGGGCCGACCTGCCCGTGGTGATCACCGGCGGAGTCGTGGCCGTCCTCGGGCTGCTCCTGCTGGCCGGAGCGGTGCTGCCGGGCAAGCCGGTGGTGCTGCCCCTGCGTGGCGAGCCGGACGCGGGTGTGGCACGGCGCAGCCTCCGCTCGACGCTGCGTGCGGCCGCGGCGCGGGTCGACGGCGTCGAGCAGGTCGCCCTGACGCTGCGCCGGCGCAGCATCCGCGTCCGCGTGCGGACCCGGCGGACCCGGCCG
Source organism: Amycolatopsis mongoliensis (assembly GCF_030285665.1). Lineage (NCBI taxonomy): Bacteria > Bacillati > Actinomycetota > Actinomycetes > Pseudonocardiales > Pseudonocardiaceae > Amycolatopsis > Amycolatopsis mongoliensis. Next base: position 6,334,486 of record NZ_CP127295.1, read on the forward strand.
GACGGGATCGCCGATTCGGTCCGCTCCGCGGTCGCGGCCCGGCTCGATCGGATCGACCCGGTCCGCCGGCCCGCCGTCAAGGTCCGCCTCCGCACCCCGAGGAGCACCTCGTGAACCGTCCCGCTGCCCTCAACCGCACCCTGATCGCGTTCTTCGGGCTGCTGCTCGTGGCGGCCGGTGCGATCCCGGCCGCGATCCGCTTCCGCCGGCTCCCGGTCCTCGGGGACGACCGGCCCCTGGTTCCCGGCACGGACCTCCCGCCCACCTGGGTGCTGTACGTGACCGCGGCCGCGGGAATCGTGGTCGCCTTGGCCGGGTTGCGGTGGCTGGCCGCGCAGCTGGCCCGCAAGCCGCGCAGTCGCGTCTGGCGCTTCGAGACCGACCCGGACGCGGGCGGCACCGAACTGGCCACGACCGCGGCGGTCGCGCCGTTCGCCGACGAACTGCGTGCGTATCCCGGGGTGCACGCCGCGACAGCCACCCTGGCCGGGACCCGCGAGAACCCGGCCTTGGTTGCCGTGGTCTCGGTCGAGCAGGACGGCGATCCCAGCGAGATCCGCGACCGCATCCGGACCGAAGGCATCCCGCGGCTGTGCCAGGCCCTCGACCTCGACAGCTTGCCCAGCCGGGTCGAGTTCCGGTTCACCACGACGGCCGGGACCCGCGTCGCCTGAGAGGAGAGGCTCCGCGCGCTGCGCGACCGGCAGGAGCTGCGTGCCGACGCCGACCACGAGCTCGCGTTCGCCCTGCTCGCCGCACTGCAGGGCGGCGTGCTCCTGTCCCGGGCCATCCGGCACGTCCAGCCGCTGGAAGCCGCCATGAACGTCGCGCCGGGTGGTCTGTCGAGGAACTTGCAGCGCGCGGCCCTAGCCGGGTCCGGAGCGGCGCTGCGTGGTGACACCGCGGCGGATGTCGCCGGGGAGCGGGCGGACCCGGTGCAGGTCGCGGCGGGTGGTGGAGTGCAGCTGCCAGGGAACGCTGGTGACCATGACGCCGGGTTCGAACAGCAGCCGTCCCTTCAGCCGCAGTGAGCTCTGGTTGTGGAGCACGTTTTCCCACCAGCGGCCGACGACGTACTCCGGGATGTAGACGCAGACGACGTCCCGTGGGCTGCTGCGCCGCAGGTTCTTGACGTACTGCACGACCGGCCGGGTGATTTCGCGGTACGGCGATTCGAGGACCTTGAGCGGGATCTTCATCCCGCGCCGCTCCCACTGGTGCTGGAGCTGGCGGGTGTCGGCGTCGTCGACGTTGACCGTGATCGCGGACAGGGTGTCCGGCCGGGTGGCGCGGGCGAAGGCGATCGCACGCTGGCTGGGTTTGTGCAATGTGGACACCAGCACGATCGCGTGGACGCGGCTGGGCAGCAGCTCGCTCTCGTCGTCGGGCCGGAGCTCTTCCCGGACGTGGGTGTAGTGGCGGTGGATCGCGCGCATGACGGCGTACAGCACGGGGATGGCGATGACGACCAGGTAGGCGCCGTGGGTGAACTTCGTGACGAGCACGACCACGAGCACGATCGCGGTGAGGGCCGCGCCGAGTGCGTTGATCAGCCGGGACCGGTGGGCCGCGCGGCGTTCGCGGGGGTCGGTCGCGTCGGCGAGGACCCGGTTCCAGTGCCGGACCATGCCGGCCTGGCAGAGGGTGAAGGAGGTGAACACGCCGAGGATGTAGAGCTGGATGAGCCGGGTGGTGGAGCCGTCGAAGGCGAAGATCAGGATGCCGGCGACCAGTGACAGGGCGATGATGCCGTTGGAGAAGGCGAGGCGGTCGCCGCGGGTGTGCAGCTGCCGGGGCAGGTAGCGGTCCTGGGCGAGGATCGAGGCCAGCAGCGGGAAGCCGTTGAACGCGGTGTTGGCGGCCAGGATCAGGATGAGCGCCGTGGCGGCCTGCAGGACGTAGAACAGCACGGCGTGGTCGCCGCCGAAGACCGCGGCGCCGATCTGGCTGATCACGGTGCGCTGCGGGTCGGTCGTGCAGTCGCCGCGGAAGCCCGCCAGGTCACAGGTGTTCTCGGCGATGTGGACCCGGGAGATCAGGGAGAGCGCGGTGATGCCGCCGAACATCACGACGGCGGTGGCACCCATGGCGGTCATCGTGCGGGCGGCGTTGAGGGCCTTGGGCTTGCGGAAGGCCGGGACACCGTTGGAGATGGCTTCGACTCCGGTGAGCGCCGTGCAGCCGGAGGAGAACGACCGCAGCAGCAGGAACACCAGCGCGAGCCCGGTCAGCCCGACCTGTTCCGGGCGGATCGCGTAGCCGGCGCTTTCGGCGACCGGGGCGTGCCCGGTGAAGACGCGCGCGAAGCCGACCACGATCATCAGCATGACGGTGGCGATGAACAGGTAGGTGGGCGCGGCGAAGGCGCGGCCCGACTCGCGGATGCCGCGCAGGTTCATCGCCATGAGCACGACGATGAACCCGATGTCGAGCAGGATCCGCTGGTCGTTGAGCTGGGGGACGGCCGAGATGATGTTGTCCACGCCGGAGGCGACCGAGACGGCCACGGTCATGATGTAGTCGACCATCAGCGCGCCGGCGACGACCAGGCCCGCCCGGCTCCCGAGGTTGCGGGAGGCGACCTCGTAGGAGCCGCCGCCGCTGGGGTAGGCGCGCACGACCTGCCGGTAGGAGATCACGACCACGGTGAGCAGCACGGCGACGGCCAGGCCCACCCACGGCGCGAGGCTGAAGTAGGCCAGCCCGCCGATCGAGAGGATGAGCAGGATCTCCTGCGTCGCATAGGCGACCGACGACAACGGGTCACTCGCGAAGATCGGCAGGGCGAGCCACTTGGGCAGCAGTGTCTCGCCGAGGGTGTCGCTCCGGAACGGCCGACCGAGTACCAGCCGTTTGAGCCATGACGTGGGTGCTGGCACGTACGGCAGCGTCTCTCGGATGTGCGGGAGCCGCCGTAGGGATTCCGTAAATATCCCGGCTTCGCCGTAGGGATCGCGTAAACGTCCGCCGGCTGCCCGTCAGATTCGCGTCAACGGCGGTGCCCGGGCCCGGCCGGATGCCTAGCGTCCCCGGCACCTCGTCCCCGGGAGTCGCCATGGCCGACGGCCGTCTCATGCGCGTGATCTCGTGCCCGGGTGCGGTCGAGCTCCTCGACGAACTCGGCACCGGCCCCCGCGCCTTCGACGAGCTGCGCCGGATCGTCCCGAGAAGGCTCCTCGGGCCCGCGCTCCGGGTGTTGGCAGCCGAAGGAGCGCTGCGTCGGTCCGACGCCGGGAGCTGGGACGTGCGCCCGGCCGGTGACGCGCTCTTCTCGCTCACGGGTGACGGCGGGCGCCTCGCTGACGAATTGTCCGATTTGGACGTCTGGGTCGCGGTGTACGACCGCTACCTCAACGGGTAGCCGGCCCCGGGTCGAACAGTGCCTGGGCGGAGTGGATGCACTCGAGGATGTCCTTCGCCAGCTGGGCTGCCGGTCGCGACGACACGGTATCGGCCAGCTGCAGGTCGCGCACCTGGCCGTCGAGGGACACGACCACCGAGATCGCGCCGTCGTGGCTGCTGTGGCTCACCTGGACGGTGCTCCGGCGGGGAACGGACGTGCGGAGATCGGGCTCGGCTGCCAAGGAGAACTCCCGGGATGAGAACCGGATGGGCTGCGGGAAGCGTGATCGTTCAAGCGTGGCCCGGAAACCCTGCCGAGGCGAGCCGTTCACGCCGCCGACGCCGAGTTGTGACCAAGTCCGAAATGGACACCGTGAGTGTGCGTGATCATCCGTGACGGTCCCGCGAATTGGCTCGTTCGGGTGGTTGCCGATTCATTGCGTAGTCATCGCCGTCAAGAAGGCGTCAATGCGGCGTGAAGCCGCATCAAGACTCTGTCAGGTGACATCCGGTCAGGAACTCCGGGAGGCACGCTTCCGCCAGCCGGGTCACCATTCGGTCGACCTCAGCCCGTCGTGTGTGAGAAGGGAGCAGTCGCATGGCCGATCTGGCCTATGTGCTGCTGGCGATCGTCGTGTTCGCCGTGCTGGCCTTGACCCTGCGTGGATTGGAGCGGTTGTGAGCGGCACCGGTGCGTTCGCCAACGTCGTCGGCGGTGTGCTGGCGCTGGCCCTGATCGTCTACCTGTTCATCGCGCTGATCAAACCGGAGAAGTTCTGATGTCCTCGACGTGGGCCGGCCTCGGGCAGGCCGGCCTCCTCCTGCTCGCCTTGGTGCTGGTGTACCGGCCACTGGGCGACTACATGCACCGCGTGTTCACGAGCACGAAGCACTGGCGGCTCGAGAAGGCCGTCTACAAGATCGTGCGCGCGGACCCGGAGGCCGAGCAGCACTGGAAGACCTACGCCTCCGGCGTGCTCGGCTTCTCCTTCGTCTCGGTGCTGTTCCTCTACCTGCTGCAGCGCATCCAGCCGCTGCTGCCGCTGAACTTCGGCCGCACGGTCGACCCCGGGATCGCGTTCAACACGGCGATCAGCTTCGTCACCAACACGAACTGGCAGTCCTACGTGCCCGAGGGCGTCATGGGCCACGTGGTCCAGATGGCCGGGCTGACCGTGCAGAACTTCGTCTCCGCCGGGGTGGGCCTGGCGGTGGCGATCGCGCTGACCCGCGCGTTCGTCCGCTCGAAGTCCGACCGGCTGGGCAACTTCTGGGTCGACCTGACCCGCGGCACGGTCCGCGTGCTGCTGCCGATCTCGTTCGTGTTCGCGATCGTGCTGGTGGCGCTCGGTGTCGTGCAGAGCCTCAAGTCCGGCGTCTCGGTGCTCAACCCGGACGGCTCCGGCAGCACGATCGCGCTGGCCCCGGCGGCGAGCCAGGAGGCCATCAAGGAACTGGGGACCAACGGCGGCGGCATCTACAACGCCAACTCCGCGCACCCGTTCGAGAACCCGAACTCCTGGTCCAACCTGATCGAGATCTTCCTGTTGCTGGTCATCCCGGTCAGCCTGACCCGCACCTTCGGCAAGCTCGTCGGCAACACCAAGCAGGGGTACGTCCTGCTGTCCGTGATGGGCGTGCTGTGGGCCGGGATGCTCACGGTCATCTGGTGGGGCGAGACGCACGCCAACGGCGCGGCCGCGCGATTGGCGGGCGCGGCGATGGAAGGCAAGGAGACCCGGTTCGGGCTCGCCGCGTCGGCGCTGTTCGCCGACTCGACAACGGGCACGTCGACCGGCGCGGTGAACTCGATGCACGACAGCTTCACCGGGCTCGGCGGGTTCGGGACGCTGCTGAACATGATGTTCGGCGAGCTCTCGCCGGGCGGGGTGGGCACCGGTCTGTACAGCATCCTGGTGATGGCGATCATCGCGATGTTCCTGGCCGGGCTGATGGTCGGGCGCACGCCGGAGTACCTGGGCAAGAAGCTCGGCAAGCGGGAGGTCACCTGCTCGGCCATCGCGATCCTGGCGATGCCGACGGTGCTGCTCATCGGCGCCGGTGCGGCGTTGCTGATCCCGGGCAACACCGACGCGTTCAACAACCCGGGCGCGCACGGCTTCTCGGAACTGCTCTACGCCTACACCTCGGCCAGCAACAACAACGGCAGCGCGTTCGCCGGCATCACCGTGACCAACGACTGGTACCAGTCGACGCTGGGCGTCTGCATGGCGCTGGGCCGGTTCATCCCCATCCTGGCCGTGCTGTGCCTGGCCGGCTCGCTGGCGGCGCAGAAGAAGGTGCCGGAGACCGCGGGCACCCTGCCGACCACCAGCCCGCTGTTCGCCACGATGCTCGGCGGCACGGTCGTGCTGGTCGCGGCTCTGACCTTCATCCCCGCCCTCGCCCTCGGTCCCATCGCGGAGGCCCTCGCATGACCATCACCACCCAGCGCACCGCCGAAGAAACCACCCAGCACCACGTCGAGAACGCGGGCCGGGTCGGCGCGGGCGTGTTCAACCCCCGCCAGCTGTGGACGTCGCTGCCGGACGCGTTCCGGAAGCTCAGCCCGCGCCACCAGCTGCGCAACCCCGTCATGTTCGTCGTGTGGGTGGGGTCGGTGCTCGTCACCGTCTTCGCGATCACCGACCCCGGGGTGTTCAACATCGGCGTCGCGTTGTGGCTGTGGTTCACGGTCCTGTTCGCGAACCTCGCCGAAGCCGTCGCCGAAGGACGCGGCAAGGCGCAGGCGGAGAGCCTGCGGCGGACCAAGAAGGAAACCGTCGCCCGCCGGTTGCTGCCGGACGGCAGCGAAGAGAGCGTGCCGGGCGTCGAGCTGAAGATCGGCGACCGGGTGGTCGTCGAGGCGGGTGAGGTGATCCCGGGCGACGGCGACGTCGTCGAGGGCATCGCGACCGTCGACGAATCGGCCATCACCGGCGAGTCGGCTCCGGTCATCCGCGAGTCCGGCGGCGACCGCTCGGCCGTCACCGGCGGCACGACCGTGCTGAGCGACCGGATCGTCGTGGAGGTCAAGACCAAGCCGGGCGAATCCTTCGTGGACCGGATGATCGCCCTGGTGGAGGGCGCCTCGCGGCAGAAGACACCGAACGAGATCGCGTTGACCATCCTGCTCGCGGTGCTGACGATCATCTTCGTCCTCGCCGTGGTGGCCCTGCAGCCGATGGCCGGCTACTCCGGTGGGCTGGTGTCGGTGATCGTGCTGACCGCGCTCCTGGTCTGCCTGATCCCGACGACGATCGGCGCGCTGCTGTCCGCGATCGGCATCGCGGGCATGGACCGGCTGGTGCAGCGCAACGTGCTCGCCACCTCGGGCCGCGCGGTCGAGGCCGCGGGCGACGTGTCGACGTTGCTGCTGGACAAGACCGGCACGATCACCTTCGGCAACCGGCAGGCGACCGAGCTGCTGCCGGTCGGCTCGTCCACCGTCGACGACCTGGCGATCGCGGCCCGGCTCTCCAGCCTGGCCGACGGCACACCGGAGGGCCGCAGCATCGTCGACCTGTGCGCGCGGGAGCACGTCCTGCCGGCCGAGCCGAGCGAGGCCGAGAAGTCGGGCGAGTTCGTGCCGTTCACCGCGCAGACCCGGATGAGTGGCATCGACCTGAACGGCCGGGTCGTCCGCAAGGGCGCGGCGACCGCGGTGCGCGCGTGGGTCGAAGAGCACGGCGGCACGGTGCCGGACGAGGTGCACACCGTCGTCGACGGCATCGGAGCCGAGGGCGGCACGCCGCTCGTCGTCGCCGAGCAGATCGAAGGTGTCGCCGTGGTGCGCGGGGTGATCCGGCTGTCCGACGTCGTCAAGCCGGGCATGAAGGAGCGCTTCGACGAGCTGCGCACGATGGGCATCAAGACCGTCATGATCACCGGCGACAACCCGCTCACCGCGCGGGCGATCGCCAGGGAGGCCGGTGTCGACGACTTCCTCGCCGAGGCCAAGCCCGAAGACAAGATGGCCCTGATCAAGAAGGAGCAGGAGGGCGGGCGGCTGGTCGCGATGACCGGCGACGGCACGAACGACGCTCCCGCGCTGGCGCAGGCGGACGTCGGGGTGGCGATGAACACCGGGACCATGGCGGCCAAGGAGGCCGGCAACATGGTCGACCTCGACTCCAACCCGACGAAGCTCATCGAGATCGTGGAGATCGGCAAGCAGCTGCTCATCACGCGCGGCGCGCTGACGACGTTCTCCATCGCCAACGACCTGGCCAAGTACTTCGCGATCCTGCCGGCCATGTTCGCGGCGATCTACCCGCAGCTGGGCGGGCTCAACATCATGGGCCTGCACTCGCCGGACTCGGCGATCCTCTCCGCGGTGATCTTCAACGCGCTGATCATCGTCGGCCTGATCCCGCTCGCCCTGCGCGGCGTCCGCTACAAGCCGTCCAGCGCGAAGTCGCTGCTGCGGCGCAACCTGCTGGTCTACGGCCTCGGCGGCATCGTGACGCCGTTCGCCGGGATCTGGCTGATCGACCTGCTCGTCCGACTGATCCCGGGAATGTGACCATGAAGGTGCTGTACAAGCAGACCGTCGCCGGCCTGAAGATGCTGCTGGTGCTGACCGTGCTGCTCGGCGTCGGCTACCCCCTCGCGGTGTGGGCGGTGGCCCGGATCCCCGGCCTCTCGGGCAATGCCGAGGGCTCGATCGTCACGCAGAACGGCCAGGCGGCCGGGTCGTCGCTGATCGGGGTCGACCCGGTCGCGAAGGATCCGGCGCACGACCCGTTCTTCCACAACCGGCCCTCGGCCGGGTCGAAGGACCCGCTCGGCCCGGGCGACCCGTCCACTTCGGGTGCCTCGAACAAGGGCACCGCCAACGAGGACCTGCTCGCCACGGTCAAGGAGCGGCAGGAGCTGATCGCCAAGCGCGAAGGCGTCGATGTCTCGAAGGTGCCGGCGGACGCGGTGACCGCGTCGGCGTCCGGGCTCGACCCGCAGATCAGCCCGGCCTACGCCGAGCTGCAGGTGCCGCGGGTGGCCCGGGAGACCGGGCTGAGCGAGGACGAGGTCCGCCGGATCGTCGCCGACAACACCACCGGACGCGGTCTCGGTGTGCTCGGCGACCCGGCGGTGAACGTGCTGGGGATGAACCTGGCGGTCGCGGCGGCCAGGCACTGACCGGTGACCACGGAGAACGCGAGCCCGCCCGGCGGCGAACCGAAGCGCCGCCGGGGCGAGCTCCGCATCTACCTAGGGGCCGCCCCGGGCGTGGGGAAGACCTTCGCCATGCTCGGGGAGGCCCGCCGCCGGCTCGACCGCGGCACCGACGTCGTCGTCGGCCTGGTCGAGACGCACGGCCGGCGCAAGACCGCCGAGCTGCTCGACGGCCTGGAAGTGGTGCCGCGCAAGCGGGTGGACTACCGCGGGCACGCCTTCGAAGAGATGGACGTCGACGCTCTCCTGGCGCGCGCTCCCGAGGTCGCCGTCATCGACGAGCTGGCCCACACCAACGTCGAAGGCTCGCGCCACGCGAAGCGCTGGGAAGACATCGACGACCTGCTGGACGCCGGGATCGACGTGCTGTCCACGGTGAACGTGCAACACCTGGAGAGCCTCAACGACGTCGTCGAGCGGATCACCGGGATCGCGCAGCAGGAGACGGTCCCGGACGAGGTCGTCCGCCGCGCCGAGCAGCTCGAGCTGGTCGACATCACCCCCGAGGCGCTGCGGCGGCGCCTGGCCCACGGCAACGTCTACCCGGCCGAACGGATCGACGCGGCGCTCGGCAACTACTTCCGGCCCGGCAACCTGACCGCGCTGCGCGAACTGGCCCTGTTGTGGGTGGCCGACGAGGTGGACGTCGCGCTCCAGCGCTACCGCACCGAACGCGACATCACCGACACCTGGGAAGCCCGGGAACGGGTGGTCGTCGCGATCAGCGGCGGCCGGGAGAGCGAGACGCTGATCCGGCGGGCCCGGCGGATCGCCAAGCGCGCCGGCGCCGAGCTCCTCGTCCTGCAGGTGCTGCGCGGTGACGGCCTGGCCGGGGTTTCACCGCAGGCCATCGCGGAGTGCCGCAAGCTCGCCGACGACGTCGGCGCCACGTTCCACACCGTCGTCGGCGACGACGTGCCGACCGCCCTGCTGGACTTCGCCCGTGGGGTGAACGCGACGCAGGTGGTGGTGGGCACGTCCCGGCGGTCGCGGGTGGCGCGCCTGTTCGACGAGGGCATCGGCGCGACGGTCGTGCAGGAGTCCGGCCCGATCGACGTGCACATGGTGACCCACGACGAATCCGGCGGGCGGCTGCGCGCGAAGCTGTTCCCGCGCAGCTCCCTGGCCCGGCGCCGGCTGATCCTGGGCTGGGCCCTGGCGCTCGCGCTGCCCGCGGTGGCGACGCTGATCGGCGTACTGCTGAGGCAGACGCTGATCCTGTCGACCAACGTCATCGACTACTTCCTCGCCACGATCGTCGTCGCGCTCGTCGGGGGCCTCGGGCCGGCGCTGTTCGCGTCGATCGCGAGCGCGCTGCTGCTGAACTTCTTCTTCACCCCGCCGCTGTACACGCTGACCGTCGACGCGCAGCAGAACGTCATCACGCTGATCGCGATGGTCGTCGTCGCGGTGGCGTTCGCTCTCGTGGTGGACCGCGCCGCGAGGCGCGCCGACGCCGCCGCGCGGGCCCGGACCGAAGCCGCGCTGCTGGCCTCCTATGCCCGGACGGTGCTCGGCCACGACGAGCCGTTGCAGCGGCTGCTGGCGAAGGTCCGGGAGAACTTCGGGCTGGAATCCGTGGCGTTGCTGGAAAAGCAGGGGGAGGAGTGGGTCCGCGTGGCCTGCACGGGGGAGCGGCCGTGCGACGACCCGGACGAGGCCGACGCCGACGTCCCGGTGACCGATGACGTCCACCTGGCGCTGCGCGGCCGGACGCTGCCCGCCCATGACCAACGGGTCCTCGAAGCCGCGGCGGGCCAGGCGCTGCTGGCCCTGCGGCAGCAGCGGATGGCCGTCCAGACGCAGGAGGCGCAACGCCGGGCGGAGACCACCGAGCTGCGCACGGCGCTGCTTTCGGCCATCGGGCACGACCTGCGCACGCCGCTGACGTCGATCAAGGCCGTCTTCGGCGGGCTGCGCGCCCACGACGTCAGCCTGTCCGAAGAGGACACCGAGGAACTGCTCAGCGCCGGCGAGGAGTCGACCGACCGGCTCTCCGGGCTCGTCGACAACCTCCTGGACTCGTCGCGGCTGGCGACCGGTGCGGTGCAGCCGGTCCTGCGGCCGGTCGGCTACGACGAAGTCGTCGCGACCGCGCTGTCCGCGGTGGACGGCGGCGCCAAGGTCGTGGCCGAGGTCGACGACCGGCTGCCCGCGGTCCGGGCCGATCCCGGGCTGCTGGAACGCGCTGTCGCGAACGTGATCGACAACGCTTTGCGGCACGGTGGCGGTGACGTCGCCGTGCGCGCCAGCGGGTACGCGGGCCGGGTCGAGCTGCGGGTCGTCGACCACGGCCGGGGCCTGCCGAAGGGTGCCGCCGACTCGGCGTTCGCACCGTTCCAGCGGCTCGGCGACCGCAACTCCACGACCGGGGTCGGTCTGGGCCTGTCGGTCGCGAAGGGGTTCGTGGAGGCGATGGGCGGGACCGTCCGGGCCGAGGACACCCCTGGTGGCGGGCTGACGATCGCCATCTCGTTGCCGGCGGTGACGGGATGACATCCGTGCTGGTCGTCGACGACGAAGCCGCCCTCGTCCGGGCGTTGCGGATCAACCTCACGGCCCGCGGCTACGCCGTGACCACCGCGGCCGACGGTGCCTCGGCCCTGGTCGCGGCCGCGACCGAGCACCCCGACCTGGTGCTGCTGGACCTGGGGCTGCCCGACGTCGACGGCATCGACGTGATCCGCGAGCTGCGCACCTGGAGCGCGATGCCGATCATCGTGCTCTCGGCCCGCCACGAGTCCGCCGACAAGATCCGGGCCCTCGACATCGGCGCCGACACCTACGTGACCAAGCCGTTCGGCATGGAGGAGCTGTTCGCGTGCCTGCGGGCCGTGGAACGCCGGCTCGCGCTGGGTGCGCCGCCAGAGCCGGACCTGGTCGTGGAGACCGCGGCGTTCACGGTGGACCTGGCGTCGAAGATCGTCCGCCGGGACGGCGCGCCGGTCCACCTGACCCGCACCGAGTGGGCGATCCTCGAACAGCTGGTCCGCAACCCCGATTCGCTGATCAGCGGCAAGCACCTGCTGACCACCGTCTGGGGGCCGGACCGCGCGGACCGGGGGCACTACCTGCGCGTCTACCTGGCCCAGCTGCGCCGCAAGCTCGAGCCCGAGCCGTCGTGCCCGCGCTACTTCGTCACCGAACCGGGTATCGGCTACCGCTTCGTGCCGGACGAGTCGTCCTCGAATCGCCAGTGATCCGTAAGTTCGCCGCGCCGCACCTTGTTCGCGGTCCGGCGGTGGTTTCGGCTTACGGCATGGGCAGCGGCGGCGTGCGCGGGTACGCGCGCGAAGTGCGCCACGAGGACCGGCCGCCTGATCCCGGCCACTGACCCCTGCCCGCACGGCGCTGCTCAGCGCGCCGACTATCCACTGTGGATGGATCATGCCCGGAAACCCCGTCATCGTGGTGACCGGGACGTGTGAAGGCCTCGGCTACGGGACCGCCCGACTGCTCGCCACCGGCACCGCCATCGTGCACGCCCGCCCCACGACGAGGCTGGTCCGGCGACATGAATGAGTCATTCATGTCGTCGGACGAGGTGAATGAGTCACTCACTGCATCGCGGCCGGGGCTGCCCGGGCCGGGCGGCCCCGCTCCGGTGCGGGTGCGTCTCGCACCAGCGCTCCGCCGCACGCAACACGACGGCCAGCACGACGAACCCGGTGATCAGCATCAGCGTGCAGGCGAGGTCGATCATCGGGATCCTTCGGTTCGGTGGACTCGGTGATCGAACGATCGCGCACGGCGCGCCGTCAGGCCCGGCGGCGTCATGATTCCTTCATGCCGGCGCGGCGGATGTTGACGGGACGTTGATCCGGGCCCGGTCCGGCGTCGAATTCCCGTCAAGGGCCATGGACGGCTTCGTATCACTTGGACAGGGTGGAGTCATGCGCACCGCCACTTCTGAGCAACTCGCCCGGGCCGCCGCGGACCTCCGGCGGCTGGCCCGCTCCACCGCGGCCGCGATGGAGCGGGCCAGCGTGGCGCTGGCGGAGGCCGATGCCGCGCTGGCGGACGAGATCGTGGCCGACTCGGTCCGCCTCGACCGCGAGCGCGAGGAGCTGGCGCGGAAGGCACCCGGGCTGCGGGCGCCGGCCGTGACGGTTCTCGCCACGATCCACGCGCTGACCGAGCTGGAGCGGATGAGCCTGCTCGCGCTCGCCGTCGCACGGGCGGTGCAGCGGTGCTACCCGCATCCGGTGCTGCCGCACGAGCTGACGCCGGACTTCGTCGAGATGGGGCGCATCGCGGTCTGGCTGGCGGAACTGACGGCCGGCACCGGCGAGGTCCGCTCGCTGATCAGCATCGAGGACGACCTCGACGACCTGCGCCGGATCGTGGCCGACGTCCGCAACCGGTGCGACGGCACGGCGGTGGCCGACGTCGTCCTGCTGAGCCGCCACTACGAGCGGTTCGCCGACCACGCGGTCCTGCTGGGCCGCCTGATGAAGTCCGCGGTCCCCCGCAGCCAGGCGACGGGGACAGCGGCCTGAGCGGGTCCGCGGGCTACCTGGGGGCGGCCCGCGGACCCGCTCGGTCCCCGTCAGCGGCGCCGGAAGTACTCCCGCGCCGAGGGCAGCACCAGCAAGACGATCACCAGCACTGAACCGGCCGTGGTGAACACGAGCTTCGCGCCGTCGACGACGGGCAGCCAGCCCGGAAAGGCCTGGCGGGCGGCATCGACCAGCCGGGGGACGTCGACCCGCTGGAGCAGCGGATCGCCGGAGTCGCGGAAGCTCGCGGCGAGGAACGTGGCGGTGAACAGCTGCGCCGGGACGATCAGCGCTCCGGCGACCGCCAGCAGCGGGTGGAAGACCCAGGACAGCACCTGGCCGGCCCGTCGCCCGGCCAGGTTCAGCAGCGCCAGGGCGACGAGGACCACGATGATCGCGCCCGGCAGCGGCGTCTCGGCGGTGTCCGAGCCGAAACTGACGCCGTGGCCGGCGAGCAGGGACGGAGGCAGGCCCTGCCTCGACAGCTCGGCTTCGGCGGCGGCCTGCGCCTCGGCGCCGACGGCCCGGACGACGATGATCGACAGCAGGAACGGCACAGCCGTGAGCACCTGGGTGAGCGCGGCGAGCACCACAGTCCGCGGCTTCGCCGTTCCGGCCGGCGGTCGAAGCACGGCACCTCCCTCGGTCGGCTCGTCCGATTCTGCGCCAAGGCCGGGCCGGCCGGCGGGAAACCGGACTGAAACCAGGGTGAAACCAGGGTTCCGCACGCTCGTCACGACCGCGGCCGACGAGGCCGCGGCGGACGAGAGGAGAACCGTGACCACCCCGGCGATCGCGGCCAGCGGGCTGCGCAAGACCTTCGGCGACCACGTCGTGCTCGACGACGTCGACCTGGCCGTGGCCGAAGGCACGATCTTCGCCCTGCTCGGGCCCAACGGCGCGGGCAAGACCACCGCCGTGCGGATCCTGTCCACCCTGATCCGCGCCGACGGCGGAAGCGCGGCCGTCGCCGGGCACGACGTCGCGGCCGAGCCGGACGGCGTGCGCGCCGCCATCGGGGTCACCGGGCAGTTCTCCGCGGTGGACAACCTGCTGACCGGCGAGGAGAACCTGCTGCTGATGGCGGACCTGCACCACCTCGGCCGCGCCGACGGCCGGCGGAAGACGGCCGAGCTGCTCGAGCGGTTCGACCTCGTCGACTCCGCGCGGAAGCTCGTCTCGACGTACTCCGGCGGGATGCGGCGACGGCTCGACCTGGCGATGACCCTCACCGGGCAGCCGCGCGTGCTCTTCCTCGACGAACCCACCGCCGGCCTCGACCCCCGCAGCCGGCACACGATGTGGCGGATCATCCGGGACCTCGTCGCCGGTGGTGTCACCGTCTTCCTGACCACGCAGTACCTGGAGGAAGCCGACGAACTGGCCGATCGGGTCGCCGTGCTCGACCACGGCCGCGTCGTCGCCGAGGGCACGCCGGAGGAGCTCAAGCGCCGCGTTCCCGGCGGCCACGTCCGGCTGCAGTTCGCCGACGTCGCGGACCTCGGCGCCGCCGCCCGGGCGCTGGGCGAAGGGACGCCCGACGAGTCCACGCTCACGCTGCAGGTGCCCGGCGACGGCGGGATCGGTTCGCTGCGGGCCCTGCTCGACCGGCTGGACGGCGCCGCGGTCGAAGTCGGCAGCCTGTCCGTGCACACCCCCGACCTCGACGACGTCTTCTTCGCCCTCACGACCCGGAAGGACGCCGTCCGATGAGCACCCTGGCCCTCACCGCGCGCGACTCGGCCACCATGCTGCGGCGCAACCTCCGGCACCTGCGCCGCTACCCGGGGATGATGATCATGTCCCTCGGCATGCCGGTGCTGCTGCTCCTGCTGTTCGTCGGCGTCTTCGGCGGCGCCATGCAGGCAGGTGTCGGTTCCGGGCAGTACATCGACTACGTGGTGTCCGGGATCCTGCTGATGACCGTCGGCTACGGCGCTTCGATGACGGCGCTTTCGGTGAACCGCGACATGACCGAAGGGATCATCTCCCGGTTCCGGACGATGGCGATCGCGCGGGTGTCGGTGCTGACCGGGCACGTGCTGGGCGCGGTGCTGCGGACGGTGGTGAGCGCCGCGCTGGTGGTCTTGGTGGCGCTGCTGTTCGGCTTCCGGCCCGCCGCGGGCGCCGGGGGCTGGTTCGCCGCGTTCGGCGTCGTGGTCCTGCTCGCGCTCGCGCTCACCTGGCTCGCGGTCGCGGTCGGGCTGCTGGCGAAGAACGCCGAAGGCGCGAACCTGTTCATCCTGGTCGTGCAGGTGCTGCCGTTCGTCAGCAGCGCGTTCGTGCCCCCGGACTCGATGTCCGGCGCGGTGCGGTGGTTCGCCCGCCACGAGCCCTTCACCCCGGTGATCGACACGCTGCGCGGGGCGCTGCTGGGAACCCCGGTGGGAGACAGCGGCTGGATCGCGGTCGCGTGGTGCGCCGGGTTCGCGGTGGCCGGGTACGTCTGGGCGCGGGCGCTGTTCAGGCGGGATCCCGCCGCCTGAGTTCGGCGAGTGCCGCGGCCCGCAGCTCTTCGCGGCCGAGGCCGGCGTACTCCGACACCGCGTCGGCGTACGCCGGCCCGTCGGCCTCCTGGGCCAGCGCGCGGACGCGAGCCGAGGACATCGTCGGGTGGAACCCGCGGACGAACCGGAAGCGCTCGGCGAGGGCGATCATCCGCACCGCGCCGGTCCGGCCGCGGTCGAGGTCGGCCAGCGCCACGGCGAGCAGGAGGGCACCGCAGATCGGGAAGGACGCGCCGGCGTCCTCGAGCAGGTCCGGCAGTGCGCGCCGGAGGTCGTCGGTGATCTCCGCGACGAGGTCGAGCCGGTGGTGCCGGGCGTGCGCGACCACGGTCACCGCCTGGGTCTCCCACGCCCAGGCGTCGGCGCCGGGTCCGGTGTCCTTCGCGGTCCGCAGCCGCTCGGCGGCCTGGCGCCAGAGCCGCAGTCCGGTGTCGACGTCGCCACGGGCCAGCAGGATCTCCGCGCGGGCGCCGACGTCCACCATGGACGCTCCTGCGGCTTCGGTCCCGCCGGTCAGCATCGCCTGTTCCAGCCACTGCTCGGCTTCGTCGACCGCGCCGGCCTGCAGCGCGGCCAGGACCAGCGCGCCCCGGATCCGCACGGCACCGGTCCAGGTGCCCGTCTCGTCGAGCGCCGCGAGCACGGTCAAGAGCGCGCGGCGCGCGTCCGCTCCGCGTTCGAGCTGCAGGCAGAGCTCGCCGACCCGCGCGAGCGCGACGCCGCGCAGCCAGGGCTCGTTTCTCCGGTCGAACACGGCGACCATGCGCTCGGCCGCGGCCAACGCCCGTTCCGGCTCGTCGGCCGCCTCCCACGTGTAGCTGGCGACCCCTTCGGCCAAGCCTGCCACGAGCGGGTTTTCGTTGTCGCACAACGCGAACAACGCGTCGACGTCCGCCGCGGCCGCGGTGCGGATGACCGTCTCGGCGGCGTGCATGAGCGTGCCGGGGGTCGCGGGCGGCAGCCGGCGCAGGGTGACCAGCGCCCGCGCGAGCCCCTTGCCCTGCAACAGGAAGCTGTTCACCGCGCTCAGGACGAGCGCGGCACGGGTGACGTCGACGAAACCCGGCTCGGGGTGGAAGTGCGAGAGCAGCCAGGCGGTGTCCTCGACGAGCCCGGCCATCCGGGCGAAGTTCGACTCGAACGTCCACAGCCCGGCGAGCGCGGCCGACACCGCCGCGACGGTCGGCCCGTCGCCGTGGTCCAGCCCGTGCCGCAGCGCGTGGACGAGGTTGTCCCGCTCGGCGCCGACCCGCCGCATCGCCGGGATCAGGTCGGTCGCGAGCAGCGACTCGTGGTGCGCCGTCGCGAAGTCGCGGACCCACGCCAGGAACGCGGCGGTGGCCTGCTCGGTTTCCCCGGCCTCGGTGCGGCGGGCCGCACTGAACTCGCGCACCGTCTCCAGCATCCGGAACCGCGTGCCCGCCGGGGTGTCGGCGACCTTGAGCAGCGAGTGGCCGACGAGGTGCTCGAGGACGCCGACGTCGCCCAGCAGGTACCGGGCGGCGTCCGCGGTGAAGCCGTCGGCGAAGACCGACAACGCCCGCATCGCGGCCTGACCGCTGTCGTCCAGGAGCGTCCAGCTCCAGTCGATGACCGCGTGGAGCGTCCGGTGGCGGGGTGGTGCGTCGCGGGAACCGCCGCGCAGCAGGGCGAACCGGTCGTCGAGGTGCCGGGCGATCTCGGCGACGGACATGACCCGCGTCCGCGCGGCGGCGAGTTCGACGGCGAGCGGGAGCCCGTCGAGGTGCGCGCACAGCTCCCGCACCGCGTCGGCGGGCAGGTCCGCGTCCGGCCGGACGGCCCGGGCCCGCTGCCGGAACAGCTCGGCGGCGGTGGCCGGGCTCAGTTCCGGCAGCGGGTAGACGGACTCCGACGAGAGCGCGAGCGGGGTCCGGCCGGTGGTGAGCACGCGCAGGTCGGGACTGAGCGCCACCAGGGTCCGGACGAGGTCGGCCGCCGCGTGCACGACGTGCTCGCAGTTGTCGAGCACGAGCAGCGCGGGTGCGGGGCCGAGTGCTTCGAGCACGGCGGTCACGGCGTCCCGGGGACTCGCAGCGCGGGCGCCCGGTGGCCTGCCGGTGTCCGCGCCGCCGACCACCGACGCGACCTCCGCGGCGACGTCTTCGGCGCGCGTGACGCCGGCGAGCGGGACGAAGTGCACGATCCGCTGCTCGGCCCGCCGGCCGACGGCGTGCGCCAGCCGGGTCTTGCCCAGCCCGCCCGGGCCGACGATCGAGGTGACCCGGGACGTCCGCAGCAGCGCGGTCACGGCGGCGAGGTCGTCGTCCCGGCCGAGCAGCGGGTTCGGCTCGTGCTCGACCCCGTGGCGCACGACGGGCGCCGCACCCTGCAGGAGCTGCCGGTGCAGCTCGCGCAGCGCCGGCCCGGGGTCGGTGCCGAGCTCGTCCCGCAGCGCCCGCCGGTGGCTTTCGTACCGGGCCAGCGCGGCGGACGGGCCGGCCGTGGCGGCCTCGCTGCGGAGCAGTTCGACGAGCAGCTCCTCGTCGCGCGGTCGCTCGGCGGCCAGCTCGGCCAGCGCGTCGATCGCCTCGGCGGCCCGGCCCAGCCGTGAGCGGCACAACGCCCGGGCCCGGATCAGCCACCGGCAGGTCGACGCGCGGGCCGTTCGCAGTGCGCTCAAGGGATCCGCGCTCCCGGCGTCGCCGGGCGATTCCCAAAGGGCCAGGCCCGCCTCGGCGTGGGCCAACGCGGCTTCGTGGTCGGCGGTGCGGACAAGGCGTGCGCACGCGGCGGCCTCGACCAGCAGCGCGGCCGTGTCGACCTGGTGCTCGGCCAGGGTGAGCCGGTAGCCGGCCGGAGTGGCTTCGATGACGCCGGGGCCGAGCTGGGCCCGCGCGCGGGAGACGAGGACCTGCAGCGCTTTGGCGGGGTGCTCCGGCTGCTCGTCCGGCCAGAGCCCTTCGATCAGGCGGGTGCTCGCGACGCCGGTGCGGAGGTCGTCGGCGAGCAGGGCGAGCAGGCTGCCCAGCCGCCGGCTGGTGATCTCGCGGCCGCGGTGGGCGACCCGCGGCAGCAGGACCAGCTCGATCGTCACCGCATCAGGCTAGCCGGGCACCCGGAACCGCATCCGGCAGACGACGGCGTCCGATCGGCGGCGCAGGGCCCGCGCGAGCACGGCACCGCGGCGGTTCTGCAGGAAACGCTGCCACGGGTGCTCGGGTTCGACCTCGGCGATGAGGACGAAGACGTGGCAGCCGCGGTGCTTGCGCAGGTGCTCGACGAGTGGCTCGCCGAGCCGGCGGCGTTCGTCGTGGAGCTGCACGAGCGGGACGCCGGGGTGCCACCGTTCCCACGCCTCGACGAAGGCCGCCCGGTCGTCTTCGGGGTGGACGACGTGGACGGCTTCGACGTGGTCGCCGAGCGACAGCGCGGCAGCGAGCGCGTCCCGGGTGAGCAGGGACACCGTGTGCACCGGCACGACGACGAGCGACCGGTTCGGCCGTGGCGGGGAAGGAATGCGGCCGAGTTCCAGGCGGTCGCCGATCCGGCGGTAGCTGCGGTGCACCCATTCCATGGCGAGCACGAGCACCGGCAGCGCGACGACGACGAGCCAGCCGCCTTCGCCGAACTTCGTCGCGGTGACCACGATCGCGGCGAGCCCGGTCAGCAGGGCGCCGGAACCGTTGAGGGCGGCCTTGCCGCGCCAGCCGCGGGGGCGGGCGCCCAGCCAGTGCCGCACCATGCCGGTCTGGGAGAGGGTGAAGCCGACGAACACGCCGATCGCGAACAGCGGGACGAGGGTGTTCATGTCGCCGTCCGCCAGCACCAGCAGCAGCGCCGAGGTGATCGCGAGGAAACCGACGCCGTAGCGGTAGACCTGGCGTTCGGCGCGCAGTGCGAAGACGTGCGGCAGGTTGTTGTGCTTGGCCAGGAGCTGGGCGAGCACCGGCAGGCCGCCGAAGGAGGTGTTGGCGGCGAGGGCGAGCAGGACGACCGTGGAGAACTGCACGACGTAGAAGCCGAAGCCGTCGCCGAGCGAGGCTGCGGTGACCTGGGAGAGCACGGTGACGCCGTCGACGGGGTGGATCGAGAACTTCCCGATGAGCAGGGCGATGCCGAGCAGCATCACCGCGAGCAGCCCGCCGAGCGCGACCTCGGCCCGCTGGGCGCGCCGGACCCGGGGCTTGCGGAAGGACGGGACGGCGTTGGCGATGGCCTCGACGCCGGTCAGCGCGGCGCAGCCGTTCGCGAAAGCCTTGAGCAGCAGCAGGATCCCGACGGTCTGCAGGCTTTTCCCGTGGTCCGGTGTCGCGGCCGCCGGCTCGCCGCGGAAGAGGCCCACCACGACGACGGTCAGGATCGCGCCCACGAAGATCGCGGTCGGCACGATGAACGCCCGCGCGCTTTCGGCGATGCCGCGCAGGTTCACGCCCGTGATCAGGGCCAGAACGCCGAGGCAGAGCCACGGCGTGCAGGGGCGTAGCTCGGGGAACGCCGAGGTCAGCGCCGCGACTCCGGCGGCGACGGACACGGCGACGTTGAGCACGTAGTCGACGATCAGTGAGGCGGCCGCGACGAGGGAGGCCCGCCGTCCGAGGTGGGCGCGGCTGACGCCGTAGGCGCCGCCGCCGTCGGGGAACGCGGCGATCACCTGGCGGTAGGAGAGGGTCAGCACGCCGAGCAGCAGGGCGATCGCGAGGGTGACGGGCAGGGTGCAGCCCAGTCCGGTCCCGCCGGCGACGGCCAGCACGATGACAATCGCCTCGGGCCCGTAGGCGACCGACGCCATCGCGTCGAGGGACAGGGCGGCCAGCCCGCCGACGACGGAAAGCCGGTGCCGATCGGTGCTCGGGCGGGTCTCCCGGTCCGGAAGAGTTGCGGTCACCTGGTCAGGGTGCGGCTCGGCGGGTGTTCCTTTCAGGGGCGTTGGCGTTTTCTTGACGGTGATCCAGCTCGCGCCGGCGGCGCGACACCCGTGTCAGCGCCGTGTGCCGCACCTGGAGCCGGCCTGTGCCGGGGCGCCTCAGGCCCCGACCTCGGGAATGTCCCGCCGCGGCGGCAGCGGGACTTCGGGGAAGATCCGCGGGAGCCGGCGCGGGAACGGGATCACCGTGGCCCGGCGCGCCACCGTGACGTGGCCGCTGACCACCTGGGCGAGCAGGATCACCAGGACCAGCAGCAGCGGCGTCCGCCAGCCCCCGGTGTGCGAGTGCAGCCAGCCGCAGGCCAGCACGCCGAAGCCGGCGATCACGTACCCCACGCCCTGGACCACAGTGGACAGGGAGAGCGAGCTGTCCTTGCTGCGCAACGAGATCGTCGTCAGGACGAACGCGAGCGACCCCATGCCCAGGCCGGTGGCCCCGGCCCACACCCAGGGCGCGACCGCCGGGGCGAGGAGCAGGCCGGCCACGCCGATGACGTTGGGCGTGGCCAGGACGACGACGAGGAGGGTCTGGTTGCGCCAGCGGCGTGTCCAGCCCGGCACCAGCCACATCATGGGCAGCCCCATGGCCATCGACACCGCGAGGCACGCGCCCGCGGTCGCCGGCGGGACACCCGCGTCGCGCAGGATGCCCGGGAGCCAGCCCATGACCAAGAAGGTCACCGTCGAGATGAGTCCGAAGTGGATGGTCAGTGCCTTGGCCCGGACGGGCCCCGACACCGCCCGCGGCGCCAGGAACTCGCCGGGTGTGCGCCGCCAGACCCCCTGGGCCACCAGGGCGGCGAGCGCCCACAACCCCAGGCCGACCCGCCACGACGACGACAGCACCGCCGCCGGGGTGACCAGCGCCCCGGCCGTGCTGCCCAGCCCGAGCCCGAGCGTGTAGGCGGCGGATCCCTTGGCCAGCAGCGGAAGCATGGTGCCGAGCACGGCGATCGACAGGCACGCCAGCGCGGTCCCGGCCAGCAGCGGAACCGGTCCGCCGAGGACCCGCCCGGCAAGCGAGACTGCCAGCCCGACCAGGGCCACGGTGACGGTCCGATGTGTTCCGACGCGACCGCACAGCCACGGCGCCGCCCAGCCGCCGAGCCCGATCGCCCACAGCGGGAGGGCGACGAGGACCGCGGCGACGAGGGAACTGGCCACGGAGATGTCCGGCAGTGCCGCGCCCATGCTGGTCACGGCCGGGCGCAGGTTGAGGGCCAGTACGAAGATCACGGCCGTGGACACGGTGGTGGCACGGGACATCGCTCCTCCTCGGGCCGAGGTCCGGAGCGTCGTGCTCCGTCAAGCCATGCTTCGCGGCATAAATGGGTCAGACATCGGTCACCTGACGTAAGGAATTACGTCCGCCGTTCGGCTCGCGGATTTTCGTCGATATCAAAGGAAACGGTATTCCCGCTCGAATGACAATAGCGGCGGGCGGCGGCGCGCTTTTCGACCATCGCCCGATACGGTTTCGTCCGACCCGCGCTGGTTTGGACGGGCCGGACGACAACGCGGCGCTTTCGCCGCGTGGAATCACGGTGGTGGAGCTGTTCGCCGGTGGCAGGAATGCCACCTCGGGTTCCTTCGTGAACAATTTACCTGGAGCGAACAGGACAACGCTAGATCCGGAGCGCGAAGCGTAGGTTGCGGTTGAGTAACCGCTATCACCCGGTTGACTGCGGAGGGTGATGGAACTTGGTTGACGTAGGCATTCGTGACCTCGAAAGGAGTCCGACCGTCGACGTTCGGTGGCGGAACCAGTCCTTCGGGGACAACGCACCGGCGTTCGCCGTCACCCTCGGTTTCTCCGGATTCCGTACCCGCACCGTCCGCCGGTCAGGTTTCGAAACCGAAATCATCATTGTGGACACCGGATTCCGCTCCGGACCCGCCAGGTCAGGTCACCAGTCCGTGGCGATAGGCGTGGACGACGGCCTGGACGCGGTCGCGCAGGTCGAGTTTGGTGAGGATGCGGGAAACGTAGGTCTTGACGGTCTCCTGGCTGATCACCAGGATCGCGGCGATCTCCTTGTTGGAAAGGCCGTCGGCGATGAGGCGCAGGACTTCCAGCTCGCGCGGGGTCAGCGGGGCCCCGCCGGATTCGCTTTCCGCCGGCCGGATCCGGGCGGCGTACCGGCCGACGAGCCGGCGGGTCACCTCCGGGGCCAGCAACGCGGCACCCGTGGCGACGGTCCGGATGCCGTGCAGCAGCTGCCCCGGCGGGGCGTCCTTGAGGAGGAACCCGCTGGCTCCCGCGCGCAAGGCTTCGTAGACGTACGCATCGAGGTTGAACGTGGTCACCACGAGCACCTTGACCGGCCGGGCCACTCCCGCGCCGGCCAGCAGGCGGGTCGCCTCGATGCCGTCGAGGACCGGCATCCGCACGTCCATCACCACGACGTCGGGGCGGAGCCGGCCGGCGAGGTCGACCGCGGTGCGGCCGTCACCGCACTCGCCGACCACCTCGAGGTCGGGCTGGGCGTCGATGATCGTCGTGAACCCGGTGCGGATCAGTGCCTGGTCGTCGCACACCAGGACACGGATCGGTCCGGTCACGACGCGCTGCCCGCCGGAATGCGGGCCCGCACCACGAAACCGCCGTCCTGCCGGCCGGCCCGGAATTCGCCGCCGAGCACGCCGACCCGTTCGCGGAGCCCGGCCAGGCCCCGTCCGCTGCCGCCGGGCGAAGCAGTGCGCGAACCCGTGCCGTCCGTGGCTACTTCCACAGTGATCTCCCGGTGCCCGTGGCGTACGTGAACAGTGGTGCCGCTGCCGTGCGCGTACTTGAGTGCGTTCGTCAAAGCTTCTTGCACGACACGGTATGCCGTGGCTTCGGCGCTCCCGGCCGCCTCTGCGGGACGGCCCTCCTCGGTGAACTCCACCGGCTGGCCGGCTTGCCGGGCGTGCTCCACGAGCGTGCGGAAATCGCCGGCGGACCGGCTTCGCGGCTCGGCGTCGTGCTCGGGGTCGAGCAGGTCCAGCAGGTGCCGCAGGTCCGTGATGGCCCGCCGCCCGGAGTCGGTGACGGCGGACAGGGCCTGGTCCAGGCGATCGGGGGAGCCGGTCAAGTAGCGCGCCGCCTCGGTCTGCACGACCATCGCGGTCACGTGGTGGGTCACGACGTCGTGGAGTTCGCGGGCGATGCGGGTGCGTTCGGCGATGCGGGTGGTCTCGGCGACGTGGTGACGGCGTTCCGCCTCGGCGGCCCGGGATCGGCGCAGCCAGCTCCCGATGCCCCACGCCAGAGCCAGGGCCAGGTAGAACGTCACGAAGCCGGTCACGCCCTCCGCCGCCCCGTCCCGGGTGAGGGCGATGGCCAGCGGCACGTAGGCCACCGAAGCCAGGACCGCGGTGGGCAGGCGGAACCGCTCGAGGTGGGCCGCGGTGCTGATCAGCGCGATCGGCACCGCGGTCCCCGCGACCGTGTGGTAGCCGCGGAGCTGGTCGAGGGCGAAGCCGGCCGCCACCAGGATGAGGCAGGCGGCCGGGAAACGCCTGCGGATGATCAGCGGAAGGCATTCGAGGGCGACCACGACGACGCCCAGCGCGTCCATCGGACGGGTCGGGACGTCCCCGAGCCGCGTGCCGTCGTTGTGCAGCGCGGGAACCAGCGAGGCCAGGACGAGCACCAGCGCGAGAGGGGCGTCCCGGACCGTGACGTCGAACCGTCTCCACCGGTCCGCGCCGCGCCGGAGGTCGATCACGGGACGAGGGTAGCGGCCGGGGCGGCGCGCGCCCGGCCGAGCCCACGTCCCCGCTCCGGGCGAAGGATGGTGTCCCCCGTGCGAGCTACGCGCAAGTGTCCCCTGTGCGGTGACGACTCCAAGCCGTCGGCTCCCTAGCGTTCCGGGCACCCGCGGCGCGGACCGCGGAGGCCGGGACCGGCCGAGTCGACGACCGATCGTGGGGTAGTGATGTTTCGCACTGTCAAGGCGTCCGCTGTCGCTGTGCTGTTCTGCGCGGTGGCTGTCCCGGTGCTCGCGGGGTGCGACGAGGCCTCGGACCCGGACGAGGACGCTCCGACGTCGTCGGCGGCAGCCGGCACTGGTCAGGCCGGCACGGATCCGGTTTCCGGCACGGTGAAGATCACCGTCGACGGCCGGTCGGTGAACGTGTCCTGTTCGGGTGCGCCGGCCGGCGACCGGCCGGTCGTCGTCCTGCTGGCCGGGCTGGGCGACGGCCTGGACAAGCTGGCCGGGTTCCAGAAGGCGCTGAGCGGGCAGGGCCGGGTCTGTTCCTACGACCGGCTCGGCGAAGGCGCCAGCGACCAGCCGGACGGCCCGCAGACCTTCGACAGCACCGGCAAGGTCCTGACGGGAGTGCTGGACCGGGTCGCCGGGCACCACCCGGTCGTGCTGGCCGGGCATTCCCTGGGCGGGTTGATCGCCGCCCGGTACGCACCCTCCCACCGGGACCGGGTCGCCGGGCTGGTCCTGATGGACGCGACCCCGTCGACCATCGTCGCCGACACCACGACCCTGATCCCGGAGTCGGCCACCGGCCAGGCGGCCGAGCTGCGCGGGCAGAGCCTCGCGGTCTACGGCGGCCAGAACCCGGAGAAGCTGACCATCCAGGACGGGAAAGCGGGCTCCGCCGGCGACATCCCGGTGGAGGTCGTCCAGCACGGGCAGCCCTACCTCGCCGCCGTACCCGAGTACGGGGCCGCCCTGGAAAAGGCGTGGTCCGAAGGGCAGCGCAAGTGGCTTGGGCTGTCCGGCCGCGCCAAGCCGGTCACCGCGGCCACCAGCGGCCACTACATCTACGTCGACCAGCCGGATGTCGCCGTGCAGGCCATCCAGCGCGTCACCGCGGCGGCCGCGGAATAGCCAGCTGGCCGCGGGCGGGGTCCAGGACCGTCCGCGGGTCGTCCGGGGTGGTGTCGCCGCGCCAGGCGACGTACCCGTCGGGCCGGACCAGGACGTACCGGGCGGCGTAGAGACCGTGCAGATCCGGCCGGCTGAGCCGGTACCGGATCAGCGGCACGCCGCCCGCCCGCGCTGCGGTTTCCCATTCGGGCGCGGGCGGTGCGGCGACCTCCAGCAGCGTGAAACCAGGGCCGAGCTCGTCCTGGAGCGACCGGTTCCGGTCGAGCCACAGGTGCGGCAGCCGGTGGCCGGGGGCACTGGAGGGCCGGTACTCCGACCCGGTGGAGGCCGGGTCGGGGCCGTCGTCGGGAATGACGAGCGGCGAGCCGGGATACGCGGTGCCGAGGACGAAACCGAGGGTGTACATCTCGGCCGTCTTGGCCTGCCGGATCAGCTCCGCGGTCTTGGCGCGCGCGGCCCGGCCGTCCGGCCCGTCGTCGTCCAGTCCCGGCACCGCGAGCTCACCGGTCAGCACCCGCATGTTCCGCTCGGCCTCCGCGATGGCGCGCCGGGCGACGGGACGGCGTTCGGTCTCGTAGGAGTCGAGCAGCTCGGGGCCGGCCCAGCCGCGCAGCGCGGCCGCGAGCTTCCAGCCCAGGTCGGCGGCGTCCCCGATGCCGGTGTTGGCGCCGAACCCACCCCAGGGCGGGTTCTGGTGGGCGGCGTCGCCGGCGAGGAAACAGCGGCCCGCCCGGTAGTGGTCGGCCACCAGCATCCGGGCCGTCCAGGGATCGATCGCCGTCACGGTAAGGGGTGCTTCGGCGCCGATCATGCGGTGGACCGCTCGTTCGCACCACGCGGCGTCGGCGTCTTCCGGTGCGTTGATGATGATGGCCCACCACAGGTCTTCGGTGTCGAGCGTGCCCATCAGGCCGTTGACCTCGGGGTCGACCACCCAGTACTGCACGGCGCGGCCCAGGTCGTGGCGGGCGCTCAGCCCGGGCGCGTCGAAGATGACCTGCACGTTGCGGATCTCGTGACTCCGCCCGGTCAGCGGGATGCCGCAGGCCCGCCGGACCGCGCTGCGGGCACCGTCGGCGCCGACGAGGTAGCTGCCTCGCACCACGCGCTCCCGCCCCGCACCGTCGGTCGCGGTCGCGGTGACTCCGGTGGCGTCCTGCTCGAGACCCGTCAGCGTCCAGCCCCAGCGCGCGCTGACCGTCTCCCGCCCGGCGAGGGTGTCGCGCAGGGCTGCCTCGACGTGGTTCTGCGCGCACCACAGGGCGGGCTCGGCCAGCTCGGTCCGTTGCACGTCGCTGAGGGCGAACACGCCGTCGAAGCGTTCCAGCCGGTGCCCGGTGAGGGAGGTGCAGAAGACCGCCGAATCGGACCACCCGAACGGCAGGCGTGCGTGGTCCCGGACCGCGCCGGCGATGCCCAGGCGCCGGAAGATCTCCATCGACCGGGGGTTCATCTGCTTGCACCGCGGGGACGCCAGGCTCGGCTCCGGCCGCGGTTCGAGCAGCACGCAGTCGATGCCCCGCGCGCCGAGTTCGTGGGCGAGGGTCAGGCCGACCGGGCCGCCACCGGCGATGACGACCTCGGTCGTCTCCACGCCGGGGGTGTCGATGCTGCTCGTCATGACAAGGGCTCCCAGCGAGTCGTCCGCGGCCGGCGATCGGCATGATCGTCATCGCGCAGGGTACGGCGAGCACCCCGAAAAGGGTAGGCGTGACGCGCAAAATGGATCATCGGCCGCCGGAAGATTCGTGGAACGGGATCCGGATCTCGCTTTCCCTGATGCGGCGGGTCTTTGGTCCCCGCCCATGGGGAAGAAGAACTCTGGCCCCACGCTACCCGGCTGCGGGAAATTGTCACGATGCGGAATTCATACGCCATTCTTCTCGTCGGGGCGCTTCTGGTGGGGAGCGCCGGTTGCGGTCGCGGATCGGATACCGCGCCTTCGCCGGTCGTGATCCCGGGTACTTCGGCCAATGCCTACATCGCGGCCATGGTGCCCGCGCTGGACGCGGTCAACGCGGCGGTGGCCGGAATCCCCACCGAGTGCGGACCGTGGAACGAGCAGGAGTGCCGGGTCGCGCTGCAGCGGGTCCACGACGCCAACGCCGGGCTGGAGAAGACGTTGGCGGCCGGGACCGTTCCTGATTGTCTCCGCGAGGCCGATACCGAAATGCGCACCTCGGTCAAGTTGATGGACGAGGCCATGCACAACGGGATCGACGGGCAGAGCTACACCGCCGTGCAGCACATGGCCCGCGAGCTCGAGGAAGCCGGCACGCACGAGATCCGGGCCATGAACCTTCTGCAGAACGCTTCCTGCTGAGCCTCAGTGAGGTTCAGCACGGCGTTCGTCGATGCCATACCGAGCTTATCGTGAGTGAGAAACGGGGTTAGAACACGGTTTCTCACTCACGACCCCGGTCAACGAACCTCAGACACCAGCCGGTCAGACCGGACCCGCTGGGCGCCACGGATGCAGGCCGCTCGCGCGGCCCGTCACCACGGGTCTTCAGGCGCCTATTTGCCAGACCAACGCGGCTTTGGACCATTCGTGTCCGGCCGCCTTCCACTTTTCGGCTGCCGAGCGGTAGTTGCTCACTGCCTGCTGCACACCGCCCGTGCCCGGACCGTGGAGTCGCGAACCCGTGAGGTCGGCCAGCCAGTCCCGCGCATCAGGAAGTGCGGAGGGCTCGGCCCTCCTGGCGGTTCGTTCGTAGGCCTGGGCGAGAGCCTGGTTGTGGCGGGCTTTCGCCTCGTGCTGCTGGGCGCTGTCCTGCGTGGCTTTGAAATCACCTGGCCTCAAGGCCCCGAGCAGATCGTACGGATTCATCGTGGTGATGCGCTGTCCCGGCCAGGAACGCGGCAAGCCGTACGGACCGGCGCCGGAGGGTCGTTGCGGCTTCGAGGCCCGCGCCCGCCTGGCCTTGGCGGCCGCGTCCTGGGCACTCGTGTGCGCGAAGTCCGCAAGCATGTGAGCGGAATCGGCGTCGGCACGTGCTCGCCTCAGCATGCGTTCGTCGTGCTTCGACATCGTCTTGTCGCGACCCGAAGTGACCATCGAAGTCCCTCCTTCGCTCGAACCGGTTCGGGCCCGCCCCCAGCCGGGCTCGTGGTCTCCAGTACAGCCGGTGGCGGTGGCCGAAGACATGGGACTTCCTCCCGCCGGCCGTGGCCTTTGGTCACCAGGTGCACGAGGCCGCCTCGGCACGTGCCCGTTCGCCGCCTCAGCCGGAGACGGCGAGCACGTGCTTGCCCAGTACGCCGCCGCGCTCGAAGGCCTCGTGGGCGGCGGCGATGTCGGCCAGCGGGTACACGCGGTGCACCACCGGGCGAAGTGCGCCGGAGGTGACGTGATCGGCCAGCTCGTCCAGCGCGGCGGAACCGGGGTTGGCGCTGAACGTGCGGATGCGCCGGGAGCCGTGGATGCTCGACGCCGCGATCGCGGCCAGGGCGGGAGCCGACAGCCCGACGGTGACCATCCGGCCGCCCTTGGCCAGCCTGCTGCGGTAGCAGTGCAGCTCGGCGCCGACCGTGTCGACGATGACGTCGAACGGCCCGATCTCCTCCGAGGTGGTGGTGCCGTAGTCGAGGACCTCGTCGGCTCCCAGGTCACGCAGGACCGCGGCGTGGCGGTCGCGGGCCAGCGCGGTGACGTGGCCACCCATCGCCCGGGCCAGCTGCACCGCCGCGGTGCCGACGCCACCGGCCGCGCCCCGGACCAGGACCCGCTCGCCGTCGGCCAGCCGGACACTGTCGCGCAGGGCGATCAAGGCGGTGCTGCCCGCGACGACCAGGGACGCCGCCTCGACCGCGGAAACACCCACCGGTGCGGGGCTGATGCGGTCGGCGGAAACCACGACGTACTCGGCGGCCCCGGCGACGGTGTGCCGTCCGCGGGGGTGCACCGTGCCCCACACCCGGTCCCCGGCGCGGTAGCCCCGGACGTCGGTGCCGGTCGTGACGACGACACCGGCGAAGTCCAGGCCGACCCCGATCGGGAACGCCCGGCCCGACACCATCTTCAGCCCACCGGCCCGCACGATCGTGTCGTGTCCGTTCACGCTGGACGCCTCGACCGCCACCAGGACCTCGTCGGGGCCGGGGGAGGGGCGGTCGGTTTCGGTGACCCGGAGGACGTCCGGTGCGCCGAAGCTCCCGATCTGTGCGGCCTTCATGTCGTGTTCCCTTCCGTGGTCGGCTGTGTGCCACCGATCCTGCGGGCCGCTCGCGGAAACACGGTCGTTCGCGTTGTCCTGGGACTGCCGGACCCACCTTCGCCGGGCCCGCCCCGGGCATACTGGGCCGGTGACCGACGACCCCCGCCGCGCGCTGGCCGAGTTCCTGCGGACCCGGCGGACCCGCGTGCGGCCGCAGGACGTCGGCCTGGAGCCGGGTCCGCGGCGGCGCGTCGCCGGGCTCCGCCGCGAGGAACTGGCCCTGCTGGCCGGAGTGAGCTCGGACTACTACCAGCGCATGGAGCAGGGCCGCGACGTGCGGCCGTCGGACCAGGTCCTCGACGCCATCGCCGGCGCGCTGAACTTCTCCGCCGAGGAGACCCGGCACCTGCACAGCCTCGCGGCCGCCGCGCGCACCCCGCCCCGCCCCGCCCGCCGGTACCCGCCGGAGGGGGTGCCACCGACCACGATGCGGCTGCTGCACGCGACGACCTCGCCCGCGCTGGTCGTCGGGCGCTTCCTGGACGTGCTGGCCTGGAACCCGCTGGCCGGCGCGCTGCTGGGCGCGTTCACCGAGGTGCCCCGGGCCGAGCGGAACCTCCTGGCCCTGCTGCTGCACCCGGAGGCGGGCGAGGCGTGCCCGGAGCGGGCGGCCACGGTCGCGGAGCTGACCGCGATGTTGCGGGCCCAGGTCGCCGCCGAGCCGGGGCACCCGCGCGCGGTGGAGCTGGTGGGTGAGCTGGCGGTGCGCAGCACGGAGTTCGCGACGCTGTGGGCCCGCCACGACGTCGAGGACACGACACGCGGCCGGATGCGCGTCGATCACCCGCTGGTCGGGGAGCTGAACCTGGACTGGGACGCCTACCCGATGCCGGGCGCGCCCGGGCCCGTGCTCATCGTCTACACCGCGGAGCCGGGCAGCCCGGACGACGAACGGCTTCGGCTGCTGGCCGGCGTGCTCGACGCACCCGGCCCCACAGCGAGCAACCAGTCGGCGGCCCGCGCCGGATCCGGATCGCCGGCGGCATCGGAAGCCCGCCGTTCCCAGGGCGGCTGACCGCCGAGCGAGGGGAGAGCACGCGATCGAGGCCGACACGGCCTTCCTGCCCGATCAGGGCGCGGCCACCGGTCGGCTGCCGGCTGTACGACCCGGACGACGTTGCTTGCTGCCCGACGGCAGGCGCCGCCTCGGTACGTTTTCCGTGGTTTGGCCGCAGTCTCAGACCGCTCGACACCATCCAGACTGCGGACCCGAACGGACAGCGCAGCCGTCACTGACCCTTGCCGCCACCCGGCGGTCGTGAGTTGGTGATCACCCGCGGATCCGCTCCGCTGGACCTGCACGGCATCCCCCGGCGTCATGAGAGCGCATCTCACCTGGTATCCGGATACTGGGTTGATGGGGACCGATGAGCTCGTACGCGATGTGACCTTCCCGAGCACCGACGTGGTGTTGGCTGGGTCGCTCACCGTTCCCGATCGCCGTGCTCCGGCCCCGGGGGTGGTCATGGTCGGCGGTTCCGGACCGTCGGACC
The DNA here is from genome assembly GCF_030285665.1 of Amycolatopsis mongoliensis. Lineage (NCBI taxonomy): Bacteria > Bacillati > Actinomycetota > Actinomycetes > Pseudonocardiales > Pseudonocardiaceae > Amycolatopsis > Amycolatopsis mongoliensis. The sequence continues at coordinate 6,365,436 of NZ_CP127295.1, forward strand.
GGAACAACGACACCTTCTTCCCGCCGATCCGCAGGCGACTCGCGGAAGCCGGCTTCGCCGTGCTGTCCTACGACAAGCGCGGGGTCGGCGCCTCCTCCGGTGACTGGCGCGAAGCAACCATCGACGACTTCGCGGTCGACGCCGTCGCCGCGCTGGACTTCCTCCGTGCCCAGCCAGGTGTGCGGGCCGAAGCCACCGGCCTGTTCGGGCACAGCGAAGGCGGCTGGGTCGTCCTGTGCGCCGCGGCCCGGGAGGACGTGCCCTGGGTGGTCACCAACGGCTGCCCCGGCATGACACCCGCGGCTCAGGACCGGTACGCGCTGGCCACCGCCCTTCAGGCGATAGCCGGCGTCACGTGCGACGACGCCGATGTGACACTGGCCGCGTACGACCGTCTCGTCGAGGCCGGTCGGCGCGGTGCCGGCTTCGCCGAAGCAACACGATTGGTCCGCACTTCTCCTATCCCTGCTGTGGTCACCGACCTGTTCGGCGAGTACTGGTCCGAAATGGACGAAAGCCTCTGGGAATTCACCAAGCGCAAGCAAGACCACGATCCGATCCCGAACGCGCTGCGCCTGCGCTGTCCCCACCTGGCGACCTTCGGCGGCGCCGACGAACTGGTTCCGGTGGCCGACAGCATCAGCCTGTTCGCCGCGGCCGCCTGCCATCCCGATCGCCATCCGCGGGCCACCCTGGCCGTCGAGGTGTTCCCCCATGCCGACCACCGCGTTCAGGTCGGCGGTGGCACCGCTTTGGCGTCCGGTTACCTCGAAACCCTGACCCGGTGGATCACCGAGCGGCTCGACATCGATTCGACCGCCTGAACGCACGCTCAGCGGCAATCGCGGACGTCCGGGCGGCTCCTCGATTGCCTGCGCTTCTTCACTCCAGCCAGATCGGGACGATCGACACCACGAGCAGTGCGGCCAAAGCCGTGTTCGCGACGCGCCAGTGGCGGTCGGTGGTGAGCCTGGCCGCCATCAGCCGTCCGCAGGAACACCACAGCAGCAGGTTGGGGACGACGACGACGGCGAAAACGCTGCCCAGGATCGCCGCGAGCACGAACGGGTCGGAAGAGATCGTGGAATACCCGGCGACTGCGCTCAGCGCCAGCACCCAGACCTTCGGATTCAGCCAGCTCGCCAGCAGCCCGGTGGTGAAGGTCCGGGAGCCCTGCGCGTCCTGCGTCCCGGCCGGCCTGCCGGACCGCAGAATCCGCACGGCCAGCCACAGCAGGTACCCGGTGCCCGCCGCCCGCAGGGCGACCTGGGTGTGTGGCACCGCGGTGACGACGAAGCCGAGGCCCAGCGCAGCCAGCACGACCAGCGACACGACGCCGAGGCCGAGGCCGGCCAGCAACCGCAGGCTGGCGCGCAGCCCGAACCGCAGACCGCTGTCGGTCGCCAGCACGTTGTTCGTTCCGGGACTGACCACCATGACCACCGCGAACAGCAGCAGTGGCCAGATCAACTCGGGCATCCGGGACCTCCGTTCGTTTCCTCTCCCATCGTCGGAGGCGCGCGTGCCGTCAGTCCAGCAATTACCGTTCGTCTGTTGCTCATTTTGCGCCAGATGCGCAACTATGTTGCGCATGGCACTGGACAGCATCGACCAGGCGATCCTCCGGATCCTGCAGCGCGACGGCCGGATGTCGAACCGGGACCTCGCGTCCGCGGTCGGCCTGTCGGCCGCACCGTGTCTGCGTCGCGTGCAGCGGCTGGAGGAGCAGGGCTACATCAGCGGCTACGCGGCCCTCGTCGACCGCGACCTGGTCGGCCGCGGACTCACCGTCTTCATCACGGTCCGGCTGGCGCAGCACACCAAGCGCGCCATCGAACGGTTCGAAACCGAGATCGTGCAGGACCCCGCCGTGCTGGAGTGCCACTGGACCGCCGGGGAAACGGACTACCTGCTCAAGGTCGCCGTCGCCGACCTGCGCGACCTCGACCGGTTCCTGCTCGAACGGATGACCCGGATCGAGGGCGTGGCCACCCTGCACTCCGGCATCGCGATCCGCACCGTCAAGCACACCACGGTGGTTCCGGTCGACTGATCGCCTCGGCGACCCGGGTGCGGAAAACCGCGCGGCAGAAAACGTTGACAATCACGACGGCAAATGCCCGTCGACAAACAATGTGTCGGGAGAATTGAGACGTCCATCCTGTTGCACGACGCGGCATTTCATGGCCTGCGCGGGTGTAGCTAGCTCACCGCAAGCGCTGTGACCTGCGGTAAGCCACCTAAGATGGTGGCACGAGTGCCCGACTTCGTCGGCAGGAGGTGGCCCGTTCGGACAACCTGTTGCACGAACCGGAATTTCGTGTCCTCGGTGACGCCCAGATAGCTTCGGATTCATGAATTGGAGCTTTCAGACGGCCGAAGAACTCGTTGTCGCGTTGCGCGCCGGTGCGGTGACGGCGGTGGAACTGACCGACGAGGCGATCGCCCGTATCGAGCGTGACGACGAGGTGGTCAACGCGATCTGCGTGCGGGACTTCGACCGGGCGCGGGCCGCCGCGCACCGTGCCGACCAGGCACGCGCGCGGGGGGAGGACCGGCCGCTGCTCGGTGTTCCGGTGACGGTCAAGGAGTCCTACGACATCGCCGGGCTGCCCACGACCTGGGGCATGCCGCCGCACCGGGACTATCTGCCGGCCGAGGACGCGGTCCAGGTGTCGCGGCTCAAGGCCGCGGGCGCGGTGGTGCTCGGCAAGACCAATGTGCCGCTGGGGTTGCAGGACATCCAGAGCTTCAACGAGATCTACGGCACCACCACCAACCCGTGGGATCCCGGTCGCACGTCGGGCGGATCCTCCGGCGGGTCGGCGGCGGCCCTGGCGTCCGGGTTCGGCGCGCTGTCCATCGGTTCCGACATCGCCGGCTCGCTGCGCACCCCTGCGCATTTCTGCGGCGTCTACGCGCACAAGCCGACGCTCGGGCTGGCGGCCGGCCGCGGGATGGTCCCGCCGGCCGAGCCTGCCTTGCCGGTCGAGCTCGACCTCGCCGTCGTCGGTCCGATGGCGCGCACCGCCCGCGACCTCACGCTCCTGCTCGACGTGATGGTCGGGCCGGACCCGCTGACGTTCGGCAAGGCGCACAACGTGACGCTGCCGCCCGCGCGCCACGAGCGGCTCGGCGATTTCCGGGTCCTGGTCGTCGACGAGCATCCGCTCCTTCCGACCGGGGCCGCCGTGCGGGCGGGCGTGAACCGGGTGGCCGCCGCGCTCGCCGACGGCGGCGCCCGCGTCGAACGGCACAGTCCGCTGCTGCCCGATCTGGCCGAAGCCGCGACGCTCTACATGCAGTTGCTGATTTCGGGTTCCGTTGCGCGTTTTCCCACCGAATCGCTCGAGCAGCTGCGGACCCGCGTCGCCGGACTGGGCGCCGACCGGAGTCTCGACGCGACGCGGCTGCGCGCCATGTTGTTCAGCCACCGCGACTGGATGGAGGCGAACCGCCTTCGCGAGGTCCACCGCCACGGCTGGCGGCAGCTGTTCGCCGAGTTCGACGCCGTGGTGTGCCCGATCACGCCGACGCCCGCGTTCCCGCACGACCACAGCCCCAATCCGATGGAACGGCGGATCGACATCGACGGCGTCGAGTACCCGTACTTCGACCAGCTCGTCTGGGCCGGGCTGGCCACCATGCCCGGTCTGCCCGCCACCGCGGTACCGGCGGGCCGGTCCCCCGAGGGCCTGCCGGTCGGGGTGCAGCTCATCGGTCCGATGTTCGAGGACCGCACCCCGCTGCGGCTGGCCGAACTGCTGGAGCAGGAGATCGGCGGCTTCCAGGCACCGAAGTAGGGCGCAGGGGAGCGATCGTCAGGGCTGTGCCCGCTGGGCGTGGCGCCACCGCTGCGGGGTGATGCCGTACCGGTCGCGGAAACGGCGGACGAGATAGGTGGCGTCACGCAGGCCGGTCCGGGCGGCCACGACGTCGAGGGGCAGGTCGGTTTCGCGCAGCATCCGGCGGACTTCGGTCATGCGCCGTTCGGTGATCCATTCGAGCAGGGGACGGCCGGTGCGCCGGCGGAGCACGGTGGTGAGATGCCCTGGGGTGTAGCCGAGCGCGCGGGCGACATCCGCGGCGGAGATCGGCTCCCGGAACGTCGCCTCGATCTCGGCGAAGACCCGCTCGGTGAGCGGGTCCGGCGTGCCCGGCGACGACGGTGCCAGCCGCGCGGCCGCGACCAGGAGCCGGGTGAGCAGCGCGGCGGCGGCCTCGTGGGCGCCGAGCCGATACGGGTCGGCGAGCTCCTCGGCCAGGTCCGCCATCCACGCCGACCAGCGCGCCCGGTCCGGCCCGGCGACCCGGCCGGGCACCGCGCCGGGAGCGAACAGGGCGAGCAGGGGATGGTGCGCCCAGGACAGTGGGGAGACCGAGGTCAGCGCGGGGACGGCGTCCGGCGTGAACGCGACCGACCACGCACGGCCGCGGGCGAGCTCCGCGACGTCCTCGACGCTGATGACCTGCCCGGGAGGCACGGCGTGGACCTCGCCGGCCCTCAGCAGCCGTTCGGCGCCGTCGACGGCGAACGAGCCGGTGCCGTCCTCGATGTAGACCAGGACCAGGAAGTCGTGGGCGTGCCGGTGGCCCGGCGGAAGGTGGGCGTGGGCGTCTTCGGTGTCGAAGCGCACCACCGTGACCGGAGGCACGCCGGGCCGCTGCCGGTGCCGGTAGACCGGCGTTCCATCGGGTCGCACCGTGCGCAGCACCGAAGAAGCTCCCGGCACGTCACTGACCGAAGAATGTCCCACGTTGACCACCGTACGTCCTGCTGCGGAACCGCAGGAAGTCCAAGACTGGAGGAGGGCGACACCGGGTCTGCCACCGACTGCGCAGGGAGCACTTCATGGCGACGACGAGCGACGTACGGTTCCTCGATCAGCGCACTCCGGAGGAGCGGGACCGCCCGTTCCTGCCGGGTGCCGGGAAGACCTGGCTTCTCCCGTTCTACGACGTCCTCACGCGGTTCGCCGGTGTTCGCGCGGTGCACGAGCGGCTGGCCGGACTCGCCGGCGTCGAGCCGGGCCAGGCGGTGGTCGACGTCGGCTGCGGCACGGCCAACCTGTCGCTGGCCGTGCTCGCGGCTCAGCCGGGCGCCCGGCTGACCGGCCTCGATCCCGACCGGGACGCGCTGCGGCGGGGCATGCGCAAAGCGCGCCGCCGCGGTGTCGCCCTCACCCTCGTTCAGGGTTACGCCGACCGGATCCCCGCCGAGGACGCCTCTCTGGACCACGTGATCTCGTCCTTGGCCCTGCACCACCTCGATGGCGACAGCCGGGCCGCGTTCGCCCGCGACGCATTCCGCGCCCTCCGGCCGGGAGGCAAGGTCACCATCGCCGACTTCGGCGGCTCCGGCGACCCCGCGCACGGCCACGGCCGGCACCTGCCCCGCTTCCTGCGTTTCCGGGTGGAACGGAACCCGCAGGTGGCCGCCAACCACGGCGACGGCATCGTCGCGCTGCTGGCCGATGCCGGGTTCGGCGACGCACGGGAGGCCGCGCACGCCGACCACCGGCTCGGCCGGATCACCTTCGTGCAGGCGACCCGTCCCTCCACAGGAGAGCCGGCTCGCTGACCGGTCGCGTGGGCCACGCGGTCAAGACGTCCGGCTCAGCTGAGGTCGAACGGGTTGCTGGTCTGCAGCCACTTCAACCGCTGGTCGTCGAAGAGGCCGTCCGGCACGTCGTCCAGCGGCAGCGGCTCTTCGGCCCGGTGACCGTCGACGCAGTGGGCGAACGGGCCGGTGACCGGGTCCATCAGCGCCCGCACCTGCGGGTCGGCGTGGTGCAGCCACCAGTTCGACATCCCCAACGAGGGCTCGAAGCGCAGGAACTCCCATGCACGCCACACCGAGTCCAACCGGGACAGCGCCTGGGCGTGCCGGAACCACGACGGGCACCACACCCGCCCGGAGTCCGGACCGGACAGCGGGACGAGGTACCGGAAGCGGTCGGCGACGAACTCGAGGACGTTCGAGTAGAAGAGCTGGCCCTCGTTCGCGGTCCCTAGTTCGTCCTGCTGGATTTCGGCGGGCGACTCGCCGATCTCCTCGCCGGGGAGTTGTGCTGCCATTCGGGATCTGCTCCTATCCGATGGGTTACCTCGAGCGCCTCGGCGTGGCGCCCCAGCCGTTCGAGCACGGTGACGAGGGTGGCCACAGCCGACTTCAAGGTCGCTTGGTGGTCTCGCGGATCCTGGTCGACCAAGCGGCGGTACGCCCTGAGCGCGGCCCGCGCGGGCCCTTCCGCACGCGCGGCCCGGCGCGGGTCGTGCCGCCCGCACACGCTCAGCACCCTGGCCAGCTGCAGTTGCCGCCAGGCGACGTTCGTCGGCTCGTCGTCGGCCGACGTCTCGCAGAGCTCCTCGACCTCGAGGGCAGTGCGCCAAGCCGCAGCGTCCTCGCCCACCATCACCTGTCCGCGTGCCAAGCGCACAAGCCCGAAGTAGAGGTCTCCGTCGGAGCCCGAGCGCCCTCGCCGCAAGCGCACCTCGTGCTCGGCGATCCGGACGGCTTCACGAAACCTGCTCGTCATCAGCAACGCGCGGCACAATTGCGCGCACGTGGCCGCCAGCGAGGCCACCTCGTCGTCATCGGCGTCGGCGAGGGCCACCCGCAGCTCGTATGCCTGGTACAGCGTGGTGGCCGCCCGGTCGGCGACCCCGGAGTTCAGGTAGCTGGCGCCGATGTGGTGCAGACAGGAGGCCAGCCGGCTTCGCTGGTTCGTGCCGGCTCGGGCCAGCCGCCGGTAGAGCGGAAGGGCCTGGCGCAACAGGATCCGCTCGGCGACCGGCCGGTCGTGGCGCCAATACCACTCGGACAGGTCGTACAGCGCGTCGGCGCGCAGGCCGAGGAACCCGTCGAGCGCGCCGGGCGGGGCCTCGACGGCCGTCGCGTGGGACCGCAGCGTGTCGAGGTGCCGGATCAGCTCTTCGCCGAGGTCGCGCTTCTGCTTGGCCTGTTCCGCGGGACGGCTGGCCACGCGCACCAAGCCGGCCGCACGCGTAAGCGCAGCAGGGAGGTCGTGGTCGGCGCGGTCGCGGATGGCGCGCTGGGTCAGCCGGTGCATGACCACGATGGCGTTGTCCGTGCCGGCGAACTCGACCAGCGACGCATCGAGCAGGGCGGCGAGCGCATCGTCGGCGTCGCCGTCCAGCCCGGCGGTGAGCAGGTCGCGGGAGACGCCGTCGGGCGAGAGCACGCTGAGCAGATCGAGGAGCTCCACCGGCATCCGGTGGGTTTCGTCGGCGGTGAACGGCTCGATCGCGAGCATGATCGCCTTGGCCGCCCCGAGCGGATACGGGTCGCCGGGCACCGCGGTGAGCAGCCGGTCCACGGCGACGCTCTGGTGGCGGCGCAGGTATGTCGCGTAGTCGTGGTCGATCCGGACGACGCGTGCGGCCGCCTGCGCCAGGGCCAGCGGCAGGCAACCCAGCTCGCGGGCGAGCTTGCGGGCGCCGGCCGTGTCCGGCAACCCGGTGCTGTCGGTGAGGAACCGCACGGCGGTGCCCAAGCTGAACAGATCCACCGGAACCCGGGTGCCCAGCTGATCGATCGTGTGGCTCGCGCTGGTCAGCACGATCTGCGCACTGCCGGTGGCGGGCAGATGCGGGACGACGTGCGCGGGGTCGGTCACGTTGTCGAACACCAGCAAAGCGGGCTCGCGAAGCGTCTGGAGATGGTTGCGGACCCGTGCGGTGGTCGTCGCGGTGGTGTCTCCGGGACGGCGCAACCCCAGCGCGTCGGCCAGTTCCGCCAGCCCGGCCACGACCAGTTCCTCGGACTGGGCAGGCAACCAGGCCACCAGCCAGCCGTCTGCGATCCGCTGACGCGCGTAGGCGCCGGCCGCCTGGGTCTTGCCGACCCCGCGCAGGCCGGTCACCGTGCACACCACCGCGACCGTCCCGTCGACGATGCCCGAAAGAGCGTGCACGGCGTCGACCGGCGGCTGGAAGTGCTGCGGTTTCCGGGGCACGGGCCCCACCACCACCTGCCGATCGCGAACGGCAGGGGCAGGCTCCTGGGGGCTCGGCACCGGCTCGCCGATGACCCGCACCGATGCCTCACGGCCGGCCCACCAGCCCAGCGGCGACATGATGAGCGCGCTGGGCAACGCCGCGACGCTGAGCGCGTTGCCGGTCTCCATGCCCAGCGGGAAGTCGCAGACCCACCATCCGAGGACGAACACGACGGCACCGACGACCAGCGTGATCGCCCACTTGACAGCCCGCGGCATCCACCAACCCCAACACACCGACCCTGCACCGGTCTGGACCGGAGAAGACCTTACGGCAAACAGACCAGCCGCGCCGCCGAATCGGGCGAACACCCGGACGTCAGTGGCTGGTCAAGACCGGGTGGCAAGATCAGGCCGCCCCGCCGAGGGCGAGGTGGCGCGCCGATCCGCGGCGTGGCCTGGTACCGAAACTGTGTTCGCGGCCTGCGGGCGAGGAGGGTGGCCATGGCAGACGTCCGGCTCGATCCGATGACCAGTGCGGAATACGCGGAGTACCACCGCAACGCGGTCCTGGCCTATGCCGAGGCCCATGTTTCGGCCAAGAGCTGGCCGGCCGACGGGGCGGGGCAGCGCGCCGTCGACGAGTACGCCGCGCTCTTGCCCGAGGGGGTCGCCACACCCGGCCACCACCTGTACGTCGCGCGGGACGGCGACCAGAGGGTCGGCATGGTCTGGTTCGCCGAACGACCTCACGGCGCCGGCCGGGTCGCTTACCTCTACGACATCCAGGTCGACGCGGACCTGCGTGGCCGGGGGTACGGTGACGCGCTCATGCGGGCGTTGGAGCACGAGGTGCGTTCCGCTGGCCTGAAGGCCGTGCGGCTCCAGGTTTTCGGCAACAACTCGGTCGCCCGGTCGCTTTACCGGAAACTCGGCTACGTCGAGACCAACGTCGTCATGGCCAAAGACCTCGGCCCCCGCACGTAAAGACACACAGACAGCCGGTCATGGTCCCGACGGGTTCGTCGTCGAAAATCCGGAACCCGTCGCGCACCCGGCCCTGCTACGCTCGTCCGCGATGACTACCTACTCCAGCAGATCGGGGGTTCCGTTCGCCAAAGGTGAGTGCTGATGCACCCTTTGACCGCGAACGAGGACTTCCGTCTTCTTTTCTGGGCGCGCGTGCGCGAGTTCGCCGTGCCGCCGTCGATGATCGAGTCAGCTGCCGCCCGCCGGATGGTGGGCGACTGGGCCGGGGCCTGCGCCGCCGCGCGCGTCGATGTGGATCTGAACCTGCGAGCCGTGGGTCGCGTCCACGGCGCCGGGTTGGTGGCACAGGTCCGCGCCGATCTGCGTCACCTGGCTCCTGACCTGCTTCGCTGGCATTTCCCGAGGATCAGCCCGGACGGCCTGGTGCGGCCGGGCCTCACGGTCTCCCTGGCTCGGTACGGTTCGACCACTCACCGCGGCGGTGCAGTACACCTCGTGGCGCGCACGCCGCCGGCCTGGGCGAACGCCGGTCAGCGGATCAGCCTCGCGCTGTGGACGCCGTCCCAGCGCGACGCGGGCCTGCATCCGCATCCCCGGCCCCACCGCCGGTATCGCTTCGACCTGCACCGCCACCTGTGGGACACGCGCCGGGCCGGTGAGCTACCGGAGCGGTCCGGGCACGGCGTGGGCGCCTGCGCCGTGGACCGGTGGATCGCCGAGGCGGCGCTGCTCCTGCACGCGGACAGGTGCGCGGACGACGTCGTCGTCGTGCGGCTCACCAGCCGGCGCCGGCTGCTGCTGAACCTGGGCGCGCCGGGTGCGGCAGCCGGCGGCCGGGCGGTGCCGGTCCTGCCCGACGCCGCGACCTGGGTCCCGCCCGACCTGCGGCTGCTCCACGCCGGACTGATCGACGCCGACCGGCTGCACCCGCTCGTCGCCTCGGCCCTTCGACCCGGCCACCGGCCGGCCGGTGCGGCCCGGACTCCGGACGGCTCGCCGAATTCGCGCTTCGTCGAATGCCGTGGTGCCACCCACCGGATCGCCGTGGTGGACGGGGTGCTGGTCCCGCTGGACCACGATCCCGACGAGATCCGCCGCGAAGAGCTGCTGGGCGCGCTGGGCGGCACCGAGCTGCCGTGCCTGCGCGCCATCGACGAGGCACACCGGCATCCGGAAAGTCTCGTGGACGTCCGAGCCCGGCTGGACCACGGCGACAACGCCGGCGCCCTCTCCGCCGTCGAAGGTCTGCTCGGACCGGACGTGCTGCTGCGCAGCGGCGCACTGCGCGACGAACTCGAGACGGCCGTGCGCCGGCAGGTGCTCCACGGGCTGTATCGGGCCGGGCTGGCCGGATCCGGTCCGCTTCCGTCCACAAAGGACAAGATCCGGCGCGCTGTCCGGACCCGGCCGCGCCACGCGACCCGTCCCTGACCTCTTACGTCTCCGCCCGCCTGGCCGGACACGGCCTCGAACCGACCCCAAGGTGATCAAAACTGTCTACTGCCATGGATATCCCTTCCGAAGCGGCACACCTCCGACCGCTCGACGTCGCCGCCGATCTGCTGGCCCTGTTGCACGACACGGACACCGAGCCGCGTGCCGACACCCAGCTGGAAGCCTTGACACTGGCCGTGTCCGCCGATCTGCCGGTGCTGCTGTGGGGCGAGCCGGGCATCGGCAAGACCGCCGCGCTGAACCAGCTCGCGGAAGCGCTGGAACTGCCGCTGACCACGGTGATCGCGAGCGTGCACGAGCCGTCCGACTTCTCCGGGCTGCCCGTGGTCGGCGACGATCCCGCGACGCAGGGGGTGCCGATGGCCCCGCCGGAGTGGGCCGTACGCCTGGCCCGCGCCGGACACGGTCTCCTGTTCCTGGACGAGCTGTCGACCGCGCCGCCCGCCGTCCAGGCCGCGCTGTTGCGCGTCGTGCTCGAGCGACAGGTCGGTGCCCTGCGGCTGCCGCCGGGAGTCCGGATCGTCGCCGCCGCCAACCCGCGTTCCTCCGCGGCCGACGGGTGGGAACTGAGCCCGCCGCTGGCCAACCGGTTCGTCCACCTGCAGTGGGCCCACGACCACGACGTCGTGGTCCGCGGGCTGGGCGGGACGTGGCCGAAGGCGGCGCTGCCCCGGCTGGACCGGGGACGGCTGCCCGACGCCGTGACGTTCGCCCGCCGTGCGGTCTGCGGTCTCCTGATCGCCCGGCCCGGACTGGTTCACCAGCTGCCGAAGAACGAAGCACGCCGCGGCGGTCCGTGGCCTTCCCCACGCAGCTGGGAGATGGCGCTGCGCCTCATCGCTTTCGCCACCGCGGCGGACGTCTCCCGGGACGTGCTGTCCATGCTGGTGCGGGGTGCTGTCGGCGACGGGCCGGGTCTGGAACTGCTGGCCGGCCTGGATCGGATGGATCTGCCGGACCCCGAAACACTGCTCGCGGACCCGGAGGTGGCGGTGCTGCCCGAGCGTGGCGACCTGCGCCAGACGGTGCTCGACGGCGTGGTCGCGGCGGTGCGCCGGCGGCCGGAGCGGGTTCGCTGGAACGCGGCGTGGTCGCTGCTGTTGCGAGCGCTGGAAACCGGCGCCCCGGACCTGGTGGTCGTGCCGGCGGCCACGCTCGCCTCGCTGCGCCGTGACGACTGGCCGGTGCCGGCGGCGATCGAACGGCTTTCGGGGGCGGTGTCGTTGTCGCGGCAAGCGGATCAGGCCGCGGCAGACGCGGGCGAGGACCGATGACGGCGGGGTCCATGGACGAGGAGAAGCTGTTCGCTGCCCGGTTGCACGCCGTCCGGAACCGGCCGTACCTGGCGACGGCCTTGTTCGCCTTGCACACGGTGGAGTCCCGGCGGGTGCCGACGATGGCCGTGGACCGCCACTGGCGCTGCTACGTTTCGCCGGCGTTCGTCGACCGCACTCCGCTGGCGGAGCTGGCCGGGGTCTGGGTGCACGAGGTCTCGCACCTGCTGCGCGACCACCACGGGCGCAGCGACCGGTTCGCCGCGGAGCACGAGCTGACCGGGCCTGGAGAGCGATTGCGGATGAACATCGCCGCGGACTGCGAAATCAACGACGACGTGTTCGGCGACGGCCTGGTGCGGCCCGAGGGAGCCGTCCAGCCGGCGTCGCTCAGGCTTCGCGAGGGGCAGTTGATGGAGGACTACCTGCGCCAGTTCCGCCTCGGGCCCTACACGGCCGGATACGCCTGGCTCGACTGCGGCAGCGGCGCCGACGGACTGGACCGTGACTGGGATCTGGGGGCCGACGGGGCACACGGGCTCAGCGAGCAGGAACGCGACGCCGTCCGGTTCCGGGTCGCACAAGGGATCAACGGCAGCCCGGGCGATGTCCCGAAGGGCTGGCAGCGCTGGGCGCAGGAGGCGTTCCACCCGCCGCAGCCGTGGCGGGAACTGCTGGGGGCGGCGGTCCGATCGGCGATGTCCGGTGCGGGGGAGGACTACACCTACGGCCGGCCCTCGCGCAGATCGGCCGGTCTGCCGGGCGTCGTCATGCCGAGCCTGCGGCGCCGGCCGCCGCGCGTCTGCGTGATCGTCGACACCTCCGGCTCGGTGAGCGACGCCGAGCTGGGGAGCGCGCTCCTCGAAATCGCGGCGATCGTCCGCGCGGTCGGAGGCCGGCGCGATCTCGTCTCGGTGCTGTCGTGCGACGCCGCCGCGCACGTCACCCACGAGCTGTGCCGCGCCGAAGGAATCCCTTTGGTGGGCGGCGGCGGCACGGATCTGCGCACCGGCTTCGCCCAGGTCCAGCGCGGCAATCCCCGCGCCGACGTGATCGTGGCCCTGACGGACGGCCAGACCCCCTGGCCGGAGGCACGACCGCCCGGCCGGACGGTCGTGGGCCTGTTCTCCCGGCAGCGTCCGGTGGATGAGAACAATCCCCACTACGAACCGGAAGTGCCCCCTGCTTGGGCGAGGGTGGTCACCGTGGGCTGATCGGTCCGCCGGCGGTACCGACTCTGAGCCGGCTTCGCGGTCAGGGCCGGGTCGTTTGCCGCCAGCCATTCGGCGATGTCTCTTGTGAACCGCGCGGAGCGAACGGCCGTGTCTGGTGGCAGGACCGGACGTTCGACCGGCAACGGTGAAAAAAAGGGCAAGCTTCGCACGGGACGGTTGACGGTTTCGGTCGCCTCACACCAAGCTCCGGGCCGACGAAGGCCCGCAGCCGGATTACCGGCTGAGTCAGGAGGAATCCCTGTGACGATCGCCCCGACGGTGCACGCCCGGCGACCCAAGGCGAGACGGCTTGCCCCCATGCTGCCGGTGGTGGTCATGGGCTTGACCGCGTGTGGCTCGGCCGGGGTCAGCGGATCGGCGGCGCCGGTGCCGAGCCCGTCCGCTTCGCCCGCGAGCGCTTCCCCGCAGACGTCCCAGGTGCAGCCCGCATCCGGTGCCGAGACCCTCCAGGCGGCCCTCGAGCGCTGGGTGACCCAGATCCTGAAAGAGCAGTACACGGAGGCGTGCCTCTCCGGTGCTCCCGTGCTGCCCGCCGGGCAAGACGCCGAAACGCTGTGCAAGCGTCCCGAGGTGCTCGCGAGCGCCAAGTCGCTGCGCGAGGCCTGGGCGAAGCCGGGCGTCAAGCTGCCCCCGCAGGGAGAAGTCGAGGTGACCGGGGTGACCGGGGTGACCGCGAAGGGGAACGAGGTGACCGTGCCGGACACGGCCGTCAAGCTCGACGGTCGCACGCTGCGCAGCCTCGAACTGATCGGTGCGACCGGGGACACGGGCTCGTTCAGCCTCACCTTCAAGATGCAGAAGCACGAAGGGGCTTGGTACGTCCAAGGCTTCGACCTCAAGCTCTGAGCCCGGGCGAAGAGGCGGCTCGCTCGGTGATTGCCACGTCGCGGGCAGGTATCCAGGCGCGCAGCGAGTGGACGATTTCCACGGAGCCACCGGGCAGCGAGCGGGAACTTTCGAAAGACAGTGCGGTGTCGGAGGCCAGGGAGTCGGTCAGCCGCATCCCTGCGCCGACCATGAACGGCAGCACCACCAGTTCCAGTTTGTCCACCGCGTCGAGCGCGCGGAAGGTCTCGATCGTGCTCGGGCCGCCGACCAGGTGGACGTCGCCGCCGGAGTTGTCGCTACGCAGCCGCTCCAGCAGCCGGGCGGGGTCGCTGTCGAAACACCACCTCGTCCGGTGCGCCCGTGACCGGTGGGAGCCCAGCACGAAGACGTTCAGGTCCGGCCACGGCCAGCGGTCAACGCGGGCTCGAAGGTGGTGCGCCCCATCAGCACGGCTTCGCAACCGGCGACGAATTCCCGGACTCCGTGGCTGCCGGGGCCGTGCGCGGGATCGATCACCTGCGGCGGCCATCCGTCCGGCGTGGTCACGTAGCCGTCGGCGGTCACGCACTGACGGGCGAGGATCTGCATTAAAAGCTCCCGGTCGAGACGGACTGCGCTTTCTCACGGTAAATTGCTCGCCCATTAGACACCGCTCTCGGTAACGCTCGCCTCCCGGCGTGAACGGATGTCCCTCGGCCGATGGGGTGGAATGTCTCGTGTGGACGTTCAGCAGATCCACGAGGCGCTGATCGAGACCAACAGCCACAGCATCTCGCTTGTCTTCTCCGACCTGTCGGTCGGCCGAGTCGAGCGTGGCTACTCACCGTTCACCGTGCAAGACGACCAAACCGAAGCCGGGACGCTCTGACATCGGCATGAGCGAGCACCGGAGGCAAGTCTTCGGCGGATGGGCGCGCGGCGTCAGGTGGTTGATCGGGGGAGGGGGATTTCGGCGTCGAGCACGATCGTGCCGGTGGTGTCGGTGGCGAGCAGGGTCAGGCGTCCAGACTGCGCGGGGGGTGCTGGAGATCATTGCATGCGCTGCCGGTCGAGATGGTCTCCCGATTCGGCCGAGCCGCCGGTCCGGCGATATGCGGTGTCCTGCTCGTCGCGCACTTCCCAGGTGAGGTCGATCAGTGCTGAGCCGACGAAGGCCCGGCCCGGTCGCTCGGTGGCCTGCCCGCGGCATTGGCGTTTCATCCACTCCAGGTGCTCACGCGCGGCCTGCGCCCGCCGGTCGCGGTGTTCCGGGCCGGGGTTGGTGTAGAGGTCGACCAGGAACCGGTCGCTCCACAGCTCCGCCGAGATCAGCGTCACCGGGCGTCCGTCGAGTTGCCCGAGTGGTCGCGGCCCCACCAGCACACCTCGCAACGTGGGCGGCTCGGCCGGCTCGCGGGCGACGACCGGCGCCGAACCCGCCCGTACAGCCACGGGAGCGAAGGCACCCGCGGCCATCGAGGACGACGTTGCGGCCGACGTCGTCCGGATTTCCGGCATGATTCCGGCCTTCTCGAGGGTGTCGAGCGCGGTCCTTTCCTGCTCGTCGGTGAGTACCCCGGTATCACCGAGCGCCTCGACCTGCGCCGCGAGCCGACTTCCCACCATGCGCAACGGATCTACGGAAACCACGCCGACTGACCGTTCGCGCCGAGCACGGCTCACTCCAGCCACGGCCGGTCGAAGGACCTGCGTCAACCACTGTTCCCCAGACAGCACCACGATTCCATTTTACCGTTGCCCACAAGCGCATAATCTCCTCGGCATTACCGGAAGTGAACGAGCGATCATCGACAGGACAGTGCGGTGCCGGCCTCTGCCAGAGGTCACCCGTTGTCGGTCTGGTGCTCGTGATGTCCGTGAGGAGGCTGAGAGGTGGGGAGCGTCGAGCGCAACGGCCGCGCGAGTGCCTCGACGATGGAGGCGGCCAAACGCAGCGTCGGCAGCTGCCGCAGTTCCGCCTCGAAGCCAGGATCGACCTGGACGCAGCCGCAGTCCAGATACTCTTCGACGCTGAAACATCGGCTGGCCAGGTCCGACGTGAAGTCCGGTGGCGCGAGCCGGGCCAGGAGGCGGATCATCGGCGCGGTGACCGCGGCCGGCCGGGCCCGGAGGTCGTCCGCCATCAACCGGGCCACGAGATCGGTCGACTCGTCCGCGTCGGCAGCCAAGACTCCGTAGCGCTCGCACGCGGCGGCTACCAGCGGTTCTGTGTCCCATCCGTTCGCCTGGCGGCTCAAGCCGGCCAGCTCGGCGATCTCGGGATCCTCGTTGCCTTCCAGCAGCATGCTGACCGCGACGGCCGGCCAGTCGCTCGGCTCGAGGCAACCGCAGTGTTCGGCCGCCCTGGCTACCGAGAGCGCCGTTCGCCACGTGGCATCGTCCATGGATCGACTCTAAGCGCGAAGACGCGCAGCCCTGTCAGCCGGCGGTCGTAAACAAATCACTACGAGCGCGAACACGCTGATCGCGGCAGAAGAGTGCGTCGCGTTCCCAAGGTGGGGCCACGGGGGCAGTTGCTTCAGGGGATGGTCGCGGACGAGCAGGCCGTCGGCGAGGAGTTGCGGCATCCGGGTGGCCTGATCGATCTCGGCGCCGGTCAGCATGGTGCCGGGGATGCTGGCGGAGACGCCGGCCGGTCGGACGTCGACACGCAGGCCGCCGTCGGCCTGCCGGCGTCCGGTCGGGAAGCCGACACGGGATACCGCTTACTTCAAGGTGTACAAACGGACGCCCGGCCGCCGTTCGGCGCTTTACAGCCCAGGCGGACGGTCCTACGGTGCGCTCGCACCCATGCGGCCGGTCCATGCCGACCACGGCTGAAGGAGGTCAGGTGTTCCGCAACCACAGACGCAGTACCCGCGCCACCGTCACGGTGCTCGCGGCCGCGGCCCTGCTCGCGGTTCCCGCGTTCACCGCCAGTAGCAGTGCCGCCATCGACCTGGGCGTCGCGCCCTGGCTGGACACCCACCGCCCCGTGCCGGCGCGGGTGGAGGCCCTGCTCCACGCGATGACGCTGCCCGAGAAAGTCGGCCAGATGGACCAGCAGCTGGTCACCACGCTGACCGACGCCGACGGCACGAGGTGCGGGAACAACGGTTTCAACCTACCCAATCCCGAATGCATGCGAAAAATCCTGGTCGAGGCCAACGTCGGTTCGATTCTCGCAGGCGGTACCGAGAATCCGGTCGACACCACGGGCAAGGGCGGCGTGGGCAACACCGGCTACGACTGGGCCACCGAGTACAACATCATCCAGCAGTTCGCGATCAAGAACTCGCGCCTGCACCTCCCGGTGGTGTTCGGCGTCGACGCGGTGCACGGCTTCGGCCACCCGTGGCAGGCGCCGCTGTTCCCGCAGTCCATCGGCATGGGCGCCACCTGGGACCCCGCGCTCGCCCAGGCCGGGGGCAAGGCGACCGCGGACGCCCTGCGCGCCACCGGCTGGACCTGGAACTTCGCCCCGGTCCAGGACATCGCGCGCGACAACCGGTGGGGCCGCACCTACGAGACGTGGGCCGAGCAACCGGCCCTGGCGGCCGCGATGGGCGCCGCGAACATCAAGGGCATGCAGACCCCCGGCAAGCGCGGTGAGTTGAACGTCAGCGCGACGGTCAAGCACTTCGCCGGCTACTCGCAGTCGATCAACGGCCACGACCGGGCCGAGGCGCTGCTGCCCATGAACTACCTCCAGACGACCATCCTGCCGCCGTACGCGGCGGGGATCGACGCGGGCGCCGGGACGGTGATGGTCAACTCCGGTTCGATCAACGGCGTTCCCGCCACTTCGTCGCACTACCTGCTGACCGACGTCCTGCGCGACCAGATGCACTTCCAGGGTGTCGTGATCAGCGACTACCAGGACGTCACCGCGTTGCAGACCGCCTATCACATCGCGGCGGATCTCCCGGGTGCCATCGCCGCCGCCGTGAACGCGGGCGTCGACATGAGCATGCAGGTCTCCGACGCGGCGGGGTGGCAGGCCGCGATCCTGCAGGCCGTCGACACGGGCAAGATCTCGCGCGCGCGGATCGACCAGGCCGTGCGCCGCATCCTCACGCTGAAGTTCCAGCTCGGCCTGTTCGACCAGCCGTGCGTGGCCGACCCGGCGAAACCGTGCGTCGACGCGAACGCCGCCAACGCCGCCGTCACCGCGGGCCGTGACCAGACGGCCAAGGCCGCGCGGGAGTCGATCACCTTGCTGCGCAACGAGAACAACGCGCTGCCGTTGCCGGCCGGCGCGAAGGTCGTGGTGACCGGCCCGAGCGCGGACTCGATGACCAACCAGCTCGGCGGCTGGAGCGTGAGCTGGCAGGGCGTGGCGGGTGCCGGGCACGTGTGCTGCATGGGCCCCGAGAACCAGATTCCGCCGGGCACCACCGTGCTGGGCGGCATCCGGGCCGCGGACCCGGCCGCGGTCTACGCGCCGGACCAGGCCAGCGCCGTCGCGGCCGCGGCGGACACCAGTGCCTATGTGGCGGTGGTGGGGGAGAAGGCCTATGCGGAAGGGCTGGGCGACAACCCGGCGCCGGCCCTGGCGCCCGACCAGCAGGCCCTCATCTCGGCGCTGGAGGCAACCGGCAAACCGGTGATCGTCGTGGTCGTCGCGGGCCGGCCGGTCGGGCTGGGCCCGGCCGAGAAGGCGAACGCGGTGCTGATGGCCTACCAGGGCAGCACGGAAGCCGGCACGGCTGTGGCGGATGTGCTGTTCGGGAAGACGAACCCCGCGGGCAAGCTGCCGATCAGCTGGCCGTCCGACGCGCCGGCCGTCGGCGGTGACTTCGCCGGCACGGCTCCGTCCCCGCTGGGGGACCAGCCGAAGTTCTTCGACCAGCTGCCCAGCACGGCATCCGGTCAGGGCAACGCGTACAACCCGCAGTTCCCGTTCGGTTACGGCCTGTCGTACACGACGTTCACGCACACGAACTTGGCGGTGACGCCGAAGGTCGCGCGGGGCGGCACGGCCACCGCGACGTTCACCGTCACGAACACCGGGACCCGCGCCGGCACCGACATCGTGCCGGTCTACGTGGCCCAGCCGGTGAGCCCGGTGGTCGTCCCGCCGCAACGGCTGGTCGGCTCCGCGCGGGTGACGCTCGACCCGGGCCGGTCACAGGTCGTGCGCGTGTCCTTCCCGGCGGCCACGCTGGCCGAAAGCGCGCCCGACATCAACGCGTCCGGCCCGCCCGCCGTGGTGCCGGGCAGTTATGTGCTGCAGCTGGACAAGAACGGCACGACGCCGTACGCGGTGGACGTGTCGGCGCCGTTCCTGATCCAGTAGCACCGGGTCGGTTGCGGGGCGACGCCGGCGCGTCGCCCCGCATGCCGGCCCAGGCTCTGTTCCTCTTGCTCCAGAACCACGCCCTACCGATCCCCGGCCTCGCAGCCGCGGCGCTTCCACCATGGTCACGGAGAGCCGGACAAGTCTCTCTTCGGCAGATGAGGACGTTCGGTTGTCGCATGGTGGCTGCAGACGCAGATCGCGCACCGATTAGGTTCTCGCGCCTCGCCCGTCTGTACGTGTGAGATCGACTCACAGGAGGCTGGCATGACGCGGAAACTGATCTTCGGCATGAACGTGACCCTGGACGGCTACATCGCCGCGACCGGCGTCGACATCGGCTGGAGCGGGCCGCCGAGCGATGAGCTGTTCCAGTGGTGGCTCGACCAGGAGCAGGCGATCGACCTGTTCCTGTACGGGCGCAAGCTGTGGGAGACGATGAGCTCCTACTGGCCGACCGGCGACCAGCAGCCGGACGCCACCCCGGCGGAGATCGAGTTCGCGCGGAACTGGCGGGACACGCCGAAGGTGGTGTTCTCCTCGACGATCGACAAGGTCGACTGGAACGCCCGCCTGGTCACCGGCGACGCGGTCGCCGAGATCACCCGGCTCAAGGCCGACGACGGCGGCCCGATGAGGGTGGGTGGTGCGACGCTGGCCGGGGCCGCCATGCGGGCCGGGCTGGTCGACGAGTACGAGATCGTCACCCATCCGGTCCTGGTGGGTGGCGGCACGCCGTTCTTCACGGCGCTGGACAGTTGGGTGAACCTGAACCTCGTGGAGACGCGGACGTTTCCCGGCGGCGTGGTGCAGACCCGCTACGAGACGAGGCGATAAGCCCGGGCCAAGAAGCCCCGCCGGCAACCCCGGCGGGGCGTCCACTCGGGACATGCGTGATCACAGGGTCGGGGGCAGGTCCAGCCAGGGTTTGTCGGTGACGTCGAATCCGGTGAGCTCGGCGATCTTCCCGTCGACGATGTGCAGGACCGCGAGGTTCAGCAACCGGTACTCCGGATCGTCGGGGGTGCGGCGGTACAACACGGCGGCAGGCATGCGGTTGACCGTCGTGGCGATGCAGCGCCAGTCGTCGTAGCCGCGCTGGAAGAGCCCACCGGAGACCCAGCCGTCCACCGCGTCCTCGGCCCCCACGATCACGGTGCCCGGATCGGGCAGCATCGCGAAGCGCAGGTCCTCGCGCAGCAGGGACATCAGCCCGTCGAGGTCGTTGCGCTCATGGGCGTCGATGTAGGACTTCACCACGCCGCGCTCGTCGTCCGACAGCTCGTGGGTGGCGGGGCTGCGCCAGTCGAGGCGGCGGCCGGGCAGCTGCTCGCGCATCGTCACCCGCGCCCGCTGCAGTGCGCTGGTCACCGAAGCGACGGTCAGCTCGAGGGCGTCGGCGGCCTTCGACGCCGGCCAGCCGAGGACGTCGCGCAGGATGAGCACCGCCCGCTGCCGCGGCGGCAGGTGCTGGACGGCGACGATGAACGCCAGCTCGATCGTCTCCCGCGCCACCACCGATTCCTGCGGGTCTTCGGGGAGCATCCGGTCGGGGTACGGCTGCAGGTACGGCAGCTCGGAGCCGGAGTCCGGCAGCGCGGACGGTGCGGGTGTGCGGTCGTTGCGCTTCTCCAGGAAGTCGAGGCAGACGTTCGTCGCGATCCGGTACAGCCAGGTCCGCAGCGCGGCGTGGCCCTTGAACGTCTCCCGCTTGTTCCACGCTCGCAGGAACGTCTCCTGCGTCATGTCCTGGGCGTCCTCGTAGTTCGCGAGCATCCGGTAGCAGTGCACCTGCAGCTCACGCCGGTGACGCTCCGTGATGAGCGCGAAGCGCGCCGTATCGCCTGAGCGGACCGCCGCGATGAACGTGGCCTCGTCGGCGTCCAGCGGTTTGGCGTCGGTCATGGTCAGCGATCCTTCCATCGGTGCGAGGGGCTACCAGAACTGACGACGGGGCGGGGGATTTCTGATCGGTGAAGCCGCCGGCACCGGGCCGTTCGTCAGGGCGGACGGGTCGGGTCGTTCCAGGGGAGGTGCTCCAGGTCAGGCAAGATGCCGCCCGAACCCGCCACCCGGACACCGGGTCACTTCAGAGTGCCGGCCTGGTGGCTCGGCCGGCCGAAGACCCGGGCCCCGCCCGCACGACCGCGCTGCCGCCGTTCCTGGTCGGGTCGCTGGGGGAGTACCGCGCTCGGCACTCGCACGGTTCGTGTTCACGGCGCCGAGCGCGACATGGCCGGCAGGGACCGCCGTCGACCGACTCGCGGCGTAAGCGGTGCGGGACGAGGTTGGTTCAGACGATGTCCTGGGGGTGCAGCACGATGCGCCCGTGGGTCTTGCGATCGGCCAACGCCTGATAGGCGTCGCGCACGGCCGTGAGCGGGTACGTTGCGGCGACAGGGATGTACAGGTCGCCCGTAGCGGCGAGGGCGGCCAGCCCGGCCAGTGCCGGGGGGCCGCCGGCATCGGTCGTTCCGAAAGATTTGACGCCCTTCTCCTTCGCTCCGCGATAGTCGACAACGGTGTCGATGCGGTCCACCGGAACGCCGAGGTCGATCGCGAGGTCGATGTAGCCGCCACCGACGGCGTCGATGAACGCATCTGTTCGGTCGGTCGTGGCGAGGATCCGTTCCCGTTCACCGTCGCCGTACTGGACGGGCTCGATGCCGTGATGGCGGAGCAGGTCGAAATGCGCGGCGCTGGTCAGGCCGATCACCCTCGCTCCGGTGCGGAGTGCGAGCTGTGCCGCGGTGAACCCGACGCCGCCCGATGCGCCTGAGATCACGACGGTCTCACCGGGCCGGGGCTCGACCGCCCGGATGGCACCGAGACCCGCCATCGGTGTGGTGTAGAGCGAGCCCGCCACGTCCCAGCCGAGGGCGTCAGGCTTGCTCACCAGTTGGGCTGCCGGGATGGCGACGAACTGGGCGTGGGCGTCCCAGCTCTGGAGCCACCCCAGCACCGCGTCCCCGACGGCGAAACCGGACACGTCGGCACCGACAGCGACGACTTCACCGGCGAGATCGCGCCCCGGCGTGTACGAACTGCCGTGCAGCGCCGGTAACGCCCCGGGGTTGAGCACACTGGCCGCGACCTGCATGACCACCTCGCCCGGGCCGGGCACGGGCTCGGGGACGTCGGCGAGGTAGATCCCGTCGATGCCGGAAAACCGGTCATAACGTACTGCTTTCATGAGATCTCCTGGTGTAGGTGATTCGAATCGGCCGGAACGCGAGAGCACGTTCAGGTGCGGCGCAGGAGCGGCAAGAGGATGTCGTCAACGAGGTGCGCGATGAAGGCGGCGTCGCACGGCTCACCCACGACGACGCGGTGCACGATCACTGCGGAGGCGACCTCGGCGAAGAGCGGCGCCGCTCCGGGCGCCAGGCGCTCGGCCGCTTGGCGGAGAAGTCCGTCCGTCATCGCGGTCTCGTCCCGCCGCAGGATCCGCCGCATCGCCTGGGCGAGCCCGGCGTCGTTGCGCATGCCGGCGAACAGGGCTCCGAGCAGGCCGACGTCCTGTTCGGAGATGCTCCGCGCCAGCCATGTCGCCAGAGAATGCACGTTCTCCCGGAGGCTTTCTCCCTCCGGCTGCGGGGGCGTCGCGGGCGAGCGGTGCTCGACCGCGGCGGCGACCAGGGCCGCCTTGTCGCGGTACCGGCGGTAGATCGTCGTCTTCGCCGCCCCGGAACGCCCGGCCACCGCCTCGATCGAGAGCTGCTCGTAACCCATCTCGGTCAGCAGGGACAGTGTCGCGTCCAGGATGGCTCGGTCGCGGCCGGAATCCCGCGGTCGCCCCAGCGCCGGGGATCGAGTTACGTCGTCGGGCGCCAAGGCGCTCACCTTACTTTCGCTACGATACCGTTTCGTATCGAAAGTACCCGGGGTTGACGCAACCTGCAAGCGGCCGCTTCTGTGCCTGCCCAAGGTCGGGCGTCCGCTCATCGGCTACTTGTTGAATGGCGGTAGGACCGATGCCGGGCCAGGCTTGGTCGAGGTGTTCGACGGGTGGCTCTCTCATCGGCTGCCCACCACGCTGTCGGGCGTGGCTCTCACATGGCGTGCCGCCTGTCGAGCACCGAGGCGGGGTGTGGCTGCTTCAAGCCGGCCCCCGAGGCGATCGCGCCCGGCGGCGACCGCTGGGCCGCGTTCCTCGGTCCTTCTCGGTGGCAACAGCCGAGCTTGCGAGGAGCGTCGCGGCGGCGAGGCTGCCCCAGAGGGTGGCCGGGCCGCGGGAGGCGAGTGCGGTGATGACCGCGGGGGTGACGGCGAGGCCGAAGCCCGTGGAGAGCTGGAAGCGGGCGAGGGCGCGTCCCAGGACCGGGGCCGGGGCGAGGGCGGTGACGAGCGCGGTGGCGCTGCCCCCGTAGATGATCTCGCCGAGGGTGCAGACCACGGACACCGCGGCGACGGCCGGGGGACCCCAGCCGTGTCCCAGCGAGGTGGCCGCGAGGAAGCCGAGGTAGGACGCAGCGAGGACCACGCCGGCCAGGGCCAGCACGGTCCGCCGGGAGAAGCGGGACATCAGGACGGTGACCGGCACCTGCAGGGTGACCACCAGCACCGTGTTCGCCACGAAGACGGCTGCCGACCACACCGGGGACGCGTGCAGCTGCGTCACCAGGACCAGCGGGAGCGCGATTTCGAAGAGGTTGAGGCAGAAGACGTAAACCACGTTGGCGGCCAGCAGCGTGCGCATCCGGGGTGCGGGCCGGTCGTCCCTGGCCGGGGTCGCGCCCGGATGCGCGCGGAGGTGGATCGACCACGCCAAGGTCGCCGCGGCGAAGTAGGCGAGTCCGGTGACGGCTGCCAGCGCCTCCAAGGCGGTGGTGCCGCCCGTCAGGCACGCCGTGGCGACGAGCGCACCCACACCCAGGCCGGCGTTGCGCAGGGCGCGGCTGCCCGCGAGGGCGGCGTCGCGTTCGCGGCCGTGGGTGACCGTGGCCACGACAGCCGCGTGGGCGGCCGGCCACGCCTGGTTGCCGATGCCGAGGAAGAGCGCCGCCGCCGCGAACAGCCAGACGTTCCCCGCCGGGGCGGCCAGCAGCAGCGCCACGCCCAGCACCCGCACCAGCATCGACGCCGCCACGACCGTGCTGCGGGCACCCAGGTCCAGCCAGCGGCCCACCACCGGCGTGCACACCAGAGCGACGACGACGCCGGCCGTCATGGCGATGCCGGTGACCGGCGCGGACAGCTGCAGCACGGTCACGCCGTAGAGCAGCAGAAAGGGCCGCAGCATGCCGGTGCCGAGCGCGTCCACGGCGAGAGCGACGGCGTAGCGGGGGCCGCCGGAGGCACGGACGAGGGCGCGCGGCCGGATCCCGGTGATGGTTGCCATGGCGCCCACACTGCGTTGGGCCGCCGGACCTGCCACGTCGATTGACGAACACCGTCAACCGACGCCGTCGCCGGCCGTCCGGGCGGCGAGAATGGCGGGATGACGTTGAGGATCGACATCAGCGG
This sequence comes from Amycolatopsis mongoliensis, assembly GCF_030285665.1. Lineage (NCBI taxonomy): Bacteria > Bacillati > Actinomycetota > Actinomycetes > Pseudonocardiales > Pseudonocardiaceae > Amycolatopsis > Amycolatopsis mongoliensis. The sequence continues at coordinate 6,389,923 of NZ_CP127295.1, forward strand.
CCTGCCGGCCGAGCGACTGCGGTTCACCGCGTCGCCGCTGGCCGAGCTGACCGCGATGCTGCACGTCCTGGCGGAACCCGCGCATCACCCGCAGCTCGCGGGCTGGGCCGGGGACGTCTGGGCCGGGCTGCGGCCGGAGCTGGCCGAGCGGCTCAGGGAGGCGGAGTTCCTCTGGCGTTCCTCACGAGCCGACTTCCTCGTCCCCGCTCGTCCCCGGCCGACCCTCCTCGAGGAGCTGGACGACGTGGACCGGATCGACGACGAAACCTATGTGACCGCCGCACTCGTCACCACCTGCGGCAGCAACCGGGTCCACTTCGGCGCGCCGTCCCCGCTCGTCGACGCGACGGCGCGCGAGCGGGCCCTGGACCTCGCGCAAGCCCGCGGCGCGCTCCAAGAGGCCTTCGCGGAACGGCTGCTCGCGGACCCCGCCGCCGTGCGGGCGCGGGTGCGGCACACCCTCGAACAGTGCGCCGAGGCCTTCTTCGACGCCGCCTGGACGCGCGTCGCCGGGCAACTCGCCACCGACCTGCGCCTGAAGAACGACCTGCTGAAGCGCCAGGGCATCGGGGCGGCGCTCGCGTCGGTCTCCAGCGCCGTCACCCTGGCGCCGGACGGTACCTGCATCATCGTGGACAAGCTGCAGGACAACGCGACCGTCGCCCACGGGGCCGGGGTCACCTTCCTCCCCAGCGTCTTCGGCCGCCCGCATCTGGTGGCGGTGCGTGCGCCCGGGTGGCAGCCGGTGGTGCAGTATCCCGTCGCCGAGGCGAATCCCTCGGCGCCGGTCTCGCTGGAAACGGTCACGCTACGGCTCGAGGCGCTCGCGCATCCGGTGCGTTTGCGGCTGCTGCGCACCCTGGCCCGCGGCCCGCACACCACCGGCGAGCTGGCCCACGCCTGGGAACTTTCGCCCCCGGAGGTTTCCCGCCATCTCGCTGTCCTGCGTCGCGCGGGTCTGCTGACCACCCGGCGGCATGGTCGTTATGTCCGTTACACCGTCAACCTGCCCGACCTGACGGCGCTGGGGGCCGACCTGCTGGCGGCCGTACTGCGTTGAGCAGCCCCTCGAAGCGAGCACCGTTCACCTTGCCCGATGGTGGTGCTCGCTACATCGGGAAGACCGTTCGGAAGGCAGCCGAGATCGGTGCGAGGTCGGCGATGAGGCGGTCGAGTTCGCGGGGGCTCAGGGCGTTGTACGGCGCCTCCGCGAGCCGGTCGGTCAGCGCCTCGACTCGTTCCTTCGTGGCCCGCCCGGCGGCGGTGAGCCAGCCGTCGGACCCGACGAGGCCGCGGGCGCGCATGCCGTCGATGACCGCGTTCAGCTGCGCGGCGGGGAGGTGGTGGACCCGGCCGAACTCGTGCGCGGGCAGGTCCACGGACAACGCGTGCAGCACGTGCGCCTCGGTGCCGCCGATGCCTTCGGTCAGCAGTGCGGCGGTGTGGCCGTCACCGCGGTGCTCGCGCAGCAGGGTGGCCGCGTGCCACAGCCGGGCCACCGGCTCCTGCGGCACCGGCCGCGCGCGCAGCGCCGCGTAGAGGGCGCGTCCCTCGACAGGGGCGCTGGTCGCCGCTTTCAGCAACAGGTCGCCGGCGCGCGCGACGCCGGCGTCGTCGGCGAGTTCGCCGAGGATCCGCCGCATTCCCGCGACGCATCCCCGCTCGCGGGCGGCCAGCGCGGCCTCGGGGGTGGTCAGGTCCCAGACTTTCGGGAGGTGGCGGGCGACCTCGCCGGGGGCGAAGTTGTAGAAGATCGCGTGGACGACGTCGGCCGGCACGTCACGGCCGAGCGGCGCGGCCCGGCCGGCGAAGTAGGCGTCCCACGGGTTGCGCAGGCCCAGCGCCATCAGCGCCTCGTCGGACTCGTCGGCGAAGTAGGGCAGCAGGCCGATGGGCTCGACCAGGTCGTACATGCGGCGGGCCACCGGTTCCGGGTGCGACATCTCGATCTCCTGTGCTCGTGGCGGAGCTCTCGCAGCGGCCGCTCACCGACGCCACGAACGGGCAACCCGGGATCCGACAACCGAACCTCGGCCAGTCGGGGATCTGTGAAGCAGATCACAGTTGAGGGTGACCGTGGGGCAGGCCGGAGGGCCAGACCCTCCCTCGACCCGCGCCGTGCTCCCGGTCCTTCGTCCCGGCAGCCGGGTCGGCCCGCGGGGCACCCAGTACGGTTCAGAGCTGGGGCAGAACCGAATTCATCAGCGAAGCCAGATTCTTGGCGGTCACTTTTCCTCCTGTCCGACGAAGAATTCGATGTGGAACTCTCCGGGATTCTCCTGTTCGGGAGAGAGCGGGTTCTGCCGGTGACAGACGGCTGACCGGACTCCGGCTAAACCCTTTGCGCCGCAGCCGCGTGTAACTCCATGCGGGATCGTCCCGCCTCTGGATGAGGGGCAGTTCGTGTCGATGTTTTCCGAAGTCAGACGGCCGTTGATCACCGTGGCGGTGTGCTCGGCCACCCTGCTCGCCGGCGCGCTGCCCGCCGTTGCCGCGCCCGCGGAACCGAACGTTCACGTCGTGTCCACCCGGTTCGACAAGCTCACCTACCAAGCCGGCGACGCGGCCACGGTCACCTACAAGTTCGCGAACTCCGGCTCCGTCGACGCCGTCAAGGTCGTCAACGGCAGTGGCGGGAACGGCGACCCGTGGGAGCTGGAGATCACCGACTGGGCCGGCGTCGGCTACGACCAGGAGGGGATCACCATCCCCGCGGGACAGACGGTCAGCGTCGTCCTGCGCGGCATCGTGCCCGGCGGCGCCGCGAACGTCGGCCGGGTGACCATCGCCTACGGCTTCACCGCCCAGAACGGCGACACCGACCCGGGGGACAACGTCGGGGTCGCACGGGCGTCCGTGCCCGGTCTGACCGGCGAGTCGGTGGGCAGCAGCTACTACGACAAGAACGCCAACCACCGGAACGACCCCGGCGAGGGAGTCGAGGGCGTCGAGGTCACCTTGATCGGGTTGTACGACATCGACCGCCGAGCCACCACCCACACCGACCGCAACGGCGATTTCCGGTTCACCGGGCTGCCGGTCGGCGAATACGAGATCCGCGTGACCCCGCCGACCGGGTGGTGGCTGACCTACGGGGGCAACGTCGGCAGTACCGAGGTCCGCGCTGACGAGCACCCCGACCTCGTCTACGAGGTCGAGCCCCAGCCGTGAAGAACGGGCCGTCTCCCTCGGTTCGGGGGAGACGGCCCGCCGACGGGAACCGGAGGTCAGCCGCGAGCCGCGGCCACCGTGGCCGCGGCCGCCTGATCAGTGGCGGGCGGCATCAGCTTCGGGTACTCCTTCTGGAACTTCTCGATCATCGTGGCGGACGGGACGATCCGGTTCGGGTTGCCCTGGCTCGTCGCCTGCTTCTCTCCCCAGGCTCCGGCGGCCTTGCGCTGGTCCGGGGTGCCGTGGCTGTGGAAGCAGTCGCCGATGGAGGCGTCGAGGTAGGTGACCTCCTGCTGGGTGCGGGCGTTCCACCCGAAACCCTTGGCGTGCGCGACGAAGTAGCCGCCGTAGGCGTCGGGGCCCATTTCGGAGGACTCGTTGCGCGGGTAGTTGTCGTGGGCGAAGTCGACCTGGTGGCCGTACTCGTGGCCGACCACGGACTCCACCGAGACGTCGTCGAACCCGAGGACGTTGACCGTGTCGAGCAGGCCGTCGCCGAGTGCCACTCGCTTGCCGCCGAGGCTGCCGGCCGGGGCGGAGAACGCGTTCAGCGTGAGCAGCGGGTTGCGGCCGCCCTGCAGCGCCGGCACCTCGTAGAGCACCTTGGTGGCGAGCGCGGCGGCGTCCTTCACCTTCGCCGGCGCGAGACCGAGGCTGAAGGTCTGCGCCATCTTCGCCTGGCTGCCGAGATCGGTGCCCTTCCAGGCGACGAGCTGGATGTTCCAGCTTTCGATGTCCCAGAAGCCGCGCAGCTTGTCGATCGTGCCGGTGGCGCGCGAGGTGTACTGGCCGTCGGTGCCGAAGACCTGCGGGGCCTTGTCGGACGCGACGCCCTGGACGTAGAGCTGGCTGAGCCCCGACAGCGCGTTGAACGCCTGGTTCTCGAGCGGGGTGAGCTGGGACGCGAGCTTGTTCGCGTACGTCAGCAGCGAACCCTCGGTGCAGCCCGGGATCGGGTCCTGCGCCGCCTGGCTCCGGGGGCCGAGGTGCGGGATGGGCGACTCGATGAGCCGGTCGACGCCGCGCAGAGCATCCGCGGGCAGGCCGTTGTAGAGGTCGACGACGTCTTGGTACAGCTGCGCGACGTCCTGCTCGACGGTCGCTGGTGCGGCTGCGGCAGGAACGGCCGTGGCGAGCGCGAGCGCCGCCACGGTGCCCGCCGCCGCGAGCGTTCGGCCGAGAAATCTGGTCCGGTCGGGCAAGGTGGTTCCCCTCTTCGGTTCCGGTTCAAGATCACCTAGCACCGCCACGGTAGGGCGATGATCGACCGTGAAACCGGCGCCGGCAGGAGAACCCCGAAATGGCTCACGTCTTTCGGAGGGTTTTCGCCGCGCGGACATCGGCCGAAAGTACTAGGTGCGGCCGGGTCGAAGGGCGGGACCGTTTTTCCGGTTCTCGCGCCTGCGCGAACGTCCGGCGACGGCCAGGGGCGGGTCGCAATGGCATTCTTTGCCGGCAGATCCGAACATCGCCATGAGCGCGCGTCACGCAAGCTCGACCAGCGGCATGACGGGATGTCGGCGCCGTGTGGGAGAGTTCTGGTGTGACCACGTTTGGTCGGGCTGGTGCGCGCTCGTTGCTGGAGTTGCCCAAGGCTCATCTGCACCTGCACCTGGATGGTTCGCTGCGCCGGTCGACTGTTGAGGAGATCGCGCGGGAGGAGGGTTGGGAGGTTCCGCGGCCGACGGGGTACGGGTCGTTCGGGCATTTCATGGAGACCATCGCCGCGGCGGCGGCCTGTCTGCGGAATGAGGCAGATGTTCGGCGGGCGGTCCGGGAGATCGTCGAGGATGCCAAGGCCGCTGGTGTGGTCTGGCTTGAGCTTTCCGTGTGGCCGGGGCTGTTCCGGGGCCGGCTGGGCGACTACGAGGCCGCGGTCACCACGGTTCTGGCCGCCGGTCGCGCCGCGGCCGACGAGGTGGGGATCGGGTTCGGGCTCATCGCTGCCGCCAACCGCGGAATCGGTGTCGACGACGCGATCACTGTGGCCGCCATTGCCGCCGAACGCGCCGGCGATGGTGTTGTGGGGTTCGGCCTCGACGGCGACGAGGCGGCTGCCCCGGCGTCCTGGTTCAAGCGGCCGTTCGACATCGTCCGCGAGGCCGGTCTGCTTTCGGTTCCGCACGCCGGTGAGATCGCGGGGGCGGAATCGGTCCGCGACGCGCTCGAGGTGCTCGGTGCCGACCGGGTGATGCACGGAGTACGTGCCGTCGAAGACCCCGTTCTCGTCGAGGAACTCGCGGCGCGGGGCACGACGCTCGACGTCTGCCTGACGAGCAATGCCCTGCTCGGCGTCTACCACCCCGTCGAGACGAACCCCTTGCCGACATTGCTCGACGCCGGGGTCCGATGCTCGATCAACACCGACGACTCACTGCTGTTCGCCACCGACCTCGCCCGCGAATACGAACTCGCGCGCTCGGTGCTCGGCCTGAGCGACGAGCACCTCGCGGCGGCAGCGGCGGCCTCCGTCACCGGCTCGGCCGCACCGGTCCAGCTGAAGACCGCGGCGCTGAGCTCGATCGCGGCTTGGCTGGGCGACTGATCTTCGACAAGCCGCAGCAGTGCCGCAGAGGTCTGCTCCTCGGCATGACCGGACGCGAGTGCTCGATCAGCGGCATGAGCGGATATTCGTGCGAGATCACCGAGTCAGGGTGAGCAGTTCGTCGATCGCCGGATCTGAACCGTCATTCGCGAGGTACGCGATGGCGAACATCGGTGCGATCACCCGGGTCCAGGCGAACAACCTGTCCCCGTCGAGCCCGCATGCCGTCGCCACCCGTTGGCAGCGGGCCTGGACTCCCTCGTGTCCGGCCCCAGCCACCACGTAGTCGACGGCGTCGAAACACGGATCACCCAAGCACGCCTTCGGATCGATCGCGACGAGATCCCGCGACGCACCGCCGTCCAGGACGTTGCCGAGATGTAGGTCTCCGTGCAGCAACACGATCCTGGTCTGAGTGTCCAGCAGCGCCTCGCAGCGCCGGATCGTCCGCTGCCACGTTCGCTCGGCGATCCGCGCGCCGATGGCCGGTTCGGTCAGTCTGCGGCCGATTCGAGTGAAGGCCTCGTCGCATCGGCCGCGTAGGGTTCGCGGCCAGTGCGCGGGCGGGGGCACGGCGTGCAGGGCGGCAAGCAACTCGCCCCACCGCCGCGGCAACGACTCCGGTGGCAGGTCCTCAGCCTCCGTGCCAGGCAGGATCTCTTCCAGCACCATCGCCCCGGCTTCCGTATCCGCGGCCATCACGGCCGGCACCCGGCCTGAAGACGCGAACACAAGGAGCATCTCCACCTGCTCGGTCAGCAGCGCTCGATCCGGACTGAGCTTGAGCACCGCAGGCGTTCCGTCACGCCATCGACAACGCAGGACGACAGACGAGGCCCCGCTCGCGAACAGCTCACCGAGTTCGAGGCCCCACCGGGAGACCAGTCGCGAGGCGAGGGCGGGGACCTCGGCCAGCCAGCCCTCAGCCCGGAGACCGAACCGATCGACCAACCGCGCGCCGGCCTCTCCGATGTCCACCCCGGAAGTCTGCACCCGAGCGGCCGACCCGCGCATGTCGGCGCGTGCGTGCGCCGCTTTTGCGCGAGAGCGAAAAGCCATTCCTCACCCGGTCGGAAGGTGCTTCCCTTCGCGCCGCGGAAGTCTGTTCATCATGAGCACGATCGCGTTCGGTGTCAGGGCAGGTAGCGGTGTCCTGGCGGTGCCTTCTTTTACCGTGGGCGGTGATGAGACGTGCCCGACCGCGGCGGCGGACTTCCCGCTATTCGGCTTGGTCGTCGACGCGGGCCAGCACCTTGTCCGCGATCCGGCGCAGCGTGCGCAGCTCCGCCAGGGTCAGGGGGTCGGCGAACAGCTCCCGCACCTGCTCGACGTGCCCGGGCGCGACCGACTCCAGGTGCGCGAAGCCCGCGTCCGTCAGGATCGCCTGCGTGTACCGGCCGTTGCCCGGGTCCGGTTCCCGGCAGGCGAAGCCGCGCTTCTCCAGGCGGCCGATCAGGTGGGACAGCCGCGACAGCTCCGTGTTCGCCAAGGCCGCCAGCTCGCTCATCCGCGCCCGGCGATCCGGCTGCTCCGACAGGTGCGCGAGCACGTAGTACTCGAGGAAGCTCAGCCGCGCGTCGCGCTGCAGCTGCGCTTCCAGCGACGCCGGGAGTCGCTGGGCGAGCCGCATGAAAGCGCGCCACGCCGACAGCTCGTCAGTCGTGAGCCAGCGCTGCTCGGGTTCCGCCATCACCACAGTCTAGCTGACTTGAAAATTCACGTCATCATGCTAGCGTCTGACTTGAACATTCAAGCGAGAGGATTTCCCGTGAAGATTGCGATCATCCTCGGCAGCACCCGTCCCGGCCGGAAGGGCGAAGCCGTGGCGAGATGGGTGCTGGCCAAGGCCAAGGAACGGCCGGACGCCGACTACGAGCTCATCGACCTGCTCGACCACCCGCTGCCGCACCTGGACGAGGCCGTGTCCGCCAGCCGGGGCGTCTACACCAACGACCACACCAAGGCCTGGTCCGCCACGATCGCCGCCTTCGACGGGTTCGTCTTCGTCACCCCCGAGTACAACCACTCCACCTCGGGCGTCCTGAAGAACGCCATCGACTACCTCTACGCCGAGTGGAACAACAAGGCCGCCGCCTTCGTCTCCTACGGCGCGCTCGGCGGCGCCCGCGCCATCGAGCACCTGCGGGCGATCTGCAGTGAGCTGCAGCTGGCCCACGTGCGCCAGCAGCTGTCGTTCTCGCTCTTCACCGACTTCGAGAACTTCGCCGAGTTCGCCCCGTCCCCGATGCACGACGACGCCGCGTCGGTGCTGTTCGACCAGCTCGAATCCTGGGCCGGCGCGCTCAAGACCATCCGGTGAGGCTCTACGGGCTCGAGGAGCACTTCGCCACGGCCGACGTCGTCGCGGCGTGGCGGCGGCACGACCCCGCGCTCGCCGCGCCGATGATGAGCCGGGCGGTCGCCAGCACCGCGTTGCTCGACCTCGGCGAAGACCGCGTCGCCGCGATGGACGACGCCGGGATCGACACCGCCGTGCTGTCGCTCACGACGCCCGGCTTGCAGGACCTCGACCCCGCCGAAGCCGTCGCCCTGCAACGTCCCACCAACGACGTCCTCGCCGACGCCGTCGGCCGGTATCCCGGGCGGTTCCGGGGGTTCGCGGCCCTCGCGACGTCCACGCCCTCGGCGGCGGCCGACGAGCTGCGGCGGGCCGTCGCGGACCTCGGGTTCGACGGGGCGCTGGTGAACGCGAACTCCCGCGGCCAGGCTCTCGACGAGCCGCGCTTCTGGGACATCTTCGAGGCCGCCGAGGACCTGCGCGCCCCGGTGTACCTGCACCCGAGCGTGCCGGTCCAGGCGGTCACCGGGGCCTACTACCGGCGCTTCGGCGGCCCGGTGGACGAGCTGCTGGCCACCGGGACGTTCGGCTGGCACTACGACGCCGGGCTGACCGCGCTCCGGCTGATCGTCGCCGGGGTCTTCGACCGGTTCCCGGGGCTGCAGCTGATCCTGGGGCACTGGGGCGAGGTCGTGCTGTTCTACCTTGACCGCGTGGCGGCCCTGGACGCGGTGACCACGCTGGAGCGCCCGATCGCGGAGTACTTCCGCACGAACGTCTTCATCACCCCGGGTGGCATCGCCAGCCACCGGTACCTGCGGTGGAGCCTGGAGACCGTGGGCGCGGACCGGATCATGTACGCCTCGGACCACCCGTTCAACCGCGAGCACAGCGGTTCCGCCCGGCGGTTCGTGGCGACCGCCCCGATCAGCGACGCCGACCGGGCGCGAATCGCCCACGAGAACTGGGAAAACCTCATCGCGGGCATCCGGCGCCAGTGAGTCTACGGCCGGTTTTCCCCTGCGAGCGAACCCGTTGCTCGCCGGCACCGGAGCATCGGAGGGCCGGCACAAGCGCAAGACACGAACCGCGAGGAGCCCGACGGAGTTCGACCCGGGTACGGCCGCGGCGGACCCGGCCTCGCGTCTCCGTGGTCGCGTGCCGGGGCGCCGGCCGCTGGGAAACTCCGGCCCGGTGCCGACCCGGTCACCGCTCATCGGCAGAAGCGGATGTTCCACTTCGTGCCCGATCCGTAGGTGTAGAGAGTGCGTTCGCAACTCGAACGGCTCGTCCGTAGGGCCAGTTCTCAACGGGGCGCCCGCTTCACCGAGTGCGAACACAGGACTGCCCGGTTCGGGTCTGACAAGCTGGCCAGATGAATCAGACGCTGCAGTTGGCGGTCGCGCAGAGCACGGTGCCTGAGGATCCGGCGGATCGGGACGCTCTTCGTGCAAGCGGAGCTGAGATCCGCGCTCTGATGCAGGAGGCGAGTGCTGCGGGTGCCCGGCTTGTGCAGTTCCCGGAGGGCGCGATTACGTATCCCAGGAAGTACGCGGTGTCCAGCGGCGGCATGGAGGAGTTGACCGAGGCGGATTGGTCGCGTGCCGCTTGGGGTGTCATGCGAGAAGAGGCCGAGGCCGTCGCGGATCTCGCGGGTGAACTTGGCATCTGGACGGTGTTCGGCTCGATCCACCGGTTGTCCGGGGCGAACCGTCCGCGCAACAGCCTGTACGTGGTCTCCGACCAAGGTGAGCTGGTCGGCCGCTATGACAAGTGGTACCCGTCCAACACCGAGATTAGCTACATGTGCACGCCGGGAGTGGGGCCGCTGGTGTTCGAGGTCGACGGTTTCCGATTCGGTTGCGTGCTCTGCATCGAAGTCAGCTTCCCCGAACTGTTCGCCGAGTACGAACGTCTGGACCTCGACTGCGTGCTGGCATCGGTGATGGTCGACGACGCGCCGAGATCGGTCGTGGCCCAGGCGTACGGGACGCTCTGCAACTACTGGGTCGGCTACTCCGTCCCGGCTCAGTTCAGCGCGACGGCTCCGGCCGGCGTCGTCGCGCCCGGCGGTCGGTGGATCGGACGCTGTCACGGCGACGGGCGGCATGGCCTCGCCGTCGCGGAGTTCGATCGTGCCGCGCCTGACGCCGACATCGACGTGGCCATCCGGCTGGCACGGCCCTGGCGCCGCACGGCGAGAGCAAGTCTCTACGTACACCGCGTCGTGCACGGAGACCCACGAGCGACACCCACACCGCATTTTGACGTGTCCCTTCGACCAACGGACGCCATGTGACGGCTCGTCGGTGGAGAAGGACGTTCGATTCGGCCACCGTGCCACCCTGTGCAATGGTCTTCAAGTCGGGATGTGAGTACGCCGCAACGCTCGATCGGCGGCAGAAGAGTGCGTCCGGTTGTAGGGTGCGGAAATGGTCCGGATCCGGGGGCGGCTCGGCAGGGGTGAGTTGTCGGGTGTCGCGCGGGCGGCGTTCGGTGGGCGTGAACTGGTCTCGGTGGAACGGTTGCGCGGCGGTTCCAAGAAGGGCGTCTACCGGCTGGTGTTGGATGACCGTACGACGGGCATCGCCTATGTGTGGAACGCGGATGAGGACTACTGGACGGACGTGGCAACGCAGGACCGGAGCGACCCGTTCGGTCATGCCAGCGGTCTCGACCTGTTCGAGACTGCTCATGCCGCTTTGTCCTCGACCGCCGTTCGGGTCCCCCGGGTGGAGATGCTGGACCGCAGCAGGAGTCTGCTCGCGGGTGAGGTGGCCGTGCTGGAGGACGTGCGTGGCGGCACGCTCGAAGCCCTGTGGGAACGGGACCCGGGGCGAGCCGGGCGGGTGTCGGCTCGCCTTGGTGACGTGGTCCGGACGATGCACGACAGTCGGCGCGACCGATACGGTCGCCCGGGCATCGACCGGGCCGGCGTCGATCCGGTGGAGTGGCTCGTGTTGTGCCGTGCGTTACGCCATCTCGGCGAGGCCGCGGCTCGCGTCGACCGGATCGCGGCGGTCGAGCATCGCCTCCTGGGCCTTCTCCACGACCGCCACGCCGCGGTGGCTCCACGTACCGAGTACGGGTTCATCCACGGCGAACTGGGCCCCGACCACGTCTTGGTCGACGACCATGACGAGCCGGTGCTGATCGACATCGAGGGTGCCATGTTCTTCGATATCGAATGGGAGCACGTGTTCCTGGAGCTGCGCTTCGGAAGCAGGTATTCCCATTTCCGCCGGAACGACCTGGACGGCGACCGGGTGCGCTTCTACCGTCTCGCGATGTATCTGTCGCTTGTGGCAGGCCCGTTGCGGCTGCTTGAGGGTGACTTCCCGGATCGGCCGGCAATGCTGGAGATCGTGGAGCAGAACATCGGTCGGACCCTGGCTCAGCTTTCCTGACATCCTTGGTTTTCGCTCGCTCTGTCATCGGCAGAAGAGGACGTTCGAGCGGCGGGTGAGTCCCGCAAGGAGCCGCAGTGCACCGGCAGCTGAAGCCACTCTTCGTCACTGCTGCGGCCTACCGGCGCTGTCAGCTACCAGCTGTGCCGTCTCGTCGGATCGACTGCCGCACCAAGCCCAACGAGCCTCGTCGCACCGTGCTCCCGTCCCTCACGGTTCGATCACCAGTTCGGCGATGCGGTCGCCGTCCAGGGTGAACCGGAACCGCAGGTCGGCGACCCCGCCGGGGAAGTCGCCCTCGAGGTGGTGCACCGCCACGTAGTGCTCGTGGTCGACGCGGTGGGCGGCGACGAGCGTCGTGGTGTACGTGTACTGGCTCGCGGCGCGGGCGAGCCAGGCGCGGATCTCGGGCTTGCCGCGGTGGGTCCGGCCCTCGTCGGTGACGACGGCGTCCTCGGTGTACCAGGCCAGCGCCGGGTCCAGGTCGCGGGCCTGGTGGGCGGTCAGGTAGCCGGTGATCACCGCGGGCAGCTCGCGGGTGTCGATTGCTTCACTCATGCCGACCACGGTGGGCCCTCCCGCGGGGAGAGGGTCAAGCGCGCCGGGTGAGGTGGGTGCACAGTGGGGGGATGTTCCGTGGTCTGACGATCGGCGAGTTCGCGCAGCTGACGCACCTGAGCGTGCGGACCCTGCGCCGGTACCACGAGTCCGGGCTGCTGGAGCCGGCCTCGGTCGACCCCGCCAGCGGCTACCGGTACTACACCGCCGAGCAGATCCCGGCGGCACAGGTCATCCACCGGCTGCGGGAGCTGGACGTGCCGCTGGCCGACGTGGCCAAGATCCTCGCGACCGAGGACGCGGCGGAGCGCGCGGACCTGGCCGGCGGGCACCTGCGGCGGCTGGAGGAGGAGCTGGCGCGGACCCGCGCCGCGGTGGTGTCGCTGCGGCGGCTGCTGCGTCCCGACGACGGTGGGCTGGACGTCGAGCTCCGCTCGGTTGCGGCTCGGACGGTCGCCGCGGTCGAGGGCGTCGTCGACCACGACGAGGTGCTGTCCTGGTACGGCGAGGCGATGGCGGAACTCGACGCGGCGGTCGCCGGTCTGCCGCGGCTCGGGCCGCCGGGCGGCCGCTACGCCAACGAGGTGTTCACCGGTGGCCGGGGTGCGGTCCTGGTCCACCGGCCGGTCGCGGACCCGCCCGTCCGCGGCCGGGTGCGGCCCGTGCACCTGCCGCCCGCGGAGCTCGCGGTCGTCGTCCACTGCGGACCCCATGACGACATCGACGTCACCTACGGCCGGCTCGGCGCCTGGGTGGTCGACCACGCCCTCGTCGTGGACGGCCCTGTCCACGAGACGTACCTCGTCGGCCCGCGCGACGATCCGGATCCGGCGACCTGGCGGACCGAGATCGGCTGGCCCGTGTTCCGGCTCGCGTCCTCGCCGTGACCGCTCCGCCACCACGCGTATCGGCGCGTCGCGGCGGCGCGGTCAGCGGCTACTTAAGACTGGGCGGCAGGACATGAAGGTCAGGCCTCTGTCGTCTCGCGGCGGAACGGGCGGTCGACCAGCGGGAGCCGCCGCTGGCGGACGTCGGTGGCGCTCACCGCGTCACGTCCGGCGCGGGAACGTCGGGCAGGTGCCGCATCCGGTCCAGCAGCGAGGACATCGCCGTGATGGGCGCGGTGTCCGGACGGGAAGCGGTGAGGGCGTGATGGAGGAGGTGGCCGAACTCCGCGAAGGCGCCGTGATGCGGTCCTTCGGGCAGCTCCGGTGTCCAGGGCCGGCTCAGCCGGAACCGGGCAGTTCGGCCGCCTGGGGCAACCCGGAGGGCCCTCCCTGGCGTCAGTCCGGCAAAGAACGCCGGGAGGTCGCCGTGGACGTGCCAACGAACGTTCTGCTGCCGGGTGAGCGGCTGCTGTGGTCGGGACGGCCACAGCGTCTCATCTTTGCTCGGTTCGACTGGTACCAGTTCGCATTCGGCCTGCTCTGGGGGATCGCGACCATCGTGGTCCCGGTGGCCAGGCACGAACCGCTGTCGTTCTTCGCATGGGCCGTCGGGGTGGGTGGTGTCGCGTTCGTCTGGGTGCCGGTCGTCGCCAGGTTGCGAGGGCGGCGCGGTGTTGAGTACGTCGTGACCGACCGGCGGATCGTGCTGGCCGATCGCTTCTCGGGAAGGACGCGCGCATCGGCGTATCTCGGCACGCTGCCGCCGCCGGTCGCCCGGATCCGGCAGGACGGCAGCGGAACCATCGTCTTCGGCAGGTTCTGGCGCGCCCCTTTGATGCCCCTTCCTTCGTCGGGGCCCCTGATGGTGACGGGACTGGTCGCCGTGCCGGAGGCCGGGCGCGTCCGTGACCTGATCGCGTGGGCACAGGCCGGGCAGGCCTGACCTCACCCGGACGCGTCCGATTCCGCTGCCCGCATAATTACCGGCCGGTTGGCAACGGCCCGGATCACCTGCCCGGTGATCGGGTCCAACGCAGTCAGCCGCGGTATCTGTTGGCGGGCCTGGAGCGTGCCGTCACGAGTCAGCGACCGCAGCGGTTCACGCGCGTCCGTGGCGAGCCAGCGTGCGACGGCGTCGGCGAGCGGTACGTCCAGGTCCGATCGGTCGGCCCCTTTGAGGGCGGCACTGCGCGAGTTGGACGCCGAGGGCATGGGTTCTTGCCGCCCTGGTGCCCGTCGGGTGCGGCTGCTGGTGCATCCCCACGGCGACGCCGACAACGGCGGTCTCGAACCGAAGGCTGGGCGGCGCAGCGTGTCGGCACGACGTCATGGTCAGGACAAGTGTGCCGACAGCAGCCAGGCAGGTGTCGACTTGCGGCCGTTGCCCTCGTTCCGGACATCGCTGCCGGCGAAGTCCGCGAAGTCCGGGAAGTTCTCGGGGACGTTGGCGTGGATGCGGGCCGGCCGGATATCGTCGATCGTCCAGTACGCGCCCACCACCTCCCGCAGTTCCTCCGCGGAGACCGAGTTGACCCTGCCGGTGGGCACGGTCGCGCTGTCGAACACCAGCACGAAATAGGATGCGCCGGGCGCTGCGGCGCGCACGATCGATTCCTGATATCCCTGGCGCAGTTCGACCGGCATCGAGTGGAACAAGGTGCTGTCGACAACGGTGCCGAAACGGCCGTCGTAGCCGGTGAACGTGCTGATGTCGGCGATCGCGAAGCCGGCGTTGGCCAAGCCGCGCTGGGCGGCTTCTGCACGCGCGAGCTCGATCGCGGTCGGCGACTGGTCCAGGCCGACCGTCGTGAAGCCCCGCTCGGCGAGGTAGAGCGACGTCGCGCCCTCGCCGCAGCCGGCGTCGAGGACCTCACCGTGGAATGCGCCCGTGTCGATGAGCGCGGCGATCTCGGGTTGCGGTTCGCCGATGCTCCAAGGCGGCCGGAGGCCCTGCCCCATCTCGGGAGCTTGACCACGATAGGCGGATTCGAACAACGCGTCGCTGGATGAGCTCGTCATGCGCTCAGAGTGTCAACCAGGTTGATATATGTCAACATGGTTGACATGGAAACCTTCCGGGACGAGCCCCTCGGCTACCTGCTGCATCGGGTCACCGCGGCATTGCGCGCGGAGGTGGCCGCCACCGTGCTCGAGCCGTCGGAGCTGGCGGCGCCCGAGTACCTCTGCCTGCGGATGCTGGCGCAGTCGCCGAAGTCCAACGCCCAGTTGGCCCGCGAGGCGCAGGTGTCGCCGCAGGCGATGAACAAGGTGGTTCTCGCGCTGCAGGATCGCGGCCTGGTGGCGCGACCCGCCACGGTGTCGTCCGGGAGGTCGTTGCCTGCCACGTTGACGCGCGAGGGGGTGACCATGCTTGCGCGCCTCGACCCCGAGGTGGCCGAGGCCGAGAATCGGGTTCTGGCCGAGCTCGACGAACACGATCGGCGCGAGCTCCGGCGGCTCCTCGTCGCGGCCGGCGGGGTGGTGTCCCGGCGGTGATTCCGTCGGGACACCACCACAGCGGTCACGCGAGCGCCGCCGACCACATCCTCACTGCGGCATGAGCGGATGTTCGCAACCTTGATCACCGGCTGTGGGTGGCCGATTTGTGGAGAAGGGTGCGCCGGGCATCGTTACTGAGGGCGGCGTGGAACGCCGTATCGACCTCAGCAACCTTGATCTGGACCGGGCGGCCGCGATGGTGGCCGCCCGGTGTGCCGGCTGGCGTGAGCGCGGGCTTGTGGCTGCTGAGCTCACCTGGATGGACAACGACGTCTCGTGGCCGGCACCGCTTCTGCGGGCTCGTGGCCAGGCGAGTCGGCCGATGTCGTTGGGTGTACGGGGATGCGGGGGAGGCGGAGTTCGTGCTGTACGCCGGTGGCTGGGCGGACGTGGTCGTCATTCATCCGGGCATTGACGAGCCGGCCAGTGAGTATGTCGAACTGGACGATGTTGAGGAGTTCGGGTCCGTGCTCGACCGCGTCGTCGGGCTTCTTGCTTGAACCGGTCGAGCGTGAGGTCGGTCATCGAATACCTCGAGGCTTGCGGGCAACTTCATACCCGGCATAACTGAACGTTCAGCGGAGTCTAAGAAAGTCTCGCTGGCGCTTGATACAAGACTGAGAATCCCCGGAATTGTTCCCGCTCAGGGCCGGAGCCAGCGGTCGAACCAGGCCCGGGTGCGGCGCAGGACGTCGAGTTGGTGGTTGCGTTCCCGGATCGAGTGGCCTTCCCTGGGGTAGATCACGAACTCGTGCTCGGCGCCGAAGTAGCGCAGTGCCCGGTGGAAGTACACGGCTTGGCTGAGGGGGACGTTGGTGTCCTCGGCGCCGTGCAGGATGAGCACCGGGGTGCGGACGCGGCTGGCAAAGGAGACCGGGCTGACCGCGTCATGCGGGTGTGGGCCGATCCCCTCCCACCCGATGCTGCCGCTCAGCGCGCCGTCGAGCTGGCCGTACTCCCCGGTCGCGGCGAGCATCCCCCAGTCGGTGATACCCGCGTCGACCAGCGCGGCGCGAAACCGGTTTGTCTGCCCGATCGCCCAGGCGGCCATGAATCCGCCGTGACTCCCGCCGGCGATGCCCAGCCGGTCGGGGTCGGCGATGCCCTCGGCGACGAGCAGGTCGATGCCGGTCAGGATGTCGGTCCACTCCTCCCGGCCGACCCTGCCCGCGACGCTGGCCGCGAACTTGTGGCCGTGGCCCTGACCGCCGCGCGGGTTGGGAAGGAACACCGCGTATCCGGCGGTGGCCAGCCACTGTGCCCGAGCGCTGGGGAACGAGAACAACTGGAGGCGATCGGCGTACCGGTCGTCGGGGCCTCCGTGCACGATCGTGACGAGTGGGAACGGGCCGTCCGAAGCGGATTTCCCGGCCGGCAGTACGAGCAGACCGTCCAGATCGAGTCCGTCGGCGGCTCGATAGGCCAGCGGTCGCTGGGTACCGAATGCGATGTCGTCCAGTTCGGGGCGGGTGTCGGTGATCTTCCGCAGCGGCCCGGTCGGTGGCCCGACATAAACGTTCGTGGGTTGGTAACGGGAACCGGTCAGTACCGCGATCGTCGTACCCGCAGGGGTGGTGGTGAGGGCGTCGAGGTGGCCGGGGTGCTGCGACAGCGGCGCGGGACCGTCGGGAGCGAGCCGGGCCAGGGTCGTGTTCAGGCCGTTGGCGAACACCACCAAAGGGGCGGCATCGGTCTGGCACAGTTCGGTGGGGCACATCGGCAGGTCGGCGGTGCGGTTGCGGCGCACGCGGCTGCTCATAGCCAGGTCGAACGCGGCGGTGCCGGCGTGGAGGACCGGTGGGGTGAGGGCGATGTAACCCAGGTGCCAACCGTCTTCAGCCGGCCACCAGGCCAGGGATTGTGCGTCGACCTCGACCGGTCCGAGGTCCTCCGCGGTCCCCGTGGTGGGGTCGAACAGGTGCAGCTGGCCGGTGCGGGGGCCGTAGTCCTTGTCGGCGCTGGCCTGGGTGAGCACGGCGAGCGGGCCACCGTCGGGTCGTTGCCGCAGTTCCACAACGTGCCGGCCGTCGAACACCCTGGGGGTGGTGACGTGGCCGGTGCGCAGGTCGAGCAGGCGCAGCCGGGCACGGGGTTCGCGTTCGCCGACGACGATGGCGTCGTCGCGGTCCTGGGCGCGGCGCGTGTCCTGTTCGGTGGGCTCGTCCTCGGCGAGCAGAGCGACCAGGTCGGGATCGGCGAGCGGCAGATGGTCGACGATGCCAGCGCGCCAGCGGGTCAACGCGATCACCACGCCGTCGGCAAGGGTGAGTCGGTGCAGCTGCGCAGTACCACGCTCGGCGCGGTCGGACAGGAAGTACAACGTGCGCGAGTCCGCGGACCAGCGAGGCCGGGACTCCGTCGCGGTGTCGGCTGTCGCCCTCCGCCACGCACCGTCGCCTTTGATGTCGGCGAGCCAGAGTGCGGTGTCGAGGTGGTCACCGATTCGGCTGGTGGGGGCGAGTGAGGTTCACCCCGAACGGTGGACAGGGGCTTACGAGGGATCAGGCAGCCGTGCGAAGTGACTGCTCGAAATTGTCGGGACTGAGCATCCCGATTGCGGAGTGCCGCCGCACACTGTTGTAGAAACGAACCCAATTGTCAACTGCGGCAACGAGTTCCATCTTCGTGGCGTAGGCATGCCGGTAGTAGTGCTCATGTTTGAACGTCGACCAGAACGACTCTGCCGGGCTGTTGTCCCAGCAGATACCGGTTTCGCCCATCGACCGGCGCAGCCCGTGCCGGAAGCACGCTTGCGCCGTCAGATGCGCCGTGAACTCCCCGCCGCGGTCGGAATGCAGTACCGTGCCGCGACATTCACCGCCACGGGCGGCGACCGCGTCGTGGATGGCGTCCGTGACCATCTCAGCGCTGATACGGTCAGATACACTGTGGCCCAACACTTTCCGAGAGTGCCCGTCCCGGATCGCACACAGGAACATCGCGCCCTCACCACACGTCAAATACGTGATGTCGGTCAGCCAGACCGCGTCCAGCCGGCCCCGGTCGAAAAGCCGGTCGACCAGATCCGGCGGGAACGACGCGGCCGGATCGACCACCGTCGTCTTCACCTTGAACGTGCGCGGGCTGATGCCCTCCAGCCCGATCGAGGCCATGATCTTGGCGACCGTCTTCGCTGTGACCACCTCGCCCTGGTCACGCAGTTCGGCGGTGATCCGCGGCGACCCGTAGGTTCCGCGGGAGTCCTTGTGCGCCTCGGTGATCTTCACCTCGAGGTCGGCGCGGCGTTGCTGCCGTGGCGTCAGCACCCTTGCCGCGGCGCGTTTGGCGTGCGCGTAGTAGCCGGCTCTCGACACGCTCAGCAGCCGCGCCATCCGCCGGACCGAGAACCGGGTGTGCTGCGGCGAGGTGGAGCCGGCCGTCTCGGCGAACTCGTCGGGGCCGGCGTACTTGGCCATCAGAGCGAACCGGGCCGGTTCTTCTGCATCGCGGCAAAGTACGCCGAAGCTTTTACCAGGAACGCGTTGTCCTTCTCCAGTTCGGCCACCTGCCCGCGCAAGCGCAGCAGCTCGGCCCGCTCGGCCGCCTGCAAGGGGTTGTCCCCGTGGACCTCAGCCGCGGTGATCCGGCGTCGTTCGTCTTTGACCCAGACACTCAACATGCCCGCGTCGATGCCCAGCTCGCGGGCGACCTCAGCGATCGTGCGGCCGGAATCGATCACACGGTGAGCAGCCTCGACCTTGTACTCAGCCGGGTACGACCGGCGCTTGCGAGCAGGCATGAGGACATCCTTTCAGCAGGACATCTGATCCTGCTAACTCGGTGTCCACTACCCGGGGTGAACCTCAGAGGACGTAGCAGAGCAGATGTCCGTTCGGAGCGAGAGCCGGGGTCTGCGGGACGCGACCCTCGACCACGAGTTCGGCAGTCAGATCTGTCATGCGATCAGTCTGCCAACGTCAACGGCGCACCATATGGACGAGCCAGCGCGCTCGGACGAAGCGTGCAATCGCATCGACTGCATCGACCTGAAGCCGCCACCGTGCGTGGTTACGAACCCGGCTGACGGTGCGCCCAACATCCGCTCATCGGCTACTTGTTGAATGGCGGTACGACCGATGCCGGGCCAGGCTTGGTCGAGGTGTTCGACGGGTGGCTCTCTCATCGGCTGCCCACCATGCTGTCGGGTGTGGCTCTCACATGGCGTGCCCCGTCGAGCACCGTGGCGGGGTGTGGCTCAAGAGGGGTCTGCTCAGCTCGAAGTAGCGCTGCCCACCTCGCTGGATACCCATCCCCGGTACGGCGAGGAGAACAGCGTGGCACCAGTGATCTGAGGTTCACCAGTCGCGGGACTCAGTCTCTCGTGTGATGTGATCGAGCTGTTACGTCCGTGCGATGGGCGTGACCTCAGGCATTGAATCCGCCGTCCAGCGTGATGGTGGTGCCGGTGACGTGTCGTCCGCCTGGGCCAGCCAGGAAGGCGACCATTTTTGCGATGTCGTCGACCTGTCCGTAGCGGCGCAGCGGGGTGCGGGCAATGGTCTGCTCGGCGTGTGGACCGTGGGCGGGGTTGGCGTCGGTGTCGGTGGGTCCGGGCTGCACCACGACGGCGGTGATCCCGCGCGGCCCGAACTCGTGGGCGAGCCCGCGGGTCAGGCCGGCCAGCGCAGACTTGCTGGCCGCGTAGATACTGCCGCCCGGCCCGGGTACCCGGTCGGCGACGTTGCTGCCGATGGTGATGATCCGACCGCCGCTTGTCATGTGCCGCACCGCGGCCTGGGTGGCGACGATCGTGGCGCGCACGTTGACGGTGAACGTCCGGTCGATGTCGGCCAGCGTCATCTTCTCCAGCGGGCCGAGCACCACCACGCCGGCGTTGTTGACCAGGATGTCGAGCCCGCCGAAGGTCGCGGCAGCGGCGTCGACGGCCGCGGTGACAGCCGCCGGGTCGCCGCTGTCGGCCTGGATCGCGACGGCCCGGCGGCCCAGAGCCTCGATTTGCGCAACGACGTCGGCGGCCCGTGACGTGGTGGAGGCGTAGGTCAGCACGACGTTCGCGCCCTCCCGTGCCAGCGTCAAGGCGATGGCGGCACCGATACCCCGGCTCGCTCCGGTCACCAGCGCGGTCCTGCCCTCGATCGCGTCCACGGCAGCTCCAATTCTGTAGCGACTGGCATATAATCAGTGTCGCCACCGTATCAGTCGCCGAAGAATTCTGTATCGATCGCCAGGGAAAGGTGTTGCATGCCATCCAGAGGTCGCCCGCGCTCGTTCGACCGGGACGCGGCGTTGCGGCAGGCGATGCTGCTGTTCTGGGAACGCGGTTACGAGTGCACCTCGATGGCCGACCTGACCGCCACCATGCGAATCGGCTCGCCCAGCCTGTACGCCGCATTCGGCAGCAAGGAGGCGCTCTTCCGGGAGGCCGTCGCGCTGTACGCGGCGACGGCCGGAAGCCTGACCGCTCGAGTACTCACCGAGGAACCCACCGCGCGGGCGGCGATCGAGGCGATGCTGCGAGGTAACGCCGCGGACTACCTGCGCCCGGGCCGCCCGGCTGGCTGCATGGCCGTGCTTGCCGCGCTCAACTGCTCCCACCCGAGCGTGCGCGCGTTCATGGCGGATCGTCGCCGTGACGGACGGGAGCTTGTCCGCCGACGGCTGTGCCGGGGGATCGAGGACTGCGATCTGCCCGCCGATGTCGACGTCGACGCGATGGCTGGCTTCTACCACGCCACGCTGATGAGCCTGTCGCTGTTGGCACGCGACGGTGCCACGGCAGCAGACTTGACCGCCGTCGCCGACGGCGCGATGGCGGCCTGGTCCAGCTATCTTGACTAAGGGCTGTCTCGTAACTCGTGGTGTGGTTGGTGGCGCTGGTATTGCGGTCAGTCGGTGAGGAGGATGTTGTGCAGATGCGCGATGCCGGACACCGTGCCGGCGAGTGTGCTGCCCGCTCGGCGGTAGTCGCGGAGAATCTTGAAGTTCTTCATCTGGGCCAAGGCGTGCTCGGCGCGGGCCCGGATGTTGCGGTGGGTGGCGTTGAGATCTTCCTTCCGCTCGAGCAGGTCGCTGCCGTTGCGGGGTTTGCGATAGGGCATGACGACGTCGGGGTTGCCTTGGTAGCCGCCGTCGGCCATGACCGGCCGGTCGGCGAGTTTGTCAGCGATGCCGCAGGCGCGGTAGACGGTGCAGTCGTTGCGGCTGCCCGGTTGCGGGTCACCGGTGGCGATCACCAGTCTGGTCTCGGCATCGATCGCGACCTGCACGTTGGTCGAGTATCGGTAGTTCTTCGACGGGGTCGCCAGCCGATGATCCCGCGTGGGCACCAGTGTGCCGTCCACGATCGCGACCGCATCGACCCGGCGTTTGCGGACCGGCGCCAGCGCCAGCAAGGGCCCGATCGTGTCGATCACCCGGTGCGCGGTGGAATGCGACACTCCGAACAGCGGCCCGATCTGGCGCATCGTCAGGTTCGTCCGGCAGTAGGTCGCGACCAGCAGCACCCGGTCTGCCAGCGGCAACGCCCACTGCCGGCCCAGGCGTCCGTCAGATCTCGTCTCCGCCGCGCTTCGCGACCAGCCGTACCAGCTTGCGGAACTGGCCCGGTTCCAGCCCGGTGAACGGGGCAATCCACTCCGGCCGCGACGCGGTGATCACCTGCACCACAACGACATGATCAACTATCGGCCCGGTCGGCCGCTCACCGGGTTACGAGACATCCCTTAGGCGGGTGCGTCGGCGGGCGAGAGGATGAAGGACGTAGCCCTGGCTGATGGTGTGAAGCTCATGGGAATGACCTGTGTGGAACTCCGTTGTGGACCGGAATGGAGGGTGCTTCCGCTACGTGCGGGGCGCGTGGGCGATGGAGTCCACCGCGATGGTGAGCAGCAACCGGGTCTCGGGTTTGCCGCTGAAGTTGGGGTGGGGTGTGCCGAGGTACTTGTGGGAGAGCTCCTCGACGTTCTCGGCCGCGCCGTCGGTGGTGGAGTCGATGACGTGCCCGCGGAGCGCGTAGTAGCGGGAAACGTCGTCGGGGTCGGTCACGCTGATGGCCACACGGGGGTCGCGGGCGATGTTCTTGGCCTTGCGGTAGCCCACCACGGTGTTGATCAGGATGTGGTGGCCGTCGGTATCGACCCAGGTCTGGGTCATCTGGGGTGATCCGTCGGGCATCACGGTGGAGATGAAGCACGGGCTGGGCCGGCGGAGCAGGCCGATCAGGTCGTCGGGCAGCAGGACGGCTGGGGTGCCGGACACGGGAGGTCTCCTGGGGATGAGGGTGATGGGGTTCAGCGCAGGGTGGCGAAGGTCGCACGGATGCTGTCGATGAGCGCCTCGGGGTTCTCGAGCGCGGCGAAGTGACCGCCGGGGCCCTCGGCGAAATGGACGAGGTCGGTGTAGCGGCGCTCGATCCAGCGCCGGCTCTTGCGGACATGTTCGCCGGCGAGCTGGACGAAGCCGGTCGGCACGGTGATCGGCGAGGCGGCCGTGACAGGCGCGGGTGCGCCGCCGTTGAGCATGTCCCAGTAGATCCGCGCGGATGACGCGCCAGCGTTGGGCAGCCAATACATCATGATCGCGTCGAGCAGCTCGTCGTAGGTGAACGACGCCGGCGCGTCACCGGGGGTGGCGCAGGTGTCCTGGAACATCGCGTAGATCCAGGCGGCGAGACCGACGGGTGAGTCGGCGAGGGAATAGCCGATGGTCTGCGGGCGGGTGCCCTGCTCCTTCGCGTAGCCCGAGAGCTTGTCCCAGAAGTAGCCGGCACTCGCGAGCATGGCCTGCTCCTCGGGGGTCGCATCGGCGATCTCGTCGGGATCGGGGCCGAACATGCCCATGCTGAGGTGGATACCGGCCAGCTGCGGGATGCCCTTCGCGGCGATGGTGTTGGTCACCGCGGTGCCCAGGTCACCGCCGTGCGCGCCCCAGCGGTCGTAGCCGAGCCGGTCCATCAGGGTGATCCAGGCGTCGGCGATCCGGGGGAAGCCCCAGCCGGTGGTGTCGGGTTGGGCGGAGAACCCGAAGCCCGGCAGGGACGGGATCACCAGGTGGAACGCCTGCCGGGGGTCGCCCCGGTGAGCGGCGGGGTCGGTGAGCGGCCCGACCGTCTTGGCGAAGTCGAGCACGGAGCTGGGCCAGCCGTGGGTCATCAGCAGCGGCAGCGCGTCGGCCTCGGGTGAATGCACATGCAGGAAGTGGATGTCCAGGCCGTCGATGGTGGTGCGGTAGGAGCCCATGCCGTTGAGCAGGGCCTCTGCGCGGCGCCAGTCGTAGGTCTCGGCCCAGTAATCGGTCAAAGCCCGGATCGCCCCGGTGGTGGGGCCCTGGCTGGTGTCGGTGACGGTCTCGATGCCCGGCCACCGGGTGAGAGCGAGCCGGGTGCGCAGGTCGTCGAGGTCGCCCTGCGGAACGTGGATCGGGAACTGCTCGATGTCGGTGGTGAGGGTGCTGTGCATGACGATTCTCTTTCAGCTGCCGGCGTGGGTTCAGTGCGTGGAGCCGAGGAGCGGGAGGAGGACCTCGTCGACGAGCTCCCGCTGGGCGGCCTCGTCGAGCGGAACGCCGCGCAGCAAAGTAAGCAGGAGAACCCTGGCGATGGCCACGTCCAACGCCAGGGCGACCCGCTCGGTCGCGACAGCCTCGCCACGAGCGCGCGCGTGGGTGGCGATCATCTCGGCATCGGCGCGGCCCCGTCGGGCGATCTGGTCGGCGATGAGCTCGCGGAGGGCCGGGTCGGAGCGGATGCCCTCGACCAGTCCCAGCAGTGCCGGCCCACCCGCACCGGTCACGGCCCGGGTGATGCCGGCCACGGCGTCGAGGAGATCGCCACGCACCGTTCCGGTGTCCGGCGGCGCCGCGCCGGCGCCCTCGGCCGACCGCCGCAACGCCTCGGCGACCAGTTCGGCCTTGCCCGCCCAGCGCCGGTACATCGTGGCCTTCGACGATTTGGCCCGGGTCGCGATCGCATCGACGGTCACGCGCTCGTACCCGATCTCGGTGACCAGCTCGGACGCCGCCGTCAGAATGGCGTCCTCTCGCCCGGCTCCTCGAGACGGCGGTGCAGGCCGCTCGGCATCCATGAGTCCTCCGTCCCGTCGATGTGAACGAAACGGTACCGTACACTTGCGGGGATGGTGTGTGACCTCGACCACTTGGCTGCCCGGGCGGCCATCGGTCGTACTGTTCAGCTCCGCTGGCCCACGCCGAGGTGAAGAAGATTCAGTGCTTGATCAGACCGCGTCGCAGGAGACTCTCGCCGGTGGCGATCAAGGCGTCTTCGGCGGAGCGCGGTTGCCAGCCCAGGACGCGGCGCGACTTGTCGTTGCTGAGCGGCTTGAACACGCCGAGGTCGTGCACCATCGGCCGGACCGACGAGTTCACCAGGGCGAGGGCGCGGACCGCGACGTTGGGTAGCGTCCGGGTCGGAACGCGTTTGCCCGCGTCGCCGAGGCCGTCCCGGAGGATGCGGGCGATCTCGGCCGCCCACAGCGAGTCGCCGGCCGTGGCGAGAAAGCGTTCACCGCGGGCCGCGGGGTCGGTCATGGCCCGGAGGTGCAGGTCGGCCACGTCGCGTACGTCGACGAGCCCGTAGGACAGGCGGGGCAGGGCGGGCAGTTCGTTGTTGAGCAGGCTCAGTATCAGCAGGATTGAGGTGGTCGGGTTGCCGAGTAGAGGCCCCACGATGCCGACGGGATTGACGACCGCGAGTTCGAGGCCGCCGCCCTGGACGAAGTCCCACGCGGCGCGTTCGGCCAGGGTCTTCGATCGCTGGTAGGGCTCGACGCCGGGGTTGTCGGGGTCGGTCCAGTCGAGTTCGGTGAACACGTGGTCCACGCGGGCGTGGCCGTAGCCGATCGCGGCGAATGACGAAGTGAGCACCACTCGCCGGACGCCGGCGTCACGCGCGGCGCGCAGGACGCGCAGCGTGCCGTCACGCGCCGGGATGATCAGCTCGTTCTCGTCGCGCGGGGCCCGCGCCGGGAACGGGGAGGCCACGTGCAGCACATAGGTGCAGCCGGCGACCGCGGCGGACCAGCCTTCGTCCCTGGTGAGGTCGGCCGGGACGAATTCCACGGCGGCATCGTCGCTGGCCCCGCCGTTGCGCAGCATCTCGCGCACGTCCGCCGAGCGTCGGAGGTCGCGGACGGTGGTGCGCACTCGGTAACCGGTCTGGAGCAGCCGCAGGATGCAGTACGCACCGAGAAACCCGGTGCCTCCGGTGACGAGCACGGTGTCGTCGTTCATATTTCCGCCCTTTCCGGTACGGCTGTCTTCTCGACAGCAGGACCGTAGCACACAGTATGACCGTACGGTCACTTTTTTCTGACTGTCGGGTCAGGTAGGCTCTCCGCATGCCGGCGATGCGCCCCGGGGATCTCCCGGTCACCCCTAAAGGCCGCGAGACCAGGGACGGGCTGCTCGACGCCGGCGAAACGGTGGCGGCCCGCGCCGGGCTCGCCGGGCTCAGCGTCGCAGCGGTGACGGCCCAGGCCGGCGTGGCCAAGGGCACCTTCTACGTGCACTTCACCGATCGCGCCGCGTTCGTCGCGGCGATCGAACGCCGGTTCTACGACCGCGTGGCGGAGCGCGTGCTCGCCGCGGTCGCCTCACTGGACCCAGGCCGAGCCTTCCTCGTGGCCGCCGTCGAGGCGTACCTCGACGCGTGTCTGGCCAACCGGGCGGTCAAGGCGCTGATCCTGGATTCACGCGCGCACGCGGAGCGCGGCGCGCTGTTCACCGAGCTTCTCGACCGGTTCGAGGCGCTCGTGGCCCCCAGCATGAAGGTGACCGGCATGATGCCGGTGGGTGTCAACGTCCGCCTGCTCATCGCGCTCGCCTCCGAGGCGGTGCTCATCGAGCTCGAACACGGGAACCAGGTCGACGAGGTCCGCGACTCCGTCCGCGCGATGCTGAGAGGCGCCTGAACAACAGCCGAGACGGCGTGCCCAGGCGTGTGCGACGGCGTCGAGCACTGAGCCTTTCAGCCTGGATCACCGTCGGCTTCGACCTCGTGCCGACGAGGATGGCCTGCTGGACAAACACACCGTCCGCGCCGCCGGTAGTGCTGCACCTGCTGAGCACTGGCAGAAAACGGTTGAGCATCCACGGGCACGCAAGCTCCTCAACTCGGCATGAGCGCGCGTGCGGTAGGCGACCGGTCACCGGCCGGAAGGTTCGCTCGGCTGCAAGGTGGGAAGAGCCGCGAAATCGGGTGCGAGACTGGGCTCGCTTGGGCAAGGTGAGAGCGTGGACATTCTTCGTGATGTGGTGTGGCGGCACGCTGCGGGGATGGTGTATCCGGAAGACCTGCCGATGGCCGCGGCGGAGGCGTTGGTGCGGGGTGTTGACTCGCCGGCATTGCGAGAGCTGGTGATGCGCCCCGGGTCTGGTGCAGGTCTCGTTGTCTGTCACCGAGCCCGGGCAGGCTCGAAGCACTGATCGTAGCGTGACACTTGGTGGCTGGCTTCGGCCTGGGCTGGAGTGCGCTGGCCGAGTTCGCCGTGGACGCGGCGATGGTTGTACCAGTCGACGTATTCGGCGACGGCTATCTCGACATCACGAACTGATTGCCAACCGCGGCCACAGGCAACAGGGTTATGGATCAACTCTCCCTTGAACAGCGAATTGAACGCCTCGGCCATCGCGTTATCGTAGGAATCTCCGCGCGAACCGACCGAGGCGACCACTGCCGCTTCCGCCAAGCGCTCGGTATAACGAATCGCTCGATATTGAACTCCGCGATCGGAATGATGAACAAGCCCGGTCACATCTTGTCCGGCCCGTTTCCTGGCCCAGATCCCCATCTCCAACGCGTCGAGTGCAAGATTCGTGTGCAACGAGGTCGACACCTGCCAGCCCACAACCATTCTCGAGAACACATCGATGACGAACGCGGCATACACCCATCCCGAAAACGTCCGGATATAGGTGGTGTCCGCCACCCAGAGCCGGTTCGGCTGATCGGCAGCGAAGCGGCGGTCGACCAGGTCCGCCGGCGAAGGTGAGGCAGCAGCGATGGTGGTCCTGGGCCGCCTGCCTCGCCGTAGTCCCTGCAACCCCTTCTGGCGCATCAGCCGCTCGACCGTGCAGCGAGCCACGCCGATTCCCTCACGGTTGAGCTGAGCATGGACTTTCCGCGCTCCGTAGACGCCGTAATTCCCGCGAAACACGCGCTCGATCTCGACGAGCAGTTCCGCGTCCCGCACGGCACGTTTCGACGGTATGCGCTTCTTGGCTGCCCAGAAACTTCTCGGGGCGATCCGCACATCCGCATCGTTCAAGACTGCGCAGATCGACTCGACCCCGAGCTTCTTCCCCTCGACAACCCGCTCGCGGTGGTCGTCGATATAGTCGATGACCACCGCGAGCGGAACCTCCCGCCGAGGTGTGGAATCGTCAGGAGTTACTTGATTTTGCGGTCGAGCTCCGCGGCGGCGAAAAACGCCGAGGCCGTCTTCAGGATCTCATTCGCCCGCCGCAGCTCACGCACCTCGCGTTCCAGCTCGGCGATCCGCGCGGCATCATCGCTGGTGCGGCCGGGTGCCGTGCCGGCGTCGATCTCGGCGCGCTTGACCCAGGTCCGCAACGCCTCCGGGTGCACGTCCAACTGGCCCGCGACACGGCGGATCGCCACCATCCGCTGCCCCTCGGCCGCGATCGCGTCCAACGCCATCCGCGTCGCCCGCTCACGCAGCTCGTCGCTGTACTTCTTCGGTGCCGGCATGCTCTGCATCCTCCCTGGGATCAGAGCCTGCACAGAACCCGGGGCGCATCATGGCGGGGCTCGGCAAGGCATCAGCCACGACGGAGATCGAGAATCTCTACTGGGATGCATTGGCTGAGCTGGGTATCACGAGACCTGATCGGCGGGAGGCGGTTCGGTGGTGGTTGGGTGAACTGGCCGAGGAGCTAGTTCAGGGCAGGCTCTCGGTTGCTGGGCTCGCGCGCAAGATCGTGCCTGGTGAAGAGTGGATGACTGGGGATGAGTACCGCTTCGCGTATCTGAGCTACTACTGGCAGGACATGGTGGATCTGGCCTCGGCTCCGCAGGTCCGCGCCGCTGAGATCGACTTGCTCGACGCGGCCAGGGCGATCCTGCCGCAGCCCTCGATATGAGCGCGTGTGCTTTCCGGCAACCACCGGCGTCAGGTTGGCGAGTTCGTCGCCGCCAACGAACTCGGACTCGCCCTCGAGATCCTCGCTGACTTGCTGCGCGAGGGCGAGTAGCCGGTCTCGGCGACGTGCGCTCTGACGGCATTACCAACTCGGCAACGCTCCATCATCGGCATGACCGGACGTGAGTGCTCGATCAGCGGCATGAGCGCGCGTTCGGGTCGACGCGATAACCGGTGGACCGGCACGTGCGACCCGCCTAGCCTTCCGTCGAACCGTATGGCCTTCCGTCCGAAGAGGTGCATTTCATGAATGTCCGGGTAGCCCGGCCGTCGACCGCCGACCCAGTGCTGGCCACTGTGAACTACCCCTTGGACGTAAGGAATCCCCGAAGTGGATCTACCCCGTAGCTTCACCATCCGCGAGAGCAGCCACCGCATCCACAACCCGCTCACCAGCCAGAAACTGGCCGTCCTGGGCGAGGCGCTGAACCCACCACCCGGCACTCGGATACTCGACCTGGCCTGTGGCTCGGGCGAGCTGCTGTGCACCTGGGCCCGCGATCACCGCATCACCGGAACCGGCGTGGACATCAGCACCGTGTTCCTGGCCACGGCCCGGGCCCGAGCGATCGAACTGGAGGTCGCCGGACAGGTCACCTTCACCCATGGTGACGCGTCGACCCACGTTGCCGACGACCCGGTCGACATCGGGGCGTGCGTCGGTGCGAGCTGGATCGGAGGTGGCGTTGCCGGCACCGTGGACCTGCTCCGACGCAGCCTGCGCCCCGGCGGCATGATGCTGATCGGCGAACCGTACTGGCGTAGGGAACCCCCGGACCAGGCCACCGTCGAGGGCTGTCACGCCACCAGTGAAGACGACTTCCGCGTCCTCCCGGAATTGCTGGAACAGTTCGGGGAGCTGGGTTGTGACGTCGTGGAGATGGTCTTGGCCGACCAGGACAGCTGGGACCGCTACGTCGCGGCTCAGTGGCTCAACACCCGCCGCTGGCTGGACGCACATCCCGTCGACGAGCTGGCCGGGCAGATGCGCGCGGAACTCACTGCCGCTCCGGTACGCCACGTCCGATACCAACGCGAATACCTCGGCTGGGGCATCTTCGCTCTGATGAACCGCTGACACCAGCGGCCGAGTGATTCCCGGTGACCCGACACCGGGACTCACTCTCTTCGGCACGACAGTGCGCTACTGATCGAGCCGCGTTGCGTGGATTTGCGTTCGGCCGATGCGTGTGGTGTCGCGTGGTTGCCGGCAAGCCGGGTCGGGGCGATGATGCTGGTGTTGGCCAGGAAGATCGATTACCGGGTCAACGATCTGCGACGAGCTATGAGACGCGTCGACCGTGGTGGTGGCGGTGGTCGCGGATCCGGGCGTGTTACGCGGAAGGTCCACTCGGCGACAGGCGGTGTATGAGTCGGTTGCGCGGAGTGCGGTGGTGGCACGGACTGGGTTCGGTGGTCACCGCGGCAGGAGCCGGAGTGGTGACCAATCTCGCCACCGACGAGTTGCGTGGGCGTTGATTGCTTCTTTGGCTTCGCCGACTGCCCCGGTCGGTCCCACTCCGTTGTGGGGACGTAGTGCCGCTCACGACCGGCTAGTGGCGTGGCGTGAGGATCGTGACCCGCGCGGTCCGTGGTCATGGCGCCGGCTGCTCGGCCGCCCGTTCGTCGGCCGACGCCTCGGTTCGCCAGCCGAGAAGAATCGCGTGGAGAGCCTGTTCTGCGAGGCGGCGGGCGCGATCGTTGCCGATGTTGCTGAGGTGACCGAGCGACGCGATGCCGTACAGCGTGCCCCAGAGGATCTCGCAGGCCTCCTCGAGATCGGCCAGGACCACGTCGTGTGCGGCCGACCAGGTGGTGAGCAACTCCTTGAGGGAGTCGATGGCCGGTTCCGCGACGCGCCGGCGTTCGTCCGCGTCGACCCCGGGGCCGTTCATGACCTGGTAGAGGTGGGGGTGCTCGCCGGCGAACCGCACGTACTCCGACGCGATGCGCCTCATGCGCAGGTCCACGTCGGCCTCCTGTGAGGCTTGGAGGAACCCGGTCAGCATCAGGCGGTGGCCGTGCGCGACCAGTTCCAGGACGAGCGCGTCCTTGTTGGCGAAGTGCTGGTAGACGACGGGTGCGGAATATTCGACGTCGTTGGCGATGCGCCGGATCGTCAGAGCCGCAGGGCCCTCGGTCTCGAGGACGTGCAGCGCGGCGTCGATGATCCGCTCCTGGGTGTTCGCCCGTTCGCGGGCCCGTCTCGTGCTGATCGACATGGTCCGTCACTTCGCTTCGATGGTGTCTTCGAACACTAACCGCCGCCCTTGACTGCGCTGACGGCGTGCGCCAGAGTTAACGACGTTAGAAATTCTAACAACGTTAGAAGTCTGGAGTGGATCATGATCCATCACGTCAGCCGCGTCACGATGAAGGCCACCGCGACGCCCGAACAGATCGAGGCGGCGCTGGAGGGCTGGCGCAACCAGGGCCGGTCGAACCCGGCCGTCAAGTCGTTCATCGTCGGCCGCGACCACGGTGGTGACTACACGTACAGCTCGGTGTTCGTCGTGGAGGACCTCGACGGGCTTTTCGCCTACCTGACGCACCCGACCACCTATCAAACCGACCACCTGGGGCTGAACCTCGTTGAACGGCTGGAGATCTTCGACGTCAGTGACGACGAGGACCCGGGCCTGAACGGCAAGATCCAGGAGCTGCACCGACGCCGCAACGAGCTCAACCCGCGGATCGCCGGCATGCTCGCCGACGTGCCCAGCTACGCCGGCTCCGGCGTGGACGACTGACCGAGACTCCGGAACGGAGAGAACCGTCATGGTCACACACGTCGTCATCGGCGCCGGTTCCATCGGCAGCACCGTCGCTCGTCTGCTCGCCGAGCGCGGCCAGAGCGTCCGGATCGTCACCCGCAGCGGCTCCGGCCCCGAACACCCGCTGATCGACCGGGTCGCCGCGGACGCATCCGACCCGGCCGGCCTGACCGAGCTGTCCCGCGGTGCCGAAGTGATCTACCACTGCGCCAATCCGCCCTCGTACACGGAATGGGAACGCCTGCTACCGCCCCTGCAAACGGCGGCCATCGCCGCCGCCGAGGCGAACGACGCCGTCCTCGCCCTGACCGGCAGCCTGTACGCCTACGGCCCGCAGCCCGGTGGCCGGATGAACGAACACACCCCCATGGCCGCCGTCGGGCACAAGGGCCGCCTGCGCAGACGGATGTGGGAACAGGCCCTCGCCGCGGGCATCCGCACGGTCGAGGTCCGCGGCTCCGACTACATCGGCAAGGGCGCCAACGGCATCTACTCCCTGCTCATCGAGCCGGCCCTGACGAAAGGGAAGGCGGCCTGGATCACCGGTCACCTGGACATGCCACACACCTTCACCGTCAACACCGACATGGCACAGGCGCTCGTCACGCTGGCGTCGGAAGAACGGGCGTGGGGCCGGGCCTGGCACGTGCCGTCCCCGCCGGCCGTCACCATCCGCGAGCTTGCTGGGCGCTACGCCGCCGCAGCGGGCCGACCACCGATCAAACTGATCCAGCTGCCGCGCTTCGTGATGCGCGCGGCCGGACTGGTCGTGCCGATCGCCCGCGAGATGGCCGAGATGGACTACCAGTGGTACGCGCCGTTCCACATGGACGCGACGGAGACGGCCGGCACCTTCCGCCTGACCGCCACCGATCTCGACACGGCCGTCCGCAACGAGGTCAGCTGAACTCCTCATCGAGTGCGAAGGCTCCGGCCCGGCGGTGCGTTGACGATCGCGATGCCGACCCCAGGCCGCTGTCGTCGGTCTCGGTGGAAATGCAGGGTCCACGGGATGCGTTCGCCGTCGCGTGCGGCGGTCTCCAGCAACTGACCGAGGTCATGACGCTGGGGATGATCAGCGACCGCACGGTCGGCGGCCACTTGAGACTGTGCGCCGGGAAGGCCTGCCTGTCACCGCCGGGTAGCCCCGGAGTGCGGTCTACTTGCCGGGGCGACGTGGCGCGTGGTCGAGCAGGGTCTCGACGGCCTTGCGGGCGTGACGGCCGTAGTCGGGGTCGTTGAGCACCATCGCGCGGCTCGCGGCGCCGTCGGAGAGGGTGACGAGCTGCTCGGCCAGCGGTTCCGGCTCGTCGATGCCGAGTTCGTCCAGCAGGCCGGTCACCAGGGCGAGCACGAGGAGTTTCTGCTCGCGCGCGAAGGCGTGCACGCGGTCGGCGGGGTCGGGGTGCTCGACCGCGGCGTGGATGAACGGGCAGCCCCGGACGGTTCCGTCCGGCCATGGTTGCACCGCGAACATCG
Organism: Amycolatopsis mongoliensis; assembly: GCF_030285665.1. Taxonomy (NCBI): domain Bacteria; kingdom Bacillati; phylum Actinomycetota; class Actinomycetes; order Pseudonocardiales; family Pseudonocardiaceae; genus Amycolatopsis; species Amycolatopsis mongoliensis. Next base: position 6,422,678 of record NZ_CP127295.1, read on the forward strand.
CGAGGAGCCGGTCGCGCGGGGGCAGGTCGTCGCGCCTGAGGGTTTCGAGCAGCGAGTAGCCGGACCGCAGGAGGTGGTCCAGCTGGGCCAGGACGAGGTCCTCCTTGGTGGGGAAGTGGGCGTACAGGGTCCGCTTGGACACCGGGGCATGGGCGGCGATGTCTTCCATCGTGGTCGCGGTGATGCCGCGCGCCGCGAACAGGCTGATCGCGGCGGTCACCACGCGTTCCCGGCCGCCCCGGCCTGCTCGGCGTGCCGGTTCGTCGTTCATGCCACCAGCTATACGTCAGCGTTTACATAGCGCGGGAGGTTCGCCACGGTCACCCAGGTAAACGTAATCGTGTATCTAAGGAGGAAGTGTGGCGACGGTGACGAGCCTGGTGGAGCGGCTCATCCGGGATCGGCGCGCGACCCGGGCGTTCCTGCCCGACCCTGTTCCGGACGAGACGATCGAGGCCGTGTTCCGCCTGGCCGGCGCTGCGCCGTCGAACTCCAATGCGCAGCCCTGGCAGGTCGAGGTGGTCAGCGGAGCCGCGCGGGACAACTTCGCCGAAGCGCTCGTGGCCGCGGGCCGGGCGGGCCGGCAGACCGTCGATTTCCCGTACAGCGACGGCATTTACTCGCCGGTGCACCAACGACGGCGCGCGGAGTTCGGTGCCGTGCTCTACGACGCGCCCCACGTCGCCCTGCTGTACGCGCCGGAATCCGGCGACGCGCGGCTGACCGCGGACGTCGGCATGTACGCGCAGACACTGTTGCTGGCCATGGCGGCCTACGGGGTGGCCAGTTGCCCTCAGACGTTGCTGAGCTTCTACGCCGACACGGTGCGCGAGACGCTCGGCGTCACCGGCGGGAAGCTGCTGTTCGGTATCGCGTTCGGCTACGCCGACCCGACGGCGGCGATCAACTCCGTCGCCGTCGGCCGCGAGCCGTTGGAGAAGACGACACGCTTCCACCGCTGACGGTAGCTGCGGCGGTCACTGGGGGTCGTATTCGTTGCCGTTTTCGTTGAGCAGCACGTAGTCGGGCGACAGTTCGGTCAGGCACCCGCTCAGTGACGCCGGCAGCTCGCATCGCCTTGATGTCAGGCGCGTCCGACACGACGTCGTGCCAGGTCGGCACGCCGACGACCAAGCGGATCACGGCGTCCAAGCCGGCGGGCCGGTGATGGGGAAACCCCGCCGCGGCAGCGAGTTCCCGCGCTTGATCGCGGTCGGCCGGGACCGCGGAGATGCCGCCCTGGCGCCGTTCCCACGGCCCGAACCGGCCCCGGACGTTCCAGGTGACCAGCCGGAGCCGCGAGCCGATCAGCGGGCCATGCGGCTGCAGGGTCGACGGTCATGACCTTGAGACGACGAACCGACGTGTCCGGAGACCGCGACCGGATCGACACTTGACCGGACATTTGCTCAATTGTACGTTCAAATCATGTCCGAGGCCCTGCACCTGCAGATCAAACGGGTGATCGAAGAGCAGATCCACTCCGGGGCGCTGCCCGCGGGAGCGCGGCTGCCGACCGAGAAGGACCTGTGCGAGCAGTACGGCGTCAGCCGGGCCACCGCGCAGCGCGTGCTCAACGACCTGGCGAAAGCGGGCCTGGCCGTCCGCCGGCGACGGCACGGCACGTTCGTCGCGGACGGCGTGCGGCAGGTCAACCTGCTCAACTTCGTCGTGCCCGGGACCGCCGAGAAGGGCGCTCCCGGCCGCCACGAAGTCGTGTCCGCGCGGATCACCACGGCCGGTGACGCCGTTCTCGCGCTTCCCGGCGCGGAGCCCGGCACCGCGGTGGTGGAACTGGTCCGCCGGAAGCTGGACCTGCGCGAACGGCCGCAGTCGGTCGAGCGCCACGTCGTGCTCTTCTCGGTGGCTTCCGACCTGCTGGACGAAGACCTCGAGCACCTCGTGAGCCTGGCCTACCTGCGGGGCAGGGGAGTGCCGGTCGACACGATCCGGCTCTACCTCGACCCGGTGAGCCTCGACGAGCGCGACGCGGAGTTGCTGGACAGCGCACCGGGCACGGCGACCCTGCGGCGGCGCCGGGAGCTGCGCGTCACCGACGGGACCGTCGTCGAAGTGGTCACGGCGCTCGTCCGCCCGGGCACCGCGGAGTTCTTCGTCGAGCTGCCCGCCTCGGCCGTGTGAGCACCGTCCACTTCGGAAGGGAAGGTCGGAGATGAAGGTCATCGTGGTCGGGGCGGGCGTGCTGGGGACCGCGGTCGCCCGGGCGCTCGCGGTCGCCGGCGCGGAAGTGCTGCTGCTGGACCGGCGGGGGCCCGGCACCGGGACCACGTCGACGACGTTCGCGTGGACCAACGCGAACCGCAAGCTCGACCCGGCCTACCACCGGCTGAACGTCGCGGGGATGACCGAGCACGCGGACCTCGCCCGCCGGCTGCCCGGCGCGCCGTCGTACTTCCCCAGCGGAGCCCTGCACTGGGCGAACTCCGCGAGCGCGCCGTGGCTCGCCGACAACGTCGACCGGTTGCTGGCCCTCGGGTATCCGGTGCGCTGGATCGGGCGCGACGAAGCGACGCCGATCACCGGCGCCCTCCGGATCCCGGCGAACGCGGTGTCGTTCGCGCACTTCCCCGGTGAGGGGTACGTCCTGCCGGACCGGCTGCTGGGAAACCTCCTCGCGGACGCCGGGCGGCACGGTGCGACGTGCGCGATCGGCGAGGTCGCCGCCGTCGACGACGGTCCCGGCGGGGTGTCCGTCACGCTGGCCGGCGGCGAGGTCCACCGGGCCGACCGGGTCGTCCTGGCGACTGGCCGCTGGAGCGAGCGGCTCGCCGCGGGCGCCGGGATCGACCTGCCCATGCTGGCCGGCATCGAGCGGGGATCACCGGCGGTCGGGTTGCTCGGCTACGTGCGGGCGCCCGGGATCGACCTGCGCTGCGTGGTCCACTCGCCGACGCTCAACCTGCGCCCCGCGGCCGGCGGGCACACCGTCGTGCAGGCGCTCGACCTGAACGCCGCGGTCGATCCCGCCGACCCGCCGGCCCCGGACGGGCCGCTCGCGCGCACGATCGCCCGGCGCCTCTCGGCTCTGCTGCCCGAACCGGCGCCCACCCCGGAAATCGACCTGCGCGTCGGGTTCCGCTCCCTGCCCGCGGACGGCCACACGATCGCCGGCTTCGGCTCGCCGCGCGTCTACTGCCTCGTCTCGCACAGCGGCATCACCCTGGGGCCGCTCCTGGGACGCCTGGCCGCGGCCGAGGTCGTGACCGGCCGGGGCCAGGAACTCCTCGACCCGTTCCGCCCCACCCGGTTCGCCGGACGGCGGCGCGCGGACTTCGAGGTGACCCAGCAGGCCACCCGGCTGGGTGAGCAGTAACCGACAGTCCCCACCACGGAAGGCCGATCGGGATGACGGAAACGCACCCACGCACCACGGGTCCCCGGACCCGGATGACCACCCTCTTCCGCGTCATCGGCGCGATCGAGCGCGCGGGGAACAAGCTCCCGCACCCGTTCTGGCTCTTCTGGATCCTGGCCGCGGTGCTGGCGGTCACCAGCCTCGTCCTGGCGCTGCTCGGCGTCCACGTCACGCTGCCGAAGACCGGCGAAGTCGTCGAGGTCAAGAATCTCCTTTCGCTCGACGGGATCGGCTTCGCGGCGAAGTCCGCATTGGACAACCTCGCGAAGTTCCCGCCGCTGGCGGTCATCCTCGTCATGCTGCTCGGGGTGAGCGTCGCCGAGAAGAGCGGGCTGCTCGAGGCTCTCCTCCGGATCACCGTCGTCCGCCTCCCCGGGCGCTGGGTGACGTTCGCGATCGCGGTCAGCGGGATGATCGCGCACGTCATGAGCGATTCGGCGTATCTCGTGATGATCCCGTTTGGGGGCGCTCGCTTTCCGCGCGGCCGGCCGCAGTCCCGTGCTCGGGGTGATGGTCGCCTACGTCGCGGTGTCGGCGGGGTTCAACGCCAGCCCGCTGGTCACCCCGTCCGACGCCATCCGGTCGTCGCTGACCGCCGCGGCGGCGAAGACCGTCGACCCGGGCTACGTGGTGACGCCCGTCGCGACGTACTTCTTCTCCGCGGTGTCGTCGGTGTTCCTGGCGGGGATCATCACGCTGGTGGTCGAGCTGGTCCTGGCCAAGCGGCCCGAATACGCGCCCTCCGAGGAGGACGGCGACCCGGCTGCCGACGGCCCGGCCATCCGGCTCACCGCCGTGGAACGCCGGGCGATGAAGCTGACCGCCGGGGTTTTGGAGCTGTTCGTGGCCGTGGTCGCCGTGCTGCTGGTGGTGCCGGGCTCGCCGCTGCTGGGGGCCGGCGGCAGCCTCGTGCAGTCGGCGGTCGTGGTGAACATCAGCGTGTTCATCGCCCTGCTGTTCGCGATCCTGGGCTTCGGTTACGGCCGGGTGACCGGGACCATCCCTTCGCTGTCGGCCGTCCCGGCGATCATGGCCGGGGGAGTGGCCAAGATCGCCCCGGTGATCGTGCTCTTCTTCGCCGTCTCACAGTTCCTCGCCTACTTCACGTGGACCGGCATCGGGTCGGTGGTGGCGGTCGGGGGTGCGGACCTCCTGCGCTCGCTGAACGCGCCGCACCTGGTCGTGCTGCTCGCCACCGTGCTGGCCGTCGCCCTGCTGAACATGCTCGTGACCAGCGGGTCGGCGATGTGGGCGATCCTCGCGCCGATCGTGGTGCCGATGATGATGTACCTGCAGGTGCGCCCGGAAGCGGCGATGGGCGCGTTCATGATCGGCGACTCGGTCACCAACGCGGTGACCCCGATGAGCCCGTATTTCGTGCTGGCACTGGGATTCGTGCAGCAGTACCGGAAGAACGCGGGGATCGGGACCCTGATGTCGTTCACCGTCCCGATCGCGGTCGTCTTCCTGATCGCCTGGTCGGCGCTGTTCGCGATCTGGTACGGCCTCGGCATTCCGCTGGGCCCGGGGGTGTCCCTCCGGTAGCGCGGGAACGTCTCCTTCAGCCGCGCCGGTGTCGCGGCAGCAGCACGGTGACGGCCGCGATGGCCAGGCCGAGCCCGGCCGCCACCAGGAACACCAGGTCGTAGCCGGCGGCGAGGGAGTTCTCGCCCGCGGCTCCGGTGGCGGCGATCGTCGCGAGCACCGCCAAGCCGATCGACCCACCCACCTGGCTGGCGGTGGTGGCCAGGCCGCCGACCGTTCCCGCGTCGGCTTCGGGGACACCGGCGGTCGCCGCGGCCATGAGAGTGGGGAAGGTCAGCCCGATGCCGATCGCGACGAGCAGCGTCGGCCCGAGCACGCCGACGGCGTAGCCGCTGCCGGCGTGCGCCTGGGCGAGCCAGCCGAAACCGGCCACGAAGCAGGCACAGCCGGCCAGCACCAGCGGGCGCACGCCGGTGCGCGGCAGCAGCGCGGCGGCCAGTCGCGCGATCACCACGAACGTCACCGCCGCCGGTGTCTGGCCGAGCCCGGCTTGAAGCGCGCTGAAACCGAGGACGTTCTGCAGGAGCAGCGAAGTGAAGTACCACATCGCGATGGCGATCCCGCCGAACAGCAGCAGCATGGCGTTGCCGACAGCCACCCCGCGGATGCCGAACAGCCGCAACGGCGTCATCGGCCGGCCGGCGAACCGCGCCTCCACGACGGTGAAGACGACGAGCAGGAGCAGGCCCGCCACGACCGGTGCGACGACCCGCGGAGACGTCCAGCCGTGCTCGGCGCTCTGCATGACCCCGTAGATCAGCGCGGCCAGTCCCGCCGTTCCGGTGATCGCGCCGGTGAGGTCGAGCGGTTCCCGCCGGCCGGTCCGCGTGCCGGTCAGCGACAGCGCGGCCACCGCGATCAGGGCCGCGCCGATCGGCACGTTGAGCAGGAAGACCCACCGCCAGGACAGGCCCGTGGTGATGGCGCCGCCGGCGACCGCGCCGGCCATCCCGCCCACGCCACCGGCGGCGGACCAGGCGCCGAAGGCCCGGGCGCGTGCGCGCGCTTCGGTGAAGCCGGTGGTGATCACGGCCAGCGTCGCCGGGGCGAGCGCGGCGGCTCCCATCCCCTGTACGACGCGGGAGGTCACCAGGACCTCCGGCGTGGTCGCCAGCCCGGCCGCCAGGCTGGCGGCGGAGAACACGAAGAGTCCGGCGGTCAGCAGCCGGCGGTGGCCGAACACGTCGGCGGCGCGGCCGCCGAGCAGCATGAACCCGGCGAAGGTGAGCAGGTAGCCGTTCACGACCCAGGCCAGTCCGGTCGGCGTGAAGCCGAGATCCCGGCGGACCGAGGGCAGGGCGACGTTCACGATGGACGCGTCCAGGATCACCATGAACTGGCAGGCACACACCAGGGCCAGGACCAGCCAGGCGGGGCGGGCGTGCGCCGGGGGCCGCCGCGTTGCGGTGCTCGTCATGATTTCCTCCTTTCCGGGCCCGCGCTCACGCGGTCCGTGCCGGTGCGGCGGTGACGTGGTCGCTTCCCAGCAGCCGCAGCGTGATCGTGGCCAGCCGGCGGCCCTGGTACCGGGCCGCGTCCAGGGTCGCGGCGTCCGGGCCGGCCCCGGCCGGGCCGGACACCGACGACGTGCCGTAGGGATTCCCGCCGGCGGCGGAGACGGCCGGATCGGTGAAGCCGGGCGGGACGATCAGGGCTCCCCAGTGGTAGAAGACGTTGCCCAGCGACAGGATCGTGGCCTCGTTGCCGCCGTGGCGGTTGAACGCCGAGGTGAAGGCCGTGACCGGTTTGTCGGCCAGGATCCCTTCCCGCCACAGCCCGCCTGCCTGGTCGATGAACTGCTTGAGCTGCGCAGCCGGCGCGCCGAACCGGGTGGGGGTCCCGAACGCGAACGCGTCGGCCCACGCGAGGTCCTCGAGCGAGGCCTCGGTGATCGACGAGGTGGCGTCGAGGTGCTGCCGCCACTGCGGGTTCTGGTCGATCGCGTTGTCGGGTGCCAGTTCGGCGACGCGCCGCAGCCGGACGTCGGCCCCGGCCGAGGCGGCGCCTTCGGCGACGGCTTGGGCGAGCGCGTGCACGGTGCCTGTCGCGCTGTAGTAGACGACGGTGATCTTCGCGGACATGACGGGTCCCCCGGTGCCGGTGTAGGATTAGTTATGCGGATAACATTATGCGCGTAACTATCTTTGTCAAGGAGCGCCCGTGGAGTTCGAGCAAGCCGACGCCCTCAACCAGGCGATCCGTCTCCTGAGCCTGCGGCACCGCGCCAGGGCCGCCGCCCTGCTGGCCCCGCTCGGCCTGCACCCCGGTCAGGAGGCGCTCCTGCTCGAGCTCGCCCGGACCGGCCCGAGGATCCAGGCGCAGCTCAGCGACGCGCTCGGGTGCGAGCCGCCGAGTGTCACGCTCATGGTTCGCAAGCTCGAGGCCTCCGGCCACCTCCGACGCGGGCCGGCACCGTCCGACAAACGCGCGAGCGTCGTCGAACTCACCGACCAGGGCCGGGCACTCGCCGGCCAGGTCAAGCGGCTGTGGTGCGAGCTGGCGGAGGAAACCGTCGCCGGCCTGCCCGACCGAACCGTGGCGGCACTGCCCGAGACCCTCCGGACCATGACCGGCAACGTCGACACCAGGCACACCCGGACCTCGCGCGGCCGCGGGGACGGCGGGCGGGCTTAGGCGGAGCGCACGAGCCGTGTCGCGGGCGGTTCACCCCAGGCGCGCGGCGCGGGCCAGGAGGTGGCGCCTCTCGGGTTCGCTGGTGGTGCGCCGGGCCGCCTCCCGGTAGCCGGCGCGCGCCGCGCCGTGGTCGCCGGCCATCTCCAGCAGGTGGGCCCGCACGGACACCAGGTGGTGGGAGGCGCAGACGCGCTCGTCGGCCGAGACGGCGTCGAGCAGGGCCAGCCCGGCCGCGGGGCCTCGCACCATGGCCACCGCCACCGCCCGGTTGAGCGTCACGGTTGGGTTCGGGGCCACGCGCTCCAGAACCGTGTAGAGAGCCAGGATCTGCGGCCAGTCGGTGACGCCGGCGATGGGCGCCTCGTCGTGGACGGCGGCGATGGCGGCCTGCAGCTGGTACGGGCCGATCGGGCCCCGCGCCAAGGTGTCGGTCACGAGGGCCACGCCCTCGGCGATGGCCTCGGCGTTCCAGAGGGTGCGGTCCTGTTCGCTCAGCGGCACCAGCGACCCGTCCGGGGCCGTGCGGGCCGGACGGCGCGCGTCGGTCAGCAGCAGCAGGGCCAGGAGCCCGGCCACCTCGCCGTCGCCGGGGACCAGCCGGTGCAGCTCGCGGGCCAGCCGGATGGCCTCGGCCGTCAGCTCGGCCCGCACCAGGTTCGCCCCCGCCGTGGCCGTGTAGCCCTCGTTGAAGACGAGGTAGACCACCTGGAGCACGACGCCGAGCCGCTCCGCCTGCTCGGCCGGCGGCGGCAGGGCGAAGCCGGCGCCGGCCGCCTTGATCCGGTGCTTCGCCCGGCTGATGCGCTGCGCCATGGTCGCCTCGGGCACGAGGAAGGCCCGGGCGATCTCGGCGGTCGACAGGCCGCCGACGGCCCGCAGGGTCAGCGCGACCTGCGACGGGGGAGTCAGGGCGGGGTGGCAGCACAGGAACAGCAGCGTCAGGGTGTCGTCGTCGGCCTGCACCTCGCCGCCGGCGGGCGGAGTGCGGAGGGCGTCGGCCTCCTCCCGCCGGCGGCGCGCGGCGTCGCTGCGCACCTGGTCGGCGAGGCGGCGCGTCGCCACCGTCACCAACCACGCCCGGGGGTTCTCCGGCCACCCCTCCACCGGCCACTGGGCCGTGGCCGCCACCAGCGCCTCCTGGACGGCGTCCTCGCAGGCGTCGAACCGGCCGTGGCGGCGCACCAGCGCCCCGAGCACCTCCGGGACCAGCCGCCGGACGGCCTGCCAGTCGGTCACGGCCCGACGTTGGCCTCGTGCATGAGGGGCCGCACCTCGACCCCCCAGTAGCGCGACGACGGGTTGCGAGCCGCGATCTCCAGGGCCCGCTCCAGGCTGTCGCAGTCGACGATCGTGAAGCTGCCCAGGTACTCCTTGGCCTCGGCGTAGGGGCCGTCGGTCACCGCCGGCGTCCCGCCGGTGACCCGGACCATCTTGGCGTTGACCTGGTCGGCCACGCCATAGGCGCCGACCAGCTCACCCGACTCGAACAGCTCCTGGTTGAGGGCGTCGGTCTCGCGGATCAGCTCGGCGAGGGTCTCCGCACCTATCGAGGTGAAGGCTTCCTCGTTGCCGTAGATCAGCAGCATGTACTTCACAGCGCGCTCCTCTGCTCCGGCTGGGCCGGGGCGACCAGGTCGCCGCCGGCACCGCGGTCGTCCAGCACCAGTTTCGACCGCCCGGCGACGCGGTAGCGGAGGTGGGTGACCCCGGGCGCGTCGACGACCCGGTCCGGGACCAGTTCGATGCCGTCATCCGCGCCGAGACCGAGGCCGGGGCCGAACAGGCGCTGGCCCTCGCCGAGCAGCACCGGGGCGATGTGCACCTCGAGCTGGTCGAGCAGCCCGGCGGCCAGCACCTGGCGCAGGAGCTCCCCGCCGCCGGCCACCGCCACGTTCTTGCCGCCGGCGGCGTCCCGGGCCAGCTCGACGGCCCGCTCGGGTCCTTCGGTGACGAAGGTGAAGGAGGTGCCGCCCCGGCGTTCGAGCACGGCCCGGGGGCGGTGGGTGACGACGAACACCGGGGCGCGGAACGGCGGCTCCTCGCCCCAGGGGACCTCGCCGGCGTCGAACATGCGCCGGCCCATGACGTAGGCGCCGGCGGCCGCGAACGTCTCCTCGACGATCTCCGAGTCCACCGACCGCTCTCCGCCGGCGAAGCCCTGCCGCTCGCGCCAGGCCGCGGCGTCGACGGCCCAGCGGGTGACCCGGAAGAAGCCGGGCGCTTCGGGGCCCCGCATCCAGCCGCTCATGTCCTGGGGGGTCCGCGGGTCCCGCGGTCCGGTGTAGAAGCCGTCGAGGGACATCGACATCTGGGCGGTCACCTGGGTCATCGTGCGTGCTCCACTCGTCGTGGCGGCCTCCTTGCGGCCGCCGGTGCCCTTGAGTCGGAGCCGGCCGCTCGTTCTCGACACGCGCCGACGAGAAAGCCGGAGAAGATTCCCGGCGACCGCGCCGGGCTCACGAGGGAGAGCCGCGGCCTGCGCTGTGGTCGTAGGCCTGCTGGGCTCGGTGGATCTGGGCGCTGTGGTCGACGGTCCAGGCGTAGAGGTGACCGAACAGGCGGCCGGGCTCGGTCAGATCGAGTCGCTCATGGGCATCGTCCCGGGTGGCGGCGGCACGCAGTACCTGCGCGAGCGGGTCGGGCGGAACCGCGCCCTGGAGATCGTCCTGGCCGCCGATCTGTTCGACGCACAGACCGCCGCGGCCTACGGCTGGATCAACCGAGCCGCACCGGCGTCGGAGCTGCGCGGTTCGTCGCCGCGGTGAAGCACGCCCTGCCCGCGCACGGCGTGGGCGAACGGGACGATTCCGGAGCCCCGCGCAGCACGCTCGCCGTCCTGCGCGGGCCCCGGGCCTCAGCGGTACCCGGCCAGGAATGCCGCCAGCGCGGCGAGCATCTCGTCCGGGGCTTCCTCGGCGGGGAAGTGGCCACAGCCGGGAATCACGACCGAGACGAGGTCGTCCGCGACGAGGGCCATCGTGTCGGCGACGACGTTTGCGGTGGAGAGCTCGCCCGCGACGGCCAGCACGGGCATCCGGAGGCGGTGTTCCCGGCGCCGGCCGTTCTGGGCGATCGTCGTGTCGAGGGCCCGGTAGAACTCGAAACTCGCCCGCAGCGCCTCCCGGTCCGATGCCAGGACGTCGACGTAGTGGTCGATCGCCTGCTCCGGCAGCGGCCGGGCCGCTTTGGCGGTGAACTGATGGCCGAAGAACAAGCGTTCCCGCCCTTCGACCAGGTGCTCGTTCAGCGCGCCGAGCCGGTTGAACCCGAAGTGCCACAGCCGGTTCATCGCTTCCTGAGGCATGTGCAGGGGCGGCGAGGGCGTCAGCCCGGGGATGACGGCTTCGGCGACGGCCAGCCGCTCGACCCGCGCGGGGTGGTCGGCGGCCATCGCGTACCCGGTCCACATGCCGACGTCGTGCCCGGCCACCGCGAACCGCCGGTGCCCGAGCGCGTCCATCAGCTTCACCATGTCGTCGGCCAGGGTGCCGGTGTCGTAGCCTTCCCGCGGCTTGGCCGACAACCCCACGCCACGCGGATCGGGGGCGACGACGGTGAAGTCCCGGGCCAGCGTGGGCATCAGGTGGCGCCACGCGTACCAGGTCTGCGGCCAGCCCGGGATCAGGAGCAGCGGCGGCCCGTCTCCTCCGGTGACCGCGTGCAGGCGCAGGGTTCCCGCCCGCACCCACCGGCTGCGGAAGGTGTCCGAGAACCCCTCGGGCAGCCCTGGTGCTTCGCGCACCGAGCCGGGTCCCATGGGTTCGGCCGCCTGGTGGGCAAGCTCGGTCATGATTCTTCCTTTCCTCGGGTTCCGGCGGCCGCGAGCGCGATCCCGCCGACGCCGGCGGCGAGCAGGAGCGTCGCGATGTTCTGGTCGAGCACCTGGTCGAGCAGGCCGAGCAGGAGGGTCGGGCCGATCAGCCCGGCGTAAGCGGCCAGGAAGTAGGAGGCGAACAGGTCGGCGCGCCGCCCCGGGACTGCCAGGCCGGCCGTGACGGCGATCCCCTGCCGGAACACCAGTCCCGCTCCGATACCGGCGAAGACCGTGCCGGTGACGAAGGCCGGCAGCGAGTGGGTCCAGAGCCCGGTCTCGAACACCGCCACGCCCACGACGAGCGCGACGGGGGCGAAGAGGGGGTGGGACGCCGGCCACCTGGCCGGTGGCACGAGCTGGGCGGCCAGCGCCACGGCGAACAGCAGGCCGACCTCGGCCCCCACGGCCACGGCACTGCGGACGTGCATCCCGTCGCGGAGGAAGCCTGGCACAAGGGAGGAGAACAGGCCGTTGACCGCGAACGCGGCGAACACCGCGGCGGCCGCGGAAAGGAACTGCCGGCGCGGCCCGGAGCCGGCCGGCATGGCCGGGCGGCGCACCGCGACGGCGAAGCTCCGGGGTGCGCGGACCGTTTCCGGGGTCGCCACGATCGCGACCGTCGCCGGGACGAGCGTGCCGAGGTAGCACCAGTAGACCAGGTGCGTGGGGTCGGGCGCGAACTCGGCGAACACCCCGGCGACGACGGTGCCGAGCGCCAGGCCGCCGAGGTTCGCCCCGCTGGCCGTCATCGACGCCGTCCGGGCCCGGCCAGGACCGGCCAGTTCCTCGAGAGCCGCCGTCGCGGTCGCGGTGATCACGCCGGTGGCGATCCCGTAGAGGAAACGCGCGAGCAAGAGCATCGCGACGTCGTGGGCCGCCAGGAAACAGGCGGTGCTGGCCGCGAGCGCGACCAGGGAGACCAGGAGCAGGGGCCGACGGCCCGCCCGGTCGGACATCGGGGCGAACAGCAGCAGGGCCACCGCCACCCCCACCGCGTAGATCGCGAAGATCGCGGTCGTCGTGAACGGACCGAAGCCCATGCGCGGGGCCCAGAGCACGTACAGCGGGACCGGCAGGGTGCCGCCCAGCATCGCCAGCACGTACACGGCCGCCACGGCCCGGAAGCCGATCGAAGCGCGGCGCGACGGGGACGGCGGACGGTCGGTGCGAGTGGACATCGTCTGACCATAGCTATCTTGGAATGATCGGTCCATCATTGTTTGACTGATCGGTCCAAGAAGAGGGTAGGATCACAGTCACGGTCGACGGCGAAAGGCAGGGCATGTCCGGGCGCAAGCAGTTCGACGTGGACGAGGTCGTGGCCAAGGCCATGGTCGTGTTCTGGGGCCAGGGGTACGCCGACGCCTCGCTCGACCTGCTCACCGCGGCGACCGGGCTCGGCCGCGGTTCTCTCTACGGCGCGTTCGGGGACAAGGACGGCTTGTTCCGCCGCGCTCTGGACCACTACTCAGCGACCTACGGCGAACGCTACGAAGAAGCGCTCACCGCCCACGCGGACGACCCGGTCCAGGCGATCGACGCCTTCTTCGGCGTGACCCTGGCGAGGATCGAAGACCCGGCCGTCCCGGACGGCTGCCTCATCGCCCAGTCGGCGCTCCTGACACCGGTGCTGACCCCGGGCGCCGCCGCGCACGTCCGCCGCCTGCTCGACGCGCAGCGGACGAGGCTCGTGGCCGCGTTCGCGAGCGCCGGCGCCGGCGCCGGCGCCGGCGCGGGCGAGCTCGACGATCTCGCGACCTACGTGCTCGCGATCAACCAGTCGCTGGCGGTGCTCAGCCGCGCCGGGGCCACCCGGGCCGAGCTGCTCACTGTGACACGCCTCGCGAGCGAAACGGTGGCTGCCCGCCTGAACCGGTAGCCGGTGTCCACTTCGGACCGCCGGGAACCGTTTGCCGCGTCCTGGGTCACTGCCCCACGGGTGGTTTCGGTTTGCCCGTGAAGGTGATGTCGCTTTCGGTGCGGATGCGTTCCACCATGTGCGGGTAGTGCAGTTCGAACGCGGGCCGTTCGGAGCGGATGCGGGGCAGCTCGGTGAAGTTGTGCCGTGGTGGCGGGCAGGTGGTGGCCCATTCGAGGGAGTTGCCGTAACCCCACGGGTCGTCGACGGTGACGATCTCGCCGTACCGGTAGCTCTTGACCACGTTCCACAGGAACGGCAGGACCGACGCGCCGAGCAGGTACGCCCCGACCGTGGAGATGGTGTTGAGGGTGGTGAAGCCGTCGGTGCCGAGGTAGTCGGCGTAGCGGCGGGGCATGCCTTCGTTGCCGAGCCAGTGCTGGACCAGGAACGTGGTGTGGAAGCCGAGGAAGGTGGTCCAGAAGTGCCAGCGGGCGAGGCGTTCGTCCATCATCCGGCCGGTGATCTTCGGGAACCAGAAGTAGATGCCGGCGAAGGTGGCGAACACGATCGTGCCGTAGAGCACGTAGTGGAAGTGGGCGACGACGAAGTAGGTGTCGGACACGTGGAAGTCCAGGGCCGGCGCGGCCAGCAGCACGCCGGACAGGCCGCCGAAGAGGAAGGTGACCAGGAATCCGACGGAGAACAGCATCGGGGATTCGAACGTCAGCTGTCCCTTCCACATGGTGCCGATCCAGTTGAAGAACTTGACGCCGGTGGGGACGGCGACGAGGAAGGTCATGAAGGAGAAGAACGGCAGCAGCACGGCACCGGTGGCGTACATGTGGTGCGCCCACACGGCGACCGACAGGGCGGCGATGGACAGCGTCGCCCAGACCAGGCTCCGGTAACCGAACAGCGGCTTGCGGGAGAAGACCGGCAGGATCTCCGACACGACCCCGAAGAACGGCAGCGCGAGGATGTAGACCTCGGGGTGGCCGAAGAACCAGAACAGGTGCTGCCACAGCACGGTGCCGCCGTTGGCGGGGTCGAACACGTGCGCGCCGATCAGCCGGTCGGCGAGCAGGCCGAAGCCGGCCGCGGTGAGGATCGGGAACACGATCAGCACCAGGATGCTGGTGACCAGGATGTTCCAGGTGAAGATCGGCATCCGCCACATCGTCATACCCGGCGCGCGCAGGCAGACCACGGTCGTGACCATGTTGACCGCGCCCAGGATCGTGCCCAGCCCGCCGACGGCGACCCCGACGATCCACAGGTTGGCGCCGACGCCCGGCGAATGGATCACGTCCGAGAGCGGCGTGTAGGCGAACCAGCCGAAGTCGGCGGCGCCGCCGGGGGTCAGGAAGCCGCCGAGCATGAGCAGTCCGCCGAAGAGGAACAGCCAGAAGGAGAACGCGTTCAGCCGCGGGAACGCGACGTCGGGTGAGCCGATCTGCAGCGGGAGCACGAAGTTCGCGAACCCGAACACGCTCGGGGTGGCGTAGAGCAGCAGCATCACCGTGCCGTGCATGGTGAACAGCTGGTTGTACTGTTCCTGCGACAGGAACTGCAGGCCGGGCCGGGCGAGCTCCGAGCGGATCAGCATGGCCATCGCGCCGCCGATCAGGAAGAACGCGAACGTGGTGACCAGGTACATCACCCCGATCACCTTGTGGTCGGTCGTCCGGAACAGTCCCAGCAGGACCGAACCCTTCACCTGCCTGCGCTTCGCTCGCAAAGCGACGGGAACGGGGGTCACGGTGCGCACTGGGGACCTCCTGGCGGTACGAGTCGTGCGCGCGCCAGGTTCGCCGGGGGCGGGCCGGTGCCGCTAGGGCCGAAAGTCCTCGTGGATCGACCCGGCCCGGCCGAGGGCCGCACCGGATGCCGAAGGGCCCGAAGGTGATGACTTTGGCCCCTGGTCACGCCGCGATGCTCGCCGGGAGGACTCAGCCGGTGGTGAGGTCGCGGCGGTTGCTCCCGAAGACGCCGAGCAGGAAAGCACCGCCGGCGAAGGCGATGAGCACCAGGAGCCCGCGGAAGTCCGGGTCCGGCGAGACGACGTCGGGAACGTGCTGGAACACACCGAGGTCCCGGACGGGCTGGGGGATGCCGAGCAGGCCGCCGAGCAGAGCGAACGTTCCGCCCGCGACGAGGGGTATCCAGGCCGGCCAGCTCACGCGCGGCCGGAGACCGACGAGCAGCGCCGCCCACCCGGTCACCGCCAGCATCGCCGGCCACTGGCCGACCACGTAGGTGAAGGCGTGCACCGCCACGTCGGAACCGTCGATGACGGCCGGGGCGATGAGTGCGCTGAGGGTGCCGGTGGCGGTGAGGATGAGCAGGCTGCCGACGGCCGTCACCGCTGCCTGCGCGGCGAGCGGCGTCCAGCGACGGGCTCCCGTGGCGAGGACGTGGTCGGTCAGGCCACGGGCCTCGTCGTGCCTGCTCGTCAGGACGGAGAGCACGGCGAACGAGGACACCACCATGCCGACGACCGTGCCGGAGTAGGCGAAGTAGGCCGCGACCGGGTCACCCGTGCCCAGTTGCGAGCCGAGGAAGCCGCCGAGATCCCCGTTCTCGCTCTGCCGCACCACTCCTGAACCCATGGCCGAGAACAGTGTCCCGACGCAGGCCACCGCGACGGTCCAGGTGAGCACCTGCCGGCGGGCGAGACGGCCGGCCAGTGCGAAGCCGGACCGGATGTTCAGCCGGGTGCCACGCATGTCGCGACGCGTGATCAGGCCCGCGCCGTACTCACGCCGGGCGGACAGCACGAGCGCGAGCCACGCCAGCACCGCGGCTGCGAAGAGGCCGGTCGCGAACACCCACCAGCGCTCCTGCGCGAACGGCCGCACCGTGGCCCGCAAACCCAGTGGAGTCAGCCAGTTCAGCCACCCCACGTGCCGGGTGTCGGCGAGGGTGCGGACCGCGAACGCGACGCCCACGGCGGCGAATCCCAGGGTGCGCGCGCCGGTCGCGGTGGGGGCCACCTGTGCGAGGACGGCGGCGAGTGTCCCGGCCAGGAGGAACGTCAGTCCCACGACCGAGCCGAACGCGACGGCGCCCGGCCAGGTGACGGCGTCGACGTGGCCGGCCGAGAGGCCGACGGCGAACGCGCAGCCGAGGGCGAGGACCGCGGCCACCATGCCCAGCACCAGGAGGGCGCTGCGCAGCGGAACCGGCGGGGCGACGCCGGAACCGCGGACGAGCTCGAGGGTTCCCTCGTCCTCTGCCGCGCGGGTCAGGGCGATCGCGACCAGCACGCCCATGATCGCCGCCAGGATCGTGGCGATGGCGCCGATCTCCCAGGCGAACATCAGGGCCGGGGTGCCCGGATCGGGCAGGTTGCCGTACAGCAGGGTGGTCGCGGCGTTGTGCTGCGCCAGCTGGACGGCGAGCCGGCGCTGAGCCTCCGTCGGGTACGTCGACTGGTAGGCCGAAACGGTTCCGCCGCTCAACGCGATCATGAGCAGCAGCCACGAAGTGAGCAGCATCCGGTGCCGGCGGACCATCAGCTTCACGAGCGTCATCGCGCCGCGACCTCGTAGTGGCGCAGGAACAGGTCCTCCAGTTTCGCCGGCGTGCAGGTGATGTCCTGCGCGGCGGCTTCGGCCAGCAGGCCGAGCACGGCCGGGACCTGCTCCCGGAGCACACTCAGCCGCAGGTCGTGCGCCATCGGGACCTGGCCGGCCAGGCCGATGCGGGACAGCCCTTCCTTGACGGCGATCACCTGGTCGTCCGAGAGCTTCGCGGTGACCTCGGACGCGGCGAGGTGGCGCATGTCGGCGAGGCGCCCGGATTCGACGAGCTTGCCGTCCTTGATGATCGTCACGGACTCGCACAGCTCTTCGGCCTCGGCGAGGATGTGGCTCGAGAGCAGGACCGTCCGGCCCGCGGCGGCCGCTTCCCGCACGCAGCTCCGGAAGAGCTCTTCCATGAGGGGGTCGAGACCGGAGGTCGGCTCGTCCAGCACGAGCAGTTCGGTGGGGGCGGCGAACGCGGCCACCAGGATCACCTTCTGCCGGTTGCCCTTGGAGTAGGTGCGGACCAGCCGGCGCGTGTCCAGCGCGAACTCGGCCGCGAGCCGTCGTTCGGCGGCGACGTCACGGGTGCCGCGCAGCCCGGCCAGTGCGTCGAGCACCTCCTGCCCGCTGAGGTTCGGCCACAGGTTCACTTCACCCGGTACGTAGGAGACCTTGCGGGTGACCTCGGCGGCACGGAGGGCGGGATCCAGGCCCAGGACGCGGACCCGGCCCGCGGTGGCCCGGTAGAGGCCGAGCAGGACCCTGATCGTGGTCGACTTGCCGGCGCCGTTGGGACCGAGGAAGCCGTGCACCTCGCCGCGGCCGACGGCCAGGTCGAGTCCGTCGACGGCCGCGAACGAGCCGAACCGCTTGACCAGTCCCACCACGTCGATGGTCTTGTCACGCACCATGAGGAAGTCCTCTCGCGGGCCGCAAGCTGCCGAAGGGAGTCCAGATTGCTTTCGCTCAGCTGCCGGTGGTGGTCACCGGTGTGGCGACCCCGACGCCGGTGCTCCGGAACGTCGTAGGCACCAGGGGTTTCTCACGTGCGAGGTCCGTCTTCATGGCGCAGCCCCTTCGAATCGGCTCGGCCACGACCCCCGTGCCGACGCCCGACAAGGCGAAACCGTAGTGACGGCGCACCGGCCCGCGCGGCTGCGCAACGGCCCCACTCCAGGGGTCTTTCGTCCCTGGACCGCCGTGCTCCGGCCCTATTTTCCCCGAGCCGGGGAGAACCCGGCCGAGTGTGCAGGCGAACCGTAGAGGTTGTCGCTGGTCGTCCCCGCGGGCGGCGGCCACGCTGGCAGCACGCGCCGGGGGCCTTCGGCGCGGGCTCAGTCACCCAGGGAAACGAGGGAAACGTGACCGTACGCACGGGAATCACCCGGGCCGCCATCGGTTTGATGACCGCCGGGCTGCTGCCGCTGACGGCGGCCGTCCCGGCCGAAGCCGCGACCTACGCCTACGACGGCAAGGACCCGATCGCGGCCGGATGCGCGAACGACGCCACGACGAAGGCGACCTCACACCTGCACGCCGGGAACGACTGGAGTCTCGCGTACGTCGAGCTGCGCTACAGCGTCAAATGCCACACCGCGTGGGCCCGGCTGAGCGACGCCTACGGTCCCGTCCCGTTCGAATTCACCGGCGGCTCCGCCCTGATCCACCGGAATTCCGACGGCAAGGAGTACAAGTGCGCTCTCCCCGACGACACCGCCACGACGTGCTACACCGCGATGGTCTACGACAAGGACCCGATCACGTCCAGTGCCTACGGTGAAGACCACGACTGGCACCTGCGCCACTGGGTCTCGGCCTGGACCTCCCCGTACTGATCCGGCCACCGTCGAGCCGGGCGCCGGGAAGGCCTGGGCCGTTCGGGTGGCGTGGCGGCCGGCGGGTCAACCGCCGGGCGCCCGCGGACGTGGGGGTGACGGTCTCCGAGGGGAGATCCAGGCCCGCCCGGGTGGTTCCACCCGTCGGCGCGGGCACGGAAGAGGGGGAGTCGTGTTCGGTGTCGGAGCCCGCATGGGCGTGGTGGCCGCAGTCGTGGCGGGGCTGGTGTCGGCGCCTTCGGCGGCGCCGGCGGCGGAGTGCACGTGGCCGATGACGCCGCTGGCGTTGCCGGCGCCGTACACGAGCAGCAGCGTCATCGCCGCGGCGGAGGGTGGCTGGTTCGTCGGGGAAGCGCGCAGCGCCACCGCGGCTCCGACCGTGCGGTGGCACGGCGACCAGGTGGAGGACATCGACACGCCGTCCCGCCGCCTGTCCGAGGTCCGCGACATCAACTCGTCCGGGGATGTCGTGGGGGACGGGGGCACGGGTGACTGGTGGAGTGCCGTGCCCGTCGTCCACCGCGCCGGCCGCTACGAGAACCTGCCCGTCCCGCAAGGGTTCCGTTCGGCCAAAGCCACGCACATCGACAACGCCGGAGACGTCGTCGGTGTCGCCTACGGCGAGTTCGCCACCGTCCACCCGGTACTTTGGGCGGCGGCGCGGCCCGGCACCGCCGAGGTCCTGGACCCGGATCCCCAGCACCTCTACGACACCTACCCGGTCGACATCGACGAGCAGGGCCGCGTTCTCCTCTACACCGACGGCGGCGATCGTTCGGGCGAGGTGTTCGTCCGGTCCGCCGACGGCGGCTACCGGCAGCTTCCGCCTCTGTACCCCGGCGGTTCGGTCTACCTCGAGGCCTTCCACGGCGGCCGGATCGCCGCTTCGGTGGTCACCCCCGAGCTGACGACGATCGCCGTCGAGGCGGATCTGGACGGCCGCATCGTGCACACGCTCGACGAGGCCGCCGACACCCTGGTCGTCGACTCCGGCACGACCATGGCCGGCGTGACCCGGACGTTCGACCCCGGCACCTACGAACTGCGCGTCTGGGACGGCGGGGAACTGACCGCCACCCTCGCCGCCGATCCCGACTTCAACGCGGCTCCGCGGCCTGCGGCTCTCACGGACGACGGAACCCTGGCGGCCACCATCAGGGTGCCCGGCACGTCGCAGCAGCGCGCCGTGGCGTACCACCGCGGCTGCGGCGGGCCGTGACGGAACGGAAACCCCCGCAGCCGGCCGGTCACGGCTCGTACCCGAACCCTGGCACGGGCAGGTGCGCGAAGGCCGCGTACGGGCACGGCCGGCCGGAAAGGTGCGCGCGGAGGTCGTCGTCGAAGGCTCGCAGCCCGCTCACCGCGAGCCGGACGGCGCCATCGGGATGGGCGCACGCGCCCCGCCCGGAGATGTCCGGCAGCCTGCTCCGCAGCCGCTGCCGGGCAGCCGCGGCGGTGCGGCCGCCGAGGACGAGCTGCGCGTAGTCTTCGGCGATCGCGGGCAGGCCGAACATGCACGGGCCGCACTGGGCGGCCGACTCACCGGCGAGGTAGCGGAGCACCCTGGCGGTCTCGGCGATCCCGCAGGCGGCGGCGGGCAGGACGACCAGCGAGCCGACCCCGAGGGTGGCTCCGGCCGCACGCAGGCCATCGTGGTCCAGTGGCACGCGGGCGGCCGCGGGGAACCGCAGCCACGCTCCGCCGTAGCCGCCCACCAGCACGGCCTGGACAGCTTCGCTCGGGCCGCCGGCGCAGTCGAGCGCGCCGGCGATCGGGGTTCCCAAGGCGACTTCGTGGACACCGGGCGCCCGGACCGCGCCCCAGGCGGTGACCAGGGTGGTGCCCGCGGCGGTGTCCGTCCCGCAGCCGCGGAACCAGGCCGCCCCGTAGCGGGCGATCAAGGCCAGCTGGGCGAGCGTCTCGACGTTGTCCACCAGCGTGGGCCGGCCGCCGACGCCGCGTTCGGACGGGCGCGGTGGTTTGGTCGTCGGACGGGCGTCGCCGGTGTTGACGAAGTTCACCA
Source organism: Amycolatopsis mongoliensis (assembly GCF_030285665.1). NCBI lineage: Bacteria > Bacillati > Actinomycetota > Actinomycetes > Pseudonocardiales > Pseudonocardiaceae > Amycolatopsis > Amycolatopsis mongoliensis. The sequence goes on from NZ_CP127295.1 coordinate 6,443,293, forward strand.
GCGCGGACTCTTCGCTGGCGACGTACCGTTTCGGCACGCCCACCACGCGGAGGCCGACCTCCGAGGACGGGCGTTCGGCGTAGGCGGCTTCCAGCGTTTCGACGAGCGGATCTCCCCGGTGCACGCACAGCGCGACTTCCCGGGCGCCGACGAGCTGGGCGGCGAGTTCGGCGCCGTCGAAGACCAGGTGCGGGGCCACGGTCAGCAACGCGTGGTCCTTGTCGCTGACCGGCTCGCCTTCGCAGCCGTTCGCGATGACGAAGGGACGTCGTGCGGCCGCGACCGCCCGGAGCTTGCGGGCGGTCGGGAATCCCGCGCCGCCGCGGCCGAGCAGCCCGGCGGCCTCGACTTCCGCGAGCAGCCATCGCCGGCCGATCCGGTCCGCCGACTGCGGCGGTCCGTAGCGGGCCCGGTGTTCGGCGAAACCCGCCGGCCGCCGGGTGGCCGCCCAGCCCGCGAGGAGCCGGTGCCGGTCACCCGCGGGTGGCGGGGACAGCGGCGTGCGACGCGCGTTCGTCGTGCTGCTCACCGGAACTCACCGTCGCGCCGGGCCTCCGTGTCGGCGTGGCTGCTCCTGATGCGCCAGCCGACCGCGGCGGGCACCGCGAGCACGCACGCGGCGGTCAGCACCCGTACCCAGCCGAGCCGCGCGTCCGCTCCGCCGATCCCGAAACCGTGCACGACCGCGACCGGCCAGCACACGTAGGCCGCCCAGTGCACCAGCCGCCACCACCGGAGGCTGATCCGCGGCCGGAGGAGGCTGGACACCACCAGCGCGAGCAGCAGGTCGAAGGCGATGCTCCCGAGGCCCAGCCAGAAGCCCTGGTACGCGGAGCTGAACGGCACGAGCACGCTCACCCAGCGGATCCCCGCGTAGGGGTCGATGATCGCCGTCGAGACGTGCACGGCCAGGAACGCGACGGTCAGCAGCGAGAGACCGCGGTGCACTTCGGCCAGGGCGAACCGGGGCCAGCCGCGGGCCGCGAACCGGGCGGCGTTGGCCGCGCCCAGCACGACGACCGCGGTGAGCAGGACGAGGGCGACCAGGCCGGTGCCCCTGCTCGCGTACCAGAGCGCGGTGCTCATCGTGGCCGGTCCTCCCGCTCGTCGTCGGGCCAGCCGGCCACCGTCGTCACCCGGCCGTCCCGGCTGACCAGCCGGGCGGGCAGCCGGTGCCCGGTGAGCCAGTCCGCGGCGGTGTCGCCCAGCACGATGGCGGCGGTGGCCGCCGTGTTGGCGTCGGTGCAGGTGCCGGCGGCGACGCTGACGGTCCGCCACACCGGTGCGGCCGGCAACCCGGTCCGCGGATCGACGATGTGGTGGACGAGGCGGCCACCACGGCGCCAGAACCGGCAGGTCGTGCTCGAGGTGGCCAGCCCGCCGCCGTGGATCGCGATCGCCGGGTCCCGGTCCGGATCGGTCCTGGCGTGGTCGTCGCCGACCCTGATGCCCCAGCCTCGCGGGGGCACCTGGCCGGCGACGGCGATGTCCCCGCCGAGCCCCACCAGCACCCCGCAGCCGGCGGACCGCGCCGCCCGCTCGGCGGCGCGGTCCGCCGCCAGTGCCTTCGCGGTGGCCCCCAGGTCGAGCCGGATCCCGTGCGGGACGACGACCTCCCGGCGCAGCGGATCCAGCCGCACCCGCCACCATCCGGGGACCGGCCCGGCCGGGGTGAGCGGTCCGGGCTGGTCACGGTCGAGGCCCTCGAAGTCGCCGTCGTAGCCGAGTGCCTCGAGCGCGGCCCCGACCGTGGGATCGACCGCGCCACCGGTCAGCTCCGCCGCGCGCAGGGCCACGCCGAGGGCCTCGGCCAGCAGGGGCGTGACGGGTGCGGCCGTGCCCCGGCGGCCGTGCAGCCGGGAAATCTCGGAGTCGGCCCGGAAGCGGCTGCAGGCGTCGTCGACGGCGGCCAGTTCGGCGGTCACGGCGGCTTCGGCGGCGGGCAGCCGGGCCGGATCGGTGACCGCCACCTCGGCGGTCGTGCCCAGAGCCCGGAAGCGGGCCACCGCGGGTGCGGTGGTCACGATCCGCCGGTGCTGCCCGTGGCCGTGGTGGTGACGACCGGGGGCTGCGGGGGCGGCTGCAGGGTCCGGTGGCGCGGGACGCGGGGCGCCGTGGTGGTCGCCGGCGCCGGGCGTGCGCTCGACGGTGGCACCGCGGTGGTCGGCGGGGCCGCCGGTACGCCGGTCGCCGGGCGGGGTGCCACAGGTGCGGGGGAGGCGGCAGGCGCGGCTTTGGCCGGCGGATGCTGGGCCAGGACCACTCCGAACACGACGGCCAGGCCCGTGCCCGCGACGGCGGCCGAACGGACCACCACTCTCGCGCGCCGGTGGCCCAGCTCGCGCAGCGCGCGGCGTTCACGGTGGGAACGGCTCATGCCCGGACTCCCTTTCGTCAGTGGTCGAACGTGAGTCTCGCCGCGCGTCCTGGGGGATTTCTGGGAACCGCGTCCTCCCAGGAATCCCCCAGGACCGGCGACGACACTGGCCTCGACCGGCGGTGGCGCCGAGGACGACCGGACGAAAGGGCCCGCGGTGAACGTGCAGGAGTGGGCGGGGGAGACCTTCGCCGAAGCGACCGGGCAGCAGCGCCGGGCCGACCCCGTGCTGCCTCGCGGCGGCGGCCCGGCGGGCAACGCCCGGCTGACCGCGTGGACGGGAGTACTGCTGCTCGCCCTGTTCCTGGCGGAACTGGTGACGCTGCTGAACCTGGACGGGTTGATCAGCTGGCACATCGTCATCGGGGTCCTGCTCGTCCCGCCCGCGCTGCTGAAGACCGCGACCACCGGGTGGCGCGTCATCGGGTACTACACGCGGCGCCCGGCCTACCGGCAGGCCGGGCCACCGCCGATGCTGCTGCGGCTGCTGGGACCGCTGGTGGTCGTGGGCACCCTCGCCGTCCTCGGCTCCGGACTGGCCCTGATCGCGCTCGGGCCGGTGTCGAGCCGCACGGTCCTGTTCAGCGTGGTCGGGCAGGACATCGACGCCGTGTCCATCCACCAGGCGACCTTCCTGGCCTGGGCGGTCGTGACCGGCCTGCACGTCCTCGCCCGGCTGGTCCCGGCGATGCGCATCGTGACCTCTTCGCGGGACGGCGGGCAGCGGGTGCCCGGCCGCCCGTCGCGGGCGGTGGTGCTGCTCGCGAGCATGGTCGTCGCCGTGGTCGCCGGCGCCGTCCTGCTCGGCGCCTCCGGCGCCTGGGTTTCCGGGGGCCTGCACCACGGGCACCACGCCGCCCCGAGCCGGAGCCGATCGGGCTGAGCCACCTCACGGGAGCCGGCGCCGCCACCTCCGCGGAGCCGGGCCCGGCCGGTCGTCCGGCCCGGCGATGGGCAAGGTCAGGCGGAAGGCGGCGCCCGTTCCTTCGGTGTTGACCGCCGTCACCGAGCCACCGTGCCGCGCGGCGATCTCGCTGACCAGCGCGAGGCCGAGCCCGTAGCGGCGTGCACCGCCGCGGGCGTGGTCGGCCGGCCCGGTGGCGAAGCGGGCGAACAACGTGGGCAGGACCGCCGGATCGATACCCGGTCCGTCATCGGCGACCTCGAGCGTCAGCTCGCCTCCACCGGCACTCGTCGTCAACCGCACCTGCGAAGCCGCGTGCCGGACCGCGTTGTCCACCAGCGCGGTGATCGCCCGGCGCACCCCGGCTTCGGAAGCCCGGACCGGCCCGGCCGGCTCGGTGGCGACGACGATGTCGACGCCGCCCTCCGCGGCGGCCGGTCCCGCCAGCTGGGCCACCTCGGCGGCCAGGCCGGGCAGATCGACCAGGTCGCTCACGGCGGATTCGCGCGGATCGACCGAAATCAGCATGTCGTCCAGGATCTCCGCGAGCCGGCCGGTGTCCCGCACCAGATCGTCCACATCGGACTCCAGGGTCGCGCCGCCGGCGGCCGGGCTCCGCACCGCGCGCCGGAGCAACTGCGCGCGCGTGCTGATCAACGTCAGCGGCGTGCGCAGCTCGTGCCCGGCGTCGGCGACGAACCGCCGCTGCAACGCCAGCGCACGAGCCATCGGCACCATCGCCCGGCGGCCCAGCCAGACCCCGATCCCCGCGGCGAGCAGCAGCCCCGCTCCGCCGACCACCAGGAACGCGTCGAGCAGCCGCGATCGCTCCGCGTGCGCGGCCCCCAGGTCCAGCACCGCCTGGATCGCCCCGCCCGGCCCGGAGGGCTCGGTCCGCACGCGGTACTCCCGGCCGGACTCGACGACGTCGACCGAGCGCGCCGTGCGGTCCGCCGCGGTCGACGTCAGCTGGTCCTGCACCGGAAGCCCGCGCGGCAGGCCGGGGCTGACCAGCTGGAGGCCGCCCTTGTCCATGACCAGCCACATCCCGGCCGGCGGGTCGTTGACGTCGTCGGCGTGCGCGATCGTGGTTTCGATGAGGTCGCTCTGGGTCTGCTGCTGGCTGCGGAGCACGATGAAGATCGCGATCCCGGACAGCACCAGCACGGTGACCACGACCGCGACCGCGGTCTGGACCCCGATCCGCGCCGCCGTCCGGCGCAGGAGCCGTTCGTCCACCGAGCGCACGCGCGTCACGCCTGCCGCCCCAGCTGGTAGCCCCGGCCGCGCACCGTGTCCACGACCCCGCGGCCGAGCTTGCGCCGCAGGTAGTGCACGTAGGTCTCGATCACGTCCGTTCCGGCGTCGTCGAAGACCAGGCTCTGCAGGTCCTCGCGGGTGAACACCCGCGAGGGACGGCCGGCCAGCGTCGCCAGCAGCGCGCACTCCCGCTCGGAAAGCCGGACCGGGTCCTGGTCCCCGATCGTGGCCTGCCGGGTGTCGAGGTCGAGCAAGCCACCGGGCACGGGCAGCGTCCGCGCGGTGTCGAGGTGCCTGCGCCGCAAGGCGCGCAACCGGGCGAGCAGTTCGTCGATGTCGAAGGGCTTGGCCAGGTAGTCCTCCGCGCCCGCGTCCAGCCCGGCCACGCGGTCCGCCGGATTGCCCAGCGCGGACAACACCAGCGTCGGCACGGTGACACCGCGGCTGCGCAGGCGAGTCAGCAGATCGAGGCCTTCCACCGCCGGCAGCCCGCGGTCCAGGAGCAGCACGTCGTACCGGCGCGTCAGCCCGAGGTGCAGACCGCGCTGGCCGTCCGGCGCGACGTCGACCTCGTAGCCTTCCTCGCTCAGCAACGCGCTCAGCATGGCCACCAGTGCCGGCTCGTCCTCGATCAGCAACAGCCGCGGCGTTTCTCCGGAAGAACTCACCCGTCCAGTATCCGGCGTGCCGGGCCGGGACCGCGATGGCGGAACCGCCACCGATGGGTGAGGGGTCGGGAGCGTAGGTGGTCCAGACAATGCCGAGGGTGGGAATTCGGTGATAGCCGGGTAAGAACTCGGTAAGAGCACACCTTCGAGGGTGTTGCCGGATGATGTTGTCCGGTATATCTGTGCGCGCCACTTTGCATGTTATTGCCCAACTGTCGCGCTGTCGCGGCGGTCGCTGCGCATTTTTCCCACGCACCAACGGGTTTCGGTGAAGGCGCCGGAACCCGCTTCGGTCGACGGCCGCGCCGGATGCCGTCGATCGTGCCCGGCCATGAGAACCCGTCGCAACCGTCCTTTGTGGAGGAAAGATGAACCGGCTCGACATCGCTCGTGACCACGTGCTCGGGCTCTTCCGCATCGTCCTGGGTTTCCTGTTCGCCTGCCACGGCGCGAAAACGATCTTCGGGATCCTGGGCGCCAAGGCGCCCGCGGCCGTCGGGCTGTGGCCGAGCTGGTGGGCCGCGCTCATCCAGCTCGTCGGCGGCACGCTGGTGCTGCTCGGGATCGGGACCCGGATCGCCGCGCTGATCAGCTCGGGATCCATGGCCTACGCCTACTTCTCGGTGCACGTCCTCACCGGGATCTGGCCGATCCAGAACGGCGGTGAAGCGGCCGCCCTGTTCTGCTGGGCATTCCTGCTGATCGCCTTCACGGGACCGGGCCGGTTCGCGCTCGCTTCCGCCGTGTCGCCCTCACGTGCCGCTGCCGCTGCCGAGCCTGTCGAAGCCGAAACCCGGGCTTGACCGGCGGGCGCGAATCCCCGAGTGGGGCGGGGATCCCTTGGGGTGGCAGGGACACTCTGGGAAAAGGTCAGCGGAGTTCCGCGGCAGTCCGGACGTCGAGCTGAAGGCCGGGTACGGCGAGCCGGGCGAGCTCCTCGCGCAGCGTGGCCACCAGCCGGTCGGTGGCGGGGGGCTGGTAGCCCGTGGTCCGGGTGACCGCGGCGATGCTCCGGCTGATCCGGGCGTCGCGCAACGGGCGCACCGCCACCGTGGCCGGAAGGGGCGCCCGCGCCATGATCCGGGGCACCACCGCGACGCCGATCCCGGCCGACACCAGGCCGATCATGGCGGCGTAGTCGTTCGACATCGACACGATGTCGGGGTCGAACCGCGCGCCGCGGCAGGCGCCCACGAAGGCGTCCAGGCACGGGCAGGGGTTCGGGGCGATCCACTGCTCGCCGGCCAGCGCGGCCAGGGGCACCTCGGCCGTGGCGGCGAGCGGGTGGCCGGCCGGCAGGACCACGGCCATCCGGTCGTCGGCGACGACCTCCCAGCGCAGCCGCGGATCGCGGGGCTCGCCGGCGGCCGGATAGTCGTAGACCAGCGCCAGGTCGGCGTCACCCATGAGGAGGCGGGGCAGCGCCACCGCGGGATCGGCTTCGGAGAGCAGCACCTTCGCCTTCGGCAGCGCACGGCGGAACGTGCCGACGACCGGCGGCACGATCGTGGCCGCCGCGCTCGGGAACGTCACCATCCGCACCTCGCCGCCGTCCGGGTGGGCGAGCGCGGTCAGTTCCCTCGTCGCTTCCCGCAAATGGCTCAGCAGTCCTTCGGTGTGGTGGAGCAGCACCTTGCCGGGGTAGGTGATCCGCATCCCGCGGCCGGCGCGGTCCAGCAACTGCATCCCGACTTCCTGTTCCAGCCGGGCGATGTGCTGCGACACGGCGGGCTGGCTGATGCCGAGCGCGGCGGCCGCCGCGGTGAACGAGCCACAGGTGACGACCTGACGGAAGACGGCCAGCCGGGTCGTGTCGACGCTGGCGAACATCCCAGCAGCATAAGCCAAAAATTATGCGTACTACAGGGATCCGCCAGGGGCTCTTGTTCCGCGGCCGGCAAGGACGTCGGCCACACCCGGACCATGGAGGAATTCGATGCGCCAGCTGATCCAGCGTCACGGCCGCAAGTTCGCCGCCGCCACCGCCGTCTCGGCCGCCCTGGCCGTGGGCACGGCCCTGCCCGCGCACGCCGCGCCCACCGTCTACCGCATCACCACCGTCGCCACGCTCGCCGTCGACGTCGCGGGGTCGTCCAGCGACAGCGGTGCCGCGGTGATCCAGTGGCCGATCAACAACGGCCAGAACCAGGAGTGGACGCTCGTGGGGAAGAGCTACGGCAGCTGGCTCGTCAACTACCGCACCGGCAAGTGCCTGAGCGTCTCCGGCGCGAGCACCTCGGCCGGCGCCCCGCTGGTCCAGTACCCCTGCGGCGATGTCGCCCACGAGGAGTGGGCGCTGGAGCCGGTCAATTCCGGCACCGCATACGTGCTGCGCAACGCCAACAGCCACCAGGTGATCGACGTGCCGGGCGGTACCGGCAACTGGGGGACCCAGCTCGAGCAGTGGCCTTCCAACGGGAACCCGAACCAGTACTTCTGGTTCCAGAGCGTGGCCTGACCGGAGGACGGCCGGCCGCACTGCTCGCGGCCGGCCGGGCTTTCGGTGGAGCACAGGGACACCGTGACACGGCAGCCCACCTGTCAGACCACGGTAGCCGGCGGCCGCAGGAACAGCGGCGCGGTGAGCAGGCACAAGCCGAGCGCGCCCGAAACGGGCGCCGGGCCGGTGACCGCGGCGGCCAGTTGCGTCGCGCCGGTGGCCGCGGCTGCCGCGGCCAGTACCCGGACGCCGAGCCGGAAGCGCCACGGGCGCACGGCCGGATCGGAGCCGACTCCGGCGATGGTCCTCGCGACCTGGATCACGGCCGGGCCCCAGGCACCCCACCAGCACGCCAGCAGGGTGAGCCGGACCGGCGGGGTGACGGAACCGCCGCGATCGTGTGCGGTGCCGACCCGAAGGCGCACGCGGAGCGGGTGCGCCAGTACGTCGACGCCGGGGTGGACGAGATCTACGTCCAGCAGGTCGGCTCCGACCACGAAGGGTTCTTCCGCGGCTGGCGGGAGCACGTCCTGCCCGAGTTCCGCTGACGAGGGGCGAGGGACCGGCCGGCTCGGTGCGGCCGGTCCGCGCCCGTCGCGCCGAGGGGAAAGTCGGCTTGCCGCAGCGGTCGTGCGGCAGAGCACGGGCACGTGCAGAAAGCCTGCGTCCGCCCGAAGATGTCAGGCGAGCGGAAGAACCCCGGGAAGGGCGCCCCGGTGACACCGGTCGGCCGGCGGCGGCCTGAGGACCGGCCGGGCAAGCACGCGCGGTCGTCGCGACGCTTCGGCCCGGTGTCGAATTCGTCGAACCCGCCCGGCTGCCGGTGAGCGTGCAGGTCACGTCCGTTTCCCGGGGCACGAAGAGCACCTTTCCGCGCGCGGTTGCCGGACACCGGCAAAGCCCCGGCACGACGATCGCGTGCGACGGCGGAATTGCTCCGAGCCCGCGCGGTCTCCCCGGCACAGCGTCGGCAGGGTGTTTTCCGGTACGGCCGGCGACGTGAATTCTGGGGTTTCGAACCTTGCGGATTCGGCCGAATGCGAGTAAGAGCCGGCGGCCGCCCGAAACCGGACCCGCGCGGCCCGGCCGCTGGTACCGGCGCTATTGTCTCCGCGGTCGCGGGGCCAATGAAACCAACCCGTGATCTCCGTCGGCAAACCGAGTACTGTTCGGGCACCAATCGGACTCGAGGAAGTGGAGCGATGTCGGAACGACCGCCCGCACAGCATCGGGAAGAACGCGAGTCAGTCGGCCGGGCCGTAATCGGGGTACTGGTCACCGCGGTCGTCGCCGCGGCGATCTGGACCTGGATATCCCTCTCGGTTTCCGGTGCTCAGGGGATTGTCGTCGCCATCGCCGGCGCGTTCACCGGGATCGTCGCGTGCGTCGCCGTGTTCTTCGCGCTGCGCCGCACCGACCAGGTCGCGCACGCGACGGGACAGGTCCAGGCCGCGCTCGCCGAGGCCGGCCAGGCCCGCGAACTCGTCCGGTCCCACGACGGCGAACTGGCCCGGCTGCTCGACGAGACGGTGCCGGACGTGGTCCGGCGGCTGCGCGGCGGCACGCCCGCCGACAGCGTGCTCGCCGAAGTCCCGCGCCCCGCCGACGAACTCCACCAGCGCGTCCTGCGGCTGCTGGTCGACGAGATCGCCGTCGGGGAACGGCGGCGCGCGGCCGCGACGGCCGCCTGCGCGAACGCCGCCGGCCGGCTGCAGGCGCTGGCGACCAGCACCCTCGGGGACCTGCGGGAAATGGAGAACCGGTCTTCCGACGCGATGCTCGGGGACCTCCTGAAAGTGGACCACAGCACGGCGCAGGCGGGCCGGCTGGCCGACAGCATCGCCGTGCTCACCGGCGCGCGCTCCGGCCGCCGCTGGACGAAACCGATCCGGATGGAGAGCATCCTGCGCGGCGCGCTCGGCCGCATCGGTGCTTACCAGCGGGTCCGGGTGCACTCCGCGAGCGGGGTGGCGGTGGTCGGTTACGCGGCGGAAGACGTCATGCACGCGCTCGCCGAACTCATGGACAACGCCACGAAGTTCTCGGCGCCGTCGGAGGAAGTCCACGTCTATGTCGAAGATCTGCACAACGGCGCGGTGATCACCATCGAGGACGGCGGCCTCGGAATGAAAGCGCAGGCCCTCGTCCGCGCCGAGCGCGCGGTGTCCCTCGACCAGCCGCTCGACCTCACCTCGATGTCGGGGACGCGGCTCGGCCTCGCGGTCGTGGGCTGCCTGGCGCGCAAGCACCAGCTGCACGTCTTCTTCCGGCCGTCCTCGCGCGGGGGGATCGGGGTGGTCATGCGCATCCCGACGCAGCTGATCACGCAGCCCCGGCCGGAAGTGCTGCCGGACAAGGAAGAGCCCGCCGTCGCGTGGCCCGGGCCCGACACGAGCCACGAGGTCGCCGGCGACCTGACCGACGTGACCGAGCTGGCCGAGCCCTCCGAACTGCCGAAGCGCTCGCGCGGGCAGACGCTGACCGCCGCGTCGCGCCGGCCGCCGTCGCCCACCCCGAGCACCACCCGGGCCGAGCGGGACACCGGTTCCCGGTTCGGGGCCTTCCAGCAGCGGCGCAGCGGCAGTGCCGCGCCGTCGCGCCCCACCGCCTCCCCGGCGGACACCGGCGAAGACGCGTGACCCGCCGCTCTCCCTGTACACCCGCACCCCGCCAGATTGGAGCGAGGGGACCCGCCCGGCCGGTCCCCGGATTCGATGACTGATTCGGACAAGAGCCTCGAATGGCTCCTCGAAAACCTCGTCGGCAACACGGCAGGCGCCTGTCACGCCCTCGTGCTGTCCCGTGACGGCCTGAAGCTCTGCCACACCCGGGGCCTCACCGTCGACCGCGCCGACCAGCTGGCCGCGATCGCCGCCGGCGTCCAGGCGCTGGCGCACGGCGCGTCGGTCGAATTCGGCGACGGCACCGGCGGCGTGCGCAATTCGATGACCGAGTTCCACGGCGGGATCCTCTTCATCGTGGAGGCGGGGGTCGGCTCGCACCTGGCCGTGATCGCGACGGAAGACGCCGACGTGGGCCTCATCGGGCACAACATGGACGAGCTGGTGGAGCAGATCGGCTCGGTCTTCACCGCCCCGCCGCGCTTCGCGGCGGCCGACAACCCGGCTTCGTGACCCGCTCGGCGCTCGACGGGGAAGACCCGGACCGGCTCTACACGGTCACGGGCGGGCGCAGCAGCGCGGACGACATCGACCTCGACCTCGTCACGCTGATCGTCCGGGAGTCGGAGCCGTCGGCGGGCATGCAGTCCGAGCACGTCCGGATTCTCGAGATCGCCGCGAAACCGACGTCCGTCGTCGAGCTGTCGTCCTATCTGTCGCTCCCGGTGAGCGTGATCAAGATTCTGCTCGCGGACCTGCTGGCCACGGGCAAGGTGTCCGCCCGCCATCCGTCGTCGGCCCAGGCCGCGGGACGGACCTCCGACTCGGAATTCCTCAAGAAGGTGCTCGTTGGACTCCGCAATCTCTGAACAAGACGAACGGCTGCCCCTGGCCGACACCGCGACCGACGGCCTGAAGATCGTCATCGTCGGCGGCTTCGGCGTCGGGAAGACGACCATGGTCCGGTCGGTCAGCGAGATCCGGCCGCTGAGCACCGAAGAGACGATGACCCAGGCCGGGATCGGCGTCGACCAGACCCGGGGCGTGCAGGCCAAGACGACGACCACGGTGGCGTTCGACTTCGGCCGGATCAGCCTCGACGAGCAGATGGTGCTCTACCTGTTCGGCGCCCCCGGGCAGGAACGGTTCTGGTTCCTCTGGGACAGCCTCTTCGCCGGCACCCTCGGCGCCGTCGTCCTGGTGGACGCCCGGCGGCTGGCCGACTCCTGGTACGCGATCGACCGGCTCGAACACCACGGGACGCCGTTCATCGTGGCACGCAACAACTTCGGCCCGCCGAAGCACAGCCTCGACGACGTCCGCGCCGCGCTCGACCTGGCCGACGAGGTGCCGCTCGTCGACTGCGACGCCCGCGACCGGGACTCGTCCAAGCAGGTGCTGATCTCGCTCGTCGACCACCTCTACACCCTGTCCAAAGTCCGGGAGGGCGCATCGTGACCGGTTACCAGACCAGCACCCCGGCGGACCCGATCCCCGCCGCGGACCGGGTCCGGTTGTACGGACCCGAGTTCCAGAAGGACCCGGCCGCGCTGTACGCCCGGATCCGGCGCCAGTACGGCGGGGTCGTCCCGGTGCTGCTCGACGGCGACATCCCCGCCTGGCTGCTGACCGGCTACCGCGAGATCCACCAGGTGTGCCAGGACTCGCAGCTGTTCGCCCGCGACACCCGCCGGTGGAACCAGTGGGGCAACGTCCCCGACGACTGGCCGCTGCTGCCGTACGTCATGCACAACCCGTCGGTGATGTTCACCGAGGCCGCCGAGCACCGGCGCCGGGCGGGCGCGATCGGCGACGCGCTGTCCGCCGTCGACCAGTTCGACCTCGGCGCGCACTGCGAACGCATCGCGGACCGGCTGATCGACGAATTCGCGGGCACCGGCGAAGCCGATCTGATCGCCCAGTTCGCGCAGCAGGCGCCGTTGCTCGCGCTCGCGAAGATGTACGGCATGCCCGACTCGGAGGCCCCCGCGCTGGTGCGGGACGTCGCGCTGTCGCTGGACGTCGGCCCCGAGGCACTGCCCGCGTACGGGCGCGTGCAGGAGGCGATGGCGCGCCTGGTCGCGGTCAAGCACCAGCAGCCGGGCGCGGACGTGCCGACGTCGATGATGCAGGACCCGGCGAACCTGACCGACGACGAGGTCGTCCAGGACCTGCTCGTGGTGACCGCCGCGGCGCAGCAGCCGACGGCGAACTGGATCGGCAACACCATCCGGCTGATGCTGACCGACAGCCGGTTCGCGATGACGCTGTCGGGCGGCCGGGGCAGCGTCGGCCAGGCCCTCAACGAGGTGCTGTGGCACGACACGCCCACGCAGAACTTCATCGGCCGCTTCGCGACCCGCGACACCGTGCTCAGCGGTGTCCGCGTCCGGCAGGGGGACCTGGTGGTGCTCGGGCTGGCGGCGGGCAACGCCGACCCGCACGCCCGCCCCGACGCGGCGTCGGGCGCCCTGGGCAACCACGCGCACATGTCGTTCGGCCACGGCGAGCACGGATGTCCCTACCCGGCACCGGAAGTGGCCGAGGTCATCGCCCGCACCACCGTCGAGGTCCTGCTGGACCGCCTCCCGGACCTCGAGCTGGCGGTCCCGGCGGAGAACCTGGTGTGGCGGCCGTCGGTGTGGATGCGGGGGCTGGAGAGCCTGCCGGTGGTCTTCACCCCGGTCCACGTCGCGGGACCGGGGGTGTGGTGACCGCTCGGCCGGCTACGCCGGGGTGAACGTCACCGGCAGCGACGCCGGGCCCCGGGTGAACACGCCCTGTTCGCCCGGGATCGTTCCCTCGGCGAGCCGCACGTCCGGCATGGCGTCGAGCAGCTGGCCGACGCCCACCTCGATCTCGGTCTTCGCCAGCAGCGCGCCGACGCAGAAATGCCGGCCCAAGGCGAAGGACAGGTGGCTCGCCGCAGCGGAAAACGCTGTCTCGGTCGGGAGATCGGTGCGGAAGATGTCGAACGCGCCGGGGTTCGCGAACCGGCGCGGATCGCGGTTCGCGGCGCCGATCAGGCAGGTCACCGTGCTGCCGGCGGGAATCGTCTCGCCGCAGATCTCGACGTCCTCCGCCGGCTGCCGCATGATCATGTGCACCGGCGGGGTGTGGCGCAGGGTTTCGGCGAACGCCTTCGGGATCAGGCCGCGGTCCGCACGCACGGCGTCGAGCTGCTCGGGGTGCTCGAGGAGGTTCCGGAACAGGCTGGCGATCGCCTTGTCGGTGGTCTCGCCCCCGGCGGCCAGCAGCAGGCTGACGAAGGCCTTGATGTCCTCGTCGCTCATCGTGGTGCCGTCGACTTCGGTGGCGCACAGCGCCGAAAGCAGGTCGTCGCCGGGGTTTTCGCGGCGGTCCCGGATGACCGGGATCATGTACGCGGCGAGCTCGTCGTGGGTTTCCAGGCCGGCCGCGGTGACGGCCTCGTCCTGGCTGAGGTTGCCGAGGAAGGCGATGATCGCGCTGTACCAGCGCTGGAACCGGGCGTGGTCGCTCTGGTCGAGGCCCAGCATGTCGACGATGACGTTGATCGGGAAGTGGCGGGCGTAGTCCGCGACGATGTCAGCCGTTCCGCGGCCGCGGAAGACGTCGATGAGCTGCGCGGAATTGCGTTCGATCACCGGGCGGAACTTCTGCTCCAGCTCGTTGCCGCGGAACGCCGGCGCCACCAGGGCCCGGCGGATCGAGTGCTCCCGGCCGCTCATCTGCAGGATCGTCCGGCCGTGCACGGGTTCCAGCTGCCAGCCGTAGTTCTCGGTGGTGAACGCGCCGTCCTTGAAGGCGCGCGACACGTCCTCGTAGCGCGAAATGACGTAGCTCTGCATTCCTTCGTGCCAGATCACCGGCGAATGCTCGAGCATGACGTCGTAGGCGGTGTACGGATCGGCGGCGAACTCCGGAGACAGTAGGTCCGGCGCGTGCCCTGCTGAAGTCACGAGGCTCCTTTTCTCGACGGTCGGTCAGCAGGTTATCGGGGATAGTTGTCAGTGCGAAAGAGTTTCCGCCCGGCCATCTCCCCGAACGGTCGAACAGGGTGCCGCCTCTTCCGGGGCGGCCGGCGATCGGGATTTCGCTTTGTCATTTCGGCGGCACCGGCTCACTGCCGGGCGGCTCGTGAGGCTTCCCCCGGCGTCGGCGTGTCAGAACCGGAACCGCACGATGCGGCTGGACCGTTTCATGCCCGGCAGCAGATTCAGGATGCGGTACATGCGGCGCACGTTCGCGGGCGCCTTGGCCATCAGCAGCGGTGAATCGTTCATCGGTGCCTCGTCGACGTATTCGAGCCGCGGGTGCCAGCCGGCCAGCGCGGCCGGATCGTCGAAGCCGCAGCGAAACCGGGTGCCGTACCTGCGCAGCGTGGGGTCCCACTTCGAGGTGCGCCACGCCCAGACCGACACCGTGTCGAGCTGGATCTGCCCGGAGGGGAAGGCATCGACGACGCCGGCCAGCAGGCGCCGGACGTCGGCTTCGGTCAGGTAGGGCACCAGGCCCTCGGCGATCATCAGCACCGGCCGGCCGCGGGGGATGCGGTCCAGCCAGGTCAGGTCGGTGACGCCGGAGCCGATCAGCGTGCAGTGCTCCCGTGGCGGCAGGAACTGCTGCCGCAGCTCGATGATGGCGGGGTAGTCGAGGTCGTACCAGTCGACGGTGGCGGGCGGGTCGATCCGGTACACCCTGGCGTCGAGGCCGCAGCCCAGGTGCAGCACCACCGCGTCGGAGTGCTCGGCGAGAAAGCTCCGGGCCCAGTCGTCGTGGGCCTTGGCCCGCACGACGGCGGCGAGGCCCAGCTGGCTGGTGCCGAACCTGCGGTGGTCGTAGTCGGGGTCGAGGCGGCGCATCGCCTCCTCGGCGTAGTGGTCGCCGAGAATCGGGTCCGGCAGCCGGTTGTCCAGTGCCTTGGCCCTGAGCACCGGGGTGAGGGTCTTCTGCACTCCGACGAGTTCGCCGTCTTCCACGCCCGCGAGGCTACTCCCGTTCCGGGGCACCGGCGCGCGTAACGGAACGAGATCCGCCGTCGATGGACGGGCAAGGGGTCCCCCGGGCTGCATCACACCGCTCTGATCGCTCTGACGGGGAGGACGGATCGACATGAGTGGCCTGCTGGAAGAGCTGATGAAACGAGCCGACGCCAACGCGCGCGCCGAGCTGAAAGCCTGTGAACGCGAGCTTCCGGAATACCGGATCCGCGCCGAGAATCCGCGCTCCCGGGCGGAGATGCTGGATTATGCGGTGTGGTTTCGCCGCCACTCGCGGGAATCGGTGCCACCTTTTTCTTGACGGTCACGGGTGTCGCCGCGGCCGGGTCCGGGACCCCGGTCGCGCTGCCGGCCGCCGTGCTCGCCTCCTGCCCGGCGAATTCGGTTTGCCTGTACGAACACAAGGACTTCGGGGGAACCGTGCTGGCCATCCCGGCCGGTGCGGCCTACGCGGACCTCCGCGCCTTCGCCTGTTCGGGATGCCGCAGCTCCAAGCACAACAACAACGACGGAACCTGGTCCGACCAGCTGAGCTCGTGGGTCAACAACACGGGACAGGTGTACTGCTGGTACTGGGACGAGAACTACGTCGGCCGCAACGACACCCTCATGAACGCGGGCACGGCGCTCAGCTACGTCGGCAAGAACCCGAACGACCAGGCTTCCTCCCTCGCTCCCTGCTGACCCGCCGCCGGGTGTCCCCGGGGCACACGACCGCCCGGCGTGAAGGCCACCTCGGAGTCCCTCGATGCGGCCTTCACGCACTCGGGCGTTTTCAGGGCAGCACGCCGGAAAACTCGGTCACCTTCCCTTCCGGGGCGCCGTCACCGAACGCGGCGCACAGTTCGCTCATCTCCCGCAGCGTCGTCCTGCCGCTGACGAACAACGCCGCGAGCCGGGGCAGCGGGTGGCCCGAGCCGAGCAGGTCGCGGACCTGGTCCGCGTCCACCTTCAGCACCCGCAGGGCCGGCAGGGCGCAGACCGGCCCCCAGTCCGGCACCGCCGACCTTTCGAGGCCCAGCCGGGTCAGGCGCGGCAGCGTGCGCAACACCGTGAGGTCGAGCGGGGCGCCGACGCCCGTCAGCTGGAGATCCCACAGCACCGGATGCCCGGCGACCGCGGCGAGCGCGACCCGGTCCGCGTCGATCCGCAGCGACCCCAGCGCCGCGAGCCCGCCGATCGCCGGGGTCACCGCGCCGGCGCGGTTGACACTCAGCGACCGCAGCGACTCCAAAGGCCCGAACGCCGACAAGTCGACATCGCCGGCGTCGTTGAGGTAGACCTCCTGGATCAGCTCGCGCCCGGGAAGCCCGGCCACCGCGCTCGGCAGCTCCACCGCGGCCGCGTTCGAGATCACCTCGGAGTACGACCGCGTCGCGGCGTCCCGGAGTCCGGTTTCGGGGAACAGGTACGTCCCGTCGTCGTCCGGATCCTCGTACTTGCCGGCCCGCAGCGCCTCGACGACCTCGGTGAGCATGGCGGTGATCGACTCCGCCACGTACCGCAGCGGGCCGTAGATGTCCCGGCCGTAGTCCAGGACCTGGCCCGGGCGCCCCCGTTCGGCGGGATCGAGGTCCGCCGCGAGGTAGTTCCCCGAGCGGTCGCTGCCGAACGTGACCCACCAGTCGTTGCGGGACAAGCGTTTCACGTGGCCGAAGGGTGCCGTCTCGAACACCACCCCGTCGTCGTCCGGTTCGTCTTCCCAGCCGTACGAGCCGGGTTCGCCGTCCAGGTAGTGGTCCACCAGCTCGCCGAGGGGGTCGTGGGAGTAGGGGCCGAGCAGGCCGCTTTCCCGCGGGTCACCGTCCGCGACGAGGTACAGCGCGCGCAGGTCTTCCGGCAGCCGCACGCCGATCCGCGCCTCGGCGGCGGCCAGGTCGGCCTCGGTCCGGCCGGACGGCCACGGCGGCGGATCGCCCTTGATCCCGGCGTACAGCGCGGCGAACTCGGAGGTCAGCCGGGTGACTTCGGCGAGCACCGCCGGGTCGGTCGGCGCTCCGGCCGGTTCGGCGGCCGCGAGCCGGGGCAGCCCCGGCCGCGGGTGCCCGGGACAGCGGAACCCCGCGTCGAGCACGAGCCGCCCGGGCGAGACCGACGCGACGTCCGGCCGCGCGGTGAACGTGTAGCGGCCGCCGGGGTCCAGCCGCACCTCCAGCGCCGCGGGCGGGCGGTCCCACAGGAGCTGGGCGATCGGCCCGAAGTCGACGGACAGGTGTTCTCGCACGTCGGTCCAGGCGCAGCACGAAACGGCGCCGCCGGTGTGCCGCAACTGCAGGGTGGCGGCCGACGACGCGGTGCCCGCGCTCGCGCGCAGGGCGTCGGCCATGGCTCTCGCGATTTCGCCGAATCCGGCGTCCCCAGAGGTCATGCGGCGGACCCTGGCGACGGGGTCCGACAAAACCGGCCCGCCCGTCCCGGCGGTCGGCGTGTCGGGAGCGGGGTGCCCCGGCCGGGGTGCCCGCCCGTGCCAGACTCCGCGTCGATGGACACCCCAGCCGACCTCGCCGACCTGCTCGAATGCGAACACCGCAGTGTGCTGAACCAGGCACTGGCCGCGGGCCTGCCGGGGGCACCGCGACCCGGCCCCGGGCCCGATCAGCCGGAGGCGCGGCGAGGCCGCGCGGCGGTGGCGGCGCTGCTCGCCCGGTTCCGCGGCGAAGGGCGCACCGTGGTCGAGATCGACGTCCGGGACCCGGTGGCGGCCGCGAAGGCGACCGAGGAGGCGGTGCGGTCGGGGGTGCCGGTGATCCACCGGGCCGTCGTCGGCGACAGCGAGTTCTCGGGGTGCGCGGACTTCCTGGTCCTGGACGGCGAAGGCCGCTACGAGGTCTACGGCGCGAAGCCGGCCCGGCAAGCGAAGCCCGCCGCGGTGGTGGAGCTGACCGCGTGCGCCGACGCGGTGCGGCGGGCCGGCTGGCCTGCCGGGCCCCACCTGCACCTGGGCCTCGGCGACGGCAGCACCCGGACGTTGCGGGTCGAGGACTTCCTGCCCCTGGTGAACCGCCTGCGGGCCCGGCTGCGCGGCCGGGCGCCCGAGCTGCCGGCCCGGCTCTGGGCCGACGAACGCCCGGCCTGCGCCGGCTGCGGCTTCGCCCAGCACTGCGCGTCGGCCCGCGAAGCCGACCGCGACCTGTCGCTCGTGGCCGGGATGCGCGGCGACCAGCGCCGCAAGCTGGTGGCCGCCGGGCTGGGCTCGATCGACGCGCTGGCCGCGGCCGCGCCGGGCGACCGGCCGCGCGACCTGTCCGTCACGGCGTTCGAGACCCTGCGTGCCCAGGCCGCGCTCCAGGTCCGGCAGGACGCCACCGGCGAGGTCGCCTACGAGATCGTCGATCCCGGCGCGCTGGCCGCCCTGCCGGCCCCCGCGCCGGGGGACGTGTTCCTCGACCTGGCGGGCGATCCGCACGCGTTGTCCGGCGAAGGGCTCGAGTACCTCTTCGGCGCGCTCACCGCGGAGGACGACCGGCGGTTCACCCCGTTCTGGGCGCACAGCCGGGCCGAGGAGAAGCGGGCGTTCGAGGAGTTCGTCGACTTCGCCGCGGCGCGGGTCGCCGACCACCCCGGTTCGCACGTCTACCACTACGCGCCCTACGAGGTCACCGCGATCAAGCGGCTCGCGGCCGTGCACGGCACCCGGGAAGAGACCGTCGACCACCTGCTGCGCAGCGGGGCGGTCGTGGACCTGCACGCGGTGGTGCGCAAGGCGATGCGCGTGTCGCAGCGGTCGTACTCGATCCGGCACCTCGAGCCGCTCTTCCTGCCCGGCGCCCGGGACGGCAGCACGAAGGCCGCGATGTCGGCCGTCGAGGCGTACGAGGAGTACCTGGCGTTCGCGCGCTCGGGTGAGCCGGAGCGGGCGGGCGAGGTCCTGCGCGGCATCGGCGAAAACACCGAGTACGACTGCGTTTCCGCTCTGCGGCTGTTCGAGTTCCTGCACCGGGTCCGCGCCGAAGCGGGGGTCGAGGTGCCGGTGCCGGAAGAGGAATCCGCCGAGGACGCGCTGCTGCGCGCGGCCGAGGAGGACGTCGCCGCCGAGCGCCGCGCCGAACGCGCCGCCCAGCTGGCCGCGCTGGTCGACCCGCTGCTCGACGGGCTGCCGGACGACCCGGGTGACTTCACCGGCGACGAGCGGGCCCGCGCGCTGCTCGCGGCGTCCGTCGGCTACCACCGCCGCGAGACGAACCCCGCGTGGTGGGAGTACTTCCGCCGGCTGGCCGCGCCGCTCGGCGACCTCGAGATCGACACGGCGTGCGCCGTGCCGGTGTCGCTCGAAGCGGGCGAGTGGGTGCCCCCCGCCGGGCGGGTCCGCACCGCGAAGCGGACCCTGCTCGTCGCGTGCGACCCGGACCGGCCGCACCCGTTCACCCCGGGCGACGAAGTGCGGCTGCGCTACGGCGACACCGCGCGGGACGCCAAGGTCGTCGCCGCGTCGGCCGTGGAGCTGACGTTGGAGGAGAGCAGCCCGCCGGACGCCACCACCGCGGACCGGCCGGTCGCGGTGCTGCCCGGGAGCCCGGTGCGGCCCTCGCCGAAGGACGAGGCGGTCGCCGACCTCGCCCGCCTGGTCGTCGACGCGCTCCCGGAGCTGCCTCGGCACCCCGGTGTCGACCTGCTCCGCCGGACCCCGCCGCGGCTGCGCATGGGTGCCGCGCTGCCGGAACCGGGGGAGGACCTGGTCGCCGCGGTGATCGACGCGGTCGAGGAGCTCGACGGGTCCGCACTCGCGGTGCAGGGCCCGCCGGGGGCCGGCAAGACGTACCTCGCGGGCAAGCTGATCGCCCGGCTCGTGCGTGCCGGGCGGACCGTCGCGGTCACCTCCACGAGCCACAAAGCCGTCGAGAACGTGTTGAGCGCGGCGAAGAAGAGCGCGCCCGACCTGCCGTGCGCCAAGCGGGCGAAGAAGACCCCGGACCCGGCCGCGCCGTGGGAGCAGCCGAAGAGCAACCCGGCGCTGGTGAAGTGGCGCGAAGAGCACGACGACGGGCACCTGGTCGGCGGGACGGCGTGGACGTTCGCCAACGCCGCGATCCGGGAGGAGCCCTTCGACCTGCTGATCATCGACGAGGCGGGCCAGTTCGCCCTCGCCGACGCGCTCGCGGTGTCGATGTGCGCGAAGAACGTCCTGCTGCTGGGCGATCCGCAGCAGCTGCCGCAGGTCGTGCAGGGCACGCACCCGGCGGGCGCGGAGGCGTCGGCGCTGGGGCACGTGATCGGCGGGGCCGACATCATGCCGGCGTCGCTGGGCTACTTCCTCGACGAGACGCGGCGCATGCACCCGGCCGTGTGCGAGCCGGTGTCGAACCTGTCCTACGCCGGCCGGCTGCACGCCCACCCCTCGGCCGCCGGCCGGGCACTGGACGGTATCGCCGCGGGGCTGTATCTGGCCGAGGTCGACCACCACGGCAACACGACCCGCTCGGCGGAGGAAGCCGCCGCGGTCACGGAAATCGTGGCCGGCCTGCACGGCCGCCCGTGGACGGACCACGGCACGACCCGGCCGCTCAGGGACGCCGACATCGTCGTCGTGGCGCCCTACAACCTGCAGGCGCGGACGGTGACCCGGGCCTTGGAAGAGGCGGGGTTCCCGGGGGTCCGGGTGGGCACGGTCGACCGGTTCCAGGGCCAGGAGGCACCGGTGGTGATCACGACGATGACGTCGTCGTCGGCGATCGACCTGCCCCGCGGGCTCGACTTCCTGCTGTCCCGCAACCGGCTCAACGTGGCCCTGTCGCGGGCGCAGGCGCTGGCGATCCTGGTGTGCTCGCCCCGGCTCGTCGAGGCCGACATCCGGACGGTGGAGGAGATGCGGCTCGTGGCGGGCATGATCGGCCTGATGACCGGCGCGCGGCCGTGGGCCGGCCCGACGGCACCGCGCTGACGGGCCTGCCGCGGCGTCAGCCGAGCGGGTCGCCGCCCGGGGACGGGGCGCCGAGCATCCGGGCGGCGAGCTCGGCGTAGGACTCACCGAGTGCCTCGGGCGAGTCCGCGCCGTCGAGGCGGTACCAGCGCACGAGGTCGATGCCGAGCGACAGGATCGCGCGCACCGCCCGGTCGACGTCGGGCACGTCGAAGACGCCTTCCCGGACTCCGCGTTCGACAGCGGCCTGCACCGTCGCGGAAAACTGCTGCCGCAGCCGGAGAACCTCGTCGAAGTGCGCCGGCTCGAGCGCCGCCAGTTCGTACTGGCAGACCCTCGCCACGGTGTGGTGGCGAGCGTGCCACGACACGTGCCCGGCCACCAGCCGCCGGACGTGGCGCCGGGGGTCGCCGTCGTCGTGCTGGGCCGCCAGCGCCGCGAGGGCGCGCTCGTGGCCGGTCCGTGCGATGTGGAACAGCACGGCCTCCTTCGAGGCGAAGTGCACGTACAGCGAACCGGGACTGAGGCCGACGACGGCGGTGATGTCGCGGGTGGTGGTGGCGTGGAAACCCTTGCGGGCGAAGCACTGCACGGCCGAGGACAGCAGCGCGCGGGCCACCGGGGAGGTGTGTTCTCCCCAGAACTCGCCGGGGACCGTTTCGGGCCCGAGGTTGGTCGTGAGCTCCATCGCGGCCGTCGACGGGTACCTTCCGCCGCCGCGACGGCGTTCTTTCGCCGGCATCGCCGATCTCCCCTCCGCACGGGCCGGGCGCGTCGGTTGGACTTGACACGTCCGGGCCTCGTGGTCATGGTAACTGTGCGCTCAGTTAGCTGGCGCGAAGACCCTGCGGAACTGTCGACGAGGACGTAAGGAGGGTCGCGATGGGACGAGGACAGCCCGCGACCGGGCAGCCGGCCGTCGTGCTCGAAGGCTTCTCCTACCTCGAGTGCCCGAGGTGGCACGAAGGCCGGCTGTGGGTGTCGGACTTCTACACCGAGCGGGTCGTGGCGGTCGACAGCCGAGGCGGCACCGAGGTCGTCGCCGAGGTCCCCGGGCAGCCGTCGGGCCTCGGGTTCCTCCCCGACGGGCGCCTGCTCGTCGTGTCGATGCGCGACCACCGCGTCCTCGTGCGCGAGCGGTCGGGGCGGCTGGCGGAGCACGCCGACCTGTCCGGTGTGGTGTCCGGGGTGCTCAACGACATGGTCGTCGACGACCGCGGACGCGCCTGGGTGGGCAACTTCGGGTTCGACCTCATGGGCGGCGCTCCGCTGCGCTACACCACGCTCACCCGCGTCGACCCGGACGGGAGCGTCGCCGTCGCCGCCGAGGACCTCGGGTTCCCCAACGGCATGGTGATCCTGCCCGGCGGTGTGCTGGTCGTCGCCGAGACCTTCGCCGGGCGGCTGACCGCCTTCGACATCGGCGAGGACGGCGAACTGAGCGGGCGGCGCGTGTGGGCGCAGTTCGGGCAGACCCCGCAGACCGACGACGTCGAAGCAGCGGTGCAGCGCCTCGAAGTGGCCCCCGACGGCATCTGCGCCGACGCCGAAGGCGCGATCTGGGTGGCCGACGCCGTCCACAACCGCGTCATCCGGGTTCAGGAGGGCGGCCGGATCCTCGACGAGATCGACGCCGGCACCGGAGTCTTCGCCTGCATGCTCGGCGGCGGCGACGGACGGACGCTGTTCCTTTGCGCGGCACCGTCCTTCGCCGAGCACGAACGCCGTCCGGTCCGGGAGGCCCAGCTTCTCGCGGTCGGAGTCGAGGTCCCGCACGCCGGGCTGCCCTGAGCCGATCGCCGAGTGGAATGGAGGGCCCCATGGAGGTTTCCTGCGCTTTCCCGACCGCACTGGATTCACCGGACAACATAGTCATGGCCGAAGAACTGGGCTACCGGCGGGCGTGGGTCTACGACACCCCTCAGCAGAGCCCCGACGTGTGGATGACCCTCGCGCTGGCCGCCGAGCGGACCGAGCGGATCGGGCTCGCCCCCGGCGTGCTGGTGCCCAGCCTGCGGCACCCGATGGTCAACGCCGCGGCGACCGCCACCCTCGCCGCGCTGGCGCCCGGCCGCGTCGCGGTTTCCTTCGGCACCGGGTTCACCGGCCGCCGCGCCATGGGGTACCGCGCGATCACCTGGTCCTACATGGAGTCCTACATCCGGGCCTATCGCGGTCTCCTGCAGGGCCGGGTCGTCGAATGGGAAGGGGCGCAGATGCAGATGCTGCACCCCGGCGGGCACGCTCCCACTCGGCCGGTCGACGTCCCGATCCTGATCGGGGCGCTGGGGCCGAAGGGGCACCGGGTGGCCAAGGAACTCGGCGACGGGCTGTACGTCACGTTGCAGCTGCCCGAATTCGCGAGCGAGTACTCGTGGGTGCCCTACCTCGTGTGGGGCACGGTGTTCGACGAGGGAGAGCGCACCGACACCGAGCACGCACGCCAGGCCGCCGGGCCCGGCTGGGCGCTGGCTTACCACGGCGCGTACGAGTTCGGCGGCGCGTCCGCCGTGCGCGCACTCCCGGGCGGCCCGGAGTGGTTGGACGTGGTGGAGCGGACACCGCCGGAGCGGCGGCACCTCGCGGTCCACTCCGGACACTGCGTGGAGCTGGGGGAGGCCGACCAGGCGGCGTGGAAAGCCGGCGGCCACACGATGGTGCCGGACGTGACGATGAGCGGGACGCCCGCCCGGATCCGGCAGCGGCTGGCCGAGGCCGCCGCCCGGGGAGTCACCGAGATCGTGTTCCAGCCCTGCGGGCCCGACATCCGGGCCGAGCTCGAGAGGTTCCTCGACGCCGCGACCACCTGACGCGGCCCGGGCGGGACTCGCGTCCGGTCAGCTCCGGGCGCCGGTTCCCCGGACGGGCCGGACGATCCTGACCACCACGGCGAGCGCCAGCGCCGCGCCGCCGACGGCGAGCAACGCGGGGGAAAGCCCGCCGGCCGCCCCGGTCAGGGCGAGCACGAGCAGCGGGCCGGCGAACTGGCCGATGAACAGGGCCGAGGTCCAGATCCCGGTGCCGCGGCCGCGCTGGGCGAAGGTCAGCTCGCCCAGCGCCCAGGTGAGCAGGGCGGGCAGCATCAGCCCGTTGCCGAGGCCGGTCACGACCGCGCCGAGCACCACCACGGGCACCGAGGGAGCCAGGGCGAGGCCGAGGATGCCGAGTCCGCACAGGACGAACGCCGCCGGGATCGTGCCGGCCGGGCCCAGCCGGCTGACGCGGGGGAACAGGGCGGCCGCGACGGCGGTCGCCAGCGAACCGACGGCACTGACCAGCCCGATCGTGGCGGTCGAGGTGACGCCGATGCCGTCGAGCACATAGGACAGTTCGACGATGAGAACGTAGAAGACGAGCCCGCCGGCGAGGGTGACGGCGACCGGGACCAGCAGCCCCCGCCACGGCAGCGGCGGGAGCTTCTCCCGGGTCCGCTGCGGGGGCTGCCAGACCACCCGGGCCGCGGCGAACGCGAGCGGCAGGCTGACCGCGTAGAGCCAGAACGGCGTGCGCCAGCCCCACGAGCCGAGCAGGCCGCCGACGGCGAAGAAGACGGTTGCGGCGACGGTGGTGCAGACGGTCTGCAGGCCGAAGTACCGCTCCCGCCGCGGCCCCTGGAAGTAGTCGGCGAGCAGGGTCGTGCAGCAGGTCATGATCGCGGCCTCGGTGAGGCCGACGAGGACCCGGCCGGCGACGATCAGCGGCAGGGACGACAGCCACAGCGGTGCGGTGCCGACGAACGCGTACACCACGAGTGCGCCCACCAGCAGCCGTTTGCGGCCGAGCCGGTCGACGATGCGGCCGGTGATCGACGCGGTCAGCCCGATGACCAGGGCCGGCACGGTCAGCACCGTCGGGGTGAGGGTGGCGACGCCCGGCGTCCCGGCGAAGGCGTCCTGGATGCGGGGCAGCACCGGCGCGAGCAGCACGGCGCCGAGCACGGACAGGCAGCTGGCGAGGAGCAGCACGGCGGCCTGGGCGGGCCCCGCCGGCCGCCCCGTCGCGGGGTCGGCGGCGAGCGGGGGAGCGGAGACGGACTGATCGGACACGGGCAGCTCCGGGAAGGCACCGAGCCGGTCCTCGGCGACCGGCGTGTGCGTCGAAGTGTCGGCGCCGCACGCCGGTGAGCGGAAATCACTTCTGCCGAAGCGGCTCATCCACGCCGTCGATGCCGGTCACGGCGGCCGCCGCGCGCAGGACGACGTCCCGCAGGTAGCGGTGCTCGGGGTCGTCCTCGTACATCGGGTGCCACCACATCGCCTCGACGAGCGGGGCGGCCTCGAACGGGCACGGCAGGGCCCGCACCCCGAGTTCGGCGGGAACCCGATCGGCCATCCGCCGCTGGAGCAGCGCCACGCGGTTCGTGCCGGCGACGAGCCCGGGCACCGTCAGGAACGTCTCCGTGACCACCTGCACGTGCGGCTCGATCCCGAGCATCCGCATCTGCCGCGCGGCCGGCGTGGACGCGGTGGGCCCGTGGTAGGTCACCACCCACGGCATCGTCTCCAGCTGACCGACCGTCAGCGACTCCCCGACGGCCGTGTTGCCCGCCGCGACCAGGCACACCCACTCGTCCCGGTAGAGGTCCTGGTGTGGCAGGTCGTCGACGAACCCGTGCGGGATCACCAGCAGGTCGGTGTGGACGAGCTCGTGGACGGCCGCGTCGACCATCTTCGGCGTGTTCGCGGGGAACCGCAGCCGGGTGCCCGGCGCCTCCTCGGCGAGCCGGGCCGCGATGCCGGGGCCGAGGACGGCCACGCCGTAGTCGCTCATCAGCATCGAGAACTCCCGCGTGGACGACGCGGGGTCGAAGTCGGGTTCCGCCGCGAAGACCCGTTCGGCGCCGGACAGTGCGACCCGCACGCGTTCCTTGAGCTGCACGGCCAGCGGCGTGAGCCGGTACTGGTTCCCCGCCCTGGCGAGCAGGTCGTCGTGGAAGTGCCGGCGCAACCGCCCGAGCTGCGCCGAAACCGCGGGCTGGCTGAGCCCCATCCGCTCGGCCGCGCGCGTCACGCTGCGCTCCTGCAGCAGGGCGTCCAGCGCCACCAGCAGGTTCAGGTCGAGCCGTGCGAGGTTCACAGCCGACCACGGTATCAACGCGGCTGATGATCAGCAGTGCCGTTTTCGCCTTCCTCGATACCGATCTCGAGAGCGCGACGGAGGTCCCGGTGTCCGGTGTCGTTCGGCCCTGCCGGGGACAGGACGGGTTCGTCACGGTGAGAACCGGGCGACCAGGACGGGCAGCGTTCAGGGCTGTCCACGGTCACCTTCACGGCTGTCAGGTGAGGAGACCGAACGTGAGTACCGACGATTCCGGCACGCCTCGGATCATCCAGGGCGGCATGGGGGTGGCGATCTCGTCCTGGCCGCTGGCCAGGGCGGTGTCCCGGACCGGCCAGCTGGGGGTCGTGTCGGGCACGGCTCTCGAGATCGTGTGCGCGCGCCGGCTGCAGCAAGGCGATCCCGGCGGCCACGTCCGCCGTGCGCTGGAGCGGTTCCCGCTGCCGGGAGCCGCCGAGCGGATCCTGCGCACCTTCTACGTGCCGGCCGGCAAGGCCCCGGCGGCCGGGTACCGCCCGGTGCCGCGGTTCACCCTGAACCCGGCGAACGCGCTGCGGGAGCTGACCGTCGCGGCGAACTTCGTCGAGGTGTTCCTGGCCAAGGAGAACCACGACGGGCTGATCGGGATCAACTACCTGCGCAAGATCGAACTGCCGATCCCGTTCGCCTGCTACGGCGCGATGCTCGCGGGGGTCGACCACGTGCTGATGGGGGCCGGCAACCCCGCCGACCTGCCCCTGATCCTGAGCCGCCTGGCCCGCCACGAGCCGGTCTCGCTGCCGGTCCGGGTCCAGGGCGCCACCTCGGCCGACGGTGACTTCGCCGTCCACTTCGACCCGCGTGACCTGGCCATCGAAGACCGGCCGGAACTGCGCCGGCCCCGCTTCGACGCGATCGTGGCCTCGGTCGACCTCGCCACCGGGCTGGCCGGCGATCCCGCCACCCGGCCGGACGGATTCGTGGTCGAGGGCTACACCGCCGGCGGTCACAACGCGCCGCCCCGCGGACCACGTCGACTCGACGAGTTGGGGCAACCGCGCTACGACGACCGGGACGTCGTGGAGCCGCGGGAGATGGCCGGCATCGGCCTGCCGTTCTGGATGGCGGGTTCGTACGGCACTCCGGCCGGCCTCGCCCGTGCGGTGGCCGGCGGCGCGGCCGGTGTGCAGGTCGGCACCGCGTTCGCCCTGTGCCGTGAGTCGGGCATGGACGACGACTACAAGTACCGCCTGCTCGAGCAGGCGGCCCGGGGACAGGTCGACGTCCGCACCGACGGCCGCGATTCACCGACCGGTTTCCCGTTCAAGGTCGCGCAGTTGGCGGGCACCCTCTCCGACGAGCAGGTCTATGCCGACCGGCAGCGTGTCTGCGATCTCGGCGTGCTGCGTTCCGCCTACCGCAAGCCCGACGGCACGATCGGCTACCGGTGCCCGTCCGAACCGACGGCGGTCTACGAACGCCACGGCGGACGACTGGCGAACACCGTCGGCCGGCGCTGCCTGTGCAACGCGCTGCTGGCCACCGCCGGCTTCGCCCAGCAACGTCCCGGTGGCTACCGCGAGCCCGCGATCGTCACGACGGGCGTCGACTACACGGCGGTTCGAGACCTCCTCGCCCGCGTGCCCGCCGGCGAACGCACCTACACCGCCCAGGACGTCGTCACCTACCTGCTCGGCGACTGAGCGCGCGGCTCATGCGGTGATCGGGGCCGCGCCCGGCCCGACCACCGTCAGCCGAACGCGACCCCGAGTCAGTGTCCACAGTGGCCGTCCGATGAGGACAGCGCTCAGTCGGTGATGTACCACTTGCCGTCGCGGAGTTCCAGGACGGCGTCGCCCAGGTCGCTTTCGGTGAACTTGACGGCGGCCCGGACCGCCTTGGCGGGGATCTCGACCTTCGTCGGGCCCTCGGTGACGCGACCCCGGTCCACGGTCGCGCTCAGCAGTGCTTTCCGCTCCCCGGCGGAGAACATCCGGAACGAGATCGGGAGTGTCTTCTCGCACGGCCCGAAGCCTTCGTCTTCCGCCTTCTTGGCGGCGGGCGCGGCGATCTCGCAGGCCGTCGTGACGTCTTCTTCGCCCACCGCGTGCAGATAGGTCTCGTACCGTTCGACCGCCCCGGCGGCCTGCTTCACCGGGGTGGACCGGGGCGTGGCCGGGGGTTGCTCTGTCGTCGTGGGGGACGGCGACGGCGCGGCGGAGGTCGGTGCCGCGGCGGTGCTCGACGACGCCGGTGCCGCCGCGTCGCTTCCCCCACCCGAACAGCCGGCGATCAGCAGGACCGCGCCCGTGGCCAGGAACGGTAGTGCGCGAGCGGACATGGAACACCCTTCGATCGGGAAACGGCCGCAGCATAAGCGACGGCGAGCGGGGCGGTGGACCGAACCGCGGACCCCGGGCCGGATTGGCCGGAACCGGCCACTGTCCGCGAATCGGCCACTCCACATTTGTCCACAGTGGCCTGATGTGACGTCGTGAACAGGAAACAGTGACACTTTTGTGTGAACTGCTACGCGCATGGTCGCCCCTCCGTTAAGGTGCAGCCCGTGGTCCCGATCGGGGCGAAAACCACTCGGGGGAAGGTGCAGGCGAATGCGGCGAACTCTGGTCATCGTGACGTGCCTGGCGGTCACGGCCGCCGGCTGCGGCGGGACCGACGGCCATCCGATGCCGGCGTCGAGCGGAACGGGGTCCGCCGCGCAGCCGCCGACGTCCGCCGAGCCCGCGGCCGAGACCGCCGACCCGCCCACGGCCTTCGACGCCGGCGCCGCCGTCGCACTGCCCGACGGTGCGTTGCGCGCCAACGCAGCCGGGAACGTCACCTCGACGTTCCTCACCTTGCGCGACCGCACCGGCTACGTCGTCACCCCCACCTCGATGAACGCGGTGGACGTGCTGACCGGCAAGCAGAAGTGGACCGTCCCGGTCGAGCGTCAACCCGGCGACCCGAACAACCAGAGCGGGCCGTTCGTCAACACCACCGGGCCGCGCCCGCCGGCCGTCGCCGGCGGGCTCGCCGTCGCCGCCGTCCCGGTCGTCATCCCGGAAAAGGGCACCACCCCGGCCGCCATCGCGCTGTCGGTGGTCGCCGCCGACCCGGAGAAGGGCACCAAGACCTGGCAGGCCGACATCCAGGTGTCCGACAGCCAGTACGCCGACGCCGGCAACGCCGTCACCCAGGTCGTCGCCGTCACCGGCAAGGCCGTCATCGCCCGCTACAGCCGCCAGGACGAGGAACACGTGACGGTCGCGCTCGACCCCGCGAGCGGCCGGACCCTCTGGGAGCGCAAGGACTACGACGCCGGCAGCGTCCACGGCGACATCCTCGTCGGCACCGACTACAACGTGGCCGAGAACTCCTCGATGACCCAGGCCACCGCCCTCGACCTGGTCACCGGACAGCAGAAATGGGTCGGTGCCGCGAAGTCCTCCGGCCTCACCCTGATCCCCGCCGACCCGGCGCTGGTCGTGCTCACCCGGACCGACTACGGCAGCGGTGACTCGTCCCTGCTGTTCCTCGACCCCGCCACCGGCGCGGAGAAGCTGAAGCTCGAGGGCGAGAAGGAGTTCGGCAGCCTGCCCTACGGCGACTGCTTCTACGACGAGCAGTCCGTGCTCGTGTGCCAGTCGAGCGGCGTGCTGACCGGCTACGACGCCAAGACCGCCGGGAAACTCTGGGCCCTGCCCGACCAGGCGAGCAACCGGGTGGCCCCCGTCCTCACCGCCGTGTGGCACGGCGCCCTCTACGGCGTCACCCAAGGGGGCCGGCCGATCGTGCTGGACGCCAAGACGGGCAAGGACCTGTCGGTGGACGACGTCGGTGCGGCCCCGGTCCTGGTCAGCAAGTACGCCGGGATCACCGTCGACAAGCAGCGCGGCATGCCCGTGGCGTACCCGGTCAAGAAGTGATCGAACGCCGAGCGGGGGGTGTGCTTCGCCCGCGACGGCGAGACCGCGGCGCCGGCCGCGCCGGCTCGTTCGGATCCACAGCCCGAAGACGAAAGTCACGACTCCGGAGGTCCTCCGCGAGACACGGCGAGGGGAAAGCAGCGGGGATGAACGACACCTGGCACGTGCCCGGGTACGCCGAAGTGGACGTGCTCGGCACCGGCGGATTCGGGCGGGTCGTGCTGGCCAAGCACGAGGCCTCGGGGAAGATGGCGGCGATCAAGTACCTGCGCGCCGACTTCCTCGGCGACGCGCGGATCGTGGACGGCTTCCGGCGGGAGGCGTGGCTGCTGTCCGGCGTGCGGAGCCGGCACGTGGTCCGGCTTTTCGACTTCGTCGAGACGCCGCAGGGTGCCGCGCTGGTCATGGAGGCGGTGCCCGGCGTGTCGCTGCGCGCGTTGCTGGTGGCGGAGAACGTCCTGGCACCCGAGGCGGCGCTGGCGATCCTGAAGGGCTCACTGCTCGGCCTCGCCGACGCGCACGCGGTCGGCGTGGTCCACCGGGACTACAAGCCGGGGAACGTGCTGGTGTCGCGGGAGGGCGAGTCGAAGCTGGTCGACTTCGGACTGGCCACTTTGGACGGACACAACGGACTGACCGCCGGTTCCCCGGCCTACATGGCGCCGGAGCAGTGGGCCGGGCGGCCCGGCCTGCCCGCCACCGACGTGTACGCGGCCACGTGCGTGTTCTACCAGTGCATCACCGGGCACCGGCCGTTCGAGGCGGACACGAGCGAGCAGCTGCGCGCCCTGCACGGGGCGGCGCCGGTGCCGCTGGAAGTGGTGCCCGAGGCGCTGCGCCCGCTGATTGCGCGGGGCATGGCGAAGGACCCGGCGTGGCGGCCGGCGACGGCGGACGCCTTCGTGGCCGAACTGGAAGCCGTCGCCCGCGAGGCCTACGGGAAGAACTGGGAGAAGCGCGGCTGGAAGCGGCTGGCCACCTCGGCCGCGGCGCTGACGGCGCTGACCCCGCTGGCGCTCCTGACGGCCGCCGGCACCGCGGCCGCGCCGGTCGCGGCGGCCGGCGCCGGGGCCGGCGTGACGGCCGCGGGCACCGGGACGGGGGTGACCGCGGCGATGGTGGGCAAGGTCGCCGCCGCGGTCGCGATCGCCGGCGGGCTGGTCGCCGGCGGGCTGGTGGTCTTCCAGGGCGGGGACGACCCGCCCGCCCCGCCCGCGGCGCTGTCGGTCGCCGTGCAGACCCTGTCCGGACGGGACCAGGCGCTGCCGGTCAGCTACGAACTCCAGTACCCGCAGGTCTCCGGCGGTCCGGACGCGGCGGTCCGGCAGCGGATCAACGACGCGCTGCGGGCGCCGGTCGACAAACGGCTGAAGTCGGTGCGGGACACGGTCGCCGACCCGAGCACGCTCGAGCAGATCCGGCAGGAGGGCGAAACACCCGCGATGCACACGTCCGCACGGGTCCTGCTGCAGACGCCGCGTCTGCTTTCCGTGCGGTACGAGCACGGCCTCGACTCGGACGTGCTGGGGCACACCACCTGGCGGTTCCCCGAAGCGCTCTCCGTCGACCTCACCACGGGGCAGGTGCTGGGCCCCGCCGACGTGTTCCGGCCCGAGGTCCTGACGGCCGCCGGCATGCGGACGCTGACCCGGCGGCTGGCGCCGCACACGAAGAACGGTTTCTGCACCGTGCCCACGGTCGTCGGGTACCCGGAGCGACAGGTCAGCATGGACGCCGCGGAGCGGCCCGGCGGCGGCGAGCACGTGCCGGCCGCGACGTTCGGGGTCACCGGCACCGGGGCCGAGTTCGAGATCCTGTGGTACGACCTGGGCTGCGCCTCGGCGGCGGGCAACGAGACCGTGGCGCTGCCGTACGGCGAACTCGACGACCTGCTGCAGCCGAAGTTCCTGACGATGCTGGGCCGGGCGGCGCCGCCGGCCACCTCTCCGGCAC
The DNA here is from genome assembly GCF_030285665.1 of Amycolatopsis mongoliensis. NCBI lineage: Bacteria > Bacillati > Actinomycetota > Actinomycetes > Pseudonocardiales > Pseudonocardiaceae > Amycolatopsis > Amycolatopsis mongoliensis. Next base: position 6,475,321 of record NZ_CP127295.1, read on the forward strand.
CACCACCGTCGACCTCGGGGCAGGGAGGCACGTACACGAACTCCCGCTTCGGGTTCACCACGCAGGTGCCGCCGGGCTACACCGCGTCGTCGTGGACCCCGGAGAACGGCGAGGGGATGCGGTTCACCAACGCCGATCTCGACGCGACGATGACGGTGTGGGGAACCAATTCGGGAGGCCGCCGCCCGGCGGATCAGCTGGCCCAGCTGGTCGCTTCGGTGGAAGGGGACGGCGGCCGGGTGACTTTGCGCTCCGCCGACGCCGACGGGTACACGGCTTCCGGCTACCAGGGCGACGGCCGGATCTTCTACGAGCACGAGTCCATCGGGACCGGTTCGACGGCCGGGCTGCGCTGGGTCTACCCGGCCGCCCACAAGGCGGAGCTCGACAAGCCCGTCACCGATACGGTGAAAGCCTTCCGGCCCGGGGATCTCTCCCGGCCGCACTGACCGCGCCCGGCCGGCGTGACCGGCTTCAGCGGGACCGGCCGCCGCGGGCAACGGGACGGGCCGGACAGTGTCCATGGTCCCCCGCCGGCCGTGACCCAGGACCCTAGGGCGAGGGGCCTTCCCGGCGCAGCCTGGAGCGGTGACCCCTGCCTTGCTCGTCGACGGCCTGTCCAAGCGCTATGGACGGGTCCTCGCCGTGGACGGGGTCGGCTTCGAGGTCGCCGAGGGCGAGATCTTCGGCCTGGTCGGGCCGAACGGCTCCGGGAAGACGACGACCGCGGAGTGCGTGCAGGGCCTGCGCCGCCCGGACTCGGGCCGGGTGCGGATCTTCGGTGTCGACCCGCACGACCAGCCCGGCCGGATGGCCCGGCTGGTGGGTACGCAGCTGCAGGACTCCACGTTGCCGGACCGGATCCGGGTCGGGGAAGCACTGCACCTGTTCGCTTCGCTCGCCCCCGAACCGGTCGACGAAACCGAACTCCTGGAGCAGTGGGGGCTGGCGGACAAGCGGCGGGCCTCCTTCGCGAGCCTGTCCGGCGGCCAGAAGCAGCGCTTGTTCGTGGCGTTGGCGCTGGTGACCCGCCCGCGGCTGGTCTTCCTCGACGAAATGACCACCGGGCTGGATCCCGGAGCGCGGCGTGAGGCGTGGCGGCTGATCGGGCAGGCCCGCCGGAAGGGGGCGACGATCGTGCTGGTCACGCACTTCATGGACGAAGTCGAGCGGTTGTGCGACCGGGTGGCCGTGCTGGTCGACGGGCGGGTGATCGACATCGATACGCCTGCCGGCCTGATCACGCGGCACGGCGGCGGGATCTCGGTGCGATTCCCGGTGCCGAAGCCGGCCGGGCTCGACGCGCTGCGGCGGTTGCCGGGCGTCAGCGGGGTGTCCGTGGGAGACGGGCTCGTGGAGGTGCGGGGAACCGGCCGGTCGTTGACCGCGCTCGGGCACTTCCTGTCCACGCACGGGGCGGCCGACGCGGAGCTGCAGGTACGGCAGCCCGGCCTCGAGGACGTCTACCTCGAGCTGGTCGCCGGTGCCAGGAAGGCGCGGGCGTGATGGCCGGCACCCGCACGCTGTCCTGGGTCGAGCTCAAGCTCTTCCTGCGCGAGCCGATCACCGTCGTGTTCACGCTCGCCCTGCCGCCGCTGGTGCTCTACGTGCTGGCCCAGGTGTTCGGCAACGCCCCGGACCCGGCCGGCCGCGTCTACGGCGGCGCCGGCCCGGTCGACTACTACACACCGGCCTACATCGGCCTCGTGATCGTCTCCCTCGGGGTCATCGGGCTCCCGGTGCACCTGGCCTCCTACCGTGAACGCGGGGTGCTGCGCCGGTTCCAGGCGGCCCGCATGCCGGCGTACGCGATCCTCGTCGCGCAGCTGGCCGTGCTGTTCGCCGCGGTGCTGGCCGGCAGCGCGCTGCTGCTGATCCTGGCCCGGCTGAGTTTCCACGTGCACTGGCCGGCCTCCTGGTGGGGCGTGGGCCTCGCGGTCGTCCTCGGCACGCTGACCTTCGCCGCCATCGGCGTGCTGCTCGGCGCGGTCCTGCCCACTGCCCGGGCGGCCCAGGGGATCGGGGTGCTGCTGTGGTTCCTCATGATGATGATCTCCGGTGCCGGCCCGCCGCCCGAGGTGCTCGGCCCGGTGCTGCGCCGCATCGGCGACTTCACGCCGCTGAAGCCGTTGCGGGTGGCGATCCAGGATCCGTGGCTCGGCCACGGCGTGAACTGGACGCAGATGCTGGTCCTGTTCGCCCTTCTCGTCGTCTGCGCCGCCTTGTCGGCCATGGCCCTGCGCCGGCGGGACTAGCGCGATGACCCGGACCAGCAACGCCCCGCCGCCGGCCGTCGACCGCGCGAGTGCCACCGATCGCGCGTTCCTCGCCATGGACACCGCCGACGTGCCGGAGCAGTTCGGCGTGATCCTGCGGTTCGGCCCGGACAGCGGGTTCGACCTGGCGCGGGTCCGGAAGCTGATCGCCGAGCGCGTCCCGGCCGTCCCGCGGCTGCGCCGGCTGCTCGTCCGGACACCGTTCGGGGGTGGTGGGCCGATCTGGGTCGACGACGACGGCTTCGACATCCGCCACCACGTCCGCGCGGTGGAGTGCCCCGCACCGGGGGACGAGCAGGCGCTGCTGGAGACCGCCGTGTCGCTGGTCGAAACGCCGCTGCGGCGGGACGCGCCGTTGTGGTCGGTGGTGCTGGTGACCGGTCTGGCCGGCGGGGAAGCCGCGGTGGTGATCGTGCTGCACCACGTCCTCGCGGACGGCGTCGGTGGTCTCGCGGTCCTGGGCACCCTGGTGGACGGGGGCGCCGGGGCACCCGGGATGCCCTTTCCGCGGCCCCGGCCCACAGCAGGAGCCCTGGTCCGAGAGGCTTTCCTGGGCAGGCTGCGCGCCCTGCGCCGGGGCCGGCAGGCCGTCCGGGCGCTGCGGACCTCCCTGGCCGCCGGCGGTGGTCTGCACCCACCGCGGGCGACCCCGTGCTCGCTGGTCCGGCCGACCGGGCGGCACCATCGGCTGGCGGTCGTCCGGGCCGACCTCGGGACCCTCAGGTCGGCCGCGCACCGGCTCGGCGCGTCGGCGAACGACGCCGTCCTGGTCGCGGTGGCCGGAGCGCTGCACCGGCTGCTGGCGGCGAGAGGCGAGCTCGTCGACACGTTCGTGATCACCGTGCCGGTGTCGGGCCGCCGCGCGGACAGCGGTGCCGCGCTCGGCAACATGGTCAGCCCGATGCTCGTGGCGGTCCCCGGCACCGGCGACGTGGCCGGGCGGCTCCAGCGGGTCGCGGCCGAGGTCCGGGCGAACAAGGCGGCCGCGACCGGGCCGCCCCCGATCGCCGTGCTGGGTGCGGGGTTCCGGTTGCTGGCGGCACTCGGCGGCTACCGGTGGTACATGAACCACCAGCGCCGGATGCACACGCTGGTCAGCCACGTGCGCGGGCCCGCCGTGCCGGTCACCTTCGGGGGCGTCCCGATCGCTTCGGCGATCCCGGTCGGGGTGGGCGACGGCGGGAACATGACGGTCTTCTTCGAGGTGCTCTCCTACGCCGGCACGCTGGCCGTTTCGGTGGTCGCGGACCGGGACCACTTCCCGGACCTCGGCACGCTGGCCGACGGCCTGCGCGCCGAACTGGCCCTGGTGGCCGGTGCGGACCAGGCGTAGCCGGCGACGCTCTTTCGGCCCTGTTCCCGCGGACCTAAGCCTCTGCCGGCGACGGGGTGCCGGCCGGATCATCGTGGCGGGGGAGCGGAGGTCACGGTGGCTGTCAAGGCACTCGTCCGGCTGGTGACTCTCGTGCGCGCCGGTATCCGTTCCGCCCGCCGAGCCCGGGGTTCCCGTTCTGACGACGAAAGGTGACGTCATGACCACTTCCACCGACCGCGCGCCCGGACTTGCCGGCGCGGACCTGCTGATCGACCGGTTCCTGCCGGAGTTCGACGTGACGCTGATCGAGCACGTCGTCGTCGAAGCCGAGGTCGGCCGGACCTGGCAGGCTGTCCGTGATCTCGATCTGACGCGGGTGCACACGCCCCTGATGGACGCGGCGATGTTCGTGCGGGGCGTCCCCGCCGGGGTGGCCCGGCGGTTCGGGCGGGCCGGGCCCGCCGAGCAGCCCGCCGAGCTGAAGCTCTTCGGCCCGGGCACCGGACTGCCGGGCTGGCTGTCGCTGGGGGAAGCCCCCGGACAGGAGGTCGTGCTCGGCGCGATCGGGCGGTTCTGGCAACCGGACATCGAGTGGTACGACGTGACGGGGATGACGCCCGAGCAGTTCGCCGGGTTCACCGAGCCGGGCTGGGGCCGGATCGCGGCGGGGTTCTCCCTGCGTCCGTACGGCACCGGCCGCACCCTGGTCTCCTACGAGGCGCGCACCGCCACGGACGACCCCGCCTCGGCGCGCCGGTTCTCGCGCTACTGGTCGTTCGTGCGGCCGTTCGTGCGGATCGTCATGCGGGCCACCCTGGCCAGGATCCGCGAGGACGCCGAATCCGTGGGCGCGAGCCGCACGGAGGAGGCACCGGCGGCGAACCCGATCCACCGGTGGGAACGGTGGCTCTACCGCGGCGGCCGGCCCCATCCGGTGGCCCGGGTGCTGAACCGGGGCGCGGCCCTGGCGTATTCGGCCGGTGTGCTGCCGCACCGGCTGGTCACCCTGGAGGTGCCCGGCCGGCGCTCGGGCAAGCTCGTCACGGTCCCGCTGGTGGTGGCCGACCACGAGGGCGAGCGCTATCTCGTGGCGATGCTCGGCGCGGACGCCCAGTGGGTGCGCAACGTCCGCGCGGCACACGGGGACGTGGTGCTGCGGCACGGGACCGCCGAGGACGTTCACCTCGAAGAGGTGCCCGTGGAGCTGCGCGCACCGGTGCTGCGCCGCTACCTGGCCTGCGCGCCGGGAGGCCGTGCCCACATCCCGGTCGACCGCCGGGCACCGATCGAGGAGTTCGCCCGGATCGCCCCGGACATTCCGGTCTTCCGCGTCGTGGCCCGGCAGGCCGAATCCTGATGAGCCGGACCCGGGCGGCGGGTCCGCCGCGGTCCTGACGGGTGCGGCGGCGGTCGGACGCGACCGCCGCCGGTCACCCGTCGGCGGGTCGCGAACGCGGAGGACCACCCGGCTCCGCTCGCCTCCGTGCCTGCTCGAGCACCTGGCGAGCCCAGTCCCGGATGGCGTCCCAGTCCCGCATGTCCCGTCGTTCCCGCTTCGTCCGCCCCGGTGGATCGACGCCGCCGAACACGGCGACGGCGACCGGGTTCACCCAGCTTCGTTTGGCCAGCGCCCGGTCGAGCTGGGCGCGGGAGCGCCGCCAGGCCTCCTCGTCACCGGTACGCGGCCCCATCCCGAACACCGCGAGCGGCACACCGGCGGTGAGCTCCCGGCGGTGCCGCTTGAGGAACCGGTGGGCGTCGCGGTGCCAGCGTCCGGAGTACAGCGCACCGCCCAGCACGACGAGGTCGCGGCCGGCCGGTGATTCCCGGGCCTGGCTCGCCGGGCGCAGCTCGACGCCTGCGGCGTGTTCGTGAAGTGCCGCGGCGATCGCCTCGGCGACCTCTCGCGTCGAGCCGTTCTTGGTCGCGTACGCCACCAGGACGTCCATGACCCACCTCCGGACACTCGTGGTCGAGGGGGTCCCTCGGTGACCGGCGTGCCGGCCACCGGGGGACCACCGGGTTACTTCGCCCAGCCGAACTGCCAGTAGTACTTCTTGAAGGTGCCGGCGGGGATCGCGAAGACGCCGCCCGAGTTCAGCGGTACGTTCCGCCAGAAGCTCTGGTCGTACGCCAGCCAGCTCCCCGGCAGGCCGTCGACGACCGGGCCGTTGTCCCCCCACGGGTTGCGCAGCACGATGTACTTGGTGCCGTTGACGTACGCCCAGCCCAGGATCGTGTAGGCGTGGTAGGCGTAGATGCCCGTGTCCGAGTAGTCGACCGGGGTCGGCGTCTGGCACCAGGTCCACGCGGTCATCGGGTTGAACGTGCGGCAGGACAGGGAGTGGGAGCGGACGGTGGCCCAGATGTCGTCCGCGCTGACGTCCCCACAGGTCGTGGTCTGCCCCGGCAGGCCGGTCAGTTCCGTGGTCGCGATCACCGGCCAGCCACCGGCGATCGGGCCGTAGTCGGGCTCATCGGTGGCGTCGCCCGTCTTCCACTTGGCGTAGGCCTTCTCGTAGACGGCCGGCCAGATTTCGCCGGGCTCCGAGGACCGGGCGTAGATCCAGGCGTGGCTGCCCTGGACGAGCGGCATCCGCTCCGAAACCTCGATCGCCTTGAGCCCGCCGGAGTAGAAGTCGATGTGGTCGACGAAGTCCTGCTGCTGCGGGCCGGTCACCCGCGGGCGGTTCGCGATGACGTACGGCCGTGCCCACGCGACCGCGGACAGCGCGGCGATGAAGTAGCAGTCGCCCAGCCCGCCTTGGACCGGATCGAAGAACTCGCCCGCTTCTTCGAAGAAATCGCCGGGGTCGGCCCACTCGGCGCCGTCCGGGGTGTAGCCCGGCCGGTCGTCGCGCCGGCCGCCGGCCAGCGCGCCGACGATCCTGGACCGGGCCGCGGGGGAGATCTTCGTCAGCATCTCCTCGACGGGCCCCCGCGCCAGCGAGCTGAAGGTCTTCTCCCGTCCCGTGGCCGCTTCGCGGGTTTCGGCCAGCGCCTCCCGGACGTCCGCGGCCCCGCTGACGAGCATGTTGCCCGGAACCGGCCGGCACAACCGGTCGATCGAGACGCCCAGCGTCTTCGCGACGAACGCTTCGTGGTCCAGGACCGCGGACCATCTCACTTTCCTGCCGAGTGCCAGTTCGGCGAGTGCGTAGGGGTTCGCCAAGCCGACCATGGATTCAGTCATGTCTCGTTCCCCTCTTCCCCTGGTTCGACCGGCTCGGAATGCCGGTCTCTCTTCTTTTTGCGCGCCCGATCCTCAGCCGGGCTCAGGCAGGCGGAGATGTGTCGCTGCGCGCAGGTGGCAAGGGGAGAGCCGTCCGGCCGATGCCGGATCCGGTGCTCTCCCGCAAGCGGACCTTCCACGACGGGGATCGACCGCGGACGGCGAGGCCGCGCTCGCAGCGCTCGCTCCGGCCGCGGGACCGGCGGGAAGATGTCGCCGCTCGAGGGGTCCGGCCCGGCTCGGAATCCGTCCTCGCCAGTACCTCGTCCCCGGGGTTCCCCTCTGGTGGTTTCCTGTCGCCGGCCGCCACGGCCCCTCGCTTCGATGAGATTGGGAGCGCTCCCAGAGTTCGCTGCCACCATGGCTACGGCTAGGGACCAAGGTCCCCGGGGCAGGGGGCCAACGTCGGCGGATCCGGGCAAAAGGTCCGTCGCGGGGAGGGCCGGTGTCGCGGACGGCCACGAGATCCGTGCGACCCCGGCTTCGCGGGCCACCTCCGGAGCGACGTCGTCCGGGATCTTGTCCTGATGCTTGTCCGGCCGGGCGTTGTGACCGGCTCCGCGCTGTGCGACCGTCGAGTGAGGCAATGCCGCCGGGGAAGGGATGGCCAGGTGGTTCGCAGCGCCCGGGTGTTACTCGTCGTTCTCCTGACCGCCTCGGCACTTCTCGGGCCCGTCGTCCCCGCGACGGCGGGAACCGCCTGGGAGTACCCGGAGTTCCCGTACCCGGCGACCACCTACCAGGAGCCGTTCCGGGGGCAGTTCCACTTCAGCTCGCAGTCCGGGTGGATGAACGACCCCAACGGGCTGGTGTTCGCCAATGGTCTCTACCACTTCTTCTACCAGCACAATCCCCACGGGCTCGAGTGGGACACGATGCACTGGGGCCACGCCACGAGCCCGGACCTGGTGCACTGGACGCAGAAGCCGATCGCGCTGGAGCCGGGCGTGCACCCCGGCACCCTGTTCTCCGGTGGCGGGGTCGTCGACCGCGACAACACCTCGGGACTCAAGACCGGCCCGCTCGACCCGATCGTGGTCTTCTCCGGCACCAACGGCGTCAGCATCTTCGTCAGCAACGACAACGGCCGCAGCTTCCAGGCCTACGACAAGGGGCGCAAGCAGATCGAGATCCCGGAGGAGAGCCGGGACCCGAAGGTGATCCGCGACGACGCGCGGGGGCAGTGGGTGATGGTCGTCTGGTCGAACCGGGGCGGCAACGGCGTCGACGTCTACACCTCGCCGGACCTGCTGCACTGGACCTTCGGCAGCCGGTACGCGGCGGACTGGCTGTTCGAGTGCCCGGACCTGTTCCCGCTGCCACTGGCCGGCGACCGGCGGTGGGTGCTCACCTCGGCGACGGGGGAGTACGTGGTCGGCACCTTCGACGGCACCACCTTCCGCACCGAGCGGCCGCAGCCGAAGAAGATGAACCTCGGCACCACCTACGCCGGGGGCACGTTCTACGCGGCCGAAACCTTCACCGGCGCGCCGGACGGGCGAATGGTCCAGATGGCCTGGCAGGGCGGCAACCGCGGCAGCTCGTGGACCGGCAACGCCACGTTCCCGGTCGCGCTCGGCCTCGTGGACACCCCCGACGGCCCCCGGATCACCCGGACCCCGGTCGCCGAGCTCGGCTCGCTGCGCGCCGACAGCCGGACCTGGCGGAACGAAACCGTGCGCGACGGGCACGATCCCTTCGCCGGGATCCTCGCCGACACCTACGAAATCACCGCGACCTTCGACGTCGCGAGTGCCACCGCCGGCCAGTTCGGCTTCGCGCTGCACAGCCGCGGCGACGGCTCCGCCGACCGCACCGTGGTCTACGACCGTGCGGCGGGCACCCTGGACGGCAAGCCGTTGCCGCCCACCGGCGGCGAGGTCAGCCTGCGCCTGCTGGTGGACCGCGGTCAGCTGGAGATCTTCAGCGGTGACGGGCTGTTCTCCGTCGCCGACAACGTGAACTTCGACTCCGCCGCGGTCAGCCAGGGCATCCGGCTCTTCGCGACCGGCGGGCAGGTGCGGGTGAAGAACGCGACGTTCACCCGGCTGAGCACGAGCTGGGGCACCGCACAGCCGACGCTGGAGAGCACCCTCGCGGGCCCGTGGCATGCGGCGGGCGGCTCGTGGACCGACGTCGGGGCGGGCAAGCAGGCGCAGGTCACCGGCGACGGCTTCTACCTGAGCGCGAGCACCGCGGGCGACGCCGAATACCAGGGCGACGTCCGGCTGGGCACCGCGCGAGCGGCCGGGCTGACGTTCCGGGCGACCGCCGACGGCGCCGGCTACACGGCGAACGTCGACACGAGCGGGGTGGTCAAGCTCTGGCGGCCCGGCCGCGACATCGCGACGTACCCGACGCCCATCGCCGCGGACACCACCTACCACCTCCGGGTCCGGACGACCGGTCCCCGCATCCAGGTCTGGCTGAACCACGGCACCGCCCCGGTCATCGATGCGACCGACGACGGCTACGCGTCGGGCCGGTTCGGGGCGAACGCGTACCAGGGTTCGGCGACCGTGCAGAACCTGAACACGGGACCCGCCGGGTTCACCTCGTTCACCTCCGGCCCGTGGACGGCGGTGGGCGGCACGTGGACCACGACTCCGGACGGCGTGCGCGCCAGCTCGGCCGGGGACGGCTTCTACCTCAGTGACCGCGAAGGCACCGACTTCACCTACGAAGGCGACGTGTCCGTCACCAACGGCGCGGCGGCCGGCCTGACGTTCCGGGCCGCCGCCGACGGCGCCGGCTACACGGCGAACATCGACACCGACGGCCTGGTCAAGCTCTGGCGGCCCGGCCGCGACATCGCGACGTACGCCGCGCCGGTCGTGGAAGGCCGCACCTACCACTTGAAGGTGCAGACGGCCGGCTCGCGGATCCGGGTGTGGTTCGACCACGGCGCCACTCCGGTCATCGACGCGGCCGACACCACCTACCCCGCCGGCCGGTTCGGCCTCGACGCCTACGCCGGCAACGCGAAAGCCCAGAACCTCACGATCACCTGACCGCCGGTCGTCACGGGTCCAGTTCTCCGATCCGCCGGGCGAGATACCGGCGTTCCGCACCGGTCGGAGCCAGGTCCAGCGCCGCCCGGTACGCCGCCACCGCTTCCTCGTCCCGGCCCAAGCGGCGGAGGAAGTCCGCGCGCGTCGCCGGGAGCAGGTGGTAGCCGGCCAGGTTCCCGCCCTCGGCGAGGCCGTCGACCAGGGCGAGGCCCGCCGCGGGGCCGTCGGCCATGGCCACCGCCACCGCTCGGTTCAGCTCGACCACGGGGGACGGGTTCAGCCGCGCCACCAGCTCGTACAACCGGGCGATCCGGGCCCAGTCCGTGTCTTCGGCGCGCGCGGCCGTCGCGTGGCAGGCGGCGATCGCCGCCTGCAGCTGGTACGGGCCCGGCCTGCCGAGGGCCAGCGCCTCGTCCAGCACCCGGACGCCCTCGTCGATCAGCGTGCGGTCCCAGCGGGTGCGGTCCTGGTCGGCGAGGGTGACCAGGTCGCCGGCGTCGTCGGTGCGGGTCGCGCGGCGGGCGTCGTGGAACAGCATCAGCGCCAGCAGCCCGCCCGCTTCCGGTGCGGCCGGGAGCAGCCCGGCGACGACGCGCGCGAGCCGGATCGCCTCGGCCGTCAGGGACTGGCGGACCAGGTCGGCTCCGGCGCTGGCCGCATAACCCTCGTTGAACAGCAGGTAGAGCACGCCGAGCACCCCTGACGTCCGTTCGGGCAGCAGCTCGGCCGGCGGGACGCGGTAGGGGATGCGCGCGTTGCGGATCTTCCGCTTGGCGCGCACGATCCGCTGCGCCATCGTCGCTTCGGGCACCAGGAAAGCGCGGGCGATCTCCGGCGTCGTCAGCCCGGCGAGGGTCCGCAGCGTCAGCGCCACCTGCGCCTCCAACGGCAGGGCCGGGTGGCAGCAGGTGAACATCAGCCGCAGCCGGTCGTCGGGGACGTCGTCCGGCTCCGGCGCCTCGTCGTCGTCCGCGGCCGTGAGGGCGAGGCCCCGCAGCCGGGTCTCCTCGGCGGCGCCGCGCCGCAGCTTGTCCAGAGCCCGGTTGCGGGCGGCCGTCGTCAGCCACGCCCCGGGGCGGCGCGGCACGCCGTCCCGGGGCCAGCTGGCCAGCGCCTTGGCGAACGCCTCCTGGGCGCACTCCTCGGCCAGGTCCCAGTCGCCGGTGACCCGGATCAGGGTGGCGACGACGTGGCCCCACTCGGTGCGGAACGCCTCGTCGACAGCCGCGCGGACGGGGTCGGTCACCCCCACACCGGGCGCAGTTCGATCGCGCCGAACCGCGCGACCGGGTGCGCCGCGGCGACGTCGATCGCTTCGGCCAGATCGGCGCATTCGAGGATGTCGTACCCGGCGATCTGCTCCTTCGTCTCGGCGAAGGGACCGTCCGAGACGAACGTGCCGCCGTCCCGCGGCCACAGCGTCGTCGCGTCGGAGACCGGCCGCAGCCGGTGGCCTTCGAGGCGGCGTTCGCCGGCCTCGGCGACCCAGTCCTGCGGCTTGTCTTCCGCGGTGCCGACCAGTTCGGGGTCGACGCACACCCACATCAGGAACTTCATCGCTCAGTCCTCCCCGAACGGCCGGATCTCGATGGGGAACCGCCCGGCGGCGGGGTGCGTGGACGCGATCGCGATGGCTTCGTCCAGGTCTTCGCATTCGACGACCTCGCAGCCGGCGATCCACTCCTTCGTCTCGGCGAACGGGCCGTCCGACGTCAGCCGCTTTCCGCCGCGCACCCGCACGGTGACGGCTTCGGCCGGCGGCCGGAGAAGCGTCCCGGCGCGGCGGGCGCCACGGGCTTCGACGTCTCGCAGCCACGCGACGAACGCGGGCTGGGCGTCGATCTCGGGCGGGCTGAACAGCTCCGCGCCGTCGTCGCAGATCATCAGCATGTACCGCAAGGCTCCTCCTGATCGTCCGGTGCAGCTTCTCACCCACTCGACGCCGCCGCGGCCCGGAATCGACAGCGGCCCGAGAAGTTTTTCCGGCGACCTGTCGATCCGGGCGAAGCGCGGCGTCGTCCGGGCGAAGACCCGTGACAGAGGAGCTGCCATGATCCCGATCGGCCCGGCCGGACAACTGTGGATCGCCACCCACCAGAACGAGCGGGACCGCCGCCTGGCGGAGGAGCGCCTCGGCCGGCTGGCCGCCCGGTGGACCCGTCGCCGATGGCTCGCGCCGGGGCGAATGCGAGGGCCGGCTCTCGAAGAACCCGGGCGGATCAGGCCGTCGCGCACGCGTGGTTCGGGTAGCGCCCGGGAAAACGGGTATGCCCGGACGATGACGATCGATGAGGAAGCCCCGAGGGCGGGCAGCACCGGTACGCCTGAGGCAGACGAGCCCACGGGCCGCCCCGCCGAAGCATCGCCCTTGGACCGAGGACTTGCTCCACCGTCGGTGGAGCCCGAGATCACCTCGACCCACGCCCTGGATCGAGGACTTGCGCCCCCCGACGACGAAGGGACCGAAGACACCGGCGAAACAAGCCGCCCGTAGGCGCCGGAGGGTCTCGATCGAGGATGCATACCGCGTCCTGCCATCCGGGTGAAGCCGGGCACGGACCCTGCCCCGGCGCGGGCACCGGGGAGAAGACTGCGGGAACCGTCTCGCGACCCGGAGGGAAACATCGTGTCCGCAGCAGCCGACGAACTCCTGTTGTCCCTGTCCACCCCGGCCGGGCTCGCCGATCCGTACCCGGTCTACGCGAAGCTCCGCGAAGAGACGCCGGTCTTCCGCAGCGCGGTCTTCGGCGGCTGGGTGCTCAGCCGGTTCGCCGACTGCCAACCGGTGCTGGCCGACGGCGAGACCTTCCTGGTGCTGGACGCGCAGTGGCGCGACCGGCACACGCCGGGCTGGCGGGACAACCCGGCCATGGCGCTGCTGGCCGACCTCCTGCCGTGGAAGAACCCGCCGGAACACACCCGTGAGCGCCGCCTGCTCCTGCGGGACTTCACCGTCCGGCGCGTGCAGGGGCTGGAGCCCGCGGTCCGCCGGGCCGTCGACCGGGTGCTGGACCGCTTCGCCGACGCCACGGCGGACGGGACCGCGGCGGAGTTCGTCGGCACGGTGCTCTACCCGCTCGGGATGGCGGTGATCGGCGACCTGGTCGGCGTGCCCGAAGCCGACCACGACCGGCTCCGCCGCGTCACCGACCTGATCGGCAAGCAGGTCGACCCGGCGATGTCGGCGGACCTGCGCGCCGAGGTCGACGCGGCCGCCGTCGAATTCCGTGCCTACTGCGCGGATCTGATCGCGCTGCGGCGCACGGAACCCCGCGACGACCTGACGTCCGCGCTGCTGGCCCGGCCCACCGCGGACGCGGAGCTGATGTCCGCCGACGACGTGCTCAATTCGCTCGTGGTGCTGTTCGGCGGCGGCTACGAGACCACCGCGGGGGCGCTGGGCCTCGGCATCCACGCGCTGCTGACCCATCCGGAGCAGTTCGCCTTGCTCGCGGGGGATCCGGGGCTGGCGGCCGGGGCGGCCGAGGAGATGCTGCGGTGGGACGGATCCGCCCAGATGAGCCAGCGCGCGGCCGTCCGCCCGGCGGTGGTCGACGGCGTGGAGATCCCGGCGGGGGACGTGATCGTGGTGCTCATCGGGGCGGCGAACCGGGATCCGGCGCGGTTCGCGGACCCGGACCGGTTCGACATCACCCGGGACGCCGGCCGGGGCCTGTTCTTCGGGCACGGCCTGCACCTGTGCCTCGGCGCGGCACTGGCGCGGCTCGAGATGACCGTGCTGCTCGAACAGCTCGGCAAGCGCTTCCCGGCGTTGCGGATCGCCGGTGCGGTCCAGCGCCGCCAGAACCCGGCGCTGCGCGGGATGGCGGCCTTGCCCCTCACCCGGTGACGCGGGGCCGCGCGCTCGCCAGAGGGTCAGGAGGTGCGCGGTGTCACGAGGCCGGATTCGTAGGCGAGGACCACGAGCTGGGCGCGGTCGCGGGCGTGGAGCTTGGTCATCGCCCGGTTGATGTGGGTCTTCGCGGTCAGCGGGCTGATCACCATGCGGGCCGCGATCTGGTCGTTGGCCAGCCCCTGCGCGACCAGGGCGACGGCTTCGCGTTCGCGGTTGGTCAGGTGGGCCAGCCCGGCCGGGGCGCCGGTCGCGGGTGGCTGGGTGACGTACCGGTCGATCAGCTTGCGGGTGATCGAGGGGGCGAGCAGGGCGTCGCCACGGGCGGCCACCCGCACGGCGTGGAGGAAGTCCTCCGGCTCGATGTCCTTGACGAGGAACCCGGCCGCGCCGGCACGCAGCGCGTCGAAGACGTACTCGTCCAGGCCGTAGTTGGTCAGGATGACGACGTGCACCCCGGCCAGGGCCGGCTCGGCGGCGATGCGCCGGGTCGCCTCGATGCCGTCGACGACCGGCATCCGGATGTCGATGAGCGCGATGTCGGGCAGGTGCCGGGTGGCCAGCGCGACGGCCTCGCCGCCGTCGGCCGCCTCGGCCACCACGTCGATGTCGTCCTCGATGTCGAGGAGGGCGCGGAACCCGCTGCGGATGAGCGGCTGGTCGTCGGCCAGCAGGACCCTGATCACGGTGCGGGCTCCACGGGAAGTTCCGCGTGGACGGTGAAACCGCCTTCGCTGCGCGGGGCCGCCCGCAGCCGGCCGCCGAGCGCGGTGACCCGTTCGCGCATCCCGAGCAACCCCACGCCGGGAACCGGCGCGGCGTCCGGAGTGGCTTTGCCGTCGTCGTCGACGCGGATGACCAGCGTCCCGGGGCGGTAGCCGATGTGGACCGACGCGGTCCCGGCGGAGGCGTGCCGGGCGATGTTGGTCAGCGACTCCTGGACGATCCGGTAGCCGGTCCGGCCCGCCGCGGCGCTGACATCGTTGCGCTGGCCCTCGATCGTCAGCGTCGCGTCCAGGCCGGCCGCCCGGGCCCGTCGCACCAGTTCCGGGACGTCGTCGAGCCCGTGCGAGGGGTTCTTGTCGTCCCGCAACGCTTCCAGGGTCGCGCGCAGTTCGCGGGCCGCCTCCCGGCCGGCGTCCCGGATCGCCAGCAGCGCGTCCGGCACCTGCTCGCCCCGCTTGCCGGCGAGGTGGACGGCGACCTCGGCCTGCACCTTGATGACGGAGATCTGGTGGGTCAGCGAGTCGTGCAGCTCCCGCGCGATGTGCAGCCGTTCCTCGTCGGCACGGCGGCGCGCGGTCTCCTCCCGGGTGCGCTCGGCCTCGTCCGCCCGGCGCTCGGCCTGCCGCAGCGCCTCGCCCGCCGCGCCGGCGGCGATCAGCCACGCGATCTGGAGGACGTCGCGGGTGTGCGTGACCGCCGCTCCCACGGGCAGGTCGCCGGGCGCGGCCAGGATCGCGAGCGGGAGCGCGACCAGCATGACCACCGCGCTCACCACCGCGATCAGGCGGTGTCCCGCCCGGACCACGGCGTACACCGCCAGCAGGTACGCGACGGCGGGCACGTCGACGCCGGCGGCCTGGTAGCCCAGCGCGCACAACCCGGTCACGGCCAGCACGGTGACCGGGGCCCGGCGGTAGGCGGCCAGCGCCAGGCCGCCGATCACCAGCAGCGCGTAGCCCAGCGGGACGAGGCCCGTGGCCGGGTGGTGCCCGGACAGCCCGGCGACGAGCAGGGCCGTGGCCACCCCGGCGGCGATCAGCGCGTCCCGGAGCCGGATCCGTCCCGTGCTCATGCCTGCACCGTAGCCGGATGTCCGGCCGGGCGACTCCTGCGCACGGACGATCCGGGGACTACCGCGGGCGCGGTACACCGCCGGTTCCTGCGGTGGCCGTGGTAGCGCGAAGTGCCTGCGCCTGCCGGACGACCGGAGGCGGTCCGGCGGACAGGATCGGACGACATCCGCTCGAGAAGGAGAACGTCATGTCCGTCACCCACGCCGTACTCGGCGCCGCCACCCCGATGCCGGCCGCCGTCACCGCGTACACCGTGACCGCCGCACGGGTCTGGGCCACCGCGGCCGCGTTGCTGGGGCTGGCCGGTGCGATCATCGGCGGCCGCGCGCTGGCCCGCACCCGCCGCCGGGCCGGCGACGGGAGAAGGGGAGCGATCGTGGCGCTGGCGACCGGACTGGCCGCCGTCGTCGTCGGCGGGCTCAACCTGGCCGTCGCCGACGGCGGTCCCGGCACCGGCAACGGGGTCGTCGGTGGCGCCGCGGCCGTGGTCGCCGGTCTCCTGGCCCTCACCTTCGGCGGGCTGACGCTGGCCCGCGCGGTGCGTGTGCCGTGACGGCGATCCAGGCCGTGGCCACCACGGCCGCGCCGAGCACGACGAGCAGGAGGACCGCGGGGGCCACGTGCGTGCGCGCCTGCGCGAAGGAGATCAGGAACGGGAGCGCGAAGCCGAGGTAGCTGAGCACCTGGTAGGCCGCGGTCGCGGTGCCGAGCGCCCGGTCGGCGGCGATCTCCTGGACCTTGACCAGGCCGGCGAACTGGGTGAGGCCGTAGGCGGCGCCGAGCACCGCGGAGGCGAGCAGCACGGCCGCGGGAGACATCGCCGAGGCGGCCCAGGCCGCGCAGCCGATGCCGGTGAGCACCGCCAGCATCGCTGCCGGGAGCAGGCGGGATCCGCCGGTGCGGTGGATCTTCTTCGCCAGTGGCTGGACGAGGATCCCGGTCAGCGCGGTCGTCGCGGTGGCGACGGCGCTGAAGAGCAGGGCGTGCTCGCTGACCTGGTCGGCGACCAGCGCCGGCAGGTAGGCGAGGGCGATCGCGGCGGTGCCGAACACCCAGGGCGCGAACGGCAGCAGCACCACCATGAACGGCACGGCCACCCCGGAGTTCCCGGCCGGCCGGGTGCGCGTCGCCGCCGGGCCCCCGGGATCCGGCGTCCGCCGCACTGCGATCGCCGCGGCGAGCAGCAGCAGCAAATGCGGCCCGTAGGCGGTCGTGGCCGGGGCCGGCAGCCACTGGGCGCACAGTCCGGCGACGAAGGGGCCGGCCGCGAACCCGACGGTCATGGACACGGTCGTCCGCCGGGGCCCGGCCGCGGCGTCGCCCGCGCCCGCCGACAGCTCTTTCAGCCACGCGGCTCCGGTGCCGAACGCGAGACCGCTCGCCACGCCGGCCAGCAGCCGGCCCGCGTAGAGCCCGATCGGCTGCGTGCCGCCGGCCATCAGCAGGCAGGTCGCGGCGAACGACATGGCCAGCGCGGTCAGCACGACCGGCCGGCGGCCCGCGGCGTCCGACCACTTCCCCCCGGCGAGCAGGGCCGGGATCAGGCCCAGGGCGTACAGGCCGAACACGGCGCCGGCGGCCGCGGGGGAGAGGCCGAAGCGCTGCTGGTAGAGCACGATCAAGGGGGCGAACTGGTTCGCGCCCCATCCGATCGCGGCCAGGGCGAGGCCGGCGCCCAGCCACGCTCGGGCCGGTCCGGCCACGGGCGGCGAAAACTGCGTCGAGGTCACCTGGCCAAGGTCCCCGACCGGCGCCGTCTCCACGAGTGTCCGATCCGACAACCTGCGTACACTATCGGACATGACCGTCGTGGCACTCGCCCTGAGCGACGGCGTGCCGCTGTACGAGCTGGCGGCGCCCTGCGCGATCTTCGGGACCGACCGCTCGGACCTCGTCGGCTCGCCGTGGTACCGGTTCGAGGTGTGCGCGCCGGCGGACGCGCGGGTGGACCGGTGGTTCCGCGCGACCACCGAGCACACCTACGACGACCTCGTGGCCGCCGACACCGTCGTGGTGCCGGCGTGCCACGACGGCGCGCTGCGGCCGCCGGACGACCTGGTCGACGCGGTGCGAGCGGCCTTCGAACGCGGGGCGCGGGTGATTTCGATCTGCACCGGCGCGTTCGTGCTCGCGGCGGCGGGCCTGCTCGACGGCCGCCGGGCGGCCACCCACTGGCTGCACGCCGAGACCCTCGCGAAGCGCCACCCGGCCATCACCGTCGACGCGAACGCGCTGTACGTCGACGAGGGGCGGGTCCTCACCTCGGCGGGCAAAGCCGCCGGCACGGACCTGTGCCTGCACGTCGTCCGGCTCGACCACGGCGCCGCCGTCGCGAACGAGATCGCCCGGCTGCTCGTGACGCCCCCGCACCGCGAAGGCGGGCAAGCGCAGTACGTGGCGTCATCGAGCCCCCGGACGTCCTACGACGAGCTGGCGACCGTGATGGACTGGGCGCTCGACAACCTCGGCCGGCCGATCACGATCGAGCAGCTGGCCCAGCACGCCCATCTCGGCGTGCGCACGCTGAACCGGCACTTCCACGCCCGGGTCGGCACGAATCCGTCGCAATGGCTGCAGAGCCAGCGCGTCCGCCGCGCACAGCACCTGCTCGAGCAGACCGGCGACAGCGTCGAGTCCATCGCGGGCCAGGTCGGCTTCGGCACCGCCGCGGCCCTGCGGCGCCACTTCCGGCAGGTTCTCGGCACCAGCCCGGACACCTATCGCCGTGCCTTCACGCGGAAGGCGGCGGCGGACTGAAGTGCCCGTCGTCAGCGGCGGGTTTCGACCTTCAGATCGCCCACGGTCACCTTGCGGATGTGGGGACCGGCGAGCAGGTCGTGCGGGTAGCCGAGGTCGATCGCGCTGACCTCGTCGAGGCGCGCCAGGTGCTCGGCGGTGAAGCCGACCTCCAGCGCGCCGAGGTTCCCCAGCAGCTGCTCGGGGGTGCGAGCGCCGAGGACGGGTGCCGTCACGCCCGGGTTCTGCAGGGTCCAGGCCAGTGCGACCTGGGCGGCCGAGTGCCCCAGCTCCCCGGCGATCTCCCGCACGACGTCGGCGATGGCGAGCGTGCGTTCGGTGACCATGCCCAGGCGGGCGTTGAAGCTCCTGCGGGTGCTTTCCCCGGGGTCGTCGCCCGTCGCGGTCAGGTCGGCGCGGGTGTACTTGCCGGAGAGCACGCCGCCGCCCAGGGGTGAGTACGGGTTCACGCCCAGTCCCAGCTCCCGTGCCATCGGGATCAGGTCACGTTCCCCGCCCCGGTTGATGAGGCTGTAGTCGATCTGCAGCGCGACCAGGGGCGCCCAGCCGCGCAGGTCCGCGATCGCCTGCATCCGCGAGATCTCCCACGCCGGCACGTTCGACATCCCCACGTACAGGACCTTGCCCTGCCGGACCAGGTCGTCCAGGCCGCGCAGGATCTCCTCCACCGAGGTCGAGAAATCCCACACGTGCAGGTGGAGCAGGTCGAGGTAGTCCGTGTTCAGCCGCCGCAGGCTGGATTCCACCGACGCGAACAGGTTCTTGCGGTGAGCGCCCCCGGAATTCGGATCGCCCGGCCGCCGCTGCGTCGTGTACTTCGTGGCCAGCACCAGGCTTTCGCGGCGGTCGCGGGTGAACTCGCCCAGCATGCTTTCGGAGCTGCCGTAGCTGTCGGCGGTGTCGATGAAGTTGCCACCGCGCTCGACGTAGGTGTCGAACAGCTCGCGCGCGTCGTCCTGCTCCGCGCCCCAGCCCCACTCGTTGCCGAAGGTCGCCGTGCCCAGCGCCAGCGGTGACACCCGCAGCCCGGACCGGCCCAGCAGCCGGTAGGTGTCGAGGGTGAGCGACATCGGGTCCTCCTGTGCTCGTGATCGTCGTCGGGTACCAGCCTGCGACCACCGCGAGCCCGGGGTAAGGGAGGGAACTTCCTGGGAATACGAGTCCCAGGCAGGCCGTTGGACGACCCATGATCACCGGCACCGTGGACATCGCCCGGGAGCTGGCCGTCTTCCTGCGGACCCGGCGCGAAAGCCTGGATCCCCGGGATTTCGGCCTGCCGGCGCGCCGGCAGGCCCGGCGGACCCCCGGACTGCGCCGCGAGGAGGTCGCCGAGCTGGCCGGGGTCAGCACCGACTACATCGTGCGGCTGGAACAGGCCCGCGGGCTGCGGCCCTCGGCGGCCGTGGCGGAGATGCTGGCCCGGGCACTGCGCCTCGGCCCCGAGGAGCGCGCCTACCTCTTCGGCCTGGCGCAGCAGCGTCCCCGAGACGTCGGCGAACCCGCCACGGCCGCGGCGCCGTCACTGGCCCGGCTGGTCGCCGACCTGTCGCCGCGGCCGGCCATGCTCATGAACCACCGCTACGACATCCTCGCCTGGAACGGCGAAATGGCGGAGCTGCTGGTGGACTTCGGCGCCCTGCCACCGGCCGAGCGCAACGGGATCCGGCTGTGCCTGCTGCACCCGCAGCTCCAGGAGTCCTACGTCGACCGGGAACGCGTGGTGCGGGACGGGATCGCCCACCTGCGCGCCGCGTGGTCCAGGCACCCGGGGGACGAGGCGCTGAACGCCCTCATCGCCGAATGCCTGGACCGTGACCGGGAGTTCGCGCGGTTGTGGGCCGAGCGGGACGTCCGGATCAGCGGCCGCGGGCACAAAGTGCTGCGGCATCCCGCTGTCGGCGTGATCGCCCTGCAGTTCGAAGTGCTCATGCCCCTGCAGGACCCGGACCAGCGCCTGCTGATCTACCGCGCCGCGGACGAGGAGAGCCAGGCGGCACTGGACCGGTTGCCCTCCCGGTGACGTCGCTCAGCCGGACACGCGCAGCCAGTCGACCGTCAGGCCGGCGGCCTGGTCGTCGGCGTTGCGCTGCACGATCACCGTCGCGCCCGCCGGGATCGGCACCGCGGCGCTGACCGTGCGGTAGGCACCGCCCGTCGACGGGAAGTCGACCCGGTGGCCCTGGCCGTGCACGATCACGGTCATGCTGGCGTCCCGGGTCGCCGCGTAGCGGAAGGTCGCGGTCGTGCCGGCGATCACGGTGTCGACCACCATCGACGCGCCCACCACGTCGAACGACGTCGCGGCGGCACCCTCCGCCGCCGCGGCCGCCCGGATGCCGTGCGCCCCGTTGTACAGCCCGCCGGCCGCCTCGGCCTCGTACTGCCCGGTCACCAGCAGGTAGTCCACCGCCAGATCGGCGCCGTCGGCCCCGCGCGCCACCGTGATCCGGGTGCCCGAGGGCACGTCGAGCGGCACGGTCCGGGACGCGTAGCCGCCGCCGGTGGCCGGCAGGTCGGCCGGGACGTCGTGCCCGTCGAGCAGCACCCGCACCCGGGCCGGAGCGGTGGCCGCGTAGCGGAAGGTCAGGTGGCTGCCGCCGGCGACCGGGCCCACCGAGAAGGCCGCGGGACGCCCACCGCGCAGCAGCAGGCTCGCGCCGTCCGAGGCGTCGGCCGCGGCGATCCGGTCGGCGCCCACCGCCTGCGTGGCCTCGGCCTCCAGGTTGGCCATCGGCCGCAGCCAGTCGACCAGCACGTCACCGCGTGCGGCGACCCGCACCGCGCCCTGCCGGGGTACCGACAGCGGCAGGCTCGCCACCCGCCAGTCCCGCGCGGCGGGCACTCGCACCACGCGCGGGGCCGCGCCGTTGACCGACAGTTCCAGGTCGGCCGGCCGCGCCGCCCGGTAGCGGACCTGGATCGCGCTGGCCGTGGCGAGGCCGTAGAACTCGAGCGCGGAACCGTTGCCGCGCAACGGCACCGCCTGCCCGCCCGCGTCCGTGACGACCGGCGCGGCCGCCGGGTGGCCGTTCCGGAAGAACCCGGTCGTGCTCCGGTCCTCGGCCTGGACCGCGGCGGTCGCCGGGTAGTCCAGCGTCCAGTCCATGAGCGCGGCCGGATCGCCTTCCTCCTTGTAGAGGTTCTGCGCGAAGTACATGGTGCCCCGGACCCGGAACGGCACCCCGTTCGACGAGCCGCCGCGGTAGTAGGACGTGGTCGCGGGCAGTGCCTTCCGCTTGGCGTCGAGCGACTGCACCAGGCCCGCGGTCTGGGCGGGCGGCACACCGTTGTTGAAGTCCACCGTGTGGAAGCCGTACTCGACGACCTTGGGCTGGGTCGGGTACTGGGCGACGAGCTTGTCCATCGCGGTCTGCAGCCGAGGCTGGTTCAGCAGCGTGGACGTCGGCGCGTCCGCGGTCGGCGGGGCGCCGGCCGGGTAGCTGTAGTTGTTGAAGAAGTAGCCGTCCGCCGGGTTCGGGATGCCGGCGTAGCCCGGTGTCGGGTAGGACTGGTCCCAGCCGTAGAACACGCTCAGGTAGAACTTCGAGCTCGCGCCGAGCACCTGGCGCAGCCGGCTCAGCAGGTACTGCGCGTACGGCGGCTGGCTCGAGGCCCACCGCGGGTTGCTCCGCTCACCGGTGAAGTGCCCGGCGACCGTGCCGTCGTCGACCGGCATGTTCACCGAGAAGTACGCGATGTCCCGCAAGCGGTTCGTGCGCTTGAGGTAGGTCAGCAGCGCGGTGTAGCCGTGGGCCGGGTCGTCGGTGTCGTAGTAGCGCAGCACGCTCTCGGCGTCGTCGTGGGTGCCGTCGTCGTCGAAGTCGAAGGTGTTCGCGTCGTACCACTCGATGCGGAGCATGGCCTTCTGGTTGTTGTTCTCCAGGTTGGTGAACAGCGTGTCCCGGTCGGCGTCGGACATCTGCACCAGGTTGTAGAACCCGACGGTGTTGACCCCGACGTCGCGCATGTGCGCGAAGTCGTGGGCGATCCGGTCGGGGAAGTTCGGGGTGGGGCTGAAGATGTAGGTCGAGCCGGTGATCGGCCCGTCGGGAGTGGTGTACAGGTTGGTGTAGCTCGCGGGGGCGTACGGGGTCAGCGACACCGCGTCGGCCGCGGCGGCCGTGGGCGGGAGCTCGCCGGCGAGCAGCGCCAGCGCGGCCACGACGGGTAATGCCTTGCGCATGAGGACTCCTTTGTCGTCTGCGGGGGATCAGCGGTGGACGGGCAGGCGCAGGCCGTGCCCGGCGGGGAACAGCGGGTCCGCGCTGTCGTTCGGCACGTCCTCGCGGCTCGCTTCGACGGCGGCCGTGCTCGACGGGAGCTCGGCCGGAAGCCGTCCGTCCGGAGTGGACCGTCCGAACAGGACGTCGAGCACGGCCGCGTCGGTGGCGCCGAACTCGCCGACGGTCGCCGCGGCGGCCGCCACCAGCTCGGGGAGCACCGCGGGCCGGTCCAGGTGCACCACCAGCACGGTCGGCACCGCGCGCAGCCGGGCGACCAGCCGCGCGACCTCGTCCGGCGGGAAGTCGAGCCTGCCCTGGTGGAAGGCGGACTCGTAGTCGATGCCGCTGTCGCGCCGCTCGTACGGCGCCGCGATCCGGACGACCGCCACTTCGGCGCCTTCCGGGCCGGGCACGACGGTGGCGTACTCCGCGGCCACGGCGGGGTCGACGCCGTCGACGTGCAGGCGGCACCCCTCCCGCAGCGGCAGCACCGGCGTGGATCCGTTGTCCAGCACTGTGATCGCCCGCCGCTGGGCCGCGGCGCCGGCCGCCGAGAACGCGGGGTTGCCGACGATCCGCTCCGCCTCGTCCGGGTCGACGTAGGGATCGTCGAACAACCCGAGCCGGAACTTCTGCCGCAGGACGCGGCGGACCGAGTCGTCGATCCGCGCCTCCGGCAGCCGGCCCGCCTCGACGAGTTCGACGACCAGCTCCGGGCAGAACTCGCCGCCGAGCTGGTCGACGCCCGCGTCGATGATCCGGTGCACCCGCTCGATCCGGCTCAGGTCCTCGGCACCCCAGCACCGCGCCGGCCAGCGGGTGCCGCCGACCCGGACGTCGGTGACGAGGCCCCAGTCCGAGCAGACCACCCCGTCGAAGCCGTCGCGCTCGCGCAGCCGGCCGGTGATCACCTCGCGGTTGAACCCGAACCCCACCTCCGGCACGCCGAGGCCGACCGGGATGGCGTAGTACGGCATCACCGCCGCCGTCCCGGCCTCGAACGCCGCGCGGAACGGGCGCAGGTGGTACTCGGCGTTGCCGCCGGGGTAGACCTGCTCGCGGCCGTACGGGAAATGCGCGTCCTCCCCGCGCAGCTGCGGGCCCGCACCCGGGTAGTGCTTGGTCATGCAGGCCACGCTGTGCGGGCCGAGCCGCTCACCCTGCATGGCGCGGACGTACCGGGCGACGAAGGTGGCCGCGAGGTCCGCGTCCGCACCGAACGTGCCCACCCCGCGCGACCAGCGCGGCTCGGTCGCCAGGTCGGCCTGCGGGCCCAGCGCCATCCGGATGCCGACCGCCAGGTACTCCCGGCGCACGACGTCGGCGAACTCGGCGACGAGCTCGGGATCGCCGGCCGCGGCCAGCCCGAGCGGTTCCGGCCACCGGGAGAACGTGGTGGTGGCGAGGCTCGTGGCCGGGTTGTCCACGAACCCGTGCACGGGGTCGCTGGAGAGCGTCACCGGGATGCCGAGCCGGGACTCGGCGGCCAGGTCCTGCAGCCGGTTGTGCCACCGCGCGTAGTCCGCGGGCGCGATCCGCGGCGCGGCGTTGAAGTGGCGGATGTGCGCTTCGGTCACCAGCCGGCCGGTCGACAGCACGTCGTGGGGAACGTCGTCGCAGTCCGGACCCGGCTCGTACAGCCCCTCCGGCTCGGCGCGCATCATGGTGTGGAACATCAGCCCGGCCTTCTCGGCCAGGGTCATCCGGGCGAGCAGGTCTTCCGTTCGCTCTTCGGCCGGCCGGCGGGGATCGGTGTAGGGCACCATCCGGCCGGTGCCGGTCAGGTCCCGGAAGCGCACACCGTCCACAGTGGAGACACGGGGGTCGGGCCTCACGCCGCCACCGCCCTGGGCAGCGCGTTGTGCCGGGCGATGTCGCCGAGCCAGCGCGCGCTCGGCTTGACCGTGCGCCGGAAGGTCTTCCGGTCGACCGCGATCAGCCCGAAGGTGGGCGAGTACCGGCCCCACTCGTAGTTGTCCAGCGCGCTCCAGTGCAGGTAGCCCCGCACGTCGATCCCGTCGGACATCGCCTCGTGCAGGCCGTGGAGGGCGTCTCGCGTGTAGTCGACGCGCCGGTTGTCGTCCTGCGTCGCGATGCCGTTCTCGGTCACCACGATCGGCACCCCCTCCGCGTGCGACCAGGCGTTGCGCACGCCGATGGCCAGCGCGTCGGGGAAGTACTCCCAGCCGGTGAGCGTCTTCTCGACGTCGTCCGCCGGCGGGAGCGGCCCGTCCGGGCCGACGAAGGTCCGCGTGTAGGCCTGCACCCCGAGCCAGTCGTCCCCGCGCGAGGCCTCGAGGAAGAACTCCTCCATCGGCCGGCTGTAGTCCCGCGCGACCTGCTCGCTGCCGGGCAGCGCGTGGATCGCCTGGGTGGCCACCGCCCAGCCCGACCGGATCCCGCCTTCGCGCGCCAGCACCTCGCGCGAGAGCCGGTGCGCCCGCACGAGCTGCTCGGACACCCGGGCACTCGGCCGGGCCAAGCCGTGCGCCACCAGGTTGGCCGCGCCCTCCTGGCTGCCCGCGATGCAGGCGACGATGTTGGGCTCGTTGATGGTGCACACCCACTCGACGCCCTCGCGCAGGACCGGCAGCGCCGCCTCGGTGAAGCCGGCGAACAACTCGGGCGCCGCCTCGTCCCACCACCAGCCGCGCGCGTGCATCCACTGCGGCACGGTGAAGTGGTTCAGCGTGACCATCGGCGTCAGCCCGGCCTCGTGGCAGGCGGCGACCATCCGCTGGTAGTGGTCGAGCTCCGCGCGCGAGACGTGACCGGGCGCCGGTTCGATCCGGCTCCACTCGATGCCGAACCGGTAGGTGGTGAACCCCAGCCCGGCCAGCAGCGCGATGTCCTCGCGGTAGCGGTGGTAGCTGTCGCAGGCGTCACCGCTCGGCTCCGGGACGTCCGTGCCGGGCGCGTATTCGCGGTGCCAGTAGTCGCTGTTGACGTTGTTGCCCTCGATCTGGTGCCCGGCCGTGGCCGCCCCCCAGAGGAATCCGTCCGGAAAGGACAGTGCGTCCTCGTTCGGCATGTGCCTCTCCTGTGTGTCGTCTTCGCGTGTGTCGGTGCCGGCTGGTGTCAGCGGATCCCCGTCGTCGCCACCCCCTGGGTGAACAGGCGCTGCAGCAGGACGAACGCCAGCACGATGGGGGAGATGAGGATCACCGAGCCGGCGAGCAGCAGCCCGTACTCGGTCGCGTGTTCACTGGTCGAGTACAGCGACAGCGCGACCGGCAGCGTGTAGCTGTCCTGGTTCTGCGCCACCACCAGCGGCCACAGGAAGTTGTTCCACGAGGTGAGGAAGGTCAGGATGCCGAGCGTGGCCAGCGGCGGCCCGCACAGCGGCAGCACGATCCGCGCGAAGATCCGGAACTCGCCCGCGCCGTCCATCCTGGCCGACTCGAGCAGGGCGTCCGGGACGGTGCCGATGAACTGCCGCATCAGGAACACCCCGAGCGGGGACACCAGGAACGGCAGGATCAGCCCGGGGAACGTGTTGATCAGGCCCATCCGGGCGACCAGGACGAACAGCGGGATGAACGTGACCACCCCCGGGACCATGAGCGTGGTCATGACCACCGCGAACAACGCCCGCTTGCCGGGGAACCGCAGCTTGGCCAGCGCGTAGCCCACCATCGAGCAGAACAGCAGGTTCCCGGCGACGGTGAACAGCGCGACCACCACGCTGTTGAGGAAGTAGGTCCCGATGCCGAAGTCGCCGAACCAGGACAGGTAGTTGGCCGGGGTGGGGGAGTGCGGCAGCCAGCCGTTCGGGTCGCGCAGGATCTCGTCCTGGTTCTTGAGCGAACCGAGGACCATCCACAGGAACGGCATCAGGGTCAGGCCGACCGCGACCAGCAGTGCGGCGTAGGTCAGCCACTGTCCCTTGCCCGTCGAGCCGGACCGGGCCGGGGCGGGGCGGCGGCGCGGCGGAGTGGCCGCCGTGGGCCGCTCCTCGGTGGACACCAGGGTCACGGGATCACCTCTTCGTCCGGAGGATGCGGAACTGCACGATGCTGAGCAGGGCGATCAGGGCGAACAGCAGGTAGCTCGCGGCGGCCGCGTAGCCGTAGTCGCCGAACCCGAACTGCTGGAACGTGAAGTAGGTGATCGACAGCGTCGCGTCGAGCGGCCCGCCCCTGGTCATCACGAACGGCTCTTCGAAGAACTGCAGGTAGCCGACCGAGAGCAGGACCGCGCCCAGCAGCAGGGTCGGGCGCAGGATCGGCAGGGTCACCGCGGTGAACCGCCGCCACGGCCCGGCGCCGTCGAGCAGGGCGGCCTCGTGCAGCTCGGCGGGGACGTTCTGCAACCCGGCGAGGAAGATGACGATCAGCGTCCCCATGTTCCGCCAGGCGGCCATCACGATCAGCGACGGCATGGCCCACGTCGTGCTGTGCAGCCAGTCCGGACCGCTGATGCCGAGCCAGGCGAGCACGGTGTTGAGGAGCCCGTCGGGCTGCAGGATGAACCGCCACACCACCGCGACGGCGACCACGCTGGTGACCACCGGGGTGTAGAACCCGACCCGGAACGCGGTCCGGAACCGCGTGATGCCGTTGTTCAGCGCCACCGCGAGCAGCAGCGCCACGGCCATGGTCAGCGGGATGCCGACCACGACGAAGTAGCCGGTGTTGCGCAGCGCGTGCAGGAACCGGGCGTCGGACAGCAGCGCGAGGTAGTGGGCCGGCCCGACGAAGTCCACCGCCGCCGGGTCCGCGACGTCGCTGCCGCGGAAGTCGGTGAACGACATGACGAACGACGACACCAGCGGCACCACCATGAAGATGCCGAACACGACCACGAACGGAGCGGCGAACAGCCACGCCACCACGGCTTGGCGGCGGGCGCCGGGGCTCCGGCGCCGCCGGTTCACGACGGAGGCCACGGCTCAGCGCCCGGTGCCGATCGAGGTGGCCGCTGACTGGATCGCCCGCACCACCGCGTCGACGTCCTTGGTGCCGGTGGTGAGCTGTTCGGTCTGCTGGCTCGCGGTTTCCTGCACCTGGGCCCACCGGGTCGAGGCGGGCGGTGACTGGACGCTCTTGAGCTGCTGCCCGAACACCGCCAGCTTGGGGTCGTCGCGCAGCGTCGGGTCGTCCCAGGCCTGCGGCACCGCCGGCAGGTCGCCGGTCATCTTGTACCACTGCGCCTGGATCTCGGGCTTGGCGAGGAACTTGGCGAGCTTCCAGGCCGCGTCCGGGTTCTTGGCCTGCTTGAACACCACCAGGTCGCTGCCGCCGACGAAGGAGGTGCCGGTGCCGGACTCCTTGGCCGGAACGGTCGCCGTGGCGTACTTGTTCGCGAAGTCCGGGCCGCCGAGCTTGGTGAACTCGCCGACCTCGTAGGCGCCGCCGATGAACATCGGCACCGTGCCCTTGACGAAGTCGTTCTCCCCGGCACCGGTCTCGGTGCTCGGGTGCTTGTCCGCGAGGCCGTCGGTGAAGAACTTCTGGTAGTACGCCAGCGCGTCACGCATCTGCGGCGAATCCAGTGTCCACTTCGTCCCGTCGTCGGTGGCCAGCTTGGCCCCCGCGGACCAGGCGAAGGGCAGGAACGCCTGGAAGTCCTTGGGGGGCAGGGAGATCCCGTACCGGGCGCCGGCCTTCTGCTGCATGGCCGCGGCCAGGGCGCGCAGCTGGTCCCAGTTCGCCGGCGCCGAGTCGAAGCCCGCCTGGTGGGCCAGGTCGGTGCGGTAGTAGAGCACCGCGGTGTCGACGTACCACGGCACGCCGAAGGTGCCACCGCCCACCTTGGTCGAGTCCACCGAGCCCGGGTAGAACGACCCCGCGCCGAGGTTGCCCGGCGTCGGCGCGAACGCCTTGGCCTCGGCGAACTCGCCCATCCAGGTGGTGCCCATCTGCCCGATGTCGGGCGTGGTCCCCGCGGCGATGGCGGCCTGGAACTTGTCGTGGCCCGACGGCCACGGCACGGCGGTGACCTGGACGTCCACCTCGGGGTTCTGGTCCTTGAAGGCGCGCAACAGCTCGGGCAGCTTCTCGGCCTCGGCGCCCATGGCCCAGATCGAGACGGTGCCGGTGGCCGGCCCGTCGGACACCACGGCGGCCGAGGCCGTCCCCGGGTCGTCCGCGGTGCGCCCGCAGGCGGTGAGCAGGAGGGCCGCGGCGGCCAGGAGGGCCACTCGGCGAACTGGACGTGACATCATTGTCCCTTCTCCGGGTTCTAAGCGCTTAGATTCTAAGCGCTTAGATTTTCGGCTGACAAGACCCGGTTTTGAGGCCGGGTCGCTGTGCGCCGGGGGAGCGCACCGGTTCGCGGGTCTGCCGCGGCTTGTCGTGAGTGGGAAGCAGGGTTAGAACACGGTTTCCCACTCACGACCCCGGGTCACCGCCGACGAACCTCAGGCGCCTAGTGTCGCGCGTGGCAGGTGTTTGACGTTCGGGGCGGCCGGAACCTGCGTCATGAGACCCCGGCCCGTGCAGCCCCTCCCGCGACGACATGAATGAGTCATTCACCTCGTCCGGCGACATGAATGACTCATTCATGTCGCCGGACCAGCTGGCGCGACCCTCGGCAGATCCCGGTCCGAGTCGCCCGACGCCACCTTGGCACGCAGGGCCGGGCCGCCGTCGACGAACCTCAGGCGCGCGACACTAGCTGCGCCAGATGGCGGACCGGGGCGGGCAGCCGCAGCTCTCGCGGAGGACGACCTCGACCGGCAGCTCGCGGACCTCCGGCGCCCGGGCGGGCTCCGCGATCTGGGCCAGCAGGATGTCCACGACGGCCTGGCCCATCTCCACCATGGGCTGGCGCACCGTGGTCAGCGCCGGCCGGACGACCCGGCCGGCCGCCACGCCGTCGAACCCGGTCACCGCCACCGTGGCCGGCACGTCGACCCCGCGGTCCGCGAGGATCCGCATGACGTCCAGGGCCACCTCGTCGGTGGCGCAGACGAACGCCTCGGGCAGCGGCAGGTCGGCCGGCAGCGCCACGACCGCGCGCCCGGCGTCGTCCGGCCGGGTCGGCGGCACCAGCGGCTTGCGCGGCACCCGCAACCCGGCGGCCCGCAGCGCGTCCCGGAAGCCGGCGAAGCGCGCCTTGGCCTCCGCGGGGTTGAGGCCGCCGACGAACAGCAGGTCGCGCCGGCCGTGGTCGATGATCAGGTGCTCGGTGACGGCCCGCGTGCCGGCCCGGTTGTCGACGGTCACGTGGCTCGCGCGGTCGTCCTCGGGCGGCTCGGACACCGCGACCACGGGGATGCGGCTCGCGACGTGCGCCAGCGCTTCGGGGGAAAGCGTTTGCGGGAACACGGCGAGGCCGTCGACCCGCCCGGCGATGTCGGTGACGACGGCGTCCGACCTGCTGTGGCTCGGCCCGCCGATCATCAGCGCGTAGCCGAGCTCCCAGCAGGCCACTTCCATGCCGCGCTGGATTTCGTCCACGTACAGCGGGAACTCCCGGCACAGCTCGTCGGGCCCCTCCCGCACGATCGGCACCGCGGTCCGCCGGCCGACCGGCACCGGCGCGCGCGGGGCGGTGCGGTAGCCGACCAGGTAGTCGTAGGAGAAGAGGCCGAGTGCGCCGGTCCGCCCCTTGGCCAGGCCGCGCGCGCTCGCCGAGGGGACGTAGTTCAGCGCCTGCGCCGCGTCGAAGACGAGGGCCCGGGTGGTCTCGCGCACCTTCTCCGGCCGCCGGAAGGCCATCGACACGGTGGCGATCGACACGCCGGCCCGCGCGGCGACGTCGTACACCGTAGCCGCCTTCGCCGGCGGTTCCGCCATGCCGTCGCCCTCCCGGTCTATGCGCTTCGATCGCTCTCACCGTACCGTGCGCCCTCCCGCGAAGGCGCGGCCACCGCGCGACGTTCTCGGTGCGTTTCCGCCCGTGAGCCGTCGACCTTCGCGTAGAACGCGCGGAGGACTTCGGCGAGCCGGCCGGGTGCTTCCATCGCGACGTAGTGCCCGATGCCGTCGATCGACACCGCGGACACGTCCGTGGCCACCTGGCGGACCGTGGCCGACGTGAACTCACCGCACCCGCCGCCCACGGCGAGCACGGGCACGGTGAGCTTCTGCTTCGCCAGTTCGCGGATTTCGCCGCCTTCGGCGAGCATCGAACGGTAGAGGCCGGTCGCGCCCCGGAAGGCGTCCGGTCGGCGGTAGGTGCGGACCAGCTCGTCGACGTCGGAGTCCGTGAACGCGCCCGGGGTCGCGTTCAGGGAAGGGATCGCGTAGCCGCCGAGGAACTCGCGCTCCCGGCCGGACAGCAGCAGTTCGGGAATGCCGGGCGCGGCCAGGACGCCGATGTGCCAGGCGCCGCCGCGGGTGACGTCGGCCAGCGTCTCGAGGCCGAATCCCGGCAGGCCGGTTTCGATCGCCGTGTAGCTCCGGAGCAGGTGCGGGTGGCCGGCCGCGACGCGGAAGGTGGCGGGCCCGCTGATGTCCTGGCCGGTGAGGTGGACGGGGCCGACGTCGAGCCGGGTGATCAGCTCGACCAGGTCGGCGGCCGCCGTCGCGCCGCTGTGCTCGCCGGTCGCGGTCGCGGAATCGCCGAAGCCGCGCAGGTCGGCCGCGAACACCCGGTGGTGCCCGCTCAGCAGCGGGATCAGCTTGTGGAAGGTCCACCACGTCTCGGGGAAGCCGTGGACCAGCAGCACCGGTGTGCCGGAGGTGCCCGCGGTGACGTAGTGCAGGTCGGTGCCGTTGACGTCGGCGCGGTGGTGGGTGACGCCGGGAATGGTCGCGCTGCCGGGGGCGAGGGTCATGGGAAGGCCGCTCCTCAAGGATGGACAAGTACCTTGTCCAAGGTAGCGATTGGACAAGCGACTTGTCCACCCTGCGGGGTTTCGTATGATCGGCGGCATGGAGCGATCTCCGGGTGCCGATCTGGCACTCCTGCTGCTGCGCGGGTTCCGTTCGATGGTGGACGACGTGAGCGCCGGGCTGGCGGACCGTGGGCACCCGGGGGTGCGTCCCGCGGACGAGTTCGCCCTGCGGGCCATCGAGGAGGGGGCCGACAGCGCGTCCGAGCTCGGGCGCCGGTTGTCGATCACCAAGCAGGCCGCCGCCCAGCGGATCGCCATCCTGGAACAGCTGGGATACGTCGAGCGCGAGGCGCACCCCGCCGACGCGCGCCGCAAGCGGCTGCGGGTCACGGCGCGCGGCTCCGAGATGATGCGGATCGGCGGCGAACTGCTCGACGAGGTGCGTGAGCGCTGGTCGGCCGACATCGGACGCCGTCAGCTGGCTGCCCTCGAGGCGCACCTGGCCAGGCTCACCGACCGGGCGGCGGTCCCGGTCGACGACGTGACCGGCTGAGGGTCACTCCGCGTACATCCGGATCGAGGACGGCTTGATGCTCGTCTGGCTGATCTCGAACCCCGCGCCGTGGGCGTAGGTGGGCACGACGGAGTCGATGTAGGGAACCGCGTCCACCCTGGCGATGAGCGCCGTCTCCGCCGCGGTCCACAGTGGACAGCCGGTGTCGTTGACCATGGTCGCCGCTTGCCGGGCCCGCTCGTCGTAGCCGGCGTTCTCGATGTGCGCGAAGTTCGTCCCGGCCGGGACGGCCGGCCCGGACACGAAGGGCACCATCTGGTTCGGTGACGCGAAGCCGATCGGGCCGAGCAGGACGTCCCAGCCGCCGGTGCCGAAGAGCTCCTGGCTGAGCGCCGGGCCGTCGAGCCCCCGGACGGTGACGGCGGCGCCGAGGGACTGCCAGGCCTGCCGGGCCAGTTCGGCGGTGGCGGTCATGGTGGGGCCGAGCTGGGTTCCGTAGAGGACGGTGAGCTCGAGGCGCCTGCCCTTCTTCACGCGAACGCCGTCCGGCCCCGGCTTCCAGCCGGCGGTGTCCAATGCGGATGCGGCCGCGGCCGGGTCGTGGACCGGCAGGTTCCCGGTGACGGTGTCGCCGGGGCACGGGGTCATCGCGGCGGTGACCATTCCCGTGGACGGTGTACCCGTGCCGTCGGTGAGCACGCTGCCGAGCCGGGCCAGGTCCAGGGCCTGGGTGAGACCGCGCCGGACCGATTCGTCGTGGCCGGGCCGTCCGTCGGCCTGGTTGTAGAACAGTTCCCCGAGCGGTGCCACGAAATCGGCGTGCGCGAGCCCCTTCGCGTCGGGCAATTGCCGCTCCGGCCCGGTGATCGTGGCGGCGTTCAGCTCGCCCGACAGCAGCAGCCCGGCCGCCGTCCTGGTGTC
This sequence comes from Amycolatopsis mongoliensis, assembly GCF_030285665.1. Lineage (NCBI taxonomy): Bacteria > Bacillati > Actinomycetota > Actinomycetes > Pseudonocardiales > Pseudonocardiaceae > Amycolatopsis > Amycolatopsis mongoliensis. The sequence continues at coordinate 6,507,947 of NZ_CP127295.1, forward strand.
CGGGACGACCCGGACGACGACCCGGTCGGGGAGTCCGGGGCGGGTCGCCTGCCCGGTGCCGGGTCCCCAGGCGTAGTCGGTGCGGCGCGTCAGCGTGTAGTGGTCACCGGGCACGGCTTCGGTGATCGTGAACATGCCGGTGCCGCCTTCGCCTTTCGTGGCCAGCTTCCGGTCCCGCAGGGCCTTGCCGCAGACGATCGGCAGCGTGCCGATGTCGCGGAGGAGGAACGCGTCGGGCTTCCCGCTGGTGACGGTGATCGTGCGGGTGGCTTCGTCCGCGGTGGCGCTCGTCCCCGGTGCGACCGTCTGGCCGGTGACGGGTGACTTGCTGGCCGGGTCGCCGACGAAGTCGATGTTCGCCGCGACGTCGGCGGCGGTCAGCGGGGTGTCGTCCGCACAGGAGATACCGGCGCGGAGGGTGAAGGACGCGGTCGTCGTCGTGGCGGTCCACTTCCCGGCCAGCCCGGCGACGGGCTTCCCGTCCGCGGTGAGGTCGAGCAGGCTGTCGTAGAGGAACCGGTCGACCTGGCTGGTCACGGACAGCACGGTCAAGTGCGGATCCAGGGAGGCCGGGTCGGAGCCGATCGCGAGGGTGAACGTCCGGCCGTCCACCGGCTGGCGGCCGGCGGTGCTCGTGCAGCCGGCACAGCCGCTCGCGGCCATGGCCAGCACGCCCAGGACCGCGGCGGAGTTCCGGGGGTGTGCCATGGGCATTCTCCGTTCGAGAGCGGTGCCGGCGATGCCCGGGCATGGTATGAACGGGGCCGGGCCACCGGTTCGTGCGCCGCGACAGTTTTCCGGATCCCGGTTCATCCCGGACGACGAGCGGGCCTGCCCGCGGAAAACACCTCGGTGCTCGCTCCACGCCGGACCGGCGAGTCGTCGCCGCCGACGAAGTTCTCCCCGCCACCTTGTCGGTGACGACGAACACATCGCCGCACGCCGTTCCTAGCATCTTCCGGCATGAGCAACCTCGACGAGGTCAACGCGTGGATCGGCGAACAGGTCCCGAAGCTGCTTCGACAGTACGACGTCCCCGGCGCGGCGTGGGCCGTGCTGCAGGGCGAGCAGGTGGCCGACGGAGCAGCCGGACTGCTCAACAAGGCCACCGGGGTCGAGGCGACCCCGGACTCGGTCTTCCAGATCGGGTCGATCACCAAGCTCTGGACGAGCACGCTGGTGCTGCAGCTCGCCGACGAGGGCAAGGTGGACATCGGGAACCCGGTCCGCACCTACCTGCCGGAGTTCCGCATCGCCGACGAGGGGGCGGCCGGGCAGATCACCGTGCGGCAGCTGCTCAACCACACCGCCGGGTTCGAAGGGGACATCTTCACCGACACCGGAGTGGGCGACGACTGCCTGGAGAAGTACGTCGCGACGCTCGCGGGGACACCGCAGCTCTTCCCGCCCGGCGAGCAGTTCTCCTACAACAACGCGGGTTATTGCGTGCTCGGCCGGCTGGTCGAGGTACTGCGCGGGAAGCCGTACGACGCCTGCCTGCGCGAGCACCTCATCGCGCCGCTGGGGCTCACCCACACCGCGACGGGACCCTACGAGGCGATCATGTTCCGGGCCGCGATGGGGCACGTCCAGCCGGCGCCCGGCGGCGAATACGTGCCGGCGCCGATGTGGGCGATGGCGCGGTCGAACGCGCCGGCCGGGTCGATGCTCGCGATGCGGCCGCGGGATCTGGTGGCCTTCGCGCGGATGCACCTCGAGGACGGTCTCGCGGCCGACGGGACCCGGGTGCTGGCGCCGGGCACCCCGGCCCGCATGCACGCACGGGAGGTCGGCCTGCCCGACCTCGGCCTGATGGGAACGTCGTGGGGGCTGGGCTTCGAACGGTTCGAGACGCCGGCCGGGACGATCATCGGCCACGACGGCAGCACCATCGGGCAGGGCGCCTTCCTGCGGATGGTTCCCGAGGCCGGGCTCGCCGTCGCGCTGACGACCAACGGCGGGGACACGGTTTCGCTCTACCGCGACGTCGTGGGGCACGTCCTGGACGAGCTTTCCGGGGCGACGTTGCCCGCGCTGCCCGTGCCGCCGGCGGATCCGCGGCGGATCGACGCCGAGCGGTTCGTCGGCACCTATTCGGCCGACGTCTTCGACCTCACCGTCAGCCAGGACGACGAGCACCGCATCTGGATCGAGCAGATCCCCAAGGGCGTCTTCGTGGAGATGGGCGGGCAGGTCGAACGGACCGAGCTCGTCCACTACCGCGACGACATGCTGATCCCGGTCGAGGCCGATCGCGGGATGCACATGCCGCACGCGTTCCTGGGCGACGACGGCACGGGGCACGCCCTCTACCTGCACCTCGGTCGCGCCGTCCGGCGCGCCGGAGCCTGATCCCCTAGCACGTACGGAACGGAACCGTCATGAAGCTGACCACCGCGGGCCTCCACGGCCTGTGTCTCGTGCTGGCCGCCGCCGCGCTGACCGGTTGCGGAGGAGCCTCCGACAGCAGCGGGAAGGCCGCGGTCGTCGACGGCGGCACCTTCACCCTCGGGCTCTCCTCGGACCCCGGCAACCTCGACCCGCAGATGGGTGCGGGCAGCGCGCTGTACACCGTCACGCAGTTCGCCTACGACCCGCTGCTCAGCGTCGACGGCGAAACCGGGGAAATCCGCTCCGGACTGGCGAAGAGCTGGAAACTGCGCGACACCACGGTCTCGCTGACCCTCGCCCCGGGCATCACGTGCGCCGACGGTGCCAAGCTGACCGCCACGGACGTCGCCGCCAACCTGAACTTCGTCGCGGACCCGAACAACAAGAGTCCTTTCCTGGGGGCGTTCTTCCCGCCGGGGGCGAAGACGGTGGGCGACAACGCGGCCGGCACGGTCACGATCACCCTGGCCCAGCCGGCCCCGTTCGTCCTCAACGGACTGGCCGGCCTGCCGATCGTCTGCCCGGGCGGCCTGGCCGACCGCGGTGCGCTCAAGACGGCGACGGCCGGCACCGGACCCTACAAGCTCGTCGAGGCCGCGCCGGGCGACCACTACACGTACGCGCTGCGGGAGGGCTACACCTGGGGGCCGGACGGCGCCACCACCGCGACCAAGGGGCTGCCGAAGACGGTCGTCATGAAGGTGGTGCAGAACGAGACCACCGCGGCGAACCTGTTGCTCTCCGGCGGCCTGAGCGCCGCCCAGATCGCCGGTCCGGACGCGGACCGGCTGGAGAAGGCGGGACTGTTCGCCGCCAAGACCCCGGCGCTCGTGGGGGAGCAGTGGTACAACCAGGCCGCGGGCCGGGTCACCGCCGACCCGAAGGTCCGGATGGCGCTGACCCAGGCACTCGACCTCGGCCAGCTGCAGAAGGTGCTCACCTCCGGGCAGGGCTCCCCGGCGACCACGCTGGCCGCGAACGAGCCGGTCGCCTGCCCCGGCGATTCGGTCTCCCGCGCGCTGCCCGCCGCCAACCCCCAGGCGGCGGCCGCCCTGCTCGACCAGGCGGGGTGGCTGGCCGGCGGCGACGGCAAGCGCACCAAGGGCGGCAAGCCGCTGGCGCTGGTGTTCCTCTACCAGAACAACAACGGCAGCGGCGGCGACGCGGCGGCCGAGCTCGCGGTGAAGCAGTGGAAGGCGATCGGGGTCGAAGCCACCGCGCGCAGCCAGGACGAGACGACCTTGACCACCGCGTTGTTCGGGGCGGGGGACTGGGACGTCGCCTGGGTGTCGGTCAACGTCAGCACCCCGGACCAGCTCGTGCCGTTCCTCTCCGGGCCGGCGGCGCCACAGGGGAACAACTTCGCCGCGATCGCCGACCCGGAGTACGACAAGGCGGTCAAGGCGGCGATGGCGACGCAGGGCACCGCCGGCTGCGGGGCGTGGCTCGCCGCGGAGTCCGGCCTGATCGCGCGGGCGGCGCTCGTCCCGTTCGCCGGCAAGGTCGTGCGCACGTTCGGCAAGGCCGCCGAGTTCCGGACCCCGGGCCAGCTGATCCCCACGAGCATCCGCATGCTGGCGAAGTAGCGAGGGGTGACGACAGACATGCCCGTGACCCTGACCGTCCCGGCCCCGCCGGCGGATCCGGCCCGGCCGCGGCCGTGGGCGCACCCGTGGGCGCGGTTCGGCCTCCGGCGCCTCGGCCGGCTGCTGGTCTCGCTGTGGGTCCTGGTGACCGCGTCGTTCGCGATGATCCACCTCATCCCCGGGGACCCGGTCCGCGCGGCGCTCGGCCCGACGGCGCCGGCGGACCTGGTCGAGGCGCGCCGGCACGCACTGGGACTGGACGACCCGATCCTCGTCCAGTACGCCCACTACCTGAAGGGGCTGTTCACCGGCGATCTCGGGACCTCGCTGGCCTCCCAGCTCCCGGTCTCCGACGTCATCGCCCAGCGGCTGACCGCGACCCTGCTGCTGGCCGTGTTCGCCTTCGTGGCGGCCGTGGTCATCGCGGTCCCGCTGGGCGTGTCGATGGGCGTGCTGACCCGGCGCGGCCACGGCCGGCGCACCGAGCTCGCCTTCACCACGACCAGCATCGTCGTGGCGACCATCCCCGACTTCCTGATCGGGGTCGCGCTCGTCTACGTCTTCGGGATCCGGCTCGGGTGGCTGCCGGTCGCCGGCAACGACACGGCGTCGGCCTACGTGCTTCCCGTGGTCTCGCTGGCGATCGGGCCCGCGGCCATCCTGGCCCGCATCGTGCGCGTCGAGATGGCCGGCGTGCTCGAAGCGGACTTCGTCCGCACCGCACGGGCCAAGCGGCTGCCCGCCCGGACGATCTACCTCAAGCACGCGCTGCCGAACGCCGTCACCGCGGCGCTGACCCTGGGCGGGCTCCTGCTGAGCGCGCTGGTCGCCGGCACCGTCCTGGTCGAGAACGTCTTCGCCTGGCCGGGCCTGGGCAGCACGATCGTGCAGTCCATCCTCACCCGGGACTACCCGGTGGTGCAGGCGATCGTCCTCGTCTACGGCCTGGGCGTGCTCCTCACCAACCTCGTCGTCGACATCGCCCTCGCCGTGCTCGACCCGCGCTCGAAGATCCGGGAGGACTGATGCGAGGACGCTGGACCCGGGTGGTCCGCACCCCACTGGGCCTCACGGCGACCGTGCTCGTGGTCGTGGTGCTCGCCCTGGCCTGTTTCGCACCGCTGCTGTGGGGAGCCGGCGCCGACGCCGTCGACACCGACAACCTGCTCGCCCCGCCGTCGGGACAGCACTGGGCGGGAACGGACAACCTCGGCCGCGACATCCTCCTGCGCGTCCTCGTCGCGTCGCGGCTTTCCATCGAGCTCGCCCTGCTGGCCATCGTGCTCACCGTGGTCGCCGGCCTGGCCATCGGCGCCGCGCCGTTCGTGCTCGGCAGGCGATCCGGCCGGGTGGTGACGGCCGGGGTCAACATCGCGGTCGCCTTCCCGGGGCTGCTGCTGGCGCTGTTCTTCGCGGTCGTGTTCGGGGCCGGCGCGACGGGGGCGGTGCTGGCCATCGGGCTCGCCGGCGCCCCGGCGTTCGCGCGGATGACCCAGACCCTGGTGGCCGGGGTCGCGGCGCGGGAGTACGTCGCGGCCGCCCGGACCGTGGGGATCGGCCGGTTCCGGATCCTCTTCCGCCACGTCCTGCCGAACATCGCCGAGCCGCTCGTCGTCAACACGACCATCGGCGCCGGCAACGCGCTGCTCGCGTTCGCCGGGCTTTCGTTCATCGGCCTCGGTGTCCAGCAGCCCGCCTACGACTGGGGCCGCCTGCTGAACGACGGGGTCGGCGCGATCTACTCGAACGCGAGCGCCGCCCTCGTGCCCGGAGCCGCGGTGCTGCTGGCCGGCCTGGCGTTCAACCTCTTCGGCGAGTCGGTCGCCAAGGGGCTCGGGGTCTCCGTGGGTACCGGGCTCCGCGCCTTGCCGCGACCGCGCGCCGGAGCGTCCCGCGTCCCCGCTTCCGCCGGTGAGGAGCCGCGGATGAACTCCTACCAGGCGGTGCTGGAGGTCCGGGACCTCCAGGTCACCTTTCCCGGGCCGGCCGGTCCGGTGCGGCCAGTCCGCGGGGTGTCCTTCCAGGTGGGCCGGGGGAAGCGGTCGGCATCGTCGGGGAGTCGGGTTCCGGCAAGTCCCTGACCGCGCTGGCGATCACGCGGCTGCTCGGCGACCACGCCCGGGTCGACGCCTCCCGGCTGGAACTGCTCGGGGACGACCTCCTGGCCCCGGACACGGCGGTGCAGCGCCGGATGCTGGGCACGTCCCTGGCCATGGTCTTCCAGGACCCGATGACCGCGTTCAACCCCACCCACCGGATCGGGGGCCAGCTGGCCGAGGTGGCCACCCACCACCAGGGCATGAACCGCCGCCAGGCGATGGCCCGCGCGGTGGACCGGCTGACCGCGGTCCGCATCCCGGACGCGGACGCGCGCGTCCGGCAGTACCCGCACGAGTTCTCCGGCGGAATGCGCCAGCGGGCCATGATCGGCATGGGCCTGATGGGGTCGCCGGCGCTGATCGTCGCCGACGAGCCGACCACCGCGCTCGACGTCACGGTGCAGCAGCAGGTGCTGGACCTGCTCGCCGCGATCCGGGCGGCGGACGACGTGGCGCTCGTGCTGATCAGCCACGACATCACCGTGGTCGGGGAGGTCTGCGACCGGGTCCTGGTGATGTACGCCGGCCGGATCGTCGAGGACCTGCCGGCCGCCGGCCTCACCACCAGCGCCCGGCACCCCTACACCCGGGCGCTGGTCGAGGCGGTGCCCGGCATGGCCACCGACCTGGCCGAGCCGCTCGCCACGATCCCGGGCCGCCCGGTCGCCCCGGCCGACGTGCCCCGCGGCTGCGCCTACGCCGACCGGTGCCCGCTCGCCGACGCGCGGTGCCGGGCCGAGGATCCGCCGCTGGCGGCCGACGCGGCCGCCGCGCGCCACCACCGGGTGGCGTGCTGGCACGCCGGTGAGCCGCTGCCCGCCGACCGCAGCCCCGACGAACTGGTGGAGTCACCGTGAGCGAGCTGAACTTCGAGGATGTCACCGTCCGATATGGACGGACGACCGCGGTCGACGGGGTCAGCCTGACCGTGCCCGCGGGCGCGGTGGTCGGGCTCGTGGGCGAGTCCGGGTCCGGCAAGTCCACGCTCGCCAGGGCCGCCGTCGGCCTGGCTCCGGTGGCCGACGGCCGGATCACCCTCGGCGGCGCGCCGGTCCCCACCCGGGGCCGGCCGCGGCCGCTGCAGATGGTCTTCCAGGACCCCTACTCGTCGCTGGACCCCCGCATGACGGTCGGCGACAGCGTGGCCGAGGCCATGCCGCCGGACGCCGGGCGTGCCGCGCGGCGAGCCGAGGTCGGGCGGCTCCTGGACCTGGTGCACCTCGATCCCGGCTGCGCCGGATCCGTGCCGTCCCGGCTGTCCGGCGGCCAGCGCCAGCGAGTCGCGCTGGCGCGGGCGCTGGCGGCCCGTCCCCGGGTGATCGTCGCCGACGAGATCACCTCCGCCCTGGACGTCTCCGTGCAGGGGGCCGTGCTCAACCTGGTCCGCGAGCTGCAGCGCAGCCTGGGTCTCTCGATGCTGTTCATCTCCCACAACCTCGCCGTGGTCCGGTACGTCGCCTCGCACGTCGCCGTCATGCGCCACGGCCGGATCGTCGAGCAGGGGCCCACGACGCGCGTCCTGTCCGAACCCGACCACGACTACACGCGCGAGCTGCTCGCCGCCGTACCCGGGCGGAAAGCCGGAAAGCCGTGACCGGAACGCGAGCGACCGCGGACTCCGTGCTCGACGGCGCGGGTTCGGCCGCGGAGGCGGCGGCCCGGGCTTCCGGCGTCGTGGTGCGCGAACTCGCCGGCATCGCCGAGCTCACCGAGGCGGTCGTCCTCTTCGCCACCATCTGGGGGCGGTCGGCGAACCCGCCGGTGACCATCGAGCTGTTGCGCGCCTTCACCAAGGCCGGCAACTACGTCGCCGGCGCGTTCGACACGGGCCGGCTGGTCGGCGCGTGCGTGGGCTTCTTCCACGCCCCGGCGGGCGGCGCGCTCCACAGCCACATCGCCGGCGTGTCCCCGACGGCCGCCGGCCGCAAGGTCGGGTTCGCGCTCAAACTGCACCAGCGCGCGTGGGCGCTGAGCCGCGGGGTCTCGGAAATCGCCTGGACCTTCGATCCGCTGGTGGCCCGCAACGCGTACTTCAACCTCGTGAAGCTGGCCGCGCGGCCGGTCGAGTACCTGCCGGACTTCTACGGCCCGATGTCCGACGCCATCAACGGGGACGCGGCTTCGGACCGGCTCCTGGTGCGGTGGCGGCTCCGCGACAGCGCGGTGGTCCTCGCCGGCCTCGGCGGCGGCGTGGGCGCGGTCGCCGAGGACGAGATCGCGGCGGGGGCCACGGTGGCGCTGGGCATCGCCGAAGACGGCGGTCCCGTTCCCGGGCGGCTGGACGGAGCCGTCTCGCTCGTCGCCGTCCCGTCCGACATCGAGACGCTTCGCACGACCGCGCCGGACCTGGCCCGGCGCTGGCGGATCGCGGTCCGCGACGCGCTCACCGGCCTGGCCGCCGGCGGCGGCCGGATCGACGGGTTCGACCGGGCGGGGTGGTACGTCGTGCGGTGAGCGACCCCTCGCCCCCGCGGGTCACCGCGAGACCAGGTGCACGGGATGCCCGTCTGCCGGGTAGGGCAGTGAGGTGTAGTTCATCGGTGCCCGGTAGCCGGCGGGCACCGTCCAGTCGAAGCGCAGCAGCAGCTGGTGCAGCACCGCCTTGACCTCCACCGCCGAGAAGTGCATCCCCAGGCACTTGTGCACCCCGCCGCCGAACGGCTGCCACGCGTAGCGGTGCACCTTGTCCTCACGGCGCTCCGGCGCGAACCGGCCGGGGTCGAACCGGTCCGGTTCCGGCCAGTACTCCGGCATCCGGTGACTGAAGATCGGCGTGACGACCGCCTTCGTCCCCTGGGGCACGTAGTGGCCGAGCACCTCGGTGTCCTTCACGGTGATCCGTGCCATCGTCGGCACCGGCGTCACCAGCCGCAGCGACTCCTTCATGACGAGGTCCAACGCCTCGAGCCCGTCCAGGTCGGAGTGTTCGGCGAACTCCTTGCCCAGGGCGAGGGATTCCTCCCGGCACCGTTCACGCCACAGCGGGTGCTGCCCGAGGTAGGACATCATCGTCGAGATGGTGATGGTGGACGTGTCGTGCGCCGCCATCAGCAGGAACACCATGTGGTCGATGACGTCGTCGTCGGAGAACCGGGCGCCGTCGTCGTCGGTGAGGTGGCAGAGCACCGAGTAGAGGTCGTCACCGTCGCCGCCGCGGCGCGCCGGCAGGTACGAGCGCAGGAACCGGTCCAGCCGCTCGCGGCCGGCCAGGCCCTTGCGCCAGCGCCCACCGGGAACAGGCGCGCGGACGATCGCGGTCGCGGCCTGCACGCAGTCGACGAAGGCCCGGTTGATCCGGTCCATTTCGGACCGTGCGGTGCCCTCGGCGCCGCCCATGAAGATGTCCGTGGCGAGGTCGAGCGTGAGCTGCTTGGCCGCCGGGTACACCCGGAAGCCCGCACCCGGGCGCCAGGCGCGGAGGCCGTCGGCGATGGCCGGGTTGAGCGCTTCGACGTAGCCCGTGAGCCGCTCCCGGGTGAAGGCCTGCTGCATGATCCGCCGGTGCGCCAGGTGCTCGTCGAAATCGAGCAGCATGAGCCCGCGGTCGAAGAACGGCCCGATGAGGTAGCGCCAGCCCTCGGCGTTGGCGAACGCGCGGTCGCGGTTGGCCAGCACCACCTCGTTGGCGTCCGGACCGAGGAGCGCGACGAACCGGCTCCCGAACCCGCCGAACCACGAGACCGGGCCGTACCGCTCGTACCGTTCCCGCCACAGCCCGACCGGGTCCCGCATGTACCGGGCGGTGTAGCCGAGGAGCGGGAGACCGGCGTCGCCGGGCACCGGCCGCAAGGGGGACCGAGGGGGTGTCGGGGCCAGGACTCGGCTCATCGGAACCTCCGTAAATCTGACAGGGCGTTCTGTCAACCTGGTCGAGCATGATTCCGACAGGGCGTCCTGTCAAGATGTGCCACAATGGCGGGATGTCCACCCCGACCCGCCCCTACCGCGGCGTCAGCGCTCGCGAACGCGCCGCCGGACGCCGTACCCGCCTGCTCGAAGCGGGCCTCGAGCTGCTGGGCACGGCCGGCGGCGAGCGCACCACCATGACCGCGGTCTGCGCCCGGGCCAAGCTCACCGAGCGCTACTTCTACGAGAGCTTCCGCAATCGCGAGGACCTGCTGATCGCCGTGGTCGACCACGTCGCCGGGGAACTGCGGCACACCGTGCTCACCGCCCTGGAGGAAGCCGACGGCGACGCCGGGACGAAGGGCCGGGCCGCGATCGCCGCGTTCGTCCACCGCATCGACGAAGACCCCCGGCTGGGCCGCGCCGGGCTCGTCGAGTCGGCGGCCGTGGCCGTGCTGCGCCCGCGCCGGCACCAGCTCCTGCGCACCTTCGCCGACCTCGTCGTCGCGCAGGCCGAGCTGCTGTACGGAGCCGAGGCGCTGCCCGAGCCCCGTGACCGCGTCCACGCGCTGCTGTTCGTCGGCGGGCTCGCGGAGCTGCTCACGGCCTGGCTCACCGGAGAGCTCACGGTGACCGCGGAGGAAATCGTCGACGCGGCCACCCACCAGTTCGTCACGAGCATGCACGTCTGAGCGGCGCCCGCCGGGCAGGCGGGCCTCACGGAGCCTGGCCGGCCGCCCCGGGGTGGACTCCGGCCGGATTCGCCTGCGGCGGCGGGAAGTTCGTCGTGTGCCGGGGCGCATCGGGGACCGCGTCGGGGATCCGCAAGGTGAACTTCGTGCCCGCTCCGGGCGAACTGACGACGGAGACCTTCCCACCGCGGGCTTCGACCGCGGCGCGGACGATCGCCAGCCCGAGCCCGGTGCCCCCGCGGGGGTCGCCGTGGCGGGTCGACCACGACCGCTCGAAGATGTGCGCCAGATGCTCCTCGGCGATGCCCCGGCCGGTGTCGGCGACCTCGATGTGGAACCCGGGTGGCGCGATCCACGCCCGCACCGTGATCCGGTCGCCGTTCTGGGTGAAGGCGATCGCGTTTTCGAGCAGGCTGTCCATCGCGGCCTGCAGCCGTTCCGGGTTGGCGAGCACGGTGCCCACCCGGCTCTCGCACGACCACTGGCGGTCGGCCACCGGCACCCAGCGGCGGACCAGTCGTTCGAGGAAGGCGTCGAAGTCGATCGGGGGAGTGCTGACCGGTGAGTCGAGCCGCATCAGGGTGGTCAGGCCGCCGGTGAGGCGGTCGAGCTTGCCCAGCTCGTCCAGCACGATGCCGGCGTCCTCGTCGGTCTGCTGGTCTTCGTGCGCCGAGCGGATCAGCTCCACGTAACCGCGGGCGACGGTGATCGAGGTCCGCAGCTCGTGCGAGCCCAAGCGGACGAACAGGTCCTGGGTCTCGGCGCGCTGCCGCTCGAGGGCCGCCACCCGTTGCAGTTCTTCCAGGGCGCGCTGGCGTCCCCGGACGTGCCACACCATCACGAGGAAGACGGCGGCCATCAGCGGGACCTCCGCGGTCTCCTCGAACCGGATCTCGCCGCGGGTGGCCTGGTCGAGCATCAGGAAGCCGGTCGACGCCGTGACCGCGCCCAGCGCCGTGAGCATCCCGGCGAGCGGCCACGAGTTGACGCCGAACACCAGCGCGATGCTGATCCACACGAAGTGGAACGGGATCGTCTCGCCTTCGGGGAACCGCCACATCGCGACGAGGTTCACCACGGCGAAGGCGATCCAGCAGAAAAGGACTGTCCGTTTAGCCCGCGGAGAGGCAGTAACCCACATTGCGCACCGTTTCGATCCGGCGGAGCCCGTCGAGCTTCGAACGCAGGCGCCGGACGTAGACGTCGACGACGTTGCTCCCCGGGTCGAACTGGTAGCCCCAGACGTCGGCGAGCAGCTCCTCCCTGCTGCACACCTGGTCGGCCCGCTGCATGAGGTGGCTCAGCAGGACGAACTCCCGTTGCGACAACGCGGTCTGTTGGTTGCCCACCGAAACGATCCGGCGTTGCGTGTCCAGCCGCAGATCGCCGACCTGGAGGAACCGCGACCCCGCGGTGGTCCCGGACTGCTGCTCGCGCAGCCGGACCCGGACGCGGGCCAGGAGTTCCGCGGTGACAAAGGGTTTCGGGAGGAAGTCGAGCGCGCCCGCGTCGAGCACGTGCACGCGCGTCCCGATCTCGGGCACCGCCGACAGCACGACGACCCTCGACCCCGGCAGCCGGTCGAGGAGTTCGGAGAGCACGGCGGCGCCCGAGACGTCGGGGAGCATGAGGTCCAGCACGATCAGGTCGTAGCTACGCTCGGTAGCGGCGGTGAGCCCTTCGGCACCCGTCGCGGCCAAGTCCACGGCGTAGCCCTCGGCTTGCAGCACGCGCTGCAGCAGACGCCGGATCCGTTCTTCGTCATCGACAACCAGCAGGCGGCTCAACGACTTCACCTCACTCACCGGTGGAGCGGGACCGGGACGCGTCCGTTTCCGGCCGTCTCGTCGTCCCTGCACGTTGTCGACCGGCCCGCCCACTTCGTTACACCAGGTCATAACGATTGGAACACCGTGACAACCGGATGACGGATCTTTCATCTTCGGCGGCGCGGCTCCTCGGGCATCCGACGATCGGGTCATCCGCAGCGCCCCACTGGAGGCTGGCCATGGCTCGTCCGACCTTCCGCTCCGCGGCCATCGTCGTCGCCGTGCTCACCGGAATCGCGCTCGCCCTGCCGGTGGTGCTGCAGCACGGCACACCGCAAGCCCGTGCCGCGCAACCGGGTTCGATCACCCTGCACGCGGAAAGCGCGCGCACGGTGGGAACCGCACCGGGTCAGGTCCGCAAAGGTGACGCGATCACCGGGTACAAGTGGCTGATCGCCGCGGAAGACGTGGGGAATCCTCGGGACAGCCTGCAGAACTGCCTTCCCGCGCGGGCCGGCGGTTCCGCGGACTTCGCCACGAAGTGCCAGTGGCCGTCCATCCGGTACACCCCGGGCAGTGTGCCGATCGTCGCGCAGGGCGACCAGAACGACCTCAACGACAGCAAGGCACTCGACGCGCTGCCGCCGGGCAGGTACCTGATCTCCCTCACCGCCGACGGCTACAAGATCGACGGCGCGCACTTCACCGTGGACGGTGGCACGCAGCGGGTGAACGTCACCATGCAGCCCTACCCGCTGCCCCTGGGCAACGTCCGGATCCGCGTGTTCCAGGACTCCGTGCCGGTCGACGCGACCTACGAGGTCGGGGCCGAGTCCGGCCTGGCGGGGTTCACCGCGCACCTGTCCGATGTGCTCGGTGAAGTGTCCACCGACTACTACGGGAACCCGTTGTGCACCAAATACGTCCACAACGGCGCCGGCCAGATCGTCTTCACCGGCGGCAAACCCCAGATCGACCCGGCCTCGACCGGCAAGTGCGTCAGCGACGCCCAGGGCGACATCCTGATCCCGAACATGGGACCGGACCGCTACGCCGCCACCGTAATCCCGCCGGTCGGCACCGACTGGGCGCAGACCACGACCCTGGAGGGCGCGCACGACTGGGACATCTGGACCCAGGAGGGCGACACCGGGTTCGACACCGAACAGACCATCGGCGCCGAGCCGGTGCCCGCGGTCGACTTCGGCTTCGTCCGGCCCAAGGCACTGCCTGCCGGGCCGACCGGCGAGATCAAGGGCGTCGCCGTCCAGATCGACACCTACGTCGGCGGCACCGGGGGAGTGGGCGTGCCCAACGCCGGCGTGGCCGGGGCGAGCGTCCGCGGCCCGGTCGACCGGCCGTTCGTCGCGCTGTCCGCGCTGGGCAACAACGACCAGGTGGCCTACATGGCCCGGGCGGGCAGCGACGGGAAGTTCGACATCAAGAACGTGCCCAACGGCGACTACCAGCTCACGCTGTGGGACTACCCGCAGGAGGTGATCCTCGACAGCTTCAACGTCACGGTGAACAACGGCGGTGTGGTCGACGTCGGGCAGAAGGGGCTCGTCGGCTGGCACGCGGCGATCGAGGGCACGATCTTCATCGACACCAACGGGAACGGCAAGCGTGACCCCGGGGAAGCGGGCGTGCCGCAGTTCCCGGTGTCGGTGAAGGAACGCGACAACTCCACCATGGACCAGGGCATCGCCGGCGTCACCACCGACGCCACCGGGCACTACTCGATCCCCGAGGTCTACCCGCTGAGCAAGTTCCTGGTGCTGGAGGCGTTCAACACCCGCTACAAGACCACCGGGATCACCTACCAGGCCGACAACCAGCCGACGCCGACCACGATGCTCGGTGCCGCCGTGGACGTGTCCATCCTGCCGATCATCGGGCTCAAGGGCCGGGTCGACTGGGGCGTGCAGCCCTACGCCGGCGCGGAGAACGGCGGGATCGTCGGCACCGTCACCTACGACACCACCCGCAACGAGCTCGACCCGCGCTACGCCGTCACCGAGACCTACCAGCCGGGCGTGCCCAACGTCGGCGTGCACCTCTTCGCGGTGAAGCGCGACGACAACGGGGACCCGGTCGTCAACCCGGACGGCTCGATCGCGCGCGGTCCCGAACTGGCGGACACTTACACGTCCGAGACGTGGGAGCAGCCGAAGGGGTGCACCCCGCGCCTGTACAACGGAGACGTCCTGACCGGCCAGCAGGCGGTCGGCATCCCCGGGCAGGACCCGCCGTCCTGTGTGGAGTCCCCGATGAGCGGGATCCAGGTGCAGCCGAGCGACACCACGCCGGGCAACTTCGGGCAGACCGTGAACGGCAACTACGGCTTCGGCACCTCCAAGCTCAACCTGTACCCGCCGGGTGACGAGAACAACCCGGCGCCGGGCAAGGACCTGCCGCTCTACGCCAACCTGGCCGACAACCACTACGACGACCAGCCGCTGGTCCCCGACGACTACCTCGTCTCGGTCGACGTCCCGCAGAACCCGGTCGGCGGCAAGCCGATGTACCAGGTGACGAAGGAAGAGGACGTCAACATCTTCGACGGCGACGGGTACCTGCCGCAGGAGAACTTCCCGCCGGCACCGGACCTGTCCAGTGACCCGCCGAACCCGGCGCAGCCCCAGCCGGACCCGGGCGCGCCACCGTCGCAGGGCAACGGCTTCACCCCGCCGTGCGCGGGTGCGAACCACACCGTGCACGTGACCGACCAGAACTTCGTCGACGGCGGCGGCAGCCCGTTCGAAGGCCAGGCGAAGCCGCTGTGCGACCAGAAGCTCGTGACCGTCCGGGGTGGACAGTCGACGGCGCCGAACTTCAGCCTCTTCACCGACGTGCCGCTGCCGACCCACTTCTACGGCCTGACCATCAACGACCTCGGCCTGTCCAACGACCAGCGGTCCATCCAGTACGGCGAGGCCCAGCCGCTGCCGAACGTCCCGATGGGCGTCTACGACTGGAGCGGCCGGCTCGTCGACACCGTCACCACCGACTTCAACGGCTACTACGAGGCCCTGGAGCCCTCGACGTCGACGTACAACTGCCCGCTGCCCGCCGGGCCGTGCCCCGGCATGTACCGGTTCGTCGGCAACGACCCCGGCCAGCCCGGTCACGTCAACCGCGACTACAACCCGCGGTTCCGCACCATCGCGACCAACTTCCAGGCCTGGCCCGGGCTCTACACGGTGACCGACACCGCGCCGACCCAGGTGGGCGTCGTGGCGGTGGCGCCGGGCTCGACCCAGGTCAACCCGGTCAACTGCACCCCACCGGCCACCGCGCCGCAGATCTTCGCGCTCGACCGGCCCGTCCTGCGGCTGACCGACGTCCTGAACCGCACCGTCACCCTCGACGGTCTCGGGTTCGGGGCTGCCAAGGGCACCGGCCAGGTCGTGATGACCCGCGCCGACGGCTCGACGGTGAACCTGGGGACCACGGCCTGGAGCGACACGCAGATCAAGTTCACCGTCCCGATCACGCTGACCGGCGGACCGGTGAAGATCTCCGTCCGCAAGGCCGACGGCCAGACGACGGTCAACGGCGTCGGGCTGCAGGTCCTCGGGCTCGCCTACAACCCGCGGATCCTGCAGGTGAACCCGCCGACCCCGGCGCCGGCCGGTACCGGCTTCACCACCGTCCAGGCCGCGCTCGAGGCGGCCGCGCGCGGCACCGGCCAGCAGGTCGTCGTCGTGTGGCCGGGCCCGCAGGGGCAGGACAACCCGCAGGGCGCGTACTTCGAGAACGTCGTCGTCCACTCCCAGGTGCGCCTGCAGGGCGTCGGCCCGGGCGGCTTCCGGCCGGACGGCAGCTACGTGCGGGGCTCGGTGCTCAACGGCCTGGGCTTCAACCCGGACAACCCCTCGGGCACGGCCTGGTTCGCCCTCGTCGGCGGGCTGGCGCACCAGGGGCCGGCGAATGTCCCCGATTCCGCGGTCGTCACCGTGCTCGCCCCGCCCGCCGGCAACACCGGCTCCGCCATCGACGGGTTCACCATCACCGGCGGCGCGCAGGCGGACTTCGCCACCAACATCAACGACGTCTACGGCGGCACCAAGACACCCGCCGGGGCGCCGGGCGCGGCCATCACCCAGGGCGGCGGCGTGTACGTCCACGCCGGGGTCACCGGGCTGGGCGTGTCGGACAACGTGATCGTCGGCAACGGCGGCTCGTACGGCGGCGGCGTGCGCGTCGGGACGCCGTACGACACGACCATCCACAACCGGAACCTCACCATCGACCACAACCAGATCCGCGACAACGGTGGCACCAACCTGGCCGGCGGGATCGGGCTGTTCGACGGCACCGACAACTACTCCGTGCAGCACAACGACCTGTGCGGCAACTTCTCCGCCGAGTACGGCGGCGGGATCAGCCACTACGGCCGCGGCACGGGCGGCGACATCGGCAGCAACCGGCTGTGGTTCAACCAGTCCTACGACGAGGCCGGCGGCATCATGATCGCCGGTGAGCTCAACGCCAACCTGAACCAGCCGTCGGCGGGTTCCGGACCGGTGACCGTGCACGAGAACCTCGTGCAGGACAACCTCGCCAACGACGACGGCGGCGGCATCCGGCTGCTGCAGGCCGGGACCTTCCCGATCTCGATCGTCAACAACATGATCACCGACAACATCTCCACGCACGAAGGCGGCGGCCTGGCGCTCGACGACGCGACCAACGTCCGGATCGTCAACAACACGGTGATGAAGAACGTCACCACGGCCACCGCGGTCACCAGCACCGGCGAGGCGGCCCCGGCCGGGCTGTCCACCGCGCTGAACAGCGCGCAGCTGCAGGCGACCCTGCCCGCGAACGCGCCGAAGTACAGCAAACCGCTGCTGTTCAACAACATCTTCTACGACAACCGGGCCGGGAACTGGAACGGGCTCTACGTCTCCGGCATCGCTTCGCCGCAGGCACCGGGCGGCGACCCGGTCCGGCACTGGGACCTGGGTTCGGTGGACGCGGGCGTCACGCTGACCCCGACGTACTCGGTGCTGCAGCAGTACGACCCCGGCGTCACCCCGAGCCCGACGAACAAGATCGGCACCGACCCGCACGTGCGGACCCCGTTCGACGTCTCGGCCACGATCCTCACCTCCCGGACGTTCCCGTCCTTCCGGGAAGCGGTGATCGTCGCCAAGAACGTGCCGCCGGAGCTGCAGGGCGACTACCACCTGAGCGGACCGGTGCCCCCGGCCAACGGCGGCGGCACGGGCTCGCAGCCCAACCAGGGCGGCGCGGTCCAGGCACCCGCGATCGACTACGACGGGCAGCGGCGGGCCACCCCGCCGGACATCGGGGCCGACGAAGCGTTCTAGGCCCGCTCCCGCGGTTCCGGTCCGGCCGTACCCCCAGCCCCCCCCCGAGGGCACGGCCGGACCGGTTCCACCCACCCAGCATCGGCAACCGGCTCGCCGGGAGGACACCGTGACCAGCGACAACCAGCAGCGGCCGCCGAGGCCGATGAGCCGCCGGGCCCTGCTCCAGGGCGGCGCCGCGACCGTGGCGGCCGTCGCGGGCGGGCGCCTGCTCGGCTCCCGCCTCGATGCGCCGGCCCCGACCACCGTCCGGCCGGCCGCCGCGGTCGTGCCCCCGGTGACCGAGGTGCACTTCGCCGCGACCGACGGCTGGGTCTCGATGCCGTCCGGCGCTCGCCAGAACCCGCCGTTCTGGCCGGACTCCCTGGCGCCGAGCCCGTTCGACCTCTACGTCTTCGGCTTCCGGGACGTGACCGGGCTGGACGACGCCACGGTCAAGGCCCAGCGCGGCAAGGCCCAGATCTCCGCGCCCCTGCTGGCCTTCGACCAGGGCACCGACATCAAGCTCACGCTCACCAACCTCGGCCTGTCGGTCCGGCCGGACCTCACCGACGGGCACACCGTGCACTGGCACGGGTTCCAGAACGCCATCCCGCTGTTCGACGGCGTGCCGGAGCTGTCGATCTCGGTGCCGATCGGCCGGGACTTCACCTACTTCTACCGTCCGCACGAGGCCGGGACGTACATGTACCACTGCCACTTCGAGGACGTCGAACACGTGCAGATGGGCATGACCGGGGTGGTCTTCGTCCGCCCCGCGCAGAACAAGGCCCCGGTCGGCGGCGACCCGCTCGGCACCAAGTACGCCTACAACGACGGCGACGGCTCCACCCGCTACCAGCGCGAGTTCGCCTTCATGCTGACCGAGATCTGGGCCGAGGCGCACTACCGCGACGCCCACATCCAGACCACCGACTGGACCGACTTCTCGCCCAGCTTCTGGACGATGAACGGCCGCTGCTACCCGGACACGCTGGCCCCGAACGGCAACCCGATGACGACCACCGCGGGCCGGTTGCAGTACCAGCCGAACAGCTCGCTGATCACCGCCAACGAAGGCGACCGTGTCCTGCTTCGGCTGGCCAACCTCGGCTACCAGAACCACTCGCTGACCGCCGACGGGATCACGCTGACCACGGTCGCCAAGGACGCGGCCCCGCTCGTCGGCCGGGACGGCACGAAGCACTACCTGACCGGCAACAGCGTCGAGATCGGCCCGGGGGAGAGCCGGGACGTGCTGTTCACCGCACCCTCGCCGGGCACCTACCTGCTCTACGACCGCGACTACGGCTACCTGAACAACGGCGGGGGCGGCGGGTACGGCGGCCAGCTGACCGAGATCCGGGTCAGCCCCGCCGGCACCCTCGGCCCGCAGACCACCCCCAACTCCTGAGCAGGACACGCCATGAACCCGACGCGTTCGCCCCGCTTCACCTCCGCGGCCCCGGTCGTCCTGGCCGTCGCCATCGTCGTCGCGCTCACCATGCCGATGCCGTCGGCGGCCGCGGCCACCACCGACGGACTGCCCTGCGAAGCCAACTCCGCCAACACGTTCTCCCTGGACGCCAAGGCGGGGTACGTCTCGACCCCGGACGGCAACTCGATCTACATGTGGAGCTACTCCTCGAGCACCAAGGCGTTCCAGCTGCCCGGGCCGATGCTCTGCGTGGACTCCGGGGTCACGGTCACGGTCGTCCTGCACAACACGCTGCCGGAGGCGACCTCGATCGTCTTCCCCGGCCAGCACCACCAGCGGGCGAACGGCCATCCCGCGCAGCCGCAGGCCGACACCACCGGCCTGACGTCACTGACCGACGCGGCCGCACCGCTGACGGGCTCGGTGACCTACACCTTCACCGCCGGCTCGCCGGGCACCTACCTCTACGAGAGCGGCACCGACGTCGCCAAGCAGCGGGAGATGGGGCTGTCGGGCGCGCTGGTCGTGCGCCCGCCAGGACAGCCCGACCACGCCAACGGCCGGGCCGACTCGGCGTTCGACCTCAACCGCGAGTACGTCTACCTGCTGTCCGAAGTGGACCCCGACCTGCACCTCGCCGTCGAGCGGAAGCGGGCCTTCGACGTCACCAAGACCAAGGCGCGGTACTTCTTCATCAACGGCCGCAGCATGCCCGACACGATCGCGCCCACCGGTGCGGCCTGGCTGCCCAACCAGCCCTACGGCTCGCTGGTGCACCTCAAGCCGTTCGTGCCCGGCGATCCGGACAGCCGGCCCGCGCTGGTGCGCTACCTCAACGCCGGTTCGGTGAACTACCCGTTCCACCCGCACGGCAACGACCAGCGCGTGATCACCGAAGACGGCCAGCCGGTGCAGGGCGCCGGCGGCAGCGACGCCTCCTACGACAAGTTCCTCATCGACATCGGGCCCGGCCAGAGCGCCGACACCCTCGACCAGTGGGTCGACGCCGAGCACTGGAACGGCGAGACCAACCCGATCCCGGTCCCGCTGCCGCAGCTGCAGGACCAGATCGTCGGACCGGGTACGGAGACGTGGTTCAGCGAGAACCCGTATCTGGGCGGCCAGCCGGGCGAGGTGCCCGCCGGGGTCGTCCGCAACAACCAGTGCGGCGAGTACTACATGGTCGCCCACAGCCACGCACTCGAACAGGCCACCAACTACGGCGCGAGCTTCGGCGGGATGATGACGCTCGTGCGCATCGACCCGGCCGCCGGGTGCCCGTCATGACGACCCCGGGCCGAGAGGACAGGACCATGCGCAGCAGCACACGCCGCACGGCCGGGAGAGCGGTGCTCGCCCTCGCGGTCGCCGGGCTCACCGTCGTCGTCCCGCACCCCGCCGCGGCGGCGGTCGCCGCTCCGGTGGCGGCCCCGCTCGCGCACGCGGCGACCCCGCAGGGCGCGCTGCCCGCGACCGGCTGCACGACCGCGGGCACCGCGGCGACGTGCGAGCTGTACGCCAAGCCGGGCACGCTCACGGTGTCCAGCATCGCCATTCCGATCTGGGGACTGTCCTCGACGGACACCGGCGTGCCCGGCACGCCGGGGCCGGTGCTCGTGGTCACCGAAGGCAGCACCGTGACGGTCAACGTCCACAACGGACTGCCCGGTGCGCTGAGCCTGGCCGTCCCCGGTCTGCTGGGCGGCGCCGACGACCGCGTCGGTGCCGCTCCGGGCGCCACCAAGTCGTACACGTTCACCGCGAACCGGGCCGGCACGTACCTGTACGAAGCCGGGCACACCGCCGACGGCGCCCGGCAGGCCGCGATGGGCGTGGTGGGCGCGATGATCGTGCGTCCCGCCACCGGGCCGGGCACCGCGTACGGCGCCGCGTTCGACGACGAGACCGCGCTCGTGCTGTCCGAAGTGGACCCGGCGTTCAACGCCGATCCGGCGGGCTACGACCTGCGGAAGTTCCAGCCGGTCTACCGCTTGATCAACGGCAAGGCCTACCCCGAGACCGACCCGGTCGCGACCGGCGCCGGGCGCCGCGTCCTGCTCCGGTACGTCAACGCCGGGCTGTCCGCGCACGCGATGGGCACGCTCGGCACCGAACAGTCGGTGCTGGCGAAGGACGCCCGGCCGAGCGAAGCCCCGTACCTCAAGGTCTCCGACAGCATCGCGCCCGGGAGCACCGAGGACACCCTGGTCACCGTGCCCCCGGCCGAGGACGGCCCGAAGTTCGCGGTCTACGAGACCGCCGGGCGGCTCGACACCGCCGGCCACCGCGTCGGCACCACGAACACCGTGGCCTTCGGCGGGATGATGACGTTCCTCGACACCGGCGCGGCGCCGTCCGGCACCGACACCGCCGGCCCGGTCACGCAGAAGCTCGCCGCGGCGCCCGCGACGGCGACCGCGTTGCAGACGGTGACCTTCACCGCCGACTTCACCGACGTGCCCAACGGCGGCTCGAACGTCACCCGCGCCGAGTTCGTGGTCGACGACCCGGCGATCGCCGTGGGCACCGGGACACCGTTCACCGGCACCTTCGGCGGCCCCACGGTCACCGGCGCGCAGGCGACGCTGAACCTGGCCACCCTCAGCCCGGCGCTGGCGGCGGGCAAGCACGTCGTCTACGTCCGCGCGCTCGACACCCAGGGCAACTGGGGCGTGGTGAACTCCGTGGTCCTGACGGTCAGCAGCTCCGGGCCGGTCACCACCGGCGGGTCGCTGACCCCGGCCGCCGGCAACGGCTCGGCCGCGGTGGTCGTGTCCGCCACCGGCGACGACTCCCTGCTCGGCGGGACCGTCGACCAGGCGGAGTACTTCCTCGGCACGCAGGGTGCCAACGGCACCGGCAGTCCGATGGCGCTGAACCCCGGCACCGTCGTGGCGGAGTCGGCGACCATCCCGGCGCTCGCGCTCTCGGCCCTGCCCGAGGGCCCGGTGACGGTGTACGCGCACAGCCACGACTCGTTCGGGCTGTGGGGACCGGCGCAGTCCCTGCAGTTCACCCTCGACCGGACCCCGCCCGCGATGACCAGCGGCGTCGTCGAGCCGAGCCCGAACAACGGCACGGCCGGCTCGCCGGTCGACCCGACGGCGATCAAGGTGACCGCCGCGTTCGCCGACCCGGTGACCAACGGCGTCGCCACGGCGATCACCGCGGCCGAAGGCTTCCTCGACAACCCGAACGGCGTCCCGGGCACCGGGCTCACGTTCGTCGCGTCGGACGGGTCCTTCAACGCCACCGCCGAGGGCGCCTACGGCCTGATCCCGCTCAGCCAGCTCACCGGGATGGCCGAAGGCCCGCACCAGGTCTACGTCCACGCCAGGGACGCGGCCGGCAACTGGGGCCCCTACGCCCCGCTCACGCTGGTCGTCGACCGCAGCGGCCCGGTGCTCAGCGCCGCGAGCGCGACGCCGAACACGGTCGTCCGGACCACCACCGGCGTCGTGCTGGCCGCGACCGCGACCGACAACCAGACCGCGGTCACCGGCGCGGAGTGGTTCGAGGGCACCGATCCGGGCAAGGGCCTCGGCCACCCGATGACGGTCACGGTCACCGGCCCGAAGACGGCGAACGTCAGCGTGACGGCCGGACCGGGCGGGTTCGCCGCCGGCACGCACGTCCTGTCGCTGCGTGCCCGCGACGCCGCCGGGAACTGGGGTGCCCCGGTGACGGTGACCCTCACCGTCACGGCGCTGAGCAACATCGTGTTCTCCGACGGGTTCGAGTCCGGGAACACCGGCGCCTGGGCGGCGGCCACCGGGCCGGTCGCCGTGCTCCCCGGCTCCGCGCTCAGCGGCACCCAGGGCCTCCAGGCCACCGCCGGGGGAGCGGCGCCGGCGTACCTCACGGACACCACGCCGCTGAACGAGTCCGCCTACCACCTGCAGTTCCAGTTCCGGCCCGACACCCTGGCCACCGGGACCGGCACGGTGAACCTGGCGGCCGGGCTGTCCGCGGCCGGCCAGCAGCTGTTCGTGGTGCAGTACCGCAAGTCCACCGGCGCGGCGCAGGTCCGGCTCGGCGTGCGGCGCAGCACCGGCGCCGTGGCCTACACGCCGTACCTGACGCTGGGCACCGGCGTGCAGACGATCCGGGTGGACTGGGCGGCCGGGACGTCGACGACGCACAAGCTGACCGTCGGCACCGCGAGCCAGCAGCTCACCGGCGTCAACACCGGCACCGTCCGGCTCGACGCGCTCTGGCTCGGCCTGTCCGGCGGCGGTGCCGCCACCACGGGGGCGGCGTCGTTCGACGCGGTCCTCTCCACCCGGTTCACGCTGCCCTGACCCGCCCGACGCGAGGAGAACGACGATGTTGCAGAGGAAACTGGGCGAGTGGTGGCGGCGCGGCGCGGTCCGGATCGCGGTCCTGACGGTGCTGGTCCTCACCTTCGCGGCGGTGCTGACGTGGCGGGTCCAGTCGAGCGCCGACGCCGGGAAGCCGTACCAGGTACCGCAGGACCGGCAGCTGGAAAGCAGCCTCGGGATCCGGATCGCGCAGGCGGCCGTGGTCGCCGACGGCGGCATCGTCGAGCTGCGCTACACGGTGCTCGACGGCCAGAAGGCGTCGAAGTTCCAGAACGACGTCCACCACCCGCCGGTCCTGCGCAGCGAGCGGCGCAAGGGCGACGTCTACCGGGCCGCCCTGATGAAGCAGGGCCACGAACTGCGGCCCGGGCAGACCTACTACATCCTCTACCTCAACAACGGCAACGCGATCCGCAGCGGCGAGACCCTCGAGGTCGACGCAGGCGGGGCCAAGCTGCAGCACGTCCCGGTGCGGTGACCCGGTGAGCGGACGGACGCGGATGGCGGTGGTCGCCGGGGCGGTGCTCGCGGCGGCGGGGTTCGCGGTCCTCTCGGCGGCGCCCGCCTGGGCGCACGCCGAGCCGATCGGCGTGGCTCCCGCCGACGGATCCACTGTGGACAGTTCGCCGCCGGCGGCCGAGATCCGGCTGACCGAGCCGGTGGAGACCGCCGCGACGAAGGTCTCGCTGGTGGACGGGGCCGGGCACACCCTGCCGACCGGGCCCGCGGCACTGCTGCGCACCGCGGGCGCCGGCCCGGAGGAACCGGTCACCCTGCGGATCCCGCTGCCGGTGCTGCCCCCGGACGCCTACCGGCTGTCCTGGACGACGGTGTCGAGCGACGATCTCCACCCGACCGCCGGCACCCTGGTCTTCGGCGTGCAGCGGGCGGTGGCACCGGCCACGGCGGGCCCGCCCGCCGACCCGCTCCCCGGCGCGGGCGAGGTGCTCGCGCAGGCGGCGGTCTACCTCGGGCTCGGTGGCTGGATCGGGTCGATGGTGCTGCTGTTCCTGCGCCGCCCGCCCGACGGTCCCGCCCGGCGGGTCCGGGCGCGGCTGCTGCGGACCGGAGCGGTCGCCGCCGTCGCGGCGTTCTTCGGTGGCCTCGCCCTGATGCTGGTGCGGGCGGCCGTGTTCGGGTCCGACGTCGTGCCGCTGGCCTGGCAGCTGGTCTCCGGCACCACCGCCGGGCCGCCGTGGGTGATCCGCGAGGCCGTCGCGCTGGGCATGGCGGCCCTGTCGGTCACCGCGCTGCGCCGCGGCTCGCTGCCGAGACGGCCCGTGGCCGCCGCGGTGCTGGTGCTCGCGTCCGCCGGGGCCGGCACGACGGCCCTGCTGGGGCACCTCGGCCGCTCCGGTCCACTGCTGCTGGCCACGGACGTCCTGCACATCCTCGCGACCATGACGTGGGCCGGGACGGTGCTCGTCGCGGGCGTCGTCCTGGTCGGCCTGCGGGGGCACCGCGAGCAGGCTCGGGCGATCCTCCGCCGCTTCGGGCTCGTCGCGACCGGCGCGCTGACCGTCCTGGTGGCGACCGGGTTGCTGCTGGCCGGGGACCGGGTGGCGTCGCTGGACGCGCTCCTGCTGTCGACCTACGGCCGGATCCTGCTGCTGAAGGCCGGGCTCGTCGCCGTCGCCGCGCTGGCCGGCCTCGTGACCACCCGCAGCCTGCACGGGCGGACGCAGGATCCGGCTCGGACCCGGCCCGCCGTCCGGGCCGAGACGGTGGTGCTGGCCGGCGTCCTCGTCGTCACCGCCGGGCTGGTGTCGACCCACCAGGCGACCGGGGCGCAGTGGCGTCCGCCGGGGCCCGTCGTCGCGCAGAACTCGCTGACGGCCGACGACCTCATCGGGACTGTCGACGTCCGCCCGAACCTGCCGGGCCGCAACTTCGTCACGGTGAGCCTGTTCGACACCCGGCGCCCGGCACCGGCGCCGATCCGGGCCGTCGACGTGGTGCTGCGCGGCCCGGGCGGGGCGGCGGTCACCCGCACGGCGAGCCCGGCCGGCCCCGGTGCCTACCTGCTGGCCACCGACGACCTGGCCGACAGCGGGAACTGGACGATCTCCGTCACCGCGCACCGCCCCGGCTTGGCCCCGGCGACGGCGACGCTGCCGTGGGAAGTGCCGCCACCGGCGGCGTTCACCCGGCCGACGGTCTTCTCTGACGCGCCCTTGACGGGGTACACCGCCTGGCCGGCCGCCTTGGCGCTGCTCGTGGGCGCCGCCGCCCTGCGCCTGCTGACCGGCCGCGGGACACGCCGGGCACGGCAAGCCGAAAAGGTGCCGGTGCCGTGACGGCGGCCGGAACCGGGTTCACCATCTCCTTCGCCGAGGACGACCGGCGGATCGTCGTGCGCATCGCCGGTGTTCTCGACGAGAACGGCAGCAGCCTCGTCGCCCTCTGGCTGACGCCGCACGTCCTCCTGACGCCGGAGCGCCCCGTCGTGCTCGACCTGACGGAGCTGACCGCCCTGCACCACACCGGCTTGGCGACCCTCGCCGACCTGGCCGAGCTCGCCGTGCACCGCCACTGCCCCTTCGAGCTCGTCGCGGGCGACGGGGACACCACCCGGCCGTTGCGCCTCGCCGGCGTCGCAGGTGCGCTGTCCTCGGTCTCGAGGACACTCCGGACGTCCGGCTGACGGCGTGCCGGTGCTCCGGCCGAAGTTCGTCCGCTACCCCGGAAGCCGGACCGCGGCGTCGTGGAAGCGGCGGCGGACCCCGGCGATGGCGTCCGACGTGCGAACCGGGTGGACGCGGTTGGTCAGCAGCACGTAGTACCGGCCGCGACCCGGCTCCACCCAGAGGCTCGTGCCGGTGAACCCGGTGTGCCCGTACGAGTCCGGCTCGAGCGCGACGCCCACCGGGGAGCCGGGGACGTCGAGCCCCTGCCAGCCGAGGCCCCGGCGCAGGCCGGTCGTGTGGTCGGCGATCATCTCGGCGTGCGTGGCCGGTTTCAGCAACGGCGCCGCGCCGTCGGCCAGCACCCGGCCCAGGCGTTCGACGTCGGCCAGCGGGGCGAACAGTCCCGCGTGGCCGCAGATGCCGCCCAGCACCACCGCGTTCTCGTCGTGCACCTGGCCGGTCACCACGTGGCCGCGCCAGCCGCAGTCTTCGGTCGCCACCGCGTCGGCCACCGGGCCGAACCCGGTGGCGGGCAGGCCCGCCGGCGTCGTCACGTACTCGGCGACCAGGTCGTCCAACGGAGTTCCGGTGGCGGCCGACGCGAGGAGACCCAGCAGGATGAAGCCCTGCGACGAGTACTCCACCCGGCTGCCGGGTGCGACGGGCAGGGGTGTCGTCCGGATCGCTTCGAGGAGTGCGTCGCGGGTGCCGTGGGTGCGCCACAGCGGCGTGCCGCCCGGCAGGCCCGACGTGTGGGTGAGCAGCTGCCGGACCGTGATCGACGCCTTGTCGGTGGCCGCGTAGGACGGCAGGTGGCGGGGGAGCGGGTCGTCGAGGGACAGCGCGCCGCGCTCGGCCAGGGCCGCCACCACGATGCCCACCACCGGTTTGGTCACCGACGCCAGGTCCCAGCGGCTGTGTTCCCCGGCGGGCGGGCCACCCCACCAGCGGGTGCCGAGCACGCCGCGGTCGAGGACGCCGTCCGCGGTACCGACCGACCACGCGGCGGCGGAGAACACCCGCTCCTCCCGGGCCCGGGCGAGGAGGTCACCGAGCATCGGGCACCGCCCGCAGCGCGGTTCCGGCCAGGACGGCGGAAAGCCGGTTGGCCGCCTCGGCGACGAGCGGGCCCAGGACGTCGAAACTCGACGGCTGCAGCGTGAACGTCAGCCCCGACACGCTCACCGCGCCCGCGACGGCGCCCTCGGCGTCCAGCACCGGGGCACCGAGGCAGCGCACGTGCGCTTCGAACTGCTCGTCGTCCACCACGTACCCGGCACTGTCCACAGTGGTCAGTTCCCGCCGGATCGCGGCCGGGTCGGTGAGGGTCTTGGCCGTGCGTGCGGCCAGCGGCGCGGCGAGCACCGCGGCGACGTCGGCCTCGGGCAGGCGCGACAGGATCGCGCGGCCCACCGCGGTGCAGTGCAGCGGCACCTCGCCGCCCGGGCGGGTGCTGAGCCGGTACGCCTGGTCCGGCTCGAGCTTCTCCACGTACACCGCGCGGTCCGCGTGGCGCACCGCGTAGTGGACCGTGTGCCCGCTGCGCCGCTGCAGGTCCGCCAGTACGGGCCGCAATGCCCGCGTGCTGGTCAGCGCTGCCGCCGAGAGCCCCAGCAGCCGCGGTCCCACGGTGTAGCGCCCGCTGCCCGCGCTCACCGCGTAGCCCGCCTCCGTGAACGTCTGCAGCATCCGGTGTGCGGTCGGTTTCGGCAGGTCACAGGCCTGCGCGAGGTCCGCGAGGCGGTGCGGTCCACCGGGGGTGGAGAGGGTGGCGAGCACCTCCAGGGCCTTTTCGACCGCGCCGCGGGAACTGCCCGGCGAAGTGTTGACAGCGTTGTTCACGCGGCCTAGCTTAGCGCAACAACGTTCCGTCTGATGGAACGGGATTTCACAGGACGGAAGAAAGGTGGTGACCGTGGCCCGTCCCCGCCTGTCGCGCCGCGACGCCCTCCGGCTCGGCGGTCTCGCGCTCCCGGCACTGGCCCTGCCGGGGCTGCTGTCCGCGTGCGGCAGCGCCTCGGGTGCCACCGGCGCCGTGCTGCGCGTCGCCCAGACGTCGGACCCCAAGACGCTCGACCCGCAGAAGCAGGGCGACCTGACCTCGATGAACGTGCTGACCAACCTGTTCGACACGCTCACCACCCGCGGCCCGGACAACCGGCTCGCACCGGGGCTCGCGCTGTCGTGGTCCTCGCCCGACCCGCTGACCTGGCGGTTCAAGCTCCGGCCCGGCGTGCGGTTCCACAACGGCGAGCCGTGCGACGCGAACGCCGTCGCGTTCAGCATCAACCGGCTGCTCGACCCCGCCACCAAGTCGCCGATCGTCGAGCTGCGCTACGTCAAGCGGGCCGTCGTGGTCGACGAGTCCACCGTGGACCTGCGCTGCAGCGCCCCCGACCCGATCATCCCGGCGAAGGTCTCGCTGTTCGGCGGCGTCGCCGTGCCGCCGGACTATCTCAAGCAGGTCGGCTCGGCCGGCTTCGCGAAGCACCCGGTCGGCACCGGCCCGTTCACCTTCGGGGAGTTCCAGCGCGACCACCAGCTGCGGCTGCGCGCGAACCCCGCGTACTGGGGCGGGAAACCGGCCTACGACGAGCTGGTGTTCCTCCCGATGCCCGACCCGTCCTCGGCGCTGGCGTCCCTGCAGAGCGACGAGGTCGACATCGTCGCCGGGCTCACCCCCGACGCCGCGCTCCAGCTCAAGGGCTACACCGGCGTCTCGATCCGGAACTACCCGGGCATCCGCACCTCCTACCTCTCGCTCGACACCACCGCCGGCCCGCTGCGCGACGTCCGCGTGCGCCGGGCGCTCAACCACGCCGTGGACGTGCCGCTGCTGATCAAGGCGGTGCTCGACGGCAAGGCCCGCGAGGTGCCGACGATGTTCCCCCGCGAGGCCTTCGGCTTCGACCCGGCGATCGCGCCCTTCACCCGCGACGTCGGCCTGGCGAAGCAGCTCCTCGCGGAAGCCGGGTTCCCCGACGGCTTCGACACCTCGCTCACCGCGCGGACCGACGACTCGAACCTCGCCGAGGCGATCTCCGGGCTCCTCGCCCGCGCCGGGGTCCGGGCCCGGGTGGACCTCGTCGACCCCGGCACCTACACCAGCCGTCTCACGTCGAGCAACCGCAGCGCGCTCGGCCCGATCTACCTCGCCGCCAGCACCGGCTGGACGCTCGACGCCGAAAGCCTCGTGCAGTCCAACGTCCGCCACGACCGGCGGCAGAGCCGGTGGACCAACCCCGAAGCCGACCGGCTGGTGGACGCCGAGGAGCAGTCGCTCGTGCCCGCCGACCGGCAGCGGGCCTTCACCGGGCTCCAGCAGCTTCTCAAGCAGGAGGCGCCGTTCGTGTTCCTCTACCAGATCGACAACGTCTTCGCCGTCAACACGCGTCCACAGTGGACACCGGGCGTGGTCGGCGTGCTGGGCATGGCGAAGGCGACGGTGACCCCGTGACCGCGCCCGTCGTCGCCGTGGGCCGCCCGGCCGCCCCGGGCAGCGGGGTGCTGCGCGTGGTCGTCACCAAGGTGCTGACCGCGATCGTCGTGCTGTTCTTCGTCGCCACCGCCGCGTTCCTCCTGGTCCGCCTCTCCGGCGACCCGGTGAAGCTCATCCTGCCGCCCGACGCCACCGCCCAGCAGGAGGCCACGCTGCGCGCGAGCCTCGGCCTGGACCGGCCGCTGCTCACCCAGTACCTCGACTACCTCGGCGGCCTGCCGCGCCTGCACCTGGGCACGTCGCTCGTCTACGACCAGCCGGTCGCGGAAGTCCTGTTCTCCCGCGTCCCCGCGACGCTGGAGCTGGCCGGCGCCGCGCTGCTCGTGGCCCTCGTGATCGCGGTCCCGGCGGGCACGTTCGCGGCGCTGCGCCGCGGCCGCGCGGGCGACACCGGCGTGATGACGGGAGTCCTCGTCGGACAGTCGACCCCCGCGTTCTGGGTCGGGATCCTGCTGATCCTCATCTTCGCCGTGCAGCTGCAGGTGCTGCCCGCGTCCGGCTACGGCGGCTTCGCCCACCTCGTCCTCCCGGCCGTCACGCTGGCGGTGTACTCGGTGGCGGTGATCGCGCGGCTGCTGCGCAGTTCGCTGGTCGACGTGCTCGGCTCCGACTACATCCGCACCGCGCGGGCGAAAGGGCTCGGCACCGCCGGGGTCGTGCTGGGCCACGGCCTGCGCAACGCCGCGCTGCCCGTCGTCACGGTCGTCGGCCTGGAGGTCGGCAGCCTGCTCGGCGGCGCGATCCTCACCGAGCAGGTGTTCTCCTGGCCCGGCCTCGGCCGGCTGACCGTCGAGGCGATCCAGAACCGCGACTTCCCGCTGGTGCAGGCCGCGGTGCTGTTCTTCGCCGCCACGTTCGTCGTGGTGAACCTGCTCGTCGACCTGTCCTACACGATTCTCGACCCGAGGGTGCGGGTGACCGCGTGACCACGATGGCTGTCCCCACCGCCCGCCAGGCACGCCCGAGCGTGGTGCGCGCCGTGCTGCGCAACAAGCTCGGCCTGGTCGCCGTGACCGTGCTGGCGCTGATGATCCTCGTCGCCCTGCTCGCGCCGCTGATCGCGCCGTACGACCCGGGCGCGCAGGACCTGCTGGTGCGGCTGCACCCGCCCGCGTGGGCCGCCGGCGGCGACTCCGCGCACCTGCTCGGCACCGACCAGCTGGGCCGCGACATCCTGTCCCGGCTCTGCTACGGCGCCCGCGTCTCGCTGCTCGTCGGCGCGTGCGCGGCCCTGCTGGCCGGCGTGGTCGGCGCCGTGATCGGCCTGGTCGCCGGGTTCCTCGGCGGCTGGTTCGACCGGATCCTGATGCGGATCGCCGACATCCAGCTCGCGTTCCCGTCGATCCTGCTCGCGCTCGCCATCGTCGGGTTCCTCGGTTCCGGCCTCTGGTACGTCGTGCTCGTGCTCGGTTTCACCGGCTGGGTCTCCTACGCCCGCGTGATCCGGTCCGAAGTGCTTTCCCTGCGTACCAGGGAGTTCGTGACGGAAGCACGCGCGATCGGCGTCACGGACTTCACGATCATGCGCCGGCACCTGCTGCGCAACGTGCTGGCGCCGCTGGCGACCATCGGTACGCTCCACGTCGCCGCGGCGATCGTGGCCGAGGCGTCGCTGAGCTACCTCGGCCTCGGCGTGCCCAAGCGGACGGTGACCTGGGGCGGCATGCTCGCCGACGGCCAGCTCTACCTCGGCACGTCGTGGTGGGTGGCCGTGTTCCCCGGCGTCGCGCTGATGCTCACCGCACTGGCCGTCAACATCACCGGCGACGTCCTGCGCGACGTCGCGGACCCGAAGGCGTACCGCTCATGAGCCTGCTGGAGATCACCGACCTGAGCATCGAATTCCGGGTGGACACCGGCACCGTGACCGCGGCCGACGGCGTCAGCCTGTCCGTGGCCGAAGGCGAGACCGTCGCCCTGGTGGGGGAGTCGGGCAGCGGCAAGACCGCGACGGCGTTGTCCGTGCTGCGGCTCAACCCCGAGCCGCCGTGCGTCTACGCGGGCGGCGAGATCCTCCTGGACGGCCGGGACGTGCTGAAACTGTCCGAAAAGGACCTGCGGGGGATTCGGGGCAACGACGTCGCCATGGTCTTCCAGGACCCGATGACCAGCCTCAACCCGGTCAAACGCGTCGGTGCGCAAGTCGCCGAGGTGGTCCGGAAGCACCAAGGTGCCTCCCGGGCGGCCGCGCGGGCAGCCGCCGTGGAAGCGTTGCGGGAGGCGGGGATTCCCGACCCCGAGCGGCGGGCGGCGCAGTACCCGCACCAGCTTTCCGGCGGGCTCCGGCAACGCGTCATGATCGCGATGGCGCTGGTCGGGCGGCCGCGGGTGCTCATCGCCGACGAGCCGACCACGGCACTGGACGTCACCGTGCAGGCCCAGATCCTCGAGCTGCTGGTGGACCTGCAGCGGCGGCACGGCATGGCGATCCTGCTCATCACCCACGACCTCGGCGTGGTCGCGGAGGTCGCCGACCGGGTCGTGGTGCTGAAGTCGGGCCGGGTCGTCGAAACCGGGGAAGTGGTGCCGCTGTTCGAGGCACCCCGCGAGGACTACACGCGTGAGCTGCTGCGTGCGACACCGAAGCTGGAGCGGGTATGACGAACCTGGTCGAGATCCGCGGGCTGCGCAAGGACTACGGCGCACTGTCCGCTGTGGACGGAGTCGACCTCGACGTCGTCTCGGGGGAAACCCTGGCCGTGGTCGGCGAATCGGGCAGCGGCAAGACGACGCTGACCCGGCTGCTGCTGCGGTTGATCGAGCCGACGGCGGGAACCGTGCGCTTCGACGGCGCGGACCTGCACGCGCTGGGCGCGGCGAGCCTGCGCAAGGTGCGGCGCGAGATGCAGGTGGTGCTGCAGGACCCGTACTCCAGCATGAACCCGCGCCTGCGCGTGACGGAGATCGTCGCTGAGCCGCTGGTGACGCACGACCCCGCGCTGCGCGGCCGGCGCGGCCGGGCGGAGATCCGCGAGCGGGTGGCGGGCCTGCTGACGGCGGTCGGGCTGCCGCCGCAGGTGCAGGACCGGTACCCGCACGAGTTCTCCGGCGGCCAGCGGCAGCGGATCTCGATCGCCCGGGCACTGGCCCTGGAGCCGCGGCTGGTGGTGCTCGACGAGCCGACGAGCGCCCTCGACGTCTCGGTGCAGGCCCAGGTCCTCGAGCTGCTGGCCGACCTGCAGGACCGGCTGAAGCTGACCTACGTCTTCGTGTCGCACAACCTCGCGGTCGTGCAGCGGATCGCGGACCGGGTCGCGGTGATGCACGCGGGGAAGATCGTCGAGCTGGCCGGGGCGAAGCAGTTGTTCTCGGCACCGTCGCACGAGTACACGCGGAGCCTGCTCGACGCGGTGCCGAACCCCGACCCGCGGCTGGCCCGCCGCCGGGTGACGGCGTGACGCGGTCACCGGCGCGACAGGACCAGGCCCGCCCCGCCGAGCAGCGCGACGTCGTCGGCCGGGCCCTCGTTCACCACGACCCGCGGCGGCTCCGCGGTCCGCGCCCACGACGAGTCCTCCCGCAGCCGCTGCTCGATCCGAGCCCGGAAGCGCTCCCCGCCCTCGGCGGCCTCGCCGTGCAGGACGAACAGGCCGGGCGCGAAGAGCTGCTGGATGTTCACCAGGC
Source organism: Amycolatopsis mongoliensis (assembly GCF_030285665.1). NCBI lineage: Bacteria > Bacillati > Actinomycetota > Actinomycetes > Pseudonocardiales > Pseudonocardiaceae > Amycolatopsis > Amycolatopsis mongoliensis. The sequence goes on from NZ_CP127295.1 coordinate 6,541,158, forward strand.
CGAGCGCGATGTTGCCCGCGTACTCGTCCAGCAGCGGGTGCCCCGCCAGCTCCCGCACCGTGCTCGCGCCGAGGCCACGCCGCTCGGCTTCGGCGCGCAGCCACGGCGTCGTCGCCACGGTCTTCCAGCAGCCGCGGGCCCCGCAGGTGCAGCGGCGGCCGCTCGCGGCGACCGTCATGTGCGCGCCGCTGCGGCCACCCGGCGGGGCCAGCACTTCGCCGTCGTAGAGCAGGCCGACGCCGAGCACTTCGCCCGTCGACACCGACGCGAACGTCGTGCGGCCGCGGCCCGGCCCGAACCAGCGGTCGCCCAGCACCTGCAGGCGGGCCCGGTGTTCGATGTGGACCGGGGCGTGCACCAGCCGGCCGAGCACCTCGGCGACGGGGTAGCCGTGCAGCGCGGGCACCTCGTTGACCTCGATGATCACGCCCGCCTCGGCGTCCACCAGGCCCGCGGCGGCCACCCCGACGCCCGCCGGCGGGGTGGGGAACCGCGCGACCTCGGCCAGCGCGGTGTCGACGTCGGCCCGGTCGGCGGTGCCGCGCGGGTAGGCAGCCTCGGCACGCCACAGCACGGTGCCGGACAGGTCGAGCAGTGCGGCCCGGACCCGGCCGGGCAGCAGCTCGACGGCGCCCAGCACCGGGCCGGCGTCGGCCGGGGGCGTGGCCGGCGCCGGGACCAGCCGCAGGGCCGGGCGTTCGCCGGTGCTCATGCGGTCACGATGCCACGACCGGAGTCCCGAGGGGAGACCACGTGCCGGAACTGACGCGGATGACCTGGCAGGAGGTACGCGACGCCGCTCGCTCGGCGATCGCGCTGCTGCCGATCGGTTCGCAGGAGCAGCACGCCGCCCACCTGCCGATGGGCACCGACACGATGCTCGCCGAGGCCGTCGCCGACCGCGCGTTGCGGCGGCTCGACGGGGCACCGGTGGTCGTGCGGCTGCCCGCGCTGCCGTTCGGCCACAGCCCGCACCACCTGTTCGCCGCCGCCGTGTCGCTGCGGGCCTCGACGCTGCAGGCCGTGCTCGCCGACGTCCTGGACTCGCTCGCCACCAGCGGGTTCCGGCGCGTCCTCGTGGTCAACGGTCACGGCGGCAACGACGAGATCATGCGGCTCGCCGTCAAGGAGTACGCGCTGCGGGCCGACGTCGCGCTCGCGGCGTGCTCGTACTTCTCGCTCGGCGACGGCGGTACGCCGGGCCACGCCGGGCGCTACGAGACGTCGTTGATGCTCGCCGCCCACGCCGGCCTGGTCCGCCCGCGGGAGCCGCGGCCCGAGGTCACGCCACCGCCGCTGTTCGCCGAGCCGCCGTACCCGGGGCTGACCGTCGAACGCCACGGCGAGTGGGCACGCGTCGGCGGCAGCACCGACGACGCCACCACCGCGACCGCCCAGGACGGCGCGGACCTGCTCGAAGACCGGGTGACCGCGCTGGCGGACGCGATCCGCGCGTTCGACGCGGCCACCCGCGCAACCCACGCCGAAGGGGAGGCATGAAGATCACCGACGTCGACGTGCGGGTCGTGAACCTGCCGTTGACCAACCCGTTCACCAGCTCGTTCGAGACGAAGACGGGTGAAACCCGCACCGTCGTCCGGCTGCGCACCGACACCGGCGCCGAGGGCTGGGGCGAGACCATGTGGGGCCGCCCGGTCGCCGAGCTGGCCCGCAAGCTCGGCGCGGAGCTGGTGGGCACGAGCCCGTTCGCGCTGGAGGCGTTCCACCGCCGCCACCACATGGTGCCCTTCTTCCACGGCTACCTCGGCTACGCGGCGCTGGCCGCGCTCGACGTCGCCTGCTGGGACCTGATGGGCAAGATCACCGGTCAGTCGGTGACCGACCTGCTCGGCGGCCCGGTGCGCGACGAGGTCCCGATCACCGCGCTGATCACCCGCGCCGACGCGCCCGGCGCGGCCGGCCGCGAACTGGCCCAGGGGCTGGGGGAGCACGCGGCGAAGGTGGTCGCCGAGGGCGGCTTCACGGCGGTGAAGCTCAAGGGCACCAAGGACGTCCGCGGCGACGTCGCGATCATGCGCGAGCTGCGGCGCGCGCTGCCCGACGTCGAACTGCGGGTGGACCCGAACGCGGCGTGGTCGGTGCCGGACTCGATCCGCGCGGGGCTGGCCCTGGAGGAGCTCGACCTGGAGTACCTGGAGGACCCGTGCGTCGGCATCGAGGGCATGGCCCAGGTGCGGGCGAAGGTGCGGATCCCGTTGTGCACCAACATGTGCGTGGTCCGCTTCGAGGAGTTCGCCCCCGCGGTGCGGCTCGGCGCGGTGGACGTCATCCACGGCGACGTCTACAAGTGGGGCGGGATCGCGGCGACGAAGGCGCTGGCCGCGCACTGCGAGACCTTCGGCCTCGGGATGAACCTCCACAGCGGCGGGGAACTGGGCATCGCGACGGCCGCGCACCTCGCGGTGGTGGCGAGCACGCCGGTGCTCTCGCGCGCGATCGACAGCATGTACTACCTGCACGCGGACGACATCGTGGAGCCGCTCCAGCTGACCGGCGGCCGGCTGCGGGTGCCGGCCGGACCGGGGCTGGGCGTCAACGTGGACGAGGAAAAGGTGGCGTACTACGCGAAGCGCAACGAAGAGGAGGGCGATCTCACGGGGTGAAAGCCCGGTGTCCCTTCGCGGTGCTCACCGCAGGGAGTCGAGCAGCAGGCCGGCGGCCACCGAGGCTCCGTCGGTGCGGATCTCGGCGCCCAACGCCGTGGCCCGCGCGCGGGTCTCGGGTGCCAGGGCCGTCTCGAGCGCGGCGCTCAACGACTCGAAGGTCGCCGCCGGGCCGTCGAGTGCCGCGCCGACCTCCAGGTCCGCCACCCGGCTGCCCCAGTACGGGTTGTCCGACACCGGGAGTGCCACCACCACCTGCGGCACGCCCGCCCCGGCGGCCGTCACGGTCGTGCCCGCGCCGCCGTGGTGCACCACCGCGGCCACCTCGCGGAACAGGCGCTGGTGGTTGACTTCGCCGAGCGCGAAGCAGTCGTCCCGGTCGTCGACGAGGGCCAGGTCCGCCCAGCCGCGGGAGACGAGCACGCGGTGACCCTGGGCGCGGATCGCCTCGACGGCCGCGCGGACGACGTCCGGTGACGTCCCGATGCTGCCGAAGCCCACGTAGACCGGCGGCGTGCCCGCGTCCAGGAACGTCACCAGCTCGGCCGGCAGCGGGCGCTCGTCCACCTGGGTCCACGCACCCGTCTGCACCACGTCGAGGCCCGGGGTCTCCCGCCACGGCCCCAGGACCGGGTCCGCCGCCAGCCACGGCCGGCCGGTGTGGACGTGGTCGCGGACGTCGTCCACGGGGGACAGCCCGATCGCCGCCCGGCGGGCGTTGAGGATTTCGCCGAACTGCGCGTTCACGTTTCGCGCGTCCAGCTCCCACAGCGTCCGGTTGTCGTGTGCGGCCGGCTCGGGCCAGCCCGGCCGCGGGGGCGGCGCGTGGTGCGGCGACGGCAGGTTGACCGCCGCGTAGCTCGTGTACACGTAGCGGATGCCCGCGGCTTCGGCCACGGATCGCGCGCCGATCTGCGCCAGGCCGGCCACCACCAGCGCGTCGCATCCGTCGGCCGCCGCGGGGAAAACGTCGAACTGCGCGTCGACCAGTTCGGTCCGGTACCGGGACAGCTCCGCCGCCGACGGCGGGGTCGTCCCGCGCATCAGCGCCCGCACCGGTGGCCCGACCGGCACCAGCTCGATCCCGGCACCGGCCAGCCGGTGCCCGAACTCGTCGTCCGGCGGGGCACACATCCGCACCCCGGCGCCGAGTGCGCGCAGCTGCTCCGCCAGTGCCACCAGCGGTTCGATGTCGCCTCGTGTCCCGTACGTGGACAGCAGCACCCGCATTCGCGTCCTCTTCGCTCTCTCTTCGCAGGCGTTCCGGTTCTGCCAAGGCAAAACCGGCGATCGACTTCCCCTCGCGCGGAGTCGTCCCCGGTGACTACGCTGAGACCAGCGTGCGCGTAAGGGCTCCTGACCGTCAACAGAACTTGAGGGCCATTCGATGCCTGGTTCGTCCGTACTCCCCGATGTTTCGATCATCTTGCCCTGCGCGGGATTCGGGACGCGCTTCGGCGCGCCCTACGCGAAGGAGCTGCATTGCCTGGCTCCCGGGGTCACCGTGCTGGACCGCAGCCTGGAGGCCGTCGTCGAACTGGCGAAGAGCGGGCTCACCGTGCGCGTCGTCGTCGTGTTCGGGACGCACAAGCTCGACACTGTGAGCTATCTCGCACGCTATGCCGGGATCTTTCAAATGGTCTTCGTCTACCAGGACGAATCGGCGGAACCGGGGCTCGACGGGGCGATCCGGTCCGCCCTGCCGATCACGCGGGGACCGGTGGCCCTCGTATTGCCTGACATCGTTGTCACCGGCGCGGGCAGTGCCGGCGGGCTGCTCGCCGCCCTGCGGCAGACGGAGGTGGCGGGCTGGAGCGTGGTGGCCGCCGAGGAGCGCGATCCCGGCACGCTGCGGCAGATGGGCGCGCTCACCGTGGTCGAGGGCGGCGGCGTCGTGACGGTCGAGGCGGCCGCCGAAAAGCCGGCGGATCCCTCGGGGTTCAACGCGCTCTGGGGCATGGTGGCGGTCGCCGAGGGGGAGGCGCACCGGTTGCCGGACGTGGTGCGGAGGGAGGCGGACAGCCCGTTGGCCGGCGCGGTCGCCCTCATGGTGGAGCGGATCGTCAACTACAACACCGCCGAGGGCTGACCAGTAGTGTCCTCTGTGGACGGTATCTCTCGGCCTGGTGAGGAGAAGCATGCTCGACGATGTGATGGCGGCCCTGGACACCGTGCTGCCCCGGCTGGCCGCGGTCACCGGCACGCCCGGGGTCGCCGTCGCGGTGGCGACGAGCACCGAGCTGCGGACGGCCGCGACCGGGTTCGCGGACCTGGCCGCGGGCACGCCGATGACCGCCGCGACCGTCGCTCCGGCGGGCTCGCTCACCAAACCCGTCACGGGGCTGGCTTTCCTGCAGCTGGTGGAGGCGGGCATGGCCGGCCTGGACACGCCGGTCGACGAGGTGCTGCCCGCCGGGCTGCGGGGCCGTGACCCGGCGCCGGTCACCACGGCCATGCTGGCCGCCCACCAGGGCGGCTACTACGGCGACATCGTCACCGCCACGGCGCACGCGGCACCGGCCGAGCCGGTCCTCGACTTCGTCCGGCGCCGCCACGAAACCGGGCGCGCCGTGGAGTACGGCGGGGCGCTCCCGCTGGTGACGACGCCGGGTCCCTACTCGTACTCGAGCTTCGGAGTCGGGGTGCTGGGCGGCGCCGTCGAGCACCTGACCGGCGAACCGTACGGCGCCCGCGTCCACCGGGACGTGTTCGCCGCGGCCGGGATGGCGGACACGAGCATCGACGACGGCACGCGGAGTCCGTGGGCGACCGGTGCGCCGGACCGGACCACCGCCGGCGCGACCGGCTACATGGCCTTCGGCGACTGGTGCCTGCCGAGCCCGTCGCTGCGCACCTCGGCCTACCCGGGAGTGGGGATGTACACCAGCGCCGCGGACTTTGCGCGGCTGCTGCAGTCCTTGCTGCGCACCGCCGCGGGCGACCGCGGTCTCGTCACCCCGGAGTCGCTCGCGGCCATGGTGACCCCGCGCGTGCCGCGCCCGAGCCCGCACGGCGTCCGGTCGTTTTCCGGCCTGACGCTCGAGCTCGCCGACCCGGAGCTGGGTGAGGACTGGTGGTGGGGGCACACCGCGGCGTTCCCGTGGGGGTTCTGGTGGGAGGCGCGGGTCTGGCCGCACCGCGACCTCGCCGCCGTCGCGGTCGGCAACCGGTGGGACATGGCGCGGTTCCACAACCCCGCCACCCGCAGTGCGCCGGGCCTGGCCGTCGAGTGGGCCGGCCGCTGGGCCGTGGCCGGCTCCCCGGGGAAGCTCACGGACATGGACGAGCGGCCCCGCTGGACCGGACCCCGCCCCACCCCGGAAAGCTCGCGCTGGATGGGAGTGCTGGCCGGGGAACGCACCCACGGCCTGCTGGGCGTCACCGACCCGATGCCGGCCGCGACGCTGGCCCGCGGCGCACGCTCCCTCGGCGGCACGGACCCGGGAGGCTGGGACCCGGAAGCGTTCGTGCGCGGTGTCGAGCAGGCGCGGGCGGTGGCGCCGGACCCGGACGCACTCGGAGCGCTGGGCCGGGAGCTGGGTCCCGCGGCGGCGTTGTGGATGCTGGAGTGCGGGGCGTCGAGCGCCGACGTGACGATGCCGGTCGGCGCCTTCGCCCGGTCTCGGCACTGAGCCGGCGCCCGGTCGCCAGCGCCCCAATGTGGCGTTGGTTGCGTCAGACGCACCCAATGTGGCGTTCGGTGCGTCAGACGCACCGAACGCCACATTGGGGCGCAGCGCTCAGCTCAGGTGCACTTCCAGGTTGACGCGGTGGCGGCCGCGGGGCAGCGGCACCCACGCCGGTTCGGTCACCGGCCGGACCCCGGGGAACCGGTCGAACAGGCTGCGCAGCGCGACCTCGGCCTCCACTTTCGCCAGGGCCACCCCCAGGCAGAAGTGCGGCCCCCAGCCGAATCCGACGCTGCCTTCGCGGCCGCCGTGCTCGGCCTGCCAGCGCACGTCGGCCTCGTGCGGGTGGGCGAACTGCGCCGGGTCGCGGTTGGCGGCGCCGAGCACCACCTGCACCGCGTCCCCCGCGCTGATCCGCACGCCGCCCACTTCGAGGTCGGTCGCGGCGTAGCGCAGCCGGGCGAGCTGGACCGGGCCGTCGGTGCGCACCAGCTCGCGCACCGCCGCGGGCCAGAGCTCGGGCTCGGTGCGCAGCAGCTCTCGCTGGGCGGGATCGCGCATGAGGGCCAGCGCCGCGTTGGACAGCATGTGCGCCATGGTTTCGTGCCCGGCGAGCACGAGGAACACCACGAGGGCCACGGCGTCGACGTCGGTCAGGTCGTCCTGGGCGACGACTTCGCTGAGCAGGTCGTCCCGCGGCTCGGCCCGGCGCCGGTCGACCAGGGCGTGGCAGTAGGCGAACATCTCGCCCAGCGTCGGCGTGATCCGCGCCGGATCGCCGTCGACCAGCACCTTGCCCCAGCGGTACCAGTCCGCCCAGTCCGCTTCGGGGACGCCGACCAGTTCGCAGACGACGGCCATGGCCAGCGGGTAGGCGTACTCCTCGAGGAGGTCCACGGTCCCCGGCGCCGCGCCGAGGTCGTCGAGCAGCTCGTCGACGATCTGCTGCACCCGCGGGCGCAGCGTGGCGACCCGGGACGCGCCGAAGGCGTGGCTGATGCCGCGGCGCAGCCGGGCGTGTTCGGCGCCGTCCAGGCTGAGCAGGCTCGCCCGCAGGTAGGGCAGGTGCTCCGGGGGCGTGCCCAGCGCGAGGAACATCTCCTCCTGCGTCTGCGCGCCCGGTCCCGGCAGGCCGGTGGGATCGTTGCGCACGGCCGGATCGGAGAGCACCGCGCGGACGGCGGCGCTCCCGGTGACCAGCCACCCCTCCTCACCGCCCGGGAGCCGGGCCCAGCAGATCGGGGACGCGGCGAGGATGCGGTCGTACCCGCACATCGGGTCGCCGAGGACGGCCGGGTCGCGGACGTCCACCACGGGTTCGGACGACATGGAACTCCTTAAGGCGTCAGCCCTTGAGCGGGCCGCCGTTGATCGCGACGCGGTGGCCGAAGCGGGTGTGCGGGTAGTAGTCGTACGTCGCGTGGTGCTGGACGCAGCGGTTGTCCCAGAACACCAGCGTGTTCGGCTCCCAGCGCACCCGGCAGGCCAGCATCGGCCGGTTCGGCACGACCGAGAACAGCAGGTCGAGCACCGCCTGGCTCTCGTCGGCCGACAGCTGCGGGATGCGCGAGGTGTAGGCGGGGTTGACGTACAGCAGCGGCCGGTCGGTTTCCGGGTGCCGCACCACCACCGGGTGCTCGCTGGCCGGGGGTTCGTAGCCCTCCGGGATCTTGTGGCCGCGGAAGGCGTGCGCGCCGTCGTGGATCGCGGTCAGCCCGGCCAGCAGCTCCTTCAGCTTCGGCGACAGCATGTCGTACGCGAGGTGCATGTTCGCGAAGAGCGTGTCGCCGCCGCTGCCGGGGTCGGGCATCCGCGTGATGTGGAGCATCGAGCCCAGCGACGGCTCGGCGTCGGCGGTGCCGTCGGCGTGCCAGCCATTGCCGAACACGTTCGCCGACTCCGGGGCGGTCGCGACCTCGAGGATGTACGGGTCGCCGTGCTCGGGCGGCGGGTTCACCGGGCGCAGCTCGCCGAAGCTCGCGGCGAGGCGCTTGTGGTCCTCCACCGTGATGTCCTGGTCGCGGAACACCAGCACGTGGTGGTCCAGGAAGGCGGTCTTCAGCTCCGTGAGCTCTTCCTCGGTCAGCTCCCGGGTCAGGTCGAGACCGGTGACCTCGGCGCCGATGATCGGGGTCAGGCCCCGCACCGCCAGCGTCCGGTAGTCGCGCGCCGGCCGCGTCGTGATCCGCTTGACGGCGTCGAGTTCGTACTGCTCCATGGTTTCCTTTCCTCCCGTGGGTCTCACAGGTTTCCGATGGCCGCGGCCACTTCCGTGACGTGCGGCGCGCGCACGATGCCGTAGTGGGTGGCGGGCAGTTCGTGCCAGCGGCTCGGCTCGGGCAGCAGGGCGCGCCAGCCGCCGCGGTCGGCCACCGGCAGGCCGGGTTCGGGGTCGGCGGCGAGCCAGACGTGGCTGGGCGTCGCGGCCAGGCGCGGCAGCTCGTGCCCGGTCATGCTGTGCAGATTGGCCCGGCACGCGCGGGCGAGCCGCCGGGCGTGTTCGCCCGCGGTGCCGCCGGAGGCGCCCAGTTCGCGCTCGAACACCGTTTCCAGCTGCGCGTCGCTGTAGTCCGCGGCGCTCGCGCCGGGCGGCGGCGGGTCGATGAGGTGCAGGGCCCGCACCGGCTGTCCGGCCGCCTCGGCCTCGGCGGCCATGCCGGCCGCCACCCAGGCGCCGAACGACCACCCGGCCAGCTGCCAGGTGTGGCCGGGGAGCCGCTTCCGCAGCGCCGTGTAGTAGCGATGGGCCCGGTCCGCGACCGGCCAGCCGGGCGGTTCCGGGCGGTTCAGCGCCGGGTCGGCGATCACGCAGACGCCGAGTTCCGGCGGCAGGGCTTCGACGAGCGGGCGGTAGGCGTGCACGTCCCCGCCGACGGGGTGCACGAGGCACACGGCTTCGCGGCCCGTCCCTTCGCGCCAGACCTGCACCACCACTTCGCCGGTGTCGCCGGCTTCGTAGAGCTTCGCCAGCAACGCGGCCATCGTCACTTCCGGGCCGAGCCAGGCGAGATCGAGGTCGACGCCGAAGAGGCGTTTCACCGAGTCGACGACGTCCAGCAGCATCAGGGAGTCGGCGCCCAGGTCGTACAGCGGCACGTCCGGGTCCAGCTCGGCGACGCCCAGCAGGGCGCGCACTTCCTCGGTCAGCTCGGCTTCGGCGTCTCCGGCCGGTTTTGTCGTGCCCGGCGGGGTTTCGCGCTCGTGGAAGGCTCGGACGGCGTCGAGGCCGGTCGTCGCGACCAGGAGCTGGGGCAGCCCGGAGCCCAGGGCGCGGGCGAAGGTGCGCTGTCCTTCTTCGGCGCTCAGGCCGACGGCCAGGTGCGCCTGGTGCCGGGCGTCGGTTTCCAGTGCCGTGACGGCCATGCCGGTGTCGCGCCAGATGTCCCAGCCGATCGAGAGGCGGGCGGTGGGGCCGTCGCGGTGGGCGAGCGCGTCGAGGAACCCGTTGGCGGCGGCGTAGTCCAGCTGACCGGTTCCGCCGAACTGGGCGGACAGCGAAGAGCAGTAGACGGCGTACGCGGGCTGGTGGCGTTCGATGAGCCGTTCGGTGAGGAGGGCGCCGGCGAGCTTGGCTTCCTGGGTGCCTTCGCCGCGGGTGGCGATCAGGCTGCCGTCCGGGGTCCCGGCCGCGTGCACGATCCCGGCCAGGGGAGCGCCGATCCGGGTGTCGACCTCTTCGGCGGTGATCTTCGTGAGGTCGGCGGCCAGCAGGGTGATGCGGCCGGCCCACGGTTTGAGGGCCTCGGGCAGGTGGGGTTCACGCGCGAGCAGGACGACGCGGCCGGTGGTGCGGGTCAGCAGCACCTCGGCGACGGCGGTCCCGATGCCGCCGGTGCCGCCGAGGACGAGGTGCGTCCCGCTGGTCAGCGCGGGCTCCCCGGCGGCGACCGGCGCACTGTCCTGCGCCCACCAGAACCCGGCTCGCAGGGCGACGCGCTCCGGCGGGGGCGGTCCGGTGAGCAGGTCGGCTGCTCGGTCGAGGTCGGGGCCGGGCAGGTCGACCCAGTGGCCGGGGATCCCGCTTTCCTGCGGGCCGACGGCGGTGATCCCGGCCAGCAGCCCGGCCTCGGGGCGCGTGACGGCCGTGTTCGCGGGCGCGGCCCCGGCGGAGACCCACCACGTCCTGAGTGGACGGTCGTGGGCGGCCCGCAGGAGGGCGGCGGGGGTGTCCAGGCACGCCCAGCGGGCTCGGTCCAGTGAGCTTGCGCCGACGGGCCCGGTGATGCCGAGGGGGAGGGCGTGGAGCCAGTCGATTTCCTTGTCCGGCAGGGCGTCCAGGACTTGGCGCAGGTGTGCGGTATCGGCCGGGTCGGCTTCGAAGGTGTCGGGGCCCCGCCGGGCGAAGGCGGGTGCTGCGTGCACCCGGACAACCCGCGAATAGGCGGCGTCGAGAGCGGGCGCGGTGAGCGGGCCTTCGCCGGAGATGACGAGGACGCGGTCGGTGCGGGTGGCGGTCGTGGCCCGGCGCAGGCGCACCCAGGTGGGCTGGTGCAGCCAGTCTGTTTCGGACAGTCGTGGGACGGCGGCCCGCCGTGGGAAGTCGAAGTCCCGGACCGCGAAGGCGGGTGGCGGGAAGTCCCACGGCGCGGGCGCGGGGGAGTGGCCCCAGTCGACGACCGTGCCGGCCAGCCAGGAGGCGGCCAGTTCGGCGGCCGCGGCCGAGCGATCTGCCGCGGCTGGTCGTGAGTGAGAACCAGTGTTAGAACACTGTTTCTCACTCACGACCCTCGCGTCCTCCGGTGGCTCGGCCGTGCGCAGCCACTCGACCGCGACCGTCGCGTTTTCGCAGGCCGCGGCCAGACGCCACGGCTGCGACGGGCGGCCCGATTGCAGGTGCCGTAGTACGTCCACATAGGACTCCGGGTGCACTGTCAGGTAGTCCGCGACGCGGCCGGCGTCGGCGACGAGCGCGGAAGCGCTGCTGGCGGAAAGCACCAGGCACCGCACGGGTTCGGGCGCCGAAACCGCCGCCGGGCGGACCGACTCCAGCACCACGTGGGCGTTCGTCCCCCCGATGCCGAAGCTGCTGACCCCCGCCACCCGCGGGCCCGCCGGCCACGGCTCGGCCCGCGTCGGCACCCGGAACGGCCCCAGGTCCAGGGCCGGGTTCGGCGCGCGGAAGTCCACCGTCGGCGGGAGGACGCCGTGGTGGACCGCCAGGGTCGCGCGGATCAGGCCCACCACCCCGGCCGCCGCGCCCAGGTGGCCGAGCTGGCTCTTCACCGAGGACAAGGCGCAGCCCGTCGAGTCGGGCATCGCCTCGCGCAGGGCCGCGACCTCGATCGGGTCGCCGAGGCGTGTGCCGGTTCCGTGCGTCTCCACGTACCCGACGTCGGCGCCGGACCGCCCGGCCCGCCGAAGCGCGGCTTGGACGGCCGAGCGCTGCCCGGCCGGCGACGGCGCGCTGTACCCCTGCTTCACCGCGCCGTCGTTGGTCAGCGCCGACCCGGTGATCACCGAGTACACCGTGTCGCCGTCGCGGCGGGCCGCCGACAGCGGCTTCAGCACCACCACGCCGACGCCGCTCGCCCCCACCGTGCCGTCCGCGTCGTCGCTGAACGGGCGGCAGTGCCCGTCCGCGGAGAAGATGTGCTGCGGCCGGTACCGGTACCCCTCGGCGAGGGTGACGTCGACGAGCACCCCGCCCGCCAGCATCACGTCCGCTTCGCCACCGCGCAGCATCCCGGCGGCCTGGTGGACGGCGACCAGCGAGCTGGAGCACGCCGTCTGGGTCGTCAGCGCCGGACCGGTCAGGTCGAGGTGGTAGGCGACCTTCGTGGCCAGGAAGTCCTTCTCGTGGTGCAGGGCGAGCTGGAAGCCGTCCGGCAGCGCGGCCGGGTCGGCCTCGCGCAGCATCTGCTGGAAGTACGTGTTCTCGCCGCAGCCCGCGACGAGCCCGACCCGGCCCGCCGGTCCGGGGATCCCGGCGTGGGCCAGCGCTTCGACGCAGGCCATCAGCAACTGCCGCTGCTGCGGGTCCATCAGCGCCGCGTCGCGGTGGCTGATCCCGAAGTGCTCCGGGTCGAACGCCAGCGGCCCGTCCAGGAGGCTGCGCGCGCCGACCAGGCCCTCGGCGGCCGGGAAGTCCTCGATGCCCCGGCGACCGGAAACGACCAGGTCCCAGAACTCCGCCAGATCCGGCGCGCCGGGCAGCCGCACCGCCATGCCGACGACGGCCACCGGCTCGTCGACCGCGGCCCCGGAAACGGCCGGAGCCGGAGCCGAGCCGCCCTCGAGGTGCCGCGTCAGGTCCCGGAGGGTGACGTGCTCGAACAGATCGGCCGCGGTGAACCGGTAGCCCGCTTCGGCACAGCGCAGGTGAAAGCGCATCAGCGACAGGCTCGTGGCCCCGGCGGCGAAGAACGTCTCGTCGGGCCCGATCGCCGTGCCGGTCACTTCCTCGAACAGCGCCGCCAGCTCGTTCGACGGACGCGCGGGCGTCCGGTGGAGATCCTGCCCCGGCGTGCGGGAAGCGGCGTCCCGGTCGAGCTTCCCGCTCGGCGTGCGCGGCAGGGCGGCGACGACCCGGAAGCGGTCGACCCGCGCGTGCGGTGGCAGCAGCGGCACCAGGTGCTCGCTCAGCTCCGCCGCGGTCGGCGTCCGGCGGCACTCCAGGAACGCCGCCAGCCGGTCGTCCTCGGGCACGACCACCGCGTTGACGACGTCGGGGTGCCGCAGCAGCGCCGCCTCGACCTGGCCCAGTTCGAGGCGGTGCCCGCTGAGCTTGACCTGCCGGTCGGCCCGGCCGTCGAAGTGCAGCAGCCCGGCGCGGTCGAAGTGCGCGAGGTCACCGCTGCGGTAGTGCAGCTCCGGCAGTTCGGCGAACTTCTCCGGAGCCGCTTCGCCGAGGTAGCACCGGTTCGCCGCGAGGCCGCCGATGAGCAGTTCGCCGACCTGCCCCGGCGGCAGGGGTGCGCCCGAAGCGTCGGCGACCCGCAGCACCGCGTTCGCCACCGGACGGCCGATCGCGGGCCGCTCGGGCCAGTCCGCCGGATCACCGTCGAGGGTCAGCGCGCTCACGACGTGGGTTTCGGTCGGACCGTAGTGGTTGTGCAGCCGCGCGCCGGGCAGCCCGGCGAACCAGCGGCGGATCGCCGGGGTGCACACGAGCTGCTCGCCGGCGGTGATCACGTCCCGCAGCCGTGCCGGGTACCGCCTGAGCCGGACGCCGTGCTCGGCCAGCAGCTGCAACGCCACATAGGGCAGGAAGATCCGTTCGATCCCCGCGGTTTCCAGCTGCGCCAGCAGTGCCGGGACGTCGTGGCGCCACTCCGGGCGCACCAGGTGCAGCCGGCCGCCGCCGCAGAGCGTCGTGAAGATCTCCTGGAACGACACGTCGAACGAGAGCATCGAGAACTGCTGGGTCGCCGCGGGCGGCGCGTCCTGCCACTGGAGCAGGTTGGCCAGCGTGCGGTCCGGCACGCGGACGCCCTTGGGCACGCCGGTCGAGCCCGACGTGAACAGCGTGTAGAGCGGCCGTCCGGCGTGCCGGGCCGGGACGTCCGGCACCGGCCCGTCGGTGAGCGTGACGAACCGCCGTTCGACGCCGGGGTCGAACGCTTCCCCCGGGGCGAGCAGGACGCAGCGCGGCCGGACCCGGTCGAGCATGTCGCGCAGCAGCGCGGGCGGGTACGCGGGATCCAGCGGCACGGCGGTGATGTTCAGCCGCGCGAGCGCGAGCAGCGCGACGACGTGCTCGGCCGACGGCCGGAAGTACAGCGCGACATCGGTGGCGTCGTCCGGCAGGGTGGCGGCGAGCCGGGCCGCGTGCGCGTCCAGCTCGGCGTAGGTCAGCGTCGTGTCGCCGGTCAGGGCCGGGGCGTCGGGCGTCAGCGCGACCTGCCGCGCGAAGCCCTCCGCCACGGTCTCCCACGTCAGCTCCGCCGCGGCCCCACGGCCGTGGTCCCGGCGGTACGGCTCGGCCAGCTCGGCCGGAGTCCGCGCGGAGCCGTTCAAAGCGCGGTCGAAGACGTCGCCGAGCGCCGCCGCCTCGGCTTCGGTGAAGTGGCCCTCGCCGTACTCCCAAAGACAGTCGAACCCATCGGCCCGTTCCACGACCGACAGGGTGAGCGCGCACTTGGCCTCGGCTGCCTCGATCCACAGTGGACTGACCGCGCAACCCGGCAGCCGCAGTGCGCCGAAGTCGGTGTTCTCCAGGACGAACAGGTAGTCGAAGGCCGCATACCCGGGGTCGAGGTCGGCGAACGCGACGTCCTGGTGGTCCAGCGCGGCGCCCGACGTTGCACCCAGTCGCCGCAGCTGGGTGTCCAGGTCTTCGTCCGGGTCCACCGTCAGCGGCAGCCGGACGGTGTTGGCGAACATCCCGACGCCGTCTTCGAACTCCCGCACCGGCCGGTTGGCCACCGGCGCGGCGATCCGCGGCCGCGTCCGCCCGGTCACCGCGTACAGGCTCCACGCGAACACGCCCAGCAGGAGCTGGAACCGGGTCAGGCCCAGTTCACCGGCCCATTCGTCGACGCGCTCGCGTCCGATGCCGGTCGTGTGCAGCCGTCCGGTGAGCGACGCTTCGCCGACGGGCTCGGCATCGTCGAACCGTTCGCTCAGCTGAGCGCGGTAGCCGGGGGAGGCGAACCACCGGGACTGCCACGCGGCGAAGTCGAACGGCGTGTGCGCGCCGGGCCGCGGTTCCGCGCCCGACAGCTCGCGGAAGAGGATGTTCAGCGACCAGCCGTCGACCGCGATGTGGTGCAGGCACAGCAGAAGCGTGCCGTCGGGCCGCCAGGCCGCGCGCATCGGCCGCCCCGCGGCCAGGTCGAACGGCGCGGTGAAGAAGTCGTCGGAAGGCTCGGTCCACGGGTCGTACGGCGCTTTCGCCACTTGTCGCAGGCCGTCGGACGTCGCTTCGAACGCGGTGCGCAGCGCCGGGTGCCGCTCCACCAGGCCGCGCACGTCCCGGCGCAGCGCGTCGAGATCGGGTGAACCGGTGACGCGGAAGGCGAGTGGAACGTGGTACGCGGTGGAGGCGGGATTCCGTTGCTGCAGCAGCCAAAGCCGCTGTTGCTCGCTGGTGGCGGGTGCTGTCGTCGCGGTCGTCGGCGTGCCGACGACCGGGTAGGCCGCGTGTCCCGCCGAGGAGACGGCGGCGGCGAGGTCGGCGAAAGTCCCGCGCTGCACCACCGAAGGCGGCAGATCCGCACCCCAGCGCTCGCGGATCGCGAACCGCAGCCGCAACGCCTTGAGCGAGTCGCCCCCGGACCGCAGCCACGTGTCGCCGGGGTGAAGATCCGGGACGTCGAGAACGTCCGTGACGACGTCCAGGACTTCGCGCTCCCACGCTGTCGCTTCGCCGCCGGTGTCCGGCCGCCACGGCGCGAACCCACCCGCCAGCAACGCGGGCTCGTCGACCTTCCCGTTGGCGTTCCGCGGCAGCTCCTCGACGCGGAACACGTGGTGCGGCCGCATGTAGGCCGGCACGGTCTCGCTCAGATGAGCTTCGAACGCGTCGAAGGACAGGTCACCCGCCACGACGAACGCGAGCAACTCGGCGGTGGCCGCGCGCCGCACGGCCACGTGCGCCTGCCGGATCGAGGGGTGCGCGAGGAGCCGCTGCTCCAGCTCGCCCGGCTCGATCCGGAACCCGCGGACCTTCACCTGCCGGTCGGTGCGCCCGGCGTAGGCGTACCGGCCGCCCGGCAGGACGCGCACCAAGTCGCCGGTGCGGTAGAACCGGGCGCGGCCGTCGTCGAACCACGGCAGCCGGACGAACCGCTGCCCGGTCTCCGCGGGCAGGCCGCGGTAGCCGAGCGCGACCCCGGCCCCGGAGATATACAGCTCGGCCAGCTCGCCTTCGGCGGCCACGCGCTCGTCCGCGGTCACCGCGACCGCACCGGTGCCCGGCAGCGGACGCCCGATCGGCACGACATCGCCGTCGAAGCCCCGCGGGATGGCGTAGCTGAGCGCGAACGTCGTCGTCTCGGTCGGGCCGTAGCCGTTCTGCAGCCGCGTCGGCGCGTCCGGGTTGGCCCGGTACCAGCGGCGGATCAGCGGGGCGTTGAGCTGCTCGCCGCCGATGACCACCCGCCGCACCGTCGAGAAGCTGTCCGGCACGGTCTCGGCGACCGCGTTGAACAGCGTCGCGGTCACGAACATCGTGTCGACGCGCTCGCGGACCAGCGCGCCGGCGAACGCCCGCGGGTCGCGGACGGTCTCGTCGTCGAGGATCACGCAGGTGCCGCCGGTCAGCAGCGGCACCCACACCTCGAAGCTGATCGCGTCGAACGCCGGGTTCGCCAGGCAGGCGAACCGGCTGCCGGGGTCGAGCCAGCCGGGTTCGGCGAGCCGGAGGACCCCCGCGTCGCGCACTTCGACGCCCTTGGGCCGGCCGGTCGTGCCGGAGGTGTAGAAGAGGAACGATGCCGGCGCGGGCTCGGCCGGGACCCCGGGCGAGGCGCTCGTGGCCAGGAGCTCGGCGGGCGTCAGCGGGGACAGGCCCGGCAGCCCGTCGTGGACGACGGCGGCCGCGCCCGCGTCGGCGAGGATGACGTCCCGGCGCGCGGGCGGGCTCTGCCGGTCGAGCGGCACGACCTGGCCGCCCAGGCGCAGCACGCCCAGCATGACGAGCACCAGCTCCGCCGAGCGGGGCAGGCCCACGGCGACCGCGTCGCCGGGACGGACTCCCTTGCGGGACAGGGACTCCGCGACGGCCGCGGCGCCCGCGTCCAGCTCGGCGTAGGTGAGCCGGCGGGAGCCGTCGGACACGGCGAGGGCGTCCGGGTGCCGCAGGGCCCGGTCGTGGACGCGGCGGGCGATCGAGGTCATCGGGCCGCCAGCTCGGCCGTGATCAGCTTGGCCACCAGCGGCAGCGCGTCGCTTTCCAGCATGTCCCAGTGCCCGCAGTCCGCGGGGACCACCTCGAACTCACCGCGGACGCGGCGACGCCAGAACTCCACGGTGCCCGGGATCGGGTCCTCGCCGACGGCCTGCACGAACACCACCCGCGCCGCCGATTCCCCGGGATCGTGCTCGCGCGCGGTCAGCCGGTTGTGGTTGTACGTGCGGTGGTAGCGCTCGATCTGCGCGTCCTCGATGCCCGGGTACATCCCGTTGAACCGCACCAGCTTCTCGCGGAACTCCGCCGCCGGGACC
Source organism: Amycolatopsis mongoliensis (assembly GCF_030285665.1). NCBI lineage: Bacteria > Bacillati > Actinomycetota > Actinomycetes > Pseudonocardiales > Pseudonocardiaceae > Amycolatopsis > Amycolatopsis mongoliensis. Next base: position 6,558,517 of record NZ_CP127295.1, read on the forward strand.
GGTTCGATCGCCGCCTTCGCGGCCGGGTCGTCGGTGGCGGTGGTGTCGAGCAGGACGACGCTGACGCGCGGGTGGTGCTCCGCCAGCCGGCGGCCCATTTCGTAGGCGACCAGGCCGCCGTAGGAAAGTCCACAAAGGACCAGCGTCTCTTCGGGGCGCGGGCCGACGAGCCGCAGGTACTCCTCGGCCATCGCCTCGACACTCGGCAGCAGCTGCTCACCGGGGTTGAGCCCGGGGGACTGGATCCCGACGACACCGGCGTCCTCGGGCAGCGCGGCACTGAGCGGCAGGTAGCAGAACGCCGTCCCACCCGCCGGGTGGACGCAGACGACCCGGGCGCCGCCGGTGCCGCGGCGGAACTCGATCAGGCTGCCGCCGCCCGGTGGGGTGCCCGCCCGGACCAGTGCGGCCTGCGCCTCGATGGTCGGGTGCAGGATGACGTCCCGGATCGGCAGCTCGCGGCCGAACTCCGCGCCGATGGCGTGGGCCAGCTTGATCGCCGAGATCGACGTGCCGCCGACGTCGAAGAAGTCGTCCGAGACGCCGATCGCGGGGTGCAGCAGCAGGGTTCGCCAGATCCGGAGCAACGCCAGCTCGACGTGGTCGCGCGGGGCGGCGGTGTTGACCGCGGCGGGCGCGCTCGCCCGGGCGTGGGCCAGCACGGCGTCGCGGTCGAGCTTGCCGCTGCGGCTCAGGGGCAGCCGGTCGAACTCGGCGAACACCGACGGGATCATGTAGTCCGGCAGCCGGGCGGCCAGCGTGGCGCGCCACTCGTGCGGGGTCCGCCCGCCGCCGCCCACGACGCCGGCGACGAGCCGGGGCTCGCCCTCGCGGTCGACCAGCACGGCGGCCTCCCGGACGCCGGGGACGGCCAGCAGCGCGGCCGTCACCTCGCCGGGTTCGATCCGGAACCCGCGCAGCTTGATCTGGTCGTCGCGCCGCCCGGCGTACTCGGCTTCGCCGTCGGGGAGCCACCGGGCCAGGTCGCCGGTGCGGTACATCCGCTCGCCGGGGACGAACGGGTCCGGGACGAACCGCTCGGCGGTCAGCCCCGGCCGGTGCAGGTACCCGCGGGCCAGGCAGTCGCCGGCCAGGAAGACCTCGCCCGCCACCCCCGGCGGCACCGGGCGCAGCCGCTCGTCGAGCAGGTACATCCGCGATCCGGGCAGCGGCCGCCCGATCGGCGCCGGGCGGTCCAGGGGCTTCGGGTCGAAGTGGGCGGTGGCGTAGAGCGTGGCCTCGGTCGGCCCGTAGCCGAAGCAGATCCGCAGGCCGGGCAGGGCCGCGGCGAACCGGGCGAGCGCGGCGTCGGTCAGCGGTTCGACGCCGGTGAGGACCTGGCGCAGCGCGAGCCCGGCCACCCGGGCGGGGTCTTCGTCGATCCACCGGACGTAGGCGGGCGGCAGGAACGCCTGGACCACGCGGTGGTCCCGCAGCCAGGCCATCAGCGCGGCGGGGTCGGGCCGGACGTCTTCGGGCACCACGTGCAGCACCGCGCCGGTCGTCAGGGGGAGCAGCAGTTCGTGCACCGAGGCGTCGAAGCCGATGCTCGACCACGCCGACGTCGCCTCGCCGGGGGTCGCGCCGAAGCGGTCGAGCCACTGGTCGAACAGGGCGAGGACGCTGTGGTGGGTCACGGCGACCCCCTTCGGCCGCCCGGTCGAACCCGAGGTGTAGATGACGTAGGCCGTCTCCCGCGAGTCGGTCGCCACCGGGGTCGGGGTCTCGTCGCCTTCGGCCTCGAGGGCCGGGACGTCGTCGCCCAGGACCAGCACCGGGCGGGCGTCTTCGAGCATCGCCGCTCGCCGCGCGGCCGGCTGGGCCGGGTCGAGCGGCAGGTAGGCGGCGCCGGTCTTCAGCACGCCCAGCACGGCGACCACCAGCTCCACCGACCGTCCGCTGAGGACGGCCACGACCTCGCCCGGCCCGGCTCCGCGGGCGCGCAGGGCGTTCGCCAGCTTCGTCGTGCGGCGGTCCAGCTCGCCGTAGGTGAGGGTCCGGCCGTCGCAGACGAGCGCGGCGGCGTCCGGGGTCGTGCCGGCGTGGGCGGTGAACCGGTCGACGAGCCCGCCGGGGCGCCGGCGCGGCCGGGGCCCGGTGCTCCGGGCGGTGAGGATCTCGCGGCGTTCGTCCTCGTCCAGGAGCTCGTAGCCCGCGATGTCGGCGTCCGGCCGGGCGGCCAGCTGCGCCAGCAGCCGGACGAGGTAGCGGGCGTACCGCTCGGCGGTGGCGGGGTCGAAGAGGGCCACGGCGTAGTCGAGGTGCCCGGCGACGCGGCCGTCTTCGTCGGCGAGGCCGAGGGCGAGGTCGAACTTCGCGGGGGCGTGCTCGACCTCGAGGGACTCGACGGCCACGCCCGGCAGGTCCAGGACGTCGTGCAGGGTCGGCACCCAGGCGAACATCGTCTGGAACAGCGGGGTGTGCGCCGGGCTGCGCGGCGGGTTCACCAGCTCGACGACCCGCTCGAACGGCAGGTCGACGTGGTCGATCGCGCCGCGCAGGGCCGCCCGGACCTGCTTGAGCAGCACGGCGCCGGTGGGGAGCGGCCCCACTCGGCGCGCACCGCGAGCGTGTTGACGAAGAAGCCGATCGTCTCGGGGAACTCGCCCCCGCCGCCGCGGTTGGCGGTGGGCACGCCGACAACGATGTCAGTTTGCGCGGAAAGGCGGGAAAGGAGGATGAACCAGCAGGTCAGGATGGTGGAGTAGAGCGTGACGCCGTGTTCGCGCGCTACCGCCTTCAGCCGCGCGGTGAGCTCCGGCCCGAGCCTGACCGGCACCCGGGCGCCGCGGTGGTCCTGCCGGGCCGGGCGCAGCCGGTCGGCGGGCAGGTCCAGCACCGGCGGCACGCCGTCGAGCCGGTCCCGCCAGTACGCCTCGTGCGGCGCCGGGCCGGGGCCGGCCAGCCACTCCTGTTGCGCCGAGGCGTGCTCGCGGTAGGGACGCGTTTCCGGCAGGGAAGCCGGTTCGCCGCTCATTTGAGCGGCGTAGAGGGTGCCGAGCTCGCGCAGCAGCAGGGTGCGCGACCAGCCGTCGAAGACGGTGTGGTGGACGGTGATCAGCAGGACGTGGTGCTCGTCGCCGTCGGCCAGCAGCCGGGCCCGGGCCAGCGGGGCGCGCGCCAGGTCGAACGGCTCGAACGGATCGGTGCGCCGCAGCTCGGCCGCGCGGTCCGGCCGGCCGGCCACATCCGTGACGGTGAGGGAGAAGCCGTGGCCTGCGGGTTCGACGATCTGCACCGGACGGCCGCCTTCGACGGCGAACCGGGTGCGCAGGGTTTCGTGGCGGTCGGCCAGGGCGTCGAAGGCCCGGCGCAGCGCCTCGCGGTCGAGGGGGCCCCGCAGGGTGAACGCCATGGCCTCGTTGTAGGCCGGGCCGGCCCCGTCCAGCTGGGAGACGGTCCAAAGGCGCTGCTGACCGGACGACAGCGGTGCGGACACCTGCATCGAGGACGGCCTTTCCGGGCGGGGCGGGCGAACCGGTACTGCGGTGTGCCGTCGCAGCCGAAGTCGGGGAAACACTCTCTGTCTGCTGGGACAGTTAACACCACACCTTCGGGTGATGACGAGTGGCGACTGAAGTCTGCCCTCAAGTCCTCGCGACGGGCGTCCTGCCGGCCCCGCGCGACACCACGGCCGCGGGGCCCGCTGCCGGTGTTAAGCGCGGGCGGGAGGAAGCGTTACCCGGCGGGCGTCTGGTAACACGCCGATGTTCCGGATGAAACCGTCCGGAAATGGTTCGCCGGTGCACTGATCGGCATGAACTTCGAGCTCGACGGCCTGCACCGGCCGGTGATCGTGGTCGGCGGCGGCCAGGCGGGACTGTCGATGTCCCACTGCCTGACCACTGCCGGGGTCGGGCACCTGGTGCTCGAACGCGAGCGCGCGGGGCACGAATGGCGGACCCGCCGCTGGGACAGTTTCTGCCTGGTCACGCCGAACTGGCAGTGCCGGCTCCCCGGTTTCCCCTACGCGGGTGACGATCCGGACGGCTTCATGGTCCGGGACGAGATCGTCGCCTACCTCGAGTCGTACGTGAAGGACTTCGACGTCCCGCTGCACGAGGGGGTCGAAGCGACACGGCTGCGGCCGCTGCCCGGCGGCGGGTTCCGGCTGACGACGTCGGCCGGCGAGCTGACCGCCGACCACGTCGTGCTGGCCACCGGCCCGTACCAGGTGCCGTTGAAGCCGCGGCTGGCCGAACGGCTGCCGGAGCACGTCGTCCAGCTGCACTCGGCCGAGTACCGCAACCCGGACCAGCTGCCGGCCGGCGAGGTCCTGGTCGTCGGCACCGGGCAGTCGGGCTGCCAGATCGCCGAGGACCTGCACCTGGCCGGGCGGCGGGTGCACCTCGCCGTCGGGTCGGCACCGCGGGTGGCCCGGCGCTACCGCGGCCGGGACGTCGTGGCGTGGCTGGACGAGATGGGTTACTACGCCCGGGGGATCGACGAGTTCGCCGACGCGGACGCCGTGCGGTTCCGGGCCAACCACTACGTCACCGGACGCGACGGCGGCCACGACATCGACCTGCGCGCGTTCGCCGCCCAGGGCATGCAGCTCTACGGCCGGCTCACCAGCGTCCGAAGTGGACAACTGGAGTTCGCCGGCGACCTGCGTCGCAACCTCGACGCGGCGGACGCGGTGTCCGAGGGCATCAAGGACTCCATCGACGGGTTCATCGCCCAACGCGGGATCCCGGCACCCCGGGAGGAGCGGTACAAGCCGGTCTGGGAGCCGGCCGACGAGCCGCGCAGCCTCGACGCAGAAGCGCTTTCCGCCGTCGTCTGGAGCACCGGCTTCGGCCGTGACCACCGCTGGATCGACGTCCCGGTCTTCGACGGCAAGGGCTACCCGACGCACCACCGCGGCGTCACCAGCTGTCCCGGCCTGTACTTCCTCGGCCTGCCCTGGCAGCACACCTGGGGTTCCGGGCGCTTCTGCGGGGTGGCCGCGGACGCCGAGTACCTGGCCCGCCGGATCACCGGAGGCGGCCGCGGCGACGTCCGGTGGCTCTCCGGCACCCCGGTCAGCACCTACCCGGCCGACGACGACTGGGTCGCGCCGCGGACGGTGGCCTGATGAAGTGGACGAACGACGCCCACCGCCACCTGGGTGTGCTGCCCGCGTACCCGTTCTACGGCGGCCCGCCGGTCGCCCCGGCGATCGGCAGCCGCGCGACGATCGGCGAACTCCTGGCCGATCTGGACCGCGAGGGCACCGAACGCGCGCTGGTGATTCCGAACTACGGCGTCCCGGACCCGGCGATCGCGTTCTCCTTCAACGAACTCTGCGTCGAGGCGGCGGGCAAGGACGACCGGATCAGCGCCGCGCTGTGGGTGTCACCGCGGGCCGAAGACGCCGACCGCACCGAGGACGCGCTGAAGCTGGCGGGCGAGGACGGCGTGCGAGCCTTGAAGCTCAGCTTCCTGCTGGGCGGCAGGGCGTCCGACCCGGCGTGCAGGCCGCAGCTCGACAAGATCTTCGCCACGGCGAGGGAGCACGACCTCGTCGTGCACGTCCACACCTCGCCGGGCGCGGCGTCGGACATCGACGAGGTCGGCAAGCTCGTCGAGGCCTACGCCGACGACGTCAAGCTGCACCTCGTCCACTTCGGCGGCGGCATGAGCGGGCACATCAAGCTCGTCGGCGGCCGCTTCTTCGACTGGATCGCCGCCGGGAAGCAGGTCTACACGGACCTGTCCTGGGCGATCGGCTTCACCCCGCGCTGGCTCGTCGAGGAGATCTCACGCCGCGGCCTCGGCCACGACCGCGTGCTGTTCGCCTCCGACGAGCCGTGGGGCGATCACGAGGGCGAACTCGCCAAGCTGGCCGCCGCGGCCGGCGACGGCGAGCTCGCCGACCTGGTTTTCCGCGGCACGTTCGACGTGCTGTACGGACCGAAGAAAGGGAAATAGACCGATGGCAGAGCTGACCGAGACCGAGAAGACCAGCCTCGACGAGATCCCGCACCCGTCGCTGCCGCAGGGCTCCAACCTGTACGGCGGGACCAAGGTCTTCCCGGACTACCAGGCCGAACCCGGCCAGAGCTACTTCACGCTCGTGCACGGCATCGCGCACGAGTCGTCGGTGAGCTTCGTGGCGATCCTGCAGGCGACCCGCGCGCTGCGGAAGGGCTTCGAAGCCGCGATCTACTTCTACGGCCCGGGTTCGCTGAACTGCCTGGCCACGCGCGGCTTCCCGACCACCGGCAACGCCGCCTTCCCCGGTGAGCTGAACATCAACGACCAGCTCAAGACGTTCATCAGCGAAGGCGGCAAGGCCTACTGCTGCCGCTTCGGCCTGTCGCTGCACGGCGCGCGCGAGGAGGACCTCATCGAGGGCGTCATCCCGACGCACCCCCTCGATGTCCAGGACGCGCTGATCCACTACGCGCGCAAGGGCGCGATCATCAACTCCACCTACATGTTCTAGTGCGGGGGAATTTCGTTTCGACGTGTCACTGGTGCTCGGTGCGGGTGTCGTGAGTGAGAAACAGGGTTAGAACACCGTTTCTCACTCACGACCTCCCGCACCGCCCCTCAGCGGCGCGCGCAACGTGAACCTGAGAGAGTCACGAGACACCAGGGAGCAAGTAGTGCGCGTTGGTATCGAAGAAGACCTGGAAACCCGCGCCGACATCGCCGTCCGCGGAGTGCGTGTGGACGCACCTGTGCAGCGCAGCAAGGGCGCCGGGCCGAGCGACGACGGCCACCTGGTGGTCGACGGTGCCAACGCCACGCTGCCGCTGAACCCCGAAAGCCCGTACGTCGTCCAGGACGGGCGCATCTTCCGCGAGACGATCGACCTCGGCCTGAGCGTCACCCCGGTGGGCCGGCCGCGGTTCTACGACCTGTCCACAACGGACGGTGTGCCCTACCGGAAGATCGCCCTGCTGCACGGCAAGGACGTCCTCGCGACGACGGTCGTCCAGACGTGCATCCGGTACGCCGAGGACCAGCGCTGCCGGTTCTGCACCATCGAGGAGTCGCTGCGGTCAGGGGCCACCGTGGCCGCGAAGACCCCGCAGCAGCTCGCGGAGGTCGCCGAAGCGGCCGTGCGGCTCGACGGCGTCCGGCAGATGGTGATGACGACCGGCACGACGTCCGGGCCCGACCGCGGCGCCCGGCACCTCGTGCGCTGCGTCCGCGCGGTGCTCGAGGCCGTGCCGGGCCTGCCGATCCAGGTGCAGATCGAGCCACCCGGCGACCTCGGCGTCCTGCAGGACCTGCGGGACGCCGGGGCGACGTCGATCGGCATCCACGTCGAGTCGCTGGACGACGACGTCCGGCGGCGCTGGATGCCCGGCAAGTCGACCGTGCCGATGGCGGAGTACGAAGCCGCGTGGGCGGAGGCGGTCCGGGTGTTCGGCCGCAACCGCGTCTCGACGTACCTGCTGATCGGCCTCGGCGAGGACCCGGACGCCCTGGTCGAGGGCGCCGGGCGGTTGATCGACCTGGGCGTCTACCCCTTCGCCGTGCCGATGCGGCCGATGGTCGGGACGCTGGCCCGGCGGGACGGCGCCACCGCGCCTTCGCCGGCGCTGGTCGCCGACGTCACCGGCCGGATCGCCGCGCTGCTGCGAGCGGCCGGGATGACCGGCGCCGACCAGGGCGCGGGCTGTGCCGCGTGCGGTGCGTGCGGGCTGCTCAGCGCGGCGGGAGGCTGAGGTGGACCACGACATCCTCGCGTTGCTGGGCGACGTCCGCAGTGTGGCGGCGCGCCCGGCGTTCTCGATCGGCGAAGCCGACCACAGTGGACTGACGGCGTACCGCGCGTTGCGCCACGAAGCTTTCGTGGCCCGGCAAGGGCTCTTCGCCGGGCACGACCTCGACGACCACGACACCGACCCGCGCACCCTGGTCCTGGTCGCCCGCGACGCGTCGGGGGAAGTGCGAGGCGGCGTCCGGCTCGGCCCGGCGACCGACGGCCCGGACGTCGGCTGGTGGAAGGGCGGCCGCCTGGTCGTCGCCCCCGGATCACCGCCCGGGATCGGCTCGGCCCTGGTCCGCGCGGCCTGCGCGCGAGCCGAAGCCGAGGGCGCGCTGCGGTTCGAGGCGACCGTGCAGCCGCGCACCGAGCGGCTGTTCACCCGGCTCGGCTGGCAGCGCGTGCGGCCGGTGACCGTCGCCGGCCACGACCACGTGCTGATGCGCCGGCCGATCGGCCGGATCGCCGCGCTGGCCCGCGCGACGAAGGCCGCGCTCGGCCCGCTGCTGCGCGGGCTGACCGGCGTACCCGGCTTCGTCGGCGACGACGGCGTCCCGCTGCCCGGCACCGACGTCGTCGCGGCGTGCGACGCGATCATCCCGTCCATGGTCGAGCGCGACCCGGAATGGGCGGGCTGGTGCTCGGTGCTGGTCAACCTCAACGACCTCGCCGCGATGGGCGCCACCCCGACCGGGCTGCTCGACGCGCTCGGTGCCCGTGACGCGTCCTTCGCCGCCCGTGTCCTCAGTGGACTGCGGAAGGCGAGCGAGGCGTACGGCGTCCCGGTGCTCGGCGGCCACACCCAGTTCGGCGTCCCGGCTTCGCTCTCGGTCACCGCGCTGGGCCGGACCACCGACCCGGTGCCCGGTGGGGGTGGCCAGCCGGGTGAGCGCGTCTGGCTCACCGCCGACCTCGGCGGTGGCTGGCGCCCCGGCTACACCGGACGCCAGTGGGACTCGACGAGCTTCCGCCGCACGCCCGAGCTGCGTGAACTGCTCGGTTCGGTCGCGAAGGCGCGACCGGCGGCGGCCAAGGACGTCTCGATGGCCGGGATCGCGGGCACCCTCGGCATGCTCGCCGAGGCATCCGGCTGCGGCGCGGTGCTGGACGTCGGCAAGGTGCCGCGGCCGCGCGGGGCGTCCACCGGGGACTGGCTGACCTGCTTCCCCGGCTTCGCGATGCTCACCACCGGCACGCCCGCACCCGCGGGCCCGGCAGTGACCGCGGACTGCGGCGAACTGGTCGCGGGCACCGGCGTCACGCTGCGCTGGCCCGACGGCGAAACGACGCCCGCCATCGACGGCGGCGTCACCGGATTGGGGAACTCATGACGACACTCAGGATGGCCGCGGTCGCCGCGCCGTTCGACCGCGACCTCGAAGGCGACTTCGCGCGCATCGAAAAGCTGATCGGCGAGGCGAAGGCCGAGGGCGTGCGGTTGCTGGCGCTGCCGGAGGCCTGCCTCGGCGGTTACCTCGCCAACCTCGACGGCGATGCCGAAGGCCCACCCGCGCTGGCCGTCGACGGCCCCGAGCTGAAGCGGCTGGCCGCGCTGGCGGGAGACCTCGTCGTCACGGCCGGGTACTGCGAACTCGCCGGCGGGCGGCGGTACAACTCCGCGGTCTGCGTGCACGGCGACGGCGTCCTCGGGAACCACCGCAAGGTCCACCAGCCGCTGGCCGAGAACGCCAGCTACGGCGCCGGCCGCGGGTTCGCCGCGTTCGACACGCCGGTCGGGCGCCTCGGCATGATGATCTGCTACGACAAGGCGTTCCCCGAGTCCGCGCGGGCGCTCGCGCTGGACGGCGCCGAGGTCGTCGTCTGCATGAGCGCGTGGCCGGGCAGCCGGACCAACCCGGCCGCCGACCTCGCCGAGGACCGGTGGAAACGGCGGTTCGACCTGTTCGACCGGGCCCGCGCGCTGGAGAACCAGATCGTCTGGCTCTCGGCGAACCAGTCCGGCACCTTCGGCGACCTGCGGTTCGTCGCCGGCGCCAAGATCGTCGACCCCGGCGGCGAGATCGTCGCCGACACCGGTGTCGCCGAAGGGATGGCGATCGCCGAGTTCGACGTCCAGGCGGCCCTCGCGACGGCGCGCCGGTCGATGGGGCACCTGGCGGACAGACGGCCGGATGCCTACCCGGTTAGTGTCCCGTGAATGGGGCAGATCCGGATCGCCGCCGTCGCCGCGCACTTCGGCCGCGACCTCGACTTCGACCTGCAGCGCATCGCGACGCTGATCGACCACGCGCGCTCGTCCGGCGCGGCGCTGCTGGTGCTGCCGGACGCGGCCCTCGGCGGGTACCTCGCCGACCTGCGCCATCCGGACCCGGAAGCGCTCCCGCCGGCCCTCGACCCCGACTGCGCGGAGCTGAAGACCATCCAGTCGCTGGCCGCGGAGATGGTCGTGTGCGTCGGCTACTGCGAGGCCGACGGGCCGCGCCGCTACAACTCCGCGGTGTGCGTCACCGGTGACGGCGTCCTCGGCCGGCACCGCAAGGTCCACCAGCCGCCGGGGGAGAGCATCGCGTACGAACCGGGCGCCGAGTTCGCGGCGTTCGAGACGCCGGTCGGGCGGCTCGGCATGCTGATCGACTACGACAAGACGTTCCCCGAGTCGGCCCGGTCCCTCGCGGTCGACGGCGCGGACATCGTCGCCTGCCTGAGCGCGTGGCCGACCAGCATCACCAACCGCGCGCCGCGGATGGCGCAGGACCGCCAGTCGCGGCTGTTCGACCTCTACGACCAGGCGCGGGCGGCGGAGAACCAGGTCGTGCTCGTGTCGTCCAACCAGACCGGCGCGATGGGCGGCATGCGGTTCCTCGGCCAGGCCAAGGTCGTCGGGCCGGGCGGCGAGATCCTCGCCCGGACCTGGTCCAAGGCCGGCATCGCGGTCGCCGAGCTGGACGTCGAACAAGAACTCGCGAACGCCCGCCGCGTGCTGCACCACCTGGGCGAACGGAAACCTTCGGTGTACCGGGAGGCTTGATGCGCATCGCCCTGCTGAGCTACTCGACGAAACCGCGCGGCGGGGTGGTGCACACGCTCGCCCTGGCCGAGGCCCTCGCCGCGCTCGGCGAGGACGTCACGGTCTGGACGCTCGGCCGGGGCGGCGACGCGGGGTTCTTCCGGCCGGTCGACCCTGCTGTGCGATTGTCGATCGTGCCCTTCCCGGACGTCCCGGGCGAAAGCGTCGGCGAGCGGATCCTGCGGTCGATCGCGGTGCTGCGCGCGGCTTTCACGCCGGACGCGTACGACGTCGTCCACGCGCAGGACTGCATCAGCGCCAACGCCGTCGACCACTGCGTCCGGACCGTCCACCACCTGGACACCTTCACGACGCCGGAGCTGGCGGCCTGCCACGAACGCGCCATCGTCCGGCCGCACGCGCACATCTGCGTGTCCGCCTCGGTCGCGGCGGAGGTCCGCGACGGCTGGGGCATCGAAGCGGCGGTGATCCCCAACGGCGTCGACTACGCCCGCTTCGCCGCGGCCCGCCGTTCGCCGGAGCGGGGCCGGTACGTGCTGGCCGTGGGCGGCATCGAGCCGCGCAAGGGCTCGCTGGACCTGCTGGAGGCGTACGCGCTGCTGGCCGAACCGGACGTCCGGCTGCTGATCGCGGGCGGCGAGACGCTCTTCGACTACCGCGACTACCGCACCCGCTGGGAGAAGCGCGCCGCCGAGCTGGGGGTCGAGCCGGAAGTGCTGGGTCCGGTCGCGCACGAGGAACTGCCGTCGCTGATGGCGTCGGCCGCCGTGTTCGCCTTCCCGTCGACCAAGGAGGGGTTCGGGCTGGCGGCGATGGAGGCCCTCGCCGCCGGGGTGCCGGTGGTGACCCGCGACCTGCCCGTGCTGCGGGAGGTCTTCGGCGGGGTGGCCCGGTTCGCCGCCGACCCGCCCGGCTTCGCGCGCGAGCTGCGGGCCGCGCTCGACGGCGTCGACCCCGAGCCCGGCCGGGCCCTGGCCCGGCGCTACACCTGGTCGGCCGCCGCCGAGGCGCACCGGGCTTTCTACCGGCGCTCGGGCGACCGGGTCGTTTCTCGGGCGGCAGCGCGGAAGACGTAGCCGCCGGAGCCGGCGTCGGTCAGCGCGGGCAGGATGATCTTCGTCCCCGGCGCCCCGGTGTTCAGGTGGACGCCGCGCTTCTCGACGTCGTCGGCGAGGTGGGCGACCACGGCCGGGCGATCCGTCGCGGGGACGAGGCGAGGCACTGCGCTTCCGGCCGACAATTGTCCACAAGGGACTGAAGCGGTGCTGCCGGCCGGAACGACGGGGTGCCGGATCCGGATCGGGCAGGTTCCCCGGACCACTACGTCTCAAACATATTTTCGGGGCTCATTTCTGTCCGGAAAAAGCGCAATTTCCTCATGTGGGTGAACACCGGTCTCCACTTTGGTGTTCACAATTCGGCATTCTGTGGTGATTCGATCCGGCTCGGTCTAGCGTTCACCGGATCGAGGGCAGTGATCAATGATCACCGCTCCGACGTGGACCATGTCCCGGCCCAGACCCCGCCGGCTTAGCTCATCGAGTCGGTGGAGGGAACCCGGATGAAAGGCGATTCCTGCAGAACACGGTCGGCGCGGCGGCGCCGGGGTACTGCGGTCGGAGGTCTGTGCGCGGTCGTGAGCGCTCTGGGGTTGGGGCTGGTGGTCGGGGCGCCGCAGGCCGTGGCCGCCGAAGCACCCGTCGGGCTCGGCACCGCGGCGTCCTATTCCGTGCTGGGCGGGCAGGCGGTGACCAATACCGGCCCCAGCAGGCTGGCCGGGAACCTCGGAGTCTCTCCCGGCACCGCGATCACCGGTTTCCCGCCCGGCACTGCCGCGGGCGCCACGCACGCGGGTGATGCCGTGGCCGGGCAGGCCCAGTCCGACCTCGTCGTCGCCTACGACGACGCCGCCGGCCGCGCGCCGACCGCGAACGTCGCGGGTGACCTGGTCGGCCGGACCCTGGTCGGTGGCGTCTACAAGTCCAGCGGCCCGCTCGCGCTCGGCGGGACCCTGACCCTGGACGGCCAGGGTGCCTCCGACACCGTCTGGATCTTCCAGGTCGCTTCCACCTTGATCACGGCTTCGGCGAGTGCGGTGAACCTGATCAACGGCGCCCAGGCGTGCCACGTGTACTGGCAGATCGGCAGTTCGGCGACGCTGGGCACGAACTCGCACTTCGTCGGCACGATCATGGCGTTGACCTCGATCACCGTGACGACCGGCACCGTCGTCGCCGGGCGCGCACTGGCCCGCAACGGCCAGGTCTCCCTCGACGACACCACGTTCACCACCCCCCGGTGCGCCACGACCCCGACCACCACGCCGACCACCACCGGCACGACGACTTCACCGGGCACCGGCACGACGACGCCCGGCACCGGCACCGGCACCACGACGCCGGGTACCGGCACGACTTCACCGGGCACCGGCACGACCACCGGCCCGGGTACGGGGACCACGACCACGACGTCCCCCGCCGGCGGCGGGACGACGACCAGCTCACCCGGGGCGGGCCTCGGCACGACCTGGACCGCCACCGGCCCGAACGGTGGCACCGGGACTCACGGCACCGTGCCCGGCGGCACGTCCGGCTTGGCCGGCACCGGAGCGACCCCCTTGCTCCGTCCCTTGATCGGGCTCGGCGTGCTGCTCGTTCTCCTCGGCGGAGTGCTGCTCACCGTCGTCCACCGCCGCAGGACAAGGCAGTAACGCCAACACGAATCCCGGTGCAGGTTCCGTGGCCGCGCCCGGCGGCCACGGAACGCTGGGCCGTCAGGAGGAACGATTCCCTCACCTGGAGGCAGTTTTTTTCGCGCCCGCACAGTGATCCAGACCGGAGCAGATGCCAATAGGCGCTCCGGGTGGTGACGTTCGGCCCCTGTTCTACTGGCGGGTCGGTCCGACTCTGAAGGCTCGCGCAAGTCCGTCTCAAGGGAGAGGAGGACCCGCGATGCCGGCTTGCCGGATCGTCGCGCGACATCGCGGGCCGAGCCATGACTGATGTCGAGCTGAGCGGCCTGGACGCCGAGACCCTGACCATGATCCTCTCGGCGATCGGGGAGTTCGCCGACCGGAACCTGCCTGCCGAACTGCTGCTGCGGCTCGATCGCGACGACGAATGCCCCGAAGAGCTCGTCCGCCGGATGTGCGGGGACGAGCTCGGCGTCCACCTGCTGTTCGTCCCGGAGGACTACGGCGGGATGGGCGGGGGCAGCTTGGACGTCTGCCGCGTCTGCGAGCGCATGGCCGGGATCGACCTCGGCGTCGCGACCAGCGTGTTCGCCACCGCGCTGGGCAGCGACCCGATCGCCGTGGGCGCGACCCCGGACCAGAAGAAGACGTGGCTGGGCCGCATGGTCGGCGAGGGGCTGCTGTTCGCCTACGGGGCGACCGAGCCCGAGGCCGGCAGCGATCTCGGGGCGCTCAAGACCACCGCCGTCCCGGTCGTCGAGGACGGCCGGACCACCGGGTACCGGATCACCGGCCGCAAGCAGTGGATCAGCAACGGCGGCATCGCCGACGCCTACAGCGTGCTGGCGAACGCGCCGGGCGGGCCGAGCTGGTTCGTCGTCGAGCGCGACGCGCCCGGGTTCACGCGGGCCAAACCGGAGGACAAGCACGGCATCCGGCTGAGCAACACCGCGGCGTTGTTCCTCGACGACGTCCTGGTCACCCCGGACGCGCTCGTCGGCGGGACGGAAGGCCAAGGGCTGCTGCAGGCCCAGCAGGTGTTCGGCTACACGCGGGTGATGGTCGCCGCGTTCGGGCTCGGCGCGGGCTGGGCGGCGCTCGACCGGGCGATCGCCTACGCCGCCGACCGGATCCAGGCGGGCGGCCCGCTCGCGCACAAGCAGGGCTACACGCACAAGCTGTTCGTGCCGCACGCGGCGCGGCTCGAAGCCGCCCGTGCCTACATCGAAGAGACCGCCACCCGGCTCGACTCCGGCGAACAGGGCCTCAACACCGAAGGCGCCATCGCCAAGTACCTCGCCACCGAGGCCGGCAACGCGGCCGCCGACGCGGCGATCCAGGCCCACGGCGGGTACGGCTACACGCGCGAGTACCTGGTGGAGAAGATCAAGCGCGACGTCCGCATCACCACGATCTACGAAGGCACGTCGGAGATCATGGAGATGACGATCTCCCGTGACCGCTGGCAGCAGCACCTCAAGACCCGCGGCCGCTACTACCGCGACCGCGTGGCGGAGCTCGAAGCCCTCGACGCGGCGCACCCCGGCGTCGGTGCGGGGACCGCGGCGCTCGGCCTGCACTCGCTCGCCGAGCTGCTGGAGCGGTGCCGCACCGACCGGCTGACCCGGCACCAGCACGTCCTCCTGCGGCTGGGCGAACTCGTCGCCTACGCCGAATGCGCCGCCGCGCTCTGCCGGCGGGCCGCGCAGGCCGCCGACGGCGGGCTGCCCGAGAAGGCCGACCGGCGGTTCGACGCGCCCGCGCTGGCCGTGCTGGCGCGGATCTTCGCCCGCGAAGCGGTGCTGCGCGTGGCGTCCGGCGGCCTCGCGCTCGTCCAGGGCAGCGCGGAGACCACGGTGGCGGACCTGACCACGGCGCTGCGGCTGCCGCAGGTCACGGCCGCCCAGGCCGGTGGCCTCGCCGACGCCGACGCCCTCGCCGCCATCCTCAACGCCCGATCCGGAGGCAACTGATGAACGAGCAACCCCACGAGCGCGCCGTCGCGATCGTCGGCGTGAGCGCGATCATGCCCGACGCACCGGACGCGACGAAGTTCTGGAGCAACATCATCGGCGGCCGCTACTCGATCAGCGACGTCCCGCCGGAACGCTGGGACCCGGCGTTGTACTACGACGCCGATCCGGCCGTGCCGGACAAGACGTACTCGAAGATCGGCGGCTGGGTCCGCGAGTTCGAGTGGGATCCCCGGGCCTGGCGGCTGCCGGTCCCGCCGAAGGTCGCCGCGCACATGGACGGCGCCCAGCAGTGGGCGGTCAACCTCGCCCGCGCCACGCTGGTCGACTACGGCTGGCCGGCGCGGAAGCTGGACCACGAACGCACCGCTGTCGTCGTCGGCAACGCGTTGGCGGGGGAGCTGCACTACCAGACCGCGCTGCGGATCAGCTTCCCCGAGTTCGCCCGCGAACTGGAGCGTTCGGCGGCGTTCTCCGCGCTGCCCAAGGCGACCCGCGCCGCGATCGTCGACGAGGCCCGGCACGGCCTGCGCGAAACCATCCCGGACGTCACCGAGGACAGCATGCCCGGGGAGCTGGCCAACGTCATCGCCGGCCGGATCGCCAACCTCTTCGACTTCCACGGGCCCAGCTACGTCACCGACGCCGCCTGCGCGTCCGGGCTCGCGGCCATGGCCGCCTCGGTCGAAGGCCTGATCAACGGCGAGTACGACACGGTGCTCACCGGCGGCATCGACCGCAACATGGGCATCTCCGCCTACGTCAAGTTCTGCAAGATCGGCGCCCTTTCGGCCACCGGCACCCGCCCCTACGGGCGCGGCGCGGACGGCTTCGTGATGGGCGAAGGCGGGAACCTGTTCCTGCTCAAGCGGCTGGCCGACGCCGAACGCGACGGCGACCGGATCTACGCGGTGCTGCTGGGCATGGCCGGGTCGAGCGACGGCAAGGGCCGGGGCATCACCGCGCCCAACCCGGTGGGCCAGCGGCTCGCCGTCGAGCGGGCCTGGCGGCTGGCCGGCGCGGACCCGGCCACCTGCTCGCTGGTGGAGGGGCACGGCACGTCCACCGCGGTCGGCGACGTCGTCGAGGTCGAGGCCCTGACCGAGGTGTTCGGCTCGGCACCGGCCGGGTCGATCCCGCTGGGGTCGGTGAAGTCCAACATCGGCCACCTCAAGGGCGCGGCCGGGACGGCCGGGCTGTTCAAGGCAGTGATGGCCCTGCACGAGAAGGTCCTCCCGGCGACCCTGCACGCCGAGGTGCCGAACCCGCACATCGACTTCCGGCACAGTCCCTTCCGGCCCAACACCGAGATCCGGGAGTGGGCGGCACCGGCGTCGGGCGTCCGGCGGGCCGGCGTGAGCGCGTTCGGCTTCGGCGGCACCAACTTCCACGCCGTGCTCGAGGAGTACGTGCCGGGACGGCACCGCGATCCCGAGCGCAGGTCGGTTTCCTTCGCCGGAGCGGACCTTCCCGCGACGACGGCGTCCGAGCCCGGCCGCGGCGCGTTCGTCGCCGGGGCCGCCGACGAGCGCGGGCTCGCGGATCGGCTGCGCCAGGCCGCGGCGGGCGAACTGCCTTCGGCCGGCCGGCCGAAGGCGGCCGACCTCGGCGCGCCGGTGCGGATCGCGATCGACTACGGCGACCCGGCCGAGCTGGCCGACAAGGCGAACCGGGCGCTGCAGGCCCTCGACCGCGGCAACCCGGCGATCTGGAAGGCGCTGCGGGCCCAAGGCGTGTTCCTCGGCCGGGGGCCGCGCGGCAAGGTCGCCTTCCTCTACACCGGCCAGGGTTCCCAGTACGTCAACATGCTCCGCACGCTGGCCGCCCGCGAACCGGTGGTCGCCGACACGTTCGCGCAGGCGGACGCCGTCATGACGCCCCTGCTCGGAAAGCCCCTCACCGAGTACGTCTTCGCCGACGGCGCCGACGCGGTGAGCCGCGCGGAGGAGCGGCTGCTGCAGACCGAGATCACCCAGCCCGCCGTGCTGGCGGCCGACCTCGCGCTGACCCGGCTGCTGGCCGCGCACGGCGTCCGGCCGGACCTCGTGATGGGGCACAGCCTCGGCGAGTACGGCGCCCTCGTCGCCGCGGGCGCCCTCTCCTTCGAAGACGCCCTGGAAGCGGTCAGCGCCCGCGGCAGCGAGATGGCCCACCTCACCGTCGAGGACAACGGCGCGATGGCCGCGGTGTTCGCCCCGCTCGAGGAGATCGAACGGACCATCTCGGAGATCGACGGCTACGTCGTGATCGCCAACGTCAACAGCCCGAGCCAGGCCGTGATCGGCGGCGCCACCACCGCGGTCGAAGCCGCGGTCGAAGCGCTGACGGTGGCCGGGCACACCGCCGTGCGGCTGCCGGTCAGCCACGCCTTCCACACCGCGATCGTCGCGCCGGTCAGCGAGCCGCTGGGCCGGATGCTGCGGCGGCTCGACCTGAAGGTGCCGCGGCTGCCCGTCGTGGCGAACGTCGACGGCGAGCTGTACCCGGCCGGGCCGGACGCGCGGGAGCGGATGCTCGACATCCTCGAACGCCAGGTCGCGTCGCCGGTCCAGTTCGTCAAGGGACTGGACACGCTCTACGCCGAAGGCGCACGGGTGTTCGTCGAAGTCGGGCCCAAGAAGGCCCTCCACGGCTTCGTCGAGGACGCGCTCGGCAGCCGGCACGACGACGTGCTGGCCCTGTTCACCAACCACCCCAAGCAGGGCGACCTGGTGTCGTTCAACCAGGCCCTGTGCGGGCTGTACGCCGCCGGGTTCGGCGCCACCGAGGCGGCCGGACCGGTGAAGTCCCCCTCCGAGCCGAGGACGGCGACCGTGACCCCCGAATCGACCCCCGAACCGACCCCCGACCGCTTCACCGAACTGGGCCGCCTGGTGGCCGACTTCTTCAGCCGCGGCCAGGCCGTGCTGGCGGGGTCGCCCACGCCGGCCCCGGTGCCCGCCGCTCCCGCGGAGACCGAGCCGGTGGTGATCACCGGCGCCGCCCTCGGCCTGCCCGGCACCGAGCGCGTCTTCGACGACGCCAACGTCGGCCGGATCCTGCACGGGGACCAGTTCATCGGCCCGATCCCGCAGGCGTTCCGCGAAGCCATGGCCGACAAGCACATCACCCGGCTGGTCAAGAGCGAGGACGGCGCGCCGCGCTTCGCCGAGATCGACAGCCCGGACGACGTGATCAAGCTCGCCGCCCGCGCCGGCGCCCTCGACCTGGTCGAAGAGTTCGGCATCGACGAGGAGCGCGAGAAGGCACTCGGCGAGTGCACCCGGCTGGCGATCGGCGCCGGCTTCGACGCACTGCGCGACGCCGGGATCCCGTTGGCCCAGCACTACAAGACCACCACGGTCGGCACGCAGCTGGCCGACCGGTGGGGACTGCCCGCGGCGCTGCGCGACGACACCGGCGTGATCTTCGCGTCCGCCTTCCCCGGCTACGGCGAGTTCGCCGAGGAGATCGAGCGGTACCTCGCCGACCGGCACCGCCACCACGAGCGCGACACCCTGCGGGCGATCCGCGCCCGCGCCGAGGGTGACGTGGCCGCGGAGCTCGACCGCCGGATCGGGGACCTCGACGCCGAGATCGCGGCGGACCCCTTCACGTTCGACCGCCGGTTCCTGTTCCGCGTGCTGTCCATGGGGCACTCGCAGTTCGCCGAGATCATCGGCGCCCGCGGCCCGAACACCCAGATCAACTCCGCCTGCGCGAGCACCACCCAGGCCATCGGGCTGGCCGAGGACTGGATCCGGGCCGGCCGGTGCCGGCGCGTGGTGGTCGTGGCGGCCGACGACGCGACGTCCGACCCGCTGCTGGAATGGGTCGGCGCGGGCTTCCTGGCCAGCGGCGCGGCGGCCACCGACGCGGCCGTCGAGGACGCGGCCGTCCCGTTCGACGCCCGGCGGCACGGGATGCTGCTCGGCATGGGCGCGGCGGGCATCGTCGTCGAGGCCGCCTCGGCCGCCCGGGAACGGGGGCTGCGGCCGATCTGCGAGGTGCTGGCCGGGGTGAGCGCCAACAGTGCCTTCCACGGCACGAAACTGGACGTCGAGCACATCTCCGGGGTGATGGAGTCCCTGGTGGCGCAGGCCGAACGCCGGGGCATCGACCGGCACGCGATCGCGCCGGAGACGGTCTTCGTCTCGCACGAGACGTACACGCCGGCGCGCGGCGGCAGTGCCCAGGCGGAGATCGACGCGTTGCGCAAGGTCTTCGGGCCGGCCGCCGACAGCGTGATCATCGCCAACACCAAGGGGTTCACCGGCCACCCGATGGGGGTCGGGATCGAGGACGTCGTCGCGGTGAAGGCCCTGGAGACCGGGATCGTCCCGCCGGTCCCGAACTTCAAGGAGATCGACCCGTCGCTGGGCCGGCTGAACCTCTCGACCGGCGGCGCCTACCCCGTGCGGTACGCGCTGCGGCTCGCGGCCGGGTTCGGCTCGCAGATCAGCATGGTGCTGCTGCGCTGGACCCCGGTCGCCGACGGCCGCCACCGCGCGCCGGACGAGCTGGGCTACGAGTACCGCATCGCCGACCGCGCCGCGTGGCAGCGCTGGCTGACCGGCCTCGGCGGCACGACCCTGGAGGTCGACCGGCGCCGGCTGCGGATCGCCGACCACCCCGCCGAGCGGCGCCCGGAACCGGTGCCCGAGCCGATCGCGGTGCCCGAGCCCGTCGGTGACGACGTCCCCGAGCAGGTGCTGGCCCTGGTGTCGGAGAAGACCGGCTATCCGGAGGACATGCTGGAGCTGGACCTGGATCTGGAGGCGGATCTGGGGGTGGACACGGTGAAGCAGGCGGAGGTGTTCGCGCAGATCCGTGAGCGGTTCGGGATCGAGCGGGATGACACGCTGCGGTTGCGCGACTATCCGACGCTGAATCACGTGATCGGGTTCGTGCGGGAGCGGGCCGGTATTGCCGCGCCCGCCGCGGTCCCGTCGGCCGCGGTCGCCGATGACGTCACGGCGCAGATCTTGGCCGTGGTGTCGGAGAAGACGGGTTATCCGGAGGACATGCTGGAGCTGGACCTGGATCTGGAGGCGGATCTGGGTGTGGACACGGTGAAGCAGGCGGAGGTGTTCGCGCAGATCCGTGAGCGGTTCGGCATCGAACGTGACGACACGTTGCGGCTGCGTGACTATCCGACGCTGAATCATGTGATCGGCTTCGTGCGTGAGCGGGCAGGTACTGCTGCGCCCGCCCCGGTCGCTGAACCGGAACCGCAACCGGCGACCGATGACGTCACTGCGCAGATCTTGGCGGTGGTGTCGGAGAAGACCGGCTATCCGCAGGACATGCTCGAACTCGACCTGGATCTGGAGGCCGACCTGGGTGTGGATACGGTGAAGCAGGCGGAGGTGTTCGCGCAGATCCGTGAGCGGTTCGGGATCGAGCGCGACGACACGTTGCGACTGCGGGACTACCCGACGCTGAGCCACGTGATCGGCTTCGTCCGGGAGCGGACGCATGTCGCGCCGCCTCCGGAGTCCGAAGTGGACACCGTGTTGGCCGAGGTGCTGTCCGTCGTCTCCGCGAAGACCGGCTACCCGGAGGACATGCTCGAACTCGACCTGGATCTGGAGGCCGACCTGGGCGTGGATACGGTGAAGCAGGCGGAGGTGTTCGCGCAGATCCGTGAGCGGTTCGGCATCGAGCGCGACGACACGCTGAGGCTGCGGGACTACCCGACCCTGGCCCACGTCATCGGCTTCGTTCGGGAGCGCGCATCGACGGCGACGGCCGTCGAAGTGTCCACAGTGGAAGAACAGCCCGCCGGGACCGGGACGTTCCCGCGCCGGGTGCCGGTCGCGACCATCCGGCCGCCGCTGGAGTTCTGCCGGGCCACCGGCGTCGAACTCGGCGAGGGACAGCGGGTCCTCGTCGGCTGCGACGACGGGGGAGCGGGCGTCGCACTCGCCGAGCGGCTCAGCGCGCGGGGCGTCGAGGTGCTCGTCGTCGAAGGCCACCCCGACGCCGACGAACTCGCCGCCCGCCTCGACGGGCCCGTGCACGGCGTCTACTGGCTGCCGGCCCTCGACCACGAAGGCCCGATCGAGGACATGGACCTCGACGGCTGGCGCGAAGCCAACCGGATCCGCGTGAAGCTCCTCTACACCGCGATGCGGCGGCTCTACGACCAGGACGCGTTCCTCGTCACCGGCACCCGCCTCGGCGGCCGCCACGGCTACGACGAGACCGGCGCGTACGCCCCGCTCGGCGGCGCGGTCACCGGCTTCGCCAAGGCATACGGCCGCGAACGCCCCGAGGTCCTGGTCAAGGCCGTTGACTTCGGCGCGGAAGCGACGAACGAGGAGATCGCCGACGCGCTCCTCGAAGAGACCCTCACCGACCCGGGCGCCCTGGAAGTCGGCCGGGCCGACGGCCTGCGCTGGGCCGTCACGGTCGAGGAGCGGCCGCTCGAAGGCGAGGGGATGACTCTGGACGCGGACACCGTGTTCGTCGTGACCGGCGCCGCCGGCAGCATCGTCTCGGCGATCACCGCCGACCTGGCGCGGGCCTCCGGCGGCACCTTCCACCTGCTCGACCTGACGCCGGAACCGGACGAGAACGACGCCGACATCACCCGGTTCGCCACCGATCACGACGGTCTCAAGGCCGACCTGATCACCCGGCTCACCCACGACGGCAAACGCCCCACCCCCGTGCAGGTCGAGCGTGAGCTCGCCCGCTACGAGCGGCTCGCCGCCGCGCGAGCGGCCATCGACGCGGTGCGGGACGCGGGCGGGCAGGCGCACTACCACTGCGTCGACCTGACCGACGCGGCTGCGGTCGAGCACGCGCTGAGCGGACTCGAACGGGCCGACGTGCTGCTGCACGCGGCCGGGCTCGACATCAGCCACGCCCTGCCGGACAAGGAACCCCGCGAGTACGACCTCGTGTTCGGGGTCAAGGCGGACGGCTGGTTCACCGTGCGCAAGGCACTCGGCGACCGGCCGCTCGGCGCGGTCGTGGCGTTCAGCTCGGTCGCCGGCCGGTTCGGCAACCTCGGCCAGACCGACTACAGCGCGGCGAACGACCTGCTGTGCAAGCTCACGTCGGCGCAGCGGGACACCCGGGCACTGGCGATCGACTGGACGGCCTGGGCCGGCATCGGCATGGCGACGCGCGGTTCCATCCCGAAGATGATGGAGCGGGCGGGCATCGAGATGCTGCCGCCCGAAGTGGGCGTCCCGTGGATCCGCCACGAACTGACCGGTGGCGCGTATCGCGGCGAGGTCGTGGTCGCGGGCGAGCTGGGCGCGCTCGTCGGCGAGCGCGACGGCATCGACGCGGCGCGGTTCCCGGCCGGGCCGATGGTCGGCGAGGTCGAACGCATGGGCGTGTACGACGGGCTCGTCGTGCACACCACGCTCGACCCCGGCGAACAGCCCTTCCTCGGCGACCACCGCATCGACGGCACCGCGGTGCTGCCCGGCGTGCTGGGCATCGAGGCGTTCGCGGAGGCGGCGGCCCTGCCGCTGCCCGGCTGGCGCCCGGTGGCGATCGAGGACGTCGAGTTCCTGGCCCCGTGCAAGTTCTACCGGGACGAGCCGCGCACGCTCACCGTCACCGCGGTGTTCCGCGCCGACGGCGACGGGCTCGTGGCCGAGTGCGCGCTGACGGGCAGCCGTCAGCTGGCGGGGCAGGCCGAACCGCAGGTGACGACCCACTTCACCGGCCGGGTGCGGCTGGCCCGCACGCCGGTCGGCGACGCCGTCACCGCGGCCGCGCCGCCGGTGCCCGACGGAAAAGGCGTGCCCGCGGACGCGATCTACGACGTCTTCTTCCACGGCCCGGCCTTCCGGGTCCTCGACCGCGCCTGGCGCGGGGAAGACGGCCCGGTCGGGCTGTACGCGAGCGACCTGCCGCCCGACCACGTGCCGGCCGACCGGCCGGAGCTCGTGTCGCCCCGGCTGATCGAGCTCGTCTTCCAGACCGCCGGGGTCTGGGACATCGGGCGCCACGGCCGGTTCGGCCTGCCGCGCCACGTCGACCGGATCGTGCTGCACGACGCCCCCGAATCCGAGGGGCGGCTCGAAGCCGTCGTGACGTCCGAAGAGGACGGTTTCGGCGGACGGGTGCTGGACGAGTCCGGTGCGGTCCTGCTCGAGCTGAGCGGCTACCGCACGACCGAACTGCCCGGTGCCCTCGACGCCGGCCGCAGCGCGCCGATGACGGAGGCCATGTCGTGAGCAGCTTCCGCCGGGTGGCCGTGGTCAACCGGGGCGAGCCGGCCCTGCGGTTCCTCAACGCCGCGGCCGAGCTCGCCCGCGAGGGGGACCCGCTGACCACCATCGCCCTGTACACCGAACCGGACCGGCAGGCCTGGTTCGTGCGCGAGGCCGACGAAACCGTGTGCCTGGGCCCCGCCACGACCCGGGACGAGCGCACCGGCCGGCGGGTCCAGGCCTACGTGGACCACGACCGGCTCGGTCAGGCCCTGGTCGAGGCCCGGGCCGAAGCCGTTTGGGTGGGCTGGGGCTTCGTGGCCGAGCACGCCGAGTTCGCCGAGCTGTGCGAGAAGCTGGGCATCGTCTTCATCGGCCCGTCGCCGGAGGCGATGCGGCTGGCCGGCGACAAGATCCGGGCCAAGCAGCTGGCCGAGCGGGCCGGGGTGCCGGTGGTGCCGTGGAGCGGCGGCCGGGTCGGCACTCTCGCCGAAGCCGCCGTCGCGGCGATGGGGATCGGCTACCCGTTGCTGGTCAAGGCGACCGCGGGCGGCGGAGGCCGCGGCATCCGGCGGGTGGGGGGTCCCGACGAGCTGGAAGCGGCGTTCGAGTCGGCCCGGTCCGAGGCGCGGCACGGCTTCGGTGACGCGAGCGTGTTCCTGGAACGCGAGCTGACCGGCGCCCGGCACGTCGAGGTGCAGATCATCGCCGACCGGTACGGCGAGGTCTGGCCGGTCGGCCTGCGTGACTGCACGCTGCAGCGGCGCCACCAGAAGGTGCTGGAGGAGTCGTCGTGCGTGCTGCTCGATCCGGAGCAGGACGCGGAGATCCGGGCCGCGGCGGTCCGGCTGTGCCGGCTGGCGGGCTACACCAACGCCGGCACCGTCGAGTTCCTCTACGTGCCCGCGACGCGGGAGTACCACTTCCTGGAGATCAACGCCCGCCTGCAGGTGGAGCACCCGGTCACCGAGCTGACCACGGGCCTGGACCTGGTGAAGCTGCAGATCGCCGTCGCCCGCGGGGACCGGCTCGCCGGCACCCCGCCGGAGCGGTCCGGGCACGCCATCGAGGTCCGGCTCACCGCCGAAGACCCCGACGACGGCTTCGCCCCGGCGCCGGGGCGGCTGCGCCGGTTCCGCCTGCCGTCCGGTCCCGGCATCCGCGTGGACACCGGCGTCGCCGAGGGCGACGAGATCGCCGCGGAGTTCGATTCGATGATCGCCAAGGTGCTGGCCTGGGGCCACGACCGCGAGGAGGCGCGCGCCCGGCTGGCCCGGGCACTGGCCCAGACCCAGCTGATCGTCGAAGGCGGCCGGATCACCAAGGCGTTCCTGCTCACCCTGCTCGACCACCCCGACGTCGTGGCCGGGCGCTACGACACGGGCTGGCTCGACACGAAGATGGTGACCGGGGAACTGCTGGAGCGCCGGTACGCCGACATCGCGCTGGTGTGCGCCGCGGTCGAGGTCCACGCGCTCGAGCACGCCCGGGCCCGGACGGACTTCTACGCGCGCGTGGCCCGCGGCCGGCCCGGTCCGGCGCCGGACGGCGGCCGGCTCGTCGAGTTCCGCTACCGCGGGACGCCGTGCGTGGTGGGGGTCCGCCGGCACGGGCCGGCGAGCTACCGCGTTTCGCTCGGCGACGCGGTCACCGACGTCGACGTCGGCCGCGCCGGCGACGTGGAACGGCGGCTGGTCTTCCCCGCCCGGGTCCACCGGGCACTCGCCGCGCACGCCGGCCCGGTCCACACCGTGGAGGTCGAGGGCATCACCCACACCATCGCGCAGGACGAGGGCGGCGTGGTCCGCGCCCCGACCCCGGCGGTCGTGGTGTCGGTGGCCGTCGCCGCCGGGGACGCCGTCGTGGCCGGCGACCCGCTGGTGGTCGTCGAGTCGATGAAGATGGAGACGGCCGTGACCGCGACGTTCCCCGGCCGGGTGCGGTCGGTGCTCGTGGCCCCCAACGTCCAGGTCGGTGCGGGCGACCCGCTGCTGCGGCTGGACCCCGTGATCGAGGACCCGCAGGCGGCCGGCCAGGCCGTCCCGGAGCTCGGCGTCGGTCCCGACCCCGGCCGGGGCCTGGCGGACGAACTGCGGTCGGTGCTGCTCGGCTTCGACCCGGATCCGGTGGCCCTCGCCCGGCTGGACCGCGGCGAGGACCCGTGGGCGCCGCGGTCGGCCGGGGACGCGGAGCGGATACGCGGCGAGCGGGAGGTCCTGCACCTGTTCGCGGACGTCTGCGCCGTCTCGCGCCGCCGCCCGGACCCGGCGGACGAGACCGGCGAGGAGCGCGTCCGCGCGCCCGAGGAGTACCTGCTGACCTGCCTGCGCACGTACGGCACGGGCGGCGAAGGCCTGCCGCCCCGGTTCCTCGACGGGCTGCTGCGGGTGCTGCGGCACCACGGCGTCCGGAAGCTGGGCCCGTCGGCCGAGGTCGCGGACGCGTTGCTGCGCGTGTACTGCGCCCAGCACCGGCTCGAAGCGGTGCTGCCCGCCGTCACCGCGATCCTGGACCGCTGGACCGCCCGCGGATCCGAGCCGGCCGACGACACCCTGCGCGACCTGCTCGACCGGCTCGTGGCGGCCACCGACGAGCGCTACCCGGCGATCATGGACCTCGCCCGCGACTTCCGGTTCCGCTGCTTCGAACAGCCCGTGCTGGCGCGGTCGCGCTCCCGGATCTACCAGGAGATGGACGACCACATCGCCGCCCTCGCCGCCGGGACGGCCGCCGACGAGCGGGCCCGGCGGATGACGGCGCTTGTGAGCTGCCCGCACCCGCTGCGGCCGGTGCTGCTGAAGTGGTACCGGGAGGGCGGCGAGGCCGCGCGCGACGTCGCACTGGAAGTGTCGGCTCGCCGCTACTACCGGATCCGCGAGCTCGGCCCGGTGGACCTGGTCGACGCCGGCGGCACCCGGCTCGCCGTGTCCGGGTACCGCCACCGCGACGAGCTGTTCCACCTGATGGTCGCGTGCGGGGCGGCCGACGGGCTCCCCGTGCTCGCCGCCGCCGTCGGCCGGTACCTCGAGGGGCTGGCCGCGGACCTGCGGCCCGTGCTCGACCTGCACGTGTGGGCCGACACCGAGCCGGACGACGACCTGCGCGACCACCTGCGGGACGTTCTCGCCGCCGCGGCGGGGGTGGCCCGCCGGCCGCTGCACCGCGTCGACGTGACGGTCACCGGCCCGCGGGTGACCGGGCACTACACCTTCCGGTCCACAGTGGACGGACTGGCGGAGGAGCCGCTGTACCGGAACCTGCACCCGATGCTGGCCAAGCGGCTGAACCTGGAGCGGCTGTCCCGTTTCGCGATCACCCGCCTGGACTCCGCGGAAGACGTGTACCTCTTCCACGGTGTCGCCCGCGACAACCCGAAGGACGAGCGGCTGTTCGCCCTGGCGGAGGTCCGCGACCTGACCCCGGTGACCGGCGAACGCGGCGAGGTGGTGAGCTACCCCGCGCTGGACTGGGTGCTCGACGAGGTGCTGTCCGGCCTGCGCCGCTACCAGTCCCACCGGCCTCCGGGACAGCGGCTGCTGAAGAACGTGGTGCTGCTGCACGTCCGTCCACCGTGGACGGTCGCCGGGGAGCTGTGGCGCGAGCTGGTCCACCGGCTGGCGCCGGCGTTCCGCGGGCTCGGCGTCGAGCACGTCCTGGTCCGGCTGCGGACGCCCGGCGCCGACGGCGCACTCCGCGAGGTCGCGCTCGACGTGAGCCACCTCGGCTCCGCCGGGGTGGTCGTGCGGGAGACCCCGCCGACCGAAGAGCCGATCGCACCGCTCGGCGAGTACGACCTGAAGGCGCTGCGCACCCAGCGGCGCGGGGACGTGTACCCGTACGAGCTGATCCGGCTGCTCACCCCGCCGGCCGGGTCCTCGTCGGACTTCCCCGCCGGGGAGTTCGCCGA
This sequence comes from Amycolatopsis mongoliensis, assembly GCF_030285665.1. Taxonomy (NCBI): domain Bacteria; kingdom Bacillati; phylum Actinomycetota; class Actinomycetes; order Pseudonocardiales; family Pseudonocardiaceae; genus Amycolatopsis; species Amycolatopsis mongoliensis. The sequence continues at coordinate 6,585,942 of NZ_CP127295.1, forward strand.
GTACGACCTCGACGCGGCGGGCGGGTTCGGCCCGGTGGAGCGCCCGCCCGGCGGCAACACGGCCAACCTCGTGACCGGCCTGATCACCAACCACACCGCGACCGTGCCGGAAGGCATGCGGCGGGTGTTCGTCGCGGGTGATCCCAGCCGGAGCCTGGGCGCGCTCGCCGAACCGGAGTGCCGGCGGATCATCGCGGCCCTCGACCTCGCCGAGCGGACGGGCGTGCCGGTGGAGTGGTTCGCGGTGTCCTCGGGCGCGCGCATCTCGATGACCAGCGGCACCGAGAACATGGACTGGATCGGCGCGGTGCTGCGCCGGATCGTCACGTTCACGCAGGCCGGCGGCGAGATCAACGTCGTCGTCACCGGGATCAACGTCGGGGCCCAGCCGTACTGGAACGCCGAGGCGACGATGCTCATGCACACCCGCGGCGTGCTGGTGATGCTGCCGGACAGCGCCATGGTGCTCACCGGCAAGCAGGCGCTGGACTTCTCCGGCGGCGTCTCGGCGGAGGACAACCTCGGCATCGGCGGGTTCGAGCGGATCATGGGCCCGAACGGCCAGGCGCAGTACCGGGCCGCGGACCTGGAGTCCGCGTGCGAAATCCTCTACGCGCACTACGAGCACACCTACGTGGTGCCGGGGGAGCGGTTCCCGCGGCGGGCCCGCACCGCCGACCCGCTCGACCGGGACGTCCGCACCGCGCCGCACCCGCGGCTGGCGGGGACGGACTTCACGACCGTCGGGGACGTCTTCTCGGCCACCGCCAACCCCGAGCGCAAGAAGCCGTTCGACATCCGGTCGGTCCTGCGCGCGGTCGCCGACACCGACCACCGGCCGCTGGAACGCTGGGCGCGGTGGAAGCACGCCGACACCGCGGTGGTGTGGGACGCCCACCTCGGCGGGATCCCGGTGTGCCTGATCGGGTTCGAGTCCTGCCCGCTGCCGCGCGAGGACCCGGTGCCCGGGGACGGCCCGGCCGTGTGGACCGCGGGGACGCTGTTCCCGCAGTCGTCGAAGAAGGTCGCCCGCGCGCTCAACGCGGCGAGCGGCAACCGGCCGGTGGTCGTGCTGGCCAACCTGTCGGGCTTCGACGGCTCCCCGGAGTCGATGCGCAGCCGGCAGCTGGAGTACGGCGCGGAGATCGGCCGCGCGGTGACCAACTTCGACGGCCCGATCGTGTTCGCCGTCGTGTCCCGCTACCACGGCGGCGCGTTCGTGGTGTTCTCCAAGCAGCTCAACGAGAACCTGGAGGTCGCGGCGGTCGAAGGGTCCTACGCCTCGGTGATCGGCGGCGCGCCCGCGGCGGCCGTCGTCTTCGCCCGCGAAGTGCGGGCCCGCACGCAGGCGGACCCACGCGTGGCCGAGGCGGAAGCCCGGGTCAAAGCCGGCACCGGTTCTCCCGCCGGCCTGCGGGACACGACCGAGCGCATCCGCTCGGAGAAGCTCGGCGAGGTGGCGGCGGAGTTCGACGCGACGCACGACATCCGGCGGGCGCGGAAGGTCGGCTCGGTCGACCACATCATTCCGGCGGACCGGTTGCGGCCCTACCTGGTCGCGGCGCTGGAACGGGGGATGGCGCGGTGCGCCGGACCTCGCTGAGCCAGCCGTGGGAAGGAACCGCCGTCGCCAGCGACGGCGGTTCCGCCAGGCTCCGCGGCGGTTCCCCGGGTGCCGCGGCCGCGCACGTGAGCAGGAAGTCGCCGTACCGGCGCCACCAGCCGGGGAACTCGTCGCCCTCGGCCGCGCGCACGACGAGCGGGGACCACTCCGGCCCGGCGGCGCCGAGCTCGACCTCCACCGAGCGGGTGTCGCGGCGCAGACCGGTCCGCAGCACCTTGAGCGCGCTTTCCTTGGCCGACCAGATCAGGTTGGCCAGGACGGATCGGTCGCCGGCGGCGACCGTCTCGCGTTCGCGGGCGGTGAACCACGTCCGCACGAAGGCGGCCGAGCGCGGCTCCACCAGTTCGAGGTCGCAGCCGAGCGCGGTGCCGGGCGGCCCGAGCAGGCAGACCGCCCAGTCCGCGCGGTCGGTGAGCGACACCGCCAGGGGCGCGGGCACGCCGTCGTGGCAGACGACCGGTGCGCCCGAGGACGCGGGCCGGACCTCGATGCGGGCCAGGGAGCCGGGATCGGTGCCGAGCCCGAGCACCTCCGCGATCGCCTGTTTCGCCGTCCACCGCGACAGCCTCAGCTCGGAGCGCCGCTTCGGGTGCGGGAGCCCGGCCAGCCGGGCCGACTCGGCCGCCGACAGCCAGTCGTCGGCCGAGGGGACGTGGCGCATCCCGTGCGCCAGCCAGCTCCTGGTGCCGTTCAGGGTGCGCATCGCCGTCCTCCTCGACTCGGCCGGGACCAGCTTTCCCCCGGCCGCCCCGATCCCTCCAGGGTCGAAAGCCACCACCCTGCCGCGAGCCACCCGTCCAAGGAGCACACCGTGACCACCCTCGACCCCCAGTTCCCCGGATCCGGTTCCCTGCTGATCCCGGCGCCGGTCGGGACGCTGGCGATCGAGCGGTTCGAACCGCTGATCGGCACGCCGGCCTACCACCGCCTCCTGGAGCGGTTCGCCCGCGGGCGCGAGCTGCTCGGCGACCACGTCATGTGGCACGTCAACTCGACCGCGCGCGGCGGGGGCGTGGCCGAGATGCTCTACTCGTTGCTGGCGTACGGGCGCGGCGCGGGGATCGCGCAGCGCTGGCTGGCCGTCGCCGGCACGCCCGCTTTCTTCGCGGTGACCAAACGGATCCACAACCACCTGCACGGGGCCTTCGGCGACGGCCTGCCGCTCGACGACGAGGCCCGCGAGGTCTACTCGTCGTTCACCCGCGCCGCGGGCGAGGAGCTCGCGAACCGGATCTCGCCCGGGGACGTCGTGCTGCTGCACGACCCGCAGACGGCGGGGATGATCCCCGCGCTGCAGGGGCTCGGGGTGCCGGTCGCCTGGCGGAGTCACGTCGGGATCGACCACGCCACCCCGGTGACCCGCCACGCGTGGGAGTTCCTGCGCGGTTACGTGAGCCAGGCGGACGCCTACATCTTCTCCCGGCGCCAGCACGTGTGGGACCAGCTGGACGCGGCGAAGACCGCGCTCATCGCGCCGTCGATCGACGCGTTCTCGGCCAAGAACCAGGACCTCGCCGACGATCGGGTGACCGCCATCCTCGCCGCGGCGGGACTGCAGGGCGAGCCGGGCACCGGCGATCCGGTCTTCGTCCGCCTGGACGGCACGGTGGGCCGGGTCGAGCGCCGCGCCCGGGTGGTGGAGACCCGCCACCTGGCCCCGGACGACCCGGTGGTGCTGCAGGTCTCGCGCTGGGACCGGCTCAAGGACCCGCTCGGGGTGATCGACGGGTTCGTGCGGCACGTGCTCGGCCCGACCGGCGCCCACCTGGTCGTGGCCGGACCGTCCGTGGACGAGGTCGCCGACGACCCCGAGGGCGGGGAAGTGCTCCAGGAGGCGATGGCGTGCTACTCGGCCCTTCCGCAGCTGGCCCGGGAGCACGTCCACCTCGTCACCCTGCCCATGACCGACCTCGAGGAGAACGCCGCCATCGTCAACGCGCTGCAGCGCCGGGCGCAGGTGGTGGTGCAGAAGTCGATCGCCGAAGGCTTCGGCCTCACGGTGGCCGAGGCCATGTGGAAGGCGCGCCCGGTGGTGGCCAGCCGGATCGGGGGGATCCAGGACCAGATCGTCGACGGCCGCACCGGCCGCCTGGTCGACCCGGGGGACCTGGCCGCGTACGGCAGCGCGGTGAGCGACCTCCTGGCCGATCCCCCGCGGGCGGTGGAGATGGGCGAACGGGCCCGCGACCAGGTGCGGCGGGGGTTTCTGGGGACGCGGTCGTTCCTGCAGTACATCGCCCTGTACGAGCGCCTGGTGACCGGGCGGGGCGTGCCGGCGGAGGTGTCGTCGCCGCCGGGGTACGTGTGAGCCCCGCGGTCACGCGCCTTGCCGGGAGAGGCGGTGGCCGGGGATGAGGACCTGGCGGCCGGTGTCGAGCCGGACCCACACCGATCCCGGCCGCAGGTCGGGATCGACCACGACGACCACACCGCGGGCGTCGTGGTACTGACCGCCGTTCACGCTCACCCGGACGCCTTCGGGAAAGGACTCCTCGCCGAGCGGGCCGTCGGGGATCGGGAGCAGGCGGCTCGCCATCGGTCCTCACCTCCGGTCTTCGCGCGCACGGAGTGCCCGCCGACGCGACGGCCGAAACCCCGCCCAGGCCGGCGGGGTGTCGGGCCCAAGGACTCTCGAAGGGGGGCCTTTGCGTCCTCCCGATGACGTGCGGCGCGTGGTTACGGTTCCTATGACCACCAGATGACCGAGCCCGACCGGAAGAGCCCGAGGTGAAGTGATGACCAGAGCGATCCCCCTTCTCACGGGAGTCACCGCCCTCGTGCTCGTCTGGTGCGGTTTCGCCACGTTCCCGTCGTACGCCCTGCTCGCCTGGGCCGTCATGAGCGCGATGATCGGCCTGGTGGTGTGGCAGCGGGTCGACGAATCCCTCGGGCAGCGGATCCGGGTCCGGCCGTCTCGGGTGGGTGCGGTGTCCGCCGTCGCGGCCTTCGTCGCGGGTGTCCTGGCCGCCGAGATCCTGCTGACGGCGGGAATCCTGCTCGGTTCGGGGATCCTCGCGGTCCTGGCGGCGGTGGGGTGGTGGGCCGCGAAGCGAGTGCGGTCCCCGGGGCCGCGCGGTCGGCGATCGGTGAGCATCCGCTCGGCCCTGCCCGACGCGGACGTCGCGGAGCTCTGCCTGGTCTGGCGCCGGAGTCACGAGGAGCTGCGGCGCACCCCGGACGACGACCCGGCCCGGGCCCAGCTGGCCGTGGTCCGCCAGCTCCTCCTGGACGAGCTGGAAAGACGCGACCCGGCGGGCTTCGCCCGGTGGCTGGAGAACGGTGCGCTGGCGGGCAGTGACCCCCTTCCGTTCATCCGCGCGGAGCACGGCCTCACGTCCCGGTGAAGCCTTTGGTCCTCGGCGCAAGGGACCTGTGGTCCTGGGGCGGTCCCGGCGTCGCGAAGATGATCAGGGTATGCAGATCCAGATCAGCACCGACAAGAACGTGCACGCCGGCGACGCACTGGTCCGGCACCTCGAGGACGAGATCCAGGCCACGCTGGCCCGGTTCACCGACCGGATCACCCGCTTGGACGTCCACCTCGGCGACGAAATCGCCGCCGGGGCCGAGGGGGTGGAGCGCCGGTGCGTGCTCGAGGCTCGGCCCGCCGGGTACCGGCCGGTATCCGTCACCCACCACGCGGGCTCGGTGGCCGAGGCGTGCCGCGGCGCGGTGCGCAAGCTCGAGAGCGTTCTGGAAAGCACCTACGGCCGGGCGTACCACCGCAAGGGCGGCGAGACCATCCGGCACCTCCGGACGACCGACGAGGTGAGCGGGTAGCGAGGTTTCGCGGCGGCGGGAAAAGGGTCCCGCCGCCGCACTTCAGCGGTGTTTGCGCGCCATCCACTGCCAGAGGTGGGTGCCGCCGATGCTCGGGTCGTTGCGGGCGACGTAGATCCAGGACCAGTGACCGGGGAACCGGTGGCCGTTCCGGACGACGTGGTCGTAGAGCGTCAGCGCCGAGCGCGGGATGAGCTCGTGCGCGTGGACGGTGTTGGCCTGCGGGTCCACGGTGTCGTCGTCGCGGGAGGCGACCAGCCACGTCGGGGTGCGGATCGCGGCCAGCTCGGCGTCGGGGATCAGCGGCGGGTCACCCGTCTCCCGGCCGGTGACGACTCCGCAGATCGGCACCGACGCGGCGAACGTGCCGGGGTAGACGGTGGTCATCTTCAGGCTCATGTAGCCGCCGTTGCTGCAGCCGACGACGTGGACGCGTCCGGGATCGACCGGTCGCGTGCGCACCACGTCCCGGATGATTTCGTCGATGAGCGGGGCGAACCGGGGGCCGTCGTCCATCCACGCGGAGGTGCACTGCGGGGCGACCACGTACGCGCCGTCGAAGATCGCTTGGGCTTCCCGGGTGGCGAAACCCAGTGCGCCGCGGTTGGCGCGCAGCGTGGTCTCGTTGTCGTAGTAGCCGTCAGGCAGGGAAGCGCCTTCGCCGCCGCCGTGCAGCCAGACGATCAGGGGCCGCCGGCCCCGCAGTGGTGAGGGGGAGTACAGCCGGTATTTCATTCCGGAGCGCGAAGTGTGATAGGTGAAAGCGTCGACTTCGGGGTTGGCCAGGCGGCGCTGCGTGAACCGGGCGATGGAGACCGGCCGGCCGTGCCGCAGCCGGAGGGGGACGTTCTGCGTGAGGGTGTAGACGAGGTCGAGCCGGACGTTGCGCGCCTTGCTGCCGATGTAGCCGAGGGTGCCGCCGCCGGTCTGCCCCTCGCCGTAGCTCAGCTCGAGCACGATGTTCCCGTGGTGGTCGAGCCGGGCGGCCGTGACGGGCCGGTCGAGGTCGTACCCGACGTCCTGGCCGCCGGTGTCGATCGGGCTGGTGGCCTTCGCGTGCACGCTGAACGTGCCGGTGGTCAGGGAGGCCGGGTCGATCGGCCCGAGCCGGGCGGTGCCGAGGGTGAGCGAGGTGACCTGTTCGCCGCCGTCGAGTGTTTCCGCGTCGAGGACGAAATCCACGGCGGCTGCCTGGTTGCCGTGGGCGACGCCGGGCAACGCCAGGCCGGCGGTGAGGCTCGCGCCGGTGACCAGGACAGTGCGGCGGCTGAACACCTTTTCCATGCGGACTCCTTTGTCGTGGGTCTTCGCGCATGAGGTGGATCCGGGTGTGCCTCTCTTCGGCCGGCGCTCAATGCGCCAGCAGGTCATTGTATCGCCGGATCGGACCCCGGCCCGGGGCCGCGAACCGGTGCGGCGGACGAAAGGGCGACCGCCGTGGTGTGAGCGGGGTTCCTGTCCTCGGGGGCCGTCCGGTGGTGGCCTCCCGGGGCTGCTGCACCCCGGAAGTCCAGGTCAGCGCCCGGTTGTCCCCCTCGGGAGCTACCGCGGATGTCCGTCACGGAGCGATGTGGCCCCCGCCGCCGCGCTCGTAATCTCGCCGCACACCAGAAAGCCCGGCGAGAGGAACTCCGATGACCAGCCCCACCGAGCGGAAGCCGCGGGTGCAGCGCTTCCGGTTCCCCGTCCTGCTCGCCGCCACCGCCGTGCTGCTGGTCGCGGCCCGCGGGCTCGACGCGCTCGTGGCCGGCGTGCCGGTGCTGCGCCTGCTGGCCGGGACCGGCGCGGCCGCCGGGGCCGTCTTCGCCTACACCCGGGTGGTCCGGTGGGCCGAAAACCGGGACGAGGTCACGGAACTGGCCGCCGCCGGCCGCTGGGGCGGGCTCAGCCGCGGCGCGCTCGTCGGGGCCGGCGCCTTCGTGGCGACCATGCTGCTCGCGTTCGTCTTCACCGACGCCGACGTCTCCGGCGGCTCGTTCTGGGCGTGCCTGGGCGTCGCCGGGTCGATGGCTTCGGTGGCGGTGACCGAGGAACTGCTGTTCCGCGGGGTGGTCCACCGCATCCTCGAACAGCGCGCGGGCAGTGTCCTCGCGATCGTGGTCTCGTCGCTGCTCTTCGGCCTCACGCACCTGATCAACGGCCACGCCACCCTGTGGGGCACGCTCGCCATCGCCGTCGAGGGGGGCACGATGCTCGCCGTCGCCTACACCGCCACGCGGTCGCTGTGGCTGCCGATCGGCCTGCACTTCGCCTGGAACTTCCTCCAGGGCGGCGTGTTCGGCACCGCGGTTTCCGGCGCCGAAAGCGAACCCGGCCTGCTGCGCACCGTCCTTTCCGGACCGGACGCGCTCACCGGCGGCTCGTTCGGCCCGGAGGCCGGCCTGTTCGCGTTGCTGTGCTGCGGGGTGGTGTCGGCCCTGCTGCTGCGCCGCGCGAAGCTCATCCCGCGGCGCTGACGAGCCCGGTCCGGTAGGCCAGCACCACGGCCTGGACCCGGTCCCGCAGGTCGAGCTTGGTGAGGATCCGCGAGACGTACGTCTTCACCGTCTCCACGCTCAGCACCAGCTCGGCCGCGATCTCGGCGTTCGACAGGCCGCCGGCGATCAGCTTCAGCACCTCCAGCTCCCGTCGCGCGAGCCGGTCCAGCGGTCCTCCGGCGGGCGTCACGGGCCGGATCCGGTCGGCGTAGCGGCCGATCAGCGTCCGGGTCACCGCGGGGGAGAGCAGCGAGTCGCCGCGCGCGACCGTGCGCACCCCCTCGGCGAGCTCGTCCAGGGGCGCGTCCTTGAGCAGGAACCCGCTCGCCCCGGCCCGCAACGCGTCGTAGACGTACTGGTCGACGTTGAACGTCGTGACGACCAGGACCTTCGCCGGGGTCGCCGCGTCGGGGCCGGCGACCCGGCGGGTCACCTCGATCCCGTCCAGCAGCGGCATCTGGATGTCCATCACCACGACGTCCGGGCGCAGCCGGCCGATCTCGGCGAGGGCGTCGCGGCCGTTCACCGCCTGCCCCACCACCTCGACGTCCGGCTGGGCGCCGAGCACGGCCACGTACCCCGCGCGGATGAGCTCCTGGTCCTCGCAGATCAGCACGCGGATCGGGGCGTCGGTCATCTGCCGCTCCTCACGGAAGTCCCGGCCGCGGCGAATTCGGCCGTCGGAAACCGGGCGCTGACGCGGAATCCGTCGTCCGACGGCCCGGCGGTGAACCGGCCGCCGAGGGCGTCGACGCGGTCGCGCAGCCCGGCCAGCCCGCGTCCGCCGGAGCCGAGCGCGCCGGCCTCGGTCGCCGGGCCCTGGGTGGTCACCTCGATTTCGAGGACGTCCACGCCGTAGCCGACGTGCACTTTCGCCGGTCGGCCGGCGGCGTACTTGGCCGCGTTGGTCAGTGCTTCCTGCACGATCCGGTACGCGGTGAGCTCGGTTTCCGCCGGCAACGCCGTGCGTTCTCCCGACTCGACCAGCTCGACCACCCGGCCCGGCTGCTCGACGAGGCCGCGCAGCGCGCTCAGGCCCGGCGTGCGCGCGCCGGTCGCTTCGAGGACGCCGAGCAGGAACCGCAGTTCGGTGAGGGCGTCGCGCCCCGAGCCGGTGATGGTGGCGAACACTTCGGGAAAGCGTTCGGACGGGAGGAAGCGCGCCGCGTCGGCCTGGACCACCATCGCCGTCACGTGGTGGGTGACGACGTCGTGCAGCTCGCGGGCGAGCCGCGCGCGCTCGTCGGCCGCCGCGGCCCGGGCGGTGAGCCGCCGCCGTTCGGCCTCGTCCCGCCGCCGCTGCCGCACCAAGGCGCCCAGCGCCCAGAACAGGACCAGCACCGCGTAGTAGACGCCGAAGGTGAGCCAGCTCGACGGTGATCCGCGCCAGGTGACCAGGACCGCGAAGACGACGTACCCCGCCGACGCCGCCGCGGGCAGTGCCCGGCGGAACCGCTCCTCGCGCGCCCCGGCGGAATAGAGCGCGAAGTACAGCGCCAGACTGCCGATCGAGGGGGAATACGCGAGTATTTCGTGCGCCCCGAAACAGGTCGCGGTGATCGCGAGGGTCGCGGCGGGCCACCGGCTGCGCACCGCCAGCGGGAGCGTCTGCCCGAGCACCAGCACGACGGCGAGGAAACCGCCGTCGTGCCTCGGCAGGTCACCGAACTGGGCGCCGAGCATGTCGAGTCCCGGCACGAACGTCGCGGCCGTGACGGCCGCGGCGAGTGCCCGGTCCCGGGCCCGCGGGGTGACCGCCGCCCATCGGTTCCGGAGACGTCCCAGCGTCGGCATGGCCGGGAGCCTAGCGAGGGCGGGCCCTGCGCGGGTGCCCCGGACGTCCTGAAGGGCACCCTGATGGCCCTTACGACCATCAGGGTGCCCGTCACGACTTCCGGGCCGGGGCGGTCACTGCCGCGTGACGTCGGTGCAGTCGAGATCCCGGTCCGGCAGCCGCCCGCTGTCGAGGAAGGCCACGGTCGCGTTGTCGGCGCAGGCCGAGCCTTCGTGGTAGACGTAGTGCCCGCCGTTGTCCACCCCGACGAAGGCGGCGCGGTTCCCCAGTTCGCGGCGCAGTCCCAGGCCGGACTCCCAGGGAGTGGCGTGGTCGCGGCGGTTCTGCAGGATCAGCGTGTTCCGCGCGCCTTCGCCGGTCACGGTGACCGGCTTCTCGACCGGCTGCGGCCAGAACGCGCACGGCCAGATGTTCGCCGGCATGCCCGCGGTCAGGGGCCACGCCTTCCGGTCGGCGGCGGTGCGCCGGGCGTAGTCGCCGACGTCGTGGGACCACTCGGCGTCACCGCAGGTGAGGGCCAGGAACAGGGTCGCCTGGTTGTCCGCGGGCACGCCCGGGGCGGCCGCGGTGTCGGCGAACACCTGCTGCAGCACCTTGCCGTCGGCCTCGGTGAGGTGACCGCCGGCCAGATCGGCCGCGGCCTTCCAGACCTGCGCGAGCACCGGCAGGGTGTCGTTGTGGATCAGCAGCGCGTAGGTGACAGCGCGCAGCATCGCCCCGCTCAACGATTGCGGCGTGCCCGGCACCGGTGCCGGCTGGTGGTCGAGCCGGTCGGCGAGCGCGAGGTAGGTCCGGGTGACGTCGGCGGGGGTGGCGCCGAGCCCGAGGACGCCGTTCTGCCCGGCGGCGACGGCGGCCGCGTCGGGGAACCGGTCGGCCATGCCCTTGCCCCAGCTCTCCGCCTCTCCGGCCCACACGTGGGCGGGATCGACGTTGCCTTCCAGGATCATCCGGTCGGTCCGGTCCGGGAACAGCGTGCTGTAGACGGTCCCGAGGTAGGTGCCGTAGGACTGGCCCCAGTAGGAGATCTTCGCTTCGCCGAGTGCTTGGCGGACGCGGTCGAGGTCGCGGGCGGTGTTGGCGGTGGTGAAGTACCGCAGGTTCTCCCCGGTCTTGGCGGCACACTTCCCGGCCGTGGCGCGGGCGGCCCGGACGTTCGCGTCGATCGAGCCGTCGGCGGCGGGGTAGGGGAAGAGACCGGCGACACCGGGGTTTTCGAGGCCGCAGCTCTGCGGGGTGCTGGTCCCGACACCGCGCGGGTCGAAGCCGATCAGGTCGTAGCCGTCCAGGACGGACTTCGGCAGCGACGGCGCCATCGCACCGGGTGTGTCGAGACCCGGCAGCGCCGGGCCGCCCGGGTTCAGCACCAGGACGCCGTGGCGCTTCGTGGCGTCGGCGGCGGCCAGCCGGGAGACGGTGACCTCGATCGACGTGCCGCCGGAGTGGCCGTAGTCGAGCGGGACCCGCACCTTCGCGCAGGTGAGCCGGGGATCCCGGGTCGTTCCCGGCGCCGGTGCCGGGCACGGTCCCCACGCGAGGGCCGCGGGCGGCGGCGCGCTCGATGCGGGGTCTTCGTCGTCCGCGCTGTCGCAGGCGGCCACGCCGAGCACGGTCAGTGCGGTGACCGCCAATGCCGTGGCCACCCGGTGGCCCCGTGCCCCGGACCTGCGTACCTTGGTCATGTGTTCGCCCTCCGATCGCAACGCCGGCGGGCCGGTTCGGTCCGTCGGCCGTGTTGGCGGCGCCGAAGCTATCGGGAACGAGGCGGTGCGGAAGTCACCCCGGAGTGAGCAGCTCCGGTAGCTCGCTCGGGGGACAAAAGCCGGTGCGGAGCGGTATCGGTGACCCGCACTGTCCGATGTGGACTGATCAGGAAGGGCCCGGGGTGTCGTCCCTCACGAGCCGGCCTCCGGGCGAGGCGATCCCGGAAGACCTGCCGGCGGCAGGCGGGCTTCCCCCGGGCGGTCCGGGTGGCCGGGGCGGTATCGGCGGTGGGCGTTCGTGCTCGTCGTGGTCGCGCTCCTGGCCGAGCTGGCCGTCGCGATGATCACGACGGCCGTGGAACAGAGTCCGACGATCGACGAGCCCGTCTACGTGGGAACGGCGGTCGTCTACCTGGAGCAGCACAGCCTGCGGTACAACCCGGAGCACCCCCCGCTGGGCAAGCTGATCATCGCGACCGGACTGGCCTTCGCCGATGTCCACCTCGACCCGGCCTTCGCCGGCGACCAGTCGCAGCTCGGCCGGCACGTGCTGTACGAGTCGGGCCACGACCCGGCCCGGCTGCTGCTCCTGGCGCGGCTGCCGGTGATCGTGCTGACGCTGCTGTTCGGCCTGGTCGTCTTCCTGTTCGCGCGTGAGCTGACCGGCCCGGCCGGCGGGCTGGTGGCGCTCGCCCTGTACGCGTTCTCCCCGGACGTCATCGCGAACGGAGCACTGGCCACGCTCGACGTGCCGGTGGCCGGCTTCGTGCTGACGTCGGTCTGGCTGCTGTGGCGGGCCCGGCGCCGTCCCGTCCTCCACCTCCCGCTGTCGGGACTCGCCCTCGGGGCGGCGCTCGCCACGAAGATGAGCGCGCTGGCCGCGGTTCCGGTGGTGCTGCTGCTCGTCGTGCTGTCCGTCCGGCAGGCCCGCCGCACGGGCGACCCCGGCGCGAGCCGGACGTCCTGGCTCCTCAGGCCCCTCCCGGCGCTCGCGGCGGTGGCGCTGACCGCTGTCGCCGTGGTGTGGATCTCCTACCTCGCCGTGGATCCGCGGCTGCGCTGGGATCCGCCCTCGGGCCTGCCCGCCGTGCACGGCCTGCGCGCGCTCGTGGACTGGCTGCCGTTCCCCGCGCCGTACCGGGACGGGGTTCGCGTCCAGTTCGGCTTCGAAGACCAGGTGTGGGGCGGCTTCCTGTTCGGCAGGCACTACTTCGGTTCGCTGTGGTACTACCTGCCGGCCGCGCTGCTGGTGAAGACGCCGCTGGGCACGCTGGCACTCGGGCTGGCCGGTGCCGTCGTGACGGTGGCGGTTCCCCGGCTGCGCCGGTCTGCGCCGTACGTCGTCCTTCCCGCGGCCGTGCTGCTGGCCGCGGCCATGACCAGCCACCGCGACCTCGGCGTCCGGTACGCGGTCTTCGTGCCGATGTTCCTGGCGGTCGCGGCGGCCGGCGTGGTCGCCCCGCGCCGACGGTGGGCGTACGTCGCGGCAGCGGCTCTGGCCGGCTTCGCCGCGATCAGTTCACTGTGGACGTTCCCGTACTACCTGCCGTACTCCAACGAGGCGTTCGGCGGGCCGGTCGAGACCCACCTGCGCCTCCACGACTCGAACGTCGACTGGGGCCAGGACCTGGGCCGGCTGGCCGAGCGCCTGCGGCAGCGGTACCCGGGCGAGCGGATCTGGCTCGTCTACAAGGGAAGCGGCGTGCCGTCCGCCTACGGCATCGACGCCGGCGACCCGCTCACCGTGCCGCCCGAGCGGGTCCGCGGCCTGCTCGTGGTGTCGGATTCCGCCGCCGTCAGGGCGGACGGCCGGCTCCGGGCGCTGATCGACGGCAGCACGCCGATCGACGAGGTCGGCCACGCCATCTCGATCAACCGCCGCCCGTAGCCCGGACCCCGGAGCGGTCGAGCACGCCGACGGCGCCGCGGGGCCGGGACATCAGCCGAGTGGGGGTCCCCACACGAGTGACGTCGCGCCTTGACAGCGCCAGGGTGCCCGGCCAGCATAGAAACTATGGAAACGGAAAAAGTTTCCCAGGGTTCCGAGCAGGGTCGCGCCGAGCTGATCCTCGACGCGGCCGGGCGGCTGTTCCTCACGCCCGGCCCGGGGCGGGTCAACCTGGACGAGCTGGCTCGTGACCTGGGGATGGCCAAGAAGACGATCTACCGGCACTTCCCCGACAAGCACAGCCTGATGACCGCCGTGCTCGACCGGCAGTTCGGGGCGATCGAGCGCACCTTGGCCGCGGCGGCCGAGGAAACCCGCGACCGGCCGTTCGGCGAGCAGGTACGGCAGTTCCTGATCGCGGCGGGCGGTGAGCTCGGCCGGATCGGCGCGGCCCAGCTCGCGACCGGGCGCGGGGACGCGGTCCTGCGCCGGCACGTGGAACAGCGCATCGACGCGGTCGTCTACCAGCGCCTCGACGCCCTCTTCCGCGACGGGCACCGGCGCGGACTGCTCTCCGCGCCTCCCGAACTGCTCGGCGAGATCACCCGCGGCGCGGTGGAGCGGCTGCTGAACTCGGCACTGCCGCGCGAACTCGGCTGCACCGCGGCCGATCTGCTCCGCGCGACCGTCGACACCATCCTCCACGGGGCGCTGCGCCCCGGCGGCGAAAGCGAGGTCACGTCATGACCAGGGCACCCGGCAGGGTCGCAGTGGTGACCGGATCCAGCAGCGGGATCGGCGCGGCCACCGCGCGGCTGCTGGCCGAACGCGGCATGCGGGTGGTGGTCAACTACCTGCACAGCGCCGAGGCGGCCGGGGAGGTCGTCGCCGGGATCGAGGCCGCGGGCGGCCAGGCCATCGCCGTCCGGGCCGACGTGCGCGACGCGGCGGCGGTCGACGCCCTGCTCGGCCGCGTCCGGGAAACCTGGGGCGGCGGCGTCGACGTGCTGGTGCACAACGCGCTCACCCCGTACGCGATCAAACCGTTCCAGGACATGACCTGGGACGAACTGGGCGGCAAGCTCGACGACGAGCTCCGCGCGGCGTTCGTGGTCACGAAGGCCGTGCTGCCCGCCATGACCGACCAGGGGTGGGGCCGGCTGATCTACCTCGGCACCGGCCTGAGCCGGCAGCCGCGGGCGGGCATGATCGCGCTGGGCACGGCCAAGGCCGCGCTCGCCCAGTTCGCCCGCTACCTCGCCCAGGAACTGGGACCGCGGGGCATCACCGTCAACGTCGTCGAACCCGGGCCGGTGGCCGAGACCAAGATCTCGCAGGTGCTCGACGACGAGCAGAAGCGGCGGCAGGTGGCCGCCACCCCGCTGGGCCGGCTGGCCGTTCCGGCCGACGTGGCGAACGTGGTCGCGTTCTACGCCGGTGAGGACAACGCCTTCATGACCGGCACCACCGCCGCGGTCAACGGCGGCATGGCGATGTACTGAGAGACATCCCAGGAGCGTAGATGTCAAGCAGCGATGTTCTCGGGGTGATGCGACCAGGCGGTTGTCTCGTCGTAGAGGGTGCCGGTTTTGAGGCAGCCATGCAGGATCCCGACGAGGCGGTTGGCGAGCTGGCGCAGAGCGGCGTTGTGGCCGGCGCCGCGGGCTCGGTGCCGGTCGTAGCAGGCGCGTGCGCCGGGCGAGCGTCTGAGCGCGCTGAACGCCTGGGTCAGCAGGGCGTCGATGAGCCGGTCGTTGTGCACGAACCGGGCCAGCGCGACCTTCTTCTTGCCCGAGGCTCGGGTGATCGGAGAAGTCCCGGCGTAGTTCTTGCGGGCCTTGGCGGTGGCATAGCGGTCGGGGTCGTCGCCGAACTCTGCGAGCACCCGGGCGCCGAGGATCGGCCCCAGACCAGGCTGGGACGCGATGATCTCAGCGGCCGGGTGCTGCCCAAAATAGGCCTCGACCTGCCCCTGCAAGGTCTTGACCTGAGCGTCCAAGACGGTCAGGACCGCGATCAGCGCCTGGACCGAGGCGGCGTGGGCAGCGGCCACGACATCCGGCTGGGTGAGGTGCTCGGCGCGCAGCGCGGCCTGGATCTCCGCCGCTTTCCCGGCGATGCTCTTGCGGCGCGCCCGCTTCAACGCGCCGCTGATCTGCGCGATCGTCAGCCGGGCGGCCTGAGCCGGGGTGGGGGCTTTGGCCAGCAGTTCCAGAGTGTCGGCGGCGTCGAGGTCGGTGAACGCGACCAGCGCGGCGGGAAAGTAGTCCCGCAGCGCGTGCCGCAACCGCTGGGTGTGGCGAGTCCGTTCCCAGATCAGGGTTTTATGGGTACGGGTCACGACCTTGACGGCCTCGGCCCGCGCGGAGTCCCCGGCGACCGGCCGCAACTCGTGGCCGTGGGTGCGCACCATGTCAGCCAGCACGTGCGCGTCGCCGGCGTCGCTTTTAGCGCCCGAGACTCCCAGCCGGTCGCGGAACCTGGCCGCCTGCAACGGGTTGACCGCCAGCACCGTGTAACCGGCAGCGACCAGCGCCGCGACCCAGGGTCCTCGGTCGGTCTCGATACCGACCAGCACCTCGACCTCATCGGCGTCGTCTCCGGCCAGCTCACCGATCATCGTGTGCAACCGAGTCATCCCCGTCACGCCTTCGGGCAGCCGGGCCTTGACCAGTCTGCGGCCGGAGCCGTCCATCACCTCCACATCGTGATGGTCTTCAGCCCAGTCGTCTCCTACGAACAGCCGCAACGATCCTCCCGATCTCGATCACCCTTGAGCAGCCGGCGGGAGAACCATCAGCGACCTAATCAAACAGTGCTCCCGCCGGTAACACGCGGGGCACGACATCCCAGTAGCGATCAACTCTCCCAGCCAACCAGCAGGGGCACGGTCTCTCATCAGGACTCACGCGTCCAGGACTGTCGAGTGCTCACCTGCCGGCCGGCTACCGACCAGGAGTCTGCCGGATGGCTCACTCCCAGAACTGATTAGGACGGTCATGCACACCATCGATCTGGCCTACGTCGGCCGGGGCCTGCACGAGGAACTCGTCGCCCACATCGCCGACCAGGAGGACTTCTACGCCGAGGAGGACGTGCACGTCGCGCTGCGCGACGGCTGCGACTGGGACATCGAGCGGCTGCGCCGCGGCGCGACCATCGGGCTCGGCCGCGCGCTGCTGTCCCGGCTGACCGACGGCATCCCCTGGGTCGGGCTGACCGTCAACACCGACCGTCCGCTGTTCTGGTTCCTCGCCCGGTCCGGTGCGTCCCTGGCCGACCTGGCCGGCAAGCGGCTGGCGGTGCACGCCCCGCACACCGCGCCCGGCTGCTTCGCCCGCATCGTGCTGCGCCGGGCCGGGCTCGACCCCGACCGCGACGTCCGGTGCGTCGTGCGGCCGCCCGGCGACTACGGCATGGACCTGCGCGGGCTGCGCGACGGCACGATCGACGCCGCCTACGTCGGCAGCACCATGGCCCCGGAGGCGGTCGCCGCGGAGAACGGCTGGCAGGTACTGGCCTGGGTCGGCGACCACTTCCGGATCCCCACCGTGGGCGTGGCGGTCGACCCGACGCACGTGTCGCCGGACGACCCGGCGGTCCAGGCCGTCGTCCGCGCCCACCGCCGCGCCCTGCGGGTGATCCACGAGGATCCGGACACCACCGTGCGGCACATCCGGACGTTCCTGGGCGGCCACACCGCGGACGAGGCCCGCGCCCACTACGACGCTTTCATCGCACCGTATTTCACCACCGACGGCCGGCCCGACCTCGCCACCGGCGCGGCTGCCATCACCGCGGTCGCCGGCGAACTCGGCGTGCCGGAAACCGTGGCCGCGGCGGAGTTCTACCGTCCCGCGGTGGCCGCCACGGCGGACCGGGCGTGACGAGGAAGGCCTTCAGGCGTCCAGCCCGAGGTGCTCGCGCAGCGTCTCGCCGGTGTACTCGGCCCGGAACGAGCCGCGTTCCTGCAGCAGCGGCACGACCGTGTCGGCGAACTCGTCGAGCCCGCCGGGGGTGACGTGCGGGACGAGGATGAACCCGTCGCTCGCGTCGGCCTGGACCAGGTCGTCGATCGCGGCGGCCACGGTCGCGGGCGAGCCGATGAACGTCTGGCGGCCGGTGACCTCGACGATCAGCTCCCGGGTGGAGAGGTTCTTCGCCTCCGCGAGCTGCCGCCACTCGCGGGCCGTCGCCAGCGGGTCGCGGTACATCCGGACGCTGGCGCGGCCCGGGGCGATCGTCGACCCGTCGACCACCGGGTCGGTCGAGGGCAGTGGCCCGTCCGGGTCGTGCCCGGCGAGGTCGGTGTTCCAGACCTGTTCGAGGAACTTGATCGCGGTCTGCCCGCTGACCTGCTGCAGCCGCACGACGTGCGCGCGCTCGTGGGCGTCGGCGTCGGTGTCGCCGAGTACGAACGTCGCCGCGGGCAGGATCACCAGCTGCTCCGGCGTGCGGCCGTACTTCGCCAGCCGTCCCTTGACGTCGGAGTAGAACGCCTGCCCGGCTTCGAGGGTGCCGTAGCGGCTGAAGATCGCGTCCGCGGTCGCCGCGGCGAACTCCCGCCCCTCCTCGGAGTCGCCGGCCTGGATGATCACCGGCCGGCCCTGGGGGCTGCGCGGCACCGGGAACCGGCCCTCGATGGCGAAGTGCGCGTCGTGGTGGGCGAAGGCGCCCGCGGCCGGATCGCGCAGGAACACCCCGGTTCCGGCGTCGGCGGCGATCTCGTCGCCGCGCCAGGAGTCGAACAGCTCCCAGGCGGTGCGCAGGAACGTCTCGGCGCGCTCGTAGCGCTGGTCCTGGGGGAGGAACCCGCCGCGGCGGAAGTTCTCCCCGGTGAAGGCGTCCCACGACGTGACGACGTTCCAGGCGGCGCGGCCCGCGGAGAGGTGGTCGAGGGACGCGAACTGGCGGGCCACCTCGAACGGCTCGTTGAACGTCGAGTTGATCGTGCCGGCCAGGCCGAGCCGCTCGGTGACCGCGGCCAGCGCGGACAGCACGGTGAAGGTGTCGGGCCGGCCGACGACGTCGAGGTCGTAGATCTGCCCGCCCTGCTCGCGCAACCGCAGGCCCTCGGCCAGGAAGAAGAAGTCGAACTTCGCGCGCTCGGCGGTCTGCGCGAGCTTGACGAACGAGCTGAACTCGATGTGGCTGCCGGCCTCGGGGTCGCTCCACACGGTCGTGTTGTTGACACCGGGGAAGTGCGCCGCGAGGTGGATCTGCTTGCGGGACATCTCAGGCCTCCTCAGACGGCGGCGTAGCGGTTGGCGGGCCGGGCGAGACCGAGCAGCCCGCGCAGGGTGCTCGCCTCGTACTCGGAGCGGAAGGCCCCGCGGGCCCGGAGTTCGGGCACCAGGCCCCGGGTGACGGCGGTCAGGTCGTGGGGCACCGCGCCCGGCCGCAGCCGGAAACCGGAGAGCCCGCCGGTCTGCCAGTCGAGCAGCAGGTCGGCGAGACCCGCGGGCGTGCCGGTGAAGACGTGCGCGTCGGAGGTGTACTCCGCGCCGGACAGCTCGTCGAGCCGGGCCTTGCGGTCGGCGGCGGCTTGCGCGGTCTCGCCGAGGAAGACGACGAGATCGCCGAAGACGTGCAGCGGCTCGCCGCCGCGGCCGGCCCGTTCCTGCTCGGCGCGGACCTCGGTGACGATCGTCGCGGCCTGTTCGCGGTCGGACGGTGTCACGTAGACGACGTCGGCGGAGCGGGCGGCGAGCCGGTAGGGGACGGCGGCGTGGGCGAGCGCCGTGACGAGGGGCTGGCCCTGCGGCGGCCGCGGCGTGATCGACGGGCCCTTGACCGAGAACCACCGGCCGGTGAAGTCGATGTAGTGCAGCTTCTCGCGGTCGACGAACCGGCCGGTCGCGACGTCGCGGATCTCGGCGTCGTCCTCCCAGCTGTCCCACAGCCGGCGCAGCACCTCGACGTAGTCCGCGGCCTCGTCGAAGAGGTCGTTCAGCTGACTGGGCCGGTCCGGCTCGGCCGAGTCCTCGAGGCGGAATTCGCCGAGCTCGCGGCGGCCGAAGTGCCGGTTTTCGGCGGCGCGCCCGGCGACCTGCACGCGGACGCCGGCGCGGCCGGTGCTGACGTAGTCGAGCGTGGCGATGGCCTTCGACAGGTGGAACGGCTCGGTGTGGGTGACCACCGCGGTCGGCACGAGCCCGATGTGCGAGGTCAGCGGCGCGACGCGGGCCGCGATCAGCACCGCGTCGAGCCGTCCCTGGACGATGTCGGTCCGCTCGCCCGGCCGGTCGAGGGCGCTCACGGTCTGCAGGGCCAGCGAGTCTTCGAAGGTGACGAAGTCCAGCTTGGCGGCCTCGGCCTCCCGGACCAGGCCGGTCCAGTAGCCGGCGGTGAGCAGCTCACCCGGCCGTGCCCCGGGTTCGCGCCACGCGGCCGGGTGCCACCCGGCCCCGTCCAGCGCGACGGCGATCCGTGGTCCGTTTCCTGACGCCATCCCGTGTCCCTTCGCTCGGCTCGCTACCGGCAGTGTGCGCCGGATTCCGGACGCCGGGCGGAAACGGCCAACTGCTGGGACGGTGCCGTCGGCCGGAATATTCGCGGGGGCCGCTCATCCGCGTCCGGGCCGGCGGGTGCCGGGACGCTCCGGTGCGGCCCGCCGACCGTCCACATCGGACTCCCGTGGCACGTGGCCGCCTGGCCGGTGTCCGTCAGCCGGGACTCCGGGCCGGCGTCGTCATCCCGTGCATCGCCGTGGACAGCAGGCGCGGCAGCAGGTCCTCGGTGCCGCCCGGCTGTTGCGCTGCCCAGGCCACACCGAGAACGAGCGAGATCACCTCGAAGATCGTGAGGTCACCGCGGACGGCACCGGCCCGCTGGGCGCGCGTGAGCAGGGTTTCGCCCGCCGCGCGCATCGTCATGCAGGACGCGTGCAGCGCGGAGCCCTCGTCCGCCAGCGCCGCCATGATCGACTGGGGGAGGCCCAGGTAGGTGCGGGCGCCGGCGGCCACCTCGGTCAGCCAGGTCAGCAGGGCCTCCTGCGGCGGTGCGCCGAGCAGCTCCTCCGCCCGTTCGCGCAGCTCGGCGAACCTGCGGTCCAGCACCGCCTCGAGCAGCGCCTCCCGGGTGGGGAAGTGCCGGTACAGCGTGCCGATCCCGACGCCCGCGCGCCGGGCGACGTCCCGCAGCGATGCCAGGGTGCCTTCGGCCGCGAAGGCTTCCCGCGCCGCGGTCAGGAGCAGTTCGCGGTTGCTTTCCGGCACGGCCTCTCCTGCGGGTTGACGGGCGGAGCGGTGCTCCGTAGCGTGTGAGCAGCGGCGGAGCAGTGCTCCGCAGGACTCACGATACCCGACGGAAGGACGTCGCGTGCGCGCGATCATGCTCACCGGCCCGGGCCGGCCGGAGGTCGTCGACCTGCCCGATCCGCGCCCGGCCGAAGGCCAGGTCCGGATCCGGACGGCCGGCTCCGCGGTCAACGCGGCCGACCTGCACATCCTCGACAGCGGGACGGTGGGGATCGGGCTCGGTCTCGACGTCGCGGGGGTGGTCGACGAGGTCGGGCCCGGGGTGTCGGGCCTGGTGGCCGGCACTCCGGTCGCCGCCCTGCACCTGCCCCACGCGCCGCACGCGACGACGGGGGCGGCGGCCGAGTACCTCGTCGTCCCCGCGTCGGACGTCGCGCCGGTACCCGCAGGAGTGGACCTGCTCGACGCGGCCACCGTGCCGCTCAACTCGCTGACCGCGGCGCAGCTGCTGGCGCTGCTCGGCGCCCCCGCCGGACGGCTGCTCGTCACCGGGGCGGCCGGCGGCGTCGGCGGCTACGCGGTCGCGCTCGCCGCGCGGGCCGGGTGGGCCGTCACCGCGCTGGCCCGGGCGACCGACACCGGGTTCCTGACCCGGGCGGGCGTCGAGCGGGTCGTCACGAACCTGCCCGGGCACCCGGACTTCGACGCGGTCCTCGACGCCGCGCTCCTCGGCGAGGCGGCCCTGAAACCGGTGCGGGACAACGGAAGCTACCTCGGCGTCTTCCCCGGCCGGGAACCGGCGGCCGAACGCGGCATCCGGATCGCCGCCGGCGTGGTCGCCCCCGACGGAGTGGCGCTCGCGCAGCTGCTCGCCCTGACCGCGGACGGCACGCTGGAGCCGCGTCGCGCCGCCACGGTGAACTTCGAGAAGGCCGCGTCGGCTTACGAAGCATTCCGCGGCGGGGGCCAACGCGGTCGCTGGGTGCTCACCCCGTAGGCCCTGCAGCATAGAGCGGGCCCCTATCGAAGAATCGGTCGGCGGCCGAGGGATGCTTGGAAGCGGACGAGGTACCCGTCGGGGTCGGTGACGAGGAACTGGCGGACTCCGGCTTCGCCGAGTTCTCCGATGCGGTACCACTTCGTCTCGGGTGGCATGAACAGCGGGTGGCCGGCGTCGCTCAATGCCGCGAGAATCGGGTCGAGGCTCGGGACACTGATCTGGAAGTTGATTCCGCGTCCGAGTGGTGGCTCCAGCGGCGCGGTGAGCCAGTTCCGGCCGATGCCGCGTTGCTCGAGCATGATGTGCGCGGAGTCCAGCGAGACGTGGGCGAAGCCCTCTTCGGGCCGCTGGTAGTCGATATCGAACCCGCAGATCCCGCACCAGAACTCGATGCTGTTCAGAATGTC
Source organism: Amycolatopsis mongoliensis (assembly GCF_030285665.1). Lineage (NCBI taxonomy): Bacteria > Bacillati > Actinomycetota > Actinomycetes > Pseudonocardiales > Pseudonocardiaceae > Amycolatopsis > Amycolatopsis mongoliensis. Next base: position 6,607,815 of record NZ_CP127295.1, read on the forward strand.
GCTGACCAGTAGCTCGGGGACGAGTGCGGGGCCGGACGCGGGAGAGCTCATCCCTTCATCGTGACAGGCTGTCGACCCGGTGCAGCCGAAGGGTGATCGCTCGGAGGGCGACACACCCCGCAACGGCGAGGACGAAGTGCGGCACGGCGAGCAGCCACCACCAGGGAACGGCGACCAGGGCGAGCGCGACGACGCCGAGCGACAGCGCACCCACCGCATCGGCTCCGAGCGAGGGACGAAGCTGTCCGCGTCGTTCGCCGGGGAGGCCGAAGCGGCCGCAACGCCGGTCACCTTCGCCGAGGGGGTTCGCCCTTCGTTGCGCGGCACGCCGATCGTGTCGGGTCGCCTTCACGCAGCCGAGCGATTCGACTACCCTGGGTGCGATCTTCGACAGCGGAGCAGGGAGAGGGTTGTGCCAGCTGAGGCGGGAGCCGCCGGGGTGAACGCGCCGGTGGGGGTGGATCCGGGCCGGGCCAGCATCGCGCGGATGTACGACTACGTGCTCGGCGGGAAGGACCACTACCAGGTCGACCGGGACGAGCTCGAGCGGCTGAAAAGGGTGATGCCCGAGGTCGCGGACCTCGCCCTGGAGAACCGCCGGTACCTGATCCGGGTCTGCCGGTTCCTCGCCGAACGAGCGGGGATCGACCAGTACCTCGACTGCGGCTCGGGCCTGCCGACCACGGAGAACGTCCACCAGGTGGTGCAGCGCGCCGAAGGGCTCGCCAAGGTCGTCTACGTCGACAACGACCCCGTCGTGGTCGCGCACGGCCGGGCGCTCCTGGAGGAGAACGACCGGACCCGGTTCATCGCCGGCGACATCTTCGAACCCAAGTCGATCCTCGACCACGACACGGTCCGGCAGCACCTCGACTGGTCGCGGCCGATCGCGCTGATGTTCGTCGCCACGCTGCACCACCACAAGGGCGACCGGAACCGTCCGGCCGAGATCATGCGCGAGTACGTCGACGCGCTGCCCTCAGGGTCCTACGTCGCCCTCTCGCACCTGTTCGACCCGGGTGAAGGCGGAGACCACGAAACGATGGCGGCCTTCCAGGAGGCCATCGCCAAGGGGTCGCTCGGCGGCGCGACCGCGCGGACCGAGAGCGAGATCCGCGACCTGCTGCCCGGCCTGGAGCTGGTGGACCCGGGGATCGTGCTGCTGGCGAACTGGTGGTCGGACGGCCCGAACCTCCAGCCGCTCAACACCGCCCAGCGCCTGATCGCCGGAGCCGTGGCCCGCAAGCCCTGAACGCGCTCCCGGCTGAGCAGGACCGGCCCGGCGCTCGCCGGCCGGGGCTCCGCCGTGCCGTGAAGCACCATGCGCGCAATATTGTGCAATAAGGGCGAACTTCCTGCACTATCGAGCACTTGACATGTCCGGTGCTGCTCGCTTTACTGCTGAGCACGTCGGAACGGACGCCCGACGTCAGAGGTACGCCCAGCCGGTATGTCGGCCTCCGCCGCGAGCCCGGACTGAGTCGCCAGGACGTGCTCGTGGTCCGAGGCGGGGTCGTGCCCACCATCATCCGGAGCTCGATGATGCCCTCTTCCCGCGTTCAGTTCCTCGCCTGCGCCGCCCTGGCGGTCGCGGTCCTCGGTGGTACCGCGTGTTCGGCCTCGGCGGCCCCCGCCGCCGTCACCCCGCCGCCGGTCAAAGCCGGCTTCGACTACCAGATCGGTGGCGCGTACACCCCGGCGAGCGACGTCAAGGTGGTCAGCCGCGACCACACCGCCCAGCCCGCCGCCGGGCTCTACAACATCTGCTACGTCAACGCTTTCCAGGCCCAGCCCGGCGCCGAGGGGGAGTGGGACGACCTGCTCCTCCGCGACGGCAGTGGCAAGGTGGTCGTCGACGAGGACTGGGGCGAGGCCCTGCTCGACCTCCGCACCGCGGACAAGCGGACCCGCGTCGCGGCCAAGGTGAACGCCTGGGTCGACGACTGCGCCGCCAAGGGGTACCAGGCGATCGAGCCCGACAACTACGACAGTTTCACCCGCTCCGAAGGACTTCTGACCGACGCCGACGCCCAGGCCTACATCCGCCTGCTGTCCGCGCACGCCCACCAGAAGGGCCTGGCGATCGCCCAGAAGAACACCTCCGAGCTGTCCGGGCAGCGCCAGGCGAACGGGCTCGACTTCGCCATCGCCGAAGAGTGCGGCCAGCAGAAGAACTGCGACGAGTTCACGCCCGCGTTCGGCGACCACGTGATCGTCATCGAGTACACCGACGGCGGGCTCAAGACCGCCTGCAGCCGGTGGGGCTCGCTGAGCATCGTGCGCCGCGACCACGACGTCCTCCCGAAGGGCGAAGCAGGCTACGTCCGCAAGACCTGCTGATGGACCGCCGCGGATTCCTGCGCGGCGCCGGCGGGCTGGCTCTCGGCGCGGCCGTGGCCGGCTGCGGTCCGGCCCGGAGCAGCGGCGGCCCCGTCACCGTCGAGGTCTGGCACGGCCAGACCGACACCGGCAAGAAGGTCCTCGACGCGCTCGTCGCGGACTTCCACCGGACCCACCCCGGGATCCGGATCGACCTGGGCGGCGGTGTCCTCGCCGACGCGATGCTCCAGAAGATCACCGCGGCGCTCGCGTCGGGGTCGTTCCCGGACATCGCCTACGTCTTCGGCTCGGACCTGGCCAGCGTGGCACGCAGCCCGAGCGTCGTCGACGTCACCGATCTCGTCGACGCGGGCCCCGGCTTCTGGGCGCCCGCCCGGGCGGCGGTCACCGTCAACGGCCGCGTCCGCGCGGTCCCGGCGCTGCTCGATTCCCTGGCCGTGGTGTGCAACAAGGACTTGTTCGCCAAGGCCGGGATCCCGCTGCCCGCCGCGGGCTGGACCTGGGCCGACTTCGTCGGCACGGCCCGGAAACTCACCGACGTGGCCGACGGCACCTTCGGCACCGCCTGGCCCGCCACCGGCGACGAGGACACGGTGTGGCGGCTGTGGCCGATGGTGTGGGACCTCGGCGGCGACGTCATCGGCGCGGACGGCCGCGGCATCGGGTTCGCGGACCAAGGCGTGCGCGCGCTCGAGGTCGTCCGCGACCTCGCCGCGGCGAAGGCCGTCTACCTCGACCCGAAGACCGGCAGCGAGCAGATGTACCAGGCGTTCGAAGCGGGCCGCATCGGCATGGTCCCGACCGGCCCGTGGCAGCTGCCCGACATCACCGACGCCGGCATCGACTACGCGGTCGTGCCGCTGCCCAGTTTCAGCGGCCGCCCGGTGACCATCTCCGGCCCGGACACCTGGACCCTGTTCGACAACGGCGACGAGCGCGTCCAGGCGGCGCGCACCTTCCTGTCCTGGCTGGCGGACCCGGCCCAGGACGTCCGCTGGGACGACGGCGCGGGCAGCCTCCCGCTGAGCCGCCGGACGCAGCAACTGCCCGCGTGGCAGGAGAAAACCGCCGAGACGCCGGGCCTGCCGGTGTTCGTCGACGCGCTGGAGAACGCCCGCGTCCGGCCGGTGCACCCGGCCTACCCCCAGGTGTCGGCGGCCGTCGGCACCGCGATCGTCGCCGTGCTGCTCGGCCAGGCGACACCGGCCGACGCGCTGCGCGACTGCGCCGCGGCCGCGAACGCCGCCCTGATCATTCCGCGATAGGGAGCCGCCATGCCCGGACTGCCGAGGCCCATCACCGTGCCAAGCCGAGGCTCCGCCTCGGGCCGGGGGCTCCGCCACCCGGAACCCCCGAAAACCCCGGTCGCCCCGGTCCAACGCCGCCGGCGCCGCGAAACCGCGGCCGCGTGGGCCTACGTCTCGCCCGCCGTGCTCATCATCCTCGGCCTCGGCGTGGTGCCGGTGGCCTGGTCGCTGCTGCTGTCGTTCCAGGTCGACGACCTCGTGACCCCCAGTCGCTGGACCGGGCTCGACAACTACGCCGCCCTCGCCCAGGACCCGCACTTCGCCCAGGCGGTCGGGAACACCGTGCTGTACACGCTGCTCTACGTCCCGCTCAGCATCCTGTTCGGGTTCCTGCTGGCGCAGGCGCTGAACCGCCGCATCCGCCTGGTCGGCCTCTACCGGACGCTCGTGTTCGTCCCGTTCGTGCTCTCGGCGACGGCCCAGGGCGTGCTGTTCTCCTTCATCCTCGACCCGCAGTTCGGCGCGGCCAACTCGCTGCTGCACCACCTCGGCGTGTCCCCGCAGGGCTTCCTGACCGACCCGGCGCAGGCACTGCTGGTGCTGGTCGGGATCACGCTGTGGAGCGGCACCGGCTTCTGCGTCGTGGTGTACCTGGCCGCGCTGCAGGACGTCCCGCCGTCCCTGGTCGAGGCCGCGCGGCTGGACGGCGCCGGGACGTGGCGCGTGCTCCGGCACGTGACGCTGCCCGCGATCACCCCCGTGACGGCGTTCCTGGTGCTGTGGCAGCTCATCACGTCCCTGCAGGTGTTCGACCTGGTCTACGTGACGACCAAGGGCGGCCCGCTCGGCTCCACCACCGTCATCGTCTACTTCGTCTGGGAGCAGGCGTTCAAGAACTTCACCGCCGGCTACGGCGCGGCGTCGGCCTACGTGCTCGCGCTCGCCCTGCTCGTCGTCGTGCTAGTCCTCCGCGTGCTGCGCCGGCCCGGGAAGGCCCTCCGATGACGACACGGCCCGCCCGGCTCGAAGTACCCGCGACCCGCGCGCTGCCCGCGCTGCGCCGGCCCCGGCTGCCCTTCAGCCCGTGGCACCTGCTGCTCGTGCCGCTGGCGCTGGTGTTCGCGGCGCCGCTGGGGTGGCTGCTGCTCAGCTCCGTGATGAGCAACGCCGAGATCAACCGGTTCCCGCCGGCGCTCTGGCCGTCCCATGTGGACCTCGCGGGATTCCGCTACGTCCTCGACAACGCGCTCTTCCTGCGCTGGTTCACGAACTCGCTGATCGTCTCGGCGGTGACGGTGGGGTCGAACCTGCTCTTCGGCGCGCTGGGCGGGTACGCGTTCGCGCGGATGCGGTTCGCCGGCTCACGGGCGCTGCTCGGGCTGATGGTCGCGACGATGGCGATCCCGTTCCAGCTCACCATGATCCCGACGTTCCTGGTGATGAAGAAGCTCGGCCTGATCGACAGCCTGGGCGCGCTCATCGTGCCGTCGCTGGTGACGCCGTTCGCGGTGTTCCTGCTGCGCCAGTTCTTCCTCTCCCTGCCCCGGGAGCTCGAAGAGGCGGCGTGGATCGACGGCTGCTCGCGGCTGCGCGTGCTGTTCACCATCGTGCTGCCGCTGTCGCGGCCCGCGCTCAGCACGGTGGCCGTGCTGACGTTCCTCAGCACCTGGAACGACCTGACCTGGCCGCTGATCGCGGTCAACCACGACACGACCTACACGCTGCAGCTGGGCCTCACCACGTTCCAGGGCCAGCACCACACGAACTGGGCCGCGGTGATGGCGGGCAACGTCATCACCGTGCTGCCCGTGCTGCTGGCCTTCCTCGGCGCGCAGAAGACGTTCGTCCGGTCCATCACCACCAGCGGGCTCAAGGGCTGATCATGCACCGATTCGACCTCTTGGTCGTCGGCGACGCCAATCCCGACGTCATCGTCGGTCCACTGCGGACGGACCTCGCCTTCGGCCAGCGCGAACAGCTCGCCGCCAGGGGAGTGCTCGCCCTCGGCGGTTCCGGCGCCATCACCGCCGCCGGCGCCGCCCGGCTGGGGCTGAAGGTCGCCCTCGCGGGCCGCGTCGGCGACGACGCCGGCGGCCGGTTCGTCCGCGCCGCCCTGGAAGAACGCGGCGTCGACACCACGGCGTTGCACACCGACCCGGACCTGCCGACCCCGCTGACCACCGTGCTCACCCGCGACGGCGACCGGGCGATCGTCACCGCCCCGGGCACGCTCACCGCCACCACCGCGGACGACGTCCCGCTCGAGCTGCTGGCCACGAGCCGCCACGTCCATTCGTCGTCGTACTTCCTGCTGCCGAAACTCGCCGCCGGACTGCCCGCCCTGCTGCACACCGCCCGGCGCCACGGCGCGACCACGTCCGTCGACACCAACGACGACCCGGCCGGGACGTGGGACGTCGGCACCCTGCTGCGGGAGACGGACTTCCTGCTCCCCAACGCCGCGGAGGCCACCCGGCTGGCCGGGGTCGCCTCCGCCCGGCAGGCCGCCGCGGTGCTGGCCGCCCGCGGCCCCGCCGTCGTGGTCAAGGACGGCGGGGACGGGGCTTTCTGCTGCCGCGACGGCGAATTCGCCTTCGCCCCCGGCGCCCCGGCGGACGCCGTCGACACCGTGGGCGCGGGGGACAGCTTCAACGCCGGCTTCCTCGCCGCCGTCCTGGCCGGGCTGCCGCTCGCGACGGCCCTGCGCTGCGGCGTCGTCTGCGGCGGCTTCTCCGTCCGCGCCGCTGGCGGCACGGCCGGCCAGGCCACGTGGGACGACGTCCTCGTCCACCTCGAACGCACCGGATCGGACCTCGCATGACCCCCAAGATCACCTTCGTCGGCGCGGGCAGCGTCGTGTTCACCCAGGGCCTGCTCGCCGATCTGTTCGCCTACCCCGAGCTGGACGGCGTGCACGTCGCCCTGCACGACATCGACCCGGACCGGCTGGCGACCGCGCTGGCGGCGGCCCGGCGGATCGCCGCCGTCCGCGGCGTCAAACCGGTGCTCACCGCGCACGCCGACCGCCGGGAAGCGTTGTCGGGCGCGGACTTCGTCGTGAACATGGTCCAGATCGGGATGGCGGAGGCGACGCGCACCGACTTCGAAGTCCCGGCGCGGTACGGCCTGCGCCAGACCATCGGCGACACCCTCGGCATCGGCGGGATCTTCCGCGCGCTGCGGACGTTCCCGTTCCTGAAGGCGCTCGGCGCGGACATCGCCGAGGTCTGCCCGGAGGCGTGGCTGCTGAACTACACGAACCCGATGGCGATGAACGTCCAGTACCTGGGCGAGGCCACCGGGCTGACCCGGGTCGTCGGGCTGTGCCACTCGGTGTACTGGACCGTGCACGGCCTCGCCGAGCTCGTCGGGGTGCCGTTCGACGAGGTCACCTACGTCGCGGCCGGTGTCAACCACCAGGCCTGGGTGCTGCGGTTCGAGCACGCGGGCGCCGACCTCTACCCGCGGCTGCGGGAGCTGGCCGCGACCGACGGGCAGCTGCGGCGGCGCGTCCGGTTCGACATGCTGCGGCGGCTCGGCTACTACCCGACGGAGACCAGCGAGCACTCCGCCGAGTACGTGCCGTGGTACCTCAAGCACGACTCCGAAATCGAGCGCCTGCGGCTGCCGGTCGGGGCCTACCTCGGCATCGTCGCGGAGAACGAAGCCGAGTACGCCCGGACCCGGCACGCGATCGCGGCCGACGAGCCGCTGCCCGTCGAAGGCACCGGCGAGTACGCCCCGCAGATCGTCCACAGTGTCCTCACCGGCACCCCGCGGACCGTCTACGGCAACGTCGTCAACCGGGGCCTGATCGAAAACCTGCCCGCCGGCGGGGTGGTCGAGGTGCCGTGCCTGGTCGACGGCACCGGCGTCCGGCCGACCCGGATCGGCGCGCTGCCGCCGCAGCTCGCCGCGCTCAACCGGACGTACCTGAGCGTGAACGACCTCGTCGTGCGCGCGGCCGTCGAGGACGACCCGCGCCACATCCGGCACGCCGCGATGACCGACCCCGCCACCGCCGCGGCGTTACCGGTCGAGCGGATCTTCGAGCTGTGCGACGACCTCGTCCGCGCGCACGGCGACCGCCTCCAGCCCGCCCTGCGCGCCGTCCTCGGCCGCTGACCTTCGAACCGGGAGAACCATGTCGCACACCCTCGACGAGATCACGAGCCAGCCCGCGTGCTGGGCCCGCGCCCTGCGCGAGCTGCCGGACCACGCGCCCGCGTTGCCCGCGCCGGGCGAGCGCGTGGTCGTCATCGGCTGCGGGACGTCGTTGTTCATGGCCCAGAGCTACGCGCGGCTGCGCGAAGACGCGGGCCAGGGCGTCACCGACGTCTTCGCGGCGTCGGAAGCGAAGCTCGACCGGCCCTACGACCGGGTGCTGGCGATGACCCGCTCCGGCACGACGACCGAGATCCTCGACGCGCTCGGCCGCGTCCGCCCGGGCACCCGCGTCACGACGATCACCGCGGTGGCCGGCTCCCCGGCGGCCCGCGCGTCCGACGACGTCGTCTGCCTGCCGTACGCCGACGAGGTTTCGGTGGTGCAGACCCGGTTCCCGACGACGCAGCTGCTCCTCCTGCGCGCCCATCTGGGGTTGCCGGTGGAGCGGGCCCTGGCCGACGTCACCCGGGCGCTGGCGGAGCCGCTGGACGCTTTCGTGGCGGCGTCCCAGATCTCCTTCCTGGGCACGGACTGGTCGGTGGGCTTGGCGAACGAAGCGGCGTTGAAGGTCCGCGAGGCCGCGGCGTGGTGGACGGAGTCGTACTCGGCGATGGAGTACCGCCACGGCCCGATCGCGGTGGCGGCGCCGGGGCGCGCGGTCTGGAGCCTGGCCCCGCTCGACGCCGACCTGGTGTCGCGGATCGAGGCCACCGGTGCGCACCTGCGCCGAGGCGGGCTGGACCCGCTGGCCGAACTGGTCGCGATCCAGCGGCTGGCGGTCGCGCTGGCGGAGCTCGCGGGCCGCGATCCGGACCGGCCCGCGCACCTGACGCGGTCGGTGGTGCTGGCGAGCTGAACAGGGCGGCCCGTACCCGTCGGTGCGCGGTCGAAACGGCGTTGTCGGGATCCGCACAGCATCGGCGGCACCGCCGGGCGGCGGGTAGGGTGCTGGCTCATTCCACGGTTCAGCCCAGCAGCCGTAGCCCAGCGCCGAGCCTCGCGGCCGGTGTTCGCACTCAGCCTGCGGAGGTCGCACACCGTGCTCCCCGGAACCGTGCTCCCCGGAACGACGGACAGGCGGGTCGCCCATGTTCGGTGAGCACACCGGCGAGGGCGCCCCCACTTCCCCCGGTACTCGCTGGACGTGGCCGGTGTCCGGCCGTGGTGGGCCCGCGACGACCCGCCGGAGGTGATCGCCGGGCGCTACGAGGTCGGCGGCCTGATCGGCACTGGCGGCACCGCGCGCGTCTACCAGGCCTTCGACCAGCGGCTGTGCCGGGACGTCGCGGTCAAGGTGTACGACCGGGGCGCGGTGGCGGTGGAGCGGCTGCGCCGGGCGCGGGAGAAGGCCATCCAGGCCAGCATCGACCACCCCCGCGTGGTCGCCCTGTACGACAGCGGCACGGAAGGCGACCGGCCCTACCTGGTGATGCAGCTGGTGACCGGGGAGAACCTCGCGCAGCGTCTGCTCGCCGGGCCGGTACCGGCCGGGCAGGTCGAGGAGCTGGCGGCGGAGCTCGCCGAAGCGCTGGCCCACGTCCACGACCGGCGGATCGTGCACCGGGACCTCAAGCCCGCCAACGTCCTCCTCGGCGGCGACGGCCCGCTCATCTCCGACTTCGGCATCGCGCACGAGCTGGATTCGACCCACGTCACCGGCACCGGCCTGGTGACCGGCACGGCACGCGCTCGGCCTGATCCTGCTGGAGTGCCTGACCGGGGAGCGCGAATACCCCGGCACCCTCGCCGAGTCGGCGACGGCGCGGCTGCACCGGCATCCCCGGGTTCCGGCCGGGCTGCCCGCGCCGCTGACCCACGTCCTCGAACGGATGACCGCGAGGGACCCCGCGCGGCGTCCCACGGCCGGTGAGGTCCTGCGGCTGCTGCGGGAGCCGGCCGCGCCGGTGGTCCCGCAGCAGCCGCGCCGGCGGAAGCTGGTCGCGGCCGGCGGTCTCGCGACCGCGGTCACCGCGGTGGTGCTCGGAGTGCTGCTCACCCGGCCGGATGCCGCGGGGCCCGGTGCGGGCGGGGAGCCCGCCGCCGGATCGGTCGTCCCGAGCGGCCCGGCGCCGTCGTCGTCGGTCTCCGCGTCCGTGCCCGCCTCGACCGTCCTCATGGGGTCCCGGGAGGGTGTGGCCTCGGTGCCCGCGGTGGCAGTGGTGCCGCGGCCCCAGCCGGTTCCGTCGGACGCGGTGCGCGGTCCGGCCGAGGAGAGCGGCAAAGCCAAGGGCAAGGCCCGGGGGAACGGCCCGGTGAAGGGCAAAGGACGGACCGGCCCCTGACCCCTCACGGCTCCTCGGCCGGGCGCTGCACGCCGAGGGCCACCGCCCGCAGCAGGGTCGTCAGCTGTTCGCGGAACCGCAGCGCGCTGTGCGCCCACCTCGGCACCTCGTCGTACAGCTGACGCAGGGTCGGCGACGGCCGGGACAGCTGGAACAGGTACGCCGCGCAGCTCATCGCCGCCGTCAGCAGGGTGCGGGCCCCCTCGGCGTCCAGGCCGGCGCCGGTCGCGACCAGGGCCGCCGTCATGGCGTCGTACGCCTCCGACGCCGCGGTCTTGTACTGGCGCGCCCGCTCCAGCCGGACCGCGCCTTCCAGGCTGAGGCCCACGTGCGTCTGCAGGTCGCAGAACAGGGGGAGTGCCTCCAGGGACCCGGCGACGGCCTCGGCGACCTCGACCGGGCCGAGCCGGCGGTCGTCGAGGTCCGCCAGCAGCCGCGAGCGCCAGTCGGCCCAGCCCTGCTCGGCCAGTTCGAGCAGCAGTTCCTCGCGGGATTCGAAGTACCGGCGCAGCGCCGACGGGTGCAGGCCCACCCGGTTCGTCACCTCGGTGAGGGTGACCTCGCGCACGCCACGCTCGACCGCGAGCTCGTGCGCGGCGGTCAGCAGGGCGGTCTTGCGGACCTCTTTGTCCTGGTCGGAGCGGGCGCGCCGGCGGGCTGAGTGCACGGCACCACGATAACGCAACCGCTTTGACTTAACGCGGTGGCGGGCCTATGGTCGAGTTAACGCAAGGACGTTGCGTTAACAAAGGAGCTTCCGATGAGTTCAGTGTTTTTCGTGACGGGTTCCTCGCGCGGGCTCGGCCGGCAGATCGCCGAGCGGGCCCTCGCCGCTGGGCACCGCGTCGTCGCGACCGCCCGGGACCCGCGGGCCCTGGACGACCTCGTGGCCCGCTACGGCGACCGCGTCCACGTCGAGCCGCTCGACGTCACCGACGCCTCGGCGGCCGAAGCCGCGGTGGCCGCCGGTGTCGCCGCGTTCGGCCGGATCGACGTCGTGGTCAACAACGCCGGCCAGGGCGACCGGGTGTCCCTCGAAGACACGACGCTCGACGTCTTCCGCCGGCAGATCGAGACGAACTTCCTCGGCACGGTGTACGTCACCAAGGCCGCGGTTCCGGTGCTGCGCGCGCAGGGCGGCGGGCGGATCATCCAGATCTCGTCGGTCGGCGGCCGCGTCGGCAGCCCCGGGATGACCGCGTACCAGTCGGCGAAGTGGGCGGTCGGCGGGTTCAGCGAGGCGCTCGCCGCCGAGGTCGCCCCGCTGGGCATCAGGATCACGGTCCTCGAGCCGGGCGGGATGCGCACCGACTGGGCCGGCGCGTCGATGGCCACGCCGCCGATCAGCGAGCCGTACGAGGCGACGGTCGGCGCGTCCGCCCGCGCGATGGCCGACTTCGAGCAGCACGCGAACGGCGACCCGCGGAAGGTCGCCGACCTGGTGCTCACGGTCGCGGGCCTCGACGAGCCGCCGCTGCGCCTGCTGGCGGGCAGTGACGCCTACGAGTTCGGCCGCGAGGCGTGGCAGCACCGTCTCGACACCGACGCGAAGTGGGCCCACCTGAGCCGCTCCACGGACCACGACGAAGCCGGCGGCGCGTGGCACCTCCAGCGCGGCAAGAGCCTGCCCGACGTGCGGGCCTGACCGACACCGACGGGTGGTCGGAGGTTCCGGAAGGCCGTTCGGTGGGTAGCCCACAGGGGTGAGACTGAGCAGGCCCCTGCCTGCGGGACTAGTGAGAGGTGATCACATGGGCCAGGGCGATGCTCCGGTCGGTCGATCGGTGAAGACGGCGGCGGCCGGCGTTCGGGATCTCGCCGCGGAGGCGGCGCGAGTCGGTGCGGCCGCGGCCGCACGCGCGGTGGAGATCACCGATCGGAAGCTGACGGAAGGCGCGGACGAGCTGGCGAAGGTCGGCCGTTCGGCGACCAAGGACTTCGACAAGAGCACCCGGTCTTCGCGCCGGGACGTGCGCAAGCACTCGGTCGCCGCCCGTGACGAGGTGCTGGCCCGCGCGGTGAAGATGCGTGACCCCGGCCGCAAGGCGGCGCAGGCGATCGCGACCGTGGCGGGTTCGGCGAACGACTCGAACCGCAAGCGGCGCAAGGCCGTCGCGACGGCGAAGCGGGACCTGGCCGTGGCGCTGAAGGAAGCGAAGAGCGTGGCGCGCGGGGACCGCTCCCGGCGGGCCCGCTGGCCGTGGCTGCTGGCCCTCGGCGCGGTGGCCGCCGCGATCGTGGCCGTCGTGCAGGTCAAGCGGTCGAACCCGCTGGCGGAGCCGGAGAACGACGAGAAGGCTCCGGTGCCGGCCGACAAGGTGGCGACCCCGGCCGACCAGGCGGTGCCGCCGACGCCCGCGAAGCCGGTGGCGCCGGCCCCCAAGCCGGCCGCGGAGACGCCCGCGCCCCCGAAGCCGCCGGCTCCCAAGCCGGTCAACGGCACCAACGGCCACGCGGCCGCGGGCAAGGGCAAGACCGAGAACAAGAGCCGGTAGCAGACCGGACCGGCCCGGGGCGCCGTCCGAGTGGGCGGCTCCCCGGGTTTCGCGTGCACCCCGATCCCAGCGTCGAGATCGGGGTGCGCGCTTGCCTGCACGTCGGCCGCTCAGCCGAGTACGGGCGTCGTGCCGTCGAAGCGGATCGGCAGTGAGTAGCGCGCGCGGGCCTTGCGGCCGCGCCGCCGAGGCCGCCGGTGGTGAGCAGGGTTCCGGCTTTGCGATACGAACCGTCCACAGTGGACGCGGTCGCGAGCAGAGCGAGGGCGAGCAGGGTGCACAGCAGCGCCGGAACGTGTCTGGGGTGCACGCTGGTTCTCCTCGGGACGAGCGGCCGTCTTCCGGTTCGGCGTGCACGCCGAACCGCTTAACCCCCCGGTAGGACACGGGCGCCGGCCGGGGAACCGGACCGGCGCCCGCGTCGTCAGCGGCAGGCGGGGCCGAGCTGCAGGACCACGGCCGTCCAGGTCATGCCCACGCCGATGCCCAGCAGCAGCACGTGCTCGCCCGGGCCCGCCTCGCCGGTCCGGAGCAGGTGGTCGAGCGCCACGATCTGGTCGCTGGCCCCGAGGTGTCCCACGCGCAGCCCCAGCTCGGTCATCGTGCGGTGTTCGGGCACGCCGAGCGGGCGCAGGATCTGCGTGTGCACCAGCCTGCGGCCGTAGTGCGGGGCGCAGATCTTCGCGATGCCGGGCAGGTCGAGGCCCGCGTCGGCCAGTGCGGTCTTCACGACCGTCGTGACCGCGTCGGCGTTGCGGGTGTCGACGTGCGCCGGACCGCCGTGGCGGCCGAGCCACTGCCGCTTGCGGCGGCGGATGTCCAGGGACCGGTGGGCCGCGACGCTGGCCGTGCGGAACGGTTCGTCGCCGCGCTGCAGTCCTTCCAGGGAAGGATCGGTGTACGACGCGATCGCGCGGATCCGGGCCAGGCCGGGCCGGCGCGAGAGGACGACCGCGCTGCCCGCGTCGCCGTAGACGATGCCGGTGTCGGTGCTCCAGTGCGGGAAGCCCGGCGCGCCGAACCGGTCGCCGGCGGTGATGAGCGCGTCGTCGTGGTCCGGGCGGCCGCGCAGGACACTCGCCGCGATGTCCAGGCTCGCCACCAGGCTGTTGCTCATCGCGCCCAGCTCGAGGGTGAGGCCGGGCCCGGCGCCGAGGCCGAGCTGGTCGCGGACGTAGGACGCCGCGTGCCAGAAGTCGATGCCCGGGTGGTAGATCCCGGCGTGCAGGCACAGCGTCGGCCACGCCGGCTCGCCCGTCGTGAGTTCGCTCTGCCGCAACGCTTCCCGGCCGGCGCGGACGGCCAGTTCCGGGCCGGGCAGCGGGGAGACGGCGGTGGACAGCTGGCCGGTGCGGTCGGCGTCGACGGCGGTGAACTCGCCGGCCGCGAGGGGCACGGCGACCGGGGTCAGCGCGCCGACGTCGCTGCCGATCCCGGTGAGGTGCAGGTCATCGACGCGCATCCGGGGTCACCTCCGGGAGCACGGCTTCGATTTCCGAGAGCGCGTCGTCGAGGTGGAGCGGGGGAGCGGACACGCACCCCGCGGCGGCGAGCTCGGCGGCGACGGCTTCGGCGCTTCCCCCGGAGAACCGGTGGAAGCCCGCGAAGCAGACGGGCCCGGAGCCGGGAACGGCGATGGCCAGGTGCGCCCATCCGGTCTCGCGGTCCCACCGGACGACCAGCCGGGTGGTCCCGGTGGCGGGGTGGGTTTCGCGCAGCACCTGTGTCAACGTCGTGGCGGTCAAGCAACTTCCTTTCGGCACGGCGAACAGCACGCACCACGGGGCGCGCGCTGAAGATCGGGAGGCGGGGACCGCGTCGTCGGGGTCCCCGGGAACGCCGCGAAACCTACCGTGATGATCATGCGCGCCGAGTCACCCCCTGATACACAGAGTGATCGGCAATGCTGGTACGGGAGTCGATTTGCCGAAAACAGCTCGGTTTTCGCCGAGATCGGTCGTGAGATTCCTTCGCCTTGTGATTACTCTTCGTGTACGTGCTCGTTCAATGCTCGACCAGATCGACGCTGGCGCGGACGGCGCGCGTCCGGTGTGACGCGGGTCGGCTTGAGAGGATGGCCGCATCGCGCATAATGGGCACCTGACCGACCGCTTAGCATGTGCCGGGCACCACACCGCGAAGGAGACACACTGCCGTGAACTCGTTCAAGGATCGCGTCGCGATCGTCACCGGGGCCAGCCGGGGCATCGGCCTCGGGATCGCGAAGACGCTCGTCGAGCGCGGGGCCAAGGTGTGCATCACCGCGCGCAAGCCCGAGGCCCTCGAAGAGGCCGTCAACTCCCTCGGCGGGCCGGACGTGGCGATGTTCGTGCCGGGCAAGGCCGACGACACCGACCACCAGGACGAGGCGGTCGCGAAGACGATCGAGACCTTCGGCCGGCTCGACTACCTGGTCAACAACACCGGCATCAACCCCGTCTACGGGCCCACCCTCGACATCGACCCGGCCGCCGCGGCGAAGATCCTCGGCGTCAACGTCCTCGCGCCGCTCGGCTGGACCAAGCGCGCCCGCGACGCGTGGATGGGCGAGCACGGCGGTGCCGTCGTCAACGTCGCCTCCGTCGCCGGTCTGGGGGCTTCGCCCGGCATCGGCATGTACGGCGTCAGCAAGGCCGCGCTGATCCGGCTGACCGTCGAACTCGGCGCCGAGCTCGGGCCGAAGATCCGCGTCAACGCGGTCGCGCCCGCCGTCGTCAAGACCAAGTTCGCCACCGCGCTCTACGAAGGCCGCGAAGAAGAGGTTGCGGCGGCCTACCCGATGAAGCGCCTCGGCGTACCGGCCGACATCGCCGGCGCCGTCGCGTTCCTGCTGTCCGACGACGCGAGCTGGATCACCGGCCAGACGATGGTGCTCGACGGCGGCGTGACCCTGGGCGGTGGCCTGTGACCGGCGTCGTCGTCACCGGGGGCGGCGGGGGCATCGGCGCCGCGCTGGCCCGCCGCTTCGCCGCCGGCGGGGCCCAGGTGCTCGTCGCCGACCTCGACGGCGACAAGGCCGCCGAAGTCGCCGCCGAGGTGAAGGGGACGGCGTTCGCGGGTGACGTCGCGAGCCCCGAAGGCGTCGCGAAGCTGGTCGAGAGCGCCCGCGAGACGCTGGGCGAGATCGACGTCTTCTGCGCCAACGCGGGCATCGCGCCCTTCGGTGGCGCGGACAGCCCCGAGGAGGTCTGGGCGCGCACCTGGGACGTCAACGTCATGGCCCACGTCCGCGCGGCGAACCTGCTGCTGCCCGCGTGGCTCGAGCGCGGCCAGGGTCACTTCATCGCGACGGTGTCCGCCGCCGGCCTGCTGACCAGTCTCGGCTCGGCGCCCTACTCGGTCACCAAGCACGGCGCGCTCGCGTTCGCCGAGTGGCTGTCCGCGACCTACCGGCACCGCGGGATCACCGTGCAGGCGATCTGCCCGCAGGGCGTGCGCACCGCGATGCTGGAGAGCACCGGCACCGCCGGTCAGCTGCTGATGGGCGCGTCCGCGATCGAGCCCGAGCAGGTGGCCGACGCGCTGTTCGCGGCCATCGACGAGAAGCGGTTCCTGGTGCTGCCGCACCCCGAGGTCGCCGACTACTACGCGGCCCGCGCGACGCAGACCGACCGCTGGCTCGGCGGGATGAACAAGCTGCAGCGCAAGGTCGAAGCGGCCCTAGAAGCCGAATGAGCTGGCAGCCGGAGGTCGACGAGATCGCGCGGCGGCGCGAGCTGGCCGAGCGCATGGGCGGGCCGGAGAAGGTGGCCCGTCAGCACGCCGCCGGGCGGTCGACGGTCCGCGAGCGGATCGCCGCGCTCGTCGACCCCGGAAGCTTCGACGAGATCGGGGCACTCGCCGGCACCGCGTCCTATGTGGACGGCGAGCTTGAGGCGTTCACCCCGGCCAACTTCGTCATCGGCACCGCGAAGCTCGACGGCCGGCGCGTGGCCATCGGCGGCGACGACTTCACCGTCCGCGGCGGCGCCGCCGACGCCGCGATCATGGAGAAGCAGGTCTACGCCGAGCGGCTCGCCCACGAGCTCCGGCTGCCGATGGTGCGGCTGATCGAAGGCACCGGGGGCGGCGGCAGCGTCAAGATGCTGGAGCAGCACGGCTTCACCTACGTCCCGGTCAACCCGGGCTGGGACCTCGTGGTGGACAACCTCTCCACGGTGCCGGTGGTCGCGCTCTGCCTGGGGCCGGTCGCCGGACTCGGTGCGGCGCGGGCGGTGATGGCCCACCTGAACGTCCTGGTCGAAGGCGCCGGGCAGCTGTTCGTCGCCGGGCCGCCGGTGGTGAAGCACGCGACGGGGGAGGACCTCGCCAAGGAGGAGCTGGGCGGCGCGGACGTCCACCGGCGCAGCGGCGCGGTCGACCGGATCGTGGCGTCGGAGGCCGAGGCTTTCGCCGTGCTGAAACAGTTCCTGTCCTATCTTCCGTCCTCCGTGGACACACTGCCGCCGGTGACGTCCACCGAGGACCCGGTGGACCGGCGTGCCGAGGTGCTGCTGTCGCTGGTGCCGCGCAACCGGCGGCACCCCTACCGGCTGCGGCCGCTGCTCGACGGCGTCTTCGACGAAGGTTCGGTGTTCGACTACGCCGTCTCGGGCGGTTCGGCCTACGCGGGATTGGCGCGGCTGGCCGGGCACCCGGTCGGCGTGCTCGCCACCGACCCGTACCGCGGTGCGACGCTGACGCCCGAGGGCGCCGACGTCATGACGCGGTTCGTCGACCTCTGCGAGACCTTCCACCTGCCGCTGGTGTCCCTGACCGACCAGGCGGGCATGGTGATCGGCGCGGCCGCCGAACGCGCGGGCGCGATCCGGCACGGCGCCCGCGCGGTGACCGCGGTCTACCAGGCGCGGGTGCCGATGGCCGAGGTGATCGTCCGGCGCGTGTTCGGCGTCGGCGGCGCCGGCCAGGTCAACCGGCACCGGCTGGTCCGCCGCTGGGCGTGGCCGTCCGGCGACTGGGGCTCGCTGCCGGTCGAGGGCGGCATCGAAGCCGCGTACCGCGCCGAACTGGACGCCGCCGACGACCGGGCGGAGCGGATCGAGGAGATCCGCGCCCGCCTGGACGCCGTGCGCTCGCCGTTCCGCACCGCGGAGCGGTTCTCGGTCGAGGACGTCATCGACCCGCGCGAAACCCGCGCGCGGCTGTGCGACTGGGTTCCGGACGCGTACGCCGTTTTGCCGAAACTGCTCGGCCGGCCGTCCTTCGGGATGCGGCCTTAGCGGACCACGCGGTACCAGTTCGGCCGCAGCAGCTCCAGCCCGACCGGTTTGCCCCCGGGGCGGTCGAACATCCGGACGCCGTCCCCGAGCAGCACCGGCACCGGCATCGCCAGGATCTCGTCGAGCAGACCCGCTTCGAGGCACTGGCGGGCGATGTCGGCGCCGAGGACGTTGACGTACTTGTCGCCCGCCGCTTTCTTCGCCGCGGCGACCGCGCCGACAAGGTTGTCGACGAACGTGGTCCCGGGCGCGGGCGCCGCCGGCCGGTGGGTGAGCACGAACTGCGGGCCCTCCCAGCCGCCGCCGAAGGCCTTGCCCTCGGCTTCGGTGCCCCGGTGCGGGTCGTCGCCCCCGTAGGTCCGGCGGCCGACGAGCAGCGAGCCGATCTCGGGGATCAGCTCGTCGACCACCGGGTCCGGGCCGAGGTACGGGGTCAGCCAGGACATGTCGCCGCCGGGGCCGGCGATGAAGCCGTCGACCGAGCAGCTGAAGCCGTAGAGCAGTTTCGCCACGATGTCTCCTTTGGGCCGGTTCGCGGACTTCAGTACTGACGGCGGGGGCCGGGAAAACTCATCGCTTTCACCCGGCCGTGTCCGGAACGCGACAGGATCACCACGGACCGTTGACAACGGTGTCACCGCGCGAGGACCGTTCCGGATCGCATCGGCTGAACTTGTGCTCGACGGCGAAGGACAAGTGACATGGTCTTGCGTACCCTCACGCGGCTTTCCGCCGCCACCGCCCTGGCCCTGGCCGGACTGATCCCCGTACCCGCCTCGGCGGCGCAGCTGGTCACCGATCCGGCGTCGCTGGTGAACCCCTTCATCGGCACCTCCAACGCCGCCGACGACTTCCCCGGCGCCGACGTCCCGTTCGGGATGGTCCAGTGGAGTCCCGACACGCCCAGCCGCCCCGACGGCGGCGGGTACGAGTACAACGACTCGTCGATCACCGGGTTCAGCCTGACGCACCTGTCCGGCCCGGGCTGCGGCGCCGACGGCGACGTCCCGATCCTGCCGACGGTCGGCGCGGTGAACACCGGCGCGAGCGTGTCCTTCAGCCACAGCACCGAATCCGCGAGCCCCGGGGCCTACTCGGTCGGCCTCGGCAACGGCGTCACGACCGAGCTGACCACCGCGCTGCGGTCGGGGATCGGCCGGTTCACGTTCCCGTCGACGTCCCAGGCCAACCTGCAGTTCAAGCTGAACGGCAGCCAGAACGGCACGTCGAACCAGACGTGGACGGTGGTCAGCCCGACCGAGGTGTCCGGTTCGGTCACCTCCGGGCACTTCTGCGGCGCCGGGTTCACCTACACGCTCTACTTCGACGTCGTCTTCGACCGCGCGTTCAGCTCCAGCGGCACCGCCGCCGCGGCCGCGGTGACCCCGAAGGCCTCGCCCGGCAAGCTCCACGGCGCGGCGGCTTCGGCGGCCGCGGCTGCCCCGGCCGCCGGCCCGGGCAGCGCGTACGTCCGGTTCGACACGACCACCAACCCCACGGTGCAGGCCAAGGTCGGCATCTCCTACGTCTCGGTGGCCAACGCGGTCGCGAACCGCGCGGCCGACATCCCGGCGTTCGACTTCGCCGCGACCAAGCAGGCCGCGCACGACAGCTGGAACGCGCTGCTCGGCCGGATCCAGGTCGCCGGCGGCACCGCGGCGCAGCAGCGCGTCTTCTACACCGCGCTGTACCACTCGCTGTTGCACCCCAACGTCTTCTCCGACCGCAACGGCCAGTACATCGGCTTCGACAACCAGGTGCACACCGTCGCGAGCGGACACTCGGCGCACTACGCCAACTTCTCCGGCTGGGACATCTACCGCACGCAGGCGCAGCTGTCGGCGTTGCTGGCGCCGGCGCAGACGAGCGACATCGCGCAGTCGATGATCGCCGACTACGCCCAGGGCGGCACGCTGCCGAAGTGGTCGCAGAACAACGGCGAGACGTACGTGATGGTCGGTGATCCCGGCACGGCGATCCTCGCGAGCTACTACGCCTTCGGGGCCCGGAACTTCGACACGGCGGCGGCGCTGCAGGCGATGCTGAAGGAAGCGGGCACGCCCAACAACGTCCGGCCGGGCCTCAACGCGACGAACGCGCCCGGGTACCTGCCGGCCAACGGCACCTACCAGTGCTGCAACTTCTACGGCCCGGTCTCGACGCAGCTCGAGTACGACACAGCGGACTTCGCGCTCTCGGCGTTCGCCGGGGCGCTGGGGGACACCGCGAACCAGGCGTTCTACGCCGGCCGGGCGCAGAACTGGAAGAACACCTTCAACCCGGCCAGCGGGTTCATGCAGCCCAAGGACGCGGGCGGCGGCTGGACCGCCGGCTTCACCCCCGCGAGCGGCTCGAACTTCGTCGAGGGCACGTCGTGGCAGTACACCGGCATGGTGCCGTTCAACGTCGCCGGCCTCGCCGCCGCGCGTGGCGGCAACGCGTCGCTGGTCAGCTACCTCGACAGCGTGCTGGCCGGGTTCCACGGCAGCGGCGGGACGCAGGCCGACCTCGGCAACGAGCCGAGCCTGGAGCTGCCGTGGGAGTACGACTACGTCGGGCAGCCCTATAAGACGCAGAAGGTCGTCCGGCAGGTGCAGGACCAGATCTGGACCGACGCGCCGGGCGGCCTGGCCGGCAACGACGACCTCGGCGCGATGAGCGCGTGGTACGTGTTCTCGGCGCTGGGCTTCTACCCGATGACGCCGGGGACGGCGGACCTCGCGCTGGGCAGCCCGCTGTTCACGCAGGCGGTCGTGACGCTCCCGAGCGGAGCCACGCTGACGGTGAACGCGCCGGCGGCGGCGGACAACGCGCCGTACGTCCAGAGTGCTTCCTGGAACGGCGCTTCCTGGAACAACGCGTACGCACCGACGTCGGCGCTCACGTCGGGTGGGACGCTGGCGTTCACCCTGGGGACGTCGCCGAACACGGCGTGGGCGGCGTCGAACCCGCCACCGTCGTACGACGGGACGCTGCCGCACCTGGGTCCGCTGACCTCGGGCATCGCGGGCAAGTGTGCGGACGTGGCCACCAGCGGGACGGCGAACGGGACGCACGTGCAGCTGTACACGTGCAACAGCACCGGGGCGCAGAAGTGGTTCGCGGGAGCGGACGGCACGTTCCAGGCCCAGGGCGGCTGCCTGGACGTGAGCAACAGCGGCACGGCGAACGGCACGAAGGTCCAGCTGTGGCAGTGCAACGGCTCCGGCGCCCAGACGTGGCAGGCGGGCACGGCGGGATCGCTGGTGAACCCGCAGTCGGGCCGGTGCCTGGACGACCCGGGCAGCACGACGACGGACGGGACTCAGCTGCAGATCTACGACTGCAACCAGAGCGCGGCCCAGAAGTGGACCCACGGCTAGTGTCGCGCGTTGCAGGTTGTTTGCCGTTCGGGGTGCCGGGAGCCTGCGCCACGAGACCCCGGGCCCGTGCAGCCCCCCTCCCGCGACGACATGAATGAGTCATTCACCTCGTCCGGCGACATGAATGACTCATTCCTGTCGCCGGACCAGCCACCGCGACCCTCGGCAGATCCGGGTCCGATGCACCCGATGCCGCTTTGGCGCGCAGGGCCGGGCCGCTGTCGACGAACCTCAGACGCGCGACACTAGGCGGGCTGAAGGGCACCTTCCTCCCATCCGAGGGAGGAAGGTGCCCGTCACCGCGTCAGCCTGCCGGGTGGGGCGGGAACTTCGGCTCGCGGCGCTCGTTCCAGCTCGCCAGCCCCTCGGCCAGCTCCGGACGGCCGAACGAGTCGATCATCAACGCCGTCGCCTCGCGGGCGGCTTCCTCCAGGGGCAGCAGAGCCTCCCGCGCGAACTGCGCCTTCATCACCGCCATCGACCTCGGCGCGCTGTACGTCGCCAGCTCGATCGCGTACGCGTGGGCGCGCAACGCCAGCTCGCCGGCCGGGACCACCTCCTGGACCAGGCCGTAGTCGAACGCCTGCTCCGCGGTGAATGTCCGCCCCGACAGCAGCAGGTCCCGCGCCCGGCCCTCGCCCACCAGCGACGGCAGCAGCTTCGCGATGCCGTACTCCGCGATCAGCCCGCGGCGGGAGAACGCCGTGGTGAACTTCGCGCCCGCCGCCGCGAACCGGACGTCCGCCGAGCACGCGATCACGAAGCCCAGCCCCGCGCAGCCGCCGTTGACCGCCGCCACCACCGGGACGCCCGCCGAAGACGCGGCCAGGACGTCGCGGAAGTTCTCGTGCCCGCCGCCGGACGCCGGGGGAGCGGCCGCGATGTCGTCGAGCAACCCCAGGTCGGCGCCGGGGCAGAACGCCCGTCCCGCGCCCGTGACCACCACCGCCCGCACGTCGGGATCCGCGTCCGCCCGGCGCAGCAGCTCGCCGTAGCGGGCCTGCATCGGCACGTCCATCGCGTTGCTGCGGTCCGGCTTGTCGAACGTCAGCGTGGCGACCTGGCCGTCCGCCGCGTACCGAACTCCGTCCACAGTGGACATGGGGCCTCCTTGGGGGTCGCCGACCATACTAAGCGGTCGCTTGGAAGATGGCCAGTTCGAAACTGTCGAACCCTTTGTCCATCGCGAAACCCTTGTGCAATAGTGCGTTCCGCGCCCGAACAGCACTCGCCGGAAGGGACTCGCCGATGCCGCCCACCCCCGAACCGAGCAGACGGCTGATCCTGGGTGGGGTCGGCGCCGCGGTGGTCACGTCGGCCCTCGCGCCCGCCGCCCGGGCCGCCGATGCCCTGACCCGGCCGGACCTGGCCGTCACCGGCCGCGCGACGGACCTGGGCACCGGCTGGCGGTTCGCCCTCGCGAACCCCGACGGCGTCACCGACCCGGACGGCCGCTTCGCCGACGCCGCGAACCCCGGCTACGACGACTCGGGCTGGCAGGTCGTCGACGTCCCCCACGACTGGAGCATCGAGCTCCCGCCGACCGAACACGGTACCCAGAGCGGGTCCGGCTTCTTCCGCGGCGGCCTCGGCTGGTACCGCAAGACGTTCTCCCTGCCACCGTCGCTCGCCGGCAAGCGCGTTTCGGTCGAGTTCGACGGCGTCTACTCGGACGCGCACGTATATCTCGGCGGCGAGCTGCTCGGCACCCACCCGTACGCCTACACCGGCTTCGCCTTCGACCTCACCGGCCGCCTGCACACCGACGGCCGGACCCCGAACGTCCTCGCGGTCCGGGCGACGAACCCGCTGCCCAGCAGCCGCTGGTACTCCGGCAGCGGGATCTACCGGCGCGTCCGCCTGGTCGTCACCGAGCCGGTGCACGTCGCCCGGCACGGCACCTTCGTCACCACCCCCGACATCGCCGCGGGCCGCGGCACCGTGCGGGTGGCCACGGACGTCGCGAACGACTCCGCCGCCCCGGTGACGGCCGAGGTGCGCACGACGGTCACCGACCCCGCCGGCCGGGTGGCGGCGAAGAGCGGGACGACCGTGACCGTGGCCGCCGGGCAGACGGCCACGGCGGTCACCACGCAGAGCGTCCAGGGTCCGCAGCTGTGGTCCGTCGAGCAGCCCCGCTTGTACCGGCTGCGCACCGACATCATCGTGGCCGGGCGGGCACTCGACACGACCACGACGGACTTCGGCTTCCGGTACACCGAGTTCCACCCCGCCCGCGGGTTCTCGCTCAACGGCGTGCCGATGAAGCTGCGCGGGGTCAACCTGCACGCGACGCAGGGGCCGCTGGGCGCGGTGATCGACCAGGCCGCGCTCGAGCGGCAGCTGCGGCTGATGCTCGCGATGGGCGTCAACGCGCTCCGGACCGCGCACAACCCGCCCGCCCCGGAACTGGTGGCGGTCTGCGAACGGCTCGGGATCCTGATGATGGTCGAAGCGTTCGACTGCTGGCGGACCGGGAAGGTCGAGTTCGACTACCACCGCGACTTCGACGCGTGGAGCGCGCGCGACACCGCCGAAATGGTGCACGCGGCCAAGAACTCGCCGGCGGTCGTGCTGTGGTCGATCGGCAACGAGGTGCCGGACGCGTCGATGGCCGGCGGCCCGCAGATCGCGGCGGGGCTGATCGCCGTGGTCCGCGGCATTGACTCCACCCGGCCGGTGATCATGGGCTCGGACCGGTACCGCAGCGTGCCCGCGCCCGGCTCGCCGCAGGACCTGATCCTGCGGCAGCTCGACGGCCTCGGCGTCAACTACAACACCGCGCAGTCGATCGACGGGCTGCACGCGGCCTACCCGGACAAGTTCTTCTTCGAGTCCGAGTCGTCGTCGGAGACCTCGACGCGCGGGGTGTACCAGGACCCGGACCTGCTCAACACGGGGGAGAACCACACGCCGGGCAAGCGGGCGACGTCGTCGTACGACAACAACCTGGCCTCGTGGACCTTCAGCGGCGAGTACTCGCTGAAGAAGGACCGGGACCGGAAGTTCTGCCAGGGCCAGTTCCTCTGGGCCGGCCAGGACTACCTGGGCGAGCCGACACCGTACGACGTCTTCCCCGTCAAGACGTCGTTCTTCGGCGCGGTCGACAGCGCGGGCCTGCCCAAGGACGCCTTCCACCTCTTCCGCAGCCAGTGGACCACCACGCCGATGGTCCACCTGACGCCGATGGACTGGACGACCCACCGCCCCGGCGAACCCGTCTCCGTGTGGGTGTATTCCACTGTGGACACCGTCGAGCTGGTCCTCAACGGACGGTCGCTCGGCGTGCGGCGGTTCGACCGCAAGACCACTGTGGACGGACGGGTGTACCTCGAGACGACCGAACCCGTCGGCGACGACAAGAACGACCCCTCCGGCAGCTACACCAGCCCGAACGGCGGCACCGGCAAGCTGCACCTGACCTGGACCGTGCCGTTCGAGCCAGGCACGCTCACCGCGATCGCCCGGTCGGGCGGGCGCGAGGTGGCCCGCGACCGGCTCGTCACGGCCGGGCCGCCGCGCGCGGTCACCCTGACCGCCGAGCCGCGCGGCGACGGTGCGATGGCGTTCGTGACGGCGTCGGTCGTGGATGCGCACGGTGTCCTGGTGCCCGGGGCCGAGCCGGTCCTGCGGTTCGGCGTCCGCGGGCCGGGGCGGGTCGCCGGGGTGGACAACGGCAGGCAGGAGCTCGCGCAGAGCTACCAGCAGCCGACGATTCCGGCGTTCAAGGGCCAGGCGGTGGCGGTCATCGCCGCGACCGGCGGCCGGGGCCCGATCACCGTCACGGCCAGCGCGCCGGGCCTCGAGCCGGGAACGGCCACCGTGCCGGGCACGAACCTCGGGCAGCGCAACGGCCCGGGCGCACGAGCGGTCGAACGGCCCGGGCCCTCGGTCGTCCCGGCCGCGGACGCGAGCTATTCGGGCGCCCCGGACACGCTGCCCGCCGCGATGCTGGACGGCGACCCGGCCACCGGCTGGTCGAACTTCTACGTCAAGCCGGCGACCGCGACGCTGCCGGCGGTGAGCCGGCCGCGGCCGCAGGACTGGGTTTCCCTCATCTGGCCCGCGGCCCGGCGCGTCGGCGCGGTCACGGCGAACTTCGTCGTGGACGCCCGGCACGGCCGGCCGGACGCGGTCGAGGTCGCCTGCCGCACGGCACGAGGATGGGAGCCGGTGCGGAACCTGAAGGTGACGTGGGGGAGCGGCTCGAACGACCCGACGACGCTCGAGTTCGATCCCGTCACCACGACCGAGGTGCGGATCACCATGACCGCCACGGGTTTCCTGCGGATCAGCGCCCTGTCAGCCCGGTCGTGAGTGGTAATTCGGGTTAGAACCCGAATTACCACTCACGACGGGGTCAGCGGCTGCAGGGGGCGAGTGCGTCGAGGCCCTGCGGTTTGGCGGCGGTGCGGCCGATCGCCGTGGCGATGCGGTTGATCGTCGCGACGCGCTTGTCCTCCAGCGGGCCGAGGATCGCGTTCTGCACGAAGTTCGGGCCGCCTTCGCCGGCGCTGGTGACGAGGCGGTTGTTCGCCTCGGTGATCTGGGTGTTCAGCAGGTCGAGGTTGCGCTGGACCTCGGCCTGGGCCGACGCCGGGATGGCGGGCAGCCGCGACGCGACGTCGGGGCAGGTGATCTGCCCGGCGACGGCCCCGGTGCCACCGCCCGTGCTGGTTGGAGCCGGAGCGGTCGAGACCGTGCCCGCGCCGGTGCCGGTGCCGGTGTTCGCCTGCCCGCCCAGCGAGCACGCGGCGAGCCCGCCGAGGTTCTGCGGCTTCTCGCCCTGGCGGCCGATGGCGATGGCGATCCGGTCGATCGTGGAGGTGCGCTTGTCCTGGAGCGGCCCCAGGATGGCGTTCTGCACGAAGTTCGGGCCGCCCTGGCCGGCGCTGGTGACGAGGCGGTTGTTCGCCTCGGTGATCTGCGTGTTCAGCAGGCCGAGGTTGCGTTGCACCTCCGCCTGGGCCTGAGCGGGAATCGCGGGGAGCTGGGAGGCGACGTCCGGGCAGGTGATCTGCCCGCCCGAAGCGGCACCGGCCGCGTTGGCCGCGCCGGGGTCACCGACGGTCGTGGCGATGACCAGTGCGCCGGCCGCGATGGCGAGGCCGAGGGCCGCCGTCGCGATCTTCGTCCGCTTCGAGAGGCGGTGTCGTCCACCGGTAGCAGGCATGAATCACTCCAAGTTAACGTGAACATAGAGGGTCCACACGGGCAGCGCGCGGTTGTTCCGAATGGTGCGGCCGAACCGGCCGCGGACGCCATCGTGGCGGCTCCACCAGGGATTTGTCCAGAGCTAAGCGATGAAAGGAGAGAAGGTGAACCATTTCGAACCGGCATCCGTATTCCGCAGTGAAAGGTGGGTTCTGCATTTCCGTGGCGGAGCCGGGTCTTGACGCGGACCGCTGCGCCTCCTAGCGTCGGCATACCGACCGGTCGGTGTCCAAGGGAGGTCACTGGATGAGCTGGTACGACGCGAAGCCCTGGCTCGCGAGCTACGACGAACGGGCGCGGACCGCGGAACCGGCGAAGCCGACGACGCTGCCCGAGTCGTTCCGCCGCGCGGTGGACCACGTGCCCGACCGGGCCGCGATCGCGTACTTCGACGCACGGCTGAGCTACCGCGAGGTCGACGAGCTTTCCGACGGCGTCGCCCGGTACCTCGCGAAGAGCGGCTTCGAGCGCGGCGACCGGCTCGCCCTGGTGCTGCAGAACATCCCGCAGTTCGTCATCGCACTGCTCGGCGCGTGGAAGGCCGGCGGGATCGTGGTGCCGGTCAACCCGATGTACCGCGAGCGCGAGCTCACCCACGTCTTCACCGACGCCGGGGTCAAGGCGGTCGTCTGCTCCCAGCGCGGCTGGAACGCCTACATCGGCGAGACGGCCGCGGCCACCGGGGTCGGCATCACCCTCACCACCAGCGAACTGGAGTTCCAGACGCGCAACGACGAACGCGTGCTCGGCAAGGTCACCCGCGAAGAGACGCCGGGCGCGACGGAACTCCTCGAAGCCGCGGCCACACCGGGCCCGAAGCCCCCGGAACCCGCCTTCGCGCTCGACGACACCGCGCTGATCAGCTACACCTCCGGCACGAGCGGTACCCCGAAGGGCGCCACCAACACCCACGGCAACATCGGCACCAACGCCGCCGGGCTCGGCTCGTTCAGCGGCCTCCCCGCGGGCTCGACCCTGTTCGGGCTCGCGCCGCTGTTCCACATCACCGGCATGGTCTGCGAAGTCGGCTCCGCGATCGACATCGAGGGCACGCTCGCCCTCGCCTACCGCTTCGACGCCGGGGTCGTGCTCGACGCCCTCCTGGAACACCGGCCGTCGTACATGGTCGGACCGTCCACGGCCTACATGGCGCTGATGGCGCACCCGTCCTTCAGCCGCGACCACTTCGCGTCGTTCGCGCTGCTCTACTCCGGCGGTGCCGCGCTGCCACCCGCCGTCGTCGAGGCCTTCCGCGCGAAGACCGGGCACTACATCCACAACGGCTACGGCCTCACCGAGACGACGGCCGGCTGCGTCGTCGTCCCCGGCACCCTCGAGGCGCCGATCGACCCGGAGTCCGGCACGATCTCGATCGGCCTGCCGGTGCCGGACACGATCGTCCGGATCCTCGGCGAGAACGGCGAAGAGCTGCCGTTCGGGCAGGCGGGCGAGATCGCCGTCGAGGGCCCGATGGTCGTCTCCGGCTACTGGAACCGCCCGGACGCGACGGCCGAGGCGCTGCCCGGCGGGCGGCTGCTCACCGGCGACATCGGCTTCATGGACGAGCGCGGCTGGGTCTACGTCGTCGACCGCAAGAAGGACATGATCAACGCGTCCGGCTTCAAGGTCTGGCCGCGTGAGGTCGAAGACGTCCTGTACACGCACCCGGCCGTGCGCGAAGCCGCCGTCGTCGGGGTCGCCGACGAGTACCGCGGCGAGACGGTCAAGGCGTACGTCAGCCCCGCGCCCGGCGCGACCGCCGACCCGGCGGAACTCGTGGCCTGGTGCAAGGAACGGCTCGCCGCCTACAAGTACCCGCGCACCATCGAAGTCCTCGACGAGCTGCCGAAGACCACCAGCGGCAAGATCCTGCGCCGCGAACTGCGGGCGAGGGGCTGATGGTCGAGACGGTCCGCGGCGCGATCGCGCCGGAAGCGCTGGGCAAGGTCCTGATGCACGAGCACCTCTTCGTGCTCAGCCCCGAGTTCGTCGCCAACTACCCCGAGCACGAAGGGTTCAAGGAGGACGAGCACGTCCCCGAGGCGATCCGGCGGCTCAAGGAGCTGAAGGACGCCGGTATCGACACGATCGTCGACCCGACGGTGATCGGCCTGGGCCGCTACATCCCGCGCGTGCAGCGGGTCGCCGCCGAGGTCGAGGTCAACATCGTCGTCGCGACCGGGCTCTACACGTACAACGACGTGCCGCACTACCTGCACTTCCGCGGGCCCGGCACGATGCTGCAGGGCGACGACCCGCTCGTCGGGATGTTCGTCGGGGACCTCCGCGAGGGCATCGCGGGCACCGGCGTCAAGGCCGGGCTGCTCAAGTGCGCCACCGACGAGCCCGGCGTGACGCCCGGCGTCGAGCGCGTGCTGCGCGCGGTCGCGAAGGCGCACGTCGAGACCGGCGCGCCGATCATGACCCACACGCACGCCGGCACGCGGCGCGGGCTGGAGCAGCAGGCGATCTTCGCCGACGAGGGCGTCGACCTGAGCCGGGTGCTGGTCGGGCACTCCGGCGACTCGACGGACCTGGACTACCTGACCGAGCTGGCCGACCGCGGGTCGCTGCTCGGCATGGACCGGTTCGGGCTCGACCTGCTGCTGCCGTTCGAGGAGCGCGTGAACACCGTCGCGGCGATGTGCGAGCGCGGCTACGCGGGCAGCATGGTGCTCTCGCACGACGCGTCCTGCTACATCGACTGGCTGCCCGCCGAGCAACTGCCCGTGCTGACGCCGAACTGGCACTACCTGCACATCACGCGGGACGTGCTGCCCGCACTGCGGGAACGCGGGGTGTCCGAAACGGACATCACCACGATGCTCGTCGACAACCCGCGGCGGTTCCTGTCCTGGCGGGACTGAGCCGTTATCCTGGTGCGTCCTGATTCGGAGAGGGGGTACTTGCCGTGACCCGAGCAAGCACCCGTAAGCCGGGCGAGGCGGCCGGCGAAGACCAGGCCGCCGTGCCGCGCCGGCTGCTGGAGCACGCCACGAAGCTGTTCGCCAAAAAGGGCTTCGACCGCACGTCCGTCCAGGAGATCGTCGAGGCCGCGGGCGTCACCAAGGGCGCGATGTACCACTACTTCGGCTCGAAGGACGACCTGCTCTACGAGATCTACGCCCGCGTCCTGCGCGAGCAGACCCGCCAGCTGGAGAGCGTCGCCTCGTCGAGCGCCCCGCTGCGTGAACGCCTCGCCGCCGCCGCGTCCGACGTCGTCGTCTCCAGCATCGACAACCTCGACGACAACACGATCTTCCTGCAGTCGATGCACCAGCTGTCGCCGGACAAGCAGAAGGCGGTGCGCGCCGAGCGCCGCAAGTACCACGAGCGCTTCCGCGGCCTGGTCGAGGAAGGGCAGGCGTCGGGGGAGTTCCGCACGGACAAGCCGGCCGACGTGGTCGTCGACTTCTTCTTCGGGTCGGTCCACCACCTGGGCTCGTGGTACCGCCGCGGCGGCACGCTGTCGGCCCGCCAGGTCGGCGACCACTACGCGGACCTGCTCCTGGACGCGCTCCGCCCACCTGGTTGAGGGACGGGGTGACGCTCCCTGTTCTCGACAAGCTGACCGGAGCGGAGCGGGAACTGGCCGTCGCGGCCTCGCTTACGTGACCGACGCCCCGGTGCGGGCCGTGGTGCTGCGCGAGCTGCTGCTGGGCCTGCGCGGTCCGGTGGACCCCCGCGGGGTGCGCCTGGGAGGCGCCCGCATCGCCGGGACGCTGGATCTCGACCACGTCGAGGCCGTGGTGGGTCTCGCCCTGGTCGACTGCGTGGTCGTGAACCCGATCAGTGCCCGGCGGGCCGCGCGGCTGAGGTTCGTTGACAGCGGCGCGGCGGCTGGTCCGACGACATGAATGAGTCATTCATGTCGTCGGACGAGGTGAATGGGTCATTCACTGCATCGCGGCCGGGGCTGTTCGGGCCGGGCTCTCTTGGCGCAGGTTCCCGCCGCCCCGAACGTCGAACACCTTGCACCGTGCACCACTAGTGCCGCCGGAGGTGGTCCAGCACGAGGGCGCTCACCTCGTCGGGCACCTCCATCGCCATCCACTGGCTCGTGCCCTCGACGATCTGGAAGCGGTACTCCGCGTCGATGTGGTGGACCGTCAGCTCCGCGGCGCTCTGGCCGAGGTACGGGTCCTCGCTGCCCCACAGGTAGAGCGTCGGCACGGTGATGCGGCCGGCCGGAACGTCGAATCCGTCGTTCGTGGCGCCGCGGTACCAATTCAGCGTCGCGGTCAGCGCGCCCGGCTCGGAAAGGCGCGCGACGGCGCGTTCGACGAATTCGACCGGAATCCGCCGGTTGTAAACAGCGCGTAATTGTGCGGCTTCGTCGCGTAAGAGGAATTTCTCGGCTTTGCCGACGCCGCGGCGGAAGAAGCGGATGTAGCCGAGGTCGTGGAACTGCCCGTCGTCGGTGGCGGCCGCGCGCTGCAGCGCCGACGGGTGCGGGGTGGAGAGCACCGTCAAGGACCGCAGCCGGCCGGGGTGCGCGGTGGCGAGCGCCCAGGCGACCATGCCGCCCCAGTCGCGCGCGACCAGGTGGAACCGGTCGGCGCCCTGGCTGTCGGCGAAGGCGAGGGCGTCGCCGACCAGGTGCTCGATCGCGTAGTGCTCGACGCCCTCGGGGCGCGCTTCCCGGGCGTAGCCACGCTGGTCGACCGCGACGGCGCGGTAGCCGGCCTCGCCGAGGGCGTGCAGCTGCTCGGTCCAGGCGTCGGCGAATTCGGGCCAGCCGTGCAGCAGCAGGACCAGCTCGCCCGCTTCGGGTCCGGCCGCGAGCGCGCTGTACCGGTGACCGCCGACGGCGACGGTCAATTCTTCCAGCGCGGCGGGCGCGCCGGCATCCGTCGGCGCGGCGGCGAATTCCATGGCGCCCAGGCTAGATCGCGATGGGTGGGGAGAACCATGGGAAGGCGGGCACTTTTGCCACCCTTTTGCCTCGCGAGTGGCCTGGCTCACAGAATTTTCGCTCAGACGAGCGAAAATGCGAAGAAAGATGAATAGTATTCACGAACGGGCGGCTCGGCGGTCGTGAGCGGGAAACAGTGTTCTAACCCTGTTTCCCACTCACGACCGGCCGCGGCAGACCACTCAGGCGGGCAGGTTCACCAGGTCCGCCAGCCGGGCCCGGTGCCGTCCCGGGGTGCCGAGCGCCAGTTCGTCCGCCTTCGCGCGCTTCAGGTACAGGTGGGCCGGGTGCTCCCACGTCATCCCGATCCCGCCGTGCAGCTGGATCGCCTCTTCGGTGGCCTTCACCGCGATCGGGGCGTTGCGGGCCTGGGCGACCGCCACCGCGATCGGCACGTCGGTGCCGGTGGCCAGCGCGTCGGCCGCGTTCCGGGCCGTCGCGCGGGCGAGCACCAGGTCCGTGTACAGGTTCGCCAGCCGGTGCTTGAGCGACTGGAACCCGCCCACCGGCCGGCCGAACTGGTACCGGCCCTTCAGGTACGACACCGTCTCCGTGAGCGCCCACTCGGCGAGGCCGGTCTGCTCCGACGCCAGGATGCCCGCCCCGAACAGGAGGGCCTCCTCCAGCGCCGAAGCGGCCTCCGGACCCGACGCCACCAGGACCGCCGGCGCGTTGTCCAGCACCACGTCGGCCACCCGGCGCGTCAGGTCGAACGACACCAGCTCCGACACCGTCGCCGCGGCGGCCTCGACCACGTACAGCCCCGGCCCGTCCGGGCCCGCGGCCGGCACGACCAGCAGGTCCGCCACCGACGCGTCGGCGACCGTGCCCACCCGCCCGCTCAGCGTGCCGTCCGCGTTCGCCGTCACCGAGGACGGGAAGCCCGCACCCGGCGCCGTGGACAGCGGGACGGCCAGCGCACCGATCGCCGAACCCGCGGCCAGGCGGCCCACGTACTCGCGGTCCGCGGTGTGCAGCAGCGCCGTCGTCGCCAGCACCACGCTGCCCAGGAACGGCACCGGCGCGACGCTGCGGCCCAGTTCCTCGGCCACCACGGCCACCTCGCGGGCCGACGCGCCGTGCCCGCCCAGCTCCTCGGGCACCGCCAGCCCGGCCACGCCGACCTCGTCGGCCAGCGTGCGCCACAGCTTCAGGTCGTAGCCTTCGGCCGTCTCGACGCGGGCCAGCAGCGCTTCGGCACCGGCCTTGTCCTTGAGCAGGTCCCGGACCGAAGCCCGCAGGTCCTCTTCGACGTCCGAATAGAGCAGGTCAGGCTGTGTCTGGCTCATCGGGGAAGGTCCTTCCAGGCGACGTCCTTGTCGACGCGCGGCTCCGAGGGCAGCCCCAGCACGCGCTCGGCGATGATGTTGCGCAGGACCTCCGAGGTGCCGCCCTCGATGGAGTTCCCCTTCGCGCGCAGGTAGCGGTAGCCGGCTTCGCGGCCGGTGAAGTCGACGATGGCCGGGCGCCGGAACGTCCAGTCGTCGTAGGCGAGGCCCTCTTCGCCGAGCAGCTCGACCTCCAGGCCGGTCAGCGCCTGGTTCAGCTCCGAGAACGCGACCTTCATGGCCGAGCCCTCCGGCCCGGGCGCGCCCGCCGTCAGCTGCTGGCGCAGCCGGGTGCCGGCCAGCCGCAGCGTCTCCGCCTCGACCCAGCGCTGCACCAGCCGGTCACGCAGCTCCGGCGTCCGCAGCTCGGGCCGCTCGCGCCAGGTCTTCGCGACGATGCCGATCAGCCCGCCCTCGCGGGGCTGGACGTGCCCGCCGATCGCGACGCGCTCGTTCATCAGCGTCGTCTGCGCGACCTTCCAGCCCTCGCCGACCGCGCCCAGGCGCTGGGTGTCCGGGATCCGGACCTCGGTCAGGAAGACCTCGTTGAACTCGGCCTCGCCGGTGATCTGGCGCAGCGGCCGCACCTCGACACCCGGCGCGGTCATGTCGCAGAGGAAGTAGGTCATGCCCTGGTGCTTCGGGACGTCCGGGTCGGTGCGGGTGACCAGGATCGCCCACTGCGACTCGTGCGCGCCGGACGTCCACACCTTCTGGCCGGTGACGATCCAGTCGTCGCCGTCGCGCACGGCCCGCGTGCCCAGCGCCGCGAGGTCGGACCCGGCGCCCGGTTCGCTGAACAGCTGGCACCACACCTCCTCGCCGGTCCACAGTGGACGCAGGAAGCGTTCGCGCTGCTCCGGGGTGCCGAAGGCGAGGATGGTCGGCGCGGCCATGCCGAGGCCGATGCCGATCCGGCGCGGGTTGTTGTCCGGCGCGCCCGCGTCCGCGAACACACCGTCCACGACGGACTGCAGCGCGCGGGGCGCGTTCTGCCCGCCGAGGCCGGCGGGGAAGTGGATCCAGGCGAGGCCGGCGTCGAACCGGGCCCGCAGGAACTCCAGCCGGTCGGTCGACGCGGGGTCGTGCGCGGCCAGGAACTCGGTCGCCTGGCGGCTCAGGTCTTCGGCGGTGACAGTCACTTCGCGCCCTCCGAGAGGTACTTCTTCAGCTCACGCCGGGCGAGTGAGCGCTTGTGGACCTCGTCCGGCCCGTCGGCCAGGCGCAGCGTGCGGTTGCCCGCCCACATCGCCGCCAAGGGGAAGTCCTGGCTGACGCCGCCCGCGCCGTGCACCTGCACGGCCTTGTCGAGGATCCACTCGACGGTGATCGGGGTGGAGATCTTGATCGCCTGGATCTCGGTGTGCGCGCCCTGGTTGCCGACGGTGTCCATCAGCCACGCGGTCTTGAGCACGAGCAGCCGCTGCTGCTCGATCTTCACGCGCGACTCGGCGATCCAGTCCTGCACGACGCCCTGCTGGGCGATCGGCTTGCCGAACGCTTCGCGCGAGATCGCGCGCCGGCACATGAGCTCCAGCGCCCGCTCGGCCATCCCGATGGCGCGCATGCAGTGGTGGATGCGGCCCGGGCCGAGGCGGGCCTGGGCGATCGCGAAGCCGTCGCCCTCGCCGGCGATGAGGTTCTCCACCGGCACGCGGACGTCCTCGAAGAGCACCTCGGCGTGGCCGCCGTGGTCGCTGTCGTCGTAGCCGAAGACGTTCATGCCGCGCTTGACCGTCACGCCCGGAGTGTCGCGGGGGACCAGGATCATGCTCTGCTGCTTGTGCGGCGCGGCGTCCGGGTCGGTCTTGCCCATGACGATGAAGATCTTGCACGCGGGGTTCATCGCGCCGGAGATGTACCACTTGCGGCCGTTGACGACGTACTCGTCGCCGTCGCGGCGGATGGCCGTCTCGATGTTGCGGGCGTCGGAGGAGGCGACGTCCGGCTCGGTCATCGCGAACGCGGAGCGGATTTCGCCGTTCAGCAACGGCTCGAGCCACTGCTTCTGCTGCTGCTCGTTGCCGAACATGGCCAGCACTTCCATGTTCCCGGTGTCCGGGGCGGCGCAGTTGAGCGCGGTCGGGGCGAGCCGGATGCTGCGGCCGGTGATCTCCGCCAGCGGCGCGTACTGCAGGTTCGTCAGGCCCGCGCCGTGGTCGCCGGGGAGGAAGAAGTTCCACAGGCCGCGCTTGCGGGCTTCGGCCTTGAGCTCGTCCATGACCGGCGGGATCGCCCACGGGTCGTCGCGTTCGGCGAGCTGCTGTTCGAAGACCGGTTCGGCGGGGTAGATGTGCGAGTCCATGAACTCGAGGAGCTTCCCGCGCAGCTCCTCGGTCTTCTCGTCGAACGCGAAGTCCATTACTTCTCCTCTTTGAGAATCTCGTTGCCGTGCGAGATGAGCAGCGGGACGCCGGCTCCGACGCCTTCGAAGCCCGCCCCGACCGTCTGGCCCTTTTGGTAGCGGTAGTAGATGCCTTCCAGGATCACGGCCAGCTTGAAGAACGCGAAGCTGACGTACCAGTTCAGCTGCGAGACGTCGCGTCCCGAGCGTTCGGCGTAGCGCGCCACGACCTGGTCGGTCGTCGGGTAGCCCGGCGCCGAGCTGGCGTTCGACACGAACTGCAGCGACACCTTGTCGCGCTCGGCGTAGGCCACCAGCAGCGCGAGGTCGGTCAGCGGGTCGCCCAGCGTCGACATCTCCCAGTCGAGCACCGCCGAGATCTTGTCGTTCTTGTCGACGAGGACGTTGTCCAGGCGGTAATCGCCGTGGATGATCGACGGCTTCCCGGACACGGGGACCGCCGCGGCGAGCCGGTCGTGCAGCTCCTCGATGCCCGGCAGGTCGCGGCTGCGGGACGCGTCGAGCTGCTTCTTCCAGCGCCGCAGCTGCCGCTCCAGGAAGCCTTCCGGCCGGCCGAAGTCCCCGAGCCCGACGGCGGCCGGGTCGACGGCGTGCAGGTCGACGAGCGTGTCGACCAGCGCGTCGGCGATGGCCCGGGTGCGTGCTTCGCCGAGTTCCGCGAGTTCGTCCGCGGTCCGGTAGGGCGTGCCCTCGACGAAGCTCATGACGTAGAACTGCGCGCCGATGACGTCGGCGTCCTCGCAGAGCAGGAGTGCGTCGGGCACCGGCACGGCCGTGTCGCGCAGGCCCGAGATCACCCGGAACTCGCGGGTCATGTCGTGCGCGGTCGGCAGCACGTGCCCGAGCGGCGGGCGGCGCACCACCCAGCGCGACCGGCCGTCGCCCACCACGTAGGTGAGGTTCGACCGGCCGCCCTCCACGACGTCGGCGGTCAGCTCCCCGGCGACCAGGCCGGGCCGGTGCGCGTCCAGGTGGGCGCGCAGGCGGCTCAGGTCGAGTCCTGGCGGGTTCATCCAGCCTCCTCAAGCGTGCTGCGAGGGAGCATACCGACTAGTCGGTATGACGTACAGAGGGGTCCGGGGCGGCACTTTCCCGGGAAAGTGCCGCCCCGGTGCCGGTCACGCCAGGAACCGCGTGACCCATTCGGCGACGCAAGCGGGCTTCGCTTCGCCGTCGATCTCGACCGTCCACTTCGACACCGCCTGCTTACCGCCGGGGATGTCGGTGATCTCCACCAGTTCGGCCCCGGCCCGTACCTTCGAGCCGACCCTGACCGGCTGCGGGAAGCGGACCTTGTTGAGGCCGTAGTTGATGCCCATCTTGATGCCCTTGACCTTGTAGATCTTCGGGCCGAACGCCGAGAGCAGCGACAGCGTCAGGAAGCCGTGGGCGATGGTGCCGCCGAACGGGCCGGCGGCCGCCATCGCCTCGTCGACGTGGATCCACTGGTGGTCGTCGGTGGCGTCGGCGAACTTGTTCACCCGGTCTTGGGTGATCGTGTGCCACTCGCTGTACCCGAGGTGCTCGCCGACCGCGGCGGCGAACGCGTCCAGGTTCTCGAACTCGCGCATCGGCCTCAGTCCTTCGGTCCGCCGGCGGCGTAGATGACCTGGCCGGAGATGAACCCGGCACCTTCACTGACCAGGAACGACGCCAGGTGGGCGATGTCGTCGGGCGTGCCGACGCGCTGCACGGGGATCTGCGTCGCGGCCGCGGCCTTGAACTCCTCGAAGCCCATGCCGAGGCGCTCGGCCGTCGCGGCGGTCATGTCGGTGGCGATGAAGCCCGGCGCGATCGCGTTGGCGGTGACGTTGAACTTGCCCAGTTCGATGGCGAGGGTCTTGGTGAAGCCCTGCATGCCGGCCTTCGCGGCGGAGTAGTTGACCTGGCCGCGGTTGCCCAGCGCCGACGTGCTCGACAGGTTGACGATCCGGCCGTACTTCTGCTGCGTCATGTACTTCTGCACCGCGCGGGTCATCAGGAAGGAGCCCTTGAGGTGCACGTCGAGGACGGAGTCCCACTCCTGCTCGGTCATCTTGAAGATCAGGTTGTCGCGGGTGATGCCGGCGTTGTTGATCAGCACGACCGGCGGCCCGAGCTCGTCGGCGACGCGGGTGACGGCCGCCTCGACCTGCTCGGCGTCACTGACGTCGAGCGCGACGCCGACGGCCTTGCCGCCCTTCGCGACGATCGCCTCGGCGCCCTGCTTGACGCCGGCCTCGTCCAGGTCGAGCAGCGCGACGGCGAAGCCGTCATCGGCCAGCCGTGCGGCGACGGCGGCACCGATGCCGCGGCCGGCACCGGTGACCACGGCGACACGGGAAGGGGAATCGGTCACGGGGGACCTCCTCGTCGTTGAGAAAGCGGGCTCGTGCCCGCGAGCCTACTAAGCGGTTGGTCACTCGACCATACGCGGGAGGGGTCCCCGAAGTGGTGACACCATGTGCAGGATCATAGCTATGGGCGAAGGCAGGTACCTCGCTGCTCCACTTGGAGGTACCGATCCAGGTGATCACGAGGACTGGGCGCTTGACAGCGCATGTCGGCAGGCAGTGAGCGACGGTGTGTCCGGTCCGATGGACATGAGTAGTGGCCTGAGGTGCACCCTCTTGCGGGTATGTCGCGTCAGAACTCGTCGTCGCGGATCACGCCGCGCAGCCGGTCAGGGCGCGGTGCTGCGTCGCGCGGACGTTGCCCGCGGAGATCCCGGGCGCATCGGCGGTCTCCTGCGCCGAGAAGCCGACCGCGAGGCGCAGGGTCAGGATCTCCTGCTGCACGCGGCTGATCATGTCCGCAGCTGGCCGGCGGACGGTTCCTCGGCTGGACCGGCTGCCCGCGACGGGTCTCAGGGAGGAGACGCCGCCGTCCGGCGATGGCGTGCGTGCCGCAGGCTGAAGGCCGGACTCGCGGCGACCCGCTCACGCGTCGCTTGGCGCCCACGCCGCTAGCGGGTGGGGCTCAGCCGTCAAGGCGGCCAGCGCGGCGGCCAACTCTTCGAGTGGGGCAGATACATAAGTCAGCGTGCTGCCTGTCTGGTATCCGGCGGCGTGACCCGCATACGTCGCCGCCACTGCGTATCCGTAGTACATTGAAAGATCAGTTTCCCAAGATCGATCAGTGGAATCGGGCGAGAACATCACGCGCCTCGGCAAGAACGGGAAGAGGGAACCGGATTTCCTGGCCGGCGAACACGTAGTCGATGTCACAACCGGCACTTCCTAGGCGGAAAAAGACCACCTAAAACGCGACTATATCGATTCGAAAGATAACCTTTTGACGTACCCGGCTTTAGGGATACCGGAGATGTACGAGTTGTTCGATGGGGAGCGATGGGCGTAGGGTACGCTGGACGGTGAAGGTGGTGACGGGATGAATTCGACGGTCTACGAGGGTCGGAAATTTGAAGGCTTGCGGCGGATCCACGAGCCGGAGATGTTTGGCGGGATCGCATTGCGTGACTGCCAGTTCCACTCGTGCAAGCTGTGTTAGTGGATTGATCCGAGTTACCCGATTCGAGTTGTCGATGTCAGTGTTGTCGGATGTGAATTTTACGGCAACAGTGTCGTGGGAGTGCGGTTCGAGGGCGTCGTCGTTGACGGTTGCGTTACGGGCAATGAAGCATTGACGCTGCGCGGCTGCCTGTTCCGGCGCGTGCTTCTACGGGGCGAGGTTGGCGACTGGATCGTCAACGATATGCGCCGAGAGCTGCCAGACGTCGAGTATCAGGCTTTCTTGGATGCGGCAAAGAAGTTCTACGCCAGTGGCGAGTGGGTTCTCGACATCTCCGAGGCCGAATTCGGGTCGGCGGCATTGTTCAGCTTGCCAGGTGACTTGGTGAGGCGTAACCCTGAAACGCAGTTCCTCGTCAGGAAAGAATGCCTCGTTGATGTTGACCTGTCGTCGTTTTCGAGAGTTATGCGGTTACGTCTCAAGCGTGTTGGGCGAAGTATCTTCGATTCCGCAGTGCTGGTGGTCGGTCATGGCAGTGACCGATTTAATGAAGACCTTGCCGAACACAGAAAGCTTGTGGATCTGGGCGTCGCGGAGGCCTGAATGGATAATCTGCTCTCGCCGAGTAGGCCAACACAGCTCCAGAACGCGACAGCCGCCGGAGCCGACCCGCTCCGACGCTGCAACGGTGTGCCGGTCGTCGAGGAGGCAGAAATCCGCGGGCACTGGCTCGCCGCCGAAATCAAGCGCAGTTGGATCAACCGCTGACACCAGCTGCCCCGGCACTCTCGAGCGCGGTCACTTTCCACCTACATCGATCATGAATTCGACCCGCGAGTGCGGTCATAACCGACGAACATCTGCGGTCAACTCACGCAGCCGTAGCCAGGGCCGGACACGCGGCCCGACCGGGTGACCGGGTGACGCTGGACGGCTGGGGCTCCGACCAGCCGGACGGCGACACTTCCAACCTGCCGACCCGGCTTCAGCAGCTCAACACGCGGGTGCTCCCGGCGGCCGGGTGTGCCGACGCGCAGCAGTCCGTCGGGGAGATCTGCACCGACAACCCGCACGGCACGGACGGCCCCGGCGGTGGTGATTCCGGCGGCCCGGCCGTCGAGGCGGTGGGCGGCGTGCCGCAGCTGGTCGGTACGTGCAGCCGGGCAGCGGCGCAGTACCCCGGCGAGGCCCCGACCGTCCACACCAGCTCACCGGACTTCCGGAGCTGGCTGTACGACACTGCGCGCGGGATTCCGGCAGCCGCGTAGCTGACGTCTGCACGAGACGCCACGCCGCGCGGAGGGGACCGCGTGGCGTGGCCGGGAATGCCGGCGGTGAAAGGCCAGGTGACGAGGTTGTTGCTCGGCTCTCGGGTGTTGCCGTTGACCTGGCACGGACAGCGTCGGATTTGCGTCGGGCTGTCGAGGAGTGCGCCGTGCCGGAGGGCACGATGGCCTTGGTGGACCGGATCGAGGACGTCGTCGCACGTATGCGGCGGCAGGCTGAGAGTTCGACGCCTAACGATGAGCGCCCGATGGCTCAGGTGAGTAGATCTACTCACCTGATGGTGCGTAAATCCGCTCGACCAGGAGTTTTGGCAGCTCGCGGAGTCTTCGGACGAGTTGAACCGTCCGGCGCCGATCCCGTGCGGTGACCGTAGCACTACATGCAGGGGAGGCACTGTGGGCGCGGGTTACCAAGTCGTGATCGACAAGATTCGACACACCGGACAGGCTGCGGGCCGCGTCGCCGAGGGATTGCGCGACGGCGGGTGCGCGGCGGCCGTACCTGCCGGTGACCTGGGGATGCCAGGCTCGCGTGCGGCGTTGAAGATGGCCGAGGTCAAACACGTTCTGGTGTATCGGCAGCGAGGATTCGAGTCCCGGCTGGACACGCACGCGGGCAACATGGCTAAGGCTGCTGACCACTATGCGCCGCAGGAGTCGGCGGCCCCGCGCCGTACGCGATGGACGGCATGACCCAGTTGTCGGCCGGCACGGCGACCAGTACCGACGGTATGCCTCTGGCAGCGTCATACGGGCACAGTGAGTACACCCGGACACTGCCGGACGGAACCGACACGACCAGCAAGCACAACATCGCCGCTGTCGTCGCGGGGATGCCGCAGCTGGCTATCCCCGCACGTTAGGAAGATGACAGGCATGCCAACCCGAACGTCCCTCGCCGCGCTCGTGGCCGCGGGCCTGCTGCTCGCCGCGGCCTGCGACGACGGCGGACAGTACCTGGGAGCGCCCACGTCGGAGAACACGATGACAAACCAAGACCAGTACGCCGAGCTGATGCGCCGACCGAGCATCGAAGAGATGATCAGCCGCTACGAAACGCTCCGCGAGCAGCTCCGCAGTGACCTGACGCAGCAGCTGGGCGTGGTGTCGTGGGCCAAGCAGGACGGGTCGCCCAGCCGAACCGAGTGCGTGCGAGAGTACCCGCAGGTGCGTCCCGGCGATGCCGAGAAACGGCACCTGGACACGTGGTTCTCGCCGACGGCGATCGCTCCAGCGGACTGGGAGAAGGCGAAGAGCATCGTTTCACAGGCCGCAGGCGCCCAGGGGTTCACGAAGACGAAGCTCGTGATCGACCGGTCGGACGACCTGCAGCTTGATCTAGCCGATTCGTTCGGAGCGGAGCTGTCATTCGGGTCGACGAAAAACACGATCATTGCCCTGACCACAGGCTGTCACATGGCGGCGGAGGTCAAGAAGCAGGCGGGGTCGTCGTCGGCGCCGACCACGAAGTAGGCCGTTTGTGAGAAGCGAAGCGAATCTCCAAGCACCCGTCGGACAGGTTTCTGACAACGTCCGGCTCGTCGTCACGACCGGTGGGGTTTGCCGCGGCCTGCTGGCTGCTGGCCACTGCTGGTGGGATCGTCGCGTTCGGACTCGGTGCGGCTGGTGCGATGAGCAGTGACTCGTGTCGACCGGATGACAGCTCTTTCCTCTGCAGTAGCGCTGGCCAGGCTGTCGGTTTTGGTTCCCTGTCCTCGGTTGGATCATCGCCATGGCGACGGCATGGGTCGGCACCGTGAGAATCGTTCGATATCGCAAGTCATCTTGGCTCGGTATCGTTGCTGGAGCAGTGGTCTATTTGGCGATAATTTGTGCTGATTGGCTCCTTGTGTCGACCTTTATGTCAAGATGAGTTAATGATGACGCCATGTGTCCTAAGAGCGTGTCTCACTTGGATCTTGACGGAGGTGCGGGCAAGATCGTGGCGTGATGGTCGGGTTGTCGCGGCGGCTGGTGCCTGACGAGTTGTGGGCGCTGGCCGAGCTGCTCATTCCACTGGGCAAGACGCGTCCGCAAGGTGGTGGAATGTCTTGAGTGGACGATCGGGCGGTGTTCGCCGAGATCGTGTTTGTGCTGACCAGTGGGTGCGGTTGCGCGGCCAGAAGCCAAAGAAGTCCGGCAAGATGATTGTGATGGGCTAGTCGTCGACTTTCATCAGTTTCTCAATTTCAGCCCTCGTTCGCAAGATAAGTGTCGACATCGCCCCCGCGGAACTCTCGATACTTGTCTCCACTTTGAGCCGCATATCCTTGGGTCGCTCACTGTGAAGTAGTGCCAGAGTAGAATTTGTATCACAAAATTCGAAGTACGCCTCCACGCCTGCTTGGATAATGTCGTCAGACCCATGCGTCTGCAAGGTTCCGAGGAGCGCCTGACCATCCCTTTCAAGCTCCATAATGGGGCTGCCGTTGAATTCGCCGACAGGTCCCGGCCTGAGCATCTCCTTCGCCTTGACACCTAAAGCATGGTCCCACTTTTGGAACAACGTCAGTAGATCGCCGTAGTTCGCCACACGTTGTTCACGAAGACGCTGCGCCTCGACTTGGCGTAATCGCCGCTCCTCGCGGTCGTGCTCTCGCCGCCAGCGGAGATCTTCTCGTTCTCGTTCACGTTCCCAACGTCGATCCTCTCGGCGGGTTGCAATCAGCTGGGCACCCCAACTCCCAAGCACTGCGCCGATGAAGCCAAGCACTGCCGCCCACGCGTTCATGCCCAGAAGAGTACGAGGTGGCAGTTGTGAACTTGAACTTCACCGAGCTGACCCCGGAACAGTGGATCACACGCATCACCCGCCAGCACGACGCGCAGATCCCCGAGCTGGAGACACTCGATTC
This sequence comes from Amycolatopsis mongoliensis, assembly GCF_030285665.1. NCBI lineage: Bacteria > Bacillati > Actinomycetota > Actinomycetes > Pseudonocardiales > Pseudonocardiaceae > Amycolatopsis > Amycolatopsis mongoliensis. The sequence continues at coordinate 6,650,340 of NZ_CP127295.1, forward strand.
CTACTACAAGGGCTCGCAGTCGTTGGCGTACATGCATCCCGAGCTGCTGTGTCCTGCTCGGCTACTTGACCGAGCGTCGCCGGATCACCCCGAGATGACGATGTCGTGACCGCCGGCGAGTTGCGGTCACGTGGCCGGCGACGGACTATGGATTTGGGGCCGGTGAAGCCCGCCCGTATCCGGTCGATCGTCGACGAGCTCTTCTCCGGGCCGACGATCTGGAGTGGTAGTGGCTCTACGGCGGCTCACCGAAACTCGTGTACGACCTCGATCGGGCCGAGCATGTGCGCATTGAACTCGTCGAGTTCCTCGGCCGGAACCCACAACTCCAGAATGGTCTTGCCGCCGGCCTGCTGGACTGGATAACGCTGAAGGAACTCCGACTCGACCCGAAAGCGAGTGACGTAGCCGACCCCGTGGTGCGGCACGTTCCACTCCCGGGCGATCTTGATCGCGTACTCCTCGTTGAGCACGGGATAGAAGATCGGTTGCTCCGGGAGACGGGGTGGCCAAGCGTGCCAGCCGGACTGCCGGATGAGTTCCAGCTCCTCCGGACCGGTCGGCCGCCACGGCACAGTGGTCGGCGTTGCCTCCTCCTGAACCACCGTGCACCCCTCCATGCTCAGTCGAGTGGATCGTTCTGCTGATGCCGGAGCCTACTGAGCAGTCTGACCTCCCTGCCGGCCGATTTCAGGCGGTCCTGTGTTGCCGGATCATTCTGGCGGTGACGGACGGCCTGCCGTGAGAGGCAGGTCGACTGGCCGCGGTTTGCGGGACGGCGGACGACCGCCCTTACGTCTGCCGGTGGGCGCTGTCCCGCGACGACGGTCAGCTCGGAGAAGTCGAGGACGACGTTGTCCGGATAAGGGATCGGGCGGTCGGTTTCCGACGTGCGCAGGGGCTGCCCGCCGCCCGGTCAGGTGCGCGAACAGGCCGTGCCGTTGAGGGTGAACGACGCGGGCGCGGCCGTGATCCCGGTGTGGGTGGCCTGGAAGCCGATGGTGACCGAGGCGTTCGGCGCGATCGTGCCGTTGTAGGCCGCGGCGCGCGCAGTCACCTCCCCCGACGATGGCGAGTACGTGGCGTTCCAGCCGGAGGTGATGGTCTGGCCGTCCGGCAACGGGAAGACCAGCGACCAGCCGTCGACCGGGGCGGTGCCGGTGTTCGTGATGGTGAGGTTCTCGGTCAGCCCGCTGTTCCACGCGTTCACCGCGGCCGCGACCGCGCACGACGCCGACGGCGTCGGGGTGGTGGTCGTCGTGGTCGGTGGTGTGGTGGTGGTCGGCGGGGTGGTACCGGTCAGGCCGAAGAAGGCGATGGCGTACGCGGCCATGCCGGTGGCCGGCAGGCTGTGGCCGGCTCCCTGGATGCTGTACGCCTCGACCTGGACGGTGCCGGATGCGTCGGCGTAGCGGCGGCGGTTCCAGCCGGACTGCGGGGTGTCGGTGGACGTCGGGGTCTGGCTCAGCCCGAACACATTCGTCCACTGCTCGATCTCCTCCTGCAGCAGGGAATAGGGCACGAGGGTGTCGGCGGTGCCGTGCCAGAGCTGGATCCGCGGGCGGGGACCGGTGTAGCCGGGGTAGGCCTGCCGGACCGCGTCGCCCCACTGCTGCGGGGTGCGGTTCATGCTTCCGCCGGTGCACTTGCTGCTGCCGGGTGGGTAGTCGGCGGCGTTCGCGAAACAGCTGAACGGCACGCCCATGAACGCCGCGCCGGCCTTGAAGACGTCGGGGTAGAGCGCGAGCATTTCGTTGGTCATCATGCCGCCGGACGACGATCCGGTGGCGAAGACCCGGCCGGGGTCGCCGCCGTAGTGCTGCTCGGCGTAGGTGACCATCGAGACGATCGAGACCGGGTCGCTGCCGCCGCCGCGCCGCTTGGCCGCGTCGGACCAGGTGTCGAAGCAGTTCCCGAAGCCGGCCTGTTGCTGGGCGCTCGGGTAGATGACGAGGAATCCGTACCGGTCGGCGAGCGAGGCGAATTCGCTGCCCGAGTAGAAGCCGGGGCCCGAGCCGCCGCACCCGTGCATGGCGACCACGATCGCGGGGTGGGCCGGGTGCGAGTCCGGCACGTAGACGTGCATCCGCATCCCGCCGGGGTTGTCGCCGAAGCCGGTCACCTCCACCAGCGAGGCAGCGGCCGCCGGTGATGGCGCCGACAGTGCGGCGGCGGCGATCAGCGTGGCGCCGGCGAGCATTCCGAGCAGTGTCCTGATTCTCGTCATCGTCGACCTCCGGTTGGGAATTCCCCGCCACGACGTTAGGCAGTTCCACAACGACCGTCAATGATTTGCCGACCATTCGAGTTGTGGTTACTCTGATTGCGACGAAACTTTCGGTAAAAGGTAGACGAGTATTTGATGATCGTCACTTTTTCGGTGAATATCGGCCGGTGCTCCGGTCCGGCGAGAGGGGGCCGGGAATGCCGGTCGTGCGGCCCGAGGCGCTGCTGCTCACCCTGTTCGGCGACCACGTGCTGGACCGCGGGACGGTCGTGTCGACCGGCGGTGTCCTCGGCGTGCTCGGCCGCCTCGGCGTCGGCGAACACGCGACCAGGGCGACGCTCGGCCGAATGGGGCAGCGTGGCCTGCTCCGCACGGAACGCCGTGGCCGCCAGGCGTTTATCGGGCTGACCGCGCACGGCACCGAGGTGCTGCGCGACGGGCAGCGCAAGCTCGAGGGCGAGGTCGTCGACCGGCACTGGGACGGGCGGTGGACGCTGCTGACGTTCTCGGTGCCGGAGAGCCGCCGCGCGGACCGGCACGCGCTGCGGACCCGGCTGGGCTGGTTCGGTTTCGGGGCGTTGCGCAGCGGCCTCTGGGTTTCGCCGTCGGCGCAGGACGTTTCGGTGGCGCTGGCCGAACTCGATCTCCTCGACCACGCCGAGGTGTTCCGCGCCGAATCATTCCTGTGGACCGACCCCGCGCGCATCGCCGGGGAAGCCTGGGAACTGGCCGGGATCGCCGACGGTTGCACTCGGTTTCTCCGCCGCTGGAGGGGCGGGGCCTCCGCCGACCTCGACGACTTGTCCCGCCGCGTCCGGCTGGGCGCGGAATGGCTGCTCCTGATCCGCCGCGACCCGGTCCTCCCGCCCGCGCTCCTGCCGGAGGACTGGCCTGGAGTCCGTGCCGCGGCGTTGTTCGGTGAGCTGCGCCACCAGTGGGCCCGCCCGGCCGGCAAGCTGGCCGAGGAACTACTCGGGTCCATTGTAGACGGCTGACCGGCGTTCCGTTCTCACCTGGGCCTGCCTCCCGCTATCGCGACCACCCCGAACGCCGTAGTCCCGCGCTGAGACGCATGCTTGAGCACTACCGGGCAATCGCGATCGCTGCCGACCGGCACCCGCAGGCGGTGCCGGAGCTTCCTCTTCCCGAGGAGTTTCCCGGCCGCGCGGAGGCGCTGGACTGGTTCGACGCCGAACGGGCCAACCTCACGGCTGCTGTCGCCTTGGGAATGACCACTTATCACCTCGAAACGTCCGGCGCACTGTCCGGAACCCTGGTTCGATACTTCGAGCGGCGGCACCACCTCCTCGACTGGGAGATTGTCGCCCGGTACAGGGTTGTCACCGCGAAGCAGCTCGGGATACCAGGGGCGATCGGCGCCGCGTCAAACAGTCTGGGGGCCGCGGTGCCTGGAACAGTGACGGTCTGCGGCAGGAGCGGTCGGTCATCCCGGCTGCGCCTTCGACGCGGGTGGGACACGAAGGCCTCCGGGCGGTGATGTGGTTCCTAGACAGCTCCACTTCACAACCGGAGGCCTTCACCTGTCAGCAGGACAGGCGGTTACCGCCCTCAAATCAGGACAACGTCCCTGGACATCACACCTAGAGCCTGTTTCGATGTGCTGACCAGCGGGCTTCTGGCCGGCGTTGTGGGTGCGGCGTGTCTTGGATCAAATGGACGAGGTCTCCGGTAGGCCGATCAACGACCAAGCTGATCAAGAACACCGGAGACCTCGTGCCTAGCCTAGCGGCGACGGGGCGAGCCGATCTGACCGACGCGCAGTGGGCGATCCTGGAACCGCTGTTGCCCGTCGGCAAGAAGCCCGGCCGCCCGCCACTGTGGAGTAAACGCCAGCTCCTGGACGGTATCCGCTGGCGGGTTCGTGTCGGTTCGCCGTGGCGTGACGTCCCGCCTGTGTATGGCTGCTGGCAAACCGTCTATGGCTTGTTCCGGCGCTGGCAGCGCGCTGGTGTGTGGGCGCTGATCTTGGCGGCGTTGCAGACCCTGGGCAGACCCGTCGGCGGATTCTCCGGAAGTGGAGGAGCGAGCAAGATCGGCAGATCGACGGTTCTGCACGTTCTGCGGCGATCGGTGCAGTAACGACGTCCGTCAGGGCAGTCACGTATGCGGGTCCGCCGTCGTGATGTTGCTGTGCCGTTGCGTAGCGTCTGTTGGCGGCGATGGAGGCTCGGACGGCGGACCAGTCTCCGAGTCCCGGCTGCTGCTCGTCGCCGAGGTGCTGCTGATGCACCTCGTTCAGCATCAGATTTGGTGTGGCCGGCAACGCGGTGGCGCCGTCCGCTGCAGCCTAGGGTGGTGACGCACTGTAACACAAGTGCCTGGCCCGGCGAATACATGATCGCGCTTGCCCGGCGCTCCACATTTCCGGAGGAGATCACGTGGCCGACATCAAGCCCCGGCCGTATTATCACGCACGGGCCGATCTTAATTCCGTCGCTCTCGCCGAGCGGCTGAAGAAGTCATCGGAGGCCGATGGTCCGACCGACTATGCCACTAGGATAAACTTGGAGATCTTAGCGCAGTTGGTGGCAATCCGTAGGCATGCGTTGGTGCTGGCCACCATCGTGGTGACGACAGCGATTCTCGGCCTGATCTTGTTCTTTGTGCTCCTTGGACAACTGCCCGACGGCGTGCCGTCGCGCGGTTACTGAGGCGTGCGACCGCAGTTGCCGATGAATTGGGACGCAGCATGGGTTAACGTGCTGGTCGGGATACTCGCTGTCAGTGCTCCTGCTCAGGGCACGTCTCTAGTTCGAGCACCGTGTCAGTCCGCCCGTACTCACTCCTGACGTGTCGGTGCGGGAGCATCCGTGCGTGCTCGAGACCATGTGTACGGCGGTTCACTCCTCCCGCCGGTCACGGGTGCTGCGTGACGGGTCAGATTGAGGCTCGGCTGGCTCGCGTCCGGCCGAGCACGGGGGCCGACAGCATCAGGAGGGCGAACGCGGCACCGGTCGCTCCGGAGATCAGCAGCGGCAGGGTGCCGTCGGTGCCCCAGGCGAGTCCGGCCCAGATGCCGGCGAGCAGGACGGCGGTGCCGGTGGCGCCTTGGTAGATGCCTTGGGCGCTGCCCTGCACGCCGGTGGGGACGATCTTGGAGATCCAGGCTTTGCCGACACCGTCGGTGCAGGCGTTGAAGCCGCCGTAGAGCACCAAGACGGCGATCGCGACCGGCAGGCTGTGTCCGAGGGCGAGGCCGAGGTAGCCCACGGCGAAGAACCCCAGGCCCAGCGCGTAGACCAGGCGTGCGGGCAGCCGGTCGGCCAGCCGGCCGGCGGGGTAGGACAGGGCGGCGTAGGCGAGGTTGTAGCCGGCGTAGGCGAGCACGACTCCGGCGGTCGGCATGCCCAGGTCGTGCAGCCGCAGCAGGAGCAGTGCGTCAGGGAAGTTGGCCAGGCTGAACACCGTCAGCACGCCCAGCACGCGCCAGAACCGGGCGGGCAACTCCGGCCGGGCGCTCGTGCGGACTCTCCGGTCGTGCCGGGCCGGCCGGGGGCGCGGGTCGGTGACCGCGCGCACCAGCAGGACACTGGCCACGGCCGGGATGACGGCGATCCAGAACAGCGGCCGGAACTGGTGGCCGAGCAGTTCGTAGAGCGCCACGCCGAGCAGCGGGCCGATGACCGCGCCCGCGGTGTCGGCGGTGCGGTGGAAGCCGAACACCCGGCCCCGTTGTCCGGGCGCGATGCCGGTGACCAGGAGCGCGTCGCGGGGCGCGCCGCGCACACCTTTGCCGATCCGGTCCACGACGCGCGCGACGGCGACCACCGGCCACACGGTGGCGAGCGCGATGAGCAGCTTGCCCACGGCGGCGAGCCCGTAGCCGGCGGCGATCAGTGGTGGCCGCCGCCAGCGGTCGGCCGCACGGCCGGCGACGGCCTTGCTGAGAGCGGCCGTCCCGTCGGCGATGCCTTCGATCGCGCCGACCACGGCGGCAGGCGCGCCGAGCACGGTGGTGAGGAAGATCGGCAGGATCGGGTAGAGCAGTTCGCTGGCGGCGTCCTGCAGGAACGACACCCCGCTGAGCACTGTCACGTTGCGGCTCAGCCACGGCCCCTCTTGGCTGGTGGCGGGCTCGTCCGGGCCAGTCATCGGTACCGGACGTCGATTTTCCGGGTGAGTGCTCGCCCAATGGCTCTCCGACGGTGCGCCGCGGGTTCTCTCGCGGCTTCCCCTCCGGAATCGACATCGGCGACGAGGACTCCGGCGCGCACGCTCATACCGGGCTGCCGGCGACGTCGGCGCCGTGCTCCGGACGCAGGTGCTGGTGGCCGGTGAGCGCTCGCCCTGGTTGAGCCGTCATATCGGCGTAAGAGCTGTGAAACTCGACGAACGCGGCGTAGGCCGGGGCGCCGTTCATCAGGAAGGTGACGCCGATGGCTTCGGCCGCCTCTGCCGGGCTCGCACCGTGCCGGACCGCGGCGTCGTGCAGTTCCTTGTATCCGGCGTAGACGCTGGGGATCGCGTGTCGCAGCTCGCGCGTGGGGACGCGCAGCTCGTCGCGGATCCGGATGCCGTAACTCGTCATGTCTCCACGGTGCTCATGCCGGCCCTGTGACGACTGCGGTCTTTGGTCCCTTCCGGGAACGCCATTGGTCGACTCGGATCCTCTGCCCTGCCAGACAGCGCCGTGCACTATTTCGCCCGCGCGGCCGTGGTCGACGTCGGCGTCCAGCCGAGTTCCTTGGCGCCGCCTGACGACCGGTGCCGGTCAGCTCATCTGGGGGAGTGGCCGCCGCGAGGAGCAGGTGTGTCGTTCCGTCGGATCTTGTCGGGATCGCCGATCTGGATCGCGTCGATGAGTTCCTTGTGGACGGTGTACGCACGCTCGGGGTCGTGTCGCGCGCTCGGCGACGCCAACGATATCCACGACTTCCCGGCAGAGCGCTATACGCTCGAGGCCGAGGTGCCACAGATCTTCGAGGCCACCACCCAGTCCCGTCGCCCGCGCTCCGAACGCATCCTGACACTCGTTTCCCAGACTCGCATTTCCACCCCTCACTCGTCGCGCTTGGTGCGGCCGGCTGTGAACCGGCCGCACCAAGCGCACCCCCATGCCCCCAGCCCTATCGGTTGTCGCCGTCCTGCGGGATCGACGCCGGGGAGGACGGGCTCACGCGGGCGATGTCACCGCTGAGCACCCACGCGCGCTGGCTCGGCGCGAAGCGCGGTGAGAGCAGTCCGTCGTTGATCTCCCGGGTGACCGCGACGCGGTTGTACGCGGTCGCGGGCAGGAACAGCCTGTCGTTCGACTGGCCGCCGTCGGACGTGCCTTCGAGGTCCGCCTCGACGGCATCGACGATGCCGTCATGATTGCCGTCGACCCGTGCGACCTCGGCCGCGTAGGCGTCGAAGATCCGCTGGGTCAGGTCGTGCTGGTACGGCTCGAAGGACGCCGGCCGCAGGTAGACGTCCAGCATCACTTCGTTGCCCAGCCCGCTCGGGATGAAGCGGAGCCGCTTCTCCTTGTGGTCGTCGTTGTTCGGCATCGGGCGGTCCGGGTCGTCCGGGCTGGTGTTGAGGAGCCGGTCCGGGTCTCGCGGGATGTTCGGGTTGTCCCCGTCGACCTGCGGCTTGTTCTTCACACCCGCGGGGCCCGAGCCCGGCACGATCGACGACAACGCGCCGATCTTGCCCTTCTCGAAGGTGCCCGGGATCCCGCCGGTGAACGGCAGCTCGTAGGTGGGTGGCACCCAGTTCGTGTACTGGTTCAGCTCCCAGTAGGAGTGGATGTCGCTTTGCTGCGTGGCGTTGTAGGCGCCCAGCGACAGCTGGATCGGCACGAGGTTGGACACCCGGTCCGGCCAGTGGTCGCTCGCGGACGGTTCTCGCGGCGCCTTGCCATCGGTGGTGAACACCGCGCCCGGCCGGTTGTGGTGGTCACCGATCTTGGCCAGCGCGGCGGCATCGCCGGCGGTGACCGTGCCGAAGGCAGCGTGCCCGTCCGGCCTCGGTGCGGCGACGGCCGGCACCGTCACGTCGTGGATCATCCAGCCCTCGTACCAGCCGGACTCGTTGTTGATGACGAACAACCCCGAAATGTCGGTGAACATGTCGACGAAGGATCCGGGGTCGTTCGGGTCGGTCGGTAGCCCCGGTTTCGGCTCGACGACCACCCGTAGTCCGCCCAGTGTGGGCAGGTCGTGGTTCGGCCCGGTGGCTGTCGGTGCGACGCCGTCGTTGATCCCCGGAATGGTCGTGGTGAATACGTTGGGTTGGAAATTCTTGGTGTCCAGCAGGTAGTACTGGAATAACTGACTCGGCGACGGCGCTTCGGAAAACGCAGTCATCGGCGGGAAGGTGCTCGGCCGGCCGGCCAGGACCGCCAGCCGATCCTTCAGCGGCTGCGGCAGCTGCCGGATGTCCCCGCGATCGGTGAACCCACCGCCCCCTTGCTGTGCAACGGCTCCGGCCCCGCCCGCGAACGCGGCGGTCGCCCCCAGCGTCAGTGCCGCGGCCACCGCGGTCGCGGCCTTGCGCTTGCTCCTCATGATCGCTCCTCGCATGAAACGGGCAGTCCCCGCGCTCGCCGGCAGGGGCGCGGAGGAGAAATCAAGGTGGCCCCTCGACGAGAGATATGTACCGGGGTTACATCGCCCGCACCTCGTGGCTGTACTGCGGACGAGCCCGGCGAGTATGGTCGGGAACCATCGGAGCTACGGATGTGGAGTCCCGATGGAGGGGAAGTCCGAACCGGACTGGGAAACCGTTTACCGCGAGAATGTCGTCTGGATCTACCGGCTGATGCTGACCAAAGTGGGAAACCCCGCGGACGCCGAAGATCTCACCGGCGAGGTCTTCCTCGCTGCGCTGAAACCGTTGCGCCTGACGGCCCGCAGCGAAGAGGTCCGCGCCTACCTGCTGGCCACCGCTCGGACGGTGCTCGCCGCACATTGGCGTCGCCTGTTCGGTCGCGAGATCACCACGATCGGGCTCGGCGAAACGACGGAAATACCCGACCTTGGCCAAGGAACGCCGAACGGCTCGTCGCGTCCGGCCACGGACCGGCGGATCAAAGCCATTCTCGCCGAATTGCCCGAACGTGCCCGGAAAGTCCTGCAACTACGATTCCTGGAGTCGTACTCGCTGCAGGACGCCGCCGACGAGCTGGGCGTCACCCTGGCCAACGTCAAGGTGATCCAGCACCGGGCGCTGCGGCTCGCCGCGCAGGCCGCGGCCCGGATAGAGGAGCGGGCATGAACGACGTCGACCGCTTCGCCGAAAGCCTGATCAGGCGGCGCACGCCGGAGCCGTTCCAGCCGGATGACGAGCAAGCCGCGCAGATGCGCGCGGCCATCGAGCTACGCGCCGCGCACGTCGGCGCGGCCGACGCAGTACCGGACGCGGACTTCGTCGCCCGCCTCGGCCACCGGCTCGCGGACCGGCTCGGCGCACAAGCGACCGGCACGCCGCACACACGCCGAGGAGTGGTCCGGACCGCGGGCGTCGCCGCGGCGTCCCTCGCGGCGGGCATCGGGATCGATCGTCTCGTCCGCGGCCCTGACACACCGGCCCCGCTGTCACCGGCCGCGGGCACCTGGCGCACGGTCGCGGCGAGCGCGGACCTGCCCGCCGGGGGCGTGCGCGAGTTCGAACTGGACACCCTGACCGGCTTCGTCCAGCGGACCCCGGACGGCCTGCGCGCGGTGTCCTCGACCTGTACGCACCTGGGCTGCCGGCTGCAGCTCGTCACACCCGAGCGGCAGCTGCTCTGCCCCTGCCACGGCGCGATCTTCGCGCTGACCGGCGAGATCGTGCGCTACAACCTCCCGGTGGACATCCCGCCACTGCCCCACTTCCAGGTCCGCGAGCAGGACGGCGACATCCAGGTCTACGCCCCCGTCGAACGCACGTGAGCCTCCACGTCACCGACTGCCTTCGAATGGCAGGCCGGCCGGGGAACGCACGACTGTGGCGACCTTCCCTTCGAGCGGCGCAAAGAGTCACCCAGGGCAGGCGGGATTGACGCGCCTTGTCGTGCCCGAGGGATCAGCGGACACCGTCACGCATCACCTATCCGTTGCGGTCTACGCGACCACTATCGCGGTACAGCCGCGGCCGAGACGCCCGGCGGGCCCGCTCATCGCCTGAAGCGCGGGAAATCGACAACAAAACCCGCAGAGCGGGCAAATCGGTCAACAAAGATCGGGCCGAAACCGTTAGTATCACACACTCGGCACGCTCTCATGATTCTCGGCGAGCAGGTATCCGATACCACGGTATCGATTGATCACCTCGCGGAATGAAGTGTGTAGCTGGTCACGCGGTCCGATGTGTGGGACGGTGGGAAGGTTCGGTCGGTTGGCGAATGTGGATCGCTTACGATGGGAGCTGCCGAATGTCCGGATTTCTGCGGGGATTGCCGGGTCGAATCACTGTCGTGGCCGCGGTGGCCGCGCTGGTCGCCGGGGCCACGACGGCGCAGGCCGTAGCCGCACCGACAGCCACACCGAACGGGGGTGAGGGGCCGGGTTCGGCCGGCTGCGCCGACCGCGTCAACAACACAGCACGCAAACTGGTTCCCTGTATCAGAACCGAGGACCTCTGGCGCCACATGCGGACCTTCCAGGCGATCGCCAACGCCCATCCGGGTCCCGACGGCCATCCGTCGCGCAACTCCGGCGAGCCGGGTTACAAGGCGTCGGCCGACTACGTCGCCAGGGTGATGCGCCAAGCCGGCTACGACGTCACGATCCAGAAGTACAAGTTCTTCTACTTCGCCTACACGGCCGTGCCGACGTTCCGCGAGGTCTCGCCGGCAGCGCACGACTACACCGTCGTCACCGACTGGAACCCGGGCCAGGCCACCGGGTCCACGACCGCGGCCCTGCAGCCCGCGGGCGGCATCGTCATCCCGCCTACGCCGGCACCCAGCTCGGCCAGCGGCTGCACGGCCGGTGACTTCGCAGGGTTCGTGCCGGGTCGCGTCGCGCTGATCCAGCGTGGCACGTGCCCCTTCGGCGTCAAGGTCCAGAACGCGCAGGCCGCCGGCGCGACCGGCGTGGTCATCTTCAACGAAGGCAACCCGGGACGGACGGCCGTGCTCAACGGCAGCCTGACCGACGCCGCCGGCAACCGCATCGTCCCGACGATTCCGGTCTCGTTCACTTCGTTCGCGACCGGTCAGGGCCTGTTCAACCAGTACAACGCGGCCGTCCAGGCCGGAACAGCCCTGCCGACGATGAACCTCGCCGTCAAGGCGGTCGTCAACCCCGAAGCCGACGACTACAACGTCATCGCCGACTCCAAGGGCGGTGACCCGAACCACGTCGTGGTCGTCGACGCGCACCTCGACGCGATCTACGGCGCCGGCATGCTGGACAACGCATCCGGCTCCGCGACGATCCTCGACATCGCCCAGATGATGCACAAGGTCAACCCGCGCAACAAGCTTCGCTTCATCTGGTTCGGCGGCGAGGAGCTGGGGCTGCTGGGCTCGGCGTTCTACGTGAACAACCTCAGTCCGACCGAGCTGTCCAAGATCGGCTACGACCTCGACGCGGACGTGACCGCGACCCCGAACTACGTCGTCGGCGTCCTCGACCCGGCCGGCGTCGACCTGTTCAGCCGAACGGTGTCGACGCAGTTCCCGCCGCAGGTCTACGAGCCGTCGAAGGTGGCCAGGGACCAGGGCATCGGGTACTTCAGCTCCATCGGGAAGAAGAACATCCTGTTCTCGCCGGTCGGTACGGACGCGTTCTCCTTCAACCAGGCCGGGATTCCCGCAAGCGGGGTGCTGACCGGACAGGACTGCTGCAAGCTTCAGTCCGACGTCGATCTGTTCGGCGGGTCGCTCGGCAACTTCGAAGGAAACGTGCCGGGCACCGACGGCGGCTGCGTCGACAACCCGTTCCGCTGGTGCGACAACCTCGCCAACAACGACCCGCAGGTGCTGACGTTCATGTCGAGGGGATTCGCCACCATGGTGGTCGACATGGCCTTCGACACGACGGTGCTGTCTTCGAGCGGCAAGGTGGCCGCCAAACCTGCGCAAGCGCAGGCACAGGCCGGCACAGGCGCCCCCGCCCGGTAGCCTGCAGCCTCGAAGGACCTGGTTCGCGTCCACCCGGTCGCGAACCAGGTCCTCGTCCGCTGACCCGCGGTTGAGCCGATGTCGTGGTTTTGTCCCTGACCGGAGGGTTGAGCGTGTTCGCCACCACGATCCGGGCCGTGGTGGGACGCGTGCTGCGTCCGGTGGAGGGGGATTCGCCGAGATCACCGAGCACAACCTGACCCGACGTGTCCCTGTGTTCCGAACCGTGGCCGACCAGGTGCGGGTGCTGGGCCCCGACACCCTGGTCACCCGTCACCACCTCGCGCAGTGGCGAAAGCAGCTGTCCGAGGGCACGTCCAGCTGACTTTGCCGGAGTGTCGGAACACATGCACTACACAGCAGGCACTCCGAGCAGTGGTCGCCGGCTCGCGTGCCGGGTACCAGATCCCCGGCACGGGTCCGGTGACGAACTCGAGCGCGACATCGCGGCTCTGTATCACGTCACGAATTTGATGGACTCATCGAGAAATTTTGCCTGGTACAGGTCCCCTTGCGTCCCGTTGGCGGTAAACAGGTCCGAGGTGCTCGTATAGTTGACATTGGTGAACACCCTGACGTTGTGGCCCGTGCGGTTTCGCGCCGACCTGGCGTTCTGCCAGACGCACTGGCCGCTGCCGGTTCCGCTTCCACGGAACTCGTAGCATGTCGGTTGGGTCGGACCGAGATTGGGAATGTTGCCGACGGCGAAGTCGGACACCGCACCGCCGGACACGCCCACCGGGTAGTAGAACAGGCAGAACTCGCCGTCATCGCAGTGGCCGTCCCGTGCACCGGTTGCGTGGGCCGTGCCGGCCAGGGGTATCGCCAATCCGACGGCGGCGCCGACGATTGCCACCGCCCGGGCCACGCGCATACTTGCCGCGGCGCCGCTGGACTTGCTGGTCGATGACCGCATCCTGCTTTCTCCTTCAGACCTGCGGCATCCGAGCCGCGTGGTCAACCGTCCACACCACGCTCGGCGTGCCGGGGCCGTTCAGCTGCGGCCTACGCCACCACCCAGATGGTCGAATCGCTGCTGCTGTTGGGGCGCGGTCGGATGGCGGGGATGGGACGGTCGCTTGGTCAAGGGAGTGGGCGGGCTGCGGCTTCGGCAGAGCAGGGGGAGGTGACGGGTGTTTCCGGGGCGCGCGACGTTAGGTGTGATGTAGGCCCAAGCGCCTGCGAGGTTCGCGCTGGTGAGGTCACTTGACACGAATCGCGGCACTTGCTTTTGTCATGATTCACGCAATGGACTGGGGGGCACACCGTCACCAACGCGGCGAGGATGGCGAGCACGGCTGCGGCGACTTTCCACGACGTGTCGAGCGCGTTCCGGTGGTCCGCGGTGTCGGCACCCCACAGCACGGTCGCGAAGACGACGCCGGCCGCGTGCGGCTTCCGGGCGTCTGCGCATGGGACCTCAGCAGTCGTGGTGGCGACCGAGCATGAGCAGGTCGGCCAGGCCGAAGGCCGGTCCCGCGATGGGCAGGGTCGGTCGCCAGTCGGGTTCGCGGCTCAGGTAGCTCGCCGGGTCGGCGCGCAGCAGTCCGATCAGGACTTCCGCGACGGCTGTCCGGTCCTAGCGGGTGTACCCGTTCGTCGAGGAGGCCTTTCGATGTCATTGACCGTGCTGCAGGAGGCGAAACCGCCCTTCATCCCGGAGGGGGCGCATGCGATGACCGTCGTCATCGAGTACCCGCCGGGCGACGCAGGCACCCCGCCGCACCGCCACCCCGGTCCGGCCTTCGGCTACGTGCTGGAGGGCGAGATGGTCTTCGAGCTCGAAGGCGAGCGGGCTAACATGGCCGGCACGAGCGGGAAGAAGGTGGTTGTGGTGACGCGGTTGCGCTAGCCGCCCGCCCGGAGAGTCCGGGAGCCCGGGTGGCTGGTTCCGGAGGAACGAGATGTCCCGCACGGACAAGACGAAACCGTCGTGGGTGCGCCACCGCGAGCATGGTGGCCTGCCCCTGCACGACCACCGGACCGGCCCCTGCGACCTGCCGCCACAGCCGCCGCGGGAGGACACCGGCACCCGCTGCCGATGGGCCACCGTCACCGGGATGGCCTCCCCGTGGCCCTGCTGTGCACGCACCCAGGAGCGTTCGGCGTACAAGGAATGGCAGGGGTGGGTGCGGGCGGCCAACCGCAAGGTCCGCTACGCCGGTCGCCGTGCCGCACGCGACTGGCGGAAGGACGCCGGCTGACCGGGCCGGCTCAGCGCTCCGGGGGACCGGACCAGGGCAGCCGCAAGGTGAACACCGCACCCGCGGGGGAGCTGACCGCGACCGTGCCGCCGTGTGCCTCGACGAGGTGGCGCACGATGGCCAGGCCCAGCCCGCTGCCTCCGGTTTCCCGCGCACGGGACTTGTCGGCCCGCCAGAACCGGTCGAACACGAACGGCAGGTCCTCGGCCTGGATACCGGTCCCGGTGTCGGCGACTTCGATCACGACGTCGTCGCCGTCGGCCGCCGCGCGTACCGTCACCTGCCCGCCCGGTGGGGTGTAGCGCAGCGCGTTGCCCACGAGGTTGCCGATGGCCTGGCGCAGGCGCACCGGATCGGCGATCAGCACGAGGTCGGCGTCGGCGACGGCGGCGGTGAGGGTGACGTCGTGAGCGTCCGGGGCGTGCGCGACGACGACGTGGTCCACGAGGTCGGCGACCCGCACCGCTTCGGGGTGGATCCGCAGCTGTCCCGCGTCGGCGGCCGCGATGTCCCGCAGATCCTCGATGATGTGCTGGAGCAGCACGGTGTCTTCCAGCAGGGAGTGGGTCAGCGCCTGGTCCAGCGGGAGGTGCCCGTCCTCGGCCGCTTCCAGCCGGCCGCGGACGGCGTTGAGCGGGTTGCGCAGCTCGTGGGCGATGTCGCCGATCATCGTGCGCCGCTGCCGCTCGAGCCGCTCGCGACGCTCCGCCAGCGTGTTGAACGCCGCGGCCAGGTAGCCGATCTCGTCCCGGGAGGTGACCGGCGCCCGCACGTCCCGGTGCACGGCGTCGGTCAGCGCGCGCAGCGGCCGGGCCAGCCGGGAGGCGACCGCCACCATCACCAGCATCGCCAGGCCGACCACGGCCAGCGTCAGCAGGGCGACGCGGGCGGCGTTCGTGGCCGACAGCGGAAACGCGGGCTGCGCTTCGCCGCCGGGGCCGAGCACGAACAGCAGCGCGGGCGGCGCGACGTACCCGGCCAGCTGCTCCCGGCGCGAGGAGTCCGCACAGGACTTCGCCGTCAGCGTCTGGTTGCCCGTGACGACGAAGCCGAGCGCGACCACGGCGGGCTCGGTCACCCCCTGGCGGTGCAGGCAGGTGGCGACCAGCGCGTTCAGCTCGGCGAGTGCCCTGGCTTCGGTCGGGGTGGGCTGGTCGAGTGCGTGCGTGTCGCACTTGGAGTGGACGAAGCCGCCATCGGGCGGGCTGACGACCGGCCGGCCCGACGGCAGCTCCCGGACCTGCGCCGGAATTCCCGTGTCCTGCAGGCAGAATTCGGCCAGTGCGGCCGCGGTCTGCAGGTTGATGCGCTCGTCCGGGCTCAGGGCGTACGGCCCCACCACCCGGGGGTCGATCCCGCTCGGCGAGGTGCCGGGCAGCAGCACCGGGTCCACGTGCAGCGGGTCGACCACCGCGCTGGGCCGCTCGGGCAGCGTCACCGCGCCGCCGCCGGAGTCGGCCACTGGTGTCCGCGCGGGCGTCGTCAGCACGATCCGGCGGCCGGTCTTCGCCGCCAGCAGGCGGACGGTGTCGCCGGCGTCGCCCCAGGCTTGGTGGCGCGCCGCGTAACCGACCAGTTCGTTGTAGATCGACGCGTCGCCGGACAGCGCTTGCCCCTGTTCCTGCCGGATCGACCGAGTCGTGCTTTCGGCCGCCAGCCACGCCATCGCGGCGATCGAGCTGACCGCGATCAGGGCGGAAACCGCCGTCAGCCGGACCACCAGGCTGCGGTGGCGGGCGAACCTAGCCCGCATCGGTGAGCTTGTACCCGACGCCGTACACCGTGACCAGGCGAGCCGGGCGGGACGGGTCACGCTCGATCTTCCGGCGCAGGTTGAGCACGTGCACGTCGATGGTCCGGGTCGTGACGTAGGCGTCCGTGCCCCGGGTCAGCTCCAGCAGCCGCTCCCGGGTGAACGCCCGGTCCGGCTGGCCGGCGAACACCTCCAGCAGCGCGAACTCGGCGTGCGTGCACTCCGCCGGCCGTCCTTCGAGGTGAACGGCGTGCCGCTCCGGATCGACCACCAGGTCCCCGACCCGCAGCAGGGGACCGTTCTGCGGCCCGAACCGCGCCCGGCGCAGCAGGGTCCGCGTCCGGGCGAGGAGTTCGCGGGGACTGTAGGGCTTGGTCATGTGGTCGTCGGCGCCGAGGTCGAGGCTGCGCAGCAGGTCGTACTCGGAGTCGCGCGCGGTCAGCACCAGCACCGGGAGGTCGGACTCGGTGCGCAGCGTGCGGCAGACGTCGAGGCCGTCCATTCCGGGCAGCATCACGTCGAGCACCAGCAGGTCGGGCCGGCGCTCGCGGGCGTGCGCCAACGCCGCCGGCCCGTCGTGCACGACTTCCACCGTGTGCCCGTCGCCTTCCAGGTAGAGGCGGATCACCTGGGCCTGTTTGGGGTCGTCCTCGGCGACCAGTACACGGGAGGACATCGGCTCAACCTAACCGGGCGGACAGCATTCGAACAGCGCCTTAACCGGATGCTGACGACTTCGCCCGAGGCTGTGCCCATGACGATCTTTTCCCGACGGCTGAAGCTGTGCCTGTGCGCGGCCGCGGCGCTGTTCGCGGCCGTGGCCTGCGGCAGCTCGCCCGCGCCGGCGCCGAGCGTGGCTGCCTTGCCCACCAGCGGGACACCGGCGAGCACCGGGACGGCGACCGCTGCGTCCACAGTGGACCGTCACCCGCACCAGACGCTGAACACCACCGACGCCGAATGGTGGAGCTGGACCCAGGCGTACTGGAAGTGCCTCGAGGAGCACGGTGTCCCGTACGTCGAAAAGGAACCGGGAATCCTCGCGCCGAAGGGCAACGACGAAACGATCCGGGGCCGGAACCCGGCCTACGACGGCGCCTTCGACCAGTGCGAACCCGTCAAGCCGTTGCCCGCGCCCGAACTTTCGCCCGACACCAACCCGCACTACATGGACGGCTACCGCAAGGAGATCGCCTGCCTCAACAGCCACGGCCTGAAGGTCACTCCGCTGCCCGACGGCGGCGGCTGGAACTACGACGGCCACCCGACGATGTCCCAGGACGAGCAGACCAAACTGCAGTTCGACTGCCGCAAGGAAGCCTACAGTGCGGGATAAGGCCGGGCCGGGTACAGCGGTGACGATCTCGCTCGTGGCCGCAGCCGCGGTGGTCACCGGGGCCGGGGTGTGGTGGTTCGGCGACGCACCCGTCCGGCCGACGGCGGCGGCCCCGGCCGCGCCCGGCACCGCGCAGGTGCGCCGGACGGACCTGTCCACCAGCACTTCCGCCGCGGGAACCCTCGGCTACGGCACCACCCGGATGATCAGGGGAACCGGCGCGGGAATCGTGACCTGGCTGCCCGCCACCGGCGCGACGGTGGACCTCGGCGGCCAGCTCTACCGGGTCAACGACAAGCCGGTCGCGCTGTTCTTCGGCGACACCCCGCTGTACCGCAAGCTCGACGGCCCGGACCTGGTCGGCAAGGACGTCAAGCTGGTCGCGGACAACCTCGCCGCGCTCGGGTACCGCATCGGCGCGCAGCCCCGGGTCGCTCCGTCCGGTTCGTCCTCGGCCAAGGCCGGCAAGGGTGAAGCGGTCCTCACGCAGTCCCTGATCGACGCGATCAAACGGTGGCAGACCGCCCAAGGCGTGGAGCCCACCGGTGTGGTGGACGTGGGCGACGTCGTCGTCTTCGGCGGACCGGTGCGGATCGGCGGGGTCCAGGCGCAGCTCGGCGACCCCGCGACGAACCCGCTGTTCGAGGTGACCGCCACGACCAAGTCCGTCACAGTCGGGATCGACGCGGCCGACGTCGGATCCCACAAGGCGGGGGACAAGGTGACCGTCACGATGCCCGACGGGAGCACGGCCGGCGGCGCGGTCAGCTCGGTGGGGACGGTGGCCAAGGGCGGTAACTCCGCCGACGGCAGCGGTGGCGGCTCACCGGCCGCGCAGCGGGTGGATCTGGTCGTCGCCCTGGACGATCCGGCCCAGGCCGGTTCTCTGGACTCGGCGTCCGTGCAGGTCGCTTTCCCGGCCACGAGCCGGCACGGCGTGCTCGCGGTGCCGGTCGGCGCGCTGCTCGCGGTCAAGCAGGGCGGGTATGCCCTGCAACGCCCCGGCGGCGCGCTCGTGCCGGTCACCACCGGGTTGTTCGCCCGGGGCATGGTGGAGGTCGGCGGCGCGGGCGTGACCGAGGGCATGACGGTGGTGACCGCGTCGTGACGCCGGTGCTCGCCGTGCGCGGTGCCGGCATGACCTACCCGGGTGGGGTGCGCGCGCTCGACGGGGTCGACCTGACGATCCGGGCGGGCGAACTGCTGGCGATCGTGGGGCCGTCCGGCTCCGGCAAGTCGACCCTGCTCACCGTGATGGGCACGTTGGACCGGCCGACGTCCGGCACCGTCGAGGTGGACGGCCAGGACGTCGCCGGCCTGCCGGACCGGGACCTGTCCGCGCTGCGCGGCCGCCGCATCGGCTTCGTGTTCCAGCAGTTCCACCTCATCGACGGCCTGAGCGCGACGGCGAACGTGGCCACCGGCCTGCTGTACGCGGGAGTACCGCACCGCCGTCGCCGGGCGCTGGCGCTGGCCGCGCTGGAGCGGGTCGGCCTGGCCCACCGCGCCGATCACCGGCCCGGTCAGCTCTCGGGCGGGGAACGGCAACGGGTGGCGATTGCCCGTGCCGTGGTCAAACAGCCCGCGCTGCTGCTCGCCGACGAGCCCACCGGCGCCCTGGACACCGCGACCGGCGCGGCGGTGCTCGATCTGCTGAGCGGGCTGAACGCGGAGGGCACGACCGTCGCGGTGATCACCCACGACCGGGACATCGCGGCCCGGCTGCCCCGCCGGCTGGAGCTGCGCGACGGCCGGCTCGTCCGCGACACGGGAGCGGTGTGCCGTGAACCTGCGTGACCTGCTGTCCGCCGGGCTGATCGGCCTGCGCACGCGCAAGGCCCGCGCCACCCTGTCGGCCGTGGGCATCTCCATCGGCGTCGCCACGCTGGTGCTGGTGACCACGATCCCGGCGTCGAGCCGGCAGGCGCTGGCCGTTCAGCTGTCCGCGCTGGGCAGCGACGTCCTCGAGGTGTCCTCGCCGGTGCAGCTCAGGCCGCCGGTGCCGCTGCCGCGGGAATCCCCCGCGATGGTGCGCCGGATCGGCCCGGTGACCGAGGTGCGGGCGGTGGGCAAGACCCCTGCCCGGATCAGCCGGTCCGACCACTCGGACCCGAACGAGGTGACCGGTGTGACGGTCCAGGCCAGTGATCTCGGACTGCTGTCCGCGGTCCGCGGGCACGTCGGATCCGGCCGGTTCCTGGACGCGGCCACCGAGCAGTTCCCCACGGTCGTCCTGGGTGCCGTGGCCGCCTCGCGGCTGGGGATTCCCGACCTGGCCAGGGAAACGGCACCGCAGGTCTACATCAGCGGTGGCTGGTTCACGGTGATCGGCGTGCTCGACCCGATGCCGCTCTACCCGGAGCTCGAGCGGTCGGCGCTGGTGGGCTGGGACGCGGCCCGCGCGTTCCCGGGGTTCGACGGCCACCCCAGCCTGCTCTACGTCCAGGCCACCGAGTCCGCCGTCGAGGACGTGCGCGCGGTCCTTCCCCGCACGGTCAACCCGGAGCGGCCCGATGCCGTGCAGGTGACCAAACCGTCCGACGTGCTGGCCGCCAAACGGGCCACCGACACCGCGTTTTCCGCGCTCCTGCTGGGACTGGCCGGAGTCGCGCTGCTCGTCGGCGGTATCGGGGTGGCCAACACGATGGTGATCTCGGTGCTGGAGCGCCGCGGCGAGATCGGTCTCCGCCGCGCACTGGGCGCGACCCGCGGCCACATCCGCGGCCAGTTCCTCACCGAGGCGATCGTCCTTTCCGGACTGGGCGGCGGGCTCGGCCTGCTCCTCGGCCTCGGCGCCAGTGCGGTCTACGTGCTGCGCCAGCAATGGCCGCTGGTGGTCCAGCCGGAGACCCTGGCCGGCGGACTGGCCGGCGCGCTGGTCATCGGCGCCCTCGCGGGGGGCTACCCGTCCGTGCGGGCGTCCCGGCTCACGCCGACCGAGGCTCTGGCCCTGTGAGTGCCGAACCAAGGAGTCTCATGCGACGAAAGCGCACCTTTCCTGCGGCATGGGGCGTCATCGTCGTCGCGGTCGTCAGCCTCCCAGGTGTTCCTCACCGACGACGCCGTCGGCTTGGCCGCCTACGCCCGTGCGGCGTCCGATCCTCGCTACCGCCTTTCCTGACACCCGACCAGACCCGCGCCCGCGGTGCTGGTTCTCGTTCTCGGGCGACGGCGTCGCGGACCGCACGACGGCGCTCGTTTCACCTTCCTCACGCACACTGGCTCACTCCGCCGGCATCGTCACCAGGCTGATCATCCGGCGGGTGCGACCCGAGCCGGGCTCCTGGCCCAGCCGGGTCGTGACGGCCTCGCGGATCGTCGCCAGCAGCTCGGCCATCTCCGCGTCCGTCAGCCACAGCGCTGCTTGCTGGTACGTCACTCCGTCCGCCGTCGGGTCGGCCGGGTCGTGGGTCAGGTACTGGTCGAAGTCGGCCAGGAGACCTCCGACGAACGCCGTGAACGTCTTGCGGTGGTCCTCGGTCGTCATGGCCGCGCGATCGGCCGGGGTGAGCTCCGCCTGGCTCCAGGACAGCCGGTACCTGCGTTCGACCGTGCCCCGGATGCGCTTCTCGTCGAGCACCTCGAGCACGCCCGCCGCCGCGAGGGCTGCCACGTGGCGGTACATCGTCGCGTGCGGGATGTCCGGTAGCCGCTCGCGCAGCTGGGTCGTCGTGGCCGGGTGGCCGTCCAGGAATGTCCGCAGGATGCGGAGTCGGACGGGGTGCAGCAGCAAATCGAGCGTGGCCATGGACACCATCTTCCCATGTCTGATACTAATATCAAAACTGATAGCAATGGAGGTGCGTCCGATGGAACGCGGCACGACCACGAACGATGTGCGGGAAATCCGGCTGGCCGTCCCGGCCGCCGACGGCCTCGCCCTCGCGAGCACGCTCACCCTGCCCGCCGGCCCCGGCCCGCACCCGGCCGTGCTCTGCCTGCCCGGCTCCGGGAAAGTCGACCGCGACTCCAACGCCGGCCGGGTGCGGATGGACCTCGGCCGCCCGCTGGCCACCACCCTGGCCCGGCACGGCATCGCCTCGCTGCGCTACGACCGCCGCGGCGTCGGCGAGACCCCGGGCGACTGGCAGGCGGTGGGATTCCTGGACAACCGGGCCGACGGCGCCGCCGCGCTGCACGCCCTGCGCGGCCACCCGGAGGTCCACTCCCGGGCCGTCGGTGTGCTCGGGCACAGCGAAGGCGCCGTCCACGCGATGTGGCTGGCCGCCCACGCCCAGCCCGCCGCCGCGGTCCTCCTCGCCGGCTACGCGCGCCCCGGCGAACTGGCCCTGCGCTGGCAAGGCGCCCGGCTCGCCGAGACGCTGCCACGCCCACTGCTGCCCCTCCTGCGCCGCGTCGCCGCCCGGCAGCTGGCCCGGTTGGCCGCCACCACCACGGACTCCGCCCGCATCGGCGGCCTGCGGATCAACGCCAGGTGGTGGCGCGAGCAGCTGGCCTACGACCCGCGCCCGGACCTGGCCCGCATCGCGGTTCCCGTCCTGGCCGTCACCGGCGCCGAGGACGTCCAGGTCGACCCGGACGACTTGGACGTGATCGCGCAGCTCGTGCCGGGCGGGGCCGAAACCCACCGGGCTCCCGGCCTGACCCACATCCTCCGCCGCACCGACGGCCCGACGTCCGTGTTCTCCTACCGCCGGCTGCTGCGCGCCCCCGTGGACGACGAGCTGCTGACCACTGTTGCCCACTGGCTGGCCGTCCGGCTTCGCTGAACCTGTCGGTCCCAGGTGTTGCCTGCTTTGCCGGAATCCGCATACGAGAAGGCAACACGGGCATCAGTGCGGTTGCAGCACGTCGTAGAACGCCTGCGCGATGGCTTTTGCCCTGTCCTTGCAGGCTTGTGTGTCGTCCGCGGGCATTTTCCAGTCGGAGATTCCGGTCTTGAACGTCGCGTTGCTGTCCAAGACCGCCAGGTCGCACATCGTTCCCCGGGGAGCCGGCCCCCACGCCGCGCTCTCGCCCAGGTGTACCGCCGGGTCGAGCACGTAGCCGCCTGAGGAGGTGTAGAGGTCGAATCCGGTGCGCTGGCGCTGCACGCTGTTGACCTCGAGATCGAGGTGAACCGTCGCCGCGTTCGCCGGATCCGTGAGGGTGCACAGCCAGCTCTTGCTCCGTGGCAACGGCATGTCGGAGCTCTTCGGCGGAAGGTTCCCCGCCCGGCCGGCGATGTCGTCGCAGCTCGCCAAGGGGGCGGTCCCGTACTTGCCGTCGACCTCGTCGTAGCTGCTGCCGCGGTGCAGCACGGCGAGCACGGCGACGGCGGCGCCGACCACGACGACGGTGCCGATGGCCACGATTGCGATGATCCAGCCGGTGGCGAGGCCTCGTTTCGGTGGCGGCTGACTCCCGCCGTGGTACTGGGGGAAGCCCTGGGGGAGTGGTGCGTTCACGGCTGTGTCTCCCGGGTCACAGGGTGACCGCCTGTGGCCACTGGCCTCCGGGTAGCCGGGGGTCGTTCATCAGGCTCTTGGCGTTGCGGATCTGGTCCAGGGTCTGCATCAGCCGGGTGGCGATCTCGCCCAGCCGGGTGATCCCGGCGGTGACGATCCCGCCGACCGCCCCGGAGGCGTCCATGACGGCGGCGGGAATCTCGACGACCGTCGCGCCTTCGATCGCGGCCGCCACCAGCGCGCCGAGGAAGTCGGCGACGATCTTCACCAGTCCGGTCATGAATTCGACGTTGAGCTGGGCGATGTCCATCAGCCACTTGCTGATCGCGTCGGCCTTCCCGCCCGCGGCCGGTGGCCTGGCATTCGCGAGTTCGACGACCATCGCGCGGCCCACCTGAGTTGGATGTCGACGTCGGTCAACTGACGTCGAGCGTCAACCGCGACCCTGACCGTGCCGGTGGAGTCCCGGGCTTCGCATTCGGAGGCGGGCTCTACTCTCTGACCGCCCGGCTGCAGCAGCTCGTTCAGCTGCGCGTCAGCGGTGGCAACGTCAGGCACGTCGAGCTGCGCGAGCACGACGTGATCAGGGTTGAACGCCAACGGTCCTCCCCTTGCGGCCATGGCCGGCTACACCGTCGCGGAGACCATACAGGTGGTTGGTTTCTTTCGCCCGGTTTCGCTGGAAAGAGGGATTTGAGGAACTTGCGGTGCCTGCGGTAGCACCAGGTGTTCTTTCATCGCGGCGGGTGGCTCAGCCGGCCTGGAGTTGCTGCAGCAGGCTCAGGGTGTCGGCGTTGAGCCAGTACTCGGCGAACTTGCCGTGCTCCAGGCGCAAAGTGTCGGTGCCGGAGTAGGTGATCACGGTGCCGGGCGCCGCCTTGGCTCCGGGGAAGCCACCCGCGTAAGTCCCGGTGGCCACCCAGCGAGCGGACACGTAGCGGCCGTCGGCCAGTGGGCCGACCTCCAGGTCGAACCGCAGGTCGGTGCACACCGACCTGATCTGGTCGACCAGGCCCACCAGGCCCTCGACGCCGCGGAGGGAGCTGCCGTCGGTGCCGTCGAGCAGGGCGGCGTGGACCCGGAAGTCGGGCGAGATGATGCTCGATGCCTTGGCGGTATCGCCGTTCCACACCGTGACCCAGGTGGCGAACATCGTCCTCGGGTTGCGGGCGGCGGTGTGCGGGCCGGAGTCGGTCACCGACGGGTGCGCGGCGGCCGCGGGCGCAGCTTGGGCGAAGGTGGCGTTGGACGCGAGGGCCAGGGTGGCGGCCAGTGCGAGGACGACCAGTCGGGCAGGGGAGTGGTGAGCATGGGTGGATTCGACCTTCATGACGACCTCCGGAGACGCGCTGTTTGAGATGCTAACGATTGTTAGAACCTCTAACAGCATGCGCGAGGCGCGCCGGTACGTCAAGGCCTGGGTGGGATCCTGTCCGGCTCTGGGCCACGGTCCGGGAAGGGAACACCGCTTCTCGCCGTGTGCTGGCCAAGCTCGGGTTCACCGAGACCGGACGCACTTCGGGCAGATCCTCCGGCGGTCGGTATCTATGCGCACAAGCCGACGTCGGGCCGGCGGCCACCCGTGCGCAGGTTCCGCGCGAGGGGATCGGGGGAGTAGCCCAGCCGCTTCACAACCTCGAGCACCCGCTGCCGGGTGTCCGCCTTCATCAGGGGAGTCCTGCGGCGCGCGCGTCACCGTCGCGGCCGGCCCCGCCAGGACATGCGCGGCGAACCGGTCGCGCCGCTTGATCACCGTCGGACGGGAAACCCCGACCAATCGCGCTGTTCGCCGCGATCGAGGCCGGGAACCTCCCGCTCGTGTTCGCCACCATGCCGGTCGGCGTGGGCGCGGCCTTCTACCCGGAGGAGTTCCCCGCCCGGCCCGTTACACCGGCATGGCCGTCGGGCTCATGCCCGGCCTGCTCGCCGCCGGGTTCGCGCCGGCGCCGGCCCAGGCGCTCAGCGAAGCCCGGCGCAGCTGGCACTCGACGGTGTGGATCTGCGTCGGAGTCGCGGTTCTGGCGTCCCGTCGCGGCGTTGGCGGGGCCGAAGACACACCGCGTGCCGGCGGAGAGCCTCGGCCGGCGCCGAGCGGGCGGCTGCGTGACCGGTCGAGGGCGGGGCGTCGGGTACGCGGGCGTGCCACCCGGCACGCCCGCGCGGGCCGGGTCAGCGGCTCCCGTTCGCCGGGTCGAACGGACCTCGGTCGGCGGCGCAGACAGTGCCCTCCGGAGGCAGCGTCCGGCCGATCAGGTAGTCGTCCACCCGGCTGTCGATGCACTTGTTCCGGCCGTCGTAGACGACACCGTGGCCGAACTGGTCCGCGGTGAGCAACCGCGCGTTGCCGAGCAGGTGACTGGTGGCGACGGCGTCTTCGTACGGCGTCGCGGGGTCGCCAAGCCTGTCGCCGATGAGCAGCACCGGGTTGGCGGTCGGCCGGTTCCACGGGCCGGTGTAGCGGTCGGGGTCCGTCGCCGGCCAGGTCGCGCAGGGAAGGGCCTGGTAGACCCGGATCGAGGCGAACCCGGGTGCGGCTGGCTCGGCAAGGCGGGCGAAGCGGCCGACGGCCCGCGGATCGCGGGGGTTGTCGGTGTCCGTGCAGGCGACGGCGGCGAACCAGGTGTTGAACGCGCGCTGCGGCTCGTCGGCTCTTCCGGTGACAGCGACGGTGGTCGCGACCGGGTGCTGGGTGGCGAGGTGCAGTCGCTGCAGGAACCCCGTGATTCCCTCCGCGTCGCCGGAGTAGAGCGCGCTCAGCACGCGCTGGACCAGCTCCTGGTAGGTGACCTTCTCCTGTTCGCCCGGCGAACCGGTGAGGGCGATCGGTCCCCGGCGGAGCGTGGCCAGCAGATCGTCGTACTTGCGCTGCAAGCTCTGTTCCGTCGCACCGGGTTCGGTGAACTCGCACCGCGTGTCGGCGGCGCAGGCCCGCAGCAGGCTCCGCAGCGCGGTTTGCGCGCCCAGGTACGCGCCCGTCCGGTAGGTGAACGGTTCGTCGCGCTCGCCCGGCCGGGTGCCGGTGGTCCACTCCTCCGGTTGGATCACCCCGTCGAGCACCAGAGCCCGTACCCGCTGGGGGAACAGGTTGGCGTAGACCTCGCCCAGGTGCGTGCCGTAGGAGGTGCCCACGTAGGTCAGCTGCCGGTCGCCGACGGCGCGGCGCACCAGGTCCAGGTCCCGCGCCACGTTGGCGGTGGACATGTGGCCCAGCAGCGGCCCGGCGTGTTGCGCGCAGCGCGCGGTGACCGCGCCGACCTGCTGGATCGCCGCGGTTTCCTCGGCGTCGGTGACCGGGAGGCCCGGGCCGAGCTTCGCGTCGTCGGACGGATCGTCGGAGCAGGTCACCGGCTCGGAGGCGCCCGTGCCACGCGGGTCGAACCCGACGATGTCGAAGCGGGCGGCCACCGCGGGCGACAGCCGGGGCGGGATGCGGCCGCCGCTGCCGGGACCGCCGGGGTTGGTGAACACGGTACCGATCTTGTGCCGGGGGTCGGTGGCGAGCCGTTTCGTCAGCGCGATCGAGATCCGCGGCCCCCGAGGGTCCCGATAGGACAGCGGCACCCGAGCCGTCGCGCACTCCGAACCCGGCGGGCCGTCGTCGATCGGGCAAGGCGCCCAGTTCAGCACGGGTACGCCGGCGTCGTCGGAGTTCGGCGCCGCCTCCACCACGGCGGGCATCCCCACGATCAACCCCGCGGCGGCGACCATCGCCTGGGCACCACGCCGGACGGCGCTGGGTCTTGCTCCCATTCGCGAATCCTCCTTGTGCGGTTCCGCCCGGTGTTCGGCCGGATCCGCGAGGACTGTAAAAGGGCGATCGGGGAGCCGGGAACGACCGAGCGGCCCGGAAAACCAGCCGTTCGGCCGATGGTCATCGCCGCGGTGCACCGCCCGCGACCGCCCCGGCAGCCTCCCGGGAATCGCCGGACACCGCCGGGCACCCGCCGTTCCGCGGTCGGCGGACGGCTGCCGCTCCTGGCGGTGCTGGGCTCGTTCCAGGACGGTCCCGTCGACCGGCTGCGCGCGGTCAGGCATTGCAGCGGGTGCAGCTCACCGCCACGCTGACCGGGCTGGGCATGGCCGTCCGGTCCGCGCCGGTCGTGCTGGCCGCTACGGGTCGCGAGCTGCGAGAACTGGCCGGCGGTGCGATCTGGCCACAGGGGCTCCTGGAATTGGGGAAGGGACTTCCGATGCCCCGCCCGCCAGCGACCCGCTGCCCTGGAAGCCGGACGACGATGACGATCCAGAGCCATTCCAGCTTTGGTACACGGACAGTGCCGCGACCATGGAGCGTTTCCTTCGTGAGAAGGAGAGTAGGAAGGAAAGCGCTCGGATGAGCGCTGGAATCTCCTGGAAGTGGGAAGACCGGCCATGACCGAGGTGAAGCCGACAGCGAAGCGCGGTGGTTCCTTGTCCTGTTCGGCGGCATGCAGGGCCCGCAGCAGGCGGGCGCCGACAGCGTCGCAGCTGCCCTTCTCGGCCCAGCGGGCGACGTCGGCGACCGGCACTGAGGTGGTCTTGGCGAGGACGGCGATGGCTGCCGGGCCACCGGCGCGCGTCCGGGCACGAAGCTCGTCGTCGCCGGTGAACGACTCCGGGCGGTTGTGGCACCGCAGGCAGGCGCCGACGCCCGGGGGACCGATCCGCAGGATTTCAGCGCGGAGGTCCGGTGTGCTCCCGGGCAGGATCCGCGGTGGGTAGTGGTGCTGGAGCGTTTCGCGGGCTCGGTTCGTGTCGACGGCGGAGACGAGCAGCGTCGGAAGGTCGGGCAGTTCCTCGAGGCGGCCGTGGTGGGGGGTGCCAGGTGATGGCGCTGTCTACGGCGAGCCTCGCCGCCTCGTCGGCGTGGGGGTGGTCGCTGGCGCGTCCGAAGAGGGAGCACCGGTTCAGGTTCGAGGTGGTGACGCCTATGACGTCCGCGTCGGCGTGGGTCACCTTGCCGATCAGGCCGGGTGCCACCCAGATCGTGTGCACCCAGGCGGCGCCGACCGCGCCCACGCCAGCCAGTGCGGGCGCGAGCTCGTCCGGGTAGGCGGCGAGCGCCGACTTCCAGCAGTCCCAGCCCTAGAAGCTCGGGCGGCGCTTCGCCGCGGCCAGGAGGCGCACCTCCAGGAAGGCCTCTGCGGCGGCGAGAACTCGCGGAAGATCGGGGCCAAGTCGGGTTGCGTGGCAGCCCCGGCCCGCAGCAGGAGAAAGGCCTGGTTGAACACGCCGACCGTGCGAGCCGCTCCGCCAGCGCCTGCTCACCGCCGAAATGGTGAGTGACGATCCCGCGGCTTTAGCCGGCGCGTGGCCCGACTCGGGCCAGCGTCAGCGAACGAACCCCCTGCTCGACGACCAGTTCGGCGGCGGCTGCCAGCAGCGCGGCTTTGACCTGGTCTCGGCGTTCCTGCCGGGTGCGGCGGGTGGTGGACATGCATCGGAGTCTGGCAAGTGCACTTGCGTGTCAACCAACAAGTATGTGTAGAGTGGGTGGCGTAGGAAGCGCCGGCTCCGGGAGGGTTCCCCGATGATCGAGATCGACGATCGCGAGCTTTACGTCCTGCTGGTCGACGAGCCGGAACGGAACTCCTGCCCTTGTCCCTGGACGCCTCCGGTTGAGCCGGCGCGGCCGACAGTCTGGTCGGCAAGTCGAGGAGAAACGCCGGGCGCTGATCCGGTTCGCGTCCGGTGTCACCCCGCTCGGTTGTCGGCAGGAATCATGAAGTCCGAGTCGCGCGTCGCCGAGTTCTTCGAAGACAACGGGCCTAAGTGGTCGGTTCGGACGTTCCCCGGCAGTGCGAGCATGTCCTGCGGTTGGCGGCGGTGCTCGGCGCGGACTTCGCGTCGATTCAGCAGGCGCTCACGGCCGCTTGGAGCGCCCGCGAGGGCGGCTTCGGGGGCGAGGGCCACAGAGATTTCGCCGGCTGATCCTGTCCAGGTCACCCACCTAACCGGTACCGGCCATTGTGTGGTGGCGATCCGTTTTCGTCCGTTCCAGGCTGTGCGCGTTGGCCCCGCCGACGGCACGGGGGACGAGCGCCCGGGTGGACCGAACTGTCAACGATTATTGCGTGTCAACCAACAAATATTTGAGAGGTGGTCCTGTGTCGCACGCTCCACTCGTCCTCGTCCACGGCAACCCCGAGTCGGCGGCGATCTGGGGACCGCTCATCGGGGAGCTCGATCGCGCCGACGCGGTAGTCCTGTCCCCGCCCGGGTTCGGCGTCCCCGCACCCCGTGGCTTCGACTCGTCGACGAGGGCCTATCGAGACTGGCTGGCGTCCCAGCTGGAGCTGTTCCGCGCTCCGGTCGACCTGGTGGGTCACGACTGGGGCGGAATCCACGTCGCGGCGCTGGCGATGAGCCGTCCGGATTTGATTCGCAGCTGGGCTTCCGACGCACTCGGCGTGTTCGCGCCCGACTACGCCTGGCATCCGCGGGCACAGGTGTGGCAGCAGGAGGGGCCGGGGAAGCCTCGGTGCAGGAGTTGTGGGGAGGCGATCTGGAACAGCGACTCGCCGTGACGTCGGCCCTCGGTATGACCGGACGCATGGCGGAGCGGGTCGCGGCAGGCATGGTGTCGTTTGCCACCGTCGTGGGACCACCACGTTGCCAGTCAGTGGACCACCGACTGCAGGTGATCCACTGAGAGAACAGGTTCCAGATCTGCGTTAGCCAGGTCACGGCGACGGCAACCCAAACGTCCGGAAATGCCAACGAGAGGACGCAAGCCTCCTGGTTGCAACCGCGCGGTCCGGCCACGGACTGAGAGCCCGTTGTCTATACCTTGCTCGCCACCACCATGTAGTTCTCGGCCTCAAGGTTGAACGTGCTCATTTCCGTCTGGAGTCCGACCCGGTGCAACTCGGCTTCGAGTTGGTCGTATCGGTAGGGCCAGCTCGAAAGCAGTTCCGAGCGGGCAAGAACCGACCCAGCCGGATCCACTTGCGCGATCGCAATCTCGATGTGGTGCTCGTCCTCCCAGTTCGGCGCAATGTCCCAGCGGTAGACCACGACGGCATCGCGACCGTTCCGGCGAACGAGTCGGTCACTGATGTCCAGTCGGGAACCTCTGGCCCTCACGAGTTCCCACGTGCGGGAGGTGAGCACCAAGCGCCCGCCACGGCGCAGAAGCCGTGACATCGACTCCAGAGCAGCAACCCTGCCTCGCGCGCCCTCGGCATGGTGCAGCGAGTTGCCAACGCAGAACACCATGTCGAAGGTGGCGTCATCGAAATGGTCAGGCAACTCTTCCCAGTCCGCCCGCACTGTCCGAACAGATGCCCCGAACTCCTCAGACAACTCCGCAGTCCGACGAACCATCGCTTCGCTGGCGTCAGTTGCGACAACGTGCATGCCAAGACCGGCGAGGCCAACCGCCAACTGTCCGGCCCCGCACGAACAATCGAGGACGTGAGCGTTCGACGGCAGAAGACTGAGGACATCATCGAACGACGCAGCGAACTCGGCCGGAGCCAGCTTCGCATCGGAGATGAGCCACTCGTATACCTCGGCAAGCACGTTATAGCTGCTCACACCTACTACCTCCGTCACGCAGCAGACTCACGGTGGCCATCAGTACATCAGCGGAGCAAGTCGGTCACCAATGGTTTTCGCAAGGGCAACGCGTCCGCGCATGCCGCATTTCGGTCGTACGGGAACGCAGCGTTCGCCAATCGTCAGCGCGGTAACCTGTTCCACTTCTGCGCTGCCGTCGGTGGCCCCACGACTGGCAACGTGGTGGTCCCATAACGCTGGCAGGCGACAGCATGGATCTCGAGATGGGGCGCGCCGTCCTCAAGCTGTTGCGGTCGGCACGACAGCCGGCGATGGCCGAAGCGGGACGGCTGCTGCCGAGCGCCGCAGAACGTCCGGGGCTCGCTCTCATCGCCGTTGACGACTTCGAGCGAGCTAGCGGGACGCTGGCACAGCACGAGTGGGCAGCGCGGCAATCGGGTGCGAGGATGGTGCATCTCGAGGGCGTGGGCCACTGGTGGCCCGAGGAAACGCCGGCGCCGGTTGCCGAGGCTCTGACGAAATTCTGGGCAGAGCTGCCGGATCCCGAAAGGAGCTAGCGGTGAGGTCGTGGGGCGGTCCTTGGTGGATCTCGGCGAGAGGTTCGAGGTGATTCGATCGTGCCGCGTGCGAACATCCGGTCCTGCGCGTCACGGTGACCTCGGCACATAGCCGTGCTTCCCTCGACCGCGGCCGTGCTGTTGCCGCGCGCCTGCACGTCGCGCTGCTGACGGGGCCCGCCGTGCTCACGCCGGCCGCGCAGAACCTGGTCGCCTTGGCTCGCTCCGTCGGCTGCTTGAGTGTCCGGCAGGTGCTCCAGCTCCTCCTTTGGCGGCCTGCCGCTCAGCCCGCGCGCGGTTCATCGGCTCGACGAAGCTGGCGGGGTCTACGCCCGCCTCGATGGCTGCCAGGTGACGCCGTAACTTCGCCTCCGCATCCTTTCTCGGCTGGGGTGCGGCGGCCGTCCACCCGGCCAGCAGCCGCACGGTCTCGTCGCGGTGGTCGGGGTCGAAGATCCGGCACAACCAGTCGTTGATCGGCGGAGTGCCGCGGTTCAGGCCGGGATCCGGGACGCGACGACCTTGGCCGCCGCCACCGCGATGTCGCACGTCTTCGACGGGTCCTTGTCGTGCATGATCGCGATCCGCACGAACTCGTCGGCCGTCACGTCCATCGACACCACGCAGCTCTTCGCGGCACCGACCTCCATCGGCGTGGTCACCGCGTGGTGCCCGCTGATGTCGGGCGTCGGCTTCGCAAGCGAGCCCTCGAAGTCCATCTCGTGGGCGAGCTGGTCGTGGTCGATGATCGTCACGCCGAAGTCGTAGCCCCCGCACGACGGGTGTTCGCCCGAGGAGGCCGTCGGCTGTACGTACGAATCCTGGTCGAGTTCCGGCACGTCGGCGGGCTTGAGCAGGCTGCACGGGTCGACGCCCGCGAGCGGCGTCCCCGTCTTGCCGGACCCGTCCCCCGGGGCCGCCGTGTCACCGCCGTCCGCGGTCTTCGGGCTGCCGGAAACCGGTGGTTCGTCGTTGCAGGCCGAGAGTCCCAGCGCGCAGGCCAGGATCGCCGCTACCAGTGTCACACGTCGCATTGGAGGTCCTCGATGGTCACTTCTTGACGGGGTACGCCGTGGGGATGCGCTTGTCGGAGAGGCCGATGGCTGCGTACTTGCTCACCCAGTACGGCTCGACGCCGACTTCGGTGGACAGGTCCTTGCCGGTCTTGGCGTCGAGTGCGATCGGCTTGCCGCCCTGCGTGCTGCCGTAGACGACCTTCTCGTAGCTGGCGATGACGGCCTTGTCAGTGACGCCGACGACCTTGGTGACGGCGTTTCCGGCGTCGGCGTACTGGTCGTCGGAGGCGATCTTGGTGTCGGTCTGCCATGCCTTCTTGCCGGTCGTGACGTCGGCCGCGAGCACCGTGAGCGCGATGTAGCCGGGTGTGGTGCCCTGTTCGGGCACGCTGACCGGGACGGCCGCGGCGGCGAGCTTCTCGGTCACCACCGGCGGCCGCGGCCCGGTGGTGTTGACGAATGGGCCGCGCTGGTTGTCGGGGTCGCCGGGTTCGCCCTCGATCGGCACTGCCCACTGCTGCTTGCCGGTGAACACGTCCACGGCGGTCATCCCGGTGGGGGCGACGATGTACGCGGTGCGGTCACGCAGGGTCAGAAACCTCGCGGTGATGCCGCCCCCGACGTTGGTGCTGAACGCCTCCGTCGGCAGCGAGACGCCCGCGCCGGCGTCGAACGCGGTGGGCGGGTCGGCTGTGACGGCCTCCGGGGTGGCGGCGGTGGTGCCGGGCGCCCCAGCCCCGGTGGCCTCGCCCGAACGTGGTGCCTGCGGGGTGGACCCGCCGCTGCTGCAGCCACCGATGGTGATCACCGCCGCCAGGCAGGTCAAGGTGGCCAGTACTCGCCGCATCTGTCTGCTTTCTCCCCATGCCATCGCGCGGGACGGAAGTCGTGCGGATCGGTCGTTCCGGACGGCCCGCACAGATCGGCATCACCGTACGAAGCCGGAGCAAACAAGTTTCTAACACCCGGACGGCCGGATAGCCCGATCGGCCGAGCCGGATTCATGCGGTCGCGTTAAAGTACGACCCGGTTATGGACTTCTCAGTGCTCGGGCCGGTACAGGCGTTCCTGGACGGGCGCCCCGTCGACCTCGGCGTTCGCAAGCAGCGGTTCGTCCTCGCGGTGCTGCTGCTGGAAGCCAACAAGCACGTGCCGGCGGACCGGCTGATCGAGCTGACCTGGCCCGAGGGCGAGGCGCCGGACACCGCCCGGACCGTGATCCACACCCAGATCAGCCGCCTGCGCGCGGTCTTCGCGCAGAGCGACGACGTCGAACTGGTGCGCGAAGGGCCCGGCTACCAGCTGCGCCTCGATCCCCTCCGGGTCGATGTGTTCCGGTTCCACACCCTGTGCGCGCGGGCGCGGGCCGCCACCGACGAGCGCCGGATCGAACTTCTCGAGGAGGCACTGGCGCTGTGGAAGGGACCGGCGCTCAGTTCGGTGGCCACCGAGGACGTCCGGCTCCGGGTGGCCGCGCCGCTGGAGGAGGCGCGGCTCGGCGCGCTGGAGGACCGGTTCGAGGCTTGTCTCCGGCGCGGCCGTGAGGCCGAGATCATCCACGAGCTGGCCGAAGCGGCCACCGCGCACCCACTGCGCCAGCAGCTGGTGGCCAAGCTGATTCTCGCCCTGCACCGCCTGGACCGCACGCCCGAGGCGCTGGCCACCTACCAGCGGCTCTACCGGCACCTCGACGAGGAACTGGGCATCGAGCCCGCGCCCGCGGTGCGTCAGCTCCAGGTGCGGATCCTGCGTGACGACCCGTCGCTCCTGCCGTTCACCGGACCCCGCCAGCTGCCGCCGGACGTCGACCACTACACCGGCCGCGATGACCACCTGGACACCCTCGCCGGCCTGTTCGGCACCGGCGACCGGGTCCCGGCCGTCATCGCGATCACCGGTAAGCCCGGGCTGGGCAAGACCGCGCTCGCGGTCCGCGCGGCCCATCGCCTGGCTGCGCGGTTCCCGGACGGGCAGCTGTTCGTCGACCTGCACGGCGCCGGCCCGCAGCCGCGTGATCCGGCCGAGGTCCTGGCCAGGTTCCTTCGCGACCTCGGGGTCGCGGACACCGACCTTCCGGCGTCCCTGGAGGAACGGATCGGGCTGTTCCGGGACCGCTGCGCGAGCCGTCACCTCCTCGTGGTCCTGGACAACGCGGCCGACGAGGAGCAACTGCGATCGCTGATCCCGGGGAACCCGGAGTGCGGTGTGCTGATCACCAGCCGTCGCCGCCTGACCGGGCTGGACCTGCGGGACCTGATCGATCTCGAAGGGCTGGCCGACGCGGACGCCCTCGCGTTGCTGGCCGGTCTGGCACCCCGGAGCGCGGCGGAGGACGAGGCCGCCCGCGAGATCGTCCGGCTCTGCGGCGGGTTGCCCCTGGCCCTGCGGATCGTGGGCGCGAAGCTGCGGTCCCGCCCGCACCAGACGGTCGCCGACCTGGCCGCGCGGATGGCGGACGAACGCGACCGGCTGGACGAACTCGTCGGCGGCGACCGGGAGGTCCGGGCCGGCTTCCTGCTCAGCTACACCGGCCTGGAAGCCGGACAGCAGCGCGCTTTCCGGCTGCTGGCGGCCATGCCGGACGCCGGGTTCGCCGCCTGGGCGGCGGCGGTGGCACTGGGCGAGGACCTGTGGACCACGGAACGGCTGCTGGAAGGCCTCGTGGACGTGAACCTCCTGGAGTGCGGACGTGGTGAGTTCACGGCGACCCGCTACCACTTCCATGACCTGATCCGCTTGTACGCCAGGGAAAAGCTCTCGTCGCAGGACCACGCGGACGTCTGGTCGAGGCTCACCGACGCCTACCTGTACCTGGGGAAACGCGCGGACGCCCAGCTGGAGTTCGGCGGCCTGCACAAGTTCACCCCGCCGCCGCTGGCGCTGGACGCGCCCCGGCTGGTGGCGGACGTCGAGCGGAAGGCGCCGGCGTGGCTGGCGGACGAGCACCCGTCGATCCTCCACGCCGTGGAACTGTCGGCGGCAGCCGCCGACGACGCCACGACCTGCCGGCTCTCGGCGACCGTGGCGGCGTTCCTGGAACTGCGTGCCCAGTGGAGCGACCTGAAGCGCGTCGCGCAACTCAGTCACGCCGCGGCGACCAGGATGGACAGTCCGTACTGGACCTCCTACGCCCTGTTCGCGCTCGGCCTCGCCGCCAGGGAGATGCGGGATTTCGCGACTTCGGAGCGCTCCTTCCGGGACGGGCTGGCGATCCTGCCGCGTGCGGAGGATCCGTTGCTGGAAGTCGTGACCCTGTTGTCGGTGGGCGTGTCGCACCGGCTGCAGGGCCGGTGGGACGAAGCGGCGGCGTTCTTCGCCCACTGCCTGTCCACATTGGACTCACTGGACGAGCCCCGATGGCGTGCGTATGCGTTGCGGGAGTATGGCGTGCTGCACCGATACCGGGGCAAGTGGGCGGAGGCGAAGGAGTTCCTGACCGAAGCGATCGCGACGTACCGCGCGCTCGGCGATGTGAGGTGGGCGGCGGTCAGCGGACGCGAACTCGGAATCATCCATCAGGACGAAGGGAATCGCGTGGCGGCAGTCGAACAGCTGACGGCCAGCCGCGAAGCGCTCCGGGACGCGGGCGACGCCCGTCGGGAAGGCGCGGCGCTCCGGTGCCTCGCCTGGGTCGCGCTGGAAGCGGGCAACTTTCCGGAAGCGCTCGCGTATGCCCGGCAAGCGACGGAAACGCTGAGCCGAACCCGGGACGCGCACGGCCTGGCCTGCGCGGAAGTCCTGCTGGGCGACATCCACCTGGCGCTGGGCGACCCGGCTTCGGGACGTGCCCACCTGGACCGGGGATTGGCTTACCTCGAAACCTCCGGCGATCCCCGGTGGCGGGGAAAATCGATGCTGAGCCTGGGTCACCACCTGGCGGCGGCCGGCGACGGCCCGGGCGCCCGCGCGGCGTGGGAAAAGGCGTGGGAGGACCTGACCCGGATCGGCGCCCATGAAGCAGCGAAGGTCCGTGCCCTGCTGGACGGGTGAGCCCGGCCCAGGAGTTCTGCCAGTACGACTTCTCCGAGATCTGCGACCTTGATGATCGGGAGTTACACCGCTCGTTTTGCAGTCCCGCAGATTCAGGCGTAGCGGTTGAAGGCTGCCTTGCTGAACCGGCGTCGTGCCCGAAGGTCGCTCCGGCGACGGTAGCGCTTGCGAGTACGGCCAGGAACAACGCGCAAGGAGATGTCGAGCGTGGCGAATGCAGGCCGTTTGCGGCCGCGGTGGCCCGAAGGTCGGGCCGTGCGACGACGATCATGCCGGCCACCGCATTCGCCAGTATCAACGCGCTTTCCGCACCCAGTTCACCGCCCACCGCTGCGCCTGATCCAGGAGGTCTTCGTAAAGCGGATCGTTGGCTTGCGCTGGCCGACTCCGACAACAGTGCTGACACCACGGGCCCAAACCTAGTCGGACACGTGCATGGTCAACTCGGCTGGAGGTATCTTCCCGTCCGGCGAGCTGCGGTCAGGGCCTGCGGATCACCCGCCACCGGACGGCGAATGGCGGCGACCGCCGTGCTGTGCGAACTGATCGCCGCCGTCCTCCTGGCCGCGGGACTCGCCACCCGCTCGGCGCCGCCGTCGGCGCGGGGACGATGCCGGTCGCGGCCGTGGCCACGAACCTCAAGGCAGGAGCGCGCCATGCTGCGGGTTTCTTCCGCGTCCCGGACCTCGCGTCGCACCGGCAACGCGTTCAGTGATCGCGCCGGAAGATTTCTGCGCGATGATCGTCAGCCGAGGGGGAACACCGAGGCGGCGTTGGTGTAGATCTTCGCCCGCACTTCGTCGTCGAGGTCCGCCTCGTCGAGGACTGCGACCGCCGCGCGGGGGCTCCAGCACGGGTGGTCGGTGCCGTACAGGACGTTGTCCGCGCCGTAGTACTCCAGGGCAGTGCGGATGGTCAGGGCCTGGGGTGCGACGGTGTCGACGAAGATCCGCCGAAGGTAGTGCGACGGCAGTGCCGGCAACCCCTCGATACGGGCGTTCTTGTCGATGCGCCCTGCTTGGTAGGGGAGCAGGCCACCGGCGTGAGTTTGGACCACGCGCAGCGAAGGGTGCCGCTCCATGACGCCGCTGAAGATGAGCCGCAGGACGGTGACGCTGGAGTCGAGCAGACGGCCCAGCGAGCGTTGCAGGCCGTCGGCGTAGCCGGTGAGCACGTCGTTGAACGCAAGGTCCGTCGGGTGGATGATCAGCGGTACCCCCAGCTCGGCGACGCGGGCGTAAAAGGGTTCCAGCCGCTCCTGGTCGACGGTCTCCTCACCGATCATCGAGGGCAGGTTCACACCGCGCAGGTCCAATGAGCGCACGGCGTGGTCGAGCACGGCCAACGCGGCCGAGGTGTCCTGCAACGGAACCGCGGCGGTGCCGAAGAACCTGCCCGCGTGGGTCCGCTGAGCCTTCGCGATCTCTTCGTTGTACGCGTGCGCCTCGTCGAGCGCTTCGGTCGCGGGCATCTGGTCGAGCATCCCGGCCAGCACGCCCGTGGTGCAGACGACGACGGTGTCCGGGCCGGTCGCGGCTCGCGCGGTTTCGAGTCCGAGTTCGAGATCGAACCAGATCGCCGGGAGCGGGATGAACCCGCGACCGTCGTGGTAGCGGTACCGGTAGCCGTCGCCGACGCGTTCGGTACGGGGGTAGGCGCTGCGCGCCGCCATCGTTTCGAAGTGGGACCGGGGGAACCAGTGGAAGTGGGAGTCCACCACGCGCATGTCGAGCCTCCTCAGCTCAGCCGGTGCTCGGCGAGGATGCCGGCGAAGATCCGGTCGGCATCCCCTCGGTAGGTCTCGTGCAAGGTGCGGAACAGCTCGTGGCACCGCGCGGCCGGCCAGTCGCGCGGCAGGTGCTTGGCGGGCAGCCGCGGCGTCTCGCGCAGCAGCTGCCGCCACGCGGACACGAGGACGAGATCGCGGCCGAGGGCGTCGGTGGCTTCGGGTGCGGGGCGGGCCACGTTCCAGGTTCGCAGGAACCGGTGGTACCGCTCGGCGAGCTCGCCGAGGTGCCAGGTGCGGGAGATCATGCCCTCGACGTCGGCGAACTTCGGGTAGGCGGTGAAGACTTCGACGTGCTGGTCGACACCGGCGCCGGGCAGCTGCGAGAGGATCGCCGAGACGTCCCGTTCGCCCGGCGCGAGCCACACCCCGTCGCGCAGCAGCCCGAAGCTCTCCCAGGCCAGCCGCCGTCGCAGCAGGTGGCGTTCCTTGCGGTGGGTCTCGGGCAGCGTGAAGGACAGGATGGTCCACGCGCCTTCGGGCCGCGGCTCGTCGACGGTGTCGTGGAACGTGCGGTCCTGCTGCCGGCGCACGACGTCGAGCCCCACCTCCGACGCGCGGAAGGTCGCGGCGCGGCCCCGGCGCGAGCGCTCCAGCAGCCCGCGCTCGGTCATCCGCGCCACGGTGAGCCGCGTGGCGTGCGCGGACACGCCGATCCGCGCCAGCACGTCGATGTACCCCGCCGTCGAGATCTCGGGGTTCTCGTCGAGGCAGTAGCGGCCGATCATCGTCAGCAGCACCGTCTGCGGGGTCGGAGCCCGGCTCAGGTCGGGCTCCGTTCGGTCGGTGGTCAGGACGAACCTCCTGGTTTCGCGCCCGCCGCGGCGTTTTCCGGCGGCCGCACGAACGTACCGCTGAGCAGAGGCAGCACGTGCTCGCGCAGCGCCGAGACCCCCGCACCGGGGCGCAGCAGCGACTCGGCGACGGCCCGGGCCCGCTCCGAGCCGAGCTCTCGCGTCGCGAGCGTCGTGAACTTCGCGACGATCTCGTCGTGGGACAGGGGATTCCCCGGGTCGCCCCGCGCATCGAGCCGGTCCGCGGTGGCGACGCCCGAAACGGTCGTGAGTTCGACGCGTGCGCCCCACTTCGCCGGGTACGCGGCCGTGAGGTCGCCGGCCGGTTCCACGCGCACGACGCGCGCGAGTTCGAGC
The DNA here is from genome assembly GCF_030285665.1 of Amycolatopsis mongoliensis. Lineage (NCBI taxonomy): Bacteria > Bacillati > Actinomycetota > Actinomycetes > Pseudonocardiales > Pseudonocardiaceae > Amycolatopsis > Amycolatopsis mongoliensis. Next base: position 6,689,322 of record NZ_CP127295.1, read on the forward strand.
ACGGTGTCGTCGCGCAGCGCCGCGTCGTCGAAGTCCCACGGCGTGCAGTGCCCGCGGATCGCCGCGATCGCCAGCACGAACTGCGCGCTGCCCAGGGCGCTCAGCGGAGAGGAGAACGGCGGCGGGCGGTCGACGATCCCGGCCAGCTGGGCCGGCAGCAGACAGGTGAGCCGCCGCACCTCGCCCGGCCGCCAGCCGCCGGCCCGGCGTAGCTCGAGCACGGCGTCGATCGCGCCCTGCAGGTGTTTCGCGCCCGCGTGGGGCTTGAGGCTGGTCCCGGGGGTCAGGTACGGCTCGGGCAGCCGGAGGCTCTCGCGCCGCAGCGGGGACCGCGGGGCGTCGAGGATGTCGAGCGGGCCGGTCCAGCCGGAGTCGGCGGCGAGGAACGCGGTGACCGCCCGCTCGGCGGCGAACCCGGCGAGCAGGTACTTGCCGTCGGCCCGGTCGGTCGCGCCCGCGATCGAACCGCCTGCGTGCTGCGCGGCGAGCGCGATCGCCGACGCGGTGACCTCCGGCGGCCGGTCCAGCAGGACGGCGGCCGCCGCGGCGGCGCCCAGCGGGGCCAGCAGCGCGGTCGGCCACCAGCCCCGCTGGATCAGCCGGTCGCCCCCGATCACCGCCCCCGCGGCGAGCGCCACTTCGTAGCCGGCGAGGTACGCGCGTTCGTACTCGTCGGCCGAAGCGCCGGGCCGCGCGGGCAGCACCGCGAGCGTCGCCGGCAGGACCACGCAGCCGGGGCACAGCACCGCGCCGCGGTGGATGTCGCCTGCTTCCCAGGCGTGCGCGTACACCCCGCCGACGAAGGCCGTGCGCCGCGCGGCGCCGAACTCCGGCGACAGGGTGCGCGCGAGCCCGGCCACCGAGCCCTCGATCGTGCTGCGGCCGGCGACCAGGGCGCCGACGGCGTCGGTGAGGTGGGCCCGGACGGTGGCCCGGACCGCGGGCGGCATCGCCACCGCGGCGACCGCATGCGCCCGGGCGGCGAGCTCACCGACGAGCGACATCGGCCTGCGCGGTCCGGAGCCGCCCGGTCTCCGGCTCGTCGACGCGCCCGTCGCCGGTCAGCGCGACGCCGTAGTGCTCACGCGCGGCCGCGGCGGTCACGAACCCGTCGGCCACGTCCTCGGCGACGTCGGCAGCGGGCCGTTCCCACGGATGCCCCCAGCCCCCGCCGCCCGCGGTGCGGAAGGTGATCTTCGACCCCGCCCGCAGCGCGAGCCCGGTGTGCTTCTTCACGTGCTCCGGCGGCCCGCCCGGCTGCGTGACGATCGTGTCGTTGACCGCGCCCGGCTGCCCGCCGCGCAGACCCCACGGCGGGCAGGTCGTGCGCTCGTTCGCGATGTTGGTGAACATCGCCTGCTGCGGCTCCACGTCGATCTCCAGGCCCAGCCCGCCGCGGTGGCGGCCCGCGCCACCACTGTCGGCGCGCAGCTCGTGGCGCGTGAACACCAAGGGGTAGCGCGCTTCCTGGATCTCGATGGGGATGTTGCGCACGTCGCCCTGGCACACCGACACGCACGCGCTCGGGCCGTCCCCGACCGGGCGCCCGCCCCAGCCGCCGCCGTTGATGTTGAGGCACACGAACCGCGAGCCGGTCTTCTCGTCGATCCCGTGGAACGTGAAGCCCGACATGTCGCCCTTGTGCGCGGCCGGCACCTGCTCGGGCAGTGCGTCGGCGAGCGCCCGGATGATCGTGTCGACGACCGTGGGCAGCGAGATGCTCCACTGCCCGAGCGCGGCGGGCGGCTTCGCGTTGAGCAGCTTTCCTTCCGGCAGCACCACGCGCAGGTTGCGGAACGAGCCTTCGTCGACAGGGTGGGTCGGCAGGGTCAGCATCTTGAACGCCACGCGCGCGGCGGCGACCCCACCCGACTTCCCGGCGTTAAGCGGGCCCTTGACCTGCTCGTTGATGCCGGAGAAGTCGATCGTGAGCTCGTCGCCCGCGACGATCACCTTGATGTCGAGGGTGATGCGCTTGTCGAGGTCCTGTCCGTCGTTGTCCATCCAGGCCGATGCGGTGTACTCGCCGTCGGCCATCTGCGCGACCGCGTGGCGCGAGAGGCGTTCCGACTGGTTGCGCATCTCGGTGATGCAGGCCATGACCGTGTCGAGGCCGTAGCGCTCGCACAGCTCGGCGATGCGCCGCTCGCCGAGGCGGCAGGCCGCGATCGCCGCGCGCAGGTCCCCCAGCGACGACTCCGGGATGCGGATGTTGTCCTTGAGGATCTGCATCACGTCGGCGTCCCACTCGCCGGCCTTCAGCACCTTGATCGAACGCAGCTGCAGGCCCTCGGAGTAGATGTCCGTGGTGGCGGTGGAGCCGAAGCCGATGCGGGAGCCGCCGATGTCGACCCAGTGGGCGCGCACCGCGGGGAACGCCACGACCTTGCCGCCGACGAAGATCGGCGTGTAGACGACGACGTTGTTGAGGTGCTGGCCCGCGACGTACGGGTAGTTCATCACCAGCGCGTCGCCGGGCTCGAAGCCGTCGAGGCCGTGACGTTCGATGCCGTCGGCGACCGAGACTCCGAGGTCGGCGAGGAAGATCGGCAGGCCGCCGAGGTTCTGGGCGATGAGCTCGCCCGCGGTGTCGACCAGGCCGACGCAGTAGTCCTGGACCTCGAAGATCATCGGGTTGTAGGCGGCGCGGCGCAGCGCGGTGGCCATTTCGTCGGAATACGCCACGAGCGCGCAGCGCACCACTTCGAGGGTGACGGGATCGATGGTCATGCGGGGCTCCCCACGGAGACGACGAGCGAAAGATCGGGGGCGACGGTCAGCGTGTCGCCGGGGTGGAAGACGACCGACGACGTGGCTTCCTGGACCACGGCCGGGCCGGTGATCCGGTGGCCGGGCCGCAGCGTCTCCCGTTCGTAGACCGGACAGGACACGGGTTCGGGGCCGCCGCCGTGCAGGACGACGGGCCGGTGCTCGACGGGCTCCGGCTCGCCGGCTGCCGCTTCGGTCTCCGTCGCCGTGCCGGCCGAGGTTTCCAGCGGCAGGGTGATCACCGTGCGGACGCCGACGGCTTCCACGGTTTCGTCCGACGCGTGGTGCCCGTAGAGCCGGTCGTGCAGTTCGTCGAACAGCGCGCGCACTTCGGCGTGGTTCGCGATCGACAGTCCCTCGTCCGGCACCGGCACGGGGATCGTGAACTCCTGGCCCTGGTAACGCAGCTCGAGGAAGTGCTGCAGCACGGGCGGGTGCGCCGGCTCGCCGACGTCGCCCCGCAGCCGCGCCCAGGCTTCCGCACCGAGCGCCTTGATGATGATCGCGTACTGCTCCACGGTCGACGTTTCGAACTTCGCCAGTGACGTGCGGGTGAGGTCGTGGCGGACCTCGGAGTAGAGCATGCCCTTGGCGGAGAACTGGCCGGGCAACACGGGGACCACGACCGTGCCGATGGTCAGTTCGCGGGCGATCGACACCGCGTGCAGCGGTCCGGCGCCGCCGGTGGCCACGAGCGCGAACGTGCGCGGGTCCTCGCCCTTCTCCACGGACACGGCACGCACGGCCAGCGACATCTGCGCGTCGGCGATCGTCACGATCCCCAGTGCGGCCGCCATCAGGTCGAGCCCCAGCGGTTCGGCGACGTGCGTGCGGATGGCTTCCTCGGCGGCCGCGCGGTCGAGCGGCATTTCACCGCCGAGGAACCGGCTCGCGCCGAGGCGCCCGAGCACGAGGTTGGCGTCGGTGACCGTCGGCCGGTCGCCGCCGCGGCCGTAGCAGGCGGGGCCGGGTGCCGCGCCGGCGCTGACCGGGCCCACCTTCAGCGCGCCGGCCGGGTCGACCCACGCGATGCTGCCACCGCCGGAGCCGACCTCGACGATGTTGACGACCGGCAGCGCCATCGGGTGGCCGGTCGCGTAGCCGCCGATGAAGTAGCCGGGGTTGATGTCGACCTCGCCGTCCTTCACGAGGCTCGTCTTGGCCGTGGTGCCGCCCATGTCGAACGAGATCAGCCGAGGCAGGTCGAGACCCGCGGCGAGGGCCGACGCGCCGATCACCCCCGCGACCGGCCCCGACTCCATCATGCGCACGGGGCTCCGGCGCGCGGTCTCGACGGACATGATGCCGCCGTTGGACTGCATGATGAGCAGCCGCCCGCGGAAGCCGCGGTCGGCGAGGCGCTGGGTGAGCGAGTCGAGGTACCGCGACACGACCGGTCCGACGTAGGCGTTCAGCACCGTGGTCGAGGTCCGCTCGTACTCGCGGTACTCGCGCATGATCCGGTGCGACAGCGTCACGTACGCCTCGGGCCACAGCTCGGCGAACAGGCGGCCCAGTTCGAGCTCGTGTTCCGGGTTGGCGTACGCGTGCAGCAGGCACACCGCCACCGACCGGACGCCGGACTCCTTCAGCTCCTCGATCAGCTGCCGCGCACCTCCGGTGTCGAGCGGGGTGCGCACGCTGCCGTCGACGAGCACGCGCTCGCGCACCTCGCGCCGCAGCCGCCGCGGCACGAGCGGGTCGGGCTTGCCGAAGAACAGGTTGTACGGCTCGGACCGGTTGCCGCGCCCGATCTCGTAGACGTCGCGGAACCCCTCGGTCGTGATCAGCGCGGTGGCGGCGCCGGCGCGCTGCAGCACGGTGTTGATGGCGATCGTGGAGCCGTGCAGGAACAGCTCGGTGTCCGGCAGGTGCGCGCCGAGCTTGTCGAGGCCGTCGAGTACCCCCTCGGCGTGGTCGTGCGGCGTGGTCAGGGTCTTGGCTGTGCTGAACACGCCGTGTTCGTCCACGGCGGTCAGGTCGGTGAACGTCCCGCCGATGTCGGCGGCGATCTGCTTCACGGGATACCTCTTCTTCGAAGGAGTCAGGGGAGTTCGGTGCGCCAGGAGTCGGCGAGGGCTTCGAGCCCGCGGGCCAGCACGTTGAGCAGGACGCCCGCCACGATCACCACGAACACCGACGCGAGCACGTCCGTGGTGCCGAGGTGGCCGGCGAAGAAGCTGATGTTGTAGCCGATCCCGCCGTCGCCCGCGAAGAACTCGCCGACGACGACCCCGACGAGCCCGCGGCCGACGCCGAGGCGCAGCCCGGCCATCACCGTCGGAACGGACGCCGGCAGAATCACCTTGCGCAGCAACGCGGTCTCGCCCGCGCCGAACGACACGGCCGTGCGGATCAGCGCCGGGTCGACGTTGCGCACGCCCTGCGCCGAGTTGACGACCACCGGCACCACGGACATCAGGAACGCGATGGCGACCACCGCCGGGCTGCCGAGGCCGAACACCAGCACCAGCAACGGGAACATCGCGACGACGGGCGCCGAGTACAGCAGCCACACGTACGGCTCGACCACGTAGTCGACGTAGCGGTAGCGGCCCATCAGCAATCCCAGCGCGACGCCCGCGACCGCTGCGACGCCGAACCCGACGGCCAGCTCCAGCGCGCTGCGACCGAGGCTGCGCAGCAGCAGCCCGGAGCCGATCTGGTCGCCCAGCGACGCGGCGACGAGCGCGGGGGAGGAGGTGAGGAACGGGTTCACGAGGCCGGCCCACACGGCGATCTGCCACAGCAGCGCGACGAGCACGAGGAACCCGCCGCCGAGCAGGAGCGGCATCGCCTTCTCCGGCACGCGCCGGCGCACAAGGGTGGTCATCGGGGTCACCTCTCCCACGACGTGGCGGCGGTCCCGAGCACGCGCAGCAGTTGCGTGAGGGCGTACCCGAACACCGCGACCACGAGGGTCAGGAACATCAACGTGGCGACGTCGAAGCTCTGGCCGTAGGTGGCGATCAGCTGGCCGACGCCGTCGGTGCCGCCGTAGAGCTCGGCGACGATCACGGCGATCACGCCGCGGCCCGCGCCGAGGCGCAGCCCGGCCATGATCGTCGGCAGCGCGCCGGGCAGCAGCACCTTGCCGAACATCGCGCCGCCGCCCGCGCAGAACGCGCGGGCCACCTGCACGAGCTTCGGGTCCGTCTCGCGAATGCCGGCCATCGCGTTCACCGCGATCGTGATCACGGCCTCGATGAACACCATCGCGATCTTCGACGCCTCCCCGATGCCGAGCGCGAGCACCACGAGCGGCAGCAACGCCAGCGACGGCGTCACGTACAGCGCGACCAGCGCGGGCTCGAGCGTCTGCCGGATCCGCAGCTTCCAGCCCATCAGCATGCCCACCGGCACGCCGACGAGAATCGCCGGCGCGAAGCCCGCGAAGAACTCGACGAGCGTCGTCTGCGCGTTCTTCCCCAGCTCGCCCGAGCTCAGCAGGTCCCCGCCGGCCCGCACGATCGCCGACGGCGTGCTGGTGAACTGCACGTCGACCAGGCCCGTCTGCCCGGCCAGCTGCCACAGCGCCAGCACCACGACCACACTGCCGAGCACGAACCGCGCGCGCACCGGAGGGACCCAGCGCAGGCCCACCGCGCGGGGCGGCGGCGCCGCGACGACCGGGCGCGGGGGTCGCGTTCGCAGGCCCGGTGTCATGACGTCACCGGTTCCCCGGCCGCCGTGCCGAACAACAGGTCGGCCAGGTGCGTGCGGTACTTGCCGAACGCCTCGCTCGCGCGCACGGCGGCGTCGCGCGGGCGGGGCAGGTCGATGTCGATCACCTCGACCACGTGGCTCGGGCTGCCGCCCATCACGAGCACGCGGTCGGCGAGGAACACGGCCTCGTCGATGCCGTGCGTCACGAACAGCACCGTCTTCCGGTCCAGGTCCCAGATCCGCAGCAGCTCACCGGCCATCAGCTCGCGCGTCTGCGCGTCCAGAGCGCCGAACGGCTCGTCCATCAGCAGCACCTGGGGGTCGGTGGCGAGCGCGCGGGCGATGCCGACGCGCTGGCGCATGCCCCCGGAGAGCTGGTGCGGGTGGGCCTGTTCGCGACCGGCGAGGCCGACCAGGTCGATGAAGTGCCGTGCGCGGTCCAGCCGGATGGATTTGTCGACGCCCTGCATCTCGAGCCCGAACGCGACGTTCGCGAGGATGGTGCGCCACGGCATGAGCGACGCGTCCTGGAACACCACGCCGCGGTCGGGGCCGGGCTTCGTCACGACCTGGTCGCCGATGCGGATTTCTCCGCCGGACGGGCGCAGCAGGCCGTCGGCGGCCAGCAGCACGCTGCTCTTGCCGCAGCCGCTGGCCCCGACGATCGTCACGAACTCGCCGTCCTCGACGTGTGCGTCGAAGCCGTCGACCGCGACGAACGGGCCCGCCTTGCCGGCGTAGGAGATCCGCAAGCGGTCGAAGGTGATGTCGGCCATCGGGTTCCCTCCGCTCAGCTGGTCTTCGGCAGGAAGCGGCTGTCGAGCCACTGCGAGTCGGGCAGCCGTTTCGCGAACACCTTGCCCTGCAGGCCCATCTGCCAGAAGTCGTCCATCGCCTTCGCCGAGGGCATCCGGCCGTCGGGGTAGAGCTGGCCGATCCACTCCGCCATGCTGGCCTTCGCGTCGTCGACGCTGATCTTGAGCGCCTTCGCGATCGACTTCGCCGCGTCGCCGGGCTGGTCCTTGGTCAGCTTCATGGCCTGTGCCAGCGTGTCGACGAACTTCTTGGCGCGGTCGGAGTTGCCGTCGACGAAGCCGGGCTTGCTCCACGCGACGTGCATCGGGTAGCTGTCGACGAGATCCCTGAGGTCGAGGATCTTGTTGTAGCCCGCCTTCTGCGCGTAGACCGTCTGCGGTTCGGTGAAGATGTTGGCCTGCAGCTGGCCGGCCTTCATGGCCGCGAGCCGCGCCGCCGAAGCGCCGCCCTGCACGACCTTGATGTCCCGGTTGGGATCGAGGCCGGCCTTGGCCGCGGCGAAGCGGGTGAGCAGGTCGGTGGACGAGCCGATGGTCGTCACGCCCCAGTTCTTCCCCTTGCCCTGGGCCACGGCGTGGATCTCGGGCACGGCGTACCAGGAGAACGCCGTCATGTCGAAGCCGCCGTAGATGACCTTCACGTCCTGGCCGGCTTCCTCGGCGGTGAGCGGCCCGGTCAGCGAGCCGACCGCGACGTCGACGTCACCGGACAGCACGGCCTTGGCGAGCTCGGCGTCGCCCTTGAACGTGACGGCCTTGACGGTGAGGCCGTGCTGCTTCCAAAGGTCCATGTCCTCGGCCAGGTAGACCGGCGCGAGGGTGGTGGCCTGCACCGGCAGGCCGAGGGTGATCGTGTCGCCGCCCGAGGCGGCGCCACCCGAGCCGCACGCGGTGGCGGCGAGGGCGAAGGCGAGCAGCGGCAACGCGAGCCGGGTCCGGCGGCGGAGTGGTTTCCATGGCACGGTGGGGAACCTCGATTGTGTCCGGAGGGGAGACCGGGACGCGGGGGAGAGAACTGCGCGCCGGTTCGAAATCGGGCGAGGTGTCGACCATGAGAAGTGTCAGGGGGTGCACCTCAGTGTGCTCCGGTCAGTGTGACTCCGATTCGCGACGCGCGTCAAGAAGTTGAGAAACTTCATTTCGGCGAGTTCTTCGCCGCCCGGACGCGGGCACGACGAAATCCCCGGCGGTCGAAGTCGTTGCCCGCCAGGGGATTCCGTTCGTGGCCACGGTCCTAGCGGAACACCTCCGGCCGGCTCTTCGCGAGGCTGATCAGCCCGCCTGCTTCGAGCATCTCGACGAGGAACGGGTCGGCCGCGGCGCCGCGGATCATCGTCTGCGTGGTCAGGTTGGTGAACTCACCGGTGGTGAGGTCCACGCGCACCCGGTCGCCGTCGGCCGCGAAGCCGGGGTTCAGCCCGACCTCGAGCGCCGGCAGGCCGACCTCGAAGCAGTTGCGGTAGAACGTCCGGGCGAACGTTTCCGCGACCACGCACCCGATTCCCGTGGCCTGCAACGCTTTCGTCGCGATGGCGCGGCCCGAGGACTGCCCGAAGTGCTTGCCGGCGAACACGACGTCACCGGGCCGCACCTGCTTCGGGAACTCCGGGTTGAGGTCTTCGAGCACGTGCTGCACGAGGATCTCCATCGGCTCGAACACGTACTGGGTCTTCACGAGCCGGTCGGTCGGGATGTTGTCCCCGAACCGCCAGCAGCGGCCCTCGAACTTCACGCGGTCCTCCCTGCGATGACGCCCGCGACGGCCGATGCGGCAACGGTTTCCGACGACGCGAGGTACATCGACGCGTCGGGGCTGCCGTTGCGGCCGGGGAAGTTGCGGGCGTGGGTGGAGATCATCGCCTCGTCCGACGCCAGCGCGCCCATGTTGTAGGCCTGGTTCGAGCCGGTGCTGGGCGGGAACCACATCGCGCCCGCCTCGTGCAGCGCGAGTACGAGCCCTTCGCGCGCCGCCTCGGCGAACACCTCGCGGCTGGAGGGCACGAGGTGGAACCGCACGTCCGGGTGCACCCGGTGCCCGGCCAGGACTTCCGCCGCCGCGCGGAAGTCCTCGAGCCGGCCGCCGCCGTGGCCGCCCAGCTCGGCGTACTGGACGGGCGTGCCGGCGACCGCGCCGACCGGCTTGACGTTGCCGACGGTCGGCGGGCACGCGACCTGCACGCCGACCTCGCCGACGTCGAAGCGCAGCACCTGGGCCGCCTCGCCGCCGTCGCCGCGCACCAGCAGGTCCGGCCCGGCACCGGGCAGCGTCCGGACGAACGCCTCGGTCACCTCGTCCGGCTCGACGAAACTGCATTTCGCCCCGAGGTCCACGCACAGCAGCGGGAACAGCCAGCGGTCCCAGAAGGACAGTCCGCGCACGTACGGCCCGCCGAACTCGACGGCCCGGTAGTTCAGCTCGCCCTCGCCGATCCGGCCGACGAGCCACAACGCGACGTCCCGCGGGGTGACGCCCGGCTGCGGCGTGCCTTCGAGGTGCACGCGCGTGGTTTCCGGCACCTTGAACCACGCTTTCCCGTACGGCAGCACGGTGCCGGCGTGCGAGTCGTTGCCCAGCGCCACCGCGAGCGCGCCGAGCGTTCCGTGCACGGGGGTGTGGCTGTCGGACCCGACCACGATCATGCCCGGCTTGATGTGCCCGTTGCGGACGGCCGCGTGGTGCAGGTTGCCGTTGCCGCAGTCGTACAGCGTCAGGCCGTGCTTGCGCGCCCACTGCCGGTTGTGCCGCAACACATCGGCCTGCTGCTCGGTGGGCGGGGCGAAGTGGTGGTCGAACACCATTACGACCCGCTCGGGATCGGGGATGGGCGTGTTGACGCGCTTCTCGTACACCTGCGAGGTCAGGTACCCGGACAGGTCGTGCATGATCAGCCGGTCGACCTTTGCGACGACGATCTCGCCGGGCTCCACCGACTCGCGCCCGCTCGCCCGGGCGAGGATCTTTTCGACGAGGTTCACGCGACCACCGCCGTCGACACGATCTCGCGCGGGTCGGTGATGACCCCGCGGATGGCCGACGCCGCGGCCGTGGCCGGGCTCGACAGGAAGATCTTCGAGTCGTAGCTGCCCATACGGCCCTGGAAGTTGCGGTTGGCAGTCGACAGCGTGACCTCGCCGTCGGCCATCGCGCCGCCGTTGCCGGCGCACGCGCCGCAGCCCGGGTTGGTGATCATCGCGCCGGCCTGGATCAGCTTCGTGAGCACACCGCTGTCGGATGCCTGCGCCATGATCTTCGCCGACGCGGGCGTGACGATGAGCCGCAGGCCCGGGGCCACGCGGTGGCCGGCCAGCACGTCGGCCGCGATCACGAGGTCGTCGTACTTCGCGTTGGCGCACGAGCCGATGAAGACCTGGTCGAGCTTCGTGCCGGCGACCTCGCCGACGCCGACCACGTTGTCGACCGTGTGCGGCACCGCGATCTGCGGGGCGAGCGCAGGCCCGTCGAGCCGCACGGTGGCCCGGTAGGCCGCACCCTCGTCCGGCAGCAGGATGTCCAACTCGTCGCGCGGCACGCCGGCCTCGCCGAGGTAGGCGAGCGTGGTGTCGTCCGGGGCCACGAAGGCGTTCTTCGCGCCCATCTCCATGGCCAGGTTGCAGAACGTCATGCGTTCGGACACGGACATGCCCTCGACGTAGGAGCCGGAGAACTCGGCCGACTCGTACGTGAGCCCGTCGGCGCCGAGGTCGCCGATGAGCTTGAGCATGACGTCCTTGGCGTAGACGCCCGGGGCGAGGTCGCCGTCGACCACGATCCGCACCGACTCGGGCACCTTGACCCACAGCTTCCCGGTGACCCAGGCGGCGGTGATCTCGCTGAACCCGACGCCGGTGCCGAACGCGCCCAGCGCGCCGTAGATCGTGGAGTGCGAGTCGGTGCCGATGATGAACCGGCCGGGCCGCACGAGGCCGTGCTCCATGAGCACGATGTGCGCGATTCCGCTGTTGACGTCGAAGAAGTTCCGCACGCCCATTTTCTTCGCGAACTCGCGGCACAACGCGTGGTCCGCGGCCGTCTTCGCGTTCATGGCGGGGGAGAGGTGGTCCATCACCATGGCGACGCGATCGACGTCGTAGAGCCGCTCGACGCCCATCTTCTCCAGCGTCCGGATGCAGCGCCAGCTCGCGGTGTGGCTCATGTACAGGTCGGGGAACGCGTCGACGATCCGGCCGGGCACGAGGTCGGCGACCCCGGACGCGCGTTCGATCGCCTTCTGCGCGAAGGTCTTGGCCGTCACTGGTTTCCTCCCGCGAAGCTCGCCATCAGGTGCGGGATCAGGCCACCGTCGGCCATGATCTCCCGCAGCACCTGCGGGTACGGGCTGAAGGGGAAGGTCTGCCCGCTCGTTTCGACCGTGCCCGCGTCGTAGTCGACCCACATCTCGCCGCCGTCGGCGGCCGCTTCCGCCGCGGCGGGCGACTCGACCGCGACGAGCCCGGTGTTGATGGCGTTGCGGAAGAAGACGCGGGAGAAGGAGGCCGCGACCACGGCCTTGATCCCGGCGCCGAGCAGGCACGTGGCGGCCTGCTCCCGCGCGCTGCCGCAGCCGAAGTTGCGGCCGGCGACCACGACGTCGCTCGCCCGCAGCCGCGCCTGCGTCTCCGCCCCCAGTGGCTCGAAGGCGTGCTCGGCGAGCTCCGCCGGGTCGATGCTCACGAGGTAGCGGCCGGGGATGATGACGTCGGTGTTCACGTTTTCGCCGAAGGTGATGACCTTGCCCCCGACACGGTGTGCACTGCCCATGGATGAGTCTCCGTTCGACGTTCCGGTGGTGTCGCCCGCCCGGTCAGGGGCTGGTCTCTTCCAGGAACCATTCGGTGGGCACCGTGTGCCCGAGGTCGCGCTGCTCGGCCAGCGCCAGCGCCCGCGCGCAGACGGCCGCGAACTGCACACCCATTCCGGTGTTGTTGGCGAACACGGTGATGTCGCCGGGGCTCGTGCGGCCCGGGGCTTCGCCCAGTAGCAGGTCGCCCAGCTCGCGGATGTCGTCCCACGACTTCAGGCCGCGGTCGACCGGGCCGAGGATGTCGTACTGCTTGTCGTGGTGCACCTGCTCACGCGAGAGCACGGTGATGCGGTCGGCGCGGTCGAACGTCGTGTCGTCCAGCTCGCGCCGGGTGGCCGTGCCGTCCGGCGAGGTGATGGCCGTGACGTGCGTGCCCGGTTCGAGCCAGGCGCCGTCGAAGCAGGCCTCCATGGCCGCGGTGGCGCAGGTGACGATCTGGCAGCCGGCCACCGCATCGCGCCGTTCGTCGACGGCCACGATCTTGCGCCCGGTTTTCTCGCTCCATACGCGCGCGAACTCCTCGCGGTGCTCGGGCGTCGGGCTGTAGACGCGCACTTCTTCGATGTTCGGGCGCACCATCAGCAGGCACTCGAGGTGTGCCTCGGCTTGCCAGCCGGAGCCGAACATCCCGGCGACCGTCGCGTCCGGATTGGACAGTTCACGGATGCCGAGCGCCGAGGTGGCGCCGACGCGCATCTTCTGGATGAAGCTGTCGTGCATGATGGCGAGCGGTTCGAGCGTCGTCAGGCTGTAGAGCGTGACGAGCCCGACGTACCGGCCGCCGGGCGCGGCGGGGATGAGCCGCCGCCGCTGCACGCCGCTGGGCAGCGTCTCGACGCCGGCGATGTCGGAGGTGATCCGCAGCGCCCACACGCCGCTGGAGACGTTGCCGCCTTCTTGGGACTTGAACCGGAAGCGGAAGCCGGGGTGGCGGCTGTCCTCGACCGGGAAGTACGTGTGGTTGCGCGGCCGGTTGGCGCCCTGGCCGGCGGAGAGCTCCCGGTACGCCGTCTCCAGCGCGCCGAGCGTCTCGCCGGCGGTGAGCACCTGCTCGATGTCGCCGTTGGAAAGGATCCTCACCGCTGTGCTCCTGTCAGGTGTTCGGGTTCGCCCTCGGTGACGCGAACGGTCTCGGCCACGGCCGCGTTGCCGCCGTCGGCGAACGCGACCTCCACGGACACCGCGCCCGCTTCGCCGTCTGCCAGTACCGCGGCGGGGTCCTGGGCGCGGAACTCACCGCCGGTGGAAAGGTCGGCCTGGTTGACCCAGCGGACTTCGGCCTCGGCGCCGTCCGGCAGCTTCGCCAGCGCGGGTGCCGCGGCTTCGGCGAGGGAGCCGACGGTCGCGCCGGTCCTGGCCGCCGAGATCGCGGCGCTCAGCGCGTCCTGAAGCACGCCGGGCCAGCCGACACCGTCGCCGAGCACGCGGCTCGCGTGCACCCAGTGCATGCGGTACTGGCCGGTGACGCCGAACGACGTCACACCGTCCGAAGTGGACAGTGAACTCGGGTACAGGTCGAGGAACCCGCCACCGCGCAGGGCCCGTTCCACGGTCTCGACGCGGCTACCGGCCGTGCTGCCCTCGACAGTCGCCTTCGCAGCGGCGTCGTCCAGGATCCGACCGGCCGCGCGCAGCAGTTCGGTCTCGGTCGCGGACGGCACCAGACGTTGCTCGCGCACCAGGCCGTCGAGGCGGCGGACCTCCCAGCCCGGCACGGTGGCGACGATCTCGCCGGCCACGTCGGCGGGCCACAGCGCGGCGTCGACCAAGCCGAGCGTGCCGTTCTTCCGGCCCACCAGGTACTTCGCGACGAGCTCGGCGAAGTTCTTGCCACCGCTGAACTCGGTGACCTTCGACGACGCCCTCATCCAGTTCTGCACCCGCAGCGAGAGCTTGGTCAGGAACGTGACGGACCCGTCGGCGGGGATCGCCAGCACGCCTTCGTTCCAGTAGAGGCAGAGGTTGGTCAGGTAGGCGAGGTCGTCGGAGCGGGACACATCGCCGTAGACGAGGGCTACGTCGATTCCCTGGGCGGCCATGGTGCGCTGCAGCGTCGCGACGCGCTCCTGCCACTCCTGGTCCGGGGTCTCCGCGGGGTCGAGTACGTGCAGACCGCGTTTCACGCCACGTCTCCTGTCTCGAACAGCTTCCGTTCGGTCGTGATCAGCACTTCGCAGCCGTCGCCGGTCACGCGCACCGGGTCGCCGAGCACGTGGTAGCCGGCCAGCGGCGTGTAGGTGTTGGGGTGGATGATGAACACGGAGTTCTCGGGCAGCACCGTGTGGTTGCCCTCGATGATCGGCGTCTCGTCGAGGTGCAGGCCGTGCCCGTGGCCGCGGACACGGGTGTACTGGCTCGTGCAGTACTCGCCGTAGCCGTACTTGCGGAACACGTCGTTCTCCGCCACCGCGACCTCGTGGGCGGTGACGCCCGGCCGCACCACGGAGATGCCGGCTTCGACCGCTTCGTTGAACAAGTCGAACGACTTGCGCTGCCCGTCATCGGCCTTGCCGACGACGGCGGAGCGGCAGATCTGGAGCCAGTAGCCGTCCATCTTGGGCGTGAGCTCGGTGCGCACCATGTCGCCGGCTTCGAGCAGCCGGTCGCCGGGCGGGGTCATGCCGCGGACTTCGTCGCGACCCGAGGCGATGAGCATGAAGTTGTCCTCGGCGCCGAGGTTCTTCAGCCGCGCCTCGACCTCGGCGACGATCCGGTATTCCGGCAACCCCGGTTCGAGCACGTCGACGAACGCCTCCCAGCCCGCCGCGCACACGACGGCACTGCGGCGCATCCGGGCCAGCTCCCACTCGCTCTTCACGAGCCGGGCCGTGTCGAGCAGTTTCGTCGCCGGCACCACCTCGGCGGCCGGCGCCGCGGCGCGGATCGTCTCCATGAGCACGAGCGGCACGAGTTCGTGGTGGGCGATGCCGATGCGCCGTGGCGCCAGCTCCTTCAGGACCACACCCAGCTCCGCCGGGTTCGCCGGGTCCAGCCGCCGGGCCTCGCCGACCCAGCCCTGCGCGGTGAACGCCGTGAGGTCGGAAGGCCGGGTCGAGAACGCCACCGCGTCACCCTCGGCCGGGAGGACGACGAGCGCGGCGCTGCCGGCCGGGGTGACGTCGGTGAAGTAGCGGATGTTCTCCCGCCGCCAGGCCGGGCCGTAGGCGAGCACGACGTCGAGGCCTTGGTCGGCCATCGCGTCGCGGATCTTGCCATGCCGCAGCCGCAGCTCCGCGCGATCCTCAGCGGACAAGGCCGCTCCGGCGGGCGCCGGGGCGTGGTCGATCGTCATGGTTCCTCCACTGTCTTGTGGTGCGCGCAGCGGTTGTGGGGAGTGATCGGGCGGTCAGGAACGCGCCATGGTCGGCGTCGACTCCGCCGCCCGGCCGGTGATCTCCTGGGTGATCTGTTCGACGGTCCGGCCGCGGGTCTCGAAGGTCGCCACGAACGCGGCGAGCCCGGCGAGGATCGAGATGACCCCGAAGACCAGGAAGAACAAGAACTGCGAGGCGTGCATGGCCAGGATGAACCCGACGAGCACCGGCATGATGAGGCCGCCGACCTTCTGCCACGCCGCCGCCCAGCCGAGCCCGGTCGCGCGGCTCGCGGTCGGGTAGAGCTCGCTGGCATAGGCGAAGAGCGTGCTGCCGGCCAAGCCGCTGCCGAAGAAGGTCGCCAGGCAGCCGAGCAAGATCACCGCGCCGGTAGCGGACGTGGTGCCCCAGACCAGGCAGAACAACCCACTGAGGACGAATGCCCCGCCGAGTACCACACGACGGCCGATCCGGTTGATCAGCTGACCGGCCAGGATCGCGCCGACCACACCGGCGGCGGTGATGATCGCCGTGTAGCCGAAGCTCTTGAGCAGGCTCACGCCCTGGCCTTCGAGAACTGAGGGCAGCCAGCTCGAGAGCCCGTAGAGGAATGCGCCGGCGCAGACCTCCATGAACCAGATGGCGATGGTGTAGCGCAGGTAGTGCCGGGCGACGAGGGTGCGCACGGTGCCGGGGGACTCGGGTGCCTCGTGATGCGTCGTGGCCCCGGGCGTTCCATAGCCTCGGCACAAGCGGCCGACGATCGCCGCGGCATCATCGAGCCGACCGCGGCGCAGCAGGTAGCGGACCGATTCCGGCAGTGTCGCCAGCATGAGGAAGCCGACGAGCGCCGGCACCGTGGCGATCACGAACATCGCGCGCCAGCCGAACGACGGCACCACCGCGGTGCCCACCGCGGCGGCGGTCGGCAGCCCGATCAGCCACGCCGCCGTGGCAGCGGTGACGAGCGGACCACGGTGACGCGATGGCACGAACTCGGCGATGTAGGGCAGCACCACGGCGATTTCGGCGCCCAGGCCGATGCCCTGCAACGCGCGGAACGTGACCAGTGCGCCGAACGTCGGCGCGAACACCGCGGCCAGCGAGAACAACGCGTAGACCATCAGGGTGATGGCCAGCGGCACCCGCCGGCCGAACCGATCGGACACGGTGCCGGCGATGGCCGCGCCCACGAGCATCCCGGCGAACAACGCCGAGGAGAACACCCCGGCCGACTCGCTGGTGAGGTGGAACGTCTTGATGACACCCGGCAGGACCACACCGGTCAGGTTGATCACGAATCCGCACAGGAAATGTCCCAGGAGGACGGTGACGTAGATCCTCAGGTGTCGTGCGGTGAACTCCGACTCGTCGAGCCGGCCGAGGAGAGTCCGGGACGTGGTGGTGGGGGACGGGGGCATGACGGGGCCACCTCCTTGTGGCTTGTGCAACCCTGTGTCTTGAGGCCGACGAGGTGCGCCGGCGGACCCCCCTTGGGTCTTCTTGCGTTACCGGTCGTCCAGATTCCCCTGGACGTCGAAGTAGAGCCGGGAGAGCGCGGGCAGGAGCTGCTCGCGCATCTCGGGTGCGAGGCCCGAGGTGAGCTCGGCGGTGAACTTGTCGAGTTCGCGCCGCGCGGTGTCGCGGGCGGTCACGCCCTTTGCGGTGAGTTCGAGCTGCATCGTGCGCCGGCTCGTGGCCGACGGGCGGCGGGACAGGAAACCCTGGTTGACCAGTTTGTCGACGCTCTCGGACATGGTCGACGGGTTGCGGTGCGCCAGCTTGCACAACGCCGTGAGCGATGTGTGGCCGCTCCCCACCCGGGACAGGATTCGATACTGCCGGATGGTGAGCGGCTGCTCGAGGCCCGCCAGCAGTTCCGTCTGGAGCCGGGTCAGCCGCCCGCCGAGGGCGAGCAGGACCTCGCCCAGAGAGGCCTGCGGCCCCAGCTCGTCGAAGGTCTCAGTGTCGCGATCTGTCACTTTGGTCCCCGTACGTTCCGGTACCCGAAATAACGCTGAGGCTGACTGTAGCCCGGCCGGGTGCTCGCTGGGAAGAGGTGATTCGAAACCGAGGGAGTCACTCCGCGCCGGCTGTCTGTTCGTCATCGGTCCACCGCACTTTGTCGGCCCGTCGCGGGCAACACCCGCTGCGGCGGGAAACCCGGCTGGTCACCCTCTCCTTCGGCGGCAACGACGTCGGCTTCGCCGGCTGCCTGCACCCCGACCACGGCAAGGACACCTGCTGGGACCACCGGCTCACCGCCGCCGACAAGGTCATCGGCGACCAGACACCGAAAACCAGCCTGCAGGCCAGGCTCGCGAACCTCTATCAGGCCGTGCGGGACGCGGCCCCGAACGCGCACATCGTCGTGCTCACCTATCCAGCCTGAACTCGGTGATCAGCACGGTCGCCACCCGGGCCGGACTGTTCGTCAAGAACGTGCAGGTCGACTTCCTCGCCCACGACGGCTCGCCGTCGCACGACATCTGCACCAGCGAGCCCTACGCCAACGGGCTCAACTGCCGAGGCAGGCCGCGCCGGGCGCTCGACATGGGCCACTACGACGAGGAGTCCTGCCACCCGAACAGCGACGGATACCGCGTCGAAGCCGACGGTCTCGCCGGCTTCGTCACCCACACCCGGGGCCGCTGAACCGCGCCCACGAATCCGGTGTCCGTTGATGGCGTCACCTCCGCGCGTTACCGTGGTGGTGCGTGGTGCGGGCAGTGCCGCCGCCTTCCAGCACTTCGGCCGGGTCGAGACCCCGCCTGCCCCGAGCGTCCGCTCTTGAAGCCGTGCAGGGGTTTTCATGGACCAATCACCCAGTTGGACCGCCGTCGGTCGCGATGCGCTCCTGTCCTACCGGACCGCCCATCCCGAGCCGGGGGTGGCAGTGGTCGGGATCCGGGGCGAGATGGACCTGGCCACCGCTCCGCTGATGGCGGACGAGCTCGCCGCGGTTCGCCGCACCGGACCGGAACGGCTCGTGGTCGACCTCGGCGGCGTGGCTTTCCTGAGCTCGGCCGGCATCGGAGCGCTGCTGAAACTCGACGTCGAGTGCGGGCGCGACGGCGTGGATCTGGCGTTGATCCCCTCCGAGCCCGTGCGGCGGGTGCTGACTTTGGCGGGGTTGACCGAGTGTTTCACCATCATCGAGCCGCCGTCCGAGGAGGCCGACCGACGACGCCTCGCGTGACGGTCTCGGCGCCGACGAGACACGCCGGGATCCGCGGTTCCTCGGCCAGAACCGGCGGTCCCGCTGACGCGTACTTACCCGGGTAGCCCGGTGAACGGGACTGCTGTCAGCACCCGCACGACTCGGCAAAGGAACCCGGGGAACTCCCGAACCCCGGCACCGACGAGTTCCGCTTCGACACCGGCGTGCCGCCCGACCTCGCGGCCATGCGGCGGTGGAGTCGCTTCGTGTTGCGCAACGCGGCGTCCGGACCTCGGCCCGCGCCTCGGCGAATCGTCGGAGCACAGCTCGCGGGGCCGGGGGCTCCTGCTGGTCGATGCGCTCAGCGGCCGGTGGGGCGTGGTCACCCACGACGGCGGCTACAAGACGGTGTGGGCGGAGATTCCGGCCGGTTGAGGTTTCACTCGGCGAGCTGCTCGCGCAGTTCGCGCAGGATCTTGCCGAGCAGCCGGGACACCTGCATCTGCGAGACGCCGACGCGGGCGGCGATCTGGGACTGGCTCATGCCGTCGAAGAACCGCATCGTGACGATGGCTCGTTCCCGGTCGGGCAGGCGCCGCAGCAGGGGAGCCACGGTTTCGTGGTCGTCGACGAGCTCGATCCGGGCGTCGAGGCCGCCCATCCCCTCGGCCACGGTGGCGGTGCCGTCGCCGTCACCGGCAGGCTGGTCCAGGGACGACGCCTCGTAGGCGTTCGAGGCCAGCAGGCCTTCGCGCACGGTCACGACGTCGATGCCGAGGTGGCCGGACAGTTCGCTCGGCGTGGGGGCACGCCCGAGAGCCTGCGCGAGCTGCGTGGTGCCTCGGGTGAGCTGGGCGCTCAGCTCCTTCAGCCCCCGCGGAACACGCATCGACCAGCCGGTGTCGCGGAAGAACCGGCGGACCTCGCCCATCACCGTGGGGACCGCGAAGGACAGGAAGTCCGAGCCCTGGGCGGGCTCGAAGCGGTCGACCGCCTTCACCAGCCCGATCCGGGCGACCTGGACGAGATCGTCGCGGGGCTGGCCCCGCCCGCCGAAGCGGGTGGCGATGTGCTCGGCGAGGGGCAGGTGCGCGAGGATCAGCCGTTCGCGCAGCGGGCCGCGCCCCGGATGGCCGGCCGGCAGCGCGGCCAGTTCGTCGAACAACGGCCTGTGCTGCGAGTAGTCGTCGCTCCTGCGGGTGCCGCGGCCCGGGCGCGGTCCGGAAGTCCGGACCGCGCCCGAAGCCGCCGTGGCCTGCTGCTCCGCCAGCTCGAGCGGCGGCGCGGCGCCCGGCACGCTGCACGCCGGCATGCGGGTCTCCTGTCGTTGCCGTGGAGATACCCCCGTCGCCGGCCGCGGCAAACATGAACACGCAGGTCCGCGGAGCCCGGCTCAGGCGAGCGGACTGCGGACGGCCGCTCGAGTGCGCCCGGCTACCGCGAGTCGGCGATCGGGGCCTTGTGGGCGTTCAGCGGGATCAGGCCGAGCGCGACCATGCCGAGGCCCAGGACCAGGTGCAGCCAGTTGTCGGCGGTGTTGACGGGGACGAAGTTGGCGGCGCTGTCGTGGTCGATGATCAGGCCGTAGAGCCACAGCACGAGGTACACGACGCCGCCACCGACGAGGAAGGCCTTCGCGCCGCCGGGCGTGCGGGCCATGGCGAGGCCCGCCACGCCGAAGGCGAGGTGGACGATGTTGTGCAGGATGGAGACGGCGAAGATGCCGAGCAGCAGCGCTCCGGAGTGGTGGCCCGCGCCGGTCAGCATGTCGTAGTTCGTGGTCACGCCGGGGATGAACCCCAGCACACCGACCAGCAGGAAGACGACTCCCACGACCGCCGCGAAGAGCTGTCGTGGTGTCCGCCGGACGGCGGTCGTGGTCGCGTTCGGTGTCATGGTGAATCCCTCCGATTCCGCGGAGCCTGAAGCCAGGTTCCGGTTCCGGGCGGCATGCCCGATTCGGATGCGGACAAACGTCGCTTGCGGAATGGCACACCGAGTGGTGCACGACGACCCCGCCGCTGACGATGCCTCAGCCGGCTGTGCGCAACCAGTCGCGGAGCGTCGTGTAGACGGCGGCGTCGTGGAGCAGGCCGAAGTGATTGAGCCCCCCGAGCCAGACGATGTCGGCTTCGTCGGTCAGGTCGCCGGCCCTGACCGGTGTCACGAGGAGGTCGCCGAAGAGGTGGCCCCACGCGCTTCCTTCGGTGCGGGAGAGCGTCGCGGACACGAACAGGCGGCGGATGCCGGTGCCCGACCCGGGTGCCGGCCGCCATCCGGCTTCGTGCCCGGGCGCCCACTGCGCGGAGTGCACGTAGCCGTGGGCGAGGTCCCGGATGCCGTCGCTGCGGGCGGCGAGGAGGCGGGTGAGGGGCCTCGTCAGCGACGACCTGCCGGCCAGACGCACGAGGTGGGCGACTCGTCGTTCCAGCGGTGCACCGCTGTGCGGGGTGCCCAGGCACACGAGCCGTGTCACGCTGGGAAGCCACGGGACTCCCTGTTCTTCCGCTTGGTACGAAGCACTTCGCGCCACCAGTCCGCCCATCGAGTGTCCGATGAGGACGATCTCGGTGACGGGTACCGGCCAGGCCGCGACCAGCCGGGAAAGCAGGGCGACGAGGTCGGCGCCGTTCTCGGAGACGTGCCGCCCCGAGTTGTACCGGACGTAGACCGGCGTCGTGCCGAGGTCGGCCGCCAGGCGCCCGCCGAAGTCGTCGTCACCGCGGAACCAGCAGCGTTCGGTTTCCACCAGGCCGTGCAGGAAGAGCACGAGCCTGCCGGTCGCTTCCGGGAAGGCGGCCGCGAGTGACCGCCGGCTGAGTCCCACCGGTCTGCGTTCGGACCGGACGGTCATTTCGTCGCCGGGACCCCGGGCGGCCGCGGGGAGGCGCGCGCCGAACATCCCGTGGGCGACACCCGATGCGTAGTGCCCGGGAGCGGACTCGAGCACCGACGTCGTCCAGTAGTCGCGCGCGAGCGAGCCGGGCAGCTGGGCCGCCACCGCGGCCACCGCTGCCCAGCCGTTCGCCCTCTCGCTCAGCGCCGAGGTTGCCGTCTTGATCATGCGTGCTTCTTCCGTGCCGTCGCCCGCCGCAGGATCGGCTGACCTCGGGCCGTGAATACCCGCCGGAAGGCCGGCGAATCGTTACCGCCGGAGTGATCCGGAGTGCAGGACGGCGGTCACACTCGAACTCCGTTCGAGCTGACGGCCGCCGCGCACGGCCCGAAGAACAGGCACTCGACGACCGCGCGCGGGTCCAGCTCGCGCGCCCGCGGCTCGAAGGCGTCCAGCTCCGCCGCGATCCGGCCGAGGTCGAGGCTCCCGTCGGCGGCGTAGCGGAAGAACCGCTCATCAGTGTCGTGCTCGGGACACCCGTTGCGGCGCTTGTTCCCCGCCGGGAGGATCCCGAGCACCTCGTCGCCTTCGCGGTCGAACGTGAAGTAGCACTGCAGGCGGGCGGGGGTGACGAAGTCGATCTCGGTGATCGGCTGACCGCCGAACGTGGCCGGGTAGTGCCAGCCGCACCGGGGGTCGCCGGGGAAGGCCGGGTCGCCGGGGTCGCGTTCGCCGTCGAGGTGCCAGCCGCGGCCGGTGAGGAGTCCGTGCAGGGCGAGCGGCGGGTCGGTCGGCGAGGCGGTCATCGGGTCCCTTCGAACGCGGTGGTCCACCCAGTGTCGTCCCTCCCCGCCCGCCACGAACGGGTGACCGCCGGCGTTCCGGTGCCGGCCGGGATCTCGGGCGCCGGCACCGGGAACCGAGACAGGACCCGGCCGTGAGTCTCGGAACCCGGAAGTAGCGTCGGGGGAGACCGGTGCCGCGGACGAGGGGCGAGGTGGATGCGCGCGGAGCTCGATGCCGCCGACGAGGTCGTGCTGTCCCCCGGCCGTCGCGCGTGGACGGTGGGCGTGATGTGCACGGCGGTCGGCCTGGTGATCGCCATGGTGACGATCGTGAACGCCGCGCTGCCCGCGCTGGCCGCCGACACCGGCGCGACCCAGGCCGGGCAGACCTGGATCGTCGACGTCTACACGCTGGTGCTGGCCGCGCTGGTGCTGCCGGCCGGCGCGCTGGGGGACCGGTACGGACGCCGCGGTGTGCTCGTCGTGGGCCTGCTGGTGTTCGCCGCCGGGTGTGCCGCGCCGGTGTTCCTCGGCACGCCGGCGTGGATCGTCGGGGCCCGGGCCGTCACCGGGCTCGGCGCGGCGATGATCATGCCGGCCACGCTGTCGATCATCACCGCGAGCTTCCCGCCGGAGCGGCGCGGCCGGGCCATCGGGATCTGGGCCGCGGTGGCCGGCGTCGGCGGGCTCGGCGGCCTGGTGCTCGCCGGCGTGCTGCTGCAGCACTTCTCGTGGCATTCGGTGTTCCTCGGGCCGGCGGTGCTGGCCGTGGTCCTGGTGGCGGCGAGCCTGACGGTGCCGACGTCGCGCGACCGCCGTCCGCACGCGTTCGACGTCGCCGGCGCGGTGCTCAGCGCCCTGGCGATCGGGGCGGTGGTGTTCGGCATCCTGCGCGTCGCCGATCTCGGCTGGGGCAGCGGGATCGTGCTCGGGTCCCTCGCGGGCGGGCTGGTGCTGGGCGCGCTGTTCGTCGGGTACGAACTGCGGCGCGCGTCGCCGCTGCTGGACGTCCGGCTGTTCGGCAACGCGGCCTTCGCGGCCGGCTCGGTTTCGGTGACCGTGCAGTTCACCGCGGCGTTCGGGATGTTCTACGCGCTGGCGCAGTACCTGCAGCTGGTCCAGGGGTATTCGGCGCTGAAGTCGGGGCTGGCGCTGTGGCCCGTCGCGGTGTCGCTGTTCCCGCTTTCGCTGGCTTCGGCGCCGCTGGTCCGCCGGTTCGGGCTGCGGGCGGTGACGTGCGCCGGGCTCGCGGTCGTCGTCGCCGGCATGGTCCTCATCGGACAGCTGGACGCCGGAAGCGGCTATCCCGCCTTGGCGATCGCGGTGTGCGTGCTGGGCGCGGGGATCGGGGTGACGGCCCCGGCGGCGACGAGCGCGATCCTCGACAACGCGCCGCCGTCGCAGTACGGCGTGGCGTCGGCGGTCAACGACGCGACGCGCGAAGTCGGTGCGGCACTGGGGATCGCGCTCGTGGGCAGCGTCCTTTCCGCCGGCTACACGGATTCGGTCCGCTCCGCGACGGCGTTGCTGGCGCCGCCCGCGCGCGAAGCGGCGGAAGGCTCGCTGGCGGGCGCGCTCGCGGTGGCGGCGGGCCCGGCGGGCGAGCACCTGGCGGCGTCCGCGCGCGAGGCTTTCGCGCACGGCATGGGGATCAGCATGCTGGCGCTGGCGGCCGTCGTGGTGGCCGGCATCGCCGCGGTCGCGGTGCTGGTCCGCCGGTAGGCGTGTATCTGGGGCGGTCTCCGGGTCCCTTGGTCTTCAGGAAACCCACGAATGTCCTGGAGGGACCATGGCCGAGCTGCACATCAAGAAACTCAAGTGCGTCAAGAAGGACGACGTGATCGGAAGGGACGAAGCCAGCCTGCAGGTCGACGGCGTCACGATCTCGGGCCCGCACACGCTGGGCAAGGGCGATGCCGTCACGCTCACCGCCAAGCGCACGTTCACGGGCTCGATCAAGGTGACGCTGGTCGACGAGGACGGGGGCAAGGACGACGTCCTCGGCTCGGTGACGATCACCGAGACGCAGGCCGGGATCGGCGACCTGCTGGCGTTCTTCAACGCCCTGCCGGGTGCGGACTACCACATGACGTACGACGTACACGGCAGCTGATCCGCGCGGACGGCGGTGCGGCGCGTCCTACCGGTGCGCCGCACCGCCTTCGGCGGGTTCGGCCGTCCACGACGCCAGGATCCGCAGCCCCTCGTGCGCCGCCGAACCCGGCTCCGCCGTCAGGACCATCAGCCGCTGCCCGCTGCCGTCCGGGCTGTCTCACAGGTCGCAGTCCAAGGTCAGGTCGCCGACCACCGGGTGGCGGTACCGCTTCACCCCGTAGCCCGCGCTCGTCACGTGATGGGCCGCCCACCACGCGCGGAACTCCGGGTGGTGCACCGCGAGCTCGCCGACCAGGTCCGCCAGCTCCGGTGCGTCCGGGTCGCGGGCGGCCTCCAGGTGCAGGGCCGCCACGGCGGTGCGAGCCGCCTCTTCCCAGTCGACGTGGAGCGCGCGCACCGCAGCGTCCGCGAAGAGCAGGTACACGTAGTTGCGGCGGTGCGCCGGATAGCCGGCGAAGTCGGTGAACAGCGCCGCCGCCGACGCGTTCCACGCGAGCACGTCCAGGCGCCGGCCCAGCACCATCGCCGGCGTCTCCGCCAGCCGGTCGAGCAGCCTCTTCATGGCGGGGCGCAGGTTCTCGCCCGCCCGGCGCCGCGGCCGGCGGAAGGGCTTGCCCGCCAGTTCGTGCACATAGGACTGCTGGTCGTCGCTCAGCCGGAGCGCGCGGCCCAGGGTGGCGAGGACCGACGAAGAGGCCGGCACGCGCCCCTGTTCGAGCCGGGTCAGGTAGTCGACGCTGATCGCGGCCAGCTGCGCCACCTCCTCGCGGCGGAGGCCGGCCACCCGCCGCCGCGCGTCCGGGTCCGGCAGGCCGACGTCCTGCGGGCTCAGCTGCGCGCGGCGCGCCTTGAGGAAGTCGCCGAGCTCCTTGGGCTGACCGGTGGGCTCCATGACCCCGATTGTCCCCTGGGACGGCCGGTCCGGGGTGGGCAGGTTTCTGCCCCCGAACGCCGGGTCCGGGGCAAGGACCCGCCTCTTACGCCGGCGCCCCACCGGCCCGAACCTGGAGCCATGCGGAAGAACGTGACTTTCCCCAGCGCCGGCGTCGAGATCGCCGGGCACCTGTACCTGCCCGAAGCGCCCGGCCCGCTCCCGGCCGTCGTCGTCGGGCACCCGGCCGGCGGCGTGAAGGAGCAGGCCGCCGGCCGCTACGCCCGCCTGCTGGCGGAGCGCGGGTTCGCGGCCCTCGCCTTCGACGCCGCGTTCCAGGGCGAGAGCGGCGGCCTGCCCCGGGGCCTGGAGGACCCGGCGCAGCGCGTCGAGGACCTGAAGGCCGCCGTGTCGTTCCTGACCACGCGGTCCGAAGTGGACGCCGAGCGCATCGGCGCCCTCGGCATCTGCGCGTCGGGCGGCTACGTGATCCCGGCGGCGGCCACCGACCACCGGATCCGGGCGGTCGCGACCGTCAGCGCGGCGGACATCGGCCGGATGTTCCGGGAGGGTGCCGACGGAACCCAGGATCCGGCCGTCGTCCGGGCCATGGTGGACGCGGCGGCCGCGGCTCGCACCGCGCAGGCGCGCGGCGGCAAGACGACGTCGTTCCCGATCTTCCCGGAGACCGCCGAAGCGGCCCGGGCCGCCGGCGGGCAGCACGGGTTCGAGGGCTTCGAGTACTACCGGACCGAGCGGGCCCGCCACCCCCGCTCGGCCGCGGAGTTCACCTGGGACAGCCTCGACCGGATCGTCGCCTTCGACGCGGGCCGCTTCGCCGGGCTCATCGCCCCGCGGCCGCTGCTGATGATCGCGGGCACGGAGGCGGTCACGAAGCACATGACGACCGACGTGCTCGCGAGCGCCGCCGAACCTAAGCAGCTGCGGTGGATCGAGGGGGCGACCCACGTCGATCTCTACGACCGCGAGCAGTACGTCGGCCCGGCGGCCGACGAACTCGCCGCGTTCTTCGCCGCCCGGCTGGGGTGATCAGCCGCGCAGCTGGGCCGCCTGCTCCCGGAGGGCGCCGACCAGAGCGGTGGCGCCCGCCGAGCGGCCGGGGCGGGTGAGGACGAGCGCGGACCGGCCCCGCCACGCCGGGTCCTCGACGGACACGACCGCGACCCCGGCCGGCACGGACGCCGCCGCGACGCCCGGCAGCAGCGCGATGCCCAGCCCGGCCGCCACCATTCCCAGGCGGGTCGTCCAGCTGCGGACCGCGTGGCCGACGCGGGGCTCCTCGAGTGTCGGCCACGCGCCGAACTGGGGCTCTCCGCGGCCGCCGTGGCCGACGATCCACGTCTCGTCGCGCAGGTCGCCGACGTCCGTCCGCCGCTGCCGGGCCAGCCGGTGCCCGATCGGGACGGCGACGCGCAGGTCGTCCTCGGTCAGGACGTCCTGGTGCAGGCCGGTGAGGTCGTAGCCGGGCAGCCCGGCACCGACGCCGATCACCACGACCTCGGTGCGCCCGCCGCGCAGCCGGGCGAGCAGCGCCGGCGTCGCCCCTTCTTCGAGCGTGACGGCCAGCCCGGGGTGCCGGGTGCGCAGGACGGCGAGCGCCCGGGGGACCAGGACCGCCGCCGCGGCCGGGAACGCGCCGATCGACAGGCGGCCCGCCAGCCGGTCGCGCAGGCCCGCCAGTTCCTGCTCCGCGGTGTCGACGACCGCGAGCGCGGTGGTGGCGTGCCGGGCCAGGAGCGCCCCAGCCGGGCTGGGCCGCACCCCGCGGGCGTGGCGCTCGAACAACGCCGTGCCCGCGGCGGCTTCCATCATCGCCACCTGCCGCGAGATCGCGGACTGCGTGTAGCCGAGGGACGCGGCCGCCGCGGTGAACGACCCCGTCGCCGCGACCTCGCGGATCACCCGCAGGCCGGTCAGCGTCACCTCTGCCATCCCGTCAGCTTAGCCATGAGCGAACCGCACAGCAGATGTGCGAAGACATCGCTGGTGCTCATGTCTCGGCAGGCCCAGCATGGAAGCATGATCTGGTTCATCACAGGCTCCTCGAAAGGCTTCGGCCGCCACTGGACCGAAGCCGCCCTCGACCGCGGCGACCGGGTCGCCGCCACCGCGCGCACCCCGGCGCAGCTCGACGACCTCGTCGAGCGGTACGGCGACGCGATCCTGCCGCTCGAGCTCGACGTCATCGACCGCGCGGCCGCGTTCGCCGCGGTCCGGCGCGCCGCGGACCACTTCGGCGGCCTGGACGTCGTGGTCAACAACGCCGGCTACGGCCACTTCGGCCGGGTCGAGGAACTGCGCGAAGACGAAGTCCGCGCCCAGCTGGAGACGAACTTCTTCGGCGCGCTCTGGGTCACGCAGGCGGCGCTGCCGATCCTGCGGGCACAGCGCCGCGGGCACATCATCCAGGTCACCAGCGAGGGCGGTGTCCTCGCGTTCCCGGGCATCGGCGCCTACCACGCGTCGAAGTGGGCCCTGGAAGGCCTTTCCCAGTCGCTGGCGCAAGAGGTCGCGGAGCTCGGCATCCACGTCACCAACCTGGAGCCGGGTCCCCTACGCGACCGACTGGCTGAGCGTGGGCTCGCGCCGGAGCACCCCGAACCCGGACTACCCGGCCGCCGGTGACGGCCAGTGGGACGTCGGCGACCCGCACGCCACCCGCGCGGCCGTCCTCGACCTCGTCGACGCCGCCGACCCGCCCCTGCGGATGTTCCTCGGCAAGTCCCTGCCCGCGGTCACCCAGGAGTACGCGGACCGGCTGAAGACGTGGAACGACTGGCAGGAGGTGGCGGTGCGGGCGTTCGGCTGAGCGCCGCGTGCGGGTCGCCGGCGGGCACCCACCCGGTGTCGAGGTCCAGCGGGCCGACGTCCCGGGTCAGCGCCGCGATCGTCGCCAGCACCGGGGCGCGGGTTTCGTCGCGGCGGGCCACCAGCGACCACGTCCACAGCGGCGCCGGCCCGGTCACCGGACGGCGCCCGAGATCCGGCGGGACCGGCGTCGTCTGGCCCTTCGGGGAGTTGAGCACCGGGCGCCGCAGCCGGCGGACGTGGTCGAAGAACGCTGGGCCGGTGACGCCGCCGTCGTGGGTGTGCACGACCCGGGCGCCGGTGACCCGCGCGAACTCCTCGGCGTAGACGTTCCACGAAGCCCAGCTGGCGGTGTCGGCGTCGACGAGCACGACGACGTCCTTCGCCGGCACTTCGGAAGTGCCGACGCCGATCGCGTGCAGGCGGTCCGCGCCGAGCAGGTGGGCGTCGAGGTCGTGGTCGGCCAGGTCGGCCGCCCGCGCCCAGCAGATCGCCAGGTCGATGCTCCGGTCGGCGACCCGGCGCAACTGGGCGTGCGAGGGCAGCACCCACGTGTCGACGTGCAGGTGCGCGACGCCCGCCACGCGGTCGAGCAGGTCGGCGGGGCGCCAGTTGACGTAGCCCAGCCGCACCGGCTCCCGCGCGGCGATCCCCGCGGCCGAGCGGCGCAGCTCGTCGGCCTGCTCCAGCAGCGCGAGCACCCGCGGCAGCAGCGACTCGCCGCACTCGGTGAGCGTCACCGAGCGGCGGTCGCGGTCGAAGAGGCGGACGCCGAGGTCGCGTTCGAGCGCCTTGATCTGCTGGGACAGCGAGGGCCCGGCGATGTGCAGCCGCTCCGCGGCCCGGCCGAAGTTCAGTTCTGTGGCGACGGCCACGAAGTACCGAAGCTGGCGTAGCTCCATACCGGGAGCTTAGTGCGGTGGGAGTGCGGGCCTTCCACCTGAGAGCGAACCGGTCGTGGCGGACCGGTTCCGCCCGGCACATCCTCGGCTCAGGAAGCACACCCACCAGGAGGAACCATGAACACCCAGAAGGTCGCGGTCGTCACCGGCGCTTCACAGGGCATCGGCGCGGCCGTGGTCGAGGCGTACCGGAAGCTCGGCTACGCCGTGGTAGCGAACTCGCGCTCCATCACCCCGTCGGGCGATGCCGGGATCCTGGCCGTCGCGGGCGACATCGCCGACCCGGCCGTCGGCGCCCGCGTGATCGACCAGGCGCTGGCGACGTTCGGCCGCGTCGACACGCTGGTCAACAACGCCGGCGTCTTCATCGCGAAGCCGTTCACCGAGTACACCGAGGCCGACTTCGACCTCGTGACCGGCGTGAACCTGCGCGGCTTCTTCGAGGTCACCCGGCGCGCGATCGCCGCGATGCTGGAGGTCGGCGGCGGGCACGTCGTCAACGTGACGACCAGCCTGACCGACCACGCGAACAGCGCGGTGCCCTCGGCACTGGCGTCGCTGACCAAGGGCGGCCTGAACGCGGTCACGAAGTCGCTCGCCATCGAGTACGCCACGCGGGGCGTCCGCGTGAACGCGGTGTCGCCCGGCATCATCCGCACCCCGATGCACCCGGCCTCGACCCACGAGGCACTCGCCGGCCTGCACCCGGTCGGGCGGCTGGGCGACACCGGCGACATCGTCGACGCGGTCGTCTACCTGGAGGGCGCGCCGTTCGTCACCGGCGAGATCCTGCACGTCGACGGCGGCCAGAGCGCGGGACACTGACCACCATGAGCACCGAACGGGAAATCCTCACGGCCGTGCTGGACGGCTGGAAGTCGGCGGTCGACGCGCACGACCCGGACCGGGTGGCGGCGTCCTTCACCGAGGACGCGATCTTCCAGGGCCTGCACCCGTACAGCGTGGGCCGGGACGGCGTGGCGGAGTACTACGACTCCCAGCCGCTCGGCATGACGGCGGCGTACCGGATCGTGGAGACCCGGCGCCTCGCCGAGGACGTGGTGCTCGGGTACTCGAGTGTGGAGTTCGCTTTTCCCGACCGGCCGGCGATCACGGTGCACCTGAGCGTGATCGTCCGCCGGGTCGGCGACGAGTGGCTGATCGGGCACTACCAGGTTTCGCGGCTCTGAAGGGAGCACGGACGATGGAGTTCCTCGTCGACATGGTGACCACCGTCCCGGCGGGCACCACGGACGAAACGGTCGCGGACACGCGGCGGCGCGAAGCCGCGCGGAGCCGGGAACTGGCGGCGCAGGGCCACATCCTGCGGTTGTGGAAACCGCCGGAGGCCCCCGGCGAGTGGCACACGATCGGGCTGTTCGCCGCGGCCGGCGAGGCCGAGCTGCGGCAGGTGCTCGAGTCGATGCCGCTGCACGCCTGGATGACGGTCACGGTGACGCCGGTCAAGCCCCACCCCAGCGACCCCGGGGTGGGGCGGCCCTAGCCACGCGGTACCGGCCCCCAGTTGTCATGAAAGGGTCGTTCATGTCGCCAGATGACATGAACGACCCTTTCATGTCATCGCTGACGCCCTGATCGGCCGGCGGCGAGGCGGTCGAGCAGGCGGAACAGGCGGAGCCGGCCGTGGTTGGGGACCGAGCGCAGCGGGTGCCCGGCCACGCCCCAGCCGGTCAGCAGCTCGTTCGCCGCGGCCCAGCCCGTCGTCGCCGCGCGTTCCATCAGGGCCACCGGCAGGTCGATCCGGATCGCGTCGCCCGCCAGGACCAGGCCCGGTTCCGGCGTGGCGACGCCGGGCCGCCGGGCGAACCCGCCCACCGGGAACAGCGGGCAGTCCTGCCGCGTCACCGTGAGCTCGCCCAGCACGCGGGCCTCGGCGGTCTCCGGGTAGAGCTCGTGCAGCCGCTTGTCCAGGCCGATGCCGTCCGACGCGTACGCGTGCAGCTCGACCACCGAGCCGCCGGTACGCCCGGCCCAGCGGCGGGCCTCGCCCTCGTACCGGTCGAGGACGCTGATGTTGTCCAGCGGCGGCAGGCCGCCCGTGCCGAGGAAGGCCGGCCGGTGCGCGGCGACCGGCCGGTCGAGCCACAGCCGCCGGACGACGAACGGCGGCGCCGTGCGCACCCCGTCGATCGCCGCCCGCCACGACGGCGTGCCCAGCCCGGGGGAGGCCGCGACGATCCGGCGCAGCCCCGCGACGTCGCAGGCGAGCACGACCGCGTCGAACGGCTCCCCGTCGACCCGGAAGCCGCCGGCGTCCCGGACGACCTCGGTCACCGCCGTGCCGAGGCGCAGGTCCGCGCGCCGCCCGGCGAGGTAGTCGCCCAAGGGGTTCCACAGCGCCTGCGGGAACGGCTCGGCGGGCACGTCGAAGAGCAGGCCTTCGGCGGAACCCAGGAAGTACAGGTGGAACATCGTCGCGAGCTCGGCCGCCGAAAGCTCGCCCGGGTCGGCGAAGAAGCTGCGCGAGAACACCTCGAACGCCAGGTGCCGGGCCGCGGCGGGGAAGTTGATCGCGCCGAGGAACGACGCCGCGTCGAGGTGGTCGAGCTGTTCGTAGACGCGGGGGACGCTGACGGTCGCCAGCGGCAGCGCCTGCCGCCCGTCGAGACGCAGCAGGTCGCGAGCCCGGAAAGTGGGACTGCGCAAGGCGAACGCCAGTGCGTTCACCGGTGGCGTCCGCGGCAGCCCGGCGAAGGTGTCGGTGCGTCCGTGCGGGTCGACCAGCGGGTAGTCGGGCACCGGGACGAGCCGGTCCAGGCCCGGGTCGGTGCGCGAGAGCAGGGCCCGCAGGTTGTAGTACTGCCGGAAGAACGCGTGGAAGCCGCGGCTCATCGTGACGCCGGTGCCGTCCGGGAGCCGCTCGGGCCAGCCGCCGGCGCGGCCGCCCAGGTGGGCTTCGCGCTCGAACACCGTGACCTCGGCGCCGCGTTCGGCGAGCCCGGTCGCCGCGGTCAGCCCGGCGATGCCGCCCCCGACGACAGCGGCGCGCGGACGGCGGCCGAGCAGCCCGGCGTCGGCGAGTCCGCCGGGTGCCGGATGGGTCTCCGCCCGGCGGTCGCGGCCCGCGATCACGGCGCGGTGCCCAGCACCGTGTGGACGATCCCGCGCGACCAGCCCGGCATCGTCCCGGTGCGGACGTCGGTGAAGCCCGCGCGTGCCATCCGGTCGCAGAGGTCGCCGACGCCGTCGAAGGCCAGCACGCTGCGGCGCAGGTACCGGTAGAGCGTGGCGTCGCCGGTGGTGACCCGGCCGAGCGGGAGGACGATCGCCCCGCACACCGCGTTCCACACCCACCGCGCGCGGCGGGAGTCGCGCACCGAGTACTCGTGCAGGGCGAGGTGCCCGCCGGGGCGCAGCGACCCGCGCAGGTCCCGCAGGGTGGCGTCGGGGTCGGCGACGTTGCGCAGCAGGTACGCGGCGAGGATCGCGTCGAACGGGCCCGGCACCCCGGCCAGCTCCTCGACCGGGGTGTGTCGGAAGTCCACTGTGGACGGCCAGGTCTTCGCGCGGGCCCGGGCGAGCATCGCGGCCGACGCGTCGATCGCGGTGATGCGCGCGTCCGGGGCGATCGCCAGCAGCGCGGCCGTCGACGCGCCCGTGCCGCACCCGGCGTCGAGGATCCGCAGCCCGGACCGGGCCGGCGGGACGAGCCGGCGCGCCGAGAGGCGCAGGTCGCGGTGGTAGCCGGGGTTCAGCCCGACGAGCCGGTCGTAGGACGCGGCTCCCGCGTCGAACGCGGCGGGCACTTCGGCGCGGGGCAGCCCGTTGCCTTTCATGCACTGTCCTACCTTCTTTGTTGGGTCTGAACTGGTCATTCGTAGGATCGGTGGGCCCTGGGGCTCAGGTATGGCTTTCATGCTCACGCCGGTGTTAAGAGCGTGTCTTACGTGGTGATCGGGCGCTGGTAAGCGATGATCTTGGCTGTGGTGGATCGGTTGTCGCTGCGGTTGGTGCCGGACGAGCTGTGGGCGTTGGTGGAGCCGTTGATCCCGGTATTCGCGCCGCGTCCGCAGGGTGGTGGCACGGCGCCGGTGGACGCTCGCGCGGTGTTCACGGCGATTGTGTATGTGCTGACCAGTGGATGTGCGTGGCGGGATCTGCCGCCGTCGTTCGGGGTGCCGTTCCAAACCGCGCACCGCCGCTTCGGTCAGTGGACCAAAGCCGGGCTGTGGCGACGCTTGCATCATGCGCTATTGGACGAGCTCGGCAGCCAGGGCCTCATCGACTGGAGCCGCGCGATCGTGGACGGTGCCTGCGTGCGGGCCAAAAGGGGGGATCTCTGACCGGGCCCAGCCCAGTCGACCGCGGCAAGCCCGGCTCGAAGATCCATGCCCTGTCCGATCGCGCCGGGCTGCCGCTTGCCGTCGCCGTCTCCGCGGCCAACACCCACGACAGCCACGCCCTCAGACCGCTGGTGATGGCGATCCCGGCGATCAAGTCCCGTCGTGGTCCGCGGCGGCGCAAGCCGGCCAAGCTGCACGCCGACAAGGCCTACGACCAGCCCGGCCTGCGGCGCTGGGTCCGCGACCGCGGCATCAAGGTCCGCATCGCCCGCAAAGGCATCGAATCCAAGGACAAGCTCGGCCGGCACCGCTGGGTGATCGAACGAACGATGGCCTGGTTCACCGGATACCGGCGCCTCACGTTGCGCTACGAACGCAAAGCTGAGCACTTCCTTGCCTTCCTCATTCTCGGAGCCAGCCTCACGTGCTACAAGAGACTCCGCAAACTCACCACATGAGACAACCTCTAAGGCTGAAAGGACTTGGCCGCCTGGGCTCCCGTGACGGCACGACCGCTGATTGGGATATGCGATGGGATCGCTGTGTAGGACAGCGTCGGCGTGGTCGTCTGTGGGTGAACTGCGGAGCTCAAGTGATGGAGGTGGTCGTGCCCCGGATCTGGGCCGGCGTGGACATCGGCAAGGAACACCACCACTGCGTGGTGATCGACGACAGCGGTGTGCGGCTGCTGTCGCGGCGGGTCCGCAATGACGAAACCGACCTGCTGGCCTTGATCGCTGACGTTCTCGCGATCGACGCCGATGCGCTGTGGGCGATCGATCTGAACTGCGGCGGTGCGGCGCTGCTGATCGGGTTGCTGGTCAACCACGACCAGCCGCTGGTCTACATCACCGGGCTGAAAGTCCACCGCGCCGCCGGAACCTACCGGGGCGAAGGCAAAACCGACGCCAAGGATGCGTTCGTCATTGCCGACCAGGCCCGGATCCGCCGCGATCTCGGGCCACTGCGGGCCGGGGACGAGATCGCCGTCGACTTGCGGACCCTGACCAACCGGCGCACCGACCTGATCTGCGACCGCACCCGCCAGATCAACCGGATCCGGCACCAGTTGCTGGAATACTTCCCCGCGCTGGAACGCAGCCTTGACCTGTCCCGCAAAGGACATCTGCTGCTGCTCACCGGCTACCAGACCCCCGACGCGATCCGCAGGCTGGGCGAGCAGCGCTTGGCCCACTGGCTGCGCCACCGCAAGGCCCGCAACGCCGACATCGTCGCGCATCTGGCGATCGAGGCCGCCGCCGCGCAGCAGACCACGTTGCCCGGACAGAAACTGGCCGCGGCGATGGTCGAACGGCTGGCCAAGGGGGTGATCGCGCTCAACACCGAAATCGCCGAGATCGACGCGATGATCGAAGAGCGGTTTCGCCGGCACCGCCACGCCGAGGTGATGCTCACCCTGCCCGGCTTCGGGCCGACTCTTGCTGCGGAGTTCCTCGCCGCCACCGGCGGCGACATGAGCGCGTTCGGCTCGGTCGACCGTCTCGCCGGCTACGCCGGTCTCGCGCCCGTGCCCCGCGACTCCGGCCGCATCCGCGGCAACCTGCGACGGCCTCGCCGCTACCACCGCGGCCTGCTGCGATCCTGTTACCTTGCCGCCATGGCCAGCCTGCCGGCCTGTCCCGCCTCGAAGGCCTACTACCAGCGCAAACGAGCTGAGGGCAAACGACACGAGCAGGCGCTGCTCTGCCTCGCCCGCCGACGCCTCAACGTCTTGTGGGCCATGCTCCGCGACGACTGCCGCTACCACGCTTCACCTCCGATCCCGGCGGCTGCGTGACTTGACAATCCCCATTGGGAAGTCCTTTCGCGACTTCCCGCGTTCCCACAGGAGCAGGACCGCGGTGACGAGGGCGTAGCCGAACAGGAAGTCCTCCACCGGGATGTCCCACGGGAACCGCCAGCCGGTGATGCCGGCGGGGGAGTACCGGACGATCGGGGCGGACAGCTTGGTCAGCCACCCGTCCACCGGGACCTGGAACGCGACGACGATCGCCATCGTGACCCAGTAGGCGGGCCGCCGGAACAGCCCGGTGCGCAGGAGGAGCACCTCCGCGGCGACCACCGCGAGCACCGCGGCGACCGCGGGAACCGTGTAGCCCCAAGGCATCAGCGCCGCACCCGCTGCCGGCCGGGCCGCGCCGGGACCAGCCGCCGCAGCAGGCGCCCGGTCAGGCCGACCGCCTCGTACGTCAGGACCCCGCAGACCGGGACCACGACGAAGAAGAGCACCTCTTCGAGCGGGACCCCGAACGGCACGCGCAGCCCGGTGACGAACGCCGGGTCGAAGTCCCAGACGCCGGCGGCGATGGCCAGCGCGTCCCACGCCAGGAAGACCAGGGCCACGGGCAGCACCGCGCGCGCCAGCCGCCCCGGGCGGCGGTACACCCGGGCGCCGGCCAGCTCCAGCGGCAGTGTCACCAGGACGCACGCGCCGAGGACGAGGAGGTACTCCCAGCGGCCCACGTCAGGTCACCGCCGGGTGCCGGAGCCGGGCCCACCGCGCCCGGACGAGCGCGTCACCGGCCGCCACCAGCCGCCGGTGGCGGGGCACGCGGGCCCGGCCGGCGAAGACGTTGAAGCCGGCGGCTTCGATGCGGTCGAGAATCCCGCCGTAAAGGACGTACGCGGTCGCGACGCACGGCCGCGACACCGGGTGCAGCATGGCGATGCCGGGGCGGGCCTCGGCGTAGACGCGCCGGGTGCGGGCGACCTGGTCGGCGAGCGCCCGCCGCACCGGCGCGTCGATCCGGCCGGTGCGGGCGCACCAGCCGAGCCGGTCGCGGTCGACGCCGGCCGCGGCGAGCTCGTCGGCAGGCAGGTAGACCCGGCCGCGGCCGAGGTCCTCGGCGACGTCCCGCAGGAAGTTGGTCAGCTGGAAGGCCTTGCCGAGGGCGGCGGCGCGCGGCGCGGCCTCCGCCCGCGGGACGACGGTGCCGAGGACCGGCAGCACCTGCAGCCCGATGACCTCGGCCGAGCCGTGCACGTATTCGTCGAGCGCGGCGCGGGTCGGGTAGCCGGTCACGGTGAGGTCCATCCGCATCGAGGCGAAGAACGCGCGGAAGCACGGTTCCGGGATGGCGTACCGGGTCGCGGTGTCGATGACGGCGGCGCGCAACGGATCTTCGCTGTACCCGGCGGCGAGCTCCTTCAGGAACCCGTCTTCGACGTCGTGCAGCGCGGCGGCGACGGAGGCGGGGGTGGCGCCGGGCTCCGGCTCGTCGACGAGGTCGTCGAGGCGCCGGGCGAACCCGTAGAGGGCGTGGACGGCGGGGCGCTGCGCCGGGGTGAGCATGCGGGTGGCGAGGAAGTAGGTGCGGCCGTGCCGGGCGTTGAGCTCGCGGCACCGCCGGTACGCGTGGCGCAGTTCGGGCCGGGTGATCCCGGCGGCGTCGAGTTCGCGGCGGGTCATCGGGCTCCTTCCCCGGTGATCCGGTCGGCGGCGAGGCGCCCGGAGAGCAGCACCGTGGGGACACCGACCCCGGGTACGGTCCCGCCGCCGGCGAGCACGACGTTTTCGGTGCCCGGAGGGAGGTTCCGGGGCCGGAACGGTCCCGTCTGGACGAACGAATGCGCGTAGCTGAAGGGCGTGCCCGCCACCATCCCGCGGCGCGCCCAGTCGGCCGGGCCGATGACGTGCCACGCCTCCGGTTCGAAGCCGGGCAGCAGGCCGGTGCGGACCCGGTCGAGGATCTCCTTGGCGTACGGTTCCGCCTCGCTGTCCCAGTCCCGCGGTCCCCGCTCGAGGTTGGGCACCGGCGCCAGGATCGAGAAGAGCTGCCGCCCGGGCGGGGCCAGCCCGGGGTCGGTCGCCGTCGGCCGGGTGATCAGCAGGGACGGGTCGCTCATCCGGCTGCCCTCGGTGATGAGCTCGTGGAAGGTCGACGCCCAGCCGTGGCCGAACGAGATCGTGTGGTGCCCCACCGGCCAGTCGCCGGGGCCGCCCGCGTGCAGCACCAGCGTGGACGGCGCCGGGCGCAGCGGGAGCGGGCGGCGCGGCGCGCGGCCGAGCAGCCGGTAGCTCTGGTGCGGTTCCGTGGTCAGGACGACGGCGTCGCACGGGATCCGCTCGTCTTCGGTGCGGACGGCGGTGACCCGCGCGCCCCGGCGGTCGAGCGCCGTCACCGCCGCGCCGAACCGGAACTCCACCCCGGCGTCCGCCGCGACGCGGGCCAGTGCCCGGGGCACCTCGGCCATCCCGCCCGCGGGGAAGTACACGCCCCCGACGGTGTCCATGTAGGAAATGACCGCGTACAGCGCGAGCGCCCGCATCGGCGACTCGCCGGCGTACAGCGCCTGGAAGGTGAAGACCCGCTTGAGGCGCTCGTCGCCGAGGAACGCACCGATCCGCCGGTCCAGGCGCCGGAAGCCGCCGAGCGCGACGAGCCGGGCGAGGTCGCCCGACAGCAGGCCGAGCGGCGAGTCGATGTTGCTCGCGACGAACCGGTCGAACTCCGCCGCGTACAGCCGGGTCAGCCAGGCGCGCAGCCGGCGGTACCCGGCCGCTTCGCCGGGCCCGGCGAACTCGCGGACGGCGTCGGCCATGCGGTCCGCGTCGGAGTGCACCGGCAGCACCGAACCGTCGGCGAAACGCGCGGTGTAGGCCGGGTCGAGCCGCGTCAGCCGGAGGTGGTCGGCCAGGTCCGCGCCGGCGGCGGCGAACGTGGCGGCGAGGATCGAGGGCATGGTCAGCACCGTCGGCCCGGTGTCGAGGTGGTAGCCGCCGGTCTCCACCCGGCCGGTCCGCCCGCCCGGGCCGGGATCGCGCTCCACGACGGTGACCTGCCGGCCCCGGCCCGCCAGGTGCAGCGCGGCGGACAGCCCGGCCAGGCCGGCCCCGACGACCACGACGTGGCCGGTGCGCCCGGTGACCGTCCTCATCGGACCCGCTCGGTGCAGCGGTTCGCGAGGACCGTGAGCGCGGAAGCCGCCCGGCTCGGCAGGGAAACCTGGTCGATCGCTTCGAGGGCGCGCCGGACGCGGTCGTCGATGAACTTCTCCAGCTGGTCGCGCGCGCCGGTCGCGGTGATCAGCGCCCGCCACCCGGCGACCGCGGCGTCGTCGACGTCGTCCGCGGCGAGCAGGTCGGCGAGCTCGGCGCGTTGCCGGCGGTCGGCCAGGTCCCGGGCGAGCACGACCACGCTGGACGCCTTGCGCTCGCGCAGGTCGTCGCCCGCCGGCTTCCCGGTCACCGCCGGGTCGCCGAACACGCCCAGCAGGTCGTCGCGGAACTGGAACGCCTCGCCGAGCAGGCCGCCGTACGTGCCGAGCGCGGTGACGACGTCCTCGGGGCAGCCGGCCAGGGCGGCGCCGAACTCCAGGGGACGGCGGACGGTGTAGTTGCCGGACTTGCGGCGGATCACGTCGAGGACGTCGTCCCAGGACGGCAGCGCGCGGGCGTCGTTCACCAGGTCGCCGAGCTGGCCCACGGCCAGTTCGGACCGCAGCAGGTCGTAGACCGGCCGGCCGCGGGCGAGGGCATCGGCGTCGAGCCCGCTTTCGTGCAGCAGCTGCTCGGACCAGACGAGGAACAGGTCGCCCATCAGCACCGCGGCGGACTCGCCGAAGCGGGCCGCCGGCCCGCCGAGGCCCTGCTCTTCGTGCCAGCGCGCGAAGAGGACGTGCATCGACGGCCGGCCGCGCCGCCGCGTCGAGCCGTCCATGACGTCGTCCTGGACCAGCGCGAAGCAGTGCAGCAGCTCGAGGCCGGCCGCGGCGCGGAGGGCCGCGGCGCTTTCGGGGCCGCCGCAGCGCCAGCCGGCGTAGGCGAACATCGGACGCAGGAACTTGCCGCCGGTGACGAACTCCGGCACCGCGGTGACGGCCGGGGTGTCCGCCGCGCGGCCGGTGAAGTGCTCCCGTACCCGCTCGGAGACGAAGGCGTGCACATCGGTCCCGCAACGCCGGCGCAGCGCGTCGAGCCACGCCACCGGTCCGGCGGCCGTCGAGGTCACGGTCATCCGGGCTCCTCTCGCCATCTTGCGATGCACAATCGATGCGCTCATGGGGCGAGCATCGACCAGCGCGCCGGAACCTCTCGCTGTTACCCCGGTTCTACCGCGATAAACGCGAGTCTGCGCGCTGGTTCGCACGATCGATGACGTTGCGGGGGCGATGCGGATCGGCGACGATGGACCGATGACCGTCAACCGCCGGATCGCCGCGCGGTGGCCGCCGCACTGGCCCGTGCAGCCGTTCGCCGAACCCCGATGGGCCCGGCAGGAACCGACCTACGGCGACTGCTCGCCCGCGCTGATCGAAGCGGCGGGCAAGCGCGCCTCGGCCCGGCCGTCCGGCAACTGGTTCGTCGTCGCGGCGAGCCGGGAGGTGCGCGCCGACCGGCCGTTCGGGGTCACCGTGGGCGGCCGCGAGCTCGTCGCGTGGCGGGCTCGCGACGGCGAGGTCCGGATCGGGCCGGGTGCCTGCCCGCACCTGGGCGCGCCGCTCGCCGACGCGCGGGTCGACCGCGGCGGTCTCGTCTGCCGGTGGCACGGCCTGCGGATCGACGGCGAGCGCCGCGGCACCTGGTCACCCGTGCCGGCCCACGACGACGGCGTGCTCGTCTGGGCGCGCCTCGACCGCCTCGGTGGGGAACCGCCGGCCGAGCGGCCCGTGGTGCCGGCCCGCCCCGGTGGCGGGGCCCGCATCGACGCCGTCGCCACGGTGACCGGGACGTGCGAACCCGAGGACGTCGTCGCCAACCGGCTCGACCCGTGGCACGGCGCCTGGTTCCACCCGTACTCGTTCAGCCGCCTGCGGGTGCTCGAAGCGCCGCAGGGGATCGACGTGCCCGACTCCGAAGACCGCTTCCTCGTCGAGGTCACCTTCCGGCTCGCCGGCCGCTGGGGGGTGCCGGTGCTCGCGGAGTTCACCTGCCCCGAGCCGCGCACGGTGGTGATGCGCATCGTCGAAGGCGAAGGCGTCGGCAGTGTCGTCGAGACGCACGCGACCCCGCTCGGCCCGGGCCCGGACGGCCGCCCGCGCACGGCCGTCATCGAGGCGACGATCGCCGCGTCCGAACGGCGCGGGTTCGCCGTCGCCGCCAAGCTGGCCCCGGCGATCCGCCCGCTCGTGCGCCACACCGCGACCCGGCTGTGGCGCGACGACCTCGCCTACGCCGAACGCCGGTACGCCCTGCGCGCCGGCTGAGTTTGGGCCCCGCGGGGCCGGGTACACGGCTCGCAGCGGTGCCCCGCCCGTGTTCGAGCTCAGCCCGTGACCTCCATGATCCGGGCAGTCGGGCGGGCACCGCTGCTAACGCCCGGCGGCCGCCATGACCGGGTGCCGCGGGGTGGCGTCGAAGATGAGCGTGATGGCCGTGATCTTCCCGTCCCGCAACCGGAAGTGCTCGGCCGTGCGCTGGGTTCCGGCCGGGGTCGCGGTGTGCACGTCGTAGACGAGCGTCGCCTCCGACTCGCCGTAGAGCTCGCTGAGCATGTCGACGCCGGTGACCACGCTGACGAACCCGCCGAGCCCGGCGAGGTGGCCGCGGGCGTCGTCGGAGCGCATGAGCGGGCTGCGGAAGGTGAACGTATCGGCCGGCTGCGCGGCCGCGGCGGTCACGTCGCCGGCGAAGCGGGCCCGGGAACAGGCCCGGACGGTCGCACGGGTGGTCATCGCTCCTCCAGGTGGCGGGCGAGGTGCTGCTGGTTCTCGGCGAGGCGCAGGCAGAGGTGGCGCAGCTGGGTCGTTTCGGCGGCCGTGAAACCGCGGAAGAGCGCCGCCATGGCCAGCTGCGACGGACGGCGGAACTCCTCGAGCCACGCCCGGCCGTCCTCGGTGATCCGGACCAGCACCGACCGCCGGTCGCGCGGGTCGGGGACCCGCACCGCGTGCCCGGCGCGCTCGAGGGTGTCGACCAGGCCGGTGACGTTGCGCGAGCTGACCCCGGCGGACGCGGCGAGGTCCTTGATGTTCGCTTCCGAGCTGCTCAGCCGGATGAGGACGTCGAGGGCGCCCGGGCTGAGGCCGCGGCCGCCGGTGCCGTGGGCCCGCAGCTGGTCGAGGCTCCGCGCGGCCGCGCGCACCGCCGCCGCGGCTTCGAGCACGCCGGTGTCCTCGCCGAGGGTGAACCCGGCCAGCGCGCCGCGGACGTCGGGGGAGTAGAGGTGGTCGTCGGGGTCCTTGGCGAAGTCGTTCATAGTGAAGTATTACATTAGTACGTACTTCCGTAAATGTGTCAAGATCATGTCCGTCCACGGTCGTTTACCAGGGTTTCGCCCGGCGTTAGCCTCGGGCCCGGCACAGGTTCTCGAAGGCCCGCACATACTGACCCGGCTCTCCACCCCGACACCCCCGGAGTCCCCATGACGGACGTCAACCGACGGCGTTTCCTGCAGCTGGCCGGCGGCACCGCCGCCCTTTCCGCACTCTCCACCAGCATCGCCCGCGCCGCCGAGATCCCCGCCTTCCGGCGGACCGGCACGCTGCGCGACGTCGAGCACGTCGTCGTCCTCATGCAGGAGAACCGGTCGTTCGACCACTACTTCGGCACGCTGCGCGGCGTCCGCGGCTTCGGCGATCCGCGGCCGGCGACGCTGGCCTCCGGCAAGTCCGTCTGGGCGCAGTCCGACGGCAAGCGCGACATCCTGCCGTTCCGTCCCGAAGCGGACAACCTGGGCCTGCAGTTCATCCAGGACCTGCCGCACGGCTGGAACGACACGCACGCGGCGTGGAACGGCGGCAAGTACGACAAGTGGGTGCCTGCCAAGGGCTCGACCACGATGGCGTACCTGACGCGCGAGGACATCCCGTTCCACTACGCGCTGGCCGACGCGTTCACCATCTGCGACGCCTACCACTGCTCGTTCATGGGCTCGACCGACCCGAACCGCTACTACATGTGGACCGGGTACACGGGCAACGACGGCAAGGGCGGCGGGCCGGTCCTCGGCAACGACGAGAAGGGCTACTCCTGGACTACCTACCCGGAGCGGCTGGAGCAGGCCGGGGTGTCGTGGAAGATCTACCAGGACGTCGGGGACGGCCTCGACGCCGCCGGCGGCTGGGGCTGGATCGAGGACGCCTACCGCGGCAACTACGGCGACAACTCGTTGCTGTACTTCGACTCCTACCGCAACGCCAAGCCCG
Source organism: Amycolatopsis mongoliensis (assembly GCF_030285665.1). Lineage (NCBI taxonomy): Bacteria > Bacillati > Actinomycetota > Actinomycetes > Pseudonocardiales > Pseudonocardiaceae > Amycolatopsis > Amycolatopsis mongoliensis. The sequence goes on from NZ_CP127295.1 coordinate 6,731,598, forward strand.
GCGACGCGCTGTACGAGAAGGCCCGCACCGGCACGAACGCGAAGGCCGGCGACGGCTACTTCGATCGGCTGCGTGCCGACGTCAAGGCCGGGAAGCTGCCGCAGGTCTCGTGGATCACCGCGCCGGAGGCCTTCTGCGAGCACCCGAACTGGCCGGTGAACTACGGCGCCTGGTACATCGCGCAGGTGCTCGACGCGCTGACGTCGAACCCGGAGGTGTGGAGCAAGACCGCGCTGCTCATCACCTACGACGAGAACGACGGCTTCTTCGACCACGTGGTGCCGCCGTACGCCTCGGCCGGCCAGTCCACTGTGGACACGACGGGGGAGATCTTCGCGGGATCGGCGGCGAACCCGGCCGGCCCGTACGGGCTCGGCCAGCGCGTCCCGATGCTGGTGGTGTCGCCGTGGAGCAAGGGCGGCTACGTGTGCTCGGAGACGTTCGACCACACGTCGATCATCCGGTTCCTCGAACGGCGCTTCGGCGTGCAGGAGCCGAACATCACGGCGTGGCGAAGGTCGGTGTGCGGCGACCTGACGTCGGCGTTCGACTTCGCGCGCACCGACGTGCGCGTGCCCGCGCTGCCGGACACGGCGGGCTACGAGCCGCCGGACCGCGAGCGGCACCCGGACTACGTACCCGCGGTTCCGGCGCACAACGTGCTCCCGAAGCAGGAACGCGGGCTGCGGCCGGCGCGGGCACTGCCCTACGACCTGGCGGCCGACGCGCGGCTGGCCGGCGGAACCCTGACGGTCACGTTCGCCAACCACGGCCGCGCGGGCGCCGCGTTCTCCGTCGTGACGCCGTCGGGGGAACCGCGCACGTGCACGGCCGGCGCCGGCAAGTCGCTGGCGGCCGCCTTGCCCGCTGCCGGGGCTTACGACTACACCGCATACGGCCCCAACGGGTTCGTGCGGCAGTTCCGGGGCGGCGCCGCGGGGCCGGAGGTGAGCGCCCGCCAGGAAGGCGGGGAGCTGACACTGGTCCTGACCAACGGCGGAACCACGCCGGTGCGGCTGACGGTGTCGGACGCGTACGGGCGGTGCTCGTCGACGCACCAGCTGCGCCCGGGTGCGCGGGTCGTGACGCACGTGGACACCCGCCGCAGCGGCAACTGGTACGACGTCTCGGTTGCGTCGGACCGCGACCCGAAGTTCTTGCGCCGGCTCGCGGGGCACCTCGAGACCGGGCGCCCGAGCACCAGCGACCCGGCGACGCTCACGAGCTGATGTTCTCCCGGCCGCGGCGCCAGTCCGAGGGGCTGGCGCCGCGGGTGCGCTTGAAGGCCACGCTGAAGGCGAACGGGTCTTCGTAGCCGACCGCTTTGGCGACAGCGGCGACGGTGTCTTCGGTGTCGCGCAACAGGTCCGCGGCGAGCGTCATCCGCCAGCCGGTGAGGTAGGTCAGCGGCGGCTCGCCGACGAGGTGCGCGAAGCGGGCGGCGAACGCGGCCCGGGACAGGCCGGCCCGGGCGGCCAGCTCGGCGACCGTCCACCGGTGCGCGGGTTCGGCGTGCAGCAGGCGCAGGGCTTCCCCGACACCGGCGTCGTCCAGCGCCCGGACCCAGGGCGGTGGCGCTGCCGAGGCGCACCACGCCCGCAGGGCCAGGACGAGCACGAGGTCCAGCAGGCGCCGGAGCACGGCGTCCTGGCCCGGCTCGTCCCGGGCGACCTCGGCGGAGAGCAGTTCGAGCGCCGCCCCCGTCCGCGGTCCGGCGGGGACGACGGCCAGCGGGGGAAGCATCGCCAGCAACCGCTCGGCGACGACGCCGTGGAGTTCGTAGGCGCCCCGCACCATCGTCGTGGCGCCAGGCGAACCGTCGCCGTACGTGCGCGGTGCCCGGGGAGCCGGCTCGCCCGTGCCGGTGACCGGGTACTTCTTCGCGCCGCGGATCACGACCTGCGGAGCGGTGCCCGGGTCGTCGGCGATCGTGTAGCTCTTCGTGGAGACGAGCGCGATGTCGCCGACGGCCAGGCGGACCGGCGGCCCGGTGCCGAGGCTGACGAACGCGTGACCGCCGAGCGCGGCGACCAGGGTGAGCGGCGGGGCGTCCGCGAAGGTCATCGACCACGGCGGCCGCTGGATCAGCTGCCGGACCACCGCGTCGGCCGCGCGGGCCCGGTGCAGCAGGTCGCTCAGGACGTCCATGCACCGACTTTAGACGATCACAAAGGAATCATCGACTTTCTCCCATGGATCGTCTCGCGCCGGCACGGTTGCCTGAAGGCATGACCATCCTGATCCTCGGCGGCACCGGCAAGACGGGCCGCCGCGTCGCCCAGCGTCTCGGCAGTGCCCGGATCGCCTCCCGTGGCACCGGTTTCGACCTCGGCACCCCGTCCGGCTGGACGCTGGACGGCGTCTCGGCCGTCTACCTCGTGGAACCCGATCTGCGGGCCGGACCACGCCTCCCGCGCTTCGTCGCCGAGGCGGTCGCGGCCGGTGCGCGGCGGCTGGTGCTGCTGTCCGCCCCGGGGGCCGGCGAGGAGGGCCATCCGCTGTACGCCGCCGAGCAGGCCGTCCGCGGCTCCGGTGTCGGCTGGACCATCCTGCACCCGAACTGGTTCGCCCAGAACTTCAGCGAAGGCCCGTGGGCGCAAGGGATCCACGACGGCGTCCTGACCCTGCCGGCCGGGGACGGGCGCGCGCCGTTCGTCGACGCCGAGGACATCGCCGACGTCGCCGCGGCGGCGCTCACGGACGACCGGCACCACGGCGAGGTCTACGAGCTGACCGGCCCGCGCGCGGTGAGCTTCGGGGAAGCGACCGCCCTGATCGCCCGGGCCGCCGGGCGGAAGATCGAGTACGCGGACGTCGATCCCGAAGCGTTCGTCGAGCGCCAGACCGCGCACGGCGTCCCGCTTCCCGTGGCCCGGCTGCTCACGGGCCTGCTGGCGGACCTGCGCGACGGCCGGGGCGCCGACCTCGGGGACGGCGTCGAGCGAGCCCTCGGCCGGCCGCCCCGGTCGTTCGAGGACTTCGCCGCCGGGACCACGTGGACCTGACGGTCAGGAGAGCCGCTTGACGGTCAGCCGGAGCGAGCCGCGGTTGCCCGAATAGCCCAGCCAGCTGTCGTTGGCGTAAGCGTGGAAGTAGCCCGGCTTCCGGTTGACCCACCTCTCCAGCCGGCCGCCGATCAGGAACGCCTCGTACGGCTGCTGCACGTCGTGGGCGTCGAGGTTCGGGGCCGCCACCGCACCGAGCAACGCCATCCACTTCGCGTCTTCGCGGCGGCGGCCCCCGAACGAGCGGGCCTGGGCGTCGTTGAGCCGGGCGAGCTGGGTCTGGAGCCAGGCCGACGTCGTGGCCAGCGCGTGCAGCAGGTCCTGGAGGTCCGGCCGGGGGTCTGCTTCGGAGCCGTCCGGGTGGTGCGCGACCTTCCCGTCCAGCCAGGTGCCCTCGGCGCCGAACGCGTACTCGCCGGGTTCGAGGTAGATCCCCGTCCAGTTCCACGGCTTCCCGGCGTAGACATCGACCGTGGCCGACTCGCCGGCCTCGAGGCGGCGGCCTTCGCGATAGGGACCGGTGGTGATCGGCGGCGTCGCCTGCCGGTCCACGGTGGACGGGGCGACGCCGGGGGAGCCGGCGGCGAGGAACGGGAAGGCGCGCGGCGCCGGGCACAGGACCGTGTACACGCCGTGGAGCGAGTTGTGCAGCACGTCCTGGGCGTCCGGCGTGATCTGCTTGTACATCGCGTCGTCGAAGACGAGGTCCGGCACCGCCGCGCGGCACTCGTCGATCATCCACTGCAGAGCCGCGTCGGACAGGCCGGTGCGGTCGTGGCCGCCGCCGACGTCGCAGTGGTCGCCCGGGAACCAGACCTGCACGGCCGTGCGGTCGCCGGTCACTTCGTGCAGGTTCGACCACAGCGTCGGCATGAAGGGGCCGCGCATCTCGTCGATCGCGAGCGCCTGGCGGGCGTGCTTGACGTGGTCGCCCAGCTTGGTGTCGTGGAACCGGGGGAGGTGCCCGACGTGGTCTTCGACGAGCTTCAACGGGCCGAGCCAGTCCGGGATGCCGAGCGAGCCGACGGTGTCCCAGACGCCGAGGAACTCGATCGGGACCGGCTCGGCCGCCTCGCCGGCCCCTTCCCGGTAGCCGTCGGTGAAGAGCCGGTCGACCTCGGCCCAGAACGCGGTGGACTCCGCGTCCCGGAGCGTCGCCGGCAGGCCGCACCGCCGGATCATGCCGGACAGGCTGCGGACGGTGAACGCCCCGCGGCTGAACCCGAAGAGGTGGATCGCGTCGCCGGCCCGGTAGTGGCGCGCGAGCCAGCCGTAGGCGCTCTTGATGTTGTCCGACAGGCCTTTGCCGACCAGCCCGCCCTCGAGGTGGTCGAGCAGCCCGGGCCCGGTGCCGACGCCGGGGTGGTAGTACCGCAGCTGGGTGTCGGTGCCGGCCACGGTGTGGTGGATCCGCGCGACGTTCGTCGGCGCCGGCTGACCCTGTTGCTGCTGGTCCGGTGTGTTCCACGTGCCGTCGCAGCAGACGACCAGGTGCCGCCTGGTGACGTCGGGCTCGCTCATCCGTTCACCTTCGCTCCGCTCGGGGATGCCCGAGGGTAGGAGACGGTGAGCGGCCGCGGAGATACGGCCTGGTCTCCCGGTCGGAAACCGGGCACCAGTGCGGACAACCGGCGGCGGCCGAGCGGGGTGACGGTCAGTTCGCGGTCCCCGTCACCGCGCCGGACCAGGCCGTCCGCGAGGAACGCCGCCAGGACCTCGTGGCCGAGGACGCCGCCGAGGTGGGGGATGCGGTGGGCCCGGTCGAGGCAGGCGGTCGCGAGCCGGCGGCGGCCGGGGTCCACGGTGGCCGGGTCGACGCCGAGGTCGTGGAACGCCGAGACGTCGCCGCCCAGGGTCAGGCCGGCCGCGGAGCCGTCCGGGGGCCGCAGCGCGCCGCGGTCGACGAGCATGGCGAACACCGCCACGCCGAGCCGGCCGGCGGTGTGGTCGTAGCACGTGTGCGCGGTGTCCACAGTGGACTCCGCCGGGCGCGGCGGCGTGACGGAGTCGTTGCCGCCGTAGCGGGCGAGCGCGGTGAGCACCGGCAGGAGGTCGTCGCGCCCGACGCGGTAGAGCGCGTGGCGCCCGGCGTGCTCGACCGTCACCAGCCCGGCGGCCCGCAGCCGGGCCAGGTGGTTGCCCAGCCGCGGCGCGGTGACGCCCAGCGCGTCGGCCAGCTGCACCATGGTGTGCGGGCCTTCGGCGGTCAGCAGCTGCAGGGCCGTGAGCCGCACGGGGTCGGACAGCTCCCGCGTCAGCCCGATGATCGCGCCCTGGACGGCGTTCCCGGGTTCGACCATTCCGCTCACGGCGCGATCCTAGCATCCTTCACGGGTTGCTGAATGATGATTGCGGATCGGGGCTCGCCGTGCCTACCATTCAGGATCTTGTGAAGGGTGACTGTATGGGGCTGAGGAGTCTTCTGTGGGGCCGCGGCGTTTCCGCGCTCGGCGACGGCCTGTGGTTCACGATCTGGGCGCTGTACTTCACCCGGATCCTCGGGCTGCCCCCGGTGACGGTGGGCGCGGGGATGGCGGTGGCGAGCGCCGCGGGCATGGTCGCCGCGGTGCCGCTGGGCGCGTTCGCGGACCGGGCCGGCGCCCGGGCGGTGCTGATCGTGGTGACCCTGGTGCGCGCCGCCGCGATGGCGGGGTACCTGGCGGTGCGCGGCACCTGGTCGTTCCTGGCCGTGACGGTGCTGTTCACCGCGCTGGCCACCGGCGGGACCGCGATCCGGACGGCGTTGGTGACCGGACTCGTCGCCGACCCGGCGCGCCGGATGCGCGTGCTGGCGCAGCAGCGGGTCGCGCAGCACGTCGGGTACGCGGCCGGCGCCGGTCTCGGGGCGCTCGTGCTCACGGTCGACGCGCCGTGGGCCTACACCCTGGCCATCGCGGGCAACGCGGTGAGCTTCCTGGTCCTGGCCGCCGCGACGCTGCTGGTACCCGCGCCCGCCGCCGTCCCGTCCCGGCGGTCCGGCGCCCGCGTGGTCCTCGGTGACCGGCCGTACCTGTGCGTCGCCGGGGTCACCGCGGTGCTTTCCCTGTGCTGGGCGATGTTGTCGGCCGGGCTGCCGCTGTGGCTGTCCGGCTCGACGCGGCTGCCGCTGGGGCTGGGCGGGATCGTGGTCGTGCTCAGCTCGGTGGGGATCGCGGTGTTCCAGGTGCCGTTCGCCCGCTTCGGGCGCACCGCGACGCGGGCGGCCCGGACCGCGGTGGTGTCCGGGGTGGCGCTCGCGACGAGCTGCCTGCTGCTGGCGACGACGTCCGGCGGCGCGGGAGCGGGCGCGGTGACGGTGGTGGTGCTCGCCGCGGTGCTGCACGTCGGGGGTGAGCTGAGCTACGTGGCCGCGAACTGGGGGTTGTCGGTGCGGCTCATGCGCGAAGAGGCGAAGGGCGCCTACCAAGGGGCGAGCGAAGCGGCGACGGCGACGGTCCAGATGGTCGGGCCCGGGGTGTTCACGCTCGCGATCGGGGGCCTCGGCGCGCTGGGGTGGGTGCTGGTCGCGGCGGTGTTCCTGGTCGCCGTCGCGCCCGTCCCGCGGCTGACCCGCTGGGCACTGCGGACCCGCGAACCGGCGCTCGCCCGCTGAGCTGCTCGTTCGGTGGTTCGCGTCCGGCCCCGCGGCTATGCTCCGGAACCGTGCCGGGAACGCGCCTCGACCTCGACCGGATCCGGGCCGCCCGGCGGGTGATCGACCCGGTCTTCCTCGACAGCCCCCTGTACCGCTGCGAACCCCTGGAACGCGAGCTCGGCTGCCGGGTGAGCATCAAGCTCGAGACCGCGAACCCCGTCCGCAGCTTCAAGGGCCGCGGCACCGAACTCGTCGTGACCGGCCTCGCCGGACGCGGCGAGCGGGCCGCCGTGTGCGCCAGTGCGGGCAACCTCGGCCAGGCCCTCGCCCGGTCCGGGCGGGGTCGCGGGATCGACGTCACCGTCGTGGCGTCGCGGTTCGCGCCCGCCGCGAAGCTCGAGCGCATCCGGGCGCTGGGTGCCCACCTGGAACTGGTGGACGGCGACTTCGAGCTGGCCCGCGAGCGGGCGGTGGCGCTCGCGCGGGAGCGGGGCGTACGGCTGGTCGAGGACAGCCTGGACGTCGAGACCTGCGAGGGCGCGGCGACGATCGGCCTGGAGCTGGTGGACGCGGGCCCGTTCGACGCGGTCCTCATCGCCCTCGGCGGCGGGGCGCTGGCGACCGGCGTCGGCCACGTCCTGAAGACCCTCGCCCCCGGCACCGAAGTGATCGCCATCCAGCCCGCAGGCGCACCGGCGATGGCCCGGTCGTGGCGTGAGCGGCGGGTCGTGACCACGGAGTCGGCCGACACGATCGCCGACGGCGTCGCGGGCCGGTTCCCCATCCCGGAGGTCCTCGACGACCTGCTGCTCGTGGCCGACGACGCCGTCCTGGTGCGGGAAGCGTCGATCGTCGCGGGGATGCGGCTGTTCCTGGAGCACGCGGGCCTGGTGGTGGAGCCGTCGGCGGCCCTCGGCCTCGCGGCGGTCCTCGAAGACCCCGCCCGTTTCGCCGGGCAGCACGTGGTCACCATCGTGTGCGGCAGCAACGTCGACCTGCCCGCCTACCACCGCTGGCTCGGGCTCGGGGACTAACGCGCGAGCAGGCCCTTCTCCCGCATGGCCGCCTGGAACACTTCGGTCTGCGCGGCGTCCAGGAGGTTCGCCGGGAACGCGATCGTGCCCTCGGACTCCGTCTTCAGCACCCAGAACCCGCGGTTGAGCGTGACGCGCTTGAACGTGGTCCACAGCCGCGTCATCGTGCGCCCGGGAGCCTCGACCGCGTATTCGGCGTCGGTCAGGACGATCCGGGTGGCCGAGGGCTCGTCGTAGTGCCGCATCAGCCGGGCGATCCGCCGCGCCTGGAGGACCGGCCAGCCGAGGCCCAGCAGGAGGACCACACAGCCGACGCCGAGCCCGACCGGGTCCGGCGGCGAACTCCGCAGCGCCTCGGCCAGCGCCAGGAAGCCGAGCACCACGTAGATCACGGCGGGCAGCCACCGGGCCACCGGGGCGCTCGGGTGGCACGCGCGGTACGACCGCTTCGCCATTTCGGGTGTGAAGACGAACGAAAACGAGATGTCCATGGACGGTTCCCCCAGGGTGGTGATCGGGCGCGCTGATTCTGGCACGGCGCCCGGCGTGTCATCATGACCGTGCCCGATCGGCACACCGAACGGAGACGGGACTCGATGGACGCTTTACCGAACGGCGGGACCCCCGTGGCCGAAGACGGCGGCCCGTCGATCCGCGACATGCTCGCCGTCAACCTGCGGGCCGCACGGGCGGCGCGGGGCCTGTCGCTGTCCGAGCTCTCGCGGCGGTCCGGGATCGGCAAGGCGACCCTCTCGCAGCTGGAAGCCGGCACCGGCAACCCGACCATCGAGACCGTCTTCAGCCTGTCCCGCGCCCTCGAGGTGGCCATCTCCGACCTGCTCGACCACCGGCCCCGCGGCGGGCTGACCGTCGTGCGCGGGGCCGAGGTCGAAGTGCTCCGCGGCGAGGGGATCGACCTGCGGCCACTGCGCCGGATCGAGGCCGAGAGCAGCGTGTTCGAGGTCTACGACCAGGTCGTCCGCGGGGACGCGCCGCAGCGGTCGCAGGGGCACGTCGGCGTGGAGCACACCGTCGTCCAGGCCGGCGGCCTGCGCGTCGAGGTCGCCGGGCGGACCGTCGACCTGGGGCCGGGGGACTACGTCGCCTTCGACGCCCGCGAGCCGCACAGCTACACCGCGCTCGCCGCTCCCGTGCACTCGGTCCTGCTGCTCCAGTACCGCGCCGACGAACGCCTCGACGGCCGGCCGCATCCGTTGACACCCCCGCCTCGGGAGACTTAACCTCCGATCGTTCGCTTTACCGAACACCGGAGGGTCGATGAACCGAACGCGGGTGGTGGTGATCGGGGCCGGCGTCGTCGGAGCGGCGTGCGCCCGGGAGCTGAGCCTCGCCGGGTTCGGCGTCCTGGTCCTCGACCGCGGCCGGCCCGCGGGCGGCACCACCTCGCACGGCGAGGGCAACCTCCTCGTCTCGGACAAGGGGCCGGGCGCGGAGCTGCGGCTCGCGCAGCTTTCGGCCCGGCTGTGGCCGGAGATCGCGGCCGAACTCGGCGACGCCTGCGAGTTCGACCCCAAGGGCGGCATCGTCGTGGCCACCACCGAAGCCGGCGCCCGCGCGCTCACCGCGTTCGCCGCGGAGCAGGCCGAAGCCGGGGTACGCACCGAGGTACTGTCCACAGTGGACCTCGCGGCGGCCGAACCCGCGCTGACCCGCGAGGTGACCGCCGCGGTCCGCTACCCGGAGGACGCGCAGGTCCAGCCGGCCGGCGCGACCCTGGCCCTGCTCGGCTCGGCCCTCGCGCACGGCGCCCGCCTGCGCACCGACGTCGAGGTCACCGGCGCCGTCGTCCGCGGCGACCGGATCACCGGGGTCCGCGTGCCCGGCGAGGTCCTCGACGCCGACGTCGTCGTCAACGCGGCGGGCCCGTGGGCAGGAGAAGTCTCGGCGCGCCTGGGCGCCCCGATCGCGGTCCGGCCCCGGCGCGGCGAGGTGCTGGTGACCACGCCGATGCCCGGGGTGGTGCGGCACAAGGTCTACGACGCCGACTACGTCGGGGCGGTCGGGTCCGGCGACGGCCGGCTGCAGACGTCCGCCGTCGTCGAGTCGACGCGGGGCGGCACGATCCTGATCGGCTCGTCACGCCGCCGGGTCGGCTTCGACGACGCGATCGTGCCGGCGGTGCTGAGCGCCATCGCGGTGAAGGCGCTGCGGCTGTTCCCGTCGCTGGCCGACGCCGCGGTGATGCGCGCGTACGGCGGCTTCCGGCCCTATGTGGACGATCACCTCCCGGTCCTGGGTGAGGACCCGCGGCTCGGAAACCTTTGGCACGCGACGGGACACGAAGGCGCGGGCATCGGCCTGAGCGTCGGCACGGCGAGGCTGCTGCGCGAACTGCTGACCGGGGCTTCGCCGTCGATGCCGGTCGAGGAGTTCACTGTGGACCGTCCGGCGGTGATCGCATGATCGAGATCACCGTCGACGGCGAGCGGGTGCCGGGCATCGAGGGGCAGACGGTGGCCGGGGTGCTGCTGGCCGCCGGCCGGATGTCGTGGCGCACGACCCGCTCGGGAGCCCCGCGCGGAGTGTTCTGCGGGATCGGCGCGTGCTTCGACTGCGTGCTGACGGTGAACGGAGTGCCCGACGTCCGCGCGTGTCGCCGCCGCGCCGCCGACGGGGACGAGGTCCGGACGCAGTCCCGGCAGGAGAAGGCATGACGCGGGTGGTCGTGGTCGGCGCCGGGCCCGCGGGGCTCGCGGCCGCCGAGGCTGCGCTGCGGGCCGGGGCCGAGGTCACGGTCCTGGACCAGTCGGACGCGCCGGGCGGCCAGTACCACCGGACGCTGTACGGCGCACGGCAGCAAGGCTTCGAGAGACTGCTGGCGCGGTGCGACTGGTGGCCGGAAAGCACGGTCTGGGCCCTCGAAACCACCGCGGCCGGCAATGCTGGGGCCGCCGATCGCGCGGCGGGGGAGTCCGCGGCCGGGGATGCCGCGACTGGTGATACCGGGGCAGGCGATCTCGCGGCCGCCGCTCGCGCGGCCGGCGATGCTGGGGGCGGCGATCTCGTGGTGGCCGACCCCGCGACCGGCGTCCGCGGGGTCGGCGACGCTGGGGCCGGCGATGCCGCGGCCGCAGCCCCTGGAGCCGGCGGGCGGGGAACAGGCCTCCGGCTCCACGTCCTCCGCGGTCCGGCTGACGGCACCGGCCGCACCCGCCACACGCTCGAACCCGACGCCCTCGTCCTCGCCACCGGCGCGCACGACCGCACCCTGCCCTTCCCCGGCTGGCAGCTGCCCGGCGTCTTCACCGCGGGCGCCGCGCAGGCGCTGGCCAAGGGGGAGCGGGTCGCCGTCGGGCGGCGGGTGCTCGTCGCCGGGGCCGGGCCGTTCCTGCTGCCCGTCGCCGCGTCGCTCCTGGGCGTCGGGGCCGAAGTGGCCGCCGTGCTGGAGGCCAACCCGGCCCCGACCGTCCTCAAAGGATGGCGCTTCCCCACGCGCAAAGCCGGCGAACTGGCCCACTACGCCGCCACCCTCGCCCGCCACCGCGTCCCCTACCACCTGGGCCGCACCCTCGTCGAAGCCCGCGGGGACGAGCGGGTCCGCGAAGCCGTCACCGCCCGCGTCCGCCCGGACTGGTCGGTCATCCCCGGCACCGAACGCACCTTCGCGGTCGACGCCGTCTGCGTCGGACACGGCTTCACGCCGCAACCCGAACTCGCCGTCGTCGCCGGGTGCGTGCTCGACGGTGGGTTCGTCCGAACGAACAAGGACCAACGGACCAGCGTCGGGAACATCTACGCCGCCGGGGAGATCACCGGGATCGGTGGTGCGGACGCCGCACGTGCCGAGGGCGCCGTCGCCGGATGCGTCGCTGCCGGGGGCACGCCGAGCCCTGAGCTGCTGCGCGAGCGTGACCGCACCCGACGATTCGCGGACCGGCTGAAGGCCGCCCACCCCATCGGCGCCGCCTGGCCCGGTTGGCTGCGCGACGACACCATCGTCTGCCGCTGCGAGGAAACCACCTACGGAGAAATAAAAGCCGCCGTCGCCGACCCCACCACACCGGGCCCGCACGCCCTCAAGCTCGGCACCCGCGCCGGCCTCGGCCCGTGCCAGGGCCGGATGTGCGGGCCCACCGTCGCCGAGCTCTGCGGGGGCACCGAACGCCACCACCGTCCGATCGCCCAGCCGATCCGCCTGGGCGAGCTCGCCGACCCGAAGGAGACCCCAGCATGAGCACCCGCGACCTCGGCGGCGTGGTCGTCGCCGCCGCGCTGCCCTACCGGGCCGACGACTCCGCCCCGGCCGGGCTGGCCGTCGACTACGACGCCTACGCCGAACACTGCCGCTGGCTCGTCGAGAACGGCTGCCGCGGCGTCGGCCCGAACGGTTCCCTCGGCGAGTACTCCTCGCTCACCGACGACGAACGCCGCCGCGTAGCCCGCACCGCGATCGACGCTGTCGGGAGCGACGGGATCGTCGTCGTCGGCATCCACGGCCCCGGCGCGCACCAGGCCAAGCAGTGGGCGGAGGCGGCGGCCGAAGACGGCGCGCACGGCGTGCTCTGCCTGCCCCCGACGCTCTACCGCGCCAACCGCGGCGAGGTCCTCGCGCACTTCGAGGCCGTCGCGTCCGTCGGGCTGCCGGTGATGGTCTACAACAACCCCTTCGACACCAAGGTCGACCTCACGCCCGACCTGCTGGCCGAGATCGCGCAGATCGACAACGTCGTGGCCGTCAAGGAGTTCTCCGGCGACGTCCGGCGCGTCCTGGAGATCCGTGAGCGCGCCCCGGGGCTGGCCGTGATCAGCGGCGCCGACGACGTCGTCCTGGAGAGCCTGCTGATGGGGGCGACCGGCTGGTTCGCCGGGTTCCCGAACGTCTTCCCGGCCGAGTCGGCGCGCCTGTTCGAGCTGGCCACGGCGGGCAAGCTCGACGAGGCCCGGGCGCTCTACGAGCCGCTGGTGGCCGCGTTCCGCTGGGACTCGCGCACCGAGTTCGTCCAGGCCATCAAGCTCGGGATGGACATGGTGGGCCGCTACGGCGGGCCGTGCCGCCCGCCACGCGGGCCGCTGTCGGACGCCCAGCGCGAGCAGGTCCGCGCCGACATGGGCCGGGCGCTGGCCGCGCTGGGGGTGGCGTAGTGCGGTCCTCGCGCGCGATCACGGCGGTCGACTCGCACACCGAAGGCATGCCCACGCGAGTGGTGACCGGCGGTGTCGGCCCGATCCCCGGAGCCACCATGGCCGAGCGGCGCCGGTACTTCATGGAGCACCTGGACCACATCCGGCAGTTCCTGATGCACGAGCCGCGCGGGCATTCGGCGATGAGCGGCGCGATCCTGCAGCCGCCCTGCCGCGACGACGCCGACTGGGGTGTCGTGTACATCGAGGTGTCCGGCTGCCTGCCGATGTGCGGCCACGGCACCATCGGCGTCGCGACGGTGCTGGTGGAGACCGGCATGGTCGAGGTGACCGAGCCGACGACCGTGGTGCGCCTGGACACCCCGGCCGGGCTCGTGCGCGCCGAGGTCACCGTCCGCGACGGGCGCGCCGAACGGGTCAAGCTCCGCAACGTCGCGTCGTTCCTCGCCGAGCGCGACGCCGTCGTGGACGTGCCCGGCCTCGGCGAGGTGCGCTACGACCTGGCCTACGGCGGGAACTTCTACGCCATCCTCGAACTGTCCCAAGTGGACATCCCGTTCGAACAGTCCGAAAAGGACCGGATCCTGAGTGCCGGCCTCGACATCATGGCCGCGATCAACGAGCAGCGCCCGCCGAAGCACCCGGCCGACCCGCTGATCGGCGGCTGCAAGCACGTCCAGTTCCTCGCCCCGGGCTCGGACGCGCGGGCGTCGCGCAACGCCATGGCGATCCACCCGGGCTGGTTCGACCGGTCGCCGTGCGGCACCGGCACGTCCGCCCGGATGGCCCAGCTGCACGCCCGGGGCGAGCTGCCGCTGCACACGCCGTTCGAAAACAGTTCGTTCATCGGCACGACGTTCACCGGCGAGCTGGTGGGGGAGACGGAGGTGGGCGGGGTGCGGGCGGTGATCCCCGAGTTCTCGGGCCGCGCGTGGATCACCGGCACGGCCACCTACCTCCTCGACCCGGACGACCCCTTCCCGACCGGGTTCGTGCTCTAGGACGTGATGCTGGCGACCACGTCGACGCCGTAGTTGTTCGCGTAGCCGTTTTTTCGACGCCGACCAGGATCTCCGCGACGTCGAACCAGCGGTCCCAGAAGGGAGTTTCACGCAGGACGTCGACCAGGCGCTGGTACGCCGCGTGGTCGACGGCCTCCCACACCCACACGTCGGTCACGCGCGCCGAGTAGAACTCGGTGTCGTAGAAGCGCGAACGGACGCCTTTCGCCTTTTCCTCGATCGCCGGGACGACCTCGGTGCGGAACGCCGCGATCCGCTGCTCGACCGTCATGGCCGGCCACTCGTGCAGGTGCCGGCCGAGGGAGCGCACCGGTTCGCGGGTCTGCCGCGGCTTGTCGTGAGTGAGAAACCGGGTTGGAACACGGTTTCTCACTCACGACCCACTGTCCATGGACATCAGACGCGCGACACCAGAGCCGCGACGCTGCAAGACGATGATGAGCCCCCTGGTCGACCTCACCGCGCGGGAGTACCGGGTTGCCGGGCACATCGCCGACGGCCCTGACGGGTCATGAACCGGTCTCGACGTCGTCGAGGACGCCGAGCGCGTCCGGGACCAGCACGGCGGCGGAGTGGTAGGCGCTGACCAGGTAGGAGGTCACGGCGCGGTCGGTGATGCCCATGGACCGGACGTTGAGCCCGGGCTGGTATTGGTCCGGCAGGGATTTGGGGCGCAGGCCGATGACGCCGGCGTCGTTCTCGCCGGTGCGCATGGCCAGGATCGAGGTGGCGCCGGTGTCGGTGATCGGGATCTTGTCGCACGGCAGGATCGGGACGCCGCGCCAGGCCAGGACGCGTTTGCCGTCGAGGGCGGTGGTGTCGGGGTAGAGGTGCGCGCGGGTGCATTCGCGGCCGAACGCGGCGATGGCACGGGGGTGGGCGAGGAAGAACTTGGTCTTGCGGCGGCGGCAGAGCAGGTCGTCGAGGTCGAGTGGGGTGGGTGGTCCGGTGCGGGTGGTGAGGCGGTGTTTGAGGTCGACGTTGTGCAGCAGCCCGAATTCGGTGTTGTTGACCAGTTCGTGTTCTTGCCGTTCCCGCAGTGCTTCGACGGTGAGCCGCAGTTGTTGTTCGAGCTGGTTCATCGGGTTGTTGTAGAGGTCGGTGACGCGGTTGTGCACGCGCAGCACGGTTTGGGCCACGGCGAGGTCGTATTCGCGGGGGGTGGGGTCGTAGTCGACGTAGGTGCCGGACAGCATCGGTTCGCCGTCGTGTCCGGCTGCCAGGTCGATATCGAGAAACTCATCGTTCGTTTTTCCTTGGAGGGCAAGGAAACACACCGGGCGCCCGGCATCGTCCCCTCCCCACCGACGCTAGCGAGGAACGATTCGCGGGGACAAGGAGCTTCACTCGCGCTGGCCGGGCGGTGCCCGTCTGGCCCAGCGGCACCCCTGCGCGGGGTGGTCCGAGACTCTTCCCGGGCGCCCCGTTCGGGACCGGGGACACCTCGTTGGGATGACGCGGCGCGACCGTGGGTGTCCTAGGGGAGGGGCGCGGCGCTCTCGGCCAGGCCGGCGAGCAGGTCACCGTACTCTTCGACGCGGTCCAGGACCTCGTCGGCGGTGAACGTCAGGTGATTCACGTGGCGGCAGGCGCGGACCTCGTCCCACGTGACCGGCGTCGACACCGTCGGGTGGTCGCGGCCGCGCAGGGAGTACGGCGCGACCGTCGTCTTGGCCGGGTTGTTCTGGCTCCAGTCGATGAACACCCGCCCGCCGCGCTGCGCCTTGGCCATCACCGCGGTCACCGAGTCCGGCGTCTCCCGCGCGAGCCGCTGCGCGAGCCGCTTGGCATAGGCCGACGGCGCCGACGCGTTCTCGGTGCGGATGCCGCAGTACAGCTGCATTCCCTTGGAGCCCGACGTCTTCGCGTACGGCGTCAGGCCGTCGGCGACGAGGACGTCGTGGAGGCGCTCGGCGACGCGGGCGCAGTCGACGACCGACGTCCCCGGCCCGGGGTCCAGGTCGAACACCAGGCGGTCGGGGGGTTGCCGGGTCCCCGCCTTGACCGTCCACTGTGGAACGTGAAGCTCGAGCGCGGCCATGTTGGCCGACCAGACCAGGGCCGGCAGGTCGTCCAGGAGCGGGTAGTCGATGGTGCCGCCGCCACCGCGGGAACCCGTGCTGGGCAGCCGCACCGTACGCAGCCACGACGGGGCGCCCTGGGGGACGTTCTTCCCGAACCACTTCTCCCCGTCGACGCCGTCGGGGTAGCGGATGAACGTGACCGGCCGGCCGGCGAGGTGCGGCAGCAGGACCGGCGCGATCCGCGAGTAGTAGTTGATCACCTCGCCCTTGGTGAACCCGTCCGCCGGGTACAGCACCTTGTCCAAATTGGACAACGTGAGCCGCCGGTTTCCGGCCTGCACGGTGATCTTCTGCCCGATCGGCTCGGGCGGCGGTGCGGCCGGTTCCGGTGTGCCGGCGCGCGGGGCGAGGACGTCGTCGGGTTCCTTGTCCGCCCGCAGGCCGCGCCAGGCGGTGTGGCGGACGCGGCCGCCCCGGGTGAACTGGCGGTAGACGATCTCGCCGACGAGCCGCGGTTCGACCCAGCGGGCGCGGACCGTGTCCTCGCGCGGTGGCGTCGTGACGAACGGGTGAGTGCGGCGTTCGAGCGGCTGCAGCCGGGCCATCAGCTCGGCGCGCGCGGCCTGGCTGAAGCCGGTGCCGACGTCGCCGATGTAGACGAGGTCGCCGGTGGCGGGGTCGTGCGCGCCGAGCAGGAGGCCGCCGAGGGTGCCGGTGAAGCTGCGCTGCCCGGGCCGCCACCCGCAGACGATGACCTCCTGGGTGCGGATCAGCGGGTGCTTGAGCCAGGAATCCGGCCGCTGCCCGGGCACGTACGCGGAGCTGCGCAGCTTCGCGACAACGCCCTCGTACCCCGCGGATGCGGCGTGGGCCAGGAAGTCCGCCGGCGTGCGGCGGTCGGCGGCGAGCTCGTCGAAGGTGACGGCGCGGACCACCGACACGCGGTAGGGATCGGGCATCGGCAGGCCGGCCAGCAGGCGGCGGCGTTCGTCGTACGGTTCTTTCAGCAGGTCGCGCTCGCCCAGCTGCAGCAGGTCGAAGGCGAGGAACCGGACCGGGACGTCGTCGAACCCGGTGGATTTCGGGGCGCCCTGGTGCCGGACCCAGCGGCCGCGGCGTTCCTGCATCAGCTCGAAGTCGATCCGGCCGTCGTCGCCGTAGACGACGACTTCGCCGTCGAGGTAGGCGGCCTGGCCGTCGAGGGCGGGGGCGAGCACCCCGGCGAGGTCGGCGAACTCGGCGGTGAAGTCGATGTTGTTGCGGCTGGTGAGGACGGTGGTGCCGTCCGGGGCGATCCGCATGGCGGCGCGGTAGCCGTCCAGTTTGTACTCGTACGCCCACTCGGCGCCGCTGCGCAGCCGGCCGCCGTCGGCCTTGGCCAGCATCGGCTCGACCCACGCGGGGACGCGGGACGCGTCGTGAGCAGCCATGCCGAACCTCCGTCTGTGCTTTTTCGACGGTAACCCGTTCGGCCTAGTTCTGCTGGGTTTGCGCAGGTGAAAGCTATCGGAAGGCTTGTTCCCATTCCTGCGTGCCGGCGAGCTGCCCGCCGGGCGCGCTCGCCCAGCAGGCGGCCAGCAGGTCGTAGCCGAGGTGGACGAGCTCCGCGTGGGCCGGCCAGTGCCGTCGCGTCCAGGCGAGGTCGTTGTGGGCCGAGTCGATCGCCGCGCGGGTCGTGCCCTCCAGCTCGAACTGCAGGTCGCGCCGCAGAGGCATTGCTGCGGGGCCGGTCGCGAGCAGCGTCCGGGCCGCGGCGCGGACGCGGGACTCGGTCCAGCGGAACGTCTTCCGGTGCGCGTTCGGGACGAGCAGGTACTGCGCCAGCATCGCGAGCGCGACGCCGATCGCAGTCTCCACGAGGCGGTCGCGGATCACCGGGCCGACCGGGCCGGTCGCCGAGGCGCCGCCGGCCAGCAGCGCCACCGGCGTGATGAACACGACGGCCACCGCGTAGTTGCGCGGGACGAACAGCTCGATGCAGAACTGCAGCGCCGCGATGGCGGCGACCACCGCGAAGCCGGTGGGTTCGGCGAGGGACAGGGTGGCGAAGAGTCCCAGGCCGACGGCGGTGCCGGCGAAGCGCTGGAGGCCGCGCACGTTCGCGTGGACCCGGCTGGTGCCCTGCTGCAGGACTACCAGCGCGCTGAGGACCGCCCAATGCGGGCGCGTCAGGCCGAGTGCGGCGCTGAGACTGCCGGCGATCGCGCAGGCGGCTCCCACGCGCAGGGCCGTCACCGTGGCGTGGGAGCGCGGCGAGGCCGACCGTCGCAGCCGGTAGCCGACACTGGGACGGGCGAGGGGGAGGGTGCCGCCGGGCGGGGCTTCGTCGAGGCCGGCTTCGGTGCCGGTCGCGTCCGCGAAGCGCCGGTGGGCGGCGAAGAGCGTCGTCGCGAGTTCGGATCCGGGGCCTTGGCCGGCGTCGTGGACGGCGTTCCACGCCGCGGATATCGCCGAGCCGGCCGCGTGGCGTGCCTGCGCGCCGGGGTTTTCCGCCGCGACGTCGATCGCCTTGATCGCTTTCCGGACCGCGACGCGTTCCGGTTTGTCCCGGTCGGCGATCCGTCCGGCCATCGACACGATCACCGAGGACGCGCCGCCCAGCGCCGTGCAGGTGAGCAGGGCTGCCGGATCGGCGCCGGCTTCGGTGGCGACGAGGGCACCGCCGCAGACGAGGGCGAAGAACAGCGCGCCGGGCGGCCCGAGCCGCAGGGCGTCGACGGCGTAGACGGCGAGGATCGCGACCGCGGTGACCACGACGACGACGGCGGCCTTGCTGCCGGTGCGCCCGGCGGCCGTGCCCAGCGCGGCGACGAGCAGCAGCAGGGCGGCGGCGGTGAGCACCACCCGGGCGCGGACGCGGTAGGGGCGGCCTTCGCCATAGAGGACGGCGAAGGCGCCGAAGGTGACGAAGAGGGCGACGTCGGCGTGCCCGGCGAGGACTACGCCGGCGCCGGGGAGCGCGACGGCGGCCGCGGCCCGCAGCCCGGCACTCCACCGGCGTCCGGCGGCGGGCAGGGCGAAGAGCAGGGCCCGGGACCGGTCGACGCGGGGGAGCGGGTCTTCGGGCAGTTCGGACGGCACGACGACCATTCCAGCACGCCCGGGGGCGGTGGCCCGGCCGGGGCGAGAAGTCCGTGAATGGCACATCGAGGGACTTCAAGTCCGGCGATGTGCCATTCACGGACTTACTGCCGCCTGGCCCGGGGTCAGGCGGGGAAGAAGTCCTCGACCGCGCGCCGGAGTGTCGCTCGCACCGTCTGCGCGTCGTCCAGCTCTCCGCCGTGCAACGCGCCGTCGCGGAGGAGCACCAGGACCCGCGCCGCGTGGTTCGGTTCCGGGTGGCCCAGTGCCGCCGCGTCGCTGCGGAGGACCTCGAAGAACCACTGGCGGTGGTCGTCGATCACCCGGCGGACCAGGGAACCGGGGTCGGGGTACTCCGCCGCCGCGTTGAGGAACTGGCAGCCGCGGAAATCCTCGCCGCACGTCGCGTCGCCCACCACCGACAGGGTCGAGGCCAGTGCCTCACGCGGCGGCTTGCCCGCGCGGGCCGCGTCGACGGCCTGGCGGATCTGGCGGCTCGTCTCCGCGAGGTACGCCGCCACCAGGTCGTCCTTCGTGGGGTAGTGCCGGTAGAACGTCGCCCGGGTCACGGCCGCCTCGGTGACCAGGCGTTCCACCCCGACCGCGTGGATGCCCTCCGCGTAGAAGAGCCGGGACGCGGTCGCCAGCAGCCGGTCCTTCGGGTGCACCTCGGCAGACGTCATCCCGCCAGCATAGAGAAAGAATGATCGTTCTGCTAGATCGGCTTCGTCACATTGCCACGGCGTCCCCGAGCGGCCAGAGTATGGAGACAGAAAGACCGATCGTTCTCTCTAAGGAGCCAGTCATGAGCAAGCCCACCATCGTCCTGGTCCACGGCGCTTTCGCCGACTCGTCGAGCTGGACCGGCGTTGTCGCGAAGCTGCAGGAGCAGGGCTTCCCGGTCGTCGCGGTGGCGAACCCGCTGCGCGGCGTCGAGTCCGACGCGGCCTACGTCGCGGACGTCGTCAAGGGCGTCGACGGCCCCGTGGTGCTCGCCGGCCACTCCTACGGCGGCGCACTGATCACCCGCGCGGCCACCGAGACGCCGAACGTCCGCGCCCTGGTCTACATCGCCGCGTTCCAGCCCGACGCCGGCGAGAGCGTGTTCGAGCTGTCCGGCCGCTACCCGGGCGCGAAGCTCGGCCCGGAGACCACGAACGTCCTGGTGCACGACGGCGCGCCCGAGCTGTCGATCAAGCCGGCGGACTTCGCCGAGGTCTTCGCGGCCGACGTCCCGGCGGAGACCGCCGCGATCCTGGCGGTCACCCAGCGGCCGGTCGCGCAGCAGGCGCTGGCCGCGCCGTTCGAGGGCACGCCCGCGTGGACGAAGCTCCCTTCGTGGACGCTGATCGCCAACCAGGACAACGCGATCCCGGCCGCGGCGCAGGAGTTCATGGCCGAGCGCGCGTCGTCGACGGTCCGCCGGATCGACGCCTCCCACGCGGTCGCGGTGTCCCAGCCGGACACGGTGGCCGAGGTGATCGCGGCCGCGGCCACCGGCACGGAGTGACCGATCGGGGGACGCCGGGGGCGGGGCCCCGGCGTCCCCGCGCGACCGGGGCCGGTCAGTCCCCGGTGACGGGCGGGAGGCCGGCGCGGGCTTCCCGGTACTCCCGCACGATCCGCGCCACGATCCGGGCCGCCGGGAGCACCTCGTCGACCAGGCCGGCGGACTGGCCGGCCTCGACCTTGCCCTGCGCGACGTCACCGTGGAGGGCGGCGTCGCGCAGTGTCGAAGCCTGAAAAGTCTTGCGTCGTAGGGATTCCTCCGCGCCGGAAGCCTCCAGGGCCAGCATCCGCGCGGTGAAGTCGTTGTCCAAGGCCCGGATGACGCCCAAGCCCCGGCCGACGGTCCGCGTGCCGTCGACCCCGGCCGAGAGCACCGCCTGCTTGTACGCGGCGTGCACGGAAGCCTCGGTGCTGGCCAGGAACCGCGTGCCGAACTGGGCGGCACCGGCGCCGAGGGCGAGCATCGCCGCCAGGCCGAAACCGTCCGCGACGCCGCCCGACGCGATCAAGGGCAGGGGAACCGCCCGCGCCACCGCCCGCACCAGCACCGCCGTCGCGACCATCGCGGGCGGCGGGTGCCCGCCGGCTTCGGCGCCGACGACGACCAGCCCGTCCACGCCGGCCGAAGCCGCCTTCACGGCGTGATCGACCCCGGCCACCACGTGCAGGCAGCGCGTCCCCACGTCGTGGAAGCGGGCCAGGTACCGCCGCGGGCCGCCCTGGGAGGCGATCAGGACCGGGGGACGGTGGCGCAGGACCAGGTCGATCACCTCGTCGACTTCGGCGCGGTACAGAGGGAGGTTCACCGCCCACGGTCGGTCGGTGCCCGCTGCCGTTTCCGCCAGCACGCGGGAAAGGTCGGGCAGCCGCATCGGGCCCGCCGCCACCACGCCGAGGCCGCCCGCGTTGGAGACGGCGAGCGGCAGCGCCGAACTCGACGACGCCCACGACATCCCGGCCTGCACGACCGGCAGGTCGATGCCCAGCAACCGGGTCACCGGAGTGGCGATGCGCGTCACGCCTCCTCCAGCAGGGAACGCGCGTGCGCGGCCAGCCGGTTCTTCTGCACCTTCGAGCTGGCCGTCATGCCGATGCCCTCGAAGCCGTCGACGATCCGCAGGTGCCGCGGCACCTTGAACCCCGCCATCCGCGTCCGCGCCCAGCCCAGCAGCTCGGCCTCGGTGACGTCCGGCGAAGTCAGCACGACGAACGCGAACGGCACCTCGACCAGCCGGGCGTCCGGGACGCCGACGACCGCCGCCTGCCGGACCAGCGGGTGCCGGTGCAGCGTGTCCTCGATGTCCGCCGGCGCGACGTTCTCGCCGCCGACGCGGATGATGTCCTTCGTCCGGCCGGTGAAGTGGAACCGCCCGGACTCGTCGAGCAGGCCGACGTCCCCGGTGGACAGCCAGCCCTCGGCGTCGATCGTCTCGGCCGTCTTCACCGGGTCGTCGAGGTAACCGGCCATCACGTTCCAGCCGCGCACCAGCACCGCGCCCGGCTCGCCGGGCCCGCAGTCGCGGTCGGCGTCGAGCGCGCGGATCCGCACCTCGACCCCCGGCTGCACGGCCATCGCGCCGGAGGCGCGGATGTCCGAAGGCTCCCACCACGCCGACTGCGCGACGTTCGGCGACGCCTCGGAAAGCCCATACCCCGCAACGCATTCGTGCGCACCCAGCTCGTCGATGACCCGCCGGATCACGGTCGGCGACGCCGCCACCCACGCGCCGCGCAGGACCAGCCGGCGCTGCGTGCGTGCAGGCTGGTTCAGCAGCAACAGCGCGATGGTGTCGTTGCCGGAGAAGTGCGTGCAGCGCTCGGCTTCCAGGAGCCGCAGGGCTTCTTCCGGTTCGAACTTCGGCATGGTCACCAGCGTGGTGGCGTGCTGGGCCGACGCGAGCACCGACAGCGTGCTGCCGGCGACGTGGAAGAACGGCCGCGCCGAGTGGAACCGGTCGCCCGGGCGCAGGCCCATCCGCGCGCCGGAGAAGAACGCGTCCGCGCACATGCTGCGATGGGTGAGCAGGACACCTTTCGGCCGGGACGTCGTCCCGGAGGTGTACTGCACGAGCAGGACGTCGTCCGGCGACCCGGCCGGCGCGGGAGGCTCCGAAGAACCGGAAAGGAACTCGTCCCACGAAGACGCGAACGGCGGAACGTCGTCGCCGAGCACGACGACCTTCTCCAAGGCGGGAAGGGACTCGATCCCGATTTCCCGCAGCATCCGGGCGAAGTCCACGTTGAGCACCCGGGAAGCGACGAACAGCGTCCGCACGCGGGCGTGTTCCAGCGTGTAGCGCACTTCGTCGGCGGTGAACCGCGTGTTGACCGGCACCGCGACGGCGCCCGCCGCCCCGATCGCGTGGAACAAGGCGGCCCAGTCCGGTCCGTTGCCGAGGCAGATCCCGACGCGGTCGCCGCGGCCGACGCCGGCGGCGGCCAGCCCGGCCCGGATCCGCGCGACCCGGTCGGCCAGCTCGCCGTAGGTGACCCGCTCGTCGGCCGTGACGACGGCTTCGACGTCCGGCGCGAGCAGGGCCGCGCGGGCGAGGACCTCGTGGGTGGTCAGCGGGCAGGCGGTGCGCAGGTCGGTCATCGCGGTTCTCCGTTCCCGGCGGTGAAGCGGGCGACGCCGTCGCGCCAGCCGCCGTCGGCGAGGCACTGTTCGATGGCGGCCAGCTCGATCCGGATCCCGCGGTCGAGGTCGGTCTCCGAGCCGAGGTCGACCGCGCGCTTGGTGAGCGCGATGGCCAGCGGCGGCGCCTTGGCGATGCTCGCGGCCGTCTCGTCGCCGGCCGCGAGCAGCTCGCCCGCCGGCACGACGCGGGTGACGACACCCAGGTCGGCGGCCTCTTCGGCGTCGAGCGCGCGGTTGGTGAACAGCAGCTCCTTGGCCCGGCGCTTGCCGATGGCGCGCTGCAGGCGCTGGGTCGCGCCGACGGTACCCCAGTGCGGCTCGGGGAACCGGAAGACGGTGCCTTCGGCGGCCAGCGCGAAGTCGGCGGCGAGGGTGATCTCCCCGCCCGAGCCGACGACGGCGCCCTGCGCCAGGGCGACGACCGGCACCCGGCACTGCTCGATGGCCGAGTACGCGGCGAAGGAGGCGACGCGGCGGCGTCGCACCCACGCGGCGTCCTTGCCGGTCCGTTCCTTGAGGTCGGCGCCCGCGCAGAACACCGGCCCGCGCCCGCTCAGCAGCACGACCCGGACGTCGTCGTCCAGCGACTCGAACGCTTCCCGCAGCTGGTGGCACATCGGCAGGTCCAGGGCGTTGCGGGCCTCGGGGCGCGCGAGCTCGACGCGCGCGATCCCGTCGGTCACCTCGACAACCACGCGTTCGGTCATCGGATCACCCCGTCGGTCCGCAGGTCGTCGATTTCGGCAGCGGCGAGCCCCAGCTCCGCCAGGACGTCGTCGGTGTCGGCGCCGAGCAGCGGTGGCACGCCCGGCACCGGGGCCTCTCCCGCAGTCTCGCGCAACGGCGTCCGCAGCGCCGGGAACGTCCCCTCCGACGGGTGGGTGAACTCGCCGACGACCCCGCGCGCGACGGCGTGGGGATCGGCGAGAGCCTCCCGCACCGAGCGGACCGCACCGACCGGGACGTCGGCCGCGCGCAGCTCCTTCACGAGCGGGTCGCGGTCGTGCTGCGCGATCGCGCCGCGCAGCGCCTTCATCACCCGCGCGCGCTGCTCGACGCGGCCGGAGTTCCCCCGCAGCGCGGGATCCGCGGCCAGGTCATCGAGGCCGAGGACCGTACACAGTGGACCCCAGTGCTGGTCGCTGCCGCTGATGTGCAGCCAGGCGCCGTCGCCGGCCTGGAACGCCGCCGACGGGACCCGGCCGGGGTGCTCGGTGCCGGTCCGCACCGGGTCCTCGCCGAGCGCGAAGAGCCGCGCCGCGTTGAGCGCGTGCAGGCTCAGCTGGACGTCCATCATGGACACGTCGAGGTGGCGGCCCCGCCCCGACGCCGCGCGCCCGGCCAGCCCGGACAGCACCGCGATGACCACCCAGAGCCCGGACGTCAGGTCCGCCACCGGGATCCCGGTCTTCGACGGCGGCCCGTCCGGCTCGCCGGTCATCGCCATCACACCGGACAGCGCCTGGAACACGGTGTCGTAGCCCTTGCGGTCGCGGTCCGGGCCGGTCTGCCCGAACCCGGTCGCGGACACGTAAACCAGCCCGGGGTTCCCGGCGGCGAGGTCCGCGTACCCGAGCCCGAGGCGGTCCAGCGTGCCGGGCAGGAAGTTCTCGACGAAGACGTCGGCGTGCTCGGCGAGTTTTCGGGCGAGGGCTTGGCCGCGCGGGTCCTTCAGGTCGAGCGTCACGGATTTCTTGCCCCGGTTGAAGGCGAAGAAGTACGCGCTCTCGCCGTGGGGGAGCCGGGGTTCGAAGCCGCGGGTCTCGTCCCCGGATCCCGGACGCTCGACCTTGATCACAGTCGCGCCCAGTTCGGCGAGCACCTGCGTCGCCAGGGGAGCGGCGAGGACGCGGGAGAAGTCCAGCACGGTGACCCCGGAGAGCGGCCCGGTCATGCGCGGAACCCCCGCATCAGCGCGTTGACGTCCTGCCCGGCGCGCATCGCGGCGTCCGTCGGCAGGTCGGCCACGCGGTAGAACAGGTTCTTCGCGGCGGCGATGGCCCGCGGCTCGACTTTCGCCCAGTGCTCGGCGATCTCCAGCGCGGCCGGCAGCACCTCGTCCGGCGAGACGACGCGGTTGACCAGGCCGTGTTCGAAGGCTTCGGCGGCGGTCAGCAGCCGTCCGGTGCTGACCAGTTCGAACGCGAGCTTGCGGCCGAGGTGCTGGACGAGCCCGGTCATCACCAGCGCCGGGACGATCGAGTGCTTGAGCTCGGGGTAGCCGAACTTGAGGTCGGTGCCGGCGACGACCATGTCCGCGCCGATCGCCAGCCCGGCGCCACCGCCGACGGCGGCACCGCGCACGGCCGCCACCACCGGGACGCGCAGCTCCCGCGCCTGGACCTGCAATTTCGCGGTGAGCGCGGCGCGCTCGAGGACGGCGTCGGCGCGCTCAGGCGTCAGAGACGAGAACTCGCCGAGGTCGGCCCCGGCGCAGAAGCCGCGGCCGGCGCCGGTGAGCACGACCGCGCGGACGTCCCGATCGGCCTCGGCGGCGGCGAACGCTTCGCTGAGCGAGCGGGTCAGCGCCGTGTCGAGGGCGTTGAGCTTCTCGGGCCGGTTCAGAGTCAGGACGCGGACGGGGCCGCGGTCCTCGACGATGACGGTCACGGGTTCTCCTGGTTCGGGGTCGGGGTGAAGCCGGCGCGGGCCACCATGCTGTGCAGGGGCCGGCCGAGGGCTTCTTCGCAGGCGGCCGAGGCCTTCGCGAGGAGGCCGAGGTCGAGGCCGGTGTCGACGCCCATCGCGTCGAACAGGCTGACCAGGTCTTCGGTGCAGACGTTGCCGGTCAGCCCGGCGCCGTACCGGATGGCCGACGGGTGGCCGCCGACGCCGCCCATCGCGGTGTCGAAGTTCCGGCAGCCGGCCTCGAGGGCCGCGACGGCGTTGGCGATGCCGGTGCCGCGGGTGTTGTGGAAGTGCGCGACCACGGGCACCGCGGTGGTCAGCCGCGCGAAGAGCGCGCGGACCGAGGGTGGGGTCGCGACGCCGGTGGTGTCGCCCAGCGTGACCAGGTCGGCGCCGAGGTCGGCGAAGCGGGCGACGTCCTCGGCGACGCGGCCGGGGTCGACGGCGCCTTCGAACGGGCAGCCGAACGCCACCGAGACCACCCCGACCAGCTTGAACCGGCCGCCGGCCAGCCGGACCATCTCCTCGACGCGCTCCCACTGCCCGGCTCTGGACGTGCGGAGGTTGCGCTCGGTGTGGCTTTCGCTGGCCGAGACCAGCAGGCTCAGCTCGTCGGCGCCGTGGCCGGCGTCGAGGTCGGCCAGGGCGCGCCGCACCGCGCGCGGGTTCGGGCAGGTCGCCTTGACCGCGACGCCGGGACGGCGCCGGATCTTCGTCAGGACCTCGGAGGCGTCCGAGAACCCCGGCACCCGCTCGGGGTGGCTGTAGCTGGTCGCCTCGATCCGCCGGAACCCCGCGTCCGCGAAGGAGTCCAGCAGCGCGACCTTCGTCGCGGTCGGCACGAACTCCGGCTCGTGCTGCAGCCCGTCGCGGGCGAAGCACTCGCAGATCGTGACGGCGTCGGGCATCGGGCCACCTCCTGTTCGGTGGCTCCAGAACTACGCCGGCCTGTTGATAAAGTCAACAGTCGAGGTCGCCGGCGTGGGTGCGCTCACGTTCCTCGACGGCCAGCGCCAGGTCGGCGAGCTTGTCCAGCGCACCGCTCAGGGTCGCCGCCTCTTCGGGGGTCAGTGCGGCGAGGAACTCCGCGTCGCGCTCGTTCGCCGCGGCGATCAGGCCGCGGTAGACGCGGGTGCCCTCGGTGGTGAGGGCGAGCTGGGAGGTGCGGCCCGAGCCGGCTGTCCGGTCCACCAGCCCGCGCTCGGTCAGGCGGCTGACCACCCGGCTCATCTGCGCTTTGTCCAGCCCGGCCCGGCGAGCGAGGCGGTTGAGCGTCAGGGTGGGGTCGGCGGCGATGAGCGAGATCGCCCGCCATTCGCCGAGGCTGACGTCGAACTCCCGCCGGTAGCGCAGCGCGGCGCTGCGCGACATCGCCGACGACGTGCGGGAGAGCCGGTAGGAGAGGAGTCCGGAGATGGGCACCAGGTCTCGGCCGTCCGCGCGTTCCGCCATGGCGGTCATCGTAGCCGTTGCCGATCCGGTGTTGACAAACACAACACCGGATGCCGAGACTGGCGCCGCACGCCCCGCCTGACGAAGGAGTCGAGTAGCCGTGGCCGAACACCCCGCCGTCACCGGACGGCCCCCAGCGGTCGGCGGTGCCGACCGCGCGTCCACCTACCGGACCATTGCCCTGCGGGTCATGCCGCTGCTCGTGGTCTGCTACGTCGTCAGCTTCATCGACCGGACGAACATCGGCATCGCGCAGCAGGGGCTCAAGCGCGACCTCGGCTTCGGCTCGGCGGTCTACGGGCTCGGCGTCACGCTGTTCTTCGTCGGGTTCATCCTCTTCGAAGTCCCCAGCAACGCCCTGCTGGCGCGCATCGGTGCCCGCAAGACGCTGGTCCGGATCATGGCCACCTGGGGCGTGGTCACGGTCGTGACGTTGTTCGTGCAGGACGAAACCACGTTCTACATCGCCCGGTTCCTGCTCGGCGTCGCCGAAGCGGGCTTCTTCCCCGGGGCGCTCTACCTGCTGTCGCGGTGGTTCCCCTCCGCGCGCCGGACGCGGATGACCGCAGTGTTCTTCGTCGGCGTTCCGGTGTCGGGCGTGCTCGGGTCGCTCGTCTCCGGCTGGATCATGCACGCGCTCGGCGGCGTCGCCGGCCTGGCCGACTGGCAGTGGCTGTTCCTCATCGAGGGCATCCCGCCGATCCTGCTGGCCGTGCTGGTGGCGTTCTTCCTCGTCGACGAGCCGGAGCAGGCGAAGTGGCTCAGCCCGGCGCAGAAGGCTTTGGTCCGGGCCGACCTGGAGGCCGAGCGGCTGTCGAAGGAGGAGCCTTCGGATCGGCACGGCGGCATGCTTTCGGCGTTGCGCGACCCGAAGGTCTGGATCCTCGGGCTGTGCGCGTGCGGGGCCTACACGCTGGCCAACGCCGTCTCGTACTGGACGCCGCGGATCATCGCCGAGGCCGGCGTGGGCGACGTGCTGAACCTCGGGTTCTTCTCGGCGATCCCGCCGCTGCTCGGCATCGTCGTGATGCTGGTGGTCGGCCGCCACTCCGACCGCACGCTGGAGCGCCGGTGGCACGCGGCGGTGAGCTGGCTGGTGGCGGCCGCGGCGATGCTGGCGCTGGCGTTCTCCGGTGGCAGCGTGCCGGTGGTGGTCGTCCTGCTGGCGGTGATGGCGGCGGCCCACTATTCGGGCCTGACGGTGTTCTATTCGATCCCGTCGATCTACCTGAGCGACCGCGCGGCGGCGACGGGGATCGCGGTGGTGACGTCGATGGGCTCGTTCGCAGCGGCGGCATCGCCGTCCTTGCTGGGGTTCATCCAGGAGTCGACCGGCAGCCTGTCGCTGGGGCTGGTGATCAGTGCGGGGATCGTGCTGGTCGCCGTGGCCGTGCTGCTGGTCGGCGTGAAAGCGGGGGACCTCAAGGAGAAGCACCACTAGCGCCGCAGCGTCGTCTCCTCCTCCAGCCGCGACAGCTTCTCGGGGTTGCGCACCGCGTACAGCCCCGTGACGAGCCCGTCGTCGATGCGCACCGCCAGCACCGTGTCGACCTCGCCGTCGCGGCGCAGGAGCAGCGCCGGGTAGCCGTTGACCTGCGCCGCCGCCAGCGTCCCGTCGGCGAAGTTGCCCAGGCCGGCCGCCAGCAGGCGAGCCACGTCGGCGGCCCCCGTGACCGGCTCCAGCACCGCCTGCACCACCCCGCCGCCGTCGCCCAGGAACACGACGTCCGGGGCGAGGATGTCCAGCAGGTGCCGCAGGTCGCCGGTCTCGACGGCGTGCTGGAACGCTTCCAGCGCGTCCCGGGAGGTGGCGGGGGAGACGTCGCCCCGCGGCCGGCGCGCCGCCACGTGGGAGCGGGCCCGGTGGGCGATCTGGCGGACCGCGGCCGGGCTCTTGCCGACGGCTTCGGCGATCTCGTCGTAGCCCACGTCGAACACCTCGCGCAGCACGAACACCGCGCGCTCGGCCGGTGTCAGCGTCTCCAGCACCAGCAGCATCGCCATCGAGACGCTGTCGGCCAGCTCGACGTCCTCGGCGACGTCGGGCGCGGTCAGCAGCGGCTCGGGCAGCCACGGGCCGACGTAGGACTCCTTGCGCCGGCCCAGGGTCCGCAGCCGCATCAGTGCCAGGCGCGTGGTGATCCGGACCAGGTACGCGCGCTCGTCGCGCACGGCGGCGAGGTCCACACCCACCCAGCGCAGCCAGGTCTCCTGCAGGACGTCTTCGGCGTCGGCGGCCGAGCCGAGCATCTGGTAGGCGACGGTGAACAGCAGGTTCCGGTGCGCGAGGAACGCCTCGGTGGCGGGGTCGGCCATGGTGGCTCCTCTTTCGGTCTCGCGGAGTTTCCCACCGGATGCCGGCCGCGCCCGCGGTGTGACCGTGACCGTCGTCACTGTCACGGGGCCGGGGTGGGGCGGCATCTCGTGGTCGTCCGGTTCACGACCCCGAATGAGGAATCATGGAACCCCGGTTCAGCCTGACCGACAACGAGATCGGTGCCAAGTTCGCCAAGCGGTTCGGCACCGCGAGCCTCGCGATCATCCAGTCGCCGCTGCCGAAAGTCACCCAGGAGCTGGTGTCGTTGCGCGTCAGCCAGATCAACGGCTGCGGCTGGTGCGTCGACATCCACACCCAGGAGCTCGCGGCCGCCGGGGAGACCGCGGTGCGGATCAACCTCGTCGCCGCCTGGCGCGAAGCGACGGTGTTCGGCGAGGCCGAGCAGGCCGCGCTGGCGCTGGCCGAGGAGGGCACCCGGATCGCCGACGCCCACCCCGGCGTCTCCGACGACACCTGGGACCGCGTGCGCGAGCACTACGACGACGACCAGACCGCCGCGCTGGTCGCCCTCGTGGCCCAGATGAACTCGGCCAACCGGCTCGCGGTGATCCTGCACCAGAAGGGCGGCTCGTACCAGCCCGGCATGCTCGGCTGACGCACGAACGGGCCCGACAGCGCGCGCTGCCGGGCCCGTTCGTGCTTCGCTGGGGGCATGACCAAGGCGGAGCGGTGGAACCGGTACTGGGACCGCAAGTCGGCGACCTACGACGCGGAGATGGGTGTCTGGGACCGCCGCCTCTTCGGCGACTCGCGGGAATGGGCCTGCGAGCAGGCGGCCGGTGAGGTGCTGGAAGTCGCCGTCGGGACCGGGCTCAACCTCGCCTGGTACCCCGCGGAGGTGACGCTCACCGGGCTCGACCTGAGCTCCGGGATGCTCGAGCTCGCGCGGTCACGAGCCCGCGACCTCGGCCGGGCGGTCACCCTGCGGCAGGGCAGCGCACACGAGCTGCCGTTCGCCGAGGCGTCGTTCGACACGGTGCTGTGCACGTTCGGCCTCTGCGCGATCCCGGACCCCGCGGCGGCGGTGGGCGAGATGAGCCGGGTCCTGCGTCCCGGCGGCCGGCTGATCCTGGTCGACCACGTGGCTGCGTCGTCGTGGCCGGTGCGGGCGATGCAGTGGCTGGTGGAGCTGGCCAGCGTTCCGCTGGCGGGCGAGCACTTCCGGCGTCGTCCGCTGAAGCTGGTGGAGGCGCTCGGGCTGCCGATCGACCGGCGGGAGCGGTTCAAGCTGGGGCTGGTCGAGCGGCTGGTGGCCCGCAAGGTCAGCTGAACAGCTCGGCCAGCGGGCTCTTCTCCAGGTCGGCGAGCAGGGCCGCGACGTCGTCGTACGTCGTGATGGCGCCCGCCTCTTCCAGCTCCGCCGCGCCGACCCCGCCCGACAGGACGCCGATCGTGCGCACACCGGCCTTCGTGGCGGCTCGCACGTCCCAGACCGCGTCGCCGACGAAGATCGTGTCCTCCGGGGCCGTGCCCGCCTTCTCCAGCGCCACCAGCACCGGCTCGGGGTCCGGCTTGGTCTCCTCCACGTCGGCGCCGGCGACGATGTCCCGCACGACGTCGTCCACGCCGAGGACGCGGCGGAGCTCGTCCAGCTCGTCGGGACCCGCCGACGTCGCCAAGACCACCCGCACACCCTTCGCGGCCAGCGTCCGGATCAGCTCCGGGGCGTGGTCGAACGGCCGCAGCAGCTCGGCCGTCTCCCGGTAGAAGCGGCTGTGCAGCTCCTTGACCTCGTCGCCGACGCGCTCGGCGTCGTCGGCACCCAGCAGGGTGCTCAGCAGCTTGCCGGACCCCTTGCCGAGCGCGCGGTGCACGCGCCAGGAGTCGACGGGCCGGGCCAGCTCGTGGAACGCCCGGCGCCAGGCGTGGACGTGGAGGTAGTTGGAGTCGACGAGCGTGCCGTCGACGTCGAACAGGACCGCGGTGGCGATGGTGGTTCCCCTCTTCGTGCCGGGTGAGTCGATGCCGGGTACCCGGGCGGCTGCGGGCGTACACCTGAGCACGGTCGATGCCCGGCACCGGGTTTGAGCGGTCGTGCATCGGCTACCCGGACGGTTCGGCCGGTCACCGGCCGGCGAGGAGGTGATCACCGTGCTCGCCCGGCACAGCTCGGTGCGGGTGGTCCCCCGCCACGGCTCCCCGTCGACGACGGCGGTCGTCGACGGCGTGCTCGACCGGACCACCCGGCCGCTCCTGAGAGACGGCCTGCTCGCGCTCGCGGCGGAGTCGGCCGACGGCCTGCTCGCCGACATCGAGAACCTCGAAATCCGCGATCCGGCGCTGATCGGCGTGTTCGCGCTGGTCGCCCTGCGGGTCGCCGAATGGCCGGCGGTGCCGTTCGCGCTCGTCACCGGGCGGGACGACCAGCGGGCGATGCTGGCCGGCCAGAGCGTGCCGGTGTACCCGGACGCCGGCACGGCGGAAGCCGCGCTGAAGCGCCCGGACCGCCGGCGGGCCGGGCGGATGGCGGCCCGGACGTCGGCGCGGGCCCGCGGGTTCGTCCGCGGGGTCTGCGACCGGTGGCGGGTGCCCGAACTGGCCGAGGACGCGGAGCTGATCGCGACCGAGTTCGTCGAAAACGTGTTGCGGCACACGGACTCGGTGCCGCGGCTGGGACTCGTGCTGCGCCGGGGGACGCTGACCGTCGAGGTGGCCGACGAAAGTGCGCGCCCCGCGGTGGTCCGCGAAGGGCTGGACCCGACCGAGACCGGACTCGGCCTGCGGATGGTCGCCAAGGTCGCGAAGACGTGGGGGAGCAGCCGGCGCCGGTCCGGCGGCAAGACCGTGTGGGCCGTGCTGCGCCGGGGCTGAGGTCCGCGTCACGTCGGGGAACACCGGCTTTTCCCCTGCGTTGTAAGGGATACAGGCTCCCGCCTCCGCTCGCAGGTCCACCCCCGGCCTTCGCCGGGCGGAGGCGGGTCTTCGTCTACTGTGGACGTTTGACCCGCGGCCGGAAGTCGCGCTCGGTCTCGACGTCGCCCTCCGGGGTGTGGACCACGTGCGCGACGCGCCGCTTCTTCGCGATCAGCCGCCCGGCGAGCACGGCGTCGGTCCGGCGCGGAGAGGTGTTGGACGCCCGGCTCCCGCCCTCGACGCGGTTCTTCCACAGCCCGTCTTCGAAGTAGGTGTGCACGTCACCCTCGGCCACGACGTCCGCCTCCGTCCGCAGAAGTGCCAGCACCGGCGGGTGCCCGGGGACGGACCGGACAAACGTTCAGCCCAGGCCGAGCACCCGGACGGCGTTGTCCTTGAGGATCAGCGGCCGCACCTCGTCCTTGATGTCCAGGGCGGCGAAGTCGGCGAGCCAGCGGTCCGGGGTGATCACCGGGAAGTCCGAGCCGAACAGCACCTTGCGCTTGAGCAGCGAGTTCGCCGCGTGGACCAGCTGCGGCGGGAAGTACTTCGGCGACCAGCCGGAGAGGTCGATGTACACGTTCGCCTTGTGCGTCGCGACCGAGATCGCCTCGTCCTGCCACGGCACCGAAGGGTGCGCCAGGATGATCGTCAGCCCCGGGAAGTCCGCGGCGACGTCGTCGAGCAGCATCGGGTTCGAGTAGCGCAGCTTGATGCCGTGCCCGCCCGGCAGCCCGGCGCCGATCCCCGTCTGCCCGGTGTGGAACAGCGCCGGCACGCCCAGCTCCTGGATGGCCTCGTACAGGGAGTAGTACCGGACGTCGTTCGGCTCGAACGCCTGCAGGCTCGGGTGGAACTTGAAGCCGCGGACGCCGTGCTCGGCGACCAGCGTCCGCGCGCGGCGCACAGCGGCCTTGCCGGCGTGCGGGTCGACCGAACCGAACGGGATGAGCACGTCGGCGTGCTCGGCGGCCGCGTCGGCGATCTCTTCGCTCGAGAGTGCGGGGTGCCCGGTCGCGGCCGGTGCCTCGACCGTGAAGACGACCGCGGCCATGTTCCGCGCCCGGTAGTGCTCGGCGATCGAGGTCACCGTCGGGGTGCGGTCCTGGTCGGCGCGGAAGTACTTCGCCGACGCGTCCAGGAGTTCCTGGTCGAGGGCGAAGCAGCCGTGCCCGTCCTGCTCGACGTGGGTGTGGACGTCGATGGCGGTCAGTGCGGAAAGGTCCACGGGGGCTCCAGGTTCAGGGCAGGTCGGGCTGCGCGGCCTTGGCGGCCAGCAGGCGGTGCAGGACGGCGTCGCGGGCGGCGACGAGGGCATCGTCGCCGGTGCCGGCCCGTTCGGCGTCCACCCCGGCGACGAGCGTGTCGACCAGCTCCGGGGTCAGGTGGACGCGGCCGAGGTCGCGCCACCACTCTTCGGTCGGCGGGCCGAGGTGGGCCAGGACGTGCGCGAGCCCGCCCGCGCCGCCGGAGAGGTGCTGGTTGAGGAACGGGCCGAGCACCGCCCACCGCAGCCCGGGCCCGTACGCGATCGCCGTGTCGATGTCGGCGACCGTCGCGACCCCGCGTTCGACCAGCGAGTACGCCTCCTGCCACAGCGCGGCCTGCAGCCGGTTCGCGATGTGGCCGGGGACTTCCCGGGCCAGCCGGATCGGCCGCTTGCCGACCGAGGTGTAGAACTCCACCGCTCGGTCGACGACCTCGGGCGCGGTGTCGCGGCCGGGCACGACCTCGACGAGCGGGATCAGGTGCGGCGGGTTGAACGGGTGCCCGATGACGAGCCGCTCGGGATGGCGCGGGCAGCCACGCGCGATGACGCTGGGCAGCAGTCCGGACGAGCTGCTCGCCAGGATCACGTCCGGCCGCGCGGCCTCGTCGAGGACGGCGAACAACGCGTGCTTGACGTCCTCGCGCTCAGGACCGTTCTCCTGGACGAAGTCCGCGGCGGCGGCCGCTTCGCCGGCGTCGGCGGCGAAGCGCAGCCGATCCGTCGACGCGCCTTCGAGAGCGCTCCGCAACCGTTCTTCGGCGCCGGGGGCCGGATCCGTGGCGACGACGTCGAGGCCGTGGGCGAGGAAAAGGGCCGCCCAGCTCGCGCCGATCACGCCGGTGCCGACGACCGCGACGGTGCTCATGCGAGCGTCCCGAAGTGGTCCAGGGCGGTGGGATCGGCCAGCACGTCCCGGCCGACGACGTCTTCGGCCCGGGCGCCGAGCAGGAGTTTCTTCACGGGCAGCTCCAGCTTCTTCCCGGTGCGGTTGCGGGGGATCACCGGGACGGCGGTGATCGTGTCCGGCACGTGCCGCGGCGACAGGGCGCTCTTCAACGCCGTCGCGATCTTCTCGCGCAGCGGTGCGTCCAAGACGCCGTCCCGGAGGACGACGAACAGCCGGAGGTCGCCGTTGCCGCCGGCGGGGTCCTCGAGGTGCACGACGAGGGCGTCCTCGACCTCCGGCAGCTCCTCGACGACGGCGTAGAACTCCGCGGTGCCGAGCCGGACGCCGCCGCGGTTGAGGGTCGCGTCCGAGCGCCCGGCGATGACGCAGCTGCCCTCGGGGGAGAACCGGATCCAGTCGCCGTGCCGCCAGACGCCGGGATAGGCCGAGAAATACGTCTCCCGGTAGCGCGAACCCGTGGCGTCGCCCCAGAACCCGACCGGCATCGACGGCATCGGCGCGGTGATGACGAGCTCGCCCAGCTCGCCGACGACCTCGGTGCCGTGCTCGTCGAACGCCTTCGCGTCGACCCCGAGACACGGCCCGGAGATCTCGCCGGCGACGACGGGCTGCAGCGGGCCGCCCTGGACGATCCCGCTGCAGACGTCGGTGCCACCGCTGCCGACGTTGAGCAGTACGCCGGGCCCGAAGACGTCCCGCACCCAGTGGTAGCCCTCGGCCGGCAGCGGGCTGCCCGCCGCGCCGATCTGCCGGAGCGCGGTCAGGTCGAACTCGGACGCCGGCTCGAGGCCCGCCTTCCGGCACGCCATCAGGAAGCCCGGGCTCGCGCCCATCAGCGTCGCGCGCGTTTCGGCGGCCAGCCGCCACTGCCACGCCAGGTCCGGGTGCAGCGGGTTGCCGTCGACCAGCACGATCGATGCGCCGGTGAGCAGCCCCGACACCAGCGCGTTCCACATCATCCAGGCGGTGGTGGAGAACCAGAGCAGCCGGTCGCCGGGGTGCAGGTCCCAGCTCAGGCCGTGGTTCTTCAGGTGCTCCAGCAGGATCCCGCCGTGGCCGTGCACGATCGCCTTCGGCTTGCCGGTGGTGCCGGAGGAGAACAGCACGCACAGCGGGTGCGCGAAGCCGACCGGTTCGAACCCGGGCGCGCTCTCGGTGAGCAGGTCGCTCCAGGCGAGCGTGTCCGGGAGGTCGTGGTCGCCGTAGGGCACGTGGACGACGTGCTCGACGGTGGGCAGGCCGGCCCGGATCCCGGCGACCTCGGCGTGGCGGTCGACGTCCTTGGCGCCGTAGCGGTAGCCGGCCACCGTCAGCATCACCCGCGGTTCGATCTGGCCGAACCGGTCGACCACCGAGCGGGCGCCGAACTCGGGCGCGCAGGACGCCCAGACCGCGCCCAGGCTCGCGGTGGCCAGGTAGGCGACCACGGTTTCGGGGATGTTCGGCAGGTACGCCACGACACGGTCGCCGCGCCCGACGCCGAGCCGGGCCAGGCCCGCGCGGGCCCGGGCGACCTGGTCGCGCAGCTCGCCCCACGTCAGCTCCGTGCGTTCGCGGGTCTGGGAGTACGCGATGACGGCGACGTCGTCCGCGGGACCGCCGAGGGCATGCTCGGCGTAGTTGAGGGTCGCGCCGGGGAACCACTCGGTGCCGGGCATCCGCGGGTCCGGCACGACCGCGCGGGCGGGGGAGTGGAACCGGACGCCGAAGAAGTCCTTGACCGACGACCAGAAGCCGTCGAGGTCGGTCACCGACCAGCGGTGCAGCGCGGCGTAGTCGTCGAACGCGTGGCCGCGGGCGGCCAGCCACGCCAGGTACCGGCCGATCTCGGTGGTTTCGCGGACGTCGGGTGCGACCGGGCGCAGGATCATCGGCCGACCTTCCCGGCGCGCTTGTCCAGGAACGCCTGCATCCGTTCCTTGGCCTCGGCGCTGCCGCTCGCGACGGCGGCCATCAGCGACTCCATCAGGTAGCCCTCGGCCGGATTCGCCTCGGCGATCCGGGGGAGCGCCTGCAGGACGGCGAAGTTCGTGATCGGGGAGTTCTCGGCGATCTTGCGGGCCAGGCCGAGCGCGTGCTCGAAGCCGTTGTCGGCGCGGTAGTGCGACAGCCCGGCGGCGTGGCCCTCGTCGGCGTCGAGCACGCGGCCGGTGAGCATCATGTCGGCCATCCGGTGCACGCCGATCAGCCGCGGCACGCGCACCGATGCGCCGCCGCCGACGAACAGGCCGCGCTGGCCCTCCGGCAGCGCGTAGAACGCCGAGGACTCGGCGACGCGGATGTGCGCGGCCGCCGCGAGCTCCAGGCCGCCGCCGACGACCGCGCCCCGGAGCACGGCGACGACCGGGACGCGCCCGCGTTCGAGCCGCTCGAAGGCGCGGTGCCACATCATCGAGTGCTCCAGTCCTTCGAACGCGTCGCGCTCGGTGAGCTCGGAAAGGTCGAGCCCGGCGGAGAAGTGCTCGCCCACGGCGTCGAGCACGACGGCCTTGATCCCGCGCGGCGGGGCGCCGAAGAACGTTTCGAGGCCGAGCACGGTGGCGTCGTCGAGGGCGTTGCGCTTCTCGGGGCGCGCCAGCCGCAGCACGGCGACGTCGCCGAGCAGTTCCAGG
Source organism: Amycolatopsis mongoliensis (assembly GCF_030285665.1). Taxonomy (NCBI): domain Bacteria; kingdom Bacillati; phylum Actinomycetota; class Actinomycetes; order Pseudonocardiales; family Pseudonocardiaceae; genus Amycolatopsis; species Amycolatopsis mongoliensis. Next base: position 6,768,648 of record NZ_CP127295.1, read on the forward strand.
CGCAGCGAAGGGGGCAGGAGCGGGATCGTCATGCGGGTCCGTTCGGGAAGGATTCGGCGGCTCGCGCGCGCAGCTCGACGCGGCGGATCTTGCCGGTGGCGTTGACCGGCAGGGCTTCGATGAACTGCACGTACTTCGGCAGCTTGTAGCGGGCGAGGTGCTGCTCGAGGTGGGCGCGGAAAGCGGCTTCGTCGAGCCGGGCGCCGGCCCGGCGGACGACGAAGGCGGCGCCGACCTCGCCCCAGCGCTCGTCGGCCACGCCCACCACGGCGCAGGCGTCGACCTCGTCGAGGCGGACCGCGACCGCCTCGATTTCGGCGGGGTAGACGTTCTCGCCACCGGAAATGATCATGTCCTTGACGCGGTCGACGACGTGGGCCCAGCCGTCGTCGTCGACGCGGACGACGTCGCCGGTGCGGAACCAGTCGCCCTCGACGAAGCTCGCCTTCGACTCTTCGGGCCGGTTCCAGTAGCCGCCGAACACGTGCGGGCCGCGCACCAGCAGCTCCGCGGGCGTCTCGCCGAGCGGCTCGGGAGCCAGGTCGGGGCCCAGCCCGGCCACGTCGGTGAAGAAGTGCGGCACGCCCGCGGCGACGGGGTGGTCGAGTGTGCCCTCGTGGGTGGCCATCGAGACGCCCGGCGAGGCTTCGGTCATGCCGTAGCCCTGGAGGAGCTGCACGCCGCGGTCGAGCCACGCGCGGGCGACGCGCTCGGCGACCGGCGAGCCGCCGTAGAGCACGCACGTGAGCGAGCTCAGGTCCGTGCGGTCCCAGGCCTCGTGGCGGCACAGCATCTCCAGCATCGTGGGGACCGCGGAGAAGCTCGTGATCCCGGCCTCGCCGATCCGGCCGAGGATCGCGCCCGGGTCGAACTTCGCCACCGGTTCCACGCTGCCGCCCTTGAACAGCGTCGGCAGCGTGATCTGGCCCAGCCCGACGCAGTGGAACAGCGGCGCGATGCACAGCGCCTTGTCGGTGCCCAGGACGTCGAGGTGGGCGAGCTGGTTGACGGTGTTCCAGGTGAGGTTCCCGTGGGTGAGGACCGCGGCTTTCGGGCGGCCGGTGGTGCCGGAGGTGTAGAGCAGCAGGCACGGGTCCTCGAGCCGTACTTCGGCGGGCGGCGGGTCGCCCGCGGCGGCGACCTCGGCCTCGAAGTCCAGCCCGCCCGCCGGGCACGACGCCGGGTCCGTCGCGACGACGTGCCGGAGCGTCTCCGGCAGCGGCCCGGTCAGCAGGTCGTCGGTGTCCGGGCTGTGCACCAGCACCGCAGCGCCGCTGTCTTCGAGCATGTAGCGGATTTCGGTGGGGGAGAGCCGGTAGTTGAGCGGCACGAAGAGCGCGCCGAGTCGGGCGGTGGCGAAGAGCGTCTCGAAGACGGTGACGTCGTTGACGCCGAGGTAGGCCACGCGGTCGCCCGGGCGCACGCCGAGCCGGGCGAGCGCGCCGGCCAGCCGTTCGACGCGGTCGGCGAGCCCGGCGTAGGTGCGCGTGCGGCCGGGCTGGACGAGCGCGGTGCGGCCGGGGGAGATCCGGGCCCGGCGCGCGGGCCAGCTGCCGAGGCCGAAGTCGGCCGGGCCGTGCGGCGATCGGGTCACGCCGGGCACCTCCGTGCGCTATATCAGGAACCCTGAGACGTCGTCGAGCATGACCGTCACCCGCACGGGCTGTCAAGGGGGAGGGCCCCGAGCGCCGGTTTTTGGTACGGACGCCGGGAAGACGCGCTTTCGGAGGACAGTGGCGGAGTGGGATTTCGGCCGTTGGCGGGGTTGCGCCGTTTGGATCAAGTATTAGGCTGCGAGGGTGCGGTTCAGGAGCAGCCGCCCTCCCCCGACTTGCCGGCGTTCGAGCGGGCAGTGGACACCGCTCGGCACGCCATCCGCGACTGAAGGCGTACAGAACATGTTGGTCGTGCAACACCCCGCGACGGCGATCCCGATGGCCCCGCCGCCTCCCCTCATGCACCGAAGCGCGTTCGAGATCAAGGTGATCCGGCCGTACTTCGGCGCGGTCATGGTCCGGATCCGCGGCGCGCTCGAGGAAGACAGCGCCGTCGAGCTGGCCTCGGTCCTCAGCACGTGGGCGCACCGGAAGTTCCCGGTCCTGGTGCTCGACCTGTCCGAGGTCGACTTCCTGGACTCGGCCGGGCTGTCCGTGCTCGCCGACATCCACGTGCGGACGGTCCGCGAGAGCACCACCCTCCGGATCGTCACCGGCGACAACCGCGTCGTGCGCCGGGCGCTGGCCGGCAGCGGCCTCGACCACGCACTGAACGTGTGCCGGCTGCCGTCGGGCTGGGAACGGGCGACCGAGATCCCGAACTGAGCCGGTCGCGGGCATCGCCGGCCTCGCCCGGGCCGGCGATTCGTGGTGCCCGGAAATCGTGGGACCCTGATGGGATGGGGGAGCCCGACAGCGCGGACACCGATCCGGCGACGCGCGTGGAGGTACTGCCGACCGTCCTCACCGCCGTGCCCTAGCCGGCTCGCGAACGTTTGCGCACCCGGGACGCCGGGTTCCGGACGGTCGGGTGGCCGGCTTTCGCGCGACCAGGCCGGAGATCACCGCAGGATCTCTCGGTCGAGCCGGCCTGCGCCCAGCCGGCTCAGGCGCGGAAGTACGCGCGGAACGTCGTGCCGTGGTCGCCGGTGTGCAGGCGGACCAGGTCGGCGAGGTAGTTGACCAGCAGCAGCCCGCGGCCCCGGGGCTGCTCCGGCGTCGCGGGGCGGCGGCCGGCCAGAGGGTCGGCCAGCTTGCCGCCGTCGTGGACCTCGCAGACGAACTCGCCGTCTTCGCTCCACAGCCGGACGGTGCCGGTCCCCGCGCCGTGCTCCACGCAGTTGGAGAGCAGCTCGGTGACGACCACCTCGACGTCGGCGACCTGGTCGGCGCTCAGCCCGGTGCCGTCCGCGCGGACGTGGACCAGCGCCCGGGCCGCGGCGAGGTTCGTGGTGTCCGGCAGTTCGGCGATCCGGTCCGCCGCGGGACGGTCCGGCAGCGGCCGGTTGTACCGGGCGAGGACGTCTTCCGGGGCGTACGCCGGGCTGGGGCGACGGCCGGCGCCGTCGATCAGGACGGGGTGCGTGGCCTCGGCGTCGGCGAGCACGGCCGCGTCGAGGCGCGAAACGTCGTACGGGCACAGGATCGTCATGCCCCGGCCGGTGAAGGCCAGGTTGATGAGCGCTTCGTGCTGCACGCACGCGGGGTACTCGACGTCCGAGCGCTCCGCCCAGATCGGTTCGCCGATGATCCGCACCGGGCCGTCCGGGTGGCTGTCGGCGAAGGCCCGCAGCACGCGCGGGATGATCCGCCCCGGGTTGCGGCCGGCGTCGGTCATGTCCAGCAGGCGGACCCGGGCGGCGTCCGAGCCGAGCTCCCGGCGCAGCAGTTCGAGGTTCCGCCCCGGCACGGCGACGGCGACCGGCTCGCCGGCGGCGAGCCCGCTCCGCACGAAGGGCACGGTCCCGGCCAGGTACTCGGCGTCGTCGCGGTAGAACAGGGCGGGGTGCACGAAGGGATCCGCGGGGGCGCTCAAATCGTCTCCTCCAGGGCCGAGGACCCCTCCAGTATGCGCGAACCGCGTCACCGGTTCGGCGGAACCCCGTCAGGTGAGCCGCCTCATCAGCTCTTGCGGCCGGGCGAACGGCCGCTCGTCAGCTTCCGGTCGTCCTCTCGCCGGCGGCCCGGTGCCGCTGCTCCTGGATCCCGCGCAGGAACGCCACCGGGTCGTCGCCCATGCGGTCGAGCGCGCGGTGGCGGATGCCCGCCGCCCCGAGCGTGCTGCCCACCGCCCACACCGCGATCACCACGACCACCGCGGGAGCCGGCAGGACCCGGGCCAGGAACGCGAGGCACACCGTGGCCGCCAGGGCCGCGATCCGGGCCAGGCCGGCGTACCACCGCGGGCGGCCGGGCACCGCGAAGACGCGGGTGCCGGCCAGGTACGTCGTCAGGCCCGTCGTCGTGAACCACGCCGCCGCCTGGGGCGGGGACTCGTGCAGCGACAGGTTCACCCCGGCCGCGACGAGCAGCAGCGCGAAGGCCGGGAAGAGGTGGCCGACCGCGTACAGCGAATACGCGAGCGCGGGGTTGCCGCCGGAGAGGTCGAGCATGCGCTCGTAGATCCGCGCCGCCGAGGAGAAGTAGAGCCACCACAGCGCGCCCGCCATCACCAGGCCGGCGACCAGGGACGCCCAGTAGGCGACGTCGTCGGCCGGGCGCTCCAGCGCGGCCGTGCCGACCGTGATCACCAGTTCGCCGAGCAGCAGGATCATGAACAGCCCGAAGCGCTCGGCGAGGTGGGCGGAGTCGACCGCCAGGTTCGGGTCGCTGGGCGGCTTCAGCAGCAGCCGCCACCGCTCCGCCCGCGAGGGCCGCTGCCGGGACTCGCCGCGGCGCCGTCCGCGGCGCTCGCCGAGCAGCAGGAACCCCGCCTCCTGCAGCAGCGCGAACGCCCACACCGCCCAGGTGTACGGGAGGACCGCCGAAACGCCGAACAGGACCGCCGAAACCGTGTAGCCCCAGCTGATCCGGCTCTGGTCGAGGCCGGGGCGGGCCGGCCAGCGGTGCGCGGCCGCGAGGATCAGGCGGACCCCGGCCATCGCCGCCGCGAAGATCGCCGGGTGCCCTTCGAAGACGTGGTGCGCCTGCGTCGCGGCGATCCCGCAGGGGATGGTGCCGGCGAGCACGAACAGCCGGTCGGCGGCGCGGCTGTCGTCGCCGCGGCGGTTGTAGAGGACCGCGAAGCCGATCCACGTCCACCACAGCGTCGCGAACAGGCCGAGCGCGGCGGCGGCGCGCGCCCAGTGCGGGTCCGTGACCATGCCGTGCGCGACTTGGCCGACCGCGAACACGAAGACCAGGTCGAAGTACAGCTCGACCCACCCGACCCGCTTGCCGTGGGCCGGGCCGCCGGTCTCATCGTCCACATCGGTCACGGCGGCGATTCTGCCGCGTCCTCCGCCGGGCCGCCCACCCAGGCGGCGCGGGAATTAATAACAAACCATTCGAATAATGGCCGACTTCGCCACGAATTCGCCCCGGCCGCCGCTGTGGGTAAATTTGCCGCCAGTGTGGCAAGGGCCCGTTGTTTACCTGATGTCAGGGCCTGGAGCTGGGCGAACAGTGCTTGTACGATGTACAAGCAGCGACCGACGGGGCACTATGCGTGAACTGTCGGAGTGCGGTCGAAGGAATTCATTCCCCCCGTTCCGAAACGCCGGTCCTTAGGGTTGACAAGGATGCCGGGCGTGATGTTCTCTGCTGGTCGGTTCGATCACCGCCACGGCTTCCCCAGACCCCGGGAGAGAGGCGATCGGCCCTGGGGCCATCTTCCTGTCCGAGTTCGACGTCAGCCGTCCGCGCGGCTGGGAATCGAGCGGTTCCGCCATGCACGAAAGCAGATCCACGCCCCGCCTGCCGGCGGACTCAGCGTGGTGGCCGGCGCACTGGAGCGTCCGCACCAAGATCAGCGTCGTCCTGCTGCTGCCGGTCCTGGTCGCCGTGGCGCTCGCGGAGATCCGGATCCAGGGCGAGCTCGACCGGGCGACCGCGCTCAGCGCGGCGCGCGACCGGCTGCCGGTGCTGCGGGACACGGTCGACCTGACCGCGTCGCTGGGCGAGGAGATGGTCGCGGCGGTGGCGGTCCCGGCGGGCGCGCCGGACACGCTGACCGCCGCCGTCGACGCGAAGGTGGCCGCCATCCAGCGCGACAGCGGCTTCTCGCCGCTGCCCGCGGACACCGGCCGGGCGGTGAACACCGCGCTGGGCAAGCTCGCCGGCATCCGCGCCGCCGGCGCCGGCGGCGGCGACGTCCGCACGAAGGCCGCCGGGTACAACGACATCATCACCACGCTCGGCGACCTGGTGCCCGCGCTCGTCCCGGCCGACGCCGGCACCGAAGCGGCTGCCGGCGCGGAAACCGCCCGCCTGCTCGTGCACCTGCGGGCCGAGCTGGCCACCGAGGGAACCTACGCGCGGGCGGCCCAGACCAGTCCGGACGACGCTTCGCTGCGCCCGGCCGTCGTGCAGACCGCCGCCGAGCAGGAGGTGCTCGGCGAGCAGGCCGAGCACCAGCTCTCGGGCGACCTGCTGAACCGGTTGAAGGCCGCGACGAGCTCCGCCGAAGGCCGGCTCGACGCCCTGCAGAACCCCGGTAACAGCGGTGGCGCGGCGCTCGCCTCGTTCGTCCCCTCGATCACCGCCGAGACCACCGGGGTGACCGGTGTGCTGAACGACGTCGCCACGAAGCTGGCCGGCGACGTCTCGGCCGCGGCCGACCGCGCCCGGTCGGACTCGCTGCGCGACACGGCACTGGTCCTCGGCGCGCTGCTCGGCGCGCTCGCGATCGCCCTGCTGGTCGTGCGGTCGCTCGTCACGCCGGTGCGCCGGCTGCGCGCGGCCGCCCTGCGCGCGGCGAACGAACAGCTCCCGGAGACCGTCCGGCAGGTCCGCGAAGGCCACGACATCGACTGGCGCGCGGTGCCCGACTCCGGGATCAAGACCGAGGAGGAGATCGGGCAGCTGGCCCACGCCTTCGACGACATGCACCGCCAGGCGGTCCGGCTCGCCGTCGAGCAGGCCGAGCTGCGCAAGCAGGTCAGCGAGATGTTCATGACGCTCTCGCGGCGGAGCCAGTCCCTCGTCGAGCAGCAGCTGTCGATCATCGAGGACCTCGAGGCCGGCGAGCAGAACCCGCGCCGGCTCGACGAGCTGTTCCGGATCGACCACATCGCGACCCGGCTGCGCCGCAACGGTGAGAACCTGCACGTCCTGGCGGGCGGCCGCCCGGTCCGGCACGGCCGGGAACCGGTTCCCACGCGCGACCTGCTGCGCGCCGCGACGTCGGAGGTCAAGGACTACCGGCGGGTGGCGATGGGCAACGCGCCGCGCAGCTCGGTGCAGCCCGAAGCGGCCGCGGACGTGGTGCACATCCTCGCCGAGCTGCTGGAGAACGCGACGCGGTTCTCCCCGCCGGAGCACAAGGTCGCGCTGACGGCCGACCGCGGCGCCGACGGCGGGCTGCTCATCGAGGTCGTCGACCAGGGCCTCGGGATGACCCCGGCGGAGCTGACGGCGGTGAACGACCGCCTCGCCGCGGCGGGGACCGTCGGCCCGGAGACGACCCGCCGGATGGGGCTGTTCGTGGTCGGCCGGCTCGCCGCGCTGCACGGCGTCACGGTGCGGCTGCGCGCGACGGGGACGGGAGCACGGCACGCGGGGGTGACCGCGAGCGTGCACGTCCCGGGCGCGCTGGTGATCGCCGACCTGGCCCGCCCGATCGGCGCCGGCCGGCTCGCGACGGCCGGGACCGGCCGCAACGGCCACACCCGGCCGCCGGTGGTGCCGGAGCAGGCGTCGACGCCGATCTTCGAGCAGGTCGTGACGAGCTGGTTCACCGAGCCGGTCGCGAAGCCGCTGCCCCGGCGGGACGTGCCGGTGGAGTGGCCGCCTCCGGCGACGAACGGCCGGGCCACCAGATCCGAGGCGCCGGCAGACCCGGTGGGCTGGCCGCCCGCGGCCGACGAGTCCGCGGTCGCGGCCGATCGAGCCGGGCAGAACGGGACCACCGCGGCGCACCGGGCCCCCTTGGCCGACCCGGCCGAATCCACCTCGCAACCGGCCTCCCCGGCCGAAGCCGCGGCCTCGTCCGGCGCGGAGCCCGCGCCGACCACCGCCGACTGGCCCACTTCGGCCGAAACGCCCGCGGCCCGGCCCGAAAAGACCGCCGCGCCGGTCGGGGAGTGGGACACGCCGGCCGACCGCACGCGCCAAGCCGCCGAAAGCGCTCTCAAGCCGTCGATCGCGCAGCGGCTCACCGACGCGGGGCTGCCGACCCGGCGGCCCGGGGCCCAGCTCGCCCCCGGCGCGGTCGTCCCGCGCGTGCGCGAGCAGACCGGCGGGGCGTTCCGCGACGCCGCCGCCGTCCGCACCAGCCTCTCCCGGCACTACCAGGGGATGCGCGCGGCCCGGCGGGAGACCGCGGCCCGCGCCGAAGAATCCGGAAAGGACGAAGTGGATCCGCGATGACGGAACTTCCCGACGTGCAGCCTCGGCGCTCCGGCGCCGAACCGGCGGCCCGCTCTCTCAGCGGGACCTTGGCCTTCCCCTCTTCCGCCGCGCCGCCCGAGCGGACGGCGACGCTGAACTGGCTGGTCAACGGATTCGTCCAGGACGTCTCGGGGGTCGCGCACGCCGTGCTGGTCTCCGCTGACGGCCTCCTCGTGGCCGCCGACGAGACCCTGCCGCGCGAGCGCGCCGACCAGCTGGCGGCCATCGCGGCCGGGCTGTCCAGCCTGTCCCTGGGCACCGCGGAGCTGTTCACCGCCGGGCGGGTGGTGCAGTCGGTGATCGAGATGGAGCAGGGGTTCCTGCTGCTGATGAGCGTGGGCGACGGCTCGAACCTGGTCGTCCTCGCCTCGACCGGCTGCGACATCGGGCTGGTCGGCTACGAGATGACGATGCTGGTCGAGCGAGTGGGGCAGAAGGTCGACGTGCCCGCACGCGAGATACCGGTGGCCCAGGACCACCGGTGATCGACGAGCCGCCGCCCGGGCCGTACGGGGAGGAGCCACGGCGCAGCGCGTCGCTGGCTCGCCCGTACGCCTGGACGGAGGGCCGGACGGCGCCGACGGTCGAGATCGCCGTCGAAGCGCTCGTCGAGACCACGGCGGCGGGCCGGGCCGAGGCGGCCTACCTCACGTCGAGCGCGCTGGCGCAGGTCACCGAGATCTGCGTCCGGCCGCGGTCGCTGATGGAGATCGCCGCGCTGCTGGCGCTGCCGCTCGGCGTGGTCCGCGTGCTCGTGTCGGACCTGATGCAGGACAACCTGGTGATCGTCCGCGACACGCTGTCGGACACGTCCACCTGGGACGAGCGCCACGACCTGATGGAACGCGTGCTGCACGGCCTGCGCGACCTGTAGCCCCGGGAAGGGACTCACCATGGAACACTTCGCCCTCGGGCACTGGCTGCTCGTGCTCGCCTACCTGACCTCGGTGGTCGGCTGCGCGCTCGGGCTGGCGTGCGCGGTCCAGGCCCGCCACGCGGCGAGTCCCCGCCACCGCATGCGGTGGCTGGTGCTGGCCGCGATCTCGATCGGCGGCGTCGGCATCTGGCTGATGCACTTCGTGGCCATGCTCGGGTTCAGCACGCCCGGGATGCCGGTCCGCTACGACGTCTTCCGCACGGTGCTCTCGGCGATCCTCTCGGTGTCGTCGGTGTTCGCCGGTCTCGTGGTGGTGGGCGGCCGCGCGAAGTTCGGCTGGTGGCGGCTCGCGCTCGGCGGGGTCATCACGGGCCTGGCGGTGAACCTCATGCACTACACGGGAATGTCGGCCCTGCGCGTGAAGGGCGACTTCGGGTACGAGGGCGGCCTGGTCGCGCTGTCGGTGGTGATCGCGGTGGTCGCGGCGACGGCGGCGTTGTGGTTCGCGGTGTTCCTCGACCGGCTGTCGCTGCGGCTGCTGGCGGGCTTCGTGATGGGCGCGGCGGTGACGGGCATGCACTACACGGGCATGGCGGCGATCCGGATGAACATGAACATGAACGCCCCGGACCCGGCGGGGGTGGAGGTGTTCTCGTTCCTGTTCCCGGTGTTCGTCCTGGCGGCGATCGCGATGGCGGTCCCGCTGTGCGCGGTGCTGATGGCGCCGCCGATCAAGCCCGAAGCGCCTGCCGCGGTCCCGGCGGAAAAGGCCGTCACGGTGTGAGCTGTTCGCGGATGGCGTCGGTGTCGACGAGGGACCAGATCTCGGCGATCCTGCCGTCTTCGTAGCGGTAGAAGACGTGCTCGACGAAGGAGAGGGCCCGGCCGGCGGTCGGCAGCCCGCGGAAGTCTTCGGCGGGCGTGCAGTCGAACCGGATGCGGCAGGCGACCTGGTCGTCCTGGACGACGAGTCTTTCGATCACGTAGGTGAGATCGGGGATCTCGGTGGCGTCGCGTTTCAGGAGGGCTTGGAAGTCCGCCATGCTCAGGGTCCGGGCGTTGTGGACGACCGGGTCGTGCGCGAAGTCCGGCAGGTCGTCGAAACGCCGCTCGTTCAGGCAGGTCAGGTAAGCGCGGTATCGCTCTGCGAGATCGGCCACGACACTCCTCGGATCGAACGGGAACAGCCCGCGGGGGAACTTCCCCGCGGGCCGTCACCTCAATCCCCTACAGGATGCACAGCAGCGAACAGGCCTTCGCCGAGGACCACCCCGTGTGCGACGGCGGAGTCCCCGGGGGAACGTTCGCCGGCACGTAACTCACCTTCGCCTGGTTGGTGATCGGGAACAGGCTCAGCAACGCGTAGGTCGAGCAGTACACCTGCTTCGACTGCGCCGCCGCCAGCGTGAACGGACCCGTCCGGCAGGACGGCTCCACGCTGTCCACCACGTGCGCGGACGCGATGCCCACCGGACCCTCGTTGGTTACCGTGATCCGCCAGTACGCCGTCGCGTTCAGCAGGCCCAGCAGGCCCACCCCCGCCTGCTTCGCCCACGGCCCGGCGCCACCCGGACCGCACTTCGAAGCCGACGCGGACGTGCAGATCTCCTTCTCCACCTTGACGTTCGGCGTGCACGACGCGCCCGGCGCCACCGGGAGCGTCACCGTGTTGGACGTGAACGAACCCGTCGAGTCCGTCCCGGTCGCCGTGTTCGCCACGCTCGAGACAGCGCAGTCCGCCGCGATCGTCGTGCGGAAGCACAGCTGTGGCGCGTCGCCCGCGTAGTCGACCACCAGGCGGCCGCTGAAGCCGGTTCCGTTGTGCAGCACCAGGGTCGTCGTCACCGTGATCGACGGGTGCGCCGCCACCGGCACCCCGGTCAGGTCCACCGAGCCGTCCGGGGCGAAGCCCGGAGTCGGCACCGGGACGCCATCCTGGTCCACCACCGTCACCCGCGACGCCGCGAAGTCGACGTTCGCCGGGTCGACGCCCGTCAGCCGGGCCGCCGTGTAGCCCTGGACGTGGTTGCCGCCGTCACAGTAGAAATCGCCCGGCCGCAGCGTCACCTGGCCGCCCGAGCGGACGCACGGGGTGGCCCCGGTCGCCGGGTCCATCGAGAACAGCACGCCCGCGTCGCCCAGGCCGATCAGGCAGCCCGACGGCGGGTCGTAGGTGTACCCGTAGTCCCGCGTGGCCCCGCCGTTCGCCGACGGGTGCGTGATCGGGCCCGGCAGGCCCGCGCACGCCGACGCCGTCGTCCAGTCGTGGCACAGCGTCGCGCCGACGTACGGCCCGCCCCAGATCGGCACGTAGCTGCGCACGTGGCCGTTCGGATCGGTGACGACCTCGGGGTTGAAGAAGATCACCCCCGCGGGCAGCGCCGTGATCGGCGGTGCGGGCAGCACCGACCCGTCGAGCGCGTAGCACGTCGTGACGGTCGTGGTGACGCTCGTCGACGAGCACGCGCCCACCGGGGTGCCGGCCGTGCTGAACGCGGTGTACGCGTTGTAGGTGTAGTTGCCGGCCGGTCCGGTGGGCCGCGGCGCAGCCCAGCCGGCGCACGCCGTGGCCGTCGCCGGGTCGAAGCAGCCCAGGGTCGGCTGCTGCGCGGTGCCCGGGCTCGACGTCGACGCGAACACCTTGCCCGCCACCAGGGTCAGCGCGCCGTAGACGTACGGCTGGTTGGCGGCCGGCACGACCGGCGCGTACGGCTGGCCGCCGCAGGCGCTCCGGGAGGCGATGGTCCAGCAGACCACCGCGCCGCTGCTGACGACGCCGTAGAGGTTGCCGCCGCTCTCCACGAGCCCGGTGAGGCTGTTCACCGGCGGCGACCCGCCGGTGGCGGCCAGCGGCCAGTACCCGCAGTTGGCGGCGGCGGCCAGGTCGAGGCAGCCGACGCCGACCGACGCGGCCGTGACGGCGGGGTAGTAGACCTTCGCGGGCGCCGCGGGGTCGCGGACGTACTGCTGCACCATGGTGGTGGCGATGTCCCCGGCCCCCAGGGTGCCGAGCGGGCCCGGCGCGGTGTTGAGCACCTTCGGCCACGGGCCGCCCGGGCAGCGCTGCCCGGTGGCGAGGTCGGTGCACACGACCTTCGGCGACGTCGCGCCGAGGTGGTGGTAGATGTTCCAGGCCTGCAGGATGCCGCCCGGAGTGCGGTAGAGGATCGGCGAGAAGCCGTCGCCGCCGGTCGCGGTCGTCACCGCCTGCACGGGCGGGGTGAGCGCGCCGGACAACGACGTCGCGTCGGGTCCGGCGTCCGGGTTCGTCGCGCGCGCGGCGGTCACCCCGGACGCGGGTTCGGTGCCGGTGAAGGTGCTGCCGTCGGTCGACCACGACGGCGTCCACCCGGGCGGCGCGTGCAGCGAACCGGACTGGAAGGCCTGGCCCGCGCCGACGGCGTCGGTGATGGTGGCGGCGCCGGGGCCGGTGGCCTGGTCGTCGTAGCCGATGACCCAGTTCGCGGTGGACCCGTGGTCGGCGGGGGAACCGGTGCCCTGCACGGACTTCGTCAGCGCCGAGACGGCGGCGGGGTCGGCGGCCGCGGGCGGCGCGGCGGCGCCGGCCGCGACGAGCACCAGGGGCAGCACGGCCCCCAGCATGCGTCTTCGCATGAATGGTCCTCGATTCTCTCGCAACGGTTGGTCCCAGAAACGGTTTCCTGGCCGAAAGAAAATCCTATGCGCCGCGGGGAGTGTGGTGAAGCGCTCTCACCCGGGCGCCAGAAAGGCGAAACCAACAGCGCAGTTCGTTACCGGTGTGAAATATCGCGGACCTGCTGGGGCGAAAAGGTTTCCGGCGGGTGGTCACTCGGATGCCGCTACGCCGTCACTCTTTCGGGTAACGAGTGGAGACTAAGAAATATGGTTTCCGGTGGGCGCGAAGAATTATTCACCGGATAGATATTCGGCGAAGATCCCATCGAGGACGCGACGCGCGGCGGAGGCTTCCTCGTCGGCCCGGGCGCAGGTGACGAGCGTTTTCCACAGTGCCCAGCCGCGTCCGCGTACCCAGCTCGCCTCGTCCACGGACAGGCGTTCGCGGAACGCCTGCCGGCCTTCGGCGGTCAGCAGTGTCCAGGCGATGGCGAGGTCGCAGGACGGGTCGCCGACCCCGCAGGTCCCGAAGTCGATGACCGCCGCCAGCTCCCCGTCGTCGAGCAGGAGGTTGCCCGGGGCGATGTCGCCGTGGAACCAGACGTCCACGCCGTCCCAGGACGCGTTCAGCGAGGTTTCCCAGATTTCGCGGGCCAAGTCGGTGTCGAGGGTGCCGTCCAGTGCGGTGAGCGCGCGCCGAGCCTGGCCGTCGTAGGTGCGCAGGGTCGCGCCCCGGAACCAGTTGTGCTTCCCCGGCCGGGGACCACCGGCCGGGTCGATGCTGCGCAAAGCGGCCAGGAACCCGGCCAGATCGCGGGCGAACCGGACGGGCTCGGCGATCCGGTCCGCGCGAGCCGGCGAACCGTCGAGCCACGCGTAGACCGACCACGGGAACGGATAGCCCGCACCCGGACGCCCTTGCGCCAGCGGCACAGGGACGGGCAGCGGCAGCCGGGGTGCGAGCGCCGGGAGCCACCGTTGCTCCTTCTCGACGGCCAGGGCGTACTCGGCCGCGCTGGGCAACCGCGCCACCATTCCGTCGCCGAGGTGGAAGGTGCAGTTGTCCCAGCCGCTCGCGGACACGGGCCGGACCGGGAGGCCGGCCCACCGCGGGAACTGGTCGCCGACCAGCCGACGCACCTGGTCGGTGTCCACGGAGACCCGCCGGGGCGGCGGACCGAGGTCGGGTGTGCCGCTCAAGGTCAGCCCGATTCGGCGTCGAAGCGGAGTTTCGACGTGATGCGGTAGCGGTCACCGCGGTAGACCGAACGCGTCAGCTCGACCACCTGACCCGTCGTGTCGCGGGTCAGCCGCTCGATGTGCAGGATCGGCGCGTACACCGCGATTTCGAGCAGTTCGGCCTGCTCCGGATTCGTCACCGCCGGCTCGATCGTCTGCACCGCGTCCTGCACCACGATCCCGAACCGCTCGCGCAGCAGCCGGTAGAAGTTGCCCGATTCCAGCTCCGCGGGGGAAAGCCCCGGGACCAGGGACGCGGGCAGCGCCAGCCGCTCGATCGCGATCGGCTCGTCGTCGACGTGCCGGACCCGCGTCACGCGCAGCACCGGCGTCCCCGCCTCCCGTTCCAGGTCGGCCGCCAGGGACCGCGGGGCGGGGGACACCGCGAACGCGACCACCCGGCTCGTCCAGTGGCCCTCCGCGGGCGGCACCGCGAGCCCGGTCGCCAGTTCCTGGGTCACCTTCTGCGGGCTCGTGAACGTCCCCCGCCCGCGCTGGCGCACCAGCAGCCCGGTGCGGGTCAGCTCGTCGATGGCCGCCCGGACGGTCGGGCGGGACACGCCCAGCTCCGCGGCCAGATCGCGTTCGGAAGCCAGCCCGGTGCCGGGGCCGGCGTTCTCGATCACCTTGAGCAGGTGCCGCCGGACGCGGTCGCGCTTCACGGTGGGCGGGCGGTCCGCCGGCTCGTCACCTTCTTTTCGGGGGCTCCGGGTGGCGGAGCCCCCGGCCTGGGGCGAAGCCCCGGATGGCACAGCGGTCAAGGCACCGTCTTCCCGGATACTCCGAGCGCGCCGGCGAACCGGACGCGCTCCTTCGGCAGGGCGTCCAGGGCGCGCAGCCGCTCGAGGTGACCGGCCAGGCGCTCCTGGAAATCAGCATAACGGCGCTCCGGTGGTGACCACGCGCGCTCGGCCAGCGCGCACAGCCGCGGGAACGCCAGGTGGCGCACGTGGTCGGGCGTCGGGGCGTGCTCGGTCCACAGCTGGGCCTGCGTGCCCAGCACCCCGGGCCGGGTCCCGTCGCTGACCGGGAGCCCGCCTTCCAGCGGGTCGAAGCGGTAGACGTCCCGGAGCGTCGTTACGTCGATCCGTGGCGGTTCGCCGGGTTCTTCGCTCTGCCGGTAGTCGAAGTACGTCGACGTGTGCGGTGCCATCACGACCTGGTGGCCGCGGGCCACCGCGAGGGCGCCGTGCGCGGCGTCGCGCCAGGCCGTGACGACCAGCTCCGGCGGCAGCCGGCCCGCGGCGTGGCCGGTCTCGTCCCAGCACACCGCCTGCCGGCCGAGGCCTTCGACCACGCGGTGCAGCTCACCCAGGAACCACGGGTGGAGTTCGGCGGTGTCGCGCAACCCGAGCCGCGCCGCCTTTTCCCGGGCGAACGGGCTCGACGCCCACTGCGTCGTCGGGCACTCGTCGCCGCCGATGTGCAGGTGCCGCGCCGGGAAGACGTCGGCCACCTGCGTGAGCACCTCCCGGCAGAAGGCGAACGCGCCGTCGTGCACGCCGAGGATGTCCGGGCTGATGCCCCACCCCGTCCACACCGGCAGCGGCACGTCCGGCCGGTTGCCCAGCTCGGGGTAGGCGGCCAGCGCCGCGCGCACGTGCCCGGGCAGGTCGATCTCCGGCACGATCCGCACGCCGCGATCGGCCGCGAAGGCGACGAGCTCACGCAGCTCGCGCTGGGTGTAGAAGCCGCCGTGGGGGACGCCGTCGTGGACGCCGCTGCCGGCCGCCCCGACCATCGACTCGGTGCGCCACGCGCCGATCTCGGTCAGCCGGGGCCGGCCGTCGATCTCGATCCGCCAGCCCTGGTCGTCGGTCAGGTGCAGGTGCAGGACGTTGTACTTGTGCAGCGCCAGCAGGTCGACGAACTCGCGGAGGAACTCCAGCGGCATGAAGTGCCGGGCGACGTCGAGCAGCACGCCGCGCCAGGGCAGCCGGGGCGCGTCGCGGACGTGCAGGCACGGCAGCCGCGGCGGCCCGTGCAGCGGCACCAGCTGGCGGACGGTCTGCACGCCGTTGCGCAGGCCTGCTTCGGTGGACGCCGTGAGGAGCGCGTCCGTCGGCGTGACGTCGAGTTCGTAGCCCTCCGGCCCGTGGTGCGCGTCCGGCACGAGGTCGAGGCGGATCGCCGGGCCGTGGTCGATCGACGGCCGGGGCAGGTACCCGGCCAGCAGGCGGGCCGCGCGCTCGGCACCGCGGCCGGCCCGCACGCGCAGGCCGCCGGCGGGCGCGAAGGTACCGGCGCGGCGCGTCAGCCGCGCGGGGTGGGGGATGGTCATCAGCCCTTCACCGCGCCCGCGGTCATGCCTTCGACCAGGTGGCGCTGCACGAGCGCGAAGAAGACGACGACGGGCAGCGCGAACAGCGTCGACGCGGCGATCAGGCCGCCGTAGTCGGTGCCGGTGCTGGTGCTGAACGACACCAGCCACACCGGCAGCGTGTAGCCGGAGCTGTCCTTCATGATCACGTAGGCGAACAGGAAGTCGTTCCACGCCGTGATGAACGCGAACACGCTGGTCGCGATCAGCCCGGGCAGCACCAGCGGCAGCAGGACCGAACGCATGACCCGCCCGCGCGTCGCGCCGTCGACCATCGCCGCCTCCTCCAGTTCGACCGGGATGCCGTGCAGGAAGCCGCGCAGCGTCCAGATCGTGAACGGCAGCACGAGCGCCACGTACGTCAGGATCAGCCCGAACAGCGTGTCGAGCAGGTGCGCGCTCTTCAGGCCGAGGAACAGCGGGATGACCAGGGCGGGCACCGGCACCATCTGCAGCACCAGCACGCCGATGAGGAAGCTGCGGCGCCCGAAGAACCGGAAGCGCGTCAACGCCGTCGCGGCCAGGAAGGCGACCACGATGGACAGGGCCACGACCGCGACGACCACCACGGCGCTGTTGACGAGGTCCGGCACGAAGCCCGGTTTGGCGAGCGCGTCGGCGAAGTTGTCCAGGGTGACGTCCACCGGTAAGAACTGCGGTGTGGGTTGCAGGATCTTGCCCGCCGGCTTGAACGCCGTCAGCACCATCCAGTAGACCGGGAAGATCCACACCAGGCAGAAGAACGCGGCTGCGACATTGCGGCCGGCCCGCCGCATCACAGGTCCTCCCCGGAGCGGACGAGACGGCGCACGTACACGGCCGTCATGCCGACGAGCAGCGCGACCGAGACGACGGCGATCGCGGCGCCCTGGCCGAAGTTGTTGCCGCTGAAGGCTCTCGTGAACGTCCAGATGCCCAGCGTCGTCGTGCCGTCGTTCGGGCCGCCCTGGGTGAGGATCCAGATCTGGTTGAACACGGTGAAGTCCCAGATCACCGACAGGATGGTGACCAGGCCGAGGATCGGCTGCAGGAACGGGACGGTGATGGTGCGGTGCACCCGCCACGGCCCGGCGCCGTCGAGCGCGGCGGCTTCGTAGTAGGACCGCGGGATCTGCGACAGGCCCGCGTAGAGCGTGAGCGCGACGAACGGCACGGACTGCCACACGACCAGCAGCCAGACCAGCGTGAACGCCGACGCGGGCGACGTCGTCCAGTCGTGCTGGGTCAGGTCGCCGAAGCCGACCTGGGTGAGGAGCCAGTTGACCACGCCGTACCCGGGCTGGAAGAGCCACTGCCAGACCAGAGTGGACGCTACGTTCGGCAGCGCCCAAGCGGCGATCAGGCAGAGCGTGACGGTCGTGCGCATGCCCCGGCCGAGGCGTTGCAGCAACAGCGCGACGCCGAACCCGATGACCAGGGTGCCGAGGACCAGCGCCGCGCAGAACCCGACGCTGCGCGCGAGGACCGGGAGGAGCTGGTCGTCGCCGAGGACGGCGGCGTAGTTGTCCCAGCCCGCGAAGCTCGTCGTGCCGGTGAACAGCGACCGCAGGCCGTACCGCTGCGTCGAGATGACGACGAGCCGGACCAGGGGATACCCCAGGACGAGCCCGAGCAGCACGGCCGCGGGCAGCAGCAGGCCGTAGGGCAGCAGCGACCGGCGCCGGCGCGGCGTGGCCGGTCTCGGCGGGGCTTCGGGCGGCGCTTTCACCAGCACTGTGCCGTTCGTTGCCAAACCGACCACAGTCACGGCCGGATGGCTTTCGTGGCAATGGCACGTACCGCTCGAGGGCCGGCCTACTTTTGGTCGGATCAGCAACAGGAGGACTCCTTCGCGGAAGAGGGGCGGGGCGGCCCGGTTGGGGACGGCAGTCGGCCGGGCCACCCCGCCGGTCAGCGGGCGCCCAGCGCCTCGGTCAGGTGAGCGTCGAAGTCCTTGGCGGCGTCGGCGATCGGCCGGCGTCCGGTGGCGATGTCGGCGAAGAAGGTGTTGATCGACTTGTCACTCTCGATGGTCGCCCAGCCCGGGGCGGCCGGGGTGGCGACGCTGGTCTTGGCCGCGGTGGCGAAGGCGGTGTTGAGCGGCGGCAGGGTGGGCGTGATCTCGTCGATCAGCTCGGTCGAGATGGGCGTCCAGCCGTCGATGCCGACGATCGCGTCGCGCTGCACGGCGGGGCTCGTCGCGGCCTTGAGGTAGGCCAGGGCGAGGTCCTGGTGGTGGCTCTTGGCCGCGACGGCGAGGTCCGACCCGCCGAGGAACACCGGCTGCGTCTTCCCGGGCGTGGCGCTGGGGAACGGGAAGGTGCCGAGGCGGTCCTTCAGCTCCGGCTTGTTCTTGACGACGGTGTTGACGCTCGTGTCGAGGATCGCGCCGGCGCCACCCGCGGAGAAGATCGCGGCCTGGTCGGGCGCCTTGGTGTCGACGTTGCGGGACGCGGCGGAGGAGTAGGTGTTCTGGAAGTCCTTCCAGGCCTGCAGTCCCTTCTGCGCCTCGGGGCTTTCCAGGGCGCCGGTCCACTTGCCGTCCTTCTGCGTGGCGAGCTGCCCGCCGGCGTCCCAGACGAACTGCAGCGCGCCGTACCAGTACCTGCCGGGGAAGTGGAAGGCGGAGTAGTCCGCGGCGGGGTGTTTCGCCTTGATCTTGTCGAGGTCGGCGGTGAGCTCGGTGAACGTCTTCGGCGGCGCGGTGATCCCGGCGTCGGCCCAGACCTGCTTGTCGTAGATGACCGCCCGGTTGCCCGCGAACAGGGGTGCGCCGTAGACGTTTCCGTCCACTGTGGCCGGTCCGGCGAGGCCGGGCAGCCAGGTGTGCCCACCGGCGAGCTCGTCCCGGTGCGGGGTGAGGTCGGTGAGCGCGCCGTTGGCGGCGAACAGCGGGACGTCGGTGTTGCCGATCTCGATGACGTCGGGGGTGGTGTCCTGGGCCAGTGCGGTGCTGATCTTGGTGTTGATGTTGTCCCACTCCTGGATCTGCACCGTGACCTTCGCGCCGGTGGCCTTTTCGAAGGCGGCGTTGATCGCCGCGGTGGCCTTGTCGCTGAGGTCGCCGTTCATCAGCCAGACGGTCAGCTGCCCACCCTGGGCGGCGGGGGCAGGGGTGTCGGTACCGCAGGCGGCACTGGCGGTCACGGCGGCGACGGCCAGTGCGGCGGCGAAGGTGCGTCTGCGCACGGGAAACTCCTGGAATGGCGGCGGGGGAGTCGTGGGGTGGGCGGCGAGCGCCCCAATGTGGCGTTGGTTGCGTGGGACGCACCCAATGTGGCGTTCGGTGCGTCAGGCGCACCGAACGCCACATTGGGGCGCTGGGGTGCAGTGGGGGAGGGTGACCGCGGCCCGGGCTGGTCCCTGGAACCCGGGCCGCGGCCAGGCCGGCGTCGGCCGCGGTGCCGGTGGCGGCTACGGCGTGGGTGTCAGCAGTGGCCGAGGTCGGCCCACTGGGCGGTGAGCCCCGGCTCGGAGCCCTGCGTCCACCAGTTCGCCTGCCAGAGGTGCGCGTTGTGCTTCACCCGCTGGCCGGCGAGGTACACCGTGCCCCAGTCCCACTCCGCCGCCGTCGAGCAGTTGGCGGGCTGCGAGGGCGTGGTGGGCGTGGTGGGAGTCGTCGGCGTGGTCGGAGTGGTGGTGGCCGGCGGCGGGCTCGTCGGCGTCGTGCAGCCGTTCACGGTGTCCACATGGGACGTCCCGGCCGTCCGGTACGAACCCGCGCGAGCCACCGCGTCCGAAGGCGACACGACCTGGTTGCCCGCGTAGTACGTCCAGTCGACCTGCTCGGTGTACACGCTGTTCCCGCTCGTGTGTCCCGCCGTGTCGATGAACCACATGTTGTAGTTGATCGACATCGGCGTCCGCGGGGTCACCGGGTCGCCTTGCGCGTCGGTCGTGTGGTCCGCGGTGAGCACCCCGTCGATGTAGTACTTCACGTGCCCGCCCGACACCTGCGTCACGATGTCGTGCCAGCCGGCGAAGCTGCGGTTCTGCGCGGTGGACGTGCGCAGCCCGTCCCACGTCGGGTTGTTCCAGTACGTGTACCAGCTGGTCTGGTAGTCGGCCGTCGGGCCGCCCCAGCCGCCGTTGGGCAGGTACTCCGAGAAGTCCAGCTCGCTGTAGAGCGGGTCACGGTCGTACCGCAGCGGCGAGATCGTGAAGTACGTTTCGTTGACGTGGTCGCCGTCGGTGCCGCTGTCCGGCGCGTCGGTGAAGCGGACCCGGCTCGCGTACGTGCCTTCGAAGAACCGCAACTGGTTCTGGTACATCTCGGAGTGCGTCGTGCCGGCGGAGCTCCCGTCGGTACTGGCGGCGAGCTGGGCGACGCGCTCGCCGTTCACCGTCGGGAAGCTGACGTTGCTCGTGAGCCAGCGCGCGCCGGCCACGCCGGGACTGCCGACGTCGTTGCGGGTGGTCCAGCCGGCGCCGCCGAACGCGGAGTCGGTGGGGGAGGCGTAGTGGAAGTCGTCGAACAGCACGCCGCAGTCGGCCGCCGCGGCCGCCGGGCTGGCGTCGGCCCCACCGGAAAGGATCAGGGCCGTCGCCGCCACGGTCGCGACGCTCGTCAGTGCTGCTGTGGTGGTCCGGATTCTGCGGGACATGGGTCTCCTCCTGAGGATGGCCGTCCGCCGGAGCTCCCTGATTGGTCTAGACGAATCAGGTGGCGAGGACTTTCCTCCTGACCATTGGTCATGTCAAGACCGCCACAGAACTTACCTTTGGTAATTTCCGGCGCGCGATCGCGGCGAGTCCGGGCCGGTCTGTCGAGTTACCGTCGTCCCGTTCGTCATCCTCTTCGACCGACGCCGGACAAAGGAGCGCCCATGCTCTACATGCTGTTGATCTACAACTGCGAGCGGCCCGAGCCGGGCGACGCCGGGTTCGAGGAGGCGCTGGCCGCCGTCAACGCCTTCGCCGACGAGTGCCGGCGCCGCGGCGTGTACGTCTCCGGGCACCCGCTGCAGGGCGAGCACACCGCCACCACGGTGACGGTGCAGGAGGGCCGGACGCTCATCACCGACGGGCCCTTCACCGAGACCCACGAGCACCTCGGCGGGGTGTACGTGTTCGACTGCCGCGACCTCGACGAGGCCTTGGAGCTGGCCGCGCTGTGCCCGATGGCCGCCCAGGGCTCGATCGAGGTCCGCCCGGTCGCCGGCGTGCCCGGGCTGGACGACCGGGCCGCCCGTGGGTGATCGCGCGGCCGGCGCGGTCGAGCGCGTCTACCGCGAGGACCGCGCCCGGCTGCTCGCCGCGCTCGTCCGGGTGCTCGGCGACTTCGAGCTGGCCGAGGACGCCCTGCAGGACGCGGTCGCCCGGGCACTGCGGGCGTGGGGCCCGGGCGTCCCGGACGACCCCGCGGCCTGGCTGCTGACCGCGGCGCGCAACAGCGCCGTCGACCGGATCCGCCGCGACCGCGTCGGGCAGGCCAAGCTCGCCCGGCTCGCGGCCGGCGAGAGTGGGGTGACGACGTCGATGCCGCCGGACGACCGGCTCGCCGAGGTCGGCGACGACCGGCTGAGCCTGCTCTTCACGTGCTGCCACCCCGCCCTGGCCGAAGACGCCCGGGTGGCGCTGACGCTGCAGGCGGTGGCCGGCCTGACCGCCGCCCAGATCGCGCGGCTGTTCCTGGTCGCCGAGCCCGCGCTGGCGCAGCGGCTGGTGCGGGCGAAGCGCAAGATCCGCGACGCGGGCATCTCGCTGAGCGTCCCGCCCGGCCACCTGCTGCCCGACCGCCTCTCCGGCGTCCTCGCGGTGATCTACCTCGTCTTCACCCGCGGCTACACGTCGCCGTCGGGCCGGGACGAGCCGGCCGAGCTGCGGCGCGAGGCGATCCGGCTGGCGAAGCTGCTGGCCGCGCTGATGCCGGACGAGCCGGAGGCGCTCGGCCTGGTCGCCCTGCTCCTGCTGCAGGACGCACGCTCGGCCGCCCGGTACACCGACGGCGGCGACGTCGTCCTGCTCGAGGACCAGGACCGCACCCGCTGGGACCAGGCGGAGATCGCGGAAGCCCTCGGCGTGCTCGGCCGGGCGCTGCGCCACGGGACGGTCGGGCAGTACCAGCTGCAGGCGGCGATCGCGGCGCAGCACGCCCAGGCCCGCACGGGCGCCGACACCGACTGGGGGCGGATCGCCGCTCTCTACGCGCAGCTGCGGACGCTCACGCCGTCGCCCGTGGTCGCGCTCAACCACGCCGTGGCCGTCGCGATGGCCGACGGGCCCGAGAGCGGGCTCGCCCTGGCCGAGGCGATCGACGGGCTCGAGCGCTACCACCTCTGGCACGCCGCCCGCGCGGACCTGCTGCGCCGCCTCGGCCGCCGCGGCGACGCCGTCGCGGCGTACCGGCGGGCGCGCGACCTCGCCGAGGCCCCGGCCGACCACCGCTTCCTCACCACCCGCTTGCGCGAACTGGAGTCCTGATGCGACTGTCTGTCCTGGACCACGGCCACCGGCGCCGGGCCCGGCTCTTCATGGCCGTCACCGGAAAACTGTCCGGCGTCACCAGCCCGGACATCGTCAAGCTGCTGCTGTACCGGCCGGGCTTCCTGACCCGGCCGCTGCTGGAGCTGACCGCGCCCGCGATGCGCGGCGAGTCCTACTGGACCGCCGCCGAACGCGAGTACCTCGCGATGAGCACGGCCCGGGTGCACGAGTGCCCGTTCTGCGTCGTCACGCACGCCGAGCTGACGCGGATCGCCGGCCACGGTGAGATCGACCCCGATCACCCGGCGGGCGCCCGGCCGGAACTGCTGGCCGTGCAACGGTTCCTCGAGGACGTCTCCCGCAACGCCGACCTCGATCCGGCGCCGGTCCGCGTCCTGCCGGAACACGCGGTGCTGGAAGCGCTGGACGTCAACCTGGTGTGGAACATCGTCAACCGGCTCGCCAACGCGTTCGGGTTCGAGCTGCGTGACGGGCAGCTGAAGACGGGTACCAAGGCGCTGCACCGCGCCGGCTACCGGTTCCCCGGTTTCCTGCTCGCCGACAGCCCCGGCGACCTGCGGGAGAGCGTCTTCGAGCAGCCGGCGCGGACGAGCCCCGAGCTGCGGCGGGCGGCCGGGACGGGTGCCGGGCCGGCGGAGCCGTGGCGGGACTACGCCGCGCTGGTCCGCGACGCGTCCCACCGCATCACCGACGGCGACGTCCGGCGCCTGCTCGCGGCGGGCCACACCGAGGACGAGGTCTTCGAGGTCACGGTGGCGGCCGCGGTCGGCGCCGCGCTGCGCAGCTTCGACGCCGGCCGGGAGGCGCTGAAGGCGTGAGTTCTCAGTGGGCGGACTCGAACAGCTCGACCAGGTTGCCCGCGGGATCGGCCAGCAGGATCTGGCGCCCGCCGGGGCCGGCGACCACGTCGCCGCGGAACGCGAGGCCGGCGTCGGCCAGCCGGGCGATCTCGGCGTCCAGGTCGGCGACGACGAGGTGGATGCGGTTGCGCCCGGGAGCCGCGGCGTCCGCGGGGGTGGCGCGGGCGCCGGAGCTGGCCGGCCCGGAGAGCAGGAGCCGCAGCGGGCCGCGGACGACGTCGGCGAAGGCGGGCGCCGCACTCATGCGCACCGTGAAGCCGAGGTGGGTGGTGTAGAAGTCGAGGGCCGCCGGGACGTCGTCGACGACGTACCGGACGCTGGCGTACTGGTCGGTCACGACCGGGCCTCCTTGTCTTGAGCCGCAACGAGATCCGGCAGCAGGTGCCGGACGCGGGTGTCGATCTCCGCCGCCGTGCGCCGGAACGCGCCCTGGCCCGAAGGCTCGGCGACGCTCCAGTGGCGGCGGCGCGGGTGGTGCGGGAACTCGGGGCAGGCCTCGCGGGCCTTGTCGCACAAGGTGATCACGTGGTCGAACCGGCGGCCGGCGACGGCGTCGACGGAACGTGGCCGCTGCCCGGCGACGTCGATGCCGAACCCTTCGCGCAGCACTCGCAGCGCGTCGGGGTCCAGCGCGGACTTCGGGCGGGTGCCGGCGCTGGCCACCGCGACCCGGCCACCGCTGCGCCGGTGCAGCAGCGCTTCGGCGATGGGGGAGCGGGCGCTGTTGCCGGTGCAGACGAACAGCACGGCGATCCGCCCGGACGGCGCCGGCGCGGGACCGGGGCGCACCGCCGGGTGCAGGGCCGCGCCGGTCTCGGCCAGCGCGGCGGAGCAGCGGTCGAGGTCCAGGTGGTAGTAGCTGTCGCGGCCGTCGAAGCTGCTGCGGGTGGCGGTGACCAGCCCGCCGTCGCGCAGCAGCCGCAGGTGGTAGGAGACGAGGTTCTGCGGCCGGCCGACGCGCTCGGTCAGCTCGCGCACCCGCAGGTCGTCGCCGGCCAGGGTCGTCAACAGCGCCCACCGCAGCGGGTGGGCGGCCAGCCGGACGAACGCGGGTGGCGCCATCACCGTAAAATACATCAAACAGGTTTGATGGACCAGAGGTGGCACGATCGCGGCAGCCCGCCGGACGGAGGAAGCCATGGCGACGTTCGAAGTCACCGAACCGATCCTGCCGGGGCCCGCGCAGGCCCTCGCGTCCCTGCTCGGCGTCCCGGCGCCGGACGGCGCCCTGCCCCTGCTGTGGCATTGGGTCTACCTGCTCGACCGCCCCGCCCAGGCCGACCTCGGCCCGGACGGCCACCCGGTCCGCAACACGGTCCTGGCCCCGCCGGGCCCGGGCCGGCGGCGCATGTGGGCCGGCGGCCGGGTCCGCACACCCGGCGAGCTGCGCCGCGGCGAGCCCGCCACCCGCCGGTCGGAAGTCCTTGCGGTGCGGGAGAAGCAGGGGCAGTCCGGGCCGTTGACGTTCGTCACGGTGGCCCACCGGATCACCCAGGCGGGCCGCCTCGTCGTCGACGAGGAACAGGACATCGTCTACCGCGCGGGCCCGCCCGCCGACGCGCGCCCCGACGACGGCCCCGAGGTCCCGCCGGAGCCGGGGGAGTGGTCCATCGAGGTGACCCCGACGCTGCTGTTCCGCTTTTCCGCGTTGACGTACAACGCCCACCGCATCCACTACGACCGGGACTACTGCCGCGAGGTGGAGGGGTATCCGGGGTTGCTCACCCACGGGCCGCTGCAGGCGATCGCGATGGCGGAAGCCGCTCGCGCCCGGGGTGCCGCCGGCCCTCTCGAGTTCGAATACCGGCTCGTGTCGCCGTTGTTCGACTTCCAGGGGCTGATCGCCCGGGCGGAAGCCGGGGCCGAGATGGTCACCACGGTGCGGGACCGATCCGGACGGCGGACGGCGACGGGGACCGTGCGGGGGATCGGGCCGGACCGGCCGACGCGGTAACCGGAACGCACTGGCGGCCGGCTCTCGGCCCGCGGGCGCCATCCGAGCCGCAGTGAGCTCCCGGTCAGCGCCCTGCAAGGGGCCGCGATGACCCGTGGCGGAGTCCCGGGGCGGCCGAGCAGTGGCCGGGCCGGGCGTTGCCCACCTGCCGGGCGGTGAGCCGGTCCCGCAGCCCCGCGTACGGCTTCATCGCCGCCGGTCGTGGCCGGGCTTCCGGATCGTCACGTGCCGTTCGCAGCCCTCACCGCTCCGTCACAACCTCGTCGTACATATTGTCAACAATTTCATCGACGATTAGTGTGCGAGTATCAAGCATGCGGAGCGACGAGGAATCACCTTGATCATCGACTGCCACGGCCACTACACGACCGCCCCGCCCGCCCTCGCGGCGTGGCGCGACCAGCAGATCGCCGCGCTGGACGATCCCGGCGCCGCGCCGACCCGCGCCGACCTGCGCATCAGTGACGACGAGCTGCGCGAGACGATCGAGCCGAACCAGCTGCGCCTCATGGACGAGCGCGGCATCGACCTCACGATCTTCTCGCCCCGGGCGTCGTTCATGGCCCACCACGTCGGCGGCTTCGAGACCTCGGCCGAGTGGGCGGCGATCTGCAACGAGCTCTGCCACCGCGTCAGCACGCTCTACCCGGAGCGGTTCGCGCCGGCCGCGATGCTCCCGCAGTCCCCGGGCGTCGACCCCGCGACCTGCATCCCGGAGCTGACCCGCTGCGTCGAGGAGTACGGCGCCGTCGCGCTGAACCTCAACCCCGACCCCAGCGGCGGCCACTGGACGGCCCCGCCGCTCACCGACCGCTCGTGGTACCCGATCTACGAGAAGATGGTCGAGTACGACATCCCGGCGATGGTGCACGTCAGCACGAGCGTCAACCCCGCCTTCCACACCACCGGCGCGCACTACCTCAACGCCGACACGACCGCGTTCATGCAGCTCGTGCAGGGCGACCTGTTCGCCGACTTCCCGACGCTGCGGCTGGTCATCCCGCACGGCGGCGGCGCGGTGCCCTACCACTGGGGCCGGTTCCGCGGCCTCGCGATGGCGCTGGGCAAGCCGGAGCTGGAGGAGCACGTGCTGAACAACGTCTTCTTCGACACCTGCGTCTACCACCAGCCGGGCTCGGACCTGCTCTTCGACGTCATCCCGGCCCGCAACATCCTGTTCGCCTCGGAGATGATCGGCGCCGTCCGCAGCGTCGACCCGCGGACCGGCCACCACTTCGACGACACGCGCCGGTACGCCGAAGCCGCGAAACTGTCCGAAGAGGACTGGACCGCGATCCGGGAGCACAACGCCCGCACCGTCTACCCGCGCCTGGACGCCCTCCTGAAGGGGCAGGGCCGATGACCAAGACGCCCGGCTGGCTGGACTGGTACGCGCATCCGTCCACACCGGACTTCGAGTTGCCGCACGGGACCGTCGACGCCCACTGTCACGTCTTCGGCCCGCAGAAGGAGTTCCCGTTCGCGCCGGAGCGCAAGTACACGCCCTGCGACGCGAGCAAGGACCAGCTGTTCGCCCTGCGCGACCACCTCGGCGTCGCGCGGAACGTCGTCGTGCAGGCCACCTGCCACGGCGCGGACAACTCGGCCATGGTCGACGCCGTCCGGTCAGCGGGCGGCCGGGCGCGCGGGATCGCGACCGTCCGGCCCGACGTCACCGAGACCGAACTCCGCGAACTCGACGCGGCGGGCGTGCGCGGCGTCCGGTTCAACTTCGTGAAACGGCTCGTCGACGCCTCGCCCAAAGAGGACCTGAGCACGATCGCGAAGAAGATCGCCCCGCTGGGCTGGCACGTCGTCCTCTACTTCGAGGCCGCCGACCTGCCCGAGCTGGAGGACTTCTTCGGCGGGCTGCCCGCGCCGCTCGTGATCGACCACATGGGACGCCCCGACGTCGCGAAGCCGGTCGACGGGCCGGAGTTCGCGAGGTTCCTGGAGTTCGTGGACCGCAACGACGTGTGGGTCAAGGTGAGCTGCCCCGAGCGCCTCACCGTGACCGGCCCGCCGGCGCTCGACGGCGAACGGCACGCCTACACCGACGTCGTCCCGTTCGCCCGGCGCGTCGTGACGGAGTTCCCGGACCGGGTGCTCTGGGGCACCGACTGGCCGCACCCGAACCTCAAGGACCACATGCCCGACGACGGCCTCCTGGTGGACTACGTCCCGCAGATCGCCGAAACCGCCGAGCTGCAACGGAAGCTGCTCGTCGACAACCCGATGCGCCTCTACTGGCCCGGCGAAACCGCCTGAACCCCCGAAGGGCATGCAATGCAGCACGCCAACGCGCTCAACCGGCTGAACCGCCTGCCGATCTCGCGCTTCCACAAGGTGACCCTGCTCGCCGTCTCGTTCGCCTACTTCTTCGAGTTCGCGGACATCAACAGTTTCGCGACCACCGCGCCCAAGCTGATCAAGCTGTGGGGCGTGACGGTCGACCAGGTCGCCTACGTGACCTCGCTGTCGTTCGTCGGGATGTTCTTCGGCTCGATCATCGCGAGCAAGCTCGCCGACCGGTGGGGCCGCAAGAACGCGCTGATGTGGACGACCGTCTGGTTCGGCGTCTTCTCGTTCGCGGCGGTGTTCTCGTGGGACATCGTGTCGCTGGGGGTGTTCCGCATCCTGACTTCGGCGGGCCTTTCGGCGATGACCGTGGTCGCGGTCATCTACGTCAGTGAGCTGTACCCCGCGGCGAGCCGTGGCAAGTACCAGGCGTACGCGATCGTGATCGGCATCTGCGGCACGCCGGTCACCAACCTGATCGCGAGCGCGGTCGTGCCGATCAGCTCCTGGTCGTGGCGGCTGGTGTACCTGTGGGGCGCGCTCGGCGTCCTGCTCGTGCTGTTCACGCGGCACCTGAAGGAGTCGCCGCGCTGGTACGAGAGCCGCGGCGACCACGCCAAGGCGGACGCCGTGCTGCGGGAGATCGAGGAGCAGGTCGCGGCGGAGAAGGGCCCGCTGCCGGAGCCCGCGCCGCCGATCGAGGAAGCGCCGGTGGCCAAGGCACCGTTGCGGCTGCTGCTGAACAAGAAGTACCTGTACCCCACGCTGCTGCTGACCGTCCTGTGGGTGACGCAGACGATCGGGTTCTTCGGCTATTCGAGCTGGGCGCCGACGCTGCTGGCCAAGGAGGGCTTCAGCGTCGAGAAGTCGGTGTTCTACGTGGCGCTCACGACGGTCGGCGCGCCGCTCGGCTCGTACCTGGCGGCCCTGGTCACCGACCGGTTCGAACGCAAGTGGTGCCTGGTCGCCTTCGGCGCGGTCATCGCGTTGTGCGGCCTGTTCTACGGGCTGACGTTCAACCCCGTGCTGATCGTGGTGTTCGGCTTCCTGGTGAACCTGTTCGAGCGCGGCTACACGGCGCTCGGGTACGCGTACTCGCCGGAGCTGTTCGACACCCGCGGCCGGTCGCTCGGCACCGGCGTGTCGTACGGGCTCGGCCGGCTGTCGAACGCGGTGGGCCCGCTGATCGTCGCCGCGCTGTACAACGGGAGCGGCTACCGGAGCGTGTTCCTGTTCATCGCCGGGACCTGGCTGGTCGGTGCGGTGGTGCTGGCGATCTTCGGGCCGCGGACGCGGCAGGCGAGGCTGAAGACCGCGACGTCGGAGGCGATCACGACGACACCGTGACCGTGCGTCGCCCGGTCCCGCGTCGCGGCACCAGCGGACCTTCCGGATCGGCAGGATCAGCACCGCGCCGAGCAGCCCGGCGATCGCGCCCGCGATGAACAGGGCCGGGAGTTCTGCGGCACGGCCGCCGTCGCGCCGATCGCGAGGATCGCGGGCGCCAGGGCCGGGCTCACCGACGTCGGGAGGTTGCCCGCCAGGTCCATCAGCCCGAGGTTCTTGGCCGTGTCGGCCGGATCGGGGAGCACCTGGGTGATGAGCGCGATGTCCACCGCGAAGTAGCCACCATGGTCGTGGCGCCGGCCGGGTCGAGCAGCGTCGCCTGGACCGAAAGGGGCAGCGCGGCCGGGACGAGCACGGCCATCCCCGCGCCGGGGCGCGGCGAACGCCCTTCCGGCGGTCACGGACTCCTGGCGGAAAGGAGTACTCATCGTTGGGCACCCTTCCCGTCTCGGCCGCGGTGGCACACCGGCTGACCTGCGGGGAAGGCTGAGTGCCCGTGGCGGTGTACCGTGAGGGCGATGCCAATCAATGGAACGCCGACGTCGTCATGACCGGGCCCGCACAGGTGCGCGGCCGCCGTCCGCCGCACGGCGAGCCGGTGGTCGACCGGGCCTTGGCCCTGCTCTCGACGTTCGACGCGGAGCACCGGACGCTCTCGCTGGCCGAGCTGAGCCGCCGGGCCGAGATCCCGCCCAGTTCGGCGCTGCGGCTCGCGAACCGCCTCGTGGACTGGGGCGCGCTCGAGCGCGACGACAGCGGGCGGTTCTGCATCGGGCTCCGGCTCCTGGAGGTCGCGACGCTCGCGCCGCGCGGCCACGGGCTGCGGCAGGTGGCGCTGCCGTTCATGAACGACCTCGCCGAGGTGACGCACCAGCACGTGCAGCTCGCCGTCCGCGACGGGATGCAGGCGATGCTCGTCGAGCGGCTTTCGGCGCACCAGGCGACGCCGGTCGACTACCGCATCGGCGGGCGGCTTCCGTTGCACTCCACCGGGGTCGGGCTCGCGCTGCTGGCCTTCGCGCCCAAGGAAGTCCAGGAGGAAATGCTGTCGAAGCCGGTCTACAGCGAGCCGGACAACCGCCTCATCCCCGCTGACGTCCTGCGCCGCACGCTCGCCGAGGTGCGCCGCGAGCGGCTCGCGATCTTCCGGCGCGAGGACGAGCACGAGTCGATCGTGTCCGTCGCCGCGCCGGTGTTCGGCCGGAACGACACGGTGGCGGGCGTGCTCGGAGTCCTCGTCCCCAAGCGGGTCGCCCAGCCCCGGCGGCTCGGACTGGCCGTGCAGACCGCGGCGCGCGGGATCTCCCGGGAGCTGGCCGGCCGCTGACGGTGCCATTCAACGGCACGGCGGTGGGCCGGCTCGGCGGTCATCCTCGGCGCCATGCTCCCTCCGCTCGACGACCTCGACGGCGCCGGGGTGATGGCCCGCACGAGGACCCCCGCCGTCCGGTGGAAGAGCGGGTGCGCGACCTGCTCGCCCGGATGTCCCCGGCGGAGGAGGCCGGGCTCCGGTCGAAGCCGACCGTGCTGTGCAGGGCCTTGTCGATGTCGGTAGGCCGGCCTGCCGGCACTGTTCGTCCTGCATGATCTCGGCGAGTTCGATCCATGCCTCGAGCATCCAAGTCCACGTGCGACGCCGGAGACACCGGGGCGTGCCCGCGCTGACAGTCGTTGCAGGTTCGAGATGCTCGGCTTCTCGCGGCCGGATCGCACGCGGCCGAAGTGGACCAGCATCGCTGCCCGAGCGGGGTGCCTCCCGGCTGACGGGGTCGCTTTTGCCGCATTCGTCGTGACAAGCCCCGGCAGGGCGATCGCGGCGACGTGCTGCTGGGGTACCTCCGGCGGACCGCGCCGGTTCGTGCGCTTTTGGATCTGATGTCGGGAGCGACCGTTTGGGCGACATCAAGAGCGAGCAACAAGTTTGGTTAACGAACGGCAATTTACGAACAACTCCCTACTGAGGTAGGTGGTCGTCGCCGGGGTGTGCAGCGACTCTTGCGAACGTTCCCGTTCCCCATCCCGTGGGAGTGCTCGTGGTCACGTCCTCGTCCGCTGCCTGGATCGCCGCGATGGATTCGTCATTCGCGGCGGTGACCCGGAAGGCTGTTGTCCGTTCGTCGCCCTGATGTCGTATTCGCGACATATCTGATCGGCAACTCTCACGGTCCCCACCGTCCGAAGGATCGTCATGTCCGTCACCGTTTGCGGTTCACCCCGTCTGCTGCCGTCTTGTTCGCGGCGTGCGCTGTCGACCGTGTGGCTGCGCAAGCGAGCGCATTGTCGTCCGCTTGTGCTCAGGTTTACCTTCCATTGCCGGATCCGGTGTGCACGCCCGGCGCGCTCAATCCGGATGTCACCCAGGGCACGATCGATTCCACGATCTGCGTTTCCGGGTGGACCGCCACCGTGCGGCCCTCGACCAGCTGCACCAGCACCCTGAAACGGCAGGGAATCGTCGACTACGGCTACAGCGACACGAACATGTCCGACTACGAGGAAGACCATTTCCTGCCGCTGGAGCTCGGTGGTGCACCGAAAGATCCGGCCAACCCTTGGCCGGCGCCCCATGCGGGCAACGAGAACGCCTACAGCAAGGAGTCGGTCGAGAACGCGGTGAAGAAAGCCGTCTGCGCCGGTCGAGTCGGTCTCGTCGCCGCGCAGAACGTGATGCTCGAGGACTGGACGACGGCAGAATCGGTTCTCGGAATCGGCTGACCGTCGGAGTGTTCGTCGTGTTCTGTTGTCGCCGGATTTGTCGTGTCCGGAAACAATGGTCCGGAAACCGGGCGGAATATCCAGACCAAAGTCGGATGGTGTCCGGACGTCGAATGTGGCTTCCTGGATCAGGTTGCCCCGTCGGGGGAACGCAAAATCACGGAGGAAATGTCATGTCATTGATTTCCGAAATTCGCTGGGGTCGAGTCGGGACGGCGGTCTGCGTGGCCGCGATGGGCCTTGCCGCCGCGATGACCGGCACCGCCCAGGCGGCGGTGCCCGGCCAGGCCGCGCCGCACCATCCGGCAGCGTCGCACAAGATCGTCATGCACCAGCGCGGCGCACACGCGTCGCCTCGCACGCCGCTGTCGGACCTGGCCTGGGGTGGTGGTCCCGTCGAGCACAACACGAAGGTCTACCTGGTCTTCTGGGGTTCCCAGTGGAAGAGCGACGCCAACGGCGTGCAGTCCTACCTGACGAACTTCTTCGCCGGGCTCGGCAACGGGTCCGAGCGGTGGTCGAACGTGATGGACCAGTACACCGACAGCAGCGGTAACGCGTCCAGTGGCAGCCCGGTGCTGGGCGGAACCTGGGTCGACAGCGCGTCCGCGGCGCCCTCGAGCGCTTCGGCGGCGCAGATCTCGGCCGAGGCGAACCGGGGTGCGAGCCACTTCGGGGTGTCCGGGGTGAACGCGGACGTGTTCGTGGTGAGCCCGTCCGGCACCAGCCCGGACAACTTCCCGAACGCCGGTTTCTGCGCCTGGCACGACTGGAACGGCACCGTGGCCTACACCAACATGCCCTACGTCCTCGACGCCGGTTCCGGGTGCGGCGCGAACTCGGTGCAGAACTCCCTCGACGGGTTCAGCATCGTCGGTGGGCACGAGTACGCCGAAGCGGAGACCGACCCGCAGGCCGGCAACGGCTGGCTCGACTCCAGCGGTGAGGAGAACGGCGACCTGTGCGCCTGGCAGGGCCTGACCGCACTGTCCACTTCGGCCGGCCGGTTCGCCGTTCAGCCGACGTGGAGCAACGCCGTGGGTGGCTGCGCCACGTCCGCCTGACCTGCGCGCACGCCGAGTGGGCGCCGGCCGGTGGCGAGTTCACCGGCCGGCGCCCGTGCTCAGCCGCCGGCTGCCGGAGGGTGGCTCACGTCGTGGGTGATCTTGCCCGCGCCGGCGTCGTAGTCGAACAACTCGGCGTAGCGGCCCCAGTCGATCGCCGTGGCGAGCTGGCGTTCGGAGTCGTCTCGGGAGAAACCGCGACGGAGCAGGTCCTGGAAGAAGCTCACGCGCAGTGCGCCGTCCTTGCTCGCCGCCAGCGCGCGGTCGAGGGTGCGGACCAGGGGTGCGTGCCGGCGGGCCTGTTCGGCGAAGATCTTCTTGCTCTGCTGGATGTCCGCCGCTGTGAAGGTCTCCCCGGCCGGGGTCAGGTGCAGGTCCGCGCCGGTGACGACCAGGAAGCCGAGCAGCGCCGCCGCATCCACGAGCGGGAGCAGGTCGTCGACCTCGAAGCTCAGTTCGGCGGCGAGAGCCGGCAGATCGGCCTGGCCGCCGCGGGCGTGGACGATCTCGACGAGGCCCGCCAGACCGCCGACCGAGGCGTCCGGCAGGGGAGTGGCGGTGGGCGTGGGCTCGGCGGCAACGGTCCCGGGCTCCCGGCCGGTCAGGAGATCGTAGATCCGCTCCACCAGGGCGGTGAAGGCCGGGGCCTTCCGGTCGCGGGGGCGAGCGAGGCCGACGGTGACCTCGGCGCGCAGGTGGCCGGGTCCGGAGCCGAGCACGAGGACGCGGTCGGCGAGCAGCACGGCCTCCTCGATGTTGTGGGTGACCACGCAGATCGCCTTGGTGGGGAAACCATCCTGTTGCCAGAGGCCCATCAGCTCCGTGCGCAGGTTTTCCGCGGTGAGCACGTCGAGGGCGGAGAACGGCTCGTCCATGAGCAGCAGATCCGGCTCGAGCACGAGCGCGCGGGCGAATCCGACGCGCTGGCGCATGCCGCCGGAGAGCTCCTTGGGGTAGGCGGACTCGAAGCCGTCGAGGCCGATCAGGTCGATGGCCGCCAGCGCCCGCTCGCGTCGCCGGGCGGGCGGGACACCGCGCGCGGCGAGGCCGAGCTCGACGTTGTCCTGCACGGTGAGCCACGGCATCAGCGCGAAGGTCTGGAACACCATCGCGGTGCCGGGGTTGGCGCCGTTGACCTCCGCGCCGCGGTAGTGGACGGTTCCTTCGGTCGGGCCGATCAACCCGGCGATCGTGCGCAGCAGCGTCGACTTCCCGGACCCGGAACGGCCGAGCAGCGCGACGATCTCGCCCGCGCGCAGGTCCAGGCTGATGTCGTCGAGCACGCGCAGCTCGTCGCCGCCGGCGCCGGTGAAGCTCTTGCTGACGTGCTCCAGCGACACGAGCACTTCGGGACGGGACATGCGGACCTCGTTTCAGGACAGGGAGAAGCGGCGTTCGGCCAGCGTGTACAGCGGGCGCCAGAGCAGCCGGTTGAGCCCGACGACGTAGAGGCTCATGACGGCGACGCCGACGAGGATCCGGCCGGCGTCGCCGGCTCCGGTGGCGTCGTGGATGTAGGCGCCCAGCCCGGTCGCGGTCAGCGTCGAGCCGTTGTAGGAGATGACTTCGGCGACGATCGAGGCGTTCCAGGCGCCGCCCGCCGCGGTGACGCCCCCGGTTACGTAGCCGGGGAAGACCGCCGGGAGGACCAGCCGCCGCCACCACAGCCTCCGCGGCAGGCACAGGTTCGCCGCGGCCTCGCGCAGGTCCGTGGGGATCGCCGAGGCCCCGGCGATCACGTTGAACAGGACGTACCACTGCGCGCCCAGTGCCATCAGCAGGATTCCGCCCCAGTCCAGGGAAACTCCGGTGGTCACGAGGACGGCGGTGACGAGCGGGAAGAGGAAGTTCGCCGGGAACGACGCGAGCACCTGCACCACCGGCTGCGCCAGGCGCGCGACCCGGGGGTTCACCCCGATCCACGCGCCGACCGGCACCCAGACCACGGTGGCGAAGACCAGCAGCACCAGCACTCACGCGAACGTGACCAACCCGAGCAGCAGCGCGTGCCCGACCTCGGCGAACCCGGTGGTTTCCCCGACGAACCCCACGGCGTGGACGAGACCGTAGCCGACCAATGTGAGCACGGCCGTCGCGAACAGGACGTCCCCGGCGCGGCGCCGCGCCGGAGATGTCCGAAGTGGATGGTCGGCGAGGCCGAACACCGCGGTGACCCGGTCGGCCGGGTGGACCAGCGGCCCGAACACGCGGCCCAGCAGGACACCCACCCGGGACCGGCGCAGCAGGTCGAGAACGACGCTGCGCGGGGCCTGGGCGGCTTCGGAGTTCTCGACGCGGAACCGCTCGGCCCAGGCGGTGAGCGGGCGCCAGAACAGGACGTTGACGCCCACGACGAGGACGATCATCACGCCGATCGCCAGCAGGACCTTGCCGAGGTCGCCTTCGGCGGTGGCCGCCGCGACGTAGGCACCGACTCCGGGCAGCGCGTAGTTCCGGTTGTCGACGCTGAGCGCTTCGGACGCGGTCAGGAAGAACCAGCCGCCGCCGAAGCTCATCATCCCGTTCCAGACCAGCGGGATCATCCCGCTCGGGACGTCGACCCGCCAGAACCGCTGCCACCGCGTCAGCCGCAGCAGCCGGGATGCCTCGTCGAGGTCGCGGGGCTGGGAGACGAGGGAGTGGTGGAAGGCGAAGGCCATGTTCCACGCCTGTGAGGTGAAGATCGCGAAGACCGCGGCGCACTCCAGGCCGAGCTGCGAACCGGGGAACAGGGCGATGAAGCCGGTGATCGTCACCGACAGGAAGCCGAGGATGGGGACCGACTGCAGGATGTCCAGCACCGGCAGCAGGACCTTCTCCGCGCGCCGCAGCCGGGCCGCTGCGGTGGCATAGCCGAACGTGAACGCCACGGAGAGGGCGAGCGCGGCGAACATCCGAAGCAGGGAACGGCCCGCGTAGTAGGGGAGCTCGCCCGGGTCGGTGGAGACCGTGGCCGGAGCGGTCGCCGGGGACCACGCCGTCACGGTGCCGTGCGCGAGCCGCACGATCAGCCACAGCAACCCGGCCGCGCCGAGGAACACCAGTACGTCGGCGGCCGCGCGGTGCGGGCGGGCCGGATCGGTGCGGACAGGGAGGGGACGCAGCAGGGACATGGCCGTCTCCGGTCGGGGGAAGGGGGGAGTCACCACCACGCCGGGCGGGCGAACCGGCGGGCGACGGCTCGCGCGGCGAGGGCGTAGGCGGCCAGGACGACGAGCAGCCACGGCAGGTAGGCGACGGGCAGGGACTGCAGCCGCAAAGCTCCGGCCAGAGGCGAGACCGGGAGGAGCACTCCGGCCAGGGTGGCCGCCGCCGCGGCGGCGATGACCGCGCGGGCCGGTGCGAAGACGGCCCGGCCGCGCAGGACCAGCACCACGAGCACTTGCGAGAGCAGGCCTTCGACGAACCAGCCGGTCCGGAACAGCGCCGGCCCGGCGTCGAACACCCGGCCCAGCACGGCGAAGGTCGTCAGGTCGAACACCGACGACAGCGGCCCGAACACGAGCATGGACGTGGCCAGCCCTCGCGCGTCCCAGCGGCGCGGCCGCGCGAGGTAGGCCTCGTCGACGCGGTCCCAGGCCAGGGCCAGCTGGGCGAGGTCGTACAGGAGGTTCGACGCCACCAGCTGGATCGGCAGGATCGGCAGGAACGGCAGGAAAGCGCTCGCCGCGAGCACGGTCAGCACGTTCCCGAAGTTCGACGCGGCGGTGGTGGTGACGTACTTGAGCGTGTTGGCCAGCGTCCGGCGTCCTTCGACGACGCCGTTGGCCAGCACGGAGAGGTCACGGTCCAGCAGCACGAGGTCGGCCGCGTCCTTGGCGGCGTCGGTGGCAGTGTCCGGGGCGATGCCGACATCGGCGGCGCGCAGCGCGGCGACGTCGTTGACGCCGTCGCCGAGGAACCCGACGGCGTGACCTCCCTCGCGCAGTGCGCGCACCACCCGCGCCTTGTGCGCCGGGGTCAGCCGCGCGAACACCGTCGCCCGGCCGGCCAGCACGCGCAGGGTGGCGTCGCCGGTGGAGTCGACGTCGGAGCCGAGCACGACCTCGCCCACGGCTATTCCGGCCTCGGCCGCCACCCGGGCGGCGACGTGCTGGTTGTCGCCGGTCAGGAGCTTGATCGCGACCCCTCGGGCGGCGAGGGACGCCACCGTCTCGGCGGCCCCGTCGCGGACGGGATCGGTGAAGACGGCGAATCCCACGAGGACCAGGTCCGTCTCGTCGTGCTCGGTGTAGCGCCGGGGCTTCGGCGGTGCCTCCCGGGCGGCGACCGCCAGCAGGCGCAGGCCGTGCCCGGCGTGCGCGCGGACGAGGTCGGCGGCTGCGTCGCGCAAGCCGGGGGTCAGCGCGACGACCTCGCCGGCGCGGCGGGCGTGGGTACAGCGCGGAATGACTTCCGCGGGGTCGCCTTTCGTGACGAAGAGGTCGGCCCCCGCCCGGCGCACGACGACGGAGGTCCGCCGTCGCCGGGGGTCGAACCCGAACTCGTCGACCAGCGCGCCACCGGGTACTTCGTCCGCGCCGGCGAGCTGGTCGAGGATTGCCTCGTCGAGGCGGTCCGGAGGGCCGCTCTGCAAGCGCGCGGCGAGGTGGGCGTAGGCACCCGGTTCCCCGTCGGGGCGGCCGTCGAGGTCGATGCCGTGGGCGAAGGCGGCGCGGTCCTCGGTGAGGGTGCCGGTCTTGTCCACGCACAGCACGTCCATCGCGGCCAGGTCCTGGATCGCGTCGAGCCGTTTGACGATCACCCGCTGCCGCGACAGCACCGTCGCGCCGCGGGCCAGGTTGGTCGTCACGACCACCGGCAGCATCTCCGGTGTCAGGCCGACGGCCACCGCGACCGCGAACATCGCCGCCTGTTCCCAGCTCCCCGTCACGGTCCCGTTGACCACGAGCACGATCGGCACCATCACGAGCATGAACCGGATCAACGTCCAGCCGACCCGGCGGACGCCCGCCTCGAAGCTCGACTCCGCACGTCGTTCTCCGGCCGCGGTGGCCAGCGAGCCGAATCGCGTCGAGGCACCGGTGGCCAGCACGACGGCGGTCGCGGTACCGCCGATCACCGAGGTTCCGGCGAACACGAGCGCCGGCGCTTCCAGCAGATCCGTGGCGGGGCCTCGCCGCGGTGGTGTCTTCGCGACCGGCAGTGCCTCGCCGGTCAGCGTGGACTGGTCCACCAAGAGCCCGGCGGCGGTGAGCACCCGGACGTCGGCGGACACGACGTCACCCGGGCCGAGCAGCACGACGTCGCCGGGCACCAGGTCGGCGGCTGGCACCTCGCGCTCCCGCGCCGGGTGGCCTTCGCCCGCACGGCGCCGGACGGTCGCGGTCATGGTGACCTGGTTCCGCAGCGCGGCGACCGCGTTGTCGGAGCGCGCCTGCTGCCAGTAGCGCAGCAGCACGCTCAGCACGACCATGACCGTGACCGTCACCGAGCCGCGCAGGTCCGCCAGCGCTGCGAAGACGAGGGCCAAACCGGTCAGCAAGGCCACGAACGGGCTCCGGGCGGCGTCGCGCAGCCGCCGCGGGCCTGCGCCGGCGTCGATGCGGTTTTCGCCGTGGCGGGCCAGCCGTTCCGCCGCCTCGGCTTCGGTCAGGCCCTTCGGAGAGCTGCCGCACTGGCGGAACACGGTGAGCGCCGGTGCATCGTGCAGGCCGGGGAGAAGTGTCATGGCGAGGTCCCGTCGGTCGAGGTCGGCTGTCCGTGACGACAGCGCGACGACCGCCCGGACCTAGCCCCGGGGAGCCGGGAGGGGCCGGACGTGTGCGCTGTCGCGGCGACTACTTCCTTCGCCGGTCACCCGGCTCACCTCCCTCCGCACGATCCGCCGCACCAGCCGGCGGCCGGTGACCAGTACACCCGACGGGCCCCGAACAGTCAAACGGTTGTACAAGTGAGGGTTCTTACGGCAAGCTGGCCCGACACTCCGGAAGGACCAGCCGTGCCCGCCCCACCCGATCCACTGCCGCCCGACGTCCTCCAGGACGCGGCGGCCACGTTCGGCCTGCTGTCCGCCACTGTCCGGCTGCACCTGCTGTGGCTGCTCGCGGACGGCGAATCCGACGTCGGCACGCTGGCCGACGGGACCGGTCAGAGCGTTGCCACGGTCAGCCACCACCTCGGAAAGCTCAAGCTCGCCGGGCTGGTCCGCGCCCGCCGCGAAGGCAAGCACCAGATCCACTACGTCGACGACCCCCATGTCGTCGAGATGATCCGGATCGCCGTCGACCACCACCGGGAACTCCGGGCACCCCGCCGACGGCGCCGCAGCGGTTAGCCGCCCCGGGGAATGCCGTCTTCTCAGCGCTCGCACAGCGGACCTCGGGTAGCTTCGGATTCCTTCGCGGTAAGGGGATGTCACGGTGTTCGGTCTCAGCCTCGAGCAGCTGCTCGTCCTCCTGGTGGCCGCGTTGTTCGTCCTCGGGCCCGAGCGGCTGCCCGGCGCGGTGAGCCGGCTGGCGCGGGTCGCCCGTCAGGCCCGCGAGTTCGCCGTCGGTGCGCAGCAGCGGCTGGAGGCCGAGCTCGGCCCGGAATTCCGGCAACTGCGCAAGCCACTGCAGGAGCTGCAGGCACTGCGCGAGTTCGACCCGCGCCTGGCGCTGCGGTATCCCCTGCCGGACGAGAGGCCGGTGGGCGCTCCCGCAACGGGACTGCGTCCCGGCGAGCGACCACCGGTCGATCCCGAGGCCACCTGAACCAGCTCAGTCGACGCAGGGGACACCGCTGCCGTCGACTGTGCCGCCCTGCGGACCGGCCGGCGGTGGTGCGGCGGTCGTGCCGGGTGGGGTGGCAGTGCCGGGTGGTCCCGGCGAGGGTGGCAGGGCGAAGCCGGGGCCCAGGGTGACGCGCACGTGGCCGGCCGGGACGCGGGTGTCGGCGGTGACGGGCAGGCCGCCCAGCAGTTTCGCCGCCGTGGCCGCGTCGCCGGCCGCACCGGCGCCGTAGGTGATCGCCGACGTTCCCCGGCCGTTGGTCAGCTCGCCGTCCCGGAATCCGTACGGTGCCAGCGCCCGGGCGACCGTGGCGGCCAGCCCGGTCTTGGCGGTGGCGTTGCGCACGTCGACGGTGGCCGAGGCGTGGACCTGCGGTGCGGCGGGCGCCGGGGCGCCGAATGCGGTTCGTACGGCCGAACGCACCCGGTCGACGTCGACCGTGTTGACGTCCTGGCCGTCGATCTTCGCGTAGCCCTTGATCGGCAGCGTCGTGAACTCGAGGTTGCCGCCGGTCAGGTTCCTGGCCTGCTGGGCGAAGGCCAGGACGTCCCAGCCGGCGGAGACGACGACGTCCTTCTGCGCGGTGTCGATGAGGGCCCGCAGCTTGCCCAGGTCGGTGAACGTGCCCGCGCTGCGCAGCTTCTGCGCGGCGGAAGACAGGAACGCCTGCTGCCGGTGGGTGCGGTCGAGGTCGCCGTTGGTCAGGCCGTGCCGCTGCCGCGCGAACGACAGTGCCTGTGCTCCGTTCAGTGTCTGGTGCCCGGCGGGGAAGTTCGCGCCCGAGTAGCTGTCCGCGACCGGGTGGTCGAGGCACACCTCCACCCCGCCGAGAGCGGTCGCGAGGTCGTAGAAGCCGGCCAGGTTGACCTCGGCGAACCGGTCTATCGGCACGTCGAGGAAGGTCCGCACGGTTTCCAGGGTCTTCTTCCGTCCCGCTTCGCGGCCTTGGTGCTCCAGGTCCGCTTTGCCCGTGACGCCGTGCGCTGCCAGCGCTTGTTCGGCCTGGGCCTTGGCCAGTCCGTACGCCTCCTTGATCTTGGCGTGGGTGTATCCGGGGATGCCCGAGACGGCGACGTAGTCGTCGCGGGGGATGGACACCGCCGAGACCTTGCCACCGTCGCCGGGGATGTGCAGCAGGATGAGCGTGTTGGTGTTGTAGCCGCCTTCGTTGCCGTCGCCGGCGTGGAGCTGGTCCAGGATCTGTGGCGGCAACGGGTTTCCGTCCTGGTCCTTGCGCGAGTCGAGCCCGATCAGCAGGAGGTTCACGTCACCGCCCGAGGACTTCGGGCTGCCGGCGCCCA
This sequence comes from Amycolatopsis mongoliensis, assembly GCF_030285665.1. NCBI lineage: Bacteria > Bacillati > Actinomycetota > Actinomycetes > Pseudonocardiales > Pseudonocardiaceae > Amycolatopsis > Amycolatopsis mongoliensis. The sequence goes on from NZ_CP127295.1 coordinate 6,809,404, forward strand.
GCGCGTCGGACGTGGCCAGGGCGCCGGTCAACTCGGACAGCATCGTGGCGGCGACCCCGGTGCCGGCCAGCACGAGCAGGGAGGCGAGACCGACGGCGATCCGGCAAGCCCGCAGCACCCGGCGCACGGCTCGCTTGTCCGATGAGGACTGTCCCTTGTGGTCCATCCGAAACCCCCGATCGTCGGTTTCCCAAGACGACCAGCGCTCCGGTGTGGCCTGTGTGAAGGCCTGCGCCGCGTTCTCAGCGTCCTGCCAGCCATCGGCGGCTAGCTTCGCTCCGACGGAGAACCGAGAGGAGTACCGGTCGTGCCCACGCAACGCCGGGGCGCCGAGCTGGCGCTGACCGCGTTCGCGGCCGTGCTCTTCGCCGCCGCGACGGCACTGGTCGACGCCGCTCAGTGCCACCCGGCTTCGGTGGACGTGGTGGGCTACGGCGCGGGTTTCGTCGTGGTGTTCACGGGCGCGCACACCGCGGTCCGCCGGTGGGCGCCGCACGCCGATCCGCTGATCCTGCCGTGCGTCGCGCTGCTCAACGGCCTCGGCGTGGTGATGATCCGCCGGCTCGACCTCGCGCACGCCGCCGCCGGGCAGCCGACCGAAGACGCGTCCCGGCAGGCGTTGTGGACCGTGCTGGGGGCCGGCGCGTTCGTCGCGGTGCTCGCCGCGGTGCGCGACCACCGGCGGCTGGCGCGGTTCGGCTACACCGCCGGGCTCGTCGCCGTCGTGGCCACGGCGGTACCGGCCCTGCTGCCGAGCGGCGTTTCGGAGGTCAACGGCGCGAAGGTGTGGATCCGGCTCGGTCCGGTTTCGGTGGAGCCGGGGGAGTTCGCCAAGATCCTGCTGGTCGTGTTCGCCGCGGCGTTCCTGGTGCGCAAGCGCGAGCTGTTCGCCACGGCCGGCCGGCGGATCGCCGGGGTCGAACTGCCGCGCCCGCGCGACCTCGGCCCGATCGCGATCGCGACCGCGGCCTGCCTGGGCATGCTCACCTTCGAGAAGGAACTCGGGGCCGCACTGCTGTTCTTCGGGATCATCCTGGTGATGGTCTACACCGCGACCGGCAAAGCGGTCTGGATCGGCCTCGGGGGCACCTTGTTCGCCGGCGGCAGCGTCCTCGCCTGCACCTTGTTCACCCACGTGCGGCAGCGGGTCGCCAACTGGATCGATCCCCTCGCGACCTACGACCTGCCCGGCGGCGGGTACCAGCTGGCGCAGGGGCTGTTCGGGCTGGGCACGGGGGGTCTCACCGGCACCGGGCTCGGCGCGGGACGCCCGGAAGCGGTCCCCGAGGCGAGCACCGACTTCATCACCGCCGCGATCGGGGAGGAACTCGGGCTGACCGGGCTCGCTGCCGTCCTGGTCGTCTACCTGCTGATCGCGCTGCGCGGCCTGCGGGCGGCCCTGACCGTGCGGGAACCCTTCGGCAAGCTGCTCGCGGGCGGCCTGGCGTTCGCCCTGGTGCTGCAGATCTTCGTGGTGGTCGGCGGCGTCACGAAGCTGATCCCGGAAACCGGCCTCACCGCGCCCTTCCTGTCCGCGGGGGGCTCTTCCCTGCTGGCCAACTACGGGCTGGTCGCCGTGCTGGTGCGGGTCTCCGACGCGGCGAACCGTCCGGCGGCGCCGGACGCCGCGCCCGTCCGGACTCCGGTGGCCGAAGAACTGACCCGGCTGGTCCGGCCGGTCGTGGCGAAGCTGGCCGCACTGCCCGGAGCGGACGCCCTGCCGCCGCCACCGGCCCGGCCGGTCCCGGCGATCCCCGGTGATCCGCTCGGCCTCGGCCTGTTCCGGGGCGGGCCGTGCGACCTGGTGCCCTCCGGGCGGCCGACCCGGGTCTTCGGCACCCACCCCGGCCGGACGCCGTGACCCCCCGCCGCGGTGAGCTCGCCGCCGGACCGGCCCGCGCATCCCGGGTGGCCACGCTGGGGGAGACCCTGACCGGGTGGCCGGCCCGCCCGCTCGCCTCCTTCCACCTCGTGCTGGCCCTGGCCGGTCTCCTCGCGGTCCTCGGCGTGGTGATGGTGCTGAGTGCCTCGTCGGTGTCCTCGTACGATCCCCGCACCGGCGGCGGTCAGTACGGCTTGTTCGGCAAGCACATGACCTATGTCGCACTGGGCGCGGTCGTGTTCTTCTTCGCGCTGCGTCTGCCGATTCGGCGAATCCGGGCGCTGGGCGGGGCGACGATGATCGCGTCGCTGGTCATGCTGGTGCTCGTGCTCACCCCGCTCGGCGCCACCGGCGGCGGGGCGCAACGCTGGTTCGTCGTCGCCGGGCAGTCGATCCAGCCGATCGAGTTCGCCAAGCTTTCGCTCACCCTGTGGGGCGCGCACGTGCTGGTCGCCAAGGATCACCTGCTGCACCGGTGGCGGCACCTGCTGGTCCCGGTGGTGCCGGCGGCGCTGCTCATGTTCGCGCTGGTGATGGCGCAGCCCAACCTGAGCGGTACGGTAACCCTCGGCATCATCACGCTCACCCTGCTGTGGTTCGCGGGCGTCCCCGCCCGGCTGTTCGCGGCCCTGCTGCTCGGTGCGGGCGGCGGGAGCACCGTGCTGGCCCTGACGGCCGGGTACCGGCTGGCGCGGATCCTGTCGTTCTTCTCCGCGTCCCCCGACACCGCTGCCGAGTCCTACCAGACGACCCAGGCGTTGTACGCGCTCGCCGACGGTGGCGTGTTCGGCCGTGGTCTCGGGCAGGGCAGCTCGAATTGGGGATACCTGCCCGGGGTGGAGAACGATTTCATCTTCGCCCTCATCGGCGAGGAACTCGGTTTTGCCGGCTGTCTCGTCGTGATCGCTCTTTACGCGGGTGTCGCCGTGGTGGGGATGCGGATCGCGCGTCGCAACGTCGACCCGTGGATCCGGATCGTCGCGGGCACGCTGACCGTGCTCGTGGTCGCCCAGGCGGCGATCAACATCGGTTACGTCGTCGGTTTGCTGCCGGTCACCGGCGTCACGTTGCCGCTGATCTCCTACGGCGGCTCGTCATTGCTCGTCACCTCGGCGATGTTCGGAATCCTCGCGAACTGTGCCCGCAACGAACCCCGCGCCGTGGCCGCTCTGCGGGCCTCCGGGCCCGGCAGGCCGGGCTCGTTCCTGAGGTTGCCCGCGCCCGACGTCCCACGCCGGTTGCGCCGATTTCGCTGATCCACCGGAAGAGGTGAACGGTGTGCGGTTCCTGTGAAATGTGTTCCGTCATTTCAAGAATCGGCAAGCGAAGCTCGGTGCCTCGGTTCCCGGTTCGCCCGTTGTGCGCTGAGAGAGCACTGAGATGGTGGGTGTTCGTTCCGGTTGCCGTTCGATTCTTTCACGCATTCCGGGAGCAATTCATGACGCCTTCGACGGTCGCCGACGTCCGTCCGGCCCCCTCGTCGCGGTTGTCCGACGGCCCGGCCGCACACCCGGACGCGCCCGCGCTGGACGACGGCGCCACGATCCTGGAGTACCGCGCCGACGCCGCGATGCTCGGAGTCCTCGCCTCCGACGCGGCCTGCGTTCCGGTCGACGTCGACGGGCCGCCCGGGTGTTCGCCGCCGGCCGGTGCGGCGAGGACTGCGGCTGGGCCTCTTCGGATCCCGGCAACACCGGGACGAGCGGGACAACAGGCCCGTTCCGCATCCCCGGTACTCGAACGCACGATGCAGGCTGCAGCCCGTGCACGATGAACCCACCCGCAGAAGCGCGTCGCGAACGAATCGGTTCGACGTCTTGACGTCCGGTATTCGTCGACAGCCGTGACTCGATCCGAACGTCGAACGAGAGCGCTTGCTCTCCGAACTGCCGGAGCTGACATTTGAGTCGGCTACGGCGAGTACACCGAGTGACGCGGCGGTCCAGGGCCCGGCCCTGCCGGTCACGCTCGTGGCGGGCCGCCCCCGCTGACGGGCAGCCAAACCCGCATCGCCGTAGGGCCCCGCTCCGCCCACCGGTGGTACGGCACGAGCGGCAACTCGAATGCATCGCCGCTCCCGGACGCACTCGCGGGCCCATAAGGCCACGCCGAGCCGGCACCGGCCACAGCGCGGGCCTGCGCCAGAACCTGGCCGTCTCGTTCGATCAAGCCCGCCGGGCTCACCGCGACGTCGTCGAGCCGGATGCCCGGCAGGTCCAGGGATTCCGCGCAGAGCACCAGCGGCCCGCGCTCCACGGCGACGCACCCGCGAACCGCGTCGACGCGCCGGTCGGGCCACGTGAACCTGGGAGCCAGCGGGAGACGCAGCCGCAGTGTCTCGCCCGCCGTGAACACCCGGCCCACGGCCACCAGACCGGGTGCGACCTCCCGTTGTCCGCCACCGTCGTCGAGCACCGCGCCGGAAGCCCACGGCGGGACGCGCAGCCGCAGGGCCACCGGGTCTCGGGGAGCCGAAAGCACGTGGATCGTCACCGCGCCGTCGTCGGGATACGCGGTGTCGACCTCGATCGCGAACCGGCCGCCCGTCAGGTCCGTGGTGATGCGGGACGGCGCGTACTGCAGCAGTGTCAGGTCCCGCTCCCCGGCCGAGGCCAGGTAGGTGTGCCACGACGCGAGCGTGCGGGCGACGTTGGTCGGGCAGCACGACACGTCGAACCACGCCGCGCGGGACCCGCCCTCGGCCCGGGGACTCACGGCCGAGTCATCGCCCGGTGTCCCGGGTGTCCGCTGGTGCAAGGGGTTGGCGTAGAAGAACGCCCGCCCGTCGGAGCGCGGGGACGTCGCGATGATGTTGTAGAACGTGCGCTCCATCAGGTCGGCGTACCGGACGTCGCCGGTCGCCAGGTGGAGCCGCCACGACACCATGATCGACGCGACGCCCGCGCAGGTCTCGCAGTACGCGCGGTCCGGCGGCAGTTCCCAGTCCTCGCCGAAACCTTCGTCCTGGTGCCGGGAACCCATGCCGCCGGTCAGGTACGTGCGCCGGGCGACGGCGTGCTCCCACTGCCGTTCGATCGCGTGGAGCAGCGGATCGTCCGCCAGCTCGACGGCGACGTCCACCGCGGCGGCGGAGAGGTAGAGCGCCCGCACCGCGTGGCCCCGGAACGTCGCGGCTTCCCGGATCGGGACGTCATCCTGGAAGTACGCCCGGCCCAGCGGGATGTCGCGCAGTGTGCCGTGGCCGCGCCGGTCGAGGAACCGGCGTGCCTGCTCGACGTACCGGCTTTCGCCCATCGCCCGGCCGAGCTCCGCGAGCCCGACCTCGATCTCGGGATGGCCGCAGATCCCGTCGGTCGCGAACACTTCGCAGACGTGGTCGGCGGCGCGGCGAGCGAGGTCGACGAGTTCGTCTGCCCCGGAGGTCCGCAGCCGCGCGACCGCGGCCTGCAGCAGGTGGCCGGTGTTGTACAGCTCATGCCCTTCCTCCAGGTCGCTGTAGCGGGGAGGCCGGCCGGCGTGGCCGAAGCACGTGTTCAGGTAGCCGTCGGCGTCCTGGGCCCGGCCGACGCGGGCGGTGAGCCGGCGGATCGACTCGTCGAGCCCCGGCGCGCCGGATCGGCCGTGCTCCCAGCACATCGCCTCGATCAGCTTGTAGACCTCGGAGTCCGAGAACGACCACCCGGGCCGCTCCGGACCGGTCGTGCCGTCGGCGACGCGGTCGAAGTTGGCCAGCCAGCCCAGCCGTTCCATCCATCGTTCGCAGTGCGCGAGGGTCGCCGACGCGTTCGTCTCCTGCAGCCGCGCCCAGAGCCCGCCCGTCACCGTGACCTCGTTCAGCCCGAGCGGCCGCCGGTCGCCACGGGAGGGTACGACGGGACGGCCGCCCGCCGGGTCGGTGCCGATCACGGTGGTCACGAAGGCTCCAGGGGCAAGTCGGCGCCCTCACGGGTGAAGACGGGGATGCGGTCGAGGGGTGCGGCGACGTCGCGGGTCGTCCCGCCGTCGACGGTCTCCCCGGTGGCGGCGTCCACCCACCGGCTCCCGGCCGGCAGGTAGACCGGGCGCGAGCGCTGCCCGGGTTCGGTGATCGGGGCGACGAGGATGTCGGGGCCGAACAGGAACTGGTCGTCGACCTCCCAGGCCGCCGGGTCGCCGGGGTGGTCGACGAACAGCGGCCGCATCGGCGGCAGGCCGTCGCGCGCGGCGGCACGCATCTGCTCGTGGATGTAAGGCCGCAGCCGTTCCCGCAGGTGCAGCAGCCCGGAGATGATCTCGTACGCCTCATCGCCGTAGGACCACACCTCGTTGGGCCCGCCGGTCTGCGCGTACGACGTCGGCGTGCGGGGCTCGCGGTCACCGTGCAACCGGAACAGCGGGCAGAACACGCCGTACTGGAACCAGCGGATCATGAGCTCCCGGTAGGCCGGATCACCGGCGTCACCGCCGTGGAACCCGCCGATGTCGGTGGTCCACCACGGGATTCCCGAGATCGCGACGCCGAGCCCGGCCCGGATCTGCTCCCGCAGCGACTGCCACGTCGCCGGGATGTCGCCGGACCACACCGCGGCGCCGTACTTCTGCGCTCCGGCCCACGCCGAGCGGCACAGCAGCACGGTCGGCGCCCGCCCGGCCGCGGCCATGCCCTCGGCGAACAGGCGGGCGTTGTCGCGCGGGTAGATCGTGGCGACCTCGGCGCCCGGTCCGGCGTAGAAGGCGAGGTTCCCCGGGTGGGCCGGGTTGAGCTCGGGCTCGCTCGCGTCGAGCCAGAACACGTCGATGCCCTGGTCCAGGTAGTTGCGCCGGACGACGTCCCAGACGAACTCGCGGGTCTCGGGGTTGGTCGGGTCGTAGAACGCCACCGGCATCGGCACGGCCATGCCCTTGTCCTGGATCGTCTGGTGGAACTCCACGCCCTGGTCGGAGCCGACGAGCAGGCCGCGGTCCCGGTACTCGGCGAAGTGCTCGCTCAGCGGCGACACCGTCGGCCAGATCGACACCATGAGCTTGACGCCCATCCCGGCCAGTTCGTCGACCATGCCCGGCACGTCCGGCCATTCGGTCTCGTCGAACCGGAAGTCGCCCATCGCCGGCCAGTGGAAGTAGTCGGCGACGATCACCGACATCGGCAGGCCGCGCCGGTGGTGTTCGCGCGCCACGCCGAGCAGCTCCTCCTGGTCGCGGTAGCGCAGCTTGCACTGCCAGAAGCCGCTCGCCCAGTCCGGCAGCTCGGGGGAGTGGCCCGTGGCGTCCGCGTACCGCGCCAGGATCGCGGCGGGGGTGGGTGCGGCGGTCAGCCAGTAGTCGATTTCCCGCGCTTGGCCGGCCTGCCAGCGGGTGCCGTTCTCGGAGAACTCGACCCGGCCGACCGCCGGGCTGTTCCACAGCAGGCCGTAGCCGCGGCTGGACAGCACGAACGGGATGGACACCTCGGCGTTGCGCTGCACCAGGTCCAGCGACAGGCCCTTGACGTCGAGCCGCCCGTGGGTGCGCTGGCCGAGACCGTACAGCTTTTCGCCCGGATAGGCCGCGAACTGCTGGTGGATCTCGTACGCGCCGGACCGGTTGCCCTGGAAGACCCGCGCACCCGGCATCCAGAAGTGCTCACGGCGCTCCGCCAGCAGTTCCTCCCCGGTACTGGTGCGGGTGAACGTCAGCAGCGGTTCCGGGTAGGCGGCGCCGGTGTCGAAGCCGACGTCCACGGTCAGCTCGCCGTGGACGAAGACGGCGTGCCGGTCCGAGGTCTTGACGATCGGCGGCTCGGCGTCCGGCGGCCGGTCGAGCGCGCCGTGGCTTTCGGCCGGGATCCGGTAGGGAGCCGCCCGGACGCGGACGCTGTCGTGGCCCCACGCCTCGATCGTGAGCACCTCGTGGCGGTGCCGCACTTCGAGAGCAGTGTCGGAAGACCGGAAGAGCACCAAGGGAAGACTCCTAGTCCTTGACCGCGCCGGCGGTGACTCCGCCGGCTACGTACCGTTGAGCGACGATGAGCAGGATCGCGGCGGGCACGGACGCCACCGCGGCCGTCGCCATGATCGAGTTCCACTCGGTCGTGTTGTTGCCGATGTAGCGGTAGATCCCGAGCGTCACCGGTACCATGTCGCCATTGCGGTCCAATGTGGACGCGAAGATGAAGTCCGACCAGGCCCACAGGAACGCGAACAGCGAGACCGTCAGGATCGCGTTGCGGCTGATCGGCAGCACGATCGACGTGAAGGTGCGCCACGTTCCGGCACCGTCGATCTTGGCCGCCTGCAGCAGCTCGCCCGCGATGCCGGACATGAACGTGGTGAACACCAGGACGCCGAAGGGGACCGCGATGGTCGAGTCGGCGACGACCAGGCCCCACACGGTGTTGAGCCAGCCGAGCCGGACGTAGATCGCGTAGAACCCGATGGCCATCACCACGCTGGGGATCATCTGCGCGACCAGCAGCACGAAGTTGAGCGTGCCCTTGCCGCGCACCCGCAGCTTGGCCAGTGCGAACCCCGCCGGCGCCGAGATCACCAGGGTCAGCACGACGCAGCCGAGCCCGACGAACAGGCTCGTGCCCAGCGCCGGGAACTGGTCGCTGAACACGTTCGCGTACCCCTGCAGCGTCGGGTCCTTCGGGTACCAGTGCGGCGGGTCGGCGCGCATGTTCTCGGTCTTGGTGAGCGAGACGTTGACCATCCAGTAGACGGGGAAGAGCATCAGCGCGGCCAGCACGATGCCGAGGGCCGTCTTCCACCAGGCGCGTTGCCGTGTCATGACCGCTCCTGACGCCGTTGGAGGTGGAGGTAGAGGAACCCGAAGACCAGGGCGATCACGATGAGCAGGTTCCCGATCGCCGCCGCGGGGGAGAAGTCCGGCTGGCCCGTGCCGAAAGCCTCCCGGTAGGACCAGACGGCGAGGGTCGTGGAGACGTTCCCCGGACCGCCCGTGGTCATGATCCAGATGACGTCCACCACCTTGAGGGTGTAGACGAGGCCGAGCAGCAGGGTGATCGCCGAGACCGGTCGCAGCATCGGCACCGTCACCCGCCGGAACTGCTGCCAGGCGTTGGCGCCGTCCAGCGCGGCGGCCTCGTAGAGGTCTCCGGGGATGTTCTGCAGCCCCGAGTAGAGGATCACCAGGTTGAACGGGATGCCGAGCCAGATGTTCGCGACGAGCACCGACGTCAGCGCCCAGTCCGGCGAGGTCAGCCAGTTGATTTCGCCGATGCCGAACGCCCGCAGCACGGAGTTCACGATGCCGTTGTCGCTGTTGAGCATCCACGACCACGTCGAACCCGACACGATCAGCGGCAGCAGCCACGGCACCAGGAACAGCGCCCGCAGCACCCCGGACAGCCGGAAGTTGTTACGGAAGAAGACGGCGAGTACCAGCCCGATGAGGTACTGCGCGGCGATCGACCCGAAGGTGAACACCACGGTGTTCCGCACCGCGGGCCCGAACGCCGGCGAGCTGAAGATGGCGGCGTAGTTGTCGAAGCCGACGAACTTCGCGTTGCCCAGTACGAACGCCCTGGCGTTGTAGTCGTGCACGCTGAGATCGATGTTCCGGACCAGCGGGTAGGCGTAGAAGATCGCCAGGTAGGCGGCCAGCGGCGTGAGGAAGCCGAGGGCCGCCCACTGCGTCGGGCGGCCACGCTTCCCCTTCCGGTCCCCGGTGGCCGGGGCGGGCGCGGACCGCACCCGCCGCTCGGCCACCGCGGTATTCGTGGTGACACGCATGGAAGTTCCTTCGTCAGCCGACCGCGGCGGACGCGGTCTTCTGCGCTTCGCTCAGCGCGTCCTGAGGGGACTTCGAGCCGCTGAGCGCGTTCTGTACCGCGGTCCACAGCGGTTCGGAGATCTTCGGGTACTTGGTGCCGAGGTTGTCACTCGTGCGCCCCTTGGCGTTGCGCACGGCATCGACCCACTGCTTCAGCTCGGGGTGCTGGGCCAGCAGGGCCTCCTGGCCGGCTTTCGTCGGCGGGATGTAGTACGCGAACGTGTTCGCCGTCTCGACCATGCCCTGCTGGGTGGTCATGCACTCGACGATCTTCTTGGTGGCGGTGTAGCGTGCGGTGTCCTTCTGCACCGGCACGGTGAGGAATTCACCGCCGGTCGGGGCGGGCGCGCCGCCGCCGTTGCGGCCCGGGAGCTGGATGACGCCGGTCGGGAACTTGGCCTTGGCGGCGCTGGTCACCTGCCAGGTGCCGTTGACGGCGAATCCGAAGCCGCCGGTCAGGAACTCCTCCCAGGAGGTGTTCTGGGAGTTGCTGATGACGGAGTTCGGCGCGTACCCGGACTTCAGCCAGCCGGTCCACAGGTCGAGTGCGGCCACCGCCGCCGGCGAGTCCAGCTGCTTGAGGTCGGCCCCGGCACCCCAGAACCACGGCAGGAACTGGAAGGAGCCCTCTTCGGTGCCGATACCGGCGAAGGTGATGCCCTTGTGGCCGGCGGCCGCCACCTTCTGCAGCGCGGCGGTCAGGCTCGCCCAGTCCTTGACGGACGCGGGATCGACCCCGGCGGCGTCCAGGACGGTCTTGTTGTAGTAGATGGCCAGCGTGTTGGCCCCGATGGGCACGCCGTAGGCCTTGCCGTCGACGACGCCGGCGGCGAGCAGGTTCTGGTCGATCCCGGCGGTGTCGAGGCCGAACTCGTCCATCGAGGTCAGCATGCTCGTGCCGGCGAGCGTCGACACCGCGGGGTTGTCGAGCAGGATGACGTCCGGCGACGTCCCCTCCTGCGCGGCGAGCAGCGCCTGGTTCGTCAGGGCGGTGGTGTCGTAGGCGGTGCGCTTGATGGTGACCCCGGCCTTGCTGCCGCACGAATCGACGCGCTTGGCCCAGTCCGAGGACGGCTCGTGCTGGGGGTAGGGGTCCCACCACGTGTAGGTGCCGCTCGCGGCGTTGCCGCCGCCGCTGTCGCTCGAAGACGAGCACGCGGCCAGGCCGGTGGCACACAGGGCCGCGGCGCCGAGGGCGATCGCGGCGCGAGCGGATTTCGATGAACGCTTCACTGGGTTCCTCCTTGAAAACGTGAAGAGCTAGGGACGGCCTGGTGGCCGTCCGGTGCTGCCGCGGTCGACGAGTTCGGGCGCGAGGAGCCGCCGGACCGGCGGCTCCGCGCGGGCCTGCGGCGACTCGATCCGCCGCACGAGCTGACGCACGGCCTGCTCGCCCAACCGGTCCGGCGCACTTTCGATCGACGAATAGGGGAGCGAGAAGGTGCGGGCGAACTCGTCGGAGTACCGGCCGATCACCGACAGGTCCTCGGGCACACGCAGCCCGCGAGCGGTCAGCACCGAGGGCAGCGCCGCCGCGGCGGCCTCGTTGTTGAGCAGCAGGCCGGTCGCCGTCGGGTGGGCGTCGAGAAGGCCGTGCAGGTCCTGCCCGACCTCGGGCTGGCGAGAGGCGCCGAACACGGCGTGGATCTCGATGCCGCGCTCCCGCGCCTCCCGCAGCGCCGCGTTCTGGAGCCGCCAGACGTACGCACCGCCCCGTTCCACCACGTGCTCCGGCTGCGACACCAGGATCAGCTCCCGGTGGCCGTGGGCGTGCATGTGCTCGACCATGAGGCGCCCGGCCGCCTCGAAGTCGAGGTCGAACACGTCCACGCCGGAGCAGTCACCGGGCATGCCCACCAGGGCGCCGGGTTGCGGAGCGGACCTCAGGATCGGCACGCGCTCGTCGTCCTGCGCGACGTTGAGCAGGACGACCCCGTCGACCATGCGGGAGCTGGTGATCCGGGTGAGGGCGTGCGCCCCGTCTGTCTCGGTCACCAGCAGCGTGTCGTAGCCCAGCGCGCGAGCCGTGTCCGAGACGCCCAGCATGTACTGCAACATGGCGGGTGCGAACTCGTCCGAGAAGAACTGCGCGAGCAGGCCGACGACCATCGTCTGGGACGTGGCGAGCGCCCTCGCCCCGGCGTTCGGCGTGTAACCGAGCTCCAGGGCCAGCTCCTGCACCCGCCGGCGCACGCTGTCCGAGATCGTGCGCTTGCCGGACAGGGCATAGGACGCCGTACTCCGCGAAACGCCCGCCGCCTTCGCGATGTCGCCGATGGTGACCAACTTTTCCTCCGATCCTGGTTCAGCGCGCGGGCGCGCTGAACGGGGCGATCGCGATCCGGTCCAGCACCGGTGCCCACTGGGAGCGCAGCGCCACGCCGGGGAACGTGTCCGAGGCGTAGGTGGTGCCGTCGAAGTTCGGCAGCTCCCCGGACCGGAACGTGATGGTGTTCGCGCCTGCCTTGAGCTGGACCGGCACGGTCAGCTCCCAGAAGTTGTCCTGGTGGAAGCTGTGCGGGAACAGCACCCGCTGCGCGGCCCCGCCGTTGACGGAGACGTCCGCGTGCCGGGCCACCGGGTCGGGGTTGTAGTGCGTAGCGACCGCCTGCTCGGGGTTCGAGTACCGGATCCGCATGGCGTAGGTGCCGTCCTTCGCGGCGGTCACCCGGAAGGTGAGCGCGTTGTCGTTGCCCGGGGCGCCGCCCACACCGGTGACGGCCTGGCCGCCGCCGGCGTTCGGCAGGGCGGTGACCTGGACCGAACCACTTCGCTGCGCGGCTTCGGCCTCGTACACCTCGGGCACCAGGGTGCCGTCGGTCCGGCGGACGTCGATCCGGTCGATCACGGACTTCGGGGCCACCCCGGTCAGCGTCACCTTGTTGACGCCGCCGGACAGCGACACCGCGACCGAGCCGGATCCGGCCACCCGCCGCACCTCACGGCCGTTGACGGCGACCGCCGTGACGCTGCCGAGCGTCCCGCGGACCGTGATCGTCGACTCGGCATCGGCCGGCGAGTAGACCCAGAAGGTCGCCTGGGCACCCTTGCCGAGCTCGGCGGAGCCGGGCCCGGATCCCGTGCCGTAGACGGCCTTTCCGCCCTTGAGCGTGGCCAGTTCGGCCTCGTACACGGACGTGGCCGCGGCGGGGTTGGGCAGCGCCAGCTTGATGCGGTCGACGATCGCGTCGCCCTTGGTCGTCCTGGTGCCGTCGAGACTGCGAGCGGCGAGGGAGATGACGTGCTTCCCCTTGCTCAGCCGCACCTTCGTGTCGGTGTGGTCCCACACCACCCACTTGTAGCCCAGTGGCAGCAGGATCTCCTGTTCGTTCGCTCCGTCGACGCGGACGAAGACGTTCGTCGGTCCCCGGTCCTTGATCAGGTCGGCGGTGTTGAGGGAATTGGCGAACACGCTCAGGTCGTACGTGCCGTCCTGGGGCACGTCGACGGTGAAGCCGAGCACGCCGTCGGAACCGGTCCGCAGGCCGCCGACGTCGTACCCGCCGGAGGTGTAGAACTTCGACACGGCCTGCGGCGAGCCCTCGGGGCCGTTCTTCGTGTAGCCGGAGCCGGTGTAGGTGGCGTTCTCGGCCTCGTAGCTCTGGTCGACCAGCTTCGGCGGAGCCGCGGCGGAGGGGCTCTTCCCGGCGGGGCTGAGCACGATCTCGTAGGCCGAGGACTCCTTGAGCGACGGCAGCGAACCGCCGAAGTCGAACGCGACCCTGCCGTCCTTGACCGCCACGTTCCGTTCGGTGATCAGCTCGGGCTGGGCCGAGTCACCGATCTGGCCGGTCCAGGGGATCTCGCGGATCCAGGCGTGCACACTGCTGCCGAGACCCGGCGGGACCTTGTCGAACTGGATCCAGGCGGGGCCGTCCGCGCCGCCGAAGATCGCGCGGGCCTGTGCCTTCGACTCGTCGAGCGTCGCCACGCCCTGCAGGGAGTAGTTGACACCGGGGAAGGGCGGGTCGACGTGCACGGTGTGCCCGCTCATCTCGCCGTAGGCGTTGTACAGCCACCACTGCCCGTTGCCGCGGTTGGCCTGCACGGCCGAGTCGGACAGGTTGCCGTCGATGTTCCAGTACGCGATGTCCGCGTCGATCTTCGAGTCCTCGATCGCCGAGATCCACTGGATCATCTGGCCCGGCACCGAAGTGTGGTAGTTGAACGCGTATTCGTTGACGTTGACCGGCAGCTGCCGGCCGGCATAGGCCGTACCGGCGAAGACTTCTTTCTCCCAAGCGCGGTACTGGGCGACGCTGGAGCGCACCTGTTCCGGGTGGCTCAGCTCGTGCCAGGTCACCACCTGGGGCACCGTCCCGGCCGCCACGGTGTGCTGCAGGAAGCCCTTGACCTCCGGGTACAGCACGCTCGTGTTGGGCCCGGCGATCCTGGCGTTCGGCAGAATGCCCTTGATCAGCCGGTACGTCTGGTCCCACGCGGCGAAGTAGGCCGTCGGGTCGGTTCGCCAGCTGACGCGGTCGTAGCTCCATTCCCCGGTGCCGAACATGTTGCCTTCCGGCTCGTTGAACGGCACGAACACGATGTTGTCCTGGTACTTCGGGTCGAGCGTGCGGACCTGCTCGACCTGCTTGGCGATCTTTTCGCTGTACAGCCGCATCTTCTCTTCCGGCGTGCTGCCCGGCCACTGGTACGGGAAGCCGCGGTGGATGTCGGTCATGTAGATGTAGACGTCGCCGTTGCTGCTGTCGGCCAGCGGCTTGACGACCTCGAGCGCGTCGGCACCCGGGTGCTGCGGGCCGTCCTGTGCCTTCGTGGAGATGGTGCGGACGTGCATGCCTTCGATCAGGTTGTTCGTGGGCACGCCGTCGCCGTACAGGCCGTAGAGGCTGCCGGACGCGCCGCCGTGGAACGCCCCGGTGCCGGTGCCGAGGTCGATCGTCAGCTGCCCGGGGCGGATCACCCGGACGTTCGCGGTGACCGGAATGCCCCCGGCGGATCCGGTGACGGTGAAGTCGCCGGGAGCGCCGTAGGCGGCGGGGTCGACCGCCTGCCACGCGATGGGGACGTCGCGGTCGTAGCCGTCGCTGAACGTGCTGCGCACCGCCGGCGGCAGGGCCGGCGCGGTGCCCACGGCGGTCCTGAGGTCGAACGTCGTTCGGGCCGGGGTCACCGCGGTCGGCGCCCGGCCGCCGGTCAGCTGCGCGACCTGGTCGGCGGACAGCGCCGAGTCGAACACCTGGAAGTCGTCGATCGCGCCCTTGAACAGCGGGTCGGGGTAGAAGGATTTGCCGATGTAGCCCGCGGAGGTCGCCGTCGAGTCGATGATCTGGGCGGCGGTGAGGTTCGTCGGGGTGCTCGCGACGGCGGTGCCGTCGAGGTAAGTGGTCAGCCGGTGCGCGGCCGAGTCGAGCGTCACCGTGACGGTCTTCCACGCTGCGGCGGGCAGTGCGCCGTAGCCGGTGACCTGGGCCTCGGCCCCGCCGCCGGCGGTGGTGGCCGCGGTGCGCAGGTTTCCGTCACCGTTGGACGGTGTGCTGAACAGGTACTTCGTGGTGTCCCGGCCCAGCGCGTAGATCCACTGCCAGGCGCCGGCGTTCGTGTTGTCCCACTTCAGCCGGGCCGAGACCGTCAGGTCGGGGGCGCTCGAGAGAGCCTCGCGGGGAATCCGGACGTACGCGCCGTCGGAGGTGGGCGCGCCACCGGGGAGGTTCAGTGCGGTGCCACCGTCCGCGCCGGTCACCATCGTGGCCGTCGCGCCGTTCACCAGGGTTCCGTTCAGCCCGTGGCCCGACGAGTCGGTCACCACGCCGGTGGCGACGTCGTCGGTGTCGAACGCGTAGTGCAGCGTGGGAGCGGGCGGACCGGCGGCGGCCGCCGTGGCGGGCACCAGGCCGGCACTCAGTGTCGCGGCCAGGGCCGCCGGAAGGGTACGGGCGAGCGCCCGTTGCGTCCTCGATAGCACCATCGTTGCTGCTCCTGAGGTCGATGGACTCAACGTGATAGGGGCGACGATCGGATTCTGCGGTGTCGAACCGGTTCGCCCGATTGGTCAGTCGAACCGGTTCGACGCCGCGGATTCAGGGCCCATTGTGAGCGCTAACACGGAGGGATGACAACCCCCGGATTCGGCCGGGAAGACTTCGCCGGGTCTGCGGCCACTCGGGTGACGACCAACCGGCGGTGCGGGCATCCTGCTGTCGGACCAGCCTGCGAGCCGCGAAGATCCGACGGCGGCGGGATCCGCTGTGGAGCAGTACTCGGACCCGCGAGCTCCGGCCCGGCGGTGCGCGGGCGAGCACATCGCCGGTAGGGGAGCCAGGGATTTCCGTGCCGCGGTGATGAACTGGCGTCGGATGACCTGTCGATCGGCTGCGGGGCGAAGACGTCGATGGGTTCGCCAGGTCTTTCGCCAGCTCGGTTACCTGCCCGCGCAGGGGCAGCGGCTCGCTCGGCCGTCCAGGGGCCGCTCCCGGTGGACGTCGGCTGCCCTGGTCCGATGTCGTTCGTCTTCGTGCCAAGCTGCTCGGAGAGCTTCGAGTTCGTACCGGGGCAAGGGACGACCTCGCAGCCGTCCGGTAGCCGACCTCGCCGAGGTCGTCGACGACGGTGTCGAACCCCGAGCGCTGCCAACGAACCTCGGGCTCGCGACACCAGGCGCCGGCGTTCAGCCGAGCCCGCCCAGCTGCACCGGGTTGTTGTCCCGCTCGAACGACGCCGCGCGCATCCGCGGCCCCACGGCCAGGCCGGCGGCGTTGCAGTCGCGCAGGACGGTCGCACCCCGGCAGTCGACGACGCGGTCGCCCGGTTCGGGGTCGACGCCGGAACGCACGGCCTCGATCCGGTCACCCCGGACCACGACGTCACCCGGCACCGCCGCCGAGCCGGTCCCGTCGAACACCCGGCCGCCGGTGAAGATCACCCTGGACCCGCGCATCCGCTCGTCCTCACCGACGAAGTCATGCGCCGATCATGTTGTAGCCGCCGTCGGCGACCATGAGGCTGCCGGTCATGTGGCTCGCGTCCTCGGTGGCGAGGAACAGCGCGGTCCCGGCGAGCTCCTCCGGCCGGGGGATCCGGCCGAGCGGGGTGTCGTTGCGCAGCTGCTCGCCGCGCCCGGACTTCCAGTCCTCCCGGCCCAGCGTCGCCTCGGTCTCGATGAAGCCCGGCGCGAAGACGTTCACCCGCACGGTGGGCGCGAAGGCGCGCGCGTACGACTTGGTCAGGCCGATGATCCCGTACTTGGCCGCCGCGTACTGCGGGGCGCGGGCGCTGCCGCGGGCGACGACCGTCGAGCCGATGTTGACGATCGCGCCGCCGCCCTGGGTGAGCATCCGGTCGCCGAACTCGTGCGTGCACAGCAGCGTGCCCTTGATGTCGACGGCGAGGACGTGGTCGATCGACTCCTCGGTGATGTCCCGCCACGACATCTGCTCGCGCGCGACGTCGCCGACGTTGTTGACCGCGACGTCGACGCGGCCGAAGTGGCTCCACACCTCGTCGGCCATCCGGCGGATCTGGTCGTGCTCGGCGATGTCCGCCTGCACGAGGAACGCCTTGCGCCCCAGCGCTTCGACGCGCTCCACGGTGCGCTCGGCGCCGGCCCGCGAGCCGCGGAAGTGCACGGCGACGTCGGCGCCTTCCTGCGCGGCGCGCACGGCGATCTCGGCGCCGAACCCGGTGCCGGCGCCGGTGACGAGGACGGTCTTGCCGGTGAATCGCATGAAGAACTCCTTAAACGAGGGTGCGGCCGCCGTCGGCGTACAGCACGTGACCGGTGACGAACGCCGAGCGCTCGGAGCAGAGGAACAGGACCGGGCCGACGAGGTCGTCGACGGCGCCGAGCCGCCCGGCGGGAACGAGCGACGTCAGCTCGTCGCGGACGCCGGGCTTGTCGAGGTGGTGGCGGGTCAGCCCGGTCTCGGTGTAGCCGGGCGCGACGGCGTTCACCGTGACGCCGCTGCCCGCCCACTCCCGGGCCATCACCCGGGCGAGCTGGTCGACTCCGCCCTTCGTGGCGGCGTAGGGCGCGTGGTGCGGGTGCGCGAGCAGGCCGGACACCGACGACAGGTAGACGATCCGGCCGTGCCCGGCCGGCACCAGCACCTCGCCCGCGGCCTTGCCGGTCCGGAACGCGCTGCTCAGGTTGAGCGTGACGATCGAGTCCCAGACCTCGTCCGGGGTCTCGAGCACCGGCCGCCGGTCGTTGACGCCGACGGCGTGCACGAAGACGTCGAGCCCGCCGAGCAGCTCGACGGCCCGCGTGACGCACTCGCGGCTGCCTTCGGCCGTGGCCAGGTCCGCCCGCAGCGTCTTGGTCCCGACCGCGGCGAGCCGCTCTTCGTCGACGTCGGCGACCACGACCTCCGCGCCCGCTTCGGCGAGCGCCGCGGCGACCCCGCCGCCGATGCCCCCGGCGCCCGCCACCAGGGCCTTCCGGCCGTGCAGCCCGAGCCAGTCCACTCCGCGCTCCTTCACCGTCCTTGGTGGCGCCGACGGTAGGTTCCGGGCCGCGGCCCGAGGAACGGCTGTGCCATTGGTTGGCAACACCGGGCCCGGGGACGGCGGGCGCTGGTGGGATGGCCGGCATGAGCAGGCTGCCGCACCTCACCCCGGACGACCTCGACGCCGAGCAGCGGGTGCTCTACGACACGATCACCGGCGGCCCCCGCGCGGCCGGGCCGCAGCGGTTTCCCCTGGTCGATGCCGCCGGCGCGCTCACCGGCCCGTTCAACGCGATGCTCGTCGCGCCGCCGGCCGGGCACGCGCTGCAGGGGCTCGGCGCCGCGATCCGGTACGGGACGACGCTGACCGACCGCATCCGGGAACTGGCGATCCTCGCCGTCGCGGCCCGCTGGGACTGCGCGTTCGAGCGGTACGCCCACGAGCCGCACGCGCGGGCCGCCGGGATCACCGGGGCGCAGGTCGAAGCGGTCCGCGGCGGCGCGCTGCCGGACCTCGCCGACGAGACCGAGCGGGCGGCGCTGCGGTTCGTGTCCGCGCTGCTGCGCGACGAGGACGTCGACGACGCGACTTACGCCGAGATCGTGCCGATCATTGGCAACCGCATGGCCGTCGAGCTCACCACTTTGGTGGGCTACTACGCGACGCTGGCCCTGCAGCTGCGGGTCTTCCGCGTCACCGAACCCGGAGGAAGCAGACACCGATGAAGCTCGTCACCTTCAACGAGAACCAGGTCGGCCGGATCGCCGACGACCAGGTCCTGGAGCTCGACACGGCTTCGGCCCGCGAGTTCTTCGAACGCGACCGGGACGTGCCCGAGACCGGCCGCCGCTACCCCCTGGCCGAGGTGCGCCTGCGCGCGCCGATCGTGCCGAAGAAGTTCTTCCACACCGCGGGCAACTTCCGCGAGCACCACGACGACCTCGCCCGGGTGAACTGGTCGCACCCGGTGAACAAGGGCATCGTCTTCTTCCAGAACGTCGACGCGATCATCGGCCCGGGCGACCCGATCGTCTACCCGGAGCACCTGACGTCGGAACTGGACTACGAGCTCGAGCTGGCGATCGTGCTCGGCAAGCCGGGCAAGTTCTTCACCGCCGAGCAGGCGGCCGAGCACATCGGTGGCTACCTGGTCTTCAACGACATCACCGCGCGTGACATCCAGCGCCGCGAGATGGAGTCGGGTGTCTTCTCCTTCTCCAAGGCCATCGACACGTTCTGCCCGATCGGCCCGTACATCGTGACCGCCGACGAGATCGAGGACCCGCACGACCTGGACATGGAACTGCGCGTCAACGGCCAGGTGCGGCAGAAGTCCAACACCGGGCGGATGTCCGTGTCGATCCCGCAGCTCGTCGCCTACCATTCGCCGCAGGTCTACAGCGCGGGCGACCTCATCACGACCGGCACGGTCGCGGGTGTCGCGGCGAGCACCGAGGACCCCTTCGCGAACTACCTCAAGCCCGGCGACGTCGTCGAAGCGGAGATCGAAGGCATCGGCGTGCTGCGCAACCGCGTCGTGTCGTGGCAGGACGCCCACGGCACGCCGCCTCCGG
Organism: Amycolatopsis mongoliensis; assembly: GCF_030285665.1. Lineage (NCBI taxonomy): Bacteria > Bacillati > Actinomycetota > Actinomycetes > Pseudonocardiales > Pseudonocardiaceae > Amycolatopsis > Amycolatopsis mongoliensis. Next base: position 6,828,979 of record NZ_CP127295.1, read on the forward strand.
CCGCGGACCAGTGGATCTGATGCGTCTGTCCACAGTGGAGGACCGCGCGGTTCTGCTCGCCGGCGGCGGCGTCATCGACGTCGCCCGGGCGAGCGACGGCCGGTTCGGCCCCGATCCGATGGTCGTCCTCGAGCGCTGGACGGCGTTCACGGCGTGGGCCGCGACCGCCGTCCTGCCGCCCGCCGAACCCCTGGCCGGCCGCGCGTTCGACGCGCCCGTGCCGCGGCCGCGCCAGGTCTTCGCGATCGCCCTCAACTACCCGCCGCACGCCGCCGAGGCCGGCTACCGGCCGCCCGCGGATCCGTTGGTGTTCACCAAGTTCCCCAGCTGCATCACCGGCCCGGACACGACGGTGGAGCTGCCCGGCGACCGCGTCGACTGGGAGGTCGAGCTGGTCGTCGCGATCGGCGAGGGCGGCCACCGCATCGCCGCCGAGGACGCCTGGGGCCACGTCGCCGGGCTGACCGCCGGGCAGGACCTGTCCGAGCGCGGGGTGCAGCTGCTGGGCACCCCACCGCAGTTCTCGCTCGGCAAGTCGTTCCCCGGTTTCGGCCCGACCGGCCCGGCCCTGGTGACGCCGGACGAGTTCCCCGACCCCGGCGACCTGCGGCTGGTCACCGAGCTGAACGGCACCGTCGTCCAGCAGGCCCGCACCGGCGAGATGATCTTCGGCGTGCCCGAGCTGATCGCCCGCCTGTCGGCGATCTGCCCGCTGCTGCCCGGCGACCTCGTCTTCACCGGCACCCCGGCGGGCGTGGGCAACCGGATGAGCCCGCCGCGCTACCTCGGCCCGGACGACCTGCTGGTCAGCAGGATCGAGGGGATCGGGGAACTGCGGACCCGGTTCAGGACAGGAGCGTCCCGAACGCGATCGTGAAGAACGCGGCGAACGCGGAGCCGTCCTTGGCGGCGCGTTCGCCGACGATGGCGCCTTCCCAGGCGTTGACGAGGAACCGGCCCAGCACCTCGGGGTCCTGCGTGGTCGTGACGGATCCGTCGGCCTGGGCTTCGCGGATGGTGTCGGCCACGGCCGCCGCCCAGGTCGCGAAGGCCGTCACCAGGCCGTCGCGGATGGCCGGGCTGTGGTCGGCGGCCTCGTTGCTGAAGTTGCCGAAGACGCAGCCGCGCTCGTAGCCGTACTTCTCGATGTCGGCGGCCAGGAACTCGAAGTGGGCGCGCAGCCGGGCCAGTGGCGCGACCGTCCGGTCGGCGAGCTCCGGCACCCGCCGGGTGTCCCCGTAGCGCTCCATCACGACCAGCGCCAGCGCTTCCTTGCTGGCGAAGTGGTTGTAGAACGAGCCCTTCGGCACGCCCGCGCTGTCGGTGATGAGCTTGACGCCGCAGGCGTTGTAACCGTGCCGGTGGAACTGTTCGTACGCGGCGTCCACGATCTGTTCGCGCACGCTGGCCCTGGCCATCCTGGTGTCCTCCTCCGCTGGTGCGCCGGTCAGGCCGACGGGACCGGCGCGTTCGCCTGCCACCAGGCGGTGAGCACGCGAGCGTAGCCGTCCGCATCCTCTTCCCAGGCGAAGTGGCCCGTGTCGAGGACGTCGAGCCGGCTGTGGGGCAGCCGCTCGTGCAGGTACTCGGCGTTGGCCGGTGGGACCACGGGGTCCTTCCGCCCGGCGATGATCTGCACCGGCGTCCCGATGCCGGGCAGCAGGCCGCCCAGCACCGGGAGCTCGGCCGGGTACGCCCGGACGTAGGGCATCTGGTCGGCGAACCGCTGCCCCTGGTAGGCGGCGAGGTAGTCCTGGCGCACGACGTCGGGCAGCTCGTAGCCCTCGATGGTGTCGAGTGCGAAGGTCACGATGTCCTTGGGGCCCATGGCCCGGTACTTCGCCAGGTCCTCGGCGTGCACCCATTCGTCCAGCACACCCGTCAGGTTCAGCGGGACCGACGCCCCGCCTGAGCCCACGGTCACGCTGCTGAACCGGCCCGGGTGGGCGGCCGCGGCGAACAGGGCGGCGCTGGTGCCGATGTCCGGCCCCACGACGTGCGGCTTCGCCAGGCCGAGGTCGTCGGCGACGCGCACCACGAACTCGCCCATCGCGCGCGGGGACAACAGGTCTTCGCGCAGCTCGGAGTGCCCGAACCCGGGCAGGTCCACGGCGACCAGGTGCGCGTGCCCGGCCAGCCGCGCCCAGCTCGCGTCGAAGGCGAACAGGCTTTCCGGCCACGGGCTCAGCAGCAGCGCGTCCGCTTCGCGCGGCTCTTCGCTCTCGGCGTACCGGATGGACAACCCGTCGATGCTCCGGAACCGGGGCTTGATCTCGCTCATGTCCTCGTCCTCTCGGCGATCCGTCTCTTCCAATATGACCGGTCGTCTTACCTTCGTCAAAGCGGGTGACGCGGGGCACGGAGCGTGCGTTCCAGGGCTGCCTCGAAGGCGCGGGCCGCGACGGCACTCGGGTATCCTGCGGAGGCGCTTCCCGTGGTGGGGAACCGCCGATCGCTGAACCGGAAAGCGCTGAGCAGGGTGTCCACTATCCGTGACGAGTGGGGTGAGAACTCCTCGCTGGGGCGCCTGTGGGCGACGCTGACCGCTCTGGCCGGGGACCGTGGCCGGGCGGTGTCCGTCGAATTCGCGTGCGCGGTCGCCGCGGAGCGGTTCGGGAGTGAAGCGGCCTGCCTGATCGTGACCGGGAAGACGGGGGTCGCGGAGCTGCACAGCGCGATCGGGGACCTCGGCCGCCGGATCCCCGAAGTCGAGGTGACGGTCGGCGAGGGGCCGATCCGGGACGCGCTGGAGCTGGCGTCCCCGGTGATCGTCACCGACCTCGACGCCGAACCGGTGCTGCGCAGGTGGCCGCTGTTCGCGTCGCTGGCGGCCGAGGCGGGTGCGAAGGCGTGCTTCGCCTTCCCGCTGGCCGTCGGCGTGGTCCGGGCCGGCGTGCTCGTCCTGCTGCACGGCGCGCCGATCGTGCCCGGGTCGGCGAGTCTCCGGGAGGCACTGGTCTTCGCCGACCTGGTGCTGGCGATGCTGCTCGGAGAGCAGGTCGCCCGCAGCGGAACCGTCGCCGGGCCGGCGCCGGACGGGTTCCCGATCGTCGGGCCCGAAGTGCACCAGGCGACCGGGATGGTCGCCGCGCAGCTCGACACCGATCCGGACACCGCGTTCGCCCGGCTGCGGGCCCGGGCCTTCGCCGACGGTCGCCGCCTGTCCGAAGTCGCGGCCGACGTCGTCGCCCGCCGGCTGCGGTTCACCCCCGATCCGGACCCGCGGTGACCGGAACCGGCGGCGGTAGGCTGCGGGCCGTGGGAAGGAGGCCGATGCGCGAGGCCGGGCTGAGCGACACCCTCGTCGAGCTGGCCGGCACGTTGACCGGCGATTTCGACCTGATCGACTTCCTCCACCGGCTCGCCGGCCGGTGCGTCGAGCTGCTGGACGCCGACGCGGCCGGCGTCCTGCTGGCGCACCCGCACGGCAGGCTCCAGGTGGTCGCCAGCGCCGACGAAGCGCCGGAAGCCGTGGAGCTGTTCCAGATCCAGGTCGAGGAGGGGCCGAGCATCGAGGCCTGGCTGGGTGGTGCGCCGGTGAGCCACCCGGATCTCGCCGACGGCGACACCCCGTGGCCCCGGCTGCGGCGCATGGCCGCGACGGCGGGGTACGCGGCCGTGTATGCCGTCCCGATGCGGCTGCGCGAGGAAAACGTCGGGGTTCTCTGCTTGTTCAAGGGCGCCGCCGGCGAACCCGGCCAGGATTCGGTGCGTGCGGCGAAGGCGATGGTCGACGTGGCCACGATCAGCCTGATCCAGGCGCGGACGGCCCGGCAGCGGGATATCCTCGTCGAACAGCTGCAGACGGCGTTGAACAGCCGGATCATCGTCGACCAGGCGAAGGGCTTCGTGGCCGAGCGGCTCGGGGTGGACGTCGCGGCGGCTTTCGCCCTGCTGCGCGACTACTCGCGGGCGCGCGGACGCCGGCTGACCGCGGTCGCCGAGGAGGTCGTCACCCGCTCGGCGAACGTGCAGGACCTGTACGGCGGCAGCCCGGCGCGGTGATCCCCGGTGCCCGCACGGAACGTTGTCCGTCCTTTATGGACTCACCGCGCGCAGCGGGGCAACCCGATCGGTCACCTCCGCCGCGCCTGCGCGGAGTTCCGCCACCGGCGGTGGGGTCTCGGCGTTTCGGCGCGAGGGGAACCGGGCGGGGCGTCGTCCGCCGGCGGACGGCCCTCGGCGGGAGTGAGGCCGAGGACGGAGAGCAGCAGCGCGCAGTCGTCGGCGTCGTGCGAAGCGGACGCGACCACGCGCACGGCGTGGTGGCGCTGCTCGCCCGTCAGGCCGAAGGGGTCTGCCGCGTAGTCGGGCAACGCCCGTGAGCCGGTCATCGGACCGGGGCCGGTGCGCTCGGGCAAGGGGTGGTTTCGGCGGTCATCGCGGCCCTCCGGTCGGGTTCCACCACAGGGGTGGGGTCGCCGGGGACTGGGGCGCAGTGGCCGGGACCTGGTGGTTCCCGGACCTTCGAATGTAGTCCTCCCGGCGGGTCGCCGGGGCCGGCAGACGGGTTGTGGTGGTCAGCTCGGGCCGGGGAGGTGGTCGTCGTCCGGGGGCGCGGACAGGCTGCGCACGCCCGAGCTGACGACGGCCAGCAGGGGCACGGCGAACAGGGCGCCCACGACGCCCGCGGCGACGAGCCCGGTGGCGAGGGCCAGGACGACCGCCAAGGGGTGCAGCCGGACGGCCCGGCCGAGCAGCAGGGGTTGCAGCACGTGGCTTTCGACCTGCATGACGCCGACCACGACGGCGAGCACGATGACGCCCGCCCAGCCGCCGTTGGCCACCAGTGCCACGAGGACGGCGACGGCGCCGGCGAGCACCGAGCCGATGACGGGCACGAACGCGCCGACGAAGACCAGCGCGCTCAGGGGAGCGGCCAGCGGGACACCGACGATCACGAGCCCCAGGCCGATGCCGACGGCGTCGACGAACGCCACGGCGGCGGTGCCGCGGATGTAGTGCGCCAGGGTGGTGAAACCGCTGCGCCCGGCGACGTCGACGCGGGGGCGGAGCCGGGCCGGAACGGCGTGCAGCACGAACGCCCAGATCGCGCGGCCCTGGGCGAGGAAGAAGATCAGGCAGAACACCGCGAGCAGGAACTCGCCGAGCAGCTCGCCGACGGTCACCGCCGTGGTGAGCGCACCCGAGGCGATCACCGACTTGTTCCGGTCGAGGGTGGTGGTCAGGTTGGCGAGCATGGCGTCGAGCTGGCCCTGGCTCAGGTGCAGGGGACCGGTCCGGAGCCAGGTGTGCAGCTCGGTCAGGCTCGCGGTCACCTGGCCGATGAGCCCCGGCATGCCCGCGGTGACGGTGATGACCACGAACGTCACCACGGCACCGGCCAGCGCGATGCCCAGGACCAGCACGATCGCGGTGGCCGCCGCGCGGGGGACCTTCTTGCCCGCCAGCCACGAGACGGCCGGCGCGAACAGGCCGGCGAGCAGCAGGGCCACGGCGACCGGAACCAGCACCGAGGCCAGCTTGACGGCCAGGAAGCCCAGGACGGTCAGGGCTCCCGCGATGATCAGCAGGCGCCACGAGACGGCGGCCGCGACGCGGAGCCCGTAGGGCACGGCGGACCGGACGTGCCGGGAGGCGTCGTCGCCCGGGGTCTCGGCGGTCATGGGCGGCCGCAGACCGTCACGGGCCGGGAGGAAGGGGGAAGGGATGTTCTTCGTCGCGATCACGCCGATCCTGCCGCGGTCGTCGAGTGCGGGGTCCGGGCGCTCGCTGTCCGTGCGAGCGTACCGCGAGTACGGCCGGTCGGCCGGATCACCGAGCGCCCGGCCGGCGACCTCGCGCCGGGAAGGTCAGGCGTTCGGCGAACCCGGGACCGGCGTCCGGCCCCGGCCGCGACGACATGAATGAGTCATTCACCTCGTCCGGCGACATGAATGACTCATTCATGTCGCCGGACCGGCGCCCGCGGCCCTCGGCGGATCCAGGTCCGATGCACCCGACGCCACTTCGGCGCGCAGCGCCGGGCCGCTCGACGAACCTCAGGGGCGCGACACCAGGTGCGCGAGCTGGTCACGAGCCGCCGCCGCGACGTCGGCGCGGACGCCCAGCTCGCCGAGCATCTCCGCGGCCGCCGCCATCTCGGACGTCCGGCGGACGGCGTGCTTGACCGAGCCGTCGACCAGCCGGTCCACGGTGGCGGCGCTCGCCGCGGTGAGCTCGTCGACGACGATCTTCCGCAGCCAGTCCTCGCAGCCCGCGGCGCGTGCGGCCGCCAGTGCCTCGACCACGGCGGCCGACATGCCCTTGAAGAACACGCTGCGCAGCAGCTTGCGTTCGGCGGCGAGCCCGGCGTCGCCGGTCATGACCTCGACCGCCGCCCCGAACGAGTTCAGCGCGGTGGCGACGGCTCCGGCGGCGGCGCCGGTGGCGAGCATCGGGACGCGCAGGCCGCGGCCCGGCACCGGCGCCATGATCGCGATGTCGGTGAACGGCACGCCGTACCCGGCGGCGACGCCAGCCAGCTTGCGCTTGGTGCCGGGGGAGGCGGTGTTCAGGTCGGCCCAGGCCGCGCCGGTCTTCAGGCCGGGCAGGCCGGCTTCGAGCGCGTCGACGGCCGCGGACGCGCTGTTCACGCTGAGCACCAGGTCGGCGCCGTCGGCGGCTTCGGCCTCGGAGCCGGTCGCGACGACGCCCTCCGCGGCGGCGACGGCCGGGTCGTAGCCGCGCACCACGGCCCCGGCGGCGACCAGGTCACGAGCGAGCGCGCTGCCCGCCTCGCCGAGTCCCAGTACCGCGATGGTTCCGGTCATAGCAGAATCCTCTCCGCAAGCTACGATCGAGTACACGATGTTCTCGACAATATTGTCAACAAACGGAGCCGGGGTATGACGGAGAGTGCTGCGGACGGGCAGCCGGGGGAGCGTTCCGTGGTGACGGCCATCCGCGACGCGATCGTCCGCGGCGAGTTCGTGCCCAACCAGAGGCTGGTGGAGGCGGATCTCTCCGGCCAGTTCGCCGCGAGCCGCGCCACGGTGCGCGCGGCGCTGATCGAGCTGACCAACGAGGGGCTCGTCGAGCGCGTGCAGAACCGGGGAGCCCGGGTGCGCGCGGTGTCGCTGGAGGAGGCCGTCGAGATCTCCGAGGTCCGCATGATGCTGGAGTCGCTGTGCGCGGCGAAGGCGGCGGAGCGCGTTTCCGACGCGGAGATCGGCGAGCTGAAGGAACTCGGCGAGCTGATGCAGCAGGCGGTGGCCGGCGGGGACGTGGTCGGCTATTCGGGTCTCAACCAGCGGCTGCACCGCCGGGTCCGCGAGATCAGCGGCCAGCGCACGGCGGCGCAGGTGCTGGAGCGGCTGCGCGGGCAGAGCGTGCGCCACCAGTTCCGGTTGGCGATGCGGCCGGGCCGTCCGCAGGTCTCGCTCCCGGAGCACCTGGCGATCATCGACGCGATCTGCGCCCACCACCCGGAGCGGGCGGCCGAGGCGGCGCGGACGCATCTGGCGAGCGTGATCGAAGCCCTCAAGGCGGCCGACGCCGCGGAGGTTTCGCACCTGCGCCCCTGAGCCGGCGCCCCAAGGCGGCCTTGGTTGCGTTCAACGCACCGAAGGCCGCCTTGAGTGCGTTGAACGCACCGAAGGCCGCATTGGGGCGCTGGGATCCGGGCTTCAGGGGTGCGCCGACTTGGCCGCCAAAATTGTTGACAATTTCGTCAACCGAACCGTACCGTGGTTCGTATGAAGCCCGTCATCGTCACCGATCCACCGCGTGCCGACCTCGAGCAGGTCTCGCGCCTGGCCGACTACGGCGTCGCCACCGTGCACGAGGCTCTCGGGCGCTCCGGGCTGCTCGGCCCGGACCTGCGCCCGATCCAGGACGGCGTGCGCGTCGGCGGCACCGCCGTCACCGCCCTCTGCTGGCCCGGCGACAACCTCATGATCCACGCGGCCGTCGAACAGTGCCGCGAAGGCGACGTCCTCGTCGTCACCACCACTTCGCCGTGCCGCGACGGGCTTTTCGGGGAGCTGTTCGCCACCGCCCTGCGCTACCGGGGCGTGAGGGGCCTCGTCATCACCACCGGCGTTCGCGATGTCACCGACCTGCGGGCGCTCGGCTTCCCCGTCTGGTCGGCCGCGGTGAGCGCGCAGGGCACCGTCAAGGTGACCGCCGGCGCGGTCAACGTGCCCGTCGTCATCGGCGGGCAGCTGATCCGGCCGGGCGACGCCATCCTCGCCGACGACGACGGCGTCATGCGCGTCCGCCGCGAAGACGTCCGAACCGGACTCGAAGCCTCCCAGGCCCGCCTCGAAAAGGAAGCCGCCGCAAGGGAAGCGTTCGCCCAGGGGCAGCTCGGCCTCGACCGCTACGGCCTGCGCGAGAAGCTCGAAGCCCTCGGTGTCCGCTACCTGACCGCCGAGGAGTACGAGAAGGAGCAGGCATGACCGGCGTGCGCTGCATGCTCATGCGCGGAGGCACCTCGAAGGGCGCCTATTTCCTCGCCGAAGACCTCCCCACCGACCCGGCGACCCGCGACGACCTCCTGCTGCGGATCATGGGCACCCCCGACCCGCGCCAGATCGACGGCGTCGGCGGAGCGCAGCCCGTCACCAGCAAGGTCGCCGTGGTGTCGAAGGCGAGCGAGCCCGGGCACGACATCGACTACCTGTTCCTGCAGCTCGGCGTCGAAGAGCCCACCGTCTCCGACCGCCAGACCTGCGGCAACCTGCTGGCCGGCGTCGGCCAGTTCGCCGTCGAGCGGGGCCTCGTGCCCGCCGGCGAAGACCGCACCACCGTGCGCGTGCGGCTGGTCAACACCGGCACCATCGCCGTCTCGACGTTCGCCACCCCCGGCGGCGAAGTCGACTACCGCGGCGACACGGCCATCTCCGGCGTGCCCGGCACGGCCGCCCCGGTCGAGCTCGACTTCACCGAGACCGAAGGGTCCGTCTGCGGCAGCCTGCTGCCGACCGGCAATGTCCGCGACGATGTCGGCGGGATCGAAGTGTCCTGTGTGGACAACGGCATGCCGGTCGTCGTCGCGCGCGCCGAAGACCTCGGCATCACCGGGTACGAGCCGGCCGGCGAGCTCGCCGATCCCGCGCTGGCCCAGCGGATCGACGCCCTGCGCGTGGAAGCCGGGAAGCTGATGGGCCTCGGCGACGTCCGCGGCAGCTCGGTCCCCAAGACCACGCTCGTCGCCGCGCCCCGCGACGGCGGCGCGATCTGCACCCGGACGTTCATCCCGGTCAAGGCGCACCCGTCGATCGGCGTGCTCGGCGGCGTCAGCGTCGTCACGGCGCTGCTGCTCGAGGGCGCCGTCGGGCGCGAGCTGCTCGAAGCCCCCGCCGACGGTGAGCCCGTCGAGATCGAGCACCCGAGCGGCAAGCTCGCGGTCGGCATCGAGTTCGACACCTCGTCCACGCCGCCGCGCGTCCGCCGCTCGACGGTGATCCGCACGGCGCGAAAGCTGTTCGACGGCACCGTCTTCCCCCGCCCCTGAGGAGTCAGCGATGTCCCAGCCCTCGCCCCGCCACGAGATCGCGCACCTCGGTCACGTCGAGCTGCTCACCCCGGAGCCGGAGAAGAGCCTGGACTTCTTCGTCCGCGTCCTCGGGTTGACCGAGAACGGCACCGACGGCGACTCCGTCTACCTGCGCACCTGGGACGACTACGAGCACCACAGCCTGAAGCTCACCGCGGCGAAGACCTCCGGGGTCGGGCGGACGGCGGTGCGCGCGTCCAGCGAAGAGGCCCTCAAGCGGCGCGTGGTCGCCCTCGAGGAGCGCGGGCTGGGCGTCGGCTGGGTCGACGGCGACACCGGGATCGGCCCCACGTACCTGTTCCGCGACCCGGACGGCCACGAGCTCGAGGTCTACTGGGAGACCGAGCGCTACCGGCCGCCGGAGCACCTGCGGCCCGCGCTGAAGAACCAGGCGCAGGCCTACCCCGGGCGCGGGGTCGGCGTCCGGCGCCTCGACCACGTCAACTACCTGGCCCGGGAGGCGGAGGTCAACGGCCGGTTCATCTGCGACGCGCTGGGCGGCCGGGTCACCGAGCAGATCCGGCTCGACAGCGGCGTGATTTCGGGGCAGTGGACGCACTTCGCGCAGAAGTCCTACGACATCGTCTACACGAACGACTGGACGAAGTCGAACGGGCGCCTGCACCACATCGCGTTCGCGACCGACACGCGCGAGGACATCCTGCGGGCGGCCGACATCGCGCTCGACAACGACGTCCACATCGAGACCGGGCCGCACAAGCACGCGATCCAGCAGACGTTCTTCCTCTACCTCTACGAGCCCGGCGGCAACCGCATCGAATTGTGCAACCCCACCGGGCGGCTGATCTTCGCGCCGGACTGGGAACCGGTCACCTGGACCGAGGCCGAGCGGGCGAAGGGCCAGGCGTGGGGCTTGAAGACGATCGAGTCGTTCCACACGCACGGCACCCCGCCGGTCGAGTAGTCAGGACACGTCCGCCGTCGCCCTCCGGCTGATCTCCCGGAAGGCGTCGGCCACGCGGCAGAGGTACTCGGTGTCGCTGCCGAAGTCCTGGCCACCTCGGACGGCCGCCTCGGGGGAAAGCGGCGGCCGGCCGTCTTCGCGGGCGCGCAGGGCGGCGAGGATCTCGGCGGCCTCCTGCCGTTCCCCGGTGCCGGACCCGCTGCGGTACGGGCGGATCACGAGCAGGCCGTCGCGGATCTCGATGACCCGCCGGTAGAGCTGCAGCCGCGTCGGGAACACGGTGGTGCGCGGCGGTTCCAGCGCGATCGCGGGCTCGGCCCGGTAGAGGGCCAGCCAGAGCGGGCCGAGCCGGCGGTACTGCCGGTGGCGGCGCAGCCAGCCGGCCACCGCGGGCACGCCGACCCCGACGAGCACGAGCAGGTGCGCCGTCGTGGGGAGGGCCTTGCTCAGCAGGAAACCCTTGCCGTAGTCGAAGTCGAACGGCGCGCGGGCGGAGATCGCGATGACGGTCCGGATCACCATGTACCCGGCCGCGGCGACGACCCCGGCGGTCACCAGGCCGAGGCCGAGGCGCAGGATCCGGTCCGGCGCCTTGCGCGCGTCCTGCACGCACAGCCGCGCGATGACCGCGAACTCGGGCAGGAGCGCCACCGCGTAGGCGATGCAGTACTCCATGACGAACGGCGACTGCGGCCGCATGTCGGGCGCCAGCACGAAGGTGACGGTCATCGCCGCGCCGCCGGTGAGCGCCCACGCCGTGTGCCCGCGGGCGCCGGCCGGAAGGCCGTGCAGCCGCAGCAGGACCTGGGCACCGGCCCAGACCGCGCCGAGCATCGCGAGGTGGGCGACGAGCAGTTCGACGCTGGGCGCGCCGATCGTCCGTGTGAAGGCGCGGACGGCCGGGGTGAGCGCGGTCTGGGAGACGGCGAGGCCCAGCACGCAGAACCGCACGAGGCGGCGGCCGGGCGCCGGCCCCGGCCGCAGGAACACCAGCAGGATCCACGCCAGGGCCGCCGGGCCGTAGCGGCGGATCACCTCACCCACGGTCGCCGCCGTCCTCCAGCGCCGAGCGCAGCCGGTCGGCGACCGAGTCGCCGCGGTGCGCCAGTCCCGTGTGCTGCCCCAGCATCGAAGCGAAGAACTCCGCTTCCCGCTCCTCCACGCTCGAATAGCCCGCACGGCCCAGCACCCGGCGGACCATGTCCGGGTCGAGACTGGGCAGCAGCAGCCGCATCTGCTCGGCCGGGGTGAGCGACGCCGGGTAGTGGTCGCACAGCATGTGGCCGATCTCGTGCAGCACGATGTGGTCCTGGTGGGGCGCGCTCGTGTGTTGCTCGTAGGCGATCAGGTCGGTCGTGTCGGTGGCGATCCACAGCCCGCACACTTCGGACAGGCCGGGTAGCGGCAGCAGCCGGATCGGCCGCCCCCGCCGCTCGCCCAGCGCCGCGCACAGCGCCGGCACGTCGAAGGAAGCCGGCAGGTCGAGGTCCCGCAGCACCGCGGCGAACCGGTGCCGCAGCTGGCGCCGCCCGCGCGAGCTCATCGTTCGGTGTCGCTCGCCGGTTCGGGCAGGCCTTCGAGTTCGCGGACCCGGTCGACCATGTCGCTGATCGCTTCGAGGCTCTTCGCCGACAACCCGCGCGCGCGGAGCGCGATCTGCCGGACCGGCGCGTCCCGGAGCGCGCTGAGCAGCGTCAGCTCGGCGTCGATGCGCTCGGCTTCCGCGTCGTCGAAGAAGTACGCGGGAGGCACGCCGAAGAACCCCGCGAGCGCTTCGAGGTGCCGCTTGGTCGGGTTGTCGCGCAAACCCTTGCGCAGCTGCCAGAGGTAGGTCGCGGAGATGGTGGGGCCGCCCTGGGCGCGGATCGACTCGGCGACCTCGTCGAAGGTGTATTCGTCGCCGTCGGCGGGGCGCACGACGCCGAACAGGTGGTTCAGCTTCGCGGAGAGGGGCCCCGCCGCGATCTCCTCCGGCATGTCCGGAGTCTACCCCGGCGCCAGCTACCGTGAGGCGGGTTCGCGGCTGCCGGCTCACCTCAGTTGACCGCGCCGGTCACGTCAGTTTACGATCGCGGCCGAGTTCACCAACTGATGTGAATGGGCGAGGGGGCGGTTCACATTCCGAGGAAGACGGTCCGCGCGAGGACGATTCCGGGACGGCTGGCCGTGGTGGGCGCCGCCGTCCTGCTCTACGCCCACTGCATCGGAGGCGCCGGCTGCCCTGCGGGGCAGCGAACCTGAAGCGAAGACGCTTCTCCCGAGGTCGTGCTCGTCGCCGCAGCGAGCTGTCAGACGGCACCGATCGTCCACCTGACGCGTATAACGGTCTATACGACGGTGCTCACCGGATCCGGTCCGCCGGTACCGGTGGCGCTGACGCGGATCGTGCCCGTCCGGCACCCGGGACCGGCGGACGCCCGGTGCGCCGGGTCCAGCCGGTAGCCGGTTCGATCGCTGCCGTTTCCGGACCTCACCCGGCCGGCTCCGCCGCGGCGTCCGGCCTGAGCCGGGCGGCGCCGGCCAGGGAGCAGGAGCGCGAAGGTCCCGGCCAGGCACGCGGTCGCCGACGCCCAGAGCCGGACCGGTCGGTGCTGCTTCGCCGCGGTGCGGGTGGCGATGACCAGCAGGATCAGGGAAGCCGGCTCGAACGGGAACAGCGTCAGGCCGGTGCCCGGTCCTTCGGTCGCGAGCCGGGCGAGGAAGGTTTCCGGCGGTGCGGTCCGCCAGGACGGCACGAGCACGGTCTGGCTCGGCAAAGCACCACCGGCGAACGCCGCGGTGGTGGCCGTCGCGAGGGTTCTCATGCCGCTCTGACGGTCCGCTGCCCGCCGATGTGACCGGAGTCGACAAGTCGGCTGGTGTCGCGCGTTGCAAGGTGTTTGACGTTCGGGCGGCTGGAACCTGCGTCATGGGAGCCCGGCCCGTGCAGTCCCGGCCGCGATGCAGTGAATGACCCATTCACCTCGTCCGGCGACATGAATGACTCATTCATGTCGCCGGACCAGCCGCCGCGACCCTCGACAGATCCCGGTCCGATGCACCCGATGCCACTTTGGTGCGCAGGGCCGCGCCGCTGTCAACGAACCTCGGACGCGCGACACTGGCGGAAGGCGGTCAGGAGTTTGCCCAGCGCACTGCCGGCCGTGGCGGAGGTGTAGGGGACGAGGGACGCGACGAGGGCGGCGACTTCGCCCGGGCTGAAGGTCACCGGCGGGACGACGGCCGGCATGGTGAGGCGGTGGCCGCCGCCGCGCTTGACCTCGACCGGGATGCCGGCCGCGCAGCCGAGTGACGTCGCGTTCGACGGTCCGCACGGTCGTCCCGGTGCGCTCGGCCGGCACCCGGCCCGTGACGAACCGGGGCGCCCGCGCGCGCATCTCCTCGATCAGGGCGTGCTGCCGCTCGACCGGCGCCCGCGCCGACCGCCGGGTCCGCTGGCTCATGCGGCTCGACCTCCGCTGACCTCAGAGGTCCAGGACGACGTCCTCCCGGGGCCGGGCGCAGCAGACCAGCGTCTCGCCGTCCGCCGGCGGCTCGAGCGGGTCGGGGTCGTACTTCACGCGGCCCGAGAGCACCGGAGTCACGCACGTGTGGCAGACCCCGGTCCGGCACGACCAGCGCGTCGGCACGTCGCACGCCTCGGCGAACTCCAGGAGGCTGGGGTACTCCTCGCTCCACGGCACCGTGAGCCCGCTGCGCGCGAACGTCACCTCGGGCCCGGTCCCCGCCGCGCCCGCCGGGGCGTGCGGGGTCTTCCGGACGATCCCGGTCAGCCCGGGGTTGATCGCCGACACCCCGCCGAACAGTTCACTGTGGACGCGAGAAGCGTCGAAGCCCAGTGACACCAGGACTTCCCGCATCGCCGTCATGAACGCATCCGGGCCACACAGGTACGCCGTCGCCTCGACCGGGAGGTCCAAAGCGGACAGTTTGCCGAGCGTCGGCCGGCCGCTCTCGGCCGTGTAGCAGATGTGCTCGCGGCCGTGGGGAAGGCTCGCCACCAGCCGGTGCGCCTCGGCCGCGAACGCCTGCTCGGCGGGCGTCCGGGCGGTGTGCAGCCACCGGACTTCCCGCGTGGTCCGGCGCGCGGCGAGCGCGTGCAGCATCGCGAGCACCGGCGTCACCCCGATGCCCGCGGACACCAGCACCACGGGACGGTCGTCGTCGGCCAGGACGAAGTCGCCCCGGGGTGCCGCGACGTCCACCAGCGCGCCGGCGGTCAGCCGGGTGTGGAGGTAGCTGCTGACCACCCCGTCCCGCTTGACGCTGATGCGGTACTCGCGGTCCGACGGCGCCGCCGACAGCGAGTAGCTGCGGACCGGTGCGGGGTCGCCGGCGCCGGGGACGCGCAGGGTGAGGTACTGGCCGGGCTCGGGCCGGGGGAGCGGCGCGCCGTCGTCGGTGGTCAGGTGGATCGAGGACACGGTCGCGTTCTCGGGCACCACCCGGGCGACCCGCAACGGCCGGAAGCCGCGCCACCCGCTCGGCGCGGGGGCCGGCTCCGCGGCCAGCAGGTCCCGGAACGACGACTGCCAGCCCGGGCTGAGGGCGGGGATGTCGACGGCCTTGCGGAGCGCGCCCTCGTCGCGACCCGGCAGGTAGAGCAGCGCGTCGATGTCCGCGACGCTCATCTCGTGGCGGCCGGTCCGGGTGCGGACGATCTCGTCGCCGGCCTCGACGTGGCCCTCGGTGATGACGCGCAGGTAGAAGCCGGGCCGGTGGTGCGCCACCAGCAGCGACGGCATCCGCGGCTCGCCCAGGCGCATCCCGACGCGGAAGCACGTGACGCGCGGCTGGGTGACCTCGAACTCGGCCTCGCCGATGCGGTACCGGTCGCCGATGTGCACCTCGTCGTCGGGCAGGCCGTCGACGGTGAAGTTCTCGCCGAACTGGCCGTCTTCGAGGTCGTCGCGGCCGAGGAACCGCCGCCAGTGCTCGTAGGACTGGCGCTGGTACACGAGCACCGCGCGGTTCTCGCCGCCGTGCCCGCCCAGGTCGCCCTGGCCGTCGCCGTCGACGTTGAGCCGGCGGACCAGCAAGCGGCCTTCGACGGGGTACTTGAAGATTCCCGTGTGGACGGTCCGCCCCTGCCAGGGCACGTCCCGGGGCATCCCGACGTTCAGTGACACCAAGCGGGCCATGGTCGCCTCCTTCAGTCCGCCGCGATGCGCGAGCGCTGGTAGTGCCGCCGGGCTTTCATGCGGTTGCCGCACGCGGCCATCGAACACCAGCGGGCGCTGTTGGGCTTGCTGTGGTCGATCAGGAACAGCCGGCACTCCGGGTTGGCGCACGGGCGCAGCCGGCCGGGGCTCGACTTGGCGAGCGCGTCCCAGGCGAGCACGGCCCGCGCGGCGGCGGACCGGCCGGCCGGGACGTCGAGGACCCACTCGACGCCGTCGTCGCCGAAGGACGCCCGGTAGGTCACGTCGTCGAGGAACCGCGCGGCGGCGGCGGGCGCGTCCTGGCCCCGGACGATCGCCTGGAGCACGGATCGCGCGTCGAGCAGGGTGCGGTGCTCGTCGTCGGTGGCCGGTTGCCCGTGGCTGGCCAGCCACTCCCGGGCCACCCGCGCGTCGGCGAGGTCGTCCTCGGGGGTCCCGTTGCGCACCGGGGTGGTGTTCAGCAGATCCAGGAGCAGTATCTCGTCGGTCGTCATCCGCCTAACCTCCAAACTCACCCTTGACAGGTTACATGACGCCTGTTTCCATGTCTAACTATCAAAGTGACTTATAAGGGTTAGAACCGAGGAGGACATCATGGGACTGGCCTGGCAGCAGGGACCGCTGGCGACGCGCGCGGTGGGGCACTTCCTGGTCGAACAGCCGCTGCCCGAGCGGATGCTGTTCGCCGAGCCGCTGCGGCGGCGGATGCGCGTGCGGTTCGGCGGCGAGTGGGTGGCCGACAGCGAGGACGTCGTCCTGCTGCACGAGCCCGGCCGCTACCCGGTGGCGTACTTCCCGCTCGCCGATGTCCGCGAAGACGTGCTCGTCGCCGAGGACCGGACGACGGCGCACCGCGAGCTCGGCCCTGCCGAGTGGTACACGGTCCAGGCGGCGGGCAGCCGGGCCCTGCGCGCGGCCTGGCGCTACACCGGCCTCCCCGGCCACGCGGACGTCCTGCGCGACCGCGTCGCGTTCGCCTGGCGGGCGATGGACGCCTTCTACGAGGAGGACGAGCGGATCGTCGGCCACGCGGCGGACCCGTACCACCGCATCGACATCCGGCAGACCTCGCGCCACCTCGTCGTGCGCGAGGGCGACCGCGTCGTCGCCGAGACCCGGCGCCCGGTCGTGCTCTACGAGTCGGGCTTCGCGCCCCGCTGGTACGTGCCGCGCGAAGACATCGACCTGACGGCGCTGACGCCGGTCGAAGGTGAGACGTTCTGCCCGTACAAGGGGCTGGCCGGCTACTTCGACATCGGGCCGGGCAAGCGCGCCGCCTGGTCGTACCCGGAGGCGTGGCCCGAGGTCGCGCGGGTGTCCGGGTTCGTGTCGTTCGAGCCCGACGTCGTCGACGTGACCCTCGACGGCCGCAAGCTGGCCCTCGAACCGGGCCAGACCGTGACGCCGCACGGCATCGACCGGGGCCTGGACCCCGACGAGATGCTCGTGGCGAAAGGAAACTGAGAAAACCGCCGCCTGCGCGGCCACCAGCCCGGCGCGCGCCGGGCGCCCAGCGCGTCCGATGGGAGCAGTCGTGATCACTCGCAAGATCCCGCGCCCGGCCGGCGCGGTCACGCCGGAGGTCGGGCTCGTCCCGGCGATCTACGTACCGCGACGGATCGTCCGGCGCCCCGCTCGGCGGGGGCGAGCGTGATGGAGTTCCGCCTGGAGGTCCTCACCTGCCGGTCGCCGATGTCGACCGGCCTGCCCGGCGCGGCCCGGGACAGCTACCTGGTGGTGGCCGACATCGAGACGGCCCGCGAAGAGCTCGCCGGGCGCGGCGTGCCGGTAAGCCCCCTGCGGCACAAGAAGTCCGTGGACTGGCAAGGGGACTTCGCTCCGGGCGCCGACCCGGACCGGCGTGACCACGCGAGTTTCTTCGACTTCGCCGATCCGGACGGCAACACGTGGATCGTCCAGGAGCGCGGCTACCCGGCGCGGTAGGCCACGCCGCTCGCGTTCGGGGTCGTGCCGGAGTAGAGCCCGGTCGGTGACGTCGACGTCGACAAGGAGAACCACGCGTACCGCTCGACGAACGACAGCCCTTCGAGCATCGCGGTGGACCGGGTGACGAAGTCGGTCTGCTGGGCCGATGACGGGTAGCGCGGCGTCGAGCCGGAGAAGTCGATGAGCGCGTACTCGGTCAGCCAGATCGGGAGGTGGTAGCGGTCGTGGACCTTCTGCAGGTAGGACTGCAGCTGCCCGGACGCGGCGCTGGAGAAGTCCCCGCCGTACCAGTGCAGCGGGATGAAGTCGACCCGGTACCCGCGCGCGGCGGCGCCGCTCATGAACCGGTCGAGCCACCCACCGGCGACGTCGCCCCCGTAGGCCACGGCCGGCGCGCCGAGCCGCATCCCGGTGGACTGCAGGCGCGGCCACAGGTCCAGCGCCGTCTCGACGGGCATGCTCGCCTGGCCCGCCAGGTCCGGCTCGTTGAAGCCCAGCAGCGTGCGGCCGTTCGCTTTGGCCCGGTCGAGCTGGTCCTGCGTGACGGAGTCCCGGCCCCAGATCATGGGCACGAACTCGGTGCCGCTCGGCGCCGCGATGCCCTGGGGATCGGCGGCCCAGGTGTAGAACCACTTCGCCCCGACGTCCTTCAGCGCGGTCGCGGCCCCGGCGTAGGGGTTGGCGCTGACGCCTTTCTTGCCACTCGCGCCGGCGGCGGGCGAGGCGAGCCCGCCGAGAGCGAGGAGAACGACGGCCACGACGGCGAGCATTTTCTTCACGAGCCGCTCCTCGGAGGAAGTAGCGCTGGTCTTCCACCGGGGTAGCGCACCCGGGGGAGCTGCGGCAAGATCGCGCCGACGTCGAGGGCGTGAAGAGGAACCGTCCGTGCCCGTGCGGTCAGGCGACGGGGAACGTGGTGCCGATGCCCATGCCGGTGATCCATTCCGGGACCGACCGCGCGGCGGGCCGGCCGGCGTCGGCGAGGAACTGCGCGCCCGGGCCGTCGCCGGACGGTGGCGGCAGCAGGGTCGCGAACGGACTGTGGGACATGCCGGCGAACCCGGCGATCCCGGCCATCAGGACGGGTCCGTTCCGGTCAGCAGCCAGGTGCGGTGGACGTCGAGGAACTCGGCGACCTTCTCCCACTGCGGCCAGTGCCCGGCGTCGTCGATGACGTGCAGCCGCGCGTCGGGCAGCCAGCCGAGCAGCAGCTCGGCCTCGTCGAGCCCGCCGGTGGGGTCGTGGCTGGTCCACAGCAGCAGCGTCGGCGCCTTCACCCGCGACACCCAGGACGGGTCCCACGCGAAGTCCTTGCGCACCTCGGAGTCCTGCAGCACCAGGGTGTTCGTGATCGCCCGGACGAACCCGGGCCGGGAGTGGATCCGGCGGCGCAGGTTCACCAGCTCGTCGGTCGCCATCTCCTTGTGGTGGAACAGGAACTCGACGCGGCGGCGCACGGTCTCGTCACTGGGGTCGAGCACCGCCGCCATCGTGCTGTCGCGCATCCGGGCCATCACCTCGGGCTTGTCGGCGATGTTCCCGGGCGTGTTGAGCACGAGCTTCTCGACGCGGTCCGGGTGGTGGGCCGCGGTCCAGGCGACGACCCAGCCGCCGAGCGACTCGCCGGACAGGTGCGCGCTGGTCGCGGAAGTGATGACCCGCTACGGCCTGGAGCTGCGGAAGTGACCGGCACCCGCGAGCGGATGGTCCACGCCGTGTGCGCGGCGGTCGACGCGGGTGACGCCGAAGCGTTCGCCTCGTGGTTCGCCGACGACGCGACGTACGCGTTCGCCAACGACGAGCCGCTGACCGGCCGCGCCGCGATCACCGCGGCGACGGCCGGCGCGGCCGGCGCGCTGCCCTGGGTCCACCACACCGTCGACCAGGTCGCGGCGGTGGGGGAGGACCAGCTGTTCTGCCGCTTCACGATCGAAACGGCGGCCCCGGACGGCACCCCGCCGGCCCTGCCGTGCGTGACGGTGATCCGCCTGGCCGGGGACCGGGTGACCGACTACCGCGTCCACACGGACATCACGCCGGCCTTCGGTCAGGCGCCGGGGCCCGAGTAGATTTCCGCCGCCTTGGGCTCGGCGACCGTCGTCGGCTTGTCCCAGTCGGAGAACTCCAGCGTGCCGCTCTTGGGGTCCTGCATGCGCAGCAGGTAGTGCGGATCGGCCGCGGCCACCGTCGCGGTGCCGTCGGGGCTGGTGAAGGTCTGCGCCGGGACGCCGCCGCTGGTGGTCGGCTCGCCGCCGGTGAAGGTCGCCGACTTCAGCTCGCCGACCGTGTTGTCGGTGAACGTCTTGTAGTCGAGGAACTGCTTGAACGCGTCACCGATGCCGGCGCCGACCTGCGAGGTCGAGGGCACCCACTTGTCCTTGAGGAGCTTGCCCACCGAGGCCGGGAGCCCGGCCTTCTCGATCAGCGACTGGCTGAACCGGAAGTAGTACTTGTCCCCGACGCGCAGGACCGGGATCTCCAGCCCGTCCTGCACCACGGTGCCACTCGCGCTGTCCGGGTTGAGCTGCAGGTCGAGGTTGAGGTTCCCGCCCTCGGAGACCGTGCCCCGGACGTGGACCGCCTTGGCCTGCTTCGCGGCGTCGGCGACGGCGGAGCCGACTTTCGCCCCGTCGAGGGCGGGGGCCGCGGCGCTCGCGGACGTCGTGGTGCCGGTCGACGCGGCGGCCGGCGCCGGTGTGCCGGAGGTGGTCGAGCAGCCCGTGGAGATCAGGGCGGCGACGGCCCCGGTGGCGATGAGTGCTCCCAGGTGGAGACGAGACATGGCGAGAAGGTTCCGTTCGTGAAGGCCCGGGTGTTCCGGGCACGAACGGGATATCGATCTCCCCGGTCGTCCGTTACGGACCGGCGCCCGGCGTCGTCCGGCGACCCTCCTCGTCGGAGCAGCGTCGCCGCCATCGGTCGACGTACCCGGCGATTGCGTCCCGGCCGGCCGCGGTCAGGGCGCGCGTGCCCACCTTCCCGCGCAGTTCGCGGTCCTCGCCCGGCAACCGCGGTACCGGCTGCTCGTCGAACGCGCGCTCGATGCGTTCGCGGACGACCGCGCGGATCGTCGTTGGCCGCCGTCACGAGACCGGACAGGGGGCCCGGGTGCTCGGCGCCCACGTCCAGGGCCCGGTCGAGCAGCGCGCGGGGGAGGTCGGCCGGCGGCGTGTCGGTGGTCATCGTGTCCGCCGCGTCCAGGCCGCGGCCCGCCGCCTGGCGTTCACCGCGCCCCCGGTCGACTTCGAGGTGGGTGCCAAGGACAACACCTGCAAGATCACCGTCGACGGCAAGACCGTCGTCGAGCAGTCCGACAGCATCGGCGCCATCTGCACCCACCGGCCCTGACCGCTACGCGATGTCCTCCGGCGGGGTGAGCACGCAGCGCGTGCCGCGGTAGATGGTGGGCATGCAGCGGTTGCAGTGGATGCACAGCGACCGGGTGCTCGCGTCGGTCCGCATCCGCCGGACGAGGTCGGGTTCACGCAGGAGGGCGCGGGCCATGGCGACGAAGGCGAAGCCCTCCGCCATGGCCAGGTTCATGGTCTCCACCGTGGTGATCCCGCCGAGCAGGATCAGCGGCATGGTCAGCGCGGCGCGGAACTGGCGGGCGCGGTCGAGCAGGTAGGCCTCGCGGTAGGGGTACTCGTGCAGGAAGAACCGGCCGCCCAGGCGCAACCCCAGCCGCGTCGGCTGGGGGAACGCGGCCGCGAAGTCGCGGACCGGTGCGTCGCCGGTGAACAGGTACATCGGGTTGAGCAGGGAGCTGCCCGCGGTGAGTTCCAGGGCGTCGAGGGTGCCGTCGGCTTCCAGCCAGCGGGCGACCTGGATGCTTTCGTCCACCCAGAAGCCGCCGGGGACGCCGTCGTCCATGTTCAGCTTGGCGGTGATCGCGAGGCGGTCGCCGACCGCGTCGCGCACCGCGCGGGCGACCGCGCGCGCAAGGCGGGCCCGGTTGCCGAGACCGCCGCCGTAGGCGTCGGTGCGCCGGTTGAGCCGCGGGCTCAGGAACGCGCTGACGAGGTAGTTGTGTCCGAAGTGGAGTTCCACGGCGTCGAAGCCGGACTCGAGCGCGGTGCGGGCCGCGGCGGCGTGCGCTTCGACGATCCGGTCGAGGTCGGCGGCGGTGGCGGCCCGGGTCGGCCGCATCCCCAGGGGGCTGAACCGGCGGGTCGGCGAGAGCGCGGGCAGCCGGTTCGACGCCGCGTTCGCGACCGGGCCGGCGTGGCCGATCTGCGCGCAGGCGGCCGCTCCTTCGTCGTGGATCGCGGCGGTGAAGCGGCGCAGTCCGGGCACGGCCTCGGGCCGCATCCAGATCTGGTGGCGGTCCGTGCGGCCTTCCGGTGACACCGCGCAGTAGGCCAGGGTGGTCATCCCGACGCCGCCGCGGGCGGGCCCGCGGTGGTACTCGATCAGCTCGTCGGTGACGAGCGCGTCAGGGGTCCGGCCTTCGAAGGTGGCCGCCTTGATCACGCGGTTGCGCAGCTCGACCGGGCCCAGGCGGGCCGGGGCGAAGACGTCGGGCGGGCTCACGGCGCGTCCAGCCCGGCGGTCACGAACGAACGCACGGCAGCGAGCGGGATCCGGGGCGGGGGCGGCGCGGGCGCGGCCGGGTTGCCGAACACCTGCAGCAGGAGCTGGAAGGCCAGGACCCAGCGGGCGGACGCCTGCTCGCCGGTCAGGTCCGGCCGGGCCGCGCGCAGGAGCTCGACCCACGGGTCTAGGCCGAACCAGGGGGAGCGCCAGTGCATCCGCCGCCCCGAGAGCAGCACCCGGGCGAGCAGGTGCAGCCGGAGCCGGCCGACCGGATCGGCGGCCAGCCCGGCCAAGGGCTCCAGGACGGCGTCGACCAGGTCCGCCGCGGTGGGCACCCACCCTTCCCGCCGGCGGCGTTCGACGTCGGCGAGCACGTCGCCCCACACGGGCGCCAGCCGGTCCTCCAGCATCGCGGAGACCAGCGCCTCCTTCGAGCCGAAGTGGTAGTGCACGGCGGCCGGGTTGAGCCCGGCGGCCGAGCAGATTGCCCGCACGGACACGCTGTCGTAACCGGTGACCAGCAGAAGCTGTTCGGCGGCGGCCAGCAGCCGGTCCCGCGTCGAGTCCGTCGTCGCCTTTGCCGCCATCCGCCGAGTACATCACCGCGCGGGCGCGCGTTCAAGCAGTGATTCAAACAGTGATTGAACGACGAGTGGCGCGGGGCGGCGGTTGACAGAAGCGGACACCTGTCCGCTATGGTGGGCAGACAACCGGACAGATGTCCACTTCGAGTGAGGAATTGTCATGACCATCCACGGCAAGGTCGTCGCCATCACCGGCGCCAGCAGCGGGATCGGGGAGGCGACCGCCCGCCACCTCGCGTCGCTCGGTGCCGTCGTCGTCCTCGGTGCGCGGCGCACCGACCGGCTCGACCGGCTGGTCGCCGAGGTCGAAGCCGACGGCGGGCGGGCCGTCGCCGTGCGGGTGGACGTCACCGATCCCGGCGACCTCCGGACGCTCGTCACCACCGCCGTCGAGCGCTTCGGCCGGCTGGACGTCCTGGTGGGCAACGCCGGGGTCACCCGGATCAGCACCGTCGCCGACCTGGACGTCGAAGGCTGGTCGGCCATGGTCGACGTGAACGTCAAGGGGATCCTGCACGGCATCGCGGCGGCCCTGCCGGTGTTCCGCCGGCAGGGCAGCGGGCACCTCGTCACCGTCGTCTCGACCTCCGGGCTGAAGATCGTCCCCACCCAGGCGGTGTACGCCGGGACCAAGAACGCCGTCCGCACCCTCCTGGAGGGGCTGCGGCAGGAGAGCACCGACGGCGTGCTGCGCACGACGTCGATTTCCCCGGGCTACGTGCGCACCGAGCTCATCGACCACGCCGTCGACGACCCGGCCGTGCGCGAGCAGGCCCAGCGGAGCATGGCCAAGCTCGGTATCGAGCCCGAGGCGGTCGCGCGGGCGATCGCGTTCGCCGTCGACCAGCCCGAAGACGTCGAAATCGGGGACCTGACCATCCGGCCGACGCGGCAGGGCTAGGTGGTTGCGTTCGAGTGGCACATCACATGGTGACTGCGCGACGCGGATCGGTGGCCGTCTTTCTTCATGGGAGCCCGTTCGGTGAAAGATCACCGAACCTGTCGGCCGACAGCCGGTTCGGCATCCAGGCGCCGCGCGTGGCCGACCTCGACGGGGACGGCCGGGCCGAGCTGCACGTCGCCCGGTCGATCGGTGCCAACACCACGTTCTTCTCCGTGCTGCACTACGACGGCGGCAACCTCGGCCAGGTCGTCGGAGCCGACGGCGGGCCGTTCTCGGTCGCCGAAGGCGGTGGTGTCGCCGCCCACCTGGGATATCGGTGCACGCCGCTGGACGGGGGCCGTGCCTTCGTGACCGTCGCCGCGGAGAGCGACGACGTCGGCCGCTCGGTCGATCAGCTGACCTATTCGGGCACGCGCACCGTCTACACCCTTCGCGACGGCGCTGTGAGCGTCCGCGACACGGTTCCGTTCAGCGGCCGCCCGGCGACGGATCCGCTGCTCGACGCCGATTCCGCCGGCTGCGTCCGACCGTCCGGTCAGTGCCCGTTGCCGTTTCGCCGCCCTGGTAAAGCTTTTCGACCAGGTCGCGGTGGACCCCTCGCCGCGGTGCGCGACGTCGTCGCGCGGGTGAGCTCGCCGGCCTGGCCGGTCAGCGCGCCAGGTGCTTCCGGACGTCGTCGGCGACGGCCGCGCGCCCGGTCATCCGGTACTTGGCCAGGATGTTGCGGACGTGGGTCTTGACGGTGTGGAGGCTGATCCCGAGTTCGCGGGCGATCTGTTCGTTGTGCATGTCGCTGCCGAGGAGAACCGCCACCCCCTGTTCGGCGGCGGTCAGCGAGCGGAAGCGTTCCTCGGGACCGTTGTCGATGTCGAGCGTGAGTTCGACGAGGTCCGACTGGAGCTGCTGGCAGTCGGTGACGATGCGCTGCAGGACCTCGCGCAGCGAACCCGTGCCGGGTACCGCGAGGGCGTCCTGGGCGCGCTGCCGGATGTCCGCCACGCGGGAGGAGAGGAGTTCGACGATGTGGTCCGCGGTGACCAGCTGCGGCGCGTCCTCGACGTCGGCCGGCAGCCGGCGGAGCGCGTCGACGTCCTCGGCTTCGGTCGTCAGCACGCGGGCCACCAGATCGGCCAGCCATTCGAAGGCGCGCACCGCGTTGTCGTCGAAGGTGTCCGGCCGGTAGCTCTGCATGGACATCATGCCGAACACCGCCGGCTCGCCGTCGCGGCCGCGGCGGAACAGCGGGGTGGTGACGGCGTCGGCGGAGGCGCGGCTGGTGTCCCCGGAAGCGACGCCGGCGTTGAGCGCGGCACCGTTGTCGTACTGCATCCGGTAGGTCTGACGGTGTTTCAGGAGCCAGGCGGCCTGGCCGTGCGGCCCGTAGATGTGCGACGCCGGATCGGTGTACATGCCCCCGTCGTAACCGTAGGGGTAGCGGACGCGGTTCGCGCCGTGGAAGAAACCGATGTAGAAGTGGTCCAGGGGAACGATTTTGCTCATGACGGCGCGGGCGTAGTCGTAGAGACCGTAGTGGTCGTTGCGGTAGTTCGCGTCGATCTTGTGGAACGCCTCGCGCAGGATCAGCGTCGTCTCGGCGTCGACCCGGAGCCGGGCCGGTCGTTCCGAGTCGTCGGAGGGCACCGCTCCATGATGAGGCCCCGCGGCGATTCCGTCACTCCGCGAGCGATGGAGCGCCGGCCCGGGTGCTGGGACCGTTGACGCGGCAACTGGCTGCCACGAGAAACGGAGGTGCTCTCATGGAGACCCATTCCCGTTCCACCGGGCGGCGGCGCCGCTGCTGAAGCCCCGGGCGAGCAGAGCCCCGGTGTGGCCGGTGAGGGCGGCCCAGGAAATCTATGGCGGCCGGGGTAGACATTTGGTCGGCTGGCGGGAGGGCACGGTCCTGCTCGACGCCGCCCAGGAAGCCCTCGGCGACGATCCGCACCACGAGGGCGAGGAGTGCGCCGCGTTCGACCGGTTGACGTCGGCGATCTCCGGGGCGATGGCGGAGGCGATGCACGCGATCCTCACGGCCGCCGGGCCGGAGGTCGTCCGGGACGCCGAGGACGTGTCGGCCCACGAGTTGCTCGTGACCCGCCGTCTGACGCCGTCCCCGTGGCGCGCCCGCCGCGCTACGACGAGATGCGTGCGGCCGGGAACGAGCGGAACGCGGACCAGCGCCCGGACAACCCCTGACGGCGGGATCCACGGTCCGCTCCGGGACCGGTGAGGCTGCCGGCCAGTGTCGATCGTCGTGGGACGGCTCGTCTGTCACGGAGCTTGCAACGCGCGACGCTAGACGGTCGCCGTCTTCTGCGCCGAGCTGCCGACGACGTCGAAGTCGCGCGCCTTGCCCGTCGTGTTGAGGTGCGCGATGTCGGCCTGCTCGAAGTCGACGTCCAGCACCGGGGTGTCCCGTTCGAGGTCGCGCCGGTGCTCGCTGGGAATGCCCCAGTCGTAGCGCTTCTGGATCTCGACGTGGTAGGTGACCTCGTCGCCGTGCTTCTCGCCGACCAGCCGGTACTGGAAGTGGTTGAACGAGTAGTACCAGTCCTGGCCGCCCTTGCCGTCCCGCTCGAGGTCCGGTGCGGTCGTCTTCCAGCCGGTCGTGAACGGGCCGTCCGGGCCCTTCCCGGCCGCCGCCACGTCCTTGTCGACCTGGTCCCGGAAGGACGGCATGTCGTCGAGCATGTCCTGCACCGGCGCCTCGACCGTCTTGCCGTCGCCGTCGAGGTAGTGCTGCAGCAGCCAGGCCGCGTGGTCGTTGCCCTGCTTCACCAGTCCCAGCAGTACGACGTTGTGCAGCTGGTTCCACACCCGGCGGTCGTGTTCGGTGGGCGGGAGGACGCCGTAGCGGCGGTCTTCGGTCTCGAAGTTGTCCTGGGTGCCGAAGACGACCTTGAGGTTGCGGGCGAGCTCCTCGTCGATTTCGGTGGCCTGCTTCAGATGCGCCTGGATCTGCTTCTCCAGGCCGTCGGCGATGGCGGCCTGTTCGCCGAGCGCGTCGAAGTACCCCGGTGACACGCCCGGCGTGTCGTCCCAGGTGACCTTGCCCGCGGCGGTGACGGTCATGCCCTGTTCGCGCGCCTGCCGCTGCAGGTCGAGCACGGCGCGCTGGTGGCCTTCGAGGCCCTTGAGCCCGGCGGTGCCCTCGGCGCCGTCGGCTTCCACGTCGATGTACTTGCGCAGCGCCTTCACTTCGGCGTCCACGGCGTCGAAGTCCCAGCGGACGCGGGCGCAGTACCGGGTCGCCGCGTCGCCGCCCTTGCCCGCCCAGTCGCCGTCCTCCAGCGGCGTCACGACGGCGGATTCGTAGGCGTCGCGGATCCCGTGGAGCTTCTGGTGGACCACCGCCCACTGCTCGGCGAACGTCTCGAGCCCGGCGACGTCCAGTTCGGTGAGCTGCCGGAAATCAACCACGGATCCGCTCCCCGCCCACAGCGCCGGCACCGGCCGAGTCGGTCTTGGTGTACGCGTCCGCGCTCAGCCGGAAGTTCTCCGCACCCTCGGCGAGCCGCCGGTGGAGGAGGTCGTTGAGCCCGTCCCACCGGGACTGCATGTCGTCGACGCTGCCGGCGAACTCCCAGCCGGGGGCCGCCCGCCGGAGCGGCTCGAAGGTGTCGTCGGCCGCGCCGCGCAAGGCGTTCACGGCGACGGCGGTCTCGTCGCAGGCGTCGGCGCGCTGCCGCAGCCACGACGGCGTCACGCCGATGTCCGGCCCACCGCCCCACGGCGGCACCCGCTTCGGCGGCGGTCCGGGGGAGGGCGACGGAGTGGGCTCGGGCTCCGGTTTCGAGTCGTGGCCGCCCGGGGACGGCGGTGGCGGCGTCACACCGGGCGCCGGTTCGGACACGACTCGCCATTCAGCTGCCACCACGGGACTCCCTCCGGAAGATCTTCGGTCAGGCTACGACGCGGACGGCGGTGGTCCGGCTCCCGGCCGCGATCGTTTCGGCGTCGGCCGAAACGAGAAGGGCAGTGGTCCAGTGCCCCGGACCGGAAGTGGACCAGCCGGCCCGGGCGCGTTCTGCCTAGCGTGGCACCATGACCCACGCACAGCCGAGGACGAACTCCGTCCTCACCACGCCGGCCTCGCGGACTCCGTCCATTCCGGACGGTGCCCACGTCATGACGGCCACGGTCGACCTGCCGCCCGGCGCCCCGGTGATCCGAGCCGGTCAAGCGTTCTGGGAGCCCGGCGGGGACGTCATCCACTACCGGGCGGCCACCAACCTGGCCGGTCGTCGCGGGCCGCGGGACTGAACAGGAGGACGACCGTGCGGATCTTCCTCGCCGGCGCGTCCGGCGCCCTCGGCCGCCGGGTGGTGCCCGCGCTGCTCGGCCGGGGCCACGAAGTGGTCGGCCTGACCCGGAACCCGGCTTCCGCCGGCCGGCTCGAGGCGCTGGGAGCGGCGGCCGTCCTGGGTGACGTGTACGACGCGGCCGCGCTCGCGGAGGCCGTGGTGGCCGCGCGACCGGACGTCGTGATGCACCAGCTGACCGACCTCGGCGCCGGCGACCGCGCCGCCAACGCGAGGGGTCCGGGTGGTCGGCACGCGCAACCTGGTCGACGCCGCGAAGGCGGCGGGCGTGCGCCGGATCGTCGCGCAGAGCATCTCGTGGGCCTACGAACCGGGCGACGGGCCGGCCACGGAGGACACGCCTCTGGACCGCCACGGCGCGCCCGACCGGCTTGCCACGGTTCGCGGCATCGAGTCGCTCGAGACGGCCGTCGCGGAGCTTCCCGAGTGGGTCGTGCTGCGCTACGGCACGTTGTACGGCCCCGGAACGTGGTACGAGCGCGGCGCTCTCGTGGCGGAACAGGCCCAGGCGGGCACCCTGCCGGCCACCGCCGACGTCTCGAGCTTCGTGCACGTCGA
The DNA here is from genome assembly GCF_030285665.1 of Amycolatopsis mongoliensis. NCBI lineage: Bacteria > Bacillati > Actinomycetota > Actinomycetes > Pseudonocardiales > Pseudonocardiaceae > Amycolatopsis > Amycolatopsis mongoliensis. The sequence goes on from NZ_CP127295.1 coordinate 6,857,419, forward strand.
CGACGCGGCCTCGGCCGCGGTCGCCGCGCTGGACTGGCCGGCGGGCGCGGTCAACGTCTGCGACGACGAGCCCGCGCCGGGCCACGAGTGGGTCCCGGTGTTCTGCGCCGCCGTCGGCGCTCCGGCACCGGCCCGCGTCGACGCCGCGCGCACCGGCTGGGCGCGCGGGGCCGACAACACCCGGGCACGCACTGAACTCGGCTGGGTGCCGAGCCGCTCGTCCTGGCGGGACGGCTTCACCAGGGCGTGATCGCCGCACCGTAGTCCAGGCTGCCGGTGCCCGCCGCGGCCAGCGAGCGCTTGACCGCGGCCGACCACCGGCCGTGCGGGAAGAGGCTGAGGTCCGGCCGGCCGGGGCGCAGGTCGACGACCGGGCGCGCCGGTGCGCCGGGCGGGGCGCCGGTGTGCGGGAGCGTGACGTCGGCGACCCGGGTGCCGGACCCGGTCGTGCTGACCAGCCACCCCTCGGCGACCAGCTGGGCGTAGGCCGCGACGACGGTTCCCCGGGCGATCCCCAGGTCGTCGGCGAGGCCGCGGGTGCCGGGCAGGCGGGTCCCGGCGGGCAGCCGGCCGGTGGTCACCGCCTCGCGCAGCGCCGATTCGATCGACCGCGCCCGTGGTCCGCCGCCGTCGACGTCGATGTGCAGGTCGATGCCGAGTTCGCCCACCGTGGTCCACCTCCGGAGGCCATTCTGCGGTACGGGTGCCGTGGTCCGGACCGGTCCGGCCCGCCGGATCGTCCGAAAAGGACTCGTGCCCGATCGGGTGCGTGCTCCGCGCCGACCCCTACGGACGCCTAGGGGCGTGGGGAAGACCCGGACCGCGGCGGTACCATCGGCCGGTTCCCAGCCACTTCGAAGGGTTTTCCGTTGACCGAATCGACAGCGCAGCGGGTGAAGTCGATCCGCATCGTCAACGGCCTGCGCCACCCGCTCCTGGCGGTCGTGGCCCGGTACCCGGCGGAGTTCGTGGTGCGCCCGGGCGGTGAGCTCGAGATCCGCGAGACGGCTCCTCCTCGCGGTGGTTACGTCGAACTCACGCTCGACGCCGAAGAACGAACGGGGTTGCGGATCGAAACGGGCGAATCCGTCAAGACCGAGGTCTTCCTCGACGGGGAGCCGCAACCCCTGCCGTCCGTCATCCTGGGCGGGGGCCCGTGCGAGGCGGCCGGACCGGACCTCGAGGCGGCTTTCGGCAGCCTGCAGGTGTTCGACACCCGATCGGGTCCCCGGACGGTGCGTCTCGAAGAGAAGAACGGCACCACCACGCTGGTCGGCGCCGGCCGCGAGCCGATCAGGTTCGCGGGTGTCGGGGTGAACGGCTACCCGCCGGAACTGATCATCGAGTCGGACGGGCTGCGGATCCGCGGTTCCCACGGTTCGGCCCGCTGAGGGACGGCGCCCGCGGCCGTAACCTGTCTGCATGAGCGAGCTCCCGGTTTCGACCGAGCGGCTGGTCGTGCGGCGGTTCACCGACGGGGACGTGCCCGCGTTCACCGCGTACCGCTCGGATCCCGAAGTGGCCCGGTACCAAGGGTGGGACGCGCCGGTGCCGGAGAAGGCCGCCCGGCGGCTCGTGACCGAGTTCGTGGCCGCCGAGGAAGGTGCCCCTGGCTGGTTCCAGTACGCCGTGGCGCTGGACGGCGGACTGATCGGGGACGTCGGGATCTGCCTGGACAGCAACCGGATGCAGGCCGAACTGGGGTTCACCATCGCCCGGGCGCACCAGGGGAAGGGCTACGCGATCGAGGCCGTGCGCTGCGTGCTGGACCGCGTGTTCGCCGCCGGCGTGCGCCGCGTCTCCGCGGAGTGCGACGCGCGGAACACCGCGTCCGCCCGGCTGCTGGAGCGGCTCGGGTTCGGCCGCGAGGGCCATCGGCGCCGGCACACCTGGCTCAAGGGGGAGTGGACGGACGACCTCCTGTTCGGCCTGCTGGCCGAAGACTGGCGCGGCGCCGCGGAAAGACCGCCGGACATCTTCGGCTGCCGGCCCAACCTGCTGGTCGGCGACCTCGGTGCCGGCCTCGGCTTCTACGCCGGCCTGCTGGGGTTCGAGATCGGCTGGCGCTGGTCCGACCCGCGGGCCCGGTTCCTGACCGAGGACGAGCCGCCCGAGCCGGGAACGGCGTTGGTGCGGCGGGGAAACGCCCAGATCATGCTCACGCAGGTCGCCGGAGTGCACACGACCCGCCTGCACCTCGACGTCCACACCGCGGCACAGGTCGACGAGCTGTTCCGGGAGTGGACCGAACGCGGCGCCGACATCGCCGAGCCGCCGTTCGTGCGGCCGTGGGGGATGTACGAGATGCGCCTGCACGACCCCGACGGCAACGTGCTCCGGGTGAGTTCGCCGCCCGCGCACTAGCGGGCGGCCGGCGATCGGGCCCTTGACACTCGCGCCCACTCATTCATACATTCGTCGTCACTTTGTATGATCCGACGTGGGGAGTTGATCCGCATGCGGCTCGGCAAGACCGCCGTCGTCCTCGGTGGCAGCGCCGCCGGCCTGTGCTCCGCCGGCGCGCTCGCCCCGCACTTCGACCAGGTCCTGGTGCTGGAACGCGACGAGCTCCCCGCCGAGGCCGAGCATCGCCGCGGCGTGCCGCAGAGCAAGCACCCGCACTTCCTGCTGAACTCGGGCCGGCGTGCGATCGGGGCGCTGTTCGACGGCTTCGAGGACGACCTCGTCGCCGCCGGCGGGCTGCACCTGATGCCGTCCATGGACGCCGCCTACCTCGACGGGGAGGGCTGGTCGGCCCGCAAGCGCAGCGCGATGACCATGGTCTACAGCTCGCGGATCCTGATCGAACGGGTCCTGCGCGACAAGGTGCGCGAGCTGGCCAACGTCGTCATCCGCGAAGGCGCCGCGGTGAGCGGCCTGACGACGCGGGCGGGCGGCACCCGCGACGGGGAGATCACCGGCGTCGACTTCACCACCGCCGGAGGCGACGAGCACGTCGACGCCGACTTCGTCGTGGACGCGATGGGTCGCGGCTCCTCCGTCGGCGGCTGGCTGGTGGCCGCGGGCTGGCCCGAGCCCGACGTCCGGACGCTCGACGCCAAGGTCACCTACACCTCGCGCTGGTACGAGCTGCCGGCGCCGCGGCCGGCGACCTGGTGGTGGCGGCACCTGGTGATCATGCCGACGCCGGACAAGGGCGAGCACCCCGCCGAACACGAGTACCTGGTCAACTTCTTCCCCGTCGAGGGCAACCGGGTCATCGCCTGCATGGGGTCGTGGGGCCTGGACATGCCGCGCACGGCCGACGCGTTCGTCGAGACGGCCCGCCGGGTGCGGACACCGCTATTCGCGGCCGCGATGGACCGGTGCGAACCCACCTCGGAAGTCCACCTGACCCGCTCGACCGGCAACAAGTGGCGGCGCTACGACCGCCTGCGCACCCCGCCCCGGGGGCTGGTGTTCGTCGGCGACTCGATCTGCGCGTTCAACCCGTTCTACGCCCAGGGCATCAGCTCCGCGGCCGGCTCGGCGCTGCTGCTGCGCGAGCACCTCGCCCGCGCCCACCGGCTCGACACGCGGTTCTCCGCGAAGTTCCTCGCCGCGCAGCGCAAGCTGCTCGGCGTGCCCTGGCGCCTGGCGATGGCCCGGGACCAGGGTTACGAGTGCGCGGAAGGCACCGAGAAGCCGCGCGAGTGGAAGCGCCGTGTTCTCGCGGCCGTCTCGGCCCCCGCGTTCAGCCTCATCGTCGGGGCGGCCCGGGAGGACGAGGTGGTCGACGAGCACTTCGCCAAGGTGTTCAACCTCGACGAGTCGCTGGGAGACATGCTGCGCAACCCCCGTGTGATCGCGGGGCTCGTGCGCTACCGCGTCCGCGCCGCGCTCGGCAGGCACCGGGTTCCCTTCGGGTTCGACCCCCAGGCCGAACCCCCGGCCACGGACTACTCACCGGCCGCGGCGACCGCGCGATGAGCACGGCGTGCGGGCCGGACGCCGAGGCCCTCACCAAGGGGCTCGGCTTCGACTGCCACGACGTCGCCCCGGTGGTCTCCGTCCGCTTCCCCTGGGCCCTCGCCCACTGGACGATGCCGCCGCTCGAACTGCTCGTCGTCGGCGGCGCCGTCTTCGCTCTGGTGCACGCACTCCCCCGGTACCGCGCGGGCGATCCGGTGAACCTGGCGCTCTGGTGGGCATCGCTGGTCTACCTCTTCGTCACCGAGCCGCCGTTGTACTTCCCCGAGTGGTTCGGCCTCGACCGGCTGTACGGCTTCATCTTCGCCCACAACCGGTTCACCGTGCAGTTCATGGCGGATCGGCTGCCGCTCTACATCGTGGCGTTCTACCCGGCGATCAGCCAGCTCGCCTACGAGCTCGTGCGGTCGCTCGGCGTCTTCCGGAGCCGGGGCCCGCTCGCCGGTTCGGTGGCCGTCGCCTTCGTCTGCCAGGTGTTCTACGAGGTCTTCGACCACCTCGGCCCGCAGCTGAAGTGGTGGGCCTGGAACCCGGGCAACCGGATCGTCAACCACCCGGCGCTGGCGTCGGTGCCGATGACCAGCATGCTGCTGTTCGCGTCCGTCTCGTTCGGTGCCCTGACCTACCTGGTGGTGCGGCTGGCCGGCGGTCCGCGCCGCGGGTGGCCGCTGGTGCTGCGGACCGTGGTGGCCGGCGTGCTCACCCCGCCGACGATGGCGATCGCCGGCATCCCGTCGAGCCTCTTCGACGGGAACACCGTGGCACAGGCCTGGGTTCTCGGCGTCGAGCTGGCGCTGGTGTGGCTGGCCGGTGCCTGGATCATCGTCACGAGCCGGTCGGAGCGCCCGCCCCGGTCCGCCTTCGCGCGGATCTATCCGGCCGTCTACCTCGGGGCGCTGGCGGTGTTCTGGATCGGGGCCCTCCCGGCGTACCTCGGCGCGGACGACGGCGTCACCGGGGACGGCACCCCGATCGGGAGCGGGCCCTACGCGCTCGCCTGCTTCGTCGCGGCCGGTCTGGTGCTCGGGGCGCTGTACCGGAAGGCGCGGGCCCCTGCCCCCGGCTGAGGCCGTCGGGTCGGGGAGGATGGGGCGCATGGGGCACCACGGATGGCGGGGCAACCCACCCGGCACGGAAGACGAGGCGCGCCGCCGGATCGTCGAGGCGGCGACGGCGTGCCTCGACCGGGCCGGGCTCGCCAAGACCAGCCTGTCCGACGTCGCCGCCGAGGCCGGGGTGACGCGGCAGACCGTCTACCGCTACTTCCCGGGCCTGAACGACATCCTGCGCGCGGTCGCCCTGGCCGGCGTCGAGGAGTTCGCCGGGCGGATGGAACGCCACCTGGCCTCGTTCGGCAGCGCCACCGAGGTCGCCGTGGAGTCCGTGGTGTTCGCGGTCCGGACGGTGCCCGGCGAGCCGCACCTGGGGCTGCTCCTGCAGGCGGGCGAAGCCGACTTCTTCACGGTGGGCGTCAGTTCGCCGTTGGCTTTCTCCTACGGCGCCCGGATCCTGCGCAACGTGCCGGCCGACTGGTCCGCCGCCGGCGTCACCACCGACGACGACTTCCAGGGTCTGGCCGAGATCCTGATGCGGCTCTTCCTGTCCTTCCTGCAGTACCCCTCGACACCGGCCCTCACCGACGACGGGATCCGCGTGCTCGTCCGCCGCTGGATCGGACCCGCGCTGCGCGGCTGACCGGCCCGGCCCGGTTCACTTGCGCACCGAGGTCGTGTCGCTGGTGAGCGGCGATCCGTCCGGGGCGGTGGGGACGACCGGCGGGACGACCACGCCGTGCCCGTCGACCAGGACCGAGTGCGGCTCGCCGGCTGCGAAGGCGTGCCGCTCGCCCCACTGCCGAAGCGTGACGATCACGGCGAAGAGGTCCTTGCCCGCCGCGGTGAGCACGTACTGGCGTCGTTTGCCCGACGGCGCCTCGACCTGGGCGATCAGGCCGTGGGCGGTGAGCTTGCGGAGCCGGTCGGCGAGGATGTTGCGGGCGATGCCCGTGCGCTGCTGGAAGTCGGTGAACGAACGGGCGCCGTCCATCGCGTCCCGGACGATCAGCAGGCTCCAGCGATCGCCGATCACGTCCACCGCCCGCGCGACCGGGCAGGTCGGGTCCGTCCACATCACGTCTCCCATGAGTTGCTGAATGAAACCATTCTGACCTACCCTCCGAAGAGTTGCAAAACGCAACCAATCGGGAGGTGTGGTGGGACGCGGGACGAAGCTGCTGCTGGCGGTGGTGTGCGGGGTCGCGGTCGCCGGCGTCTACGCCGGGCAGCCGGTGCTGGGCCCGATGGGCGACGAGCTGGGCGTTCCCCGCGACTCCGTCGGCTGGTTCGTGGCGGTGGGACAGCTCGGCTACCTCGCCGGCCTGGTGCTGCTGGTGCCCCTGGGCGACCGCCTCGACCGCCGGCGCCTGATCGCCGGGCACCTGGGCCTGGTGGCGGCGGGCCTGGCGCTCACCGCGGCCGCACCGGCCGCCTGGGCGGCGTTCGCCGGCCTCGCCGTCGCGGGGGTGTTCGCGGTGGTGGTGCAGACGACGGTCGCCTACACGGCCTCGCTCTCGCCGCCGGCCGAGCGAGGACGCAACCTCGGTGTCGTGACGTCCGGCGTGGTGATGGGCATCCTCGGCGCCCGGGTCGTCACCGGGACCTTGGCGGACCTGGGGGGCTGGCGCGGCAGCTACTTCGCCCTGTCCGGGGCGGCCGCTGTCCTTTGCGTGCTCTGTCTCGGTGTGCTGCCGGCGGACAGCCGGACGGGCACCGAGCCCTACGGCCGGATCATCCGGTCCTTCTTCGGGTTGTTCGCCCGGCCGCTGTTCCTCGGCCGGGGCCTGATCGCGTTCTTCCTGTTCGCGTCGTTCGGCACGCTCTGGAGCGGCCTGGCGCTCCCGTTGGCCGGCGAGCCGTGGCACCTGAGCGAAACGCAGATCGGCCTGTTCGGCCTCGCCGGCCTCGCGGGGGCCGGGGGAGCGGCCCGGTCCGGCCGCTGGGGCGACGCCGGCCACGCGGGCCGGGTCACGGGCATCGCCTTCGTCCTCCTGCTCGGCTCGTGGCTCGCGATCGGCACGCTGGGCTGGTCCCTGGTCGTGCCGATCCTCGGCGTGCTGGTGCTGGACTTCGCGGTGCAGGTCGTGCACGTGGGCAACCAGCACGTCCTGACGACCGCCTTCGCCGGCCGCACCAGCACCGCTATCGGCGCGTACATGGTGTTCTATTCGCTCGGCTCGGCGTTCGGGGCCACGGCGACGACGGCTTTGTTCGCGACGGCAGGCTGGGTGGGCTCGACCGGTTTGGGCGCCGGGCTGGCGTGCGCCGCCCTCATCACGTGGCTCACGGCGCGAGGGTGAAGCCCGCCGGGGACGATCCCGGCTGTTCACTTGCAGGAAACACCACCCGGACCTCCCGATCGCCCGGCACGCCGCAGTACGCTGGGGAAGGTGAGCCCGGGAAGCCGGCCAAGTCAAGATCCGGAGCCTCAGGCAAATAGGTGTCTCACTCTTTCGAGTGAGGCGGAGGGCCAGGTTGGCAGCCTGAGGTGAGAGAACACCCCTCCGCGGGACCCCGGGAACCGGGCGGCGGTGGGACACTTTTCCCGGCAGCCGCCGCCCTTTGCGCGCGGCGCCTGATGATCACCGGCGGCTTCCGGCCCCGGGGAGTTTCCGGTAATGGACTGTCAACAACGGCGTGATCCACCCGTCACGCCACGCCGCACCATTGGCCGGACCGCGGTCGCTTTCCGCGGCGATATCGGGAATGTCCCGATCGCAATGTGGAACCCTGGAGGGGACGAGTATGCGTGCACCTTCGCTGCGTGCCGGAGGGCGGAAACCCTTCCGCGCACCGCGCTTCACCGTGGCCGCCTTCGCCGGGATCGCGGTCGCGCTGGCCTGCCCGGCGCCCGCGGCCGCGCACGTGGCGGCCACTCCGGACACCGTCGCCGCCGGGGAGCCGGCCACGATTTCCTTCCGGGCGCCCGACGAACGCGACGACGCGACGACGGTGCGGCTCGAGGTGCTGTTCCCGGACCAGCCGGCCATCAGCGGGGTGACCCCGGAAAACCTGCCCGGCTGGAAGATCAGCGTGCACGACCGGATGACCGCCGAGCCCGCCGGGGGCAGCGACGAGATGGCGGGGAAGCCGGTGGCCTCGATCGTGTGGGAAGGGGGGACCGTGCCCGTCGGCACCTTCCAGGAATTCCCGGTGCGGATCGGGAAACTGCCGGCTTCGGGCACGCTCGCCTTCCAGGCGCTGCAGACCTATTCGGACGGACAGGTCGTCCGCTGGGCCGACCCGGCCCGGCCCGGGCAGCCCGAGCCGGAGCACCCCGCACCGGTCGTCACCGTGACCCCGGTGGCGGTGGACGAGGCGTCCGATCCGGACGTTCCCGCCCGTGCGCTGGGCGGTGCCGCGCTCGGCGTCGCGGTGCTGGCCGTGGGGGTGGCGTGGCTGCGCAAGCGGCCCGGCGGTGGCCGGGCCGAGGCCGCCGACGAGGCCGCCGAACGGGAAAAGGCCCGGCTTTAGCCCGACGCGACCGGACGGGATGGCGATGGTGGAGGTTCAGCGAGGTTTGGGCGCCGGCGGTGCCCGCAGCCTGTCCCCGGAGGCGTTGGAGCAGTTGCGGCGGCGGGCCGTGGCCGCGGTCGAATCGGGGGTTTCGCAGACGCGGGTCGCGAGCACGTTCGGCGTGTCCAGGAAGGCCGTCGGCACCTGGGTGCGGGCCTACCGGTCCGGAGGCGAGCCGACACTGCGGCCCCGCCCCCGGGGCCGCCGGGCCGGGGAACGCCTGGTGCTGTCTGCGGCCCAGCAGGGCCGGCTGGTCGAGATCCTGGCGGCCGGACCGCCGGACGAAGCCGGCTTGCCGTGGCTGTTGTGGACGCGCAAAGCGGTCGCCGACCTGATCGCCCGCGAGTTCGGGGTCGTGCTGGCCGGAACGACGATCGACAAGTACCTGCTGCGGTGGGAACTGATCGGCCGCGCCGGCGCGGCGTCCCGGCGGGCCGGCTGCCCGCCGGGAACGGTGCTGGTGACCTGGACCCACCCGCGTTCGCCGGCGGGAACCGGCAGGCTGCACGCACTGGTCGCGGTGAGCGGCCGCGGCACGCTGCACTTCCTCGCCCGGGCCGAGCCGTTCACCGGGATCGCCGAGTTCCGGCACCGGCTGCGGATGCAGCTCGGCCGCGACGTCCGGATGGTGCCGCACGACTGGCCCGCGGCCCACCCCGCGCTGCTCGACGACCGGGGGGAACCGGACCAGGAGTTCGTCCTGCCGGCCTGAACCCGGGTTCTCCCGAGCCCGCCGATCCGGAATCCGGATCGGCGGGCCTTTTTCTGCGCCCGGACGTGTTGCCTGCGCGTAAACAGTCTCCCGGATCGCGGTCCGCGCCCGGTGAAATCCACGGGAAAAAAGTACCTTGCTTTCTTTGAAAAGGTTACACGCAACTCGATCGCGACCTCGGGCGGCACTCGGTCCCGGTGTCCGGTATTTGCCCGCGGCGGTTCATGCGGCTGCCTCCGTCGCGGTCGCACAGAAGTGTCATAAGCCCTGGTCCGAGCGTTGATGCCGGTAGCGGCAACATTGCCGCAACGAACCTTCGCGTCCGATTTCACCCAGCTGGTCAAGAAAGCGGTAAAGCTGTCACGATGCCGTCGTCCGGTTTTCCCAGCCTGGCACATCCGGGCGGCGGATACCTGAGACCGGGCCAAGAGTTCCATTTTCGAGGAGGTGGCAAGTGCGAACCGGATCATTCCTCGCTGCCGGCACGCTGACCCTCACCCTGCTGGCCGGAACGCCCGCCTTCGCGGACGAGCCCACGGCGACGGCGGCGGGGTGCTCGGCCACGGTGACCGGGGTGCCGGGGCAGCCGGTGGCGCTCACCCCCGCGTCGGTGACCGAACCGCTGACGTCCGCGCTTTCCGGCCTGGATCCGCTGGGCGTGCTGACGAGTGCGTTCCGCACGGTCTGGGCGACCACGGCGCCGATCCCGGTGGGGACCGTCCCGGTGGGACAGGCGGAGATACCGGGGGCCCGGATCGCCGACGCGGTGGTCGCGCGCCTCGGTGAGCTCCCCGTGCTCGCGCCGGTGCTGACGCCCCTGGTGTCCACAGTGCGCGGTTCGCTCGCCGCGCTGTGCGGCATCGTCGTGCGCGGGCAGGTGCCGGGTGCGCCGCCGGCCACCGCGCCGGCGCCGCCCGCGGATCCCGCGCCGCCCGCCGGAACCGGCGGCCTCGCGGCCGGCGGTACCCCGGTCGAGGGCCGGCAATGGACGATCGCGGCCGTCCCCGGCCCGGCTTCGAGCGGCGGCGCGGTGTTCGGCACCCCGATCCCGGGGCAGCTGCCCGGCGATGGCTTCCCGGCGTCGGCCGGCTCCGGGGTGCCGCAGGCGGGCAGCGGGGCACCGGTGGTGCTCGACGCGCGGCGTGCGGCCGGGTCGGCGGATCCGCTGGCCGCGCCGCAGCGCGACGCCCTCTCCTGGCCGGTCATGGCGGCGATCCTGCTGCTGGCGGCCGTGGCCGCACAACTGGTGCGCCGATGGGGGCTCCGCGCCGGCCGCTGACCCGCTTCGCCCGTGACGCGCTCCGTTACCTGCTGATTACGAGTTTCCGCGCAGGAGGGACGAGCGGTGACATCCCGTTCACGAAAGGAAATTTCCCACGAACAGCACAGGTGTCACCATTCGGGACTTGAACGTGACCGGTCATGATGCGCGCAGCCTCTCCGCCGATGCTCTCGAAGCCCTCCGCCGCCGGGCGGTCGCCGCCGTCGAAGCGGGAGTGACGAGGGCGGAGGTCGCGCGCCTGTTCGGTGTCTCCCGGAAGACCGTCGGTGCGTGGGTCGCGGCTTACCAGCGCAAGGGCGACGAGGCGTTCCGGCCGCGGCGCCGGGGACGGCGCCCCGGTGAGCAGTTCGCGCTGTCCGCCGCGCAGCAGGCGTGGGTCGTGCGGACGATCGTGGACGGGCCGCCCGAGGACTGCGGGCTGCCGCAGCGCCTCTGGACCCGGCAGGCGATCGCGGAACTGGTCCGCCGGGAGTTCGGCATCCTGATCAGCTCGCCGACGGTGTCCCAGTACCTGGCCCGCTGGGGGCTGGTCGAGGAACGCCGGCTGGTGGAGATGCGGCGCAGCCGGGTGCTGTCGGCCCGCCCGCGAGAACCGCGTTCCGGCAACGAGTGGATCGCCGACGCCGAGGTCCTCTGGCTGGCCTGGACGCGGCCGCACGCGCCGGCCGATCCGCGGGGCGGACCGGTCGCCGGCCGGCACAACCTGCTGACGGGGTTCCGTGACCACTACGGCGACGTCAACCTGCTGCTCGCCCTGTCCCATCGCGGGATGGTGTTCTTCCGAGCGCAACGAGGGCCCTTCGACTCCCGGCAGACGGACGAGTTCCTGACGCGGCTGACCGACCAGTTCGGCCGGGGGCTCAACGTCGTCGTCCGCGAGTGGCCCGTCCAGCACGACGACATCCTGCGGGCGTGGCCGGAACCCCGGCCCGGCCGGCTGTCGGTGCGCTTCGCGCTCGACTGACCGGCTTCGAGAGTGAAACCCGGCATCGCCGCACCGCGGTGGGAGGAGCATTTTGCCGAACCGACGACTTTCCCTTCTTGCGGCGCCGCCGCAACCGAGTAGTATTTGGCCACAGCCCGAATCCGGGCCGCGGAAAAGTTCACCGCTGTCGCCGCGCGTCGTGAAATCCGCGATACAAGGAGTTCATTTCCCAGCCATGCCGCTGTTTCCGGCGGTGGTTTGACTTGTTTCCGAACCGACGCGGAAAACTGGGAGAGCCATGACCGTCAACACCCTTCCTTCGGCCGACATCGACCTCGAAGTGCTGCTGGCGCACAAGGAGACGATCGCCGACGGCGTCGTCCGGCTGGTGTTCCGCCACCCCGCCGGGGAGCAGCTGCCCCCGTGGGCTCCGGGCGCGCACGTGGACCTGCTGCTGCGACCGGACATCGTCCGCCAGTACTCGCTGTGCGGCGACCCCGGCGACCGCTCGGTGCTCGAGGTCGCCGTGCTGCGCGAACGCGCCGGGCGCGGCGGTTCCGCTTTCGTGCACGACGTGCTGCTCCCGGGCGAACGGGTCCGGATCAGCGCTCCCCGCAACAACTTCCCGTTCGTGGGTGCCGAGCGGTACCTCTTCATCGCGGGCGGGATCGGCATCACCCCGTTCCTGCCGATGATGGCGGCCGCCGATGCGAGTGGCGCCGACTGGCAGCTGCTGTACGGCGGGCGGTCGCGCTCGACGATGGCCTTCGCCGCGCAGCTGCGGCGGAAGTACGGCGACCGGGTGGTGGTGTGGCCGCAGGACGAAGCCGGCTTGCCCAACGTGCGCGGGGTGCTGGGAGCCGCGTTCGCCGGCACCGCGGTCTACTGCTGCGGGCCCGAGCCGCTCCTGGCCCTCGCCGAGGAGGTCTGCGCCGGCCTTCCGGGCCTCGGACTCCACGTGGAGCGGTTTTCCCCAAGGAGATCACCGGTGCCGCGACCGGGTTCGACGTCGAGTGCGCCCGGTCGGGGCTGACGCTGACGGTGCCCGCCGACCGGTCGATTCTCGAAGTGGCGGAAGACGCCGGGCTGCCGGTGCTGTCGTCGTGCCGCGAAGGCACCTGCGGCACGTGCGAGACGCCGGTGCTGGACGGGACGGCCGACCACCGCGACTCCCTGCTCACCCGGGAAGAGCGGGACGCGAACGCGACGATGATGATCTGCGTGTCCCGCGCCTGCGGCCGGAAGCTGGTGCTGGACCTCTGAAATGCGTGAGACGATGAAGAAAATCGGTACCTGGGCGGCGGTCCTGCTGGCCGCCGCGTCCTGCGGCTGGGCCTTGTGGACGGTGGCCGGTGGCCTCGGGGACGAGCAGCGGCCGCGGGCGACCGAGGTCGCGGCCCCGCGGCCGGCACCCCCGTCCGGCGAACCGGTCACCCCGCCTGACCCGTCCTCCGCGCCACCGCTCCCGACCTCACCCCAAGCGGTACCCGGACCGGGGCCCACCGCTCCCTTGCCGCCGGTCGTGATCGGGCCCGTCCCGTCGGCCGGGTCTCCGCCGGGTGCATCCGACTACCCGGTTCCGACCGGGGAATCCCCGCCGCCGCCGGGAGATCCGTCCTCGCTGCCGCCGTCCGCGCCTCCCGTCCCGTCCTCGCCGGAGCCCCCCTCGGCGCCACCGCCGGAGCCTCCGCCGACCGATCCCGTCCCCGTGCCCCCCGCTCCGGAATGCGATTCGAGCGGATTGCTGGGACCGCTGCTCTGCACCGTGCTGGGCTTGCTCGGCTGACCGGGAAGCAGCGCCGGGAAGTATTCAACGCAAAGTCCGGACGTCCTTTATTCGACTCTTTTCTTCACCGCGGGAAGCAATTTCGAACCCGGAATATTTCACTTCCCGTTAACGGGAGAAATCGGTGCGCCCCGCGGTGTTCGTGATTCACTTTCCCCCTGTCCGGACGGTCCGTTTTTCCGCCGGGTCGAACAGATACAGAAAGGAAGCCCATGTCCCCAGAAGCTCCGCCAGGAGCCCGCACCAGGCGGCGGCGCGCGAAGGCGGTGGTCGCCCTCGCTGTCGTCACCCTCGGCGCCTCCGCCGTGGCCGCGGTTCCGGCCTCGGCGCAGCAGCCCATCGGGGTCGGTCCCGTGCCGATCACGTTCCACATGAAGGACGACAACGGCAAGTGGTTCGACTCCGGGCTGAACCTGTTCGGTGACCAGTCGCTGGCCGTGGCGGAGATGCCCCGCCTCGGCACGCTGGGCGGCCTCACGACCGGAGGCGAGCTCACCAGCCTCCTCAACTCCGACCTCGTCGGCGCGGCGGGCAACCTGCTGCAGAACGTCGTCGGCCAGGTCCCGGTGCTCGGTTCGCTCGGCAGCCAGCTGTGGAAGGCGCTGAACCTCGACAGCACGCTGTCGGCGGTCCAGTCGATCGGGGCGTCCAACCCGAAGGCCGCCCCGGCGGCGACCAAGGCGGCCGGGCTGCTCGGGCAGTTCGCGCAGGGGCTTTCGGCGCTCCCGGCGGACAAGCCGGTGAACCTCAACTCCCTGCCGGTCGGCCTCGACCTGCAGGGGGCCCTCAACGACCTCGCCCAGTTCGCGGTCAAGGGCCCGCCCGTGACGGTGAACTTCGTGGTCGACCCGAAGGAGTCGACCGGTGCCCGCGACCCGATGGGCCTGATCGCTCCCGAAGGGGCGCAGGGCTTCCCGTACGACAACCCCAGCGGCGCGTTCTTCGGCCAGCGGTCGGTCCAGCTGACCGAGCCCGGGCTGTACGCGTTCACCGACATGGTCACGCCGTACATGCTCGGCGCGGTGGTGGTCGACGACCCGCTCACCATCGGGCTCGACTTCGGCAAGGCCTCGATGGTCAACTCGCGCAACCTCGTCGTCCCGACCAACTCCGACATCGTCAACCGGCTGGTGAACACGTTCTTCAACATCACCAACCCGAACAACTGGCAGCAGTTCAAGCCGGACGCGGAGAACACCTTCGACGCGATCCAGCCGCCGGTGCCGATCCTGCAGTACGACGCCGCGGGCAACCCGGTGCTGATCCCCAACCTGGACGCCTACTTCAACAAGAAGTTCTCGTACCCGAAGACGCTGTCGAAGGGCAACCAGCTCCCGGCGACGCCGGGGGTCGGCGAGGTGTGGGTCGACACCGAGGTCGAGGAGTGGGCCGGCAAGAAGGCGGTCGGCTCGGCGACGAAGGTCGACGTCACCAACTGGACGGTCGACCGCAAGATCGGCGCCCCGTCGATCAACATGAACAACCCGCACAACATGTGGACCGACAAGGACTACAAGTACCTGTACCAGACCGAATGGTTCTCCAACAAGGTGGACGTGTTCGACCGGGTGACGGGTGAGTTCGTCCGGTCGACGCAGGTCGGCCAGAACCCGGCGCACGTGATGACGGAGCCGGGCAGCGACAAGCTCGTCATCGGCATCAACGCCGGCAACGAGGTCGTCGAACTGGCGCCCGGCGGCACCAACGTGCTCCGCAAGATCACGGTCAGCCCGACCGGCGAGGTCCGGCACCCGCACGCGCACTGGACCAGTTCGGACGGGAAGACGGTCGTCACCCCGAACGTGCTGACCAACAACGCGTCGGTGATCGACATGCCGACGGGCACGGTCCGGACCGAGCCGACGGGCCAGTTCCCGATCGCCTCGAGCATGACCCCGGACTCCTCGAAGTTCTACACGGCGGACTTCCTCGGCGAATCGATCACCTGCGTTTCGCTCGCGCAGGACGCCTGTGTGAACAACGGGGAGAAGGTGCACAGCAAGACGATCGACCTGTGGGCGAACTACAGCCCGCAGGACGGCCCGAAGAGCGCTGCGCCGTTCGGCGGGCTGACGATCCAGCTGCCGGTGAGCCCGGACGGCAAGGCGATGCTCGCGGCGAACGTGCTGTCCCAGACGGTCACGGTCATCGACCCGAGGACGGACAAGGTCGTCAAGGACCTGCCGTGCACCGCGGGCTGCCACGGCATCAACTTCGGTGCCAAGAAGGGTGGTGGCTACTACGCCTACGTGTCGAACAAGTTCTCCAACGTCATGCAGATCATCGACGTCGACCCGAACGGCGACGGTGCCATCGACGACGCGAAGGTGGCGGGCCAGCTGACGCTGAACCCGACGGCGACGACCAAGATGGACGGTTCGATCGCCGGCAAGGCCGGCTACGGCGGCCAGGGAGTGCTGGCCGTTCCGCTGGTCTACAACGGATGGGCGCAGCAGAACCAGGGGAGCTGGCGGTCGCAGTTGACCTGCCGGCAGCTCAACCCCATCGACCAGTCCACCTGCTGACACGCACGCGATCGTGGTCCGGGGCCGGGCTGTTCCCTGCCCCGGACCACTCCGCTCAGGAGACTCCCATGTCGCACCGCCGGAAAGCTTTTTCCCGCACCCTGTTCACGTTGCTCGCGGCCGTGCTCGGCGTGCTGGCGTCGTCGGCGCCCGCCGTGGCCCAAGTGTCCATAGTGCCCGATCGAGTCGCCGGTGGTGGCACGCAGACCTTCGCCTTCCGGCTGGCCAACGAGCGAACCGACACGAACTCCACCCGGCTCGAGCTGGTCTTCCCGCAGACCCCGCCCGTCGCGTACGTCAAGGTCGCTCCCGCGCGGGGCTGGACCGCCACCGTCCGCCCGCGGCCGCTCGACCGCCCGATCGAGGTCGGCGGCAAGACGATCAGCGAGGTCGCGGGCAGCCTCGTGCTCGAAGGCGGCGCGGTCGCGCCGAGGCAGTTCGAACAGTTCCTCGTCACCATGGGCCCGCTGCCCGCCGACGGGCGGTTGCTGTTCGAAGCTACGCAGGCCTTCGCCAACGGAGCGGTCGCGCACTGGAACGCGACGACCTCGCCCGCTCCGGCGATCACCTTCGGGACCGGCCCCGCCGCTCCCGCCGCCGAGGCCGGGTCCGCGGGGCCCGTCCGGGCCGACGGCGTCGACGCTCCCGGCGAGCAGGCCGCGCCGCAGGGTGGCGGGGGCATCGGCGGACCCTCGTTCGCCGTGCTGTGGGGCGCGGTCGGACTCGCCTTCGTCATCGTCGCGGTCGTTGGATACCGGGCTCGCCGCCGCGCGTCGGCCGAGGCGGCCCCGCACCCCGAAGCCGAACGCCCCGAGTCCCCGGTGGGTGCCGAATGACGGCCGTGCGGGAGCGTCCCCGCGGCACGGTCGCCCGCCGGCGCGGCGTGGCCGGGCGGCTCGTCGCGCTCGTGGTCCTGGTCGCCGCGTGCTGGGGCGTCCTGCTCGCGACGACCCCGGCGGCGACCGGGGACCCGGTGCTCGTGACGACCTCTCCCGGCAGCACCGAAGTGGTCAAGTCGCCCGACACCGTCGCGCTGACCTTCGACCGGCCGGTCCCGGCCGCCCTGGCCACCGTGCGCATCCTCGACCCCGACGGCAGCCAGGTCGTCTTCGAGCGCCCGGTCCACCCCGACGGCCGCGAGGACACGATCTCCGTGCGAATGCCGGCAGAACGCCACGAAGGCACGTACGCGGTGGCGTGGACCTTGCCCTCGAGCCGGCTGGAACCCATCAGTGGCTCCTTCACGTTCGACGTGTCGTACCCGATCAAGCCCGACGGGGTACCCGAGATCGAGACGACGCGCGACCCCGTGCTCGTCGTCGTGCACCTGGCGGCACGGACGGTGGCGATCGTGGCCATGGTGGTGCTCGCCGGCGTGGCGTTCTTCGTCGCGGCGATCGGGCCCGCCGCGGCGCGGACGCGCTCGGCCCGCCGGCTGGTCAAAACCGCCTGGTGGCTGGTGACCGGAGGCACGCTCGTCGCCCTGGTGTCGTTCGGGCCGTACGCGGCGTGGGTGCCGGTGCGCGACGCGTTCGACCCCCGGCTGCTGTCGGACGCCGTCGGTTCCGTGGTGGGGGGAGCGCTGCTCGCCCGGCTCTTCGTGCTCGTCCCCGTCACGCTCGGCCTCGCGTGGCTGATGACGAGCCCGCCCGCGGCGACCGCCGGTGAGCGCCGGCTGCGCGGGGCGGGGGTGCTGGGCTGCGCGACGGCCGTGCTCGCCACCTGGACGCTGGCCGATCCGCGTGCGCCCGGTGCGCCGACGCCGCTCGCGCTCTGCGTGGACGTCGTCCTCCTCGTCGCGCTCGCCCTGCCGGTGGCCGGCCTGCTGGTGTTCCGGTTGCCGGTCGCGCGTGACCGGGACACCGTGTCGCGGTTCGTCCGGCCGCTGCTGGCGTGCGCCGGGCTGCTCGTCGTGGCCGGGGCCGTCCAGGCCTGGGGTGCGCACCGCTTCGGCTGGTACCCGGCCGGCGCGCTCGTGCTGGCTTCGGTGCTCGCGGCCTTCGCCTGGCTCAGCGCGCACCGGGTGGCCGGGCCGGTCGCGCGGCAGCGCCGGTTCAACCGCCGGGTCGCGGGCGTCGCGGGGCTGGTCTCGGTGATCGTCGTCGCCACCGCGGCGCTGCTCGCGCTCGACCCCGCCGGGAACGCCCACGCGCAGGGCGCGGCCGGCCAGGCCCCGGCCGCGATCCGGCAGCAGGTCGCGCCGACGCGGCTCGCGTACGACACCGGCAAGCCGGCCGGGCAGGGCTCGGTGGACCTGGTCCTCATCCCCGTCGCCGACCGGCTCGACGCGCGTGTTTCGCTCCTCGGCCCGCACCGGGTGGACACCACGGTGACCGCCGCGCTCGTCCGCGGCGACCGGACGACGCCGGTGCCCGTGGACCGCGCCGGACCCGGCTACTGGACGGGGCAGGCGACCGTGCCCGAACCCGGCCGGTGGGACCTCGCGCTGACCCTGCGGGCCGCGGACGGGAGCACGCAAACGGTCAAGCAGCCCATCGACGTGCGATGAAAGTTTCACCCAGCCGCCCAGGAGCCGCCTTGTCCACCGCCCCCACCGCCCCCGCGCACCGCGCCCCCCGGCCGTCGCCCTCGCCGCGGCTGAGCACCGTCCTGCAGCTCGTTTCCCGGCGGCTGCACTTCCTCGCCGGGCTCGTCGTCGCGCCCTTCCTCGCCGTGCTGTGCCTGACCGGGCTCGTCTACGTGTTCAGCCCCCAGATCCACGACAGCCTCTACCGGACCGACCTGCACGTGAACGAGGTCGGGGACGCGCCGCGCCCGCTCGCCGAGCAGGTCCGGGCGGCGCTCACCGCGCACCCGGAGGCCACGCTCAAGTCGGTCCTCACCCCGCCGGCCGCGGACCGCACCACCCGGGTCGTGCTGTCGGTCCCCGGCCTCGCCGGCACGTCGGACCGCACGGTGTTCGTCGACCCGTACACCGCGCTGATCAACGGCGAGCTGACCACGGTCGAGGACCGGCTGCCCGCCAACACGTGGCTGCGCCAGCTGCACGGCAACCTGCACCTGGGCCCCCCGGGCCGGCTCTACGCCGAGCTCGCCGCGAGCTGGCTGCCGCTGATCATCGCCGGGGGCCTGGCCCTGTGGCTCGCCCGCACGCGCCGCAAACGCCGCCTGCGCGACGTGCTCCTGCCGTCCACCGGGGACAAGACGGGGTGGACGCGGTTGCGCGCGGTGCACGGCTCCCTCGGGCTGTGGCTGGCCGTGGGCCTCCTGCTCGTCGGCGTCACCGGGCTCGCCATGAGCCAGTTCGCGGGCGGCCGCGCCGACGGCGCGACCGACCCGCTTCACCTGCGAGCGCCGGTGCTCGCCGCGACGCCGGTGCCGGTCCCGCCCGGTGCCCGGCCGATCGGAGTCGACCGCGCGGCGGCGGCCGCGCGGGCCGCGGGGTTGCGCGGCGAGCTGGCCGTGGTCCCGCCGTCGGTGCCGGGAGCGCCCTTCACCGTCACGGAGGTCTCGGAAGGACTGCCGATCCACCGGGGCGCCGTCGCCATCGATCCCTACACGGCGGAGGTGACCGAGCGGATCGGCTGGAACGACTACTCGCCGGTGGCGAAACTCGGCACCCTCGGCACCGAGTTCCACACCGGCACCCTGTTCGGGCTCGCCAACCAGATCGTCCTCGCGGCGCTCGCGGCCGCCACCCTCGTGCTGCTCGCACTCGGGTACCGCATGTGGTGGATCCACAACCCCTACCGGGGACGGTGGACGTCACTGCCGCGTCCGGTCTGGCGGCAGCTGCGCGGGTGGTCACTGATCACCGTCCTGCTCGGAGCCGCGGTCCTGGCCTGGCTGCTGCCGGTGCTCGGCGCCAGCCTGCCGGTGTTCCTGGCCGTCGACGCGGGCTTGAGCCGGTTCAAGCGACGCACCACCGCCTGACCGCGGTTCGGGTCAGGCGCAGGACACCCCGTTCACCGCCGGGGTGAGGAACGGTGGCGTGCCGCCGCTGTAACTCGCGTTGTAGCCGATGGTCGCGGTGGCCCCGGTGGCGAGCGCGCCGTTCCAGGACACGTTCTCGACCTTCACGAGGTCACCGGTGTCGGTCCAGGTGCCGTTCCACCCCTGGCCGACGGTCACTCCGGGCGCGGAGAACGTGAGCGTCCAGTGGTCGATGGCCGCTCCGCGGTTCTCGAGGACGATCTCGCCGGTGTAGCCGGTGGGCCAGGAGCTGACCACCCGGTGCGTGACCTTGCAGGCGCCGGGCACCGGCGAGGTCGGGCTGGTCGCCGGGGTGCTCGTGGTGCCGGTCGTCGGGGTGACCGAAGTGGTCGGCGCCGGGCCGGCCGCGACGGCCAGGTCGTACGCGCGCTGGGGCACGAACTGGCCCGCCGCGGCGATGCAGCCGTCCGCCTCGCCCGGCAGCTTGATCCACAGGTACGCGGCGATCTGGCCGTCCGCGGTCTGGTCGGTGCTCGGCGTGCCGATGGCGCGCCCGGCGGGATCGCACCATTCGCTGCCCGCCGGGCCGTTGCCGTTGCGGCTGGTGTCGATCACCGCGCGGAGGCGGGAGTCGCCCACCGCGTTCAGCACCGACTTGTCGTAGGCGATCTCGTCGGCGGTCCAGCGGTAGTTGGACACGTTGGTGGAGATGCCGTCGGCGCTGGCCGAGACGTCCGCGGACTTCAGCCGTGCGGCGGCCTCGGCGGGGGCCAGCCACGCCGAGTGGCCGATGTCGAAGTACACCTTCGCCTGCGTCGAACCGGCCTTGAGCTTCTTGCCCGCGTAGGAGAGCGACGCCTTGGTCTGGGCCTGCTGGTCGGCGGACTGGCAGTTCGTCATGATCGCCAGGACGTCGGGCTCGAGCACGATGACCGCGGGCCGGCCGGCCAGCCCGGCCGCGACCTGGTCGACCCACGCGCGATAAGCCTCGTGCGAGGGCGCGCCCCCGCCGCTCGCCCCGCCGCAGTCGCGGTTGGGGATGTCGTAGACGACCATGATCGGGATCTTCCCCGCCGCGGCGGCGGCCCCGACGAAGGTGTCCACCTCACCGCGCACCGTGCCGGTGTTCGTCGTGGTGAACCACCTCGCCTGGGGCACCGCCGCGATGCGGTCGCGGATGACCGCGGCGCGGGAGTCCCCGGGGTTCGCCGCGACCCACTGGGCCGCGCCGGTGCCGGGATCGACGTAGAACGGCGAGGAAGCGGCCTGCGCCCGGCCCTCGCCGGCGAGGGTGGTGACGGCCAGGACGAGTGCCGCCGCCGCGACACCGCTGGTGATCGCTGTGCCTCGGGCGCGGGCCGCCCTCGGGGTACGAGACGGGTTTTCCGCTCCGGCGGCGTGATCTGCGCTCGGCAGGGTGCTCGGTTTCATCAGGGTCCCTCACAGCGTCGTTGCCATCCAGGTCCGGTCTGGGAGCGCTCCCAATGCCCGGCGAAGTGTAACCGTGGAGGCCCCTGGAGAAAAGGCTTGCCGTCCGGGTAACTCGCCCAGCCGTCTCGCGGCGCTGGTCCTCGGGCCCCTTACGGGGAGCCGGCGGCGGGCAGCTCGACGAGCTGGGTCAGCGCGCCGGCGTCGGCGGTGCTGTGCCGCTCCAGCTCGGTGAAGAAGGTCGCGACGTGGCCGGTCGCGAGGTGCGCCCGGAACGCGTCGGTGTCGGCGTAGATCTCGTACAGGTGGAACGTCCCCGGGTCTGCGACGTCCCGGAACGACCGGAACTCCAGGCACCCGGGCTCGCGCCGCACCGCGGTGGTGAGCACCGCGATGGCGGCGGCGAGCCGGTCCTCGTGGCCCGGGATCGCCCGGACGACGGCCACCATCGGCCGCTCGCCGGGCGGGAGGTCGTCGCCGACCTCGGGCATGAACCGCCGGTCGCTCACGGGACCACCACCGTCGTCCCGGGCAGGGTGAGGCGGACGTCGACCTCCGGGGCGAGCCGCGCGACCGCGTCGGCGTAGTGCCGCGGGTCCCGGTCGCCCTTGGTGATCATCCGGTCGCCCAGGCGGCCGCTGTGGAAGGCGTAGTGGTGCGGCACGGCCAAGGTCGGCTTCAGCGCGGCGGTCAGCCCGGCCGCTTCCTCGGCGTCCATGACCACCTGCGCGAGGTTCATCGGCCGGATGCACAGGCCGTTCGTCGGCAGGATGGCCAGGTCCACCGGGCCGAACCGGTCCGGGATGGTGTCCAGCTCCGGGACCCGCAGCGAGTCGCCGCCGAAGAAGACGGTGCGGCCGCCGGCCTGGAGGACGAAGGTGACTTCGTGGACGCCGTGCTTGCCCGGCGTCGCCGTCACGGTGAGGTCGCCGACCGTGGTGGCTTCCCACGCCTCGACGACGCGGACGTCCCGGAACCCCTTGTCCCGCGCGAGGGTCGCGACCGTGCCCGGGCCGACCAGCGGGGTGGTGAGGTCGAAGCCGCCGGCGACGAGGGCGTCGAGGTCGCAGTGGTCGTAGTGCTCGTGGCTGACCACGACCGCGTCGACGCGGCCCAGGGCTTCGACGGTCGAGGTGACCGGTTCGCCCTGGTAGTAGATCGCGGTCTGGGTGAACCACGGATCGGTCAGGACGCGGATCCCGCCGATCTCGATCAGCTGGCAGGCGTGCCCGATCCGGGTCACGCTCAACGAAGTGCTCATGCTGGTTCTCCTGAGGTCAGTTGCCGAGGTCGAGCAGCGCGCCCAGCAGCTCTTCGGGCGTCTCGACCTGCGGCAGGTGGCCGGTGCGGGGGAGCAGGGTGAACGTCGACAGCGGAATCGCGGCGGCGTAGGCCTTCCCGTACTCCGGGCCGACGATGCCGTCGCTTTCGCCCCAGACGACGTGCACGGGGAGGTCGATCTCGCCGAGCCGCCCGGCGAGCGCGGGGTCGGCCATGGCCGGGCCGGTGTAGCCGATCAGCGCCCGGACGTCCGGGCTGGGCCCGGTGCCGCCGCCCGGCGGGACGGGCGCCTTGGCCGGGTCGTGGAAGGAGTGCGCCCGGAGCTCGGCGGGGGAGAGGCCGCTGACGTCGGTCATCGGGTGCCCCTCGACCTCGATGCCGACACCGTCGATGATCACCGCGCCGCTGACCCGGGGGCTCTTCTGCAGGGCGATCTCGGCGGCCAGCCAGCCCCCGAAGGAGTTGCCGACCACGGTGACGTCGGTGAGGTCGAGCTCCTCCAGCAGTGCGACGTACGTCCGCGCCAGTTCGGTGACACCGGTCAGGCTCGCG
Organism: Amycolatopsis mongoliensis; assembly: GCF_030285665.1. Lineage (NCBI taxonomy): Bacteria > Bacillati > Actinomycetota > Actinomycetes > Pseudonocardiales > Pseudonocardiaceae > Amycolatopsis > Amycolatopsis mongoliensis. The sequence goes on from NZ_CP127295.1 coordinate 6,880,305, forward strand.
TCCTTCGGAGTCCCGCCGAAGCCGGGGTGCGTGGGCAGCAGGACCCGGGAGTGCGTGCGCTCGGCGAGCAGGTCGGCGAAGCCGGCCATCGTGGCGACGCCGCCACCGCCGTGCAGGAGCAGGAACGGCCGGGTGCGGTCGCGGTCCTGGAGGGTCACCTCGACCGGGCCGAGCGCGTGGGTTGCGGTGCGGGTGGGCCGGAGCGAGCCGGCCGTGGGGAGAGTCGTCATGGTTCCTTCTCGGTCTCGGGAGTGCTACCTAAGGAACCTTATATAAGGATCCTTAGATAAGCAAGCTGGCTTCGATCGGTTAGGGTGTGCGCATGAAGTACCGCCCCGGCGATGTCTCGCTGGCCGTGAAGCGCCTGCAGTACCGCCACCACCGCGCGCTGAGCCGCGCACTGGCGCCACTGGGGCTTTCCCTCGTGCAGTGGGACACGTTGCGGCACCTGCACCGCCAACCGGACGCCTCGCTGCACGACCTGGCGGTGCTGACCTTCCAGACCGACCAGTCCTTCGGGTCGCTCGCCGCGCGGATGGCCGAGCGGGGCCTGATCGAACGGGTTCCCGGGCCCGGCCGGGCCGTGCGGCACCGGCTCACCGAAGAGGGGGCGCGCTTGCGCGCCGAGGGGCAGGAGCTCGTGGACGCCGTCGCCGAGTCTTCGTTCCGGGACCTGTCGGCCGCCCAGCTCGACCAGCTGGGCGAGCTGCTGGACCGCGCCCTCGGCCCCGATCCGACCGCTTAGGGCGCGGACAACAAGCACTACAACCGGCAGGCCGGTAGCTACGGGCAGGTCGAGTGCTCGAAGAGCTCGTCGGGCACCGGCGCGCACGAGGACAAGTACATTCCCCCGCGTCCCGACCGCGGTTCGCACCCGACCTACCCGAACCCGGCCGTGCCGGATCACGCCGGCGGTCCGTGGCACTCCTACCCGCAGGCCCCGAACGGCCTGCCCGCGCACTCGAACCCCGTCTCACCCGGCGGGACCCCGATCCCGCACGCACCGACCAGCGAGCGGCCCCCGGGTCTCCCCGCGGTCCACCTGCCCCCGGGGTCCCCGGTCGACCGCCCTGCGAAGCGCCGCGGCTGGACTGGCGATCGGTGCTCGTCGATCCTCGCGGGGAGCAGGGTCCTGCGGGGCGCGGTCGTGCCGTGCGCCGGTTCACGGCCGCGTCGTCGTGGTCCGGTCCACCTCGTCGAGGAACGCCAGCACCCGTTCGTTGACCGCGGCGGCCGACTCGCCGGCGATGGCGTGGGTCGCGCCGGGCCAGACTTCGACCTGTGCGCAGGGGAGCAGGGCGCGAGCGCGGGCGGCGGCCTTGCCCGCGTCGTGGATCGCGCTCTTACCGGCGATCAGCGCGAGGACGGGCACCGTGATCGACCGGAGCCGCTCGTCGGCCGGCAGTTCCGGCGCCGGCAGCGCGATCCGGTAGGTGCGCATGCCCGCCTCGATGACCGCCGCCACGGGATCGCCGGGCGCGACCTCGGCGCCGCCGGAGATCCACCGCACGAAGGCCGGCAGTCCCCAGCGGCGGACGCCGGGAACCAGCGCGAGGGTCGTGCGGAAGAGCAGGGACACCGGCAGTTCGCCGAAGGTGCGGACCGGGTCGATCAGTGTCAACGACGCGAGCCTTTCCACCGCGCGCATCGCGTAGTCGGCCGCGAGCCAGCCGCCGAAGGAATACCCGACGAGGTGGACCTTCTCGTGCCCGAGAGCGTCCAGGGTGGAGGTCAGCCAGCGCGCCTGGTCGGCGCCGTCGCGGATCGGCGCGGTCTGCTTGCTGCGCCCCGGTTCGCCGATCAGGTCGAGGGCGTACACGGGCCCGCGGCGCAGCCACGCCCGGAGGTTCGGTTCCCACATGACCGCGGTCCCGGCCCGGCCCGGCAGCAGCACGGCCGGCGTCGCCGTACCCGAGCCGAACCGGTACACCCGTGCGGTCCCGAAGGCGGTCGTGACGTCGCGTTGCCCGGTGCGCTCCGGCAACGCGGCCAGCCCGCGCTCGTAGACGGCGTCGTACTCCCTCTCGGCCCTAGGAGAGGTGAACCCGCCCAGTTTCATGGCGCCCCCTTTTTCGCGATACGATCGGATTGTAAAGCGGGTTCGGGCGGTTTGCAATCCGATCGTATTGGAAAGGGTGTGCGGGTGCCGAAGGTCGTCGATCACGAGGAACGCCGGCGACGGATCGCGGAGACGCTCCGCCGCATCGCCGCCGACGAGGGTCTCGAGGCGGTCAGCCTGAGCCAGGTCGCGGCCGCCGCCGGCATCTCCAAGGGGCAGGTGCAGCACTACTTCCCGAACAAGGACGCCATGCTGCGCTACGCGGTGCGGACGCTGCGCGACCAGGTCGAGCGCCAGATCGCCGCCGGGACCGCGACCGCCCCGCCGGACCTGCGGACGGTCCTGGTGGCCCTGCTGCCCCTCGACGAGGGCAGTCGCACGGAAGCGCTGGTGGCCACCGCGTTCCTCTGGCGCGCGTTCAAGGACGACGAGATCGCCGCCCGGTTCCGGACGGGGTACGAGCAGCTGCGTGCGGGGCTGGCCGCACTCGTCGAAGCCGAGCAGGAGCGGGGTGCGTTCCCGGCGGGCCTGGACTCCGGTCGCGAAGCGGACCTGCTCCTCGCGCTGACGACCGGCCTCGCCGACGCGGTCCTCCTCGGGCACCGGACCGGCCCGGAGGCCGTCGAGCTGATCGAACTGCACCTCGCGCGACTCGCCGAGCGGGGCTGAGGGCGCGGGGTCAGAGTTCGTCGGCCTGCTCGTCGGTGATCGTGTCGAGCACCTCGGTCGCGGTGGCGCGCGCGGCCGGCTTCGCCTCGGCGCTGAGGCCGAAGAACAACTCCTGGGCGGGTTCGGCCGGCCAGCCCGCCGGCAGGTGTTCCCGGGGCAGGCGTGGGTCGTGCCGGATGGTCTGCAGCCAGTCGGACTCCAGGAGCAGGTCCCGGGCGAGGCTGTCCGGCGCCTGGGCGAGCGGGTCCTGCCAGCGGGACAGGAACGCCCGGTAGCGCCCGGCCAGCCGGTCCACGTCCCAGGCCTCCTGGATGATCGCGGCGACCTCCGTGGGCGGCAAGGCCCGGCCCTGGAACACCTTCACGTGGCCGTCGGCGTCGAGGCCGTCGAGCAGCGGGGGCACGTCCACCTCGCCCGGCGCGATCCACAGCCCGCTCTGGAGGCTGCCGAAACCGGCCCACAGCAGGCGTGAGCGGAGGGCGTGCCGCTGGCGCTGCCACGACTCGGGCATCGAGAACCCGAGGAGTGTCCAGGTGCCGTCCCACTGCCGGTTGACGACGCCGTCCCGCCAGATACGCCGCTCGCCGTCGTGCAGGATGGCCCGCGACCGCTCGGTGAGTCCGATGTAGACGTGGCGGCCGCGGCGCACCCGGTGCAGCAGCCCGCGTCGCGCCATGCGGCTCAGCGTGGATCGGGTGGCGTGCTCGGAGACCCCGGCGCGGTCCAGCACGTCCAGCACGCTCGCGGTGGCGACGTGGATCCCGCGGCCGAGGACGTGGCCGCCGAAGAACGCGAGCAGCAGCGCCTGGGGACGCGGTGACTCGGCACCGATGCCCTCGGTGGCTTCCGAGACGGCGAGATCACTCACGTCGCGAGCATAGGCGAGCCTGACATTGGGCAGTGTATTGACTGCGATCACGAATATGCTTAACGTCGTCCTGGACGTGACGCGGGTCACGTGGGGTCGGCGACGGGTGGACCAATGACAGAGAACTCCCGGACGCGGGCGCAGCTGCGCCGCGCGGTGCTCTCCAGCTACTTCGGCAGCGTGATCGAGTACTACGACTTCCTGCTCTACGCCACGGCTTCGGCGGTGGTCTTCGGCAAGGTGTTCTTCTCCAACCTGGATCCGGTGGTCGGGACGATCGCCAGCCTCGGCACCTTCGCCACCGGCTACCTCGCGCGGCCGATCGGCGGGATCGTCTTCGGGCACTTCGGCGATCTGCTGGGGCGCAAGCGGATGCTCGTGATCACCATGACGATGATGGGCGTCGCGAGCACGCTGATCGGCCTGGTGCCCACCTACGCGCAGATCGGGCTGTGGGCACCGGCGCTGCTGGTCCTGCTCCGCGTGCTGCAGGGCATCGCCGTCGGCGGGGAGTGGGGCGGCGCGGTGCTGATGTCGGCCGAGCACGCGACCAGCCGCCGCGGGCTGTGGGCGAGCTTCACCAACGCCGGGGCGCCCAGCGGGATGGTGGTCTCCACGCTGCTGCTCACGCTCATGGGCGCGGTGACCACCGACGCGCAGTTCCTGGCGTGGGGCTGGCGCGTGCCGTTCCTGCTCAGCGTCGTGCTGCTGGCCATCGGCCTGTTCATCCGGCTGAAGGTCGACGAAACGCCGGTCTTCGCCGCGACGCGCCGGCCGGCGGGCGCACCGCTGCTGGAGGTGCTGCGCCGCCACCCCAAGAACCTGCTGCTGGCGATCGGTGTCGGCTTCGGCGCTTTCGTCGCGCAGGGCACGCTCACCACGTATGTCCTGTCCTACGCCGTGCACGCGGGCTTCGCGCGCCAGACCGTGCTCAACGCGATCACGCTGTCCTCGGTCGGTGCGGTGCTCGGCATCGTCGGCTTCTCGGCGTTGTCCGACCGCGTCGGCCGCCGTCCCGTCGTCATCGCCGGCGCGGTGGCCACCGCCGTGGTGGGATTCCTGCTGTTCCCCCTGATCGACACCCGCTCGGCGGCGCTGCTGACGCTCGCGGTCGTGCTGGGCCAGTCGATCGCGCACCCGGCGATGTACGGCCCGCTCGCCGCGCTCTACACGGAACTGTTCGCCACCCGCACCCGGTACACCGGCGCGTCCCTCGGCTACCAGATCGCGGGGCTGGGCGCGGGCATCGGGCCCGTGGTGTTCGCCTCGGTGGCCGGCTCGGGCACGGGCGTGATCTCCGCGGCGATCGCGGCCTGCTGCCTCGTCACGGTCTTGTGCGTGCTCGCCCTGCGCGAAAGCCACCGGATCGACCTGGCGGATCCGGCCGAGCCGCGGCTGACCGGAGCCGAACGGTGACGCGGTGGACCAAGCTCGCCGCGCTGGTTTTCGCCGCGGTGCTGTCGATCGGTGCCGCACCGGCCGCGGTGGCGGCCGAGCCGGGACACCACACCGGGCAGCTGGCCGACGGCGCGACCTGGGTGGCGGACGTGCCGGCGCCGTGGAACGGCACGATCATCCTCTACAGCCACGGGTTCGGGCCGCTGGCGCCGCAGAACGCGCCGGACGCGGAGACGGCACGACAGCTGCTCGCCGAGGGCTACGCGCTCGTCGGCTCGTCCTACTCGGGACCGTCCTGGTGGGCGCTGGAGTCCGCGGTCGGTGACCAGTTCGGCGCCCTGTCCGCGCTCGAAGCGAAGATCGGCCCCGCGAAGCGCACCATCGCGTGGGGGACCTCGATGGGCGGACTGGTCAGCGCCCGGGAGGCGGAGGACCCGCACCGCCGGATCGACGGCGCGCTGACGACCTGCGGGCTGGTCGCCGGGGCGCTGAACCTCAACGCCTACCAGCTCCACGGCGAGTACGCGCTCGCGCACCTGCTCGCCCCCGGGCAGGAGATCAAGCTGGTCCGCTACGGCAGCCAGGACGAAGCCGCCGCGGCGGCCGCGGCTCTCACCGGGGTCACGAGCGCCGCCCAGGCCACGCCCGCCGGCCGGGCGCGGATCGCGCTCGCCGCCGCGCTGATGAACGTGCCCGTGTGGTACACCGGCGCCACGGCGCCCGCGCCCGGGGACTACGAAACCCAAGAGGCACACCAGGAACAGGCGCTCAGCGGGTTCGTGCTGGGCTTCGTCATGACCGGCCGCCGGCAGATCGAGCTCGCCGCGGGCGGCAACAGCGCTGCCACCCGCGGCACCGACTACCGGGCCCTGCTCGGCAGCAGCACCCATGCCCGGCAGGTCCGGGAGCTGTACCGGCGGGCGGGGCTCGACCTCGACGCCGATCTGGCGAAGCTCGGCCGGGACGCGGACATCACGGCCGACCCCGGCGCCGTCGCGGCGCTCGCGCGGACTTCGGTGCCGACCGGGCGACTGCGGGTGCCCGCACTGGACGTGCACACCGTCGCCGACCAGCTCGTGCCGGTCGAGCAGGAGAACTGGTACGCACGGCAGGTCGCCTCGGCGGGCGCCGGGCCCCTGCTGCGGCAGGCCTACGTCGAGAACACCGGGCACTGCGCGTTCGCGCCCGCGGAGACGATCGCCGGCCTCCACGCGCTCGAAACGCGCATCACGACCGGCCGGTGGGGCACCGCGACCGCGCCGGAGCAGCTCAACGCGGCCGCCGGCACCGGGCGCTACACGCGGGTCACCGTTCCCCGCCTGGTGGGCGCGATCGGGCCCGGGCGCGGGTAGGCGCGTCCCGGCGTCGTGCCGACGCGCGGGGCGACCGCGACGCGTCGAGCCGAGGCGATGGTTGAATCCGCCACGGCTGGGCAATCGCAGGGCGCGGACGTCTTCGGCAGCGAGGGCGGAGAGCGCGGAGCGGGTGGTGTCGTCGTGCCCGAAGGCAGGGAAGCCGGGGACGGGCCGGTGCCGTGGTCCTTGGACCTGCGCGGCACCACGGTCCCGGCGCTCGTGGAGGTCCGGCGCTGGGCTGCCCGGACCCTCGGCCGGATTGCGGACGACCAGCTGGGGGACGTCCTGCTGGTGGCCACCGAGCTGGTGACCAACGCCTACGACCACGGCCGAGGGCCGTTGCGGGTCCGGATGAGCCACACGCCGGTGCCGTGCCGGGTGCGGATCGAAGTGGACGACAGCTGTCCCGACCACCCCGTGATCACCACGCCCGCGCCGGACACCCCCGGGGGCCGCGGGATGCAGATCGTGGACAAGCTGGCCACCGCCTGGGGCGTCCTGGACCACGCCACCGGCGGCAAGACGGTGTGGGCGGAGATCGTCTGCGACCGGGCCGGCACCCCGCCGTGCGCCGCGGCGTCCCCGGCCACTGGCGAGTGACCTCTTCGGAATGCGTGGCGTGCCAAGGCCGCGGTGCCCCGTGCGCGGGCGGCCCTTGCGCAGGCGACCGGCGACACCTACCCTGATTACACTACAACTTGTAGCGTAATGGAGGCGGTATGCCTGGTCGTCCCCGAGATCCCGATCTCGAAAAGCGGCTCTCGGCCGCGGCGTGGTCGCTGCTGCAGAGCCGGGGTTACGACGCGCTGAAACTGACCGAAGTCGCGGCGCAGGCCCAAGCGCACCGCACCGACGTCTACCGGCGGTGGTCGAGCAAAGCGCAGCTCGTCGTCGACGTGCTCGCCGAACACCTGCCGCCCGTTTCCGACCCCGACACCGGGACACTCCGCTCGGATCTGAGGGCCATCGTCGGGGACTTCGCGGCGTCCTGGTCCTCGTCCTGGATCGACGGGCTCATGGGGCTCGTCGCCGATCTGCACCACGAGCCCGACGCCGAGCTCGCCTTCCGGAAGATGGCCGAGGGCCGAGGTGCGCCGCTGCGCAACGCCATCACCCGGGCGGTGCGGCGGGGCGAGATCGGCGAACCTCCCGACCTGTCCCTCGTGGGCGATCTGGTCGAGGGGCCGCTGATGCACCGCCGCATGCTCGCCCGCCGGCCGCTGACGCCGGACTACCTCGACGCCCTCGCCGCCTTGGCCCACGGTGTGCTGACCGGGACCACGGTGGCTCCGTGAGCGGCCGGCTGCACGAGCTTTCCGCCGCGGCGCAACGGGAATCCCTGCGCGCGGGCGACGTCAGCTCCCGGGAGCTGACGGAGCACTACCTGGGCCGCATCGAGAAGTTCGACGGCGGGCTCGGCGCCTTCACCACCGTCACGCCGGACCTCGCCCTCGAGGAAGCGGCCCGCGCGGACCAGCGCATCGCACGGGGGGAGTGGTCGCCGCTGCTGGGACTTCCCTTGGCCATCAAGGATCTGTACCCGGCAGCGGGAGCGCGGACGACCTTCGGCTCCGCCGCGCTGGCCACGTTCACCCCGCCTGCCGACACCTGGACGGTCGGACTGCTGCGGCAGGCCGGTGCGGCGCTCGTCGGCAAGACCAGCACCGCGGAGTTCGGCGCCACCTGCTACACCGACACCGACGTGACGGGGCGGCCGACCGTCACCCCGTACGACCTGACGCGCTACGCGAGCGGCTCCAGCGGCGGCGCGGCCGCAGCCGTCGCCGCCGGGCTGGTGCCGCTCGCGCACGCGGGCGACGGGGCCGGGTCGACCCGCACGCCCGCGGCGACCTGCCACCTCGTCGGCGTGAAGCCCAGCCGGGGGCTGGTCAGCTCCTCGGTGCCGTTGTCCTCGCTCACCGCCACCACCATCGAAGGGCCGATCGCCCGGTCGGTGGCGGACGCCGCGCTGCTGCTGGACGTGATGGCGCAGCCCTGGAGCGGCGACCCGGACGGCTGGCGAGCGGACGGCAGCTTCGCCGACGCCGTCGAGCGGCCGCCCGCGCGGCCGCTGCGCGTCGCCGTGTGGACGGACTCCGGCCTGGGCGGCCTTCCACAGCACCCGGAGGTGGTCCGCGCCGTGGAGCGGACGGCGACCCTGCTCCAGGACCTGGGGCACCAGGTGCGCGAGGTGCAGATCCCGGCCCGTTGTGACGAGCCGGTGCGCCTGGCGCTGCGCACGCTGTTCGCCTCTTCCGTCCACGCGGCGGTGCAGTCGCTGGTCCCGCCGGGCCGCAGCGAAGTGCTGCAGCCCTACACCCGATACCTCTGCACCGAAGGGAAAGCGCTGTCCGGCAGCGATCTCTTTGCGGCGCAACGGGTGCTGGCGCGCTACGCGAGCGCCTTCCTGACGGCCCTCGAGAGCTTCGACGTCGCGCTGACCCCGGTGACGAACGGGCCGCCCGTTCCGGTCGGGCACTTCCAGGCCGGCGGGGTGGCGGCGATCGCCGACGCGATGCTGGCCTGGTCGGCCCCCACGCCGTGGGCCAACCTGACCGGCCAGCCCGCGGTTTCCCTGCCGTCGCACCTCGGCCGCGACGGGCTTCCGTACGGCGTGCAGCTCGTCGGACGCCGGCGTGCCGACGCCTCGCTGCTCGCCGTCGCCGCGCAACTCGAACGTTCGGCTCCGTGGAACGACGTCCACCCGTCCTGCTGGGATGATTGAGAGGCCACGCCTGATGAAAACGCACACGCAGGTCACCGGGGGAGGTCCGGGGCACCTCGATCCCGGTCAGGGGCTCACCGAGCAGTTCGTCGTGCTGCCCGGCGGGCGGCGGCTGCGGGCCGTCACCGCCGGCGAGGGGGACGGGCCGGCGGTCGTGTTCGAAGCGGGCATGAGCGCGCCGGCCGCGTCGTGGGTGCACACCCAGCGCGAGGTCAGCGCGCGCACCCGCACCGTGGCCTACGACCGGGCGGGCTACGGCGGGAGCGACCCGGATCCGCACGACCGGACGATCGAGCGGATCGCCGACGACCTCACCGGACTCCTCGACGGTCTCGGTGAGACCCGGCCCGTCGTCCTGGTGGGGCACAGCTGGGGCGGGCCCGTCATCCGGTTGTTCGCCGAACGCCATCCGCACCGGGTCGCCGGCCTGGTCTTCGTCGACGCGACCGTCGCCGAGATCATCAGCGCCCGCGACGCCCGGATCCTGTCCTGGTCGTTCGGCGTACTGGCGGTGCTCGCGCGCCTGAGCGGCCGGAACCTGGTCGTGAAACTCACCGTGCCGCACCTGTCCCGCGCCATCACCGCGTCCGATGTGGACGTCATCGTCCGCGACTACGCTTGCGCCCGGGCGATGCGCGCCGGGCGCCGCGAGGCGGCGCAGGTCGTTGCGGCGCTGCCGGCCATGCGGCGTCTGCAGGCCGCGGGAACTCCGGACGTGCCGACAATCTGCCTGCAGGCCGGGCGGATCGACCGCGGGATGGCCCAGGCACGCCCGCTGTTCAACCGGGTCGCGGCCGAGCTCATGGCCGCCGTGCCGGCCGGGCGCGTGGTCGTCGCCGAAGGGACCGGGCACCTCATCCCGCAGGAGAACCCCGCGGTCGTGCGCGACGCGATCTTCGAGATCGTCGATGCTTCGGCAGGCCGGCGATGATCCCCGAGGCGGTGGTCCCGCAGAGTGCGGCGGATGCCCCCGGGACGGTCACCCGGACCACCGGCCAGCGGCGCCTCATCGGGGCACTGGTCGGCACGAACGCCGCCGGCTACATCAGCATCGCGGTGCCGATGAACCTGCTGCTGGTCACCCACCTCACCGCGATCGCCGGCGCGGCGGCGACCTCCGCGTTCAGCCTGGTGACCGGGATCGGCGGGCTCGTCGGGCTGCTGGCGAACCCGCTCGGCGGCCGGGTCAGCGACCGCACGGCCGCCCGGTTCGGCCGGCGCCGCACCTGGATCCTCACCGGTGGACTCGGCGCGGCGATCCTGGTGACGACCATGGGCTGGACGACCGAGGTGTGGCAGGTGGCGCTGGGCTGGGCGCTCATCACGGCGCTGGTCATGTTCCAGCTCGCGGCGAGCGCCGCGCTGGCCGCCGACCAGGTGGCTCCGGAGCGGCGGGGAGCGGCATCGGGCGTGGTGGCGTTCGTGGCCCTGGCCGGTCCGGCCCTGGGTTTCGCCGTGGTGAGCGCGATGCCGGCCGTCCCCCGGCTGCAGTGGGGCGTGGTCGGCGTGCTGAGCGCGGCGGGCGTGCTGATGGCCGTCCTGCTCGTGCGTGATCCCCGGCACCGGCCCCCGGCGGACGAACCGCGCCTCAGCCCGGCGATCATCCTGCGCTCGTACTGGGTCAGCCCGCGCAAGCACCCCGCGTTCGGCTGGGCGTGGGCGGTGCGCTTCCTGATCACCGCGGCGTGGGCCTCCAACAGCTACCTGGCCTTCGTGTTCACCCAGCGGTTCGCCGTCCCGGCCGGCGCGGTCCCGGGCATGATCTTCCTGCTGACCCTGATCGGGATCGCGTGTGTCGCCGTCACCGCCTGGCTGACCGGCTGGCTCTCCGACAAGATCCGGCGGCAGAAGCCGTTCGTGCTCGCCGGCGGCCTCGTGCTCGCCGCCGGGCTGGTCCTGGTGGCGCTCTCGCCCAGCATCCCGGTGGTGTACCTGGGCACCGCGATCATGTCGCTGGGCTACGGCACCTTCCTGGCCACCGACTTCGCTCTCTGCCTGCGCATGCTGCCCGATCCCGAATCGGCGGGGAAGGACTTCGCCGTGCTCAACATCGCGAGCACCCTGCCCGTCGCGGTCGTGCCCTTCGTGGCACCGGCACTGCTCGCGGCCGGCGGGTTCCTCGCCATGTTCGCCTGCCTCGCCGTGCTCAGCGTGGCCGGCGCGGTGAGCGTGCTCCGCGTCCCCGACATCGGCCAGGAAGGGCAGCCGCGCTTCGCGGCGATGGACCGCGACGTCGGCTGACGGCCGGGGCGGCGCCCGTTCCTTTCGCTCATTCGAAGAACTTGAGGCTCCAGCCGGTGTCGGTGGTCGCGCCGGGGACGTTGGCCCGGTGGTAGGTCGTCGACCCCCACCAGCAGAAGGTTCCCGTGTACCAGAAGCGGTTGGCCCACGAGTACGGCGTGCCTTCGGGGACGGCGTGGAACATCAGCGGGAACTTCGGCCCGGCCGGCGGGCTCGTCGCGATGTCGCCGTCGAGCAGGACGAAGCTGTGGCTGCCCGGCCCGTCGACGTAGAGCGTCGGGTCCCAGCCGGCCATCATCGTCTCGCGGTGGGAGCCGAAGAGGCAGCCGTTCGACTTGTACCAGTCCCAGACGTACGTCGGGTCGCCGCCGGCGCGCAGGCGGACCTCGGCGACGCAGTACTGGTCGCTCCAGCTGCCGTTGGCCGAGTAGGCGATGTGCAGCTGGCCGTTCGGGTCCTTGATCGCCACGGGCGCTTCGTTGATGTACGGGTTGCCCACCACGCGTTCCCAGCTCTCCCGCGGCTGGGAGATGACGTACCGCGCGCCGGCCGGGGTGGTCGGCGTGCTCATCCGCGCGAGGTAGAGGTTCTGCTCGACGTTCGTGTCCCCGGCCCAGCCCGACCAGACGAACCACCGCTGCCCGCCGAAGGTGAACATCGTGCCGTCGATGGCCCACTTGCCGTCGGGCAGCGCCAGCTGGGTCTCCGCCGTGTAGCCGCTGTCGGCGACGGCTGAGCTGATCACGTACATCCGGTGCGCCGCACCGGTTCCGGCCGAGAAGTAGACGTAGAACCGGCCGCCGTCGGTGACGATCTCCGGTGCCCACACCTCCCCGCGGCCGCGGCTGTCCGACCAGATCTGCCGGGCGGGCGCGCCGGCCAGGCCGTCGGTCGACGCGGCTTGCCGCACGACGATCCCGCCCCCGGACGACTGCACGGCGACGTAGGTGGAGCCGACCCGGAGCACGCTGGGATCGGCTGCCCGCAAGGAGATCTGCCCGGCCTCCGCGGTGCCGGCGGTGACCGTGGCGAAGAGGAGGAAAACGCAAGCGAGGTACAGGAACCGGGAGAGCTTCATGACCACATCCCTCGGTCGATCCGGGGCGGGAACCGACAGGATCACCCGTGATCGGGTCCCTCCGGTAGGGCCGCGGGTGCTTGCTCGATCAAGTCCGGGAGAAATTGGTCTGAACCGGTGAGGTTCCGGTCGCCGGGCAGGCTCGGCGACGTCCCGCCGCGGACACGGGCACTGCTCTCGCCGGGACCGCCGGGTTCACAGCCGCCGTGCTCCGACACCGTTGAAACGTAGAAAATCCGCCGAGTCGGCTGACGGTTGACTTGGTCAACTGGCCCATAGTAGCGTCCCGGAACACGATTTGAAACGTTTCGATTCCGGAGGGCACGCATGAAGGTCGCCGTGCTCGTCACCTGCATCAACGACTCCCTCTTCCCGGACACGGGCAAGGCGGTGTTCCGGCTGCTGCGCCGCCTCGGCGTGGACGCGGACTTCCCGGAAGCCCAGACCTGCTGCGGCCAGCCGATGGTCAACACCGGCTACCTCGACGAGGCCGTGCCGGTGGTGCGTGCCTTCGCGCACGCGTTCGCGGGCTACGACCACATCGTCACGCCGTCCGGTTCTTGCGCGGGCTCGGCGCGCCACCAGCACGGACTCGTCGCGCGAAGAGCCGGCGATCCCCGGCTGGCCGAAACCGGGCCGAAGGTCCACGAGCTGAGCGAGTTCCTCGTCGACGTGCTCGGCGTGACCGACGTGAACGCCTACTTCCCGCACCGCGTCACCTACCACCCGACCTGCCATTCGCTGCGCATGCTCGGCGTCGGCGACAAGCCGCTGAAGCTGTTGCGCGCGGTGCGCGGGCTCGACCTCGTCGAGCTGCCCGCCGCCGAGGAGTGCTGCGGTTTCGGCGGCACCTTCGCGGTCAAGAACGCCGGGACGTCCACCGCCATGGGCGCGGACAAGGCCCGGCACGTGCGGGACACCGGCGCGGAGGTGCTCGTCGCGGGCGACAACTCGTGCCTGCTGCACCTCGGCGGCCTGCTGTCACGGCAGCGGTCCGGCGTCCGCGTGGTGCACCTGGCCGACGTGCTGGCCTCGACCGAGGAGGACGCGTGAGCGCCACCTTCGTCGGCATGCCCGCGTTCCCGGTCGCGGCCCGGGAAGCGCTCGCCGACACCCAGCTGCGCCGCAACCTCGCCCACGCCACCGGCACGATCCGCGCCAAGCGCGCGGCCGTCGTCGGCGAGGTGGCCGAGTGGGAGGAACTGCGTCTCGCGGGTGCGGCGATCAAGGACAACACCCTGCGCCGCCTCGACGAGCACCTGCTGACGCTCGAAGCCGCCCTGCAGGCCCGGGGCGCGACCGTCCACTGGGCCCGCGACGCCCGGGAAGCCTGCGCCGTCGTGGCGGGCATCGCGCGGGACCACGGCGTCGACGAGGTCGTGAAGGTCAAGTCGATGGCCACGCAGGAGATCGGTCTCAACGAGGTACTGGCCGAGCACGGCGTCACCGCGTGGGAGACCGACCTCGCCGAGCTCATCGTGCAGCTCGGCGACGACCTGCCCAGCCACATCCTGGTGCCGGCGATCCACCGCAACCGCGCGGAGATCCGGGAGATCTTCCGCCGCGAGATGGGCGCGGCGGGCCGTCCGGCACCCGACGGGCTCACCGACGATCCGGCCGAGCTCGCCGGCGCGGCCCGGCTGCACCTGCGGGAGAAGTTCCTGCGGGCGAAGATGGCCGTCTCGGGCGCGAACTTCGCCGTCGCCGAGAGCGGCACCCTCGTGGTCGTCGAATCCGAGGGCAACGGCCGCATGTGCCTGACGCTGCCCGAGGTGCTCGTCTCGGTGGTGGGCATCGAAAAAGTCGTGCCCACGTGGTCCGATCTGGACGTGTTCCTCCAGCTCCTGCCGCGCTCCAGCACGGGGGAGCGGATGAACCCGTACACCTCGGCGTGGTCGGGTGTCACGCCCGGCGACGGGCCGCAGGAGATGCACGTCGTGCTGCTCGACAACGGCCGCACCCGGGCCCTCGCCGACGAGGTCGGCCGGCAGGCGCTGCGCTGCATCCGCTGCTCGGCGTGCCTGAACGTCTGCCCGGTCTACGAACGGACCGGCGGGCACGCCTACGGCTCGGTCTACCCCGGGCCGATCGGCGCGATCCTCAACCCGCTGCTCAAGGGCGTCGGCGTCGACGAGCAGACCGACTCCCTGCCGTACGCGTCCAGCCTGTGCGGCGCCTGCTTCGAGGCGTGCCCGGTGCGCATCGACATCCCCGAGGTCCTGGTGCACCTGCGGTCCCAGGTGGTCGACGCGCATCGCGGCGGAGCACCGAAACCCGAGGCGGTGGCGATGAAAGCGGCGTCCTGGGTGCTCTCGGACGCCCGCCGGCTCGGCCTCGCCGAACGCGGGCTGGGGGTCGCCAACCGGGCTTTGACCCGCTTCGGCCGCCGCGTGCTGCCGGGCGGGCGGCGGGCGCTGTCCCGCCTGCCGTGGCCCGGTTCACTGTGGACCGACGCCCGGGACCTCCCCGCTCCGCCGCGCGAGTCGTTCCGCTCGTGGTGGCGGAAGGAAAAGCGGTGACCGCGCGCGAGGAGATCCTGGCCGCCGTCCGCGGTGCGCTGCGGGACGCGGACCGGACGGAGGCAGCGGTCCCGCGCGGCTACCGCTCCGCGACGGCACCGGACGTCGTCGAACTGTTCGCCGAGCGCGTGGTCGACTACCGCGCGGGCCTCACCCGCTGCACCACCGCCGAACTGCCCGGAGCCATCCGCGCCGCGCTGGGTGCGGCGCGGAAGGTCCTGGTGCCCGAAGGCTTTCCGGTCGAGATCGACGGCACGGCCGCGGCGGAAGCCGGGACGACGGCGGAACTGGCCGCCTTCGACGCCGTCGTCACCACGGCCGCGCTGGGCATCGCGACCACCGGAACCCTGGTGCTCGACCACGGACCCGGCCAGGGCCGGCGCGCGCTGAGCCTGGTGCCCGACATCCACGTGTGCGTGCTCCGCGAGGACCGGATCGTGCCCGGCGTGCCGCAGGCCGTGGCCGCCCTCGACCCGGCGCGCCCGCAGACGTGGATCAGCGGGCCGAGCGCCACCAGCGACATCGAGCTGACCCGGGTGGAAGGCGTGCACGGGCCCCGGACCCTGCACGTCATCGTCGTCGCGGGACCGCCTTCAGGGAGAGTTTGACCTGACCCGGCAGGCCATCGCTTGCCTTCTGGTGGCATCGGGTGCATCGGACCCGGATCTGCCGAGGGTCGCGGCGGCTGGTCCGGCGACATGAATGACTCATTCATGTCGCCGGACGAGGAGAATGACTCATTCATGTCGTCGCGGGAGGGCTGCACGGGCCGGGGTCCCGTGGCGCAGGCTCCCGGCACCTCGAACGGCAAACACCCTGCAACGCGCGACACCAGGTGGCGCGAACAACCTCGGCGGCGGGCCGGACGTCCCCTGTTCATGATCACGACGAAACCGCCCGCGCTCACCCGGGTCGCCGCGCTGTCCGCGGTGGTCGGCGCCGCGCTGGTGGTCGTGGCCGCTCCGGCGGGCGCGGCCGACCAGGTGGTGACCGAGGTCGGCGCGGCCGGGCGGGCCGCCGCGCTGGCCCACTGGACGCCGGAGCGGATGCGGCAGTGGGTGGGCGATGGTTCCCTGCCCCCGGCCGAGCGGATCGGCCGGGAGTGGGCGGGGCCGGTGCCGCCGGGCGCGGCGAAAGCCGCATTGGTCAGCTTCACGAAGTCGGTGTCGGAGGAGTTCGGCCCGCACGGGGTGCGCGCCAACGCGATCAACCCGGGCCCGGTCGCGACGGACCTGTGGCTGGGCAGCGGCGGCGTCGCCGAAACGATCGCCGCCACCACCGGTGCGAATCCCGAGTCCGTCGCCGGCGAAGCCGCCGCCCACGCCGTCACCGGCCGCTTCACCAAACCCGCCGAGGTCGCGAACCTCGCGGCCCTTTTGGCCAGCGACCGGGTGGCCGGCAACATCACCGGGGCCACCTTCGCCATCGACGGCGGCTACACCGCCGAGACGCACTAGGCACCGTCCGGCCGGGTCGTGCGATCCTGGCGGCATGACCGATCGGTCCGCGCCGCGGCGGGAACTGGAGCGGACCCGTGACGGCGGTGGCCCCGGCGCGGACCACGCCCGCGTCGCGCTGACCGCCGAGGCCTCCGCCGACCGGCTGCGGGCCGCCATCCTCGCCCTGGCCACGGCCCGCGGCGCGGACAGCAGCACCTGCCCGTCGGACGCGGCCAGGGCGGTGGCCGCTGACTGGCGTCCTTTGCTGCCACCGGCGCGGGAACTGGCCAGGGAGCTCGCCCGCACCGGCCGGGTGCGGCTCACCCAGCGGGGCCGGTCGCTCGACCCGGACGCCGAGTGGCGCGGGCCGATCAGGATCCGGCTGGCCGGCACCGCTCGACCACAACCCGAATCCGAAGGAACCAAGGCGGAGCATGACTTCGACCAGGCAAGACGGCGACACCTGGGACCTGGCGTCCAGCGTCGGCGCGACGGCCACCGCGGCCGCGGCCGCCCGGGCGATCGCCACCCGCGAGGATCGCTCGCTCATCGACGACCCGTTCGCCGAACCGCTCGTCCGGGCGGTCGGCATCGACCTCCTCACCCGGCTGGCGTCCGGTGAACTGCCTCCCGGCGACCTGGTCGGGCAGGTGGCGATCGACGGGGCCAAGGTGCGCACCAGGTTCTACGACGACTTCTTCCTCGAAGCGACGAAGGCGGGGATCACCCAGGTCGTGATCCTGGCTTCGGGGCTGGATTCGCGTGCCTACCGGCTGGCCTGGCCGGCCGGGACCGTGGTGTACGAGCTCGACCGGCCGCCGGTCGTCGAGTTCAAGACCCGCACACTGGCCGGGCTCGGCGCCGTGCCGACCGCCGACCGGCGGGTGGCCGCGGTCGATCTGCGCGAAGACTGGCCCGCGGCACTGCACACCGCCGGGTTCGACCCGGCCCGGCCGACCGCGTGGAGCGCCGAAGGCCTGCTGGGTTACCTGCCGCCGGAGGCGCAGGACCGCTTGCTGGACACCGTCACCGAGCTCAGCGCGCCGGGGAGCCGGGTGGCCACCGAAAGCAGGCCGAACCCGAAACCGGGCGACGAGGACAAGACGAAGGAACGCCTGGACCGCGTCTCCGAACAGTGGCGGGCGCGCGGCTTCGACACCGACATGGCGAAGCTGCGGTACTTCGGTGAGCGCAACGAGGCGGCTCCCTACCTGACCGGCCTCGGCTGGGTGCTGAAGGGAGCCACGACCCGGGACCTGCTCGCCGCCCACGGCCTTGCGCCGCTGGAGGAGGACGACCTGCGCATGGGCGACCTGCGCTACGTCAGCGGCGTTCTCGGCACGGCCACGGAGTAGCGGCCACTCGCGCGCTGTCACAGGATCGGCGTCACCGGTGTCTGGAGGTCGTTCGGCCACGACACGAGTGAGGACCAGACCCATGGAAACGCGCTTCGACCTGATGAACAACGAGATCGGCGCCCGGTTCGGCAAGCGCTTCGCGAACCTCGGGCAGGTGATGGAGCGGTCGTCGCTGCCGAAGCCGACCCAGGAACTGGTCAGCCTGCGGGCCAGCCAGATCAACGGGTGCGGCTGGTGCATCGACATGCACACCAAGGAGGCCGCGGCGGCCGGGGAGACGGCGGTCCGGCTCAACCTCGTCGCCGCGTGGCGCGAGTCGACGGTGTTCACCGAGGCCGAGCGGGCCGCGCTGGCCCTGGCCGAGGAGGGCACCCGGCTCGCCGACGCCCACGACGGCGTGTCCGACGAGACCTGGGCCCGGGTGCGCGAGCACTACGACGACGACCAGGTCGCGGCCCTGGTCGCGCTGGTCGCGCTGATCAACGCGGCAAACCGGCTCGCCGTGATCGTGCACCAGAAGGGCGGGTCCTACCAGCCCGGGATGTTCACCGCGTTCGCCGAACGGGGATAGCCACCGCCGGAGGCGCCCGACGGGCCGTCGGGCGCCTCCGGCCGGGGGACGGCTAGTGTCGCGCGCCTGAGGTTCGTTGACAGCGGCCCGGCCCTGCGCGCCAAAGTGGCATCGGGTGCATCGGACCCGGATCTGCCGAGGGTCGCGGCGGCTGGTCCGGCGACATGAATGAGTCATTCATGTCGTCGGACGAGGTGAATGGGTCATTCACTGCATCGCGGCCGGGACTGCCCGGGCCGGGCTCTCATGACGCAGGTTCCCGCCGCCCGAACGGCAAACACCCTGCAACGCCCGACACTAGCGGCCCGAGAAGTTCACGTCGCTGCAGAAGTAGTACGACTGGTCGAGGTGGCTCGCCTGCCAGATGGTGTAGACGACGTGCCGCCCGGTCCGGGCGCCCGCGTCGACGGCGATCTGGTACTGCCCGGCGGGGGCGATGCGGCCGGACTGGGCGACCGGTTCGAGAGCGCCCCAGCTCAGCGGCTGGGTGGCGGCGTCGAAGCCCTGCCGGGTGATGTACACCCGCAGGTAGTCCGCGCCGTGGTGGGCCTGGTCGGTGACGGTGAGCGTGAACCTGTTGTCCTTGTTCGCCATCTGCCACGCGCCGACGGTGTCCAGTGCGTTGTACCGGGGGCTCTGCGTGCGGCCGCCGCTGCACAGCGTTCCGTCGGGGATGGCGGCCTGGTGGTTGCCGGCGACGCCTTCGCGGTAGAGCCCGTTCCAGTTCCACATCGCGTTGGGGTCGGCCTGCCAGGCCTGCCAGCACATCGGGTCCCGCGTCGCCATGGCCGGGTTCTGGAAGTCGCTGCCCCAGCGGTTCCAGCAGCCGTAGTTGCGTGACGGCGGGTCGGTGGCGGAACCGTGCGCCTCGGCGACACCGGTGAGCGCGCCGCCCAGCAGCACGGCGGTCACGGCCGTCACCGCCAGGGAGAGCAAGGTCTTGCGGGGGCGAATCCGTCGGGGAACCACTCTGTCCTCCTTGATCGGCGAAGACCGGCGAATCGGTCCGCGGGTTGGGAGCGCTCCCAGGTGTGCGCCGACCATACGCCCCGACGCGTGCCGGTGGCCAGAAACAAACCGCCGGGACACCGATGCGGTGCCCGGATTTCCGGTGCGGCGACGTGCTGAACGGCTCCTGAACGGCCGAGGGAGCCGGGCCGGCGCCCCCTGAACGGCCTCGCGTCCGGGAACGCACCGTGAGCGCGGAGCCGTGGTGGCTGCTCCGCCCGGGCGGATCCGGAAAATCGTCGCGCTCCCGCGGGAACGCGACGATTTCCGGGGCCATCCGGCCGCCATCCACCGTGCTGATACTCCGTATCCGCGATTTCGTCTTCCTCGATACCGCCCGGACCCCGACAGTGAAGGCGTGGACCGAACCGATCCCGAGGGCGCGATCGCCGCGGCCGCCCAGCGGTGCTCCAACCGGGGCCGCTGGGGCGCCGACGACGTCCTCGGCACCCTGAACTTCCTCGACGAAGCCAAACGCCGTGCGGGCGCGGCACTCGTCCGCCGCGGCGCGAGCTTCTCGCTCGCCCAGGCCTTCGGCGCCGACGGCCCGCAGAAGGGCTGGCGGCGCCGGACCAACCCGGTGCACACGATGCTGGACACCGGGGTGGACGCCGAACGCGGCACGCAGGGCTTCCCGCACGGGCTCGGCGGCGCCGACGACGTCGTCTTCATGCCCCTGCAGGCCTCGACCCAGTGGGACGGGCTCGGCCACATCTTCGACCACGGCCTCGCCTACAACGGCCGCCGCGCCGGTGACGTCGTGACCAGCGAAGGCGATCGCGTCACCGGCATCGAGACGACCGCCGGCCTGATCGCCGGCCGCGGGGTCCTGCTCGACGTCGGGCGCGCGCTCGGTGACGACGGTGAGCTCCCGGACGGGTTCGCGATCACCGCCGAGCACCTCGCCGCCACCATCGCCGCGCAGGGCGCGACCGCCGCGGTCGGGCGCGGGGACCTGTTGCTGGTGCGCACCGGCCGGCTGACCCGCGCCCGCCGCGAAGGCTGGGGCGACTACGCCGGCGGCGACTCGCCGGGGCTGTCGTTCACCACCGCGGACTGGCTGCACGGCACGGAGATCGCCGGCATCGCGACCGACACGTGGGGCTTCGAGGTGCGGCCCAACGAGTTCGACGTCGCCTTCCAGCCGCTGCACCAGGTCGCCATCCCGCACATCGGGTTGTTCCTGGGGGAGATGTGGGACCTCGACGCGCTGGCCGCCGACTGCGCGGCCGACGGCGTCTTCGAGTTCTGGCTCACCGCCGCGCCGCTGCCGGTGACCGGCGCCGTGGGCGCGCCGGTCGCACCGATCGCCGTCAAGTAACCGAGGGAGCACCCATGACCGCCGTGAACACCGTCCTCGTGGTGGGCGCCGGCCTCGCCGGTACCGGCACCGCGATCCTGCTCGCCTCCGGCGGCGTCGCGGTCGACCTCGTCGAGAGCTCCGCCGGAGCCGGCACCGAAGGCTCGGGCATCACCTTGCAGGGCAACGCCTTGCGGGTGCTGCGCGAACTCGGCGTCTGGGACGCGGTGCGGGCCGAGGGCTACTGCTTCGACAGCCTGGGCCTGCGCGCACCGGACGCCGCCGGCACGCTGCTGGCCGAGATCCCCGACGCCCGCACGGGCGGCCCGGACCTGCCCGCGACCCTCGGGATACCCCGGCCCACGCTGGCGCGCATCTTCGTCGACCGGGCCCGCGAAGCCGGCGCGAAGGTCTGCTTCGGACTGTCGGTGGCCGGGCTGGCCGAAGGCGAGGTGACCTTTTCCGACGGTTCGATCGGCCACTACGACCTGGTCGTCGGCGCCGACGGGATCCGCTCCGCGACGCGCGGGCTGCTCGGGATCGACGCGCGGACCCGGGCGACCGGCATGGGGATCTGGCGCGCGTTCGGCCCGCGTCCGGCGTCGGTCACGCGCACCGACCTCTACTACGGCGGCCCGTCCTACATCGCCGGCTACTGCCCGACCGGCGAAGACTCGCTCTACGCCTACGTCGTCGAAGCGGCCCGGAACCGCGGCTCCCTCACCCCCGCCGAGCGGCTCGCGACCCTGCGGACCCTCGCGTCGGCCTACCACGGCCCGTGGGACGAGATCCGCGAGACACTGGTCGACCCCGCCCGGGTGAACTACACGTGGTTCGAGACGCACGTGCTCCCGCCGCCGTGGCACCGCGGCCGCGTCGTGCTGATCGGCGACGCCGCGCACGCCTGCCCGCCCACCCTCGCCCAGGGCGGCGCGCAGGCCCTTGAAGACGCGACGGTGCTCGCCGAACTCCTGCTCGCCGCCGACGCGCTCGACGACGGGCTCTGGACGGCGTTCACCGATCGGCGGTTCGGCCGCGCGAAGGCCGTCGTCGACGCCTCGAACCGGCTCGGCCAGTGGCTGCTCGACCACGAGCAGGGGGACGTCCCCGGCCTGATGCACGAGATCGCCGCCCTGGTCACCCCGCCCGCCTGAGAGGAACCCATGCCCGACCAGCTCATCACCCACCTGCGGCACGTCGACCTCGCCGTGCCCGACCTGTCCCGCCAGCAGGACTTCTTCACGAACGCCTGGGGCCTGTCCGCCGAGCACTCCGACACGGGGATCGCCTTCCTCGCCGCCGAAGGCTCCCCGGAGCAGTACGTCGTCCGGCTCCGGGAAGCGGCCGACAAGCGGATCGACCTCATCGCCTTCGGCGCCGGCTCACCGTCCGATGTGGACGCACTGGCCGGGCGCCTCGCCGTCGCGGGCGTCACGCTCGTCACCGAGCCGGGGACGATGACGACGCCCGGCGGCGGGTACGGGTTCCGGTTCTTCGACAACGAAGGCCGCACGATCGAGATCAGCGCCGAGGTCGCCGTGCGGCGGCACCGCCGGATCGAGGCGGGCGAGCACGTCCCGGTGCGGCTGTCCCACGTCGTCGTCAACTCCGCGAACCCGGAAGAAACCCGCGCCTTCTACGAAAAGCACCTCGGGTTCCGGCTCTCGGACATCCTGATGCACCCGCGGATGGGCGAGATGATGTGGTTCCTGCGAATCAACGCGTGGCACCACAGCCTCGCCGTCGCCCGCGGCCCGCACCCGTCGCTGCACCACGCGTCCTTCGAGCTGCGCGGCCTCGACGAGTACCTGCGCGGCACCGGGAAGCTGCTGCGCGCGGGCGTCGAGAAGATCTGGGGCCCGGGCCGGCACCTGGCGGGCAACAACACGTTCTCCTACTTCCTCGACCCGCACGGCAACACCGTCGAGTACACGACGGAGCTGGAGCTGGTCGACGAGGACGCCTGGCACCCGCACCTGTACGACTTCAGCGACCCCGCGGTGAGCGACCAGTGGGGCACGGCGAACGCGATGGACGAGTTCGTCGCCCGCAAGTCGTTCAACGACCCCGACCGCGGCCTGTTCGTCGCCCCGCCGGTCTGAGCCATGCGGTTCGCCACTTATCTCCACGACGGAGTCACGCACGCCGGCGTCGTCGGCGACGACGGGCTGCACGCGCTGCCCGACGGCGCGACCGTCCTCGGGCTGGTCCGGAACGGGCTGCCCACGGCGCTGGCCCAGGGCACCCGCGCGCTGCGCTCGCCCGCCGTGCCGATCGAGCGGGTCCGGCTGCTGCCACCCCTGGACCCGCCGACCGTGCGGGACTTCGTGGCGTTCGAGGAGCACGTCGAGGGGGTCGTCGCGAGCGTCGGCGACGGCGCCGGGGTCGTCCCCGAGTGGTACGAGGCGCCGACGTTCTACTTCACCAACCCGTACGCGCTCGTCGGCGCGCACGACGACGTGCCGGTGCCACCGGGCTCGCGGCTGTTCGACTTCGAGCTCGAAGTGGCCGCGGTGATCGGCCACGACGGCACGTCGCTCACCCCCGCCGAAGCGCGCGACGCGATCTTCGGGTACACGATCCTCAACGACTGGTCCGCGCGGGACCTGCAACGCCGCGAGATGAAGGTCGACCTGGGGCCCGCCAAGGGCAAGGACTCGGCGACCACGCTGGGACCGTGGCTCGTCACCGCCGACGAGCTGGAGCCCTTTCGCGACGGCGACGGGTTCCTGGCACCGGCGATGCGGGTGTCGGTCAACGGCCGCGAAATCGGCCACGACCTGCTGTCCAACATGGGCTGGCCGTTCGAGGACCTGGTTTCCTACGCTTCGCGCGGCACGTGGGTCCGCGCGGGTGACGTCCTGGGCTCGGGCACCTGCGGCAACGGCGGGTGCCTCGCCGAGCTGTGGGGCCGCGGCCGGCCGGTCCCGGCGCTCGCCCCCGGTGACGTCGTCGAGATGACGGTCGAAGGGCTCGGCACGATCCGCAACACCGTCGTCGCGGGCGTGGATCTGCCGCCCGTCGCCCCGGCTCGCCCGCGGCCGCGGAAGCGCGCGCGATGACCGGCCGGGTGGCGGGGAAGGTCGTGGTGGTCACCGGTGCGGCCCGGGGCCAAGGCGCCGCGGAGGCGCGACTGCCGGCCGCCGAGGGCGCGCAGGTCGTCGGCGTCGACCTGGCCGAGGAACCGGCCGAGGAGCTGCCGGGCGTCGAGTACGCCCGCCTCGACGTCACCGATCGCGCCGGGTGGGCGGCGCTGGTGCGGGACCGGGACCGGATCGACGGGCTCGTCGCCAACGCGGGCATCACCTGGCGCGCCCGGCTGTCCGAGGTCGCACCGGAAGACCTGGCGCGGGTCCACGACGCAACGTCGGCGGGACGCTGCGGGCGATCCAGGCCGTGCTGCCGTGCATGCCCGCCGGCGGCCCGATCGTCGTCGTCGGCTCGGTGGCCGCGCTGACCGGCCACTACCCGGCGGCCTGCACGGCGAGCAAGTGGGCGCTGCGCGGGCCGGCGAAGACGGCGTGCACCGAGCTCGGCCCACGCGGCATCCGCGTCAACACCGTGCACCCCGGCTACCTCGAGACGGCGATGACCGCGTCCGCGGCACCCGCGTTCCGCGCCGCGAACATCGCCGAAACGCCGCTGGGCCGCACCGGCGCCGTGGCCGACGTCGCTCCGCTGGTGGTGTTCCTGCTCAGCGACGACGCGTCGTTCATCACCGGCGCCGAGATCCCCGTCGACGGGGGACTGACCGCCCACGGAGGCGTCAAGTCCCTCGCCGGCGCACTCTCCTGAAAGGACGATCCGTGTTCGAATACTTCCCCGGCAACTACGTCTGGAACCTGGGCGTCGTCGCGACGCTCAACAGCGGCGGCCTCATCGACGAGGTCGACCGCGCCTGCCGCCCGATCAAGGAGGCGGCCCAGCGCGGCGAAGACGCCGGCACCGCGGACTTCCTGCGCGCCTGGACCGCGTTGACCGACCAGCTCGTGACCCAGGCCGAGGAGGCGGAGAAGAACGGGCACCCGCGGACGGCGAAGCAGCTCTACGCCCGCGCCACCAACTATCTCTGCCAGGCCGAGCGCATGCAGAGCGCGTCGGCGCCCGACCGGCTCGACACCTACCGGCGCGTCCTCGCCCTGCAGGAGAAGGCGTTCGAGACGGTCACCCGCGTCGAAATCCCGTACGAGGGAACCACTTTGCCGGCCTACTTCAGCCGTGCGGGCACCGGCCGGGCCCCGGTCGTGATCATGTGGAACGGGCTGGACTCGACCAAGGAGCACATGTACTCCTCCCGGCACTGGGAAGAGCTGGCCGCGCGCGGGATCTCGTGCCTGATGGTCGATTGCCCGGGTTCCGGGGAAGCGCTGCGCCTGCAGGGCCTCACCGCGCGCGTGGACACCGAAGCGTGGGCGGCCGCGTGCGTCGACTACCTCGAAACGCGCGCCGACGTCGACCCGGCCCGCATCGGCCTGGTCGGCTGGTCCCTCGGCGGCTACTACGCCCCGCGCGCGGCGGCGTTCGAGAAGCGGCTCGCGCTGGTCGTCGCGTGGGGCGCCAACCACGACTGGGGCGCGGTGCAGCGGCGCCGGCTGCAGCGCGAAGGCGAGCGCCCGGTGCCGCACTACTGGGAGCACGTCCGGTGGGTGTGGGGCCACGAGAACCTCGACGAGTTCATCGGCTTCGCCGCGGCGGTGAACCTCGACGGCGTCGTCGAGCGGATCACCGTGCCGTTCCTCGTCTGCCACGGCGAGAACGACCGGCAGATCCCGCTGGAGTACGCGCACCGCTCCTACGACCAGGCGACGGCCAGCCCGGACCGGCGGCTGCGGATCTTCACCGCGGAGGAGGGCGGGGCCGAGCACATCGGGCTCGACCACCTCTCCCACGTGAGCACCTTCATCGCCGGCTGGGTCGCCGACGCGTTCCGCGCCGGCCGGGCTTTGTCTTGACATAAGGACCGCGCCGTGGCTACCGTCGCGAACGCCGGAACGTCCGGGGCACGGCGGCCGGAAGGGCGGAAACCCGGGCATGGCAGCGATCCACCACGTGGCGGTCGTCGTCGACGACCTCGACCAGTCGATCGGCTTCTACACGCGGGCGCTCGGCTTCCGGCTCTCCGCCGACCGCCCCGGCACCCTCGGCCCCGGTGCCTGGCTCGACGTCGGGGACCAGCAGCTCCACCTGATCGCAGGGTCGTCGGGTCCCTCGCGGGGGCAGCACTTCGCGGTGCTCGTGGACGATCTGGACGCGGAGGTCCGGAGGCTGCGCGCCGCCGGGGTCGACGTCAGCGATCCGGTGCCCGTCGGTGCCGCCCGCCAGTCCTTCCTCGCCGACCCCTCGGGGAACGCGATCGAGCTCCACGAGAAATAACCCCGAGGCAGGCGCCCCTCTTTTCAGGATGTGGACGCCCTGGGACGGCGGCTCCGCGGAGCCGAGAATGTCCTGACGGCGGAAGGGGCGCACGATGAAGCGGATGGTCCACGCGCTGGCACGGGCGCTCACCGGCTTCGGGTGGGTGCTGGTGCCCCCGGTCCCGCCGTTCGAACCCGGCTCGGCCGTACCGGTCCCGCGACCCGTGGCCGACACGCCGAGCGTGCCGTTGTCCCGCCGGGAACGCGAGGAGTTCCTGCGGATCATCGGCTGAGAAGTCCGAAAAGGACTCGAGTGCTTCAGGTCAGTGCCACCGGCGCCGAACCTTCGAAGCGGTAGCCGATCCCGCGGACCGTCGTGATCGGGTCCAGGTGCGGCGCCAGCTTGGCGCGGAGCTTGCGCACGTGGACGTCGACGGTCCGGTCGTTGCCGTCCTGGCGCGGCCACAGCGCGCTCTTCAGGGCGGTGCGGGTGAAGACCCGGTCGGGGTGCGCGCGGAGGAAGCGCAGCAGGTCGAACTCCAGCCGGGTCAGCTCGAGGTCCCTGCCCAGCAGGATCGCCCGCCGGGAGCCGGTTTCGACGTGCAGCAGCGGGACCGGCACGAGCTTCGGGCGCGGCCGGGCCGGGAAGACGTCGACGCTCGCCAGGCCGTCGAGCGCGGTCGCCAGCCGCTCGGCGACAAAGCCGGCGTCGCCGGGTGAGCCCGTGAGGTCGATCCGGATGGTCACGTCGAGCACCTCGGGCCGGTCCGGCTGGATCGTCATGGCCGCGATTGTCGGTGCCGCGCGCGAAGAAGCGAAACGCGCCCGGCGAGTGGAACGGCTTGACGCACGGTGATTCCGGGATTCCCGGGAACCGTGCGCGGTGTTCAGCCGACCTCTCCTGCAGCGGCGGTCGCCGCGGACGGGAAGGAGCTCGATGTCGATCGACCAGAGCGGCGAGCGCACAGCCGAGCCGGTGGCGGCGCCGCCGCGGCTCACCTGGGCGGCGATCCGGCCGCTGGTGCTGCGCCTGCACTTCTACGCCGGGGTGTTCATCGGGCCGTTCCTGCTGGTCGCCGCGGTGACGGGGCTGGCCTACGTCTGGACGCCGCAGCTGGAGCAGGCTGTCTACGACCACGAGCTGCACGTCCCGGTGGCGCCCGGGGTCGTGCCGCTGGAGCAGCAGGCCGCCGTGGCCCGGGCCGTCGTGCCCGACGGGACGGTCATCGGGATCCGGCCCGGGCCCACGCCGGCCGACTCGACGCAGGTGATCTTCACCCGGCCCGGGCTCGAACCCAGCTACCACTGGACGGTGTTCGTCGACCCGCACACCGGGATCGTGCGCGGGCAGCTGGAAACCTACGGCTCGGGGCAGGCGATGCCGGTGCGCGGCTGGGTCGACACCCTGCACCGCAGCCTGCACCTGGGCGATTTCGGCCGGTGGTACAGCGAACTGGCGGCCAGCTGGCTCTGGGTGGTCGTGCTGGGCGGGCTCGCGCTGTGGCTGGGGAAGCGGAAGTCGTCGCGGAGCAAGCGAGGACGCGTCCTGGCGTGGCACCGGACCACCGGGCTGGTGATCGCGGCCGGGTTGCTGTTCCTGTCGGCCACCGGGCTGACGTGGTCCGAACACGCGGGCACGAGCATCAGCGAACTGCGCTCCCGGCTGGACTGGACGACGCCGTCGGTGTCCACCGCGCTTCCGGCCGCCGCGCCCCAGGCCCGTGACGTCGGCGTGGACGCGGTGCGCGCGGCGACGCTGGCGGCCGGGCTGGCGGACCCGGTGGAGATCCGCCCGCCGTCCGCGCCGGGAAAGGCCTATGTCGTCCAGCAGGTCGGCCGCGACTGGCCGACGAAGGCGGACTCGATGGCCGTCGACCCGGCGACCGGGCGGATCACCGACACGCTGCCGTTCGCGGACTACTCGCCGGCGGCGAAGCTGGCGCGGTGGGGGATCGACGCGCACATGGGCCTGCTGTTCGGCGTCGCCAACCAGATCCTGCTCACGGTGCTGGCGCTCGGGCTGATCGCGGTGATCGGCTGGGGGTACCGGATGTGGTGGCTGCGCCGCCCCACCCGCGGTGACGCGCGCGCCGGACGGCCGCCGGCACGCGGAACCTGGCGGCGGATCCCGGGCCGGGTGCTCGCACCCGTGCTCGTGGTGACCGCGGTGGTCGGCTACTTCCTGCCGGTGTTCGGCTTGTCCCTGCTGGGTTTCCTCGTCGTGGACCTGATCGCCGGGGTCCGCCGTCAGGAGGTGGCGTCGTGATCGAAGCGACCGGGCTGCGGTGGATCCTGACGATCGTGTTCGCCGGGATCGGGCTCTTCTGCCTCTACCGGTGTTTCCGGCGGGGGCCGGTGACGAGCCGGTTCGGTGACGTGCTGCACGCGGCGATGTGCGCGGCCATGGTGGCGATGGCGTGGCCGGCCACGATGGCCTTCGCCCGGTTGCCGCAGCTGGCGCTGTTCGGGTTCGCCGCGGTGTGGTTCGCCGTGGCCACCGCGCGGGGTGCCGCGCACGGCGGCCACGACGGCCGGTGGCAGCCCGGGTTCCACGCCGTGATGATGGCCGCGATGGCGTGGATGGTGTTCGCCATGCCCCGTGCCATGGTGGGCAGCGGAGCGGTGTCGACGACGGACATGCCGGGCATGGAGGGGATGTCCATGCCGCTGCCGGCGGCCGGGGGCGGGGTGCCGGCCGACGTCGTGGTCGTCGCGCTGGTGCTCGCGATCGCGTTCTGCCTGGCCGGGGTCGCGTTCCTCGCGCGGGCGATCGACGGGGCGCGCGCCGCCGCACCGCCGGTCCGGACGGCCGGGTGGGGTGCCGACGCCCTGATGGGCCTCGGCACCACCGTGATGCTGCTCGCGATGCTGTGAGCTCGGGCCGGCGCGAGGAAGAGGGTCGCGGTGGCGGTGGCTGGTCCGACGACATGAATGACTCATTCATGTCGTCGGACGAGGTGAATGGGTCATTCACTGCATCGCGGCCGAGGCTGGACGGGCTGGGCTCTCATGGCGCAGGTCCCGCCGCCCCGGACGACACTAGAGTGATCTCTCCTGCCCACCGGACCGAGGGAACCGCATGAAGATCGCCCGGCTCTTCGCCGCGTCGCTGCTCGCGCTCACCGGCCTGCTGGCCTTCGCCGGGCCGGCGTCCGCGCACACCGCCCTGAAGTCGAGCTCACCCGCGGACGGCGCCAGCCTGGCGGCCCCGCCCCGCAAGGTCGAGCTCACCTTCGAAGAACCCGTGACGCTGCAACCGGACCCGATCGCGGTGACCGGCCCGGACAGTGCGAAGTGGACGGTCTCCGCCTCGTCGGTGACGGACGCGGTGATCACGGCGGCGGTCCTCCCGGCCGGCCCGGCGGGCGCGTACACGCTGACCTACAAGGTCATCTCGGACGACGGCGACAAGGTGACCGGCGAGGTCCACTTCACCCTCACGGCGCCGGCCTCCGTGCCGACGACGGCGAGCCCGGTTTCGCCGTCCGCTCCGGCGGCGACCTCGGCCACACCGCTCGCCGCGGCCCCGCTCAGCGACGGCGGCGGTGTGCCGGCGTGGGTGTGGATCCTGGTCGCCGTGGTGGTTGTGGTCGCCGCGGTCGTGGTTGCCCTGCGGTTGCGCCGGGGGCGGTAGCTGGCCGCTGGCCGGGCGGTTCGTCGCCTGGCCTGTTTGGCTGAGCAGCCCCGGCGCGGGGAAGCGGGGTGCTGACCGGGGCGGGGCGTGCAGGCAGTTTCGTGTTTCGGGGGTGTGCTCTCAGACTGCGTGGTGGCGGTTACCGGCCTTGGCGAGAGTCGGCTGCTGGCTGGTGCGGGCGCGTTGGGGTTCCGGGAGACTGTTCTCCGGCGTCTGGCCAGCTTTAGCGAGCGTCGGATGCGGGGTGGTGCAGGCGGGCTGTCCCCAAATCTGCTCTCAAGCCGCGCGGTGCTGGCTGGCCGGTCTTGGCAGAATCGGCCGCTGGCTGGCGCAGGCGCGTCGGGTCCGGGAGTCCGCTCTCAAGCTGCGCGGTGGCGGCTGGCCGGCCGTCGCGGGAACCGGCTGCGGACCGGCACGAGCGGTGCGGGCGCAGCGTGCTCCGCGAGCCGCACCTCGTCGTCCGTGCCGAGGGCGTCGGCGGTCAGCGGTGCCGGTGCCGGGCGGCGCCGGTGTTCGCGGTGGACCACCACCAGCAGCACCAGGCCGACCAGCAGCAGCCCGTGCGTCAGCAGGCGGCCCGGGCCGACCTGGCCGCCGGACGCGTCGATCACGGACGTCACCCCGAGCACGAGCGTGAAGCCGGCGAACAGCGGCAACTGCGCTCCGGCGGTCCGGGGGCGCAGCGCCGCCCACAGCAGCCCGATGCCCAGTGCGAGGTTCCAGGCCGCGCTTTCGTTGCTCAGGTGGACCGCGCCGGAGTGCGCGGCGTGGGCGTCCGCGGGCAGGAGGAACTCGGCGAACCCGAGTCCGGACTGGACGAGCCCGACCAGGGCCAGCGCGACCCGCGCCCCCCACTTCTCCCGGGACGGCAGCGGCGCCGTCGCGAGGATCGCGGCCGTGAGGTCGGGGACCTCGGGGGCCTGGCGCACCATCGAGCGGCGCAGCCGCCGGGCCTGGTCCTGCCAGGCCTGGCACGCGCCGCAGCCCTGCAGGTGGCGGTCCACCTCGGCTTCGGGCAGCGGGCCGGTCTCGCCGTCCATCGCGGCCGAGAGCGATTCCCGGAAAAGTGCGCAGTCCACGCGTAGATAGTCGCTCATGTGCCCGGCTTGGTTCCAGCGGATCAGCCGACGGCGGTGCGCCGGCGCCCAGGTGCGTCGGCCATCGCCGCGAGCAGGTCGTCGCGGGCACGGGCGACCCGCGAGCGGATCGTGCCGACCGGGCACCCGCACACCTCGGCGGCGTCCGCGTACGACAACCCGAGGGCCTGGGTCAGCACGAACGCGTCCCGCCGCTCCGGATCCAGCGCCCCGACCAGCTGGTCCAGGACCACCTGCTCCTCCAGCAGCGACCGCGTCGCCGGCTCGTCGCGCGCGGAGAGCGTCTGCCAGTCGGCCGCGGACACCGACCGCGGGCGGCAGCGGGCGGCGCGGATGTGGTCGGCGACGGCGCGGCGGGCGATCGAGAGCAGCCACGTGCGCGCCGACGAGTCACCCTTGAACCGGCTCAACGACCCCAGCGCCCGCAGGTAGGTCTCCTGGACGAGGTCGTCCGCGGTCTGCGCGTCGCCGAGGCTCGCCACGAACCGCCGGACGTGCGGCTGCGTGGCGCGCACGAAGTGTTCCAGAGCGACCTGGTCGCCGCGGCCGGCGAGCCGGGCCCAGCGCGTGATCTCGTCATCATCCGCACGAAGTGGCCTCACACCCGCTGATACGGCTCCGGGGCGAGAACGGTTGAAGATGATCTTGCCCGGAATCCGCCGGGAACCATCCGGGCCCGCCGGCCGACCTTGTTACGGCAAGGCCACTGCCCGATCTCGGGAAGGCCACGGCCGGAAGGCGAGACGATGACTCAGAGTACTTACGCTGTGACGGGGATGACCTGCGGCCACTGCGCGGCTTCGGTCCGCGAAGAACTCGGCGAGCTGCCCGGCGTCCGGGCGGTCGACGTCGACGTGCCGGCCGGCCGGGTCGTCGTCACCAGTGAATCGGCCCTGGTTCTCGAGCACGTCGAGAACGCGGTCCGGGTCGCGGGCTACCAGCTCGTCCGATGACCAGCGGGTACCTGCGCGACCCGGTCACCGCGCCCATCGCCGCGCCGCGGCCCGCGCGTGAGGTGGAGCTGGTGGTCGGCGGCATGACGTGCGGCTCGTGCGCCGCGCGGATCGAACGCAAGCTCAACCGCGTCGACGGCGTCCGCGCAACCGTCAACTACGCCACCGGGAAAGCCGCCGTCTCGGTCCCGGCGTCGCTCACGGTCGAGGACATCGTCGCGGCGGTCGAAAGCGCCGGCTACACCGCCCGGCCACCGGCGCCGGAACGGCCGGAACCGGTCGCCGATCCCGTGCGGCGGCGGCTGCTCGGGTCCGCCGTCCTCACGGTGCCGGTCATCGCGCTCGCGATGGTGCCCGTGCTGCAGTTCCCGGCCTGGCAATGGGTGTCGCTGGTGCTGGCCACGCCGGTCGTGGTGTGGGGCGCGGGGCCGCTGCACCGCGCGGCGTGGGCGAACCTGAAACACCGGACGGCGACGATGGACACCCTCGTCTCGATCGGGGTCGCCGCGGCCTGCCTCTGGTCGCTGTACGCGCTGCTGTTCGGCGGCGCGGGTGAAATCGGGATGCGGCACGAGTTCGCCTTCACCCTCGCCGCCGACCACGACGTCGACGGGATCTACTTCGAGGTCGCCACCGGCGTCACGCTGTTCATCCTGGCCGGCCGGTTCTTCGAAGCCCGGTCGCGGCGACGCGCCGGAGCCGCCTTGCGGGCGTTGCTCGACCTCGGCGCGAAGTCCGTCTCCGTGCTGCGCGACGGCCGCGAAGAACGCATCCCGATCGACGGACTGCGCGTCGGCGACCGGTTCGTCGTGCGCCCCGGCGAGAAGATCGCCACGGACGGCGTGGTCGAAGACGGCACGTCGGCCGTCGACCTGAGCCTCGTCACCGGGGAAGCGGTGCCCGTCGAGGTGACGGTGGGCGCCGAGGTCGTCGGCGCGACGGTGACCATGAGCGGCCGGCTGCTCGTGCGCGCCACCCGCGTCGGCGCCGACACCCGGCTGGCGCGGATCGCCGCCATGGTGGAGCGGGCCCAGAGCGGCAAGGCGGACGTGCAGCGGCTCGCCGACCGCGTCTCGGCGGTGTTCGTGCCGGTGGTGATGGCGCTTTCCTCGGCCACCTTGGTGTTCTGGCTCGTGTCCGGCGCGGGGACCGCGGCCGCGTTCACCGCCGCGGTCGCCGTGCTGATCATCGCCTGCCCGTGCGCCCTGGGCTTGGCGACGCCGACCGCGCTGCTCGTCGGTACCGGCCGCGGTGCCCAGCTCGGCGTGCTGGTGAAAGGCCCGGAGATGCTGGAGTCGACCCGGCGGGTCGACACCGTCGTGCTCGACAAGACCGGCACGGTGACCACGGGCAAGATGAGCCTGGCCGCGATCCGGACCGACGACGGCACCCCGCGCGACCTCGCGCTCCAGCTGGCCGGGGCGCTGGAAAACGCGTCCGAGCACCCGATCGCGGTCGCCGTCACCGCCGCGGCCGTCCAGCGGTTCGGCTGGGTGGGCCAGGTGCGGGAGTTCCGCACGGTGGCCGGGTTCGGCGTGCTCGGCCGCGTCGAGGGCCACCGCGTCGTCATCGGCCGTCCCGAACTGCTGCGGCGGCTGAACGTCCGGCTGCCGCAGTCGTTGCTGCGCGCGAAGGAACGGGCCGAGCAGGAGGGGAACACGGCGGTGATCCTCGCCTGGGACGGGCTGGCGCACGCGGTGCTGGTGGTCGCGGACAGCGTCAAGCCGACGTCGGCGCCCGCGGTGTTCCAGCTGCGCCGGCTCGGCTTGAACCCGGTGCTGCTGACCGGGGACAACGACACCGTGGCGCGCGCGATCGCCCGCGAAGCCGGGATCACCGACGTGATCGCCGGCGTGTCCCCGGAGCAGAAAGTCGAAGTGATCCAAGGGATGCAGGCCCAGGGCCGCGTCGTCGCGATGATCGGCGACGGCGTCAACGACGCGGCGGCGCTGGCGACGGCGGACCTGGGCCTGGCGATCGGCACGGGCACGGACGCGGCGATCGAGGCGAGCGACCTCACCCTGGTCCGCGGCGACCTGCTCGCGGCGGTGGACGCGATCCGGCTGAGCCGCCGCACCCTGGCGACGATCAAGGCGAACCTGTTCTGGGCACTGGCGTACAACGTGGCGGCGCTGCCGCTGGCCGCGGCGGGCCTGCTGAACCCGATGATCGCGGGCGCGGCGATGGCGATGTCGAGCTGCCTGGTGGTCTCGAACAGCCTGCGCCTGACGCGGTTCCGGGGGAGCGCGGCCGGACAGTCGGGGGTGCCCGCCTGACGCGTCCGCATCCTGGCCGAAAACCGAGATCAACCGGACATAAGGTCACTCCTGCGCGTTACTTGCCGTCCACATGATGAGACGGTGGATCGATCACGGGAAAAACTCCTTAAGGTCCGATCATCACTCGATCGGCTGAACCTTGAGGTGCTGTGTCCGCCCCCTCCCTCTCGCCACTCGCCGCGCGCTCCCTGCCCGCCGCCGTGTGGCGCGCCGTCCGGTCCGGGCGGTGGACGTCCACCTGCGCGCTGCTGGCCGTCCTGATCGTGCTGCTCGCCGCCGGTGCCGACCTGGTCGTCCTGGCCGAGGGGCAGAGCCTCACGCCGGACATCGCGACGCTCGGCCCGACCGGGCTGCCCGCGGGCACGCTCGGCGGGGTGAGCGGCGCGCACTGGTTCGGCGTCGAGCCCCTGACCGGCGTCGACCTCTTCGCGCTCGTCGCGCACGGCGCCCGGACGTCGCTGCTGGTCGGGCTGGGCGCCACCGTGCTGGCCACCGCGCTCGGCGTCGTGGTCGGGGTGAGCGCCGGCTACCTCGGCGGCTGGTGGGACCGGGTGGTCACCTGGACCGCCGACGTCATCCTCGGCTTCCCCTACCTGATCTTCATGATCGCGCTCGGCGCGGTCCTGCCGGTGGACTTCCCGCGGCAGATCACGCTGATCGTCGTCCTCGGGCTCTTCGGCTGGCCGCGCATCGCCCGCATCGTCCGGGCCCAGGCCCTGACGCTGGCCAAGCGCGACTTCGTCGCGGCGGCGCGGGCCGTCGGCGGCGGGCCGTGGCACGTGTTCACGAAGGAGCTGCTGCCCAACCTGTGGGCGCCGATCATCGTCGTCGCCAGCCTGTCCATCCCGTCGATGATCGGCAGCGAAGCGGCCCTGTCGTTCCTCGGCGTCGGCGTGCTGCCGCCCACCCCGAGCTGGGGCCGCACGATCAGCGCGGCCATCGACTTCTTCGAGACCGACCCGATGTACCTGGTCTTCCCCGGGCTGCTGCTGTTCCTGGTCACCCTGGCCTTCAACGTCGTCGGTGACGCGATCCGCGACACCCTCGACCCGCGGTCCGGGGGTGCTGCCTGATGCGCACCGCCCGCTTCGCCGCGACCCGCTTCGCCGGGATGCTGCTGGTCCTGCTCGTCGTCGCCTTCGTGACGTTCGTGGTGTTCTACGTCCTGCCCGCCGACCCGGCGCGGATGGCGTGCGGCCGCCCGTGCTCGCCGGAGAGCCTCGCGCTGGCGCGGGAGTTCATGGGCTACGACGTGCCGTGGTACCAGCAGTTCCTCGACTTCCTCGGCGGGATCTTCGGCGGCCGCACGTTCGGCACCGGTGCCGCCGCGATCCACTGCACCGCACCGTGCTTCGGCTACGACTTCCAGAACAACGTCGACGTCCTCGGCGAGATCGGCAGCCGGGTCGGGGTCAGCTTCTCGGTCGCGCTCGGCGCGGCCGCGATCTGGATCGTCGCCGGCGTCGGGCTCGGCGTGCTTTCCGCGCTGCGCCGCGGCACGGCCGTCGACCGGGTCACGATGGCCGCCGCGATGGCCGGCGTGTCCATGCCTGCCTACCTGGCCGGGATGATCGGGATCACGATCTTCGCGTTCGCCCTCGACGTCGTCCCGAAGAACGGGTACGTGCCGCTGACCGAGGATCCCGCGCAGTGGGCGTGGCACCTCGTGCTGCCGTGGTTCGTGCTGGCGTTCCTGCACGCGGCGATCTACGCCCGGCTCACCCGCGGCCAGATGCTCGAAACCCTCGGCGAGGACTACATCCGCACCGCGTGGGCGAAAGGCCTCACCGAGCGCAAGGTGGTGGGGCGGCACGCGCTGCGCAACGTGCTGCTGCCGGTGGTCACCGTGTTCGGCGTCGACCTCGGCTCGCTGCTGGCCGGGACGGTGATCACCGAACGGATCTTCGGCATGGCCGGGGTCGGCCGGCTGCTCGTCGACGCGATCTCGTCGCTCAACCTGCCGGTGCTCCTCGGCGTGACGCTGTTCTCCGCGCTGCTGGTCACGGTCCTGAACTTCCTGGTCGATCTCTGCTACGGCGCGCTCGATCCGCGAGCCCGCCTCGTCTGAAGGGGTAACGATGAAACGGGGACACTGGCTTGCCGCGGGGGTGACGGCCGCCGTCATGCTGCTGACGGCGTGCGGCGCCAACGACACACCGGCCTCCCAGGGCGGCACCGTCAAGCCGGGCGGGAACCTCGTCCTGCTCAACGACGCGCCGTCGATCACCTGGGACCCGGCGAAGAGCTCCAACCTCGTCGTCACCACGCTCGGGCTGATCCACCGGCGGCTGACGTCGTGGGACGTCGCGCCGGGCAAGGACACCACGATCGTGCCCGACCTGGCCACCGACACCGGCCGGCCGAGCGACGGCGGCAAGACCTGGACGTTCACCCTCAAGGACAACCTCAAGTACGCCGACGGCACGCCGATCAAGAGCGAGGACGTCAAGTGGGGCCTGGAGCGCTCGTTCGCGCCCGCGTTCTCCGGCGGCCTGGCCTACCACAAGGACCTGCTCTCGCCGGGCCTGGCGTACAAGGGCCCGTTCGACGGCGGCAAGGAGCTCGACACCATCCAGACGCCCGACGCGAAGACGATCGTCTTCCACCTCGCGCGTCCCTACGGTGACTGGAACTGGGTCGCGAGCACGCCCGCGTTCTCGCCGGTGCCCAAGGGCAAGGGCGCCGAGGCGAACTACAACGACCACCCGGTCGCCTCGGGTCCGTACCAGCTGCAGAGCTACGAGCGCGGCAAGTCCGCGAAGCTGGTCCGCAACCCGAACTGGAGCCGGGACGAGGACACCACGCGCAAGGCGTACGCCGACACCATCGACTTCGAGCTCGGCCAGGACACCAGCGTCATCTCCAAGCGGCTGATCGACGACACCGGCAAGGACCGCAACGCCTTCGGGATGTCGTTCGCCTCGCCCGCCCAGCTGGCCCAGATCCAGGGCAACGCGTCGGCGAAGGCGCGGCTCGTGACGTCGGAATCCGGTGCGCTGGCGTATCTTTCGCTCAACACCCAGCGCGGCACCCTGACCAACCCCGAGGTGCGCCAGGCGTTCCAGTACGCCGTGGACAAGGCCGCCTACCAGGTCGCGAGCGCGGGCAGCGCCCAGCTCGCCGGCGACGTCGCCACGACGCTGATCACCCCCGGCCTGCAGGGCCGCGAGCAGTACGACCTCTACCCGGCGCCGCCGTCGGGTGACCCGGCGAAGGCCAAGCAGCTGCTGGCCGAGGCGGGCTTCCCGAACGGCCTCGACGGGCTGGTCCTGGCCACGCACAACGAGAACGGCTACCCGGAGAAGGCCGCGGCGATCCAGGCCGCCCTGGCGCGGGCGAACATCAAGGTCACCATCAAGCCGCTCGACGAGGACACCTACACGTCCGAAGTGGACACCAAGGGCCTGTCGGACTACGACCTGACGCTCACCTCGTGGCAGCCGGACATCCCGTCGGCCAACGCGAACATCCAGCCGCTGTTCCAGTCGACCGAGATCGGCAACGGCGGGTACAACGAATCCCGCTACAACAACCCCGACGTCGACAAGCTGATCGCGGAGGCGCAGGCCACCGTCGACCCGGCCGAGGCCGGCAAGAAGTGGGCGGCGCTGGACAAGAAGATCCTCGCCGACTCGCCCGTCGTGCCGCTGATCTACACCCGCAACTCGTTCCTGCACGGGTCGGCCGTGGGCGACGTCCAGATCGGCCGGTTCCCGGCCTACGTCGACTACCGCAAGTTCGGGATCGTCCAGTGACCGGAGCCGGGCTCCTGCGGCTGCACGACGTCGCGGTCTCGTTCGGGGACGTCGAAGCCGTCCGCGGGGTCGGCTACGAGGTCCGCGCGGGCGAAGTCGTCGCGGTGGTCGGGGAGTCCGGCTCCGGCAAGACAGTCACCGCGATGTCCCTGCTCGGCCTGCTCCCGCCCACGGCGAAGGTGACCGGGCGCGCGGAGCTGGCCGGGCGGGACCTCTACGCGATGACCCCGGCCGAGCTGCGCGCGGTCCGCGGCGGCGAGGTCGGCATGGTGTTCCAGGAGCCGATGAGCGCGCTGAACCCGGTGTTCACCGTCGGCGACCAGCTCGTCGAAGCGATCCGGACACACCGGGAGCTGTCGGCCGCCGCGGCCCGGGACCGCGCCGTCGAGCTGCTCGGCCTGGTCGGGCTGCCCACGCCCCGCGAGCGCCTCCGGTCCTACCCGCACGAGCTGTCCGGCGGGCAGCTGCAGCGCGTCGTGATCGCGATGGCGGTGGCGAACGAGCCGAAGCTGCTGATCGCCGACGAGCCGACCACGGCCCTGGACGTCACCGTGCAGGCGGAGATCCTCGAGCTGCTGCGAGACCTGCGCTCGCGGCTGGGCACGGCGGTCCTGCTGATCACGCACGACATGGGCGTGGTCGCCGACCTGGCCGACCGCGTGGTGGTGATGCACGACGGGCTCGTCGTCGAGCAGGGCACGGCCGGCGAGATCTTCTCCGCGCCCGCCGAGGACTACACGCGACAGCTGCTCGGCTCGGTCGTCTCACTGTCCGGCACGGCGAACACGGGCCTCGAACGGGCGCTGTCCGCGGACATCGAGGTGGGCCCGGCCCACGTCGCGGCCGCGGAGCACCCCGCCTCGGCGTCGGTCCCGGACGTTCCCGCCGAGGCGCCGCTGCTGCGCGTGGCGGAGATGTCGGTGACCTACCGCGGCCGGTTCCGCGCGATCGCCGTCCGCGCCGCCGACGGGGTCAACCTGCACGTCGACGCGGGGGAGGTGCTCGGGCTCGTCGGGGAGTCCGGGTCGGGCAAGAGCACCGTCGCCCGCGCCGTCACCGGGCTGCTCGCGCCCACGGCGGGGTCCGTCCACATCGGAGACACGGACATCACCCGCGTGCGCGGCCGGGCGGCGAAGGCGTTGCGGCGCCGGGTCGGTGTCGTGTTCCAGGACCCGCTGTCCTCGCTCAACCCGCGGACGACGGTGGGGGAGAGCGTCGCGACCCCGCTGCGGCTGCACAAGGCCGTCCGTCCGTCCGAAGTGGACGGTCGGGTGGCGGAGCTGCTGTCGGCGGTTCAGCTCTCGCCGTCGCTGGCCGGGCGGTACCCCCACGAGTTGTCGGGGGGCCAGCGTCAGCGTGTGTGCATCGCGCGGGCCCTGGCGCTGCGTCCGGACCTGCTGGTGGCCGACGAGCCGACGAGCGCGCTCGACGTCACCATCCAGGCGAAGATCCTCGACCTGCTCCGCGACCTGCGCCACGAGTTCGGGTTCGCGTGCCTGTTCATCAGCCACGACCTGGCGGTGATCGAGCAGCTGGCCGACCGGGTGGCGGTGATGCACCGCGGGCACGTCGTCGAGCAGGGCCCGACGAAGGAGGTGCTCACGGCACCGGCCCACCCGTACACGCAGCGGCTGCTGTCGGCGGCGCCGGTGGCGGACCCGGAGGCCCAGCGCAGGCGCCGCGAAGCCTGGCGGCGGCTGCGCTGACCGGGGTGGTCACGGGAGCGTGAGGACCGCCCGGCAGCAGGTACACCGGGTGCGTGGAGATCGGCTCCGGCGGCACCCCCGACGACGCTGAGCCGGGTCTGGAGGCGCCGGGCCGCGGATTCACGCCCGCATCAGGATGAAGTCGCCGTGACCGCCGTAGCCGAGGACGTCTTCGGCGTACTGGGTGCCGTCGAAGGTGGGGAGCCACCAGCGGCCGCCGATCCGCACCAGCATCGGGTGCGGGATGTTGGTGCCGTACGGTGCGTTCAGCGTGCCCAGCTTGCGCAGCCGCAGGTCGTAGACCGGGTACTCGCGCGCGTTGCCGTCGCTGGCGAACAGGTACCACCGGCCGCCCACCCGTTGCAGGATGGTGCCTTCGGTCTGGCTGACCGACAGGTCCGCGCCCAGCAGCGTCAGGCCGTGGTCGTAGTCGGCGCCGCGGGGAGCGGCCGCCAGCGCGGGGTGGAACAGGAACGCGGGTTGCTGCGCCGGGCTTTCGACGAACCCGATGTGCCAGCGGCCGTCGATCTTCGTCAGCGCCGGGTCCCACGAACTCACCGTCGTGGGCAGCGGAAGCCGGGCGGTGGGCAGGACGTGCACGCCCGACAGCACGTCGGCGCGGGTCGTGGTGTGGCGCACGTGGACGCCGGTGAAGGCGAAGTCGCCCCAGGAGCTCATGAGCAGGATGAAGCGGTCGTGCTCGTCGTCGCGGACGATCTGGCCCGCGTGGTCGCCGAGCACGACGCCGTCGCGGGTGAAGAACAGGGCGGCCACCTGCTCCAGCTTCGACGGGTCGGCGAGGTCGAGCGTCCACACCGCCCAGTGCGCCTGCTGGAAGAAGCCGAGCCCGGCGTTGGTCATGGTCAGGTAGAGCTTGCCGTCGCGGATGTACGGCCGGCCGTCGGCGTACTGGACGACGTGGGGGTCGCGGACGCCGGCCTGGCCGAAGTAGCCGGCCCGCACCCGGCCCAGCCGCGCCGGGCCGCGGCTGCCGTAGGCGTACCCGAGCTTGCCCAGCACGGCGGGATCGCGGAGGTCGATCAGGGCGCGGACCCGGTCGCGCTCGGTCAGCAGCGGCCGCCAGCCCGATCCGGTGCCGGCCAGCACCGTGACCGCGTTTTCGTTGACCACCACGGCGAACCCGAACGGCGCCCGCAGGGCCGCCGGCGCGGTCTTGACCACCGTGGTGCCGGCCGGCGTGGTGATCTCGATGCCCGCCTGTCCCGCGGCGGCGTCGTAGGTGCCGAGCACCGAGACCTCGTCCCCGGCCAGCCCGGCGACGACGAAAGCGCTTTCCTCCGGCACCTCGACGGTCACCGTCCCGTAGGGCGCCTTCGGCCGCACACCGGTCTTGACGAGCGTGCCGGGCCGGGCCCTCGTGTCGACCTGGACGAACTTCGGCGCGATCAGGTCGAACGGCCGGAACTGCTCTTCGACGGTGAACTTCAGGTCCAGGGGGCTCGGGGCGGCCGCTTCGGCGGTCCCGGCGAACAGGCTCGCCGTCACGCCGGTCACCCCCAGCGCGGTGAGGCTGCGCAGCACGGCACGTCGATCGAAGTCGGTCACCCTTGACCTCCGGGGCGGGGACGGATCGGGGAACGCACGACAACGGGCCCGCCCAGTTTGCAACGTGGCACACCCGGTGGCAAGGGTGGCCGGTGCGGGTCGCCCGGACGCATCGGCCGCGCTGCCGCGACCGGCTCAGCCCGGCTCGCCGCAGCGCCGCTCGCTGGTGAGGACGGCCCAGACGACCTTGCCGCCGGACCACCGGGAGCTGCAGCCCCACTTTTCCGCCGAGCGCGCCACGATGTGCAAGCCCAGGCCGGCGGCGCCCGGTCGCGGCCGGGGGAGCAGCACGGCCGGGCGGGGATCGTCGTCGAGGACCGCGATGGTCAGCCGTCCGCGCCGCAGGTCCAGCCGCAGCGTGGCCGTGGAGGTGGTGTGCTGGGCCGCGTTGGTCGCGAGCTCGCCGGCGACGAGGATGCCGTCGTAGACGAACTGCGGGACTTCCCACTGCGCGCAGGCCTCGCGCACGGCCGCCCGCGCCATCGCGGACGCTTCGGGACCGCGGGGGAGGACCAGTTCGGCCTGCCGCCGCGAAGGTTTGCACAGCGCGCGTTCGGCACTGCCGACGTCCTCGCCGATCGCGACCTGGCGGTGGATCCCGTTTTCGCGCAGCGCCTGGGTCCGGCTCGCGGTGCCGGCCAGCGCGAACGGGATCCCCGGCCAGGTCCCGAGCCGCCGGGCGACCAGCCCGAACACACCCACCGGCGCGACGGCGTCGAGGTCGAGGCCGTCGATACCGGCGATCACGGCTTCCGGCTCGTCCGCCGCGACCTCCAGGAGACCGTCGCGCAGGCGCCGGTAGCTGCCCAGGTGCAGCCCCCCGGTCACGGTGACCAGTGTGTAGCGCGGCTGCGAGGCGACCTCGAAGTCGAGCGTGCCCAGCATCGTCTCTCCTCGGGCGAGCGGCAGTGCGGTCCCGGTACCCTCCACGCTAGGACCACGGCGCCGGATCCGACAGCCCCGCCACCCGCGTGCCCGCCCGATCAGGGCCGGGTGGCGCGGATGATCGCCGAATGGAGCCGGTCGCCCGCTTCGTGGGTGACGCGCACGTCCACGCCGACGAACCCGGCATCGCGCAGGAGTTCCCGGTAGCGGCCGGCGGTGAGCGCGCCGCCGAGGCATTCGACCGCGCCGGTGCGGACCGCGCCTTCGGCGTCGGTCAGGGTGTCGTCGGCCAGGATGTCGGTGATGCCGAGGCGGCCGCCGGGGCGCAGCACACGGGCGATCTCCGCGAACACGGCGGGCTTGTCGGACGAGAGCGCGATGACGCAGTCGGAGATGACGACGTCGGCCGAGGCGTCCGGCAGCGGGACGTCCTCGATCGTGCCCTTGACGAACTCGGCGTTGCGCACGCCGGCCCGCTCGGCGTGCCGGCGGGCGAGGACGAGCATGTCGTCGGTCATGTCGAGGCCGATGGCGCGCCCGGTGGGGCCGACGCGGCGGGCGGAGAGCAGGACGTCGAGGCCGCCGCCGGAACCGAGGTCGAGCACGGTCTCACCGGGGCGCAGGTCGGCGACGGCCAGCGGGTTGCCGCACCCGAGGCTGGTCGCGGCCACCTCCGCCGGGATCTCCTCGCCGGCGTAGTGGGCGGTACCGAGCCGGTCGGCGTCGGTGCGCAGGCCGGTTTCCTCCCCGGCGAGGGCTCGCCGGGCGGCAGTGGCGTAGCGGGCGCGGACGGCGTCGCGGTCGGGGTTCACCGGGCGGCCTCGCAGGAGACGTCGGCGAACTGCCGGACAGCGCGGCCCATGACGACGTCGGCGGCGGTCGGGGAGCACGACACGCACCGCTGGTTGACCCGGTAGAGCCGGGCGGTGCCGCGCGGGGGCGATGGGCAACGAGATCCCGTCGACCTGCACCGCGGACAACGCGGTGTTCAGCCCGGGCACCCAGCGGCCGGCCAGCAGCCCGGCGGTCATCGCGGCCGCGATCCACACCGGCAGGAGCCGGTCCGAAGGGGACAGGCCGCCGACGACGCGGGCGCTCATGCGGGGACGATCGCGTCGCCGGGGACCAGCACCGCCGACAGCCGGGCCAGCACCTCGGGGTGGATGCGGTAGTACACCCACGTCCCGCGGCGCTCACCGGTGATCAGGCCGGACTCGCGCAGCACCTTCAGGTGGTGGGAGATCGTCGGGCCGGTCAGGTCGAACGCGTCGGTCAGGTCGCACACGCACGCCTCGCCCCCGGCGTGGGACGCGATCAACGACAGCAACCGCAGCCGGACCGGGTCGGCCATCGCCTTGAACAGCTTCGACAGCTCGACGGCCTGGTCTTCGTTCAGCGGCTCGTGGGCCAGAGGGGAGCAGCAGGCGTCCAGCGCGACGACCGGAAGCTGTTTCGACATACCTCTATCTTGACAAGTATCTATTCAGAGGGCAATCTACTTAGACAGACATCTATTCAAGGAGGATGGGATGTCACGGGTACAGCTGGCCCTGCGGGTCGGGGACCTCGAAGGCTCGATCGACTTCTACTCGAAGCTGTTCGGTACCGAACCGGCCAAGCGCCGGCCCGGCTACGCCAACTTCGCCATCGCCGAACCCGCGCTCAAGCTCGTGCTCCTGGAGGGCGAGCCCGGCCAGGCCACCGTCATGGACCACCTCGGCGTCGAGGTCGAGTCCACCAGCCAGGTCAGCGCGGCGAGCAAGCGCCTGACGGGCGAGGGCCTCGAGACCTTGACCGAGGACGACACCACCTGCTGCTACGCGGTGCAGGACAAGGTGTGGGTGCACGGCCCGGGGCAGGAGCCCTGGGAGGTCTACACGGTCAAGGCCGACTCCGCGACCTTCGGTGCCGACAGCGCCGCCACGCCGGCGACTTGCTGCACTTCGGACGCGGAAGCGGGACCGGCTGCCCAGCCAGAGGGCTGTTGCTCCTGACCGTGCAGGCGCCTTGGCCGGTCAGGGCTTCTGGTACGGGCGCGTCCCGCCGGTCTCGGCGTTGTGCTCGGTGACCTTGATGCCGTTCTGCTCCAGCTTCGGGTACTCGATCTTGTCGAAGATGTTGTCGGGCCGGCGGTAGGGGTAGATGTCGCCGTTCGGGTTCGGGATCCCGGTGCTGGTCTCCCTCCCGGGCTTGTCCGGGAAGACGACGTGGGTGTCCGGCGTCGAGTTCTTCGCGAACGTTTCCGACGCGTGGTCCCACTTCTCCTTGACGAAGTTCTTCTGGTCGAGGTTGGACGTGCCGTGGTCGCCGTGCGACCAGTACCCCTTGCCCGGGTCCTTCATCATCTTGTCGTCGACCCAGCCGGGCATCTTCAGGTGGTTGTCGGCGACGAGACCCTCGAGGGTGTTGCCGCCGTGCTGCTTGGCGACCGAGTTCGCCTTGAACTCGATCGAGCCCAGGTACGGGTCGTCCGGCGCGCCGTGGCCCTGCTTGTACCCGCCGGACCAGAAGAAGTGCTTGTCGGCGCGCATCATCTGGTCCAGGTCGGGCTTGAACTTCTCCCACTCCTCGCGCGTCATGCGGTTCAC
The DNA here is from genome assembly GCF_030285665.1 of Amycolatopsis mongoliensis. Taxonomy (NCBI): domain Bacteria; kingdom Bacillati; phylum Actinomycetota; class Actinomycetes; order Pseudonocardiales; family Pseudonocardiaceae; genus Amycolatopsis; species Amycolatopsis mongoliensis. The sequence continues at coordinate 6,924,710 of NZ_CP127295.1, forward strand.
GTCGACGCCGAGGTCGGGCTTCTTCGCCGGTGGCGGCTTGAGGTCCGGGTGCTGGTCGAAGTCGTCCGGGCGGGGCCGCTTCGTGCTCGAGGGCCCGCCGGTCTTGCCGCACGTGCCCACGAGCCCGAGCGGGTCGCCGGTGAGCAGCGGTTCGGTGACGTAGCCGACGGGGTCGGGCGCGGCGGCGAGCCCGAGCGGGTCCTGGCTGAGGTACCGCGCGGTTTCCGGGTCGTAGTAGCGGAACACGTTGTAGTGCAGCCCGGTTTCCTCGTCGCGGTGCTGCCCGGGGAACGCCAGCGGGACGGCCGCCCCGTCGGCACCGGGCAGCGGCGCGCCCCAGAAGCTGCTGCGGTCCCGCCAGACCAGCGCGCCCCGCGCGTCCAGCAGCTCGGTCGGCGTGCCCGCGGGCGAGGTGATCACGCAGTGGAACCGTTCCTCGGACGCGGTGCGCTCGACCTGCACGACCGGGCGGCCGTCGGCGGGATGGCGCTCCCAGGTGAGGATCCGGCGCGATCCGTCCGCGCCGGACTCGACGCGCTCCACGAGATCGAAGCCGCTCCAGAGGAACCGCGTGTCGGCGGCGAGCTCGGGTTCGCCGTCGGCGCCGGTGACCCAGCGCCGCTTGGCGAACCGGCGGCCCAGCGGGTCGTAGTGGTACGTCCAGCGCGCGCCGTCCGGGGTCCGCACGCCGCGCATCCGGTCCAGCTGGTCCCACGAGTAGGTCCAGGACCGCTCGCCGCGGTGCCGGCCGGTGACCCGGCCCTGCGCGTCGCCGGTGTATCGGGTGCCGCCCGCCGAGACCAGCGTGTTCCCGCGGTAGGTCCGCGGACCCGGCAGCGACGGCGAGTCGGCCGAGGTGACACTGCCCGCGGCGTCGCGGGCGAACCGCTCGACCCCGCCGGGTCCGCGCGCCTCGCCGACCCGGCCCGCGGGGTCGAACTCCAGCCGCCAGGTGTCCCCGACCGCGGCGAGCCTGCCGTCGGGCCGGTAGCCGTAGGTGCGCTGCCCGACGCCGGCGATCTCCTCCTCGGCGAGCCGGTCCTCCGCGTCGAACCGCCGCCGGAGCAGCACCGTCCCGTCGACGCCGCGGGCGACCTCGCGCCCGGCCGCGTCGTGCTCGAACCCGACGTCGTGCCCGGCGATCCGCAGCGAGCGCGGCAGGCCCGCGTCGTCGAAGGTCCATGCACTGTCCACACCGGACGAGGTGCGGCGGCGCAGGAGCGTTCCTTCGTAGCTCCAGGCCACGCCGAGCCCGTTGATCGTCTCGGCGATCACCCGGCCGCGCCCGTCCCGGACGATCTCCAGGCGGGACTCGGCGTTCTCGGCGAGGGCCAGCCGGCCCAGGGCGTCGTAGGCGTAGCGGGTGACGTCCTCGGCCGTCCGCCGTTCGACGACGTTGCCGAGGAGGTCGTAGGCGAACTCGGTGGGTTCGCCGAGGCCGTTGGTCATGCGCCGCAGCTGCCCGGCCTCGTCGTAGGCGTAGGTGAGCCGGCGGCCGTCGTAGTCGGTCTCCTCGACCAGACGCCCCGCCGGGTCGTAGGTGTAGCGCCAGGTGAGGCCCCGCGGGTTCGTCACCGCGGTGAGCCGCAGTTCGGTGTCGTAGCCGTAGGTCGTCCGCGCGCCCGCCGCGTCGATGTCGGCCACGGCGAGCCCGAACGGCCCGTACTGGCGGCGCCGCACGCCGCCTGCCGCGTCGCGGTACTCGACGACCTGCCCTTCCGCGTCGTGCAGCCAGGTTTCCCGGTCGCCGTGCGGGCCGATCCGCCAGGCGCGGCGGCCCTCGGCCGTCCAGCCCAGCCGGACCGCGCCGCCGGAGGCGGTGTGCACGAGCTGCGGCCGGCCGAACACGTCGCGGTCCCCGGGGCGCCCGTCGGTCGCCGGTGCGTCGGCGAGCGGGTCGGGCGCGGCTGCCGGATCGCCCGCCCCCGCGGCACCGGGCAGGACGGTGAACGGGTCGGCCGCGGGCACCACCCGGTGGACGGCGGCGTCGCCGTCGCCCACCTGCAGCCGCACCTCGCCCTCGGCCGCGGGTGCCGTCCGGACCACGGACCCGTCGGGGCGGATGACGGTGGCGAGCTCGCCGTCGCGGTAGTCGTACCGGGTTTCGCGGCCCAGTTCGTCCACTTGGGACAGCAGTTGGTCGTAGCGGCTCCAGGTGTAGCGCCGGGAGCCGCCCAGCGGGTCGATCCGTTCGACGAGCTGCCCGGCGTCGTTGAGCCGGTAGGTCCAGGTGTGGCCGAGCGCGTCGGTGTGCCGGGTGGCGCCGGGCTCGTAGGCGAACGTCGCGTTGTAGAAGCCGTTCGCCCCGACGGTGCGCACGCAGCGGCCGGCGGCGTCGTAGACGTAGCGGTACCAGGTGCCGGCGCGGTCCTGCCAGCCGACGAGCCGGTGCTCGAAGTCGTAGTCCAGCGTCATCGGGCGGCCCGCGAAGTCCGCGACGGTGGTCAGCTGGCCCAGCCGGTTGTAGCCGAACCGGACCAGCGGCGCGGCGTCGGGCGCGCCCAGGGCGACCACCCGGCCCTCGGCGGTGCCGATCCGGATCTCGACGCCGTCGTCGCGGCGCAGCGCGGTGGGCGTGCCGTCCGCGGCGTAGGCGATCTCGGTGCGGCTGCCGTTCTGCTCGATCGCCGTGAGCGCCGCGATCCGGCCGTTGCCGGTGAAGTGCAGTTCACGCTCGCCGGTGGAGAGCCGGTAGCCGCCGGGGGAGCGGTGCAGCGGGTGGCGCGGGCCTTCCAGCGGCAGCACGGGTCCGCCGGCGGGCACCGGGTAGACGAGGACCATGCCGTCCTCGGCGTGGAACCGGACGTGCTCGGGGCCGACCTCCAGCCGCTGGTCCAGGGTGGAGGCCCAGGACCGGCCGAACCAGCGGCCCGCGCGGTAGGCCGACAGGTGGGTGCGGGACAGCTCCAGGTCGCCCGCCTCGCTCGGCAGGGTCAGGTCGACCTGGGTCATCACGACCTCGCCGGTGGCGATGTCCACCGGGTCCCCGCAGTAGGTCTTCGAGTCCGACGGCAGGGCGCGGTCGCGCGGGCCGTCCCCCTTGGGGCCGCCCTTCGGCGTGCCCCCGCCGTCGGGCGCGCCCTTCGGGGTGCCCCCGGGCGGCGCCTCGACCTTCGGCGGCGGCGGGTCCGCCGGCGGGTCGGTCTTGGGTGGCGGGTCGCTCTTCGGGGGCGGGGTGTGGTCGCCGGAGGGTGTGGTCGAGTCGCCCTTCGCTCCCGAAGGTGTGGTGCTGTCCCCGCCCTTGGGCGTGGGCGGTGGGTCGGTCTTCGGCGGCGGGGCGTCCGGCCCGCCCTTGCCCTTGGGCCCGTCGAGGCCCTTGGGGTTGCCCTTGATGTCGATGCTCTTCGGCGGCGGCGCGGCCTTGCCCGGTTTGATGTTCTTGAGTGCCTTGGCGGCGTCGGAGAACAGGTCACCGGCTCGTTTGAGCAGCGGGATGAGTGCTTTCAGGGCGGTGACCAGCCGCTTGACCAGGTCGGCGATCTTCGACGCCGTTTTGGCGACCGCGTTGATGACCTGGGGCACGACCCAGGTCAGGCCGATGCCGAGGGTGAAGACGACCTGCAGTGCCCAGCTGATCAGGTGGCCGATGAGTTCGGCGATGATGTCGCGGACCAGCGCGCGGACCGCCGCGACGACTTCACCGGCGGTTTTGACGCCGCTGGAGGCGCCTTCGCAGCCCTTTTGCGCGGTCTCCAGCAGTGTCACGGTGTCCTGTGCGCGCTGCCGGTAGCTGTCTCCGCCGTTCCCGGTCCACGACGCGGTGTCGGTCTTGACCATGCCGGTCAGGTCTTCGCCGACGCTGCCCAGTTCGGTGGCGATGTTCTTCCAGGTCTCCGACTGGGCGGCGATCTCGTCGGCGTTGCCGGTCAGGCCGTTGAGGGCTTCCTTGAGCGGGCCGACGTGCTCGATCAACCAGCCGACGCCGGCGGCGAGGATCGCGCCGAACGGGTCCATCGCCATCGACAGGGCGTCCAGCGCGGTGCCGACGGCGCCGAGCGCGACCGAGGCCCAGTCGCCGCTTTCGATCGCCGACTTCAGGTCGTTCGCCGACTCCAGCAGCGACACACCCGAGTACGCCTTGGTCGAGTCCTTGGTCTCCGCGACCAGCGGGTTGCCCACTCCGCGACCTTTCTGACGTCCCGGCGAACTTTCCTGGAACTTTCAAGCAAGCCTGGACGAAAACTAGCAGCGCGTGGTGGGTGCCGGGATGAGCTGCCCGAAAATCCGGCGATCCCTGTCCCGGGCGGGCAACGTCACCGCACGGGCCGGCCGTCGAGGAAGAAGCCGCCGGTGGGGCCGTCGGCGGGCAGGGTCGCGGCCCAGACGATGCCGAGCGCGGCCTCCGCGGGTGAGCGGTCGTCGGCGTCGTCGCCGCGCTCGGGGTGGGTGGCGACCGAGCCGGGGTCGACGGCGTTGACCAGGATGCCCGTGTCGCGCAGTTCGGCGGCGAGGGACGCGGTGAGGGCGTTGAGGGCGTACTTGGCCAGCGAATACCCGGGCGACCGGACGCCCCGGGTCGCGGCGGTGAACTGCGCGACGGCCGCGCTGGAGACAGCGACGATCCGGGCGGCCGGGGCGGCTCGCAGCAGCGGCAGGCACGCCTGGACCAGGGCCCAAGCGCCGAGGACGTCGACCGCGTAGGCGGTACTGGCCTCGGCCAGGTCCGCGTCGAGCACGGACGTCGTGGCGAAGTCGGGCATGGCGGCCGCGTTGTTGACCAGCACGTCGAGCCGGCCGGCGGTGGTGCGGACGAACTCGGCGCAGGCCGCGACGTCCGCCGGGTCCGTGACGTCGAGCCGCACCGCGTCCGCGGAGAGTCCTTCGGCGCCGAGCTTCGCGGCCAGCGCGCGCGTCCGGTCGAGGTCCCGGCCGGCGAGCACGGCGTGGTAGCCGCGGGTGGCGAGCTCACGGGCGACGGCGAACCCGAGGCCCTGAGGGCGGCTCGCGCCGGTGACGAGGGCGGTCTCGGTTTCGTTCATGACTCATACTGTAGGGATCTCCTACAATTGAGCCAACCCGCTTTTCCGCGGTAGGGTCGTGGCCATGACCGACCGGCCCCGGGCGCTGCTGCGCTGGCCCACCTACGTGATGGGGCAGCTGCACCGCACCGGTGTCGGCCGCATCGACGAGGCGCTGGCCGGGACCGGCCTGGCCCTGCGCGACTACTACGTCCTGGTCTGCGTCGGCGAGTTCGGCCCGCTGGCCCAGCAGCGCGTCGCCGACCGGCTCGGCCTCGACCGCAGCGACCTGGTGAAGGTGCTCGACCGTCTCGAAGCCGCGGGCTGGGTGCTGCGGGAACGCGACACCGAGGACCGGCGCCGGCACGTCCTCACCCTGACCGAGGCCGGCCGGACCGCGGTCGCGCAGGTCGAGGAGGTCTCGGCCGCGGTCACCGGCGAGCTGCTCTCCGAGCTGAGCCCGCGGGAACAGGAGACCCTGCACCGCTTGCTGCTCAAGGCTTTCGGAGAGCCGCCCGCCTGACGCGCCGCTCAGCCGTTCTTGAGCTTTTCCCGGCGCGCGGCCGCGGCGTCGCGGCGTTCTTCGAAGCGGGCCGCCTGGGCGTCGAGGGTCTTGAGGAAGGCCGCCAGCTCGTCGCGGGCGGCTTCGCCCACCGGGCCGAGGCCGGTCAGGTCGAACACCTTCCAGTAGCGCAGCAGCGGCAGGACGACGTCGTCGTGGTGGATCCGCAGGTCGTAGATGCCGGCCTTGGCGATCAGCGCCGCCTTCCTGGCGAAACTGGGGATCACCGCGCCCGGCATCGCGAACGACACGACCTCGTCGGTGATCGCGCGCATCATGGCGTCGGGGGAGATCTCCAGCGAGGCCTTCACCAGGTTGCGGTAGAAGACCATGTGGAGGTTCTCGTCCGTGGACACCCGGGCCAGCAGCCGTTCGGCCAGCGGGTCCTGCGTGTAGCGGCCGGTGTTGCGGTGCGAGATCCGGGTGGCCAGCTCCTGGAACGAGACGTAGGCGCACACCTGGAGCAGCGGCTTGTCGCCGGTGTCGTAGCCCGCCTGCATCGTCTCCATCCGCATGCGTTCCAGCTCGACGGGGTCGACGGCGCGGGTCACCAGCAGGTAGTCGCGGATGCAGATGCCGTGCCGGCCCTCTTCGGCCGTCCACCGGTGGACCCAGGTGCCCCACGCGCCGTCGCGGCCGAACGCGCGCTCGATCTCGCGGTGGTAGCTGGGGAGGTTGTCCTCGGTGAGGAGGTTGACCTCCAGCGCCGTCCGCGCGATCGGGGTGACCCGGGACTGCTCGGGGTCCCACGCCTCACCGCCGAGCTCGGCGAAGTCGCGCCCTTGGCTCCAGGGGACGTACTCGTGCGGCATCCACTCCTGGGCGGCGGCGAGGTGCCGGTTGAGGTTCTCTTCGACCGTCCCTTCCAGCTCGAACAACAGGCGCGTGCTTTCGGGAACCGGCATAAGGTCGTCCTTCCATACCTACGCGACCGTAACTTACGGTGCCGTAGGTACTGTGAACGGACGCGGGGCCCGAGTGGTTCCCGCGGGTGGTGCCGGTCACGATTTCCGCAGCGGCGACGGCGGGGGCGAGCCCGGGCGGTAACCGGTCCGGTGTGGACGGTCAGCGGCGGGGCGGCGGGGTCACGGGGCCCAGGGCGCCGCGACGATCCAGCTGCTGTCGGCCGTCACCGTCTGGGGCCGGTCGGCGCCCGTGCCGCTGCCCGAGGCGATGTAGACCTGCGCGTCGAAGTGCCGCAGGAAAGCACCCGGGATGTTGAGCGACTCGAACGTCACCCCGGTGCCCCCGAGGCCCGGCCGCGTGCAGAACGTCGCGTCCGCGCGCATCAGGGCCGTGCCGTTGTCCGGTGAGTTGCGGACGCGGCCGTCCTGGTGGCGCAGGAACTGCCCGGGGTAGTTCACCGACTCGAAGGAGTAGCACGAGGATTCGGCGAGCCCGCGCCGCACGGTGTAGGTGGCGTCCTGCTTGAGCAACGCGCTGCTGCCGGCGGTCACCACCTCGGTGTAGGCGAGGCCGCCGGCGTGCCGCAGGTACCGGTCGGTGTAGCCCCACGTCGTCACCCGCAGCGACTGCCGCGCGTTGACGGTGAGGGGCACCGAGCTGCGCCACAGCGCCGGCGCCGACACGTTCCACGTCGCGTCGGCGGCGAAGCTCGTCGCGGTGTCCCACGGGTTCGGGCCACCGCTCTGGGCCAGGTACACGGTTTCGTTGTAGTGCCGCAGGTACCGGCCGGGGAGGTCGAGCGACTCGAACGACGTCCCGCCGGCGGCGAGCCCCGGCCGGCTGCACCAGGTGGCGTCGGCGGCGAACGTGCCGCCGGTGTCGCCGTCGATGCGGACCCGGCTCGCGGCGTGGCGCAGGTACTGGCCGGGGAAGTTGACGGACTCGAACGAAAAGCAGCGCGGGTCCGCGAGCCCCGCGACGGTCCGGAACGAGGCGTCCTGCCGCGGGCCGTCGGCGCTGCCGGTGGTCAGGACGTCGGTGCGGGCGAAGGAGTCCGCGTGCCGCAGGTACCGGTCGGTGTAGCCGGGCGTGGTCACCCCGAACGACCGGATGTGCCCCAGCGTCAGCGGCACGGGGGCGTTCAGGTTCTTCGACGCGGCGATCAGGTCGGCGTGCGCGGCGCGGACGCGGGCGGTGTCGACCTTCTGCACCCGCCGGTCGTAGGTGAGCAGGCCGTTGTACTCGCCTTCGACGTCGGTGATCTCGGTGTAGACGACGGCCGAGAGGCCCTTGGTGGTCATCAGCTGTTTCGCGTCCCGGACCATGCCGGTGTAGCGGTCGTTCAGCTGCTCCGCGCTCGCCATCTGCTCGTAGGCGAAGAAGTTCCCGGTGGGGCTGTACTCGTGGCCCGGGTTGCGCAGGCCGAGGCCGCCGAACTCGCCGAGCACCGACACCCGGGTCCCGGACGGCCGGGGCGCGTCCGGGCCGGTGTAGATGTGCCAGTCGATGATGTCGCCGGTGCCGGGGTCACCCTTCGAGGCGCAGCAGTTGAACCCGCTGTGGGCGTTCACCAGCCGGGTCGGGTCGTAGTTCTTCAGGCTGGTCGTGACGCGCCGGGTCTCGTCGAGGCTCCACTCGCCCCAGCCCTCGTTGAACGGCACGTACGTCACGACGGCGGGGGAGAAGCGGTGCTCGTCGACGATCTCGCGCGCTTCGGTCTCGAACTCGGCGATCTGCGCCGGGGTGCGGTTCGAGTCCGCTGTCGGCGTCGACGGGATGTCCTGCCACACCAGTAATCCGAGCCGGTCGGCCCAGTAGTACCAGCGCGCCGGTTCCACCTTGATGTGCTTGCGGACCATGGTGAAGCCGAGTTCCTTGTGCTTCTGCAGATCCGAGGCCAAAGCCGCGTCGGTCGGCGCGGTGTACAGGCCGTCCGGCCAGAAGCCCTGGTCCAGGGTGCCGATCTGGAACACGAATTCGCCGTTGAGCGTCGGCCGCAGTACGCCGTTCACGTTCTTCGTGCCGACCTCGCGCATGCCGAAGTAGCTGACGACCTGGTCGACCGTCGTGCCCGCGGCGTTGCGCAGCGACACGCGCAGGTCGTAGAGGAACGGGTCGTCGGGCGACCACCGCCGCGCGTTCGGGACCGGCACCGAGAACTCCGTGAAGCCGCCGGTCGCGCTGCCGACGACGGCGCCGCCGGTCATCGACTCGGCGAGCACGGTGTACCCGCTGACGTCCCCGCGGCCGAACACCCGCACCCGGGCGGTGTTGTTCGCCAGGTTCGGGTAGATGTCGACGGAGTAGATCGACGAGGGCGCGGTCGGCTCGAGCCAGACGGTCTGCCAGATGCCGGAAGACGGCGTGTAGAAGATGTTCGAAGGCGTGTTGGCCTGCTTGCCGACGGGCTGCTTCTCGCCGCGGCCGTCGGTCGGGTCGTAGACGCGGACGACGATCTCGTTGGCGCCGCCGGTCAGCCGGGCGGTGATGTCGGTTTCGAAGCGGTCGTACCCGCCCTTGTGCGAGGCGACCTGGACGCCGTTGACCCACACGGTGGCTTCGTAGTCGACGGCGCCGAAGTGCAGCTGCACGTGCCGGCCCGCCCAGGCTTGCGGCACGGTGAAGGTGCGGCGGTAGAACATCAGGTCGCGGTTGTCGTTGCGCATGATGCCCGACAGCGCCGACTCGACGGGGTAGGGCACGAGGATGCGCTCGGGCAGCGTCTGCCCGAGCGGCGGCGCGGCGTAGCGGTCGACGCTGCCGCCCGCGCCGGTGGCGGGGTTGAGGAACTCCCACTCCCCGTTGAGGGACTGCCAGTCGGGCCGCGTCATCTGCGGCCGGGGGTACTCCGGCAGCGGGTCGGTGGGGCTCACCTGGGACGTCCACGGCGTGGACAGCGGCGGGGGCTTCGGCGCGACCGCCGCGTTCGCGATCGAAGGCACCGGACCGGCGACGATCGTGCAGAGCAGCGCGAGAACCAGAACGGCGAGACGGCGCATCGGACTCCTCGGGCGGGGGACGCACTACCGCGGGGCTCGACAATCGAACATAACACGGGACACAGGCAAACGGAACAAACCAGAAACCACCCGACAATCAACACTCGACTGGAGGATTCCGTCGTCCACACGCGCGACGCCCGCCCGGGGTTGAGTCTCGAATCGCCCGGCCCGGCGGAGAAGATGGCGTCGTGACGGACGAGTGGTACGCGGTGCGCTGCGTCTTCCGGTGGACCGGGACGGAGGAGCGGCCGTACGAGGAGCGGATCACGCTGTGGCGGGCGGCCGATCTCGGCACGGCCGTGGCCCGAGCCGAGGCAGAGGCCCGGGAGTATGCCGCGGACACCGGGGTGACCTACCTCGGGCTCGCCCAGGGGTACGCGACCGGGGTGCAGGACCTCGCGCCCGGCTGCGAGGTCTTCTCGTTGCTGCGTGACAGTTCGCTGCCGCCGGAGAAGTACCTCGATCGCCACTTCGACACCGGCGGGGAGCACCGGAGCGTGCTCTGACCGGCAGCGGTGCCCTCCGGTTCAGGAGACGCGGATCCGCGGTTCGGTCTGCTTCCGCACCTGCTCGACGTCGACGCCCGGGGCCAGTTCGACGAGCTCGAGCCCGTCGGGCGTGACGTCGAGGACGCACAGGTCGGTGATGATGCGCTGGACGACACCGCGGCCGGTGTAGGGCAGCGTGCACTCGTCGACGATCTTGGGTGACCCGTCGCGGGCGACGTGCTCCATCAGCACGATGACCTTCTTCGCGCCGTGGACCAGGTCCATCGCGCCGCCCATGCCCTTGACCATCTTGCCGGGGATCATCCAGTTCGCCAGGTCGCCCGAGGCGGAGACCTGCATCGCGCCGAGGATGGCGGCGTCGATCTTGCCGCCGCGGATCATGCCGAAGGACAACGCCGAGTCGAAGAACGACGCGCCCTTGCGCACCGTGACGGTTTCCTTGCCCGCGTTGATCAGGTCCGGGTCGACGGCGTCCTCGGCCGGGTACGGGCCGACACCGAGGATGCCGTTCTCCGACTGCAGGACCAGTTCGACGTCGTCGGGGACGTGGTTGGGCACCAGGGTCGGCAGGCCGATCCCGAGGTTGACGTAGTCGCCGTCGCGCAGCTCGCCGGCGGCGCGGGCGGCCATTTCGTTGCGGTTCCAAGCCATGTCAGCCGGCCTCCGTTCCGGTGCGCACGGTGCGCTTCTCGATCGGCTTGTCCGCGGCCTGCTCCGGCGTCAGCGGAACCACGCGGTGCACGTACGCGCCGGGCAGGTGGACGGCGTTCGGGTCGAGCTCGCCCGGCTCGACCAGCTGCTCGACCTCGGCGATCGTGACCCGCCCGGACATGGCGGCCAGCGGGTTGAAGTTGCGGGCCGCGTCCTTGAAGACGAGGTTCCCGTGCCGGTCGCCGCGCCAGGCGCGGACCAGCCCGTAGTCGGCGACGATCGCGCGCTCGAGGACGTACTCCTTGCCGTCGAAGCTCTGCTTCTGCTTCGGCGGGCTCGCCTTCTCCACGGCCCCGGCGGCGTCGTACTTCCATGGCAGGCCACCGTCGGCGACCTGGGTGCCGGCCCCGGTGGCGGTGAAGAACGCGGGGATGCCGGAGCCGCCGGCGCGCAGCCGTTCGGCGAGCGTGCCCTGCGGGGTCAGCTCGACCTCCAGCTCGCCGCCGAGGTACTGGCGCGCGAACTCCTTGTTCTCCCCGACGTAGGAGGCGACCACCCGCCGCAGGCGGCCGGCGCCGAGCAGGACGCCCAGGCCCCAGCCGTCCACCCCGGCGTTGTTCGACACCACTTCGAGGTCCGCGGTCCCGGCCTCGAACAGCGCGTGGATGAGGACGGCGGGCACCCCGCACATCCCGAACCCGCCCACCGCGAGCGTGGCGCCGCCCGGGATGTCGGCGATGGCCTCCGCGGCCGACTCGATCACCTTGTCCATGGCCGACATCAGACTGGACCGCACATGCACGGTCAACCAGTGAACGCGCTGGACCAGCGGATTGTTCGTCTCACGGTCGATATGGGTGGGGTAGTGTTCACTGAGTGGACGCACCTGGAGACCTCGTCGGCCGGACCCACCGGACGCTGCGCGCCGTCGCCGTCCACGAGCCCGGGGGCGCGACGACGACGTCCGTGGCCCGGGAAGCGGGGCTGCCCCGGCCGACCGTGCACCGGTTGCTGACGTCGCTGCAGGGCGTCGGCCTGGTGGAGCGGGAGCCGGACACCGACCACTGGGTGCTGGGCCCGGAGCTGTACTTCCTCGGCGTGGCCGCGGCCCGGCGCTACGACGTCACGGAGGCGGCGCTGCCCGTCGTCCGGCGGCTCGCCCTCGCGACGGGGGAGAGCGCGTTCTTCTCGGCGCGGCGCGGGGAGGAGACGATCTGCCTGATCCGCGAGGACGGCGCGTTCCCGATCCGCAGCCACGTCCTGTTCGAAGGAGCCCGGTTCCCGCTGGGCGTCGTCTCGGCCGGCATGGTGGTCCTCGCCCACCTGCCCGACCGGGAGGTGGACGACTACCTCGGCCGGGCGGACCTCGCCGCGACCTACGGGCCGCAGCACGGCGCCGGGGAGATCCGGCGGCACATCGCGGTGACCCGCACGCACGGCTACGCGGTGAACCCCGGTCTCGTGGTGGAGGGCAGCTGGGGGCTCGCGGCGGCGGTGTTCGACCAGGCCGGATCGCCGCGGTGGGCGCTCACCCTGACCGGCGTGGCGCACCGGTTCGGCGCCGACCGGATCCCGCAGCTGGGCTCGTTGCTGCTGCGCGAAGCACACGCGCTGTCGGAGACGTTGGCACGCGGGCAAACGCGCGGGTAGGACTCGGCCGGTGGGTCCGCCCGGCCGCCGAGCGAAACCAGTTTCGAGTTTGACTATTTGTTAGGGTGCTCCGATGGACGAGGAGCTGGACTTCTGGTCGTTCGTCGAGCTGGCCAACCGCCGGCTCGCGGCGGAGTACGGCTTCCGCCACCAGCTGGCCACCGAGGTGCTGCTGACCCTCAACCGGGCTTCGGACCTGGTCACCTACGACCTGGAGGCCGCGGTGCACCGGCCGCGCGGCCGGTCGTGGTCGGCGTTCCGGCTGCTGTTCGTGGTCTGGCTGGCCGGGCCCCTGGAGCCGAAGAGCGCCGCGCGGCTCACCGGGATGAGCCGGGCGGCGGTGTCGAACCTGATGAAGCCGCTCGTCGCGGACGGCCTGCTCGACCGCGTGCCGGACGAGCGCGACGGCCGCTCGGTCCGGTTGTCGCTGACCGAGGCGGGGCACGACGAGATGGTCTCGGTGTTCCGCGAGCACAACGAGCGCGAGTCCGGCTGGACCGAAGCCCTCACCGAGACCGAACAGCGGATCCTGGTGATGCTGCTGGGCAAGCTGATCACCGGCCGGACCGGGGCCGACACCCGCAGCCGCCGCTGAGCCGACGGGCGCCTTCGTCCCGGCTGACGCGGGGAAGAGGCCCTTCCCGAGACGCGGGGCGGGGACTATTCTCCCAGAAGATAGTAAAAGCATGAACTAAAATCGGCCGACCGGTCTGGAGGCGACCATGGCGTACCACCGCCGCGCGGGGACCGTCCCGCCGAAGCGGCACTCCCGGCCCCGCACCGCCGAGGGCGCCGGCCGCGCGGGGACCTGGTCGCGACGCGGGCCGGTCGCGTGATCCCCGAGCTCTTCGCCGGCCTGTGCGACGACGCCGCGGTGTTCCCGCCCGGCCTGGCGCCCCTGCCGGACGCGCTCACGGCGCACGACACGTACAAGAAGGCCTGGTACACCGGCCTCGTCGGCCCGCTGGTGCTCGCCGCCCCGGCGCTCGACGCACTCGGGGACCTGCTCGGGCCCCGCGAAACCCCGCTCGCGGTCGCGGTGACGCTGCCCGGCGGGCCGGCCCAGCTGCCGGGCGTGCTCGCCGCCGCCGAGACCCTGCCGGTGGACCTGCGGGCCCTGGAGATCGCGGTGCCGGAAGGCATGGGACCGGACGAACTCCTCGAAGCCGTGTCGGCCGCGAACGCACCCGTGTACGTCGAGATCCCGCGTGACGAGCGCTGCCTGCCGCTCCTGCGGGCGCTCGCCGGGACGGGCCACCGCGCGAAGTTCCGCACCGGCGGGGTCCGCGCCGACCTGTACCCCGGCGAAGCCGAGCTGGCCAGCGCGATCCGGGCCGCCGCCGAAGCCGGGGTGCCGTTCAAGGCCACCGCCGGGCTGCACCACGCGCTGCGCAACACCGACCCGGAGACCGGCTTCGAGCAGCACGGCTTCCTCAACCTGCTGCTCGCGGCCGGTGACCCCGGCTGCGCCGAAACCCTGCTCGCCGAGCGCGACGGCGCCGTGGTCGCCGCCGCGGTCCGGGAGCTCGACCCGGACGTCCGGGCGCGGTTCACCTCGTTCGGCACGTGCAGCATCAGCGACCCCCTGACCGAGCTGGCCGCCCTCGGCCTGCTGCCCCGAGGAGAGGCATGACCACGATCGACATCCCCGCCGGGTCCCCGTTCGGGATCGCGAACCTGCCCTACGGCGTGTTCTCCGTCGGCGGCGGCGCCCCGCGCGTCGGCGTCCGCGTCGGGGACTCCGTGCTCGACCTGGCCCGCGCGCTCGGTGACGACGTCTTCGCCGCGCCGTCGCTGAACCCGTTCATGGCGCAGGGGTACGACCGCTGGGTGGCGGTCCGCTCGCAGGTGACCTCGCTCGTGGCCGGCGAGGTGCCGGACGACGCCGTGCACGCGGTCGCCGACGTCACCCTGCACCTGCCGATCGAGGTTGCGGACTACGTCGACTTCTACGCGTCCGAGCACCACGCGTCGAACGTCGGGCGGCTGTTCCGGCCGGACGCGGAACCGTTGCTGCCCAACTGGAAGCACCTCCCGGTCGGCTACCACGGCCGGGCCGGGACGGTGCTGGTCTCGGGCACGGACATCGTCCGCCCGAGCGGCCAGCGCAAGGGCGACCCGGCGCCGGTGTTCGGCCCGAGCACCCGCCTGGACATCGAGGCGGAGCTGGGGTTCGTCGTCGGCACGGGCACGCCGCTGAACACCCCGATCGCCCCGGACGACTTCGCGCGGCACGTGTTCGGCGCGGTGCTGCTCAACGACTGGTCCGCCCGCGACATCCAGGCCTGGGAGTACGTGCCGCTGGGGCCGAACCTGGGCAAGAGCTTCGCGACGTCGATCTCGGCGTGGGTGGTCCCGATCCTGGCGCTGGAGGCCGCGCGGGTCCCGCTGCCCGGCCAGGACCCGGAGCCGCTGCCGTACCTGCGGGAAAGCCGGCCGTGGGGGCTGGACGTCGAGCTGGTCGTCGAGTGGAACGGTGAGGAGGTCAGCCGCCCGCCGTACCGCGAGATGTACTGGTCGCCCGCGCAGATGCTGGCGCACCTGACGGTCAACGGCGCGTCGTCGCGCACCGGCGACCTCTACGGCTCCGGCACGATCTCGGGCCCGGAGAAGCACCAGCGCGGCGCGTTCCTCGAGCTGAGCTGGGGCGGCAAGGAGCCGTTGACGGTCAAGGGCGAGGAGCGCAGCTTCCTCCTCGACGGCGACGAGGTGGTGATCACCGGCACGGCCCCGGGCGCGAACGGCGAGCGCATCGGCTTCGGCGAGGTTCGCGGCCGGATCCTCCCGGCCGGGGAAAGCTAGTCGGCGACGATGCGGTGGCGCAGCTGCTCGAGCGTCTTGGTCAGCAGCCGGGACACCTGCATCTGCGAGACGCCGACCCGCTCGGCGATCTGGCTCTGCGTGAGCTCCTCGACGAACCGCATCTCGAGGATCGCGCGCTCCCGGGGCGGGAGGCCCGCCATCGCGGCCTGCAGGGTCAGGTGGTCGTCGGCCTTGCTGTACGGGGATTCGTGGTCGGCGAGCTGGTCGGCGACCGTGACGTCTTCGCCGCCGCGGACGGGGGCGTCGAGGGACGCCGGCTTGTAGGCCTCCGCGGCGAGGAGTCCTTCGCGGACGGTCTCGACGTCGATGTCGAGGTGGGCCGCGAGCTCGCTCGGGGTGGGGGAGCGGCCCAGGTCGTGGGCCAGCTCGCCGGTCGCCTTGGCGAGGTGCTGCTGCAGTTCCTTGAGCCCCCGCGGTACGCGCATCGACCAGGCGCTGTCGCGGAAGTGCCGGCGGACCTCGCCCATGATCGTCGGCACGGCGAAGGACAGGAAGTCGCGGCCCTTGCCCGGGTCGAAGCGGTCGACGGCGTGGATCAGGCCGGTCCGCGCGACCTGCACGAGGTCGTCGAAGGACTCGCCGCGGCCGCCGAAGCGCTTGGCGATGTTCTCGGCGAGCTCGAGGTGCTCGGTGATCAGCCGGTCGCGCAGATCGGTCCGCCGGGGGTCCTCGGCCGCCAGCCTGCGGTGCTCGTCGAACAGCGGGGCGCAGTGGGCGAACTGGTTGGACCGCCGCGGCGTGGACACGACGAGTGTCGCGGTGGGTCGCTCCGGTGCACTGACAACCATGGCGACCAGATACCCAAAGCCGTCGCGAATCACACGAACCGGAGACCGGGAAGCGGTGCATTGGTGCGTCCGGAGCAACGTGGCGAGCTGAATGCCCGCTCGCGCCACCGGCGGCGGACCCCGAGGCGCCGGGTGACCGGCCCGTTCCTCCCCTTCGGACATCCACATCGGACAGAAGAGGAAAGGAGTCAGTTTCCGCCGCAGGGCAGCGTCCCCGTGCGCAGGGCGTGGCCGCCGTCGTTCGCGTCGTCGGCCCACACCACCGCCTTGCGGCCGGCCGCGCACGTCGAGCGCGGGGCGATCGCGAACCCTTCGTTGTTGTAGTTCGGCATCTTCGACGGCCGCGCGTACGTCGCGGTCACGGTGAACTTGCCGTCGACGAGCTTCAGCGTCGCCGACCTGCCGTCGCACGTGTCATCGCAGACCGACCAGAGGCTGCCCGTCTCCGGTTCGAACTCCAGCTCCATGACCTTCGGGAACCCGGACGCGATGGTCGCCACGCGGGTGAACCCGCCGCCCGCCTGGTCGAGCGCGTACGCGTAGATCTTCCCTTCGTCCTCGAGGCCGACGAAGTACAGGCCGGTGCCGTGACCGGCGTAGGCCGCCGGGTCGTAGCGCGCCTTCGTGCGCTCGTCGCGGAAGCCGCCGGCGGTCAGGAACGTGTCCGGGACCCAGGTGATGCCCTCGAAGCCGCCGTTGTCGTCGACGCCGGGCAGATCGCCGGTGAGGTCCCACTCGGCGACCGCGTTCAGCGACTTCGCCGAAGAACCGGTGTCGAACCGCAGCACCTTGAGCAGACTGCCGTCCTCGTCGTTGTCGCGTTCGGTCGCCGCGAACACGCCGTCGGGCGTGGCCACCACGCCTTCGGCGTCCGGGTCACCGCCGCCGTTCCGGTAGTGCAGCTGCTTCCCGGACGCCCAGCCGCTGTCCGGAGCCCAGGTGCTGCCCTGGCGGACGAGCCGGTACAGGGTGCCGGGGCCGTTCTTGACCGCCCACAGCACGCCGGCGCTCTCGAACGAGAGTCCACTGAGGTTTTCACCGAAGACACCGGCGGAGTCGGCGACCGCGACGGCCGGATCGCCCGGCCACTTCGCCGTCGCGGCGGCCTGGGCGCTGCCGGGGGAGACGGCGAGCAGTGCCGGAAGAAGTATCGCGGGTGCGGCGAACCGAGGGGAAATGCGCACGTCGTGCTCCTGAAGGCCGAAGGGGCGGGCAGCGCGGCGGCGTCAAGGATGATCTTGACGAAGGCGACTGTACCCACGGCGGGCACCGCGCACATCCTCCGAACGGGTTGGGCCATCGGAGCCACGAGGGGCAAGATCCACGATCACCCGTTGACATAGTTAAGAAGGCTTCTTAACTTGAAGGCATGCCCCCACACCGCCGGAACCCGGCCGAGGAACCGCGGCTCGCCGAGTGGTACGACCACCACGTCCGGAAGCACACGCGGCGCGGCGTCTTCCGCGCAACCGCCGGCGGTGCCGCGCTCGCCACCGGACGACTCCTGCTGCCGGGAACCGCCGAGGCGGCACCGCCGCCCCGGATCGGGCCCACCGTCCTGCTCGGCGCCGAGACGGTCGCGGGCTCGACGCAACGTCCCTTCGGCCGCCACCTCGCCTACGGTGCCGACGCCTCACGGCAGGTCGTCGTCTCCTGGCAGACGCCGGCCCCGGTGACCGCGCCCTACCTCCGCATCGGCACCGCCGAGGGTGACTACGGCGCGACGGTGCCCGCCGAGGTGCGCGCGCTGAGGAGCGACCTGTCGTGGCAGACCGCGACGCACACCTTCTCGCCGCACAGCCCGTCGGCCATCACGCAGTACTACCTGCACGTCAAGCTGGACAACCTGGTGCCGAACACCACCTACCACTACGTCCTCGGCCACCAGGGCTACGACCCCACCACCAGCGGGCGCGTCGGCGAGGTGGGCACGTTCCGCACCGCGCCGGCGGCCGGCCGCACCGAGAAGTTCTCCTTCACCGCCTTCGGCGACCAGGGCGTCGGCTACAACGCGCTGGCCACCAACAGCCTGATCGCCGACCTGGACCCGCGGTTCCACCTCGCCATGGGCGACCTGAGCTATGCGCTCGAGGGCGAAGGCGGGCACCCGGACGAAGACAAGTACGACGCCCGCAAGTGGGACTCGTTCTTCGCCCAGAACGAGCCCGTCTCGGCCGGGATCCCGTGGATGGTCGCGATCGGCAACCACGAGATGGAGGGCTGGTACGACGACCACGGCTACGGCGGCATGCGCGCCCGGTTCGCCATGCCGGACAACGCCTGGGCCGGCTCGACCTGCATCTACTCGTGGCGCTACCAGAACGTCGGCCTGATCAGCCTGGACGGCAACGACATCTGCTACAACAGCCAGTCCAACCTGGACTACACCGAGGGCAGGCAGACCGCCTGGCTCGAGAGTCAGCTCGCCAGGTTCCGCGGTGATCCGACCATCGAGTTCATCGTCGTCTACTGCCACCAGTGCACCTACTCGACGTCCGACGCGAACGGCGCCGAGCTGGGCGCGCAGCAGAAGTGGGCGCCGCTGTTCGACCGGTACCAGGTGGACCTGGTGCTCAACGGGCACAACCACCTCTACGAGCGCACCGACCCGATCAGGGCGGGCAAGGGCACCAAGAAGGCCGCGCCCGGCACCACCGTGAACTCCGCGAAGGACGGCGTCACCTACATCACCGCCGGGGGCGGCGGCGAGAGCATCAACGACTGGATCGACGAGGACGCGGGCGACTCCTACCTCGGCCACGTCCACGACGCGACGGTCACGATGCGGTGGGACGACGAGGAGGGCGGGGGCCACTCCGAGAAGGTCACCTGGTCGCGGGTGCGCTTCCGGGGCTACAGCCTGGTGAACGTCGAGGTCACCCCGGCGGCCGGCGGCACGCCCGGCCGGCTGAAGGTGCGTGCGCTCACCGAAGACAGCGTCCTCGTCGACGAACTGACCATCCGCCGCGGCCGACCGGAGGACACGCGATGACGACCCACCCTTCCCGGCGCGCGCTGCTGCGGGCCGGCGGGACCGCTCTGCTTCCCGGCCGGGCCACGCCGGCCGCCGCCGGGGCGAAGCTGCGCCCGTTCGGCCGGCACCTGGCGTTCGGGGCGGACCCGGCCACGCAGGTCACCGTGTCCTGGCAGGTGCCGGGGCCGGTGACCGGCTCCTACCTCCGCTTCGGCACCTCACCGGCGACGCTCGGCCCGCCCGTGGCCGCCGAAGTGCGTCCACTCGAGAGCAAGCTGTCCTGGCAGCGCCCGGAGGAGCACGACTTCCCGCCGCACGCGCCCGCGACGCACACGCAGTACTTCCTGCACGTCAGGCTGACCGGCCTGACCCCGGACACGGAGTACCACTACGTGCTCGGGCACGCCGGGTACGACCCGGTGACCGCCGACCGGCTCGGCGAGGTGGCCGCCTTCCGCACGGCCGGCGCCGGCGGCCCGTTCACGTTCACCGCGTTCGGCGACCAGGGCGTCGGCTACAACGCGATCGCCGCCGGCAGCCGGGTGGCGGACCTCGCTCCGGCGTTCCACCTGGCCCTGGGCGACCTGAGCTACGCGATGCACGAGCCCGACGGCAAGCCCGCCTCGGAGGACTTCGAATACGACGCGCGGAAATGGGACTCCTTCTTCGCACAGAACGACCCGGTGGCCTCGGGGATCCCGTGGATGGTCTCGCTCGGCCACCGCGAGTACGAGAAGGTCCACGGCAGCACCGGAAACGGCGGCGCGAAGGCGCGGTTCTCCATGCCGGACAACGCCTGGAGCGGGTCCACCGGGATCTATTCCTGGCGCTACCACAACGTCGGCCTGCTCAGCCTCGACTCCGGTGAGGTCTGCTACCGCTTCCCGGCCAAGCTCGACTACACCGCGGGCAGGCAGCTCGCGTGGATCGACGCGCAGCTGGGGAAGTTCCGGGCCGACCCGGCCGTCGCCTTCGTCGTGGTCTGCTTCAACCACTCCGTCTACAGCACCGGCGACCGGTACGGTGCGGAGCTCGGGGCGCAGGAGAAGTGGGCGCCCCTGTTCGACAAGCACGGGGTCGACCTCGTGCTCACCGGCCACAACCGGCTCTACGAGCGCACCGACCCGATCAAGGCCGGGAAGGGGACCAGGAAGGTCCCGCCGGGCGGCGCGGTGGCCGCCCGGACCGACGGCACCACCTACGTCACCGCCGGGGGCGGGGACAGGCTCTCGACGCGTTCTTCAAGAACGCGCCCGAGAGCTACCTGGGCCACGAGGACGGCTCCACCGGCGCCACGATGAAGTCGTACAAGAAGGGCAGTACGAAGGCCACCGAAACGAAGGTGACGTGGTCGCGGGTCCGGTACCGCGGGTACGGGCTGGTGGCGGTCGACGTCACGGCGGAGCAGATGGTCGTGCGCGCGCTCGCCGAGAACGGCGACCAGATCGACGAACTGACCCTCCGGCGCTGACGCCGAGGCGCTCAAGCATCGATGTCCGGCGGCAGCACCGGCAGCGTCAGCCACGACCGCCCGCCGACGTGGACCCGGTTGGTGGCCACGACCTTCCGGCGGTCGCCCACCTCGCGGGCACCGGTGTTCGTGTTGACGTCGAAGCGGGGGAAGTTGCTGGAGCTGACGTCGAGCCGGATGCGGTGCCCGGCCCGGAACAGGTTCGCCGTGTCGGGGGCCTCGACGGTGATGTCGTAGACCTCGCCGGGGACCATCGGCGCCGGTTCGGCGAAGGAGTCCCGGTAGCGGCAGCGCAGGATGCCGTCGGTGAGGTTCATCGCGAAGCCCTGCGGGTAGTCGGCGCTGGGCGGGTGGACGTCGACCAGTTTCACCGTGAAGTCCGTGTCGGCGGCGGTGGACGACACCGCCAGCCGCACGGTGACCGGCCCGGCGACCGCGACGTCCCGCGCCAGCGGCGGGGTCTGGAACACGAGCACGTCCGGTCGGCTTTCCAGCGGCAGGAAGGGTTCCGACGCGCCGAAGAAGCGTTCGTCGGGGCACTGGTGGAACGCGCCCCCGCTCATCACCGGCTCGCCGGAGGTGACCTGGCCGCCGAGCGTGGGCACCGGGTCGGCCGGGTCGAAGTCGTACTCCAGGTACGCGGGGTCCGCCGGCGCCGGGGTGCGGGTGAGGCTGCCGTCGGCGCACAGGTGGAACACCTGGTCCTCGGCGGTCTCCGGGGGCCACGCCGCCGCCGTGCGCCACCGGCCGCCGTGGTCGAGGCGGCCGTCGGCGGTCCGGCGCCCGGAGCCGCCGCCCATCAGGAAGTACCGCACCGGCGGCGGGGACTCGCCGTCGGCGGTGAGGTGCGCGTCGAACCAGCGCAGCCGCATCGTCACGTAGTCGTCGTCGAGGTTGCCGTCGAGCGGCGCTTCGGGGCCGAAGTCGACGTCACCGGCGTGCCGCACGCTGCGGGCGCCGTGGGTCCACGGCCCGAGCACGAGGTAGGCGGGGCTGTGCTTCTTGCGGCCCAGTTCGCGGAAGTTCTCGGCGGCGGTGCGGATGTAGGGGTCGTACCAGCTGGAGATGTGCAGGCTGGGGACGTCCGGGAACCGGTCGTAGAACCCGCGCGCGAAGATGCCGGGCTGGCGCCAGTACTCGTCGAACACCCCGTGCTCCCACTGCTCCAGCAGGTAGTCCTCGTAGTCCGGGACGAACCGCAACGGCGTCGCGCCGCGCCGCCACGGCATCCGGGTGAACCACGCGCGCAGGTCCTCGGAGTCCAAGGTGGCCCGCAGCACGGGATCGGCGAGCACCTTCGCGCTGCTGCGGGCGCGGTGGAACGCCCAGGTCACCTGCTTCAGCTCGAACGCGCCGCCCATCCGGGTGCCGGCTTCGTAGGCGCTGGCGAACCCGCCGGAGTCGAGGAACATGGCCGCCAGGTGGGGCGCGCCCAGCGACGCCAGCGCGGCCTGCGCGTGGGCGGAGTAGGAGACGCCCATCGTCGCGACCCGGCCGTCGCACCAGTCCCGCGCCGCGATCCATTCGACGGTGTCGTAGCCGTCTTCGGCCTCGTTGAGGTACTTGGTGAACGTGCCGCCGGAGTCGCCGCGGCCGCGGCAGTCCTGCCGCACGACCAGGTAGCCGCCCGCGACGAACCGCTGCGCGGCCACCTCGGGTGCCGGCGGGTCGTCGGGGCCGAGGACGCCGTCCGACGGACGCGCCAGCCGGCGGCCGTACGGGGTGCGCTCGAGGAGCACCGGCCCGGGGGAGGGGTCGGGCCGGGCGGCGTAGAGGTCGGCGGCCAGGACGGTGCCGTCGCGGGCGGGGACGTCGAGCACGAGCCGCCAGCAGTGCCGGCCGCCGGCCAGGTCCAGCCGTTCCCAGCCGCCCATCAGAGCCCGCCCGCGAACTGCGCGCCGAGCGCGGGCCAGGCGGCGACGAGCTGGGGCAGCGGTGCGGTGGTGAAGTACTTGCGGTACAGCCGTGCGTAGGTGCCGTCGGCGACCATCGCGCCGATCTGCTGGTCCAGCGCGGTCAGTAGCGCGCCGTGGTCCTTCGGCACGGCCATCGACGTCGGGTGCTCCACCGGGGCCGAGGCGGCCCGTCGCAGGGCCGGGTACTGCTTGAGGAACTGCTCGGCGTCCGGCCCGCCGACGACGAACGCGTCGAGGGCGCCGTTGAGCAGCTGGCTCACCGCGGCGTTGGCGTTGGGGAAGCCGATCGGAACCGCGCCCGGCATTTTGGCCGGGACGAACGGTTCCTGCGTCGACCCGGTGACCGCGCCGACCTTCCGCCCCGCGAAGTCCGTGAGCTTCGCGGCGGTCGAGCTCGCGGTCGTGAGCACCGCCGTGGTGCTCCAGAACAGGGGCTTGGTGAAGGAGACGCTCTTCTGGCGTTCTTCGGTGACGCCAAGCCCGGCGGCGGCGAGGTCGTACTGGTGGCTGGTCAGCCCGGCCAGCGACGACGTCACCGAAGTCGACTTGTAGTCGACCTTCAGCCCGAGCCGCTTGGCGGCTTCGTCGGTGACGTCGATGACGAACCCGACCGGCTTGCCGGTGGGATCACCGTAGGCGAACGGCGGCTGGCTGGTCTGCGTGGCGGCGCGGATGGTGCCGGGTTCGAGCAGGCCGTACGGGTCGTCGGCGGAGGAGGTGCTGCCGCAGCCGGCGAGGACGAGGGCGCCGGCGAGCGCGGCGAAGGCGATGCGGAACATGGTCTGTCCTTTCCGGACGGTCACAGGACGCGGGCGAGGAAGTCGCGCAGCCGCGGGGTTTCCGGGTGGTCGAGGGTGGCGCGGGCGGGACCGGTTTCGGCGACGCGGCCCTCGTCCATGAACACCACGCGGTCGGCCACCTCGCGGGCGAAGCCGATTTCGTGGGTCACCGCGAGCATGGTCATGCCCGACGTCGCGAGGGTGCGCATCACGTCGAGGACGTCCTTGACCAGCTCGGGGTCGAGGGCCGAGGTGGCCTCGTCGAACAGCATCACCTCGGGTTCGACGGCGAGCGCCCGGGCGATCGCGACGCGCTGCTGCTGGCCGCCGGAGAGCCGGCCCGGCCGCTGGTGCGCCAGGTGCGCCAGGCCGAGCCGCTCGAGCTGGGTCATGGCCGCCGCCTCGGCGGTGTCCCGGTCGAGCCGCCGGACGTGCCGCAGTGCGGCCGTGACGTTCTTCAGCACGCTCAGGTGCGGGAACAGGTTGAAGTGCTGGAACACCATGCCGACGCGGGTGCGGACGGCATCGACGTCCACGCGGGTGCCGGTGATCTCGGTGCCGCTGATCCGGATCTCGCCGAACGACGGCGGTTCGAGCAGGTTGAGGCACTTGAGCAGGGTCGACTTGCCGGAACCGGACCGCCCGAGCACGCAGACGGTCTCGCCGGCGGCCACGTCCAGGTCGACGTCGCGGAGCACTTCGATCGGGCCGTAGTTCTTGTGCAGGCCCCGCACGGACACCGCGGCCATCAGACGGCCGCCTTCGCGGGAACGGGCGCGACCGGCGCCGGCCCGGTCGTGAAGCGGCGGCCTTCGCGCATGCGCCGGTCGAGCTTGTTCACCGCGTAGGTGAGCGGGATGGTCAGCAGCAGGTAGCAGAGGCCCGCGGCGACGAGTGCCGACGAGTTGTAGGTCGCCGCCTGCCGTTCCTGGGCGATGAAGTAGAGCTCCCGCTGGCCGAAGCCGAGTCCGAGCAGGTACACCAGTGCGCTCTCCTTGATGTCGATGATGAACTGGCCGGCCAGCGCGGGCAGCACGTTGCGCACGCCCTGCGGGACGACGACCACCCGCATGGCCGTGAGGTAGGGCATGCCGAGGCTGCGCGCCGCGTGCAGCTGCCCGGCGGGGACGGCCTGGATGCCGGAGCGGAAGATCTCGGCCGAGTAGGCGGCGGAGATCAGGGCGATGGCGAGCACGGCGTACCCGAGCGGTTCGCGGCCGAACGGGCGCAGTCCCGCCGCCGGCAGGCCGACGCCGACCAGGCTGACGGTGACGATCGCCGGCAGTCCCCGGAAGACGTCGACGTAGATGCGGGCGGGCAGCCGGACCAGCCGCCGCCGGGACAGCAGCAGCATCGCCAGCAGCACCCCGGCGACGACGCCGAAGACGATCGCCAGCGCGGCGATCAGCAGGGTGTTGCGCAGCCCTTCGGTGAGCAGCGCGGGTAGGACGTCCAGGATCTCGTGCAGGTCGAAGAAGGTGCGCAGGAAGTCGAGCATGACCTGGCCTCTCGTGTCGCGGTGGCGGCCGGATCACGGAAGGCTAGGTCCGTTTTCCCGCGTTGCCGCCGACGCTTACCGCGACCGCGGTAAGCATGGGGTCTAAGCTGGGCGCATGTCGGTGGTGCTGACCGTGCAAGGGGCCCGGGCGGCCGACCTCGTCGCGGGGGTTTCGCCACTGGCCGAGCTGCTCGCGTGCCTGCACTCGATCGCCGAGCCGGAGCACCACTTCGAGGTGCGGCCGTGGCTCACCCGCGTCCGCGCGGACACCTCGGCCGCTCTGCACAGCCGGCTGAAGACCTACGCGCCGCTGTGGGCGCGCCGCCGCTGCCGGCTGCTGCTGCCGTTCGAGCTGCCGCTGGGCCGGACGTTCGAGGACGAGCTGGGCCGGATCGAGCAGCTCCCGGTGGACCGCTTCGCCGCGACCGCGGCCGAGGCGATCCACGGTGGCTTCGTGGAGATCGGCGACCTGCTGGGCGACGCGGCGGCGAGGGAGGCGTACGTCGGGGCGTGCGAGCGGCGGTCGTTCGCCCGCGGCGAGCTGGCCCGGCACCTCGTCGGCGACCCGGAAGCGTTCCGCGCGGACCTGCTGGACGTGCTGCGCGCCTGCGCCGACGAGTTCTTCGCCGACGAGTGGGCGCGGGTGTCTCACCGGCTGGAAAGCGAGTGCGCGACCGTGCGGGCGCGCGTCAGCGCGCTGCCGGTCGCCGAGGCGCTGGCCTCGCTCAGCCCGAACGCGGCGGCGCGGCAGGACCCGCCGTCGGTGGTGTTCGACAAGCTGCAGTCGTTGCACGCCGACCTGCGCGGCCGCCGCTGCCTGCTCGTACCGTCCGTGCACGCCCGGCCGCACCTGATCGTCAAGGTCGACCCGGGTTTCCCGGTCGTGGTGCACTTCCCGGTCGAGGGCGACGGCGCCCGCGACACGCTGGCCCAGGTGCGCCTGCGCCTGGCGATCCTCGCCGACCCGGCCCGGCTGTCGTTGTGCCGCCACCTGGTCAACGAGCCGATCACGACGTCGGACCTGGCCGCCCGGACCGGGATGACGGTGCCGCAGGTCTCCCGCCACCTGGGCCGCCTGCGCGAAGCGGGCCTGCTGGTCTCCCGCCGCGACGGCCGGATGATCCAGCACCGCCTGGACCTCCAGCGGCTGATGCAGCTCGGGGTCGACGTGCTCACCACGATCATGCGCTGACGCTATCGTCCATTGTGGACTCTACGTGGATTCGACGACGTGGTCGAATCGTGCGGCACTTCCGCTCGGGGTGGTCGAGCCGTTACACGCCCGCGCTGGGAGCGTTCCCAGGTCGACTGTCCCTGTCGTGTTCCTCCAGGAGGTCGGTATGACCCAGCGGGCTACACCGGGAATGTCTACGTCGACGCCTACCGGCTCGACGGCACCCTGCTGCGGCGGATCGACCTGGGCCGCAACATCCGCGCCGGCGCGCACTACACGCAGTTCCAGGTCTTCGACTACGACGGGGACGGCCGGGCCGAGGTCGCCATGAAGACCGCCGACGGCACGCGGACCGGCACCGGCCAGGTCCTCGGCAGCGCGAACGCGGACTACCGCAATTCCAGCGGCTACATCCTGTCCGGTCCGGAATACCTGACGATGTTCGACGGCCGGACCGGCGCCGCGCTGGCCACCGTGAACTACGACCCGCCGCGCGGCACCGTCTCTTCGTGGGGCGACAGCTACGGCAACCGGGTCGACCGGTTCCTGGCCGGGACCGCGTACCTGGACGGCTCGCACCCGAGCCTGATCATGTCCCGTGGCTACTACACCCGGACCGTCATCGCGGCCTGGGACTTCCGCGGCGGCGCGCTGACCGAGCGGTGGAAGTTCGATTCGAACTCGGCCGGCTCGCAGTACACGGGGCAGGGCGACCACCAGCTGGCCATCGCGGACACCGACGGCGACGGCCGCGACGAGATCGTCTTCGGTGCCATGGCGATCGACGACAATGGCAGTCCACTGTGGAACACCCGGCTCGGCCATGGAGACGCCATGCACGTCGGCGACCTGATCCCGAGCCGGGCGGGCCTGGAAGAGTTCAAGGTGGACGAAGACACGTCGAAGCCGGCCGCCTGGACGGCCGACGCGAAGACCGGGCAGATCATCTGGCAGAACGCGTCCTGCTCCTGCGACAACGGACGCGGGGTGTCGGACGACGTCTACGCGGGCAGCCCCGGCGCCGAATCCTGGTCGTCCGCGGTGCCCGGGCTGTTGAACACCAGCGGGCAGACCATCGGGCGCAAGCCGTCCTCGGCGAACTTCGTCGTCTGGCGGGACGGCGACGCCCAGCGCGAGCTGCTGGACGGCACCCACATCGACAAGTACGGCACCGGCGCCGACACGCGGCTGCTCACCGCGTCCGGCGTGCACGCGAACAACGGCACCAAGAACACGCAGTCGCTGCAGGCGGACCTGTTCGGCGACTGGCGGGAGGAGGTCGTCTGGCCGACGTCGGACAACCGGGCGCTGCGGATCTACTCGACCACGGACCCGACGAGCATCTCCCACGTCTCGCTGATGCAGGACCGCCAGTACCGGGAGGCCGTGGCGTGGCAGAACACCGCCTACAACCAGCCGCCGCACCCGAGTTTCGCGCTCGCGAAGTGAGCGGGAACGCGGAGGGCCACGTAGGCTGACGCGCCGGTGAGAGCGTGACAGTGGTGGTGCGGATGGGCGAGGCACGGGCGGACGCCCGGGACACCGCGTGGTCGCTCGCGGCCAGGGTGCTGGACGAGCTCGACGAGCTCACCGGCGCCCTGGTCGCCGACATCGTCGAGCAGAACTCCGGCTACCGGGTGGTCGACGTCGTGCCCGACGACGACCTGTGGCGCTCCTGCCACGACAACCTCCGCCGGGTCCTCCAGCTGATCGGCCGGGGCGCCGAGACCGCCGAGGACCTGTACGACGCGGCGAAGGCGACCGGACGGCGCCGGGCCGAGCAGCAGCTGCCGCTCGACGACGTGCTGCGGTCGTTCCGGATCGGCGGCCGGCTGGTCTGGCAGGCCCTGACCGAGAAGGCCCGGGCCACCGGGTACGTCAACAACGAGGCCATGCTGGACCTCGCGACCCGCGTGTGGGAGGTCGTCGACGCCACTTCGGCCCAGGTGGCACTGGCCTACCACGTGGCGGAGCGCAGTTTCGTCCGCGCGGACGAGCAGCGGCGGGCCTCGCTCTGGGAAGGACTGCTGCAGGGACGCGCCGCGGACGCGGGGTTCGCCTACGAGGCCGGCCGCGCGCTGCGCCTGCCGATCTCGGGGCCCTACGTCGTCGTCGCGGCCGCGGGGCCCGGTGACGCCGCCTTCGCCGAGCCGCTCGGATCCGCGCTGGAGGACCTCGGGTCCACCTCCGCCTGGCAGTCGCGCGCGGACGTGCTCGTCGGCCTGGTCTCGTTGCCGGGCCGTGCGGTGGCGGATGCCGTCGAGGCCATCGGGTCCGTGCTGACCGTGCCGGCCGGGGTCTCCCTGGTCGTCGACGGGCTGGCGGCCGTGCACACGGCCTACCGCCAGGCGGTGCTGGCGATGCGGACGGTGCCGCCGGGCCGGGCCGACGTGGTGTGCCTGGCCGAACGGCTGCCCGAAGCACTGCTGCTCAGCTCGCCCGAACTGACCGAGTCGCTGCAGCAGAACTGGCTGGGCTGCCTGCTGGACCTGCGGTCGGTGGAGCGCGGCCCGCTGCTGGAGACGCTCGCGACGTGGGTGCGCACCGGCGGCTCGGCGACACGCTCGGCGCAGGCGCTGCACTGCCACCGCAACACCGTGCTCAACCGGATCCACCGGATCGAAGAGCTGACCGGCCGGTCGCTGACCGGCGGCGACCTGGCCCTGGAGCTCGCCCTGGTCGTCCGCGCGCTGCCCTACCTCCCGCCACCACGCGTGCCCTGACTGGCACCCGCTGTGCACTGTGCACAACGACACTAGGCCAAATGTAGGCACTCAGATGCTTCATTCGGCGGCGTGATGTGTGTAACACTCCGGCTCGGCGGTGCTCCGGCCCGCGCTTCTCCCACACCGTCGTTCGAGAGGTCCCAGCCGCTCATGCCCGAACACGACCCCGCCGTCCCCTCACCCGGGTCCGAGCCGCGCTCGATGGCCCGCCGCCGTTTCCTCGGTTTCGTGCTCGCCGCGCCGACGCTCGCCGTCGCCGCGCAGGTCGGGGCCGCGGAGCTCGCTCCCGGAAAGGCCGACGCGGCGATCCCGTCGCTGCCGCAGCCCGAAGACATCTTCGACCTCGGCGACCTGCAGAACCTCGCCGCCCTGCCGACGTCCGGCCTGATCAGCGTGCAGATCGGCGCCGACGGCCGGGCCGCGTTCGCGGTGCCGCGCTGCGAGGTCGGCCAGGGGATGACCACCGCCGTCGCGATGATGATCGCCGAGGAGCTCGACCTCCCGCTGGACAAGATCGACGTCACGCTCGCCGACGCCCGCCCCGAGCTGCTGATGAACCAGCTGACCGGCGGCTCCAACTCGATGCGCAGCATCTACACGCCGGTCCGGACCGCCTCGGCGATCGCCCGGCAGCGGCTGATCGCCGCGGCCGCCGCGCAGTGGGGCGTGCCGGCCTCGCAGCTGACGACGTCCGGCGGGGTCGTCCGCGGCTCCGGTGGCCGCACGGCGAGCTACGGCTCGCTGGCGAAGGCCGCGGCCTCCGCCACCACGATCAGCGTGGCCGCGACGCTCAAGCCGCAGTCGGAGTTCAAGGTGCTCGGCACGCCGCAGAACCGGCTCGACGCGCACGCCGCGGTCACCGGCCGCAAGCAGTTCACCCTCGACCTGGACGTCCCGGGCGCGCTCCCGACGATGGTCGCCCGGCCGCCCACGATCAACGGCACGCCGCGCGCGATCCTCAACGCGGCCGAGGTCAAGGCGATGCCCGGGATCACCGACGTCGCCGCGATCTCGCACGGCGTCGCGGTCCGCGGCCGCACGTTCGGCCAGTGCATCGACGCGATCCGGGCGCTGAAGGTGACCTGGGGCGCGGGCACGGTCGACGGCGAGTCGGACGCGACCGTGCTGAAGAAGCTCAAGGCGGCGCAGCTGCCGATGGCCGTGCCCGGCCTGCTCGACCAGTACATCGACGCCGAGTTCACCTTCGCCGCCGCCAGCAACAGCCCGCTGGAAACCGGCGCCGCGATCGCCGACGTCCGCGCCGACCGCGCGGAGATCTGGTCGTGCCTGAAGGTGCCGATCGTCGCCCAGGAGGAGATCGCCAAGCTGCTGGGGCTGCCCCAGGACGCGGTCACGGTGCACGTCACCCAGGGCGGCGGGTCGTTCGGGCGGCACCTGTTCCACGACGCGGCCGCCGAAGCGGCGGAGGCGTCGCAGAAGATGGGCAAGCCGGTCAAGCTGATGTGGTCGCGCACCGACGACTTCCGCCAGGGGCGCATCCACCCGATGTGCGTGTCGCGGGTGCGGGCCACCTACCTGCTCGGCAACGTGGTCAGCTTCGAACAGCGCCACACGAGCGTGCAGACGGAGTTCAGCCACGGGCTGGGCGAGATGATCACCGCGACCGCCGCGAAGCTCCCGATCGGCGGCAACCTCAGCTTCGCCGAGTCGATCTTCCTGCTGAGCCAGTCCTCGCCGTACAACTTCGGCGTCACGACCCAGCTGCTCAACGAGATCCCGCTGAAGTTCAACACCGGCAGCATGCGCAACATCTACTCGCCCAACGTGGTCACGGCCGAGGAGCTCGTCGTCGACCAGCTGGCGAAGAAGTTCGGCAAGGACCCGGTCGCGTTCCGCCGCGAGTTCCTCAAGGACGACCGGCTGCGCGCGGTGCTGGACAAGGCCGTCCAGGTCGGGAACTGGGGCCGGGCGATGCCGGCCGGCACGGCGCAGGGGATCGCGCTGCACGCCGAATACCGCGGCGCGGTCGCGGTGCTGGTGGAGATCGACTGCCGGCCGGAGACGGTCAACCGGCCCATCCGCGACGGCGTCACGGGCCCGCGGGTGACGAAGGCGCTCGTGGTCGTCGACCCCGGCTTCGCGATCAACCCGCGCGGTCTCGAGGCGCAGATGATCGGCGGCCTCAACGACGGCATCGCGATGTGCCTCACCTCCAGCATCCACATCAAGGACGGGCTCCCGCTGGAAGGCAGCTGGGACAACTACTTCTACACGCGCGAGTGGAACACCCCGCCCGAGACGCAGGTCGTGATCATGCCGAACACCTCGTCCAGCCCCAGCGGCGCGGGCGAGCTCGCGGTGGCGCCGTCGTTCGCCGCCGTCGCCTGCGCCTACGCCCGCGCGGTCGGCAAGATGCCGACCTCGTTCCCCATCAACCACGGCACGCTCAGCTTCGAGCCGCTGCCCGTCCAGCCGTCCACTCCGCCGTCGCCGACCGACGGCCTCGACCACGCCTTCTAGGAGCTCGCCGTGCCTAACCAAACGTTCAAGGTCAACGGCAAGGTGGTCACCGTCGACGCCGACGACGACCTCCGGCTGCTGTGGGTCCTGCGCGACCTGCTGGGCATCAAGGGCCCGAAGTACGGTTGCGGGCTCGACGTCTGCAAGGCGTGCACCAGCCACATCAACGGCAAGGCGTTCAACCCGTGCTCGGTGCGGGTGGCCGACATCAAGGAGACCGACGAGATCACGACGATCGAAGGCCTCCCCGCGACGGTGGGCAAGGACCTGCACCCGATGCAGGAGGCGTGGCTGGAGATGGACGTCGCCCAGTGCGGCTACTGCCAGCCGGGCCAGATCATGGCGGCGGTGGCCAAGGTCCGCCAGGCGCAGGCAGCGGGCCGCGACATCACCGACGCGGACCTGGACGAGATCCGCAACATCTGCCGCTGCGGCACCTACGCCCGGATCCGCGAGGCGGTGAAGGCGGGCGCGGAGAAGATGTGACGCCCCGCGGTCGTGAGTGGTGATTCGGGTTCTAACCCGAATCACCACTCACGACCCGAGTGTCAGCCCGTCCCGGCGTCGATGCCCAGCAGCTCGACGAAAGCAGTCGCCGCCGGGGTCGGGTTCGTCTCCGCCCAGATCACGTACTCCACCCGGGCCGGGGCGTCGGTGATCTCGATCGTCACCACCCCCGTCAGCTGCGGGGCGTAGCCGGACGGCAGCATCGCCACCCCCAGCCCGGGGCCGACCAGGCGCGGCACGTAGTCCGCGCTCGTCACCTCGTAGGCGACCTCGCGGTCCAGGCCCGCCGCGGCGAACGCCTGGTCGGACTGCGCGCGTCCGGCCGTGCCCGCCGGGAGGTCGACGAACACCTCCGACGCCAGGCGCCGCAGGCCGACCGTCGCTTCGCCGGCCAGCGGGTGGTCCGGGGCCACCACCGCGATCAGGTGGCCGCGAGCCAGCTCGTGGACCGCCACGCCGCGCGGGCGGGCCGTCGTGGGCAGGCCGAGGAACGCCACGTCGAGGGTGCCGTCGCGGACCTGCTCGATCAGGTCGTCGCTCGCGCCCACCCGGAGGCTGATGCGCACCTGCGGGAACCGGTCGTGGAACTCGCGCAGGGTGGCCGGGACGTCGGCCGCGGTGACCGTCGGGATCAGCCCGACGGCGAGCCGCCCGCGCACCTCGCCCACCGCGGCCGCGACCTCGGCCGCCGCCCGCTCCGCCGCATCCAGGCACTGGCGCGCCGCCGGCAGGAACGCCTCGCCCGCCGGGGTCAGGCGCACCCGGCGGCTGGTCCGGTCGAACAGCCGCGCGCCGAGCTCACGCTCCAGCCGCGCGACCTGGTGGCTCAGCGCCGACTGGACGACCAGGCACCGCTCGGCGGCGCGGGTGAAGCTGGTCGTCTCGGCGATCGCGACGACGTACCGCAGCTGCTGGAGTTCCACGCATCCATCTTGGATCACGATCGCTGCGGTGACGAACATGTGTTGGACTCATCGATCACGCTCCGGTGAGATTTCGGTATGACCAGCCACCTCCTGCGGGCGGACCCCGGCGAAACCCGCCGCCCGGACCTGCCGCGCATCGCGCTCACGGCGTTCGCACCGGCGGTGTGGGGCACCACCTACCTCGTCACCACCGAGTTCCTCCCCGCCGGCCACCCGCTGTTCGCCGGCCTGCTCCGGGCGCTGCCGGCCGGGCTGATCGCACTCGCGCTGACCCGGACGCTGCCGCGGGGAGCCTGGTGGGGGAAGGCCGCCGCGCTCGGCGTGCTCAACATCGGGCTGTTCCTGCCGCTGCTGTTCGTCGCCGCCCAGCGGCTGCCCGGCGGGGTGGCCGCGACGCTGGCCGCCGCGCAGCCGCTCGTCGTCGCCGTCCTGTCCGTCGGCGTGCTCCGCGAACGCCTGTCGGGGTGGCGGCTGGGCTGGGGCGTCGCCGGGATGGCCGGCGTCGGCCTGGTGGTGATCGGGCCGGCTGCGGCTTTCGACGGTGTCGGCGTCGCGGCGGGCCTGGGCGGCGCGGTCACGATGGCGTTCGGCGTGACGCTGACGAAGCGCTGGGGTCGGCCCACCGGGGTCGGCCCGACGGCGTTCGCGGGCTGGCAGCTCACCGCGGGCGGGCTCTTCCTGCTGCCGCTCACGGCCGTCTTCGAGGCCGCACCACCCTCGATCGACGGCGGCGCCGTGCTCGGCTACCTCTGGCTGGGCCTGGTGGGCGGGCTGCTCGCCTACGCCCTGTGGTTCCGCGGCGTCACCACGCTGCCGGTCGCGTCGGTGGCCGTGCTGGCGCTGCTGTCCCCGCTGGTCGCGGCCGTCCTCGGCGCGGTCGTCCTGCACCAGACGCTCGGCCCGGTCCAGCTCGCCGGGTTCGCGCTGGCGCTGGCCGCGCTCGTCGCCGGCCAGCTCCCCGATCCGCGCACCCGGAAAGGGAACCTCCCGTGAAGATCGCCGTCGTCGGCGCCGTCGGCGTGGTCGGCTCCCGCGTCCTCACCGAAGCCGCCCGGCGCGGCCACGACCTCGTCGCGATCGTGCGGACGCGACGGCTCGAAGTACCGGGCGTCACCGTCGTCGAGGCGGACGCGGGCGACCCGCACCGGATGGCCGCGCTGTTCGCCGGCACCGACGCGGTCGTGGCCGCGGCCCGTCCCGCGCCGGGCGAGGAACACACCGTCGCCGCCACGACGACGGCGCTGCTCGACGCGGCGGCGGCCGCGGGCACCCGCGTCCTGGTCGTCGGCGGCGCGGCCCCGCTCCGGGTGCCCGGTGGCGGGCTGGTCCTCGACGACCCGCGGTACGTCCCGGCGCGGTACCGCGCGATCGCCGCGGCCAGCGCCGCGCAGCTGGAGGCCTGCCGGGCGCACCCGGCCGCCGACTGGGTCTACCTCAGCCCGCCGGCGGTGCTGGAGCCCGGTGTGCGGACCGGGGTTTACCGCCGCGGCACGACGACGCTGCTCGCGCGACCGGACGGAACTTCCGGCATCTCGGCCGAAGACCTCGCCGCCGCCGTGCTGGACGAGCTCGAAGACGCCGGCCCGGACCGGCACTTCACGGTCGGCCGCTGACCTTGGTCTCGCACCGGACCTGCGGTGCGGCCTCGGTGCCGGACGCGACGCAGTCGACGCCCTTGCCCGGCCCGGGAACCGGGTAGGTGAACACCGTCGGCGCGTCGCTGTCGCGGCCGGCGGAGAACTTGATGACGGTCGGCGTCCAGGAGCCGGTGCCGTGCAGGGTCTTCGAGTAGTACGCGGTGTGCGGGCCGATGGTGGTGCCCATGCCTTCGCCGTCGTCGTTCAGCTCGTGGACGGTGAGCACGTAGTCCCCGGCGGTGTACTTGCCCTGGTTCTCGTGCCCGGCCTCGGCCGGGGTCGCGCCGACGACCTCCGGCGCGACGGGGTCGGCGGCGGTGGCGATCACGGTCGCCCCGATCGCCACCACCGCGGCCCCGGCCGCGACGGCGATGACTCCGGCCCTCTTGGTGTGCACCTTCATGATGGCTCCATAAGATTGTTGGTGTTCAGGACGGGATGTTCTGGATGCCCAGGGCGATGGGGTGTGGCTGATGATGTCTTGCCTCGTGAGGTGGCTTCTGAGGAGTGGCCGCTCTGTCGTTCTGGACGCCCTGGCCGCTGATTGAGATCTGCGCTCGGTCGCTGTTTATGGAGATGCCGGCGGGTCGTCCACGGGGTGAGCTGGGAAGACGGGAGGACAGGCCGGGTGGCCGTGGGCAAGGTGTGGGTCGGGATCGACGTCGGCAAAGGTTTCCACCACGCGTGCGCGGTGGATGAGACCGGCAAGATCGTGTTCTCTCGGAAGGTGGCCAACGGGCAGGCCCCGATCGAGCAGCTGATCGCCCGCACCACCGCGAAAGCGTCCGAGGTGGTGTGGGCAGTGGACATGACTTCCGGTGCGGCCGGTTTGCTGATCACCCTGTTGCTGGCCACCGGACAGCCGGTGGTGTCGGTGCCGGGCCGGCTGGTCAACCGGATGGCCGGTGCGTTCGTCGGTGAGGGCAAGACCGACGCCAAAGACGCCCGCACGATCGCCGAAACCGCGCGTCTGCGCGGTGATCTGACCCCGATCACCAGCCCGGATGCGGTGGTGACCGATCTGCAGGTGCTCACCGCGCGGCGGGAGGACCTGATGGCTGACTGGGTGCGCGGGGTCAACCGGATCCGTGAGCTGCTGGCGAGTATTTTTCCTGCGCTGGAGCGGGCGTTCGATTACTCCACCCGCTCGGCGCTGGTGCTGCTGACCGGTTTCCAGACCCCGGCCGGGATCCGCGCTGCCGGGGCGGCCGGTGTGTCGGCCTACCTGGACGAGCACGGTGCGTGGGCCAGGGGTATTCCGTCCATGGTGGACAAGGCCCTTGCTGCCGCTGCCGAGCAAACCGTTGCGTTGCCGCAGGAATCGGTGACCGCGCCGCTGATCGCGCGGCTGGCGCGGCAGCTTTTGGAGCTGGATCGGGAGATCAAGGATCTGGGCAAGCAGCTCGCTGACCGATTTGGTGAGCATCCCGACGCGGGGCGCATCACCAGTCTCGACGGGTTCGGTCCGATCCTGGGTGCTTCGCTGCTGGCCGGGACCGGCGGTGATCTGCGGGCTGCGTTCGGCAGTTCCGCGCATCTGGCGGCCTATGCCGGGCTGGCGCCGGTGCCGCGTGATTCCGGGCGGGTGCGGGGCAACCTGCACCGGCCGAAGCGCTATCACCGTGGGCTGCGCCGGGTGTTCTACCTGGCTGCGTTGTCGGCGATCAAACGTCCCGACGGTCCCTCCCGGGCTTTCTACCTGCGCAAACGTGGTGAGGGGAAACGGCACACCCAGGCGTTGATCGCACTGGCCCGCCGCCTGGTCGACGTCATGTGGGCGTTGCTGCGCGATGGTCGTGAGTTCCATCATTCACCGCCGGTCACGGCTGCTGCTTGACACGATCATTGAAACTCCTCGCTCCCGCTCGATGATCAAGCTAGGGGAGTGGGGCGGCCGGTCACCTCGGCCGAAGGTACCGCCGGACCTCGTTCTTTCGGCCGAGGTGACCGGCGGGGCAGCCGGCGAAGCGGACGGCACCCTCCGCCCGGGATCCCGGCGGTCGCCGCGCAGCGAATGGGTGAAAGTGAACCACCGGTCACGCAGAGATACAACCGTGATTGGGCGACCCTGACGGCATCACTGCATTTCAGCCGCTTCCCCGAAAATTGGAAACACCGCCACTGCGGGCGGCGTGATCAATGGACGTGCTCCCCGTCGGTGAATTATTTTTGGTTACAACAATCAGCCCGCTTCACCCGATCGTGTAAAGGCACGGGGTGAGCATCCACCTTGGATAGGCGCGAAGTGATGATGGCTGTAGGGTCCCCCGCGACAGGGCAACCCGAACGGCTGATCATCTCTTCGGTCACCGGTTTGCCTATGGCTTCGTCCGGAGTTACTGCGCCCGTCCGGGGTGACCAGTCATTCCGAAAGAAAGAAAAGAGAATTGGACTTCGACGCACTGGCCGCTGAGCTGCGAAATCTCCGGGAAAGCGTCACCGGGGTGACCGGAACGGTGCTCGCCGCGGTCGACGGGATACCCATCATCGCCGATGCGGACGACTACATCGATCCGGCGAAGATCTCCGCGCTCGCCGCCGCCGATCTCGGGATCGCGCGACAGGCCGCCGAAATGACGGGGAAGGGCACGCTCAGCCAGACCGTGGTGTTCGGCAGCGACGGCTACATGGCCGTCTACGCCGTCGGCCGGCTGGCGCTGATGGTCGTCCTGGGGGACAAGGGCCTGAACGTCGGGCGCCTCCTGTTCGAGTCCCGGCCCGTCATCGAGCGCATCGGCACGATCCTGGCTGCCTAGCAAGAAAGTTCAACGGAAGGAAGAACCATGATGATGAACATCGACACCGCGCTCAAGGAAGCCATGTCCATCACCGGCGCCGTCGGCGTCGCGCTGGTCGACTACGAGAGCGGGATGTCGCTCGGCACCAGCGGGGGCGGCGAGTGGCTCGACCTGGAGGTCGCCGCGGCCGGCAACACCGAGGTCGTGCGGGCCAAGCTGCGGGTGATGTCCTCGCTCGCGCTCAACGACACCATCGAGGACATGCTGATCACGCTGCACCGCCAGTACCACCTGATCCGGCTGATCAACACGTCGCGGAACTCGCTGTTCCTGTACCTGGTGCTGGACCGGGAGCGGGCGAACCTCGCGCTGGCCCGTCACTATCTCAAACGCATCGAAGCCGACCTGCAGGTGTAGCTCGGGGAGGAGGAGAGGGGGATGACCGGAGGCGGCTCCCGCGCCGCACTCGTCATCGGCTCGGCGTTGATGCACGACCTCGGCTCGTTGTTCCCGGTGGCGATGACCCTCGCCGGTGACGAGCTGGCGTTCACCTTCGTGTCGTCCTGCCCTTCGCCCGACGCTGTCGAGGAGTGGGTGCGGTTGCGCTCGGGTGCGGTCGTGGCCGACCGGGTGCTGCGCTTCGCCGTCGACGCGGATGGGCGGCGGATCCGCGTCGAGCTCGCCGGGACGCCGGTCCGGGCCCTGGTCGTGCTCGCGTCCGACGTCACGGCGGCGGCGGTGAACGCCCCGTGCCTGGGCCGCTGGCAGGACCAGATGCCCTGCACCCTGCAGGTCGCGCTGGACGAGCTCGCGCGCGTGCTTGCGCGGTGCCACCACCGCGCCGGCGGCGCCGAGCCGCTGATCGACCTGGACCTCGCGTACCGGCCGGACCGCGACTACGAGATCCGGCTGGCCGGAGCGCACGAGCGGGTGCGCCCGTTCATCGCACCGGTCCGCCCGGTGCTCGCGATGCGCTGGCGTTCGACGACCTCGGCGCAGCGCAAGGCGATCCTCGACGAGCTCCCGGACGGTGCGCCCGCCCGCGGCTGGCTCCGCCGCCGGCGCACCGTCCGGCTCATGGGGCTGGAGGTGGAAATCTCTTCCTGACCGGTTTCGGGGCCCCACCGGGCCGGGCCGGAACGCCCGGTGGTCCGGGAAGCGGGTCCGGGCTTTCGCGAGCCGGGTGGATGCATCATGATGACGCCGATGATGCGGTGGGGCTGACCGCGAAGGATGCTTGTGGTGCTGGACTCGGTCCCTTACCGTGCCGGGCGGACGCCGGCTGAGCCGGTGGCGGACGCCGCTCTGTCGGCTGTGCTCGCGAGGGCGCAGCGGGGTGACGAGGGCGCCTTCCGCGAGCTGTACCGGTCGGTCCAGCCGGGACTGTGCCGGTACCTGCGGATCCTCGTCGGGCAGGACGCCGAGGACGTCGCCTCGGAGGCGTGGCTGCAGATCACCCGGGACCTGGCCGCGTTCCGGGGTGACCTGGACGGGTTCCGTGCCTGGACCGCCACCATCGGACGGCACCGGGCCCTGGACCACCTGCGCCACCAGCGCCGCCGCCCGATCGCCGACGCGCCGGACGAGTGGTTTTCCGAGCGGCCCGGACCCGACGACACGGCCGGGGCGGCGATCGAAGCGACGACCACCGAAGCGGCGCTGGCGCTGATCGCGACGCTGCCGCGCGACCAGGCCGAAGCGGTGGTGCTGCGGGCCGTGGTCGGTCTCGACGCCAAGGCCGCCGCGGCGGTGCTCGGGAAGCGCCCGGGGGCCGTCCGCACCGCCGCCTACCGGGGACTTCGCACGCTCGCCGACCGCCTCGGCGGGCAGGTGTGACACTTTCGGGCGCCCTGGCGCTGAGGAAGGTGTGATGAGCAAGCAGCGAGGACGCCGGATCGGCCGGCACACCGCGGAGCAGGTGCTGCGGGGTGCGCCGGTCGACGGCGCGGACGCGTTGACCAGCTTGCTCGCCGCCGCGGCCGCCCCACCGCGCGACGGCGAGCTAGCTGGGGAACAAGCGGCCGTGACGGCGTTCCTCGAGGCAGCTCACGCCCGTGCCCCTCGATCCCGGAGCCCGTCGATGCTCAAGAGCACCGGGACGAAGCTGCGCGCGGCCAAGGTCGCGGCCGCCGCGGCGGCGATCTTCGCCGTCGGCGGGGTGGCCGCGGCCGCCGTCACCGGCGTGCTGCCGCTCCCGGCCGGCGGTTCCGCGCCGCCCGCCCCGGCGTCCGACCGGGACCACCCGGGCACCGGCTCTTCGGCCGTGTCCACCACGACGCAAGCGCGCGAAGGGACCCCGACGGGGCACCAGCCCGCGCCGTCACCCTCGCTGGTGGGCCTGTGCCGTGCTTACGACGCCGGTGACAAGGCCGAGCACGGCAAGGCGCTCGAGAGCCCCGCGTTCACCGAGCTGATCACGGCCGCGGGGGACAGGACCAAGGTCGACGGCTACTGCGCGGCCGTGCTCGAAGACGAAGCTTCGAAGCCGGCGCACGCCACCGGCTCACCGTCCGACCCGGGCCACCCGGACAACGGCAAGAGCCACCCGGCCGGTCCGCCCGGCACCCACCCGGCCGGGCGGCCGAGCACTCATCCGTCCGGACCGCCCGCCACCCGTCCCGCGCACTGATCCACCCACCCCGGACCGGCGGCGATCCCACCACCCCCATGCCGGGATCGTCGCTGCCGAACGGGCGGCGGCCTCGACCCCAATCACCGGCCGCCGCCCGTTCCCGCACCCGGCGCGCCCGGCTCGCGGGGAGTGGTCGCCGTGCGGGCGACGACTAGGCTGAACGGGTGGACGAGCCGACCGCCCCGCGCATCCTCGTGATCGAGGACGCCGAAGCGATCCGCGTGCCGGTGGCGGCGGCGCTGACCACTGCCGGGTTCTCGGTCCGGGCGTGCGCCGACGGCGCCGGGCTCGAGGCCGAGCTGGCCCGGGCCCGTCCCGACCTCGTCGTCCTCGACGTGATGCTGCCCGGCCGCGACGGGTTCGAGCTGCTGCGCGTCCTCCGGCGGCACTCGGCCGCCGGCGTGGTGATGCTGACCGCCCGGGACGGCGTCGAAGACCGCCTGCGCGGCCTGGGCGAAGGCGCCGACGACTACGTCGTGAAGCCGTTCGTGCTCGCCGAGCTCGTCGCGCGGGTGACCGCCGTGCTGCGCCGCACCGGCCGCACCCGGCCGGCCATCGAGATCGGCGACCTGGTGGTCGACGTCGAGGGCGGCCGGGTCCGCTACGGCGCCGCCGACGTCGAGCTGACCTCGACCGAGTGGAAGCTGCTGGTCCACCTCGCCGAGCGCCGCGACCGGGTGGTCTCCAAGACCCAGGTCCTCACTGCCGTGTGGGGCTACGGCGACTACGCGGCCAACCTCGTCGAGGTCAACGTGAGCACGTTGCGCCGCAAGCTCGAAGCGCACGGCCCGCGCGTGCTGCACACCGTCCGCGGCCAGGGGTACGTCCTGCGCGGGGACCCGTGACCGGCCTGCGGACGACGTCCCTGCGCCGGCGGGTCACCGTCACCGTGCTGGTGGTCCTGGCGATCGTGCTGGTCGCCGTCGGGATCGTCGTCGACGCGGTGTTCCGCGCGCAGGCCGAGCGGGACGTCAACGCCGTGCTCACCGCGCGGGTGCAGCTGGCCCAGCAGCTGGCGAAGCAGAACGTGGCACCGCAGAACCTGCTGCGGCGCTTGGAGACGCGCGGCGTGCAGGCGTCGCTGGCGCTGCCCGACGGGACGTTCCTCGGCGCGGCCGACCTGCCGCCGGACGCGCGGATCCGGCAGGTGCGGGCGACGCTGTCCGGTCCGGCGCGGATCGACGGCGCGAAGCTGACGCTCACCGCCGACGAGTCATTGGTGGCGGCGGCCGAGCAGAGCCTGCGGTGGGTCCTGCTCGGCACCGGCCTGGCGGCCCTGCTCGTCGCCGCGGTCGCGTTGCTGCTGGCCGTGCGGTTCGCGCTCGCGCCGCTCGACGCGATGACGCGGCTGGCACGCACGATCGTCTCCGGCGGCCGCGGAGGCCGGCTCGCGCCGGAGCGGACCGGCACCGAGCTGGGCCGCGCGGCGGCCGCGTTCGACTCCGCGCTCGACGCCCTCGAAGGCGCGGAGCGGGCGGCGCGGGCTTCGGAGGAGCGCACCCGCCAGTTCGTCGCCGACGCGGCCCACGAGCTGCGGACGCCGCTGGCCGGGGTACAGGCCGCGGCCGAGGCGTTGCTGCAACAGCCGCCCGACGCGCCCTCGGACCAGCGTGAGCAGCTGCAGCTGCTGGTGGTCCGCGAATCGCGGCGCGCCGGGAAACTGGTGGCCGACCTGCTGGACCTCGCGCGGCTCGACGCCGGCGCGCAGCTCGAGCGGACCCCGGTCTCGTTGCTCGAACTGGTGCGGGCCCAAGCCGAGCAGGTGCGGCTGACCGCGCCGGAGGTCGAGGTCGAAGTCTCCGGACCGGATACGCGGGTGCTCGGCGACCGCGCCCGGCTCACGCAGATCGTGGCGAACCTGGCCGGCAACGCCGTGCACGCGATGGACGGCCGCGGCAGGCTCACCGTGGAGGTCACCGGGGACGGGATCACGGTGACCGACACCGGTCCGGGCGTGCCGGGCCCGGACCGCGAGCGGATCTTCGACCGCCTGGTCCGCCTCGACGCGGCCCGCGGTGGTCAAGGCGGATCCGGCCTCGGACTGCCGATCGCGCGCGGCTTCGCCCGGGCCCACAGCGGTGACCTGTGGTGCGAAGCGGCACCGGGCGGGGGAGCGCGGTTCCGGCTGGCCGGGCTGCCGCAGCTCCCGGGTCGTGAGTGAGAAACAGTGTTCTAACCCTGTTTCCCACTCACGACGTCCTTGACCGCGTCAGGTGAACAAGCCGGTCATCCGTCCACTGTGGCCTGGCAGGACCTTGCCGGCGTCCGTCCCCAGCACGTCCTCGACCAGGCTCGCGTAGACGTCACGGAAGTCCGTCGTCAGCTTGAGGTCGCCGTCGTCGAGGTCGGTCAGGCTCGGCTCCGCGCCGTGGAACCCGCCCTTCACCTTCGGGCCGAGGACCAACACCGGGCCCGCCGTGCCGTGGTCGGTGCCCTGGCTCGCGTTGGCCGTCACCCGGCGGCCGAACTCCGAGTACACCAGCACCGTGGCCTGCTTGCCGCGGTCGGACTTCGCCAGCCGCTGCGCGAACGGCGCCAGCGCGCCGTCCAGCTCGGTGAGCAGCCGCTGCTGGGTGCCGCGTTCGTCGGCGTGCGTGTCGAACCCGCCCAGCGACACCGAATACACCCGCGTCGGCACGCCCGCTTCGATCAGCCCGGCCACGACGTCGAGCTGTGCGGCCAGCTCTCCCTTGCGGGGCTGGGTCTTCCCCTTGTCCTTTTCGGACCCGCCGAGCGTCCGGACCGCGCGGTGCAGGTCGTTCACCGAACGCGCCGCACGCGCCTGCCAGAACCCTTCGCCGGGCTGCGCCGCGCCGAGGTCCTCGAAGGCCTTGCCCAGCGCGCCTTCCGGCAGCTTCAACCCGCCGACCGGCAGCGACGCGGCGGCGGTCCGCTCCCCGGCCAGCATCGGCGGCAGCACCGGGTCGACGGACACCGCGCGCAGCGGATCGTCGCCCGTGGCGTCCAGCCAGCGGCCGAGCCAGCCGGTCGGCACCGACGTCTCCGGCGACGCGGTCTGCCAGATCGCCATCGACCGGAAGTGGCTGTGGTCCGGCTTCGGGTAGCCGACGCCGCGCAGCACGGCCAGCTGCCCGCCGTCCCAAAGGCTCTTGAACCCCTTCATGCCCGGGTTGAGCCCGAGTCCTTCGCCGAGGTCGAGCACCTCTTCGGGCTGGTACGCCAGTTCGGACCGGGCGTTCAGGTAGGCGGAGTCGCTCGCCGGGACGACCGTGTTCAGCCCGTCGTTGCCGCCGTAGAGCGTGACGACGACCAGCACGCCCGCGTCCGGGTCGAGCGGGTTCTCCCCGGCCGCCGACATGAGGTGGCCCCAGTCGACCTGGGTGGCCCCGGCGGCGAGCGCCGCCGCGGCCGTCACCCCGGTCGCGGTGAGGAACCGGCGTCGGTTCACCTGCTGCACGATCGTCACCCGCTCACTGCGTATTCGGGGGCACAGGCGGCCACTGTGGACAGTTGACGCACGTTGCCGGCGACGCTCGCCAGCGCGGCGCGGGTCCGGTCGGACCAGGCGTCGACGCCGAGCAGGTCCCCGATCGCGGCGG
This sequence comes from Amycolatopsis mongoliensis, assembly GCF_030285665.1. NCBI lineage: Bacteria > Bacillati > Actinomycetota > Actinomycetes > Pseudonocardiales > Pseudonocardiaceae > Amycolatopsis > Amycolatopsis mongoliensis. The sequence goes on from NZ_CP127295.1 coordinate 6,967,578, forward strand.
CCTTGTCGCGTGCCTTGGTCACCGCGCCGAGGTCGGCGTGCCCGGCGACCAGCTGCGCCAGGTGCAGCCGCGCCACGCCCGCGGACGTCGTCAGCCAGGCACCGCCCGCCGCCCAGCCCCCGACGCTGGGGGGCTGGAACGGCACCTGGCCCATCCCGCGCAGCCCGGTCAGCAGCTGCGCGCGGGTCTTGTCGTCCAGCTTCCCCGGCCGGACGCCGAGGGCGCGCAGCAGCCCGGCCAGCCATTCGACCGGCTGCTTGACCAGCGACGTCGCGCTGTCGCGGAACGCCGGCTCGTCGGTGACCGCGCGCAGCAGCGCCCGGATGTCCCGGCGGCTTCCGTACGCGGCGACCAGCCGGTTGAGGGCGTCCGCGGGCGGCGGGGCCGCGGACACGAGCCGGAACCAGACCCGCCCGGCCACGAACGACGCCGACTCGGGCCGGCCGAGCACGAGGTCGGCGAAGGACTGCGCGTCGAAGTCGCCACTGGCGCCGAGGATCTTCTTGACGCCGTCGTCGTGCCGCTTGGCGATCAGCTGCGCGCCGTCGGTGTCGCGCTTGGCCGACCAGCCGGTGAGCGCCCGCGCGGCTTCACGGACGTCGTCCTCGGAGTAGTGCCCGACGCCGAGGGTGAACAGTTCCATGAACTCGCGGGCGAGGTTCTCGTTCGGCTTGCCCGCCTTGTTGCTGCTGCCGTCGAGCCACAGGAGCATCGCCGGGTCGACGACCATCGCGCGCGCCAGGTCGGTGAAGCTGCCGAGGGCGTGCTCGCGCTGGGTCCGGTTCTGCGCGAGCATCAGCCGCGGGCTGCGGACCTTCTGTTCACTGGTGGCGAAGTGGCCGTGCCAGAACCAGGTGAGCCGTTCCACCGACGCGACGTCGGCGGCGGCCATCCGGTCCAGCCACCAGCCCGCGGCCTGCGCCGCCTGGGCCTGCACCTGTTTTCTCGCCTGCTGCTTCTCGGCCTGGTCCGCGTTCTTGCCGGGCTTGCCCGGCGGCGGGCCGATTTCGGGCATCGGCGTCGCGGCCGCCCCGGCGTCCGGGCCGCCGCCGCCGAGCAGCCGGTCGCGGGTCTCGGCGAAGCCCCGGTCGAGATCACCGGGCCGGGGCCCGAAGCCGAGGCGGTCGTGCAGCCGGCGGACGGCCGCTCGTTCGGAGAGCACCACCATGCCTCCGATCCTGCGGCGCGGGACGGCGTCGCGGCGAGGGGGCGGGGTGTTTCTTAAGCCGATCCACAGCCACGCCGTAAGGTCGGGGTGTGACGCCACCGCTTACCCCGGACGAGCAGGTCGCCGCCGGCGGCGAACGCGAGGTGCTGGAGACGTTCCTGGACCTGTACCGGGGCATCGTCGTCCGGAAGGTGGCGGGGCTGTCCGCGGAAGCGGCGTGCCGGCGGCTGGTGCCGTCGCCGACGACGCTCGCGGGTCTCGTCCGGCACCTGGCGTCGGTCGAGCGGGAATGGTTCCTCGGCGTCCTGGACGGGCGGCCCGCGGCGGAAGCGGGCGTGCGGGACGACGACGGCTGGACCGTCGACGCGGTGACCGACGTCGACGACCTCGTCGCGGACTACGAACGCGCCTGCGCGGAGTCCCGGCGCGTGGCCGCCCGGTTCGCGCTCGACGACACCGTGCCGATGCCCCGGCTCGGCCGGGTGTCGCTGCGGTGGATCTACGTCCACCTGATCGAGGAGACCGCGCGGCACGCCGGGCACGCGGACATCCTCCGCGAGCAGAGCGACGGCGCCACCGGCTTCGACGGGTGAGCGGGGAGTGCGGATGCGGATCAGTGACGAGGACTACCTGTGGTTCGCCGGCCGGGCCCTGGACGGGATGGCGGCGATCCTCACGGAACTGGGCGACGAGCGGGCCAACCGGCGGCCGCCGCTACCCGGGGCGAACACGCCCTACGCGATCGTCACGCACTGCCTCGGCGTGCTCGAGTTCTGGGCCGGCTCGCTCGTCGCCGGCCGTGCGGTGGAGCGCGACCGGGACGCCGAGTTCACCGCGTCGGGCCCGGTGAACGCACTGCTCTCGCGGGTCGCCGCCGCCAAGGACCGGCTGCGCGCGGATCTGGCGGCGGCCGAGCCCGCCGAGCCGCTGCGCGCGCCGGCGCCCGCCAAGTACGCGGACACCCCGGCGGGCCGTTCCCAAGGCGGCGCGCTGCAGCACGTGTACGAGGAACTGGCGCAGCACCACGGCCAGCTCGAGCTGACCCGCGACCTCCTGCGCTAGTGTCGCGCGTTGCAGGTTGTTTGCCGTTCGAGGTGTCGGGAGCCTGCGCCACGAGACCCCGGCCCGTGCAGCCCCTCCCGCGACGACATGAATGAGTCATTCACCTCGTCCGGCGACATGAATGACTCATTCATGTCGCCGGACCAGCCGCCGCGACCCTCGGCAGATCCAGGTCCGATGCCACCTTGGCGCGCAGGGCCGGGCCGCTGTCAACGAACCTCAGACGCGCGACACTAGAGCCGGTCGGCGAGCACCTTCGCCAGGCCGGTGTAGACCTCGGCGCGGTGCTTGCGCAGGGAGATGTGCGCGGTCCGGTTCTGGCCGTGGCTCCGCTTGCCGGTCATGACCAGCTCCTCGTCGTCCGCCACGGTGCAGAAGAACGCGCCGTCGCCGATGCCGGGCAGAGTCGTCACCGGCCCGGTGCAGTCCTTCTCGGAGTTCGCCATCGCCTTGGCCGGGGAGTAGGAGCGGCCCGAGGCGACGATCCACAGATCGAGCGGCCACGGGGACACGTACTTGCCCTCGTAGCGGCACTGGAACTCGGTGCCGGGACGAAGCTCGGGTCCACCGGCTGCTCGGTCGCGATGATGTCCTCGCTCGTCCCGATGACCTGCTGCAGCTCACCGGTGCCCAGGAAGGGGCCGGCCGCGGTGACCTTCGCGGGCGACGCCGGCGGCCCCACAGCGCGGCGCTTCACCGGGTGCTGGAGCGAAGCGGGACCTCCCGGATGCGCCACGCCGCGACGGCCGCCAGCCCGGCGACGACCGCGGCGACGGTGAAGACGCGCGACATCCCGGTCACCAGCGGGCCGGTGGCCAGCAGCGCCCCGAACGCCGACGTGCCGACCGCGCCGCCGATCGTGCGGAACATGGTCGTGTTCGCCGTCGCCACCCCGATCTCTTCGGCGGGCACGGTGTTCTGGGCGATCAGCGTCATCAGCTGCGTGCTCAAGCCGAGGCCGGTCCCGACGAGCACGAGCGCGCCGCTGGTGAGCCAGACCGGGGTGCCGGCGTGGCCGGTCGCGAGCACCGCGCACCCCGCCGCCATCGCCGTCGTGCCGATGATCGGGAAGAGCCGGTACCGGCCGGTCCGGCTGCTCACGCGCCCGGCCACCTGGGATGCGACGACGACGGCCAGGGTCATCGGCAACAGCAGCGTTCCGGAGCCGGACGCCGAGACGCCCTGCACGGTCTGCTGGAACAGCGGGACGAACGTGATCGTGCCGAAGCTGACCACGCCGACGACGAAGATCACCGCGGTCGTCAGCCGGATGTTGTGCCGGGCGAACAAGCTGAGCGGCAGGACCGGTTCGCGGCTTCGCCGTTCCACCGCGACGAAACCCGCGAACGCCACGACGGTGATCGCCGCCAGTGCCACCGCCGGGCCGGTGCCGTTGGTGAGCAGGAGCAAGCCGGTCACGGCGGTGGTGAGCAGCAGCGCGCCCGCGACGTCCAGGTGCACCCGGCGCCGGGGCACCGGCGGGACCACCAGGACGAGCGCGGTGGCCGCGAACACCAGCACGCCGAGCGGCAGGTTGAGGTAGAAGTTCCAGCGCCAGCCCAGAAAACTCGTCACGAGGCCGCCGAAGAGCGGGCCGCCGATCTGGCCGGCCGCCATCACGCTCGCCGTCAGGCCCTGGTAGCGACCGCGCTCGCGGGGTGGGACCAGGACGCCGATCAGGGAGAGCGCGCCGACGGCCAGCCCGCCGCCGCCCAGGCCCTGGACCGCGCGGAAGGCGATCAGCTGCGTCATGTCCTGGGCGAACCCGCACGCCACCGAAGCGACGGTGAAGAGCGCGATCGCGCTCAGGTGCACGCCTTTGCGCCCGTGGAGATCCCCGAGCTTGCCCCAGATCGGGGTCGAGGCGGCCGTCGTCAGGGTGTAGGCGGTGACGACCCAGGCCAGCCGGTCGAGGCCGCCGAGCGCGCCGGCGATCGTCGGCATCGCGGTGCCGACGACGGTGGTGTCGAGCATCGCGAGCAGCATGCCCAGCAGCAGGACGGCGAACGCCGCGCGCAGCCGCGTGGGGCTCATCGGCGCCGCCGCTTCGGCACGCGGTGGGGAGATGACCATGACGGCTCCCTTCAGGCGCCGAGGACGAGATCGGCGACGCGGTCCGGCTGCTCGAGCTGCGGCTGGTGGCCCGCTTCGCGCACGACGGTGAACTCGGCGCCTTCGTCGTTCTCCCCGGCGAAAGCCGCCGCATAGGCGCGTCCGTAGGACAGGTCGGCGATCCCGTCGCTCTCGCCCCAGACGACCCGGACCGGCAGCCGCACCGATTCGAGCCGGGCCCGCAGGGCCGGGTCGTGCATGTACGGGTCGCCGGCATAGCCGTTCAACGCCACTGCGTTGCCCTGCATCGCGGCGAGGCGTTCCGGCGGCAGGACCGACGGGTCCAGCCGGAAGCGGTCGGGGGAGTGGAAGACGAAGTCGGCGAGCTTGTCCGGCGGGATCGTCGACAGATCGGTGATCGGGTGCCCGTCGACGGTGATCCCGACGGCGTCCAGCAGCACGAGCCGGCCGACGCGGTGCGCCGAAGCGTCCCCGGCGTCGCGGGCCGCCTGCTCGTCGGCGCCCATCTGTGCCGCGATCCACCCGCCGACCGAGTTGCCGGCGACGAGCGCGTCCCGCACGCCGAGCTCGCCGAGCACGCGCCGGAAGAGCCGGGCCAGCGCGGGGACGTCGGTGACGCCGCCGGCGGCCGGGGTGCCGTCGAAGCCGGGGATGACCGGCGTGAGCACCCTCGACCCGCGCGCGGCGAGGACGGCCGCCAGGCCGGCCACCGAAGCGGGACCCGCGCCGCCGTGCAGGAGCAGGACCGGCCGCCCGGCACCGCGCTCTTCGACCCGGACGACCACGTCGTCGTCGAGCCGGACGTCGGTGGTCACCGGCGTCTCGCTCGCGTAGGTCGTCGCCGGTTCGGTGTGGTAGCGGGCCATGAGCTCGGTGATCTCGTCGCCCTGGGCGGGCCGCCCGGTCTCGGCGGCGAACGCGCGCAGGTCGCGGAAGTACTGGACGTAGAGGTCCGGGGTGAACGTGTTGAGGATGACCGCGGGCTCGTCGCCCGGGTTCGCGAAGGTGTGCGGTGCGCCCGGCGGCACCATGACCAGGGTTCCGGCGGGAGCGTCGTGGGTTTCTTCGCCCACCGTGAAGCGGACCGTGCCGCGCACGACGTAGAAGCCCTCGTCGTGCTGGGCGTGCCGGTGCTGCGGCGGGCCGGGCGTGTGCGGGGCGACGACGATCTCGCCCAGGCCCAGCCGGTGCTCGGTGGTGCTGCCGTCCTCGAGGATCCGCAGCTGGATCGGGCCCGTCAGGGTGATCTCGCCGTCTTCGGGGCCGACGATCGCGATGCGTGTCATACCGCTCCTTGTGAGAGTGAACTGTCACGAGGAAGGTAGACCCTCATCTGGCGTTCATGCAAGTGGACTCTTATGATGAGAGTCGGCTCAGGTGTGGAAGGTGGCAGTGATGGACGGCGGACGGGTCAACCAGAAGCGGCGGACGCGCACCGCGATCGTGACGGCCGCGACCGAGCTCGTCCGGGACGGCCGGACGGTGACGATGCCCGAGGTCGCCAAGGCCGCGGAGGTGTCCGAGGCGACCGCCTACCGCTACTTCCCGGACCTGGCGAGCCTCCTGCGGGAAGCCGTCGCGGGGACGCTCTTCGACCCGGCCGAGGCGCTCGCGCCGTTCGCCGGCCGCACGGATCCCGTCGTCCGCGTCGCCGCCGCGACGGAGCACCTGCTGCGGCACGTCCTGACCCACGAGGGTGCGGTCCGCGCCATGATCGCGGCGACGATCACCCGGCCCGCCGACCCGACCGCCCGGCCCGGCCTGCGCTTCGGCCTCATCGACGCGGCGCTGGCGCCACCGGCCGAGCTCGGTGGGCTCGACGAGCGGGCGCTGGCCCAGCTGAAGCGCGATCTCGCGGTCGTCATGAGTGCCGAGGCGCTGTTCGGGCTCACCGATCTCCACGGCCTGCCCGCCGGGGAGGCCGTGGAGAGCATCGTCCACACCGCGAGCGTGCTCACGCGAGCCGCGGTCGGCGCAGGGCCTGCCGGGCGAAGCTGATCGGCGCGCGCACGGTCCGCATCGCCGTCGTCGGGTGTGGGGAGGCGGCGTACTCTCGGACCGTGCAGATGCCGACACAGCGGGACAGCAGGCCGTCTTCACCGGTCCGCGGCCTGACCGGCGTCCCGGTGGAGCGCGTGTCATGAGCGCCGGCCCGGGGGTCGCCCGCCGGGGTTACGACCACGCCGCCGTCCACTACGGCTCGGACGCCGAACTGCTCGCCGTCGCCGTGCCGTTCCTCGAAGGCGGTCTGGCCGCGGGCGAGCCGACCTTCGTGTCGCTGGCGCCGGACCGGGCCGAGCTGGTGCGCCGGGCGCTCTCCCCGTCGGCGGACGCGCGGTACCTGACCGTGGACGAGGTCTACGTGCGGCCCGCCGCCGCGATCAAGTCCTACCGCGAGCTGATGGCCGGGCTCGTCGCCGGCGGCGCCGCCGGCATCCGCATCTTCGGCGAGCTCCCGCGCACCGCGATCGACCGGTCATGGGACTGGTGGGCCCGCTACGAGGCCGCGGTCAACCACGCCTACGACGAGTTCCCGCTGCGCAGCATGTGCGCCTACGACACGCGGACCACCCCGCGGCACGTGCTCGACGACGTCGCCCGCACGCACCCTTTCGTCGCCACGCCCGGCGGGCACCGGAGCAACGCGGGCTACGTCGACCCGCCGGCGTTCCTGGCCGACCCGCGGCCGATGACGCCCCACCCGATCCAGCACGCCCTTCCGCTCGTGGAGTTCACCGACCCGCAGCCCCCGGCCGCCCGCCGCGCCGTTCTCGACATCACCAAGACCGACCTGCCCGCCGGCGAAATCGACGACCTCGTCCTGGCGGTCAGCGAGATCGTCGACAACGCGGTGCGCCACGGCCGCCCGCCGGTGACGATGCGGATCTGGGCGGACGCCGACCACATGGTCGTGACGGTGCACGACACCGGAGAAGGCCCCGGCGACCCGTTCGCCGGACTGCTGCCGGCCGGCCGGCAGATCGGCGGCCGCGGGCTGTGGATCGCGCACCAGATCTGCAGCCAGGTGACCCTGCACCGCGACGAGACCGGCTTCACCGTCCGGCTCATCGCGGGGAACACCTGGCTCCGCTGTCCCGCGGACTGAACCGCCGGCTCACCGGTCCGCGGAAGTCCGGTGGGCGCGCGGAGGGTGCGTCGCCCCGCCGTAGTGGGTGGCCCCGAGCGTCACGGCGGCGACGAGCACGGCGGCGCCGGTGACGGTCAGGATGCGCGCCGGGGTGCGCAGCCGCAGCGGCGGGTGGGGGATGTCGGCGCCGGTGCAGGACAGCTTCGCCGTGGCCCACCGGTAACCCTGGGCGAGGGCGAACACCAAGGTCGCTCCGACGATGAAGAAGTCCGCGACGTTGAAGGTGTACTTGCCGAGCGGGACGAAGTCGATGGCGCCGCGGACGCTGCCCGGCGCGGTGAGGTGGTGCAGCCCGAGGCGGTCGAGCAGGTTGCTCGTCCAGCCGCCGATCGCGAGCGCGGCCGACGCCCGCAGGAGCACCGGGTGCCGGCGGCGCAGGAGGAGCAGCATCGCGGCGGTCAGCGTCGCGCTGCCGGCGAGGTCGAGCACCGCCCCCGTCACCGGACCGGCGTACCAGGCGCCGACGACCGGCCCGACCAGCGGGTTGCCGCCGAAGTTGATGTGCGCCCGGGGCACTTCGCGCCAGGCCCATGCCTTGGTCACCTGGTCCGCGACGACGACCAGGACCAGGGCGAACGCCGTCCAGGGCGGTCGGAAGACCTTCGCGCCGAGAGCTACCGCTTCGAGCCGGGGCGTCCCGGCGGTGCCGTCCAGTGTCATCGCTGCCTCACAGCCCAGGCCGGGCGACCACGGCCCATGACTCGTCCGGGCGGCGGGGGCAGCGTGGAATCGCGGGGTTGGGGAATACCCCACCACCGGCGTCGTCAAACCCCGCCCGCGGGAACGCTTGTGTCCATTGTGGACTCGCGGGCGGGGCGGGCCGCTCGGCCCGCGGTCTTGATCACCGGCGCATCCCGGGACAGCTCCCGGAAGCCGACGCCGAAGTACAGCCCGCGGGCCCGGGGGTGGCCCGGCGCGCCCAGGCAGGCGACCGTAGCGTGCCGCGCTCCCGCGTCCCGGGCCCGGTGCATCCCGTGCGCATCACCGCCCGGCCGAGCCCGCGGCGCCGGTGGTCCGGGTGCGTCCCGACCGGCTCGAACTCGACGGTCTTGTTCACCTCGTCGAGCCACAGGATCGCCGAGGCGGCCATCGTCCCGTCCGGTGCCTCCACCAGCACGTGCAGGTCGCCGCGGTAGGCCGGGGTCTGCCGGACTCCTTCGTAGCTCGCGGCCGTGTACGCCGAGGGGGACCAGCCGGCCAGATGGGCCTCGACCGCGGCTTCCGGCCCGGCTTCCTCCGCGGTACGGAAGCGGAACCCCGCCGGCAGCACCGGTTCCTCGATCTCGGCGAGTTCGCGTTCGTTGAGCTGGGTCCACGACCCCTGGTCGCCGAGGGCACCCGGGTCGGGCTCGTAGCCGTGGGCAGCCCAGCGCGCCAGCGCGAACTCGTCGGCCGCGCCCGGCAGCGCCGTGCGCTCGATGTCGCCCGCCGTCGCGTCGAACCAGGCGATCACGTCGTCGATCAGCCCGGCGTGGTCCGGGTGGACCTGGTGCACCAGGGACGCGCCGGTGACGTCCTTCACCGACCTGTCGTTGCGCCGCACCCGGTGCGGGAGCTGGGCCCAGCCCCACGCCACCAGCTCGTCACCGGAGAACCACAGCCGGCGCGGCCAGCTCGCGTTGTGGTCGGCGTGCCCGCGGCCCCAGTTCCAGGCCAGCTCGCCGTACGACGCGTCGCCGTTCACCAGCTCCGGCCGGGTGGCGGTGATGTGCTGCGCCAGGCCCTGCATGAGCTCGACGTCCCCGGCGGTCAGCAGCTCGACGGTCCCCATGGCCGGTCACTGTGTCAGGACCCCGCGAACCCGTCGAACCGTTTCGGCTACAGCCGTTCGGGGATGCCCGCGAGGACCGCGCCCAGGCTCGGCAGCCACCGCTGGTGCGGATCGGGGGCCGCGAGCCACTCCGTCGCGACTTCCACCCGCCGGGCCCCGACCGGCAGGGGCAGGAGCGTGCCCCACGCGAGCACCTCGACGTTCCTGGGCAGGGCGGAGCGCGGGGGGATCAGGCCGTCGGTCTCGGCGAGGAGCGCCACCCGCGCGCCGTGCTGGGTCGGGAGGTGCATGGCCGGTCCCTGGCAGCCCGTCGCCGCGAGGCGGGTCAGGACCGGGCCGGCGCTGAGCTTGGGCAGCGTCACCGCGCAGATCCCGTTCTCCAGTGCCAGGAACGGGTGGACGCCACGCCATTTCACCGGCCAGCCGAAGAGGCGGCCGTAGTAGGCGTCGACCCGGTCGCCCGCCGGGTCCCGGGGCGGGGCGGGGCTCGTCGGCACCTGCTGGTCGAGCGACATCGTCGACGCCTTTCCGCTGGGGGTGGGGTGAGGAACTCACCCGTCAGCCTAACGGCACTCAGTGCCGTTAGCAAGTGTGGCTGCTACCGTCCCGGCCATGACGGATTCGCCGCGCCGCGCGCCGGCCACCCGGGTCGGGGCGACCCCCGCGGGCCGGCGGCAGCTGCGCCGCGCCCTCGCCTCCGCGGCCGTGGACCTGTTCGCGGCCAACGGCTACGAGGCCACCACGGTGGACGACATCGCGGCCGCCGCCGGCGTCGGGCGCCGCACGTTCTTCCGGTACTTCGACGCCAAGGACGACGTGCTCTTCGCCAACCACGACGAGATCGTGGCGGAGATGGAGGAGGAGTTCGCCGCCGCCGACCCCGCGCGCGACCCGGTCGAGGTGGCGTGCGCCGCAGTCGGCCTGGTGCTCGACTCCTACGCCGCCGACCTCGACGTGTCGCTCAAGCGGTTCGCCCTCACCCGCGCGGTTCCCTCGTTGCGGGACAAGGAGGTCGCGACCGTCGACCGCTACCAGCGGGTGCTCGCGCGCTACCTGCAGGCACGCTACGAGGAACAGGGCGACGAGACGGCGAGCCTGCGCGCGGCCGTTGCCGCGGCGGCGATCGCGGCCGCCAACAACCACGTCCTCCGGCGCTGGCTGCGCACCGGCGGCACCGGTGACATCAAGGCGGCCGCGGCCGAGGCGTTCGCGCTGGTCGTCGACGCGTTCCGGGCCACGGGGCGCGACGAGGCCACGGTGGTCGCGGTCCTGACGACCGCCACCCCGCTGCACGAGGTCGTCGCCCAGGTGGGTGCCGTCCTGCGGAGCAGTGAACGGCACTGAGTGCCATCCTGGCTCGCCGGGACCCGAACCCGGTTTACACTCGATCCGTGGCGCAGCGGAAGAACGTCAAACCGACGCCGTTCCGCGAAAGAAACGGCAAAAACCCGTTCAACGCTTCCGGCGTGGTGCGGACGGGTTCCCGGCGTTTCACCTTCGTCGACAACAAAGACCCCACCGCTTTGTTCGAAATGACGTTCGACGCCGACGTGGAGACGGTCGACCGGATCCGTCGGCGCCGGTTGACCGGCGCCGACGGCCTGGGTGATCCCGAAGGCCTCGCCCGGGCCGACCTCGACGGCGGGACCTTCCTCATCGTCTCCTCCTCGCTGTCGGTCGCAGAGGCCGGCCGGCGGTATCGGAGCAACGACGGCCTGGTGCGCGTCCGGTACCTCCCCGACGGCGACCTGCCCGCCGAACCGATGGCGGGGTTCCGCGACTGGCTGCTCGCGCACGTGCCCGCGCTCGCCGCGGCCGGCCGGCTGGAGCCGGACGCCGGGGGGCTCAACATCGAAGGTCTCGCCTGGGACGCGCACGCGGGCGCGTTGCTGTTCGGCCTGCGGGGACCGGCCGTCCCCGGCCGCGTCACCATGGTTCAGGTTCCGGTCGACCTCGGCCGGAACTGGACGACCGCGGCGCTGGGGACACCCGTCCTGCTGTCCGCCCGGCTGCCTCCCTGGGCCGAGGTGCAAGGCATCCGCGACATTTCCCGCGACGCGCGAACCGGTGCCTTCCTGCTGCTGCTCGGCCGGTCGGCCAGCCACGGCGAGGTCCCGTTCCGGCTCGGCACGTGGAACCGCGGCGACGACGAAGTCCGGCTGCTCGACGTCACCTTCCACCGCAGTGCGAAGCCGGAAGGCGTCACGACGTTCGCCGTCGGCGACGAGTGGAAGATCCTCGTCGTCGACGACGAAGGTGGCTACGCGGTCCTCTGACTCAGGAGAAGTACAGTTTCGACGCCGTGGCGTCCTGGTGGACCCGGGGCCGCCCGCTCGCCGCGGGGTCGGTGCCGAAAGCCGCGCTCGCACCGGTCCGGACGCTCGTCAGCGTGAAATAGCCGCTGTAGGCGAATTCGTCGTCCGGCGGGTCGACCGGGACGACCGAGAACTCTTCGGCGTGGTCGGAGTCGTCCGCGGCGTGCGTGCACAGCAGTTCGTGACCCTGGCCCGACGTCGTCTTGCTCGCGTGGAGGAAACGGCCGGATGCCTTGCTGGTGAGCGACTTCCCGGTGCCGAGAGTGCCGAAGCACCACAGGTCCCCGCCTTCGACGTTCGCCGGCCGGAGCCGGTGGACGACTTCGAAACTCTCCGGATCCCCCGGAACGGTTTCGGTGCCACTGGCGTGCATGCACTCGTTGGTGACGTCCTCGCGGACGTAGGCTCCGTCGGCACCCGGCAGGCCGCCGCAGAGGTAACCGGCGGACGTGGCGAGCCGGAGCTGCTTCCGGACCGTGGTGATCTGTGTGGGCACGTCGGGCACGCCGAGGCCGGTCAGCAGCACCGCCATCCGCTCGAGCAGCGGTTTGAGCACCGTCTCCTGCGTCCGGTAGCCGAACACGCTGTCGCGGTAGGCGCGGATCTGGCCGATCAGCTGAGCGCGGCGGCCGGCGTCGTCGCGCACGAGCTTGGCGAGCAGCCCGGCCGTGTCGATCCGGAAGTGCCGGGCGGGTTGCAGGGTCTGGTCGAGTCCCCACGGGATCATCTTGAACTTGACGTCGTGCACGCCGGGCGCCGCGACGGCGTCCACGTCGTTGTACACGTAGGTGTTGTTGGTGTTGCGGGAATAGCCGTCCCAGTGCTTGAGGAAGAACTCCATCGCGTAGACCTTGACGAACTGGTCGAGGTCGAACACCTCGCTCGCGCCGGCCAGCCCGTGCGCGGCGATGTGGTCGATGGCGAGCCGCAGATCGGCCTTGTCCTCGAACTTCGACAGCGGTTCCACCCCGATGAAGCCGAACCTCTGGTCGACGAAGTCGTCCTTGTGCTCGAGCTCGTACAGGTTCCCTTTCGTGCTGTCGAAATTGCGTTCGATGTAGCGCGGCATGACCGGCTCGACATTCACGAAGACGCCGGGGGCGGTCACGCCGGCGACTCCTTGGCCGATCGGGGTGCCGTTCACCAGCACCTGGGCGAAGTTGCCCCGGGAATGGGGGAGCCCGGCGAGCTCGAACAGCCGGTAGCCGAGCAGCTGCCGGGCGAAGGAGGCGTCCTGGACCGAGTTGTTGAGCGTCAGGTAGCGCGAGCCGATCAGCTTCTGGACCGGGGCCTTGTTGGCGTCGAGGAACTTCCCGAAGTCGATGTGCAGACAGGGTTTGTCGCTGTTGAGCGAGCCGCAGAAGGACTTCTTCTTGATCCCCACGTCGGGAAAGGAAGTCTTCGCGGGGAACTTCGTCCCGGATATCTCGACCGAAGCCGCCTTGCGCCAGGTGAAACGGCTGCCCCCGGCCCAGTCGAAGTTGCACGTCCCGCCGGCCGGCTGCTCGGTGCGCACCGCGTCCCAGTCCGCCGGCGGCATCGTGATGTTGATCGTCAGCACATTGTCGATCTCGTAGAGGGAATCGAGTGCTCGCTGCTCCTGATCGCCCATCCGGTCAGTGTACGACGGAATACGTCCGGTTCCGGCGCCCGGAAATTCAGCAATGAATTTCGCGACGGCACCGGTTTTCGTGGGTGTATCACCCGGCCCGTCCCGGTCTGGCAGGCAGGTGCACGGCCGTGATGCCGGCGAGGACGAGGTCCACCCCGGCGAGGAACTGCTCGCGGTCGTCGTGCCCGCGCACTTCGGCCGCCACCGCCCGGGTGAACGGGTAGTCGTCCGGGTCCAGCTCCTCCCAGGCTTTCGACACGGCGTCGAGGAACTCGGCGCGGCTCGCGTGGGGCACGGCGCTCGTGGCGTTCGCGGCGTTCTGGCCGGCGGCGCCGAGGATGTAGGTGACGAGGGCGGAGGTCGTCGTGAACCGGTGGCCTTCGGGCACGCCCAGCGCGTGGACCCGGCGGCCGATGGCTTCGAAGATGCGCGGCGTCACCGATCCCCACGGGCTGCGCGAGAGCTGGGACGTCAGCTGCGTGGCCAGCCAGGGGTGGTGCTCGATCGCGTCGTACAAGCCCAGCGCGACCGCGCGGATCCCGTCGCGCGGTGCACCGGCGGGTTCGACGGTCAGCGCGGCGGCGATGACGCCGTCGGTGGCGGCCTCGAGCAGCTCGCCCTTGTTCGCCACGTGCCAGTAGATCGCCCCCGCCCCGGTCGCGAGGCGTTCGGTCAGGGTCCGGAACGTCAGCCCGGCCTCGCCGGAGGTGTCGAGCAGCTCGACCGCCGCCTCGACGATCCGGTCCCGGCTGAGTGCCTCGGTGCGGCGGGTGCGTGGTGCCATGCCCTCATCTTGACATGACTGGAACGGTGTTCCAATATGGAATGACATTCCACAACGGCGGAGGAGTCACCATGAACGTCACGATCATCGGCGCCGGGCTCGGCGGCCTCGTCCTCGCTCGCGTCCTGCACGTCCACGGCATCCCGGTCACGGTGTACGAGGCCGAGACGTCCCCGGCTGCGCGTGCGCAGGGCGGGATGCTCGACATCCACGACCACAACGGCCAGGTCGCCCTCGAAGCGGCGGGCCTGGCGGACGGGTTCCGCGCGCTCGTCCTGGACGGCCGCCAGGCCGTCCGGGTCCTCGGCCACGACGGCTCGGTCCTGTACGACGAACCCGACGACGGCACCGGAGGACGCCCCGAAGTGCAGCGCGGCGAGCTCCGGCAGCTCCTGCTCGACTCGCTCCCGGACGGCACCGTCCACTGGGGACACAAGGTCGGCGGCGTCCGCGGGCTGGGCGACGGCCGCCACGAGGTGACCTTCGCCGGCGGCACCACCGTCACCACAAGCTTGCTGGTCGGCGCGGACGGCGCCTGGTCGAAGGTCCGGCCGCTGCTGTCGGCGGCCACCCCCGAGTACACCGGCCGCTCGTTCGTCGAGACCTTCCTGTACGACGGCGACACCCGGCACCCGGCCGCCGCGACGGCGGTCGGTGGCGGCTCCCTGTTCGCGCTCGCGCCGGGCAAGGGGATCCAGGCCCACCGCGAGAAGGGCGGCACCCTGCACACCTACGTGGCGCTGACCGAGCCGGTGGAGTGGTTCGGCGACTTCGGCGACGCGGCCGCCGCGACCGACCGGACGGCGCGGGAGTTCGCGGGCTGGGCGCCGGAGCTCACCGAGCTGATCACCGGCAGCGACACCGCGCCGGTCCTGCGTCCCCTCCACACGCTGCCGATCGGGCACCGGTGGGACCGGGTCCCGGGCGTGACGCTCGTCGGGGACGCCGCCCACCTCGCGGCCCCGAACGGCGAAGGCGCGAACCTGGCCATGCTCGACGGCGCCGAGCTCGGCCGGGCCCTCGCCGCGCACGACGACGTCGAGGCCGCGCTCGCCGAGTACGAACAGGCCATGTTCGCCCGCGGCGCCGAAGCCGCGGCCGACGGCACGGAACTCCACGAGCTCCTCTTCGGCGACGACGCACCCCACGGCCTGGTCGCCCTGTTCCGGGGCCGGTGAGCCCGCCCGGCTACCGCCTGCGGACTGACCGCGAGCGGCTCAAAGCTGGTCGCGGCCGGTGCGGAAGAACGCCGTCACCGCGCCGGTGAGGTCGCGCAGCGGGCGGGCGGCCCCGAACGGCGCGTTCCAGAACTCGCCCTCCCGCGCCTCGAACGGCCCGACGTAGGCGTAGGGCTCGCCCAGGTAGCCGTCGCCGGGGGAGACGCCGTAGTTGACCTCGTCGACGGTGATCGCGACGTCGAAGTGCTCGGGCCACAGCACCGGGGTGGCGTCCGGCGCGAAGTCGCGCAGCGCCCGGTCCCCCTCCGCGAAGGCCGCCGACAAGGCCTCCAGCGCGTCCGCGTCGAAGGTGATCGTCTCGGAGGGCCGGACACCGGGGCCGTCGGAGTAGACGCCCGCCGGCTCGCCCGCCTCGAACCCGGCTTCCGCCGCGACCGCGGCGTAGGTGCGCCCGGCCAGCGGTACCCGGGCGGAGTCCGTGCGGAGCTCGTCGCCGTCGACGCTCAGCGCGGGCCCGGCGACGGTCGCGAACCCGCCCTCGGTCACCCGGAGGTCGATGCGCCCGGTCGCGCGGTGCTGCGGGCCCGCCAGCAGCAGCTCCGCGACGCCGTGCAGGGATCGTCTCGTCGGTTCCCAGTCCATCCGAACTCCTCCGGTGCGGCCCGGGAGGGTGCCGGGCACGGTGCCTGCTGTCGAAGCAGTGTCCCGGAGCCGGTGTCACCCGCGGTGCGCGCGTACCTGCTGGACGCCCTCCGCGGCCGGTGCCGTCGCCGGATCCCGCAGGGTCGGGCGCAACGCGAGGACGGCCGCCGTCGTGACCACCAGGTGCATGAGCATCAGCCCCACGACGTTGGCGGCGGTCGCGCCCGCGGTCAGGAGCAGCAGGTCCGGGATCCACGTCAGGACGAGGACCGCGGGGACGACCACGCGCAGCGCCTTCGGGGCCCGGCGGGCGATCAGGAACCAGCCGGCGGTGCCGAGGAGCAGCCCGAGCACGGTCGCTGGCAGGTAGGAGGCGGCGTTGAGTCCCACGCCGATCCCGCCGTCGTCGAGGGAGGACGCGGTGAGCGCGATGACGGCGTTGACGGCGGCGGCCGCCACGACGGCGACCCCCAGGCGAAGGGCCGTGGCGGACGTCCGGGTGGCGGTGGTGGTCATCGCTCCTCCTTGGGTTGCGTGTTAAACCCAAAGGTAGATTGAGTTGCGTGTTAAAGTCAAGCGTGGACGAGCAGGGTGCAGAGGAGCCGTTCGAGCGGCTGGGCAAAGACGAGCGGCGGGTGTGGATCAATCTCGCGAAGGTCCTGCTCACCTTGCCGGGAGCGCTGGAGAGCCAGCTGCTGCGCGACGCCGACCTGACGTTGCTGGGCTACATGATCCTGGCGCGGCTTTCGGTGGTGCCGGGGGAGAACCTGCGGATGAGCGAGATCGCCGAGATGGCCAACGGGTCCCTGCCGCGGATTTCCCACGCGGTGGCCCGGCTGGAGGATCGCGGGTGGGTGACCCGGAAGGTGTGCACGGGTCAGGGGCGCCGCTTCACGATCGCGACCCTGACCGACGCCGGCCGCGCGCACCTGGCGGCCGCGTCGCCCGCGCACGTGGCGAACGTGCGGCGCCTGGTGGTCGACCCGCTCGGCGACGACTTCGTGCGGCTCGGGGACGCCGTCGAGCGGATCGTCGAGAACCTGGGGCTGCCCACCGAAGTCCTCAAGCGGCCGAAGGCCTGACCGGCGACCGCGCCGGCCAGGCCCGTCACCGGAGCGTCACGACCGGAGGACGAACGCGGCGACGTCGCCGCCCAGCTGGCGCCCGGCTTCGTGGTCGAGGCGGGTGTGCACGCCGGCGACGATCCGGCTCGAGCCCGCCTCGTCGGCGGAGTCCTGGAACGTCGCGAACCGCCGGACCACGCCCGGCAGCGCCTCGGACGTCACGTCCAGGGGCCACCGCGGGCCGTATTCCCGCCGCAGCACCAGGGCACCCGCCTGCGAGATGACGCTGTGCGCGCCCGGGTACGCCGGATCCGCCGGGGTGGTGGCGAGGCTGGACCAGTCCGGGATGCCGTCCGTCGCCGGGTTGCCGTCTTCGGCGGCGAGCCGGATCGCGGTGACCGGCCGCCAGATCCGGTAGTGGTACTTCGCTTCGTAGAACGCGATCACCGCGTCGGCGAACGTCAGGTTCAGCCGCGCGAACACGCGCGCTGCGACCAGCAGGCTGCTCCGGGAACCGCCGACGACCGACTGGGCGATCTCGTTCCAGTAGTTCCAGATCGGCGCCGCCCAGAACCGCGCCTGCAGCGTCTCGTCGGCGGTGCGGGTGGTGCTGGTGTCGCGCCCGGCCGCCGCGACTTCGCGCACCGCTCGCGCGTACTGGGCACCGGCCAGCGCGGGATGGGGCCCGGGCCGGAACTGCCCCGCCCGGTCGAGCACGAACGGCGTCACCGCGGCCCAGTGCGTGAACGCCGCGGGCGCGAACGCGGGCGGCGTCGGCCGGTACTGGCCGGGTGCCGTGCCCGGTGGCAGCACCGGCGGGACCGCGGCCGATCCGTCGCCGGAGCGCAGGCCGAGCAGCAGCCGGGCCACGAGCCGCCCGGCCCGCACGCCGGCCTGGCGTCCCGCCGGGTTCACCGCGGCGAGCTGCCCGGCCAGCAGGCTGGCGAACTCGCCGGCCCGGGTGGGGTAGAGCGCGGCCAGGACGTCGTGGGCGGCCTGCGCCGCCGCCGCTTCCGGGGCCGCCGCGCCCGGGACGTCGACGGTGAACAGGTACGGCCGCCCGGTCCCGGCGGTGGCGACGACGGCGTCGTGCATCGCCGCGTGCAGCAGGGCGAAAGCGCGGGTCGGGTGCACGGTCGCGGGCTGGAGGCCGGCCGTGCGCACGGTGGTCAGCAGCGCGCGGTTCCAGGCGAGGACGACGTCCGCGCCACCCGGCCGGGCCGGTGCCGCCGCGGCGGCGGGTCGCGGCAGGCCGGTGGTGGCGAGCACGGCGGCGGCCGCCCCGCCGGTGACGAGCAGGTGCCGGCGCGACATCGATGTGGTCATTGCTCTCCCCGGATCGTCGGAAGGTCCGCTTGCCGATACGGTCGCCGGTTACGCCGTAACCCGGACGCGTATCCCTCAGGTGGCGGGAGAATCGGCGGGGAGAAGGCGGGCGGTGCCGGTGGCACAGCGGTTCCGGCGCAGGCGCGCCGAAGAGGGCGACGCGGGCGCGACGCCGCCCGCGCGGCTGCACGTGGTCGGCGCGGACGTCTACCCGGACTGGGAGGCGGTCTACCGCGACAACGTCGATCGCGTGTACCGGCTGATGTTCTCCAAGGTGGGCAACCGGCCCGACGCGGAGGACCTCACCACCGAGGTCTTCCTGACGGCGTTGCGGCCGCTGCGCGTCTCGGCGAGCGTGGGCGAGGTCCGGGCGTACCTGCTGGCCACCGCGCGGACGGTGCTGGCCGGGCACTGGCGGCGCACCCTCGGCCGGGAGATCACCACCTTGGACGAGGAGCGCGACATCGCGGCCTTCGAGGCCGACCCGATCGACCCGCGGACGCCGGCCCGCGCCGAGGCGATCCTCGGTCAGCTGCCCGAGCGGTACGGCCGCATCCTGCGGCTGCGGTTCCTGCAGGCGTGCTCGCTCAAGGAAGCCGCGGCGGAGCTCGGCATCACCGTCGGCAACGCGAAGGTGCTGCAGCACCGCGCTTTGCGGCAGGCGGCCCAGCTGGCGGAAGGGAGCCGGACGTGACCACTCGAGGTGTCCGCCGGTTCGTCAAGGACCTGCTGAGCCGGCGCCGGCCGCGCCCGTTCGCGGCCGGCCCCGGTGACGAAGCCGAGCTGCGGACCGCGGTGCTGCTGCGCGCGGCCCGGCCGGGAGCCGCGGCGGCGAGCGAGGAGTTCGTCGCCGGGCTGCACCGGCGGCTCGCCCAGGAGCTCGGGGACCCCGCACCCGCGCGCGGCGGCAACCGCCGCCGCTTCATCCAGGTGTCCTCGGCCGCGGCGGTGGCGGCCGCGGCGGGCGCGGGCGTCGAGCACCTGGTGACGTCGGGAGCCGAGCCGGCGGCCCAGGAGGAGACCCTGCGTCCCGAGAACGGCGAGTGGCGGGCGGTCGTGGCGGGGCACGACCTGCCCGAAGGCGCGGTGCTGCCGTTCGACTTCGGTGCGGTGGCGGGGTTCGTCCAGCGCTCGGGAGGTGAGGTCCGCGCGGTTTCGGCGACCTGCACGCACCTGGGCTGCCGGCTGAACCTGGACGCCCCGGCGCGGCGGCTGAACTGCCCGTGCCACCGGACGTCGTTCGCGGTGGACGGCGTGGTCCTGACCCACCAGCTGCCGGTGACGCCGCCGCCGCTGCCGCACCTGGTGGTGCGCGAAGCCGGGGGAGTGGTCGAGGTGCTGGTCCCGGCGGCGGGGGCGTGACCGGTCAGCGCAGGTACGACGCGCCGTTGACGTCGAGGATCGCGCCGGAACTCCACGCCGCCTCCGGGGAGGCGAGGTGGACGATCGCCGCGGCGACGTCCTCGGGAGTGCCGACCCTGCCGAACGGGCTCTGCTCCCGCAGCGCCTCGCCGCCCGGGCCGGCGAGCTTGGCCTCCTGGCGCTCGGTCGCGACGAACCCCGGCGCCACCGACGTCACGGAAATCCCGTGCGGGGCAAGGGCGATCGCCATCGACTGGCCGAACGCGTGCAGGGCCGCCTTGCTCGCGCCGTAGGCCGGGTGCTCGGGTTCGCCGCGGAACGCGCCGCGCGAGCCGACGTTGACGATGCTGCCCGGGCGGCCGTGCTCGATCAGGTGCCGGGCCACCGCCCAGGTGACGTTCGCGGCGCCGAGGAGGTTGACGTCGACCGTGCGCCGCCACACCGCCACCCACTGGTCGTACCCGACTTCGGGAACGGCGTGCCGGGTCTGCTCCGTCGGGGCCTGGGCGGCGTTGTTGACCAGGACGTCGATGCGGCCGAGCGCCGCGATCGCTTCGTCGGCGACCTGGCGTGCCGCGGCCGGATCGCCCAGGTCGCCGGCTAGGCACGTGTGCCCGGACCCCGCCAGCTCGCGCAGCGTCGTCTCGGCGTCGTCGCGCCGGGTGGCGTACTGCACCGCGACGCGGTACCCGCGCGCCGCGAAGGCCACCGCGGTCGCCCGGCCGATGCCGCGCGATCCGCCCGTCACCAGCACGCCCTTCTGGTCGGTCATCGGTCGTCTCCCGGGGGTGCGGACAGGGCCCGCAGCTCGGCGAAAGCTTGCGAGAGATGGACATCGAGGCTCTGCGACGGGTCGTCGATCCAGGCCTGGGCCGCGTGGTGGAAGGTCGCCCAGCCGGTCTGCGCGGCCAGGCCCGCCGGCCCGCCGGGGACCCCGCGCCGGCGCAGCGCTTCGGCCAGGGCATCGGTGAGTGACGCGTGCTTGGCCAGCTCGCGTTCGCGCAGCGCCGGGGTCGCGGCGATGATCGCCAGCCGCGGCTCGGAGAACGGGCGGTTGGCCTCGAGGATCCGCGCGGCCTGCCGGAACGCGCACAGCAGAATCTCGAACGGCGTCAGGCCGTCGGGCGCCTCGGCCACGGCCTGGGTCATCGTGTCGCGCAGGGTCGGCTTCGCCGTCGAAGAGCACTTCGCGCTTGTCCGCGAAGTGCCGGAAGTACGTGCGCTCGTTGAGACTGGCCCGCGCGGCGATCTCCGCGGTCGTGGTCCGGTCGAACCCGCGTTCCCCGTACAGGTCGAGAGCCGCTTGCTGGAGGCGGCGGCGCGCTTCCGCTCCGCTTCGTGGCACGAGCCGAGGCTACCGCATTCCGTCAGTGACTGGCGTCACGGTGCGCCAGTAACCGGCGCTCCGCGTAATGCCAGTAACTGGCCCTAAGTCGTCTCGACGGGAGTCTTCCCGTGCATGTCTTCGTCACCGGGGGTTCCGGCCAGACCGGCCCCACCGTGGTCGCCGGGCTCCTCGCGGCCGGTCACACCGTCACCGGCCTCGCGCGCTCGGAGGCCGCGGCCGCGCGGCTGGAATCGTTGGGCGCCAACGCACTCCGCGGTGCGCTGGAAGACCTCGCTGCCTTGCGCGGCGACTTCGCCGACCCGGACGACCTGACGCGGCGCGACACGGCCGCGATCGAGGCGCTCGGCGGGCCGGGGGCGGGCAAGCCGTTCGTCAGCACGTCGCGTGCCTGGCCCCGACCGTCCACGGCCCGCGAGGCCACGGCTTCCTCCCGATGCTCATCGCCACGGCCCGCAAGACCGGCGTGTCGGCCTATGTCGGCGAGGGTGGCAACCGCTGGCCCGCGGTCCACCGCCGTGATGCGGCGATCCTGTTCCGGCTGGCCTTGGAAGAAGCTCCCGCCGGCAGCGTGCTGCACGGCGTGGCCGAAAGCGTGACGTTCAAGAGCATCGCGGAAACGATCGCCCGCAAGCTCGGTCTGCCCGCGGTTTCCCTGACCCCGGACGAAGCCGCGACGCACTTCGCGAGCCCGTTCATGGCCCGCGTCCACGGCTTCGACGGGCCGGTCTCCGGCATCGGGACGCGGCGGCTGCTCGGCTGGGAGCCCAGCCACCCGGGTCTGCTGGACGACCTGGAGCGCGGCGACTACTTCGTCGCGCCCTAGCTTTCCAGCGGGTCCAGGCGAGGAGTCTCGCCCGGCCCCACGGGGAAGTGGGCGATGAACGTGACGCCGTCCTCCTGCGCGTCGAAGCGGGCGATGCGCGTCGCTTCCGGCTCGTAGAAGACATCGCCGGGCCGCAGCACCGCCGCGGGTTCGCCCTCGATCCGGTAGACGGCCGAACCGGCTTCGATGCTGCCGAACACCGGTCCATTGTGGACGTGCAGGCCCGGGCCGTGGCCGGGGGCGATGGTGATGCGGCGGATCTCGACGAGCTCGACCAGGCGGGGTGCCGGGAGGTACTGCTCCAGTACCAGCGTCCGGGTGACGGGCGCGGTCGGGACGGGCGCGGGCTCGGCGCCGGCGACCGGGTCGCCGATCTCCGTCGGGGTGCCGTCGTCGGGGATCTCTTCGATGGCCAGGTGCGTCATCGGCGAAGTGTCGGTCGCGCCGTGCCAGTGCCATTCGCCGGCGGCGACGCGGACCGTGTCGCCCGGCCTTATCAGCTGGGCCGGGGCGCCCCGTCGTTGCACGTACCCGGTGCCGTCGGTGACGACGAGGACCTGGCCGAGCGGGTGCCGGTGCCAGCGCGTGCGGGCCCCGGGCGCGAACTGCACGCGGTCGACCCGGGTCCGTGACGGACCTTCGGGGACGGCGAGCGACGTGACCCACGCACTGCCGGAGATCACGTCGGCGGGTGCGGGGGAGCTGGCCGGGGGAACGGGGCGGACGTGCACGAAGGGACTCCTCAGAAGGCGGTGAGCAGGGAGAGGATGCCGGAAACGGCCTGGTCGAACGGTTCGGGCGCGTTCGCGGCACGGGCCAGCACGTAGCCGCCCTGCAGGACGGCTACGACGGTGGCGGCCAGTGCCGTGGTGTCCAGCCCGGCGGGCAGTTCGCCCGTGGCCCGGCCCTCGTCGAGGACCTCCGCCAAGCGGGCCCGCAGGCGCGTCAGGGTCTCGTCGACCGGCGCGCGCAGCTCCGGATCGGCGACGATCCCGGGGTCCTGCGTGAGCCGGCCGATCGGGCAGCCCCTGAGCACTTCGCGCTCACGACGCAGGTACGCGGTGATCCGCTCGACGGCGGTCCCGGGCGTGCGCAGCTGCGCCTCGGCGGCCGCCAGAAGCTCGTCCGCGCTGCGCTGCACGGCTTCCAGCGCCAGCTCCCGCTTGCCGGAGAAGTGGTGGTACATGCTGCCTTGCCCGGCGCCGGCGTGCTGCTGGATGGCCTTGGGGCTGGTGCCCACGTAGCCGCGTTCCCACAGCAGCTCGCGGGTGCTGTCGATGAGCTGGTCCCGGGTGTCCACGCCGAACACTGTACATACTAGTAGGTACAGAGGCCAGAGTGCGGCCTCCCGCACATCCCGGAGGACCACCCGCTCAGCGCGGAGATCCGGGAGGCCGAGCGGTTGCTGGACCGCCTCGCCGTGCTCTGACGCCCGCGACCGCCGGTCAGCGCGATCGGTGACGGTCGGCTAGCCCCGTCTTTCGCACGTGAGGGTGGTTGGGGCCGGAACAGCGATTGGTCTTGATCATCTTATCGTGGTGGGATGCGGGAACGACGGTCTCGGCAGCCGATGGCCTATGGCGGGCCGAGTGTGGAGAAGATGCTGGGTGCGTTGCCGGTGGTGGCCGAGTACTGCCACCGGCTGGACCTGGCCGGGATCGTCGATCGGGCCTGCCCGATCCGGGCGGATGTGGCGATCCTGACCCATGGTCAGGTGATCGAGGCGCTGGTGGCGAACCGGCTGACGTCGCCGTCGCCGTTGTACCGGGTGCAGGACTGGGCACGCGCCTGGGCGGTCGAGGAGGCGCTCGACGTGGACCCGGCCGCGCTGGGTGATGACCGGATCGCCCGTGCTTTGGACGCGATCGCGCCGGAACTCGACAGGATTGTCGGATCGGTTGGGGCGCAAGCGATCGCCGCGTTCGGGGTCGATGTGTCCCGGCTGCACTGGGACATGACCTCGATCTCGCTGTATGGCGCCTACGAGCAGGCCGATGACCAGTTCGCGACCCCGAAGTTCGGTCATCCGAAGGACCGCCGCCCGGATCTGAAGCAGGTCCAGGCCGGGCTGGCGGTCACCGGGGATGGCGGGATCCCGCTCTGGCACCGCGCCTACGACGGCAACGCCGGCGAGGTGGCCCAGGTCGTGGGTGCGATGACCGCGTTGAAAGACGTCGCCGGGCCGAGGAGTTTCCTGCTCGTCGGCGACTCCAAACTCATCTCCTACGGCAATCTGCACGCGATGATCACAGCCGGGGTGGAGTTCATCGCCCCGGCGTCCAAGCTCTACGTCGGTGCCGCCGAGCTGGCCGGGCTCGACATCGACGAAGCCACCACCGTGGACTACACCGCGGAACGTGACGCGGGCAAGCCCGCCGATCACGCTGGCGCCTGGCGGGTGCGTGAGGACACGCTGACCGTGCCCGGCAAGAAGAAGACCGATCCCGCGCTCCGGTTGCGGCGGGTGTTCGTGCACTCCAGCGCGCGAGCCGCGGCGGCCGTCACGGCACGGGCCAAGAAGCTCGACCGCGCCCGCGACGACCTGGAACGGCTGACTCGCGGCCTGGGATCGCGGCACTACCCGGCTGAGCAGGCCGTGACCGACCGGGTCACCGCCATCGCCCGCGACCGCCGGGTGAAAACCTATCTGCGCAGCGAGACCGGCACCGACCCCGCCACCGGCAAACCCACCCTGACCTGGTGGTTCGACCAGGCCGCCCTGGACACGGAAGCTGCTACCGACGGCTGGTACGCCCTGCTCACCAACCTGCCCGCCACCATCGACGCCGCCTCGGTGCTGATCCGCTACAAGGGCCAGGAAGGGGTGGAACGCCGTTACAGCGCGTTCAAGGGCCCACTCGCGGTCGCGCCGATGTTCCTCAAGACCAACCGGCGCATCGAAGCCCTGATCACCGTGATCTGCCTGGCACTGCTGATCTTCTGCCTGGTCGAGCGTTCCGTTCACCGAGCCCTCGCCCCGGACACCACCATGACCGGGCTGTATCCCGGCCAGAAGGCCAAGCCCACCGGCATGCTCATTTTCCAGGCCCTGGCCGGGCTACGGCTGATCCCGGCCACCAACGGCCAACCCGCGACCATCCCGCAACCCGGCCCTGTCCAGGCCCGACTACTCGACCTTCTTGCCGTCGACCCCACCCAACCACCATGATCAACGAATCCCGGCGATTTCCGGGAGCATCTCACTCACTCCCATGTGCGAAAGACAGGGCTAGCGCGTGTCACGCGGTCCGGTGCGCTCCCTCCCCCTCGGCGCGCCGGCCCGCACCACCAGCGCAGATCGCCACCCACGGTTGCGCCTATCGGGTAATCATCACTCAATCGTGTAAAGCCAGTGGCGTCTCGCGCGCTTGAGAAGTAGGCGTCCGCGAGGGTCGCACGCCGAAAGCGTGGGGGTGGGCATGGGATTCATCACCGGTCGTGAAGAACTTCCGATCAGCGAAGCCGAGGTGCCCGAAGGCTACCGACGGGCGAACGAAATGCCGGAGGCCACCGCGGCGGCGGTCTCGGCGGCCGACCCGCACCAGCGGTGGAGCCGGTTCGTCGGCGGCGGCGACGGCATCCTCTACGGCGTCCAGGCGGACGGGGCGCTGTACTGGTTCCGGCACAAGGGCTGGTCCACCGCCGCGTTCGACTGGGCGGGCGGCGGCTTCGGGGTGCAGATCGGCTCCGGGTGGCAGGACTTCGTCACCGTGCTCGGCGACACCGACGGCGTCCTCTACGGCGTGCGCGGGAACGGGACCGTGCTGTACTACCAGCGGATCGTCACCGACCTGGAGACCGGCGCGGGCTACTGGGCCAACGGCGGCACCGGCGTCGTCGTCGGGACCGGGTTCAACGCCTACCCGCGGATCTTCGGCGGCCCGGGCGGGAGCATCTGGTGCGTCGACGCTGACGGCGTCCTCTACCGGTCGCGGCGGATCAACGGCACCTTCGAGACGCCGCAGGCACTCGGCAGCGGGTTCAA
The DNA here is from genome assembly GCF_030285665.1 of Amycolatopsis mongoliensis. Lineage (NCBI taxonomy): Bacteria > Bacillati > Actinomycetota > Actinomycetes > Pseudonocardiales > Pseudonocardiaceae > Amycolatopsis > Amycolatopsis mongoliensis. The sequence goes on from NZ_CP127295.1 coordinate 6,993,239, forward strand.
CGTGGCTCGCTACCTGTTCGCCGACAGCGGGAACGTCATCTACGCCGTCGGCGGCACCGGCGCGCTCACCTGGTTCCGCTACCGCGACGGTGAGGGCTGGGCGAACGACGGGTCGCCCATCGTGATCGGCGACAGCGACTGGTTCGAGCTCATCCGCCGGGACCTGTTCACCGGCGTCGCCAACGGCGCCATCTACCTCATCCGGATCGACCACTCGACCGAGCCCGGCGACGACGGCGACCTCATCGAGCTGCGGATGACCAATTCCCAGACGGTCGACACCGACGGCGGGGCGCGGTGGATCAACAACTCGACCGGCAAGCTGGTCGGCCAGGGCTTCACCATCGAGCGCAGCGTCGGGCTGCAGGGGTACGCGCGGCGGCAGAGCGTGCCCGCCGGCGGCCGGGTGTCCGTCGCGCTGTCGACGGCGTTCAGCTCGGTCACCGCGCAGGTCGTGCGCGTGGTGCCCGGCGGGGACACGCCCACGGCCGTCACCGGGACGACGACCGTCACCGGCGGGATCCAGGCGCTGCCGTCGAACTACCGCTCGGCCGGGTGCGGCTGGGCCGAGCGCTACGGCGTCGCCATCCCCGCCGGCTGGCCGTCCGGGGTGTACTCGGCCCAGTTCACCGGGCCGTTCAACCGGGTGCAGCACATCCCGTTCGTGGTGCGGCCGGCGGCACCCGCGCACAAGATCGCGGTGGTCCTGCCGACCAACACCTACCACGCCTACAACGGCTGGGGCGGGCACGACCAGTACTCCGAAGGCCAGCCCGGCGTCCGGCGCGTGATCTCGTTCCTGCGGCCCAGCTACGACTGGCTGATCGCGCCGAAGGGGCAGTACGACAACGAGTTGTGGAGCGACCTGGAACTGCTGCGGTGGCTCAGCGGCGAGCAGATCGGGTTCGACTGCTACACCGACTACGACCTGCACGCCGGTGGCTGGCTCTCGGCGTACAGCGCGATCGTGCTCGGCGCGCACCCGGAGTACTTCTCGATGACCATGCGCACCAACCTGGCGAACTACATCGCGGCGGGCGGCAGCGTCATCGCGACCGGTGGCAACCAGATCTACGAGCGCGCCGAGTTCAACACCGACGGCACCACGCTGACGTTCCGCGCCGCGGACGGCAGCCGCGACCTGTTCCTCGACCACTACGACCTGCCGGAGTCGCAGCTGCTCGGCGTCAACTTCGAATACGAGGGCTGGATGACGTTCGCGCCGTACCGGGTGCTGCGCGACCACCCGTTCCTGGCCGGGACGGGCCTGTCGGTGGGCGACGAGTTCGGCGCAGACGGCCGCAACGGCGCGGCGAGCGCGTGGGAGTTCGACACCCTGCAGGGCTTCGACGGCGAGGTGCCGCCGTCCGCGGTCATCGCGCAGGGCACGAACCCGACCGACCGCGCGGGCGCGGCCATGGTCTGCAGGGAACTCCCGGGCGGCGGCTTCGTGTTCAGCACGTCGTCGCTGACGTTCAACGGCGCGATCCGGGTGGACCCGGCGGTGCAGCAGCTGCTGCGGAACGTCTTCGCCCGGGCGGTGGCCCGGCCGATGCCGGGTGCGTGACCGGCGCGGGGTGGTCCGGCTCGCCGGACCGCCCCGGACTGCCCGCGCCAGGCCCGCCGGCTAGGTCAGCGGCGGGCCGACGTCGGTGGTGCGGGTCCGCAGCAGGCTCGCGACGACCGCCGTCGCGAGGATCAGGCCGACCACTCCCAGCGAAAGCCCCGTCGGGATCTTCCAGACCTCCAGCAGCAGCATCTTCACGCCGACCCAGACGAGGACCAGCGCCAGGCCGAGCTTGAGGTAGACGAACCGGTGCATGAGGTCGGCGAGCAGGAAGTACAGCGCGCGCAGGCCGAGGATGGCGAACGCGTTCGAGGTGAAGACCAGGAACGGCTCCTGCGTCACCGCGAAGATCGCCGGGATCGAGTCGACCGCGAAGACCACGTCGGTGACCTCGATCAGCACCAGCACCGCCAGCAGCGGCGTCGCCACCCATCGGCCCGCCTCGCGGACGAGGAACTTCTTGCCGTGGTGGACATCCGTCGACGGGACGAGCCGGCGGAACACGCGCAGGACGACGTTCTGCTCGTAGTCCACCGGTCCCGAGCGGTGCAGCGCCATCCGGATGCCGGTCAGGACGAGGAAAGCGCCGAACACGTAAAGGATCCAGGCGAAGCTCGCCAGCAGCGCCGAGCCGGCGGCGATGAACACCGCCCGGAAGACCAGTGCGCCGATGACGCCGTAGAACAGGATGCGGTGCTGGTGTTCGCGGGGCACGGCGAAGTAGCCGAAGATGATCGCGAACACGAAGACGTTGTCGACGGCCAGGGACTTCTCGATCACGTACCCGGCGAAGTACTGGCCCGCGAGCTCCGCGCCCCAGACCCACCACACGACGGCGCCGAACGCGACGCCGAGCGCGACCCACACGCCGGACCACGTCAGCGCTTCGCGGACGCCGACGACGTGCGCTTTGCGGTGGGCGAACAGGTCGACCGCGAGCATCAGCAGGATGACGCCCAGCACGGCGGCCCAGGCCCAGAAGGGGACGGTCACGGCACACTCCTCCGGTTCGGTGGCGAACCGGAGGTCTTCCCGACCACGCGAGCGTGGCGCCGGCACCGGGTCTGCGCAGGGGCAGCCGTATTGACGATGCCGGACCGGGGCGGGTACTCCCCTCCGTCTCCTTCAGAATGACGAACTGTGCTTCGTCTGTCAAGTGTGGACGGCTAAGCTGCCCGCATGGCCACGTGGACGTTCCTGAGCAACCACGCGCACGTTCTGCTGTGCCTGGCGGAAGATCCCGACCACCGGCTGCACGACATCGCCGAGCGCGTCGGCATCACCGAACGTGGCGTACAGCTCATCCTGGCGGACCTGATCGCGGACGGCTACGTCGAGCGCGAGCGCGTGGGCCGCCGCAACCACTACACGATCCACCCGGAAAGCCGACTGCGTCACCCGCTGGAGGCACACCACCGGGTGGCGGAACTGGTCGAGGCGCTCGGGCCGGCCCCGCGTCACCAGACGAACTGCTGACCGCCGTCGATGTCTTAGGTCGCGCCCGTCAGCGCCGTGTTCGTCATGAGGTGGACCGCCAGCGCGGCTACGTCCGCCGGCCCGACCACGCGGCCGATCGGGAGCGTCGCCCGCAGTTCGGCGCGGCGCTCCTCCAGCTTGTCCCCGAGCAGGGCCGCCGACAGCGGGGTGTCGACGAACCCCGCGGCGATCAGGTTGACGCGCACCGGTGCCAGCTCCAGGGCGAGCGCCGCGGTGAACGGCGGCAGCGCGGCCGTCGCGGCCGAGACGATGCCGAGGCCGTGCCCGATGCGCCGGCCGCCGGTGCCGCCCGTCAGCAGGAGCGAGCCGCCGGGGCGCATTTTCGGCGCGGCGTGCCGCGCGATCTCGAGCGCGGCCGCGATGTGGTCGCTGAGCGCGGTGCGCACGTCCTCGGCGCTCATTTCGAGCAGCGGCCCGTAGTGCGGAGCGCCCGCGGTGACCAGCACGTGGTCGATCGTCCCGGGAAGGGCCGCGAAGAAGCTCGCGACCGCGGCCGCGTCGGAGGCGTCGAACGCGGCCGTGTCCCGCGCGCCCAGTTCCTCGGCCGCTCGTTCGAGCTTGCCGGGATCGCGGCCGGTCAGCACGACGTCGGCACCTTCGGACCGGGCCAGCCGCGCCGTTGCGAACCCGATGCCGGCGCTCCCGCCGACCAGCACGACCGTTTGCCCGCTCAGACCGCTCATCGCACCACCGTAGGGCGGAGCCGTCCGGTTGACCACTGGTCACGCGCGGCCGGGCTCCCGTACCGGCGCCTCTGGACCCCGAAGTCCTTCGGCTGGGCTACGGCCTGAACTTCCACTGGCTCGTCCACCCGCTGCGCTGCTTCCGGCGCTGAGCCTCAGTCCCGGGCGGGCAACGGCAACGCGAGCCGGAAGCAGGCACCTTCCCCGAGAGCGGTCTCCAGTTCGACGTCACCGCCGTGCGCCCGGGCCAGGGACCGGGCGATCGGCAGGCCCAGGCCCGCGTTCGCGCCACCGGAACGGCTCCGGGACCGGTCGGCCCGGTAGAACCGGTTGAACACCCGGTCCGCCTGCTCGGCCGTCATCCCCGGACCCTCGTCCACCACCTCGAGCACCGCACGGCCCGCCGCGGTGCCGACGCCGATGCGGACGGGCGTGCCCGGCGGGGTGTGGGCGGCCGCGTTGCCCGCCAGGTTGGTGACCACCTGCCGCAGCCGGGCTTCGTCCCCGTCGACCGGGGCCGGGCCCGGCGCCCCGACGCCGCCCGGCCCGGTGAGCGAGACCGGCCGGGACGGGTCGAGCGCCCGCAGGTCCTGCCGGGCGTCGCCGGCGAGGGTGCGCAGGTCCATCGGCGCCCGGTCGAGCTGCTCCTCCGGCGCTTCGTCGAGCTGGGCGAGCAGCAGCAGGTCCTCGGTGAGCGCGGTGAGCCGGGTCGCTTCGCGGTCGATGCGACGCATCGCTTCGTCCACATCGGACGCTTCGGGCAGCGCGCCCATCCGGTAGAGCTCCGTCGACCCCTTGATGCCGAACAGCGGCGTGCGCAGCTCGTGGCTGACGTCCGCGACGAAGGTGCGCATCCGCGCCTCGGACGCCGCCCGGGCGGCGAAGGCCTCCTCCAGCTGCCCGAGCATCGTGTTGAGCGACGCCGCGAGGTGCCCGATCTCCGTGCCGGGCGGCGCGAGGACCGGCACGCGCCGGGTGAGGTCGCCGCCGGCGATCGCGGCCGCCGTGTGCTCGATCCGGCGCAGCGGCCGCAGGCCCCGGCCGAGGGCGAACCAGCCGGCCGCGGTCAGCGCGACGAGCAGTCCGGCACCGGCGACCAGGCTGCTCACGCGCAGCTGGGTGATCGTGGCGTCGGTCTCGGCGAGCGGCGCGGCCGAAACCACCGTCCCGCCCCAGCGGGCGGCCGGGCGCGCGACGGCCCGCCAGCGCTGCGACCCGTCGGCGGCACTCAGGTCGACGGCCGTCCCGTCGGTGGGGACCGTGCGCAGCGTGCCGGACGACGGCAGCGTCGCGCCGCCCGCCCGCGACGAGTGCAGGCTGCCCGCCACCGCGCCGCCGGCGTCCAGGTAGACGACGTACGGGGTGCCGAACAGCTCGAGCGCGGGATCGAGGAGATCCGGCCGCACGGCGGGGTTCTCGGCGGGTGGCGGGCCCGCCGCGCGGGAGATGAGCTCGGTCATCGAGCGCAGCTGGCCGTCGAGCCGGTCGAGCTGGAACCGTTCGAGCTGGTCGGAGACCACCGCGCTGACGAGGGTCAGGCCGGTCAGCAGGAGACCGGCGGTGAGCAGGAGCAGCCGGGCCCGCAGCGACAGCCGCCTCACCGCCGGGGCTCCCGCAGCACGTAACCGACGCCGTGCACGGTGTGGATCAGCTTGGGCTCCTCGGTGTCCACTTTCCGGCGCAGGTAGGAGATGTAGGTGTCGACGATGCTGGCGTCGCCGCCGAAGTCGTCGCGCCACACGCGGTCGAGGATCTGCGCCTTGGACACCACGCGGCCGGCGTTCTCCATCAGGTAGCGCAGCAGCCGGAACTCGGTGGCGGACACGCGGACGGGCCGCCCCGCGCGCGTCACCTGGTGGCCTTCGGCGTCGAGGGCGAGCGTGCCCACGGCCAGCACGTCGGCCGGGTGCCCGGCGGTCCGGCGGAGGATCGCGCGGATCCGCGCGATCAGCTCCGCCAGGTCGAACGGCTTGGTGACGTAGTCGTCGGCGCCGAGGGACAGGCCGGTGACCTTGTCGGCCTGCCCGTCCCGCGCGGTGAGGAAGAGGACGGGCACCGGCTGGCGCCGCTCGCGCAGCCGCCGGACCACCTCGAAGCCGTCCATGTCCGGCAGCATGACGTCCAGCAGCACCAGGTCCGGTGGTTCCGCGGTGGCCGCGGCGACGGCTTCCCCCGCCGTCGCCGCGGACGTCACCCGGAAGCCGGCGAACCGGAGCGCGGCCGACAGCAGCTCGCGGACGGTGGCTTCGTCGTCGACCACCAGCAGCCGCTGCGCGCTCATCGCTTCCATGCCCGCGAGGATACGGAGATCGCGCCGGCGAGCAGGCTCCCCGCGAACCCGGCGAGCGCGCCGGCCGCGAGCGCGAGCAGCGGGTTCGCGGTGAGCCGCACGTCCAGGACCGGGACCGGGAAGCTGAACGCCGTCACCGAGACGTCGGCCGAAACGCGCGAGAACAGCGTCACGACGACCGCCACGCCACCCGCCACCGCGCTGACGGCCGCCGCCCGGCGCAGCGGGCGACCGCGGCGGACGACGAGGACGAGGACGGAGACCAGCAGGAGCGCGCCGGACACCCACAGTCCGGGAGTGAAGTGCCCGAGAGCCGGCACGCAGGGGAGCGCGGGGTCCACCGTCCACGGCACGCCGAGCCCCAGCAGCACGGCGCCGATCACCAGCTGGGGGAGGACGAGCAGGACGCCCCCGGCGGCCGCGGCGCCCCCGAACGTCCAGGCGGCGGCCAGGCACACCACGACGAGCCCGGCAGCCGGCCACCGCGCGACGCGAAAAACCTCTGCGATGAAAGGAAATCGCGCGATGAGCCAGCACACTCCGACGACCACGAGCGCCCAGATCACCGCGCCTGCCAGCACCGGTCCGACCGGGACGGAGAACCCGGCGTCCAGCCGGCCGGGCACCGGCAGGCGCGACCCGGTGGACACACAGCCCCGCACCCCGCCGGAGCCCGTCGGCAGCGCGAGTTTTCCCTTTGCCGGCACAGTGATCGCGGCCAGCGCCGCCGCGAAAGCCACTGTCGCCACGACGCTGCGGACGAGCAGTCCCTCCTCACGGCGGCGCAGCAGCAGCCACCCCAGAACCACCGCCCCCGCAAGGGAAACCCCGAGCGGGATCCCGTGCAGGCTGCCCCGCAGGGCAACCGGGAGCCCGCCCGCCGGCACGGCCTCGACGTCGATCGAACCGCCCACGGCGAGCGCGACGACCGCCGGGGTGAACCGGACGGCGCCGAGGAGGGCCAGGCCGGCCGCCGCGACCCCCGCCATGGCGAGCAACGCGGCGGCGGCCGCGACCAGGCCCCGGGCCACCTCCCGCATCAGACGTCCCGGCGCCGGAAGACCACGAACGCGACGGCCAGCACGGCCGCGACCCCGAGGCACATCCCGCCCAGGTTCAGCCACGGGTGCGGGAAGTCCGGATCGGGGACCGTCTTGAACACCGCGGACGCCCCGAGCGTCGGCCAGTAGAAGAACATCCCGCGCAGCCACGCCGGGAAGAGGCCCGCGAGGGCCGGGACCAGGAAGACGATCCCGACGAGGGTGGCGAGCGCGCCCGCGGTGGCGCGCATGAGCGTGCCGAGGCCGACCGCGAGCAGCGCGATCGCCGCGAGGTAGAGCCCGCCGCCGGTCACGGCGGAGAGCACGCCGGGATCGCCGAACCGCGCGTGCGGCACGTCCTGGGTGGTGAGCACGGCCTGGCCGAGGAAGAAGGCAGCGAACATCAGCACCTGGCCCGCCACCACGGCGACGCCGACGGCCACCACCACCTTGGCCGCCAGCAGCCGGGGCCGGCGGGGCGTGGCGATCAGGGACGTCTGCACCAGCCCGGTCGCGTGCTCGGCGGTGATGACGAGGATGCCCAGCACCCCGATGATCAGCTGCGCGACGATGTACGACGTCAGGCTGCGGTTGGTGGGATCCCAGGCCTGCGGGTCCTCGGCGTACGTCTTCCCGGCGGAGTTCATGGCCAGCGCCGTGATGCCGAGCCCGACCGCGAAGAGGCACGCCAGGGTGTACCAGGTCGAGCGCAGGCTGCGGAGCTTGATCCACTCCGCGTGGACGGAACGGGTGAAGGGGACGCTCACGCGGTGACTCCCTCGTACTCGACGCTGTCCTTGGTCAGTTCCATGAAGGCGTCTTCGAGCGAGACGCGCTGCGGGGTGAGCTCGGCGAGCGCGACGCCGTGGTAGGCCGCCAGCTTGCCGATCTCGCCGCTCGTCATGCCGGACACGACGAGCGAGGCCTCGGCGCCTTCGCGCACGGTGGCCCCGGCGGTGGCGAGCAGGCGCGCGAAGCCCGGGTCGGGCGTGCGGACGAGCACGGTGCCCTCGCCGCGCACGAGCTCGCTGACGGCGGTGTCGGCGACCAGCCGGCCCCGGCCGATCACGACGAGGTGGTCGGCGGTCTGCGCCATCTCGCTCATGAGATGGCTGGACACCAGCACCGCCCGGCCCTCGCGGGCGAGGGAGCGCATGAAGTCCCGGATCCACCGGATGCCTTCGGGGTCGAGCCCGTTGACCGGCTCGTCGAAGATCAGCACGCGTGGGTCGCCGAGCAGTGCGGCCGCGATGCCGAGGCGCTGCCGCATGCCGAGGGAGAACCCGCCGGCCCGTTTGCCGGCCACGGCTTCCAGCCCGGTCCGGGCGAGCACCTCGCCGACGCGGCGGCGGGGGAGCCCGTTGCTGACCGCGAGGGCCAGCAGGTGGTCGGCGGCCTTCCGGCCACCGTGGACGGCGCCGGCGTCGAGCAGCGCGCCGACTTCGGTCAGGGGCACCGGAAGATCGCGGTAGCGGCGCCCGCCGACGGTGACGGACCCCCGCGTCGGCGCGGCGAGGCCCAGGATCATCTTCATGGTCGTGGACTTGCCGGCCCCGTTCGGCCCGAGGAACCCGGTGACCTGCCCGGGTGCGACGGTGAACGAGAGGTCGTCCACGACGGTGTCGGGGCCGTACCGCTTGGTCAGGCCGCGTGCTTCGATGGTGGTCATGACGGCGAGCCTGGCCCGCCCGCCTGGCCGCTTCCTGGGAGGTTCTGGGAGAACCCTGGGAGATCCGCGGCCGGACGGGGGTCCGGCCGCGGTGTTCACCGGAAATCGATCCCGGCTCAGGCCTCCGCGCGGTGGATGACGATGTCGCCGAGGCGCGTGCGGGCGTGGATCTCGACGTGGTCCGCGGACTCGCCCGCGTGCTCCGGCAGGGAGTTGCGCACCGCGCCCTTCGTGCTGTCGGCGTCCACCGACGCGGTGCTGCCCTCGCCGACGCCGACCTCGATGCCGCCGGCGGCGTTCGTCAGGTCCGCCCGGCGGCTCGTCATGCGGCCGATCCGGATCGGGCAGTGCGCCGCCTCGGCGAAGACGCTGCCGTCGGCGCGGTCGAGGGCGAAGCTGCCGCCGGAGCCGGCGAACTCGACGTCGGAGCGGGCGTGGCCGAACCACACCTTTCCGGTCGAGCCCGCGTACCGCAGCGAACCCTCGACTTCGCCGATCCGGACGCCGGCGGACCCGCCGTCGAGTTCGGCGGTCCCGGTGACGTGGCCGACGGCGACCTCGCCGGCCGAGAGGCGGCCCCGCAACGCGGCGACGTGGCCGAGCCGGACCCGCCCCGACGCGACGTCCAGCTCGCAGGCGCCGAGCCGGCCGTCGGCGTGCACCTCCGTCCAGGCCGTCGCCAGCACCACCTCCGACCCGGCGGGCAGCTCGACCGTGATGGCGACCGAACCGTTCTTGGCGCCGGGCTTGGTCGTCTTGATCGTGAGCTCACCGCCGGCGAAGGCGACTTCGGTCTGCTCGGCGACCTTCACGTCCGACTTGCTCGCGCTGTTCACGGGCTCGACCCGCACGACCGTGTCGGGCCGCTCGCTCGCGGCGATCCGCACGTGGGCGCCGGCGGTGGTCAGCGTGGCGGTGATCGGTTCCGGTGTGGTGAAGACGGTCATGGCGGTTCCCCTTGCGGTGTGGTCCCTGCGGTGTGGTGTGACCACGTTCGCGGGGCCACCTGACACCGGCCTGACACCGCCCGGACACCCGCTCAGTCACGGGCGGCGCGGGCGCGCAGGTGCGCCCGTTCGCCCTGCTGCCCGAAGAGGATGAGCAGCTCGACGGCCTTCCCGTCGGCGCTCCCGAGCCAGTGGGGCAGCGACGTGTCGAACTCCGCCGCCTCGCCCGCGGGCAGCACCAGATCGTGCTCGCCGAGGACCAGCCGCAGGTGCCCGTGGAGCACGTAGAGCCACTCGTGGCCGTCGTGGGTCTGGTGGTCCGGCTCGGGCGGGTGGTCGCTGCTCGGGATGATCATCTTGTACGCCTGCATGCCGCCCGGCCGCCGCGACAGCGGCACGAACGTCATGCCGTGGCGGTGGATCGGGGTGAGGTGGACGCGCGGGTCGCCGCTGCGGGGCGCGCCGACGAGGTCGTCGAGCGGGACGCGGTAGGCGCGGGCCAGCGGCAGCAGCAGCTCCAGGCCGGCTCGCCGCTGCCCGCTCTCCAGCCGGGACAGCGTGCTTTCCGACACCCCGGTGGTGCCGGCGACCTCGGCCAGGGTCAGCCCGCGGTGGCGGCGCAGGGCCCGCAGCCGCGGGCCGACGGCGTGCAGGACGTCTTCGAAGTCGTCGCTCACCCGGCCATCTTGCCGAAACCGCAAGAAACCGTGCCACTCCGGCACGTCCCCGGCACGGTGGGCCCATGACCACCACCGAAGCTGCGGACCCGGCCCCGAACGTCCGGCTCACCGAAGTCGTCCGCGATCTCGACCCGGGTACGGCGCTCGACCTGGGCTGCGGTGCCGGCGGCGACACGCTGTGGCTCGCCCGCCGGGGCCGGCACGTGACCGCGGCCGACATCTCCGGCGTCGCGATCACCCGCCTGACCGAGCGAGCCCGGGTCCTCGGGCTCGGCGACCGGGTCACCGCCGAGCGGCACGACCTGACCGAGACGTTCCCCGCGGGCCGCTTCGACCTCGTGTCGGCGCACTACCTGCACGCGTCCTTCGAGCGGCCGCGCGCCGGCGTGCTGCGGCGGGCCGCGCGGGCGCTGACCCCCGGCGGGCGGCTGCTGGTCGTCGACCACGGGTCGGTCGCGCCGTGGTCGTGGAACCGGGACCCGGACGTTCATTTCCCCTCCGCGCGCGAAGTGGCCGGGACCCTGGACCTCGATCCCGGTACCTGGACCGTCGAGCGCGCCGAGGCCCTGTCCCGCCGCGCCACCGGCCCCGGCGGGCGGGTCGCCGACGTCGTCGACCACCTGCTGCTGATCCGCCGCACCCGCTGAAACCCCGAGGAGGACTCGCCATGCTCCGCCGACGGGACACCCCGCCACCGCAGACCGGCCCCGGCGAGAAGGACGTGCTGCGCGGGTTCCTCGACCAGCTGCGCGCCGCGGTGGCCGCCAAGGCCGAGGGCGTGCCGGAACCGCAGGTCCGGACGCCCGGCGTGCCGTCGGGCACGTCGCTGCTGGGCCTGGTGCGGCACCTGACCCACGTCGAGCGCTTCACCTTCCTCGGCGAGCACACGGCCGACTGGCGCGCCACGTTCCGGCCGCGTCCCCGGGAGACGGCCGCGTCGGTCCTGGCCGGCTACCGCGCCGCCGTCGAGGAGGCCAACGCGGTCATCGACGCGTGCACCGACCTGACCGAGCCGGTCGCCCGGCCCGGCGGCACGCCGCCGTCGATGCGCTGGGCGCTGGTCCACATGATCGAGGAAACCGGCCGCCACGCCGGCCACGCCGACATCCTCCGCGAACTGATCGACGGCAGCACGGGCCGGTAGGGGACCCCGGGCGTCCCCGACGACGACGGCTTCGACGCGCCGGGACCGGCGGCGCCCGTCCACGGTCCCGCCGTGCGACAGTGGCGGCATGAACGGCCCGAACGAGAACGGGGCGCGCACGGTCGCGGAGCTCGCCCGGATGCCGGCGTGGACGGTGACCGGCTCGCGCGGGCGCTGGGTCACGGCCGAGCGCGTCCTCGCCCTCGACGGGCGGCGCTGGGTGGTCGGGCTGACGCCGACCGTGGGCGGTGCGACGGCGTTGATGCTCTGGTGCGACGACGACGTGGTCGCCCACCGGCGGGGCACCGAAGCGGCGCTCTGCGAGACCGCGCTGCGGTGGGTGGCCAACCTGGTGGCCGGCCGCCCCTGGGACGGCCGCTGATTCCGGGCCGCCGGGATTCGGCGGCCGGCACCGTCCGAACCGGACAGCGCCGGCCGTGATGACTACCAGGGCACCGGGCCGCCCTCCCCGAAGAACCCGCCGGTCGGCCCGTCCGCGCCCAGCGTGGCCAGGCGCACCACCACCGCCGCGCCCTGCGCGGTCGTGAGAAAACCGGTGTGGTTGTTGATGTCAGTGTCGACGTAACCCGGGTCGGCGGCGTTGACCAGGACCCCGTCCTTGCGCAGTTCGTTCGCGTACTGCACGGTGAGCGCGTTCAGCGCGGACTTGGACGGCGAGTAGGCGGCCGAGGCGGGCAGCGCGGCGAGCGGGCCCGCCGGGTCGCTCGCGATGGTCAGCGACCCGGCGCCGCTGCTGACGTTGACGATCCGCGGCGCCGGCGACCGGCGCAGCAGCGGGAGCAGCCCGTTGGTCACGGTGATCACGCCGAAGACGTTCGTCTCGAAGACCGCCCGGACCATGTCCACGTCGACGGAGCTCGGCACCTGGTCGAGGGCGTCCACCGGCGAGACCGGCCCGGAGCCGGTGATCCCGGCGTTGTTGACCAGGACGTCGAGGCGGCCGAACCGGTCCTCGATCCACCTCGCGGCCGCCTGGACGGTGGCCGCGTCGGTGACGTCCAGGACGATCGGGTGCGCCTTGCCCCGCACCGCCGCGGCGGCCTCTTCGCCGCGGCGGGCGTCGCGGGCGCCGAGCAGGACCGTCATGCCCCGCCCGGCGAGCTGCTCGGCGGTCGCGCGGCCGATTCCCTTGTTCGCCCCGGTGACCAGAGCGACCTGCGTCGTGTTTTCGTTCATGCCTCCCGAGACGAGACGACCCCGCCGATCCGTGACATGTCACATCCGGCCGGCCTGTCTCGTCCCGGGAAGCGTGACGAAAGCCGAGGAGTTCGAACACCTGCGTCCCCTGTTGTTCTCGATCGCCTACCGTATCCTCGGCGGCGTGGGCGAGGCCGAGGACGCGGTCCAGGAGACCTGGCTGCGCTACGAGGCGTCCGCGTCCCGGCCCACCTCGGTGAAGGCGTTCCTGTCGGCCACGGTCTCGCGGATCGCGATCGACGTCCTGCGCTCGGCGCGCGTGCGGCGGGAGGAGTACGTCGGGCAGTGGTTCCCCGAGCCGCTGCTGGCCGACCCGTACGAGGACCCGGAACGCTCGGCGGAACTGGCCGACTCGGTGTCGATGGCGGCGCTGCTGCTGCTGGAACGGCTCAGCCCGCTCGAACGCGCGGTTTTCGTGCTGCGGGAGGTGTTCGGCTTCGCGTTCGGCGACGTCGCGTCGGCGGTGGGCCGTTCCGAGGCGGCGTGCCGCCAGCTCGCGGTGCGGGCGCGCCGCCACATGGACGCGGGCCGCGTCCGGTTCGCCGCGGATCGCCGGGAGCGCGACCGGCTCGCCCAGCGGTTCTTCGGCGCCTTCCGGGAAGGCGACCTCGACGGGCTGCGGGAGCTGCTCGCCGCCGACGTGAAGCTGGTGGGGGACAGCGGGGGCAAGGCCCCGTTGTGGGGCGAAGGCGTCTTCGGCGCCGAGCCGGTGGCCCGGCTGCTGGCCGCGTTCGCCGGGCCGTTCGCCCGGATCGGCGGAGTGGTCGAACCGCGGGAGGTCAACGGCCAGCCCGGGGCGCTCTTCCGCGACCGCGACAGCCGGGTCGTCAACACCATGACGCTCGACCTGCTCGGCGGGCGGGTCCAGACCATTCGTGCGGTGCTCAACCCCGACAAGCTCGCGCACCTGGGACCGGTGGCGGACGCGTGGACGGTCGTCCGCGAGACGAACCGGGCCCGCCGGCGGTGACGGCGGGCCCGGGTCCGGTCCTAGCGGATCGTCTTGGCCGTCGCGAAGTACGCGTTCGACGGTGCCATGAACGACAACACCACGCCGACGACTGCGGCGACCACGCCGACGTAGCCGACGATCGTGCTCTGCCCGACCAGCAGCGAGATCAGCTGCAGGGCGGTGAGCACCGTGAGCACGATGCGCGCCCAGTTCCGCCCGGCGCGCAGCTTGAACGCGAACAGCAGGTACAGCGCGGCGATGATCACGGCGATCACGACCGCGGTGATCATCGCGATGTTCACCGCCTGGTCGATCTGCGTCTCGGTCAGGCCACCGCCGTTTTGTCTGTTCGAATTGCGCAGCGCGTCGGCGATCGCGTCGCGGTTTCCGAAAATCAGCAGCCCGCCGACGAGCCCGATGACGGTCGAAGCGATGAACGCCCAGAAAGCGCCTTCGACCGTGCTGGGCCGGGCGGGAGCGCCCGGCGGCCGGCCGGCCGAAGCGGACTCGGGATAGTTCGGGTAGTTCGGTGATTCGGTCATAGTGATCGAATAGCACGCTTTCGGGTGAGCCGCTGAACGAACGGCAATTCCCGGCGGCGAACCGTGACCTCGGCCGGTTTCGGCCGCCGGGGTGGCCCGAGGTCAGTGCCGGCGGCTGAGGGCCTCCCGCTTGACGAAACCGATCGCCGCGGTCGCGACGAACAGCACCGCGCCGACGATGATCAGCCAGAAGAGTCCTTTGATGACGATGCCGAGGACGGCGAGGACGGCCCAGATCACCAGCAGTCCGACGAGAATTCCCATGTCAGCTCCCTCCGGGGACGTGCGCGGGGTGATACCCGCTGTGCCGGGCGGCTACACCTGCCCGGCGGCGCGACGCCGGCGCCAGTACGCCCACGTGACGGCGGCCAGCAGCGGCGCCCAGAGCAGCAGCGGCAGGTAGCAGGCGACGAGCAGGACGTGCCAGCCCGGGCCGGCGAACGTGACGGTCCCGAAGTCGGGGAAGCCGCGGAAGGCGTACCCCCAGATCACCGCCAGCGCCAGTGCCCCGGCGGCCGCCGGGACGATCGCCGCGTACGGCGCGACCCGGCGGCCGCCGAGCACGGGGATCCACCGGGGGACGCGCTCGCCCCACGGCCGGACGAGGCCGAGCGTGAGCAGGGCCAGTGCCTCGGACACGACGCTCAGTCCGACGATGTAGGTGGCTTCGCCGAACCCGATGGCGTGGTAGGGCCGCAGCCCGAGGTCGACTCCGGCGGCGAGGAAGAGCCGCCAGATCCCGGACGGCAGGGTGACCAGCGGGACGGCGTGCGCGGCGAAGACGGCCCACCGTGGCGGGCGGCTGAGGGTGCGGGTTTCGGTGAGCGGTGCGGTCATGGGCCGAGTCTGTCCGGGCCGGGCGGCCGGAACCTCCCGCTCAGGTATCAGCCGTCCCCTCCCGCGGGGGAGGAAGTGCGTGAGTGCAGGGTCGCCTCCAGCTTGGCGAGCAGGCCGGTGAGCGTCGTGCGCTCGGCGCGTGTCAGACCGCCGATCAGGTCCGCTTCGTGCTCGAGCAGCCGGCGCACGGTCCGCTCGATCAGGGTGTGGCCGGCTTCGGTGAGCTTGACCGCGACCGCGCGGCGCGACACCGGTGACGGCGCCCGCTCGACCAGCCCGGCCTGCTCGGCGCGGGCGATCCGCTGGGAGACCGCGCCCGCGGTGACCAGGGTCCGGCGGGTGATCTCGCGGGTCGTCAGCTCGTACGGCGGCCCCGCCCGCCGGATCACGCTGAGCAGGTCCAGGGTCGACGGGTCGATCCCGAGCTCGGCCAGCGTCCGGCGCCGGTCGTCGGCGAGGAGCTTGGCGATGCGCCAGGCAGGGGTGATGACCTCGATGGACTCGGTGCGCGCGCCAGGCAGCTCCCGTTGCCACGCCTCGGCGATGTCCGCGGCGGGCCGGCGCAGGATCGCTTCCAGCGGGTAGCTGTCGTTGGACATCCTCGACCCCTCGTTGCTACGTTTAGAGCTAAACGTAGCAGAGGAGGAGATTCCCGTGAGTCGCATCGTGCTGGTCACCGGCGGCGGGTCCGGGCTCGGCAAGGCGGTCGCCGCGCGGTTCCGCGCGGCCGGGGACACCGTGGTCGTCACCGGGCGGAACGCCGGCCGGCTCGCGCGCACGGCCGGCGAGCTCGACGTCCGGCCGATCCCGTGCGACGCCACCGATCCCGGGCAGGTCGCCCGGCTGGCGGACGAGCTGGGCCCGGACCTCGACGTCGTCGTCAACACCGCGGGCGGCAACACCGATCTCGGCGTGGACCAGGGGCCGGGGCTCGAAGGGGTGCTCGCGGCGTGGCGGGCGAACCTGGACGCCAACCTGCTCAGCGCCGTGCTGACGACGACCGCGGTGCTCGGCAAGCTGCGCCCGGGCGGCACGATCGTGACGGTCGGGTCGATCGGCGCCGAGTACGCGTCGACGTCCTACGGGGCGGCCAAAGCGGCGCTGGCGGCGTGGACCGCCGGGCTGTCGTCGGAAGTCGGCCCGAAGGGGCTCACCGCCAACCTGATCTCGCCGGGCTACATCGCCGAGACCGAGTTCTTCCGCGGGAAGCTCACCGAGCAGCGGCGGGACGCGCTGGTCGCCGCGACCCACAACGGCCGGGCCGGGCAGCCCCGCGACATCGCGGAAACCACGTACTTCCTGGCGTCCGAGGGAGCGCGGCACATCACCGGCCAGACGCTGCACGTCAACGGCGGAGCCCACACGACCCGCTGACCGTCCACTGTGGAGGTGCGGTCAGGTGGGCCGGGCGGTGGGCGGCGGTGCCGGGCGCGCTTCCCAGCCGAGGTGCGCGGAGACCCGCGCGGCGGCTCGCGCGGTGACGCGGCCCGCGGCGTCGAGGCGCTCGCCGAGCCGCCCGGCGGGCGCGGAGACGTTCAGCGCGGCGACCACCCGGCCGCGGAAGTCCCGGATCGGGGCCGACACCCCGGCAAGACCCGCCTCGAACTCCTCGCTGACGCGGGCGTAGCCGTCGCGGCGGGCCTGCTGGATCTTCGCCCACAGCCCGGGCAGGGCGGGCAGCGCGGGGAACCGGACGTACAGGTCGTCCGGAGAGGCGTCGAGCAGCAGAACGCGCCCCGCCGACGTGCAGTGGGCCGGGACGCCGCGGCCTTCCCAGCCGTGCACGCGGAACGAGTGCCCGGACACCGACAGCAGGGTCAGCACCTGCTGGTCGCGCAGGACGCAGAGGTGATTGGTCTCTTCGAGCTCGGCGGACAGCTCCCGCATCACCGGCTCGGCGGCCCGGACGAGGCGGTCTTCGACGGTCCGGGCGACGAGGGAGAACAACCGCCAGCCGAGCCGGTACCCGAGCGTGTCGGGGTCCCGTTCGACGACGCCCTCCTCGGCGAGCGCCTTGAGCGCCCGCGAGACCTGGCTCTTCTCCCGCCCGGTCAGCTGCGCGAGGCGCACGACGCCCAGCTCACCGGCGCGCTGCGCCTCGGGGGAGGCGAGCGCTTCCAGCAGGTCGAGGTCGCGGCGGAGGCCGTGCCCCGGGCGCCGGGTGCCGTCCGCGAGAGCCATGCGGGAAAGCTAACAGCGCCCGCGGTTGGCGCCGGCGCAACCCGCGTTGCGATGTCCCGCCGTCGCTTGCCCGGCGTTTCCGGGCGCTCCTACCGTGGTGGCCTGATGAAGATCACCGCGATCACCCTCGACCGGCTGCGGCTGGAGCTGGACCCGGCGCTGCACGCGGCCTGGGACCCGGACCCGCGCCGCCACTTCGACGCCACGATCGTGCGCGTCCACACCGACGACGGCGTCACCGGCATCGGCTCCGGCGACACCATGGCCGGCTTCGAGGCCGTCGAGCACCTGTTCCTCGGCGAGGACCCGCTCGCCATCGTCCGGCACGTCAAGGCCATCGAGACGGCGAACTTCCACGGCGGCCGCTTCTGGCCCCTCGAAGCCGCCCTCTGGGACATCATCGGCCGGGTCGCGGGCTTGCCGGTGGCGACCCTGTTCGGCAACTCCGCCCGCGCGCTGCCCGCATACGCCTCCTCGGCCGAGCTGAAACCGCCGGCGGAGCGCGTCGAAACGGCCTGGCGAGCCCGGGAAGCCGGATTCCGCGCGATGAAGATCCGCATCGACCGCGATCACGCGGACGAAGGCGTCGCCGCCGTGGCCGCCGTCCGCGACGCGCTCGGCCCCGGCTTCGGGATCATGGTGGACCTCAACCAGTCCTGGCGGATGGCGGGCGACACGAGCGCCGCGGCCGACCTCGCCGGGACCCGCAAGCTCGTGCGCCGGCTGGCCGAACTGGACGTCCTCTGGGTCGAGGAACCCTTGCCCTACCACGATCTCGACGGCTTCAGGACGCTCCGGGCGGAGAACCCCGGCGTGCGGATCGCGGCGGGGGAGATGCACCACTCCGTGCCGGAGCTGCTGCGGTACCTCGAAGAAGACGTCCTCGACGTCTACCAGATGGACGTCGTGCTCGCGGTCGGCATGCACCGCGCCCGGACCCTCGCCGAGCTCGCGCAGCTCAAGCACCGCGCGTTCACCCCGCACAGCTGGACCAACGGCATCGGCGTGCTGGCCAACCTGCACGTCTCGGCCGGGGTCGGCGGCGGCCCGTACTTCGAGTTCCCGTGGGACCCGCCCGGCTGGACGCCCGAACGCCGCGACTTCATGCTGGCCGAACCCGTGATGATCACCTCGGCCGGTGAGCTGGAGGTCCCGCGGCGGCCCGGGCTCGGCATCGAACTCGACGAAGAGGCGGTCCGGCGATGGCGGATCTGACCCACCCGGACCGCCCGGCGCGTCCCGCGCGCCTGTCCGTGGACCCGGCCGGCCGCACCGAACACGGTCCCGGGGTCCTCGCCGAGCTGCCCGGTTTCGTCGCGTCCCTGGGCCACTCGCGGGTGTTCGTCGTCACCGACCGCGGCCTGCGGGCCACCGGGATCGTCGGGCGCGTCGAGAAGATCCTGGCCGCGGCGGGGATCGAGCACGCCGTCCACGAGGACGTCGGCCCGAACCCGTCGACGGCGGAGCTCGACCGCGGGGCCGCCCGCCTGCGTGCGTTCGGCGTCGCGGCCGTGCTCGCGCTCGGCGGCGGATCGGCCCTGGACGCGGCGAAGGGCATCTCCCTGCTCGCCGGGAACCCGGGCGCCGTCGCCGCGGACGCGGACCGGCTGTGGGACGCGGGCGACGGCCTGCCCCTGATCGCGGTGCCCACCACGGCGGGCACCGGCGCCGAGACCAACGGGTTCGGCGTCGCCGAGGACACGTGCGCCCGCCGGAAAGTCTACATCGGACACTCGTCGGTGAAGCCCCGGATCGCCGTCCTGGACCCGGAACTGACCCTCGGGCTGCCCGCCCGGATCACCGCCGCCACCGGCCTGGATGCCCTGGTCCACGGCATCGAGTCCCTGGCCTCGCGCGGGTCGTCACCGTTTTCCGCGGCCTATGCGACGCAGGCGGTGAGCCTGGTCGGGCGCTGGCTCCCGGTGGCCTACCGCGACGGCGCCGACCTCGAGGCCCGGTCCGGGCTGATGCTCGGCGCGCACCTGGCCGGGCACGCGCTGACGTTGTCCGGGCTAGGGCTGGTCCACGGGATCGGGCACGCGCTGACCGCGCACACCGGCACCCCGCACGGCGTCGCGCTCGCCGCGGTGCTGGAGGAGGTGATGGCGTTCAGCGCTCCGGCCGCGGGTCCGGCGTACGAAGCGACGGCCCGCGCCCTGCGCCTGCCGCCGGCACCGGACTGGACGGCCGCGGCGATCGGGGCGGTCCGGGAGATTTCGGGGGCGATCGAGATCAAGCGCCCGCTGCGCGAACTCGGCGTGGCCCGCGGCGACCTCCCGGCGATAGCGGCGGACGCCGTCGCCGACGCGGTCACCGGCAACGCGCCGAGGCCGCCGTCGGAAGCGGAAGTGGCCGAGCTGCTGCGTTCGGTGTACTGACGGTCAGAACCCGCGGAAGACGCCGTCGCCGTCGGCCGAGCGGGTGAAGTCCGCCCAGTCCATGGTGGCCGGGTTGAGGTTGTTCTCCACGCTCCACAACTCGGCGGGCACCACCCGGAACGGCGGGAAGTCGCGCTGGTCGCCGTCCCGGCGCGGGAGCACCCGGACCACCAGGACGGGGTGCTCGGGGCTGGTGAGGGTCGTCTCGTCGGCGAGGAAGGAGACGATCGGCCCGTCCGTTTGCCTGTCCCGCAACGCTTCCGCGGTGAGTCCCGCGAACGCCGGGTCGTCCACCGGTGTGAAGTTGGCCAGGAAGCCGTCTTCGCTGGGCGTCCGGACCTCGTCGGTGAGCGACTCCCAGGCGGCGTCGTCGCCGAACCAGGTGCGGACGAGCACGGGGATGGCCGGGAGCGCGGTCATGGGCCCGAGGCTACGCGGCGAGATCGGCCGCCACGGCCAGCAGGTGGGGCGCCAAGGCGTCCGCGATCACCCCGTACCCGGCGGACGAGGGATGGAGCCGGTCCGCCGAGAACAGCGCGGGATCCGCGGCGAACCGGGCGCCGAGTGCGGGCCCGGGGGCCGCCACCGCGCCGCCCGCCCGGATGACCGCCTCGGACTGGGCCTGCGCGTACTGGCCGCTCGCCGCGGAGACCAGCTGCCGGTACGCCCCCGGCACCCACGAGACGATCCCCAGGTCGGGCGCCGGGACCACGACGACCCGCGCGTCGGCGCGGACCAGCCGGGCCACCGCGTCGTGCAGCTGGCCGGCCGCGACCGCCGGGGGGACGAACCGCGTGAGGTCGTTCGTCCCGATCACGATCAGTGCCAGGTCCACGCCCGTGCGGAGCGTGGCGCCGACCTGGCGCTCGAGGTCGTCGGACCGGGCGCCGGGCACGCCGAAGCCGTGCAGGTCCGGGGCGTGGCCCGCCGCGCTCAGGCGGCGGGTGAGCCGCTGCCCCAGCGTGTCCTCGGGGCGTGTGCTGCCCACGCCGGCCGCCAAGGAGTCACCGAGGACGCAGAATCGGAGAATGCTCATCGACTCCTACAACGTCCGGACCGCGTAGTTGTTTCCCCGGGTGGGTGCGCTTGACTAGGACCGTGGTGGTGCGGGTGCTGGTGGGGCTGGTGCTCGTCGTCGTCCTGGTCCTGGCGCTCGTGTGGATCTTCCAGCGCCGCCTGATCTACCTGGCGGACACGACGCCCGTGCCCGCCGCCGGTGCCGTGCTGCCCGGCGCCGAGGACGTCCGGCTCCGCACCACCGACGGCCTCGAGCTGGGCGCCTGGTTCGTCCATCCCGCAGGACCGGCCCCGAAGGCGACCGTCCTCGTCGCCAACGGCAACGGCGGCAACCGGGCCGGCCGGGCCCCGCTCGCCGCGAAGCTCGCGCAAGCCGGCCTGGCCGTGCTGGTGTTCGACTACCGCGGCTACGGCGGCAACCCCGGCGACCCCGACGAAGCCGGCCTGGCTCTCGACGTCCGCGCCGCCTACCGCTTCCTCGTCGAGGACCGCCGGGTGCCGCCGGGGCGACTCCTCTTCTACGGCGAAAGCCTCGGCTGCGCGGTGGTGGCCGAGCTCGCCCTCGAGCACCCGCCCGCCGGGCTGCTCCTGCGGTCGCCGTTCGTGGACCTCGCCGCCGTGGGCGCGGGCAGCTACCCGTACCTGCCGGTGCGGCTGCTGCTGCGCGACCGGTTCCCGGTCCGGGACGAGGTCGCCCGCCTGCGCGTCCCGACGGTCGTGGTCCTGGGCGGCCGGGACTCGATCGTCCCGCCGGACCAGAGCCGGGAGGTGGCCGCGGCGGCGTCGGCGCGGCTGGTGGAACTGCCTGGGGCCGACCACAACGACCCGGTGCTGGCCGACGGGCCCGAACTCGTCGAGGCCGTGCTGTCGCTGGTGCCGCGCTGACCCGGCGTCACGCGTTCGCCGTGGTCCAGGTCGCGATCTGCGCGCGGTTCGTGAAGCCGAGCTTGGTGAGGATGTGCTGCACGTGGCTTTCCGCCGTCCGCTCGGAAATGTGCAGCAGGGCGGCGATCTGCTTGTTCGTCAGTCCGTCGGCCACGTGGGCGGCGACCTCCCGTTCGCGGCGGGTCAGCGGGCCCGGGGTGTCCCCGCGCAGGGCTGCCGCGAGCGCGTCGGCGTCCCGCCGCAGCGGGGCCATGCCGAGCCGGTCCGCCGCGGCCGCCACGGACGCGGCGAGACCGAGGGCTTCGCCGGCGTCACCCGGACGCGCGCGCCGCGCCAGCACCTCGGCCAGCCCGAACCGGGCCAGCGCGGCGAAGGGCGGCGTGCCGGCTTCGTCGTTGGCCGCGACGGCGAGCCTGAACTCCCGGACCGCTTCGTCGAGCCGGCCGGCGGACGCGGCCGCGAGCCCGAGGTACCGGCGGACCGAGCCGGTGACGAGGATCGAGCCCGCGCCGCCGGTCACGAACAACCCGGCGTGCGGGCGCAGGAGCGCCGCCGCCCGCTCGACGGCTTCGGGTGGCCCGAACTCCGCGCCCAGCTCCACGGCGACGGCGGCCACGGGCAGCGTCGCGGGCACCGGCGCCGGCGCGGGCACCGAAGCGCGGCGGTAGAGCTCGCCGGCCCGGGCCCGGTCGCCGGCCTGCAGCAGCCACGCGGCGTGCAGCAGCCCGACGAACGGCGGGGCGTTCTCGGCGAAGATGCGCTCCATCTCGGGCGTCACCAGGTCGGCCCGGCCGGTGAGCCCCGCGATGGAGGCCAGCACGGTGATCGGCACGCCCTGCAGCGACATGTGCGCCCGGTCGGCGACGAGCGCGAAGCTTTGCCGGAGCGCGTCGACGGCTTCGTCGAACTGACCGCGGGCGATGGCGAGCGTGGCGGAACTGCGCAGGTGGTGCCACCGCGCGAGCGGACGGCGAAGGCGTTCGGCCAGCAGCCGGAGCGCGCCGAGCTCGTGCTCGGCTTCCCCGAGCCTGCCGAGCATGAGCAGCGCGTCGAACTGCCACAGCCGGCCCCACAGCAGGACGTCGGCGTCGTCGCGGTCCTCGCCGAGGGCGATCATCCGGTGGGCGAGGGAGAGCCGTTCGTGCACGCCGCCGGGTGCGGATCGCACCATCTGCCGGGCGCGCAGGGCCGAGCAGAGCACGTCCGGGTCGCCGAGCCGTTCGGCGATCGCCAATGCCTCGGCGGACGCCTTTTCGGCCTCTTCGCCCCCGAGGAACCCGGCTTCCCCCGCGTGCAGGGCGAGCAGGCGGGCCCGCAGCGGATCGTCGCCGGGTGGCAGTCCCGCGAGCGCCTCTCGCGCGATCTTGGCGCCGTTGAAGCTGCCCCACGGGTCCGACAGGCCTTCCATCGCCAGCGCCGTCTCGCCCAGCACGGCCGGATCACCGGCTTCGCGGGCCGCGTCCGCGGCGGCTTCCAGGACCCGGGAGCCGCGCTCGATCTCGCCGCCGCGCAGGTGGGCGATCCCTTCGCGCAGCCGCAGCCGGGCCCGGTCGGCGGCGGACGCGGGCGCCGCTTCGAGCGCACGCCGGTAGAGCTCGGCCGCCCGTTCCCAGGCGAGCTGGGCCAGCGCCTGGTCGCCGGCGCGCTCGGCCCACGACGCCGCGCTCGTCGCGTCGCCGACGGGCAGTGATTCCAGCCAGTGGTGGGCGATCTCCGAGATCCGGGCCGGGTCCCGCCGCTCGAGCCACGCCGCCATCCGGGCGTGCGCGGCCAGTCGCGCCGCCGTCGGCAGCCCGGCCGCCGCCGACTCCCGGATCAGGTCGTGCTTGAAGCTGCCCGCGATCACGATGCCGGCGTCCGTGGCCTCGTCGAGGTCGGTCAGGACGTCGGCCGCCGGCCGGCCGAGGACGTCGGCGAGCGCGGCCGGGTCGACGTCGCGGCCGAGCACGGCCGCGGTCGCGACGAGCTCGCGGCACGGCTCGCCCAGCCGGGCCAGCCGTGCCCGGACGGTGTCCACGACGCCGTCCGGCAGCGCGTCCCCGGCGGTGCCGACCAGCTGGGCCAGCTCGGCCACGAAGAACGGGTTGCCGCCCGAGCGGCGGCTGACCAGCGTCGCGACCTCGGGGGAGACACCGCCGCGGCCGAGCTGCTCGACGACCTCGGCCTCGGTCAGCCCGGCCAGCCGGATCCGGGTCAGGACCGGCTCGCGGGCCAGCGCAGCCAGGGCCGCGGTGAGCGCCTCCCGGCCGGTCGCCTCGGTGTCGCGGTAGGTCACCACGACCAGCACCGGCGCCCGGTCGAGGTCGCGGGCCAGGTGGACGAGCAGGGCCAGCGAGGCCGCGTCGGCCCACTGCAGGTCGTCGAGCACGGCGAGCAGGCCGTGCGGCACGGCCGCCTCGCGCAGGCCGTCGGCGAAGGCTTCGAACGCGGCGAACCGCGCCTCCGCCGAGCCGCCGGTGTCCCCGGTCGGGAACGGCCGGCCCAGTGCCCGGGCCAGCTGCCGGAAGACCCAGTAGGGCGGACTGCCCTCGTCGTCGTTCGCGCGTCCCCAGCCGACCGGCACGCCCTCCCGCTCGGCGTGCCCGGCCAGCTCGCGGGCCAGGCTGGTCTTGCCGATGCCCGGCTCGCCGACGACGAGCACGAGCCCGCCGCGCCCGGCCCGCGCCTCCTCGAGGCGGGCGCGCAGCAGCTCCAGCTCGCCGGTCCGGCCGACGAAGCCCCGACCGAGCTCCATGCGCCAGTACGATACGGCGCTCCGGCTCATCGGGCGCGGTTCAGCGCGGTTCGCCGGGCCACCGGAACTTCGGCCCGGCCGGCCAGCCGGGCGCCGGGAACCACGCGGCCCGGGCCAGGCCCGCGACCAGTGCTTTCAGGAACTTCTTCACGCGATCCACCTCCCTCGCGCGCACACCGCACGGACCCGCAGCAGCGCCCGCGGGTCGGCCAGCGGGTCGCCGTCGACGGCCAGCAGGTCCGCGTCGAACCCCGGCGCGACCCGCCCCTTGCGGTGCGCGAGCCCGCACACGCCCGCCGCGACCGAGGTGATCGCCCGCAGCGTGTCGGCCGGCGACAGGCCGACCTGGCGCAGCATCAGCGGCGCCCACGGCAGCACCCCGTGCGGCTTCACCGGGGCGATCCCGGCGTCGGTGCCGGCGACGACCCGCGCACCGAGCTCGTGGAGGCGCCGGTAGTTCGCGACGACGCCGGGCATCCGCCGGGCGATCTCCTCGGGTGGCGCCAGGCCCTCGACCGGCACCATGCCGACCGTCGCCCCGACGGCCACGCCCCGGTCCACGACGGCGCGCAGCAGCTCCTCGGAGTGGTCGACACCGGTCGCGGACCAGAACGTCACGTGCTCCATGCCGTCGACGCCGGCGGCGAGGGCGTCGGCGATGGCCGAGGTCCCGTGCGCGTGCGCGGTGACGGGCAGCCCGTGCCGGTGGGCCTCGTCGACGGCGGCGCGCAGGACGTCCCGGTCGAACTGCGCGCACTCCTGGCGTGTGCCCGGCGTCATCGTCCCGCCGCTGGCCATGATCTTGACGACGTCGGTCCCGCGCTCGACGTGTTCGCGCACCGCCGCCCGCACGCCGGCCTCGCTCGCGTCCGCGACGCCGCCGAGGAAGTGGCAGTGCCCGCCGGGACTGGTGACCGGCGGCCCGGCCGCGACGAGCGTCGGCTGGTCCGCGCGGTTCTTCAAGGCCAGGGAGAGGTACCCGCGGTCCCCGAGGTCCCGCACGGTGGTGACGCCGGCCCGCAGCGACGCCCGCCCGGCTTCGGCCATCGCGGCCAGGGCCTGCTCGTCGTCGCGCGCGGCGAGCCGGGCGACCGGCTCGGCACTGGCGTCGAAGGCGAGGTGGACGTGCGTGTCGACCAGCCCGGGCAGCAGCGTCGCCCCGGCGAGGTCCACGACCTCGGCTCCGTCCGGCGCGGTTCCCCCGGACTCGACGCCCAGGATCGTGGTGCCGTCGAGCACCACCAGCGGGTCGGCCACCAGGGCCGAGCCCACGCCGTCAAACAACCGAGCCGCCCGGACGGCGGTGAGCCGTCTCCGCTCGGTCACCACAAGCTGTTTCGTCATGCGGGCCACGATCGCCCGGTCCCGTGGCGGGCACGTCGGGGCAAGTACGGAGCCGCGGTACGGAGATTCCGCCGGAGCCGGCCGCCGGTCTTCGCCGGGGTGCTCGCAGCTACGCAGCTGGTGCGCCGCAGGCGCTGAGCGTACGTCCGGTTACGTAGCCCCGAAGCCGCTTCCGCGCCGACGCGGACCCGGGAGCCGCTGCGGGAAGGTCGAGCGGTCAGTCCCACCCGACCGCACAGGAGCACCCATGTCCACACCTCGCGCGATCACGGGGGCCGCCGTCTTCCTGGTCGCCTACCTGGCGGTGAGCTTCGCCGGCGCGCTCGCCGACCGCAGCTTGCCCCTGCCCGACGCCCCGGCGGCCGACGTCGCGGCGTACTACGGCGCCAACCCCGCCGCCGCGGTCGTCGTCGCCCTGCTCCAGGTCGTGTCCGTCCTCGGCTTCGCCGCTTTCGCCTGGGTGGTCTCTCGCGGGCCGGCCAGGGCGGTCGCCGCGGTCTCCGTGCTGGCCATGGTGGTTTCGAGCGCGCTCACCGTCGTCCTGGCGATCGTCGCCGGCTCGGCGTCCCTGGACACCGTTCAGACGTTGCGGCTGGGCAGCTTCTACGCCGGCGGGGTCGTCAACGTCGTCACCTTGGGCATCTTCGTGGTCACCGCCGCGAACCAGCGGGTCGGCGCGCCGACCCGCTGGTTCGGGTACGTCGCCGGCGGCCTCGCGGTGCTTTCGGTGCTGTCGCCGGCCTTCTCCTTCGCGAGCGCCCTGCTGCCGGTGGGCCGGGTGCTGTCGATGGTGTGGACGGTGGTCGCCGCGATCGTGCTCGCCCGGAGCCGGCGGACCGGGCGCGCCGTCAGCACTCGCGGTTCAGCGAGCTGACCTCGTCCCGGACCCGCGTGCGCAAGTCCGACGCGCCGGAAAGTCGCGTTTGGACGGACGCCGCCGCGTTCCGCACCGGCCCGGCGACGGGGTACACCCGGTCCTCACCGATCAGCGGGATTCCCGGGCACGTCGTGCTGCCGGGCCGGGAGTTCTTGGTGAGGAACACGTTCACGAGACCGTCGACGCACGGGTTGCCCGCCAGCGCGTACTGGCCGTGGAACGGCGAATCGTCGACCGACACCAGCGGGACCCCGGCCGAGCGCACCGCCGCGGAGGCCTGCTCGTACCCCGTCTGCGGATCGAATTCGCCCTGCACCACCAGGATGTTCGCCGCCGCCGAAGCGGGCACGTCCGGCAGTTCGTGCTGCGGCTCGTCGGACCAGAAGCCGCAGGTTTCGCCGAGGCCGTAGGCCCAGCCGAAGAGCGGATACCGCGGGCCTTGCCGGTCGCTGAGGCGTTCGTACCAGGCCGCCGGGCGCGTGGGCTGGTCACCGCACGCGACGGCGTACCGGGTGCCGGGGCGCTGGGTGTAGTCCGGTGCTGCCGCGGCCACCCGCTCGGGTGTCAGCGACGCGGCCGGGACGCCGAACGCCTTGCGCGACAAGGCGTCCAGCGCATCCGCCAGCGCCGCCGGGGGAGTGGCGGAAGTCCCGTCGAGCGCCGCCGCGCCCTGGAGGAAGACCAGCGCGCCGAGCAGCCACCGGAGCTCGCTGCCGTTGCCGACGAAGATGCCGTCGAAGGTGTCCGGGGAGACGCCGTGGCTGCCGTAGTAGGCGCGGACGCGCTCCCACTTCGCCTTGACCTCCGCCGCCGTCGCGCCCAGCTGCGCCGCGAAGTTCCGGGCCAGCCACGGCACGTAGACGTCGTCGAACTGCCGCTGGTCGATCACCGGGAACGCCTCGAAGCCGGCCTGCAGCCGGCCTTCGAAGTTCACGCTGGAGTCGAGCACGGTCTTGCCGGTGTGCTCCGGGAACAGCGACGCGTACTTGGCGCCGAGCCAGGTGCCGTAGGAGTAGCCGAGGTAGTTCAGCTTCTCGTCGCCCAGCAGCGTGCGGATCAGATCCATGTCGTGCGCGGTCTGCCACGTCGTGATGTATGGCGCGACCGCGTCGCTCTGGCACGCCTCGGCGGTGGCCCGGGGCACCTGCTGGTGCGCCGCGACGCTCGCCGCCGAGCGGTCGCGCGCGTCGAGGAGGCCCTGCGGCAGGCGGCCGACCGGGACCTGGCACTGGAAGCCGTGGTCGTCGGTGCCCGCGTGGCCGGTGCCGCGCGGGTCCATGCCGACGAAGTCGTAGAGCTGGTGCACCGACGGCTCGAGCGCGGCGAGCGATCCGGCCAGCGGCGTGCCCTGGCCGCCCGGCCCGCCGGGGTTGAGCAGGAGCGCGCCACGCCGCTCACCGGTCGCGGCGGCGCGGCTGATCGACACCTGCAGGTCGGTGCCGGCGGCCGGGTTCGCCCAGTCCCGCGGCACGGTGACGAGCGCGCACTGTGCCGGCGCGTCGTCCGCGGCCGGCTTGAACGGGCAGTCGCCCCACTGGAGCTGCTGGCTCGTGTACGGCGTGAGCGGGTCCGCGGCTGCGGCGGGCACCGCGGCCGCGAAGAGGGCGGCCGTCGCGGCCGCCAGTCCTGTCCGGGAGATGCGCACCGGGTTGTCCTTCCGTCGCCGGGTGGGGTGCGCCCGAGCCTGGCCCGGCCGCGGCCGCCGGTGATCAGCCCGGGGGACGAAGTCGTCGTCCGGGACTCGGTCCCGGGTATGAGACGGCTCAGCGCGCGCCCGGGCGCCGGGACCGAGATCATGGGCGCATGACCCGTCCGGGAATCGGCGTCGTCGGCCGCCGCCTGGTGCAGTTCCTGCTGGACGAGCTGCTCGTCTTCGTGCCCATGCTGCTGCTCGCGATCGCGGTGGTCTGGCTCTTCCACCCGCACGGCCCGGCGCTGCTGACGTTCCTGAAAGTCGTTCTCTACACGATGCTGGCGCTGGACTTCCTCGGCCTCGTGTTCGTCATGGTGTGGTGGCCCTACCGGCACGGTGGCCAGACGCCGGCGATGCGCTGGCTGCGCCTGCGGGTCCAGACCCTCGAAGGCGGCCACCCGTCGCTGGGCGCGTTCGTCGTCCGCGACCTGCTGATGCTGGTCGACGGCTTCGCGTGGGGACTCGCGGGCATCGTGGTGATGCTCGTGACGCGCCGCCGCCAGCGGTTCGGCGACGTCGTGGCGCGCACGGTCGTCGTGCGCGTCCCCTGGCGCTCGATCGACGAGTCAGCGGGCCAGGCCGCTTTCCCAGGCCCAGATGGCGATTTCGGTACGGTTGCGGGCGCTCAGCTTGCGCTTGACCGAGCCGATGTGGGTCTTGACCGTCGGCAGCGAAACCACCAGTGAGCGGCAGATCTCGTCGTTCGTTTCGCCGCGGGCCACGGCTTTCACGACGTCGAGCTCGCGCGGGGTGAGCGGGCTTGCGGGCGCGGGGGCGGTCCGGGGATCGCGGCGCGCGTAGTGCGCCAGCAGCCGGGTCGTGATCGCGGGGGAGACGAGGGCTTCGCCGTGGGCGGCCGCGTGCACGGCTTCGATGAGCAGGTTCGGCCCGGCGTCCTTGAGCAGGAACCCGCAGGCGCCGGCGCGCAGGGCCGCGTGCACGTTCTCGTCCAGCCCGAACGTCGTGACCATCACGACGTGCAGCGGGTCCGGGACTCCCGCGCCGGCCAGCAGTTCCGTCGCGCGCAGCCCGTCCACACCGGGCATCCGGATGTCCATCAGCGTGACGTCCGGGCGCAGTTCCCGCGCCAGCCGCACGGCCTGGTCGCCGTCGGCGGCCTCGCCGACGACCTCGATGTCCGGCTCGCCTTCGAGGATCAGCCGGAACCCCGCGCGGACCATCGCCTGGTCGTCGGCGATCAGCACTCGCGTCGGCACCCGGTCTCCCCTCGCCTCAGCCGGGGTCGAGCGGCAGCCGCGCGACGACGCGCCAGCGCCGGCCTTCCGCCGGTCCCGCCTGCACCGTACCGCCCACCGCCGCGACCCGCTCCGCCATCCCGAGCAGGCCGTAGCCGCCCCGGCGGGCGGGCCGGGCGGCGCCGTCGTTGACCACCTCGACGCGCAGCCCGCCGCCGGGTTCGTGGTGGACGAGCACCCTCACCTCGGCGGCGTCGGGCGCGTGCCGGCGGACGTTGGTGAGGGACTCGGTGAGCAGCCGGTGCGCGGTGGTGACGACCTCCGGCGCGACGGCCAGCGCGGCGAGATCCGGGCTGACGTCGAGGTGGATGCGGTCGTCGTCGGGGACCGCGCGATCGACGGCGGTGGCGAGGTCGGCGGGCGGCACGAAGAGGTCTTCGTCCCCCGTCCGCAGCGCGCCGACGAGCCGCCGCATCGCGGAAAGCGCTGTCGCGCCCGCCGTTTCCAGCTCGGCGAAGGTCGCGGTGTCGCCGCCGGTGCGCTCGGCGACG
Source organism: Amycolatopsis mongoliensis (assembly GCF_030285665.1). Lineage (NCBI taxonomy): Bacteria > Bacillati > Actinomycetota > Actinomycetes > Pseudonocardiales > Pseudonocardiaceae > Amycolatopsis > Amycolatopsis mongoliensis. Next base: position 7,023,161 of record NZ_CP127295.1, read on the forward strand.
CGGTGCGCGGCCTGGACGCGCACGACGATGCCGGTGATCTGGTGGGCGACGAGGTCGTGCAGCTCACGAGCCAGCCGGAGCCGTTCGGCGGAGCGGAGTTCGAGGACGTCCACGCGGTGGCGGACCTCGGCGTCGCGCAGGACCAGCCCGCCGGCCAGCGCACCGCCCCAGACCACGGCGGCCCCGGCGGCGTAGAGCGCGGCGGGGGAGCCGGTGCCGTAGCGCAGGATCGGGGCGAGGGTGGCCGCGGCGCCGCCGAGCACGGCCTGGATCGTGGCGGCCCGGGGCGGGAGCCGGTGGCAGCAGGCGCCGACCACCAGCGCGATCGCGAGGGCTTCGGCCGCGCCGGGCTGCGGCGGGAGCCGCGATCCGGCCGCCGCGAGCAGGGCCGCGATCGTCGAACCCAGCAGCGAAAGCCCGGAGACGGCGGTGGCGAGACCGGCGATGTGGTCGGGGAACCGGCGGCGCAGCACGGCCAGCAGCGCCACGACCGGGCCGACGCCGGGCGCGAATTCGATGGCGATGGTGGCGAGCTGGCCCCGACCCGGCACGGCCCGGGCCGCGAGGACCATGTCGAGCACCACCAGCAGGCCGAGGACGACCGCTTCGGCCACGAGCGGGCCCCGGCGGCCGGTCCACGGGATCCCCGGGTGGCGGGCGAAGGTCATCTGCCGATGGTGCCCCACCCAGCGTCCCTACGCTGCTTCCGCGGCGAGAGTTCGTACCTGGGTACGAGACGGCGGCGGAATCTCGTACCGCCGGTTGATCGTTCGCGCCGCGGATCCCGGCAGGCTCGGAGCATGAACCGATTTCTGACGCGGGAGACGGAAGTGACGGCCGGAACCAGGGAAGGGAAGATCGAGGGCCTGCCGGGCTGGTACTTCGTGCTCGTCGGGCTGCTGGTGGCGAGCAACGACTTCAGCCTGCAGTTCAGTGACCGGTACTCGTGGGTGGTGTACCTGCCGCTCGCCCTCGTGGCGGTGCACCTGACGCTGTGGTTCACGCTGCTGTCCCGGCGCCGCAAGTACCTGCGTGCGGTGTGGCGCAGCAAGCAGGCGCTCGCGCTCGTCGCCGTGCTCTTCGCGCTGCGGCTGGGGCTGCAGGTCGGGCTGACCAAGCTGACCGACAGCGCGGCGCCGCTGCACAGCTACACGCACCTGATCCTCGGTCTCGTGATGCTGGTCGTGACCACGGCCGGCGCGTGGTTCGACCAGTGGCTGATCCTGCGCGTGGTGAACCGCGCCGCCTGAGCCTCAGCTGGTGCCGCGCACCACGAGCCGGTGCGGGGCGACGATCGACCGCGGCGGCCCGGGTTCGCCGGCCAGGCAGTCCAGGGCGAGTTCGGCGATGCGGTCCTTGTCCGGCGACACGGTCGTCAGCGCCGGGACGCTGAACCGGCCGTCCTCGATGTCGTCGAACCCCACCAGCGCCAGGCCGGCCGGCACGGCGACGCCGCGATCGGCGGCGGCGCGCAGCGCACCCAAGGCGAGTTCGTCGGTGAAGCAGAAGACCGCGTCCGGGGGCTCGGCCCGGTCCAGCAGCTCCAGCATCGCCCGGTGGCCGTCGGCCCGGTGCAGGCGCTGGACCGGGATCTCCAGCTCCGGCCCGCCCGGCACGCCCGCTTCGGCGAGCGCCTGGCGGTACCCGGCGAGCCGCTGGCGGGCGGTCGCGTTCAGGGATCGCGGCTGGATGCCCAGCGCGGCGATCCGGCGGCGGCCGGTCGCCAGCAGGTGTTCGGTGGCCGCGCGCGCGGCGGCGACGTTGTCGATCGCGACGTGGTCGACCCCGGCCGTGCCGTCGTGCTCGCCGAGCAGCACCAGCGGGACGGTGTCGGTGCGCGCGGCCAGCTCCGCGGGGGCCACCGCCCACGGGCTGAACAGGACGCCGTCGACGAGCTGGCTGCGCCTGCCGTGCAGCAGCTGCTTCTCGCGCTCGGCGTCGCCGTCGGTCTGGTCGATGAGCACGGTCAGGCCGCGGCGTTCGGCGATGCGGACCGTCCGCGCGGCGAGCTCGGCGAAGTACGGCGAATCGATCTCCGGGACGACCAGCGCCACCAGCCCGGTCCGGCCGCGTCGCAGCGTCCGGGCGGCCATGTTCGGCCGGTAGCCCAGCGCGTCGATGCTCGCCTGCACCCTTTCCCGGGTCGCCGGCGCCACGTAGCGGAAGCCGTTGACCACGTTGGACACCGTCCGCACCGACACCCCGGCGTGCTCGGCCACGTCCCGCAACTTCGGGTTCACGACGGCAGCCTATCTCTTGCAACGTGGCATGCCACGTTGCAAACTGAAGTCGCCACGCCGTCGTGATGCCCCGGAGGCCCAGATGACCACGAACCGGACCGCCCCGTTGGACGCCGCCGAAGTCGAATCCCTGACCGGCCGGCTGTACGATGACGGCATCATCGGGCTGCCCCGGGCGTTCCCGCGCGACTGGGTGCGCCGCCTCGGCGAAGACATCGACGCGGCGTTCACCGAGGCCCGCGCCCGGCCGGACGGCGCGGTCGGCCGCGGCCCGAACCGCTACTACGTCGAGATCCACCCCGAGCAGCTACGGGGGTTCGCCGACCTGGCCGCGCACCCGTGGATCACCGCGGTGGCCGAGGCCGTGCTGGGGCCGGAGTACCGGATCGTCGAGGTCGGGTTCGACGTCCCGCTCGCCGGCGCGGTCGACCAGCCGTGGCACCGCGACTTCCCGATGCCCGAGGAGACGGCCCGCCACCGCAGGCTGAACTCGCTCGCCGTCAACGTGACCGCCGTCGACACCGAGCCGGACATGGGCCCGTTCGAGATCGCGCCGGGCACGCACTGGGACGACGGCGGCGCGTTCGACCACGGCATGTTCCCGCCGCGCTCGGCGTACCCGCGCTACCGATCGCTGGCGGCGCGCAAGTTCCCGCGGATGGGGGACATCTCCATCCGTTCGGCGCTGACCGTCCACCGCGGCACCGCGAACCACTCCGCGAAGTCCCGGCCGGTGCTGGTACTGGGCCTCGACGCGCCGGGCGCGGGCAACGACGAACGCCACGACACCGCCGTGACACACGGGTTCTGGGCGTCACTCCCGGAGTCGGTGCGCGCTCACCTGGACTGCCCGATCGTCGACACCCTGGAGCCGATCACCCAGAAGCACACCATCGAGGGACTGGTGATGGGCGATTCGTGAACCGGATGTTTACCGGCCCGGGCCGGCGGCAACACTTCGGCATGGCTGACGCAGGGATCACCGAAATATCGGGCCGGGCCGGGGTCGTCGCGGGACTGCGGCGAGTGCTGCTGGCGTTCGGAGTCGGCGGCGCGCTCGCGTGCCTCGCCTGGATGGCGCTGTGGCTGGCGATGCACCTGTAGCGGAGCCGGTCAGAACTCGTCCGCCTGGGTCAGTTCGTGCTCGAGCGAGTCCGCCCGGGCGACGACCGCCTTGAGTGGACGTTCGAACTCGTGCTCGATGCTGAGGTCCTCCAGCGGCACGGTGTGCTTCAGCAGCGCGACCCCGTCGACCACCGCGGCACCACCGACGGCCGACGTGCCGGCCAGTTCGAGCAGGCGCCGCAGGTCGAGCTTGTCGGCCCAGCCGACCGGTGAGGAGATTTCCACCCACGAGCCGTCGTGCAGCTCTTCCACGTGGTGCACCGTCACCTGCTGCGTCCGGCCGTCCGGGCCCTGCAGGCGGAACCGGAGCCAGCCGTCGGTTTCCTCCAGGACCTCGTACCGCGTCCGGACATAGTTGATCACATCGGTCCAGGTGGTCACCCGCTCCGCCTCTCCCTCGGGCCTGCTGCGCGGTCGCAGCATCTCACGTGCCCATGAGTCAGATGATTCCGGCTTCGATGAGCTGCGGCCAGATTTCGCTCTGGTCGGCGACGGTCACGCCGTGCTTCTCCGCCTTCGTGAGCTTGGCGGCGCCGACGTCGGCGCCGGTGATGAGCAGGTCCGTGCTCGCCGAGACCGACGACGCGATGGTCGCGCCGGCCTTCTCGCACAGCCGCTGGAAGGTCGGCCGGGCGACCTTCTCGCCCGAGCGCGGGTCGCTGATGGAGCCGGTGACGACGACCGTCTTGCCGGCCAGAGGAGCACCGGCCGCGATGACCGGCGGGAGGTCCTCCTCGCGGACGTCCAGCGACACGCCCCGCTCCCGCAGCCGTTCGAGTTCGGGTCGCAGCCGCGTGAGGTGCTCGATCAGCGACGCGGCGACCTTCGGCCCGATGTCCTCGACGGCGACGAGCCCGTCGACGCCCGCCGCGGCGACGTCTTCCAGGGAACCGAACCCCGCCCGGCACAGGCGGGCGGCGGTGCCTTCGGACGCCATCGGGATGGCGAGCCCGATCAGCGCCCGGCGCAGCCCGACCGACCGGCTCCCGTCGATCGACTCGATCATGCGCGTCGCCGAGACCTCGCCGATGCGGTCGAACTCCAGCAGCCGCTCCTTGGTCAGGCGGTAGAAGTCCGACGGGTGCTCGAGGTCGCCGGACTCGGCCAGCCGTTCGATCCACACGCCGCCGATGGCGTCGATGTCCGCTGCGGCCCGCGAGGCCCAGTGGACCAGCCGCCGCACCGTCTGGGCCGGACAGGCGACGTTGGTGCAGAACAGCTCCCGGCTGTTGCCCTGCTCGGTCAGCGGCTGCCCGCACGACGGGCAGGCGGAGGGGGGAACGATCTCCCGCTCCTCGCCGGTGCGCTTCGACGCGTCGAGCACGCCGGCCACGAACGGGATGACGTCCCCGGCGCGGCGCACCAGGACGGTGTCGCCGATCTTGATGCCCCGGGCCTTGATCACCTCCTGGTTGGCGAGCGTGGCGCGGGTGACGGTGGTGCCGCCGACGAACACGGGTTCCAGCCAGGCGACCGGGGCGATCTTGCCCGTCTTGCCGACGTCCCAGACCACATCGGCCAGGAGGGTGGTCTTCTCCTCGGCGGCGAACTTGAAGGCGAGCGCACCGCGCGGTGAGCTCGACCGGGTGCCGGCGGCGGCGTAGGCGGCCCGGTCGGCGAGCCGCAGGACGGCGCCGTCGAGGTCGTAGTCGAGGTCGTTGCGCTGCTGTTCGATCTCGCCGATGACGGCCTGGGCGGCGGCCGCGTCGGCACAGCGGCGCATGTCGGCCGCGGTGAAGCCGAGCGTCTGCAGTGCACTGCCCAGGTCGGTCTCGGCGCTGTCGGGGTCGGTGTCGAGGTCGAAGGCGAAGAACCACAGCCGCCGTTCGGCGACGGTGGCCGGGTCCTTGGCGCGCAGCGTGCCGGCGGCGGCGTTGCGGGGGTTGATCAGCGGCTTGTCCGGGTGCGCGACGTTGTAGGCGGCGAAGGTGGACCGCAGCATGACCGCCTCGCCCCGCACCTCGACGCGGCCCGGGGCGTCGACGCGGTCCGGGATGCCGTCGGTGAGCGCCCGCACCAGCACGGTGACGTCGTCACCGGTCGTCCCGTCCCCGCGGGTGACGGCTCTCTTGAGCCGGCCCTCCTCGTAGACGAGGGCCAGTGACAGGCCGTCCAGCTTGGGCATGACGACGACCGGCTGGCCGGGGAAGCGGTCGAAGAAGGCTTCGACCTGCTCGGGTTTCGTGGCCTTTTCCAGGGAGAGCATGGGCCGCGAGTGCCGGATCGGAGCGTGCAGGATCGCCGGGGCGCCGACCTGGTCGAGGGGGTTCGGATCCGGGGTCAGGTCCGGGTTCTCCGCGATGAGTCCCCGCAGCTCGTCCTCGACCGCGTCGTACTCGGCGTCCGCCACCAACGGCGAACCCCGGTAGTACGCGTCGCGGAGGACCACGATGCGGTCGGCCAGTTCCTGTATGCGTTCCCGAGCTTCCACGGGGAGGACGTTACCGGTCGGGTCCGACAGTTTCGGTGCCTCGGGGGTCACCTCGTCGGTGCGAGTCTTCACGAGGCGGCTTCGGTGGGGTTGGGATCCCCTGCCGGGCTTTGCGATGATCATCCTTTCGTGCGATGAACATGCGTTCGGGCATCGGTAATCTTGGTTTGTGGAAAGTGATGCGGTGTGGCGAGCGGATGCGGTGGCCTTGGCCGACCGTATCTCTGCGCTACTCACTGTTGTTCGGTCTGCTGAGGCTGAGATCGGTGCCCTGCTTGCGGAAATCGAGTCGCGCGGCGTCATGGAGTTGTTCGGGTACCGGTCGGTTGGCCGGTTGTTCGAGCATCTCGCCGATGTTCCCAAGGTTGCCGCCGAGACTGTGGTGAAACGGGCCCGGGCTCTGAACTCCGGCCGGCTTTTGGACGGTAGCCCTGTGCCCGCGGTTGCTCTCGCCACCGGTGCTGCTGCTTCGGGTGGGCGGTTGAGCAACCCGATGATCGACTCCATTGTCGGTGTCCTGCAGCAGGTTCCCGTCGAGCATCGTGATCGCGTCGAGCATGATCTGTTGTCCTTCGCCGAAGACGCCGGGCACAAGCAGGTTGCTGCGTTGGGTGCGCGGATCGTGGCGCACCTCGATCCCGATGGCGCCGAACCCGATGAGGCTGAACCGGCCACGCCCAGCCGTGAACTCTCCTTGCGCCGTAGAAGAACTGGGGTCTGGGAACTGACCGGTCGTTTCGATGACGAGACCGGCGCCCGGGCCAGTGCCCTGCTGGACTCTCTGGCCGAACGCCGTAGAGTCGACGATGGTCCCGACTTCCGTTCCCCGCAGGAACGTTACGGCGATGCCTTCTCCGACGCGATCGACTTGGCCTTGAATTCCCCGGACTTGCCGATGCAGGCGGGTGAACGGGCGCACGTGATGGTCGCGGTCTCGTTGGAGGACTTGAAGTCTGGTGTCGGTCAGGCGACGTTGGGTGATACCGGCCGCATCTCGGCGGCCGAGGCCCGGATCCATGCCTGCGACTGCCAGATCATCCCCGCAGTCCTGGGTGGCAAGGGGGAGCCCCTCGATCTCGGGCGTCTCCGGCGGTTGGTCTCACCCGGACTTCGCCGGGCGTTGTACTTGCGCGACCGTGGGTGTGCTTTCCCCGGTTGTCATCGGCCGCCTCGGCATTGTCAGGGGCACCATATCCGGCACTGGGCTGATGGCGGGCCGACCGAGCTGGGCAACCTGGTCCTGATGTGCGGCCACCACCACCGGTTGCTGCACCGCTCCGGCTGGCAAGTCCGCATCGCCGCCGATGGCTTGCCCGAGTTCCTGCCACCGGTGTTCTTGGACAAGCGCCGAAAACCCAGGCGCAACAACCTTCATGAGCCCTTGCCGTTCGCCGCCTGACCAAACCGAAGATGGGAAAGGCCCGCAGCCACCGGCTACGGGCCTACACCCACGCCCTGAGTCCGCCGGGTTTGCCCAGGGTTGCTTGACATCTCACGTGTGAGACTTCGGTCTCGCCTAGCTTGAGTTTTAACCTGTTCGGCGGGGTCGTGGGTTGCTGGACTTGGTGTTCTTGCCGTGCTCGGGTTTCTGCTTGTTCGTGCCGGTGACGGTGTGGATGTCGTGGCGTGTGGCGGGCTGGTGGTTGGGCAGTCCCGCGGGGCGTCCGGGGCCGGGCCGGGAAGGTTTCGGGACACGGGCGGGACAGGCCAGTTGTGGACGCAGGTTGCGAAATCCCCGTCGGATCCGTGCCGGGCTGAGTCGCTGGGCGGGGCGGGGTTTCTCCCAGGGGCGGCGCAGATCCTCGGTGAGGTCGCGGGCGAGGCGAAGCTGGGTGTAGGCGGTCAGGAGAAGCCAGGTCCAGCGGTCGGCGGCGTCGGGTGAGCGCAGTTTCGGGGTGGTCCAGCCGAGGGTTTGCTTGAGCATGCGGAAGGTGTGCTCGATGTCGAACCGGCGCAGGAAAGCCTGCCAGGCCAGATCGACCTCGGCGCGGTCGAGGCTGGTGTGGGAGTGCCAGAGCCACACGGGTTTCGGGATCGCGCCGGAAGGCAGCCGGTCCAGGCGGTGCGGGAGGTGAGCTTGGGGTGCAGCCGGTCCCAGGCCCGGATCAGTGCTGGGCCGTAGAGCCGGGTCGTGGTCTCGATGGTGATATCTGGCTCGCCCCAGGTGGCCGGGTCGCCGAAGGCGAACTCGGCGCCGTGGCGGGCGGGGCGGCCTGGGCTGGGGCCGGGCCGCAACGGCGGCGCGGGACGGCGCAGCACCCGGTCCGACCGCATCCGCACCAGCACGACGACCGGGAGATCGGCCAGCACGTGCGCGAGCCGGGGTCCGTCGTAGCCGGCGTCGGCCACGAGCAGGATTTCCGGATCCCCTGGTGACCAGTGTCCGGCGGTGATCAGCCGCTCCACGACGTCGCGGATCTGGCGGGCGGTCACGCTTGCGGTGTCGTCTCCGGGCGCGAGCCGGACCGCGTCCAGCGGCGCGGTCCACGAGTGCCGCCCGCTCTCCAAAGCGACGACGATCGAGTAGGGCCAGCCCGGCACCATGATGTGCTGGTCCTTGCCCCGGCCATAGGTGTGACACAGGGTCCGTTGCGGGCTCGTGTGTGCTTCCGGGCGCAGCCAGCAGGTGACGTCCACCGCCAGCACCAACCGGCCGTCCGCGGCACGCGGCAGCGGCACCGTGGTCAGGGCGGTGCGTAACCGGTGGAAGTCGACCCGGCCCTGGGCCAGCGCGGCATAACCGCTGCCATGCCCGCGGCGATGCTCACCGGTCAGTGACAACTCCGCGACCGAGCGGACCGGGCCGTCCACGCACAACACCGCGTCGGTCAGCTCGAACAACGCGTCCGCCCGCCGGGTCAGACAGCGGTAGAACTCCTGCCGCAACGCCGACAGCTCCCCGGCCGCGCCGGCGTCACCGGCATGGTGCACACTGATCAACTGAAGCCCTTGGTTCGATCTTCCATCTGTCGCAAGAGGAATGATCAACCAAGGGCTTCACTCATGATCAACCAGGGTCTTACCCGGCCACCCAAAGGTTAAAACTCAAGCTAGAAGGATGTCGCCGTTCCCAGGTCCTACCCTCGTGAGTTCCGTGACGATGTCGTCGCCGTGGCCCGCCGAGGCGAGGCCCGCTGAAGCAGGTCGCGGCGCAGGGAAATCTGCCGGGAAACGGCCGTCCCGCTCGTCGGTAGATTGGTCGCGACGTCGATTGCGTGCATCTGATCAACGCTGCGCTCGAGATCCACGCCGACGACCCGGCCGACGGGTGCCGGCTCATCGCCGACGAACTCGTCCGCCGTGGTTTCACCGCGTCGGAGAGCGGACCTGCTGATGCAGCAGATCTTCTCGCTGCACACCAGGAAGAAGGGTTACTCCCGCAAAGAGGGGCTGCCGTTGCACGACGATCTCGTGCGCCGTGACTTCACCGCCACCGCGCCGAATATCAAGTGGTTGACCGATATCACCGAGCATCCGACCGGCCAAGGCGAGCTGTTGCTGCAGAAAACATCCTCGATACCCGGCGCTGAACCACCCGGGAGGAACAGCGGCCCGCTCGACAACGTCGTGGGGCGGTGCGCTTCCGGCACCACGGATCCGGCTCAAGGCTTGGACGTACCGAGGTGACGATCACTCCGCCGAACCGGAGTTCTTGCGCCGGTTGGCATTGAAGCGGGCCTTCTTCTGGCGATTCCCGCACGTGTTCATGTCACACCATCTGCGGGTGCGACTCTGGCTGGTGTCGAAAAACGCGGCCTGACAGGTCGGCGATGCGCACAAGGCCAGTTTTCCGTCTCGTTCGCCGGAGATGATGCTGATCGCGTCGGCGGCGATCACGCTGAGGGCGTCTTCCACGCAGGACGCCGAGCTGAGCTGCCACCGCCGCTTGCCCTCGGGGGTCAGGACGGCCGCGGCCCGGCCCTGAGCGCTGCGGTCGTTGATGACCCGGACCGCGGATGCGGGAAGCGCCTCCTGGATCGCTGCCGCTGTCGCGGCGGCGTGGATCGACTCCCTCAGTTCGCGGGCGAGGTCGAGCTGGGCGGTGGTGCAGGAGTCCACCGCGAGGCCGTTCACCGCCAGCCAGTCGACGAGCCGGTGCGGCGTGGGAATGCGCTCCACGGCGTCGCCGCGACGCTCCGTCAGGGTCGCCGTGAAGCTGGTCGCCAGCACGCTGCCGAGGCGGAAGTCGGGGAACTCGGCGCGCATGGAACCACCTTAGCAGGTTGCCCTCCGGCGCGAACGCGTGTTAGAACCATCTTAGCCGGTTCCACGATGGCCAGGAGGTCTCATGCCCCGTTCGACCAGCGACGTGCAAGCATTCGAAGCCCACGCGACCGACGCCGACCTCGACGATCTGCGCGCCCGGTTGGCCGCGGCACGGCTGCCGGAGGCCGAGACGGTCCGGCGCCGATGGGACCAGGGCGTTCCGCTCGCCGACCTCGTCGATGTCGTGGACTACTGGCGCACCGAATACGACTGGCGGTCGTTCGAAGAGCGCCTCGACCGGATCGGCCAGTTCCGCACGACCATCGACGGCCTGGGAATCCACTTCCTGCACCGCCGATCGCCGCGCGCGGATGCCACTCCGCTGATCCTGACGCACGGCTGGCCGGGCAGCATTGCCGAGTTCGTCGACGTCGTGGACGAACTGGCGGACCCGTCAGACGCGGACGCGCCGGCGTTCCACGTCGTGGCTCCGTCGCTACCGGGCTTCGGCTACAGCGACAAGCCGGCCACCACCGGGTGGGGAACCGAAAAGATCGCGGCCGCGTGGGTGGACCTGATGGGAAGGCTCGGCTACGGCCGGTTCGCAGCCCACGGCGGCGACTGGGGAGGCAACATCACCACGGTTCTCGCCGGCCGGTTCCCGGCGCACGTTCTCGGCATCCACACGACGTTCGCGGAAGGGCCGCCCGGGCTGACGACCGACGGCCTGACGGCGCTCGAGCGCAAGTGGACCGAGGAAACCCGCGACTTCTGGCACCACCGCGCGGCGTATGCGAAGCAGCAGGCGACCCGGCCGCAGACCATCGGCTACTCGCTCGTCGACTCCCCGGTCGGGCTGCTGGCCTGGATCCTCGACAAGTTCGCCGAGTGGTCGGACACCGAGGACAGCCCGTTCGAGACGATTTCGCGGGACCGGGTGCTCGACGACGTCACCCTGTACTGGCTGACGCGGACCGGCGCGTCGGCGGCCCGCATCTACCACGAAAGCCACAACTCGCTGGATCCCGAACTCCGGGTCGACGTCCCGGCGGCGATCAGCATGTACCCCCGCGACATCGAAAAGTGCCCGCGCCCCTGGGCGCAGGAGCGGTACCGGCAGATCGTCCGCTGGAGGTCGCCCGAAGCCGGAGGACACTTCCCGTCGCTCGAGGTTCCCGAGTTCTTCGTCAAGGATCTCCAAGAGGGCCTCGCGGCGGTGCTGGCCGCCCGTCGGTGACGCGCACTCAGCCGTTGCCGAACCGGTCGCCGATCTCCTCGACCTCCGGCAAGCCGACCAGCTCGGCGAAGTCCGTCAGTCCCGGCAGCTCGCGGACGGCCTCGGCCGGTGTCCCGTCCCGGGCGATGCGGGCCAGCACCGCGCGCATGGCCTCCGTCGCCGCCAGCAACGTCGAGATCGGGCAGATCACCAGCCGGAACCCCAGTGAACGCAGGCGGTCGCGCCCCAGCGGCGGCGTCTTCCCTCCCTCGGCCCAGTTGAACAGCAACGGCACGTCGCGGAACGTCTCCGCCACCCGTTCGATCTCGGCTTCGGACTGGAGAGCCTCCACGAACAGCATGTCCGCTCCCGCGTCGCGGTAGCGGCGGGCCCGGTCGATCGCCGCGTCGAGGCCTTCCACCGCCCGGGCGTCCGTGCGCGCTATCAGCAGGAAGCCGGGGTCGCTGCGGGCGGCGGCCGCGGCGCGGAGGCGGTCGACCATCGTCGGCGCCGGGACCACCCGCTTGCCTTCCAGGTGCCCGCTGCGCTTCGGGGCCACCTGGTCCTCCAGGTGGATCGCAGCGACGCCGGCGGCTTCGTACTCGCGGACCGTGCGGATCACGTTGAGCGCGTTGCCGTAGCCGGTGTCCGCGTCGGCGATCACCGGAACCTCCACCACCGAGCGGATGCGGCTCGCCGCCTGGACCATCTCGGTCATCGTCAGGAGGCCGACGTCGGGGCGGCCGAGCAGCGACGCCGTCGTGCCGAAGCCGGTCATGTAGACCGCCGGGAACCCGGCCGCCTCGACCAGCCGGGCGCTCAGTGCGTCGTACGCGCCCGGCGCGACGATCAGCTCGTCGCCCGCCAGCAGCTCGCGCAGCCGCGCCGGCCCGGGAACCCGCGGTCCGAGCAGATCGGCCACGGCGATCACCTCCTCGCGGGGACGTTCCCGAGCTGTCCCGGAGTCAAACCCACCCGCTCGAACACGATCTTCTCGTACGGACCGGCCGTGCCCGTCTCGTACAGGATCCCGACCGTGGCCGGGTCGGCCTGCACCAGGTCGGAGTAGGCCGCCGGCCCGGTGGTCAGCGTGCGGCCCGGACGCCACGTGTGCCCGCGGTCGGTGCTCAGCCGCAGCTGCATCACCGTGCGCGTGGCGGGGTCGGCCGGACCCGAGTACAGCAGCAGCCACGGGACCGTCGTCTGCAACACGCTGCCCTCGACCTTCGGCCCGGACAGGGACGGTTGCACCTGGTACGGCCGGACCAGCGTCTTCCCGCCGTCGACGCTGTAGCCGTCGACCCGGTGCTCGGCGGCCGACCCCTGGTTGCGGCTGGAGAAGTAGAGGGTGCCGTCGGGCAGCTCCGTCGCCGTCGTTTCGTTCGCGGCGACGACGCCGTCGGTGCGGTCGTCGGTGAAGCCGATGTGCCAGGTGCGGCCGTCGTCGTCGCTGTAGAGGTCGTGGCCGCCGTAGTACTTCGCCTCGGTGCCGACGTCGGGGGAGCCGGCCGGCGGGGAGCTGGAGTGGTTGGCGGGCACCACGATCCGGCCCGCGTGCGGGCCGTGCCGCAGCAGCGTGGCGTGCCCGGGACCGGTGGCGTACCAGCGCCAGCCCGGCGCCTTCGCGTCGGCGGTGATGTCGCGCGCGGGCGACCAGGTGCGGCCGTTGTCGCGGCTGCGCAGCACGAAGACGCGCCGGGTGTCCTGATCGGACGCCTGCCCTGACATGATCTGCTTCTCCGAAACCAGTCCGTTGTGGACGGTCAGCAGCACGAGCTCGCCGTCGCGCGCGAGCACCGGCGTCGGGTTGCCGGCGGTGGCGTCGCCGTTGCTGTCCACGACGGACAGCGGCCCCCAGGTGCAGCCGCCGTCGCGGGACGTGCGCGACACCGTCTGGATGGCCCCGGAGTCCCCGGCCGAGTCGCGCCGTCCTTCGGCGAACGCGACGAGCGCGCCGTCGGCGGCCCGGACCACCGCGGGGATGCGGAAGGTGTCGTAGCCCTCGGTGCCGGAGGTGAAGGGCACGGACGACGCGCATCCGTGCGCGGGGCCGGCCGTGGCCGCGGGGGTGCCGGACAGTGCGGTCGCGGCCGCCGCCAGAAGGATCGTGCTGAACCTGCGAATCGGGGACACCGGTTCGACCTCCTCGTCGAGGTAGGACATGGGATGTCTGACGTCCTATGTCCCGACAACCTAAGGAGGCCGTGCTCGATCCGTCAAGGACTACGTTGAGCGCCTGACCGGCTACCGCCGGTCGGCCGGGCACGGCCCGAAGTACCGGCACTCGACCAGCGCGTGGACGTCGTGCGCCCGCGCCCGCGGCTCCAGCTCGTCGAGCATCGCCGTGAGCGTGCCGAGGTCGACCCGGCCGCCGGTGGTGAGCGGGAACTGCAGCTCGGCGGTGTCGTGCTTCGCGCACCCGCTGCCGCGCAGGTTGCCCGCCGGGACGACCGCGAACACGACTTCGCCCTCGTCGCCGAAGGTGAAGTAGCACTGCAGGACGACCGGGGTCGTGTCGGAGACCGTGTTGGTCCGCTCGCCGCCGAAACTGGCCGGGTACGACCAGCCCGCCGTGGCGTCGTCGAGGAACCTGACGTCGGCGGGGCCGGTGTCCCCGTCGAGCCGCCAGTCGCGCGCCAGCACGTGGTCATGCACCTCGAGCTGGCGGGTGATGAGCAGCGTCGCGGTCATGCTCCCAGTGTGGCCCACTCCGTCGGCCACGATCGGGTGACCTACCAATGGGGCTGGATCACGGGCGCCGGGCCTGATAAGCCTCTGCGCGTGACCATGGACCTGCACAGCGTCAACCCGTGGGAAGTGTCGTTCCTCCGCGAGGAGGTCGGCGGCTACTTCGCCCACGGCGTCGAGCTCGCGCCCGGCGCGACCGTCCTCGACGTCGGTGCCAACGTCGGTGTCTTCTCCGCGGCGGTCTACGAACGACTCGGCGGCGACGTGCGGATCTACGCCTTCGAGCCGCTGCCGCCGCTCTACGAGAAGCTGGAAAGCAACGGCCGGGACTTCTTCGCGGGGCAGCTGAAAGCGCTGCCTTTCGGGCTCGCCGCCGGGGAGGACGAGCTCGACTTCAGCTACTTCCCGGGCGCGACGATCTTTTCGTCGTCGTGGCGGGACGAGGGCAACGTCGAGGCGGAGCGGAAGCGGGTCACGGCCAGCATCGTCGAGATGATCCGCCGGGGCGGCATGGGCCCGGCCGCCCGCCGCGTGCCGGCGCCGATCCTGCGCGGCCTGGTCGGCCGCCAGCTGAAGGTGATGCGCGACCTCGAGACGCACCGCGTCCGGGTCCGGCCGCTGTCGCCGGTGCTCGACGAGGAGGGGATCGACCGCGTCGACCTGCTCAAGGTCGACGTCGAGGGCGCCGAGTTCGAGGTGCTGCGGGGGATCGAAGACCGCCATTGGCCGCTGGTCCGGCAGGCGGTCGTCGAAGTCGAACGGTGGACGGAGAACCGCGACCGCGTCCGCGAAGTCTTCGCCACTCGCGGTTTCACGGTCGAGGCCGTGCAGGACCCGGTCCAGCGGGCGGCCGACATCGGGATGGTGTTCGCGCTCCGCTGACCTTGCCTTGACGTGGACGTCACTGTTTAGCGTCGACCCGCGTGAAGTTCGGAATCAGCTACAGCACACCCCACTTCGGCGTCGACCCCGCGAACCTCTCGCGCTTCGCGAGGGACGCCGAAGACCTCGGCTTCGAGTCGTTCTACGTCCCGGAGCACGTCGCCCTCCACCCCGGCGCGAAGATCGGGCCGATCGAGCTGGACCCGTCGCTGCCCTACGGTGATCCGCTCGAGTGCCTGACCTTCGTCGCGGCCGGCACGCGGCGCATCCTGCTCGGCACCGGCGTCCTGCTGCTGCCCTACCACCACCCGGTCGTGCTCGCCAAGCGGCTGGCGACGGCCGACCTGCTGTCCGGCGGGCGCCTGCGGCTGCTCACCGTCGGCGTCGGGGCGCTGCCCGGCGAAGCCGCGGCCGCCGGGGTCGACTTCGCCACCCGCGGCCGCCGGGCCGACGAGGCGATCGACGTCCTGCGGCTGCTCTGGGCCGGCGGTGCGGACGGCGTCAGCCACGCGGGGGAGTTCTTCACCCTCGACACCGTGTGCAGCTTCCCGAAGCCGGTCGGCGGCGACCTGCCGATCCACGTCGGCGGTTCGAGCGCGGCCGCCGCGCGCCGGGCCGGGCGGTGCGGGGACGGCTACTTCCCCGGGGGCCTGCTCGACCCGGACGAGCGCCGCCGTCAGTTCGAGCTCGCCCGGGCCGCCGCGAGCGAAGCCGGCCGGGACGCGGATGCCTTGCAGCACACCCGATGGGGCTCGATCGCGATGTCCGAAGAGGACGCCGAGCACCTCGCGGGCCAGGGCGTGACCCGCGTCGTCGTCAGCCCCACGACCGCCGACCCGGTCGCCCAGCGAGAGGAGATGGCGGCCTTCGCCGAGCGGTTCGCCCTGGTTCGTCCGGTTGGACCAGTCGGGTGACGGCGAAAGAGTCGTAATTTTTCTGGTCGATGTCAAGTTCTTGCGTGACGGCGCTCACTTGTTGCATGCTCGGGTGGCTCTGGCTCCCCGTCCCCGCCGTCTCGAAGAAGAGAAGACGCCATGACTCGTACGCGCCTGTCCCGGCTCGCGGCCGGTTTCCTCGCCGTGGGGCTGTCCGTCGCCGGGCTCTCCCTCGCCTCCGCGGCGAGCGGCCCACCCGGGCCCGCGGCGGCGGCCGGCCCGCAGCCGGCCGCGGCCCTGGCGGACGTGCCCCTGACCCGGACGGTGTCGGCGAGCAGCGCGCTGTCCGGCTATCCCGTCGCCAACGCCGTCGACGGGAACCAGGCCACCTACTGGGAGTCCGCGAACAACGCCTTCCCGCAGTGGATCCAGGCCGACCTCGGCTCCGCGAAGTCCCTCTCGCGGATCGTGCTGAAGCTGCCCACCGGCTGGGAGGCCCGCACCCAGACCCTCGCCGTGCGCGGCAGCACCGACGGCACGACGTTCACCGACCTCGCCGCGGCGAGCGGGTACGCCTTCGCGCCGAGCACCAACACCGTCACCATCCCGGTGACGGCCTCGACCCGGTACGTCCGGCTGGACATCACCGCCAACACCCAGTGGCCGGCCGCGCAGCTCTCGGAGTTCGAGCTCTACGGACCCGACACCGGGGACACGCAGGCGCCGACCGCACCGGCGAACCTCACGCTGACCGAGCCCGCCTCCGGCCAGATCCGGCTGACGTGGTCGGCCTCGACCGACGACGTCGGCGTCACCGGTTACACCGTCTACCGCGACGGCACGCCCGTCACCACGGTCACCGGCACGACGTTCACCGAGACCCGGCCCGCCGGCACCCGGGTCGAGTACTTCGTGCGGGCCACGGACGCCGCCGGGCACGAGTCCGCCGACAGCAACCACGTCGTGCGCCAAGGCACCCAGGCCGGCCGGAACCTCGCCGCGGGCAAGCCGATCGAGGCGTCCTCGAGTGTCTTCTCCTTCGTCGCCGCCAACGCGAACGACAACAACACCGGCACCTACTGGGAAGCTTCGGGCCAGTCGAGCACGCTGACCGTCAAGCTCGGCGCGAACGCCGACCTCGACCAGGTCGTCGTCAAGCTCAACCCCGACGCGGTGTGGGGCGCGCGGACGCAGAACTTCGAGGTCCTCGGCCGCGACCAGGGCGCCACCGCGTTCACCTCCTTCAAGGCCGCCGCCGACTACCGCTTCGACCCGGCCGCGAACCAGAACACCGTGACCGTCCCGATCAGCGGCCGCGCCGCGGACGTCCGGCTGCGGTTCTCCGCCAACTCCGGCGCGCCCGGCGCGCAGGTCGCGGAGTTCCAGGTGCTCGGCACCCCGGCGCCGAACCCGGACCTCGTCGTCACCGGTACGACGTGGACCCCGGCCGACCCGACGGAAACCAGCCAGCTCACGGTTTCGGCGACCGTGCGCAACGCGGGGACCGCGGCCTCGGCCGCCACCACCGTCACCGTGAGCCTGGGCGGCACCGTCGTCGGCACCGCGGCCGTCGGAGCCCTCGCCGCGGGTGCGTCCACGACGGTGTCGGTGAACGCGGGCACGCGGCCCCCAGGCACCTACAGCGTGTCGGCCACGGCCGACCCGGCGAACACGGTCGTCGAGCAGGACGACACCAACAACACGTTCACCTCGCCGGCCCCGCTCGTGATCGCGCAGGCGCCGGGCCCGGACCTCGAGGTCACCGGCATCACCTCGAACCCGCCGAACCCGGCGGCCGGCGCGGCGGTGTCGTTCACCGTCGCGGTGCACAACCGCGGCACGAGCAGCGCGGGCACCTCGGTGACCCGGCTGACCGCCGGCGCCACCACGCTGACCGGGGCCACGGGCGCGATCGCCGCCGGTGCCACGGCGAACGTCGCGATCTCCGGCACGTGGACCGCCACCACCGGCGGCGCGACCCTCACCGCTACGGCCGACTCGACGAATACGGTCGCCGAGACCAACGAGTCCAACAACGACCTCTCGCGGGCGATCGTGGTCGGCCGCGGCGCCGCCGTGCCGTACACCGAGTACGAAGCGGAGTCCGCGCAGTACCAGGGACAGCTGCTGCAGGCCGACCCGCTGCGCACGTTCGGCCACACGAACTTCGCGACCGAGTCCTCGGGCCGCCAGTCCGTCCGGCTGGCGAACCAGGGCCAGTACGTGGAGTTCACGTCGACGAACCAGTCGAACTCGATCGTGGTGCGCAACTCCGTTCCCGACGCCGCGGGCGGCGGCGGGCAGGACTACACGCTCAGCCTGTACGTCAACGGGACCTTCGCGCAGAAGCTGACGCTGTCGTCGAAGCACAGCTGGCTCTACGGCAGCACCGACGACCCCGAAGGCCTGACGAACACGCCGCAGGGCGACGCGCGGCGGCTGTTCGACGAGTCGCACGCGCTGCTGGCGCAGTCCTACCCGCCGGGCACGAAGTTCAAGCTGCAGCGGGACAACGGCGACACCGCGGCGTACTACGTCATCGACCTGGTCGACTTGGAGCAGGTGGCGCCCGCGCTGCCGAAGCCGCCCGAGTGCACGTCGATCACCCAGTACGGCGCGGTGCCGGACGACGGCGTCGACGACGCGCCGGCGATCCAGCGCGCGGTCACCGACGACCAGAACGGCGTCATCGCCTGCGTCTGGATCCCGGAAGGACAGTGGCGGCAGGAAGCGAAGATCCTCACCGACGACCCGACCGTGCCCAACGGCGGCGGCCAGTACAACCAGGTCGGCATCTCCAACGTGACGATCCGCGGGGCCGGCATGTGGCGTTCGCAGCTGTACTCGCTGATCCAGCCGCAGGACGCGGGCACCATCAACCACCCGCACGAAGGCAACTTCGGCTTCGACATCGACAAGAACGTCCAGCTCTCGGACCTCGCGATCTTCGGCTCCGGCCGGATCCGCGGCGGTGACGGGAACGCCGAGGGCGGCGTCGGGCTCAACGGCCGGTTCGGCACCGGCACCAAGATCACAGGAGTCTGGATCGAGCACGCCAACGTCGGCGTGTGGGTCGGCCGCGACTACAGCAACAAGCCCGAGCTGTGGGGCCCGGGCGACGGCCTGGAGTTCAGCGGGATGCGGATCCGCGACACCTACGCCGACGGCATCAACTTCACCAACGGCACGCGCAACTCGCGGGTCTTCAACTCGTCCTTCCGCACCACCGGGGACGACTCGCTCGCGGTGTGGGCCAGCCAGTACGTGAAGGACCCGTCCGCCGACATCGGTCACGACAACGTGTTCACCAACAACACGATCCAGCTTCCCTGGCGCGCCAACGGGATCGCGGTCTACGGCGGCTACGGGAACCGGATCGAGAACAACCTCGTCTCCGACACGATGAACTACCCGGGCATCATGCTGGCGACCGACCACGACCCGCTGCCCTTCTCCGGGCAGACGACGATCGCGAACAACG
Source organism: Amycolatopsis mongoliensis (assembly GCF_030285665.1). Lineage (NCBI taxonomy): Bacteria > Bacillati > Actinomycetota > Actinomycetes > Pseudonocardiales > Pseudonocardiaceae > Amycolatopsis > Amycolatopsis mongoliensis. Next base: position 7,042,305 of record NZ_CP127295.1, read on the forward strand.
CCCTCTACCGCTGCGGCGGCGTGTTCTGGGGCGAGCAGCAGAAGTTCGGCGCGATCACGTTCTTCGCGCAGGGCAAGGACATCCCGGGGGTGACGCTGCGGGACACCGAGATCCACGACTCGACCTACGACGGCATCCAGTTCAAGACCGGGGGAGGGGTGGTGACCGCGGCGATCACGAACGTCAAGATCGACCGGTCGGACAACGGCGCGGGCGTCCTCGCGATGAGCGGCGCCCGCGGCCGCGCGACGCTCACGAACGTGGCGATCTCCGGCTCGGCGAAGGGAGACGTCGTCATCGAACCCGGGTCGCAGTTCGTGATCGACGGCGCCCCGATCCCGGCGGTGGCCGCGCCGGGACGGCGTGGCGGGAGGTAGCGAAGGGAGCGGTCCGGGTCACGCGCCGGTGGGGGACCGGGTCCACTGCAGGGCCGCGTGCCAGGCGGCGATCAGCGCCTCGTCGTCGGCGTAGCTCGGGCAGGTCCCCACCGGGATCCACGCGTGCTCGACGGGGTGGCCGTCCTCGATGCGCAGGACGGTCACCCCGGCGTATTCCACCACCTCGCGGCCGTGCCCGGCGGGGACCGAGACCGCGCGGGTGCCCAGCCGCAGCCGCACCTGCCGTTCGCCCGTCATCGACCCGTGCTCCCCCCCGTCAGACTCGACGGTGGTGTCGCGCACCGGCCGAGATCTGTAACAGCCCGGCGCCCCCGTCTGCGGCGAACGGCAGGAATCGCCCGGTCAATGGCAGCAGGCCGACGAGCGAGTGCGTCCGTTCGTGCTAGTCGACGTGTGAGAACACCTCGGCCCGGTCATCCCGTACGCGGGGGAACCGTTCTGGGGGAGGTACCGAAGGCATGACCGGGGATAGCTTCGAGTTCGAGGCGGAGCCGGCGCAGATCAGGCTGGTGCGGTCGTGGGCGCGGGCGCGGCTGAGTGCCGGAGACGTCCCGGACGAGGTGGCCGAGGACGTCGTGCTGATCACGGGGGAACTCGCGACCAACGCCGTCCGGCACGCCGCCGGCCCCCTGCGCGCCGTGCTGATCTGCGGCGATGCCGCGGTGTGGGTCGGGGTGGAGGACGCCGGCGGGTCCGCGTGGTTCGACCCGGTCGTGCCCGAGGCCGCTCCGGCCGGGACGGGGCTCACCCTGGTCGCCGCCTGTTCCGACCGGCGCGGGCACTTCCACCGCGGCGACGGCGGCAAGACCGTGTGGGCCGAGATCCCGCTCGTGTCCTGAGCCCGTCGCCGGTCAGGTCCGGCGGACGACGATGACGACCGTGTCGTCGGCGTAGGTGACGACGTCGTGCATCCGGGTCACCAGTTCGCGGGGCAGCACCGCGGCCGGCCGGGCGCGGTGCTCGCCGGCCAGCGCCAGCAGCCGGGCCTGACCTTCGTCGACGTCCTTGCGGCTCTCGACGAGACCGTCGGTGTACAGCAGCAGGGTGTCGCCCGGCGCCAGGTCCAGTTCGACGAGCCGGGGGCTGCCGGGTGCGGGGAAGCCTATCCCGCGGCCGACGACGGCGGCGGGCAGCAGCCGCGCACCGCCCTCGGCGGTGACCAGCACGGGTTCGGGGTGGCTTCCGTTCGCGAGCCGCGTGCGGCCGGTCGCCGGGTCGACGCGGGCGAGCAGCACCGTGGCCATCAGCCCGGCCTCGATCGTGGCGAGGGCGCGGGCGGCGCGGGCGATCAGGTCCGGGAACGGGTGCCCCTCCAGGGCGAGGGTCCGGATCGCGTGGGTGACGGTGAGGGCGTCCCGGGTCGAGGTGACGCCGTGGCCGACCGCGTCGACGAGCGTCACGTGGAGCTCGCCGCCGGGCAGGACGAACCAGTCGTAGAGGTCGCCGCCGGTCGGGGAGTCCTGGTCGGTCGGGGAGTAGTGGACGGCCAGCTCCAGGCCCGGCACGACCGGCGCGGGCGGCCGGAGGGCGTCCTCCAGCTCGCGGAAGATGGCCGCGTGGGCGTGGCGGAGCCGCTCGTCGCGCTGTTCGAGGCCGACGTACATCGCGAGCACGCCCCTGTTGGTCTCCGCGAGCTCGTGCTTGAGCTCCCGCTGCTCGTGGGCGAGGGTGTCGGCACGGGCGATCAGCGCGAGCATCTCCTGCCGCGTGGCCCTTTCGTCGTCGGGATCGGCGGGGCCGGCCGGGGCCCGGCCGCCGGTGAGGTGCCAGGTGAGCACACCGTCGTCGCCCGCTTCCGGCAGCAGCGGCAGCGCGTTCCGCCGGGATTGGGCCACGGCCCGGGCGAACCGGACGGTGACGGTGAGGCGGTGGTCGGCGGCCGTCGTGGTCACGTCGACGGCTTCCCCCGCGGCGAGGGCGGGTTCGGCGAGCAGCGTCACGGCGAGCACCAGCCGCGCGCGGTCGTCGGCAGGCACGCCGGCTTCGCCGCAGGCGGCGCGCAGCCGCCGCCGGATCCGGGTCAGGTACGGGTGCATCAGCCGGGGCGGCCCGGGTGGAGGGCGAGCAGGGCCGCGTCGTCGCGCGGGTTCCGGTGCCGGTGGGTGACCTCCGCGGCGAACAGCACCTCGATCCCGCGTGCGGTGAGGGAGCGCTGGACGAGCAGCGAGCCGCCGCGGGTCGGCGCGGCGACGGTCGCGGTCACGGTTTCCAGCGCACGACGGTCACCGTGGTGCCGTGGCCGGGCGCGGTGTCGAGGTGGAAGTCGTCGACCAGGCGGCGGGTGCCGCCGAGGCCGTGGCCGAGCCCGGCCCCGGTGCTGAACCCGTCGGCCAGCGCCTGCTCGGCGTCGGTGATGCCGGGGCCTTCGTCGCGCACCCGGAGCTGCAGCCCGACGCGGCCGGTGGCGTCGTGCACCAGGCCGACGGTCATCGTGCCGCCGCCCCCGTGGATGTAGGCGTTGCGGACGAGCTCGCTGGCCGCGGTGACGATCTTCGTCTGGTCGATGATCGAGAAGCCCGCGGCGACCGCGCCGGCCCGCACGGCGTGGCGGGCGGCCAGCAGGTCCTCCTCCACCCGCACCGGGTGGACGTCGTGGGCTTCGCCGGTTCGCTCGTCAGGGCGCATGGGGCGCCTCTTCGGCGGGCGGGGACCCGCCCCTCCGCGCGCCGGGCAGGACGTCGCCGAGCCGGCGGATCGGCGTCCCGTCGTCCGTGCCCAGCACCGACTCCACCTCCGGTGTTCGGGGCGCGCGCTGCAGTACGCCGAGTTATTGTTGTCATATAACAACAGTTCGGTGCACTATACAAGCCGGTGGTTCACCGGAGCCCGGTGGCGTCGCCGTCCGCGTCGGCGAGCGCCCGGTACTCCTGCAGCCCGGCGGTCAGCGCGGCCCGGCCGGCCGGGCTCATCTTCCCCAGCAGCGCCTGGATGCTCTCCCGGCGCCGCGCGCGCAGGTCGCGCAGGTAGGCGCGGCCGCGGTCGGACAGCCGCAGCGTCAGCTCCCGCCGGCTGCGCGCGCTGGGCAGCCGTTCGAGGAACCCCACCGCCTCCAGCCGGTCGCAGAGCCGGCTCACCAGCGGCGGCGTCGAGTCCAGCCGTTCGGCCAGCTCCCGCAGGTTGACCCCGTCGTGGCGGTCCAGCGCGACCACCGCGCGCAGCTGCGACACCGACAGCGGCTGCGGCGAGACGTCCCGGACGCGTTCGAGCACCGCCTCGAAGAGGTCGGCGAGGCCCGACACGGCGGCCGACCCGTCCGGGGCGGCCTGCTCGCGGGATGGTTCCACGGCCCCCACTGTGGCATCCCTATGCTGAAGCGGCAGCACGGCTCACGCGATTCGCCGTGGACCGGGCCGCCGGGACGGCGCAGACTTCCGTCTGGCCGGCCGGCGCCGGCGTGCGCACGGTCATCGGTGAGCAGGAGGCGGGCGTTGGACAGATCACTGGCGGTGGAGCGGCTTCTGCGTGACGTCCCACCCCACGAGCTGCCGGCTGCGCTGCGCTCGGCGCTGGGCGAGCACTTCGGCGCCCTGGCGGTCGAACTGCTGCTGGCCGACTACGCCCTGACGGAGCTGTGCCAGGTCGGCCGGGAGCCCTACACCACCGAGCCGATCCCGGTGGAGGGCACGACGCCGGGCGAGGCCTTCCTCAGCCAGGCGGCCGCGTTCTCCCACGACGGCGAGCGCGTCACCGGATATCTGCCGATCAGCGTCCGCGGCGACCGGCTCGGCGTCCTCGCCGTCACCCTGCCGCGCGAGCCCGAGCCGCCGGTCTGGGCCGAGCTCGAGCGGTTCGCCGAGGCGGTGGCGCACGAGCTGTTCGTCGCCGACCGCGACACCGACCTCTATATCCAGGCCCGCCGGTCGTCCCGGCTGACGCTGGCCGCCGAAATGCAGTGGCAGCTGCTGCCGGGCCGCGCGTGCACCCGCGCCGAATTCGCCCTGGGTGGCCAGCTCGAACCCGCGTACGCCATCTACGGCGACTGCTTCGACTGGTCGGCGTCCGCGCGGAAGCTCGCGGTCACGCTGATCAACGGCATGGGGGAGGGCAGCGAAGCCGCGCTGCTGACCAACCTCGCGGTCAACGCCCTGCGCAACGCCCGCCGCGCCGGGATCGCGCTGGACGCGCAGGCCGAGCTCGCCGACCAGGCGGTGTACGCGCACTACCGCGGCGCCGAGCACGTGGCCGCGCTGCTGCTGGAGTTCGACCTGGCGACCGGCGCGGTGTCGGTCGTCGACGCCGGCTCACCACGGCTGTGGCGGCAGCGGGACGCGAAGGTGGAGCGGGTCTTCTTCGACGAGCAGCTCCCGCTGGGCACGTTCGACGGCACGGTCTACGAGTCCGAAGGCTTCCAGGCGATCGAAGGCGACCGCTACGTCTTCGTCAGCGACGGCGTGTACAACGCCCTCGGCCCGCACGGCGAGCACTACGGCGACCGCGAGCTGGCCGAAGCGGTCGCGGCGACGGCCGACCTCCCGGCGGCGCACGTCCCGGGCGCGGTGCTGCGGGAGCTGACGAGGCGCCGGCGCGGCGGCCAGGCCGAGGACGACGCGATGGTCGTGTGCCTCGACTGGTTCGGGCCGACGCCCCAGGCCGGCCCGGACGCGCCTCCGTCGGTGACGGTGCGCCGGGCGGACTGACCCGGTCAGCCCGTCTGCTCGCGGATCCAGTCCGCCACCACGTCGACCCTCGCGATCGTCTCCGCGCCCGGCTGAGGGCACGGCGGCCCGGTGTTCACGATGGCGATCAGGCGCGCGGTGCGGTCGTTGTCGTCCGAGACGAAGAACGGACCGCCCGAGTCCTCCGGGCAGGGGCCGTTGTCCACCGTGCGCGTGCCGATCGGCAGGGCTTCCAAGGTCGACTGGGCGATGCCCGAAACCCGGAACCGCCCGCGTTTGAGGTGGTCGGACGGGCCGAGCACGGTCGCCGAGTGCGAGCCCCAGCCCGCGAACTGCAGCTCCTCGCCGACCGCCGGGCGCGTCGAGGCCAGTTCCACCGGCGTGATGCCGTCTACCGGCGTGCTGAGCTTCGCGACCGCGAGGTCGTTGACCGGCGACTGCCGGACGTCGACGACCACCGCCGTGTGCCCGCCGGGGTCGCTGTCCTTGAGCCGCCCGACCGTCACGGTCATCGTGTACGGCGGCCGGCCGCCGATCCGGGCGTCCTTGATGTCGTGGAAGCAGTGCCCGGCCGTGACGACCCACTGCGGCGCCACCAGCGAGCCGCTGCACGCACCGTCGCGCACGCCGCCGCCCTGGACCGGGATGTCGTCCGACGTCAGTTTCGCGTTGAACGGCAGGATCGGGCTCGGCGCAGGCTTCGTCGAATCCGGCGGTGCGGGCGCCGGGTCGCGGCCCAGCGCTGTGGTGTCGGGCAGGCTGTGCCCGCCGAGCGCCGCGGCCAGCGCGGGCCCGGCCGGTGCGCCGATGGCGGCGTTGGCGAACGCGATACCGGCCCCCACCAGCACCGCGACGGCCACGGCCCGCGCGCGGAAGCGGCGCCGTCGATCCGAAGTCGTCCTCACACTCTTAATGCACGGATGAGAGCCCGGTTTGGTTGTGCGTGATCATCGACTCGGACGGCGTTCGCGAGGCGCCTTGGCCGTCGCGATCGCCGGCCACAGCACCGAAACGACCGCTTCGGGGATTTCGTCCCGGCTTTCGCCCCGGTAGAAGGCGGCGAAGTAGCTGCCGAAGCACATCGTCGCGATGGTGTGCCGGTCGATGCCGTCCCGCACCGCACCGCTTTCCTGCAGCCGGGCCAGCACGTTCTCGACCAGCGTGACCCGCGGTTCGACGGCGTGCTCGCGCAGGATCCCGAGCAGCTCCGGCGTGCGGATAGCCTCGCCGGCGAAGTTGCCCATGAGGACCATGGCGTCCGGGTTGAAGTAGGCGGGGTCCAGCCGGCGGACGGCTTCGACGAGCGCCTCCCTCGGCGCCATGCTGCTCAGGTCGACGGCGTAGCTGTCCCGCTGTTTGCGGAAGCCGTAGTCCAGCGCGTCGACGACCAGCTCGAACTTCGTGCTCCACCGCCGGTAGAGCGTCGGGCGGCTGACCTTCGCGTCGGAGGCGATGTCGCCGATGGTCATGAGCGAGTAGCCGTCGCGGACGAGGCGGTCCCGGGTGGCCAGGATGATCGCCTCGTCGAGCGCGGCGTCGCGGGGACGGCCGCCGGGACGCGGCCCGGGCTCCTCGGGCGTGGGCATGGGACGAGCCTAGCGGATACGTTACGGCCAATCGCTGTTAAGTTACAATACTTGACTGTAACGAAACATCGGCCTACCTTCGGACCACCGACCGGAAGGAGCCCACGATGACCACCGCCCAGCAGCTGATCGACCGGAGCATCCCGTTCCTCGACGCCGTCAAGAACCGGACCGCGGGCGGGGAGCTGGAGTCCTGGCTCAACGAGCACCACGGCCCCGGCAGCCCGCTCTACGACGACCTCGCGCGCATGATCACCGACGGCGTCCGCGCCGGCTGGGCGGCGAACATCGAGGTGGACGGCCCGAAGTACCGGCGCAGCCGGATCGCCGACCCCCGGGACGTCCTGAACTACTTCAGCGTCACCGCCGTCTACATGGACAGCGTCGAGCCCTACCGCGGCCAGTACCACCAGCACCCGTACGGCGAGCTCAACCTCGTGGTGCCGCTCGACCCGGACGCGAAGCTGAGGGGCCCGAACGGCTGGAGCGGCCCGGGCTGGACCGCGCCGGGCCCGGGCAGCCACCACTACCCGGAGGTCAAGGGCGGCGCGCTGATCGCCCTGTTCTACCTGCCGGCGGGCCGGATCTCCTACGACATCACCCCACCGGCCGAGTGAGCGCCACCGTCGAGGACGCGCTGCTCACCCGCCGCAGCTGCCGCGCGTTCCGGCCGGACCCCGTGCCCCGCGCGGAGCTCGAGCGGCTGCTGGACCTGGCGTCCCGCGCGGCCAGCAACTCCAACTGCCAGCCGTGGCGGGTGCACGTGCTGACCGGCGCGGCCAAGCGGGCACTGAGCGCGGACTTGCTGCGCGCGCACGACGAAGGCCGCCGGGCCGCGAGCGAGTTCGGCTACCAGCCCGCCGCCGACGAGTGGCCCGAGCCGTTCCGCTCCCGCCGTCGCCGCTTCGGCGAAGGGCTCTACCGGGACGCGCTCGGCATCGAGCCCGGCGACACCGCCGGCCGCCTCGCCCACCACCGGCGCAACTACGACTTCTTCGGCGCGCCGGTCGGCATGGTCCTCACCGTCAGCAGGCTGCCCCTGCGGGGCGCGCTCGTCGACGCCGGCCTGTTCCTGCAGGGGCTCATGCTCGCCGCGCGCGGAGCCGGGCTGCACACGTGCGCGCAGGCATCGCTGATCGACTACCACCCGGTCCTGCGCCGGCACCTGGGCGTGCCGGCCGACCACGTGGTCGTCTGCGGGATCGCGCTCGGGTACGCCGACGAAAGTCACCCGCTCGCCGGTCACCGCACGACCCGCGAGCCGGTCCCGGCGTTCGCGACCTTCCACGACCGCCGGGACCCGGGCTGAGTCAGGGGCGTTGCCCCGCCTCGTCGACGAAGGTCTTCACGGTCACGGCGGTGTCCTCGGTACCGAGGAACTGGTGGGTCTCGGCATCGAAGACCATGACGACCCCCCGGAATTCGGGCGGGTCGGCGGGGTTCCTCCACGTGATGCCGACCCCCGGGCGGCCCGCGGCGTCGGTGACGTGGTCCAGTGCCCTCAGCCCGGGCGCCTTCGCCGCCGCCTGGTAGAGAGCGGCGTAGGAGGCGGGGGTGAGAGCCCGCTCGTCGGCGAGGGTCAGCACGTTCTTGCCCATCGAGTTGATGCTCTCCTTGCCGCCGGGGAGGGTGCGCAGGTAGGCCAGCATCGCGTCGGCGGTCGTCGGCAGGTCCGCGCGGTAGGCGGGGGTGGGCCGGCAGTCCTCCAGGGTGCCCTTCTTCTTCCGGTCGTACGGGCCGGAATACGGGGCCTTGCCGTCGTGGCAGGCGGGCAGCTTGGTGTCCTTGCCCAGGAGGCCGTCGCGGGTGCCGTCGACCGACAGCCAGATCTCGCGGGTGGAGTGGTCGACGTGCTCCGTCTTCACGTAGAGGAACTGGTCCGGGCGCGGCGGCGTGGCCGGTTCCCGCAGCGCCGCGCTCGCCGCCTCGGTCAGCACCTTGACCGGGTCGGCGTGCGCGACGCCGGCGCCGATGCCCACCCGGTCGGCCGGGGCGAGTGCGACGACCGCGGTGATCGCCGCGGCCAGGCCGACCGTGACGCCGGCGGCCCAGAACCAGCGGCGGGACCGGTGCGGTCGTTCGCCGCGGGCCGCGGCCAGCAGCCGCTCCCGCGCGGGGGTGAGCTGCTCCGCCGGCGCGAAGCCGACAGCCTGCGCGCGCTCGCGGATCAGGTCGAGGTCATCCATGGCTGGCGGTCTCCTTCACGAGGTCGAGGGCGCCGAGTTCGGCGCGGACGCGGCCGCGGGCCCGGTTGAGCCGCGACTTGACGGTGCCGACGGGGATGGCGAGGGCTTCGGCCACCTCCTGGTAGCCGAGCCCTTCCGCGGCGACGAGCAGCAGGACGTCCCGCTCCCGCGGGCGCAGCTTGGCCAGCGCCCGGTCGAGGTCGGCGCCGAGGGCCTGGGCGGTGACCTGCTCGGCGACGCGGTCGGCGTGCCCGTCGTCGACCGCGGGCGGCCCAACCGCTTGGCGGAGCTTCAGTTCGCGCGCCTCGGCCCGCCACTGCCGCGAGACGAGGTTCGTGGCGATGCCGTAGAGCCACGGCCGCGCGTCCGGCCGGGCGAGGTCGAACTTCGCCCGCTTGCTGAAGGCGATGAGGAACGTGTCCGCGAGGACGTCGTCCGCCGCGGTCGGGCCGAGCCGCCGGACGAGGTAGCGGTGGATGTGCCGGGAGTGGCGGTCGAAGATGACCGCGAACAGGCTCGGTTCCGCCCGCGAGCGCCCGATCACGCTCGCGTCGTCGTCGGCTTCGGTGTCTTCCGGGGTCATCGCCCGCCTTTCGCTCCGCGCAGTGTCATCCGCTCTTCTCGCGAGGCGGCGGGCAGGTTCCCGGATCACGCGGGTGAAGTGACGCAGGTCACCTTCGAGCGGCGGTACGGTGGTGATCATGCTGCCGAAGATCGCGCTGGAAGAGGCCTACGAGCACCCCGAGCGCGTCGCCCGGCTGCTGGCCGACGAGGAAGCGCTCGCCGACGCGTCCGACCGCGGCGGGGTCACGCCGGAGTTCTACCGGCCGGTGATGGAGAAGCTGCGGGAGTTCGACGACGTCCGGCTCGGCAGCATGGACCGCGCGGGGATCGCGCACACGATCCTGTCGCTCACCGCGCCCGGCATCCAGAGCATCGTCGACCCGGCGGCGGCGACCGCGGAAGCGCGCCGGCAGAACGACTTCCTCGCCGAGCAGGTCGCCCGGCACCCGGACCGGTACTCCGGCTTCGCCGCGGTGGCGTTGCAGGAGCCCGAGAACGCGGCGGCCGAACTGCGCCGCGCGGTCACCGAACTCGGCTTCAAGGGCGTGCTCGTCAACGGCTACACGAACGTCGGCGACCCCGAGCACGGCAGCTACCTCGACGAGCCGCGCTACCGCGGGTTCTGGGAGACGCTCGCCGAGCTGGACGTGCCGCTGTACCTGCACCCGCGGCCGTCGCTGCCGGGCGGGCAGGCCCTCTACGCCGGGCACCCGGAGATGAAGGGCGCGACCTGGGGCTTCGGTACCGAAACGGCGTCGCACGCCGTGCGGCTGCTGCTGAGCGGGCACTTCGACCGGTTCCCGACGGCGAAGCTGATCCTCGGGCACCTGGGGGAGGCGCTGCCCGCGCTGCTGTGGCGCACGCAGAACATGTTCCAGGCCAACCCGTTCGACCAGCGGCCGCGCCGGACGCTGCCCGAGTACGTCGCGGACAACATCTGGATCACCACCAGCGGCACCTTCTCCGACCACGCGCTGATCAACGCCGTGCTGAGCGTCGGCGCCGACCACATCATGTTCTCCGTGGACTACCCGTACTCCGAGAACGCCGGGGCCGCCGAGTGGATCGAGCGCGCGCCGATCAGCGAACTGGACCGCCGCAAGATCGCGCACGGCAACGCCGCCGCGCTGTTCGGGATCGAGCTCGGCTGACCCGGCCACCGCCGCACCGGAAGACGTGCAACTGCGCTCACCGTGTGGAACGCGGGCGCGCCCGGGAATAGCTTCGCGAAGATCCGGTTGACCACAGACGGACGAGCGCGAGCCCGGACAGCACGGAGCCACCCATGAGATCCCAGATTCCGGACATCCTGTGGACCGACCAGGACCCGGACGGCGGCCGCCCCGCCGGGCACGGGCGCACCGCCGCCGACGCGGCGGGCATCATCGAAGGAGCCGCGCTGTGACCGCAGATTCCCTGCACTTCAACGCCTTCATCTGGCCGAACGGCTACCACGAGTCCGCGTGGCGGGTCGTCGACGACGACGTCCGCGGGGTGCTCGGGCTGCCGTACTACGCCGGCATCGCGCGGACCGCCGAGCGCGGCCTGATGGACTCGATCTTCCTCGCCGACAACATCGCCATCGCCGAGTACCGGGTCACCCACCTGCCGCAGACCCAGTTCGACCCGATCTCGGTGCTGTCGGCCCTGGCCGCGGTCACCGAGAAGATCGGCCTGATCGGCACGGGCTCGACGACCTACAACAAGCCGTGGGAGCTGGCCCGCCGGTTCGCCACGCTGGACCACCTCAGCGGCGGCCGGGCCGGCTGGAACATCGTCACCACCATCACCCCGCTGGCCGCGGCGAACTTCGGCGAGAAGGCCCACCCGGACCACGCCGACCGGTACGAGCGCGCGCACGAGTTCGTCGACGTCGTCACCCGGGCGTGGGACAGCTGGGACGACGACGCGATCGTCGGCGACCGCGAGAACGGCGTCTGGGCCGACCGCGCCAAGCTGCACGCCCCGCGCTTCCACGGCCGGTTCTACGACGTCGAAGGTGTGCTGCCGTTCCCGCGGTCGCCGCAGGGGCGCCCGGTGCTCGTCCAGGCGGGACAGTCGGCCGCCGGGATCGGGCTCGCCGCCCGGTACGCGGAGCTGGTGTTCTCCGGCCCGCCGTCGCTGGCAGCCGCGGTGAAGTTCCGCGCCGAGCTGGACGCCCAAGTGGTCGCGGCGGGGCGGGACCCGAAGGGCGTGCGCGTGCTGCCCGCGCTGATGGTGACCCTCGGCGGTACCGAGGCCGAGGCGAAGGCCCGGGCGGAGCGGCTGGAAGAGCTGGCCAGCCCGGAGTTCCGCTGGCAGAACGCGTTGTACACCGCCGGCCTCGACCCGGACGCGTTCGACCCGGACGCCCCGCTGCCCGCCGAGCTGCGGGCGGAGGGCGGATCGAGCCGTCTTCAGCAGCTGGCCGCGGCGGCGCGGGAGCGTCCCGAGGCCCCGCTGCGCGAGATCGCAGCGGCGATCACCGGGGGAGCGGGGCAGGTCCACTTCGTCGGCACGCCGGAGCAGTTCGCCGACCACGTGCTCACCTGGCAGGACGCCGGCGCCGTCGACGGGTTCACCATCATGGGCTCGACGCTGCCCTACGAGCTGGCCGCGTTCGTCGACCACGTCGTGCCGATCCTGCAGCGCAAGGGCCGGTACCGGACCGAGTACACCGGCTCGACGCTGCGTGAACACCTCGCCCCGTGAGTCCCAGTATGTGGTTTCTGTCGGTGGGGCTGGTTAGGGTCCTGCTCGTCCGATCTTGACGACAGGAGTGTGGGACGTGGGCTGGACCCGGAACATCCGAGTGGCCGCGCTGGTGGCGGTGGCCGCTCTGGGCCTGACAGCGTGCGGCGGCGGGGACGACAAGCCCGCCGCGGCGGGCAAGGGCGGGGCGCCGATCGTCGTCGCGTCCTTCAACTTCACCGACAGCCAGATCCTCGCCGAGATCTACGCGCAGGCGCTGGAAGCCAAGGGCTACCCGGTGACGCGGAAGCTGAACCTGGGCTCGCGGGAGCTGATCTACCCGTCGCTGAAGTCCGGTGAGCTGCAGTTCATCCCGGAGTACCAGGGCTCGGCGATCGCCGCCGGGTTCGGCGCGGACCCGGTGAAGGACGCCAAGGGCGAACACGAGCAGCTGGCCAAGCTGCTCGAGCCCAGCGGCGTCTCGCTGCTGGACTACGCGGCGGCGGAAGACAAGAACACCTACATCGTGAAGGCCGACCTGGCGAAGTCGAAGGGCCTCGCGACCATCGGCGACCTGAAGAAGCTCGACAAGGTCGTCCTGGCCGGTGGCCCGGAGTGCGAGAAGCGGCTGACCTGCTTCAAGGGCTTCACGGACGTCTACAAGCTGACGAACGCGACGTTCCAGACCGTCCAGGAGCTCGGCCCGCGGGTGCAGCAGCTCGACTCCGGGGCCGTCACGGTGATCCCGGTCGACTCGGTGAGCCCGCTGGCCGGCGACTCGAAGTACGTCGCACTGAAGGACGACCTGGCCATGGTGCCGACCGAGAACGTGGTCCCGGCGGTGACCAAGAAGGTCCTCGACGAGCGCGGAGCGGACTTCGCGGCCGCGGTCAACGCGGTGAGCGCGAAGCTCACCACGGAGGGGATGCGCGACCTGAACAAGCGCGTCGACTCCGACGGCGAGAAGGCCGCGGACGTGGCGAAGGACTGGCTGTCGCAGCAGGGCCTCGGCTGAGCCGGGCGGCCTCAGCCGGGTGCCTGACGGCTGAGGTCTTCCCATCGCGCGTACTGCTCGGCGCGCGTCCGCGCGAGCTCCTGAACGATGTCGGAGGACGCGCTGCCGACGACGAGCCGCCGCGGCGGCTCGTCCAGGGCGGCGACCCGCAGCACGACCGGTGCCGCCGTCTCGGGGGCGGGACCGGCGTCGTCACCCCACATCTCCGCCAGCTCCTCGCGCAGCTCGCGGTAGGCGGGGTCGGGAGCGGTCGCCGTCGTGCCGCTGGTGAAGAGGCCGGTGGCGTAGCCGCCCATCTGCAGGTTCGTCACGTGCACGCCGAAGCGCTCCACCTCCATCGCCAGTGCGTCGCTCACCGCGTCGAGCGCCGCCTTGCCGGCGCCGTAGAACCCGACCGACGCCATCCCGCCGCCGCTGCCCATCGACGTCACCTGCAGCAGCCGGCCGCCGCCCTTCAGGTGCGGCAGCACGGCTTGGGCGACCCAGAGCGCGCCGAAGAAGTTGACGTCGAAGTGCGCGCGGACCTGCTCTTCGGTGGCCTCTTCGACCATTCCGTAGAGCATCACCCCGGCGTTGTTGACGACGACGTCCAGGCCGCCGAAGACGGCGGCCGCGCGCTTCACCGTCTCGACCACGGCGCTCCGGTCGGTCACGTCCAGCGGGAGGCGGACGAGCTGCCCGGAGTAGGCGCCGGCGAGGGTGCCTTCGGTGCGGGACGCGGCGACCACGCGGTGCCCGGCCTTCAGCGCGGCTTCGGTGATGGCCCGGCCCAGGCCGCGTGAAGCCCCGGTGACGAACCAGACCTGACCATCGGTAGCCGTCATGGCCCAACCTCCTTGAAGTCCACGAGACGACTCGTCTCGTCTCGCCGCGACGAGTCTGCTTGCCGAGTGGCCGCGTGTCAAGACGGAACGGTTCGTCTCGCCGCGCGCTAGGCTGTCGCCATGGTCACCAAGAAGCCCGACGCCACCCGGCGCAGCGAACGGTCCCGCCGGGCGATCCTCGCGGCGACCCGCGAGCTGATCGTGGAGCTGGGCTACGCCAAGGTGTCGATCGACGCCATCGCCGCCCGCGCCGGCGTCGGCAAGCAGACGATCTACCGGTGGTGGCCGGCCAAGGGCGCGGTCGTGTTCGACTCGGTCCTCGAGCTGAGCGCCGACCCCTCGGGGGCGGTCGCCGCGCTGCCCGACACCGGCGACCTGGAAGCCGACCTGCGCCAGGTGCTGCGCGCGACGGTCGCCGAGTTCGCCGACCCGGCGTTCGAGGCCCCGATCCGCGCGCTCAACACGGAGATCGCGAACGACCCGGACCTGGCCGCGCTCTACCGCGAACGGCTGGCCGCCCCCGTGGACGAAGCGAAGAAGGACCGGTTGCGCAGCGCCCAGCGGGCCGGTCAGCTCGATCCCGGCGCCGACCTGGATCTGCTGCTGGAAGTGCTCTACGCGCCGCTGTACCAGCGGTGGCTGCTGCGCACCGGCCCGCTGACCGAAAGCTACGCGGACGCGCTGGTCGCGACGGTGCTGAAAGCGTTCGGCCCCTAGCCGAAGCCCGGCCGACGGCGGGCGGGCCTTCCGGTCCACTGTGGAAAGATCCCGTACCGGAGTCCCCGGTGGAGAAAGAACCGTTCGAGTGACAGGGAAAAGCGGGTTCCGGCGCTAGCCTCGAACGATGAAACGATCTTGGGGAGTTCTGGTCGTCGCCCTGCTCGCGCTGATGTCGCTGTCGGTCCCGGCCGCCGCGTCCACCCGCTCGGACGTCTTCTGCCGCGGCAACGCGGCCGGCTTCCCCGGCAAGTGGGGAGCCGTGTCCAAGTCGTGCAGCTTCACCAGCCCGCCGCAGTGGCGCGGGTACCTCGAGGTCACCTGGTTCGTGGAGGCGGGCACGCAGCAGCGCGGCTGCGTGGAGGGCCGGATGGCCAGCGTGCGCGAGCAACGTCCGTGGCAGTCCCTGGGCTGCGGCAAGGGCGGCTTGGGGCGCGTGGACTGGCCCGCGAACACGTTGTCACTCCTGGAGATCCGGGTCAAGAGCTACAACGTCGGGCTCGCGCTGGTCACCTACGAGATCTGACCGTCCCGGTAGCGGCCGGCGAGTTCCGTGCCCTGGCCCCCGAAGGCGGCCAGCTCGGCCCGGAAGACCGCGTCGAGGAGGCTCGTGTCCTCGACACCGGGGGCGCAGACGACTTCGCCGAGCTCCAGGCCGCGCAGCGAGGCGGACACGACGTCGGCGGCGCTCATCCGGGGGATCGCGCTCAGGTCCATGCCCTGGCGTTCGTGGAACTCCGTCGCGACCACGCCGGGGCACACCACCTGGACCCGGACGCCGGTGCCTTCGAGCTCGGCGCTCAGGGTCTGGGACAGCGTGACCAGGTGGGCGAGGGTGCCGGCGTAGACCGCGCGCCGGGGCATCTGCGAGTGGGGCGCCGGTCCGCTGAACGCGATCATGCCCGCCACGTTGACGATGGCGCCGCGGCCGCGTTCCTGCATGCCCGCGACGGCCGCGCGGGCGAGCATCGTCGGGGCGAGGACCTTGACCTTGACCAGTTCGCGGGCCTGGGCGGCGGGCAGGTCGGCCAGGGGCATGTAGTGCGCGACGCCCGCGTTGTTCACCAGCAGGTCGAGGGGTTCGGTGGCGGCGATCTCCGCGACGGTGTCGATGCCTTGGTCGCCGGAGAGGTCGGCCGCCACGGCACGGACCTTGACGTCGGTGTGGGCGGCGGCGAACTCGTCCAGCCGGTCCTGCCGCCGGCCGACGATCACCAGGTCGTGGCCGTCGGCGGCGAGGCGTTCGGCGAACGCCCTCCCGATCCCGGACGTGGCGCCGGTGACGAGTGCGAGCTTGCTCATGCGTGGTTGTCCTGTTCGGTGGAGGTCGTGTTCCGGGTGGTGGCCGGGGCCAGGGCGGCGGAGGCCAGGAGGGCCAGCTTGTCCGCGGCGTCCGTGCCGGGGTCGGGGTGGTAGACGGCGAGCACGAGCCCCGGGGCCTCGCTGAGGAGCAGCTTTTCCCGGTTCAGCACCAGTTCGCCGACCAGCGGGTGGTCGAACCGCACGGTCGCGCCCCGCCGGTTCGCGACGTCGTGGCGTGCCCACAGCTCCCGGAACCGGGGGCTGGCCAGGGAAAGCTCGCCGACGAGCTCGATGAACCGGGGATCGGCGATCTCGGTGCCGACGGACTGGCGGAAGCCCGCGACCAGTCCTCGCGTGGCGAGCTCCCAGTCCGGGAAGAGCGCCTGCTCGGCCGGGTCGAGGAAGACGTCCCGCAGCCGGTTGGCGCCCGCGACGAGGCGGGGCGAGATCGCCGCGGCGAGCGGGTTGGCCGCCAGCACGTCGAGGTAGCGGCCCTCGACGAACGCGGGCAGCGGTAGCGCCGCCAGGAACTTGACCATGCTCGGCGGGACGGTCTCCTTGCGGCGCCGCCGCGGCCGGCGGGGCTTCGGATCGGCGAGGCCGATCAGGTAGGCCGTGGTGTCCTCGTCGAGCTGCAGCACGCGGGCCAGCGACTCGAGGACCGATCTCGACGGGTTGCGGTCGCGGCCCTGTTCCAGGCGCAGGTAGTAGTCGGCGCTGATGCCGGCCAGCATCGCGACCTCTTCCCGGCGCAGGCCCGGGACCCGCCGCACACCGGTGACCGGGAGGCCCGCCTGCGCGGGGGTGAGCAGCTCACGCCGGGCGCGCAGGTGGTCGCCCAGGAGGTTCGGCTCGTCGGTCATGCCTCGACTGTAGGTCGGCCCGCGCGGCCGTGCCTGGTCCTGTCACTCCCAGGAGCGCGAGGGCGGCCGTACCCTCGCGACCTG
The DNA here is from genome assembly GCF_030285665.1 of Amycolatopsis mongoliensis. Taxonomy (NCBI): domain Bacteria; kingdom Bacillati; phylum Actinomycetota; class Actinomycetes; order Pseudonocardiales; family Pseudonocardiaceae; genus Amycolatopsis; species Amycolatopsis mongoliensis. Next base: position 7,059,130 of record NZ_CP127295.1, read on the forward strand.
AGCACTGCCCCCCGTGATTGCCGTGCTCGTGGCGGGATCGGCGGTCTCGCCACCGTCGCCTTCCTGCGGCGGGCCGGGCTGCGGTCTCGCTGTCCAGCGTGCTGCCGCAGTACAAGTGGTCCACCCCGACGAGGCGGAGCGTTCCGCGGCGGTGCGGTACTGGAAGCGGATGATCGAGGTCACGGCGGAGCTGGGCTGCTCGCTGATGAACTCGGAGTTCAACGGCAGTCCCGCGACCGCATCCGCGAGCGAAGCCGCGTTTTGGTGCTCGCTGGAGGAACTGCTGCCGGTCTTCGAGCGCGAGGGCATAGCGTTGAACCTCGAAGCCCATCCCGACGACTTCTGCGAGGTCAACGATCCCGCCGTCGGTCTGGTCGGGGCTGTCAACCTTCCGTGGGTGAACTACTTGTACTGCGCGCTGCGCACCTTCCACCTCTCAGGCAACGATCCGGGTGCCGACGTCGGCAAGATGCTGCGGTACGCCGGTTCGACGCTGGCGCATCTGCACATCGCGGATTCCTACAGCCACGAGGGGTCCTCGGGGTTGCGGTGCATCATGAACCCGCCCGGCACGCCCGCTCGGATCCATCAGAGCACCTGGACATCGGGCAGGGTGAGGTCGATTGGGGTGCGTTCTTTTCCACTCTGCGCGAGCTTCGGTTCGATGGGGTCGCTACGGTTTGTGTTTTTGCTTGGGAGGAACGGGCTGTCGAGTCTTCGAAGTTCATGCTTGAGCGGGTTCCAAGGAGCTCGTCTTCTAGGGATGCGGCTTCGCCGGGGCGTGGGAAATCGGCGCTTCCTGTTCTTGCTTCCCGCTCGGTGCGGGAGCGCCGATTCCCCACGCAACGGTGTCCCTGCCGGGCTTCGTCGTGATCATCCTTTCGTGTGATGAACATGCGTGCGACTGCCGGTAATCTTGGTGCGTGGACAGCGAAACGATGTGGAAAGCAGACGCGGTGGCCCTGGCCGACCGTATCTCCGCGCTGCTCACCGTCGTGCGGTCTGCCGAGGCTGAGATCGGTGCCCTGCTGATGGAAATCGAGTCGCGCGGGGTCATGGAACTGTTCGGCTACCGGTCTGTCGGCCGGTTGTTCGAGCATCTCGCTGATGTTCCCAAGGCTGCCGCCGAGAACGTCGTCAAACGAGCCCGAGCCCTCACCTCTAGTCGCAATCTCGACGGCACACCCATTCCCGCTGTCGCTCCCACCACCGGCGCCGCCGCGTTGGACGGCCGGTTGAGCACTCCGATGATCGACACCATCGTCGGTGTCATGACGCAAGTTCCGCCCGAGCACCGCGATAACGCCGAACGAGACTTGCTGTCCTTCGCCGAAGAAGCCGGACACAAGCAGGTCGCCGCACTGGGCGCCCGCATCCTCGCCCACCTCGACCCCGACGGCACCGAACCCGACACCACCGAACCCGACACCACCGAACCGGCCACCCCCAGCCGCGAACTCTCCTTGCGCCGCAAAAGATCCGGGGTCTGGGAACTTCAGGGCCGGTTCGATGACGAGACCGGCGCCCGCGCCAGCGCCCTGCTGGACTCTCTGGCCGAACGCCGCAGGGCCGACGATGGTCCCGACTTCCGTTCCCCGCAGGAACGTTACGGCGATGCCTTCTCCGACGCGATCGACTTGGCCCTGAATTCCCCGGACCTGCCGATGCAGGCGGGTGAACGAGCGCACGTGATGGTCGCGGTCTCGTTGGAAGACTTGAAGTCCGGTGTCGGCCAGGCAACCTTAGGCGATACCGGCCGCATATCCGCAGCCGAAGCCCGGATCCACGCCTGCGACTGCCAGATCATCCCGGCGGTGCTGGGTGGCAAGGGTGAACCCCTCGATCTCGGCCGTCTCCGGCGGTTGGTCTCACCCGGACTTCGCCGGGCGTTGTACTTGCGCGACCGTGGGTGTGCTTTCCCCGGTTGTCATCGGCCGCCTCGGCATTGTCAGGGGCACCATATCCGGCACTGGGCTGATGGCGGGCCGACCGAGCTGGGCAACCTGGTCCTGATGTGCGGCCACCACCATCGGTTGCTGCACCGTTCCGGTTGGCAGGTCCGCATAGCTGCCGATGGACTACCCGAGTTCTTTCCGCCGGTGTTCTTGGACAGGCGCCGAAAACCCAGGCGCAACAACCTTCATGAGCCTTTACCGTTCGCCGCCTGATCAACCGAAGAGGGGAAAGGCCCGCAGCCACCGGCTCCGGGCCTACACCCACGTCCGGAACATCACGAGGTTGGCATCCGGACGGACAGCAGCCAGGCGCGGGCAAGGGCGGCCACCCGCTTACGACCGGCAGCAATTAGCCAAGCAAAACAACGCTCGACAGTGGCAGACTCACGGCGACCGCGACCGCGACCGCGACCGCGACCGCGACCGCGACCGCGACCGCGACCGCGACCGCGACCGCGACCGCGACCGCGACCGCGACCGCGACCGCGACCGCGACCGACGGGACCGGACCCGCGACGATCACGGACTTCGGCATCTCGCGCGCGGCCGGCGACATGACGCTGACGATCACCGGCCTGATCGGCGGCACCCCTGCCGCGACCGGCGCAGAGGGAAGCGCAGCAACCGGCGTCGGGTCCCGATGCGCGCGAAGCTGATGCCGGCATCCTGACCGAGCTACCGCGGCCCCCAACTTCGAAGCCATCTAATCGCCTGCGCCCGGTACCAACCAGCGACGCGAGCCCCGCAGTTCGCGGCGCAGGCCGATGCCCACCGTCGCGGCGTCCCGAGGGCCCGCGCTGACAGAGGCACCGCAGCCCAACCAACTTCGAAGGGGACGTCCACCCGGCATCGACCGGCCGAGCGACACCACCCACCCCCCGGCCGGCAACCACTCCGCCAAAACCACGGCAGCCATCCACCCCAGGCCAGCAGACAGTCCCCGGAACTAACCGCCGCAGTCTTCCGAAGCCTGCATGCGGCGGTTCGCCTCGCCGAGCCCATCAGCCAGTGCTCGCAGCTGCTCCGGAGTCAGGACATCCACCAGCAGCTCCCGCACCAACGCGACATGCCCCGGCGCCGCGCGTGACAGGCGGGCCGCCCCAGCCTCGGTGAGGACCGCGTAAACCGCCCGGACATCGCTCTCGCACGTTCGGCGGCTCACCAATCCCGCCTGCTCCAGCTGCCCGATCTGGTAGGTCAGCCCGCTCTTGGAGTTGGCTACCGCGCACGCCAGCTCGGCCATCCGCAGCTCCCGCTCGGGAGCCGCCGCCAGGCGGGACAGGATCTCGTACTGCAGGTGGGACAAGCCCGCGTCGCGCTTGAGCTGCTGGTCCATGCGGTGGTGCAGCAGGGCGTACGTCGTGCGCAGCGCTGTCCACGCATGCTTCTCCTCGGCGCTCAGCCACCGCGTGCGACCCATGCCGTCCAGACTACTGGCCGTTCAAATTCGAACCGCCCGATCAACGGCTGTTTGTGCCGGTACGTCGGTATCCGGCCGGAAGCCAGTCGTGGAGTCGCGTGTCCGAGGCGGTGACGTTCGATCCGGGGGCCGCTGGGCGGGTGCGGCTGTGCAGCCGCCGCGACAACAGCTGGTCCGGGGTGCTCGTGCGGCTGCTGGACAACGCCGAAGAAGCCGAACTCGACCTGCCGCCCCTCGGCGACCAGACGATCGTGCTGATGAGCCAGGGGACCACGACGATCGAATCGTTGCACAGCGCTCGCCGGCGGCGCGCGGACTACCGGCCCGGCTCGCTCGGCATGATCGCGCCCGGGCAGCCGACGCGGATCCGCTGGCGCGGAACGGATCGCACTCAGACGACGCATGTGCACCTCCCCGGTGCGCTCGTCGATCGCACCGCCCTCGACCTGTGGGGCCGGGACGCCGCCCGGCTCGGCCGGCACGAAGGTGCTCGCCGGCGGCACGACGCTCTACGACCTCATGAAGCTCGGCATCGAGACCCCGCCCGCCGTCGTCGACGTGCACCGGCTGCCCGAGCTGAACACCGTCGAGACCCGCGAACACGAGCTGGTCTTCGGCGCCGGGGCCCGGATGGCCGACGTCGCCGACCACCCGGTCGTCCGCGACGAGTACCCCGCCTTGTCCGAGTCGCTCTGGCGGGCCGCGTCCCAGCAGCTGCGGAACATGGCGAGCGTCGGCGGGAACCTGTTGCAGCGCACCCGCTGCAGCTACTTCCGCGGCGGCCCGGAGTTCCCCGGCAACAAGCGTGAGCCCGGCTCCGGCTGTGCGGCGCGAGGAGCCACGACCGCACCCACGCGCTGCTGGGCGCCAGTGACGCGTGCATCGCGACCTACCCCGGTGACTGGGCCATCGCGCTGCCGGCCTTCGACGCGGTCGTCGACGTCGTCGGCCCCCGCGGCGAGCGCACGCTTCCCCTGAAGGACCTGCACGTCGAACCGGGCGACGACCCGGCGCGCGAGCACACCCTGAACCCCGGCGAGCTGCTCCTGCGGATCCGTGTCCCCGCGACGCCCGCGGGCCGCGGCTCCACCTACCTGAAGATCCGTGACCGCGAGTCCTGCGCCTTCGCGCTCGCCTCCGCCGCGGTCGCCCTGACCGTCGAGGACGGCGTGGTCCGCGACTGCCGGATCGCCCTCGGCGGCGTCGCCACCCGGCCCTGGCGGGCCGAAGACGCCGAACGCACGCTGCGGGGAGCGCCGCTGACGGCCGAGGCCGCCCGGCAGGCCGGGGAAATCGCGTTCGCCGGCGCGCGTCCCGGCACCTCCAACGGATTCCGAGTCGAACCGGGCATCCGCACCGTCGCCGATGAGGTGCGCATCGCCGCGGAGAGGGCTGCCCGATGACCGACGTACGCCGTGTGGACGCCTATGAGAAGGTCACCGGCAAGGCCGCGTACGGGACTGACCGAGTGCCCGAAGGTGTCGCCTACGCGATGCTCACGCCGGCTTGGATCGGCCGCGGCCGGGTGTCCCGTGTGGACACTGCCGCGGCGGCAGCCGTGCCGGGCGTCCTGCCCGTCGTCACCCGCTTCGACGGCCTGGTGCTGGTGCTGGTGGCCCTGCTGACCGTGGCGCTCTCGGCAGGTATGCCGCAGGTCGCGCGCGGGGCCGGGGTGCCGGAGCGGCTGATCGCCACCTGGGCGGCGCACACGACGTTGAACGCGCTCAGCCTGGCGGTGATCCTCCACGTCGCGGTCTGGCGCCGCTGTCCCGGTGGCTCAGCGGCGTGAGGCCGCGGTCGCCAGCTCCTCGGTGATCTGCTGGAGCAGCTCGGAGGCCGCGTCGCCGAGCGCTTCGAGGTCGGCCAGGGTCGTCTCTTGGGTCTTCACAGTTCGTCCTCGAAGGCTTCGTGGTGGGCGATGACAGCGTCGGCGAAGGCGGTGTGCACCCGCAGGTACTCGTCGAGGCTCACCGCGGTCTCGGCCCACGCGTGCCACCGGACGTGCGCCTCGGCGACGTCGACCTTCGCGGCGGCGGCCACCGTCGCCGGGCTGGTGCCGGCGAGGATCGCGTGGTGCATGAGCGAGGGCGCCGAACTCCGGGCGAACTCCGCCAGCGCGGCGAGGCGAGCGAGTTCGGCGAGCGCGTCGGGACGGCGGCGCGGAACCGGGACGGCGCGGGCGTTCTCGAGAACGCTGGTCATCAAACGACTCCTGGGCGGAAGAAGCTGAGGAACCTGAACTGCCTGCGTTTACCCCGCGCCGAACCGGATAAACCCGGCCGCTCGTGATCTCCGTCTCACCGGTTCGGGTGGCAGAATCGGGGCCCTGATGCAGAACGACGACCTGGCGGCGCACGCCCGCGACCTGATTTCGGCGAACACGTACCTCACCCTGGGCACGACCGACGACGACGGCGGACCCTGGACGTGCCCGGTCTACTTCGCCCCGGCCGGCGACCACACGTTCGTGTGGGTCTCGGAGACCGGCGCCCGCCACTCGCGCAACCTCGCCGCGCGCCCGCGGGTCAGCCTGGTCGTTTTCGACTCGACGGTTGCGCCGTACCACGGCCGGGCCGTGTACGCGGTGGGAGAGGCGCGGGAGCTGTCGGGCGAGGCGCTCGACCGAGCCTTGGCGAGCTATCCCCGAGGTGACGGCGACGGCGCGACGGCGGTGACGCTCGAAGACGTGTCCGGCGCGTCGCCCTACCGGATGTACTCGGCGATCGCGGCGGAGATGTGGGTCCTGTGCCCGCGGGATCCCGGGCAGCCGTGCCCGTTGCACGGCGTTGCCCGGGACCACCGGGTTCAGCTGTAGCGGACCTTCCCCCGGCACTGTGGGACCCGCTCGGGCCGCACGCTCTCCAGCGTCGGCGTCACCGGGACGATCGTCCCGTCGCGGCGGAAGGTCAGCTTGTCGATCGTCGTCTCGCGGTGGGTGCCGTCGCCGCCCGGGATGCCGAAGCGGTGGTAGGCCAGGTACCAGTCGTCCGTCCCCGGGACCTGCAGCATCGAGCTGTGCCCGGTGCCGAGGACGCCCAGGTGGGCGTCCTTGCTCAGGATCAGCCCGTGGTTCGTGAACGGGCCCGTCGGGGACGGCGCCGTCGCGTAGCCGACGCGGTAGTCCTCGCTGCGGGTGTCGTCGATCGACCAGCTCAGGTAGTACGTTCCCTTCCGTTCCGCCATGAACAGGCCCTCGCGGAAGCCGTCCAGCCCGGTCAGGCGGGTGATCTTCGCCGGGTCGAACGAGACCATGTCGTCGTTCAGCGGCACCACGTAGGCGTTGCCGTTGCCCCAGTACAGGTACGGCTGCCCGGTGCCGTCGACGAACACCGCCGGGTCGATCGCCTGGCCGCCGTCCGGGTTCGTCGCGATCAGCGGCTTGCCCGAGTCCACGAACGGGCCGGTCGGCGAGTCGCTCACCGCCACGCCGATCTTGGCCTCCGCGCAGAAGTAGAAGTAGTACTTCCCGTTCCGCTGCGCGATCGTCGGCGCCCAGGCGTTCTTGTCCGCCCAGCTCACGTCCGGTCCGAGGTCGAGGATGACGCCCTCGTCCGTCCAGTCCACGAGGTTCTTCGACGACCACGCCGAGAACTTCGTGCCGCTCCAGCCGTCGAAGCCGTCCGTCGTCGGGTACAGGTAGTACGTGCCGCCGAACGCGACGATGTTCGGGTCGGCGTGATAGCCGGGCAGCACCGGGCTGCGCGTCTCGTGCGCCTCGACCGTCCACACGCGACGGTCGCCGCCGGCGCCGGTCACCGTGAACCGCCGGGGCCGGCTCAGGTCCACCGTCCGGGCGTCCGGCTCGATCGTGGCCCCCGGCGCCAGCCCGAACTTCGGCGACAGCCGGCGCAGGTCGGTCCCGGGCCGGACCGGCAGCACCACCGTCGAAGCCCCGGAGTCGATGACGGCCGGCGTCTTGAGCGAGGCCAGCTCCACCGACCGGATCGTCGTGCTGTTCGACGGCAGCGTGGCCACCTGAAGCCCGGAAAGAGCCCGGTCGTAGAGCCGCACGTCCTTCATCCTGCCGCGGAAGTACTTGTCGCTCGCGTACAGCGACCGGCCGAGGTAGTTCGCCGCGGTGACGCCGCCACCGAGGTCCGACGGCTTGATCGTGGCGTTCGCGTTGCGGCCCACCTCGACGCCGTCGAGGTACAGCACCGCCACCCCGTCGCCGACGGTCAGCGTCAGGTTCTTCCAGACCCCGCGCGGCAGGCCGCCGCTCGAGGCCACCTGCTGCTCGGTCGTCCAGTTCCCCGTCGCGATCGCGCCGCGCAGGCCGCCGCTCGCGGTGCCGCCGGTGGTGAACAGGTAGCCGTCGCCGGCCCCGGAGGGCGCCGTGTTGCCGAAGCCCCACAGGAAGTACGGCGTCTGCTGGGCCGGGTCGACCAGGACGTCGGCGGACACCGTCGCCGCGCCGGCGCCGGTCAGCAGGTTGTTCGGCAGCTGGACGTGCCCGTTCGTGCCGCCGAAGGCCAGCGAGCCGTCGGCCCAGGACACGTCGCCGGCGAGGGCGCCGTCGTAGCCGTGGCCGGTGGTGTCGGTCGCGACCCGACCGGACTTCGCGTCCAGCGGCCAGTGCGCGACCAGCCCGTCCGCATCTGCTCGCACCGGCGCCGGGGGCGCGCTCAGCCGGGCCATTTCCGCGTGCGTGACCGGCAGGACGGTGCCGTGCCGCGGGGAGGCGGGCAGGTGCGCGCCCGCCGACATCGTCCACTTGCCCGAGGCGAGGTCGGTGGACTCGAACGGGACGTAGCCCCGGCCGCCGAACTCGTCGATGAACAGGTACCACTTGTCTTCGGTGTTGGACTTGAACCCGGTGGGCCCTTCGCCGGCGGACAGGCCCGGGCTGGTCGCCGTCGCCTTGCCGATGCAGTCGGCGACGAAGCCGTAGTGCGGGTCGAGCAGGTCGGTGGACTTCTCCTCGGTGATGAACTTGCTGCACGGCGTCGAGGAGGTGTTGTTGCGTTCGTCCTTGGTGAAGCGGTAGTAGGTGTCCTGGTCCTTGATGATCGTCGAGTCGATCACCGAGTAGCCCGGGTCGTTCCACACCTGCGGCGCGCTGAAGGTGACGAAGTCGCGGGTGGTCGCGTACATCATCCGGTTGTAGCTGTCTCCGGTGTGGCCCGGGTCGTTTTCGGCGTACAGCTTCGAGGCCCAGTACACGACGTACGTACCGCGCTTGGCGTCCCACGAAGCTTCGGGCGCCCACGTGTTGCCCGCGGTCGGCGGGGACACCTGGACGCTGCGCTGGCGCGACCAGTGCGCCAGGTCGGTGGACTCCCAGACCATGATCGACCGGCTGCCGCTGCGCTGGGCGGCGTCCCAGCCGCGCCCGGCGTAGATCCGCAGGTCGGTGGCGAGCAGGTAGAACTTGTCGCCGTCGGGCGAGCGCAGGATGAACGGGTCGCGCACGCCCAGCTCGCCGAGGCTCGACTTGAGCACCGGACGCCCGTGGTTCAGCTCGGTCCAGTTCAGCGGGTCGTTGCCGGTGCTGAGCGCCGAGTAGATCTGCTCGCCGTCGGAGGTGCCTTCGCCGGTGAAGTAGAAGAAGCTGTAGCCCGCCAAGGGTTCCTGGGCCGGCTTCGGGACGACGGTGGCGGTGAACCGCCGCGTGGTGCTCTCGCGGCCGAGGCTGACCTTCGCGGTCAGGACGACCTTCGCGGGCTCGGCGCCGGTCGGCGGCCGGGTGACCTCGCCGGTGGGGGTGATGACGGCGGGAGCGGACGACGTCCAGGCGACGCTCGTGCCGTCCGCGCCGGCGGTCGGCAGCGTGAGGTTGCCACGGACGTCGTCGATGCCCGGGACGGACAGCGTGCTCGCGGCGGCGCGGACGGGGGAGGCTGTGCTTTCGGACGGCAGCGTGGCGCCGGCACCGGCGCTGCCCAGGGGGACGAGTGCGGCCACGACGGCCAGCACGACGCCGAAACGGCGCGGGGAGAACAACTTCATCGTTGTCGGTTCCTTCGGGGCGCGTCGGGACCTGGTGATGTTAGCGTTAACATTGAGTGGGGCACGCTGACCATAGGGTCCGGCGTGTCCGCTGGTCAAGAGGCCGACCGGGGGCCGGTGCCGGTCAGCCGAGGCCGCCGAACGCCGGCGCGAGCCGTTCCAGCACCTCGACGTCGGCGCGGAAGTCGTCCGTCGTCGGGGGCATGAGCAGGACGTGGTCCGCGCCCGCGGCGAGGTGTTCGCGCACCTTGGCCGCGATGGCGTCCGGACCGCCGTGGGCGACGATCGCGTCGGCGATCCCGGCCACGTCGTCCAGGTCGAAACCCAAGCGGCGCAGGGCATTCGAGAACGTCGGCAGGTTCAGCGTCGCCGACACCCGCTCGACCGCCGCCGCCTTCGCCCGGTCGGCGTCGGGGTCGGGGGCCACGGCCAGGCCGACGACCAGCAGCTTGCCCGGGCCGAGCACCGACCGGGCCTCGGCGGTGAAGGACGGCGGCAGGTTGGCCGGGTACGCGCCGTCCGCGATCTCCCCCGCCAGGGCGAGCATCCTCGGCCCGTTCGCGCCGAGGATCCGGGGGTAGTCCGCCTCCGGAGCCGGTGGCCAGGTCTCCGCGTCCATCCGCCCGACGTAGTCGCGCATCGTGGCCAGCGGGCTGCCGAAGTCCCGGCCGGTCGCTTCGGCCTGCTGCGGGTAGCCGACGCCCACGCCGAGCACCAGCCGGCCCGGGTACGCCTCGGCCAGGAAAGCCGCCCCGGCGTGCAGGGTCTGCGGTTCGCGGGCCCAGACGTTCGCGATGCCGGTGCCGAACGTCAGCCGCTCCGTCGCGGCCAGCAGCACGGCCAGCTGGACGAGGGCGTCCTTGCCACCGACGACCTCGTTCGTCCAGACGGTCCGGTACCCGGCGCGCTCGAGTCGCCGCACGGCCTCGCGCTGGCTCTCGGCGGGGGGTGTGCGGGTGAACGAAATCGGCAGGTGGACGCCGACGGGCCCCAAGGTCGCCATGGAACTCCCTCTCCGGTGGTGTGGTCCTTCCACCGTGGCGGCACCGGGAGCGCCGGGTCCAATGAACGTTTCGCGAGACGTGACGCGGTTCGTGCATCACCGCAGTTCAGCTGGCTAAGCTGGCGGCATGTCGGACCTCGATCTCCGTCTGGTGCGTGGCTTCGCCGTCGTCGCCGGACACCGGCACTTCGGCCGCGCCGCCGCCGAGCTGCACCTCACGCAGTCGTCGCTGAGCCGGCAGATCGTGCGGCTGGAGCAGCAGGTGGGCGCCCGCCTGCTGGACCGCACCCCGCAGGGCACGCGGCTCACCGAGGCCGGCGAGGCGTTCCTCCCGCTCGCCGCGGACCTGCTGCGGGCCGCGGCGCACGCGGCGGCCCACGCGCGGGCGGTCGCGCGGCCCAGCCGGATCACCGTCGGCTACACGGGGAACCTGATCATCACGCCGGCGGTGCGCGAGCTGCGCCGCCGTCACCCCGACGCCGACGTGCGCACCCAGCACCTCGCGTGGGACGACGCCCGCGCGGCGCTGCTGGAGCACCGCGTCGACGTGGCGGTCGTCCGGCTGCCGCTGCGGGCGGCGCGGCTGCACGTGACGGTGCTCTACGACGAGCCCCGCGTCCTCCTGCTGCCGAGTGACCATCGCTTGGCGGGCAAGGAATCCGCGACGCTCGACGACATCGCCGGCGAACCGCTGCCGCGCGCCCTCGACCCGGAGTGGGACGCGTTCTGGCGCGTCGACCCGCGTCCGGACGGCCGCCCGGCGCCCGGCGGCCCGGTCATCGACGCGATCGAGGACAAGATCGAGCTCGTGGCGAGCGGGCAGGCGGTGGCGATCGTCCCGGCGGCGCCGGGCACCGTCACCGGCCTTCGGGCGGACCTGACGACCGTGCCGCTGACCGACGTCGAGCCGAGCCAGGTGGCGGTGGCCACGCGGGCGGGCGAGCGCAACCGGCTCGTGGCGGCGTTCCGCAAGTGCGCGGAGGCGCTCCTGTTCCCGCCGGAGTAGGGACCAAACTGCCGCGGCACCCCGGCCGGGGCGCCGCGGCAGTCCGTTGTGGACGGTCGGGTCAGCGGGGCGCCGCCGATGTGCCGACCGGGGTTCGCGAGGCTTGTTCCGCCCGCTTCCGCTGGATCGCTTCCTGTTCGCGCTGCAGTTTGGCGTGCCATGCTCCTGAGTCGTTGGTCATGGTGCTCTCCGGTGGACGAAAAATGTGCGTGACGGTGCCGTGCCGCGGGCGGACCCGGTCACGGGCGGAGGGTGCGGCCCGGTGCGGGGAGGACCTGGGATCCGGGCTCCGGTGCCGTGATCCGGAAGTACCCAGGCGTTCCGCCGTCCAACCACTTTTCTGTGGTCCGACCTGCGGATTTCCCGCTCCGGTAAGTGCGTTCACGCGTTCGGAGCAAGCGCTGCTCCGCCCGGGCTAGCTGTATTGCCCTGCGAGGTTGGGGACGCGGCTGGCGGGTGGTTGGCCGGCGAGTGCGGTATGGCCGCGATGGTGATTGTAAGTGTGCAACCAGCCCGGTAACGCATCGCGGCGCTGGGTCTCGGTGCGGTAAGGCCGGGCGTAGGCCCATTCGTCGAGCAGGGTGCGGTTGAACCGCTCCACTTTGCCGTTGGTTTGTGGCCGGTAAGGCCGGGTGCGTTTGTGGGCGACGCCCGCGTCGCGCAGCGTGTCGCGCCAGAGCCGAGAGCGGTAGCAGGAGCCGTTGTCGGTCAGCACCCGTGCAACGGTGATCCCGGCATCGGCGAAGAACGCCTGCGCGCGGGTCCAGAACGCGGCCGCGGTCTCCTTCGTCTCATCCGGGAGGATTTCGGTGTAGGCCAGGCGAGAGTGATCGTCCACGGCGTTGTGCAGGTAGCTGTAGCCCAGGTTCGCGCGGCCGCCGACCTTGCGCGGTCGGGCGGGGTCACGGTGGGCGGCGCTGTTGCGGCCACCGGCGGCACGTCCGTGAACGCGGTGGCCGCCGCCGTCGGGGATGTTGCCCAGCTTCTTGATGTCCACGTGCACCAGATCACCGGGTGCCGGGTGTTCGTAGCGGCGGACCACCCGGCCGGTGGCCCGATCCAGATGCCGCAGCCGGGCCAGCCGGTAGCGGGACAGGACCCGATGCACCGTGGAAGGGTTCAACCTGAGCAGGTAGGCGATGCGGGCCGGTCCCCACCGGCGCAGGACGCGGACCTTGATGATCCGTCGTTCGGTCCGGGTGGGAGTCCGGTTCGGGCTGGTGGCAGGCCGTGACGGACGGTCGGTCATGCCTGCTTCGCCGTGGTCGCGGTAGCGGCCGGCCCATCGGACGGCGGTCGTGACCGAGACCTGGAACCGGTCCGCGGCTCGTCGCAGAGGCCAGCCCTCGTCCACGACGCAGCGGGCCAGGCGCAGCCTGCCGGTGGGGGTCAGGGGTGCGTTAGCGTGGGTCACGAGGGCCTCCAGGTAGCCGGTGCAGATGTCGCAATCCACACCGAACCCGGAGGCCCTCCCTCACACCAAGATCATCCGATCACGTGTCGCCCCGTCCCCAACCTCCGTGGTCAATACAGCTAGCCGGGTTGGTCCCGCCCGCCGGCGAGGCCGTCGAGGAACACCCGCACCAGGCGCTCCGCGGGTTCCGCGGGCTTGCGCGGGGCCAGGCCCGACACCAGTGCCGCCTCGTGCATCTCGAACAGCAGCGCCAGGTCCGCGGGTTCCAGGTCCGCGCGCACGCTGCCCTCGCGCTGCGCCTCCTCGAAAGCCGGGCGCAGCAACGAAACCAGGGCGTGGGTGTACTGGCGCTGGCTGCGCTCGGGCAGTTCGCGGAACAGCCGGACGAGCGGGCGCCGCCGGGCCTGCATCGCCAGCACCGTCCGCAGCAGCTCGCGGAAGGACTCCTGGCCCCGCACCCGGATCTTGAACGCCGCCAGGTGGTGCGCCGCGACGGCGAGGGCCAGCGCCGTGCGGTCGGGGAAGTGCCGGTAGACCGTGGCCCGGCCGAGACCGGCGCGGCGGGCCACCTCGTCCAGTGCGACGTCGGCGTCTTCGCTGAAGGCTTCGTCGGCCGCGCGCAGGATCGCCTCGCGGTTGCGGCGGGCGTCGACGCGCCGGGGCACGGCCGCGGACGGTCGCACAGCGCGCATGACCGGGAATACTACTCGCGAGTAGTGAGACCGGCAATCCGTTCCATCTCTCGGCGCTGGGCCTGGACGCCGCGTACTCGGAGCTGGACCTGCCCGCCTACCTCAACGAGCGCGGCCGCACGCTGTGCGCGACGCAGCAGGACGCGTGCGTCGACGCCGTGTTCGGCTACGCCTTCGGGCACATCGCCGACTACACGACGGCGAACCCGCTGACGACCCCGCGGTGGCAGGCCCGGCCGGCGGAGAACGAACTGGGCGCCCGCCCGCCGAAGGCGCCGGTCTTCCCGTTCCACGGCAGCCTCGACGAGATCATCCCGCTCTCGCAGGCGCAGACACTGCGGCGCGAGTACTGCGCGGCCGGGGTGGACGTCACGTGGGGCACCTACGTCGGCGAGCACGTCGCGACGCCGGCGTTCTCCGCCGGTGACATCGTGAACTACCTGGGCGACCGGTTCGCGGGCAAGCCGGCGCGCTCCAGCTGCTGAGCGATTTCTTCGCGGGGATACGGTGTCCTGCGGCTTTCGGCGTGCAGCGCGAAGTAGAAGTCGTTGACGACCGTGGCCAGCGGGGCGTAGCGCTGCAGGAGCGGGCTCGTGCCCGGCACCGTCCCCGCGGCGCACGCGCGGACGAAGTCGTTGCGGGCGCGGGGATCCGGCCACTCGCCGAGACCCCGGACGACCCGGTTGACCAGCTGGGTCAGGACATAGGCCCGGTCGTGGTCGGCGTGCTCGGCGAGGAACGCGGCCTCGGCGTCCGAAAGCTCGAACCGCGGGGACACCGTGAGGCCGAAGTCCGTGAGGTAGAGCCGTTCGCCGTCGGTGACGATGTTGGCGAAGTGGGCGTCGAAGTGCTGGACGCCCTGACCGGCCAGGAAGTCGGTGATGTGCCGCAGGTCCTCTTCGAGCGGCAGGTCGTCGTCCGGCCACCGGGCGAGGCTGTGCGGCAGGTACTCGAGGAACAGCACGAGGTCGGTGGTGGACCCGGCGAGGGCCTCGAGGCGTCGCCGGACGCCCGGGTCGCCGTGCCAGAACGCGACGTCCCGCTCCACGTCGGCGCGGGGCCGCGGCAGGCCGGGCAGGACGCGCCAGTGGTGCAGGAGCGGGAAGTTCCCGCACTCTCCGCCGCGGACCCACGCACTGGCCATGAGGTGCGCTTCCAGCTCGCGCCACGCTCCGCCGCCCGCGGAGCCGACCCCGTAGTGCGACCACGTCGGCAGCCCGTAGAGGTCCGCTGTCGAACGGGGGTTGGCCAGCTCGACGGCGGTGAGGGCGACCCTTTTCACGAAGACGGGCTCGCCCGCCACGCTCAGCAGCCAGGTCGACCCGCCGATCCCGGTGCCGAGCGGGCGCGCGGAGTCCAGGAGGTCGTCGGGTGCGTCTTGGAGGGCCTGGGCGATCTTGTCGTGGCGGGCGAGTCGGGTCACGCTTCGACAGTACTTACGGGCGGACCACCGTGAGGGCGAAGCGCGCCCGGCCGCCGGCCGCGTGGTCGAGCGCGCCGCCGATGTCGTCGAGACCGAACTCCGTGACGGCGAACTGGCCGAGGTCCAGCAGGCCGGCGCGGGCCAGGGCGATCAGGCTCGCGTTCGCCGTCCGGGGGTGCAGCCACTGGCCGCGCACCGTGACGCTGTTGCGCATGAGCCACGGGTAGGGCAGGGCGAGGTCGTCGCCGCCGAGCATGCCGACGCCGCCCATCAGCACGACCCGGCCGTGTTCGCGGACCGCCATCGCCGCCGCTCGCACGGGCGCGGTGCTCGCCGACGGCGGCAGCAGGTCGAGGACGACGTCGATCGGGCCGGGGGCCGCCCGGCGGAGGCGGTCCGTGTCGCCGTCGCCGGTGAGCCGCACCGTCCGGACGCGGGTGCCGAACCGGCGTTCGAGGTCCGCCAGAACGGCGTCGTTCCGGCCCGGCGCCACCACGCACGCCGCGCCCATGGCGAGCGCGACCGCGACGGCCGCGCTCCCGAAGTTCCCGGTGGCGCCGCTGACCAGCACGGTTTCGCCGGGCTGCAGCCCGGCCGCGAGCAGGCCGCCGTACGGCACCAGGCACAGGGCCAGCGCGGTCCAGCGGCCGGCGTCGGCGGGATCGAGCGGCCCGAGCGGGATGGCGTTCTCGGTCGGGACGAGCACCTGCTCGGCATACGCGCCGTGGCCGAAGTACCGCTGGAGGAACAGGCCGCCTTCGCCGCGTGCGCTCAGGCCCTGGAGGGTGATGTCCGGGGTGAGCGCGTCGTCGCGGGAGCGGATCACCGGGTCGCACAGCACCCAGTCGCCGGGTGCCAGGCGGGTCGCGTCCGGGCCGGTCGCGCGCACGCGGCCGATCGCCCCGGCGCCGGGGACGACCGGCAGCGTCAGCTGGTAGTTCCGCTCGCCGCGGAACACCTCGGCCGCGTAGGGCAGTACGCCCGCCGCTACGACGTCGACCAGCACTTCGCCGGTCCCGAGCACCGGCGCGGGTACTTCGCGCACCGACAGGGGTTTGCCGAATTCTTCGAGTATCGCGGCTCTCATGTCCCGATCGTCGAAGATCCGGGGGCGCACATCCAGGCCTGGTATCATCCTGGGACTGTCGAGTGCCAGGGGGAAGTCGTCATGTCCGAGGTGGCCCGGGCCGGGCTGGGGGAGTTCCTGCGGTCGCGGCGCGAGCGGCTGAGCCCGGCGGCGCTCGGGCTGCCGGATCGCCGCCGGCGCCGGACGCCCGGGCTGCGTCGCGAAGAGGTCGCCGAACTGGCCGGCATCGGCGTCGACTGGTACATCCGGCTCGAGCAGGGCCGGACGGTCAGCCCGTCGTCCGCGACGGTCGAGGCGCTCGCGGGTGCCTTGCGGCTGGACGACGCCGAGCGCGCCCACCTGCGGGCCCTGGCCCGGAACCCGGCCCGGACCCCGTTCGCCCGCGAGCAGGTCCCCGAAGCCACCCGACGGCTCGTCGAGGGCCTGAGCGAGCCCGCGTACGTGACGGGCCGCCGCTGGGACGTGCTGGCCTGGAACCGCGCGGCCACCGAGGTGTTCGTCGACTTCGGTGCCGTGCCGGAGGCGGACCGGAACGTCCTGGTCTTCCTCCTGCTCGGCGAGCGCGGACGGCGGCTGTTCGGCGCCGGCTGGGCCGCGCAGGCCGAGCACGCGGTGGCGCAGTTCCGCGCCGCGCACGACCTGTGGGCCGGCGACCCGGCGTTCACCGGGCTGGCGGCGCGGCTGCGGTCGGGCTGCCCGGAGTTCGCGACGTGGTGGGACCGCCACGACGTCGGCCGGAACGGACCCGGCCGGAAGACGCTGTTCCTCCCGGAGAAGCGGGAGTTCGACTACGCGACCTTCCAGGCCGTCGAGGACCCGGGACTGCGCCTGACGATCTACGCGCCCACCAGTGGCAGGTAGACCTCGTCGACGATCTCGACGAGCACCTCGTCGTCCACTGTGGTCAGTCCGCGGGTGAGCAGTTCGTTGCGCAGCAGCACGAGTGCCACGGTGGCGACGCGCGGATGTCGGGCGCCGGGGCGTGCTTCGCCGCGCGCGACGGCCCTGTCGACGATCGCGAGCCAGGGTTTCGCGCCGCCCTCGGCGGCCTGCTCGTGCAGCTGTTCCCTCAGCTCCGGCTCGTCGCCGACGCCGGTCAGGAGGCTGCGCAGGATCCGGGCGGCCGGGGAGGACTGACCGCAGTTGATCGCGCGCAGCAGGGTCAGGGCGTCTTCGCGGAGGCTGCCGGTGTCGGGTGGCTTGAGGGTGTCCTCGGCCAGGTGGCGGTAGGCGGCGACGCCGAGCGCGGCGCGGTTCGGCCAGCGCCGGTAGATCGTGTTCTTGTTGGTGCCGGCCCGCTGCGCGACCCGTTCCATGGTCAGGGCGGGGTAGCCGGTTTCGGCGAGCTCGTCCGCGGCGGCGCGCAGGATCGCCTCTTCCAGCTCGGCGCCGCGGCGGCGGATCTTCTCGGCCATGGGCCACACTGTACCGCTTTAGGGTACGGTACGGACCGTACCCTAAAGTTCTGGAGGAGATGTGCGAGCCAAGGGCATCGGCTACGACACCGGCTTGGAGCGCGACGGGCGGTTCAACCGCCCGTTCGACCCGGACCTGGTCCGCCGCGAGCTGACGATCATCCGCGACGACCTGCACTGCACGGCGGTGCGCCTGATCGGCACCGACCTGGACCGGATCGAGCACGCCGCCCGCGAAGCGGCCGCGCTGGGGCTGGAGGTGTGGTTCTCGCCGTTCCCCTGGGACCGCACCCAGGAGGAGATCCTCGAGCTGCTGGCCGACGGGGCTTCGCGGGCGGAACGTCTCCGTTCGACGGGCGCCGAGGTCGTGTTCGTGACCGGCGCCGAGCTGAGCCTGTTCAACCACGGCTTCCTGCCCGGCGCCGGCATCGAAGAACGCCTGGCCGGGCTCCTGGCGTCGCGGGATCGCATCGCGGGGCTTCCCGCGCGGGTCAACGCTTTCCTGGCCCGCGCGCTCGAGGCGGTCCGCGCGCGGTTCGGGGGCCGCGTGACGTACGCGGCGGTGCCGCTGGAAGGCGTCGACTGGGCGCCGTTCGACATCGTGTCGGTGGACGCGCACCGCTCGAAGGAGGTCGCGCACCTGTACCGCGAGGGCGTCCGCACGCTGGTGGCGGCGGGCAAGCCGGTGGCGATCACGGAGTTCGGCGTGACCCCCTACCGCGGTGCGGCCGACCTCGGGGCCCGCTGCGGTGAAATCGTGGAGTACGAGGGCGAGGTTCCGGTGCGGCTGAAGGGCGAGTACGTCCGCGACGAGGAGGAGCAGGCCCGGTACTTCCGGGAGTTGCTCGAGATCTTCACGGAGGAGGGGGTCGACGCGGCGTTCGCGTGCACGTTCGTGTGTTACGGGCTGGTGCACCGGGCCGATCCGCGGGAGGACCTGGACATGGCGAGCTGGGGCGTGGTGAAGGTGCTGGAGGAAGGGACGGGGGAGCGGTACCCGGGAGTCCCGTGGGAGCCGAAGGCGGCTTTCGGTGCCCTGGCCGACTGCTACGCCTGAGCCAGGAACGCCACCATCGCCGCGGTCAGCTCCGGGCTCGTCATCGCCGTGAAGTGGGTGCCCGGGACCCGCTCGAACCGGCCGTTCGGCAAAGCGGCGGCCAGTGCGTCCGCCGTCGCGTGGCTGTCGTCCTCCGTGCCGATCAGGACCAGCGTCGGCGTCGGGATCCGGTCCAGGCCGGCCGTCGGCACGTGCGTGCCGAGCACGTGCCGCAGCGCGACGGGGTCGCCGCCGGCCTGCCGGATCCAGTACGCCGGTGACCCGGGCTCGACGGGCTCGTCGTCGATCAAGGTGGTCAGCGCGCGGTGGTGGACGCCCGTCCGGGACGTCGCGCGCTGCACGGCGTCGAGGCCCTGGCCCGCGACGATCGCGCGGCCCGGGCGGGCGCCGCGGGCCAGGAGGCCACCGACCTCGCGCCCCTGCGGAACAAGTGGATCACCATCGAATGGACGTTCACGCCGGGCTCGAAGGGCAAGGCGTCGTGCGTCATCCGCACCGGCACCGGATCCGGCGCGCCGGTCGCCGCGCAGGGCAGCATGAGCGGAGTCGACCTTCCCGACCAGGGTGACTACGTCCGCCCGAAGTGGGGGATCTACCGCTCGGTCGAAAGCGCTTCGTCCGACATCCTGGACACCTACCTGCTGTTCCGGAACTACACGGCTTCGCGCAAGTAGGTGCGCTCGCCGGCGACCAGGGTGACACTGGCGCCATGAAGGTCGTCGACGGGTACTCCGGCACGCGCCGCCCGTCGACGACCGCGCGCTACGCCACGCCACCGCCGCTGCGCCGCGGTCCGGTGCTGGTCACGGCCGCTTTCGCCGCCCTCGGCGGCGCCCTGATCCCGGCCGCCTCGCTCGCCGCGCTCTGGCGGGTCTGGCAGTTCTACGCGATGTTGTTCGGCCTGTTCGCCGCCGTCGAGTTCGTCGCCTTCGTCGCGGTGCTCGGGTGGCCGACCCGCAAGACCGCCCGGGCCGGCGCGCTCGTCGCGGCCGCCGGTCTCGCGCTGTGGGTGGCGAGCCGGCCGCTCGGGCTGCTGACCCGGTTCGACCCCTGGCAGCCCGCGGACACCGTCGTCGGCTTCACCGACTACGCCGCGGCCGCGCTGCAGGTCGTCGCCGTCTTCGGCTTCCTGGTCGTGGCACGGCGGCGGGCCCACCCGCGGCCGTCGGCGCCGCGACGCGTGTCGGCGTGGATCGTGCTGTTCCCCGTGCTGCTGCTGGTGCTCGCGACCGGCACGGCGGGGACGGTCGCGGCCGGCGACAACATCACCGGCTCGACGGCCACGGCACTGCTCGACGGCAGCACCGTCGAATACTGCCGCCCGGACGGGATCCCCCTGGTCATGGACCTCGCCCGCCCGCGCCCGGACGCCCGGGCCGCCCCGGTGGCGCTCTTCCTGCACGGGGGTGGGCTCGTCGTCGGCAACCGCAAGCCGGCCGGCCCGGGCGCGCTGCTCGCCGGATCGCGGCTCGTCCCGCTGCGCGACGCGCTGACGGCGCGGGGGTTCGCGGTCGCCGCGATCGACTACCGCCTCGCGCCCGCGGCGCGCTGGCCGGCGCCGCTGACGGACGCGAGGTGCGCGGTCCGGTTCCTCGAGGCCAACGCGGCGGCGCTGAACCTCGACCCGGCGCGGATCACGGCCGTGGGCACGGGAACGGGCGGCACGCTGGCGTCGCTGCTCGGCGTGGCCAGGGAGCCGGAGAGCCCGGTCCGCGCGGTGGCGGCACTGGACGCTCCGGCCGATTTCGACTTCGCCGGCCAGGACCCGCTCACCCGGGCGGCGATCCTCCTGGCGCTGGGCCGCTCCCCGGCGACGCTGCGCGAGGCGAGCCCGCTGACGTACCCGGCCGCGGGCGCACCACCGTTCCTGATCGAGGGCGGCCGCAAGTCGGCGGAGTTCGCGGTCCACCTGCGCGAGGCGGGCGTCCCGGTGACGACCGGCGCCGGTGATCCGGCGGCGGTGGCGGGCTTCCTGGCTGCCGCCACCGGCGCGCCGGGCTGACGCGCGGCGTGCGGCTTGCCCTGGAGCGCGCTCCAGGTCCTAACGTGAGGGGCACGCCGACCGCACGTCAGGAGAACGTTTCATGGAGCTCGGTTTTCACCTCCCCATCTTCGACATCGACGGCGGGACCACCGCCATCGCCGGCGAGCTCGCCCGGGTGGGCGAAGCGGCGGAGGAGGCCGGGGCGACCTGGCTGTCCTTCATGGACCACTACTTCCAGATCGAGCCGACCGGCCGGCCCGCCGAGTCGAACATGCTGGAGGGCTACACCACGCTCGGCTTCCTCGCCGCGCACACGTCCCGGATCGACCTCGGCCTGCTGGTCACCGGTGTGACCTACCGACACCCCGGCCTGCTCGCGAAGATCGTCACCACCCTCGACGTCCTCTCGGGCGGCCGGGCCGTGCTGGGTGTCGGCGCCGCCTGGTTCGAGCGCGAGCACCGGGGGATGGGCGTGCCGTTCCCGCCGATCGCCGAGCGGTTCGAACGGCTGGAGGAGACGCTGCGCATCTGCGGGCAGATGTGGGACCCGGAGAACAACGGCCCGTTCGAGGGCAAGCACTACCAGCTCGCCGAGACGCTCTGCTCGCCCCAGCCGATCAACCGGCCGAGGGTGCTCATCGGCGGCGGCGGGGAGCGCAAGACGCTGCGGCTCGTCGCGCAGTACGGCGACGCGTGCAACCTCTTCGCCTCCTCGCCGGAGGACGTCGCGCACAAGCTGGACGTGCTGCGCCGCCACTGCGACGACGCCGGCCGCGACTACGACGAGATCCGCAAGACGGTCCTGGCCAACAACCCGCGCCCGGCACCGGAGACCCGCGACGAGTTCGTCCGCGCCATGGCGGACTACGCGAAGCTCGGTGTGCACACGGCGATCATCACGCCGACCACCGGCTCGCCGGCCGCGTGGATCGAGGGCATGGCCCCGGCCGTGCCGCAGCTGGCCGACCTCGGCTAACCCGCGGCGGCGGTCAGGATCCGCGCGGTGACCAGCTCCGGGCGCTGCAGCGGCAGGGCGTGGGTCGTGCGGGGCACGACCTCGACGTCGAACAGCGGGTTGAGCGCCTTCACGCGCTGTTCGACGTCACGCGCGGGGTGGATCACGCTGTGCTCGGCGAGCAGCAGCCGGACCGGGACACCCACCGCGCGCAGTTCGCTTGAGCGCGCCGAACAGCAGCGGACGGAGGGTGCGCCGCACCGCCGCGCCCGGGCGGGGATCGAACCAGCGCACGATTTCGCGCAGGCTCCACCAGAGGAAGGCGGAGCCGATCACCGCGAACCCGGACGGCTCGATCGCGACCACCGCGGCCACCCGGGACGGCGCTCGCGTCGCGAGGGCGAGCGCGTGCCGTCCGCCGGTGGAGACGCCGGCCAGCTCGGCGACGTGCGGGTACCACGACAACGACGTGCCCACGCCGCCCGGCAGCAGCACGACCGGCGGCCCCGCTTCGCCGCTGGCGCGCACGCGTGTCGGCCCGTAGCGCGTCTCGACGTCCAGCTCCCGGGCCGGCACCCGTGGTGGCTCGCAGCCGGACCAGGAAGCGCTGCTGCCGCACCTGGTCCGCGGGCCGGCCGGGCAGTTCCGCTCGGCGCAGAAGGGCAACCGGGTCGGCCCGGACCTGGACGCTGACCTGGAGGCCGACGCCCTCGCGACGATGGCCGCCGGTCTCGTCACCGGGATCCTCGTCGGAGCGTACACGGCCGAGCAGGCTTCCGCACTCGTCGAATACCGGCTCGGCCAGCTGTTCAGCGCCTGACTCTCTGTCCACAGTAGACACTCTGGTGAATCCTTTCCGGTGACCGGTGAACCGTTTGCGGCGGCGCGCCGTGTGCCGTGGTGAGGTGGCGACCAGAGAGGAGGGGCTGATGCCCCACGGACGCAGTACCGGACGACACCGCAAACAGGCCACGATCGGGCTGGCGGCGCTGCTGGGAGTCGCGGGGGCGACGGCGACGGCGATCGCTCTCAGCAGCCCGGCGAGCAACGCGGCGACGGAGAGCTGCGGCGGCCTGGACACGGCGCTGCAGAACAACCTCACCTTCATCGCGGGTCAGCAGGCGGCGCCGGACGCCCAGTCGGCGGCCCGGATAGCCAACCGCCAGGCGGTGGTCGACCAGATCCAGCAGCGCCGCGCGGCGGCCGGCTGCGGGGGAGAGGTGGCGGCGAACGCGGTCGCGACCCAGTGCGCGGCGATCGCCGACGCGGCCCAGCAGAACGCGGCCGCCGAGGACAACGCCCAGGCCGGCGGGAACGGCATGGCCAAGGGCCACGGTATGGCCAAGGGCAACGGCAAGGCCAAGAACGGCAAAGCCGCCCAGCAGGGCGCGGCTGACGAGAACGGCATGGCCGCCGAGAACGGCATGGCCAACGGCAAGGCCAAGCAGAAGGGCATGGCCGCCGAGAACGGCGCGGCCGACGAAAACGCCATGGCCGGCCAGCAGGACGCGGCCGCCGCCCAGGACGCCGCGGCCGCGCAGGCCTGCGGCGTGGTCGAGAAGTGCGTAGCCGAGGCCGCCGGAGCCGCCGACGCCAACGGTATGGCCAACCAGAACGGCATGGCCAACGAGAACGGTATGGCGCAGCAGAACGGCATGGCCAACGAGAAGGGCATGGCCAACCAGAACGGCATGGCCAACCAGAACGGCATGGCCGACCAGAACGGTATGGCGCAGCAGAACGGCATGGCCGACCAGAACGGTATGGCGCAGCAGAACGGCATGGCCGACCAGAACGGCATGGCGGCTCAGAACGACGCCGCCGTCAACCCGGACTGCACCGCCATCCTGGACTGCGTTTCCCAAGCCACCGCCGAGTCCGGCGCGGCCGCGGACCAGCAGGGCATGGCCACCGCCGAGTCCGGCGCGGCCGCCGACCAGCAGGGCATGGCCACCGCCCAGAACGGCAACGGCCAGCAGAAAGCCAAGGACAAGAACAAGGACAAGAACAAGGCGGCCGGCGACGCGGCGGAGCAGGCGGCTGCGGCCGCGGTGGCCGAGAAGTGCGTAGCCGACCCGGCCGCGGGTGCCACCGCAACCGGGACCGCCACCGCAACCGACACCACCAGCGCCACCGAAACCGGCACCGAAACCGCAAAAGCGGGCAACTGAGACCAGGAGGGTGTGCACCGGCGGCGGGCCGGTGCACACCCTCCGTCAGCTGCCACACTGACCCGGTGGAGTTCGCCCCCGAGCGGAAGTTCGCCGTCTGCCCCGGCCCGGATCCGCGGCCCCGCGCCCCGGTCCGGGTCGACGTGCCGCCCGGGGCCGTCGACACCCACGCCCACGTGGTCGGCGACCGCGGCTTCGTCGAAAGCCGCAGCTTCACCCCGCCGCCCGCCACCGCCGCCGACTACGCAGCCATGCTCGACGCCACGAACATGACCTACGGCGTCCTCGTGCAGGTCAGCGTGCACGGCACCGACAACACCCTGCTCCTCGACACCCTCCGCGCCCACCCCGGCAGGCTCAAGGGCGTCGCCGTCGTGGATCCGCACATCGGCGACCGCGAACTCGCCGAACTCCACGACGCCGGTGTCACCGGGCTGCGGATCAACACCCTGACCGGCGGCGGCGTCGGGTTCGCCGCCCTCGCCCGCCTGGAAGCGATCTGCGCGGAACACGGCTGGCACCTGCAGCTGTTCACCGACGCGGCCACGCTGACGCCGGCGAGGCTGGCCAAGCTCCGCGTGCCGTACGTGCTCGACCACCTGGGCGTCCCCGACGTCGCGGGCGGCACGAGGAGGTGGCCGGTGCGCGACCTCGTCGCCGACGGCGCCTGGGTCAAGCTGTCGGGCGCCAACCGGCTCGCCGAACCGCCGTACACCGAGACCGTGCCGTTCGCCCGGGAGCTCGTCGCGGCGGCGCCGGACCGGTGCGTCTACGGCTCCGACTGGCCGCACGTCGGCTGCTGGGGCCCGATGCCGAACGACGGCGACCTCGTCGACCTGCTCGCCGACTGGGTCCCCGACCCGGCCACCCGCGCGGCGGTCCTCGGCGCCAACGCGCGCCGGCTCTACGGCTTCCCCGACCCGATCCGGTGACCGGCGGGAACTCGCACCCGCCGGTGCTCGTTGACCCAGTAGCGCACAGTAACCTGGGGTGACCACCCGACCGACGACACACGAGGCTTCAGTGACCACCGATCCGGCGGCCGAGGACCTGCGGGAGGCGGCCGACGCGCTCGCGGTCGCCGGGCAGCTCCCGCGGTTCCTGCTGATGTACAAGTTCGCCATCGAAGAGCTGATGACGAAACTGCGGATCCTCAGCGAGGAGTTCGACTTCGTCCACAGCCACGACCCGATCGAGCACATCACGAGCCGGGTGAAGCGGCCGGAGGCGATCAAGGAAAAGGTCCGCCGCCGGGGCCTCGGCGACGACTGGATCGCCGCCGCGCACGTCCTCGACGACATCGCCGGCATCCGCGTCGTCTGCCCGTTCGTGTCCGACGTCCACGAGGTCGCCCGGATGCTCACCGCGCAGGACGACGTCGAACTGTTGCGCACCAAGGACTACATCGCGCGCCCGAAGGCGAACGGCTACCGCAGCCTGCACCTGATCGTCCGGATCCCGGTGTTCCTGTCCGACCGGGTCGAGAAGGTCAAAGTGGAACTGCAGCTGCGCACCATCGCGATGGACTTCTGGGCCGCCGTCGAACACAAGCTGTCCTACAAGTACGCCGACCGCGTCCCGGACGACTTCGCGGGCGAGCTCGCGGCCGCGGCCCGGACGGCGGCCGACCTCGACGCCCGCATGGCGGCGCTGCACGAACGCATCCGCTGAGTCACGGTGCCAGCGCGTCGAGCAGGATGCCCAGCCCGAACTCGAACTCCGCTTCGTGGTCGCACACCGCGAGGTGGGGCGCCGCTTCGGCGACGGCCGGCAGCCCGGACGCCGAGAGGTCCGCGAGCCGGCCCAGGTCGCCGGTACTGCTGAACGTCGGCGCCGCGTCGACCTCCCGCATCAAGGTGCCGATCAGGAACGCCAGCACCGCGCGCAGCCCGTGCACCGCGCGGTCCGGCGGGTAGCCCGCCGCGAGCAGCGGGCCGAGCACGGCCTCCACCGGCGCGAGCGCGGTCATCGACGCGAGCTGGCGGGTGAGCACGAGCGGCGCCGCGCGCGGGTGGCCGAGCATCGCGGCCCGGAACCCGCGCGCCAGCGCGGACATCGTCTCCCGCAGGCCCGTTCCCGGTGCCGGTGCGGGGATCGCCGCCAGCAGGACCTCGGCGATCCCGTCCAGCAGGGCGTCCTTGCCGTCGACGTGGTTGTACAGGCTCATCGGGTCGACGCCGAGCCGGCGCGCGAGCTTGCGCATGCTGACGGCGGCCAGGCCCTCTTCGTCGACGAGAGCGAGGGCTTCCTTCAGGATCCGCTCCCTCGACAGCCCGCTGTCGGCGCTCTTGGGCGGACGGCCGCGCCGGCCCGTCACGCGGCGAGCACCGCCGGCAGGCTTTCGTAGCCGCGCAGGATCCGCGTTCCCCGGCGACGGCCTCCCGGCAGCACACGCAGGTCCGGGAACCGGTCGAAGATCGTGCGCAACCCGATCTCGCCCTCCATGCGCGCCAGCGAAGCGCCCAGGCAGTGGTGGCGCCCGGCGCCGAACGACACGTGGTCACGCGCGCCGGTCCGGGTGACGTCGAAGACGGCCGGGTCGGCGAAGACCTCCGGGTCGCGGTTCGCGCCGGCCAGCACGGTGGTCACCAGCGCCCCGCGCGGCAGGGGCATCCCGGCGACCTCGGTGGCGCGGGTCGCCAGCCGGCCGGTCAGCAGGACCGGCGGGTCGTACCGCAGGACCTCCTCGACGGCGTTGCCCCACAGCTCCGGCCGCTCGCGCAGCACGGCGAGCTGCCCGGGATCGTTCGCGAGCAGGGCGATCCCGCTGCCCAGGAGGTTGACAGTCGTTTCGAAGCCGGCCGCCAGCACCAGGCCCGCCGTGGACTTCAGCTCCGTCTCGGTGAGGCCGACGCCGCCGTCGCGGGCCGCGACGAGCTTGCTGAACAGGTCCTTGCCGGGGTGCCGGCGCAGGTGGTCGAGGTGCTCGCCGAGCCAGGTGTCGAACTCGCCCAGCGCGGTCTCGACGTCGCGGAACGTGCGCCAGCCCAGGCCGAGGTCGAGGCTGGGCGCCGCGGCCGCGCCCAGCGACAGCACCTTGCCGAGGTCTGACGGTGGCACCCCGAGGATCTCGCTGATGACCGTCACCGGGAGCAGGCCGCAGTAGGACTCGACGAGGTCGAGCGGGCGGCTCGGGTCGAGCGCGTCGAGCAGGCCGTCGGCGATCTCCTGGACCCGGCCGCGCAGCTGCTCGACCGCGCGCACGGTGAACACGCCGGTGACCAGCTTGCGGTAGCGGGTGTGCTCCGGCGGGTTGACGGCGAGCAGCGACGGCGGCCGCACCGGGTGCAGGTGCTCGCCGGCCGACCACTCGACCAGGCGGCCGAGCGCCGAGCCGTCGGAGCCGATGACACCGACGCGGAAGTCTTCGCTGGACAGCACTTCCCGGACCGCGGCGTGGGTGGTGGTCATCCAGCCGAAGCGGGTGCGGGCGAGCGGGCCGGCGGCGCGGATCTCCTCGAACAGCCCGGTCAGGTCGCGCCCGTCGGCCGCGGCGACGACCATCCGGCCCTGGAGGTCCCCGCGCCGGGCTTCGCGGCGCAGCACGGTCCGGGGGAGCGCGTGGCCCAGGCCCCACCTGATCACCGGCTTCGCGCGGGCGAGGGTTCCTTCGAGCACAACGTCCCCTTCCATCAGCGTGCCTACAGTGTAGGTTATCGTCGGTTACCTACACCGTAGATTTAAGGAGCGCCGATGACCGAGTTCGACATCCCCGCACCCGAAGTCCTCGCGGCCCGCCAGAAGCTGGTGCTCGACCACTTCCGCGACGAGGTCGCCCAGGACTGGGACGCCACGCTCTCGACGTTCCCGCACCCGCACTACGAGGTCGTCGCAACGATGACGGTCCACGACGGCGACGGCGCCGTCCGCGGCTACTACCACGACACGCGCACCGCCTTCCCCGACCAGCACCACGAGCTGATCGCGCTGCGGCACAGCGCCGACGCGGTCGTCGTCGAGTTCTGGCTGCTGGGCACGCACCTCGGCCCGCTCGGCGCGATCCCGGCGACCGGGTCCCGCTTCCGCGTCCGCATGACGGCCTACTTCGTGTTCGACGCCGAGGAGCGCCTGGTGTGCGAGCGCATCTACTTCGACACGCTCTCGATGCTCAAGCAGCTGATCGGCGGGGTGGACAAGAAGAACCCGAAGAACTGGCCGCTGCTGCTCCGGGTGGCCCGGGGCTTCCTGGCGATGGCGGGGGAGCAGCCGGACCCGAGGCTGACCGAGACGACGGAGCCGGACCTGCGGCCGGTCTGACGACCGCGGCGACGTTGACCGCGACGATCACCGCGATCGCCGCCCACGACAGCGCCCGGCGACGCACCTGGCCGCCGCCCTGCTGACGGAGCTCTACCGCTCCTGAGGCCTGGCCGGTGCGAGCAGGACGCCCAGTGCGATCAGTTCCGTCAGCGCCATCCCGCGTTCGACGAGGCCGAGCGGGATGAGCGTCCACCAGCGGCCGCCCTCCACCGCGGCCACCACGACGGCCCCGAGGATCACCGCGAACCAGCCCAGCGAAGCGATCGCCAGCACCCGGGCCAGCCACCGGCGGCCGGGAGTGCCCGGGAACGCCGCGCGGGCCGCGACCAGCACCGCGAGCGGGAGTGCGACGAACGCCACCACGCTCGCGATCCGGTGCAGCGTGCCGCCGAAGTCCGAGCGGGAAACCGTGGCCCAGTCCGGCTTCGGGAAAGCCACGATGACCAGCAGTCCGACCGTCCACAATGTACCGAGGAGGGCCGCGGGGACGGGCAGCCGCCGCTGGCTGTGCAGGACGGCGAGCCCGGCCGCCGAGCCCAGCGCCACCAGGATCACGGCGAGGTCGAACACCCACTTGTGGTCGGAGAGCCCGTATTCGCTGATCGTGCGGCGGGTCGCGCTGATCTCGTCGGTCGGCGGGATGACCTGGAGCAGCAGCACCAGCGCGGCACCGATCGCGAGGGCGGCGATGCCGCTCAGCGAGATCGCGAGCGACGTCCGTCGCGCAGGGACCGTGACCATGAACCGACAGTAGCCGACCAGCGGTTGAACTCCCGGTGAAATGCCCTATCGGGCGGCCGGACGTGTGAAGGCCGGGTGAAGGCTGTACGACTTACGGCGGTTACCGTAGCCGGTTTTCGTCCATTACGGTCACTCGCTACCGGTACGTCCGTGCTGTGCCGGCCTCGTCAAGGAGGTCTTTGCCTGTGGGGAATTCACCAAGAAGAGCGGTGCTGGCGGTTTCGGTCGTGGCGCTGGCGGCGGCGTTCGTCACACTGCCGGCCGGTACCGCCGGCGCCGCCCAGAACATCCTGCGTGCCGACAAGTCGGTACCGCGCTCGTGCTTCGCGAAAGTGCTGCCCAAGGGCACCGCGGGCACCGATCGCCGGGAGCTTACGTCCACTGTGGACGGGTTGGTCCAGGCGCGGCTCAAGCCGGTCCCGGGCACCGAAGGCGACTGGGACGTCGCCGTGTTCGACAAGGCGACGGGCGCGGTGGTCGCCGCCTCCACGGCGTTGCGCACCCACGAACTCGCCGAAAGCTTCGTGAAGAAGGGCCAGGAGCTCGTCGTCCAGGGCTGCCGCTACGGCGGTCCGGCCGGCCAGGCCCAGCTCGGCGTCGACTTCCTCGCGCTGACCCCGCAGGGCACGCCGACGACGGCGTCGAAGGCGCAGCTGGTCCGGGTCGAGACGCCGACGCGCGCCGACAAGAACAAGCTGACCGCCCTCGGCCTCGACGTCACGGAGAAGGGCGACGCGACCGGCGTCGAGGTCGTCCTCGCCGACGACGCCGACCGCCAGGTGCTCAAGAACAGCGGCTTCAAGTCCCAGGTGATCGAGGCCGACCTCTCGGCCAAGTCGGTCCAGGACGCGAAGACCGACCGCCAGTACGCCGCGAAGACCGCCGCGTCGGCGCTGCCGTCCGGGCGCACGAGCTACCGGCACCTCTACGACTACAACTACGAGATGAAGGAGCTGGCCCGCAAGAACCCCGGCCTCGTCTCGGCGTTCACCATGCCGGAGTCGACCTGGGAAGGCCGGGACGTCGTCGGCGTCGAAATCGCCACCGACGTCAAGAACGTCACCGACGGCAAGCCGGTGAACTTCACCATGGGCGTGCACCACGCCCGGGAGTGGCCGGCCGGCGAGCACGTCATGGAGTGGGCGTACGAGCTGATCAACGGCTACTCCCACGACGCGGCGATCCGCAGCCTCGTCGGCAAGACCCGCAACATCGTCGTGCCGATCATCAACCCGGACGGCTTCGAGATCTCCCGCGAAGCCGAGCCCAAGGGTGACTTCACCCGGTTCGACTATGAAATGAAGCGGAAGAACTGCAACGTCGACGACTCGCCGGCGCAGTACTCCACCGGCGTGTGCAAGGCGAACCCGGCCGGCCGCCTCCGCGGCACCGACCCGAACCGCAACTACGGCGGGTTCTGGGGCGGCAACGGCGCCGAGATCGCCTGGAGCGGCGACACCTTCCGCGGGTCCGCGCCGTTCAGCGAGCCCGAAGTGCGCAACGTCCGGTCGATCGTGTCCTCGCGCCAGGTGACCAACCTGATGACGATGCACACCGTCGCGGCGCTGGTGCTGCGCCCGCCGGGCGTGGCGGACGTCCGGCCGCCGCTGGAGGAGCCCGCCTACAAGGCCCTCGGCGACAAGCTGGCCTCGCGCAACGGCTACACCAGCGAGCCGAGCTGGGCGCTGTATGACACCACGGGCACTACAGAGGACTGGTCGTACTGGGCCACCGGCGGCTGGGGCTTCACCATCGAGGTCGGCGGCAACGGCTTCCACGGCCCGTTCGCCGACAGCGTCGTGGCCGAGTACGAGGGCCTGGCCCCCGCGGCCGGGGCGGGCAAGGGCGGCAACCGCCAGGCGTTCCTGGACATGCTGGGCAACGCGGCCGACCCGCAGCAGCACTCGACGCTGATCGGCTCGGCGCCCAAGGGCTACCAGCTCAAGCTGCACAAGACGTTCCAGACGCCGACGTCGCCGGTGATCCAGCCCGACGGCTCCACCAAGCCGCCGATCTACATCACCGACGACCTGAACTCGAAGTTCACCACCACCG
Source organism: Amycolatopsis mongoliensis (assembly GCF_030285665.1). NCBI lineage: Bacteria > Bacillati > Actinomycetota > Actinomycetes > Pseudonocardiales > Pseudonocardiaceae > Amycolatopsis > Amycolatopsis mongoliensis. The sequence continues at coordinate 7,089,717 of NZ_CP127295.1, forward strand.
GCGGGCGGTTCGCCTGGTCGGTCAACCCGTCGACCCGGCCGTACGTGGCCGGCCGCTACGGGCGTGACCCCCAGGGCCCGGCGCAGCAGGGCTTCGCGGTCGCCAACCCGGCCGGTGTGCCGCCGATCAACCAGAACTACCCGGCGGACGCGACGGCGGAGAGCTTCACCTTCCACGTCGACGGCCTGCCGAAGGTGGACAACGGGAAGTTCAGCGTCAACATCAACTGGGCCAACACCGCGACCGACTGGGACCTGTTCGTCTACGACGCGGCGGGCAACCTGGTCAGCTCGTCGGCCAACGGCGGCACGACGTCCGAGCACGCCGTGCTGTTCGACCCGCCGGCCGGCGACTACAAGGCCGTGGTGGTCAACTACGACCAGGCCGACCCGAACGCCGTCGACGACTGGACCGGGGACGTGTCGTTCGCGTCGCCGATCCCGCCGACGTACGGGACGAAGGAGGCCTACCAGCTGACCTGCTCGACGCCGAACGGCAAGCTCGTCGGGGTCGCGGACGTCTACGCCGACCGCGGCCAGACGGTCGACGTCGGCGAGGTCTGCACCCGCTCCGCGCACGCGCAGAAGCAGCGTGCTTCGGGTGGGGTCCGGTAATTTTCCCTGATCGTGAAGGCCTCCTCGCTCGCGCGGGGAGGCCTTCACGGCGTTACGGCGAGGGTGACGCCGAGGACGACGAGAACCGTGCCCACGACGCGGTTGAGGGCCGGTTTCGCGTGCGCGTACCAGCGCTGGGTGGCGGGTGCGGAGAACAGCAGGGCGACGGACAGGTGCCAGGCGGTCGAGGTCACGAGGATCAGCGCGACCGCGGCGGCTTTGACCGCCGTGGGTTCGGTGGGCGGCAGGGCCGCGGTGAGCACGCTGCCGAAGAAGGCCGCGGCTTTCGGGTTGGTCAGGTTGCTGACCACGCCTTGGCGGAAGTGGTTCGGATTGGCAGCGTCCGGTGCCCGCTTGCGCGGTGGTGCGGCCACCTCATCGCGGTTCGCGGTCTCTTCCGGTGCATCGGGCATTTCCCCTGCGTCCGGCGTGCGGGCTCGCAGCCACAGCCGCACCCCGAGCCAGGCGAGATAGCCGCCGCAGACCACGCGCAGGCCGGCGGCCAGCCACGGCGCGCGGGCGAGCACGCTGCCCAGCCCGAAGACGGCGACGGCCGCCAGCACCCCGCCCGCGGCGACGACGCCGAGCGCGACCGCCACCGCGGCCCGCCGGGTGCCGGCCGCGGCGGTGTGCGCGATGAGCACGAAGTTCGGACCGGGGGAGACCGCCGCCGGGAGGTAGGCCAGCAGCACGGTGCCCAGCGTGGCGGCGGGGTTCACGCCGTCCAGCCTGGCACGGCGGTCGGGCCATGGGCTGGTGGCATCGTGGCCGGCAGTGCCACGCCTGGCGAGGCGCCGGAGCTCACGCCGCCCGGCCGCCCCCGCCGACCACCTGGTCGCGCATGGTCCGCAGCGTCTGGTGGTCCACTGTGGACGGATCGGCGGCGAGCCATTCGCCGATCTCGTGCAGGAACTCCTCGGGCGTCATCGGCGCGGCGGGCAGGTCACCCGGGTCGGCCGTGGTCAGGTCGCCGCTGCGGCTCGGGTACACGATCATCGCGCCGCGCAGTGCCACGCCGGGCAGCAGGTCGCGGTAGGCGGCGAGGCTCTCGGCGAGCCGGCTGCCGCCGCCGCGGAACGGGCGGCCGTTGCGCAGCAGCCTGCCGTCCTCGGCCGTCTCGTAGTGCCCCGGCAGCCACAGCTTCGACTCGATGAGCACCAGGCGCTTCCCGCACAGCACCGCGTGGTCGACGTCGGCGAACACCGAGCCGGGCCACGCGAGCCCGTGGAAGATCCGCGCGCCGGGCAGCCGGGTCAGGTAGCCCTCGAGCAGGTCGGCGGTGAGCCGCTCGGCCAGCTCGTCGCGCTCGGTGCCGGGGGCGCCGAACACGGTACGGCCGCCGAACTCCTCGGCGTACGCCTCGCGGGCCTGGTGCGCCCGCAGGTAGCCGCGGGCCAGGCGCTGGACGAGCAGCGCGGTGCCGGCGGTGAGCAGCAGCCAGACGATGAGCACCGGCGTGCTGAACCCCACCCCGGTGACCAGCGGCAGCAGCACCAGCACCATCCCGCCCACCGCGGCGACCACCGGCGTGTGCCCGGGCCCGCGGCGGCGGCCGTGGCGCATCCGGGTGTCCTGCCCGGCGAAGTGCCACCAGCTGAGGTCCTCGGCGTCCAGTTCCGGCAGGTCGGGGACGAACCCGGGCTCGTCCCCGAAGCGCCGCCGGGGCCGCGGCCGGACCGGGACGGGCACCACGGTCGCGCCGCCGGAGTCGTACCGCGCGCGGGCGACGGGATCGCCGAGGACGTCGTAGGCCTCGCGGAGCAGGCGGAACGTGCCGACCGTCCCGCCGCCGTCCGGGTGCATGGTCTTCGCCAGCCGGCGGTAGGCCGTCTTGACGTCGGCCGCCGTGGCGTCCCGGCGGACGCCGAGCACCTCGTAGTAGTCGACGTCGGGCACGCGGGCGTTCACCTCCGGTTGGCTGCGCGAAGACTTTATGGGACCCGGTTTCCGGTCCGGTCACCGCCTCGGCGGCGCGTCGGGGTGATGGTCCTCCGGCGCAGGTCAGTGCGGTGTCAGGAGTTCTACCGCGGACGGCGGGCGGCCCGGCGGCACGGGGTGGGGCCGCGTGACGGCGTCCCGGACGGGGTGCCCGGCGCGTTTGCCGTGGTCCGTGAGTGTCCATTGAGGACCGCGTATCACTCGGAAGTGTTGTCGCGGCGCGAATCGTCGCGACGGCGGTGACGGTTCGTAGCCGTAATTCACCCGAAGGGACGGGAACAGGTGTTCGAATCCGTGGCTAGGATGGAGGCATGTCCCCGGCACTCCCCAGACGTGACGGGCCCACCGCCACCCCACCTCGGCAGCGGGCCCGTCACCCCCGTCACCGCTCGCGCAGCAGGAAGCGCTGCAGCTTCCCGCTCGCGTTGCGCGGCAGCGCGTCGATGAACCGCACCCGGCGCGGGTACTTGTACGGCGCCGCAACGGCTTTGGCGTGCTCCTGCAGGGCGAGCACGACGTCCGGGCCCGGGGCGACGCCGGGCCGCAGCACGACGAAGGCGGTCACGACCGCGCCGCGGTCCGGGTCGGGCGTGCCGACGACCGCGCACTCCTCGACGTCCGGGTGGCGCAGCAGCACCTCTTCGACCTCGGGAGCGGCGATGTTGTAACCGGAGGAGACGATCATGTCGTCGCTGCGCGCCACGAACCGGAAATAGCCGTCGGGTTCGCGGACGTAGGTGTCGCCGGTGATGTTCCAGCCGTCGCGGACGTAGTCGGCCTGCCGCGGGTCCTCGAGGTAGCGGCAGCCGGTGGGACCCTGCACCGCGAGCAGCCCGGGCGTGCCGTCGGGCACGGGTGTGCCGTCGAGGTCCAGGACGGCGGCGCGGAACCCGGGCACGACGGTGCCGGTCATGCCGGGACGTGCGGCTTCGTCGGCCGCGGAGATGAAGACGTGCAGCATCTCCGTGCTGCCGATGCCGTCGATGAGCGGGCGGCCGACGAGGTCGCGGTACTGCTCGGCCACGGCGGCGGGCAGGGTTTCGCCGGCGGAGACGGCGCGGCGCACCCCCTTGAGAAGCGGGCCGTCGCCGGAGCCGAGGATCGCGCGGTACGCGGTCGGCGCCGTGAACAGCACGGTCACCGACCGCTCGGCGACGACCGAGGCCAGCTCCTTGGGGGTGGCGCGTTCCAGGAGGAGCACGGACGCGCCGGCGTGCAGCGGGAAGACGAGGAGGCCGCCGAGGCCGAAGGTGAACGCCAGGGGAGGGGTGCCGCAGAAGAGGTCGTCCGCGGTGGGCCGCACGACGTGCCGGGAGAACGTGTCGGCGATGGCGAGCAGGTCGCGGTGGAAGTGCATCGTCGCCTTGGGAGTCCCGGTGGTGCCGGAGGTGAAGGCGAGCAAGGCGACGTCGTCGGCGGCGGTCGGCACGTCGGCGAAGGTTGCCGGGTACCGCGCGCAGCGGGTGGCGAGCTCGGTGCCGTAGGAGACGACGGGCAGCCCGGGCGGCAGCTCGTCGAGCAGGCGCTCGTCGCACAGGGCGACGGCCGGCCGCGCCCGGTCGACGATCTTGTCGAGCTCGTGGCGGCGCAGCATGGGCATCGTGGAGACGGCGACGGCGCCGGCCTTGAGCACGCCCAGCCAGCAGGCCGCGAGCCACGGCGTGTTCGTGCCGCGCAGCAGCACGCGGTTCCCGGGGACGACCCCGAGCTCGGCGGTGAGGACGTGCGCGATCCGGTTGGCGCGCGCGAGGACCTCGCCGTAGGTCCACGTCTCCTCGAGGGAGCGCAGGCAGGGCCGGTCGGCGCCGAGGCGCTCGACGGCGCCGTCGAGCAGGGCGGTGGCGGCGTTGAGCCGGTCGGGGTAGTCCAGCTCGGGCAGGTCGAAGACGAGCCGCGGCCACTGCTCCCCGGGCGGCAGCCGGTCACGGCAGAACGAGTCGGTGTGAGCGCTGGGAGTAAGCCTCATCGCAGCTCCTCGGATCGACCTGGCCTGCCCGAAACGTAGCACTCGTTGCGACCGTCGAGAAGACGCAATGTCGCACCGATGACGGCGGCGACGAGGAAGCGATATCACTCCGTGGACCGGGAACCGCGCAGAGTGACGGCCGGGCGCGCGGGGACGCCGCGGAGCGCTGCCTGTCACCGGCTCCGTCGGACCGTCCTCAAAGGATGGACGTCACTCCGCGGGAGGCGCGACCGCGGCGTCCGGCTGGTTCGCACGGCGCAGGGAATCGGCCACGAACCCGTTGGCCTTCAGCTCTTCGACCAGATCGCACAGGAACGCGACCGTCGCCGGGTGGCGATCGGGTGTGGTCCCGACAGCCTGCTGGATCTGCATGAACCGCTCCGGAATCACCCGCGTCCCCGGGTGCGAAGAGACGTACGCGGTCATCGGCTGCCGGATCCCGGCCGCCACCTCGAGACTCTGCTCCTCGAACGCCGCGACGCCGTCCGCGCCTCGCACGACCGTCGCATGCGCAAGGGTCCGGGTCAGGAACAGGTCGTAGGCCGACCCCTGCTTCACGCCGATCCGGACGCCCGGCCGGTCGACGTCCGCGGGCGAGCCGAACGGCGAATCCTCCGGCACCACGAACGCGCCCTCGATGACGACGTACGGCGCGGTGAAGGCCACCGAGGCCGCGCGCGCCGGCTCGATCGCCAGGAAGCACAGGTCCGCCGCGCCCGAGGTCAGCGCCTCGAACGACTTCCGGGCCGCGTCGAAGCACACGAACTCCACCGGCACCTCGAGCCGCGCCGCCACCTCGCGCGCGAGGTCGACCGTGACGCCCCCGGGCGCGTCCGGCGTCCCGTGGGCGAGCACCGGGTTCCCGAGGTTGACCGCGGCGCGCAGCACGCCGGTGGGGGCGAGGTCGGCGGAAAGATCTCCCATGACCGGCGAGGGTAACGGCGGGAACGGCCGTGAGCGGGGCGAATGTTGTTCACGCCACGGGCGGCCGGTCCGGCGCCGTCAGCTCGAAGACCGTCTCCTGGTGGTAGACCTCGCCCGGCCGGAGCACCGTGCTCGGGAAGTCCGGCCGGTTCGGCGAGTCCGGGAAGTGCTGGGCCTCCAGCGCGAACCCCGCGCCGGGGCTGCCGAGGTGGTTGCCCGAATAGAACTGCAGGCCCGGCTCGGTCGTCCACATCGTGAGCAGCCGGCCGGACGTCGGCTCCCAGGCCCGGGCGGCGAACGGCGCGCCGTCGTCGAGGACCCAGTTGTGGTCGTAGCCGTGGCCGATCGCCAGCTGGGGGTCGGGGGCGCCGAGGCGGGCGCCGATCGTCGTCGCGCGGCGGAAGTCGAACGGGGTGCCGTCGACCGGGGCCGGGGCGCCCACCGGGATCAGGTTCTCGTCGGTGGGGCAGTACCGGCTCGCGGCGATCGACAGCGAGTGGTCGTGCACCGAACCGGCGCCGGCCAGGTTCCAGTAGGTGTGGTTGGTCAGGTTGACGACCGTCGGGGCGTCCGTGGTCGCGCGGTAGGTGATCCGGAGCCGTGAGCCGAGGCGGTACGTCACCTCCGTGGTGAGCCGGCCGGGGTAGCCCTGGTCGCCGTCCGGGCTGACCAGCGTGAGCCGCACGCCGCCGGGAACCGGGGCCGCCGACCACACCCGCGTGTCGAACCCGGCCGGGCCGCCGTGCAGGCTGTTCTTCCCGTCGTTCACCGGTACCCGGTGCAGGACGCCGTCGAGGGTGAACGCGCCGCCGGCGATCCGGTTGGCGAACCGGCCGATCAGCGCGCCCAGGAAGACCCGCGGGGCGCCCGGCCGGTTGTTCGCGACGTAGCCGTCGAGGTCGGGGTAGCCCAGGACGACGTCGGCCGGCCGCCCGTGCCGGTCCGGCGCTTGCACGGACTGGATGACGCCGCCGTAGTCGAGCACGCGGACGGTGAGCCCGCCGGGCCGGGAGAGGGTGTACCGGTGGACGTCGGTGTCGCCGACGCGCCCGAAGAACTCCCGGGTGAGTTCGGAAAGGGTCATCGGCCGGTCCTCCCCACAGCATTCTGTTAGCGCTAACAGCATGGTGGGGAGGACGCCGTCCGGTCAAGGCCCGTCAGTGCTCACCCGGCGGCTGCGTGCCCAGCAGCTGGTGCGCCCGCAGGGCTATCTGGATCTCCAGCCGGTGCGCCGGATCCGCCAGCCGGTCGCCGAAGAGGTCGCTCAGCTGGCTCACGCGGTAGCGCACGGTCTGCGGGTGGACGCCCAGTGCCTGCGCGATGTCCGGGGTGTTCCCGTTGTGTTCGAGCCAGCTCAGCAACGTTTCGGCGAGGCGGACCTGCTGCTTCACCGTCAGGCCCGCGAACGGGGCCAGGGTCTTCGCCGACAGCGCGTCGAGCAGGAACCGGTCCAGCAGCAGCCAGTGCGTCGCCAGGTGGTCGGCCGTGTGCGTCACCACGTGGTCGCCGACCAGGCCGCGGCGGACCAGGTCGAGCGTGCGGCGGGCCCACAGCGACGACGTCGCCGCGTCGGCCGGCCGGACCCGGGGGCCGACGGCGGCGCGCCAGCCCGGCAGCCGGCCCTCCAGCCCCCGCAGGTCGCGGTCCGGGTTCGGGGTCAGCAGGCAGGGCTCGGTGCCTTCGAGGTCGAGCAGGACGTCGTCGGCGACCTGCGGAGCCGGTGTCAGGTGCTGCTCGCTGCGCGGTTCGAGCGCGACGACCGTCACCCACTCCGGCATGGTCCACTTCGCGGCCTTCGCCATCGTCGCGATCGTCGCCGGGGACGACGGCGGACTGGCCAGGAGGAGTTCGAGCAGCCGGCGGCGACGGCGTTCGAGCGTCCCGGTCGCCATCGCCTGCGCCAGCGTGTACCCCTCGACCGAGTACGCCGAAATCTCTTCCACGTAGGCGAAGATCGCCTCCGCGCCGACGCACAGCACGGCCGCGGGGAAGCGGTGGGCCTGGCCCAGCTCCGCCACGTACCGCCACGCGGCGCGCCCGCCCGCGCGGTAGGCGGCCTGCAGCGAGTTCAGGCTGCCGCCGTCGTGGTGAACGCGCTTTCCGACCTCCCGGAACAACTTCGGCCAGTTGTCCTCTGTGGACGCCACGTCGTCGATGCTGTCGATGCAGCTGACCACGGCCCGCTCGATCGCCAGCACGATCATCTTCCCGAACTCGCCTTCGAGGGGCTTGGCGTACTCGGGCACGGCCCGCTGGATCTCTTCGAGGATCCGCCGGGCCAGGGGGTCGGCGTGCGGCCGGAACCGCCGCGCGAGCTCGGCCGGCAGTGAGCACCACAGCTGCTGTGCCCGGCCGGTGCCGCGGGGGTGCGGGACGGTGATCGTCCGGGTCATGGCCACCCCTTTTCCGCGTCGTCGCGAAGGTCATGTACGCACACGGAAACGAGATTGGCAACTGCCGGATCTACGCCCGGACCGGGTTCTGTCATGCGGGGACCAACGACCGCGCGCGGTTTTGTCACCCGTCCGACAAACGGCGGAACACTCACGGCCGCAAGGGTTTCCGGAATGCGATTTGTGAGCCCGGCCCGTATCTTCGCGGGCCTTTCCGTAGTTAGCGTGATCACCATGACGGCCGTCGTTTCGTGGTGCTTCCGCCACTCCGGTGTGGTGGTCGCGTGGTGGCTGACGGCGCTGGCGGGGCTCGTCGCCGCCGTGCTGCACACCGGCGCGGACTTCCGCGACACGGTCGACCTGCCCACCGCGGACAGCACCGCCGCGGCCCGTTTGCTGCGCGGCACCGGCACCGAAGAACGCGTCGTCGTCCGCGCGCCGGACGGCCCGATCGACTCGGGCACCGGCCGCGCCCGGCTCGACGCCTTCGCCGCGCGGCTGGCGGCGCTCCCGCACGTCGTGGCCGTCGGGCCGCCGCCCGGCGAGGTGTCGGCCGACCACCGGACCGCGGTGCTGCCCGTCCGGTTCGACGCGCCGGCCGCGGACCTCGGCCAAGGCACGGCGGACGCCTTCGCGGACATCGTGCGGGACCCGGGCGGCCTGACCGCCGGAGCGTCGGGGGAGCTCTCGGCGATGACGGCGGCCGCGCCGGACCTGGGCAACGCCGGGATCGGCCTGCTCGCCGCGGCCCTCGTGCTGCTGGTCACGTTCCGCTCGGCGGCGTGCGTCCTGCTCCCGGTCCTCACCGCGTCGGTGTCGGTCGGCTGTGCTCTCGCCGTCGTCACGCTGGTGTCGCACGTCATGACCGTCCCGAAGATCAGCACCGAGATCGCCGCATTGCTGGGCCTCGGGGTCGGCGTCGACTACGCGTTGTTCGTGCTCACCCGCTTCCGGCAGGGACGCCGGGAAGGTGCGGACCCCGCGGCGGCGCTGGCCGTCGCGGCGGCGACGTCGGGCCGCAGCGTGGTCTTCGCCGGGATCACCGTGTGCGTCTCGCTGGCGGGCATGCTGACCGTCGGCCTGCCGTTCCTCGACGGGATCGCCGTCGCGGCCGCGGTTTCCGTGCTGCTCACCGCGGCCGCCGCGCTGACCCTGCTGCCCGCGTTGCTGCGGCCGGTGGCCGCGCGGATGCGGATCCCGGCGGAGGGGAGCGGCCGCCGGTGGGCCCGCCTGGCGCGTGCGGTGACCGGGCGGCCGGGCCCGTGCACGCTGGCCGCGTTGCTGGTCGTGGCCGTGCTCGCGCTGCCGATGACCGGGCTGCGGCTCGGGGTGCCGGACGCCGCCCTGGACCCGCCCGGCAGTGTCACGCGGACGGCCGCCGAACTGCTGCGCGACGCGTTCGGCCCGGGCGCCGGCGCGCCGCTACTGGTGACCGGCACAGGCGACCCGTCGCTGGGCACGCTCCGCGAGGCGCTGCTCGCCCGCGCCGATGTCGGGCCCCCGGCGACTCTGCCGGACGGCGGCTGGCTGCTCACGGTCACCCCGCGCACCGCACCCGACGACCCGGCCACCGGCGAGCTGCTGACCTGGACGCGGGCGATGGCCACGACCGTCGGCGGTCCGGACACCCACGTCGGCGGGCTCGTCGCGGCCCGGGCGGACTTCTCCGCGGCCATCACCGCGCGGCTGCCGCTGTTCCTCTTCAGCGTCGTCGGCATCTCGGTGCTGCTGCTCGCCTGGGTGTTCCGCAGCGTGCTGATCCCGCTGACGGCCGCGGTGATGAACCTGCTGACCGCGGCCGCGACGACGGGCGCGGTCGTGTTCGCCTTCGGCGGCCCGATCGAGCCCTACCTGCCGGTGTTCCTGTTCGCCGGGCTGTTCGGCCTGTCGATGGACTACGAGGTCTTCCTCATCGCGCGCATCCAGGAGGCGTGGCGCCGCCGCGGCGACACCCGGGCCGCGGTCGTCGACGGCGTCGCGGCGACCGGCCGGACCATCACCGCGGCCGCGCTGATCATGGCGCTGGTGTTCGTGGCGTTCGCCTTCGTGGACGCCCGCGTCGTGCGGGAGGCCGGGGTGGGGCTGACCGTCGCGGTGCTCCTCGACGCGGTCGTCGTGCGGTGCGTGCTGGTCCCGGCGGTGATGGCGTGGTTCGGCGAAGCCAACTGGTGGTTCCCGCGGCCCTCTCGCGCCCGGATCACCCGCGAGCCGGTGGGAAGTGCGCGATGACCCGGCGGACCCTGGTGCTGATCGCGCTCGGCGCGTTCGTCACGACCCTGGACAACACCATCGTCGCGGCCGGTGCACCCTCGATCGCCCGCGACCTCGGGCTGGACCTCGGGACGCTGCAGTGGGTCGCCCTCGGCTACATGCTCCCCTTCGCCGGGCTGCTCCTGGTGGCGGGCACCCTGATCGACCGCTGGGGCCGGCGCCCGGCACTGCTGGCCGGGCTGCTCGCGTTCGGGGTCGGCGCGGCCGCCGGCGGGCTGGCCGGTTCGGCGGGCCTGCTCGTCGCCGCCCGGGTGCTGCAGGGTGCGGCGGCGGCGTTCCTGGTGCCCGGCCTGCTGAGCCTGCTGCGGTCGAACCTCGACGCGCGGGGCCGGACGCTCGGTGCCGCCGTGTGGACGGCGTGCCTGGCCGCCGCGCTGGCGCTGGGCCCGGCGCTCGGCGGGCTGCTGAGCGAATACCTCGGCTGGGCCTGGATCTTCTTCGTCAACCTCCCGTTCGTGGCGGCGATGCTCGTCCTGCTGCCGGGGACGGTGCCACCCGGGCGCGACCCGTCGGCGCCGCGCCCGGCCGCCGGGGCGATGGCCGTCGTGACGGCGAGCCTGGTCCTGCTCACCGCGGCGCTCGTCGAACTGGGCGAGGCTCCCCGGACCGGGGTCGTCCTGCTGGCGGCGGGCGCCGCGCTCGGCGTGGGGTTCGTGCTGCGGGAGCGCCGGACGCGGGAGCGGCTGGTGCCGGCCGACCTGACCGGCAACCGGGTGTTCGCGGGCTCGCTCGCCGTGCAGGTGCTGTGGGGGCTCGGGATCTCGGGCATCGTCTTCTTCACACCTCTGCTGCACCAGGAGTTCCTCGGTCTCGACCCGGTGCGGGCCGGGTTGCCGCTGGCGCTCGTCGCGGTCGCGGTGGTGGCCGCGACGCCGCTGGTCCCGGGGGCGGTGGCCCGGTTCGGTCCGCCTCGGACGGTCGCCGCCGGGCTCGCCGTGGTCGCCTGCGGCCTGCTCGTCCTCGCCGTCGTGAACCACCTCCCGGCGGTTCCCCCGCGGGTGCCGGGACTGGTGCTGATCGGGGCCGGCTCGGCGTTCACGACGCCGTTGACGTCGCACGCGCTGGACGTCGTGGCCGCACGGCGGTCCGGGACGGCGTCCGGGCTGCTCACGGCGTCCCGCGAGCTGTCGAGTGCGCTGGGCGTCGCGCTGATCGGCGCCGTCCTGACGGCGGTCCGGGGGGTGCGGCTCGGTGCGGGCGCGCCGCCGGGAGGGGCGCTGGCCGCGGGCTACACCGCCGGCCTCCTCGCGGCGGCCGGGCTGACGTTCGCCGGCGCGCTGCTGGCCGTGCGCGTGGTGCGGAGCCCGACCTCGTCGCCGCGTGACAAACGCGCGGTGCCGTAATCCGTGTGCCGGTGAGCATCGGAATTCGCTTGATTGACAACCGCCGGGAAGCAGCTATTCACTGCGCCGGCAAACGCTATCTGCGAGGAGCCATGGAAACCATTTCCCAGCCGGTTCCCGTCACCGGGGAAACCACCGCCGACCCTGCGTCGCTGGCGACTCTGCTCGGCCGGTGGGCGCGCGTCCTCGGCGACGAGGTCGCCTTGACCTGTCTGGACCACCGCGACAGCGCGGACGGCCGGGCGGTGACGCTCACCTGGCGCGAGCTCGACGAGCGGGTCGGCACGGTCGCCGCGCGGTTGAGCGGGATCGCGCTCCCGGGGGAGCGGGCGGCGGTGCTCGCCGGGCAGTCCGCGGACTACGTCGTCGCGTTCCTCGGCGCGATCCGGGCGGGCCTGGTCGCCGTGCCGCTGTTCGCGCCCGGCCTGCCCGGGCACGCGGCCCGGCTGGCCGCGGCGCTCGCCGACTGCGCCCCACGGGCCGTGCTCACCACGACCGGCGACATCGACGCGGTGCACGCCTTCCTCGCCGATTCGGCGGCGCGGCCGGCCGTGGTCGCCGTCGACGCTCTCGCGCCGGCCGGACCGCGGGAATGGCCGCCACCGGATCCCGATGCCACGGCGTACCTGCAGTACACCTCCGGCTCCACCCGCTCGCCCGCCGGCGTCGTGCTGACCCACCGCAATGTCCTGGCCAACGCCCGCCAGGCGTGCACCGCCTACGGCGCCGAAAGCCGCACCACCTCGACCGTCAGCTGGCTCCCGCTGTTCCACGACATGGGCCTGATCCTCGGCGTCGGTGCGCCGATGGTCGGCGGCATGGCGTCGGTGCTGATGGACCCGCTGGCGTTCCTGGAACGGCCGTCGCGATGGCTGCGCGCGCTGTCGGCCAGCCCCGGCGCGATCAGTGCCGCGCCCAACTTCGCCTACGCCTACTGCGCTTCCCGCGTGTCCGAGGCCGAGAAGAGCTACCTGGAGCTGAGCCGGGTGGTCTCGCTGATCAACGGCAGCGAACCGGTGCTGCCGGCCACGATCGCGAAGTTCCAGGACGCCTTCGCCGAGTGCGGGCTGCGGCCGGAGGTCCACCGGTCGTCCTACGGGCTGGCCGAGGCCACCGTGTTCGTCTCCGTGTCGGACGCCGGGAAACCGCCCCGGCAGGTCACGTTCGACCGCGACCGGCTCGCCGCCGGGTCCGCGGTGCCGGCCGGCTCCGGTTCGACCCTCGTTTCGTGCGGTCGCCCGGCCGGGCAGCGGGTGCGGATCGCCGATCCCGTCACCGGCGAACCCCTCGCGCCCGGTGCGGTCGGCGAGATCCGGGTCAGCGGCCCGAACGTCGGCCGCGGTTACTGGGGGCGGCCCGAGGCGTCGTCGGCCACGTTCGGCCTGCCGCCGCTCGACCCGGGCACCGGCGAGGGCTGGCTGGCGACCGGGGACCTCGGCGTGGTCTTCGACGGCGAACTGTTCGTCACCGGCCGGCTGAAGGACCTGGTCGTCGTCGACGGCCGCAACCACTACCCGCAGGACGTCGAGCAGACGGTGGAGGAGCACGCGGGCGTCCGGCCGCACTCGGCCGCGGTCTTCGCCATCGGCACCGACGACGGGGAAGCCGCGGTCGTCGCGCTGGAACGCGCCAAGAACTCCGCCGCGGACGTCGCCGAAGTGACCGCCGCGCTGCGGGCGGCGGTGTCGGCCGGGCACGGCCTGCGCCTGCACGACGTCGTGGTCCTGGCGCCCGGGGAGGTGCCGCGGACGTCCAGCGGCAAGATCAGCCGGGCCCGCTGCCGGGAGTCCTATTCGGACGGCTCGCTGGCCGGGCGGCGGCTCGGATGACCACGACCGACGCGGTCCGCGCGTGGCTGCTCGCTCGGCTCGGTCCGGTGGACCCCGACCGGCCGCTGCAGGAGACCGGACTGTCCTCACGGGACGCGACGGCCCTCGCGGCCGACCTCGGGCAGTTCGTCGGCCGTCCCCTGGACGTGACCCTCGTCTGGCGGTACCCGACGATCACCGCCTTGGCCGAACACCTGTCCACCGGGCAGTCCCGGGCGGTTCCGCTGCCGGAGCGCCCGGCCGGGGAGCCGATTGCGGTCGTCGGCCTGGGCTGCCGGCTGCCCGGCGGGATCGACTCCCCGGAGGCGTTCTGGCGCTTCCTCGACTCCGGGGGCGACGGTATCGGCGACGTCCCCGAAGGGCGCTGGGAGACGTTCGCGCCGGCGTCGGACCTCGCCGGTTTGCCTTCGCGGGGCGGGTTCCTCGACGACGTCGCCGGGTTCGACGCGGAGTTCTTCGGCATCACTCCCCGCGAGGCCGAAGCGATGGACCCGCAGCAGCGGATCCTCCTGGAGGTCGCCTGGGCGGCGCTGGAGCACGCCGGCATCCCGCTGTCCGGCCTGCGCGGCAGCCGGACCGGCGTGTTCGTCGGGCTGTCGGCCACCGAATACGGCTCCTTGACGATGACCGACGTCGCGGGCGTCGACGTCTGGTCGGGCACGGGTGCCGCGGCGAGCATCGCCGCCAACCGGCTGTCGTACCTGCTCGACCTGCGCGGGCCGAGCCTGACGCTCGACACGGCGTGTTCGTCGTCGCTGGTCGCGGTGCACCAGGCGATGCAGAGCCTGCGCCGCGGGGAGAGCGAGATCGCGCTGGCCGCCGGGGTGAACGTGCTGTTGTCCCCCGGCATCACCGCGGGCTTCCACCGCGCCGGGGTACTGGCCGCGGACGGGCACTGCAAGCCGTTCGACGCGGGCGCCGACGGCATCGCGCGCGGCGAGGGCTGCGGGGTCGTCGTGCTGAAGCCGTTGCGGGCGGCCCGCCGGGCGGGGGACCGGGTGCTGGCGGTGCTGCGCGGCAGCGCGGTGAACTCCGACGGCCGGTCCAACGGCATGACGGCGCCCAACCCTTCGGCGCAGGCGGACCTGCTGCGTGAGGCTTGTGCGGAAGCCGGGATCGATCCGTCCTCAGTGGACTACGTCGAAGCGCACGGGACCGGTACCCCGCTCGGAGACCCGCTGGAGGCCGGTGCGCTGCGGACGGTGCTCGGACGCGAGGCCGAGCGTCCGCTGCTGCTGGGATCGGTGAAGAGCAACCTGGGCCACCTCGAAGGGGCGGCCGGCATCGCGGGGCTGCTGAAGGTCGTGCTGGCGATGACGCACCGCCGCGTGCCGCCGAGCCTGCACTTCCGGGAGCCGAACCCGCACATCGACTTCACCGGGCTGCGGGTGGTGACGGAAAGCACGGACTGGCCGCGCTATTCGGGCACGGCGCGGGCCGGGGTGTCGGCGTTCGGCTTCGGCGGGACGAACGCGCACGTGGTGGTCGAGGAGTGGCCGGCGGCGACGTTCCCGGTGCGGGTGACCGAGGCTCCAGGGCCGGAGGTGTTCGCGCTTTCGGCCCGGTCGGCGGAGGTGCTGCGGGCGCGGGCGGGCGGGCTGGCGGACTGGGTCGAGCGGTCGGACGTGCTGCTGGGGGCGGTGGCGTCGACGCTGGCTCACGGGCGCGAGCACCTGCCGGTCCGCGGCGCGATCGTGGGGGAGAGCCGCGACGAAGTGGTGGCGGGGCTGCGGGCGCTGGCCGCGGGAAGTGCCGTGGCCGGCGCGGAGGCCGGGAGCAGGTCCCCCGGCCTGCCGCAGCTTGTCGTGAGTGAGAAACAGTGTTCTGACCCGGTTTCTCACTCACGACCGTCCGCGGCGCCCCCGGGCGTGGTCTTCGTCTTCTCCGGCTACGGTTCCCAGTGGGCCGGTATGGGCCGCCGGTTCCTGCGCTCCGAACCCGCCTTCTGTGCCGAGGTCGAAGCGCTCGATCGCGCCTTCCTCGCCGAAGCCGGCTGCTCGCTCCGGGACCTGCTCGAGCGCGAACCCGACGACCTCGCCACCACCCAGCTCGCCCTCTTCGGCATGCAGCTCGCCCTGGCCGGGCTCTGGCGCGCCCACGGCGTCACCCCCGCGGCCGTCCTGGGGCATTCCATGGGCGAGGTCGCCGCGGCCGTCGTCGCCGGGGCGCTCGAGGTCGCCGACGGCCTGCGCGTCATGACCACCCGGGCCCGGCTGCTCGCCGAACTCGACCGGAGCGGGGACGGCGCCATGGCCGTCGTCGAACTCTCACCCGCCGAACTGGCGAAGTTCCCCGAGGTCACCGTCGCCGTCTACGCCTCGCCCACCCAGTGCACGGTCAGCGGCGCCGCGGACCAGGTCGACGCCCTCGTCGAGCACGCCGAAAGCCTGGGCAGGCTCGCCCGGCGGCTCCCGGTCGGCGGGGCCGGGCACTCAGCCGCCGTCGACGCCGTGCTCGACCGGTTCCGCCGCGAGATCGGCCCGATTCGGCCCAGGAAGCCGGAAATCCCCTGCTACACCACCGTTCTCGACGATCCTGAAGAGACACCCGCCTTCGACGTCGAGTACTGGGCGGCGAACCTGCGCCGTCCGGTGCGGTTCAGCCAAGCCCTCGCCGCCGCCGCGAAAGACGGGCCCACCGCGTTCGTCGAAGTGTCCCCGCACCCGGTGGCCCTCGCCGCCATCGAACAGACCACCGGCGAACAGGGCCTGCCGTCGGCGAGCCGGTGGAGCGACGAACGGACGGCCTTCCTCACCAGCCTCGCCCGGCTGCACGTCGGCGGCCGTCCCGGCACACTGGCCGCCCGTCCCCGGACGGCGCTGGTCGACCTGCCGGGCCCCGTCTGGCGGCACGAACGGTTCTGGCCGAAGCGGCGCACCCAGGCCCATGGGCTCCACCCGCTGCTGGGCGTCCACATCGAGCACCCGGACGGCCACCTGTGGCGGGCCGGCGTCGGCGTGGCGGCCCTGCCGTGGCTGTCCGACCACACCGTGCAGGGGACGCCGGTGTTCCCCGCCACCGGCTTCCTCGAACTGGCGCTCGCCGCCGGGCGCACCGGGCGGATCCGCGACCTCGAGCTGCGGGAAGTCCTCCCGCTCGACGAGCACACCGAGGTCACGACCAGTCTTGCCGGCACCGAGTTCGGCGTCCACGCGAAGTCCGCACAGGGCGAATGGGTCCGCCACGCCACGGCCCGGATCGAGACCGGCGGCGCGCCGTCGGCACCGTTCGGCGAGGTCACCGGCGAGCCCCTCGATCTGTACCGCGTCCTGTCCGAGCTGGGCCAGGACTACGGCCCGGCCTTCCGGGGCCTGCGGCGGGTGGTCGCCACCGAGGGCCGTGCCTCGGCGTCGATCGCGCTGCCCGCCGCCGATCACCCCGCCTACCTGCTGCACCCCGCCCTCGCCGACGCCTGCCTGCACGCGCTCGCCGCGGCCGTCGGGGACGCGGACGCCCTCTACTTGCCGCTCACGATCGGCGAGGTGGTGCTCGCCGGCGAACCGCGGCACGGCGTACGCGTGGACGCCGTCCTCACCTCGAAAGACCCCTCCGGCGACGGCCTGCTCGGCAGTGTCCAGCTCGTCGGCGCCGACGACGTCGTCCTGGTCGAGTTCCGCGACGTCTACTGCCGCCGCTTCCGCGACGCGGCCCTGGACCGGCTGCTGTTCGAGGCGGCCTGGCAGCCCGCCGATCTGCCCGCCGGGCCGGAGCGGACCGGCGACTGGATCGTACTGTCCGAAGTGGACGACGACCTCGTCACCGCCCGCCTCGGCGACCGTGCCGCACTGGCGAACCAGCTGCGCGACAGCGCCGCGACCGCCGTCGTGGTCCTGCTCGGCGGGGAAGCCACGCCGGACCCCGCGCGGGCCGCGCGGCTGACCGGGACCCTGTCCGCCGTCGTCGCCGAGCTGGCCGAACTGGCGACGCCGCCGAGGGTGTGGCTGGTCACGGCCGGGGCGCAGAGCGTCGAACCCGGCGAGCGCGGTGACCCCGATCTGGCCGCGCTGCGCGGGCTCGTCCGCGTGCTCGCCTTCGAACACCCCGAGCTCCGGGTGAGCGCGGTCGACTTCGACGCCGGCCCGGACCCGGCGCGGCTGTGGGCCGGCCAGCTACGCGACGAGGTCCGCGCGGACGGCCCGGACGACGAGGTCGCCTGGCGCGAGGGCGTCCGGCACGTGCGACGGCTGGTCCGCCCCGAGCCGGCCGACGCGGTGCGCGAGCCGGTCCGCGACGGCGCCTACGTCGTCACCGGCGGGCTCGGCGGCCTCGGCCTGGTCGCGGCGAAGTGGCTGGCCGATCGCGGCGCGACACGGGTGGTGCTGAACGGCCGGCGCGCGGCCCCCGCCCCGGGCCTGGGGATCGACGTCCGGGTGGTGGCCGGCGACATCGCCGCGCCCGGCACGGCGGAAGCGCTGGTCGCGGCCGCCGTCGACGACGGCGTGCCGCTGCGCGGGGTGCTGCACGCCGCCGGGGTGCTGGCCGACGGCGCCGCGATCAGCCTGGACACGGACGCGCTCGACGCCGTCTGGCGACCGAAGGCGCTGGGTGCCTGGCGGCTGCACGAGGCGACTGCCGGGCACGAACTCGACTGGTGGCTCGTCTATTCCTCGGCGGCCGCGCTGTTCGGCTCGCCCGGCCAGGCCGCGTACGCCACGGCGAACGCGTGGGCCGACGCCCTGGTCGCGTGGCGCCGGGCCCAGGGCCTCCCGGCGGCGACGATCGGGTGGGGCGCCTGGGGCGAGGTCGGCGCCGCGGCCGGGTCGCGCAACCCGGTGCTCGAACCGCTCGGCACCGGGGAAGCGCTGTCGGCGCTGGACACCGTCCTCGCGCGCGACCGCGCGGCGACCGGCGTGGCCCGCGTCAACGCCGCGACGGTGCTGGAGCTGTTCCCGCGGCTGGCCGACCGGCCGTTCTTCGGGTTGTTCGCGCCGCGCACCGGACCGTCTACTTGGGACGGACTGGACGCCCTGCGGACCGGCCCGCCGGAAGCCGCGCGCGCAGCGATCGCCGACCACCTCGCCGGGCTCGTCGCGGGCTTGCTGGGTTACACCGACGTCGAACGGGACGTGCCGCTCACCCGGCTCGGCCTCGACTCGCTGTCGGCGATGCGCGCGCGGGGCGCGGTGGAACGCGACTTCGGGCTGCCGCTGCCGATCCCGCTGCTCCTGCGCGGTGCCAGCCTGGCGGAGCTCGCCGGCCACCTCGCCGAGCAGGCCGGCTTCGGACCGGCGAAGGCCGAGCCGGTCACCGCCGGGCCGCGCGACCCCGCCGAGCGGTGGGTCGCCCGCCACTGGCGGGCCGAGCTGGGCGGCCCGGAACCCGGTGTGCACGACGACTTCTTCGCCGTGGGCGGCGATCCCGAGCGCGCGCGGCGGCTGCGGGCGGTGTTCGCGGAGCAGCTGGGCGCCGTGCCCGCCGTGGAGCGGCTGTTCGCCACGCCGACGGTCGCGGCGATGGCGGACCTGCTGCGCGCGGAGCTCGAAGGCCACGGCGGCGGCCCGGTGCGGTTGTTGCGCGACGGCGTCGGTGAGCCGGTGTTCCTGTTCCACCCGGCCGGCGGCCCGACGAGCGTGTACCGCGAGCTCGCCCGGCTGCTCCCGGAGGGGAACCCGGTGTACGGGTTCGAGCGGATCGACGACGAAGACACGGTCGAGGCCAAGGCCGCGTGCTACGTCGAGCTGATCCGGGAGATCCAGCCGCAGGGCCCGTACCGGCTGGGCGGCTGGTCGTTCGGCGGCTGCCTGGCGTACGAGACGGCGCGGCGGCTGGACGGGCCGGTCGAGCTCGTGTTCCTGATCGACACGATCCTGCCGCTGCCCGCGCCCGGGAAGCCGGCCGACCTGGTGCTGGACCGCTTCGAACGGTTCGCCGAGCACGTCTCGCGGACCTACGGCGTGCCGTTCGAGGTCCCGCGCGAGGCCCTGGCCGAGCTCGACGAGGACGCCCAGATCCGCTGGGTCCTGGACCGGCTGACCGAGCAGGTCCCCGACCTGGGTGCGGGCGTCCTGCGCCACCAGTACGAGTCCTATGTGGACGCCCGGGTGGCCGAGCGGTACGCGCCGGAGCGGTACGGCGGGCGGGTGCTGCTGCTGCGGGCGCAGGACCCGCACCCGCTGACGACGGCGCTCGACCCGCGCTACCTGCGCACGGACGACAGCTTGGGCTGGGACGAGTACTGCTCCGACCTCGAAGTGGCCCGCGTCCCGGGTGACCACGTGTCGATGATCGACCCGCCGCACGTGGCCGTGCTGGCGGCGGAACTGGCGGCGCGGCTCGGAGTGGGGGTGCGGTGATGGACGAGCTCACGCCGACGACGGCGTTCCGGATCGCCGACCTCGCGGCCAGACAGGACGAAGCCGTCCGGATCGCCGAGAAGCGGGCCGTCGACCGGCAGCATGCCAAAGGCAAGCTCACTGCGCGGGAACGGATCGGGCTGCTGCTCGACCCCGGTTCCTTCGTCGAGCTCGACCAGTTCGCGCGGCACCGGTGCGGCGAGTTCGGGATGGACGCCAACCGGCCCTACGGGGACGGCGTCGTCACCGGGCACGGAACCGTCGACGGTCGGCAGGTCTGCGTCTTCTCCCAGGACTTCACCGTCTTCGGCGGCAGCATGGGCGAGGTCTCCGGCGAGAAGGTCCTCAAGGTGATGGACCTGGCGCTGTCGCTGGGCTGCCCGGTCGTCGGGATCAACGACTCCGGCGGCGCGCGCATCCAGGAAGGCGTCGTCTCGCTGGCCTACTACGCCGAACTCGGCCGGCGCAACGCCCACGCGTCCGGGGTCGTCCCGCAGATCTCGATGATCATGGGCCCGTGCGCCGGCGGCGCCGTCTACGCGCCGGCCATCACCGACTTCACCGTGATGGTCGACGAGACCTCGCACATGTTCGTCACCGGACCGGACGTCGTGCACGCCGTCACCGGTGAGCGGGTCACGGCGCAGGAACTGGGCGGCGCGGCCGTGCAGAGCGAGGTCGCCGGCAACGCCCACCACCGGGCCGCCGACGAGCAGGACGCCATCGAGTGGGTGCAGACGCTGCTGGCCTACCTCCCCGCCAACAACCTCGACCCCGCCCCGGAGTACGCCGACGACACCAGCCCCGTCGTCACTCCCGCCGACCTGGAGCTCGACCGGCTGGTGCCCGACTCGCCGAACCAGACCTACGACATGGCCGAGCTGATCGTCCGGGTGGTGGACGACGGCGAGTACACCCAGGTGCACAGCGCCTTCGCGGCCAACATGATCTGCGCGTTCGGCCGGGTCCAGGGCCGCACGGTCGGCATCGTGGCGAACCAGCCGCGGCACCAGGCCGGCGTCCTCGACATCGACGCGTCGGAGAAGGCCGCGCGGTTCGTGCGCTTCTGCGACGCCTTCTCGATCCCGCTGCTCACCCTCGCCGACGTCCCCGGCTACCTGCCGGGCAGCGACCAGGAACGCGGCGGCATCATCCGCCGCGGCGCCAAGCTGATCTACGCCTACTCCGAAGCCACCGTGCCGAAGGTGACCGTGGTGGTCCGCAAGGCCTACGGCGGCGGCTACGCGGTGATGGGCTCCAAGCACCTCGGCGCCGACGTGTCCCTGGCCTGGCCCACCGCGGAGATCGCCGTGATGGGCGCGGAAGGGGCGGTGCAGGTGCTCTACCGGCGTGAGCTGGCCGAGCTTCCCCGGAGCGGCGGGCCGCGGCGCGAAGACGGCTCACCGAGGAGTACCGCAAGCGCCACACCGGGCCGTACCTGGCCGCCGAGCGCGGCTACGTCGACCAGGTCATCACGCCTTCGCAGACCCGGCTGCAGGTCGCGCGCGCCCTGCGGACCCTGCGCACCAAACGCCAGACCCTGCCGGCCAAGAAGCACGGAAACATCCCCCTGTGAAGGAGACTTCGATGAGAGCCACCCTGCTGCTGCTGGCCGTCGTCGTCCTCGTCGCCAGCGGCGTCACGGCCGCCCAGGCGAGCCCGGCCGTGGCCGACGACGGCGCGAAGGTCGTCGAGGAGACCTGGCTCGACGCCCGGACCGTCGACCTGAAGATCAGCTCGCCCGCCCTCGGCACCACCGGGATGGTCCGGCTGATCGTGCCGTCCGGGTGGGCCGCGCAGCCCACCCGCACGTGGCCGGTGCTGTTCCTGCTGCACGGCTGCTGCGAGCCCGTCGACTACAAGTCGTGGGACCAGTTCACCGACGTGAAGGCGTTCACTGCCACCAAGGACGCGCTCGTCGTGATGCCGACGGACGGTCCGGCCGGGATGTACACGAAGTGGTGGAACTTCGGCCTGTCGAGCACCCCGGACTGGGACACGTTCCACACGGCCGAAGTGCGCCAGATCGTCGAACGCGGGTACCGCGGCGGCACGCGCCGGGCGGTCGCCGGGCTGTCGATCGGCGGGTACGGCGCGCTCGCGTACGCCTTCCAGCACAAGGGGATGTTCGCCGCGGCGGCGTCCTACAGCGGGGTGCCGAACACGCTCTACCCGGGCATCCCGGTGTGGATCATCGGCATCCTGGCCCGCGCCGGGATCTTCAACTACCTGAACCTCTGGGGCGACTCCTTCGGGATGCAGCCGATCTGGTCCGCGCACAACCCCTACGACCACGTCCAGGACCTGCGCGGCACGGCGCTCTACATCTCCTGCGGCAACGGGCAGACCGGGCCGCTCGACCCGCCGGGGCAGAGCGACGTGCTGGAACCGTCGGCGCTGCTGTCGTCGCAGAGCTTCACCGACAAGCTGCGGCAGGCGGGCATCCCGGCGACCGTCGACTACTACGGGCCGGGCACGCACAGCTGGCCGTACTGGCAGCGGGCCCTGCACAACTCGTGGCCGGTCCTGGCCGGCGCGCTCGGCCTCCCCGCCTGAGCGTTTCCCCTTTCCCCGATGGAGGTTGTGGTGAAGTCTGTCCCTTTGCGACGCGTGCTGTCCGCGCTCCTGGGCGTTTCCCTGGCGGCGCTCGGAGTCGTGGCCGCGAGCCCACCCGCCGGCGCGGTGGCGGCGCCGGTCCTGCCCGGCCCGTTCGACGACTCGTTCTACACCCCGCCGTCGCCGCTGCCGGCCGGGAAGCCCGGTGACGTCCTGCGCTGGCGCCCGTCGGTGCCGCTGCTGAACGTCGCCAACGCCGACGCCTGGCAGGTCATGTACCTCTCGACCAACGCCCAGGGCCGGCCGGACGCGGTCACCGGGACCGTCCTGGTGCCGAAGGGCACGGACCCGGCGCAGGCGCCGATCGTCGGCTACGCCGTCGGCACGCAGGGGCCGGCGTTCAAGTGCACGGCGTCCAAGGCGATGGAGCGGGGCACGCTCTACGACCAGCCCGCCATCAACGACTCGCTCTCCAGCGGGTACGCCGTCGCCGTGACCGACTACGAGGGCTACTCGCCGACGACCGTGCCGACCTACATCACCGGGCAGTCCATGGGCCCCGCCGTGATCGACTCGGTGCGGGCGGCGCAGAACCTGCCGGCCGCGCGGCTGGCCAAGTCGGCGAAAGTGATCTTCCAGGGGTACTCGCAGGGCGGCGGCGGATCGATGTGGGCGGGGGAGAAGCAGCCTGCTTATGCGCCGGAACTCGACGTGGTGGGCGTCGTCGCGGGCGGCGTGCCGGCCGATCTGGCCGAGGTCGCCAAGGGACTCGACGGGTACATCGGGTTCGGGTTCCTCGCGTTCGCCGCCGTCGGGCTCGATGCCGCGTACCCGGACCTGAAGCTCGATTCGTTCCTCAACGACACCGGCCGTCAGCAATTGGGCGATGCCAAGAAGAACGCTTGTGTCGCGGAACTGCTGCTGAACTACTCGTTCAAGAAGATCAGCGACTACACGACGACCAACCCGCTGAACACGCCGCAGTGGCAGGCCCGGCTGGCGCAGAACAAGCTGGGCGCGAACCCGCCGCGGGTGCCGGTGTTCCAGTACCACGCGAGCACCGACGAGATCGTCAACACGCCGCAGGCCGAGACCTTGCACCGGGCCTACTGCGCGGCCGGGGTGCGGGAGCAGTGGCAGACCTACGTTTCCGACCACGCAACGGGGATTCTGGCCGGGAATGCCGACGCCCACCAGTGGATCGTGAAACGGTTCAGCGGGGCGCAGGCACCGTCGAACTGCTGAGGAAATGTAGTGAATGACTCATTCCTGTCGCCACACGACAGGAATGAGTCATTCACGTCGGGTCAGACCTTGCTCGCGGCGAAGGCTGCGGCGTCGGTGGCGTTTCCGCCGTAGCTCAGGTGGGCCAGGACGTTCGCGCCACCCGCCTGGCAGATCGGGTCGCCGTCGGCGCAGTAGTCCTTGGTGCGGCTCTGGTACGGGCCGGTCACCTGCCGGCCGACCGCCCGGATCGGGTTGCCGAACAGCAGCACCGCCGCGATCCGCGGGGCCAGCTCCGCCGGGATGGTCGCCACGATCGGGCCGCCGACGACCGCGCCGTCGCTGCTGACACCGAGCGAGTTGTCGACGACGTTGGCGCCCTGGGAGTAGCCGACCAGGACGAACCGCTGCTGCGGGCAGGCCGCGGCCTGGGCCTTGACGTGGTTCACCAGGTCGGTGTTGCCCTTCTGCACCGACGCCGGCTCGCCGAGGTCGGCCGGGTAGTTCACGGGGTAGCTGCTCAGCGAGCGGGGCCGCAGGGAGTTCTGCACGGCCTGGTAGACGGGATCGCCGACGATGAGGCCCAGCGTGCCGGGCTCGAACGTGCCGCGGGCGACCGGCACGTCGATGTCGGTGCAGGGCGCGGCCGACGCCGCCGGTGCGGTGGCGACGGCGAGCCCGGCCGCGGCGAGGCCGACCGTGACGGCGGCGGAAAGCAGACGGGACCTGGAAACGCGAGTCATGGATGATCACACCTCTGATGGCGAGAAACCGGAATGCCCGCAAGCGCTTTCCCGGAATGCGATTCCGGACGGGTCACGGCAGCGTCGCAGCGACCATCCGCCAGAGGCAAGAGCGGTTTTCGGCTAGTGCCGAGAATTGTTCAGCCGGTGACAAGCAGTCCGATGTGGACGCTCAGGTGGTGCACTGTCCGGCGTCGACGTGGTCCAGCAGGGCGGGGTCGAGGCCGCGCAGGGCGGCCATGACGAACCCGGTGGCCAGCTCGCCGGCCGCGATCGGGTCGACGCCGGGGGAGTGGGAGACGTGCATCGCGGCGCGGCCGACCAGGCCGACCATCATCGCGGCGAGCAGGTCCGCGCCCGGGCCCGGGGTGCGGCCGTGGGTGAGCAGGTGCTCGCGGACCCGGTCGACGACGTGCGTGGTGACGGTGTCGGCCAGGGCGCGGCGTTCGTTCGACATCTCGTCGACGGCGGAGTCGAACAGCATCCGGAAGCTCTCCGGATGCGCGCTCGCGTAGCTGAACATGGCCATCACGGCGAGCCGGACGCGTTCTTCGAGAGGGCTCGTGCTCGCCGTTTCGTAGGCGGTGAGCACCCAGTGCCGCACCGCGGCGACCTCCCGCCGCACGGTGGCGCGGAACAGGGCCGCTTTGTCGCCGAAATGCGCGTAGAGGGTCGGTTTGGTGGAGTCGGCGCGCTCGGCGATCAGCCCCATGGTGGCCTGGGCGTACCCGCGTTCGGCGAACACCGCGCGGGCGGCGTCGAGCAGCTCGTCGTCGGTGGGCCGGGCGGCCGGGCTCCGGCGGGTGCTGGATCGATCAGGGGAACGCGGCCGGCTCATGGAGGTGTACTGTACGGTCCCCGCTGCTTTACTGTCCGGTAAAGCACGCCGCCCTCGGGGAGGGAACCTGGTGTCCGGCGACGGTGCTCGGCAGCAAGTCCCGGTGACGGGAGAGGTGTTCGGGCGCGCGGAGCTGGCCGCGCTCATGCGGCCGGCGGTGCCGGCGCTGGTGGACTGGATCGTCCGGGAGGTGTGGCGCGAGGTCCCGGTGTACGCCCGGCACGGCAGCGTGACCCGCCACGGCGTCGAGTGCGCGGTGGTGCTCTTCGTCGATCTGGTCGAGGACCCGCTCGCCCCCCGCGATCGGCTGTACGAGACGTGCCGCCGTCTCGGCGCGGGCGAGGCGTACGAGGGCCGGACGCTCGACGACCTCCAGGTGGCGTACCGGGTCGGCTCGCGCGCGGGCTGGCGCTGGATCATGCGCCTGGGTCGGCGGCACCGGCTGTCGTCGGCGGTGATGGCGCGCCTGGCGGAGATGCTGTTCGGCTACGCGGACGAGCTGGCCCGGATGTCGATCCGCGGGCACCGCGAAGCGCAAGCGGAGCTGGACGGCACGCGGGCGGGCCTGCGCCGCCGCCTGCTGCGGCTGGTGACCGGGCCGGTGGCGGTGACGGACGCGGTCCTCGCCGAGCTCGCGGTGGCGGCCGGCTGGCCGGTGCCGGGCGAGGTGGCGGCGGTGGCCGTCGAGTCGCCGGTGAATCCGTCGTGGGGTCCCGAGGTGCTCGCCGACCTCGAGCCGCCCCAGCCGTACCTGCTGGTGCCGGCCCCGGTGGACGGACGGTTCGTCGCTTCTCTCGGCGTCCGGGCCGCGGTGGGCCCGCCGGTCTCCCCGACGGCCGCAGCACATTCCCTGCGGTGGGCCCGGACGACGTTGCGGCTGGTGGGCGACGGCGCGCTGCCCGACGCCCCGGTGACGTGGTGCGCCGAGCACCTGACGACGCTGTGGCTGCTCTGCGACTCGCCGCTGGCGGACCAGGTGGCCCGCCAGGAGCTGGCCCCGCTGACCCGGTTCCCGGACCGCACGCGGCGGCGGCTCGGCGAGACTTTGCTGTCGTGGCTGGAAAACGGCGGCAACTCGGAGAAGATCGCGGTCGACCTGTCCGTGCATCCGCAGACGGTGCGCTACCGCGTGCGTCAGCTCAAACAGGCCTTCGGGGACCGGCTGGACGATCCGGAGGCGCGGTTCGCGATGCAGGCGGCCCTGCGAGCCTCGGCGCTGCGATCCCGCGGCGCGTGAAAGTCCGTGAATGGCACATCGAGGGACTTCAAGTCCCTCGATGTGCCATTCACGGCTTCGGTCAGTGCTTGATGAGGGCGGTGACGGCTTCGGCCAAGGGGGTCGTGGGGCGGCCGATGAGGCGGCTCAGGTCGCCGGACGTCGAGGCCAGCTCGCCGTCGGCGATGCCGCGGTCCGCGTCGGCCAGCATGGCCGCCACCGGCTCGGGCAGGCCCGCGCCGACCAGGACCTTGCGGTACTGCTCGACCGGCAGGTCCTGGTAGGTGACCTGCGTGCCGGACGCGGCCGTCACCGCGGCGGCCAGGTCGGGGTAGCTGAACGGCTCGTCGCCGGCCAGCTCGTACACCTGGCCTTCGTGGCCTTCGCCGGTCAGGACCTCGACAGCCGCCGCCGCGAAGTCGATCCGCGGGACGGCGCCCAGCTTGCCCTCGCCGGCCGCGCCCGCGAACGACCCGACCGCGAGCGCCTGGGCGATCGTCTGCGCGTAGTTCTCGGTGTACCAGCCGTTGCGCAGGAACGTGAACGGCAGGCCCGACGCGCGGATGACCTCCTCGGTGGCCTTGTGGTCCGGCGCGACGAACAGCTTCGTCGTGTCGGCGGACAGGACGCTCGTGTAGGCGAGGTGGCCGACACCGGCTTCGCGAGCGGCCGTGACGACGGCTTCGTGCTGGGCCAGCCGCTGCCCGGGCGTGCTGCTGGAGATCAGCAGCACCTTGTCCGCGCCGGCGAACGCCGCGGCGAGGCTCGCCGGGTCGTCGTAGTCGGCGCGCCGCACCTGCACGCCGCGCGCGGCGAACTCGGCGGCCTTCTCCGGATCGCGCACGGCCGCGACGACCTTCGCGGCCGGGACCTTCTTCAGCAGGCCTTCCACGACCAGGCGGCCGAGCTGGCCGGTGGCACCGGTGACCACGATCATCTGCTTCTCCTCGCTGCTGGGCTGCTTACCAACAGAGTGTACTAACTTTGAGAAAGTGCAAACTCTTGGTGAGCATCCTCACCTGGGCTTCGGCGGCCGGCGAGGTACCGTTGACGTCATGAGCGAGGCGCCGGAGTGGCTGGACGAGCACGGGCAGGTGGTGTTCGACGTGTTCGCGCAGGCGTGCACGTCCCGGGCGACGCTCGAGCACATCACCGGCCGGTGGGGGATCCTCGCGATGGCCGCGCTCCACGACGGCACGCTCCGGTTCAACGCCCTGCGCCGGCGCGTGTCCGGCGTGAGCGAGAAGATGCTCGCCCAGACGCTGCAGGCCCTCGAGCGTGACGGCTTCGTGCACCGCGAAGCGCAGCCGACCATCCCGCCGAAGGTCGAGTACAGCCTCACCCCGCGCGGCCGCCGGACCGCGGCGCTGCTGCTGGCGCTCATCCAGGACGTCGAGGGGCAGATGCCCGAGGTCATGGAGGCCAACGCGAAGTACGACGCCGCGAAGCGCGACTGACGTCCTCAGACGGCCCAGGGCAGCCGCAGTCCTTCGATTTCGTCGTCGTTCAGCAGTGCCTCGATCAGCGCCGGAGAGCCGGTGACCTGGGTGCCCCGCAGGTCGTAGTCGGTGTGGTGGAGCCCGAGCGTCGCCGGGCTGTAGTAGGCCAGGCAGGGGGTCGCGGGGCCGGCGTGACTGTGGTCGGTCAGGACGCCGATCAGCCGCGTCCACGTTTCCCGGTCGAGGCTTCCCTCGGTGGGCGGGATGATGCCGAGCGGCCGGCTGCCGGCTCTCTTGGCCGAGGGAAACACCGGTGGCAGGGCAGGAGCCCTTCGGGGACGACGGGGTCGCCGGTGCGCTCCGCGAGTTCCGTCCAGCGCAGCCGACGCCACCTGGGACCCGGGTGCTCGGCGCGGCCCAGCCCGCCGCCGGTGGTCATGCTCGTCGCTTCGAGGCCGAGGTACGCGGCGATCGGCTGGATGCTGCCCACGGCCAGGCGTGCCTGGCGGTACTCGTGGTAGGTCGTGTCCGCCGGCCCTCGCTCGTGCTCGTACATCGCGTTGATGACCCAAGCCGCGTCCGGCATCGCCGGTGACATGAAGCCGGTCAGGCCGTCGCCGCAGAGCTTCGGCAACCAGTTCGCGGAATCCGGCGGTGCGAGCGGCCACCGCCCGGACCGCGGGTTCGAATGCCCGGGTACGCGCCCATGATCCCATAATGAGTTCTAGTTCGAACTCACGTCGCCGTCCCTCGCGCACCTCGGCCGACCTTGCCCAAAGTTGGAACGTGTTCTAGTTTTGTGATGTGAAGACCGATCTGGGCCTGGCCGGTGCCGTCGTGCTCGTCACCGGCGGCGTCCGCGGCGTGGGCCGGGGCATCAGCGACGTGTTCCTCGCCCACGGCGCCCACGTCGTCACCTGCGCCCGGCGCGAGACCGCCACGAAGGCCGAGTTCGTCCAGTGCGATGTCCGTGACGAAGCCCAGGTCGCGGCCCTGATCGACGGAATCGTCGCGAAGCACGGCCGCTTGGACGTCGTCGTGAACAACGCCGGCGGCGCCCCCTACTCGCCCGCGGCGGACGCGTCGCCGCGGCTGCACGACAAGATCGTCCAGTTGAACCTGCTGGCCCCGCTGCTGGTCTCCCAGCGGGCCAACGCCGTCATGCAGCGCCAGGACAGCGGGGGCTCCATCGTGATGATCTCCAGCGTCAGCGGCACTCGCGCGTCCCCGGGAACCGCGGCTTACGGCGCCGCGAAGGCCGGGCTCGACAACCTCACCGCCAGCCTCGCCGTCGAGTGGGCGCCCAAGGTGCGGGTCAACGCGCTCGACGTCGGCATGGTCCGCACCGAGCAGTCCCACCTGCACTACGGCAGCGAGGCCGCGATCGAAGCGGTCGGCAAGACCGTGCCGCTGGGCCGGCTCGCCGAGCCCGAGGAGGTGGGCGCGTGCGCCGCGTTCCTCGCCTCCGGCCTGGCTGCCTACGTCTCCGGCGCGACCCTGCGCGTCCACGGCGGGGGTGAGGTCCCGGCGTTCCTCGCCGCGGCCGACGTCAACCAACGGGAGGATTCGTGAGCAGGTTGTGCCAGGACCGCGTGGTCGTGGTGACCGGCGCCGGTCGCGGCATCGGGCGGGCCCACGCGCTCGCCTTCGCCGCCGAGGGCGCGCCGGTGGTGGTGAACGACGTGGACGGGGACGCGACCGCCGGAGTCGTCGCCGAGATCGAGGCGCTGGGCGGAAAGGCGGTGGCGAACACCTCCGATGTCGCCGACTGGGCCGGGGCGAGGGACTTGATCGGGACGGCGCTGGCGAACTTCGGCCGCCTGGACGTGCTGGTCAACAACGCGGGGTTCGTCCGGGACCGGATGCTGGTCAACCTCGACGAGGACGAGTGGGACGCGGTGGTCCGCGTGCACCTGAAGGGACATTTCGCGCCGTTGCGGCACGCCGCCGAGCATTGGCGCGCCGAAGCCAAAGCCGGGCGGACGCCGAGCGCGCGCGTCATCAACACCAGTTCGGGCGCCGGGCTGCTGGGGAGCGTCGGCCAGGGCAACTACTCCGCGGCGAAGGCGGGTATCGCCGGCCTGACCGTCGTCGCGGCCGCCGAACTCGCCCGCTACGGCATCACCGTCAACGCGATCGCGCCGGCCGCGCGGACCCGGATGACCGAGGCGGTGTTCGCGTCGATGGCGCGTCCCGACGAGGGGTTCGACGCGATGGCCCCGGAAAACGTCTCGCCACTGGTCGTCTGGCTCGGCAGCGAAGAGTCCGCGCACGTCACCGGCCGCGTCTTCGAGGTCGAGGGCGGAAAGGTGTCGCTCGCGCAGTCGTGGCGGCACGGCCCGGCCGTGGACAAGGGTGACCGGTGGGACCCGGCCGAGCTCGGCCCGGTGGTGAAGGATCTGCTCGAGCGCGCGCCCGAGCCCGAACCTGTCTACGGAGCGAGCTGATGGGCATCCTCACCAAGCGCGACGGCCACGTCGAGGTCGTCACGGTCGACTTCCCGCCGGTGAACGCGCTGCCCGTGCAGGGCTGGTTCGACCTGGCCGACGCGCTGAAGAAGGCCGGTGAAGACCAGGACGTCCACGTCGTCGTGCTCCGCGCGGAAGGGCGGGGCTTCAACGCCGGCGTCGACATCAAGGAGATCCAGCGCAGCGCGGGGTACGACGCGCTGGTCGGTGCGAACCGGGGCTGCCACGCGGCTTTCGGCGCGGTCTACGACTGCGCGGTGCCGGTCGTCGCCGCGGTGCACGGCTTCTGCCTCGGCGGCGGCATCGGCCTGGTCGGCAACGCCGACGTCGTGATCGCCTCCGACGACGCCACCTTCGGCGTCCCCGAGGTCGAACGGGGCGCGCTCGGCGCCGCGACCCACCTGGCCCGGCTCGTCCCGCAGCACCTGATGCGCACCCTCTACTTCACCGCCCGCACCATCACCGCCGCCGAGCTGCACACGCACGGCTCGGTCTACGAGGTCGTGCCCCGCGCCGAGCTGGACGACGCCGCGCTCGCCGTCGCCCGCGACATCGCGAAGAAGGACCCGCGGGTCATCCGGGCGGCGAAAGAGGCCCTGAACGGCATCGACACCCAGCAGGTGCACCGCAGCTACCGGTTCGAGCAGGGCTTCACCTTCGAGCTCAACCTGCTCGGCGCCTCCGACGAAGCCCGCGAGGAGTTCTTGAATGGCCGATAAGCGCACGACCGCCGACGCCGTCGCGGCGGAGCTCCGCGACGGGATGACGATCGGCATCGGCGGCTGGGGCTCCCGGCGCAAGCCGATGGCGCTGGTCCGCGCGATCCTCCGCACCCCGGTCAAGGACCTCACCGTCGTTTCCTACGGCGGCCCCGACGTCGGCCTGCTCTGCGCGGCCGGCAAGGTGAAACGCGTGGTGTTCGGGTTCGTCACGCTCGACTCGATCCCGTTCGACCCGTGGTTCGGCCGTGCCCGCGAAACCGGCGCGATCGCCGTCACCGAGTACGACGAGGGCATGTTCGGCGCGGCGCTTTCCGCGGCGGCGCAACGGCTCCCGTTCCTCCCGATGCGCGCCGGGCTCGGCTCGGAGGTGATGCGGGCGAACCCGGACCTGCGGACCGTGCGGTCGCCGTACGCCGACGGCGAGGAGCTCGTCGCGGTCCCGGCGCAGCACCTCGACGTCGCGCTCGTGCACCTCAACCGCGCCGACGCCCGCGGCAACGCCCAGTACCTCGGCCCGGACCCGTACTTCGACGACCTGTTCTGCCTAGCCGCTTCGAAGAGGTTCGTATCGGTCGAAAAAGTCGTCGAGACACCGGACTTGCTGGCGGGCGGGCCGGTGCAGTCGCTGCTGCTCAACCGCGGCGCGGTCGACGGCGTCGTCGAGGCGCCGCGCGGCGCGCACTTCACCACGGCCGTGCCGGACTACGGCCGCGACGAACGGTTCCAGCGCCACTACGCCGCCTGCGCCAAGGATCCCGACGCGTGGCCGGGGTTCGCGGACCGGTTCCTCTCCGGCGACGAGCGCAGCTATCTGTCCGAAGTGGACAAGTTCGAGGCGGAGGCGGCATGAGTGCGACCCGGGCCGAGATCGCCGTCGTGGCGGTGGCCGAGCTGTTCCGCGGCGACGGCGAGATCGTCGTCAGCCCGATGGGCCTGGTCCCGCAGCTCGGGGCGAAGCTCGCGCGGCTGACGTTCGAGCCGGACCTGCTGATGTCGGACGGCGAGGCGTACCTGGTCACCACCGACGGTGTCGTCGAGGGCTGGCAGCCGTTCCGGAAGATGCTCGACACGATCGTCCCGCACGGGCGGCGGCACGTCGTCATGGGCGCCAACCAGATCGACCGGTACGGCAACCAGAACATCTCCGCCATCGGCGACCACGCCCGGCCGAAGAAGCAGCTGCTGGGCGTGCGGGGCGCGCCGGGCAACACCGTCAACCACCGCACCAGCTACTGGGTGCCGCGGCATTCCTCGAGGGTCTTCGTGGACACCGTGGACGTCGTTTCCGGCGTGGGCTACGACAACGCGGCGAAGGCGGGCCCGTCGGCCGAGAAGTTCCACGACGTCCACCGGGTCGTCACGAACCTCGGCGTCTTCGACTTCGCCACGCCCGACCACTCGATGCGGGCGGTGTCGCTGCACCCCGGCGTCACGCGCGACGAGGTCGCGGCGGCGACCACGTTCGAGATCGACTTCGGCAGCGTGGTGACCAGCCGCGAGCCGGCGGACGAAGAGCTGCGGCTCATCCGCGAGGTCGTGGACCCGAAGAGCCTGCGCGACAAGGAAGTCCCGGCGTGAAGACGGCTCTGACGGAGCTCGTCGGCGTCGAGCACCCGGTCGTGCAGACCGGGATGGGCTGGGTCGCCGGGCCGCGGCTCGTCTCGGCGACGGCCGAAGCGGGCGCGCTCGGCATCCTGGCGTCGGCCACCATGACCTACCTCGAACTGGAAGCCGCGATCGAGGAGGTCAAGAAGCGCACGGAGAAACCGTTCGGCGTGAACCTGCGCGCCGATGCGGCCGACGCCGGCGACCGCGTCGACCTGCTGATCCGCGAGGGCGTCAAGGTGGCGTCGTTCGCGCTCGCGCCGCGCAAGGAGATGATCGCCAAGCTGCGTGACCACGGGATCGTCGTGATCCCGTCGATCGGCGCCGCGCGCCACGCCGAGAAAGTCGCCGCGTGGGGCGCCGACGCCGTCATCGTCCAGGGCGGCGAAGGCGGCGGGCACACCGGGGGAGTGGCGACCACCCTGCTGCTGCCGTCGGTGCTGGACGCCGTCGACATCCCGGTCGTCGCCGCCGGCGGCTTCTTCGACGGACGCGGGCTCGCCGCGGCCCTCGCGTACGGCGCGGCGGGCGTGGCGATGGGCACCCGGTTCCTGCTGAGCAAGGAGAGCACGGTCCCCGACGACGTCAAGCGCGTCTACCTCGAGCAGGGTCTCACCGGGACGGTCGTCACCCGGCGGGTCGACGGCCTGCCGCATCGCGTGCTGCGCACCGACCTCGTCGAGAAGCTCGAGCGCACCGGCCGGCTGCGCGGCCTGGCGCAGGCCGCGAGGAACGCTCTCCGCTTCCGGAATATCACCGGACTGTCCCCGGTTGCGATGGTCAAAGAAGGCCTTGCGATGAAGCACGGCAACGATCTGACCTGGAGTCAGCTGGTCATGGCGGCCAACACCCCGATGCTGTTGCGGGCGGGGCTGGTCGAGGGCCGGACGGACGCGGGAGTGCTAGCGTCGGGACAGGTGGTGGGCATGATCCACGACCTGCCCACGGTGGCCGGGATCGTCGAGGGCACAGTGGCCGAGGCAGGTGAGATCCTGCGGCGACTCGGCCGGGAAACGGGAGGATGAGCGTGGCGCTCAAGGTCGGATACAAGGCGTCGGCGGAGCAGTTCGGACCGCGGGACCTGGTCGAGTACGCGGTGCGTGCCGAAGAGGTCGGCCTCGACTCGGTCTGGGTGTCGGATCACTTCCTGCCGTGGCGGCACGAGGGCGGGCACGCGCCGTGGGCGCTGGCGTGGATGCCGGCGGTGGCCGAGCGCACGAAGCGGGTGCAGATCGGCACGAGCGTGCTGACCCCGACGTTCCGGTACAACCCGGCGGTGATCGCCCAGGCGTTCGCGACGATGTCGCTGCTGTCGAACGGTCGCGTGATCCTCGGCGTGGGGTCCGGCGAGGCGCTGAACGAGATCGCCGTGTCGGGGCGTGAGTGGCCGGAGTTCAAGGAGCGCTTCGCCCGGCTGCGGGAGTCGGTCAAGCTGATCCGCGAGCTGTGGACCAGCGACAACGTGAACTTCGACGGCGAGTACTACAAGCTGGTCGACGCCCGCATCTACGACCGGCCGGAGCAGCCGGTGCCGGTGTACATCGCCGCGGGCGGCCCGGTGGTGGCCAAGTACGCCGGCCGGTCCGGTGACGGCTTCATCTGCACCTCGGGCAAGGGCATGGACCTCTACACCGAGAAGCTGATGCCCGCGGTCAAGGAAGGTGCCGAGGCGGCCGGGAAGACCGTCGACGACGTCGACCGGACCATCGAGATCAAGATGTCCTACGACCGCGACCACGAGAAGGCGCTGGAGAACACCCGGTTCTGGGCGCCGCTGTCGCTGTCGGCGGAGCAGAAGCACAGCGTCACGTCGGCCGACGAGATGGAGCGGCTGGCCGACGAGCTGCCGATCGAGCAGGTCGCCAAGCGCTGGATCGTGGCGTCCGACCCGGACGAGGCCGTGGCGCAGATCAAGCCGTACCTGGACGCGGGGCTCAACCACCTCGTCTTCCACGGCCCGGGCCACGGCCAGGAGCGGTTCTTGAGCCAGTTCTCCGAGGACGTCCTGCCGAAGCTGCGCGCCCTGGGCTGAGTCTCGGTGCAAGTTGTCGTGAGTGAGAAACAGGGTTCTAACCTGTTTCTCACTCACGACAAGCCGCGGCAGACCACTTACAGGCGTTCGATGATGGTGACGTTGGCGGTGCCGCCGCCTTCGCACATCGTCTGCAGGCCGTAGCGGCCGCCGCGGCGCTCCAGCTCGTGCAGGAGCGTCGCGAGCAGCTTCGTCCCGGTCGCCCCGATGGGGTGGCCGAGGGCGATGCCGCCGCCGTTGACGTTCACCCGCTCGGGGTCCGCGCCCGTTTCGTCCAGCCACGCGAGCACCACGCTCGCGAACGCCTCGTTGACCTCGAACAGGTCGATGTCGTCGATCGCGAGCCCGGTCTTGCGGAGCGCGTGCGACGTCGCCGGGATCGGGCCGGTCAGCATCCACACCGGGTCGGCCGCGCGGACCGACAGGTGGTGGATGCGGGCCCGGGGCGTCAGGCCGTGCTCCTTCACGAACGCCTCCGACGCGACGAGGGCCGCGCTCGCGCCGTCGGAGATCTGGCTGGCCACCGCCGCCGTGAGGCGTGATTCCGGAGACAGCGGCTTCAGGCCGCGCATCCGCTCCAGCGACGTGTCCCGGCGCGGGCCTTCGTCCTGCCGGAAGCCGTCGACCGGCGCGATCTCGGCGTCGAAGCGTCCTTCGTCGATGGCCGCGAGCGCCCGCTGATGGCTGCGCAGCGCGTATTCCTCCATCGCGGAGCGGCTGATGTCCCAGTGCTCGGCGATCATGTCGGCGCTGCGGAACTGCGACACCTCGACACTGCCGTAGCGCTCCTGCCAGCCCTTCGAGCCGGAGAACGGGTCGTCGAAGCCGTATTCGCGCCCGGCCAGCATCGCCGCGCTGATCGGGATGCGGCTCATGTTCTGCACGCCGCCGGCCAGCACCAGGTCCTGCGTCCCCGATAGCACGGCCTGCGCGGCGAAGTGCACGGCCTGCTGGCTCGACCCGCACTGCCGGTCGATGGTCACGCCGGGCACGTGGTCCGGGAAGCCTGCCGCTAGCCACGCCGTGCGCGCGATGTTGCCCGACTGCGGGCCCAGGGTGTCCGTGCAGCCCAGGATGACGTCGTCGACGAGGTCCGGGTCGACGCCCGCGCGCTCGACGACCGCCCGGATGACGTGCGCCCCGAGGTCGGCGGAGTGCCACCCGGACAGCGCGCCGCCGCGCCGGCCGACCGGGGTGCGGACCGCGTCGAGGAGGAAGGCTTCGGGCACGGGAGCTCCTAGGGGTGCTGGCTGCTGACGGAGACGACTTCGCCGGTGAGGTAGCTCGCGTAGTCGCTGGCGAGGAAGACCATGACGTTGGCGACCTCCCACGGTTCGGCGGCGCGGCCGAACGCCTCCCGCTTCGTGAGGTCTTCGAGGAGTTCGTCGCTGGTCACCTTGGCGAGGAAGGGATGCATGGCCAGGCTCGGCGCGACGGCGTTGATCCGGACGCCGTGCTCGGCGGCGTCGAGGGCCGAACACCGCGTCAGCGCCATCACCCCGGCTTTCGCGGCGGCGTAGTGCGCCTGCCCGGCTTGGGCGCGCCAGCCGATCACCGACGCGTTGTTGACGATCGCCCCGCCGCCGCCCTGGGCGACGAACTGCCGCAACGCCGCGCGCGTGCACCGGAACGTCCCGGTGAGCGTGATGTCGAGAACGCGGGACCACTCGTCGTCGGCCATGTCCAGCACGGACTTCGTGCCGCCCAGCCCGGCGTTGTTCACCATGACGTCGATCTGTCCGAAGTGGTCCACCGCGCCATCGATCAGTGCCTGGACCTGGTCCTCGGCCGTGACGTCGCAGGGAATCGCGTGCACCTTGCCGAGCGAAGCCAGCTCGGCCGCCTTTTCGCCGAGCCGCCGTTCGTGCCAGTCGGAGATGACGACGCTGGCGCCCTCTTCCAGGCACCGGCGGGCCACGGCCGAGCCGATGCCGGTGCCGGCCGCGGCGGTGACCACGACGACCTTGCCGGCCAGCAGCTCGTGGCCGGGTACGTTTTTCAAAGACACTGTCTGCGGGATCACGGGCGTGCCTCCCTCGGCAGGCCGAGCACGCGCTCGGCGATGATGTTCCGCTCGATCTCGTCCGAACCGCCGTAGATCGTGTCCGCGCGGGTGAACAGGTAGAGCCGCTGGGCATCGTCCAGCTCGGCACCGGCGGCGACCAGCGAACGCGCCCCGCGGGCCCGCATCGCCAGCTCACCGAGCCCGCGGTGCCACTGCGCCCACAGCAGCTTCCCGACGGCGACCTCCGGCCCGGCCGGGCGTCCGAGGGTCCGCAACGCGTGCGCGCGCAGGACCCGCAGGCCGATCCGGGCGCGCGCGAGGTCCGTGCGCAGCAGCGGGTCGTCGTAGGTGCCGGTCCGCTTCGCGTCGGCGACGATGTCGTCGAGCTCGCGGCGGAAGCCGATCTGCTGGCCGAGCGTGGAGACGCCGCGTTCGAAGCCGAGGGTGGCCATGGCGATCTTCCAGCCGTCGCCGGGTTCGCCGACGACCATCCCGGCGGACGTGCGGGCGTCGTCGAAGAAGACTTCGTTGAACTCGGACGTGCCGGTCAGCTGCTGGATCGGCCGCACGGTGACGCCCTCCTGGCGCAGCGGCACCAGCAGGTAGGACAGGCCGTGGTGGCGTTGCGACCCCGGTTCGGTGCGGGCCACGACGAAGCACCAGTCGGCCACGTGCGCCAGCGACGTCCAGATCTTCTGGCCGTTGACCACCCAGTCGCCGTCGCGCCGGACGGCCGACGTCGAGACGGCAGCCAGGTCGGACCCGGCACCGGGCTCGGAGTAGCCCTGGCACCACAGCTCTTCGACGGCGACGATCTTCGGCAGGAACCGCTTCCGCTGCTCGGGCGTGCCGAACGCGATGAGCGTCGGGCCGAGCAGCTGCTCGCCGATGTGGTTGACGCGCGCGGGCGCCCCCGAAGCCGCGTACTCCTCGTGGAAGGCGACCTGCTCGTCGAGGGACAGGCCGCGGCCGCCGTGCTCGACCGGCCAGCCGACGCAGGTCCAGCCCGCCGCGGCGAGGTGGCGCTCCCAGGCCAGCCGCAGGTCGAACGCCTCGTGCTCGCGTCCCGGGCCACCGAGGCCCCGCAGCTCGGCGAACTCGCCGGTCAGGTTGTCCGCGAGCCAGCCCGCGACCTCGCGGCGGAATCGCGTCGGTTCCACGCTCGCCTCCTTGCTGCCGGGCCGGTCCGGACCTAGGGTAATGAGAACACGTTCTAGTTTGTCGGTCCAGAGGAGGGTGTGGTGGGACAGACCACGATCCCGGCCGTCGTCCGCGATGCCGCCGCGAAGTTCGGTTCGGCGGAGGCACTGGTCGACGGCGCGCTCCGGCTCGGTTTCGACGATCTTCTGGAACGTGTTCAGTCGGTCGCGCGGGCGTTCGCCGCGAGCGGTGTCCAGCCCGGCGACCGGGTCGCCATCACCCTCCCGAACACCCACCACTGGGTGCTCACGGCGCTGGGCGCGCTCTACGCGGGCGCGACCCTGGTGCCGGTCAACACCCGGTTCACCGCCGCCGAGACCGTCGACCTGCTGGTCCGCAGCCGGGCGAAGGCCCTGGTCGTGGCGGCGGACTTCCTCGGCACCGACCGGCACGCCGCGATCGTCGCGACCGGCGCGGACCTGCCCGACCTCGGCACGGTCGTCCGGGTCGCCCTGGAGCAACCGCCCCGGCCGGTCGGGGACGCGCTCGGCTGGGACGAGTTCCTCGCGCTGGCGGACGGCGTGCCGGTGGCCGACGTCGAGGCGCGCGCGGACGCGGTCCGGCCGGACGACGTGAGCGACATCCTCTTCACCTCGGGCACGACCGGCCGCTCGAAGGGCGTGCTGTCGGCGCACCGCCAGGTCGTCGGTGTCGCCGCCGCCTGGGCGGACTGCGGCCGGGTCACCGCCGACGACCGGTACCTGGTGATCAACCCGTTCTTCCACAGCTTCGGCTACAAGGCCGGGATCGTCGTGGGCCTGCTGACCGGCGCGACGATCGTCCCGCAGGCCGTGTTCGACGTGCGCGCCGCGCTCGACCTGATCGACCGGGAGCGGATCTCGGTGCTGCCGGGCGCGCCCACGATCTTCCAGTCCCTGCTGCACGAGCCCGAACGCGGCGACCTGTCCTCGCTGCGGCTCGCGGTCACCGGCGCCGCCGACGTCCCGGCGTCGCTCGTCCGGCGAATGCGGTCCGAGCTGGGCTTCGACATCGTCCTGACGGCGTACGGCCTCACCGAGGCCGTCGTGGTGACCATGTGCCGCCCGGGTGACGACGCGGAGCTCGTCGCGAAGACGTCCGGCCGCGCGACCGCCGGGTTCGAGGTCGCGATCCAGGGCTCGCCCGGCGAGGTGGTGGTCCGCGGGCCGAACGTGATGCTCGGCTACCTCGACGACCCCGAGGCCACCGCGAAGGCCGTCGACGAGCAGGGCTGGCTGCACACCGGCGACGTCGGCGAGCTCGACGAGGAAGGCAACCTCACGCTCACCGGCCGGCTCAAGGACATGTACATCTGCGGCGGCTTCAACGTCTACCCGGCCGAGGTCGAGCACGCCCTGACCGAGCTGGCCGGCGTCCGCGACGCCGCCGTGATCGGCGTGCCGGACGAGCGGCTCGGCGAGGTCGGCAAGGCCTTCGTCGTCGGCGCCGGCCTGACCGAAGACGCCGTGCTCGCGTTCTGCCGCGAGCGCCTCGCCAACTACAAGACCCCGCGGTCGGTCGCGTTCCTGGACGCGCTGCCCCGCAACGCTTCCGGCAAGGTGCTGAAGCGGCTGCTCAGTGAGGAAACGCAATGAGTGAAGACGTCGTCCGCTACGAGCGCCGCGGGCCGGTCGCCGTGGTCACCATGAACCGGCCCGACTACCGCAACGCCCAGAACTCGGCGATGACCTACGCCCTCGACGACGCCTTCGCCCGCGCGGTGAACGACGCCGAGGTCAAGGTGATCGTGCTGGCGGGGGAGGGCAAGCACTTCTCCGCCGGGCACGACATCGGCACCCCGGGCCGGGACGTGGACCAGTCGTTCGACCGCCGCGCGGTGCTGTGGTGGGACCACACCGACCGCGCCGGCGGCGACCAGCGCTTCGCCCGCGAGTCCGAGGTCTACCTGGGCATGTGCCGGCGCTGGCGGGAGATCCCGAAGCCGATGATCGCGAGCGTGCAGGGCGCCTGCATCGCGGGCGGGCTGATGCTGGCCTGGGTGTGCGACCTGATCGTGGCGGCCGACGACGCGTTCTTCGCCGACCCGGTGGTGCGCATGGGCATCCCGGGCGTCGAGTACTTCGCGCACCCGTGGGTGCTGGGCCCGCGAGCCGCGAAGGAGGTCCTGTTCACCGGCGAGCGCTTCACCGTCCAGCAGGCCAAGGAATGGGGGATGATCACCCGGATCGTCCCCCGCGCGGAGCTGGAACAGCGCACGCTGGAGCTGGCGGAGAAGATCGGTGCGATGCCGCAGTTCGGCCTCGCGCTGGCGAAGAAGGCCGTCAACCAGGCCGAAGACCTGATGGGCCTGCGGTCCGGGATGGACTCCGTGTTCGGGCTGCATCATCTCGCGCACGCCCACAACGCAGAGACGTCGGAAGACTCGCTCGGCGGGCAGTCCGCGCGGTCCATGCGCGACGCGAACAAGGGGGCTTGATGGACCTCGACATCGACGAGGCGTCCGCGGCCTTCCGCGACGAAGCGCGCGCGTGGCTGCGTGAGCACGTCCGGGCGTTGCCGTCGATGGACACGGCCGAAGGCTTCGCGGCGCACCGCGAGTGGGAAGCCGAACTCGCCGAAGCGCGGTGGTCAGTCGTGTCGTGGCCGCGCGAGTACCACGGCCGGGACGCGTCGATGCTGCAGTGGCTGCTGTTCGAGGAGGAGTACTACGCGTCCGGCGCGCCGGGCCGGGTGGGCCAGAACGGGATCTTCATGCTGGGCCCGACACTGTTCGCGCACGGCACGCCGGAGCAGCGGGACCGGATCCTGCCCGCGATGGCCCGCGGCGACGAAGTGTGGGCGCAGGCGTGGTCGGAACCCGAAGCGGGCAGCGACATCGCGGCGTTGCGCAGCACGGCCGTGCGCACCGACGGCGGCTGGCTGCTTTCGGGGCAGAAGACGTGGAGTTCGCGAGCGGCCTTCGCGGATCGCGCGTTCGGGCTGTTCCGCACCGACCCCTCGGCACAGCGCCATCACGGGCTGACGTACTTCATGGCCGACCTGCGCGCCGACGGCGTGACGGTCCGGCCGATCCCGCAGCTGGACGGCGAGCCCGGGTTCGCGGAGATCTTCTTCGACGCCGTGTTCGTGCCCGACGAGGACGTGATCGGGGAGGTGGGGCAGGGCTGGCGGGTCGCGATGACGACCGCCAACAACGAACGCGGCCTGTCCCTGCGCAGCCCGGGCCGGTTCCTCGCCGCGGCCGACCGGCTCGTCGACCTCTGGCGCTCGCAGGACTCGCCACCATCCACACAGGACCGGGTCGCCGACGCCTGGATCGGCGCCCGCGCCTACCAGCTCTACACGTTCGGCACGGTGAGCCGGCTCGCCGACGGTGGCGAGCTGGGCCCGGAGTCCAGCGTGAACAAGCTGTTCTGGTCGCACCTGGACGTCGAGCTGCACGAGACGGCCCTGGACGTGCTCGGCCCGGCCGCGGAGACCGCCCGGGACTGGGTGGACGGCTACTTGTTCTCCCTCGCCGGACCCATCTACGGCGGCACCGACCAGATCCAGCGCAACACGATCGCGGAACGGCTGCTGAAACTGCCGCGGGAGGCGCGCCGATGAAGTTCCAGCTGTCGCCGGAGCAGCGCCAGTTCTCCGCGTCGCTGCACGACCTGCTGGGCGGCGCGGACACCGCCGCCGTCGCGCGGGCCTGGGCCGCGGGTTCGCCCGAGCGCGGCCTGAAACTGCTGCGCGCCCTCGCCGACCTCGGCGTCCCCGCGTTGCTCGTCGACGAGGACCACGGCGGGCTCGGCGGTTCCCCGGTCGACCTCGTCGTCGCCTTCGAAGCCCTCGGGTACCACGCCGTGCCCGGCCCTTTGGTCGAAACGGCCGCCGCGGCCCCCGCGGTGCTGACCGGCGACCAGCTCGCCGCGCTGGCCGGAGGCGAACTCCTCGCCACGGTCGTCGCGCCGCCGGAAGTGCCGCTCGCCCTGGACGCCGACGTCGCCGGAGTGCTCCTCGACCTCAACGAGGGCGAAGTCACCGACGTCGGGATCGACCTCGTCCCGTCGATCGATCCGGCCCGGCGGCTGTTCCGGATCACCGGGACCACACGCCCGACCGCCGCCGATCCGATCGCGTTCGACCGGGGCGTCCTGGCCGTGTCCGCGCAGCTGCTCGGCGCGGGCCAGTGGCTTCTCGACGCTTCGGTCGCCTACGCCAAGCAGCGCAGCCAGTACGGCCGGGCGATCGGCGAGTACCAAGCGGTCAAGCACCTGCTGGCCGACGTCGTGACGCAGCTCGAACTCGCCCGGCCGCTCCTGTACGGCGCGGCCGTCGCCGGGGACACCTTCGCCCGCGACGTCTCCGCGGCGAAGGTGATGGCGGGCGATGCCGCCTACCTCGCCGCACGCACGGCCCTCCAGGTGCACGGCGCCATCGGCTACACCGCCGAACACGACCTCGGCCTGCGGCTGACGAAGGTGCGCGCCCTGGCCGGAGCCTGGGGAACCGGGTCGTTCCACCGCGCGCGCGTCCTGGCGGCGCTGCGATGACCGATCCCCTGGACACCGAGGAAGCCCAGGCCCTGCGGGACGCGGTGCGATCGCTGCTGACCCGCCGGTCGGGACCGGAGGCGGTCCGGGCGGCGATGGAGTCACCGCTCGGGTACGACGACAAGCTCTGGTCGACGCTGTGCGAGCAGATCGGCGTCGCCGCCCTCGCGATCCCCGAGCACTACGGCGGGGCGGGCGCCGGCCTGGCCGAGGTCTGCGTGGTCTTGGAGGAACTGGGCCGCAGGCTCACCCCGGCCCCGATGCTCGGCTCCGCCGTTCTGTGCGGCGAAGCGTTGCTGCGCACCGGGAACGACGAAGCGTGCGAACGGCTGCTGCCGGGCATCGCCGCGGGCACCACCCTGGCCGCGCTGGCCTGGTCCGACGAAGACTGGTCGCCGGGCTTGACCGCGTCCGGCACCGGGCTCGACGGCCGCGCCCACTACGTCCTCGACGGCGACCTCGCGGACGTCCTGCTCGCCGTGGCCCGCACGGCCGACGGCGTCGGCCTGTTCGAGGTGCCGCTCGACGGCGTCCACCGGGAGCGCGTCACCACCCTCGACCCGACCCGGCGGTTGGCGGTCGTGGAGTTCGCGTCGACTCCGGCGCGACGCTTGGACGCCGACGGGTTCGAGCAGCACCTGCCGAAGCTGCAGAACACGGCGGTGGTCGCCGTCGCCGCCGAACAGGTCGGCGCGGCGGCCCGTGCGCTGGAACTGACGGTGGAGTACACGAAACAACGCCGTCAGTTCGGCCGGGCGATCGGGTCGTTCCAGGCGCTGAAGCATCGGATGGCCGACGTGCACGTCCACGTCGAAGCGGCTCGCTCGGCGCTCTACGCGGCGCTGGTGGACGGTGACGCCGAAGCCGTGACGACCGCGAAAGTCGTGTGCAGCGAGGCGTTTTCCCACGCGGCGGCGGAGATGATCCAGCTGCACGGCGGCATCGCGATCACCTGGGAACACGACGCGCACCTGTACTTCAAGCGCGCCCACGGGACCGCCCTGCTCTTCGGCGACCCGGCAGGCTGGCTCGGCCCAGGCGGTCGTGAGTGGGAAACAGTGTTCTAACCCTGTTTCCCACTCACGACCCCCGGGCCGGGCGTCAGGCGAGGTGGTGCCGTTCCTGCAGCCCGTAGACCGGCGTCGGGATGCCCTCCGCGCGGGCCTTCAGCTGCAGAGCCAGGTAGAGCGAGTAGTGCCGGGACTGGTGCAGGTTCCCGCCGTGGAACCAGAGCCCTTCCTGCTGGGTGGGCTTCCACATGTTCCGCTGCTCGCCCTCCCACGGGCCCGGGTCCTTCGTCGTGTCGGACCCGAGGCCCCACACCTTGCCGACCTTGTCCGCGACCTCCTGGCTGATCAGGTCCGCCGCCCAGCCG
Source organism: Amycolatopsis mongoliensis (assembly GCF_030285665.1). NCBI lineage: Bacteria > Bacillati > Actinomycetota > Actinomycetes > Pseudonocardiales > Pseudonocardiaceae > Amycolatopsis > Amycolatopsis mongoliensis. The sequence goes on from NZ_CP127295.1 coordinate 7,133,189, forward strand.
TTCATCGAGCCGTAGCCCGTCGCGTAGACGACGAGGTCCGCCTCCAGCTCGGTGCCGTCTTCGAGCTTCACGGAGTTCTCCGTCAGCTCGACGACCTGGCCGTGCGCGAGCTTGACGTCGCCGTTGGCCACCAGGTCCGCCGCGCCGACGTCGATGTAGTAGCCCGAGCCGCGCCGCAGGTACTTCATGAACAGGCCGGAGTCGTCGTCGCCCCAGTCGTGCCGGAAGCCCGCGGCTTCGAGGCGGTCGTAGAACTCCTGGTCGCGCTCCTTGATCGCCGCGTAGACCGGCTGCTGGAAGGTGTGCATGATCCGGTAGGGGAGCGAGGCGAAGGTCAGGTCCGCCTTCTGCGTCGTCATCCCGGCGGCCAGCGCGCGTTCCGAGTAGAGGTCGCCCAGGCCGAGGTCCATCAGCGAGTCCGACTTCACGATGTGCGTCGAGCTGCGCTGGATCATCGTCACGTCGGCGCCGGCTTCCCACAGCGCGCCGCAGATGTCGAACGCGGAGTTGTTGGACCCGACGATCACGGCTTTCTTGCCGCGGTAGGCGTCCGGCCCGGGGTGCTGGGAGCTGTGGTGCTGCTCGCCGCGGAAGCGATCTTGCCCGGGCAGGACGGGAACGTTCGGCTTGCCCGACATGCCGGTCGCGAGCACCAGTTGCTTCGGCTTGAGGAGGACTTCTTCGCCGTCGCGGTCGAGGACGACCGTCCACTCCTTCGCTTCTTCGTCGTAGGAGGCGCTCTTGCAGGTCGTCGACGACCAGTAGTTCACCTCCATGACCTTCGTGTACATCTCGAGCCAGTCGGCGATTTTGTCCTTCGGCGCGAAGACGGGCCAGGTGCGCGGGAAGTCGAGGTAGGGCAGGTGGTCGTACCAGACGGGGTCGTGCAGGCAGAGCGACTTGTACCGGCTGCGCCACTGGTCACCCGGCCGCGCGTAGCGGTCGACGACGACGTGGTCCACGCCGAGCTGGCGCAGCCGGGCACCCAGCGCGATGCCGCCCTGCCCGCCGCCGATGACGACGACGTACGGCTGCCGCGTCGTGCCCAGTTCGTCGGCCTCCGCCTGCCGCGCTTCGGACCAGGTGACGCGGTCGCGGTTGACGCCGTGCTCGGCCCCCTTCGGCCGGGTGGCGCCGAGCGGCTCTTCGTGGCCCTTCAGCTCGTGCAACGTCGTGAGGAAGGTGAACGCGCCTTCGTCGGTGAGCCGCAGGTGCCCGCGGCCGCGTCCGGCGGCGGTCTCGAAGCCGATCCACGCCTCGACGACGCCGTCGGCCTCGGTCGGCTCTTCGGTGGTGTGGAAGCCACTCGCGTCGGCGGTGTCCATGGTCGCGAGCAGCAGGTCCTTGACGCCGTCGCGGTTTTCGACCGTCTTGAGGTTCCAGGTGAACGCGATCAGGTCGCGCCAGAACGACGTCGTGGCGAAGAGGGCGGCGGCCCGGTCGGCGTCCCGGGCCGCGAGCGCGGCCTCGAAGTCGGCGAGCCAGCCTTCGACGCGCTGCCGGGCATCGACGGCCGCGGCCGGTTCGAGGGTCTGGGTCATGAGCGGACCTCCCCGTCTCGGGCACCGTCGTCGTCGGCGGCGCGTTCAGGGAAGCCAACCCCGGCGGACCGGGTCCGCGTAAGGGTTGCCCTGAGGTTGCATCAGTACGACCTCGACGCCAGGGGCGATCCGGTACGGGCGCGCGAGCAGCAGGCCGCCGATCAGCTTGCGCAGCCGGGACAGCTCGGCGCGGACGGTCACCACGTGCGTGCGGTCGCCGTAGAGCGTCTCCGACAGCTGCGCGGCGGACACCCCGGCCGGGCCCGCGGTCGCGATCAGCCGCAGCAGGTCCGTCTGCCGCCGGCCGAGCGGGTGCGTCCACCGCGCCGAGCCTTCGACGATCGCGCGCGGCGGGTCGAGTTCGAGGGTGAGCCGCAAGGTTTCGCGGCGGCTCGGCCGCAGCAGCCACCCGCCGGGCACCGGCTCCGGCTCGCACGCCCCGATGCCGCGGACCGCCACCGGAACGCCGTGGCGGGGCGCGGCGACGCGGTCGATCCCGAAGACCCCGCTCTGCGCGGCGACCCAGCCGTGGTCGTCGACGACGAGCCCGGGCCCGCCTCCGAGGACGTGCCCGGACAGCTGCCGGAGACCTTCGAGCCGGGCCTCGTGCCGGTGGCGCAGGACTGCCTCGGCCAGCCGCACCGACGTCCCGACCAGGGCAACGGTCATCGGGTGGACCGTCTCGGCCGGGCCGCTGACGTCGACGATGCCGAGCAGCTCGCCGGTCCGCGGGTCGTGCACGGGGTAGGCGGTGCAGGCCCACGAGTGGTGGGAGCGCACGAAGTGCTCGGCGGCGAACATCTGCACCGGCGCGGCCTCGGCCAGCGCCGTCCCGATCGCGTTGCTGCCGATCGCGGGTTCGGACCAGGTGGCGCCTTCGGTGAAGCCGAGCGAGTCGGCGCGGTGCCGGACGCCGCGGGCACCCTCGCGCCAGAGGACGACGCCGTCGGCGTCGGCGACGACCATCAGGTGGTGCGCGTCTTCGGCGACCGACGTCAGCGCGCCGCGGAGTTCGGGGAGGACTTCGCCGAGCCGGCAGCCGGTCCGCCGCCGTTCGACCTCGGCGGCCCCGACGGGATCGGGCGCGGGCGGCCGGTCGGGGTCGACGCCCTGCGCGGCGACCCGCCGCCACGAGCGTTCGACCAGCCGGCGCGGCGCGGTCCGGGGCGCCCGCCCGGCCAGCACGGCGTCGTGGATGCCCGCGAGCAGCCGGGCGTGCCCGGCGACGTCGGTGCCGGGCCGGACCGCGCAGACTTCGTCGTCCACCGCCACCTCCTGGGCCGGGCTTCACGGTAACCCGGGGGAGCGGGGTCGGGCCAACCTTCGCGCAACCCCGACCCGGATGACGTGAATGACTCATTCCTGTCACCAGGTGACAGGAATGAGTCATTCACTACGCTCGGCGGGGTCAGCCGGTGAGGCGGGCGGCCGAACCCGGCAGTTCGCGGTTCGCCTCGTCCAGGCCCGACGCCACCGTCCGGCACGAGCCGCAGCCCGCGACGTGGTCGGCGACCGCGCTCGCCCGGCGCGGGGACAGTGCGCCCCGGACCCACGCGCCCATGCGCCGGCGCGGTTCGCGGCAGACCGGCTCCTCGGCGTCGGGGACCTGGACCTGCAGGTACGCCTGGCGCAGCCCCTCCCGCGCCCGCATCGCCAGCGCCGACACGCTGTTCGGCGTCAGGCCCAGCAGCGGGGCCGCTTCCGTCGGCGTGTCGCCTTCGGCCTCGGTCCGCCAGAGCACCGTCCGCCACCGGCCGGGCAGCGTGCAGTACGCCGACCACACGAGCTTCTCGTTCGACCGGTGCAGGGCCAGCTCGTCGGCGCCGCTCGAGGGCGTCTCGGGAACCGTTTCGCACAGCTCGACCCGGCTGCGCTGCCGGCTCCACCGCGACACCAGGTTCCGCAGCGTCACGACGAGGTACGGCCGCAGGTCGTCGACCGGGCCGCCACCCGCGTACACGACCGCGAGCACGCGCGCGAACGTTTCGGCCACCAGGTCGTCGCGCTCCGCGGGCTGCTTCGCCCACGCGGCCGCGGTCCGGCGCAGCGGCTCGGCGTGCCGGCGGAACAGGGCGCCGCCGGCGTCGAGGTCGCCGGCCCGGAGGGCGGCGAGCAGCACGGCGTCCGGCGGCTCCTCGTCGGCGTTCCTCATCGACACTCTCCGTGACACGCTGGCACCCAAAGTAAGAGGTACGGCATCGTACGCCATAGCGGCCCGCCGGTACACTCCGGGCGATGACATCGACGGACACGCCGCGCCCGCTCGACGGCCGGGCCGCGCGGTGGGCCGGCCAGCGCGAGCGGCGTCGCCGCGAGTTCGTCGAGGCGGGCCTGCGCGCGATCACGCGGTACGGGCCCGAGGTGTCCACCGAGCAGATCGCCGACGAAGCCGGCGTCGCCCGCACGCGCCTCTACCGGCACTTCGACGGCGCGGCCGACCTGCAGCACGCGATCGCCGGCCGGATCGCGGAGCTGATCACCGCGGAGTTCGCGCCGCTGTGGAACCCCGGCGGCACACCGATGGAGCTGATCCGCTCGGCGATCGGCGCGCACACCCGCTGGCTGGCCGAGCACGGCTCGCTCTACCGCTACCTGACCCGGCACGCGATGGACGGCGCCTCGGACGTCTTCGCCGACGGCAAGTCCGCGATCGCGCGGCAGCTGACCGTGGTGTTCGAGCACTACCTCGGACTGTTCGGAGTGGACACCCGCGTCTGCGAAGCGGTCGCCTTCGGGCTGGTCGGCCTGGTGGAGTCGAGCACCTCGCGCTGGCTGGAGAACCCGCGTGGCGTCGACCGCGCCGAGCTCGCCGCGCTGCTGGCGCGCTGGGTCTGGCGGATCGTCGACGACACCCTGCGCGCCGGCGGCCTCGAGCTCGACCCGCACACCGAACTGGCGGCGGCGAACCTCAACTGAGGCGTCCACTGTGGACTCCGGATGCGCGATCGCGGGACGGCCCTTACGCTCGCGGCAACCACGGGAGCGGGGGGAGCGGATGGGCGTCGGCACCTGGCTGGTCACCGTCGGCGTCGTGCTGGCGCTGCTCGCGGTCGACCTCGTGCTCGCCGCGCTCCGGCCGCACCGGGTCGGGTTCGGCGAAGCCGTCGCGTGGTCGGCGGGCTACATCCTCGTCGCGGTGGCGTTCGGCGGCTGGCTGGTGCTGGCCCACGGCGGTGAGCTCGGCACCGAGTACTTCGCCGGCTACATCGTCGAGAAGAGCCTCTCGGTCGACAACCTCTTCGTGTTCGTGATCATCATGACCACGTTCGCCGTCCCGGAAGAGCACCAGCACAAGGTGCTCACGTTCGGGATCATCATCGCGCTCGTGATGCGGGCGATCTTCATCGTCCTCGGCGCGACGCTCCTCGCGCTGTTCTCGTTCATGTTCCTGCTCTTCGGGCTGCTGCTGATCTACACCGGCGTCCAGCTGTTCCGGCACCGCGACGCCGACCCCGACATCGAGCACAACGTGGTGGTCCGGGTGGCCCGGCGGGTGCTGCCGGTCTCCGACGCCTACGACGGCGGCCGGCTCTTCACCCGCGCCGGCGGGCGCAGGATGGTGACGCCGCTGGTGGTCGTCCTGGTCGCGATCGGCGGCGTCGACCTCCTGTTCGCCCTCGACTCGATCCCGGCGGTCTTCGGCGTCACCGAAGAGCCGTACGTCGTGTTCGCCGCGAACGCGTTCGCGCTGCTCGGCCTGCGCGCGCTGTACTTCCTGGTGAAGGGCCTGCTCGACCGGCTCGTGTACCTCTCGGCCGGGCTCGCGGTGATCCTCGCGTTCATCGGGGTGAAGCTGATCCTGCACTGGGCGCACGTCGACATCGACACCCGCGTCCCGGAGATCGCCACGCCGGTGAGCCTCGCGGTGATCATCGGCGTCCTGGTCGTCGTGACGGTTGCCAGCCTGGTCAAGACCCGGCGCGACCCGGCCGCGAAAGCGCACCCGGGATCGCTGCGGGGTTCGTCGGAGGCATCAGACCGCGAAGACCTGTGAGTCGTCGGCGAAGGCCTTGAACTCCAGCGCGTTCCCGGCGGGGTCGAGCAGGAACATCGTCCACTGCTCGCCGGCCTGGCTTTCGAAGCGGACGTAGGGCTCGATCACGAACTGCGTCCCGGCCACCCGCAGCCGCTCGGCGAGCGCCTTGAACTGCTCGACCTCGAGGATCAGGCCGAAGTGCGGCACCGGCACGTCGTGCCCGTCGACGGGGTTGTGGACGCGCTGTGGCCGCTCCGGCGCCAGGTGCGTCACGAACTGGTGGCCGTGCAGGTTCCAGTCGACCCACGTGTCGGCGCTGCGGCCCTGGGCGAGGCCGAGGACCTCGCCGTAGAAGCGGCGGGCGGCGGCCAGGTCGTCGACCGGCATGGCGAGGTGGAAGCGGGGGATCGTCATGGCCGAATGTTAACATTGCGACATGAGTGCTCAAGTGGCTCCCGCCCGCCGGCGCGGGCTCGCCGACGAGGTCGCCGACCGCATCCGGGACGCGATCTTCGACGGGGTCTACGCGCCGGGAAGCCCGCTGCGCGAGGTCGAGCTGGCGGAGGCGCTGGGCGTCAGCCGCGGGCCGGTGCGGGAGGCGCTGCTCAAACTGGACCGCGAAGGGCTCGTGCGCAGCGAGTGGCACCGGGGCACCACGGTGACCTCACTGTCCGAAGTGGACGTCGCCGAGCTGGACAGCCTGCGGGCCGCGCTGGAGCAGCTCGCCGTCGGGCTGGTGGTCGACCGCGCACCCGGCCTGGAGGAGGTCGACGCCGCCGTGACGCGCATGGAGCGGGCGGCCGACGAGCACGAGATGGTCCGCTGCGACCTCGAATTCCACGACGCGATCTACCGCGCCGCCGGGCACCGGCGCCTGGGCGAGGCCTGGCAGGCGATCCGGTCGCAGGTCCACCTGTTCCTGCTGACCCGCATCGGCGTCGAGACCGACGGCTACCTGGCGGGCATCCCCGCCGAGCACCGGCAGCTCGCCGACGCGCTGCGGGCCCGCGACCGGGAAGCGGCGCTGGAGCTGTTCGCCACGCACCGCAAACACGCGTTCGACATCCTCGCCGGGCGGCCCGCGCCGGGACTCTCGGGCGGGTGAGGCCGGGACGGCACGACCGTCCGGGCGGCCACCCGCTGATCGGCCACCGGGCGCCGGACGTGGCCCTGGACGACGTTGGCGACCCGCTTCCGCGACGGCGGCGCGGTGCTTTGGCCACGGAGGCGGTCCCGGCGGCGGAGTGGGGGAGCAGGGTCCGGGTGGTGACGGCGCGGCCGCCGGCGTTCCCGGACCAGCGGCTGGTGGGGCTGGTGCGCCCGGACGGCTACCTGGCGTGGGCATCCGTCGGCGACCCGGACGAGCGGGGCCTGCGCGAAGCCATGACGACCTGGCTCGGCCCGCCCGGGTGGTGACGGCGGCCCGCGCCGGCGCGGATCGTGGCCCCATGGCGACACGCATGGGAGCGCGGTTCACCGGGAACCTGGCCGAACTGCGGTACGAACCGGTGGCCAAGCGGGTCCGGGCGGTCGCGAGTGGACGGACCTTCGCCGACTCGCGGCGGGCGGTGCTGGTCTGGGAGCCGAAGCGCGTGGTGCCGTCGTACGCCTTCCCCGTTGCCGGCCTGCGCGCGACCCTCAGGCCCGCGGACGACGCTCCGGCGTCCGAACACGCGGTCCGGCTGGCCGAGGGCGGCCCGCCCGTGCTCGACCCGCGGACCGCGTTCGCCGTGCACACCTGCCCGGGCGAGCCGCTGACCCTGGCCGGGGACGGCGTGACCCTGCCGGGAGCCGGCTTCCGGCCCGCCGACCCCGACTTGGCCGAGCACCTCGTCCTCGACTTCGCCGCCTTCGACGAGTGGCTCGAGGAGGCCGAACCGATCGTCGGCCACCCGCGGGACCCGTTCTCGCGCATCGACGTCCGGCGCAGCGACAGCCGGGTGCGGATCGAGGTGGACGGGGTCGTCGTGGCCGACTCGGCCGCGCCCCGACTGCTGTTCGAAACCGGCATCACCACCCGCTACTACCTGCCGCGCGAAGACGTCCGGATGGACCTGCTCACGCCGTCGGACACGCGCACCACCTGCGCCTACAAAGGACACGCGACCTACTGGTCGGTGGGCGCGCACCGCGATCTCGCCTGGACCTACGACGAGCCGCTGTCCGACGCGCGGGACGTCGCCGGGTACATCGCCTTCCTGACCGAACGCGCCGACGTCGTCCTGGACGGCGAGCGGCTGCCCCGGCCGGTCACCCCCTGGTCATAGCACCAGGTCCGTCGTCACGTCCACGATGCCTCCCGGCGGCCGGGAACATCGCGCCGGTCAGAGCGGTCGGCCGAGTTCCGCGGTGGTGAACAGGGTCCCGCCCAGGTGGGCCGAAACCGAGCTGTCGGGCGGCAAAGTGGCCGCGAACCGCTCGGAGTCGTCGACCGGGTGGTATCCCAGCTCTTCCCCCTCCGCAAGCGAACACCGGCCCCGGGTGTTGGCCGACACGCCCCAGATGATCCGGAATCCGGGCGCCACGGCGGTCAGGCACGCCTCGAACAGCCGGCCGGCGTCGCCGGGGGACAGCCACAACCCCAGCGCGTGCCGGTCGACCGGACGGGCGAAGCACGACCCGATCCGCACGCAGATCACGTCCAGCCCGAACCGCGAGTGGTGGAGACTGCCCAGGGCTTCGACGACCGCTTTGCTCATCCCGTAGAAGGTGTCCGGACACGGCGGGCAGTCCGCGGGTACCGGGTGCCCGGCCGGCCGGTACCCGACGGCGTGCACGCTCGACGCCAGGACCACCCGGGACACCCCGGCGACGAGAGCCGCGTCCAGCACCGTGCGCGTCCCGCCGACGTTGACGTCCATGAGCCGGTCCCAGGTGTCCTCGCCCGCGATCCCGGCGAGGTGGATCACCGCGTCCACCCCGGCACACGCCTCGGCCATCGTGGCCGCGTCGGTCACCGAGCCGGTGACCCATTCGCCCGGGAGCTCTTCGGTGGGTGCCAGGTCCAGCAGCCGCAACTCCCGGCGCAGGCCGGGGACCACGATGCGGCCCACCCGGCCCGCCGCGCCCGTCACCAGCACCCGCCCCACGGTTCAGGAGCGTACCGGGAGCACGACCGCCGACGCGTGGGCCGGATCGTGGTGGACTTCCTGGTCCGCGGCACGCAGGGTGACCGCGGTGGCGTGGGGCTCGCCGGTGCCGGGATTGCGGGCGTAGCGCGGGAACGCGCCGCTGGACACCTGGACCCGGATGCGGTGCCCGCGCCGGAACCGGTGCGCCGTCGGCCACATCCGCACCGTGACCGCGGCCGGCTCGTCGGCACCGGTGAGGCTGGTGAGACCGTCGCAGACGTTGACCGAACGGCCGCCGGGATCGACGTCGCAGAGCCGGACGAAGACGTCGGCGAAGGGCAGGCTGCTGCGGAACCAGATCTCCGCGCGCACGTCGCCGATCACCTCGACGTCCTCATCGAGCACGGCCGTGGTGTAGGTGAGGACGTCGGCGCGGGCTTCCAGGGCCGCGTTGTCGACCCGCCCGGCGTCCGGAGCCATGCGCACCCCGCCGGCCGCGGGCGTCGGGTCGGCCGGGTCGTAGCGGTAGGTGTCCGGCTCCGATCCGCCGGGCGCGCCCACCTCCAGCCCGCCGCCGGGCTGGAGGTGGAACCGTTGTGGCGCATAGCCTCCCGGTGGCCAGGAGCCGAAGTCGCGCCAGGCTTCCTCGCCCATGACGAACAACCGGACGGGCGCGCGCTCCGGCGGCTCCTCGCCGCGGGCGTGCGCGAGCCCGAACTCGAGGGCTTCCCGGAGCGTGAGGCCCGCGCCGGCGAGCAGATCGGGCCGGCCGGCGTGCGTCCACGGCCCGACCGTCAGCCGCGGATGCCGTCCCGCGTCCTGCAGCGTCCGGAAGTCGCGCAGCTGGCCGGGCAGGAAGATGTCGTACCAGCCGCCGATCGAGCTCACCGGCACGGTGACGTCCGCGACGCGCGACCGGTGGTCGGCGGCCGCCCACCGCGGGTCGTTTTCGGGGTGCGCCAGGATGTCCTGGATGTAGTCCGAGCGGTGGCCGATGGCGGCGACGTCGGCCCGGGCGAGCGGAAGCGTGGTCAGCGCCCGGGCCAGCTTCTTCGCCTGGCCGCGTTGCCGGAGCAGGGCGAAGCGGCGCTCCTGGACGGCGACCTGGACGCCCCAGCCGAACGGCGTCTCGAGGGAGAAGCCGTCCTCCCGCAGGAATTCCAGCGTCAGGCCGGACTCGGTGACGTGCGGGATCATCGCCTTGACCTGGGGTGGCAGGCGATCGGCGACCGCCCACTGGACGTAGCCGAGGTAGCTGGCGCCCACGAGCACCATCGCGTCGCCGAACCAGGGCTGCCGCACGACCCAGTCGAGCGTCGCGAGGCCGTCTTCGCGCTCCTGGCACAGCGGGTCGAAGACACCGCCGGAGCCGAAGCCGCCGCGGGTGCTCTGGATCAGCACCTGGTAGCCGCGTTCCGCCAGCGGCCGGGCGAAGAGCGCGCCGAAGGCACCCTTCCGGCCGTAGGGACTGCGCACCAGCGCGGTGGGCAGGCCGCCCCCGCCCGCGCGCGGCGCCCACCGGTCGGCGAGCAACTCGGCGCCGTCGGGCATCGGGACGCGCAGGTCGCGCTGGACGACCAGCTTCCGCGTCGCCGGGGCGGGCAGCTCCAGGAGGCGTTCGAAGAGACGGCTGATCACCGGCCGGCCTCCTTCGTGACCATCGAGGTGACGACCGAGCGGATCCGCATCAGCCGGTCGGTGAACTCGCCCGCGTCGAGGGGCTCCGGTCCGTCGACGACCCAGGCGTTGACGACCGCCCCGGCCCCGCCGGTCAGGAACGTGGCCAGGTCTTCGATTCCCCGCGGGTCGAGGACGTCGCCGAACGCGCGGCCCAGGTGCCGCCGGTTGAGCGGGAGGAACAAGCCGGTCAGCGCCTCGGTGAACGCGTACGCGGACGCCCCGGTCAGCAGGGCGCGGTAGAAGCGCCGGTACTCGGCGAAGTGCCGGGCCAGCGCCAGGAGCGAGGCTCGGTCGTCGCCGGGGGGCTCGGTGAGCAGTTCGCGCCGGACCAGATCCTGCGCCGCCTCGAGCAGGAGTGCATCGCGGTCACCGAACTGCTGGTAGAGCACCTGGCGGCTGACGTCCGCCGCCTCGGCGATCTCGGAAACCGCGACAGCGGTGGAGTCCCGTTCGGAGACGAGCTCGACGGCGGCCCGCATCAGCGCGGCGCGCGACCGGCGCACCCGCCGGTCCTTGACGGGGGCTTCGGTCGTCCAGTCGGCCCGCATCCCGTCGATGATGGACAGGTGTCAATAAAATGGCAAGTGTTCGGTAACGGCTCGCCGAGTGCCCGGACCACCGGGGATGCGAGCATGCAGCCATGTCTTCGACCATGCGGGCGTTCGTGCTCACCGGGCCGCGCCAAGGGGCCGTCCACGAGGTGCCGGTCCCGGTCGCGGTCCCCGGCGAAGTCGTCGTCGACGTCGAGCGGGCCGGGGTCTGCGGCACCGACGTCGAGTTCTTCACCGGCGGGATGGCCTACCTGCACCAGGGGCACTCCGCCTACCCGATGCGGCTCGGACACGAGTGGGCGGGCACGGTTTCCGCGGTGGGGGAGGGCGTCGACCCCGGCTGGCTCGGACGGCGGGTCATGGGCGACACCATGCTGGGCGACCGGACCTGCCGCCGGTGCCGGCGGGGCCACCAGCACACCTGCGAAAACCGGCAGGAGGTCGGGATCCGCGGCGGCCGCCACGGCGCGCTGGCCGAACGGCTCGCCGTCCCGGCGTGGTCGCTGCACGCGCTGCCCGGCGAGGTCGACGCCGTGCTCGGCGCGCTCGTCGAACCGGGCGGCAACGCCTTGCGCGCGGCGCGTGCCGCCGGGGCCGGGCCGGGCGACCGGGCCCTCGTGCTCGGCCCGGGCACGATCGGGCTGCTGACGGCGATGTTCCTGCGGGCCGCGGGCGCCGAGGTGCACCTCATGGGCGTGGACGACGGTGCCTTCGCGCGCGGCCTCGGCTTCGAGCACGTCTGGACCCGCGCCACGCTCCCGGACCTGCCCTTCGACGCGGTCGTGGACGCCACCGGCGCCGCGGACCTGCCCGCGCTGGCCGTCGACCTCGTCGAACCGGCCGGCCGGGTCGTCTACATCGGACTGTCCGGCCACCCCAGCGCGCTCGACACCCGCGCGCTGGTGCTGAAGGACGTCACGGCCGTCGGCGTCCTCTCCGCGTCACCGGGGCTGGTCGACACGATCGCGGCCTACGCGGGCGGAGACGTCGACCCGCGGCCGCTCGTCGGCGCGACCGTCGGGCTCGCCGAGGCCGGTGCCGTGCTCGCGGGGGAGTACCCGGGCCCGAAGGTCCACATCGACCCGCGGCGCTAGCGGGGTGCCGCCAGGGTCGTCGGGCGGCTGCGGCCGCGCAGGGTGACGTCCTCGGTCGCCCGCCAGCGCGCCGCTTCCTCCGCCGCGGCCGCCTCGACCGCCGTCCACGACGCCAGCAGGCGGTCGGGTGCGTTCTTCGCCAGCTCGGTCAGCCGGGCGGCCTCGTTGACCGGGTCGCCGATCACCGTGTACTCGAACCGGCGCGGGTCGCCGACGTTGCCCGCGACCGCGTCGCCGGTCGCCACGCCGATGCCGGCGGGCCCGTCCGGGACCTCGAGGGCCAGGCGGCGGGCGATCGCGCGGCCGGCGGCCAGCGCGGACGTCGCGTGGTCGCCGAGCGCCGCCGGTGCCCCGAAGACCGCCAGCGCGGCGTCGCCGACGAACTTGTTGACCAGCCCGTGGTGGCGGTCGACCTCGTCGACCACCACCGCGAAGAACCGGTTGAGCAGGCCGACGACCTCCTCGGGCGGGCGGCTGGCGGCCAGTGCCGTCGACCCGACCAGGTCGACGAACAGCACCGACACCGTGCGGACCGTGCCGCCGAGCTCCGCGGTCGTGCGCATGGCCTCGACGGCGACCTCGTGGCCGACGTGCCTGCCGAACAGGTCGCGCATCCGCTCCCGTTCGGCCAGCCCGGCCGCCATGTCGTTGAACCCCGCCTGCAGCAGGCCCAGCTCGGTGCCGTCGTAGACCGGGATCTCGACGGCGAAGTCGCCGGCCCGCACCCGGCCCAGCGCGTCCCGCACCGAGGAGATCGGGTTCACCACCGCGCGGGCGGTGAACACCGTGACCAGCAGGCCGAAGCAGAGCACGACCAGCCCGAGCGCGATCACCGACACGGCGAGCTTCGTCGTCGAGACGTCGCCGCGCACCCAGGCCAGCACCGCCGTGACGACGAGCCCGGCCACCGGCACCCCGGTGCCCAGGCACCAGAACAGCAGCATCCGCAGGTTGACGCCGCCGCTGAGCGGCCGCGGCGGCGCGGTGCCGTCGAGGGCCCGCGCCGCGTACGGCCTCAGCGCGAACTCGCCGAAGAGGTAGGCGATCGCGCACACCACGACGCTCGCGAACGCGACGACGAGGAACACCGTCAGCGCGACGGCGGGTTGCTCCAGCACGGCCAGTGCGGCGAACACCACCGTCGCCACGCCCCACAGGACGGCCTGCATGAGGGTGAGGCGCAAGGGGACACGCAGGCTGGCGACGCGCTCGGCGTCGGTCGGACGGCGGCCTTCGGCGGCCCAGCGCAGGGTCCGCAGCGCCCCGCGGGTGCCCCAGAGCGTGCCGACGACGACCGCCGCCACGACGTAGACCGGCACGGCGACCGCGGTGACCCGCACGAGGTCGCCGGACATGCCCGGGGCCGGCATGAGCAGGGCCGCGAGCCCGACGACCACCAGCGCGCCGATCACGTTCGTGGCGATCAGGGTGGCGGTCAGCAGGCGCTGGACGCGCCGGCGCAATACGGTGACGTCCTGGTCGAGGGGCCCGAGCAGCCCGGAGCCGAACGGCCCGGTCCGGGGGGAGTCGCTTCGTGGGTGCACCGGTTCCTGCCGTTCGACGCGATCGAGTGAACGAATGTACACCGAAGTGTCGGAACCCGGCGAGCCGGTTCACACCGACGAGTGGTGCACGCCATCACGACGATGTTCCAGTGCCTGCCCGGCGTCCCGCCCAGCGAGTTCCGCGGCCGCTGAGCCGACGGGTGTGCACTCGACGGAGTATGTGTTACGGTTGGTAACAGTGAACTCGGGTAACACCTGACGAGGAGGTCGGCGATGACCAGCACCAGCGAACGCGAAGTGGCGACGGACCGCGAGACGACCGCGCGCCGGCTGCTGGACTCGTCGGAGCAGCTGTCCTACGACCCCGTCAAGGAGGTCGACTGGGAGACGCCGCTGGACACGGACTACCACGGCGCGAGTCCCGAGTGGAGCACGCTCTACGGCACGTCCTACTGGGCGGACATGACACCGGAGCAGCAGCGCGAGCTGACCCGCCAGGAGGCGGCGTCGGTGGCCAGCACCGGCATCTGGTTCGAGATGATCCTGCAGCAGATGATCCTGCGGGACTTCTACGCGAAGGACCCGACCGACCCGGCGTTCCAGTGGGCGCTGACCGAGATCGCCGACGAGTGCCGGCACTCGATCATGTTCGCCCGCGGTGCGGCGAAGCTGCGCGCCCCCGCGTACCGGCCGCGCCGGTTCGTCGTCGAGGCCGGGCGGATCTTCAAGGCGACCGCGACCGGCGAAGCGGCCTACGCGGCGATCCTCGTGGCCGAAGAGGTCCTCGACGTGATGCAGCGCGACTGGATGCGCGACGAGCGCGTGGTCCCGTTCGTGCGCACCATCAACAACATCCACGTCGTCGAAGAGTCGCGCCACATGAAGTTCGCGCGCGAGGAGACCCGCCAGCGGCTCGAAGGCGCCGGTTGGGTGCGGCGGCAGGTCAACGCGCTGGTCGTCGCGATCGCGTCCTACGTCATCGTCGGCAGCATGTGGAACGCCAAGGTCTACGAGAACGCCGGGCTCGACGGCAAGCGCGCGCGGCGCGAGGCGAAGGCCAACGAGCACCACAAGTCGATGCTGCGGTCGAGCTGCTCCGGCCTGATGGAGTTCCTGCACTCCGCCGGTTTGCTCACCAAGCCGTCGCTGTGGTTCTACAAGCGGGCGAACCTGATCTGACATGGCGTTCGCGATCACCCAGACCTGCTGCGCCGACGCGTCCTGCGTGTCGGTCTGCCCGGTCAACTGCATCCACCCGACGCCGGACGAGCCGGACTTCGGGCACACCGACATGCTCTACGTCGATCCGGCCACCTGCATCGACTGCGGCGCCTGCGCCGACGCCTGCCCGGTCGACGCGATCTTCCCGGCCGGTGACCTGAGCGGGCCGCTGAAGGTCTACGAGGAGATCAACGCGGAGTACTACGCGGGCCGCGACGTCCTCGCCGAAGCCACCGCCGCCCCGAACTTCCACCGCTGGTCGCCGCCGGAGTTCGGCCGCGTCCTGCCGAGCGACTTCGCGCCGCTGGACGTCGCGGTCGTCGGCACCGGCCCGGCGGGCATGTACGCCGTCGAAGACCTGTTGCTGCACACCGGTTCCCGGGTCACCCTGATCGACCGGCTGGCGACGGCCGGCGGCCTGATCCGCTACGGCGTCGCGCCCGACCACCCGGCGACGAAGAAGATCGGCGAGACGTTCGCGCGCTTCCACGACCACCCCCGCCTGCGGCTGCGGCTCGGTGTCGAGGCCGGACCCGAGCTGGCCGAACGGCACGATGCGGTGATCTACGCGGTCGGCGCCACCGAGGCGCGCCGGCTCGGCGTCCCGGGCGAGGACCTGCCGGGCAGCCTGCCCGCGGCCACGGTGGTGAACTGGTACAACGGCCACCCCGGCGTCCGGCCGGACGCCGTCGACCTCTCGGCCGAGCGGGTGGTCGTCGTGGGCACCGGCAACGTCGCCCTCGACATCGCGCGCATCCTGACCGCGTCGCCGGAATCGCTGGCCGGTACGAGCATCGCGCCGGCCGCGCTCGCCCGGCTGCGGTCGAGCAAGGTCCGCGAGGTCGTGCTGCTGGCCCGGCGCGGCCCGGCCGACGCCGCGTACACGCGCCCGGAGTTGCTCGCCCTGGCCGCCCGCGGCGGCCTCGTCGTGGACGCGCACGATCCGCGCATCGCGGCGGAGATCGACGCCGGCGAAGGCAAGGCGGCGATGCTGCGGGGGATTCCGAGCGAGGAGGTGGACTGGTCGTCGCCGCCCCCGGACGGCGCACGCCGGGTCGTCCTGCGCTTCCACTCTTCGCCGCTGGAGTTCACCGGGGACACCGAGGTTCGCGGCGTTCGCGTGACCGGCGACGTCGAGATCACCGCCGGGCGGGTCGTGCGGGCGGCCGGGTTCCGGGGCCTTCCGGTGCCGGGCCTGCCGTTCGACGAGGTCACCGGGACGATCCCGAACACGGCCGGCCGCGTCGAGCCGGGCACTTACGTGGCGGGGTGGATCAAGCGCGGCCCGTCGGGGGGCATCGGCGCGAACAAGGCGTGCGCCCGCGAGACGGTGGGAGCGCTGCTGGAAGACGCGGTGGCCGGCCGGCTGCGCACCCGCCGGCGCGGGCTGCTCCGCCGCGCCTGAGCTCAAGGCCGGTGGCTGGTGTGCGTGAACTCCACTGTGGACAGCATCGAGGTGTCCGTGGGACTCGTCCGCTTGCGGCCGAAGGCGAGCACCTTCGCCGGCTCGACCGCGAACACCACCGCGTCGTGCCCGCCCTGCCGGAACCCGTCATCGGTCGCCTCGTAAACCCAGCTGCCGTCCCACTTGGCCAGCCATGCCTCGGCGAGCCGCTCCAGCTTGGCCCGGTCGGTGACGCGGCGCGCGACGCCTTCGACCACCACGTCCAGGGCGTCGTCCCACGCGTCGCGTCCCGTGGCCCGCACTGTCGTGAGCCAGCTGATCTGCGCCGCTTCCAGTGCTTTCACGGTGTCGGCCCAGCCGGCGGCTTCGGTACCGGGGTCGCTGAACCGTTCGTCGAGCCGGGTTTCCATCGTCACTCCGTTCGTCGGTCGCGGACGGACGCCGCACAAGCGGCCTCGAGGCGCTCGGCGACGGTCGGGCCGTCCGGCGCCTCCCCGCGATGGGTTCCGAGGTGGGTTTCGCGCAGTTCGTCCATGAAGGCCTCCCACAGCGGGGGACCGCCGGCGGTGAGCACCTCGGCCCGTGCCGCGTACTCGTCGGCCACGGGCAGGTGCCGGACACCCCACGCGCTGAGCTGCACGAGCACCGGCACCAGGTCGATCGCCCGCTCGGTCAGGCTGTAGGTGACCTTCTGCTTGTGCGACGGATCGTCGGCCCGGGTCAGCAGCCCGTGCTCGACGAGCACGGCCAGCCGGTCGGCCAGCACGTTCGACGAAATCCGCTCTTCGCCGCCGAGCAGCTCCCGGAAGTGCCGGGCCCCGCCGAAGACGACGTCACGCAGGACGAGCAGCGTCCACCGGTCGCCGAAGATCTCTAGCGACAGGTTGATCGGACACCTCGACCGCGTCTCCCGCACTGCTCCCACCTCACAACCGGTTGCGTTACGAGAGCAGTAGTACCCCGGAACGACCGGTGGTAAGCCGAGAGCGGTTATCCGGCGAGCCGGTGCAGGACGGCGGCGGCCAGCGCCGTCCGTTCGAGCATCCCCTCGACACTGATGTGCTCGTGCCGGGCGTGCGCGCCGTCGCCGACCGCGCCGAAGCCGTCCAGGACCGGGTGGCCCAGTGCCGCCACGAAGTTCCCGTCGCTGGCGCCGCCCACCGAGCATTCCCGCAGCGTGACGCCCAGTTCCGCCGCCTCCTCGCGGGCCAGCTCGTACAACCGTGCGATGGCTTCCGAGCGTTCCATCACCGGCCGGTTCCATCCGCCGGTCACCTCGATAGTCGCGCGGGCGTCGTGCGCCTTCAGAGCTGCCAAGCCCGCGTCGATGCGGGCCGCCTCGGCTGCGCTGGACACGCGGACGTCGATCTCGCCGGACGCCGCGCCCGCGATCACGTTCTGCCGGGTGCCGCCGGTGATCACGCCGACGTTCACCGTGGTGCCGGCGTCCGGATCGGACAGTCCGTGCAGGGCGAGGATCGCCCGCGCCAGCTCGTCGACCGCGCTCGCGCCCTTGGCCGGGTCGAGCCCGGCGTGCGCCTCGACGCCGGTCGTGTGCACCTGGAACAGGCCGACGCCCTTGCGCGCGGTCTTCACCGCGCCGTCGGCGCTCGCCTCGAACACCAGCGTCGCGCGCGTGCCCGCGGCGGCTTCTTCGATCACCGGGCGGGACGCCGGGCTGCCGATCTCCTCGTCGCCGTTGAGCACGAGCCGCACCGCCGGGCGCGCCAGCCCGGCGGCGTCGAGCGCGCGCAGCGCCCACACGGCGTGCACCAGGCCGGACTTCATGTCGAAGATCCCGGGGCCGGTCGCCCGGTCACCGTTCACGGTGAACGGCCAGTCCGCGAGCGTCCCGAGCGGCCACACCGTGTCGTAGTGGCACACCAGGAGCACCGGCTCGCCGGTGCCGGGGAAGTCGTAGACCCTGATGTCGCCGTACTGCCCGCCGTCGACGTCCCGGACGTTCTCCGGTGAGCCCAGCCGCTCGCGCAGCCAGCCGTCCACCCAGGACAGTCCGCGGTCCAAAGCGGACTTGTCGTCGCTGGGTGTCTCGATGCCGACGTAGGTCGCTACGTCGGCCAGGAGCTCGTCGCGGTGCGTGCGCACCCACTCGTGCAGTTCGCGGATCACAGCACTCGCTCCAGGTCGGTCAGGTGGTCTTCGGACATCGCGGCGGCGCCGGTCTCGACCTCGCGCAACCGGGTCAGCATCGCGCGCAGCAGGGGCACGTCCGCGGCCGCGAGCACCGGCGCGTAGTGGTGGTGCACCTCGACCGGGCGGTGCCGGACGGCGATGTCGCGCCAGATACCGCTGCGGTCCTTGGGCTGGGTCCGCAGCCACGCGACCAGCCGGTCGGTCGCCTCTTCGCGGCCGGACGCGCCCGGCAGGTAAGCGGCCGGGTCGAACTGGTCGAACGCCTCCAGCCTGCGGTCGCCGGCTGCGGCGAAGACCTCGGCCGTGAGTGCGTGCATCAGCGGGCGGTGGCGGTCGATCAGGTCGGCCATCGGCGCGTCGGCCAGGGCGGTCGTCGTCAGCATCGCGCCGAAGCCGAGTTTCGCCCACAGGTAGCCTTCGACGTTGGCGGTCGCCTTCGCCGGGCCCCACGCCTGCAGGTCCGCGACGACCTCCTCGACGCGGTCGGTGATCCGGCCGTCGGGCTCGCCGACGACCAGCGCGCCGAGGCCGCCGTCCCGCACGAGGCCGGGCTCGACGACGTCGGCGAAGAGGTTCACGAACGCCCCGACCGTCCGTTCCGGGCCGACGTGCGACGCGATCAGTGCTTCGTTGAGCCCGTTCTGGAGTGAGACGACGAAGCCGTCGGGCGCGAGCCGCGGGGTCAGCCACGGCAGCACGGCTTCGGTGGCCTGGGCCTTGACGGCCAGCAGCACCCGGCCGAGCACCGGCGGGGCGTCGCCGGGGAGGAAGGCGGGCAGCTCCACGGTCTCGTCGCCGTCGGGGCGGCGCAGGGTGAGACCGCGGCCGGCGATCGCGGCCACGTGGGCGGCGTCGGTGTCCACGATGGACACCGGGTGCCCGGCCCGCGCGAGGTGGAACGCGAGCGTCCCGCCGATCGCGCCGCCGCCGACCACCGTGTACGAGCGCCGGTCAGACATGCGCTTCCTTTCCTTGCTGTACGGCCGTTTCCCCGGCCCAGTGCAGCGGCAGCCCGGCCGCGCCCGCGGTCGAACCGCCGTCGACGCGCAGGACGGCGCCGGTGATCCAGCCGGCCTCGGGGCCGGCGAGCCAGAACACCGCGTCGGCGATTTCGCGTGGTTCGCCGCGCCGGCCGAGCGGGTTCACCGACACCGCCGCCGCGTATGCCTCGGTGACGGGGTTCGCGTCGCTGTCCACGGTCACGAAACCCGGGCTCACGGCGTTCACGCGGATGCCGTGCGGGCCCAGCTCGACCGCGCAGGCCTTGGTGACCATCTCCAGCGCGGCCTTCGACGTCGCGTAGTGCGCGGCGCCGGGACGCGCCCGGGTGGCCGCGCCGGAGGAGATGTTGACGACGCTGCCGGAGGTCCCGGCGGCGGCGTGCGACTTTCCGAACGCGACGGTCGTCAGCAGCGCGGCGCGGACGTTGACGTCTTGCACGCGGTCCCAGATCGCCGCGGTCATCTCCAGCAGGGGAGTGGCGGGGTAGATCCCGGCGGCGTTGACGAGGACGTCGACCGGCCCGGCCCGCTCGACGAGCCCTTCGGCGTAGTCCGCGTCGGCGAGGTCGCCGGGCAGCTCGACGACCTCCGCGGGCAGCCGGGCGGCCACGGCGGACAGTTCGGCCGGCCGGACGTCGGACAGGACGAGGCGGTCGCCCGCGGCGGCGAACCGGGCCGCGATGGCGGCGCCGATGCCGCCGCCGGCCCCGGTGACGAGCACGGTCCGCACTACAGCTCCTTCCCCTTCGTCTCGGGCATGGTGAGGTAGACCGCGACGCCGACGAGCGCGGCGGCCGCGACGTAGATCCACACCAGGTGGCCGAGGTGGTTCGCGTTCAGCCAGGTCGTGACGTACGGCGCGGTCCCGCCGAAGAGCGCCACGGCGAGCGCGTACGGCAGGCCGATGCCGGTGGTGCGGACCTCCGGCGGGAACTGCTCGGCCATGATCACCGCGCAGTTCGCCGAGTAGCCGACGATCAGGACGAGCCCGATCAGCTCGATGACGAACACGCTCCAGAAGCTGTTGCCCAGGAAGTGGAACGCGGGCCAGGCGAACACCACGAACCCGGCGGCGAACGCCGTCATCGTCGCCTTGCGCCCGAGCCGGTCGGACAGCAGGCCACCGAAGGGCAGCAGCGCGATGAACACGACCATGGCGAGGGTGTTGGCCAGCAGCGCCGTCTTGAGCGGGATGCCGGTGGCCAGGTGGGCGTAAGCCGGCATGTAGGTGACCCACACGTAGTAGATCAGCGTCCCGGCGATGGTCACGCCGGCCACGCGCAGCGCGGCTTTCGGGTGGTCGCGCAGCATCGCGACCACCGGGTTGCGCCGCGGCTTCGCGGCGATCTTGGTGAACGCCTCGGTTTCGTGCACCGAGACCCGCAGCCACAGCCCGACCAGGCCGAGCAGCCCGGCGAGGCCGAACGCGAGCCGCCAGCCCCAGCCGTGCAGGTCGGCGTCCGACAGCGTCGAGTTGAGGATCGTGCCCATCAGCGCGGCCAGCAGCGAGCCGAGGCCGACCGAGACCTGCTGCCACGACCCGGCGAACGCCCGGCGCCCGGGTGCGGCCGACTCGATGAGGAACGCCGACGACGAGCCGAACTCGCCGCCCGCGGAGAAGCCCTGCACGAGCCGGGCCAGCAGCAGCACGATCGGGGCCAGCACGCCGATGCTCGAGTACGTCGGGCACAGCGCGATGACGATCGACGCCCCGGCCATCAGCGAGATGGTGAGCGTGAGACCTTTCTTGCGGCCCTTCCGGTCGGCGTACGCGCCGAGCACGGCCCCGCCGATCGGCCGCATGACGAACCCGACGGCGAACACGGCCAACGTGGACAGCAGGGCCGTGGTTTCGTTGCCGCCGGCGAAGAACTGGCCGGCGAAGACCGGGGCGAACGTCGCGTAGACGGCCCAGTCGACCCATTCGACGGTGTTGCCGACGGCGCCGGCGGCGATCGCCTTGCGCTGCTGGGCCGTCAGCCGGTGCGAGACGGCGGTGGTGTCCACAGTGGTCATGACTGCTCCCGGAGGACGTGGTCCACGATCTGCGCGTGCGTGGCGAACCAGACGCCGTCGTGGCCGGAAATGTGGTCGAGGAGCTCGGCCAGGATCGCGATCCGCGAGCGGTGGCCGATGATGTGCGGGTGCATGGTGAGCTGGAAGATCCCACCGTCGGCGTAGGCGGCGTCGAACTCGTCGCGCCAGATCGACAGCACGCCGCGCGGCGGGGTGTAGGGCCGCAGCGAGGCGAACCGGTCCATCATGAAGTACGGCGCGTCGTCGCGGATCCACTCGACCGGCAGCTCGACGACGCCGGTGGGTTCGCCGTTCTCGACGAGCTCGTAGCAGTCGTCGTCGGCCATCAGGGACGAGTCGTACTTCAGGCCCAGCTCGCGCGTGATGGCGAGCGTGTGTGCGGAGAAGTCCCAGGACGGTGTCCGGATGCCGACCGGCCGGGTGCCGGCGAGCCGTTCGAGGACGTCGGCGGCGCGGAGGGCGAGGTCGCGCTCCTCGGTCTCGGTGAGCGCGGTGTTGCGTTCGTGGATCCAGCCGTGCAGCGCCACTTCGTGCCCGTCGTCCACATAGGACTTGACCTCGCCGTCGTGCAGCAGTGCCGACACGGCGGGCATGAAGAACGACGCCGGCGCGTTGTGCTGCCGCAGGAGTTTCAGGATGCGCGGCACGCCTACGCGGGCGCCGTACTCGCCCTGCGCCATCTTGCCGGGCAGGACGTCGCCGTCGCGCAGGGCCGGCGTCTCGTGGTCGGAGTCGAAGGACAGCGCCACGGCGACCTTCGCGCCGCCGGGCCACGACGCCGGGCGCAGCGGGCGCCCCGCGCGGACGTGCTCGACGTGCCCGCGCCACGTCTTCTCGTCCCACTGCCACGGTTGGTCGGTCATGCGTCCTCCAAGCTGGCGGCGGGGGTCGGGGCCCACGCGCGCTTGAGCGTCGAAACCTGCAGGGTCACGTCGGCCTCCCGGAGCCCGGGCAGCGCGCCGACGACGTCGGTGGTGTGGCGGTAGAGCTCCCCGTAGTGGCGCAGCACGATCTGGCCGACGAGGTTGAAGCGGCCGGTGGTGGCGCTCAGGTACTTGGTGCCGGGGTGGGCGGCGAGCTGCTGTCCCGCGCGGTCGAGCTCGCCGGGGACGACCGAGAGCCAGAGCATGAACTCCAGCGCGTAGCCGAACATGGCGGGCTCGGCGAGCGTCCGGAACCGCAGGCAACCCCGGCGGACCAGGGAGTCGACGCGGCGGGCCACGGTGGACTCACTGGTGGCTACCTGCCGGGAGACCTCCTTGAACGGCAGCCGCCCGTCTTCGCCGAGGGCGGCGCAGATGGCGAGGTCGAGCTCGTCGAGCTGCTCGGGCGGGCGCTCCCAGTGCTGCTCTTCGAACGGCCGCACGTCGCCGCCGCGCAGCTCTTTCGCCGCCTCGGGGCTCAGCTCGCCGGAGTCCCAATCGTGGTTGGAGGTGAAGGTGCGCATGACGGCGAAGGTCTCGGCGTCCCGGATCGCCTCGGCGGCGGGGAAGCCGTTTTCCTGCAGGCTCGCGATGTCGGCGTAGGAAGGCAGGACGAACTCGGCGGAGCAGTCGGCGCTGCCGGCGAGCACGGTCGCGTACCGCACGTCGGGCCGCGCGGAGAGGGCTTCGGCGACGGTGGCGGCGGTCCCCGGGCGGCACTTCAGCCGGGTGAGGACCGGGACGCCGAGGCCGCACCGGAGCACGTCGACGACGCCGATGACCCGGAGGCGGCCGCTCTCGGTGAGCTTCTCGGCCCGCCGGAGGACGGTGGATTCGCTCGCGCCGACGTGGCGGGCGACGGCTCCCCAGGACGCCCGTCCGTTGAGCTGGAGGGCTGCGACGATGCGGCGGTCCAGCTCGGTGACTTTGCCTTCGTTCTGCACAAGAGGCATCCTGAATGCAGGAAAACGTCAAGTCAAGGGGTTAGGGTGCGGGAAATCCGCAACACGACCTGAACCTGTGAGGTGGCGCGGGGAGAGCGCCCCAATGTGGCGTTGGGTGCGTGGGACGCACCGAACGCCACATTGGGTGCGTTGAACGCACCGAACGCCACATTGGGGCGCTGTGGCCGTAGCGGGGTGGTTACTTCGTCGGGAGTGTCGGAGTGGCCGCCGCGAAGGCGTCGGCCGCCGCCAGGTCGAACTCGCCGTGGTCGCTGCCCAGCCCCTGGGCCACCAGCCCCGCGGCCGCGCATCCGAGCACCGCCGCCTCGCGCAGCGAGCGACCCAGGCCCACGCCCCGCAGGAACCCCGCCGAGAACGCGTCACCACAGCCCGTCGTGTCGACCACCGGTACCGCGAACGCCGGTACCGCGATCGTCTCCGAGGCCGTCACCACCAGCGCCCCGCCCGCACCGCGCGTGACCGCGACGCACCCGACCCCGCGCTCCAGCAGCGCCCGGGCGCCGTCCTCCAGTGCCACCGCGCCGGTCAACCCCAGCACCTGCTCCCCGTTCGGCAGCAGGTAGTCCAAAGAGGACAGAGCCGGGGCGATCCACGCCAGCACCCCGGGATCGCCCGGCGCCAGCAGGTCGGCCGACGTCACCACACCGGCAGCGCGCGCCGGCTCCAGAATCGAAGCGGCCGCGGTGCCGCCCATCAGCTCCGGCCCGCCCAGGTGCAGGTGGGTCGCGCGGGCGATCTGGGCAACGGGTGCCTCCGACGGCTCGTACCCCAGGTTCGCGCCCGGCACGTGGAACGCCGGCCGGCTGCCGTCGGGGCGGATCGGGAGCACCGACGCCGACGTCTGCACGCCCGGACTTCGCAGCACCAGGGACGTGTCGACGCCGTGGCGTGCGAGCATCGTCAGCAGCAGGTCGCCGATGGGGTCGTCGCCTACCGCGCCCGCCGAACGGACCCGGGCGCCGAGCTTCGCCAGCGTCACCGCCGTGCCCGCGGCCGTTCCCGCCGGGCCGAACCGGATCTGCTCCACCAGCGCCGCGCCCTGGCCCTCCGGGATCGCTTCGACCGGCCGGACCTGCACGTCGAACACGTGCGCTCCCAGCGTCACGACCGTCTGCGTCACCGGTCCTCGATCCGCCGGGGCCGGCCGTACCCGCGCTGCGCCGCAGCGGTCATGACGGCTTCCTGCTGCACGTCGTCCAGCACGCGCGGCGCGCCGAACGCCGCCGCGCGGACGTACAGGCCGCACGCCCACTCCAGCAGCAGCGCGTTGTCCATCGCCGCCTCCAGCGTCGGGCCGTGGGCGATCGCGCCGTGGTTGGCCAGCAACGCCGCCGTCTTGCCCTCGAGCGCCGCGAGGGTGCCCGCGGCCAGCTCCGCGGACCCGAACACGGCGAACGGCGCGACCCGGACCGAGCCGCCCAGCGCGAGCTGCTGGTAGTGCACGCAGGGGAGCTCGTCGAGCACCAGCGACACCGCGGTGGCCTGCGGCGAGTGCGTGTGCACCACCGCGCCCGCGTCGTAGCGCCGGTAGATCCCCAGGTGCAGCTCCAGCTCCGACGTCGGTGCCAGCTCCCCGGCGACGACCGTGCCGTCGAGGTCGACGACGGTCACGTCCGCCGGCGTGGCCGTGCCCAGCACGACTCCCGTCGCGGTCACCGCCACGTGCTCGCCGGCCCGGACGCTCACGTTGCCGGCCGTGCCGATCAGCAGGCCCTCGCCGGCGAGGCCGTTGCCGGCGCGGGCCACCGCCCGCCGCGCGTCGTCGAGTGCGGAACTTCCCACTGCCATGGACCGAGGCTAGGATAAATGCGAAACAAAGTCACGTTCAGGTTTGGAGTGGTCGATGCTGCGGCGGGTACCGCGTCAGGCCCGGGCCCGGGAGAAGCTGGCCCGGGTGCTCGAAGCCGCCGACCGGCTGCTCGCCGAGGAAGGTGTCGAGGCCCTGACGACGACCCGGGTCGCCGCCGCGGCCGGGGTCTCGGTCGGGGCGCTGTACCAGTACCTGCCGGACCGCGACGCCATCACCGAGGCCCTGGCCGAGGGCTACCTCACACGGCTCGAAGACCTGATGACCTCCTTCGCCGAGCAAGCGGCGAAGGAGACCTGGGACGACCCCGTCGGCCTGCTCGTCGACGCGTTCGCCGCGCTCTACCGCGCCGAACCGGGGTTCCGCGCCCTGTGGCTGGGCCGCGGGCTCACCGAGGCGGCGCGGGAAGCCGACGTCGCCCACAAGCGCGTGATGGCCGCCGGCGTGCACCGCGTGCTCGTCGCGCAGGGCCTGCTCCGCAACGACGACGAGGCCGCGACGGCGTGCCGCACCGCGTTCCTCGCCGCCGACGCCGTGATCCAGGAGGCGTTCCGCGCTGAGCCCGGCGGTGCCGCCGCGCTGCTCGACCAGCTGAAGGCGATGCTCCGGGCCTACCTGGAGCGACTCGTCGTCTAGGCTCCCGGGCATGCCCGACACGCAGTACGAAGACCTCCTCCGCCACGTCCTCGACACGGGAGCCTGCAAGGCCGACCGCACCGGCACGGGCACGCGGTCGATCTTCGGGCACCAGCTGCGCTACCGCCTGGCCGACGGCTTCCCGCTGATCACGACCAAGAAGGTCCACTTCCGCTCGGTCGCGTACGAACTGCTGTGGTTCCTGCGCGGCGACGGGAACGTCGGGTGGCTCCAGGAGAACGGCGTCACGATCTGGGACGAGTGGGCCGCGCCGGACGGCGACCTCGGCCCGGTCTACGGCGTCCAGTGGCGGTCGTGGCCCACCCCGGACGGCGGCCACGTCGACCAGATCACCGAGGTGCTGCGCACGCTGCGCGAGAACCCGGACTCGCGGCGGATCATCGTCTCGGCGTGGAACGTCGCCGACATCCCGCGGATGGCGCTGCCGCCGTGCCACGCGTTCTTCCAGTTCTACGTCGCCGACGGTGAGCTGTCGTGCCAGCTGTACCAGCGCAGCGCGGACCTGTTCCTCGGCGTGCCGTTCAACATCGCGAGCTACGCGCTGCTGACGCACATGATCGCCGAGCAGGTGGGCCTGCGCCCCGGCGACTTCGTGTGGACCGGCGGCGACTGCCACATCTACGACAACCACGAGGAGCAGGTCCGCAAGCAGCTCGCCCGCGACGCGCGGCCGTTCCCGACGCTGAGCTTGAAGGACGCGGGCAGTCTCTTCGACTACACCTACGACGACATCGTGCTCGACGGCTACGACCCGCACCCCGGCATCAAAGCTCCGGTGGCGGTGTGATCGGGCTGGTCTGGGCCCAGTCGTCGAACGGCGTCATCGGCCGCGACGGCACCCTGCCGTGGCACCTGCCGGAGGACCTGAAGCACTTCCGCACCCTGACCGCGGGCGCGACCGTCCTCATGGGACGCCGTACGTGGGAGTCGCTGCCGCCGCGCTTCCGGCCGCTGCCGGGCCGGCGCAACCTCGTGCTGTCGCGCACCTCGCAGGAGGGCGTGGAGACGTTCCCGGACCTGCCGGCCGCGCTCGCCACTGTGTCCGGCGACGGGTGGGTGATCGGCGGCGCGGCGGTGTACCGGGCGGCGCTGCCGTTCGCGGACCGGATCGTCGTCACGGAGATCCGGGAGACCTTCGAGGGCGACACGCGGGCACCGGAGGTGGGCCGTGCGCCGGATGACGTCGGGGTGTGGCAGGAGTCGTCGACCGGGCTGCACTACCGCTTCCTGACCTGGAGCTAGGCGACTTTGCGCAGCGGCTGGCGGGCAGCAGCGCGTCGACGGTGAGCTACCCGCCGGCTGGGGGCGGCTCGGCTCGACCGTCTCGACGACGGTTGGCCTGCACGCAGGCTACAACGTGATCCGGCTGGCCAAGGGCGCGCCGTTCTTCGCGGGCGGCACCGGTTACGCGGAACTCGACTACCTGCGGCTCACCTGAGCCAGCGCGCGGTGGGCAGTGGCCACCCGGCGGGGTACTACGGCGTGGTGCTGCGCCGCCGGGGCGGGTGGCGCTCGGCCGAGCCGGCCGACGCGGTAGAGGAGCGCCGGGTGAAGTAGCGGAAGACGAACGACGCGACGGCCAGCACGGTGGCCAAGGAAGCCATGAAGATCGTGGCACCGGTGAAGGACGGCGGATCGCGGACGTCCCACAGGGTGACGTCCGGACGATCGGGGTCGTAGCGGATCGTGAGCCGGTCGCCGATCTCCACCGGCGGCTCACGCGGGAAGTCGTAGAGCGTCGTGACGATCTCCCGGCCGTCCTTGGTGGTGAAGGTGACGGAGACGTTGTAGCTGAGCTTGACCCGGTCGTGGCCGGTGACTTCGGCGAGCGTCTCCGTGCCCGACCCGCGCAGGTGGGCTTCGTACCTCTGCACGGCGAAGGCCCCGAGCGCGGCGGCCAGCGCCGGCACGAGTCCGGCCACGGTGATCCACGCGCCGGCCCGCCCACGCAATCCTCGCGGTCGCGGCCGGGGACGACGCCGGGGCCGGCGCGGCCGGACCCAGGCGACCGGCACGGGTTCGGTCATGCGTCCAGTATGGGCGACGCGAGGCGGGCCCCGGGGAAGATCGTCCCCGGGGCCCGCCTCGGTTCCGGGTCAGAAACCGTAGATCCGCTGGTCGCCGCGGTTCGCCGTGGCGAAGCCGTTGGCCCACAGGGAGTTCACGCGGCTGCGCTCGGCCGAGTTCGGCACCGCGTTGGTGCAGGACGGGCCGGGGCCGCCGCCGGACATCAGCTCCGAGCACGGGCCCGAGTAGTGGTCGGGCAGCCCGAGGGCGTGCCCGGTCTCGTGGGCCGCGATCCGGGTCGGGTTGTACTGGCGGGCCTGGGTGTAGTCGATGAAGATGGTGCCGCTGCCGTGCCCGTTGGTCTGGGCGTAGGAGCCGCGGGGGTCGTTGCCCTCGGTGTAACGCAGGCTCGCCCCGGAGTTGCGCTCGACCAGCCTGACGTTGGTCACGCTGTTGTTCCAGTTGGCGGCGCCGGCGTTGATCACCGAGCGGAACGACGGTGCGCTGGCCGTGCTGTAGTAGACCGTGGTGACGGCGGCTTCCTGCTGGGTGCCGGCCGGAGCGGCGGACGCGGTGCCCGCGGCGATCGGCGTCACGGCCAGAGCCAGCGCGACAGCGCCGGCCAGGGCGAACTTCCTCGACATCGGAAGACTCCTCGTGGGGGACGGGGATTTGCCGGATTTGCGCGCGCTGTCGAAAATTTACCGGTTGGTCCCCATCATGGGAGCCGACTTCCGTAGGGCGGTGCGAGTGGTGATTTCCCAATACCGACTGCGGGTTGACAAACGGTCAGGCCGTCCGCGTCAGCTCGATGAGCTGCTGTTCCAGCTTCCGGGCAGCCGTCACCTCGAGGCCGACCCCCCACAGCGGCGCGGTGCTGGCCCCGTCGGCCGCCGCGACGACCAGGGTGACCACGTGGTCGGGGAGGCCGTCGGCGCGCAGCTCCTCGTTCCACCGCTCGGCGTCCGCGCGGGCGAGCTCCGCGATCTCGGGGATCGAGATCAGCTGGGCGACCAGGGCGATGTTCTCGCGGATCGCGATCTCGTCGTAGGACGTGTCCAGCGACGCGCGCACGTACGCGCGGGTCAGCCGCCCCGGCGCCCTGTCTTCGGGGTCGAGCGCCGCCTGCACCTCGGCGCGGTAGGTGTCCAGGATGTCCTGCGCGAGAGCGCGCACCAGGGCGTCCTTCGCCGGGAAGTGGTACAGCAGCCCGCCCTTCGACACCCCGGCCGCCTTGGCGATGTCGTCGAGGGACGCCGAGATCCCCCGGGTGCGGATGACCGACCCGGCCGCGTCGAGCAGCGCCCGGCGCGTTTCCTCCGGGCCCCGCCCGGCTTTGCGAGGCATGTCAGTCCTTTCCGGACGGAATGGTGCGCCAGGCGATGACGGCCGCGATCGCGGTGACGACGGCGGCCGCGACGGACGTTACCTGCATGGCACCGGTGAACGCCTCGCGGGCGGCCCGCGCCGGCTCGGATGCCGGATCGAGCACGGACACCGCCCCGGCGAGCGAGTCCTGCACCGCCGCGGGGACGTCCGCGGGCAGGAACGCGCGGTAGACAACGGTGACCAGCGAGCCGAGGAGCGCGATGCCCAGTGCCGCACCGAGTTCGTAGGCGGTCTCGGAGATCGCCGACGCCGAGCCGGCCTTGTCCCGCGGGACGGCGGACAGCACGGAGTCGACGGTGAGCGTCAGCGCGAGCCCGACGCCGAGCCCGACCGGCACCAGGCTCAGGCCCAGCCACCAGTACTGCGGCGCTCGTTCGGCCACCGCGACCAGCGCGAGCCCCAGCGCGGCGACGGCGAGCGCCGCAGCGACGGCCCGCCCCCGGCCGAGCCGGCCGACGACCACCCCGACCGCGGCCACGACGACGATCGAGGCCAGCGTCGCCGGCATCTCCGCGAACCCGGCCCGCAGCGGCGAGAAGCCGCGGACGAGCTGCAGGTACTGGGAGAAGAAGAACAGCAGGCCCATCAACGCGAACACCGCGACGAAGCTGGCGAGGACGGCACCGCTGAACGCCCCGTTGCGGAACAGCGAGACGTCGATCAGCGGGTTCTCCGCCCGTCGCTGACGGCGCACGAACGCGACGCCGGACACGACCCCGGCCGCGGCGGCGACGGCCACCTGCGCGTCGATCCCCGAGCTGACGGCGTGCTTGACCGCGTAGACCAGCGGGACGATCGCGGCCATCGACAGGCCGGCCGAGAGCAGGTCGAAGCGACCCGGGTGCGGGTCGCGCGACTCCGGCAGCAGGACCGCGCCCGCGACCAGGAAGACGACGACGATCGGCACGTTGATCAGGAACACCGAGCCCCACCAGTAGTGCTCCAGCAGCGCCCCGCCGACGAGCGGGCCGAGCGCGATGCCGCCGCCGGACCCGGCCGACCAGATCGCGATGGCGCGGGTGCGCTCACGCGGGTCGGCGAACAGGGTGCGGATGATCGAGAGCGTCGACGGCATGATCGTCGCGCCCGCGACCCCGAGCAGCAGGCGGGCCACGACGAGCACGCCCGCGGTGGGGGAGAAGGCGGCCAGGGCGGACGCCAGCCCGAACGCGGCCGTCCCGACGAGCAGCACCTTCTTGCGGCCGAAGCGGTCGGCGAGGTTCCCGGCGGTGACCAGCAGACCGGCCAGGGCAAGGGAGTAGACGTCGCCGATCCAGAGGATCTCGGTCGCGGTCGGCGCGAGTTCGCGGGTCAGTGACGGCACGGCGAGGTAGAGCACCGTGCCGTCGACGGCGAGCAGCAGCACGGCGCCCACCAGTACGCCCAGCGCGGCCCAGCGGCGCCGGTGGCTCACCGGGGCGGGTCCTTGAGTCGGCAAGAGGGTGGTCATGAGCCTTACTGTACCGTCTGGACGGTACAGTAAGCCACGTGGACCGGGTCACAACGCTGCGCGGAGCGGGTCAGTCGTCGAAGCGGGCGGCGGTCCTGTCCGCGCCGGCCAGCTCTTCCGCGAGGATCAGGTTGACGTGCACCGAAGCGTGCCCCAGCACCCGCCGCGCGGCGGCGAGCGCGGTGAGGGCCACGAGGACGCTCGTCCCGACGAGCAGGCCCCCGACGGTGTCCCCGGGGATCACCGCGGCGACCGTGGCGGCCACGAGAACGGGCGGCCACCAGCGGGCGGGGAGGGCGTGCCGCGGGCGCCGGATCCCGGCTCGCGTGCGCTGCCGATGCAGGGTCATGTCGCCTCCGATCCGCCGCCGGGTGGGCTCAACATCATGACTGACCGGCTCGTCCGGGTTACCGGGTATTCGCGGTCAGTACACGATCGCCCGAAATCTCCGTCGAACGGCCCAATCGTGGCTGCTGTGGGTGTCCGGTTTGGGCGTGGGCGTCACCACATCGGGGCTCGAAGTCTGTTCGACCGAGTGTTAGTCGGCGGCGCCTAGGATGAAGGCAGGAGGTGGACATGACGGCGGAGGAGCTGATGGTCGAGTTCGCCTTGACGCGCCTGGATCACCCGGACCTCGACCTGGAGGAACTGGCGGCGCTGGTGGTCCGGCGGGGCGGGCCGGAGCGGGTGCTGGAGTTCGCGTCGGAGAACCTGGCGGAGCGGGGGAGCTGCGGGGAGCCCCGTTCCCGACGGCGGTCGAGCACGTGTTGCGGGTGGTGCTGACGTTGCGCGGTCCTTCGGACTAGGTCTCGTCGGCTGCTCGGCGCGAGCGTCGTCGGTTGGGCATGTGTTGCGGGTGGTGCCGACGTTGCGCGGTCCTTCGGACTAGGTTTCGTCGGCTGCGCGACGCAATCCCCGCCGGTGGAGCGTGTGCTGCGGGTGGTGCTGACGTTGCGCGGTCCTTCGGACTAAGCCTCGCCGGCCGCGCGACGCAGCCCCCGCCGGTCGAACACCAGCTCCCGGGCCGTCCCCAGGGCCGTCGCGATCGCCCCTGCCAGCACGGCGTCCTCACCCAGCTGCCCCGCCACGATCTCCGGCACCACCGGCACCGTCGCGGCCAGCGCCTTCCGCATCGGCGAAGCCAGCAGGTCGGCGTTCCCGCCGATCCCGCCGCCCAGCACGATCAGCCGCGGATCGAGCACCGCCGTCACCGCCGCGACCACGTACGCCAGCTTCTCCGCTTCGTCCGCGACCACCTGCAGCGCCCGCGCATCCCCGGCCCGCGCCAGCCGGAACACGTCCTTGGCCGAGCGCGCCTTCGTCAGCCCCCGCGAGCGGGCCGCCTCGACCACTGCCTGGCCCGCCGCCGCCGTCTCCATCGGGCCCGGGCGCCGCGCCCCCGTCGCCGCCGGGAGGGGGCCGAACGGGAGGTCCGCGATCTCGCCCGCCGCTCCGTGGGCGCCGCGGAACAGCTTGCCCTCCACCAGCAGGCCCATGCCGATCCCCGTGCCGACCGTCAGGCACACCAGGACGTCGACACCCAGCGCCGCCCCGAGCGCGTGCTCGCCCACCGCGCACAGGTTCGCGTCGTTCTCGACGACCACGTCCGAGCCCGCCTCGGCCAGCGCCGCGACGAGCTCGTGCAGCAGCCCGCGCCGCTCCCAGCCCGGCAGGTTCGGCGCGCGGTGGACCGTCCCGGTCGCCGGGTCGGGGACGCCCGGGGTGCCGACCACCGTCGCGACGACGTCGTGCGGGGCCAGCCCGGCCGAAGCCACCGCCCGTTCGACGGATTCGCTCACGGTGCGCACCAAAGCGCTCGCGGAGCGGCACCGGTTGGGCTCGTCGAGCCGCGCGACGATGCTGCCTTCCAGGTCGGCCACGGCGATCCGGATCGCCCGCCGTCCGATGTCCACGCCGACGACGTGCCCCGCGTCCGGTGCCGCCTGGTAGACGACCGCCGCGCGCCCCGGGCCGGCCAGGCTGCGCCCGGTGGTCCGGACCAGTCCGTGCTGCTCGAGATCGAGAAGTGCCTGTCCCACCGTGGGTTTCGACAGCCCCGTCTCGGCCGCGATCTGCGGTCGCGTCGCTTCGCCCTGCCCGCGCAGCCGCTCCAGCACCAGGCGCTGGTTCAGCGCCCGCATGCTCGCCGGGGTTCCCACCTGCGGCCCGATTCGCCCCACGACGTCCCCATCTCCGATCTGCGTTGCCGCAAGTTTATCCACGGAACTCTTTCGACCTTGTCCGTTATATGTTAAGAAACTTTACTAACTACTGGACGGAGGCACGTCGTGAGTTCACCCACTCGTTCAGGGGAGCCGCAACCCGCCCTTGAGCGCAAGATCGGCCCGGTGCAGGCCACCGCGATCAACATGACCCAGATGTGCGGTATCGGCCCGTTCGTCACGATCCCGGCCATGGTCGCCACCATGGGCGGCCCGCAGGCGATGTTCGGCTGGATCATCGGGGCGATCGTCGCCCTCGCCGACGGGCTCATCTGGGCCGAGCTCGGTGCCGCGATGCCGGGCGCCGGCGGCACTTACCTATACCTGCGCGAAGCGTTCCAGTACCGCACCGGCCGGCTGATGCCGTTCCTGTTCGTCTGGAGCGCGGTGCTGTTCATCCCGCTGATCATGTCGACCGGCATCATCGGCCTGGTCCAGTACCTCGGCTACCTGGTCCCCGGCGTCACCGACGACAACGGCACCACCCCGCTGGGCAAGATCATCGGCGTCGGCATCACGCTCGTCATCGTGGCCGCGCTGTTCCGCAAGATCGGCCAGATCGGCAAGCTCACGACGGTGCTGTTCGTGGTCATGCTGGTCGCGGTGCTCACCACGATCGTCGCGGCGTTCTCGCACTTCAGCGGAGCGCAGGCGTTCGCCTTCACCCCGGGCGCGTTCACCTCGGCCGGCGAGGGCACGTTCTGGGGCGGCCTCGGCGCCGGCCTGATCATCGCGATCTACGACTACCTGGGCTACAACACGACGGCCTACCTCGGCGGCGAGGTCCGCGAGCCCGGCCGGACGCTCCCGCGGTCGATCCTCTTCTCGATCGTCGGCATCATGAGCCTCTACTTCCTGCTGCAGGTCGGCGTGCTCGGCTCGGTCCCGCTGGAGGAGCTGAAGAACGCCACCTCGGTCGCCTCGACCGTGCTCGAGCAGGCGTGGGGCACCGTCACGGCGAAGGTCGTCACCGTCCTCATCGTCGTCGCGGCCATCGGCTCGGTGTTCGCCGGCCTGCTCGGCGGCTCGCGCGTGCCGTTCGAAGCCGCGCGGGACAAGGTGTTCCTGCCGATGTTCGGCAAGCTCCACCCGAAGCTGCACCTGCCGACCGCCGGCGTGCTCACCATGGGCGCGATCACCGTCATCGGCTCGCTGTTCACCCTGACCGACGTCATCAACGCGGCCGTCTCGACCCTGGTCATCATCCAGTCGCTGGCCCAGGTGGCGGCCATCTGGACCTTGCGGCGCCGCCAGCCGAACCTGAAGCGGCCCTACCGGCAGTGGCTGTACCCGGTGCCGACGCTGCTCGCGCTCGTCGGCTGGGTCTACATCTACGTCTCCGCGACCTGGCTCTCGATCGGGCTGTCGCTGGGCTGGATCGCCGTCGGCGCGCTCGCGTACCTGGTCTACGCCAAGGCCGAGCGCACGTGGCCGTTCGGGCCCAAGGAGATCAAGGAGGCCTTCGCCTCCACCGAGACCGAAGGGGCGCAGGCATGACGAAGAAGCTCGCGGCGATCGCCGCGCTGATCCTGGTGCCCGGGGTGCTGAGCGTGGCCGCGCCGGCCTCGGCGCAGGAGCCCGCGCAGCAGGAGATCGCGAAGCCGCACGGCCTGAGCACCATCGGCGCGCAGGGCTGGCAGGTCCTCACCACGGCGAGCGTCAAGGACGGCGGCGACAAGGTCTCGACACCCGGCTACGCCACCCGCGGCTGGCTGCCGGTCGAGCCGGACGACGCCGGCGCGCCGGGCACCGAGATCAACGCCCTGGTCCAGAACGGCAAGTGCCCGGACGTCTTCTACTCCGACAACCTGCGCAAGTGCTTCGGGTACGTCGACAAGCTCGGCCCGGTCGTCACGAAGCCGTTCTCCGACCCGTGGTGGTACCGCGCCGACTTCACCCCGGACATCCGCCCCGGCCAGCACGCCAAGCTGACCATCCCGGGCATCGTCGGCGAGGGCGACGTCTGGGTCAACGGCAAGCTCGTCGCCACCAAGGACGTCGTCAGCGGCGCGTTCGCCGGGCACACGTTCGACGTCTCGAAGCTGGTCAAGCCGGGCAAGAACACCCTGGCGATCAAGGTCTACCCCAACGACCCGCTCAAGATGTACACGCTCGACCAGGTCGACTGGAGCCAGATCCCGCCGGACAACAACACCGGCATCCAGTTCCCGCCGACCCTGCAGGTGTCCGACGCGCTCACCGGCGACAACGCGCACGTCGTGCAGGACAACGCCGCCGACCTGTCCAGCTCCTCGCTGACGGTGAAGGTGGACGTCACGAACAACGCGCCGGACACGCAGACCGGTGACGTCGCCGCGACGATCACCCCGCCTTCGGGCGCGCCGATCGTCGTCAAGCAGCGCGTGACGATCCCCGCGAACACCAAGCGGACCGTGGTGTTCGCCCCGGTGAAGATCAGCAAGCCGCGCGTGTGGTGGCCGTACTCGATGGGCGACCAGCCGCTGTACACGCTGACCACCGCGGTCTCGCAGGACGGCCGGCTGTCGACGTCGTCGAAGAGCACCTTCGGCATCCGCACGGTGACCTCGCGTCTGGTCGGGAAGTCCGCGCCGCTGCCGGAGGGCGCGCGGCAGTTCACGATCAACGGCAAGGACTTCGTGTTCCGCGGCGGCGGCTTCGCGCCGGACCTGTTCCTGCGCTACGACTCCGCCGACACCGCGCACCAGATCGCGCTGATCAAGAACATGGGCCTGTCCGGCGTCCGGCTCGAGGGCCACGACATGCCGCAGGACTTCTACGACCAGGCCGATCGCGCCGGGCTGCTCGTGATCGGCGGGTTCATCTGCTGCGACGCCTGGCAGCCGGAGGACGCCTCGACGCTGACCGAGCGCGACTACCGGATCATGCACGACTCGGCGTACACCATCGCGCAGATGGAGCGGAACCACCCCAGCGTCTTCAACTACGGCTGGAGCGACAACGAGCCGGTGCCGCGCCAGGAGTCCGAGACGCTGAAGGCGTTCGAGGAAGCCGACTTCCAGGTACCGGTGATCGCCTCGGCGGAGTACAAGAGCACGCCGACGCTCGGGCAGTCGGGGGAGAAGGAAGGCCCGTACGACTGGGTGCCGCCGTCCTACTGGTACGACACCTCGCACTTCGACCCGGACGACTCCTCGCGCACCAACGCGGGCGGCTCGTGGGGCTTCGCGAGCGAGCAGAGCGCCGGGCACACCGTGCCGACGCTCGACTCGATCAAGCGGTTCCTCTCGCCCGCCGAGCAGGCGAAGCTGTGGCAGGACCCGGAGTACAACCAGTACCACGCCAACTTCGAGCCGGGCCACGGCGGCTACAAGTTCGGCACGCTGTACACGCTGGACCAGTCGATCACCCAGCGGTACGGGAAGTGGAACTCCCTGAAGTCCTATGTGGACCTCGCGAACATCGCGAACTACGAGAACACGCGCTCGCAGTTCGAGGCGTTCCTGCACCACTCGACGGACAAGGCGAACCCGTCGACGGGCGTCGTCTACTGGCAGCTGAACAAGGGGTGGCCGACGCTGCTGTGGTCGCTCTACAACGACGACGGCGACCAGGCGGGCGCGTTCTTCGGCGCCAAGAAGGCGAACAAGCCGCTGCACGCGATCTACGGCTACGACAACGGTTCCGTGACCCTGGACAACCTCGGCGCGGGCACGCAGTCCGGGCTATCGGTGCAAGCCCGCGTGCTCGACACCGCCGGCAAGGTCCTCGACGACCAGACGGCGTCCGGCCTCTCGCTGGGTTCGCAGGCCGTGCGCATCGGCGTCCTGAAGCCGAAGGTGCCGGCCGAGACGAAGGCGCCGGCGCCCGCGCAGGTCTACTTCGTCGAGCTGCAGGTGAAGCAGGGAGGGAAGGTCGTCGACCGCAACGTCTACTGGCTCTCCACGCAGAAGGACGTCGTCGACTGGGGCAAGACGCTGGGCAACCCGCAGGCGACGCTGTCGCAGTACAGCAACCTGCAGGCCCTGCAGAACCTGCCGAAGTCGCAGGTCGGCGCGGTGGCGTCGACCCGCGCGAACGGCGGTGACCTCGTCACCACGGTGACCGTGACCAACACGGCGAAGACGCCGGGGGCGGCGTTCTTCCTGCGGGCCGACGTCCGCCGCGGCACGCCGGACGGGCACGAAGGGCCGGGTGACAACCAGCTCGCGAACGCGACCTGGGACGACAACGACATCACGCTGTGGCCGGGCCAGTCGCAGACGCTGACCGTCACCTACAAGGCGTCCGACCTGCGGGGCGCGGTGCCGGTGGTCAGCGTCGACGGCTTCAACACCGGCCGGATCGTGGTGCGGGCGGCCGGCGGGTACGGCCACCACGGGGACGCGGCGGTGGCGCCGCAGATCGAGGGGTTCAGGGAGTGACAGGGGAACGGATTCTCGGGATCGACTTCGGCGGCACGAAGGTGGCGCTGGGGCTCGCCGACCACGACGGGAACCTGCTGGCCACCCGCCGGCTGGACACCGACGCGCAGGCGGGGGCCGAGCAGGTGGTGGTGCGGGCGCTCGCCGGGGCCAAGGCGCTCCTGGCCGAGGCGGGCACGGCGCCGGCCGCGATCGGTGTCGTGAGCCCGGGGATCGTGCTGCCGGAGGAGATCCTGCTCGCGCCGAACGTCCCGGGCTGGGAGCAGCTGCACCTGGCCGAGCTGGTGGCGGCCGAGTTCCCGGCCGTGCCGATCTCGGTGGGGACGGACGCGAAGGCGGCGGCACTGGCGGAATGGCGGTGGGGCGCGCTGGCCGGGGCCGACCCGGCGGTGTTCCTGTCCCTGGGCACCGGCATCGCGGCGGCGGTGCTGGTCGGTGGCCGGTTGCTGACCGGCGCCAACGGAGCTGCGGGCGAGATCGGGTACAACCTGCTCTCGCCGCAGGACACCGAAGGCTTCGCAAGCGGAGCGGCGCCGCTCGAGGAAGCCGTCGGTGGGCGTGGGCTGGGCGGCCGGGCGAGTGAACTGCTCGGCCGCCCGGTCACCGCGGGCGAGCTGTTCGCCCTGGCCAAGGAGAACGTCGAGGCCAAGGAACTGGTGACGGCGGCGCTCGACGAGCTGTCGATGCACGTGGCGAACCTGGCGATCGCGCTGGACCCGCAGCGCATCGCGGTCGGCGGCGGGCTGGTGCGTTCGGCGGACGTGCTGCTGCCGGCGCTGGCGGACCGGCTGGCGCACGCGGTGCCGTTCCCGCCGGAGCTGGTGTCGGCCCGCTTCGACCAGGACGCGGCGCTGCTGGGCGCGGTGGCGCTGGCGCTGGGCGGGTAGGCCTCCGGGTGGCGCGCCGGTGCCCCGACCCGGCGCGCCACCCGGGCTTCAAGCCTGAGCGGCCTCGGCCGTCGCGAGTTCGGTGCGGCGGAAGGCCTCCGGGGAGAGCTGGAACCACACCAGCACCGCGCTGAAGGCCTGGATGGCCGCGACCACCAGCCAGACGCCCCGCAGGCTCCAATGTGCCGCGACCAGGCCGCCGGTCAGCGCGCCGAGCGGGGTCAGGCCCCAGGCCAGCGCCCGGTGACTGGTCAGCACCCGGCCGAGCAGCGGCGCCGGGGTGAAGCGCTGGCGGCTGGACTGCGAGCAGACGTTCCAGACCAGCACCGTCGAGGTCAGGAAGACCAGCACCACGCCGATGAGCGGCGGCCACGGCGGCAGCACGGCCAGCAGCAGCGGCGCCACCGCGCCGAGGCCCTGCGCCCACCGCATCGACCACGAGTACCCGAGCCGGTCGACGATCTTCTGCACCACGAACGACGACGCCACCCACCCGACCGCGAGGCAGGCGAGCAGCAGGCCGTAGCCGACCGAGCCCACGTGCAGGATCTGCGTCGCGTACAACACGAACATCGAGTTGCCGGCACTGGCGGCGAACGAGCCGAGCGCGACGTTGATCGTGATCGACCGCAGCAGCGGCGTCCGGACCAGGTGCGTGAGCCCGGCCGACAGGTCCCGCAGCGGATGGGTGCGCGCGGCCACCACCGACGCCGACGGGATGCGCCGCGTCAGGAGCAGGGCGAGCAACGCACAGGCGGCGGCCAGCCACGCGGGGGCCCCGGCGCTGACGGCGACGAGGAAGCCGGTCAGCGGCGGCACGACGAACTGCACGACACCCCGGTCGATCACGGTGAGGCGCGCATTGGCGTGGGCGAGCCGGTCCGGCTCGACGAGCTCGGGCACGAGCGCCCCGCTGGCACCGTCCCCGAGCACCTGAGCGGAGGTGACGACGAAGGCGACGACGAGCAGCACGGGCAGGCTGAGCAGGCCGGCGGAGGCAACGGCGGCGAGCACGAGCGCAGCCCCGACCTGCACGGCGTAAGCCCAAGCGAGCATGGCGGTCCGCCGCACGCGATCGATGAGCACCCCGGCGAAGAGCGAGAGCAACAGCCACGGCGCCTGCCCGGCGATGTTGACGAGCGAGATCTCCCGCGGGTCGGTGGTGATGGACACGGCGAGCAGCGGAAGCGCGGCGAGCATCAACCCTTCGGCGGAGGAACCGGACACCGCGACGGCCTGCAGCCGTACCCACCTGTTCGTCACGCGCGAAGCCCCATGATCGGCATCATGCCAAGGCTGTTCGTGGGCACCAAACGATTTACGGGGACAGTGCGGGGATCCGTGACGACGGTCAGCGGCGCACGCGGGTCGACTCGCGGACGACCAGCTCCGGGGTGAACACCACCGCCTGGTGCTCCACCGCCGTGTCGGCCGTCTCCGCCAGCAGCAGCTCCGCCGCCGTGCGGCCGAGGCGCTGGGCCGGCTGGCGGACGGAGGTCAGCGGGACCGCCGCCGCGCCCGCGAACTCGATGTCGTCGTAGCCCACGATCGCCATCTCCTCCGGGATGCGCACGCCCGCGCCGACCATCGCCTGGAGCACTCCCAGGGCCAGCAGGTCGTTCGCGCAGAACACCGCCGTCGGGCGGGGGCTCGTGCCCAGCAAGCGGGCACCCGCGTCGCGGCCCGAGGAGACGTCGAGGCCGATCGCCTCCAGGACCGTCAGCTCGGCACCCGATCCCTCCAGCGCCGTGCGGACGCCCTGCTCGCGGTCGCGGCACTGGGCGAGGATCGCCGGGCCGTTGACGAACGCGATGCGCTGGTGGCCGGTCTCCAGGAGGTGCCGGGCCGCGAGGGCGCCGCCCGCGATGTCGTCCACCGCGACCGAGCTCGCCTCCGACGTCGGCGCCTTGCGGTCGACGAACACGTACGGCGTGCCGCTGCGGCGGAACGCGCGCAGGGCTTCGCCGGACGTCGCGACCGGGCTCAGCAGCACGCCGCGGACCCGCTGCTCGGCGAACATCGCCAGGTAGGACGCTTCGAGGTCGGACCGCTGGCCGCTGTTGCAGGTGATGATGTTGAGGCCCTCGGCGTGCGCGGCCTGCTCGGCGCCGCGGGCGACGTCGACGAAGAACGGGTTGCCGAGGTCGAGCACGAGCAGCCCCATGATCCGGCTGCTGCCGGCGCGCAGCTGGCGCGCCGACTCGTCGCGGACGTAGCCGAGCTCTTCGATCACCGAGAGCACCCGGTTCCGGGTGGCCACCGCGACCACGTGCGGCCGGTTGACCACATTGGACACCGTGCCGATCGAGACGCCCGCCCGCTTGGCGACGTCCTTGATGCCGACCACCGCACCCCCTCGCTGAGAAGGGCGTGAGCCTATCACGATCTGAAACGTTTCATGTGCTGATTCCCGCCGTTCGTCGGATGATCGCGGCACTAGGCTTCGCGGCGGTGAGCCTGCCACTGGGAGGAGTCCGGGTGCGGATCTTCACGATCGTCCTGTCGCTGGTGCTGACGTGGGTGCTCTCCGGGGCTGTCGCCTCGGCCGATCCCGTCCTGGAACACGACACCGACGACCCGGTGCTCGCCGCGCCCGCGGTCACCCGGCCGGACACGCCGCACTGCAGCGTCACGCTGGCCGACGCCTTCCGCTCCAACGCCGCCGACGGCACGCCGCAGTTCTACGAGGGCACGCTCGCCCCGCCGAAGGCCTGCCCTGGCCCGTGGGCGAAGGTCGTCATGGACCAGACCGTCACGGTCGGCGGCCGGCAGTACGACCGGATCGGCGACCTGCGGATCGGCGGCACCGAGGTCTGGTGGGGGACCACCGAAGAACCCAGCGGCGAGGGCAACCGCCCGATCACCTACCACTTCGACAAGGACCTCACGCCCTACAGCGCGCTGCTGCGCACGTCGCAGCCGTTCCACGGCGGGATCGAGAACTACAACTCGCCGGTCTACACCGGCGTGTACGCCCAGACCGTGACGCTCACCTACTACCAGGCCGACCGGCGGCACCCCGCGCCCGAGACCCCCGACCACGTCGCCGGCTTCGGGCACGTCGACGCGACGCCCGCGACGCCCACCGTGCACTTCAGCGCGAAGGACCTGCCGCGCAACATCACCCGCGCCTACCTCGAGGTCACCCTCGAAGGCCACGCGTGTGACGAGCAGTGGTTCGACGACGTCCCGGACGCCGTGTCGGCGAAGTACCCGGCGGCCGGGCTCTGCGGCAAGGGCCCGTACCGCGAAGCGAACTTCGCGCTCGACGGGACGCCCGCCGGCAGCGCGTTCACCTTCCCGCACATCTACTCCGGCGGGATCGTGCCGCAGCTGTGGCGGCCGATCGTCGCGATCGACACCTTCAGCCTGCACGCCGAAACGTACGACATCACGCCGTTCGCGGGCCGGCTCGTGGACGGCGGCACCCACGACATCTCCTTCTCCTTCCCGGACATCGGCGGCGAATTCACCGTCGTGCCGACGCTACTGCTCTACACCGACAAAAAAGCCGCACAGACGTCCGGCGCCCTGACCCAGGACGACGTCGCGGCCGCGCCGGCCCGGCAGACGGCGGTGAAGGACATCCAGGACGGCGTGAACGTGACGGTGACGGCCAAGCGCCACGACGTCACCGCGGGCTACGTCGACACCTCCGCGGGGCGCGTGTACACCCGCGTCGAGCGCACCCGCGACTACCGCAACAGCGACGACGTCACCGGCGGCGGCTTCACCCAGCACGTCGTGCAGGGCGACTCGGGACAGCAGACGTCGACGTCCACTGTGGACGGCCGGGTGCGCTCGGCCGCCCGGCACACCTGGTCCTACCCGCTGACCACCGACGCGACCGCGAACATCACCGACGACCAGAACCTGCGCATCTCCGGCTCGGCCGAGATGACGCAGACCCTCGGCGACCTCGCCGGCGACGGCCGGGGCTGGCGGCCGGTCCGCGCGTCGACCGAGTGGCTGAGCTCATCCGGCGTGCTGGCCCGGACGAACGGGGTCAACACCGAGGCCGACGGCCGCTCACGCGCCTCGTTCGCCGGGTCCGACGACCTCGGCCGGCCGTACTTCCACTACGTCGCGAGCGAGCACGGGCGGATCACCGAGAACCGGGAGCTGTCGCCTCGGAGGTGAAACAGCTCTCGCCGCACCTCACCCGATCGGGCTAGTGCGGTACTGTCGGGTTCATGGGGAGTCTCCGCTCACGGATCCTGGGCTGGGTCGGCCGCCGGTACCTCGCGCGCCAGTCGAAAAAGGGCTTCGACCTCGAGAAGATGTCGACCTTCCTGCCCGACTCGGCGCTGCTGCCGCTGAAGCGGGACGGGCTCGACCCGGTCGCCGAGATCGGCGCGATCCGGGCCGAGGCGCCGATCAGCAAGCTCGACCTGCCGTTCGGGATGAACGCCTGGCTGGTCACGGGGTACGACGAGGCCAAGGCGGTGCTCGGCAAGGCGACCGGGTTCTCGAGCGACTTCGGCAACCTCGTCGGCAACGCCGGCGTGACCGCGGACCAGAACCCGGGCGGCCTCGGCTTCGCGGACCCGCCGGTGCACACGCGGCTGCGGAAGCTGCTCACGCCGGAGTTCACCATGCGGCGGCTCAGCCGGCTGACCCCGCGCATCGACCAGATCGTCGCCGAGCAACTCGACGCGATGGCCAAGACCGACGGCCCGGTCGACCTGTGGCAGGCGTTCGCGCTGCCGATCCCGTCGCTG
Source organism: Amycolatopsis mongoliensis (assembly GCF_030285665.1). Lineage (NCBI taxonomy): Bacteria > Bacillati > Actinomycetota > Actinomycetes > Pseudonocardiales > Pseudonocardiaceae > Amycolatopsis > Amycolatopsis mongoliensis. The sequence goes on from NZ_CP127295.1 coordinate 7,175,817, forward strand.
ACCATCTGCGAGCTGCTCGGCGTGTCCTATGAGGACCGCGAAGACTTCCAGCGGCTGAGCACCGCCCGGTTCGACCTCTTCGGCGGCGCGGGTGCGTCGCTGGGCGCGATGTCGGAGTCGCTGACGTACCTGCTCGAGATCGTCAAGAAGCAGCGCGCGGAGCCCGGCGACGGCCTGCTCGGCATGCTGATCAAGGAACACGGCGACGAGATCGAAGACCGCGAGCTGGCCGGCCTCGCCGACGGCGTGCTCACCGGCGGCCTGGAGACCACGGCCAGCATGCTCGCGCTCGGCGCGCTGGTGCTGCTGCGCGACGAGAAGGCGTTCGAAGCGGTCCGCGGCGACGAGCAGTCCGTGCACCGGTTCGTCGAGGAGCTGCTGCGCTACCTGACGGTGGTGCAGATGGCGTTCCCGCGGTTCGCCAAGGAGGACATGGAGATCGGCGGCGTGCGGATCGCCGAGGGCGACATCGTGCTGGTGTCGCTGTCGGCCGCGGACCGCGACGCGACGCTGGGCCCGGACATGGAGAAGTTCGACGCCGCCCGCGAGCCGACGTCGCACCTGGCGTTCAGCTACGGCATCCACCGTTGCATCGGCGCGGAGCTGGCCCGGATGGAGCTGCGCACGGCGTACCCGGCGCTGGTCCGCCGGTTCCCGAACCTGAGGCTCGCGGTGCCGGCGGAGGAGCTTTCGTTCCGCAAGGTGTCCATTGTGTACGGTCTGGACGAGCTGCCGGTGCTGGTGGACTGAGCTTCAGCGCGAGACCCGGATCCTTTGTGGATCGGACGAGCCGGGAACTGAAGCCGGATCTCACGTGATCGAGGCCGGATCTCACGTGATTGGAGCCGGGAGTGGCGTGATTGAAGCCGGAACTCACCGACTCGGTGAGTTCCGCCTCCGTTCACGCGAGTTCCGCTCTCGATCACACGAGTTCCGGCTCTGATCACGCCGGATCCGGCTCCGATCACGTCGGTTCGCGAGGTTTGGCCCCGCTGCGGTGGACTCTGCTGTAAACGTGGTCGGGTCAGTTCACTCCGCGGGGCCGGAACTGGATGCTGATCCGCGGCCCGACCGGCTTGGCCGTCTTCGGGATCGAGTGCTCCCACGTGCGCTGGCAGCTCCCGCCCATCACCAGCAAGTCCCCGTGCCCCAGCGGGCGCGCCAGTGTCTTGCCTCCGCCGCCGCGGGGGCGCAGCGCCAGGTTGCGAGCCGCGCCGACCGAGAGGATCGCGATCATCGTGTCCTCGCGGGCTCCTCGCCCGATCCGGTCGCCGTGCCAGGCCACGCTGTCGCGGCCGTCGCGGTAGTAGCACAGGCCCGCCGTGCGGAACGGCTCGCGCAGCTCCCGGAGGTAGTGCTTGCTCAGCGCGTCCCGCGCCGCGGTCAGCGCGGCGTGGGGGAGTGGCACGTTCTCGCGGTAGTAGCTCAGCAGTCGGGGCACGGCGACGACGCGGTCGTACATCTTCCGCTTCTCCGCCTGCCACGGCACGCCCTCGACCAGCGCCGCGAACAGCTCGTCGGCGCCCTCGAGCCAGCCGGGCTGGATGTCCACCCACGCGCCCGAGCCGAGGTCGGTCCGCTCGGGCGCGAGCGGGCGCAGCGAAATGGAGCCCTGGGTGGCGAACAGCGAAGACTGGAGACCCGGGTTCATGGTCCCCAGCCTACACCAAGATCGAACACCTGTTCTAGTGAATGACGTCGTAGACCAGCTTCTGGACGCCGTTGCCGTACGACTCGCTCTCGACCAGCTTCAGCGCCTGCTTGTCCTTGTCGGTCTCGCTGAACAGCCGCTTGCCCGCGCCGAGCAGGACCGGGAACACCAGCAGGTGGTACCGGTCGACGAGGCCGGCGTCGGCCAGCGCGCGGTTCAGTGTGGCACTGCCGTTGACGATGATCGGCCCGCCCTCGGTCTCCTTGAGCGCGGCGACGTCGTCCAGGGACCGGAGGATGGTCGTCTCGCCCCAGTTCGTCACCAGGTCGGACTCCTGGAGGGTGGTCGACACGACGTACTTCGGCATCGCGTTGTAGCCGGCGAACTCGGCCGTCATGCCGGGCCACACCGGCGCGAACGCCTGGTAGCTGACCCGGCCCAGCAGCAGCGCGGTGGCTTCTTCCTGCTCGGAACCCTTGATGGCGTAGGCGGCGGGGTCGAACTCGATGTCCTTGAAGGTCCAGCCGGAGTTGCGGTAGCCGGGCTCTCCGCCGGGCCCTTCGACGACGCCGTCGAGCGAGACGAACGAGGTGGAGATCAGGGTGCGCATGGTTTCTCCCGGGTCGATCTTGGGTGCGTTCACCAGTGTGTCGAACGGCGGCCGCCGGATTCGACAGCGCCGTGCGGAAAACTTCCGACGCACTCACCGGCACCGGAGTGGGTCTTGTCCGCAGTCGTCCGGGCTCGTACAGTCACTCCCACGCCGGACAAAGGTCTGAACCTGTGTCCGGGCACCGCCGCCTCGAGTGACACAGGAGGTTGACGGTGCGCAGACTTCGCGGCGCGGGCGTGCTCGCGGCGGTCGTGACGGGGCTCGCGGTCCTGGTCCCGAACGCGGACGCCCAGGTCGGCGGCGGGTCCTGGATTGCGGATTCCCCGAGCTTCACCACCCAGGAGAAGGGGTGCGGCGACGTTTCCGGCCTCACCTTCAAGCTCACCTGCTCGACCGCGAGCGGTGAACAGCGGGCGGAACGCCGGTACGCCACCTACACCGGCGGCACCCACCAGTTCGAGGGTTCCTTCAAGATCACCAGCATGACCGGCTCCCGGATCAGTCTCAAGCAGACGTTCCGGGACGGCTCCAGCGCCGGCCCGTACTTCCTGCTGGCTGTCGAAAAGGGCGGCCGGATGTACGCCGTCGAAGGCGGGGCGACGCTGGGCAGCGGCGCGACCGTCGGCACGTCGGTGCGGGTCAACACGATCAACCAGGTCGGCAGCTCGCACAAGGTCTACCTCAACGGCTCGCTGAAGCAGACGATCTCGAGCCCGGGCGGCAGCTACTACGACAAGTTCGGCAGCTACCGCACCTCCAGCGGTGCGGGACCGATCACGGTGACCTGGAGCGGGATCAAGTTCTGGCACCAGTGACACCGACGCGGCGTCCCCGGTGTCACGCCGGGGGCGCCGCCCACGCGTCGAGGCCGTCGCGCGCGGCCAGGCGCAGCCCGCTGGTGAACCGGCGGTGCGTCCCGGTGACCGGGTCGTCGAAGGCGAGGACCCTGGCCAGCAGCTGCAGGGGTTTCGTGAAGTCGCCGAGGGGCTTCTCCCGCAGCTCGGGGTAGAAGTCGTCGCCGAGGATCGGGATGCCGAGGCCGCTCAGGTGCACGCGCAGCTGGTGCGTCCGCCCGGTCGAGGGCACCAGCCGGTACCGGCCCAGGCCGTCGCGGTGCCCGGCCAGCTCGACGTACGTCTCGGCGTTCGGCTCGCCCGGCACCTCCTGCGCGGCCAGCACACCGCGTTCCTTGACGATCCGGCTGCGGACGGTCCGCGGCAGCGCCAGCGCCGGGTCGTGCGGCGCGATCGCCTCGTACTCCTTGTGGACCTTCCGGTCGCGGAAGAGCGTCTGGTACTTCCCGCGCAGCTCCGGCGTGATCACGAACATCACCAGCCCCGCGGTGACCCGGTCGAGCCGGTGCGCGGGGGAGAGGTGCGGGAGGTCGAACTCCCGGCGCAGCCGCACGAGCGCCGTCTCGAGAATGTGCTGCCCGCGCGGGATGGTCGCCAGGAAGTGCGGCTTGTCGACGACCAGCAGGTGCTCGTCGCGGTGCACGACGCGGATTTCGAACGGCACCGGCACCTCGTCCGGCAGGTCGCGGTGGAACCAGATGAACGAGCCCGGCGCGTACGGCTCGTCGACGCCGAGCGGGCCGTCGGTGCCGTGGATGCGCTCCTCGCGCAGCATCTGCTCGATCCGGTCCGGCGTCACGCGCGGCAGCCGGTCGACGAGGTGCGCCAGCAGGGTCGGCCACTCGCCGTCGGGCAGTTTCAGCCGGGCGGGCTCGAGCCCGTGGCGGGGCGGGATCGGCGGCCGGAGCTTGCGTCTCATCGTCCCCCGACTGTAGCTAACCCTCCGACGGCGTCCGGTAGCGCGCGATGTAGCGGGCGGTCGCCTCGGCGTTCTTCGCCTCGGCCGCCGCGGTGCGGATGCTGCGTCCGGTGTTGTGCGGGAAGCCCTGCCTGCCGAGCCGGTGCTCGACGCTCTCCTCCATGTACGCGCAGGAGTAGAAGTACGCGACGAGCGCCGCCATCAGGACCAGGGAGAGGCGCAGCCAGATCGAACCGGGCAGCAGCAGCCAGACCGCGCAGAGCGGGACGATGCCGACCGACCGCTGGAGCACGTACCGGGCGCGCCAGTGCTTGGACGTCGCGTCGTGCAGGGCCCAGTCCGAGTAGCGGTCCGGCAGTCGCACGCCGATCGAGTAGCCGAACCAGCGGAGTACACCAGGTCGTTCCATACGTTCGAGAGTACACTAATAGTTAGTGCACTAATTGTCTCGTGGGCCACGTTAGGATCGCGCCATGATCGACCTGGGTGAAGACCCGCTGAAGCTGGACCGGCAGGTGTGTTTCGCGTTGTCGGTGGCTTCGCGCAGCGTGATCGCGATCTACCGGCCGCTGCTGGAGCCGTACGGCCTGACCCATCCGCAGTACCTGGTGATGCTGGCGCTGTGGGAGCGGTCGCCGCGGTCGGTGAAGGACATCGGGACGTCGTTGCGGCACGAACCGGCGACGCTGTCCCCGCTGCTCAAGCGGCTGGAGGCGCTCGGCTACGTCACGCGCAGCCGGAGCCGGTCCGACGAGCGCCAGCTGATCGTCGAGCTGACGGAGTCCGGGCGCGCGCTGCGGGCCGAGGCCGAGAAGATCCCGTACAAGGTGGTCGAGACGCTCGGGATGGAGGTCTCCGAACTGGAGGCACTCCACGGCGTGCTGTCCAGGGTCATCGCCGCGACCGCCTGAGGAATGTTCCTTTGCCCGGCGCGTTGTCGTCTTCGGGGGCCGATCCGCGAGGGGGCAGGGTGCTGAAGATCAGGCTGGGTGTCGCGCCGGCGGCGGGGACCGGGCCGGCGGAGTTCGCCGGGCTGGCGCAGCGGCTGGAGGAGGCCGGCGTCGACTCGCTGTGGCTGTCGGAGCTGGTCTATTCGCCCGAGGTCGACCCGATGATCGGGATGGCGCACGCGCTGGCGACGACGTCGAAGCTCAAGGTCGGCACCGGTGTCGCGATCCTGCCGGGCCGCCATCCGGTGCTGGTCGCCAAGCAGCTGCTGACCCTGGCCGGCCTGGCGCCGAAGCGGGTGTTGCCGGTGTTCGGGCTGCGCCCGGCCCGCGCGGCGGAGCACGACCTGTTCCCGGTGCCGCCGGGCCGCCGCGCCGCGGTGTTCGACGAGTCGCTGACCCTGGTGCGACGGCTGCTGGAGGAGGACTCGGTGACGTTCTCCGGTGAGTTCTTCCAGGTCGACGGCGTTTCGCTGGGGCCGCGCCCGGCGAAGCGCCTCGACGTCTGGCTGGGCGGCTCGGCTCCGGCGGCCCTGCGCCGCACGGGCCGGCTGGCGGACGGGTGGCTGGGGAGTTTCCACACGCCGGCCGAAGCGCGCGCCGCCCGCATCGCGATCCAGGAGGCCGCGGCCGAGGCGGGGCGGGAGATCGAAGAGGACCACTTCGGGTTGAGCCTGGCCGTGGCGGACCAGGGGATTCCGGATGAGCTGGCGGCGGTGGCGGCCCGGCGGCGTCCCGGGGTACGGGTCGAGGACCTGGTGGCGACGAGCTGGGCCGAGGCCCGGCGGCTGGTGGAGCAGCACATCGAGGCAGGGCTGTCGAAGTTCGTGATCCGGCCCGGGCACGGGGACTTCGACGCGTTCCTGGAGAAGTTCCAGGCCGAGCTGGTGCCCCTGCAGAACTAGCCGCTCAGAACTCCAGCTGCTCGGCCTTCCGCGGCATGAGCAGCAAAGCCACCACTGAAACCGACGCCACCACCAACAATCCGACGAACACGTAGTGCGTCGCCTCCGCCAGCGCCCCTCGGACGAACTTCGCCACCGGGGAGTCCGAATGCCCGCCCAGCACCAACGAAGTCGCGTCCACCGAAGGCGGCAGCTTGCCCGCCACCTCCGCCGGCGGCGAAGCGAACCGCGAGGCCAGCGTCGCGTTGGCGATCGCGCCGAAGACCGCCGCGCCGACCGCGCTGCCCAGGGACCTGCTGAACAGGTTCGTCGCCGTCACCACGCCGCGGCGGTCCCAGCCGACCACCGACTGGACCGCCACCAGCGTCGGGCTCGACGTCAGGCCGAGGCCCAGGCCCAGGACGAACGCCGCCAGCGCCGCCGACCAGATCGACGACGACGCGTCGAGCAGGGCCACCAGGATTCCGCCGCCGACCACGAACACCGTGCCGATCAGGGCCGTGTCGCGGAAGCCGATGCGCAGGTAGATCTTGCCCGCCAGGGACGCCGAGATCGGCCAGCCGACCGTCAGCGCGGCCACCGCGAACCCGGCGACCAGCGCGCCCGCGCCGAGCACGCCCTGGGCGTAGGTCGGCAGGTACGACGTCAGACCCATCAGCACCGCGCCGACCACGACGGCCAGCAGGTTGCCGCCCACCAGGATCCGGCGGGTGAACACCCACAGCGGCAGCACCGGCTCGGCGGCGCGCTTCTCCACCAGCACGAACGCGACGAGCAGCGCCGCGCCCGCGACGAAGATCGCCACGCTCGGCACTGAGCCCCACGCCCACGCGACGCCGCCTTCGAGCAGGCCCAGGATCACCAGCGAGCAGCCGACCGTGAGCAGCGCCGCGCCCGTGTAGTCGACCTTGTGGCGCTTGCGCTCCACCCGCTCGGCGAAATTCCGGAACAGCATCAGCGCGGCGATCGCGCCCAGCGGCAGGTTGACGAAGAAGATCCACCGCCAGTCGAGGTACTCCGCGAACACGCCGCCGAGCGTCGGGCCGACCACCGACGCGATGCCCCAGACGCTCGCGACGTAGCCCTGCACCCGGGCGCGTTCCTCCACCGTGTAGAGGTCGCCGATGATCGTCATCGACATCGGCTGGATCGCGCCGGCGCCGATGCCCTGCACCGCGCGCGCCGCGATCAGCACCGGCATGCTCCACGCGGCGCCGCACAGCACCGAGCCGACGAGGAACGCCGCGATCCCGAAGAACATCACCGGCCGGCGGCCGAGCACGTCGGCGAACTTGCCGTAGAGGGGGACGGTGACCGCCTGGGTGAGCAGGTAGACCGAGAACAGCCACGGGAACTGCGAAAACCCGCCGAGGTCGCGCACCACCGACGGGACGGCGGTCGCGATGATCGTGCTGTCCAGGGCGACCAGGGCGGTGCTCAGCATGACCGCGATCAGCACCGGGCCGCGGTCCGACCGGAAACCGACCCCTTTCGCGCTGGTGGCGGGGGTGGTCGTCATCGGCGGGCTGCTCCTCGGGGCGGTCATGACCGGAGTCAACTACTTTGCAATCCTAAGCATTCCATCCGGGGGCGCCGCACCCCAGTGAATTTCCGTCACAGCGCTCTTCGCGGAAGATGGGTCGGATGAGCGACTGGATCCGGCCGATCGGGCAGGGGTGGGTGGTCCGCGACGCGGTGCCCGGCCCCGACGTCGACGAGTTCGCCGAACCCGACCGCGTCGTCGCGGCGCTGGCCGCGCCCGGGGCCGCGGACAGCCTGCTGGCCGTGCAGCACCCGGCCCGCACGCCCGCGGCGCTCGCCCGCGGGCTCGACCTGGCCGCCGCGGTCCCGGTCGCGCGGGCGGTGCTCGAACGGCTCCGCAAGCGGTTCTACCGGCCGGTGCGGGAGATCGTCGCGCCCTACCGCATCGAAGGGCCGGACGGGGTGGCGCTCGGCCTGCTGTGCCTGGTCGACCCGGCCGCGGTGACCGACGACGGCGCCGCGCGCGTCCGGCACACCGAGGACGTCTACGCCGACGTCGTGGCCGAGCGCGCGACGGTGCTGGCCGGGCTGGGCTGCGCGACCAGTGCGGCGATGCTCGTCCCGGCCTCCGGCGGCGACCTGCTGACCGAGCAGGTCGAACGGGCCTGCGCCGGTCTCGGCCTGCCCGATCTGTCCACTTCGGACGCGGGCGGGCGGCGCCACGAGCTGTGGGTGGTGCCGGCCGGCCCGCTGCAGAACCGGCTGCTGGCCGCGGTCGCCGCCGCCGAGCTGCTGGTCGCCGACGGCAACCACCGGGTGGCCGCGGCCTCGGCGGCCGGGCACGGTGCCCTGCTGGCCCTGGTCACGGCCGGCCCGCAGCTGCGGATCGGCGCGATCAACCGGGTGCTGACGGGCACCGGGCTCGGCCCGGAGGACCTGGTGTCGCGCTGGTGCGCGGCCGGCCTGGACGTCCGGTACGACGAGCACGCGGTGCCGGTCACCGGGGAAGCGGTGGTGCGCGCGGGCTCGGCGGTGCTGCGGATCCCGCTCCCGGAGCTGCCGGGGCCGGGCCCGGTGATCGACCACGAGATCGTCGAGCGGGTCCTGTTCGCCGAGGCGCTCGGCGTGGATCCGGACGGGCCGTGCGTGCTGCCGTTGCCCGCCGGCCGCCCGGTACCGGCCGACGCGGACGCGGTGGTGCTGCTCGCGCCGGTGCGGTACACGGACGTGCTCGCGGTGCACGCGGCCGGTCGCCGGATGCCGCGCAAGGCGACCTACTTCACGCCGAAGCCGCGCAGCGGGCTGGTGCTGGCGGAGCTTTAGCGAGCGTCCCACCAGTTCACGACCTGGGTCGCGAAGAACGTCAGCCACTTCGACGGTTCGCCGGGCGGGGCGTCGACCTCGAACCAGACCCGGCCGGTGTGCCGCTCGGTCTGCAGCCACGTGCCGTCCGGCTGCCGCGCCGAGCGGATCAGCTCGATCGCCTCCGCCAGGCGCGGGTCGGGGCGGTCCGCGTCGCGGAAGTACGAAGCCGCGTTGAGCACGTCGTAGTGCCAGCGGATCGGGTACGAGAACTCGCCGACCCACGGGGCGATCGGCTCGCCCGTCGAAAGCCGCCGGAACAGCCTGCGTTCCAGCAGGTACTCCTCGCCGGCGAGGCGAGCCGCCCGGGAAGCCGGGGTGCCGCCCGTCGCGGTCTCGAACGCGAGCAGGCCCTTCAGCGCGTTGAGTGTCGAGTGGACGGACGAGCGCGCCGCCCCCTCGACCCAATCGCAGTTCCAGCCGCCGTCCGGCAGCCGGTGCGTCACGAACCAGTCGGCGATCCCCGCGACGTCCGCGCCGAGCCAGAGCCCGTTCATCAGGGTCCACGCGTTGATGCAGCAGTCGACCTCGCCGCCCCAGTACGGGAGGTCGTCGTACTCCCAGCGGCTGTTCTCGGCCAGCAACGCGGCGGTATCCCGCAGCGCCGAAGCGGGCAGGCCCCACTCGCGCAACGAGTTCAACGTCCACGTCGTTGCGGTCCAGGGCTGGGCCTCGCCGCCCTGGAAGCCCTCCGGGAAGAACGCGCCGCCCGCCCACTGGCCGTCGGGATCCTGCCGGGCGAGCAGCCGCGCGCCGAACCCTTCGGTGGCGACCCGCGCCCGCGTCGCCTCCCAGACCCCGGGCGGCTCGCCCGCCAGGTCGCGCTCCACCTGCCAGCGCAGCGCCGGGTCGGAGTCGCGCAGCCAGGCGAGCACGTCCATCAGGCCCCCGTGACGCCGTCGATGGCCTCGCGCAGGAAGTCCGCGTGGCCGTTGTGACGTGCGTACTCGTGGATCATGTGCAGCATCACCAGCCGCAGCGAGACGTCCTCGCCCCAGCGCGCCTGGTGGCCGGTGACGTCCAGGGACTCGGCCGCCTCTTCGATCTTGCGCGAGTGCTCCACCTCGGTCTGCCACGCCTCGAACGCTTCCGCGCGGGTCGACGAGCTCGCGTCGTACGCGGCCTGGAAGTCGCCTTCGGGCGACCACCGCAGCGGGATGTCCTCGGCGTTGATCACCCGCCGGAACCACGTGCGCTCCACCTCGGCCATGTGCCGGACGAGGCCGAGCAGCGACAGCGTCGACGGCGGGCTCGACGCCCGGCGCAGGTCCTCGTCGGACAGTCCGTCGCACTTCATGGCGAGGGTGGCGCGGTGGAAGTCGAGGAACGTGCGCAGCATTTCGCGCTCGCCCCCGACCAGCGGCGGTTCGGGGCGTTCGGTGGTCACGAGACAGTGTGTATCACGCCCGACTCCGTCTTTCGCCAAGGAAGTGTCGTACCGGTGTTTTAAGCTCGCGCGGTGGACTTGCCCGTGATGCCGCCCGTGCGGCCGATGCTCGCGAAAGCCGTGCACGAGGTGCCCCGTGGCCCGGGGCTCCTTTACGAGCCCAAGTGGGACGGCTTCCGCTGCATCGTGTTCCGCGACGGCGACGAGATCGAGCTCGGCTCCCGCAACGACCGCCCGCTGACCCGCTACTTCCCGGAGCTGGTGGAGCTGCTGGCCGCCGCGCTGCCGCCCCGCTGCGTCGTGGACGGCGAGATCGTGCTGGTCACGCCCCAGGGGCTCGACTTCGAGGTGCTGCAGCTGCGGCTGCACCCGGCGGCCTCGCGCGTGCGCAAGCTCGCCGAGGAGACGCCGGCCAGCTACATCGCCTTCGACCTGCTCGCCCTCGGCGACACCGACCTCACCGAAGAGCCGTTCCGCGAGCGGCGCAGGCAGCTCGAAAGCGTTCTCACCACCGAAGCCGAAGGCCTGCAGCGCGTCCACCTGACCCCGCTGAGCGAGGACCCCGACCAGGCCGAAGACTGGTTCACCCGGTTCGAGGGCGCGGGTTTCGACGGCGTCATGGCCAAGCCCGCCGACCTGCCGTACGAGCAGGACAAGCGCGTCATGCTGAAGGTCAAGCACGAGCGCACGGCCGACTGCGTCGTCACCGGGTTCCGCTGGCACAAGGACGGCGTGGGCGTCGGCTCGCTGCTGCTCGGACTGTTCGACGACGAAGGCGTGCTGCACCACGTCGGCGTCGCCAGCAGCTTCACCAAGGCACGGCGGGCCGAGCTGGTCGAGGAGCTGGCGCCGCTGCGCGAGAACGCGCTCGAGAACCACCCGTGGCGGTCCTGGGCCGAGTACGAGCCGGAGCCGGGCCGCCGGCCGGGCGCGAACAGCCGGTGGGCGCCGCAGAAGGAGCTGACCTGGGAGCCCGTGCGGCCCGAGTGGGTGGCGGAGGTCCGCTACGAGCACCTGCAGGGCGGCCGGTTCCGCCACGGCGGGCGGCTGGTCCGCTTCCGGCCGGACCGCACACCGCAGTCGTGCACGTACGCCCAGCTCGACGAGGCGCCGCCGGCCGAGCTCGCGAAGCTGTTCGGGGAGGCGAGATGAGCGAGGCGATGCTGCTCGACGTCGACGGCGTCGAGGTCAAGATCAGCAGCCCGGGCAAGGTGTACTTCCCCGAGCACGGCGAGACGAAGCTCGACCTCGTCGAGTACTACCGGGCGATCTCCGGGCCGCTGCTGGCCCGGCTCGGCGGGCGCCCGCTGCTGCTGGAGCGCTACCCGGACGGCGCCGGCGGCAAGAACTGGTTCCAGAAGCGCGTGCCGAAGGGCGCGCCCCCGTGGCTGAGCACCACGGTCGTCTCGACGCCGAACGGCACGACGAGCGACGCGCTGGTCGCGAAGGACCTGGCCCACATCCTGTGGGCGGTCAACCTGGGCTGCCTCGGCTTCCACGTCTGGCCGTACCTGGCCGACACGCCGGAGGTGACCGACGAGCTGCGCGTCGACCTCGACCCCTCGCCGGGGATCGGGTTCGACGAGCTGCGCGAGGCCGCGCTGCTGACCAGGGAGTTCCTGGCCGAGCACGGCATCGAGGGCCACCTGAAGACGTCCGGTTCGCGAGGGCTGCACCTGTACGTGATGCTCGAGCCGCGCTGGGACGGCTTCCAGGTGCGGGCCGCGGCGGTCGCGCTGGCGCGGGCCCTGGAGCGGCGGCACCCGGAGAAGATCACCGCGCAGTGGTGGAAGGAAGAACGCGGTTCGCGCGTGTTCGTCGACTTCAACCAGAACGCGCCGCACAAGACCGTGTTCGGCACGTGGTGCGTGCGGCCGCGGGTGGGCGGGCAGGTCTCCACACCGATCGGGTGGGACGAGCTGGACGGCGTCGAGCCTGACGCGTTCACGCTGAGCACGGTGCCGGCCCGGGTCGCCGAGCGCGGTGATCCGTGGGCCGGGGCGGGAGAGCGGCCGCAGTCGATCGAGCCGCTGCTGGAGATGTCGGAGGCGGATATGGCGAACGGGCTGATGGACGCGCCGTGGCCGCCGGTGTACCCGAAGATGCCGAACGAGCCGCCCCGGGTCGCGCCGAGCCGGGCGAAGAAGGCGTGAGGTGGCGACGGTCGCCGAATGCGCGGCGGACGACGGGTTCCTGCTGGCGCTGATGACGGCGATGACGGCCGAGCTGGTCGTGGTCTACGACCTGCCCCCGGACGCGCGCCCGCGGCCGCTGGACCCGGCGAGCCGGTACCTGCTGGCTCGCGACGGCCCCGGGCGATCGGCTGCTGCGCGGTGGAGCCGGTCGGGCCGGGCCTGTACGAGCTGAAGCGGATGTTCGTGGCCCCGGACGCGCGCGGCACGGGGGTGTCGACCGCGCTGGTGGCGGAGTCCGAGCGGCTGGCGCGCAGCGGGGGAGGGGTGCGCCTCAGGCTGGAGACCGGCGTGCGCCAGCCGGCGGCGATGCGGCTGTACGAGCGGGCGGGGTACCGGCGGGTGCCGAACTTCCCGCCGTACGAGGCCGACCCGGAATCGGTGTGCTACGAGAAGGAGCTCGGTTAGGCCGGGGATCGGCGGCCAGGCACGGAAAAGAAGAGAACCGGAGCTAGCTTCGCGCTGCCGGTGGCGCGAGCCTGGGGGCGAGCTGGCTCCAGGCGGCGAGGGCGACCAGCCCGGTCAGCCCGAACACGGCAGCCGAGCCGAGGCCGGCCGCCGCCGCACCGGCCAGGGGTGCCGCCGCGGTCTGCCCGGCGCCGAGGCCGGCGAACGACCACGTGACCCCGTGGGCCGGCCGCGAGGGGAACAGCCGTGCGGCCCAGAGGATGCACAGCCCGGTCAGCGCCATGTAGGTGAGGCCGAACAGCGCGCTGGAGACCAGGGCGCCGGGCAACCCCGGACGAGGCAGGGCGAGCAGGGCGAGGCCGGCCGCCGCCAGCGTCCACGCCGTGAGGTTGGCAGTGCGCAGGCTCGTGCGCTCGGCCAGCCGTCCGGCCGCCCCGCCGAGCAGGCCCGCGACACCGATCGTGAACCAGCACGCCGTGACTGCCGGCGGGCTCAGGCCCGCTTCGGCGAGCCGCGAGCTGGAAAACGTCCAGTACGGCGCGCTCGTCACTCCGATGAGGACGGAGTTGACCACGAGCGGGACCGTCCCGCAGGCCGGGCCGGCGTCCGCCGGGTCCGACGCCGGTGCCCGGGGCAACGTCCGCCAGGCGATCAGGGTCACCGCCACGCCGAGGGCCGCGAACGCCCACCAGATCGTGGGCCAGCCGAACGCCAGCAGGGGGGTGAACGCCGAGGCCGCCAGTCCGAGCCCGGTTCCGGTGTTGGCCCAGGTCTGCGCCCGGTCCCGGACGCGCGGGGCGGCTGTCCGGCCGATCAGCTGGGCGACTCCCGGCGAGACGAGACCCGCGCCGGTGCCCGCGAGGACGATCCCGGCCCCGAACGGCACGACGCCCGGTGCCGCCGCCATGAGCGCCAGACCCAGCGTGGCCGACGCGCCGGCCAGGACGACGGTGCCGTGCGCGGACCGGCGGGACGTCCTCGGGGACACTAGCAGCCCGAGGCCGTACCCGGCGGTGGACAGGCCGCCGAGGACGCCGGCGCCGACCGTCGTGAGCCCGAACGTTTCGGTGAACCGGGGCACGAACAAGCCGTACGCATAGCGCGCGAAGCCGTAGCAGAGGGCGATCACGCTCGCCCCGGCCGCGGCCGTCGTCCACCACGCGGTCGTGGGCTTCCGTTCCGTTCCGAGTGCCATACGCTCCACCGAACAGACAGGTCTGTCTGTTGTCAAGCGATGGTAAGGTCTCCGCAGGAGAGAAGCCATACCGATAGGTCCGGAGGAACATCGTGGGCCGTACTCGCCCCGGTGACGCGCGAGCCAAGGTGCTCAAAGCCGCGTCGACGCTCTTCTACCGCGACGGCATCCACGCCGTGGGCGTCGACACGGTGGTGGCCGAGGCGGGCGTGACGAAAGCCGCCCTCTACGGCAACTTCGGGTCCAAGACCCGGCTCGTCGTCGCGTACCTGCGGGAGCGCGACCGGCTGTGGCAGGAGGAGATCGACCGGATCACGGCCGGGCACGCCGACCCGCGGGAACGGGTGCTGGCGGTGTTCGACGCCTACGAAGCCTGGCTGGCCCGCGACGACTACCGCGGCTGCGCCTTCCTCAACGCGGCCTCGGAGTTCCCCGACGCCGACGGCCCGGTTCGCGAGGTCGTCCGCCACCACAAGACCGCACTGCACAGTTACCTGCGGGCCCAGTTCGAACGCGGCGGACGTGACCACGCGGAGACCCTCGCGGACGAAGTGATGCTGCTGCTCGAGGGCGCCGCGGTCACGGCGGTGGTCGCCCGGAACGGGCGGTCGTTCCGCACGGCGAAGCGGCTCGCGGAGAGCTTGACCGCCTAGAGTCCCAGGTCCAGCGAGAGCTGGCCGAGATCGTCGCCGGCCGGCGTCATCCTGACTCCCGCCGGGGGCGCGGGCAGCGTCGCCACGCACGCCGGGCAGGGCGCCACCTCCGACGTCGTCAGGTCCACCGGCTTCCAGCTGCGGGACTCGCGCTCGCCGCAGGCCGAACGGCGGTAGCGGAGGTCGCCGGAGCGGGTCATCAGATGCGCCGACGGCGTTTCTTCGGGCAGCACGCCGACCAGGTACCAGCGTGGTGCGCTCACCGCGGTGGTCGTCATGGCCGCCAGTCTCCGTCGCGGCCGGCGGAACCCGGGCGCATTTGCCGGTCTTCGGCGTGGCGGGCCGGCGGTCAGGCCTCGCCCGGCAGGTAGCGGAGGATGTGCAGCAGCCCGCGCTCGTCGACCGCCGACGGGTCCGGGGCGACGCACCGGTGCAGGTCGGCGAGGACCGCGCCGGTGTCGAGGCCCGCGCCGATCAGCACCAGCTCCGTGCGCCGCGGTGCGCCGGACGGCCAGGCCGACCGCTCCAGCTGGACGAACCCGCCGACGGTGTGCAGGTGGAAGCGCGCGTCGGCGGCGAAGTCCGCCTGGCCCTTCATCCGGTAGAGCCCGGCCGGCCGCCGCTCGAGGAACTCGACGAACGCCCGGGGGGCCAGCGGCGTCCCGGCCGTGAACGTCACCGTCTCGTACCGCGCGTGCAGGTGCCGCGAGTGGTCGTCCTCGCGCAGGTCGTCGAAGGACAGCTGGCCGACCCGCTCGCCGCGGGGTTCGGGGTCGAAGAACAGCCTCGGGTCGACGCGCCCGTGCGAGGTGACCAGCAGCGGGCGGCCCGGCGCGAGTTCCTCGACCGTCGCGGTGACCTTGGCCAGTGCCTCGGCGGGCACCCGGTCGGCCTTGTTCAGCACCACCAGGTCCGCCAGCCGCAGGTGGTCGGCCAGTTCGGGGTGGCGCTCGCGGGCGGCCTCGAACTCGGCGGCGTCGACCACCTCCGCGAGCCCGCCGTAGCGGATGTCCGGGTTCTCGCTGGCGATCATCAGCCGGATCAGGTCACGCGGTTCGGCGATGCCGCTGGCCTCGACGACGATGACGTCGATCCCCGCCTCGGCCGAGGAAAGCCGGCCCAGCATCGCGTCCAGCCCGCCGGCGTCGACCGCGCAGCACAGGCAGCCGTTCCCGAGCGAGACCATGGTGTCGACCTGCCCGGCGACGGCCAGCGCGTCGACGTTCACGCTGCCGAAGTCGTTGACCACGACGCCGACCCGGGCGCCCTCGCGGTTGGCGAGCAGGTGGTTGAGCAGCGTCGTCTTGCCCGCGCCGAGGAACCCGGCGACGAGGACCACGGGGATCTTGCGCACCAACCGACTCTAACGCCGCTCGCGGTGCCGCTCATACACGGGTGACCACCGCCGGAGAAGGCCGTTCGACGAATACCCTCGAAAAGACGCAGGCGTTCCGACGGGAAAGGATCACAAAGTTCACCGTCCAAAGTGATCGATTGACGGAAAATGCGTTGTGACATGTCCGGATAACGCTTGGTAGCAGCTATTTTTCCGGTGTTTTCCCTGGCGGAGGCAGAATTGCCGGACGGACCGGGGCGTCGTTCACGTCCGGTGGATTGCGTCCGCGAGAACGTGGGGTACTCTCCCCGGCCTGGCCGGAGGTGCTGCTGCCACAGCAACTTCCGGCCGCCCCGTTGTCGGCGACCATCGGAGGAACGGTGAACTTTTCTGTCGGGATGCAGATCGCGATTTCGGAGAGTGGGGTAACGTCATGACGGTTACACCCGAGCGGGTGAATTCCTCGCTGCCGATCTACCAGCGCGTCTCGGAGGAGCAGGGTGCCAATTCCGCGGAAGCGGAGGAGTTCCTGGACCGGATGTTCGCCGAAGGTGCCGCCGAAGAAGGCGACCGGTTCGAGACCCGGCTGGCGGAGGTGCGCGCGGAAATCAGCGAAACGGGCACCTACCGGCACACCGCGGCCGAGCTGGCCTACGGTGCGCGCGCGGCGTGGCGCAACTCCGCCCGCTGCATCGGCCGGTTGTACTGGAACAGTCTCCGGATCCGCGACCGGCGCCGGGTCACCGACCCCGCCGCGATCGCCGGCGAGTGCGTCGCCCACCTCCGCCAGACGACCCGCGGCGGCCGGATCCGGCCCACGATCACGGTGTTCGCCCCGGACTCGCCCGCCGGGCCCGGTCCGCGCATCCACAACGAACAGCTGATCCGGTACGCCGGGTACCGCCTCGACGACGGTTCGGTCCTCGGCGACCCGCGCTACGCGGAGTTCACCCAGCAGGTGCGCGAACTCGGGTGGCGGCCACCGGAGCGCAGAGGCTCGTTCGACGTCCTCCCGCTGCTGATCGAGGCGGAACCCGGCGATCAACGGCTGTTCACGCTGCCCGCGGACGCCGTCCTGGAGGTCCCGCTGACCCATCCCGACCACCGGTGGTTCGCCGGGCTCGGGCTGCGCTGGCACGCCGTGCCGGCGATCAGCAACATGCCTCTGGAGATCGGGGGCATCACCTACCCGGCCGCGCCGTTCAACGGCTGGTACCTCGGCTCCGAGATCGGCGCGCGGAACCTGGCCGACGAGCAGCGTTACGACCTGCTGCCGGTCATCGCCGAGCTGATGGGCCTGGACACCACGTCCGAACGCACGCTGTGGCGCGACCGGGCGCTGGTCGAGCTGACGCTCGCCGTGCAGCACTCGTTCGACGCGGCCGGCGTGACGATGGCCGACCACCACACCGAGTCACGGCGGTTCCTGACCCACCTCGACCGCGAGGAGCGGTCCGGCCGCCGGTGCCCGGCCGACTGGAGCTGGATCGTCCCGCCGCTGTCCGGCGGCCAGACCCCGGTCTTCCACCGCTACTACGACCCGCCCGACCCCGAGCAGCGACCGGCGTTCCTCTCACCGGACTGAGTCATGCGGGGAGGGCCGGGAGCCACGGAGAGCAACGTCGGAGCGCCCGTATGGCGGATCGTGACCGGCCCACGGCGCAGTACCGCCCGGCAAGGCCGACAATGGGACGCATGACCGCAGTCCTCGTCGCCTACGCCGGGCGCCACGGTGGAACCCGGGAGATCGCCGAGGTCATCGCCGCCGAGCTCGGCGAAGCCGGCCTGAGCGTGGACGTGCGCGACGCCGCCGACGTCGCGACGGTGGGTCACTACGCCGCGGTCGTCGTCGGCAGTGCCCTGTACTACCACCGGTGGCGGCCCGAAGCCGTCCGGCTGCTGGAGCGCAACGCCCGGGCGCTGGCCGAGCGTCCGGTGTGGCTGTTCCACAGCGGACCGTGCGGCCCGGGCGCGGCCACCCACCAGGTCAGCCTGCCGGCGAACGTGGCGCTGCTCGCCGCGCGCATCGACGCGGAGCGCACCGCCACCTTCGGCGGCCGGCTGGACCCGGCGACCGTGCGCGGCCTGATCCCGCGGCTGATGGCGTCGGGGCAGCGCGCGGGCGACTTCCGCGACTGGGACCGGATCAAGGCGTGGGCCCGCGACGTCGGCCGCCGGGTCCGCACGCGCGTGGCGCTCTGACCCTTGCCCGCGCCTGGTGGTGGATGCTAGACCAGCCCTGAGCTCTTCCGGTGAAGAACCGACGGGACGGGGCAAACGTGACGGATCGGCAGGCAGCACCGGCTCCAGGGAAGAAAGCGCTTACATCCGATCAGCGCAACGCGTTCCTCGCGGCGCTGCTCGGCTGGAGCATGGACTCGTTCGACTACTTCCTCGTCGTCTTCGTCCTGGCGGACATCGCCAAGGACAAGTCGTTCGGGGCGACGGCGACGCAGCTGGCGTTCATCACCACGGCGACCCTGGTGATGCGCCCGGTCGGCGCCCTGGTGTTCGGCCTCTGGGCCGACCGGGCCGGCCGGCGGATCCCGCTGATCGCCGACGTCCTGCTGTACTCGGTGGCCGGCCTGCTGTGCGCGTTCGCCCCGAACTTCACCGTGCTGCTCGTCCTGCGCTTCGTCTACGGCGTTGGCATGGGCGGTGAGTGGGGCCTCGGCGCCGCGCTGGCGATGGAGAAGATCCCGGTCGCGCGCCGGGGGTTCTTCTCCGGCCTGCTGCAGGTCGGCTATTCGATCGGGTACCTGCTCGCGGCGCTCGCGTACCTGCTGTTCCACTCGGCCCTCGGCCTCGAGTGGCGGTGGATCTTCGTGCTGAGCATCTTCCCGGCGCTGATCACCCTGCTGATCCGCGCGCGCGTGCGCGAGTCGGAGGTCTGGGAGGCCGCGCAGGAGAAGCTGCGCGTGACGCGGACGTCGGTCAAGGACATCCTGCTGAACCCGAAGGTGATCCGCCGGTTCTTCTACCTGATCCTGCTGATGACGGCGTTCAACTGGATGAGCCACGGCACTCAGGACGTCTACCCGAGCTTCCTCAAGGCCCACAGCGACGGCGGTGCCGGCCTCAGCGCGACGACGAGCACCTGGATCGCGGTGCTCTACAACGTCGGCGCGATCATCGGCGGCCTGACGTTCGGCACGCTGTCGGAACGCCTGGGCCGCCGCCGGACCATCGTGGCGGCCGCGGTGCTCGGCCTGCCGGTGATCCCGATCTTCGCGTTCGACCACGGCGCCGGGATGCTGGCGCTGGGCTCGTTCCTGATGCAGATCATGGTGCAGGGCGCGTGGGGTGTGATCCCCGCGCACCTCACGGAGATGTCGCCGGACGCGATCCGCGGCTTCTACCCGGGTGTGACCTACCAGCTGGGCAACCTGCTGGCGGCGCTGAACCTCCCGATCCAGCAGGCGATCGCGGAGTCCCACGGGTACTCGTCGGCTCTCTTGTGGACGGTGGTGCCCGGCCTGATCGCGGTGGCCGTCCTGACGGCGATCGGCAAGGAGGCCAAGGGGATCCGGTTCGGCGAGTCGGCGGTGGCGACGGCACCGGCCGCCTCCCGGTAGGTCATCGGACCCGGGCGGCGACGACCTTCGCGCACGTCATCGGCTCGGCGTGCGTCGTGTCGACTTCGAGGTCGTACCGCACGCCCCGGTGCACGAGGTCCGCCTGGTGCGCGGCCATCCCGATGATCCGGTCGCCGCGCGCCAGCTCCCGTGCCACGGCCACGGTGGTTGCGCACCGGACCCCGACCCAGAGCACGTCGAGGCCGTCGAACGCGGTGAGCCACCGCCGCTGGGACGCGGCGCCGCCGAGGAAGACCTCGTCCACGATGATCCGGGCGCCCGCGCGGACCATCGCGGCGATCCCCGTGATCCACGTGGCCTCCAGCGCGCGGAAGGCGTCGCCGACGGTGACGTCGCCGTCGGCGGCGATGTCGATGCCCGCGCCGGACCCGGGCATCGCCGCGAGCAGGGTGTCGACGCCGAAGGTGAGCCACGGATCGGGCAGGGTCGCCTGCAGGGCGCGGGCGAGCGTGGTCTTCCCGCAGCTGGAGGCGCCGTTGAGGACGATCGCCCGGGTCGGCACCGAATCAGCGTACTGTCTTCAACCGCTCCAGGAGTTCCAGCCACTCGACGGCCTCGGCCGTCGTGGCGTGGAGCGGCAGCACGTCGGCCAGCGCCAGCGCGTCGATCGCCCGGCGCACCACCGGGGCGCAGCCGGCGATCGCGAACGGAACGCCGGCCGTGCGCGCGTCCCCGGTCGCTTCGAGGAGCACGGCGATGCCCCGGGCGGAGCAGTGGGCGGCGCCGGTCAGGTCCAGGACCAGGACGCGGGGCGCCAGGCCGATCTCCTCGGTGAGCCGGGACTTCAGCCGCAGGCTGCCGGGCAGGTCGAGCTCGCCCCGCACGGCCAGGACGCTGACCTCGGCGGTCGCGGTCACCACCAGCGTCGTCACCGGGTCTTCGCCCAGGCTCGCGTAGTGGCGGGCCATCAGCGCCTCGATGTCCAGCCCGGCGGGGTAGGGCACCGAGTCGATCTCCCGCGCCCAGGCACGCAGCGCCGCCGCCACCTCACGGTGGCGGGCGTCGTCCTCGGGCCAGGTCATACCGGGTACATCGCTCCCGGGGACCCGGGTGCAACAACGACCTCGCCGGCCAGGCCCGAACCGCGTCCCGAAACGGGGAAGAAATGATCGGCGCGCAATTCCCCTCGCGGCGATCGAGACCAATCCGGTCATCGCCGTTTTTGCTTTTCGCCCGGTTGCCGTGGTGGTAACGTGCAGGGGTGCCACGTCTCGGGGAAGGCGTGGCTCGTTCGCGCACGTGAATCCGTCAGGAGGGGGCGGGAACACGATGATCGCGGGAGTGTCGCCAGGGCTGGCGATCTGCCTCCTCGGCACGTTCCGGGTGCTGAAGGCGGGGGCTCCGGTCGCGGTGCGCCCGGGCGGGAAGACGGAGGCCCTGCTGCGCGAACTGGCGCTCCAGGAACACTATCGCGCGTCCCGCGAGCGGCTGCTGGAAACGATGTGGCCGGAGTCCGACACCTCACACGCCGTCCAGGCGCTCAACAGCCTCGTGCACGCCACGCGCAAGCAGTTCGGCGACGTGCTCGACGGCGCGGCGCCGGTCGTCTACGCCGACGGCGGCTACCGGCTCAACACCGACGCCGGGGTTTCGGTGGACATCGGGCAGTTCGACGCGCTCTCCGACCGCGCCGAGCGCGGATTCCACAGCGGTGACACCGCTTCGGCGCTGGAACACGCACTCGGCGCGATCACGGTGTACCAGGGTGACCTGTGCGAGGCCGACGGCGTGCACGCGCTGGTCGAGCGCGAGCGGCTGCGCGCGCTGTACCTGTCGCTGCTGGGCCAGGTGGCCGACCAGTACTTCACCGCGGCCGACTACCCGGCGGCGCTGCGGTACGCGCTTCGCCTGCTGCGCCACGATCCCTGCCGGGAGGACGCGCACCGCCTCGTCATGCGCTGCCACGTCCGGTCGGGCCGGCGCGCGCAGGCGTTCCGCCAGTACCGGACCTGCGAGCAGATGCTGCAGGCCGAGTTCGGCGTCCGGCCGGAGCTGCTGACCGTCGCGCTGTTCGACCAGGTCCGCACCTCGCCCGGGTCGGTCTGAGCGGAACCTCAGCGAAACCTCAGTGCGTTCTGGGTGTCACGTGAGCCGGGCCCGGTAGGACTCGGTGGTGGCGACCGCGGAAGACGGTGACAGCTTGGCGCGGCGGCACCACACGGTGGTGGTCCTGCGCTTGGTGCTGGACGGGGACGGCGCGCTGTCCCACGGCGAGGTGGTCGACGCGAGCGGGCGGGCACGTGGCCGGTTCGGCGACTGGGCGGCCCTGGTCACGCTTCTGCGGAGCTGGCTCGAGGGCGAGGCGGAAAAGGGGTGAACTTTCGGGCAGACTTTCCGGTCGGAAATCTGCCGAACAATACGGGGAGTCCGGTTGTTGCTCATTTCCGGATGAGCGTTCTGCGGCGTGCGCGAAAACAGTTTATCAACCCAGTGTGCACGTTGTTGACAATTCTCGGCGCGGCTGCCGAAACTGGGAAAAGCTCGAGGCAACGGAGGTGCCATGCCCGTCACGCCCACCTATCCGGGTGTCTACATCGAGGAGCTGACCAGCTCGGTGCGCACCATCACGGGGGTTTCGACCTCGGTGACCGCTTTTGTCGGCTACACGCAGCACGGGCCGGTGAACACCCCGGTCACGTTGACCAGCTTCGCGGACTTCGAACGGCGGTTCGGCGGGCTGTCGCAGGCCAGCCCGCTCAGCTACAGCGTCCAGCAGTTCTTCCTCAACGGCGGCTCGATCGCCGTCGTCGTCCGGCTCGCGCCCGGTGCCGGCGGCGCGACCGCGGACTTCGGGGACTCGTTCACCGTCACCGCGACCGAGCCCGGCACGGCCGGTGACTCCCTGCGCGTGGCGGTCGACCCCGCGGTCGCCGAAGGCACGTTCGACCTGCGGGTGTTCGACACCGGCGGGCGGATCCGCGAGACCTACCGCGGGGTCACCCTCGACACGATCGAGCAGGCGGTGAACGCGACGTCGGCCGTGGTCCGCGTGCAGGTCGCCGCCGAACCCGCGGAGCCGGACCCGTCCGGCACGGTGTCCGGCGCGATCACCGGGGAACCGCCGGACGTGACGGGCAAGGACTTCGAGGCCACCGTGACCGCGACCGGGGGCGGCGAAAACAAGAAGACGATCAGGCTGTACGACGACGCGGCTCAGAAGCCGAAGAGCCTGGCCGAGCTGGCCGTGCTGCTGGAGCGCAAGCTCCGCACCGCCGACCCGGGCGACCCGGGTTTCGCCGCCGCGCGGGTCACCGTGGTCGGCGACCGGCTGCACATCCTGCCCGGCTCCCCGGACTCGGAGATCACCCTGATCGGTCCCGCCGCCAGCACGCTGAAGCTGCAGGACCACTCGGCACCCGCGTCGACGCCGCTGAGCGGCGGCGCGGACGGCACCCCGCCGCAGGAAGGCGACTTCGTCGGCAGCGCGGCCGACAAGAGCGGACTGTACGCGCTGGCCGACGTCCCGGACCTCAACCTGCTGGTGATCCCGGAGCTGGCGACGCTCGGCGACCCGGTGACGGTGATGGCCCAGGCGAACCGTCTGTGCGAGGACCGCCGGGCGTTCTTCATCGCCGACACGCCCGCTTCCTGGACCAGCCTGGACGCCGCACGCGCCGGGCTCGGCGCGTTCGACTCGGTGCGCAACGACCACGCGGCCCTGTACTTCCCGCACATCCGGCAGACCGACCCGCTGACCGGGCAGCTGCGGGAGTTCCCGCCGTCGGGAGCCATCGCCGGGATCTACGCGGCCACCGACACCGCGCGCGGTGTCTGGAAGGCGCCGGCGGGGACCGAGGCCGGGCTGACCGGGGTCCGGGCGCTCACCGTGCCGCTGACCGATCCCGAGAACGGCCTGATCAACCCGCTGGGCCTGAACGCGCTGCGCAGCTTCCCGGTGATCGGGCCGGTGGTGTGGGGCGCCCGCACCCTCGCCGGCGCCGACGCGACGCCGTCGCAGTGGAAGTACGTGCCGGTCCGGCGGCTGGCGCTGTTCCTGGAGGAGAGCCTCTACCGCGGCACGAAGTGGGTCGTGTTCGAACCCAACGACGAGCCGCTGTGGGGCCAGATCCGGCTCAACGTCGGCGCGTTCCTGCACACGCTGTTCCTGCAGGGCGCCTTCCAGGGCACCTCCGCGCGCGCGGCGTACTTCGTCAAGTGCGACAAGACGACCACCACCCAGGACGACGTCAACCGGGGCGTGGTCAACATCGTCGTCGGGTTCGCGCCGCTCAAGCCGGCGGAGTTCGTCGTCATCCAGATCGAGCAGATCACCGGCCAGATCGACGTCTAGGGGATTTCCGCGATGGCGCAGTTCTCCGTGAACGCACAGCGTTTCGACCCGTACAAGAACTTCAAGTTCCTCGTGCTGTGGGACGGCAAGGTGGTCGCCGGGGTGAGCAAGATCAGCCCGATGAAGCGGACCACCGAGGTCGTCAAGCACCGCAGCGGCGGCGACTCGAGCTCGGTGCGCAAGTCCGCCGGGCGCACCGAGTTCGACGCGATCACCCTCGAGCGCGGTGTCACCCACGACCCGGAGTTCGACCGGTGGGCCAACAAGGTGTTCCTGGTCAACGGCGGCAAGGGCGCGGAGTCGTCCCTGCGCGACTTTCGCAAGGACATCGTCATCCAGCTGCTCAACGAGGCCGGGCAGGTGGCCAAGGCGTACAAGGTCTACCGGGCCTGGCCGAGCGAGTACCAGATCGTCGGCGAGCTGGACGCCAACGCCAACGCGGTGGCGATCCAGAGTCTCAAGCTGGAGAGCGAGGGCTGGGAGGTCGACGCCGACACGCCCGAGCCGGAAGAGCCGAGCTTTTGACGGCCGTGCCCGGCGCCGCCGCGCTGCTCGCGGTGTGGGAGTCGGGGCTGGCGGCCGGCCCGGTGCGCCGCGCGGTGCTCCTGCACGCGGCCGCGCGGCCGGGCCTGGCGGCCGACGCCCTGCTCGCCACCGCCGTCGGGGAGCGGGACGCGGCCCTGTTCGGGCTGCGGGCCGCGCTCTTCGGCGCGGCGATGCCGGTCCGCCTGGCCTGTCCGGGCTGCGGGGCGGAGCTGGAGTTCGCGTTCGACGCCACGGCGGTGGCCGCGCTCGCGCGGCCGCCCGGGGAGCCGGTGGCGGTGACCGAAGGGGAGTGGACGGTGGTGCTGCGGCTGCCGACGACCGGCGACCTGCTCGACGCCGGGACCACCGCGCGCGGGCTGCTGGCGCGGTGCGTCGTCGAGGCCGGCCGGGCCGGCGAACCGGCCGCGGTGGACGAGCTGCCCGACGCCGTCGTGGCACGGGCGGGCGAGGCGGTGGCCGAAGCGGACCCGCGCGCCGACGTCCGGTTCGACGTCGGCTGCCCGGATTGCGGCGCCGCCACCGGCGCCGAGCTGGACATCGCGAGCTTCCTGTGGGCGGAGCTGGACGCGTGGGCGCACGCCACGCTGCTGGAGGTCCACCTGCTGGCCACGAGCTACGGCTGGCGCGAGCCCGACGTGCTGGCGCTGAGCCCGGCCCGCCGGCGCCGGTACCTGGAGTTGTGCGGCCATGGCTGACTTCTTCGCGCGGCTGGTGGCGCGCTCGGCCGGGCGGCCCGGGCCGCTGCCGCGGGTCCAGCCCCGGCTGCCGCACCCGTACGAGCGGCCGGTGGCGCCCGAGCCGGAGCCGGCCGACGCCGTGCCATCGGTGCCGGCCGCACCTCGGGTGGCGCCGGACCGGCCGCCGGAGCCGCCGGAGATCCAGCGGCACCACAGCGAAACCGTGCGCCTGGACCACGAGGTGCGCCACACCACGACCGTCGAGCGCTCACTGACCACAGTGGACTCTTCGGTGCGGGAGGTGCTGGAGCGGATCGAGGCCGCTCCGGCGCCGTCGCTGGTCCCGGCCGTCCCGTCCGGACCGCCGGGGGACCCGGGTCCGCCGGGCGCCGACGGGACACCCGGCACACCGGGCACGCCCGGAGCGGTCGCGCGGATGGCCGAGGCGGTCGCCGTCGTCGCCCAGCCCGAGCGGCTCCCGGCGGCGCCGCGGCGTTCCCGGCGCGAACCGGACCGCGTGGTGCACGTCAGCATCGGCCGCCTGGAGGTCAAGGCGGCCGGGGCCGCGCCGTCGCCCGCCGCGGCGCGCCGCCCGGCCGGGCGGCGGGCCGCTCCCGCCGTCCCCCTCGCGGACTACCTGGCCAGGGAGGGCTCGTGAGCAACTACCTCGCCGTCGCCCAGGCGACCGAGGCCCTGCGGCTGTTCCTGGCCCGCCGGGTCCAGGCCGACGTGCCGTTCGCGGTGCAGGTGCTGGCGCAGAAGCCGTTCACCGAGCCGCCCGCGGAACCCACGATCACCGTGTTCCTCTACGAGGTCGTGCCGAACGCGTCCGCGCGCAACCTCGACGCCCCGACGCGCAGCGCCGACGGCACGCTGCTCACCCGGCCCCAGGCGGCGATCGACCTGCACTACCTGATCAGCTTCTACGGCCACGACACCGAGCTGCAGCCGCAGAAGCTGCTCGGCTCGGTGGTGCGCCACCTGCACACCGACGCGGCACTGCTCACCGAGGACCTCGAAGCGGCGGCCGCGTCACCGGCGTTGCTCGGCGGCGACCTCGCGGCGTCCCCGCAGCGGGTCCGGCTCACGCCGACCAAGCTCGACGTCGACGACCTCTACAAGCTCTGGACCATGCTGATCCAGGTCCCGTACGCGCTTTCCGTGCTGTATGCCGGAACGCTCGTGCTCCTGGACGGCGACGGCGTCCCGGCCGCCGGGAAACCGGTGTTGCGGCGCAACGTCCGGGCCGTCGCCGGCGGCCGGCCGGTGCTCGACCGGGTGCTGTCGCGCCCGGGCGGGAGCACCACACCGCCTCAGGAAGGGCCGGTCCCGCGCGGCTTCGACGTCGTGCTCAAGGGCGACCAGCTCGGCGGCGACGGCGTGACCGTCGAACTCGGCGATCTGCTGGTGACCCCCTCGGAGGTGCGCGAAGACACCGTCGTGTTCCGGTTCCCCGAGGACCCGCCGGACCGCGAGCTGCCGCCGGGCATCCACCCCGTCGCGGTCGTGCAGGACGTGACCTTCCCGGACGGGAGCACCCGCCGCGCGTTCGAGTCCAACACCGTCCCGGTGCTCCGCCAGCCCTCCGTGCTCGACGTCGCGGTGGCCGACGGCGTGGTCACGGCCGGGCTCGACCTGCCGGTGCGCGACGACCAGCGGGTCGTGCTGCTGCTGGACGAGCTCGACCCGCCGGCGGACCGGAAAGCCGCCAGCTACCGGTTCCCGGCGCCGGTGCCGCTCGGCCCGCGCCCGGACGAGCGGCAGGTCGTCGTCGCGACCACCGGCGTGCTCCCCGCGGACTACCTGGTGCGGGTCCAGGTCGACGGCGTGCGCAGCCGCACCGCCGACGACCTGCGGACCCCGTCGGCGCACGTGGGGGCCTGAGTGAACACTTCGGACACCTGCGCGCTGGGCCCGGCCGTGGCCGAGGTGCTCGCCCGGCTCGACGCGCACGCCGCCGGCCGCGCCCCGGCGGACCTCGACGACACTGCCGACCGCGGCACCGCGCTCGAGACCGTGCGGGCCTGCTTCGCGCTGACGCGGTTCGAGCGGGACGTCCTCGTGCTCACCGCCGCCATGGAGCTCGACCCGGGCACGCCCGCCCGGTGCGCGGCGGCGAGCGGCCGGCCGTTCCCGACGTTCTCGCTGGCCCTGGCGGCGTTGCGCGATCCGCACTGGAGCGCGCTGACCCCGGACGGCCCGCTGCGGCGCTGGCGGCTGGTCGACGTCGAGAACGACGGCTCGCTGACGTCCGCCCGGCTGCGGATCGACGAGCGGATCCTGCACTTCCTGGCCGGGGCGCCCGGGCTGGACCACCGGCTGCGTGGGCTCGCGCGGCGGGTGCCGAGCCCGGCCGGCCTGCCCGCGTCCCAGACCGCCGTCGCCGACCGGCTGGCGGCGCGGTGGCGCGAGCACGCCGTCGACCTGGCCGGTGGCGACCGGCCGACGCGGTGGGAGACCGCCGCCGTCGCCGCGGACGGGGCCGGTCTCGCGCTGTACGCGATGGACAGCGCGGACATCCCGGCCGAACCGGCCGAGCGGGACGCGCTGGGCCGGCTCTGGGAGCGGGAGGCCGTCCTGCTGCCCGCGGCGCTCGTGGTCGAGGTGTCCGGCGACCACCGCGTCGAGTCCTTTGTGGACGCACTGGCCGTGCCGGTGGCGGTCAGCGCCGACGAGCCGCCGCCGAGCGGCCGGCCGCGGCTGACCGTGACTACGCCGACCCGGGGCGAGCAGCGCGAGCTGTGGTCGAGCGCGCTCAACGGCGTCGCGACGCTGGCCGACGGCAGGCTCAAGGACCTCGTGGCGCAGTTCTCGTTGCCCGCGCACGTCATCCGGCAGGCGGGGGAGACGGTCCGGCGCGGCACGGCCGAGGGCGCGGACCCGGCCGAGCTGGCCTGGCACGCCGGCCGCTCGGCGGCGCGGACGGCCTTGGAGGAGCTCGGGCAGCGCATCGAACCGCGGGCCACGCCGGACGACCTCGTCCTGCCCGCGCGGCAGCAGGCGATCCTCGGCGAGATCGTCGCGCACGTCCGGCGACGCGGGACCGTGTACCAGGACTGGGGGTTCGAGTCGGTGCTGCGGCGCGGCCTCGGCGTCACGGCCCTGTTCGCCGGGGGCAGCGGCACCGGCAAGACCCTCGCCGCCGAGGTCGTCGCCGGGCGGCTCGGGCTGGACCTGTTCGTCATCGACCTGTCCCAGGTGGTCAGCAAGTACATCGGCGAGACCGAGAAGAACCTCCGGCGGGTGTTCGACGCGGCCGAGCGCGGCGGCTCGGTGCTGCTGTTCGACGAGGCCGACGCGCTGTTCGGCAAGCGCAGCGAGGTCCGCGACAGCCACGACCGGTACGCCAACCTCGAGGTCAGCTACCTGCTGATGCGGATGGAGGCCTACCGCGGGCTCGCCGTGCTCACCACCAACATGAAGAAGGCCATCGACACCGCCTTCCTGCGCCGGATCCGGTTCGTCGTCGACTTCCCGTTCCCGGCCGCGGCCGAACGGGCCCGGATCTGGCGGCGGGTGATCCCGGCCGCGACGCCGGTGGACGCGCTCGACGTCGACCGGCTCGCGCAGCTGACCGTCGCCGGCGGCAGCATCCGCAATATCGCCCTCTCGGCCGCGTTCCTCGCCGCCGACGAAGGGACATCGCTGGGCATGAGCCACCTGCTCGCGGCGTCCCGCACGGAGTACCTGAAGCTGGAGCGCTCCCTGACCGCCGGGGAGGTGGCCGGGTGGGTGTGAGCGAGCCGCGCCGGATCGTCGTCGAGATCGGCGACCTGGTGCTCGACGGCTTCCCGCCGGAGATCCGCCGTGACGTCGTCGCGGCGGCGTTCCGGCGTGAGCTGACGCGGCTGCTCACCGGTCCGGTCGGCTTCGCGGCGTCCCGGTCCCTCGACTCCGCGGTGGCTTCCGTCGCGGCGCCACCCTCTTCGCGCCGGCTGGGTGAGGAACTCGCCCGGACCGTGTACGCGACCTTGGACGGTGCCCGGTGAAGGCACCACTCCCGGCTTCGGTGAAGAAGCCCGTCAAGCGGCCGCCGGCGCGCAAGCGGCCCGAGCTGAAGGACATCGTGTCCGGGGCCGGGCAGCCGCTGGACGTCGGCCTGCGCCGGGACCTGGAAGCCCGGCTGGGGCACGACTTCAGCCGCGTCCGCATCCACGCCGACCGGGACGCGGCCGCGCTGGCCGAGCTCATCGGCGCGGACGCCGTCACCGTCGGCCAGGAGGTGTTCTTCGCCGAGGGCGCGTTCCACCCCGAGACCGCGCAGGGCCGGCTGCTGCTGGCCCACGAGCTCCTGCACACCGTGCAGGTGCCGACCGCGCCCGGGCCGCTGCGACTGGGCCGGACCGAGGGCGTGCTCAGCCAACCCGGTGAGCCGGTCGAGGTCGAGGCCGAGGAGACGGCCCGGGGTTGGCGGGACGGCGTCGTCGAGCGGCGGGAGCAGCAACGGGCGTCCCTGCTCCGGTACACGCGGGTCAGCGCCGACCAGCAGCGGTCCGAACGGCTCGACCCGGCCGCCATCGTGGACCGGGTCGTCGCCGGAGTGCTGCGCAGCCTGCGCGGCGACCCCGCCGACACCTCCGGGCGGGTGCGCCTGCAACTGGGCCGGCTCATGCCCGAACTCCAGGAAACCGTGCTGGAGACCTTGAAGGTGCGGCTGCCCTCGGCCGAGTACCAGCAGCTGGTCGACCTGATCGGCACGGACGAGAACTCCGACGTCGCGCCCGAGGTCGCCCCGGCCGACCAGCCCGCCTCCGTCGCCGACCCGCAGCCGGTGACCGATCCCGGCCGGCAGTACGACGAGCAGACGGCGAAGGACGCGAAGCAGCCCGAGGAGAAAGTCGACCAGGACAAGCAGAACGCCGACCAGGCGGACGAGCGCCGGTCCGAGGACGAGCGCAAGGCCCAGCAGGACAAGTACAGCCAGGAAAAGCACAAGCAGGACACCGACGCCTCGGCCGACAAGGACGCGAAGAAGAAGGACGAGGACCAGAAGGCCAAGGACGCCAAGGACGGCGACGAGAAGAAGGACAAGGACCGGCAGCGGGACAAGGACGACAAGGACAAGGGCGAGCAGGACAAGCAGAAGCAGGACGCGGAGAAGAAGGGCGAGGCCGCCAAGCAGGGCGAGCAGCAGGCGCTCCAGGCCGGGCAGGGACAGGCCGTGCCGGCGCCACCGGCCGGCGGCGCCGGTGCTGCGGCCTCCGGGCCGGGCGGTGCGGGTGCGGCTGCCGGCGCGGCGCCGACGATGGGGGACGACAGCGCCGTCGACAAGGCCGTGCAAGGGCCCGAAAGTCCGCTGGTGAAGCACGGCGTCCTGGAACGCCCCGGGCAGAAGCCGAAGGACGAGCCCGAGCCGGGCGAGGAACCGATCGGGCTGGACGCCGCCCCCACCGCCGAGGTCGCCGAGGAGCCGGAGGTGCCGGAGGAGCGGCAACCGGCGGCGCAGGAGGCACAGCCCGACGACGGCCTGCCGAAGGCGGACCTGGACGTCGGGAACGTGCCGACCGCGGACAAGCTCACGCTGCCTGCCGACGGTTCGCCGCCGCCCCCGCCGGCACCCCCGTCGTTCCCGACCCCGCCCGAGCCGGAGCAGAAGCCCGCCGAGGAGGCTAAGGCCCGCACCCAGGAGTACCGGGCCGAGCAGGAGCAGGAACACCGGGAGCCGGCCGAGATCCAGCCCGCCGCCGGCCAGGTCGACGAGAACGCCGTCGACCGTGAGCCCGTCGAGCCGACCCCGGCGGCTGCGGCCCGGATCCCGGCCCAGCGGATGGCGCCGGCGGAGGAGCAGGAGCCGGTCGGCGAGGAACCGGCTGAGGTCACCACGGTCGACACGCCCGGCCCGGGTGCCCCCGGCCCTGGCCTCGCGGGAGCCAGTGCGACCACGCCGGGTGCTGAGCCGGCCGGCACCGAAACGCCGGGCCAGGAGGCCCCGGGCACGGCCCCGCAGGACCAGCTGGCCGGGGCGCCGGGCCAGGACGGTTCCCTGGAGGCCGGTGGCGGTGGCTGCGCCGGAGCGCCCGAGCCGGCGCCCGCGCCCGAACAGGGCGGCGCCTGTGGCGGCGGCGGTGGCGGCGGGGCAGCGGGACCCGGTGCCGAGGAGCCCCCGCAACCGGCCGCGCCCGACGTGTCCGCGCAGGAGCCGCAGGCGGCGCTCGCCTCGGTCAGCACCCGGCAGCCGGCCGACATGGTCGACTCGCTCGGCCAGGTCGACTCGTCGGTCACCACGTCGGTCGGCAAGGACCGCACCGAGCTCCAGGCCGCGCCGCCCACCGCGGACCGGCCGTCCGGCGCGCCGCGGACGATGAGCGGGCCGCCGCCCGAGGCGGCGCCGGTGGCCGCCGAGATCCCCCGGGTCGAGGAGGCCAAGCCGGACGAGAAGGGCAAGCAGCAGCGGCCCGAGGACAAGAACGTCAACGGCGCGCCGCCGGCGACCGCCAACGCCGCCGCGCCGACCGTCGCGGGCGACGCGCAGGGCAAGCTCAGCCCCGAGGAGAGCGCCAACCTCGAACGGGCCGTCGACGACATCCGGACCACCGACCCGGCGCTGGACAAGGCCACTGTCGGCAGCGCCCCGACGTTCGAGCTCAAGGGCGAGACCGACCCGGCCCTGGCCGACCAGCAGGCCAAGAACCTCAGCGACACCACCGGGAAGGTGGCCGACGTCGGCCGCCGGGACGCCGCGCAGCCGCTCGGCGAGGACCACGTCTACCCGAACGTGCCGCCGGAGACGTTGCGGGGCAAGGTGCCGGCCGGCGGTGGCGGCGCACCGGCCGCCGGCCCGCAGCCCGCGGCCCAGGCCGGCGCCGCCGGGCCCGCGGCCGGCGGCGTGGACAAGGTCGCGGTCTCGGCCGTCGCGCAGCAGGAACGCGGTCCGCAGATCCAGGCCGCGTTCGGCCAGGGCGCCGGCCAGCTGACCACCGAGCGGAAGTCCCATGACGACCAGGCCGTCCAGGAGCACCAGCAGAACCAGACCCGGATCGACGACGCCATCAAGGAGAGCAGTCAGCAGCAGTCCGCGCAGCGCCAGGACGCGTCCGCGCAGGCCAAGGCCCAGCGCGCGGAATGGCGCGACGCCCAGGACAAGGCCGTCACCGACTCGAACACGCAGGCGGCCGACCAGCACGGCGACACCGGCAAGCAGATCGACGTCCAGCACACCGACACCAACAAGGACATCCAGGGGCGCAAGGAAACCGACGACAAGGACATCGACGACAAGCGGGCCAAGGCCGAGGCGGACGCGCGCAAGAAGAAGGACGAGAAGAAGAACGACGACGGCGGCTTCTTCAGCTGGGTCGCCTCGAAGATCAAGCAGGCCTTCGACGCCATCGTCTCGGCCATCACCGATATCTTCAACGCCGCCCGCAAGGCCATCCAGAACGTCATCGACGGCTTCAAGAAGTTCGTCAACGACGCCATCGACTTCGCCCGCAAGGCCGTCGTCGGCCTGATCGCCAAGCTGGCCACCGCGCTGATCGCACTCGGCGACACGCTGCTGGCGGCGTTTCCCGGGCTGCGGGACAAGTTCCGCAAGGCCATCGAGAACCTGCGCGACGCCGCCATCGCCAAGGTCAACCAGTTCGCCGACGGCCTGAAGAAGGCCGTCAACAAGTTCCTCGACCTCCTCGGCGCGGCGCTGTCCAAGCTGCTCGACGTCCTTCAGAAGGGCCTGCTGGCCGCCGTGAAGTTCGTCCGCGACGCCGTCAACGGGGCCATCGCGTTCGTGCAGCAGGCGATCGCGGTGCTCGGCGAGCTCGCGGGCATCATCAAGGACATCGCGCGGAACCCGGGCGGCTGGCTGCGCAACCTGGGCACGGCGATCCGCGACGGCGTCGGCAAATTGCCCGACGTCATGGTCGCGGCGATCAAGAAGTGGTTCAACGACAAGGTCGAGCAGATCGTCGGCCTCGGCAAGATCATCTTCAACGTGCTGGTCAAGGGCTGCTTGAAGATGGGCCAGATCGTGTCGATGGTCTGGCAGGCCGTGATCAAGGCCCTGCCCATGATGATCATCCAGCTGGTGCTGGAGAAGGTCGTCGCCGCCCTGATCCCCGGCGCGGGCGCGATCCTCGCGATGATCCAGACGATCATGGCCGCCTGGGGCTCCATCAGCAAGATCCTCGGCGCCCTCAGCAAGCTGCTCTCCTTCCTCAAGGCGATCAAGACCGGCGGCGTCACCGCCGCCTGCCTGTTCGCCGAGACCGTCGCCGCCGGCGCCGTCGCCCTGCTCGACTTCATCACGAACTTCCTGATCAGCAAGCTCGCCTCCGCCGCCAAGGGCGTGGCCGGCAAGCTCAAGGGCATCGCCGACAAGATCATGAAGGGCCTGGCCCGCGGCGCGCGCAAGGTCCGCCAGTTCGCCGGCAAGGCCTTCAACGGCGCAAAGAAGGCCGGCAAGGCCGGTCTCGCCTTCCTCAAGAAGGGGGCGTCCAAGGCCGGCGGCCTGGTCCGCCGCGGCGTCGGCAAGGTCCTCGGTGGTGTCAAGAAGGGCTGGAACAAGGTCAAGGGCGGCTTGAAGGCGCTGGGCGGCAAGCTGGCCAGGACCAAGCTCGGCAAGGCGCTGATCAATGTCGGCAACAAGATCAAGAAGGGGTACCAGAAGCTCAAGCAGAAGGTCTCCGACTGGCGCAACAAGAAGCGCCCCCCGGAGAAGCCGCCCACCGCCGAGGAACGGTTGGCCAAGGCCGTCGTGCGGATCAAGCCAAAAGTCGACCTCCTGCTGCGGAAGGGGATCTGGGCGAGTGTCTTCCGGGCCGTGCTCAGGGGACTTCGCGGTTGGTACCGACTCACGGCGATCGACCTGGTGGGAAGTTTGAGGTTCAAGGTTGTCGCCAGACTGAATCCGGACGAGAACGTCACCGACGGTGTCAAGGACGCCTCGTCCGGCCAGGAGATCGATCGCGACAAGTTGCCTGTCACGCCACGGCCGCCGAGTGCGAGTCCTGAGCAATCCGGCGAAGGAGAGGTTCGGCCTCGTTCCACTGAGAAGAAGCAAGCGGAGGGTGAGCCGACTTCGAAAGGCAAGCGGAAGGCTCCGACCGAGTCCGAGCCCGAGAAGAAAACGCCGGCGCGAGCCGATGAGAAAGATGAGGACACCGGAGACGAGAAAGGGAAAATTCCGCGGCTGTCGACGAGGCCTGGTGAGCCGGAGCAAAAGCCTTCGGCCGGCAGTGGCTGGCCGCCGGTGGGGCCCGTGGGTAAGAAGCCGAAGCTCGGCGAGCCTGGCGGCGACACTTGGCGATACGAGCGGTATCGGCAGGCGCGGTACAAGCAGGGACGTAAGGAGGAAGAGGTTCTTCCGTTCGAAGAATGGAAGTCCACGCACTACGACGTCGCGGCGAAGGGCGGCAGGCCTGGTCGTCGCGGTGGTGCGGAGCAAGCTGCGATGAAGGACCGTCTCACCAAGGAAGAGGGTGTCAGGGAAGTAGAGAACGTCAATCTCGGAGGCCATTTCCCGGATGGGATCCGACCCAAGCCGGAGGGAGGAAACGATTACTTCGAAGTCGGGAAGATGCTTAACAAAGGAATTCCCGAAGCGCGGGAACGTGGGAAGCTGCAAAAGGAGATCGATGCTCTTGGGCATGGCGAGACGATAACTTTTGTCGACAAGACGGACGGGGTGCGGCGTATCACCTACAGGAAAGGTGATAAAGTTGACCTCAAGAAGTTCAAGGGCTCATGAGGCGGAGAATTCGATGTCGCAGTTTGTGAATATTTTTTGCCGTAAGGTGGCCGGCTTGTCGCAAGAGGAATTTGTCAACCAAGTTTCGGAGTTTTGGTACGGGGATGAAGAGTTGGCGTTTTCGTTCAGCGACGACGGGGATGTTGATCCCTCTGTTCGTTGGAGTGCTGTTGTGATCACGATTCCCGAGATTGGTCGACCTGTTACTGTCAAATGGGATGTTGACCGGGATGCTGTCTCGACATTGGTGGATGAAACTCTCGAAGAGCTGGGAGACGATGCTCCGACCGGAGTCGGTAAACACCTTCAGGCTGTGCGCAGCGTATTCGGTATAGAAATCTTCCCGGAAACGTTCGAAGATGACACTTGGGAATTTCTTGACCTGATGGAGGCTTTTCTTGCGCGGCACCTGGACGGGATTGTCGTCACTGACGACGGTGTATACGACCAGAACCTCAAACCTCTCGTCGAGCGATGACCCGAGTCAGTGAGGTAGTGGACTGTGACTATTGGTTTCACCGACATTCCCAAGCCCATCCGATCAGGTCTGGTGATCGTGGACCCGGTGCGGGGCACGCCGCAGCGGGTGATCGTGATGCAGTTCAACCCGGACACGCTGCAGCGCAGCCTGGCACCCAAAGCAGCGGGGGACGAGCAGCAGGGGGACCGGACCGAGGCGCTGCGGCTGACCGGGCCGGCGGTGGAGACCATCAAGTTCGAGGCCGACATCGACGCCACGGACCAGTTCGAAGTGTCGGCCCCGAACGGGATTCACCCGCAGTTGGCAGCGTTGGAGTCGCTGATCAACCCGCCGGCCGCGCGGATCCGGGGCAACCAGCAGCTGGCCGCCCTCGGCACCTTGGAGATCTCGCCGGTGGAGGCGCCGCTGACGCTGTTCGTCTGGGGCAGCAAGCGGGTGCTGCCGGTGCGGCTGACGGAGCTTTCGATCACCGAAACGGGCTTCGACGTGGCGCTGAACCCGATCATGGCGACGGTCAGCGTGGGCCTGCGGGTGCTGTCGTCCAGCGACCTGCCGACCGGTCACCGGGGCGCGGACCTGTACCTGGCCCACCTGGCGCAGAAGGAGCAGCTCGCCGGCGGGGCGGCGGCGGGCCGGATCCAGGCGCTCGGCATCGCGGGAATCTAGGGGAGGAAAGATGACCAGTCCGCTGGACGCCATCCCGGCGCCGTCGAAGTACCCGAGGACGAGCCGGTACTTCGCGTCGGATCAGCTGGAGCACAACGGAATCCCCCATCTGCGGCCGAGGCTGCTGCCGTCGCCGGACAGCTTCGTGACGATCGCGGTGTACGAGGTCCGGGCCGGGGACCGGGCGGACGTGCTGGCGTTCCGGCAGTTCGGGGACGCCGAGCAGTGGTGGCGGATCGCCGACGCCAACCCGGTGCTGGACCCCCGCGAGCTGACCGACACCCCCGGCCGGACGCTGCGGATCACGTTGCCGGAAGGCGTGCCGGGAACGGCCGGCTGATGGCGGACATCGGACCGATCCACCTGACGCTGCTGATGGGCAGGCAGATCGTCGCGCCCACCCCGCAGCCGGTGACGGACGCCCTGCTGTCGGCCCAGGTGACGGTGACGGCCGGCCAGCGCAGCGGGTTCCAGCTGGCGTTCGACCTGACCAAGAACGGGATCATCCAGCAGGCGCTGCTGCCGGCCGGCGCGTTCGACCCGCAGGTGCGGGTGGTGCTGATGGCGACGGTGGCGGGCACGCCGCACGTGCTGATGGACGGGGTGATCACCCGCCAGGAGGTCGGCATCTCCGGCGCGCCGGGGCAGTCCACGCTCACGGTCACCGGCGAGGACCTGACGGTGCTGATGGACCTGGTGGAGAACACCGGCGTGCCGTTTCCGGCGATGGGCCCGGCGGCCCGGTGCGCGGCGATCATCGCCAAGTACGCCCAGTACGGCATCGTGCCGTTGGTCATCCCGGAACTGATCCCGCAGACGCCGATGCCGACCGAGCGCATCGACTTCCAGAAGGGCACCGATCTGGCCTACCTGAACGCGCTGGCCAAGGCCAACGGCTACACCTTCTACCTGGACCCGGGCCCGGCGCCGGGCGTCAGCAAGGCGTACTGGGGCCCGGAGGTCCGGCTGGGCGTGCCGCAGCCGGCGATCAACGTCAACATGGACCACCTGTCCACGGTGGACCAGATGACGTTCGGCTTCGACGGCTCGGCCCGGGAACAGCCGAGCGTGCGCATCCAGATCCCGGTCACCAAGACCGACGTGCTGCTGCCGGTGCCCGAGGTGAGCGTGCTGCGCCCGCCGCTGGCGCTGCGGCCGGCCCCGGCGCTGAAGAAGACCGTCATCGACGACACGGCCAAGAAGGACGCGCCGACGGCGCTGGCCGAGAGCATCGCCAAGGCGGTCGAGACCTCGGACGCGGTCAGCGGCTCCGGCCAGCTCGACGTCGTCCGCCACGGCCACGTGCTGCGGCCGCGGGAACTGGTCGGCGTGCGCGGCGCGGGCATCACCTACGACGGCCTGTACTTCGTCAAGAGCGTCACCCACAACCTCAAGCCAGGTTCGTACACGCAGAACTTCACGCTGGCCCGCGAGGGCCTGATCTCCCTGCTGCCGAACGTGATCCCGTAGGAGGACGGATGCCGGAGGCCGGCCACTACCTCGGCAAGTACCGGGGGACCGTGGTGACCAACGTGGACCCGATGCGCCAGGGGCGCATCCAGGTCCGGGTCCCGGACGTGCTGGGCGAGACGCCGTCGAGCTGGGCCATGCCCTGCTTCCCGGTGGCCGGCCCGCAGATGGGCGCCTACGTG
Source organism: Amycolatopsis mongoliensis (assembly GCF_030285665.1). NCBI lineage: Bacteria > Bacillati > Actinomycetota > Actinomycetes > Pseudonocardiales > Pseudonocardiaceae > Amycolatopsis > Amycolatopsis mongoliensis. The sequence goes on from NZ_CP127295.1 coordinate 7,213,312, forward strand.
ATCCCGCCGGTCGGCGCGGGCGTGTGGGTGGAGTTCGAACAGGGCGACCTCAGCTACCCGATCTGGGTCGGCTGCTGGTACGGCTCGCAGGCTGAGCTGCCGTCGGACGCGCTGCTGGGGAACCCGGCCCAGCCCAGCATCGTGGTGCAGACCCCGGGCGGTCACACCCTCGTGATGTCCGACCTGCCCGGCGGCCCCGGGATCACGCTGAAGACCATGACCGGCGCGTCCATCGTGATCAGCGACCTGGGCATCACCATCGACAACGGCAAGGGCGCGTCCATCGAGCTGTCCGGTCCGACCGTGTCGATCAACAAACAAGCCCTCGCGGTGACCTGAAGGAGCGCCATGCCGGGAAACCTCATGCATCTCAGCGCGACCGTGACCTGCCCGCACGGCGGCCAGGTCACGTTCCTGCCCAGCCAGACCCGCGGCGTCGTCACCGGCCAGGCCATCTGGACCGTCGCCGATCAATCCACGATCACCGGGTGCCCCTTCACCGTCGGGAACAAGCCGCAGCCCTGCGTCACCGTGCAGTGGGTGACGCCGAGCGCGCGTGTCCAGGTCACCGGGTCGCAGGTGATCACCCAGGGCTCGACCGGCCTGTGCCTGAGCGCGGAGCGGATCCCGCAGGGCTCGCCCGTGGTGTCGGTGATCCAGCAGCGGGCGGTGGGCCAGTGAGGGCACAGCGCACCGACCGGCTCGTGGTCCTGGCGGCGCAGCCGAGCCTGCCGCCGCGCAACGACATCACCTTTCCGTTCCAGGTGGACAGTCATGGCAGGACGGCGAGCGCCGGCTACGACGAGCACGTGCGGCAGATGATCGAGCAGCTGCTGTTCACCAGCCCGGGGGAGCGGGTGATGCTGCCGGACTTCGGCTGCGGCCTGCTGGGTCTGGTTTTCGAGCCGAACAGCCCGGAGCTCGCCTCGACGTTGCAGCTGTCCGTGCAGGCCGCGCTGCAGCGCTGGCTCGGGGACGTGATCACGGTGCAGAGCCTCGACGTGGTCAGCCAGGACAGCCGGCTCAGCGTCCACCTGTCCTACGTGGTGCTGCCCACCGGCAGCCAGCGGACGGATGTGTTCGTGCAAGGGGGAACACCGTGACAGTGAAGTGTGACACCGACGCGCGCCGATCCTTGGTGCGCGCGGCGCGGCTCAACGGTATCGACGAGGTGGAGGTGGACGACAGCGGCACGCTGCTCACCGTCACTTTTCTCGGACGCGCGCCGGAACACCTGAAGCCGCACCACATCCGGATCGACGGCGGCCGGCGGATCACCGGCCTGGTCGCCACCGAAGTCGAGGTGGAGGCGGCCGAGGACCCGGACCTGGACGACCGGGTGCACGTCACCGTGAACGGGCCGGGGGACAGCTCCGTCTACACGCTGAACATCGTCGAGCCGGACGCCTTCGGCCGGCCCGGGACCCGGCCGTACCACGGCTTCGACGCGCGCTACACCAGCGCCACGTTCTCGTTCCGGCTCGCCTGCCCGACCGATTTCGACTGCGCGGCCGGGGAACCGGCGGCCCGGCCGGCGCACCCGGCGCCGCCGATCGACTACCTGGCCCGGGACTACGGCACGCTGCGCCGGCTGCTGCTGGACCGCGCGACGCTGACCGTTCCCCAGTGGATCGAGCGCCACGAGCCCGATCTGGCGTTGGCCGTGCTGGAGCTGTTCGCCTACCTGGGGGACCAGTTCAGCTACCAGCAGGACGCCGTGGCCACCGAGGCGTATCTGGGCACCGCCCGGCGCCGGCAATCGGTGCGCCGGCACGTCCGGCTGATCGACTACGCGATGCACGACGGCTGCAACGCCCGGGCCTGGGTCGTGCTGTCCACCGACCGGGAGGTCGAGCTCGCCGCCGGTGACTTCCGGTTCGCCGCGATCGACCTGAGCCGGCTGGACCCGGCGCAACGCCCGGCCATCCCGACCGTGCTCGACGACGAGGAGCTGGAGAACCTGTCGCCCGCGGCCGGTATCCAGGTGTTCGAGCCGTTGCCGGCCCGGCCGCTGCGGCTGTGGCCGCAGCACACCTCGATCAGCTTCTGGACCTGGGGCGAGCAGGAGTGCTTCCTGCCCAAGGGCACGACGACGGCGACGCTGCGGGACGACCACGACGCGCCGCTGCAGCTGTGCCCCGGTGACGTCCTGGTGATCGAAGAGGTGCTCGGCCCGAAGACCGGCTCCGCCGCCGACGCCGATCCCGCGCATCGCCAGGCGGTCCGCGTCACCGCCGTGAAGGCCGCTGTGGACAAGCTGTTCGACCAGCCACTCGTCGACGTGACCTGGGCTGACGAGGACGCGTTGACGTTCCCGGTCTGCCTGTCCAGCCGCGGTGGCCCGGAATGCCGGCTGCTGACCGACGTCAGCGTGGCCCGCGGCAACGTGGTGCTGACCGACCACGGCCGGGACATCACCCACTGCGGCGGCGCGCCCGAGGTGATCCTGGTGCCGCCGGCCCCGGTCGCGCCGCCGAACTGCGCGCCGCCTGCGCTCGGCTGCCCCGACCGGCCCGGCAACGACCCGGCCGTCGTCCTCATCCACGGCCTGATCACGCGCACCCAGGGCGGGACTCCGCTCGACGACGAGGAAATCACCCTGCTGGTGCCGCTGCTGGGCCAGGCCGCCGTGGACCGGGCCAAGCTCACCGCGGACCTGACCGCCGCCGAGCAGGCGGCCGCACTTGAGGCGCTGCTGGCCCAGGTGACGTATCCGCAGCTGCGCCGGCGGTTCCGGCCGCGTCCCCGCTACGCGCCGATCACGCAGCGCGCGCCGTTCCCCACCCCGGCGTGGATCTCGCTGGGCCAGTCCAGGCTGCTCGCCACCCTGCCCGGCCGGGTCCGGGGCCGGCTCGACCACATGCGGCGCGCGGTCGCCGACGGCCGGCAGCTGTCGGCGGCCGAGATCGAGGAGCTGACCAGGTGGTTCGGCACGGCCACCCTGGCCAGGTACGACATCAGGCGGCACCCGGCGGCGGCCCTGCACCACCTCATCGCCCGGTTCGACGAGTTCCTGGCGGCCGAGCTGGCCCGCCTGGCCACGCTGGTGGGCCGCGCCGGCGCCGGCGAGGTGCTCGGCGACGACGTCGGCTGGGAGATCGGCCAGGCCTGGGGCCCGGACTTCGGCGAGGAGCTGGCGGCCGACTCCCCGCGGCTGGCCGGCCCGGCCGGCGTCGCCCTGCACCAGGATCCGCGGGATGCCCGGCCGGCGCTGGAGATCCGGGACGAGGACGACCGGAGCTGGGGCCCGAAGCGCGACCTGCTGGCCAGCGGCCCCACCGACCGCGACTTCGTCGGCGAGCTGACCGACGACGGCTCGCTGGAGATCCGGTTCGGCGACGGCCAGCACGGCCGGCAGCCGACCCCCGGCACCGAGATCACCCTGCACTACCGAGTCGGCGACGGCCTGGCCGGCAACGTCGGCGCGGAGGCGATCAGCCACATCGTGCTGTGCTGCGGGGCGGGGGACGGCTCGGGCATCACCGTCGTGCGCAACCCGTTGCCGGCCACCGGCGGCGTCGACCCGGAGCCGCTGGACCAGGTCCGCCAGCTCGCCCCGCTGGCCCTGCACCGGACCCGGCTGCGCGCGGTGACCGCGACCGACTACGCCGACCTCGCCGGCCAGGTCCCGGGCGTGCAGCGCGCCGCCGCCGAGATCCGCTGGACCGGCACCGGCCAGGAGGTCCACGTCGCCATCGACGCTCTCGGCACCGAGAGCGTGAGCCCGGCGCTGCTGGACACCGTCGCCGCACGGCTGGCGGCGTACCGGCGGATCGGGCTCGGACTTGTCGTCCTGCCTGCGGTTCTGGTGCCGCTGGACGTCGAGGTGACGCTGTGCGTCGCCACCGGCTACCAGCGAGCCCACGTCTCACAGGCGGTGCGGCTGGTGCTGCGCCGGATGTTCGCGCCGGACGAGCTGACCTTCGGCGATCCGGCGCGGGTCAGCCGGATCGTCACCGCGGCCGGTGCGGTGCCCGGCGTGCAGAGCGTGCAGGTGACCCGGCTGAAGCGGCTGTTCCGGCCGGCCGCCGGCGAGCTCGACGCCGGCGTGTTGGTGATCGGGCCGCTGGAGATCGCACAACTGGACGACGACCGCGACCGGCCGGAAAACGGCCGGCTGGCGATCGTGGCGGGAGGTGGCCGATGACCACGACCGACTGCGGCTGCGGGTGCGGCGGCGCCTGCCAGGGCGTGCAGGTCGAGACCCCGGTGACGATCGACAACCCGCCCGGGCTGGCCGAGCTGGCGGTCCGCAGCGGCACGCACGGCGAGTTCCTGGAGTCGATGCTGGCGCGGCTGTCCAGCCCCGGCTACCCGGCGCTGGCCGGCCTGACCGTGCGCACGACCGACGACGCGGCGATCGCGCTGCTGGACGGCTGGGCGACGGTCGCCGACCTGCTCACCTTCTACACCGAGCGGATCGCCAACGAGGGCTACCTGCGCACCGCCACCCGGCAGGAATCCCTGCGGCTGCTGGGAAACCTCGTCGGGCACCGACCGCGCCCCGGCGTGTCCGCCGGCACCTTCCTGGCGTACACGGTGGACAAGGACCCGTCGTCGGGTCCGGACACCGCGGTGGTCATCCCGAAGGGCACCCGCGCGCAGAGCATCCCGGCGCAGGGCGAGCAGGCCCAGTCGTTCGAGATCGGCGAGGACCTGCCGGCCCGCTGGTCCTGGAACGATCTCCAGGTCCGGCTGCGCCGGCCGTACCAGGTGGACTTCGACAACCTGGGCAACGGCGGGCGGATCCACGTCGCCGGCACGGCCAACGACATCAAGCTCGGCAACCGGCTGCTGTTCGTGTTCGGCACGGAGGCCGGCCGGCAGGTCACGCAGACCGTGCCGAGCGTGGAGATCGACCAGGCCACCGGCGTCACGGTCGTCGGCCTGCGCGGCCCGGCCCAGCCGAAGTTCAAGGAGCTGGTCGCCGACTTCCGGGCCCTGGTCTCGGACGCGCACGGCGAGATGTACAACCGGAGCCGGATCGTTCGGCGCTACGTCGACGAGGTGCTGACGCCGCTGGCCGACGCCCTCCCGAAGGACCCACCGGCAACGCCGCCGCCGACCGTCACCACGCCGACGGAGTTCCGCCGGCGGCTGGCCGAGGCGGTCGAGCGGCTGCACGAGACCGAGGTCTTGGCCGAGCAGTACCACAACGTGCACGAGTACCTGGTGGGCACGCTCGAACCGGCGCTGCTGGACATCGTGGCCGCGGTGGTCAAGCTGGAACCTCCACAGCAGCAGGACAACCAGCCGTCGTCCCTGTTCGCCGAGCTGCCCGCGGACACCTCGGCCGCGGTCGGGCTGGGCGCCCTGCTCGGCGCCTTGCGGACCCCGCCCGCGCAGTTGCCGGCGACGCCGCGTGACCTCGGCCGGGACCCGCGACAGGTGTTCGCGTCCGGCTCGGACGCCGCCGTCCAGCTGTTGTCCGCTTTGGACAGTCGCCTGCGTGACTCACTCTATCCGGCCTGGCGCAACGTCGACCTGGCCGCGCCCCTGGAGCTCCAGGAGCTCCAGGTGATGCGGACGGTGGCGACCCCGTTCGGCGCGACCGCCCCGCTCAAGCCGCTGTTCGACGCCCAGGGCCGCCCGGCCGGCTCCGAGGACTGGCCGCTGCGGGGCACGCAGACGCTGGACATCCAGGTCACCTACAACAGCAACGGGCAGCCGATCGGCACCGTCTTCACCTGGACCGAGACCGGGGAGAACCTGGTCATCCCGCTGGAACCGTTCGCCGAGGTCGAGGACTTCGTCATCGGGCCGGGCAAGGTCACCGTGACGTTCCAGCACCCGCCGCCGCCACCCCCGGACGACGGCGGTGACGGTGGCGACGGGGGTGACGGCGAGGGCGACCTGGCCGACGCGCCGGACCCGAACTCGATCACCAGCGTGACCTTCGACTTCGACCAGCGGCTGTTCAAGCGGACCGTCGTGGTCACGAGCGCGAAGACGAACGAGATGACCGCCGTCACGGTGCGCCACGGCGACGCTCCGAACCCGCCGGTCTTCGGCCTGTGGGTCGGCTCCGTGGTGCCGGGCGGCCAGGAGGAGTTGCTGCTCCTGGCCAGCCGCAGCCCCAAGGACGGCGGGTCGGTCGTCGAGCTGAACCTGCGGTCCGCGCTGCCCGCGGTGTCGCTCAACGTGCTCGCGCTGGACGCCGTGTACGACGGGATCGGGCCGGGCAGCTGGGTGGTGATCGAGCGGTCGAAGACGGGCGACATCACCCGGGTGATCACCCGCGTGCAGGACAGCCGGGTGGTTTCCCGTTCCGACTACGGCATCACCGGCAAGGTCACGGTGCTGAGCCTGGAGGACGACTGGCTGGACGCGACCGACACCACGCTGACCGACATCCGGGACACCACGGTGTACACCCGGGGCCTGCCGCTGGCGCTGGCCACCGAGCCGGTACTGGACGAGGTCGCCGGCAAGCAGATCGAGCTGGCCCAGCTGTACCAGGGACTCACCGCCGGCCGCCGCCTGGTCGTCACCGGCGAGCGCACCGACATCCCCGGCACGCCGGGCGTCCCGGGCACCGAGCTGACCATGATCTCGGCGGTCGAGCAGTTCGTGGACAGGACCCGGCCGGGCGACACCGTGCACACCCGGATCACGCTGGCCGCCGACCTCGCGTACCGCTACCGGCGCGACACCGTGCACCTGTTCGCGAACGTCGGCGCCGCGACGAACGGCGCGTCCCGTGACGAGCCGATCGGCAGCGGCGACGCCAGCAAGCGCAACCAGACCTTCACGTTGTTCCAGAGCCCGGTGACCTGGCTGGCCGCGGACACCCCGCTCGGCGCGGCCAGCACGCTGGAGGTCCGGGTCGACGGCGTGCTCTGGTCCGAAGTGGACAGTCTGGCCGGCCACGGCCCGGCCGAACGGGTCTACACCACGGCGGTGGACGCCGCCGGCGCGGTCGCGGTGACCTTCGGCGACGGCGTCAACGGGGCCAGGCTGACCACCGGCACGCAGAACGTGCGCGCCGCTTACCGGGTCGGCGTCGGCAAGGCGGCCAACGTCAGCGCCGGCAAGATCAGCCAGCTGATCACCCGGCCGCTGGGGGTCTCCGGGGTGAACAACCCCCTGCCGGCCACCGGGGGCGCCGACGCGGACGGCCCGGAGCAGGCTCGGCGGACCATCCCGTTGTCCGTGACCGCGCTGGACCGGCTGGTGTCGGTGCCGGACTACGAGGACTTCGCCCGCGCCCGGGCCGGCATCGGGCGGGCCAGCGCGCGCCGGCTGACCGACGGGACGCGGCAGGTCGTGCACGTGACCGTGGCCGGGGTGGACGACATCCCGCTGACCGACACGTCCGGCATCGTGACCACCCTTCGGTCCGCCCTGGCCGGCTTCGGCGATCCGCAGCTGCCGGTGCGGGTCGCGGTCCGCGAACTGGTGCTGCTCGTGCTGGCGGCCAACATCAGGGTGTCGACCGCGTACAGCTGGGCGCTCGTGGAGCCGGCGGTGCGGGCGGCGCTGCTGGACCGGCTGGGCTTCGACCGGCGGGAACTCGGCCGGCCCGCGTTCCTCTCCGAGGCGATCGCGGCGGCGCAGTCGGTGCCCGGCGTGGAATACGTCGACATCGACGTGTTCGCCGGTGTCGAGGGCAGCCTGACACCGGCGGGCCTGGACGCGTTGGGCAGCACACTGACCACCCCGAAGCCGACGGTCCCGGCGAGGCTCGCCAAGTTCGACGTCACCCGGTACACCGTCCAGGACACGACCGAGACGCTCACCAGCATCGCGGCCGTGAACGGCATCCCGGTGTCCGAGCTGTTCCGGCTCAACCCCGACCTGACCAGCGCCGATCCCCTCCCGAAGGGGCGAAAAGTCGTGGTGTTCCGCGGCATCCGGCCGGCGCAGCTGGCGCTGCTGTCGCCGGACCTGCCGGACACGCTGATCCTCAAGGAGGTCCGGCCGTGACGGAGCGGCTCTACGAACTGCTGCCCTCGTTCGTCCGCGCCCGGGACTTCGCCGTCGGCGAGCCGCTGCGGGCGCTGCTCGCGGTGATCACCGAGCAGGTCGACCTGGTGCAGGACGACATCCGGCAGCTGTACGACAACTGGTTCATCGAGACCTGCCAGGACTGGGCCGTGCCCTACCTCGGCGACCTCGTCGGCTACCGGCTGCTCGGCGGCTACCAGGAGGCGCTCGGCGCGCGCGGCACCGCGACGGCCGAGGCGGTCGCCCGGCTCGCCGCCCGGCTGGCGCCGCGGCGGGACGTCGCCGACACCGTGGCCAACCGCCGTCGCAAGGGCACCCTGCCGCTGCTCGAAGAGGCCGCCGCCTCGGTCGCCGAATGGCCCGCGCGGGCGGTCGAGTTCCTGCCGCTTTCGGCGGCCACGCAACCGGTCCGGCTGTTCGCCGGGGGAGCGGACGCGGTGACCCGCCGCGGGCTGACGGCCGGCGGGCGGCTGCTCGACCTGCGCCGGGGCGACCTGCTCGACCTGGCCGGCTCCGCCTTCGACCCGCTGGCCCACGGCGTGGCGGCGCCGGGCATCGACTCCCGGCGGCGACCGGGCCGGTACGCCCCGCAGAACGTCGGCCTGTTCGTCTGGCGGCTGCGGCCCTACCCGGTCACGCACGCGCCCGCCTACTGCATCGACCGCGCCCGCAACCAGTACACGTTCTCCATCCTCGGCAACGACGTCAACCTCGTGCACCGGCCGTTGCCCGCGCCGGCGCGCGGCCGTCCGGCGACCGAGGAGAACCTGCCGCTGTTCCTGCGGCGCCGTGCCGTGCGCGACCGCCTCGCCGACTTCTACGGGCCGGGCAAGAGCTTCACTATCTGGCGCGGCCCCGGCGTGGACCCGGTGCCGCTGTCGGACATCGTCGTCGCCGACCTGACGCACTGGGCCTACCGCCCGCGGCGGCACCAGGTCGTCGTGGACCCGGTGCTCGGGCGGATGGTGTTCGGGTCCCGGCGGGTGCCCCGCCGCGGCGTCTGGGTGACCTACCACTACGCGTTCTCCGACGATCTGGGCGGCGGCGAGTACCCGCGCACGCTCGAGCCGGCGCCGGTGACCTACCGGGTCGGGCCCGGGCAGGACTTCGAGCGCATCACCAGCGCGTACGAACAGTGGAAGCGCGACAACGCCGACGGCAGCACCCCCGAAGCGGCCATCGAGATCACGCACAGCGGCGCCTACCAGGAACAGCTCGAGTTCGTGCTCGAGCCGGGCGACCGCCTCCAGGTCCGCGCCGCCGACGGCACGCGGCCGGTGCTGCGGCTGCTCGACTGGTACAGCAACCGGCCGGACTCACTGCAGATCAGGGCGAACGAGTGCGAAGAGGGCGACGACCGGCCGCCGCCGCGGATCGTGCTGGACGGCCTGCTCGTCGCCGGGCGCGGGGTGAGCGTCACCGGGCCGGTCGGTGCGGTCGTGGTCCGGCACTGCACGCTCGTCCCCGGCTGGTCGCTCGAACCGCACTGCGGACCGAGCCACCCCGAAGAACCGAGCCTGGTGCTGGAGAACACGACGGCGTGCGTCCAGGTGGAGAGCAGCGTCCTCGGCACGATCCTGGTGCTCGCCGACGAGGTGCACGCCGACCCGCTGCCGATCCACCTCGCCGACAGCGTCCTCGACGCCACCGCGCCGCACCGGGAGGCCCTGTCGGCGCCGGACTGCCGGCACGCCCACGCGGTCCTGCACGTCCACCGCTCCACCGTGATCGGCGAGGTGGTCACGCACGCGGTCGCGCTGGCGGAGAACACGATCTTCCACGGCCGGCTGCGGGTCGCCCGGCGCGGCGCCGGCTGCGTCCGGTTCTGTTATGTGCCCAGGGGTTCGCGGACCCCGCGCCGGTACCACTGCGAGCCGGACACCGCGGTCGCGGCGGTGCCGCCGGACGAGCGCGCCCTCGTCTTCGCGCGGGTGCGGCCGTCGTTCACCAGCACCCGGTACGGCACCCCGGGCTACGCGCAGCTTTCGGCGCACTGCCCCCCGGAGCTCGCCCGCGGCGCCGAGGACGGGTCCGAGCTCGGCGCGTTCCACGACCTGTTCCAGCCGCAGCGCTTGGACAACCTGCGGGCCCGGCTGGCCGAGTTCGTCCCGGCCGGCTCCGCGGCCGCCGTCATCACCGTCTCCTAGGAGTGCACCATGAAGGCAGACTTCTCCCGTTCGACGTTCCGCCCCGGCCGCGGCTACTCCGCGGTGCTGGCCCAGCAGGGGCGGGTCCAGCTCGACGCCGACGTCAACGAGCAGGCCGCGATCCAGCTGCACCTGGCCCGCACGATCGCGGCCGACGTGATCGGCCCGCACGGCGGGCCCGGCGACGGGTTCACCGTGGCCTACGTGCCCAGCCCGGACGGGAAGAAGCCCGCCGACCTGGCGATCACCCCCGGCCGGTACTACGTCGACGGCGTCCTGGCCGACTCGGCGCCGCCGCCGGTGTACCAGGCGGTCGGAGGGTCCACCGAGGACACTCAGGACACCGAGGACACTGCGGGGCTGGGTTACTGGAACCAGCCGTTCGCGTTCCGTGACCCGGAAAACGGAGCAGACCTGCTCCCGACGCCGCCGTTCCTGGTCTACCTTCGGCTCGACGAACGGCTCGTCACGGCCGTGCAGGACCCGGCGATCCGGGAGTCCGCACTGGGCGCGGCCCTGCCGGACACCGGGGCGCGCACGCAGGTCACCTGGCAGGTGCTGGCGGCGGCGAGCCTCAAGCCCGAGGCGTTCGACGAGTGGGTCACCCAGCGGACGGCGGAGTCCGCGTTCCTGGCCGCCCGGGTGCAGAAGCCGGACGGGACGGACGACGACCCGTGCGTGCTCGCGCCGGACGCGGCCTACCGCGGCCCCGAGAACCAGCTCTACCGCGTCGAAGTCCACCAGGGAGGGTCCGCGGAGTCGGCGACGTTCAAGTGGTCGCGCGACAACGGGTCGATCGTCTTCCCGCTCACCGGCGTCGACGGCCAGTGGGTCACCCTGGAGACACTGGGCCGCGACGACAAGCTGGCCGTCGAGGTCGGCGACTGGGTGGAGGCGGCCGACGACACCACGGCCGCGCGCGACGAGGTGACGCCGTTGCTGCGGGTCGAAGAGCTGGATCCGGCCGGCCGCCGGGTGCGGCTGTCGGCGCCGCCGGAGGTCGGCTCGCGGCACCCGCTGCTGCGTCGCTGGGACCAGCAGCCGCCCCGGCTGCGCGACGGCGCGGTCCGGATCACCGAGGGCGACTGGCTCGACCTGGAGGACGGCGTCCAGGTGTGGTTCGCCGCCGAGGGCACCTACCGCACGGGTGACCACTGGCTGATCCCGGCCCGGACTCTGACCGCGGACGTGGAGTGGCCGGTCGACACCGCCGGCCGGCCGCTGCTGCTGCCGCCGGCGGGGGAGCCCGCGCACTACGCCCCGCTGGCGTGGGTGGGCGACTCGGGGCAGGTCACCCCGCTGCGCCGGACCTTCCAGCACCTCCCGCCTCTCTGAGCCGGGCGAGCCAGGGATGCCGCCGGGAGTAGGTCGCACCGATCGCCCGGGCCAGCCAGCTCCGCTGGGCCGGGCCCAGGCTCCCGGCGACCTCCCGGAAGTCCTCTTCGTCCTTCTCCCGGGGTGACCCGGCTTTCCAGAACAGCTGGATTTCGGGGCGCAGGCAAGGAATTCCGCCGACGGTGACGCCCAGCCCGGCGACCGGCCGCCGGACCGCGGGACTGCGCCGCGAGACCCACTCGTCCCCGTCGGTCTCGTCGAGCATCACCTGCACCCGCCAAGGGGAGCTGCCCGAGGGCCGGCACCGGACGTCGTGCACCGCCGGGCCCAGGATCTCCCCGGCGGCCCACGGTCGCAGTGTCCCCGGCGGGTCGGCGGCCCACCATTCCCGGCCCGCCAAGGCTTCCTGGACCACGAGCTGGTCCCGCCGGAGCACGAGCACGTCGAGGTCGCCGTGCGTCCGCCAGGACCGCCCGGCAACCAGCTCGAGCGCGAACCCGCCCGCGATCCACCACGGCGTCCCCGCCGGCTCGAACCACGAGCGGGCCTCCGCGGGTGCCGCCGGGTCCCACGCACCGAAAACCGCCTCGCCCGGCACCGCGACGTTCTTCAACGGCCAGATCGCCGACGTCGGCATCTGGGACCGGTCCGTGCCGGGTGTCCAGGAGATGCCGCTGTACCAGGCGGGCAAGCAGCAGGCGAGCCTGCTCACCTCGGTCACCCGCCCGTCCGGGGCGGTGCACACGACCGTGTCCTACGACCCGGTTTCCCAGGCGGTCACGCAGATCGGCGACGAGAACGGCGGCACGTGGAAGTACGCGCCGCTGACGGCCACCGGGTCGAGCCAGGTCTACCGCGGTGCCGTGCTCGGTTCGCAACCCGAGCTCTACCAGCGGTTCGCCGACGCGCCCGGCACCGCCTCGCCCGCGGGCGAGGTCAACTACCGGCCGTCGGCCTACACGAACGCGACGCTCGGCGTGGGCGGCCCGTTCACCGACTCGACCGCGGCGCGCTTCCCCGGCACCGTCGCCGGGGTCACGCTGCCCGACCACCTGGTGAGCGCGTCGACCACGGCTTCGGTGGAGCTGTGGTTCTCGACGACGTCGACCGCGGCGGGCACGCTGTTCTCGACCGGGAACTCGGCCTCGGCGCTGCGAACCCGTCGGGCGGTGCGATGCCGGTGCTCTACGTCGGCACGGACGGCAAGCTGCACGGTCACTTCTGGGACACCACCGTGGCCGGCATGGCCTCGGCGGGCAAGGTCAACGACGGCAAGTGGCACCACGTCGTGCTCAGCGGCGCGAACACCAGCCAGGTGCTCTACCTGGACGGCCTGCAGATCGGTACGCTCTCCGGCCAGATCGGCAACTACGACCCGCTGGACTTCGTCGGCGCCGGTGTCTTCAACAGCAACGGCTGGCCGGCCGCGCCGTCCGGGAACACCTGGAACTACTTCACCGGGTCCATCGGCGAAGTCGCCTACTACCGGTCGGCGCTGACCGCCGCCCAGGTCACGCAGCACTTCCTCGCCGCGGGCAACTCGCAGGGCCTGGCGCCGCTCACCACGTCCACCATCACCGACCCGGCGGGCAAGACTTCGGTGCAGCAGTACGAACCGGGCGCGGGCAACCACAAGGTGTCCGAAACGGACACGAACGGGAAACGGACCACCTACGGCTACGACACCTCGGGCTTCCTGCACACCACCACCGACCCGAACGGCAACGTGGTCACCGTCGGCCACGACGTCCGCGGCAACGTCGTCTCGCAGACCGCGTGCCAGAACCAGGCCGCCGAGAAGTGCTCGACCTCGTACTCGACGTACTTCCCGGATGACACCACCGCGCAGCTGACCACGGCCGACGCGCGCAACGACCTGATGCTGACCTCGCGGGACCCGCGGTCGTCGAGCGCGACCGACGCGGCCTACCTGACGACCTTCGGCTACGACGCCGCCGGCAACCGGACCACGGTCACGACACCGCCGGTTCCCGGGTTCCCGAACGGGCGCACCACGACGATCACCTACAGCGACGGCACGGCGGCGTTCCCCGCGGCGGACTCGGGGAACGTGCCCGCCGGGCTGCCGGTGAAGACGACCTCGCCCGGCGGCGCGGTCAACCAGGTGGCGTACCTGCACAACGGTGACGTCGCGAGCACGACCAACGCCGACGGCCTGGTCACTCGGTTCACCTACGACGCGCTCGGCCGCGTGCTGACCAAGACGGCGGTCTCCGACAGCTTCCCGGCGGGGCTGGTCACCTCCTACGCCTATGACAGCACCGACCAGGTCGTCTCGCAGACCGACCCGGCGGTGACCGACCGGGTGACCGGCGCGATCCACACCGCCGTCACCGCCAGCGTGTACAACGCGGACGGCAGCATCACTTCCCAGACCGTGTCGGACAGCACCGGCGGCGACGCCGCCCGGGCCTCCAGCTCGACCTACAACGACAAGGACCAGGTGGCGTCCACGACGGACGCGGACGGCAACGTCACCACCTACACCTACGACGTCTACGGCAACAAGAAGAGCGAGACCGACGCCAACGGCACCGAAACCGACTTCACCTACGACGGCGAAGGCCGGCTGCTCACCCAGGGCGTCTGGTACACCGGCAATCCCGCCGACCCGCAGCCCGCGACGTTCCTGACCCAGAAGTCCAACGCCTACGACCCGGCCGGGCGCCTGGCGTCCGAAACGGACTCGATGGGCAACGTCACCGCCTACACCTACACGGACAACGGCCTGACCGCGACGGTCACCCGCAAGGACCCCACCGGCCAGCTGTCCTTCGTCACCGAGTCCAACACCTACGACGCGGCCGGCAACCTCGTCGGCAAGGTCACCGGAAACGGCGCGAACACCTCGTCGTCCACTGTGGACGCCGCGGGCCGAGTGTCCCAGGCCGTCGACGACCCCGGTGGCGCGGCGCGCACGACGTCGGTGTCCTACACCCCGGACGACAAGGTCGCGACGAGCACGCAGACCGACCCGTCGGGCCGCAGCCGCACGGTCAGCACGTCCTACGACCCGATGGGCGTGCTCACCTCCCGGTCGGTGGCCGCGGACGGCACCGGGCACCCGGTCGGCTGGTGGAAGCTGAACCAGACCTCCGGCAGCACGGTGCCGGACTCGTCCGGGACCGGGAACACCGCCGCGGCGTCGGCGGTGACGTGGTCGGGTGGTGCCGCGACCCTCGACGGCACCAGTTCGCAGATCGCGACCAACGGCCCGGTGCTCAACACCGCGGCTGCCTACACGGTGTCGGCCTGGGTCAAGCCCGCCACGTTCGGCTCGGCCACCCAGACGTACGTGGTCCAGAAGGGCGCCGTGATGAGCGGCCTCTACCTCGAGTACGACGGGGGCACGCACAAGTGGTCGTTCGCCCGCTTCGGCACCGACGCGGCCAACGCCACCGCCTACCGCGCGGAATCCTCGGCCGACGCGCAGGCCGGGGTGTGGACGCATCTGGCGGGGGTGTACGACTCGGGCACCGGCGCCATGACGCTGTACGTCAACGGCGCGGCGGCCGGGAGCACGACCGACCCGTCGCCGATGGCGAGCAGCGGCCCGCTGGCGATCGGCCACGGCTGGTACCTCGGCGCCAACGGCAACTACGCCACCGGTCAGGTCGACAGCGTCCAGGCCTACTCGCGCGCGCTGTCCGCGGCCGAAGTCTCGACTGTCTACAACGGCGGCCGCAACGGCGGCACCGTCGCCTCGTCGACGGCGGAAACGACGACCTGGACCGTCGACCAGCGCGGGCTGCCGACGTCGATGACCGACGCCAACGGCAACACCACGTCCTGTGCCTACGACGAGGCCGGCAAGCCCGCCGTGACCACCGCGCCGACGGTGAACGCCGAGACGAACGGAGGCCCGGCCACCGCGGTGCACCCCGTCACCACCACCGGGTACAACACGTTCGGCGAGCCGGTCGAGGCCGTCGACCCGGACGGCAACCAGGTCACGACGGTCTACGACGCGGCGGGGCAGGCCGTTTCGGTGACCAATCCGAACTACACCCCACCGGGCGGCGGCACCCCGATCTCGGCGACGACCGTGCGCACCTACGACAAGATCGGGCAAGTCGTCTCCGAGAAGGACCCGCTCGGCCACGTCACCGGCATCGCCTACGACCAGCTGGGTGACGTCGCCCAGGTCACCAAGCCGTCCGGGGCGAAGACGGTGTCGACCTACGACACGAACGGCGACCGGCTCTCGGTCGTCGACGCGAACGGCGCCCGGACGGAGGCGACCTACGACTACCTGTCGCGGCAGCTGACCTCGACCGTCTTCGAACGCTATCCCTCCACGCTGACCGCGACCACGACGAACTCCTACGCCGCGTCGGCCACCAACCCCGGCGGGGCGAACCTCGCGTCGACCACGACCCCGAACGGCGCGGTCACCTCCTACGGCTACAACGCGCTCGGCGAAACCACGTCGGTCACCGACGCCGCCGGGAACACGACCCGGTACGGTTACAGCTACCTCGGCGAGAAGGCGTCGGTCACCGCCGCCGACAACACCTCGACGGTGACGGCCTACGACCAGTCGAGCCGGCCGGTGCAGGTCACCCGCAAGGACGCGACCGGTGCGGTGCTCCAGCAGACGTCGGCGGCCTACGACGCCGGGCGGCCGCCTGACGTCCAGTGTGGACGGACGCGGTACCGCGCGGACGTTCACCTACGACGGCGCGAACCGGCTTTCGAGTGAGATCCAGCCGGTGTCGGCGACGGCGTCGATCACCACGTCGTTCGGGTACGACGCGGCGGGCAACCGGACCCGGTTCACCGACGGCCGCGGCAACCCGACGATCACCCGCTACAACTCCTGGAACCTGCCCGAGGCGCTGGTCGAGCCGGCGACGGCCGCCTACACCGCCGACGCCGACCGGACGTTCACGTCGGTCTACGACGCGGCGGGGCGCCCGGTCACGCAGACCCAGCCGGGCGGGGTGACCGTGTCGGCGGGCTACGACGACGACGGGAACCTGGTCAGCCAGTCCGGCAGCGGCGCCGACGCGGCGACCGCGACCCGGACGTTCGGCTACGACCCAGGCGGGCGGATGACCTCGGCCGCCACGGCGGAGGCGGGCGTCACCGGCCATTCGGACCACCAGGCGGCGTCGAACGAGACGTTCACCTACAACGACCGCGGCGGGCTGCTGACGGCGAGCGGTTCGGCGGGATCGTCGTCGTTCGCCTACAACACCGACGGCCTGATGACCTCGCGCACCGACGCGGCGGGCACCACGTCGTACGGCTACGACAGCGCCGACCGGCTCTCGACCATCACCGACGCGGCCACCGGCGGCACGCAGACCCTGAGCTACAACACGCTCAACCAGGTCAGCGGGGTGAAGTACGGCACGGGCAACGCGCGGACGTTCTCCTACGACGGCCTGCACCGCCTGACCGGCGACGCGCTGAAGACGGCCGGGGGAGCGGCGATCGCGTCGGTGACCTACGGCTACGACGCGAACAGCAACCTGACGTCGAAGACGACGGCCGGCTTCGCGGGTTCGGCGGCGAACACCTACACCTACGACCTGGCCGACCGGCTGGCGTCGTGGAACAACGGCGTGAGCTCGGTGGCCTACGGCTACGACGCTTCGGGCAACCGGACCCAGGTGGGCTCGTCGACGTACATCTACGACGAGCGCAACGAACTGACGTCGGACGGCTCGAACACCTACAGCTACAGCGCGCGCGGAACGCTGCGGCAGCGCGCGTCGTCGACCGGCACGCTGGTGTCCGCTTCGGACGCGTTCGGCCAGATGATCGTCCAGGGCACGCAGAGCTTCGCGTACGACGCGCTGCAGCGGAACCTGACCGACACGACGATCGCGACGGGGACGGCGACGACGTTCTCCTTCTCGGGTATGGGCAACGCGATCGCCTCGGACGGCACGTCGACCTACAGCCGGGATCCGGGTGGCGGGCTGGTCGGCATCGCCACCGGCGGTGCCGGGGCGTTCGCGTTCGTCGACCAGCACACCGACGTCGTCGGGACGTTCACCGCCTCGGGGTCCGCTTTGGACGGTTCGACGGCCTACGACCCGTTCGGGAACGTGCTGGCTTCGGCAACCCCGAAGGGACAGCTGGGGTACCAGTCGGGCTGGACCGACCGGTCGACGGGGAACGTGAACATGGCGGCCCGCTGGTACAACCCGGCGGTCGGGCAGTTCATGAACCGGGACACGGTGTCGAACAGCCCGGTGCCGAACCCGATGGAGGCGAACAAGTTCGCCTACGTCGACGGCAACCCGATGACGGGGACGGACCCGTCCGGGCACGGCTGGTGGGGCGACGCGTGGTCGGCCTTCACCGACCACGTGCTGGCCCCGGCGGCGTCGTTCGTCTACCACCAGGTGATCCAGCCGGCGGCGCACGTGGTCAACACGTACGTGGTGCAGCCGCTGGTGCACGCGGCGGTGGCGACGTACCACGTGGTCCGGGACGGCTACCACGCGGCGGTGCGGCTGGTGAAGAACACCTATCACCGCGCGGTGCGGTTCGTGAAGCACGTGTACCACGCGGCGGTCCACGCGGTGAAGACGGCGTACCACTACGTGGCGAAGGTGGTGGCGCACGCGGCGGTGTCGGCGGCGAAGACGGTCGGGCACGCGGTGGCGACGGCGGCGGTGGCGGTCGGTCACGCGGCGGCCTCGGCGGCGTCGCACGTGGCGACGTTCGCGAAGGAGCACGCGTCGACGATCGCGGGCATCGCGGCGGGTGTGGTGGTCGGGCTCGCGTGCACGGCGGCCACCGGGGGAACCGCTGTGGTCGGCTGTGCGGCCCTGGGTGGCGCGGTCGGCAGCGCGGTGTCGTACGGGATGGACTGTCACAAGCAGGGCACCTGTTCGGTCGGTGGCGCGGTCGAGGCGGTCGGGCTGGGCGCGTTGGGCGGTGCTCTGGGTGGTGCGTTGGCGGGTCCGCTGGGTGGCAAGCTGGTGTCGGACGCGTTGAGCGGTGTGTTGCCGGAGGTGGCGACTCAGGGCCTGGTCGGTGCTGGTTCGGGGGCGATCAGCGGTGGCGTGACAGCGATGGCCGGCTACGGGATGAACTGCGGCCGGAGTTGCTCGGTGAGTGGTGCGTTGTCGGCGGCTGGGTCGGGTGCGGTGGCCGGTGGTGTCGGTGGGGCGGCGTTCGGGGCGCTGGGTGGTTTGCGGGCTCGGGGTCGTAGTTCGGCGGAGGAGCCGTCGGCCTGCCCGGTCCACAGCTTCCTCGCGTCCACGAAGGTCCTGCTGGCTGATGGCTCTTCCAAGCCGATTTCCTCGCTGAAGGTGGGCGATCGGATCGCGAACTCGCAGCCGGGGAAGCCGGGGCTGGAGGCGCACCCGGTGGACCGGGTGATCGTGACGGAGACGGACCACGACTTCGTCGATCTGAAGGTCAAGCCGAGCCGGGTCCGTCGCGCGGTCGGCCGTGCGGTGGCGGGTCTGGCTGTGGCCGCGGCCGTGGTCACGGGTGGCGCGGCCACGGCGTCGGCAGCTCCGGCGACCGTGACGACGACGTATCACCACCCGTTCTACGACGTCACGCGTGGCGAGTTCGTCGAAGCGGTCGACTTGCAGGTGGGTGACCGTCTGCAGACCGCGGACGGCGGCGAGGCGACGGTCGAGGAGGTGACGCCGTACCACTCGACGGAGGTCACCTACGACCTGACCATCGACGAGCTGCACACGTACTATGTGTATGCCGGTGACACTCCGGTCCTCATCCACAACTGCAATGAGACGTTCCAAACTCGGAGCGAAGCTAAAGGTGCTGCATATGATAGAGCGGGTGTGCCGAGGGATGCTGAGCCGGATGCAACATGGACTGTCGGTAGTGACGTGACACAGCGAGGCATGCCTGGTTATCGTTTCGATCCGAATCCTGGTGCGCACGGGAATTGCGAGCAGTTCGAGACCGAGAATGGTTCGCGTGTCATCGCTGAGCATGTCAATGACCCGAATGCGCCGTATCCGCACTTTCATGCTGGTCAGCCAAAACAAGCGCCCACTCGTGACGGAGTGAATTTCGGCTGGGACACGACGTCTGACTTCGAACGGTATTCGCCGGTTGGCGGCAGTCATCACTTGTATTATGAAGGCGAGTAGTGTTAAGTGGGTTTCAATATTCGCAATCAAATGCTCGAAGCTGCGCAGATTGAAGTGATCGACGAGGTTTGGACGGGTCAAGTTGCCGGCCCGAGCGACGCATGGAGACTCATCGTCGGCGGTAACGTCGTTCCTTCGGCAACGGTCAGTCGCCGTGTCGACGGCGAGTATCTTGATGAGGTAGATGCCTCGTGGGGAAGGCTCGGACGTGAAGGGGGAATGTTCGGCCCAAATGGCGAGTTTCTCGTTAGTGTGGGCGGCGCAGGTTTGGGCGACCTCCCGTGGGCGCGAGTAAGGTGCGAGCCTGCGTCGGTTATGGTGCATCATCTCGCAGCGATCACGGGAGAGCCGGAGTTTGTGGCGATGTCCGTCGATGGTACTGTTGTCTGTGGTGTAACAACCGAAGAATATGACGTTTGGATCATCTTGAAGCATTTTAGGAATGACGCTGTGTAGGCGTCGTCAGCGACGAGACGGGAAGAAGGGCTGGCCGCGCTGGGTGGCGCCTTGGCGGGTCTTCTCGGTGGCAAGCTGGTGCCGGACGCGTCGTGTGGGGTGCTGCCGTAGGTGGCGACACGGGCCTGGTGGGCGCGGGTTCGGGAGCGATCACTGGTGGTGTGTCGGCGGGGGCGGCTTGGGTCTCTGGGCGGGCTTTGGGATCGAGGGGCGGATCGAGGCGGAGGTCGGCCGTGGCGAGTGAAGAACTTCTTGCGCAGGTGGTTCCGCCACCGCGGCGGGACCAAGTGGAGGCGCCAGACTGGTCGGCGGTGCATGAACGGATGGGAGTGACCCTCCCGAGTGGCTACAGGTGGCTGGTCGAGCGGTACGGGGCGGGAGTGTTCGACGAGTTCCTTCACGTTTCCAGCCTTGGGCGTCGGCCGACGCGATCCGCTTGGAACATCAGGTTGAGCGGGCTGCTTGGGCTCTGAACTACTTGCGTGAGCGCGGCGAGAACATTCCCTATGCCGAATCCGAAATTCTTCCGGTGACGAGGGATGACAATGGTGATACTTGCTACAGTACCGCTGAGC
The DNA here is from genome assembly GCF_030285665.1 of Amycolatopsis mongoliensis. NCBI lineage: Bacteria > Bacillati > Actinomycetota > Actinomycetes > Pseudonocardiales > Pseudonocardiaceae > Amycolatopsis > Amycolatopsis mongoliensis. Next base: position 7,233,886 of record NZ_CP127295.1, read on the forward strand.
TGTTCGGCGACTTCTGCGCTGTTCTCGATGTGCCTGCCGGGGACCTGGCCGTGGTGACCAGCGTCCCGATGCCGGACGCGCCCCCGACGAGGCCGACCGTTGCCGGCGTGGCTGAGCTCATCTGGGAGGTGCGGCGCCTCAGCTGCAGTCAGCTCCAGCAGACCAGGGATCTCGCGGAAGCCTTGCGGCGGTAGCTGCCGATCCCGACGACGCAGCCGCCGACCAGGTCGGGGTCGAGAGCCACTCAACCGCCGAGGGATGCCGGGCCGAAGATCCGGCCCGGCCGCCCCGACACTGTCAGCCGCAGTGTTCGAATGCGCTCGTGTACGTCTGGCCGCCCGCGGTGCCGCCCCACTGGACGCACTTGTCCGCCGCCGCTGCCTCGACCGGGCCCGCGAAGTACGAGAACGACCCCGAGTCGGTGATCCGCGAGGATCCCTTGACCTCCAGGAAGGCCGACGTCGCCGTGGCCGTCCCGGCCGCGTCGTTCTTCATCGTGCTGACGCAGTTCTGGCCGTTCGAAGCGTTGTACGACAGGTAGACCGTGCCCGCCGTGCCGAGCGATGCCTGGTCGATCACGCCGTACCCGCCGCCGCAGGCCGGAGCGCCGAGCGCGGTGTCGGTGACCGTGGCGTAGCGGATCGTGTCGTTGGCGTGGTACTCCGGCCCCGCTTCGAACAGCACGCCGACCGACGACTGCGACAGCTGCACCATGTCCGAGTAGGCCGCGTCCTGGCCCCACACGAGCAGGCTGTCCGCGGTGCCCGTCCAGTTGGCGCCTTCGTCGAAGGACGAGTGGATCCGCAGCTCCTTGCGACGGTCGCAAGTGGACGGTGCGGCGAACACGATCCGGTTGTACTTGCCCCCGGTGTCGGTGGCGCTCATCCGCGCCGTCGAGCCTTCGACGGTCGGCGTGACGAGGTCGGTGGCGAAGGCGAACTTCGAGCTGAAGGTCGCACCGCCGTCGGAGCTGATCGCGAAGGCGCGGTTGTGCGTGCCGTCCGAAACGCACTTGTTGTCGCTGTTCGCGTCGTTGCGCGCCGCGGCGTAGATCCGACCGTCCTTCAGCTCGGTGACGCTGATCTCCTGCGGGTTCATCAGGTCCGACGTGGACGTGTCGGTCGCCCCGCGGTGCCAAGTCGCGCCCTGGTCGTCGCTGTAGACCAGGGAACCGGTGTTCTTGCCGCTGATCGTGTAGCTCATCCCCGCGACGATTCGCCCGGCATGCGCGCCGCGCGTCAGCACGATCCCGTGCGACGGCCCGGTGGCCAGCCAGCCGGGCGCGCTTGCGAACCCGAGTTCGGTCGTCAGCACCCGCGGCGCACCCCACGTCTTGCCGTTGTCCTCGCTGATGGACACGCGCGGGATGCGGCCGCAGGACGGGTTGGTGTAGCACTGCATCGTCGACAGCAGCACGATCCGGTTGCTGCCCGGGATGACGATCGGCGCCGGGTTGCCCTTCGTGTCGCCGTTCGCCTTGATGACGGTGGCCAGCGCGCTCCACGTCTTGCCGCCGTCGGTCGAGCGCTTCATCACGAGATCGATCTCGCCGAGGTCGGCGCACGTGCTGGCGCCGCCGTTGCGGCCCTCGGCGAAGGCCAGCAGGTCGCCGTTGTTCGCCTTGACGATGGTGGGGATGCGGTAACAGTCGTGTCCCTCGGTGTTTTTGTTGAACACCAGCGTGCTGGCCACGTCGGCCGACGCCACGGAGGCGCCGACGGCCGCCGGGACGGCGACGGCGGCGCACCCCAGCAGCCCGGCCAGCAGGCCCTGGGCGAGTCGGGTGATCTTCACGGTGAAAGCTCCCTACGGATTCGTTCTACGTCCTACGTCTCGGCGGTAGCGTCGACGCGGCCCGTACAAGACCCGTACAACCCGGCGTATAACGACCTATACCTTGCCGGAAGGGAAATTTCAGGTGAACGCAGCCAGGGTGCCGAAGCCGGTCGCCAGCACCAGAAGCGTGGACAGGAAACCCAGGAGCAGCGCCCGGCCGCCGCCGCGCAGCAGCGGGCCGAGCCGGACGCCGCAGCCGAGCCCGAACAGCGCGCCGGCGAGCAGGAGCGTCGACGCGGTCTTCGCGACGTCGAGCGCGAACGCCGGGACGAGCCCCGTGGTGCGAACCGCGACCATGGCCAGGAACCCGAGGACGAACAGCGGGACGAGGGGCGCGTGCCCGCCGCGGCGGGTGCGTTCGGCGGCGCCGACGAGCGCGACCACCGGCGCGAGCAGGACGACGCGGCTCAGCTTCACCGTGATCGCGACCGCGACCGCGGCGGCGCCCGCGGGTCCGGCGGCCGCAACGACCTGCGCGACCTCGTGCACCGAGATCCCGGCCCAGGTGCCGGTCCTGGTCGCGTCCAGCCCGAGCGCGTGGGCGAGCAGGGGGAGCGCGCCGAGGGCGAGGCTGCCGTAGCAGGTGACGAGGGCGACGGCCGTCGCGACGTCTTCGTCTTCGCGGTCGACCACGCCTTCCATCGCCGCGATCGCCGAGGCTCCGCAGATCGAAAACCCGGTGGCGACCAGCAGGGCGAGGCTGCGCGGCACGCGGACCAGCCGGCCGAGGCCGAGCGTGCCGAGGAAGGTGACCGCGACCGTCAGCACCACGGCGGCGAGCGTGCCGGGGCCGAGCGCGAGCACCGTGGGAAGCGCGAGCTGCAGGCCGAGCAGGACGACGCCCGCGCGCAGCAGGCGTTTCGTGATCCGGGCGATGGCCGTCCGGTGCTCGTCGGTGAGCGCCGGCGTGCTCCCGACGACGATGCCGAGCACCACGGCGACGGTCAGGGCGCCCGCGACCGGCCAAACCGAACTGAGCGCGTACGCCGCGGCGACGCCGGCCGCGGTGATCGCGAGGCCGGGGAGGAGCGGTTTCGCCGACGTGAGTGCCATGCCTCCAGCGTCGCCGGGTCCGTGTGTCCGCGGTAGCCGCCGGTCCGCTGGGAGGTCATAGACTGAGGCTATGAGTGGACCTGATCTCGACTCGCTGCGCCTGCTGGTGCTCGTCGACGACCTCGGCAGCATCGGCCAGGCGGCCGGGGCGCTCGGCATCGCCCAGCCATCGGCGAGCAAACGGCTGTCCACTTTGGAGCGACAGCTGGGACTTTCCCTGGTGGACCGGACCCGCCGCGGCTCGGCGCTGACCCCGGACGGCCGGGTGATCGCCGGCTGGGCGCACCGCGTGCTGGCCGAAGTGGACGGACTGCGCACGGGCGCGGAGGCGCTGCGGACCCAGCGCGGCGCGAAGCTGCGGGTCGCGGCGAGCATGACGCTGGCCGAGCACTTCGTGCCCGCGTGGATCGGCGAGGTGAAGCGGACCGGGCCGGACACCTACGTCGGGCTCGAGGTGGTGAACTCCGGGCACGTCGCCGACCTGGTCACGGGCGGCCGGGTGGACCTCGGCTTCGTCGAGTCGCCGGGGCCGTGGCCGGGCCTGTCCACGCGGCGGGTCGCGTCGGACCGGCTCGTCGTGGTGGTCCCGGCCGGGCACCCGTGGGCGCGCCGGCGGCGTCCGCTCACGGCTGCCGAGCTGGCGGCGACGCCGCTGGTGGTGCGGGAGCCGGGCTCGGGGACGCGCGAAACGGTCGAGGCGGCGTTGCGCCGGGCCGGGGTGGGGGCGGTGACGCCGTTGCTGGAGCTGGGATCGGCGTCCGCGGTGCGGAACGCGGTGATCGCCGGCGCCGGGCCGGCGGTGATCAGCGAGCTGGACGTGGTGCGCGAGGTCGCGGGCCGGCGGCTGGTCCCGGTCGCGGTGGCCGGGGTCGAGCTCGGCCGGGTGCTGCGGGCGGTGTGGCCGGCGGGCCGTCGCTTGACGGGCCCGGCGGCGGAGCTGCTGACGCTGGCGGTCAAGTCCGGGGCGGCTTGAGGGCCGGTCCGGCTTGGGGCGGGTCTCCTGCGGGTTGCCGTCGATCCAACGGCGATATATCGTCGTAGTGTCGGCGATACGGCGAGTGGAGGAGACAGTCATGGAGATGAGCGCGGGAGCAGGACGCATGTTCGGCGGCTTCGGGGGCGGCTTCGGTGGCCACGGGCCCGGGGTGGCCGGTCACCACGTCCACGGCGGTTTCGGGCACCCGGGGCCGGCCCGGCCGGACCACGCGGAAGGGCCGGGTGGCCGCGGCCATCCGGCGCACGGGCACGGCCGTCCCGGCCCCGGGGAAGAGCCGGGCGGCCACGGCGTCGCGGACCACGGGGAGGAGCCCGGCGGCCCGGGGCACCCGGATCTCGGCCACGGCCACCCTGGTCCCGGCGAGGACCATCCGGCGCACCCGGGCCACGGCCACTTCGGTCACGGTCCCGGCGGCCTCGGCCACCCGGACCTGGGTCACGGTCTGCCGGGTCACTTCGGACCGCTGGACCACGGCGGCTTCGGGCACCCGGATCCGGGTCACGGCCTGCCGGGTCACTCCGGGCCCCCGGACCACGGCGGCTTCGGCCACCCCGAGCACGGCCACGGCATCCCCGGTCACGAGGACTGGGACGCCGGCCCCGAGCTGGCGCGCGGCGGGTTCCCGCCCCACCCGCCGCACCCACCCCAACCGCCGGGAGCGCCGGGTGGGCCCGGGTTTCCCGGCTTCCCCGGTGGCCCCGGTTCCTTCGGCGGTCACGGTGGCTGGTTCGGCGGCGCCGGGCCGTTCCAGCGGGTGCGGGAGTTCCGGGGCGGCGGGCGCGCGCCGGCCCGGCCGGTGCGGCCGGCCGTGCTGGCGCTGCTCGCCGAGCAGCCGATGCACGGCTACCAGCTGATGCAGGAGATCCGGCGCCGCACGAACGACCGATGGCGGCCGAGCCCCGGCTCCGTCTACCCGATCCTGCAGCAGCTGGAGGACGAGGGCCTGGTCCACACGGCCGAGACCGGTGGCCGCCGCGTCGCCGAGCTCACCGACGCCGGCCGCGAGCACGTCGCCGGGCGGGAGGCGGAGTTCGCCGCCCTGTGGGCCGAGCCCGAGGAAGAGCCCGGCGCCGACCGCTTCGCCGAGCTGTGGCACGCGCTGGGGGAGCTGTCCGGCGCGGCCGCCCAGGTCGGCTACAGCGGAACGGAAGCCCAGGTGGCCGAGGTGAAGAAGATCCTCGCCGACGCCCGCCGCCGCGTCTACGCGGTGCTGGCCGACGCCGGCCTGGAGGACGAGGACGCCTGACGCTCCACACGGCCGTGAAAGCCGTGAAGGCCTCCTTCCCGGCCATAAGAGCCGGGAAGGAGGCCTTCACGGCAAACGGCGGTTCGGGCGACGAGGGGCCGGGTAGGGTCGGATTGCATGGAGGAAAAGGACTTCGCGGCGCACCTCACCGCGACGATGACCGGCAGCGCGCTCACCATGCTGATCGGCGTCGGTCATCGCACCGGGCTCTTCGAGGCGGCGGCGCGCGGGCCGGCCACCAGCGGCGAACTCGCCGGACGCGCGGGGCTTCAGGAGCGGTACGTCCGCGAATGGCTCGGGGCGATGGTCACCGGTGGCATCTTCACCCTCGAAGCAGGGCAGTACGCCTTCCCACCCGAGCACGCGAAGTTCCTGCTCGGCGAGACGGCGTCGAACCTCATGCCGTCCTTGCTGACGCTGTCCGCGTTCACCGGCATCCTCCCCGACCTGGAACGCGCGTTCGCCGAAGGCGGCGGCGTCCCGAGGTCGGCGTACGGGCCCCACCTCGAAACTCTCGGCGCGAAGACCGGCGACAGCTGGAAGCACGTCTACCGCGAACACCTCGTGGACGGCTTCTTCGGCGCGGTCCCCGGCCTGAAGGAGCGGCTGACAGCCGGGGCGCGCGTGCTCGACCTCGGCTGCGGCACCGGGAACGCCATCGCCGTCGCCGCCCGCGCGTTCCCCGCGTCGCGGTTCACCGGCCTCGACATCAACCCCGGCGTCGTCGAGCAGGCAAAGGAGATCGGGCTGCCGAACGCCGAATTCGTCGTCGGGGACGCCGCCGAGCTGACCGCCGACCCGCCCTACGACGTGATCACGGCGTTCGACGCGATCCACGACCAGGACCGCCCGGACGTCGTGCTGCGCCGGATCCGCGAAGCGCTGCACGAAGACAGCCTGTTCTTCATGGTGGACACCAACTTCTCCAGCCACGTGGCGAAGAACGTCGGCAACCCGCTGGCGGCGCTCTGCTACTCGATCAGCCTGATGTACTGCACGACGACGTCGCTGGCCGAGGGCGGCGCCGCGCTCGGCGCCATGTGGGGCACCGAAACGGCACGGGAAATGCTCGCGGACGCGGGGTTCGGGCACGTCGACGTGCTCGGGTCCCCGCGTCCGCAGAACTGCATCTACGCCTGCCGGCCGTGAGTCACTGCTGGTACGGCGCCGCCGCGGCCTTCGCCGCCGTGATGAACGCGCCCTTGTTCTTCGGCCAGAACGTGCTGTCGACGCAGGTGTAGCGGGGCAGGAAGCCGCCGCAGGTGCCGCTCGAGCCGCCGACTTCGAACGTCACGCTGGCGACGCCCAGTTCGCCGTAGGTGAAGTCGTCGGTGGTGCCGCTCGTGTCGTAGCCGACGGTCTCCTCGTTGGTGCCGACCAGGTAGCCGTTGGACGCCGCGTACTTCGCGCCGAGCTTGCGGTACTGCGCGTCGTTCGGGGAGGTGGCCTGCGTGAAGCCCCAGGGGATGATGATGTCGTTGCCGTAGCTGTGCAGCGTGATCATCGTGCCCTTGGCGGTCGACGGCGCCGGGTCGTTGTTCCCGGTGCCGCGCTGGTCCGGGAAGATCGCGCGGGCCAGCTTCTCCAGCGCCTGCGTCTCGGGTTCGGAGCCGGCGCTCGCGCCCTGGTAGGTCTCGGCGCAGGGGGAGTTGGAGTCACCGCCCCACTTGAACGTCGAGTTGCGGTTGAGGTCGATGCCGATGTTCGTGCCGGTGCAGCCGCCGCGGGTGTTGTCGGCGTTCTTGCGCTGCAGCTTCGGCGAGTTGCCGCCCGAGGCGACGATGTCGACGCCGTCCGGGTTGGCGATCGGCACCACCCACACCTCGGTGGTGTCCAAAATGGACTTCGCGGTGGCGTCGGTGGCGTAGCCGTCGGCGAGGTAGTCGATCCAGCGCCAGGCGAGCTCCCCGGTCGACAGCTCGCGCGCGTGGATCTGGGCCATCAGGAAGAGCTTCGGCTTCGGCGACGCCGTCGAGAGCGTGCAGTCGCCGGCCTGCTTCTTGGTGAGGCAGATGGCCTGGACGTCGTGACCGCCCTGGCCCTGGGTCTTCTTCCACGACTGGCCGATCGTGTACTTCGTGGCCAGGTCGGGGTGCGCGGCGGCGACGGCGGTGAGGTGGTTCTCGTGCGCCGTGACGGTGCGGTACCCGCCGTAGAAGGTGTCGGCCGCCAGGGAGTTCGCCTGCGCGGGGAGTTCCTTGTAGACGGTGTCGAAGAACGAGGGGCGGTAGCCCAGGGCAAGCAGCCGGTTCGCGACGGCCTGGCCGCCGACGACGTAGGCGGCGCCGGCGTCCCCTTCCTCGACGTCGAACCCGGCCGCGGCCAGGGCCTGTGCCTGGGCGGCGGTGGCCGGGACACGCCAGAACACGGGAGTGTCGGCGGGCTGTGCGGCCGCGGTGCCGCCGAGCAGCGCGGACAGCACGACACCGGTCGCCGCCAGTGCGAGCCGGGACAGGGACCTTGACGCCATCGGGTGAGCTCCTCACGGCCGCGTGGATGGGGGTTCCGGCCCGGGCTCTCGGTCACCGGACCGGCACGCACAGTGTGTCGGTCCGGGACAAACCCGCCATACCCCCGAAAGTCGCGAACCCGTCCAACGGCAAGGGCGGCACCTTCCTGGGAAAGTGCCGCCCTCCGCCGATCGCCGCTAGCGCTTCAGGCCGTGCTCGATGGCCTCGATGATGCGCGGCCGCAGCTCGGCCGCGCTGATGATCGCGTCCACCGAGCCGACCTCCACCGCGCGCTGGATGCTGTGCACCCGGTCGAACTCCGCCGCCACCTCGCTGACCTTCTCCGCGCGCACCGACGACTGGAGCTCCGCCAGCTGGGCGTTGAGCGTGGCGCGGGCCGCGCCGCTCGCCGCCGCGACCCGGGCCTGCAGCTCGGTCACCCGCGGGTCGTTCGCCGTGCGGTTGTTCACATCGCCGGCGAACACGACCGCCGCCGCCGGGGCGCCGCCCAGCACCGAGGCGAACGAACCCTCCAGGGCCAGCACCGTCATGTTCGGGTTGAGGGCCTTGGAGAACACCACGAACGCGCCGCCGTGGTAGCGCGAAATCACGCAGAACACGATCGGGCCCTCGAAGTTGACGATCGCCCGGCCGATCTCCGCGCCGTACTCCAGCTGCAGCTTCCGCAGCGACTCCGGCGAGCCGTCGAACCCGGAGAGGTTCGCCAGCACGACCAGCGGCCGGTTGCCCGACGCCGCGTTGATCGCCCGTGCCGTCTTCTTCGACGACCGCGGGAACAGCGTCCCCGCCGTGTAGGTGTCCGGCCCGTCGGTGGGCGGGAAGCCGCGGCGCGGCACCGAACGCGACTCGATGCCGACCAGGCAGACCGGGCGGCCGCCGATGTGCACGTCCTGCACCGCGGACGTCTCGGCGTCGGCCATGCCCGCCCAGCGCTCCAGCACCGGGTGGTCCTGGTCCGACAGCGCGCGCATCACCGTGCGGATGTCGAACGGCTTCTTGCGGTCCGGGTTGTGCTCGGCCGAGAAGATCTGTCCGACTGTCGTGAAGTCGCTGCCGACGATCGCGTGCGGGAACGCCGAGACGTCGCGGTCGACCGGGTCGTTCGTGCCCACCTTCCGCGGCCCGGCCTCGCCCGGGACGACGTAGGTGTGGTCGTAGTGCGACATCAGCACTTCGCGGGCGGCGGGCAGGTTCGGCGCCCAGTACTGTGCCTGGCCGTTCGGGCCCATGACGCGGTCGTAGCCGCCGATGCCGAAGTTGTCCTCGGCCGACACGCCACCGGAGAAGTCGAGCGCCTGCTTGCCGGTGAGCACCATCGCCGAGTCCGGCGTCATCACGAGAACGCCCTTGGTGTGCATGAGCATCGTGGCTTCGGCGTTCCAGTACGGCTGGGCGCCGACGTTGATGCCGTTGACGACGATGTTGATCTCGCCGCCGTCCTGGGTGAACGTGACGATCCGCTTGAGCGCCGCGGCGACCCAGTCCATGTTCTCGGTGCCCGAGGACATCGAGATCCGCGCGCCCGACGACAGCGCGAACCACTCGAGCGGCACCTGCATCCGCTCGGCCAGGTCGAGCGCCGCGATGACGCGGGAGCACTCCGGCTCCGACAACGCCCCGAGGGACTTGGTCGGGTCGCCGAGCAGCACGACGCGGGTGACGCCCTCGGGGTGCCGCTCGGTCGGGGTCGTCACGACGCCCGCGACGATCGCCGCGGTGTTCTTGCCCTTCGGCCGGTCGACCGGTACCAGCGCGCCGGCCTCGTCCAGGTCGTGCTCGGCGAACGTGCCTGCCGGCCCGGCGAGCAGGCCGGTGAGCTCGTACGGGTAGATGTTGCCGCGCCGCGCCGCGCGCAGCACCTTCAGCCGGTAGTCGTCGAGCGGCTTGACGGGTTCGGTCGAGGCCGGCCCGACGTGCAGCCGCGCGCCGTGGCCCGGGTCGAACGTGATCCGGACGGCCAGCTCGGCCAGCTTGCCCGCGTCGGTGCGCCGGCGGGCCAGGAACTGGACCTCCTCCAGCCCGGCGCCCACCGACGTCGGCAGGATGCGCTGGACGAGCGTGTTCAGCTCGTCGGTGGTCAGCTCCGTCTGCGGCCAGACGTACATCATGATCCGGTTGGTGTCGAACCGCTTGTTCTGCGGCCGCTGCGCCTGGATGTTGCGGATCGCGTCGAGGCAGGCGGTGACCGCGTCCTCGAGCGCGGGCAGGGCGACCAGCCGGCCGTCGGCTTCGCGCAGCGGGGTCAGGTCGCGGACCTGGCCCATCGCGATCAGCCGCTCGTCGGCCGGGTTGCTCTTCGCGACGGCCTTGAAGAGGTAGATCTCCTCGTCCGCCGACGGCAGCCGGGTGAGGTCGAACTCGTGCAGCCGCTGCAGCTGCAGCCGCTGCGCGATCTGCGGGTGCAGGCCGCGGATCAGCCGGTCCTCGGTGAAGCCCGCGCCGTCGCGCCGGAAGGTGAAGTGGTGGTGCATCACCGCGCCGCCGGTGCCGGCCACGGTCAGCACGACGTGCTGCACGCTCGCCGGCAGCGGGTGCTCGGCCAGCAGCGCGCCGAGCCGTTCGGCGGTCGCGTCGACGTCCGGCTGGTCCTCCCAGCGCAGGTAGACGTCGGCGACGACGCCTTCGGTGGCCACCTCGCCGATCGCGCGGACGGCGTCCGGCAGTGCGGCGATGTCGACGGCGGTGGTGACCAGCGGCAGCACGCCGTCCGGGGTGTCCAGCTCGGCGGTCAGCAGCCGGCAGCCGGCGACGTCGCGCACGGCGACGCCCGCCAGCCTGCGGTTGCCGTAGTAGCGGCGGGTCAGCACTTCCAGCAGCGGCGCGTGGTCGCGGCCGGGCCGGCCGATCCGCTGCCCGATCAGCCGGACGAGCGGCTGCGAGCCGGTGATCATGGCCTGGATCCGCTCGGCGCGGTCGGCCGCGTCCGGGTGCTGGTCGAGGTACCGCAGCTCGGTGCGGACGGCGGCGTACACCTCGGCGCGGTTGCGGCGCAGCAGCGGCTGGGCGAACCAGCGGAACACCACGCCGCGGGCGAGGTCGGACACCGCGGGGAAGCGCACCTGCGTGGCTTCGACCAGGTGCTCCAGGGTCAGCCCGGCGCGGTCGCTCAGCGACTCCGCCGGCGGCGCCCCGGCCAGCCACTGTCGCAGCAGCTCCGAGACGACGGCGACGTCGGCCGAAGTCCGCTGCTGCGCCAGGAAGATCCGGAAGACCGCGGACTCCAGCTCCGGGGTGCGCTCCAGGTCGGCGACGCCGTAGTGGCCGAGCACCTTGGTCAGCTTGGCCTGGAAGCCTTCGGTGACGCCGGCGCGCTCGACGTCGAGGCTCTGCAGGTAGCTGTGGAAGAACTCGCGCGGGCTGTGCACCGCGCCGTTCGGCTCGGCGTCGAGCTCGCCGCCCGGGGTGTTGCGGCTCAGCTCGGACAGGTCGGCGAAGACGGTGAGCAGCTCCAGCTCGCCTTCGACCGGCCGGCCGCCCAGCTCGGCCCGCGCGGCGACGTAGGCCGAGAGGACGCGCTTGCGCTCCGACGGGTCGACGTCGAAGCCGAGCAGCAGGCTGCGCAGGTCCTGGAGACCCCGCTCGACGCGGTCGGCCGCGGACACGCCGTCCGGCACCGGCGGCAGCTCGATCTCGACGGTCTCGGTCTCTTCGGCCGCCTCGGCCTCGGCGCCGTCGGACAGGGGCTCCAGGCGCATCAGCGGCGCGCCGGTCTCGACCTGGCTGCCGACCGACACCGGGCACTCGCGGACGCGGGCGCGGAACGGCGCGCGCAGCACCGTCTCCATCTTCATGCTCTCCAGCACGAGGATCGGCGCGTTCGCCTCGACCTCGTCGCCGACCGACAGCGGTGTCGCGACCACCAGCGCGGGCGCGGGGGAGCGGACGACGCCGCCTTCGTCGCGGCTGACGCGGTGGGTGACGCCGTCGACCTCGACGAGGTGGATCGGGCCGTGCGTGGCCGCCACCAGGCGGAACCGCTGCCCGTTGATCCGGATCTGGCCGCTGTGGGCGTCGAAGCGGTCGATCTCGACGTCGGCGTGGTGCACGTCCGACGTCCCGGCCGAGATCCCGATGCGGAAGCGCTGCCGCCCGACGCGGGCCACGCTGACGCGGTAGCCGACGCCGCGGAGCTTGAGGTCGAGCGGGCGCCCGCTCTCGTGCTGGACCTGCGGGCGGCCGCCGTGCGCGGTGGACAGCAGCCGCTGGACGGAGACCTCTTCCTCGTCCTGGTAGGCCTCGATGGCGGCCGCGGCGAGCGCGACCGCGGAGTGCCGGTGGGTGACCAGGCGGCCTTCGGCGCGGACGCGGTCGATCCAGCCGGTGTCGGCGCTCGCGTCGATCACCTCGGGCTGGTCGAGCAGCTCGAGCACGAAGCTCTTGTTGGTCGCGCCGCCCTCGATGATGACGGTGGTCTCGGCCATCGCGCGGCGCAGGCGGCCGAGCGCCTCGTCGCGGTCGCGGCCGTAGGCGATGATCTTGGCGATCATCGAGTCGAAGTCGGCGGGGATGGTGTCGCCTTCGCTGACGCCGGTGTCGACGCGGATGCCGGGCCCGGCGGGCAGCGCCAGCCGCGCGATGCGGCCGGGGGAGGGGGCGAAGTCGCGGTCGGGGTCCTCGGCGTTGAGCCGGGCTTCGACGGCGTGGCCGAGCTCGGCGGGCTGGTCGCCTTCGAGCTTGCCGCCGCCCGCGACGTGCAGCTGCAGCTTGACCAGGTCGGTGCCGGTGGTGATTTCGGTGATCGGGTGCTCGACCTGCAGGCGGGTGTTGACCTCGAGGAAGGCGAACAGCTTCTCACCGGGGTGGTACAGGAACTCGACGGTGCACGCGCCGCGGTAGCCGACGGCGACCGCGAGCCGCTCGGCCGACGTCTTCAGCTCGGCGGTCTGCTCCGGGGCGAGGACGGAGGAGGCCGACTCCTCGATGATCTTCTGGTTGCGCCGCTGCACCGAGCAGTCGCGGACGCCGAGCGCCCACGCCGTCGCGCCGTCGGAGATCACCTGGACCTCGACGTGGCGGGCGCCGGTGACCAGGCGCTCGAGGAACACGACGCCGGAGCCGAACGCGCGCAGGGCTTCCTGGCTGGTGCGCTCGTAGGCGTCGGCGAGGTCTTCGCCGGAGGCGACCATGCGGATGCCGCGCCCGCCGCCGCCCGCGGTGGCCTTGAGCATCAGCGGGTAGCCGATCCGGTCGCCGGCCTTCAGCGCGTCTTCGAGGGTCGCGACCTCGCCGCGGCTCCACGGCGCGACCGGGACGCCGACCTCTTCGGCGATCAGCTTCGCGCCGATCTTGTCACCGAGCTTGCGCATCGCGTCGGCGCTCGGCCCGACGAAGGTGACGCCGACCTTCTCGCACAGCTCGGCGAAGGCCGGGTCCTCGGCGACGAAGCCCCAGCCGACCCACGCTGCGTCGGCCTTCGTCTCGACGAGGGCCTGCTCGAGCTTGGCCAGGTCGAGGTACGGGCGGGCCGAGGCCGGGCCGAGGTCGTAGGCCAGGTCGGCCTCACGGACGAAGGTGGCGGTGCGATCCGCGTCGGTGTAGAGGGCGACCGTCTCGATCTTCGTGCCGGTTTCCGCCGACAGATCCCGGACGGCGTGGATGAGCCGCATCGCGGCCTCTCCGCGGTTGACGATGGCGACACGATTGAACACCGGCTGAGCCTCCCAAGTACCCACGCACAGAAGGCGACGCACCTGTCCTGGGGCGTCGCCTGCACCTGTCTACACCCTGCTGGATTACCGCCGGGTAGACCAATGTCCGCCATGGCGCGTGCCGAGGCGGCTGCTTTGTGGGAACCCCACAAAAAGCGACCCGCGCCACACCGCGGGGGCCGGATTTCTCGCGAGGACTGCCACAAAGCACGGTGCGCAGCTTACGGCGGGAACGGATAGGGAAACATCCGGTGACGCGGAGATAAGGGGTCGGTCAGGAGGCCAGGAGGACGTCCGACTCCAGCACCTGGCCCAGCTCCCGGCGTTCGGCTTCCGACAGCGGCACGGCGGCGACGTCGCACCGGCCGTCCGGGCCCGGGGCCGTCGTGATCGCCAGTACCGGCCGTCCGTCGATCTCGCGCAGGGTCACCCGGCCGCCGCAGGAGAGGTCCAGCGTGATCCCGGGGCGGTCGCGGTGCCTGCCCAGCCAACGGCTGACGAAGTCGAAGGTCATCGCGGTCTCCCTTGCTGCGGCACTCCCCGGTGAACACAGGTGTCGCCAGTTGATGCCCCGGATACCCCGGGTTCACACCCGATCGGGCCGAAAAGTCAGCGGGGACCGGCCGCGTGCATCACGGATTCGGCCGCATCCGGCCAGTTTCCGCCGGTCACGACGGTCGTGTCGCTGATGACGACGTTCGTGCCGAGGTTCTTCACCACCGTGTTGTCGGTGAAGTTGCCGTGGATCCGGATGTCGTGGATGGTCGGCGTCCACATGCCGGTCCAGCGGCCGGTCCGGTTGCTCACCACGTTGCCGTAGGTGTTCCAGTACGAGCTTCCTTCGTCGTGGTAGAGCATGTTGTTGTTGTGCGGGGCGTCGTGCACCCAGTTGCCCGCGGTGACCGATTCGACGGTGCTGTCCTGCCCGCCGAGGGTGTAGACGGGGCCGCCGTCGAGCAGGGTGCGCATCACGTCGTGGATGTCGTTGCCCAGGATGCGGTTGCCGCCGGAGTAGATCGTGCCGCGGCGGCAGACGGTCAACCCCTGCTCGGCCTGCAGCTCGCACGGGGACGCCCAGCCCCAGCCCCACCCGAGCGAGATGCCCGAATACGGCGCGTCGGCGATCTCGTTGTGCTCGATCGTGGTCGCGCGGCCGTGCCCGGCCCAGATCCCGACGGCGTCGTGGTAGTCCTGGCCCGGCGTCGTGATCGTGTTGTCGGCGATCGTCGTGCCGAGGGTCATCCGCGCCGGATCGCTGAGGTAGTAGTCGTCGACCTCGCCGGACGCGATCGCGCCCGCGCTGGTGTCGGCGAAGCGGTTGCGGGTGACGCGGGCGTCCTGGGTGCCGTCGGCGAGCGCGAGCCCGGCTCCGCCCAGCCCGCGAAAAGTGTTGCCGCTGACGGAGATCCCGCGGCCGCGGTGGATCTCCAGTGCGGCGGGCGGGCGGATCGGCGCGTGCGGCGCGGCGGCCGCCCACTGGACGCCGGCCTGGTTGTCGACGTAGCCGTCGCGGGACGGCAGCGTCCACGTCGTGCCGGTGAACGTGAGGCCGCTGAAGCTCAGGTCCCGGACCGGCGCCACCACGTCCGGCGTGACGACGAAGGCGTCGACGAGGAAAGGCCGGTCGCTCGCGCTGGTCAGCGTCACGGTGTGCCGGCCCTTCGGCAGGTCCTTGAGCGAGTGGACGACCTGTTGCGCCAGCCGGACGTCGCCCGCTTCGGTGTGCGGCCGGGGATCGGGGCGTCCGTCGACGGTCGCGGTGAACGCGCCCAGGCCGGTGCCCGTCTCGGCCAGCACGTCCAGCCCGGTGCCGGTGAAGGCGTAGCTCACCGAGGCGCCCGGGGTGCTCGTGGCGTGCACACCGTCCTGGTAGTCGCCGACCTGGCGGTTCGCGGACGTCGTCCAGGCGCCGCGGTACGCCGCGGTGTCGTCGTCGGCCGGGGCGAGGTGGCCGGGGGTGCCCGAAGCTTTCACGAGGGTCTCGAGCAGCGGCACCTCGACGTCGGCCTTCGTCATGTCCTGGCCCGGCAACGGGAGGTAGGACAGGCGCCCGGCCGCCTGGTCGAGGTACCACTGGCCCGGCTTGGTCAGCAGTTCGTAGGCGTTCTCGACCCAGCTGACGCCGTCGAGCTTGGGCAGTCCGTTGCCGTTGAAGGGGAACTGCCGGTTGACGACGGCGGTGTTGTTGTTCCGCCAGCACTCCGGCTGCACGGTGAGCGCGGATCCGGTGCCGTCACGGCTGATCGAGGCCAGCGGGCAGCGCAGGTGCTTCCACTTGTTCTCCTGGACGACCTCGACGCCCGTCTGGTTCGTCAGCGCGGCGAACGACGGGTCCGGCGTGCTGAACCCGGTCGCGGTGACGGTGAACGTCGCGGGGTCGAGCGCGGTGCGGGCGCGTTCGGCGCGGACGCCGTCGACGAACAGCTGCCGGGTGCCGGTGCCCGCGGGGACGCGTGCCGTGTAGATGCCACGCGCCGCGTCGGTCTTCGTGAACCCGGTGACGCGGCGGGCACCGGTCAGTACCGGGGTCTCACCGGGAGCGGCGCGGAACGCGACCCTCGCGGCGGTCGGCGGCAGGTCGAGGGTCCTGGTCAGGCGGTAGGTGCCGCCGCGCAGGAGGACGGTGACGCGTAGCCGTGTTCGCGCGCCAGCAGCCGGGAAGCGCTTTCCAGGGTGCACGGCCGGTGCTGCGCGCAGGCCGTGCCGTGCCCGTCCGGGGCCACGACCAGGGTCCGGCCGGGAGCCGCGTCCGCCGGCGCGGTGAGCGCGACGCCCGCCAGGAGTGCCACGCCCAGGGCCGCGCCGAGCCGTCCGATGTGCATGACTTTGACGCTGGCAGCTCATACATCAGATGTCAACGGCGTCGAATAGAGAGAAAGGCGGTCTACGTGGGTGAATTGGCCGTAGCCATCGGATGAATGTGTCGGTGAGTGGTACGGCGACCGAGGTGCGCTCCGCACGAGGCGTGCGGCGCGCCGGGCCGCCGTCATGATGGCCGGATGAAACTCGGGCAGCTGGCGTCGACCGCGCGGGACCTCTTCACCGCGAAGCTGGTCTACGGCGATCCGGTCGAGCGCGACGGGACCGTCGTGATCCCGGCCGCGACCGTCTTCGGTGGTGGGGGTGGCGGCGCGGGTGACGCGGACGCGCTGCCGGTGCGGGAGGGTGCCGGGTTCGGGGTGTTCGCCCGGCCGGCCGGCGCGTTCGTCGTCCGGAGTGACGCCGTGACCTGGGTGCCCGCGGTCGACGTGACCCGGCTGGGGCTGGCCGCCGCCGTCACCGTCGTCGCCCTCGCCAGGATCCTCACCCGCGGCGCCAGGTCCTGACCGGACACCGCGGCCGGGTGCCGAATGTTCACCGCCGGTTCTTGTCGGCGTTCGCGTTCCTCCCCTAGCGTCGGGACGTCTTTCGATGCGGAGGTACGCATGAGTTCTGGGGACTTCAGCCGGCGCGCGCTGCTGCGCGCGAGCGGCGTGGCGGCGGCCGGGGCGGCGATGGGGATGCTGCCCGGCGTCGCGTTCGCCGACCAGCCGGGCGGCACCGGCAGCCAGACCCGGACCGTCACCGGCACCCTGAAGCCGGACGTCCCGGACTGGTACTACCTGCCGGTCGACGTCCCGCGCGGGGTGCGGCAGATCGACGTCGTCTACTCCTACGACAAGCCGCAGGTGCCCGCCGGCACCCGCGGGAACGCCTGCGACATCGGCATGTTCGGCCCGGAAGGGCACGAACTGGGCAACGCCCGCGGCTTCCGCGGCTGGTCCGGCGGCTTCCGCGACCGGTTCTCGATCAGCGCGTCCGAGGCGACGCCCGGCTACCTCGCCGGGCCGATCCGGCCCGGGCGGTGGCACGTCATCCTCGGGCCGTACACCGTCGCCCCGCAGGGCCTGAACTACCGGGTGGACATCACGCTCACCTTCGGGCCGGACGGCGCGCCGTTCACCCCGGACCCCGCGCCGGAGAGCGCGCCCGCCCGGGACAAGGGCCGCGCCTGGTACCGCGGCGACGGCCACCTGCACACCGTCCACTCCGACGGCCGTCGCACCCCGGAGCAGCTGGTCGCCGACGCCCGCGCCGCCGGCCTGGACTTCATCGTCTCCACCGACCACAACACGTCCAGCTCGCAGCTCGTCTGGGGCCGGTACGCCACCGACGACCTGCTGATCCTCAACGGCGAAGAGGTGACGACGCGGTCCGGGCACTGGCCCGCGATCGGCCTGCCCGCCGGCACGTGGATCGACTGGCGCTACCGCGCGGCCGATCCGCAGGACTTCCGCCGGTTCACCGACCAGGTGCACCGCGCGGGCGGTCTGGTCACCGCGGCGCACCCGTTCGCCAACTGCTTCGGCTGCACCTACGAGTTCGCGTACGAGATCGCCGACCTCGTCGAGGTCTGGAACGGCCCGTGGACCCAGGACGACGAGGCGAGCGTCATCCACTGGGACGGCCTGCTGCGCGGCGGCCGGTTCATCCCCGCGATCGGCGACTCCGACGCGCACAACCCGGACCAGCGCGTCGCGCTGCCGCACACCGTCGTCCTCGCCGACCGGCTGCGCCGCAAGGAACTGCTGGAAGGGCTGAAAGCGGGGCGGTCGTGGCTGGCCGAGTCCTCGGCGGTCCAGCTGGACTTCACGGCCTCCGGAGGCGGTCGTGCGGCGGGGATCGGCGAGCGCCTGCCCGCGGGCACCGGGACGCCGGTGACGGTCAGGGCGGTCGTCGGCGGCGTGCCGGGGACCACGGTGACGTTCCTCGACCAGCTGGGGCCGGAGCACACCGAGACCATCGGCGACTCGGGGGCGGCCACGGTGACGTGGACGACGTATCCGCGGTACTCGCGGTGGGTGCGCGTCGAGGTCCGTCGCCCGTCCGGGGGCCCGAACACGACCCAGCCGAACGCCATGGTGGCGATGTCGAACCCGATCTTCCTCGGCACCGGCCACTGAACCTCCGCCCGGTGCGCCGCGTCCTGCCTTTGGCAGACTGGGGCGAACGGGTGAAGGCGAGGCAGCGTGCGCGGGTGTGGCCTGAAGGCGGCCGTCTTCCTGGGGGCGGTCGTCGTGCTGACCGCGGGGATCATCGTGGTGGTGGTGCTCACGCGCAGCCCGGTCCGGACGCCGGGCTGCACGGTGGCGCAGCCGGGGCAGGACGCGACCGCGTACACGTTCACCCCGGAGCAGATGAACAACGCCGCGACGATCTCGGCGGTCGGGACCAAGCTGGGCCTGCCCCCGCACGCCGCGACGATCGCGCTGGCCACGGCGTTGCAGGAGTCGAAGCTGCAGAACCTCGAGGGCGGTGACCGCGACTCGGTCGGGCTGTTCCAGCAGCGGCCCAGCCAGGGCTGGGGCACGGTGGCCCAGCTGCGCGACCCGGTCTACGCGGCGACGGCGTTCTACGAGAAGCTCGAGAAGCTGCCGGACTGGGAGACGATGCCGATCACCGAGGCGGCCCAGTCGATCCAGCGCTCGGGAGTCCCGGACGCGTACGCGCAGTGGGAGCCGCAGTCCCGCACGATGGCGGCGGCGTTCACCGGCCAGTTCCCGGCCGCGCTGACCTGCCGGAACCTGACCCTGGCGGCACCGGGTGACCTGGCGACGGCGGCTACCGGCGAACTGGGCACGGCTCGGCTGAGCGGAGCCCACCCGGCGGCGCAGGGGTGGACGTACGCGAGCTGGCTGGTGGGCCGCGCGGAGGCGCTCGGGGTGGACAAGGTGAGTTTCGCCGGCCGGACGTGGACGGCGGAGGCCGGGGCCTGGGCCGAGGACTCCGCCGCGGGTCCGGACCTGTCCCTGCACCAGGCCCCGGCGGCCCAGAAGAGCCAGTAGCGCCCCAAGGTGGCCTTGGGTGCGTCAGACGCACCCAAGGCCACCTTGGGGCGCTGGGCGCGCGCCGGCCGTGGCCCGGGCCCAGCGGACCGCCGGGCCCATCGCCCAGCCCGCCCCCAGGAAGACCGCGCCCAGGAGCAGCCAGCCCGGCAGGCCCCAGCCGATCACCACCGTGCTCAGCAGCACCGGACCGGCCGCGCGGGCCACCGACACCCCGGTGCCGAAGAACCCCTGGTACTGCCCCTGCCGGTCGGCCGGTGCCAGCGCGAAGCCGATCTCCCACGTGCCCGCCGACTGCAGCATCTCCCCGAACACCTGCACCACCGCGCCCACGACCAGCGCCGCGAACGCGATCCACGGCGAAGTCCCGAACGCCGACAGCGCGAAAGCCGCACAGGACGCGAAGAGCAGCACCCCGGACCGGCGCACCATCCGCGCCGCCGCGCCGATGTTCGCCAGCCGTCCGGCCACGCGCACCTGGAGCAGCACCACCATGACCGTGTTGAGCACGAACAGCGCGGACACCGTCCAGCCCGGCGCGGCGGTCCGCTCGACGATCCACAGCGGGATCGCGACGCTCAGCAGCGGCATGCGCAGCAACAGGACCGCGTTGAGCAGCGTGACCAGCGCGTACGGCCGGTCGCGCAGCACGGCCAGCTTCGGCTCGCCGGCGCGCGGGGACGACGTCCGCGCGACGGCGGGGAGCCGGTGCAGCAGCACCGCCGTCACGACGAAGCCGGCCGCGTCGAGCGCGAAAACCGTCAGGTACGCCGGCGCCGTGTCGGCCGAGAGTGCGAGGCCGCCCAGCCCGGCGCCGACGGCGAGCCCCGCGTTGCCCGCCGACTGCAGGTGCGCCCGGACGCGCGTTCGCCGTTCCGGGTCGGCCAGTGCGGCCAGCAGCGCCTGGCGGACGGCGGCCAGGCCGGTCTGGCAACTGCCGTAGAGGCACGCGGCCAGGACGAACAGCAGCGGCGTGCGGACCAGCGGGAACGTCAGGATCGACGCGCTCGTCGCCAGTGCCAGCAGCACCGCGGAGCCGCGCGCGCCGTGGCGGTCGGCGAGGTGGCCGAGCGGCACGCCCGCGACCGAGCCCACCGCCCAGCCGAGCGTGAGGCCCAGCCCGACCTGCGCCGGGGACAGCCCGACGATCCGCGTGAAGAACAGCACCGAGCAGGTCAGGAACGCGCCGTCGCCGAGGGAACCGGTCAGCTGGGCGGCGGCCAGCAGCCGGCCGGAGCGGACGGGTGCGGGGCGGTCCAGGGTCAGCGTCATGCCGGTAACGCTAGATCGGCACTTGGCCCGATCCCAGATCCAATTCCCATGAATCGGATTGGGCCAATGTAGGCTCGCCGGATGGACTTCCACGTCAGCCTGGCCGGGCGCGGTGACCTGTCCGTCCGGATCTACCGCCAGCTGCGCGACGCCGTGCTGGACGGCAGGCTGCGGGCGGGGGAGCGGCTGCCGCCGACCCGGGAGCTGGCGCGGCGCCTGGCCGTCTCGCGCAACACCGTCGCGGTCGCCTACGACCGGCTGACCGCCGACGGGTTCCTCACCGGCCGCGTCGGCGCCGGGACGTACGTCAGCGGTTCGCTGCCCGCGACGAAGCCGCGCAAGGCTCCCGCGGCGCGGGGCCCGCGGCCCAAGGCGATCTGGCGGTCGCTGGCCTCACCGGTCGCCGCGGTGGCGGAGGTGCCGGAGTACGACTTCCGCGTCGGCATTCCCGACGCCGCGCTGTTCCCGTTCGAAACCTGGCGACGGCTGCTCGCGCGGGAGCTGCGGGCCGCGGCGGCGTTCGTGCACTACGTCGACCCTGGCGGGCACCCGGGCCTGCGCGCGGCGATCGCCCGGCACGTCGGCGTGTCGCGCTCGGTGCGGGCCGACGCGGACGACGTGCTCGTCACCCAGGGCGCGCAGCAGGCCCTCGACCTGCTGTGCCGGGTGCTGCTCTCCCCGGGTGACCGCGTGGCCGTCGAAGAACCGGGCTACCGGCAGGCGAAGCTGCTGTTCGCCTCCCACGGCGCCGAAGTCGTGGGCGTGCCCGTGGACGGCGAAGGTCTCGACGTCGCGGCGCTGCCGTCGCGGACGAAGCTGGTGTATGTCACGCCGTCGCACCAGTTCCCGCTCGGCACGCCGATGTCCCTGGCCCGCCGCACGGCGCTGCTGGCGTGGGCCGAGCGCGCGGACGCGGTCGTCGTCGAGGACGACTACGACAGCGAGTTCCGGTTCTCCGACCGCCCCCTGGAGCCGTTGCAGAGCCTGGACCGCGGCGGGCGCGTCGCGTACGTCGGATCGTTCTCGAAGACGCTGCTTCCCATGCTGCGCCTGGGTTTCCTGATCGCGCCGCCGTCGCTGCAGGACGCGCTGCGGCACGCCCGCCAGCTGTCGGACTGGCACGGCGACGTGCCCGCCCAGGCGGCGCTGGCCCGGTTCGTCGACGAAGGCCTGTTCGCCCGCCACATCCGCCGCGCGACGAAGGTGTACGCGGAGCGGCACGAGCGGATCACGTCCACTGTGGACCGCGTGTTCGCCGGCCGGCTCCGGGTGGTCCCTTCGGCGGCCGGGCTGCACTTGTGCGCTCTGGGCGAGGAGGACCTGGAGCCGATCGCCGCCCGGGCCGCGGCGGCAGGGGTGGCGGTGCAGACGCTGTCCGATCTGTGCTGCGGGTTCCCGGCGCCGGGCCTGGTGCTGGGCTACGGCTCGATCCCGGTGGAGCGGATCGACGACGGGCTCGCGGCGCTGGACCGGGCCTGGCGGTCGTGAGCGGGAAACAGGGTTCTGACCCTGCTTCCCGCTCACGACCGCTGCGGCCGGGGGCTCGACGTGGTGATCGGTGCGGCGGCGCGCGGCGATCAGGAGGCCGCCCGCTGACGTCGCGGCCGCAGTACCCAGGACCAGCAGCCAGCCGTGCCGGAAGTCCGTCAGGTCCGGGGTTCCCGCGAAGACCGCTACCAGCACCGCCGTCCCGAGGACCGTCCCGACCTGGCGAGTCGTGTTGACCATCGACGAGCCCGCGCCCCACCGCGCCGGCGGCAGGACCGTGCCCACCACGCCCGACAGGCTCGGCAGGATCAGCCCGACGCCGATGCCCGTCAGCAGCTGGCCGGGCAGCATCGACCCCGCGTAGTCGGGCACCGAACCCATGCGCAGCACCCAGATCAACGCGCCCGCCCCGAACGAGACGCCGCCGAGGGCGACCACCGGGCCGGGGCCGAAGCGGTGCACGAACCGGCCGCCGAGGATCGACACCGGCACCACCATCAGCGGGCCCGGGGCCAGGGACAGCCCGGCCACCAGGATCGAGTCGTGCCAGACCGACGTCAGGAACAGCACGTTGCCGAACAGCATCGCGGCGAACCCGGCCGCGAACACGCCGGTCGTGACGCACGCCAGCCACAGCGTCGGGACCCGCAGCGCCGGCAGGTCCAGCACCGGCACGGCGTGGCGCGCCGAGCGCAGCGGCACCCACGCGAGCGCGACGGCGGCCACCCCGAACGCCGACAGCACCGGCCCCGCCGTCCAGCCGTGGTCCGGCGCTTCGACCAGCGCGTAGGCGAGCGCCCCCACCCCGGCGAGCAGGCCCGCCGCGCCGAGCAGATCCGGGACGCCGGTGCCGGTGTCCCGGGATTCGCGCAGCACCCGCGGCCCGGCCAGCAGCGTCAGCGCGCAGATCGGCAGGTTCACCAGGAACACCCAGCGCCACGACGCCTCGACGAGCAGGCCGCCGACGGGTGGCCCGAGCGCGGCGGCCGCGGCGCCCACGGAAGCCCAGACGCCGACCGCCATCGGCCGCCGGTGCGCCGGGAACGCCGTCAGGAGCAGGGCCAGCGACGTCGGCATGACGAGCGCCGCGCCGATCGCCTGCACCGCGCGGAAGGCGATGAGGACCGGGATGGACGGCGCGGCGGCACAGGCGGCCGACGCGAGGGTGAACACCGCGACGCCGAAGAGGAACAGGCGCTTGCGGCCGTACCGGTCGGCCAGCCGCCCGGCCGGGGCGAGGCAGGCGGCGAACAGCACGGTGTAGCCGTTGAGCACCCACGACAGCGTGGCGAGGTCGTCACCGGGGAAGGCGGCCCGGATGCCGGGGAACGCGATCGTGACGATGAAGGTGTCGAGGCTGGCGAGGAACGCCGCGGTCGAGACGACCAGCAGCACGAGGCCGGGCTTCGGCGCGGTGTCGGTCATGGCCCTCCTAGGTTTGAAAAAGCAACCTAGTCCGAAGAGGTGGGTCTCAACAAGAGACTGACCAGTTCGGCGCGACCGATGTCACGTGGCGTGCGGGCAGCGGGGCGGGGTGCTCAGGCGGCTGCGGCCCGCTCCTCCGCCCGGGCCTTCAGCGCCGCGAGAGTGTGCTCGATCGACCCCACGTTGTACCCGGGCCGATCGGCGCGGCCGGTCACCCGCGGCCCCATGAACCTGCGCACCACCCAGCTGCCGCTGCGGTACCAGTTCTCGGTGACCCGGCAGCCCACCGGACTCGGCGCCAGCACGTACTCCCACCGCGACACCCGCGAACCGAGCGGCGTCCGCACGTCGAACGCGAACCGGCGCCCCTCGTCGAACCGCACCACCCGGACGCGCGTCCACCACCGCAGCTCGCCGTTCACGTTGCGGCCGCGGAAACGCGCTCCCAGCGCCGGGCCCGTGCCGTCCAGCCAGCGGCCGCCGATGTTCTCGGGGCTCAGCTCGCCCATCCGGGGCAGGTCGGTGACCCACGACCACACCGTGCCCGGGTCGGCCGGGACGTCGATGCTGCGCGAAATCGTCGGTTCCACACCCCGACGGTGACAGTGCCGCGGCGCCCTCGGCAAGGGCTCGCGGCGTTGTCCGCAGCCGAGAAGAGCCGGCCTGAAAAACTCGCCCGCGGAACCCGGGTTGCCGACCGGGTGTTCTGGGTACCTCGCGCGCGGAGAAGTACCTACACGGAGGGTGCGGTGGTCAGCGTGATCCCGATCGAGGTCGTGGGGATGGCCGTTCCGGTGCCCGGCGAGGCGCCCCTGATGCTGCTCCGGGAACCGGACGGCGCCCGCCGCTGGCTGGCGATCATGATCGGATACGGCGAAGCCGAGGCCCTCGTGCGCGCGCGCGAGCAGATCGCGCAGCCGCGGCCGGGCACGATCGAGCTGCTGGGCGACGTGCTCGCGGCGTTCGGCCAGGGCGTCGCCGCGGTCGAGCTGACCGAGGTGCGGGACGGCATCTTCTACGCCGACCTCGTGCTCGTCTCCGGCACCCGCGTGTCGGCCCGCCCCAGCGATGCCGTCGCGCTCGGCCTGCGCCAGGGTGCGCCGATCCGGGTCGCCGAAGAGGTGCTCGACGTCGCTTCGGTGCAGCTGGAGCTGGAGCAGGACGCCGAGGGCCCCGCCGCCGACGTGCTCGACACCGAGGCCGAGATCGCCCGCTTCCGCGCCGAGCTCGACGGCCTGCAGCCCGAGGACTTCGACGACCTGTAGAGCATCATCTCCCGTACCGGACCGACGGGAGAACGATGGCGGACTTCGCGACGAGCACCGAGCCGCACCGGCGTGAGCTCCTGGTGCACTGCTACCGCATGCTCGGCTCGGTGCACGAGGCCGAGGACCTGGTGCAGGAGACGCTGGTGCGCGCCTGGAAGGCGTGGGACGGCTACGACCCGGCCCGCGCGTCGGTGCGCACCTGGCTCCACCGGATCGCGACCAACGCCTGCCTCACGGCGCTGGAGAGCCGGGCCCGGCGGCCGCTGCCCTCGGGCCTCGGCCGCCCGAGCGAGGACCCGGGCGCGCCGCTGACGCCGTCGTTCGAAATCCCCTGGCTGCAGCCGTTCCCGGACGCGCGCCTGGACGACCCCGGCCTGCGCCTGGCCCGTCGCGGCACGCTGCGGCTGGCGCTGCTCGCGGCGATGCAGACGTTGCCGCCCAAGCAGCGCGCGGTGCTGATCCTGCGCGACGTCCTGGAGTTCAGCGCGGCGGAGGTGGCAGGCTTCCTGGAGACGACGCCCGCGGCGGTCAACAGCGCCCTGCAGCGCGCCCGCGCGGGCCTCGGCGACCTGTCGGCCGACGAGGTCCCCGAGCCGGACGACGCGGCCGTGGAGGCGATCCTAGACCGCTACGTCCGGGCGTTCGAATCGGCCGACGTCGCGGGCCTGGTCGAGCTGCTGGCCGACGACGTCGTGCTGGAGATGCCGCCGGTGCCGCTGTGGTACCTCGGCCGCGACGGTTACGGCCGGTTCCTCGAACGGCTGTTCGCGATGCGCGGCCCGGACTGGCGGATGACGCGCACGGCCGCCAACGGCCAGCCCGCCCTGGCCGCCTACTGCCGCGACGACACCGGGGTGTACCGGCTGCACACCCTGCAGGTCTTCACGGTGTCCGGCGCCCGCGTGGCGCACAACGTGGTGTTCGCCGATCCCGCCGTGCTGGCGTTGTTCGACCTGCCGGCGACTCAGCCGGCGGCGCGGGCCTCCGACGGACGGCCGTAGGCGCCGCCGTCGTTGCTGCGCTGCAGCAGGCCTTCGTCGACGAGGTAGCGGCGCAGCGTCGCGTGGTCGTCGTGGACCATCGCGAGCTTCTCGCGGACGTCCTGCTCGGTGTAGAGCCGGCCCGGCTCGAACCGCTCGGCGAGGTGGGCGAGCAGCAGCTGCCGTCGCCGGCCCGAATGCGGGATGGTGACGAGCCTGCCGTGGCGGAACAGCCCGTCGAGCGGGTCGGCCGGGGCCTTGGCGAGCGCCTCGCGGAACACCTCGGGCACGGGCCGGTAGGCGTCCCCGTCCACGGTGACGAGCCCGGCATCGACCAGCCGCTTCGCGAGTTTCGCGTTGTCGGCCGGGAGCCCGGCGCAGATCCGGGCGAACAGCTGCAGACGGGCGGGATCCGCGAGGGCGGAGACCAGCGCTTCCGGTGAGGCCATGGCCGCAAAGCGTACTCGAACTCCTCGCGCCCGTCCGGAAAACTCGACAGTCTCAACTGATAAGTCTAGGCTGTCGATATGGGCTCGAAGACGGTTCCCGCTCCGGCGGTCGCGGCCGCGCAGACGCTGCGCGTGCTCGTCGGCCGGCTGCGGCGGCAGATGATGGACGCGACGGCGGTCGGCGACCTGACCTCCGCGCAGGCCTCGGCGCTGGCCCGGCTCGCGAAGAACGAGCCGTCGACGGCGAGCGAGCTGGCCGGCGCGGAGCGGGTGCGCCCGCAGTCGATGGCGGTGACGGTGGCCGCGCTGGAACAGCTCGGCCTGGTCCGCCGGGAGGACGATCCGGCGGACGGCCGCCGTCAGCTGATCTTCTTCACGCCCGAGGGGCGCGCCTACGGCCACGGTGCTCGCGCCTCGCGGCACGAGTGGCTGGCCCGGACCCTCGCACAGCGGCTCACCGAGGACGAGCTGGCCGTGGTCAACGAGGCGCTGGCGCTGCTCGGCCGCGTCGTCGAGCCATGACGACGCGGGAACGGGTGCGCGACGGGTTCGACCGGAAGCTGCTCGCCCCGCTGATCTCGGGCGCGGTGCTCAACCCGGTCAACTCGACGATCATCGCGGTCGCGCTGGTGCCCATCGGCGTCGCGTTCGGGCAGCCGGCGTCGGCGACCGCGTGGCTGATCTCCGCGCTGTACCTGGCCACCGCGGTCGGGCAGCCGGTGGCCGGGCGGCTGATCGACCGGTACGGCCCCCGGCGCGTGTTCCTCCCGGCGACGGCCCTGGTCGGGCTGGCGGGGGTGCTCGGCACCCTCGCGCCGGACCTGGCGTGGCTGATCGTCGCGCGGGTGGTCCTCGGCTTCGGCACGTGCGCCGGCTATCCGGCGGCGATGCGGCTCATCCGCGACGAGAGCGACCGGACCGGCCGCGACAGCCCCGCGTCCGTGCTCACCGTGCTGGCGATCTCGACCCAGACGATCTCCGTGGTCGGCCCGGCGCTGGGCGGCCTGCTCATCGGTGTCGGCGGCTGGCGCGCGACCTTCGCCCTCAACATCCCCATCGCGCTGGCCGCCTTCGTCCTCGGCGCCCGCCGGTTCCCGAAGACGGCGAAGCCCGCGTCGAAGGGCTCGTTCGACCTCGACTTCTCCGGCATGGCGCTGTTCGCCGGCATGCTCGTCTCGCTGCTGCTGTTCCTGATGCACCCGGGCGCGGGGGACTGGTACCTGCTCGCCATCGCCGTGGCGGGGGCCGCGGGCTTCGCCGTGCGCGAGCTGACCCACGCCCACCCGTTCATCGACCTGCGGCTGCTCGGCCGCAACGGCCCGCTGCTGCGCACCTACGGCCGCGCCCTGCTGGCCTACGTCGTGGCGTACAGCTTCCTCTACGGCTACACGCAGTGGCTCGAGCACGGCCGCGGCCTCTCGGCGAGCGAAGCCGGCCTGGCCACCCTGCCGCTGTTCGCGACCGGGATCCTCGTGTCGCTGCTCACCGGGCGTCGCGAAGCCGTCCGCGGCAAGCTGGCCGTCGCCGCGCTCGGGCAGCTCGCCGGGTGCGCGTTGCTGCTGACCCTGGACTCCTCGGCCGCCGTGTGGCTGCTCGTCGTGGTCGCGCTCGTGGCCGGGGTGCCGCAGGGGCTGAACAGCCTCGCGCTGCAGAACTCCGTGTACCGCCAGGCGAACCCCGACGACATCGCCGCGTCGGCCGGCCTGCTGCGCACCTTCGGCTACCTCGGCGCGATCGTCTCCTCCGCGCTCCAAGGCGCCCTGTACGGATCCGCCGCCGACACCGGCGGCCTGCACGACCTCGCGCTGCTGCTCCTCGGCATCGGCGCGGTCTTCTTGGCCATCACCGTGTTCGACCGTTCCCTGTCCCGAAGCACCACCCGACCCGAGAAAGACGGAACCGATGCCTGACCAGACCACCACCCTCGACCCGACCCGCACGGCGCTGCTCGTGATGGACTACCAGGAGGGGATCGTCGGCCAGCTGCCCGACACCGGCCCGCTGCTCGACCGCGTCGCCGGCGCGATCGACGACGTCCGCGGCCACGGCGGCCACGTCGGCTGGGTGCGCGTCGCGTTCGAAGACGCCGAGTTCGCCGCGGTCCCCGAGACGAGCATGTTCGCCGCGTTCGCGGCCTCCGACCAGCTCCGGGCGGCGATGCGCGCCGACGCCCCGGGAACGCAGATCCACGCCCGGCTCGCGCCGCGGGCCGACGACATCCTGGTCCGCAAGATCCGCGTCGGCGCGTTCTCCACCACGGACCTCGAGCAGCAGCTGGAGAAGCGCGGGATCACGACGCTCGTCCTCGCCGGGATCAGCACCAGCGGCGTCGTGCTGAGCACCGTCCGCGAGGCGATGGACCGCGACTACCGGATCGTCGTCCTGCGCGACGCCTGCGCCGACCGCGAGCAGGAGACGCACGACTTCCTGACCGGCACGCTGTTCCCGCGCACCGCCACCGTCGTGGACGTGGCCGGGCTGGGTGGCCTCTGGGCCGTCCAGTAGGTTCGCTGCGTGCCTCGTCCGCCCGCGACCGTGCCCGGCGAGGTGCTGCGCGCCTCGATCGTGGACCGGCTGTTCGCCCGCGCGGACGACGCCCGCCCGCTGTTCACCCACCAGGACCACACGCACGCCGTCGAGCACACGCTGACGTGGGCGGAGTTCGCCGCCCGCGTCAGCGTGGTCGCGGGTGAACTGCGCCGGGTCGCGGAGCCGGGAGAGCGGGTCGCCGTCCTCGCCGGGCAGGAGCTCGCCTACCCGCTGGCGTTCTTCGGCGTGCTGGCGGCCGGCATGATCGCCGTCCCGCTGATGCCGCCGGGCAACCGCGGGCAGGCCGACCGCCTCGGCGGGGTCCTGGCCGACTCCGGCGCGCGGGTGTGGCTGACGTCGTCGGCCGCGGTGGACCGGGTCCGCGAGTTCGGTGCCCCCGGCGAGCTGCTGGTGGCCGACGAGCTGACCGGGCCGGGCGCCGATCCGGTGCCGGTCGCGCCGGAGAGCCCCGCGTACCTGCAGTACACGTCGGGGTCGACGCGGGAGCCGGCCGGCGCGGTGATCCCGCACCGGGCGATCGTCGCGGCGTGCTGGCAGGGCAGCCGGGCCTACGCCGTCGACGAAGGCACGACCTGCGCGGGCTGGATCCCGTTCTTCCACGACATGGGCCTGATCCAGCTGCTGTGCCTGCCGGTCTTCTCCGGCGGCCGGTCGGTGTTCATGGCCCCGGCCGAGTTCGTGCACCGGCCGCGGCGCTGGCTGCGGCAGCTGGCGGACTACCCCGCGGTCTTCACCGCGGCCCCGAACTTCGCCTACGACCTCGCGGCCGACGCCGGTCCCGGGGACGACGACCTCGACCTCTCGGACGTGCGGGTCGCGCTCAACGGCGCCGAACCCGTCCGCCCGCGCACGGTCGAACGGTTCCTCGAGGTCTTCGGGCCGCACGGGTTCCGGCGCGAGGCGTACCGGCCGTCGTACGGGCTCGCCGAAGCCACGGTGTACGTCGCGAGCGCGGGGCCGGAAGGGCCGCGCGGCGCGAAGTTCGACCGCGAGGCGCTCGCGCAGGGCCGGGCCGTCGAAACCGTCGACGGCCCGGAGCTCGTGTCCGTGGGCCGGCCGGTCGGGCAGCTCGTCCGGATCGTCCACGAGGGACACGAGCAGCCCGAGGGCGCGGTCGGCGAGATCTGGATCCACGGCCCGAACGTCGCGACCGGCTACTGGGGCCGGGGCGACGCGGCCGCGTTCGATGCCACGCTGGACGGGCTCGGCGGCTGGCTGCGCACCGGCGACCTCGGCGTGGTGCACCGCGGCGACCTGTACGTCACCGGGCGGCTCAAGGACCTCATCGTCATCGACGGCCGGAACTTCCACCCGCAGGACATCGAGGCGGCGGCCGGGGAGGCCCACCCGGCGGTCCGCCGCGACCGCGTCGCCGCGTTCGGCGTCGCCGACGAGGACGGCGAGGGCGCGATGGTGGTGGCGGAGTGGGCGCGCGACGCTGACGCGGATCTCAAAGAGGTGACCCGGGCGGTGCTGCGCGCGGTCTCGCGGGAGCACGATCTCACCCTCCGTGCGGTACGTCTGGTCCCTTCCGGCGGACTTCCGCGCACATCGAGTGGCAAGGTCGCCCGGTCGGCGGCCAAGGCACGTTATGGTGGCGGCCGTGGGTGATCACCGCGCCGAGGTCACGAAGGTCGTCAGCGACACCTTCCGGCTGGACCCGGACCTCGTCGAGCCCGACGCTCCCCTGGAGGAGCTGGGCATCGATTCGAAGGGCCGGATCAAGCTCCTGGCGGCGCTGGAGGTCTATTACGGGGTGACGATCGACCTGGACCAGCTCGACCGGTTCACCGACGTGGGATCCGTGGCGGACGTGCTCGCGGAAGCACTGGGAACTGAAGGATCTGAGGAGAGGCGCTGAAATGAGCGGCGGGGGGTACACCGCGACGACCGAGGCGTTGTCGACGGCGTCCAAGACCATCGGGGACCTGGCGGAGCACCTGCTGGACGACAACCCGGACCTGCAGAGCCCGCAGGTGACCGCGGAGGGTTTCGGCCGGGCGCACAACGCCCACGCGGCGAAGTACACCGCCGGCGCGCAGGCACTCTGGGCCGCCGTCTCCGGCTACAGCACCACGCTGGGCTCGTTCGGCACCAACCTCGGCACCGCCGGGTCGAGCTACGGCGCCAACGAGGACAACCAGGCCGGCGCGATCACGAACGCCGGAGGCTCGCTCTGATGGCCGAAAAGAAGAAGTGGTCCGACGTCAAGGCGCTCCTGGACGACCCGAGCGTCCCCGCCGCGCAGAAGAGTGTGCTGATCAGCAGCTGGCTGCGGGAGAACCCGCCCCCGCCGCCGTTCCTGGCCGACCAGGAACCGGACGAGATCAAGCAGAAGCGGCAGGAAGCCGAGAAGTACGCCGGCGCCTACAACGCCAACCCGCTGTTCGCCGGGCAGTCGGTCGACGAGGCCTACGACAAGGCCAAGTCGAGCGGCGACCAGAACTCCTACAACGAAGACCAGGAGAAGAAGGCCGTCGACGACGGCAAGGCGAAGCTGAACGACACGAAGCCGCCCGCGGCCGGCGAGAACGGCGGTGACGCCACCGGCACGAAGACGTCCGACGAGATCTTCGACGCCGCCGCGCCCGCGCTGAAGCTGTTCGAGACCTTCGGGTCGCTGCTGGCGAAGATCCCGGACGACTGCCGCGGCAACACCCGCGCGCTCGACCTCGACAAGGACATCCGCACGCCCTTCGACGAGCAGCGCGGGATCAGCTTCGCGAACTTCGTCCAGGACGCCGCGCACTTCAAGACCGGCTCCGAGACGGTGGACCGCACGCTGGAGGACACCGGTTCCCAGCTCGGCAGCCTGTACAAGACGTGGAGCGGCGCCGGCGCGGACGCGGCGTCCGACACCTACAACGACAAGATCCAGCCGAAAGCGGCGAAGCTGTCCCAGACGCTCGGCACCGTGAGCGAAGCGACGCTGACCACCGCGACCACGGTGTTCCAGCTCTGCAAGGGCAAGGCCGACGCGGTCATCGGCATGTACACCGACCTGGTCGGCAAGGCCGACTACACGATGGCGCAGAAGGTCATCGCGGTCGCGAGCGGCGAGCACGGCAACGAGCAGGACCTCGCCCAGATCGCGGGCTGGATGGACCTCAACTTCGGCACGAACCTGGTCAAGACCCTCAACGACCAGGGGTGCTGCGACGGCGACGAAATCAAGAAGCACGGCCAGGACCTGGCCAAGCAGTGGATCCAGAACCAGTTCAACCCCGACATGTGGGACCGGCTGTACCAGGGCTTCGTGAAGACCTGCAAGGACACGAAGGACCTGGTCGACCAGGCTTACGACGCGCTCGACAAGGTCATGGGCGCGGTGAAGAACGAGTTCGAGGGCGTGACGATGCCGGGCGGCTCGGGCTCGGGCGGCGCCGGCGGTCCGGGTACCGGTGGTGCGGGTACCGGTGGTGCGGGTGCGGGCGGCGCCGGGGGCGGTGCGCCGGGTGGCGGCGGTTCCGGGGCCGGGAGCGGTGCGGGGTCCGGTGTTCCCGGCGGTGGTTCCGGAACCGGGGGTTCGGGCATTCCGGGCGGTGGCTCGGGTTCCGGTGGTTCCGGTAGCGGGATTCCCGGTGGTGGCTCGGGTTCGGGCGGTTCCGGTAGCGGGATTCCGGGCGGTGGCTCCGGTTCCGGTTCCGGTGCGTCCGGCTCCGGTGGCTCGGGTTCCGGGGGTGGCGGCTCGGTGCCGCCGATCCCGGACGTGGACACGCCCTCCGGTGCCGGTTCGTCCGGCGGCGGCTCCGGCTCGGGCTCCTCGGGAGGTGGCCAAGAGGCCGCCGCCGCGGCTGCCGAGGCGGCCAAGAAGCAGGCCTCGGAGGCGCTGGGCGCGTTCGACGGCGGCGGGAGCGGGGGGTCCGGCCTCGGCTCGGGCGGTGGCTCCGGTGCCGGTTCCGGCATTGGTTCCGATGACACGTCGCCGTCTTCGGTGCCGTCGCCGTCGTCCAGCGGCCAGGACGCGGCGGCCGCGGCCGCCGAGGCGGCCAAGAAGAAGGCCGCGGACGCGCTCAGCCAGTTCAGCGGCCCGGGGATCCAGACCGAGTCCGGCGACCAGGCCGGTTCGGGACTCGGCGGCAGCGGCCTCGGCGGCGGGGAAGGTCTCGGCGGCGGTTCCGGCTCGGGCGGCGGCTCCGGTTCCGGTTCCGGCTCGGGCAGCCCGGGGTCCGGCGACGAGGGCAAGGCCGCGGCCGAGCAGGCCGCGGAGGACGCGAAGAACAAGGCGGCCGACGCGCTGAAGGAGTTCAGCGGCGAAGGGATCAAGACGGACTCCGGCGACGGCGCGGGTCTCGGCGACACCGGCTCCGGCGACGAGCCCGGCGCCGACAAGGACGGCGACGGCAAGCCGGACAACCCGCTGGGTCAGGACAAGGACGGCGACGGCAAGCCGGACAGCCTGCTCGGTGAGGACAAGGACGGCGACGGCAAGCCCGACAGCCTGCTCGGCGACGACAAGGACGGCGACGGGAAGCCCGACGACAAGGGCGACGACACCCCCGACACCCTCAAGGTCAAGCAGGGCGACAAGACCTTCGAGATGACCGAACCCGACCACGACGGCAAGATGGACATCAAGGTCGGCGACGGATCCGACGCCGCCAA
Source organism: Amycolatopsis mongoliensis (assembly GCF_030285665.1). NCBI lineage: Bacteria > Bacillati > Actinomycetota > Actinomycetes > Pseudonocardiales > Pseudonocardiaceae > Amycolatopsis > Amycolatopsis mongoliensis. The sequence continues at coordinate 7,266,999 of NZ_CP127295.1, forward strand.
GGACTTCAAGCTCGACTGGTCCAAGGACGCCGACGGTCCACAAGGGACGGACGACGGCACGTACTGCCCCGGCCCGGACGGCAAGATCCACATCGAGGACGGCGACCTCAAGATCACCGCCGAGCGGCCCGACGGCCCGGACGGCCCGACCGTCGTCACCGTCGACGACGGCAGCGGCACCCCGACGAGCTACACCCTCGGCGAGGACGACAAGGCTTCGGACGCCCTCGGCGACACTCCCCAGAAGAAGCTCGACGACGACCTGCCGACCCACCGCGGCACCCTCGAAGACCTGGCGTCGCACGACGGCGGCAGTGGTGGCGGCAGTGGTGGCGGTGACGGCCACGGTGGCGGCGGCCACGGCGGTGGTTCGGGGGCCGGCATCGGCGGCGGAGCGCACGGCGGATCCGGCCTCGCGGCGGCCGGCATCGACCCGGGTGGCGCGGGGAACGGGCTCGGCGAGACGCCGATGTCCGGTGGCGTACACAGCGGCGTCGGCGCCACCCAGGCGCAGCCCGCGGCCGCGTTCGCCCCGGCCGGCGCGACGGCCGGCGCCAGTGGCCAGCCGATGTCCGGGATGCCCGGCATGGGCGCCATGGGCGGTGCCCACGGCGGCGGCGGGGGAGGCGACACCGAACGCCGGTCGCCCGCTTACCGGATCGAAGGCGCCGTCTTCGACAACCTCGGTGAGCCCGGCCGCCGGATCATCGGCTCCCTCAACGACGACGAAGACCCGCCGTCCGCCCGGACCTGGTAGGAGGACGCATGAGCGACATCGACGCGATGAAGGCCGAGCTGGACGGTCTCGTCCGCGAGCAGTCCGAGCGGCGTGCCCTGCGCGAGCAGCGGGGCGAGGAGATCAAGGCCCGGTCGCAGGAGTACATGACCAAACAGGTCCAGGCCGCCGAGCGGTACGTGCAGCACGTGCGCGAGATGGCTCAGCGCAAGACGAAGTCCGGCTGGAGCACGGATCGGGGCACGGAACCGCCCTCGGCCTTCGACGCGAACGCCTTCGGCGATGAGCCCGGGGCGGCGTCGCCGTTCGCGCCGGCGTCGGAGCCGCGGCACGCCGCCCGGGACGAAGTCCCTCGCCGCGCCCGCCGGGCGCGCGCGGCGGAGGCCGACGACGACGGCTACGACAACAACCCCTGGTAGGTCCGTCCACAGTGGACGTCAGGGTAGCCAGAGGTCGACGGCGATCTCGCGCAGCCGCTCGGTGAACGTGCCGCCCGGGCTCGCCCGGTGCAGCAGCGCGCGGAGTTCGGCCTCGAACTCCGCGCGGCGGTCGCCGAACAGGTGCGGCGCCGCGCTGGACAGGGAGAAGACGCCGGCGACGACGTCGTCGGCGGTGCGGGTGACGTCGCGGCCCGGGACCTCGAACCGCCGCGGCCCGCGGAACCCGGCGGCGCGGTAGATCTCCGATTCGCCGGCGGCCGTGCCCTCCGGCAGGGTTCCCTGCCCGGCACGCCGGACCGACCCGAGGTACGACCGCACCAGCTCGGCGATCTCCGCGCGCGGCACCGATCCCTCGACGCCTTCGTGCGTCGTCGCGTGCACGTGGGCGCAGGCGCCGCCCGGCTCCAGCATGCCGCGCACCGCGGCGGCGACCCGCGCCCGGTCGAACCAGTGGAACGACTGGGCGAAGGTGACCAGCCGGAACCGGCCGAGCCCGGCGGGCAGCTCTTCCGCGCGCCGCCGCACCCAGCGGCAGTTCCGGATCCCCGCCTCGGCGGCCAGCCGGGTCGCTTCGCCGAGCATGTCCGCGTCGGCGTCCAGCCCGACCGCCTCCTCGAACGAGCCGGCCAGGCGCAGGGTCAGCGACCCCGGCCCGCAGCCCACGTCGAGCAGGCGGCCCGACCCGTCCAGCCCCAGCTCGGCGGCGAACGCCGCGGCGAGCTCCGGGGGATAGCCGGCGCGGCCCCGCGCGTAGTACTCCGCACTGCCCGAATAGAGGGACGGATCCCACTCCCATGCGTCGCTCACGGCTCCAGCGTAGATACTCGGGTGTCATGGACTCCGCGAACTGGTGGCGCGACGCCGTGGTCTACGAGGTCTACGTACGCAGCTTCGCCGACGCGGACGGGGACGGCACCGGGGATCTCGCGGGCCTGCGCTCGCGCCTGGGCCACCTGGCCGACCTCGGCGTGGACGCCGTGTGGACCACGCCGTGGTACCGCTCGCCGATGGTCGACGGCGGTTACGACGTCGAGGACCACCGGACCCCCGATTCGCTGTTCGGCACGGACGCCGACGTGCTCGACCTGATCGCCGAAGCGCACCGGGCCGGGCTCCGGCTGCTGATCGACGTCGTGCCGAACCACACCTCCGACCGCCACCCGTGGTTCCGCGCCGCGCTGGCCGCGGGCCCCGGCGCGCCCGAACGCACGCGGTACCACTTCCGGCCGGGCCGCGGCGCGGACGGCGAGCTGCCGCCGACCGACTGGCGCAGCGTCTTCGGCGGGCCGGCGTGGACGCGGGCCGCCGACGGCGAGTGGTACCTGCACCTGTTCGCCCCGGAACAGCCCGACCTGAACTGGGACGACGCCGGGGTCCGGGCCGAGTTCGAGGACCTGCTGCGGTTCTGGTTCGCCCGCGGGGTGGACGGGGTGCGCATCGACGTCGCCCACGGCCTGCTCAAGGACCCGGCCTTCCCCGACCTCGGTGCCGACGACGAAGAGATCGCGAAGCCGCCGGACCGCAGCGCGCACCCGCACTGGGACCTCGACGGGGTGCACGAGATCTACCGCTCGTGGCGCAAGATCGCCGGCGAGTTCGGCCCGGACCGGGTGTTCGTGGCGGAGGCGTGGGTCGACCGGCCGGACCGCCTCGCGCGGTACGTGCGCCCGGACGAGTTGCACACGGCGTTCAACTTCGACTTCCTGCGGTGCGACTGGGACGCGGCCGCGCTGCGCGAGGTGATCGACCGGACGCTCGAAGCGCTGCAAGTGGTCGGCGCGCCCGCGACGTGGGTGCTGTCCAACCACGACGTCGTCCGGCACGTGACGCGGTTCGCGCCCGCCGGTGAGCTCGCGCTGGGCCGGCGGCGGGCCCGGGCGGCGCTGCTGCTGATGCTCGCCCTGCCCGGCGGCGCGTACCTGTACCAGGGCGAGGAGCTGGGACTGGCGGAGGTCGAAGACCTGCCCGAGGCGGTGCTCGCCGACCCGACGTGGGAACGCTCCGGCCACACCCGCCGCGGCCGCGACGGCTGCCGGGTGCCGCTGCCGTGGTCGGGGACCGAGCCGCCGTTCGGCTTCGCGCCCGGCGGGGTGCGGACGTGGCTGCCCCAGCCGCCCCACTGGCGCACGGCGACGGCCGAGGCCCAGGCGGCCGACCCGGGCTCGATGCTGCGGCTCTACCGGGCGGCCCTCGCCGCCCGCCGGGCGCACCCGGCGCTGGGCGACGGGACGTTGACGTGGCTGCCCGCGTTTCCCGGCGTGCTGTCCTTCGCGCGGGAGCCGGGGTTCGGGTGCGTGGTGAACCTGTCGGACCGGCCGTGCGAGCTGCCGGCGGATCGCGAGGTGCTGGTCTCGAGCGGGCCGCTGGAGGGCGGCAAGCTACCGCCGGATGCCGCGGTGTGGCTCGTCAGGAGGTGACCCGACGTCACCCGGCCGGGTTGACTGAACCGGTGTGAAACCGGGAGCGGCGGGGTACCCGGTCGCGTTGGTTGCCGCTCTGCCCGAGCCGGAGGTCGTCCGATGCCCGTCCGCACGCCGCGTCCGCCCGCCACCGATGTCGTGGCCATGGCGTTGAAAGTCCTGGTGGCCCAAGGCATGTCGGGCGCGGCCGCGCAGGCGGCCCTGATCTCGATGGCGCAGGAGCGGGGCCTGGCGGTGCGCAACTGCGCCGCGCTGGTCGTGGCCACCGTCGACGGGAGGATGGGCTGATGGCCGTGGCCGGCGGGTTTTCGCGGTCCGGGAACGCCGACACCGGCGGGGGCGTGCTGCTCGCCGTCGGGCTGGTCGTCGCCTTCTTCACGTGGTGGTCGTGGTGGACCGTCGCGGGGATCGCGCTGACCGCGGCCGGCGTGCTGTGGCTCACGATGGCGAACCGGCAGGAGTAACCGGTCCGGGACGGGAAAGCCTCCCTCCGACCACCCGACGAGGAGAGGCTTTCCGTGCCTGACAAAGAAGAAGACGTCATCGACCTGCTCCGGCGGCAGCACCGGGAGATCCGCGCGATGTTCGCCGAGCTGGAGACCGCGAAGGGCGACCGGCGGCCGGAGCTGTTCCACGACCTCGTGCGGCTGCTGGCGGTGCACGAGACGGCGGAGGAGCTGGTCGTGCACCCGGAGATCCGGCACCTCGAGCCCGCGGCCGGGGCCGTCGTCGACGCGCGGCTGGGCGAGGAGCACCGGGCCAAGGAGCTCCTGACGACCCTGCAGAAGATGGGTCCCGGGGCCGAAGGGTTCGACACTCTGCTCCTCCAGCTGCGCGACGACGTCCTCGCGCACGCCGAGCACGAAGAGCGGGAGGAGTTCCCCCTGCTGCGCGCCCACCGGCCGCCGGAGCGCCTGCGGGCGATGGCGGCGACGGTCAAGGTGGCCGAAGCGGTGGGGCCGACCCGGCCGCACCCCGGCGTCGAGAGCGCGAAGGCGAACCTGGTGCTGGGGCCGCCGGCGGCGATCATGGACCGGGCGCGCGACCTCATCCGCGCCGCGCTCGGGGGTTGAGCGAGCCCGGCTGAGTGGGTACCCCGTCGGCATGGCAGACGTCCCGGCCCGCAAACTGCGCCGTTACCAGGAGATGCGCGACTTCGGCCGGACCGTCGAGCCGGCCGGCGGGGACCCGGGCGGGCCGGCCGGGCACCGGTTCGTGGTGCAGCGGCACCGCGCCCGGCGGCTGCACTACGACTTCCGGCTGGAGCTCGACGGCGTCCTGGTCAGCTGGGCGGTGCCGAAGGGGCCGACGCTCGACCCGAAGGCCCGCCGCCTGGCCGTGCACGTCGAAGACCACCCGATCGAGTACGCCGGCTTCGAAGGCGTGATCCCGCGCGGCGAGTACGGCGGCGGGGACGTCATCGTCTGGGACCGCGGGGTGTGGCGGCCGGTCGACGCCGACCCGGCCCGCGCGCTCGAGGACGGCACGCTGCACTTCGACCTCGACGGCGAGAAGCTGGCCGGCCGGTTCGTCCTCGTCCGCACCGACCGCGGGGAGAAGGACCAGTGGTTCCTCCTGCACAAGGAGGACGACCACGCCGAGGCCGGCTGGGACGCCGAGGACCACCCGCGCTCGGTGAAGAGCGGCCGCACGAACGACGAGGTGGCCGCCGCGCCCGACGCGCTGTGGCACGGTGACCGGCCGGCCGCGCAGGCCGAGGAGGCCGTGGGGCTCGCCGCCGCGACCGGCGACGAGCTGGCGGCCCTGGACGCCCTCGGCGGCCGGGGCAAGTGGTCGGTCGCGGGGCGGGAGCTGTCCCTGACCAACCTCGACAAGGTCCTCTTCCCGGCGGCCGGCACCGGCGAGCCGGTGACCAAGCGCGACCTGATCCGGTACTACGTCACCGTCGGGCCGGTCATGCTGCCGTACCTGGCGGGCCGGCCCCTCAACACGAACCGCTTCCCGCAGGGCGTCACCGAACCGGGGTTCTGGCAGAAGGAAGTCCCGAAGCACGCACCCGGCTGGCTGACGACGTGGCGCAACGAGCGCGCCGAGGCGGGGGAGAGCCAGCGGTACGTCGTGGCGGACAGCGTCGCGACACTGGCGTGGCTGGCGAACTACGGCGCGCTCGAACTGCACGCCTGGACCTCGCGTGCCGCCGACGTCGACCATCCGACGTGGGTGCTGTTCGACATCGACCCGGGCCCGGAGACGTCGTTCGCGGAGGTCCTGGAGCTGGCGCGGCTGCACCGCACGGCGCTCGAGCACCTCGGCCTGACCGGGCGGCCGAAGGTGACCGGGCAGCGCGGGATCCAGGTGTGGGTGCCGATCGCGCCGCACTGCACCTTCGAGCAGACCCGGGCGTGGGCGGAGACGGTGTCGAAGACGATCGGGCGGGTCCTGCCGGACCTGGTCAGCTGGGCTTGGGCGAAAGACAAGCGCCGGGGCCGGGCCCGGCTCGACTACACGCAGAACGTGCTCAACAAGACGCTGGTCGCGCCGTACAGCGTGCGGCCGCGGCCCGGGGCGCCGGCGTCGGTGCCACTGGAGTGGGACGAGCTCGACGACGACGAGCTCGCGCCGGACCGGTGGACGATCCGGGACGTCCCGGCCCGGCTGGCCGAGCGCGGTGACCCGTTCGCGAAGCTGCTCGGGATCGAGCAGAAGCTCCCGGGCCTCTAGCGTCGCGCGTGGCTAGCCGTTTGACGCTCGGGGTGGTTCTCGCGGGTCTGCCGCGGCTCGTCGTGAGTGAGAAACAGGGTTGGAACACCGTTTCTCACTCACGACCTGGCGGCCGTCAGGCGTGGACGGTTTCGAGCCGCCGGGGCCGCAGCCGGTCGAGGTCGGGGCGGGACAGGCGCGGCCGTCCGCCCGCGTGCTCGGTCGTGGCCGCGGCCGCCGCGACCGCCAGGCACGCCGCCGTCTCCAGCGGACGGCGGCGGGTCAGCCCCGCCGTCAGGGCCGCGACCAGCGCGTCCCCGGCCCCGGTCGGGTCGACCACCTCGGTCTCGACGTGCGGCACGAACCACGCCTCGCCCGGCCCGGCGAACAGGTTTCCCTGCCCCGCCACCTCGAGGACCACCAGCGACGGCCCGCGCCGCCGGAGCTCCGCCGCGGCGCGGGCCGCGCCGGCGACGTCGGCCACCGGCTGCCCGGTGAGCAGCTCGGCTTCGCGGCCGTCGGCGCGGACGACGTCGGCGAGGGCGAGCAGGTCGCTCGCGAAAGCGCCGTCCTCGGGTGCGCCGTCCAGGACGACCCGGGTGCCCGCGGTGTGCGCGAGCCGGGCCGCCGGCAACGCCGCCCGGGCGGGCTGCTGCAGCTGGACGATGAGGGACCCGGCGGCCGAGATCGGGCCGGCCGCGGCGGCCACGTCGGTCTCGGTCACCAGCGTCGCGTCCGGGACGTGCTCGAGGTAGCGGCGGCGCCCCTGGTCGTCGACCACGTCGACGACCAGCGCCGTCTCGGTGTCCGGCCGGCGGACCACGTGCGTGGTGCCGATCCGGTCGGCCCGCGCGCGGGCGAGCAGTGCGTCGCCGACGGCGTCCTGCCCGACGACGCCGACCAGCGACACCGTCACCCCGAGCTGGCTCAGCGCCACGGCCTGGTTGGCGCCCTTCCCGCCGAGCAGCACCTGCCGCTGCTTCACCGGCCCCGACGCGTCCGCCGGCGGGGCGTCCGGGACCTCGACCACCAGGTCGCGGGCGATCTGCCCGACCACCACGACTTCGCTGAACATCACCGGTACCGCCGGTCCATGGCGCCTCCTCGGTTGGCGAAGATCGGCTACCCCGGCGCGGGCGGGGGACAAACCGCTCGTTCGGGTCGTCCGGCCGTAACCGGGTGAACCACCGTTGCGCCGGACGGCGGTACCGGTTCGGCCGGAGCCCGGATGTGGATCACCGCGGGATCGGGTAAATCAGTAGGACGAGACCCGGTGGAAGCGAGGTTCGGGTGACCGAGACACTGATGAACGCGGCGGACCGGTGGAGACCGCTGACCGAGTTGCTGCAGGCGCTGCTCGAGCGGATCACCGGCGAGCTGCCGGGGTGCCTCGGCGCGGGCCTCACCGTCGGCCACGCCGGCCGGCCGCCGCGAATGCTGGCCGCCGCGGGCGTCGCCGGTGAACTGGTGCCCGCCCAGCTGGCGCACGGCGGCCCGGTCGCCGTCGCGGTCGTGACCGGCGAGCCGGTGACGACCGACGACCTCTTCGCCGACGAACGCTGGCCCGGGCTCACCCGCGACGCCGTGCTCGCGGGCCGCCCGGAGCTCGCCGAGGTCCGCGGCGCGGCCGCCCTGCCCGGCATCTGGGACGACAGCAGCGCGTTCGTGCTGTCCGCGACGTTCGACCGGCCGCCCGGCGCCGAGATCCTGGCGGTCCTGCGACGCTACGAAAAACTCACCGAGATGACCCTGGTCGTCGCGGAGACCGCCACCACGGGCGACCCGGACCAGACGCTGGACCTGCTGGCTTCCCGCGCGGCCATCGAGCAGGCGAAAGGCGCCGTCATGGCCGTCCGGCGGTGTGCCCCGGACGAGGCCTGGCAGACGCTGCGCCGCACCAGCCAGGAGTTCAACGTGAAGGTCCGCGAGCTGGCCGTCGCCCTGGTCGAGCACCTCGGGGGCCGGATCTCCGGCACGCCCCCGTCCGGCGGGGTGCCGGAGATCCGGCCCGGCGCCCCGGCCCGGCACGCGGCCGAGCGGCTCTGGTCGGCGTTCACCGCGGAATAGGGCGTTTCCGTTCCGGCGGTTTGGGTATCAAGACCCCGACCTTGATCACCCCGCTGCGACGCCGGCCCCGCGCCGGCGCGGAAGGCCTGCCGAACCCGTGTCCCCCACCCTCCCGGTTCCCACCCGGTCCGCGCCGCTCACGGCGCGCCGGACGGAGTACCGCCCCGGTCTGCTGGTGCTGACCTTCGCCGGCGAGATCGACGCCCTGACCCTGCCGATCCTGGAGCGCGAGCTGGCGGCGTCCCCACCGGGAACGACCGTGGTGGACCTGTCCCAGGTGGCGTTCCTCGGGCTGGCCGGCGCCCGCGCCCTGGCGGCGGCCGCGGAGCTCGCGGGACGGGAGGGCGGGCGGTTCGGGGTGGTGGCGAACAGCCGGACCCTGGCCCGGCTGTTCCGGATCACCGGGCTGGCCGCGGTGGTCCCGATGTTCGCTTCGCTCTCGGACGCGCTGCGGGAGCTGTTGGCGGCGGAGGTGCAGAACGCCGCCTGCTGAGCGCGGTTCCGGCGAGCGACCTCCTCGGACGCGGCGCCCAGCTCAGCGCGGCGCCCACCGGGCGACCAGCACTCCGGCGTCCGACCGCAGATCGCCCGCGCTGTGCTCGACGACGGCACGGGTCAGCAGCCGCGCGGTCTCCGGCGGCAGCGTCGCGTCCGCGAGGTATCCGGCCACGCGCTCGCGCCCGAACGGCGTCCCGGCCGGGCCGGTCGCCTCGGCCAGCCCGTGCGAGTACAGCGCGAGGACGTCGCCGGGCCGCAGCAGCACCTCCGTGACCTGCGGCACTCGCTCGTCCGCGAAGAACCGGGCCGCGCCGGCACCGGTGTCCGGCAGGGCCCGGCCGTCGCGGACGATCAGGGGTGCCGGGTGCCCGGCGTCCAGCCAGCGCAGCACGCCGGTCCGCAGGTCCAGCTCCGCGAGCACGCCGGTGACGACCGTCGCCGAGCCCGCCGGCTCGCGGCCGACGGCGGCGTACTGCTCGCCGAGCGAAGCCCCGTCGCGCCGGGCGGCGCGGTAGGCCGCGAGGGCGTTGACCACCGCGTAGCTCGCCCCGGCCGTGCGCGGACCCGCGTCGAACATCGCCAGCCGCGCCCGTCGTTCCGAGAGCGCGTAGTCGAACACCACCCCGCACAGGTCGTACGCCGGCTGGACGCTCGCGCCGACGACCACGCTGTCGGTCGCGCCGGTCAGCGGCGGCAGGCTCTGCCACAGCAGCTCGGCGGGGGACGCGCGGTGGTGCCGCCGGCGTCGCACGTCGAGCCCGTCGCCGTACTGGGTCGTGACCGTCACCAGGTGGCCGAGCAGGGTCGCCAGCCAGTGGCACTGCTCCCGCAGCACCGGGTCGTCCGGGTCGGCGCCGTCGGTGGGCACGATCTCCAGCACACCGAGCCGCTCGACGCCGTCGAGCAGCACCGTCCACAGGGTGGGGTCGGGCCCGTCCCGCGTCACGGCGGTCCCCGCGCGGCGGAAGACGTCCCCGGCGACGGTCGTCTCGATGTCCAGCTCCGCGGCGGGCTCGGCGCGCAGCGGCACGAGTGTCCGCTGGTCGTAGTCGGCGAGGTAGATGCCGATCCGCAGGTCGAGCGCGCGGCCGGCTTCGGCGACGACCGCGGGCAGCCGCTCGGGCGGCGCGCGGTGGGCGCCCTCGAGCAGGTCGACGAGGGCCCTCAGCGGGCCGTGCAACGGCTTGCCGTCGCGCGCCGGCTGGCTGTAGGGAGCGCGGGGCGGGCCGGCCAGCTCGTCGAGGCGTTCGTTGACGGCGTGGGCCATCATGTCGCGGTCGACCCGGGGCAGCGTGGTCAGCCCGTTGAGGTAGGCGTCCAGCTCCAGCAGGCTCTGGCTGCCGCCCAGCGCGAAGTAGCGCATCCACAGCTGTTCCGGCGTCAGCCGGCTCCGCGCGAAGCAGACGGCGAGCTGCCGCTGCTGCTCCTCCTCGGGCAGGAAGCGCATCGGCGGCTCACTCTCCCCGGCGTGCGGGCGCGAGCAGGTCCGCGGCGGCCTCGGCCGGGCTGCGGGCGCCGGCGCGGGCCAGTGCCAGCAGGCGGTCGAAGGCGGTGTCCTCGTCGACGCCGTCGCGGCCCATCAGGAACCCCTTCGCCATGGTGACCGCGTCTCGGTCGCGGAGGGTGTCCTTGAACCGCTCGCTGAAGCGGCTCGCCCGCTCGTACGCCCGGGCGTTGGCGACGAGGACCGCGGCGCGGCCGGCGAACGTCGCGAGCGTCTCCTCGTCGGAGCGGCCGAACGCGCCGGGCACCGTCGCGTAGATCTTGATGGCACCCAGGCAGCCGTCTTCGGTGGCGAGCGGCGTGGTCAGCACCGACCGCAGTCCCGCGTCGCCGGCGGCCGCGCACCACCGCGGCCAGCGCCGCTCGGTGGCGACGTCGTCGATCCGCACCGGCGCGCACTCCGCGAGCGCGGTCATGCAGGGGCCTTCGCCGAGCCGGTACTGCAGGGCGTCGGCGTCGCGCACCAGCGGGCCGGACGCGCTCGTGGTGGCGGGGCGGCCCTCGTCGTCGACGAGCGTCACCCCGGCGCCCGCCGCGGTGGTGATCGTCGCCCCCGCGAGCGAGACGATCAGCTCGAGCACCGAGTCGACGGTCTCCCGCGAGAGAAGCAGTCCTGACATCCGCGCCGCGACCCCCGCCAGCTCGCCGTCCAGCGGCAGCTCGACCGCCTTCTCCGTCGCCATGGGCGCTGGTTACCAAGCGGGGGCCGCCGTCAAACCTGCCCTGACCCGGGACATGGGCCGGCGCGAAGTGGGTACCCCAGCCACTCGGCGTCCCATCGGGAGGAGCGGACATGGAACTGCCGGAGTCCCCGGCGACGGTTTCGCCGTTGCTCGACGACGTGACGGGAGCTCTCGAAGCCCTGACCGCCGTCCTGCGGCAGGAGGACGACTTCCGGATCCTGCTGCGGCACGTGTGCCTGCAGGTGCGCCAAGCCGTCCCCGGCGTGGACGAAGCGTCGATCACGCTGGTGCACGGCGACAAGCCGCACACGGCGTCCGCGACCGCCGCCGTCGTGGGCGAGCTGGACGGCGATCAGTACCGGCTCGGCGACGGCCCGTGCCTGGAGTCGGTCCGCAGCGGCAAGATCGTCCGCACGTCGGTGACCGACGCGATCGAGCGCTGGCCGTCGTTCGCGAGCGGGGCCCGGGAGGCGGGGTTCGGGAGCTTCCTGGCCGCGCCGCTGGTGGCCGACGACGAGTACTCCGGCGCGGTGAACTGCTACGGCCACCAGGACGACGGCTTCGCGGAGATCGACGCGCAGCTGCTCGAGCTCTACACGGCCGCGGTGGAGGCGGTGTTCCGCATGTACCACCGCTATCTGCGGGCCCGCGAGACGGCCGAGCACCTGCGGACGGCACTGACGTCGCGCGCGGTCATCGACCAGGCCAAGGGCATGCTGATGGCGATCCGCCAGGTCGACGCCGACGACGCGTTCGCGCTCCTCGTCGAGCAGTCGCAGCGGGAGAACGTGAAGCTGCACGACGTCGCCGAGCGATTCGTCGCGCGGGTGATTTCCAGCGGCGCGGTGTGAATTCGCCCGGTCTCGGGCGTCGGCCTCGGCGTGTGCCGTGCGACGATCTGCGGGGAACCCGGACCGGACGAAGGAGCCCCAGACCTTGCCCTTGGTGCACGCCCTGTGGTCTCCGGGCCGGGGTCTGCTTCTCTGGGCGGAGCACGACCGGGGCCCGGCCGGGACGTCGAGTCGTTCGGCGCAGATCGCGCTTCCGCACCCGTTCGCGGTCTCCAGCGCGCAGCTGACCGCTCTGCATCCCGGCAAGCCCACGTCGGCGACCTTGCTGCTGCCGTCGCGGGCGAACCGGCCGCTCGCCTCGTCCGAGCCGGCGGCGGGCGGCAAGCGGCGTGGCCCGGCGCCGTCGTTGCGGCCGTGGTCGGTGCCGGCGTTGATCGTGGACGCCACCGAGCTGGACGACCTCGACGACTCGGCCTCGTACGGCGCTTCGGTGACCTACCTGCGGGCGGTGGCCCGCCTGGCCGCGGACCTGGTGCGGCGCGGACGGGTGCTGCCGACGCTGGTCCGCCAGGGCGACGCGGCGGAGGCCCGGTGGCGCCCGGTGCTCCAAGGCGTGGACTTCGTCGCGGTCGACGCCCTGGTCGCGGCCATGCCGCCGGTCGGGCGGGCCGAGCAGGTCGCGCCGCTCACCGGGGCCTCGCCGCGCGCGCTCGTCAGCGATGCCCTCCACACCCTGGTCGACACGGCGGTCCGGGACCGGCTGGCGCGGGCGGATCCGCCGGTGGACCTGCGCGGGGCCGGGGGCGCGGCCGGGGTGTGGCTGGCCGCTCTGCAGGGCGGCGACCCCCGCGTCGAGCTGCCGCTGGACGAGCTCGGCGTCGTGGCCGACGCCGTCGAGAAGTGGGACGAGGTCGCCGATACCGACGTCGTCGACGGCCGCGCGTGTTTCCGGCTGGCCGAGGTCGGCACCCTGCGTCAGCCGGACGCGGACGATCCCGACGACCAGACCGGCGACGGCACCAAGTGGCAGCTGCAGTTCCTCCTGCGGGCGACGGCCGATCCGAGCTTGCTGCTGTCGGCGGGACAGATCTGGTCGGGCGAGGCGAACGGGCTGGTCAGGGATCCGAAGGGGCTGTTCGTCGCCGAACTGGGCCGGGCCGCGCTGGTGGAACCGATGCTGGCGCCGGCGTTGCGCAGGACCCGGCCGTCCGAGTACGACCTGACCGTCGAGGAAGCCGAACAGTTCTTGACCTCGGGCGCGACCCGGCTGATCGAGGCCGGGTTCGAAGTGCAGCTTCCGGCCACCTGGGACGGCCGGCGCCGGCTCGGGCTCCGGCTGTCGGTCCGCAGCACGCCGTCGGAGCAGGTCGTCACCCGCAGCCGGGTGGGCCGTGACGAGCTGGCCGGGTTCCGCTGGTCGATCGCGGTGGGCGACGCCGAAATCGGCGAGGACGAGCTGGCGAAGCTGGTCGCGGCGAAGACTCCGCTGGTGCGGCTGCGGGGCCGGTGGATCAGCGTCGACGCCGACCGCCTCCGCGCCGGTCTCGAGTTCCTGCGCCGCGACCCGCGCCGGCACACCCAGGGCCCCACTGCGGGCGAGCTGCTGGAGCTCGTGCACCTCGGGCAGGAGGCGCCGCTCCCGGTCACCGACGTCAGCGCCGACGGCTGGGTCGGGGACGTCCTGGCCGGGCGGGTCCACCGGACGCTGCAGCCGGTCGAGCTGCCGGCCTCGTTCCGCGCCACCCTGCGCCCCTACCAGCAGCGGGGTGTCGCCTGGCTGGCTTTCATGTCGGCGCTGGGGCTCGGTGCGTGCCTGGCCGACGACATGGGCCTCGGCAAGACCGTCCAGACGCTGGCGCTCGAGGCGTTCGAACGGGCGGACCAGGATCGCCGGCCGACGTTGGTGCTGTGCCCGATGTCGCTGGTCGGCATGTGGCAGCGGGAGGCGGCGAACTTCGCCCCGGGCCTGCGAGTCCTCGCCCACCACGGCAGCGCCCGCGCGCACGGGGACGAGCTCGCCGAGCAGGTCGCCGCGGCCGACCTCGTCGTCACGACCTACGCCACCGCCGCCCGTGACGCCGGCGAACTCGAGGCGTTCGCCTGGCGACGCCTGGTGCTCGACGAAGCGCACGCCATCAAGAACGCCGACACCGCGACGGCCAAGGCGGTGCGGCGGTTCCCGGCCGGGCACCGGCTCGCGCTGACCGGCACCCCGGTGGAAAACCGGCTGGCGGACCTGTGGTCGGTGCTGGACCTGCTCAACCCCGGGCTGCTCGGCAGCAGGTTCGAGTTCCGGCAGCGGTTCGCGGTCCCGATCGAGCGCCGGGGCGACACCGCCACGGCCGCCGCTCTGCGCCGGCTCACGCAGCCGTACCTGCTGCGCCGGGTGAAGACGGACCCCGCGATCGTCCCGGAACTCCCGGAAAAGCTCGAAATCCGGCAGGAATACCGGCTCACCCGCGAACAGGGCACGCTGTACCGCGCGATCGTCGACGAGATGATGAAGAAGATCGAGAACAGCCAGGGCATCAAGCGCCGGGGCAACATCCTCGCCGCGATCACCAAACTCAAGCAGGTCTGCAACCACCCCGCGCACCTGCTGCACGACGGTTCCCCGATCGGGCGCCGCTCCGGCAAGGTCGTCCGCCTCGAAGAGATCCTGGCGGAAATCCTGGCGTCGGGCGATCGGGTGCTGTGCTTCACGCAGTACACCGAATTCGGCCATCTGCTCGTGCCCCATCTTTCGGCACACCTCGGCGCCGAAGTCGCGTTTTTGCACGGCAGCCTGGCCAAAGGGGCGCGAGACGCGATCGTGGAACGCTTCCAGGCCGGCGACGGGCCGCGGATCCTGCTGCTCTCGCTCAAAGCAGGCGGTTCCGGGCTCACGCTGACCGCCGCCAGCCAGGTCCTGCACCTGGACCGCTGGTGGAACCCGGCCGTGGAGAACCAGGCCACCGACCGGGCGTTCCGGATCGGGCAGGGACGCACCGTCCAGGTCCGGAAGTTCGTCTGCCCGGGCACCATCGAGGACCGCATCGACACCCTGATCACCCGGAAACGCGCGCTCGCGGGCATGGTCGTCGGCGAGGGCGAAAGCTGGCTCACCGAGCTGTCCACCGACGCGCTGCGCGAGACGCTCACCCTGGGGGAGGACGCGATCGATGACTGATCCACTCCCGTGGTGGCCGACCCGGTTCGTCCGGGCGTTGACGGCGATCGGCGTCTCCCTGCCCGCGAAGGGCCAGGGGCGCGTCGTGTCCTTGGCGGTCGGCGCCGGGCGCGTCGACGCCGAAGTGCAGGACGAGCGCTCGTACCAGGCGCGAATCGGGCTGACGGCGTTCGGGAAAGCGGACTGGGCGGCGATCACCCACGCCCTCGCCGCGAAGGCGTCGGCCACGGTCCTGCTGCTCCGCGGCGAGCTGCCCCGTGACGTCGAGCAGATCTTCAAGGCGGTCCGGCTGCCTCTGTTCCCGTCGTCGGCGCGGGAGGTGTCCTTGGACTGCACCTGCCCGGCCGTCGAGGTGCCGTGCGGGCACCTGAACGCCGTGTTCTCCGCGCTCGTGGCGCGGGTCGGCGACGATCCGTTCACCATCCTCGCCCTGCGCGGCCGGAACCGCGAAACGCTGCTCGAGGAGCTGAAGAACCGGCTCATCTCCGCCGAGCCGCTCGATCCCGACGACCGGTCCCCGGCCCTGACCGAAGTCATGGACACCTTCTTCGAGGCCGGTCAGGCCCCGGGCCTGGCCGGCGCGGCGCCGTTGCACGGGCCTCGAACGTCGGACGACGCGCTCATGGACCAGGTTCCGCCGTTCGCGATCACGGCGGGCGGCGAAGACGTCGCCGAGCTGCTCCGGCCGGTGTACCGGGCACTCGCCGGAGAGCACGGCGCTTAGCCGGCCGCGCACGACATCGGGTGGTGGGCTGGCCGGATGTTGCCCTGCGTCACGAAGATCCCGTCCGTACCGACCGGATGGTATGTTGCCCGCGTGATCGAAGCGGCGCGCCAGACCTGGCGGTTCCTCGAGCCCTACCACGGAATGATCTACTTCGCCCCGGAAGCGGCTGCCGCGTACGAGGCACTCGGTCTCACCGGCCGCGCCGGGTACTTCGCGTCGAGGTCGGCGGCGCTCGGCGCAGTCCCTGCCCCGGTCGTGGTCGCCACCTTCTACAACTTCAACCCGGGCCTCGTGCGGACGTCGATCGCCACCGCCTGGTCCGCCACCGACCCGGCCGCCGTCCTCGCCGCCCGCTACGCAGCGGCTGACGAGGCTTTGCGCGGCATCCTGGGCGAGGCGATCGCCTCACCCGAGATGCGCCGGGCCGCCACTCTCCTCCGCGCGGCCGCCGAGACGGTCGCCGAGGATGTCGTCGGCCGCCCCCTGTTCGCTGCCCACGCGGCCCTGCCGTGGCCCGATGAACCCCATCTGGTCCTGTGGCACGCGCAGACCCTGCTCCGGGAGTACCGCGGCGACGCGCACGTGGCCGCCCTGCTGACGGCCGGCCTGAGCGGCATCGAAGCTCTCGTCTCCCACGCCGCCTCCGGTGCCGTGCCCGCCGAGACCCTGCGCACTTCCCGGGCGTGGTCCGAGGCCGAGTGGACCGCGGCCATCGCCGGCCTCCGCGAGCGGGACTGGCTCACCGACGACGCCGACCTGTCGTTCACGCCCACGGGAGCGGCCCGCCGAGCGGAAATCGAGCGGGCGACCGACGAGAACAGCGTGACTCCCTACGCTCACATCGGCGAGTCCGCCTGCGCCGAACTGCAGGCACTCGTGCGTCCGTTCAGCCGGGCGCTCGCCGAGGAACTCATGCCCTGGGCGCTCGCGAGGTACTAGCTGCGCTGTCAGCGTGACGTCAGGTAGCTGACGAGCATGTCGGCGACCATGCGCCGGTGGTGGTCGCGGTGGGCGGGGTCGAGCATGTCGCGGTCGAAGATGGCGTTGAACGTGTAGCGGTTGGCGGTGCGGAACACGCAGAACGCGCTGATGGCCATGTGCACGTCGAGGGCGTCGACGTCGTCGCGGAACTGCCCGGTTTCGCGGCCGCGGGCGAGGATGCGGGTGAGCACGTCGAGTGCCGGGTTGGCCAGGTTGGACAGGGCGTTCGAGCGGGCGATGTGCTCGGCGCGGTGGATGTTCTCGATGCTGACCAGCCGCACGAAGTCGGGGTGGGATTCGTGGTGGTCGAAGGTGAGCCCGGCGAGCCGGCGGATCGCTTCGGCGGGGTCGAGGTGGTCGACGTCGAGGTTCTGCTCGAGGGAGCGGATGACGGTGTAGGCGCGTTCGAGCACTTCGACGAACAGCTGGTCCTTGTTGGTGAAGTAGTAGTAGATCATCCGCTTGGTGGTGCGGGTCTTCGCGGCGATCTCGTCCACCCGGGCGCCGTCGAAGCCTTTTTCGGCGAATTCGCGGGCGGCCATGTCGAGGATGTCGGCGCGGGTCCGGTCGGCGTCGCGGATGCGTTCGGGTCCGCCTTTCGCCATCTCGTCCGACGTTGGTGCTGCCACGGACTTCCTTCCTCGCTCCGGCTGGTGTGCCCACTCTAGGACGTCGGAGCTCTTCACGGCGGCGATGTCATCAGGTACAAATAACGTACTGGTTCGTACATTAGAAGGGTACCCGTGTCGTCGTCTTCAGCGGTCGACGCGATCCCGTGCTCACCGGAACGCCTCCCCGGGAAAGGCAGCCCGCCGATGTCCTCGTCTGAGCCCCGCCGTTCGATCGCCACGGTCTGCCTCTCGGGGACCCTCGAAGACAAGCTGACCGCGGCCGCCCGTGCCGGGTTCGACGGGGTGGAGATCTTCGAGAACGACCTCATCGCCTCGTCCTGGTCGGCGAAGGAGATCGGCGAACACTGCGCCGAACTGGGCCTGTCGATCGACCTGTACCAGCCGTTCCGGGACTTCGAGGCGGTGCCGCCGGACGTGCTCGCCCGGAACCTGCGGCGCGCGGAACTGAAGTTCGACGTCATGGAGCAGCTCGGTGCCGACACGATGCTGGTGTGCTCGTCGGTGTCGCCGGACGCGGTCGACGACGACGATCTCGCCGCGGAGCAACTGCACCTGCTCGCCGAGCGCGCCGCCGCGCGCGGACTGCGGATCGCCTACGAAGCGCTGGCGTGGGGCCGGTTCGTCAACACTTACGAGCATTCGTGGCGCATCGTGCGCCGGGCCGCCCACCCCGCGCTGGGGCTGTGCCTGGACAGCTTCCACATCCTGTCGCGGGGCAGCGACCCGGCCGCGATCCGCACGATCCCCGGCGAGAAGCTGTTCTTCCTGCAGCTGGCCGACGCGCCGCGGCTCCAGATGGACGTGCTGCAGTGGAGCCGCCACCACCGGCTCTTCCCCGGCCAGGGCGCGTTCGACCTGACCGCGTTCACCGGGCACGTGCTCGCGGCCGGCTACCGCGGGCCGTTGTCGCTCGAGGTGTTCAACGACGTCTTCCGCCAGGCGGACCCGGCGCCGGCCGCTGTCGACGCGATGCGGTCGCTGCTCGCCCTGCAGGAAACGCTCGGCGTCACGGACCTGCCGCCCGCGCCGGCACTGTCCGGGCACGCGTTCGTCGAGCTGTCGGTGGCCGGCGAAGCGGAACGTCCGGTGGCGGATGCCTTGCGTGGGCTCGGGTTCACCGAAACGGGTCACCACCGGTCCAAGCCGGTCCGGTTGTGGCAACAGGGGGACGCGCGGATCCTGCTGAACAGCTCCGGATCTTCGGCGGGGGCGTCGGTCGGCGCGGTCGCGGTGGAGAGCGCCGACCCGGTCGTCTCGGCCCGGCGTGCCCAGCGGCTGCTGGCGCCGATCCTGCCGCGCACCCACCGCGCGGGCGAAGCGGATCTGTCGGCGATCGCGGCGCCGGACGGGACGTCGGTGTTCTTCTGCCGCACCGGCGCGGAAACCGGGGACAGCTGGCTCGGCGACTTCGCGGTGACCGGGGCGCCCGGCGGGGGTGCGGGGGTGACCGGGATCGACCACCTGGCCCTCACTCAGCCGTTCGACCACTTCGACGAGGCGGCGTTGTTCTACCGCGCGGTGCTCGGCTTGGAGCCGGAGCCGATGACGGAGTTCGCGGCGCCGTTCGGCCTGGTGCGCAGCCGCACGGTGGCGGACCCGTCCGGCCGGGTCCGCATCGCCCTCGAATCGGCCCTGCTCCGGCGCGGAGACTGGGCGCCGGGCGTACGCGAGCCCCAACGCGTCGCGCTGGCGACCGACGACGCCCTGGCGAGCGCGCGCCGGATGCGTGAGCTGGGAGCGCCGCTGCTCGACATCCCCGGGAACTACTACGACGACCTCGACGCCCGTCTGGCCCCGGATCCCGAGCTGCTCACCGCCCTGCGGCAGGAGTCGGTGCTCTACGACCGCGACGAGCACGGCGAGCTGCTGCACTTCTTCACGGTGGTGCTCGGTGGCCGCGTCTTCTTCGAGGTCGTGCAGCGGATCGGCGGCTACGCCGGCGACGGTGCCGCGAACTCCCCGATCCGGATGGCCGCGCACCGGAGGCAGCGCGAAGCGAATCGCCCGACCTCCGCGTAGCCCGCGCCCGCGGCTACTTCCGGCGTCCGAGGGCCTTGGCGCGGTCGTGAGCCCAGCCGGCGAGCACGACGCCGAGCGCCGTGGCCACCAGGTAGCCGGCCAAGGTCCCGGTGAACCCCGCGCCGAGCCACCCCAGCAGCCCGGTGTTCGCGTGGTCGACCAGCAGGCGGATCGCGCCCTGGGCGCCCACCACCGTCAGGGCAGCCCCCAGGATCTGCAGCACGTCGAACTTCACGGTTCCCCCTCACGTTGCTGATACGAACGTATCATAACCATGGGTGATACCGTGGCGCCGTGGCGGGGAGCCGGATCACGGTGCGGGTGGGCGAGCGGCAGCTGACGCTTTCGAACCTCGAAAAGGTGCTCTACCCGCGGCACGGCTTCACCAAGGGCGAGGTGCTCGACTACTACACGCGCATCGCGCCGCTGCTGCTGCCGCACATCCGCGACCGCGCGATGACGTTCGTGCGGTTCCCCGACGGCGTCGCCGGCGGCTCGTTCTTCGAGAAGGACGTCTCCCGGCACGCGCCGGACTGGGTGCGCACCGCCCGCCTCACCGTCGGCGGCCGCGGCAAGGAGCCCGAGATCATCGCCTACCCGCTGATCAACGACCTGCCGGAGCTCGTCTGGGCGGCCAACCTCGCCGCGCTGGAGCTGCACGTCCACCAGTGGACCGTCGAAGACGGCGACGAGCGGAGCACGCCGGACCGGCTCGTGTTCGACCTCGACCCCGGCCCCGGCGCGACGGTCGTCGACTGCTGCCGCGTTGCCGAGCGCCTGTACGACGTGCTCGCCGCCGACGGGCTGACCCCGGTGGCTAAGACCAGCGGCTCCAAGGGCATGCAGCTCTACGCGGGCGTCGTGACGACGGACGGCGGCGAGACGTCGCAGTACGCGAAGGCACTCGCCGAGCGGCTCGCCGCCGAGACGCCGGACCTCGTCGTCGCGCGGATGACGAAGACGCTGCGGCCGGGCAAGGTCTTCATCGACTGGAGCCAGAACAACCCGTTCAAGACGACGGTGGCGCCCTACTCGCTGCGCGGGCGCGACGAGCCGACAGTGTCCACTCCGGTCACGTGGGACGAGGTGCGCGCGTGCCGGCACGTCTCGCACCTGCGGTTCACCGCCGACGAGGTCCTCGGGCGCGTCGACGACCTCGGTGACCTCTTCGCCGAACTGGACCGGACGCGTGTCCCGATTCCTGCGTTCGGCTGAATTTCGGAATTCGCAATTCCGCGGGGAAACCGCGGCGGTTCCGGAGGTGTCGGCCGCCGCGGCGGACGAAATTGCGGAAATCGGGCCCGACCAGGCGATTTCGATCGTCCTCTGTGGACTGCTGCACGTGCAGACGGCCGTGTCGGTGCACGACCCGCCGGGCGGGCGGATTCCGTTGTGCACCAAGCTGGACGAACTGGGTACGGTCTACGCGTAAACCACCATCTTGAGCCGTCGGAGCCGGTCATGAAGATCCAGAAACCGCCGCGGCTTTCGCGAGCCTTCGGCCGTTCTTCGCCGGGATCGTTGTGCGAGCCGTTCTCGGTCACGACGACGTTCCCCAGCGATCGGTGCACTCTCGTCGCGGTGGTGGGCGACATTGATCTGGCGACCGTTGCCATTCTTGTCGAATGTGCGGAAACGGCGTTGAGGCGCGGCGGTGTGCTCGTCGTCGACCTCGGCCGGGTCACGTTCTGCTCCGGCGCCGGCCTCCGGGCGCTGCGGCGGGTGCAGCGGCGCGCGGACGAGCTGATCGTCCCGACGGCGTGGGTGGTGCGCACGCCGGCGATGTGGCGGCTGCTGCGGGGGACCGGCGTCGCCGGGTTCTCCTGCTACCGGGATCGGGCCGACGCGCTGGTGGCGCTCGGCTGATCCGCTTCGACCGGCCGGGCAGGGTGCGCGGCCGGGTCCGGGAAGAAGGGAAACGGGTGTCCGGCCTGATCGACACCGATCTCGAGTTCTGGTTCCAGCGCGGCCTGCGCGCGTACCTCGGCGAGGTGGCCGGGGCGCTCGGCTTCGGCCTCGAGTCCTGCACCGTGGACGTGGACGTCCCGGTGTCGGCCTACGTCGCGGTCGACTGGCGGCTGCGCCGGTTCCCCGACCGCGACGTGGCGCTGCTGTGGGACGAGGTGCACGGCTGGGCTGCCGCGGTCGAGGCGGCGTGCGGGGAGGAGATGATCGTGCTGGCCTACCTCGGCGGGGCCGACATCCTGCCGCCGTCGCCGGTGATCGTGCGGTTCCTGGCCGCGCTGCGGGCCGGGGACCTGGAGCCGGACGGGCCGGGTTCGCCCGTGCTGCGCCGCGCCGGGAGCCACCAGGAGCTCCTGCCGTTGCTGCCGGCGGGGTGACGCGCCCCCGGTCGATCCTCCACACTGGCCGGGGGAGGTGGCGATGGGGACGGTGCCGGACGCGGTGGCGCCGATGCTGGCCGTCGACGGGTCCCTCCCGGACGACGACCACCACGGCTACGAGTGGAAGTGGGACGGCTTCCGGGGTTGCGCCCGGGTCGCCGGCTCCGGCGAGGCCCGGATCACCAGCCGCAGCGGCAGCGACCACACCCACCGCTACCCCGAGCTGCAGGAGATCTTCGCGCCCGCGCTCGGCGGTCACGCGGCGGTGCTCGACGGCGAGGTCGTCGCGCTGAACGCGGCCGGCCGCCCGGAGTTCGAGCTGATGCAGCGCCGCGCCATGCACGAGCCGACGGCGAAGCTGCGCGCCGAGGTCCCGGTCGTGTACTTCGCCTTCGACCTGCTGCGGATCGGGACGGAGTCGCTGCTGGACCGGCCGTACCAGCAGCGTCGCGAGCTGCTGGCCGAACTGGTCCGGCCGGCGGACGGCCGGTTCGTCGTGCCGCCCTGGTACACCCGCGCCGACATCGCGCCGGACCAGCTGCTGGCGACGGCGGCCCAGCACGGCATCGAGGGCGTCGTCGCGAAACGGCTGGACGCGCCGTACCTGCCCGGTGCCCGTTCGCCGTGGTGGACGAAGCGTGCCCTGACGCAGACGCGCGAAGTGGTCGTCGGCGGCTGGCGGGCCGGCGCCGGCCGCCGCGCGGGCACGTTCGGCGCGCTGCTGCTCGGCGGGTACGACGACGACGGCGCGCTGGTGTACATCGGCGACGTCGGCACCGGGTTCACCGACGACGCGCTCGACCACCTCCGCGAGGTCCTCACGCCGCTGGCGCGCGCGGAGTCCCCGTTCGCCACCGAAGTGCCGCGCGACCGCGCCCGCGGCGCGCACTGGGTCGAGCCGGACCTGGTCGGCGAGGTCGTCCACCGCCGCGTCACGCCGGATCTGCGGCTGCGCCACACGTCGTGGCGCGGCCTGCGCCCGGACCGGACGCCCGGCGAGGTACGAGCGCCGAAACCGATGGGGGAGTCGTGACCACACCGGTGCGCCTGGTCGAGATCACCGACGAGAACCGCGAAGCGGTGTGCGCTCTGCGCGTGCGGCCGGGTCAGGAGCGGTTCGTCGCGTCGGTGGCGAAGTCGCTGGAAGACGCCGCGACGACGCCCGAGGGCGAGCCCTGGTACCGGGCCGTCTACGCGGGTGACGAGCCGGTGGGCTTCGTGATGCTCAGCTGGGACGTCCCGCCCGGCCGCCCCGGCGTCCTCGGTCCGTACTTCCTGTGGCGGCTGCTGGTCGACGCGCGGCACCAGGGCCGCGGGATCGGCCGGGCGGTGCTGGCGGAGGTCGTCTCGCTGGTGCGGGCCGACGGCGGGACCGAGCTGCTCACGAGCCACCAGCCGGGCGACGACGGCCCGGGCGCCTTCTACCGCAAGGTCGGGTTCTCCCCGACCGGGGAGATCGACCACGGCGAGATCGTGGTGCGACTCGGACTGTGATCGCGCTCACGGCCGGTCACATCGGTCCGGTGGGCGGAGTCGTGGGGGTGACGGACCCGGAACCCCGGGGCCCGCGATCCCCGGAGGAGTCCCGATGTCCACCGCGTACGTGATCGTCACCCTGTTCGCCGCCGCCTTCGTCGGTTTCTCGGCCGTCTCGGTCTTCGCCCGGGCGAAGTGGGTCGTCGAGCCGATCACCTCCTACGGCGTGCCGGAGGCGTGGTGGCCGTGGCTGGGCACGGCGAAGGCCGCCGGAGCGGCCGGCCTGGTCGCCGGGTTGTTCGTGCCGCCGATCGGCATCGCCGCGGCGATCGGGCTGGTGCTGTACTTCCTCGGCGCGGTCGTCACCGTGGCCCGCGCCCGGTCGTACGGGCACCTGGCGTTCCCGCTGCTCTACCTGGCGCCCGTGGTCGCTTCGCTGGCGCTGCTGTCCTGACCGGCGAGCCAGGTGAAGGCGTCGGCCGCGTGGTCCAGCACGGAGATGTGGCCGTCGCCGGGAGTGAGCCGGAGCTCGGCGCCGGGGACCCGCGAGGCGAGCCACTCGCTGTGCGTGGCGGGGATCATCCGGTCGTCCGCGCCGTGCACCAGCAGCGTCGGCGCGGCGACGGCGGCGGGGTCGCAGCCCCACGGCGTGACGTAGGCGAGGTCGTCGTCGACCAGCCCGGCGGCGCCGAGGGCCGGCCGGACGACGTCGTCGAGCCACGACCACGATCCCTTGAGGGCGGCGAAGTCGGCCGTGGTGAAGACGTCCGGATCGAACTCTGCGGCGGCTTCGTACTTTTCCTTGGCGGCCCGGCCTTCGGCGGCGGCGCGCAGGGAAGCGGCACTGGCGGCGGCCATCCCGTCGAACCAGCCCTCGGCCCCGAAAGGCGCGACGGCGGCAAGACTCGCGACGGCTGTGACGCGGTCCGGCAGCAGGGCCGCGGTGGCGAGGGCGTGGGAGCTGCCGCCGGAGTGACCCATGACGGCGAAGCGCTCGATCCCGAGCGCGTCGGCGACGGCGGCCGCGCACTCGGCGGCGTTCCCGACGGTCCGGTCCGGCAGGTGCGTGGAAGTGCCGTAGCCGGGCCGGTCGTAGGAAACCCAGCGGACACCCAGGCTTTCGGCGAGCGGCAGCAGCGGCCCGGGCGGCGCGCCGAGGTTGGGCGTGCCGTGGTGCCAGAAGACCGTGCGCCGCGCGGGACCGCCGGTGTCGTAGAGGTGCAGGGTGCGCCCGTCCGGCAGGGCGAGGTCGGTCTCGATCACCATGCGCCGAGCCTAGCGAGGCTTCCGCTCACGACTGGCGGGCCAGCCGTTCCGCGAGCCAGGCCAGCGACAACGGGTACCGGTAGTCGATCGCGGCGTGACCCGCGTCGAACAGCTCGAAGTGGATCCGCTCCTCCGGCAGCCCCGCCTTGAGCACCTCCGCCCGGAACGCCTCCGCGCCGACGTCGAGGAAGTACTCGTCGCTCGTGCCCGCGTCGATCCACACCGCTCGCCACGAACTCACCGCCGAGGCGTGCGAAGGGACCATCCGGACCGGGTCCCTGTCCAGCCAGCGCTGCCACACCTCCGGCCGCACCACGCCCGTCGCCGGGTCGAACGGCAGCTCCGGGGTCCCGTCCGGGCGAGCCGAGAAGCACGCCGAAACCCCGAGCAGCTGCAGCAACGTTGTGTCCTCCGGCCGGGTGAACGCCGGCCGCGCGCGGAAGTCCGCCCACCACGCCTGGATGTCCTGGCCGTACCCGCGCAGGGCGCGGACCGCCTTGCCGAAGTCCGGGACGTAGCACAGCTCGTACAGCGAGTCGCCCGCGTGCGTGGCCAGTGCGCCGAACAGGTCGGGGCGCAGCATCGGCGTGATCATCGCGCCGAACCCGCCGGACGACTTGCCCGCGATCGCGCGGGACTCGCGGTCCGGGATCGTCCGGTAGTGCGCGTCCACCCACGGCACGATCTCGTCGCACAGGTACGAGTGGTAGCGGCCCGTCCCCGGCGAGTCGACGAACTGCGAGCCGCCGTACGCGGTCCACGCGTCGACGTACACCACGACGCAGCCCGGCGCGCCGCCGGCGAACACCGCGTCCGCCGTCTCCACGAACGGCCGGCGGAACGGTGTCCGGTTCGCCCACATCGAGAGGTGCCCCGTGTAGCCCTGGATCACGTACACCACCGGATAGCGCTCGTCGCCGTCGTCGTAGCCCGGGGGGACGTACACCCACAACGGCCGCTCGTGCGGGTCGCCGAGCGGGTTGTCCCGCAGCAGCGCGGATTCCACGGTGTGCCGGTCGAGCCGGCCGGCGAGGTCGCCGTCCCAGGGCAGCATGCCGCCAGTCAACCACGATCCACCCAGTTGCAAGGGCTAAGCGATACCTCTTTTCCGCGCGTAGCGTTGAGCCGTTTCGCCCCGACCTCCGTGTCAGGGGTAGGTGGTGGGTTAGGGGAATGCGGGGAAGACCATGAAACATCCGGGGCCGTTGTTCACATTGCTCGCCGGCGTCGTGCTCGCCGGCGGGATCGGGATCGTCACCGCGGTGACCGGGACCGGCGTCGCACCGGTCGCCGGGACCGCCGGCGCGGCGAGCGTCACGAGCACCACGGCGGCGCCGCCTCCCCAGGCGACGACTTCCGAAGCACCGAAGGCGGACGCGCCCGCGCGGGCGGACTACGCGGGACGGGTCACCGGCGGCGGTGCGTCCGTCGCGGTGTCGGTGCGCGACGGCCACGCGATCGCGTACCTCTGCGACGGCAAGAAGGTCGAAGCGTGGCTGCAGGGCGTGACGGTCGGCGGGAAGCTGGACCTCAAGGGGGCCAAGAACGCCAGCCTCGCGGGCACCTTCGACGCCACGTCGGTCACCGGGACGGTGACGGCGGCCGGCAAGACCTGGCAGTTCACCGCACCCACGGCGAAGAAGCCCGCGGGGCTCTACCGCGCGACGCCGAAGGTGAAGGGCAAGACGGCCAAAGTCGGCTGGATCGTGCAGCCCGACGGCAGCCAGGTCGGCATCCTGACGACGGACGAGGACCCGACGTCGGCTCCCGCACTCGACCCGGCGGCGAGCACCGCGACCGTCGACGGCGCGTCCGTGACCGCCGAGGCGGTCAGCGGCCTGGCCGGGAACGGTGACTTCTGATGACCACGGCGGGCAACCGCGCCGCGGCCGCGCTCCTCGTGCCGCTCGCCGTCGGCGCCGTCGTCTCGGTGGTGCTCGGCGTCTACGGCAGCCTGCACACGCCGACCGGCGTCGCGGTGAACGTCGCGGGCTTCTCCAGCCCGCAGTCGGTGAAGGCGTGGCTCGCGACGGTCGTCGTCGTGCTGGCCGTCGTCCAGCTGCTCTCGGCGCTGGCGATGTACGGCAAGCTCGGCCGGACCGCACCGGCGTGGGTTTCGCCGGTACACCGCTGGTCGGGGCGGCTGGCGTTCCTCGTGTCGATCCCGGTGGCGCTGCACTGCCTCTACGCGCTGGGGTTCCAGTCGTTCGACACGCGGGTGCTCCTGCACTCGCTGCTGGGCTGCTTCTTCTACGGCGCGTTCGTCGCGAAGATGCTGCTGCTGCGCAAGGAAGGTGCGCCCGGCTGGTCGCTCCCGGTCCTCGGTGGTCTCGTGTTCACCGGGCTCGTCGGGCTCTGGCTGAGCGCGTCGCTGTGGTTCTTCACCCAATCGGGCTTGACCTTCTAGGGGGACGATCATGCGCAACGACGACACGGATCCGGTGGTCGCCCGCCGGACGGCGCTCGCGGCGGTCGGCGCCGGGCTGGTGGCGGGCTGCAGCACCTACGGCGGTAGTTCCGGCTCGTCTTCCGCCGCGCCGCAGCAGCCCGCGGCGCCCGGCGGGACCGAGCTGGGCGCGACCGGCGACGTCCCGGTCGGCGGCGGCAAGGTGTTCGCGGACAAGCAGGTGGTGGTGACCCAGCCGGCGGCGGGGACGTTCGCGGCCTTCTCGGCGATCTGCACCCACCAGGGCTGCACGGTCGACGCCGTCGCGGACGGCACCATCAACTGCCCGTGCCACGGCAGCAAGTTCAAGATCGCCGACGGCTCGGTCGCGCACGGCCCGGCGTCGCGGGCGCTGGAGAAGAAGAACGTCACCGTCGCGAACGGCAAGATCACGCTGGCCTAGGAGCAGAGCGGTCGCGATGGTCCTCGACCGTCCACAGAGGACTTGGTGGTCCCGCCGGGCTGCACCGGGCCTACGCCGACCCGGTGGCCGAGCTGGCGCAGGTGAACGTCGCGGTCCCGCGCGCGCCGCTCGACGACCCGGCGAGGACCGGGTTCGCGAACGCGTTCGACGCCGTCGCGCGGCTCGCCGAAGCCGCGCCCGGCTTCGTCCGGCGGCTGGGTGCGGGCTCGGGGCACGCGGTCCTCGCCACCTCCGCCGGGGACCGAGGTGGTCGTCAACGTCTCCGGGTGGCGGGACTGCCGCAGCCTCCACGAGTTCGTCTACCGCAGCGCCCACGGGCGGTTCCTGCTGCGCCGCCGCGACTGGTTCGCGCCGACGCCGCAGCCGTCCACCGCTCCGCGGTGGGTGGCCCCGGCGTCGGGCCGGCCCTGGCGCGGTTGCAGTACCTCCGGGACCACGGGCCGTCACCCCAGGCGTTCTCGCTGCTCCGCCGGTTCACCGTGGACGGACGCCGCATCCGGTAATCGGTCGCCGCCGAGCGGCCCGTCTGGCACCATCGGACCGGTGAGCCCGGTCGAGATCGCCTGCGACGAGTCGGGTTCGGAGGGCGAAAACCTCGTCGGCGGCGAGACGGACGTCTTCGCCCACGCCGGGGTCCGGCTGACACCCGAGGCCGCACGAGCCTGCGTGAGCGAGATCCGCGCCCGCATCGGCTCGCCCGCCGAGGAGTACAAGGCCAACCACCTGCTGCGCGGCAAGCACCGCCCGGTGCTCGAGTGGCTGCTCGACCCCGCCGGCCCCCTCGCCGGCCACGGGCACGTCCACCTGACCGACAAGACGTTCTTCGCCGTGCGGGCCGCGGTCACGCTGCTGGCCGAGCACGGCACCGACGCCATGGCGCGCACCCTCCACCGCGCCGGCCCCACCGCCTTCGGCCCCGACCGCTGGGCGTCCTTCCTCGCCGCGTTCACCAGCGTGCTGCGCCTCAGGCAGCGACGCGGCGTGACGACGTCGCCGGAGGAGTTCTTCGCCCTCGTGAGTGAGCTCGCCGGCCCGGGCGAAGCCGGCGAAATCATGGCCCTGCTGAGCCAGGGCGCCGACCGCGTGGCCGCCTACCGCGCCCGCCTGGCGACCGATCCCGGCCTGGTCCCGGTGCTGGATCCGCTGGTGCCCGCGGTGATCCACACCGTCCGGCACTTCAGCGCGGACGGCACCCCGGTCGCCCTGGTCCACGACGAACAGCTCGCCCTGACCGGTGAACGCGTGCTCCAGCTGAAGGTCACGCTCGGGCACCGGCTGGCCGGCGTCCGGTTCGTGGACTCGCGGTCCGACGCCCGCGTGCAGGTCGCCGACTTCCTCGCCGGCGTCGCCCGCCGGATCGCCTCCGACGCGCTGAACGGGCGCGGCGACCCCCGGCTGACCGCCCTGCTGCAGTCCTTTGTGGACGCCGACTCCGTCTGGAACGCGCTCAGCAGCTGACGACCTGCGACGGCGACGTCGTGTTGTCGAGCCGCTTGACGTACGCGCTCCCGCTGCGCCGCGCGCACGCGGACTCCCGGGAGGCGAACGGCCCGTCGAAGACGGCGTACACGTCGGCGCCGTTCACCTGCTGCCGCAGCGAGCCGCAGCCGGTGGTCGGCGTGTGCAGGTACTTCGCGCCCGGGTGCGCGTCGAGGAACCGCTGGACGTCGGCGCGGTAGCGGGCCGGGGTGATCGCGGAGCCGAGCACGACGACGAACGAGCCGTCGCACGCCGGTGTGCTCATCGCGATCGCCAGGCCGAGGTCGGCGCCGCTCGCGACGCTGGTGGCGACGGAGGTCCGGACGCTGACCTCCGTGGTCGTGACCGGCGGTGCGGTCACGGGCGGCGCGGCGGGGGCGGAGGACGACGTCCCCGTGGCGGGGCCGGGTACCGGCTGGGCCCGCGACGAGGGTTCGAGGACCGTGAACCACCCGATGACGGCCACGAGCGCGAGCAGCGCCACGCCGGCGACCAGCCAGGGCGCCTTCGAAGCCCGCTGCCGCACCTGCGTCGCGGCCGGAGCCGGCCGGGTGGCCTGCCGGGTCGGGGGAGCGGCGGCGTGGACCGGGCTCGTGCCGCCGAGCGCGGCCCGGGCGGCGTCCGCCAGCTCGGTGACGCTGCCGAAGCGCTCCGCGGGGTTCTTGGCCATGCCCCGCGCGATCACGGCGTCGAACGCCGCGGGCAGCCCGGGCCGCAGCGTGCTCGGGCGCGGGGGCGGCTGGTACAGGTGCGCGCCGATCAGCGACGCGGCCGTCGTCGCCGCGAACGGCTTGCTGCCGGTCAGGCACTGGTGCAGCACGCAGGCGAGCGAATAGACGTCGACGCGGTGGTCGGCCGGCGCGTCCGCGAAGCGCTCGGGCGCCATGTAGTCGAGCGTCCCGACAGCGCCGCCGGTGGCGGTCAGCTCGGTGCCGGGCCCGGCCGCGCGGGCGATGCCGAAGTCCACGAGGTAGGCGAACCCGGTCGCGCCGACCAGCACGTTCGACGGCTTGACGTCCCGGTGCACCAGGCCTTCGGCGTGCGCGGCCGCCAGTGCCTGGGCGACCTGCCCGACGATGCCGACCGCCTCGGCCGGGGCCGGCGCCCCGCCCGCGGCCAGCCGGGTGCCGAGGTCGTCGCCGTCGACCAGGCGCATGTAGAGGTAGAGGCGCCCGTCGATCTCGCCGTAGGCGTGGATCGGGATCACGTGCGGCTCGCGCAGGCGCGCCACCGCGTGGGCCTCCCGCCGGAACCGCTCCTGGAACTCGTGGTCGGCCGCGAAGTCCGGCGCGAGCAGCTTCAGCGCCACGACGCGGTCGTGGCGCGTGTCGTAGGCGCGGTGGACTTCGCCCATGCCACCCCGGGCGATGAGCGACTCGACACGGTACGGCCCGAACTGGCGGCTCACGCGTTTCCCTCTGCAGACACCGGGAAGTCTGCCCCGGATGGCAGCGCGTTACAGCGGTTTCGCTGACTATAGTCAGGTAATGGACCCCGACCTGGTCGACGGCGTCCGGCGGTTCAACCGGACGGTCACCCAGCGGATCGGCGCGCTCGACGACGCCTTCCTCGCCCGGGCCCGCCCACTGGGCGAGGCGCGGGTGCTGTGGGAGATCGGGGCCACCGGGCGCGACGTCCGCGAGCTGCGGGAGCGGCTCGACCTCGACTCCGGCTACCTGAGCCGGCTGCTGCGCGGGCTGGAACGGGACGGCCTCGTGCGCGTCGAGCCGAGCGCCGCGGACGGCCGCGTCCGGACCGCCCGGCTGACGGCGGCCGGGCAGGCCGAACGCGCCGCGCTCGACCGGCTCTCCGACGACGCGGCCGCCGCGCTCCTCGCCCCGCTGTCCGGCGGGCAGCGCACCCGGCTCGTCACCGCGATGGCCGAGGTCGAGCGGCTCCTCACGGCCTCGGCCGTGGACGTCGCGCCGTGCCCGCCCGGGCACGCGAAGGCCCGGTTCTGCCTGCGCGCCTACTTCGCCGAACTGGCCCGGCGCTTCGACGGCGGGTTCGACCCCGGGCTCAGCATCTCCGCGGCGGACGAGGAGATGACCCCGCCGGCCGGGGTCCTGCTGGTGGCCACGCTGCACGGCGAGCCGGTCGGCTGCGGCGCGCTGAAGCTCCACGGCGACGCGCCGGCCGAGGTCAAGCGGATGTGGGTGACGCCGTCAGCGCGCGGTCTCGGGCTGGGCCGCCGGCTGCTGGCCGAGCTGGAGGCGCACGCGGCCGGCCTGGGCGTCCGCGCGCTGCGGCTGGAGACGAACCGCGCGCTCGGCGAAGCGATCGGCCTGTACCGCGCGGCGGGGTACCGCGAGGTCGCGCCGTTCAACGACGAGCACTACGCCGATCACTGGTTCGAGAAGCAGCTGCCCGGCCCACGTACCCTGGACGGGTGCGGACCCGCCCCACCCTGACCTGGACGTCCCCGGACGCGCCGCTGCCGCGGACCTCGAGTCTCGACGAGCTGGCCGGCGTCGTCGCGCGCGGCCGGGTCGCCGTGCTCAGCGGGGCCGGGCTGTCCACCGAATCCGGGATCCCCGACTACCGCGGCGAGACCGGCAGCCTGCGCCGGCACACGCCGATGACCTACGACGAGTTCGTCACCAGCGCCGACGGCCGGCAGCGCTACTGGGCGCGCAGCCACCTCGGCTGGCGCACCATCGCCCGCGCCGACCCCAACGACGGCCACCGCGCGGTCGCCGCCCTGTGCGACGGCGGGTACTTCGGCGGCGTCATCACGCAGAACGTCGACGGCCTGCACCAGGCGGCCGGCACCGCGGACGCCGTCGAACTGCACGGCAGCCTGGACCGCGTGATCTGCCTGGACTGCCGGAGCACGAGCCCGCGCGCCGAGCTGGACCGGCGGCTGCGGGTGGCGAACCCGGACTTCGAGGGCGCGGCCACCCGGATCAACCCGGACGGCGACGTCGAGCTGCCCGAGGACGTCGTGCGCCGGTTCACCCCGGTGCCGTGCGCGGAGTGCGCCGGCGTGCTCAAGCCGGACGTGGTGTTCTTCGGCGAGAACGTGCCGCGGCCCCGCGTCGAGCAGTGCTACCGCCTGGTCGACGAGGCCGCCGCGCTGCTCGTGCTGGGGTCCTCCCTGACAGTGATGTCCGGGCTCCGCTTCGTCCGCCACGCGGCGGCCGCGGGCAAGCCGGTGGTGATCGTCAACCACGGGGAGACCCGCGGCGACCGCTACGCCTCGGTGCGGGTCGACCTCCCGCTGGGGCGGGCGCTGGCCGAGCTGGCCGGGCGGCTGGGCTGCGGGCTCAGCGAGGGTCGCGGCCGAACCGCGTGAGCATCCGGTCCTGCCGGGACGCGCCGGGCGCACCGGGCGGTGGCTCGGCGAAGACCTGGGGGCTCAGGGCCAGCCCCGCGAAGATGTCGTCGTGGCTTTCGTCGATCCACGCGACGAGACCGGGGTCGAGGGTGTCGTCGGCACCGAGAGCGCGGGCCAGGTCCCAGGTGTGCACCGTGCTGTCCGTCGTGCGCACGGCCAGGGCCCGTCGTCCGGTGAGCCGGCCCAGCGGGTAGTCGACGACCCGGTCCAGCGCGCCTTCCTCGGCGAAGGCCGCCGCGCAGGCCCGGACCGATGCGGTGAACGCCGTGACCGGGTCGTCCCCGAGCGCGTCGGCGTCGCGGGCGGCCAGGAACTCCTCGCGTGTGCCCCCGCGCAGGAGCCCGATGTAGTTGAGGTTTCCCCGGGTCATGTGGTTCGCCAGCGCCCGCACGTCCCAGTCGGTGCACGGGGTCGGCGCGGCCCAGCCGTCGGGCGCCACCGCGCGGAGGTGGTGCTCGAAGCCCTTGCTCGCGAGCAGGAAACGGGGGATGAGCATGGCGTCCACTCTGGCCCGCCCGCGGGTGCGGTGCAGGCGGGTTTCGGACGCCGTGGGCGAGCCGGCCCGGGCAGGTGGGGGAAACGCGCCCGGACCGGCTCTGCGACGGACCTCCACAGCCGGTCGTTGCCCACAAGACGCGGCGGGCGCCCCGGGCGTTACACCGGCTGCAACCCGTTCCAGGACCAGTGCGGCATCGCGAGCCCGGCGGGGACGTCGTCGGCCGGTCCCGGGTAGGTGAGGACCTCGGCGACCGCCCACTCCATGTAGGACCGCAGCGCGCCGCGGAACTCCGGATCGGCGGGCAGGCCGGCGTCGTCCGCGGCCCGCACGAAGCACTCGACGAACCGGCGGCCGAGGTCGCTCATGTCGCCGTTGCCGGCGTGCAGCCGCAGCATCGCCGAGTGGTCGCTGCACTCCGTGGAGAACCGCGGCGGGCCGCCCATGACCTCGGCCCAGTACCGGGCCAGCCGGTCGACGTGCTGCGGGTGCTGCCCCGGGTGCGAGAACGGGTGGTTCAGCTCGGGGTCGGCCAGGCAGCGCTCGTGGTGGGCGGCGGCCAGCGCGCGGAACGCGGGGTCGCCGCCGGCGAATTCGTACAGCGTCGGGCGCATCCGCCGAGCCTGGCACGGCCGCTCGCCGAACGCCAGGACGTCAGCGCGCCGCCGCGGCCGCGCGTTCGGCCGCCGGGGTGAAGCCGCCGAACGCGTCGACCGCCCGCCGGACGTCCTCGGTCACGAGGTCGTGGTTCAGCGCGCCGGCGGCGGCCGCGCCCTGGGCGGCGGCGATGATCACGGTCGCCCGCGCGTCGACGACGTTCCCGGCCGCCCACACGCCCGGCACGTTCGTCTTGCCCATCGGGTCGGTGGCGCCTTCTTCGTAGCCGAGTCCGCGCAGCAGTTCGTCGTGCGGGACGGTCGAGGTGCGAAGGAACAGCGCCGCCCGGGGCACGAACCGCGCGCCGAGTTCGACCCCGGTGAGGCGGCCGTCTTCCCGCCGCAGGGCGGTGACGGTCCCGTCGACGATCTCGATGCCCCGCGCGTCGAGCCGCTCACGGTCCTCTTCGGACGGTGGTGCGGTGTGCGCGAAGTACACGACGTCCGGTGACCACTGGCGCACCAGCAGCGCGTGCTCGACGCTCGCGGGTTCGGTGCCGAGCACGCCGAGCGGCTGGTCCCGGACCTCGTAGCCGTGGCAGTACGGGCAGGTCACCACGTCGGTGCCCCAGCTTTCGCGCAGGCCCGGGATGGCCGGCAGGT
This sequence comes from Amycolatopsis mongoliensis, assembly GCF_030285665.1. NCBI lineage: Bacteria > Bacillati > Actinomycetota > Actinomycetes > Pseudonocardiales > Pseudonocardiaceae > Amycolatopsis > Amycolatopsis mongoliensis. The sequence goes on from NZ_CP127295.1 coordinate 7,300,854, forward strand.
CGTCGTGGACGCCGGTCGCGACCAGGACGCGCCGGGCGGTCAGCTCCCGGCCGCTCGCGAGCCGGGCGGTGAAACCGGGTTCGAGCCCGCTCACCCGGTCTTCGAGGATCTCGACCCCGTAGCCGGCGAGCTCTTCGCGGCCGATCTTGAGCAGTTCGGCCGGCGGCAGGCCGTCGCGGGAGAGGAAGCCGTGCATGTGCTCGGCGGGGGCGTTGCGGGGCGAACCGCCGTCGACGACCACGACGCGCCGCCGCGCGCGGCCGAGCATCAGGGCGGCGTTCAGGCCCGCGGCACCGCCACCCACCACCAGGACGTCATAGCTGTTTTCGGTCATGCCGCCACCTTGAACCCGGCATCGCGATTCCGACAACAAATGTTGCCGTTTCCGGGACAAGGGCGTTTGCTGGGGGCATGACGGACGCCATCACCCAGGCCCTGGCCGAGGTCGGCCCCCGGCTCAAGCGGGTCCGCACGCAGCGGCGGGTCACGCTGGCCGACCTCTCGGCGGCGACGGGCATCTCGAAGAGCACGCTGTCGCGGCTGGAGTCCGGCCAGCGCAAGCCGAGCCTCGAGCTGCTGCTGCCGATCGCGCAGGCCCACCAGGTACCCCTCGACGAACTGGTGGGCGCGCCGGAGGTCGGCGACCCCCGCGTCCGGCTCACGGCGCGCCGCATCCCGCGCCACAACGGCGCCACGATGACGGTCCTGCCGCTGACCCGCCAGCCCGGCGCGCCCCAGGCGTTCAAGATGGTCCTGGAACCGGAGACGGGCGAGCCCGACCCCCAGGTCCACGAGGGCTACGAGTGGCTGTACGTCCTGTCGGGCCGGCTGAGGCTGGTCCTGGCCGACCGCGACATGACCCTGGGCCCGGGCGAGGCGGCGGAGTTCGACACGAGGCTGCCGCACTGGTTCGGCGCGGTCGGCGGTCGGCCGGCGGAGATCCTCAGCCTGTTCGGGAAGCAGGGGGAGCGGCTCCACCTGCGGGCGAAGTCGCGCTGACGTTCAGAACCCGATGGCTTCGCGCAGCAGCAGCACCGTCGCCCGCCCCGGCCGGGGTTCCGCGGTGAGCACGAGGACCCGGTTGACCGCGCTGGGCCACCCGTGGACCTCCTGCGTGCGGGCGCTTTCCCGGGGCAGGCAGTGCTCGTCGACGCGGCGCAGCGCAGTCTCCAGGTCGGGCACCACTTTCTGCGCCCCGACCACCCAGATCGCCCGGCCGGCGCCGCCCGCATAGGCGGGCAGCTGGCTCCCGCTGCCCGAAGCGGCCACGAGGGAGCCGGTTTCGGTGACCGCCGCGACGCTGCCCACCACGACGTCGGGGCTCGCGAGCAGCCGCCGGATCTCGTCGGCGCCCGTCGCGCGGTCGATCGCCAGGACGAGTGGTTTCACCGCCCGGTACCGCTCGCCGTCGTTGATGTCCGCGTCGATGCCCGACAGGCGCAGGGTCTCGCTGGCCCCGGTGAACACGCCGGCCCCGGCCGGGATCAGCTCGCGGACGCGGGCCCGCGCGGCCGCGGCGTCGTCGAGGATCTCCACGGCGAACCCGTGGGCGGTCAGCGCCGCGGCCGCCCGCTCCAGGCGCTGGGCGGGCACGGGGTCGGCGAACGAGGTGATCGGCAACGGGGTGGTCATGGCGGCTCCTGGCGTGGTCGGATCGGTTTCCCCGGGTACGACAACGCAGCCACCCGGAATGTGAGGCCTCACATCCGGGGCCGCTGTCTTGTCGTACGGGGTGACGACGAAGGGAGCACGATGGACGCGCTCATGGGCGAGCGGCGCCGGTTGATCAACCTCGCCTACCGGCTCCTGGGCTCCCTGGCCGAGGCCGAGGACGCCGTGCAGGAGGCCTATGCCCGGTGGTTCGCGCTGTCCCGGCCGCAGCGGGACGCCATCGAGTCCCCGGGGGCCTGGCTGACGACGGTCACCGGCCGCATCTGCCTCAACCTGCTCGGCTCGGCGCGCGCACGCCGCGAGACCTACGTGGGCGAATGGATCCCCGAGCCGGTGCCCGAGAGCCCGGCCGGCGATCCGGCCGACCGGGTCACGCTGGACGAGTCGGTGAGCATGGCGTTCCTGGTCGTGCTCGAGTCGATGACGCCGGCCGAGCGCGTCGCGTTCATCCTGCACGACGTCTTCTGCCACTCCTTCGCCGAAGTCGCCGAGATCGTCGGGCGGACGCAGGCGGCGTGCCGCCAGCTGGCCTCTTCGGCCCGCCGCCGCGTTCGCGCGTCGCAGGGTCTGCCGACTCCGGCGGCCCGGCAGGCGGGGATCGTCCGGGAGTTCAAGCGGGCGTGGGAGGCGAAGGACATCGACGCCCTGATCGGCCTCCTCGATCCGGGCGCCACGGCGACCGCCGACGGCGGCGGCCTCGCCGCCACCTTCCTGCACCCCATCGAAGGCGGCGAGCGGGTCGCGCGCGCCTGGATCGAGCTCGCCGGCCGCAGGCCCGGCACCATGACGTTCCTGGAGCGCACGGTCAACGGCCGGCCCGGTCTGGTCGCCCGGCAGGACGGCGTCGTCGTGACGGTGTTCGCGTTCGAGGTCGCGGGTGACCGGATCCGGCACATCTGGGTCGTCCGCAACCCCGAGAAACTGCGGCGCTGGACGAACTAGGGGAGTTCGGCCGGCAGCGCGAAGCCCGCGTACATCGCGGGGTCGAGGAAGCCGGTGATCTCGGCGATCCGGTCGTCGCGCAGCGTCAGCACGTTCACGCAGCCGATGCGGAAGACGCCGTCCGGGTGGCGCTGGTAGCACGCGAACGCGAGCTGGCCGCTGGCCCGGACCGGCACGAGCCGCCACGGCGTGGCGAACACGCTGCCGGACAGGAAGCGGGCGACGTCGTCGCGGCCGTCGAACCAGGCGGGCAGCGGCGGCATCGTGAAGCGGGCGTCCTCGGCGAGCAGGTCGAGCAGCGCCGGGACGTCCGCGCGCTCCCACGCCGCGACGAAAGCCGCCACCAGCGCGCGTTCCGCGTCGTCGCCGAGACTGCGCAGCGTCGCCTGCTGGCTTCGCGACGGCGTTCGCTGGTCGAGGGTCTTGCGGGCCCGCTGCAGCGCGCTGTTCACCGAAGCGACCGACGTGTCGAGCACCTCGGCGACCTCCGCGGCGGAGAACGCGAGCACCTCGCGCAGGATCAGCACTGCCCGCTGGGTGCCGGGGAGGTGCTGCAGTGCGGCGACGAACGCCAGCTCGACGCTTTCGCGGAGCTCGAAGCGGCGCTGCGGGTCCCAGTCGTCCCCGGGGTAGGGCTCGACGAACGCCTCGCCGTCGACCGGGCCGGCGAGCGCGTCACCGGGCTTCGCCGCCGGGTGGTGGTCGCGCGGCAGCAGGCGTTGCGGCCGCTGCTTGATCATCCGCAGGCAGGCGTTCGTGGCGATCCGGTAGAGCCACGCGCGCACCGAGCTGCGCCCCTCGAACCCGGCCAGCCCGCGCCAGGCACCGAGCAGCGCCTCCTGCAGCGCGTCTTCGGCGTCGTGCAGGGCGCCGAGCAGCCGGTAGCAGTGGGCGCGCAGCTCGCTCCGGTAGGGCCGCACGAGCCGGTCGAACGCGCCGCGGTCCTCGCGCCGGGCCGCTTCGAGCAGGTCGGCTTCGGTGTCCATGCGCGCATCCTGCCCGACGGTCAGCCGAGCTCGCGCTGCATCAGGAGGGTGTCGAGCCACCGGCCGTGTTTGAACCCGACGCGCCGCAGCACGCCCGCGTCGGTGAACCCGGCCGCGCGGTGCAGGTTCCGCGACGCCGGGCTGCCGGAGTCGACGACCACGGCGATCGCCTGCTGGGCGCCCGCCTTGGCGCACCGCTCGAGCAGCTCGTCCAGCAGGCGCCGGCCGTGGCCGCGGCCGGTGGCTTCGGGCGCGAGGTAGATGGTCGTCTCGACGGTGTGCCGGTAGGCGGGTTTCGGCCGCCAGGGCGCGGCGAGTGCGTAGCCGTCGATGCCCGCCCCGGCCAGGACGAGGAACGGCAGGTCGCCCTCGCGGATCTTCGCGCGCCACTGGTCCGGGGTCGGTGGGGTGGTCTCGAAGGTGACGACCGAGTCGGTGACGTACGGCGCGAAGACGGCCGCGATGCCTTCGGCGTCCGCCTCGGTCGCCGGCCGCATTTCCGCTATAGTGGACATGGCTGCTATTATAGAGGAATGATCGATCCGGTGAGCCTGGGCCGCCGCCTGCACGCCTTGCGGACCGGCCGCGGCCTGGCGTTGAGCGCGCTGGCCCGGGAAGCCGGGGTGAGCGTCAGCATGCTGTCGGCCATCGAGCGCGGCGAGAAGACCCCGACGGTGGTCGTGCTGTCCCGGATCGCCGACGGCCTGGGGTGGTCGTCGTCGCGCCTGCTGGCCGACCTGGAGACGGACCGGGTGATCGTCCGCCGCGCGGCCGAGCAGGACCACGTCGCCGAGCCGGGTGGCTGGCACCGCACGGTGCTGACGCCGGTCGTGCCGGGGGTCAACTTCGAGTGGATCCGCACGACGTTGCCCGCCGGGTGTGACGCGGGCGAGTTTCCCGCGTACGCGCCGGGTTCCCACGAATTCGTCGCGGTGGAGTCGGGCACGCTGTGGCTGGGCGTCGATTCGGCCGAGCACGTCCTGGCGGCGGGGGATTCGGTCTACTTCCCGGCCGACGTGACGCATTCCTACGCGAACCGCGGCGACGAGCCGTGCGAGTACCACGTGGCGGCGCTCGTGATGCGCCCGCGAACCGGCCGGGTTCAGTAGGCGACGTCGCTGCGGCCGAGTGCTTCGCCGAGCGCCGGCCCGGCGCTCCCGTCCTCGTCGAGCGCCCGCCGCAGCAGCGCCGCCGCGTGGGTGCGGACACCGCAGCTCGCCGGATTCCGCCGCAGGTCCTCGAGAACGGGCGAGCCGACGCCGCACACCGACCTGACCACCGAGACGATCTCGGCCACGGTTCGCGACGCCGCCTCCGAAACCCGGACTCCCGAGCGGACGGCACCGAAGTGGTCGGCGATGGCGCGGACGGCCGCGTCCGCGAGGTTCCGGTGGTCCATGGGCGTCCCCCCTCCAGGCCAGGCCGATGATCCCGTCCAGAGGTCGCCGGTGACGGCGGCGTTGTTACGGCAACCCGCGAAAACCGGGTGACACCACCGTCTTTTCCGTGGCACCCTGCGGATCATGTTTCCCGTGACCGATAGCGCGACGCTCGCAGGCGTGTCCCTGCCGAGCGCCCTTTCGGCACGGCTGTCTTCGATCCTGCACAGCGGCGCTCGAAGCTGACCCTTCCCCGATTCCCTGTCGTGAGCGCGGAACCGCCGGGGAAGGGTCGACGCGTTCGCCCGGTTTCGCGCGCTTTCGCTCTCAGTACAGGAAATCCCATGACCAAGCAGCAGTACGTGCGCACCAAGCCGCACCTCAACATCGGCACGATGGGTCACGTCGACCACGGCAAGACCACCCTCACCGCGGCCATCACGAAAGTGCTGGCCGAGCGCGGCGGCGCCAACCGCTACGTCGCCTTCGACCGCATCGACCGCGCGCCGGAGGAGATCGAGCGCGGCATCACGATCAACATCGCGCACGTCGAGTACGAGACGCCGACCCGGCACTACGCGCACGTCGACATGCCGGGCCACGCCGACTACGTCAAGAACATGATCACCGGCGCGGCCCAGCTCGACGGCGCCGTCCTGGTCGTCTCGGCGCAGGACGGCGCGATGCCGCAGACGCGCGAGCACGTCGTGCTGGCGCGCCGGATCGGCGTCGAGCACCTCGTGGTCGCGCTCAACAAGGCCGACCTCGCCGACGACGAGGACCTGCTCGACCTGGTCGAGCTCGAGGTCCGCGAGCTGCTGACCCGCTACGGGTTCGACGGCGAGGCCGTGCCGGTCGTCCGCGTGTCCGGGCTGCGCGCGCTCGACGGCGACCCGTTGTGGACGCAGCGGATCCTCGACCTGCTCGAGGCCGTCGACGAGCACGTGCCGATCCCGCCCCGGCGGCTCGACCTGCCGTTCCTCATGCCGATCGAGAACGTCCTGACCATCACCGGCCGCGGCACCGTCGTGACCGGCGCGGTGGAGCAGGGCACCCTCGCGGTCGGCGACGCGGTCGAGGTGATCGGGCTCGGCCCGGCCGTCACGAGCGTGGCCACCGGGCTCGAGACCTTCGGCAAGCCGATGGAGCGCGCCGAGGCGGGGGACAACGCCGCGGTGCTGCTGCGCGGGGTCAAGCGCGGCGAGGTCCGGCGCGGGCAGGTCGTCTGCCTGCCGGGCAGCGTCCGGCCGCACACGCGGTTCCGCGCGGACGTCCACGTGCTGTCGGCCGCCGAGGGTGGCCGGCGGACGCCGTTCGCGGCGAACTACCGGCCGCAGTTCCACTTCCGCACGAGCGACGTCGTCGGGGTGGTCGCCCTCGCCGAGGGCGTGCCGGTGGTCCGGCCGGGTGAGGCGGCTTCGCTGACGGTGGAGCTCGGCCAGCCGGTCGCGATGAGCCCGGGGCTCGGGTTCGCCATGCGCGAAGGCCGGCTCACCGTGGCCGCCGGCACCGTTCGCGAGGTGCTGGACTGAAGAGCGAGCTCGCCCCCGCCCCGGCGGGGGCGAGCTTGACTCATCCGATCATTTGCTCCTAGCCTGGTGACGCGCATTCCCGATCCGCCGTCGGAAACACCGCGCAGTGTTTCCGCCGTAGCGAGAAAAGGGAGCTTTCGTGGGCGAAGCGTTCAGCCGCCGTCGTGCGGTCACCTGGGGAGCTGCGGCGGGCGCCGCGCTGCCATTCATCGGATCTCCGGCGATCGCGGCGGAAGACGGCGCGCCGGGCCGGTTCTTCGACGTCACGAAGTTCGGTGCGAAGGGCGACGGGCGCACCATCGACACCGCCGCGATCAACCGCGCGATCGACGCGGCCGCGACCCGCGGCGGCACCGTGTACTTCCCGGCCGGGAAGTACGCGAGCTATTCGATCCACCTCAAGAGCACCGTGGCGCTGTACCTGGCGGCGAACGCGACGATCCTCGCGGCCACCCCGGCCGGCGGCAAGGGCTACGACCCGGCCGAGCCGGGCGCGGGCAACCCGTACCAGGACTTCGGGCACAGCCACTGGCACAACAGCCTGATCTGGGGCGAGAACCTGGAGAACGTCACCATCGAGGGGCCGGGCAAGATCGACGGCAAGGGCCTCGTCGCCGGCGGCAGCGCGGAGTCGGCGCCGCTCAACGGCAACAAGGCGATCGCGCTCAAGCTGTGCCGCAACGTCGCGATCCGCGACATCACGATCGTCAACGGCGGCCACTTCGGCATCCTGCCGACCGGCGTCGACAACTTCCGCATCGACGGCCTGGTGATCGACACCAACCGCGACGGCATCAACATCGACTGCTGCAAGAACGTCCGGATCGCCAACACGACGGTGAACTCGCCGAACGACGACGCGATCGTGCTGAAGAGCTCGTACGCGCTGAACCGGGTGCGCGACACGGAAAACGTGACCATCACCAACTGTTTCGTCAGCGGCTACGACCTCGGCACGCTGGTCGACGGCACGTATCGGACGTCGTCGTACGGGCGCACCGGCCGCGTCAAGTTCGGCACGGAGGCCAACGGCGGGTTCCGCAACATCGCGATCTCCAACGTGGTCTTCGAGTACTGCCGGGGCCTGGCGCTGGAGACGGTCGACGGCGGGTGGCTGGAGGACGTGACGATCAGCAACCTGACGATGCGCAAGGTCCAGATGCCGCTGTTCCTTCGTCTGGGTGCCCGCATGCGCGGCCCGGCGGGTATCCCGGTCGGGTTCCTGCGCCGGGTGAGCATCAGCGACGTGACGACGTTCGACGCGGACCCGCGGTATCCGTCGTGCTTCGCGGGGATCCCCGGCCACCCGATCGAGGACTTGAAGCTGAGCACCATCCGCCACCACCTGGCGGGCGGCCTCACCCCGGGCGACGCGGTCCAGAACCCACCGGGGCTGGAAACCGCCTACCCGGAGCCGTCGATGTTCGGCACGCTCCCGGCGTACGGGTTCTTCATCCGCCACGCGCGCGGGATCAGCCTGGACAATGTGGACGTCCGCTTCGGAGCCCGGGACACGCGCCCGGCGTTCGTCGTGCGTGACGCCGCGGATGTGGACGTGCACCACTGCCGCGCGGACCAGGTGGCGGGAACCCCGACGTTCGTGCTGGACGGCGTGGACGACTTCCGGGTGAGCGATGGGCGCCCGGTGGGGGAGGCCCGGGTGGAGCACGCGGACCACCAGGAGCTGTAGGACCGGCCGGCGGGACCCCGGCGCCGCCGCGGGACCCGGCCGGTTTCCGCGTTTCGCCGGTTTCGCGCGGGGTGCGCTGTTAGGGTCCGGGCGGTGCGAGCGTGGTGGTGCGGCCTGGTCCTGAGCACGGTCGTGCTGCTCGGCGCGTGCGCGGGCGGCGGATCGGGGAGCGGGCAGGTGATCCCGCCGTCCACGACCGACGTCCCGTCCACAACGGACTCACCGCCGACGGCCGAATCTCCGGCGGCCACCGAGACCCCGGTGGCGACCACGACCACGCCGACGCGGGCGCACCCGCCGACGACGACGGCGAAGAAGCCCACGACCCTGCGCCGCACCACGACCCGGCGCCGCCCACGCTGAGCACGGGCGCACATCGCGATCCGGCGACAATGCCCCGGCCGCGGTAACCATCACCGCGTCCTCCCGACGGAACCACGGTACGGCCCTGAAGTCGTCGAAGGTGTGCTGATGAAGTCGTGGTTGTGGGGAATGCTGCTCGTCACAGGCGTGGCGACGGCGGCGTGTGGCGCCTCACCGTCGCCCGCACGTGCCCCGGCCCCGTCCAGCACCACCGAAACCGTGGTCACCATCGAGCCGACGCCTGTCGTGACCGTCACCGTGCCCCCGACCTCGAGTGTGACGGCTCCCGCCGCCACCAAGACGTCGGTCCGCAAGACACCGACCCGGCAGCCTCCACGGTTCGGCTACCAGTGCCGGGACGGTGACGAACGGAAATACGACGTCTGCGCGGGCCACCGGGCCTGGGTCGACGGACAGCGCGAGTTCACCGGCTGCCTGGACAGCGGCGGAAACTGGGACATCGAGAACCAGCGCTGCGAACGCCCCTGAGCTCAGCGGCCGCGGAGACCCGGCCGCGCCAAGCCGACCGTCGCGAGGACGATCAGCGCCACCGCCGCCACTCCCGCGATCACCGACAGCACCGGGGCCGGCGAATCCGTCCGCACCAAGGTGAGAATGCTCGACAGCAGCAGTACCCCTCCCACCCCCAGGTTCAGCCAGCACAGCGGAGCCGTGCTCGGGATGAAATGCCAACGCCGCTCGGCCATCGGACCTCCTCCGTCGGGAACTCTCCCCGGATCTGCCCCGAAGGCGAGTGGATCAAACCGGCGGGAATCCGACGTGACCCCGAGCTGTCGCAAACCTGCCAGCCACCGCGCTCCGCCGACGGTCTACTGGGGCGTCATGAGCACACCCCCGCCCAGCCGATGGGCCGCCGTCGCGGCCGTGACCGTCGGGATCTTCGCCATCGTCACCACCGAAATCCTGCCGATCGGCCTGCTGACGCCGATCGCGGACGGCTTCGGCGTCTCGGCCGGCACCGCCGGCTGGACCATGACCGTCCCGGGCATCGTCGCCGCCGTCGCCGCGCCGGTCGTCACCGTCGCCACCGGGCGGTTCGACCGGCGGGCCATGCTCGTCGTCCTCATGCTGCTGCTCGCGGCCGCCGGCCTGCTCGCCGCCGCCGCGCCCACCTTCGGCATCCTGCTCGCCGCCCGGTTCCTCGTCGGGCTCGTCATCGGCGGCTTCTGGTCGATCGGCTCGGGCCTGGCGCCGCGGCTCGCCGGGACGGCCGCCGCCGGCCGGGCGACCGCCGTGATCTTCTCCGCCGTTCCGCTGGGTTCGGTCCTGGGCGTGCCGCTCGCCACCCTCGCCGGGCAGCTCGCCGGCTGGCGGACGGCCTTCCTCCTGCTCGGCCTGCTGAGTCTCGCCACCGCCGTCGCCCTCCGGATCGCCACCCCGTCTTTGCCCGCAACGGAAGTCACGCGCCCGGCCGTCCTGAAGGGACTGCTGACCAGGAGTGGTGTCCGAAGTGGACTCGCGGTGACGTTCCTGGTCGTGCTCGCCCACTTCGGCACCTACACCTACCTCACCCCGCTGCTGCGGGACGTGGTCCGCCCGGGCGTGCTCAGCGGCTATCTCCTGGCCTACGGCGCCGCCGGGATCGCGGGCACCTTCCTGGCCGGGGCGCGCCGGCTGACCTTCGCCCCCGCGGCGCTCCTGATCGCGGCCGCCACCATCCTCCTGCCCCACGCCGGCCCGCTCGGCGCGCTCGCCCTGCTGATCGTGTGGGGCGTCGCCTACGGCGCGGTCCCGGTCTGCTCCCAGACCTGGTTCGCCCGCGAGGCGCCGGACGCCCCCGAAGCGGCCACCGTCCTGTTCACCGCGTCCTTCCAGGCGACGATCTCCGTCGGTGCGCTGGCCGGCGGTTTCGTGGTGGACGCCGTCTCCGTGCCGGCCGTCATGACCGGTGGGGGAGTCGTCGCACTGGCCGCGGCGGCGGTGGTTCAGGGGGCGCGGCGCACCGGAACCCCGGCCCGGAGCGCACGCGGGATCTCGGCGACCGCGTCGACGACCTCGAGCAGCCGCGAAAGCTCGTCGGGCGGAGCCGGCGAGTCGAGCTCGACGGAGTAGGCGATGCCGGTGGAGGTCCACGTCGTCGTGTCGAACCCGCCGGAGGCCGTCACCCGGGCCCCGGCGAGCTCGATGCCGAGCTGCTCCGCTTCGCGGTACAGGTCGTTGAGGACGCACCCCGCCGCGGCGAGGTTCAGCAGGTGGCCGCCGGTGAACTCGGTGTCCACGCCGACGCCGCCGGAAGTCCAGCGGTGGGGGAACCGCACGCCCGTCTCGCTTTGCAGGGAACCGGCGCCTGCCACGACTTCGAATGCCATGGCCCCAGTGTCGATGTTCCACTGGCCGGAACGCAAGACTGTCCTGCCCACCGACGCGGTGCAACGGTCGGGGACATGGCTCCCGTGATGGCGGCGATCGTCGGCCCCGGCAACATCGGCACCGATTTGCTGGCGAAGCTGCGACGCAGTGAAGTTCTCGAAGTCGGTTACGTGGTCGGCGTGGTCGAGTCCGACGGGCTCGAGCGCGCCCGCGCGCAAGGGATCTCGGCGTCCGCCGAGGGCGTCGACTGGCTGCTGCGGCAGGACCCCCTGCCGGAGCTCGTGTTCGAGGCGACGTCGGCCAAGGCACACGCGGCCAACGCCCCGCGGTACGAGGAAGCCGGCATCCAGGCGATCGACCTGACCCCGGCGCACCTCGGCCCGATGGTGTGCCCGCCGGTGAACCTGGGCGCGCACCTCGACGCGCCGAACGTCTCGATGATCACCTGCGGCGGCCAGGCCACGATCCCCATGGTCCACGCGGTTTCCCGCGTGACGCCGGTGCCGTACGCGGAGATCGTCGCGTCGGTGGCCTCGCGCGGCGCGGGCCCGGGGACCCGGGCCAACATCGACGAGTTCACGCGCACGACGTCGCAGGCGGTCGCCGAGATCGGCGGCGCCGGGCGCGGCAAGGCGATCATCATCCTCAACCCGGTCGAGCCGCCGATGATCATGCGGGACACCGTGTTCTGCGCGATCGGGCTCGACGCCGACCGCGACGCGATCACCGAGTCGATCCACGAAATGGTCGACGAGGTCGGCAAGTACGTGCCCGGTTACACGCTGCGCGCGGACCCGCAGTTCGACGACGCGCGCGAAGACTGGGGCGGCAACGCGCGGGTCGGGATCTTCCTCGAGGTCCGCGGCAACGGCGACTACCTGCCGGAGTACGCCGGGAACCTCGACATCATGACCGCCGCGGCCGCCCGCGTCGGCGAGCTGATGGCCCGCGCGAAGCAGGAGGTGCCGGCATGAGTGAGCTTGCGAACGAATCAATGGACACTGGGCGCCCGCAATTGAACCACGACGTCCGGATCGTCGACACGACGCTGCGCGACGGCAGCCACGCGATGGCCCACCGCTTCACCGAGCAGCAGGTGCGCGACACCGTGCGCGCGCTCGACCGCGCCGGCGTCGAGGTGATCGAGGTGACCCACGGCGACGGCCTCGGCGGCTCGTCGTTCACCTACGGCTTCTCCGCGGTCGACGAGCTGAAGCTGATCGCCGCGGCCCGTGAAGAGGCGAAGCAGGCGAAGATCGCCGTGCTGCTCGTGCCGGGCATCGGCACGGCCGAGGACCTCCAGCGCGCCTTCGACGCCGGTGCGGAAATGGTCCGGGTGGCGACGCACTGCACCGAGGCCGACGTCTCGCCGCAGCACTTCGGCTTGGCGCGCGAACTGGGCATGGAGACCGCCGGGTTCCTGATGATGGCGCACCGGACGCCGCCGGAGGACCTCGCGAAGCAGGCGCGGATCATGGTCGACGCGGGCTGCCAGGCGGCGTACGTGACGGACTCGGCCGGCGCGCTGCTGATGCACGAAGCCCGTGAACGGTTCGATGCACTGGTGGCCGAAGTCGGCGACACGGCGTGGGTCGGCTACCACGGCCACCAGAACCTCTCGCTCGGCGTCGCGAACTCCGTTTTGGCGTACGAAGCCGGGGTCCGCTACATCGACGGGTCGCTCTGCGCGCTCGGCGCGGGCGCCGGCAACTCGCCGACGGAGGTCCTCGCGGCGGTGTTCGACCGCCTGGGCATCGACACCGGACTCGACGTCGGCGCCCTGCTCGACGGGGCCGAGGAGATCGTCCGCCCGTACCTGAACCGGTGGCCGAAGATGGACCGCAACGCGATCGTGCAGGGCTGGGCCGGGGTGTACTCGAGCTTCCTGCTGCACGCGGAGCGCGCGGCGGAGCGGTACGGCGTCCCGGCGCAGGCGATCCTGCGCCGCTGCGGCGAACTCGCGCTGGTGGGCGGCCAGGAGGACATGATCATCGACGTCGCGGTGACGCTGGCCGCGGAGCAGAAGGGCTAGCGCGCGAAGCGGTCCAGTGCCGCGAGCTTCCAGCCCCGCTTGACGTCACTGGCCCGGTGCCCGGAGTGGTCGTCGACCAGCAGCTCCGCACCGGGCCAGGCTTCGGCCAGTTCCCACGCGGTCGTCACCGGGCAGCTGAGGTCGAGCCGCCCGTGGATCAGCACGCCGGGGATGCCGGCGAGGCGCCCCGCGTCGCGGATCACGGCGCCTTCCTCCAGCCAGCCGGCGTGCGCGTAGTAGTGCGTCGTGAGCCGGACGAACGCGAGCGTGGCGTCGTCCACCGGTTCGTCCTGGACCGGGGGAGCGCCCGGTTCGAGGGACAGCACGACGTCCTCCCACCGGCGCCACGCGGCCGCCGCGCGGTCCCGGACCGCCGGATCCGAGGAGGACATCAGCTCGGCGTAAGCCGCGACGTCGTCGTCGGCGCCCAGCGTGAACCGCGCCCATTCCTCGGGGAAGAACCGGCGCACGCCGCGGTAGAGCCAGTCGATCTCCGACCGGCGCGTGGTGCTGATCGCGCTGACCACGATCTCCGAGACCCGCTCGGGGAAGCGCTCGGCGTACACCAGGGCCAGGGTCGTGCCCCACGAGCCGCCGGTCACCAGCCAGCGCTCGATGCCGAGGTGCTCGCGCAGCCGTTCGAGGTCGGCGACGAGGTGCTCGGTCGTGTTGTCGCGCACCGACGTCGTCGCGTGCGGCACGCTCCGGCCGCAGCCGCGCTGGTCGAGGAGCACGACCCGGTAGCGGGCGGGGTCGAACATCCGCCGCATGCCCGGCGCGCTGCCCTGACCGGGTCCGCCGTGCAGCACGACCGCGGGCTTGCCCTCGGGGTTGCCGGAGGTCTCCCAATGGATCCGGTGCCCGTCGCCGACGTCGAGGAGCCCCTGGTCGTACGGCTCGATCGGCGGGAACAGCTCGGCCATGGCGGGTGTCCTCTTTCGGTCAACGTCCGGTCTTGACCGGTCCGCGCCGCGCCTCCGGCCGACAGAATCGGTCCCGTTGATCATTCCACTTCAGCTGAGGGGACTTCGATGAAACGCAGGATCTTCGCCGCGGCCGTGGCCTGCGCGGCCACGTTCGCCGGGCTGCTCGGCGCCGCTCCGGCGGCCAATGCGGCGACGGCGGTGACCTTCACCCCGCGCACGGTGACCTCGCCGCACGAGACCCAGTACGTCGGCGCGCTCGGCTCGGTGCAGCTGCCGATGACGGCCAACCAGACCGCGTACGTCTACTCGACACTGCGCGCGAACAACGCGTCGAACACGACGCTGATCGACAACGAGGTCCGCTGTTCGAGCACGAGCGGCTGGACGAAGAACGAGGTGCTCGGGCAGAACGTCCTGATCGCGAGCGCCACCAGCGCCCCCGCATCGCTGCGGGACATCAGCGTGACGACGCGGTTCCTGGTCCACCCGGGCGCGGCGGGCACCGTCACGTGCACGACGTACCTGCGGAGCGCGAACCTCGGGCTGGGCAACTCGACCGTGAGCCTGGTCAGCGGCGAGCTGAAGTTCGCGGACACCAGCGTCGCGAACACGACCGCCGGCACGCCGCCGCAGGCCGACGACGGCGACACGCCTCCCGGCCGCGTCATCGGCCTCAGTTCGGCAGCCTCGACGGTCCGCGAGCCGGCCTCGAACGTCTTCGAGATGGCGCCGGTGACCGGGCTCAGCGTGTTCGGCGACATGGAGCTGATGGCGTGCTACCCCGAGCCGAAGGACGGCTGCCCGGTGAACAGCATGACCGCCCGGGTGACACTGTTCGTCAACCAGTGGAAGGCCGACGGCACGCTGTGCAAGTCGGACGCCTCGTCGAGCGTGACGGCGCTGGTCCGCCGCGACGTCCACCACTACGTGGTCCCGCTGAACACCCGCTTCGCGGCGGCGACGGGCAACGGCTGCGTGCCGAAGTTCAATTTCTACGTCAAGACCGACTGGGTGAGCGGCTCGACGGGCGCTGTTCAGATGGCGTCGGGCGCTCTGCCCGACGCGACCGGTTCGACGGTGAAGCACTATGACGCGATGAGCCACGCCTTCGCCGTCGCTTACTGAGGTCGAGGGGGCGCGCCGGCTTCCCGGCGCGCCCCCGGCGTCAGGCGGGTTTGCCGAACCAGCGGCGCAGCGAAGCGTCGAGCCCGGTCGTGGCGCCGCCCTCGCTGGCCCAGGCGATGTGCCCGTCCGGCCGGATCAGCACACCGGTGAGCGACGGCTCGCTGACGCACTTCGCCGTCAGCGTGGTCACGCGGCCGGCCCAGCCACTCCCGGTTTCGCGCAGCTCGGCGTTCTCGGCCAGGTCGAGCAGCAGCGCCCGGCCGTCCTGGAGGTGCTCGCCGAGCCGGGTGCCGTCGGCGAACGCGAAGTCGGGCGCACCGCGGCCGGTGAGGTCGTGCTCGCCCTCGATCGGGTACCGGTGCAGGACGCCGGAGAGCTTCTTGGCCAGGTACGTCGCACCGTCGTCGGTGAGCAGCAGGTCGGTGACGACCTGGCGCAGCGCCTTGGTCCGGACGTCGCTGCGCATCAGCGCGACCTGCGCCCGCGTCCACTCGAGAACCCACTCGCCGATCGGGTGCCGTTCGGTCGTGTAGGTGTCGAGCAGGCCGTCGGGCGCCCAGCCGTGGATGGTCGCGGCGAGCTTCCAGCCGAGGTTGACGGCGTCGCCGATGCCGAGGTTGAGCCCCTGCCCGCCGAAGGGGGAGTGGACGTGCGCGGCGTCGCCCGCGAGGAGCACGCGGCCCTTGCGGTAGGTGGTCGCCTGCCGCGCGTTGTCGGTGAAGCGCGTCGCGCTGTGCACCTTGGTCACCCGGACGTCCGCGCCGGAGACCCGCCGGAAGCTGTCTTCGAGCTCCTGCGCGGTGACCGGGGCGTCGCGGTCCGCGGGCGGCCCGTCGAACTCGACGGTGAGCATCCGGCCGGGCATCGGCCCGTGGACGTAGAGGCCGCCGTTGCCGTGCTGCCAGCCGCCGGGCAGGGCATCGGTGCCGGTGAGCTCGGCGAGCGCCTGCCGGCCGGTGACGGCGGGATCGGTCCCGGGGAACTCGAACCCGGCGTGTTTGCGGACGAAGCTGCGGCCCCCGTCGGCCCCGACGAGCCAGCCGGCGTGTTCTTCGCTCCCGTCGCCGAACCGCACGGTCACGCCATCGTCGTCGGCATCGAACCCGGTCACCTCGACGCCCCGCCGGATCTCGACGCCCAGCTCGGCGGCGCGTTCGGCGAGGACGGCCTCGACGGCCTGCTGCTGGATCACGACGACGTTCGCCGCGGGCCCGACGTCGCGGAAGGCGGGATCGTCGAAGTGGACGCCGCTCGAGGCGACCATGATCCCGGCGAAGTGCCCGACGGGGATCGCGGGCTTCGGCCCGCCCCCGCCCGCGCCTCGCGATTTCAGGAACTCCTGGATCTTGTCGAAGTTCTGCTGCACCACGGCATCCACCGCGGGCAGCAGGCCACGGCGGTAGAAGGCCTCGGCGGTCGTCAGGTTGACCGACCCGGCCTTGATCGTCAGGTCCGGCTCGGCGAGCCGTTCGACGACGAGCACGTTCACGTCCTTGAGCCGGAGTTCGCAGGCCAGCATCAGCCCGACCGGTCCGCCCCCGGAGATCACCACATCCCAGTTCATGGCTCCGATGATGCCGCGAAACTTTTACCGAGTCAAACTTTGGGCTCGGTCTATACTCTCGGCTCATGGCGGATCACGGACTGCGCGAGCGGAAGAAGCGGGCCACGCGCCAGCTGATTTCGAACGTGGCCTCGGGCCTGTTCATCGAGCGAGGCTTCGAGGAGGTGACGGTGGCGGAGATAGCCGAAGCGGCGGGCGTGTCGAAGATGACGGTGTTCAACTACTTCCCGCGCAAGGAGGATCTCTTCCTGGACCGCCACGCGGACCGGCTGGCGGAGCTGACCGAGGTGGTCCGATCCCGGCCGGCGGGGGTATCGGCTTGCGCTGCTCTGCGCGCGCACCAGCACGCGCTCTTGGCTTCCGGCCATCCGCTGTCCGGGGCCATCGCGGGCGGGCCGGGGTTCTGGTGGGTGCTGACGTCGAGTCCCGCGCTGATGGCCCGGTGGTACGAGCAGGAGCGGGAGATCGCGGACGCGTTCGCCGAGGTGTTCGTCGCGGAGACGGGGGACGCGTTCCGGTCCCGGATGGTGGCGGGACTGTTGACCACGGCGATCACGACGGTCTTCGCACACGCCATGGGGCGGATTGTGGCCGGCAATGATGCCGAGGTGGTTCGGCGGGAGCAGGTCGAGGTGATCGATCAGGCTTTCGATCTGGTGGAGCGTGGAGTGGGAGAGTTCCCGGCCAAGCCGCGTTGAATCGACCTGACTTCGGACTAGCCCTTGTCTACCAGGTGCCTCTATCAACGCCGACTCGCCATCGTCGACAACTGAAGACCATTGACGATCATTGTTTCTGCAACGGGCCGACCGTTGCCAACGTCTTTCTCGGGTCCGTGTGACCTAATTGGCGTCATGCTTCAGCAAGGACTTCCGAGGCTCGATCACATGATCTCGAGCCGCTAGCCCGATCGGCGCAGCCGGCAACGGGTCAGCGTTCGTCCGTTCAAGTGAAAGCTTGGAATACATGTGCGTCCTTGGTGCCGACTGGCGACCTCTGGTCTGAGCCTCACGCAATCCTCCAAGCGGCATCGTAGGTGGGCATGAAGAAGCAAGGTACTTGGTCGCGCACTGACAAGATCGCGCGGTGGAGTCTCGTGGTCTCTGTCGCAGCGCTGCTTCTCGCTGCCACTCCACTGATCGGGGACTGGATCGCATGGCTACGGGAGCCGGCGGCCTCGATTTCGAGCCTTGATCAGAACGCAACACTGATTGGCGAGAATCAGAAAATATCTGGACGCGCAGATCATTTGCCAAAAGACGGCGACCTCTGGCTCATCGTCCGCACGGCCGATCCGGGCGACTGGTATCCTCAGCAGAAGCTCGAAGTTTCGTCGGATGGAATATGGAACGGCGAATTCGACTTAGGTACTCCGGGTCGTTTTCAGCTATCCATTTACTTGGCTGACCGCGAGTCGTCAGGTGTTCTTGCAAACAGTGTTGAAACGTTAGAGAAGAACGGATTCACAAAGGGTGTAGTCAGTCTCCCGACCCAGCTTGTCCTGATGGATTCCAGGGCCGTAATTCGGGCCGCCTGATGCTCATGAAATCAATTGAATTACAATTGGCAAAACTGTCGGACCGTCAGATCGGATGATGGTGGCGTCACTGGAATCCGATCTCTGCCCAAGTAAGCTCTGACCGTCGCCGCCATTCATGGCCTGGATACCCTTCAACAGCACACCCGACCACTAGGATCGGAGACTTGTTGGGCCAGTTGCGTTCTAGACGCCGCGGCAGTCACCCTCGGGCCCTGGCAAGCTAGACGGCCCTGGGGGGACTTGAATCCTCATGCCCGTTGAGAGTGCTGATTGGGCCGCTCGCACTGCAGCATTTGGTCGTTTTGAGGGGTCTCGCTGGCTTAGCGGAGTGCGGTCTTCGCGCCCTCGGCCACTGCTGTTGCGACCGCCGCGAGGGCGGGGGAGTCCAGCTTCCACTGCTGCCAGTGCAGC
This sequence comes from Amycolatopsis mongoliensis, assembly GCF_030285665.1. NCBI lineage: Bacteria > Bacillati > Actinomycetota > Actinomycetes > Pseudonocardiales > Pseudonocardiaceae > Amycolatopsis > Amycolatopsis mongoliensis. Next base: position 7,319,346 of record NZ_CP127295.1, read on the forward strand.
GGTACGTCGAGCGGGCGGTCTGGGGCCAGGTCCACCAGGGCGTCGCCGCGGGGGGCCGCTTGGATCTCGGGGACCATGCCCCAGCCCATTCCTGCTGCCACCGCGTCCACGAATGACTCTGATGCCGGGATGTGGTGGCGGACCAGGGTGAAGTTTCGGCGGCGTGTCAGGCTGCGCAGGAAGCGATCCTGCAGGTCGTCCTTGCGGTCGAACATGATCACTGGTGCTGCCGGCAGGGAGGTTGGCAAGGGTGAGGTCAGCCAGCGGGCGATGAACGCGGGGGACGCCATCGCCCGGTAGCGCATGCGGCCCAAGCGGACCGATGTGCAGCCCTGGACTGGTTGGGGTGAAGCCGTTACCGCCGCCATCACCAGGCCCTCTCGCAGGAGCGCGGCCGTGTGGTCCTGGTCCTCGCGTTGGAGGTCGAAGCAGATTCCGAGGGATTCCGGGAGGCGGGCCAAGCTGGGGAGGAACCACGTGGCGAGGGAGTCGGCGTTAACCGCGATCGACAGGGTCCGGGTCGCGGAGCGGAGGCCCAATTCGGCCAGCGCGTCGTATTCCAGCTGTGCCAGTGAGCGCGCGAAGCGGATCAATACCTGGCCGGACTCGGTGAGCGTGACCGGCTTCGTGCGGAGCAGGAGCACGCGGCCCGTGCGCTGCTCCAGAGCCTTCACCCGCTGGCTGACCGCGGACGGCGTCACGTGCAGCACCGCCGCCGCTGCGTCGAAGCTTTGCTCGTCCACTACGGCCAGGAGGGTTCTGACCTGGTCGAGCGGGAGATCTGACATCACGGACGCTAATGTTACGTAAGAATCTTTAGCTGGAGTAATCCAGCAAGACGGTCATACCGTGGCGGGGTGCTGCCACTGCTCCTCGCCGGGTTCGGGACCGGCCTGTCCCTCATCGTCGCCATCGGCTCGCAGAACGCCTTCCTCCTGCAGCAAGGACTGCGGGGCGGCGCCGTGACCCCGCTGGTCGTCATCTGCGCTGGGTCGGACCTCGTGCTGATCGGGCTGGGGGTCACCGGGATCGGGGCCGTCATCCGGCAGTGGCCGACGGCGATCGGGGTGATCGCCGTCGGGGGTGGGATTTTTCTGCTCGGCTATGGGGTGCTTGCCGCGCGGCGGGCGTTTCGGCCCTCCGTCATGACCGTCGGTGCCGAACAGACGCCGCTGCGGAAGGCCGTGCTGGCCTGCGTTGCCTTCACCTGGCTCAACCCGCACGTCTATCTCGACACCGTCCTGCTGCTCGGTTCGGTCGCCGTCGCCCATGGCGATGGACGGTGGCTTTTCGGGCTCGGCGCATGCGTCGCCAGTGCCGTGTGGTTCAGCGCGCTCGGCTTCGGTGCGAAGAAGCTGGCAGGTGTGTTTGCGCGACCCGTGGCGTGGCGCGTTCTGGATGTCGTCATCGCCGTGACGATGACGGGCCTAGGTGTCACGATGCTCTTCAGCCGCGTGTGACTCACCAGAGTTGTCCGCGCTCCGATGCCGGCGGGCGCTCCAGCTCCAGCAGGAACTGCTTGCGCTTCAACCCGCCCGCGTAGCCCGTCAGCTTCCCGTTCTTGCCGACCACGCGGTGGCACGCCACCAGGATGCTCAACGGGTTCCGCCCGACCGCTGCCCCGACTTCGTGTGGCAGTCCGCCGACCGCATTCGCGAGGTCGCCGTAGGTCGCGGTCGAGCCGTACGGGATCGTCGCCAGCTCTGTCCACACCGCACGGTCGAAGGAAGAGCCTTCGGCGCGCATCGGCACGGCGAACTCCGTGCGCTGCCCGGCGAAGTACTCCTTCAGCTGGCGGACAGTGTCGGGGAACGCGTCGTCGTCGCGCGGGCCGAACGTCGTCCGGTCCGGCCGGGTCCAGTGGTGCGGGAAATACAGGCCGGTCACGACGTCGCCGTCGCCGACCAGGGTGAGCTCGCCGATCGGGGAATCCACCAGAGTGTGCTTCATCAGTCCTCCCAAGTTGTGCCGTCCGCCCAGGCGCCGCGTACGCCGGGTAGCCGGAAGTTCGCCAGGGCCGCCGTGACGACCGTCCTGCCGGGACTCCACGACGTCGACATCCGCAGCCGCCGTGTCATGCCGGCCCAGCCGGCCGGGGTGGCGCTGACCATCCAGATGTCCGGCTCCGGCGCCGCGAACCGCCGGGCTTGGCGCAGCCACGACGCCGCTGACTCCGGCCACGTCACCGTCGCCAGCACCAGGCCGCCCCACGCTGCGGCGATCCGCTCGCCGTCGGCTCGCGAGACCGGGTCGGCCGCGGTGCCGATCACGACGTGCCGGGCCTGGCCGATCAACCCCACGAGCGCCTCGAGTTCCGCGTCGGTCATGCCGCGTCGTGGAATACCAGGCCCAGGGTGTGCCGCCGGCCTGAACGGACCGCCGAAACGCCGTGGCGCACCGGTGACGCCGACCAGCCGCGGGCCGAGCGGACCGGGCGGTCGCGGGTGGTGAACACCAGGCCGTGGCCCTGCGGGATGAGTGTCGCGGTGCCGCGCGACTGCGCTCGGGGGCGCTGCTCGACCAGCAGGAACTCGCCGCCGGTGTGGTCGGTGCCCGGGTCGTTGAGGTTGATCACGACCTGCAGGGGGAACACCTTGTCGCCGTAGAGGTCGCGGTGCAGCGCGTTCCAGCCGCCTGTCTCGTAGCGCAACAGGATCGGGGTCGGCCGCCGCTGGCCGGCGTCGTGGCAGACCGCCAGCCACTCGTCCAAAGTGGACGGCCATTCCGGCTCGCGGCCGAGCCGGGTGTACCAGTCCTGCGCGATCGGAAGCAGCCGTGGGTAGAGCGCTTGCCGCAGTCGCTGCACGGGCTCCGGGAACGGTTCGGCGAAGTAGTGGTAGTCGCCGTTGTCGCCGAAGCGGTGGCGGCGCAGGTTGACCGTCGCGCGGAAGTGCTCCGGCTGGTCCCACAGCGCGACGAGCTTCGCGCACTCGGCCGGGGTGAGCAGCGGGGGAAGGAGCGCGCAGCCGTAGTCATCGACCTCGGCGGCCACCGCGCCCCAATCGGCCGCGGCGACGCGGTTCTCGTAAGTGCTCATACCGGGTAGACGCCCTGGAGGGGCGAAACGTGAGATGGGGTGGGGAGATTTCCTGGGCCGACGCTGCCGCTACCGGTACTCCGGACGCCGGGTCGGGGGTGTGCCTCGGCGCGGACATCGGGCCGAATCGGCCATGTACCGGACGCAGGTGGAGGTGCGGTGTGGTTGCGGTAGATGCTGGGGGCGGGGGCGATGCGGCTTGGTAGGCGGCGACAGGTACTGGCGTGCCGGGTGCGGGTAGGGCGGCTGCTGTGCTGGTGATGTGGTGGCCGCCGGCAGCCGGAGGGTGAACAGCTCGGCCGGCGTGGCTGCGGCGCGCACCGGCCTTCGGTGGTCGGCTTCGCGGGGCCGAGGCGAGCAGGGCGTGGCCGCCCTGCTCGCGGTGCTCCGCCGGCCGGGGAAAGCTCGCTGGATCGGAGCGTGCGGGTCGGGCTCAAAGGCGTGGGTCGTCGCGCTCCTCGGCACGGCTACAAGCCGCCGGCCGACGGCCAGGAGGTAGCTCAGGCCGCTTCCATCGTCAGCAGGGTGCGCTTGGCTTCCTCGCCTCCCGCGTACTGGCCGTACGAGCCGTCGGAACGGACTACCCGGTGGCAGGGGACCACCACCGGCAGCGGGTTGAGCGCGCACGCCGTGCCGACCGCTCGGACCGCCTTCGGGCTTCCCGCCGCCGTTGCCACCTGGGCGTAGCTCTCCGTGTGGCCGTACGCGATCTCCGGCAGGTGCTCCAGCACCGACAGGCGGAACCCGCGCGCCAAGCGGAAGTCCAGCGGGACGTCGAATGCTCGGCGGCCGCCGGTGAAGTACTCGTCCAGCTGGCGGACCACCAGGTCGAGGCGGGCCGGTGCCCGGAGGATCCGGGGGCTGATCGCCGACGCGAGGTCGGCCAGTACCGCTTCGTGGTCCTGGCGGTCGAAGGCCACCTTGACCAGACCTTGGGGGGTCGCCGCCAGCAGCAGGGAACCGACCGGGGTGTCGAGCGTGCGGTAGGCGACGTCCAGCAGGCCCTCGCGCTCCGCGGCGGTGGTCAGCCGTTCGTGCAGGCGGTCCGGCAGGACTTCGTAGGCCACCGGAAGCGACGGGATGATGTCGATCATGAGTGCGCTCCTTCCAAGGGGTAGGTGGCCCGCAGGGTCTTGACGCCGTCGGCGGCCGCCCGGCGGGCGGCGTCCGTGCTGCCCCCGGTGATCTCCGCGATTTCGCGGTAGGGCAGCCCGGCCAGGTAGTGGTAGGCGACGGCGGTGCGCTGCTTGTCCGGCAGCTTCGCGAGCGCGTCCCACAGGTCGCTGTCCGGCACGCCGGTGCCGCCGGGCCGGTCCGGGATCTCGCCCACCGGCAGCGGGTGGCGCGCCTGCGCGCGGGTGACGTCGATGGCCTTGCGGTGCGCGATCGTGACGAGCCATGCCTGGACGTTCGCCTCGGCGGGCAGATCGGGGTACGCCTTGAGGGCGGCCAGGAAGGTCTCCGACCAGGCGTCTTCGGCGTCGGCGGGGCCGAGCACGGCCCGGCAGACCCGGAGGACCATCGGCCCGTGCTCGGCCACGACTTGCTCGAACGGTTTCACGATCACACCTTGTAGACGTCCGGGAACGCCGCAACGTGAGATCGAGTTTGTCACGCGTACGGGTAAACCCAGTACCCGTCCCCGTCGAGGATGTGGTTGTTCACCACGAACTGCCCGATGCTCGCCAGAAGTGCCTGGTAGTCGCTGTCGAGCACCGGCTGGACGGCGTACGACGGACCCCGGTCGACGCCGGGAGCGGGCAGCGTCGCGCCGTCGTAGGTGGTGTCGAACGGGTAGACCGCGCAGGCGTTGACCTGCCCGTCCGGCCGCGTCGCGTACCCCGGGCCCCAGTGCTGCGTGCAGGCCAGCTCCGCGGTCGCGCGGTGGGTCGCCTGCGCCGCCGTGTCGTAGAACAGCCGGGTGATCGGGTACGACCGGCCCGCGCTCCCGCCCTGGTAGCCGGGGTTGCCCGGCGCCAGGTGGCCCTGGGACGTGCCGGGGTACGTGCTCGGGAAGTTCACCAGCGCGGCCCGGACGAGTGCCGCCGACGCCGGGAAGCCGGACGTCGCCGAGTTGTCGAGGATGTACAGCGGCTGGAACCCGAACGTGCAGTCGCTGCCCGCCGCGTACGCCGGGTTCAGCAGCCGCGCGACGTCGCAGCGCAGGGAGGCGCTGTGGGCGCCGGTCACCAGCGTCGTCCGGTCGCCGGTGTCCTCGGCGACCAGGTGCCGCTCACCGACGTACCAGGTGCGCTGCTCGGCCTGCACCGCCGGCGAGTCGGTCGCCACCGGCACGTCGGTGCCTTCCATGGTGAACACGTGCGTCTCGTCGGACTGCGCCCGCCAGTCGGCGATGCTCTTGACGACCTGCGCGGACGGCGTGTCGCAGTGCGCGCTGCCGGTGGTGTAGCGCGGACTGCAGCTCATCGAGATGCCGAACTGCATCGCGTCGGTGACCACGCCGGACAGCGACCAGCCGACCATCCGCGTGGCGACTTCGAGCTTCCGCTGCGCCGGCAGCAGGTTGCTGGTCGAGATGACCCGCGCCCACACCGTGCCGGTGACCGCGCAGCCCGCTTCGGGACACGCGTAGCGCTGGTAAGCCATGTCGGTGATGGTGCAGCCGGCGAACCGGTTCTTCGTCCAGTACCCGGCGCGGATGTCCTTGTGGCACTCGTCGAACGTCACCGGCGTCGGGACGTTCTGGTCGAGCCCGGACACCAGAGCCCGCTGCGCCTGGGGCATTGCCGCGGGCAGCTTCCGCAGGTCGAGGGACTTCGAGAGCGGGACGCCCGCCGGGACCTCGCGGAAGACGCCGACCGAGCGGTCCGGCGCGGCGTGCGCGGTGGCCGGGACGGCGGTGAACACCGTGACGAGGGTGACGAGGGCGCAGGCGACCCGTCTTCGATTCGGCATCGCTCCCCATTCCGGCCGGTCCGGAAATCGATTCACGGACAAGGGCTGCCACGCTAGCGCAGCCCGATCCGGGTGGTCACTCCGACGAAGGAGTGAACGGAAGTCGTTGCCCCATCGGGCAAATCACGACGCCGGGGCGATCCCGGTGACGACCGTGGCGCCCAGCTCTTCGGACTCGTGGACGCGCGGCGTCAGCCCGGCCGCGGCGAATATCCCGCCCAATACCGGAGCCTGCCGTTCACTCGATTCGGTGAGCAGGATCCCGCCGGGCGCGAGCCACTGCAACGCGCCCGCGGCGACGCGGCGGGCGAGGTCGAGGCCGTCCGTGCCACCGTCGAGCGCGACGCGGGGTTCGTGCAGCCGGGCTTCCGGCGGCATGGTCGCGACGGCGTCCGAAGGCACGTACGGGACGTTCGCCATGAGGACGTCGACCCGGCCGCGAAGCGACGACGGCAGCGCGTCGTAGAGGTCACCCTCGTGGACCTGCGCGCCGGGGAGGTTCACCCGGGCACAGGCGACGGCCGCGGGCTCGACGTCGGCCGCGTGCAGCTCACGCGGGCGCAGCGCGGCGGCGAACGCGGCGGCCAGCGCACCCGAGCCGCAGCACAGGTCGAGCACCACCGGATCGGGCGGCGCGAGCGAGACGGCGACGTCGACCAGGAACTCGGTGCGGTGGCGTGGCACGAACACCCCGGGCCGCACGGTGATCCGCAGGCCGTGGAACTCCGCCCAGCCGAGCAGGTGCTCCAACGGCAGCCCGGCGACGCGGCGTTCCACCAGCGAGCCGAGCTCCGCCGGCGTCGTGGCGGCGGCGATCAGCAGGTCCGCCTCGTCCTCGGCGAACACGCAACCCGCGGCGCGCAGCCGCGAGACGACAGTCGAAGTGTCCAGCAAGGAACCGAGGCTACCGGACCTCCACCGCGTCCCCGACGCTCAGGCCGTCGAAGAACGCCGCCGAATCGGCGTCGGTGAGGTGGACGCAGCCGTGCGACGGCGCGTCGAGCGGTCCCGCGTGGAAGGCGATCCCGCCGGCGGCGAAGAACACCGAGTTGGGCATGTCGGTGCCGTACACGCTGCTGCGGTGCTCGCGGTCCTTCCACACGACGTGGAACGACCCGGCCGGCGTCGCCTGTTCGGGCGGTCCGAAGCCGGCCGGGACCGGGCCGCGCACGACCTTGCCCTCCCGCAGCAGCCAGGCCAGCCGCTGCGCCAGGCTCACGCACGCCCCGGTCGTCACGGCACACGGCGGGGCGGGCGGCGGCGTGGTCGTCGTGGGGGTGGGTGTGGCCGTCCGGGTCAGCGGCAGCGGCTCGGCGATCGGGCTCGGCGTCGTCGTGCGCGGTGCCGCGCACGAAACCGTGACCAGCATCAACCCCAGCAGGGGCACCACCCTGGTTCCGCGCATCCGTCTTCCCCTCGCCGAAGGTCCTCCCGGTGTGCAGTACGGGTGAAGGGCCCCGAAGGTTGAGCCGGGCGTGCACCCGGGTTGTCCCTGCGTGCACCGCGGCTACCGCGGCGGGTACCCGGGCGGTCAAGGTCGAACCATGACGAAGCTGAGCGCCGAGCAGATCGCCCGGCACGCCTACCAGGCCGGGTTCCGCGGCCAGGGCCTGACCACCGCGGTCGCGGTCGCGCTGGCCGAGTCCGGCGGCCGGACGACCGCGCACAACGCGACCCCGCCGGACGACTCGTACGGCCTCTGGCAGATCAACATGCTGGGCGCGCTCGGTCCCGAGCGGCGTCACCAGTACCACCTGAAGTCGAACGACCAGCTGTTCGACCCGGACACCAACGCCCGCGTCGCGAACAGCATCTCCGGGGACGGCCACGACTTCACGCCCTGGTCGACGTACACGAACGGCGCCTACAAGCACCACCTCACGGCCGCTCGCAGGGCCGCCCAAGACGTGGCGAAGCACCACGGCAAGCCCTCCCACACCGGTGGCGCGAGCGGCGGCCCGCTCCGGGTGGACGACGCGGTGCTGCACTCCTACGTGGGCCGGACCCGGCACGTCGCCGACGCGCTGGGCTCCGCGACCGGGCACCTGCGCGACGTCCGGGAGATCGGCCACGAGAGCTTCGGCAAGATCGGCCGGGAGTCGGGCTTCGCCGACGCGCTCGCCGGCTTCGTGCTGGCGCTGCAGCGTCAGGTCAAGGGCGTCGGCGCGCACGCCGACGGGCTGGCCGGCGCCGCGCAGAAGGCCGCCAAGACCTACCGCGACCACGAGACGGCCACCGCTGCCGCGGTGAACGGAATGGACTGACATGGACACCGCCGCGCTCGCGCACTCCTTCGCGAAGGACCTCCTCGCGCACCGCACCAAGCTCGCCGGGAAGGCCGAGGACGCCGTCCGCGCCGAGTACGCCCTGCACCAGGTGGCCGGCACGCTGGACGCGCAGCACGACGCCTACCACAAGGAAAGCGCCACCGTCCTCGAACACTGGCACGGCCACGGCGCCGACGGCTTCCGCCACACGAGCGCGAAGCTGACGAAGGAGCTTCGGATCACCGGCGCGGCCGGGGCGGCGGCGGAGAAGGTCGTCGCGCACGTGGCGTCCACAGTGGACTCCGGGCACACGGCCGTGCAGCGGCTGGTCGACGAGTACACCGCGCAGGCGAAGCAGGTTCTCGACGCGGGTGTCGCGGCCGGGACGCAGGCCGCGCTGATGCGCGCGGTGGGGCACGCCGCCGACCTGGCGCCGCAGTACACGCGGCAGTCGGCCTCGACGCTGCGGCACGTCGACGCGGAACTCAAGGCGGCGGCGAAGAAACTGCACGAGCTGCGGAAGGACCTGACCCACGACGGCGTCCTGGACAAGCCCGTGCACCCGGCGAAGGCGACGCATCCGAGCAAGGCTTCGGGACGGGGCAAGGACGTCGTCCACGCGGCGCGCACGCAGCTGGGCGTCCGGGAGAACCCGCCGGGCAGCAACCGGAACCCGTACGGGCCGACCGCGGCGTGGTGCTCGTCGTTCGCGACGGCGATGTGGCGCAAGGCCGGCGTGCAGATCCCGGTGCTGCCCTTCAGCGGCGACGTCTTCCACTGGGGAGAGCGCAACGGCCACGCCTACGGCAAGCACGCACTGCACGAGGCGCGGCCGGGCGACGTGCTGATCTTCGGCACCGGCCCGCAGAACACGTCGACGAGCACGCACATCGGCATCGTCGAGAAGGTCGAAGGGAACCAGGTAACGATGATCGAGGGCAACTCCGGCGACGCCGTCCGCCGGAACACGCACACGCTCTCGGCGTCCACGTTCTACGGAGGGGTCCACCCGTGATCACCGGAAAAGCCGCGGACCGCACGGTCGCCGTGGAAGTCGCGCCCGGCGGGGCGTTGCAGGAGCTGACGCTGGAGGCCTCGGCGCTGAGGCTGGAGCCGGACGAGCTGGCGCGCCGGATCCTGGTGCTGGCCGCGGCCGCCTCCGCACGGGCCACCGCTTCGCTGTGGCACACCCGGGACGGGGTGGCCGCGCTCGGCCTGCCCGAGCCGGGCGAAGCCGCGGAAGAGACCACACCGGACAGCTGGCGGGCACAGTGAACCCCGAAAAGACGGCGCTCGAGCTGGCCGACGACGCTTTCGCGGCCCCGGATCCGGGGTACGGCGCGCGGCTGGCGGCGATCCGCGCCCCCGCGGCGGCCGACGGGGTGGCGGTGCTGGTCGATCTCCACGGAGCGCTCGTGGACCTGCGGTTCGACCGGTGGGCGCTGAACCGGTCACCGGGGGAGCTGGCGGCGACGATCCGGCGGCTGGCTTCGGAGGCCGGCGCGGACGCCCTGCGGCAGGGACGCGAGCTGCTGGGGGACCTGCTGCCGGGGGAAGCCGGGGGCGGCTCGGAAGGCCCGCGGATCGGGGTGCGGCCCGCGAGCGAGCCGCACGGCGTGGCGGGCGGACCGGAGATCCGGCCGCGGCGGGACCCCGACCCCGACGATTTCCTGCCGGTGACCTGGGCGACCTGACCGCGGGGTCGTGAGTGGGAAACAGGGTTAGAACACTGTTTCCCACTCACGACCGGCCGCGGCAGACGCGGGTCAGCGGGCGTCGTCGACCATCCGCGCCACGCGGTCGGCCAGCCAGGCACCGTCGGCGGGCGTGACCATCACCCACGGCTCACCGGCCACGTCCTCCGGCGTCACCGCGTACCTCCCGGCCGCCGTGTCGAACCAGGCCAGGACCGGGGTGCGGCCCGCCGGGCCGGTCGCGGCCAGCTGGCCCGCCGCGTACCGCTCCGCCGTGACCAGCGTCGCCAGCGGCCGCACCGCGCGGCCGGTGATCCCGGCCGCGCCCAAGGCCCGCTCGAACGCGTCGTACCCGCCGCGCGCGTAGGCGTCCATCGCCGCCGAGTACGCCGCGCGGGGGAGGCGGAGCTGGTCGCCCGGGCCCGCCCCGAGGTCGCCCAGCATCCGGGCCACCGCGGGGACCAGATCGGCCGGGCGCAACGGTTCCAGCACCAGGTCACGCTCGTCCAGCACGGCGAGCACCCCGGCCGCGTCCCGCACCGCCGCGAGCAACCGCCACGGCGCTTCGCCCAGCACCAGCGCGTCGACGCTCAGCGACGGCGCACCCAGCAGTACGAACAGGTCCGCCAGCTCCGGGTCGACGTCGTCGCCGTCCGTGAGGCCCACCTCGGTGAGGCCGGCGAAGACGCGCACGCCCAGGTCGTCGCGCTCGGCGTGGGTGGCGCCGTGCGCCGGCACGTCGAACGGGTACGGCGGTGGCCCGCCCGGCCCCAGGTCCTCCCAGAGGAGATCGAACTCCAGATGCGACAGGATCACTCCGGCCGCCGTCGCGGTGCGCCGCGCCATGGTCCCCCTTCCCGTGGTGAGCGACGGCCGTCGGGCACGATGGTGCCGATGGCCGAGCCGCAGTCGATGGACGTCCCCGCGAGCGGGTACCTCGTCGTCCGCGCTTCCGGCGCGGCGGCCGCGCGTGCGGCGATCCTCGGTGGCAGCGGCGACCCCGAAGGCATCCAGCTGCTGCTGCGCTGCCCCGTCCCGCGGGCGGTCGCCGAGTCCGGCGCGAAGCTGACGTACGCCGACGCGACGCTGCACCTCCAGCCGTCCGGCGTCGTGCTGCTGACCGTCGCGGCGGCAAAGCTGACCCTCTCGTTCGCGGAGCTGCGGCCGCTGATGTTCCGGCCGGTCGAGGTCGACGCGCCGTTGCGCGCGTTGTTCGCCGGAGCGGTGGCGCACGTCCTGGCGGCCGGCCCGCGGCTCGACCCGCACGGGCTCGCCCACCACCTGCTGGGCCTGGCCGAGCTCGTGCTGCGCAGCGCGCTGCGCGTCGAACTCGACCGCGTCGACGCTTTGGCGGCGCGAAGGCGCGAAGCGCTCGAGTACATGCGCGCGCACCTCGGCGAGCAGTCGCTCAGCGCGGACAAGATCGCCGAAGCGCTGTACATCTCGCGCCGGCGGCTGTACCAGCTCTTCGACGACGGCCAGGGCGTGTCGGAACGGCTGAAGGGCCTGCGGGTCGAGCGGGCGAAGGCGTTGCTGGCGGACCCGGCGAAGGCGGCGCGGGGGATCGCGGAGATCGCGCGCGACTGCGGGTTCACCAGCGCCCCGCACTTCTCGCGGACGTTCCGCCGCGCGACGGGCCGGACCCCGCGCGAGTTCCGCGAGCAGGCTCTGCGGGGGTGAGGTCGACGCCGGCGACGAGCGTCCCGGCCAGGCCGGCGACCTCCAGCCAGCCGCGGCCGCCGGGGGAGTGGAGCGTGAACACGGCCGCGCGCGGCCGGTCCGGATCGAGGACGACGGCCTGCAGCTGCGCGCCGGACAGGCCGATCCGCTCGACGATCACCACCGGGTAGCCGCGGCCGGTCCGCGCGTGGCTGACCTCGCGGATGCCCGGGGTCGTGTCGGCGACGAAGTGACCGAGGTCCGCGGCGTCGTCGACGGTGGCGTCCACCGCGACGACTCCGGCGATGAGCAGCGCGGGGTCGGCATCGCGGTGCTCGACCAGGGCCAGCAGCCCGGCCCGCTGCTCGTGGGCGATCTCCGCGCACTGGACGGCGGCCGCCTCCAGGCCGAGGTCCCGGGCTGCGTCGGGGCCGCGCAGGCGGGCCATCAGCGCGTGCAGCTCGGCGGTGGTGCGCGCGACCGAGTCCAGGCTCACCGGGGTGATCCCCGGAACGGCGGGCAGTTTCACCGGCCACCCAGTGCCGCGGTGAACGCGCCGACCGCACCCGCCGGCGGGGCCACCGGCACGACGGGGGTCTTCGCGACGGTGACGCCGAGCTCTCGTCCGAGAGCCGAGAACGTCTCCAGATGCGTTGTCACGCCACGGAAGTCGGGTGCGCTCGGCAGGGGGGCACCGTCGCCGAGGGCCCGCAGCCGGTCGGCGACGCGGGCCGCTTCGGCTGTGTGGCCGCGTTCCAGCTCGCGGGCTTCGGCGAGGACGCGGTCGAGGTCGTCCTGCCGGGCCGCGAGCCGGGTGCGGGCCGCGGTGAGGTCCGGGTGCCTGGCGGGGGAGAACTGCGCCTCGGTTTCGGCCTGCTCGACGTCGTCCCGGGCGCCGGTCACGGCCTGGCGTGCGGCGGTGGCCCGGTGGTCGAGTTCTTCGGCCCGGCGGTGGTGGGCGAGGAGGGTGCCGGCCCAGTCGTCGAGGATCGCGGCGGCCGCGCGCAGGGCTTGGGGGACGGCGGCGAGGCCGGCCGTGGCTCGTCCGGCGCGGTCGGCGAGCGCTCGCGCGGATCGCCCGGCCCACTCGGGGATTTCGCCGGGGGCGGGGATTTCACCGAGCCGCGTCGCGGCGGCGGCGTAGCGGCGGGCGGCTTCGGAGACGGCGTCGGGACGGCCGGGCACCGGGTCGAAGCCGAGACCGCGGAACTCAGCCATCGGCCCGGCCGGATGCGGGTGCGGGGGTGGCCGTGACGGGGTCAGCCATCGGCACGGCCCAGTTCGCCGGCCGCGGCGGCGTCCGTTGTCCGGTACGCCTGCGCTGCCGTCCGGACGTCGGCGGCCGCCGCGGCGAAGTCCGTTTCCACGGCCCGTATCCTGCCCGACCACTCGCCGGCCAGCACGGCGAGCGCGCCCGACACCACCGCCGGGCCGAGGTCGCCGGAAGCCGCGGTCTCGACCTGGGCCGCCGCCGCGGCGTGGTCCTCCGCCGTGTCTTCGAGCCGGAGCGCCAGCGCGTCGAGAGCCGCCGGATCCGCGTGGAAGCCGGTCATTCGCCGAACACCGGTGGGTACGCCGGGGGCAGGTCGTCGAGCAGGTCGTAGCCGTCGGCGTACTTGTCGCGGTGCTCGGTGTCCTCCTCGCGGCGCGTGCCCTGGCCGGGCGGGTACATGCCGTACCCGGTGCCCGCGCCCCGGCCGCTCGCCGAGCCGGGGCCGAAACCCGACGCCGCGGCTCCGAAGCGCCCCGCACCGGCCCGCCCGCCTTCGCCGAGCGCTCCCGGACCCGCGATACCCGCACCGGCTGCACCCGAGCCGACGAAGCCGGCGAAGCCGGGCCCCGGCGCAGTCCCCGGCGACCCGGGCCCCGCCGCGCCGATCACCCCGTCGACGCCGCCGGGCACGCCGGCTCCGGTGAACGCGGGCGGCAGGGCGGACGCGGTCGACGTCGCGTCGTCCGGCACCCGCTCCGGCCCCCGGTCCGGTTCTCGGTCCGGCGGCGGAGCCTGGACGACAGGCGCGTGGGGCACGCGCGGAACCACCGGGTCCGGACCTGCCGCACTCACCTGCGGCGCCGTGTCGAACGCCGGAGGCAGGCGGTGGCGGACGTCGTGGCTCGCGCTCTCGTACTGCTCCATCACGCGGACCGCTTCGGCCTTGGCGTCGTCCGCCTGCTTCTTCGTCGGCAGCTTGTCGTCGAGCAGTTCGTCCAGCATGTACGCGCCTTGGGGCCCGTCGAGCCGTTTGACCGCGTAACCCTCCTTGAACCACCGCTCGGCCCAGTAGTGCACCGGTTCCGGCATCTTCCGCCGGGCTTCGCCGATCGCCGAGGTGTAGGTGTCGAGGCCGTCGCCGATGTGCCGGGCGTTCTCACCCGCCGTGCTCGCCCAGCCGGTCAGGCGCTGCACCGAGTCCGCCGCCTGCGCCGCCGACGGCCCGCGCCACGACAGCAGCAGCTTCTGCACCAGCGTGTGGACGTCACCGGTGGCGGTGTCGACGCCCCGCGCGAGCTCGGCCCACCGGTGCGCCTGCTCGCCGAGCCGCGGCGGGTCGGCCGACTGCACCATGTCCCACAGCTCGCGGTGGTCGTAGCTGTCCCAGTTGATCCTGCCGAACGAGTCTTCGCGGTTGTTCACGGCTTTCTCGCGCCGCACCCGCCGCGCCTTGGCCTTTTCGCGCGCGGTCGGCTCGTGGTGCGTGGAGTGGAACTCAGGCATCGCGCTCACCTGTCCGCAGCGAAGCCGCGGCCTCCTCGTCGTTGCTCCGGTGCGCCGTCGCGACGGTCTCGAGCGCCTGCCGCAGCGAAGCGAGCTCGCCGAGGTAGGACTCCAGCGCGGCCTGCACGCCCCCGGCCTCGGCGCCGCCGCGCAGCCCGAACGAGCGGCGCATCCAGTGGGAGACCGGCCCCTTGCCGTCGGCCAGCGGAGTGCCCAGGTCGCGGGCGCCGGCGAGGTAACCGGACAGCTCCTGGTGACGCGCGTCGAGGGCGTTCTTGGCGGCGTCGATCTCGGCGTAGTCCAGCTCGAGGACGTCGGTACCGTCGGCGACCAGCGCGGCCGCGCCGGTGCCCTGCGGCATCGCGACGGCCGAGGCGTTCTCCCTCGGTTCGTCCCGCTCGTTCTTCTCGCGCTGGTGCTCCGCGCGCAGCTGCCGCCGCGCGTCGGCCTCGTCGCGCACAGTCGCCATGGAGGTCCTTCCCTTGCCACCCAGGCGTCCATCCTGGCCAATGCGCGCCGCGATGAGAAGGGACGCCCACCCGGGTGCACGGACGGACACGAACACTGCACAGGCGGATAGGGCAGGATGTCCGGATGATGACGCGTCGTGCGTTCGGAGCCGTCCTCGTCGCCCTCACCGGGCTCGTCGTGCTCGCCGGGCCGGCCCAGGCCCAAGCGCCCTCCGCGCCGACCGCGGTGGACACCAGCGGCATCCCCGGCTGGATCTGGATCGTGGTGGCGGTCGTCGGCCTGCTCGCGGTGATCGTCGTCGGCCTGCGCCAGCTGAAGGGGCGCGGGAAGGACTGAGCTACTCCCGCGGAACCGTCACGACCCACCGCCCGGGCCGCCGGCGCAGGTAGCCCCACCAGTACAGCGCCGACACCACCAGCACCCCGGCGGTGATGCCGAGGTCGAGCGCGCTCTGCTCGACCAGGACGTAGGCCAGCGCCGCGACGGCGAGCACCGGCACCACCGGCCAAGCCGGCATGCGCCACACGTGCGGTTTGCGGTGCGCCGCCCGGCGGGCGCGAAGCGCGGCGGCCGCGACGCTCAGGTAGAGCGCGACGACGGCGACCCCGGTGACGCCGCTGAGCGTGTCCACCGGCACGAAACAGAGGACGGCCTCGGACAGCCCGACCACGAGGGTCGCGACCCATGGCGCGCCGAACCGCTCGCTCACCACGCTCATCGCGCGGTTCACCGGCGCCGGCCACGCCTGATCCCGCGCGGACGCGTAGAGCACGCGCGAGTTCTGGATGACCATGACGATCACCGCGTTCACGATTGCCGCCGCGATGCAGAGACTGATCGCGGCGCCGACGGCGGAGGTGCTCCAGCCGGTGACGAGCGCGGTGAGGTCGACGCCGGCGAGCGCGGCCGCGTCCGGCACCGCGAGGGTGACCGCGACGACCGGCACCAGGATGACGAGGGCGCTGATCCCGAGCGTCCAGAAGACGGTCCGAGCGACGGTCCTGCGCGGCTCGCGCATCTCCTCGGCGAGGTAGACGGCGGTGCTGAAGCCCTGCACGACGAACAGTGCGACGGCGAGCCCGGCGACGACGCCGATCAGGCCGATCCCGCCCGTGCCGAGGCTCGGCTCGACCAGCACGGCCGGGCTCTGCGTGGTGTGGGTGAACCCGAGCAGCGACACGACGAAGATCGCGACGATCTCGATGACCAGGAAGATCCCGGTGATCCAGGCGTTGGAGCGCAGGTTCAGCAGGCCCATCACGGTGGACGCGAGCATCACGAGCGCTCCGGCGATCGACGGGTCGATGTCCGCGACGGCGGCGACGTAGCCGGCGACGCCGATCGCGATGATCGGCGGCACGACGAGGATGACGACGAACGACAGCACGAACGTCAGCCAGCCGGCGAACCGGTTCGCCACCGTCGTGACCATCGCGTATTCGCCGCCGGCGCTCGGCACCAGCGTGCCGAGCTCGCAGTAGCAGAAGGCGATCCCCACGCAGAGCAGCACCGCGAGCGCGATGGCGAGCGCGGTGCCGGTGCCGAGGTCGGCGAACAGCGGGGGCACGAGGACGAACAGCGACGACGCCGGCGTCACGCAGCTGAGCGTCAGCAGCGTGCCGCCGCCGACGCCGATGGACCGGGTCAGCGTGCGAGGTCCGGCCGGCGCGGGGGCGGTGCCGGCTTCGGGCGGGGCGGGAGTGCGGGGCATCGGCGTTCCCTCCGGCCGGGGGCAAGGTGCGACGGATGGAACAGCACCGATTCGGTGTTGTCAACGCGCCGAAGACGACTGAATTCGTTGTCCGTCCCGGTGTTAGCCTTCGGATCTAGTCACTCATGGTGACCAGAGCTTCGGGTTTGCCCTGTGTCGCCCGCGTCGGGGATGATCCGGGGCGTGAGCAGCCAGGACACCCCGAGCCGGCCCGCGCCGCCGGTGCTCGACGACATCTCGCGGCAGATCATCGCGCAGCTCCAGGAAGACGGCCGGCGTGCGTACGCGACGATCGGCAAGGCGGTCGGCCTGTCGGAGGCGGCCGTGCGGCAGCGGGTGCAGCGGCTGTCCGACTCCGGCGTCATCCAGATCGTCGCGGTCTCGGATCCCTTGCAGGTGGGGCTGTTCCGGCAGGCGATGATCGCGATCACCGTCGAGGGACCCCTCGAGCCGGTCGGCGACGCACTGGCCGAAATGGACGAAATCGCGTACGTGATCCTCTGCGCCGGGCGCTACGACCTGCTCTGCGAGGCCGTCTGCGCCGACGACGAGGCGTTGCTCCAGCTGATCTCGACGCGGATTCGCGCCCTGCCGGGCGTCCGGCACGCGGAGGCGATGGTCTACCTCAAGCTGCGGAAACAGACCTACCAGTGGGGCTCTCGCTGAGGGTGACGACTAAATCCGAAGGTTCGCCTCGGAAAATGACCATGAATTAGTCGACGCGATTCGTATGGACGACTGAATCGCTTGCTTCGACGGGTGAGTGCGTGCGATAACCGAGGCATGACCACTACCGCCGAACCCGCCCCGGTCGACGCCGCAGGCCTCGCCCGGACGGCCCGCAGCAACCTCTGGATGCACTTCACCCGCCACTCCGCCTACGACGAGACCGACGTCCCGGTGATCGTGCGCGGCGAAGGTCCCTACATCTGGGACGCCCGCGGGAAGCGCTATCTGGACGGGCTCGCCGGCCTGTTCGCGGTCCAGGTCGGCCACGGCCGCGAGGAACTCGCCGAGGCCGCCGCGCGGCAGACCAGGCAGCTCGCGTACTTCCCGCTGTGGGGTCACGCGCACCCGACGGCGATCGAGCTGGCCGAGCGGCTGGCCGCCGCGTCGCCCGGCGACCTGAACCGGGTGTTCTTCACGGTCAGCGGCGGCGAGTCGGTCGAGACGGCGTGGAAGCTCGCCAAGCAGTACTTCAAGCTCGTCGGCAAGCCCGCCAAGCACAAGGTGATCAGCCGCGCGCTGGCCTACCACGGGACGTCGCAGGGCGCGCTGTCGATCACCGGCATCCCCGGCGCGAAGGCCGATTTCGAGCCGCTCGTGCCGAGCACCCTGCGCGTGCCGAACACGAACTTCTACCGCGCGCCCGAGCACGCCGACGACTACGAGGCCTACGGGCGCTGGGCCGCCGACCGGATCGAGCAGGCCATCGAGTTCGAGGGCGCCGACACCGTCGCGGCGGTGTTCCTCGAACCCGTGCAGAACACCGGTGGCTGCTTCGTTCCGCCGCCGGGCTACTTCGCGCGGGTGCGGGAGATCTGCGACAAGCACGACGTCCTGCTCGTGTCCGACGAGGTGATCTGCGCGTTCGGCCGCGTCGGGTACGACTTCGCCGCCAAGCGCTACGGCTACCAGCCGGACATCATCACGACGGCGAAGGGCCTGACGTCCGGGTATGCGCCGCTGGGCGCGGTGCTGGCGAGCGAGCGCCTGATGGAGCCGTTCACCCGCGGCGCGACGACGTTCATGCACGGCTCGACCTACGGCGGGCACCCGGTGTCGTGCGCGGTCGCGCTGGCCAACCTCGACCTGATTTCCGCCGAGGGGCTGTACGACCACGTACTGGGCAGCGAGGCGGCGTTCCGGTCCACTTTGGACAAGCTGACCGATCTGCCGATCGTCGGGGACGTGCGGGGTGCCGGGTTCTTCTACGGCATCGAGCTGGTGAAGGACAAGGCGACCAAGGAGACGTTCAGCGCGGACGAGTCCGAGCGCGTGCTGCGCGGATTCCTGTCCGACGCGTTGTTCGAGGCCGGGCTGTACTGCCGGGCCGACGACCGGGCCGAGCCCGTCGTGCAGCTGTCGCCGCCGCTGATCTGTGGCCAGGCGCAGTTCGACGAGATGGAGCAGATCCTGCGCGACACGCTCACGCAGGCTTGGAAACTGCTGTAGGGCGGGCCTCCGGCCCCCGGTGTCCACGGTAACGGAGGGGACCGACAGTTTCGGGCGACCAGGCCGGTCGGCCGGCCGCGGCGTTGGCCCGAAAGGGCGGGGAATCGCGCGTTCCCCGCCGCGGAGCGGGTTTCTGGGTACCGTGGAGCGCGGGGGGACCGGGGGAGCGGCCGGTGACCGGGCCGCCCGCGTCCGCGCCGACCGGCCGCGCACCGGGAGGAGAACCCGATGACCGCGCCCACGGACACCCCGCGCCTGCCCTTCGAGCGGCCGAGCGTCCTGGAGATCGCCCCGCTCTTCGAGGTGCTGCGCCGGCAGGGCCCGGTCGTCGAGGTGACCACCCCGGCCGGCGACCCGGCCTGGCTGGTCACCGGGTTCGAGGAGGTCCGCGCGGTGTTCACCGACCCGCGCTTCGGCCGTTCGCACCCGGCGCCCGAAGAGGCGTCGGCCCTGTCGGACGCGGCGATCCTCAGCCGGCCGCAGGGCGACCACGAAACCGAGCACGCGGAGCACGCGCGGATGCGGAAGATGCTCGTGCCCGCGTTCTCCGCCAACCGGATCCGGCGGCTCGCCGGCCACGTCCAGGAGCTGGCCGACGGCTGCTTCGCCGCGATGGAGCGCGCCCGGAGCGGGGACGAGCCGGTCGACCTGCACGAGCACCTGTCGTTCCCGTTGCCGGTGCTGGTGATCTGCGAGCTGCTCGGCGTCCCGTACGAAGACCGCGACACGTTCCGGGTGCTGTCCGAGCGGATGGGCCGGATGGACATCGGTTCCGGCGCCGACGCGGCGCTCGACGAGTTCGCGGCGTACATGGGCCGGCTGGCGGCGGCCAAGCGGCGTGATCCCGGTCAGGACGTCGTCTCGGACATGGTCCGCGCGCAGGCCGAGGCCCCGGCGTTCACCGACGACGACCTCGCGCGGCTGGCCGCCGGCCTGCTGTTCGCCGGCCACGAGACGACGTCCAACCGGATCGACCTCGGCGTCCTGTACCTGCTCACCGACCTCACGCGGCGTGACGCGCTGGCCGCCGACCCCGAAGAGCGGACGCACGGCGTCGTCGAGGAGATCCTGCGGCTGTCTGCGCCGGGCGGGCTCGGCGTCCTGCGGTACGCGCACGACGACGTCGATCTCGGCGGGGTGAAGGTCGCCCGGGGCGACGCGGTCGTCCTGGCGCTGGCGGCGGCGAACCGGGACGCGTCGGTGTTCCCGGCCGCCGGCGAGTTCGACCCCGAGCGCAAGCCGAACTCGCACGTGTCGTTTGCTTACGGCGGCTGGTTCTGCATCGGCGCGAGTCTCGCCCGCACGGAGCTGCGCGTCGTGTTCGGCTCGCTGTTCCGGCGGTTCCCGGGGCTGCGGCTGGCGGTGCCGGTCGAGGAGCTGACGGTCCGGACGAACCGGGTCACCGGGGGAGTGGACCGCGTGCCGGTCCTCTGGTAGACCTGCGGCGGCCACGACAGGAGGAAAACGTGACCCTGTGGGACAAACTCGGGATGGACGACAAGCTCGTCAAGGTGCTGCGGGAGATCCCGCCGGGACCGGACGCGTCGGAGTTCGGCCCGGCCTACGTCACGCTCCACCAGCTGGCCGTTGAGCTGGACCAGCGGTTCCCCGAGGTGCGCAGGCAGCTGGACGTGCCCCTGGGCGGCGGCTCGTCCCGGCACGCGGGCCTGGTGGAACTGCTGGGCAAGGAACTGGTCGACAAGATCAAGCGCTACGGCGACGTGTACCCGATCGAAGCGGCGCAGCTGTCTTCGGTGCGGTTCCGCGAGCTGCGGCTGCGCGGCCCGGGCGGGCGTGACCTGGTGGGTGCGTCGCGGACCGACCTGCCGCTGATCCGCCTGCGGCCCAAGGACTGACGGTGCTGCCCCCTCCGCCGGTCCGGGTCCTGGTGGCCGAACGCGACCCGGCGGTGCGGGCCCGCCTGGGCTCCCTGCTGGCCGAGACCGACGGCATCGAGGTGATCGGCTCGGCGTCCGACGCGGCGGCGGCCCGGGCGACCCTCCGGAGCCGGCTGCCGGACGTGGTGCTGCTGGATCTGCGGCTGGCGCCACTGGGACCGGTGTTCCGCCGCCCGGCGGTGGTGGCGCTGGTCACGTTCGACTCCGACGCGGGGATCCTGCGGGCGTTGCGGGACGGGGCTTCGGGGTACCTGCTGCGGTCGGCGCGGCGCAACGAGCTGATCAAGGTGGTCCGGCTGGCGGCGGACGGGCACGTGGTGCTTTCGCCGGACGCTTCCCGCCGCCTGGTCTCGGCGGCGACGCGGCTGTCGGGCCCGCGGGACGAGCGGCTGGCCGGGGTGGATCGGTTGTCCCTGCGGGAGCGGGAGGTCCTGGTCGGCATCGGCTCCGCGCTGACGAACGCCGAGATCGCGACACGGCTCGGGGTGGCGGAGCCGGTGGTGCGGAGCCTGGTGACCCAGGTGGTGCGGAAGCTGGGGTGTGCGCACCGGACCGAGGCGGGATTGCTGGCTTACGAGCGGGGGCTGTGCCGGCCAGGGTGAGAGACGGGCGGCCGACGTGGCGAGGCGATGGTGCCCGACGGTGTGTGTGCAGGTCGGCTGCCGGGGTGTGGTCGGCGGTGTGGCGTGGTGAGCTGATGTGGCCCGGTGGGGGCGAGCAGATCGGGTGCCGGGGTGCGGCCGGAGTCGGAGTGCCCGGCAGCCGTGGCCGCATGCGGGCCCTCGCGGCCGGACCCGCAGCCTCCCGGGGGATACCGCTCCGCCGGTGTGACCCAGCGGAGCGGCCGGGAGCCGTCACCCCAGTGGTGCGAGCCGGCTACTCGTCAGAAGCCGGTCAGGCCGCTGGGAACTCCCACGCCCGTCGGGGCGTCGTAGCCCGGCCCTGCAACGCACAAGTAGTCGTTACCGCACTTCTTGCCGCCGCCCGTCGGGTCGTTGGTGCCCGCCGTGATGTCCGTGAACGAGCTCGCCTTCGCGTAAAGGGACGAGGGCTGGGTCGCTCCCGCGTGTCCGGACCGGGCGATCAAGCCCGCGACGTACGGCGCCGAAGCGCTGGTGCCGTTCGCCGGGAGCCAGCCGCCCGCGTCCGTGTAGTGGATCGCGATGTCTTCCGCCGCCGAGGCGATGTCCGCGACCGTTCGCTTGCCGCAGTGCGTGTCCTTCTGCCACGACGGCTTCGCGATGTACGCCGAGCAGCCGCTGCCGCCGTACTGCCACGCCGACTCCGCCCAGCCGCGGGCCGAGGACGGGTCGCGGGCCAGCGTGGTCCCGCCGACCGCCACCGTCGTCGGCAGGACCGCCGGGTAGCTCGCCGCCGTGAAGCCCGCGTCGCCTGAGGAGGCCACCACCGTCACACCCGGGTGCTGGTAGTGGCTCGCGAACGCCAGCGGTGCGCCGCTCTCCCGGGCGCCGTAGCTGTTCGAGACCACCGAAGCGCCCAACCGGACCGCGGTGTCCTCTGTCTCCGCCAGGTCGGCGAATTCGGGGGTGTTGCCCTCGACCACCAGGATCCGGCACGACGGGCACGCCGCCGACACCATCGAGACGTCCAAAGTGGACTCCATGGCCCAGCCGAAGCTCGCGGCCGGCAACGGCGCCGGAGCACCCTGCTGGTTCACCTTGCGGAAGCAGCCGTTCGCTGTCGTGCACGGCGGCAGGCCGTACTGCGCCCGGTAGGCCGCGAGGTCGGCCTCCAGGTTCGGTGCGTCGTAGGCGATCGAGATGCCGACGAGCGTGTCGGGCCCCGCGTCGGAAGGCAGCCCGTAGGCCGCCGCCAGGTCGTCGGCGCCCCAGCCGGCCGGGCCATCGGCCAAAGCGCGTAGCGAGGTGTAGGTGGTCAGGCAGCGCAGCAGGCCCGGACCCGGGTCCGGACACGCCGCCCGCGGTGCCGGTGCGGCGGACGCGGCCGGGACGAAGGCCCCGAGAGCGACCACCGCGGCGCTCAGCACGCCGATGAGTCTTCTGTGCACAGTGGACCTTCCCCTCAGGACGCGTAGACGTGGTAGGCGGCGGTGATCGATTCGGCCACGGTCGCCCCGGCCGCGTCGGACGCCGTGACACGCAGGGAGACGTCGGTGCCGCGGAACGCGTCCGTGGTCGCGGTGAAGTCCGCGTGGAACACGCCGTTGCCGCGCGGGGTGACCGTCGCGTCCTGCCAGGTCGTGCCGTCGGTCGAGTACTGCACCGTCGCGGCCGCCACCGGGGCGCCCGCACTCTGCTGCAAGTGCCCCACCGCGAGGTCCAAGCCCTGCGGACCCGACGGCGTCGAGCCGTCCGGCCGCAGCCCGCCGACCGCGTACCCCAGCGTCAGCATCGGTTCGACCGCGCACGCCCGATCCGGCCCGTCCGCGCCCCGCGCGCAGTACAGGGCCGGCGGGAGCATGCCGTCGGTGTGCTGGGACTTCCACGTCCACTCGGTGTGGGTCGCCGTGCTCTGGTGGTACATCGGGCCGGTGCGGCCCGCGTCGATCGTGAGCCCCAGCGTCGACGGCCCGGCCGCGACCTCCTGCTCCAGCGCCAGTTCGGTCGATCCCACCGGGTTGCCCTCGGCGATCGTCGCGCCGTCCTGGGTCAGCGTGTAGTGCCCCGTCATCGTGTCCGTCCGCTCGCCGTAGAAGCCGAACCCGGTGTGCCCGGGCTGGTTGTCGCTGAACGGCGTGATCGACAGGCGCAGCAGGTCCCCTGCCCGCGTCGCGGCCGGGAGCTCCGGCGCGCTGCCGTCGGACAGCGGCAGCAGCGCCACCCCGCCCGCCGGGTGCAGCGGGAACTTGTTCCAGTCCTCGGTCACCGAAGAACCGCCCTGGTAGGCGTGGAACGGCTCGTACTGGCCGCCGGCCCAGGCCGGGAACGGCCCGGGCGGGACGTACTTCGAGAACCCGCCGAACCAGCGCAGGTCCGGCGCCGCCGAGACGTACTCGGTCTGCTTCCGGGGCGTTTCGATCAGGTGGGACACCCGGCCGCTGACGTCCTCGAAGGAGAACATCCCGCTGCGCTGCCGCCGGCCGAGCGTGGCGTACTCGCTGAAGTAGGTCGCGTCCACCGCGGCGACGTCCTTCGCCGTGATCACGTACCGCTGCTGCGGAATCGTGCCGATGCTCGCCTTCTGCAGCACGTATTCGTAGGGCGTGCCCGGGCCCGGCGGCGAAATCAGCCTGCTGTACGGGTACGTCTGCAGGGCCCCGGTCCGGACCGGGACCGCGGTCGGCGACACCGAGATCGGCACGCCGGGCCCGGCGTCGAAGTCGACGAGCAGCGCCGGCCCGGTCTTCGCCGCCCGGCGGAAGAAGAACCCGGTGTCGTCGAGCAGCGCCGCCCGCGGCGTCACCCAGGTCACCTTGCTGGAGGCGCGCGAAGCGTCCACGCGGACCGTCTTGTCGGCCTTCACGGCGAACTCGGGCTGCGCGCTGAACCGTACCTCGGTCGGGTTGCCGTCGGCGTCGGCCGTCCAGAACAGGCCGAGCGCGCTGTAGTTCCCGTCCGGCGCGCTGAACTTCGCCGTGCCGCTCGAGAAGTAGTTGAGGTTTTCGTTCGGGTCGAGCAGGTTCCCGTCATCGGTGTTGTACAGGAACGCGACGCCGGTGTCGGCCGGCTTCCCCGCGATGTCGTCGGCGTCGACCGACACCGTGCGCATCACCGAACGGGGCTGGACAGCCCGCCGAGCCGGTGCCCCCGAGAGCGCGAAAGTCTTTCCCCCGGCGAAGAGCCCCTGACCCCCGAAGTGGCCCCTCGCGTTGTCTTCCTTGAACTGCTTGGCCAAAGCGGCACCGAACGCCGCCGGGTCGACCGGGGCCGAAGCACCGGTCAGGAGTGCTTGGACGTCGAACAGGCCCAGATCCAGCCCGCGCCCCAGGTAGGGGAGCGCGGTGCCGGGCAGCTCGTAGTCGCGCTCACCCAGCCGCAGGTGCACCAGCGTCCGCGCCATGCCCTTCTGCGCGGCCGGCTGGACGTCATAGGAGGAACGGCCGTCCGCGGTGGTCCGGACGGTGACCCGCTCACCCGTGGGCAGGGTGGCGGTCGCCGCTGTCGTGGCGGCCACCGCCGGCGGCGGGGCGAGCCCGGCCAGCCCCGCCGAACCGGCGAGCAGGACCGCGAACACCGAAAGTCTTCTTCGCACTGGCACCTCCGTGTGGTGGTTGATCACCACTACCGACGAGCCAGACGCCCGGGCCGTTGAGCCCGGTTCTCGATCTTCCGGAAGTTACCCCGAACGGGTCAGCGACCGAGAGTCAGGAATGGGCCGCGGGCACCGGCCGCGCGACGCCGAAACCCCCGTACGGACCGGCTTTCGCGCGCTTGCGGACCTCGTCGAAGTGCCGGTGCACGGCTTCGGCGGCGGCGTCGGCGTCGCGCAGCAGGAGCGCGTCGACGATGGCCTGGTGCCGTTTCGCGGTGGCTGTCGGCGACGACGCCGGCCCGCCCAGCTCGCTTTCCGCGATCCGGTAGACGTCCCAGAACAACCCGGTGAGCTCGCGGGCGAGGTCGAACCCGGCCTCGGCGCAGATGAGGTCGTGGAACTCGCGGTCGGCCTCCGCGGCGTCCGGGCCCTTGCGCTTCATCCGCGCGACGCAGGCCTGCAGCTCCTCGACCAGGCCGGGCCGGTGGTCGGTGGCGACGCGGCGGGTCAGCTCGGTCTCGAGCATCTCCCGCACCTCCAGCAGGTCGCGCAGCCGGCCGACGTCGGTGGCGCCGCGCGCGCGGGTGCGGAACAGCAGCCAGGTCTGCAGCGACTCCGACCCGGCGGAGCCGACGAACGTGCCGTAGCCGTGGCGGATCTCGACGATGCCGAGGGCCTGCAGGGCCTTGATCGCTTCGCGGATCGAGTTGCGGCTGACGCCGATGTCCTCCATCAGGCTCAGCTCGGTGGGCATGGGTGCGCCCGGCGGGAGCTCCCGCTCGACGATCAGGTCGATGATGCGCTTGGTGATCTCTTCGCTGCGCTGCGGACGGGCCACTGCTGTCCTCCCCGGATGCGTCGTGAGAGGACATCCTACGTCATACGTCCAGAAGGGTTGACCAGCACGCGAACCCATCCTAGGCTCACGCCGGTCATAGGACGTCCCATGTCCTACCGTTCGAGGCCCGCAGGAGACAGCGATGTCCCAGAGCCCGTCGCTCAGCCGCCGCCAGTTGCTGCGCTACACCACCTTCGCCGGTGCGGCCATGGCGTTCCCGACCGTGCTCGCCGCGTGCGGCGGGCCGGCGTCCACCAACAAGACCGGCAGCTCGGCGGGCTCGCTGACCGCCGTCATCGGCTACGGCAACAACCAGACGTGGGACCCGCTGCAGACCGCGTCCGCGTTCTCGATGGCCGCGATCCTGCACTGCTACGAGTCCCTCGTGGAGGGTGACCCGATCACCCGTGCGCCGTTCCCCGGCCTGGCGAAGGCGCTGCCCGCCGACGTCAGCGGCACCAGCCTGAAGTTCGAGCTGCGCGACGGCGCGAAGTGGCACGACGGTCAGCCCGTGACGGCCGACGACGTCGTCTTCACCTACGCCCGCGCGCTCGACGAGAAGGAGAACGTGCTGATCCACAGCTTCTTCTCGCACTGGCTGCAGGAAGTCCGCAAGACCGGCGACCGCTCGGTCGAGTTCGTCCTCAAGTTCCCCTTCCCGTACGCGCTGCAGCGGATCCAGTGCTGCAAGATCGTGCCGAAGCACGTCTACGACGGCAAGTGGGACGACGCGAAGGGCGGCAAGGTCGTCGGCTCCGGCCCGTACAAGGTCGTCGAGCAGGCACCGCTGTCCCACACCAGCTTCGAGAAGTTCGCCGACTACAACGGCCCGCGCCCGGCGGCCTACGACAAGATGCTCTGGAAGTCCATCGTGGACTCCGCCCCGCGCGTCGCCGCGATCTCCGGCGCCAAGCCGGACGCGCAGATCGCCGAGAACATCCCGGCCGCCAACGCCGACCAGCTGCGCAAGGCCGGCCGCACGGTCGAGTTCGCCGACGGCGGCAACAACCTCTTCCTGCTCTTCAACACCGCGCACGCGCCGTTCGACAAGAACCTGGTGCGGCAGGCGCTGCACTACGCCATCGACAAGCAGAAGATGATCGACATCGGGCTGAAGGGCGCCGGCTCGCCCGGCACGTCGTTCATCAACCCGAAGCTGCCGTCTTCGCAACCCGCGTCGCAGGACTTCGCCTACAACCCCGACAAGGCGAAGCAACTGCTGCAGCAGGCCGGGGTGAGCGGCCTCAAGGTGACGCTTTCCACGACGAACACCTCACTGGTCGCCGACTGCGTCAAGGTGATCAAGGAGGGCTGGGACGCGATCGGCGTCCAGACCACTTTGGACTCCCAGGACACCAAGGCGCTGTTCTCCAAGCTGGACGCCGGTGCCGACTTCCAGGTCGTCGCCACGACCAACAACCCGCTGCAGTTCGGCAACGACCCCGACCTGATGATCCGCTACTACTACGACGCCAAGTCCATCCTGACGAGCAAGTACGCCCGCTTCACCGGTCCCGACGCCCAGTCCCTGCTCGCCCTGCAGGACCGGGCCGCGGCCGAGACCGACGAGGCGAAGCGGGCCACGCTGAACAAGCAGCTGCTCGACCAAATCTCCGAGCAGGCGGTCATCTACCCGGTCGTGTTCACCCAGCTCGGCACGGCGTGGGACCCGAAGGCGATCACCGGCGTGCGCGCCCAGGGCTACCCGGGCATCTACCTGAACCAGGCGAAGCCGGTCTAAGAGGAGATCACCCGTGGCCGTCGTCGTGCGGATGCTGCTCAGCCGCATCCTCGCCCTGATCCCGCTGCTGCTCGGCGTGATCCTGTTCGTGTTCATCGTGATGCGGTTCGCGCCGGTCGACCCGGCGCTGGCCGCGTTCGACGGCGCGAACGCCACCGCCGAGCAGCTGCAGCAGTTCCGGCTCGAGAACGGGCTGCTGGACCCGCTGCCGCTGCAGTACGTCCACTTCGTCTGGCACCTGGTCCAGGGTGACTTCGGCACGAGCGTGATCACCAAGCAGCCGGTCGGCGAGACCATCGCGACCGCGCTGCCGCTGACCGTCCAGCTGACCCTGCTGGGCCTGGTCATCGCGCTGGTGAGCTCGCTGGTGCTGGGCGTGACCTCGGCGCTGTTCCGCGACCGCTGGCCGGACAAGGTGATCCGGGTGGTCACCCTGGCCGGGGTCGCCGCGCCGGCGTTCTGGGTGGCGCTGCTGCTGGTCCAGTGGCTGGCCGTCGGCCAGGGCCTGTTCCCGACCAGCGGCTACGTCAGCCCGGCCGACTCCTTCGGTGGCTGGCTGAACTCGCTGACGCTGCCCGCGGTCTCCCTGGCGCTGCCGGTGGCCGCGCAGCTGACCCGGGTGATCCGGACGTCGATGGTCGAGGAGCTGGACAAGGACTACGTCCGCACCGCGCGCGGCGGCGGCCTGCCGCCGGTGGTCGTGGTCGGGCGCAACGTGCTGCGCAACGCGCTGGTCACGCCGCTGACCGTGCTCGGCCTGCGGGTCGGCTACCTGCTGGGCGGCGCCGTCGTCATCGAGACGATGTTCGCGCTGCCGGGGATGGGGCAGAACATGATCCAGGCCGTCACCGACGGCGACACCGCCAAGGTCCAGGGCTTCGTCATCACGATCGCGATCGGGTTCGTGCTGGTCAACCTGATCGTCGACGTCCTGTACCTGATCGCCAACCCGCGCCTGCGGAGCCGCGCGTGAAGCGCCTGCGCGCGGCCTGGCCCGCGCTCGCGATCCTCGGCGTTCTGCTGCTGGTCGCCGTGCTCGGCACGCTCGTCGCGACGCACAACCCGGACGCGCTCAGCACCGACACCGGAGGGCCCAGCGGGTCGCACTGGTTCGGCACGGACACGTCGGGCCGGGACATCTTCTCCCGGCTCGTCGCCGGCACGCGCTGGTCGCTCGCCATCGGCCTGGGGGCGGTGGCGCTCGCGCTCGTGTCGGGGGCGGTGATCGGGGCGTTCGCCGCGACCTCGCACCGCCGGGTGGACGCCGTGGTCATGCGCGTGCTGGACGTCATCATGGCGTTCCCGGGCATCGCGCTGGCCGCGGTGCTCGTCGCCGTGTTCGGCCACGGCATCCTCGTCTTGATCCTGGCCATCGGGTTCCTCAACATGCCTCCGGTGGCCCGGGTGATCCGGGCGAACGTGCTGGCCCAGTACGGCGAGGACTACGTCGCGGCCGAACGCGTCATCGGGGCCCGCCGGTTCTTCGTGCTGACCCGGCACGTCGCGATCAACTGCGCCGCCCCGGTGCTCGTGTACTGCACGGTCACGGTGGCCGACGCGATCGTGTTCGAGGCTTCGCTGTCGTTCATCGGCGCCGGCATCCAGCCACCCGACCCGTCGTGGGGCTCGGTGCTCGCCGACGGCAAGGACCTGGTGCTGACCGGCGGCTGGTGGGCGACGCTGTTCCCCGGCCTGCTGATCCTGGTCACGGTCCTCGCGCTGAACATCCTGTCCGAGCGGATCTCGGACGCCTGGGCCGCGCCGTCGGCCCGGGCCGTCAAGGCGGCCGAAGTCGCGAAGGCGGTCGCGAAGCGGGAAGACGCCGACACCGCGCCCGTCCTGCCGATCGCCGGCCTGCGGGAAGCGGGGGAGCGGCTGGCCCGCACCGCCCGGTCCCTCGACCACCGCGAGACGGTCCTCGAGGTCGACCGGCTCAGGATCGCCTTCCCCGGCCGCCACGAAGGCGTCGACGTCGTCGACGGCGTGTCCTTCAGCGTCCGCGCGGGGGAAGTGCTCGGCCTGATCGGCGAGTCCGGCTGCGGCAAGACGCTCACCGCGTTGTCGATCCTCGGCCTGCAGCCCGCGGCCGCCCGGGTGTCCGGGCAGATCCGGTTCGCCCAGCGCGACCTCCTCGCGCTGCGCCCCGGCGACCGCCGCCGCCACCTCGGCCACGACATCGCGATGATCTACCAGGACGCGCTGAGCTCGCTCAACCCGGCGATGACCATCCGCGCCCAGCTCAAGCAGTTCACCCGCCGCGGCGGCACGCGCACCCCGGCCGAGCTGCTGGAACTGGTCAACCTCGACCCGGACCGGACGCTGCGCGCCTACCCGCACGAGCTGTCCGGCGGCCAGCGCCAGCGCGTGCTGATCGCGATGGCGCTCTCGCGGGATCCGAAGCTGATCGTGGCCGACGAGCCCACGACGGCGCTGGACGTCACGGTCCAGGCCCAGATCATGGCGCTGTTGCTGCGGCTGCAAGAAGAACTCGGGTTCGCGCTCATCCTCGTCTCGCACGACCTCGCGCTGGTGTCCGAGATCGCCGACCGCGTCGTCGTCATGTACGGCGGGCAGGTCGCCGAGCTGGGCAGCACCGCCGAGGTCGTCGGCTCGCCCCGGCACCACTACACGCGCGGGCTCCTCAGCGCCGTGCTGTCGCTGGAGGAGAACGAGGCCCGGCTCACCCAGATCAAGGGCGTCGTGCCGGCCCCGGCCGAGTTCCCGGTGGGCTGCCGCTTCGCCGACCGTTGCCCGGCGGCCCGCGCCAAGTGCCACGAGGAAACCCCGGTCCGCTTCGGCGAACCCGTCGACCACCTCGTCGCCTGCCACTTCCCGGCGGTCGACATCGCCCGTGAGAAGGAGGCGACGGCGTGAACCTCCTGGAGCTCGACGGCGTCCACGTCGTGCACAAGATCCGCGGCCGCGGCCTGTTCGGCCACGACAGCGTCCACGCCCTCACCGACGCCCACCTCGTCGTGAACCCCGGCGAGACGATCGGGGTCGTCGGGGAGTCCGGCTGCGGCAAGTCGACGCTGGCCAAGGTGATCGTCGGCCTGCAGCGCCCGACCGCGGGCACGGTCCGGTTCCGCGGGAAGCCCCTCGACGACGGGTCCGGGCGGGAGGTCGGCATGGTCTTCCAGGACCCGTCGACCGCGCTCAACCGCCGGCTCGCCGTCGCCAAGATCATCCGCGACCCGCTCGACGTGCACCGCGCCGGCACGCCGGCCGAGCGCGACGAGCGCGTCCGCGAGCTCATGTCCCTGGTCGGCCTGCCCACCAGCGCCGCCGACGCGGTGCCGGGCCAGCTCTCCGGCGGCCAGCGCCAGCGCGTCGCCATCGCGCGGGCCCTGGCCCTGCGGCCCGCCCTGCTGGTCGCCGACGAGCCGACGTCCGCTCTCGACGTCTCGGTCCGCGCCCAGATCCTCAACCTGCTGCTCGACCTGCGCGAACAGCTGGACCTGGCGATGGTCTTCGTCTCCCACGACATCCAGACCGTCAAGAAGATGAGCGACCGCATCGTCACGATGTACCTCGGCCGGATCGTCGAAGAAGCCCCGGCTCCCGAACTCCCGGAAGCCGCCCGGCACCCGTACACCCGGGCCCTCTTCTCGGCGACGCCCAGCCTGCTCCACCCGGTCGAGCCGATCGTCCTCACCGGCCCGGTGCCCTCGGCGACGAACCCGCCGAGCGGCTGCCCGTTCCGCACCCGCTGCCCGAAAGCGACCGGCGAATGCGCGGCCGAGCTGCCGCCGCCGGTGGCGGCCGCCGGGGGCCACACCTACCGCTGCATCCATCCCGAGATCCCTACCGGAGTGAGCGCCTGATGCCGAAGTTCGCCGGAATCGTCCCGCCGCTGTGCACGCCGTTCAACGACGACTTCAGCGTGGACACCGACTCGCTGCGGCGCCACGTCGAGGTCCAGCTCGACGCCGGTGTCCACGGCGTGTTCGTCCTCGGCTCCTCCAGCGAGGTCGCCTTCCTGCCCGACGCCCAGCGCCGGGTCGTCGTCGAGACGACGGTCGACCAGGTCGCCGGCCGCGTCCCGGTGCTCGCCGGCTGTATCGACATGACGACCCTGCGGGTGGCCGAGCACATCCGGACCGCCGAAGCCGCCGGGGCCGACGCCGTCGTCGTCACCGCGCCGTACTACACGCGGACCCACGTAGCCGAGGTCGACCGGCACTTCCGCCTGCTGCACGAGCGCACGGCGCTGCCGATCGTCGCCTACGACATCCCGGTCGCGGTGCACACGAAGCTCGACGGCGGGATGGTTCTCGATCTCGCCGCCGACGGTGTCCTCGCCGGGCTCAAGGACTCCAGCGGCGACGAAGCCGCGTTCCGGGCCGTGCTGCTGGGCAAGCGCGACCGCGGCCTCGACTCCTTCGCCGTGTTCACCGGGTCCGAGCTGGTCGTGGACGCGGCACTGGCGATGGGCGCGGACGGTGCCGTACCGGGCCTGGGCAACGTCGACCCGGTCGGGTACGTGCTCATCCACGACCACTTCAAGTCCGGCAACCTGGCCGCGGCCCGCCGGGAGCAGGAACGGCTGCTGAAGCTGTTCTCGATCACGTCGGTGGCGCCGCCGAGCCGGATGGGCCGCGGTTCGGCCGGGCTCGGCGCCTTCAAGGCCGCGATGAAGATGCGCGGGTTC
Source organism: Amycolatopsis mongoliensis (assembly GCF_030285665.1). Classification (NCBI taxonomy): domain Bacteria; kingdom Bacillati; phylum Actinomycetota; class Actinomycetes; order Pseudonocardiales; family Pseudonocardiaceae; genus Amycolatopsis; species Amycolatopsis mongoliensis. The sequence goes on from NZ_CP127295.1 coordinate 7,351,293, forward strand.
ATCGACAACGCTGTCATGGCCCCGCCCCAGCTGCCGCTGGACGACGAGGAACTGCTGCGGATCAAGGAGAAGCTCGCCGAAGCCGGTCTGCTCTGATGCTCCACTACGGCGCCGACTACAACCCGGAGCACTGGCCCGACGAGGTCCGCCGGGAAGACCTGAAGCTGATGGCCGAAGCGGGCGTCACGATGGTGACCGCGGGGATCTACTCGTGGGCCGGGGTCGAACCGCGGCCGGGGGAGTACGAGTTCGGCTGGTTCGACGACGTCATGGCCGGCCTGGCCGGCGCCGGGGTGAAGGTGTGCCTGGCGACGATGACCGCGTCCCCGCCGCCGTGGCTGTCCCACGCGCACCCGGAGATCCTCCCGGTGCGCGCCGACGGCGTGCGGCTTTCCCCGGGCGCGCGGCAGCAGTTCTGCCCGTCGAGCCCGGTCTACCGCGCGCACGCCGCCCGGCTGGTCGAGCAGCTGGCGACGCGGTACGCGGGGCACCCCGCGCTCGCCGTGTGGCACGTCGGCAACGAGTTCGGCTGCCACGTCCGCGCCTGCTACTGCGACGTCTCCGCGGCGGACTTCCGCGGCTGGCTGCGGGAGCGCTACGGGACGATCGAGGCGCTCAACACGGCCTGGACGACCACCTTCTGGGCGCAGCGCTACGACGACTGGGCCGAGATCCTGCCGCCGCGCGTCGCGCCGACCTTCCCCAACCCCGCCCAGCAGCTGGACTTCCACCGGTTCTCCTCCGACGCCGCGCTCGGCTGCTTCCTGACCGAACAGGCGGTGCTGCGGCGGATCACCCCGGACACGCCGATCACGACCAACTTCGTCGGCCTGGTGCAGAAGGCCCTCGACTGGCACACGTGGACACCGCACGAGGACGTCGTCAGCCTCGACTCGTACCCGGATCCCTGCGACCCGCGCGCCCATGTCGAAGCGGCGTTCGCCTACGACCTGGTCAGGTCCGCGAAGGACCGGCCGTGGATGCTGCTCGAACAGGCGCCGAGCGCGGTGAACTGGCGGCCCCGCAACAGTCCCAAGCCACCGGGGGCGCTGCGGCTCGGCAGCTGGCAGGCCGTCGCCCAGGGGGCCGACGCCGTGCTGTTCTTCCAGTGGCGCCAGACGAGCGGTGGCGCCGAGAAGTTCCACTCCGCGATGGTCCCGCACGGCGGCCGCGACACCCGGACGTTCCGCGAAACGGCCGCGCTCGGGCGGGAACTGGCCCGCGTCCCGGAACTGGCCGGGACGCGCGTGCGGGCCGACGTCGCCCTGCTGCACGACTGGCCGAGCTGGTGGGGTCTGGAGCTGGACTCGCACCCGGCGGCACTGGAGCAGCTCGAGACGCACCTCGCGCACTACGCGCCGTTGTTCGACGCGAACATCACCTGCGACGTCGTGCACCCTTCGCGGGATCTCACGCGCTACAAGCTCGTCGTCGTCCCGAACCTGTACTTGCTGGAACCGGCTTCCGCGGACAACCTGCGCGTGTACGTCGCCAGCGGTGGGCACCTCGTGGTGTCGTACTTCAGCGGCATCGTCGACGGCTGCGACCGCGCTCACCTCGGTGGGCACCCCGCGCCCCTGCGGGACATCCTCGGCCTGCGGGTCGACGAGTTCTGGCCCCTGGACGGGCCGATCCCGCTCGAGTTCGCCGACGGCACCACGGATTCCGGGGCGATCTGGTCCGAGTGGATCGAACTCGAAGGTGCCGAAGCCGTCGCGTCGTTCGCGGGTGGTGACCTGGCCGGGCGGCCCGCGATCACGCGGCACGCGTTCGGCGACGGCGTCGCCTGGTACGTGGGAACCCGGCCCGGCTTGGCCCCGCTGCTGGGCCGCATCACCGCGGAAGCCGGGGTGACGCCGGTGCTCGCCGCCCCGCCCGGTGTCCAGGCCGTCGTCCGGCACGGCGAGGAAAGCGCTTACCTGTTCCTGCTCAACCACGGCACCGAGCCGGTCACCGTCGACCTGCCGCAGCCCGCGCCGGATCTGCTGGGCGACCCGTCGCGGCCGCTGCGCGAGGTCCGGCTCGCCCCGCGAGGTGTCGCCGTCCTGAAGGGATGAGAATGAGAACACTGGGGAGATGGGCCGCGGTGGCGGCCCTGGTGGCGAGTTCACTGCTCGCCGTGAGCCCGGCGCAGGCCGCGCCGCAGTTCGACCAGCAGGTCCTGTTCAAAGCCTCGCAGGATCCCGGGTACAGCTGCTTCCGCATCCCGGCGATCGTCGAGTCCACTCACGGCACCCTCCTGGCGTTCGCCGAGGGCCGCATCGACAACTGCGGCGACACCGGCGACATCGACCTCGTGCTCAAGCGCTCCACCGACGGCGGGAAGACGTGGTCGCCGCTGCAGGTGGTCAACCGCGGCGGCGGGGACACGCACGGCAACCCGGTGCCCATAGTGGACCGCCGCACCGGCCGGATCGTGCTGATCACGACGTACAACAAGGGCCGTGACGACGACAAGGCGTGCGACGTCCCGTGCCCGCGCACCCCGCACTCGCAGTACAGCGACGACGACGGCCTCACCTGGTCCACACCGGTCGACATCAGCGCGCAGGCGAAACGGCCGGACTGGGACTCGTGGTACGCGTCCGGCCCGGTGCACGGGATCCAGCTGACGAAGGGACGCCACGCCGGGCGGCTCGTGTTCGGCGTCAACGCGGAAACCAGCGACGGCACGAACTCCATCGAGAACCACGCCGGGCTCGTCTACAGCGACGACGGCGGGCGCAGCTGGCACGTCGGTGCGGTGAGCTCCTACCCGCACCCGGTAGGCGGGACATACACGCAGAAGCCGTCCGAGGTGACCGTCGTCGAACTGGCCGACGGGTCGATCTACGCCGGCGGCCGCGAGCAGGGCGGCACCGACATCGGCAACCGCGACTACGCCGTCAGCCGTGACGGCGGAGAGACGTTCTCCAAGCCCTTCACCACCATCCCCGACCTGGTGACGCCGATGGTGCAAGGAGCGATCGTGCGCGTCGGGAAGCGTCTCCTGTTCTCCTCGCCGTCGGACACCGACCGGCGCCGCTGGATGATGATCCGGTCGTCGTACGACGGCGGCCGGACGTGGGAGAACGCCGAGCAGGGAACGCGGATCACCGCCGACTGGTCCGGGTACTCGGACCTGGTGCAGATCAGCGGCTCGGAGATCGGGCTCATGTACGAAGGGGGTGCGGTCGACGCGCGCGACGAGATCCGCTTCGCGCGCTTCACCGAGGAATACCTGGGCTGGAAGAACTCGGCCGGACCGTCCACTCCGGACGTTTCCGGGCACGCGGACGCGCGGGTGCTCGGCGGTGCTTCGGTGGCGACCGGGCGTTTCGGCGGCGCGGTGACCCTGGACGGCGTCGACGACTACGTCCGCGTGCCGTACGACCCGGCGCAGCCGCCGGGCGACGGCGACCTCACGTGGACGGGCTGGTTCCGCTATGGCGCCACGAAGGGCAACCAGGTGCTGTTCTGGCTGGGCGGCATGGGCACGACGGCCCCGCAGCTGTGGCTGCGCGGCGAACCCGCGAACCACCGGCTGATCGCGACGATGACCACGGCGGCCGGGACGGCGTCGATCACGACGGCGCAGGCCTACGACGACCAGGCCTGGCACCACGTCGCGCTCGAACGCACCGGTGGGCAGCTGCTGCTGTGGGTGGACGGCGTCCAGGTCGCGTCCGGCGCCGCGGCGGCGGGTTCGGTGAGCCGGACGGTGTCGTTCCAGCTGCAGCTGGGACAGCGGCTGGACAACCAGTTCCGCTGGAACGGCAGCTTCGACGAGGTCCGCTTCTACCGCCGGGCGCTCACGGCGCCGGAGCTCGACGCGATCCGCCTGCGGAACGCGCCGGTCCCGGCCGGGCAGGTGCTGCGGCTGCCGTTCGACCGGATCCACGGCTGAGGGAGAGGAGGACGACGCCGGCGATGCCGAGCGCACCGCCGGCGGCGTCCGCCCAGGTCGGCACCTCGCCGAGCCAGCCGAACGCGACGGCGAGGGCGACGCCCGGGACGAGGTAGAGGGCGCCGGTCGCGACGGCGATCGAGTGCCGGGCGACCGCGTACCCCCAGGCGACGAACCCGGCGGCCGAGGGGAGCACGCCGAGGAAGACGACCGCCAGGGTCGCGTTCGGCGGGGCGGTCGCGAGCGCGTGCAGGGCCTGAGGGGCGAGCGGGGCCAGGAACAGCGTCCCGGCCCACATCGCGTAGCAGGCGACCTCGAGTCCGGTGTACCGCCGGAGCAGCGGCTTGCTGCAGAAGTGGTAGATCCCTTGGACGGCCGCGGCGGCCAGGACGACCCAGGCGGCCTGCGAGTACGCCAGGCCGCTGCCGGAGGCGATGAGGGCGCTGCCGCCGAGGGCGACCGCGCTGCCGAGCACCTTCACGGCGGTGAGCCGTTCGCCGAGGAACGCCGCGGCGAGCAGGACGCTGAACACCGGAGCCACCGAGACGAGCAGGCTCGCCGTCCCGGCCGGGACGTGGACCTCGCCCCAGTTGAGCAGCAGCTGGTACGCGCTCATCCCGGCGAGCCCGCAGACCGCGATCAGGGGCAGGTCCGGTGCGCGGGGCAGGCGCACCTTGAGGATCGGCGCGGCCGGCAGCAGGACCGCCGACGCGACCGCGAGCCGCGCGAAGGACAGCCCGGCGACGCCGTAGCCGTCCAGGCCGACCTTGATGGCGGGGAACGCCGACGCCCAGAGCACGACGGTGAGGGCCGGCGCCAGGAGTTTCACCACTCCATCGTCGGCGGTACGCTGCTTAAGTACCAGTTACGGTTTCTTCTGGAATCAGGAAGTCTGGCTTCATGTTGGAGCTCCGCCGGCTACGCGTCCTGCACGCCCTCGCCCAGCACCGGACGGTGGCCGCCACGGCCGTGGCGCTGCACCTGACCGGGCCGGCCGTCTCGCAGCACCTGGCGGCCCTCGAACGCGAGGCCGGCGTACCCCTGCTGGAGAAGCAGGGCCGGGTCCTCGCCTTCACCCCGGCCGGGCGGCTGCTGGTCTCCCACGCCGAGGTCATCCTCGACGACCTGGCCGCCGCCGAGTCCGCGCTGGCCGCGGTCGCCGGGAACGGCTCAGGGACGGTGCGGGTGGCCGCCTTCGCCTCCGCGGCGCGCCGGTTGCTGCCGCGTGCGTGGGCCGGACCGGTTTCGCTGCGGCTGGTCGAGCAGGAACCGGACGCGGCCCTGGCGTCGCTGCGCCGCCAGGACGTCGACATCGCGGTGGTGCACAGCTATTCGCTGGTGCCGCGGGACATCCCGCCGCGGTGCGAGGAGCGGGTGCTGCTGGAGGAACCGGTCCTGCTGGCGTCGGCCCGGCAGGAGCCCACGCCGGTTCGCTTGGCGGACTTCGCGGACCGTCCGTGGCTGGTGCCGACGTCGGACCTCTCGTGCTACGAAATGATCCGGCGCGCCTGTGGTGCGGCGGGGTTCGTGCCGTCGGTGGTGGCGGAATCCGCGGATTTCGCGGTGCTGGTCGCGCTGGCCGCCGCCGGCGCCGGGGTGGCGCTGGTGCCGGAGATGGCGCTGCCGGACGGTCCGCCGGGCGTGCACCTGTACCCGCTCGAAGAACCGTTGACGCGCAAGGTGTTCGCACTGACCCGCTCGGGACTCGCGCGGCGGCCGGACGTCCGGACGGTGCTGGACGGCCTGGAACGAGCAGCCCGGGAGAGCGGTTAGACCGTCCGGCAGGTGAGCTCCGGCCGGGCGGCGGCGTTGCCGTTGCCGGTGACCGCGTTGAAGCCGAACGTCGTCGAGCCGCCCGCGTCCAGCTTCGCGTTCCAGTCCGCGTTGTCGACCGTCACCGTCTTGCCGTCGACCGTGAACGTGCCGTTCCACAGGCCCGTGATGTGGTGCCCGTCGGGGAGGGACCAGCGGACTTTCCAGCCGCGCAGGCCGGTGCCGTGGTCGTTGCGGACCGTCACCTGGACCTGGTAGCCGCCCGGCCAGGAGGTCGTCACCGCGTAGCTGGCCGAGCAGCCCAGGTCGGCGGCGGAGGTGGTGGTCGCCGGGGGCGCAGTGGCCGGGGGCGTGGACGACGTCGGCGCCGCGATCGGCGTGGTGGCGTCCGGTACGAGCGCCGTCCCGATCACCACGCCCAGGGCCAGCAGCACGGCTCCGCCCGCGGACGCCAGCACCGCCCGGCGGCGCGGGCGGGGGAGGCGCAGCATGCGGGTTCCGGTGCGGGGCCGGGGACGCGGCGGGGGCAGCGGACGGCCGCCGGTGACCGCCTCGAACAGCTCCTGGACCTCCGCCATCGCCGGGCGCTGGGCCGGGTCGCGCTGCAGCAGCCGGCCGAGCACCTCGGCCAGCGGGCCCGTGTGCTTCGGCGGGGTGACCTCGTCGCGGGCGATCCGCTTCAGCAGGACGATCGTGTTGTCGTCGGTGCCGAACGGCGGGGTGCCCTCCAGCGCGCGGTAGAGCGTCGCGCCGAGGGAGAAGACGTCCGCGGGGAACCCGGCTTCGGCGCCCCCGGCGACTTCGGGCGCCAGGTAGGCGGGTGTGCCGGCGATGAACCCGCCGCCCGTCACGGTTCCTTCGCCGGCGGCGCGGGAGATGCCGAAGTCGGCGATCTTCGTGACGCCTTCCGGCGTGATGAGGACGTTGCCGGGCGTGACGTCGCGGTGGACGATGCCTTCGGCGTGCGCGGCGGCGAGCGCCGAAGCGACCTGTTCGCCGATGCGGGCGACCTGATCGGCAGGCAGGCTTTCCCGCTCCAGCAGGACGTCGGCCAGGCTCTGCGACGGCAGGTACTCCATGACCAGGTACGGAGCGCCGTCGTGCTCGACGACGTCGTGCACGGTGATGGCGTGCGGGTGCCGCAGCCGCGCGGTGAGCCGCGCCTCCCGCAGCGCCCGCGGTCCGCCCTGGCCGCCGCCGGAGGGGTCGTAGCCCAGTTGCTTCACCGCGACGACACGGTCGAGCCGTTCGTCGCGGGCACGCCAGACGACGCCCATGGCGCCCTGGCCGATCCGGTCGACCAGCCGGTAGCGCCCGGCGATCAGCTGTCCTGCGTCGGTCACGACGACCTCCCGGCCTTCCCCGGAACACACGGATGCGGGGGACGATCGGTTCGAGCTTAACTACCTGCCCGCCGGGCCGCCGACGAGTGCCGCGGCGGGTCGCGAACCGGCGCGACCCGCCGCGGCCTCACGCGGCGAGCGCGTGCAGCTGGTCCCACGTCGGGACGTACGGGGTGAACCGCAGCGTCATCCCCGCCTCGGCCGGCAGCTTGTCCGCCTTCCGCGCGTTGCAGCTGCGGGACGCGCCCCCGCAGGCGGCGACCGTGTTGAGCCAGGACGTCCGCTCACCCCCGCGGCTGAGCGGCGTCACGTGGTCGATCGTCGTGGCGCGGCGGCCGCAGTACGCGCAGCGGTGGCCGTCGCGGGTCAGCACCCCGCGGCGGGACCAGCGGGGCGGCTGCGTATATCGCCACTTCATGACGACGTATCTCAGCAACCGCACGATCTTCGGGCGCGGGAACAGCCCGTAGGCGAGGCCGTCCTCGGCTTCGTGGATCTCGGCGACGTGCCGGACCAGCATGCGGATCGCGTGCGGGACGGACACGGTCTGCAGCGGCTCGTAACCGGCGTTGAGCACCAGTACGCGCATGGCGAACCCCTTTCGATGACGCAAAAGCCGCCCGTCGGCTGGTCCGGCGGGCGGCTTCTGCCTGGTGCGATTCATCGTCGCCGAGGGGCGCGACGTGCGTCAATCGTGTTTCACCGCAGGGGATGCGTGCGGAAGAACCGCCAGATGACCGGCGTCGCGTCGATCACCGTCGGCGTGGCCGAGTCGTTGTTCGGCTTCGTGCTGGGCCAGACGTGCCCGGCACCTTCGACGCGGTAGTGCTCGAGCGTGCTCCACCGGTCGCAGACGAGCCACTTCTGCGCGACGACTCCGCGCACCGGCGTCCACGAAACGGGCTTCGGGAAGCAACCGTCCCTTGTGGACCAGGCCGCCAGCCAGTCGGGGATCGCCGGCAGGCCCTTCGCCGGGTTGCCGGTGTAGGGGATGGTCGTGTCGGCGGTGCCGTGGAAGTCGAGGACCGGCACCGGGCGGCTCGGCCGGCAGTCGCCGCCCTGCGGGTAGAACGCGCCCGACACCGGGGCGAACGCCGCGATCCGGCCGGCCAGGCGGCACGCCAGCACGCCGACGAACCCGCCGCCGTTGGACTTCCCGGCCGCGAAGATCCGGTCGGCGTCGACGCACAGGTCGCGCTGCAGCGAGGTCAGCAGGTCGCTGGTGAACAGGACGTCGTCGGCGGCGGCCGAGTACGGCGCGCCGGTCCACGCCGTCTCGCCGTCGGTGCCGACCAGGCCCTGCGGGTAGACCGAGATCGCGTCGAGCGCCGAGAAGCCGGACAGCTCCTCCTGGTACTGCGACGTGCGCTTGTGGCCGTGGAACGACAGGACCAGCGGGTACGCCCGCCGCGGGTCGTAGCGCGCCGGCAGGTGGACGGTGTACTCGCGGTCGAGCCCGCCGGAGACGACGTGCCGGGTGGTCGTCACCCCGGACGGCACCGGGGCGGCGCGGCCGCAGCCGGTGGTGCGGACGGGGTGGTCGACCACGCCCGCCGCGGCGGCGGGAGCGGCGAAAGCGGTGGTCAGGGCGCAGGCCGCGGCGAACGCGGCCGCCCACCGGGGCAGGGGTCCGGGCACTCGATCCTCCTTGATCGGCAGCGGGGCGTGGCCAGCATCACCCCGGGCGGCGCGGCCCACCTACATTGCGTTCATAAAGTGCGCGACCGGGTGAGCACCGGGAACGCCGGACCGCCTCGGTAGGATCGGCCCACCTCGGCCGACGCACCCGGAAGGACCGGAAGTGACCACCCCGATCGAAACGCTGGAGTTCCAGTCGGAAGCCCGTCAGCTGCTCCAGCTGATGATCCATTCGATCTATTCGAACAAGGACACGTTCCTGCGGGAGCTCGTGTCCAACGCCTCGGACGCCCTCGACAAGCTGCGGCTGGAGTCGTACCGCGACAAGGACCTCGACGCGGACACGAGCGATCTGCACATCGCGCTCGAAACGGACGCGGCCGAGCGGACCCTGACGGTGCGGGACAACGGCATCGGCATGACGCGCGACGAGGTGGTCGCGCTCATCGGCACCATCGCCAAGTCCGGCACCGCCGACTTCCTGAACAAGCTGAAGGAGGCCAAGGACGCGGCGGCGTCGCAGGACCTCATCGGCCAGTTCGGCGTCGGGTTCTACGCGAGCTTCATGGTCGCGGACAAGGTCACCCTCGTGACGCGCAAGGCGGGCACCACCGCGGGCGTCCGCTGGGAGTCGAGCGGCGAAGGCACGTACACGCTCGAGCCGGTCGAGGACGCGCCCCAGGGCACCGCGGTCACCCTGCACCTCAAGCCCGAGGACGCCGAGGACCACCTCTACGACTACACGTCCCCGGCGAAGGTCCGGGAGATCGTGAAGAAGTACTCCGACTTCATCACCTGGCCGATCCGGATGGCCGGCGAGGCCACCGAGGGCGAGGAGCCGAAGGTCGAGACCGTCAACTCGATGAAGGCGCTGTGGGCGCGCTCGTCGAGCGAGGTCACCGAGGACGAGTACCACGAGTTCTACAAGCACGTCAGCCACGACTGGCAGGACCCCCTGGAGACGATCCGGCTGCAGGCCGAGGGGACGTTCGAATACCAGGCGCTGCTGTTCCTGCCGTCGCACGCGCCGATGGACCTGTTCCTGCGGGAGCGCAAGCGCGGCGTCCAGCTGTACGTCAAGCGCGTCTTCATCATGGACGACTGCGAGTCGCTCGTCCCCGAGTACCTGCGGTTCGTCAAGGGCGTCGTCGACGCGCAGGACCTCTCGCTGAACGTCTCGCGGGAGATCCTGCAGCAGGACCGGCAGATCCAGCTGATCCGCCGTCGCCTGGTCAAGAAGGTCCTCTCGACGGTCAAGACGATGATGACCGCCGACGCCGAGAAGTACGCGACGTTCTGGCGGGAGTTCGGCCGCGCGGTCAAGGAGGGCCTGCTCGACGATTTCGAGAACCGCGAGGCCATCCTCGAGATCTCGTCGTTCGCGTCGACGCACGACGCGGAGAAGCCGACCTCGCTGCGCGAGTACGTCGAGCGGATGAAGAACGGCCAAGAACACATCTACTTCATGACCGGCGAGTCGCGGTCCGCGATCGAGAACTCGCCGCACATGGAGGCGTTCCGGGCCAAGGGCTTCGAGGTGCTGGTGCTGACCGACCCGATCGACGAGATGTGGGTCGACGCGGTGCCGGGCTTCGACGGCAAGCAGTTCCAGTCGATCGCCAAGGGCCAGGTCGACCTGGAGTCGGACGAGGACAAGAAGGCCACCGAGGTCGCGCGCGAGCAGCAGAACAAGGACTTCGAAGGCCTGCTGTCGTGGATGGGCACGGCGCTGGGCGAGGACGTCAAGGAGGTCCGCCTCTCGTCGCGGCTGACGACGTCGCCGGCGTGCATCGTCGGGGACACGCACGACCTGTCGCCGACGCTGGAGAAGATGTACCGCGCGATGGGGCAGGAGCTGCCGCCGATCAAGCGGATCCTGGAGCTGAACCCGGAGCACGCGCTGGTGACGGGCCTGCGCGAGGCACACGCGTCCCGCCCGGAGGACGAGGGCTTGGCGGAGACGGCGGAGCTGCTGTACGGGATGGCGCTGCTGGCCGAGGGCGGCGAGCTGGGCGACCCGGCCCGGTTCATCAAGCTCCTGGCGGGCCGCCTGGAGAAGACCCTCTGATACTCGCGCGGGCTCGTGAGTGGGAAACAGTGTTCTAAGCCTGTTTCCCACTCACGACCCTTTGCGGCAGAGCGGCTCGGTCAGGGGGCCGCGTTCATCAGGTCCAGTGCGCTCTGCTGGCGGGCCGCGTCGGCTTGGTCGAACGGGCCGGCCCACAGCAGTCCGTACGCCTCGGCGCCGTTCCGGTCGTTCGCGTACGCCGAGTTCGCCTGGCGCTGCAGGTATCCCGTGTACGGGTGGTCCGGCAGCGCCGCGTTCAACGCCGCCAGGTCCCGGGCGTAGACGCCCTTGAACGTCGGGCCGTCCGCGCCGCCGCCTCCGGCTGTCTCGCCCGGGTCGCGGAGGATGCCGCCGGGGTTCAGCGACGCGTTCGTCGTCGACGCGTTCGCCATCGCGCGGGCCTTCGTCAGCAGGCTCGCGTCACCCGTCGCGCGGTTCAGCTCGGTCAGCGCCGCCAGCGGCACGCCCTGGTTGTACGTCCAGGTCGGCTGGCCGTTGTTCGCGCACGTCGACGTGGTCAGGCCGTCGTTGACCAGGTTCGAGCCGTTGATCATGCCGCTGCCCGAGAACCACGTCCAGCCCGCGCGGGCGCGCGCCAGGTACGTCGTGTCGCCCGCGATCCGGTTGTGCAGGGCCGCGTTCAGCTGGATGTACAACGAGTTCGGGATGGCGTTCTTGTAGGTGCGGCTCGTGCTCCACCAGACCCCGCCGCCGCAGACGCCGTCCCAGTAGGCGTACATGTGGTCGGCGTCGGCGCGGGCCGTGTTCAGATAACGGCTGTCGCCCGTGAGGTCGTACGCGTCCACCCAGGCGAGGCCCCACCACCCGGTGTCGTCCAGGTAGTCGTTCCGGAACTGGCCGCCCTGGGCCGCGAGGTTCTTCGTGTACGTCGTGTCGATCGCGTACCGGTAGCTGCCCATGCCGCTGACGCGGGCGTTGTCGATGATCGCGGTCAGCGCGTTGGCCGAGTTCCACCAGCCGGTCGTGTCGAAGAGGCCGGTGCTCTGGTTGTAGCGCTCCATCAACGCCGTCGCGGCGGCGGTGCGCCGGTCCCAGGCGTTCCACGTCGGGCGCGCCCAGCCGGTGCAGGCGATGCTCCCCGAACCCGCGGGCTGCCCGCAGGCCCGCAGCAGCCCGACACCGCGGTTGTTCCAGTCGTCGGCGTTGTACATCAGGGTCCGCCAGCCGGTCGACCCGGACGGCGTCGCGGTGTCGCCCAGCTTGCTTCCCGACGCCCACGTGCGCCCGGCGTCGAACGAGCGGTCCAGCCAGACGTGGTCGCCGGCCGCACCGCCGGTGATCGCCGCCCAGCCCATGTCGTCGCCGTCGTCGAGGTGCAGGGAGAGCCGGCGTCCGCTGATGGACGCCGAAGCGCCTTCACGGTCGCCGGGTGAGAGTGCGGGATCCCTGGCGTCGCAGTACTTGTCGCAGATCGCCGCGAGCGGGGCGGCCGGAGCCGGGCTCGGGGCCGGTGTCGGAGTGGCGGCCAGGACCAGGGCCAGCAGGGGAGTGAGGAGATGCATCGGCTACCTTCCGCGCTGAAGGGCGATGTCTCCATTCTCGGGAGCTAATAATATTGGTCCAGTCCTTACCGAGACAGGTTTCGGACAGGAATTCACGGGCGGCAACACGAACATCGAGCGGCGGTGTGTGCGCCCGCGGGGGCGCGGGTAACCCCCGGCCATGACGAACCTCGACGACACCCCGGCCGTGAAGCTGGACGAGTTCGTGCTCGCCCGGCTCGCGGAGGACGAAGAGCGGGTCCGCGCCGGTGAGCTGCCCCTGCTCGACGAGGCCGAACGACGGGGCAGGCTGCGGATCATGTACGCCGACGACGGCGTCGGCCTCCTGCTCGCCGGCGGGCCGGTCGAAGCGATGGAGGACCGGCATCCGGTGCCGTTCGCCGAAAAGGCCGAGTTCCTGCGCCGCGAAATCCGGGACGTCCACGACGACGCGTCCGTGAAACTCGTCGCCTCGGTGTACGAAGCCCACCCGGACTGGCAGGACGGCTGGCGTCCCTGAGGGTTTCGCCCCTCGCCGGAACGGGAAGGTGCGAAGCATGTCCGGAACCCTGCTCGACGACGTGACGGCGATCCGCGAAGCAGCCACGACGCTGCGAAGCCCGCAGGATCTCGACCCGCTCGTCCGGCGGATCGGGCGTGCCCGGATCGTGCTGCTCGGCGAGGCGACCCACGGCACCGCGGAGTTCTACCGCTGGCGGGCCGCGCTGACCCAGCGGCTGCTCGCCGAACGGGACTTCTCGTTCGTCGCCGTCGAAGGGGACTGGCCGGAGTGCCACCGGGTGCACTCGTGCGTCGCCGGGGCGCCCGGCGCGCCGAACGACCCCGGCCAGGCGCTGTGGGGGTGCCGCAGGTGGCCCACCTGGCTGTGGGCCAACGAAGAGGTCGCCGAGTTCGCCGCGTGGCTGCGCTCGTTCAACGCCACCGGCACGGGGATCCCGTGCGGCTTCCACGGTCTCGACGTCTACGGCCTCCAGGAGTCCTTGCGCGGCATCGTCGGCTACCTCCGCGAGCACGCGCCCGATCGGGTCGACGCGGCGCTGCGGGCGTTCCGGTGCTTCGAGCCGTACGGCGAAGATCCGCGCGACGGTTCCGCCGGGCTGGTCCCGGAGGACTGCCGCGAAGAAGTCGTGCGCTTGCTGACCACCCTGCGGTCGGCGGCGCGCATCGACAGCGTGCCGGGCCTCCCTCCGGCGTTCGCCGCCGAGCAGAACGCCCAGGTCGCTGCCGGCGCCGAGCGCTACTACCGCGAGCTGCTGCGCGGCGGGGTACGCGCCTGGAACGTCCGCGACGCGCACCTGAGCGACACCCTCGACCGGCTGCTGCGTGCGTACGGCCCGCACGCCAAAGCCGTGGTGTGGGCGCACAACGCGCACGTCGGCGACGCCCGTGCGACCGCCATGGCCACGGCGGGCATGGTCAACCTCGGGCAGCTGGTGCGGGAACGGCACGCCGCCGACGGAGTCGTGGCCGTCGGGTTCGGCACGCACCGCGGGTCGGTGGTCGCCGCCGACCACTGGGGCGGATCGGTGCGCCGGACGACCGTGGCACAGGCGCGCCCGGACAGCCTCGAAGGCGTGCTGCACGACGCCGCACCGGGGGAGGACAGCCTGTACGTCTTCGACGACGACGCCGGCTGGGCGCACGAATTGCGCGGGCACCGCGCGATCGGGGTGGTCCACGACAGGGGCGGGTACGTCCCGACCGTCCCGGCGGCCCGCTACGACGCGTTCGTGCACTGCGACGAGACCACCGCGATCACCCCGCTGCACCGCTGGGAACCGGAGGCGGACACGCCGGTCGTCCCGGCGCGGACCGACCCGGGCGGGGAGTGACGCGGAGGGAGCGGACATGGCCGGTCAGCGGGTCTTCGCCGACCGCGAGGACGGCGGCAGGCGGCTCGCCGCGGCGCCGGTCGGCGCCCCCGAGGCGGCGGCGGGATTGCTGCACGAAGCCGACGACGTCGTCTGCGTCACCGAACCGCCGGACTTTCGCGCGGTCGGTCAGTGGTACGCCGATTTCCGCCAGACGAGCGACGAGGATGTCCTCGACACGCTGCTCCACCTGGGCGAACGCCGGGATTGACCGGGTGGGCGGCGGGGTACCACCCGGCGGGGGTCCCCGACCGGATGGGCAGGCGCGTGATGATCGAACGGGACGGGCTCGGCGCGGCGGCGCGCGGGCTGAGACAGTACCTCCTGGCCGTCGCGGCCGAGCTGGACGCGCCCGCCTGGTTCTGCGAGGTCGACGCGCCGGCCACGGCGTACCTGGCGCTGGAGCAGCGGCTCGCGCGGTTCCCGGACCACGAAACGGCGCTGCTGTGGGACGAGCGGGACGGCTGGGCCGCGGCGGTGGAGTCGGCGACCGGCGAGGACGTGGTCGTGCTCGCCTACCTCGGCGAAGACGTGTTGCCGGCCCCGAAGACCGTGGTGGCGTTCGTACGCGGTCTCTACGGCGACAGCTATCCCGGGCAGCCGGAGCCCCCGGACTTCCGCAGACCCGGGGCCCCGGACGGCTTCGACGACCGCCTCGCCGCCTACGCGCGCGACACCGTCTGCCTCCCCGAGGGCCAGGCCTGAGTCAGCGCGGCGGGAGGACGCAGAACTCGTTGCCCTCCGGGTCCGCGAGCACGATCCACGGGTCGTCCGGCGGGTCTTCGAGGACCTTCGCACCCAGCATCACCAGCCGCTCGACCTCCGCGCGCTGGTCACCGGCCGCCGGGGTGATATCGAGGTGCAGCCGGTTCTTGACCGCCTTCTCCTCCGATAGAGGCTGCCAACAAGTAATCAAAGGCAGTCGGCCCCCGGCGGTGCTGCGAACACCAGCCGAGGGCCTTGATCGGAACTGAGGTCCGACCCGTGAAGAAGACTACTGAGACCCGCTCGTGGTTGCGTGCTGCAGACGTGATTCCCTGCCCGACCTGGTGTGACGGGGTGCACTCGCCCGACGCGACGCCGGAGGACCGGAAGCACTTTTCGAGGTCGCTCGACTTCGAACCCCTCCTGGAAGAGTCGACCTTCCAGGAGCTCTCGACCGGCAAAGAGCTGGTGCCGGTTCACCTGCACGTCGGCATGGAGCAGGGCTTCCGCGAGGTTGGCCCACGGATCTCGATCTGGTCGGACTTCACGAGCCACAACATCGATCTGGACCTCACGGTGACCGAGGCCGAGCAGGTCGGCCGAATGCTGCTCAAGCTGGCGAGGCAGGCCCGGGGCGTCCGGTACCCGCGGCCCAGGTGGCAGCAGCGAGTGCTTCGGATCGTCAGCCCGCAGTGGCGGGCGAAGGCGCGCCGGGTCGCCGAACTCGGCCGGCTGGTCGACTTGGCCAAGCAGGCCGATCCCGTGGAAGACGGCCAGTGACCACCGGAATCGTGCTCGTAACGCGGCCGGTGATCGACGCGACTCATGTGGGCATGAGGACCCGTCGACTCGTGTGGATCACCGGCATCGCGTTCATCCTGCTGGCCGGCGTCACCGTGCTCAGCGCCGTCGGTGCGCTCGTGCCGGACATCCTCGGCGACCCGGCTGAGCGTGCCGCGTTCGGCATCGTCGCGCTCTTCGGCCTCGCTGGCGTCGTCGGCACGCTCGTCGAGATCGTCCGCCTGCGTGAGGCCGCCGAGGACCGGTAGCCTGGTCACACCTCTTCGCGGAGGGAGCGCCCCCGGACTGATCCCCGGGGGCCACGCGAAGAGCCTCCGCGAATGAGGGTCCGATGGCTGAGTCCTTCGGCGACGCCTTGCTGCGCCTGCGCAAGGCGGCCGGTCTGTCCCAACGCGCGCTTGCGCCGCGCGTGCCCGTCGCCCAGTCCGCGTTGTCCCGCTACGAGGCTGGCCTGCAGCGCCCCGACGAGAGCATCGCCGCCCGGCTCGACGAACTGCTCGGCGGCGGAGGGCTCTTGCTCGAACTCCGGCCGAGGCTCGACGTTGGCCCGATCACCGCCGACGACCGCGACCGCATCGCCTACAGCGTGCGGTTCCCCGGCCGGATCGACGAGGCCGCGATCGGCGCCCTGGCCGACAGCCTCGCAGCACAGCGACGGCTCGACGACGTCCTCGGCCCCGACCCCCTGATTCCTGCGTCCCTCGCGCAGACGGAGATGGTGACTGGCCTCCTGAAGGAGGTGAACGGGCCGCTTCGGCAGCAGCTGGCGTCCGTCGCCAGCGAGCACGTCCAGTTCGCCGGCTGGCTGCACGCCGAGGCCCGCCATGACGCCCCAGCCGTCCGGCTGCTCGAGCAAGCTGAGGAGCTGGCCGACGAGGCGGAAGACGGCACGCTCGCCGCGCAGGCCCTGAACTTCCGTGGCTACCTCGCCCGACAGCAAGGCCGGCCGCGCGCGATGATCCGTGGGTTCCTCACCGCGTACAACACGCCCGGCGCGCACATCGCCCAGCGAATCGGCGACGCGATCCAGGCTGCGCAGGGTTACGCGAAGATCGACGAGCGGGACGCGGCGCTGCGGCTGCTCGACACCGCCGACGGCATGATCGACGAGTCCAGCCGCGAGGAGCCGCCGCCGACGGCGTACTGGCTCACGCCGACCTTTCAGCGGCTGAACAGCGGCCTCGCACACCTGGCGCTGGGCGATAACGACGTCGCCGTCGACCACCTGCGCACCGGGCTCGACAACCTGCCGGACGACCAGCAGGGGGCGGAGTGGACGAACGAGTACCGCGACGGCCTGGAGCAGGCCAGGGCCGCGAGCTGATTCAGGGGTGATGCGCATACCGATTCAGGGGTGATGCGCATACCGATGCGCATCACGCATCCCCTTCACCAGCGGTAATCGCCGGTCGATGCTCGGCTTCATGGACGATCTACGGAACGTGTGGGCCATCCCCACCGTGGACAGCACCGGGAAGCCGGTGAAGCTGTTCGTCGGGGAGATCGAGCACCAAGGCCGGCTGGAGACCGGGGTCCGCATCGACGGCGGCCCCATCGTCATCGTCCCGCTCCCGGAGGTCGTCTCCCGCGTCCTCGCCGCGCTCCGCCAGACCGCTGAGGCGACGTGGCGGAAGAACCTCGAGGAAGACCGGTGAACGCGCACGCTCCCCAGCTGCAGCGGGTTCCCGACTTCGACGACGTCGCGGGCAAGCTCGCCGCCGGCAAGTGGATGGCCTACCCCTACGAGACGTACGGCCAGCTGGACCGCGACGAGTGGAACGACCAGCTCGTGAAGCACCTCGAGCAGCGCGGAGTCCAGGCCGAAGTGATCGACGTCCGGAAGAAGAGCGTCGTGATCGTCGTCAACGCGGCCGCCCTGCCGACGCTGGACCAGGTGAAGGGGACCGTCGCCGCGATCGAGCACGTGCGCTCGCTCGGACGGCTCTGATGGCCATCACCGGGAAGGGCGCCGAGGGCATCGACCTGGCTGCGCGGGCGATGGCCTGGGCGTATGCAGTCGACCGCCGACGAGCCGAGGCCGGGAGCCAGGATGCGGACGCCCCGGGCGACGCTGACGAGTTGGTGCCGGAACCCCGGGACTCCTGATCAGCCCGGCCGCCGCGCTTTCCCCCGACGAGTGCGGCGGCTGGGTGTCCACTCCGCCCCGTCGCACGCGTCTCCTTCCGGCAACTCAGCAGGGACTGCCCAGCGCGGCGGCCGGACCACCACCCCGGTCGGTCTGGGGCTCGCGCATCGACGCCAGCACCGGCCTCAGCCTGGCTCGCTGCTGCTCGGTGAGCGGCGGCGCCGCGGCGACCAGGCGCTGGATGAACTGGGCCCGAGACTCCCCGGGCTGACGCTTGATCGACATCCGCCGACCCTAGAGATCTTGGCCTGTGAGCAGCCTGAGTTCCCGGCCGATGCGTCTGCCCTCCTTCCCCTCGGGGCGGGCGCGCCGGCCGGGTTCCAAGCCCATCAGCCCCCAGCCCGGGCCATCCAGTCCAGCTCGTACGCGATGTCCGCGGGGGACGCGTTGGCCGGCGGGTTGAACGTCCCGATGTTGACCACCGCCCGGCCTCCGCCGGAGACCGCGACGCCGTCGCCGCGGCCCATCGCGGCGTTCGCCTGGTCGAGGATTGCCTGCGAGCGGCTTGAGCCGCGGTCGAGCGGGATGAACGCCTCGGGCACGCGCATGTTGTCGCCGATCACGCGCCACGTATTCGGCGGCACGACGGTCGCCAGCGCGCCGGACATCGGCGACAGGCGACGGATACCGCCCAGCGCGTTGCCGAGGACTCCGCCAGCTGCCATCGGCTTGACCACGCCACCTTCCGCCCGTGCGATGGCAGGCCCGGTGAGGCTGGAGCCGCGGCCGGACGTGCCGTAGAAGGTGTTCACGGCGATGGTGATCTCGCGGTTCCGCAGCTCGTTGATCCGGTCCCGCAGAGCCGCAACCTTCGCCTCCTCGGCCGCGGCGTTCGAGGTGAGGACGATGTCCTTCCCGTTCGGGAGGTGGACGACGGCCTGGCCGAGGTTGTTGACGTTGACCTTGAGCCCGGACGCGGTGAGGTCCGCGACGGACATCTTGGCGATGCTCTGCTGCAGGCTGGCCGGCAGCGGCCCGGACCACGAGTTCGCGAGGTTGATCGTCTCGCGGTTCTGGGCCTTGAGGGCGTCGGACACCTTGCCCGACTCGTCGCGGGCCTGCGAGTTCGCGTACGCAGCCTGGTACGCGGCTTGCTCCTGCGCGGCGAATGCCTGCTCCACGCCGAGCAGCGACCGGGCCTTGTCGTCCTCGGTGGCCTTGCCGTCCTTGGACACCTTGGCGTAGTCGGCCAGGGCCTGCTTAGAGTTGAGCACCGCGCCGCGGTAGCCAAGCTGGGCGTTCTGCTGCGAGTAGATCGCCTGCGTCAGCGCGTTGACGGCCTCGCGGGACTTGTTCTGCGCCTCCGTCGACTGGTTCGTCGCCGACGCCTCGGCCGCGGTCGCGTCGGTGCTCTCGCGGAATGCGACGCCCTTCGCGGCGATCGCGGCCTTGAGCGCGCCGACGGTGGTCGCCGCGTCGGGGTTCGCCTTGGCGTAGGCGTCGAGCTGCCGGTTGACGGCGTCGAGGGCGTCCTGCTCGCCCATGACGGCGGAGGTGACCTGAGGGAGCGCGACGCCGTACTGCTTCGCGAAGTCCAAAAGGGACTTGCTGTTGCCGTTGATGTT
The DNA here is from genome assembly GCF_030285665.1 of Amycolatopsis mongoliensis. NCBI lineage: Bacteria > Bacillati > Actinomycetota > Actinomycetes > Pseudonocardiales > Pseudonocardiaceae > Amycolatopsis > Amycolatopsis mongoliensis. Next base: position 7,370,612 of record NZ_CP127295.1, read on the forward strand.
CTTCTGAGCCAAGTCCTGCGCGACGGATGCGCGGACGCTGTCGTCGATTGCGCCCTTGGACGCGCGTAGGGCCTCGGTGTAGCTCCGCTGGGAGGCGTCAAGGGTGGCCGCTGCCTTCGCGGCACGCTCGGCGTCCTGGCCCATGAGCAGCAGGGCCACGCCGAGCCCGGCCGTAGCGAGCGTGGCCGGACTCAAGGCACCGGACGCGAGGCCGGACATGGTCGTTTTGAACTTGCCGCCGACGCCGTCGGCCGCCTTGATCTTGTCGCCGAGCCCCTTGAAGCTGGCGCCGGCGTCCACGCCGAACCTGCTCAGGATCATCCCGGCAGCGCCGATCCCGCCGACGAACTGCGTCACCTGGGGCGGGAGCGCTGACACCGCGGTGAGCACGCCGTGCAGCACGGTCGCCAGGCCAGAGCCGGCCGACGAGAAGCCTTGCAGCACGCCGAGTGCGCCGGAGCCCTGCGAGGTGAGGTCGACGAGGCCGCCGGTGACCTCGTCGACGATCACGGACAACGACCGGAGGGGGCCGGCCGAGCCGCTGGCCAGGTTGGCGAAGAGCGACCCGAGTCGGGCTTCGACGGTGCGGACGATGCCGCCGAGGATGTTGAGCCCGTCGCCCGCGCCTTGAGCGCCCCGTGAGGCGTTCGAGGAGAACTCGCTGATGCCCTGCCCTGCTTGGGCGGCGAACGACCGTAGGCCCTGAAACACCGGGCCAGCGGCGCGTACGGCGGTGAGAACGCCCGGCATGGCGTTCTCACCGAGGTCGGTCGCCGCGCCCGTCAGCTGCCGGATCTGGGGCGCGGAGGCCTGGACGGCGGCCGTGACCATCGGGCGGAGCCGCACCCACGCGGCGCCCACGTCATCGATGGCGCCTACGACGTCGTCCTGCAGCGGCTCGGACATCGTCGCGGCGTCGCTCTTGAACTGCGACGAGAGCACGCTCATCCGGGCCTGTACAGCGTCCGACTTCGCGACGGTGGCGACGCCGAACGCGACGAACCCGGCCGTCATCAGAGCGACGCTCCCGGCGACCGCGGCCGCCCCAACGGCAGCAGCGGCAGGGAGCCCCGCGGTGAGGCCGGCGAACTTCATCCCGTTGAAGTTCTTCTCGGCCTTGCCCGCAGCGTCCTTTGTGGACCGGTCAACCTTTTGCCCGGACTTCTCGGCCTCCTTGCCGATGTCTTCGAGGTCCTGCTTTGCGGCGACCTTGGTGCGATCCCAGTCGCGCTTCTCCATCTTGAGGTAGGCGACGAGTTCGCCGATGTTCAAGGCCAACGGAGCTACCTCCTCGGTGGGTCAGGCGGTGGGGGTGGCGGGAAGAAGTGGCGCCGCACGCGGGTATCAGCGCCGAACAGGCCGGATATTCGTGTGCTGAGCCAGTGCCAGGACCGCGCGTGCATCAGGGCGCGGTCGCCGACGTCGATACCGAACGTCTCGTGCAGGTCGCACTCGACGAAGAGCCACTGGTCGAGCAGCTCCGGCCAGGTGGGGCCTACCGAGCCGGTCCGGGCTTCTTCCGGGACGTCGTACCAGCGGTGGAGCCCCGACGCTGGGTCGTAGTCGCCCCGGCCCGTGATGCGCCCGTGGCGCGTCGCTTCGGGCTCGGGGCCGGGGCTTCCCCCGACAGGCTCCCGGCCGTCATCGCGTGGTCGGCGACCTCTTCGCCGAGGGTGAAGAACAGCAGCGCGTACCGCGTGATCCGCTGGATCTTGACCCAGGACACGCCACCGGCCACGAGTTCGTCGAGGCCGTCGCCGAGCACGAGCTGGGGGAGATCACGGCTCTCGCTGGCGAGGGCTTTCGCTGCCTCCTCGGTGATCTCGACGTTCTCGCTGAGCTGGTAGATGCTCATCAGCTTGAGGCCGGTGAGGGCGTCGGGCGAGGGGATCCGGTAGGTCGTGCCGTCGACGGGGACGTACAGCGCGTCGTCGGCGAGGTAGGCCGACAGGTCTTTGACCGTCACGTGCAGAACTCCTTTCAGTACTGGGGGTTTCGGCCACCGGCGTCGCCGTTGGCCTGGTCGGTGGGTGCCTGCGGGCGCTGGGCGGCGCGGAGCATCTGGTCGTTGATCGCGCGGCGCAGGATGGTCGGCCGGGAAGCGGCGGCAGTGACGGCCGCATTGAGGCCGCGACCGAAGCTCGCGTTCGGTCGCTCGTCGTCTTCCAGCGACACGCCCGCGGCGATCCGGGATCGAGCCTGCTGTGCCGCGACCGCGGCCGCCAGCGCACCGCCGCGGTGACCCTGACCGGACGCCTCAGCGCGGGCGTGCGACAACAGGGGCTCCAGGCCGGCCTGGTGGACATCCGCTTCGCGGGCGGCGAGCCGCGCGTTGGCCGCGTCCTCGCCGGTGACCTCCGCGAGTCGGTCGTCCACGGTGTCGAGGACCGCGCGCGCGTCGTCCGGGTGCAGCCCCTGCGCACGGAGGACTGTCGGCAGCTCTTCGGCGAGGGCGTGCAGCGTCTCGGGATCGTCGGCCTCGTCGATCACCTGCTGCTGCGGCATGCCGGCGTTGAGCAGCGTCTGCACGCGCGACCACGCGGCCTGACGAGCGAGCATGCCCTGAACGCCGGGCGTGGGTTCGGGGAGGGCGTTGGCGGATCGCTGCTGCAGTGCGCCGTACGCCGAGCCGGTCTCGTCGTCGAGCGCGGCCACGGCCTGACTGCTGCGCCTCTGGATCTGCTCGACCTGCGCGGATTTGCGGGCCGCCTTGCCCTCGTCGGTGAGGTGCGTATCGGCGTTGGTGGCGTTGTGGATGTCCGCGAGCGCCTGTCGGTGCTCGGTGAGGATGTCCTGCAGGCGGGCCGGTGCCTGGCGCAGGGTTTCGAGGTGCTGGTCGGTCGGGGCGGACTGGACCGGCGTGTACGGCTGGATCGCCGAGAGCCGGCGACCCCACGAGCGGCCCCACGGGCCGCGGGGACTGGTCATGCTGATGCCTCCTGGGTGAGCGCCGCGATGGCCTCGGCGAGGTGCCGGGCGCACGCGCGGTAGACGGGCTGGGTAACCGGGATGCCGGACTGCAGCGGGAACGTGGCGACCGGCCCGAAGTAGCCGGGATCGTCGAACCCGCAGGCGATGCACCGCGGGCAGTTCCCCGTGGGGGTCGGCGTGCCGACGCTGCGCATGGCGGCCGCGTAGTGGGTGAGGCAGAGGACGGGCGGCTCGCTGGCCGGGAGGCTGGCGGCGGCCATGTCGGGCGGGGTGAGGCTGACCCGGTGGAGCACGCGACGGTCCGTGCGCCCGCACACCAGGCACGCGGCCGCCGGGACGTTGTGCGTCGGGTCGGCCGCGTCCAGGGCCCGGCCGCCGACGATCTCGTGCGATCTGGCGTGCGGGTCGGCCGAGGCGAGCGAGCCGGTCATCCGCCCGCCAGGTTGGCCGTGAGGCGGTCGAGGTGGTGGCTGTTCTGGTCGAGGACGGGCGGGTCGAACGGGTCGAGCTCGTGGCGGTTCTCGGGCGTTCGCGCGTGGAACGTGCGGAATATGGCGGTCACCTGGGCGAGGGGGCTGGTCAAGGGGACCGGGGCCGCGGGCGTCGTCACGCGGACGCCAGGATGCCGGATGCGACCAGGTAGGCCGCGGGCACGTGGTCGACGGGCTCGACCACGTAGTGCTGGTCGTCCTGCAGCCTGGGGAGGTCCGGGTCTCCCGCGGGCACGTAGGCCACGAGGTCGATCTGGTGCCCGTCACCGGCGGGAAGGTCGGGGCAGGTGACCTTGAACATGATCGGTTCGGTGGTCGTGCACGCCGCCTCGTCGATGTAGACCGGTTCTGTGCGCTGTGCGAAGGACACGGTGGTGCCGCCGCCGGAGCCGGTGGGCGTGTACCTGCGGAGGGTGCTGGAGGTGGGGGCGGTGGTGGTCGTCGTCATGACGCTCCTTTCGGGACGGTCAGTGCTGGTTTGGGGTGTCTCGCGTGGCCTGCACGCGATCCCCGCTCGCGCCTGGCGGGCGGTGGTGGTGCTGACGTCCGGCGCCTGGCCGGGACGGTGCATCAGCCGGCCTCGCGCGCCTGGCGCTCGGTGGCCGTGAGCAGCTTGGCGGAATCCCGTTGCGGTGGTTGCGGATCCGAAACCAGAAGTCCCGTGTAGACGATCCACCCGCCGCGGGTGCGACGTCCGGGAAGGCGTCCAGCGGCGAGCAGCCGTCGGACGTACTGCCGGGAACACCCCATCTCCTCGGCGACCTCGCTCACGGACCTACCGGGCGCGGCCGGCGGCTCGTCCGGCGGCGCACCACCGGCGTCGTGGCGCTGCCTGCCGACGTTCAGGGCGTCGAGCAGCCGAAGGGCCCGGGAGGTGGGCGTGGCTCCGCTCGTGCGGCTGCGCTCGTGCACAGCGAACACCAGCAGCTTCAGGACCTCGCCCGCGACGTCGGCCGGCACGGTGACGCTCCCGTCTGGACCGACCAGCACCTCGGCGAGCTCGGTCACGCGGGGCCGCCACGGCGACGAGCGAGCTGGGCGTCGAGCTTCGCGATGCCGGCCTCCGCGCGCCTGTTCGCACTTGTAGCCCGCTCGGCCCGCCGGGTGAGCGCGAGGATGATCTCCGTGGCTTCGACGGCGATCTGGGCGCCTTCGCGGCGCGCGTCGTCGTCCGGGTCGCGGGCGAGCCTGGCGAGCACGGCTCGGAACCGGAAGTCCGCGTTGTTCAGCTCGGTCTTGCCGGTGTAGCCCTGGCCGGCCTTCGTGCGGCGCTCCGGGGTCTCGCCCGCGTATGCATGCGCATCGTTGCGCGAGCCGTGGTCGCGACCGGTCGCGGCGGTGGTCGCCGGGTCGGGAGTGTTGATCATCGGTGGTGGCCTTTCGCAGCAGCGAGGGCGGCGCGGACGGCTCGCATACCGGCGCGGGCGACCTCGGGATCGGGCATGGGCTTGCGGGGCTCTGGGGCGAGCTGGTCAGGTGCGAGGTACGGGCGGCAGACGAGGCAGGGGACCGGGTGGTCTGCGTCCCGGTCGACGAAGCCGCGGTCGCACCGGTGCGGGGCGTCGTCGCGCTCGTCGTCGTGCTCGACGCGCTCGCCGGACCGGTCGTAGTGGTAGTCATGCCGCATCGGGACTCACCTCCTGGCGTGCGGGGTGGCAGCGGGGACACAGGCGGGACCGAGAGCGGTCGTCGTCGAGCCACTCGATTCGGGCCGTTGGCGGATCGCCGGGCCGCGCGTCGCACTGCCCGCACGGAGGCGGTAGCCGTCCTGCGGTCGGCGTGCTGGCGACCCGTGGCGCCCTGGACGGTGCGAGGAACGCGCGCAGATCGGCGTCCGACAAGGCCCGGAGGTAGCCGCCGAGGTTGCCCGGGGAGCGCCTGCGCTCGACCTCGGCGACGATCCGGGCAGCGGTGGGGTAGTCGACGTCCAGGCGCGCAGCGAGTGCGGCCGTCGTGGCGTCCTGCTCTTCCGTGACGGGGTCCGGCGCAGCAGCTGCTTGTTCTGGCTTCTTCAAGGCTTCTTCGGAGGACGCCGGTGTCCGGTCGTCCTGCCCCTGGTGTCCGGTCGTCTGGTCATCGGCGTCCGGTCGTGGGTGTCCGGTCGGACGTTGACGACCGGTCGTGGGTGTCCGGTCGTCGGCACGGTCGGGGGCGCACGCGAGGTCGTACACGGTCGGCCTGCGGTCGCCACGGATCCCCGACGCCGCGCTCTGGTCCTCCGGCCGACGAATCAAGCCGCGGCTCAGTAGCTCCGCGAGGTCGCGCCGGACCTGGCGGACCGTCTTCCGGGTGTACCGCGCGAGTGCCGCTTCGCTCGGGAAGGTGTTCCGGCCGCTCTCGTCGGCATGACGCGCGAGGCCGACGAGTGTCGCGACGAGTGATGCCGGGACGTCCGGCGCCTCGTCGAGAACCCAGGCAACGGCGGGCACGCACACCCAGGCGTTACGCTCGCTGCTGTTATCCCGGTTGACGGTCGGGTGTGCGGGCAGGGCCTTACTGGGGTCCTGCCCGCTCTCATGCGACGGCACGACCACCTGCCTCGGTGGTCGCGGGCGAGGCCCGACGTCGCGCCAGTGCGGCGCGCACGATGCGGGCAGCCCGCGCGAGCGCGACGGGGTCGTCGAGCGCGCGGGTGGGTTCGCGGGACTGCCGCGTTGGCTGGGTCACGCCGCGGCCTTGCGCAGCTGGTCGAGCAGGCTGGCGTAGCGCAGCAGCAGCTGACCGCGGGGCTTGCGGCTTCCGGCCTCCCAGCGCGCCACGCTCACGCGGTGCACGTCGAGTTCGCGTGCGAGCCGGGTGATCGGCACGCCGGCCTGCAGCCGGATGGCGCGCGCCTCGGCGGGCTTGGGCAGCCGCTTGGCGAGTTCGATCTCTTCGATCAGGTCCATGGTGATACACCTCCGCGCGACCGTCTCATGGTCGTCTGCGGGAGATGCAACCAGCGGCGAACCGAAGGTGAAACCACCTGGCTGTGTCGTGTCGGCGCGGGCACGTGAGACACCGGCGCGCTGGTGTGACACAGGTGGCTACTAACCGGCTACAGTCCTGGCTATGCCGTCACCGCGCGACCGGTTCGAGATCTACCCGGACCGACAACCGAGTTCGCGTGCGCTGGACGGCGACGACTGGATCGAGGCGCGCGCCGGCGGCCTGGAAGCCCCGATCCTGGCTCGCGTCGGGAGGAGCCGCGACGGGCGCCCGGTCATCACCGGCCTGATGATTGGCGAGTTCGACGATGGCGAGATCACCGCCGACACGCTGCGCGCCATCCGCCCGCGTGCGCTGCTCGCGCAGCTCTTCGAGGACTTCGACCCTGGAGAGCCCCCGTCGCCTGCGACGGCCGCTGAGGGAGAGCTGCCCGACCTGCTCGACGACGACCTGATGACGTGGGGCCTGATGCAAGAGCACGTGTCGTCGCCCGCTCGCGAGCAGGCCCCAGACCAGATGGCGGTGACCCCGCCGCGTGGACCGTCGCTCGACCAGCTGCGCCGGTTCGCGGAGGTCTACCAGCGCGAGTGGGAACGGTTCCCGCACCGCGCAATGACGGCGACGGCCGAGGCGATGACGATCAGCCGTCCGACGGCGAATCGGTGGGCCAAGCAGTGCCGAGAGCGCGGGTTGCTCCCGCCGAAGTAGGCTCGTCCGGACCTGCGGCGCAAGGGGTTCTGCACGACTCTGAGTCCAATTTGGATGCCCTAGCGCTTGCGCCAATCGATCACTGCCCGCTCGCCGTCGAACGCTTTCAGCCCTGGCCGAGCGCGCTTGATCGTGACCATCTCGACGAACAGGCGCACGAACTCGCGCTGTTCGTCGAGCAGCATGTCCGGCCACGCCTCGCGGACGGCCGCGATGTCCACGTTCACCACGGGTGGCGGCATATCGGCCAGCTCGCGGCGAAGCTTCTGCTCCTGCTCGGCGAGGCCCCGGCGGGCGGTCTGCCACTCGGACATCGTCAGCGCGCCCGGGATGGCCCATTCCGCGGCCAACTCGTTCCGCTGGCGCTCGACGTCCTTCAGTGCGGACGTGATCTCGTCGCGGCGCGTGCCCTGCTCGTCAGTCGCGATCGCCTCGAGGAACGCCGGCTTGTCGAGTTCCTCGAACAGCCGGTCTCGAACGTGTGCTTCGAGCTCAGCGCCCAGGATGCCCACGCACGACTTCCCGCCGTACTTCGGGTGGCAGAGGTAGTACGGCTTCGGCTCGCGGTTCCGCAGCTGCTTGAGCGAGGCGATCATCCTCGCGCCGCACACGCCGCAGATGGTGAGTCCGCCGGTGAGGAGGTACCGCCGGCCAGCTCGTGAGCCGATGTGGCGGCCGGTGGCGATGGGGTACTCCCGCCCGTCGCTGGTGGTGACATTGCGGTTTTCGGTGAGCCGGAGCTGGCATTCCCGCCATGTGTCCTCGTCGAGGATTGGCGGCCAGTTGCCCTTGCCCACGATGCGGCCGCGATAGACCCGGAAGCCCGCGCTGGTGGGGCTCATGATCACGCGGCGGACGCCCTTGCCTGTCAGCGTGCCGCCATGCGTACCGGTGATCCCGCGCTCCCGCAGAGCAGCGGCGATGTTCTCCAGCGCCCAGCCGCTCAGCAGGCGGTCGGCGGCCCAGCGCAGTGCCTCCGCCCTCGCTGCGTCGAGCTCGTAGGTCTTCTCGCCATCGGCCGTCTTCGCAGCGACGTAGCCGAATCGACGGCCGCCGCCCGGTAGGCCGAGCGCGGCCTTCTCGGCGAGCGTGTCGTTCACGCGCTTCTTGATCTTCCGGACCTCGTCAGCGTTCAAGATCGCCTTTATGCCGGCCGTCGCCTCGCGTACGCGCACGATCCCGTCGCGGTTGGTGTCGAGCTCGTCGATGCCCGCCAATTCCATCGCCGCGGCCAGGACGAACCACTCGACTTCGCGACGTTCGAGGCGGGATTGCTCGACGGCCCAGACGTGAGCGATCTTTCCCTCGTCGAGCCACTGCCGGAATCGCTCGAACCCTGGGCGGTGGTCGTCGGTCGCGGCGGAGATGCCCTTGTCGGCGAACACCTCGATTGGCGCGCCTGGCCACTTCTTGCCGGCGTACTCGCGACCCCACCGTTCCTGTGCCTCGACGCCCTCGTAGGACCCGTCTGGGCGAGGGGAGAGGCGGCAGTAGAGCGCAACGTATCTGGTCACGATCAAGCATCGTGCCCTAGGTTACGTCTTGACGGCAACTCTCCTCGGGTACCGGCTGGAACAGCAACGCCGGCCCGTCGTCGAGGTCCAGCTGGTGGTAGGTCAGGCCGTGGGAGTCGGTCCAGGTTCGCGTTTTCCCTTGCCCCAGCGCCTTTTCCCAGAACCCGGCCAGCAGGTCCGGTTGCCGGCAGTCGACCGCGACGGCCAGGATCCGCATGGTCGTCACGCCCGCGTCACCACCCGGTTGATCGCCTCGGCGACCAGGTCCGGTTCGGCGACCGTGACCGTCAGGCCCGGGTGGCGGACCAGGCCCCACGGGTCGATGCCGGGCACCGGCTCGTGGAACCGCAGGCACACGCCGCCTTCGGTCGTCGTCCCGAAGGTCAGCCCGCGGTCGGCGAGCGACAGCCTGATGCCCAGACCGCGAAGTGCGCTGTAGGGGCCGCCGGACTCGGCACCGGCGATGTTGCTCAGCGGTGTCGTGACGAGCCACGGCCCGAGCCGGACGCGCAGGCCGGCGGCGTCGAGTTCGAGCCCGCTGCGCGGACCCAGGGCGCGGCGCAGCCAGGGGAACCGGACGGCGAAGTCCGCGTGCAGCCGGTGGTGCACGACGACCGTCATGCGCCGGCCCTCCTCGGCGGGGTTTCTCGTTCGCGGTGCATCGGAACCTCCTTGACTCGGTGTTCTGCCCGGCGCGCGGCGGCGCGGGCGCCGAAGATCCCCAGCACGAGCCCGGCGACCGCGGTGAGCCCGTGCAGTGCGTTGTCCGCCCAGTTGACGTTGATCGGGTCTTCGGGATTGGTGAACGCCGTCGAGAGGACGCCGTACGCGGTCATCCCGGCGAAACCCGCGAAGAGGACCCAGCAGTAGATGATCGAGCGGGTGCGCCGCGTCGCGGCGAGCAGCCCGAGCACGCCGACCGCGGTGTGGACGAGGTCGAGCAGCGGGGTAGCGCCGAAGATCCACACCGTCCGGCCGGTCCCGTGGCCGATCGCCGCCGTTCCCGGTGTCACGAATCCGGCGACGCCGAGCGCGAGGTACAGCAGCCCCAGCACGGCCACGGCCGGGCGGAGCCAGGCCGGTCCGCTCCGGGAGCGGGTCTCGGCGGACGTCATGGGAGCCTCCTTCGCGGCGGATACCCGTTGTGCCCACGGGGAAACGGGCAAGTGGAAGGAGCCGGACGGCGGGCTGGGGGCCGCCGTCCGGCCCGCGGCCGGGACCCGCGCCGGTCCCTGCAACCAGGACGCGGGCCCCTGGTCTCAGGGGGAACGCCGGTCGTGCCGGTGGCCCGTGCTGGTCACGACTGCGCGCCGCGGCGAAGCGGCTTCGGCGGGCAATGGCGCCGGAAGGACCACGGGCCTCTCCTCTCGTTCCCGGTCGGCTACCACGCCCACCGGGAACCAAACCCGCGGCCGGGACGCGGTTCGCTCGCCGGCCCGCCGGGTAAACCGGCGTGGCGAGGACGAGGAGGACGATGGCCGACCACGAGGGGCGGGCGCACCGCGGCCACGCCGGAGCGAGGACGACCGAGCGGCACCACGGCAAGCGCCGAGCCTTCGGGGTGCGGGTGGGCGACGACGTCAAGCGCGGCCTCGCCGCGGCGTTCGGTCCGGCGGACACCGAACGGCACGACCGGTCCCCGGTGGGCTGGCTCGCCCGCGCGGTGCGGGTGCCGGGCCGCGAACGCCGGATCCTCGTCCAGACGGCCAAGGCCACGCTGGCGGCGACCGCGGCGTGGCTGCTGGCGACGCTGGTGCTGAAGCTGCCGCAGCCGTTCCTGGCCCCGTACGCGGCCATCTTCCTGGTGGAAGCGACCGTGTACCGGTCGCTGCGCGGGTGGATCCAGCAGGTCGGCTCGGTGGCCACCGGCGTGCTCCTCGCGGCCGTCGCCGGCCAGCTGATCCCGTCGCAGGCGGTCGCGCTGGCCGTGGTCGTCTTCGTGGGCCTGCTGGCCGGGAACTGGCGGCGCTTCGGGGACTCCGGGGTCTGGGTCGGCGTCACCGGCATGCTGCTGATCTCCTACGGCACGGCCCGGGACCCGGTGCTGATGGGCGACCGGCTCCTGGAGACGGCGCTGGGCGCGGCGATCGGCGTCGCGGTGAACACGCTGATCTTCCCGCCGCTCTACGGCGAACGCCTGGCCACGGCGACCGACCGGCTCGCGACCGCGCTGGCGGACCTCCTGGAATCGGTGTCCGACCTGGTCCGCCGCGACGACCCGGGGGACCTCGGTGACCTGCTGACGCAGGCCCGGGACACGCGAAGCCAGGTGGTGGCCGCCGAAGAAGCGGCCGGCCTGACGCGGGAAGGGCGGGTGCTGAACCTGCGCCGCGGCCGCCCGAAGTCCGGGGCGCACCACGAGCGTCCACTTCGGATCCTGATCGCGTTGTGGCCCGCGGTGGCGCAGCTGGTCTCCGCGGTGCGCACCACGGCGGCCCGGCGGGACCAGCACCCCTTCGAGTACCCCTGGCCGGACGCGCGGGACTCGCTGGCGGACCTGGTGCACCTGCTGGCGGGTGCCGTCCAGGCGGTGGCGGTGGCGGGTGAGCCGGTCGACCTGGAGGAGTGCCGCGCGCTGCTGGAGAAGCTGGAGGAGCGGCTGGTGACGGCCGAGGGGGACGGGGTGCCGGCCCGGCTGGGCCTCGGCACGATGACGCTCCCGGCGCGGCTGCTGGTGGAGAAGCTGGAGACCCGCGGAACCCGGCCGGAAGGTCCGTGAACAGGCCTGTTCACGGACCTTCCGGCCGGCCGCGGTGCTGGAGTGCCCGGCTTACGGGACCGCGACCGCCTCGGCCGCGGCCTCCGAACGGTGGCGGCGGCAGGCCGTGCACACCATCGTCTGGCCCAGCAAGGTGCCGTCGCCGGCGACCAGCCGGGCGACGTGCAGCGCGGGCAGCCCGCACTCCTCGCACGAGATGGGCTTGCTGTCGCGGCTGATCAGCACTCGGTTCGGCATGGTGCCCCCTGACTGTGGTCGGTCCCGACCGCTTACCCCGTGGCCCGCGCCACACTCGTCCGGAGCAATCGCATCACTCGAAAGGAGTAGTCAGGACGCCGGGTACGGCTTCGCTCCGAGCAGGTTCGCCAGGTGGACGGCGTTGCGGACCAGCGTCGCGTTCGCCGAGGCCACGGCCTTCGGCGTCTCGGCGAGGTCCTGGTAGTCGCCGCCTTGCATGGCTTCGCCGTTCCAGTACGTGCCGCCCTGCGCGGGCACCGTGAAGCCGATGTCGTCCAGCGCCTGGAACAGGTCCGCGATGATCTTGTGGGCGCCGTCCTCGTTGCCCACCACCGCCGCGACCGCGACCTTGCCGACCATCGCCGGCCGGCCCTCTTCGTCCGTTTCGGACAGTTCCGCGTCCAGCCGTTCCAGGACGCGCTGGGCGACACTCGACATGTGGCCGACCCACGTCGGGGTGGCGACCAGCAGGATGTCCGCGGCGACGAGCTTGCGGCGGATCTCCGGCCATGCGTCGCCCGCCCCCATGTCGGTTTCGACGCCCGGGTGGACGTCGTGGTCGACGACGCGGACCACCTCGCCCGTGACACCCTGCTCGGCGAAGAGGTCGAGCAGCTGGCGTGCGATGAGGTCGCTGCTCGACTTCGCGGGCGACGGCTTGAGCGTGCAGGTCAGTGCGAGGACGCGCAGGGTCATGACTGCCTCCGTGGGTGCGGGTCGGCGCCGGTGCGGGGCGTCCGCGGATCCGCCGTGCCGGTCGGCTACCCGGCCCCGGTGGGCGCAAACCGGGTCAGCGGGCCTCCGCCGTCACCGCGGTTTCCGGCACCAGCTTGTGGTAGGCGCGCAGCGTGTCGGCGGCGACGCGGTCCCACGAGTAGCGGACCTCCGCCCGGTCGTGGCCCGCGGAGCCGTACGCCTGGCAGAGCGCGGGGTCGTCGAGCAGCCGCCGGACCCGCGAGACGAGTTCCTTCGGCTGCCGCGGCCGGACCAGCAGCCCGGTGACCCCGTCGACGACGGTGTCGGTCAGCCCGCCCACCGCCGTCGCGACCACCGGGACACCGCAGGCCATCGCCTCCAGGGGCACGATCCCGAACGGCTCGTACCACGGCGTGCACACGACGACGTCGGCCGAGCGCAGCAGGGCGGGCAGGTCCTCGCGGGACACCCGGCCGGGCCACCGGACGCGGTCGCCGACGCCCAGCCGGCCGGCCAGCTCCCGCAGCCGCCTCGCCTCGGGGTCCTGCGGCAGGCGGTCGCGCCCGGGACCGCCCGCGATCACCAGCTCGGTGTCCGGCAGCTGGGTGAGCGCGGTGATCGCGACGTCGAACCCCTTGCGCGGCACCAGCCGGCCCACGGTCACCAGCCGGTGGCGTTCGCGGCGGCGGGCCGCCGGCCCGTCCGTGGTGAACCGCCCGAGGTCGACGCCGCACGGCACGATCGAGATCCGCGACCGCGGCACGCCGAGGCGCGCCAGCTCGAACACCTCGTCGGAGCTGGTGGCGATCACGCGCCCGGCCTGCCGCGCGATGATCCGCTCCAGCCGGATCCGGTCGGCCGGGCTGGTGTCCCGCTCGCCCTGGTGGCGCTTCTCGACCACGCCGAGGGTGTGGAAGGTCTGCGCGACCGGCGTCCCGGTCGCGCTCGCGGCGAGGACGGTCGCGAGACCGGACATCCAGGAGTGCGCGTGCGCGACGTCCGGCCGGTCGCCGGCCCAGCGGTCCCGCAGGAAGCTGCCGAACTCGCCCATGTGGGGCAGGAGGTGGTCCTTCGGCTCCTTGCGCGGCGGCCCGGCGGGCACGGACACGACCCGGTACCCCTGCGGAGCCCGGACTTCGGGCGGCTCGTCACGGCTCTCGCGGCGCGTGTGGACGGTGACGTCGTGGCCGGCGCGCGTGAGCGCCGCCGACAGCTCGGCGACGTGCACGTTCTGTCCGCCGGCGTCGGTTCCGCCCGGTGCCGCCAAGGGGTTGGCGTGCTCGGACACCATCGCGATCTTCATCGGTGGGGCGTTCCCTTCGGGTTCAGCGGACCGTCGCGGCGAGGAGGGGGCCGCGAGGGGTGGGGAAGGCGCCCGGCCTGGGGTTCGAGGCGGTGCGACGCCTCCAAAAGGGACGGTGCGAGCCGGTCCGGCCGGCGATGCGCAGGTGGCGGTGGACGTCGCCGGCGCACCGCGTGCCCCCGGCGCCGTGCGCGCGCCAGCGCAGTAGTCTCGGGCGCCGGGCACCGGGATCGGTCATGACCTCCTGGTTTCCCGGACAACGCCCGTTAAACGTGCCCCGGTGCGGGGTACCCGGCTCACGGCGCTCGCGTCGACGAAGGGACGGCCTTCCATGCGGTTCACCCCACGGGGTACCCGGTTCTTCGACCTGCTCACGGACGCGGCGAGAAACCTGGTGACCGCCACCGCGGTGCTGCGCGACCTCATCGCCGCGGAGCCCGGGGAGAGGGAGCCGCTCGCGAAGCGCCTGCACGAGGTCGAGCACCACGGCGACGAGCTGATGCACACGATCATGGTGGAGCTGAACAGCTCGTTCGTGACGCCGTTCGACCGTGAGGACATCCAGGCGCTGGCCGGCAAGATCGACGACGTGCTCGACTTCATGGACACCGCGGCGGACCTGGCCGTGCTGTACCGCATCGAAGCGTTCCCGCCCGGGACCGACGTGCTGGTCCGGGTGCTTTCGCGGGCCGCGGAGCTGACCGCGGAGTCGATGCCGGGGCTGGCGAAGGTGGGGGAGCTCGAGCCGTACTGGATCGAGATCAACGAGCTGGAGAACGAAGCCGACCGGATCTACCGGCGGATGCTGGCCCACCTGTTCGAGCCCGGCGGGGACGCCCTGGAAGTGCTGAAGACCAAGGAGGTCGTCGAGCAGTTCGAGCTGGCGGCCGACGCGTTCGAGCACGTCGCCGACGTGGTACAGACCATCGCCGTCAAGGAGTCCTGAGTGACGGGCACGGCCGCCCTGGTCGTCGTGATCGTCCTGACGCTCTTCTTCGACTACACCAACGGGTTCCACGACGCGGCCAACGCGATCGCGAGCGCGGTCTCGACGCGGGCGCTGACCCTGCGCGCGGCGCTGCTGCTGGCGGCGGTGATGAACCTGGCGGGCGCGCTGCTGTCCACCGGCATCGCCGCGACGGTGGCCAAGGGCATCATCGACGTCCCGGCCGGCCCGGACGCGCTCACCGTCGTGTTCGCCGCGCTCGCCGGGGCGATCACCTGGAACCTGACCACCTGGTACTTCGGGCTGCCCTCGTCGTCCTCGCACTCGCTGATCGGCGGGATGGTCGGCGCGGCGCTGGCCGCCGCGAGCACCGTGCACTGGGCCGGGATCGGCGAGAAGGTGCTGATCCCGATGGTCGCGTCCCCGCTGCTCGGGCTGGGCCTGGGCTACTTCGCGATGGTCGCGGCGCTGTGGCTGCTGCGCCGCGCCAACCCGCACCGCAGCGGCCGGGTGTTCCGCCGGTTCCAGATCCTCTCGGCCTCGGCGCTCGCCCTCGGCCACGGTCTCCAGGACGCGCAGAAGGGCATGGGCGTGATCGTCCTGGCGCTGGTGGCGGCGGGGGAGCAGACGACGTTCGCGGTGCCGTTGTGGGTGACGCTGCTGTGCGCGGCGGCCTTGTCGCTGGGCACGTATTCGGGCGGCCTCCGGATCATGCGGACCCTGGGGCGGCGGGTGTTCCCGCTGGACCCGCCGCACGGCTTCGTCGCGGAGTCGGTGGCCTCGTCGGTGCTGTACGTGACGGCGTTCGCGGTGAAGGCCCCGATCTCGACGACCCACGTGATCACGGCGGCGATCATGGGCGTGGGCGCGACCCGGCGGCTGTCGGCGGTGCGGTGGGGGATCGCGCGCGACATCGTGCTGGGCTGGGTCCTGACCTTCCCGGCCGCGGCGGCGGTGGCGGCCGCGGTGTACCTGGTGGCCGACGCGCTCACCTGAGCCGGTTCGGCGCTGTCTTGAATGACTCATTCAAGACGTCTGGTGACTTGAATGAGTCATTCAGGGCGTCCGGCTGCCGGACGTGCGGACCTGAGTCGCGCTGGCCGCGGTGGTGAGCGACTCTCTCGTGCCGTTGCGTTGCTCTGGTGAGGTCGGCCGTCTCGCGGGCTGGTGCGGGGGTGCGGTAGATGATCGGGTTGCGGCGATGTCTTGAATGACTCATTCACGTCCTCTGGCGACTTGAATGACTCATTCAGGTCACCGGCCGCCGGACACGCTGACCTCAGCCGCGTTTGCCACCTCCTCCTGCGGGAAACCGGGCCCCGATACCCGTACGCGGAAAAGGAGAGCCATGAAGGCAGTCACCTGGCACGGCAAGCGCGACGTCCGCGTAGAGGAGGTACCGGACCCCAAGATCGAGGAGTCCACCGACGCCGTCATCCGCGTCACCTCGACCGGGATCTGCGGCTCCGACCTGCACCTGTACGAGGTGCTGGGGGCGTTCATGACCGAGGGGGACATCCTCGGCCACGAGCCGATGGGGATCGTCGAGGAGGTCGGGGACGCCGTCACCGGCATCAAGCCCGGCGACCGCGTCGTGATCCCGTTCAACATCTCCTGCGGCCACTGCTGGATGTGCGAACGCGGCCTCCAGTCGCAGTGCGAGACCACCCAGGTCAAGGAGCAGGGCAAGGGCGCCGCGCTGCTCGGCTACACCAAGCTCTACGGCCAGGTCCCCGGCGGCCAGGCCGAGTACCTGCGCGTCCCGCAGGCGCAGTACGGCCCGATCAAGGTGCCGGACGGCCCGCCGGACGAGCGGTTCGTCTACCTCTCCGACGTGGTGCCCACCGCGTGGCAGGCCGTCGAGTACGCGAACGTCCCCCGCGACGGCACGGTCGTCGTGTTCGGGCTCGGGCCGATCGGGCAGATGAGCTGCCGCGTCGCGCGGCACCGCGGCGCCGGCCAGGTGATCGGCGTCGACCTCGTGCCCGAGCGGCTCGCCCGGGCCCGCGAGCACGGCGCCACCGCCCTCGACACCCGCGACCACAAGGACATCGGCGACGCCATCCGCCAGCTCACGAACGGCCGCGGCGCGGATTCGGTCATCGACGCCGTCGGCATGGAGGCCCACGGCGCCCCGGTCGGCAAGCTCGCGCAGAACCTGGTCAACCTGCTGCCGCAGGCCATCGGCGCCAAGGTCACCGAGAAGGCCGGCATCGACCGGCTGAGCGTGCTGTACGCGGCCATCGACAGCGTCCGCCGCGGCGGCACGATCTCGCTGTCCGGCGTCTACGGCGGCATGGTCGACCCGATGCCGATGATGGAGCTGTTCGACAAGCAGATCCAGCTGCGGATGGGCCAGGCGAACGTCCGGCACTGGCTCGACGACATCATGCCGGTGCTCACCGCCGACGGCGACCCGCTCGGCGTCGAGGGCTTCGCCACGCACAAGCTGCCGCTGGCCGAGGCACCCCGGGCCTACGAGATCTTCCAGAAGAAGCTCGACGGCGCCCAGAAGATCCTGCTGCAGCCCGCCAAGTAACCCCCGGGAGGAACCTGCCGTTGCGAGCCGTCACCTCGCTGCCGTACGAAATCACCGAGACCGACCACGTCCGGATCCCGGTGTCCGACGGAACCGTCCTCTCCGCCCGCATCTGGCGGCCGGTCGCGTCGGACACCGAGCCGGTACCGGCGATCCTCGAATACATCCCCTACCGCAAGCGGGACCTCGCCGCGCCGCGCGACTCGATCCACCACCCCTACCTCGCCGGGCACGGGTACGCCTGCGTGCGCGTGGACATCCGCGGCACCGGCGAGTCCGAGGGGGTCCTGGCCGACGAGTACCTCGAACGCGAGCAGCTCGACGCCGAGGACGTCCTGGAGTGGATCGCCGCGCGGCCGTGGTGCACCGGCGACACCGGGATGATGGGGATCTCGTGGGGCGCGTTCGCCGCCCTGCAGGTGGCGGCGCGGAAACCGCCGAGCCTGCGGGCGATCGTGATCTCGTCGTTCACCGACGACCGGTTCGCCGACGACATGCACTACATGGGCGGCTGCCTGCTCTCGGACAACGTCGCCGAGTCCGGGACCATGTTCGCCTACGCCACGCTGCCGCCGGACCCGGCCGTCGCCGGCGAGCGGTGGCGCGGGATGTGGCGGGAGCGGCTGGAGAACTGCAGCCTGTGGATCGGGAACTGGCTCGCCCACCAGCGCCGTGACGACTACTGGCGGCACGCCTCGGTCTGCGGGAACTACAGCGACGTCCAGGTCCCGGTGCTCGCCTCGAGCGGCTGGGCCGACGGCTACTCCAACGCCGTCATCCGGCTGCTCGCCCACCTCGACGTCCCGCGGCGCGGCCTGATCGGGCCCTGGTCGCACAAGTACCCGCACCTCGGCGAGCCGGGGCCGGCCATCGGCTACCTCCAGGAAGTCGTGACGTGGTGGGACCACTGGCTCCGCGGCGAGGAGAACCAGGCCATGGACGGCCCGATGCTGCGGACGTGGATGCAGGAGAGCGTCCCGCCCTCCACGTCCTACGAGGACCGGCCCGGCCGCTGGGTCGGGGAATCCACCTGGCCCTCGCCGCACGTGCGGCCCACCGAGCTGCCCCTGGCACCCCATCGCCTGGCTCGCCCCGGCGAGACCGTCGAAGACGAGGCGCTGACGGTGTCTTCCCCGCTTTCGGTCGGGCAGTTCAGCGGCAAGTGGGCGTCCTACAGCGCCCCGCCGGACCTGCCCTACGACCAGCGCGAAGAAGACGGCGGGTCGCTGGTCTTCGACACCGACGTGCTCACCGAGCGCTGCGAGATCCTCGGCTCGCCGAAGGTGCGGCTGGAGGTCGCGGCCGACCAGCCGGTCGCGATGGTCGCGGCCCGCCTGTCCGACGTCGCGCCGGACGGGCGCGCCACGCGCGTCACCTACGGCCTGCTCAACCTGACCCACCGCGACGGGCACGACGAGCCGGCGCCGATGGAACCCGGCGAGCGCTGCGCGGTCGAGATCGAGCTGAACGCCGTCGCGCAGGCTTTCCCGGCGGGCCACCGGATCCGGCTCTCGCTGTCCACTTCGTACTGGCCGCTGGCCTGGCCGCCGCCGAAGCCCGTGCAGCTGTCCGTCCACACCGGACAAAGCGCGCTGGAGCTGCCGGTGCGCCCGGTCGCCGAACCGGACGAGCTGCCGGCCCGGCCGTTCGGCGAACCCGAAGGCACGCCGCCGATCCCGGTGACCGCGCTGACGCCGGGGGAGCAGCGCTGGACCGTCTCGCGGGACCTCGTCGACTACCACTCCGCGCTGGACATCGTGAAGAACGCGGGCACCGTGCGCTTCGACGACCTCGACCTGGAGGTCACCCGCGACGTCCGGGAGCGCTACAGCTGGGAAGCCGACGACTTCTGCTCGCCGGTCGCGGAGACCGAGTGGGTCGTGACGTTCGCCCGCGGGGAGTGGCAGGCGCGCAGCGAGACCCGCACCCGCGTGTCGTGCACCGAGACGGAGTTCGTCATCGACGCCCGGCTCGACGGCTACGACGGCGCCCGCCGGATCGTCTCCCGCAACTGGCACCGGCGGATCCCGCGCGACCTGGTCTGAGTTTCACCGGCGCGTGACGGGGTACGCACCCGGGGTGCGCATCGTGATCACCGGGGCCACCGGCAACGTCGGGACAGCACTGCTGGACGCCCTCGAACCCGGCGACGACCTCGTCGGCTTGGCCCGCCGGCTGCCCGACACGACGGCCGAGCCGTACCGCCGGGCGGGCTGGCGCGCCGTCGACGTCGGGGTGCCCGGCGCCGACCGGGAGCTGACCGACCTGTTCGAGAGCGCCGACGCCGTCGTCCACCTCGCCTGGGCCATCTCGCCGGTGCGCGGCGACCCGCCGATGTGGCGCACCAACGACCACGGCACCCGTCATGTCCTGTCCGCGGCCGCGGCGGCCCGGGTGCCGCACCTGGTCGTCGCGTCTTCGGTGGCCGCCTACGGGCCCGCGCCGCGCTGGGAGAAGGTCCCCGAAGCGCATCCGTGCACCGGGATCGCGCACAGCGCCTACAGCCGGGGCAAGGCCGCGCTGGAGACCCTGCTCGACCGGTTCGAGGAGCGCCACCCGGAGGTCGGGGTCGCCCGGCTGCGGCCGTGCGCGATCCTGCACCGGCGCGCGGCCGGGGAGTTCGCGCGCTGGCTGCTCGACCCGGTGGTGCCCGCCCGGCTCGTCGGCGGCCGCGGGCTGCCGGTTCCGCTGTGGACGGACCTGCGCGCGCAGATCGTGCACACCTCCGACGTCGCCGAGGCGATCCGGCTGATCCTCGACGCCCGCTTCACCGGCCCGGTCAACCTCGCCGCGCCCGAGGTGCTGGACGCCGACGCGCTGGCCGCGGTCCTCGGCGGGGCCCGCCTCCCGGTTCCGAAGCCGTTGGTGCAGGTCGCGGCCCGGGCCGCGTGGTGGACCGGGGCGCTGCCGCTGCACCCGGGCTGGCTCGAGCTCGCCGACCGGGCGGCGCTCGCCGACACGACGCTGGCGGAGACGGCGCTGGGCTGGCAACCTCGGTACGACGCCGCGTCCGCGCTCGCCGAGCTGGTCGCCGGGCTCCGGTCGGGCGCGGGGGCGGCGAGTGCGCCCCTGGCTCCGCCGCGCCGCGACGGGGCCCTGGCCCGGCTCCGCTCCCTCACCCGGATCGGGCCGAGCCACCAGTCGCAGTCCTGATCGCCGGGAGGCCGCCAGTGAGTACCGAAGCCGCCGACGCCGTCGTGATCGGCGCCGGGCACAACGGCCTGGTGGCGGCGAACATCCTGGCGGACGCGGGCTGGTCGGTGCTCGTGCTGGAGGCGACCGGGCACCCCGGCGGTGCGGTCCGGACCGCCGAGGTCACCGAGCCCGGCTTCCGCAACGACCTGTTCAGCGCCTTCTACCCGCTCACGGCGGTGTCACCGGCGATCAAGAGCCTGCGGCTGCAGGACCACGGCCTGCGCTGGCGGCACGCGCCCGACGTGCTGGCCCACGTCCTGCCCGACGACCGGAGCGTGGTGCTCTCGCGCGACGTCGACCGCACGGCGGCGTCGGTCGACGAGTTCGCGCCCGGCGACGGCGACGCGTGGCGGCGCCTGTTCGAGCAGTGGCGGGAGATCCGCGAGCCCTTGCTGAACGCGTTGTTCACGCCGTTCCCACCGGTCCGCCCGGCGCTGAAGCTGCTGCGCCACACCGGTACCGCCGACGCGCTGCGCCTCGCGCGCATGCTGACCCTGCCGGCCCGCCGGTTCGGCGACGAGCTGTTCGCCGGGGAGGGCGCCCGGCTGCTGGTGGCGGGGAACTCCGCGCACAGCGACCTGTCCGTGGACAACGCGGGCAGCGCGGTCTTCGGCTGGCTGCTCGCGATGATCGGGCAGGACGAAGGGTTCCCGGTTCCCGAAGGCGGTGCGGGCGAGCTGATCTCGGCCCTGGTGCGCCGGCTGGAGTCCCGGGGCGGACAGGTCCACTGTGGACGTCCGGTGCGGGAGGTCCTCGTCGGCGGCGGCCGCGCGCTGGGCGTGCGTGACGCCGACGGCAACCCGGTCCGGGCGCGCAAGGCCGTGCTCGCCGACGTCCCCGCGCCGCTGCTGTACCGCGAGCTGGTGGGGGAGGAGTGCCTGCCCGCGCGGCTGGTCGAGGACCTCGGCAAGTTCGAATGGGACAGTGCGACGGTGAAGGTGGACTGGGCGCTGTCCAGCCCGATCCCGTGGACGGCCGGAGCCGCCCGCGGCGCCGGTACGGTCCACCTCGGGGCGGACCTGGACGGGCTGTCGGCGTTCGGTGGTGAGCTCGCGCGCGGCAGGACCCCGCGCCGGCCGTTCCTGCTGCTCGGCCAGATGACCACGACCGACCCGACGCGGTCGCCCGCGGGCACGGAGGCGGCGTGGGCGTACACGCACGTGCCGCGCGGCACGATGGAGAACCGCGCGGCCCTGGAGCGGCGGGCCAAGCGCATCGAGGAGACCGTCGAGGCGAACGCGCCCGGGTTCACCGGCCTGATCAAGGCCCGGTACCTGCAGGGGCCGGCCGAGCTGGCGGACCACAACCCGGGGCTGGTGGGTGGCGCGATCAACGCGGGGACGACGGCGATCCACCAGCAGCTGTTCTTCCGCCCGGTCCCGGGGACGGGACGCGCGGACACGCCGGTGGACCGGCTGTTCCTGGCGGGGGCGTCCGCGCATCCCGGCGGCGCGGTGCACGGCGGCCCGGGCGCGAACGCGGCGCGGGCCGCGCTGGCCCGCGCCGGCCACCTCGGGGGCGGCTACGCGGCGGTGATCCGCGCGGCCCACCGCGCGATCTACGGCTGACCCCGGCGGTCCGGCAAGTCCGTGAATGGCACATTCACGGACTCTGAGTCCCTCGATGTGCCATTCACGGCTTCGGGCGTCACGGGCGCGGGTGGCCGCTCTTCGCCCGGGCGTACTTGCCGACCGCCAGGTCGGCCAGCCGGGCCAGCGACTCCGTGTTCCGCGGCTTCACCAGCAGCGACTGCAGTGCGGCCGGCAGCACCTTCCCGGGCCCGCGGACGATGTGCTCGGTCATCCGGACGAGCGTCCCCGCGCCGTGCGGCACGAGCGTGAGCCCGACCGCCGCCGCGCCGAGGGGCCAGCCGCGGGCTTCCAGGGACAGCGACTGTCCCGGTTCGACCGCCGTCACGACGGTTTCGTCCTGGATGTGCACCGGCCACGGGCCGACGCTGTGGTGGATCTTCGAGCCCACCGACGGCCACTCCGGCTCGACGTCACGGATGTGCGAGCTCCCGACCACCCAGCCGGCGTAGAGCCAGCCGTCGGCGAGAACCTCGAACACGGCCTCGGGGGGCACGTCGATCACGCGGCTGACCTCGGTCACGGCTTCCTCCTGCTCATCGGGACAGACCAGGAGTACCCCGTCGCGGACGGGGTATGCCCGCTGCGGGAAAGCGGAGGTGGCGATGGTGGCCGGACGAAGGAAAACGCCCGAAGGACCGGGCGAACTGTCCAAAGGGACGTGGGGCGGGGTGCTCAAGCACACCTTCAAGCAGTTCAACCGGGACAACCTGACCGACTGGGCGGCCGCGCTGACCTACTACGCGGTGCTGTCGCTGTTCCCGGGCATCATCGTGCTCACGGCGATCCTCGGCCTGCTGGGCCCGACCGCGATCCAGACCGTGATCGACACCGTCAACCAGGTCGTTCCGGGGCAGGGCAAGGACATTCTCGTCGGCGCGATCAAGGAGCTGGCCGGCTCGCGCACCCTGGCCGGGCCGCTGGCGATCCTCGGCCTGCTCGGCGCGCTGTGGTCGGCGTCCGGCTACGTCGGCGCGTTCATGCGCGCATCGAACTCGATCTACGGCATGCCCGAAGGACGCCCGATCTGGAAGACGATCCCGCTGCGGATCGCGCTGACGATCGGCATCGTCGTGCTGCTGGCGGCGTGCGCGCTGGGCGTGGTCGCGACCGGCTCGGTCGCCCGCCGGATCGGCGACCTGATCGGCCTCGGGCCGACCGGGATCCTGGTGTGGGAGATCGCGAAGTGGCCGGTGATCGCGCTGCTCGTCAGCCTGGCGTTCGCGCTGCTGTACTGGGTCGGGCCGAACGTGCGGCAGCCGGGGTTCAAGTGGCTGACGCCGGGCGGGCTGGTGGCCGTGCTGCTGTGGGTGCTGGCGTCAGCGGGATTCGCGCTGTACGTCGCGAACTTCGGCTCCTACAACAAGACCTACGGTTCGCTGGCCGGGGTGATCGTGTTCCTTGTATGGTTGTGGATCTCGAACCTCGCGGTCGTGCTGGGGGCGGAGCTGGACGCCGAGCTGGCCCGCGGGCGCACGATCGAGGAGGGGCACGCGGAGGACCAGGAGGAGCCCTTCCTGCCGCCGCGCGACACGAAGGCGATGGACGACGACGAAGCCGCGAGCGTGGCGAAGGAAACCGAACGGAGCTGAGCGGATGGCCTGCCGGATCACCGAGCTCGTGCTGGACTGCCGGGACCCCGACCGGCTCGCCGAGTTCTGGTGCGCGGTGCTCGGCTACGAGGTGATCGGCCACGAACCCGACGGCCTCGAGCTGGGCCCGCCCGGCGGCCGGTTCGGCGAGGGACCGCCGACGCTGGTGCTGGCCCGGACGGAGCACCCCCGCCGCGGGAAGCTGCCGCTGCACCTGGACGTGAGCCCGGCGGGCTGCGACCAGGAGACGGAGCTGGCCCGGTTGCTGGCACTGGGCGCGCGCCCGGCGGACGTGGGTCAGGACGGCAGTGAGTCCTGGGAGGTGCTGCAGGACCCGGAGGGCAACGAGTTCTGCCTGCTGCGCAAGGACGTCGGGGCGGCCTGACACGAGGTCCGGGCATCCGGTGCGGTGAACGGGACGACCTGCGGTGCCCCCGGCCCGCGCGTCCTGCTCCGGACCGTGCGGGGCGGCGTGGGGAAAGTTCCGTTCCCGGCAGGCCCGGGGGACCTCAGCGCTCGTCGCCTTCGGCCGCACAGCGGCGCCACTGGACCTGGTCGCCGGCCCGGTCCGCGTGCCACACGGGCGTCCCCTCGGACTCCCAGGTCGGCAGGAGCCGCCCGGTCACCACGCGCCCGCGGGCGACCCGGCCGAACAGCTCGACCCCGTCGGCCCGGCGGGCCGCCGGGATCCACGCGGGAAACCTCGTCCGCGGCAGCTTCCGCTCGATCCACTCCCGGGCCGAGCCCTCGCTCCCGTGGTCGGATTCGACGATGCTCGACACCGGGCCGTCGCCGCCGACCGCGAGGCCGATCGACGCGCGCCAGCGCACGGGGGAAGCATCGGGGTTCACCGGTCCCAGGTTCCCGGACGAGCGGGTCCGCGGGCCAGTACACGTACGGGTGGATCCACGCTCACTCACTGTGCCCCCTGCCGCTCGCCGCTGACCGAACACGGGCTGGTTTCCCCGCCCGGGTGACGGTTAATCACGCGCGGCTGAGCAGACGCGCGCACGCCTTCTCCAGCACCGCCCGCGCGTCGTCACCGTCGACGCGTCCCGCCCGCTTCACCGCCGCCGCGATCGTGCGCTCGGCCCGGTAGGCCTCCACCAGCCGGGGGTCCACATAGGACGACCGGCACACCGCCGGGGTGTTGCCGAGCGCCCGGGAAACCTCCTTCATCACGCCGGCCTCCGCACGCTTGCGGGCCGCCTCCGACGACGGCAGGTCCGCCGCGGCGAACGCGGCCGCCGCCAGCACCGTCGCGGTCCACGTGCGCAGGTCCTTCGCGGTGCAGTCGTCGCCGGCCAGCTCCTTGAACCGCTCGTTGACGTCGGCCGCGTGCACCTCTTGCCAGGTCCGGCCCTCGCGGTGGACGAGCAGCCGGTCACTGTCGGCCCGGCTGCGCAGCAGCGACTTCACCACCGACGCCAGCGCGGCGTCCCGGATCACCACTTCGCGGTCGAGACCGCCCTTGGCGACGTAGCAGAACCGGCACTCGTCCCCGCGGACCGCCGCGTGCGAACGCAGCAGCGTCGCGACGCCGTGGGTGCCGTTCTCCTCCGCGTACTCCTCGCCGCCGGTGCGGAAGATCCCCCGGTCGAGCATCCGCAGCGCCGCCGCGAGGACCCGTTTCCGGGTGAGGCCGGATCCGGTGAGGTCGGCCTCGACCGAGGCCCGCCACGCCGGGAGCCGCCGGGCCATCGCCAGCACGCGGTCGTGCTTCTCCTCGTCGCGGTCCCGGCGCCACTGCTCGTGGTAGAGGTACTGGCGCCGCCCCGCGTCGTCGGTCCCGACGGCCTGGACGTGCCCGTTCGGGTACGGGCAGATCCACACGTCCCGCCAGGCCGGCGGGATGACCAGGCCCTTGATCCGGTCGAGCAGCTCCGGCTCGCCGCCGGACGTGGCGTAGGAGAACCCGCGGCCGCGACGGATCCGCCGGATGCCGGGTCCGCGCACGTCACTGCGGCGGAGTCTGGTGCGTCCCATCGCCGCGAAATACCCGCCCCGCCCGCGCGGAAACCATGATTGCCGGACGCCGGCCGCGCACGCCGGGGAAAGTCACCCGGAAGGGAGTGGCCTCAGGCGGGCCCGCGGCGCAGTGGGCGGACCGCCGGGCCTTGCACGACCTCGCCGTCGACGCCGAACCGGGAGTCGTGACAGGGACAGTCCCAGGTCTTTTCCGCGTCGTTGAACGAGACCAGGCAGCCGAGGTGCGTGCAGTGCGCGCCGACGGTGTGCAGCTGCCCGGCCTCGTCGCGGTGCGCGGCGACCAGCTCGCCGCCGACGCGGACGACCTCCGCGTCACCGGGGCGGAGGTCGTCGAGCTTGTCCGACCGCCCCAGCGCGGCGACGTGGTCGCCGATCAGGTACCGCGCGACCGTCAGGTTGTCCTCGGCCACGCCGAGCACCGAACGGGCGTCGAACCGGTTGGGGTCGACCAGGTCCGCGGCCGGGTGCGGCTCGCCGAGGATCCGCGCCGCGAGGACGTGACCGGCCGAGGTGCCGCCGGTCATGCCCCACTGGCCGAACCCGGTCGCCACCCAGAGGTGCTTCGTCCCCGGCAGGTACCGGCCGACGTAGGGCAGTTTGTCCACTGTGGACAGGTCGTGGGCGGACCAGCGGTGGGTCACGCGGTGCAGGCCCGCGTGCGCGTCCGCCCAGCCGGCGAGCCGCCGGTACCGGCGCTCGACGTTCACGTGCGCCCCGACGCGGTAGTGCTCGCCGCCGGCGATCACCAGCGGCGTGCCCGCCTCGGTGTACCCGCGCACGGAATGGTGCGTGTCGGCGTCGAGGAACATGCCCTCCGGCGGGGTGTTCCCGGCCGCCGGGCCCGCGACGACGAGGTCGCGGACCGGCTCGAGGCGGGCGAAGTACAGGCCGCGGTCGAGCACGGGGTAGTGGGTCGCGACGACGACCTCGGCCGCCGCGACGTCGCCGCGTGACGTGCGGACGGTGTGGCCGTTCAGCGCGGTCGCGCGGGCGTTCTCGACGACCGTGCCGCCCGCGCGTTCGATCTCGTCGGCCAGGCCGAGCAGCCACCGGCGCGGGTGGAAGTGCGCCTGCCCGGTGGTCCGGACGGCGCCGAGCGCGGGGACGTCGAGCGCGACCTCGTCGACGAACGAGGCGGCCAGGCCCGCCGCGGCCGCGGCGTCCGCCTCCCGCTTCAGCGCGTCGACCGTGTTCTCCCGCGTCGTGTAGACGTAGCTGTCGGCGCGGGTGAAGCCGCAGTCGATCCCGCACTCGGCCGCCGTGGCGGCGACCCACTCGAGCGCGGCGGTCTGCGACTCGGCGTACGTCTTGGCCGCTTCCGCGCCGTGCCGGGACGTCAGCTCCGCGTACTTCACGCCGTGCTGGGCGCTGACCTTCGCCGTCGTGTGGCCGGACACCCCGGCGGCGACCCGCTCGGCCTCCAGCACGACGACCGAGCGGCCGCGGCGGGCGAGCAGCAGCGCCGTGGTGAGCCCGGCGATGCCCGCGCCGAGCACCGCGACGTCGGCCTCCGCGGGCACCGGCACCCCGGTGCGGTCCGGCGCGGGCGCGGTTTCGACCCAGAGGGAAAGCGGTTCGGGCAGAGCGGTCATGCGCGCGGGGTGCCCGCTGAGGGGGCGGCGAAACTCGGCCGTCCGGACCGTTTCGGGCGGCAGGGCCCGGGTAGGCCTCCCGGCATGAGTACCACCATCTTCGTGATCGGCCTGGACGAGGAGAACCACCGTGTGCTGGACCGCCTGCCCTGGGCCGGGACCTACCGGTTCCACGGCCTGCTGAGCCCGGAAGAACTGCAGCACGGCGAAATCGACTTCGAGGCGCTGCTGAAGACCGCGCAGCACCAGCTCGACGCGTTCGACGGCGACATCGCCGCGATCGTCACCTACTGGGACTTCCCGGCGGCGACCCTCGTCCCGATCCTGTGCGCCCGGTACGGCCTCCCGAGCCTGTCGCTGGAGGCCGTGCTGAAGTGCGAGCACAAGTACTGGAGCCGGCTCGAACAGCGCGAGGTGATCGACGAGCTGCCGAACTTCGGCATCGTCGACCTCGACGACGAGCGTCCGGTGCCCCCCGAGGGCGTCCGCTTCCCGATGTGGCTCAAGCCGGTGAAGTCGTTCTCCTCCGAACTCGCGTTCAAGGCGGCGAACGAGGGCGAGTTCGCCGACGCGGTCGCCGAGATCCGCGCCGGCGTCGGCAGAGTGGGGGAGCCGTTCGGCGCCGTGCTCGACCAGGTGCGGCTGCCGCCGGAGATCGCCCGGGTCGGCGGGGCGGCCTGCCTGGCCGAAGAGGCCCTGCACGGTGTCCAGGCGGCGGTGGAGGGATACGTCTACCACGGTGAAGTCGTCGTCTACGGCGCCCTCGACTCGATCGACTACCCGGAGAGTTCGTCGTTCCTGCGCCACCAGTACCCGTCGCAGCTGGGCGAGGAGCCCGTCCGGCGCATGCGTGAGGTGGCCGAGCGCGTGATGAAGCGGATCGGCTACGACAACGGCACGTTCAGCATCGAGTTCTTCTGCGACCCCGAGTCGGGCCAGGTCGCCCTGCTGGAGATCAACCCGCGGCACTCGCAGTCGCACGCCGAGCTGTTCGAGTTCGTCGACGGGGTCGCCAACCACGAGATCATGGTGCGCCTCGGCCTGGGCCAGGACCCCGGGCGCCGGCCGCGGAAGGGCCAGTACCAGATCGCCGGGAAGTGGTACCTGCGCCGCTTCGAAGACGGCGTGGTGACGCGCGTGCCGACCCGGGAGGAGATCGCGGCGATCCGGGAACGGATCGACGGCACCCGGATCGAGGTCGTGCCCGAGGTGGGGCAGCGGTTGTCCGAGTTGCCGGAGCAGGACAGCTACAGCTTCGAGCTGGCCCAGCTGTTCGTGGCGGCGCACACCGAGCACGAGATGGTCCAGAAGTACCAGGCGTGCGTCGACGCACTGCCGTTCGAGTTCGACAAGGTGTGACGGGTGTCCGTGCGTGCCCGGGGAGGCCGGGCTACGGTGGCAGGGTGAGGAGGTGGTCCCCGTCGCCATCCACCGCGACGTGGAGGTGCTCCGCCCCCTCGTCCGGGTAGTACCCGCGGACCTTCCCGCGGCGAGCGTGCTCCCCGCGGTCTCGCCCGAACGTCTCTCTCTGCTCAGCGACTACGGCGTCACCCACGCGGGCGCGCCATGACCGGCCCCGCGGCGTCCGTGCACCTGGTCCCGGAGATCCGTGACCGGGCGACGGTGGTGACCGTGACCGGGACGCTCGGCTCGGAAACCTACCCCGACCTGCGGAACGGCCTGCTCAAGATCGTCACGGACGCTCCCGACGGCGTGATCGCCGACATCGGCGGGCTCACCATCGAGGAAGATCGGCTGGCCAGCCTGTTCGCGACGATCGCGCTGCGGATCCGCGACTGGCCCGGCGTCCCGTTCGCGCTGGTCACTCCCCGGCCGGAGCACTTCGTGCTGCTGGCGAGGCAGGCGGTCGGCCGGTTCGTGACGGTGCACCCCGACGTCGGCACGGCCGAACGGGAGCTGGACCACCCGCCGCGGCGCCGGGCGGTGCAGCTGCTGGCCGCGAGGGTCGGCGCGTCGGCGCTGGCGCGGCAGTTCATCGCCCGCGTCTGCGCGGAGTGGCAGGTGCCGGAGCACACCGAGGACGCGCTCGTCATCGCGACGGAGCTGGTCGAGAACACGATCCGGCACACGGACTCCGCCCCCCGGCTGCGGCTGGAGCTGCGGCGTGGCGTTTTCACGGTCGCCGTCGCGGACGACGATCCGCGCCCGGCGGTGCTGCACGAACGGGTCGACAGCACCGATCCGGGCCTCGGACTGCAGATGGTCGCGCAGATCGCGCGCGTCTGGGGGTGCAGCGGGTCCTGGGCGGGCGGCAAGGTCGTCTGGGCGGTGCTGGCCCGGGCGGGTGGACGCGCGGGCGACCCCGGGCGGGTGCGGCGGGCTCCCTGAACCCGTTGCCGGGCAAGGAGAAGAACGTGCCGGTGCGGCTCACCGAGGGCCCGGCGTCACCCGTGCGACCGGATGCGCCCCCGGGATCGGTCAGCCCGACTGCGGGTCGCTGTCGTCGTGCTGGTCGCCGCTCGACGTGCCCTGTTCGCCGCGGAGCGTCTCGCGCTGCGCTTCCGGGGTGTCGCCGTGCGGGTCGTCGCCGCTGGTGGCTTCGGTCGGGTGCTGGGTGCGGTCCTGGGACGTCATGGCCGTGCCTTTCTCCGGGGTCCGTTCCGGGCCCGGATACCCCGCCGCAGCCCGTTCAACCGGTGGCGTTTGCGCTGGTCTTGGCCGGGTAGCCCGAAGCGACGCGGTTGTCCGCCGGCGAGTGCGCCGGGCCGCGGCCAGGTGAAGGAGACCGAAATGACCACGTCGGCGGAACCCGCCCGCCCCCGGGAGGGCACCGCACTGTCCGATGTGGAGCGGGGGGTGCCGCACGCCGAGCGCCCCCGCCGCGTCACCGTCGTCCCGGGCGGGCCGGTCCTCGTCGAGGGGCCGGTCGAGCTGGGCACGCCCGAGGGTGAGGTCGTGCGGTCCGACCGGTTCGTGGTCGCGGTGTGCGCGTGCCGCCGGAGCAAGCGGTTCCCCTTCTGCGACACGAGCCACCGCAAGCGGGCGCGGACTCAGTCCGGCAGCGACTGACGCAGCGAAGACCGCCCGGTGTGCCAGCTGTCCAGCAGCCGCGCGCCGAAGCGGCCCTCCAGGAACTCCGTCGCCTGGATCCCGAACACGACGTCGGCGGCCAGCTCGGGCTCCTGCTCGAGCAGGTCGCCGAGCACGTCGTGGCGCATCACCTGTTCGTGGACCGCGTCCGCCTCGATGTGCTCGGTGAAGAAGAACCGGCACGCCTCGGGCGCCTCCAGCCGCAGCAGCGCCTGGTCGATCCGCGTCGCGGACGGCGCGGTCGTGATCTCCGCCGCCGCGAAGTGGCCGCACAGCGCGCCCCGCAGCGACCGGTGCAGCCCGAACATCGACATCATGTTGACCACGGCGAACATCGGGCCCGGCACGTGGTCGGCCAGCTCGAGGTAGCCGTCCGGCAGCCCTGCGGCGCGCAGCAGGTCGGTGAACAGGCGCGCGTGGGCGAGCTCCGCGCGGCCCCGGCCGAACTCGTCGAACTCGACCGCCACCAGCGCCGCCTTGGCCCGCCCGCGCAGCCGCGGGATCACCCACGCGTGCGGGTCGGCCTCCTTGTGGTGGTAGACCGAGCGGTGCGTGAAGTACTCCCGCAGGTGGTTCCAGGTCCCGTGGTCGCGCAGGAAGTGCGAGACGCTTTCGACGTCGAGCGGTTCGACGAGCAGTGTGTCGAGCGCGGCCGGGACGTCGTCGCCGCCCGGGACGTTTTCGCGCAGCGCGGCCAGGAAGCGCGCCTCCAGCGCGCCGCGCAGGCGCAACAGCTCCGGATCCCACTCCCAGTCGGCCGACACACCGGGCAGGCCCTGGTAGTGCAGTTCGTAGCACAGGTGCAGGGCGAGCTGGAGGTCGTCGCCGAGCGGGTCGGAGTCGGCCAGCCCGTCGAAGCGGAGGTCGGCTCGCGGCTGTTCACGCAGCAGCGTCTGCAGCACGGACGCCGAAAGCGGGCCACGCGAGGCCGGCAGCGTCGCGGCGGCGGTGAAGGTCGTCATGCCCCGGGCTACCCGGTGAGCCGCGTTCCATGCCGGGCCGGCCCGGTTCGTGCCGTGAGCCGGCGCACCGCGCGAGCTCCTTCCGCGGGGGCTCGCCGCCGGTTGCCCGTCCCGGAAACGCGCTCCGGCCTCAGCTGTCACCGGCCACCAGGTCGACGACGTCTTCGCCGCGCCGGCGTTCCGCGAACGCGCGCCGTTGCCGGTCGGCGCCCCCGCCCTCGGCGGTCAGCCGCGCCGTTCCTTCCCGCGCGAAGTCCAGGTCTCCCGCCGCTTCCAGCGCGGGTGCGGTCAGCGCGATCAGGTCGTCGAGCACCACCTTCACCGGTTCCAGGTCCCCGCTCCGCGGGTGCGGGCAGCAGCCGGTCACCCCTTCCCGCGACGCCCGCCAGAGCCGGCCGCGCAGCACCTCGTTCGACAGCTTCGGCGGCGGCGCGTCGTCGGCCAGCGCGGTGGCGACGAGAGCGCGCGCCAGCACGGCCAGCAGCACCGCCTCGGCCGGTGTCGCGGCGACGTCGGAGATGCGGAACTCGAGCGTCGGCTGCTTCTCCGACAACCGGACGTCCCAGTAGATCATCCCGCGGTCGAGGATCGCCCCCGAGCGCAGCCAGCCGTCGACGATGCTCTCGTACTCGTCGAGCGAAGCGAACTGCGGCGGCGGGCCGGCCGAGGGCCACCGGCTCCACTGGTGGTAGCGCCAGCTGGCGTAGCCGGTGTCGTAGCCGTCGGCGATGGCCGAGTTCGCGGTGATCGTGAGCAGCGCGGGCAGCCACGGCCGGACGCGCCCGAGGACCCGGATCCCGCTCTCCTTGTCGGGGATCGCGACGTGCACGTGGCAGCCGCACGTGAGCGAAGTCCACGCGGTGGCGCCGAAGTGCTCGGCCATCCGCTGGTAGCGCGGGTTCGGCGTGATGCGCGGCGGGTCCACTTGGGACAGCGGCGGTGCGCCGGCGGCCAGCAGCCGGTAGCCGCGGGTGCGGGCGGCCCGGGCCAGTCCTTCGCGCAGCCCGCCCAGCTGGCGCAGCGCCTCGGCGTGCGTGCGGCAGACGTCGGTGGCGGTCTCGGCCTGCGACCGGTTCAGCTCGTGTTGCAGCTCGCCTTCGGCGTCGTCGGCCGCCGCCTCCGCGGCATCGACGACGTCGTCACCGGCCTGCGAGAGGTGACCACGCCGGTCGACGACGAAGAACTCCTCCTCGATGCCGAACGTCAGCACGTCTGGGTTCACCGGTGCTCCTGGGGGTTGGGGGAGCCGGTCGGGTACCCGGACGGGCTGTGGCGCAAACGGCGTTTTCCCCGGCGGCGAGCGGGTAAACGGCCGGTCATGAACCCGAGCACCGCGTCTTCGCCGTCGCTGCTGGCCGCCGACGCCGGCGCGGCCGTGCGCCGGTTGTCCCGCTGCGTGGGCGAGGGCGAACTCGACTCGCCGGCCGAGATGTACCGCGTGCTCGGCGCCCTCCGGCTGCTGGCGGACGACCTGACGCACCTGCTGCCCGCCCTGCAGGGCCGGCTGGAGGAGGGCGTGCTGTCCGGCCGGGTGACCGGCCACGGCGCCGGGGACGCCGTCGAGGCGACCTGGGACTCGGTGGGGGACGTCGGCCGGGCGCTGACCCACGCCGGCACCGTCGCCCTCCTGATGACGAAGGAACTGGAATACTCCCAGGCCGCCCTGCGCGACCTGGCCACACCGTGAGGAAACCGATGTCGACCGACGCGATCGTGCTGCTCAAGAACGACCACAAGACCGTGGAACGGCTGTTCAAGGAGTTCGAGAAGGCGGAGGAGAAGGCGTACCGCGAGAAGCGCCGGATCGCCGACGCGATCATCGAAGAGCTGACCGTCCACGCGTACATCGAAGAGGAGATCTTCTACCCGGCCGCGCGCGAAGCCGTGCCGGAGACGAAGGACCACGTCCTGGAGAGCGTGGAAGAGCACCACGTCGTGGTGTGGATGCTCTCGGAGCTGCTCGGCCTCGACCCGGAGGACGAAAGGTTCGACGCGAAGATGACGGTGCTGACGGAGAACGTCCGCCACCACGTCGAGGAGGAAGAGGACGAGTGGTTCCCCGAGGTCCGCTCGGCGATGGGCCGCAAGCGGCTGCAGGAGCTGGGGCAGCGGATGATCGACGCCCGGCCGGACGCGCCGAAGAACCCGCTGGAGCTGAAGAGCGCGAAGGCGTGAGGTTTCGGCGCCCCCGGCGGACCCTGTGAAACACTGCCGGTGGCGTGACCGTGCGTGGTGGGGGTATTCCGGTGGGCATGGAATGGCACGAAGAGCTGCACGAGCGGGTCGACGAGCGGATCGAGCAGCTGGACGAACGGCTGTGGGCGGTCGCCACCGCGCTGCACGAGCGGCCGGAACTGTCCTATGAGGAGCACGCGGCCGCCGAGCGGCTGACCGGGGAGCTGGCCGCGGACGGCTTCGCGGTGGACACCGGCGTCGCCGGGCTGCCCACGGCGTTCCTCGCGCGGGCCGGGAGCGGACGGCCGTGCGTCGCGCTGCTGCTGGAGTACGACGCGCTGCCCGGGCTGGGACACGCGTGCGGGCACAACCTGATCGCCGCGGCCGGCCTCGGTGCCGCCCTGTCGGCGCGGGACGTGCTGGCGGACAGCCCGGGATCGCTGCTGGTCGTGGGGTGTCCCGCCGAAGAGCGCGGCGGGGGCAAGGTGGCACTGGCCGAGGCGGGCGTCTTCGACGACGTCGACGCGGCGCTCACGTTCCACCCCGGCGTCCACTCGTGGTCGTCGGCCCCGCTGACCGCGCAGGTGGAGCTGAAGGTGACCTTCCACGGCCGCGCCGCCCACCCGACCGGCAACCCGGAGGCCGGCGTCGACGCGCTGGCCGCGCTGATCCAGGCGTTCGGCGCGGTCTCGGCGCTGCGCCAGCGGCTGCCCGCCGGCTCCCACGTCCAGGGGATCATCACCCACGGTGGCGAGGCGACGAACATCGTCCCGGACCACGCGGAGGGCCGCTTCGGACTCCGCGCGCTGACGACCACGGCCCTGGACCGCCTGGCCGAGGACGTCGGCACGTGTGCGCAGGGAGCGGCGCTCGCGACCGGTGCGAAGGTCGACGTCGAACGCCTCGGGCGCGGGTTCGCGCACTTCCGGGACAACGCGGTGCTCTCCGAGCGGTTCACCGAACACCTGGCCGCGTGCGGCATCCACGCGACCCCGCCGGTGCCGGGGGTCTTCCCGGGTTCGTCGGACATCGGCGACGTGAGCGCCCGGGTCCCGGCGATCCACCCGTTCGTGGCGATCACGGCGGAGGAGTACGCGGTGCACACGGAGGAGTTCGCGGCCGCGTCGGCGAGCCCGCGCGGGCGGTCGGTGATGCTGGCCTCGGCGGCGGCGCTGGCCCGCACGGCGATCGACCTGCGGACGCACCACGCGCTGGTCAGCCGGGCCTGGGACCACTTCCGCTCGCTGGAGCGCAACGGGCACTGAGCGCGCGCCCGTCCCGCTTCCCGCTCAGGCCACCGACGAACAGGCCGTGCGCGCGTCCGTCCACTGTGGACCGTCGATCCTTCGAACGCCCGAGCGTGGGCCTTGACGCATACCCATATGGGCATATGATGGCTGCGTGGCACGAGCAGCGACAACGGCCGACACCTTCAACGCCGTCGCCGAACCCCGGCGGCGGCAGATCCTCGACGTCCTGATGAGCGGGGAGCGGTCCGTCGGCGACCTCGTCGACGCGCTCGGCCTCGCCCAGCCGCAGGTGTCGAAGCACCTGCGCGTCCTACGGGAGGTGGGCGCGGTGGACGTGCGCGGCGACGGCCGCCAGCGGCTCTACCGGCTCAACGGCCCCGCGCTCAAGCCCATCCACGACTGGGTCAAGCGCTACGAACGGACGTGGTCGGCACGCTTCGAGCTGCTGGACGGCGTCCTCGAAGAACTCAAGGAACAGGAGCAGTGACGTGGAGATCACCCTTCCCACCGACGAGCAGATCCTCATCACGCGCGAATTCGCCGCACCGAAGCACCTGGTCTACCGAGCGTGGACCACGCCGGAACTGGTCAGACGCTGGTGGGCCGGGCACCGGGGCACGACCACCGACGTCGAAATGGACCTGCGTCCCGGCGGCCGCTGGCGGTACGTGCTGAAGACGAACGACGGCGCCGAGGTCGGGTTCCACGGTGAGTACCGCGAAGTCGTGCCGGAGGAGAAGATCGTCTACACCGAGGTGTTCGAGATGCCGGGTGTCGACCCCGACTCAGTCGACGGGCCGCTCAACACCGCCACCTTCACCGCACTCGGTGCCGATCGCAGCGTCCTGCGGCTGCTGACCGAGACGGGCAGCAAGGAACTGCGCGACATGATCCTCGAGTCCGGCATGGAAGGGGGCGTGCGGGAGCAGATGGTCCTCATCGAGGAGCTCGCGAACTCCCTGCGCTAGCCGCCCGCAGGAACCGCTCGCCCGTCTTGGCCAGTTCGGCGGCCAGCTCCGGAGCT
The DNA here is from genome assembly GCF_030285665.1 of Amycolatopsis mongoliensis. Classification (NCBI taxonomy): domain Bacteria; kingdom Bacillati; phylum Actinomycetota; class Actinomycetes; order Pseudonocardiales; family Pseudonocardiaceae; genus Amycolatopsis; species Amycolatopsis mongoliensis. Next base: position 7,406,043 of record NZ_CP127295.1, read on the forward strand.
TCGAGCACTTCGAAGTCCACCTCCAGGAGCCCGAGGTACAGCGACAGCATGGCCGCGCTGTCCGAGCCGACCTCGGCGACGCAGCGGTCCGGTCCCTCGGGCGTCACCTCGACCGCGAGCGGCAGCCGGGCCCGCACGTACGCGGCCGACGTGTGGAGCCGCACTTTCGCGTGGTAGCGCCAGGTCGCCGCGCCGACGCTGCGCTGGACGAACTGCGTGACATCGCCCTCCGGCGGCTCGCGCGGGGCGAAGCGCGGCCCGTTCGGCACCTTCGGCGTCATCCGGTCGACGCGGAAGGTGCGCCAGTCGTCCCGCCCGGTGTCCCACGCGACGAGGTACCAGCGCCGGTGCAAGCCGACCAGCCGGTGCGGCTCGACGTCGCGGCGGCTCGCCGTGCGGTCGTGGCTGCGGTAGTCGAACCGCAGCCGCTCGCCGGCCCGGATCGCCGACGCGATCGCCGTCAGCACGTCGGCGTCCACGACGGGACCGGTGCCCGGCACCGAGACCGTCGCGGCCTGCAGCGCCTGCACCCGGTGCCGCAGCCGCGACGGCAGCACCTGCTCCAGCTTCGCGAGCGCGCGCACCGACGTCTCGCCGATGCCGGCGACGCCGGTGGCGGTCCGCAGCCCGACCGCGACGGCCACCGCTTCGTCGTCATCGAGCAGCAGCGGCGGCAGCTGCGCGCCCGCGCCGAGCCGGTAGCCGCCCTGGACACCGGGGGAGGCCTCGACCGGATAGCCGAGCTCGCGCAGCTTCCCGACGTCGCTGCGGACCGTGCGCGTGGTGACGTTCAGCCGCTCGGCCAGGTCGGCGCCCGTCCAGTCGCGCCGCGTCTCGAGCAGCGACAGCAGCCGCAGGAGGCGGGCGGAGGTCGGCAACATTTTCCGAGGATCGCACGAATCGCGGAAGGAAGTCTTCCGCAATGGTTCCTAGCGTGCTGCTCATGACGAACTCCTTCCGGATCGCAATCCCGCAGGCCGACCTCGACGACCTGCACCGCCGCCTCACCGAAGCCCGGTTCGCCGACCCCGTGCCCGGCGACGAGCCGGACTGGTCCCGCGGCATCCCCACCGCCGTCGTGCGCGAGCTGGCGGAGTACTGGCGCGACGGCTTCGACTGGCGCGCCCAGGAGGCAGCGCTCAACGCGTTCCCGCAGTTCACGACCGAGATCGACGGCCAGCCGGTGCACTACCTGCACGTCCGGTCGGCCGACCCGGACGCGGTCCCGCTGCTGCTCACGCACGGCTATCCCAGCACCTTCGCCGAGTTCCTCGACGTCCTCGGACCGCTGACCGAGCCGGGCCCGGACGCGTTCCACGTCGTCGTCCCGTCGCTGCCCGGCTTCGGCTTCTCGACGCCGCTGAGCGGGCCGGGCTGGGAGCTCGCCCGGACGACCGACGCGTTCGCCGAGCTGATGACGCGGCTCGGCTACGACCGCTTCGCCGCGCAGGGCGGCGACATCGGCGCGGGCGTCACCGGACGCCTCGCGGCGCTGTACCCGGACCGGGTGATCGGCACGCACGTGAACAGCGACCGCGGCACGATCGCGCTGGCCGGCGAGCAGCTTCCCTTGCCGGACAACCTGTCCGAGGCCGAACAGGCCGAACTGGACGCGGCCCGCGAGGCTTGGCAGGCCGGGCGCGGCTACCTCGACCTGCAGTCGCACAAGCCGGAGACGATCGCGGCCGCGCTCACCGACTCGCCGGTCGGGCAGCTGGCCTGGATCGCCGAGAAGGTCCAGGCCTGGACCTTCTCGGGCGGCGGCATCGACCGCGACCGGCTCCTGACGACCGTCAGCCTGTACTGGTTCACGCGCAGCGGCGCGACGGCGGCCCGGTTCCTCTACGAGGCCGCGCACTCGGGCCACGGCTGGCTCGCGCCGTCCGCGGTGCCCGCGGGCTGGGCGGTGTTCAACTCGTCGCCGGTGGTGCGGCGGATCATGGACCCGGAGGAGAAGATCGAGCACTGGTCGGAGTTCGCCGAGGGCGGCCACTTCGCGGCGGTGGAGGAGCCGGAGCTGCTCGTGGCCGACATCCGCGCGTTCTTCCGGAAGCTGCGGCCGTGACCGGGGGCGGTGGTCCAGAATCGGCGGCGTGCAGTTCGCGATCCTCGGGCCGGTCGAAGCCCGCCGTCCCGACTGGACCGCCGTTCCCCTCGGCGGTCCCCAGCTTCGAGGGCTGCTCGCCCTCGACGCCGGGCGCGTGGTGGGCGCGGAACGGCTGATCGACGGCCTGCAAGCAAGGAATTCGAGAAGGGCGACCGCGTGCGGTGGGACGCCGGCAACAAGAGTTCGGTCGGGACGGTCGAACAGAAGATCACCGAGGACACCCACGCGGGCAAGCGGGACGTGAAGGCTTCGCCGGAGGAGCCGCAGTACCTGGTCCGGAGCGAGAAGTCCGGGAAGACCGCCGTGCACCACCCGGACAAGCTGCACCAGACCTAGCGCGCCGCGCAGAAGACGCACACGCCCTCGGCGGTGGCCGCGGGGAGGCTGGGCGGCGTCGCCACAGCGCCGACCGTAGCGGGAAGGTCACGCCGGTGTCAGGTGCGTTTCCGTCCACTCCGCGAACGACGTCAGCGCGATGCCGAGCGCCCGGGCGAACTCGGGACGTGCGGGGTGGCCGACCTCGTTCTGCCACTCGTGCCGGACGGCGAAGGCGGGCGCTCCGGCGGCGACCGCTTCCTCGACGGTCATGTCCGGCGCGGTCAGCTCGACGCCGAGCGCGCGCGAAAGGATCTCGGCGACGCGGGTCATCGGCATCCGCTCGCTCGCCAGTTCCAGTTCGACGCCGTGGAAGCGCGCCGGATCCGCGAACGCCGCCGCGGCCGCGGCCCCGATGTCGTCCACCGCCACCAGGGCCAGTTCGGTCCCGGGCTTGATGGTCGTGACCAGCCGGCCGTGCGGGAGCAGGAACGACGGCGGCAGGAAGTTCTCCATGAAGAAGCCCGGTTTGAGCAACGTCCAGTGCGCGAACCCGGCGTCGCGGACGCGGTCCTGGATCGCCGTCTTGGTCTCCAGGTAGTGCTCCATCGACGCCCAGCGGCCCTCCGCCCAACCGGGCACGGACCGGTGCTGCCCGGCGCCGGAGACCGAGGTGTGCACGAACTGCGGTACGCCGGCCTCCGCCGCCGCGTCGACGAGGTTGCGGCCCTGGACCCACTCGGAGTCACCCTCCAGGTTCGCCATGTCGGGCATCTGGACGGAGAACACGCCACGCACGCCTTTCACGGCGGGGGCGAGTGAGCCGGGGTCGTAGAGGTCGCCGACGACGACCTCGGCGCCGAGGTCGCGCAGCGCTTGCGCCCGCCCCGGGTTCCGGACCAGCGCGCGGACGGGAACGCCGGCCTTCAGGAGGGTACGGGCGGTGGCGCCGCCTTGCTTGCCGGTGGCGCCGGTGACCAGGACGGGGGACATGGGAGCTCCTCGGGAGATAAGTGGCGGGGCCCGCCACTTCGTGCCCGCTACACTAGCGAATAAGTGGCGGACCCCGCCACTTCCCGTTCCGGAGGTGGTCCGTGCCGCGGTCCGACGCCCGCCGCAACTACGCGCGCATCCTCGCCGTCGCCGAGGAGGAGGTCGCCGCGCACGGCGCCGAGGCGTCCCTGGAACAGATCGCCCGGACCGCGGGCGTCGGCTCGGCGACGGTGCGCCGCCACTTCCCGAGCCGGCAGGCGTTGCTGGAAGCGGTGTTCCGGCAGCAGGTCGACGCGCTCGCGGGGCGGGCCCGCGACCTGGCGGAAGCCCCGGACCCCCGTGCGGCGCTGCTCGAGTGGCTGAGCGCCCTGACGACCTACGCGGCGACGGCCCGCGGCCTGGCGACGGCGCTGGTCCGCGACGAAGGGTCGTCGGCCCACGCGTGCTCGGCGACGATGACCGAAGCGGGCGTGCCGCTGGTGCGGCGGGCGGCGGAGGCGGGTGCGGTCGGCCCGGAGGTCACGGCCGAGGACCTGATCGCGGTGGTGACGGGGATCGTGCTGGCGACCGAGCACCATCGTGATCCGGCGGGGGAGGCGCAGCGGCTGCTTGCCTTGGCGGTGCGGGGAATCAGCCCTGCAGGATGACCCCGGGATGCGGGTGCGGACCGGGCCGGGATCAGCTCTGCGTGCCGAGCCAGCGGTGCAGCGCCCACCACGACCGCACGGCGTCGAGGACGCGGCCGCCGCTGTTCTCCGCCAGGGCCAGCGGGGTCAGCTCGGCCAGCCGGTCGAGGCGGTAGCGGACCGTGTTGGGGTGCAGGTGCAGTGCTTCGGCCGTGGAGCGCAGGCGCTGGCCGTGGTCGAGGTAGGCCAGGGCCGTCCCCACCAGCTCGCGGTGGAACGGGTTCGCCGGGTCGAGCGAGCCGAGCAGGGCCGTGGTGAGCAGGCCGCCGAGCACCGGCTGCGCCGTCAGGGCGATCTCGCCCGCCAGCGCCGTCAGGTCGTGGTACCCGCTCCCGGCGAGGCGCGCCGCCGCCGTGCAGAGGCGGTGCACCTCCCGCAGCGCGGGCAAAGCGGCCGCGGGCGCGACGACCAGCAGGACGTCCCCGGCCAGCGCGACGCCCGCGGGTGACCGCGCCGCCAGGCCGGTGAGCCTGCCCTCGACCAGGCCGTAGACCCCGCCGTACTCGAGCAGCGCCTGCTCCAGCGTGCGTGCCCGCGCCGGGTCGCTGACGTCGGACACCACGCAGAAGTACCGGACGTCGGGATGCAGCCCCGCCCGCCGGAGCTCTTCGGGCGCGGGCGGGTGCCCGGCGAGCAGCAGGGTCCGCAGCAGCTGGGTCCGCGCGTCGCGCACCGTGCGGGAGAGCTGGAGCTCGGCCGCGTGGTAGCCCTTGACGATGTGGTGCTCCAGCGCGCCGGTGTAGCGGTCGGCGTCGAGGACCGTCTCGAGGATGACGTCGTCCGGCACGCCCGCGGCCCGGGCGCGTTCGACGGCGACGCGCGCGGCGTGCGTGCGGCCCGCCTGGACTCCGCGCAGGAGTTCGGTGAGCGGGACACCCTGCGCGGCGCGGTCGGCTCCCAGCGCCTCCGCGGTGGTGTAGTCCTCCCGGGCGGGGCCGTCGGGGCTCGCCGTCGCCCGCAGCGCGGCCGAGAGCAGGACCTGGATGTGCCGCCGGTTCTCGGCTTCCGGGAGCCGCGCGACCTCGGGCGACTCACTGCGCGCGACCTTCACCAGCTCGTCCAGGACGGCCTCGTCCGCGGCCAGGTCGTCGAGGATCCGCCGGAGCAGCGACGTCACCGGCACCTCCCGGACCCGTTGTGGCACGGCCACAACCGGCCGCCCCCGACGTTGGGCGATCGGCCCTACCGGAGGAGCTCCCGGGGCCGGTTATCGTGGCATACCGGACAGTAACCCCTGTCCCGTGCAAAAACCACCGCCGCACCTCTTCAGCGTCGAAAGGTGTCTTCCGTGCGCACTTCCCCGAGCACCCGCCGACGGCGGTCGTACCTCTCGCGCCTGGCGTACCTGGCTTCCGGCGTCGCCCTGCTGACGACCGGCGCGGCGGTGCCGGCGACCGGCGCGCCCGCGGCCCTGCGGGAGGTGATGTTCGTCGGCAACAACTGGGAGGGGACGGCGGACGTCATCGAGTCCCGTGGGTCGTTCGCGAAGATCGGGCGCGTGAACATCATCCCGGACAAGGACGATCGGCTCCGGGAGATCTACCTGAACCCGGTCAAGCTGGCGTTCTTCCTCGGCATCCGCAACGGGCCCGGCGAAGGGCACGACCAGTTCGTCGACGACATGTACACCACGCCCGACGGAGCGTCGGTGGTGGCGTCGCGGCCGAGCTTCGCGGACGTCGTCTCGATCAGCCTCGCCACCGGCCGGATCAACTGGCGCTTCCCGGTTTCGGGGTTCCGCGCCGACCACATGGCGGTCTCGCCGGACGGCCGCCGCGTCGCCGTGTCCGCCTCGACGTCGAACACCGTGCACGTGCTGGACATCGTCACCGGGCAGCAGGCCGGCTCGTTCGCCGCGGGGGACAAGCCGCACGAGAACGTGTTCACCGACGGTGGCCGGTACCTGTGGAACATGGCGATCGGCGAGGTCAACACCGACCTCGACGACCCCGGGTGGGACTTCACCAAGGGGGACCGGCACATCACGGTCGTCGACGCGTCGACCTTCCGCCAGGTCAAGGTGATCGACATGCGTGACCGGCTCGACGCCTTCGGGCGCCGGGACCTCTCGGACGCGGTGCGGCCGGTCGCGTTCACCCCGGACGAGTCGAAGCTGTACTTCCAGGTGTCGTTCTTCAACGGCTTCCTGGAGTACGACGTCGCGAGCGACCGGATCACGCGGGTCAAGGAGCTGCCGAAGAACCCGGCCACGAGCGACGACCGCACCACGTTCGTCAACGACTCCCGCCACCACGGCATGTCGATGAACCCGGCGGGGACCAAGCTCTGCATCGCCGGCACGATGGACGACTACGCCACGGTCGTCGACCGCGCGACCCTGCAGCAGGGCACGCTGGTGCCCGCGGTGAAGCCGTACTGGGCGACGGTGAGCGGCGACGGCAGCGCGTGCGTGATCTCCGAGGCCGGCGCGGACCAGGTCACGGCGATCGACTTCGCGACCGGGCGGAAGCTCCTCTCGGTACCGGTCGGCGACCACCCGCAGCGGGTGCGGATCGGCCACGTGCCCGAAGGCTGGACCGGCCCCGCGAACTGACCCGGGTCAGGACGTTTCGAAGGCGATCGTCAGCCACCCGCGGACCTCGTCGTCCACATCGGACACTTCGCGCAGCTTCAGCTGGTGTCCGACGCGGGGTCCGCTCGCCCACCGCGCCGGGGCGATCCGGGCTGTTTCGATCGGGCGCGGCAGGAACAGGTACACGAGGACGTCCCTCGAACGCGGCCGCAGCTCGGCGAGCTTCCGGTCCCGCTTGAGGAACACCCCGACCTTGACGGCGTCCTCGTGGACGTCGCCGAGGGTCCGCAGGTGCCCGAGGACGGCGTCGTAGATCGCGCGGAACCGCGGGTCGCGGCCGGCGAACGTCTCGTCGACCGTGCAGCCGGGGACGCACGTGTGGCCCTGGCCGGTGCGCGCGAACTCGCGGTCGCAGCGCGGGCACGTCCAGCGGGTCGGCATGCCGTCCAGCATGGCACTCACAGCGGGGCCGGGCCGAGCGCCGGGATGGTGGCGGCCGCGTTCACCAGCCGCCGTGCGGCCGCGGCCGTGGCCTTGCGCTGGGCGGGCGGCAGCCGGTCCAGCAGCGCGCCCAGCGCCGCGTGCCGCCGGTCGAGGATCCGCGCCACCAGGTCGTGGCCGGCCGCGGTGACCTCCAGGGTCACCACGCTCCGGTTGCGCGGGTCGCGGCCGCGGGCCACGTAGCCGAGTGCCTCCAGCCGGTCGGCCAGCCGCGTCACCGACGAGGCGTTGACGTCCATCGCGGCCGCCAGGCGCGAGCTCGGCACCCGGCCGAGGCGGTCGAGGATGAGCAGCAGGCGAGTCTGCGGGAAGGTCACCTCGGGCGGCGCCGCGTGCGCGCACTCCCACGCGATCCCGACCAGGACCAGGGTGAGGCCGTCCAGGGCCACCACGTCCGGGTCGGCGCCCGGGGCCGCGTCTTCAAGGGTTTGCATGAAGCAATACTTGCCAACGGCAAGAGCATCGGTCAAGATGGGTGACCCCGGCACTCGCCCGGGACGTCCGGCCGGGTTCGGCCGACCCTTCTGGTGTGTCCACAAGGGACTTTTCTGTGCCCGAAAACTGTTGGCTCACAAGAGAAATAATCCCAATCTGCTTGAACCCCTTCGCGACGGCGGCCGTAGTACCCCGTGCAGGCACTTGTCGCCAGAAGGAGGAACGATGCCGGATCACCGTGGCATGACGGCCAAGGCCAAGGTTCGGACCGTGCTGGTCGTCGTGGCCACTCTCGCCGTGGTCGCCGTGGGCTCGGTCATGGTGCTGAAACCCGGCGCCCAGGCCGCACCCGGGTCGACGCAGGCGCAGGTCCCGGCGTACGGGCACGACATGGCGGGCATGCAGATGGGCTCCGTGGCGGCCGCCGCGGCCGGGGCCGGCGTGGCGGCCGCCGGGCCGGTCACCGAGCTCGACAAGACGTTCCTGGTCAAGGTGCGCCAGGCCGGGCTGTGGGAGATGCCCGCGGGCACCCTCGCGCAGACGCACGCCACCAGCGACGCCGTGAGGCGCGCCGGGCTGCACCTGCTGGACGGGCACTCGCACCTCGACCAGCTCGTCCGCGAGGACGCGAAGATGCTCGGCGTGCCGCTGCCCGACCAGGCCAGCGCCGAACAGCAGGGCTGGGTCCGCCAGCTCACCGCCGCACAGGGGCTCGCGTTCGACAAGCTGTTCGTGAACCTGCTCCGCGCGTCGCACGGCAAGATCTTCGCGACCATCGCCGAGGTCCGCGCCGGCACCCAGAACGACGTCATCCGGCGCCACGCGACGCAGGCGAACCAGACGGTCCTCGACCACATGAACGTCCTGGAGGACACCGGCCTGGTCGACCCGCAGACCATCGCCGACGTCGCCGCGGCCGTCAACCCGCCGAAGTGACCCCCGCCGGGGAGTGCCGGCGGCTGGTTCGGGTGCAGTGAATGACTCATTCCTGGCGCCGGACGACAGGAATGAGTCATTCACTGCACCGGAGGTGAGCTTGAGCCTCCCGAAAGGTAGCGCTGCACCGTCGGGCCGACCTCGGCGACGACCTCCGCCGGGGTCAGCGCGACCACCGGTGGCAGGCGCAGGACGTACCGCGTCAGCGCCAGGCCGAGCAGCTGGCTCACCACCAGCCCCGCGCGGCGCGGGGCGTCGGCCGGGTCGCCGAACCGCAGGACCGCGGGGGTGACCTGGCGGGCGAACACCTGCCGCATCTTCTCGACCACGGCGTCGTCGGCGACCGCCGACCGCAGCAGCGTAAGCAGGATCTCGTCGGTCGGCGGCCGCTCCCACAGCACCAGGAACTGCCGGGTCAGCAGCTCGCCGACGGTGCCGGGGTCGGCCGCGGCCAGGTCCGGCAGGTCCAGCTCGACGTCCACGGCCGCCGCGAACAGGCCGTCCTTGCTGCCGTAGTAGCGCATCACCATCGACGGGTCGATGTCCGCGTCGGCGGCGATCGAGCGGATCGTCGCGCGGCGGAAGCCGTCGGCGGCGAACCGGCGGCGCGCGGCTTCCAGGATGGTCGCCCGGGTGGCGTCGGATCGGCGCGGTGCCTCAGTCATGTCAACAAGTGTAGGCCAACACTTGTTGACAAGCCAGTCTCGGCGTGCCTACCGTGGATGCCAACAGTTGTTGGCAAACTCGGAGGTGCCGTCATGTCCCTGCCCACCCGTACCGACGTGCTGATCGTCGGAGCCGGCCCCGCGGGCTTGGCCACCGCGATCGTGCTGGCCGAGGCCGGCGTCGACTTCGTGCTGCTCGACCGCCAGGCCGAGGGCGCGAACACGTCCCGGGCCTGCGTGGTGCACGCCCGGACCCTGGAGGTGCTGGCCGAGCTCGGCGTCACCGGGCGGCTGACGGAGCTGGGCGTCGTCGTCCCGACGTTCACCGTCCGCGACGGCGCCACGGTGCTCGCGCACGTGCCCTTCGGCGGGCTGCCCACCGCCTACCCGTACACGCTCATGGTGCCCCAGGACCGGACCGAAGCCGTGCTGCTGGCGCGCCTGCGCGAGGCGGGCGGCGACGTGCACCGCCCGTACGAGGTCACCACCGTCGCCGGCGACGACACCGGGGTCACGGTCACGACGACCGGCGGCACCGTGCGCGCGAAGTACGTGATCGGCGCCGACGGCATGCACAGCGTCGTGCGCGAACAGGCCGGCATCGGGTTCACCGGCGCGACCTACGCCGAGTCGTTCGTGCTGGCCGACGTCCGGATGAGCTGGCCGCTGGACCGCGAAGAGGTCAGCCTGCACCTGTCGCCGGAGGGCGTGACGGTGGTGGCGCCGCTGCCCGGCGGCGACGACCACTACCGCCTGGTCGCGACGGTCGCCGAGGCCCCCGAGCACCCCGGCATCGCCGACATCCAGTCCATCGTGGACGCGCGGGGTCCGGAGGGGGCGCGGTCGCGGGTGACCGAGGTCGTGTGGAGCTCGCGGTTCCGGGTGCACCACCGGGTGGCCGACCACTACCGCGCGGGCCGGATCCTCCTGGCCGGCGACGCCGCCCACGTGCACAGCCCGGCCGGCGGCCAGGGCATGAACACCGGCATCCAGGACGCGGTCGCGCTCGGCCGCCTGCTGGCCCGGGTGGCCGCCGGCGAGCCGGACGCGCTGCTGGACACCTACGAGACGACCCGCCGCCCGGTGGCGACCGCCGTGGTGGCCTTCACCGACCGGATGACGCGGATGGCGACGCTGCGGCCCCGCCCGGCGCGGCTGCTGCGGAACACGGTGCTGAAGACCGTGTTCTCGCTGCCGCAGGCACGCGAGAAGCTGGCCTACCAGCTGGCCGAACTCGCCGCCCGCTGACGAGGTCGTGAGTGGGAAACAGGGTTAGAACACTGTTTCCCACTCACGACGGGGTGAGCGGGTGGGCGGCACGATGCCGTACTCGTGGATCTTGCGGTAGATCGTCGCCCGGGAGATGCCCAGCAGCTTCGCCGCCCGGACCTTGTTGCCGTCGGCGTCCTCCAGGCACCGCACGATGGCGTCCCGCTCGATCGACTCGAACCGGTTCAGCGGCCGCCGCGCGACGGTGTGGAACTCGGCCGGGAGGTCGCCCGGGCGGATGGTCCCCGCCCGGCGGCGCTGGGCCACCTGCCGCAGCACCCGGTAGAGCTGGCCGGTGTTGCCCGGCCACTCGGCCCGCATCAGCAGGTGCAGCGCCGCCGCGGAACAGGTGAGCCTGCCGCCGTAGCCGAGCTTGCTCAGCACCAGCGGGACCAGCTCCGCCAGGTCCTCGACGTGGTGGCGCAGCGGCGGCACCCGGACCGTCCGCGGGAACGACTTCAGCAGCTCGGCCAGCGCCGGGTTCGTCTCGGCCTCCGGCGCCAGCGTGACCACGACCCACGGCGCGTCGGCCCGCTCGCGCAGCTCCCGCAACGTCGCCGCCAGCGCGTTCGCCGCCGGCGCAGTCAGCCGGTCGGCGTGGCGGATCACCAGCGTGCGGATCGGGGCGTCGGCGTGCTCGCGCAGCAGTTCGGCCACCCAGTCCGTGCCGGTCGTCGCGGCCGCGTCGACGGTCAGCAGCCGGGCGGCCGGGTGGTGCCGCTGGTGCAGGCCCTTCGCCAGAGTCACCTTGCCGGTCCCCGCCTCGCCCTCCAGCGCGACCCACTCGCCGTGCTGGTGGCCGGTGTCGAGCTCGTGCCCGCAGCGCAGCCAAAGCGGGGCCGAGCCGACCACGCCCGGCAGGTACATCGGCAGCATCGGCGTCGACGGTACCGCCAGGGTTTCGTCCGCCTCGATCAGCTTCACCGACAGCACGCCACCCGCCGTGTCGGTCGCGCGCTGACCCGGGACGCGACGGCAGAACACGCGCACGCGCAGGCCGCTGGACAGCGCGAGCGTCGCCGACGTCCGCCGCCCGTCGGCCAGCGCTTCGGTGGCGTGGCTCAGCAGCACCGACTGGTCGGCCGGGTCGAGCAGCTGCCGCGCCCGGTCGTTCATCATCACGATGTCGTCGTTGAACGCCAGCACGATGCCGGTCCACCGGCGGCAGGTCTGCAGGTACGCCTGGAAGAGGATCATCTCCCGCAGGTCGCTGTGGCGCAGCAGTGCCTGCCGGATCTGCTCGGCCGTCGAGCGGGCCAATGCGATGAGCAGCCCGCCGGCGTCCTTGTACCAGCAGGTGAGGTCGACGGCGCCGATCTTCTTGCCGGAGATCGGGTGGTGGATCGGCACGCCCGCGCAGGCCAGGTTCTCCAGGTGCTCGGCGTAGTGCTCGTGGCCGAACACGGTGGTCGCGCGGCCGTCCTCGAGCGCGGTGCCGATGCCGTTGGTCCCGACGGACTGCTCGCCGTAGCTGAAGCCGGGGACGAGCTCGACGCGTTCGAGGTGCCGCTTCAGGTCCGCGTCGCCGGTCCGCTGGGTGAGCACGACGCCGTTCGGGTCGGTGAGGATGAGGCTGATCGGCTGGCCGTCGAACTGCTCGCCCAGCTTGTCGAGCACCGGTTCGGCGCCGCGCATCAGCGGGATGTCGAGGTTCTGGTCGCCGAGGAAGAGCGGGTCGATCCGGTCGGCCTGGACCTGGAACTCCCGGGATCGCCGCCACGACGCGAGGATGGTCTGCCGGACGATCCCGGGCGGGACCGGTTCGGCGGTCAGGAAGCGCACCCGGGTCCGGGCGAGCTCGTCGTCCGCGAGCAGGGTTCCGGGCGCCATCTCGTCCACGTGACCTCCAGCTTCCCGCGGCCCACGTGGGTGCGGGCACACCCGTTGTGCCGCCCGCCCAGCCTAGATCCGGCGCGCGCCGCGCGGTGTCTCAAATTGAGACGCCCGGGCCGCGCGGGCGACGGTCGGATGGCAGGGAAGAGACCGCTGACCAGGAGGAGAACCCATGGCTGCCGAGGGTGCGGAGACGTACAACCCGTGGACGATCGTCAATCTGGTTTTCACGCATCTGGCCGAACAGGGGTTGCACCCGGTGTTCGGCGGGGAGGGCCACCCCGGCGATCCCGCCGCCGCGCTGCTGCGCGCGCTCGGCATCGTGCCGACGGTCGAGGGGGACGCGCGCGTGCGGACGAGCGTCCACAGCGAGCTCGCCGAACTGCGGGCGCGGGTGCTCGGCGCGGACGAAACGTCCTGAGCAGCGGTTCTGTCTCAGATTGAGACCCGCGTCACTCGCGGGCGCCCCTTGAATGGTCACCGCAGGACGTGCGCCCCGAATCCCCCGGCCGGGAGGGGAGCCGCTCGGCCGCCGTAGGCAGGAGCCACGGATAAGGAGTGATCCATGAGTCGCCAGAGTGTGGCGAAAGCCCACCAGAAGATCCAGGAACTGTCGTGGGAGCCGGCGTACCACACCCCGGTTTCGCACTACGGGACCGACTACACCTTCAAGAAGGCCAAGAAGAAGGACCCGTTGAAGCAGGTCCTCCGCTCGTACTTCCCGATGCAGGAGGAGAAGGACCACCGGGTCTACGGCGCCGAGGACGGCGCGATCCGCGGCAACATGTTCCGCCAGGTGCAGGAGCGCTGGCTGGAATGGCAGAAGCTGTTCCTGTCGATCATCCCGCTGCCGGAGATCTCCGCCGCGCGGGCGATGCCGCTGCTGTTCCGGACGGTCCCGAACCCGGAGCTGCACAATGGCCAGGCGATCCAGATGATCGACGAGGTCCGGCACTCGACGATCCAGCAGAACCTCAAGCGCCTGTACATGCAGAACTACATCGACCCGGCGGGGTTCAACTCGAGCCTGCGCAACTTCCAGAACGACTACTGCGGCACCATCGGCCGCCAGTTCGCCGAAGGCTTCATCACCGGTGACGCGATCACCGCGGCGAGCATCTACCTCACGATCGTGGCGGAGACGGCGTTCACGAACACCCTCTTCGTCGCCATGCCCGCGGAAGCCGCCGCCAACGGCGACTACCTGCTGCCGACGGTGTTCCACTCGGTGCAGTCCGACGAGTCCCGCCACATCAGCAACGGCTACGCCACCCTGCTGATGGCGTTGTCGGACGAGAGCAACCACCAGCTGCTCGAACGCGACCTGCGGTACGCGTGGTGGAACAACCACTGCGTGGTCGACGCGGCCATCGGCACCTTCATCGAATACGGCACCAAGGACCGCCGCAAGGACCGCGAGAGCTACGCGGAGATGTGGCGCCGCTGGATCTACGACGACTACTACCGCAGCTACCTCGTCCCGCTCGAGAAGTACGGGCTCGTCATCCCGCACGACCTCATCGAGGAGGCGTGGAACCGGATCTGGAACAAGGGCTACGTGCACGAGGTCGCGCAGTTCTTCGCCACCGGGTGGCTCGCCAACTACTGGCGCATCGACCCGATGACGGACGAGGACTTCGAGTGGTTCGAGTACAAGTACCCCGGCTGGTACGACAAGTACGGCAAGTGGTGGGAGAACTACGCCCGCCTCGCGACGCCGAACGGGCACCACCCGATCGTCGCCGAGGACGTCGACTACGTGTACCCGCACCGCTGCTGGACCTGCATGGTGCCGTGCCTCATCCGCGAGGACATGGTCACCGACCAGGTCGACGGCCAGTGGCGCACGTACTGCTCGGAGACCTGCCGCTGGACCGACGCCGAGGCGTTCCGGCCGACCTACCAGGGCCGCAACACCCCGAACATGGGCCAGCTGGTCGGCGCCCGTGAGTGGGAGACGCTCTACCACGGCTGGAACTGGGCCGACGTCGTCTCCGACATGGGTTTCGTGCGCGACGACGGGAAGACGATGGTCGCGCAGCCGCACCTCAACCTCGACCCCAAGAAGATGTGGACGCTCGACCACCTGCGCCGGATGCCCGAGGTGCAGTCGCCGAACGTGCTGCTGAACCAGATGTCCGACGCCGAACGGGCCGCCTTCCAGGCCGACTACAACCGCCAGGGCCCGGCCGGCCGGCCGGCGCCGCAGCAGGCCTGACGCGACCACCGGTCGTGAGTGGTCAGGGCGGTTAGAACCGCCCTGACCACTCACGACCCCGCACCGAGACCGGGGTAGGCATGTCCGAGAAACACCGCGTCCGGTTCGAGCCGGTCGGGATCGAGATCGACGTCGCCGAGGAGCAGACGATCCTGCGCGCCGCCGCCGAGCAGGGCGTCATGCTCATGCACGGCTGCAAGGAAGGGCAGTGCGCGGCCTGCAAGTCGTTCATCCTCGACGGCGACGACGTCGAACACGACAAGTACTCGACCTTCGCGCTTCCCGACTACGAAAAGGAGGAGGGTTTCACCCTGCTGTGCCGGGCCCACGCCTACGAGGACCTCACGATCGAGCTGCTCAACTACGACGAGGAGATGATCCACTCCGGGCTCCCGATCCAGGAGGCCACGGTCGAGGTCGTGTCGAACGACCACGTCACCCACGACCTGCGCCACCTCGTCGTCAAGCTGACGGACCCGGAGCAGTCGCTGAAGTTCTTCCCGGGCCAGTACATGGACTTCGCGATCCCGGGCACCGAGGAGTCCCGGTCGTTCTCGATGGCCAACACCTCGGCGCGCGACGGGCTGCTCGAGTTCGTCATCAAGATCTACTCGGACGGGCTGTTCTCCACGTTCCTGGACACCCGGGTCGCGGTCGGGGACCAGCTGCGGATCACCGGCCCGTTCGGGGTGTTCACCCTGCGGGACAACCCGAGTGCGGACCTGGTCTTCGTCGGCGGCGGGGCCGGGATGGCGCCCATCCTCTCGCTGCTGCGGACCATGGCGGAGCGCGGCATCGAGCGGAAGGCGACCTACTACTACGGTGCCCGCCGCCGCCGCGACCTCTGCTTCGACGCCGAACTGCGGGAGCTTCAGGAGAAGCTGCCGGACTTCCGTTACGTACCAGCGCTTTCCGAGCCGGGTGACGACGACTGGGATGGCGAGACCGGCCTGATCACCGACGTCCTGCGCCGGGCCGGCCTCGACCTGAAAGGTGCCGACGCCTACGTCTGCGGGCCCCCGCCGATGGTCGAGGCCGCGCTGGAACTGCTGCCCGCGCTCGGCGTCGCCGACAAGCGCGTCTTCTACGACAAGTTCACCACCACGGGCGAATCCGACGCCTGAGACAGAGGACGGATCCCATGACAGCCACTTCCGAACGCAGCGTGCCGAAGCCGACGTTCACCGACGCCGAGGCGGGCGCCAAGGTCTTCCCGGACTCGAGTGCGCGGCACTTCAACTACTTCACCGCCGCCAAGCGCAAGCAGAGCCACTACGAAGACGTCACCGTCGAGGTCCAGCCCGACCCGCGCCACTACCTGGCGCAGGGCTGGCTCTACGCCTTCGCCGACGGCAAGGGCGGCTACCCGCTCGAGTGGACCGCGATGAAGGCCTGGGGCTCCGACCGGCCGCTGCCCGAGCGCGGCCCGGGGTCCGGGGGCAAGGGCTACGACTGGCCGGCGCTCGGCTGGCACGAGTTCCGCGACCCCAACGAGGAGTGGGAGCTCACCCTCTACCGCTACAACGCGAACGTCATCCGCCAGCTCAACCAGAACATCGACGCCGCGCGCCAGGCCAAGGCGTTCGAGCAGTGGAACCGCAACTGGGTCGAGTTCGTCGCCAAGCACGTCGGCGCCTGGATGCACGTCGACCACGGCCTCGGCCTCTACCTGTACGCCAACGCCAACCGCCGCGCGCCGACGAACATGCACAACAACGCGATCTCGGTGAACAGCATGCACCGGATCCGCGCGGCGCAGGACCTGGCGCTGTACAACCTGACGCTCACCGAAGAGATCGACGGCTTCGACGGCGCCGCCCACCTGACGACCTGGGCCGAGGACCCGGCCTGGCAAGGCGTGCGGGAGACCGCCGAGCAGCTGACCGGGATCTGGGACTGGTGCGAGGCGATCTTCGCCGCGAACATCGTGTTCGAGCCCCTCGTCGGCGAACTGTTCCGCAGCAACCTCGTGCAGCAGGCCGCGCCGGCCAACGGCGACTTCGTCACCCCGACGCTGATCGGCGCCGAGGAGTTCGACTTCTCCGAACGCGACCTCCGCTACACGAAGGCGATGTTCCACCTGCTGATCAACGACAAGGAGTTCGCCGGGCACAACCAGGCCCTGCTGCAGAAGTGGCTCGAGGACTGGGTGCCGAAGTGCATCGCCGCCGCCCGCGCCCTTCAGCCGCTGTGGTCGCAGCCCGACGCGAAGCCGATCCGGTTCGAGGACGGTCTCGACCGGGCGAAGAGCCGGTTCGCCGGAATCCTGTCCGAATTGGGTCTCAAAGCACCGGAGGAGCTGGGCCAGTGACCGTCTTCAAGACCTCGGAAAGCCCGTACAAGGTCAACAACACGGCATCGAACATGTGCGGCTTCACCCTGATGAACAACCAGGTCGGCGCGATCATCGCGGAAGTCATGGCCACCAAGGACAACGTGACCGTGACCCCGCTGCCGTCGATGATCCGCGTCGACGCGAAGGGCCGGACGGACCTGGTCTACGCCGAGGTCGACGAGGCCGCCGGCGAAGAAGAAGGCTGGTTCAACGCCGCGGAGTTCGAGGAGAGCATGTCCACCCACTACGGGCGGATGATCCACGAAGACGACCGCACGATCATGTTCGCCAACCCCGAGGACGCGGCCGAGTACCTCGACTTCGACCTCAAGGTCATCACCAAGTAGCTCCAGTCAGGGAAGCACTCGATCCGCTCAGGAAGGATCACCGATGTACGAAAAAGACGGCGAAAAGTATTTCGTGGTGGACGCCCACACCCACTTCTGGGACGCGAGCCCCGACAACTGGGTGAAGGGGCAGGAGGAATACGCCAAGGGCTGGATCGAGTGCTTCCACGCCTACCAGGGCCTCGGCCCGAAGGAGACGCACTGGCCGATCGACCGGTTCCAGAAGTACTCCGAGGAACTGATGATGCACGACCTGTTCGAGGTCGGGCACGTCGACACGGCCATCTTCCAGCCGACCAACCTGCGGCAGTGGTACAAGAACGGGTTCAACACGACCGAGGCCGACGGTGCGCTGGCCGAGAAGCACCCTGGCAAGTTCCTCGTGAACACCACGTTCGACCCGCGTGAAGGCGACGCGGGGATGAGGGCGTTCGAAGAGCGGGTCAAGCGCTACGGCTGCAAGGGCGTCAAGCTCTACACCGCGGAGTGGTACGGCGACTCCCGCGGCTGGAGCCTCAAGGACCCGGAAGCGGCCCGCTATCTCGAGAAGTGCGAGGAACTGGGCGTCAAGAACGTCCACGTCCACAAAGGCCCGACGATCTGGCCGCTGGACAAGGACGCCTTCGACGTGTCCGACGTGGACTACGTCGCGACCAACTTCCAGGGTCTCAACTTCATCGTCGAGCACGTCGGCCTGCCGCGCATCGAGGACTTCTGCTTCATGGCCACCCAGGAGCGGAACGTCTACGCGGGGCTCGCCGTGGTCGTCGGCGGGCTGATGCACGCCCGGCCCAAGTTCTTCGCGAAGGTCATGGGCGAGCTGATGTTCTGGCTCGGCGAGGACAAGCTGATCTTCGGCGCGGACTACGCGATCTGGGAACCGAAGTGGCAGGTCGAGGGCTTCGTCGACTGGAACATGCCGGGCGACGAGGAGCTGTCGGACTTCCCGCCGCTGACCGTCGACCAGAAGAAGAAGATCCTCGGGCTGAACGCCGCGCGGCTCTACGACATCGACGTGCCGAAGGAGCTGCAGCTCGCGGCACCGGAGTCGGTCGAGCCCGTCGGCGTGCCGAACTCATGACCGCACTTCAGGACACGGGCGTCCACGCCGGCCGCGCCGCGGTGTGGTCGGCGCTGGGCACCGTCCGGGATCCCGAACTGGACGAACCGCTCACCGAACTCGGTTTCGTGGCCCGCTGCGAGGTGAGCGAGGCGGGCCACGCCGTCATCCGGCTGCGGCTGCCGACGTACTTCTGCGCGCCCAACTTCGCGTTCCTGATGGTCGCGGACGCCTACGACGCCGTCGCCGGGGTGCCGGGCCTGACCGGGCTCGACATCCGGCTCGACGACCACTTCGCCTCCGACGTCATCAACCGCGGGGTGGCGGCGCGGCAGGGGTTCGTCGCGTCGTTCGAGGGCGAGGCCGTCGACGAGCTCGACACGCTCCGCGGTGATTTCGTCCGCAAGGCGGTGCTGGCCGGCACCGACCGCGTCTGCCGGACCCTGGCCGGCACCGGGCTCGACCCGGCGTCACTGACGCTCGGGCAGGTCCCGCCCGGGCCGGACCTCGAGCGGCTGCGGGCCCGCCGCCGCGAGCTCGGCCTGCCCGCCGAGGACGGCGACCCGCTGCTGCTCGACCCGGCGACGGGGGCGGCGGTGGCCCCGGCCGACGCGAAGCGGCACCTGGCGTTCGCGCGGCTCACGCGCACCAGCATGGAGGCCAACTCGGGCGTGTGCCGCGGCATGCTGCGCGCGCGGTACTCGCTGACTTCGGATGAGGAGGGCACGGGATGAAGGCCGTGCGGCTGCAGAAGTACCACCAGCACCCGGTGATCGAAGAGGTACCGGAGCCGCGCGCGACCGGGCCCTTCGACGTCGTGGTCAAGATCGGCGGCGCCGGCGTGTGCCGCACCGACCTGCACATCATCGAAGAGCAGTGGGCCGAGAAGTCCGGTGTCGCGCTGCCGTACACGATCGGCCACGAGAACGCCGGCTGGGTGCACGAGGTCGGCCCGGCGGTCACCAACGTGGCGGTCGGCGACACGGTCATCCTGCACCCGACGCCGACGTGCGGGCTCTGCCACGCCTGCCGCGCGGGCGACGACATGCACTGCCCGAACGGGAGCTTCCCGGGCATCGATTCCGACGGCGGGATGGCCGAGTACCTGCTGACGTCGGCGCGGGCGTGCATCAAGCTCGACCCGTCGACCCAGCCGTCCGACGTCGCCGCGCTGGCGGACGCGGGCATCACCGCCTACCACGCGGTGCGCAAGGCCGTCCCGCTGCTGTACCCGGGCACCACCTGCGTCGTCAACGGGGCCGGCGGGCTCGGGCACATCGGCATCCAGTCGCTCAAGGCGCTCACCGCGACCCGCGTGATCGTGGTGGACCGCAACGCCGACGCGCTGGAGCTGGCGGCCACCCTCGGCGCCGACGAGACGGTGCTGGGCGACGGCAAGCAGGTCGACGCCGTGCTCGACCTGACCGGCGGCAACGGCGCCGAGGTCGTGCTCGACTTCGTCGCCGAGCAGGGTGCCCAGCAGGACGCGTTCGCGATGACCCGGCGGGCCGGTTCGCACTTCGTCATCGGCTACGGCAGCAACATCGACATCCCGACGATCGACATCATCTCGACCGAGCGCAACGTCATCGGCAACCTCGTGGGCACCTACAACGACCTGGTGGAGCTGATGGTGCTCGCCCAGGCCGGGAAGGTCACCCTGCACACGAAGAAGTACCCGCTGGACGCCGCGCTCGACGCGCTGGCCGACCTCGACGCCGGGCGCGTGCGCGGCCGGGCGATCCTCACCCCCTAGGAGCAGTCACATGGCGAAGGAACTGCGGTTCGGCTCGGACGCCCGCGACCTGCTGCTGGCGGGCGTCGACAAGCTGGCCGAAGCGGTCAAGTCCACGCTGGGCCCCAAGGGCCGCAACGTGATCATCGAGAAGATCACCGGTTCGCCGGTGGTCACCAACGACGGCGTCACCATCGCCCGCGAGATCCACCTGAAGAACCAGTTCGAGAACATGGGCGCGCAGCTGGTCAAGGAAGCGGCGATCAAGACCAACGACGTCGTCGGCGACGGCACCACCACGGCCACCGTGCTCGCCCAGGCGATCGTCCACGAAGGCATGCGGGCGATCTCCGGCGGTGGCAACCCGGTGCTCGTCAAGCGCGGCATCGACCACGCCGTCGGGCTCCTGGTGGCGCACCTGGAGAAGCAGGCGCACCCGGTGGTGTCCGAACAGGACTACGCGCGGGTCGCGGCGATCTCCGCCAACGACGACGACACGGTCGGCGCGGTCATCGCGAAGGCCCTGCACACCGTCGGCGACGGCGGCGTCGTGACGGTCGAGGAGTCGCCGGCGATCGGGATGAGCGTCGACTTCGTCGAAGGCTTCGAGTTCGACAACGGCTACCTCTCGCCCTACCTGGTCACCGACCCGGGCCGGCTGGAGGCGGTCCTCGACGACCCGTACATCCTGATGTCCGCGGAGAAGATCACCAAGGTGCAGCAGCTGATGCCGTTGCTGGACAAGGTGATGCGGGCCCCGCGGCCGCTCGTGGTGATCGCGGAGTCGATCGAGGGCACGGCGCTGTCCATGCTGGTGCACAACCACGTCAACGGCACGTTCCAGTCGGTGGCCGTCCGCGCGCCCGGCTTCGGCGACCGTCGGCTGCACAAGCTGGAGGACCTCGCCGCGGTCGTCGGCGGCGCGGTGCTGTCGAAGACGTCCGGGTTCAGCATGGAGACGATGACGCTGGAGCACCTCGGCCGGGCCAAGCAGGTCCGGGTCACCGAGAACAACACCACGATCGTCGGCGGCGCCGGCACGTCCGACGCCGTCGAGTTCCGGGTCGGGCAGCTGCGGGCGGAGCTGGAACGCGCGCAGTTCGGCGTCGACGAGGACGTGCTGACCGAGCGGATCGGTGCCCTGACCGGCAAGGTCGCGGTCGTGCGCGTCGGCGCGGCCACACCGGCCGAGCTCAAGGAACTGCAGCACCGCGTCGAGGACGCGTTGTCGGCGACCCGGGCGGCGATGGCCGAAGGCATCGTGGCCGGCGGGGGAGCGGCACTCCTGCACGCCGAGAAGGCGCTCGAAGGCCTGGGACTGGAAGGCGACCAGGCGATCGGCGTCGAGATCGTGCGGCGCGCGCTGGCGGAACCGGCGTTCCTCATCGCGCACAACGCGGGCCACCCGGCGCACGAGATCGTCGCGCGCACCCGGGAACTCGGCGACGACGAGGGCTTCGACGCGCTGCACGACCGCTACGGCGACATGGTGGCGATGGGCGTCGTCGACCCGCTGCGGGTGTGCCGTTCGGCGGTGCAGAACGGGGCGTCGGTGGCGGGGCTGCTGCTGACGACGAACTCGCTGATCGCCGAGGAGCAGACCCCGTGGGGCGGCAGCGCGGCCCTGATGACCGAGTTCGGCCCCCTGGACGAGGGGTTGCACCAGCCCTCGCCCGACGCGAGCACGCCGCAGTCCCTCGGGATGGGCCCCTCCGTCGGCTGAGCCAACGTCTGCTCGAGCCCACGGAGTACGGAGGTCCCCTCACCGGCGTCCTGAGCGTCGGTGAGGGGACCTTCCCATGCTGCGCCCGCCCGCCGCCGGTGCCACCCTGGTGATCATGACGCACTACGCGATGGTCCAGACGCTGGCGACGGTGAGCGAGTTCGAGGCGAAGGGATTCCTGGGCACGGTCGGCAAGATCGCCGCGGCGACGGTGATCTTCTTCATCGCGATCGGTTTGGTCGTGGGCTTGCTGCTGGGGTTCTTCATCGGCCGCTCGGTGGGGCGGCGCCAGGCCCCGCGCGCTTGAGGACGCAGGTCTGCCGCGGCCCGTCGTGAGTGGTTAGGGCGGTTAGAACCGCCCTAACCACTCACGACGGGCCGGTCAGGTCACCAGGCCGTGGCTCGCCAGTTCGCGGCCGGCCAGTTTTTCGATGATGGCGCGGTCGCGCTCCCGCCACCCGGTCGCGACCTCGCCGTCGGAAGCCAGCCGGCGCAGCGGCTGGGTCACCAGCGCCCGCAACGCCAGCAGGTCGAGGCCCTCGTCTCCGAGCGCCCGCAGCCGCGCCGCGGCCGTCGCGCGGCGGGTGTAGTGCCACCGCATCGGGAGCCAGGTCGCGACCAGCGTCAGCACCGGCAGCGCGATGACGATCGCCGCCATCCACCACGCGAGGTTCGCCACCGCCTCGATCTGCCACCGGCCGGAGTCGACGAGCTTGGTGCCGACGTCCGACCCGCCGTGCAGCGCCTTCGCCAGCGCGTCGCCGATCAGCGGGAGCCCGCCGGCCGAGTCCGCCGCCGAGTCGAACGTCCCGCGCAGCCCCGTCCCGGCGTCGACGAGCCCGTCGCCGGGGGCACGCAGCTTCATCACCTCGTCGTACACCGACGTCCCCAGCCACACCGCGAAGATCACGAGCAGCAGGGCGAGCAGGTCGCTGACGAGCTGGGCGGTGCGGCGGATCGGCCGTTCGGCGTAGAACTGCATCGGGACGCCTTTCGCGGTGGGGGAGCGCGGGCGACGGCAATTTACCCGCGCTCCCCACCGGCGAACCGCGGCTAGGTCCGGACGACCTCCGCGAGCCCGGTCAGCTCGGCCGGCAACGGGCCCTCGTGCAGGACGCCGAGCCGCTGCGTCGCCCGGGTGAGCGCGACGTAGAGGTCGGCGGCGCTGTCGGCGAGGATCGCCGCCGGCTCCACCACCAGGACCGCGTCGAACTCCAGGCCCTTCGTCTCCGACGCCGGCACCGCGCCCGGCACGCCCGGCGGCCCGATCACCACGCTGGTGCCTTCCCGCCCGGCTTCGTCCCGGACGAACTCCTCGATCGCCGTCGTCCGGTCGTCCCCGGTGACCTGCCGGGACCACGGCGGGATGCCGCACGCGCGCACCGACTCGGGCGGCTTGACGTCCGGCGCGAACCCGGCCAGGACCGCGGCCGCGACGGCCATGATCTCCGCCGGGGTGCGGTAGTTGACCGTCAGCGACCGGTAGACCCAGCGGTCGGCGACGTAGGGCGCGAGCATCGCGTCCCACGCCCGCGCGCCGGCCGCCGACCGGCGCTGGGCAAGGTCGCCCACCACTGTGAACGACCGGCCCGGGCACCGCCGCATCAGCACCCGCCAGTCCATTTCGGACAGTTCCTGGGCCTCGTCGACGACGACGTGCCGGTAGGTCCAGTCCCGGTCCGCCGACGCGCGTTCGACGAGGGTGCGCGTGTCGGCCTCGACGAAGCGGTCGGCCAGGTCCTCGGCGTAGAGGAGGTTCTCGGCCGACAGCATGACGTCCTCGTCCATCTCCTCCCGGTCCAGCTTCATCGCCTGGAAGACGCCTTCGGCGTAGTCGGCCTCGGCCTTCCGCGCCCGCGCGGCTGCCGCCTCGGCCGCCTTCTCGGCCGTCTTGTCCCGGCCCAGCAGGTCGACCAGCTCGTCGAGCAGCGGCACGTCCGACACCGTCCACGCTTCGCCGTCGGCGCGCAGCAGGGACGGATCCGCGCCGGCCGCCCGCAGCCGATCGGGAGACGTGTACAGCGACGCCAGCAGGGCTTGCGGCGTCAGGATCGGCCAGAGCTCGTCGAGCGCGGCGGTGAACTTCTCGTCGCCGGCGAGGTCCTCGAGCAGGCCCTTCCGCATGCTCTCCCACTCGTCGCGGTCGTCCCGGCTCAGCCAGCCCTTGCCGATCCGGCCGATCGCCCGTTCGGTGAGCACGTACGTGACGATGTCGGTGAACACGGCGCGGGCTTCGTTGTGCGGCAGCCCGCTGTCGCGCGCCTCCTGCCGGGCCCACTCCGCGGTCTCGGCGTCGATCCGCACCGTGACGTCCTTCAGCGCGATCGGCACCGGCTCGGCCGGCAGCCGCTGCCGGTCGGCGACCGCCGCCTTGAGCACGTCGAGGATCTTCAGCGACCCCTTGAGCCGCGCGGCTTCCGGGGTGTCCTCGGCGGTGACGTGCAGGCCGGGCACGAGGTCGCCGGTGGTCGTGAACACGACGTCGGTCTCGCCCAGCGAGGGCAGGACGCGGCCGATGTGGTTCAGGAACGCCGGGTTCGGCCCGACCACCAGCGCGCCGTGGCGTTCCATCCGCTCCCGCTGCGTGTAGAGCAGGTAGGCGACGCGGTGCAGCGCCACGACCGTCTTCCCGGTGCCCGGGCCACCCTCGATCACCAGCATGCCCGGGTGGTCGAGCCGGATGATCTCGTCCTGCTCGGCCTGGATCGTCGCGACGATGTCGCGCATCTCCTCGCCGCGCGGTGCGTTGACGGCGGCGAGCAGCGCCGCGTCCCCCTGCGCGTCCCCGCCCGGGCGACCCAGGTCCTCGTCGGTGAACCCGAGCACCCGCCGCCCGCGCGTGTGGAACTGGCGGCGCCGGCGCATGTCCTCCGGGTTCGCGCCGGTGGCCGTGTAGAACGGGCGGGCGGCCGGCGCGCGCCAGTCGAGCAGCACCGGCCGGTAGTCGTCGTCCTCCTCGAACAGCCCGATGCGCCCGATGTAGGACTGCTCGCCCGAGACGGCGTCCAGCCGGCCGAAGCACAGCCCGTTGTCGACGACGTCGAGCCGCTTCACCTGCCGGCCGAGCGAGCGCACGCCGACGTCCCGTTCCATGGCGCCGATGCCCTTGCCGCCGAGCGCCGCCTCGTACTCGCCCTTCACCCGCGCGCGCTCGGCGTCGAGTCGGGCGTACAGCCCGGCGACGTGGTCGCGTTCGGACCGCAGTTCTTCTTCGTACCCCTGAGACAAATTTCCCTCTTCGTTCTCGGATGACCGTGTTCAGGCGTTGGGTGCGCCGAACCACTTCCGCAGCACGCCGGGCAGGTCCGCGCCGTCTGCCCCGGCCCAGACGACGTGCCCGTCCGGGCGCAGCAGCACCGCGGGCACGTCCAGCTCCTCGCTGACGTCGACGACGTGGTCGACCCGGTCCTCCCAGCCCGCCGCCGAAAGCGAGCCGGTCTGATCGAGCAGCAGCCCGCGGCCCGCGTGCAGCAGCCCGTAGAGGTGCCCCTGCTTGAGCCCGACGTCCCGCAGGCGCCGGCCCAGCAGGGGGTGGCCCTCGCCGAAGTCGTAGCGGATCCCGATCGCGATGATCTTCTCGGTGAGGTACCGGTTGACCTCGTCGAAGTCCATCAGCTCCGCGAGCAGCCGGCGTGCCGCCTGCGGGCCCGGCTCGAGCTGCATCAGCTCCATCTGCGCACGGGTGTTGTTCAGCACGTCCTCGGCCACCGGGTGCCGTTCGGCCTCGTAGCTGTCCAGCAGCCCCTCCGGAGCCCAGCCGTTGACCTCGGCCGCGAGCTTCCAGCCCAGGTTGAACGCGTCCTGGACGCCGAGGTTGAGCCCCTGCCCGCCGGTCGGGGGGTGGACGTGCGCCGCGTCGCCGGCCAGCAGCACGCGGCCGACCCGGTAGCGCTCGGCCTGCCGGGTGGCGTCCCCGAACCGGGAGAGCCAGCGCGGCGAATGCACGCCGAAGTCGGTCCCGGCGGTCTTCCGCAGCTGCTCCTTGAGCTCGTCCAGGGTCGGCGCGGTCCGGCGGTCTTCGGCGACCCCTTCGGCGGGGACGCCGACGCGGTAGGTCCCGCCTTCCACGGGCATGAACCCGAACCGCTTCTGGGTCTTGCGGACCTCGATGTTCGCGGTGTCGATCTCCTCCCGTGAGACGCCCACCTCGACTTCGGCCAGCAGCGTCTCGATCCGGCTGGGCTCGCCGGGGAACCCGACGCCGAGCAGCTTGCGCACGGTGCTGCGGCCGCCGTCGCAACCGACGAGGAAGCGCGCCCGCAGCCGTTCGCCGCCGGCCAGCTCGACCGTCACGCCTTCGTCGTCCTGCTCGAGCCCGGTGACCTCGCAGCCGCGCCGGATTTCGGCGCCGGCTTCGAGCGCGTGCTCGGTCAGGAGCCGGTCGATGACGGGCTGGTGGATGCCGAGCGTGTAGCCGTGCGCGGTGTCCAGCCGGTCCGGCGACGGCTTCGGAATCCCGGCGAAGAAACCCCCGACCGGGTATTTCGTGCCCAGTTCCAGGAACCGCTCCAGCAGCCCCCGCTGGTCCATCACTTCGATGCTGCGCGCGTGCAGGCCGAGCGAGCGGACGACCTTCGTCGGCTCCGCGTCCCGTTCCAGCACGAGCACGTCGACGCCGTGCAGCCGGAGTTCGGCGGCCAGCATCACGCCGGTCGGCCCACCGCCGGCGATGATCACGTCAGTCAAAAAGACCCCCTTGAATCCCCGCGTTTGCGCAGGTTGTGGCTTCGGTCGAGAATTGTGCGGCACGACGGGGGTCTTGCCGCAAGCCCAGGGGTGCGCTATACGTTAAACATGGAGGGGAGTGGTTTTTCTCCCTCCGGTCTCCGGGACGTCTTCCCAGATCCAGCCCTTCGTACCAGGTTTCGGCTCGATCCGCGCCGGCGATCTATGACAGGCGTCATAGTGTGGTTCGCGTCGCCTTGTGCTCTCATGAGGTTATGACAGGCGTCATAGAGATCCGGGAGCTGGGCGACCGCCGGGCGGACCGGGAGTGCGTGGCTGCGCTGGTCGCTGCCTGCTCGCCGGAGAGCCTCCGGCGGCGCTTCATGATGGGCGGCCCGGCCGAGCCGGGCGAGGTCTTCCGGCGCTACGGCCGGTTCCTGCTCGCCGGGGCGCTCGCGCTGCTGGCCACCCGCGGCGGGGTTCCGGTGGGGCTGCTCAACTTCGTCGCGGTGACCGCGGGCGAAGCCGAGATCGGGATCCTCGTCGCCGATCCCTGGCAGCGGCAGGGGATCGGGAGCGCACTCGCCCGGTGGCTCTGGGCTTCGGGGAGGTTCCCGGGCTGGACGGTGCGCGGCACCGTGCGGGCGGGCAACAAAGGGGCCGAAGCGCTGGTGCTGCGCCAGGGTTTCCGGCCGGTGCCCGGCTACGAACGCGGCGAACGGGATTTCGTCCTGGTCGTGCCGGACTGGGCTACCATGACGGACGTCATGAAGGAGGCGGCCGATGACCAGGACACCGCGCGAGCGGATGGTGCTCAGCGCCGCGCAGCTGGTGCGGATCCACGGTGTCGGGGCGACCGGCATGCGGGACGTGGTCGCGCACGCCGAAGCCCCGCGCGGATCCCTGCAGCACTACTTCCCCGGCGGTAAGGACCAGCTGATCGCCGAAGCCGTCGCGTGGGCGGGGGACTACGCCGCCCGGCGCGTGGCGCGGGTCGCGGCCAAGATCGAGGACCCGACCCCCGGCAAGCTCTTCGAGGCCATGGCCGCGCAGTGGCGCAACGAGTTCACGGCGCAGGGTTTCGACGGCGGCTGCCCGCTGGTTGCGACGGTCGCCGACACCGCGGCGACCAGCGACGACCTGCGGGAAGCGGTCGGCAAGGCGTTCGACGGCTGGCAGCGCCCGGTCGCGGCGACGCTGGCGGAGCTGGGCGTTTCCGAAGCCCGTAGCGCGTCCTTGGCGGTGCTGATGCTCAGCGCGCTGGAGGGCGCGATCGTCCTGGCGCGGGCACACCGGGACGTCGCGCCGTTGGACACGGTGGTCGCGGAACTGCGGCCGTTGCTCGACGGTGCCGTGAAACGACGTGAATGACTCATTCCTGTCGTCCGACGACAGGAATGAGTCATTCACGTCATGTTCGTGGTGACCACTGTGGACTGGAGGCCGCGGAAGAACTCCCGGATGTCCCGCACCAGCACGTCCGGCGCCTGCAGCGACGCGAAGTGCCCGCCGGTGTCGTACTCCGTCCAGCGCGTGATCGTGTTGGACAGCGCGGCCAGGCCGCGGATCGCGTGGTCGCCGTGGAAGTTCGCCACCGCCGTCGGCACGCCGGAGGGCGCCGGGCGCTCGCCCCAGCCGTCCTGGGCCGCCTCCCGGTAGAGGCGCGCGGCCGAGCCCGCGGTGCCGGTGAGCCAGAAGATCGTCACGTTCGTCAGGATCGCGTCGCGGTCCACCGGTGTCTGGTCCGTCGCGGTCGGGTCCCAGTCCACGAACCACTCCAGATTCCACGCGAGCTGTCCGGCGGGGGAGTCGTTGAGCGCGTAGGCGAGGGTCTGCGGCCGCGTCGCCATCTGCGTGGCGTAGCTGGAATGGCCGTACCACCACGCTTCGTTCTCCTTCGCCCGCTCTCGGTCCTCTTCGGACAGTCGCTCGAGGTCGCCGGGCGCGGTCGGGACCCCGGCGTTGGCGACGGCGTTGACGTGCACCCCGAGCACCGCCTCCGGCGCGGTCCGGCCCAGTTCGGGCGAGACGATGCTGCCGAAGTCGCCGCCCTGGGCGCCGTAGCGCTCGTAGCCGAGCCGCCGCATCAGCTCGGCCCACGCCCGGGCCGTCCGGCGCGTGGTCCAGCCGCGTTCGCGCGTCGGCCCGGAGAAGGCGAAGCCGGGCACCGACGGCGCGACGACGTGGAACGCGTCCGCCGGGTCGCCGCCGTGGGCGCGCGGGTCGGTGAGCGGCCCGAGGACCTCGAGGAAGTCGGCGACCGTGCTCGGCCAGCCGTGGGTCAGGATCAGCGGCGTCGCGTCCGGCTCGGGGGAGCGGACGTGCAGGAAGTGCACGAGCTGGCCGTCGATCGTGGTCGTGAACTGCGGGAACGCGTTGAGCCGGGCCTCCTGGGCGCGCCAGTCGTAGCCCGTCTGCCAGTACTCCACGAGCTCGGCCAGGTAGGGCTCGCTGACGCCGTAGTCCCAGCCGGCGCCGGGCAGTTCGCCCGGCCAGCGGGTGCGGGCGAGCCGGTGGTGCAGCTCGTCGAGGCCGGCCTGCGGGATGTCGATGCGGAAGGGATCCATGCCGTCGACCGTCTCGCGGGTGGAGGACGGTTCCGGTCCTGAATTCCCGCCACATCCGGGCGGCCGCGGGCGAATGGCCGTTGGTCCCCGCCACCGGTGACTTACTCCTGCTTCGGCGAACCGCGGCCGGAGGGTTGGCTGGCGGGACAGGCTCCCGCCACGGACGGGACCGGAGGGGGACCGCTTCCGGTACGCAGCCACGGTTCACGTTGCCGGGCCCGCCGTGCGCCGAGCACGAACCCAGGCGAATCGAGGCGTCGCGTGATGTCACGATCATCCAGATCCGCCGCAGCGGTGTTGTCGGCGATAGCGTTCTGTCTCGCCGCTTCGGCGGGCCCCGCGTTCGCGGACGACACACCGCCCGCGGCTTCCGAAACCACCGAAACCACCGCCGAGCCGGCGCCGGTCACCCCGACGGCCGCGCCACCGTCGTCCGAGCCCACGACGGTGTCCCGGCCATCGGCGAGCGAACCGGAAACCACCGCACCGCCCGGCTCCGGGACCGCACCGACCACACCGCCGACGGCGGCTCCGCAGCCCGCCGCGCCCGATCTGCCGGACCTGCGGCTGTCGGTGTGGTTCGACCAGTCGTCGTACTTCGCCACCGAGCAGATCACGGCGCACGCCATGATCACCAACGCGGGGAACACGACCGCGAACCAGGCCAGCCTGATCTCCACCGGGAACTTCTCGACCGACTGGTGGACACCGGCTTTCTCCCTCGGTGTGCCGGTCGAGCCGGGACAGACCGTGGAAGGCACCGCCACCGGGTACGTCACCACCACGTCCGGCCCCCTGACCATCACCGTCACCGCCGTCCTGCTCGATGCCCAGCAGGATGCCGAGCCGGCCGACAACACGGTCACCGTTTCCGTCCCGGTCACGCACGTCACCGGGAGCTATCGGGGAACCGTCTACGGCGACCGCAACGGGAACGGTGCGATGGATCCCGGGGAGGCGCTGGCCGGAATGCCGCTGTACGCCACGGGCGGGATCCCGGACGTCACCTTCATCACCACCACCGATGCCGGGGGACACTTCGTCTTCGCGGACCTGCCTGCCGGCAGCTACTCCACCATCTTCGGCGTCAACACCGACTGGTACCTGGTCGGACCGAGTGTCGAAGTGGACGGTGTCCACGACCCCGACGAGCTGATCCGCGGCACTCCTCTGGTCGACACGTGGCTGTCCACCACCTTGGCGTTCACCCAGCAGTCGTACCGGAAGGGCGACGTCGCGCACCTGAGCGTGACCATGACGAACAACGGCACGGCGGTGCTCACCGGCCTGACCGCGGAGTGCTACGCCACCGCTTCGGGCCAGGTCGCCACCGGCGAGCTGGCCGAAGGCGGCCCGGGTGTGACTTTGCCCGCCGGGACGACCCGCGTCGTGGACATGACGGTCCGGATCACGGACGAGGCGGCCGTCGACGGCTACCTCCGCGTCCACTGCGCCGTCGGTTCGCCGCCCTACCTCAACGGGGGGACGCCCGTCACCGCGACGGCGAGGGTCCCCGGTGGGGTCGCGCCGCGGGCCGTGGGCTACCTGGGGCTCTTCAAGGGCAAGGAGGTACTGGGCCCGCCCAGGAGCGACCCGTTGCCCGGTGTGAAGGTCTACCTGCGCAACCAGGTCACCGGAGCGGTCGTCGCCCGCGCGGTGACGGGCACCGACGGCCGGTTCACCTTCTTCGACCTGCCGGCCGACCTCTACGACCTCGGGATCGTGGGACCGTGGCAGCTGACCTACTCCGAACCCGAGTTCGGGGCGCGTGACGGGGAGAACGGGTTCGACACCCAGGACCCCTTCCGCCACCGCTACTACGTCATTCCCGGTCCGGACCAGCCCGATCCGGACGCCACGACGCCACCCGGCGAGCAGCCCGCACCCGGCGCGTCGCCGGCGGGGGCCGAACCGGGGACCACGTCCTCGTCCGGCCTGGCCTCGACGGGCACCGAGATCACGTGGCTCGCCTTGGGCGCCTTCGTCACGACGACCGCCGGCGCGGCGCTCGTGCTCGGCGCGTACCGGCGGCGATGGCGGCAGTGACACCGGGTCCACCCGGCGGCGTGCCGAAAGAGGCGCGCCGCCGGCGGACCGCTAGGTGTGGGTGCCGCCGTCGATGCGGATTTCCGTGCCCGTGATGAACTTGCCGTCGTCCGAGGCCAGCATCGCCACCACGCCCGCCACCGTCTCCGGGCCCGCCACCGGGTTGCCGACCTCTGTCGTGTGGTCCGTCGGGAGGATCGGCAGCAGGCGGCCGAACAGGGTGAAGTCGATGTCCTGGGGCAGCCAGCTCGCCGCCGAGTCCGTGATGCCGCTCTTCACGCTGCCCGGCGCGATGCTCACCGCGCGCAGGCCCTGCTTGCTGTACTCCAGGGCCAGCGAGTGCGTGAACGCCTGGATGCCGCCCTTGCTCGCGCAGTACGCCGCCATGTACGGGTGGGCGAACGAAGCCGACGTCGAGCTGAAGTTCACCACCACGCCGTGCTCGGACTCGAGCAGCGCCGGCAGGGCCGCCCGCGTCACCAGGAACGTGCCGGTCAGGTTCACCGCCAGCACCCGGTTCCACAGCTCCAGTGGCGTCTCGTGCGTGTGCGACGCCAGCAGGATCCCCGCCGCGTTGACCACCACGTCGAGTCCGCCGAGCGCGTTGACCGCCGACCTCACCCCGAAGGCCACCGACTCTTCGTCGGCGACGTCCATGACGTAGGTCGTCAGGCCGCCGAGGCTCGTGGCCTTCTGAGTCTCGATCAAGCCCTCTTCGGCGACGTCGGTGCCGATGACCTGCGCCCCCTCCTCCATCAGGCGGAGCGTGGTGGCCCGGCCGATGCCGGAGCCGGCACCGGTGACCAGGATGCGGCGATCGCGCAGGCGTTCCATGGCGATCACCGTAGCCAAGAACTCAGAGCGCGGGCACCCTCTCGGACTCCGGCGGCGGGCCCGGCGGGGTGCCGTCGCCGAACGGGCGCCCGCCCAGCTCCTCGCGGTGGTGCGGCGTCGGCCAGCCCGACAGGTCCGGTCCGAGCGGCACGATCCCGGTCGGGTTCACGTTCTTGTGCACCACGTAGTAGTGCTCCTTGATCTGCGGGAAGTCGATCGTGTCGCCGAACCCGGGCGTCTGGAACAGGTCGCGCGTGTAGGCCCACAGCACCGGCAGCTCGGTGAGCTTCTGCCGGTTGCACTTGAAGTGGCCGTGGTAGACCGCGTCGAACCGGACGAGCGTGGTGAACAACCGGACGTCGGCTTCGGTGATCGTGTCGCCGACCAGGTAGCGCTGCCCCGCGAGCCGCTCCGAAAGCCAGTCCAGCCGCGAGAACAGCTTGGTGTAGGAGTGCTCGTACGCCTCCTGGGAACGGGCGAAGCCGCACTGGTAGACCGCGTTGTTGACGTCGGTGAACACCTTCTGCGCGACGTCGTCGATCTCGTCGCGCAGCTTCTCCGGGTACAGCTCCGGCGCGCCCTCGCGGTGGTACGCGGTCCACTCGGTGGACATGTCGAGCGTCATCTGCGCGAAGTCGTTCGTGACGACCTGGCCGCTCGGGACGTCGACGAACGCCGGCACGGTGATGCCGCGGGGGTACTCCGGGTCGCGCTTGAAGAACGCCTCCTGCAGCCGCTCGATGCCGAGCACCGGGTCCCGGCCGTCCGGGTCGAGGTCGAAGCTCCAGCTCCGCTCGTCGTGCACCGGCCCGGCGATGCCCATGGACAGCACCGGCTCGAGGCCCAGCAGGCGCCGCACGATCACCGCGCGGTTGGCCCACGGGCAGGCGCGGGCGACGATCAGCCGGTAGCGCCCGGGTTCGACCGGCCAGCCGTCGCGGCCGTCGGCGGTGATGCGGTCCGGGATGTAGTTCAGGTCCCGCTGGTACTCGCCCTTGTCGCTCATCGGCGTCCTCAGCAGTCGTCGGTCGGGGGAGTGGCGTCGAGCGCCGCGGCCAGCCGGGCCAGCACCGGTCCGGCCGTGCGGACGTCGTCGGTGCTCAGGTGGTCGAACACCGACGCCCGCACGCGGGCGAGGTGGCTCGGGTAGGCCGCCTCCAGTCTGGTCAGTCCCGCGTCGGTCAGCACGGCGTTGGACGCGCGGCCGTCTTCGGCGCACTTGCGCTTCTCGACCAGGCCGCGGCGGGTGAGGTCGTTGACGACCCGGCTGATCCGGCTCAGCGAAAGGCCGGTGGTCGCGGCCAGTGCCGAGATGCGGAGCACCTGGTCGGGCGCTTCGGACAGGGCGACCAGCACGCCGTAGTCGGTGATCGCGAGGCCGGTTTCGGGCAGGAACTGGTCTTCGAGCGCCCGCGGCAGCGCGGTCGTGATGCGCATCAGCGACCGCCAGAACGGAGCCTCGTCGAGGTCGAGCGCGTACGGTTCACCCATACCGGCGAGTCTAGCGAAAGCTTGCTTGCGCAACCAGCCAAAATGAGTACAGTGTTGTTGAGCCCTCAATCACTGGGGGGCGCCACCACGAGGAGAGAAGAAAAGATGACCAGCGCGACCACCTACCCCCAGCTGACCGGCGAGTACACCCTGGACGCCGCCCACTCGCGGATCGGGTTCGTCGCCCGGCACGCGATGGTGACCAAGGTGCGCGGCAGCTTCAACGACTTCACCGGCACCGCGACGATCGACGGCGACGCGCCGGAGAAGTCGTCCGCCCAGGTGACCATCCAGGCGCACAGCATCGACACCCGCAACGCGGACCGCGACGGGCACCTGAAGAGCAACGACTTCCTGTCGATGGACGAATACCCCACGATCACCTTCACCACCACCGAGATCAAGCAGGTCGGCGACACCAGCTTCGAGGTGACCGGTGACCTGACGATCAAGGACGTCACCCGCTCGGTGACCATCCCGTTCGAGTTCGAGGGCTCCGCCAAGGACCCGTTCGGCAACGACCGGATCGGCTTCGAGGGCTCCACGACGATCAGCCGCAAGGACTACGGCATCACCTGGAACGCGGCGCTGGAGACCGGCGGCGTGCTGGTGAGCGACAAGGTCACCCTCGAGTTCGAGATCTCCGCGATCA
Source organism: Amycolatopsis mongoliensis (assembly GCF_030285665.1). NCBI lineage: Bacteria > Bacillati > Actinomycetota > Actinomycetes > Pseudonocardiales > Pseudonocardiaceae > Amycolatopsis > Amycolatopsis mongoliensis. The sequence goes on from NZ_CP127295.1 coordinate 7,439,989, forward strand.
AGAACGCCTGACTTCGGGAGCGGGAGCCGGTCTCAGTGCCGGTTCCCGCTCGCCCGCAGGTTCGCGATCCCGACGTCGAGCGCCGCTTCGAGGTGGTCGATGCGGCCGGTCGACAGCATCACCACCACGCCGCCCTGGATGCCCGCCAGCAGGGCGGCGCTCGTGCGTTCCGCGTCCAGGTCGGCGCTCACCTCACCGGCCTCCTGCAGGTGGCGGATGCCCGCCTCGATCTCGTCCTGCCAGCGCCGCAGCAGCTCGCTCACGACGGCCTGCGCCCCCGGCGTCGCGCGGCCCAGCTGGGAGATCAGCACGTTGAGCGGGCAGTGCTGCCCCCGGCTGTCGTAGTGCGAGACGACCGTGTCGCGCCACCGCTGCCACGCCGCCCACGACGTCAGCCGGCCCAGCTGCGGCTGCTGGACTTCCAGGACCTGGTCCGCTTCGAAGCGCGCGACCGCCAGCAGGAGCTCTTCCTTGCCGTCCGGGAAGTAGTGGAAGAGCTGGCTCTTGCTGGTGCGGGTCCGCGCCCGGACATCGTCGAGCGTCGTGACGGCGACTCCGCGCGCACGGATCTCCGCCGCGGCGCCTTCGATGATCCGCTGTCGCGTCGCGGCGCCCTTGGCGGTCAGCTTTGGACTCACAGGTCCACTTTAAACCAGTGTCGCCGAACCGGGGCGGGACGGGACAATCCCGGCATGTCCACGCTCACACCCGTGCCGGTCCTGGCGTTGATCGGCGCCGTGTCCGGTGCGGTCACGGCGTGGCTGATCCTGCGCCGGGACCGGCCCGTGCAGGTGCTCACCCCCTCGGCACCGCCGGAACCGATGGCCCCCGACGTCACCGCGCGGCTGCTGGCCGACGAGCGCACCGCCCGGCTGGCCGCGCTGGCCCACCTCGCCGAGCTGGCCGGCAGTGACCCCGCCCGGCGCCAGGCCTGCGTCGACGAGATCGTCGCCCAGCTCCGCTGCCGGTGGCCCGACCGGCGGGCCTGGCAGGCGGACCTCTGGAGGCTCCTGCTCCCGCACCTGCGGCGGACCTCGCCGCGCTTCTGGCCCGGAATGGCCCTGTGCCTGGAGTCGCTCGCGCTCCACGACGTGGACCTGCGGGGATGTGAGGTGCGCGACCTCGTGTTCCGTGGCGTGCGCTTCCTCGGCGACGCCCGCTTCGAAGGTGTGGTGGTCACCGGCCTGGCCTGCTTCGAGGAGGCGTGGTTCGCGCGGCACGCCCGGTTCGGGGGAGCGCGGTTCGGGACGGGCGCGGACTTCGAGCACGTGACCTTCACCGGGAACGCGGCGTTCGCGGAGGTGGACGCGCGCGACACGATGTGGTTCGACGAGGCCCGGTTCTCGGCTCTCGCGGACTTCACGGCCGCGGGGTTCACGGCCGTCTCGTTCGCGGGCGTGGGCTTCGCCGGCCGGACGACGTTTCGCGACGCTCGCTTCGCCGACGCGTTCTTCGAGGGAGCCCGGTTCAGCGGGCCCGCCGACTTCGCCGGGACCTCGGCCGAGCGGTTCCGCTTCCCCCGGGCGCGCGCCCGCACGGACGCCCACGTGGTCCGGACCTGGCCATCAGGCTGGGGCCTGGGGCCGCCGCGGCCGCTCAAGCCGGGTGTCTGGGCGGAGCTTCGGGAGTCCCGGACGCGGTGAATGAATGACTCATTCCTGGCATCGGACGCCAGGAACGAGTCATTCACTGCGTCGACCGGATCGGGACCTCGGCGTCGTCGCGCAGGAAGACCGGGATCCGCTCGGCCGGGGCCGCCGCCTCGACCGTGATCCCGCCCTCGTGGCGCGCGCCGGTGACCGCGTCCGTCCACGCCGCACCCGCGGGCAGGTACACCCGCCGGGACGTGGCTCCCGGCTCGAGCACCGGCGCGACCAGCACGTCCGGCCCCAGCAGGAACTCGTCGTCGACCTCCCACGAAGCGGCGTCCCCGGGGAAGTCGACGAACAGCGGCCGCATCGGGGGGATGCCCTGCTCGTGCGCCACCCGCATCTGGGCCGTCAAGTACGGCCGCAGCCGCTCGCGCAGCCGCAGGGACTCCGAAATCGCTTCGTACGCCGGAGCGCCGTAGGACCAGGCTTCGTTGGGCCCGCCGGTCATCTCCGGACCGAACGGCGGCCGCGGGTCGCGGAAGCCGTGCAGGCGGAACAGCGGGCAGAACACCCCGTACTGGAACCACCGCACCATCAGCTCGCGGTACTCCGGCGAGTCCGGGTCACCACCGTGGAAGCCGCCGATGTCCGTGGTCCACCAGGGGATCCCGGCCAGCGCCACGTTCAGCCCCGCCCTGACCTGCACCCGCAGCGACGCCCACGTCGCCGGGACGTCGCCCGACCAGAGCGCGGCGCCGAACCGCTGGCTGCCCGCCCACGCCGAGCGGCTGAGCAGCACGACCTCGTCGTCGCCTTCGCCGCGGATGCCGTCGTGGAACGTCTGCGCGTTCGCCTGCGGGTAGAGGTTGAACACCTCCGAGCCCGGGCCGGCGTGGAAGCCGAGGTTGTGCGGGTGGCCGGGCTGGATCTCCGGCTCGTCGCCGTCCAGCCACCACGCGCGCACACCGAGGTCGTAGTAGTTCTCCTTGACCTTGCTCCAGACGAACCGCCGCGCCGCCGGGTTCGTCGCGTCGTAGAACGCCACCGGCATCTCGGTGCCGAACCCCTTGTCCTTCCACGGCGCGTGTGCCGGGACGCCGTTCTCGGCCGCGACCAGGAGCCCCTTCTCGTGCAGTTCCCGGTAGTTCGAGGACAACGGGCTCACCGACGGCCACACCGAGACCATCAGCTTGACGCCCAGCTCGTCGAGCTCCCGCACCAGCCCGGCCGGGTCCGGCCACTCGGCGGGGTCGAACTTCCAGTCGCCGAGGTGGGTCCAGTGGAAGAAGTCCGCCACGATCACCGACAGCGGCAGCCCGCGCGAGTGGTACTCGCGAGCCACGGAGAGAAGCTCCTCTTGGGTGCGGTAGCGCAGTTTCGACTGCCAGAACCCGGCCGCCCACTCCGGCAGCATCGGTGCGTAGCCGGTCGCGTCGGCGTAGTGGCCGAGGATCTCCCGCGGGCCGTCGCCGGTGGTGATCCAGTAGTCGAGCTGGCGGGCGTCGTCGGCGACCCAGCGGGTGCCGTTGGCGGCCAGCTCCACCCGCCCGACCGCGGGGTTGTTCCAGAGGAACCCGTAACCGCGGCTGGACAGCAGGAACGGCACCGACACCTCGGCGTTGCGCTGCACCAGGTCCAGCACGAGGCCCTTCTGGTCGAGCCGCCCGTGCGTGTGCTGGCCGAGACCGTAGATCCGCTCGCCCTCGTAGGCGGTGAACCGCTGCTCGAGGCGGCCGTACCCGTTGCGCGACGGCATGAACAGCCGTGCTCCGGGCCACCAGAAGTGCGCGCGCTGCTCGGAAAGCAGCTCTTCGCCGGTGCCGGTCCGGACGAACCGCAGCTGCGCGTCGATCCCGGTGTCGGTGTCGGCGATCTCGACGATCGCGGTGAGCGCGCCGTTGACGAGCTTGCCGCACCGCCCGTCCGTCTCCGCGGTGGCGGACGACGGCTTCGCGGGCAGCAGCGCCCCGGGCACGTCGTCGAGGATGCGGTGCCGGCCGGCGCGCACGCGCAGGCTGCCGTCGCCCCACGGCTCGACGCGCAGGACCTCGTGCCGCACGGTGACTTCGAGCGAGCGGCCGTCTTCGGACGTGATCACGCGGTCTCCTTAGTCTTTGACGGCGCCGCTGGTCAGCCCGGCGACGACGTACCGCTGGGCGACGACGAGCAGGACGGCCGCGGGGACCGCGGCGAGGACGGCGGTGGCCATGATCCCGTTCCAGTCGGCGGACTGGTTGCCGACGAACCGGTAGATGCCCACCGTGATGGGCTCGAACGTCTGGCCGGTGGTGAGGGTGACGGCGAACAGGAAGTCCGCCCAGGCGAACAGGAACGAGAACAGCCCGGCGGTGACCAGGGCGTTGCGGCTGACCGGCAGGATGATCGAGAAGAACGTCCGCCAGTACCCGGCACCGTCCACCCGGGACGCTTCGGTGAGCTCCTTCGGCACGGAGACCATGAACGCCCGCAGCAGGAGCACGGCGAACGGGATGGTCGCGGTCGAGTCCGCGAGCACCAGGCCGAGGTAGTTGTCGATCAGGCCGAGGTTGCTGAACACCGTGTAGAGCGCGTTCGCCATCACGATGCCGGGGATCATCTGCACGATGAGCAGCACGAACACCAGTGCCGGCCCGCCGCGGACCTTCAGCTGGGCCAGCGCGTACGACGCGGGTGCGGCGATCGCCAGCGACACGAGCACGGTGCCGAGCGCGACGACGACGCTGGAAAGCAGGTGCGGCCCTTGGGAGGACAGCGCCTTGCGATACCCGTCCAGGGTGCCGTCCACGGGGAAGAACGCCGGGTCCGGGCGCAGCAGCGCGCCGCTGGGCTGCAGGGAGGCGTTGACCATCCAGTACAGCGGGAACAGCAGCACCGCGACGGTCAGGACGCCGGCGACCGTGCGGGTCCCGGCCTTCACGCCGCCGCCTCGGCCAGGGTCGCCTTCGCCGAACGCAGGTACAGCAGGCCGAACACCGTCGCCACCAGGATGAGGACGTTGCCGACCGCGGCGCCCTGCCCGAACGCGAAGTCCTGGAAGGACAGCCGGTAGGACCACGTGGTGAGCGTCTGCGTCGCGTTGGCCGGGCCGCCGCCGGTGACGACCATGATCACGTCGAACACCTTGATCGTGTAGACCAGCCCGAGCATGAGCACGATCCCGGTGACCGGCCGCAGCAGCGGCCACGTGATGTGCCGGAACCGCTGCCACGCGCCGGCTCCGTCCAGCGACGCGGCCTCGTACAGCGACGCCGGGATCGCGCGCAGCCCGCCGTGCAGGATCACCAGGTTGAACGGGATGCCGATCCAGATGTTCGTGAGGATCACCGCGGGCAGTGCCCAGTTCGTGCTGCTGAGCCACGGGACCGCGTCGAGGCCCACGAAGCGGAGAGCCGCGTTGAGCACGCCGTGGTCCTGGTCGAACATCCACCGCCAGACCGCCCCGCTCACCACCAGCGGCAGCAGCCACGGCAGCAGGAGCAGTGAGCGCAGCACCGAGCTGCCGAAGAAGCGGCCGGTGAAGAACACCGCGAGCGCCAGGCCGAGGCCGAACTGGAAGACGAGCGACCCGGCGGTGAACAGAGCGGTGTCGAGCGCCGCCGTGCCGAACAGCGGGTTGTCGAACACGGCGGCATAGTTGGCGAAGCCGACGAAGGGCGCTTCGCCGGTGTAGAACGACTTCACCGTGTAGTTCTGCGTGCTCATCACGAGGTTCGCGGCGAGCGGGTAGCCGAAGAACACCCCGATGTAGGCGAGGGCCGGCAGCAGGAACAGCCAGGCGGCGAACCGGTTGTCCCGCCGCGGTTTCCGGCCGGCGCGGCGGGGTGCCGAGACGGCCGGGACGACCAGCGTCACGACCCGCTCGCCTGTTGTGCCGCCTTCAACGCCTGGTCGGCCGGCTGCTTCCCGGTCAACGCCGCCTGCAGCGCGTCGGCCAGGGCCTGCGAGACCTTCGGGTACTTCTCGCCGAGCTCGGCGGTGCGGGAGCGGGCGGAGCCGACCTCGTCGACGAACGCCTGCATCGCCGGCTGCTCGGTGCCGAACTTGGCCGCGGTGGCCGTCTTCGACGGGATGTAGGCGTGCGCCTTGCTCCACTCGAGCATGGTGGGCTCGGAGAGGATGCAGGAGAGCACCTTGCCGGCGGCCTGCTGGGTGGGGCCGCTGGTGACGGGCACGGTGCCGACCTCGCCGCCGAGCGCGACCACGGGCTTCGCGCCCGTCTGCGGCACCGGGATCGGGACGACGCCGTAGTGCAGGGACTTCTGCTCGTCGAGCCGGGCCAGGTTCCACGACCCGTTGACCATCATCGCCGCGTTGCCGCCCACGAACTGGTCGGCGACGTCGTTCTGGTTCCACGTCACCACGGACTTCGACGCCGAGCCGGAGTTCACCAGGTCGGTGACGAATTGAAGCGCTTTCACGGACTGCGCGGAGTCCAATTGCGACAGCTCCGCGCCGTTGCTCCAGAAGAACGGGAGGAACTGCCAGGTGCCCTCCTCGGACGGGATCGCGGAGAAGGCGAGGCCGTACTTGCCGTCCTTGGTGAGCTTCGCCGCGGCCGCCTTGAGCTCGTCCCAGGTCTTCGGCGGTTCGACCCCGGCCGCGGTGAGGAGGTCCTTGTTGTAGATCAGCGCGAGGCCGTTGACGCCGGGGGCGACGCCGTACACCTTGCCCTGGTAGGTCCCGGCCTTGACGATGCTCGGGTAGTAGCCGTCGGTGGTGATGCCGTAGCCGTCCAGCGGGGTCAGCGCGCCGGTCGCGGCGACCTGCTGCAGTGTCGGGTTGTCGGTGAAGAGCAGGTCCGGCAGCGTCTTCGAGCTCGCGCCCTGCAGGACCTTCGGCAGCATCTGGGCGGTCGGCACGGTCTGGCGCTGGATCTTGATCCCGGTCTGCGTGGCGCAGGTGTCGAGGATCTTCTGCCACGCCGCGGAACCCTGCTCGTCGGCGTAGTAGTCGAGCTCGGTGATCGACGTGGCGGCCGGGGCGCCGGCGCCGTTCGAGGCCGGCGGCGCGGGGCTGGGGCTGCACGCGGCCAGCAGCGCGGCGCTCGCGGCCAGGACGAGGGCACGACGGGCTACGGACATGTGACTCTCCTTCGACGGCGGAGCAGAACCGGTCAGGCGCGCGGCGCGGCGGTGCTGTCGCGCCGGGTCAGGCGAGGTCCGAGCAGCCGGACCTCCGGAGTGGTGTGGCCGGCGAGCCGGCGCATGGTCATCTCGACGGCCTGGGCCCCGACCTCCTCGGCCGGGATGGCGACCGTGGTCAGCGCGACCGGGTGGTGTTCGGCCATGCTGTCCGGGCAGACCGCGACGACGGAGATGTCCTCGGGCACCCGCAAGCCGCGGTGGCGCAGGTCGGAGAGCAGCCCGGGCAGCACGGCCTCGTTGTGCACGACCAGGCCGGTCAGGTCCGGGTCGGCGGTGAGCAGGTCGTCCAGGCAGGCGCTCACCGCTTCGTAGGAGTGGGCGCACGCCCGGGAGGACGCGCGCACGTCGCGGCTCTTCGCGGCGTCGTCGAACCCGCGCAGGAACCGCGTCGCGTAGCTCGTGCCGCGCCGGTAGACGGCGGGGGAGGGCCCGATCAGCGCGATCGAGCGGTGACCGAGGTCGGCCAGGTGCGCGACGCACGCCGAGCCGGCCGCGGTGAAGTCCAGGTCGACGCAGCTCAGCCCGGCCGGGTGGTCGGGCACGCCGATGAGCACCACCGGCAGGTCGAGCGCGATGAGCATCGGCACCCGCGGGTCGGCGGCTTCGACGTCCATCACCATCAGCGCGTCGGCGATCGCCGACGACGCCACCCGCTGCAGCGCGGCGGGGCCTTCGTCCTTGGTGAGCAGGAGCAGGTCGTGGTCGTGCGCGCGGGCCGCGGTGACCGCCGAGGCGACGAACTCCATCACCACGGCGACGTTGAGGTCCGTGCGCAGCGGCACGACCAGGGCCAGCACGTTGGTCTTGCTGCTGGCCAGCGCCCGGGCCCCGGCGTGCGGGTGGTAGCCGAGTTTGCGGATACTCTCCTCGACCAGCCGCCGGGTCTTCGGCGAGATCGAGCGCTTGCCGCTGATCACGTACGACACCGTGCTGGGTGCCACGCCCGCCGCCGTAGCGACGTCGTTGATCGTGACCACGGGCGGCCTCCTGGGGACGGGGTGGGGCGGAAGGCTGTCGAAGCGCATCGACGATGGCACGAAGGTAAGTGACACCCGCCCGAAACACAAGCAGGATTTGCCGCCGGCGCATATTCGATTCGCATTCGACGATCGCCGCTCGCGTCGAAACCGTCGAACGCACCTGATAGGAGATCTTCCCGCAGCTCAGGACGCAGTTTCCGGAGTCGGCCGGACTTCCTGGGTGCGCTCCCAGGAAGTCTTGACCTCGTGCTCACGCGACTGTAATAGTCGTCACCATCCTCACCTTCGACGCGAATGTTCCGCGCCGCACTGTCGAAACGTTTCGACGATTCCGGGAGGCCGTCCGTGCGCCAGTTCCCGCTCCGCCGTGCTCTCGTCCCGGTCGTGGCCGCCACCCTGCTGCTGGCGCCGGCGCCGGCGCTCGCGGCGCCCCCGATGCCGTTCCGCGACCCGGCGCTGCCGCTCGCGACGCGGATCGACGACCTGCTCTCCCGGCTGACGGCCGACGAGAAGATCTCGCTGCTGCACCAGTACGAGCCGGCCATCCCGCGCCTGGGCATCGGCGTGTTCAAGACCGGCACCGAAGCACTGCACGGCGTCGCGTGGTCGACCGACTACGACCACAACGGTGCCGTGGTGAAGGCCGACGGCACCGTGTTCCCGCAGGCCATCGGTCTGGCGAGCACCTGGGACCCGGCGCTGGTCCGGCAGGTCGGCACGGCCGTCGGGCAGGAGGCGCGCGGCTTCAACGTCCGCAACCCGACGCTGTGGGGCCTCAACCTGTGGGCGCCGGTGGTCAACCTGCTGCGCGATCCGCGGTGGGGCCGCAACGAGGAGGGCTATTCCGAAGACCCGTACCTCACCGGGCAGCTCGCGACGGCGTACGGCCGCGGCATCCAGGGTGACGACCCGCGCTACCTGCAGGCCGCCCCGACGTTGAAGCACTACCTCGCCTACAACAACGAGGTCAGCCGCGACACCAGCAACTCCTCGGTGCCGCCGAAGATCCTGCACGACTACGACGAGCAGGCGTTCAAGATCCCGCTGCAGGCGGGCGCAGCCAACGGCGTCATGCCGTCGTACAACCTGGTCAACGGGCGGCCGAACACCGTGAGCCCCGACCTCGGCGGCCTGCTGCGGCGGTGGGCGCCCCAGGACATCGCCGTCGTCAGCGACGCCGGCGCCCCGTCCAACCTCGTCAACTCGGAGAAGTACTACGCCACCAAGGCGGAAGCGGACGCGGCGGCGATCAAGGCCGGGCTCGACAGCTTCACCGACAACGACACGAACGGCTCGATCACCGTCGAGGCCGTCAAGGAAGCGCTGACGCGCGGATTGCTGACGATGGCCGACGTCGAGAAGGCCGACCGGCACCTGCTGTCGCTGCGCTTCCGGTTCGGCGAGTTCGACCCGCCGGGCCGCAACCCGTACGCGAAGATCACCCCGGCCGTGATCGATTCGCCCGAGCACCGCGCCCTCGCGCGCAAGGTCGCCGACGAGCAGGCCGTCCTGCTGCGCAACGACGGCAACGCCCTGCCGCTGGACGCGGCGAAGAACAAGAAGGTGGCCGTCGTCGGCCCGCTGTCGGACACCCTCTACGAAGACTGGTACAGCGGCTCGATGCCGTACCGCGTCACGCCGGTGCAGGGCATCACGGAACGCTTGGGCACCTCGGGCACGGTCGCTTCGTCCGAGGGCGTCGACCGGATCGCGCTGAAGGACCTCGCCACCGGCCGGTACCTGACGGCGCCCGCCACCCCCGGCAAGGTGACCGCGGGCGGGACGGTCGCGGGCGCCGCGGAGTCCTTCGACGTCTTCGACTGGGGCGCGGGCAAGAACACCCTGCGCGCGGCGGCGAACGGCAAGTACCTCGGCTACTCCGGCGGCGCGCTCGTGAACGACGCCGACCAGCCGTCCGGGTGGTTCGTGCAGCAGCAGCTCAAGCTCGACCCGCAGCCCGACGGCAGCTACGTGCTCGAGTACGCGGGCAACGAGGTCACCGAGCCGTGGTTCGGCCCGAACCGCTTCGCCGTCGTCGGCGCCGACGGGGTCCTCACGATCTCCGCGCCCGACGCCGCGCACGCGACCAAGTTCGGCCGCGAGGTCGTCACGAGCGGGGTCTCCTCGGCGGTCGCCGCGGCGCGGGGCGCGGACACGGCGGTGGTCGTGGTCGGCAGCATGCCGTTCATCAACGGCCGTGAGGCGAACGACCGGACGAGCACGGAACTGGCGCCGGCGCAGCGGGCGTTGATCGAAGCCGTGCGGAAGGCGAACCCGCACACCGTGGTCGTGGTGGAGAACAGCTACCCGACGACCGGCTGGGACACGCTGTCCGTGCCGGGGATCGTGTGGACGAGCCACGCGGGGCAGGAGACCGGGCACGCGGTCGCCGACGTCCTCTTCGGCGACCACGACCCGAGCGGGCGGCTCACGCAGACCTGGTACGCCTCCGACGCGGGACTGCCGAGCATCCTGGACTACGACATCGCGAAGACCGGGATGACGTACCAGTACTACCGCGGGAAGCCGTTGTACCCCTTCGGATACGGGCTCAGCTACACGAGCTTCCGGTACGGGGCCGTGCGGGCTTCCCTCTCCGGCTCGGCGGTGCAGGTGAGCGTCGACGTGACGAACACCGGGGACCGGTCCGGGACCGACGTCGTCCAGCTCTATTCGAAGGAGTCCGGCGTGCAGCGGCTGCGTGATTTCTCCCGCGTGACGCTGGCACCGCACCAGACGCGCGCGGTGCGGTTCTCGGTGCCGGTCGCGGACCTGGCGTCCTGGAACGCTTCGCTGGGACGGTCCGTGGTGGAGCAGGGGGTTCACGACTTCTCGGTGGGCCGCAACGCCGCCGACCTCTCCGCGGCGCGGCCGGTGTTCGTGCCGGGGGAGCGGATCCCGCCCCGCGACCTCAGCCGACCCACGCCGGCGCAGAACTTCGACGACTACTCCGGGACGACGCTGACGGACACGTCGAAGACGTCGGGGACCTCGGTCGCGGCTTCCTCCGGGAACTGGCTGGCCTACCGCGACGCCGCGCTGAGCGGCCCGGCACTGTTCACCGCTTCGGTGTCCGCGGCGGGGCCGGCGCACGTCACGGTCCACCTGGACTCGCCGACCGGCCGGATCCTGGGCACGGCCTCGGTGCCGGCCACGGGGGACCGGTACGCGTACACGACGGTGACGGCGGCACTGGCGAAGGCGACCGGCCGCCACGACGTCTACCTGACGTTCGACGGGCCGGTGAACCTGGCGACGTTCTCCCTGCGGTGAGCGGTCTGCCGCGGCTTGTCGTGAGTGAGAAACAGGGTTAGAACACTGTTTCTCACTCACGACCCGGCGGGCTCAGGGCTTCCGGCCGACCCCGGCGTACGGCAGCGCGTTGATCGACGGGTCGTCGGACATGTCGCCGGCACCCTCGGGCTTCCACATCGCGCAGCCGACCACGCCGGGCTCGACCATCTCGAAGCCGTCGAAGAAGGCGAGCACCTGGTCGTGCGTGCGAGGGACGGGCTGGTTCTGCTGGTCCTGGTTGCTCTTGTACACCTCGACCGCCTCGTCGAGGCGCTCCGACTCGGAGTCGGCGGCGACGTGCGTGGCGGCCAGGAAGCTGCCCGGGGCCAGCCGGTCGCGGTAGCGGGCCAGGACACCCGCCGGGTCCCACGAGTCGGGCACGAAGTGCAGCAGCAGCAGCATGAACACGCCGATCGGCTCGTCGAGGTCCAGCAGCTTGCCGGCACCGTCGAAGATGTCGTTGACGTCACGCAGGTCGGCCTGCAGCACCAGGCAGTTCTCGTTGTCCTGCAAGAGCAGTTCGCTGTGGGCCACGGCCACCGGTTCGCGGTCGACGTACACCACGCGGCACGACGGGTCGGCCTGCTGGACGATCTCGTGCAGGTTCCCCACGGTCGGGATGCCGGAGCCGATGTCCAGGAACTGCCGGACGCCGGAGTCGACCATGAACCTGGCCGCCCGGCGCAGGAACGCGCGGTTGAGGCGGGCCGCGTCGCGGACGCCCGGCATGATCTTGAGGATCTGCTCCCCGAGCGCGCGGTCGGCGGCGAAGTTGTGGTCGCCGTCGAGCCAGAAGTCGTACACCCGCGCCGGGTTCGGCACCGTGGTGTCGATCTCCGGCGGTACCCAGCTCAGTTCCCCGGTCACGGGACCTCCCACCCTCGCGCACCTCTGAAAGGCGGGAGTCTAGCGCCCTCCTCCGTTCGTGTGGACCCGGACTCGGCCCGGCCGCCGCCCCGCTAGGGTGGCCCGGTCGCGAGGAGACGAGACATGACCGACGTGCGTCCCGTTCCCGGCCGGTGGCCCGTGCTCGGGCACACGGTGCCGCTGCTGCGCGACCCGCTGAAGCTCTTCACTTCCCTGCCGTCGCACGGAGATGTCGTCGAACTCCGCCTCGGGCCGCTACCGGTGCACGTGGTCACGACCCCGGAACTGTCCTGGCAGGTGCTGGCCACCGACGCCGACAAGTTCGACAAGGGCCTGGTCTTCGACAAGATGCGCCCGCTCTTCGGCGACGGCCTGGCCACCTCGAACGGCGAGCTCAACCGCCGCCAGCGCCGCCTGGTGATGCCCGCCTTCGGCCGCACCCGGATCGCGGGCTACGCGGAGACCACCATGACGAAGCTGGCCGGCGAGCTGGCGAGCTCCTGGCAGCCGGGCGAAATCGTCCAGCTCGACCGGCGGATGCAGGATCTCGTGCTGACCATCGCGGGGCAGACGCTCTTCTCCACCGCGCTCGGTGACGAGGCGCTGGCGGAAATCCAGCGCTCGATCCCGATCATGCTGAAATACGTGCTGATCCGGGCGTTCTCTCCGAAATTCGTGGAGAAGCTGCCGATTCCGCCGAACCGGAAGTTCGACGCCGCGGCCGCGCGCCTGCGCGACGTCATCGGCGAGACCGTCGTCGCCGCCCGGGAGCAGGGCGCCGACCACGGCGACCTGCTGTCGATGCTGCTCATGGCCCGCGACGAGGACACCGGCGAGGGCATGACCGACCGGCAGGTGCACGACGAGGTCATCACGATCCTCACCACCGGCGCCGAGACCACCGCCGTCGCGCTGGCCTGGTTCTTCCACGAGCTCGGGCAGCACCCGGAGGTCGAGCGGCGGTTCCACGCGGAGGTCGACGAGGTCCTCGGCGGGCGGCCCGCGCGGTTCGAGGACCTGCCGGACCTGGTGTACACGCACCAGATCGTCAACGAGATCGTCCGCCGCACCCCGCCGCTGATCCTCATGCGCCGCGCCCGCGAGGACGTCGAACTCGGCGGCGTCACCATCCGGGCGGGCAGCGAGGTCGCGGTCAGCCAGCACACCCTGCACCGGGATCCGCGCTGGTTCCCCGACCCGGAGCGCTTCGACCCGGACCGCTGGACGCCCGGGCACACCGCGGAACTGCCGAAGGGCGCGTACATCCCGTTCGGCGCCGGCGCGCGGCTGTGCCCGGGACACGTGTTCGCGCCGACGGAGATCGGCATCGTCGCCGCCACGATCGGGGCGCGGTGGCGACTGGTTCCGGTGCCGGGCAAGAAGGTCCACGCGCAGCTCAAGGCCACCATGCAGCCGAACCGGCTGCCGATGACCGTGGTGCCGCGCGGGACCTGACGGTACCCGTTCGGCTACCGGGTGTAGTGTTCCGGAGTTCCTTCACCTGTCCGAGTCCAGAGGGAGTGCGGCGTGAAGCTGCCCGTCAAGGTGACGTCGGCCCTGTTCGCCTGCGGTGTCCTGCTCGCTTCGACGACCGCCGCGATGCCCGCCGAGGCCGCCGCGATCTCCTGCACCGACACGGATCTGCCGGTCAGCGGCCCGGGCCTGCCCCCGCTGGTCCCGGGCGCGCCCGCCACGATGCACGGCCGGCTGTGCCTGCCGGCCGGCGACGCCCCGGACACCGTCCAGCTGCTCGTGCACGGCGGCACGTACAACAGCGCGTACTGGGACCTGCCGTACCAGCCCGAGCGCTACTCCTACCAGCGCGACATGGCCGCGCACGGCTACGCGACCTTCGCCGCCGACCAGCTCGGCGCCGGGCGCAGCAGCCGCCCGTTGAGCCTGCCGCTGTCGGTCTGGGCGGCCGCCGAATCGACGCACGAGGTGGTCGGCCACCTGCGTGCCGGGCACGTCGGCGGCGTGCGGTTCGCGAAGGTGGTCATCGTCGGGCACTCGGTCGGGTCCGGGGTCGTGGCCGTGGAGGCGTCGACCTACCACGACGTCGACGGCGTCGTCCTCACCGGCATCACCCACCTGCCCGCGCTGCCGGTGCTGGCGCTCGGCGCGGCGCTCGGCCTGCAGCCCGCGCTGCTCGACGGCCAGCTCGGCAGCCTGGGCAGCGACCCGTTGTACTTCACGACGAAACCGGGCGCGCGCGCCGGGTTGTTCTACGCCGCGGGCGATTCCGACGCGGGCGTGATCGCCGCCGACGAAGCGACCAAGGACCAGGTTTCGGTGCCCGGGATGGGCACGGTCGCGCTGTTCGGGATCGTGTTGCCGGCGACGAAGGGAATTACCGTACCGGTTTTCCAGGTGGTGGGGGAAAAGGACGTACTTTTCTGCGGCCTGCTCGCGCTGCGTGACTGTTCGGACGCCGGCGTGCTGCGCGCGCAGGAGGCGCCGTATTACGCCGACCCGTCGAACCTGTCGATGTACGTCCTGCCGGGTGCCGGTCATTCCGTTGCGTTGCACGAAAACGCGGCGGACTACCGCGACGCGACCCGGTCGTGGCTGCGGGATCGCCTGGCGGTCGCTCCGCAGGGTTATCACTCGATTGGATGAATGCTGTTTCGTGCACCGGACGCAATTTCGCGCCAAGATATGTCGGCTACCCGAACCGGTGTGTGACCGAAGCTCGTTCTGATCAGCCGGCGCGACGGAGCTGCAGGCGGCCTGCCGGCAGTTACCTTGCGCCGGGCGGCCGCCGAGCGAGCTTCACTGGACCCAGGACAGGCTGAGGTGACTGCTCCCCATCCCCGCGGTGACGTCCCGCGGAAGAAGCCGTCCGCCGAACGCGCGGCGAGACGGCTCGGCACGCTCGCGCGCAAGTGGGGCTACCTGATCAGCACCACCGCGTACCTGCCGCACACCCCCGAGGAGGTCGAGCGCGAGCTGGCGGTGCTCGTCGGGCGGCTGTTCGAAGCGGTCGCGAGCGACCCGCCGGAGCTGGAGGAAGCCGCGGCCGCGGGTGCGCGGCTCGTCGAGCTGCGCTGCGTCGGCGCGGACAGCCTGCGCCGCAGCCTGGAGGTGCTCGGCAAGGCCCTGCTGCGCGAGCCGGAGCTGCGCCGGGTCGACGGGTTGGCCGAACGGGTCGTGCTGGTGCTCGGCGCGCTCAGCGCGGGCTACGGCGAGACGTTGCGCGAAGACATCCAGAAGCGCCAGGAAGGCCTGAGCCGGGCCCTGCTGAAGGTCGAACAGGAGACCCGCCAGAAGCAGATCATCACGCGCGCGCAGTTCGAGGAGGTGTTCGCCGGCTCGGCCAGCGGCGTCGCGCTCACCGAGCTGGACGGCCGGGTGCTGCGCGCCAACGCCGCGCTCGCCAAGACGCTCAACCGCACGCCGGCCGAGATCGCCGCGATGACCCTCTTCGACCTGGTTCACCCGGACGAGGTCGAGCAGCTGCGCGAGGCCTACGGGGAGCTGGTGGCCGGACGGCTGCACCGGCTGCGCGTCGGACGCCGGCTGATCGGCAAGGACGGCGAGCCGATGTGGGCCACCTTCGCCGCGTCGGTGATCCGCGACGCGGTCGGCACGCCCCGGCAGCTGATCACGATCATCGACGACGACACCGAGGTGTCGCTCCTGCAGCGGCGCCTGTCCCACCAGGCCCTGCACGACGTGCTCACCGCGCTGCCGAACCGGCAGTTCTTCAGCACCCGCCTGGAGAACCTGCTGCGCGACGCCGACGCGGCACGCGGGGTCACGCTCTTCCACCTCGACCTCGACGGCTTCTCGCAGATCACCGGCGGGCTCGGCCAGAACCTCGGCGACCGCGTGCTGCGCGGGGTCGCCGCGAAGCTGAAGACGGTGTTCGAGGGGGAGAAGGCGCTCATCGCGCGCCTCGGCGGCGACGAGTTCGGCGTGCTGGTGCAGAACACCGCGGACACGCCGGGCGTCGTGGCGCTCGTCCGCCGGATCACCCACGAGCTGGCGGAGCCGGACTACGTGGACGGGAACCGCGGCGTCGCGGTGTCGGCCAGCATCGGCGTCGTCCACCGCCCGCCACGCGACATCACGCCGGCCGAGCTGCTGCGCGCGTCGGACCTGACGCTGCGCCGCGTCCAGCGGGCCGGGAACCAGTGGGGCCTGTTCGACCGCGAGCTGGACCGCCGCGACCGCCACGACTTCGGTCTCGCCGCGGCGATGGCGGGCGCCTGGGAGAACGGCGAGATCGAGGTCCGCTTCCGGCCGCTGGTGGCCGCGGCGGATGGCTCGGTCCAGGGCGTCGAGGCGAGGCTGCGCTGGAACCACCCGGCCGAAGGCGTGCTGGCGCACGAGACGTGCGTGCGGCTGGCGGGGGAGACGGGGCTGGCGCTGCCGCTGGGCACGTGGCTGCTGCGCACGGCGGTCGAGCGGGTCGCGGCGGCCGGCGTCGACCTGCCGCTGACCGTCGAGCTGACCGCGCACCAGGCCGCCGACCCGGAGCTGGTCGGGGAGATCCGCGGCGTGCTGGAGTCCACCGGCCTGGCGCCGGAGCGCGTGCGGCCGGGCTTCCCGTCGGCGACCCTGCTCGCGGACTCCGGCGACGCGGCCGACAACCTGAAGGTGCTCGCGGAAATCGGCGTGGGCGCGGAGATCCACGACTTCGGCGACGTCACCTGCCTCACGGAGTACCCGGTGCGCGCGGTCCGCCTGGCGCCCGGCCTCGCGGCGCGTCGTGACCACCCGCTGGTGGACCGCTCGCTGACGGCGCTGGTCGAAGCGGCCCACCTGGCCGGCGCGGAGGTCGGCGTGGCCGGGATCGAGCGCGTCGAGCAGAGTGAGTGGTGGCGCGAGCGGGGCGTGGACCGGCTGTCGGGGCCGCTGTTCGCCGAGGTGCCGGGCGGCCTGCCCGCCTGCTGAGCCGTCAGATCCGCACCAGCACCTCGTCGAGGGACTTGCGCCGCAGGTCCGGCACCACGCAGTCGTCGGCCGGGTAGCCGACCGGGATCACCGCGAACGCCCGTTCGTTGCGCGGCCGGCCGAGCAGCTCGCCCAGGAACCGCATCGGCGACGGCGTGTGCGTCAACGCCGCCAATCCGGCCACCTGCAAGGTCGTCAGCAGCATGCCGACCGCGATGCCCACCGACTCGTCGACGTAGTAGTGCTTGCGGACGCCGCCGTCGTCGTCGAGCGCGAACCGTTGCTGGAAGACGACGATCAGGTACGGCGCGTCGGTCAGGTGCGGCTTCACCGCGTCCGTGCCCAAGGGGCGCAACGCATCGAGCCACTCGGCACCGAGCCGGCCGTCGTAGGAGACCCGCTCCTCCGCCTCGGCGGCCGCACGGATCCTCCGGCGCACGGCGGGATCGGTGACGAGGACGAACGTCCACGGCTGCTGGTGCGCGCCGCTGGGGGCCGTCGACGCCACCGCGATCGCGTCGAGCACCGCGCGTTCGGGAACCGGGTCGGGGGAGAACATCCGGACCGAGCGCCGCGCTTCCATCCGGTGCCGCAGGGCGGCGGCCTCGGCGACGGCTTCGGTGGCGGGCAGACGGGCCGGCCGGTACGGGACGGGGCGATACGTCATGACCGGATTGTGGCGGGGGACACCACAACGCCAGCAGGGCCGAACGTACGATTTTCGACACCGAGACGTCCGGCATACGGACAGTAAGGTGATCCTTGCTTGGTTTTTTACGCTGAACGGCGCAAAGCAACTAGGCCGTTCGGTCCTGTCGCACGAAGTGACCTCCTCATTACCCTCCAGTAGTCAGTGGTGCCGATCACAGTCGCCGGAGGAGGCCCCATGGCGTCGCGCGTCCGAGGACCCGGCTCCGAAGACCGGCGCGAACTGCGGCTCAGGCACATCGCCGGCTGCCTCTCCTGCACCCTCAAGTGCGGGTACTGCGGCCTGCCGGTCCGGCTCACCGGGCCGGGCGACCACCCCGGCCACGGCGTGGTCGAAGAAGTCACCGGGGAACTGGTGCTGCTGCACCGGTTCTGCCGCGGCGCGCTCGGCCGCTGCCGGACGCGGGGGTGCGTGCTGCGGCGCGCCCACCTCGGCCGCGCGACCGAGCAGTACGAAACCGGCCGCCGCCGTCCGGGGCGCTACCAGCGCCTCGGCGTCCGCCGGTCGCCCGACCTCGATCTGTACCGGAAACACTGGCGGGTCGCGAAGATGCGGTACGCGTGCAAGGCATGCCGCTACTACACCGGCTCGCACTGAGCCGTTCCTTCCAGCACGTCACGGAGGACTCGTGCTCGTTCGTCTCATCCTCGGCCTGCTCATGACCGTCGTCGGCCTCGCCGTCGCCGGGAAGCGGGTGGCGTTCCTGTACCGGCTGATCAAGGCCGGCCAGCCCGACACCAAGCGGTCGGACGACCTGGGCGCCCGCGTGTTCGCGCAGGTGCGGGAGGTGTTCGGCCAGCGCAAGCTCCTGAAGTGGTCGGTGCCCGGCCTGGCGCACTTCTTCACGTTCTGGGGCTTCGTGATCCTCGCTTCGGTGTACCTCGAGGCGTACGGCGCGCTCTTCGACGAGCGGTTCGCGATCCCGTGGATCGGCCACTGGGCGGTGCTCGGCTTCCTGCAGGACTTCATCGCCGTCATGGTGGCCGTCTCGCTGGGCGTGTTCACGGTGATCCGGATCCGGCAGGCGCCCGCGCGCAAGGACCGCGCGTCGCGCTTCTTCGGCTCGCACACCGGCGGCGCGTGGCTGATCCTCGCCATGATCTTCAACGTCGTCTGGACGATGTTCCTGTACCGGGGCGCGTCTTCGGCGTCCGGCAACTTCCCGTACGACTCGGGCGCGTACGTCTCGCTCGGCGTCGGCAACCTCCTGGAGCCGCTCGGGCACTCGGCGACGGAGGTGCTCGAGACGGTCGGCCTGCTGCTGCACATCGGCGTCATGCTGGTGTTCCTGTCGATCGTGCTCTACTCCAAGCACCTGCACATCTTCGTGGCGCCGATCAACGTCTCGGCGAAGCGGCTGCCGGACGCGCTCGGCCCGCTGCTGCCGATGGAGTCCGCCGGCAAGCCCATCGACTTCGAAGACCCGGGCGAGGACGACACGTTCGGCCGCGGCAAGATCGGCGACTTCACGTGGAAGGGCATGCTGGACTTCTCCACGTGCACCGAGTGCGGCCGCTGCCAGTCGCAGTGCCCGGCGTGGAACACCGGGAAGCCGTTGTCGCCCAAGCTGCTCATCATGAGCCTGCGCGACAACATGTTCGAAGAGGCGCCCTACATCCTCAGCGGCAAGGAGCACGAGGACGCACGTCCGCTGGTGGGGACGGAAGCCGACAACGGCGTCATCGACCCGGACGTCCTCTGGTCGTGCACCACCTGCGGGGCGTGCGTCGAGCAGTGCCCGGTGGACATCGAGCACGTCGACCACATCGTCGACATGCGCCGCTACCAGGTGATGATCGAATCGGCGTTCCCGACCGAGCTGGGCGGGCTGTTCAAGAACCTGGAGACCAAGGGCAACCCCTGGGGCCAGAACAACTCCGAGCGCCTGGCCTGGACGAAGGACCTCGGCTTCGACGTCCCGGTGTTCGACGGCGAGCTCGCGGAAGACGTCGAATACGTCTACTGGGTCGGCTGCGCGGGCGCGTTCGACGACCAGGCGCGCAAGACGGTCCGCGCCACGGCCGAGCTGCTGCACATCGCCGGCGTGAAGTACGTCGTGCTCGGCAAGGAGGAGTCGTGCACCGGCGACCCGGCGCGGCGCGCGGGCAACGAGTTCCTGTTCCAGATGATGGCGCAGCAGACGGCGGAGACGCTCAACGCCGTGTTCGAGGGCCGCGAGCCGCGGCTGCGCAAGATCGTCACGACGTGCCCGCACTGCCTCAACACGCTGGGCCGCGAGTACCCGGACCTGGACGGGCACTACGAGGTCGTGCACCACACGCAGCTGCTCAACCGCTTGGTGCGTGGTGGCCGGCTGACGCCGGTGAAGACGGTCGAGGACGGCCCGAAGGTGACCTACCACGACCCGTGCTACCTCGGGCGCCACAACAAGGTCTACACGCCGCCTCGCGAGCTGGTCGGCGCGACGGGAGCAACTCTCGAGGAGATGCCCCGCCACGCGGACCGGGCCCTGTGCTGCGGCGCTGGTGGCGCGCGGATGTGGATGGAAGAGCAGATCGGCAAGCGCATCAACCTGGAGCGCGTGGACGAAGCGATCGCGACCGACGCGGAGACGATCGTGACGGGCTGCCCGTTCTGCCGGGTGATGCTGACGGACGGCCTGGTCCAGCGCCAGAGTGAGCAGAAGGCGGAGAACGTCGACGTCCGTGACGTGGCTCAGCTGCTGCTGGAACGGGTGAAGGCGCCGGAGGCGGCACCCAAGCCCTGACCGGTTCAGCGCGAGGACTGATC
Organism: Amycolatopsis mongoliensis; assembly: GCF_030285665.1. Classification (NCBI taxonomy): domain Bacteria; kingdom Bacillati; phylum Actinomycetota; class Actinomycetes; order Pseudonocardiales; family Pseudonocardiaceae; genus Amycolatopsis; species Amycolatopsis mongoliensis. The sequence continues at coordinate 7,460,225 of NZ_CP127295.1, forward strand.
GACGGCCTTGATGGTCGCGCAGAACCCTTCGATGGCGGCGAGGTCCTGCTTCGGGACCTCGTCGCCGGAGAAGTGCATGAGGTCGTTCCTGATCCGGCGCGCCTCTTTGAGCAGGTCGAGGAACGCCCCGTGGTCGAGCGGCCACTTCAGCATGTCGAAGTGGTGCAGATCCTCGAAGAGGCGCACGTAGCCGCCGAACGTCGGATTCCCGTTCGCCCACTGGGGCGCGACCTTGTCGAGCAGGTCCTCGGGTACGCAGCGCTTGGTTTGGCGGCGAAGCCGCAGCTCCGCCTCCTCCAGCAGGGAGAACGGCCGGGCGAGCATGCCGAACTGGCGGGCGAGGTCGTTGGCGGTCACGATGCCGACGAGCGTCCGGCGGTCCCCTCCCCGGACGAACACGTAACCCCGGCTGCAGATCTCGTCGATCTGCCCGAACAGCTCGTCGTCGAAGTCGATGACGCGGACCTGGGTGGTGGCGTCCCGCAACGTCGGCTCGGGCTTCGCCAGGCGGGCCCGGCCGATGGATTCCCAGCTGACGGCGCCGGCGTAGAATCCGTCGTCATCGGTCACGGCCAGCTGCGAGTAGTCCTTGGCCAGCATCAGGGTCACCGCGGCGGCGAGCGGCTCGCCGGCGGTGATGGTCTCGATGGCCGGTTTCTCCGGCAGGATCGCGCGCACCATCCACTTGGCGGGCAGGTCGTCCCCAGGCTCGGCCTCGGGTGAGTCGGGCTCCGAGTCGGTCGCGCCCGGCTCGACGGCGATCGGGACCAGCTCGACGGCCGTGTCCATCCGGACCGTGGTGAACGGTGGCCTGGTCGTGACCCCGTGCTCGGCCAGCTCGGAGTGCACGGTCACCTGGGAGGTCGCGGTGCGCCGCCGGTAACCCCACAGGGACAGCAGGTTCCGGACGGTCAGCTGGACGGGCACCGCACCGCTCTCGACGGCTTCCCACAGGTCGGCCCGGGTCGCGTCGGGGTCGAGGTTCGCCGAGGCGTGCCGCCAGCCCGGGTCCGGCCGTCCGGCCGCGACTTCTCCGATCCGCCGGGCGGCTTCGTGCCGGCTCAGCCGGCAGACGGTGAGCAGCGAACCGAGACTGCCGCGCAGGTCGGCGCCGAACTCACCGGGGTCGATGTCCCGCCGAAGCCACCGGACCGGCCGGGCGTGCCGGCAGTCCGGGCTCGCGCCGGGACGGTAGTGGTACGCCCCGGTGACCTCCCCGATGGCGAACTGCCGCACGTTCTTGAGCGGCATGACGACGAGGTCGCCTTCGTTCATCTCCCGGTAGAAACGCCACAGCTGCCCCGCCCAGTTCCCGATCACGTAGGTGGACCGTTGCGGGTAGCACTCCCGCAGCCCCGCCTTCAGCGCTTCCCGGGTGTCGAACCGGCCGAGCGCGGGAACGCCGCCCCAGCCGGCGATCGCGAGACCTTCGGCGAGGGACTCCTGGTCGCGCTCGCCGTGTCTTCCCGCGCGGACCTGCCATGCAGACTTCATCGTTCTCCCGGTGCCCTGGAGCCGAACTGGCTTACGCACCCAGTCGGTCCAGGGGCGATGATCGTCGCCCGAAAGCGGACTGGTTCACCCGTTCGTGGCATGTCTTCCGGTGGGAGGGCGATGGGGCAGCGGGGAACAGCGACGCTCGAAGGTGCCGGCACGCGTGGCTCCGGCGCGAGGCGCGCGGGACCTGGTGTCCGGCGCCGGCTCGCGCGCCGGCACGTTCGTCGACAGCGAGACCCTGGCGAGCGGGGGTGCGGTGGCTGGTCCGACGACATGAATGAGTCATTCATGTCGTCGGATGAAGTGAATGGGTCATTCACTTCATCGCGGTAGGACCGCGCGGACTCTGCCGGCGCGCGCCGGAAACGGGCGCGCCCGCGCCGGCCGTCAGCTGTCCACAGTGGAAGCGACCACAGTGGACGGTGACGACATCGCCGGCTTCTTGCGGCCCAGCTCCGCGGTCGGGACGCGGTGGGTCTCCCGCGCCGTCGCCGCGGCGGCCGCCGTCACCACGCACACCGCCGCGGTGAAGATCGCGACGCCCAGCCAGTCCTCCTTGGCCGAGCCGATCGCCGCCACCACGCTCGGCGCGAACCCCGCCACCGCGAAGCCGATCTGGGTGCCGATCGCCATGCCCGAGAGCCGCACCCGGGCGGTGAACATCTCGCCGTACAGCGACGGCCAGACCCCGTTCACCCCGGAGTACGCCACCCCGAACAGCACGATGCCGAGCACGAACAGCAGGGCGTACGAGCCGATCGAAATCGACCACAGGTAGGGGAAGATCAGGACGCCGCAGAGCAGGCACCCGGTGATGAACACCGGCTTGCGCCCGACCCGGTCGGCGAGCCCGGCGAGCAGCGGGATCGCCGCCAGCGCCACGACGTTGGCCAGCACCCCGACCCAGAGCATCGGCGTGCGGGCCAGGCCGATCGTGTTGACCGCGTAGCTGAGCGCGTACACCGTGAAGATCGTGCTCACCGACGCGATCGTCGCCGCGACGACCACGCGCAGCACGTCCGCCCAGTGGTCCCGGAAGAGGACGGCGACCGGCAGCTTCGCGACCTCGGTGCGTTCGAACACCGGTGTCTCGTCGAGCTTGCGGCGGATGACGAACCCGACGACCACGACCGCCGCGCTGCACCAGAACGGCACCCGCCAGCCCCACGTCAGCAGCTGGTCCTGGGGGAGCGCCGCGACCGGGAGGAAGATCGCGGTGGCCAGGATCTGGCCGGCCTGGGTGCCGCTGAGGGTGAAGCTGGTGAAGTACGCGCGCCGCCGTTCCGGGGCGTGTTCGAGCGACATCGAGTTCGCGCCCGCCTGCTCACCGGACGCGGAAAGTCCCTGCAGCAGCCGCAAGAGGACCAGCAGGATCGGCGCGAGCACGCCCACGGTCCCGTACGTCGGCAGGCAGCCGACGGCGAACGTCGCGACGCCCATCAGCAGCAGCGTGAAGACGAGGACGCGCTTGCGGCCGAAGCGGTCGCCGACGTGGCCGAGGACGAACGCCCCGACCGGCCGGGCGAGGTAGCCGACCCCGAAGGTGGCCAGGGCCAGCAGGGTGCCGGTCGCGGGGGAGGAGGCGGGGAAGAAGACCTTGTTGAACACCAGCGCGGCGGCGGTGCCGTAGATGAAGAAGTCGTAGTACTCGAGCGCGCTGCCGATCCAGGCGGCCAGCGCCGCCTTGCGGGGCATCGATCCGGTCACGGGATGAGCTCCTGACGTCCGTGCTTCGTTGCTCAGAGTCGGCGGAAGCAATGTACGGGCTAGTTAGTTAACAAAGAGTGCGAGACGGGACCCGAGGTGTCAAGGGGGGACGGGAAGTCGATCACCGGCGGGCTCCGCGCTCGTGAAAGCCGTGAAGGACTCCTTCCCGGCCATAAGAGCCGGTAAGGAGTCCTTCACGGCAAACGGCGGTTCGTCCAGCCCTTCCGCCGGGGGCGAGCACCGGGCTAAAGTGAACGTACTAGTTCGTACATAAATCGGGAGGACGTGGCGTGACCAGCTACCTGATCGGACTCGTCGGCTCGGGCATCGGGCCGTCCGCCAGCCCGGCGCTGCACGAGCGGGAGGCCGACGAGCTCGGCCTCCGCTACGTCTATCGCCTGCTGGACCTCGACGTGCTGCGCCGCCCGGTCGCCGACGTCGTCGCCGCGGCCCGGGCGACCGGCTTCGACGGCCTCAACGTCACTCATCCGGCCAAGCAGGCCGTGCTCCCGCACCTCGACGAGCTCTCGCCGGAGGCCGCCGCGCTCGGCGCGGTCAACACCGTGGTCTTCGACGGCGGCCGCGCGATCGGGCACAACACCGACGCGACCGGCTTCGCGTGCAGCCTCACGCGCGGCCTGCCGGACGTCCGGATGGACGACGTCGTCCTGCTCGGCGCCGGCGGGGCGGGCGCGGCCGTCGCGCACGCGCTCCTGTCGCTGGGCACCGGACGGCTCACCATCCACGACGTCGACGGGGAGCGGAGCGCGAAGCTGGTGGACGCCCTGCGCCGTCGCTTCGGCGCGGGCCGCGCGCAGACCGGAGACCTCGAGGCCGTCCAGCGCGCCGACGGCCTGGTGCACGCCACGCCGACCGGGATGGCCGCCCATCCCGGCTCGCCGGTGCCGATGGAGCTGCTGCGGCCGGAGCTGTGGGTCGCCGACATCGTCTACCGGCCGCTGGAGACCGCGCTGCTGGCCGGCGCCCGGGCCCGCGGCTGCCGCGTGCTGCACGGCGGCGGCATGGTCGTGCTGCAGGCCGCCGAGTCGTTCCGGCTGTTCACCGGCGTCGAGCCGGACCCGGCGCGGATGCTGCGTCACTTCGACACCCTCGAAGGGAAGGCCGCCCGCGCCGCGTGAACCCCGCACGGCGCGCGACGCGCCGTGCCACCAGCGAAAACCTCCGCCCGAGTGATCCGCTCGCCGGCCGCCGTCCCGGGAAGTCTTTTCCCGGGACGGTTTTCGTTGCGCCGTCCGGGTGGTCGCGCGCAGGATTCCGCGCGCCCACCGGTGAAAAACGTTCCGGACACCCTCCTATTCGGACGACTTCCACCGCAGGTCGGGCCGGTGCCGGTGACCGGGCGACTACACCGCGTCAGACTCCCCGGTGCGTTTACAACGTTCCGGCAACCGCCTTGACAGCGCCTGTGGTACGTACCACTCTAACCCCAACATTGGTCTACACCATTTGGGGAGTCCGGCCGCGGTCCGGCCGGGCATCGAAAGGACGGCATCGAGTGAAACGCTGGCTCAAGCTGGCGGCGGGCGCCGCCGCACTGACCCTCGCGACCGCCGGCTGCGCGGGTTCCAGCGGCTCGGACACCGCGGCCTCGTCGAGCGGGAACGCGCCGCTCAGCGGCACCGTCACGGTCTGGCTGATGACCGGGTCCGCGCCGACCACCCTGACCGACGCGCTCAACAAGGAGTTCGAGACCGCGCACCCCGGGGTCAAGGTCAAGTACGAAATCCAGCAGTGGGACGGCATCCAGCAGAAGCTGACCACCGCGCTGGCCGGCGGTACCCCGCCCGACGTGATCGAGATCGGCAACACCCAGACGGCGGCGTTCGCCGCGCAGGAGGGCGTGCTGACCGACCTGACCGGCGACAAGGACAGCTTCAACGGCGCGCAGTGGCTGAAGGGCCTCGCCGACTCGGGTACCTACGACGGCAAGGTCTACGGCGTGCCGTTCTACGCGGCCAACCGCGAGGTCATCTACCGCAAGGACATGTTCGAGCAGGCCGGCATCACCAAGACGCCGACGTCGAACGACGAGTGGATCGACGCGATCGGCAAGCTGAAGACGAAGTTCGGCTCCGACCCCGACTTCCAGGCGCTCTACATGCCGGGCCAGAACTGGTACGCGCTGCTGTCGTTCATCTGGGACAACGGCGGTGACATCGCCCAGGCCGACGGCAAGAACTACAAGGCGACGCTGGACAGCGCCGGCGCGAAGGCCGGCCTCGACTTCTACAAGAAGCTCGTCGACACCTCCGGCACCAAGGCGCCGAAGGACGCGGACGAGGCCAAGCCGCAGCAGGCGACCGTGTACGGCGCCGGCAAGGTGGCCATGATGATCGGCCTCCCGTGGGAGGTCGCGACCGCGGCGAAGACGGACCCGAGCCTGACCGCCAAGACCGGCGCGTTCGCGATCCCGAGCAAGACCGCCGGCCAGAGCGCCCCGGTCTTCCTGGGCGGCTCCAACCTGGCCATCCCGGCCAACAGCAAGAACGTGGCCGCGGCCAAGGAGTACATCAAGCTGCTCTCCAGCGCGAAGTACCAGGGCCAGCTCGCCGCCGCCGGCGTCGTGCCCGGCACGTGGACCGACCTCACCGGCCTGGACAAGGACCCGATGGGCAGCGTGATGGCGAAGGCCTCCGCCAACGGCAAGGCCGTGCCGGCCAGCCCGAAGTGGGGTGACGTGGAGTCCGGCCAGAACCCGGTCAAGGACATGCTGACCGCGTACCTGACCGGCAAGAAGACGCTCGACCAGGCGACCGCCGACGCCAACGCAGCGCTGAACAAGCTCATCGGCGGATGACAGCGACCGCGAATGTGACGATGCCGGCGGGGGCGACCCCGCCGGCATCGCCGCGCGACGCGGGGGTCAAGAGGCGCAGGCGGGGCCGGTTCGGCGACCGGGTGCTCCCGTACCTGCTCCTCCTCCCCGCCCTCGCCGCGATCCTCGTCCTGCTCGCCTGGCCGCTGGTCCAGGTGCTCGCGATCAGCTTCCGCAAGCTCGACATCGGCCAGCTCGTCTCCGGCAAGACCATCTGGATCGGGTTCGACAACTACACGAACACGCTCTCGGACCCGGAGTTCTGGACGATCACCTTCCGGACCCTGGTCTTCACCGCCGCCATCGTGGCCGCCACCATCCTCGGCGGCCTGCTGCTGGCGGTGCTCATGCGCCACCTCGGCCCGGTCGTGCGGATCATCGTGCAGGTGACGCTGGTGCTGGCCTGGGCGACGCCGGTGATCGCCACGACCACGGTGTTCCAGTGGATCTTCGACGAGCAGTACGGGATCCTCAACAAGACCCTCGACCGGCTCGGGTTCCACGGCTTCATCGGCTTCTCGTGGTTCTCCAGCGGCGCCAGCACGCTGTCGGTGATCGGGCTGCTCATCGTGTGGCAGGCCGTGCCGTTCGTGACGTTCTCGCTGTACGCGGGCATCATCGGCGTCTCGCGCGAGCAGTACGAGGCCGCAGGCATCGACGGCGCCAGCGCGTGGCAGACGTTCCGCGCGGTCACCTGGCCCGCCATCCGGCCGATCACCACGATGGTGACGTTCCTGTCGGTGCTGTGGGACTTCAACGCGTTCGCCCAGATCTGGGCGATCCGCGAGGGCGGTCCCGACGGCGAGAGCACCACGCTGGCCGTGGTCCTGTACCTCAAGGGCATCGCGGGCAACCACTTCGGCGCGGCGGGCGCGATCGCGACCCTGATGCTGATCGTGCTCGCGCTCATCACGGGCCGGTACATCCAGCTGCTCACCCGGACCCGGGAAGGTGATCTGTCGTGAGGAAATCGCTGCCACAGCGGATCGTGCTCTCGGTGGTCGGCGTGCTCGTCGCGCTGGCGATCGTCTTCCCGACGTACTGGATGTTCGTCACGTCGCTGCGCACGCCCGGCGAGATCCTCTCGCCGAAGTACGACCTGATCCCGACGTCGATCTCGTTCGGCAACTTCGCCACGGCGCTGGGCAAGGACAACTTCCCGGTCTACCTGATGAACAGCCTGATCGTCACGGTCGGCTCGGTGCTGTGCGCGCTGGTCGCCGGAACCCTGGCGGCGATCCCGCTGTCGCGGCTGCGCTTCACCGGCCGCAAGGGCTTCCTGGTGCTGGTCATGGTGGCGCAGCTGGCCCCGGTGTCGGCGCTGTTCATCCCGCTGTTCCTGCTGATGCGGGACGCCGGGCTGCTGAACACGCTGCCGTCGCTGCTGCTGATCTACTTCGCGACCACGCTGCCGTTCACGGTCTGGATGCTCTACGGCTTCGTCAACGGGATCCCGTACGAGCTGGAAGAGGCCGCGATGATCGACGGCTGCAGCCAGACCGGCGCGTTCCGCCGGGTGACGCTGCCGCTGCTCGGGCCCGGGCTGGTCACGACGTCGGTGTTCAGCTTCATCACGGCGTGGAACGAGTACCTGTTCGCGCTGGTGTTCATCCAGGACAAGCCGAAGGAGACGCTGCCGGTGTGGCTGGCGTCCTTCCGCACGGCGTTCGCCACCGACTGGGGCGGCGTCATGGCCGCGTCGGTCATCTACGCGATCCCGGCGCTGGTGTTCTTCCTGCTCGTGCAACGCAAGCTCGTGTCCGGCGCGACCGCCGGCGCCGTGAAGGGGTAGCCGTTGTCTTCGGATGCAGCACAGCTCGCCGAGGCCGTTCTCCTGCCCGGGTTCGCCGGGACCACCGCACCGGACTGGCTGCGCCGGCGCGTGGCCGGCGGGCTGGGCGGGGTGGTGCTCTTCGGACGCAACGTCGTCGACGACGAGCAGGTCGCCGCGCTCACCGCGCAGCTGCGGGGCGAGCGGGACGGCGTCGTGGTCGGGATCGACGAGGAGGGCGGCGACGTCACCCGCCTCGACGTCAACACCGGGTCGTTCGTGCCCGGCCCGCTGGCCCTCGGCGCGGCCGACGACCCGGAGCTGACCACGGCGGTCGCCGCCGCGCTCGGCGAACGGCTGGCGGCCTGCGGCGTCACGCTGAACCTGGCGCCGTGTGCGGACCTGACCCTGGCGGCCGAGGACCCGATCATCGGCGTCCGGGCGTTCGGGTCCGACCCGGCGAAGGCGTCACCGCACGTCGCGGCCTACGTGACCGGCCTCCAGAAGTACGGCGTCGCGGCGTGCGCGAAGCACTTCCCGGGCCACGGCGCGGCCACCGAGGACTCCCACGTGGCGCTGCCGGTGCTGCCGCGCACGCCAGAAACACTGCGCGCTATCGAGCTGGTCCCGTTCGCCGCGGCGATCCGGGCCGGGGTGCGTTCGGTGATGTCGGGCCACCTGGTCGTGCGGGCCTGGGGCGACGAGCCGGCGACGCTCAACCGGACGGCGCTCACCGACGTCCTGCGCGGCGAGCTCGGCTTCACCGGCGCGGTGATCACCGACGCCCTGGAGATGGGTGCGGTTTCGGGCGCGTACGGCAAGCACGACGGCCTCGGCCGCTCGGCCGTGCGGGCCCTGGCCGCGGGCGCGGACGCGCTCTGCCTCGGCGGCGCGGCGTTCGAGGCCGAGCACCTGGACGCGTGCGTCGAGGCGGTCGTGGCCGCGGTCGCGGCGGGGGAGCTGCCCCGGGAACGGCTCGCCGAGGCGGCCGCGCGGACGGCGGCGCTGGGTACCGACCCGGCTCCGGCGAAGGTCGGCCCGGTCGACCGGCGGCTCGGCCTCGAGGCGGCTCGCAAGGCACTGCGCGTCCGGGGTGACGTGCGGCTGGACGGGCCGCCGCTGGTGGTGGACGTGCAGACCGAGCCGACCATCGCGGCCGGCCCGATGCCGTGGGGCCTCGGTGCCCACCTGGCCGAGCTGGTGCCGGGCACGCGGACGCTCACCGCGACCCCCGACGACGCGGACGTGGTGCTCGAAGCGGCCCGGGACTTCCGCAGCGTCGTCGTGGTGACCCGGGAGGCGCACCGGCACCCGCGCGTGCGCGCGCTGCTGGCCGCGTTGTCCACTGTGGACTATATCCGGGTGGAGACCGGCGTGCCGGGACCCGCGGACGGTGACGGCCCGCGGATCGACACGTTCAGCGGCTCCTATGTCAGCCTTCGCGCGGCGGCGGAGTACCTGGCCTGAGCCGGTTTCGCCGAAGCCCCGCCGGGAGTTCCGGCGGGGCTTCGTCCTTTTTGCCGCATCTTCAGGAGGCGTTCGCGGTTTTGTACGGGCCTTGTACCGGCGGTCGCCATGCTGTCCCCACCACGAATCCTGGAGGGACGGACAAATGAGAATTCGGATCGGGAAGCGGGTGGCCGGCGTGGCCGGCATCGCCGCGGCGATCGTGCTCGCCGGCGCCACCCCGGCCCTGGCGGCCACGGGCACGGTGCACACCGACTCGGGCATCGCGCTGACCGTGCGGGCCACGCCGAGCACCAGCGGGAGCCCGGTCGGCACCATCGCCGACGGTACCGCGGTCACCATCTCCTGCCAGACCAACGGATCGACCGTCGACGGCAAGTACGGCACGTCGGACATCTGGGACAAGGTGGGCGACGGCTACGTCAGCGACGCGTACGTCTACACCGGCTCGGACGGCCGGGTCGCCCCGGACTGCGCGGGCTCGACCCTGACGTGCACCACCGCGGGCACCGGCAACCCGAAGACCTGCGCGCAGGCGGTCGCCTACGCCAAGACCCGGGTCCACACCAACGACCTCGACTCCTACGAGGGCTGGTGCGACCGGATCAACGCGCAGAACTACGGCTGGACCGCCTCGGGCTCGGAGACGGCCTACATCCACTGGACCCAGATCCCGGCCTCGTTCAAGCACCCCGGCGACTACCAGGTCCCGGCCGGCGGGCTCGCCTTCTTCAAGAGCAGCGGCGCCGGGCACACGATGATCTCGATCGGCGACGGCAAGTTCCTGTCGAACGACATCAACGGCTACGGCAGCTACACCGAGACGACGATCGCGCAGATCAAGAGCAAGTGGGGCCAGACCTACCTCGGCTGGTCGCAGCCGTGGTTCAAGGTGAACCACTGACGCGCTGAGCGGGCGCGGGTCCCGCCGCCCTGGGGGTGGGCGGGAACCGCGTCGGACAGCGAACCGGAGACCGCTTCGCCGCGTGGGTGAAGCGGTATTCCGCTCGACGAGCCGATGGTGAGGTCCACCTTCGGCCGCGTGAACCCCGGCCACCATCCCCGGCCGGGCGAGCGTGACGCGGCCCCTGCCCACCTCCCCCGGGCAGGGGCCGCGCGGCGTGCCGGGCCCGGGAACGACGTGAATGACTCATTCCTCTCGTCCGACGACAGGAATGAGTCATTCACGTCGTTCGTCCGGGCCCGGGGCCTCGCGCTTGACGTGGTGCAGCACGAAGATCCCGCCCAGAGCCGGGCGGTCGAGGCGTTCGTGGTCGGTGGCCACGTACTCGTCCAGCACCGCCAGGATCCGCCGGTCCAGCTCCTCGACCTCGTCGGGGGACAGGTGCAGCAGGAACTTCTCGTGCACCGCCACCGACTCCGGCCCCGCCGCCCGGATCTCCTCCTGGAAGATCTCGATCGGCGCGAACCGCGTCTCGGCGTCGGCGTCGGCCAGCGGGCCGTCCAGCCACCACGTCTCGTTGTCGGCCTTGTACGGCTTCTCCAGCGCCCCGCTCGCGCCCGTGCGGACCGGGGCCGGTGCCAGCAGACCCGCCGACACCAGCTGGCGCACGTGGTGCAGGACCGTCCCGGGGTCGCGGTCGAGACGATCGGCCAGCTGCTTGTTCGTCAGCTCCTCGACCAGGCACATCCGCATGATGCGCAGCCGCAGCGGGTGGCCGAGGGCCTTGGCCTCCTCCGGCGTCGCCGGACGTCGGCGGCGGGGTTCCGTCATGAGCGGAGCGTAGTCCATCGATGGAATCGAGTCACATCGATGGAGAAAACCCCATCGATGTGAAATCCTCCATCCATGAACCCCACGTTCTGGCGGCTGTGGTCCGCCGCCGGCCTGTCCAGCCTCGCCGACGGCGTCCTCAAGGTCGCCCTGCCCCTGATCGCGGTCGGCTACACCCGCGAGCCGGCGCTCATCGCGGGGCTCGCCTTCGCCTTCAGCCTGCCGTGGCTGGTGCTCGCGCTGCCCGCCGGCGCGCTGGTCGACCGGCTCGACCGCCGTCGCGCGATGCTCGCCGCCAACCTCGTGCGCGGCGGGCTCCTCGCCGCCGTCACGCTGCTGACCGTCTCCGGCGGGGGATCGATCTGGGCGCTGTACGTCGCGGCCGTGGGTGTCGGGTGCGCCGAGACGATCTACGACACCGCCGCGCAGTCGATCGTCCCGCAGGTCGTCGGGCGGGACTTGCTGGCCCGCGCCAACGGCCGGATGTTCGCCGCCGAGCAGACGGCCAACGAGTTCGCCGGTCCGCCGCTCGCCGGAGTGCTGGCCGCGGCCGGTGTCGTCGCCGCGCTCGTCACGCCGGTGGCGCTGTGGGCGGTGGCCGTCGCGGCACTGCTGCTCGTGCGCGGTGAGTACCGGATCCCGCGGGAGAAGCCGACCAAGCTGCGCACGGACATCGCCGAGGGTCTGCGCTTCCTGGTGCACCACAAGGTGTTGCGGACGTTCTCGGTGATGGTCGGCACGTTCAACTTCGCCACCGGCGCGACCTTCGCCGTCCTCGTGCTCTACGCGGTGGGTCCCGGATCGGCGATGGGCCTGTCCGCGCCGGCGTTCGGGCTGCTGATGGCCACGAGCGCGGCGGGCGGGCTGACCGGGTCGCTGGTCGCCGAAGTGGTGGAACGCCGGTGCGGCCGCGTCCGCGCGCTCTGGATCTCCTGGCTGACCGGCGGTCTCTCGGTCGGCGTGCTCGCGGTGACCGCGAACCCGTACGCCGCCGGCGCGGGGTTCTTCGTCGGCGGGGCGGGCGTCCTGGTGTCGAACGTCGTGATGGTGTCCCTGCGCCAGCGGCTCACCCCGGATCGGCTCCTGGGCCGGCTGAACAGCAGCTACCGGCTCGTCGCGTGGGGCACCAAGTCGCTCGGCGCCCTGGCCGGCGGGGCGATCGCCCAGGCGTTCGGGCTGCGCTTGGTCTTCGTGGTGATGGCCGTGCTGGCGTTCGGCGTCGTGGCCGGGCTTCGCGGGCTGACCGAGGACACCCTCGCTCAGAGCGAGTGCGCCTCCGCGTAGGCGGCCCAGACCTTCTTCGGCACGCACATCCGCCACGCGTCCAGGACGAGCTCACGCATCTCGTCCGCGTCGATCGTCGCGAGCCGGCAGCGGACCCACTGGTAGCGCAGGTCGGACGGCTCCGGCATCAGGAACTTCTCCGGCTCGCCCGCGACCAGCGCTTCCCGCTGGTCGCGGGGGTAACCGAACCCCATCACGGTCTCGTCCCGCGACAGCGCGACGAACACGATCTGCCCGACGCGGAACTTGGCCCGGTCACGCACGAACGCCTCGTACGCGCGGGGGAGCGTCAGGGCGAACGCGCGGACCTCGTCACCGGTGACCATGGCGGCCATCCTGCCGCAAAAGCCGGCGGCGCAGTGCACACTGCGCCGCCGGCTTTCGGCGGGGGAGTCAGGCCCGGCAGGTCTTGCCGCGGTTCACGCAGTTGACCAGCCCGTTCATGATCCGCTGCGACATCACGTTGGCGAAGTCGTCGTGGTCGGAGAACGGGTTGTGCTTCTCCTGCGGGAAAGCGTCCACTTTGTACTGCTTCTTGACCTGGATGTCGTGCGGGATGTCGTAGGTCAGCGAGATCTGCAGCTGCGGAACGGCCTTGAACCCCTTGGCGCACTGGCCGGACCGGTCCGGGAACACGATGTGCGTGCGGTGGTTGGCGCTGTCGGTGTTCTTCCCGTCCCAGCAGCTCGGGAACGTGTGGATCCGCTTGACCTTGCTGTTCTGCGGGCAGATCGGGTACTTGTCCGTGACGCGGTTCTCGAATCCGGTGCACGTCCAGCTCGCGCGGGCGTTGGCCGGCCCGTTGGTCGAGACCTTCGCGTCGCCGTAGAGCACCCGCAGGAACTTCGGCATCGCCACGACCTTGCCGACCGGGCTGCCGCGGAAGGTGATCTGCACCTTCTGCGGGCGCAGGATCTTGCCGTCGTTGCCCGGAAGCTCGTTGTTCTCGTCCTGCCCGGGCAACGCGCCACCCGCGGTGCTGCTCGGCGGCGGGGTGGGCGTCCCGGTGTCCTTGCCCGGCTTCGGCGCGCACGGCGCGAGGCCACCGAGGTCCTTCGGCTTCGGCGCGAACCGGGCGATGATGGTGGCGATCCGGTCGAGGATCGCGGCCCGCCGGTCCTTCAGCGGGTTCAGGATGGCGTTCTGCACGAAGTTCGCGCCGCCTTGGCCCTGCGTCTGCGCGATGCGCTGGTTGGCCTCGTCGGTCTGCGTGTCGAGCTGGTCGAGGTTGTCGCCGACCTCGGCCATGGCCTGGTCGGGGACGTCGGTGAGCTTGCTGGCGACGTCGGGGCACGCGACCTGGACGGTCTTGGCCTCCTGGTCGGCCTGCGCGCGGTCGCCGTCCGGCGCCTTGGCGGGCTCGTTCTTCTCTTCTTCGCCGGTGTCGATGCGCACGACGGGCCAGAAGTAGGCGGACTTGTCGCCGTTGCGGCAGGTGGTGCCGGCCTTGACGAGGCTCTTGTTGTTGGAGTCGGCGTTCGTCGAGAGGTTGCCGACGTAGTCGTGCAGGTGCTGGGCGCCGTTGCGGACGCCGGGCTGGGCGATGAAGTTGTCGGGGTTGAAGTGCTGGTTTTCGTTGCGGCCGCAGTCGACGGTGAAGGTGCCGGTCGACGCGCCGTAGACCGGGCGCGGGTCGAACTGGTTCGGCTGCACCTTGAGGATGTCGACGAAGAAGGCGGGGTTCGCCTCGTCGGCGCTCGCTTCACCGGTGTTGCCGGTGGTCGTCGCGACGACGATGCCGCCGACCGCGAGCGCGAGGGCGATGCCGCCGGTCGCGATCTTCGTTCTGCGGGAAATGCGATGGCGCCCTTGGGTGCGGGACATGGATGGATCCTCCGGGGGTGTCGGGCTGGCGGGAATGCGCGACACTGGCGGGCCGAGCCCAGGCTCGTGCCCACCAGACTGAGACATTCAGAAGCAGCGTCGGCGGGACGAAACGATTCCCGGCCGGTCCACCGACCCGACATCGATGAGGGCGCCGCCACCTGCCCGTGGCCGCGCCGTCAACCGGCTGGTTATCGTTCCGTGATGGAAGCTACACCGGGGTTTGACACCGGGCAAGAAGGTATTTTCGGCAATTACGAACCGTCAGGCCGGGGTTCCGTTTGCGTAGTCGTGCGTGGTCGCGAAAAGGCGGCGGGAATTGACCAAGAATGGCGGACGCGAAAAACGCGGGCGCGTCGGCCCGCAGCTGGATCACGCTGGATCGCCGCGCGTGTCCCTCTCCGGCGTACTCGGGGGTGGGCTCATCCTGGGCCGCTGACCGGGGCGTTGTCCAGCTCCGGAGGATGTGGCGAAAAACTTTGAACCGATCCGAACCCGCATCCGTATCCCTGGGTGAGGCCTGCCGAATGCCCACTGGTCGAATGTTGCGCGACGCGGCACAATCCGTGCCCATGGCACGGTACGGAACCCAGTTCGGCCCGGACATCACATTCCTGGGCGTGCAGCGGTGCGATTGGGCGGACGCCGCCACTTATCGCGGCGCCGACGTCGTCATTCTCGGCGCGCCGTTCGACGGCGGGACCTCGCACCGCCCGGGGACCCGGTTCGGCCCGCAGTACATCCGCCAGAGCCGTACGACCAGGCGGAGATCACGTCGTTCCTGGCGAACCGGGTGGTCCTGGAGGCACTGTCGGGCATCGCGCGCCGCCGCCGCGACGCCGCCGACGGCACCACCTGGGACCCGAAGCTCCCGCTGCTGGCCGACCGCCCGGACCGACGTGAATGACTCATTCCTGTCGCCGGACGACAGGAATGAGTCATTCACGTCAGCGCAGCGAGACCGGGACCGCGCCCTCTCGCAGTCGCTGCTGTTCGCCGGTCGGCTCGGCGCTGTCGCTGCCGCTCGTGGAACGCGTCGAGCGGCACCTACTCGCTCTCGCGGCCGGCGAGCGGTGCGATGCCGTTCGTGCTGGTGCCGCTGCTGAACTCGCACGGCCCGCCGACGCTGTACCTGGTCGTGGCCGGTGCGCTGGTGGTGGTCGCGGTGGACGTCGCGGTGCTCGGTCCGCGCACGACCGGCCGGCGGCTGGAGAGCGTCAACGACGAGGTCGCGCCGCCGCTTCGATGACCGCGACCGCCTCGCCGACCGGCAGCCGGGCGGTGTCGACGACGAGGCGGTCGCGGGTCCACGGCTCGTACTCGCGGTCCACGATCTGCTGCCAGGCCGGGGCGACGAGGTCCGGGATGCCGGTGTCGCGGGCTTCCGCGCGGCGCCGGTGTTCGGCGGGGTCGGAGCAGATGATCTCGGTTTCGAGCACCCGCGCGCCGTGGCCGAGCCCGGTGGCCCGCCAGGCGTCGCGGGTGACGGCCAGGGGGTTGACGCACTCGGCGATCACGCTGACGCCGGTGCGGAGCAGGTCGGCGGCGACCTCCCGGGCGACGACGTACCCGACCGGCCCGAGCGGCTGCGTGAGGGACGTCGTGCGGATGATGGCCTGTTCGATGGTGTCGACCCGCAGGAAGGAGAAACCGGTGCGGCGGGCCAGTTCCGCGGCGACGGTGGTCTTCCCGGTGGCGGGCAGCCCGCCGACGACGATCAGCAGCGGAGGCACCGGGTCATGATCGCACGGCGCGGGCCGGGAACACCGCATCGGAGGAGGCCAAGTCCCTCGATGCGGCTGCTCCGGGCCGCGGGTCCTCAGGAGGCTTCGCGCTTCTGCGCCAGCAACCCGCGCCGCAACGTCGTCAGCGCCCGGTGCTGGGCCACCCGGACCGCGCCGGCGCTGCCGAGGCCGACCGCCGCCGCCGTCTCCTCGGCCGAGAGACCCAGGATGATGCGCAGCACCAGGATTTCCCGCTGCCGCGCCGGAAGCGTGTCGAGCAGCCCCGCCGACCAGTCCAGGCCCGCGGCGCGCTCGACCTCTTCCCCCGTCGGGTCCGGGCCCGTGCCGCGGTCGGCCGGGGGCTCGGCCACCGGGCTGGTGCGGTCGCGCGCCCGGCGGCGGTGGAAGTCGGACACCTTGTGCGCCGCGATGCCGAACACGAACGCCAGGAAGCTGTCGGCCTCGTAGCGGTAGCCCGGCAGCGCGCCGACGACCGCCAGGAGGACGTCCTGCGCGCAGTCCTCGGCGTCCGACGACCCGTCCTGCCACGTGCCGAGCCGGCCGAGGCAGTAGCGGAACACCGTGGGCCGCAGCGCGCGCAGCACGTTCGCGATCGCGGCGCGGTTGCCGGTCATCGCGGACCGGACCAGCTCCGGATCGAGGGTGAACGTCGCCGTGGGTGCGGGTTCGCCCGCGGCGGACTGCGGCGGCATCGGGTTCACCTCTCTTCGGCGACGGACGGTCACGACGCTAGGTCACGCCGCGTGGCCGCCGCACCGGCCGGGCGGCCGCCGCGGCCCGGGTCTTCCGGCCCTGGCGCGGGAGCGGCCGGTGTGCCCGGCGGGCCGCCGCGGCGGGGCCGGGCCGAACGGCCCTACCGGTTGCCCCGGCCCAGCGATCACGCTGGTCATCGGGGGATTTCACAGGAGAAACACAGGGACGTGATGGTGGACGACGTGGGCTTCGGGCTGCTGCTCGATCGGCAGCAGTGCCTCGCCCTGCTCGGGACGGCGAGCCTGGGCCGGGTGATCTTCACCCACCGGGCCATGCCGGCCGTCCAGCCGGTGCGCTTCACCGTCGTCGACGAAGCCGTCGTGTTCGCCGTCCCCACGAGCAGTCTTCTCTACGCGGGCGCGCGCGACGCCGTGGTGGCGTTCGAAGCCGACGACTTCGCCGCCGACCTCGGCGCCGGCTGGTACGTGAGCCTGCTGGGGCGCGCCACCGAGTCGCCGGTCGACGGCGCCGACATCGCCTGCCTGTGCCCGTGCCCGGCGCTGGCCGGCCGCCGGTTCCTGCGGATCCCGGTCGAGGCCATCACCGGTCACCGCATCGCCTGCCACACCGAGTAACAAAGGCGTCCCACCGATCGACCCACCGGATGGACGAACCGGATTGGGCCGACACGGGCAGTCGCCTGTGGGACCCTTGACGGCCCGGGGACACCCCCGGGATCGGGCTCATGTGGGGTCGGCGGGAAGTGGCGGACGAAATCGGCATGCCGGCGATCCTGGCCGCGGTGGCCGGGATCGCGCGGGAGCTGGAGGTTCCGGCGGTGCTGCGCACCGCGGTGGCGACGGTGCGCGACCTGGTCGGCGCCCGGTACGGCCGGGTCGAGGTGACGGGCCCCGAAGAGGCCGTCGCCGAGTTCGGCAGGCCCGGGGGCAACGGACTGGTCGAGCTGCCCGTGCGGGCCGGCCCGAAGACGTTCGGCCGCTTCGAGATCGAACCCGCCGCCGGCCGCGAGTTCGGGCGCCGCGAGCGGGAGGTGCTGGGCGCGCTCGTCGCGGCGACCGCGATGGCCGTCGACAAGGCCCTGCTCGTCGACCAGATGCGCCGCCGCGAACGCTGGCTCGAAGCCTCCTACGACGTCACCCGCGCGCTGCTCGCCGCGCAGGACCTGCGGGCCACGCTCCGGCTCATCGCCGAACGCGCGCGGGTGGTCGCCGGCGGCACCGCCGGCGCGATCGCGCGCCCGGACGGGCCGGGGCGGCTCGTGTTCGACGTCGTCGAACCGCCGGGGGAGGACGCCGACCGGCTCACCGGGCTGACCGTGCCGACCGAAGGGACGGCGACCGGGGTCGCGTTCACCACCCGCCGCCCGGTC
Organism: Amycolatopsis mongoliensis; assembly: GCF_030285665.1. Taxonomy (NCBI): domain Bacteria; kingdom Bacillati; phylum Actinomycetota; class Actinomycetes; order Pseudonocardiales; family Pseudonocardiaceae; genus Amycolatopsis; species Amycolatopsis mongoliensis. The sequence continues at coordinate 7,478,174 of NZ_CP127295.1, forward strand.
GTCGTGCGCGACTACGGCGACCGCGTGCAGGAGCAGCAGCGCGACGTCGCCGGGCCGATGCCGGCGATGATCAAGGACCTCGACTCGGCGATCTCGGTGCCGCTGCTGGTCGGCGAGGAGACGCTGGGCGTGCTCGTCGTCGCGAAGTTCCGGGACAAGAGCCCGTTCACCGAGGCCGAGGTCCAGCTCGCCGAGACCTTCGCCGGGCACGCCGCGCTCGCCGTCGAGTTCTCCCGGGCGCAGGAGGTGCGCCAGCAGCTGGCGGTGTTCGAGGACCGCGACCGGATCGCCCGCGACCTGCACGACCTGGTCATCCAGCGGCTGTTCGCGACCGGGCTCGGGCTCGAAGGCGTCAGCCGGCTGATCGCCGACTCGGCCGTCGCGGGGCGCGTCGCCGGGTTCGCCCAGGACCTGGACGGCACGATCCGCGAGATCCGCAACAGCATCTTCTCGCTGCAGGCGCCCGCGCAGGCGCAGGGCAGCCTGCGCGCCGAGCTGCTGCGGGTGGCCGTCGACGCGCGGGACACGCTGGGCTTCGAGCCGCGCGTCGGCTTCGACGGGCCGCTCGACGCGGCGGTGCCCGACGCCGTCCGGTCCGACCTGATCGCGTCGCTGCGCGAGGCGCTGACGAACGTGGCGCGCCACGCCGGGGCGACGTCGTGTTCGGTCGAGGTCACCGTGGACGGAGCCGGCCGGCGGCTGAGCCTGGTGGTGCGCGACGACGGAACCGGCCCACCCCCGGGTCCGGGCCGGGTGAGCGGGCTCGCCAACCTGGCCGCCCGTGCGGCACGGTGGGGCGGGGACTGCGAGCTGGCGGCCGCCGAAGACGGCGGTTCCCGGCTGGAATGGACCGCGGAGCTGCCGGCGCGGACCGGCGAGCAGGGGAGTGGGCGATGACGATCTCGGTGTTCCTGGTGGACGACCACGAGCTGGTCCGCACCGGCCTGAAGACCGTCTTCGAATCCGAAGTGGACATCGAGGTGGTCGGCGAGGCGGCGACCGCGGCCGAGGCGCTGGTCCGGATCCCGCAGGTCCGCCCGGACGTGGCGATCCTCGACGTCCGGCTGCCCGACGGCCAGGGCGTGGAGGTGTGCCGCGAGATCCGCTCGACGGTCGAGCCGGCGCCGGCCTGCCTGATGCTGACGTCCTATTCGGACGACGACGCGCTCTTCGGCGCGATCATGGCGGGTGCGGCCGGGTACATGCTCAAGCAGGTCTCGGGCCGGTCGCTGGTGGACGCCGTCCGCACGGTGGCCGTCGGCGGCTCGCTGCTGGACGCCACGCTGACCGCGTCGGTGATGAACAAGCTGCGCGGCGAGACCACGTCCTCGACCCCGGACCCGCGGTACGAGCAGCTCAGCCCGCAGGAGCGGCGGGTGCTGGACCTGGTCGCCGAGGGCCTGACCAACCGGCAGATCGCGGAGCGGCTGTTCCTGGCGGAGAAGACGGTGAAGAACTACGTGTCGTCGGTGCTGCACAAGCTCGGGGTCGAGCGGCGCACCTCGGCGGCGGTGTACGTGTCGCAGCGACGCGCCGACGGCGGCCGTTCGACCTGATCACGCGCCCACTCGGCGGAAACCCGTGGGGCATCCGACGTATCTGGCCCCCGATGCGATACACCTGTCGGGTGACGCACGAGTTGTCGTGCGCGGCAGAGGGGACAGCATGTCGGGGTTGTCGAGCGGGGACTACGTCACGCAGCAGATCAAGGCGCTGGCACGAGCCGTGCGCCGGGAAGGCGCCGGCGGCGTCGGCACGCGCAGCTTCCAGCTGGCGGAGCACTTGGCGGCCGAGGGAGGCATCCACCGCGGCGACATCCTGACCGCGACGGCGACGCTGCTGGCGATGACGGCGTGGTGCGACGGCGAGGCCGACGCGGCCTGCCGGTTCGCGCAGCTGGCCGGGGAGCACGACGAGGATTCGCGTGAGCTGGTGACGCACCTGCTGCGGCTGGAGGCCGGAGCCGACCAGGGGTGGCTGCCGCAGGAACAGGTGGAGGCACTGCTGGAGTACGCGCGCCGGGCCCGCCGGAGCGACCTGGCGCTGCGGGTGCGCGCGATCGCCGGCTCGCGCGGCGGCCGGCACCGGCGCGACAACTAGCAGCGCGGCCGGTCGTGAGTGGGAAACAGGGTTAGAACACTGTTTCCCGCTCACGACGAGCCGCGGCAGGAGGGCTTTGGGGAGCGGCCGGCGCGGCTAGCTCGTGAGGGGGCGGGCCGGATCCGCCAGCGCCTCGGGGTCGACCGTCCGTCCACTGCGGATCAGTTCGCGGACCGCGTCGAGGCCTTCGTCCCACTGGTTGACGTGCAGCCCGGCGACCACCCGGCCGCCCGCCAGCCAGAACGCGTGGAACGCCTCGTCGCTGCCGCGTTTCACCACGCGGTCGTACCCGCCCGGCGGGAACCAGCCCGTGAACTCCATGCCGGCGTCGTACTGGTCGGAGAAGAAGTACGGCAGGTCGTCGTGGACCACCTCGCGGCCGAGCATCGACAACGCCGCCGCCGGGCCGCCGTTCGCCGCCGCCGCCCAGTGCTCGACGCGGAGGCGGCGGTCGTAGCGCGGGTGCCACGCGCTCGCGACGTCGCCCGCCGCGAACACGTCCGGGTCCTCCGTGCGCAGGGAGGCGTCCACGCAGACGCCGTCGTCGACCGCCAGGTCCGCGTCGGCGGCCAGCTGCGTCTCCGGCCGGGCGCCGATCCCGACGACGACCACGTCGGCCGGGATGTCGCCCGCGTCCGTCCAGACCGTCGTGACCGCGGTGTCGCCGGCGAAGCCCGTCACGCCGGTGCCGAGCCGCAGGTCCACGCCGTGCCGGCGGTGCAGGTCCGCGAAGTACTCGCCCAGTTCGGGCCCGAGCGTCGCGTGCAGCGGTGACGGGCCGGGCTCGACGATCGTCACCTCGCAGCCGTAGGTCCGTGCCGCCGCCGCGGTCTCCAGGCCGATCCAGCCCGCGCCGGCCACCACGACCCGCCCGCCCGCGGCCAGCGCGTCGCGCAGCCGGTCCGCGTGCGCGAGCCGGCGCAGGTAGTGGACGCCCTTCAGGTCGTTGCCGGGCACCCGCAGCCGCCGTGGCGAAGCCCCGGTCGCCAGCAGCAGCTTCGTGTAGCCGAGGCGTTCGCCGCCCGCCAGCTCGATCTCGTGGGCCGCGCGGTGCAGCGCCGTGACGCGCCGGCCGGTCAGCACCTCGATCTTCTGGTCGGCGTACCACTTCTCGTCGTGGACGAAGACCGACGCGCGGTCGTCCTGGCCGAGCAGGTAGCCCTTCGACAGCGGCGGCCGCTCGTACGGCAGGTCCGGCTCCGCGCCGACGAGGACGACGCGCCCGGAGAACCCCTCCGCGCGCAGCGTTTCCGCGGCCTTCGCCCCGGCCAGCCCGCCGCCGACGATGACGTGGGTGTCCATCAGGCGCTCACGCCGGTCAAGGCGAAGAATTCCTGCCGCGTCTTGGGTTCCTCGCGCAGCAGGCCGTGCAGGGACGACGTCACGGTCAGCGCGCCGGTCGCGCGCACCCCGCGCAGGGACATGCACAGGTGCTCGGCTTCGATCACGACGCCGACGCCCTTCGGTGCCAGGTGCTCCTGCAGCCAGTCCGCGACCTGCTTGGTCAGCCGTTCCTGCACCTGCAGGTCGCGCGCGAACATCTCGACGACGCGGGCGAGTTTCGACAGGCCGAGGATCCGCTCGCCGGGCAGGTAGCCCACGTGCGCGACCCCGCGGAAGGGCAGCAGGTGGTGCTCGCAGAGCGACTGCACCGGGATGCTCTTCGCCAGCACGAGCTCGTCGTAACCCTCGTCGTTGGGGAACGTCGTCAGCTGGAAGTCCCGCGGCCGCAGCATCTCCGCGTAGGCCTTCGCCACCCGCCGCGGGGTGTCGCCCAGGTGCTCCGACGACGGGTCCTTCCCGAGCGCGCGCAGCAGGGCGGCGACCGCGCGTTCCGCCGCGCGCAGGTCCACGGCGTCGCGGTCGTGGACGACACCGAGGTGCCGCAGCGGCACGGGGTCACTGACGGGATCGACGGTCACGGAAGCCTCCTTCTAAAACCAAGTTGAGTCGACGTTAGAAGCCCGCCTGGGTTTTCGTCAACGATTATTTGTTTTAGAGTGCGGAGATGCACGAGTCCCAGGCCGGTGCGCTGGCCGCGGTCGCGGCGCTCGACGAGCCGACGCGCCGGCGGCTGTACGAGTACGTCGTCCGGCGCCCGGATCCGGTGAGCCGCGACGACGTGGCCTCGGCCCTCGGCGTGCCCCGGGCGACGGTCGCCTTCCACCTCGACCGCCTGGTGGAGGAGGGGCTCCTGGTGGTCGAGTACGAGCGCCGCAGTGGCCGCACCGGGCCGGGCGCGGGCCGCCCGGCCAAGCTCTACCGCCGGTCGGACCGGCAGGTCAGCGTCTCGGTGCCCGAGCGGCACTACGAGCTGGCCGGCGAGCTCCTCGCGTCCGCGATCGAGGAGGCCGACGAGAGCGGCGGCTCGGCGCGGGAGATCCTGGGGCGGCGGGCCCGCGACCACGGTGCGGAGCTGGCCGCCGGCGGTTCGGACGTCGTCGGCACGCTCGAGGAGCACGGGTTCGAGCCGCGCGTCGAGGGCGACGGCGTGCTGCTCGGCAACTGCCCGTTCCAGCGGCTGGCCCGGACGCACCCGCGGCTGGTGTGCGAGATGAACCTCGGGCTGGTCGAAGGCATGCTCGACGGCGCGGGCGCGCGCCGCCTGCGCGCCCGGCTGGACCCGCAGCCCGGCTTCTGCTGCGTGCGCCTCGCGCCCGCCTGAGGTCAGCCGCGCCGGGCCAGGTGCCCGGCGAGCGCGTCGTGGTAGGCGAACAATGCCGGGACGCCGCCGCTGTGCAGCACCACGACCCGGTGCCCGGCGCTCCAGCGCCCGGCCGCGTGGTGGGCGAGGAACCCGGCGAAGGTCTTCCCGCTGTAGACGGGGTCGAGCAGGACGGCCTCGGTCCGGGCCAGCAGCAGGATCGCGTCGAGGCACTCCTCGGTCGGGTCGCCGTACTCGCGCCCGACGAACTCGTCGTGGAGCTCGACCTCCGGCGGCTCGCCGCCGAGCCCGAGCAGCGTGGTCAGTTCCGCCCACCAGTGGTGGTATCCGGCGCTGCAGCCGGCGCTGTCCTGGTTGACGCTGATGCCGACGATCGGGCAGCCGAAACCTTGGTCCCGCAAGGCGAGCGTCAGTGCGGTGAAGATCCCGCCGGTGCCGAACGGCAGGTAGACGGCGTCCGGCCGCTCGCCGGTCTCCCGCAGCTGCGCGGCGAGCTCCAGCCCGGCCCGCACGTAGCCGAGGCAGCCGTGCGGCGTGGTGCCGCTGATGGGCACGGCGTGCGGCCGGCGCCCCGCCGCGCGCAGCTCGTCGCACACCGCGCGGACGTGGTCGTCGAGGGCCCAGTGGTCCTCGACGTCGACCACCCGGACGTCGGCGCCGAGCAGCCGCACGGTGAGCAGGTTGCCCTGGAACTCGTCGTAGGCGTCCCGGCTGAGCACGACCGTGCAGTCCATCCCGAGCCGGCGCGCGGCCGCGGTGGTCAGGCGGGCGTGGTTGCTCTGCATCGACCCGCAGGTGACGACGACGTCCGCCTCGGCGGCGCGGGCCCGCGCCAGTTCGTACTCGAGCTTGCGGGGCTTGTCGCCGCCGAGCGCAAGGCCGGTCAGGTCGTCGCGTTTGAGCAGGACGCGGGGGCCGAGCCGCTCGCCGAGGCGGGTCAGGACGTCGAGCGGGGTGGGGGTGCGGGCGAGGTGTTCGCGCGGGAAGCGATCGAGCCGGGTCGCGAGGTCCACGGGCTTTCCTTTCTAGCGCGGGAGGAACGGGAGGACGAAGAGGAAGGCGCCGAAGGCGACGAGTGCCGCGGAGGCGACGCGGTGGAGGTGGCGTCCGCGCAGCCGCCGGGCCAGCCGCGTGCCGAGCAGGGTGCCGGCGCCGGCCAGCACGCCCAGGACGCTGCCGAGTCCGAAGTGGACGGAGCCCTGCGCCGCGTAGCCGAGCGTCGCGAACCCCACCAGCGGGAGCTGGATCAGCTGCCCGGCCGCGATCGTCGTCAACGCCGGCACGCCGAGCGCCAGCAGCACCGGGACGAGCAGCACCGGCCCGCCCGTGCCGGTCAGTGCCGAACCGAACCCGACGGCCGCGCCGACCGCGACGGCGGCGGGCGCGGGCAGTTCGCGCGCTTCGCGGGGCCGCGCCCAGAGGTTGAAGGCACCGGAGCCGGCGGTCACCACGGCCAGGAACAGCCAGAGCACGGTGGCCGGGACGACGCCGTTAACCAGGGCGCCGGCCGCCGCGGCCGGTGCCGCGCCGAGGGTGAGCAGGCCGCCGAAGCGCCACGGCATGGCCTGGTGGCGCGCGTAGGCGGTGGTGCCGACGATCCCGGTGAACAGGAAGCACCAGCTGCTGGTGCCCGCCGCCGCGTGGATGTCGAGCCCGGCGAGCCAGGTGAGCGCGGGCGGCAGGAGGACGCCGCCGATGCCGATCGCCCCGATGAAGACGCCGACCGGCACCGCCAGCAGCAGGACGGCTAACACGGCCCGAAATGCTCGCGAAGCCGGTGCAGCCGGCGAAGCTGCGACGGGGGGAGGGCCGCGCAGCCGGCGGCGTTGTCCACAGCGGACAGCAGGTGCCGCCGGGAGGCGGCGGCCGCGGCCGGGCCGTCACCGCGGGCCAGCGCGGCGACGATCTCGCGGTGGTCGTCGGTCCACGCGCGCGGTGTGCCGGTGGCCCACGCCGTCGCCTGCGTCTCCCGCCAGACCGGCCCGGACGCCCGGGCGAGCAGCGTGGCGACCTGCTCGCGCAGGTCCGGGTTCCGGCAGACGCCGGCGATCGCGGCGTGCAGCCGGTGGTCGGTGTCGGCCGGGATCGTGTCGCCACCGGTGACCAGGGCCATTCCCGCGACGGCCTCGTGCGCCTGGTCCAGTGCCGCCGGGTCCGGGTCGGCGGCGGCGAGGGCCAGCACGGCCGGTTCGAGGACCAGCCGGGCTTCGAGCAGGTCCACGACCTCTTCGAAGGTCCGCGCGGCGCGCACGTGCCGGGCCGCGCCGGGCACCGGCGAGCCGCCGAGCACGACCGTGCCGCGCCGGCGCCGCGGCTCGACGTACCCGGCGAACTGCAGCGCGCTCAGTGCCTCGCGCACCGAAGGCCGGCTGACGTCGAACTCCCGGGCCAGCTCCAGCTCGGTGGGCAGGATGGTGCCGGCGGGCCAGCGGCCGTCGTCGACGCGGGACCGCATTTCGGCGGCGATCCGCAGCCCGGCGGTGGTGCAGCTGCTCTCCACGCGTCGGACGGTAGCACGATATGTAAGACATAACAGCGCCGAATGTCGGACCATTGGCCCGCCCTAAGGTGGCCTTGGGTGCGTCCACCGCACCGAAGGCGGCCTTGGGTGCGGTGAACGCACCGAAGGCCGCCTTGGGGCGCTAGCGCTACTTCGCGGGGACCTCGCCGAGGCGGCCGGCGACCGCGGTGGTGATCGCGCTCGCGCCGATCTCCGTGCCCGGCTTGATCCACGGCTCGTCCGGCTCCGCGCCCGCGACCTCGCGCTCGCCGATGAACTGGCCCGTCACCGGGTCGATGATCAGCTGCCGGATCTCGTGCCGGTCGTCGAGGCCGAGCGCGACGCCGGTGCGGCCGTCGAGGTTCGTCTCCGCGGCCAGCACCGTCATGCCCGGGATCTTCGCCAGCGCCCGGTACCACTGCGCCCGCAGCCCGGCCGGCATCTGCCCGGCCCGCAGGATCTCGATGCCGAAGTGGAACATCGCGGTGGGCGTCGAGCCGCGGCCCTTCGTCAGCGCCTGCAGCTTCGCGTAGAGCGCGGCCGGGTCGTGCGGCAGCGTCGCGTAGAACGCGGGACTGTCCCAGTCCGCCGGGTCGTCGCACTTCTTGGCGGGCTTGGACTTCGGGAAGAAGTCGCCGCAGCGGCCCTGCCACTGGCCCTGGTCGGTCTTGGTGATGTCCGGCTCGGGCGCCTGGGACTGCGGCACCGAGCCGCCCAGGAACTTCCCGGTGTTCAGGATCTTCCGGTTCTCCTGCCAGACGTCGTGCGCGTCGGCCGGGATCCAGCGGTCGACCTGCTGCTCCCAGAGGTACGTGTAGCCGGTCGCGTCGCCGGTCTGGACACCGCGCCCGACCCACGTGTGCTCGCCGACGTACCGGAACTGCCCGGGGCCGACGGGCTGGTCGACCGCGCCGACGCTGAGGTCGGCCGCCCGGTTCAGCACCTGGACCGCCGACATCAGCTGGATGTCGGGCCAGTTCGCGGTCGGGTTCGCGGACGGGTTCGCGCTCGGCGCCGGCGCGGCGGCCGTCGGGCCGGCGGTGGGCCCGGACGAGCCCGTCTGGACCACGACGACCGTCACCGCGACCACCCCGGCCACGGCGGCGGCGACCGGCAGGGCGAACCGGCGGGCTCGCCTCGGCCGCAGCGGGACGACCGTCGAGCCGGCGTCCAGCTCGGCCATCAGCCTCGCGCGGGCCGCGGACAGGTCGGCGGGCGCCGTGCGAGCGTCGCGGTGGAGCAGCTCGAGGGTTTCGTCGAGCTCATGCATGGGGGTTCTCCTCGGTGGGGACGAGCAGGGCCTGGAGGCGGTGGCGGACGCGGTGCAGGCGGGAGCGCACCGTGCTGGCGGGCACGCCGAGCGCCGCGGCGACTTCGGCCGGTTCGAGCCCGGCCCAGGACGTGAGCAGCAGGACGTCGCGGTCCTGTTCGGACAGCCCGGCGAGCTCGCCGGCGAGGACGCGCAGGCGCGCGGCCGCATCGACCCGGCCGGCCACCGCGGTGTCGTGGCTTTCGGCCGGGCGGTCTTCGGTGCCGGCCTTCGCGCTCAGCTGGAACCCGCGGACCTCCTGGCGCACGTGGTTGCGCAGCAGGTTGGTCGCGATCCCGTAGAGCCAGCCGCGGATCGGGGCCTTCTCCGGGTCGTAGCTGGCGCGTCTTCGCAGCGCGACGACGAACGTCTCCGCCACGAGGTCGTCGGCGGCGTGCACGCCCACCCGGCCCGCGAGGTAACCGCGCAGGGGATGGGCGTACTCGTCGAAAAGCCGCGAGAAGACCTCTTTCGGATCTCGCGCGGCGAGGTCGGGCCGGTCGAGCCGCTCCACGATTCTGGTCACGCTACTGGTTGTCGCGATCCGCCGCCCGCGTCCCCGGCGGCCCGGCCGGGTGAGACGCAGGCCACATCCGGGCCCGTTCGCCGAACAGCGCCGGGGCGTGCGGACAAGAACCGGTATGCACAGGGGAGGCGCGATGCTGCTGGCCGGGACGTGCGCCGGCGCGGTGGTGGCGATGCTCGTCGCGGCCGCCGCGGTCCGGCCGCCGGGACCCGCCGAAGCGGCCGGTCCGTCGCACCCGGCCGCGCCGTCGCTCACGACGAGCGTGGCCACGACGGCGACGTCGGCACCGCCGGAGACCGCGGCGAGGCAGCCGGGGAAGCCGGGGCCGGACGGCGCTTCGCTGGCGGCGCTGGTGCCCGGCGAGCTGAGCGTGCTCGTGCACGACCGCAAGACCGGCCGCGACGTCGTTTCCCACCGGCCGGACGCGACCTACCCCGCCGCGTCGCTGGTCGAGGTGTTCATCGCCCTGGAGGCCCTCCGGCGGGGCGAGCCCGCCGGCGAAGTCGCCGAGATGCTCTCGCGCAGCGACGGCGACATCGCCGGCCGGCTCTGGACGAAGCTGGGCGGGCCCGCGATCGTCACGTCGTGGGCGGCGCGGATCGGCCTGAAGTCGACCCGCCCGCCCGCCGAGGGCAGCCACTGGGGCAGCACCCTCGTCACCGCCGCCGACCTCGTCCGCTCCTACCGGTACCTGATGGACGAGGTCCCCGACGGCACCCGCCGGGTCGTCCTGCGTGCCCTCGACGGCGCCACCGAACACGGCGCGGACGGCTTCGACCAGTTCTTCGGCATCCCGGGAGCGGTCACCGCCACCGACTGGGCGGTGAAGCAGGGCTGGTCCTGCTGCGACCGGGGCCGCACCCTGCACACCAGCGGGCTCGTCGGCGGGCGCCGCTACATCGTCGTCGTCCTCACCGCCCAGCCCGCCGGCACCTCCTGGGCGACGGCCGCCCAGCGTGTCACGGCGGTGGTGAAAGCGCTCTCCGGTCCGCTCGGCCGGGCCTGACGCGCCCGGCGTCCACCGACGACGGACCGTTCGGCGGTACGGTTTCGTGGGTGGTGGCCGAGCACGACGTGGAGGGAGCCAGGGTGGTGGACCGGGCGAAGCCGGGGGAGCAGGTCAGGACGTCGTCCCCGGGGTCGCGGCAGCCCAGCCTGGCCGACGTCGCCGGCATGGCCGGGGTGTCGCACATGACCGTCTCGCGCGTGGTCAACGAGAGCGGGCCGGTGCGCCCGGAAACCCGCGAACGGGTCCTCGCCGCGGTGCACAAGCTCGGGTACCGGCCCAACACCGCCGCGCGGACGCTGGTCACCGGCCGGTCGGGCACCCTCGGCGTGGTCGCGCTGGAGTCGAACCTCTACGGGCCGGCGAGCACCCTGTACGGCATCGAGAACGCGGCGCGCGAGGCCGGGTACGGCGTCGCGATCTGCAGCGTCACCCGCCCGGGCCGGACGTCCATCGGCGACGCGGTGGAGAGCCTGCGCCGCCAGGCGGTGGAAGGGATCGTCGTCATCGCCCCGCACGTCACGGCCGGCCGGGCCCTGGCGGCGGTGCCCGCCGACATCCCCGTGGTGGCCGTCGGCGGCGGGGAGTCGGCACCGGTGCCGGTGATCTCGGTCGACCAGTACGACGGCGCGCGCCGCGCCACCGAGCACCTCCTGGCCCTCGGCCACCGCACGGTCTGGCACGTCGCCGGGCCGGAGGACTGGCTGGAGGCCCGCGACCGCGAACGCGGCTGGCGCGAGACCCTGGAACGACGCGGCCTGCGCGTACCGGCGGTCGTGCGCGGCGACTGGAGCCCGCGGTCGGGCTACGAGGCGGGCCGGGCGCTCGTCGGCAAGCGCGGACTGAAGGCGGTGTTCTCGGCCAACGACCAGATGGCGCTGGGCCTGCTGCGCGCGTTCACCGAGGCGGGGATCCGGGTGCCGGAGGACGTCCACGTCGCCGGCTTCGACGACGTCCCCGAGGCGGCGTACTTCAACCCCCCGCTGACGACGGTCCGCCAGGACTTCATCGAGGTCGGCCGCCGGACGTTCGGGCTCCTGGAAGACCGGATGGCGGGCGGGGACGTCCGTGCCCGGCACCTGGTGCCGGCCGAGCTGATCGTCCGCGAAAGCACCGGCCCCCGCTGACCCCTCGTGAGTGGTTAGGGCGGTTCTAACCGCCCTAACCACTCACGACAAGCCGCGGCAGGCTCGAGACTGTTAGGGCTAACACTACCTCGGCACTGATCCAACCCGGTGTTGTATCTTGACTGCTTCTGTGGAGTTGGCAAAGGATCGTGTGCGTTTCTGGTTCAGTGCCGCTCCAGGAGGTCCCCGCATGCGTGCTTCGTTCCGGGCCCTGCTCGTCGCCCTGCTCGCGCTGGTCGGCGTGCTCGTTCCGCAGGCCGCCGCGGCGCCCCCGAAAGCGGCCCACACCGTCACCTACGACGGCTACTCCTTCCTGGTCGACGGGAACCGCACCTACCTGTGGTCGGGGGAGTTCCACTCCTACCGCCTCCCGAGCCCCGACCTCTGGCTCGACATCTTCCAGAAGATGAAGGCCGCCGGCTTCAACGCGACGTCGTTGTACTTCGACTGGGGCTACCACTCGCCGCGCCAGGGCGTCTACGACTTCACCGGCGTCCGCGACCTCGACAAGCTCCTCGACATGGCCCAGCAGGCCGGGCTCTACGTCATCGCGCGGCCCGGGCCCTACATCAACGCCGAGGTCGACGGCGGCGGCTTCCCGACCTGGCTGTCCACCACCCCCGGCCACACGCGCAGCGCCGACTCCGTCTACCTGAAGTACTCCGACGAGTGGCAGACGCAGATCGACCGGATCATCGCACGGCACCAGCTGACCGACGGCACCGGCAGCGTGCTCGCCTACCAGGTCGAGAACGAGTACTACAACGGCAACGCCGACGGCCGCGCCTACATGCAGCACCTCGAGGACAAAGCCCGCGCCGACGGCATCACGGTTCCCCTGGTGGGCAACAACAACGGCACCTTCAACGCCGGCACCGCCGCGCTCGACGTCGACGCCGCCGACTCCTACCCGCAGGGCTTCGACTGCTCCAACCCGACGCGCTGGAACGGCGTCCCGGACATCAGCTACGACCACGTCCCCGGCAAGCCGCTGATCACCGCCGAGTTCCAGGGCGGCGCTTTCGACCCGTGGGGCGGCCCGGGCTACGAGAAGTGCGCACAGCTGATCAACGACCAGTTCGCGAACGTCTTCTACAAGCAGAACATCGCGGTCGGCGCCACCGGGCAGAGCTTCTACATGCTGCACGGCGGCACGTCCTGGGGCTGGAGCGCGATCCCGCAGAACTACACCTCCTACGACTACGGCGCGGCGATCACCGAAGGACGCCAGTTCGACCCGAAGTACAACGAAGACAAGCTGATCGGCTACTTCACGCAGTCCGTCGCGCCGCTGACCAAGACCGACGGCCTGGCGAGCGCACCGCTCAGCGACGCGGCCCTCACCGACACCGCCCGGATCAACCCGGACACCCGCACGCAGTTCCACACCCTGCGGCACACCGATTCGACGTCCACGGCCACGAACACCACGAGCCTCGCGCTCGACCTGGCCGCGCACGCCGGTTACACCTACGACGACCGCGCGGCGGAGATCGGCTACACCGGCACCTGGAGCCACGTCGGGCCGGAGGTGAACTACACCGGCGGCGACTACCAGCACACCGAGTCGTTCTCGGAGGTCACCGGCGACAGCGTCAGCATTCCGTTCACCGGCACCGGGATCCGCTGGGTGACCTCGAAGGACCCGAGCCACGGCGTCGCCGACGTCTACCTCGACGACGCGAAGGTCAGCACCGTCGATCTCTACGCGGCGAGCAAGCAGAACCAGGTCACCGGCTACGAGGTGCGCGGCCTGCCCGCCGGGGCGCACACGCTCAAGGTCGTCGTCACCGGGCAGAAGAACGCCAAGGCGACCGGGCCGTTCGTCGTGGTGGACGCCGTCGACCTGCTGTCGGGCAGCGCCGACTACTACCCGGTCGTCCCGCAGCAGCCAGGCACCGGCCTCACCCTGAACGGCCGCCAGTCGAAGATCGTCGTCGCCGGGTACGACCTCGGGCGGACGCGGATGCAGTACTCGACGTCGGAGATCATGACGAGCGCGGCGATCGGGAGCCGTGACGTCGCGGTGCTGTACGGCGACCAAGGCGGCCCCGGCGAGACCGTCCTGCGGCTCGCACAACAGCCGTCCGTGCAGGTCCTCAGCGGCAGCGCTACGTCCACTTGGGACGCCGCCCGCGGCGACCTGCGGCTGAACTACACCCACGACGGCCTGACGCGCGTGCTCGTCACCACACCCGGGCGGCGCCCGTTGCTCCTGCTGCTCGCCGACAAGGCGACGGCGGCGACGTTCTGGCGCCAGGACACCGCGGCGGGCCCGGTGCTGGTCCGCGGCACGCACCTGGTGCGGACCGCGGCCGACGACCACGGCACCCTGAACCTGACCGGCGACACCGGCACCGACGGCGCCTTCGAGGTCTTCGCCACCGAGAAGTCCGTGTCGTGGAACGGATCCCGGGTCGCGACCCAGCCGACGTCGAGCGGCAGCCTCACCGCCGCCGCGCCGACCGCGAAGGCCGTGACGCTCCCCGCCTTGAGCGGCTGGAAGCACCAGCAGGAGTCGCCGGAAAGCCAGCCCGGCTTCGACGACTCGGCCTGGCCGGTGGCCGACAAGGACACGTCCAACAGCTCGACCGCGGTCGGCACGAAACCGGTCCTCTTCGCCGACGATTACGGCTTCCACGCCGGCAACACCTGGTACCGCGGCCGGTTCACCGCCGACGGCAAGCAGACCGGGATCACGCTGTCGAGCCAGAGCGGCGGGCCGGCGGGCGCTTTTTCGGCGTGGCTCAACGGCGTCTTCCTCGGCAGCTCGAAGGACCCGCAGCACACGTTCCCCTTCCCGGCGGGCACGCTGCGCGCGGGGGAGAACGAGATCTCCGTGCTGACCGTGAACATGGGCCACGAGGAGGACTACGGGGCGAACAACGGCAACAAGGCCGCGCGCGGGCTCACCTCCGCGCGGCTGACCGGCTCGCCGCTGACGTCGGTGACCTGGCGGCTGCAGGGCGTCCGCGGCGGCGAGACCGGGCTCGATCCGGTGCGCGGCCCGCTCAACACCGGTGGCCTGTACGGCGAGCGCGCGGGCTGGTCGCTGCCCGGCTTCCCCGACGCTCGCTGGGCGTCGACCTCCCTGCCGGCCAAGGACACCACCCCGGGCGTGTCCTGGTACCGGACGACGGCGGATCTGGATTTGCCGCGCGGCCAGGACACCTCGCTCGGCCTGACGATCACCGACGACCCCGCGCGGCAGTACCGGGCGCTGCTCTTCGTCAACGGCTGGCAGCTCGGCCAGTACGTCAACTACCTCGGACCGCAGCACAGCTTCCCGATCCCGACCGGCGTCCTGAACCCGAACGGCCACAACACGATCGCCGTCGCGGTGTGGAACCTCGACGGCAGCACGGGCGGCCTGGGCACCATCGCGTGGACGAACTACGGCAGCTACCGCTCGCCACTGACCGTCCGGCAGAACGCCTCGCCCGGCTTCGACCCCGGGCGGTACGCGATGCCGGCGGCGCCGACGGCGGCGGTCTCGCTGACCGCGCCGGACACCGCGTCGGGCGGTCAGCGGTTCACCGCCACGGCGACGGTCCGGGTGCCCGCGGGCGCGCCGCCGGCGTTCGACGTGAAGCCGGTGCTGACGGCCCCGGCCGGGTGGACGGTCGGGCCCGTGTCCCCGCCTTCGGTGGCGCGGATCGACGGCGGCCGGTCGGCGACCTTCAGCTGGCCCGTCACCGCTCCCTCCACAGTGGACACCGCGGCCCTGAAGGTGGCGGTGGCGTACCGGCAGGCCGGGCGGCCGGGGTCGGTGTCCGGCGAGCGGATCGTCGGTGCCGTGCCGCCGGCGCCCCCCGCGGGCGAGGTGGCGGTGAGCTCGCTGCCGTTCCTGACGGCGACGAACGGCTGGGGCCCGGTCGAGCGCGACACGAGCAACGGCGAAGCGAACGCGGGCGACGGCAAGCCGATGACCATCGGCGGGGTGGCGTACGCGAAGGGGCTGGGCGTGCACGCGGCCAGCGACGTCCAGCTCTACCTGGCCGGCGCCTGCACCCGGTTGACGGCTTCGGCCGGCGTCGACGGCGAGACCGGAAACGGCGGAAGCGTGAGCTTCAGCGTCTCGGTGGACGGCACGACCCGGGTGACGACGCCGGTGGTCCGCGGCGGCCAGGCCGCCGTCCCGATCGACGTCGACGTCACCGGCGCCCAGGTCCTGGACCTGCTGGTGGGCGACGGCGGCGACGGCAACGGCAACGACCACGCGGACTGGGCGCTGCCGACGCTGACCTGCGTCACGCCGCCTGCCGGGTGAACTCCGGGAGGGGCCGGACGAAGAACGTCGCCCGGACCTCCCGGCGTTCGCACCACAGGTGGTACAGCGCCAGGCCGAAGATGATCGAGCCCAGCACGTTGGCGACGAAGTGCCACCAGACGCGATAGGTCGTCAGCCCCGGGCCCGGGGCGATCAGGCCGAAGAACGTCGAGAGGCCGACGGCGCGCGAGCCGGACGCCACCGACAGCGTCAGGACCAGGTGTTCCAGCCCGTGCAGGCCCTGCATCCAGACGCCCATCTTCGCCCAGCGGCGGGCGCGGGTGCCCAGCGCCCGCCGCGTGATGACCACGACGCCGGCGATCCCGGCGAGGAAGAGGAAGTTGCCGGTGAGGTGCAGCAGCTCCATCCCGAACGTCGGCCGGTCCGGCAGGAGCGTCTGCAGGCCGTTCGCGAGCCCGGTGCCCCACGGCGTCATCCACGCCGGGGAGTTCGGGTGCCCGAGCCAGTAACCGACCTGCGCGATGTGCTCCTGGACGTGCCCGAGCTGGCCGAGCACGCCGAGGCCGATCACCACGGCCGAGCCGCGGTACACCCACGGCCGCACCGGCCCGCGGTTCGCGTACGCCAGCACCCCGACCGCCGCCCCCATCGCCAGCGCCCAGAGCACCAGCAGCGTCGCTCCCGCGATGTCCCACCCGGACATCGTCTCCACCGGCATGGTCATGGCCGCCTCCCGTCCGCGTCTCGCCCAGGCTAGCCGCGGAACCGGCAGCCGAACGTCTTCGGCCGTGCGGCCGGGAATCGGGCAAACCGTTACACCACAACGCGTTCCGGCTCAACCGAGGACAAGCCGGACGGCCAGGGCGGTGATCACCGCGCTCGACGCGAGCGCCGTCACCAACCGGCCCCGCGGCCCGGTGAGAACGCGCCCGAGCAGGGCCCCGCCGCCGGCCAGGAGCGCTTGCCAGCTCGCCGAGGCGGCGAACGCGGCGAGCACGAACACGACCTGTGCGGCCGCCGAGACCGCGGTCCCGGCCCGGTCGCCGACGACCAGGGCGGTGAAGTAGACGACCGTGGTCGGGTTCACCAGCGTGATGCCGAGCAGGCTGACGTAGGCGCGACCGGGGGCGAGCGGGGTCACCGGCCGGGCGGTGGCGGCACGGTGGGAGCGCAGGGCCAGGGCGGCGCCGCGGACGGCCAGCACGACGAGGATCCCGGCCGACGCCAGCCGCAACGGCCCGGCGACCGGCGTGACGACGCCGGCGATCGCGGCGCCCCCGAGCACCGCCACCAGCGCGTACACGCCGTCAGCGGTGGCGACGCCCAGAGCCGCGGCCAGGCCGGTCCGCAGGGACGTGCGGGCGGTGAGCGCGACGAGGTAGGTCGCGACGGCGCCGACGGGGATCGCGATGCCGTAGCCGGCGAGCAGGCCGGCGAGGAGCGCGCCCGTCACGGCGCTGAGGTGATCGACCCCCGCGGACGGCACGGCTGCTGCTGGACCGGCGCGGTGGTCGCGGCGTCGGTCGGCAGGAGCGGGGTGCGGTAGGAGGTCATGCGCAGATGGTGGCGTCGTCGGGACCGGTCCGGCAACCGGATTTTCCACCCGGTGGGCGCGGGGCAGCTGTGCTTGAATCGGCCGCAGGAGCGGCCGACGCGAGAAAGGGTTTTCACGATGCGGGTCGACCTGAGCGGGAAGACGGCCCTGGTCACCGGGTCCACCCAGGGCATCGGCTCGGCGATCGCGGCGGGGCTCGCGGCCGCGGGCGCGCGGGTCGCGATCAACGGCCGGAGCGAAACCGGCGTCGCGAAGGCCATCGCGCGCCTGAAGGAGGAGTTGCCGGACGCCGACCTGGTGCCGGCCCCGGGCGACGTCTCGGACGAGGCCGGCGCGGCGCAGGTCGTCGAGGAAGTGCCGGACGCGGACATCCTGGTCAACAACCTCGGCATCTTCGGTGCCCAGGAGCCCCTCGACATCACCGACGACGACTGGCGGCGCTACTTCGAGGTCAACGTCCTGGCGGCAGTGCGGCTCACCCGCGCGTACCTGCCCGGGATGACCGGGCGCGGCTGGGGCCGGATCCAGTACATCGCCAGCGATTCGGCGATCGTGATCCCGGCCGAGATGATCCACTACGGAGTGTCGAAGACGGCGCTGCTCGGGGTTTCCCGCGGCTTCGCCAAGCACGCGGCGGGGACGGGCGTCACAGTCAACGCCGTGATCGCGGGCCCGACGCACACCGGCGGGGTCGAGGACTTCGTCTACGAGCTGGTGGACAAGGACCTGCCGTGGGACGAGGCCCAGCGCGAGTTCATGAAGAAGCACCGGCCGCAGTCGCTGCTGCAGCGCCTGATCGAGCCCGAGGAGATCGCGAACCTGGTGGTGTACCTGAGTTCCCCGTTCGCCTCGGCGACGACGGGCGCGGCCGTGCGCGTCGACGGCGGGTACGTCGACTCGATCGTGCCCTAGCCGGGTCCCGCTCCCGCCCGGAAGCACGGGGGAACCTCTGGCGGGAACGGGAGTTTTGGTGCCGGTACGGGGGCCGCCTCGCGGCGGAAGGCACGACACGGCTCCTGCGTTACCGGTATTCCGTGAAGGCAAGGGGTGAGGCCCGGGGGCACCGCCGTACCGACAGTGGGTACAACGCTTCGGCCGGGCCGGTGTTCCGCGGCCGGGCGTGACGTGCGTCGCCACCGTTCGGGGTACCCCGCGCAGGGGTCGCCCGGACGAGCGCGCGGACTGTCCCGATCGGCCGGGGTGGTTCATGATCGACTTCATGGACCACATCGAGACACCGGCGAAACCCGCCCCGGCCCTGCGCCGGGTACTCCTCGCCGCGGCGGCGGGCGCAGTGCTCGCCGCCGCGGCGTGGGTGGCACTCTGGCTGGCCATGCACCTGTGACGGTGGCTACGGCGTGACCGGGATGTTCGTCAGTCCCGACGTCGCGTTCGTGACCGTGTTGGACGCGTACACTACGTTCGGGTTCGCCGCGCACTTCGACACCGAGCTGATCTTGATCGCGTAGGCGCCGACGCCGCCCAGGTCGGACTTGTTGCCGCGCCACACGTTGCCGCAGCCGTTGTCGAAGGCGGGGGACGTGCCCGTGTTGTGGTTCTCGTAGCCGTTGGCGAACGTGCCCGGTGCGGAGAACGTGCCGGTGTTGTTCTCGATCGTGTAGCCGATGCCCTTGACGTCGATCCAGGAGTCCGCGGAGTTCTCGCCGGAGATGCCGCGGCCGTCGAAGGTGTTGCCGCGGATCAGGCCGTCGAAGGTGCCTTCCTTGACGTCGATCGGCTCGGCCGCGATGAACGGGCCGATGTGGTTGTCCAGCACCTGGATCCGGTCGCCGCGGTCGACGCCGCCGGAGTTGCCGTGGCAGGCCCAGTTCGAGTTGGCCGAGCCGAGGTAGACGCCTTCGCCGTAGCCGGGCTGCACCAGCCCGGTGTAGGTGATCGTCGAGTTCTTGAGCACGCTGTCGGCCGACGAGCGGCGGAAGTGGACCGCCTCCTCGTCGATGTGGTTGACGTTCACGCCGTCGATCGTCGTGTGCGGGGAGTTGTCGACGACGATGCCCTTCTTGGACTCCTGCACGGTGAAGCCGACGAGGTTCCAGTACGGCGCGCCGGAGAGCCACAGGCCGTAGCCCGAGTCCCAGCCCGCGGTCGGCACCGGGCAGTCCGGCGCGGCACCCGACGGGCCGTCGTTGACCAGGACCGCGTTCGCCGGGCCCGACAGCGTGATGGGCTTCGCCGCGGCGCCGGCCTTCGTCGTGAGGAACGAGCCGCGGTAGGTGCCGGCCGCGAGCTTGATCGCCTGGCCCGGTGCCGCGTTCGCCAGGGCCACCTGCAGCTGGGCGGCGGTCGAGACGGTCACGGTGTCCCCGGCGGGCGGGGGAGTCGTGGTGGTCGTCGGCGGTGTCGTGGTGATGGGCGGTGTCGTCGTGACCGGGCCGCCGCCCACGCACGGGAGCCCGTTCACCGTGCAGCCCGAGGGCAGTCCGGAGCCTGCGACGGTGAAGCCGAAGCTCACCGTGGCACCCGGCTTGACCGTGCCGTTGAAGCCGGCGTTGACGAACTTGTAGTGCTGCCCGGTCTGCGTCTTCACCGAGCTCCACGAGCTGCTCACCGACGTGCCGGCGGGCAGGTCGAACTCGACGGTCCAGCCGGTGGCGGGCGCGTCGCCGCGGTTGGCGATCGTGTACCCGGCGCCGTAGCCCCCGGTCCAGACCGAGGTCTGCGCGAAGGTGGCGGACAGGTTCGCCGCCGCGGCCTGCGCGGAGACCGCGCCGGTCAGCGCGAGCGCGGCCGAGATCGCGGCGGCGCCGAGCAGAACGGCACGACGATTTCGTGGGGACACCAAGAGCCTCCGGAGAAGGGGACAGCGGAGGTGTTGCGGCGTACACCCGGACTTTCCCTTTATAGGTCACGGATGTGACGTGCGTCAATGAGCTGAACGATCGTCACGGATGTGAACGAATCAGCCGGTGACGCTCGGCGTGCCCGTTTCGACGTGCCCGCTGAACCGCCGGAGGAACTTCGGGTCGGCGTCGAGCGTGGCGGACAGGTCGTACCAGCCGGACCCGTAGGCGACGGGGTTCCAGTCGTCGGTCACGGTCTGGCCCGCGGCCAGCGAGTACGTCCACGGGCCGTCGGTGCGGTAGTGGTTCGCGGTCACCGTGATCCTGGCGGCCGTCGTGCCGCTGTTGCGCATAGTCAGGCGCAGCTTGTTCTCGCTCGTGTAGCCGGCAGTGACGTCGACGCCCGCGCCCGCGCTGTTCGCGTCCCCGGCGAAGACCCAGCGGAACCGGTTGGGCCCGTGCACCGCGACGCCGTACTTGCCGCCGCCGTAGAGCTGGATCCGCCACGTATCGCTCACCTGCGCACCGGGCGCGACGTCGTAGGGCCACGGCCCGTCGGCCTGGCCGTCGTTGCGGTAGGCCATCAGCTGCACGGCCGCGGTGCCCGGGTTGGCGAACGTCGTGGTGAGGAGCCGGCGGTCCGCGCTCAGCGACGTCGTCACCAGCGGCCGGTACGGGAGCGCGCGGGCCGGGCGGGTGCCGGCTTCCTGCACCGGGACCTGCTGCTTGCCGGTCGCGGGCGGCGTGGGTTTCGGCAGCTTCTTCTGGGTGTCGTCGGCCTGCTTGCGCAGCGCGGCGGTGTCGGGCAGCAACGGGATCTGCACGTTCGGGGTGCCGAAGTCGAAACACGTCATCAGGTCGCCGCAGAGCGCGCGGCGCCACGCGCTGATGTTCGGCTCGGCCACGCCGGTCCAGCGCTCGAGGAACCGGATGACCGACGTGTGGTCGGTGACCTCGGAGCTGATCCAGCCACCGCGGCTCCACGGCGAGATCACCGTCATCGGCACGCGTGCGCCGAGCCCGACCGGCTTGCCGCCGATGTATTCGCCGGCCGTTCCCGGCGGTGCGATCGGGGGCGCGACGTGGTCGAAGAAGCCGTCGTTCTCGTCGTAGTCGATCAGGACCACAGTGGACTCCCACAGCTTCGGGTCGGCCCACAGGGCGTTCAGCACGGTCTGGGTGTACGCGGCGCCGTCGACCGGGCGGGCTTCGGGGTGTTCGCAGTAGCCGTAGGGTGCGACGATCCACGAGACGCGGGGGAGTGAACCGCTCGCGCAGTCGGCGGTGAACTCGGCGAGGACATGGTCGACGTCCTTGCCCTTCCCCGAATCCGGGCCCCAGGTCTTGAAGACGCTGGCGCGCCGCGAAAGGTCGCTGGAGTAGTCCTGGTGGTAGGCGTGGAAGAGCCACAGCGGGTTGTCGCCGTAGTCGCCGACGAAGGAGCCGCTCGCGTCACCGACTTCCTTGCTGGCATAGACCTTCCACGAAACGCCGTGCTGCTGAAGGCGTTCCGGATAGGTCGTCCAGCTGAAGACCGGCTGGTAGTCGGCCGGGTTGTAGTTCGCCGGGCCACCCGCCTTGCCGTCGGGGTCGACGGTGCCGGTGAACAGGTAGAGCCGGTTGGGGGTGGTCGGGCCCTGCACCGAGCAGAAGTAGTGGTCGCACAAGGTGAAGGCGTCCGCCAGTGCGCGGTGGAACGGGATGTCGCCCTGGTCGAAGTAGCCCATGGTCAGCTCGCCCTTGGCGGCCACCCACGCGTTGTTCGCGCCGCCGGCGATCGCCTGGTGCTGGTCGGCCCAGCCGTGGCCGAGGTCGCCGAGGTCCTGACCGTCCACTTTGGTGGTGTCCACGCGGAACGGCAGCAGGTACTTGCCGTCGCTGCGGCCGGGATCGGGCTGGTGGAAGACGTCCTGGCCGTTCGGCTGCACGATCGCCGAGCGGTCGCCGTAGCCGCGGACGCCCTTCATCGTGCCGTAGTAGTGGTCGAACGAGCGGTTCTCCTGCATGAGGATCACGACGTGCTCGACATCGGACAGGCTGCCGGAGACGCGGGGTTCGGCGAGGGCTTCGGCCATGCCGGGCGCCAGTGCACCGAGGGCCCCGGCGGCGGCGACCCCGCCGAGGAAGCTGCGTCGGGTGAGCTCGTGCGGGTCGGCCATCACGGGAGCCTCCAGGGGGACCTCGGCAGGGCAGCGTCAGCGTAGATGATCGAAGCTGTGCGTAAACACCGACTTTCGGGCGTAATCGCGCACTGGATGTTCATGCGCTGTTCGGTTCGCGGTCCGGCTGCGTGACACTTTCCGGTGACCCGGAGGTGAACCCGGGCCGGACGGGGAATCTCCTCCAGCACAAACCCCTGGCGCACAGGGGAGACGGCGGAAGGAGAGCACGATGAAGACCCGAATCGCCTCCTGGGTGGCGGCTGCTGCGCTCACGGTTTCCGCGGTGGTCGCCGCGGCGGCTCCGGCGTCGGCCGACCCGGTCCCGGGCAACCCGAACCAGTTCTACGCCTACTGCTCGGTCGACCTCCTCGGGGTGCCGCTGGCGTGCACCGAGACCGACGCCGCGCATTCTTCGCACATCTGCCAGTACGTCGTCACCGGCGTGGGGCTCGGCCTCGACTGCATCCTGCGCTGACCCCGCGGATTGCCCGAAAGTACCCGGTGGTCCGGACCATCGGGTACTCGTCGGAAAGAATCCGACCGGATAGCCTTGTTTTCCGGCAGGCCCGGCCTACTTTGTTGCCATCCACAACAAATAGGGTGCCGGTGAGCCGCCAGCCGTCGCCCGCGGAACGGAAGGGGCGACGACGATGTCGACCAGGAACTCCGCCCGATGGCAGCGGACCGCCCGCCTGCTGGTGGCGCCCGCGGCTCTGCTCGTGGCCGGGGCCGTGGTGGCCGCACCGCAGGTCCAGGCCGCACCCGCGGCACCGCTCGCGAGCTTCAGCGACGACTTCGACGGCCCGGCGGGCAGCGGTGTCGACGGCTCGAAGTGGGTCCACGAGACCGGCGACAACGTGAACAACCACGAGCGGCAGTGGTACACCGACGGCACCGCCAACGCGGCACTCGACGGCCAGGGCCACCTCGTGATCACCGCGAAGAAGGAAAACAGCGGGAACAACTGCTGGTACGGCGCCTGCGAGTACACCTCCGCGCGGCTCAACACCTCCGGCAAGTTCACCGCGTCGTCCGGGCACATCGAAGCCCGGATGAAGCTGCCGCGCGGGCAGGGCATGTGGCCCGCGTTCTGGATGCTGGGCTCCGACATCGGCAACGTCGGCTGGCCGCAGTGCGGCGAGATCGACATCATGGAGAACGTCGGGTTCGAGCCGAACACCGTGCACGGCACCATCCACGGCCCTGGCTACTCCGGCTCCGGCGGCATCGGCGCGGCCTACAACGGGCCGAACTTCTCCGACGACTTCCACACCTACGCGATCGACTGGTCGCAGGACAAGATCGTGTGGTCGGTCGACGGCAACGCCTACCAGACCCGCACGCCCGCCGACGTCGGCGGCAACCAGTGGGTGTTCAACCACGACTTCTTCGTGATCCTCAACCTCGCGGTCGGCGGCTACTGGCCCGGCGACCCCGACGGCAGCACCCAGTTCCCGCAGCAGCTCGTGGTCGACTACGTCCACGTGAGCTGAGCGGACCGACCAGCGGGACCGGCCTCTCCCCGTGCGCGGCGGAGGGGGGCCGGTCCCGCGCCATTTCCCGGGCGTCGGCAGCCCCGCCGCACGCTTCTGGTACAGAATCGGGACATTTCTGGTTCAGACCTGTCGAACAACCCCGACGGGCCGGCGATCTTCCCCGGACAAAGTGACCGTTGTGCGCTCACCCGGCGCACCCCGGCACCCGGAGGAAACCCATGGCCCGTACCCGCATCCCACCCGTCGCCGGCGGGCTCGCCGCCGCCGTGGCGGTGGCTCTCGCCGCGGCTTGCTGGGTCCTCTTCCCGCCCACGGTCGACGGCCGCGCGAGCGCCGCGCGGCCCGCGGTCGACCTGCCGCTGCCGTGGCCGGCCGAAGGGCAGGCGAGCGCCGAGGTCCAGGGCCTGGGCTCGCTCGGCAGCCGCGGGGAGCAGCGGCCGGTGCCGATCGCGAGCGTCACCAAGGTGATGACCGCCTACGTGGTGCTGAAGGACCACCCGCTCGCCGCGGGCGAGGCGGGCCCGCGGATCACCGTCGACGAACAGGCCGAGGCCGAGTCGACGTCGTCGGAGGAGTCGACCGCCCCGGTGCGGGCCGGCCGCGAGATCGGCGAACGGGACCTGCTGGCCCTCATGCTCGTCCCGTCCGGCAACAACGTCGCCCGGCTGCTCGCCCGCTGGGACGCGGGCAGCCAGGACGCGTTCGTCGCGAAGATGAACCGCGAGGCCGCGGCGCTCGGCATGACCAGCACCACCTACACCGGGGCCAGCGGCGTCGAGGACTCGACGACGAGCACCGCCACCGACCAGCTGCGGCTGGCGCGCGAAGCGATGAAGAACGACGTGATCCGCGCGATCGTCGCGACCGCGAGCCTGCGCGTCGACGGCGTGCCCGGCGACGTCGTCAACACCAACACCCTCCTCGGCCGCCACGGCGTGATCGGGCTGAAGACCGGCTCGTCGACCGCGGCCGGCGGTGCCCTGATGTGGGCGGCGCGGGCCCCCGGCGGGGCGCTGATCCTCGGGGTCGTCCTGCACCAGAACCCGGGTGGCAGCCCGGCGGCCGGCCTGCGGGCCGCGCTGGACACGAGCGAAGCGCTCATTTCGGCGATCCAGCGGGAACTGCCGGCGGCGACCCGGTGATCGCGACCCTCGAACCGGAGACGGCCGTGCCGGACCGCGGCACCTGGCGCCGCGGCCGGGTCATCGCGGTGTTTTCCGCGCTGACCGCGCTCCTGCTGCTCGCGCACTCGCTGGTGCCCAACTGGGTGGGCAACGCCGGCAGCCTGCTGGAGACGTTCCTGCCGTGGACCGGCCTGCTCGTGCTGCCGCTGCTCGTGGCGGCACTGGTCCGGCGGTCGGCGCTCGCGCTCGTTTCGCTGCTGCTGCCGGCGCTGGTCTGGGGCGGGTTCTTCGGCGGCAAGCTGGTCGACCGGACGGAAGCCGGGGGCGACCTGAGGATCGTGTCGCACAACGTCAACGACGAGAACCCGGACCCGGCCGGCACCGCACGCGCGCTCGCTGCCTCCGGTGCGCAGGTGATCGCCTTGGAGGAGCTGAAGAAGTCCGAGGTCCCGAAGTACGAGGACGCGCTCGCCGCCGGCTATCCGCACCATTCGGTGCAGGGGACGGTCGGGGTCTGGAGCACGTTCCCGTTGCGCGACACCCGCCCGGTGGCGATCATGCCGTGGACCCGCGCCCTGCGGACCACAGTGGACACTCCGAAGGGCCCGGTGGCGGTCTTCGTGGCCCACCTGCCGTCGGTGCGGGTCCGGCTCGACTCGGGCTTCACGGCGAACGGCCGCGACGAAGCGATCGGCCTGCTGGCCGACGCGCTGGCGGGGGAACCGTCGGCGCGCACGGTCCTGGTCGGCGACTTCAACGGCACGGCCGACGACCGGGCTCTGGCGCCCATCGCCGCGCGGATGCGCTCGGCGCAGGACGAGGCGGGGGACGGGTTCGGGTTCAGCTGGCCGGCCGGGCTGCCGATGGCCCGGATCGACCAGGTCTTCGTGGCGGGGGTGCGGCCGGTGGCGTCGTGGACGTTGCCCGCGACGGGCAGCGACCACCTCCCGGTGGCGGCTTCGCTCGCGCTCTGACGCCCGGCTGGGTGTAGTGAATGACTCATTCCTGTCGTCAGGCGACAGGAATGAGTCATTCACTACGGCACCGAACATGCCCCTTGAACACCATGGTGCCGGCATCCGGTGAACAACCAACAACCTTTGCCGCAGGTCGGGCCACGAAGCCACGCGCCCCGGGCCCGCCGGCGCACGTGACGAGACCGTTACGCACCCCGGTCTTGACCCCATCGGTGTTATCGCTAACACTGACTCCTCGCCGTCACCGGAATGGGTGACGGGGACCACGTCGAAGCGGACGAAAGGGGACGCCGGTGGCCGAACGACCTCGCTCCGGCGGCCCCGCCAGGGTGACCGCCGCCGGCACGCGGCAGCCCAGCCTGACCGACGTCGCCGGCGTGGCGGGCGTGTCGCACATGACCGTCTCTCGGGTCATCAACGGGACCGGTCCGGTGCGCCCCGAAACCCGCGCCCGGGTGCTCGCCGCCATCGAAGAGCTGGGCTACCGCCCGAACTCCGCGGCCCGCGCGCTCGTCACCGGACGCACCGGCACGCTCGGTGTCGTCGCGCTCGAGTCCAACCTCTACGGCCCGGCCAGCACGCTCTACGGGATCGAGAACGCCGCCCGCGAAGCCGGGTACGCGATCACGATCTCCAGCGTCAGCCGTCCGGGCCGGTCGTCGATCGCCGACGCGGTGGAGAACCTCCGCCGCCAGGCCGTCGAGGGCATCATCGTCATCGCCCCGCACGTCACCGCGGGCCGCGCCCTGGAAGCCGCGCCGGCGGACTTCCCGGTCGTGGCCGTCGGGGGCGGCGAGGCCGCGCCGGTCCCGGTGATCTCCGTCGACCAGCGCGACGGCGCGCGCCGCGCCACCGAGCACCTCCTGGCCCTGGGACACCGCACGGTCTGGCACGTCGCCGGGCCGGAGGACTGGCTGGAGGCCCGCGACCGCGAGCTCGGCTGGCGGGAGACCCTGGAACGGCACGGCGTGACCGTGCCGCGGGTGATCCGCGGCGACTGGAGCTCGCGCTCCGGCTACGAGGCGGGGCGATCCCTCGCCCGGGAACGCGACCTCGACGCCGTCTTCGCCGGCAACGACCAGATGGCGCTCGGCCTGCTCCGCGCGTTCGCCGAGGCCGGCGTCTCGGTGCCGCGGGACGTGCGCGTCGCGGGCTTCGACGACGTACCCGAGGCGGCGTACTTCACGCCGCCGCTGACCACGGTGCGCCAGGACTTCATCGAAGTCGGCCGGCGCACGTTCGGCCTGCTCACCCAGCGGATGGACGGGGGCGACCGGCACGCTCGCGCCCTGGTCGTGCCCGAACTGATCGTGCGCGAGAGCACCGGGCCGCGTTAGCGCCCCACGCGCGCCAGGCCCGGGAAGACCAGCTCCGAATGTTAACGCTAACAACAATGATCACCGTCGATCGAGGAGTGAACGTGCTGAAGAAGCGATGGGCCGCCGCGGCGGCCGCGGCGGCCGGACTCGTGCTGCTCACCGCCTGCGGGAGTGGTGGTTCCTCCGGCGGCTCCGGCGGGGCGATCACGCTCGGGTTCGCCCAGGTGGGCGCCGAGAGCGGGTGGCGGACGGCCAACACCAAGTCGATCCAGGACTCGGCGAAGACCGCCGGGATCGAGCTCAAGTTCTCCGACGCGCAGCAGAAGCAGGAGAACCAGATCTCCGCGATCCGCTCCTACATCCAGCAGAAGGTCAAGGTCATCGCCTTCTCGCCGGTGGTGGAGTCCGGCTGGGACACCGTGCTCAAGGAGGCCAAGACGGCCAACATCCCGGTGATCCTCACCGACCGCGCGATCGACTCGCCGGACAAGTCGCTCTACAAGACCTTCCTCGGCTCGGACTTCATCGCCGAGGGCAAGAAGGCGGGGGAGTGGCTGACCAAGGAGTTCGGCAGCGCCACCGGCCAGGTCAACATCGTCGAACTGCAGGGCACCACCGGTTCGGCGCCGGCGAACGACCGCAAGAAGGGCTTCGCGGACGTCATCGCGGCGGACCCGAAGTACAAGATCGTCGCCTCGCAGACCGGTGAGTTCACCCGCGCCAAGGGCAAGGAGGTCATGGAGGCCTTCCTCAAGTCCCAGCCCAAGATCGACGTCCTCTACGCGCACAACGACGACATGGCGCTCGGCGCCATCGAGGCGATCGAAGCCGCGGGCAAGGTCCCGGGCAAGGACATCAAGATCGTCTCGGTCGACGGCGTGAAGGACGCGCTGCAGGCACTGGCCGACGGCAAGATCAACCACGTCGTCGAGTGCAACCCGCTGCTCGGCCCGCAGCTGATGGACCTGGTGAAGAAGGTCGCCGCCGGTGAGCAGGTGCCGGCGCGCATCGAAACCCAGGAGACCGAGTTCGACCAGGCGTCGGCGAAGGCCGCTTTGCCGCAGCGCCAGTACTGACCGTCCCGCCGGTCGTGAGTGTTCAGGGCGGTTAGAACCGCCCTGAACACTCACGACCCCACCGCCACCCCGGAGCACGCAATGCCTGAACCGCAGCCCATGGTGCGGATGAGCGGTATCCGCAAGGAGTTTCCCGGCGTCCTCGCACTGGACGACGTCGCCTTCCGGATGTACCCCGGCGAAGTCCACGCCCTGATGGGCGAGAACGGCGCCGGGAAGTCCACCCTCATCAAGGTGCTGACCGGTGTGTACGGGGTGGACGCGGGCACGATCGAGCTGAACGGCGAGCCGGTCGCCTTCAGCGGCCCCGGCTCGGCCCAGCAGGCCGGTATCAGCACGGTCTACCAGGAGGTCAACCTCTGCCCGAACCTGTCGGTGGCGGAGAACGTCTGCCTCGGCCGGGAACCCCGCCGCTTCGGCCGCATCCAGTGGGGCCCGATGCGGCGGCGGGCCGAGGAGCTGCTGGCGCGGCTGGACGTCCACGTGGACGTCTCGGCCGAGCTGAGCACCTGCTCGATCGCCGTCCAGCAGCTCGTCGCGATCGCCCGCGCCCTCGACGTCGACGCGCGGGTCCTGGTGCTCGACGAGCCGACGTCCAGCCTGGACGCCGGCGAGGTCGAGCAGCTGATGAAGGTCGTGCGGTCGCTGCGGGAGCAGGGGCTGGCGATCCTGTTCGTCTCCCACTTCATCGACCAGGTCTTCGCCGTCGCCGACCGGATGACCGTGCTGCGCAACGGAAAGCTGATCGGCGAGTACCGCACGGCCGACATCACGCCGGTCGAGCTGGTCACGAAGATGATCGGCAAGGAGCTCCAGGTCCTCGAGGACCTGGGGGACTCCGGGCCGACCCGGGCCGAGGTCGCCGGCGCGCCGGTGCTGCTGGCCGCCGAAGACCTCGGCCGCAAGGGCGGCGTCGAGCCGTTCAGCCTCGACATCCACGCCGGCGAGGTCGTCGGGCTGGCCGGCCTGCTCGGCTCCGGGCGCACCGAGCTCGCCCGGCTGCTCTTCGGCGCCGACCACGCCGACAGCGGGTCCGTGAGCGTCGACGGCGAGGTCACCGCCCTGCGCACCCCGCGGGCCGGGCTCGACCACCGGATCGCGTTCTGCTCGGAGAACCGCAAGACCGAAGGCCTGGTGGAGGACCTGACCGTCCGGGAGAACATCGTGCTCGCACTCCAGGCCTCCCGGGGCTGGACGCGGCCGCTGTCCCGCCGCCGCCAGGACGAAATCGCCGAGAAGTACATCAAGGCCCTCGACATCCGGCCCACCGACCCCGAGGCGCTGGTCGGTCACCTCTCCGGCGGCAACCAGCAGAAGGTGCTGCTGGCCCGCTGGCTCATCACCGAGCCGCGGCTGCTCATCCTCGACGAGCCGACCCGCGGCATCGACATCGGCGCCAAGACCGAGATCCAGCGGCTGGTCACCCAGCTCTCGGCCGACGGGATGGCCGTCGTGTACATCTCCGCCGAGCTGGAGGAAGTGCTCCGGCTGAGCCACCGCGTCGTGGTGCTGCGCGACCGGAAAGTGGTGGCGAAGCGCGAAAACCAGGGACTCACCGCGGACGACGTCATGGCCACGATGGCCGAGGGGGTGCAGGCATGACACGCCTGGCGAGCTTGACCAGGAACCGGCTCTTCTGGCCCGTGGTGGCGTTGCTGGCGCTGTTGCTGGGCGACCTCGTCGCGAGCCCTTCGTTCTTCTCGATCGAGCTGCGGGACGGGCACCTCTACGGCAACCTCGTCGACATCCTGAAGAACGGCGCCCCGCTGATCCTCATCGCGATCGGCATGACGCTCGTCATCGCCACCCGCGGCATCGACCTCTCGGTGGGCGCGGTCGTCGCGATCAGCGGCTCGCTCGCCTGCCTGTGGATCGCCGACCACCCCGACGGCGTGGGCGCCACGCTCGTCGCGGTCGGGCTGGCGCTGGGGCTGTCCCTGGTGCTCGGGGTGTGGAACGGCTGGCTCGTCGCCGCGCTGGGCATCCAGCCGATCATCGCCACGCTCATCCTCATGGTCGCCGGCCGCGGGATCGCGCAGCTGATCAGCGGCGGGCAGATCATCACCATCAACTCCGCGCCGTACGAGTGGATCGGCAGCGGGTTCGTGCTGACCCTGCCGAGCGCGATCCTCATCGCGCTGGCGGTGTTCGTGCTCGCTTCGCTGCTGGTCCGCCGCTCCGCCCTCGGCATGCTCGTGGAGGCCGTCGGCGGCAACCCCGAGGCCAGCAGGCTGGCCGGGCTCCGCTCGGCGCGGCTGACCTGGCTCGTCTACGTCTTCTGCGGGCTGTGCGCGGGCATCGCCGGGCTGATGATCAGCGCGAACGTGCACAGCGCCGACGCCAACCACGCCGGGCTGTTCATCGAACTGGACGCGATCCTCGCCGTCGTCGTCGGCGGCACCCAGCTGACCGGCGGCCGGTTCTCCCTCGGCGGCTCGGTGATCGGCGCGCTGCTCATCCAGACGCTGACCACCACCGTCTACGCCCTCGGCATCCCGCCCGAGGCGATCATGCTGTTCAAGGCCGTGGTCGTGCTGGCGGTGTGCCTGCTGCAGTCGCCCGCGTTCCGCCGCAAGCTCCGGCGGCGCCACCGGGCCCGTCCGGTTCCCCCGGCGACGGCGCCGGCTCCCGAAAAGGTGGAGGTCGGGGCATGACCACGCTCACCCGCATCAAGGGCTACCGGCCGCAGCAGCGGCACCTCCCGATCCTCGCCACGATGGCGCTGCTCGTCGGGGCGTACATCTTCGGCGCGTCCAGCTACGAGGCGTTCGGGTCGGGGCAGGTCGTGCTCGACCTGTTCATCAACAACGCCTTCCTGCTCGTGGTCGCGGTCGGAATGACGTTCGTGATCCTCACCGGCGGCATCGACCTGTCCGTCGGCTCGGTGGTCGCGCTGTCCACAGTGGTCTCGGGCGACCTGCTGCAGAAGCACGGCTGGCCCGCGTACGCGGCGATCGCGGTGGTGCTGGTGATCGGGGCGCTGCTCGGCGCCGGGATGGGCGCGCTCATCCACTTCTTCGAGATCCAGCCGTTCATCGCGACGCTGATCGGGATGTTCTTCGCCCGCGGGCTCTGCTACACGATCAGCACGGAGGCGTACTCGATCGACAACCCGACGATCGCGACGCTCGCCCAGACGCAGATCCCGCTCGGTGGCGAGCTGCACATCTCGATCAGCGTGGTCGCCGCCCTGGTCGTCGTCGCCGTCGCGGCCTACGTGCTCGCCTTCACGCGGTTCGGGCGCACGGTCTACTCGATCGGCGGCAACGCGCAGTCCGCGATGCTGATGGGCCTCAAGACCGGCCGCACGAAGATCGCGGTGTACACGATCAGCGGCTTCTGCTCGGCCCTCGGCGGGCTGCTGCTGGTGCTGTACAAGTCTTCCGGCGACCCGCTCAACGGGGTGGGCCTGGAGCTGACCGCGATCGCCGCGGTGGTCATCGGCGGCACCATCCTCACCGGCGGCTCCGGCTACGTGCTGGGCACCGTGCTCGGGATCATGGTGCTGGGCATCATCCAGACGCTGATCACCTTCGACGGCACCCTCAACTCCTGGTGGACCTCGATCATCACCGGCGCCCTCCTGTTCGTCTTCATCGTCCTGCAACGCCTCGTGACCCGACGGACCCGCTGACTGTGAGCGTTCACACTCGAAGGAGAGTCATGCTCCGCAGAATCCGGCGCCCCCTGGCCGTGCTCGCGGCTCTGACCCTGTTCTCCGCCCTGCCCGTCACGGCCGCGGTGGCCGACCCCGACCCGGCGCCGGCCGGACACTGGACGTTCGACGACGGCAGCGGCACGACGGCCGCCGACAGCGCGGGCGAGCACCCCGCCACCCTGAACTCCGGCGCGGGCTGGGGCCCCGGCATCCGCGGCGGCGCCCTGACCACCGACGGCACGAGCGGCTTCGCCGACGCCGGCGCGCCCGTGCTCGACACCACCAAGAGCTTCTCCGTCAGCAGCTGGGTCAAGCTCGGCAAGACGGCCGGCTACCAGACGTTCGTGAGCGTCGACGGGAACCAGGTCAGCAACTTCTTCCTGCAGTTCCGCGACGACTCGCGCCGGTTCGCCTTCACCCGCCTCGCCGGGGACGCGCCCGCCGACGGCGTCGTCGCCTCGGCGGACTTCGATCCCGTCGTGAACCAGTGGTACCAGCTGACCGGCGTGTTCGACTCCGCCGCGGCCACGCTGACCCTCTACGTCGACGGCACCCGCCAGGCGACCGTCGCCGCGCCCGCCGGCTGGGCCGGGACCGGCCACCTGGTGATCGGCCGCGGCAAGTACGGCGGCAACCCGGTGGACTACGTCGACGGCTCGATCGACGACGTCCGCGCCTACAGCGGCGCGCTGACCGCCGCCGACGCCGCCCGCCTCGCCATCGCCGGGCACTGGACCCTCGACGAAGGCACCGGCACGACCGCGGCCGACGACTCCCTCGACGCGCGCACCGCGACCCTCACCGGCGGCGCCACCTGGGGCGACGGCGTCGTCGGCCCGAACGGGGTCGCGCTCGACGGCACCGACGCGGCAGTCGAGGCCTCGGCACCGGTCGTCGACACCGCCCAGAGCTTCTCGGTGTCCGCGTGGGTCAAGCCGACCGCGGCCACCGGCTTCCGGACGGCCGTCAGCGTCGACGGGGCCGCGATCAGCGGCTTCTACCTCCAGCGCGGCGCCGACGGCCGGTTCGCCTTCACCCGCCGCGCTTCCGACGGCGACTCGGCGTCGTCGGCCGCCGTCTCGACGCTGCCCGCGCAGGCCGACCAGTGGCAGCACCTCGTCGGCGTCTACAACCGCGCGGCCGGCACGCTTTCGCTGTACGTCAACGGAACCCTGCAGCAGAGCGTCCCGTTCACCACGCCGTGGACCGCGGGCGGGCACCTGGTCATCGGGCGCGGCAAGTGGGCGGGCAGCCCGGCCGACTGGTTCGCCGGGGGCATCGACGACGTCCGCGCGTACCCGACGCCCTTGACCGCGTCCGCGGCCGCCGCACTGGCCGCGAGCGGGTCGTGGCACTTCGACGAGGGCACCGGCACCGTCGCGCACGACGCCTCGGCGAACGCCGCCGACGGCACGCTGAAGGGCGCGACCTGGACCGCCGGCGCGGCGGGCAAGGCCGTCCAGCTCGACGGCAAGTCCACCGTGGACATGGGCGCCTCGCCCGCGTTCGACACCGGCACCGGCTCGCTGTCCCTGGCCGCCTGGTTCCGCACGAGCGCGGACGGCACGCTCGTGGACCACGGTGCCGGTTACGCGCTCGGCGTCGCCGGCGGCAAGCTCTCCGCCCGCGTCGGCACGATCCAGGTCACCACCACCGGGGGCGGGCTCGCCGACGGCGCCTGGCACCACGCCGCCGTCGTCCTCGACCGCGCTTCGCAGCGGCTCACCGTCTACGCCGACGGCGACGCGGCCGCGGTCACCAGCACCTGCGGCACCCCCACGGGCACCACCCTGGACGTGTCCGCCTGCCCGGCCTCCGGCACCGCCGCGGCGCCGTTCACCGTGGGATCCGGGTTCACCGGCGCGGTCGACGAGGTCGAGCTGCGCCGCTTCCCGCTCACCGCGGACCGGATCGGCACCCTCGCCGGGGCGAACCAGCTCGCGGTCGACGCGAACGTCGTGCGCGCCAACACCCGGCCGACGACGTACGGCTCGATCCTCGAGGACATCAGTCACTCCGTCGAAGGCGGGCTGTACGCCGAGCTCGTCCGCAACCGCACCTTCAAGGAGGCCTACCAGCGCGGCAGCGGCGCGGGCGACACCCCGGTCCCGTACTGGTCGCTGCTCACCTCGCCGGGCGCGACGGGCACGTACGCGATCGACACCACGACCCCGCTCAACACCGCGCTCGACCGTTCGCTGAAGCTGCACGCCGACACGGTCCCGGCCGGCGGCCGGCTCGCGGCCGCGAACGTCGGCTTCTACGGCGTCGCCGCGAAGCCGTCGACCAAGTACACCGGCAGCTTCTTCGCCCGCGGCACGTGGACCGGCGCGGTCCGGGTCAGCCTGGAGAAGCCGGACGGCACCGTGCTGGCGAGCAAGGACGTCCAGCCCGTCGGCGCGAGCTGGGCGCAGCAGACGTTCAGCTTCACCACGCCGTCGACGATCGCCGCGTCCACCGACAACCGGATCGTCGTGTCGCTGGTGAACAAGGGGAAGAAGGCGCTCGCCGGGGACGCCTGGTTCCAGCAGGTCTCCCTGTTCCCGCCGACGTTCAAGAACCGTGCCAACGGCGTCCGCGCCGATCTCGGGCAGAAGCTCGCGGCGATGAAGCTCGGGCTGTTCCGCGTCCCCGGCGGCAACTACCTCGAGGGCAACACCCTCGACACGCGGTTCGCCTGGAAGAACACCGTCGGCCCGCTCGACCAGCGGCCGGGCCACCAGAACACCGCGTGGGGCTACTGGTCCACCGACGGCTTCGGCATCCTCGACTACCTGAAGCTCGCCGAGGACATCGGCGCCCAGCCGCTGCTCGCGCTGTTCGCCGGCTACACCCTCAACGGCCAGCACGTCAGCCAGGCCGACTACCCGCAGTACGTCCAGGAAGCCCTCGACGAGATCGAGTACGCCATCGGCGACGCCTCGACGACGTGGGGCGCGAAGCGGATCGCCGACGGGCACCCCGCACCGTTCGACCTGCACTACGTCGAGGTCGGCAACGAGGACTGGTTCGACGGCTCCGGCTCGTACGCCTGGCGCTTCACCGACATGTCCAACGCCGTCAAGGCGAAGTACCCGCAGCTGACGGTCATCGCGACGACCGGCGGCCTGCAGGGCGGAGCCGCGTCGAGCACACCGACCGGGGTGCGCCCGGACGCCGCGGACGACCACTACTACCAGTCGCCGCAGTGGTTCACCGACAACTCGACGCGGTACGACACCGCGGACCGGTCCGGCCCGGACATCCTGGTCGGCGAGTACGGCGCCCAGGACGGCCGGCCCACCGGCACCCTGGCCGCCGCCATCGGCGAGGCCGCGTTCCTCACCGGGCTGGAACGCAACAGCGACATCGTGATCGGCTCGATGTACGCGCCGGTGCTGGTGCACGAGGGCCAGCCCAACTGGCCGGTCAACCTGATCGGCCTGGACGCCGGGAGCAGCTACGGCTCGCCGTCGTACTGGGTGCAGCAGATGTTCTCCAGCACGCTCGGCAAGCAGATCGTGAGCAGCCGCCTCAACCAGGGCAGCCCGCTGCGGCAGGTGGTCAACGTGACCACCAAGGCGGGGAAGAAGACGTTCACGGTCAAGCTCGTCAACCCGACCGGGCAGGTGCAGACCGCGCGCCTGGCGCTCACCGGCGTCACCGCGGTCGACGGCACCGGGACGCTCACCACGCTCACCGGCGACCCGGCGGGGCGCAACAGCCTCGCCGCGCCGACCGCGATCGTGCCGCAGACCAGGGAGATCACCGGGCTGGCGGCGACGTCGAAGCTGACGCTGCCCGCCGGCTCCGTGACGACGCTCGTCATCACCGGCCGCTAGAACCCCGGGGCGCGGCGCGTCCACCGCCGCCCGCGCCGCGCCCCGGTCACCACACAGGAGGGAGAGGACACCGTGGCAGAACCACTCACCGTCGGCGTCGACTTCGGCACGCTGTCGGGCCGCGCGGTGGTCGTGCGGGTCCGCGATGGCGCGGAACTCGGCAGCGCCGTGTTCGAGTACCCGCACGGCGTGCTCGACGAGACGCTGCCCGCCACCGGCCGCGCGCTGCCGCCGGACTGGGCGCTGCAGGTGCCCGCGGACTACGTCGGGGTGCTGCGCAACGCCGTACCGGCGGCGCTGCGGGACGCGGGCGCCGACCCGCGCGACGTCGTCGGCATCGCGACCGACTTCACCGCGTGCACGATGGTCCCGGTCACCGCCGACGGGACGCCGCTGTGCGAGCTGCCGGAGTTCGAAGGCACCCCGCACGCGTACGTGAAGCTGTGGAAGCACCACTCGGCCCAGCCGCAAGCCGACCGCATCAACGAGCTGGCCCGCACCCGCGGCGAGAAGTGGCTGCCGCGTTACGGCGGGCTGATCTCGTCGGAGTGGGAGTTCGCCAAGGGACTCGAAGTCTTCGAGGAGGCCCCGGACGTCTACGCGGCGATGCGGCACTGGGTCGAGGCGGCCGACTGGATCGTCTGGCAGCTGGCCGGGGTGTACGTCCGCAACGCGTGCACGGCCGGGTACAAGGGCATCCTGCAGGACGGCCAGTACCCGAGCCGCGACTTCCTCCGCGAGCTGGCGCCGGGCTTCGAGTCCTTCGTCGCCGACAAGCTCGAACACCCCCTGGGCGAACTGGGTTCCCGCGCCGGGGGTCTCACCGCCGAGGCCTCCGCCTGGACCGGGCTGCCCGAGGGCATCGCGGTCGCCGTCGGCAACGTCGACGCGCACGTCACCGCGCCCGCCGCGAACGCCGTCGAGCCCGGTCAGATGGTCGCGATCATGGGCACCTCGACGTGCCACGTGATGAACGGCGCCGAGTTGCACGAGGTCCCCGGCATGTGCGGGGTCGTCGACGGCGGGATCGTGCCCGGGCTCTGGGGGTACGAGGCCGGGCAGAGCGGCGTGGGCGACATCTTCGGCTGGTTCGTCGAGCACTTCGCGCACGACGGCCACGAGCAGCTCACCCGGCTCGCCGCGCAGCAGGAGATCGGCGAGCACGGCCTGGTCGCCCTGGACTGGCACAGCGGCAACCGCTCGGTGCTGGTCGACCACGAGCTGTCCGGCGTGATCGTCGGGCAGACCCTGGCCACCCGCGCCGAGGACGTCTACCGCGCGCTGCTGGAGGCCACGGCGTTCGGCACCCGGAAGATCGTCGAGACCTTCGGCGAGGCCGGCGTCCCGGTCACCGAGTTGATCATCGCGGGCGGGCTGGTGAAGAACGCCCTGCTGATGCAGATCTACGCCGACGTCACCAACCTCCCGCTGTCGGTGATCGGGTCCGGGCAGGGGCCCGCGCTCGGGTCGGCCATCCACGCGGCCGTCGCCGCCGGGGCGTACCCGGACGTCCGCACGGCCGCCGCGGCCATGGGCTCGGTCGAACGAGCGGTCTACCGGCCGGTGCCCGCGCACGTCGCCGCCTACGACGAGCTGTATGCGGAGTACACGACGCTGCACGACTACTTCGGCCGTGGCGCCAACGATGTCATGCACCGCCTCGCGGCCCGTCGCCGTGCGGTCGCGAAAGGACGGTCCTGATGTCCCTGACCGGCGAAGTCCTCGACACCGTCGCCGAACTGCGGGAGACCGTGGCGAACCTGCACGGCGAGCTGACCCGCAACGCGCTGGTCATCTGGACCGCGGGCAACGTCTCGGCCCGGGTACCCGGGCGCGAGCTGATGGTCATCAAGCCGTCGGGCGTGTCCTACGACGACCTGTCCGCCGACACGATGGTCGTCACCGACCTGCACGGTGAGCTGGTCGAAGGCGAGCTCGCGCCGTCGTCCGACACCGCCGCGCACGCCTACGTCTACCGGCACATGCCCGAGATCGGCGGCGTCGTCCACACGCACTCGACGTACGCCACGGCGTGGGCCGCGCGCGGTGAGCCGATCCCGTGCGTGCTCACGATGATCGCCGACGAGTTCGGCGGCGAGGTCCCGGTCGGGCCGTTCGCCCTGATCGGCGACGACTCCATCGGCCGGGGCATCGTCGAGACGCTGCGCGCGAGCCGGTCGCCGGCCGTGCTGATGCGCAACCACGGCCCGTTCACCGTCGGCCGCACCGCGCGCGACGCCGTCAAGGCCGCGGTGATGGTCGAGGACGTGGCCCGCACCGTGCACAAGGCCTTCGAGCTGGGCACGCCCGAACCCCTGCCGCCCGAGGACGTCGACCGGCTCTACGCCCGGTACCAGAACGTCTACGGCCAGCACTGATACCGAGGAGAACGATGACCCGCGCGTCGAAACCCCAGCTCTGGTTCCTCACCGGGAGCCAGGCCCTCTACGGCGAGGAGACCCTCGAGCAGGTCGCCGGCCAGTCCCTGCGCATCCAGCAGCTCCTGGCCGCCTCCGGCGGGCTCCCGGCCGAAATCGTCGGCAAACCGGTGCTGACCGAAGCTTCGTCCATCCGGCGAGTCCTGCAGGAGGCCAACGCCGACGCCGCCTGCGTCGGCGTCATCGCGTGGATGCACACCTTCTCGCCCGCGAAGATGTGGATCACCGGCCTGGACGCGCTGCGCAAGCCGCTGCTGCACCTGCACACCCAGCTCAACGAAGCACTGCCGTGGTCCACCATCGACATGGACTTCATGAACCTC
This sequence comes from Amycolatopsis mongoliensis, assembly GCF_030285665.1. Classification (NCBI taxonomy): domain Bacteria; kingdom Bacillati; phylum Actinomycetota; class Actinomycetes; order Pseudonocardiales; family Pseudonocardiaceae; genus Amycolatopsis; species Amycolatopsis mongoliensis. The sequence continues at coordinate 7,516,388 of NZ_CP127295.1, forward strand.
AACCAGGCCGCGCACGGCGACCGCGAGTTCGGGTTCGTCCAGACCCGCCTCGGCGTCCCGCGCAAGACCGTCGCCGGGCACGTGTCCGACCCGGTCGTCGTCGCGCGGATCGACGCGTGGGCGCGCGCGGCGATCGGCGCCGACCACCTGCGCAATCTCCGGCTGGCCCGGTTCGGCGACAACATGCGCGACGTCGCGGTCACCGAGGGGGACAAGGTCGAGGCCGAGCTGCGGTTCGGCGTCTCGGTGAACACCTACGGCGTCAACGACCTGGTCGAGCTCGTGGACCAGGTGTCCGATGTGGATTCCTTGGTGGCTCGGTACGCCGAGGACTACGACGTCGTCCCGGAGCTGGCCGCCGGGGGAGCGCGGCACGAGTCACTCCAGTACGCGGCGAAGATCGAAGCCGGGCTGCGGAAGTTCCTCACCGACGGCGGGTTCGGCGCCTTCACCACGAACTTCGAGGACCTCGGCGGCCTGCGGCAGCTGCCCGGCCTCGCCGTGCAGCGGCTGATGGCCGACGGCTACGGCTTCGGCGGCGAGGGCGATTGGAAGACGTCGGCGCTGCTCGCCGCGGTCAAGGCGATGGGCGTCGGCCAGGACCGCGGCACGTCGTTCATGGAGGACTACACCTACCACTTCGGGCCGGGCACGCCGAAGATCCTCGGCGCGCACATGCTGGAGGTCTGCCCCAGCATCGCCGCGGCGAAGCCGTCGTGCGAGATCCACCCGCTCGGCATCGGCGGCCGCGAGGACCCGGTCCGGCTCGTGTTCGACGCCAAGCCCGGCCCCGGCGTCACCCTCGGCCTGGTCGACCTCGGCGACCGGTTCCGGCTGGTGGCCAACGAGATCGAGGTCGTCGAGCCGGACGAGCCGCTGCCGAACCTGCCGGTGGCGCGGGCGGTGTGGGAGCCGTCGCCGTCGCTGGCGACGTCCGCGGAGTCGTGGATCACCGCGGGCGGCCCGCACCACACCGTGCTCACCCAGGCCGTGGGCACCGAAACCCTTCGCGACTTCGCGCACCTCCTCGGCGTCGAGCTGCTGGTGATCGACCGGGACACCACGCCGCACGACTTCGCCGACCGCATCCGCTGGAACCAGGCGTATCACCGCCTGGCCGTCGGTTTCTGACACAGGCTTCTGAGAAAGGAAGAAGGAACAATGAAGTTCACCAGAACACTCGCGGGGGTCGCCGCCTCGGCACTTGTACTCACGCTCTCGGCGTGCGGCTCGAGCCAGAAGACCGCGGACCAGGCGGCCCCGTCCGGCGCGAGCGCCGCAGGGGGCCTGGTCGGCGTCACCATGCCGACGAAGTCGTCGGAACGGTGGATCCACGACGGCGACAACATCAAGTCGGCGCTGGAGAAGCTCGGGTACAAGGTCGACCTGCAGTACGCCGAGAACGACATCCCCACCCAGGTGAACCAGATCGAGAACCAGATCACCAAGGGCGCCAAGCTCCTGGTCATCGCCTCGATCGACGGCACCGCCATCACCACCCAGCTGCAGGAGGCGGCCGACCGCAAGATCCCGGTCATCGCCTACGACCGGCTGATCCGCAACTCGCCCAACGTCGACTACTACGCGACCTTCGACAACTTCAAGGTCGGCGTCGAGCAGGCCAACTCCCTGGTCAAGGGCCTGGGCGACGGGCCGGGGCCGTTCAACGTCGAGCTGTTCGCCGGTTCGCCGGACGACAACAACGCGACCTTCTTCTTCAACGGCGCGATGTCCGTGCTGAAGCCGCTGATGGACAGCGGCAAACTGGTGGTCAAGAGCGGGCAGACCGACTTCGCCCGCGCGGCCATCCTGCGCTGGGACCCGGCCACCGCGCAGCGGCGCATGGAGGACCTGCTCACCAAGACCTACACCGGTGGTGCGAAGGTCGCGGGCGTGCTTTCGCCCTACGACGGCCTGTCGATCGGCATCCTCTCGGCGCTGAAGAGCAACGGCTACGGCACCGCCGGCCAGCCGTACCCGATCGTCACCGGGCAGGACGCCGAGGTCGCCTCGGTCAAGTCCATCATCGCCGGTGAGCAGTACTCGACGGTCTTCAAGGACACCCGCATCCTCGCCGACACCACGGTGAAGATGGCCGACGCGGTGCTCAAGGGCGGCAAGCCCGAGGTCAACAACACGAAGGACTACGACAACGGCAAGAAGGTCGTCCCGTCGTACCTGCTGCAGCCGGTCACCGTGGACAAGGCCAACTACCAGAAGGAGCTCGTCGACTCCGGCTACTACACGGCAGGTCAGCTGAAATGACCGAACTGCTCGGCATGCGCGGGATCACCAAGACCTTCCCCGGGGTCAAGGCGCTGTCGGACGTCACGCTTTCCGTGCGCCGCGGGGAGATCCACGCGATCTGCGGGGAAAACGGCGCCGGGAAGTCCACCCTGATGAAGGTGCTCTCGGGCGTCTACCCCCACGGGACCTACGACGGCGAGATCCACTTCGACGGGCAGCGGTGCGAGTTCGGGTCGGTGCGCGACAGCGAACGGCGCGGGATCGTGATCATCCACCAGGAGCTCGCGCTGTGCGGCCAGCTGTCGATCGCGGAGAACATCTTCCTCGGCAACGAACGCGGCAAGCGGGGCTGGATCGACTGGAACCGCACCAACCACGAGGCCGGCGCGCTGCTCGAGCGCGTCGGCCTCGCCGAAAACCCGGTGACGCCGGTGCACGAGCTCGGCGTCGGCAAGCAGCAGCTGGTCGAGATCGCCAAGGCACTGTCCAAGGAGGTCCGGCTGCTGATCCTCGACGAGCCCACCGCGGCGCTCAACGACGAGGACTCGGCCCACCTGCTGGAGCTGCTGCGCGGGCTGCGCGAGGACGGCGTGACGTGCGTGATCATCTCGCACAAGCTCGGCGAGGTGACGGCGATCGCCGACACCGTCACGATCCTGCGGGACGGCAAGACCATCGAGACGCTCGACGCGGCCGGGCTGACCGAGGAGCGGATCATCACCGGCATGGTCGGCCGCGACCTCGAGCACCGGTTCCCGCCCCGGGACCCGGACATCGGCGAAGAGGTGCTGCGGATCGAGGACTGGACCGTGCACAGCCCCACCCAGGCCGGCCGGGTCGTCGTCGACCACGCGTCGCTTTCGCTGCGGCGCGGGGAGATCGTCGGGCTCGCCGGCCTGATGGGCGCGGGCCGGACCGAGCTCGCGATGAGCGTGTTCGGCCGGTCCTACGGCAAGGACATCTCCGGGCGGATCCTCAAGCACGGGAAGGAGATCGACGTCCGGTCGGTGCGCGACGCCGTCCGTCACGGCATCGCCTACGCCACCGAGGACCGGAAGCGCTACGGGCTCAACCTGATCGAGGACATCCAGCGCAACGTGTCCGCGGCCGGGCTGGGCAAGCTGGCCAAGCACGGCTGGGTGGACGAGAACGCCGAGCACGACACGGCCGCCCGGTTCCGCCGCGACCTCTCGATCAAGGCGCCGACCGTGCGCAGCGTGACCGGGAAGCTCTCCGGCGGCAACCAGCAGAAGGTCGTGCTGGCGAAGTGGATCTTCACCGATCCGGACGTGCTGATCCTCGACGAGCCGACCCGCGGCATCGACGTCGGCGCGAAGTTCGAGATCTACACGATCATCAACTCCCTCGCCGCGCAGGGGAAGGCCGTGCTGGTCATCTCCTCCGAACTGCCGGAGCTGCTCGGGCTCTGCGACCGGATCTACGCGCTGTCGGCGGGACGGATCACCGGCGAAGCGACCCGCGAACAAGCCACCCAGGAACTGCTCATGCAGTACATGACCAAGGAACGGGAATGACCACGACCGAAGCGCGGCCCGCCGCGCCCCCGGCCGAGCGCTCCGCCCGGCGGATCTCGATCAACCCGCGCCAGAGCGGCATCTACGTGGCGTTCGCGCTGATCGTGGTGCTGTTCGAGGTGCTCACCGGCGGCGCGCTGCTGGAACCGCAGAACATCTCCAACATCATCGTGCAGAACAGCTACGTGCTGATCCTGGCGATCGGGATGATCCTGGTGATCATCTCCGGCCACATCGACCTGTCCGCCGGGTCGGTCGTGGCGATGACCGGCGCGGTGTCGGCGGTGCTGATGGTGAACTGGCAGCTGCCGTGGTTCTGGGCGGTGCTGATCACCCTCGTCGTCGGCGCGGTGATCGGCGCGTGGCAGGGCTACTGGGTCGCCTACTTCGGGATCCCGGCGTTCATCGTGACGCTGGCCGGCATGCTGGCGTTCCGGGCCCTGACCCTGACCGTGCTGGGCAACCAGGGCATCGGCCCGTTCCCGGACGCGATCCGCACGCTGTCCAACGGCTTCACCGACGGCTACCTGGGCAACATCGGCCTCGGCCCGCTCGGCGGCGCCGACCTGGTGTCGCTGCTCGCCGGCGTCGCCGCGGTGGCCGGGATCGCGCTCACCCAGTGGCGCAAGCGCTCGGCGCGCCTGGGCTACGGCCAGGACGTCGACCCGTTCCCGGTGTTCGTGCTGAAGATCGCCGGGATCGCGGTGCTCGTGCTCGCCCTGGTGGTGCAGCTGGCGCGGTTCAAGAACCTGCCGTGGGTGCTGATCCTGCTGACCGTGCTGGTGCTCGGCTATTCGCTGGTGGCCGGGAAGTCGGTGTTCGGCCGGCACATCTACGCCGTGGGCGGCAACCTGCAGGCCGCGACCCTGTCCGGGGTCAAGGTCAAGTCGGTGACGTTCTGGATCTTCGTCAACATGGGCGTGCTGGCGGCCCTCGCCGGGATCATCTTCGCGGGGCGGCTCAACCAGGCCGGTCCGACGGCCGGCGTGAACTTCGAGCTGGACGCGATCGCGGCGGCGTTCATCGGCGGCGCGGCGGTCCAGGGCGGCGTGGGCAAGGTGGTCGGCGCGATCACCGGTGGCCTGATCATGGCGGTGATCAACAACGGGATGTCGCTGATCGGCGCACCGAGTGAGCGGGTGATGCTGGTGAAGGGCGTCGTGCTGCTGGCGGCCGTGGCGTACGACATCTGGACGAAACGCCGCGCGGCTTCCTGAGTCCCGCGTCGAAAGGGGCTTTCCCGTTCGACGGGAAAGCCCCTTTCTTTTTCGAAGTTCTCGAAGTGCTTGACCAGGTGGTAACAGGACGTACATAGTGCTGGTGAATCCCTCACCCGTGGAGGACGTCCCCATGCACAAAGTCGTGCGTTCCCTTGTGGTTTCCTTGACCGTGGCCGCTTCCGTGGCCACTTCGGCAGGCGTGGCAACGGCCGCGACCTGGTCGTCTTCGGACAAATGGGCGACCTGGTCCAACGGCGGTTACACCGTCCGCAACGACGTCTGGGGCAGTGGTGCCGGCCCGCAGACCATCTGGGCGAATTCGTATTCCAACTGGGGTGTCTGGTCGGATCAGCCGAACACGGGCGGCGTGAAGTCGTACCCGCATTCGGCGAAGAACGTCGGCAAGAAGCTCAGCGCGCTGGGAAAGGTGTCGAGCAGCTTCTCGGTCAACCGCCCGGGCAGTGGCGCGTACGAGACCGCGTACGACATCTGGGCGGACAACAACGCCTACGAAACCATGCTGTGGATGAACAAGCAGGGCGCGGTCGGCCCCCTCGGCAGCAAGCAGACGACCGCGACGGTCGGCGGCCACACGTGGGACGTCTACAAGGGATCGAACGGCTCGAACGCGGTGTTCTCGTTCGTCCGGACGTCGAACACCAACGCGGGCACGGTCGACGTGCTGGCGGTGCTGAACTGGATCCGCGCCCGCGGCTGGTTCGGTGATGTGACGCTCGGCGAAGTCCAGTTCGGCTTCGAGATCACCTCGTCCGCCGGTGGACTGGACTTCACCGCGAACAGCTACTCCGTCACCACGTCCTGACCCGGAAGGCCGTGAATGTCACATTGAGGGACGCCAAGTCCCTCAATGTGACATTCACGGCCTTTGCTACTGGTTGCAGCGCTTGCCGGTGTTGATGCAGTTGACCACCTGGTTCATCAGCCGCTGGCCCATGACGTTGGCGAAGTCGTCGTGGTCCGAGCGCGGGTTGTGGTTCTCCTGCGGGAAGGCGTCCACTTTGTACTGTCCCTTGACCTGGATGTCGTGCGGGATGTCGTAGACCAGCTTGATCACCAGCTGCGGCACGTTCTTGAAGCCCTGCGGGCACTTGCCCTGCCGGTCGGCGAACACGATGTGCGTGCGGTGGTTCGCGCTGTCGATGTTCTTGCCGTCCCAGCAGTTCGGGAACGCGTGGATCCGCTCGACCCGGCTGCCCTGCGGGCAGATCGGGTAGTGGTCGGTCAGCCGGTCCTCGAAGCCGGTGCACGTCCAGCTCGGCCGGGCGTTGGCCGGGCCGTTGGTGCTCTGCTTGGCGTCGCCGTAGAGGATGCGGAGGAACTGCGGCATCGCGACGACCTTGCTCGCGCCGCCGCTGGTGAACGTGATCGTCGCGGACCGGACCCGCTGGATCTCGCCGTCGTTGCCGGCCAGCTCGTTCTTGTCGTTGACGCCGGGCAGTTCCGCGGGCTGGCCGGTGCTGTTCTGGCCGCCGTTGTCGAGCCCGCCCTGGCCGCCCTGCTTGAGCACGCAGGCCGCGAGCCCGCCCAGGTTCGTCGGCTTCGCCGCCCGGCGGCCGATGGCGATGGCGATCCGGTCGATCGTCGCGGCGCGCTTGTCCTTCAGCGGGCCCACGACGGCGTTCTGGATGTCCTGCGGGGTCTTCAGGTCGCCGTTCGCGATCCGCTGGTTGGCCTCGTCGATCTGCTTGTCGAGCAGGTCGAGGTTGCGGTTCACCTCGTCCATGGCCTGGTCGGGGACGTCGGGGAGCTTGCTCGCGACGTCCGGGCAGTCGACCTGGGCGCTCGCCTTGTCCTTCGCGCTGCCGGCGCGGTCGGGCTGCGTGGCGGGCGGGTTCTTCTCCTCGTCGCCGGTGTCGATCCGGACGACGGGCCAGAAGTAGGCGGACTTGTCGCCGTTGCGGCAGGTGGTGCCGGCTTTGGCGAGGCTCTTGTTGTTGGAGTCGGCGTTGGTGGAGAGGTTGCCGACGTAGTCGTGCAGGTGCTGGGCGCCGTTGCGGATGCCGGGTTGGGCGATGAAGTTGTCGGGGTTGAAGTGCTGGTTTTCGTTGCGCCCGCAGTCCACGGTGAACGTGCCGCGCGCGCCCTTCTGCTGCAACGCTTTGTTCACGTTAACACCGCTGGGGACCTTCGCGATGTCGATGAAGAACGACGGGTCGGCGGGGTCGGCGCTGGCCTCGCCGGTGCGTCCGGCCGTGGTCGCGACGACGATGCCGCCGACGGCGAGCGCGAGGGCGATGCCGCCGGTCGCGATCTTCGTGCGGCGGGTGATGCGATGTCTGCCCGTGGCGGGGGATCGGGATGGTTTCCGGGCCATGTTCACCTCGTTCGGTTTTCCGGGCACGCCGAAGACAGCTGCGTGCCCGGGGGAGACGCGCGGAACCCGGGGGAGTGCCACCGCGGCCGCGGAGGTCGGGGACCGCGGGCGGTTTCACTGGTTCCGGCACTGGCTGAAACGGCCGGGGGAAGAGGCCGGTTCACCGCTTCGAGCCCGCGTTATCGTTTCGTTATTTATGGAAAGTGAAGGAAGTTCACGTCCGTCGGTGTGATCGTTAACATCTCGGTCATGGCGGTGGACGACGCAGGTCCCGAAGGTCCCGTCCGCGCGCGGATCGACCAGCGCCGCGGGACGCTCGGCGTGATCGTGACGGGAACCGCGTCGGGGCCGGTGCTGAACGGCCTGCGCGCGGCCGCGCGCGAACACGGGTACGTCCTCGTCGTCTTCAGCGCGCCGGGGCACGGCCGGTCCGCGGTGCCGGCCGCGGTGGCCGGCCTGCGGCTGCAGGGCGTGGCGGGGATCGTCCTGCTCGACCCGCACCTCGCCGCCGATCTGCCGCCGGTCACCGGGGTCCCGCTCGTCCCGGCCGCCTCCGCCGACCAGTACGAAGGCGCGCGAAGGGCCACCGAGCACCTCCTCGAGCTCGGTCACCCGACGGTCTGGCACGTCGGCGGCCCCGAGGAGGGGGCGATCGCCCGCGCCCGCGAACGCGGCTGGCGCGAAACCCTCGAGCGGCACGGCGCCGAGGTGCCGCCGGTGGTCCGCGGCGACTGGTCGGCCCGCTCCGGCTACCGGGCCGGGCAGTCCCTCGCCGTCGAGGCGGGGGTGTGCGCGGTGTTCACCGCCAACGACCACATGGCGCTGGGGCTCTTGGCGGCGTTCACCGAAGCGGGGATGCGGGTCCCGCGCGACGCCCACGTCGTCGGCTTCGACGACGTCCCCGAGGCGGCCTACTACGCGCCCCCGCTGACGACGGTCCGGCAGGACTTCGTCGCCGCGGGCCGCCGGACGCTGGCGGTGCTCGTCGCCCGGATCGACGGCCTCACGGCGCCGGGGGACGGGGCGGTCCAGGCCGAGCTGGTGGTGCGGGAAAGCAGCCGTCCGACCCGGTCGTGACCCGCTACCCTGGGCGGATGGCGCGCACCTGGGGGACTTCGCCGGCCTTCGACGCGGCGCTGGCGGAGGTGGCGCGCCGGGCCGGGGAGTTCACCCGGCGGCGGCACGTGCCGCGCGACGCCATCGACAAGTTCCGCCTCGCCGGCTTCTACCGCGCGACCACGCCGAAGTGCTTCGGCGGCGACGCGCGGCCGCCCGCGGAGTTCCTCCGGATGGTCGAGCGGATGTCCGAAGTGGACGGATCGGCCGGCTGGGTCGCGAGCTTCGGCTCGTCGGGCGTCTACCTCGCGGCGCTGCCGCCCGAGACGCAGGAGCTGCTCTACGCCGACGGCCCGGACCTCGTCTTCGCCGGCGCGCTCTTCCCCGTGCAGCCGGCCGAGGAGGTGCCGGGCGGGTTCCGCGTCCGCGGGCAGTGGCGCCTGGCCAGCGGCTGCCTCGCCGCCGACTACCTCGGCGTCGGGATCGGCACGGGCGGCACGGGCCGGCCGCGCACCGCCGTCCTGCCGGCGGCGCGCGCCGAGGTCGTCGAGACCTGGGACGCGGTCGGGATGCGCGGCACCGGCAGCCACGACCTGCGGGTGGACGACGTCGTCGTGCCGGCGGAGTGGACGTTCGTCCGCGGCGGCGGCGCGACGATCGACGAGCCGCTCTACCGCTACCCGGCGCTCGCCTACGCCTCCCAGGTGCTCGCGGTGGTCAACCTCGGCATCGCGCGCGCCGCGCTGAACCACGTGACCGGGTTCGGCGCGGGCCGCGCCGGGCTCACCGGCGGCCCCGTGCTCGCCGATCGCGCGTACGCCAGGATCGCCCTCGCGAAGGCCGAGGCGGACCTCCGTTCGGTGCGCGCGTTCTTCTACGAGGTCACCGAAGAAGCCTGGCAGATGGCCGTGACGGGCACGCCGGGACCGGAGCAGGTGAGCCTGCTCCGGCTGGCGGCGGCGCACGCGGCCCGCGTGGGCTTCGACGTGGTGCGGGCGGCCTACACGCTGGGCGGCTCGGCGGCGATCGAGGCGGACCACCCGCTGCAACGGCACCTGCGCGACGCGGCGGTGGTGCCGCAGCACGCCTTCCTGACCGAGGCGATGTACGACGCGGCGGGCGCGGTTTTCCTGGGGGCGCAGCCCTTTCCGGGGTACCTCTAGAGCGTCAGGCGGTCGCCGAGCTCGCGGACGTGGCCGGCGTCGCCGCAGCCGAGGTCCAGCTGGCGCCGGCGCTCCGCCACGAACGCCCGGCCCAGTCCCGTGCGGTCCGATGTGGACATCGTGCGGCGCAGGTCGTTCAGCAGCCCGCGTTCCTCGCCGCGGACGTGCGCGTCCACGACGTTCTCCAAGCGCAGCAACGCCTTTTCGAAATCCTCGGCTTCGAGGACGGCCAGCAGGTCGTCGGCGAACGGGTCTCCGGGGGAGTCCGGGCGGACGATCCGCTCGGTCGCCGTCGCGTGGGCGACCAGGAGGGCCGCCAGCTCCGCGACCAGGGCCGGGCGGTCGGCCTCGGCGTTGCGCAGGTCGCGCAACAGCTGCTCGAACCGGCGGTGGTCGGCCAGCAGCACCTCGACCAGGTCGGACCCGGGCGCGGCCGCAGCCGCGCCCGGGCGCATCCAGCCGAACGTCAGCTCCACCGCCTGGCGCCAGTGCGCGTACTCGGAGTCGCGGCGGGCCGGGTCCATCGCCGGCAGCCACTGCCCGGCCCGGTGCCAGTTGCGCCGCAGTCCTTCCAGGTCCGGCCAGTAGCCGACGGACAGTCCCGCCGCGTACGCCGCGCCGAGTGACACCGTCTCGGCGACCATCGGGCGGACCACCGGCACGTCGAGGACGTCGGCGACGAACTGCATCAGCAGGTTGTCGGCGGTCATCCCGCCGTCCACCTTCAGCGTCTTCAGGGCGAGGCCCGAGTCGGCGTTCATCGCGTCGACGACCTCGCGGGTCTGCCAGCCGCTCGCCTCCAGCACCGCCCGCGCCAGGTGGCCCTTGGTGATGTACGACGTCAGCCCGGCGATCACCCCGCGGGCCTCGCTGTGCCAGTGCGGCGCGAACAGCCCGGAGAACGCCGGCACGATGTAGCAGCCGCCGTTGTCCTCGACCGTCCGGGCGAGCGTCTCGATCTCGGGCGCGCTGCCGATGAGTTCGAGGCCGTCGCGGAACCACTGCACCAGCGACCCGGTGACGGCGATGGACCCTTCGAGGGCGTACACCGCCGGCTCGTCGCCGATCTTGAAGCCGACCGTGGTGAGCATGCCGTGGGTGGAGAGCACCGGCGTCGAGCCGGTGTTGAGCAGCAGGAAGCTGCCGGTGCCGTACGTGCACTTCGCCTCGCCGGGGGCGAAGCAGGTCTGGCCGAACAGCGCCGCCTGCTGGTCGCCGAGCGCCGCCGCGATCCGGATCCCGGGCACGACGCGGCTGGTGGTGCCGTAGACCTCGGTCGAGGACCGGATCTCCGGCAGCATCGCGCGCGGGACGTCGAAGAAGTCGAGGAGCTCGTCGTCCCAGCTGAGGGTGCGCAGGTTCATCAGCATGGTGCGCGAGGCGTTGGTGACGTCGGTGATGTGCACACCGCCCTCGGCGCCGCCGGTGAGGTTCCAGATCAGCCAGCTCTCGATGGTGCCGAAGAGGACGTCGCCGCGTTCGGCGCGGTCACGCAGGCCGGGCGTGCGTTCGAGCAGCCAGCGGACGCGCGGCGCGGAGAAGTACGTCGCCAGCGGGAGCCCGCACAGCTGCCGGACGCGGTCGGCGCCCGGCTCGCGGGCCAGCTGTTCGAGCATGGCGTCGGTGCGGGTGTCCTGCCAGACGATCGCCCGCCCGATCGGGTTGCCGGTGTGCCGGTCCCACAGGACGGTGGTCTCGCGCTGGTTGGCGATCCCGAGGCCGACGACCTGCTCCGCGGTGGCGCCGGCGTCGGCCAGGGCCTGGGGCACGATCCGCGAGAGGTTCCGCCAGATCTCGACGGCGTCGTGCTCGACCCAGCCGGGCCGCGGGAAGTGCTGCTGGTGTTCGCGCTGCACGACCGAGACGAGCCGGCCGCGCGCGTCGAACAGGATGCACCGGGTGGAGGTGGTGCCCTGGTCGATGGACATCACGTAGCGCTGGACCACGGTCCTCCCTTCACCATCGGGACGCACCCAGGTCACGCGAAACCGCGCGGGCCGCGTCGCGGACGTGACCCAGCAGGCGGGCGTTCGGGCTGCCGTCCGGTTCGCACACCCGGTCGGCGGGGCCCGACACGCCGATCGCGCCCACCACGATGCCGCCGTGGCCGCGGATCGGGGCCGCGATCCCCGCCTCGCCGGAGATCATCTCGCCGTTGTCCACCGCCCAGCCCGCTTCGCGCACCTTCCCGCAGGCGCGCTTGATCGCGGTCTGGGTGACCAGGGTCCGGCGGGTGTAGGCCTCGGGCTCGCCGGTGCGCAACGATGCCACGAGAGTCGTGTCGTAGGCCAGCAGGACTTTCCCCAAGGCGGTCGCGTGCAGCGGCAGCAGGGTGCCGACGTCCAGGGTCTGCAGGCTGTCGTCCGGCCGGAACACGTGGTGCACGACCAGCACGCGGCCCTCCAGCGGCGCGCCGATCCGGACGGCCTCGCCGCTGCGTGCGGCCAGCGCGTCCGCCCAGTTGATCGCGCGGGACCGCAGCTCGTTGACGTCGAGGTAGCTCGTGCCCAGGTGCAACAGCGCCGCTCCGAGCTGGTACTTGCCCGAATCGCGGTCCTGCTCGACGAACCCGACGCCCTGCAGCGTGCGCAGGATCCCGTGCGCGGTGCCCTTGGCCAGCTCGAGCGACTCGGCGATCTCGCCGACGCCCAGCCGGCCCGAGCCGCGCGCCAGCAAGCGCAGGATCGCGGCGGCGCGTTCGATGGACTGGATCGGACCGGGCACGGCGCGACCCTAACCCGACCGGCCCTGATTCGACAATGTCGAACATCCACTCCGGTCGTTCGACAATGCCGACCGGCGTCCGTTGACCCCCTCGCAACCCCGAACTTAGCTTTCATCCACCAGGGGGAATGAACGGTCCTTTGTGGAGGAAAGCAATGGTGCGAAACCTCAAGGCCCACGGCCTCGCCGGCGAGATGGCCGCCGAGTTCGTGGGGACGATGATCCTCATCCTGTTCGGGTGCGGGGTGGTGGCGCAGGTCGTCGCCGCGGGCATCGGGGACCACGACAGCATCGCCTGGGCCTGGGGCCTCGGCGTCACACTCGGTGTCTACGTCGCTTCGCGGATCAGCGGCGCGCACCTCAACCCGGCCGTGACCGTCGCCCTCGCCGTCTTCAAGGGCTTCGAATGGCGCAAGGTCGCCCCCTACGCCCTGGCCCAGACCGCCGGCGCGTTCCTCGCCGCCCTGCTCGTGCGCTGGAACTACACCGAGGTGCTCAACGCCAAGGACCCCGGCCTCACGATCAAGACCCAGGGCGTGTTCTCCACCCTTCCGGGTAACGGCACGCTCCCGGTGGGTGACTGGGGCGCCTTCCGCGACCAGATCATCGGCACCGCGATCCTCGTCCTGGTGATCTTCGCCATCACCGACCTCCGCAACACCTCGCCGGGCGCGAACCTCGCCCCGGTCGTCGTCGGCTTCCTGGTCGTCGCGATCGGCATGGCCTGGGGCACGAACGCCGGCTACGCGATCAACCCGGCCCGCGACTTCGGCCCGCGCCTGGCCTCCTGGCTGACCGGCTACGACACGGCGTGGTCCGACCAGTACGGCTTCCCCTACTGGTGGATCCCGATCGTGGCACCCGTCCTCGGCGCGGTGATCGGCGGCGCGATCTACAAGTTCTTCATCGAGCGGTACCTGCCCGCCGGGGAACCGCTGGACGCCATGCCCGCCAAGGACTTCGAGCCCGCCAACTGACCCGCCGTTCGGAAGAGGAGCACCCCCATGCCTGACTACGTCGGCGCCGTTGACCAGGGCACCACGAGCACCCGCTTCATGATCTTCGACCACGGCGGCAACGAGATCGCCCGCCACCAGCTCGAGCACGAGCAGATCCTGCCCAAGCCGGGCTGGGTCGAACACGACGCCACCGAGATCTGGGAACGCACCCGCTCGGTCATCGCGACCGCGCTCAACAAGGCGAACCTGACCGCCTGTGACCTCGCCGCGCTCGGCATCACGAACCAGCGCGAGACCACCGTCGTGTGGAACCGCCGCACCGGCCGCCCTTACCACAACGCGATCGTCTGGCAGGACACCCGCACCGACCGGATCGCCTCCGCGCTGGAGCGCGAGGGCAAGGGCGACGTCATCCGCCGCAAGGCCGGCCTCCCGCCCGCGACGTACTTCTCCGGCGGCAAGCTGCAGTGGATCCTCGAGAACGTCGAGGGCGTGCGCGAGGACGCCGAGAAGGGCGACGCCCTCTTCGGCACCACCGACTCGTGGCTCATCTGGAACCTCACCGGCGGCCCGGACGGCGGCGTGCACGTCACCGACCCGACCAACGCCTCCCGCACCATGCTGATGGACCTCGAAACCCTCGACTGGGACGACGAGCTGCTGTCGTTCTTCGGGGTTCCGCGGCAGATGCTGCCGGCGATCAAGCCGTCGTCGAACCCCGGCTTCGGCACCACCCGCGCCGACGGCCCGCTCGGCGCCGAGGTCGTGATCACCGGCGTCCTCGGCGACCAGCAGGCGGCGACCGTCGGGCAGGTCTGCTTCCGGCCCGGCGAGGCCAAGAACACCTACGGCACCGGCAACTTCCTGCTGCTCAACACCGGGCACGAGCTGGTCCGCTCGAAGCACGGCCTGCTGACGACGCTGTGCTACCAGTTCGGCGACGACAAGCCCGTCTACGCGCTCGAAGGCTCGATCGCCGTCACCGGATCGGCCGTGCAGTGGCTGCGCGACCAGCTGGGCATCATCAGCGGCGCGTCGCAGAGCGAAAGCCTGGCCCGCCAGGTCGAGGACAACGGCGGCATCTACTTCGTCCCGGCGTTCTCCGGCCTGTTCGCGCCGTACTGGCGCTCGGACGCCCGCGGCGCGATCGTCGGGCTCACCCGGGCCACGACCAACGCTCACCTCGCCCGGGCGACCCTGGAGGCGATCTGCTACCAGACCCGCGACGTCGTCGAGGCGATGCAGAACGACTCGGGCGTCACGCTCGACGTGTTGCGAGTGGACGGTGGGGTCACCGCCAACGAGCTGTGCATGCAGCTGCAGGCGGACATCCTCGGCGTCCCGGTGTCGAAGCCGGTCGTCGCCGAGACCACCGCGCTCGGCGCCGCCTACGCGGCCGGGCTGGCCGTCGGCTTCTGGTCCTCGACCGACGAGCTCGAACAGAACTGGAACGAGGACAAGCGCTGGGAGCCGTCCTGGACGGCGGACCAGCGCGCCGAGGGCTACGCCGGCTGGCAGAAGGCCGTCGGCCGCACTCTCGACTGGGTCGACGTGCAGTGAGGCCCTGAGATGACGAGGAGGAACACCGTGACAGCACTTTCCCCGCAGTACCGTGCGGAGGCACTGCGGAAGCTGGTCCGCGAAGAGGTCGACGTGCTGGTCGTCGGCGGGGGAGTGACCGGCGCCGGCGTCGCGCTCGACGCGGCGTCGCGCGGGTTGTCCGTCGCGCTGGTCGAGGCCCGCGACTTCGCCGCCGGCACGTCCAGCCGGTCGTCCAAGCTGATCCACGGCGGCCTGCGCTACCTGGAGCAGCTGGACTTCAAGCTGGTGCGCGAAGCGCTCAAGGAACGCGGGCTGCTGCTGCAGAAGCTGGCCCCGCACCTGGTGCGGCCGGTCAAGTTCCTGGTGCCGCTGAAGCACCGGGTGTGGGAGCGCGGCTACATCGGCGCCGGGGTCACGCTGTACGACACGCTCGGCGGCGCCCGCGCGCTGCCGCGGCACCGGCACCTGTCCAAGCGCGGGGCCGCCAAGGTGGCGCCCGGCCTGGCCGACGACGCGCTGATCGGCGCGATCCAGTACTACGACGCCCAGGTCGACGACGCCCGTCACACGATGACGATCGCGCGGACGGCCGCCGAACAGGGCGCTTCGGTACTGACGCGGGCTCGCGTGACGTCGTTGCTTCGCGACGGCGAGCGGGTGGTCGGCGCGAAGGTCGTCGACCGCGAGAGCGGGGCCGAGATCGAGGTGCGGGCGCGCACCGTGGTCGCGGCGACGGGCGTGTGGAGCGACGACATGGCGGAGGCGGCCGGCATTCCCGCGCCGTTCACCGTGCGGGCGTCGAAGGGCGTCCACCTCGTGGTGCCGCGGGAGAAGATCGACCTCGACACCGGGCTGATCCTGCGCACCGAGAAGAGCGTGCTGTTCGTGATCCCGTGGGGCCGGCACTGGATCGTCGGCACCACCGACACCGAATGGGACCTCGACCGCGAGCACCCGGCGGCGAGCCGCGCGGACGTCGACTACGTGCTGGAGCACCTCAACGCCGTGCTCCGGACGCCGGTGACGCACGACGACATCGAGGGCGTCTACGCGGGTCTGCGTCCACTGCTGGCGGCGAAGGCGGCCGCGACGACGAAGCTGTCGCGGGAGCACGCGGTGGCGCACCCGGTGCCGGGGCTGGTGATCGTGGCCGGCGGCAAGTACACGACGTACCGGGTGATGGCCGCGGACGCGGTCGACGTCGTGGTCGAGGAGCTCGGCCGCCCGGCCCCGCCGTCGTGGACCGACCGGCTGCCGATCGCCGGGGCCGAGGGGTACCACGAGCTGTGGGCGGACCGCGTTTCGGTCGCTTCGAAGACGGGGCTGCCCCTGACGCGCGTCGAGCACTTGCTGCAGCGATACGGGACGCGGATCTGGAACCTCGTCGAGCTGATCAAGGAGCAGCCCTCGCTCGGGGAACCGATCACGGATACGTCGGAATACCTGCGTGTCGAAGCGGTGTACGCGGTTTCGCACGAGGGCGCGTTGCACCTCGAGGACGTCCTGACCCGGCGGACGCGGATCTCGATCGAGGAACGCGACCGCGGTGTGACGGCGGCCCCGGTGGTGGCCGGGCTGATCGCCCCGCTGCTGGGCTGGGACTCGCACCGCACCGACCGGGAGGTGGCGAACTACCTCGCGCGGGTCGAGGCGGAGCGCTCGGCGCAGGAAGCACCGGACGACGCGGCGGCGAACGCCACCCGCCTCGCGGCCCCGGCCCTCCTGCCCAGCTGACTCAAGGGCCGTGAATGGCACATTGAGGGACTTCAAGTCCCTCAATGTGCCATTCACGGCTTTCGGCAACCGAGCTCCGTGAGCACGTGGCGGGCGTTGGCCGAGATGACCGCGTTGGTGTGGCGGTAGTACGGCAGCTGGATCACGGACATCGCCAGCGCCCAGCCGCGGCCGCGGGCCCAGGTCGCGTCGTCGGCGCCGACGGCGTCGCGGAAGACCGGGCGAGTGGCCGCGGTGAAGAGGTTCCACGCCGGGATCAGGTCGCACGCCGGGTCGCCGAGGCCCGCCGTCGCCCAGTCGAGGACGCCGGTCAGGCGGCCGTTGCGAAGCAGCAGGTTGCTGGGCATGAGGTCCGAATGCAGCCAGCACGGCGGACCGGTCCACTGTGGAGCGGCCAGCGCCGAGGTCCACCGGGCCAGGGCGGCTGACGCGTCGAACGGTTCGCCGGTCCGCTCCAGCTCGGAGATCGCGCGGCGCACGCCCGCGTCCACCGAGGACAGCGGCTTCCCGCGGTAGGCCGGGGGACCGTCCGCCGTGCTCGCCCGCAGCGCGACGACGAACTCCGCCAGGTCGCGGACCGATGCGGCCCGGCCTTCGAGGGCCGGTTCGCCGTCGAGCCAGCGGTGCACCGCCCACGGCCACGGGTAGCCCTCGGCCGGTTCACCGACCGCGGCGACGGCCGGGACCGCCACCGGCAGGCTGCCGAGCGTCGCGAGGACCCGGCGTTCCTTCGCGATATCGGCGGCGCCGCCGGCGGTGAGCGGGAGCCGGACGGTCAGGTCGGCACCCAGGCGGTACACGGCGTTGACCGTGCCGCCGGAGGCCAGGGGAGTGACCGGCAGGTACCCCCAGCAGGGGAACTGCCCGCGCACCAGCCGCCGGACCAGCGCGGTGTCGATGGCGTGTTCGTCGGCGTGCATCCGGCCCATGTGATCACCGAATCACCCGCGTCAACGCCTTTACCGTGAGCCAGGGCACCCCGGATTGCACGACGATGCATGGGCGTGCATAATCATTCGCATGTCCAAGGTGCTCACTTCCCTGCCCGTCGGCGAGCGTGTCGGCATCGCCTTCTCCGGTGGCCTCGACACTTCCGTAGCGGTCGCGTGGATGCGCGACAAAGGCGCGGTCCCCTGCACCTACACCGCCGACATCGGCCAGTACGACGAGCCCGACATCGGGTCGGTGCCCGGCCGCGCGAAGCAATACGGCGCCGAGATCGCCCGGCTGGTCGACTGCCGGGAAGCCCTCGTGGAGGAGGGGCTCGCGGCGCTGACGTGCGGGGCGTTCCACATCCGCTCCGGCGGCCGCGGCTACTTCAACACGACCCCGCTCGGCCGCGCGGTCACCGGCACCCTGCTGGTGCGCGCCATGCTCGAGGACGACGTCCAGCTCTGGGGCGACGGCTCCACCTTCAAGGGCAACGACATCGAGCGGTTCTACCGCTACGGCCTGCTCGCCAACCCCTCCCTGCGGATCTACAAGCCGTGGCTCGACGCCGACTTCGTCACCGAGCTCGGCGGCCGCAAGGAGATGTCGGAGTGGCTGCTGGCCCACGACCTGCCCTACCGCGACAGCACCGAGAAGGCCTACTCCACCGACGCCAACATCTGGGGTGCCACCCACGAGGCGAAGTCGCTGGAGCACCTCGACACCGGGATCGAGATCGTCCAGCCCATCATGGGCGTGAAGTTCTGGGACCCCGAGGTGGAGATCGCCGCCGAGGACGTCACGATCGGCTTCGAGCAGGGCCGGCCGGTGACGCTGAACGGCAAGGAGTTCGCCACCGCCGTCGACCTGGTGCTGGAGGCCAACGCCATCGGCGGCCGGCACGGCCTGGGCATGTCCGACCAGATCGAGAACCGGATCATCGAGGCCAAGAGCCGCGGGATCTACGAGGCGCCGGGCATGGCGCTGCTGCACGCGGCCTACGAGCGGCTCGTCAACGCGATCCACAACGAGGACACCCTCGCCAGCTACCACAACGAGGGCCGCCGGCTCGGCCGCCTGATGTACGAAGGCCGCTGGCTGGACCCGCAGGCCATGATGCTGCGCGAGTCGCTGCAGCGCTGGGTCGGCACCGCGATCACCGGCGAGGTCACCCTGCGGCTGCGCCGCGGCGAGGACTACTCGATCCTGGACACGACCGGCCCGGCGTTCAGCTACCACCCGGACAAGCTGTCGATGGAGCGGACCGAGGACTCGGCGTTCGGCCCGGTCGACCGGATCGGCCAGCTGACCATGCGCAACCTCGACATCGCGGACTCGCGGGCGAAGCTCGAGCAGTACGCGAGCCTCGGCATGGTCGGCGGGAACTCGCACCCGAAGCTGATCGGCGCGGCCCAGGCGGCGTCGACCGGCCTGATCGGCGCGATGCCCGAGGGCGGCGCCGAGGTCATCGCCTCGCGGGGCAAGGCGGGCAACGACGAGCTGCTCGACAGCGCCGCGATGGAGTTCGGCACGGACTGAGCGTTTCCCGGAGGCCGCCACGCTCGTCGTGGTGGCCTCCGGCGCGTTCAGGGGACGAGCACGACCTTGCCGGTGACGGTGCCGGATTCGGCCAGTGTCAGCGCCTTCGCGGCCTCCGCGAGCGGGATCCGGGCGGCCACCTGGGCCTTCAGGGCGCCGGTGGCGGCCAGGTCGAAGACGGCCGTCAGGTCCTCGGCGAGACGCGCGCGGAACCGGGTGAGGTTCCGCTTGCCGCCCCACACGTTGTAGAAGTGCGTCCGGCGCCGGTTCGGCAGCGCGTTCCACCACAGCAGCCGGGCGAACAGCTTCAACACCGGCAGCCGCGGGCTGCCGCCGGTGTCCCTGGTCGACGCGCTGCCGTAGGCGACCAGCGTGCCGCCGGGGGCGAGCAGCCGGAACGAGTCGACGATGCCGGGCCCGCCGACGTGGTCGAACACGGCGTCGACCCCGTCCGGTGCCAGCGCGCGGACCCGGGCCGGCACGTCGCCGCGGTAGTCGAGCGCGGTCGCGCCGAGCGCGGTCACGACGTCCAGGTTGCGCGCCGACGCGGTACCGATCACCCGGATCCCGGCCGTCCGGGCGAGCTGCACGAGCGTCGTGCCGACGCCGCCGCTCGCGCCGTGGACCAGGATCGTGCCGCCCTCGCGCACCTTCGCGATGCGGTGCAGCATCTGGTACGCCGTGATGCCGTTGACGACGAACGTCTCGGCCTCGGCGGCGTCCAGCCCGGCCGGCACCGGGACCAGGTCCGCGGCCGGGACGACGAGGTGGCTGCTCCAGCCGCCGATCTTGGTCAGCGCGGCCACGCGGCGCCCGACCAGCGCCGGGTCGGCGGCTTCGAGGACCGTGCCGACGACGTCGTACCCGGGCACGAACGGGAACGGCGGCTGGTCGTAGTACTTCCCGCGGCGCATCTGCTGCTCGGCGAAGGAGATCCCGCTCGCTTCGACGCGGACGAGGGCTTCGCCGGCGCCGGGCCGCGGCAGCTCGCGGTGCTCGACGCGCAGGCCGGCCGGCTCGACGAGGCCGGGGAGGACGATGGCGGTGGTGGTGGTCATGGTGACTTCCTTCCAGAGTGTGAGTGACTGGTCAATCACTCGACGGGCGTGCGAAAGCCCCGAAGCGGGGCGGGTTCAGTTCTTGCCGGGGTGGCGGATGCCGGCGGCGAGCACGGCGGCCCAGTCGCCGGTGTGGTCGTCGAGGTCGAGGGTGGCGATGAGGTGGCAGAGCTGGCCGTAGGCGATGAAGCGCTGGACCTGCTCGCCGCCGGCGCCGGAGCGCTCGAGGGCGAGTTCGGTGACTTTCGCCAGGCCGCGCCGGAGGGCGTCGGCGATCTCCGGCGTGTCGGCGGCCGACTGGGCGTGCACCTGCAGCATCAGCAGGTTCCGGTCGGCGATGAGCTCGGCGTAGGCGCCGCCCATCGCGTGGAGGATCTTGTCGGGGTCTTCGCCGTCGGCGCGGGCGGCCCCGTTCGACAACGCGTGCGCGACGAGCTCGTAGCACCGGTCGAGCGCGGCGACGAAGAGGGAAACCTTGCCGGGGAACAACTTGAAGACGTAGGCGGGGGAGATGTCGGCCCGCGCGGCCACGGCGCTGATCGGCGTGCTGTGGTACCCGCCCCGGGCGAACTCGGCGATGGCGGCGTCCACGACGACGTCGCGCCGGGCGTCGGAGGTGGAGAGCGTGGCACCGCGTTTCGTCATGTGAGTGACTGTACACTCACTCTGGTCGGCGAAGCAAGCCCGCCGATCCGCACGCTGCCGTCATCCCACTCTGGACCCGCCGTGCTCGTGAATCAGCGAGTCCGGTCACATGGCCCAGCGGCGGAAGCCGCCCTCGGCGTTGATGACCTGACCGGTGATCCACTGGCTGTCCTCGGACGCCAGCCACCGGACGAGCCGGGCGACTTCGGCAGGGCTGCCCCACCGGCCCGCGGGCAGGGCGCGCCCGACGCGTTCGGTGAGGTCCGGGTCCGCCCATCCGGTGTCGACCGGCCCGGGGTTGAGCGTGTTGACCGTGATCCCCCGATCGGCCAGCGCGTCGGACAGGCTGAGCGTCATCTGGTGGATCGCGCCCTTGCTGATCGCGTACGGCAGCTCCTGGCTCATCGGCGCCAGGTGCTGACCGGAGGTGAACAGGATGATTCGCCCGCCGGGGCGCTCGTCGTCGTGAGCGGCGGCGAACGCCTGCGTCAGCAGCACGCTCGCGCGGGCGTTCACCGCCCAGGTCAGATCCAGCTCGGCGGCGGTGACTTCGGTGAGGCTCTGGTTCGAGCTCCGAGCGTGGTTGGCGACCACCACGTCGACCGCGCCGAACGCCTCGACCGCGGCGCCCACCACCAGCCCGGGTGCCTGCGGGTCGGCGAAGTCGGCCGCGACGTGCCGCAGCCGGTGACCCTCACCGCCGAGCAGTTCCACAATCCCGGCATCGCCGACCGGATCGGTGCCCCAGGGTTGTTCCGCGTCGTGCGGGGACCACGAGTGCACGAGCACCGAGGCGCCCGCCGCCAGCATTTCCCGGGCCACCGCGAAACCGATCCCCGCTCGCCGGCTGACCCCGGTCACCACCGCGACCCGGCCCTCCAACGACGAACCGGATCCGACGCTGCTCCCACCACTCGTCACACCGTGGACCTTAGCCACCGGCGTCGCCCGGTCAGCCGTGCTCGGGGGAGCCGCCCATCATCCGCAGCATCCCGGCGCCGCCCGTCCGGAGGAAGCGGGTCACCAACGCCGCCGCGAGCAGCAGGAAGACGAGGTTCAGCCACGTCGTGTAGTTCCACGACACGCCTTCCCGCATCACGGTCGCCGAGCGCTCGGCCGGGATCAGGCCCGCGACGCCGAAGAGCAGTTCGACGACGTACCCGGCGCCGGCCATCGCGGCGTAGAACGTGCCGAGCAGCACCAGCGTCATCCGCGCGCCGTAGTACTTCCGGTAGATGTTGAGGATCGGCAGGATCAGCAGGTCGGCGAAGAGGAACGCGACGACGCCGCCGAAGCTGATGCCGCCGTTCCACAGCACCGCGGCCAGTGGCACGTTGCCGATCGAGCAGACGAACGCGAGGATCGCGACGACCGGCCCGATGATCGGCCCCCACACCGCCGACGCGACCGGGTGGTCGGTGAAGAACAAGGCGCGCCACCACGACTCGGGGACCCACGCGCCGACCGCGCCGGCGATCAGCAGCCCGATCACCAGGTCGCGCAGGATCGCCGCCCACTCCATGACGAACACGTGCGCCACCGCGGTGAAGCCGTCCGCCGAGAACAGCCGCTGCCGGAACGTTCCCGGGCCCGGGACGGACATGTCCATCGCCGCGTGGCCCTCCATCGACCCGGCGATGCCCTTCTCGGCCTGTTCGCGGGCCTCCTCCAGCAGCCGGCGGCGGACGAAGATGCGGAACAGCACCGCCAGCAGCACGATCATGATCGGCCCGCCGGCGAACTCGGCCGCGGTGAACTGCCAGCCCATCAGCAGGGCCAGGATGATCCCCAGCTCGACGACCAGGTTGGTCGAACCGATCTCGAAGGCCATGGCGGCCGTGAAGTGCGCGCCCCGGCGGAACAGCGACCGCGCCAGCGCGACCGCGGCGTACGAGCAGGACGACGACGCCGCGCCCAGTACCGAAGCGAGGGCGAGGGTGCGCGGGCGGTCGTCGCCCATCAGCCGCACGATCGTCGACTTCCGGACGACGGCCTGCACGACGGCGCTCAGGAAGAACCCGAGGATCAGCGCCCAGAGGATCTCCCAGGTCATCGACCCGGCCAGGGCCAGCGCTTCCCCGATCGCGGCCACCGCCGTCACCTCCGCCGCGGAGGCTACTCCCGCCGCGCGTGCCGTGCCACGCGACCGCGCCCGTCGCGTCCACAGTGGACGCGACGGGCGCGGACAACGAGGCTCAGACGCCGGCGGTGGCGGAGATCCAGTCGCGGTACTTCGTGATGTTGATGTACGCCGTGTAGGACTGGCGGTCGCTCGTGGAGGCGACGCCGACCTGCTTGCCGTTCGCGTACATCGGGCCGCCGGAGTCGCCGCCCGCGGTGATGCCGTCGCCGCGGTTCGCGCACACCGAAACACCCGCCGCGCCGTCCGGGCAGTCGACCGAGGTGACGCTGACCTTCGCGACCTTCAGCAGCTGCGACTGGCACTCGATCTCGGGCTTGTCGGTGCAGGTCGCGCCCCAGCCGTAGACCTCGGCCTGGTCGCCCACCTTGACGTCGCCCTCGCTGCCCAGCGGCGCGTACTCGGTCTGCACCTGCTGGTCGATCTGCACCAGCGCGATGTCCGAGTCCGGCGCCTCGTGCACGGAGGTGGCGTTGACCGTGGTGCCCTTGGTCTGGTCCAGGTCGCCGACGTGGAAGCTGATCTGCCGGCCGTTCGCGCCCTGCGTGCAGTGGCGGGCGGTGAGGATCCAGTCCGGCGCGATGATCGTCGCCGAGCAGATCTCCTGGCCGCCGGCGAACATCCGGGCCGCCGAGTGGAGCGAGTCGGCATTGCTGCCGTCGATGATGGCCGGCTGGGCGGCCAGGGACGGCGCCGCGGCCGCGAGTGCCGAGAGCAAAACACCGGAGACGACTACGCCGGTTCGCGCGATACGCACTTTACGATCAACCTCCCGCCGCGGACCGAGGTCTCACGGTGACGTGTGGTGAAGGACGCACCTACCGTCACTGTTGTGGGTGAATCTCCGGAACCCGCCGATAGTCGGTTGATCCAAAACGCGACTTTCGTCGTGCGCCGACCGGCGCAGTGGGTGACATGTTCTGGCGCCCTGTCTCGAATGTGCGCGAATCCCGCACGGGCCGCGACGTCGTCCCGCTACAGTCCGGCCTGCTTGGTTCCGCCTGGGGGCGGCCGCGGGAACGGGGTGCTCGATGGGTCCTGAAGTGCGGTTTCACCTGCTCGGACCGCTGGTCGTGACGGTCGACGGCCGGCCGGTGCCGCTCGGCGGGGCGAAACAGCGGGTCCTGCTGGCCCACCTGCTGCTCAACGCGAACCGGACGGTCCCGCCCGGGCAGCTGGTCGACACGATCTGGCCGGGTGACCCGCCGACGTCCGCCACCGCCAACCTGCAGACCTACGTGTGGCGCCTGCGCCGGCTGCTGCCGGCGGGACCCGTCCTGCGCACCCACGGCCCGGGCTACTCGCTCGCCGTCGACCCCGGCGACGTCGACGCGCACCGGTTCACCCGGCTCGTCGCCGACGCCGCGCGGACGGCCACGCCCGAAGCGGCGCTGAAGCTGCTCGCCGAGGCGGAGTCGCTGTGGCGCGGCGATCCCCTGGAGGACCTGCCGACCGCGCCGGCGTGGGACGCCGAGCTCGGGCGGCTCGTCGAGAACCGGCTGGCCGCCGTCGAAGAGCGGCTTTCGCTGCAGGTGCAGCTGGGGCGGCACGACCCGGCGATCGCCGAGCTCACCGTGCTGCTGGCCGAACACCCGTACCGGGAACGGCTTTGGCAGCAGTACCTGCTCGCGCTCACCGGCGCGGGCCGGCGGGCGGAGGCGCTCCAGGCGTACACGACGGCGCGGGAGCGCCTGGTCACCGAGCTGGGCGTCGAACCGGGGCCGGAGCTGCGGGCGGTGCAGGCCGCGATCCTCGCGGGCGAGCCGGTCGCGGTGCCGCCGGTGGTTCCCCCGCCGCTGCGCCAGCTTCCCGCGGACCTGCCCGACTTCACCGGCCGCGAGGACTACGTCCGGGAGCTGGAAACGGCGCTGGGCCCGGCGCCGGTCGTCCTGACCGGCGCGCCGGGGACCGGCAAGACGGCGCTGGCCATGCACGTCGCCCACCGCCTCGCGGACCGGTTCCCCGACGGGCAGCTGTACGTCGACCTCGCCGGCACCGGCGCCCCGCGCGACCCGGCCGAGGTGCTCGCCGACTTCCTGCACGCGCTGGGGGTCACCGGGAACACCGTCCCCGCCGGGCCCGGCCAGCGGGCCGCGCTGTTCCGCTCCCGGCTGGCCGGGCGGCGGGTGCTGCTGGTGCTCGACGACGCCGCGACCGCCGCGCAGGTCCGCCCGCTGCTGCCGGGGGACGCCGGGTGCGCGGTGCTCGTGACGACCCGCGGGCGGATGCCGGAGCTGGCGGGCGCGAAGCACGTCGAACTGACGGTGTTCGGCGAGCACGAGGCCGCGCGGCTGCTGGCCGGGATCGCGGGCGTCGACCGGGTCGTCGGCGAGCCGGCCGAGGCGGCGGCGATCGTCCGCTGCTGCGGCTACCTGCCGCTGGCGATCAGGATCGCCGGCGCGCGGCTGGCCGGGCGGCAGGCGTGGAGCCTGCGCACGCTGCACGACCGGCTGGCCGACGAGTCGAGCCGGCTGAGCGAGCTGCGCGTCGGCGACCTCGGCGTGCGGCCGAGCTTCGAGCTGAGCCTGCGGCAGCTGCCGGCGGACGCGCGGACGGCGTTCTGCCGCTCGGCGGTGCTGGGCGCGCAGGACTTCCCGAGCTGGGTGGTCGACGCGCTGCTGGACCGCGACGGCGCGCACGAGGTGCTCGACGTGCTCGTCGACGCCAACCTCGTTTCGCCGGCGGGGCGGGACGCCGGCGGGAACCCCCGGTACCGGCTGCACGACCTGCTGCGGTGCTACGCGGCGGAACTCCTGGCGGCGGAGCCGTCTTCGTCGCGGCGCGCGACCCTCGCCCGGGTGCTGACGGTGTTGCTGGCGCTGGCGAAGACGGCCGCGGCGGGGCTGCCCCCGGCGTTCGGCGCGATGACCGGGCCCGCGGTCGGGGCGCCGGTGGCCACGGCCGGGCTGGTGGCCGACCCGCTGGGCTGGTTCACCGCCGAACGCAAGCTGCTGGCGGCCGCGGTCCAGCTGGCCGCGGACGCGGGCTTGGACGAACTGGCCTGGCAGCTGACGGCGACGGCGGTCCCGTTCTACGACCTGCGTGGCGCGTACGACGACTGGCGCCGCAGCCACCTGACGGCGCTGGCCGCGGTCGAAGCGGAAGGAAACGTCGCGGGGGCGGCCGTCCTGTACCGCGGCCTCGGCCAGATCCGGCTGTACCACGACGAATACGCGGCGGCGGTGGGGGACATGGAGCGGTCGGCTTCGCTGTTCGCCTCGCTCGGGGACGTCCGCGGGGAGGCGCTCGCGGTGGCGGGGCTCGGGACGGTGGCGCGGATCCGCGACCGGCCACGGGAAGCGCTCGGCTTCTACCGCCGGGCCCTGGCGGGACTGGAGCGGGCCGGCGATCGCCGGGGTGTCGCGCAGGTGCGCAATTCCCTGGGGACGACGTACGCGTCGCTGGGTTCCTTCGCGGAGGCGGAATCCTGGCTGCGCCAGGCTCGTGAACTGGCGCGGGAGATCGACGACCCGCACCGCGAGGCGAAGGTCCTCACCGAGCTGGGCACCCTCCACCGGGAGCTGGGGGCGCTGCCGGAGTCGTTGACGTGCCTGCGGTTGGCGTTGAGCATCCTCGAGGAGCTGGCCGACGAGCGGTGCAGCGCCTACGCGTTGCTGGGCATCGGGCAGACGCTGCTGGCGGCGGGCGAGCCCGTCCAGGCGCGCGGGGTGTGCGATCGCGCGTTGCGGGTGTTCCGCGAGACCGGGAACCGGCAGGGGGAGATGACGGGGCTGGAGCTGCTGGAGCGGGTGCAGCGGAGACGGACCCCGGCGGCGACCGGCGGCGCGGCCCGTCGTGAGTGAGAAACAGGGTTAGAACACTGTTTCCCACTCACGACCGGTGGCGGCGGAGCACGGACCGCCGCGCCGCGCTCAGTTGCTGTTGCCGGGCTTCCAGCCCAGGTAGTTGCTGAAGTAGCCCTGCCGCGCGTGGCCGATCGCGCCGTTGACGCTCGTCGCCCACACGCCGCCGCTGCCGTCCGCGATGCCCACGTGGCCGTACGCCGAGATGTTCCAGAACACGAACGCGCCCTTCGGCGGGGTGCCCGTCGTGTGGCGGGCGCCGTCGGAGGACTGCCAGTGCTCGATCGCGCTCGGGTGGTGCGTCACGCGGTCCCACGACAGGCGGGCCGCCTTCTCGCAGTAGCCCTGGTACGCCGTGCTGCCGGTGCGGCTCGAGTACCACGCGATCGCCTGCGCCGCGGTCCGGGCGGCGGCCAGTTCGGCGGGCGAGTCGACGATCACCGCGCCCGGGTCGGCGACGTCGGCGGCGGTCACCTCCGCGTAGACGTCGGCCGGTGCGGGGGCGGCCGTGGCGACGGTCGCGCCGCCGAAGAGCAGGGCGGCCGAGAGCGCCGCCGCCGGGTAGATGCTGCGCATGGGTGGTGTCTCCCTCGGTGGACAGGTTTCCGACCGGGACGACCCTGCGCGCGGCCCCTACACCGCCACTACACCCGCACTCTCACGCACCTCACAAAAGACAATGTCCACGACACAAATCGGCGTGACAAATTTCCGGGCAACGGAAAAGCGCATTGGCCGGTTGGGAAGTTTCCGCCTAGCATCC
The DNA here is from genome assembly GCF_030285665.1 of Amycolatopsis mongoliensis. Taxonomy (NCBI): domain Bacteria; kingdom Bacillati; phylum Actinomycetota; class Actinomycetes; order Pseudonocardiales; family Pseudonocardiaceae; genus Amycolatopsis; species Amycolatopsis mongoliensis. The sequence continues at coordinate 7,543,781 of NZ_CP127295.1, forward strand.
GGTTCGCCGTTCAATGACGAAAGGACCCAGAGATGACGGAAACCCTCGTGCGGAAAAAGCGTTTTCCGGGAATCGCGCTGGCCGCGCTGCTCGCCGGTGCGGTGGCCGTGCTTTCCGCGGGACCGGCCGCGGCGGCCGAGAAATCGCTCACCTACAAGGGCGGCTTTCCCCTGATCGGCGACCAGCAGGTCACCGTGGTGGTCAAGGCGGACATCCCCGCGACCGCCACGGCCGGCACCCCGGTTTCGGTGCCGTTCAGCCTCGACGTCGACGCCGGCCAGGCCGCCGGTGACGGCCTGCGGCTCGTCGGTGCCACCCGGGTTTCCGGCACGATCGCGTCGAAGGTGAACGTCGCGGTCGGCGGTCAGTCGGTGGCGATCCCGATCGAGCTGCCGATCCCGGAGACGCCCGTCCCGGCCGAAGGCAGCCTGAAGTTCACCGCGCAGGGCCAGGTCGACTTCACCATTCCCGCGGGCACCCCGCCGGGGGAGGCGACCAGCAGCGTCGACTCCGCGGCGACCACCCACGTCGTCACCGACAGCAGCCTCGGCGAGTTCGACGTCGCCCTGACGCTCGACCCGCCGGACCAGGACGCCACCCTCGGCACGACGACCGTCGGCTGACCCCCGCGCTCCGGCCCGCCGGAATCCGCCCGGCGGGCCGGAGCCGATGCCGGAATCCGGCACCCGGGAACTGCCGGGATCCGCCGGAAACCGTTCCCTCCCAACGTGATCCTCCCTTAGTAGGTACCGAGTCGCCGATCGTGCGCGGAGTATTCCGTGCCACCACGTCGAATCGTCACCGGCTGGAGGACCACTTCGTGAAAATCACTTCAGGAGTCCTACGTGGACTCGCGGCGGTTTCGGCCGCCGCGGCCGCCGTCGTCGCGCTGCAGGCACCCGCCGCCGCGGCCGCCGCGCGGACCGACCTCGGCATCAGCATGCAGGCCCAGCAGAAGGACCAGTGGTGCTGGGACGCCAGCGGCAACACGATCGCCGACTACTGGGGATATTCGCTTTCCCAGACCCGGTTCTGCCAGATCGCGCACAACGAGTCCGGCAGCGACTGCGCCAACAACCAGGGGTACCTGTCCGACCAGCAGCGGGTGTTCCGCTCACTGGGATTCACGAATGTCGGGTCCTACGACTCGAACGGGCAGGTCCTTTCCTTCGCGACCATCAAGAACCAGATCGACGCGGGACAGCCGATCGGCACCCGGATCGGCTGGCGGTCCGGCGGCGGCCACATGCACGTCCTCTACGGGTACGACGATTCGAGCGGCGCGACGCGGGTGGAATACGGCGACCCGTGGCCGGACAACAGCCGCTACAACTCGATGAACTACGACACCTACCGCTCGAACACCCAGTTCCAGTGGACGCACACGCTGTACGGGATCGAGGGATGAGCGTGCTGAAGAAAGCGCTGGGCGCGGCCGTGCTGGCCGGCGCCGCGATGCTCGCCACCGCCGGCGCCGCGAGCGCGGCCGCCGGACCGGCCGGCACCCCGACCGCGGCCGACACCGCCGCCATCGGCCAGGTCACCGGCGGCCCGGCCACCCTCGACCGGCTCGCGACGACGAAGTTCCCCGGCGCCCACGCGGCGGCCGCGGCTTCGCGGGCCGGTGCGGACGCCGGCACCCAGGTCGCCGTCTACGAGCCGACGGCGGCCTTCGTCGCCGGGACGTCGGACGTCCCCGCCGCGCTGGCCTACGTCGCGGTGCCGGCGCGGACCGGCGATGGCACCACGGCGACGGTCTGGGCCGAGCGGCAGGGCGCGGCCTGGACCGTCGTCAACGTCGCGTCGGGTGATTACGAGAAGAAGTACGCCGAGGCCGCGGCCGGCGGCTACCTCCTGCACGAACCGCAGGTCAACGCCTGGTACGCGGTGCACGGCGAGTCCGTGACGGTGCTCGACGGCTCGGTCACCGGCCTGGCCGCGGGCACGAAGCTCAGCTTGCGCGACTACCGCGCGGCGCTGCACCAGCGGTACGCGGACAAGCTGCCGGGTTCGGCTTACGACCGCGACGGCGCGGGCGGTGGCTACGGCGGCCGTGAGCGTGCGGTGCCCGCCGCGGACCCCGCGGACGTGCCGGTGCTGCCGTTCGTGCTCGGCGGTGCCCTCGTGCTGGCGGCGGGCGCGATCGTGGCGCCGCGGCTGCGGCGGCGGTAGGTCGGCGGGCGGGGGCCGCCGGCGCGCCGGCGGCCCCTTGGCAGGTGATCATGATCAGGTCAGAATGCGCCATGCCCGTTTCCCCGGCCGCCCAGCCGGAACCGGCGCGCCCGAGCGGCCCGGACCTCGCGCTGGTCGAGGCACTGCAGCGCGACCCGCGGGCGCCGTGGACGCGGATCGCCGCCGCCGTCGGCACCGACGCGACGACGGCCGCCCGCCGCTGGGACCGGCTGCAGGCGGCCGGACTGGCCTGGCTGACCGCGTACGTCACGGCCCCGACCACGACCGTCGGGTACGTCGACCTGGCCTGCCGCCCGGACGCGCTGGCCGGGCTGACGCAGGAGCTGTGCGGCTGGCCGTCGGTGTTCAGCGTCGAGCGCACGACCAGCCGGTTTTCGCTGTTCCTGTCTCTGGCCGCCCGCGACCTCGACGCGCTGGACGGACTGGTCACCGGCCGCCTCGGCGCCCTGCCCGGGGTGCGCGAGGTCCGGTTCGCCGTCGCCACGCGCGTCTACCGCGAAGGCAGCGGCTGGCTGGTGAACGCACTGGCCCCGGAACAGCGCGCGGTGCTCGACGAGACGGCGGTGCAGGCCCGCCTGGTCGTGCCGCAGCAGTGGAACGACCGGGACCTGCGCGCGCTGGTCGAGTCCCTCGGCGAGGACGGCCGGCGCAGCTACGCCGAGCTGGCCCGGGACTGCCGGATGAGCGAGTCGGTGGTGCGCCGCACGCTCGCGCGGATGCTCCGCAACCACGAACTCGACTTCCGCTGCGACCTCGCGCACGTCCCGGCGGGCTGGCCGGTGATCGCGGGCTACCGCCTCGACATCGCCGCGGACGACCTCGACCGCGCGGGCACGGCGATCGCGCAACTGCCCGAGACCCGGCTCTCGGCCGCGGTGGTCGGGGAGGGCAACCTGGTGGTGTCGGCGTGGCTGCGGGAGCCGGCCGGCTGCACGTGCTACGAGACGCGGCTGGCGGCCGCGGCCCCGGGCGCCCGCGTCCTCGACCGCGCGATCACGCTGCGGATGCCCAAGCGGATGGGCCGGCTGCTCAGCCCGCGCGGCCTCGGCGGCGCCCACCAGGCGATCATCCCGGCCCGCTGACTGTCGTGCGGTCGCGATCGTGGATCGGTCGGCGCCGCGACGACGACCCGGTGCCGCGGTGGATGCGCGGATTCTGGCGGGACGCGGCCGCGTAGGGTCGGAGGCGGGGATCCGGCACGGCGGAAGGACAATACGAGTGGGCGAGTCGAACTGGGCCGGGAACCACACCTACACCGCGGACTCGGTGCGGACCCCGCGTACGGTCGGCGAAGTGCGGGAAGCCGTCGCGGCCGCTTCGCACGTCAAAGCCCTGGGCAGCCGCCACTGCTTCAACGACATCGCGGACTCGCCCGGCGGTGTCCTGCTCGACCTGCGGGAGCTCGACGTCCCGGTGGAAATCCACGACGGGAGCGTCACCGTCGGCGGGTCGGCGCGCTACGGCGACTTCGCCGAGCAACTGCACAGCGCGGGGTTCGCGCTGCCGAACCTCGCGTCGCTCCCGCACATCACGGTCGCCGGCAGCGTCGCGACCGGAACCCACGGCTCCGGCCGGCGGCAGCCGGGGCTCGCCTCGGCCGTCTCGGCGGTGGAGCTGGTCACCGCCGACGGTGAGCTGCGGACCTTCACCCGCTCGAACCCGGAGTTCCCCGGGGTGGTCGTCGGCCTCGGCGCGCTCGGCGTCGTCACCCGGCTCACCCTCGACGTGGTGCCCGCGTTCGACGTCCGCCAGGACGTCTTCGACGGCCTGCCCTGGGAGGCCGCGTATCGGCACTTCGACGAGATCGAGGACGCCGGATACAGCGTCAGCATGTTCACGAACTGGGCGAACGACACCATCGATCAGGTCTGGGTCAAGAGCCGCGTGGACGCGTTCACCGAGCGGACCGGCCTGCTGGGCGCCGTCCCCGCCGACGGGCCGCGCCACCCGGCGCACGCGGCCGGGATCTCCGCCGAGAACGGCACGCCGCAGCTAGGGGTGCCGGGCCCGTGGCACGAGCGGCTGCCGCACTTCGCGCTCGCCTTCACCCCGAGCGTCGGCGACGAGCTGCAGTCGGAGTACTTCGTGCCGTACGAGGACGCGGTCGCCGCGGTGCGGGCGGTCCGCGGGATCGGCGACCTCCTGGCTCCTCTGCTGCTGGTGTCGGAGATCCGCGCGATCGCGGGCGACGACCTGTGGCTGAGCCCGTGCCACGGGGGCGACCGGGTCGCCCTCCACTTCACCTGGCAGCCGCGGCAGCCCGAGGTCGAGGCGGTGCTCCCGGCGCTGGAGGAACGCCTGGCCCCGTTCGGCGCCCGGGCCCACTGGGGCAAGCTCTTCCGCTCTTCGGCGCCGTATCCGCGGATGGCCGATTTCCGCACGCTGGCCACCGGACTGGACCCGAGTGGCAAGTTCCGGAACCCGTTCCTGGAGCGGCACGTCTTCGGCGGCTAGTGTCGCGCGGTGCAAGGTGTTCGACGTTCGGTGCGGCGGGAACCTGCGCCATGAGACTCCGGCCCGTGCAATCCCGGCCGCGATGTAGTGAATGAGTCATTCACCTCGTCCGGCGACATGAATGAGTCATTCATGTCGCCGGACCTGCCACCGCGACCCTCGGCAGATCCAGGTCCGATGCCCCCACGCCCCTTTTGGCGCGCAGGGCCGCTGTCAACGAACCTCGGACGCGCGACACCAGTCCGCCGGCGGGGCGCGGTCTCAGCGGAGCCCGAGGCGGCTGGTCCGGCGCGAGTGACAGCGAGATTCCGCTGATGGAGCCCGAGGCTGGGGAACGGCTCGCACCGCGCCTCAGCCCGCCGGCGGGGCCGTCGTCGCGCGGACGATCAGGTAGGTGTCGAGGACCTGCGTCGTGTGCTCGTCCGCGTCGCCGTCGAGCAGGTCCAGCAGGATGGTGACCGCCGCGCGGCCCGCTGCCTCCGTCGGCATCGCGATCGTCGTCAGCGGCGGCGCCGAGATCGCCGCGAAGACCAGGTCGTCGAAGCCGACCAGGCTGATCTCGTCCGGTACCGGCACACCACGGGCGTTGAGCCGGGCCAGCGCGCCGAACGCCACGAGGTCGTTGTAGGCGACGATCGCCGTCACGTCCGCGGCCAGCGCCAGGTCCGCGCCCTGCAGCCCGCCCTCGAACACCGGCGGGAACGGGCCGAACTCGACGACCTCCGTGCCGTGGCGCTCGGCGGCCTCGGCCAGGCCTTGCCGGCGGGCGCGGTCCGCCCACGACATCCGCGGCCCGCCGAGGTAGGCGCAGCGGCGGTGGCCGAGCGCGGCCAGGTGCTCGATGGCCTGCCGCATCCCGTCGGCGGCGTCCATCACGATCGACGGGATCCCCGGCACCTCGCGGTTGAGCAGCACCAGCGTCGTCTGCCCGGCGAGCGCGCGCAGCTGGTCGTCGGTCATGCTCGGGCTGCCCAGGACGACGCCGTCGACCTGCCGGGCCATCCGGCGCACGAGGTTCTGCTCCGTCGCCGGGTCCCGGTCGCTGCTCGCGAACAACACGGCGACGTCGTCCTGCCGGGCGCGGGCCTGGACGCCGTCGAGCACGCCGGTGAAGAACGGGTTGCCGAGGTCCGAGACCACGATGCCGATGTGCCCGGTGCGGGCGACGGGGTGCGGGGCACCGGCGGCGTGGTAGCCGAGTTCGCTCGCCGCGGCCAGCACCCGGCTGCGGGTCTGGTGCCGGACCAGGTCCGGGGACGTGAACGCGCGCGACACGGTCGAGATCGACACGTTGGCCCGGCGGGCGACGTCGTGAATGGTCACGCTCACGGCTACTCCTCGGCAGGCTCTGCGCAACATCATGGAAACGCCCGGCAGTGTTGTCAACAACGGACTGCCTTGCGGCAGCGGGGATCCGGCCGCCGCAGGGCCATTCGGCTGGGCTTGGCGTGAAAACCCTGCAAATCATTGACCGGGTTCTGCGGCAAATCGTAGAACGGAGTCTCCGCAGTGGTCCCCGTTCGCCGGGGCGCGGGTCCCCACCCCCTCAGAGGTGCCTGATGACCAGGAAAACCGAGTTCTGCCTGCGTGTTTTCGGAACCGCCGCGCTCGCCGCGGCGATGGCCGTCGCCGTTCCCGCCGGGGTCGCGCACGCGGCCTTCGAGAGTTCCCCCGCCGGCTTCGGCGCCGGCACGACCGGCGGCGCGGGCGGCGAGACCGTCACCGTGACGACGGCTTCGGCGTTCACCAGCGCGGTGGCGGACGCGGTCGCCCGCACGGTCCGGGTGAGCGGGAAGATCACCCTGGCGAACAAGACGCTGGTGAAGATCGGGTCGAACAAGACGATCCTCGGCGTCGGATCGGGCTCCGGCTTCACCGGCGGCGGGCTCGCCGTGGACAAGTCGTCGAACGTGATCATCCGCAACCTGGCCATCTCGAAGGCGGTCGGCACCGACGCGATCCAGATCCAGCGCGGCGCCACCCGGGTGTGGGTCGACCACAACGACCTGTCCTCCGACCTCGACCACGGCAAGGACTACTACGACGGCCTGCTCGACATCAGCCACGCCGCCGACGGGATCACGGTGTCCTGGAACAAGTTCCACGACCACTACAAGGTCTCCCTCGTCGGGCACAGCGACAGCAACGCCGCCGAGGACACCGGCAAGCTGCACGTCACCTACAGCCACAACTGGTTCGAGAACGTGAACTCGCGGCTGCCGAGCCTGCGGTTCGGCACCGGCCACGCCTACGACAACTATTTCCACGCGGTCACCGATTCCGCCGTGCATTCGCGGATGAACGCGCAGTTCCTCGCCCAGAACAATGTCTTCGAATCCACGAAGGTGTGCCTCGAAACCACCGGTGACAGCGACGTCGACGGCTACCTCAACGAATCGGGCAACTCCTTCGGCGGCTGCACGAACGAGATCACCCGCACCGGGAGCATGACGAATGCACCGTATTCCTTCACGCTGGAGCCGACTTCCACGGTCAAGGCCACCGTGACGGCGGGCGCGGGTGTCGGCCGGATCTGACCGGCGGCGAGCGTGCGGCCGGTTCGGGTAAGCGCTATCTCGAACCGGCCACCGCCGTTCGGAGTACCCGGTTTTCGACGAATTCGAAAGGGTGTCCCGCATATTGACACACTTGTCGCGAACGCCCTACCGTGACCAACGGAAGTTTCTCCCGAACTGCCCATTCGTCAGTTCCCGCGCGACCGGAGACCCGGCCGCGCCGATCGGAGACCCATGTCGGGGAGCAGGCGCCGCACCGTCGCGGACCCGCCGAGGCTGGCCGTGGTCGGCACGTCCGGCTACGCGTTCAGCTACCTGCACCGCGCCCGCATCCTGCACGACGAGGGCCTGGTGCGGTTCGCCGGCATGGCCGACGTCCGGGTGCCCTCGGCCGCCGCGATCGCGCTGCTGCCCGAGGGCGGCACCGCCCACGTCGGGGTCGACGACCTGCTCCGCCGCTGCCGCCCCGACATCACCGTGGTCGCGACCCCGCCGCACGCGCACGTCCGCGTCGGCGGCGCGGTGCTGCGGGCGGGTGGCGACCTGCTGCTGGAAACCCCGCCGGTCCTCGATCTCGCCGGGTTCCGGACGCTGTCCCGGCTGGCGGCGGAAAACGGCTCGGCGTGCCAGACCGGCTTCCAGAGCTTCGGCTCCCCGGCGCTGCCGGTGCTGCGGACGGCGATCGCGGCCGGGAAGCTCGGCGAGGTGGTGGGCGTCGGCGCGGCCGGGGCGTGGATCCGCACCGACGCCTACTACCGCCGCAACCCCTGGGCGGGCCGCCGGTGGCTGGACGGCGAACCCGTGGTGGACGGCGCCCTGACCAACCCGTTCTCCCACGCGGTGGCCACGGCGCTGCTCGTGGGCGGGGTCGGCGGGCGCGATCCGGCGGAGATCGCCCTGGAGCTGTACGGCACGCGCGACATCGAAGCCGACGACACGGCGTGCCTGCGCATCCGCTTCGACCGCGGACCCGAGATCGTCGTCGCCGCGTCGTTGTGCGCCGAGCAGGACCACGAGCCGTACGTGGTGGTGCACGGCTCGAAAGGACGCGCGAAGTTCTGGTACAAGAGCCACCGGCTGGAGCTCGACGACGAACGCGTCCACCTCGGCGAACCGGTGGACCTGCTGCGGAACCTGGTCGCCCACCACCTCGACCCGGCGGGGGTGCCGCTGCTCGCGCCGCTGCCGGCCACCCGCGCGTTCGCGTCGGTGGTCGAGGCGGTGCGGGACGCGCCGTCACCGGCCCGGATCCCGGCGGGCTGGATCCGCACGGCCGGCGAAGGGGCGAGCCGGCACCCCGTGGTCCGGGGGATCGGCGAGGAGGTCGCCGTCGCCGCGGACCGGCTGGCGCTGTTCTCCGAGATCGGCGTCCCGTGGGCGAGCGCCGGGCGCGGCGGCTCGGCCGCGGACCGCACCGGGTGACGCCTCCACCCGGTGCCCTCGCGCTGACAGCCCGCCTCGACCCGGTTGCTGTAAGCGCTTTCTCAAGCTGCCCATTTTCCGTCGGAGTCGTTGCTGCACAAGGGGTATTGCGCCGTTCCGCCCGTTGACACGAGTCGGCGCACTGCCTACCGTGAGCGCGCTGACGGCGTTTTCAGAAAGTGCTGACCGGCTGAGAACGGAGAGCTCGATGCGTCGGACAAGAGAGCGACGGACGCTCGTCGCGCTGGCCGCGGTGGTCCCGCTGCTGCTGACCGGGGTCGCCGCGTGCGGCTCGGACTCCGGCGGCGGGGACGTGACCATCACGTTCGTCTGGTGGGGCAGCGACGGCCGGGCGACCCTGACGAAGAAGGCCGTCGAGCTGTTCCAGCAGAAGAACCCGAAGATCAAGGTGCAGACGTCGTTCTCGGCGTACGCGGCCTACTGGGAGAAGCTGGCGACGCAGACGGCGGGGGGCAGGCCGCCGGACGTGCTCAACGTCGACACGCGCTACCTGGCCGAGTACGGCGGCCGGGGCGTCCTGGCCGACCTGAACGAGGGCGCGGGGAAGTCGATCTCGCTGGCCGACGTCAACCCCGAACTGGCGGCCACCGGCGTGTACCAGGGCAAGCGGTACGCCGTGCCGTGGGCCCAGAACACGCCCGCGATGCTCTACGACCCGGCGGCGTTCACCGCGGCGGGCGCGGACCCGGCCAAGGGCCTGACCTGGGACCAGTACGCCGAGGCCACGCAGAAGGTCAGCGCCGCCGGAGGGGCTCGCGGCACGACCGACTTCGGCATCCTCGACACGACCCTGGAGATCTGGCTGCGCCAGCAGGACAAGCAGTTCTACACCCCGGAGGGCAAGCTCGGGTTCACCGCCGACGACCTGCGCCGGTACTGGCAGCTGGCGGGCCGGTTCCGGGAGAGCAAGGGCGCGTCCGCGGCCGACGTCACGGCGTCCTACAACACCTCGCCCGAGCAGTCCCCGCTCGGCAAGAAGCTGACGAGCTCCGAGTTCGCCTACGACAACCTCCTGCCCGCGTACCAGAAGGCGAACGGCAAGCCGCTGAACGTGGCGCCGTACCCGACGGGCGGAGGTGGCAGCACCGGGCAGTACCGGCGGCCGTCGATGTTCCTGTCGGTCTCCGCGCGCAGCCGGCAGCAGGAGGCGGCGGCGAAGCTCGTCGACTTCCTGGTCAACGACCCCGAGGTGGGCAAGATCGTCGGCACCGACCGCGGGCTCGCCCCGAACCTCAAGGTCCGCGCCCAGCTCGCGTCGTCGGCGAAGGGGGCCGACAAGACGCTCTACGACTACGAAGCCGCCCTCGAACCGAAGCTCGGCGCCGCGCCGCCGGTGCCGCCCAAGGGCGCCGGCGCGATCCAGAAGCTCCTCCAGCGCACCTACGAGGAGGTCGCGTTCGGGCGGATGAGCGTCGACGACGCCGTCAACCGGTTCATGTCCGAAGCCGAGAAGGGACTCCAGTAGCCGATGACGACCGTGCGCACCCCGGACCCGCCGGTCGCCTGGGACACTCCCGTGCGGGCCCGGCGGCGGGACCGGCCGCCCGGGCGCCGCCGCAAGAGCCGGCCGGAGGCCTTCGCGTTCCTGACGCCCTGGCTGCTCGGCGCGGTGGCGCTGACCGTCGGCCCGATGGTCGTCTCGCTCTACCTGTCCTTCACCGACTACGACCTGTTCACCTCGCCGAAGTGGGTCGGCTTCGGCAACTTCGCGCACATGGTCACCGACGACGACCGCTACCTGCAGTCGGTGAAGGTGACCCTGATCTACGTCCTGGTCTCGGTGCCGCTGAAGCTCACGGTGTCGCTGCTGGTGGCCATGCTGCTCAACACCCGCCGCGGCGGAGGCGGCTTCTACCGGGCCGCGTTCTACGCGCCGTCGCTGCTCGGCGCGAGCGTCGCGGCGGCGCTGGTGTGGCGGGCGCTGTTCATGGGCGGCGGCCCGGTCAACGAGGTCCTCGCCTCGGTCGGCTGGCACACGCCGAGCTGGGTCGACGACCCGCGGTTCAGCCTCGCCTCGATCGTGCTGCTCGGGGTCTGGCAGTTCGGCGCGCCGATGGTGATCTTCCTGGCCGGGCTCAAGCAGATCCCGGCGGAGCTGCACGAGGCGGCCGCGATCGACGGCGCCGGCGCGGTCCGCCGGTTCCGGCACATCACGCTGCCCATGCTCTCACCGGTGATCTTCTTCAACCTGGTGATGGAGGCGATCCACGCGTTCCAGGCCTTCACCCCGGCGTTCGTCATCGGCGGCGGCCGCGGCGGCCCGGCCGACGCGGACCTGTTCTACACGCTCTACCTGTTCGAGGTCGGCTTCCAGGACTTCCGGATGGGCTACGCGTCGGCGATGGCGTGGGTGCTGCTGGCGGTGATCGCGATCGTCACCGCGATCGTGTTCAAGACGGCGAAGCTGTGGGTGTTCTACGACGATGCGGGAGAGCGCCGATGACCGTGCTCCCGCGCTCCGCGCGTTCGGCGGCCTGGCACGTGCTGTGCCTCGTGATCGTCGCCGTGGTCCTGTACCCGCTGGTGTGGCTGGCGTTCGCGTCGGTCAAGCCGCCGGACGAGATCCTTTCGCGCCTGTCGCTGCTGCCCACCCGGTTCGTCTTCGACGGCTACACGAAGGGCTGGGAAGGCGCGGCGGACGTCGGGTTCGGCTGCTTCTTCCTCAACTCGTTCCTCGTCGCCGGACTGTCGGTGGCGGCCAACGTCTTCTCGTGCTCGCTGGCCGCGTTCGCGTTCGCCCGGTTGAACTTCCGGTTCCGCGGCGCGCTGTTCGCGTTCATGATCACGACGCTGATGCTGCCCTACCACGTCACGCTGATCCCGCAGTACGTGATCTTCCAGCAGGCCGGGCTGGTCAACACGTTCGTCCCGCTGATCCTGCCGAAACTGCTGGCCACCGAAGCGTTCTTCGTGTTCCTGATCGTCCAGTTCATGCGCGGGATCCCGCGCGAGCTCGACGAGGCCGCGATCATCGACGGCTGCTCGGTCTACCGGACGTTCTGGCACGTCGTGCTGCCGCTGTCGAAGCCGGCGCTCGTCACGACGTCGATCTTCACGTTCATCTGGACGTGGAACGACTTCTTCACGCAGATGGTGTACCTGAACGACACGGAGAAGTTCACCGTGCCGCTCGGCCTGCGGCTGTTCGTCGACACCAGCAGCGAGTCGAACTTCGGCGCGATGTTCGCCATGTCGGCGCTCGCGCTCGTCCCGATCGTGCTCTTCTTCCTCGCCTTCCAGCGCCTGCTCGTCGAAGGCGTCAGCACCAGCGGCCTGAAGGGGTGACGGCGATGCGGACCCAGAGACGATCAGCAGAGTGGCGAACCGAGTTGGAAGGCTTCTCGGACTGCCTGCTGACGGGCCTGCTCGTCGCACTCGCGTCGGTGCCGGTGGTGACCGCGGCCCCGGCGTTCGCGGCGGGCTGCCGGGCCCTCGACCGGGCGCGCCACGGCATCGGTCGTCCATTGTGGACGACGTTCTGGGCCGACTTCCGGCAGGCCGTCCGCGGTGGGGCGGCGTTCGGCCTGCTGGGCCTCTTCGCGGCCGTGCTGTTCGCGGTGGACCTCGCCGTCGTGGGCGCCATGCCGGGTGCGGGCGTGCTCCGCCCGGCGCTGTGGGTGCTGGCCGCCGCGGTCGCCGTCGTCGCCGTGCGGACGTGCGAGGTGGTCGCGACCGGCGAGCCGGCCTGGCGCCGCGCGGTCGTGACCGCCGTGCGGGAGACCGCGGCGGCGCCCGGGAGCGCCGTGCTCCTGGCCGGGGCGGCCGGTCTCGCGGTGGTGCTCGTGTGGATGCTGCCGATCCTGGCCCTGCTGGTGGCCGGGCCGCTGGCGCTGGCGGCCGTGGCGACCGGCGGGCAGCGGTGACTCCTGCGGTGGTCGTGTTCGGCACGGCCGGCTACGCGCGCACGCACCTGCGCCGGGCCCGGGCCCTGCACGACCGGGGCGAGATCGTCCTGGCCGGCGCGTGCGACATCCGCGAGCCGCCGGAGGAGGCCGGCGAGCTGGTGCCGGTGGTCACCCGCGACCCGGCCGAGCTGCTGGCTCGCGTGCCGGCGGACATCGCCGTCGTGGCCACCCCGCCGCACACGCACCTGCCCCTGGCCCGTCTCGCGCTCGCCGCGGGCTGCCACGTGCTCGTGGAGAAGCCGCCGGTGCTCGACCTGACGGCGTTCGACGAGCTGACGGAGCGGGCCCGGGGCCGGGCCTGCCAGATCGGGTTCCAGAGTTTCGGCTCGCCCGCGGTCCCGGTGATCCGGGCCGCGCTGGCCCGGGGGGCGATCGGGACGGTCACCGGGATCGCCGCCGCGGGCGCGTGGATCCGGCGTGATCGCTACTTCGCGCGGGCCGCCTGGGCGGGCCGTCGCCGGCTCGACGGCCGAGCGGTCGTGGACGGCGCCCTGACGAACCCGTTCGCCCACGCCGTCGCGACCGCCTTGCTGCTCAACGGCACGGCCGGGGCGCTGCCCGAGCGCACCACCGTCGAGCTGTACCGCGCCCGCGACATCGAGTCGGACGACACGGCGTGCGCCCGGCTGTGCTTCGCCGGTGCGCCGGACGTCGTCGCCGCCGCGACGCTCGCCGCCGAAGCGGACCACGAGCCCTACGTACTGATCCACGGCACCGAGGGCCGGATCCGGTGGCACTACAAGACCGACCTCGTCCTCGTCGGTGACGAGCCGGTCCCGGTCGGCCCGCCGGAAGACCTGCTGGCGAACCTCGTCGGCCATCTCCGCGACGGTGTGCCGCTGCTCGCTCCGCTGGCCGCCACCCGCGCGTTCACCGCCCTGGTCGAGGCGGTCCGCGACGCGCCCGAGCCGAGGCGGCTGCCCCAGGCCCGCGCCGTCGGCACCGGGCCCGAGCGCCGGTTCGTCGTGCCGGGCGTCGACCGGGCCGTCGATGCCGCGGCCGAGCGGCTCGCGCTCTTCTCCGAACTCGCCCTGCCCTGGACCCCCGCCCGAGAGGAGACGTGATGGTGGTGCGCCGGTACGCGATCGTCGGCCTGGGCTCCCGGGCCCAGCTGTTCGCCCGTGCCCTGGCCGGCTCGCCGCGGGCGGAGCTCGCGGCCTTCTGCGACCGCAGCGAAACCCGCATGCGCGTGCACAACGGCTGGCTCGGGGCCTCGGTGCCGGGCTACCGGCCGGCGGACTTCCCCGCGATGCTGGCCAAGGAGCGCGTCGACGTCGTCGTCGTGTGCACGCCGGACCACACGCACGCGGACTACGTCGTCGCCGCGCTGCACGCCGGCTGCGACGTCGTCACCGAGAAGCCCATGACGACCGGCGTCGACGGCGCGCGGCGCATCCTCGCGGCCCGCCGCGAGACGGGGCACTCGGTGCGGGTCGCCTTCAACTACCGGTACAACCCGGTGCACCGGCGGGTGCGCGAGCTGCTGGCCGCGGGCGCGATCGGGGAGATCGGCTCGGTCGAGTTCAGCTGGCTGCTCGACACCGCGCACGGCGCCGACTACTTCCGGCGCTGGCACCGCGAGAAGGCGAACTCCGGCGGGTTGCTCGTGCACAAGTCGGGCCACCACTTCGACCTGGTCAACTGGTGGCTCGGCCGCGGCCCGGAGACGGTGTTCGCCTTCGGACGCTTGTTCTTCTACGGCGACGGGAACGGCCACCGGCGCACCGCCGCCGACGACCGGTTCGCCCTGGACCTCGAGGCCTCACCCAAGCTGCGCGCGCTCTACCGCGACGCGGAGCGCGAAGACGGCTACGTCCGGAACCAGGACGTGTTCGCACCCGGCGTCACCATCGAGGACGACCTGTCGGTGCTCGTCCGCCACCGCGGCGGAGTGGTGCTGAACTACCACCTGCACGCCTACTCGCCGCGCGAGGGCTACCGCGTCGCGTTCGCCGGCAGCGAGGGACGGCTCGAGCTGGACGTCCGCGAGAACGAGTTCCCGGCCGGCGCGGTGCCGGCCCCCGAGCCGGGACGCGCCCGGCTGACCGTGCAGCGGCACTGGGCGCCGTCCGAAGTCGTGCTGGACGAGGTCCTCGGCGAAGGCCACGGCGGCGGGGACGAGCGGATGCTCGCCGAGTTGCTCGGCGACGCCGAGCCGGACGAGCTCGGCTGCGCGGCGGACCACGACTCCGGTCTGCAGGCGCTGCTCACCGGGCTGGCCGCCGACCGGTCGCTGGCCACCGGTGCGCCGGTGCCGGTCGACGAGCTGCTCGCCGAGATCGGGGAACCGGCGTGAGCCGGGCGGCGGTGGGGGATGGGACGGTGGAGCTGGCCGAGGACGACGACGGCCGCGTGCGCGTGCACGTCGGCGACCTCGTGCTGGCGGAGTACGTCGTGGCGCCGCCGACGCCGGCCGTGGACTCGCCGAAGCCGTACTTGCACCCGCTGCGCACCACCGCGGGCGAGACCGTGACCGCCGTCCGGCCGCACGACCACCCCTGGCACAACGGCCTGCAGTTCACCATGGCCCACCTCTCGGGGGAGAACTTCTGGGGCGGGCGGACCTACGTGCGCGGCCGGGGGTACACGCCGCTGGGCAACAACGGCAGCGTCGGCCACGTCCGCTGGGAGAGCATCGTTTCCGCGGCCGGGCACTGCGAACTGCGGCACGAGCTGGCCTGGCGCACCGCGGCGGGCCGCCGGTGGCTGACCGAGCACCGCACGCTGCGCTTCGGCGACGTCTCGGTCGCCGGCGGGCACTGGACGCTCACCTGGACGAGCCGGCTGCGCAACACCAGCGGCCGTCAGCTGCGCTGGGGGAGCCCGGTGACCGAAGGCCGCGACACCGCCGGGTACGGCGGGCTGTTCTGGCGCGGCCCCCGCTCGTTCGTCGGCGGCGTGGTCCGGACGTCCGACGGCCGGGCGGCGAACGAGGCGATGGGGCACCGCGCGCCGTGGCTCGCGTTCACCGGCCGCCACGACGAGAGCCTGCGGACCTCGACGCTGCTGTTCGCCGACAGCCCGGCCAACCCCGGTTTCCCCACGGCCTGGTACGTGCGCGCCGAGCCGTTCCCGGTGGTCAGCTTCGCCGCGACCTACCACCGGCCGTGGGTGGTCGAACCGGGGGAGGAGCTGACGCTGACCCACCACGTCGTCGTCCTCGACGGCGATCCGGACCCCGCCCGGCTGGCCGAGCTCGCGGCCCGGGCGGCCGAGTAGAAGGAGCCGACATGCGCTGGAAGGCCTTCGCGGGGTGCTGCGCCCTGCTCGGACTCACCCTCACCGCCGCGCCGGCGGAAGCCGACGGCCACGAGCCGGGCCGCGTCGTGCTCGGCGCGCACGACGGCTGGGGCGCGGCGACCACCGGGACGACCGGGGGAGCGGCCGCCGCACCCGGCGACGTCCACACGGTGACCCGGCGCTCGGAGCTGGCCGCCGCGCTGGCGGCGCACCCGGGCGCGCCGAAGATCGTCTACGTCCGCGGCACGATCGAGGGCGATGTGGACGCCCGCGACCGGCCTCGGACCTGTGCCGACTTCGCCGATCCCGCCTACAGCCTGCCCGCGTACCTGGCGGCCTACGACCCGGCGACGTGGGGCAAGGTCGAGCCGTCGGGACCGCTGGAGGAGGCGCGGGCCCGGTCACAGGCCAACCAGGCGGCGCAGGTTGTGCTCGACGTCGGCCCGAACACGACGGTCTACGGCCTCGGCGGCGCCACCCTGCACGGCCTGACCCTGCGCGTCACGGGCGACAACGTGATCCTGCGGAACCTGCGGTTTTCCGACGCGCACGACTGCTTTCCTGAGTGGGACCCCCTCGACGGCGCGGACGGGAACTGGAACTCCGAGTACGACAACGTCGACCTCGTCGGGGCGACGCACGTGTGGGTCAGTCACAACGAGTTCAGCGACGGCGGGAACACCGCGCAGCCCACGTACTTCGGGCGCAAGTACGAAGTCCACGACGGACTGCTGGACATCGTCAACGGCTCGGACTACGTGACGGTGTCGGACAACCGCCTGCACGACCACGACAAGACGATGCTGATCGGCAACACCGACAAGCCGGCCTACGACGTGGGCAAGCTGCGCGTCACCGTGCACCACAACGTCTTTTCCGAGATCGGGCAGCGCGCGCCGCGGGTGCGGTACGGGCAGGTGCACGTGTACGACAACCTGTACGTCGTGCGGGACGCGGCTGCGTACACGTATTCGCTGGGCGTCGGGGTCGAATCGCGGATCCACGCGGAGAACAACTTCTTCCGGATCCCGGCGTCGGTGCCGCTGGGCGCGCTGGTCCACTATTGGAAGGGAACGGTGTTCCACGCGACCGGAACGCTGGTTTCGGTGGGTTCGGCGCGCCCGCGTCCGGTGGACCTGCTGGCGGAGTACAACGCGGCGAACGACCCCGACCTGGGGCCGGACGTGGGCTGGACACCGGCGCTGGTGGACCGGCTCGACCCGGCGTGGGCCGTGCCGACGCGCGTACTGGCCGGCGCCGGTCCCGTTTTCTGAAAATCGACGGCTTCGGCGACCGTCCGGGGGACCGGAGACCCCGTGCGGCGGGCGGCATTGACACGGGGAAGCGCCGAACCCGAAACTGAGAAAGCGCTTTCAGCACTCATGAGGACCCGTTCCCGAACGGGAAGAACCAAGGAGTGATGAGCATGTCCCCGATATCCCGGGTGCTCCGGGTGCTCCGGGTCGCGGCCGTCGCCGCCCTCGCGGTCTCGGCGGTGGCCGGTGCCGGCGCGACCGCGTCCGCCGCGTCCTGGCCGAACCCGAGCACGAGCGTGCCCATCGGCGCGACCATCAAGGTCACCAGCGGTACCTACGACGGCGGTCTCAAGCGGTTCTACGGCACCGGCGACCTCGGTACCAGCGGCCAGGACGAGGACCAGGGCCCGCTCTTCGAGCTCGCCGACGGCACCACCCTGAAGAACGTCGTCCTCGGCAACCCGGCCGCCGACGGCGTGCACTGCCTCGGCACGTGCACACTGCTCAACGTCTGGTGGGAGGACGTCGGCGAGGACGCGGCGACCTTCAAGGGCACCTCGGCCTCGCAGACCATGACCATCGACGGCGGCGGTGCGCGCAAGGCGTCGGACAAGGTCTTCCAGCACAACGGGCCCGGCACCATGTACATCCGCAACTTCCAGGTCAACGACTTCGGCAAGCTGTACCGCTCCTGCGGCAACTGCAAGACGCAGTACAAGCGCACCGTGGTCGTCGACAACGTCACCGCGACCGTGCCCGGCAAGGCGCTCGTGGGCATCAACACCAACTACGGCGACACCGCGAAGCTGACCCGGATCACCATCGTCGGCGACTCGAGCCGCAAGATCGAACCCTGCCAGAAGTACCAGGGCGTCACCAGCGGCGAGCCGACGAAGATCGGCAGCGGGCCCGACTCGACGAACTGCCTCTACACCAGCGCCACCATCACTTACCAGTAAACCGTCCGGGGGGTGCCGTCCGCCGTCCGGTGCCCCCGGACTCCCCGGTGGAGGTACCCGTGTTCACCCTGCTCATCGCCTCGGCTCTCGCGGGCGCGTCGCTCACGATGCCCGCCTGCGCGCACCTCGTGGTGGCCGCGGACGGCTCGGGGAGCTTCGCGACCGTTCAAGCGGCGATCGACGCCGTTCCCGCCGGGGGCACGGTTTCGCTGAAGCCCGGCACCTACCACGAAGTGATCACCGTGCCCGCGGGCAAGACCGGGATCACCTTGCGCGGCACCACCGGCAAGGCGTCGGATGTCGTCATCGACTACGACAACGCCGGCGGAACGAAGAAACCGGACGGCTCGACGTACGGGACCACGGGCAGCGCGACCGCGACGATCGCCGCGAACGGCTTCACCGCGAGCGCGCTGACCTTCCGCAACTCCTTCGACCGCCGGGCCCACCCGGAGATCACCGCCACCCAGGCGGTCGCGGTGAAGACCACCGGCGACCGGATGGTCTTCGACAACGTCACTTTCCTCGGCCGCCAGGACACGCTCTACGCCGACACGGCGGCGGCAGGCACGACCGGCCGTCAGTACTACCGCAATTGCGCGATCAGCGGTGACGTCGACTTCCTCTTCGGGCGCGCGACCGCCGTGTTCGACCGGGCGACGATCACCGCGCTCGACCGCGGCTCGAACCCCAACGGCTACCTGACCGCGGCGAGCACCCGTCGGGCGAACGCGTACGGCTTCCTGATCGTCGACAGCAAGGTGGTCAGCGCGGCGGCGGACGCGAGCTTCCACCTGGGCCGGCCGTGGCACCCCGGCGGGGACGTCGACGCCATCGCGCAGGTCGTCGTCCGCGAGACCGTCCTCCCGGCGGCGATCAAGCCGGCGCCCTGGACGGACATGTCCGGCTTCTCGTGGAAGGACGCCCGGTTCTTCGAGTACCACAACACCGGGCCGGGTGCGGGCACCGGCGCCGACCGGCCGCAGCTGAGCACCGCCCAGGCCGCGACGTTCACCGCGCAGCGGTACCTCGCGGGCGGCGACGGGTGGAACCCGGTGCACTGATGCCGCCGGTGGGAAAACCTCCCGGCGGCTCTTGACGGAATCCGGGTGAGCGTCAACCATTCCACCGTCACCTCACCCGGATTCCACCGAAGTGGCGGCCGCTCCGTATGTTAACGCTAACAGTCCAGGATCAGCGCCGAACCGAGGACAGACCATGAGACCGCGCCCCCTCCCGGCCGTCATCGCCGTGGCCGCCGCCTTGGTGAGCGCGCCGGCCGCCCAGGCCGCGACCTACCCGGACCCGGGGTACGTGACCGGCGACATCACGGCGGTCCACGACCTGTCGATGATCCGGGCGGCCGACGGCAGCTACCTGCTGTACTCCACCGACCAGTACCTGCAGATCCGGCGCTCGACCGACCGGATCCACTTCACGAAGATCGGGTCGGTCTGGCCGGACGGCGCGCCGTGGACCGCGCCGTTCACCGATCCGGCCGACCCGGGATACCCGTGGGCGCCGGACATCTCGTTCCACAGCGGCAGGTACTACCTGTACTACGCCGCATCGACGCTCGGTTCGCGCACCTCGGCGATCTTCCTGGCCACCAGCGCGACCGGTCTGCCGGGCAGCTGGACGAACCAGGGGCTGGTGGTGCGGACGAGCAACTCCGATGACCACAACGCGATCGACCCGAACCTGTTCGTCGACTCCGCCGGCCGGTGGTGGCTGAGCTTCGGCTCGTGGTGGACCGGCATAAAGATGTACCGGCTCGACCCGGCGACCGGCGAGCGCAGCACCACCGACACCGCCCTGCGCGCCATCGCCCAGCGCACCGGGAGCACGACGGCCGAGGAAGCGCCCTACATCGTCCAGCACGGCAGCTACTACTACCTGTTCGTTTCGTGGGACCTGTGCTGCCAGGGGACGAAGAGCACCTACCGGGTGATGGCCGGGCGGTCGACGTCGATCACCGGGCCGTACACCGACCGCAACGGTGTCCGGATGACCGCGGGCGGCGGCACGGAGATCCTCGCGAGCCACGGCGACGTCCACGGCCCCGGCCACGTGGCGGTCCTGCACGACTCGGACGCCGACGTGCTGATCTACCACTACTACTACTCCGACGCGACGCCGCTGACGGGCAAGCTCGGCATCAACCTCATCGGCTACGACAGCGCCGGCTGGCCCTACGTCCACTGATCGGAGGGCACCGTGCCGCACCCGAGGAGGAGTTTCATGCGCCGCTTGACGGTTTTCGCGCTCGCGCTGCTCGTCACGGCCGGCCTGTGCGCCGCACCCGCGTCCGCGGTGTCACCGGTGCGGCACCAGGTCACCTTCGACAAGTACTCGCTGATGCTGGACGGCCGCCGCCAGGTCGTCTGGTCCGGCGAGTTCCACCCGTTCCGGTTGCCCAGCCCGGACCTGTGGCGCGACGTGCTGCAGAAGATGAAGGCCACCGGCTACACGGCGGTGTCGATCTACTTCGACTGGAACTACCACTCGCCGGCGCCCGGGGTGTACGACTTCACCGGCGTCCGCGACATGGACCGCGTGCTCGACCTGGCGGCCGAGGCCGGCTTGTACGTCATCGCCCGGCCCGGTCCCTACATCAACGCCGAGGTCACCGGCGGCGGCTTCCCGGCGTGGCTGAGCACGCAGGCCGGGCGGGCCCGCGGCGACGCGCCGGACTACCTCGCCGCGGCCGACGACTGGCTTTCGCGGATCGACCGGATCATCGCGCGCCACCAGTACACCGACGGCCGCGGCTCGGTGATCCTCTACCAGATCGAGAACGAGCTCGCGGCCACCGGGACCGCGCAGCGGAACTACGTGGCGCACCTGTACGACAAGGTCCGGTCCGACGGTATCGCCGTCCCGGTCTTCCACAACGACAAGGGCCGCAACGGGATCTGGGTGCCGGCGGACTCCGGGGTGCCCGGCACTGTGCCGGGCAAAGTCGACCTCTACGCCTTCGACGGCTACCCGGGCGGCACCTGCCGGGCCGACGCGACGCCCGGCAGCCCGAGCGTCGCGCCGGACTGGGGGACCTACGGCCCGGGCGGGGCGAAGGGCGGCGCGAGCGCCTCGCCGAACACGCCCGGCTTCGCCGCGGAGTTCGGCGGCGGCTGGTTCGACTACTGGGGCAGCAACGGCACGTACCCGTGCACCGCCGTCCGGCAGGGGCCGGGCTACGAGCGCGTGTTCTACGGCACCAACCTGGCGAACGGCCTGACGCTCCAGAACTTCTACATGACCTTCGGCGGCACGTCGTGGGGGTGGCTGCCCGCCCCGGTCGTCTACTCGTCGTACGACTACGGCGCGGCGATCGACGAAGGGCGTCAGCTGCGGCCGAAGGCGCTGACGATGAAGGAGCTGGGCTACTTCCTCGCCACGGTGCCCGACGTCGCCAAGCTGGACCGCGGCGACCCGGTGACGTCGTCCTCGGCCGCGGTGAAGGTCTACCACAACGTCAACCCGGACACCGGCGTCCAGCTGTACGTGCCGATGCACTCGCCGTCCAACGCGACCACGGACGACAGCTTCACCTTCCCGCTGTCCACACCGGACGGTTCCTACACCGTTCCGGTGCGGCTCGACGGCCAGGACGCCAAGCTGCTGGTGGCGAACTTCGACATCGCGGGCCAGCACCTCGTGTACTCGACGTCGGAGCTGATGGCCGAGGCCGCCGGGACGGTGCTGCTGCACGGCCGGCCGGGCGAGGACGGGGAAACGGTGCTGCGGTACGCGTCCCGGCCGCGGGTGGACGTCCTCGCCGGCGCGGTGACGACGACCTGGACCGGGCACGACCTGCGGCTGGCCTACCGGCACGACGGCCTCGCCCGGGTCCGGATCAGCGGCGGCGGCCGCCCGGCCGTCACGCTGCTGCTCGCCGACGACGCCACGGCCGGCACGTTCTGGCGTCCCGCACCGGGGCTGCTCGTGCGCGGGCCGGATCTGGTGCGGACCGCGCAGGGCGGCCTCTCGCTGACCGGTGACACGAAGGGCACGCGGGACCTCGAGGTCTGGGGCGCCCGCGGCCCGGTGGTGCGGTGGAACGGCGCGGTGGTGCCGATGCGGCCGACGGCGTCCGGCAGCCTGGCCGCGGTCCGGCCGCTGCCGGGGCCCGCCGACCCGCGGCTGCCGGAGCTGACCGGCTGGCGGTCCGCGCCCGGCTCCCCGGAGTCGGTGCCCGGGTACGACGACTCGGCGTGGACCGCCGCGGACCAGACCTCCACCAGCAGCACCACTCCGCCGCCGGCGGGTCAGCCGGTGCTGACCGCGGACGACTACGGCTTCGGCGTCGGCGACGTCTGGTACCGCGGGAGGTTCACGGGTTCGCCGGGGGAGCAGGTCAGCCTGCGCTACGGCGGGGGCGGGGCCGGGATGCTGCAGGCGTGGCTGGACGGGCAGTACCTCGGCCAGGACGTCCTGCCGTCCGCGCTGGCTTCACCGCCGACGACCGGCACCGCGACGTTCGCCGTGCCGGAGGGCCTACGCGGCGCCGGCTCGCACGTGCTGTCGGTGATGGTGCGGAACAACGGCCACAACGAGGACGGCGGCGTCAACGACGCGCACAAGGAGGGACGCGGGCTGATCTCGGTGTCACCGGCCGGGGTGGCGTGGAAGATCCGGGGCGGTACGGCGGACCCGGTGCGCGGCCCGCTGAACAACGGTGGTCTCGCGGGCGAGCGCGCGGGCTGGTCCCTGCCGGGCTTCCCGGACCGGAGCTGGACGCGGGCGACCGTCCCGGCGGCGACCGCCGAGCCGGGGACGACGTGGTACCGCACGACGTTCTCGCTGAAGGTGCCGGCCGGGCAGGACACGTCGGTGGGCCTGACGCTCGGCGACCCGGCCCGGCCCCGCTCCGGCGGCCACTACCGGGTGCTGATCTTCCTCAACGGCTGGAACGTCGGCCAGTACGTCGCCGACGTGGGGCCGCAGCACACGTTCGCGCTGCCGACCGGGATCCTCGACCCGCACGGCCGCAACACCCTGGCCTTGGCGGTGACCAGCGACGGCGGGGACGGCAACGGCCTGGAGCGCGTGGTGCTGACCGACCTGGGCTCGGCCCGCGGGGGAGTCCCGGTCCGGCCGGTGTTTTCGCCGGGGTGGCGGCCGTAGCGACGACGTGACTGACTCATTCCTGTCGCCGGGCGACAGGAATGAGTCACTCACTACATTCGGCGGGCGACGATGTGGCCCGCCTTGAGGACCAGCTCGCGCGGCGACCGCGTCACCACCGCGTGGGCCGGGGTCTCGGCGTCGACCACGACGAGGTCCGCGGGCGCGCCTTCGGTGAGCCCGTAGCTGTCGAGACCCAGGGCGCGGGCCCCGCCGTAGGTGACCGCTTCGAGGGCCAGCTCGATGTCCTCGTCGCGGCGGAACGTGCTGCGGTAGGCCAGGTGCATCGCCCGCTCGAGGAGGTCGCCGCTGCCGAACGGGCTCCACAGGTCGCGGATGTCGTCGTGCCCGCACGCCGCGTTCACCCCGGCTTCGCGCAGCCGCTTCAGCGGCGGGACCGGGAAGTCGAAGATCGCCGCCGTGGTGGTCGTGATGCCCGCTTCCGCGAGCGCGGCCGCCAGGCGGTCCTGCGTCGCCGCGCCGCCTGGGCGAGCGCGTACGCGTGGCTGACCGTCACCCGCCCGGCGGCCGTCGCGAAGCAGAAGTCCGGGCATCGTCGCTCCTTCTCGTCGACGCCGAGCCTGGCAGCCGGGCACGGGAGAAGGGGAGGGCCCGGTGCGTCCGGCGACGCACCGGGCGCCGGGTCACTTCAGCTTGTTCTTGACCGCCTTGGCCTTGCCCTTCGCGGTGCCCTTGGCGTCCTGCAGCGGGGCGTAGGTGCCGTAGAGCGCCGGGTCGGGTTTCGGGGCGGTGCCCGGGCCGCCGAGCGGTTCCGGGTCCATCAGGTACTCGATGCCGGCGTCGGTGGTCCAGCTGCCGCCCTTGGCGCCGTCCGGGCCGTCGGAGAGGTGCCAGATGGTCTTGTTGTGGGTCTGGTCCTCTTCGTCGAGCAGCGCGTTGGGGACGATTTCGTCCTCGAGCCCGTCCGCCTTCAGCTCCTCGATGGCGGCGAGCCACTGCTTCTGGTGGACGGTGTCGCGGGCGAGGTTGAACCGCAGCATCGCCTTGACGCCCGGGTCGTCGGTCATGTTGTAGAGCCGGGCGGTCTGCAGCCGGCCCTGCGCTTCGGCCGCGACGTTGGCACGGAAGTCGGCGAGCAGGTTGCCGGAGGCGACGATGTACCGGCCGTTCCAGGGGTAGCCGTTGCTGTCGGCGGGCAGGGCGCCGCCCCCGGCGACGATGGCTTGCTGGACGTCCATGCCGCCGATCATCGCGGCCATGACGGGGTCCTGGACGGATTCGGCGGTGGCGGTGGCGGGCGCGCCTTCCAGGAGGCGGGCGACCATGGTGGCGAGCATTTCGACGTGCCCGATCTCTTCGGTCGCGGTGTCCATGAGCAGGTCCTTGTACTTGCCTTCGATGCGGCAGTTCCAGCCCTGGAACAGGTACTGCATCGTCACGCTCATCTCGCCGAAAGCGCCCCCGATCAGCTCCTGGAGCTTGCGGGCGTAGACGGGGTCGGGCTTTTCGGGCTTGGCTTCGAACTGCAGCAGCTTGGTGTGACGGAACACGCGAGAGTCCCTTTCGTCGGCGCCGGTGGTTCCCGGGGTGGAACCGGTGGCCGGAAGCCGGGGCATTCCCGGGCGCCGCGCCGATAACCCCGAAAACCGCGATTTCCGCGTGGGATCGGTGGTGCGGGAATCGGGTGGGAATCGCCGTCCCGTGTCCTCACCGGGCCGATTCGCCGAACGTCCGGGCCTCCTCGACGGCCGCGGCCAGCTCACCCTCGGCGGTCGCCGCGTCCCCGGACGCACCGCGGCGGACCAGTGCTTCGGCGTGGCGGCGCCGGGAGAACACCACGGCCGGCCAGTGGGCCAGCGCCAGGTTGTGCCGGACCGCTGCCCGCAGGTGCGCCACCGCCCGGTCGAGGTCGCCGGTCGTCAGGGCGGCTGTGCCCAGCGGGTAGTGGACCGAGCCGAAGCACGCGATGGCGAGGCTCGCCATCGCCGGCAGGTGGCCGAACGGGCGGAGCAGCCCGGAAACCCGCGCCGCCGTTTCCGTGTCGTCCAGCAGGTAAGCGGTTTCGGTCGCGCCGCACAGCGAAATCAGCCACGTGCTCGACCGCGGCAGCGCGCCCAGGTCGTCGCCGCACAGGCGCGCCAGGGCGCCCGCGGCGGTCCGGCGGTCACCGGCCGCGGCGGCCGCCACCGCCAGCGCCGCGTAGTAGGAGTTGTCGATCGGGCTGAGGGTGGGGGAGTGCATCAGCCCGTCCAGCACCGGCACCAGTTCGCCGAGCCGGCCCTGGAACCACCGGATCGCCACCAGCTGCGCGCCGTACCAGCCGAGCGCGTCCAGGTCGCCGGCCGCCTGGCCGAGCTCCGCGCAGGCCTGGGCGCCCTGCTCGGCTTCGCGGAAGCGGCCCGCGCGGATGGCCAGCATGACCCGCACCGCGTCGGCGACGAACCCCGCGGCCAGGTGCTTGCGCGCCGCCAGGAGGTCTTCGAGCTCGCCGAGCCGCCGCTGGGCGTGCGGGTCGCCGGCGAGGAACAGGTCGACGGTCTCCCACAGCACGCCCATCACGAGGTCGGTGCGCCGCCCGGACCGGCCGCTCACCCCGACCAGCTCGGTGGCCAGCTCGTGCCGCCGGGCCGGGTGGTCCGGGCCGAGCAGGCAGTGGTGGGCCAGGCTCAGCGCTTCGGCGTGCGCGACCGGGTCGCCGGCGTCCCGCGTCTCCTCGACCGCGGCCAGGATCCGGTCGTGCGTGACGGCTCGGTAGTCCTCCTCGCCCGCGAGCCGCGTCCGCAGCCGGCGGGCGAGCGTCGAGGCCGGGTCCACCTCCGCCAGCGCGTGCCGCAGGCGGGTCAGCAGCAGTTCCGACGCGGCGGCCGTCCGGTGTTCGTGCACCCACACCCCGCCCAGGCCGAGCGCCGCGCGGGCGAGCGCGTCGGCGTCCCCGGCCCGCTCGGCGCGGCGGTAGGCGGTCTCGAAGTGCTCGCGGCCGGTTCGCAGGTCGCCGTCCTCCAGCAGGGCGTGCTCGCCGGCGGCCAGTGCGTCGTCCGGGGCGGTCACCACGGTCGCGGGCCGGGCCGGGAGCAGCCCCGGGTCGTGGGCGAGCACCTGCCGGTGCACCTGGGCCAGCACCGGCGACGGCTCCACGCCGGACGCGGTGATCAGGCCGTGCCGGGCCCGGCGGAACGCCTCCAGCGCGTCCCCCTGGCGTCCGGCGCGGTAGAGCGCGGTCATCAGCTGCGCCCACAGCCGTTCGTGGCCGGGGAAGGCGGCGGTCAGCGCCTCGAGTTCCGCGATCAGGCCGGTGTCCTCGCCGGTGGCCAGGTCGGCGTCGATCCGGTCCTGGACGGCGTTGTGGCGCAACCGTTCCAGCCGCATCCCTTCGGCCTTCAGGGTTTCCACGCCGTCGAACTCTTCGTACGCGTTTCCGCGCCACAGCGCCAACGCGGCGCCCAGGTGTTCGCGCGCGACACCGGGCTCGCCGGCCGCGAGCGCGCGCCGTCCCTCCCCGGCGAGCTGCTCGAACCGCGCCGCGTCCAGGGCCTCCGGTGCCAGGCGCAGGACGTACCCCGGCGAGCGGGTCAGGATCAGGCCGGGATCCACCGAGCCGCGCAGCCGCGAAAGGTACGTGCGCACGGTCCGGTCGGCGTGGTCGGGCAGCCGCTCACCCCACAGCGCGCGGCCGAGCGCGGTGACGCTGACGACGCGGCCCGCTTCCGCCGCGAGCACGGCGAGGAGGGTCCGCAGGCGCGGCCCGCCGACGTCCTGTGGTGCTCCGCCGATCCGGACCTCGAACGGACCCAGCACTCCGAGGTCCACCCCGCCGGTGGTGTTCCCGACCATCCCCGCCCCTCCGCCGCGGGCGCCTCCGCGCTCAGGCCTACAGGAGCGCGGTGGGCCGCCCGAGATACGTCGACAGGAAGGAAAGCCGCGTCGGCTCGGTGTCGACGGCCCGCCGGCGGGCGCTGCCGGATGCCGCGTCGCGCACGGGGGCCCGCGGTTGTCCGGGAGGACGCCCGCGAGACGCAAGATTCGGGCCCGGGCAAGGGTTTTCGCCGCCGCCGCGGCGGACGGCACGGCCGGGGCGCCCTTCCCGCGGCTATGCCGGGAGGCCGGGGCCCAGGGCGGTTCCGGGCGGTTCGCCACCGGGCTCCTTGAGCTCGATGAAGAAGGCGTGCGTGGGCGTGGCACCGACGTTCTCGCCGGAGTGTTCCTGCGCCGCCACCCAGCGCGCCTCGCCGGCGGTCAGGTCGACACGCACCTCGCGGCCCCCGGCGGAGATGCGTCGGCTGAACGCGGTGAGCGTGACCATGACGGTGTCGGGGTGCCGGTGCGGCGCCGTCCGGTCGCCGGGCCGGTCGCGGTATTCGAGGATCCGCACCCGCTCGTTTTCGAGGACCACCCGGTACAGCTCGGGGTTCGTTTCGGCCGGATCACCGGTCATGGCCGCCTCCTTCGTGGGACCTGAGTACCATGATGGCATGGAAGTGCCATATGAGTCCACGGGTCGCCGGCGGCAGAAGGGGCGGACGCGGGCGGCGCTGGTCGAGGCGGCCCACGAACTGCTGGCCCGCGGAGGGGCGCCGACGGTGGAGGAAGCCGCCTCGGCGGCCGGGATCTCCCGCACCACGGCGTACCGGTACTTCCCCAACCAGCGCGCGTTGCTGCTGGCGGCGTACCCCGAGATCGAGGACGGCGCGGGCCTGCTCCCCGCCGACGCGCCCGCCGACCCCGCCGCGCGCCTGGAGCTGGTGATGCGGGAGTTCCTCCGGTTCACCGTGCGCTGGGAGCCGCAGTTGCGGGCCCAGCTGCGGCTTTCGCTGGAGCCGGGCGCGGAGCAGCCGGCGTTGCGGGGCGGCCGGGCGATCCGCTGGATCGAGGAGGCGCTGGCCCCGCTCGCCGAGACGCATCCGCGGGTCGACGTGCACGGTCTCGCGGTCGCGATCCGCTCGGCGACGGGGATCGAGTCGCTGGTGTGGCTGACCGACATCGGCGGGCTGGACCGCGACCGGGCGACGGAGGTCCTGGCGGCCTCGGCCCGGGCGATCCTGCGAGCGGCGCTCGACCCGCGATGAATCCCCCAGGGTGAAGGGCTACGTGATCGGCACCGTGGCGACGCAGGAAGTCGTGCCGTTGTCGAACGTCGTGGACGCCGTGCCCCGCGCGGTGGCCGGGATCGCGAGCCCGGCCGGCAGCGTCTCGGTGTGCGTGCCGTTCGTGGCCG
The DNA here is from genome assembly GCF_030285665.1 of Amycolatopsis mongoliensis. Lineage (NCBI taxonomy): Bacteria > Bacillati > Actinomycetota > Actinomycetes > Pseudonocardiales > Pseudonocardiaceae > Amycolatopsis > Amycolatopsis mongoliensis. The sequence continues at coordinate 7,572,047 of NZ_CP127295.1, forward strand.
GGCTGACGCGCGAGTAGACCGCGTGCGTGCCCAGCCCGTCGCGGTAGGAGATCCTCAGCGACTCGGTGCCCACGTCGCCGATGTAGGGCCCTGCCGTGGTGATCGCGCCGAGCGGGTGGTGGTAGCCGCCGGAGGTGTCGTACCGCAGGGTGAACGTCCCGCCGAACTCCCCGGCGTGGCAGGTGCTCGTGACCTGCTTGACGGTCGCCGCCTGGGCCGGCGCCGCCAGTGCCGTGGCCAGCATCGCGACCAGTCCGGCTCGCACCACTGTCTTCATCTGATCCTCGCTCTCGGTCCGTGCCATCCTGCCGGATCCCGCTTCCGTCCCGCTTCCCTCAAGGGGTGGTGCGGACGAGCAGGACCGGGCACGCCGCGTGGTGCAGCAGCGCCTGGCCGGTGGAGCCGAGCAGCAGCCCGGGGAAGCCACCGCGGCCGCGGTCGCCGAGGACGACCAGCTGGGCGGCCTCGCTGCGGTCGATCAGCTCGCGCCGCGGGTGGGCGCGGACGACGACCTGCTCGACCGCGACGTCGCCGAGGTCGTGGTCGTGGAGCCGTTCGCCGAGCAGCCGCCGACCGGCCTCGGTGACGCACCGCGGGTCCGGCCGCGGCGGCGGGGCGTCCGTCCAGGCGTGCAGCACGACGAGGGGAGCGTTGCGGGCGCGGGCTTCGGCGAGCGCCGCCGCCAGCACGCGGGTTCCGGCTTCGCTGCCGTCGATGCCGGTGACGACCGGGAGCTCGCCCGCGCCGGGCTCGTCCCAGCTGTCCCCGCGGACGACGACGGTGTCGCAGTGCGCGTGCGTCCCGACCGCCGCGGCGACCGAGCCCGCGAGGAGGCTGGTGAGCCTGCCGTGCCCGGCGGAGCCGACGACGAGCAGGGCGGCCGCGCGCGACGCCCCGATCAGCGCCTGGGCCGCACGGTCCGGGTCGAGCCGGGTCGCCGCGGCCGGAACCCCTTGCGCGGCGGCCAGTTCCCGCGCGGTCCGCAGGGCCCGCCGCCCGCGGGCGCGCAGCGCGTCGACCATCTCCTCGGGTGGCGGCACGACCCCGCCCGCGAGCAGGGCCGGGACGTCGAGGGCGTGCACGATCTCCAGGGGCGCGTCCCGCAGGCAGGCGGTCCGCGCGGCCCAGCGGACGGCGTCCAGGGACTCGGCCGACCCGTCCACCCCGGTGACGATCGGCGGCGTGGCTGCAGCGGTCATCCGCCGACTCTATGCCCGCCCGAGGGTCCGGCGGGCCGACCAAGTGAGCAGGACCAGTTCCAGCGCGGCGAACCCGGCCAGCACCACGGCCCCGGACGCCACCAGCATCGCCAGCCCGATGAGCAGCACCGGCAGCACCAACCCCGCGTAGGCGGCGAGGAACAGCGCGGCCAGGACTTCGCCGCGCGTCAGGTCGTCCGCGAGTGCGGCGACGGCGGCGACCGACGCGCGGAAGCCCAGCCCGAACCCGGCTCCGGCGAGGGCACTCGCCCCGAAGAACAGCGGGAGCGACCCGGCGAACGCCGACGTCGCCAGCAGCACCAGGCCGGTGCCCATCAGCGCGTACCCCGCCCGCAGCTGCGGGCGCGTACCGAGCCGGGCCAGCCCGATCTGCGCGAGCGCGGCGCTGCCGAGCATCGTGAAGGGCGCCAGCCCGGCGAGCAGCGGGGACGGCTCGTGCAGCTCGTGCGCCAGCAGCGCCGGGGCGAGCGCCATGAACAGCCCGCTGAGGGCGAACGCGGCGAACACGCCGATCGCGGCGCCGGCGAACTCGGACCGGGCGGTCCTCGGCAGGGACAGGCGTTGGGGCCGGTACGCCGGGCGCTCCTCCCGGCGTTCGACGGTCTCCGGCACGAGGCTCACGGCGATGGCTGCCAGCAGCAGCACGACCAGGAACACCGCGAACGGCGTGTGGAGCGGCCGGCCGGCGAACCGCGCGAACAGCCCGCCCGCCAACGGTCCCAGCGCCAGGCCGCCCGCGTTGACCACGGTGGCGGCGAGGCCGGGACGCGCCCGCGGGCGCAGCTCGGACAGGTGCGCGGTGGCGGTCGCGGTGATCGCGCCGATGCCGGCGCCGCTGACCAGCCGCGCGACGATCAGGCCGGGCACCTCCGGCCAGAGCAGGAACAGCGCCGCGGAGAGCGCCTCGGCCAGCAGTCCCGCGACGAGCACGCGGCGGCGGCCCAGCCAGTCGCTGACGTGCCCGGCCAGGTACAGGCTCAGCATCACCCCGACCGCGTAGGCGGCGAACACGACCGTGACGAGGAACGCCGGGAACCCCTCCCGCTGCTGGTAAAGCGCGTACAGCGGGGTCGGGACGGTGGAGAACGCGAGTGCCGTCGCGAACGCGACCGCGACGACGCGGAAGCCCAGGCCGTGGCTCATGCGGAGCCGGGCCGGGGCGAGGGTGACGGACATCAGGACCTTCCGGTACGCCGAGGGATCTTCCGTCCTCCACGATGTCCCCGTGGACTCAGCAAGTCCAACGAAAAGTCCTGGTCCGAGTTATCGCTACCATCGATGAATGGAGACGCGTCAGCTCGAGTACTTCGTCGCCGTGGCGGAGGAACTGAGCTTCACCCGGGCCGCCCAGCGGATGTTCGCGGTCCAGTCCACCGTGTCCGCGGCCGTCCGTGCCCTGGAGACCGAACTCGGCACCCGGCTGTTCGACCGGTCCACGCGCCGGGTCGCGCTGTCGGCGGCCGGCGCGGCGTTCCTGCCCGAGGCCAAGAGCGCGATCGAGGCTCTGGAGCGCGCCCGCGCGACCGTCCAGGAGGCGTCGGAGGGCCTGCGCGGCAGCCTGCGGATCGGCACGCTGACCTCGGTCGGCGGCGTGAACCTGCCGGAGTTGCTCGGGGCGTTCCACCGGCGGTACCCCCGCGTGGACATCCACGTGACGGTGTCGCTCACCGGGTCGACCGGGCTCGCCGAAGAGGTGCGCCAGGGGCGGCTCGACGTCGCCGTGGTGGGCCTGCCCGAGTCGGACCTCGGCGGCCTGGACGTCCTGCGCGTCGACACCCGGCCGTTCGTCGTGCTGCTGCCGGGCGCCCACCCGCTGGCGGGACGCCGGTCCGTGCGGCTCGCGGACCTCGCCGGCGAGTCCTTCATCGACACGCCGCGGGGGTTCGGCAACCGCGTCGCCATGGACCGCGCCTTCGACGCGCTCGGGTCGCCGCGGCGGGTCACCGTCGAGGTCGCCGACCTGCGCACGGTGCCCGGCTACGTCGCGGCCGGGCTGGGCGTTGCGGTCGTCCCGGACACGCCCGCGCCCGCCGGGTCGGACATCGCCGTGCGGCCCCTCTCCGGTGCCGGGCTGGACTGGCCGCTCAACGTGGTCACCTCGGGCGCGAAGCCGCCGAGCCGCGCACTGCGGACGCTGCTCGACCTCATGGCCGGTGCCGCCGATATTTGAACACGTTCAAAATCTCCGGTACGGTGGCCCGGGGCGGACCGTGAAGGGGGATTCCATGAAGGTCGTGATACCCGGTGGCACCGGGCACCTGGGCCGGGTGCTGAGCCGCAGGCTGGGCGAACGCGGGGACGAGGTCGTCGTGCTCACCCGGCGCGAGACCACGCCGGAACCGGGGGTGCGCCACGTCCGCTGGGACGGGCGCTCCGCGGGGCCGTGGACGGCGGAGATCGACGGCAGCGACGTCGTGCTCAACCTGGCCGGCCGGTCGGTGAACTGCCGCTACACCCCGGCCAACCTCCGCGAGATGTGGAACTCGCGCGTCGATTCGGCGCGGGTGGTCGGGGGCGCGATCGAGCGCGCCACCCGGCCGCCGCGGGTCTGGCTGCAGATGAGCACGGCGACGATCTACGCGCACCGGTTCGACGCCCCGAACGACGAAGCCACCGGCGTGCTCGGCGGGGACGAGCCCGGCGTGCCCGGCTACTGGGCCTACAGCGTCGACCTCGCCCGGGCGTGGGAGCGCGAGCAGGAAGTCGCGACCACCCCGCGCACCCGCAAGGTGGCCCTGCGGACGGCGATGGTGATGAGCCCGGAGCCCGGCGGCGCGTTCGCGATGCTGCTGCGGCTCACCCGGCTGGGCCTGGGCGGCCCGGTCGCGGGCGGCGCGCAGTACCTGTCGTGGATCCACGAGGACGACCTGGTCCGGGCGATCGACTTCCTCGTCGCGCGGGACGACCTGAGCGGGCCGGTGAACCTGGCGGCTCCGGAACCGTTGCCGTACCGGGACTTCCTGCGGTCACTGCGCGCGGCGGCGGGTGTTCCCCTCGGCCTGCCGGCCACGCGGTGGATGGCGGAGATCGGGGCGTTCGTGCTGCGCTCGGACACCGAGCTGCTGCTGAAGAGCCGCCGGGTGGTGCCGGGCCGGATGCTGGACGCGGGGTTCGCCTTCGAGCATCCCGAGTGGCCAGCCGCGGCGGCGGACCTGCTCCGGCGTCCGGTGCGGGCGGCCGGCTGAGGTTGCGGTCGCGCCGCGACCGTCCACTGCGGACGGTCAGCTGAGCTCGTTGTTGTCCCGCAGCCTTCTCAGCATGAGGGCGAGGTGCAGCCGGAACCGGCCCGCGGGGGAGTCGACCTCGAAGCCGAGGACGGCTTCGGCACGGGCCAGCCGGGCCGGCATGGTGCTGTGGTGGCGGTGCAGCACCACCGCGGCCTTGCGGGCCGAGCCGGTCGCGCACAACGCGTCGAGCGCCGCCAGGGTGTCCTCGCCGTGGGGTTCGGCGGCGAGCCGGTCGAGCGCGCGGACGTCCGGCAGCTCGGCGACCTCCGGTCCGTCGAACTTGCCGGCCAGCGCGGCCAGGCTGCCGAGCCGTTCCCACCACACCACCGGCTCGATGGCCGAGGTGAACCGCAGTGCCGTCCGGGCGGCGGCCCAGGAGCGGGCCGCGTCGATGGCCGGCAGCTCCGGGCCGACGCCCGCCCGGCCGCCGCCGGGCAGCGGGCCGGGCGCCGCGTCGGCCAGGACGGCACGCACTCCGCCCAGCTGGGCCGAACGCCCGGCGAGCCCGTCGGCGCCGGTGGCGGCCAGCACGCGCAGCCGGGCCGCCGGGGCGATCCCCAGCAGGTGCAGGGCCCGCGAGCGTTCGGCCGTGCCGGCGTCCCCGGACAGCGCCAGCTCGACCAGCGCGGGGTCGCCGAGCTCGGGCCGGGGCACGCCGCCCTGCTCCAGCAGGATCGCGGTGGCGATGGCGAACCGTTCCAGCAGCATGTCGTCGAGCGGGATCGGCGCGCCGCCGCGCGCCACCCACACCTCGATGCCGCCCTCGAGCCGGCGGACGGCGGCTCCCGCGGGCGCCGTCCCGGGCGTGGTGACGTCCTCGCCCGGTTCCGCGCGCAGCGACATCCCCTGGCCGGGCGCGTGCACGCCGACCCGGCAGCCGGCGAGCTCGGCCGTGCTGCGCACCAGCGCGTCCAGGCCGGCGCGCCCGGTGATCAGGCGGTCGAAGAACCCGATCACCCGCACGGCGTTCTCGGCGTCGGCGTCGAGCCCGGACAGCCGCAGCAGCAGCCCCTTCATGCCGCCACGATAGGCGCGCCCGCCGCCGGATGGCGACCTCCGGCGTGGCAACGCCCGCCGCGTGGCGGTGGCCTGGGCGCCGTCCGGCGGCCGAAGATCGGGTCATGACCTACGCGATCGATCCCGAGCTGCTGCCCTGGCTGGACATGCTCCCGGCCGTGACCCTGTCCGACTACGACTCCCTGGTCGCCGCGCGCTCCGCGATGGGGCAGCTGGGAGAGGTCCTGCCGGCCTACGAGCCGGCGAGCCCGGTCGACGTCCGTGACACGACGGTGCCGGGGCCGTCGGACGCGCCGGACGTCCCGGTGCGCGTCTACGCCCCGGCGAACCGCACCGGCGCGGTGCCCGGCCTGCTCTACATCCACGGCGGCGGGTTCGTCCTCGGCGACCTGGACATGTTCCACGCGTCCCTGCTCCGGCTGGTCGACGAGCTGGGCATCGTGATCGTGTCGGTCGACTACCGGCTGGCGCCCGAGCACCCGTTCCCGGCTCCGGTCGAGGACTGCTACGCGGCTTTGCAGTGGGTCGAGGCGAAGGCGGCGGAGCTGGGCATCGACCCGGCCCGGCTCGGCGTGGGCGGCGAAAGCGCGGGTGGTGGCCTCTCGGCGGCGGTGGCGCTGCTGGCCCGCGACCGCGGCGGACCGGCGTTGTGCTTCCAGTACCTCGGGATCCCGGAGCTGGACGACCGCCTGGACACGTCGTCGATGCGCGCCTACACCGACACCCCGCTGTGGAACCAGCCGAACGCGGTGTTCAGCTGGACCAGCTACCTCGGGACCGAACCCGGCGGCGGCGACGTCTCGCCCTACGCCGCACCGGCCCGGGCGGCGGACCTGGCCGGGTTGCCGCCCACCTTCGTCACGACCTGCCAGTTCGACCCGTTGCGGGACGAGGGAATCCAGTACGCGCAACGCCTCGCGCACGCGGGCGTGGCGACCGAGCTGCGGCACTACCCGGGCACGTTCCACGGGTCGGGGATGGTGGCGACGGCGGAGATCTCCCGCCGGATGTTCGCCGAGGAGGTCGAAGCGCTGCGCCGCGGGCTGCGCGTCTGAGCTAGCCGCGGGGAAGCCCGCTCGCCAGGGCTTTCCCGAACGCGACAGCCGTGTCGCAGGCCCCACCGCCCGTCTTCGACGCGAAGATCCGGACGTGCTCGGACTCCTGCGCGTCGAGCGGGCGGTGGTTCCACGTCAGCGCGCAGCTCTCGCCGGTTTGGTGGCGGGTGCCGGTCACCCCGCCGAGGTCGACCGGGGTGCCGGTGTCCGGCACCGAGGTCGGCGTCTTCTCGAAGGTCAGCTGCAGGGACGTCGTCGCGGTCCACTCGCACTCGCGCAGGCGGTTCAGCTTGGTCTCGCGGACCGGCCCGAGCGCCTGCGCGACCGCGGCCCGGTCGAGCACGGCGCACGGGTCCAGCGCGAGCAGCGTCCCGGGCGCCAGGGCGTAGCCGTTGCCGCCGCCGTGGAGCCGCTCCAGGACCTTGCCCAGCGTGGCCTTCGCCAGGGCGCACGTGTCGGCGAGCGCGGTCACGCCGAGCTCCGGCTGCGCAGGCACCTGGACGCTCGCGTCGCAGGTGCTGCCGCCGATCTCGGTGAAGAGCACCTGCCTGCCGTCGAGGTCTTCGGTGGGGCGGCCGCCTTCGACGTAGATCTGGTCGCCGAGCTTGACCGTGATCTTCCCGCCCGAACGGGACTCGTAGGTGCAGCGATCGAGGTGACCGGTGTCCGGGTCGGCCCGGAGCTTGCCCGCGTCCGGGACGGTGACGTCGTCGAGCACCCGGCACGGATCGGCGCGGCGCAGGGTGTCCAGGCTCGTCGGGTCGAGGTTCGCGCCGGCCGTCGGCGGGTCCGCGTCCGCCTTGGCCACCGCCAGGGCGATCAGGCTGCCCGCGGCGAGTGCGCACACGGCGGCCAGTGCGGTGACGACCGGCAGCCGGCGACGGCGTTTCGGCGGCGCGGAGGGCGGGGGAGGGGCCGGCCAGGACAGCGCGGTGCGAACCGCCGCGTCCTGGGTCGCGATCAGGTCGTGCACCGCCGGCGGCCACGGGCGGGTGCCGGGCGGGACCGGGCCGAGGAAGTCGAGGATCCGCTGCGGCGTCGGCCGCCGCGCCGGGTCCTTCGCCAGGCACGGCTCGACGAGCGCGCGGATCTCGGGTGGCACGGCGGCCAGGTCGGGGACGGCGTGGACGACGTTGTAGAGCATCTGCGCCGTCGTCGAGCCGGCGAACGGACCGCGTCCGGTCGCCGCCATCACCAGCAGGCCGCCGAGGGAGAAGACGTCGCTCGCCGGGGTCAGCGGACGGCTTTCGGCCTGTTCGGGCGACATGAACGCGGGGGAGCCGACGATGCCGCCGGTGCCGGTGAGGTCCGAGCCGCCCTCGGCGGCGCGGGCGATGCCGAAGTCGATCACGCGCGGGCCGTCGCCGGTCAGCAGGACGTTGCCGGGCTTGAGATCCCGGTGGATCAGGCCGACGCGGTGGATCTCGATCAGCGCGGTCGCGAGGCCGACCGCGAGCCGGCGCACCGCGTCGACCGGCAGTGGCCCGGTGGCTTCGACGGCCTCCTTCAACGACGGCCCGGTGACGAACACCGAAGCCAGCCAAGGGGTTTCGGCGTCCGGGTCGGCGTCCATGACCGCGGCGGTGAAGGCGCCGGAAACCCGTTGCGACGCCTGGACTTCCTGCCGGAACCGGGTGCGGAAGCGGGCGTTGTGCGCGAACTCCGGGTGGACCTGCTTGAGCGCGACGAGCCGGCCGTCGGGTGCCACGCCGAGCAGGACGCGGCCCATGCCGCCCTCGCCGAGCGCGGCGACCAGGCGGTACTTCCCGGCGTGCCGGGCGTCGCCGGCTTCGAGTGGCTTCACGGTTTCGGCAATCCGGGCCGGAGCGCCTGGGCGAAGTCCTGCGCCTGGCGGCAGATCTCGGCGTCGGGGAGCGTGCTGGCGGAAGTGCGGTAGCTGACGACGACGTTCTCCGAGGAGTCTTCTTCGAGCGGACGGTGCTGCCAGGTCAGGCTGCAGAACCCGGTCGCGGGGTTGGACCGTTTGGTGGCGAGGTACGCGGTGACGCCGCCGAGGTCGACGGTCCCGGTCGAGTCGTAGTAGGAGTCCTTCGACTGCACGGGCCGGGTGCCGCGTTCGAGCGACACGGCGACCTCGCCGCCGACCTGCCAGTGGCATTCGTGCAGCCCGGTGGGTGCGACCTTGGTGACCGGGCCGACGATCCGTTGCGCGGTGGCGGTGTCGACCAGGCCGCACGGGTCGACCGGCGCGAGTCCTCCCGGCGCGGCGGGCGAACCGGCGCGCCCGGCGCGGAGGCGTTTCACGGCTTCGGTGAGCGCGGCCTTCGCCGCGTCGCAGGGCTTGGCGAACGGCTTGGCCGCTTGACTGGCTTCGACGCCGATCGTCGCGTCCGGCCGGTCGACGACCGGCACGGACGCGGTGCAGCCGCCCGCCGTGTCGTCGACGCTCAGCGGGAGGCCGTCGAGCTCGCCGGCGGCCGTGCCCTTGGCGGTCACCGGGCCGCCGACGGTCAGCTCCAGCCACTGGCCCTGCGGGGTGTCGTAGACGCACTCGAAGAAGTGCACGTCGATCTCGGGGGTGAGCTTTCCGGTCCCGGGTACCGACGGCAGCACCTGGCACAGGTCGGCGCCGCGCAGCCTGTCGGGGCCCAGCGGGTCCGGGTTCGGCGCGGGCTTCGTCGTGACCGGCGCGGGGGTGCTCGCCGGGGCGGCGGTCGCGGCGCCGTCGTCGCCGCTGGTCAGGGTGACCGCGGTGATCGCGCCGGCCACGACGACCACGGCTGCGGCGGCGGCGAGCGCGATCCGGCGACCCCGGCGCCCGGGCTTCTTCGTCAGCACGGCAGCCACCTCGGCCTGGCGGCGCGCGATGAGCGCGTGCACGGCCGGCGGCCAGGGACGCTGGACCGGCGGCAGGGGGCCGAGGAGCTCCAGGACCTGAGCGGGCGTCGGCCGGCGGGCGGGGTCCTTGGCGAGGCAGGGCTCGGCGACGGCACGGACCTCGGGCGGCAGGAAGCGCAGGTCCGGGTGCGTGTGGACGACGTTGTAGAGCGACTGCGGGCCCGACGCCCCGGCGAAGGGGCTGTGCCCGGTGGCGGCGAGCACCAGCAGGGCGCCGAGGGAGAAGACGTCGCTCGCCGGGGTCAGCGGCCGCCCGTCGGCCTGCTCCGGCGACATGAACGCCGGCGAGCCGAGGATGACGCCGGTGTGGGTCAGGTCGGTGCCGCCCTCGGCGGCGCGGGCGATGCCGAAGTCGATGACGCGCGGGCCGTCGTCGGCGAGCAGGACGTTGGCGGGCTTGAGATCCCGGTGCACGAGCCCGGCCCGGTGGATGCCGGCGAGCGCCGACGCCAGCCCGGCGGCGAGGTGCCGCACGGCGGCCGCCGGCAGCGGCCCGGTCGCGTCGACGGCCTCCTGCAGCGAGGGCCCGGCGACGAAGACCGACGCGAGCCACGGAGTCGGCGCGTGCGGGTCGGCGTCCATCACGGCGGCGGTGTAGGCGCCGGAGACGAGCCGCGAGACCTCGACCTCGCGCCGGAACCGTTCGCGGAAACCGGGATCGTGGGCGAACCCGCGGTGCACCTGCTTGACGGCGGCCAGCCGCCCGTCGGGGGCGACCCCGAGCAGGACGCGGCCCATCCCGCCCTCGCCGACCGCGGCGAGCAGCCGGTACCGCCCGGCCTGCGCCGGCTCACCCCGCCCCAACGGCTCCACGCCCCACCTCCGCGGGCGATCGTAGAACGTGCCACCCGGCCGGCGGCGGGGAATGGCCTGATCCGGCCCGGTCCGGTGATCTGCTACCGACGGCCGGCTCCGGCTCGGCCCGGCGGGCTGTGGTGGTGGTCGGTGCTCGGGCGGCAGGGGTGGTCGGTGCCCGGGCAGCAGGCTGGCGGGGCGGGCCCGGCCCGGCGGTCCGCGGTGGAGGTCGGGTGCCCGGGCGGCAGTTCCGCGCAGCGGGACCTCGACAGGCTGCACCCACCCCGCGGGGCCACCGCCAGTCGCGCGCCACTTCGCCGCTCCTGCGCGATCATGGCAGTCTCCCGCGAAAGGAACCACCGTGACCACGACCGTCGGTCTCCTGCACCCCGGCGCGATGGGCGCCGCCGTCGGGGCGGTGCTCACCGCCCGTGGTGTGCCGGTCTTCTGGCTGCCCGCCGGGCGCGGGCCCGCGTCGCGACGGCGTGCCGAGGACGCCCGGCTCACCGAGACCCGGGACATCGCCGGCTGCGACGTCGTCCTCGGCATCTGCCCGCCCGCCGCCGCGCTCGACGTCGCCCGGGCGGTCGCCGCCACCGGGTTCGGCGGCGTCTACCTGGACGCGAACGCCATCTCTCCCCGGCACGCCGGGGAGATCGAGGGGATCCTGGGCAAGGCGACCGTCGTCGACGGCGGGATCGTCGGTCCGCCACCGCGGTCGGCCGGGACCACCCGCCTCTACCTCTCCGGGCCCGCGACCGCCGTCGCCCGGCTGGAGAGCCTGTTCGCCGGCACGCACCTGCGCCCCGTCGCGCTGGACGGTCCCGTGGGCCGAGCGTCGGCCCTCAAGCTCGCCTTCGCCGCCTACAACAAGCTCACCTTCGCGCTCGCCGCGCAGTCCCACGCGCTGGCGGAGCGCCACGGCGTCGGCGGCGAACTGCGGGAGCTCGCCGCCGACGTGCTGCCCGGGACACCGCTGGGCGCGCCCGAAGGGATCGCCTCCGCCGGGCGGCGGGCCTGGCGCTGGGAAGGCGAAATGGCCGAAATCGCGGAAACCTGCGCCGCCGCCGGGCTGTCTCCGGCGCTCGTGACGGCCGCCGGAGAGCTGTTCGGACGCTGGCGCGAGCACCGCGACGACGACGGCGTCACCCTCGCAACGCTCCTTCAGGCGCTGGTCACTCCGCCGGAGTGACGTCGATCAGCACCTTCCCGGTCGCGCCCTTCTCGGACGCGATGTGGGCCTCCGCGGTGTCTTCGAGGGGGAAGCGGTGGACCGGCACGCCGTGGTCCTCGCCGAGCCGCAGCGCGCCGTCGGCCAGTGCCGCCGTGACGTCTTCGGCGCCGGCGCGGAGTTTGTCCGCCCCCACCGTGTAGAGCACGATGAACTGGTACCGCGCGTTCAGCCACAGGTTGGCCCCGAAGTCGAGGCTGACGGTCCCGGTGCCGCGGTCGTCGCCGTAGATCGCGACCGTGCCGCGCGGGCGCAGGACCTCGGTGTGCAGGCCGGCGTTGACCCCGGCCGCGACCTCGACGACCAGGTCGACGCCGTCCGGGGCGACCTCGCGGATCCGGGCGCCGAGTTCCGGGTCGGGGTAGCGCAGCACGTGCTGGGCGCCGGCGGCCCGGGCGAGCGCGGCCTTCTCCTCGCTGCTGACCGTCGCGATCACCGTCGCCCCGGCCCAGCGGCCGAGCTGGATCGTGGCGTTGCCGACCGCGCCGGCGCCGCCGCTGACCAGCACCGTCCGGCCGGCGAGGCCGCCGGGGGCGAGCCGCGTGGGCCCGTCTTCGGCGACGGTCAGCGCCCGGTGCGCGGTCAGGGCCGGGACGCCGAACCCGGCGCCTTCGTCGAACCCGGCGGCGTCGGGCAGCCCGACCAGCTGCGCGGCCGGGAGCACGGTGTACTCCTGCGCGGTGCCGGCTGCCGGGCCGTAGGTGCCCGAGAGGATCAGCCACACGCGGTCGCCGGGGGCGAAGCCGGTGACGTCCGGGCCCACCGCGTCGACGACACCCGCGCCGTCCTGGTTCGGCACCGTTTCCGGTACCTCGGTCCCGGCCTCGGCGCCGCGGCCGAGCCGCTGCTTCCAGTCGGTCGGGTTGACCGCGGACACGACGATCCTTACGCGGACCTCACCGGGCCCGGGGTCCGCGACGGCCCGCTCGGACAGCGACAGCACCTCGGGTCCGCCGTGGCGGCGGTAGACGACTGCTTTCATGCCGGGTGCAATCCCGCGGCACCGCGGGTTATTCCCGGCGCCCGGAAATGCGGTGACGGTGAATCCGCGGCGGGTGCCGGCCAAAAAACGGCGGAAATCGATGCCGTGCGGGTGATCCCCCGGCCGGGCGATTTTCCGTGCTGCCCGAGCGAAAACGGCCGCCGTCGCAGAAACTGGGCGCGTGGGAGAGGAAAAGCGCGGCCCGGGGGACGAGCGGCCGAAGCGCGACGACGGGGAACCGACGCCGATCTTCGACGCGGTGTTCAGCGCCACGCGCGCGCGGGCGACTACGAAGAATCCGCCGGGTGAGCCGGAGAAAACGGGACGCTGAATCGCTTTCGGCGGCGTGGGGAGGGGAACCGGGGTGCGCGAGGGGTGGGCGTGGCGCGCCCTGGCCGTGACGTTCGCGGTGGTCTCGGCGGCCCAGGCCTACCTCGCGGCGGAGATGGGCGTGGCGTGGGCAGCGGCCCTGGCGGCGGTGTTCCTCGCGACGGCGATCGCGTGCGGGTTCGCGGCCCGGGACTGGCGTCCCCGTTGACCTGTGGCACTTTGTTCGACATCCGCAGCGATCATGTAGCATTTCGCGCGCATGTGGACCTGCGGCCGAGGAGTGGAACGTGGCAGGCGTGGTGAACAGCATGATCGCCGCCGAGCACGCGGCGGGCGCCACGATCTCGGAACTGGCCGAGCGCTGGGGCATCGACCCGCGCCAGGTGGTCGAGCGCCTCTCGGCGGCCGCCGGTTCCTGACGGCCGCCGCGGCCGCCCTCAGATCGCGCGTTCCCCCTTGCCGAGCACCACGATCCCGCCTTCGCTCACGTGGTAGTGCCCCCGGTCCCGGGCCAGGTCGACGCCGATGTGCGCCCCCGGCGGCACGACGACGTTCTTGTCGAGGATCGCCCGCCGCACCACCGCACCGCGGCCCACGCGGGCCCCGTCCAGCAGCACCGACCCCTGGACCACGGCGCCCTGCTCCACGAGCACGTCGGGCGAGAGCACCGAGTCGACCACCTGCGCGCCCGAGATGATGCAGCCGTTGCTGACGATCGACTGGTTCGCCGTGCCGCCTTCGACGAACTTCGCCGCCGCCCGCTGCCCCGGGTGGGCGAGGATCGGCCACTTCCGGTTGTAGAGGTTGAAGATCGGGTGCGTCGAGATCAGGTCGGTGTGCGCCTCGTAGTAGCTGTCGATGGTCCCGACGTCGCGCCAGTAGCCGTGGTCGCGTTCGGTCTCGCCGGGCACGACGTTGCCGCTGAAGTCGTAGACCGCCGCTTCGCCCGACTTGACCAGCGCCGGGATGATGTCGCGGCCCATGTCGTGGTGCGACGCGGCGTTCTCGGCGTCGGCGTGCAGCGCTTCCAGCATCACCTTGGTGGTGAAGATGTAGTTGCCCATCGACACGTACGACTCCTCGGGGGAGTCCGGCAGGCCCGGCGGGTCGTCGGGCTTCTCCATGAACGCGTCGATCATCAGGCCGTCGGTGGTCCGGATGACGCCGAACGAGCTCGCCTCCGCCCGCGGGACGCGGATCCCGGCGACGGTGACCCCGGCACCCGAGGAAATGTGGGCCTCCAGCATCTGCCGGGGGTCCATCCGGTAGATGTTGTCCGCGCCGAACACCGCGATGTACTCGGGGTCCTCGTCGTAGACCAGGTTGAGGCTCTGGTGGATGGCGTCGGCGCTGCCCTGGTACCAGCGCGGGCCCAGCCGCTGCTGCGCCGGCACCGGCGTGACGTACTCGCCGGTCAGCGCCGAGAGGCGCCACGTCGTCGAGATGTGCCGGTCGAGCGAGTGCGACTTGTACTGCGTCAGCACGCACAGCCGCCGGAACCCGCCGTGCACCAGGTTCGACAGCACGAAGTCGACCAGCCGGTGCACACCCCCGAAGGGCACGGCGGGTTTCGCGCGGTCGGCGGTGAGCGGCATCAGCCGTTTGCCCTCGCCGCCCGCGAGCACGATGCCCAGCACGTCGGCTCCAGTGTTCACGACGACCTCCCGCACGCTTCGTAGAGGGCGACCGTCTGCTCGGCGATCGCCTTCCAACCGAACTCGCCGACCGCGCGCTCGCGGCCGGCGGTACCCATCGCGGCGGCCCGGTCCGGCGAGCCCACCAGCTCGTTGAGCGCCGCGCCCAGCCGCGCCTCGTACCCGGCGGCGTCCGCCTCGTCGTAGTGCACCAGCAGGCCGGTCCGGCCGTCGTCGACGACCTCGGGGATCCCTCCGACGTCGCTGGCGACCACGGCCGTGCCGCACGCCGCGGCCTCGAGGTTCACGATGCCGAGCGGCTCGTAGACCGACGGGCAGGCGAACACCGCGGCGTGGGTGAGCAGCTGGACGACTTCGGGCCGGGGCAGCATCTCGGGGATCCAGCGGACGCCGGTGCGGGTCTTCTCCAGGTCGGCCACCAGGCCGCGGAACTCGGCGTCCAGTTCGGGCGTGTCCGCGCCGCCCGCGCACAGCACCAGCTGCGTGCCGGGGTCGAGCGCGGCGCCCGCGCGGACCAGGTGCGGGACGCCCTTCTGCCGGGTGATCCGGCCGACGAACAGCACGTACGGCCGGTCCGGGTCGATGCCGTGCTTCTCGAGGACGTCGGTGCCGGGGTCGGGCCGGTAGAGCGCGGTGTCGATGCCGTTGTGGATCACGTGGACGCGCTCGGGCGGCACGGCCGGGTACGCCGTGAGCACGTCTTGGCGCATGCCGCCGCTGACGGCGACGATCGCGTCCGCCGCTTCGTAGGCTTCGCGCTCGATCCACGACGAGACGCGATAGCCGCCCCCGAGCTGTTCGGCCTTCCACGGCCGCAGCGGCTCCAGCGAGTGCGCGGTGACGACGTGCGGGATGCCGTGCGTCAGCTTCGCGAGGTGCCCGGCCAGGTTCGCGTACCAGGTGTGGCTGTGCGCGAGGTCGTGGCCGTCGAGGGCGTTCGCCATCGACACGGCGATGTCCATGGTCGTGAACGCCGGCTGGCGGTAGCCGTGCGGATCGGTGTGCCCGGTGGCGTCGGGGCGGTCCGCGCCCCAGCAGTGCACGTCGAGATCGACCAGCGACCGCAACTCCCGGGCGAGGAACTCCACGTGAACTCCGGCGCCGCCGTAGACCTCCGGCGGGTATTCCCGGGTGAGCAGGCCGACCTTCATGACCGAAACCCTATGGCCTCCCGGGCCTGTGGCGCAGTCTGGCGTCCAGGGGAATCTCCGGAGTTTTCGGTCACTGCTCAGATGAGCGGCAAGATCAGAGTCCGTAGAGGCGTTTCCAGTTGTCCCGCGAGGTCAGCTCCGGCATGGCGCGCTGGTACCGCTCCTGCGCCGCCGAGCCCTCCGCGCGCAGCCGGCGGATCACCCGGATGCCGCGTTTGGCCAGTTCCAGGGCCTTCGCGCGGTCGTAGGACCGGACGCGGACGCCTTCCTGGTTCGCGTCCGTCACGAGCACCGTCGAGAACAGCGACGTGTGCCACCAGTGGGCCTCGTCGGAGGGCACCGCGCCCAGACCGAACCGGTGGCGCCCGGTGGTCTGGTGGAGCAGCCGCTTGAGGAGGACGACGAGCGTCCGGCTCGGCGGCGGCGCGCTGTTGATGATGCCGATGTCGTTGGAGGCGATGCCCGGGACGTCGGTGGCCTTGTGCCGCTTGGTCTCCGGGTACTGGTCGCGGATCCGGCGGATCTCCTGCATCGCCTCGACCCCGCCGTCCCGCAGGACCTGCGGGCCCTCCAGGAAGTCCTCCACCGTCTTGATCAGCGTCGCCGACAGCCCGTACTGCATCCCCAGCAGATACCGCACCAGCTGCGCCAGCAGCACCCGGGAGAGCAGGTTGAGGTTGAACGGCGAGTGCAACGCCGCGGTGATGATCGAGTTGCGCAGGTTGAAGTACCGGTGCCACTCGTCCCAGTCCTTCATGTGGAAGTCCGCGTGCCACACCCCCGCCCCCGGCAACGTCACCGTCGGGAAGCCGTGCGCGCGGGCCCGGTAGGAGTACTCCGCGTCGTCCCACTGGAAGAAGAACGGCAACGGATACCCGGTCGCCTGCACCACCTCGTACGGGATCAGGCACGACCACCAGCCGTTGTACCCGGCGTCCAGGCGCCGCTCCTGCCGGTTCGGCTTCAACGTCTCCTCATCCACCCCCAGCAGGTCCGCCGTCGACAGGGAGTGCTCGACCGGCTGGCCGGGCTCGAGGGTGTTCAGCCGGGCGTATTCGGCGCCGACGTGCAGCTGGTTGGGGTGGAACAGGTTGAGCATCTGGCCGCCGACGATGATCGGGTTGGCGGCGCGGTTGGAGAACGCCGTCATCCGGATCACCAGGTCCGGCTCCAGCAGCACGTCGTCGTCCATGAACAGCACGTTCGCGTGCTCGGTCGCGGTGTGCCCGGCCACCTCGAACAGGCCCCGGGTGAACCCGCCGGCCCCGCCGAGGTTCGGCTGCTTGATGTAGTGCAGCTTGTCCGCCAGGTCCTTGGCGACCTGCTCGAACCCGTCCCGGGACTCGACCAGGTCGCTGCCCTGGTCGGCGACGTAGATGGCGTCCAGGGTCTCCAGCGAGGAGACGTCCGCGGCCAGGGCCTGGAGGTTCTTCAGGCAGTCGTCGGCGCGGTTCATCGTGCAGATCGTCACCGCGGTCGGGCGGATCTTCTGCGGGGCCTCGACCGTCCAGCGGACCTGCTCCACCCGCAGCGTCTGCCCGCCCTCGGTTTCCAGGTCGAGCCAGAGCGCGCCGCCGTCGTAGAACTTGTCCAGCTTCGAGGTCAGCGTGATCTTGTGCTGCTTGACGTCGGCGACCTGCTCGGCGGCCACCACACGCGGCTCGCCCTCGACGTCGGAGGCACCCATCGACAGCAGCCCGGTCCCGGTGACCACGGCCTCGACCGACACCTCGGTCACCGTGGTCCACCGCTGCCAGTAGGAGGCCGGGAACCGGCCGAAGTACGTGTTACCCGACACCTTCGTGCCGGGCTCCAGCCGGAGCGAGCCCCGGTCGCGCACGGCCGAGCCGCGGTGGACTTCGGCGTAGAGGTCTTTGCTGACGATCGGCGCGGGGCCCGCGTAGAGGCCGCGCTGCGCGGTCAGGTCGGTCATGGTCAAGCTCCGCTTCCGTTGCCCCGGACGAGATACAGCTGCTGGGTGCCGGCCCACGGCGACGTCAGGGTCCAGTGGGCGAGCGCGCCGGGCGGCGGGTCGCCGCGCACCAGGGCGTAGTCGGTGACGATCGGCCGGTCGCCGAAGTCGAAGTACCTGAAGTTCACGTCGACCAGGGCCCGGCCGAGCGCGCCGAGGTGGGCCTTCCGCTCGGTGATGGCCGGCCCGACCGCGCCGCGGTCGTCGAAGAGGTCGACGATCGCACAGCCGCAGCTGTAGGCGAGCACGCCGATCTCGCCGCCGCTGCGCACGGTGCCGTCGCCGACCAGCCGGCCCAGCTCCGGGCCGATCCGCTCGTAGTCCGCGGTGGCGTCGTGGTTGGACATCAGCGGTGCGAACCGGCGCGGCAGGCCGTCCGAGACGTAGAACCCGGTGCTCACGACCAGCACGCCGGTCACCGCGACCGCGGCCGCCACCCGGGCGGGCGGGCGGACGGCGGCCGCCGCGGCGGCCGCCAGGAACAGCGTCGCCGTCACCAGGCTCGGCCCGTAGTACCAGTGGTAGGGCGGCACGTGCAGCCGGGTGTAGGCGAGGTAGTGCGCGAGGCCGGCGGGGACCAGGGGCGCGAACGGCAGCACCTTCGTCCACAGTGCACCGCGGTGACCCGAACCCGCGAGCCAGACCAGGAACGCCACCACGGCCAGGGCGGCCGGCAGGAACGACAGCCCCGTCGCCCAGGGGAAGGTCTGGGCGTAGAGGCCGGGGCCGTTGCCGAAGTCCCACTGCCCCCAGGACCTCTGCAGCGTCTTGATGATCACCGTGTCCGGTACCGCCGACCCGAGCACCACCCAGCTGAAGGCGAACCAGGGGAGCGCGACCGCCGCCGCGGCGAGCACCGACTGCCACGCCTTCTCCCAGAACCGGCGCCGCGCCGCGAACAGCACCACCGCGACCACCACCAGGTCCAGGCGGACGAGCGCGAGCAGCCCGGTCAGGACGCCGAGGGCGACCGGCCGCCGCTCCCCGGCACACACCAGCAGCCAGGCGATGCCGGCCGCGCCGAGCTCGACCTCCAACCCGATCGACGACAGCAGCAGCGGGTTCACCGTGAGCAGGGCGACCGCGGCCGGCGCGAACCAGGACGGCAGCCCCGCCCGGTCGCCGGCCCGGCGCAGGGCGAGCACCAGCGCGACCTGGCAGAGGACGAACAGCGCCCCGGCGGCGAGCACGGCGTCGCGCAGGACCAGGGTCAGGCCCGCGAGGAGCAGCACGTTCAACGGGGACGTCGCCGTGTTCGACGTCTCGGCCGGGATCAGCCCCCAGTGCCCGTGGAAGGCGAGGTTGCGCGCGTAGGAGAGCGTGATGAACGTGTCGTCCACGAGGTGCGGGCGCACCACGGCGAAGACGAGCACGGACAGCACGGCGGTGACACCGGGCAGCACCCAGCGCCGCGACCGGGACACCGGGGCCGCGATCCCGGCGGCGGGCTCCCGCCGTTGCGCCAGGGTCACGGTTCGCGGACGAGGGTGAAGTGGCCGACGCCCTTCGCCGCGGACTGCACCTGCCAGCTGTCCGGCCCGGTCGCCGGCCCCGAGGCGTACTGCAGCCGGTAGTCCGGCTTGCGCGGGGTGATCGAGCGGTCGAGCCAGTGGTAGTTGATCCGCAGCGCGAGGCTCATCAGCGGGTTCGCCTTCGCGATCCGCTGCTCGACCAGCTCCTTCGCGTGGCCGCGGTCGGAGAACTCGTCGATGATGGCGCACTCGCAGTAGTACGCGAGGGTGCCGATCTCCCCGGGGCTGGCCACGCTCGCGCCGTCGAGGCGCTTGCCCAGTGCCGCGCCGACCCGCGCGTAGTCCTGCGCGCTGGCCCAGTTCCCGAAGATGACCGGCGACTTCCACGGCAGGCCCTGCGCCACGTCGACGGCGGCCGCGCTCAGCACCAGCACCCCGGTCACCCCGAGGGCCAGCAGCGGGGGACCGGTGCGCAGCACCGTCCGCTCGCGCGCCTGGCCGAACCAGGCACCGAAGGCCGCGACGGCGAACGAGCCCACCGTGGTCGTCGGGGCCACGTAGTACCAGTGGAACGGCCCGACGCCGATGAACGAGTAGGCGACGAAGTACAGGATCCCGCCGCCGCCCAGCGCCGCGACCGGGCCGAGGGCGGGGAACTCCGGCCACCGGACGGAGAACCGCGCGGCGGCCCACGCGGCGAGCGCGACCACGCCGAGCAGCGCCGGGACGAACGCCACCAGCACGGTGACCGGGTAGCCGAGGTAGTACATGACCGGCCCGGTGGTGTAGGTCCACGGCGCGAACAGCCCCACCTGCGTCTGCTTGATCGCCAGCGTGTCGGGCACGAACGAGCCGAAGGCGACCCAGCTCACGACGAACCACGGCGCGGCGGTCAGCACCGCGACGCCGGCGGCGGGCAGCAGGCGCCGCCGGATCGCCGGCGCGCTGAGCGCGATCACCACCACGAACACGACGAGGTCGAGCCGGGTGAGGACGGTGAGGCCGGCGGTCACGCCGAACCGGATCGGCCGCCCTTCGAGCGCGAAGACCGTGAGCACCAGCAGGACAGCGGGAATCAAGAGGACTTCGAGGCCGATCGCGGACAGCACGAACGGGTTGAGCAGCACCAGCGCGACACCCAGCACCCCGGCCGCGGGGGGCAGCGCCAGCGTCCGCCCGATGCGCTGCCACGCCCAGCCGAGCGCGCCGCCACACAGGACGGTCAGGATCCCGAGCGCGACGACCGGATGCGGGTCGCCCGCCACCCGCGTCACCACGGTCAGCGCGGCGAGGAGCAGGACGTTCAGCGGTGAGGTCGCGGAGTTCGCGGGTGACCCGGGGATGATGCCCCATTCACCGTGCACGGCGAGGTTCTTCGCGTAGGCGAGGGTGATGTAGCCGTCGTCGGTGAGGCTGCCGCGCACCACCAGGAAAGCGGCGGCGGCCAGCAGCGCCCCGAAGACGGGCAGTACCCAGCCCCGTGCGTTCACCCGTTCCGCGTTCGTATCCGGAAACACTTGCCCACTCTGTGAAAGCGCCGTCGGCGCCGGATCCGTCATCTGCCCGATCGACATAGCCCGGGGACCGTAGTGACGGTTCATTACCGCAGTGCTACGGCACGGTTAGGTCCACCGGCCCGGTTCGACATCACCCGATCGTGACATGGCCGCGGTGGGCCCGCAGTGTGACCGGGCTCCACTGTGGACGACCTGCCGGCGGTCAGGCCCGGCGCCGCCGGGTGACCAGCACCAGCGCGGTGCCGCCGGTGAGCAGGAGCACACCGAGGCCGAGGGCCGGGCCGACGTCGGTGCCGGTGTCCGGGAGGGTGCCCGTGCCGCCGGGGGTGGTCGGCGCGGGCCCGGGGACCGGCGAGGTCGTCGAGGTCGTCGAGGGGGGCGTGGCCGGGGTCGTGCTCACCGGCGTCGTCGTGGTCGGTTCGGGCGTTCCGCCGCACGAAGGCAGGTCGCCGAGGAACGGGTACGCGTGGAACTCCTGGCCGCTGCCCCGGCCGCCGTTCGTGCCGTGGACGAGGTTCCCGGCCGTGAAGAAGCGGCTGTTGGTGCCGGGCAGCGTCACGGTCGTCGTCCCCGCCGGGTTGCCCGCGAGCACGCTGCCCTGGAACATGCCGCTGCCGGTGAGGCCGATCGTCGCCGCCGCCGGGAAGTTCCACAGCAGGCGCGGGCGCAGCTTGTTCAGCGGGTCGGTGTCGTCGAGGGTGCCGGCGAACGCGATGCCCTGCGTGCTCCCGCCCGGCCCGGCGATGTCCTGGGTGACGGTGAAGACCTGCAGCGCCGACTTCCCGTCGCCGGTGAACAGCGTCTGGTGGTGCTGGTTCTGCACGGTCCCGGTGGCGACCGGCCGGACGCCGACCGTTGCCGAGCTCGCGGGGGCACGGCCGCCCTGCCCGGCCACAGTGGACGGACCTGCGCCGATGAAATCCGGATGACCACGACTTCCTCCCGGGGCGGGATGCGCCGGCCCGGCCCGCTTCCTAGGCTGGACGTCGTGGGGGCGAGGGTGGTGAGCGGGGTCCGGGCCCGCCTGGAGACGAGTCTCGGCCGCGCCGGGATCGCGCTGCCGTGGTGGGTTCCGGTCGCCGTGACCGCCTTCGGGGTGGTGCTGGTGGTGGCGGCGGTGGCGCAACGAGGGGCGCCGGCACCGCCGGCACCGATCGTCCTCGCCGGGCTGCTGGCCGTCGCGACCGCGCTCGGCTGGACCGTCACCGGCGTGCTCGCGCCCCCGTGGCTCAAGGCGCTCACCGTGCTCGCGGCCGTGGCGATCCTGCTGGCGCGGCCGGTCGTGCCCGATTTCGCCCCGGTCGTGCTGGTCGTGCTGGCCGCCGAGACGGCGGCGGTGGCGCGGCCGGCGATCGCGTTCGCCGTCGCCGCTACGAGCGTCGCGACGCTGAGCGTGGCCGCGGCCCGGGTCGGGCTGGTCGGGTTCCCGGTCTACGTCGCGGCCGTGCTGCTGGGCCTGGCCGCCGGCTTCATGCTCCGCTGGTACGTGCGGGCCCTGGACGCCGAGCGCGCCGCCCGGGACGCCGCCCGCGACCAGGCCGTCCTCGCCGAACGGCAGCGGATCGCCCGCGAGGTGCACGACGTCGTCGCCCACTCGCTGAGCATCACGTTGCTGCACCTGACCGGCACCCGGCACGCCCTGCAGCAGGATCGTGACGTCGAAGAGGCCCTCGAAGGGCTCGCCGAGGCCGAGCGCGTCGGGCGGACGGCGATGGCCGACATCCGCCGGACCGTCGGGCTGCTCGCCGAGGCGCCCGCCGGGACCCGTCCGCTGCCCGGCGCCCGCGACATCCCCGCCCTGGTCGAGCGCACCCGCGCGGCCGGGCTGGCGGTGCACTACGAGCAGGAGGGCGACCTGGCCGCCGTGCCGGACCTGGCCGGGCTCGGGCTCTACCGCATCGCGCAGGAGTCGCTGGCCAACATCGCCAAGCACGGCGGCGGCGCGCCGGCGCGGCTGCGCCTCGACGTCGGCCCGGCCGAGGCCCGGCTGGTGGTCCGCAACCGGCTGCCCGCCGGCGGCCCGCCCGGCACCGGCGGATCGGGCCTCAAGGGCATGTCCGCGCGGGCCGGCCAGCTGGGTGCCGAGCTGACCGCGGGACCGGACGGGGCGGACTGGGTGGTCGCGGTCGGCGTGCCCGCGGGCGGCCCGGCGTGACGGCGGGCGAAGTCCGGGTCCTGCTGGTCGACGACCAGGAGCTCGTGCGCTCCGGCCTGCGGCGGATCCTGCGCCGCCGCGACGGGTTCGTCATCGCGGGGGAGTGCGGTGACGGCGCGGAGGTGCCCGCGGCGCTGGCCGCCGCCGACGTCGACGTCGACGTCGTCGTGATGGACCTGCGGATGAAGCACGTCGACGGGATCGAGGCGACGCGGCGGATCGGCGGCCGGCCGCCCGTGCTGGCCCTGACCACGTTCGACGACGACGAGCTGCTGGCGGGCGCGCTGCGCGCGGGCGCGGTCGGCTACATCCTCAAGGACTCGCCCGCCGAGGACCTCATCCGCGCCGTCCGGGCGGTCGCCGCGGGCGACGCCTGGCTCGACGCGGCGGTGACCGCCCGCGTCCTCACGACCTACCGGCGCGCGCCCGCCGACGAACCCGCGGGCCCGCCGCCGGGACTGCTGACGCCACGCGAGCTGGACGTGCTGCGAGCGGCCGGGCGCGGGCTGAGCAACGCCGAGATCGCCGGTGCGCTGGTCGTCTCGGAGCTGACGGTGAAGAGCCACCTGGGCCGGATCTTCACCAAGCTGGGGCTGCGCGACCGCGCCGCCGCGGTCGTCTACGCGTTCGACCACGGCATCGTCAGCCCGCGAGTGTCCAATGTGGAGGATGCGCCGGTGCGGACGGTCGTCTCCGAGCCGGATCCGGTGCCGGGGTTGCGGTTCTCGGTGCTGGGACCGCTGCGCGCGTGGCGCGGCGGCAGCCCGCTGGATCTCGGGCCGGTGCGCCAGCAGGCCCTGCTGGCGGCGCTGGTGCTGCGCCCCGGCGTCACGGTCGGCCCGGCCGAACTGCTCGACGGGGTCTGGGGCCTGGACCCGCCGGGCACCGGGGGCCGCGTGCTGCCGGTGTACGTGCACCGCCTGCGCAAGTGCCTGCGCGGGCCCGGCGAGCGGACCCCGGACTCGGTGATCGGCCGTACCCGCGGCGGCTACCGGTTCGCCGGCGACGGCGTCCGCATCGACACGGCCAGGCTGGCGGAGCTGGCCGCGGACGCCGTCGCCGCCGAGGAGGCGGGTGACCTGGCCGCGGCCGCGTCGTCCTGTGCCGCGGCGCTCGGACTGTTCCACGGCGAGCCGCTGGCCGGGCTGCCGGGGCCGTTCGCGGACGGCCAGCGGCTGCGGCTGATCGAGCACCGGAGCACGCTGTGGGCGCGCAAGGCGCGGCTGCAGCTGCGGCTGGGCCGGTACGCCGAGACGGCCGACGAGCTGTCGGCCGTGTTGGCCCTGGAGCCGTTGCGCGAGCCACTGGCGGCGCTGCTGATGCGCGCGCTGCAGGCCACCGGCCGCCGCGCCGAAGCGATCGCGGCGTACGGCCGGATCCGTGACCGGCTGGCCGCCGACCTGGGCGTCGAACCGGGGGAGGAGCTGCGGCGCACCCACCGGGCGGTGCTCGACGACGTGCTCCACCCGGACTTCCCGGACTAGCGGTCAGGAGACCTGGCCGGCGCCCATCCCGGCGACGGCGGCGCGGGCCTCGGCGATCCCGGTGTGCAGCGGGAGCACGCGGTCCAGGCCGAGGATGGCCAGCGGCCGGGCGACCGCGGTCTTCGCCGCCGCGATGGCGTAGGGGATGCCGCGCGCGAGGGCTTCGCGGTAGGACTCGACCAGGACGCTGAAGACCGTCGAGTCGCAGAAGGTCGTCTCGGTGAGGTCCGCGACGACCGCGCTCGCGCTGCCGTGGAACGGGCTCAGCAGGACGTCCCGGAGCCGGGGCGTGGTGGCCAGGTCGAGGTCGCCGGCGCAGTGGACGGTCACGACCCCGGCCTCGGTCGTCGTCGCGAAGCGGGGCTGGACGCGGTTTTCGGTCATCGGACTCCCTCCTGCCCGCCCAGGTACCCAGCGCGAGCCGAAACCACTCGCCCGGGTGGGGCGGATCGCTGCGGCATCCGGGGGACAGCGATGCACAAGCGTTGCGCGCAGGTATAGCTTGGCGTGGCAGCACCCTTCCGCTCCGCGGCTGGACGAGCCGTGGCGGTTGCCACGCCCCGCGGCCGTCCGGATCCGGCTGACGCGGGCCGGATCCCCGGCGCCGGGCGGCGCCGAGGGGGACGCGGCAGGCCGACGCCCCGCCGCCGCGTCCCCTGTGGGGGTGCCGTTCGCGCGATGGGCGTGCTTCGGCCCGGCGGGCGGGGATTCCGGTTGCGCCGCACCGGAGTCGCCGCTCCGGCCCGCCCGGGTGACGGCGGCGTTTTGCCGCGTTCCGCCGGTTTGTCGCCCCGCCAACAGGGTTCGCCGATCTTCGCCGGGTGTTTCCGGGCACCGGCCGGTGATCGCCGCGCCGGGGTGCGGTCACCGAGTCCCCGCCGGTCAGGTGGCCTGGCCGTCGCTAAGCTGCGGCGAGCGAGGCGAAGGGGAACGGTGGAACCGAAGAACGTCGAGACGGGTGCTTGGGCGCCGGGCAAGGTCGCCGAGCTGCTCGGCGTCTCGCCGGTGACCCTGCGGAGCTGGAGCGCGCGGTACGGGATCGGCCCGTCGGCGGCGGCCACCGGACGGCACCGCCGCTACTCCGACGCCGACGTCCGGCGGCTGCAGCACATGCAGCGGCTCGTCGCGCGGGGGATGCCGGTGCGGGAAGCCGCCGCGGCGGCCTTCGGCGGCTCGCCCGCCGACCCGCCCGAAGTGCCTGCCGCCCGCCTGGTGCGCGAACTCGAGGAAGCCGCCGAGGAGCTGCGGTCGGCGTCGGTCTCCGGGCTGCTCGACGAAACCCTCGGCACGCTCGGCCCGGCCGCCGCCTGGACGGATGTCCTGGCCCCGGTCCTGCGCAGCCTGGGCGACCGCTGGCAGCGCGGCGATCTCTGCTTCGCGTCGGAATGGGCCCTGACGACGGAGATCTCACTGGCGTTCGAGCGGTTCAGCCGCCGCTTCCCGGCGGCCGTCCCCGGCCGCCCGGTCCTGCTGGCCTGCTGCCCCGCCGAACGGCACTCCTTGCCGATGGAGGCCCTGCGCGCGACCTTGGCCGAGGCCGGGGTCCCGGTCGCCTACCTCGGCCAGCTGGTGCCGGCCGAGACGGTCGCCGACCTGGCGGCGCGCCTGGACCCGGTGCTGGTGCTGCTGTGGTCCCTGGCGGCCCCGACGGCCGACGACCTCCTGGCGACCCGCGTACGCGACCTGGGCCGCGTCGTCGGTACCGCCGGCCCGGGCTGGCAGCACCTCGGCGACCGCGGCTTCGCCCGGGTGAACGACCTGGCGTCGGCAATGGAGCTGGCGGTCGGGCACACCGAGGCATAGCAGCGGCGAGGGGCTCAGGTCACGACCTCGGCGGACCTGGCCACGGGCCGCCGACCGTCGCGCGAGCTCAGTCGCTGCACCGGCCGAGTTCGGGCCCGCGTGCGAGGAATCGGCCTTCGGCAAAAGCAGGCTCGTGCGCGCCAAGGCTCAGCGTGCTGGCCAAGCCGACCCCGCGCGCCATCGGCCGCCGCGCAGCCCGGCCCCGCGCCCGCTCAGCCCAACGCTTCGAGCACCCGGGTCAGCTCCGGCACCACCGCGTCCCCGAGCCGTTCGAACTCGCGCTTCAACAGCGGGCTCGCCAGCTTCGCCCACCCGTGGAACACGATCGTCGCGCGGTACCGGACCGTCGTCCCGTCCGGGCCCGCCGACAGGCCGAAGTCGTCCGTCGAGGTCGCGGTCTTGTTCTCGCCCACGAACGTCACCCGGCCCGCGTCGCGGCGGGTCAGGTGGTAGTCCAGCTCGGTCCGGCGGCCGCGGAACTCCGACACGTTGTGCCACTCGGCGCCCACCGTGATCGGACCCTCGTCCGTGCGGGTGCACGACACCGTGCCCGGGTCCCAGTCCTCGGTGTGCGCGAAGTCGGCGAGGTACTCCGCGACGCGTTCGATCGGCGTGCGCACGGTGACGGTGCGTTCGACCTGGACCATCGGACCTCCCGGAGCAGTTCGCTGCATAGCCGATGCAACCGTAGCGGGCACCGCTCAGCGAGGCACGGCGAGCCGCGCGCAGACATCGATGTCAACAATGCGGATTTTCTTGTCCTCCTTGTCTTCTTGACGCTCCCTGCGCGTACGGCGGAAGCTTCCTGGCAACGTTGTCACCCCCTCTCGACGGCGCCACCCCGTCAGGTCCGGCTGCCGCTTTCGGAACGGAGTTCGCATGGCGGAGGAGTACGGCATCACCGCGGATGCCGAGCCGGCGGAGGTGGCCGCCGTTTCGCGGCGGCACGTCCTGACCGCCGGGACCGGCCTGCTCGCCGGGTTCGGCCTCGCGGCCGTCCTGCCCGGGGTCGCCTCCGCGGCGCCCGCCGAGGCCGAGGCGCAGAAGACCGACCTGGCCCTGTTCCGGCCGGTGCAGGTGTCCTCGACCGCCTACGCCGCCACCCCGGCCGAGTTCGCCGTCGACGGCCTCGCCCGGGTCGGCGTGCAGGGCTCCGGCTGGCGCGCCACGCCGGGCGACGGCCAGTGGATCGTCGTCGACCTGCAGGGGCAGTGCCGGATCGACTCGGTCGTGCTGACCTTCGAGGCGCGGCCCGGGGACCCGGCCTTCGACGCCGCCGCGTCGCGCTCCCACACCAGCGGCTTCGAGATCCAGTCCAGCTACGCGACGGCGTTCGACCTCGACGTCTCGGGCGACGGCAAGGCCTGGCGGACCGTCCACCACACCGACACCGGCACCGGCGGCGTCGTGACGATCCCGCTGCCGGCCGTCACCGCCCGCTGGGTCCGCTTCTCCGCGTCGAGCCGCTCGACGACCAACCCCCTGGGGCTCAACGGTTTCCAGGTGTTCGGCACCGGCCCGCGCAACCGCCCGGCGGTGCACGGCTGGACCAGCTTCCCGGTCCGCCCGCACGACGACCCGCCCGCGCTCGCCGTCGCGGCCGACGGCACGGTGCCGCTCGAGTCCGGCTGGGTCCTCACGATGGACGACTGGGCGCCGGCCGGCGACGGCAAGGCGCTCTCCGGCGACACCGTCGACACCCGCGGCTGGCTCCCGGCGACCGTCCCCGGCACGGTCCTCGCGTCGCTGGTCGAGCAGGGACAGCTGCCCGACCCGGTGTCCGGGATGAACCAGCTCCACGTCCCGGAGGCGCTGTCCCGCCACGCCTGGTGGTACCGGCGACGCTTCGCCCTCCCGCGCGGCCTCGACACCTCGGCGGGCCGGCACGTCTGGCTCGAGTTCGACGGCGTCAACCACGAGGCGCAGATCTGGCTCAACGGCGCCGAAATCGGTACCCAGAGCCACCCCTTCGGCCGCGGCGCGTTCGACGTCACCGCGGCGCTGCGCCGCACCGGCGACCAGGCCCTCGCGGTGAAGATCTCGCCGATGCCACGGCCGGGCAGCCCGGGGGACAAGGGCGCCGACGGCAGCTCCTGGGTCGACGCGGGCAGCACCATGTTCGACAACTCGCCGACCTACCTCGCGGTGTCCGGCTGGGACTGGATGCCCGCGGTGCGCGACCGCGCCTCCGGCATCTGGGACCACGTCCGCCTGCGCTCCACCGGCGCGGCGGTCCTCGGTGACGTCCGCGTCGACACGAAGGTGCCCGACGCGGCCACGGCCGAGGTGACGCTCACCGTGCCGGTCCGCAACGCCGCCGCGACGGCTCAGCGCGTCAAGGTCACCGCCGCCTTCGGCCCGGTGAGCGTGTCGGCCACGGTCACCGTCCCGGCCGGGCAGACCACCGACGTCGCGTTCCCGGCCCAGCAGGTGAAGAACCCGAAGCTGTGGTGGCCCAACGGCTACGGCGACCCGAACCTGTACGACCTGACGCTGACCGCCGCGATCGGGGCGTCGACCAGCGACCGGCGGACGGCGAAGATCGGCGTGCGCGAGATCGGCTACCGGTACGACCAGCCGATCGTCATCGCCGACGGCCGGGCCACCCAGACCGTCGACCTCGCCCCGCAGAACGCCCGGTACGTCCGGATGCAGGGCCTGAAGCGCGCGACCGGCTGGGGTTTCTCGCTCTGGACGATGTCCGTCGTCGAGAGCTCGGCGCCGGGCACGGACCTGGCGCAGGGCAAGACCGCGACGTCGTCGTCGGTGGCCGACGGCAACCCGCCCGAGCGGGCTTTCGACGGTGACCCGAACACCCGGTGGACGTCGGCCTACGACGACAACCAGTGGCTCCAGGTCGACCTCGGCGCCGCGACCGCGTTCGACCGGGTCGTCCTGACCTGGGAGACCGCCTACGCGGCGACGTTCAAGATCCAGGTGTCGGCCGACGGCGGCACCTGGACCGACGCCGCGTCGGTGGACAACAGCCCGAAGCCGCTGACGTTCCTCGTCAACGGCGTCAAGGTGTTCGCCCGCGGTGGCAGCTGGGGCTGGGACGAGCTGCTGCGCCGGATGCCGGCCGAGCGGACCGACGCCGTCGTCGCGATGCACCGCGACATGAACTTCACGCTGCTCCGCAACTGGGTCGGCTCGTCCTACCGCCAGGAGCTGTTCGACGCCTGCGACAAGTACGGCATCCTGCTGTGGAACGAGTTCTGGGACGGCTGGTCGACCGACCCGGCCAACCACGACATCTTCCTCGCGCAGGCGAAGGACACCGTGCTGCGCTACCGCCACCACGCGTGCGCGACGGTCTGGTTCGGCTGCAACGAAGGCACACCGCCGGCGGTGATCGACAACGCGTTGCGCGAGATCGTCCACTCGAACACCGACCTGCTCTACCAGGGCAATTCGGCGGGCGGCGTGATCACCGGCGACGGCCCCTACTTCTGGCAGGACCCGAAGCGGTACTTCACGGGTGAGGCGACCGGCGGCAAGTACGGGTTCTGGAGCGAGATCGGGCTGCCGACCGTGTCGGTCGTCGAGAGCATGCGCAACTTGGTGGGCAAGGACGACCCGGGGTGGCCGATCGGCGCGCCCTGGTTCCTGCACGACTGGTCGACGGGCGGCAACCAGGCGCCGCAGAGCTACCTCGCGGCGATCGACGCGCGGCTGGCGCCGTCGACGAGCCTGGCGGAGTTCTGCCGCAAGGCGCAGTTCGTCAACTACGAGAGCATGCGCGCGATCTTCGAGGCCTGGAACACGAAGCTGTGGGCCGACGCCACCGGCGTGCTGCTGTGGATGTCGCACCCCGCGTGGCACAGCACGGTCTGGCAGACCTACGACTACGACCTCGACGTCAACGGCAGCTACTACGGCGCGCGCAAGGGCTGCGAGGCCCGGCACGTCCAGGCCGACCTGACGACGTGGCAGGTCCGGGTCGTCAACCACACGCCGGCCGCGTTGAGCGGGGTGACCGTCACCGCGCGGCTGTACGGTCTCGACGGCGCGAGCCTCGCTCCGGCGCGGCAGCAGAAGCTCGACGTCGCCGCGAACGTCGGTGCGGCGGTGTTCGCCGTGCCGTTCGACGCCGCGCACCCCGACCTGCACCTGCTGCGGCTGACCCTGACCGACGACGGCGGCGCGGTGCTGTCGGAGAACACCTACTGGCGCTACCGCGGCGACACGGCCATGCGCGCGCTCAACCAGCTCCCGGGCGCGCGGCTCACCACG
The DNA here is from genome assembly GCF_030285665.1 of Amycolatopsis mongoliensis. Taxonomy (NCBI): domain Bacteria; kingdom Bacillati; phylum Actinomycetota; class Actinomycetes; order Pseudonocardiales; family Pseudonocardiaceae; genus Amycolatopsis; species Amycolatopsis mongoliensis. Next base: position 7,602,205 of record NZ_CP127295.1, read on the forward strand.
TCGTCGAAGGCCGAGGGCGACGCGTACACGGCGACGATCCGCAACGACGGCAAGACGGTCGCGGCGATGATCCGGCTCTCGCTGCGGGAACGCAACGGCACGGATCGCGTCCTGCCGACCCGCTACGGCGACAACTACTTCTGGCTGCTGCCGGGGGAGAGCCGGACGGTCCGCGTCGAGCCGCGGCGGCGGGTGCCGGGCGCCCGGCTGCTGGTGGAGGCGTACAACGTGGCGGCGAAGCTGACGACGTAGGTCGCGGTTGGTGCGTGCGGACGAATCCGGGGGCTGATTTCGTACCCTCCGACGAACTAGGCTGACCGTTTCGTGCCTAGTTTCGGGAGGTGCTCGTTTCGGTGAACCTGCGCCCGCACGCCAGCCTCGGCCGCGTCCTCGACGACCTGGGCGGCACCCTCCTGGACCTCGTGCTCGGGGACTTCGACCGGCCCGGCGGCATCGGCGGCGTCGCCATCCACGACCCCCTCGAAGAGCCGGCGCTCCCGCAGCACGCGCTCGTGCTGGGCGTCGGCCTCGCCGAGCCGGACGAGGTGGTGCGCCAGCTGCGCACCCTGGCCCGTCACGACGCGGCCGGGCTCGTGCTGCGCGCGCCGGTCACGGTGACCGAGGCGATCACCGCCGCCGTGGAAGAGACGGGCGTCGCCCTGCTGAGCCTGGCCCGCGGCGCGTCCTGGGCCCAGCTCGCCGCGATGCTGCGGTCGCTGCTCGCCGAGGGCGACGTCGGCGACGCCGAGCCCGAGACGCTCGCCGGCCTGCCCTCGGGCGACCTGTTCGCCGTCGCGAACGCCATCGGCGCGCTGATCGACGCGCCGGTGACCATCGAGGACCGGCGGTCGCGCGTGCTCGCGTTCTCGGGACGGCAGGACGAAGCCGACCCGTCGCGCGTCGAAACCATCCTCGGGCGGCAGGTCCCCGAGCGGTTCGCCCGGATGCTGGCCGACCGCGGGGTGTTCCGCGAGCTCTACCGCACCGACCAGCCGGTGTACGTCAACCAGCCGGAGGAAAGCCTCGACGGGTTCACGATTCCCCGCGTCGCCGTCGCGGTCCGGGCGGGCGACGAGGTCCTCGGCTCGATCTGGGCCGCGGTGCGCGAGCCGCTGACGCCCGACCGGACGCGGGCGCTGCGCGACGCGGCCCGCCTGGTGGCGCTGCACATGCTGCGCGTCCGGGCGGGCGCCGACGTCGAACGCCGGCTGCGCGCGGACCTGCTGAGCACGGCACTCGAAGGCGGGGCCGCCGCGCGGGAGGCGCTGAGCCGGCTGGGGCTGGCCGACCAGCCGGTCGTCGTGGTGGCGCTGGCGGTTCTCGAGCAGGGCGCCGAGGACGCCGAGATCGCGACCGAGCGGCAGCGTCTCGCCGACGGCCTGGCGATGCACCTCAGTGCGGTGCACCCGCGCTGCGCGGCGGCACTCGTCGGCGACACCGCGTACGGGCTGGTGCCGGTGACCCGCGACGCCGACGGTGAACGGCGTGCGCTGCGGATCGCGAAGGACTTCCTGGACCGGGTGGGCGACCGCGTCCGGGCGGTGATCGGGATCGGGCCGGTGGCGCGCAGCGCGGCCGACCTGCCGGAGGCGCGCGACAGCGCGGACCGGGCGTTGCGGGTGCTGCGGTCGGGGAGCGGCGCGGGCCGCCGGGTGGCGTTGCTGGCCGACGTGCACGTCGAGGCGCTGCTGCTGGAGCTGCAGGACCTGGTCGCCGCCCGCGGCGATCGCCCGACCGGTCCGGTCGCGCGCCTGCTGGACTACGACGAGCAGCACCACGCCCACCTGGTCGAGACGTTGCGAGCCTGGCTGGACGCCTTCGGCGACGTCATCGCCGCGTCGGCGGCGGTCCACGTGCACCCCAACACGTTCCGGTACCGCCTGCGCCGGCTCGCGGAGGTCGGCGGCTTCGACATGACCGACCCGGAAGCGCGCTTCGCGGCCATGCTCCAGCTCCGCGTGGTGGCCCCACCCGCTCCCTGACCGTGCGCCAAAAGGGGTCACGCGTGTCTGGAGGGGCATCACCGCGATGCCCGCTCAATCACACGTGATGCCCCTCCGGACACGCGTGATGCCTCTCGGATCACGCGCATCGACCGGCGTGGTTGTCCGAAATGTCGGTGATTAACTGGCGGTTGAGCATTGATACTTGGTGAGTTACCTACTTTCGACCGGTGTGCGACACCTTCGGGGCATGTGAACCTGCACGGACTTCACGTCAGGTGATCAAGCTTCCACGGAGGTGTACCGGGTGTCACGCAAACGGGTCATCGCAGGGACGGCGGCGGTGAGCGCGGCCGTCGTCGCGGTGTCGCTGGCCACGACCGGCTCGCCGGCCGACGCGACCATCGCGCAGCCGTCGATGCGCGCGCTGAACTCCCTCGCGATGCCGTTCGGCAGCGTCGTGCGGTCGCAGCAGGAGATCGGCGGCGTGCCCGTGTTCGGCGGCCAGCTGATCCAGCTCCGCGACAAGGCCGGCGCGGTCCTCGCGACCCACGGCCGCACCACGAAGAAGACGTCGGGCGCGTTCCCGGCGAGTGCGACGGGCGCCGCGGACGCCGCCATTGCGGACGTCGCGAAGCGCACCGGCCTGCCTGCGGCACAGCTCAAGGCCGACGCGCCGCGCGCGTACTGGTACGACGCCACGCTCGGCGGTGCGAAGGGCGACGGCGTCGCCGTGCCGACCTACCAGGTCACCGTGCACGGCAAGAAGCTCGACGACAAGTGGACCGAGGTCGTCAAGGCCGGCACCACCGACGTCCTGACATCGTGGTCCGAGGTCCGCGAGGCCAACCGCGACGTCTGCGACGCGAACCACAAGGTGGTCAGCGGCAGCACCGCGTCGGTCCGCTGCGGCACCGCCTTCGACGTCACCCGCAAGGAAGGCGGCGCCGAGTCGAGCGTCGCCGACGTCAACAACGTCTACACGTTCTTCGGCCAGGCATCGGACTTCTACCAGAAGTACGTCAGCGTCGACCTGACGAACCTGATCGGCGCGGACTACTCCGACGGCACCGGCAAGGCGCTGCGCGGCACCGTCCGGATCTGCGTCGACGGCGAGTGCCCGTTCGCGAACGCCTTCTGGGACGGCGAGCAGATGGCCTTCGGCGAGGGTGTCACCACCGACGACATCACCGGCCACGAGCTGACGCACGGTGTCACGCAGCACACGTCCGGGCTGAGCGGCGGCCAGGCCGACTCGATCAACGAAGGCCTGTCGGACGTCTTCGGCAAGTTCATCGGCATCACCTCGAACGACCCCAACGACACCGGCGACAACCGCTGGCTGCTCGGCGCGGGCTCGTCGCTGGGCGCGATCCGGAACATGAAGGACCCGCGCTCGTCGCTCTCCCCGCAGCCGGACATGGTCAACGGCCCGGGCTGGGACACGAACAACCCGGACGAGCACATCAACGACGGCGTCATCAACAAGGCCGACTACCTGATCACCGACGGCGACACCTTCAACAACCAGACCGTGCGCGGCCTCGGCCTCGACAAGGCGGTCCAGGTGTGGTGGGGCGTCGAGAACACGCTCACCCAGAGCGCGACGTTCAAGGATGTCGGCGAGGCCCTCAACTCCTCCTGCGCGGCGCTCGCCAAGGCGGGGACCGCGGGCATCACCACCGACGACTGCACCCAGGTCGGCAACGCGGTGAAGGCCACGCAGCTGGACCAGGACCCCAGCTGACCCCTGCTCGAAACCGAAGGCCACCCCGGGCGACCGGGGTGGCCTTCGGCGTCGTCCGGACGGAAAACCGGTTGGCGGCCGGGAATCCTGCCGCCTACGCTCCCGGAGTCCGAGATCGCGATGAACGAAGGGAGCCGGCCGTGCAGGTTGCCGTCGTCTCCCGTCCGCGGTCCGAGGTGATCCTCGTGTCTTCGCGCTTCCGGTGTCCGCCGCGCGGCTGACACCGCATCCGTGACGCGTTCCGTCGCGGCGAATCGCGCTGCCCTGACCGGATCGTCCACAAAGGACTGCGCCATGCGCACGCACGACCTGACCACCGTCCGCAACCTGGGCATCCTCGCCCACGTCGACGCGGGCAAGACCACCGTCACCGAACGGATCCTCCACCGCACCGGAGCCACCCACCGGACGGGCGAGGTCCACGACGGCACCACCGTCACCGACTTCGACCCGCAGGAACGCGACCGCGGCATCACCATCTTCTCCGCGGCCGTCAGCTGTACGTGGCAAGGCCACCGGCTCACCCTCATCGACACACCCGGCCACGTCGACTTCACCGCCGAGGTCGAGCGGGCACTGCGGGTCCTGGACGGCGCGATCGCCGTGTTCGACGCCGTCGCGGGTGTCGAGCCGCAGAGCGAAACCGTCTGGCGCCAAGCCGATCGCCACGGCGTGCCGCGCATCGCCTTCGTCAACAAGCTCGACCGCGCGGGCGCCGACCTCGACGCCGCGGTGGCGTCGATCCGGGCGCGGCTGCACCCGGCCCCGCTGGTCGTGCAGCTGCCGATCGGCCGCGAGGACGGCTTCACCGGCGTCGTCGATCTCGTGCGCCTGCCGGAGGGCGCCTCGGCTGAGGCGCGACGGCGGCGCCGGGCACTGGAGGAAGCCGTCGCCGAGCTGCATCCCCTGGCGCTGGAGGAGTTCTGCGCCACGGGGACCGTCTCGGCGGACACGCTCGAGAAGGCCCTGCGGGAGCTGACCCTCAGCGGTGACGGGCTCGTCGTGCTGTGCGGCGCGGCCTACCGCGACCGCGGGATCGAGCCGCTGCTCGACGCCGTCGTGGCCTACCTGCCGTCGCCGGCGGACGTCCCGCCGGTGCGTGCCGACCGGCCCGCCGACCCGGCGGCGCCCGTGGCCGCGCTGGTGTTCAAGGTCGTCGCGACGGCGACGGGACGGCTGACCTACCTGCGGGTGTACTCGGGAACGCTGCGGAAGGGGGACCAGGTGCGGGACGCGGGCCGCACCGAGCGGATCGCGCGGGTGCTGCGCGTGCAGGCCGACCGGCAGGCGCAAGTGGACAGTGCGGTGGCCGGTGACATCGTGGCGGTGGCCGGGCCGAAGGCGGCGCGCGTCGGCGCCACGCTGTGCGCGCCGGACGCCCCGGTGCTGCTGGAGCCGCCGCCGACGGCGGACCCGGTGGTCTCGGTGGCCGTCGAGGCCCGCCGGGCGGGCGACGGCGAACGGCTGACGTCGGCGTTGGCGCGGCTGGCGGAGGAGGACCCGTCGCTGGTCGTGCGGACCGACCCGGAGACCGGGCAGACGGTGCTGTCCGGCCTCGGCGAGCTGCACCTGGAGGTCGCGGTGGAGAAGCTGCGGCGCGACCGCGGACTGGACGTCGCGGTCGGCCGGCCGTCGGTCGCCCACCGCGAGACCGTGGTCCGCGGGGTCTCCGGGCTGCTGTACCGGCACGTCAAGCAGGACGGCGGGGCGGGCCAGTTCGCCCACGTGGTCCTGGACGTCGGACCGGGGGACGGCTTCGAGTTCGCCTCGGCGGTCGTCGGCGGCCGGGTACCGCGCGAGTACGTCCGCGCGGTCGAGGCCGGCTGCCGGGACGCCCTGGCCGAGGGACCGCTGGGCGGGCACCCGGTGACGGGCCTGCGGGTGGTGCTGACCGACGGGGCGACGCACCCGAAGGACTCGTCGGAGCCGGCGTTCCGGACGGCGGGACGGCTCGGCCTGCGGGAAGCGTTGCGCGCGTCGGTCCTGTGCCTGCTCGAGCCGGTGGCCGAGGTGGCGGTGACGGTGCCGGCCGACGCGGTCGGCGGCGTGCTCGGTGACCTGGCCGCCTGCCGCGGCCGGGTGGCCGGCTCGGCGGTCCGCGGCGGCACGGCGGTCGTGACGGCGACGGTCCCGGTGGCGGAGCTGTTCGGCTACGCGAACCGCCTGCGCAGCCGCACCCAGGGCCGGGGCACGTTCACGGCCCGCCCGTCCGGCTACGCGCCGGTCCCGTAGCCAGCGGCCCAGCCCAAGCGCCCCAATGTGGCGTTCGGTGCGTCCCACGCACCGAACGCCACATTGGGTGCGTCAGACGCACCCAACGCCACATTGGGGCGCTTGGTCACTCAGCCGCGGGGGACCGACTCGACTCCGGCGAGCAGGGCGTCCACGTCGGCCTCCGTCGTGTACGGCGCGATCCCCGCCCGCACCGCACCCGTGTCGCCGAGGCCCAGGTGTCGCGAGCACTCGATCGCGTAGAAGCTCCCCGCCGGAGCGTTGACCCCCTGCGCCCCCAGGTGCTCGTACACCGCCTGCGACGCGACGCCGCCGACCGAGAACAGCACCGTCGGCGTCCGGTGCCGGTCCGGCGCGCCGTACCGCGTCACTCCCGGGATCCCCGCCAAACCGGCGTCGAGGCGCGCGAGCAGCGCGTTTTCGTGGTCCTCCAAAGCGGACAAGGACTCGACCAACCGCGCCCGACGCGACCCCGCGCCGGGCACGAGACCGGCGAGGAAGTCGATCGCCGCCGTCGTGCCGGCCAGGAGTTCGTACGGGAGCGTCCCCAGCTCGAACCGCTCCGGGACGGCGTCGGTCGACGGCAGCAGCTTGTCCGGGTGCAGCGTCTCCAGCAACGACGGCGCCGCCACGACGAGGCCCAGGTGCGGGCCGAGGAACTTGTACGGCGAGCAGGCGTAGAAGTCGGCCCCCAGCGCCGTGACCTCGACCGGCGCGTGCGGGGTGAGGTGGACGCCGTCGGCGTACAGCAGCGCGCCCGCGTCGTGCACCGCGGCCGCGATCGCCGGGATGTCCGGCCGGGTGCCGAGCAGGTTCGACGCCGCCGTCACCGCCACCAGCCGCGTCCGGGCGGTCAGCAGCCCGGTGACGGCCTCCGGGGGAAGCACCCCGGTCTCCGGGTCGAACGACGCCCAGCGCACCGTCGCCCCGGCGGCCTCCGCGGCCTGGACCCACGGCCGGATGTTCGCGTCGTGGTCGAGCCGGGTGACGACGACCTCGTCGCCCGGCCCCCAGGTCTTCGCGAGCGTGCGGGAGAAGTCGTAGGTCAGCTGCGTCATGCTGCGCCCGAACACGACCCCGGCCGGGTCGGCGGCGAGCAGGTCGGCGACGGCTCGGCGCGCTTCGGTGACCACCGCGCTCGCCCGGCGTTCGGCGGCCGTGACGACGCCGCGGTTGGCGATCCCGGAGCACAGCGTGCCGGCCACCGCCTCCCCGACGACATCGGGAACCTGCGAGCCGCCCGGTCCGTCGAAGTGCGCGGCGGCCAGGGCGGGGAAGTGCTTGCGGATGGTCCGGACGTCGTAGCTCATGGCGTCAGCGTGCCAGGAACTCACCGGCCGCGGTTGCGGGCGTGGTCACGGGCCCGGCGCTCGTTGCCGTGCTTGTAGTTGCCGGTCGCGCGGGCCATCAGCAGCTGCTGGTCGTCACCGCGGTCCGCCGCGGCCAGGAAGCGCGCGGCGGCGGATCCGCGCAGCGTCCCGGCCGGGCGGCCGTGGTGGGTGATCGTCACGGTGCCGTGTTCGTCGATGCGGTAGGTGAAGCCGGTCGGTGTCCCCATCGGCCCAGGCTGGCACGGCGGGCAACCGGTTTTCCCGGGGGCGGTCCGGGGGTTTCCCGGATGGCGCCCGGGCCGCGACCCGACAGAATGCGAGAGATGATCAGAGGGGGACGAGGGGTGCGGGCCAGGCTGGGGAACGCGTACGTGCTGCTGGGCGCCCAGGCGCTGGTGCTGGTGGCGCTGCTCGTGTCGTACAACGACGGCCGGTGGCGGTTCCCCGCGTACCGCGTCGACCTGGACGTCTACCGGCTCGGGTCGGCGGCGCTGCTGCACGGCGAAGCGCTGTACGGCACGCTGCCGCCCACCGGCGACGGCCAGCTCCTGCTGTTCACCTACCCGCCGTTCGCGGCAATCGTGCTCGCCCCGCTGGCCGTGCTGCCCTACTGGGCCGCCTGTCTCGTGGTCACCGTCGGCACGCTCGGCCTGCTCGCAGGGGTGCTGGTGACGGTCCTCCGCGCGCTGGGCGCGCGCTGCGACTGGCGCCGGGTCGGGGTGCTGCTGCTGGCCGCCGAAGTGCTCGAGCCGGTCCTGCGCACGGTGTACGCGGGCCAGCTCGACCTGCTGCTGCTCGCGCTCGTCGTCCTGGACGTGCTGGTGGACACCCCGCGGTGGCCGCGTGGCCTGCTGATCGGTCTCGCCGCCGCGATCAAGCTGACCCCGGCGATCTTCCTGCTGTACTTCCTGCTCCGCCGCGACACCCGCGCGGCCGTGACCGCCGTCGTCACCTTCCTGGGCGCGACGGCGCTGGGCTTCCTGCTCGCCGGTGCGGATTCGCTGCGGTACTGGACCAGTGCGCTCTGGGACACCGGGCGCGTCGGTGAGCCGACCTACGCCGGTGACCAATCCCTGCTGGGGCTGCTCGCCAGGGCGGGGGTGCCGGCGGGCGCGCGGACCGCGTGGTGGCTGCCGCTGGTCGCGGTCGTGCTCGTGCTCACCGCGCTGGGCGTGCGGCGCGCGCTGGCCGCGGGGGAGAAGACCGTCGCGCTCGGCGTGAACGCCGTCGGCGGGCTGCTCGTCTCCCCGATCTCGTGGACGCACCACTGGGTCTGGGCCGTGGTCGTGCTGCTCGGCTGGGCGGAGCTGGCTCGCCGCGCCCGCCGGCGTGGGTTCGCCGCCGTGGCCGGGGTGGGCGCCGCGCTGTTCGTCGCCGGCCCGCAGTGGTGGTGGCCGCGCGGCGGCGAGGTCGAGCGGGACTGGAGTTTCCTCCAGCAGCTGACCGGCAACGGCTACGTCCTTTTCGGACTCGCGGTGCTGGTCACGGCGGTGCTCGTGCGGTTCCCGCGGCCGGCCGGCGACCTCAGCGGCGCCGTTCCGGCCGGCGCCACAGCCAGCCCGCTCCGAGGATGAGCATCCCCGTGCCGAACGCCAGCGCGAGGCAGATCCCCGCGGTGTTCAGCGGCAGCGCGTCGGTGACCGCCCGCGGCAGCGGCAGCAGCCCGGCGAGGCCGACCACGGCGTAGCAGGCCCCGGCGACGACCAGGAACCGGGCGGCCGCGCGCGGGGAGCGGGTGCAGAACACCGCGGCGGCGCCGGTCAGCAGGTGCACCAGCGTCCACGCTCCCGACACCGCGAAGACCCCGAACAGCGCCCGCGCGGACCCTTCGCCGACCGTGACCCCCGGCATCAGCTCGAACGCGCCCAGCATCAGGAACAGCAGGCCGATCAGCATGCCCATGCCCTGCACGGGGGCGGGCCCCCGCTTGGGCATCCGGGTCTCGGGTTCGGTGGCCGTCATGCTTTCCGGATTCCCCGTGCGGCCCCGTTTAATGCATCCGTGCGGGGTTGTTCCCGGGCCGGCGGGGTAACCGGGGCGCGATCCGACCGCCGACGAGGAGCTGACGATGACCGAGTACCGCCACACCGCGACCGCCGACGTCCCGGCCGACGAGCTGTTCGCCTTCCTGAGCCACCCCGAGAACCTGCCGCGGTACTTCCCGGACATGAAGGTCGCCGAGCCGAAGGGCGGCGACAGCGTGCACGTCGAGGCCGAAGTCCACGGCAAGCGGGTCGCGAGCGAGGCGTGGCTGCACACCGACACCGCGAACCGCTCGCTGTCCTGGGGCGCGGAAGGTCCCGACGACTACCACGGCGAGCTGCGGATCGCCGAGAACGGCCCGGCGTCGTCGGAGATCACCGTGACGCTGCACAGCGTCCGCGAGGCCGGCGGCGGCGAAGTCCAGCAGGGCCTCGAGCGCACGGTGGCCGCGATGACCCACGCGGCAAGCGCCGACGTCGAAGCGGCCGAGACTCAGGGCGGCTGGTCCTCCTAGTGTCGCGCGTTGCAGGTTGTTTGCCGTTCGAGGTGTCGGGAGCCTGCGCCACGAGACCCCGGCCCGTGCAGCCCCTCCCGCGACGACATGAATGAGTCATTCACCTCGTCCGGCGACATGAATGACTCATTCATGTCGTCGGACCAGCCGCCGCGACCCTCGGCAGATCCAGGTCCGCTGCACCCGATGCCACCTTGGCGCGCAGGGCCCGGGCCGCTGTCGACGAACCTCAGACGCGCGACACTAGGTGGTGTCCGGGGACCTCGCCCGGTCCACCCCACCCGACGTGGCAATCTCGATAGATCGTCTAGCGACCGTAGAATGACCGGGTGGAAGACAGCGTCGCGTTCCGGGTGAACCTCGCCCTGCGGGAGCTGCTGGCGCTCGCCCATGACGTCCAGCTGGCGCTGGCCCGGCGCCTGGACCTCGGCGCGACCGACGTGCAGGCCCTGCAGCACCTGGCGTCGGGTACGCCGATGGGCACCGTCGACCTGGCGCACGCGCTCAAGATCCGCTCCGCGTCGGCGACGGTCCTGGTCGACCGCCTCGAGGCCGCCGGTCACGTCCGCCGCGACCGTCACCCCAGCGACGGGCGGCGGATCACGCTGGTCATCGCCGATGCGGCCCGCGCCGAGGTCCGCGCGGCGCTGGCGCCGCTGATCGACGCGGTGACCCGGCTGACGGAGGAGCTGGAGCCCGGGCAGGCCGAAGTCGTGGCGAAGTTCCTCGGCGACACGACGCACGTGCTGCGCACGTACGCGGCCGAGCCGCGCTAGGTCGTCATGGCCTCGCGTGGTAGGCCGCGAGGACGTCGTCGAGTGGGCCGTGCTCGCGGATCCGGCCCCCGTCCATCCAGAGCGCGGTGGTGCACAGTGCCCGCAGCAGTTCGTCGGCGTGTGAAGCGAACACCAGCGCTCCGGCGCGGCGGGCGAGGTCCACGAGCCGCCCGCGGGCCTTGGCGAGGAACGCCGCGTCGACCGCCCCGAGCCCCTCGTCGAGGATGAGGATTTCGGGGTCGATGGTGGTGACGACGCCGAGGGCGAGCCGGACCCGCATGCCGGCGGAGTAGGTGCGCAGGGGCAGGCGCAGGTAGTCGCCGAGCTCGGTGAACTCCGCGATGTCGTCGACGCGCTTCTCCATCTGCCTGCGGGTCATGCCGAGGAACAGGCCCCGGATCATGATGTTCTCGAGGCCCGAGACCTCGGGGTCCAACCCCACGCCGAGGTCGAACACCGGCGCGATCCGGCCGACGACCCGGGCACTGCCCCGGGTCGGCTCGTAGATGCCGGACAGCAGCCGCAGCAGCGTCGACTTGCCGGCGCCGTTGTGCCCGACCAGGCCGACCCGATCGCCGTCGCCCATCGAGAGCGTGATGTCCTGCAGCGCCTCGATGACCGGGACCTTCGCTTCGGTGCCGATCCGGCCGCCGGCCTTGCCGAGCACCTGTTTCTTGAGTGACCGGGTCTTGGCGTCGAAGATCGGGAAGTCGACGTACGCGCCCTGGACTTCGATGCTCACCATGCTCGCCCCTCTCGGCGCCAATATGCGAATGCAAGTTATCATTCGCATCTGGAGGGGGTCCGGGGATGGGAGGTAACGTGCGGCCGGTGAGTCACACCGTCGAGCCCGGTTTCCGTCCACCCCAGCAGGCTCGCAGCCGGGAGTCGCTGCAGAAGGTGCTGGCCGCCGCCGAGCACGTGCTGGCCGCAGGCGGCCTCGAAGAATTCACCGTCGGGGCGGTCGCCGAGCGGGCGGGGATGTCGGTCGGGGCGATCTACAGCCGGTTCTCGGGCAAGGACCAGCTCCTTTACGCCGTGAAGGACCAGCTGCTCGGACGCCTCGAGACCGGCGTCGGCGAAGCACTCCGCTCGTCAGCGCCCGGGCTGCGCGAGCTCGTCGGCGCGTTCACCCGTGCGCTGGCGAACACATTCTCGGGTCACGACCGGATCTTCCCGGAGCTGCTCGACGGTCAGCGGGCCGACGGGCGCGATCGCGGCCTTCAGGCATTGGCCGCGGTGCAGCAGGCGCTCGTCGAAGCCGTGCACCCGTTCCTCGAGCAGGTGCACCGGCCCGACCCCGCGCTCGCGGTCCGGACGACCGCGCGGACCATCATCGGCTCCTGCGTGCACCGCGCCGCCACCTGCCGGTTCTGGCCCGACGAGCTGACCTGGAGCACGTGGGCCACCGAGACGACCGAGATGGCGCTCGCCTACCTGACCCCGCGCGACGGCTGAGCGAGCGGAGCCGCCCGAAGCGGGTTAGCGTTCCGGCCATGCGAGACGAGCCCGCGCTCTGGCTGTTCGCCGACCAGCTCGGGCCCCACTTCCACAGCACCTCCGGGCACCGCGACCGCGACGTGCTGCTCATCCGTTCGGCCGCCGCCTTCGCCGCGAAACCGTTCCACCGGCAGAAACTGCACCTCGTCCAGGCCGCGCTGTACCGGCTCGCGGCCGACCTCGGCGACCGCGTCACCCTCGTCGACGCTCCCGACTACCGCACCGGCCTGCGGCGGTTCGGGCGGCCGGTCGTCGTGCACGAACCAGCGCCGCACGCGGCCGATGCCTTCGTCCGGCGGCTGCGCGACGAAGGCCTCGTCACGGAAATCCTGCCGACGCCCGGGTTCTTGCTGTCCAAAGAGGACTTCGCCGCCTGGGCCGACGGCCGCACGCGGTTCGTCATGGAGGACTTCTACCGTGACCAGCGCCGGAAGTTCGGTGTGCTGCTGGAGCCGGACGGCGAACCGGCCGGCGGGCGGTGGAACCTCGACGAGGAGAACCGGCAGCCGCCGCCGAAGACCACCCGGCTCGACGTGCCCGCGCCCTGGCACCCGCGGGAGAACGAGATCGACGACCGCGTCCGCGCGGAACTCGACGAAGCCGAGCGCGCGGGGAAGATCCACCCCGTCGGCGTCGACGGCCCGCGGCGGTTCGCCGTCGGGCACGACGAAGCGAGCCGTGCCCTGCGCCGGTTCCTGGACCACCGGCTGCCTGCTTTCGGGCCCCACCAGGACGCGATGCTCACCCACGACTGGGCGATGGCGCACGCGCTGCTTTCGGTGCCGCTCAACCTCGGTCTGCTCGACCCCCGCGACGTCGTGCGGCGGGCCGAAGAGCGGTACCGGGCCGGCGCCGCGCCGCTGAGCAGCGTCGAAGGGTTCGTCCGGCAGGTGCTCGGCTGGCGCGAGTGGGTGTGGCACCTGTACTGGCACCAAGGGCCGGAGTACCTGCGGCGCAACGCGTTGCAGGCGCGCCGGAAGCTGCCGGACTGGTGGCGCTCGCTGGACGCGGACGCCGTCGAAGCCGCCTGCCTGCGGACGGCGCTCGCCGGAGTGCGCGACCGCGGCTACGCCCACCACATCGAGCGCCTGATGGTGCTCGGCAACCACGCGCTGCAGCGCGGCTACGACCCGGCCGAGCTGACCCGCTGGTTCGCCACCGCCTTCGTCGACGGGTTCCCGTGGGTGATGCCGGCGAACGTGATCGGCATGAGCCAGTACGCCGACGGCGGGCTCGTCGGGACGAAGCCGTACGCCTCCGGTGGCGCCTACATCAACCGGATGAGTGACCATTGCCCCGGTTGCGTCTTCGACCCGAAGAAGCGGACGGGGCCGGACGCGTGCCCGTTCACCGCCGGGTACTGGGCGTTCCTCGACCGCAACGCCGGCCGGTTCCGGGACAACCCCCGGATGCGGCAACCGTTGCGGGGCCTGGAAAGGCTTGCGGACCGTGACGAAGTCGTCGCCCGGGAGGCCGACCGCCGCCACTTCTGATTTCACTCCATTGTGTGGCTAGCCGGGCGGCCAATGCTCTTTTACGGTGATGCCCTCCCTTTCCCCGGCGAAGGCGATCCTCCGTGCCCGACGCAGACCAGCGCGCTGGCGTGCTGTCCAAGCGCGCTCTCGTGACCGCGTCCCACGCCGTCGAGCGCGCGGCGCTCGCCGACGGGACGGGCGCCGACACCGTGGTGTTCGCACTCTTCCAGCGGTTGCCGTACTTCGAACGGGAACGCGAGATGTACGCGCGGATCGCGCGGAAGGCGGCCGTCACGGTCGTCGGCATGGTCGACTCGGGCCGGCCCGACCTCCCGCACGGCGTCACCCCGGTGCTGCTGCGCCCCGACGAGCCGATGGCGCGGGAGTGGTCGGTCGCCGTGCTGTCGCCGACGTTCGGAGCTTCCGTCGTCGCGCAGGACCTGGACGAGATCGACCCGCGGGCGTCGTCGGTCGAGCGGGCGCGGCTGTTCCGCGGCCGCTGGGGGCTGCGCCGCGACGAGGCCTACGCGGAGGTCGTCCGGCTCCGCGACGCCATGGGCGACCGGCTGCCCCCGGCGGTGCGGCGGAAGGTCGGCGAGGTCCTCGCGTCGGTGGAGGCTCCGGCGGCGGTCGACGTCGAGAGCCGGGCCGAAGCGGCCCTGCGGCACGTGGCGGCCCGGCTGGACGAGGCACGGGCCTCGGCGCCGGTCGTCCCCGGCCCGGCCGTCGACCCGGACACCGGTCTCGACACCCTCGCGGGCATCACGCGGTGGCTGGGCGACGCGACCGACACGGTGCCGCTCGGGCTGGTGCTGGTCGCGGTCGACGACCTCGCCGCGGTCGAGCGGCGGCACGGCACCCGCGTCCGGATGCACACGGAGCAGAACATCGCCGACCTGCTCCGCGGGGGACTGCGCCCGCTCGATCGCGCCGTCCGGCTCGGGCCGGGGGAGTTCCTGGTGATCCAGCCGTCGGTGCCGGCGGCGAAGCTGACGTCCCGCAGCCACCACCTGGAGCGGCGGCTGGCGGCGCTGCACGCGACGTACCCGTTCGTGGACCTGCACCCCCGCACGACGACACTGCTGACCCGCCGGCGCCCGCTGCCGCTGCAGAAACTCCGAGCCCAGCTGCGTGAGGTCCCGGCGGTGATGCTGTGGCCGCCGAGCCAGGGGTCGCTGCCGATCCCGCCGGAGCCGCAGGGGCTGGTGCTGCGCTCGGGGGCGGGCGCCTGGTTCCGCTGACGGCGGCTCCCCAGGTTCGGGTGCCGCCCGTGGGCGAAGAGTCCACAAGCGACGCCACGCCGATGGCAGCCCGTCCTGGCGACTGTATAACGATCTATACGTCCGGCCATTGTTCCGTGGTCCTGACGCGGCGCAGCACCGAACCCACGGCAACGACCGCGAAGAGGCCGACAGCGACACCCGCCGACACCTGCACTCCCGCGGTACATGCCGTCCGCGCGGCCGCGAGAAGGGAGTCGGCCGCCGGCAGTCCTCGCGCCGCCGCTTCCGCCTGGGCGGGCCCGGCCCGTGCAGCCCCCGGCCGCGATGCAGTGAATGACTCATTCACCTCGTCCGACGACATGAATGAGTCATTCATGTCGCCGGACCAGCCGCTGCGAGCCTCGGCAGATCCGGGTCCGCTGCACCCGGCGCCACGGTGGCGAGCAGGGCCGGGCCGCTGTCGACGAACCTCGGACGCGCGACACTCGCCGCCGTGCCCGGCTAGTGTCGCGCGTCTGTTGTTCGTCGACGGGCGGTGTCGTGAGTGAGAAACTGTGTTCTAACCCTGTTTCGCACTCACGACCAGCCGCGGCAGACCCGCGTACCGGCGCGCTCCCCGGCCAGGTCTGCGCGGGCCCGGTCCCTCCTGACGGTGGCAGCCGCCTCAAGCGTCAAACAACCTGCAACGCGCGACGCTAGGCGAAGATCGCCAGTGCCAGTCCGCCGCCGACGATCAGCGCGCACGCCGCGATCGTCGTGCGGCGGTAGTGGAGGATCAGCGCCGCGAACTCGCGCAGCAGCGCGCTCGGCAGGAAGTACCGGGCGGTCGGCGCGCCCGCCGCGTCGAACGGCAGGCCCAGCCGGCGGCACTCCACCGCCGTCCGGAAGACGTGGTAGTTGCTGGTCACCGTCAGCACCCGGTGTGGCCGCACGTCGCCGAGCAGCTCCGCGGAGTACGCGAGGTTCTCCCCGGTCGTCGTCGCGCGGTCCTCGCGGCGGATCCGGTCGGCCGGGATTCCCCGCGAGCGCAGGTACTCGTCCATCGCTTCGGCTTCGGACATCGTCTCGCCGGGCCCCCGCCCGCCCGACACCACCAGCAGCGGGGGAGTCGCTTCGCGGTCGTACAGCCGGATCGCGCGGTCGAGCCGGGCGGCCAGCAGCGGTGTCACGCGGTCGCCGGCGAGGCCGCAGCCGAGGACGATGATCGCGTCGAAGCCGGTGCGCCGCCGCAGCCTGCCGTACAGGATCGAATACCCGAGCAGGGACGCGAACAGGAAGCCGAAGTAGCAGCCGAGCACCGCCGCCGTGGCCACCAGGGCCGAGCCCCACCGGCCGAGCGGCACGAAGAACAGCCCTTCGAGCACCAGGATGCCGACCCCGAGCAGGAACGACAGCAGGTTCGCGATACTCCGGCCCTCGCGCCGCACCATCCGGACGCCGTTGACGATCAGCGCGCCCGGCAGCACGACCGCGACGACCAGCCCGACGACCGCCACCACCGCGACCAGGACCGGCGTGAGCCACTCCAGGTGCAGGGCCGTGCGCAGCAGCCACAACCCGGTCAGCAGCAACGCCACCCCGAGCCAGACGGCGTTGCCGAGCCGGCGCGGTTCGCGGGCCAGGCGGATCGCGAACACCAGCAGGGCCGCCGCGGCGCAGGCGGGCAGCACGACGTCGGTGACGGTCACCCGGCCTCCCCACCTCCAGTGAAGAAGCCAACGTAGAGCACGCGGACCCGGTGCGCGTGCACCGGGTCCGCGTCCACTGTGGAGTCGTCAGGCCTTGCGCTGCATGCTCGAGCGCGCCGGGTTGCCCTGGTCGGCGGCCTTCGGGTCCTTCTCCTCCTGCTTGCCGCGCACGCCCGACTCGATCCGGTCGCCGAGGTCCTTGTCGACGTTGCGCCAGTAGTCGAACGCCCGCAGCAGCACCGGTTCGGAGACGCCGTTGAGCAGGTGCCCGACGACGTTGTCGACCAGCCGGCCGCGCTGCGCGTCGTCCAGCACCTCGCGGACCATCGTCCCGGCCTGGCCCCAGTCGTCGTCCTCCTCGCGCAGCGTGTACGCCGTGCGGACCATGTCGCCGTCGGTGTGCCAGCCCGAAGGCTGCCCGTACTTCGCGACGTCGGCCTGCGGGCCGCCCTTCGAGTTCGGCGCGTACACCGGGTCCGACACCTTCGTGTACCGCATCGCGCCGTCCTTGCTGTAGCTGTGCACAGGGGCGACGGGGGCGTTGACCGGCAGCTGCTTGTAGTTCGCGCCGATCCGGTAGCGATGCGCGTCCGGGTAGGAGAACAGGCGGCCGAGCAGCATCTTGTCCGGGCTCGCGGCGATCCCCGGCACCAGGTTGCTCGGCTCGAACGCCGCCTGCTCGATCTCGGTGTGGTGGTCGGTCGGGTTGCGGTCGAGCGTCATCCGCCCGACGTCGATCAGCGGGTAGTCGCCGTGCGGCCACACCTTCGTGAGGTCGAAGGGATTGAACCGGTACGTCTTGGCGTCCTCGAAGGGCATGACCTGCACCTTCAGCGTCCAGCTCGGGTGGTCGCCGCGCTCGATCGCCTCGTACAGGTCGCGCGTGTGGTAGTCGGTGTCGGCCGACGCCATCTGGTCGGCCTCGTCCTGGGTGAAGGTCTCGACACCCTGGTCGGTCTTGAAGTGGTACTTCACCCAGAAGCGTTCACCACCGGCGTTGACCCACATGTAGGTGTGCGAGCTGTAGCCGTTCATGTGGCGCCAGGTCCGCGGGATCCCGCGGTCGCCCATCAGCCAGGTGACCTGGTGCGCCGACTCCGGCGACAGCGTCCAGAAGTCCCACTGCATGTCGTGGTCGCGCAGGTTGTTGTCGGCGCGGCGCTTCTGCGAACGGATGAAGTGCTGGAACTTCAGCGGGTCGCGGATGAAGAACACCGGGGTGTTGTTCCCGACCATGTCGTAGTTGCCTTCGCTGGTGTAGAACTTCACCGCGAAGCCGCGCGGGTCGCGCCAGGTGTCGGGGCTGCCCCGCTCGCCGGCGACGGTGGAGAACCGGATCAGCAGGTCGGTCTTCGTCCCCGGTTGGAACACGGCGGCTTTGGTGTACGCGCTGACGTCGCCGGTCACCTCGAACCGGCCGAACGCGCCGCTGCCCTTGGCGTGCGGCTGCCGCTCGGGGACGCGCTCGCGGTTGAACTGCGCCATCTGCTCGATGAGGTAGTTGTCGTGCAGGAGGATCGGGCCGTCGGGCCCGACGGTGAGCGAGTGTTCGTCGCTCTCGACCGGGATGCCGGCGTCGGTGGTGGTCGGTTCGGTCACGGTGATGCCTCTTTCCTGGAAGGGGTGCGGCGGCAGCCGGGGCAGAGGCCCCAGAACACCACTTCCGCTTCGTCGATCAGGAAGCCGTGTGCGTCGCCCGGGGTCAGGCACGGGGCCGCGCCGACCACGCAGTCGACGTCCTCCGTCCGCCCGCAGCGGCGGCACACGACGTGGTGGTGGTTGTCCCCGGCCCGCCGTTCGAACCGGGCCGGGTGTCCCGGCAGCTCGATCCGCCGGATCAGGTCGGCCTCCGCGCACGCGCCCAGGACGTCGTAGACCGCCTGGGTGGACACGGATCCCAGCACCGAGCGGACCCCGGTGCCGATTTCGT
The DNA here is from genome assembly GCF_030285665.1 of Amycolatopsis mongoliensis. NCBI lineage: Bacteria > Bacillati > Actinomycetota > Actinomycetes > Pseudonocardiales > Pseudonocardiaceae > Amycolatopsis > Amycolatopsis mongoliensis. The sequence goes on from NZ_CP127295.1 coordinate 7,620,547, forward strand.
CCACTGTGGAATGAGGATGCGCGGCCAGCCACGTGAGCACCGCCCGCCGGGGCGCGGTGACGCGCAGGCCGGCGGCCCGCAGCGTGGTGGTCACATCGCTCATGGCCACCCACCGTCCCCGCTTTTCTGGATCGGGTCAAGTCCTCGGATGGACGGTTTGGGAAGCCGCAAAACGGGTAGCGGCCGGGAAATCTGGCAAGGTGGAGGGGTGAGACCGGCTTTCGTGCTGCACGAACACTGGCGCCCGCGGCACCACTTCGACCTCCGGCTGGAGGAGGACGGCGTGCTGCGGTCGTGGGCGGTGCCGCGCGGCCTCCCACCGGATGCGAGCGGCAACCGGCTCGCGGTCGCCGTGCCGGATCACGCGCTGGACCACCTCGCCTACGAGGACGAGACGAAGAAGGTCGCCGACACGGGCTGGTGGGAGGAGCACGACCGGACGGAGAAGCGGATCCTGTTCACCCTCCACGGCCGCACGGAGTCGGTCCGGTACGCGCTGATCCGGACCGACCGGGACTGGCTCCTGCACCGCACCCGAGACCAGCCGGGGGACGCCGATGCCGCGCGCTGAGGTCCTGTCCGCCACGCCCACCTTGTTCCGCGACGACGGCGCGCTCGACGAAGCCGCCAACACCGCGTTGCTGACCTGGCTGCACGGCCGCGTCGACGGCGTCTTCGTCGCCGGGACGACCGGCGAGTTCCCGGCGCTCGACCGCGCCGAGCGCCGGACGCTCGCCGCGCTCGCGCTCGCGGTGTTCGGCCCGGACCGCACGATCGTGCACGTCGGCGCGGCGAGCACCCGCGAAGCGATCGCCCTGACCGCGGACGCCCTCGCCGCGGGGGCCACGCGCCTGGCCGTGATCACGCCGTACTACCTGCCCGCCGACGCCGAGGCCGTCCGGCGGCACTTCGCGGCCGTAGGCGAGGCCGCCGGGGACGCCGACCTTTACGGCTACCTCTTCCCGGACCGCACGGGCGTCACGCTCTCCCCGGAGCAGTTCGCGGCGACGGGCCTGCGCGGCGGCAAGCTGTCCGGCGCCGCGGCGGCCCGGCTCGCCGACTTCCGGGCGGCCCTGCCGGACGCGCGGTTCTGGTCGGGCGCCGACACCGAGGTGGCCGCGGTCGCCCGGGCCGGCGGGGCGGGCGTCGTGTCCGGCCTGTCGTCGGCGTTCCCGGAACCCTTCACCGACCTGGCGGCCGCGGTCGAGGCGGGGGACACCGCGGCCGAGCGGGCGGCCCAGGCCCGGGCCGACGAGGTCCTCGCCGCACTGGGCGGCACCGTCGAAGGGATCAAGGAGGCGCTGCGGCAGCGGGGCATCGGCAACGGCCGGCTGCGGATGCCGGCGCCCGCGCCGCACGTCGAGCGGATCGCGACGGTGACCGGCTGAGCCGGGTGCGCGGGGTCAGGCCGCCCGGAAGGGAACTCCCGCGCGCATCGCCCGGTGGGCCCACTGGCCGAGCACCGCGAGCAGCGCGATCTCCAGGACCATCATCAAGCGCTCCACCAGGCCGGTCGCGACCGTCGGCAGGTGGCCGCCGAGGACGACGTTCACCGCGAACGGCACGATGAACGGCAGGTAGAACGGGATCGCGGCGAGCGCCAGCCGCCGCGACCAGGTGGCGAAGCGGCGCCAGCGCGGGTCGTCGCGGTGCCGGCGGCCCAGCGCCCAGCCGACGACCGGCAGGCTGAGGCACGTCACGGCCGAGGCGTACAGGTGGATCTTGCCGGTGGCGGTGATGGCGCCACCCTGCGGATCCTTCGCGAAGACGGCGACCGCGAGCAGGCTGACGCACCACAACGCCTTCGCCGCCACCAGCGCCGGGTTGGCCAGCAGGCCGCGGCGGTAGAGCGCGACCAGCAGCAGCGCCGAGCCGGTGCTGGTGAGCAGCAACGCGCCGTCCCACATCCAGCGGCCCGGGCTCAGCGCGTAGTCGCTGAGCATCGAGCTGACCGGGTCGAGCGGTGCGAGCCGCCGGTCGAGGTGCAGCACGGCCAGCAGGACGACGGCGCCGGCGAAGGCGGTCAGCGCCCCCGGCACGAGCAGGCGGGCACGGAGCGAGGGACGGACGGGCGAAGGGGACAGCATGCGTTTAGACACTCCGCGGCGGCTCGGCTGGTTCAGGCGCAAGCCGGGGACGCTACCTGTGACCTTTCCGTGACCAGCGCGGGACACGCCCGAGATGTGACGTGCGCCACCACCAGGGTCAGTGCTCGCCGTCCTGCGGGATCTCCGCCGAGTCCGTGAGCCGGAGCTTGCGCCGCGCCCGCTGGTAGAACGTCGTCATCCCGAGCCGGACCACCCGCGCCGCGCTCGGGCGGCCCCGCAGGTCGAGGCGGTCGCCGGGGGAGACGTAGCCCGCCACCTGGCCGTCGACCTCCACCGCGAGCCTGCCGCTGGTCGGCAGCAGCTCCAGCGTCACCTCGTCGTGCACCGACAGCACCACGCCCCGGCTGTACGCCGAGTGCGGCGCCGCGGGCGTGACCAGCAGCGCCTCCACCGCCGGGCTGGTGATCGGGCCGCCGGCGGAGAAGCTGTACGCCGTCGAGCCGGTCGGGGTGGCCACGACCACCGCGTCCGCCGAGTAGCTCACGAACGGCTGCCCGCCGACGCGGACCGCGACCACCGCGCTGCCTTCGCCCGGCACGCGCACCACCGCGATGTCGTTGAACGCCGTGATCCGGCGCCCCTCCAGGACGGCGTCCACGGCCAGCCGCGGCTCGACCGTGAACTGGTGGTCGTCGATCGCCGAGAGCGCGCCGGGCAGGTCGGGGACGTCGACCTCGGCGAGGAAGCCCAGCTTGCCGAGGTTCACCCCGAGCACCGGCGCGCGCTGCCCGTCGGCCAGCCGCATGGCCCGCAGCATCGTGCCGTCCCCGCCCAGGCTGACCACCAGGTCGGACCGCCGGCCGAGCTCCTCGGGCGTCACCCCGATCGCCGCGCAGTTCAGGCGGACGATCTCGTCGGCGATGCCGAGGATCTCGATGTTCCGGTTGCCCGCCCAGCCGAGCACGGCTTCGACGGCGGCCGCCGAGTCGCGGCGGGGGTGCAGCACGAGTCCCGCGGAGTGCATGTCAGCGGCTCCGGACGGGCAGATTGCCGAGCGTCATGCGCTCAGTCTGCCCGCTCCCGTCTTCCGCCGCGAGAAGCGGAGCGCGCCGTCGTCGATCTTGCCGTGCCGGAGCTTGACGACGTCGTGCGCGTAGCTCATGCCGAGCGTCCACGGCGCCCGTGAGCCGGCCTTCGGGAACTCGTCGATCGACCGCAGCACGTACCCCGCGTCGAAGTCGAGCAGCGGGCGTTCGGTGACCGCCGGGTCGTCGTTGACCGGCACGCACTGGTCGTAGCCGTGCCGGTCGAGGTGGCGCAACAGACGGACGACGTACTCGCCGACGAGGTCGGCCTTGAGCGTCCAGGACGCGTTGGTGTAGCCGATCGTGAACGCGAAGTTCGGCACGCCGCTGAGCATCATCCCCTTGTACGCCATGGTTTCCGGCAGCTTGACGGGGTCGCCGTCGACGACCAGGTCGATGCCGCCGAAGGCCAGCAGCCGCAGCCCGGTCGCGGTGACGACGACGTCCGCCGCCAGCTCGTCCCCGGACTCCAGCCGGATCCCGTCCTTCGTGAACGACGCGATCCGGTCGGTGACGATGGAGGCGTCCCCGCGCTTGATCGAGCGGAACAGGTCGCCGTCCGGCACCAGGCACAGCCGCTGGTCCCACGGCTGGTAGCGCGGCTTGAAGTGGGTGTCGACGGCGTAACCCGGGGGCAGCTGCTTCATCGCGGCCTTGCGGATCAGCGCCTTGACGAAGCCCGGACGGCGGCGGCTGAGCTGGTAGATCAGCGTGCTCACGGCGACGTTCTTCCAGCGCGCGATCGGGTACGCGAGCTTCGGGCCGAGCAGGCTCCGCAGCCGGTTGGCCAGGGCGTCCTCCGACGGCAGCGAAAGGATGTAGGTGGGGGAGCGCTGCAGCATCGTCACGTGCCCGGCGCGGTCGGTCATCGCCGGCACCAGCGTCACGGCCGTCGCGCCGCTGCCGATCACGACGACCTTCTTGCCGGTGTAGTCGAGGTCTTCGGGCCAGTGCTGCGGGTGCACGACCGTGCCGCCGAAGTTCTCGATGCCGGGGAACTCCGGTGTGTGGCCGCCCGCGTAGTCGTAGTAGCCGCTGCACAGGTAGAGGAACTTCGCGGTGAACCGGACGGGCTCGCCGTCGTGGGTCGCCTCGACCGTCCACTGCGCGTCCTCTGTGGACCACTCGGCGCGGATCACCTTGTGCCCGAACCGGATGTGCCGGTCGATCCCGGCTTCGGCCGCGGTGTCGCGGACGTACTTCAGGATCGACGGGCCGTCGGCGATGGCCTTCTCGCTGGTCCACGGCCGGAACCGGTAGCCGAGGGTCTGCATGTCCGAATCGGACCGCACACCCGGGTAGCGGAACAGGTCCCACGTGCCGCCGATGGCGTCGCGGGCTTCGAGGATCGCGTACGTCTTGCGCGGGAACGCCGTCCGCAGGTGGTGGGCCGCGCCGACGCCGGACAGCCCGGCGCCGACGATCAGGACCTCGACGTGCTCGGTCATCGCGCGGCCTCCGTCCGCCGCGGGCGCCTCATCAGGCGCGTGAGCACGGCGTTGTAGTGGGTGGGGGTGACGCGGGCGAGCGCGTCGAACAGGTAGGCGTCCGGGCCGACGAGGATCCGCGCCTTGCCGCGGTCGACACCGGCGTGGATGATCGCCGCCGCCTTGTCCGGCGACGTCATCGTCATGGCCTCGAACTGCGCGGCCATCTCCTCGCGGCTGCGGCCCAGGCCGGTGGGGTCGCGGCGCACCCGGGCGTTGCGCGCGATGTTCGTGGTGATGCCGCCCGGGTGCACGGTGATCGCGCGGACCGCGCTGCCGGCCAGCTCCTGCCGCAGCGACTCGGTGAAGCCGCGGACGGCGAACTTCGCCGCGCAGTAGGCGCTCTGGTACGGCATCCCGAGCAGGCCGAACACGCTGGAGGTGTTGACGATCGCGCCCTCACCCTGCTCGGCGAGGATCGGCAGGAACGCCCGCGTCCCGTGCACCACCCCGCGGAAGTTGATGTCGTGCAGCCAGTCGTCGTCCTCGGGCACCGCGTCGAGCGCGCTCGAGGTGACCGCGACACCGGCGTTGTTGAAGACCGCGGCCAGCGGCGCCGGGAGCCACTCCCGCACCTCGCCGGCGAACCGGAGCTGGTCGGCGGCGTCGCGGACGTCGAGCACCCGCGTGAGCACGCGGCCGTGCAGCGCCGACGCGGTGGCCTTCAGCCCGTCTTCGTCGACGTCGGCGAGGGCCACCGGCGCGCCGAGCCGGGACAGCCGGGTGGCCAGCGCCCGGCCGATGCCGGACGCGGCGCCGGTGATCACCACCGGGCGGCCGGTGATGCTGTGCCGTTTGGGTACCGATCCGACGGCAGCCACGGCGGAAACCGCCGCCCCGTGCGGATCGGCTGCGGATCGTCTCCGCCTGCTTTCCGTCGGATTGGTACTACGGCGCCGTGACATCGCTGCTCCTCGCGTGCTCGCCGATCAGGTCCAGGAGCACGGGCCACGCGCCTTCGGGCAGGTCGTGGCCCATGCCGGGGATGGTTTCGAGCCGGGCGCCGGGGATCGCACGGGCGGTGGCGCCGCCGCCGGTGGGGTGGACCATCCGGTCGCGGTCGCCGTGGATCACCAGCGTGGGAGCGGTGATCGACCGCAGCAGGGCGGTCCGGTTGCCGGAGCGGAGGATCGCGGCGAGCTGGCGGCCCACGCCGCCGGTCGAGGGATCACGGTCCCAGGCCGTCCCGGCCGCTTCGCGCACCCAGGCGTCGTCGAACGGGAAGCCGTGCGAACCGATGTGGCGGAACATCAGGGCCGCGCGCTCGACGGCCTCCTCGCGGGACTTCGGCGGCTTCGCCGCCATCAGCCGCCAGGTCGAGAGCGCCGGACGGCCGACCCGACGTGCCCCGGTCGTCGACATGATCGACGTCAACGTCCGCACGCGGGCCGGGCTCAGCGCCGCCACGGTCTGCGCGATCATGCCGCCCATCGACACCCCGGCGACGTGGGCGGTCTCCAGGCCCAGCGTGTCGAGCAGGCCGACGGTGTCGGCGGCCATGTCCTTCAGGCCGTACTGCTGCGCGGGGAACCGGCCGGCGAGCATCGCGGCGAAGCTCGGCGGCCGGAAGCGGGGGTGCGTCGAGCGCCCGGCGTCGCGGTTGTCGAACCGGACGACCTCGAACCCGCGCTCGGCAAGCTGCGCGCAGAAGGCGTCCGGCCAGCTGTGCAGCTGCTGGCCCAGCCCGGCGACGAGGAGCAACGGCTCGGCGCCGCGGTCCCCGATCCGTTCGTACGCCAGGGAAATGCCCCGGCCGGCGTCGGCGATCTCTTCGGTCACGAATCTCCTCCGGTGCTCCGGCGGCGCACGACCGCGCGCCCGCCCTTGGCGGGGGCGTAGGCCACGCCCCGCGAGTGCCAGCGTTCGCCGCGGTCGGCCGTCGGCACGAGGTCGAAGTCCCGCAGCAGGGTCCGCAGCACCACGGTCATCTCCATGGTCGCGAACGCGGCGCCGAGGCAGCGCCGGGTGCCGCCGCCGAACGGGATCCACTGGTAGAGGTCGGGGCGCGCGCCTTCGAAGCGGTGCGGGTCGAAGGTGGCCGCGTGCGGGAACACCGCGTCGTCGTCGTGGATCAGGGCGATGCTGACGAGCACCGCGTACCCCTTCGGCAAGGTCCAGCGGCCGAGCTGGTAGCCGTCCTGCTTGACCTGGCGCGCGGTCAGGTCGATGACCGGGCGGGTGCGCTGGACCTCGAGGATCGTGGCGTCGAGGAGCTTCCCGTCGTCTTCGTTCAGCTCTTCCAGCAGCGTGGGGTGCCGGCGGAGGCGTTCGACGGCCCAGGCCAGCGTCGTCGCCGTGGTTTCGTGCCCCGCCGTGAGGAGGGTGAGGAGCTGGTCGGCGATCTCGTCGCGGCTGAGCCCGGATCCGTCGTCGTAGCGGGTCTGCAGCATCATCGAGAGGACGTCGTCGCCGTCCGGGCGGGCCTTCGCGATCAGCCGGTCGACGATCGCGTCGTATTCGCGGCGCATCCGTTCGAAGCGGCGCCAGGGGTTGAAGCGGCCCTTCTTCGGGATGGGCGCGACGGCCAGCCGGGAGCCGAGGGTGACGAACGGCGGGAGCAGCTCGCGCAGCTCGGCGAACTCGGCCCCTTCGGCGCCGAACACGGCGCGGAGGATGGCGTTGAGCGTGATCCGCATCATCGACGGCAGGGTGGCGAACGCTTTTCCGTCCGGCCAGCTCTCCAGCTCACGCAGGGTTTCTTCTTCGACGATCTTCTCGTACGCGGCGAGCCGGCGGCCGTGGAAGGGCGGCACGAGGAGCTTGCGCTGCTTTTTGTGCTCGTCGCCCGACAGCGCGAACATCGAGTGCGGGCCGAGCACCCGGCCGAGGTTGACCTCGAGGTTGTCGACGAGGTCGGACCCGGAGGTGAAGAGCTGCTTGATCTCGGCCGGGTCGCTGATCACGACGGCGTGGCCGAAGATCGGCACGTTCACCGTGAAGGCGTCGCCGTACCGCTCCCGCAGGCGGCGCATTCCGCGGAGCGGGAACGTCAGGGCGTAGGCGCCCTGGACGGCGCGCGGTGCCGTCGGCCCCGGCGGCAGCGTCACCGCGGTTGTCATGGTCGTCATCGACCCTCCCGAGAAGTGGTACGCGAGCGTACCGTCGGTACGGTACGCCGGTGTACCATCCGGTTTCAAGAGGAGGGGTATACCGTGACGGCAATGTCTTCCGTGGACGTCGACACGCGCCGGTTCCGGCAGCGGCTGCTCGACGGGCTCGCGGCATCGATCACCGAGGACGGGTTCCGCGACACGACGGTCGCCGACGTCGTCCGCCGCGCCCGCACCTCCCGCCGGACGTTCTACGAACACTTCTCCAGCAAGGAAGAGTGCTTCATCGCGCTGCTGGCGGACGCGAACCGCTCGATGATCCAGCAGATCTCCGACGCCGTCGACCCGCGCGCGCCGTGGGCCCTTCAGGTGCGCCAGGCGATCGAGGCGTGGATCGCCTGCGCGGAGTCGGAGCCGGCGATCACGCTGAGCTGGATCCGCGACGTCCCGGCGCTGGGAGCCCAGGCCCGCGACCTCCAGCGCGACGCGATGGAGGGGTTCATCGCGATGACGCAGAGGTTGACGGACACGCCCGAGCTGCGGGCGGCGGGGATCAGCCCGCCGTCCCGTCAGCTGGCGATCATGCTCCTGGGCGGGTTGCGGGAGCTGATCGCGACGACAGTGGAGGACGGCGGCCGGGCCGGCGACGTCACCGAGGTCGCTGTGCGCGCCTCGATCGCGTTGCTCGGCCCGGCCTAGTGTCGCGCGTCCGAGGTTCGTTGACAGCGGCCCGGCCCTGCGCGTCAAGGTGGCGTCGGGCGCATCGGACCGGGATCTGCCGAGGGTCGCGGCGGCTGGTCCGGCGACATGAATGAGTCATTCATGTCGCCGGACGAGGTGAATGAGTCATTCACTGCATCGCGGCCGGGGCCTGCACGGGCCGGGCTCTCATGACGCAGGTTCCAGCCGTACCGAACGTCAAACACCTGCCACGCGCGACACTAGTTCCTCACGCGTCCAGGTCCCGCGCGATCAGTTCGGCCAGCGCGTCGACCGAGGTCCGGGCGTGGTCACCGTCGGCGGTGAGCTCGACCTCGTCGCCGAAAGCGGCACCCAGGGTCATCAGTCCCAGGACACTCGCGGCGTCGACCGGATCCCCGGCCACCCCGCCGGTGATCTTGGCGATCTTCACCTTGGCCGGCTGACCGGCGGCCGTTTTCGCGACCAGGCCCGCCGGGCGGGCATGGAGCCCGACGCTGCTGGCGACGAGCGTGCGGCGTTGGTACACAGTGGACTCCTTCAGGCGTTGACGGTGTGGGCGGACACGGCGGCGGAACGTTCGGTCGCCCGGAAGCGCACCTGCTTGAGCAGGATCACCGAACCGGCGGCGACCGAGGTGCCCGCGACCAGTGCCACCAGGAACAGCAGCGGGCTGCCGATCAGCGGGAGCACGAAGATCCCGCCGTGCGGGGCGCGCAGGGTCGCGCCGAACGCCATCGACAGCGAGCCGGTCACCGCCGAGCCCAGCATGATCGACGGGATCACCCGGAACGGGTCCGCCGCGGCGAACGGGATCGCGCCCTCGGTGATGAACGACGCTCCCAGCAGCCACGCCGCGCGCCCGTTCTCGCGTTCGGCCTCCGTGAACAGCTTCTTCCGCACGGTGGACGCCAAAGCCAGCGCCAGCGGCGGCACCATGCCCGCCGCCATCACCGCGGCCATGATCTGCAGCGACGCCGTCGCGCCGGTGGTCAGGCCGCCGACCGCGAACGCGTACGCCGCCTTGTTGACCGGGCCGCCCATGTCGAACGCCATCATCAGGCCGAGCAGCGCGCCCAGCAGCAGCGCGCTGACGCCGCTGAGGCTGTTGAGCCAGTTCGTGAGGCCCGACGTCGCCGCGGCGATCGGCTTCCCGACCACGACGTACATCAGTACCCCGACCACAATGGACCCGAGCAGCGGGTAGACGACCACCGGCATGATGCCGCGCATCGCCTTCGGTACCTGGATCCGCTTCAGCGCCAGCACGACGCCACCGGCCAGGAGACCCGCGACGAGGCCGCCGAGGAACCCGGCGCCGACGGTGACGGCGATCGCGCCGCCCACGAAACCGGGGGCGATCGCCGGGCGGTCGGCCATCGCGAAGGCGATGAACCCGGCCAGCACCGGCACGAGGAAGTCGAAGGCGGCGCTGCCGATCTGGAACATCAGCGCGGCCCAGCCGGCCACCGAACCCGCGTCGAAGTGCTCGGTGACCTTCGGTGCGTCGACGATCTTGTAGCCGCCCAGGGCGAAGCTCAGGGCGATCAGCAGCCCGCCCGCGGCGACGAACGGGATCAGGTAGCTGACGCCGGTCATCAGCCACTGGCGGATCCGCGTGCCGGCCTTGTCGTTCGAGCCGACCTTCGAGGTGAGTTCGGGAGTGGCGGGTGCCGCCGCGACGGGCTCGCGGGCCGCGGCCTTCGCGCGTTCGAACAGTCCCGCGGCGTCGTTGATCGCGGCCTTGACCGGCGCTTCGACGATCGGCTTGCCGGCGAAGCGTTCCCGGCCCCGCACGGCGAGGTCCGCGGCGAAGATGACGGCGTCCGCGCTCGCGATGTCCTCGGCGGACAGCGGCTCGGAGCCGGCCGAGCCCTGGGTCTCGACGACGATCGTGTCGCCGTTGGCCTTCGCGGTCTGCTCGAGCGACTCGGCGGCCATGTAGGTGTGCGCGATCCCGGTGGGACAGGCGGTGATGGCGACGAACTTCATGGTCAGGCCACCTCCTGGCGGATGTACTCGGCGACGGCCGCCGCGTCGGTGGCGTCGAGGAGGTGCTGCTTGAACTCCACCCGGACGAGCCGGCGGGCGAGGGCGGCCAACACCTGGAGGTGGTCGCTGCCGCCGCCTTCGGGCGCGGCGATGAGGAAGATCAGCGTCGCCGGGCCGTCCGGGGCGCCGAAGTCGACGCCCGCGGCGCTGCGGCCGAACGCCAGCGTCGGCGCGGTCACCGCGGCCGAGCGGCAGTGCGGGATGCCGATGCCGCCTTCGAGCCCGGTGGCCATCTGCTCCTCGCGGGCGGCGACGTCCTTGAGGAACAGGTCGAGGTCGGTCACCCGCCCCGCGGAGACGAGCCGCTGCGCGAGCCCGCGAACGGTGGCGTTCTTGTCCGTGGCGTCGAGGGCGAGGTCGACCAGGTCGGCGGTGATCAGGTCTGCGGTGGTCATGCGGCGGCTCCGCTGAGGGTGAGGGTGGGGTCGGCGTCGAGCACGCGCACCTGGTCGGGGTGCACGTCGTGCGGGGTGGGCATGCGGCTGCCCTCCTGCGTGACCGCGGCGGTGCCGTAGGCGACCGCGGTCCGCAGGGCTCGGGGGCCGGTTCCTCCCGCGTGGAGGAACCCGGCGAGTGCGGCGTCTCCGGCGCCGACGGTGCTGCGCACGGCGACCAGCGGGCCGAGCGCGTGGCAGGTTTCCGCGCCCTCGACGAGCACGGCGCCGCGTGCGCCGAGGCTGACCAGCACGCGGCCGACGCCGGCGGAGATCAGCTCGCGGCAGAAGGCGACGACGTCGCCGAGCAGCGGCAGCGGGCGGCCGGCGAGCTCGGTCAGCTCGTCGAGGTTCGGCTTGAGCAGGTCCGGCCCGCCCGCGCAGGCGGCGGCGAGCGGCGCGCCGGAGGAGTCGACGGCGACCTTGGCCCCGGCGTCGTGGGCCAGTTTCGTCAGCCGCGCGTAGAAGTCGTCGGGCACGCCGGCGGGCAGGCTTCCGCAGCACACCAGCCATTCCGCACGCGCGGCCAGCTCGACGGCGCGGCGTTCGAGGGTGGCGAGCTCGGCGGGGGAGATCTCCGGGCCCGGCTCGTTGATCTTCGTCGTGGTCCCGTCGGCTTCGACGAGCGTGATGTTGCTGCGGGTCGTCCCGGCGATCGGCACGGCGACGACCGGGACGCCTTCGGGGGCGAGCAGGTCGGCCAGCCGTTCGCCGACCAGGCCGCCCGCGGGCAGCAGCGCGACGGTCGGCGTCCCGGCGGCGGCCAGGGCGCGGGCGACGTTGACGCCCTTGCCGCCGGGGTCGAGCCGCACGGCCTCCGCGCGGAGGACCTCGCCGCGGCGCAGCTCGCCCAGTCGCGCGGTCCGGTCGAGGCTCGGGTTCGGGGTCACGGTGACGATCACGCCAGCACCACCTCCGGGCCCGCCTCTTCGAGCTCGGCCACTGCGCCAGCGTCGAGGCCGCTGTCGGTGACCAGGACGTCGATCTCGGTCAGCCGCGCGAACCGGCTGAGCTGGTCGGTGCCGTACTTGCTGTGGTCGGCCAGCAGCACCCGCTTGCGGGCGGCGGCGACCACGGCGGCCTTCACCGCGGACTCGGCCATGTCCGGCGTCGTGCAGCCGTGCTCGGCGGAAAAGCCGTTGGCGCCGAGGAAGGCGACGTCCACGAGCAAGCCGTCGAGCGCGCGCAGCGTCCACGCTTCGACGGCGGCGAGCGTCGTCCCGCGCACGCGGCCGCCGAGGATGTGCAGCGTGATGCCCGGGCGAGTGGCGAGGATCGACGCGACCGGGATCGAGTTGGTGATCACCGTCAGCTCGCGGCCGGCGGGCAGGAGCGTCGCGAGCCTGCTGGTGGTCGTGCCCGCGTCGAGCAGGACCGAGCCGCGCTCGGGCACCAGGTCGAGGGCGGCCCGGGCGATCGCGTCCTTCTCGGCGGCGTTGGTCTGGTCCCGCTGCGCGACCTCGGGTTCGAAGTCGAGCCGCTCGACCGCGACGGCGCCGCCGTAGACGCGGCGGACGACGCCCTGGCGTTCGAGGACGCCGAGGTCGCGGCGGATGGTCTCGGGGGCGACACCGAGTTCGGTCGCGACGTCGTTGACGTCGACCCGGCCGTCGCGACGTGCGCGTTGTGCCAGGAGCTGATGCCGTTCGGCGGCGTACATGCCCGTTCCTCTCCGATGTTTGCCCGTTGTAGTTTGATTGTGCCCGTTGTTACCGTACTGTCAATCCCCAGTTACGAGATCCTTTGCTCCCGGAGGTCCCGCCATGCAGTTGTCCGGAGTCGGAGTCAGCCCCGGCCGGGTCGCCGGTCCACGCGTCGTCGTGGCCGCTGACCTGCGGGAACCCGCTTCTTCCCCAGCTCCGGACGATCTGCTCGCGGAAGCGGGCAAGATCGGGCCGGCGACGGAAGCAGTCGCCTCGTCGCTGTCCGATCGTGCCCGTTCCGTGTCCAGTGATGCCCGATCGGTCCTGGAGACGACGGCGGCGATGGCCGCGGACCCGGCGCTGGCCGCCTCCGCGGAACGGCTCGTGCGGGAGCGCTCGCTGCCTGCGCCGCGCGCGGTGTGGGAGGCGGCGGGCGAGTTCATGACGGCGTTGCGGGCCGCCGGCGGTTACCTGGCCGAACGCGCCGCGGACGTCGCCGACGTCCGCGACCGGATCGTCGCCGTCCTGTCGGGGCAGGCCCCGCCCGGCCTCCCGGAGCTGACGTCGCCGAGCGTGTTGGTGGCTCGCGACCTCGCCCCGGCCGACACCGCCGGGCTCGACCCGGACCTCGTCCTCGCGCTGGTGACGGAAGAGGGCGGACCGACGAGCCACACCGCGATCCTGGCCCGGGCGCTGGGGATTCCCGCCGTCGTCGCGTGCGCCGGCGTCCTGGAGCTTTCCGGTCCGGGCCTCGCGGTCGACGGTGCCGCGGGCACGGTCTCATCGTCCGACGGCCGCGTGCTGGCCCCGCCGCGGACGCCTCGCCCGGCGTGGGACGGCGTAGGCCGGCTCGCCGACGGGCACCGCGTGAAGCTGCTCGCCAACGTCGGTTCGTCTGCCGACGCCCGCGCTGCCGCCGCGGCCGGCGCGGAAGGGATCGGACTGTTCCGCACGGAGTTCTGTTACCTGTCGGCGGCTTCCGAGCCGGCGGAGGCGGAGCAGAGGGCCGCGTACGCCGCGGTGCTGGAGCCGTTCGCCGGGAAGCCGGTCGTCGTCCGGACGTTGGACGCCGGTTCGGACAAGCCGCTCGCGTTCCTGCCGATGGGGGAGGAACCGAACCCCGCGCTCGGCGTCCGCGGCCTGCGGGTCGCGTTCGACCGGCCGGACCTGCTGGACCGCCAGCTGAGCGCGATCGCCGCGGCGGCGGCCGACACGGGCGCCGAGCTGTCGGTGATGGCCCCGATGGTCGCGACGGCGGCGGAGGCGGCCTGGTTCGCTTCGCGTGCGCGCGCGGCGGGAATCGCCCGGGTGGGCGTGATGATCGAGATCCCGGCGGCGGCTCTGTGCGCCGCGGAGATCCTCGCCGAGGTCGACTTCGTCTCCCTGGGCACGAACGACCTGGCCCAGTACGTCTTCGCGGCGGACCGCCAGCTCGGCGCGGTGGCCTCGTTGAACGACCCGCACCAGCCGGCGTTGCTGAAACTGGTGGGCCTGGTCGCGGAAGCCGGCGCGGCGACGGGAAAGCCGGTCGGGGTGTGCGGGGAGGCGGCGGCGGATCCCTCGCTGGCGCCGGTGCTGACCGGCCTGGGAGTGACGTCGTTGTCGATGAACGCGGTGGCGTTGGCGGGCGTGGGCACGGCCCTGCGCGCGGTCGACCTCGCGACGTGCCGGGCGCTAGCTTGACGGGCATGGAGAGCGACAACAGCCGGAGTGTCTTCGACGTCCACGCGGAAGCGGCGGCGCTGCCCGCGACCGCCACGACGATGCTGGTGGACAAGTACTTCGTCGACAAGCCGTCGGCCAGCGCCCGGATCTTCCGGATCTACCGCGAGGTTCCGTTGCACTACCACGAGGAGTGCGACGAGCACCTCTACGTGCTCAGCGGCGGCGGCACGTTCCACCTGGACGGCGAGCAGTTCGAGGCGCGGCCGGGGATGTTCCTCTGCTTCGAGCGGCGGAAGGTCCACGGCTTCCCCCGGATCACGGAGGAACCCCTGGTGGTGCTGGCCATCGACGTCCCGCGGCGGCGCCCGGACGACATCGTGTTCGTCGATCCTTCCGAAGGGGACGCCCGGACGTTCATGGCCCGCAACGCCTGAACATCAGGTGACGGTCGGATCCCCGAGGGCGAGCTCCGGCGGCCGTCCCCGCCGCCGGGTGATGACGACGGCCGCGGAGCCGAACGGAGACGCCGCGACGCCCGGACGCGACATCTCGAGCCGCAGTTTCAGCGCACCGGTGACGTCGAGGTCGATCGCGGCCGGCTTCCCGAACGCCACTTCGTGCTCGGACCGGGGCCTGCCGTCGAGGAGCACGCGGAACCGGCCGACCTGGAAGGGATCGGCAGCGTCGTCGAGCACCCCGGCGACGGTCGAGAACCGCTGGTAGCGGCCGCCGAGGTCGACCTCGACGTACCCCGGCGCGGCGCTCGAACGCAGCACGATGCTGTCCTCGTACCGCACGCCGTCGATCCAGGCCGCCGTTCGCTGCACCCCGGAGCTGCTGCCGGTCCACCGCAGCTCGTTCGCGAGGACCGGCTGCGGCTCCTGGGACCCGCCGAGCCACCGGCCGCGTGGCGGCATGGGGTGCTTCCCCCGCCCGGTCATCGCGGCGAGCAGGTCGGCGACGCCGTCGTCGGTGAACTCCGTGATCTCGTACCGCGTCATCGAGTAGGGGTTGAGGAACTCGGGAATGTCGTCGATCGACCCGCCGGGCAGGACGACCGGCAGGACCCGCCGGGTGCCGTCCTGGAGGTCCTTGGTCAGCTTGTTGCGGATGATGGCGGTCTCGAACTGGGCACCGCGTCCTTCGTCCGGTGGTGCGTCGCCGTCGGCTCGAGCCCGGTACAGGGGAGAGGCCACGACGAGGATGAAGTCGGCCGCCTTGAGGTGCCGGGTGGCCCACAGTGACCAGTCGATGCGGTGGTTGTCGTGCCACTGGTCGAGCACGACTTCGAGGCCGATCCGGCTGTGCAGGAAGGTTGCGAACTTCCGGACGTGGTCCTTGTGCTCCTGGGTGTCGTGCGAATAGCTGACGAACACCCACGGTGCCTCGTGCTCGGGCATCGGCTTCCCCTCGGGATCGGTCGGTGATTCACCGATCCGGGAGATCGGTACTCCGGAAACACTTCGCGGCTTCGCTCTCGGCTTCCGACTGTCATGTATCGGCGTTAGGGAAATTTGTCAAGATGCGTTTTCCGGCGGCAGGTCGGACGTGGCCAGTTATTGTCCTGGATCTGTCAGGTTTGCCGCCTTCTTCGCCGGTGGCAAGCGGATCTAGTATGACATCCGCCTGGTGGGGAGCGATGAAGGAGCGTCAGCACGCGTGTACCAGTACGACGTCTTCATCAGCTACCAACGTTCGGGCAAGGATGTCCCTTCGTGGGTGCGAAATCATTTTCACCCGCGGTTGACCGAGGTGCTCGACAACAACTTCTACCGAGACGTCCGGGTTTTCTATGACGACCGGATCCCGACGGGTGCGAACTGGCCCGAGCAGCTGCGGTCGGCGCTTCAGCGCAGTCGCGTGCTGGTGCCGGTGTGCTCTCCGAAGTACTTCAAGGACGAGTGGTGCTTGGCCGAGTGGCACTCGATGGCGGAGCGGGAAGTGCTCG
The DNA here is from genome assembly GCF_030285665.1 of Amycolatopsis mongoliensis. Lineage (NCBI taxonomy): Bacteria > Bacillati > Actinomycetota > Actinomycetes > Pseudonocardiales > Pseudonocardiaceae > Amycolatopsis > Amycolatopsis mongoliensis. The sequence continues at coordinate 7,636,658 of NZ_CP127295.1, forward strand.
GCCAAGACTCGCAGGAGAGCCCGCCGCAGCTCATCTACCCGGTGATCTTCTGCGATTCGTGGAACTTCCCCGACTACGCCAACGCGCGGCGGATGCGTGACCTCCACAAGTGGAACCAGCCCTTCGAACACTTCCAGACCGCACCGGCGTACCTCGACTTCAACGAACAGATCGGGCAGATCGCCAAGGAGCTGGAGGAGCTCATCGAACGGGCGCCGGACTGGCGTGACGACTGGCCGGTGCTCACCCCGGCCCCGGAACCGCCGAAGCGGGCACGGATGCCGAGGTTTTGATCCATGCCGGGATCGGTCTTCACGTTCTACTCCTACAAAGGCGGGGTCGGCCGGAGCTTCACCCTGGCCAACATCGCCGTACTGCTTGCGCGCTGGGGCCACCGGGTGCTCTGCCTGGACTGGGACCTCGAAGCGCCCGGCCTCGGCGACTACTTCCGGGAACAGCTACCCCGCGCGCCGCGCGGAGGTGTGGTCGACCTCGTCGACGACTTCCGCGCCGGCCGTTTCGAGCCGAAGAAGTACATCCTTCCGCTGAAGAACGTGGACGTGCTGGACTTCATCGCTGCGGGCCGTGAGGACCGCGGGTACATCGGCCAGGTGCAGGGAATCGACTGGGACGGTCTCTACGACGAGGGCTTCGGCGAGTACCTCGAAAAGTGCCGCGACCAGTGGACCGCCGAATACGACTTCGTCTTCATCGACAGCCGGACCGGGATCTCCGACATCGGGGGCATCTGCACGGCGCACCTGCCGGACCACCTCGTCATGCTGTTCACGGCGAACAGGCAGAGCATCGGCGGCGCGATGGACGTCGCCCGGCGGGCGGACGCGGCCAGGAATCTGCTGCCGTTCGACCGCTCGCGGCTGACCGTCCTGCCAGTGCTGTCGCGGTTCGACAGCCGGGAGGAGTACGGCCGGTCGGAGGAGTGGCGGAAGATCGTCGTCGGCGAGACGTCCGAGTTGTACCGGACGTGGCTCGACCAGTCCGTCGCGCCCGCGACGATGTCCCGCCACCTCACACTGCCGTACGTGTCCTACTGGAGTTTCGGCGAGCAGTTGCCGGTGCTGTCGGAGAAGACGCCGAGTGCGGACCAGATCGGGTTCGCGCTGGAGACGGTGGCAGCGGTGATCGCGTGCCGGCTCGACCGCACCGACCTGCTGGCCGAGAACCGAGACGCCTACGTGTCCGCAGTGCGGGCGAGCCGGCAGGAGTTCAAGCACGACCTGCGGGTCAGCATCCCACGTTCGTCGGTCGGCATGGCGAACGAGCTGGTCGCCGAGCTGGAGAAGCTCGAAGTCCGCGTGGGGAAGTCGCTGTCGGGTGATCGTTCACTGCTTGCGCGGGCCGAGGACGACGCGCGGCACCTGTGCCTGCTCGTCGACGGCAAGGTGAGCCGCTGGCAGGCGGCCGAGGTCGAGCTGTTCCTGCACCGCACCCTCGGCCAGGACCGCCGGGTGATCCCGATCTTGACGGCGGGTACCGAGGCGGGGATGCTGCCGGGCTACGTCGGCAACCTCAGGTATCTGCGCTTGGGCGCTTCCCGCGGCTCGGCCGAGGTGGCCCGCGACCTGGTTGGCCAGCTGAAGGGCTTCACCCCGCTCGTCGAGACGGACGACGACCTCGACCTCGCCACAGTGCTCGGCCAGGCGCGCGGATCTCGGCTGCGCCCGTCCCGTTGGGACCTGGTGGACGAGCTGGTCACCGCCCTGCAGTCGGCAGTCGGGGCCGGTGACGGCGGGCGGACGAAGGAGCTCGCGGCGGACCTCGCAGTGGCAACCAAGCCCCGGCCCCCGAACGGCGACGACCAGCACGCGGCACCGCCGAGGGTCCGCCAGTCGATCGACTGGCTCCTGCGGACCCTCGAGGCCCGCGCAAAGACCACGACGCAGCACCCGAACCACCGGAAGGATCTCGGATGACCGACCGCTTGGGACATCACCAGACTGCGGCGATGTTGACGCTGATGGCGCTGGGCCGCCAGGTACTCAATCCGGAACTGAAGGAGCTGGTGGGCTTCACGCTCACGGGTAAGGATCGCACGCAGCTGCAGGACGGCGGGTACATCACGAGTGTGCAGGTCAGTAAGCCCGGCCGCCCCTACGCCCACGAGCTCACCGAAGACGGATGGGCCTGGTGCCTGGAGGAGCTCGCAGTCGGTAGCCCGCCGGAGACGCGCGCGCAGAGTCACCTGTGTTCCGCGCTCTACGTGTTCGCCAGCCGACTCGGCGAGCACCTCGGGCGCCGGAACCTGCAATGGGCCGACATCATCCCGGGCCCGGCCAAATCACTCGAGAACCGCATCCGGACCGCCTACCTCGAGCTTGTCAGTGAACCGCGCGGCTGGGTCGCTCTGGTGGACCTCCGGCCGAAGCTCGGCGGGGCACCCGCGGAGGAGGTCGACGTCGTACTCAAAGAGCTGAGTCGCACAGGCAAGGCGCACCTCGTGCCGGAGGAGAATCGCAAGGCCCTCACCACCGCCGATCACCAAGCGGCGATCCGCATCGGCGGTGAGGACAACCACCTCATCTCGATCGAGGCATCGTGATGGACGAGCTGACGGCGCTGGCAACACTGCGGTTCGACTGGGCGGACACACCCGACCATGTCTGGCGGGATTCGCCCTACCACGTTGACGGGCTGCACGCCGATGCACTCGACGCACTCGACACCGGCATTCGCGACGCCATCGCCAGCGACGGACCCAGCCCCATCGGACTCGTTCTGCGTGGGCTGAAAGGCGTCGGCAAGACCCACCTCCTGGGCCTCGTCCGCAGGCACGTGCACCGCGCGCGGGGATACTTCTTCCTCGATGACGTGACCGCCGCCGAAGCGTTCTGGGACAACACGGCCGAGGCACTGCGTCGTGGCCTGTCCCGGCTGGACGAATCGGGCGAGTCGCAGCTGAAGAGCTTTCTTCTACGAGTGTGCTTGCGAGCTCAAGTCGGCGCCGATGTCACGACGACCATCCGGCGTGGGCGCGGGCTGAAGGTGGACGACCTCGAAGCCTTCGTCGACGGAGTACGTCGCCTGGACGAGATGGTTGCCGATCGGTGTGAGGACACCGCGCGAGCGCTTGTGCTCATCGCCAGCCGGGACCGCGGTTCAAAATACATCGGTGAGGATTACCTGGACGGAAACGACGAGCTCACCGCCGAAGCTCGGGAGTGGAATATCTATTCACGGCCCAAACCCTCGCGTGTGCTCGTCGAGGAGATCACTCAGCTCCTCTCCCTCACCGGTCCGGTCGTGATTGCCGTGGATCAGCTCGACACGCTGGTCGCGCGATCGATGAGGCGCACTCAGGAGATCGGCGACAGCGTCGAGGAGGACCTGCTCGTGGCGCAGATCGCCGACGGGCTCATGGGGCTGCGGGAGGTCACCCACAAGACCCTGACCGTCTTGGCATGTCTGCCCAGTACTTGGGAACAGATCAAGACGAAGGCGGCGGGCACCGTTCCTGACCGGTTCCGGGAGTCGGTGACGCTCGGCCGGATCACCGACGCCGGCGTCGGTCGGGCCTTGGTGGAGAAACGGCTCGGGGTGGCCTACCAGGCCATGGACTTCATGCCACCCCATCCGACCTGGCCCGTCGCTCCGTCGGCGTTCGAAGGAACGTGGGAACAGTGGACCCCGCGGGAACTTCTGAAGCGCATCGGCGCCCACATCGACGTGTGTCTGCGCAGCAAGCAGATCCGGGAACTCAGCTCTTTCGACGAGCGGGTCCCGGTGGCAGTGGCCCCGGTGCGGACGGCCCTGGAGAACGACCGCTTCGGCGAGCTCGACACCGAATTCGAGAGGGTGAAGGCGGAAGTCGATCCGGGAAAGCTGCTCACCGAAAAGACCGAGGACAAGGTGATGCCAGGTCTTCTGTCGGCCGCGCTGCGTTGCTGGATCGCCGAAGTCGGCGACGACGACCTGGAATGGTCGTGCGAACACCAGAACGGGCGCAGCGAGGTGCACGCCTGGCTCACCCGGACAATCGACGAGACGGCCGACCTCCAAGAGCACTGGGCGTTCCGGGCGATAGCCGCTCGGCAACCCCTCGCCGCGCTGAGCCGGTTCCGGAAAGCTCGGTCCGCCGCGGGACAGCGGCTGGGGGTGGACAACCGCCATCTCGTGATCATCCGCGAACCGAAGTGGTCGCGGGGCGAAAAGACCCAGCTGGAACTCGACGAGTTCCGGAAGGCGGGCGGCCGGAGCATGCCGCTCTCCGACAAGGACGTGCGCACCTTCTGGGCCCTCGATCGAATGCTCGGCAACGGTGGCCGTGAGCTGCACGAGTGGCTGATCGACCGCCGTCCCGCGAGCCGGTCGGATCTGTTGTCCGCCGTTCTTCCGGAGAAGCCGTCGGGGCAGCCCACCGAAGGGACGCATCCGCCGCCGGTGGACGGGGAGATCACGCTCGGCACCGTCGTCGGCTCGGGGGAGCCGGTGCGGGTCGAACTCTCCGCCCTCCGCAAACACGCCGCCGTGTTCGCCGGTTCCGGTTCGGGGAAGACCGTGCTGCTCAGGCGGATCGTGGAGGAGTGCGCTCTCCTGGGGGTCTCCGCGATCGTCCTGGACCCGAACAACGACCTCGCCCGGCTCGGTGACGCCTGGCCCACGCCGCCCGACGGCTGGGGGCCTGACGACGCCCAGCTGGCGAAACGGTACCTGGCCGAAACCGACGTCGTCGTCTGGACACCGGGCCGGGCGACCGGGCGGCCGCTCGCGTTCCAGCCGCTGCCGGACTTCGCCGGCGTCCTCGACGACTCCGACGAGTTCGCGGCGGCGGTCGAGGTGGCGGTGGCGACACTGGCGCCCCAGGCTCGGCTGACCGGGAGCACCGCGAAGACGAACATCGGGCTCGCCGTGCTGCGGCAGGCCGTAGTGCGGCACGCGCGGACCGGGTCGCGCAGCCTGCCCGAGCTGATCGAGCTGCTGACCGAGCTGCCCGAGGACGTCAGCAACCTCAACGACGCCCCGCGCATCGCGGCCGGCTTGGCCGAGGTGCTGAAGGCGGCGATGGTCAACGACCCGCTGTTCGCGGGCGGCGGCGAGCCGGTGGACCCGGGCGCGCTGCTCACCCCGGCTCCCGGCAAGCGGGCCCGGGTGTCGGTGATCAGCTTCGTCGGCCTGCAGGCCGACGAGCAGCGGCAGAACTTCGTGAACCAGCTGCAGATGGAGCTGTTCGCGTGGATCAAGCGCAACCCGGCGGGCGACCGGCCGCTGGGCGCGTTGTTCGTGATGGACGAAGCCCAGACGATGGCGGCGTCGGGCACCCTTACGGCGAGCACGCGCAGCACGATCGTCCTCGCCTCGCAGGCGCGCAAGTACGGCTTGGGCCTGCTGTTCGCGACCCAGGCGCCCAAGGGGCTGCACAACCAGGTGGTCGGCAACGCGATGACGCAGTTCTTCGGCCGCCTGAACAGCCCGGCCCAGATCGCGGCGGCCAACGACCTGGCCCGGGCCAAGGGAAGCCCCGTCGCGGACATCTCACGCCTGGAGCGCGCCCAGTTCTACGTGGCGGGGGAGGCGTTCGGGTTCCGCCAGGTGGCGACGCCGCTGTGCCTGTCCTACCACCCGGCCAGCCCCCTTCGCCTGGAGGAGGTGATCGCCCGGGCGCGCGATGAGCAGGAGTGACCCGGCTCGGTCTCGGGTCCGGTCGCACCCGGGACCGAGCGATGGGTCTGCTTGGGCGGCTTCCACCGGCGCTCCACCGGCATAGCCTTCCTTGGCGATTCCGGTCACACCGCTGTGACGACTTGCCACACGATCGCCAGCAACCCGACGACGATCGGGTGCACCGCGACCGCGGCGCGGGCTAGCGAGCGCAGCACCAGGACGACGCTGCGATCGCCCACGCAGGCCAGGCGGGCGATCCCGTCGCCGTAGGCGTACGCGAACGGGGACGGGGTCCCGCCGTCCCGGCGACGCGTGCGGCTGATCCAGAACTCCGGGAGCACCAGCACCGCCGCCACCAGGGAAATCGTCTCACGGACGGGCTCGACGAGCGTCCGGAGAACCACGGGGAGGGCGAACCGGACGGCGAGGCAGGCCACCACGACGACGAATGCCGACGTCGCCAGCGCGTGCGGGAAAGCCGGCCACATCAGGCACCGCCGGCGACGTCTTCGGCGATGTGCGGGCCCTCCTGGGCCGGCCGCGCGGTGTCACCGTTGCGGCCCGGTTCGAACGGCAGTCGGCGCGCCGCGTCGGTGCCGGTCAGCACGCGGCGGATGGACGTCTGCATCCACTGCATCATGACCCGGACCTCGTCGTCGATCTGCCAGCGGTCCAGCGCGTCGGAGCCGATCAGCTCGGTGACGAAGTTCAGGACGTCCTTGCGGTGCGTGTCCCGCTCGGCCACCAAGGCTTCGACGACCGCTTGGACGTTCCGCGGGTTCTGCGCCAGCTGCAACGCGAACTGGTCGAGGTCGCCCTGCTCGATCAGTTTCTTGAACGCCCGGACCTCGGCGTCGAGCCGGAGGGCGCGCTCGGTCTGGGCGTCCATCCTCAGGCGCACCAGGACGTTCGTCGAGAGCCCGTACTCCGCCCGGAGCCAGCGCGAGTCGAACTGGGCGGCGTTTGCCGCCTTCTCGGCGGTTTCGACGTCGGAGGTCTCGAGGGTCCGGCTCGCCTGCCGGAGCCCGGCCAGCAATTGAGGGACGACGAGCGGGCGGATGTCCCGGAGTCCCTTGGTCACGACGGTTTCCGGGTCTTCGACCCGCCACTGGACGTCCACCTCGGTGCGGAAGACGAACGCGTCGCCGGCACTCGGCAGCGTGACTTCCAGGCTGAGGTTGCGCAGCGAGAGGTCGACGTCGTACACCGACCGGTAGCCGCCCCAGAGCAGTTCCCCGGTGGTCGGCTGTTTCGTCCAGGAGAAGACGTCGAGCCGGCCGTCTCGTCCGACGAACACGCGGGCGACCCAGGGCCGCTGGGCCTTGTGCCTCCGGAGCAGGCTCAACCGGCTGACCCGTTCGGCACCGACGATCGGCGCGTAGGCGGACGCGGCAAGCGTCCGCACGGTCGACTCGTAGTTCCGCTCTGCTGCCTTCTGCCAGCCACCGTCGGCCGGCGCCTCCGCGGGGGCGCCGGCCGGCGCGCTGGGTGGCGGAGTCGCGGTCCGCTCGCGTTCTTTCCCCCCGGCCTCGGGACTGATCGTCTTTTCGGTCATACCGCCACCCTCGTTCCTTCACCGTTCCGCAGCGCCGTGCTCAGCCGAGCCGCGACTTCAGGCCGCAGCGGGTCCGCCCAGTCCTCGGTCAGCCGGCCGAGCAGGTACTGCAACCGTTGTGCGTCGCCGTCGTGGACCACGAGCCCGGCCATGAACCTGGCCAGCACGTCGAGCAGGGCCGGGTCCCGCTGGCTCGAGCGGACCCAACGGGCCAGCAGGAACCGGGCCAGGTCGTCGCCGTCCCGGGACCGCAGGGCCTTGGCCAGCAGCTCGGTGATCCGCCGGGCGGTGTCGTCGTCCTGCGCGCACAGCGCCAGCAGCAACGGCCAGCGCTGCGCGCCGTGGGGCAGGACCGGCCGGTCGTTCTCCATCGACACCGACAGGTAGTCGAGTTCGAAGCCGTAGAAGCTCGCCAGGTGCCGGAGACTGGTCAACGCGAGCCTGCGCAGGCTGCTCCGCTTGCTCGCCAGCCACCGGCGCAGATGATCGAGCACCTCGGGCACCTTGCCGAAGGCCAGCAGCTTGGCCACGCTGAAGCCGGCGATCCAGACGACCTCGTCGTCGCCTCCGCGAGCGAGCGGATGGGCGCGCTCCGACGGTGTGCCCAGCACCCGCAGCTCCTCGAGTGCTTCGAGCACGCGACGGCGCCCGAGAGCGAAACCGTAGGTCGCCGCCGCTGTCCAGCGCTCCTCCGCTGTCCCGAACCGGCGCCACCAGCGGAGTCGCTCGATGATCGCAGGCCGGACACCGTCGTCCTGAGCCGCCTGGTCGAGGGCGATCGCGGCGGACCGCCGCCGGAGGGACTGGAAGTCGTCCCAGTTGTCGGAGCAGGCGTTCGGTTCGATCATCTTGGTGAACACGGTGACGAAGTCCAGCCGGCCCAGGTATCCGATCGCCTGGGCGGCCCGAACCCACATCATCGGCCTGCTGTCCTTGCCGACTTCGGCGAACCACGGCTCGAGCGCGGTCCGCAGCCGGTGGTGGTGGCGCCAGACGTGGTCCAGCACCGCGGTGGGGTACCGCGGGTCGTGGAATTCGAGGAACTCCATCGGGATGAGCTCACGGCCGAAAGTCGCGTGCCCGCCGACGATCTTCGCGCGCAGCGCGGGCAACCGGTTGCTCCGGTCGTCCGCGAACAGCGACATCTCACGTTTGTCCTTGTCGGTCCCCTTACCGGTGAACTTGCGGCCCAGCGCCTCTGCGGCTTCGGCAACCAGCGTGTAAGGCGACCGGTTGAACACCGCCAGCGCGATCCGGAACGCGGCCAGCCGCAACGCCTCGTTGAGCTCGGGGCCGGGGGACAGGCCGAGCAACTCGCCGAACCACTCGGTCACCTGCTGGCCGACGGCCTGCTTGGCGTCCTGTTCGACTTCCTCCCGGGTGCTTTCGCCGCGCGCGTGCTTGGCGAGCAGCGTGGCCATCCAGGCCGATTCGGACGGGCGGGGGCACGGCCCCAGGGCCTCCGCGGTCCAGGCGGCTTCGCTCAGCCGGCGCAGGTTCCGTGCGAAATCCGGGGGATCGGCAGGCCGGATCTCATGCTCGAGGTGCTTTCGGAGCAGGTCCTTCGGGTCCGGCGCCCGGTAGTCGAAGGCGTACCGGCCGAAGGCGCTGACGTGCCGCGGGTCGACGGCGGCGACCAGGACGCCGTAGCAGCGGGCTTCCTCCAGTTTGCCCCTGAACTCGTCGAGGATGGCTTCGGTGAGGCCGCCGCTGACCCGGCTCGGCAGCTCCACCACGTAGCCGGCGTCTTCTTCCCGGAGCTTCCCGGAGGCGAGCGACTTCGCGGTCTTGCCGCACCCGAGCCGGAAGACCCGGTTCGGCGCGAGCCGGTCGAGCAGGTGCATGGCCGTGGTGGTGCGTCCCGTTCCCGGCTGACCCCGCAGCAGGATGACGCGCCGTTTCTCCAATGCGTCGTACATCTCCGGGTACCGGTCGACCGCGAAGTACCGTTCCCTCGTCCAGCGGAGGACATCGCCGGGCACGGGGCCGGCCGCGGGCGCCGCCTTCTCGCCGAGGAACAGCTCGTAGTTGTCCCCGACGTGCAGGTCGCGGAGGTTGGCCGTGCCGATCGAGACCCGCGCCTTCGGGGCGAGATCGGGCGAGTAGAACTGCTCGCCGACGGACATGGCGTCGTTCACTTCCCGCCCGTTGTCGGACGAGAGCCGCTTGTCGCTGTCGCGGCCGCCGTCGACGGGTTCCTTGCCCGGCTGCAGGCCCGCTCCGCCGGTACCCGGCTCTTGAGTGGCCGGTCCCTCGTTCTCGGCGGCGCTCATCCGAACAACCCGTTGCCGTGGTACACCGGGCCATTGACGTACGACCCGTGGATGACGGCGCTGCCGATGTTCGAGACCGGCCCGTTGACCACCCCGGCGGTGTGGGCGGGCGGCGCCGTGGCCTTCGTCTGCCGGGCGCTGCTCGCGTGCGGAGCCATCGCGTACCCGGGCACGCGCAACCAGGATTCCGGCTCGGTGCCGGTGCGGCGGTAGCTGTCGGGATGAACCATGCCGGCGCCTGAACCGGCCACGAACCGCCGGTGCACGGCCTCGGACACGACGACGACCACCGGCGCGTCGGCCACTCCGGCGAGCACGGCCGAAGCCGGTTCGCCCGTGGCGAGCCTGCGCGCCGCGTCGAGGTCGCGGCCGGCGGCGATGCCGACGGACACCGTGACGCGCCCGGACGTCCCGACCGCCTCGTGCAGGTGGTGCACCCACACCCCTAGCACGAAATCGCCGGAGACGGCGGAAGAGAGCGGAACGACGAACGCGTCGCCGGTGCCGGGAACGTGGTCCGGACGGGGGATTCCCGCCGCGTCGAACGACGCGAGCGCCGCCGCGCGAGCGCCTTCCGAGCCCGCGGCCGGGGCCACCCAGATCGTCAGGTCTTCCGGTTCGATCAGCCTCGACAGCCGTTCGGCGGAGACGCCGGGTACCCGGATCCAGGCTTTCTCCCGGAATTCCTTCTCCGGCTCGTCCACCAGGACCGGGGTGAAGTCCGCGGCGGACAGAGTGGTGAGCCGCTGCCGGACGGAACCGAAGATCGGTTCGGAAAGGACCTGGACTAGGTTTGCTTCGGGAACCAGCGCCAGCGCGGCGCGGGACGGCTTGGCGTCGCGCAGCCGGCAGACGTGCACCGGGCCGTCCGCGGCGTAGCCGCAGGCCGCCGGGACCGCGCCGCCGTGGTGGATCGCCAAGCGCAGCCGCAGCCGCGCGTTCGGCAGCCGGTCGTGGTTGAACCGCCCGAGCCACGCGTCGAGTTCGCGCACGAACGGATCGACCAGCGCGAGCTCGGCTCCGCTGTCGGCGATGAAGTCCAGGAACCCGTCACCGGCCGGCTGCCGGTGCCACGCCGCGGGATCCAGGCCCGCGGCCGCCCCCGCCGCGTCCACTGCGGTGGTGAGCGCCTGCTGGAGATCGAACTGCTGCTGCCCGTCGCGGCTGCCGTACCGCCAAGCGTCGACGGCGAGCAACAGCATCCTGGTGAAGTCGATGTGGTCCGGCAACCCGTCCTCCTCCGAAGATCGGTGACCCTCCGGTGGTCCCGAGCCCTAACTCTGAGCCACGTCTTCGTCCCTGATCCCGTATTGATACGGGTTCGCCCGGTCGGCTACGCCGAACCGGGACAGCCCCGCGAGGTCGTCGACTACGATCCGTCGGGATTTCCGGTGCACCAGACCGGATCGGTGCAACCGGTGCAGAGCTTTCTCGAACGTCGCCAGCGCGACCCCGGCCAGCGAAGCGATCTCGGTCTGCGTCAGCCCGACGTCGAGATCCCAGCCGTCCGGTGTCCGGACTCCGTAGGCGCGCGCGATTTCGGCGAGGACCCGGCCGACCCGCACCGGCGCAGGGCACGCGACGAACTCCGCCCGGCGGACGTTCGCTCCGGACAGCCGCTGGCTGAGCGAGCCGGCCATCGCGGCCCACGCGTCGGGCCTGCGGTCGAAGAACGTCGTCAGCTGCGCGTTCCCGATCAGTTTGACGCGGGCAGGCGTGCAGGTCACCACGTCCGCGGAGCGTCGGCGGTGCTCCAGCATCGCCATTTCGCCCAGCAAGTCACCGCGGCCGCGCAGGCCGAGGAGGACCGGCCGGCCGAACTCGGTGTCCACGAACACTTTCACCAGCCCGTCGAGCACGACCAGTACGTGGTGGCTTTCCTCCCCCTGCCGGAAGACGTGCTGGCGCGCGCCGTAGGTGACCGTGGTGCCGAGTTCGAGGAACCGTTGCCGGGTGCGGGCGGACATGCGGCCGAGGAGGCTGCCGTCGGGCCAAGGCTGCTGGTTCAGCTCCGCTCCCTCCCTGGAGTGCCGCGGACGTCCATTGCGCCCCGCTCACGACGGTGACCACCACCTCAGAGGACGGGATCGCGCGGGAAAAGTCACCAGCGGAGAACCCATCGGAGGACGGCGTGACCGCCTGGCGGGAGCGGGAAGCTGGGCGGGAACGAGGGGAGCAGCGCGATGCGCAACGGCAGCACCAAGGCGCCGGCCGGGCTGAAGGGCGGGGTGGGCCGCTGGGAAGCGGAGCTCGGCACGGCCTTGACGACGGTTTCGTTCTTCCAGGGCGCGGTCCAGCACGCCGACGACAAGGTGCGGACCGTCGTCGCCGTGCAGACGATGATCACCGCGATGGTGACCGCTCAGGCCGGGCTGCTCGGCGCACCGCGTCCGGCGTCCGTGCCGCGGCTCGCGGTGTTCGCAGTCCTGCTCTGTTTCGCGATTGCGTATGCCTACTCGTCGTTCCACCTCGTGCAGGCCTTCCGGCCGCGGACGCGCGCGCCGTCGGCGCGGAATCGGTTCGCCTTCCCCAGCGTCGCGGCCGGCACCGCCGATCCGGTTCTCCGGACCCTGCGCGACCAGTGCGCCCAGGCCCACGAGCTGGCCGGGCTGCTGGCGGCTCTGGCGCTGCGCAAGCACCGTCACCTGCGGTCCGCGCTGGCCGGAACCTACGTCCTGTTCGCCGGGGGACTGGGAATGCTGGTCCTGACGGCGGTGTCCTGACGTGGCGGTCAACCGCCCGCCACGGCGGCGAGCCGCGCCTGGTCGCGGACGCACAGCCGGCGGTACCCGGTCTCGACGATGTTCTCGCGGCGCAGAAGCGCGAGGGCGCGGTGCACGGTCGGCTCCGCCGCGCCCACCAGGGCGGCGAGTTCGGGCTGGGTCAGCGAGACGCCGAGTTCGACGGTCGAGCCGGCCGGGACCCCGTAGGACGCGGCGAGCTCGACCAGCACCCGGGCGAGCCGGATCTTGACCTCCCGGCTGCCGAAGTCGATCCGGCGGCGGGTCGCCCAGCGCAGCTTGGCCCCCACGCTGCCGGACACCGCCAGCGCCAAGGCCGGCGTCTCCGCCAGGCACCGCCGGAACTCGGCCTGCCCGGCGGACCGCGCGCGCACCCGGCCGGCGGTGGTCACCGTGGCGATCCGGGGCTGGCCGTCGAGCGCCGCCAGTTCGCCCACCAGGTCCCCGCCGACCCGGATGGCCAGCAGCGCCAGCCGGCCTTCCGGCGTCGTCCCGGTGACCTTCACACAGCCTTCGACCAGCAGCAGCACGTGAGTGCTCGGCTCCCCTTCGCGGAGCAGTACGGTCTCGGGGCCGAATTCGCGTGCGGTGCCGAGAGTCAGCAACGCCGAGGCGGCTTTCGGTGGCAGACCCGCCAAGAGGCTTCCCGGCGGGAACCGCGTGAGGTGATCACTCAACGTCACACTCCCCTCACCCAAGCGCATACTATGGTGTGAGAGGCCGTCGGCAAAGGCCCAGAGGTGAGATCGCGGCGATCCTGCGCGTCCAATCCGGCGAGCAGTTTTGACCCGCCCAGCGGCTGACGAGCCGACCGGCGCCGCGGAAGCCGGGCCGGGCTGCGTCAGCCGGTTCCGGGCACGAAGTCCGGCGCGTGGCCCCGGCCAAGCCGGGGCCACGAGTCACGTCACACGTGGCGGAAACACAAGGTGCCCCACTGGAAACCGGCGCTGATCGACGACACCACGTACGTGTCTCCGGGGGCGACCGCCCCGCGCCGAAGCGCTCGTGCAATGCCGTGAACACGCCCGCCGATCCCGTGTTGCCCAGGCTCTGCACCGTGATCGGTGCCCTCGCCAACGGAACCCCGAGCTTGTCCAGGGCCGCCTGGATGATGTTCAGGTTCGCCTGGTGCAGGAAGAAGTGCGTGACCTCCTCCACCGGTACCGCCGCGTTGTCCGTCGCCCGGAGGATGCTGTCCGGCAGGCAGCGGGTCGCCGTGTTCCAGACCGCTCTGCCGTTCATCTTCGGGTATTCGCCGGCCGCCGGGATCTCGACGTCGTAGGACAGCTCCGAGCCGAAGTCCCAGCCCAGCAGGCCGCCCTGTGGCGCCGATGCGCGCGTCAGGATCGCCGCCCCCGCCGCGTCGCCGAAGAACACCCTCGTCGTGCGGTCCGCCGAGTTCGTCACCCGGGCCGCGCAGTCGGCCGCCAGCACCAGGACCGTCCGGGCCGCCGACGTCTGCGGCAGGTGCGCCGCCAGGAACAGTGCCTGGACCCCGTTCGCGCACGCCGTCTGCGTGACGTCCAGTGTGAGCGCGCGGTCCGCGCCCAGCGCCTCCTTGACGATCAGGGCCGTCGACGGCAGCGGCTGGTCGGAGGTGTAGGGCCCGACGATGATCGCGTCGACGTCGCGGGCGGTGACGCCGGCCGCGGCCAGTGCCGGGCGGGCCGCCGCCACGCACATGTCCGACGTCGCCCGGTCCGGCGCCAGCCGGCGGCGGGCGCGGATGCCGGTGCGGCTGACGATCCACTCGTCCGAAGTGTCCAGCGTCGCCGCGAGTTCGGCGTTGGTGACGACCTCCGGCGGCAGGTGGACTCCGGTACCCGTGATCGCGACGGGAACGGGCAGGCCGGTCACCGGGCCCCTCCGGCGTAGACGTTCCGGGACGGGTGCAGCTGCCGGTCGAGGTCGGTGTAGAACCGGCCGGACCCGCAGGGCTGGCCGAGCAGGATGCGCCGGGCCGCCTCACCGCACAGCGCCCCGCCGAGCGCGACGCCGGACGCCAGCTGCGGCCAGCTGCTCAAAGTACGGCCCAGCTCGCCGAACGACGCCGCCAGCTCCAGGTTGATCCGCTCCGCGTCGACCATCGCGAGGATCAGCTCGACCTTCTCCCGGCGGCCGAGCTCGAGCAGGTCGACGGACTTCACGTCGCCGAGCAGCCCGTGCAGCAGCGGCCGGTCGGGCTCTTCGTCGAACCGCTCGACGTCGAGCATGCCGCGGTCGTTGCAGTCCATCACGATCAGGATGCCGAGGTCGCCCGCGTACTCGCGGGCCGCGATCTTCACCCACGGTGTGTCGCACTCCTCGACGAGGAGGTCGATCCCGCCGCGGAAGAACTCCTCGATGGTGTCCGGGTTCAGGCCGTCGCGCTGGATCTCGATGTCGAGGTACGGGTCGATCTCGACCATCTGGCGCGCCGACAGCACCGCTTTGTTGACGCCGAGGTCGTGCACCCCGCCGCGCAGCCGGTTCAGGCTCGACAGGCCGAAGTCGTCGAAGTCGGCCAGCCGGTACGCACCGCCGATGCCTTCCAGCGCGAACGTCAGCGCCGCGCTGTTGCCCACCGACGGCCCGATGATCCCGATCCGCTTGCCGAACAGGCTGCGCTGCTCGGGCCGCTCGATCCGGCCCCGGTTACGGTCGGTGCGCACCAGCCGGAACTCCTCCCGGGGCAGCACGTGCACGAGCCGCCCGGACCACGGGTACCAGGCCAAGGTTCCGTACGCCCACCGCGGAACCCCGGCCAGCTGGTCGTCCTTGAGCCGCTCGATCTCGGCGGCGTCGCGTCACGCCGGTTCGCGGTTGCGGACGAGTTCGGTCAGCTGGTCGTCGATCGTGTCGTGGACTTCGCGGACGTCGCCGGAGGCCAGCAACGCGTCCAGCGCGCCGCCGGCGGTGTGCAGCACCGGACGCCACCCGTCGCGGTCCGGCGCGGGCGCGCCGGCCAGGGTGACCGGCGCGGGGGCGTGAGCCTTCGGCGCGGCGACGGCGGGCGCCGGGCGGCCGACGATGACCGGGAACTCGTCCCGCAGCCGCGTGACGAGCTCGTGGTGCCGCCCGGCCCCGTCGGCGACGCGGTGCAGCATGATCACGACGTCTTCGGTGTACTGCGGGACGTACCGGCGGGTGCCGCGCACGGGCCGGAAGCCGAACCGTTCGTGGAACCGGTCCTGGACGTCCTTCGTGCCGGACGTGCCGATCATCGCCCGCGCGCCGAGGTGGTGGGTCGCGCCGATCGCCAGCGCGTTGAGGTACTGCCCCAGTCCCAGCTTCCGGGCGCGGTGCTCGACCACGAGCCGGCTGTGCTCGAACACGCCGGCCTCCGGGAAGCCCTCGGCGGCCAGCAGTTCCTCGTAGCGCTCGCTCCCGAGGAACTCGCGCGACTGGTACGGCACGCCGGCGTCCGGTGTGGACAGCCGGATGTACCCGAGCGGCAGGCCGGCCGGGCTCTGCCGGTCGATGAAGTGCCTCGCGCCGAAGTCGAGGGCCTGGTCGTCGGCGTGGGTGCCGTCGGCGCGGCGGAAGTCCGGGCGGCGGCCGTGGTCGAACAGGATCCGCGCGCGGAGTTCGCGGACGGCCCCGAGCATCGACCGGTCGCCGCGGAACGCCGTGACGTGCCAGTCCGGCGTGGCCGTGCCCGGACCGGAGTGGTTCAGGTGGGTCAAGTCGAGCCTTTTCTCCAGGAGGTGCGGGCGGAGGTCGCCCGGAAGAGGCCGGTCCGGACGGCGTGGTCCGGACCAGGGCGGGCGAACAGTAGCAGCGGCCGACCGCCCAGGCGTGAGGGTGTGAAATCGACTGCGTGCGGCCGAGAAATCCGTTATCCGCAGGGAAATCGACGCCCGGTGATCTCCGTGTCCGCTAATGATGAAGATCGACGACGGTCTTCCACCCGAAGGGGCGGCGGGCCGTTCCGGACGGGTGCCGGGGCGGTTCACGGTGCGGCTTCACCCCCGCGGGGGAGAGATCATCTTGCCGACGTCGATTCGGGCACCTCCTGTTCGACGTGAAGGTGACGACGACGCGAAGGAGGCGGTCAGCGATGACCGGACCGATCAGGCTCTACATGACGATGTCGCTCGACGGCTTCGTGGCGGGGCCGGACGACCGCGCGGGACAGGAAATGGGACGCGGTGGCTTCCGCTTGTTCGACTGGCTGGACGACCGCCACGGCGACGGGCCGAGCAGGCAGGTGTTCGCCGAGGCGATGGCGACGGGCGCGCTGATCTCCGGCCGGCGGACGTTCGAGCTGGCCGGCCGCTGGGGCGGCGACCACCACGACGGCGTCCCGATCCACGTGCTGACCCACCACGTCGACCCGGGCGACACCCCGCCCGGGAGCGCGCGGTTCTTCACGGACGTGGTCGCGTGCGCGGAAGAGGCGCGCGCCGCGGCGGGCGAGCGCGCGGTCATGGTCCACGGCGCGGGTGCGGCGCAGGCGCTGCTGGAAGCGGGGCTGCTGGACGAACTGGAACTGCACGTCGTGCCGGTGCTGCTCGGCGCCGGCCGCCGGTTGTTCGGGGACGGGGACCTGATCGAGCTGGACCTGGTGCGGCAACTGGCGGATCGCGGCGTACTCCACTTGCGGTACGTCGTGCGCCGGTGACGGGCGCTCGGTCCCGGGGCGCGGCACGCCCGGGACCGAGCGGCGGATCAGTCGGCGTCCGGGAAGTGGATGTCGGCGACGTGGACGTCCACGGACGCGACCTCGAGACCCAGGTACTGCTCGACCGCTTCGACCACCTGGATGCGGATCTGCTCGGCCAGCGTCTTCACGGCGCGCCCGAACTCGACCACCAGGGTGACGGCGATCGTGGCGACCTCGCCCTCGACCTCGACGGAGGTGCCCGCCTCGTCGAGTTCGTACACGCCTTCGGCCTTGCGGGCGACGCGGATGACGATCTTGGAGACCACGCCGTCGGCCACCGTGGTGCTGCCGCGGGTGCCGGCGGCGGGCCGGGATGCGGTTTCCTCGGCGGCTTCGGTCTCGGCAGCGACCGCCTCCGGGACCTCCTCGGCGGCTTCGATCTCTTCCGCGACGGCCTCGTCGGCGGTGTCGGTGTCCTCGTCGGACTCGGACTCGGCCTCGTCGGACTCCGACTCGACGGCCTCGTCCGCAACCGCGTCGCCGGACGCCTCGTCGGTGTCGTCCTCTTCGGTCTCGGCGGTGTCGTCGGCTTCGGAAACGTCAGCGGTCTCGTCGACGGCGTCCTCGGTCTCCGTGGCGTCCTCGGCCGGCTCGACCGTCTCGGTCTCGGTCGTGTCGACGGTTTCGGTGGCGGCGCTGCCGTAGCCGTAACCTTCTGAACTGGGCGTTTCGTTCTGGGCGCGACCGAAGATGCTGTTGATGACGTCGGACATGTTTTCCCCTTTTCGGGAGCGACGACTACGGATGGGGACGAGCTGAGACGGCGACACTATAGGGGTATCGCCGGTGACCTTCGCCACAGACCCCCAGGTTCGAGACTCGCTTGTGTCCCAACAGATATCCGGCGCGAGACAACGCTCTCCAGGTTGACTGGACCTGTGATCACGGTCCGTCAGGCGGGGGTGAGCGATCAGTGATGTCGACCGGGAAATGGCGTCCGGGAATTGTCCACTTTTTGACCCCTCGGCATTCCGTCAGCCATTCCGGAATAGCCCGGCGGGAACGCTCGTGCCCACCGCGCGATACCCCGCGGGATTGAGGTGCAGGTGGTCGCCGACGTCGTAGGCGGGCAGCAGGCGGGTCGGCGCCGCCGGGTCCCGGACCACGCGATCGAAGTCCAGTACCGCGTCGAAGTGGCCTCGGATCCACGTGTTCACCGAAGCCCGCGCCGCCTCGCGCAGCGGGTCGTCGTAACCCTCGTTGCCGCCGAACGGGGTCAACGTCGCGCCGTACACCAGGATGCCGGCCGCGTGGGCGCGGGTCAGGATCTGGTCGTACGCGTCGATGAGGTCGGACGCCGTCCCGGCGGCGGAAGCGGGGGCGGCGGTGCCGAGGTCGTTGATCCCCTCGAAGACGATCGCCCGGGTGACCCCGCTCTGCGCCAGCAGGTCGCGGTCCAGGCGGGCCAGGACGTTCGGGCCCAGGCCGTCCTGCAGCACCCGGTTGCCGCCCGCGGCCTGGTTGACGACCGCCCACGAAAGCCGTGACGCCAGCACGTCCGGCCAGCGGTCGTTGCCGTTGGTCGTCGAGCCGCGCCCGTCGGACAGCGAATCGCCGATCACCGCGACCGCCGACGCCGGCGAAAGCACCTCGACGCCGCTCAGGAAGTACCAGTGGTCCACCGGCGTGGCGCCCGGCAGGTCCGAAGCGGACACCTGGTCGCCCGGCACCAGGTACGACGTCGTGCGCGAGCCGGGGTGGGACGTGATCGACAGCGAACTCTGGCCGTGCGCCAGGTAGGTCGTCACCGTGACGTTCTCGAAGGGGCGCACCGGGAACGGCAGCGGATCCGACACCACCTGCGCGCCCACCGGGATCGTCGTCGAGGCCTTTCCGTGGAACGTCACCGGCATGACACTGCCCGGCACGACCGCCGGGACGCCCGCGCGCCCGTCGAGAGGACGTGCCACCGAGACGGCCGAAAGAGGCAGCGGCGCCCCGCCGAAGGCGTTCGAGAACCGCAGGCGGAGGCGAGGCCCGCCGACGGACACGTGCGCCGTCTGGCGCACGGAAGCGTTGTCCAGCACCCGGTCGGTCCCCGTGTACGGCGCCGGCGGCAGGTTCGACGGCTCGGTCAGCTGCGGCATCGACGTCCAGGTCGCCACCCACTGCGACGCGGGCGGACGCCCGGACGCGCCGACGAACAACGCGGTCAGGACGGCCAGGACGACGATCACCGAAGTTCGTCTCATGATCCGAACTCCGGCGTCAGGACGCGGTCGAAGCCGACCTCACGGCGCGGCCCGGTCAGCGTGCAGTGCAGGGTCGCCGCGAACTGTTCGCTGGACGTCCCGACCCGCAGCTCGACGTCGCCGGGTTCGACCAGGCGCCGGCCCGACCGGCCCGTGTACGACGTCAGGTCCGCGTGCAGGCCGATGTCCACGACGGTGGTCGTCCCCGGCTCCAGCGAAACCCGGCGGGCCGCGATCAGCTGGCGCTCGGGACGCACGACCTCCGCCACCGGGTCGTGCAGGTACACCTGGACCACTTCCGTCGCGGTCCGGGCGTGGTCGTTCCGCAGCGTCACCCGGACCCGGCACACGCCGTCCGTCGGCCACAGCGAACCCGTCGCGCTCACGTCGACCCAGGTCGCGGGCGCGTAGGACAACCCGTGCCCGAACGGGAACAACGCCGACGGGTCGACCGTGCTCACCTCGCTGCGGCGGCCGAGCGGCGCCGCGAGGTAGGTCGAGGGCTGGCTCGCCCCGGCCGCCGGGAAGCTCACCGGCAGCCGGCCGGACGGATCGATCCGTCCACTCAGGACACCTGCCAGCGCCGGAGCGCCCTCTTCGCCGGGGTAGAACCCGGAGACCACCGCGGCGAGCCGGGAGATCTGCCGGGAGAGCTCGTAGGGGCGTCCGGAGAGCAGGACCAGCACGACCGGCTTCCCCGTGGCGAGAAGCGCTTCCAGGAGTTCCTCCTGGCGGCCCGGCAGCCGCAGGTCCGGCGCGTCACAGCCTTCACCGGACGTCCCGCCGCCGAACAGCCCGGCCTGGTCGCCCAGGACGGCCACGCACACCGACGCGTCCGCGCACGCCGCCACCGCCTCCTCGATCCCGGCGTCGTCGCCTCCGACGACCGGGCAGCCCAGCGCGTACGTGACGTCGAAGGACGACCGCAGCGCCTCCACCACCGTGGGCACCGAGACGCCGAACGGGACGTCCGGGTGGTGCACGCCGACGTGCAGCGGGAACGAGTAGCAGCCGAGCATCGCGCCGGGTGCGTCCGCGCGCGGCCCGACCACGGCGACCCGGGTGCCCGGCGCCACCGGCAGTGTCCCGTCGTTGTGCAGCAGCACGATCGACTTCTCGGCCACCTCGCGCGCCAGGGCACGGGAGCCGGGGTCGTCGAGGTCGATCTCCTCGGGAACCTCGGGCGCCCAGTCCGCGTCGAGCAGCCCCAGCTCGCACTTCTGCCGCAGCACCCGTTCGAGGGCGCGGTCGACGGCGGCGGCGTCGACCGCGCCCCCTTCCACCGCGGCGAGCAGCGGCTCGCCGTAGCAGTCCATGGTGGGCAGCTCCACGTCGATGCCCGCGGTCAGCGCCTGCGCGGCGGCGTCGGCGCGGTCGGCCGCGACGCCGTGCAGCCGGTGCAGGAACGCGACGGAGAAGTAGTCGGAGACGACCGTGCCGGTGAAACCGTAGGTCTCCCGCAGCAACTCGGTCAGCAAGGCCGGGTCGGCGGCACCGGGGACGCCGTCGATGTCGGTGTAGGTGTTCATCACCGACCGGGCGCCCGCGCGCAGCGCCAGCTCGAACGGCGGGAGCAGGACGTCCGCGATCTCCCGCGGCCCGGCCGAAACCGGCGCGAGGTTGCGCCCGGCGCGGGAAGCGGAGTAGCCGACGAAGTGCTTCAAGGTCGCGATCACGCCGGCGGACTCGAGCCCGGCGACGTACGCGCTGCCGATCGCGCCGACCAGGTACGGATCTTCGCCGATGGTCTCCTCGACGCGGCCCCAGCGCAGGTCGCGGGCGACGTCGAGGACCGGTGCGAGCCCCTGGTGCACGCCCAGCTCCCGCATGGTCTGCCCGATGCGCGAAGCCATCCGCCGCACCAGGTCCGGGTCGAACGTCGCGCCCCACGACAGCGGCGCCGGGTAGATCGTCGCCTGCCACGCCGCGAGCCCGGTCAGGCATTCCTCGTGCACGACGGCGGGGATGCCGAACCGGTTGCTGGAGACGATCTGGCGCTGCGTGCGGGCGAGGCTGTGCGCCCCGATCAGCGGGTCGACCGGCCGGGTGCCGAAGACGCGGGTCAGCTGCCCGATGCCGTGGCGGACCAGGTCGTCGAGGTCGACCGCGGCGTCGACGAAGTCGTGCTGGTGCGGGGCCATCTCCCCGCCGGAGTCGATGCCGACCCAGACGCCGTAGAGCTGGGCGAGCTTCTCGCGGAGGGTCATCCGCGCCATCAGGGCGCGGACGCGCTCGCCCGGGTCGGCCGCGGTGTCTCGCCACGGCTCGGGGGCCGCGGCAGGCTGCGTGGTCAAGGCTTTCCGCCCTTCGTCAGGAGGGAGCTTTCGGGGGTTCCGAGTGGCGAAGCCCCGGATGGCACAGGAGATCAGAGGAGGGCCCGGGTCGAGCTCCGCACCACCAGGCCGGTGTCGAGGGTGACGTGGGTGCGCTCGACCTCGTCGCCGTTGATCAGCGCGATGAGCATGCTGATCGCCCGGTGCCCCATCTCCCGGATCGGCTGGTCCACTGTGGTCAGTGGCGGGCTGCAGAGCGCGGATTCGGGGACGTTGTCGAAGCCGACCACCGAAAGGTCGTCCGGCACGGAAAGACCGAGCTCGCGGGCCGCGCCGACGGTCGCGATGGCCGAGATGTCGTTCGCGGCGAACACCGCGGTGGGGCGGTCCGGGCCGGTCAGCAGGTCGTGCGCCGAGGCCGCGGAGACTTCCGGGTCGTAGGCGCCGATCCGGATGAGGTTCTCGTCTGCCGTTACGCCCGCCGCCTCGAGAGCGCGCAGGTAGCCCGCTTTCCGCAGTGACGCCGACTCGAGGTCGGGGCGGCCGGAGAGGAACGCGATCCGCCGGTGCCCCAGGTCGAGCAGGTGCTCGGTGGCCAGCTGCGCGCCCCGCAGGTTGTCGGAGTCGATGGTGGGCAGGTGCGACGGCCCGGTGTGCGGGTCGACCGCGACGACCGGCGTGCCGGGCACCGCCTCGAGCGAGACGGCGGGCGTGACGAGCACGGCGCCGTCGACGAGGGTGCCGGAAAGGCGTGACAGGTAGCGCTTTTCCCAGCCCGCCGGGTCGCCGGTGCGGCCGCCGGCGGAGTAGACGACGAGCTCGAACCCGCTGCCGCGGATGGCGTCCGCGGCGCCCTTGAGCAGCTCCGTCGAGAACGGTTCGAGGTCGGCGACCAGGATCCCGATCACGTTGGTCCGGTGGTTGCGCAGGCTCTGGGCCACGAGACTGGCTTCGTAGCCGAGCTCGTCGATCACCGCGCGGACCTTCGCGAGCGTCGCGGCGGAGACGCCGTAGCGCTCGTTGATCACTTTGGACACCGTGGCCACCGAGACGCCGGCACGGGCCGCGACGTCACGGATGGTCACCCTGGAACTGGGCTGCATCGGCTCAGACTAGCGATGTAAAACGTTATCGACAACGATTGACATCCGATTTGCCCGGGAGCAAACTCTTCGCCAACCCGGGTGCAGTCGCGCCCCGTCCAACTCGGCCGAAGTCGTCAGGAGTGGACCCACGATGTTTGTGAAACGCAGAATTCCCGTTCTCGCCGCACTGGTGGCGATCGTGCCGCTCGCGCTCTCGGCGTGCAGCGGGGGGAGCGACACACCCGCGCAGCCGAGCGGGCCGGTCACCCTCACCTGGTGGCACAACGGCACCACCGACCCGATCAAGTCGATCTGGGAGAAGGTCGTCGCCGACTACCACCAGGCGCACCCCGACGTCACGCTCAAGGCCCAGCCGCTGCAGAACGAGGACTTCCCCACCAAGGTCCCGCTCGCGCTGCAGGGCGCCCAGCCGCCGGACGTCTACCAGTCCTGGGGTGCCGGCGAGCTCGCCTCGCAGGTCACTTCGGGCAAGCTCGCCGACATCACCGACGCGACCAAGCCGTGGATCTCCGGGACGGGCAAGTTCGCCGAAAGCTGGCAGGTCGACGGCAAGCAGTACGGCGTGCCGTTCGAGCAGCACTTCGTCGGCTTCTGGTACCGCAAGGACCTCTTCCAGCAGGCCGGGATCACCACCCCGCCGAAGACGATGGACGAGCTCAACGCCGCCGTCACGCAGCTCAAGGCCAAGAACATCGCGCCGATCTCCGTCGGTGGCAAGGACCGCTGGCCGGACGCCTTCTACTTCAACTACTTCGCCGTGCGCGAGTGCTCCGCCGACGTGCTCAAGCAGTCGGTGAAGGCGGTCAAGCTGGAAGACCCGTGCTGGACGAAGGCCGGGCAGGACCTCAAGAGTTTCCTGGCCACGCAGCCGTTCCAGACCGGGTTCGCCGGCACCCCGGCCCAGCAGGGCGCGGGCAGCTCCGCCGGCCTGGTCGCCAACGGCAAGGCCGCGATGGAGCTGCAGGGCGACTGGGAACCCGGCACGATGTCGGCGCTGACCGACGACAAGCAGCTGGACTCCAAGATCGGCTGGTTCCCGTTCCCGTCGGTGGCGGGCGGGCGGGGCGACCCGGCGGCCGTGCTCGGCGGCGGTGACGGCTTCGCCTGCACCTCCCGCGCGTCGAAGGCGTGCGCGGACTTCCTGCAGTACCTGAACACCGAGCCGGTGCAGACGCAGCTCGCGGCGAAGGGGGCCGGCCTGCCGGTCAACAGCGCGGCCGCCAAGTCGCTGAAGACCGACACGCTGAAGCAGGTTTACGACTACGGCGTGAAGGCGCCCTACCTGCAGATGTACTTCGACAAGGCGTTCCCGACCGCGGTCGGCGCGGCGCTGAACGACGCGGTGGCCAACATGTTCGCCGGCCAGGGCACCCCCGAAGGCATCGTGGCCGCCGTCAACCAGGCCGCGGCGGGCAACAAGTGACCACGGCGGCGACGCCGGTGCGGAAGGCGACGCCGCCTTCCGCACCGGCGGCGGGCGCCCGGGTGAAGCGTCCCGGCCTGGGCAAACGGCTCGAGCTGGCGCTCCTGCTCGGGCCGGCCCTGCTGGTGTTCGTCGGCTTCGTGCTGGTACCGATCGGGATCGCCGGGTTCTACAGCCTGTTCAAGTGGAACGGCTTCGGCCCGCTCGACGACTTCATCGGTTTCGACAACTACGTCGACGCGTTCAGCGGCACGGTGTTCCAGGGCGCGATCGTGCACAACCTGATCATCGCCGGGCTGTCGATCGTGGTGCAGCTGCCGCTGTCGATCGGGCTGGCGATGCTGCTCAACCGCAAGCTGCGGGGACGCGCGGTGCTGCGCGCCCTGGTGTTCGCGCCGTACGTGCTCTCCGAGGCGATCACCGCGGTGATCTGGGTGCTCATGCTGCAGCCGGGGGGCTTCGCCGACCAGGTGCTGAAGGGCGCCGGGCTCGGCGGCCTGGTCCACCAGTGGCTGGCCGACCCGGGCATCGTGCTCTACACGCTGTTCGCGGTGATCACCTGGAAGTACGTCGGCTTCGGCATCATCCTGCTGCTCGCCGGTCTCCAGGGCGTGCCCGCCGAGCTGCGCGAAGCCGCCGCGCTCGACGGCGCGTCGGCGTGGCAGACCACCCGGCACGTCGTGCTGCCGCTGCTCGGGCCGACCATCCGGATCTGGATCTTCCTGTCGGTGATCGGCTCCCTGCAGCTGTTCGACGTGGTCTGGATCATGACGCTGGGCGGGCCGGCGAATGCGTCGACGACGATGGCGACCTACCTGGTCGACCACGGCTTCAAGCGCTACGAGTTCGGGTTCGGCTCCGCGGTGGCGGTCATCCTCTTCGTCATCTGCTTCGTGTTCGCCCTGCTGTACCAGCGGTTCGCGCTCCGCCGTGACACCGAGGGCGCCTTGACGAGGATGGTGGGCTGATGCGCTCCCGCAGGTTCGGCCTGTCGATGGGGTACCTCGCGGCGATCGTCGTGCTCGGCGTGACGGTCGTGCCGCTGCTGTTCGTCGTGCTCGGCGGGTTCCGCACCAACGCGCAGATCAACTCCGCCCCGGCCGGCCTGCCCGGTCCGTGGGTGACGGACAACTACGCCTCGGTCCTCGGTTCGGGCGCGTTCTGGACGTTCCTCGGCAACAGCGCGCTGGTCGCGGTGATCGCGACCGCGGTCGCCGTCGGCCTGGGGTCGATGGCCGGGTACGCGCTTTCGCGCTATCACTTCAAGGGCCGGGAGGCGTTGTACACGCTGTTCACGCTCGGCCTGCTGTTCCCGCTGACCGTGGCGACGCTGCCGCTGTACCTGTGGCTGCGCCAGCTGGGCATGCTCGAGACCTTCTGGGGCGTGGCCATCCCCGAGGCGGCGTTTTCGCTGCCGGTGACGATCGTGATCCTGCGCCCGTTCATGCACGCCATCCCGGGCGAGCTCGAGGACGCCGCCGTCCTCGACGGCGCGACCCGGCTCGGGTTCTTCTGGCGCATCCTGCTGCCCCTGTCGGCGCCCGCGCTGACCACGGTCGGCGTGCTCGCCTTCGTCACCAGCTGGAACGCCTACCTGCTGCCCCTGCTGGTGTTCAACGACTCCGCGCACTTCACGCTCCCGCTCGGCGTCGCCACCTTCCAGTCCCAGTACTCGCAGGACACCGCCCGGGTGCTCGCGTTCACCGCGTTGTCGATGATCCCGGCACTCGCGTTCTTCGTGCTCGCCGAACGGCGCATCGTCGGCGGGCTGACCGGATCCGTGAAGGGCTGACTCAGGAGGTCTGCCGTGCCGTCCGAGGTCCACCGTCGTGCCTTCCTGCAGGTGCTCGCCCTGGCCGGGGCGGGATCCGCGGCCCTGCCGGGCCTCGCCGAAGCCGGGACGGGGTTCCCGTTGGTGTCGCGGGGAAAGGCCGCGACGATCGTGGTGAGCTCCGGCGACCTGCCGGGGGTCCGGCGGGTCGCCGGAGACCTGGCTGACGACGTCGAGCGCGTCACGGGTGTCCGCCCGGCCGTGTCCGACGTGGTCCCCGCCGAGGGACCGGTGGTGCTGGTCGGCACGCTGGGCCACAGTCCACTGGTCGACTACCTGGTGCGGGCCGGCCGGCTCGACGTCTCCGGCATCGCCGGGAAGTGGGAGACGTCGCTGAGCCAGGTCGTCGGCGGGAAGCTCGTGCTCACCGGCAGCGACCAGCGCGGCGTGATCTACGGCGTCTACGAGATCTCGCGGCGCATCGGCGTCTCGCCGTGGTACTGGTGGGCCGACGTCCCGCCGCGGCGCAGCACCGAGCTGTACCTGCCGGGGGAGCGGTTCAGCCTCGGCACGCCGCACGTGAAGTACCGCGGGTTCTTCATCAACGACGAGAACCCGGCGCTCGGCACCTGGGCACCGGCCTACTTCGGGCCGGGCAAGGCGCCCGGTTTCCCCAACGGCTTCAACCACCTCTTCTTCGCCAAGGTCTTCGAGACGATGCTGCGGCTGCGGGCCAACTACCTGTGGCCGGCGGTGTGGGGCCGCGCCTTCGCCGAGGACGACCCGCTCAACCACGCCACGGCGAAGGAGTACGGCGTCGTGATGGGCACCTCGCACGAGGCGCCGATGATGCGCGGGATCGAGGAGTGGAACCGGCACGCGGTGCCGGCGGTCCGCGACTCCGCCGGGACCATCACGACGCCGGGCCACGACCCGTACGGCGGCACGGGGGAGTGGAGCTTCCGCCGCAACGGCGAGGCGATCAAGGCCTACTGGACCGACGGGATCCGCCGAATGGCCCGTGAAGGCTTCGAGGGCGTCGTCACGCTCGGCATGCGCGGCAACGGCGACGTCAGCCTGCCCGACGGCGACGGCATCGAGCTGATGCGGGAGATCATCGCGGCCGAACGCGACATCCTCGCCCGCGAGCTGAGCACGGACGTCCCGCAGGTGTGGACGCTGTACAAGGAGGTCCTGCGCTACTGGGCGCAGGGCCTGCGCCCACCCGACGACGTCATCGTGGTGTTCACCGACGACAACTGGGGCAACATCCGCAAGCACCCGGACCTGTCCCTGCCGCCGCACCCCGGCGGGTACGGGCTGTACTACCACTTCGACTACGTCGGCGGCGGCCGCAACTACAAGTGGGTCGACACGGCGCTGATCGCGAACACCTGGGAGCAGCTGCACCAGGCGAGCGCCTACGGCAACGACCGGCTGTGGGTGGCCAACGTCGGCGACATGAAGGGCAACGAGCTGCCGCTGCAGTTCTTCCTCGACTACGCCTGGAACCCTTCGGCGCTCCCGGCCGAGCGACTGTCCACTTGGGAGCGTGAGTTCGCCGCGGAAAACTTCGGTGCGGCTCCGGCGTCGGACATCGCGTCGGTCCTGCACGACTACGGGCGGCTGCAGTCGCGGCGGAAGCCGGAGCTGCTGAACCGGCGGATCACGCTCCACCCGGACGGCACCATCGGCTACGACGACCAGGCGACGCCGTTCAGCCTGGTCGGCTACCGCGAGCTGGACCGGGTCACCACCGAGTGGCAGGACCTCGCGGCGCGGGCGGCGAAGATCGCCGCACGGCTGCCTTCAGCCTACCGCGACGCGTTCTACGAACTGGTTTCGTACGAGGTCACGGCGTCGGCGAACCTCTACGCGCTGCGGCGGGCCGAGTTCACGAACCTGCTGTACGCGGCCCAGGGCCGGGCCTCGGCGAACGGGCTCGCGGCCGTCACGGAGGCCCGCTTCGCCGACGACCTCGCCCTGGCGGCGAAGTACAACACCGGCATCGCGGGCGGCAAGTGGCAGGGGTTCCAGACCCAGCCGCACATCGACTACGGCGACATCGCCCGCTACGGGCCGAACGCGCCCTGGCAGCAGCCTGAGCTGGACAACGTCGCGCTGCCGGACGTCATCTTCCCCGCGGTCCGGCGGCTCGACCTGCCCACCGCCGCCGAACTGGGGGTCGCCGTCGACGGTTCGGAGCAGTGGTGGCCCTCGGCGCCGGGACGTCCCGTGCTGCCGGAGTTCAGTCCGTACCAGAGTGCGCCCGCCCAGTACATCGACGTGTTCAACCGCGGCCGGACGCCTTTCCGGTGCACGGTTTCCGCCGGTGCGCCGTGGGTGGTGGTCGAGCCGCGCGGCGGCCGGGTGGAGGAGGAGCTGCGGATGACCGTGCGGATCGACTGGGCCCGGGCGCCGAAGGGCACGTCGACGGTGCCGGTCACGGTGTCGGGCGCGGGGCGTTCGGTGGCCGTGGACGCGGTCGTGCGGAACCCGGTGGTGCCGGCCTCGTGGCGGCGTGGGTTCGTCGAAGCCGGCGGGTACGTGTCGATGGAGGCGGAGCACTGCAGCGCGAACGTCGGCGCCGGGCCGGTTTCGTGGCGCCGGATCCCCGACCTGGGCCGGACCGGCGCGGGGATGACGCCGTTCCCGGTCACCGCGGCGAGCCGCGCGTCGGGTGCCGGGCCGCGGCTGGAGTACCGGATGACGCTGTTCACGGCGGGGCCGGTGACGGTGTGGGCGTACCTCTCGCCCCGCAGCAACGTGCTGCAGGGGGACGGGCTGCGGTACGCGGTGTCGTTCGACGACGCGGCGCCGCAGGTCGTGAACATCACGAAGGCCACGGGCGCCGACGACATGACGATGAACCGGCAGTGGGAGCGGACCACGTCGGACAACGTGAACCTGACTTCGACGCGGCACGAGGTCGCGGCGCCGGGTCCGCACGTGCTGAAGGCGTGGATGGTCGACCCGGCGGTGGTGCTCCAGAAGCTGGTGGTCGACACGGGTGGGCTGCGGCCGAGCTACCTGGGGCCGCCGGAGAGCATGCGGTGGCCCTCGTGAGCCGGCGGCCGGCCCGCGCCGGCGGGACGGGCGAGGCGAGCCGGTTACCCGGCCAGCGCCCCGTGCCCGTGGTGAGCCGGGGCCGCCGTGCTCTGGCGGACCACCAGGCTGGTCGCCAGCTCCAGCCGGTGGCTCGCCGGGTGCGACCCCCGGGCCAGCGAGATCGCCAGCCGCGCGCCCGCGGCCGCCATCTCCTGCAGGGGCTGGCGGATCGTCGTCAGCTCCGGGGTCAGCCAGCGCGCCACCGGCAGGTCGTCGAACCCGATCACGCTCAGGTCGTCCGGGATCCGCAGCCCCGCGTCGCGCGCGGCCTCGTACACCCCGAGGGCCTGCAGATCGCTGCCGGCGAACACCGCCGTGGGGCGGTCGGGGAGGGTCAGCAATGACGCCAGCTCCCGGTAGCCCGCCCGGACGTGGAAGTCGCCGCGACGCACCAGCGCCGGGTCGAACGCCAGCCCGGCCGTCTCCAGCGCCGTGCGGTAGCCGTCGATCCGGGCCCGGCTGCACAGCACCCCGTCCGGCCCGCCGATCATCGCGATCCGGCGGTGGCCCAGCTCCACCAGGTGCCGGGTGGCGGTCAGCCCGCCCTGCCAGTTCGTGGCCCCGATCGAGGGCGTCTCCGGCCCCGGCGCGCCGGCCGGGTCGACCACGACGAGCGGGATGTCGCGGGCCCGCAGCTTCGCCAGCTGCCCGCCGGTGAAGTCGGAGCACACCGAGACGATGCCGACCGGCCGCCGCGCCAGCACGCTTTCCAGCCAGCTCTGCCCGGGCGTGTGCCGGCCCGACGATTCCGCGAGCACGACCGCCATTCCGTTTTCGCGGGCGACGCACTCCACCCCGCGGATGATTTCCAGCGCCCACGTGCTTTCGAGTTCGTGGAACATCAGTTCCAGGAGCCGGGAACGGCGGGACCGTTCGTCGGCGCGCCGGCGGTAACCGTATTTCCCGATGACCGCTTCCACGCGGGCGCGGGTGCTTTCGGCGACGTCGGGACGGCCGTTGAGCACTTTCGAAACAGTCGGTACGGAAACCCCCGTCTCGGCGGCTATCCGGGCGATGGTGACCCGGGAGGTGACCGGCTCGGGATCCTCGGACGTCGTTGTCATGAAGGGGATTCTAGGTCATCGAAACCCGGTTGGACACACTTCGAAACTTTCGGAAAATGGAGGAGTGAGATGGTGGGAAGAATTCCTATTAAACGCGCACTGGTGACGGTCGCGGTCGTCGCGGGTATTGCCGTGTGGCAGGCGCCGGCGGCATCGGCGTCCGTTCCGCTGAAAGACATCACGCACCGCTACGTCGGCAGTGCGGTGGCGGCGGCGTACCTGGCGGACGAAGCGGATTACCGGGCCGTGCTCACCCGCGAATTCGACAACGTGACGCCCGAGAACGAGATGAAATGGGGGACGGTCGAAGCCGTTCGCGGCCAGTACGACTGGTCGGGCGCCGACGCGATCGTCCGGTACGCGCAAGCGCACCACATGACCGTGCGCGGCCACACGCTGGTCTGGCACTCCCAGCTGCCGGACTGGGTGGCCGCACTGCCCGCCGACGAGCTGCGCCGCGTGCTGCGCGACCACATCACGACGGAGGTCAAGCGGTACAAGGGAAAGGTCCGTGCCTGGGACGTCGTCAACGAACTGTTCAACGAGGACGGTACCCGTCGCGACACCGTGTTCCGGCAGAAGCTCGGCGACGGCTTCGTCGCGGACGTGTTCCGCTGGGCGCACGCGGCCGACCCGGCGGCGACGCTCTACATCAACGACTACAACATCGAAGGCCGCAACCCGAAGAGCGACGCGGTGTACGACCTGGTGAAGACGCTCCGGCGGCAGGGCGTCCCGATCGGCGGCGTCGGGGTCCAGGCGCACCTGTCGATCCAGTACGGCTTCCCGGCGGAGTACCGCGAGAACCTGGCCCGCCTGACGAAGCTGGGCGTGGACGTCGCGATCACCGAGGCCGACGTCCGGATCCCGACCCCGCCCGACGCGGCGAAGCTCGACACCCAGGCGAGCTACTTCGACCGGTTGTGGGACGGCTGCCAGGCGGTCCGGCGGTGCGTGGAGTTCACGACGTGGGGCTTCACGGACCGGCATTCGTGGGTCCCGGGCGTCTTCCCCGGCGAGGGTGCGGCCTGCCTGTTCGACGAGAACCTGCAGCCGAAACCGGCCTACCTGCGGATCAACCCCTGGTGAGTCCCGGCCGGAGACCGCGGGCGGCGAGCGCCGAGAGGATCCTCGGCACCGCCGCCACGGTCTCCGGCCGGCCTTCGTGCATCAGCACGACCCCGCCCGGCTCCACGCGGTCCGCCGCGGCGACGATCTCGTCCGTGGCGGCACCCGCCCAGTCGCGGGTGTCGACGGTCCACAGGACCTCGGTCAGCCCGTGCCCGGCGGCGGTCGCCCGGACGGCGTCGTCCGTGTCGCCGTAGGGCGGCCGGAACAGCACGGGGCGAGCACCGGTCAGCGAAACCAGGAGGTCCTGCGTCCGCCGGACCTCCTGGTCGCGGTTCTCGGCGGACAGGCCGGTGAGGTGCGGGTGCGTCCACGTGTGGTTGCCGATCACGTGGCCGGCGGCCGCGATCGCCCGGACCAGCGCCGGGTGCTCGGCGGCGTGCTCGCCCCACAGGAAGAACGTCGCCCGCACCCCGTCGAGCGCCGCCAGCAGCGCCGGCGTGGTCGAAGGGTACGGGCCGTCGTCGAAGGTCAGCGCCACCGCGTCCACCCCGTCAAGGTCACCCGGGGACACCCCGCGAAGCAAGGACTTTCGGCGGGCTTTCGTCAGCGGGCCAGGGCGGCCAGCCGCTTGGCGGTCGGCCACCGGACGTTCCACGCCCAGCCGAGCTTCTCGAACGCCCAGATCACCCGGGCGGAGATGTCGATCTGCCCGCGCTGCGCGCCGTGGCGGGCCGACGTCGGGTCCTCGTGGTGGGTGTTGTGCCAGGACTCGCCCATCGACAGGATCGCCAGCGGCCAGAAGTTCGCCGACCGGTCGCGGCTGGCGAACGGGCGCTCGCCGATCATGTGGCAGATCGAGTTCACCGACCACGTCACGTGGTGCTGGAACGAGATCCGCGCCAGGCCCGCCCAGAGGAACGCGGTGAGCGCGCCCCACCACGAGAGCGTGATCAGGCCGCCGAGCAGCGGCGGGAGCAGCAGGCTGACGACGACCCACAGCGGGAAGAGCCGGTCGACGACGCGCATGTCGCGGTCGGCCTCGAGGTCGGGGGCGAAGCGGTCGACGTTGGTCTTGTCGCGCCCGAAGAGCCAGCCCATGTGGGCGTGCCAGAAGCCGCGGGCCAGCGCCAGCGGGGACGTGCCGAACAGCCACGGGGAGTGCGGGTCGCCCTCGCGGTCGGAGAACGCGTGGTGGCGGCGGTGGTCGGCGACCCAGCCGATCACCGGGCCCTGCGCCGCGAGGCCGCCGGCGACGGCCAGCGCGATCCGCAGCGCCCGCTTCGCGCGGAACGCGCCGTGGGTGAAGTAGCGGTGGTAGCCGACGGTGATGCCGAGCGTCGACACGACGAAGAACGCGCCGCCGATCGTGAGGTCGAGCCAGCTGACGCCCCAGCCCCAGAACACCGGCACGGCCGCGGCGAGCGCGAGGAACGGGACCAGCAGGAACGTGCGGATGGTGATCAGCTCGGCCACGGACTGGCGGCCGGAGAGCACGGGTTTGGCGACGGGACGGGGAGCCTTCACGGAGGCTGTCATGCACTACTCGTTTCGAAGTCATCGCGCGCGGAGCGGGGCTCACGCGCGGGGGCCGGGGAGCGGGTACACCCGGCGGTCAGCGGTCTGCGGTGGCCCGGGCGTGTCGCCGCTCCTGCCGGCGATCGGCCCCGACGGCCACGAGCCGAGATCGAGACCGGCGGGACGCTGGCATCCGAGGGGCTCTCGACCCCCGCCACGTTACCGGACCGTTGTGAACCCGCGGTGTGGCCGCGAACGAGAAAGGCCCCCGCCCCGGTGGGGGCGAGGGCCTTCGGTGCCTCGTGGCTCAGATGACGCTCACGCGCTGGGCCTGGGGGCCCTTCTGACCCTGGCCGATCTCGAACTCCACGCGCTGACCCTCGTCGAGCGACTTGAAGCCGCTGCCCTGGATCTCGGAGTAGTGGACGAACACGTCCGGACCCCCGCCGTCCTGCGCGATGAAGCCGAAGCCCTTTTCACCGTTGAACCACTTGACACTGCCCTGAGCCATACCCATACCTACTCTTTTTTGGTGAGCCTGGGCGTCCCGTTCGGACGCCCGGTCTCGGGACCATCCTCGCATCACCGGTCCGGACTGGCCAGCCCCGGTGGTCAAACTCCCCAATCGGGGCGCAGCGGCATGCCCATCCCGCCCTCGCGGTCGGTCCGCACCCCGAGGATCTGGTGCAGTTCGATCTCCCGGCGCTCGAAGGCCAGCCGGCAGGCGGCCAGGTAGAGGGCCCACACCCGGCTGCGGCCGGTGCCCGCTTCGGCGACCGCCTCGTCCCAGTGCTCGTCGAGGTTCGCGCACCACCCGGCCAGCGTCAGCGCGTAGTGCTCGCGGAGGTTCTCCGAGTGCCGGACCTCCAGGCCGGCGTCGTGCATGGCCGTGACGAGCTCGCCGGGAGCCTCGAGCTCGCCGTCCGGGAAGACGTAGCGGTCGATGAACCCGCGCGAGCGGTGCGCGACGCTGGTGTCCGGGTTGGTGATGCAGTGGTTGAGCAGGCGCCCGTGCGGCTTGAGCTTGGCCGCGAGGAACCGGAAGTAGCCGGGCACGTTGCGGGCGCCGATGTGCTCGGTCAGGCCGATCGACGAGATCGCGTCGAACCCGGTTTCGGTGACGTCCCGGTAGTCGAGGTGGCGGATCTCGGCGCGGTCGGCCAGGCCGAGGGAGACGATGTTCTTCTGCGCCCACTGGGCCTGCTCGCGCGAGAGCGTGACGCCGAGCGCCTCGACGCCGTAGTGGCGGACGGCGTGCGCCACCATCCCGCCCCAGCCGCAGCCGACGTCGAGCAGCCGCATCCCGGGCTGGAGGCCGAGCTTGCGGCAGACCAGGTCGAACTTGTGCTCCTGCGCGTCCTCCAGCGAGGCGCCGGCCTCCGGGAACACCGCGCACGTGTAGGCCATCGACGGGCCGAGGACCAGCTCGTAGAACCGGTTGGACACGTCGTAGTGGCTGGCGATGGCCGCGCTGTCGCGGCTCTTCGAGTGCCGCAGCGCGGTCATCCCGCGCCGCAGCCGGCTCGGGTGCTCCTCGGCGGGCGGCTTGACGACGCGCAGGTGGCGGGCGCCGAGCTTGCGCAGCAGCCACAGCCGGTCGGCCGGGGTGAGCTGGTCGACCTGGGCCGCCAGCGCGTGCAGCGCGGTGTAGAGGTCGCCGGACACGTCGAGCGCGCCCGCGACGTACGCGCGGGCGAGGCCGAGGTCGCCGGGGGAGGACATCAGGTAGTCCAGGGCCAGCGGTGAGCGCACCTGGATCGCGACCGGCGCGTCGGCCGGACCGCTGCTGCTGCCGTCGTAAGCGGTGATCGACACGGTCGCGCGGGGGCCGAGCAGGCGCTCGAAGACCTCGCCGACCGGGGTGCTTTCCTGGGTCACGTTCGTTCCTTTCACCGGCGGCGGACACATTTCTCGTAGAGGCCGAGCAGCCGCTCGTCCGGGTCGTAGGTCCGCTTGAGCTCACGGTAGGTTTCCCCGTTGTAAAGCCGCCAGAACTCGTCTTCGGCGTAGAAGCTGTCCGAATAGAGCGACTTGTGCCCGCCCAGCCGGGTGACCTCGGCTTCGATCATCCGGTTGTGCACGCCGTCGCGCTCACCGGGGTCCAGCGGCACGGCCGACCAGAACCCGAAGTTGACGTAGAGCGCGTCGGGGTCCAGCTCGTAGAGCGGCCAGCGCACGCCGCCGGGGCGCTGCCGGAGCGGGCAGACCCACACCGGGCTGATCGGGATCTCCCGCTCGAAGAACTCGAGGAACTCCGCGGCGCGCCCGACCGGCACCTCGATGTCCTGCACGATCGTCTCCTCCGGCGGCAGGCGACGGAGCTTGAGCAGCCGCTGGGCGATCTTGAACCGGCGGTCGAGCGCCACGGCCTTCCAGTAGACGGAGGACCGCAGGAACCGGCGGCCGAGCAGCAGCCGCGGCAGCCGGTGCTGGACGCCGAACGCGCGCGAGCACCAGAACCAGTCGGTGTCCCAGCGCCAGAGGTAGTCGCGGACGGTGAGGTGGTCGGTCCGGCGGGTCCGGATCGAGCGGTAGTAGATGTCGAGCCAGGTGTAGTCGCTGGTCGCGGGCGCCGTGTCGGTGAACGAGGCCAGGGTGAGGTACAGCTCGTCCGGGCCGAACACCGTGCCGTCGACGAAGTCGTGCTCGCCGCTGTCGCAGGCTTCGGCGAGGGCGCGGAAGTAGCTGTCGCGGTCGTGATAGCGGACGTGCCGGAGCTCGACGAACGGCTTCACCGGCTCGAGGACGATCTTCAGGCGCAGCGCGTAGCCGAGGGTGCCGTAGGAGTTGGGGAAGCCGCGGAAGAGGGCGGCGTGCTCGTTGTCCGGGGTGGCGACGACGATCCGGCCGTCCCCGGTGAGGATCTCCAGCTCGAGCACGGACTCGTGCGGCATGCCGTTGCGGAAGGACGAGGACTCGATGCCGAGCCCGGTGACCGCGCCGCCGAGGGTGATGGTCTTGAGCTGCGGGACGACCAGGGGCATCAGGCCGTGCGGCAGCGTGGCGTCGACCAGCTGCTCGTAGGTGACCATCCCTTCGACGTCGGCGGTGCGGGTTTCGGGGTCGACGCGCAGTACGTGCGTGAAGCCGGAAACGTCCAGTCCGGGGTGTTTCGCGGCGGCCCGGGAGCGGAAGAGGTTGGACGTCCGCTTCGCCAGCCGGACGGTGGCTTCGCCGCTGATCGCGGTGAGCTGCCGGCGCAGGTCGTCGACGCGGGCTTCGTGCTCGGGGAACGCCGGGCCCGGACGGGCTTCGGGGACCCCGGCCTGATCGATGGTCACCACCCGATCCTGCCTCACGGCGAGCACGGGCGCACTGTGCTGCCGGGCCTGGACATCGGATCTTCGCGATTGATCACGGCGAAGGCGGGTATTCAGGTCGCGGACCGCGGGGATCCCGCGGCGACCTGGGGAAAGCGAGGCGGCGTTGAGCATTCTGATCGATTTCGGGCGCGACACGGAGTTCTCGTTCGAGCGGGGGCTGCGCGGGTACGTCGCCGCGGTGGCCCGCGCAGTGGGGGTCGGGCTGGAATCCTGCACGCTGGACGCGGGAACGCCCGCGGCCGCGTACATCGCGCTCGACTGGCGCTTGACGCGCTTCCCCGGCCACGACTTGGCGCTGGTCTGGGACGAGACCCACGGCTGGGCGGCGGCGATCGAGGACGCGGACGGAGCGACCGTCCTGACGTATCTCGGCGGCTCCGTGCTGCCCGAGCCGCGCGCGGTGGTCCGGTTCCTGGCGGCGGTCCGCGCGGGCGACCCGGACGCCGGAACACTCGCGGCGCCGGCGCTGCGAGAGCCCGGTGACCACGAGGAACTGCTGGCGACGCTCGTCCACTAGCTGCTTCGGGCAGACTGGCCCGATGGACGTGGGGGAACTGACGGCGGAGGACGTGGTCGACCGGGTGGTGCCGCGCGACCCGCGGATCTCCCCGGACGGCCGATGGGTCGTGTACGTGACGGCGCCGGTGGGCCGAGCGGGGGAGTACCCGGTCAGCGGTCTGTGGCTTGTTCCGGTGGACGGGAGCAGGCCCGCACGGGAACTGATCGGCGGTGCGGCCGAGAACCGGTCACCGCGCTGGGCCGCGGACTCCGGTTCCGTCTTCTTCCTTTCGGATCGCGACGAGCGCGGAACGGCGCAGCTGTACCGGATCAGGGTGGACGGCGGCGGCCTCGAGCGGCTGACGGAGTGGGTCGCGGGGGTCAGCGATCATGTGCCGCTGGCGGACTCGGTCGTGGTGATCGCCCCGGACGCGGCCGACCAGGCGAGCGACCCGCAGGTCCGGACCGTCCTGCCGGATGCGGTACGCCGCTGGGACACCCGAGCGCGCCCCGACCGGCTCTGGCTGCTCGACCTCTCCACCGCCACCCTCCGGCCGCTCGGCGACCTCGGCGACCGGCACGTCCGCGAAGTGGCCGCCCGCCCGGACGGGACAGCGCTCGCCGTCTTCACCTGGTCGTGCGCCGATCGCGAGCCCGGCGTCTTCGAACCCGGCCTCCACCTCGTCGACCCCGTCACCGGCGAGACCCACGACCTCGGCACCCCGGTCCTGGAAGCAGCCGACCCGGCCTGGTGGCACGACGGCACCGACTGGCACCTCGCCTACCTCGGCCTGACCCCGCCCGGCCTGATCGGCGGCACCGCGATCTTCGACGGCGACGAGAACCTCACCGAAGGCCTCGAGATCTGCCCCACCGAACTCGTCCAGGTCGACGACGGCCCGCCCCTCGCGCTGTTCGCCGAAGGCCTGGACACGACCGTCCGCCGCCTCGACGCCACCTTCACCGAGATCGCCCGGGTCCGCGGCAGCTGCCTGACCGCGAGCCGCGACGGCGGGGTGATCGCCGTGGTCGCGAGCACCGGCACCGAACCCGACGAGATCCACGCCGGCCCGCCGCACGACCTCACCCGGCGCAGCAGGACCGTCCCGGACCGGACCTGGGGCACCCAGCACCGGCTGGACTACCGGACCCCGGACGGCCTGACCCTCGACGGGCTGCTGATCCTGCCGCCGGGAAAGACGAAGGCCGACGGCCCCTTCCCGCTGGTCACCCTGGTCCACGGCGGCCCCCACGACCGGTACGCCGACCGCTTCCACCTCGGCTGGTACCCCTCGGGCCAATGGCTCGCCGCCGCCGGCTTCGCGGTCTTCCTCCCGAACGCCCGCGGCGGACTCGGCCACGGCCACGCCTTCGCGGCGAGCGTCGCCGGGGACGTCGGCGGTGCGGAGTTCACCGACGTCCTCTCCGGCATCGACCTCCTCGTGGAAGACGGCGTCGCCGACGACACCCGGCTCGGCATCGGCGGCTGGAGCCACGGCGGGTTCTTCGCCGCCTGGGCCGTGACGCAGACCGACCGCTTCGCCGCGGCCGTCGTGGGCGCGGGGGTCATCGACTGGCCGCTGCTGGCCGCCACCGGCGAGCACAGCCGGTTCGAAGCAGCGCTCGGCGGTGCGGAAAACAGCCCCATCACCCACGCCGCGAAGATCCGCACGCCGGTCCTGATCCTGCACGGCGAGGACGACACGAACGTCCCGCTCTCGCAAGCGGAACTCCTGCACCGCGCCCTCGGGGACAAACCCCACCAGTTCGTCGTCTACCCGCGCGAGGGCCACTCGATCCGCGAACGCGACCACCAGATCGACGTCCTGAACCGTTCCCGCGCCTGGTTCTCACACCTGCTCGCCTGATTTGAACTCCGCCTCCCCGCGGCTGAACGAGAACCCGTCCGCGCCGACGGTGACGTCGGCTTCGCGCGGCTCGGTCCGCTCGAGCACCGGCCGGACCTCGCCGTCGAGATCGAGCACCACCGACGGGTCGGTGTACCAGCTCGGCACCACCGGGTTGCCCCACCAGTCGCGGCGCTGGTCGTCGTGCACGTCCCAGGTGATCACCGGGTTGTCCGGGTCGCCGGTGTGGTAGTCATGCGTGTAGATCTCGATGCGGTGCCCGTCGGAATCCCGGACGTACAGGTGGAACGCGTTCGACACCCCGTGCCGGCCCGGCCCGCGCTCGATCGCGCCCGGCATCCGCAGCGCGCCGAGGTGGTCGCAGATGTGCAGGATCTGGTGCCGTTCGTGCGACGCGAACGCGATGTGGTGCAGCCGCGGGCCGTCGCCGCCGGTCAGGGCGACGTCGTGCACCGTCGGCTTGCGGAACATCCACGCCGCGTACACCGTGCCCTCGTCGTCCTGGATGTCTTCGGAAACGCGGAAGCCCAAGCCCTCGTAGTACTTCCGGGCCGCAGGGACGTCCGGGGTGTCCAGGGTGAAGTGGTCCGGCCGCGACGGGGCCCCGTCGCCGTGGAGGAACTCCTCGGGAACCCGAGCGGGTCGAGCACGCGCACCGCCTCGCCGATCCCGCGCGTCGCGCCCGCCGGACGGCGCGCGACGCGCACCCCGAGCGCGCGGTGGTACGCCTCGGCCAGGTCGAGGTCCGCGGCGCTCCGGACGCGGTTCGCCGCGAGTCGGTGCCGGCGCATCCCGCGCCCGAGCACTCCGCCCGGCCCGGCTGCTGGCGCCCGTCCGCTCCGCCGTGTGATCCTCCTCCCGGGAGGAGGGGCTCACGCATGGATTCGTTCGGTACTCGGCTGCGCCGCCTGCGGCGCGCCGCGGAGCTGACCCAGGAGGCACTGGCCGAGAAGTCCGGGCTCAGCGGCCAGGCCATCGGCGCACTCGAACGGGGCGACCGCCGCTACCCGCACCGCGAAACCCTCGACCGGCTCGCCGACGCCCTCGGCCTCGCCGGGGACGAACGCGTGGACTTCGCCGCCGCGGCCGCGCGGCCCGGCAGCCCGGCGCGCACGGACGTCGTCCCGCGGGAGCTGCCCGGCGGGATCGCCGCGTTCACCGGCCGGGAAGCCGAGCTGGACCGCATCCTGGGGCTGTTCGGCGAACCCCGGCAGGGCGTCGTGGTGGCGATCGCCGGGATGGCGGGCGTCGGCAAGACCGCGCTCGCCCTCGAAGCCGGGCACCGGCTCGCGCGGCGCTTCCCCGGTGGCTCGCTGCACCTGGACCTGCGCGGGCACGCCGCCGACCCGCCGGATCCCCTGGACCTGCTCGACCGGCTCGTCCGCGAACTCGGGGGCGAGCCGCCGAAGCCGTTGTCGCTCGACGCCGCATCGGCGCGCTTCCGGACGCTGCTCGCTTCGAAGCGGGTGCTGCTCCTGCTCGACAACGCCCGCGACGCCGCGCACGTCGCGCCGCTGCTGCCCGGCGCCGGTGGTTCGGCGGCGATCGTCACCAGCCGCGCCGCACTGACGGACCTGCCGCAGGCGCACCAGGTGCTGCTCGACGTCCTGCTCGAGGCGGATGCGCTGCGCCTGCTCGCGGCCGAAATCGGGGCCGAGCGCGTCGCGGCCGAGCCCGCCGCCGCCCGGACGGTGGCGCGCCTGTGCGGGTACCTGCCGCTGGCGCTGCACCTGGTCGGCGCGCGGCTGGCGACCCGGCCGCGCTGGCCCGTCGCCCACCTCGCGCACCGGCTCGACGACGAGCGCCGCCGTCTCGACGAGACGGGCGTCCGGACCAGCTTCGCGCTCGCCGTCGGAGCGCTGGACGACACCGCCGCCCGCGCGTACCCGCTCCTGTCGCTGCTCGACGTCCCGGAGCTGTCGGTGCCCGTCGCGAGCCGGTTGCTCGACGCGCCGGAGCGGGCGACGGAGGCCC
The DNA here is from genome assembly GCF_030285665.1 of Amycolatopsis mongoliensis. NCBI lineage: Bacteria > Bacillati > Actinomycetota > Actinomycetes > Pseudonocardiales > Pseudonocardiaceae > Amycolatopsis > Amycolatopsis mongoliensis. Next base: position 7,676,677 of record NZ_CP127295.1, read on the forward strand.
TGCTGGAACGGCTCACCGACGAGCACCTCCTGAGCACGCCGGCCCCCGGGTGGTACCGGCTGCACGACCTGCTCCGGCTCTATGCGCGGGAGCACGCGTCGCGGCTGCCGGCGGGCGAGCGGGCGGCGGCGATCACCCGCGTCGTCGAGCTCTGCGCGGCGATGGCCTGGCAGAGCATGGCGCTCGTCTCGGCGGCTTCGCACCGCCACGACTGGGCGGCCGGGCGGTGGGCGGCCGCCGGACCGGCGTCCACGGAGGAGGTGTTCGCCTGGCTCGACCGGCACCAGGCGCACCTCGTCACGGTCGTGCGGCAGGCCGCCGCCACGCCCGGGGTGCCGCCCGAGGCGATCGCCGCCGTCGGGCTCGGCCTGTACGAGTACCACCGCGCGCGGGCCCGCTGGCGGGACGCCATCCAGGTCGACGAGGTGGCCCTGGAGCTGGTCGACGGCGTCGACCCGGTCGCGGCCGCGACGCTGCGCAACGACCTCGGGGTCGCCGAAGCGGAGCTGGCGAACGGCGGCGAAGCGGCCGGCTTCCGGCGGTCGCACGCCTTCCTTCGGCGGAGCCTCGCGGACTGGGAGGCGATCGGCGACGAGCGTCAGCTGGCGGGCATCCTCAACAACCTCTGCTTCGTGTACGGCCTCGGCGACGACGTCCACGCGGCCATCGGCTTCGGCGAGCGAAGCCTGGCGCTCAACCGGTCACTCGGGCTGCGGTACGTCGAGACGCTCAACCTGGTCAACCTGGCGGTGTTGTACGGACGCCAGGGCGACCGCGAGCGCGAACTGGCGTACGCGACCGAAGCGGTGGCCGTCGGCGAGGAAACCGGCGATGTGCGGGGCATGGCGTACGGCCGGATGCGGATCGGGATCGTGCACCGCGAACTGGGCCGGCACGACACCGCGGTCGCGGAGCTGAGCCGGAGCGCGGACCTCTGGCGCGCGGCCGGCGTCCGGCTGTACGAGGCGATGACGCTGGCCGAGCTGGGCCGCGCACACGTAGGACTCGGGGAGCGGGACCGGGCCCGAAAGGTGCTCACGGACGCGCTGGAGCTGCTGCGGGAGTACGGCGGTGAGGAGCGCGCGGCCGCGGTGCGAGCGGAGCTGGACCGGTTGTGACGACGGCCGTCAGGTAGGGCCGGGCCCGGTGCGCGGGGGCGCAGGCGATCTTGCCGTCGTGTCTCGCGCAGACGAGGGTGACGGTGTCGCGGAGCCGCTCCACGAGAACGACGTGCGTCGGCGCTTCCTCGGCGGTGGCGGGCACGCCGGTGAGCAGGGACGCCGCGACGAGTGCGGCGAGCAGGATCCTCCGGGCGGCTCTCACCGGTGCCTTTCTCATCGGGAGCGGCGGCACGAGTGATCTTCGCGGCGAGCGGCCGGGTGCGACAGCGACAACCTCTACGAAGGACCTCTACAAAGGCGAAGTGGAGGTGAGCCGGGCCGGTGCCGGTAGCCGAGACTCACGTGGTCGAGGACGTGACTCGCGTGTCTGGAGCCGGAACTCGCGTGATTGAAGCCGGAACTCGCATGATGCGGCGGGCTAGGCGACGGTGTCCGTTGCCAGGCTGCGGAGCAGGGCCGCGAGGCCGTCCGGTGCCCGGCCGTGCAGCCGTGCGCTCGTCACCACCGGCGCCCCCGACTCGTAGCACCGGCGGAAGCCCTCCTGCCCGAGCCGCCGCCACAGGTCGTGGTCCTCGCCGGTCGCGCGGGGACCGAAGCCGCCGACCACCTCGAACGCGTCCGCTCGCACGCCCAGGTTCGCGCCGTACACCGACCCGTGGCCCTCCGCCGTGCGCGCGCGGTCGAGGACGTGGTCGTACCGGGAAAGCGCCCGGGCCGACGTGCTGAACGGCGCCGAAAGCTCCGCCGTCCCCGCGATCGCGTGATACCCCTGGCGGGCGCGGGCCAGGTGCGCCCGCGCCCAGCCCGGCGTCACGCGCGTGTCGGCGTCCGTGCTCAGGAGCAGCGTCCGCGCCGGCGCGGGGGAGCCGAGGGCCGCGCGGACCCGCGCCACGCCCAGGTCGCGGACCTCGCCGACCGTCCGGGCCGACTCGGTCGCCAGGACCACGCCCGGCACCTCACCGAACGCCGCACGGGCCACCTCCGCCGTCGCGTCCCCGCACCGGTCCGCGACGACGCAGACCGCGCGGGCGATCCCGGCCGGCAGCCGCCGCAACGCCGCGTCCAACGCGCTCACGCACGCCCCCACGAGCTCGGCTTCGTCCCGCGCGGGCACGACGACGCCCACCGCCGTGATCACCGGCGCCTCAGCACGTGCAACAGGAACTGCTCGTCGGTGTGCTCCACCAAGGGCTCGAACGCCGGGTGCGCGAGCAGCCGCACGTGAGCGTCCCGGCCGTCGCGCGGTGCCTCGGGCGCCCACGGGAGCCAGTGCACGGCCAGCAGGTGCCCGCCGGGCCGCAGGGCCGCCGCCGACGCCTCGATCGTGGCGTCGAGCGCGTGATCGTCCAGGTAGTACAGGAGTTCGCTGTACACCAGCAAGTCCACTGGCCCGGCCGGCACCGCGTCCGGCACCGCTCCGATGTGGACGTCCACATGGGACAGACCGGCGACGGCCGCGCGCGTGCGCTCCACCGCCGCGGGCACCGGGTCGGACGCGAGTACCCGGTCGGCGCGCGCGGCGAGGTCGCGGGTCAGCACGCCCACGCCGCAGGCGGGCTCGACGACTGTGCCGTAGTGCTCGTCGGGCAGGCACGCCAGCACCATCGCGCGCTTCCGCCGCTCGTACCACTTCGACCCCACCGACCACGGGTCTTCCGCGTCGGCGTACAGCGAAGCGAACCGGCTCACCGGCGCCGACGTCCGCGGCGGTTCCCGGAAGAACACCTCGGTGCCGTGGGTGAAGTGGGCCAGTACGTCCTCCGGCAGGATCGGGTCCTCGCCCCGCGGGCCCGGCTCGAGCTGCGAGGTGAACGTGGCGATCGCGGCGGCCTTGGCGTCCCGTTCCGCTCCGGTGAGCCGCAGCGACCGCGCCCGGGGCCACGGGATGGCCGGGTCGCCGGGACGCAGCCGGTGCCAGAGCCAGATCGGGTACGACCAGCACTGCGCGGGCACCGGCGCCGCGGCGAGCGTGGCCCGCGCGGCCGCCTGGTGGTCGGGGTGCGGGTCGTCCGGCCACGGCAACAGGCACAGGTCGTGCCCGGCGGCGCGCTCGCGCAGGACGCCGGTCAGCTCGTCCTCGTGCGCGGCCAGCCCGGAGTCCGGCAGCCCGGCCCACGCAGGCTCGACGCCGGAAAGGCCCTGCGCCCGCAGGGAATCCGTCAGTTCGCGCCGGCGCGTGCGGGCCAGCTCGCGACGTTCCGCGGCACCCGCGGCGGGAAAAGCGGCTTCGCCGTCGGTCGCGACGACGAGCGTCACCGCGGTGCCTGCGGCGTGCAGGCGCTGCAGGAGGCCGCTCGCGCCGAGCGTCTCGTCGTCCGGGTGCGCGGCGACGACGAGGGCGCGTTCGAACGGCTGTTCCGGCCAGGCGGGCAGCTCGTCCGCGGTCATGCCGGCCCCAGGACGGTGCGGCCGAGCGCGGCGAGATCGCGTTCCGCGTGGTGCTGCCGGACGTACACCGGCAGGTCGGCGACCCGCTGGGCGAAGCGCCGGTCCCGGCACGCCGGCGTCGGCCCGGTCACCTTGAGCGCCCGTTCGAGGACCTCGACGGCGCTGCGTTCCGCCGCGGCCCGGCAGGTGCCCGCGACCAGCGCGTCCACGTCTCCGGCGGCCGCTTGCGCGAGGACGGCGTCCGCGCAGCTCAGCGCGGTGTGCATCGCGCCGACGTGGGCCAGCTGGTGCTCGTCCGCGCCGCCGCGCTCGCGCAGGTAGGCGAGGACGTCGTCGAGGAGTCCCGCGGCGCCGCCGAGCCACACGGCCGCGACGCCGGCCCCGCCGAGCGCGAACCCGGGCCGGTGCACGTACCAGCCCGGCGGCCCGACGAGCGTGCCGGGCACGCCGTCGAACACGACGTCACCGCTGTCGGAGGCGTCCATCCCGACGGCCTGCCACGTGTCCGGGTGCCGCCGGACACCGGGATCGGCGAGGTCCACCTCGACCAGCCGGTCACCCGCGGCGACCAGCGCGCGGTCCAGCAGGGACAGCCCGGAGCAGAACCGGACCGTCCCGGTGAGCGCCCCGCCGTCCCACGCCGCGCCGGTCCCGCCGGACTTCGCCGCCCACACGCCGTAGAGCGCGCCCGTGGCGGGGGAGCGGCCCGCCTCGGCGAGGATCGCGACGGCGTCGGCATGGCCCTCGGCGAGCCGGGCCAGGGTCAGGTCGCGGCGGCCGAACGCGGCCAGTGCCACCCAGCGGGCCGCGGTCCGCCCGTCGCCGGGCAGCGGCAGGTCGAGCTCGCCCGCCGTGTGCAGCGAGCGCAGCTCGGCGCCGACCGAGGTGGCGGTGCGTGGCGACGGCAGGGGTTTCGGCGGGGTCTTCGCCAGCAGGGTGTTCACAAGATCGACGGTTACCCCGATTCCGCGGAGTTACGCGGGGTGTGAGGGTGATCCCGGCCGGGCACCCCCGGAGCATGACGAGAACCCGCGCCTACCACGACGGCGTGCTGCACAAGGAAGACTTCCCCGTCGCGGAGGTTTCCGACTTCCTGGCCGAACCGGACACCGCCGTGTGGGTCGACCTCTGTGCACCGTCCGAAGCGGACCTGACCGAGCTCGCCGGGGAGCTGGGCCTGCACCGGCTCGCCGTGGAGGACGCCGGCCAGGAGCGGCAGCGGCCCAAGCTCGACCGCTACCACGGGCACGCCTTCCTGACCGCCTACGCCGTGCGGTTCGACGCGGAAACCGGGGATGTCGCCACTTTCGAGCTGGCGGCCTTCCTCACGCGGCGGGCGCTGGTCACGGTGCGCAAGAACGACGGCTTCGACATCGAGGCGGTCGTGCGGCGGTGGGACGAGAACCCCGAACTGGCGAAGTCCGGCGTCCCGTTCCTGGCGCACGGCCTGCTCGACTTCGTCGTCGACGGCCACTACGACGCCGTGCAGTCGCTCGACGAGCAGGTCGAAGCCCTCGAGGACCTCGTGTTCGACGACCGCCCGGACCAGTCGCACCTGCAGCGGCGCTCGTTCCGGCTGCGCAAGAGCCTGACCGCGCTGCGCAAGGTGGTGCTGCCGATGCGCGAGGTGGTCAGCTCGCTGATGCGCCCGGACCTGCGGCTGGCCGACGAGCTGACCCGCCCGTACTTCGAGGACGTCCACGACCACGCCCGGCAGGCCGCGGAGCAGACCGAGGCGCTGCGGGAGCTGGTGACCACGATCCGGGAGACGCAGCTGAACCTGCAGGGCAACCGGCTGAACCTGATCATGAAGAAGGTCACCGGGTGGGCCGCGGTGATCGCGGTGCCCACCGCGGTGACCGGGTTCTACGGCCAGAACGTCCCGTATCCGGGCAACGGCGAGACGAGCGGGTTCTGGGCCTCGACGGTCGCCGTGCTCGTGCTTTCGGTGGGGCTGTACGCGCTCTTCAAGAAGAAGGACTGGCTATGACGCGGGTACCGGTTCGCCGCGCCGGATGAGCTCCTGACCTCGCTCGTAGTCTTCGTCGGCTTCGTGGGTGAGCACACCGACCGCCTTGCCGTCGCGTTCGTACCAGACCGTGAAGCCGCCGTCGTCGCGCGGCAGCGGGCGGGCGCGGTCGAAGCCGTCGCCCCACGCGGCGTACTTCAGCACGCGGTCGCCGACCACCGACCAGAACCCGGGGACCGTGTCCCACGCGGCGTCTTCGCCGGCCGCGGTCCGCCCGGCCACCTCGCCCATCGCCAGGCCTTCGCCCCAGTGCTCGACGGCCAGCGCGCGCCCGGCCGCCGGGTTGTGGGCGAGCGCGACGTCGCCCGCCGCGAGGACGCCGGGCGCGCTCGTGCGCAGGTGCTCGTCGGTGCGGATGCGGCCCTGCTCGACGGTGAGCCCGGCCGCTTCGGCCAGCTCGATCCGGGGCCGGACGCCGGTCGCGAGCACGACGACACCGGCGTCGAGGATCGGCACCAGATCGGTGCGGACCCGGTAGCCGCCCTCGATCGATTTCAGCTTCGTGCCGCGCAGCACGCTCACACCCTCGGATTTGAGCCAGCGCAAGAGGAATTCGCCCGCTTCGCGGCCGAGCCGCTTCTCCTGCGGGACGTCGTCGGGGCAGACGACGGTGACCTGGAGCCCGAGGCGGGAGAGGGAGACCGCCGCCTCGCAGCCGATGAACCCGGCGCCGACGACGATCGCGCTGCGCACCCCGGACGCGGCCGCGCGCAGCTCGCGGGAGTCGGCGGCCGACCGCAGCGTCCGGACGTCCGGGTGGTCGGCGCCGGGGATCCCCGGCCGGGCGGGCTCCGAGCCCGTGGCGAGCACGCACGTGGTGAACCGGTGGACCGCGCCGGAGGCGGTGCGGACCCGGCCGTCGCCCAGCTCGGTGACCGGGTCGCCCAGCGTGACGGTGATGTCGTGTTTCGCCAGGGAGTCCTCGTCCAGCAAGGGGAGCTCGGACTCGCCGCGGAGGAACTCCTTCGACAGCGGTGGGCGTTCGTAAGGCGGGTCGGCGTCGGCGGTGAGCAGGTCGACGGGACCCGTTCCGCCCGCTTCCCGGTAGGCGCGAGCCGCCGACACGCCGGCCGGCCCGCTGCCGATGACGACGAGGTTCTGGGCATTCATGCCGGAGGAGTACCCGCTCGGTGCGCGGCGCACACTTCACTCCACAGTGGAGTGTCCACTGTGGACAACGAGGGTGCGACGACGGCCGGTGCCGCCGTCGAGCACGCGGCACCGGTCCCCGGGACGGCGTTCAGCCGAACGGGTCAATGCGACCGGGATGGCCTGGCGGGGAAGGAAAGGCTGGGGAGCACCACCTGGAGAGCGCGCACGGGCACGGGCGCGGCTGGTTGCTCAACCGTTGCGCCTCAGCATAGTGCAGCTGCACTATGCTGAGCCATTCCGGTGGGCACACCGGGACGGCGCCGGGGTGCCGACAAGCGAAGAAACGGGTGGCGGATGGGTGGGGCAATGGTCGAGGGGACGCGCCCGGGTTCGGGGGCCGACGCTTCGGGCGTGGGCGAGGCGGGGGAGCAGGAGCTGCGACGGCTGCTGGCGGGCCTGACCGCCGTCCGCGACGGTGACTTCGGCATCCGGCTGCCCGGCGGGGCCGACGGCCTGCTCGGCGAGATCGCCACCGTGTTCAACGGCATGGCCGACCAGCTCTCCCTGTTCACCTCCGAGGTCACTCGCGTCGCGCGCGAGGTCGGCAGCGAGGGGCAGCTCGGCGGGCAGGCGAAGGTCCCCGGCGTCTCCGGCACGTGGAAAGACCTCACCGACTCGGTGAACGCCATGGCGGGAAATCTCACCACCCAGGTGCGTGACATCGCGCAAGTCGCCACCGCGGTCGCGAAGGGCGACTTGTCGCAGAAGATCGACGTCGACGCCCGGGGCGAGATCCTGGAGCTGAAGGACACCGTCAACACGATGGTGGACCAGCTGTCGTCGTTCGCGGACGAGGTCACCCGGGTGGCGCGCGAGGTGGGCAGCGAAGGCCGGCTCGGCGGCCAGGCCCAGGTGCCCGGCGTCGGCGGCGTGTGGCGCGACCTCACCGACTCGGTGAACTTCATGGCCGGGAACCTGACCGACCAGGTCCGCAACGTCGCGCAGGTGACCACGGCGGTCGCGAAGGGCGACCTTTCGCAGAAGATCACGGTCGACGCCCGGGGCGAGATCCTCGAGCTCAAGAGCACGATCAACACGATGGTGGACCAGCTGTCGTCGTTCGCCGACGAGGTCACGAGAGTGGCCCGCGAGGTGGGCACCGAAGGCCGGCTGGGCGGCCAGGCCGACGTCAAGGGCGTCTCCGGCACCTGGCGCGACCTCACCGACTCGGTGAACTTCATGGCGGGCAACCTGACCGACCAGGTCCGCAACATCGCCCAGGTCGCCACCGCGGTCGCGAAGGGCGACCTGTCGCAGAAGATCAACGTGACCGCCCGCGGCGAGGTCCTGGAGCTCAAGGACACGCTGAACACGATGGTGGACCAGCTGTCCGCGTTCGCGGATGAGGTCACCCGGGTGGCGCGTGAGGTGGGCACCGAGGGCCGGCTGGGCGGTCAGGCCGACGTCAAGGGCGTGTCCGGCACCTGGAAGGACCTCACCGAGTCGGTCAACGTCATGGCCGACAACCTCACCGCGCAGGTCCGCTCGATCGCCCAGGTCACGACGGCCGTCGCGCGCGGTGACCTGTCGCAGAAGATCCGCGTCGACGCCCGCGGCGAGATCCTCGAGCTGAAGGACACCATCAACACGATGGTGGACCAGCTGTCCGCGTTCGCGGACGAGGTCACCCGCGTGGCGCGCGAGGTCGGCACCGAGGGCAACCTGGGCGGCCAGGCGACCGTCCGCGGCGTGTCCGGGACCTGGAAGAACCTCACCGACAACGTCAACGTGATGGCGTCCAACCTGACCGGCCAGGTCCGCTCGATCGCCCAGGTCGCCACCGCCGTCGCGCGCGGCGACCTGTCCGGCAAGATCACCGTCGAGGCCAAGGGCGAGGTCGCGGCGCTGGCCGACGTCATCAACACGATGGTCGACACGCTGTCCGCGTTCGCGGACGAGGTCACCCGCGTGGCGCGCGAGGTCGGCACCGAGGGCATGCTCGGCGGCCAGGCCCGCGTGCCGAACGTCGCCGGCACCTGGAAGGACCTCACCGACAACGTCAACTCGATGGCGAACAACCTCACCGGGCAGGTCCGCAACATCGCCCAGGTGACCACCGCCGTCGCGCAGGGCGACCTGACCCGCAAGATCGACGTCGACGCCCGCGGCGAGATCCTCGAGCTCAAGACCACGATCAACACGATGGTCGACCAGCTCTCGGCGTTCGCCGCGGAGGTCACGCGCGTGGCGCGCGAGGTCGGCAGCGAGGGCAGGCTCGGCGGCCAGGCCGAGGTCGAAGGCGTTTCCGGCACCTGGAAGCGGCTCACCGAGAACGTCAACGAGCTGGCCGGGAACCTCACCCGGCAGGTGCGCGCGATCGCCGAGGTCACCAGTGCGGTCGCCGAGGGCGACCTGACCCGCTCGATCACCGTCGACGCCTCCGGCGAGGTCGCCGAGCTGAAGGACAACATCAACTCGATGGTGGAGTCCCTGCGCGAAACCACGCGGGCGAACCAGGAGCAGGACTGGCTCAAGTCGAACCTGGCCACGATCACCGGGCTGATGCAGGGCCGGCGCGACCTCGCCGTCGTCGCGGCCGCGGTGATGGACGAGCTGGTCCCGCTGGTCAACGCCCAGTACGGCGCGTTCTACTTGGCCGACGACACCGCCGAAGTCCCCGAGTTGCGGCTGGTCGGTGCGTACGGCCACCCGGACGACGGTGACGGCCCTGCCGTGCGGTTCCGGATCGGCCAGTCGCTGGTCGGGCAGGCCGCGCGCAGCCGCCGCCCGATCGCGGTCGACGAAGTGCCGCCCGGCTACGCGACGATCTCCTCCGGGCTCGGCAGCACCGTGCCGGCCAGCCTGATCGTGCTGCCGATCGTCGTCGAGGACCAGGTTCTCGGCGTGCTCGAACTGGCGTCGGTGCACGGCTTCACCGCGGTGCACCGGGCCTTCCTCGAGCTGCTGATGGAGCAGATCGGCGTCAACGTCAACAGCATCGTCGCCAACGCCCGCACCGACGAGCTGCTCGGCGAGTCGCAGCGGCTGACCGCCGAGCTGCAGACGCGGTCCGAGGAACTGCAGGCGCGCCAGGAAGAGCTCCAGTCGTCCAACGCCGAGCTGGAGGAGAAGGCGGCACTGCTCGTCACGCAGAACCGCGACATCGAGACGAAGAACCTCGAGATCGAGCAGGCGCGCCAGGAGCTGGAGGCGCGCGCCCAGCAGCTGACGATCGCGTCGAAGTACAAGTCGGAGTTCCTGGCCAACATGAGCCACGAGCTGCGCACCCCGCTCAACAGCCTGCTGATCCTCGCCCAGCTGCTCGCGCAGAACCCGACCCGCAACCTCACCGCGAAGCAGGTCGAGTACGCGGGCATCATCCACTCCGCGGGCTCGGACCTGCTGCAGCTGATCAACGACATCCTCGACCTGTCGAAGGTCGAGGCCGGGAAGATGGACGTCACGCCGGAGCAGGTGTCGCTGCGCGGCCTGCTGGACTACGTCGAGGCGACGTTCCGGCCGATGACGTCGCAGCGCACCCTCGACTTCCGGATCACCGTGGCGCCCGGTTCGCCCGCCGAGCTGCTCACCGACGACTCCCGGCTGCGGCAGGTGCTGCGCAACCTGCTGTCCAACGCGGTCAAGTTCACCGAGGTCGGCGGGATCGAGCTGCACATCGCGCCCGTCGACCCGGAGAACCTGCCCCGGCCGCTGCGCGCGCACGGGCCCGCGGTCGCGTTCCGGGTGACCGACACCGGCATCGGCATCGCCGAGCACCAGCTGGAGTCGATCTTCGGCGCGTTCCAGCAGGCCGACGGCACCACCAGCCGCAAGTACGGCGGCACCGGGCTCGGCCTGTCGATCAGCCGCGAGATCGCCCAGCTGCTCGGCGGGTTCATCACCGCCGAGAGCACGCCCGGTGAAGGCAGTTCGTTCACGTTCTCCCTGCCGGTCGCGCGGCCGGACTTCGCGACGCTGCCGGCGGGCGAGCACCCCGGCACGGCCGTCGCGGCCGGCGACGCCGGGACCGCCGTCACGGCGTCGGTGCCGCGTACCCACCGGCGGCTGCTGGTCGTGGAAGAGCGCCAGCACGGGCTGCTGACGCTCGTCGCCGAGAGCGCCGCCGCGGACCTGGCCGAGGGCCGGGACATGGGGATTTCGCCGGCCGAGGTCGAAGTCGTGACGGCGGTCGGCACGCAGGAGGCCGCGGCCGCGCTCGCCACCGACGCGTACCACTGCGTGGTGCTGGACCTGGACCTGCCGGACCGCACGGCGTTCGGCTTCCTCGACGCGATGCAGGGCGACAGCGCGCTGCGGATGGTGCCGGTGCTCGCGCACAACAGCCGCCGGCTCGACAGCGAGCTGGAACAGCTGGTGCAGTCCCGCGCGGACGTGCAGTCGCTGGAGGTGCTGTCCGGTCTCGACGAGCTGCGCGAACGGATCGCGCTGCACCTGTCGGCCGAGGAGCCCGGGGCGGTGCTGCCGCTGGTCCGCCCGGACGAGCCGGCCGCGCCGGTGCGGGCGGCCGACGTCGACACGACCCTGGCCGGGCGCACGGTGCTGATCGTCGACGACGACCCGCGCAACGTCTTCGCGCTGACCGGGATCCTGGAGCTGCACGGGATGCAGGTGCTGCACGCCGAGGACGGCCGCAAGGGCGTCGAGACCGTCGCCGCGCACCCCGGCATCGACCTGATCCTGATGGACGTGATGATGCCGGAGATGGACGGGTACACCGCGACGGCGAAGATCCGCGCGATGCCCGAGCACGCCGGCATCCCGATCGTCGCGGTCACGGCGAAGGCGATGCCGGGCGACCGGGAGAAGAGCCTCGCGTCGGGGGCCACCGACTACGTGACCAAGCCGGTGGACGCGGACGATCTCATCGCCCGCATCAAGCGGCACGTGACGGCGTGACCGGCGACGAGAGCTTGACCACCGAAGAGCCGGTCGTCCCGCTGCCGGCGGCGCAGGTGTCCGCCAACCTGGCCCGGCTCGCCGACACCGTCGCCCGCCTGCGCGGCGAGGTCGACCACGCCCACGCCGTCGCCGACGGCCGCGCGCTGATCGAGCTCGCCAAGGGCGTCCTGATGGAACGGCTGCACTGCACGCCGGCCGACGCCGCCCGGCAGCTGGAAACGCTGGCGCAGCGCGCGGGGCTGACGCCGCTGGAGTTCGCCGCGGACGTCGTCGGCGAAGCCGCCGAGGACCGGATCACCGAGGTGACGCAGGAGTTCCTGGCCCGCGCCGAGGGCGAGGATTCCGTCGCGGTGCGGCTGCGCACCGCCGAAAGCGGCGTGCTCGCGGCCGGGGACACCCAGCGCGTCGCGGAGTCCATTTTGGAGCATGCACTGCGGCCGCTCGGCGCGACCGCGGTCGCCGTGTGGCTCGCCGGGCCCGACGGGTCGCTGACGCTCGCCGGTTCGGCCGGGTTCTCGGCCGAGGAGGCGGCGCGCTGGCGCTACGTCCCACCCGGCGTCGCGACTCCGGCCCGCAGCGCGCTGCTCGAACGCGACATGGTCTGGCACCCGACGCTGTCCGGCGCCGGGCTGCCGTCGATCGGGCAGCACACCCTCGCCGAGGGTGGCCGCGTCGCCGTGCCCACCGGCACCGGCGGCCGGATCATCGGCGTCGTCGAGATGTGCTGGCCGGACGCGCTGCCCGCCGAGCCCGGGCGTCTGCGCCGGCAGCTCGAGGCCCTGGCCGAGCTTTGTGCGCACACGCTCGACACCTGGGACGGCGTGATCGCCCCGGTGGCCGCGGGCGGTTCGGGGGACTTCCTCGGCGAGCTGGTGGACTTTGTCGACGGGCTGCACGACCCGGCGTTGCTGCTGTCGCCGTGCCTCGACGGCGGCCGGCTGACCGACTTCCGCATCCACCACGCCAACGTCCGGTTCGCCGACCCCGGCGGGCGCCCGCGCAGCCGGATCATCGGCACGCGGCTGCTGGAGACCTACCCGCTCGCGGCCGAGGAGAGCGGCCTGCTGGACATGATCCAGCGGGTCTACGCCACCGGCGAGCCGTTCCGCGCCGACAGCATGACCGTCACCACCCTCGTCGACAAGGTGCCGCTGACCGTCCTCACCGACATCAGCGTGACGCGGTTCGCCGGCAACGTGCTGCTGATCCTGCGCATCCAGGACGACGCGGCCAAGCTCGCCGTGCTGCTGCAGCACGCCCAGCGGCTCGGTCGCATCGGCGGCTTCGAAGAGAACGTCGTGACCGGGGCGATCACCTGGAACACCGAGCTGTTCGCGTTGTACGGCCTGCCGCCGACCGCGACGCCGCTGTCGCTGAACGAGCTGGCCGCGCACGCGCACCCGGACGACGCGCAGACGATCGGCCGGTTCCTGCGCGCGGTGCTGCACCACCGGCGCCCGTCGTCGACGGCGTTCCGGCTGCAGCGTTCCGACGGCGTCGCCCGGCACATCCGGGTCGTCGCCGAGCCGGTCGTGGACGGCCGCGGCGAGCTCGTCGCGGTCCGCGGGGCCTACCAGGACGTCTCGGCGCAGCACTGGACCGAGGTGGCGCTGGCCGCGACGCGCGACAGGCTGGCGGAAACCGAGCAGGAGGCGATCGAGCGCAACCGGCTCGCGCTGCAGCTGCAGCACGCGATCATGCCGCCGGCCAAGGGGCCGATCGACATGCCGGGCCTGCGCGCCGCGGTCCGCTACCGGCCCGCGGAGAAGGAGCACCTGGTCGGCGGCGACTGGTACGACGCGGTCGCGCTGCCGACCGGCGAGGTGCTGCTGTGCGTCGGCGACGTCGCCGGGCACGGCATCGACGCGGCCACCGGGATGGTGAGCCTGCGCAACGCCCTGCGCGGCCTGGCGGCGACCGGCGCCGGGCCGGCGCAGCTGCTCACGTGGCTGAACCTGGTGGCCTACCACCTGACCGACCACGTGACGGCGACCGCGGTGGCGGCGGTGTACGACCCGGCGACCCGCAAGCTCCGCTGGGCGCGCGCCGGGCACCTGCCCCCGATCGTCCGCCACCGCGATGGCGGCGCGACGACGCTGCCGCTGCTGCGCGGTTCGCTGCTGGGCGCGGTCCGGGACGTGGCGTACCAGGAGGAGGAGATCCAGCTCGACGAGGGCGACATCCTGCTGATCTACACCGACGGCCTGATCGAACGCCGCGACCGCCCGGTGCAGGAGACGGTGTCCCGCCTGGTGAGCCTGGTGAAGGGTCACGACGGCGGGCTGGAGAACCAGCTGGACACCCTGTTGACCTACAGCACGGCGGACACCGACGACGACACGTGCGTGGTGGGCATCGAGGTCACGGGCGGAAGATGAGCCGCCGCTTTCGCGGGAAAGCGAGGCTTCCGCCATCGTGTCGACCCGCCAGTCACGCGTGATGCCCCGTGAGTCACGCGCTGCAAGGTGTTTGCCGTTCGGGGCGGCTGGAACCTGCGTCATGAGAGCCCGGCCCGGGCAGTCCCGGCCGCGATGTAGTGAATGACTCATTCACCTCGTCCGACGACATGAATGACTCATTCCTGTCGTCGGTCTAGCCACCGCGACCCTCGGCAGATCCAGGTCCGCTGCACCCGACGCCACCTTGGCGATGCTTCTCCGCCCCGGCGCGATGCAGCACCCACTAAGCCGGACCGGGCTCCGGCCGTGTCCGGAGAGGCATCACCTGGGATGGGCGGGGCAGCACGGGTGATCAGAGGGGCATCATGCGTGATTGGAGGGGCGACACGGCTCAGGGGTTGACGGCCAGCACCAGGAACCCGGCCAGCAGCACCAGGTGCACGCCGCCCTGCAGGCGGGTCGCGCGGCCGGGGACGACCGTCAGGACGCTCACCACGACCGTCAGCGCCAGCAGCACGATCTGCGTCGAGCCGAGGCCGAGCAGCAGCTCGCTCGGCAGCCACACCGACGCCAGCGCGATCGCCGGGATGGTCAGGCCGATGCTCGCGATCGCCGAGCCGTAGGCGAGGTTGAGGCTGATCTGCATCCGGTCGCGCTGGGCCGCGCGCGTGGCCGCCAGCGTCTCGGGCAGCAGCACCAGCAACGCGATCACGACACCCACGAACGACTGCGGGAACCCGGCGGCGCGCACGCCCGCCTCGATCGCCGGCGATTCGACCTTCGCCAGCCCGACCACCGCGACCAGTGCCACCAGCAGCAGCGCGAGGCTGCCCAGCGCGGCCCGGTTCGTCGGCGGGTCGGCGTGGTCGTCCTCCTTGACCTCGCCGTCGGCGGCCACCGGGAGGAAGAAGTCGCGGTGGCGGACGGTCTGCGTCAGCACGAACGTCCCGTACAGCACCAGGGACGCGAGCGCGGCGAAGGTCAGCTGCGCCGGGGAGAACGCCGGACCGGGGGTGCTCGAGGTGAACGTCGGCAGCACGAGGCTCAACGCGGCCAGGGTCGCGACCGTGGCCAGCGCGGCGCCGCTGCCTTCGGGGTTGAACAGCGTCGATCCGTAGCGGCGCGCACCGACGAGCAGTGAGATGCCGACGATGCCGTTGGTCGTGATCATCACCGCGGCGAACACGGTGTCCCGGGCGAGCGAACCGGCCTCCGGCCCGCCGGAGACCATCATGGTGACGATCAGCGCGACCTCGATGACGGTGACCGCGACCGCGAGCACGAGCGACCCGAACGGCTCGCCGACGCGGTGCGCGACGACCTCCGCGTGGTGCACCGCGGCGAGCACCGTCGCGCCGAGCGCGATCGCGACGAGGGCCACGAAGACCGGGCCGAGGTCACGGCCCCAGGCCAGCGCCAGCACGACCACGGCGAGCACCGGGGTGACGGAGGTCCAGGACGTCAGGAAGGATCTCAGCGCGGCGACCATGCTTCCACCCTCGCACATCGGCGGTCACGATGCGTGGTCGTAAGGCCATTCTCACGATTCCGGCACAGTCCCTTGTGGACGGTCGAAGTCGGCGGTGGCGAGGACGTGCCGCCGGAAGGTTTCGCTCAGCGGCGGGAGGGGCCGCCCGGCCGCCCACGCCAGCCCGATGTCGCGGGCAGCGTCCACATCGGTCAGTTCGAGGTGCGGTGCCGGGAAGGCGGCCGTGTGCGGCAGTGGCAGCACGGACACGCCGAGCCCGGCGGTGACGAGGCCGCGCAGCGTCTCGACCTCGTCGCCCTCGAACCCGATGCGCGGCGCGAACCCGGCTTCGGCGCACAGGCGCTCGGTCGTTTCGCGCAGCGCGTACCCCGGGCGCAGCAGGATGAACGTCTCGTCCGCGAGGTCGGCGAGCCGGACCCGCCGGCGCCCGGAGAGCCGGTGGTGCGGTGGGACGGCGAGCCGCAGCGGCTCGACGAGCAGGCGTTCCCAGTGCAGTTGCGGGTGTCCCGGGTCGCCACTGGTGATGACGAGGTCGGCGGTGCCGTCGAGCAGTTCCGCCTCGAGCCCGGCTTCGCCGTGCTGCCGCAGCTCGAACCGGGCACCGGGGTGCTCGCGCAGGAATCCGCGCAGCACCGACGGCACCAGCCACGTGCCGAACGTGTGCAGGAAGGCCAGCGGGACGACCCCGGTGCCCGGCGCGACGATCTCGCCGACCTCGCGCAGGCCCTGGTCGAGCTGGTCGAGCACGACGTCGACGTGCCGCTTGAACGCGTGCCCGGCGGGGGTCAGCCGCAGCATGCGCCCGGACCGGCGGAACAGTTCGGCACCCGCCTCGTGCTCCAGCCGTCGCAGGGCGCGGGAGAGGGCCGGCTGGGTCAGGTGCGCGCCGGCCGCGGTCTCCGTGACGGTCGCGCCGCCGGCGACCGCGCGGAAGAGCCGCAGCGTCTGGACGTCCATGCGTCCAGTGTATGGATTTTCATCCAATCAGGCATTGGACGCATCGGTCGGCACGGGCCACGCTGGAGGTATGGCAACCGTGGCGGAACAGCTGGTCAGGACCCTGCGTGACGCGGGGGTCGAACGCATCTACGGCATCGTCGGCGACAGCCTCAACCCGATCGTCGACGCGGTCCGCCGCACCGACGGCATCGAGTGGGTGCACGTCCGCCACGAGGAGACGGCCGCCTTCGCCGCGGCGGCCGAAGCGCAGGTCACCGGCAAGCTCGCGGTGTGCGCGGGCAGCTGCGGGCCGGGCAACCTGCACCTGATCAACGGCCTCTTCGACGCCCATCGCTCGGGCGCACCGGTGCTCGCGATCGCGTCGCACATCCCGTCGAACCAGATCGGCACCGGCTTCTTCCAGGAGACGCACCCGGACCGGCTCTTCGCCGAGTGCAGTTACTTCAGCGAGGTCGTGGCGGACCCCGCGCAGCTGCCGCGGCTCCTGCGGATCGCGACCCAGGCCGCCGTCGGCAAGGGCGGCGTCGCGGTGCTGACCATCCCCGGCGACCTCGCCGACCGCAAGGCCACCGGTCCGCTGACCGAGCGCCTCCCGCTGGTGACGCCGTCGCCCGCGGTGCCCTCTCCGGAGACCGTCCAAGAGCTCGCGGACCTGCTGAACTCGGGCGAAAAGGTGATGCTCTTCGCCGGCGCGGGCGTCCGCGGCGCACACGAGGAGGTCATGGCGCTGGCGGGCAAGCTCGCCGCGCCGGTCGGGCACTCGCTCGGCGGCAAGGAGTGGATCCAGTACGACAACCCGTTCGACGTCGGCATGAGCGGCCTGCTCGGCTACGGCGCCTGCTACGACGCGATGCACGAGGCCGACCGGATCCTGTTGCTGGGCACGGACTTCCCGTACGACAAGTTCCTCCCGCAGGCCCGCACGATCCAGATCGACCACGACGCTTCGCGCCTCGGCCGGCGGACACCGCTGGAGCTGGCCGTGCACGGCGACGTCAAGGAGACGCTGCGGGCCCTTCTCCCGCTGCTGCGTCCTCGCACCGACCGGGCGTTCCTCGACCGGATGCTGCGTGAGCACGTGCGGAAGCTGGAGAAGGTGGTCGGCGCGTACACGACGAAGATCGAGCACCGGCGGCCGATCCACCCCGAGTACGTCGCCTCGGTGCTCGACGAGGTCGCCGCGGACGACGCCGTGTTCACCGTCGACACCGGCATGGGCAACGTCTGGGCCGCGCGTTACCTGACGCCGAACGGCCGCCGCCGCGTGCTCGGCTCGTTCCGGCACGGCAGCATGGCGAACGCCCTGCCGCACGCGATCGGCGCGCAGCTCGCGCAGCCGGGCCGCCAGGTCGTGTCGCTCTCGGGCGACGGCGGGCTCGCGATGCTGATGGGCGACCTGCTGACGCTGCCCGCCTACGACGTCCCGGTGAAGGTCGTGGTGTTCAACAACGCCACGCTCGGCATGGTGAAGCTGGAGATGCTCGTCGACGGGCTCCCGGACTTCGGCACCGACCACCCGCCGGTCGACTTCGCGGCGATCGCCGCCGCGTGCGGGATCCACTCGGCCCGCGTCGAGGATCCGGCCGACGTCCGCGGCGCGCTGGAGAAGGCGTTCGCCCACCCCGGCCCGGCGGTGGTCGAGGTGGTGACCGACCCGAACGCGCTGTCGATCCCGCCGCGGATCACCGGCGAGATGGTGCGCGGGTTCGCCCTCGGCGCGACGAAGACGGTGCTCAACGGCGGCGTCGGCAAGATGGTCGACCTGGCGCGCACCAACCTGCGCAACGCGCCGCGGCCCTAGGGGTCGGCGACGATGACACCGGTGTCGGCCAGGGCTTCCAGGGCCGCGAGGATCCGCGCCCGGCGGGTGCCGCCCAGCTCCGCGGCGTCGAGCGCGTCGCGGAGGGAGCCGTGCATCGCCAGTGCGCGGACGAACCGCACCAGCTCCGGGCAGGTCAGGTAGGACAGCTCCCGGTTACCCGCGTGGTAGGCGAGCGCCCCGAACGACTCGGGGCGCAACGCCACCAGCGGGTTCAGCCGGTACGCGATGTCGAGGTCCATTGTGGACTTCGGAGCACCGGCTATGCGGAGTGGACGATGACGCCGCGGATGTTCTTGCCGTCGCGCAGGTCCTGGTAGCCCTCGTTGACCTGATCGAGGGTGTACTTGCGGGTCACCAGCTCGTCGAGCTTGAGCTTGCCGGCGTCGTAGAGCCGCAGCAGGCGGACGATGTCGTACTGCGGGTTCGCCGAGCCGAAGAGCGTGCCCTTGATCGTCTTCTCGAACAGTGTCATGACCCCACCGGAGACGTGCACGGTGAGCTTCTCGGGGTTGGCGAGGCCGGTGATGACGACCGTGCCGCCCTTGCCGACGACGTTGAACGCCTCGCTGACGATGTCTTCCTCGACCGTGCCGACGGTGATGAGCGCCTGGTCGGCCAGTTGGCCCCAGGTCAGTTCGTTGACCTTCTCCGCGGCCTCGGCCGCGGTGGCGAACGCGTGCGTGGCGCCGAACTTGAGCGCCGCCTCCCGCTTGAACTCGACGGGGTCGACCGCGACGACGTACTTCGCGCCGGCGTGCGCCGCGCCCTGCACGGCGTTGATGCCGATGCCGCCGATGCCGTAGACGACGGTGGTGTCGCCGGCCCGGACCCCGCCCGCGTAGTTGGCGGTGGCCCAGCCGGTCGGGACGCCGCAGCCGACCAGCACGGCGGTCTCCAGCGGCAGCCAGTCGTCGACCTTGACGACCGAGTGCTGCGAGATGGTGGCCCGTTCGGAGAACGTGCCGAGCATGCACATCGCGCCGAAGTCCTGCCCGCCGCCGTGGAACCGGAAGGTCCCGTCCGGCATGTGGCCGTCGAGGATGGTGGCGCCCATGTCGCACAGGTTCTGGCGGCCGGTGGAGCAGTAGCGGCAGGTGCCGCAGTTCGGGATGAAGCTGCAGACGACGTGGTCACCGGGCTGCACCTTGGTCACGCCCGGGCCGACGTCCTCGATGATCCCGGCGCCCTCGTGGCCGCCGATGATCGGGAAGCGCGGCACGAGGTCGTTGTCGATCAGGTGCAGGTCCGAGTGGCACAGCCCGGCGGCGGTGTACTTGATGAGCACCTCGCCGGGACCCGGGCCGTCGAGGTCCAGCTCCATGATCTCGAACGGCTTCCCGGCATCGAACAGTACGGCTGCCTTGGTCTTCACGGCGTTCTCCTCCACGTGCGGCGGTGCACCTTCCGTGCCTCGATTGTGTGGAGCGGGGGAGAGGGCGGAGTGTCCAAATCCCGGACACCGGAGGCCCGCGGGTCGTGAGTGGTAATTCGGGTTCTAACCCGAATTACCACTCACGACCGCGTTCCCGGCGGGTGTCAGCGGACCCGGAGGGCGCGCATCCGGTTGTAGAGCGTCGAGCGGCTGATGCCGAGCTGCTTGGCCGCCCGCACCTTGTTGCCGTCGCACGCGCGCAGCGTCCGGACGATCACGTCGTATTCGGCCTGTTCCCAGCCGCTGAGCGCCGCGCCCGGGGCCGTCTCCGTACAGCCCGGCGCCACGTCCTCGGCCGTGAGGTCGCCGGCCGAGCGGCGGTCGGCCGCGCCGGCCAGGACTCCCGCGAGTTCGCGCAGGTTGCCCGGCCACTGCTGGGACCCCAGCAGCTCCAGCGCCCCCGGGGTCAGCCGGAGCGAGTCGCTGAAGCCGCGCAACAGGGTCCGGGCGATCGCCGGGATCTCGTCGCGGCGCTCGCGCAACGGCGGCAGCTCGATCCGCCGGTGCATGCGCGCCGCCAGCGTCGCCTGCTCGCCGTGCAGTTCCGACGGCGGGCCGCTGAGCAGCGCGAACCACGCCGTCGTCGTGTCCAGCAGCCGGGCCAGGCGGACCGCCGCCAGTGGCGGCAGCAGCTGGATGCCGTCGATCACCAGCAGGCCGCGCGCCGAAGCCGCCGCTTCCACCCGCGCGCACCACTCGGCCTCGCCGGCGACGACGTCGGAAACGTCGAACTCGTGCAGGGGCTCGTCCCCGGCCACGACGCGGGCCGCCGTGCTGCGGCCGGCCCCCGGCTCGCCGGAGACCAGCACGCGCCGCCGGGCGCGCCCCGCACTCCGGAGCCGCTCGTCGACCGGCGCGGGGAAGAGACCACGCGAGCTTCGCGGCCGCGACACGACCGGGCTCGACGTCCGCACCGGCGCCAGCTCGAACAGCAGCCCGGCGCTTGCCGACACCGCTTCGACGCGCACCTCGACCGGCGTGCCCGACGTCAGCCGGAGCCGGCCGAGGCCGCGCTGCGTGCGGCCCAGCTCGCGCAGCAGCCGGTGGTCGGCGGTGTCGACCAGCTCGGTCGCCGCGGTGTTCGCGAGCACGACGTCCTGGCCGAGCGCGAGCACCGCGCACGCCCGGTGCTGCACGGACTGGAACGCGGCCAGCAGCTGCTGCTCGGCGAGCTTCGCGCCGTCGAGCAGCCGCCGTTCGATGTCGGCGACCGCGCGCCGCAGGAACGGCCCGAGCAGCGGGTTCGCGTCGCCCGCGGGGCCGGTGATGTCGAGGACGCCGGCCAGCCGCCGCGTCGTCGGGTGCACCACCGGGTGGCCGTAGCAGGTGAACTGCTTCATCGCTTCGAGGAAGTGCTCGTCGCCGTCGACGGAGACGCCGCGGCGGGTCTCGAACGGCGTCGCGAGGGAGTTCGTCCCGGTGCGCTCTTCCAGGAACTGGCAGCCGGGCACCGCGCTGATGTTCTCCAGCGCGAGCTCGACCGACCGCTCGGAGAACCGCCGGGCCACGATCCGGCACTCGTCGTCGGCGAGCACGACGCAGAACCGCGTGCCGGCCAGCTGCCGGGCGAGCTCGTCCAGCACCGGCGAGGCGGCCCGCAGCAGCCGGCTCCGGCGGTCGACGTCGGCGACGTCCAGCCGCTCGACGGACGAGGCCGGCGAGAGCCCGGAAAGCTCCGCCCGCCGCCACGACTGCGCGATCTCGGTCCGCAGGTCCACTCGCACTCCTCGTCGAGCCGATCGGTGTCCCCGGGCCTCCATCATCACACGGACCCGGCGCGGGGAGAACCTCTTCCTCGCTTTCCGTTGCGGGACAAGGGTCAGAGCGGAGCGCCCCACTCCGGTAGCCGGACCCCGTGCAGGCCCCGGTAGGCCGCGCGCTCCGGCGGGCGCCACCCGTCGAGCAGGCCTGCCCGGGGTTCGAAGACCTCGACGCCGATCGGGTGGCAGACGTCGATCGGGTCGCGGGCGCCGGGCCCCCACAGGGGGATCGAGAGGTCGCCGCCCGGGCAGGTGGACAGCGCGCACAGCAGGTCGAGCTCGGCGAAGAACTCGAAGTGGTCGCCCGGGCGCGCGGGGCAGGCCTGCATGAAGTACCGGTCCTCGTCGTCGAGGCCGGTGCACTGGAAGACGTTCAGGACGTCGTGGACGTCGAACTCGGTCAGCCCGAACGGCGCGACCGCGCGCACGAGGTTCGAGTGGCAGTGGAAGTCGAAGTCCTCGCCGGTGAGCATCCGGTTGACGTACGGGTCGCAGCGGGTGCCGAGCAGGTCGTGCACGCGGCCGCCGTCCTCGTCCACGCCGTGGTCCTCGAGGGTGTCCGCGGTGATCGTCGCGAGCGGGCGGAGGAAGGGGAGGGTGGACCAGAGCCGGTCGAAGGTGCTGACGTGGGCGCGCTGGAGCTGGCGGGTGCGCGCGGCCCAGAAGCGTTCGCGGGGGTCGTCGGCGTTCCACAGGTTGAGATCGCCGACCTGCGGGCCCTCGACGGTCCGCAGGCGGCAGAGGTGGCCGCGCGGGACCCGCCAGGCGCGGCCCGAGCGGATCGGGATCTCGAACGCGTCGACGAGTTCCCGGCCGGGCTCCTCGGCGAGCCGCCGGTAGAACGGCCGGTCGACGTCGAGTGCGCGGCCCTGGTAGGCGGGTCGGGGCATCGGTGCTCCCTCGTGGTGTGGATGGCGCTCCAGCATGCCCCGGCTACGCACGGTGGCATTCGACCACTCGTTCGGCTGCTGGGGCGGCGGCGGGTCTGGCTCCTACCGTCGAGGGAGCTGTCTCGTGGGAGGAGTGACCGGCGGTGCTCGTGGCCTTCCAGCGCACCGGTGACGCGGCGCGCCTGCCCGCCGCGGCGGAGCACCTCGTGGGCCTGCTGTCTTCCTGGGGCCCGGGACCGGATCACCTGACGGGGCTGGCGCTGACCGGGATCACGCTGCCGAGCCGGCTCGGGCCCAGGTCCGTCGACGCGCTGGTGTTCACCCGGTCGGGGGTGGTGGTGATCGCGGCGCATTCGCCGGGGGCGGGGGTATCGCCCGGCCCGGGGGAGCGAGCCGGGGCGGGGGTGGCGGCGGCGAAGGGGGCGCTGGCCGCCCATGACGGCGGGCAGTACGTGACCGGGCTGGTCGCGGTCGTCCCGCCGGTCCCCGCGAGTGAGCAGTGGGCGGACCGGCCCGAGCCGGCGATGGTGCCGCAGCCGCGCGATCCGCTGGCGGAGTCCCGTCCGCGCGGGGGAGCGGCGGAGACCGGAGGCCGTGCGCCGGAACCGGCGGACCCGGTCCGGAGTGAGCAAGTCCCGGCCGAGCCGGGCCGGGCTTGGCGTGAGCCCGGCCCGGGCGAGCCGGATTCTGCCTGGCGTGAGCCCTTCCTGGGCGAGTCGAAGCCGGACCGGGCTTGGCACGAGCCGGACTGGGACGGGGACCGGCCGGACTCGGTCTGGCGCGAGCCGGACCCGGGCGAACGCGAGCCGGCCCCGCCCTGGCACGAAGCCGATTCCTTCCCCGGTGTGGCCGTCGTGCTCGCCGACCCCCGTGGGCTCCGGCGGATCATCGGGCAGCACAACCGGTGGCGGACCGTCTGGTCGGCGGACGACGTCCTCGACGCCTGCTACGCCCTCTCCCTCGCCCACCTCGCCCCGCCCCGCGCGGCGCTGCTCGCCGACGGCTTCCCGGCCCGCCTCCCGACGCTCTCGCGGCTGCCCGAACTGCCCGCCGTCGTGCCCGTGCCGCCCGATCCGCCGATCCCCGCGCCCGACGACGATCCCGGCCCGCCGATCCCCGTTTCGCGAGGCCGGGCCGTCTTTCCCCGGCCGCGGCCGATCCGGCAGGTGCCGTGGGGCCTGGTCTTCGTGCTGACCGTGCTCGTCACCCTGGGCGTGCTCGCCGCCGTGTTCGTCGCGCAGGTCTTCCACGGTTCCTAGCTGCCACGATCATTTCGCGCCAACTACGCCAACTGCACCGTTTCCCCGGCACGCCGTCTGGGCACCTCCCGGTAGACGTGAAAGGGGTTCACGATGCCGCGCACCCGAGCGCTCGTCCTGCTGGCCGTCCTCACGGGCGCGTCCCTCACCGGCTGCAAGGTGCCCGACGGGCTGGCGTCCGGTTCGCCGGCCACCGGGACCGCCGCCGCGCCGCCGGTCGCGCCCACCGAGGCGCGGGCCGAGCTGGCGAAACTGCAGGTCGCCGTGCGCGGCACCATGGACGGCTACAGCCGCGAGAAGTTCCCGCACTGGGACAAGGTCGACGGCGCCTGCGACACCCGCGAGCAGGTCCTCAAGCGCGACGGCAAGGACGTCACCACGAACGCCGACTGCGCCCCGAAGTCCGGCACCTGGGTCAGCCCGTACGACGGCGAGACCTGGCGGAAAGCGTCCGACGTGGACATCGACCACATGGTGCCGCTCGGCCAGGCCTGGGTGAGCGGCGCGAAGTCGTGGACCCAGGAACGCCGCGAGCAGTTCGCGAACGACCTGGTCCGCCCGCAGCTGCACGCGGTCACCGACAACCTCAACGAGCAGAAGAGCGACAAGGCGCCGGACCAGTGGAAACCGCCGCTGGTCTCCTACTGGTGCACCTACGCCACCGACTGGATCGTGGTCAAGAGCAGCTACGGCCTCACCATCACCGTCCCCGAAAAGACGGCGCTGACCGGCATGCTCGATCACTGCTGACCTCGTCCGCGGCCGGTCAGCGCGGCGACCGGCCGCGTCAGCCGAGCGTTTTGGCCGCGGCCACCGCCTGCCCGGCGTACGACCGTCCGAACAGGACGGTGTGCACGAGCAGCGGGAACAGCTGGTGCAGCCCGATCCGCCCGGCCCAGCCCTCGGCCAGGGGCGCGATCTCCTCGTACGCGCCCAGGACGCGGTCGAGGTGCGGGCAGCCGAACAGGTGCAGCATCGCCAGGTCCGTCTCGCGGTGCCCGCCGTGGGCGGCCGGGTCGATCAGCCACGCTTCGCGGCCGTCCCACAGGACGTTGCCGGTCCAGAGGTCGCCGTGCAGCCGCGCCGGCGGTTCGGCCGACGCCGGGATCCGGCCGCAGGCGCGCTCGAACAGGGTCGCCTCCGCCGCGTCGAACGTCCCGGCGTCGACCGCCCGCCGGACGTAGGGCAGCACGCGATCCGACGCGTACCAGGAAGCCCAGTCCTCCCCGGGAACGCAGCGCATCGGCGCCAGGCCGATCCACGCGTCGGCGAGCCCGCCCGGGGGAGGCGCGCCGAACGCCGGCGCCCCCGCCGCGTGCAGGCGCGCCAGCCCGCGCCCGAGCCGTTCGGCCGCCGCCGCCGAAGAGCGCCCCGTGAGGACGCGGTCGACCACCAGCCACTTCTCGTCGTGGCCGGCCACCGACGGCACCGCGACGGCGTCCGCGGCGGCCAGCCAGCGCAGGCCCGCCGCCTCGGCCGTGGTCGCGCCCGGCGCGTGCCCGCGCTTGACCACGACCACACGGCCGTCGTCGAGGACGGCTTCGCGAAGATCCCCGGACATCGGGCGCCACTCGGTGACGGCGTGCCCGGTCAACCGGGCGACGGGATCGGTCATGTCCCGCACGGTACCGGCGCGCTACGGTGGCTGTCGCAGACACAGGGGAGCGGCGGTGACGGTGCGGGTCGAGGAATTCGAGCGGGTGCTGGGCGAACTGGTGGAGGTCCAGCGGTCCGAAGCGCGCGACTACTCGTCGTTCGGCGTCCGGGGCAAGCGGTTCGGCTACTTCTGGCCGCGGACGCGGACCGTCGGGCTGAAGCAGACGATCTCCGAACAGCTCGCGCTGGTGGCCGAGCGGCCGGACGTCTTCGAGGTCCAGTTCACCGCGGGCGGCTTCGGCTGGGTCGTGGTGTACCTCGACGGCATCGACGCCGACGAGCTGGCCGAGCTCCTCTACGAGGCCTGGCGGCTGTCGGCGCCGGAGGAGCTCGTCGCCGAGGTCCCCTTCACCAGGATCGCCCGGGCGTAGAGCAGGTCGAAGCCCTGCCGTTGCACGTTCTCCTGCGACTTCGACCCCGGCTGCGTGGTGACGACGGCGATGTCGCACCCGGCCGCGGCGGCCGCCGCCAAGCGCGTCCGCAGCAACGCTGTCTGCACCCCGCGACGGCGGTGCGCCGGCACCGTCGCCGCGCCGGTGAACTGCGCGATCCCGTCGGTGACGCGGAAACTCGCGCCGCCCGCGAACTCGCCGTCCCGCCACGCGGCGTACCGCGCCACCCCGGCCATGTCCCGCATCGCGTCGATGACGGTCTGCCGGGGGAAGTCTTCGTGGGACGGCAGGCCCTCGGTGTCGGCGACCGCGAACGCGTCGGCGACCTCGGCCAGCCACCGCTCCAGTTCGTCGTCGCGGACGAGCCGGACATCCGCGGCGGGGTCGGTGTCGGTGACCCGGCGGCCGAGCACGTTCTCGAACGACTCCAGGCGGTACCCGCGCCCGGTGAAGAACCCGCCCAGCGCGGGGTCGGCGAGCTGGCACAGCTCGACCTGCACCGGCGCGCCCAGCTGGGCGAACGCGGCTTCGACCTCGTCGAGCGCGTCCGGCAGGCCGGCGAAGCCCAGCCCGGCGATCTTGGTGAACGGCGAGTCCGCTTCGGCGAAGCTCGCGACACCGCCGGCGAGCGGCCGCGCGAACCCGACGGTGTCGCCGCGCCGCACCCGGGCGGCGTCGCTGCTCTCGGCGATCAGCCGCGCTTCGGCGCGTTCGATCCGCGCGGCCAGCGCGGTGTCGCAGAAGAGCCGTTCCCCGTCCATGCCCTCACGGTGCCGGACACGGACGGGGAACGGCCACTCGATTTTCAGCCCTCCACGCGGTGCGACGCCCAGAACGACGTCAGGTCGGTCGATCCGGCCGCCGCCTGCGCCGCGGCCTTGAACTCGGCCGTGGTGGACACGCCGTACCAGTGCGACTGGGCGTACGACTTCAGCAGGTTCGCCATCGCCGTGTCGCCGATCAGCCGCCGCAGGTCGTGCAGCGTGCACTTGCCGTAGTTGTAGACCACGGTCGAGTACCGGGACGAATGCGCGTCCCAGTAGGCCATCGAGTTGGTCAGCTTCTCCGCGCTCGACTGCCACGTGATGCCGCAGCCGCTGCCGGTGACCCCGCGGTAGAGGT
Source organism: Amycolatopsis mongoliensis (assembly GCF_030285665.1). NCBI lineage: Bacteria > Bacillati > Actinomycetota > Actinomycetes > Pseudonocardiales > Pseudonocardiaceae > Amycolatopsis > Amycolatopsis mongoliensis. Next base: position 7,703,408 of record NZ_CP127295.1, read on the forward strand.
CGGTGGCGTAGTCGGTGAAGCTCTCGTCGAGCCACGGGGAGTTGTACTCGTCGTCGCCGACGATCCCGTAGAACCACTGGTGCGCCAGCTCGTGCGGGAGCGCCGTGGTCGAGACGAGGTCCATCACGAAGCCCGGGTACTCCATGCCGCCGAACCAGAAGTTGTTGTCCAGCACCACGTCCACCTCGCCGTACGGGTAGTCGCCGAAGCGGCCCGAGTGGACGTCGATGGAGTCGGCGGCCAGGCTCAGCATCTGGTTCGCGCTGCTCGTGGAGATCCCGCTGACCGAGTAGACGTTGACCCGCACGCCCTTGCCGGACGTCGTGGTGATCTTCGCGAACGGCCCGGCGGCCCACGCGAAGTCACGGACCTTCGCCGCGGTCGCGTGGGTGGTCGTCGTGCTGCCGCTGGTCGTCTCGGTCGACGTGCCGGTGGCCGGGGTCAGCAGCGACGTCGGGTGCACCAGGGTGACGTCGAAGTCGCTGATCACGGTGTAGAACGACTCGCCGTTGTTGGTGTACGGGTCGAGGTGCCAGCCCGCGCCGTCGCGGACCGCGAGCACCGGCAGCGCGTTGCCGATCATGCTGTACGCGCCGTCGTGGCCGAACCGGTCGGCGCCGCTGGGCACGACGATGCTCAGGTCGAACCCGATGGTCGCCGACTGGCCCTGGGCCAGCGGGCTCGGGAGGGTGATCTTCATGGCGGTGCAGTTGACGCTGAGCGCGGACGCGGTGCCGCCGGTGACGTTCGTGACCGTGATCGGCGTCGTCGGGCAGCTGCCGTGGTAGTTGTCCCAAAGCCGCAGGTAGACCTCGGGCAGCGCGGTCGCCGAGCCGTTGGTGAAGCTCACGCTCTGGTGCCCGGTCCAGGTGGTGCCGGCGGTGTCCGAGGTGAGGTTCACCGTGTACGCCGGGTTGATCGGCGTGCGCGTGGAGTCCGCGGGCGCGGCCGTGACCGTCCACGCGAAGGTGGCGCTGCCGCTGTTGCCGGCCGGGTCCTTCGCCGTGACGGTCACCGAGGACGTCCCGGCGGTGGTCGGCGTGCCGGTGATCTTGCCGGTGCTCGCGCCGATCGCCAGCCCGGCGGGCAGGCCGGTCGCGGTCCAGGTCAGCGCGTCGTTCTGCGGGTCGGTGGCCTGGACCTGCAGCGACACGGCCTGGCCGACGGCGCTCGACTGGGCGCCCGGCGAGGTCACGACCGGCGACTGCGGGTTGCTCGTCCCGGTCGTGGTCAGCGAGAAGTCGTCGAGGAGGAAGTCGGTCGCGAGGCTCGAGTCCTCGGTACCGGTGATCTTGAGCGTCACGGTCTGGCCCAGGTACCGCGACACGTCGACGGTGCGCTGGACGTACCCGGTGTTCTGGTCGAGGTTCGAGTAGCTCGCGAGGGTGTCGGAGCCCGCCTGCACCACCAGCTTGTCGTAGGCGGTGCCGGTCGTCGTCTCCTTGGTGTCGACGTGCGCCCACCACGACAGCGTCGCCGAAGCGCAGCCTGCGGGGAGCGTCAGCGCCTGGGACAGGGTGTCGGTGTGCGTGCTGCCGTAGCCGTCCAGCCAGGCGTCCATCGTCCCGCCGTGCGCGGGTTCCGCGGCGGTGGCGGCGGAGATCACGCCACTGCTCTGGGTCCACGGGGCGGTGCCGCTCTCGAACCCGCCGTTGCCGACGACCTGGTCGCCGCAGGCCGCGGCGGCTTGGGCCGGCGCGGCGACGGCGACTGTGCCCAGCAGGCCCACGGCGGCGCTGAGCGCAGCAGAAAGCACCCTCGATCTCATGGGGGGAGTCCTTTCCCGGCCCCGCCCGTCGGGGCCAGGAGAAAGCGTGCGCTGCCGCCGGGGCGGCAACAACCCGCCATGAGTCGGGTTCCGCGTCAGGCCTGCTGAAGCACGTTCAGCAGGATGAAGAGCAGAACGAGGGCGCCGACCACCGCCACCGCGGCCGACACGGTGGACCGGACCATCTCGCCGAAGCCCTTCGCGGTGCGGGCCCGGTAGGCGGAGTAGTTGGAGCGCGCCTCCCGCGCGTTGTGGACGCGGCTGCCGACGAGCAGCCCGGCGGCCAGTGCGAGCAGGACGGCGAGGAAAACGGACACGAGAGCATCCTTCCGGGGTTCGGGAACGAGGAACGGCCTCATTACTAGACCCGACGGACGTCGCGCGCCATGGCTTTCGGGTATCTCGTTTCCGGGCCGGTCGGCCCTGGTGGGACGCACGTCCCGCGTTCCTCGGAAAGCGGTGGTGGGACGTCGACGGTATCCGCGGTCTTCCGTGCCACGCAAGGAGTTTTCGGTGGCTCAGCTCTCGGTCGCGAGTCCTTTGTGTCGCTCCCGCAATTCGCGCTTGACGATCTTTCCGCTGGGATTCTTGGGAAGGCGGTCCGCGAACACGACGTACTTGGGACATTTGTAACCGGCGAGATGTGCCTTTGCGTGGTCGATCACTCGCGCAGCGTCGAGGGTCACGCCGTCGCGCGGCACGACGACCGCCGTCACCGCTTCGATCCAGTGTGGATGGCCGATCCCGAAGACGGCGACCTCGGCAACGCCGTCGAGCAGGTACAGCGCCTCTTCGACTTCGCGGCTCGCCACGTTTTCGCCGCCGGTCTTGATCATGTCCTTCTTGCGGTCCACGACGGACAGGTAGCCGTCTTCGTCGACGACGCCGAGGTCGCCGGAGTGGAACCAGCCGGCCCGGAACGCTTCGGCGGTCTTGGCCTCGTCGCGGTAGTAGCCGAGGGTGGCGTGCGGGCTGCGGTGCACGATCTCGCCGACCTCTCCCGGGGCCACCGGGTTGTCCTGGTCGTCGACGATGCGCGTCTCGACGTTGAGCGAGGGCCGTCCGGCCGAGCCGGCGCGGTCGAGCTGTTCGTGGGGACGCAGGATCGTCGCCAGCGGTGCCATCTCCGTCTGGCCGTAGAAGTTCCACAGCGCGACGTCGGGCAGGCGGCGGCGCAGCTCACGCAGCACCTCGACCGGCATCGCCGAAGCGCCGTAGTAACCCTTTCGCAAGCTGGACAGGTCGGTCCGGTCGAAGTTTTCGTGGCGCAGCAAGGAGATCCACACCGTCGGCGGCGCGAACAGCTTCGTCGCGCGCTCCCGTTCGACGGCGGCGAGCAGCGCGGCGGGGTCCGGGCCGGGCAGGATCACGCTGGTCGCGCCGAGGTAGACGTCGACGGAGAAGAAGCAGTCCAGCTGGGCGCAGTGGTACAGCGGCAGCGAGTGCACCTCGACGTCGTCGGCGCTCATGCCGCCGTCGATGACGCACGAGACGTACTGCGCGACGAGCGACCGGCTCGACAGCAGCACGCCCTTGGGGCGTGACTCGGTGCCGGAGGTGTACATGATCCGCAGCGGGTCGTCGTCGGCGACGAGGACGTCCGGGGCTTCGGCGTCCCCTTCGGACAGCCAGGTGCCGATGTCCTCCCATTCGCCGCCCGCGCCCATCGCGATCCGGCCGCGGACGACGTCGCTTCGCCCGGCCAGTTCGAGGGCCTTGGCGGCGGTCGGCTCCAGGGCGTCCTCGGCGACGAACGCCTTGACCTCGGCGTGGCGGAGGATGTAGGCGATCTCTTCGGCACCGAGCATGAAGTTGACCGGCACGAGCAGGACGCCGAGCTTGGCGGTGGCGAAGGCGAGGACGCCGTACTGCCACGAGTTGTGGCTGAGCAGCGCGAGCCGGTCGCCCTTGCGCAGGCCCCGGGCGGCGAGGGCGTGGGCGCACCGGTTGGCGGCGGCCTCGAACCCGGCGAAGGTGAGCCTTTCGTCGCCGTCGACGACGGCGAGCTTGCCCGGCAGCCGCAAAGCGGTACGGCGAAGCAGATCGCCGAGGGAGTGCTGCCGGGCGCGGTCGACGAGGTGCTGGTCCATCCCGGCAGTCTCGGCCGGGGCGGGGAAACTCGCAAGCCTGCGGAAGAGCACTCAGGCGGGCAGTTTCCCGGGGACGCGCGCCGCTCGTGTCTCGAGTGGCCGGTAGCCGGCCGCGGGTGCGTTCAGCGCGCGCTGTCGTCGATCTGCACGGGGTAGCCGGTGCGCAGGACGGCGATCGTGGCCGGTGGGGTCAGCACCCGGACGGTCCCTGCCGTGGGCAGCCGCTGCTTCCGGCCGTAGCCCGCCGTCGTCCACGCGGTGAGGTGCCCGTCGACGACGACTTCCGGGTGGTCGTCGCGGAGCACGAAGACGCCGTCCGGGAGGCCGGCCCAGCTCACTTCGTGCAGCCGTCGCGTGTGGGTGCCGCGGGCCAGGCGTTCGGAGTGCAGGCGCCGGTTCATCGCGGTCGCCGAGGGAGCGCCGGGCCAGGCGTCGCGGTAGGCGGCGTAGGCGGGCCGGCGGCATTCGCCGCAGGGCCGGTGCCCGGCGGCGAACGAGACGGCTTCGTCGTGGAAGTACAGGTGGGTGTAGCGGTTCGGCAGCCACTGCTCGCGCCACCGGCCCCGGAACGCGAGCGCGCAGGTGATCCACAGGTCGCCGCCGTGGAAGCGGACGATCTCGTGGCCCCGGTGCAGGACGCCCCGGTTGCCGGTCCAGGCGCCGCGCAGGGCGATGTCGACGATGTCCCCGGCCGGGGTCACGCGGTTGCGCACCGGCGCCCTCGCCTTCCGGAGTGGCGGCGCGCGCGGGCGCACCGCAGAATGCGCGCATGCAGCCGACGGTCGTCCGGGTGGCGCGCCTGGCCGACCCGGCCGGGCCCGCCGACGGCGTCCGCGTGCTGGTGGAGCGGCGCTGGCCGCGCGGCACCGTCCGCACGGCGGTGGTCCTGGACGGCTGGTACCGCGGACTGGCCCCCTCCGACGAGCTGCGCACCTGGTACGGCCACGATCCCGGGCGGTTCGCGGAGTTCGCCGAGCGCTACCGCGCGGAGCTGCGGGAGCCGGACCGGGTGGCGGCGCTGGAGCGGCTGCGGGAGCTGGCGGCGGGTGGGCCGGTGACGTTGCTGACGGCGAGCGGGTCGCCGCCGATCAGCCAGGCGGCGGTGCTGGCCGAGGTGCTCACCGGCGAAGGGTGACGACGCCGGACGCGGATCGTCGTGCCCGGAGAGGACCGCCGCACTCCTCCGGCGGACAGCGGCCGGCCGGTGGCCGCGGCCGCCCGCCGGGACCACGGCGATCGTCCGGCAGTATTTCTTCCCGGTCACGACCGCGACCCGCCTTCCGAGCCGCTCGCGGTCGTGTTCACCGTCGCGGTGGCCGTGCCGAGGGTGTCGTGCCGGGCGGTCAGCGTCAGCGTCCCCGGCGGCCCCGCGAACGGCCGCAGCCACACCGCCGCCGCGCCGCCCGTCGCGCCCAGGTCCACCGTTCGGTCGCCGACCAGCTCGCCCGGGCCGGTCAGGGTCAGCGTCACCTTCCCGGTCGCGCCCGCGCGCACCGTCCCGAAGCGGTCCGATGCCGACACCACCACCCGGGTCGCGTCGCCGCCGTCGGCGCGCAGCTGCGTGTCGTCCGGGACGCAGCCCAGCACGTCCCGGCTCCGGTCGCCGCTGAACCGCCGGGAGACCACCAGCCGGTCACCCAGGTAGCCGTCGATGCGCAGCTGGGGACGCTGCCCGCGGGGCACCGTCAGGTCGGCCGCGAACGGCGGGTACCGCAGGTGCGGGAAGTCCGCGCGGCGGCTGCGGGCCTCGCCCGCGGGCCGGTCGTCGAGGAACAGCAGGAGCCGGTCGCAGTTCGACCAGATCGTCGCGCCCCGGCCCGGCCCGCCCGGCTGGGCGGTGAAGTCCCAGGCGAAGCCCGGCTCGACGACCGCCCGGACCCGCGGGTCGCCCTGCGAGGCGTAGAACGCCGCCGCGGGCTTGGGGATCCGGAAGAAGTCCGAGACGCCGGCGAACTTCGACCCGCCCATCGAGCGCTGCCAGCCCGACGGGTAGTCGAACGCGCACCACGCGAGCAGCCCGCAGTAGCGGTCGTCGGCGGCGGCCAGATCGTGGGCCTTCGCGTGCAGCTCGGCCTGCAGCTGCTGGGTGGCGGCCGGGTCCGTGCGGCGGTAGGTGCGGGCGCCGGCCAGCGTGCCGATGGTCTCGGTGACCAGGTACGGGACTCCCGCGCGCGGCGGGCGCAGCTGGAAGGGCGCGCCGCGGCGCGCGGTGTAGTCGTTGTAGGCCAGCACCTCGACGTCGCTGCCGGCGAACCGCGCGCCCGTGGTGCTGGCCAGGGCACCGCTCGTCGGCCGGGACGGGTCGAGCTGCCGTGCGAGCCGCCCGGTCCGGCCGTACATCGCCGTCGTGCCGTTGGCCTCGTTCACGCGGGTGCCCCACACGACGATGCTCGGGTGGTTGCGGTCCCGGGTGATCATCCCCGAGACGTCCCGGAAGTTCTGCTGCTGCCAGGCGGCGTCCCCGATCCGGCCCCAGCCGGGGATCTCCTCCCACACCAGCAGGCCCAGCTCGTCACACGCGTCGAGGAACGCGCTCGACTGCGGGTAGTGCGAGCAGCGGACCATGGTGCAGTTCAGCTCACGCCGCAGGATCTCGGCGTCGCGCCGCTGGACGCGGTCGGGCAGCGCACCACCGGCGAACGGGTACCACTGGTGCCGGTTGAGGCCGAACAGCTTGAGCCGGCGCCCGTTGAGGAAGAAGCCGTCCGGGGTGAACTTCGCCTCGCGGAACCCGATCCGCACGACCTGCTGGTCGAGTGCCCGCGGCCCGGACTGGACGCTCACCACGACGTCGCAGAGCGCCGGGTCCTCGACGTCCCACAGCCGGACCGCGCCCAGTCCGCCCACGTCGAACTCGACGGTCCGGGTGCCGACCGGCATCGGCGGGACGACGGTGGCGCCGCGGGCCAGCTCCCGGCCGGCCTGCCGCACCGACGCGGTCACCTGCAGGGGCTGTCCGATCGCGACCGTCGTGTCCAGTTCGCACGTCAGGTGCAGCGACCGGGCGGGATCCAGGACGTCGACCGGGCGGGCGAAGACGTCGGCCAGCCGGGTCCGCGGCACGGCGGCGATCGCGGCCTGCCGGTAGATCCCGGCCGGCTGGTAGAAGTCGATCGCCGCCGGCCCCGCGGCAGCGGGCAGGTTGGGCGGGACGTCGAGCTGCCAGCGGCCGTCGACGACCACGGCGAGGACGTTGTCGCCCACGGTCACCTGCGGCAGCTCCACCTCGAAGGGCAGGTAGCCGCCTTCGTGGGTGGCGACGAGCCCGCCGTTGAGGTAGACCGCCGCGTTCGTCATGACGCCCTCGAAGCGGGCGCGGACGCGCTCGGCCGTCATCGCGGCCGTCACGGTGAAGTGCTTGCGGTAGATCCACCGGTCCTGCCAGGACGACGGCTGCCAGCCGGTCCACGAAAGCGGCGTCACGCAGTGGGGGAGCTGCACCGGCGCAAGGTCGGTCTCGTCGAAGCCGAGGTCGGCGCACCCGTCTTCATAGCGCCCGAACAGCCAGAAATCGCCCAGACGCACGGCATCCGGGTCGGGCTCGCCGAGCCCGGCCGACCCGGCGACGGTGCCGACGGCCGCCACCCCGAGCAGCGCGGCCCCGCTCGCGGCGAGGAACCCGCGCCGCGACACCCGCGGCTTCTCCTCGGCCATCGACGACCTCCGTGCTCGGCACCCCACCCGGGAATCGCTCCTGACGGGGAAGACGTCACACGCGATCGAACGGTTGGCTCTCAGCGCAGAGTAGAGGCCCGGACCACCAGTTCGGGGGTGAAGACGACCTGCCGGTGCTCGTGGCCCGGTTCGGACTCCGCCAGCAGCAGCTCGGCCGCCGTGCGGCCCAGGCGGCGCCGGGGCTGGCGGACCGACGTCAGCGGGACCGCGGCCGCCGCCGCGAACTCGATGTCGTCGTAGCCGACGATCGCCAGGTCGTCCGGGACGTTCATGCGCAGGTTCGCGCACGTCTGCAGGAGGCCGAGGGCGACCAGGTCGTTGGCGCAGAACGCCGCGGTCGGGCGGATCGACGCCGGCAGCCCCGCCAGCCGCTCGCCCGCGCCGCGGCCGTCGGCCACGGTCAGGGCCGTCGTGGTGAGATCGACCAGGTGGTCCGGACCGAGTCCGGCCGCGCGCAGGGCCCGCAACGCGCCCAGCCGCCGGTCGCGGACCTGCCCGACCGTCGTGTGGTTGCCGATGAACGCGATGCGGTCGTGGCCCTGCTCGACCAGGTGCCGGACGGCGATCTCGCCGCCGTAGACGTCGTCGACCGCGACCGAGCAGTGCGTGGTGCCGCCGGGCGTGCGGTCGACGACCACCACCGGCGTGCCGCGGTGCGCGATCTCGTGCAGCAGCGGGGCGTCCGGGTCGACCGGCGTGATGAGGATGCCCTGCACCCGCTGCTGTTCGAGGCGCCCGAGGTAGGCCGCCTCCCGCGACGGCTGGTGGGCACTGTTGCAGAGGAACAGCGAGAGGCCGCCGTCGTCGGCGGCGTCCGCGGCGTCTTCCATGCCGGCCGCGACGTCGGTGAAGAAGGGGTTGCTGCCGTCGAGCATGACGTACGCCAGCACGCGGCTGCGCCCGGCTCGCAGCTGCCGCGCGGATTCGTTGCGCACGAACCGGAGGTCGGCCATCGCGGCCTCGACCTTCGCGCGCGTGGCGGGGCTGACGCGGTCGGGCCGGTTGAGCACGTTGGACACCGTGCCGAGGGAGACACCGGCAGCCGCGGCGACGTCCTTCATGCCTGCCGCCTTCGGCTCGGCGCCGGACTCCTGGACCGTCATGGAAACCCCCTCATTGAAACGTAACATCACCACGAACAGTCCGGCCGTGAAGACGTTCGGCCACGGTTCGGTGGATTCATTGACTTGTTCTCCAACCGCATAGTAGCGTCACCGCGCCAGGTTTGTGAAACCTTTCAATCCGGAGGTCGCGATGACGCGGCAGGACCCGGGCCGAGCCCCTCTGCTGGAGGTGCGCGGCGTGACCAAGTCGTTCGGCGCCGTCGCGGCGGTCGCCGGGGTGAGCTTCGGCCTGTACCCCGGCGAGGCCCACGCGCTGGTCGGCGAGAACGGTGCCGGCAAGTCCACGATCGTGAAGATGCTCGCCGGGGTGCACAAGCCCGACGACGGCACGCTGCTGCTGGACGGGCAGCCGGTGGAGTTCGGCTCGCCGGCCGACGCGAAGGCCGCCGGCATCGCGGTGATCTACCAGGAACCGACGCTGTTCCCCGACCTGTCGGTCGCGGAGAACATCGTGATGGGCCGCCACCCGCGCAAAGGTCTCGGCCGCATCGACCGGGCCGCCATCCGCGCCGAGGCCGAACGGCTCTTCACCCGCCTCGGCGTCCGGATCGACCCGGCCCGCCCGGCACGCGGGCTGTCGATCGCCGACCAGCAGATCGTGGAGATCGCCAAGGCGCTCAGCGCCGACGCCCGCGTGCTCGTGATGGACGAACCGACCGCCGCGCTGAGCCGCGTCGAGGTCGAGCGGCTCTTCACCGTCGCGCGGACGCTGCGCCAGGAAGGTGCGGCGATCATGTTCATCTCGCACCGGTTCGAGGAGATCACCGAGCTGTGCCAGCGCGTGACGATCATGCGCGACGGCAAGCACGTCTCCACCGACCTGGTCGCCGACGTCACGGTCGAGGACATGGTGAAGCGCATGGTCGGCCGCGACCTGGAGGCGCTGTTCCCCAAGCAGGACGTCGAACCCGGCGCGGTGGTCCTGGAGGTCGAAGGCCTGGCCAGGGAAGGCGTCTTCCGCGACATCTCCTTCTCGGTGCGCGCGGGGGAGATCGTCGCGTTCGCCGGGCTCGTCGGGTCCGGGCGCTCGGAAGTCGTCCAGGCCGTCTTCGGCGTCGACGAGCGCGACGCCGGTGTCGTCAAGATCGGCGGCAAGAAGCTCAAGGCGCACTCGTCGCGGGCCGCGATGGCCGCCGGGATGGCGCTGGTCCCCGAAGACCGGCGCCAGCAGGGCCTGATCATGGACCTCTCCATCGAGCGGAACGTGACGCTGCCGCGGTCCCGCGCGCTCTCGAAGCTCGGTTTCCTGACCGGCGCGAGCGAGCGGCAGGAGGCCCGGCGCTGGACCGAGCGCCTGCGCACCAAGTACCGCCGCCTCGGCGACCCGGTCGGCACGCTCTCGGGCGGCAACCAGCAGAAGGTCGTGCTGGCCAAGTGGCTCGCGATGGCACCGAAGGTGCTGATCGTGGACGAGCCGACCCGCGGCATCGACGTCGGCACGAAGGCCGAGGTGCACCGGCTGATGTCGGCGCTCGCGGCCGAAGGCGTCGCGATCGTCATGGTGTCCTCGGAGCTGCCGGAGGTGCTCGGCATGGCCGACCGCGTGCTCGTGATGCGGGAGGGCAGGCTCGTCGCCGAGCTCCCGCGCGCGGACGCGACCGAAGACGCCGTCATGTTCGCCGCGATGGGCCAGGGAGCCGCCGCATGACCGTCACCAAGGAGGCACCCGTGGCCGGGGAGCCGACCGTCCACCCGCGACGGTCGTGGACCGCGAACGTGTTCAAGGCCCGCGAATCCGGCATCGTCCTCGCGCTGATCGTGCTGGTCGCGTTCACCGCGACGCAGAACTCCCGGTTCCTGTCCGGGCAGAGCATCCGCGACATCCTGCTGGGCACGGCCATCCTCGCGGTGCTCGCCGTCGGGCAGGCGATCGTGATGATCACCCGCAACATCGACCTGTCGGTCGGCTCGGTGCTCGGCCTCGCCGCCTTCGCCGTCGGCTCGCTGATGCGCGACAACCCCGGCCTGCCGGTGATCGTCGCGCTGCTGGCCGGTCTCGGCGTCGGCGCGGTCTGCGGGCTGGTGAACGGCGCGCTGGTCCGGTTCGGCCAGGTGCCCGCGCTGGTCGTCACGCTCGGCACGCTCTACGCCTACCGCGGCGTCAGCTACTTCTGGGCCGGCGGCCAGCAGATCAACGCCGACAAGCTGCCCGCGTCCTTCCTCGACTTCGGCACCGCGTCGGTGCTCGGCGTGCCGTGGCTGGTGCTGATCGCCCTGCTGGTCCTGGTCGCCGCCGGGATCGTGCTCCGCAGCTACCCGGCCGGGCGCGAGCTGTACGCGATGGGGTCGAGCCCGCAGGCCGCGCAGCTGGCCGGCATCCGGGTCGGCCGCAACACCACCGCGGCGTTCCTGGTCAGCGGCGCGCTCGCCGGACTCGCCGGGGTGCTGTTCGCCGCCCGGTTCGGCACCGTGGACGCGGCCGCCGGCACCGGCTACGAGCTGAACGTCGTCGCCGCGGCCGTGGTCGGCGGGGTCGCGGTGTTCGGCGGCAGCGGCTCGGCCTGGGGCGCGGGCCTCGGCGCGCTGCTGCTGACGGTCATCGGCAGCGCCCTGGCCGTGCTCGACATCAACCAGTTCTGGCAGCAGGCGATCGTCGGCGCGCTGATCCTGCTGGCCATCGGCGCCGACCGGCTCGTCGCGGTCCGGGTCGCTAAGGCACTGAAGAAGAGGGACTCCCATGTCTGACCAAGGGAACCGGCTCGGCCGGCTGCTCAGCTGGGACGCCGCCGTCGTCCTGGTGACGGTCACCGTCCTGATCGTCGCCTCCGGCGCCGTCGAGAACTTCGGCACCAGCCGCAACTTCACCTTCCTGCTGCTCGACCTGCTGCCGATCGCGCTGGTCGCGCTGCCGATGACGTTCATCATCGTGACCGGCGAGATCGACCTGTCGGTGGCGAGCACGCTCGGGCTGACGTCCGCGGTGATGGGGTCGCTGTGGGACGCGGGCCTGTCGATCGAGACGATCATCCCGCTCTGCATCGTCCTCGGCGCGGTCCTCGGCGCGCTGAACGGCTTCTTCGTCACCGTGCTGAAGCTGCCTTCGCTCGCCGTCACGATCGGCACGCTCGCGCTCTACCGCGGGCTCGCGTTCGTCGTGCTCGGCGACGGCGCGGTGGCCGACTTCCCGCGGGCCTACACCAGCTGGGTCACCGGGACCCTCGGCGACGGCCCGATCCCGAACGTGCTGGTCCCGCTGGCCGTGGTGGCCCTGGTCTTCGGCGTCGTGCTGCACGCGACGCCGATCGGCCGCGGCGTCTTCGCGGCCGGCGCGGGCGAGCAGGCGGCCCGGTTCGCCGGGATCCGCACCGGGCGGCTCAAGTTCTGGCTGTACGTCGTGAGCGGCGCGGTCGCCGGGGTCGCCGGGGTCCTGTGGACCCTGCGCTACTCCAGTGCCCGCGCCGACAACGGCTACGGCCTCGAACTGGCCGTCGTGGCCGCCGTGCTGCTCGGTGGCGTGTCCATCTTCGGCGGCAAGGGCACGCTGCCCGGCGTGCTCGCCGGGGTGGTCCTGCTGGCGTCCCTGCAGAACGCGCTGCGCCTGCAGGACGTCTCGAACGAGGCGCTCAACATCGTGACCGGCGTGCTGCTCATCGTGTCGGTCCTGCTGCCCAACATCGTGTCCTCGGCCCGTACGGCGCTCCGGCGCCGGCACCGAGCGACAGCTCCCAGCGCGGTATCCCCAGAAAGGTGACGAAGATGTCCCGACGGTTCCTCACCGGCGCAGTGTCGGCCGGGCTGGTGCTCGTGCTGGCCGCCTGCGGCGGCACCACCAAGGACGACAGCAGCGGCTCCGGCGCGCAGCAGTCGACCGCCACGGCGAACCCCAACGCCGCGGCCAAGGAAGGCGTCAAGATGGCCTTCCTGCCCAAGCAGCTCAACAACCCCTACAGCGACATCGAGGTCAGCGGCGGCAAGGCGGCGCTGGGCGAGCTGAAGGGCGAGTACAAGCTGGTCGGGCCGAACGACGCCAGCGCGTCGTCGCAGGTCAGCTACATCAACACGCTGATCCAGCAGCAGCAGGACGTCATCGGCATCGCCGCGAACGACCCGAACGCCGTGTGCCCGTCGCTCAACCAGGCCCGCAGCGCCGGCATCAAGGTCGTGGCGTTCGACTCCGACGCCGCCAAGGACTGCCGCGACGTCTTCATCAACCAGGCCACCACCCAGGGCATCGGCGAGGCGCTGGCCAAGCAGGCCAAGGACCTCTCGGGTGGGTCCGGTGAGATCGCGGTCCTGTCCGCGACGCCGAACGCCACCAACCAGAACGCCTGGATCGAGGTCCTCAAGAAGGAGCTGGCCAAGCCGGAGTACGCGAGCCTGAAGCTGGACAAGGTCGCCTACGGCAACGACGACGACCAGAAGTCGTTCCAGGAGGCGCAGGGCCTGCTGCAGTCGTTCCCGAACCTCAAGGTGATCGTCGCGCCGACCACGGTCGGCATCGCGGCCGCCGCGCGGTACGTCAGCTCGTCGAGCTACAAGGGCAAGGTCGCGGTGACCGGCCTCGGCACGCCGAACCAGATGCGTGCCTTCGTCAAGGACGGCACGGTCAAGCAGTTCGCGCTGTGGAACCCGGCCGACATCGGCTACCTCGCCGCCTACGCGGGCGTCGCGCTCAAGTCCGGCCAGATCAGCGGCAAGGATGGCGAGAAGTTCAAGGCGGGCAAGCTCGGCGACTACACGATCGGCGCGAACGGCGAGATCGTCCTCGGCCCGCCGACGACGTTCGACGCGAACAACATCGACAAGTTCAACTTCTGACGGCCTCCGCGGCCGGACCGGATCGCCGCCCCGGTCCGGCCGCGGGTTCCACAAAGGACGGACAGTGCCCCGTTACTGCTTTTGCCTGCAGGTGAGGCCGGACCGGAAGACCGAGTACGCGCAGCGCCACCGCGCGGTGTGGCCCGGGATGCGGCAGGCCCTGCACGACACCGGCTGGCGCAACTATTCGCTGTTCCTGCGCGACGACGGCCTCCTGATCGGCTACGTCGAAGCCGACGACCTCGAAGCCGCGCAGGCGGCGATGGCGAAGACCGAGGTCAACGCCCGCTGGCAGGCGGAGATGGCGGAGTTCTTCACCGGCCTCGACGGCGGTCCGCCGGACGAAGGCTTTCAGCTTCTGGAAGAGGTCTTCCACCTCGAACCCCCCACCGTCGCGGAAGGACAGTGATCGCCGTGGGCGACTTGACGGCCGTGAAACAGGCCCTGCGGGCCCAGCGCATCGAGACGCCGTCGTGGGCGTATGCGAACTCGGGCACCCGGTTCAAGGTGTTCCCGCAACCCGGCGTCCCGCGGACGCCCGAAGAGAAGATCGCCGACGCCGCGACCGTGCACCGGTTCACCGGGGTCGCCCCGAGCGTCGCGCTGCACATCCCGTGGGACAAGGTCGACGACTACGGCGCGCTGACGGCGTTCGCCCGTGACCTCGGCATCGAGATCGGCGCGATCAACACCAACGTGTTCCAGGACGAGGACTACAAGCTCGGCTCGGTCACCAACCCCGACGCCGGCATCCGCCGGAAGGCCACCGACCACCTGCTCGAGGCCATCTCCATCATGGACGCGACGGGCTCGCGCGACCTCAAGCTGTGGTTCTCCGACGGCATCAACTACCCGGGCCAGGACGACATCCGCGACCGCCAGGACCGGCTGGCCGTGGCGTTGAAGGAGACCTACGACCGGCTCGGCGACCACCAGCGGATGCTGCTGGAGTACAAGCTCTTCGAGCCGGCGTTCTACGCCACCGACGTCCCGGACTGGGGCACGTCCTACGCGCACTGCATCGAGCTGGGGGAGAAGGCGACGGTGTGCATCGACACCGGCCACCACGCCCCCGGCACGAACATCGAGTTCATCGTCGCGTTCCTGCTGCGGGCCGGCAAGCTCGGCGCGTTCGACTTCAACTCGCGCTTCTACGCCGACGACGACCTCATGGTCGGGGCGGCGGACCCGTTCCAGCTGTTCCGGATCATGTACGAGATCGTCCGCGGCGACGCGCTCGACCCGGCGTACGGGATCGCGTTCATGCTCGACCAGTGCCACAACATCGAGGCCAAGATCCCGGCGATCATCCGGTCGGTGATGAACGTCCAGGAGGCCACGGCCAAGGCGCTGCTCGTCGACCGGGACGCGCTGCGCACCGCCCAGCAGGCGGGGGACGTGCTCGCCGCGAACGCCGTGCTGATGGACGCCTACAACACCGACGTCCGGCCGCTGCTGGCCGAGCTGCGCGAGGACTCCGGGCTCGACCCGGACCCCGTCGCGGCCTACCACCGCAGCGGGTACCAGGAGAAGATCGTGGCCGAGCGCGCCGGCGGCACGCAGGCCGGATGGGGAGCATGAGCATGACCGTGCCGGAGCAGCTCATCGCGCGCAGCAACGCGCTCGGGGCCGACCCGCGCAACACCAACTACGCCGGCGGCAACACCTCCGCCAAGGGCGCAGTCACCGACCCGGTGACCGGCGCGCCGACGGAGGTGCTGTGGGTCAAGGGATCCGGCGGCGACCTCGGGACCCTCAAGGAGTCCGGGCTCGCGGTGCTGCGGCTGGACCGGCTGCGGTCGCTGGTGGACGTCTACCCGGGCGTCGAGCGCGAGGACGAGATGGTCGCCGCGTTCGACTACTGCCTGCACGGCCGGGGCGGGGCGGCGCCGTCGATCGACACCGCGATGCATGGCCTCGTCGAGGCGCCGCACGTCGACCACCTGCACCCGGACTCCGGCATCGCGCTGGCCACCGCGGCCGACGGCGCCGCGCTGACGAAGGAGTGCTTCGGCGACCGCGTCGCGTGGGTGGACTGGCGGCGGCCCGGGTTCCAGCTGGGTCTGGACATCGCGGCGGTCAAGGCGGCCAACCCGCAGGCCATCGGCGTCATCCTGGGCGGGCACGGCATCACGGCGTGGGGCGCGACTTCGGAAGAGTGCGAGCGGAACTCCCTCGCGATCATCCGGACGGCCGAGGAGTTCCTTGCTTCACGGGGTGCCGCGGAGCCGTTCGGGCCGGTCGTCCCGGGCTTCGAAGCGCTGCCGGAAGCCGAGCGGCACGCGCGCGCCGCGGCACTGGCGCCGGTGGTCCGCGGGCTGGCCTCGACCGACCAGCGGCAGGTCGGGCACTACACCGACGGCGACGTCGTGCTGGAGTTCCTGGCCCGCGAGAAGCTCGCGCCGCTCGCCGCGCTGGGCACGTCCTGCCCGGACCACTTCCTCCGCACCAAGGTCCGGCCCCTGGTGGTGGACCTCCCGGCGACCGCACCGCTGGAGGACGTCGTCGCGCGGCTGAAGGAGCTGCACGGCGAGTACCGCGACGAATACCGCGCCTACTACGAGCGGCACGCGACGCCGGACTCGCCCGCCATGCGCGGCGCCGACCCGGCGATCGTGCTGGTGCCGGGGGTCGGGATGTTCTCCTTCGGCAAGGACAAGCAGACCGCGCGGGTGGCGGGCGAGTTCTACGTCAACGCGATCAACGTCATGCGCGGGGCCGAAGCCGTGTCCACGTACGCGCCGATCCCCGAGAGCGAGAAGTTCCGGATCGAGTACTGGGCGCTCGAAGAGGCGAAGCTGCAGCGGATGCCGAAGCCCAAGCCCCTCGCCGGGCGGATCGCCCTGGTGACCGGGGCGGCGTCGGGCATCGGCAAGGCGATCGCCCGGCGGCTCGCCGCCGAGGGGGCCTGCGTCGCCATCGCCGACCTGAACGCCTCGGCCGCGGCGGAGACGGCGGCGGAGATCGGGAACGCGGACAAGGCCGTCGCGGTCACCGCGGACGTCACCGACGCGGCCGCAGTCCAGGCCGCGATCGACGCGACCGTGCTCGCCTTCGGCGGGATCGACCTGGTCGTCAACAACGCCGGGCTGTCCATCTCGAAGCCGCTGCTGGAGACCACCGAACGCGACTGGGACCTCCAGCACGACGTGATGGCCAAGGGCTCGTTCCTGGTCGCGCGGGCGGCCGCGAAGGCCATGATCGACCAGGGCATCGGCGGCGACGTCGTGTACATCTCGTCGAAGAACTCGGTGTTCGCCGGCCCGAACAACGTCGCGTACGGCGCGGCGAAGGCCGACCAGGCGCACCAGGTCCGGCTGCTGGCCGCCGAGCTCGGCGGGCACGGCATCCGCGTCAACGGCGTCAACCCGGACGGTGTCGTCCAGGGCTCCGGCATCTTCGCCGGCGGCTGGGGTGCCCAGCGCGCCGCGGTGTACGGAGTCGAGGAGTCGAAGCTCGGCGAGTTCTACGCCCAGCGGACCATCCTCAAGCGCGAGGTGCTGCCCGAGCACGTCGCGGCCGCGGTGTTCGCCCTCACCGGCGGCGACCTCACCCACACCACCGGCCTGCACGTGCCGGTGGACGCCGGGGTGGCCGCCGCGTTCCTGCGCTGAAGGAGTTCCGATGACCTTGGACCGGATCACCCCGCGCCGCACCCGCGTCGGGCTCGTCGCGGGCGGGCTCGGCGCGTACTGGCCGCAGTTCCCGGCCCTGCTGCCCCAACTGGAGGCCTCCGCGCGGCGGGTCGCCGAACGACTGTCCGGGATGGACTGCGAGGTCGTCGACGCCGGGTTCGTCTCCGACGCACAGGAGGGCGCCGCCGCGGCGGAGAAGCTCCGGGTGGCGGGGTGCGACCTGATCGTCGGGTTCCTCACGACGTACCTGACCTCCAGCATGCTGGCGCCGGTCGCGCAGCGCTCGGGCGCGCCGGTGCTGCTGCTGAACCTGCAGCCGACCGAGGCGATGGACCACGAGTCCTTCGACACCGGCGCGTGGCTGGCCTACTGCGGCGCCTGCCCGCTGCCGGAGATGGCCAACGCGTTCCGCCGCGTGGGCGTCGAGTTCCGCTCGGTGTCCGGCTACCTCGAGGACGAGCGCGCCTGGACGCGCATCGAGCGCTGGATCAAGGCGGCCGGCGTGCGGGCCGCGCTGCGGCACGGGCGGCACGGCCTGCTCGGGCACCTCTACCCGGGCATGATGGACGTCTCCACCGACCCGACCCTGGTGTCCGGGCAGCTCGGTGGGCACGTCGAAATCCTGGAGATCGACGACCTGCGGGTGCGCGTGGAGAAGGTCACCGACGACGAGACCGCCGCGCGCGTGGCGCTGGCTCGTGAAGTGTTCACTGTGGACGAATCCGTAGTGGACGAAGACTTCGCCTGGGGTGCGCGGGTTTCGGTGGCGCTCGACCGGCTCGTCGAGGACTTCTCGCTCGACTCCCTGGCCTACTACCACCGCGGCCTGGACGGCGAGACGCACGAACGCGTCGGCGCCGGGTTCATCCTCGGCGCGTCCCTGCTCACCGCGCGCGGCATCCCGGCCGTCGGCGAGTACGAGCTGCGGACGTCCCTGGCCATGCTGGTCATGGACCGCCTCGGCGCGGGTGGCTCGTTCACCGAGCTGCAGGCGCTGAACTTCCGCGACGACGTCGTCGAGATGGGCCACGACGGCCCGGCGCACCTCGGCATCAGCGCCCGCAAGCCGCTGCTGCGCGGGCTCGGCGTCTACCACGGGAAGCGCGGCTGGGGCGTATCGGTGGAGTTCGACGTCAAGCACGGGCCGGTGACGCTGTGCGGGCTCGGGCAGCGGCGGGACGGGACCTTCTCGCTCATCGCGTCCGAAGGCACGGTCGTGCCCGGGCCGCTGCTGCGGATCGGCAACACGACCTCCCGCGTCGACTTCGGGTGCGACCCGGGGGAGTGGACCGATGCGTGGTCGGCCAGCGGCATCGCGCACCACTGGGCGCTCGGCACCGGCCACCGGGTCGCCGAGCTGAGCGCCGTCGCGGACCTGCTCGGGCTGGAGCTGACCGTGGTGAACCCGTGAAGCGGGTGGCGGCCGTCGACCTCGGCGCGTCCAGCGGGCGGGTGATGGCCGGGAGCGTCGGGGCGTCGCTGCTGAGCGTCGAGGAGGTGCGGCGCTTCCCGAACGGCGGGGTCCGCGCGGGGCCGGTGCTGTACTGGGACGTCCTGGGCCTCTACCGCGAAGCCCTCGCCGGGATCCGGGAAGCGGGTGCGGTGTCCGGGGTCGGGATCGACTCCTGGGCCGTCGACTACGGGCTCCTGGACGAGCGGGGAGCGCTGCTCGGCAACCCCGTCCACTACCGCGACCCGCGCACGGACGGCGTACCGGCCCAGGTCGCGGCCAAGGTCTCGGACCGGGAGCTCTACGACGTCACCGGGTTGCAGCAGCTGCCGTTCAACACGCTGTACCAGCTGGTCTCCGAAGGCGACCGGCTCGACGCGGCCCGGACGATGCTGCTCATCCCGGACCTGCTGAACTACTGGCTCACGGGCTCGATCGGGGCCGAGCGGACGAACGCGTCGACCACGCAGCTCTACGACGTCCGGGCACGGACGTGGGCTTCTTCGCTGGCGGCCCAGGTCGGGATCCCGCCGCGGCTGCTGCCGCCGTTGCGCGACGCCGGGACGGTGGTGGGCACGGCTTCCGAGCTGTCCGGGGTGCCGGTGGTGGCGGTCGGTTCGCACGACACGGCATCGGCGGTGGTCGCGGTGCCGGCCGAGCCGGGGACGAACTTCGCGTACATCTCGTCGGGCACGTGGTCGCTGGCCGGGCTGGAGCTTCCCGAACCCGAACTCGGCGACGCGGCCCTGGCGGCGAACTTCACCAACGAAGGCGGCGTCGACGGCACGATCCGGTTCCTGCGCAACGTGATGGGCCTGTGGGTGCTGTCGGAGACGCTGCGGACGTGGTCCACTTCGGACCTTCCCGGCCTGCTCCGCGCGGCGGCGGCGTCGCCCGGGCTGGCGGCGGTCGTGGACATCGACGCACCCGAGTTCCTGCCGCCGGGGGACATGCCGGCCCGGCTTGCGGCCGCCTGCACGGCGAC
The DNA here is from genome assembly GCF_030285665.1 of Amycolatopsis mongoliensis. Classification (NCBI taxonomy): domain Bacteria; kingdom Bacillati; phylum Actinomycetota; class Actinomycetes; order Pseudonocardiales; family Pseudonocardiaceae; genus Amycolatopsis; species Amycolatopsis mongoliensis. The sequence continues at coordinate 7,722,893 of NZ_CP127295.1, forward strand.
CGGCCAGCGGCTGCCGTCGGAGCGGGGCGCGGTGGTCCGGTGCATCCTGGACAGCCTGGCGCTGGCCTACCGACGCACGCTGCGATCGGCGGCTTCGATCACGGGCCGCACGATCGACGTGGTCCACATCGTCGGCGGCGGGGCGCGGAACGAGCTGCTGTGCCGGCTGACGGCGGACGCTTGTGGCGTGCCGGTGCTGGCGGGCCCGGTCGAGGCAGCGGCGCTGGGGAACGTGCTGGTCCAGGCCCGGGCGCTGGGGGAGGACCTCCCGGATCTGGCGGCGATGCGGGCGCTGGTGCGGGAGACGCAGGAGGTCCGCCGCTACGAGCCCTCGGGCCACGGCGACTGGGCGGCGGCCGAGGCGCGGCTGGCCCACTGAGCCGGCTCACCCAGCCGACTCGCGACCTTCCGCGGCGACCTGCCCACCTGCCCACCTGCCCGAACGCAGTGAATGACTCATTCACGTCGTCAGACGACATGAATGAGTCATTCACGTCGTCGCAACCCCGGGGATTCGCGCCCGTTCCGGCCGGGGTGCCGGTCACCGGACAGGACTGCGCGATCTTCCCCCTCCGCCTGCCCCACCCGGGCACACTCCCCGAAGCACGGTTGCGGGCCCGGGCGGCTCGCGGCGAGCCTGGGTACGGATCCCGGCCCAGACCCGAGGGAGTACCGCGATGGCGCACCGAACCCGCACCCTGACCGCGGCGGCCGTCGTCGCCTTGGGCCTGTCCCTGATCGCACCCGGGATCGCCGCCGCCGACCCGCCGAGCGCCCTGCCCGGCAACGCCTCCGACTTCGAGAAGACCTTCCAGCCCGCCTTCGACTACGACAAGGACGGCTGCTACCCGACCCCGGCCATCGGCCCGGACGGCACCATCGCCCCCGGCCTCTCCCTCGGCGGCGACACCAACGGCCACTGCCGGGACTCCTGGGACCTCGACAACACCAACTCCTACTCGCGCCAGAAGTGCAACAACGGCTGGTGCGCCGTGATGTTCACCCTCTACTTCGAGAAGGACCAGGCCTCCCTCGGCCCCGGCAGCGCCGGGCACCGCCACGATTGGGAGCACGTCGTCGTGTGGGTCAAGGACAACCAGGTCGAGTACGTCGCGACGTCGCAGCACGGCGGCTTCGCGATCCACGACCGCGCGAGCATGCGCTTCGAGGGCACGCACGCGAAGGTCGTCTACCACAAGGACGGCGGCTCGACCCACTGCTTCCGCGCCGCCAACGGCAACGACGACCCGCCGGAGAACCACAAGGGCACCTGGCAGTACCCGACGCTCGTCGGCTGGGACGGCTACCCGGCCGGGATCCGCGACAAGCTCGTGGCCGCGAACTTCGGCAGCGCCACCTTCGGCATCAAGGACGACCAGTTCGCCGGCAACCTCGGCAAGGCGAAGCCGGCCGGGATCCCGTTCGACCAGAACGCCTAGCTCGTCACCGGCGCGCTGCGGCCGCGCTTCAGCTCGAAGAACCCCGGCGTGCCGGTCACCAGCAGCACGCCGTCCCACAACCGCCCGGCCTCCTCGCCGCGCGGGACCGGGCTGACCACCGGGCCGAAGAAGGCATGGCCGTCGACGTGGATCGCCGGGACGCCGAGGTCCTCGCCGATCGGGTCGAGCGCCGCGCGGTTCCCGGCGCGCAGGTCCGCGTCGAGCTCCGATGACCCGGCGGCGTCCGCGAGTGAGGCGGGCAGGTCCACCGAAGCCAGTGCGGCGAGGATCGTTTCGCGCGAGACCGGCGCCTTGTCGCGGTGGAAGCGCGTGCCGAGCGCGGTGTAGAGGTCACGCTGCACCTCGTCGCCGTGCGCCCGCGAAGCGGCCAGCGCGACGCGCGCGGGACCCCAGCGTTCGTCGAGCCATTTCCGGTACCAGCCGTCCACCGGACGGCCTTCGTTGTGCAGAGCCAAGCTGAACACGTGGAAGCGCGTCCGGACGTCGCGGACGGCCTCCACCTCGAGGAGCCAGCGCGAGGCGATCCACGCCCACGGGCACACCGGGTCGAACCACAGGTCAACGGTTTTCACCCGGCCCACGCTAGGGCGGCGACCGGACCGGCAGAAGATCCAATTCCGGCGGGCCGGACCGGGCCAATCAGAGCCAGCCGCGCTCGTCCGCGATCCGCACCGCCTCGACGCGGTTGCGCGCCCCGGTCTTGGTGATCGCCGCCGAGACGTAGTTCCGGACCGTGCCTTCGGACAGGTAGAGCCGGGCCGCGATCTCGGCGACGGTGGCACCGGTCCGGGCAGTGATGAGCACGTCCCGTTCGCGCGCGGTGAGCGGCGACTCGCCCGCGGCCAGCGTGGCCACGGCCAGCGCCGGATCTACCACCCGCTCACCTTTCCGAACCCGGCGGATCGCGTCGGCGAGGACGTCGGCCGGGGCGTCCTTCACGACGAACCCGGCCGCGCCCGCGTCCATCGCGCGGCGCAGGTAGCCCGCGCGCCCGAACGTCGTGAGCATGACGACGCGGCAGTCCGGCACCTGCGCGGCGAGCACGGCCGCGGCCGCGAGCCCGTCGAGCCCGGGCATCTCGATGTCCAGCAGCGCGACGTCCGGACGGTGTTCCCGCGCCGCCGCGACGACCTCGTCACCGCGGCCCACGGAGGCGACGACCTCGAAGTCGTCTTCCAGCGCGAGCAGCGCGCACAGCGCCTGGCGGACCAGTTCCTGGTCGTCGGCGAGCAGCAGGCGGATGGTCACAGCGTCACCCGCAGCCGCCAGCCGCGCGGCCGCACCGGCCCGGCGCGGAACTGCCCACCGGCGGCCTTGACGCGTTCGCGGAGCCCGGCCAGCCCGGAGCCCTCCTCGGGAGAACCGCCCACGCCGTCATCGACCACCTCCACAGTGGACTCGGTCACCGTGACCGCGCACCGCGTCGCGCGCGCGTGCCGGGCCACGTTGGTGAGGCCTTCGCGCACCACCCACCCGAACAGTTCCTGCCGGGCCCGGTCCACGACGTCGGTCGCGGTCGGCAGGTCGGCGGTGACGCCGCACGCGCGCAGCAGCTCGCGGCCGCGGGCGAGCTCGCCGGCGAGCGTGACCTCCCGGTAGCCCGACACGGCCGCGCGCACGTCGGTCAGCGCTTGGCGGGCGAGTGTCTCGACCTCGGTCATCTCCTCGCCCGCGCGGGCTTTGTCGGCGTCCAGGAGCCGCCGGGCCAGAGTGCTCTTGACCGTGATCGCGGTCAGCGAGTGGCCGAGCAGGTCGTGCAGGTCGCGGGCGATCCGGGTCCGTTCGGCCTCGGACGCGAGCCGCGCGACCTCGGCCCGGGCTTCGACGAGCGCGGCGTTGGCCCGGATCGCCTCGGCGAAGGCGTGGACGACCAGCACGGTGAACACGAGCGCGACTGCCTGCGTCCAGCCCGCGGTGTCCCACGCCACCCACGGGACCACGAGCGCCGCGAGCGCGGCGACGGCCACCAGCGCCCCGGAGTACCGCGGGAGCCGCGGCACGGCGAGGGACACGACGACCGTGGCGAGGAAGAACGCCTCGGCGTGGGCGAAGGGGAGCGCGGCGGCGAAGAGGACGGCCAGCACCCCCAGGAGCGGCCAGAACCGCCGCGGCGCTCGCTGCGCCGCAGCACGCGCCGCGAGGACGTAACAGCCGACGAAGACGGCGACGATCGCGCACCCCGCGACCGCGGCGTGACCGGCCGAGTGCTGCAGCACGCCGGGCACGGTCACCGCCGGGTAGACGAGCATGCCCGCGTCGAGCACCATCACCCGCCAGCCGCGCACCCAGCGCTGCACGTCGGCCGGCTCCGTCCTGTCCATCACCGGCACGCTACCGGGCCCGCGCCCGCCGGCCGTTGACGAGCACCGTGACACCGAGCAGGAGCAGCCCGCAGACGGCCTGTTCGATCCGCAGCCACAGCGGGAACAACCCGGGCAGGGCGACGATGACGACGATCGCCACGAGCATCACGGCGGCGACGATCCGCAGTCTCAGCAGGCCTTTCTTCGACCCGCGGGCCGCGCTGCGGGCGAAGGCGAACGTCAGCAGCGAGCTGGCGACGACGAGGGTGGCGCGCACCCAGACCGCGTCGGTCACCATCGTGTGGTCGTTGTGGAAGAGCACGATCGTGATGAGGGTGAGTACGGAAAGCGCGGCGTAGCCGCCGGTGAGCAGCAGCACGGGCCGGAAGCCGGTGGTTTCGGTTCGAGTCGTGGTGGTCATGCCGGAATGGTCGTCGCGCGGGGTGTCTTGGCGGCAGTGCCGTCCCTCAGGAGCCGCTCATGACATTTGTCATCGGCATGTCCTGGGCAAAGAGGTGGGAGAGCGCTCTCACAGCGTGCTACAAAGGGGAGGTGACGACGCACCCGCCCTCGGCGCCGCCGACCCTGGAGGACGTCGCGCGGGTCGCCGGCGTCTCGCGGGCCACGGTGTCCCGCGTGGTCAACAGCGTGCGCAACGTCGATCCGAAGCTGCGGGAGACCGTCGAACGCGCCATCGCCGCCACCGGCTACGTGCCGAACCGCGCGGCCCGGTCGCTGGTCACGCGCCGCACCGGCGGCGTGGCGCTGGTGGTGTCCGAGCCGGAACGGCACGTCGAAGCTTTCACCGGCGGCGTGTTCGGCGACCCGTTCTTCGGCCGGGTGGTCGAGGGCGTGGTCGCGCACCTGCGGCCCCAGGGGCTGCACCCGCTGCTGATGCTCGTCGACAGCGACGAAGAGCGGGAGAAGCTCGTGCCGAAGCTGCGGCAGGAGCAGGTGAGCGGAGTGCTGCTGATCTCGCTGCACCCGGCCGAGGACCCGCTGCCGCGCATGCTGACCGACGCGGGCGTCCCGACGGCGCTGTTCGCGCGGCCCGGCCGCCCGGCGCCGGTGAGCTACGTCGACGTCGCCCACCAGGACGGTGCCCGGCTCGCGGCCGACCGGCTCGTTTCCCGCGGCTGCCACCGGGTCGCGACGATCGCGGGCCCGGCGGGAACCCCGGCGGGTCAGGACCGGCTGGCCGGGTTCCGCGACGCGATGGCCCGCCACGGCCACGCGTACGTGGCGGTCGCCGAAGGCGACTTCACCGAGCACGGCGGCGAACGGGCGATGGAGCGGCTCCTGGCCGAGGAACCCGCGCTGGACGGGCTGTTCGTGGCCAACGACCTGATGGCGTACGGCGCTCTGACGGTGCTGCGCGAGGCGGGCCGCCGGGTTCCCGACGACGTCGCGGTGATCGGCTTCGACGACAGCCGGGTGGCGCTGAGCTGCCGTCCCCGGCTCACGACGGTCCGCCAGCCGGTGGAGGAGATGGGCGCGGCGATGGCCCGGATGGTCCTCGACCGCATGGCCGACCCGGCGCGGCGCGCGGAGTCGGTGATCTTCGATCCCGAACTGGTCGTCCGCGACTCCGCCTGAGCGGCCGGGCGCCGATACTCCGTGCGCGTGGCCTGCCGGGCAGAGAGCCCGGCCTGTCCGGACAGTTCCGCCCGGTGGTCTGGACATCGGCCCGACGGCTGTGCTCAGATCTGTTCGGCCTTTTCCAACGTTGTAAAACCGGCTGGGTCCCTCTGACCGGAACGGAGTTCCGCCGTGCGGACGAGAGCACCGAAAACCCTCCCTCTGACGTGCGCGCTGGCAGTCGCCGCGGCCGTCTTGACCGTCGCGGCCCCGGCCGACGCCGGGCCGGCGGCCCGCCAGACCGTCACCGCCGGAAACGCGCGTTTCCAAGTCCTGTCCCCGACACTGATCCGCACGGAGTACGCGGGTGACGGCCGCTTCACCGACGCCGCCACCTTCAACGCCGTCGGCCGCGGGTCCTTCACACCCCCGCCGTTCACGTCCAGCACGTCCAACGGGGTGCTGACGATCCGCACGAGCGCGACGACCTTGACCTACAAGCTGGACTCCGGGCCGTTCGACTCCGGCAACCTCCAGATCCGCACGAACGCCGGGACCACGCCGGTGACCGCGGCGCCGTGGCGCCACCTGACCTGCGCGACCGGCGCGCTGTGCGAGGCCGAGGACCTGACCGCCGACGGGCTGGGCGTCGCGACCGACCACACCGGCTACACCGGCGAGGGCTTCCTCGCCGGGTTCGAAAGCACCGGCAACTCGGCCACGGCCGACGTCGCCGTCGCCACGGCCGGGACGTACAACGTCACGGCCCGGTTCGCCAACGGCCAGGGCGGAGACGGCCAGCACGTCACGCGCACCCTCAGCGTGTCCGTCGACGGCGGCGCGGCGCAGAAGCTCACCCTGCCCACGACGGCCGACTGGAACAGCTGGGCCACCGCGTCGGTGCCGGTCACCCTCGGCGCCGGCCGGCACAACCTCCGCCTCGAACGGACCGCGACGGACTCCGGCAACGTCAACGTCGACGCCGTCGCGGTGCTGACCCCCGGCGCGGCCTTCCCGCCCGCGTCGGCCCGCGCGTTCACCGGGTGCGCCCTCGAGGTCAGCTGTGAAGCCGAATCCGGCCTGCGCACGGGCTCGGCCGTGGTCGCGACCGACCACACCGGGTACGCCGGCCGCGGGTTCGTCGCCGAGCTCAACCGCGGCTCGTCGCTGACCCACCGCGTCGTGGCCGTCCCGGCCGCCGGCACGTACCAGCTGTCCGTCCGCTACGCCAACGGCACCGGCGGTGACGGCCGGCACGAGACCCGCACGGCGACGGTCGCCGCGTCCGGCGTGACCCGCACGCTGTCGCTGCCCATCACGGCGAACTGGGACAGCTGGGGGACCGCGTCGGTCCCGGTCGACCTCAAGGCCGGGACGAACGACGTCGTCCTCGGCTGCCCGGACGACACGAGCTGCCACGTCAACCTCGACACCGTCGCGGTCACCGGCACCGGTGCCGCCGCCCCGGCGCCGCACCTCACGCTCGGCGGCTACCGGCGCGGCCTCGACGGCGTCAACGGCGACAACGGCACGCCGTCGCTCACCGAAGGGCTGTTGCACCAGGACGGCTGGTACCTGCTCGACGACAGCCCTTCGGCGCTGTACGACACCGCCACCGAGAAGGTGACCCAGCGGCCGTCGCACGGCGGGAACCCCTACCAGGACGGCTACGTCTTCTCCTTCGGCCACGACTACAAGGCGGGCCTGCGGGACCTGGCGACCCTGACCGGACCGTCGGAGCTGCTGCCGCGCTGGGCCTACGGCGTCTGGTACTCGGAGTACATCGACCGCACCGCGGCCGACTACCGCGACAAGATCCTGCCGAAGTTCCGCAGCGAGGGCGTGCCGCTGGACGTCCTCGTGACCGACACCGACTTCAAGGCGCCGGACACGTGGAACGGCTGGCAGTTCGACAAGAACAAGTTCCCCGACCCGGCCGGGTTCTTCGCCTGGTCGCAGTCGCAGGGCCTGCACAACACGCTGAACATCCACCCGAGCATCATGGGTTCGGACCCGCAGTTCGCCCGCGCGCAGGCGACGGCGAAGGGCAAGCTGGCGAAGTCCGGCTGCGGGACCGACTGCTACGTCTTCGACTGGGGTGACCCCGACCAGCTCAAGGCGTACCTCGACCTGCACGGCGAAATGATGAGCCAGGGCAACGACTTCTGGTGGCTCGACTGGTGCTGCGACTCGTCGAAGTCGAGCCTGCCGGGCGTGACGCCGGACTCCTGGATCAACCAGAAGTACGCCGACCTGGCCGCACCGGCGGTCGAGCGGGGCTTCGTGACGTCGCGGGCGTACGGCTCGCTGCAGGCCGGCGGGTACGGCGGCCCGGTCGGGCTGCCGACGGGACCGTGGGCCGACAAGCGCAGCACCGTCCACTTCACCGGTGACACGTCGTCGACGTGGGGCACGCTGCGGATGGAGGTCGGGATCACGCCGGCGGAGTCGGCCGCGACCGGCCTGTCGCCGATCAGCCACGACATCGGCGGCCACAACGACACGACCGGCCTGCGCGGCAGCGAGACCTACACCTCGGGCGGGCAGCAGCACCAGACGTTCAAGCTGCCCGACGACCTGTATGCGCGGTGGGTCCAGCTCGGCGCGTTCCAGCCGATCGACCGGCTGCACAGCAACCACAGCGACCGGCTGCCGTGGCAGTACGGCGACGCGGCGAAGGCGTCGGCGACGAAGTTCCTCAACCTGCGCGAGAACCTGGTGCCCTACACCTACACGCTGGCCCAGCAGGCGGCGACGACGGGCGTGCCGGTGGTGCGGCCGACGTACGTGGAGTACCCGGACGAGCCGGCCGCGTACGCCGCGGCGCAGAGCGAATACTTCTACGGGCCGGACATGCTGGTGGCGCCGGTGACGTCGCCGGGGACCTCGGCGACGACGTCGGTCTGGTTCCCGCCGGGGCAGTGGACCGACTACTTCACGGGCAAGTCGTACGCCGGCGGCACGACGCAGCAGGTGACGTCGGACCTCGGGACGATGCCGGTGTTCCTGCGCGCCGGCGGCGTCGCGGTGACCCGGACGGCGGACGTCCCCAACGACGTCCAGAGCCCGCTGGACAGGGCGACGGTCACGGTGGCACCGGGCGCGTCGGGGTCGTTCTCGCTGTACGAGGACGACGGCACCTCGGCCAAGCACAGCTCGACGACCCGGATCACCTACACCGAGCGGCGCGGCGCGCACACGGTGACGGTCGAACCGGCCCGGGGCCGGTCCCAGGTCGCTTCGAGGGAGTGGACCGTCAAGTTCCTCGGCGTGACCTCGGCACCCGCCCGGGTGCGGGTCGGCGAGGGCTGGGCGCCGTCGTCCGCTTGGAAGTGGGACGCGGCGGCGCAGACGCTGACGGTGACGGCCCACGGCGGGCGTGGGCCGGTGACGGTGACGTACTGAGACTGCCGGCGGGCGGAGCCGGTATGGCCGTCGAGGCCACCACGTGGGGTGGTGGCCTCGACGGCGCCCGGCTCGGCCACCGTGTGGGTCGGTGGCCTCCACGGCCCGGTCCGTGGTCACGTCGACCTCGGTCCGGGCCGTTGCTCCATCGCGAACGGCTTCCGGGTGGTGCGGCGCCTGGCTGACCACCGCCCGCAGTGGCGCAAAGCCGTGAATGGCACATCGAGGGACTTGACGTCCCTCGATGTGCCATTCACGGACCTCGCCGGTGTGCCGTCGATCGGATCAGGCCGTGTTCGCCAGCACCTGCTCCTGCCGTGAGCCGTCGGCGCCGACCTCGCCGGCCAGCCGCTGGGTCTCCGCGTCCGCGCCCGAGGTCTGCTCACCCTTCGCCAGCACGACCAGCTGCGCCGCGTGGGCCCGGAGCAGCGCGACCAGCCGCCGGTCGAACTCCGCGCCACTGCCGGTCCGCAACGCCACCAGGTCCGCCGCGGTGATCATCCCCGGCATCCGGTGTCCACTGTGGACGTCGGCGGCGGGCAGCCCCGCCCGGTCGCGGGCGGCTTTCAGGCGCACCAGCAGTTTCTCCGCCGGTGCCGCGACCGAGCTCGCGGCGGCCCGGACCGCCGGGCTCGCCGCGTGGTCCGGCGCCAGCCGGGCGGCTGACAGCGCGTTCTCCGTCATCGGCACCACCAGCTGCAGCCACGCCACGTCCGTCGGGTTGAACGGCGAAGCGGGGCCGGCGGCGGGGGCGGGGCCGGTGGTGGCGCACCCGCCCATGGTCGCCACCACCGCCGCCCCCACCAGGACCAGCCGTCTCACGGACGGCCGGGCAGCCGGTAGTTCTGCCCGAGCACGGTGCCCCGGTCCGGTTTGTACAGGTCGAACCCGCGCGGGTCGCACTGCAGGCCGCCGTTGATGCAGTGCGTCACCAGCGCCGCCAGCGTCTCGGGGTCCCACGCGTTGAAGAAGTCGTAGTGCCACGAGTACCCGCGTCCGCTGGCCAGGTGCACGCCGGACATGTCGCCGCTCACCGGGAACGCCATCTTGAACTCGAGCATCGGCACCGCCACCGGGTGGTCGGCCGGGCACGTCAGGCTCGTCCGGTCCGGGTACGCCAGGTGGCTCTTGTGGTCGGCCGAGTCGAGGTGGACGCCGTCCCAGCAGCTCGGGGCCTGGTAACGGATGTTGAGCTGGCTGCCCTCGACGCAGTGCACCGGGACGTCCCAGTTGTGGAAGCTGTCCCCGCACTCCCAGCCCTCGATCGCGCCGGGGGCGTGCTGGAACTCGTCCTGCGTCGCCGTGACGCTCCCGGCGACGTAGCGCAGGCCGGGTGGGAACGGCACGACCTTCGTGTAGTCCAGGATGCCGGACTTGTAGTAGACGACCTGCGCGAAGTTCGGCAGCACCACCTGGCTCCCGTTGTAGACCGTCGGGAACCAGTACGCGGACAGGTCGTCCGGCGCGAGGCACGTGGTGTTTCCGACGCCCGCGTTCTGCAGCGACTGCAGCGTCGTGGCCGCGTTGGTGGTCTTGTTTCCGAGGAACGTGTGGTCGTGCGACGCGCCGGGCAGCCCGGGGAAGACGATCGGGTCGTCCGGCTGGTGGTGGCTGGGGGAGCAGTTGACCTGGAACTCGTGGTGGGTCACCAGGTCGTCGGCCCCGGCGGGCGACCAGGTGGCCGCGGTCAGTAAGGCGCCTGCCAGCACGGTGGCGGCGGTGCAGGCGAGGAGCGCGGCTTTCGTTGCCAAGGGTCCTCCACGGTGAGGTGCCAAGGATGGGAGAGCGCTCTCCCACAGCATGCGCACCGAGCCGCTGCCGTGTCAAGGAGCACCCGGATCCGCCGCAAGACAGGCATTGTCCGATTACCGACGGGAATCTTGACAACGGGAGGCGCGGTGCCGAACCATCGGACGCACTGGAGAGCGCTCTCCAATCTCCGTCCCCTGTCGTACGGGAGTCATCGTGGACCGACCGTCGCTCCTCCGTGCCGTCCCGGCGCTGGTGGCCCTGCTGGTGCTGGGGCTGCTCGCCGGCCCGTCCCCGGCGCACGCCGCCACGCTGCTTTCCCAAGGCAGACCCGCGACGGCGTCGAGCAGTGAAGGCGCGGGTACTCCGGCCTCGGCAGCCGTCGACGGTGACGCCGGCACCCGCTGGGCGAGCGCCTGGAGCGACCCGCAGTGGCTGCAGGTCGACCTCGGCGCACCCGCGGACGTCAGCCAGGTCACCCTGAACTGGGAAGCCGCCTACGCGACTGCATACGAAATCCAAGTTTCCGACGACGCCGGTACTTGGCGGACTGTATACAGTACGACCACCGCGGCCGGCGGTATACAAAATCTCGCGGTCAGCGGCCACGGCCGTTACGTGCGCTTCTTCGGCACCCACCGCGTCGGCGGCTACGGCTACTCGCTCTGGGAGTTCCAGGTCAGCGGTACCCCGGGGACGCCGACGCAGGACGGCCCCGGCGTCACGCGAGTGACCGGCTCGCCGGGGAACTGGCAGCTGACGGTCGACGGGACACCGTGGACGGTCAAGGGGCTGACCTGGGGACCGCCGGTCGGCGAAGCGGCCACGCGGATGCCCGAGCTACACGCGATCGGCGTCAACACCGTCCGCACCTGGGGCACCGACGGCACGACCCAGCCCCTGCTGGACGCCGCCGCGGCCAACGGGATCAAGGTCGTCAGCGGCTTCTGGCTGCAACCCGGCGGCGGCCCCGGCAGCGGCGGCTGCGTCGACTACACGACCGACACGAACTACAAGAACACGATGCTCGCCGAGATCGAGAAATGGGTCACCGCCTACAAGGCGAACCCCGGCGTGCTGATGTGGAACGTCGGCAACGAGTCGATCCTCGGCATGCAGAACTGCTATTCCGGCACGCAGCTGGAGCAGAACCGGATCGCGTACACGCGCTTCGTCGACCAGGCCGCGCAGGCGATCCACGCCATCGACGCCAACCACCCGGTCACCTCGACCGACGCCTGGACCGGTGCGTGGCCGTACTACAAGGCGTACGCGCCGAACCTCGACCTCTACTCCGTCAACTCCTACGCCCAGGTCTGCCAGGTGAAGCAGGACTGGCTCGCGGGCGGCTACCCGAAGCCGTACATCATCACCGAGACCGGCCCGGCCGGTGAGTGGGAAGTGCCGAACGACGCGAACGGCGTCCCCACCGAGCCGACCGACCAGCAGAAGCGCGACGGCTATGTGAACGCCTGGAACTGCGTCCTGGCCCACCCGGGCGTGGCACTCGGCGCGACGCTCTTCCACTACGGCACCGAGGGCGACTTCGGCGGCGTCTGGTTCAACATCACCACCGGCAACGAAAAGCGGCTCTCGTGGTACGCCGTCCGCAGGCTCTACAGTGGACAGACGAACGGGAACACACCGCCGGTGATCTCGTCGATGACCCTCAGCCGCAGCACGGACGTCCCGGCCGGCGGCACGTTCACCCTGACCGCCGGGGTGTCCGATCCGGACGGTGACCCGATCACCTACACCATGGGCTACAACAGCAAGTACATCAACAACGCGGCCGGGCTGATCCCGGCGCAGTTCACCGGGACCGGGCCGTTCACCGTCACCGCGCCGCAGCAGCTGGGCGTCTGGAAGATCTACCTCTACGCCCGGGACGGCCACGGCAACGTCGGCATCGAGACGCGGTCGCTGCGCGTGGTCGCCCCGCCGGTGCCGGGCACGAACCTGGCCCGCGGCGCGGCGACCACGGCGTCCACCTACCAGGCCGACGGCCCCGGCGCGCCCTACCCGCCGCAGGCCGCGACGGACGGGAACACCGCCACGCGCTGGGCGAGCGCGTGGGCCGACCCGCAGTGGCTGCAGGTGGACCTGGGCAGCCGGCAGGCGTTCGACCACGTCCAGCTGATCTGGGAGGCCGCCTTCGGGAAGGCCTACGAGATCCAGGTCAGCGACGACGCGGCGAACTGGCGGACGGTGTACGCGACGACGTCGGGCGACGGCGGCGCCGACGACCTCGCGATCTCGGCGACCGCCCGGTACGTGCGGATGTCCGCGACCCAGCGCGGCACCGCGTACGGCTACTCGCTGTACGAGTTCGGCGTCTACCGCAGCTGACTCAGCCCGGGATCAGGCAGAAGAGGTGACCTTCGGGGTCGGCGAGTACGACCCAGTCGGCGCCACCGGGCTGGAAGTCCGGCTTGGTGGCGCCGAGCGCCTCGAACTCCGTGACAGCGCTTTCGAGGTCGCCGACGCGGAGGTCGAGGTGGGCGTGCTTGGCGTCGTCCGGCCAGCCCGGGCCCCGGTAACCGGCGACGCGCTGGAAGCCGAGTGCGACCGGGCCGCCGAGCTGCACGGTGTCGTCGTCCTGATAGGTCACCTCCAGCCCGAGTGCCTTGGCGTAGAAGGCGGCGAGCGCGGCCGGGTCGGCGCAGTCGAGGACGATCGTGGTGAGTTCCGCGGGCATTTCCCGACTCCTTTCGTTCTGCCGGCAGCCTGCCCGCGGTGCCGGGGCGCGGTCTTGAAGATCCTTGCGGAAACTGTCGGACCCCCGGCGTAGCGTCCGGCTCGTGCTGGAAGCAGTCGAAGTCGCGGCCCGCCCCGGGTACGCGGTCAACGTGGTCCGGTGCGCGGACGTCCACCGCGGCTGGTCGCCACCCGAGGTGGCGGCCGGCCACCGGATGGTGCTCGTCCGCCGCGGCCGGTTCCGCCGTCGCGCCCGCGGGACGGTCGCGGACGTCGACCCGGTGCTGGCCTACCTCGCCGAACCGGGGGACGAGGAGAGCTTCGCGCACCCGGCAGGCGGCGACGTGTGCACGTCGGTGACCTTCAGCGCGCAGCGGTGGCGTCAGCTCGCGGGTTTTTCCCTGGCACGCACGACGGTGTACGTCGACGGACGGCTCGACCTCGCCCACCGCCGTGCGGTCGCTTCGGTCGCCGACCCGGACTACGCGCTGGCGGAAGAGCTGCTGGCGCTGGTGGGCCACGCGATCACCCAGGCGACGGTCGCTCGGACACCGGCGTCCGGCGGCCGGGCCGACGACCGGGCGTTGGTGTCCCGCGGCCGCGAGGCGATCGCCGCGGACGACCCGGGCGCCGCCGGGCTCTTTCCGCTGGCGGATCTGCTGGGGGTTTCGCCGTACCGGCTGAGCCGGGCTTTTCCGCGCGAGCTGGGGGTTTCGCTGACGCAGTACCGCAACCGGGTCCGGGTGGGCCGGGCCCTGGACCGCCTGGAAGCGGGAGAGCGCGAGCTGGCGACGCTCGCGGCGGACCTGGGTTTCGCCGACCAGGCGCACCTGACCCGCACGGTCCGCGACCACGCGGGAATGACCCCGGCGGTCCTGCGCGGGGTGCTGGCAGGGGAGGGGAGGGAGAGCTCTGGGCGAGCGTGAGGCCCCGCCGAGTTGTGCGGGTGGCGGCCCGAGCGCGCGATGCCCACCCAATCCCGCCGATCACGCGAGATCGGCCCTGACAAGGGAGCGCGCTGAGGTGGGGTGGCGCGACGGGAACGCGGGCTGGGCGCGTGGCCACCCCCAGCGGCCACGTGACTTCGCCCCGCGGCCGTTGCGCCACCCCGGGATCCGGTGTCCAGTTTTCGAAACACCGAACGGGAGTATCGTAGTCTTTCCGGGACAGGCTGTGTCAAGTTTTCGGAACAGCTACGCTGCCGGTTGTCACGTTTCCTGGCTGAGGGTGGTGTGTGGTGAGCGATGAGCGCAGTTTCGCCGAACGACTGGCGCACTTGATCGCGACCGTGCACCCGCCGGACCGCAAGCCGTACTCCTACCGGGAGATCGCGCACGGCGTCGCCGAGCAGACCGGCGTGACGATGTCGGCGACCCACGTCCAGCAGCTCGCCGTCGGCGCGCGCAAGGACCCCAAGCGCTCGCACATCCAGGCCCTCGCCCAGTTCTTCGGCGTCCCGGTGACGTACTTCTTCGACGACGAGGTCGCCGGGCAGGTCGACCGCCAGGTCGAGGACGTCGTCGCGTGGCGCGACACCGAGGCGCGGAACCTGGCGCAGCGGGCCATGCAGCTCTCCCCGCGCGACCGCGAAACCGTGACGGCGCTGCTCGACCAGCTGGCCGGCTACGACGAAACCCGGCGCCGCGACGGCCGGCGCAGGAAGCCGGAGTGACCTCGCGCGGTCGGCTAGGATGACCTCGTCCGTGATCGCGCCCCGGTGCACCCGGCTGGCGCCCGGTGAGCGGGGAGGACCCATCGACGAGCGCGGCCTGACGGAGCTCCGAGCCGGCGCCCGCGAGCGGGTGCGGACCGTGCTCGGCGCCGTCCCGATGCCCCGGCCGTGGTCGATGAACGTCTGGGTCGACCGCCTCGAAGCCTGGCGCGGGCGCGAGATCGACCTCGTGCCGGTCGAGTACCGGCCCGGCCGGCCGTCCGGGGCCTGGCAGCCTCGCCCCGACTACGACCTGATCGCCTACGTCGAGCACACGTCGGCGCTGCACCAGGACCACATCATCGCCCACGAGCTCGCCCACATGCTGTGCGCGCACACCGGGACCTGCCAGATGTCGGAGTCCGAAGCCGCCCGGTTGGCCCCGGACCTGGCGCCGCAGGCGCTGTCGCACCTGCTCACCCGCGTGACGACCGGCACCGACGAGTACGAGGCCGAGCTGATCGCCGTGCTGCTGCTGAGCGCGGCGACGAGTGAACCGCCCGCCGTTCAGCCGGATGCGTCCGGCCGGGCGGCGGAGCAGGCTAGGCGGCTGGCGGCTCTCCTGGGATAGTCGCGTCTCGTGATCGACATTCTGTTCGTCGGGGTCGGGCTCTTCGCGTTGGCGGTCGGGGTCTGGCGGGCGGTCCGCGCCCGGCGCACGGGCGCGGGTGCCGGGCTGGCCGTCTCGCTCGTCGCGCTCGGGGCGGCGTTCTGCTTCCTCTCCAACCGTGCGCAGCTTTTCGAGAGCGAGATCTATCCGAGCCTCGGACGGCTGCTGTCGAACCTCGCGACGATGGTCGCGGCCTACGGGATCGGGCTGACGGTCGCGGAGATCAGCGGCACCCGCGACCGCGGCCGGCGCACCCGGCTCGGCGCGCTGGGCGTGGCGCTGATCCTGCTGACGGTCATGTTCTTCAGCACGCCGGGGCTGCCGCGTGGCGTCGGGGTGTTCGACGAGCTGTACCGCACGCACCCGACGCTGGTCGTCTACGTCTTCGTCTACACGGTCTACCTCGGGTTCGCGGTGCTCGACATCGGCGTGGTGGCGGCGGTGACGGTCCGGGCGAGCGGTGGTGCGCTGCGGGCCGGGCTCGCGCTGTTGCTGCTGGCGTCGGCGTTCGCGGTCGCCTACCTCGCGGGAAAGATCGTCGCGACGATCCGGGCGCTGCAGGACGACCACCCGGCGAAGGCGTTGTGCCGCGGACCGTTTTCGACGCTGCCGTGCACGCTCGACGTCGGTTTCCCGGCGATCTCGGTCCTGCTGATCGTGGTGGGGCTGACGATCCCGTCGGTCCCGGGCCTGGTGGCCGGGCGCCGCGACGCGAAGACGCTCCGCCTGCTGCGACCCCTGCGCACGCACCTGACGCGGCGCTTCCCGGAGATCATCCGCATCGACCCGGGCGGCCCGTCCCGCCGCGAGCGGCTGCTGACGGCGATGAGCGAGACGAACGACGGCCTGATCCTGGCGGGGGTGACACCGGAGCTGGCGCCCCCGGCTGCGGCGAGGCTGGTGCGCGACCTCCCGGACGAGCCGGGGGAGGAGGAACCACCGCCGGTCGCACAGGCGGAGCCGTTCGCCGCGGACGTGGCGCGGCTGCGGGCGATCGCGCGTGCGTACCGGAAGGTGGGTGGCGAGACGGTGGGCGAGGTCGCCAGCCCGGTGCGGTGACTTCGGGGCGCTTTTGTCGTGGCCCTTTGCCTGCCGCTGTAACCCAGGCTGGTGCACTGGCTTCGAAGTTGTATTGAGTGCAAAGGTGTACTGACTATGGCAATGCACTCACTTCGCCACCGTGATGATGGCGAATGCGCACCCATGCCGGAGATGCACTCACGTCAAAGATGTAGTCACTTCAGATGCACACTGACTACGCAACGACAGCCACTGCGCGCACGACGATTCACCCGGCGAAAGGCGCTTCCAACCGCAGCTCCCAACCCCGTTCGGTGAGCGCCACCAACTGCAGCCCCCTCGCGTGATCGGTCAGCGGCAGAAGCGGCCGCACCTCATCGGCCACCCGCGAAAGGGTCTCCTCGTCGCCGCCCATCGCGACGGTCACGTGCGCCGGCGGACGAGGTCCGAACCGTCCGCCGTAAGGCAGCACCTCCGGCCAGCGAGCGCACACCGCATCGGTGACCGGCTGCAGCGACGGAGCCGGCAGCGCCGCGAAACCCGGCGCGGTCAAGAACTCGGCGAGCCGCACCTCGGTCGGTGAAACAGCCGAAGCGAGCGACCGGACCGCGGCCAGCACCGAGGGTGTCAGCGCCGCGTCCGGCAGGAAGGGGTACAACGCGGTCACGTGCGCGGCCAAGCCGGGGCGGACCAGTGCGGGGTCCACTCGCCGGGCCGCGGCCAGCACGGGTTCGGCGGCGGGCAGCAGGATCACCAGCGCGGTGGTTCCGGGTTCGGGCACCCCCGCATCATGGCAGTCAGGCGACCGCGCTCTCCGGGAACCGTCCCTCGCGGGCCAGGGCGAGGCTGCGCCGGCACAGCTCCACCAGCTCGAGGTTGGCGCGGCTGTGCGGGCTGCGGCCGCAGAGTCCGCAGTGGATCGCCACCTCGCCGGTCAGCTCGTCGACCGCGACCAGCGCCTGGTGGTCGCAGCGGCGGCACCAGCGGTAGCCGATCGCCGGGTTCGTGTGCACCGGGGACGAGACGCAGTCGTGCAGCCAGCGGCGGTGCGTGCGGCAGGTGACGCGGTCGGTCGGGTCGATCCGGCCGGCGTCCTCGGCGTGGTCTTCGCCGGTCAGTGTCGAAGCCAGCAGGGGCTGCCGCGCCGCGGCGGGCTGGTCCTGCGGGTTCGGACTGGCCCACGCGTGGTGGTCGCCGCATCGGCACTTCTCGGACATGTCGCCCCCAGTAGTCGGGTCTATCGATGCGTCGAGTGTGACCGTGGCAACAGAGGGTGGACAACCGGGAAAACGCTCAGTTTCGGCCAGCGGCAGGGGTGCCGCGGCGGGCGGATCGGCGGACTTCGGCACCCGGGTATGCGAACATATGTTCTATGACCGACGAGGGGCCCATCCTGCACGCCGACCTCGATTCCTTCTACGCGTCGGTGGAACAGCGCGACGATCCGGCGCTCAAAGGACGCCCCGTGATCGTCGGCGGCGGGGTGGTCCTGGCCGCGAGTTACGAGGCCAAGGCCTGTGGCGTGCGCACGGCGATGGGGGGCGCGCAGGCCCGGCGGCTGTGCCCGCAGGCGGTCGTCGTGCCGCCGCGGATGTCGGCGTATTCGGCCGCGAGCAAGGTCGTCTTCGAGGTCTTCCACGACACCACACCGTGGGTGGAAGGCCTCTCGATCGACGAAGCGTTCCTTGACGTCGGGGGGTTGACCAGGATCGGCGGACGGCCCAGCCGCATCGCCGAACGGCTGCGCGCCACCGTTGCCGAGCGCGCCGGGCTCCCCATCACGGTAGGGGTGGCGCGGACGAAGTTCCTGGCCAAGGTCGCCAGCCGGGTGGCCAAGCCGGACGGCCTGCTGGTCGTCCCGCACGACGCGGAGCTGGAGTTCCTGCACCCGCTGCCGGTCGGCGCGCTCTGGGGCGTCGGCAAGGTCACCGCCGAGAAGCTGCGCGCGCGGGGGATCACGACGGTGGGCCAGCTGGCCGCGTCCGAGCCGGTGGACCTGGTGAGCATGCTCGGCCGGGCGGCCGGCGGGCACCTGCACGCCCTGGCGCACAACCGGGACCCGCGCCGCGTCGAGGTCGGCCGGCGGCGCGGGTCGATCGGCGCCCAGCGGGCCCTCGGGCGCGGCAGGCGGACCCCGGCCGAGCTCGACGTGGTGCTGGTGGCGCTGATCGACCGGATCGCCCGCCGGCTGCGCGCCGCCCGCCGCGTGTGCCGGACGGTGACGATCCGCCTGCGCTTCGCCGACTTCACCCGCGTCACGCGCTCGCACACGCTGAACGAGCCGACCGCGGGCACCGGCGTCTTGCTCGCCGCGGCGCGGGAGCTGCTCGTCGCCGCGCTGCCGATGATCGCCGACCGGGGCATCACGTTGCTGGGCGCGGCGCTGTCGAACCTGGCCGACGAGGACCCGTTCCAGCTCGCTCTGCCGTTCGAGCGGCAGCGGGCGACCCAGCTCGACACGGCGCTGGACGCGGTGCGGGACCGGTTCGGCAAGGCGGCGGTCACCCGGGCGGTCCTGCTGGGCCGCCCGGACGACCTCGAAGTGCCCCTGCTGCCGGATTGACGCCGGAAACGCTTCAAGTTCCGCTGCCGGCCATTCCGGGCCGATCGGGAATGCGGGCGTGGACCAGCGCGGAAAGCGCGGCGGGCCGCAGCGCATCGGTGCGGTTCCACAGCCGCGCGTCGACGCTCTCGCGCTGCCCCGCCTGTTCGACGACTTCGAAGCCGGCTTCGCGCAGGAGGCCGGCCACCTCGGCGGGGGAGAGGAAGGTGCGCCACGGCTCACCCTGTTCCGCCGCGACCGGCGCGACGGCTTCGGCGTAGCCGTTTCCGGCCTCGTCCCGCAGTTCCGCGGGAAGCAGGTGATCGGTCACGATTTGCGATCCGGGGGCGAAACCGCCGAGATCCGTCAATGTGGCGAGAATCGCCTTCCGCGTCAGGTACATGGTGACACCGAGCCAGCTGACGAACACGGGGCGAAACGGGTCGAGTCCACTCTGGACGAGCCGTTCCCGGAGCGGATCGGCTTCGAAGTCGACCGGGACGAAGGTGACCGAAGCGGGTACGGCGACGCCGGCGCCTTCGAGCAGTTCTCGTTTGGCCGCCTGGGTCGCCGACCGGTCGACCTCGAACACCCGGAATCGCGCGGACACCTCCCGATACGCGAACGAATCGAGCCCGGCGCCCAGAATCACATACTGGTCTATACCGGAATTGGCGCGGAGGAGGCGGTCTTCGGTGAACCGGCTGCGGCACACCGCTTGGGCGCGGGCGCCGGCCAGGACCGGATGGGTACCGTGGAGGTGGTGATAGGCCAGGAGTTCCTCGGCGCGCTCGCCGAGGAGAGCCGCGGCGAGGGTGTCGGAGAAGACGATCGGCCCGGCGTCGACGAGCAAATGTGCCGCCCGTGCGGCGGCCGCGGTGAACGCCGTGCGGCTGACGCGGGGAGCAATACCGGGAAAGTCGGCGGTGGTCATGCCGGACACGGTACCGATTCGATTTCGAATATATCACAAATACAAATTTTTGACAAGACGCCGCGCATTCCAGCTCGGTTGCGGTCACTCTGGACGAGGGCGATGCGCCGCCCGGGCGGCCATTGTGGACGCTTCACGGGTGTCGCGCGTGCCGGACGGGATTCGACAGGTTAGGGTCTGTCCGACCGTGTTCTGGAGAAGATGAGGAACGACGAACCATGGCGCAACGGGTGCACGTCGAGATGGTGGACGACCTCGACGGGAGCGAGGCTTCGCAGACCGTCCCCTTCAGCCTGGACGGGGTGACGTACGAGATCGACCTGTCCGAGGACAACGCGTCCGCGCTCCGGGACGAGCTCGCCCGCTACGTCGCCGTCGCGCGGCGGACCGGGGGCCGCAAGGTGCGCCTCGCGACCGGCCAGTCGCTGTCGGGCTCGTCGAGCTCGAGCACCGACCGCGAGCGCAATCGCCAGATCCGCGAATGGGCACAGGCCAACGGCTACGAGGTTGCGGAGCGAGGTCGCCTGTCGAGCGAGATCATCGCGGGCTTCGAGGCCGACCAGGCCGCGGCCGCCGAGCCGGCCGAGGCCAAGCCGGTGCGTAAGCGGGCTTCGCGCAAGAAGGCCTGACGCCGGAACCGCTTGCCGGGCAAGAAACCCCGCGGCCGTGCTGGGTTGTGCACGACGGTGGTGGTGTTCGACGGTGGTGTTTCGCGCGCCTGGGGTCGGGGAGATCCCGGCGCGCGAAAGGCGCGACGGTGGCGTGGCCGGACTTTCGGCTCGCCCCGGCGCGGCACGCAGCCGCCATGACGGTGGCCCGCTCGTGGGCCGCGTTTGTTTGTTTCCCACCGCGTTGTCCACGCCAGGTGGGTTCGTCCCTCGGTTGACTGCGGGTGTGAATGCCCGCGCCCGGCGGGACATGGAACAGCTGAAGGCCGCCCGCGACCGTTCGCGGGGGACTGTCCTGATCGGCTTGCGGTGAGCCGTTCCCACTCTGTCGTGTGTGGATCTTCGGCGGTACACGCAGGTTCGCGCACCATTGCGCAGTGTCGACGCGAAAAAGCCGCGGCGCCCGGACATTTCCCGGCCGGTAAAGCTTGTCGGAGGGTGGCTCCGATCGCCAGACTGTCAGGGCTCCACGCGGCCGGTACCGCGCCGGAGCACGGCCCGGTGGCCGCCTCCTCCCTCGATGGCCACCGGGCCGCCTTCGCTTCCTTCCCCGGGTGCCGTAGTGCGGCGCTGCCGGGGACAACTCTCAGCTGCTGGAGCAACTCGCTCCGCGAACCCCTTCCCGCTTCACGTGCGGCCGATCGGGCTTCTCTGTAGACAATCGACCGCGACAAGCGCACACTCAGACTACTCCATACTGCATACAATCTTCAGTCGAGGATTCTGAGGAGGCGGTCACGATGACCGAAGTCCGCGAGCTGCGCGACGTCTACGGACGGCGGTACCGCGTCGGGGAGTCCGACCGGGAGCTGCTCGGCCGGCCGCGGACGTGGATCACCTGGCTGGCCGCGGCGGCGATGCTGGCCGCCGGGGTGCAGCAGTACGGCTTCGGCGCGATCGTTCCCGCGCTGAGCCGGGCGCACGGCTGGACCTTCGGCGGGATCGTCCTCTCCCTCGCCGCCTGGGCGATCTGCCAAGCCGGCACGGCGTTCCCGGCGGCGTGGCTGCGCGAACGCGGCGTGCTCCCGGCACCCGTCGCGATGGCCGTCGGCGCGGTGCTGTGCGCCGCCGGGCTGGCGACGCTCGGCCACGCGACCAGCCTGCTCACCGTCTTCCTCGGCTACTCCGTGCTGGGTGGGCTCGGCACCGGACTCGTCTACGCCACCTGCGTCGGCGCGGTGCTGGCGTGGTTCCCGGACCGGACCGCGCCGAGCGCGGGCATCGTCAGCGGCGCGTTCGCCTACGGCAGTGTGCCCTTCGTCGTGCTCGCCGCCGCGCTGCCGGCCGCACGGCCGGTCCTCCTGGACGTCACCGCGGCCGTCGTGCTCGCCGTGATCGCCGGGTGCAGCGCGCTGCTGCGGTACCCGCCGCGGAACTGGTGGCCCGCGACGCCCGAGCCGCGCGCCTGGGCCCTCGACCCTGCGCACAACCGGCGCCCGGCCGTCCGCCACTACCGGCCGGCCGAGCTGTTCCGGTGCGGGACGACCCTCGCGCTGTACCTCGTCGTCGTGCTGGCGGCCGCCGTGCTGCTGTTCGACCTCGCCTACCTGGCGACGTTCGTCGCCGAGCGCAGCGGTCCCGGGCTCGCCGCGGCCGCGCTGGCGCTGCTCGCCGCGGCGACCGGCAGCGGCCGGGTGCTCATCGGCCGGCTCGCCGACCGGCTCGGCCGGCACCGGATCCTGCGGTTCGCGCTGCTCGCGGGCGGTGTCGCCCAGTTCGTCCTCTTCTACTCGGGCGAGCACCGGCACGCCGTCGGCCTGCTGCTGGGCGTCGCGCTGGCCGGCCTCGGGAACGGCTGCTGCTACACGCTGCTGGTCGGTCTCGTGCGCGAGTACTTCGGCGAGGAGTCGGCGGCGCAGAACTTCGGCATACTGTATTCCGCCAAGGCGGTCGGCGCGGTGGTCGGGATCGGGCTCGCCGCGCTCGTCGTGACCTCGCACGGGTTCGTCGGCGCGTTCGCCGCGGCCGGGGTGCTGAGCCTGGCCGGTGCGGTGCTGTCCGGGCGGCTGACCCAGCCGGGCCGGCCCAAGTCGCTGCTGCCGGCGGCCTGACGTGGGGCGGATGACCAGCCGGCGCCGGGTGCTGCGCGTCCGCGACGGCGTGCCTGCCGCGCGCCCGGACACGTTGACCGTCGAGGAACCCCTCGAGATCCGGGTGGCCGGGAAGGCGCTGTCGATCACGATGCGGACCCCGGGCGACGACTTCGACCTCGCCGCCGGATTCCTGGTCGGCGAAGGCGTGGTGCGGGCAGCCTCGGACGTCCACTCGATCCGCTACTGCGCCGGGGCCACGGCCGACGGCGGCAATACCTACAACGTGCTCGACGTCGTGCTCGCCCCGGGGGTCGCACCGCCGGACGCGTCGGTGGAGCGGAACTTCTACACGACGTCCTCGTGCGGGCTGTGCGGCAAGGCGAGCCTGGACGCCGTCCGGACGACGGTGACGTGGCCGATCGACGACGACCCGTTCGGCATGGACCCGGCGACGCTCTCCGGGCTGCCCGGCGAACTCCGCGCGGCGCAACGGGTTTTCGACCGCACGGGTGGGTTGCACGCGGCAGGGCTCTTCGACGCCGACGGGAAGCTGCTGTGCCTGCGCGAGGACGTCGGCCGGCACAACGCCGTGGACAAGGTGGTCGGCTGGGCGACCCGGGACGGCAGGCTCCCGCTGTCCGGAACGGCGCTGATGGTGAGCGGGCGGGCCTCGTTCGAGCTGGTGCAGAAGGCGGCGATGGCCGGGATACCGGTGCTGGCGGCGGTTTCCGCGCCGTCGTCGCTGGCGGTGGACCTGGCCGCCGAACTCGGGCTGACGCTGGTCGGTTTCCTGCGCGGGACGTCGATGAACGTCTACACGCGACCCGACCGGCTGGGGCTTCAGCCGAGCTGAGCGAGCAGGGCGCCGACGGCGGGGGACGGATCGCCCCGGTGCACGGCGGCGAGCTGCCACGGCGGCGGCCGGTCGAACCGCCGGACGGTGAGATCGGGAAACCGCGAAGCCGCCGCCGCGGGCAGGACGCAGGCGGCCAGCCCGGCCCGCACGAGCCCGGCGGCGACGGCGAGATCGTCGACCTCGAGCGAAAGCCGCCGGCAGGGGAACGCCCGGTCGACGGCTTCGCGGATCGCCCAGCCGGGCGGGAAGTCCACGAGGGACAGTTCGGCGAGATCGGCGGGCGCGGAACGCGAGCCGCCGGGTGCGGTGACGAGGACGAGCTCGTCTCCGGGCAACAGGGTGGTGAGCAGTTCGGGCGCGAGATCATCCGAGGCTGCAGCGCCGCAGCCCGCGACCACCGCCAGCACCACGTCTACCGTGGACTCAGCCAGAACCGGCCCCACCGCGTCGGGCCGGATCTGCCGCACCTCCACCGCCAACCCCGGGTGCACGTGCCGCAGCGCGGCCAGCACCCGGTGCCAGTCCGCCAGCAACCCCGGGCACACCCCGAGCCGGACCCGGCCGCCCACCGGGGAGACGGCCGCGCGGGCCCGGGCGGCCGCCTCCAGGGCCGCCCGCGCGGCGGGCATGAACGCCTCGCCGGCGGGCGTCAGGGCCACCCGGTGCGTCGTGCGGTGGAACAACGGCGTCCCCAGGTCCCGCTCCAGCGCCCGGACCACCGTGGACACGGTGGACTGGACCGTCCGGAGCCGGTGCGCGGCCGCCGTGAAGCCGCCCTCCTCCGCGACCGCCACCACCACCGCCAGCTGGCGCAGCTCCATCACGGCACCTCGTCGAGTGTGCCGGTGCGCTCGTCCAGGACGTAGCCGCGGACGACGTCGGTGTGGGGCAGGAACGGCGACGCCCGCAACCGGCCGATGCACTGGCGGACGTCCTGCGCCGGGTCGGTGAACGTGCGCATCCCGCAGTCCCGGTGGTGGACCAGCACGATCTCGCGCGTGCCCAGCAGGTGCCGGCTCACCGTCAGCGAGCGGATCGCGTCTTCGGTGACGGCGCTGCCGGCGTTGCGGACGTGCGCGTCGCCTTCGCCGAGCCCGAGCAGCCGGTGGACGCTGAACCGCGCGTCCCCGCACGCGAGCACCGCCGGCTTCGCGGTCATCAGGTCAGCACTTCCCGGACCAGCGCCGCCGTCTCGCTCGGTGTCCGCCCGACCCGGATTCCCGCCGCCTCCAAGGCTTCCTTCTTCGCCGACGCGGTCCCGGCCGAGCCGGAGACGATCGCGCCCGCGTGGCCCATCGTCCTGCCCTCCGGGGCGGTGAACCCGGCGACGTACCCGACGACCGGCTTCGAAACATGAGTCCGGACGAACTCCGCCGCTCGCTCCTCGGCGTCGCCGCCGATTTCGCCGATCAGCACGATCAGGTCGGTATCCGGGTCCTTTTCGAACGCTTCGACGGCGTCGATGTGCGTGGTCCCGATGATCGGGTCGCCGCCGATCCCGACGCACGTGGAGAACCCGATGTCGCGCAGCTCGTGCATGAGCTGGTAGGTGAGCGTGCCGGACTTCGACACCAGGCCGATGCGTCCCGGGCCGGTGATGTCGGCCGGGATGATCCCCGCGTTCGACTTGCCGGGGGAGATGATGCCCGGGCAGTTCGGCCCGATGATCCGGGTCCGCCCGCCCGCCGCGACGGCGTGCGCCCACAGCCGGGCGGTGTCGTGCACCGGGACGCCTTCGGTGATCACCACCGCGAGGCCGATGCCCGCGTCCACCGCCTCGACGACGGCGTCCTCGACGAACGGCGGCGGCACGAACAGCACGCAGACGTCGGCGCCGGTCGACGCGATCGACTCCGCGACGCTGCTGAACACGGGCAGCGAACGACCGGAGATCTCCACGTGCTGCCCGGCCTTGCGCGGGTTCACCCCGCCGACGACGTTCGTGCCGGCGGCCAGCATCCGCCGGGTGTGCTTGGTGCCTTCGGAGCCGGTGATACCGGAGACGACGATCCGGCTGGTCTCGTCCAGGAAGATGGCCACGTCAGACCTCCGCGATCGCGAGCTTCGCCGCCTCGCGGGCGGCGTCGTCCATGGTGGCCACCACGGTGACCAGGGGGTGGGCGGCTTCGGCGAGGATCCGCCTGCCTTCGGCGACGTTGTTCCCGTCGAGCCGCACGACCAGGGGCTTGGTGGCGCGGGAGCCCAGGATCTCCAGCGACCGCACGATCCCGGTCGCGACGGCGTCGCACGCGGTGATGCCGCCGAAGACGTTGACGAACACGCAGCGCACCTGCGGATCGCCCAGGATCACGGTCAGCCCGTTCACCATCACCTCGGCCGACGCGCCGCCGCCGATGTCGAGGAAGTTCGCCGGCCCGCGCGCGCCGGCCTCGGCCGCGGCGGCCGCTACGACGTCCAAAGTGGACATCACGAGGCCGGCGCCGTTGCCGATCACGCCGATGTCGCCGTCGAGCTTGACGTAGTTGAGGCCGTTCGCACGCGCCTCGCGTTCGAGCGGGTCGCCGTCGAGCGGATCGTCGAACGCCGCGGACCGCCGGAAAGACGCGTTGTCGTCGAGGGTGATCTTGCCGTCGAGCGCGACGATCCCGGTCGACGTTCCGGCCAGCGGGTTCACTTCGACGAGGGTGCAGTCCTCGGCGACGAACACGTCCCACAGCTTTTCGACGACGCCGGCGACCTCGGCGCGGACGCCGGCGGGGAACGCGGCGGCCACTGCGGCCGAGTCGACGCCGGCGAGCGGGTCGACCGGAACGCGCACCAGGGCATCCGGCCGGGAGGCCGCGACCTCCTCGATCTCCATCCCGCCTTCGGTCGACGCCATGGCGAGGAAGGTCCGCGCGGCGCGGTCGAGCAGGAAGGAGAGGTAGTACTCCTCGGCGATCTCACTGGCTTCGGTCACCAGGACGCGGTGCACGGTGTGGCCCTTGATGTCCATGCCGAGGATGTCGTCGGCGGCCTGCTCGGCGTCGTCGGCTGTGTGCACCACGCGGACGCCGCCCGCCTTCCCGCGCCCGCCGGTCTTCACCTGGGCCTTCACCGCCACCGGGCCGCCCAGGGAAGCGGCCGCGTCGCGGGCCGCGGCGGGATCGGCGGCGACCCGGCCGCGGGGGACGGGTACGCCGTGCTTCTCGAAGAGATCTCGGGCTTCGTGTTCGAAGAGGTCCATGCGGGGCGTCCTTTCCGCGGCGGTGCAGGGCAAGGAGGTCCGCCGTGTCCGGGCGTGCGGTGACGGTCCGCGGGGGCGGGATCGAGGCCCGGGAAAAACCCTGCGGATGGCCCTGGACACGGGCTGCTTGAAGAGTGACTATATGCCTACCCCATACGGTATGCAATCTACAGTCTGCCGCGAAGAGGCCGCTGACCTCGGCGGACAGGGGGCGGCGACGAGCGGACCGGAGTACGGAGCGCCGGACAAGAGAGTTCCGGCGGCGGACCAGAGGAGTTGAGCAATGGCGCTGACAACGACCGGCACGACCGCGGGGGAGAGTGCCCGAGCGACGAACGGCGCCGAGCCCGCGCCCGCCGAAATCTCGGGTGGCCACCTCGTGGCGAAGGCGCTGAAGGCCGAAGGGGTCGACACGATCTTCACCCTCTGCGGCGGCCACATCATCGACATCTACGACGGCTGCGTCGACGAAGGCATCCAGGTCATCGACGTCCGGCACGAGCAGGTCGCGGCGCACGCGGCCGACGGCTACGCGCGGATCACCGGCAAGCCCGGCTGCGCGGTCGTCACCGCCGGCCCCGGCACGACCGACGCCGTCACCGGCGTCGCGAACGCCCTGCGCGCGGAGAGCCCGATGCTGCTCATCGGCGGCCAGGGCGCGCTCACCCAGCACAAGATGGGGTCCCTGCAGGACCTCCCGCACGTGGACATGATGGCGCCGATCACCAAGTTCGCCGCCACCGTGCCGCACACCGCGCGCGTGGCCGACCTCGTCTCGATGGCGTTCCGCGAGGCCTACGCCGGCGCGCCCGGCCCGTCGTTCCTGGAGATCCCGCGCGACGTCCTCGACGCGCGCGTGCCGCTGGAGAACGCGAGGATCCCCGAGGCCGGGCGCTACCGCGCGTCGACGAAGAACGGGGGCGACCCCGCCGACATCGAGAAGCTCGCCGACCTGCTGGTGCACGCGAAGAAACCGGCCATCCTGCTCGGCAGCCAGGTCTGGACGACCCGCGCCACCGAACCCGCCGTCGACCTGGTGCGCACGCTGAACATCCCGGCGTACATGAACGGCGCCGGCCGCGGCACGCTGCCGCCGGGCGACCCGCACCACTTCCAGCTCTCGCGCCGGTACGCCTTCGACAACGCCGACGTCATCGTCATCGTCGGCACCCCGTTCGACTTCCGGATGGGCTACGGCAAGCGGCTGTCGAAGGACGCCACCGTCGTGCAGATCGACCTCGACTACCGCACGGTCGGCAAGAACCGCGACGTCGACCTCGGCATCGTCGGCGACGCCGGGCAGGTCCTGGCCGCGGTCGCGCAGGCTGCCTCGGGCCGCGGCGACAACGGCGCCGTCGCCCGCAAGGTCTGGCTGGAAGAGCTCCACGCCGTGGAGGAGAAGGCGAAGCAGAAGCGGCTGCCGCTGCAGCACTCCGACGCGAGCCCGATCCACCCGTACCGGCTGGTCCACGAGATCAACGAGTTCCTCACCGAGGACTCGATCTACATCGGCGACGGCGGCGACATCGTCACCTTCTCCGGCCAGGTGGTGCAGCCCAAGTCGCCCGGCCACTGGATGGACCCGGGTCCACTCGGGACACTCGGGGTCGGCATCCCGTTCGTCATGGCCGCCAAGCACGCCCGCCCGGACAAGGAAGTCGTCGCGCTCTTCGGCGACGGCGCCTTCAGCCTCACCGGCTGGGACTTCGAGACGCTGGTGCGCTTCGACCTCCCGTTCGTCGGCATCGTCGGCAACAACTCGTCGATGAACCAGATCCGCTACGGCCAGGCCGCGAAGTACGGCCTGCCGCGCGAGCGCGTCGGCAACACCCTCGGCGACGTCCGCTACGACGAGTTCGCGCGGATGCTCGGCGGCTACGGCGAGGAGGTCCGCGACCCGGCCGACATCGGGCCGGCGCTGCTGCGGGCCCGGGAGTCCGGCAAGCCGTCGCTGATCAACGTCTGGGTCGATCCCGACGTGTACGCCCCCGGAACCATGAACCAGACCATGTACAAGTGAGCGGAGGCCAAGGCATGGGTAAGGCACTGGAGGGCGTCCGCGTCCTCGACATGACGCACGTGCAGTCCGGACCGTCCTCGACGCAGCTGCTCGCCTGGCTCGGCGCGGACGTGATCAAGCTCGAGACGCCCGGCCGGGGCGACATCACGCGCGGCCAGCTGCGCGACCTGCCCGGCGTCGACAGCCTCTACTTCACGATGCTGAACTCCAACAAGCGCAGCATCACGCTCAACATGAAAAGCGACGAGGGCAAGGAAATCTTCGAGAAGCTCGTGTCCGGTGTGGACATCCTGGTCGAGAACTTCGGCCCGGGCGTCGTCGATCGGTTCGGCTACCCGTGGGACAAGCTCTCGGCGCTCAACCCCCGGCTGATCTACGCCTCCATCAAGGGCTTCGGCCCGGGCCGCTACGCCGACTTCAAGGCCTACGAAGTGGTCGCGCAGGCCATGGGCGGCGCGATGAGCACCACCGGCTTCGAGGACGGGCCGCCGACCGCGACCGGCGCGCAGATCGGCGACTCCGGCACCGGCATCCACCTGGTGGCCGCCATCCTCGCCGCGCTGTACCAGCGGACCTCCACCGGCCGCGGCCAGCGCGTCCAGGTCGCCATGCAGGACGCCGTGCTCAACCTGTGCCGCGTGAAGCTGCGCGACCAGCAGCGGCTCACGCACGGTCCGCTCGGCGAGTACCCGAACGACCACTTCGGCGACGAGGTGCCGCGGTCGGGCAACGCCTCCGGCGGCGGGCAGCCCGGCTGGGCGGTGAAGTGCGCGCCCGGCGGCCCGAACGACTACATCTACGTGATCGTCCAGCCGCCCGGCTGGGCACCGCTCGCCCGGCTGATCGGCAAGGCGGAGCTGGCCGACGACCCGGCGTGGGCCACCCCCGAGGTGCGACTGTCCAAACTGGACAAGATGTTCGCGCTGGTGGAGGAGTGGACCGAGAAGCACACCAAGTGGGAGGTGATGGAGAAGCTCAACGCTCACAACATCCCCTGCGGCCCGATCCTGTCCACGAAGGAACTGATCGAGGACGAAACGCTGGCCGAGCTCGGCTCGGTCGTCGAGGTGCCGCACCCGGAACGCGGCAGCTTCAAGACCGTCGGCTGCCCGCTCAAGCTGTCGGACTCGCCGGTCGAGATCGAGCGGTCGCCGCTGCTCGGCGAGCACAACGACGAGGTGCTGGCCGAACTCGGCTACGGCGAGGCGGAGCTCGAGAAGTTCCGCGCGGCGGGGGTGATCTGAGTGGCGGATCGCGCGGCGGTGGAGAAGATCCTCGACCAGGCGGCCGCCGAAGGGCGGTCTTCGCTGACCGCGCCCGAGGGGCGTGCGGTCTGCGAGGCCTACGGCATCCCGACCCCGGCCGAGCGGCTGGCCGCCACGGCGGACGAAGCCGTGGCCCACGCCCGGGACATCGGGCTGCCGGTGGTGCTCAAGATCGTCTCGCCGGACATCCTGCACAAGACCGAAGCCGGCGGTGTGCTCGTCGGCTTGAAGGACACCGATGCAGTGAAGGCGGGCTTCGAGACGATCGTCGAGAACGCGAAGGCGTACAACGCCGACGCGCGGATCCTCGGCGTCCAGGTGCAGCAGATGCTCACCGAAGGACAGGAGGTGATCATCGGCTCGGTCACCGACCCGACGTTCGGCAAGATCGTCGCGTTCGGCCTGGGCGGCGTCCTGGTGGAGGTGCTCAAGGACGTCACCTTCCGGCTCGCGCCGACGACCACCGAGGAAGCGCTGTCGATGATCGACGGTATCCAGGCGGCGGAAATCCTGCGGGGGGTGCGTGGCTCGGATCCTGTCGACCGCGCCGCCCTGGCCGCCGTGATCACCGGCCTCGGGCAGCTGGTCGCCGACTTCCCGCAGCTGTCCGAAGTGGACCTCAACCCGGTGCTCGCGACGCCGTCCGGAGCCACCGCGGTCGACGTGCGGATCCTGGTCGACGCGGACGCGGCGAACGAACCCTTCCGGTTCACCCAGGAGGAGATCCTCGCCTCGATGAACCGGATCATGAAGCCGGCGTCCGTCGCGGTCATCGGCGCGTCGGCCGAAGCCGGCAAGATCGGCAACTCGGTGATGAAGAACCTGGTCAACGGCGGCTACGCGGGGGAGATCCACCCGATCAACCCGAAGGCCGCCGAGATCCTCGACCGCAAGGCGTACGCCAGCATCACCGACGTACCCGGTGACGTCGACGTCGCGGTCTTCGCCATCCCGGCGAAGTTCGTCCCCGCGGCGCTGGAGGAAGTCGGCAGGAAGGGTGTCGCCGGCGCGATCCTCATCCCGTCCGGCTTCGGCGAGACCGGCAACATCGAGCTGCAGGACGAGGTCGTCGCGATCGCGCGCAAGCACGGCGTGCGCATCCTCGGGCCCAATATCTACGGCTACTACTACACGCCGGAAAGCCTGTCGGCGACGTTTTGCACACCGTATGACGTCAAGGGCGGCGTCGCCCTTTCCTCGCAGAGCGGCGGGATCGGGATGGCGATCCTCGGGTTCAGCCGCTCGGCGAAGATGGGCGTGTCTTCGATCGTCGGCGTGGGGAACAAGGCCGACATCGACGAGGACGACCTGCTCACCTTCTTCGAGCAGGACGACAACACCCAGCTCGTCGCGATGCACCTCGAGGACCTCAAGGACGGGCGGTCGTTCGCGGAGACGGCCAAGCGGGTCTCGAAACGCAAGCCGGTCGTGGTGCTCAAGGCCGGGCGGACGTCGCAGGGAGCGAAAGCGGCCAGCTCGCACACCGGCGCGCTGGCCGGCGACGACAAGGTCTACGACGACATCCTCCGCCAGAGCGGCGTGATCCGGGCGCCCGGGCTCAACGACATGCTCGAGTACGCCCGCGGCATCCCGCTGCTGCCCACGCCGAAGGGCGAGAACGTCGTCATCATCACCGGCGCCGGCGGGTCGGGCGTGCTGCTCTCGGACGCCTGCGTCGACAACGGGCTCGACCTGATGGAGATCCCGCCGGACCTCGACACCGCGTTCCGGAAGTTCATCCCGCCCTTCGGCGCGGCCGGCAACCCGGTGGACATCACCGGCGGCGAGCCGCCCTCGACCTACCGCAACACCATCGCGCTGGGCCTCGAGGACGACCGCATCCACGCCCTGATCCTGGGCTACTGGCACACCATCGTCACCCCGCCGATGGTGTTCGCGGAGCTCGTCTCCGAAGTGGTCGGGGAGTACCGCGCGAAGGGGATCCACAAGCCCGTCGTCGCCTCGCTGTCGGGCGACGTCGAAGTCGAGGAGGCGAGCGACTACCTCTACGACCACGGCGTCGTCGCATATCCGTACACGACCGAGAAGCCCGTCGCGGTGCTCGGCGCGAAGTACCGCTGGGCGCGGGCGGCGGGCCTGCTCTGAGCGTCCTCCACGGGGGCTGGCCGATCGAGAGAGAAAGGACGAAGATCCACCGCACGTCGGAAACAGAGGGACATGAGTCAACGGTGACGAAAGAGAACTCTTATGACCGCAGCGACCTATCAGGAGATCGTTGACGAGAACGGACGGGTTTACCGGGTAGGCGAGTCCCCGCACGACATCATGGGACGCTCCCGGAGCTTCATGGTCTGGCTGCCCTGGATCGCCATGATGGCGGTCAGCGTGTTCGAATACGGCTGGGGCGCCGTCGAAGGAACCCTGGAAGAGAAGTACGGCTGGACGCTGTCGGACGCGTTCTGGCTGGCGAGCATCTGGGCGGTGTTCCAGGCCGGGGTGGCGTTCCCGGCCGGCCGGCTCAGGGAACGCAACGTCGTCTCGGCCAAGACGGCGATGCTGGCCGGCGCCGTGTGCAGCGGCATCGGCTACTTCACCATCGCGCACAGCGGCAACCTGGCGCTGGCGTTCGTCGGGTACTCGGTCCTGGGCGGCACCGGCGCCGGGCTCGTGTACGCGACCTGCATCAACATGGTCGGCAAGTGGTACCCGGAGAAGCGCGGCGCGCGGACCGGGTTCGTGAACGGCGGCTTCGCCTACGGGTCGGTGCCGTTCATCTACCTGTTCAGCGCGTTTCTCGGGCACGAGAACGTCACCGGGGTGCTGGACGGGATCGGCCTCTACATGCTGATCGTCGTGGGCGTGTGCGGGTTCCTGTTCAAGGACCCGCCGAAGAGCTGGTGGCCGAAGGAGATCGACCCGCTCACTTGGGCCAAGAACAGGTCCGGGGTCAAGAGCCTGGCCAAGAACCCGCCCGCGGTCCGGCAGTTCACGCCCATGGAGGCGATCCGGACCGGCATGCTCCCGCTGATGTGGGTGTGCCTGGTGATCATCGGCGGCGTCTCGTTGTTCGGCATCAACTTCCAGGTGCCGTTCGCCAAGGAGAGCCACTTCGGCGCGTTCGTCGCGGCTTCCTCGGCCGGCGTGCTGGCCGTCGTGAACGGCACCGGCCGCGCGGTCGTCGGCTGGGCGTCGGACAAGATCGGGCGTCGGCAGACGCTCACGCTGGTGCTGGTGATCGCGGCGCTGGCCCAGTTCGGTGTGCTGTACGCCGGGAACACGCACAACCTGGTGCTGTTCATGGTGTTCGCGTTCCTGACCGGGTTCGGCGGCGGCGCGTTCTACCCGCTGTTCGCCGCGCTGGTGCCGGACTACTTCGGCGAGAACAACAACGCGTCGAACTACGGCCTGGTCTACAGCGCGAAACTGGTCGGTGGCGTCGGCGGCGGCGGGCTCGCCGCGGGGGTCATCAGCGCGTGGGGCTACACCGGTGCGTACGTGCTCGCCGGGTGCATCGCGCTCCTGTCCGCGGTGCTGACGCTGTTCCTGCGCCAGCCCGGCCGGACACGCCACCAGCTCGCCGATACCGAGCTGGTGGCGCGGCCGTCGGCGGCGGCCGGCGGGTAGGCCGGCCGTCCGCCGGCTGGTCCGGTTTCCCGCGCCCCGGTCCTGCCGAAATCAGGATCGGGGCGCTTCCGGACGTTCGTGGTAGGCCTGGCGGGTCCGTTCGGTGTGCTTGGCCATGATCTGTTCCGCGGAGCCGGTGTCCCCGTCGGAGATCGCGTGGATCAGCTCGTCGTGCTCGTTCCACGCGTCCCGTCCGCGGGGCCGGGCGATCGGCGTGTAGTACCAGCGGACCCGGCGGTCGACCAGGCCGATCAGCTCCGCCAGCACGGCGTTCCCCGAGAGCTGCGTGATGAACGCGTGGAGGGCGGCGTTGGCGGCGACGAGACCTTCGGTGTCGTCCGCGTGCAGCGCGTCGACGCCGACCTGCTGCAGCTCCCACAGGCGCCGGACGTCCTCCGGGGTCGCGTTGGCGGCGGCGAGCTTCGCGGAGTGCGTCTCCAGCACGCCGCGGACGCTCAGCAGCTGGTCGGCCTCCTCGTCGGTCGGCAGGTGCACGAACGCGCCCTGCGCGGGACGGAGGTCGACCCACCCTTCGCTCTGCAGCCGCTGCAGGGCTTCGCGGACGGGCTGCCGGCTGACGCCGAGGTACTCGGCCAGGTCGGCCTCGACCAGGTGCTGCCCGGGTTCGAGCGTGCGGTTGATGATCAGCTCGGCGAGGGCCTCGTAGACGACCTGGCGCAGCGGCGCCGGCCGTTCGACGCGCTTGGCGGCGGTCGAGCTGAGCGAGCCCTTGGCCGTGCGGCGGCCGCTCGGGCCGCGGTCTTGGAGCGGGGAAGCGGGCTGGCTCACGGGACACCTCGAGAGGGAGACGAACGCGATGATCTGCGATCAGGATACAGGTTTTGGTATGCAAAATCCCAGAATCTCACCCCGGCGTGGCGGTTTGTCCCGATGTGGATCAACCGTGACCTGGGCAGGTGACCCGGAGTGTCGGATTTGTCGCACTGGGCTGCGCTGCCGGGGTGGCGTGCCGACTTCGAGGCGGGAGACCTCTGGTCTCGCCGACGGATCCAGGATACTGTATGCAATCACGTGCTGGACCGAAGTGGGAGGCACATCATGAAGGTGGCTGTTCTCGGGGCCGGGGCGATCGGCGCCTACGTCGGGGCCGCGCTGCACCGCGGCGGGACCGAGGTGCACCTGATCGCCCGGCGGGCCCACCTCGCGGCGATGCGCGAGCACGGCGTCCGCGTGCTCAGCCCGCGCGGCGACTTCACCGCGCACCCGCACGTCACGGACGACCCGGCCGAAGTCGGCGAGGTCGACTTCGTGTTCCTCGGCCTCAAGGCCAACTCCTACGCTTCGTGCGGACCGCTCCTCGCGCCGCTGCTCGGCCCGGACACCGCGGTCGTGGCCGCGCAGAACGGGATCCCGTGGTGGTACTTCCACGGGCTCGAAGGACATCCGCTCGAAGGACAGCGCGTCGAGACGGTCGACCCGGGCGGCTCGGTCACCGCCGTGCTCGAACTGCGGCGCGCGATCGGCTGCGTCGTCTACTGCTCCACGGTCGTCGAGGAACCGGGCGTGATCCGGCACCTCGAGGGCACCCGGTTCTCCCTCGGCGAGCCGGACGGCGAGATCTCCGCGCGGTGCAAGGTGCTCAGCGCGGCGATGATCGCCGGCGGCCTCAAGGCGCCGGTCGAACCCCGCCTGCGCGACGACATCTGGATCAAGCTGATGGGCAACGTCGCCTTCAACCCGCTCTCGGCGCTGACCAGGGCGACCATGGCGCAGATGTGCGAGCACGACGACACGCGCGCGCTCGTCGCCACGATGATGACCGAAACCCTCGAAATCGCCCGGGCGGCGGGCAGCGAGCCGGGCGTCTCGGTCGAGAAGCGCATCGACGGCGCCTGGCGCGTCGGCCACCACAAGACCTCGATGCTGCAGGACCTCGAAGCGGGCAAGCCCCTCGAAATCGACGCGATCATCGGCGCGGTCGTCGAGCTGGCCGGCCTCACCGGCGTGCCCGCGCCGGCCCTGCGGCACGTCCACGCCGCCATCTCGCTGCTCGACCACACCAGCAACCCGCCCGTCCCCGTCGGGGCGCGCTGAACCGGAGGTGCCCGTGAAGCGCAGGAAGACCGAGCCGTACGTCCGGCTCACCCAGCCGCTGGTGCGCGACTCCGGCGTGCTGCGGCCGGCGACCTGGGAGGAGGCCCTCGACCGGGCCGCGGCCGGGATCCGCCGCACCCTCGAGAGCAAGGGCCCCGAGGCGTTCGGGATGTTCTCGTGCGCCCGCGCGACCAACGAGATGAACTTCGTCGCGCAGAAGTTCACCCGCGCGGTGATCGGCACGAACAACGTCGACTCGTGCAACCGCACCTGTCACGCGCCGAGCGTCGCCGGGCTGGCCCGGGTGTTCGACAGCGGCGGCGGGACGTCGTCCTACCAGGAGATCGAGGACGCCGACGTCATCGTCGTCTGGGGCGGCAACCCGCGCGAGGCGCACCCGATCTTCTTCCAGCACGTGCTCAAGGCGGTCCACAAGGGAGCGAAGCTCTTCGTGGTCGACCCGCGGCAGACCAGCACCGCGCGCTGGGCGCACCGGCAGCTGCAGCTGGACGTCGGCACCGACATCCCGCTGGCCCACGCGATCGCGCGCGAGATCATCCACTCCGGACTGGCGAACACGACGTTCGTCGAGCGCGCCACCGAGGGCTACGCCGAGTTCGCGGCGTCGGTCGAGCCGTGGACGCTGGAGGTCGCCGAGAAGACCACCGGTGTCCCGGCCGAGCTGATCAAGGAGCTCGCCCACACCTACGCCCGGGCCGACCGCGCGCAGCTGTCGTGGACCCTCGGCATCACCGAGCACCACAACGGCACCGACAACGTGCTTTCGCTGATCAACCTCGCGCTGCTGGCCGGGCAGGTCGGCCGCTACGGCGCCGGGCTGAACCCGCTGCGCGGGCAGAACAACGTCCAGGGCGGCGGCGACATGGGTGCCATCCCGGACCGCATGCCGGGCTTCCAGGACATCCTCGACGCGGGCGTCCGCGCGAAGTTCGACGCCGCGTGGGGCTCGTCGATCCCGCCGCACAAGGGCCTCAACCTCACGCAGATGCTCGACGCGATGGCACGCGGCGACCTGACCTGCGTGTACATCATCGGGGAGAACCCGGTCCAGTCCGAAGCGGACTGCGAGCACACGATCAAGCGGCTGTCCACCGTGGACCATCTCATCGTCCAGGACATCTTCCTCACCAAGACCGCGCAGCTGGCCGACGTCGTGCTGCCGGCCTCGGCGGCCTGGTGCGAGAGCGACGGCACGTTCACCAACTCCGAACGCCGCGTCCAGCGGGTCCGCAAGGCCCTCGAACCGCCGGAAGGGGCGCGCGACGACATCGAGCTGCTCTCGGAACTGGCCCGCCGGCTCGGTCACGACTGGCACTACACCGGCGGTGAGGAGGTCTGGGACGAGCTGCGCGCGCTGTCCCCGATGCACGCGGGGATGTCCTACGCACGCTTGGAAGAGCTGGGCGGCATCCAGTGGCCGTGCTACTCCGAGGACACTCTTGAACCGACGTTCCTGCACGGCAGGCTGTGGGCCGAAAACCCGGCCGAGCGCGGCCGCCGGGCGCCGTTCACCGTGATCGAGCACAGCCCGCCGGTCGACCTGCTCACCGAGGAGTTCCCGATCCGGCTGACCACCGGGCGACGGCTCGACTCGTACAACACCGGCGTCCAGTCCGGCGGGTTCCCGTCGCCGCTGCGCCAGGGCGAAACCCTCGACCTCTGCCCGGAAGACGCCCGCTCGCTCGGCGTCGAACCCGACGACCTCGTTCGCATCACGTCCAGGCGGGGCGAAATCGTGGCGCCGGTCCGGCTCGACACCGGTCTCAAACCAGGGCTGGCCTTCATGACGTTCCACTTCCCGGACGAGGTCGACGTCAACGTCATCACGATCGAGGCGACCTGCCCGATCGCCGGGACCGCCGAGTACAAGGCCGCGGCGATCCGCGTCGAGAAGCTGACCGCGGGAGTCTGACGATGGACCTCAAGCTCCTCGACGCCGTCGCCACCCGCGAGGAACGCGCCGCCGTCGCCGGGTTCGCCGGGGGCGGGCGCGACCAGCTGCTGCCCGCCCTGCACGCGGTCAACGACCGGGTCGGCTGGATCAGCCAGGGCGCGCTCAACCTCATCTGCGAGACGCTGCACGTGCCGCCCGCCGATGCCTACGGCGTGGCGAGCTTCTATTCGCTGTTCGCGCTGGAGGAGCGGCCGGAGCGGGTGGTGCACGTGTGCACCGACCTGGCCTGCCGGGTCAACGGCGCGGACACGGTGTGCGACGTCCTCACCGAGCACGTCGGCGCCGCGGGGAAGGCGCGGGGCGGGGTCACGTGGCAGCGCAGCCCGTGCCTCGGCGTCTGCGAACGAGCCCCCGCGGCGCTGACCTTCCAGGCGGGTGACCCGGCGGCCACCGAGCTGCTCGCCCCGGCGACCGGTGCGTCGGCCGTGCTCGCCACCCGGCGGGAACCGTCCGCTTCGGACGGCCTCGCGCCGGTGATCCACCAGCGGGACGGCCTGCGGCTCCTGCGCCGGGTGGGCGTCGTCGATCCGTCCAGTTTGGACGACTACCGCGCGGCCGGCGGGTACGCGGCGCTGCGCAACGCCCTGCGCATGGGCGAGGCCGCGGTGATCCGCGAGGTCACCGACGCCGGCCTCCTCGGGCGCGGGGGCGCCGCGTTCCCGACCGGGCGCAAGTGGGCGGCCACGGCCGCCCAGCCCGCCGGCCCGCACTACCTGGTGTGCAACGCCGACGAGAGCGAGCCGGGCACGTTCAAGGACCGGGTGCTGCTCGAAGGCGACCCGTTCGCGCTGGTCGAGTCGATGACGATCGCCGCGTTCGCGATCGGCGCCCGGCACGGCTACGTCTACCTGCGCGGTGAGTACCCGCGCGCGCTGAGGCTGCTGCGCAATGCGATCGACGTCGCGCGCGAACGCGGGTTCCTCGGTGCGGACGTCATGGGCCACGAGGGGTTCTCGTTCGACATCGAGATCCGGCGCGGCGCGGGTGCGTACATCTGCGGCGAAGAGACTGCGATCTTCAACTCGATCGAAGGCTTCCGCGGCGAACCCCGCACGAAGCCGCCGTTCCCGGTCGAGCAGGGGCTGTTCGGCAAGCCGACCGTCGTCAACAACGTCGAGACGCTGGTGAACGTCCCGCTGATCCTCACCGAGGGCGCGGCCGCGTACCGGGCGATCGGCACCGAGGCCTCGGCGGGGCCCAAGCTGTTCTGCCTGTCCGGGAACGTCGAACGGCCCGGCGTCTACGAGGTGCCCTTCGGCACGACGCTGCGGGAGCTCCTCTCCTTGGCCGGGGGAGTGCCCGAGGGGCGGGAGATGCGGGCGATCCTGCTCGGCGGCGCGGCCGGCGGGTTCGTCCGG
This sequence comes from Amycolatopsis mongoliensis, assembly GCF_030285665.1. NCBI lineage: Bacteria > Bacillati > Actinomycetota > Actinomycetes > Pseudonocardiales > Pseudonocardiaceae > Amycolatopsis > Amycolatopsis mongoliensis. The sequence goes on from NZ_CP127295.1 coordinate 7,761,904, forward strand.
CCCGACGAGCTCGACCTGCCGCTGACCCTGGAGGACGCGCGGGCGGCGAAGACGACGCTGGGGTCCGGGGTCGTGCTGGTGCTCGACGACCTGGCCGACCTCGGCGGGTTCCTGCTGCGGATCGCGTCGTTCTTCCGCGACGAGTCGTGCGGGCAGTGCGTCCCGTGCCGGATCGGGACCGTGCGGCAGGAGGAGGCGATCCGCCGGGTCCTGTCGGCCGGTTCGGACGAGCGGCCGCTGCTGCGGGAGGTCGGGCAGGTGATGCGGGACTCGTCGATCTGCGGTCTCGGCCAGACCGCGTGGAACGCCATCGAATCCGCCATCGACCGGCTGGGGGCACTGCAATGACCATTGTGGACATCGGGATTCCGCGACGGCTCGTGGAGTTCACCGTGGACGGCTCGACGGTCCGCGTACCCGAAGGCTCGACGATCCTCGACGCGTGCACGGCGGCGGGCAAGGAGATCCCGACGCTGTGCTACGGCGACACCCTGGAACCGGCGAACGCCTGCCGGGTCTGCATGGTGGAGGTCGAGGGCTCTCGGACGCTGGTGCCGTCGTGCTCGCGCAAGGCCGAGCCGGGCATGGTGGTGCACACGGACTCCCCGCGGACGCGGACCAGCCGCAAGGTGGTCCTGGAGCTGCTGGCATCGGCGACGGACCTGTCGACCACGCCGGGTGTCGCGGAGTGGATGGCGGAGGCGGGGGCCGATCCGGACCGCTTCGGCCCGGACGCCGCGACCGTCGCGCAACCGGCCCTGGTGGACAACGAGCTGTACGTCCGGGACTACGAGAAGTGCATCCTCTGCTACAAGTGCGTCGACGCGTGCGGCGACCAGTGGCAGAACTCGTTCGCCATCAGCGTGGCCGGCCGCGGCTTCGACGCGCGGATCTCGACGGAGTTCTCGAACCCGTTGCCGGACAGCGCCTGCGTGTACTGCGGCAACTGCGTCGAGGTCTGCCCGACCGGGGCGTTGAGCTTCAAGCGTGAGTATGACAAGCGCGCGGACGGCACCTGGGACGATTCGCGTCAGACGGCGACGACGACGGTGTGCACGTTCTGCGGGGTCGGCTGCAACCTGACGCTGCACGTCCAGGACAACGAGATCGTGAAGGTCACCTCGCCGCACGAAAGTTCGGTGACGCATGGGAACCTCTGCATCAAGGGCCGCTTCGGCTGGCAGCACGTCGAGAAGAAGGCCTAGTGTCGCGCGTTGCCAGGTGTTGCCGTTCGGTGCGGCGGGAACCTGCGCCAGGAGAGCCCGGCCTGGGCAGCCCCGGCCGCGATGTAGTGAATGAGTCATTCACCTCGTCCGGCGACATGAATGACTCATTCATGTCGCCGGACCAGCGACGAACCTCAGTTGCGCGACACCAGCTCAGCGCGGCCGGACCAAGCCGGTTTCGTAGGCGAGGACCACGGCTTGGACCCGGTCGCGCAGCTCCAGCTTGCCGAGGATGCGCCCCACGTGCGTCTTCACCGTGGCTTCCGAAAGCGCCAGCTCGCCCGCGATCTCCGCGTTGGACAGCCCGGCGGCCACCTTCTCGAGCACCTCGAGCTCGCGTTCGGTGAGCCGGTGCAGGCCGCGGGCGGTCGGCGGCCCGCCGTCCGGGGCGGGATCGGGCAGCCGGTCGGCGACCGTGTCCAGCAGGCGGCGGGTGACGGTGGGAGCCACCACGGCGTCGCCGCGCGCGACCGCGCGGATCGCGGTGAGCAGGTCGTCGGGCGGCACGTTCTTCAGCAGGAACCCGCTCGCCCCGGCCTTCAGCCCGGGAAAGGCGTACTCGTCGACGTCGAACGTGGTCAGGATGAGCACCCGCGAGCGGGGCGAGCCGCGCACGATCTCGCGGGTCGCGGTGATCCCGTCCACACCGGGCATCCGGACGTCCATCAGCACGACGTCGGGGTCGAGCTCGGCCGTGCGGGCCACGGCCGCGCCGCCGTCGGCGGCCTCGCCGACCACCGTCAGGTCCGGCTGGGACTCCAGGACGAGCCGGAACCCCAGGCGCAGCAACGGTTCGTCGTCGACGAGCAGGATGGTGATCACGCGCCGCTCCCGAACTTCCCCAGCACCCGCCAGCCGCCACCGGGCCGTGGCCCGGCTTCGACGTCGCCGCCGGTGACGCTCGCGCGTTCGCGCATCCCGCTGAGCCCGTGCCCGGCGCCGGTGACCGCGGCCGGCGCCGGGCGCCCGTCGTCGAGCACCTCGAGAGTCACGGCCGGCTCGTCGTAGGTGAGGTGGATCTTCGCCGACGTCGGGGCCACGGCGTGCTTGAGCACGTTGGTGAGCGCCTCCTGGGCGACCCGGTAGACCGCCAGCTCGACGGTCGGCGGCAGCGGGAACCGGCGGCCGGTCACCGTCCACGTCGCGGGCAGCCCGGTCGCCCGCACGTGGTTGACCAGCTCGTCGAGGGCGGCGATCCCGGGCTGTGGTGCCCGCGGGCTGTCGTCGCCGTTGCTCCGCAGCACGGTGAGCAGGCGGTGCATTTCGTCCAGCGCCTGCCTTCCCGTCGCCGAGACGTGCTTCGCGGCCGCCTCCGCCTGGGCACCGTTGGTGCGGGCGGCGAACGCGGCGCCGTCGGCGAGCGCGATCATCACCGAGAGGTTGTGCGCGATGATGTCGTGCATCTCGCGGGCGATGCGGGCGCGCTCCCGCGCAGCCGCGATCTGGCTCTCCTGGTCGCGTTCCCGCTCGGCCCGCACCGCCCGGTCGTGCAACGACGCCAGGTACACCCGGCGGGTCCGCACGTTCACCCCGAGCGCGAACGCCGCGGTGACGATCGCGGTCCCGAACACCAGGCGCGCCAAGAACGTCCCGAACCCGGTGTCCTCGCCGATCCCCGCCGCGGTGAGCGCGGCGACCGCCGACACCGCCGCCGCGACGCGGTACCGGTCGCGGTAGGCGGCGACGGTGTAGACGGCGATCAGCACGGCGACGGTCGTCGGCGGGAACTGCGGTCCGAGCAGGTCCTGGACCACGCCGAGCGCGGCCGTGACCACGAGCACGGTCAGCGGGAACCGCCGCCGGAACCCCAGCACCGCGACCAGCACGAGCAGGACCACGACCAGCTGGGGCCCGCTGCCCGAGCCCTGCGCGCCGACGACGAGCGCCAGGCCGAGGAGGCCGCACGCCAGCAGCAGGTCGGCGGGCACCGGGTGCCGCCGCGCCCACGCGCGCAGCGGCTCGATGCCCGGCCACGCGGAGCGGAACCCGGGGTCGATCGGTACGTCGGTCACCCGGCCATCATCTCCTCCCGGCCGCCGCGGGGGCACCGGTTTCAGGCATCCCGCCGCTTCAGCACGACGGCGGCCGCGGCGAGCGCGAGGACGACGTAACCGCAGAACCACGCGAAACCGGTCCACGGCGCGAGGCTGAGCGCCGAGGGCCGCACCGTGATCAGCGCCTGCCCGGCGTTGCTGGGCAGGTACGGCACGACGTGCGGGATCCAGCTCTCCGGGAGCGCGCCGGCCAGGCTCGGCACGATCACGACCAGGGCGACCAGTGCCGCGATCGCGCCGGCGGTGTGGCGCACGAGCCAGCCGAGCGCGACCCCGAGCAGCCCGACGCCGGTGAGGTAGAGCCCGACGCCGGCCACGGCGCGGAAGACGCCGGGCACGGCCAGGTTCGTCTCGATGTCCTGCGAGGACAGGAAAGCCTGGCCGCCGAGGAAGGCCGCGAAGGCGGCGACCTCGCCGACCACGAAGGTGACCGCCGCGAACACGGCCGCCTTCGCGCCCAGCACCGGCGTGCGGGTGGGGACCGCGGAGAACGTGGAGCGGATCTGCCCGGTGGTGTACTCCCCGGAGACCACGAGCACCCCCAGCACCCCGAACGCGAGCTGGACCAGGACGTAGCCCTGGATGCTCAGTGCGGTCGGTTCCAGGCGCGCCCGGCTCTGCTCGGTGAGCTGCGGCCAGCGGTCGGCGTTGAGCGCGCAGGTGAGCCAGCCGAGACCGATCATGCCGACGAGGGCCGCGGTGATCGTGATCGGCGTGGACTGCAGCGAGCGGAACTTCACCCACTCCGAGCCCATGACGCGCGGGAAGGTCACGCCGGTCGTGGTCGTCATGCGGGGTGTCCTCCGGTTTCGTGGACGCGGTACTCCAGCGCGTCGTCGGTGAGCTCCATGAACGCCTCTTCGAGCGACGCCTCGACCGGCGCGAGCTCTTCGAGCGGGATGGCGTGGCGGCAGGCGAGCAGGCCGACCTCGGCGCTGCCGACGCCGTGCACCTCGAGCAGCCCGGGTGCGGTGCTGGTGACGTCGATCCCGGGCCCGGTCAGCAGTTCACGCAGTTCGGCGGCCCGCGGAGTGCGGACCCGGACGACGTCGGCCGAGGCGCGGCTGATGAAGTCGCGCACCGACGTCTCGGCGATGACCCGGCCCCGCCCGATCACCACGAGGTGGTCGGCCGTCAGCGCCATCTCGCTCATCAGGTGCGAGGAGACGAACACCGTGCGGCCTTCGGCGGCGAGCCGGCGCAGCAGCGTGCGGATCCACCGGATGCCTTGCGGGTCGAGGCCGTTGACGGGTTCGTCGAGGATCAGCGTCGCCGGATCGCCGAGCAGGGCCGCGGCCATGCCGAGCCGTTGTCCCATGCCGAGGGAGAACCCGCCGGCCCGCTGGTGCGCGACGCCGGTCAGGCCGACCAGGTCGAGCACCTCCTCGACGCGCCGTCGCGGAATCCCGGTGGTGAGCGCCAGTGCCAGCAGGTGGTGGTAGGCCGACCGGCCCGGGTGGACGGCCTTGGCTTCGAGCAGCGCGCCGACCTCCCGCAGTGGCGCCGCATGACCGGCGTAGGCCTTGCCGTTGACCGTCACCGAGCCCGACGTGGGCGCGTCCAGGCCCATGATCATCCGGATCGTGGTGGACTTCCCGGCCCCGTTCGGGCCGAGGAACCCGGTCACCGCACCGGGAACGACGGTGAACGTCGCCCCGTCCACCGCGGTCCGGCCGCCGTACCGCTTGGACACCGCACGTGCCTCGATCATCTGTCTCCCTTCGTCGCGGCCGAAGGTAGGCCCGCGCGACGGCCGGATCGACCGGCTGGAGGGCGATCCCGACGCGGGGAGGGTGCGACTCGCGGCGTAGGCGCTACGCCGGAGGTCGCACGCGGGAAGCCGCAGAGGTGTCCCGGCAGCGAGCCGTTGACTGCCCCGCCGCCGAACAGCTATTCTCGATATGCGAAAGAAAGATTCCAGATAGCGAAATTTGAGGTCGCGATGCCAGAAGAGGGGCACTCCCTGCCGTACGTCGTCAACCTGTCGATCCTGTTCAAGGAGGTACCGCTGCCCGAGCGCGCGGCCGCCGCGCGGGAGGCCGGGTTCACCGACGTCGAGTACTGGTGGCCGTTCGACACCGCGGTCCCCGCGCGCGACGAGGTGGACGCCTTCGTGAAGAGCCTGGACGGCGTCCGGCTGCGCGGGCTGAACTTCTTCGCCGGTGACATGGCGGCGGGGGAGCGGGGCCTGGTGTCGTGGATCGGCCGCGAGGCCGAGTTCGCCGACAGCCTCGTCGTCGCCCTCGGCATCGCCGAACGCACCGGCTGCCGCAGCTTCAACGCGCTCTACGGCAACCGGCTCGACGGCGAAGACCCCGCCAAGCAGGACGCTCTGGCGCTGGTCCACCTCGCGACGGCCGCGGAGGCCGCCGCGAAGATCGGCGCGCAGCTGGTCCTCGAACCGCTCTCCGGCGCGGACCGCTACCCGCTCAAGACCGCCGCGGACGCCGTGGCCGTGCTCGACGACCTCGGGCGCGACAACGTGCGGCTGCTGGCCGACCTGTACCACCTGGCAGTCAACGGCGACGACCTGGACGCACTGGCGACGACGTACCTCTCCCGGATCGGGCACGTGCAGATCGCCGACGCACCCGGGCGCCACCAGCCCGGCACCGGCTCGCTGGACATCGAGGGGCACCTCGCGAAGCTGCAGAAAGCCGGTTACGACGGCTTCGTCGGGATCGAGTACGTCCCGGAGCCCGACACCGTCACGTCGCTGGACTGGCTGCCGATCACCCGAAGGGGACGAGCATGAAACTGGGATTCATCGGACTGGGCGTGATGGGCGCCCCGATGGCCGCGCACCTGGTCGCGGCCGGGCACGACGTCAGCGGCTACGACGTGCACACCGCGGCCGGCGAGAAGCTGGCGGCCGCCGGCGGCCGGGCCGCGACGAGCGTCGCCGACGCGGTGGCCGGGGCGGCCGTCGTGATCACGATGCTGCCGAACCACCCGCAGGTCGAGGAGGTCGTGCTGGCCGCGGGCGGGGTCCTCGACACCGCCGAGCCGGGCACGCTCCTGATCGACATGAGCACCATCCGGCCCGAGACGTCGATCGAGGTGGCGAACACCGCGCGGGACAAGAAGATCCGCGTCCTCGACGCGCCCGTCTCGGGCGGGCAGGCCGGCGCCGAGCAGGCATCGCTGTCCATCATGGTCGGTGGGGAAGCGGCCGACTTCGAGGCCGCGAAGCCGGTGTTCGACGCCGTCGGCAAGACCATCGTGCACGTCGGCCCGCACGGCGCCGGACAGGTCGTGAAGGCCGCGAACCAGCTCGTCGTGGGCGGGATCTACGGCCTGGTCGCCGAGGCGATCGTGCTGCTCGAAGCGTCCGGTGTGGACGCCGCGGTCGGGCTCGACGTGCTCGCCGGGGGACTGGCCGGCAGCCGGATCCTCGAGCTCAAGCGCAAGTCCATGGTGGAGCGCCAGTTCGCCCCCGGGTTCCGGATCGACCTGCACCACAAGGACATGGGGATCGCGCTGGCCGCCGCCCGGCAGGCCGACGTCGCGCTCCCGCTCACCGGACTGGTCGCCCAGCTCGTCGCCGCCGGCCGCGCCATGGGGTACGGCTCCCTGGACCACTCGGCCTTGCTGAAGGTCGTCGAACAGTTGTCGGGCCGCGTCCCGGCGGAGGTGTGACATGCCCAGAATCCCCGCCATGCAAGCGGTCGTCGACGTCCTGGAAAGCGAAGGCGTCGACACCGTCTTCGGCTGCCCGGGCGCCGCGATCCTCCCGCTGTATAACGCCCTACAAGGCCGCGCGATCGAGCACCTGATCGTCCGCCACGAAGAGGGCGCGACGCACATGGCCGACGGCTGGGCCCGGACGAACGGCAACGTCGGCGTCGCGATCGGCACGTCCGGCCCGGCCGGGACGAACATGATCACCGGGCTCTACACCGCGCACGCGGACTCGATCCCGATGATCTGCATCACCGGCCAGGCGGCGACGACCAAGCTGCACCAGGAAGCCTTCCAGGCCGTCGACATCGTCGAGATCGCCAAGCCGGTGACGAAGTGGGCGGTGCAGGTCAAGGAGGCCGCGCAGCTGCCCTGGATCTTCCGCGAAGCCTTCCGGATCGCCCGGTCCGGCCGCCCGGGCCCGGTGCTCATCGACCTGCCCATCGACGTCCAGAAGCAGGACATCGAGTGGGACTCCTCGATCGACTCGCCGCTGCCGGTGACGGCGGTGAAGCCCGCGTCCGCGCGGGTCGAGCGGGCCCTCGAGATGCTCCTGGCCGCTGAGCGACCGCTGATCCTGGCCGGCGGTGGAGTCGTCCTCGGCGAGGCCAGTCAGCAGCTGCGGGCCGCGGCGGAGCGCTTGGACGTCCCGGTCCAGGTGACGCTGATGGGCAAGGGCAGCTTCCCCGAGGACCACGAGCTGTTCGCCGGGATGGCCGGCATCCAGACGTCCCAGCGGTGGGCCAACGCGGCCTTCCTGGAGTCCGACCTGGTGCTGGCGCTGGGTGCGCGCTTCGGCGACCGGCACACCGGCGAGCTGTCGGTGTACCGGGGTGACCGGAAGTTCATCCACGTCGACATCGAGCCCACCCAGCTGGGCAAGGTGTTCGGGCCGGACCTCGGGATCGTCTCGGACACGCGCGAGTTCCTCGACGCGCTGCTGGCGGCGCTGGAGAAGCGCTCGCCGGAGCCGCGCCGCGACTGGGTCGGCCGGATCGCGGAGCTGAAGGAAGCGCTTCCCCGCCGCGACGACTTCGACACCTTCCCGATCAAGGCGCCGCGGGTCTTCAAGGAGATCAACGAAACCTTCGGCGAAGACACCTACTTCGTCACCGCGATCGGGCTCTACCAGATCTGGTCGGGCCAGTTCCAGAAGGCGCACAAGCCGCGCCACTACCAGGTCTGCGGCCAGGCGGGTCCGCTCGGCTGGGAGATCCCGGCCGCGATCGGCGTCAAGAAGGCGCGCCCGGAAGCCGAAGTCGTCGGTGTGGTCGGCGACTACTCGTTCCAGTTCCTCGTCGAGGAGCTGGCGGTGGCCGCCCAGTACGACGTCGGGTTCGTGCTGATCATGCTCAACAACGAGTACCTCGGGCTGATCCGCCAGGCCGAGACCGGCTACGACATGAACTTCGAGGTCGACATCCACTACGACTCGAACGGCACGGACAACGTGAAGATCATGGAGGCCTACGGCTGCTCGGGCACTCGCGTGCACGAGCCCGGCGAGATCCGGACGTCCCTCGAATGGGCCCGCAAGGAGGCCGAGCGGACCAGCCGCCCGGTCCTGGTGGAGATCATGATCGAGCGCGAGGGCAACGCCGCCATGGGCGCCGCCCTCGACGCCGTGAAGGAGTTCGAGCCCGCCTAGCGTCGTGAGTGGTCAGGGCGGTTAGAACCGCCCTGACCACTCACGACCGGGCTGCGTGACCACGGCCGCCGTACGAGACCCTGACCTCGTGCGGCGGCCTTTCCGCGTCCTGGGTCAGGCGGTTGTCGGAAAGTACAAACCGGGGCCGGAAATTCACCCGTCTTTCAGGGGTTTTGCCGTGGTCGCGGCCACACCCCAGCGTGTGTACTTCTTCACGAAGCAGCCCGAAAGGACGTCCACAGTGGAATTCCTCCGACCCGCCACGCTGGCCGACGCGCTCGCCGCGAAGGCCGCGAGCCCCGGTGCGGTCCCCCTCGCCGGCGGCACGGACGTGATGGTCGAGCTCAACTTCGACCACCGCCGTCCGGAGGCCCTGCTCGACCTCGGCCGCGTCGCCGAGCTGCACGAGCACGGCACCGACGGCGGCCGGATCCGGCTCGGCGCGGCCGTGCCCTACACCCGGATCATCGCCGAACTGGGCACCGAGCTGCCCGGCCTGGCGATGGCCGCGCGGACCGTCGGGTCCCCGCAGATCCGCAACCGCGGCTCGGTGGGCGGCAACCTGGGCGCGGCTTCACCCGCGGGCGACTCCCACCCGGCGCTGCTGGCCGCCGACGCCGAGGTCGAGATCGCCTCGGTCCGCGGCACCCGGATCGTCGCCGCGAAGGACTTCTACACCGGGGTCAAGCGCAACGTCCTGGAGCCGGACGAGCTGATCACGTCCGTCCTGCTGGCCCCGGCCACCGGGCCGCAGCAGTTCAGCAAGATCGGCACCCGCAACGCGATGGTCATCGCCGTCGCCGCCTTCGGGCTGGCGCTGCACCCGTCGGAAAAGCGCGTCGGCACCGGCGTCGGCTCGGCCGCGCCCACACCTCGGCGGGCTCTCGAAGCCGAGGAGTTCCTGGCCGGCGAGCTGGACTGGGACGCCCCGAAGGCGCTGAACGACTCGGTCAAGCGCCGCTTCGGCGACCTGGTCGCGGCGGCGGCCGCGCCGATCGACGACGTCCGGGGGAGCGCCGCCTACCGCCGCCACGCGCTGTCGGTCATGGCGCGAAGGACGTTGACCTGGGCCTGGACCGAATACTGTGCCCAACTCGGAGGGAGCGCGAAGTGCGCGTGAACGTCACCGTCAACGGCGAGTCCCGCCGGGCGGACAACGTCTGGGAAGGCGAAAGCCTGCTCTACGTGCTGCGCGAGCGGCTCGGCCTGCCGGGCTCGAAGAACGCCTGCGAGCAGGGCGAATGCGGCTCCTGCACGGTCTACCTCGACGGCGTCCCGGCGTGCGCGTGCCTGGTCGCGGCCGGGCAGGCCGAAGGCCGCGAGGTCGTCACGGTCGAAGGGCTCGCTTCCGGCGACGATCTCGATCCGGTGCAGGAGTCGTTCGTCGAGCAGGGCGCCGTCCAGTGCGGCTTCTGCACGCCCGGCCTGCTGGTTGCGGCCCACGACCTGATCGAGCGCGTCCCGGACCCCAGCGACGTCGAGATCCGCGAAGCCCTCGCCGGCAACCTCTGCCGCTGCACCGGCTACGAGAAGATCCTCGACGCCGTCCGCGACGCCGCCGCGAAGAAGGCCGTCCGATGAGCGCCCCGGCCCGCTCGCCGCAGGAGCTGCACGACACGATCGCCGGCGGCATCGGCGAAAGCCCGCTGCGCCCGGACGGCACGCTCAAGGTCCGCGGCGAGTTCGCTTACTCCTCCGACCTGTGGCACGAGGACATGCTGTGGGGCGCCACGCTGCGCAGCCCGCACCCGCACGCCCGGATCGTCCGCCTCGACGTCTCCCGCGCGCTCGCCCAGCCGGGCGTGCACGCGGTGCTCACCCACGAGGACGTCCCCGGCGAAAACGTCTACGGCCTCAAGTACCAGGACACCCCGGCGCTGGCCGCCGACCTGGTCCGCTACCAGGGCGAACCGATCGCCATCCTGGCCGCCGACCACCCGGAGATCGCGCGGCAGGCGCTCAAGGAGATCGTCGTCGAGTACGACGTCCTCGAGCCGATCACCGACCCCGAGCGCGCCGCGCACGACGCCACCCTGCCGAAGCTGCACCCGGGCGGGAACCTGGTCCGCCACCAGCGGATCGTCAAGGGCGACCCGGCCGCGACCGCGGACGTCGTCGTGTCCGGCGTCTACGAGATCGGCATGCAGGACCAGGCGTTCCTCGGGCCGGAGTCCGGCCTCGCGGTCCCGGCCGAGGACGGCGGCGTCGACCTCTACCTGGCCACCCAGTGGCTGCACGTCGACCAGCGCCAGACGGCGAAGGCCCTCGGCCTGCCCGTCGACAAGGTGCGGCTGACGCTGTCCGGCGTCGGCGGCGCGTTCGGCGGCCGCGAAGACCTGTCCATGCAGATCCACTCGTGCATGCTCGCGCTGCGCACCGGCCGGCCGGTGAAGATGAGCTACAACCGCCTCGAGTCGTTCTTCGGGCACGTCCACCGCCACCCGGCCAAGATGTACTACGAGCACGGCGCGACGAAGGACGGCAAGCTCGTTTACGTCCGGGCGAAGATGTACTTCGACGGCGGCGCCTACGCCTCGAAGACCCCGGTGGTGGTCGGCAACGGCACCACACTCAGCGTCGGCCCCTACGACGTGCCGAACGCGCACATCGAGGGCTGGGGCGTCTACACGAACAACCCGACCTGCGGCGCGATGCGCGGTCTCGGCGCGGTCCAGCCGACCTACGCCTACGAGTCCCAGATGGACAAGCTCGCCGCCGCGCTCGACATGGATCCCGCCGAGCTGCGGATCCGCAACGCGCTGAGCGAAGGGTCCACTGTGGTCACCGGCCAGGTGGTGGACTTCCCCGCGCCGGTCGCGGAGCTGGTGCAGCGGGTCCGCGACCTCCCGCTGCCGCCCGAGCCCGCCGGCGAACGCGACATCCGCGAGCTGCCCGGCGGCGCGTCCAACACCACCCACGGCGAAGGCGTCGTGCGTGGTGTCGGCTACGGCGTCACGATCAAGAACATCTCCTACGCCGAGGGCCTCGACGACTATTCGACCGCCCGCGTGCGCCTGGAGGTGCTCGGCGGCGAGGCGGTGGCGATGGTGCACACCGCGGCGGCCGAGGTCGGCCAAGGGCTGGTGACGTTGCAGCAGCAGATCGCCCGCACCGAGCTGGGCCTGACGCGGGTGAGCGTGCACCCGGCCGACACGAGCGTCGGCGACGCCGGCTCCAGCTCGGCGTCACGCCAGACCTACGTCACCGGCGGCGCGGTCCGCAACGCCTGCCGCGCGGTCGCCGAGGCGGTCTACGCGCGGCTCGGGGTGTCCGCCGAGGGCATGTCCCTGACCGGCGGGAAGGTCGTCGCGGCCGACGGCGAAGTCGTCGCGGACCTGGCCGAGCTGCTCGGCGACGCCGCGATCGAGGAGACCCGCGAGTTCCACCACCGCCCGACCTACCCACTGGACCCGGAGACCGGCCAGGGCGACGCCCACGTCCAGTACGGCTTCTCGGCCCACCGCGCGGTCGTCGACGTCGACCTCGATCTCGGCCTGGTCAAGGTCGTGCAGCTGGACTGCGCCCAGGACGTCGGCAAGGCGATGAACCCCGACGCCGTCGTCGCCCAGATCCAGGGCGGCTCGGCCCAGGGCCTCGGCCTCGCCGTGATGGAGGAGATCCTGGTGAAAGACGGCAAAGTGCGGAACCCGTCGTTCACCGACTACCTCATCCCGACCATCCTCGACATGCCGCCGATGCGTGTCGACGTCCTCGAGCGGCCCGACCCGCACGCGCCCTACGGCGTGCGCGGCGTCGGCGAACCGCCCACGATCTCCGCGACCCCGGCGATCGCCAACGCCATCCGCGCGGCCACCGGTCTCGAGCTGCCGCGCGTCCCGATCCGTCCCGAGCACATCACAGGAGTTTGAGATGACCACGTCGATTTCCGCCGAGCGGGAATGGCTCGACGAAGCCGTCCGGATCGCGGAGACGAACGTCGCGAACGGCGGCGGCCCCTTCGGCGCGCTGATCGTGCGGGACGGCGGGATCGTCTCGACCGGCGTCAACCGCGTCACCGCCAACCTCGACCCGACCGCGCACGCCGAGGTCGTCGCGATCCGGGCGGCGTGCCAGACGCTCGGCACGTTCAAGCTGGACGGCTGCGTACTCGTTTCCAGTTGCGAGCCGTGCCCGATGTGCCTGTCCTCGGCGCTGTGGGCGCGCGTCGACAAGGTCCTCTTCGCCGCCGACCGCGACGACGCGGCCAAGGCCGGCTTCGACGACCGTGCCTTCTACGAACTCTTCGACCGCCCGCGCGACACCTGGACGGTCCCCGTCACGCGACTGTCCGCAAAGGACGGTTTCGCCCCCTTCGCGGCTTGGCTCGACAAGGCCGACCGCACCGACTACTGACCCACAAGGCCAGCTGACCGGAGCACAACCGAATCGAACGTCCCGCTCGCCCAGGCACGGCGCTGTGCCTTGGCCTGGCCGAGCACACCCACCGGCAAGGGCAGGACGCATGACCCAGACCGAAATCACCGCACCGGTAGTCGACGAAGTACCCGGACCACCGCACCGCCGATCCCTGCTCGAGAAGCTGTTCGAGCTGCGCGCCCGGCAGAGCACCATCGGCCGCGAAGTCCGCGGCGGCGTCACGACGTTCGTCGCGATGGCCTACATCGTGCTGCTCAACCCGCTCATCCTCGGCGCCTCCGCCGACATCACCGGCGCCCGGCTCTCCGCCGCCCAGGTGACCACGGCGACCGCGCTGGCCGCGGCCGTGATGACCGTCCTCATGGGACTCGTCGGCAACGCGCCCCTCGCGCTGGCCGCCGGGCTCGGCATCAACGGCATCGTCGCCTTCCAGATGGCCCCGTCGATGACCTGGGCGCAAGCGTTCGGCCTGGTCGTCCTCGAAGGCGTGTGCATCGTGCTGATGGCCGTCAGCGGCGTCCGCGAGCGGATAATGAACGCCATCCCGCGGCCGCTCAAGACCGCGATCACCGTCGGGATCGGGCTCTACATCGCCCTGGTCGGGCTGGTCAGCGCCGGCTTCGTGACCCGGATGCCGGACTCGGCGCAGACCACGGTCCCGGTGCGCCTCGGGGCGAACGGGCACCTGCACGGCTGGCCGATCGTCGTCTTCTGCTTCGGTCTGCTGCTGATGATCGTGCTGATGGCCCGCAAGGTCCCGGGCGCGGTGCTGATCAGCATCGGGGTGGCCACCGTGCTCGCGGTCGTGCTGCACGAGGGGTTCGGCGTCGGCGGCTGGGGCCTCACCACCCCGGCCCTGCCCGACCACGTCGTCGCGGCACCCGACTTCGGGCTCTTCGGCCACATCGACCTCTTCGGCGGCTTCGCCTCGGCGGGTGCGCTCGCGGCCACGGTCTTCCTGTTCACGCTGGTGCTGTCCGGGTTCTTCGACGCGATGGGCACGATCACCAGCGTCTCCGACGAAGCCGGGCTGTCGAAGAACGGCAAGGTGCCGCGGATGGGCCGGATCCTGCTGGTCGACGGCGCGGGCGCGATCGCGGGCGGGGTCACCGGCTCGTCGCCGAACACGGTGTTCCTGGAGTCCGCGGCCGGCGTCGGCGAAGGCGCCCGGACGGGTCTCGCGAGCGTGGTCACCGGGCTGCTGTTCGCCGGGACGCTGCTGTTCACGCCCCTCGCCGGCGTCGTCCCCGCCCAGGCGGCGGCACCCGCGCTGGTGGTCATCGGCGGCATGATGGTCGCGCAGTGCCGGAACATCCCGTGGCACGACCCGGACTACACCATCCCGGTGTTCCTGACCGCCGCGTTGATCCCGTTCACCTACTCGATCACCAACGGCGTCGGCGCCGGCCTGATCGCCTTCGTGCTGATCAAGATCGGCCGCGGCAAGTGGCGCGAGGCCGGCTGGCTGCTTTCCCTGCTGGCGCTGGTGTTCGCGGTGTACTTCGCCGTCGACGGCGTCGAAGCCCTCTTCCGTTAGGAGTTACCGTGGCCTTGATGTTCTTCAACGGCGGCGCCATGCGCGGCGAACCGCTGCACCACCTGCTCGACGGGTCGCCGTTCGTCGCGACGGCGGAGACCGCGCCGAAGTACCGGTTCTACGCCGTCGGCGAGCAGTGCCCGGCGCTCTACCCGGTGTCGCACGGCGGCGCGGCGGTCACCGGCGAGGTCTACGACGTCTCGCTGGACGACCTGCGGGACAGGGTGCTGCCGGCCGAACCGCACGAGCTGGAGCTCGGCGTCGTGGAGCTGGCCGACGGCAGCTCGGCGTTCGCCATGCTGCTGCGGCGGCCCTACACCTCGCACGTCGCCCTGCGGGACATAACGGAGGTCGGCGACTGGCGGGCGTTCAAGGCGAGCGCGTGAGGGTCCTCGTCGCGCCGGACAAGTTCAAGGGGTCGCTGACCGCGGCCGAGGTGGCGTCGGCGGTGGCCACCGGCCTCGCCGACGTCCACCCGGGTGTCGTGGCGCAGGCCCTCCCGGTGGCCGACGGCGGCGACGGCACGGTCGACGCCGCCGTCGCCGCGGGGTACCGGCGCGTGCGGGTCCCGGCGCGCGGGCCGACCGGCGTGCCGGTGACGGCGTGCTACGCGGTCCGCGGGGACACCGCCGTCGTCGAGCTGGCGGAGGCGTCCGGGCTGCACCGGCTGCCCGGGGCACCGGCGCCGCTCACCGCGACCAGCGCCGGCACCGGCGACGTCATCGCCGCGGCCGTCCGGGCGGGGTGCCGCCGGATCGTGCTCGGGGTCGGCGGCAGCGCCTGCACCGACGGCGGCGCGGGCATGCTGGCCGCGCTGGGCGCCCGACTCCTCGACCGTGCGGGGCGTGAGCTTCCCCCGGGTGGTGCGGCTCTTTCCCGGCTCGCGTCGCTGGACCTCTCTGGACTGTCTAAAGTGGACATCGAGCTGGCGAGCGATGTGGACAATCCGCTCTGCGGTCCGCGCGGGGCCGCTGCTGTCTACGGTCCGCAGAAAGGAGCGTCCCCTGACGACGTGGAGACGCTGGACGCGGCGTTGCGGCACTGGGCGTCGGTCGCCGGGCCGGAGTTCTCCGAGTGGCCGGGGGCCGGCGCCGCCGGGGGAGTGGGCTTCGCCGCGATGGCCGTGCTCGGTGCCCGGACGCGCCCCGGCATCGAGCTGCTGCTCGACCTGCTCGGCTTCGACGCGGCCCTGGCCGGAGCTTCGCTGGTCGTGACCGGCGAGGGCTCCCTGGACCGGCAGACGTTGTCCGGCAAGGCCCCGGCCGGGGTGGCCCGGGCCGCGGCGGCGAAAGGCATCCCGTGCGTCGCGGTGTCGGGGCGTTGTCGGCTGTCGTCTTCGGAACTGGCCGAGGCAGGCATCTCGGCCGCGTATGCCTTGACGGACCTGGAACCGGACCCGGCCCGCTGCATGGCGGAGGCGGCGCCGCTGCTGCGCCGCCTCGCCCACCGCATCGCGGTCGACCACCTCAAGCCGTGAATGGCACATCGAGGGACTTCAAGTCTCTCGATGTGCCATTCACGGACTTACTTCTCGCTGTCCAGGTGGTCCAGCTGCCGACTCGGTCTCGTCGGCCGGGCCGTACAGGTCGGACATGCCCATCAGGCCGAGGCCGAGGGCGCTGACGGCCGGACCGGTCCGGCCGAGGGTGCGGGTGCGCATGGAGGTCTTCTGTTTCCGTTGATACCAGACACAACGTATCATCGATACCGAACGGGTGCTACTGAGGATTTGTTATCATTGGAACCATGGTGACGAAGACGGCGGTGGACACCCGCGAGCGGATCCTCGAGGCGGCAGCCGCGCTGCTGGTTGCGGAGGGGCGCGACGGCCTCTCGACCCGCGCGGTGAGCGCCGCGGCGGGCGTTCAGCCGCCCGCGCTGTACCGGCTCTTCGGCGACAAGGACGGCCTGCTCGACGCGGTCGCCGCGTACGGGTTCGACGAGTACCTGGCGAGCAAACGCGCCCTGGGCTCGACGGGGGACGCGGTCGAGGACCTCCGCCGGGGCTGGGATCTGCACGTCGAGTTCGGGCTGGCGCGCCCGGAGTTCTACGTGCTCATGTACGGCGACGCGCGGCCGGGCCGCACCTCGCCGGCCGCCCGCGAGGCGGAGACGATGCTGCGGAGCATCGTCGAAGGTGTCGCGGCGGCGGGCCGTCTCCGCGTGAGCGTCGAACGCGCGGCGCGGCTGGTGCACGCGACGGGCATGGGTGTGGTGCTGACGCTGATCGCGACGCCGGAGGAGGAGCGCGACCCGGAACTGTCGGCGACGGCTCGGGAGACGGTGCTGAGCCGGATCCTCACCGGCACCGAGGAGCCGGCCGGGTCCGGCCTGCCGGAGCACGCGATCGCGCTGCGGGCGGGTCTCGACGGTGCGGCGGTGCTGACCGAGGCCGAGCGCGTGCTGCTCGCGGAGTGGCTGGACCGCATCGCCGACGCCTGATCCGGTCGGCCCCCCGCTTTGCCGTGGGAGGGCGTGGCCGGGAGGACGTGAATGCCCCATTCACGTCCTCCGACGCCATGAATGAGTCATTCACGGCATGCGGGCCCGCGCTGAGACCCGGCTCGGCCGTCCGGCGGAGGGCTGGATCGGTTCAGATCGATCGGACATTGCTTGTCATCGTCCTGAGGCTCAATATGTTGCCGCTCACAACATATTGACGACAACGCCGTCGGAGGGTCTCGATGATCAGGTGGAAAGCGGTCCTGGCCTGCGCAGGAGCGATAGTTCTGCTGGCCGGTGCGCTGCCCGGCACGGCACTGGCGAGCGGCACCGCGACCGACTGCTGCGGCGGTGGCGCCTCCTGGGCCACCGGCAACAAGTCCGCTCTCGGGACCTCGACGACCACGAGCAGCCCGGTGTGGTTCACCGTCGCCGACGGCGTCACCTCGGAGGTCTTCTACCCCCGGGCCGACGTCGCGAACATGCAGGACATGCAGTTCGTCGTCACCGACGGCAGCAGTTTCGTGGACCTGGAACGGGACGCCACGAACCACGTCGTCACCATGCCCGACGAGAAGGCCCTGCAGTACACCGTCACCAACACCGCCAAGAGCGGGAAGTACCGGATCACCACCGACTACGTCACCGACCCGGCCCGCTCGACGCTCGTGCGGAACACGCGGTTCCAGTCC
The DNA here is from genome assembly GCF_030285665.1 of Amycolatopsis mongoliensis. NCBI lineage: Bacteria > Bacillati > Actinomycetota > Actinomycetes > Pseudonocardiales > Pseudonocardiaceae > Amycolatopsis > Amycolatopsis mongoliensis. The sequence goes on from NZ_CP127295.1 coordinate 7,779,561, forward strand.
CTCGACGGCGGCAGCTACCGGCTCTACCTCCTGGCCAACCCGTCCATGGCCGGCGGCGGCGCCAACGACAACGCGTGGTGGGACGGCAGCGGCCTGCTGGCCAGCGGCACCGAGACGCTGTTCGGCGGCGCGGCCACCACGGTCGTCTCCGCGCTGCGCGTCTCGACCGGCTTCACCGCGCACGACAACGGCTACAGCGGCGCGGCCAGCGACTGCCTGGTGGACCTGCGCGCCGACAAGACCCTGAACAACCAGTTCGACACCATCTCCGGCACCGGCAACGTCGTCCAGTGTGGACAGATCCCGGTCGGCACCGACACGACCTTCACCGTCGCACTCGGCTACGGCGGCACGGCGGCCGCCGCCACGTCCGCCGCGAGCGGATCGCTGAGCAGCGGGTTCTCCGCGGTCGCGACGTCCTACCGGTCCGGCTGGAACTCCTATGTGGGCAGCCTGAAACCCGCTCCGGCCAGCGTCTCCGGGGACACGCAACGACGTCGCGCCTACTACGTCGCCGCGATGGCGCTCAAGACCGCCGAGGACAAGCAGCACCCGGGCGCGAGCGTCGCGGGCCTGGCGACACCGTGGGGCAACTTCACCAACGGCGACCAGCTCAACGACGGCTACCACCGCGTCTGGGGCCGTGACCTCTACCAGCAGGCGACCGGCCTGCTCGCCGCCGGCGATACCGCGCAGGCCAAGCGGATGGCGCAGTTCCTCTGGAACTCCCAGTGGATCGGCAGCCCGACCGCGGGCGACGGCACGACGTACCCGGCGGGCTCGTTCCCGCGCTACAGCCCGGTTTCCGGCGTCTCCGGGGCAAGTGCTCAGCAGCTCGGCTGCTGCGAACAGCTCGACCAGGACGCCGACGCGATCCTGCTGGCCTGGCTGACCGGCCTCACCGACGCCTCGACCTACGCCAAGGTCAAGACGACGGCGAACCACATCGTCGCGACCGGCCCGGACACCACCGAGCGGTGGGAGGAGCAGTACGGGAAGTCGCCGTCGTCGGTGGCCGCCGAGATCGCCGGCCTCATCGCGGCGGGCGCGATCGCGCGGGCCAACGGCGACACCGCGAGCGCGACCTCGTGGGAGTCCACCGCGGACTCGTGGCGCAACTCCCTGGCCGGCTGGACCGTGACCACGTCCGGCTACTGGGGCGGGCACACCTACTACGAACGGCTCGACCGCGCCGGGAACCCCAACGACGGTGCGACGATCTGTTTCGACGAAGGCTGCTTCTACGAACACGACGTCACCGACTTCGGCTTCCTCGACCTGGTGCGGCTCGGCATCCGCCCGGCCGGCGACACGACGATCGCGAGCTCGGTCGCGCCGACCGCGGCGGCGTCCGACGGCAACTCGGCGATGCAGGTGACGCTGCCCAACGGCGACGTCTACTTCCACCGCTACCCGCACGACAACTACGGCGAGAGCACCTCGACCTGCAACGGCTGGCCCGCGGGCGGCACCCAGCGGTTCGGGCGGCTGTGGCCGGTGCTGTCGGGGGAGCGCGGCCAGTACGAGCTGGCCAACGGCCGGTCGGCGGCGGTCTACCTGAAGTCCATGGCGGACTCGGCCAACGACGGGTACTTCGTGCCCGAACAGGTCTGGGACCGCGCCGACGTCGGGTGCTTCGGCCTGGGCCGCCCGACGGGCAGCGCGGGGCCGCTGATGTGGGCCGAGGGCCAGTACCTGCGGCTCGCGCAGAGCATGGACGCGGGCCACAACCTCGACACGCCGTCGATCGTGAAGTCCCGCTACGGCACCTGAGCACCCAGCTTCCGGGCCCGGGTCAGCAGCTCCTCGACCCGGGCCCGGAGCTTCGGGGTCTCCCGGTCGAGGTCCGGCAGCAGGGTCGCGTAGTCCGACACCAGCCGCCGGTAGCCGCGCGCGAACTTGCTCTTGCCCTTGTCACGCGCGTAGCGCCGGTCCAGGTCGATGATCTCCTGGGCCAGCACGGCGGCGGCCGCGGCCAGCTCGGTCCGCGCGTCCGCCGCGGCGTCACGACGTTCGCGACGGTCCAGGGCCGACCGGGCGGCCCGGCGCGAAGCCAGGTACAGCGCGGCGGCGCCGAGGACGACCGCGCCGGCCGCGGCCGCCGCGACGAGGTACCGCGGCAGCGACGGGCTGACCGTGCGGCCGCCGTCGGGGATCGCCCCGGACCGCACCAGCAGGTCGTAGTTGACGACCGCGACCTTCAGCGCCTCCACCGGGCGGTCGGTGAAGGCGTCGATGCCGTTGCCGATCATCGACTCCGCGACGAACGCCTTGCCGAAGTTCTCGTCGTCCTTGCCGGGCAGCTGGGAACAGCCGTACTTCTCGAAGTCGTCGCCGTCACGGCTCAGCATCAGCGCCAGGGTGCCGTCGGCCGCGCCGGACACGCTGTCGCACGCGTCGCTCAGGTCGGCGCCCGGTGCCAGGAACGCGACGACGAGACGCCGGTTGCCGATCACGCGTTCCGCGGCGGCCTGGTCGATCGTGACCCCGGGCGCGGCGTACACCGACGCCGTCCGCAGCTGCCGGGCGACCGGGCCGTCGAACACCCCGGCCGACCACACCGCCCAGGCAGCCAGTACCAGGCAGCCGAGCACCGCGACGCCGAACGCGCTGCCGAAGAAGCGTTTCACGCGAGCCTCCCGCGCAGGAACTCCGCCGGCCGGTAGTCGGCGCGGCCCAGCAGCTCGGCCGTGGTGTCCAAATCGGACTGTGCCGCGTCGAGCAGGCCGTGCACGTGCTTGTCCGGCAGGTTCTCGTCGAACGCTTCCCGGGCCGCCGTCAGCTGCGTGATCCCGCGCGCGAGCGCCGCGGCGGACGCGCCGTCGGTCAGGCCGGAGATCTCGACGGCGAGCGCGGTCAGGACGGCCAGCCGTGCCGGCACGCCGATCCCGGCCGGCCGGTCCGGTCGTACCACCCGGCGGCCCGAGAGGACGAGGAACCCGACCGCGCAGGCGGCGAACAGCCACGGCAGCGCGGGCAGCGCGACCCGGAGCGGGTCGAACGGGGTGTAGGGGAGCGGGCGGTCGAACAGCCCGGCGTAGCGGATGGCCGTGACGCGGTCGAGCCAGGCGCCCAGGACCTTGCGCTGCGGATAGGCGTACGTGCTGAGCCGGTCCGCGAACTGGCCGTAGAAGCTCGCCGTCACGACGTCGGAGAAGGCGGCGGCCGACGGGCCGTCGTATTCGACCCACTGGCCGTACATCGCCACGATCGGCCGGCCGGGGAACTCCTTCGCCAGTGCCGGTCCGAAGCGGACGAGCGGCCGGTCGGCCGGTTGCTGCGGCAGCGCGACGTACAACGGCCGGGCGCCGGGGAACGCGGCCGTCGTCGCGGGCGCGTCCGGCAGCGTCGCTCCCGGCGCGATGAACCGCCCGGTGCCGCGAAGCGCCGTGGTGGCGGCGGCCAGCTCCGCCGCAGTCGGGTCGCGCCGGGCGATCGCGGCCTGGTCCGGCGGTTCGGGCCGGTGGTTCAGGTGGGCGATCAGGGTGGTCAGCGACTCGGTGACGTCGCCGGTGGCGAACTGGTGGATCCACTCGCTCGCGCGGTCGGCCGAGGCCTGCAGGATCCCGCCGCTGACCTCGGTACCGACCACGCGGACGGTCGCGGCGTCGACGTCGTGCACCCGGTCGCCGTCCGCCTTCTTCAGCCCGGGCGGCGCGACGAGGATCCGGTAGCCGGTGCCGCCGGCCGCGGCTTTCACGGCCTGGTCGTCCCAGGTCGCGATCGAGCCCGGCAGCCGTACGACGGGCGTGGCCTCGACCAGCGCCGTCAGCTGCTCGGCCGATGGCACGGTCGCGCCGCTCAGCTCGCCGGCCGACCCTTCGGGGATCGGGTCCTTCGCGGCCGGCGCCTGGCCGTAGCTGACGTCGATGCTCTGCTTCTGCACGAGGAGGAACGTCACCAGCACGGCGACGGCCGCGGCGAGCAGGACCCAGCGAATCCGGTCAGCCACGGGCGGCCGCCCGCCAGATCGCGTCGGCGCGGCGCGCGTGCTCCTCGGCCGCCTGGGCCGCCCGCGCACCTCCGTGCGCTGCCGCGATGGTCTCTGCCCGGGTCAGCAACTGCTCGGCTTCCGGCTGGGGAGCGGCCGCGGCGTCGCGGCTCACGGCGGCGTTCTCGATCGCCGCCCGCGCGGCCGACCAGGCGGTCCGCCGGCGCAGTTCGCGGCCCCGCCACCAGGGCACGGCGACAACCCCGAACCCGCCGACGGCGATCACCACCGCGGCGATCACCCAGACCACCCATGTCATCCCGGCCACCTTCGATCTTCGGCGAGAAGGTCATTCTCGCGATCGAGATCCGCGAGTGTGACAACGTTGCCGCATCGTGTCCCAGCCGCTCACCGGACCAGGTGGACAGTCTTCGCGGCGGGGACGAACGTCGCCGTCTGGCCGCGGGTGAGGGCGACCTTGTCGGCCTCGAGGCCGTCGCCGAACGCGACCAGGCGGTCGGACTCGACTTCGACCGTGAGCGGCGCCGACGTCAGTTCCCCTTCGGTGCACGTGGTCCCGGTCGTCGGCGACGGCCACGCCTCGCGCACGAACCAGACCAGCCGGGTCTCGCCGGGGGCGGGCAGCCGGAGCCCGCTCCCGCGCTCCCGCCACACCGACCCGCACCAGCCGGTGGCTCCGGTGCCCGTCCCGACGAGGATGCCCGACGACGCCTGCCGTTCCGCCGGCCCGCCACCGACCCCCAGCCGGTAGCGGGCCGTCTGGTGCCCGGCGTGCCCCAGGTAGATCTCGTTGAGCGCCAGCAGCCGCTGGCCGTCGTCCGCGGTGAGCTCGGCCATCGTCCGGTGCTCGACGTCGCCGGTGGAGCGCACCAGGTCCGCGACGGCGGCGGGTGGGTGCCTGACGAGCACCCCGGGCGCGCCGGGCGTCACGCCGATCACCGGCTGGCCGTCGAGGTACTTGGCGACGTTGGCGATCAGCCCGTCCTGGCCGACCACCACGACGACGTCCTCCGGGGTGAACAGGAACCGGTCGAGGTCCGCCCGTTCGACCTCGCCGCGACGCCAGTCGAGCGGGATCGCCGCCGATGTCGCGGCGAGCGCCGCGCGCACGGCGGTGTCGGCCTCGGTCACCTCGGCCAGGTCACGGCCGCGCGTGCGCAGGAAGAACTCCGCCTGGCCGCGCGTGCCGTGCCGGGCGAGCAGTTCGGCCAGCTCGGTGCGCCGGTGCACCAGCACGACGCGCGGGGCGAGGCTCACGACCGCCCGCCCAGCTTCGTCAGCAACGGCGTGAGCAGGTCGGGCGTCAGGACCAGGCTGTCGATCTGCGGCAGGTTGCCGGCCAGCTCCTTCAGCGCCAGCCCGGTGAGCACGCCCTCGGGCAGGTCGCGGTACGCCGCCAGCCGGGCCGCCTCACCCGCGGCCTCCGCCTCGCCGAGCGCTCGCTTGCCTTCGGCTTCCACGAGCGTCAGGCGTTCCTTGCGCGATGCCTGCGCCTCGGTCTCGATCCGGTTCGCCGCGGCGGCTTCTTCGGCCTGGCGCCGCGCGTTCGCCCCGCGCTGGGCGACCAGCTGCTCTTCGCGGCGGGCCAGCTCGATCTGGCTCTGCAGCTCGTTCTCGCCGATCGCCCGTTCGCGTTCGACGGCCAGCGCGCGCCGCTCGAAGGTCGCCCGGTCGGCCTCCTGCTGCACCTTCTCCCGCGCGGTCGTCTGCAACGCCTTCTCGACCTCCGGCTCGGCCCGGATGGCCACGACGCGGACGTCGACGACGGCCGAGCCGGTCTGCGCGAGCCGGGTGTCCTCCTCGGCCAGGCCGGCGCGGATCCGGTCGCGGACCGCGCGCACGCCGTCGACCAGCGCGGTCTCCAGGGGAGTGCGGGTCAGCACCTCGACGGCGTACTGCTGGACGTTCTCGGTGAGCAGCCCGCTGATCTGGGCGAGGGGATCGCTTCTCCAGCGCCCGGTGTCGGGGTCGATGGAGAAGTCGATCCGCTGCGCGGCCAGCGCCGGGTCCTCGATCCTGAACGTCAGCGCGAGCTGCACGGTGACGTCCTGGAAGTCGGCCGTGCGGGCGTGGAACAGCAGCGGCAGCTCGCGGTCGTCGACCGGGACCTCGGAGACGACCGCGGTCAGCGGCCGGTACCAGAACGACAGCCCGACGCCGTCGTGCGCGAGCTTGCCGCGGCGGTAGTGGCGGATGTGCACGGTGGGTGCGCCGCGCAGGTGCCGGAACCCGAACCGGCGGTCGATGTCAGCCATGATCTCTCCTCTTATCGTCGGGGTGACGATATGCGGAGCCCGCCCTAATCGTCAAGCTGACGATTAGCAGGTAGGGTGGTGGCATGGGTCACCCGCCGTTCGCCGTCACCGTCGACCTCGTCGTGCTCACCCTGACCGGGGACGAGCTGTGCGCACTGGTCGTGCGCCGCGGGGTCGAGCCGTACCGGGGGGAGTGGGCGCTGCCCGGCGGGTTCGTCCGGGCGGACGAAGACCTCTCGGACGCGGCGCGGCGGGAACTGGCGGAGGAGACCGGACTGGCGCCGGGGACCGTCCACATCGAACAGCTCGCCGGCTACGGCGCCCCGGACCGGGACCCGCGGATGCGGGTGGTGACGGTCGCCTACCTGGCGCTGGCCCCGGACCTGCCGGTGCCGCGCGCGGGCACGGACGCGGCGGAGGCCCGCTGGGCCCCGGTGGGGTCGCTGTCCCGCGAGCACCTGGCCTTCGACCACGACCGGATCCTGGCGGACGGGGTGGAGCGGGCCCGGGCGAAGCTGGAGTACTCGCCGCTGGCGACGGCGTTCTGCGCGCCGGAGTTCACGGTCGCGGAGCTGCGGCGGGTGTACGAGCTGGTCTGGGACACGCGGCTCGACCCGCGCAACTTCCACCGCAAGGTGACCGGCGCCGAGGGACTGCTGGAGCCGACCGGCGGGACGACCACCCGCGACGGTGGGCGCCCGGCCCGGCTGTACCGGCGCGGGAAGGCCGAACTGCTGTACCCGCCGATGTTGCGAGCCTGACGCTCAGGCGGCGCCGAGCACGCGTCCGGCGGGACGGCGCGTGCAGGCCCACGCGGGCAACGCGGTCAGCACGCCGACCGCCAGCAGCACGCCGAGTGCGGCCACGAGCTGCCACGACGCCGGGGGAGTGGCGAACTTGGGGTTGAAGAACGCGTACAGGCCGATCCCGCCCGGGATCCCGGCCAGCACCGCGGGCACGGCGGCCAGGAGCTGAGCGGTGCACAGCGCCGTGACGACCTGGCCGGGAGTGGCGCCGAGGGTGCGGGTGACGGCCAGGGCGCGGCGCCCCTGGACCGCGGTGCTCCAGCTGACGAACACCGTGTTGAGCGCGGAAAGTGCCGCCAGCGCGACGGTGACGCCGAGCGCCACCTGGCCGATCCGGCTGTTCACCGCCGCCATGGCGGGATCGGTCAGCCCGGTTCCGGTGTCGTGGGCGACGGAGGTGCGGAACGCGAGCATCGCGGACACGGTGACGCTGATGGCGGCGGTGCCGATCGCCGTCAGCGCGGCGCGGCCGGGCCGGCGGGCGAGCAGCCGGACGCCGACCAGGAGCGAGGTGGGCAGGTACGCCGTCATCGCGGTCAGCCGCGGGCGGCGCGTGACCGGGTGGACCGGCTCGGCCAAGGCGTGGACGGTGCTCGTGCGGGTGGCCCGCAGCACGGGCCCGAGCGTCGCGGCCAGGACCACCAGCGCGGCGAGGAGGACCACGGCGACGACGGTGCCGGTGGTCGGCGGGCCGGTGGTGACGAGCAGGCCGGCGCTGGGGTTGGCCAGCCCGGGTGCGGCCAGCGTCCCGGCGGTCAGGCCGAGCGCGGTGGCCACGGCGGTCGGCAGCAGGTACTGCGCCAGCAGGACCGCGGCGACGGTCCGGGGCCCGGCCCCGACGGCCTTGAGCAGCCCGGCACGCCGGTTGTCGCGGCTCGCGCGGACGGCGGCGAGCGCGGCGAGGGTGACGATCGCGGCCGCGGCGAGCAGCCAGCCGCCGACGACCAGGGTGGGCTGGGTGTCCTTGATCATGTTCCGGTCCGTCTCGAGGACGGTCTGCCAGGTGTGGGTGTTGACCCAGTCGCCACCCCGGTTGTCCTTGGCGAACACCGTGTCGCGCCAGTGGGCCGGCGCGTCGGGATCGGACAGCTTCAGGTGGATCAGGTGGACGGGGGTGGCGTCTCCGACCGCCGCCCGGGCGTCGGCGGTGGTGAGCCAGATCCGGCCGCCGCGGTCCGACGGCCCGGGCCCCTGAGCCCAGTCGCTCCACGGGTACACCGGGGTGGCGGCGCTGATCGCGATCCCGGCAACGGGGTAGTCGCGCTTCCCGATGGTGACGCTGTCACCCACGTGCACGCCGAAGACCTCCGCGAAGCCGCGCTCGACCACGGCGCCGCCGGGACGCACCCAGGAGCCGTCGGTGACCAGCGGCCTGTCCACAGTGGACGCCGTGGTTTCCCGGCCCTCGACCGAAGCGTGCGCGTCGCGGCCGTGCAGCCCGACGGTGGCGTCGAAGGCGAAGACCGGGTCGGACTGCCCGGCCACCCCGGGCGCGGTCGCGAGGCGGTGCGCCAGGTCGGCCGGGTCCGCGGCCGTCGTGATGGCGGTGATGTCGGGGCCGGCGGTGGCCTCGCGGGTCTGCTCGAACCCGGTGGTCACGGCGTTGCCGACCGCCAGGCCCAGGGTCAGGGCCGCGGTGGCGGCCGTGACGGCGACGAGGAACAGCGCGGCCTCGCCGGGGCGGCGCCGCAGGTCGCGCGCGGCCAGGCGCCACAGCAGCAGCAGACGTCCCACGGCTCAGCCTTCCCAGCTCAGCAGCGCGCCGAGCGGGGTGGTGTCCCCGAAGCCGGTGCCGAGGCGGGTGTCGTCCACGAGCGCGCCGTCGCGCAGCGAGACGACGCGGTCGGCCGTCGCGGCGACGCGCTCGTCGTGGGTGACCACGACCAGTGTCTGGCCGGCGGCGCGCAGCTCGTCGAAGAGCCGGAGGATGTCGTGGGTCGCGGCGCTGTCGAGGTTTCCGGTGGGCTCGTCGGCGAGGACCACCAGCGGCTCGTTGACCAGCGCCCGGGCGATCGCGACCCGCTGCCGCTGCCCGCCGGACAGTTCCGAGGGCAGGTGCCGCGCCCGGCCGGCGAGCCCCACGCGGTCGAGGATGCCGGCGGCCCGGGTGCGCGCGGTCCGCGGCGAGGCACCGGCGAGCAGCGCGGGCAGCTCGACGTTCTCGGCCGCGGACAGCTCGTCCATCAGGTGGAAGTCCTGGAAGACGAAGCCGATGGCGCGCCGCCGCAGCCCGGCCAGGGCCCGCTCGCCGAGGTGGTCGATGCGCCGCCCGCCGAGCCACACCTGGCCGCCGGTGGGCCGGTCGAGACCGCCGAGCAGCTGCAGCAGCGTCGACTTGCCACAGCCGCTCGGACCGGTCACGGCGAGCGTCTGCCCGGCGGGAACGTCGAGGTCGACCCCGTCGACGGCCCGCACCAGGCTCTCGCCCCGCCCGTACACCCGCGACAGGCCGGCCGCCCGCAGCACCGGCCCGCCGTCCGTGGCCCTCCGCTGCGAGCGGCCCCTGACCAGCGTCATGCGTTTCCTCCGTCGTTCTCGCGGGCGGACCAGGTCCGCTCGCACGCCTCCAGCCAGCGCAGTTCGGCCTGCCAGCGCAGGGCGATGCCCTCCAGCAGCAGCCCGGGCTCCGAGTTCGTGTCGTGGGCGAGGACGGCGTGCTGGACCTCGGCGAGGCTGCGGAGCAGTTCCCGCCGCCGCGCGTCCACGAGCGCCAGCGGATCGGCCAGCCCCGACTCGGCCGCGGCCACCAGCTTCAGGTGGAACTCCGTGACGTCGGCCTTGGGGCCGGTGCCCTCGGTCATCCACGTGACCACCCGCTCCTGCCCGGCCGCGGTCAGCGCGTACACCTTGCGCCGCGGGCCGCGCACCGGCGCGTCTTCCCGTTCCTGGACGACCAGGCCCGCCTTCTCGAGCCGGGTGAGCGTCACGTAGATCTGCCCCACGTTCAGCGCTTCCCCCAACGGGCCGAGCGCCGCGACCAGCCGCCGTCGCAGGTCGTAGCCGTGCGACGGTTCCTTGGCCAGCAGTGCCAGCACGACGTCCTGCACGGATCCGCCTCCCTTGGACCCGTCAATAGATAGCGGTTAGCCAAAGGGAGTGTCAAGCGGCTCGTGCGGGCACCAGCCGCCGTGCGGCGGTGACCAGGGGCAGCAACCGCGTGCCGAAGTTGCGGGCCGCCAGGCCTCCGCGCGTGGCCGGGATCAGCAAGGCCGCGGCCGTGGAAACGCTGCGCTGCTTGGGTTCCACCAGCTTCCGGTGCGCGCTTTCGTACCGCCGGAACGCCGACGCCGCGTCACCCGGTGTCCGGCCCAGCTCCTGCGCGAGCGTGTACGCGCCCGCCATCGCCAGCGTCGAGCCGTCGCCGAACAGGGACACGCACGACGCCGCGTCCCCGGCCAGCGCGATCCGGCCGGACGCCCAGCCGGTCATCCGCACCCGGCTCACCGAGTCCAGGTACAGGTCGTCCGCCTCGCGCACGCGCTCCAGCAGCTCCGGCACGCGCCAGCCCGCGCCGTCGTACGACTCGGCGAGCATGCGCTTGTGCAGCGCCGAATCCCGGTGGTCGAACCCCGGCACGGCGTCGCCGCGGAACATGAACGCCGCGATCCCGGTGCCGCGCGCCGGGTGCACCGCGACCGCCCGGCCGGGCGAGTTGTACATCACCAGCTCCGTGCGGTCGGCCGGCGGTTCGGCCAGCGGCAGCGTCGCGATGTAGACCCCCATGTGCTCGACGAACGCGTGCTCCGGCCCGAACGCCAGCCGCCGCACGGCGGAATGCAGGCCGTCGGCGCCGATCACCAGGTCGAAGCGCCGCGGGGTGCCCCGCTCGAACGTGACGTCGACCCCGCCGCCGTCCTGGTGGAGCTCGGTGACCGAGTCGTGGAAGACGAACTCGGTGTCCGGCCGCGCGGCTTCGTGCAGGATCGCCGCGAGGTCGGTGCGGGGCAGCTCGATGCCGCCGTCGCCGCCCACCGTGACGCGGCCGGTCCGCCGCCCCGCGTCGTCGACGAACTTCAGCGACGTCACGGCGGTGCCCGCTTCGCGCAGCTTCGCGGTGATGCCCATCCGGTCGGCGACGGGCGCGGCCGGCCCGCGGACGTCCACGGGGCTGCCGCTCGAGCGCAGCCCGGCGGCGCGCTCGACCACGGTCGGCCGGAAGCCCGCGCGGGCCAGCCAGTACGCCAGCGTCGGCCCGGCGACGCCCGCGCCGGAGATCAGTACGGTCTGCTCGGTCATGGTGGTACCCCCATCAAGGTCCTGACCATCGGTCAGTCCCGACCGTACGCTCCTGTCCAACGGTCAGGCAAGCGGTTAGGCTCGGGCGATGACCGACGACACCCGGGCCCGGATCCTGCGCGCCGCGCTCGAGGAGTTCTCCGAGCGCGGCTTCCACGCGACGTCGGTCCGGGAGCTGGCCGAACGCGTCGGCGTCACCAAGACCGCGGTGCTGTACCACTTCCCGGGCAAGGCGGACATCGTGACGGCGCTGGCCGAACCGCTCCTGGCCGACCTCGAAGCGACCATGACGAAGGCCGCGGACGCCGCCGACCCGCGTACGGCGGCGATCGAAGGCCTCCTCGACGTGTGGCTCGGCCACCGCTACCTGCTCCGGATGAACCTGCGGGACCTCGGGCTGACCGCGTCGAAGGCGGTGTTCGAGCGCTTCCGCGCCGGCATGCTCAAGGCGAACCAGCTGGTGGCGGGCCCGGACGCGGACCTGGCCCGCCAGGTCCGGGCGGCGCAGGCGATCGCGATGCTCAGCGACCCGGTGGTGCTGTTCGCCGACGCCCCGGTGGACGAGCTCCGCGCCGCGGTCCTCGACGGCGTCGACCGGCTGTACGCCGAACCGGAACCCGGGAGCCGGCCGCGTGGCCGCCGCGGCCGCCCGACGGTGATGAGCCCGGAGACGATCGAGGCGGCACGGCGCCTCTACGACGCGGGCCGCGCCCCGGCCGACATCGCGATGGCGCTAGGCGTCTCCCGCGCCACGATCTACCGGCACCTCCCCGGCGCCGAATAATGAGACGCATTAATGAGACTTACTGAGACGTGACCTCGATGGCCGGCAACGCCGCGAGCTGACCGGAGGTGAGCTTCGAAGCCGCTTCGAAGACCTTCGCCTGGTGCTCCTTGATGCGCTCGTCCACCAGCCGGCTCAGCTCGAAGGCCAGCCGCCCGGTCTGCCGGACCGTGACGTCGTCGACCAGGGGCCGCACGGCCGAGGTGATGACGATGCCCTCGGCCGCTCCGGACCCGGACTGGGAGACACCCACCGCGTAGGTCTCGCGCGGGTTGACCGGCCCGTCGATCGAGAAGTCCCGGATCCGGCCGAGCAGCGCGTGCCACTCGGCGACCTCACCAGGGACTTCGGTGGCCTTGACATCGGCGACGGTCAACCCCATGCCGCGGTCGCCGGTGCGGAAACAGCGGGCGTACGAGTTGAGCGCCGACACCCAGAGCGCCTCGACGAGCACGGCGTCCACCCGCGGCTGAGCCAGCTCCGCCACCAGCCGTTCGCAGCACTTGAGCGTGAACTGGAGGTCATCGAAGATCGCGACGAGGTCGGCCAGGCCCAGCGCACCGGGCGTCGCCAGCTGCCGGGCGCTCGAAGGGGTCGTCGTGGAGGGGGTCATCCGGGGACGCTCCTGTCCTGGCGTGGACCTCCACGACACCGCATCCGGGGCGTCCCGCCGGTCTCAATTTGCGACACCACCCGCCACGGGCCGGAAAGACAGGGTGAACGACGTCTTCTGCGGCACCAGCCGGTACCGCGGCAGCACCCCGGGCCCGCAGGCCGCCGTCCCCAGTCCGTGGTGGGCCACGTCCAGCGTCAGGTGCACCAGCGAACCGGACTCCAGCTCGTCCGTGTGCCGGGCCGCCTCCAGCGCCGCGGCCGTCCAGCGGCGGGCGGTGAAGTCGAACGTCGGATCGCCGTCGATGCGCAGGCCCGCGCCCGACGGCGTGGTGAACCGTGCCCAGCGCACGGCCGTGCGGTTCCCGTTCTCCTGGGGAACACGTACGGCGTCTGCAGGCCGTCGACGCTGCTCGAGAACCGCCCGATCCGCACCGCCTGGCGGCTGTCCGGGTACGCCTCGCCCGGGCCGCCGCCGAACCACTCGGCCGAGCCGAACGTGCCCGGGACCGCCATCGCCAGGCCGAGCCGGGGGAGCGTGCCGGGGAACTCGCCGTCGGGGGTCACGTCCACGCGCAGCCGCAGGGCGCCGTCGAAGGCCGTCCACGTGTAGTCCGCGAACAGGCCGAACGGCTGCGCCGGCGGGGCGACGCGGGTGTGCACCACCAGTTCGTCCCCGTCGGCGTCGACGGCGAGCACGCGGTGCTGCATCCGGTGCAGTCCCGCGGCGAGCCACTGCGAAGCCTCGGACGGGCCGGGCGACGATCCGCGGTCGTTGTCGGTGGTCGCGCGCCAGACGTCGAGCCGCGGCCCGCGGACCGGGTGCCCGCCGAGCGACGTCAGCGCGCCGGACGCCGCGTCGAACTCGCCGGCACCGAGGATCAGCTGCCCGGACGTGCGGAACACCGGCCCGCGCGCCGGCGGGGATGGCCGCGCGGGCGCCGGTGACACCGGCAGCTGTCCCCAGCCGACGACGTGCCCCGCGGGCGCCCACGCCGTCGCGGAGGCCAGCGACGCCGAGACGGTCAGCCAGGACTCACCGCCGGTGACCGGCAACGACGGCAGCGGGAGGGAAACACTCTGTCCGGAGTGGACGACCGGCACGTCGAGAACACCCTGCGCGACGGCGGTTCCCTCGTCCTCGAGCACCCAGGTGAACCGCAGGTGCCCGGTGTCCGCGAAGTCGTAGTGGTTCGAGACCCGCAGGCCGTCGGGGTCGGCGTCGATCCGGACCGGCTCGATGATCTTCGCGAACTCCGTCAGCCCGGGCGACGGCGTCCGGTCCGGGAAGAGCAGCCCGTCGATGACGAAGTTGCCGTCGTGGATGGTTTCGCCGAAGTCCCCGCCGTAGGCGAAGTGGCCCGGAACGGCCAGGCCGTGGTCGATCCACTCCCAGACGAACCCGCCCTGGCAGTTCGGGTACCGCTCGAACAGCTCGCGGTACTCCAGCAGCCCGCCCGGCCCGTTGCCCATCGCGTGCGCGTACTCGCAGAGCACGAACGGGAGGTCCCGGCGCCGCGCATTGTCGTCCTCGCGGCGCCCGATCCGGTCCACCTCGTCGGGGGAGGCGTACATGCGACTGTGGACGTCCACATAGGAACAGTCGTGGTCGCCCTCGTAGTGCACCGGCCGGGTCGGATCGCGGTGCCGCACCCACTCCGCCATCCGCGCCAGGTTGTCGCCGGTGTGGCTTTCGTTGCCCAGCGACCAGAGGATCACGCTGGGCCGGTTCTTGTCCCGCTCGACCGTGCGCCGCATCCGGTCCAGGCAGGCGTCCGTCCACATCGGCTCGGAGCTCGGGTTGCGGTCCCAGCCGAGCGGGCCGAAGCCGTGGGTCTCCAGGTCGCACTCGTCGACCACCCACAGGCCGTACTCGTCGCACAGCTCGAGGAACGCCGGGTCCGGCGGGTAGTGGCTGGTCCGGACGGCGTTGACGTTGTGCCGCTTCATCAGCAGGACGTCGGCCAGCGCGGTCTCGCGCGAGACGACGCGGCCGGTGCGCGGGTCGTGCTCGTGGCGGTTGACCCCGCGCAGCAGCAGGCGCCGCCCGTTGACCTTGAGCCGGCCGTCCTCGATCGTCACCGTCCGGAAGCCGATCCGCACCGGCACCCGTTCGGCCACGGTGGACAGGGTCCCGTCGTACAGCCGGGGCGTTTCGGCGCTCCACGGTTCGACGGGCAGTTCCAGCGGCTCACCGGCCGGATGGCCCGCGACGCCCAGCGCCGGGATGTCCAGCACGACGTCCGCGGCGGTCTCGACGCGGACCGTGCCGAGCCCGGTCGTGTGGTCGTAGTCCGCGCGGAGCCAGTAGTCGCCGATGCCGCCGGAGGGCCGGGCGAGCAGCGTGACGGCCCGGAAGATCCCCGACAGCCACCACATGTCCTGGTCTTCGAGGTAGCTGCCCGCCGACCACTGGTGCACGCGGACCACGAGGACGTTGTCCCGCGGCTTCAGCAGCGGCCCGACCTCGAACTCCGACGGCAGCCGGCTGCCCTTCGTGACGCCGAGCTCGGTGCCGTTGAGCCAGATCCGGCCGCACGAGTCGATCCCGTCGAAGCGCAGCACCGCCGGCCCGGCCGGCCAGCCGGCGGGCAGGTCGAACCGCAGCCGGTGGTCGCCGGTCGGGTTCTCCGACGGCACGTGCGGCGGGTCGACCGGGAACGGGTAGTGCACGTTCGTGTAGGCGGGCTCGCCGTGGCCGTGCAGCTGCCACAGCGACGGCACCGGCAGCTCGTCCCAGGTGGCGTCGTCGGCTTCGATCGGGTCAGGGGCGGCGGCGAGGCTCGGCGAGAGCCGGAAGCGCCACGTGCCGTTCAGCGACAGCGACGGAGCGTCGGACGTGAAGGCCGCGCGCGGGGGTACCGAACCGTGACCGGGGCCGAGGTCTTCGACGTACGACATGGAGTCCTCTCCGCCCTCGAAGGCACTGCGCGCGACCGCTTCGTGAACGCTCCCGTGAACGTTCACGGACTGCTCGGGAGTGTGCTCGGCGGCGGGACCGGGTGTCAAGGGATCAGGCGGATTCGCGCAGGTGGAGCGCCGCGCGGACGATCAGCTCGGCCGGTTCGAGGGGGACGGCACCGGTCACGAGCCGGGCCGCCTGGTCGACGGCCAGCGTGCCGAGTGCGCGGGTGTCGAGGGCGACGCTGGAGAGCTCCGGTTCGACCAGGGTGCCGAGGGCCAGCCCGTCGAAGCCGATCACGGCGAGGTCGCCGGGCACGCGCAGGCCGAACCGGCGGGCCTCGCGCAGGGCGCCGATCGCGATGACGTCGTTGAAGGCGAACACGGCGGTGACGCCGGGGTGGGCGGCGAGCAGGGCGGCCAGCGCCGCCCCACCGCCGTCGACGGTCTGGGCGGCGCGCGCGATCCACCCGGGCGCGACGGCGATGCCGTGTTCGGCGGCGGCCCGGAGGAACCAGGTCTGCCGGATGCTGGGCTCGGGCCGGCGGTCGTGGTCGAGCATCCCGATCCGCCGGTGGCCGCGGGCGACGAGGTGGGCGACGGCCTCGCGGACGCCGTCCTCGCCGTCGATCGAGATGCCGCTGAACCGCGGGGTGCGCGGTTCGCGGCCGATCAGGACCACCGGGATGCCGGCGGTGAAGCGGTCGAGGTCCTCCTCGGACCGGCTGAAGTAGCCGACCACGGCGTCGACCTGGGTACCGATGACGCGGAGCGTGGCGAGCTCCTGCTCGGCGTCACCGGCGGTGTCGTAGACGACGACGTGCCAGCCGCGGGCGCGGGCCGCCTGCAGCGCGCCGGAGGCGACCTCGGTGAAGAAGGGGTTGAGCAGGTCCGGCACGACGAGCCCGATGGTGGTGGTGTCCTGCCGGACGAGACCGCGGGCGAACCGGCTCGGCCGGTACCCGAGCTCCCGGGCGGCGTCGAGGACGCGCTGCTTGGTCGAGCCGTCGATCTCGGCCTTGTCGTTCAGCGCGCGCGACACGGTCTGCCGCGAGACCCCGGCCGAGCGGGCGACGTCGTGGATCGTCACGCGCCGGGGTTCCGTGCTCGAGGACACCACCCACCTCCTGGAGGACGAGTATGCCCGTCCCCGCCCGCGCCGCTACCCGGGCGGCCGTGCTCGGAACGCCGACTCGCGTGATTGAACGGCCGACACCCGTGATCGGAGGGTCGACACGGGCTCGCCCGCCGTGTCGACCCCGCAATCACGCGTGTCGACCCGCTGATCACGCGTGTCGACCGTGCCGGCACGCGTTCCTCAGAAGATGGACCAGCCGGTCAACGTCGTGAAGCGGTCCAGCGCCGACACGCCCGCGACCGAGTTGCCGCGCGCGTCCAGGCCCGGGCTCCACACGCACACCGCGCACCGGCCCGGGACCACCGCGAGGATCCCGCCGCCCACGCCGCTCTTGCCCGGCAGCCCGACCCGGTAGGCGAACTCGCCCGCCGCGTCGTACGTGCCGCACGTCAGCATCACCGCGTTGATCCGCTTCGCCGCGCTCAGCTCCAGCAGGCGGGTGCCGTCGTTGCGGACGCCGTGGCGGGCCAGGAACAACGCCGAACGCGCGACGTCCGCGCAGCTCATCGCGATCGAGCACTGGCGGACGTACTGGTCGAGCACCGACGGCACCGGGTGGCGCATGTTGCCGTAGGACGCCATGAAGTACGCGAGGGCTCGGTTGCGGTCGGCGTGGCCCGCCTCCGACTCGGCCACTTCCGGGTCGACGTCGATGTCCGGCCGGCCGCTCTCCTCGCGCAGGAACGCCAGCAGCGCGTCGACCGCGTCGCCGCGGCGGGCGAGCTCGTCGGTTACCACCAGCGCGCCCGCGTTGATGAACGGGTTGCGCGGGATGCCGTCCTCGTGTTCCAGCTGCACCAGCGAGTTGAACGGGTCGCCGGACGGTTCGCGTCCGACGCGCGCCCACACGCCGTCGCCACGGGACAGCACCAGGGCCAGCGTGAACACCTTGGACATGCTCTGCACCGAGAACGGCCGCTCCCAGTCGCCGACGCCGTGCAGTCCACCGTCCACTTCGGCCACCGCCATGCCGAACCGGTGCGGCTCGATCCGGGCCAGGGCGGGGATGTAGTCCGCGACGGCGCCGCGGCCGACCTCGGGCGCGACGTCGACGGCGATCCGGTCCAGCAGCGCCGCGAGGTTCACGGCCGTAGCGTAGAAGCCGCGTCCGCCCGGGCGCACGGCGGCCCTGTCAAATCGAAACCGGGTGATACCAGCGAAATACCCCTGGTGATCTCCGGCACATGTTAAGTCTTCCTTAGCCTGCTTGGTGACTTGCCGCACAACGTTTAGCGTCTGGCAACCATGGATTCCTCGCTGCTCACCGAAAAAGGTGAAAGCTACTCAAAAGCACTGGGCAACCGCCAGGTGCAGATGATCGCCATCGGCGGCGCGATCGGCGTCGGGCTCTTCCTCGGCGCCGGCGGCAAGCTCCACCAGGTCGGCCCGTCGCTGGTGCTCTCCTACGCGATCTGCGGGGTGGCCGCCTACTTCGTGATGCGCGCGCTCGGCGAGCTCGTCCTGCACGAGCCGAGCTCCGGCAGCTTCGTCACCTACGCGCGGAAGTTCATCGGCCCGTGGGCCGGCTTCGCCTCCGGCTGGATGTACTGGGTGAACTGGGCGATGACCGGGATCGCGGAGATCACCGCGGTCGCGATCTACGTGCACAAGTGGCTGCCGGACGTGCCGCAGTGGATCACCGCGCTGGTCGCCCTCGGCGTGCTGCTCGCGGTTAACCTGCTGAGCGTCAAGCTGTTCGGTGAGCTGGAGTTCTGGTTCTCGGTGGTCAAGGTGCTGGCCATCGTCGTCTTCCTGGTCACCGCCCTCGGCCTGGTCTTCACCAGCGCCGACATCGGCGGCACGCCCGCCGGCGTGCACAACCTGACCGACCACAGTGGATTCTTCCCGGCGGGCATCGGCATCGCGCTGATGACGCTGCAGGCGGTCATCTTCGCCTACTCGGCCATCGAGGTCGTCGGCATCGCGGCCGGCGAGACCAAGGACGCCCGCAAGGTGCTGCCGAAGGCGATCAACGGCGTGGTGTGGCGGATCGGCGTGTTCTACGTCGGCTCGGTGCTGATGCTGGCGATGCTGCTGCCCTGGCCGTTCTACAACGGTGACGAGAGCCCGTTCGTCACGGTGTTCAGCCGGCTCGGCATCCCGGGCATCGGCGACGTGATGAACGCGGTCGTGCTGACCGCGGCGCTGTCCAGCGTCAACTCCGGCCTCTACTCCACGGGCCGGATCCTGCGCTCGCTGGCCGAAAAGGGCGAAGCGCCGTCGTTCGTCAGCCGGATGAGCAGCCGGCACGTGCCGTACGGCGGCATCCTGTTCACCTCGATCGCCTACCTGCTCGGCGTGGTGCTGAACTACCTGGTGCCCAAAGACGCGTTCGACATCGCCATCGCGATCGCCTCGCTCGGCGTGATCACCACCTGGGCGACGCTCGTCTTCTGCCAGCTGCGGCTGCGCCAGGCCGCGCTGCGCGGCGAGGTCGAGCGGCCGTCGTACCGGATGCCGTGGGCGCCGTACTCGGGCTGGGCGACGCTGGCGTTCCTCGCGCTGGTGGTCGTGCTGATGGGCTTCTCGGACGGCGCCGAGAAGATCGCGTTCTACTCGATCCCGGTGCTGGCCGTGGTGCTGGCGGTGGGGTGGCGGGTGATCTCGAAGCGGCGGGAAAGCGTCCCGGCCGAGTAGTGCCGGGCACCGAAGGCCTCCTCGGGAGCAACCCCGAACTCCCGAGGGGGTCTTCACCTTCGGCTCAGCGCAGGTAGTTGTAGACGCTCGCCCGGGAGATCCCGAGCAGGTCGGTCAGCGTCGGCACCGCGTTCTTCAGCTCGAGGAACCCGCGCTCCTTCAGCGTCCGCACCAGGTCCTTCTTCCCGGCCGCCGGCAGGCTGCGCGGGGTGTGGCCGCGCTCGGTCGCGTAGTCCTCGACCAGCGCGCGCAGCTCGTCGGCCGTGCGGGCGCGCAGTGACTCGCTCAGCGGGGCCGGTTCGTCGGCGCGGGCGAGCCGGGTCAGGGCCCGGGCGGCGGAGCCGAGCAGGGAGACGTCGAGGTTGAGGCACAGCGCCGCGACGTACTCGCCGCCCGAGTTGCGGAGGCCGATCGACGTGCTCTTCGCCGGCCGGCCGTCGGGGAAGCGGTTCGGGTAGTTCTGCAGCACGTCCGGGAAGCCCGGGTCGGCGATCCGGGCCAGGCCCAGCTCGGTCGCGGGGTCGCCGACGGCGCGCCCGGGCAGCCCGCCTTCGATCGCGCGCACGGCGTGGGCCGGGTCGCGCAGGTCGTGCAGCACGACCTCGCACAGCCCGGGGAACATCCGGGCGACGGCCTGCGCGATCTTCTCGGCCTCGCGCAGCAGCAGCTCGTCCTCGGTCATCCGATCAGCTCCCGCAGCTTGTCGGGTGCCTTCAGCCCGGAGCCGGTGAGGACGACGACGGTGGTCTCGCCCGGCCGGATCGCGCCGCGCTCCCGGAAGACGTCGATCGCCGCGGCGGCGGTCGCGCTGGTCGGCTCCGCGTAGAGGCCCAGCGAGGCCAGCCGGCGGGCGGCCGCGGCGATGGCGTCCTCGGGGATCGCGGCGGTGTCGCCGCCCGACCGGCGGATCGCCGCGACGACCTCCGGGAGCCGGACCGGCTGCCGGATGGCGGTCCCCTCGGCGACGGTCGGCGCGAACTCCGGTGGCCGCCGGTCGTGGACGGCCGCGTCGATGGGGGAGCAATTGCGCGGCTGGGCGACCAGCAGGCGCGGCCGCCGGGTGATCGACCCGGCCGCCAGGAGCTCGCCGAAGCCGAGGTCGCAGCCGAGCACGATGCTGCCGGCACCGGCCACCGTGACGACCGCGTCCGGCGCGCGGAAGCCCAGGTCCTCCCACAGCTCGTAGGCCAGCGTCTTGGTGCCCTGCAGGAAGAAGGGGTGCCAGTTGTGGCTGGCGTAGGACGTGCGCGACGAGCGGCGGACAGCCTCGGCGGCCGTGTCGTCGCGCGTGCCGGGCACGAGTACGACGTCCGCACCGTACGCGCGGGCCTGCAGGACCTTCGCCGGTGACGTCCCTTCGGGGGCCAGCACGGTCGCCGCGATCCCGGCGGCGGCGCTGTAGGCCGCGACCGACGAGCCGCCGTTGCCGGAGCTGTCCTCCAGCAGCTCCTTCACCCCGGCGTCGGCCACTGCGGAGATCATCACGCTGGACCCGCGGTCCTTGAAGCTGCCGGTCGGGCTGAACCACTCGAGCTTGAACCGCACGTCACCCTCGCCCCACGGCCGGGGGACCAGCGGCGTGCAGCCTTCCCCGAGCGAGACCGGGCGCAGGTCGCCGGGCAGGGCGGCCCGGTACCGCCAGAGCGACCGGATCCCGGTGTCGACGTCGCCGGGAGCGAGCCCGGCCAGGGGGGCGACGGTCAGGGGTGTGCCGTCGTCGCCGCGCCACCGCAGCGGGTCACCGGCGTAGCGCGTCCCCGCTCGCTCGTCGACGTACCAGTACTCCACGGCCACCTCCACGTCTGGACAGATAGTCGAAGTCTAGACGATGTGTCTACGGTTACCGACTAGTACGCGAAACGCTTTCAGCTTCTTCTAAGGAAAATCTGTCACCGGAGAGTGGAAAATTCCTGTCGACGTGCGGTGGAGCGCAAGAGCGGAGGTACCGATGGTGTCCGGCCGAATACCCGCAGTCGTCCTCGGCGCGGGCGGCGCCGCCGCGGGCGAGGCGTCCGGGCCCGGCTCGTCCCGGGGTGGTGTGAGCACGGGGAACCCGGGACAGTCGGGAATCCACAGTGGACTCGGCGGTTCTGGCGACACGAATCGGACGGGGTGCCGGCACTACTTTCGGCTGTGGGTAAAAGTGCCGGGAGAATAGTCGCGACGCAATCCGGAATTCCGCGGGGTTTCGTGTTGTGGGCCGGTCCGGAAGTCGTGGTCGGTTTTACCGCCACGACACTTTGCGGTGCGCCCGTGGAAACGGCAGGACCGCCGAACGGCGTGGTCCGGTGTGGTCAGTCACACTGCGTCCGCCGGGTGAGAAGGCTTGCCCCATCTGGTGGTGTGTGCCAGGCGGACCGCAGGTCCGGGCCGGTGTGGCCGGCAGTGGTGGCCTTGCGCGGGCTATCCGGTACGTCTTCCCGGCGGGCGGAACGTGACGGCGACGTTAAATTCTTGCGTCTCCGGGCTGGTCCGTCCCGAATTTTCTGAACCAGCACGACGAAATCGTGGTGGGTTGTTGACGTCGGCGGTGCGAACCCGCTTAAGTACTCCCCGTTGTCCATCACCCTTTCGTGCGTCGCGGGAGTACCCATGCGTGTCTCGAAAGCCGACCGCGGATCGGCTGACCTGATCGTCGCCGTGTCCCCCGTGCGGTGGCCGTCGGCGCGCGGGGTCGCCGCCGCCGCGCGCGGCGGCGGGCTCGGCGTGCTCGACCTGACCGGCGGGACCGCCGCGGACGAGCTCGCGCTGCTGCGCGAATGGGGCGTCCCGGCCTTCGGTGTCCGGCTGACCGGCGCCGTCGCCGACCTGCCCGAAGCCGCGACCACCGTCCTGCTGACCGAGGACTCCCCGTGCACCGCGGGAGACTTCCCGGGCCGCCGGGTGCTGGCGGAGGTCACCAGCCGGGCGTCGGCCGCGCGGGCTGTCGCCGCCGGTGCCCACGGCCTGCTCGCCCGCGGGCACGAATGCGGCGGCCGGACCGGGGAGCTGAGCACGTTCGTGCTGCTCCAGGCCCTGCTCGCCGACGAAGCCCTCGATGTCCCGGTGTGGGCCGCGGGCGGCATCGGCCCGCACACCGCGGCCGCCGCGGTCGCGGGCGGCGCGGCCGGCGTCGTCATCGACACCCAGCTCGCCCTGCTGCCGGAAGCCGAACTCCCGTCGGCGCTCACCCGCGCGCTCACCGGGCTGGACGGCTCCGAGACGACGGTCGTCGACGGGGTCCGCCGCCTCGCCCGGCACGGCTCCGAGCCGGTCGAAGCCGGCCAGGACGTCTTCCTCGCCACCCGCTTCCGCGACCGGTGGGGCACCGTGACCGCCGCCGCTCGCGGCTTGGCCGACGCGATCGGCGAAGCCCTGCGGGCCGAGACCCCGGTGCTCGGGCCCGGCAGCGCGGGCAGCCGCGCGCTCGGCACGGCCCTGCCGATCGCGCAGGGACCGATGACCCGGGTCAGCGACCAGCCCGCGTTCGCCGCCGAGGTCGCCGCGGGCGGGGCACTGCCGTTCATCGCGCTGGCCCTGTCCGGCCCCGAGCAGACCCGCGACGTCCTGGAACGGACCCGCGCATCCGTCGGCGGTGCGCCGTGGGGCGTCGGTGTCCTCGGGTTCGCCGCCGAAGACGTCAAGGCCGCGCAGCTCGAGGTGATCCGCGAGCTGCGGCCGACCCACGCGATCATCGCGGGCGGCCGGCCCGCGCAGGCCGCGGCGCTCGAGGACGCCGGCATCGCCACCTTCCTCCACGTGCCGTCGCCGGGACTGCTGAAGCAGTTCCTCGAGGCCGGCGCGCGCAAGTTCGTCTTCGAAGGCTCGGAATGCGGCGGCCACGTCGGGCCGCGCACCAGTTTCCCGTTGTGGGAAGCGCAGCTCGGCGTCCTCGCCGACTTCCTCGCGGCCACGCCGGACGCGGCGCCCGACCTGCAGCTGCTGTTCGCGGGCGGGATCCACGACAAACGGTCGGCGGCGATGGTGGCCGCGCTCGCCGCGCCGGTGGCCGCGCGCGGCGCCGCGATCGGGGTGCTCATGGGCACCGCCTACCTCTTCACGCGCGAGGCCGTCGACGCCGGCGCCGTGCTGCCGCTGTTCCAGCGCAGCCTGCTCGGCGCCGAGCACACCGACCTCCTGGAGACGGCGCCCGGACACGCGACGCGCTGCGTCCGCAGCCCGTTCACCGAGGAGTACGCGGCGATCAAGGCCGATCTCGCCGCGCAAGGCGTGCCGAGCCGCGACGCCTGGGAGAAGCTGGAACAACTGAACGTCGGACGGCTTCGGCTGGCCAGCAAGGGCATCGAGCGCGTCGGCGCCGAGCTGCGCGACGTCGGCGAGGACCGGCAGCTCGCCGAAGGCATGTTCATGGCGGGCGAGGTCGCCGTGCTGCGCTCGGCCGTCACCACGGTCGCCGACCTGCACACCGCGGTCGGCGAAGGCGCCAACGCGTTCCTGCGCGAGCGGGCCGCCGCCTTCGGCATCACCACGCCGGAACCGCCGGCACCCGCGCCGCTGGACATCGCGATCGTCGGCATGGCCTGCATGTTCCCGCAGGCGCCCGACCTGGCCACGTTCTGGGCGAACGTCCTGGCCGGCGCCGACGCGGTCACCGAAGTGCCGCCGCAGCGCTGGGACACCTCGCTCTACTACGACCCGGACGGCCAGGGCGAGCGGACACCGTCGCGCTGGGGCGGGTTCCTGCCCGAAATCGGCTTCGACCCGCTGCAGTACGGCATCCCGCCGTCTTCGCTGGCCAGTATCGAGCCGGTGCAGCTGCTGGCGCTGGAGGCCGCGCACCGCGCGCTGGCCGACGCGGGCTACGCCGACCGCGCGTTCGATCGCGCGCGGACGTCGGTCGTGTTCGGCGCCGAGGCGGGCAGCGACCTGTCGAACGCGATGACGCTGCGCTCGGTCCTGCCGTCCTATGTGGGCGAACTACCGTCCGAACTGGACGAACGGCTGCCGCGGATCACCGAGGACTCCTTCCCGGGCGTGCTCGCGAACGTCATCGCCGGGCGGATCGCCAACCGGCTCGATCTCGGCGGGGCGAACTACACGGTCGACGCCGCGTGCGCGTCGTCGCTGACCGCCGTCGACGTCGCCTGCAAGGAGCTGACCGCCGGGACCAGCGACCTGGTCCTCTGCGGTGGCGCGGACCTGCACAACGGCATCAACGACTACCTCCTGTTCGCCTCGGCGCACGCCCTCTCGCCGACCGGCCGCTCGGCGACGTTCGACAGCGCGGCCGACGGCATCGCGCTCGGCGAGGGCGTCGCCTGCGTCGCGCTGAAACGGCTCGCCGACGCCGAACGCGACGGCGACCGCGTCTACGCCGTGATCAAGGGCGTCGGGGCGGCTTCCGACGGCCGGGCACTGGGGTTGACCGCGCCGCGGCCGGAAGGCCAGCACACCGCGCTGACCCGCGCGTACCGCAACGCCGGCGTCTCGCCCGCGAGCGTCGGGCTGGTCGAGGCCCACGGCACCGGGACCGTCGTCGGCGACCGGACCGAGCTGGGCACGCTGACGAAGGTGTTCACCGAGGCCGGTGCCGCGCCGGGCAGCTGCACGATCGGTTCGGTGAAGTCCCAGATCGGGCACACGAAGTGCGCCGCGGGGCTGGCCGGGCTGATCAAGACCGCGTTGGCGCTGCACACCGGCGTCAAACCGCCGACGTTGCACCTCTCGTCGCCGAACGCCGCCTGGGACGCTGCGACCAGTCCGTTCGTGTTCCAGACGGCGGCGCAGCCGTGGGCCGCGCCGGCCGCCGAGCGGATCGCCGGGGTCAGCGCGTTCGGCTTCGGCGGCACGAACTTCCACGTCGTGCTCGGTGCCCACGACAGCGTCCCGCCCGCGCAGACGGCGCAGGAGTGGCCGGCCGAGCTGTTCCTCTTCACCACGGACGCGGCAGTTCGCGACCTGCTCGCGCTGGCCTCGGACGTCCCGGCCGGCCGGCAGCCGTGGCGGCTGCGGGACCTCGCGCTGAGCGCGTCCCGGCGGGCCGAAGCGGCCGGCGGCCGGGTCCGGCTCGCGATCGTGGCGTCCACTGTGGACGAGCTGACCGGGGTGCTGCGGCAGGCCCTCTCGGGGCAGGACGCCCCCGGCCTGTACCGCGCCGGGGACGAGGAGCCCGGCGACGTCGCGGTGCTGTTCCCCGGCCAGGGCAGCCAGCGGCCGGGCATGTTCGCCGAGCTGTTCGTCGCCTTCCCCGAGCTGCAGCGGTACCTGCGCCTGGACCCGCCGACGGCCGACGTCGTGTTCGGCCCGGCGGTGTTCGGCGAGCCGGCGCGGCAGGCGCTGGCCGAGCGCGTCACCGACACCCGCGTCGCCCAGCCCGCGCTCGGCCTCGCCGGGCTGGCCGCGTTCCGGCTGCTGACCCGCGCCGGCGTGCGGCCGGCGATGCTCGGCGGGCACAGCTACGGCGAGCTGACGGCACTGGCCGCGTCGGGCACGTTCACGCCCGAAGCGCTCCTGCACGCCAGCCACGCCCGGGCGGCGGCGATCCTCGGCGCCATCCCGGACGGGGACCCGGGCGCGATGGCCGCGGTCGCGGCGTCGGCGGCCGTGGTGGATTCGGTGCTGGGTGCGTCCGACGTGGTCCTGGCCAACCACAACTCGCCCGAGCAGACGGTGATCTCGGGCCCGACCGCCGACGTCGAGGCCGCGGTCTCGCAGCTGCGAGCGGCGGGACTCGGCGCGAAACGGATTCCGGTCGCGTGCGCGTTCCACAGCCCCCTGGTCGCCGCGGCGGGGGAGACGTTCGGGCGTGCCCTCGACGCGATCGGCGTCGTGCGGCCCGCCGTCCCGGTCTACGGGAACCGGACCGCGGGGCCGTACCCGGCGGACCCGGACGAGATCCGCGGCGAGCTGGCCGCGCAGGTCGGCTCGCCGGTCCGGTTCGTCGAGCAGGTCGAGGCGATGTACGCAGCCGGGGCGCGGGTGTTCGTCGAGGCCGGGCCGGGTGCGGTGCTGACCAGGCAGGTCGGCGCGATCCTCGGGGACCGTCCGCACCGGACGGTCGGGTTCGAGCAGCCGGGCCGCCGCGGCCTGCCGGGCTTCCTCGGCGCGCTCGCGCAGCTGGCGGTGGCCGGGGTCCCGGTCGAGACCGGCTGGCTGTTCCGCGGCCGCGACGCGGTCGACGCGGCGACGGCCCCGCGGCCGAAGCGTCCCGGGTGGACGGTCGACGGCCACCTGCTCCGCACCGCGGACGGCACGATCCCGGCCGGTGCCCTCCGCCCGGCGTCACGCGTTTCGCTCAGTGTCGCTTCGGCGCCTGAGACCGCGACGTCGGAGGCGATGGTCGCCGACTTCCTGCGGACCAGCCGCGAGATGATCGCCGCCCAGCGTGACGTGCTGCTGGGCTTCCTCGGCAGCGAGGCCCCGCCGGCTTTGGCAGTCCCGGAGCGCCCCAATGTGGCGTTGGTTGCGTCTGACGCACCGAACGCCACATTGGGTGCGTCTGACGCACCGAACGCCACATTGGGGCGCTCGGTGCTGGAGACGATCGTCGAGGTGATCGGGGAGCGGACCGGGTATCCGGTGGAGATGATCGAGCCGGACCTCGATCTCGAGGCCGACCTGAGCATCGACTCGATCAAGCGGGCGGAGATCGCGGGCGAGCTGGCCACCCGGCTCGGCCTGGCCGGTGGCGACGTGGAGGAGTTCGCGAAGGCCCGGACAGCGGCGGCGATCGCGGAGCTGATCGGCGAGCAGCGCCCCAATGTGGCGTTGGTTGCGTCTGACGCACCGAACGCCACATTGGGGCGCTCGGTGCTGGAGACGATCGTCGAGGTGATCGGGGAGCGGACCGGGTATCCGGTGGAGATGATCGAGCCGGACCTCGATCTGGAAGCCGACCTGAGCATCGACTCGATCAAGCGCGCCGAGATCGCGGGCGAGCTGACGGTTCGCCTGGGCACCGGCGAAGTCGAAGAACTCGCCAAGGCCCGCACCGCGGCGGGGATCGCCGAGCTGCTGGGCACCGGAGGCACCGAACCTGCCACCGACGAGCCGCCGACCGTCGAACCCTCGGTGGATCACCCGGAACCGCAGCCGGTGATCGTCGCGCCGAAGCGGTACCTCATGACCGAGGCCGACCTCGCCCCCGCGACCGCACCCGACATCGCCGGCCGCCGGTTCCTCATCCTCGGCACCGGCCCGCGGGCCGAGGCTCTCCGCGCCGAACTGACCGCGCACGGCGCCGAAGCCGCCATCGGCGACGACGTCCGGCCCGGCTTCGACGGCTACCTCCACCTCCCGGAAGGCGACTCCGTCCTCCCCGCCGCCTTCCCCCAGTACCGAGCCGCCCTCGCGGAACACCCCCGGTGGCTGCTCACCGCCGGACCCGCCGAAGGTCTCCGTGGCTTCTACCGCAGCGTCTCCCGCGAATACCCGGACACCCTCGCGCGGGTCGTCGAAGGCGCGGAAGCCGCCGAGCTCGTCGCCGAACTGTCCACAGTGGACCGCGAACCCGTCGTGATCCGGAACGGCCACGCAAGGCGCGGACTCCGCCCCGAAGCGCACGACCTCGGGCTCCTCGGCAGCAGCGGCGCGGGCCCGGCCGGCGACGGTGCCGCCGAAGCGGCCGCCATCGGACTGGACCGCCACTCCGTCGTCCTCCTGGTCGGCGGCGCCAAGGGCATCACGGCCCGGTTCGCCACCACCCTGGCCGGGGCGACCCGCTGCCGTGTGGAACTCCTCGGCCGGACGCCCGCCCCCGCCACCGAGGACGAGTATCCGCAGGCGAAAGACGCCAAGGAACTGCGCGGTGCCCTCATCGAGGCCGGGCTGAAGAGCCCCGCGGAGATCGAGAAGACCGTCCGGCGCCTCGAGAGCGAACGCGAAGTCCGGAAGACCCTCCGGCAGCTCGAAGCCCTCGGCAGCCCGGTGCGCTACCAGTCCGTCGACATGCTCGACGCCGAAGCCGTGCACCGCGCGGTCAAGGAGATCCACGCCGAGTACGGCCGCCTCGACGGCATCGTCTACGCGGCCGGCGTGATCGAGGACAAGCTCGTCGCCGACAAGACGCCGGAGTCGTTCGCCCGCGTCTACACCACCAAGGTGGACGGCGCGCGCACGCTCCTGGAAGCGACCGCCGACCTGCCCGACGAGCCGAAGTTCGTGGTGCTGTTCGGCAGCATCGCCGCCACCCTCGGCAACCGCGGCCAGTCGGACTACGCCGCCGCCAACGACGCCCTCGAAGCCCTCGGCCGGCGATGGCCCGCCGGGCGCGCGGTGACCGTCCACTGGGGACCGTGGGCGCCGACCGGCGACCACGACGGCATGGTGACGCCCGCGCTGATGCGCGACTACGCCCGCCGCGGCATCGAGCTGATCGACCCGGAGGAGGGCACCCTCGGCCTGCTGCGCGAGCTGGCCTGGGGCCGCCCGGACGTCTCCGCCGTCGTCCACACCGCCTCGGGCTGGTGACGCCGATGCCGGACCCCGTGGCCATCGTCGGGATGTCGGTGCTGCTGCCCGGCGCCCCGGACCTCGCGGCGTACTGGCGCAACGTCGCCGGCGGCGTCGACGCGATCACCGAGGTGCCGCCGGAGAAGTGGGACAGCCTCCACTACGCGCCGGACGAGCGGCGCGCCGACCGCGTCTACTGCCGGCGCGGCGGGTTCGTCGACGAACTGGCCGAAGTGGACGTCACCGGGTTCGGGATCATGCCGAACTCCGTGCCGGCCACTGAACCCGACCAGCTGATCGCGCTGCGGGTCGCGGCGCAGGCCGTCGCGGACGCGGGCGGCCCGGACCGGCTCCCGGCGGACCGCGCGAAGGTCGGCGTCGTGCTCGGCCGCGGCGGCTACCTGACACCCGGGCTGGTCCGGCTCGACCAGCGCGTCCGGACCGCGAGCCAGCTCGTCCGCACCCTCGGCGAGCTGCTGCCCGACCTCGACCAGTCCCGGCTCGACGCCGTCCGGCAGGCCTTCACCGACCAGCTCGGCCCGGAGGCACCCGAGTCCGCGATCGGGCTCGTGCCGAACCTGGCCGCGTCGCGGCTGGCCAACCGCCTCGACCTGCGCGGACCGGCGTACACGGTGGATGCCGCGTGCGCGTCCTCGCTGATCGCCGTCGACCACGCCGTGCGGGAACTGGCCACCGGCCGCTGTGACGTCGTGCTCGCCGGCGGCGTCCACCACTGCCACGACATCACGTTCTGGAGCGTGTTCACCCAGCTCGGCGCGCTGTCGCCGAGCGAGCGCATCCGGCCGTTCCACCGCGACGCCGACGGCGTGCTGATCGGCGAGGGCACCGGGATCGTGGTGCTCAAGCGCCTGGCCGACGCCGAGCGGGACGGTGACCGCGTCTACGCCGTGATCACCGGCACCGGCGTCGCCTCCGACGGGCGCACCGCGAGCCTGGCCAACCCGGACTCCGGCGGTCAGGTCCGCGCGGTGCGCCAGGCGTGGGCGGCCGCGGGCCTGGACCCGGCCGCCCCGGACTCGATCGGGCTCCTCGAAGCGCACGGCACCGCGACCCCGGCCGGCGACGCGGCCGAACTCGCGACCCTGGAAGAGGTCTTCGGCAGTGCGGGAGCCGCGGTACTCGGGTCGGTCAAGTCGATGATCGGGCACACGATGCCCGCCGCCGGGATCGCCGGCCTGGTCAAGGCCGCCCTGGCCGTGCACCACGGCGTCCTGCTGCCCACCCTGCACTGCGACGACCCGCACCCGATGCTCGCCAAGACCCGCTTCTCCACTTTGGACACGGCGCGGCCGTGGGACGCGGCGGTGCGCCGGGCCGGGGTCAACGCGTTCGGGTTCGGCGGGATCAACGCCCACGTCGTGCTCGAACAGGCCCCTGGCCGCCGGGTGTCCGCAGCCGTCGTCCGGGAGCCGGAGCGGGTGCTGCGGCTCGCCGCGCGATCGGTCGGCGAGCTGCGCGACCTGCTCGACCGGCCCGGGGCGCGGGGGACCGGCGACGGTCCCGTCCGGCTCGGCATCGTCGACCCGACGGAGAAGCGGCTGGCCCTGGCCCGCAAGGCGGTGGCCCGCGGGCGGTCCTGGCGCGGCCGCAACGACGTCTGGTTCGCCGACCGCCCGCTGCTCGGGCCGGGTGGCGGGAAGCTGGCCTTCGTCTTCCCCGGCCTGGAGTCGGAACTGGCGCTCAACTGCGGCGACGTGGCCCGCCACTTCGGGCTGCCCTGGGACCACGACGACGTCGAGGTCGGTGACGTCGGCCGCCAGGGCACCGCCGTGTTCGAACTGGGCCGGCTGCTGAACTCCGCACTCGGCCGGATGGGCGTCACCCCGGACGCCGTGGCCGGGCACAGCCTGGGGGAGTGGACGGCGATGGCCGTCGCCGGCGTGCACGCCGAAGCCGAGGTCGACGCGTTCCTCGCCGGGTTCGACCCGGACGCGCTGGTCGTCCCCGGCCTCGCCTTCGCCGCGATCGGCGCACCTGCGCCCCGGGTGCTCGAAGAACTGGCCGGCCGCGACGACGTCGTGCTTTCCCACGACAACTCGCCGAACCAGGCCATGGTCTGCGGCCCGGCGGCCGAGGTCGGCGAGCTCGTGACGCGCTTCCGCGACGCCGGGATCGTCGCGCAGGTGCTGCCGTTCAAGTCCGGGTTCCACACGCCGATGCTGCGGCCCTACCTCGACCCGATCCGCGACGCGGCCGCCCGGTTCACCCTGCACCCGCCGACGCGGCCGATCTGGTCGGCGACGACGGTGTCGGAGTACCCCGCCGCCGAGGCGGACGTGCGCGAGCTGTTCGTGCGGCACCTGCTGGAACCGGTCCGGTTCCGGCCGCTCGTGCGCGCGATGCACGCGGCCGGGTTCCGGGCGTTCGTGCAGGTCGGCGCGGGCCAGCTCGGCTCGCTGGTCGGCGACACCCTGCACGGCGAGGACCACCTGGTCGTCGCGGCGCACTCCGCGCACCGGCCCGGCCTCGCCCAGCTGCGCCGGGTCGCGACCGCACTGTGGGCCGACGGGGCCGACATCGACTTCACGCGGCTGCCCGGCGACCGCCCGGCCCCGCACCGCGCCGTCAAGCTCGATCTCGGCGGCCACCTGATCTCCCTGGACGACGAGGTCCGCGCGCGCATCGCGCTGCCGGCCGGCCGGAAGTCCACTGTGGACGACCTGGCCGGGAAGGGACCGCTGGCGGCGGAGTTCGCCGCCCTGCTGGCCGACACCGCCGAGCTGGCGTCCACTGTGCTCTCGAGCCCGGCGCGGCGCCCGGCGCCGAAGCAGCTTCCGGCGCCGAAGGAGCTGGACACGACGCTGACGGTGTCCGTCGAGGCCATGCCGTACCTGCTCGACCACTGCTTCTTCAAGCAGCCGCCGCAGGCCGACCCGGGTGACCGCTGGCCGGTGGTGCCGGCCACCACGGTGATCGACCACCTGATGGGCTTCGCCGAGCAGGCCGCGCCCGGCCGCCGGGCCGTCGCGGTGCACGACGTCCGGCTGACCCAGTGGATCACGGCGGTGCCGGCGGTCACCGTCGGCGTGCGCGTCCGGCCGCTGGGGCCCTCCCGCGTGCTCGCGGCCCTCGACGGCTACTCGCAGGCCACCGTCGAACTCGCCCCGGCGTATCCGGCGGACGCACCCGCGCCGTGGCGGTTCCCCGCGTCGGCGGAGCAGGTGCCCGAGACCACGGCGGCCCAGCTCTACGACGAACGCTGGATGTTCCACGGCCCGCTCTTCCAGGGCGTCACCGAGCTGACCGCGGTCGGCGAGCGGCACGTCCGGTCCGTGCTCACGACGCCCGCCGCGCCCGGCGCGCTGCTCGACAACGTCGGCCAGGTGCTCGGCTACTGGATCATGTCCCGGTTGACCGAGCGCACCACCGTCTTCCCGGTCGGCATGCGCGAGATCCGGTTCCACGGCCCGCACCCGGCACCGGGGGAGCGCCTGGAGTGCCTCGTCAAGATCACGGCCCTGACCGACGAGTTCCTCGACGCCGACATGCAGCTCGTCCACGACGGACAGGTCTGGGCCGAGTTCACCGGCTGGCGCGACCGCCGCTTCGACAGCACCCCGCACATCCGCCAGGCCGACCGCACGCCGGAACGCTCGACGCTTTCGTACGAGCAGCCGGGCGGCTGGGCACTGGTCCACGAGCAGTGGCCGGACCTCGCCACCCGCGAGCTGATCATGCGCAACTACCTCGCGGGTGCCGAACGCGACGCCTACGACCACCGTCCGCCGCGGGGCCGGCGCCAGTGGCTGCTGGGCCGGATCGCGGCGAAGGACGCCGTCCGCCACCTGCTGTGGGCCGGCGGCGAATCCGAGATGTTCCCGGCCGAGCTGCGGATCGGCAACGACGACGTGGGCCGTCCGCACGCGACCGGGGCGTACGGCCGCGAGCTGCCGTCGCTGACGGTTTCGCTGGCCCACCGCGGCGAAGTCGGGGTGGCGATCGCCCGGCACGGGCGCTGCGGCATCGACGTCGAAGAGGTCGGCCCGCGCGCGGGGTCCACTGTGGACGCCGCACTGGGTGCCGGTGAACAGGCCCTGTTCGCCGGCCTGACCGGCGACCCGGAGCGCTGGTTCGCCCGCTTCTGGACCGCCAAGGAAGCCGTGGCGAAGCTGCTCGGCACCGGCCTGCGCGGTGAGCCCCGGGACTTCGAGGTCATCGCCGCGGCGCCGGACGCGCTCACCGTCCGCGCGGCCGGAGCCGACCACGCCGTGCACTGCGCCGACGTCGACAGCCTTCCCGGCGCGCCGCCGCGCCGCTACGTCGTCGCCTGGACCGAAGAGACGAAGGAGACCGCCGAATGAGCATCGAGACCACGGCCACGGACGAGGCGACCGTCCTCGCGCAGCTCAGCGGCATGCTGCAGGAGCTGCTCGAGGAATACGGCCTCGACGACGCCGAGATCACCATGGAGACGACCTTCCACGACGACCTCGAGCTGGAGAGCGTCGACCTGGTGGCCCTGTCCGGGCAGCTGCGCGAGCACTACGGCGAGCGCGTCAACTTCGCGACGTTCATCGCCGAGCGCGACCTCGAGGAGATCATCGCGCTGACGGTCGGCGAGCTCGTCCGCCACATCGTCGCCTCGCTGCGGGCGACGGCGTGAGCCGGATCCGCGCGGGCGAGCTGGACGTGCACGTCCAGCGCCTGACCCCGGAGGTGCCGCTCGACGGGGACGCGCCGATCGTCGTGTGCGTGCACGGGCTGCTCACCGACAGCCTCGCCAGCTACTACTTCACGCTCGGCCCGGCGTTCGCCGAGCGCGGGCTCGACGTGCTGATGTACGACCTGCGCGGGCACGGCCGCACGACCCGCCCGGAGTCCGGCTACCACCTGGAGGAGTTCGTCGGCGACCTCGTCGCGGTCCTCGACGCGACGGGCGTCACGCGGCCGGTGCACGTCGTCGGCAACTCGTTCGGCGCGTCGGTGGCGTTCGGGCTGGCCGCGGCCCGGCCGGACCGGGTCGCCAGCGTCATCGTGATCGAAGGCGAACCGCCGACGCAGGAGTGGACGCGGCACATGGCCGACGGGCTCGCCGACGCGAAGACCCGGCTGGCGATCGACGAGGTGATCGGCTGGATCGCCGACAACCACGGCGCGCACACCGCGCGGCTGTCGAAGGCGGCGAACAAGATCCTCCAGACCACCACGATCGCCGAGGACATCCCGCGCAGCGCGACGATCGCCGCCGACCTCTCGGCCGTGCGCTGCCCGGTGTTCGCGATCTTCGGCGGCGATTCGGGACTCTCCGCGCAGGTGCCGCACTTCGAGTCGCACCTGGACCCCTGCCGCTGTGTCGTGCTGCCCGACCAGGGTCACTCGGTACTGGTCGAGCGGACCGCCGAGACGATCGACCTGATCTTCGACTGGGTCCGCGACACCTCGCGCGTCCCGGCCCGGGTGCGGTAGTGGCCCGGTTCCTGTTCGTCGTCCCGCCGCTGGTCGGGCACGTCAACCCGGCCGCCGGCGTCGCGGCCGAGCTCGCCGCGCGCGGGCACGAGGTCGCCTGGGCCGGCCACGAGGAGCTGCTGTGGCAGCTGGCCGGCCCGGCCGCGCTCGTCTTCTCCTGCGGCGTGCCGGCCGGCGCCCCGGAGCGCCCGGCCGGGCTCAAGGGACCGGCCGCGCTGCGGTTCCTCTGGGAGGACTTCCTCGTCCCGCTGGCCGACGCGATGGCCCCCGGCGTGGACGCCGCGATCGACGCGTTCGCGCCGCACGTCGTGGTCGCCGACCAGCAGGCGCTGGCCGGCGGGCTGCTGGCCGAGGCCCGTGGCCTGCCGTGGGTGACCTCGGCGACGACGTCGGCCGAGCTGATCGACCCCCTTTCGGGCATGCCGAAGGTCGCGGAGTGGGTCGATGCGCTGGTCGATGATCTGCGCGCGCGGATCGCCGATGGCCGTGGCTCGGCGGACCCCCGGTTCTCGCCGCACGGCGTCCTGGCGTTCACCACCCGCGAGCTGCTGGGTGCGGCGCCGCTCCCGCCGCGGGTGCGGCTCGTCGGG
Source organism: Amycolatopsis mongoliensis (assembly GCF_030285665.1). Taxonomy (NCBI): domain Bacteria; kingdom Bacillati; phylum Actinomycetota; class Actinomycetes; order Pseudonocardiales; family Pseudonocardiaceae; genus Amycolatopsis; species Amycolatopsis mongoliensis. Next base: position 7,814,289 of record NZ_CP127295.1, read on the forward strand.
CCGGCGCTGGGTTCCCGTCCGTCCACATCGGACTTCCCATGGGAGTGGCTCGACCCCTCTCGGCCGACGGTGCTGGTCTCCCTGGGCACGGCCAACACCGATGCGGGCGCGAGCTTCCTCGCGACCGCGGCGGAGGCGTTCGCCGGGATGGACGCGCGGGCCGTCGTCGTCGACCCCGGCGAGGTGCTTGGCGCGGTGCCGCCGAACGTCCTGGTGCGCCCGCGGGTCCCGCAGCTGCCGCTGCTGCCGCGGGTGGACGCCGTGCTGTGCCACGCGGGCCACAACACGGTGTGCGAAGCGCTGTGGCACGGCCTGCCGCTGGTGGTGGCCCCGATCCGCGACGACCAGCCGATCGTGGCGGCCCAGGTGGTGGCCGCGGGCGCGGGCATCCGGCTGCGCTTCGTCCGCGCCGGCGCGGACCGCATCGCGGCGGCGGTCGAGGAGGTGCTCACCGAGCCGTCGTACCGGCGGGCGGCCGAGACCGTGGCGACGTCGTTCCACGCGGCGGGCGGAAGTGCCGCGGCGGCCGGGCATCTGGAACAGCTCGCGCTCGAAAGCCTCGCCCGTCTGAAGCCGTGAAAGCGGCATTTACTTCGAAAAAACACGCGGTTACGGTGCTGGGTATGACTGTTTCCGTCGATGTCACCGAAGAAGTCCCGGAACTCGTCAAGTCCGCCGAAGCGTTGTTCGCCGAGGACGCGGGGAGCCACGACCCGCGCATGGACCTCGGCTGGCCGGCCCGTGAGGGCGCGGCCTACTACCAGGACCTCGTCGAGGACGAGAACGCCCTCTGCCTGCTGGCCCGCTCGGACGGCGCGGTGGCGGGCCACCTGATCGGCCGCTTGCTGCCGGTCAGCTCCCTGCGTCCCGGCGCGGTGCGGGCGGTGCTGGAAAGCATGCGGGTCGCGGCGGAGCGCCGTCGCGAAGGCGTCGGGGAGGCGCTCGTGGCCGCGTTCGTGGCGTGGGCCAAGGAACGGGGGGCGAACGAGCTGGCCGTGCAGGCGTACGCGAACAACGAGGGCGCGCTGGCGTTCTACCGCGCGCAGGGGTTCGAGCCGTTCGAGGTCAGGCTGGGCCGGGCGGTGTGAGTGGTGCGGTCCGGACCATTCGGGGGTCACACTGGGGTGCATGGGACTCCTGGACGGCCGGGCCGTCGTGATCACGGGCGCTGGACGCGGACTGGGCCGGGCCTTCGCGCGGCACGCCGCCGGCGCCGGCGCCGCGGTCGTCGTCAACGACATCGACGCGGACCCGGCGCACGAGACCGTCGCCGCGATCGGGGCGGACGGCGGCACGGCCGTCGCGAGCGTCGGCTCGGTGGCCGACGCCGGTTACGCCCGGGAGCTGATCACGCTGTGCCGCAACCGGTTCGGCACGCTCGACGGCCTCGTGAACAACGCCGCGATCGGGTACCACGCGCTTCCGTGGGAGGACGACGACGCCGAGCGCACCCGGGCCCTGATCGAGACCAACGTCCTTGGCCCGTTCCACTGCGGCACAGCGGCCGCGAAGGTGATGGTTGCCCAGGGCAACGGTGTCCTCGTCAACGTGACCTCCGGCTCCATGATCGGGCAGCGCGGGGCCGCCGCCTACTCGGCGTCGAAGGGCGCGGTGGCGTCGATGACGTACTCGTGGGCGGCCGACCTCGCCGAGCACGGGGTGCGCGTCAACGCCGTCAGCCCGATCGCCTGGACCCGGCTGATGGCCGCCGATCCGCGCGGGAACCCGGACGCGCAGCCGCCGGAGCGAGTCGCGCCGCTGGTCACCTACCTCCTCAGCGACCTCTCGGCCGGCGTCACCGGGCAGGTGCTGCGGCTGGCGGACGGGCACCTGCACGCCGTCCGCCAGCCCGCGATCATCCGGCCGGTCCGGCACCAGGACGTCTGGACGCCCGAGGAGATCGCCGCGGCGGTCGACGGCGGGCTCGTCCTCGAGTCGCCGCCGCGCGACCGCTGGACCCTTTGACCGGCGCGGACCACCGGAACGGGTGGCTATCCACAGTGGACGGCTCGCACTAGCCTCGGAGGCCGAGCGAGGAGGGTGCGGATGACGGCCACCGCGGAGGTCGCCCACGAACCGGCGCCCGCACAGCTGAGCAAGGGGCGGGTCAACGCCGTGTTCGGCGCCGTGCTGCTCGGGATGCTGCTCGCCGCGCTCGACCAGACCATCGTCGGCACCGCGCTGCCCACCATCGTCGGCGACCTCGGCGGCGCCGGGCACCTGTCCTGGGTGGTCACGTCCTACCTGCTGGCCGAGACGATCACGACCGTCGTCGTCGGCAAGCTCGGCGACCTGTTCGGCCGCAAGCTGATGTTCCAGCTGTCGGTGATCGTGTTCGGCATCGGCTCGTTCTGCGCGGGCTTCGCCGACAGCATGGTGTGGCTGATCGTCTGGCGCGCGGTGCAGGGCCTGGGTGGCGGCGGGCTGATGGTCACCTCGACCGCGCTGATCGCCGACGTCGTCCCGCTGCGCGAGCGCGGCAAGTACCAGGGTGTGCTCGGTTCGGTGTTCGGCGTGGTGACCGTGGCCGGCCCGATGCTCGGCGGGTTCTTCGTCGACCACCTCTCGTGGCGCTGGGCGTTCTACGTGAACATCCCGCTGGTCGTCGTCGTGCTGGTCGTCGCGTCCTCGGCGATGCCGAACGCCCGCGCGGCGATCAAGCCGGTCATCGACTACGCCGGGATCCTGCTCATCGGGCTCGCCGCGACCGGCCTGACGCTCGTGACGAGCTGGGGCGGCACGCAGTACGCGTGGGGCTCGCCGACGATCGTCGGGATGGCGATCGGGTCGGTGGTGCTGCTGGCCGCGTTCGTCTTCGTCGAGTTGCGGGCGAAGGAACCGATGCTGCCGATGCGGCTGTTCCGCAACCCGGTGTTCACCGTCGGCGGGATCATGAGCTTCGTCGTCGGCTTCGCGATGCTCGGCGCGCTGTCCTACCTGCCGACGTACATGCAGTACGTGCAGGGCACCTCGGCGACGTCCTCCGGGGTGCGGCTGCTGCCGATGGTGCTGGCGCTGCTCGTCGCGTCGATCGCCGCGGGCAACGCGGTGAGCCGTACCGGGCGCTACAAGATCTTCCCGCTGGTCGGTGCCGCGGGCATGACCATCGGTCTCTACCTGCTGTCGCGGCTCGACACCGACACCGGGTTCTGGGAGGCGTCGGCGTACATGGCCGTGCTCGGTCTCGGGATCGGGCTCGGCATGCAGGTGCTGACCATCGCCGTGCAGAACACCGTCGACTACGCCGATCTCGGTGTCGCCACTTCGGGCGTGACGTTCCTGCGGTCGATCGGCAGCTCGTTCGGCGCGGCGATCTTCGGCACGGTGTACGCCAACCAGCTGGCCCCGAACCTGGCGGCCGCGGTGGCCGCGCACCCGGTGCCGCCGGGCGTCGACCCGCGTGCCCTGCAGGTGCCCACCGCCTTGCACGCGCTGCCGGACGCGGTGGCCGCGCCGGTGATCCAGGCGTACAGCGACTCCCTGCACGTCGTGTTCCTCGCCGCGGCGCCGGTCGGGCTGGTCGCGTTCGCCTTGGCGTTCTTCCTGAAGGAGGTCCCGCTGCGCGACACGGCGCGGGCGGCGGCGCCGGACCTCGGCGACGGCTTCGCGATGCCGGAAGCCCGCACGGACGACCGCGAGCTCGAACGCGCCGTCGCGACGCTGTTCTTCCGCGAGCGCCGCCAGGTGGCCCCGGCGATCGTTTCGCGAGCCGGGTCGGATCTCGACGAGGGCGCGATCTGGTGCCTGCTGCAGGTCCACCTGCGTCGGCGCCGCGGCGAGCCGGCGACGCTCAAGGCGATCGGGGAGTACTTCGGCGTTCCCGCGTCGGTGCTGGAACCGGCGTTCATGCGGCTGGAGCTGACCGGCCACCTGCGCTACAGCGGCGGCGGCTGGGAACTGACCGCGCCGGGCCGCGACGAGTTCGACAAGGTGGTCCGGGCGTGGCACGACTGGCTGGCCGACCGGCTCGGCGACTGGGGGACCGGCAACCGGGCCGAGCTGGACGCGGCGATCGGCCGGGTGGCCGCGAGGTTGCTGGACCAGAGCGCGGAGGTCCGGACCTACGGCAGGCATGCCCTGGTCTGACACCGCAGCGCGCTCTCCCGTGAAGCGGCGCCGGGCGCTGGCCTGTCGCATTCTCTTCCGCGGGGCCGGCGCCGGGGGTCAGCGGCGCCAGAAGTCGTGCGGTGTCCGGCCCGGCCGGAACCCGCAGCCCTCGACCACGGCCGCCGCCTCCGCGAACCCGTGGCCGACCAGTCCCGGTTCGTGGGCGTCGCTGCCGAACGCCACCGCCTCGCCGCCCACCTCGAACCACCAGCGCACCACCTCGCCCGGGAGCGGCACCTTCGTGTTGACCTCCAGTGCGCGGCCGCTCGACGCCAAGGCGCGCAGCACTGTCCGGAACTCCTCCTCGAAGTCCGCCGCCACGAACGGCGGTCCCTCGCCCGGCCATGAGCGCAGCGCGTAGTCGATGTGCGCCAGCACGGCGAAGCCGGCCGTCGACTCGACCAGCCCGAGCACCTCGGCCAGGTACGCCCGCAAGACGTCGCCCGGCGGCCGTCCCGTGATCACGGTGACCTCGTGGTGGTGCCCGTCGCCGGGCAGGGAGTGCACCGAGCCGAGCACCCGGTCGAAGTCGTGGGCGGCGAGCAGTGCGTCGGCGCGGGGGCGGTGCCAGTGCGGTTCGCTCAGCTCGACGCCCGAAAGGATCCGCAGGGACGGAAAGCGTGCGCGGCACTCTTCGACGCACGCCAGGTACCCCGCGACGTCCAGGTCCGGCGGCTCGAGGACGCCGTCGGCGCGCAGCCGCACCCGGAAGTGGTCCGGCAGCAGCGGCCGGACCGGCTCCGGGACCAGCCACGGCGTCAGGTCCGCGTGCTCGGTGAACGCGACCGACGGCAGCCCCAGCTCCAGCGCGCGTGCGCACGACCCGATCATCGACCCGGTGACCGTGTCCCACGACCATTCGGTGTGGACGTGACCGTCCGGCGGCAAGCTCACCAGGCCACCGTAGCGCCGGTTTCGGGCTACTGTCGGTCCATGGCGCAGAAGTCGGCGGCGGTGGAACTGGAGGTCGGCCCGCACACGGTGCGGATCTCGAACCCGGACCGGGTGTACTTCCCGGCCCGCGGCGAGACGAAGCTCGACCTGGTCAACTACTACCTCTCTGTGGGCGACGGCATCGTCAACGCGCTGCGCGAGCGGCCGTGCATGCTGCACCGCTTCCCGTCCGGGGTGGCCGGGGAGAAGGTCCACCAGAAACGCGTCCCGAACGGCGCGCCGCCGTGGCTGGAGACCGTCCGCGTGACCTTCCCGCGCTACCACCGGCACGCCGACGAGCTGTGCGTCACCGAACTGGCCCACGTCATCTGGGCGGTCCAGATGTCCACAGTGGAGTTCCACCCGTGGAACTCGCGCCGCGGCGACACCGAGAAGCCGGACGAGTGGCGGATCGACCTCGACCCGATGCCCGACTGCGGCTTCGACCGCGTCCGCCGCGTCGCCCATGTCGCGCACGAGATCCTCGACGAGCTGGGCGCGGTCGGCTGGCCCAAGACCTCCGGCGGCCGCGGCCTGCACATCTACGTCAGGATCGAGCCCCGCTGGGGCTTCAAGGAGGTCCGGCGCGCCGCCCTGGCCTTCGCGCACGAAGTCGAACGCCGTGCCCCGGACGACGTCACCACGACCTGGTGGCGCAAGGACCGCGATCCGCGGCTGCTCTTCGTCGACTACAACCAGAACGCGCGCGACCACACGATCGCGAGCGCCTACTCGGTCCGCGGCAACCCGGAAGGCACGGTCTCGACGCCGATCCAGTGGGAGGAGATCGACGACGTCGAGCCCGGTGACTTCACCATCGCCACCGTCCCGGCCCGCTTCGCCGAACTGGGCGACCTCCACGCGGGCATCGACAAGGCCGTGTTCTCCCTGGACCCGCTGCTGGAGTGGGCCGACCGCGACGGCGTCGAAGAACCACCCGAACCCGACTGACGTGTCGGGTTGCAACGCCGGCTGAAGAACACCCGCGACGGAGGACCCGGCCGGTCGTGAGTGTTTAGGAGGGTTAGAACCCTCCTAAACACTCACGACGGGGGTCAGTCCAGGCGCTCGACGATCGTCGCGTTGGCGAGGCCGCCCGCCTCGCACATCGTCTGCAGGCCGTAGCGGCCGCCGGTCTGCTCCAGCACCGACAGCAGCGTGGTCGCCAGCCGCGCCCCGCTGCCGCCGAGCGGGTGCCCGAGCGCGATCGCGCCGCCGTTCACGTTGACCTTCGCCAGGTCGGCGCCGATCTCGGCCTGCCAGGCGAGCACGACGCTCGCGAACGCCTCGTTGACCTCGAAGGCGTCGATGTCTCCCACCGAAAGCCCGGCCCGGGCCAGGACCTTGCGGGTCGCCGGGATGACGCCGGTCAGCATGTACAGCGGGTCGTCGCCGGCGACGGCGAAGCTGTGGATCCGGGCGCGCGGGCGCAGTCCGAGCGCCTTCGCCGTCTCGGAGCTGGTGATCATCAGCGCGGCGGCCCCATCGTTGATCGGCGAGGAGTTGCCCGCCGTGACGTGCCAGCCGAGATCCGGGAACCGCTGCTCCCAGACGTCGGCCCGGAACGCGGGCTTCAGCCCGGCGAGGATCTCCGGCGTGGTGCCCGGCCGGACCGTCTCGTCGGTCGTGACGTCGACGAGCACGCCGTCGGGACCGGGCGCCTTGAGCGGCACGACCTCGCCGGCGAACTTCCCGTCGGCCCACGCCTTCGCGGCCCGCTGGTGGCTCTCGGCGGAGAACTCGTCCAGCTGCGCCCGGCTGAAGCCCCACTTCGCGGCGATCAGCTCCGCGCTGATGCCCTGCGGGACGAGACCGTCCGGGTAGCGCGCCGCGACCTGCGTCCCGAACGGGTCGCGCCCGGCCACCTGGCTGCCCATCGGCACCCGGCTCATCGACTCCACCCCGGAGGCGATCACGACGTCGTACGCGCCGGCGATCACGCCCTGTGCGGCGAAGTGGACGGCCTGCTGGCTGCTGCCGCACTGCCGGTCCACGGTCACCGCGGGCACCGACTCCGGCAGGCCCGCGGCCAGCGCGGCCCAGCGGGCGGTGTTCATGCTCTGCTCGCCGATCTGGCCGACCGCGCCGCTGATCACGTCGTCGACCCGGGCCGGGTCGACGCCGGTGCGCTCGACGAGCGAGCGGAGCGCGTGGGCGTGCAGGTCGACCGGGTGCACCCCGGCCAGTGTGCCGTTCGGCTTGCCCTTGCCGATCGGGGTCCGTACCGCGTCGACGATCACCGCGTCCGTCATGGCGTCTGCCTCCTCGCAGATCGGGGTCCCTTCGGTATACGCCGGGTAAGTTGGATTCCACAACTCGCCTGTTCGCCAGGTTACACGGTCCCGAAGTGCTAGGTTGGATTTTCAACCCCATGGGAGGTGGCATGGTCCGGCGTGGTCGGGAATGTTCGGTCGCCGACGCCCTGGAAGTCGTCGGCGAACGCTGGAGCCTGCTCGCGCTGCGCGAGATCATGCTGGGGAGCGGCGCTTCAACCAGATCGCCGAGAACACCGGCGCCAGCCGCGACATCCTGGCCGCGCGGCTGCGCAAGCTCGTCGACGCGGGCGTGCTCGAGAAGGTCCAGTACGAGGCCCACCCGCCGCGCCACGAGTACCACCCGACCGAAGCCGGCCGCGCGCTGCAGCCGATCCTGCTCGGCCTGATGGCCTGGGGTGACCGGTACGTCCACCAGGGCGAACCGCCCACGCTGTGGCGCCACGCCTGCGGTGAAGTGCTGGAACCGGCCACGGTCTGCGCCCACTGCGGCGAGCCGGTCGACGCCCCGGGCACCCGCGCGATCCGGCTGGGTGCCGTCCACTCCTGACCCGATTTCCGGAAAGGCCTCCTCGCATCCCCCGCGAGGAGGCCTTTTCGGTGGTTGGACGTTGACTTGAGACCCCCGTCACTGTAACTCTTGAACGAATCAGTGCAAGAACCTGACAACAGCACGAGAAATCGCAGCAGGCGTCAGGAAGATCCCGCCCAGCCCCTCGACGAAGAGGTGCCCATGACGGCTGTCCCGTGCTGCCCGCGTGCGCCCCCGGACCGGGTCCGCACGCGTCCCCCATACCCCGGTTTCCGCCGCCCCGCCGCCCACGGGACGTGCCAGCTCGAGTCGTCTCCCCTCCTCCCCGGATCAGAGGAAACCCATGAGAACGAAGCGACTTCTGTCGCGCGCGGCGACCTACGCCGCCCTGTCCCTCCTCCTCGCCGCACCCGCCGTGGCCGCGAGCGGCGCCCCGGCCGCCGCGCCCGCCGTCCAGGCCGCCGCCCAAGCCGCGGCTGCGACCTACACCGCGAGCAGCCAGCTCGCCGGCTATCCCGTGTCGAACGTCGGCGACGGGAACCAGGCCTCCTACTGGGAGAGCACCAACAACCAGTTCCCGCAGTGGGTCCAGGCCGACCTCGGCGCGACCACGAACGTCGCCCAGCTCGTGCTCAAGCTGCCGTCGAACTGGGAAGCCCGCACCGAGACCTTCAGCGTGCAGGGCAGCACCGACGGAACCGGCTTCAGTGACCTCAAGGCCTCGGCCGGCTACCGGTTCGACCCCGCCACCGGCAACACCGTGACCGTGGACGTCACCGGGAACACCCGTTACGTCCGGCTGAACGTCACGGCCAACACCGGCTGGCCCGCCGCGCAGCTGTCGGAGTTCGAGGTGCACGGCCCGGCCGGCGGGGACACCCAGCCGCCGTCCGCGCCCGGCAACCTCGCCTACACCCAGCCGGCGAGCGGCCAGATCCGGCTCACCTGGTCGGCCTCGACCGACAACACCGGGGTCGCGGGCTACGACGTCTACGCCAACGGCCAGCTCCGCGGCAGCGTCGCCGGGACCGTCCTGACCTACACCGACAACCAGCCGGACGGCACGACGGTCGCCTACTTCGTCCGCGCTCGCGACGCGGCGGGCAACCAGTCGGGCGACAGCAACACTGTGACCCGCACCGGCACGCAGGCCGGCACGAACCTGGCGCTGGGCAAGCCGATCACGGCGTCCTCGACGGAGTTCACCTTCGTCGCGGCCAACGCCAACGACGACTCCGTGACGACGTACTGGGAGGGCGGCGGCGGGACGTACCCGAACCTGCTGACCGTCGCGCTCGGCTCGAACGCCGACCTGAACCAGGTCGTGGTCAAGCTCAACCCCGACCCGGCGTGGGGCCCGCGGACCCAGACGATCGCGGTCGAAGGCCGTGACCAGGCTTCGAGCGCGTTCACCACGCTGTCCGCGGCGCAGACCTACAGCTTCAGCCCCTCGACCGGCAACACCGTGACGATCCCGCTGAGCGGCCGGGCCGCCGACGTCCGCCTGCGCGTCACCGCCAACTCCGGCGCCGGCGGCGGGCAGGCCGCGGAGTTCCAGGTCTTCGGCGTGCCCGCGCCGAACCCCGACCTGACGGTCTCGGGCGTGTCCTGGTCGCCGCAGAACCCCGTCGAAACCGACGCGATCACCGCGTCGGCGACCGTCCGCAACGCCGGGACGGCGGCCTCGGGCGCGACGAACGTGAACCTCTACCTGGGGACGACGAAGGTCGGCACTGCGAACGTCGGCGCGCTCGCGGCCGGCGCTTCGACGACGGTGTCGGCGAACATCGGCACCCGGGACGCGGGCAGCTACCAGCTGACCGCGAAGGTCGACGAGGCCAACGCCGTCATCGAGCAGAACGAGGCCAACAACTCCTACACCGCGTCGACGGCACTGGTCGTCAGCCCGGTGCAGAGCTCCGACCTCGTCGCGGCCACCGCGTGGTCGCCGAACAACCCCTCCGCGGGCAACACCGTCACGTTCAGCACGACCCTGCGCAACCAGGGCACCGTGGCGAGTGCGAGCGGCGCCCACGGCGTCACGGTGACGATCACCGACCAGAACGGCACCGTCGTGAAGACGCTGACCGGGACGTACCCGGGCGCCATCGCCGCCGGGGCCACCGCGGCGCCGGTGACCGTCGGCACCTGGACCGCGGCCAACGGCCGGTACACGGTCAAGACGGTCGTCGCGAACGACGCCAACGAGCTGCCGGTCAAGCAGGCCAACAACACGAGCACGCAGGCGCTGTTCGTCGGCCGGGGCGCGAACATGCCCTACGACATGTACGAGGCCGAGGACGGCGTCGTCGCGGGCGGCGCGTCGGTGGTCGGCCCGAACCGCACGATCGGCGACCTCGCGGGCGAGGCGTCGGGCCGCAAGGCCGTGACGCTGAACTCGACCGGCTCGTCGGTGGAGTTCACCACCCGCGCGTCGACCAACACCCTGGTCACGCGGTTCTCCATCCCGGACTCCGCGGGTGGCGGTGGGCAGAACTCGACGCTGAACGTGTACGTCGACGGCACGTTCCTCAAGGCCATCGACCTGACCTCGCACTACGCGTGGCTCTACGGCGCCGAAACCGGCCCGGGCAACTCGCCGGGCGCCGGGCCGCGCCACATCTACGACGAGGCCTCCGCGATGCTCGGCACGACCGTGCCCGCCGGGCACAAGATCAAGCTGCAGAAGGACGCGGCCAACAGCACGAACTACGCGATCGACTTCGTGAACTTCGAGCAGGCCACCGCGACCGCCAACCCGGACCCGGCGCACTTCGCGGTGCCCACCGGGTTCACGCAGCAGGACGTGCAGACCGCGCTCGACAAGGTCCGGCAGGACACGACGCTCACCGGCGTCTACCTGCCGGCCGGGACCTACTCGCTGTCGAGCAAGCTGAACGTCTACGGCAAGGCCGTGACGGTCACCGGCGCCGGGCCGTGGTTCACGAAGTTCTCCGCGCCGTCGGGCCAGGAGAACACCGACATCGGCATCGACGTGCAGTCGAGCGCGAACGGGTCGACGTTCAGCGGGTTCGCGGTGTTCGGGAACTACACCTCCCGCATCGACGGCCCCGGCAAGGTGTTCAACCTGACGAACGTCGCCAACCTGACGATCGACAACATCTGGGTGGAGCACCAGGTGGTCATGGTCTGGGGCACGAACGTGGACAACACCACGATCAAGAACTCCCGGATCCGCGACACCTTCGCCGACGGCGTCAACCTCACGAACGGGAGCACCGGCAACCACGTCACCAACAACGAGGCCCGGTCCACCGGGGACGACAGCTTCGCGCTGTTCGCCGCCACGGACATCAACCAGGGCAACCAGTACGACAACGTGTTCGAGAACCTGACCTCGCTCACCCCGTGGCGCGCGGCCGGGCTGGCGGTGTACGGGGGGTACAACAACACCTTCCGGAACCTCTACATCGCGGACACGCTGACGTACTCGGCGATCACGATCAGCTCGCTCGACTTCGGCTACCCCTTCCTCGGGTTCGGGCCGCAGCCGACGACGGTCCAGAACGCCTCGCTCGTGCGGGACGGTGGCCACTTCTGGGGCCAGCAGACCTTCCCGGCGATCTGGCTGTTCTCCGCGTCCAAGGAGTTCCGCGGCATCCGGGTGTCCGACGTGGACATCCAGAGCCCGACCTACAGCGGCATCATGTTCCAGACCAAGTACGACGGCACCACGCCGGAGCACCCGGTCGAGGACACCGTGCTGACGAACGTGTCGATCACCGGCGCGCACCGCAGCGGGGACGCCTTCGACGCCAAGTCCGGGATCGGGATCTGGGCCAACGAGCTGCCGGAACCGGGTCAGGGCCCGGCCGTCGGCTCGGCGACCTTCACCGGGCTGACGCTGAGCGACAACGACCAGGACATCCGCAACACGACGTCCACCTTCACCATCATCCGCAACTGAGAAAGCGCGCAGGTGCCCGCCGGGAACCGTTTCCCGGCGGGCACCGCCGTGCCAGGATGGCGGTGATCGCGGACGGAGGTGGGCTCGTGCGGATCCTGGTCACCGGCGGGACCGGCCAGCTCGGCAGGCCGGTCGTGGAACGCCTGCGCGCGGCGGGGGAGGAGGTCCGCGTGCTCAGCCGCCAGGCGGGTCCGGACGTCGTCCCCGGCGATCTGCGGACCGGGCGCGGCATCGACAGCGCGGTGGCCGGGGTGGACGTCGTCGTCCACTGCGCCACCGACTTCTTCGGCCGGGAGACCGACTTCGCGCGCACGCTCGTCGAGGCGGCCCGCTGGGCCGGTGGCCCGCACCTGGTCTACGTCTCGATCGTCGGCGTCGACCGCGTCCCGCTCGGCTACTACCGGGCGAAGCTCGAGACCGAGGAGTTCCTCGCCGCGTCCGGGCTGCCGTACACGATCCAGCGGGCGACGCAGTTCCACGCCCTGGTCCGGACGCTGTTCGCCGGCGCGGCGCGGCTGCCGGTGGTGCCGGTGCCGCGGGTCTCGTTCCAGCCGGTCGACGTCCGCGACGTCGCCGGGCGGCTGGTGGACCTCGCGCTGGGCGACCCGGCCGGGCGGGTGCCCGACTTCGGCGGTCCCGAGATCCTCGCCGCGGCCGAGCTGGCGCAGGCCGTCGTGGAGGCGAGCGGCCGGCGCCGGCGGATCGTGCCGGTGAGCGTGCCGGGGGAGGCGTTCCGGGCCTACACCGGCGGCGGTCACCTGGCCCCGGACCACCTCGACGGCAAGATCACCTTCGCCCAGTACCTGGCCGAACAGCCGGACGCGGGCGTGCTGCGCTGCCGGAAGCGTCATTCCGCCGGGACGTAGTCACCGCCGGTGAGACTGTCGTGCGTGGACGCGTGGGTCATGAAGCGACCCTGGACGACGCGGACGTAGGAACCGTCCAGGGGGAAGACGAGCACGAACTTCGCCCCGTCGTTCCCGCGCAGGAGGGCGCGCTGCCGCAGGTTGCCGAGGAACTCGATGATGTCGCGTTCGATCTCGTCCGCGAACTCGCGCTGTCCGTCCTGCGAGATGTCGTACAGGTCGGTGTCGATGTCGTAGGTGGCGCGCCTGCCGGACACCGGGTCCCGCGCTTCGAACTCCAGCCCGAGCCAGCGCCGCGGCTCGACGATCACGGTGGCCTGCCAAGTCGATCCCCCGAGGTCCCACTTCGACCCGGTGCCGGTCTCGGTGACCACCACCGTCCACGTCGTGGTCGCTCGAAGCTCGCGGAGGAAATCGAGGAGCCGGCGGCCCACTCCGGAAGTCACGGATCCACCACCACTAGGCACGAGGCGTCACGAGGAGCTTGAGCACGTCGCCGAAGAGCGTCGGCGGGACGGCCGACGGATCGACGCCGCGTTCCACGGCGAGGCCGTTGGACAGCGCCAGCACGACCACCGCGAGGTGCTCCGGTGCCAGGGGGAGGTCGACGCCGTGCAGGGCGGCGGCCTTGCTGATCGCCGCGGTGACGGCGTCGCGCAGGCGGGCGCGGCGCTCGGCGAGTCCGCTGTGGACGGTGGGGTTCCGCATCGCCAGGCCCCAGTACTCGAGCAGCAGCCGGTGCCACGTGGCGTCGGAGTCGATCCCCGCCAGGAGCCGCGCGCCGGCCTCGGTGGTGGCCTCGTCGAGGTCGGCCAGCTCGGCGAACACCGTCGTGGCGCGGTCCATCCGCTCGACCATGTGCTCTTCCATGATCGTCAGCACGAGGTCGTCGCGGCCGGTGAAGTTCGAGTAGACGGCGCCCTTGGTCAGCCCGGCCTCCGCGGCGATGTCGTTCAGCGACGTCGCGGCGATGCCCTGGCGGGCGAACACCGCGGTGGCGGCGTCGATGATCCGCCGCCGGGTCTCGGCGCGGCTCGGGCGGCGGCGCTGGGGGCCGGTCATGGGGCGCAACGGTACAACCTCGCCCGCGCGGAGCCGATTCGTTGACCATGATCGATGTCACCTGGTAACCCCTTCGCTCGATACCGGTCGGTATCGAAACCGGGAGGTCTCGTGCTCACTGTCAACGCCGACACCCGCCGCACCCTCGCCGACCTACTACCAGGGCGTCTTCGACGAGCTGACGCTCACGCCACCGGTGGACGCGCTGGTGCGGAAGTACTGCGCGGAGGGCGTGACCATGCAGTACGACCGGATCCCGGTCGGCGACCACGTGACGGTCGCGGTCCGGGGCGCGCCGGGTGCGCTGGCCACGTCCATGACCGGCTGGCCGGGAAGCCCGTGCCGCACCACTGCCGACCGCTCGGATGTATTCGGATTAATTACGAAGAATCTTGACCTCAGATCCGGATAGGTCATATGTTTGGCGGGCTGCACGCCGGTCCCCGCCTTCAACGCCGAACGGATCCGACATGTCGAACCCTTCCCTTCCGCCCTCGCGCCGCACCTTCCTCAAACTCGGCGGCGCGGTCGGCGCCGGGATCGCCCTCAGCGGCGTTCGTCCTTTCACGGCAAGCGCAGACGTCGTCCGCCCGGCCGGTGCGGAGCTCGTTCCCGACAGCCGGGCGACGACGCTGTGGTACCCGGCGCCCGCCGTCGAGGACAAGATCATCGAGCAGGGCCTGCCGATCGGCAATGGTCGGATCGGTGCCCTCGTCGGCGGGGACCCGGCCGCCGACTTCCTCTACCTGGCCGACGCGTCACTGTGGACCGGCGGCGCCAACGACGTCCTCGAGGACGACGGCCAGTTCCCTTACGAGCGCGAGAAGTTCGGCACCCTCGGCCTGCTGGCGAAGGCGCGGATCTCCGTGCCCGCGCACACCGGCGTGACGGACTACCGCCGCACGCTCGACCTGAGCAACGGCGTCGTCGTGATCACCTACCGGCACCAGGGCGTCCGGTACCGCCGTGAGTACTACGCGAGCCACCCCGACGACGTCGTGGTCGTCCGGCTCAGCGGTGGTCCGATGACCGGGTCGGTCTCGCTGGAACCCACCCGGGGCGAGACGATGGCCGGCCCGGCGGCGTTCACCGGCACCTTCGGCAACGGCCTGAAGTACGCGTGCGCCGTGGCCGGTGGCGTGACGTTCAGCGGGAGCCGCGAGGTCGTCATCGTGCTCAGCGGCGGCACCAACTACGTGCCCGACGCGGCACGGAAGTTCCTCGACACGTCGCTCGATCCGCTGGCGCTGGCGAAGCAGAAGGCGTCGCAGGCGTTGCGTGCCGGGGGAGGCGCGCTGCTGGCCACGCACGTCGCCGACTACCGGCGGCTCTACGACCGGATGAGCGTCGACCTGGGACAGTCGCCGCCGGCGAAGCGCGCGCTGGACACGTGGTCGCGCCTGCTGGCCCGGCACGCCGACCCGGCGACACCCGACCCCGAGCTGGAGGCGAGCTACCTGCAGTTCGGGCGGTACCTGACGATCACCGGCTCGCGCGACGGGCTGCCGATGGGCCTGCAGGGGCTGTGGCAGAACACCAACACGCCCGACTGGATGAGCGACTACCACACCGACATCAACCTCCAGATGAACTACTGGCTGGCCGACCGCGCGGCACTGCCCGGGAGCTTCACTGCCCTGGCCGACTACTGCCTCGCGCAGCTTCCCGTGTGGACGGACAGCACGAAACGGCTGTTCGACGACCCGCGCAACAGGTTCCGGAACACCAGCGGCAAGGTCGCCGGCTGGGCGGTCGCGTTCTCGACCAACGTCTACGGGGGTTCCGGCTGGTGGTGGCACCCCGCCGGCAACGCGTGGCTGTGCAACTCGCTGTGGGACCACTACGCGTTCACCCAGGACAAGGCGTACCTCGCACGGATCTACCCGCTGCTCAAAGGCGCGGCCGAGTTCTGGGAGGCGCGGCTGGTCCCGATGACGGTCGACGGCCGCGAGGTGCTCGTCGACGACCACGACTGGTCACCCGAGCACGGCCCGCAGGACACGCGCGGGAACACCTACTCGCAGGAGATCGTCTGGGACCTGTTCGAGCACTACCGCGAAACCGTCGCCGCCCTCGGCCGGGACCGCGCGTACGGCGACCGGATCGCCGGGCTGCAGAAGAAGCTGTACCTGCCGAAGGTGAGCCCGGCGACCGGCTGGCTCGAAGAATGGATGTCCCCGGACAACCTCGGCGAGACGACGCACCGGCACCTGTCCCCGCTGATCGGCTTCTTCCCGGGCGACCGGATCGCCGCCGACACCGCACCCCCGGAGTTGCTCGCCGGTGTGCGCGCGCTGCTGGTCGCGCGCGGGATGGACAGCTACGGCTGGGCGTGCGCGTGGCGGTCGGCGTGCTGGGCGCGGCTCAAGGACGCCGACAAGGCGTACCAGCTGCTGCTCACGGTGCTGCGGCCGTCGGTGGCGAACGGCAACGGGACGGCGCCGAACTTCTTCGACATGTACAGCCAGGGCAGCTACACGATCTTCCAGATCGACGCCAACCTCGGCGCCCCGACGGCGATGGCGGAGATGCTCGTGTACTCGCGGCCGGGAGTGCTGGAACTGCTGCCGGCGCTGCCTTCGGCGTGGGCCCGGTCGGGCCGGGTGACCGGGATCGGCGCGCGCGGCGGCTTCGAGGTCGACCTGGCGTGGCGCGACGGGAAGGTGACGCGGGCGGTGGTCCGGAGCGTCGGCGGGACCCGCACGGAGGTGCGCGCGGGCGGCTGGCGTCGCGCGATCACCCTGCGGCCGGGGCAGTCGGTCACGGTCCAGCCAAGTTGAGGAGTAATCTCCGGAAACTGATGTAGTGTTCAATCACTTTCTTCGGACCGGAGGTCATCGTGAACGTCGTCCTGTGGATCGTGGCGGGTGTGCTCGCCGCGCTGTACCTCGCTGCCGGCGGCATGAAGCTGGCGACGCCGCGGGAGAAGCTGCTGGAAAACCCGAACATGGGCTGGACGGCGGACTTCTCCGGCGCGGCGGTGAAGGGGATCGGCGCGGTCGAGATCCTCGGCGCGATCGGACTGGTCCTGCCGCAGGCCCTGGACATCGCGCCGGTGCTCACGCCGCTGGCCGCCGCCGGGCTGGCGGTGATCCAGATCGGTGCGATCATCGTGCACGCACGGCGCAAGGAGACCAAGGCGCTGCCGATGAACGTCGTGCTGCTGGTGCTGGCGGCGTTCGTGGCGGTGGGCCGGTTCGCCGGCTGAGACTCTTGCGGAGGTTCCCCTTGCTCGTTCCCGGTGGCCGGGAAGTGGCGTACACCGACCACGGCGGGTCCGGCCCGGTGGTCGTGCTGCTGCACAGCTTCCTGATGGACGGCCGCATGTTCGCCCCGCAGCTCGCGGCGTTCGAGGGCTTCCGGTGCATCACGGTGGACGAACGCGGCCACGGCGGCACACCCGCGACCGGGCCCTTCGACTACTGGGACGTCGCCCGGGACGTCCTGGCCGTCCTGGACGCGCTCGGCGTTCCGCGCGCGGCGGTCGTGGGGACCAGTCAGGGCGGGTTCGTCGCGCTGCGGATGGCGCTGCTGGCGCCTTCGCGGGTCACGGCGCTCGCGGTGCTCGGCACGTCGGCGGCCGCCGAGGACCCCGCGGTGGCCGCCGGGTACCGGGCGGTGCTGGACGCGTGGGTGAGCGGCGGTGCACCACCCGAAGTGCTCGACGGCGTCGCGCGGATCTGCTTCGGCGGCTTTCCCGTGGACGAGTGGAAGGAACGGTGGGCCTCGGTGTCGCCGTCACAGCTGACGCCGGCGATGAACGCGCTCGTCGACCGCGACGAGGTCCTCTCGCGGGCGGGCGAGATCGCGTGCCCTGCCCTGGTGCTGCACGGCTCGGCGGATCTCGCCTACCCGGTCGAGCGGGCCGCCGAGCTGGTGGAGGCGCTGCCCGCGGCCGAGCCGCTGGTCGTCGTCGACGGCGGCGCCCACTTCCTCAGCTACACCCACCCGGACGAGGTGAACCCGGCGCTGACGGAGTTCTTGCGTTCGGTATAACCGTATATCAGACTGACGGTATGACTCGTTGGGCGACATTCGACTGCTTCGGCACGCTGGTGGACTGGCGCCACGGCATCGCGACCGGGATCGAGCTGCTGTTCCCCGGCCGGGGCGCGGAGCTGCTGGAGGTCTACAACCGGATCGAACCGCAGGTGCAGGCCGAACAGCCGGTCCGGCGGTACCGGGAGGTGCTCGCCGAGTCGCTGCGGCGGACCGCGGCCGAAGCGGGTGTCGAACTGGTGCCCGACGACGCGTCCGTGCTCGGGACCGGGCTGCCGTACTGGCCGGTGTTCCCCGACGTCCGGCCGGCGCTCACGGCGTTGCGCGAAGCCGGCTGGCGGCTCGCGCTGCTGACCAACTGCGACCGCGACCTCATCGGCGAGACCCAGCGGCGGCTCGCCGTGCCGATCGATGTGACCGTGACCGCCGAAGACGTCGGGTCGTACAAGCCCGGGCATGCGCACTTCACGCGCTTCGCGTCGTCCTTCGATGCCACGCGCGAGAACTGGGTCCACATCGCGCAGAGCCACCTCCACGACATGGTGCCGGCACAGGCGCTCGACATCCGCCGGGTCTGGATCAACCGGCACGCCGAAGACCACGACCCGTCGATCGCCGACGCCGTGCTGCCCGGTCTCGGCGACCTGGTCGCGACGGTGGAGCGGGTGCACGCGTCCTGATGGTGCTGCAGACGACGAACACCCGCGACGCGCTGGTCGCCGAGGTGCGCCGCCGGATCCTCAGCGGCGAGCTGGCACCGGGGACGCCGCTGACCGAGCAGGGCCTGGCGACGACGTTCGGCGTGGCGCGCCCGACGGTGCGGTCGGCGTTGCAGGAGCTGGTCGCCCGGCACCTGGTGGAACGGTCCGACAGCCGGTCCCTGCGGGTACCGGTCCTGACCGGCGACGACGTCCGGGACCTGTTCACCGTCCGGCTTCCCCTGGAGCTGACGGCGGCGCGGCTGATCGTCGGGCAGCGGCGGTCGCTGGACGGGGTGTCGGCGGCCCTGGCGGTGCTGGAGGCCCTGCCGGCGACGGCGGGCTGGAGCGAGCGGGTGGAGGCGCACACGGCGTTCCACCTGGCCCTCGTCGACGCGGCGGGGAGTGTCCGGCTGAGCCGGATCTACCCGCCGCTGCAGGAGGAGATGCAGCTCTGCCTGGCCCGGTTGCGGGGGTCGTACCCGGATCCGGGCGAGCTGGCGGTGGAGCACCGGCGGCTGCTGGAGGCGATCGCTTCGGGGAACCCGGCGAGCGCGGAGGCGGAGATGCGCGACCATCTCGAGCGGGCCCGGAGCGGGCTGCTCGACCTCTGAGTCCTCCTGAGTAGCGCACGCCGGCGCGATCCGGTCCTCGCCGTCAGCAGCCTGCCGCGGGACTGCCGTGCTGCACCTCGGCCCGGCCGCCCGGGAACAACCCGGCCCGCAAGGCCGCCCAATGCCGCGGCGCCGGGCGCGGCTCCCGCGGCCGGCGCACCGCCGGGGGCGGCCCCGCCCGGTACTCCATCTCCACGCGCACCCAGTCGTAGATCCAGTCGCCTCGCATGGTCGTTCCTCACCTAGGTTCTGCCGAGGAACCCCACGTTCGTCCTGAGGGGACCGCCGCCGCATCGGGTGAACGCGCACTCCGCGCCCCACCGGCCCCTTACCCGCCCTTAGGCTGGGTCCGTGCCCGCGACCACGTTCCTGTTCGTGCCCGGCGACCGGCCCGACCGCTTCGGCAAGGCCGTGGGCAGCGGCGCCGACGTCGTGATCCTGGACCTGGAAGACGCCGTCGCCCCGGCGGACAAGGACACCGCTCGCGGCCACGTCGAGGCCTGGCTCGAGACCAGCCAGGCCTTGGTCCGGATCAACGCCCCGGGCACGCCCTGGTTCGACGCCGACGCCGCCTTGGTCACCGCCCGCGGAGTCCCGGTGGTCGTGCCGAAGGCCGAGACGCCCGGGGTACTTGCCGCCTTCCGCGAGGTCGTGGCCCTCGTCGAGACCGCGCGAGGCGTCGAACGCGCGGGTGAGCTGGCCGCCGTCCCGTCGGTGACGCGCCTGGCGTTCGGCAGCGTCGACCTGGCCGCGGAGCTCGGCGTCGCGCCCGAAGACCCGGAGCCGTTCGCCTACGCGCGCTCGCGGCTGGTGATCGCGTCGGCGGCGGCCGGGCTGGCACCGCCGGTGGACGGCGTCACGACGGACCTGCGCGACGACGAACGGCTCGAGGCCGACGTCCGCTGCGCGCGCCGCATGGGCTTCGGCGGCAAGCTGTGCATCCACCCGCGCCAGGTGGAGCCGGTCCGTGCGGGCTTCGCGCCGACTGAGGCCGAGCGCGAGTGGGCCCGCAGCGTCCTCACGGCGGGCGCGTCGGCGTCCACTGTGGACGGCCGGATGGTCGACAGGCCGGTGCTCGTCCGGGCCCGGCGGATCCTGGGGGAGTGAGCGCATGGCCCGCAAATCGCACAAGGTCGCGTTGCGCCGGCTCAGGTCCGGCGACGACGAGTTCTGCTTCCAGCTGCACCGCAGCGCGCTCGGCGAGTACGTCGAGGCGATCTGGGGCTGGGACGAGCCGGCGCAACGTGCGCACCACGAGAAGAACTTCGACGTGGAGCACACGCAGATCATCACCGTCGACGGCCACGACGCCGGCGCGCTGACCGTCGAAGACACCGGGACCGACGTCGTCCTCGGCCGGATCGAGCTCGACCCGGTGTACCAGGGCCGCGGTTTCGGCGGGCACATCGTCCTGAGCCTGGTCACCGAAGCGGCGTCGCGCGGACAGGCCGTCGTGCTCGAAGTCCTCGACGTCAACAAGCGCGCGAAGATCTTCTACGAGCGGATCGGCTTCGTCGAGACCGGCCGCCCGCGGGTGCACAAGATCGCCATGCGCTACCCGCCGCCCTGACCTCGCCGCAGTGCTTCCGCGTCGAAGCCGAACTCCGCCAGCACCGCGTCGGTGTGCTCGCCCAGCGCCGGCACCGGGTCCATCCGCGGCGCGCGGCCGGGCACCGTGATCGGCGGCAGCGTGGCCCGGATCGGCCCGCCCGGCGTCGAAACCTCCGCGAAGCGGTCGCGTGCGGTGAGCTGCGGGTGCGCCAGGACGTCGGGGAGCTCGCGGCGGCGAGCGTGCGCGATCCGGCCCGCGCTCAGCCGTGCCTCCAGCTCGGCGCCGGTCAGGCGGGCGAAGACCGCGTCGATCTCGCGTTCCAGCACCGGCCGGTTCGCGACGCGGGCGCTGCCGGTGGCGAACCGCTCGTCGGTGACCCAGTCCGGCCGGTCGACCGCGTGCTCGCAGAACGCCGCCCACTCGCGCTCGTTCTGCACCGCCAGCACCAGCTCGGTCCCGTCGCCCGCGGCGAAGGTGCCGTAGGGCGCGATCGCCGGGTGGCTGGTGCCGGTGCGCGGCGGGGGCGTGCCGCCGTAGCCGGCGTAGTAGAGCGGGAACCCCATCCACTCGACCAGTGAGTCGAACAGGCTGACTTCCAGCTCGGTGCCCTGCCCGGTGCGCTCGCGGTCGTAGAGCGCGGAGAGGATGCCGGAGAACGCGTACATCCCGGCGCCGATGTCCGCCGCCGGGATGCCGCTCTTGGCCGGCTCGGATGCGGACCCCGTCACCGAGACCAGTCCGGCCTCGGACTGGATGAGCAGGTCGTACGCCTTCGCGTCGCGGTACGGGCCGCTCGAGCCGTAGCCCGACACCGAGCACGTGATGAGCCGGGGCCGCGTGGCGCGCAGGGCCGCGGCTCCGAGGCCGAGCCGCTCGGCGACGCCGGGTGCGAAGTTCTGCACGAACACGTCGGCCCGGTCCAGCAAGGCCGCCATGACCGGCGCCGCCGCCTCGCTCTTGAGGTCGAGCGTGACGCTCTCCTTGGACCGGTTCAGCCAGACGAAGTGGCTGGACTGGCCGTGCACGGTTTCGTCGTACGCGCGGGCGAAGTCGCCGCTGCCCGGCCGCTCGATCTTGAGCACCCGGGCGCCGAGGTCGGCCAGGTGCCGGGTGGCCAGCGGCGCGGCGACCGCCTGTTCGCAGGACACGACCGTGACGCCGGCGAGGGGCAGGGAACGCATGGCCGCATCCTGCCACCCGGGGTCAGACCGCGCGGGCGATGGCGATGTTCCCGGCGAGCCGCTCGCCGGCTTCGTAGATCATGTACTCGCGGCCCTGGTAGGTGCCGAAGCTGGGGGCCGCCGACCGGCCGTGGTCCGGCGCGCCGGCGAGCGGGGTGTGGAACGTCCCGAGGTGGACGCGCTTCGAGAAGTCGTTGCCGACCTCGGTGATCATCAGCTTCCCGCCGTGCGCGATGTCGGTGTTGTAGACGACGTACGTGCTGTTGTTGCGGTACAGCAGGTGCGGGCCGCCGATGTCGGACGCGCCGACGTCGGTGTGGCGCACGAGCGGGGTCGGGGAGAACGTCCAGTTCAGCGCGTCGGGCGACCAGCCCCAGCCGATGTCGCGGTGGTTCGTGGTGTTGTTGAGCATGAAGACCATGACGTAGCGGGCGTTCTTCGCGGGCAGGTCCTGGCGGAACACCCGCGCGTACGACGTTTCGGTGGTGCCCGCGGGCTGCAGCCGGGTCGACAGCACTTCCTTTTCGTAGGTGAAGTGGATGCCGTCGGCGGAGCTGGCGAGGCGCGTGACGGTGTTCTCGCCGTGGAAGTACAGGTAGATCCGGTCGACGTCGTCGTTCCACAGCGCGTGCGGGGAAGAGACGTGGCTGACCGAGTACTCGCCGGGCCAGGAGTTCCCGATGATCGGGTTGCCCGCGTACTCGGTGAACTCCTCGTCGAGGGAGTTCGCGTAGGCCAGGCAGATCCCGCCCGGGGCGTCGTGCGGCGCGTAGTAGAGGTAGTAGGCGCCGAGGGCGCCGGGGATGCGGTCCTTGGTGCCGCGCACACAGGGGAAGATCAGTTCGCCGGTCGGGTTGTAGCGCAGCTTGCTCTTGACGAGGGCGAGCCGCTGGTAGCGGTAGTCGGGGAAGCCGGCGGGCGCGGCGGTGGCGGCGGACGGGAGCATCGCGCCGGCGCCGAGCGCGGCCGCGCCGGCCAGCAGGCCGCGTCGGGTGAGGGTCATGACCGCTCCTTCGAGGTCTCGGATGCGGCGACGGTGGCACGCGTCAGGCGACGTGGTCAATGAAGTAATACGTATTAGTACGGTCGGGACAGGTTTGCTGGAGTTTCGGGCAAAACGGTTGACGAGCCCCGGGGAGGCCCGCACTCTGAATCGGATCAGCTGACTCCGGGCGAGGTGGCGATGGGCAAGGTGCGGCAGGCCGACATCGCCCGCGTGGCCGGGGTTTCGCAGGCGACGGTGTCGGTGGTGCTGGGCGGCAACCGCACCGGGGTCCGGCTGTCGGAACGGACGCGGCTGCGGGTGCTGGAGGCGGCCGAGCAGCTGGGGTACGTGCCCGACCCGGTGTCCTCGCGGCTGGCGGCCACGCGCAACAACCTCCTGGGCGTCTACACGTTCACGCCGGCGTTCCCCGTCGACGTCGCCGATGCGTACTACCCGATCTTGGCCGGTGTCGAGGCGGAGGCGGCGGCGCTCGGCAAGGACCTGATCATGTTCACCGCGTCCAGCGCGGCACCGGACCGGATCCGCCGGACCCGGCTGGCCGACGGCTGCCTGTTCCTGGGCCGGCACGTGCCGGTGGACGGGATCGCCGACCTGCTGGCCGCCGGCTTCCCGATCGTCTACATCGGACGCCGCACCGAGCTGGGCGGCCGCATCCCGCACGTGGGCGCGGACTACGTGTCCGCCTCGGCCGAGGTGATCACGCGGCTGGCGCGGGCGGGCCACACGCGCGTGCGGTACCTGCGCGAGCCGGACGACGCGCCTTCCTCGGGTGACCGCGAACGCGGAGTGCGCGCGGCGGCGGCCGCCGCGGGGCTGTCTCTCGTGGTGGTCCGCACCGACGGTGCGGACCTCGACGGGCCTTCGGTCCGTTGCTGGCTCGACGACGGCGTGACGGCGCTGGTGGTCGAGGAGACCGACACGGGCGCGGTGTTCCACGCGACCTGGCGGGCCCTGGGCGAGGCCGGCGTCTCGGTACCGGGCGACGTTTCGCTGGCCGTTCTGGGCCGGCCCCCGGCCGGGACGGCGGGGCCGGTGATCAGCGGGTTCGAGGTCCCGCGCCGGGCGCTCGGCCGGGCGGCGGTGCGGCTGCTGGCGTCGCTGGTCGAGCCGGGCTCGGGCGAGCCGTCCCTGCACCGGCTGCTGACGTGCCCCCCGGTGGCGGGGGAGACGATCGCGACGCTCGCCTGAGCGCCGGTGCCGGTTCGCGAGCGCCCCAATGTGGCCTTCGGTGCGTTCGACGCACCCAAGGCGGCCTTCGGTGCGTTGAGCGCAACCAAGGCCGCCTTGGGGCGCTCAGAGGCACCCGGCCAAGGCCTCCAGCAGCAGCGAACCCCGCCGGTCGGTGTCCTCGGGTTGCAGCTCGCTCGTCGTGAACGAAAACCCCAGTTCCGCCTCCGGCCACGCGCCGTGCCGCCCGCCGCCCGCGCCGGAGTGGCCGAACGCCGCTCGCGCCGGCCCGTACGTTCCCAGCGAGTCGGGCAGCTCGTACCCCAGGCCGAAATGGACCGGGCGGTCGTTGATCGCGTCGATGCCCGACGACCACGTCGACGTCGCCGCCGACAGCACCGGACGCGGGAGCAGGCCCGCGCAGATCCGGTCGTACAGCCGGGCCATCGCCGCCGCCGTGCCCGTCGCGCCGCCCGCGGCCAGCTCCGCCCGGCGGTACGCGGCCGAGTTGATCGTGTCCGGCTCCAGCAGCCCGCGATACATCTTCTCCACGACGCGACGCCGGCCGGGATCGCGCAGGAACGTGCTGATCCGGTAGTCCGGCGACCGCGTCAGCCGCGCGACGCGGTGGTCCTCCGACGCCGGTGTGCCGAGGTGGATGTCGGCGTCGCCCAGCAGCGAGCGCACCACCGCGCCCGCGGACCGGCCCGTCACCCGCCGGATCAGCTCCGTGCACAGGTACCCGTAGGTCGCCGCGTGGTAGGCGACCCGGGAACCGGGTGTCCACAAGGGACGTTGCGCCGCGAGGGCGCGGGCGTTCGCCCGGTTGTCGAGGAAGGACACGTCCGCCTCGACGTACGGCAGGCCCACCGTGTGGGACAGCACGTGCGACACGTCCCCCGAGGGGAACTCCGGCCAATACCGCGAGACCGGCGAGGCGGGGTCGATCAGCCCACGGGCGTGGAGCAACGCCATCACCGTGGCCACGACCCCCTTGGTCCCGGAGAACAGCACGACGAGAGTGTCCCGCGCCCAGCCCGGCCCGCCCCACAGCTCGACGAGCACCTCGCCCCGCCGCACGACGCTGAACGCCGCCCCGCCGGCGGTCCGCTCCAGCACGGTGGCGAACGCGTCCCGCACCGGCTCGAACCCCGGCGCCACCGAACCCTTCACAAGCGCGGCGTCGCGGCCAGCAGCTCCCGCGTGTAGGCGTGCGACGGCGCGCTCAGCACCGTCCGGACCGGGCCCTCCTCGACGATCGCCCCACCCTGCAGCACGGCGATCCGGTCCGCGACCTCGCCGGCCAGCGCGATGTTGTGCGTCACGAACAGCATCGCCATCCCCAGCTCCCGGCGCAGCTCGCCGAGCAGTTCGACGATCGTCGCCTGCACCGAGACGTCCAGGGCGGACGTCACCTCGTCGCACACCAGCACGTCCGGCGTGGTGACCAGGGCCCGCGCGATCGCGGCGCGCTGGCGTTCGCCGCCGCTGAGCTGGTCCGGCAGCCGGTCGGCCAGCGCCCGGCCCAGCCGGACCCGGTCGAGCATTTCGCCGACCCGCGCACGACGTTCCGCGCGCGACATCGACGTCAGCCGCTTGAGCGGCACCTCGATCGACTGCGCCACCGTCTTGCGCGGGTTGAGCGAGGAGAACGGGCTCTGGAACACGTACTGGATCCGGCGCCGCTGTTCGTCCGATCGCTGCCGGGTGGACACCGCCAACCCGGTACCGGCCAGCGAGACCGTCCCGGTGTAGGACCGCGTGAGCCCGGCGATGCACTGCGACAGCGTCGTCTTCCCGGAGCCCGACTCGCCGAGCAGCATCAGGCACTCCCCGCGGGCGACCGAGACGTCGACCCCGCGCAGCACGACCTGCCGGCCGTAGGAGACGGCCACGCCCTTCGTGGTGAGCAGCGGGTCTTCCGGAGGCGGTGGCACGGACGTGGCGTCCGGATCCGGCACCGCGTCCAGCAACCGCCGCGTGTAGGCGTGCGACGGCGTCCGCAGCACGGACGACGCGGGCCCGCACTCGACGATCGCGCCCCGGTACATCACGGCGACCCGGTCGGCGATCTCGGCGACCACTGCGAGGTCGTGGGTGATGTACAGGGCCGCGACGCCGTGCTCGGCGGTCAGCGACCGGACCGTCTTCAGGACCAGGGACTGCGTGACCACGTCCAGCCCGGTCGTCGGCTCGTCCAGCACCACGACGGCCGGGCGGCACGCGAACGCCATCGCGATGCCGACGCGCTGCTGCTGCCCGCCCGAGAGCTGGTGCGGGTAGCGGCGCCGGTACGCCGGGTCGGCCGGCAGCCCGACCTCCTCCAGGACCTCGCCGACGCGCCCGCCGACCGGGCCGGGGTAGCCGTGGGTCTCGAGCACCTCGGCGATCTGCAGCCCGATCCGCAGCGCCGGGTTCAGCGACAGCGCCGGGTCCTGGGGGATGTAGGCGACCGTGCTCCCGCGCAGTCGCCGGCGCGCCGCGACATCCGCCGAAAGGACGTCCACCGGGTCCGCGTCCCGCGGGCACACGGTGATCCGCCCGCCGGACAGCGCGAGACCGCGCCGGAAGTGGCCGAGCGCGGCGAGCCCGGCGGTGGTCTTGCCCGACCCGGACTCGCCGACCAGCGCGAGGACCTCACCGGGCGCGACGGCGTAGGACACATCGGACAGGACCGCGGTGCCGGCGGTGGTCGACACCGCGAGCCCGGTGACTTCGAGGGCGTTCATGCGCGGGCCTCCCGCTTCCGGCCGGCGGCGGCCGAGGCCAGTGCGTCGGCCACCAGGTTGGTTCCCACGGCCAGCGCGGCGATCGCCAGCACCGGCAGCAGCACGCCCCAGGGCTGGACGACCAGCGCGATCCGGTTCTCGTTGATCATCAGGCCCCAGTCGGCCGACGGCGGCTGGATGCCGAGACCGAGGAACGAGAGCGACGCGACGTACCCGATCGAGTAGGTCAGCCGCAGCCCGATCTCGACCATGAGCGGGCCGGTGATGTTCGGCAGGATCTCGCGCAGCAGGATCCGCGACCGCGGCACGGCGTACATCTCGGCCGCCCGGACGTAGTCCTGGCCGGCCACCGCGACCGTGGCCTGGCGCGCGACGCGGGCGGTCCGCGGCGCGTGCGTCAGGCCGATGACCAGCACCAGCAGCCAGCCTTCCGGTCCGATCACCGCGATCGCCAGCAGCGCGATCACCAGCTGCGGGAAGGACAGCAGGACGTCGTTGCCGCGCATGAGCAGGCTGTCGAGCCGGCCGCCGCCGTACCCGGTGACCATGCCGAGCAGCGCACCCAGCACGATCCCGAGCGCGGTGGCGAGCACCGCGTAGAGCAGCAGCGTCGTGCCGCCGGCGAGGAACCGGGTCAGCACGTCGCGGCCGAGGCCGTCGGTGCCGAAGACGCCGTCGTGCTTGAACGGCTTCCCGGCGAAGTCGGTCGTGGTGTGCCCGGTCAGCACCGGCCCGAGCCAGGGGCCGAGCAGCGCGATGAGCACCACGACGAGGGTGAGCGCCGTGCCGATCTTGGCCTGCGGGAACGTCCACGCGGTGCGGAACAACCCGCCGGAGCGCGCGGGCGGCGCGGCCTCGGTGACGCTCCCGGGGAGTTCGACGGCGGTCATCGGCCCGCCTCCGTCCTGAGTTTCGGGTTGGCGAGGATGCCGACGACGTCGGCGAGGAGGTTCACCACGATGTACACCGCGGCGATGAGCAGCGTGATCGCCTGGACGACTTCGACGTCGCGCTTGGCCACCGCGTCGATGAGCGCCTGGCCGATCCCGGGGTAGCGGAACAGGAACTCGACGACCACGACACCGCCCGCGAGCCACGCCAGCTGCAGCGCGACCACCTGCGCGACCGGGCCGATCGCGTGCGGCAGTGCGTGCCGGACCAGCACCGTCCGCTCGCGCACGCCCTTGAGCCGCGCCATCTCGACGTACCCGCTTTCGAGGACCTCGTTCATGGTCGCCCGCATCATCCGGGTGATGTAGGGCGTCACGACCAGCACGAGCGTCAGCACCGGCAGCACGAGCTGGGCCGGCTGGCGCCACACCGCCTCGCCCGGCGGGGTGATCGTCACCGACGGGAAGATCTTGACCACCGTCGTCGACAGCAGCACGACCAGCGCGACGCCGATGACGAACTCCGGCAGGGCGGCGATCACCAGGCTGACGCCGGAGATCACCTGGTCGGTGGCGCGGTCGCGGCGGATCGCGCTCCACGTGCCGAGCCCCAGCCCGAGCGGCGTGGCCAGCACCGCGGCGACGACCAGCAGCACGAGCGAGGCCGAGATCCGGTCGCCGATCAGCGCCGTCACCGGTCCCTGGGTGGACGTCGACGTGCCGAGGTCACCGGTGACCAGCCCGCCGAGCCAGTCGAGGTAGCGCTGCCACACGGGGAGGTCGAGGTGCAGCTGGTGCTGCAGCGCGGCGACCCGCTCGGGCGTGGCCTGCTGGCCGAGGATGGCTCGCGCGGGGTCGCCGGGCAGCAGCAGCGTCGCGACGAACACCAGCAGGGACACCACCCACAGCACGAGGACGCTGACGAGCAGCCGCCGCAGGATCAGCCGGGTCATCTCACACCTCCCCGCTCGTGCCGAGCCACGCGTTCCGGAACTGGTAGCCGCTCAGCGAGATCCCGGTGCGGTCCGGGACGAGCCCGGCGACGTACCTCTGGTGGGCGTCGACCTGGTTGACGAAGCCCCACACGATCAGGCCGCCACGCTCGTACTCGATCTTCTGCGCCTGTTCCAGCAGGCCCGCGCGCGCGACGGGGTCCACGGTGGCCCCCGCGCGGGTGACCAGGTCGACGAACTCCGGGTCCTGCCAATGGGTCTCGTTGTACGGCGACTTCGGCAGCGAGCCCGCGGCGACCTGGGGGAGGTAGTTGCGCGTATACCAGAAGTCCTGCGCGAAGTCCCAGGACAGGTAGTTCTCGCCGTAGAACGTCGTGGTGTCGAGCTTGCGGATGCGGACGGTGATGCCCGCCGCCTTGGCCTGCTGCTGGAACACCTGGGCCGCCTCCACCGCACCCGCCTGGATCGGCGCGGTGACCAGCTCGACGTCCAAAGTGGAGTGACCGGCCTCGGCCAGCAGCCGCTTCGCCGCGTCGAGGTCCTGCCTGCGCTGGGGGAGGTCCTTCGCGTACGCGGGGTCGAACGGCGCGTAGAGGTCGTTGCCGAGGCGGCCCTGTCCGCTGAGGACCTGGTTGATCATCTGCTCCCGGTCGACGACCAGCCGCATCGCCTGGCGCACGCGGACGTCGTCGAACGGCGGCCGGTCGACGCGCATGGTGAACGGCAGCCACGTGCCCGTCTCGGCCGCGAGGACCTCGATGCGCGGGTCGCTGCGCAGGACGTCGACCAGGGCCACCGGCACCTGGTCGATCGCGTCGACCTGGGCGGAGAGCAGCGCGTTGATGCGGGCGTCGTCGTCGGCGAAGTTGATCAGCACCAGCTCGTCGAGGTAGGGCTGCCCCGGTCGCCAGTAGTGTTCGTTGCGGCCGAACGTGCTCTGCCGCCCGGCGGTGAACGAGCCGGCCTTGAACGGGCCGGTCCCGATCGGGCGCTTCAGGTCGAAGTCCGCCGGGACGATGCCGAGGGAGTACTGGCCGAGCAGGTCGTCGAAGCCCGCGTTCGGCGTGTTCAGCCGGAACTCGACGGCCCGGTCGCCGCTCGGCACCACCTCGGCCAGCATGGTCAGCCCGGCCGCGCCGCTCTTGGGGTCCTTCGGGTCCATGATCCGCTTGAACGTGGCGACGACGTCGGCCGGTGTCACCGGGCGGCCGTCGTGGAACTTGACCCCGTCGCGCAGGACGGCGGTCCACGTCCGGGCGTCCGGCGACGCCGTCAGCGACCGCGCGACCAGGAACTCCGGCCGGTAGTCGTGGTCGCGGTTCAGCAGGGGCTCGTAGAGGTTGATCACCCGCGCGATGTCCGGGTTGGTCGCGGGAGTGTGCGGGTCGAGGGTGTCGGACGCGCCACCGCCGGTGACGCCGACGCGCAGCCGGCCGCCTGAGCGGGGTGGCCCGGTCGGCACCGGCGCGGCGTACGTCGTGCCGCACCCGGCGGCCAGCAGCGTGACCCCGGTGGCGGCGAGAAACCTGCGGCGGGTGAAGGGACTGCATCGCTCTTCCATGGCGGGGACTTCCGGTGGGAGCGGGCGTTCGGGTCAGGCGATGGCGCGTCCCGCGTAGTCCGGGACCGGGGTGAGGTATCCGCGCAGCCGCTCGGCGACATCGGCCGGGAGCGGCGAGGCTCTGCTCCCGGTGACGTGGACGGCCAGGATCTCCTCGGTGGCGGCGAGGGCCCCGGCGACGCGCAGTTCGTGGCAGAGGCGGACCTTCTTCCCGCCGACGTCGAGCACCCTGGTCGTGACGTCCAGCTCGGCGTCCGGACCGACCTCCCGCAGGTACCGGATGTGGGCTTCGACCGTGTAGAGCGACGATCCCGTTTCGCGGTATTCCGGGCCCAGCCCGACGGTGTCCATCAGGAACGTCGTCGCGTCGCCGAAGACCAGGACGTAGTAGGGCTCGGAAAGGTGGCCGTTGTAGTCGATCCACTCCGGGCGGACGCGGTCGCGGTAGGACAGTTCAGCCATCGCGGGCCTCCCCGACCGCGCGCTGGACGGCGATGATCGCCCGGTCGCGCTCGGCGATGAGGTCGGCGATCGTGCGGTCCCCGGCCTCGTCGTCGCAGCCCGCGACGACGGCGTCGCGCAGCCCGGGGGTGAGCTCGGGTGCTTCGAGCCGCGTCCACGGTGCTTTGAGCGACGGCCCGAAGTGGTCGAGCATGTGGGCCATGCCGCCCTCCCCGCCGGCGAGGTGGAAGGTGAGCATGGGGCCCTGGACCGGCCAGCGCAGCCCGGGCCCGGCGGTGATGGCGGTGTCGATCTGCTCGACGGTGGCCTCGCCGTTCGCGACCATGTGCAGGGCCTCGCGCCAGAGCGCCTCCTGCAGGCGGTTGGCGATGAAGCCGGGGACCTCGCGGTCCATGGTGATCACGGTCTTGCCGACGCGCCGGTAGAAGTCCGCGGCCCGCTCGGCGGCCCACGCGCCGGTGCGTTCGCCGCCGACGACCTCGACCAGGGGGATCAGGTAGGGCGGGTTGAACGGGTGCCCGACGACCAGGCGCTCCGGTGTCGCCGCGTCGGCCTGCATCTCGGTCATGCCGTAGCCGGACGTGGAGGACGCGATGACGATCCCGGGCGGGGTGGCGGCGTCGATCTCGGCGAGCAGCTTCTGCTTGAGGGGGAGGTCCTCGGGGGCGCTTTCCTGGACGAACACCGCGTCCGCGACCGCTTCGGCGAGCGTGGCGGTGACGACGAGGTTGTCGCGGCTCGCGCCGTCGGCCAGGCCGAGGGAGGTGAGGGCGGGCCAGGCGGCGTCGACGAGCCGGCGGAGCTTCGCCTCGGCGTCCGGTGCCGGGTCCCAGGCCCGGACGTGGAAGCCGCGGGCGAGGAAGTGCGCGACCCAGCCGCCGCCGATCACGCCGGCGCCGACGCACGCGACCGTCTCAGGCATGGACACGCTCCTTCAGGCCGAGGATCTCGCGGGCCCGGGAAGCGCTTACCACCGTGGCGCCGAGATCCTGGACGATGCCGACGGCGCGTTCGACGAGCTGGCCGTTGGTGGCTTTGACGCCCTTCGCCAGGTAGAGGTTGTCCTCCAGGCCGACCCGGACGTGCCCGCCGAGGAGCACCGACTGCGCCACCCACGGCATCTGGTCCCGCCCGATCGCGAACGACGCCCACTGCGCGCCGCCGGGCAGCAACCGCACCATCGCCTGCAACAGCCCGGGGTCGGCGGGTGCGCCGTAGGGGATGCCCATGCAGAGCTGGAACAGCGGGGGAGCGTCGATCAGGCCCTCTTCGACCATTTTGGACGCGAACCAGAGGTGCCCGGTGTCGAAGATCTCCAGCTCGGGTTTGACGCCCAGCTCCTGGATCCGCTTGGCGCCGGTGCGCAGCATGTCCGGAGTGGACACGTACAGCTGGCTGCCCTCGCCGAAGTTGAGGGAGCCGCAGTCGAGGGTGCAGATGTCCGGCAGCAGCTCTTCTACGTGCGGCAGGCGATCCATCGCGTTGACGAGGTCGGTGCCGTCGACCGGCTTGAGCGGGTCTTCCTGGTCGATCACCAGGTCACCGCCCATGCCCGCGGTCAGGTTGACGACGACGTCCACATCGGACTCCTTGACCAGCCGCACGACCTCGCGGTAGAGCGCGACGTCCCGCGAGGGTCCGCCGGTTTCCGGGTCGCGGACGTGGATGTGCACGACGGCGGCACCGGCGTTCGCGGCCTCGACGGCGCTCGCGGCGATCTGCGCTGGCGTGACGGGGACGTGCGGGCTCCGGCCGACGGTGTCCCCGGCCCCGGTGAGGGCACAGGTGACGATGACCTCGTGGTTCATCAGGCTCCCTAGGCTCCCTTGACGATCGAGCTTTCGATGAAGTCGTGCAGGTGTTCTCGCATGCTTTCGACCGAGCTGCCGGGGCGTCCGGTCATCACCTGGATGCCGAGACCGTCGATCAACGCCGTGAGCAGCGTGGTCGCCGCGTCCGCGTCGGTCACGGCGAACACGCCCTGCTCGCGGCCGGTGCGGATGGTCATCGCGATCGTGCGGTACCAGCGGTCGATGGAATCGGTGTAGAGCGCGCGGAACCCCGGGTCGAGCGCGACCTCGTTCCACACCTGCAGCCACACCGACCATTCGGCGCGCAGGACGCCTTCGGTCGGCAGTTGCAGCTCGACCAGGCGGTGCAGCCGCTCCTGCGCGTCCTCGATGGAGTGCAGCTCGGCGACCTGGCGGTCGAACGCCAGCTTCACGTTGCGCCGCAACGCTTCGTTGAGGACTTCGGTCTTGCTGGGGAAGTGGTAGTGGATGGTGGCGGTGCTGGTGCCGCACGCTTCGGCGATGTCGGCGATGCGCACCTTGTGGTAGCCGCGTTCGGCGATCAGCGCCCAGGCCGTCTCCAGGATGCGGCGGCGCGGCTCGGACTGGGCGAGGTGGTCGGGATCGTCGCTCGCCGGGCGCGCGGCCGGCGCGGGCACCGCGGTGACGGTGATCGCGTCGTCGCTGCCGTTGAGCAGCCAGTTGACCGTGACGCCGCAGTACTCGGCGACACGGACCAGTTCGTGCGGCGAGAACCGGCGGGTGCCGTTCAGCGCCTTGGACAGCTTCGTCTCGTCGAGCCCGATCGCGGCGGCGAACTCCCGCTGGGCTCCCGGCATGGCCTTGACCAGACCGCGGACCCGGTCCCGCAGCTCGGCGGTTTCGTCCATGCCAGGAGACGGTAACCCGACGTTGCGATAATCGCAATATCCAAGAGGAAAACGTTGTGGTTGAGCGGAGTTGCGACGGGGACTTGACTGATGGGTCAGTCGGTCAGCGGGGCACCACCGTGAACCGCCGCAGCTCGAGGGCCGGGTTCTTCGCCCGCACCTCGCTGATCCGCTCCGCAGACACTTCGCCCACGGCCACCCCGGTCTGCTCCCCGAGCGACGTCACCACCACGCCCATCGGGTCGACGAGCATGCTGGTGCCCGACCCGGTCGGCGCGGCCTGGCCCGCCGCCGCGACGTACACCGTGTTCTCGATCGCGCGGGCCCGCACCAGCGTGCTCCAGTGGTACTCCTTCAGCGGACCGGGCACCCATTCCGCGGGCAGCAGCACGACCTGCGCACCCGCGTCGGCCAGCCGGCGGGTGACCTCGGGGAAGCGGAGGTCGTAGCAGGTCTGGAGGCCGAAGCGGACGCCGTCGACCTCGAACGTCTCCGGTTCGGTGATCTCGCCGGCGCGCACGACGGCGGACTCGCGGAAGCCGAAGGCGTCGTACAGGTGGATCTTGCGGTAGAGCGCGGCCACCGCGCCGTCCGGTCCGGCCGCGACGAGCGTGTTGGAGATCCGCGAGCCGTCCAGGCGCTCGTTCATCCCGCCCACGACCGTGACGCCCCGGTTCGCGGCGAGCGCGAGCAGCCCCGTGACGAACTCGCCGTCGAGGTCCTCGGCGGAGTCGACGAACCGCCGGTCCATCGCCGGGACCGTGAACATCGCGTACTCGGGCAGCACCACCACCCGCGCGCCGCGGTCGGCCGCGTCGCCGGCCAGCCTCGTGATCAGCGCGAGGTTGGCGGCCTTGTCGTCTCCGGGCGCGAACTGCGCCAGTGCCACGTGCGTCATGCAGTTTCCTTCCGGGGAGCGGCGGGCATGCGGTCGAGCTTGCCGAGCACGACCGTGTAGCAGAAGATCCCGGCGAGCAGCACCACGCCGGTGACGAGGAACGCCCCGGCGAACGAGCCCGTCACGTCCACGACGGCACCGGTGACGATCGGCGCGGCGATGCCGATCATGTTGGCCACGAAGTTGACCAGGCCGCCGAGGGTGCCGGAGCAGCCTTCGGGGGCGATGACCGCGACGATGCTCGATCCGGCCGGCACCGACACGGCGAGCCCGGCGGCGCCGACCGACAAGAACACCAGCGCCACCGCGACCGACCCGGCGTAGGCGGCGCCGGCGACGGAAAGCGAAACCAGCATGCTCACCACGAGCACGATCCGCCGTGCCTTCGTCTCGTCGCCGGTGCGGGCGATCAGCCGGTCCAGCACGACCCCGCCGACGAGGAACTGCGCGAGCACCGCGACCAGCCACGGGATCATCGTGTAGAAGCCACCGGCGAGGAGCTTCACGCCGAACTGCTTTTCCAGGTAGCCGGGCAGCCAGGTCAGCAGGACGTAGTACGCGTAGGTGTAGGACGCGTACCCGAGTGCGAGGCCCCAGGTCTTGCGCCGGCGCAGCAGGTGGCCCAGGCCGGTCAGCGAACTCGGGGTGGGCGCGTCTTCGTCGTCCGCGCCGCCGTCGCGCAGGTACGCGAACTCCTCGGGGACAGCCGCCCGCGGGCCAGGGCCTGCTTCGGCGTCAGGTACAGCAGCCACCACACCAGCAGGTAGCCGACGCTGAGGACGCCGGTGAAGACGAACGCCGCGTGCCAGCTGAACGCGGTCACGAGGAACGCCATCACCGGGATGCCGAGGACGTTGGAGATCTTGGCGCAGCCGTCGAAGACCGCGGTGGCGCGGCCGCGTTCGGACCGCGGGAACCACTGCCCGATCGCCTTCCACCCGGCCGGGATGGTGGGCGCCTCGCCGAATCCGAGGACCAGCCGGGAGAACAGGAGCAGGCCGAGTCCGCCCGCCGACGCCGTCAGGAACGACGCGATCGCCCACAGCAGGGCGGCCGTGCGGTTGACCCAGCGGACGCCGATCCGGTCGATGATCGCGCCGATCGGCAGCTGCAGCACCGCGTAGGTCCAGAGGAACGCCGAGGCGACGACGCCGAGCTGGGCCGCGCTGAGGTGGAACTCGCGCATCATCTCGGGGCCGGCGATGGAGAGGTTGACGCGGTCGACGTAGTTGACGAAGGAGCCGACGCCGAGCACGCCGGCGATCGCCCAGCGGGTGCGGCCCGCGGTGCGGGTCCTGGTTCGTGCCGTGGTCGTCATCGCGCCTGCTTCGCGAGCGACGTGGTCTCCTCGAAAGCCGCCGTGAGGCCGGCGGCGAGTGCGCCGTGCTGCATGGTCAGGGCGAGCTGCCCGGCGCCGTGGGCGAGGGCGAACTCCTTCTCCTCGCGGCTCCACGCGGGCAGGATCCACGGCTTCCCGGCCATGCGGGCGGCTTCGGCGACGCGCCGCAGGTCGGCGAAGTCGCCTTCCTGCCGCGTGTAGGCGCCCCGGTCGCGGCGCAGGGACAGGTCGGACGGGCCGACGAACACGCCGTCCACGGTGTCCAGCGCCAGGATCTCGCCGATGTCCTCGAGCGCACCCGCGTCCTCGATCATCGGCAGGCAGCGGGTGCCGCGGTCCTGCTCGGCGACCCATGCGTCGGTGAACCCGCGGTAGCCGGTGGTGCGCCCGCCCGCGAAGCTGCGGTCGCCCAGCGGCGGGAACTTCGCGAACGCCGTGACGGCCTTGGCGTGCGCCGCGTTCTCGACGTGCGGGATGACGACCGCGTCGGCGCCGAAGTCGAGGGCCTGCTGGATCGGGCCGCGCTCGGGCCCGAGGACCTTGGCGAGCACCTCCAGGCCGAGCGCCCGCAGGAAGGGGACGAACCGCTCGATGTCGGCCAGGTCGAACGCGCCGTGCTCGATGTCGAGGACGGCGGCGCCGTAGCCGATCCCGCGGGCGATCTCGGCCGCCGCGAACGAGGGATCGGAAAGCCAGACGGCGTAGCGCCGGTCGGCGGGGACTGGGGACATCGGGAACCTCCTGCGCGCTCACGACGGTAGCTCCGGTCGTTGTGTGCACCGTGTATACACGATGGATATCCATGGGTCCAGACGCTAAGCTGGCCGCTGGGACGACGAGGGGAGAGGCATGACGACCAGCGCACCGGCCGGGCCGGCGCGGGACCGCGTGTACGCCTGGCTGCGCGACGGGATCATCGCGGGCGAGCTCGAAGGCGGCCGGTTCCTGGACGAGCAGTGGGTCTCGGGCGAAACCGGGGTGTCCCGGACGCCGGTGCGCGAGGCGTTCCACCGCCTGGAGGCCGAGCGCTTCATCAGCCTCCTGCCGCGCAAGGGTGCGCAGGTCCGCACGGTCACCGCGCGCGAGCTGGAGGAGGTCTACCAGAGCCGCCGGCTGATCGAGGGCCACGCGATCGCGGAAGTGTGCGCGGTCCGGGCGGGAGCGCCCGCGGAGATGGCCGGCCTGATCGAGGAGATGGACCGCGCCGGGAAGGCCCGCGACTGGTTCGCGGTCTCGGGCCTGGACCGCTCCTTCCACCGCGCGATCGTGAACGCGGCGGGCAACAGCGTGCTGACGGAGTTGTACGACACGCTGCGGTCGCGCCAGCAGCGGGTCGCCGTGCGCGCACTGGAGGCCCGGCCGGAACGGCTGCCGGTGATCGACGCCGAGCACCGTGCCCTGGTGGCCGCGTTGGACGCCCACGACGCCGAGGAGGCGCTGAGGATCCTCAACCAGCACCTGCGCCCGGTGTCCGAAGTGGTCTCGGCGCTGGATCACGGCTGACCGCACGCGCGGACGCGGAAACCGCGGCGGCCGGACCGGCCGGGACTGGTCCGAGGTGCGCTGCGAGATCGCCAGCGAACTGGGGGAGATCTTCTACTACCTCGGATTCCCGGGCGCCGGCG
This sequence comes from Amycolatopsis mongoliensis, assembly GCF_030285665.1. Lineage (NCBI taxonomy): Bacteria > Bacillati > Actinomycetota > Actinomycetes > Pseudonocardiales > Pseudonocardiaceae > Amycolatopsis > Amycolatopsis mongoliensis. The sequence continues at coordinate 7,851,344 of NZ_CP127295.1, forward strand.
GCGCGCGCGGCTGGCGGCGTCTGCCGCAGCCGCTGCTGACCTACCGGCGGGTGCTCGCCAAGCTGGACGTGCTCACCGGCCGATGGCGCTACATTCCGCGGCTGTCCGCGGACGCCGACCACGTGGCGCTGCGCGACTGCGTGGCCTGCGGGGGTTCCGGGCTGGTGCGGACATCTCCAGCGCGGGTGTGCGTCTGCGTCCGCCCGTTCGACGCCGCGACGGGTGGAATAGGGCTGTGAACAGGGTGAACACCGACTCCGGCGTCGGGAGCCACACGGAGGAGGCTGCCTGGACCGGCGATGCCAGCAAACCCAGCCGGGCCGGCCCAGGCCGCGCCGCGGCCGGTGAGGCCGTCTCGATGAGTTGTGGTCGGTACGCGGCGGACGGCCGGTGGCTCGATCAAGTGGTTGTGGGGCCCTGCGGCTTCGCCGGGTTCGTGGCCTCCGGGATGAAAGTCAGCCGTGGTGCCGCCCTCGAGAAGATCCGGACGTGGCCCCAGTCTCCGAAGATCTCGTAGTGATCGGCGTGACGCTGGAGGCTGTCGATGTTGCCGAGGTCTTCTTCGCCGGTGGCGTCGCGGTAGGTCTGGGACGACCGCGTGATCCATTCGATCTTCGTGGCGTCGGCGATGGTCAGCACGGCGTCCGCATAGCAGTGCGCTTCACCCGGTCGCGGCTGGTGATAGCGCGGGTGTGCCTGGGTCAGCACGGCTTCCAGCCGGAAGGACAGCGAGGTGGGTGTCTCGTCGATGCCGAGGACGAAGCTGTCTTCGAGGTAGACGTTGGCGAGGTCGGGGAAGTCGGTGTAGTTCGTCATGTGCTAGTGGTCCCAGGTGATCGGTGTGTGGTTTCCCAGGCTCTTCCTGGTGACCGGGTTGCCTTGCGGGTCGATGCGGACCCCGTCCTCGTTGCGCAGTTCGACGTGGGGGTTCTCGCTCCCCGGGGCGCGGCCGCTGCCTTCCTTGAGGGTCATCCGTACGATGCCGTTCTCGTCGACGTATTTCGGCGGGCCGTTCGGGGTCTGCTGTTTCGTCCAGCCCTTGGACTCGGCGTAACGCGCCAGATCGGAGGCCTTCGGCGGTGCACCCTGGTCGAAGTACTCGTTCAGGGCAGCCTTCACCGGCGGTAGTTTCGGCGCGGCCGGGTCGGCTCTTTCTCCTGCTCGGGTGCCTTTGAGCAGCTTGCCTGCCGCGCCGCCGATGAGCAGGCCGCCGAGGATCTGGCCGGTGGCCCGGCCGGGGTGGTCGGCCCAGTCGTCCCAGGCGATGAGGTTCTTGCCGAAGTCCACGGGGTGGGTGACTTTGTGCCATGCCGCCGAGGCGATGTCGGTCAAGCCGTCGTGGTCGGGGTTGCCGGGGTCGCCGATGGCGTAGACGAGGTTCCACACGCCTTCGCCGAACCCCTTGAACGCGTTCCAGGCGCCTTCGCCGAAGTCGGCGAAGAAGCCGCCGACGTCGTCGAGCCAATCCGAAGCCGTGGGTGCGCCGCCGGCCTCGTCGGAAATGGTCTCTGTGGTCCGGTCCCCGGCTTCGGTGAGCTGCTGGCGGGCGCGGTTGAGCGTGTCCCGCGCCGCCAGCCGGTCGGCCTCGCCGGGATCGGAGAACGGCGCGACCGTCACCCGCGTGGGGTCACCGTTGGCTGCGTGCTGCCGATTCTGGGTGTCGGCGTTGGTGACGTCGCGGTCATAGCGGGCCTTCGCGTCCGCCGTTGCGGCCTGCCCCTGATTCCACAGCCGAATGGCGTCGCTCGCCTGCCCCTGCGCCCAGCGGAGCGTCTGCGCATATCCGTCGAGCGCTTCGGCGACCGCGTCGAACGAGTCGGAGGCGGCCAGCCACTTGGCCGGTTCGTAGCTGAACTTGTCGTGGAACTTGGCTGCGGCCGGACCGGCCCACGAGCCGGTGTCGATCCGGCGGAGGCTGTCCCCGGCCTGTCCGGTTCCCCGGGCCCGGCCGTGCAGGACCCGGGCGTTCTCCTCGATCGCGGCCGGGTCGCCGGGGACCAGGGCGCGCGGATCTGCGGTCTCGCCGAGTTCGGCCATCAGTCACCGATCGCGGCGGTGCCGGGATCCGCAGGAAGTTGCCGCGCAGCCGCCTCGTCGATTCCCCGATAGGCGTCAGCGGCGTGCGTGAGGCAATCGCCGATCACGCCGGCGTCCTGGGTCAGCGTGTCCAGGCCGGCGCTCCACCGCGCGCAGTAGTCCGCCAGCGCGTTGTGCACGCCGGCATGACCGTAGAGTTCGGCATCGCCGCACAGGCCGCGCAACGCGAACGTCTCCTGGTCATGGACACTCTGGGTGATTCCCTTGCCCGCGTTGTCCAGTACGTCGACGTCGACATGGAACCCGGGCCCGTCCACACTCACTCGGCGCCCTCCTCGCGCTTGCCCCTGACCTCGTCGCTGGGCATGCCATGCCCGGTTCGTTTCTGCTCGGCTCGGCGGCGTATCGCCGCGAGAGCCTGCGGCGGCACCATCCGATTCAGAATCGGGAGCCGGTGCTCGTCATCTGGATCGAGCATCACGCCGAGACCGATCGGCAGCTGTTCGAGAAGATCGCCCCCGGTGGTCGCATAGAAGGCGCAATCTCCGAAGTGCGCGGCGAGCCGCTGCGGCGTGGAGAACACGAACGTCCATCGACCACGGCCGGCAACGTCGACCGTCTCGACACCGGGGCGAGCAGGTCGTCGCCCGTAGACCGTCGCCCGGGCGAACACCGCATCGAACTCGTGTAGACCCCGCCGACCAGACACCACATCCTGTGCGCACACGGCCACAAAAGGGTCACCTTGTGCTTCCGCGCCTCCCCCTTGCATGGCTATGAGTGTACTAACCGCTGCAAACAGTGACAGCCTGGCGGCGGTCAGCGGGGCGCCGCCGTGGCAGCGATCTGCACTGGTCGTGATCGCGTCCGCACCGGACTGGTAGCCGCGAGTACGGCACCAGCGCTGGTAGTGCACTAGCCGGTGGCGGTAGCACGCGAGCGTCTTGCTCGAGTACTCCCGCACCATCGACGGGCGCAGGTCACTATCGGAGCTCAAGAGACGCCTGCCGGATGACGGAGTTCGCGGGCCTAAACACGGATCTGGGGTGCCATCAACAGCGCGTGAAATCGACCGCCAGGTTCAACGAGGCACGTTCATCACGGGTGGCACGGAGGACAGGCATTCCCAATGTCGACTGGATATGGCTGACACCCACCAGTATCACGCCCTTCTTCTATCAAAATACCTGACATTGAGGACTTGCCCCCAGGTGTCCACTGCTGCCCGTGGGTCCTGTGCGGCAGATCGCAGCGTGGACCCCCTGCGTGGTGGGCGGGTCAACTTTGTCGAGTCGAAGCCATGGTCTGTGACGAAACTGGAAAAGCTCGTTCTTGTTCGATGTTATCTCGCCGAGATGAATAAGCTCCGGATAGCCCTCCTATCAGCGGCTCGCTGGATCACTCCATCGACGTTACCTGCATTTCGATGGCGCCGGCGTCCTGTGCCTAGAAATTGACAAGAAAGGCATCGTGTAGCACTCGGTTGACGGCGGACGGCTCACCGGTGGCAGTTGGCTGGCCGCTGGCGTGGCATCCCGTCCACAGTGGATCGGCCGGGCCGAGTCTGGGCCATTTCGCGATCGGTTGCAACCGGCATTCATCGGTCCTGACCAGCCAAAACGTCCCGTCGTGGGGGCCGTGGGTGTCCGCAGTGTGGATGCCGGGCCGCGACGCACCTCGGGAGCTTGTCTACCGGGTCGCCGGACCGGTCAGTTCACCGGCGCAGGCATACCTGGCCGGCCCGGCTGATCCACCCTGGTTTGCCACGGAGGGGAGCGTGGTGCGGTCGATGCGTGCCGTCATGGGGTGGCGTCTCCACCGGGGCCTGCGACCGTCCCGGCAGGCGCGCAGCCAGCGCACCGGGCCGGGCGAGTGATAGGAATGGCCGGTGACCGAACCGAACCTGATCGAAGCCGCCGCGGCCGAGGCCGTCACGCTGACCAGCGAGCTCATCCGCATCGACACGACCAACACCGGCGACCCCGACACCCTGGTCGGCGAGCGGGCGGCGGCCGAGTACGTCGCGGAGAAGCTGACCGACGCCGGCTACGAGATCACCTACGTCGAGTCGGGCGGGAAGAACCGGCACAACGTGATCGTGCGGCTGGAAGGCGCCGACCGGTCCCGGGGCGGCCTGCTGATCCACGGTCACCTCGACGCCGTGCCCGCCGACCCCTCGGAGTGGTCGGTCCACCCGTTCTCCGGGGCGATCCAGGACGACTACGTCTGGGGGCGCGGTGCGGTCGACATGAAGGACATGTGCGGGATGGCGCTCGCGCTGGCCCGCCACTACAAGATGAACAACGTCGTGCCCCCGCGCGACCTCGTCTTCGCCTTCCTCGCCGACGAAGAAGCAGGCGGCAAGTACGGCGCCCAGTGGCTCGTCGAGAACCGCCCCGACCTGTTCGAGGGCGTCACCGAGGCGATCAGCGAGGTCGGCGGCTTCTCGATCACGCTCAAGGACGACGTCCGCGCCTACCTGATCGAGACGGCCGAGAAGGGCATCCGCTGGATGAAGCTGCGCGTGCGCGGCACCGCCGGGCACGGCTCGATGATCCACCGCGACAACGCCGTGACGAAGCTCGCCGAGGCCGTCGCGAAGCTCGGCAACCACCGCTTCCCGCTGGTGCTCACGGACTCGGTCAAGGAGTTCCTCGCCGGCGTCACCGAGATCACCGGCTGGGACTTCCCCGAGGACGACCTCGAGGGCTCGGTCGCCAAGCTGGGCAACATCTCCCGGATGATCGGCGCGACCCTGCGCGACACCGCCAACCCGACCATGCTCACCGCCGGCTACAAGTCGAACGTCATCCCGTCGGTCGCCGAGGCCGCGGTGGACTGCCGGATCCTGCCCGGCCGGCTGGAGGCGTTCGACCGCGAGCTCGACGAGCTGCTCGGGCCGGACATCGAGAAGGAGTGGATGGAGCTCCCGCCGGTCGAGACGACCTTCGACGGCGCTCTCGTCGACGCCATGACCGCGGCGGTGCTGGCCGAGGACCCGGGCGCGAAGACGTTGCCGTACATGCTGTCCGGCGGCACCGACGCGAAGTCCTTCCAGGACCTCGGGATCCGCAACTTCGGGTTCGCGCCGCTCAAGTTGCCGGCCGACCTCGACTTCTCGGCGCTGTTCCACGGTGTCGACGAGCGCGTCCCGGTCGAAGCGCTGAAGTTCGGCACCCGCGTGCTGGACCGGTTCCTGCGCACGTCCTGATGACCGCGTTCGCGCTCGCCGACGGCACGTCCCTGCAGGTGGTCCGCAGGGGCGACCCGGCCGCGCCGGTGACCGTGGTCTTCGTCCACGGCTACGCGCTCGACCAGCGCAGCTGGGGCCGGATCGCGCCGTTGGTGCCGGACGCGGCCGACGGGCCGGTGGCCGTGCTGACCTACGACCAGCGCGGCCACGGCGGGTCCGGGCGGGCGCGGCGCGGAACCGCGACGATGACGCAGCTCGGCGACGACCTCGCGGAGCTGCTCGAGCGCGAGGTCCCGGAGGGCCGGGTTGTGCTCGTCGGGCACGACATGGGTGGCTTGGCCATCATGTCGCTGTCCCAGCGGCACCCGGAACTGTTCGCCGCGCGGGTGTCGGGGCTGGTACTGCTCGCGACGTCGTCCGGAACGCTGGCCACCGAGGTGTCGGCGACCTGGCCCAACGCGCTGGGGAAGCTGGCCCGCGACCTCGAAGCGGTGCTCGGCTCGAAGCTCTTCGGCGTGGTCCGGGAGCACACGAGCCGGGCGGTGAGCGCGGGCCTGCGGTGGTGGCTGTTCGGGGACGACCCGGACCCGGAACTGGTCGAGCTGACCGTGAAGATGATCCGCGGCAACTGGCCGCACACGGTCTCGCTGTTCCGCCCCGCGCTGGACGCCTACGCGCGTGACTCGGCCTTGACGCAGGTCAGCGGCCTGCCGGTGACGGCGATCGTGGGGGAGCGGGACCGGATCGTGCGCGCGTCCGACGTCGAGCAGTGGGCCGCCGGCCTCGGCAACGGGACGGCGGTGGTGCTGCCCGGCGTCGGGCACGTCGTGCCGCTGGAAGCCGCCGCACAGGTGCTGCCGCGGGTCGTCGCCCTGGTGAACGGCAGTTCCCGACAAGAAGAGAGTTCTTGACAACTTCTCTGTTCGGAACGAAGCTGGCCTCATGTTCTCCGTGGCGGTGATCGAAGACGCGTCGGCGGCCGAGGTGTCGCTGGACCCCATCCGCGCCCGGCTGCTGGCCGAGCTGGCGGAGCCCGCGTCCGCGACGATGCTGGCCGGGCGGGTCGACCTGCCGCGCCAGAAGGTCAACTACCACCTGCGGGCGCTGGAGGCGCACGGTCTGGTGGAGCTGGTCGAGGAGCGCCGGAAGGGCAACGTCACCGAGCGGATGATGCAGGCGACGGCGGCGTCGTACGTCATTTCGCCGGCCGCGCTGGCGGCGGTGCAGCCGGACCCGGCCCGGTCACCGGACCGGCTCTCGGCGCGTTGGCTGCTCGCGGTCGCCGGACGCCTGGTGCGCGACGTCGGCCTGCTCATCACCGGTGCGGCCCAGGCGAAGCAGCGGGTCGCGACCTTCGCCCTCGACGGCGAGGTGCGGTTCGCCTCGGCGGCCGACCGGGCCGCGTTCGCCGAGGAGCTGGCGACGGCGGTCACCACGCTGGTGGGGAAGTACCACGACGAGACGGCCGAAAAGGGCCGCAGGCACCGGGTGGTGGTCGCCGTCCACCCGAGCGTCCCGGCGGGATCCTGAGATGGGCCGCGAATTCGAGCAGTCCGAAGTCGCCGAAGTCGGCGCGACGCCGGAACAGCTGTGGGAAGCCATCGCGACCGGACCCGGCATCGACTCGTGGTTCATGGGCCGCACCGAGGTCGAGGGCGGCACCGGCGGTGTCGTCCGCGGCGCGTTCGGCGGCTACCGGCCCGAGTACCGGATCCGGGAGTGGGACCCGCTGGAGAAGTTCGTCTACGGCAGCGACCCCGCGCCGGACGGGCGCAAGATCGCCTACGAGTTCCTCATCGAGGGACGCGACGGCGGGAGCTCGGTGATCCGCTGCGTCACCAGCGGTTTCCTGCCCGGCGACGACTGGGAGGACGAGTTCGAGGCGATGACCGGCGGCAACGCGATGTTCTTCCGCACCCTGGTCGAATACGTCACGCACTTCGCCGGACGCACGGCGGTGCCGGTCACCGCGTTCGGCCCGCCGGTGGGGGACTGGCCCGCCGCGTGGGCGCGGCTCGGCACCGCGCTCGGGCTGCCCGCACGGCCCGCCGAGGGCGACCGGGTGCGGATCTCGCTCGACGGCCGGGCACCACAGGAAGGCGTCGTCTACACCGTGAACGACCAGAACGCCGGAGTGCGGACCGCCGACGCGATGATCAGGTTCCTGCGCGGCTTCCGCGGCCCGATGATCGCCGCCCACCACGTCTTCACCCCCGGCGCTGACGCCGAGGAAGAGGAGAAGGCCTGGAGCGACTGGCTCGGCCACGTGTTCGGTTGACAGTCGAGCGAAACACATTGACTATCGATATATGCCTCGCTTCCTCGTCGGTGTCCTCCAGGCGCTCGTCGCCGCCGCGTTCCTCATCGGGCTGTACGCGCAGTTCGTCGTGATCCCGATGACCGCCGCCGACCAGGTCGAGCTGTTCCCGCCGTACGCGCCGATCCGGGTCCCGCTGGTGACCGCCGCGATCGCGTTCGTCGCGTGCGGGCAGGCCGCCCTGGTCGGGCTGAGCATGCTGCTGCGCCGGGCGGGCCGCGGCACGGTCTTCAAGCCGTCCACGCTGACCTGGGCGAACGTCGTCGTGGGCGCCACGGCGGCGGCGACCGTCGTCACCGCCGCCGTGTTCGGGTACGTGACCCTCGCCGACATCCCGTCCCCGGTGGACGGGATGGACGTGCTCGGCCTGTGGCTGGGGACGGCCGCGGCCGTGGTCGCGGGTACGGCGGCGGTGTTGCTGCTGGTCGCGGGGCGGCACCTGCCGGCGAAGGCGATCGGGCTGCGCACCGAGCTGGACGGCGTGGTCTGAAACGAATTGCGCGTTGCGGCTCCGCCCCGAGGTGATGCGGTACCTCGCCGGCCGGGCCATGACGCGCGCGGAAATCCAAGCCACGCATCGGCGGCGGCTGGCCGCGGCGCGCGACGGGTTCGGGTTTCTGGGCCGGCCGGGCTGTAGTTCGCCCGTGTGTTCGCCTCCGCGGGGACCTACGACGACCCGATCCCGGGCACCGAGCAGGCGAGGTCGAGGACTACCTCACCCGGGCGGCGTGGCTAGGTCGGCAGCGTGCCGGGAAGGCTCTCCGCCGTCTTCTTGCGGCGCAGCCAGACCCGGCGCGTGCCGTCGGCGTAGAGCCGCACGGTGCGCAGTTCCCAGCCCGCGAACTCCGCGTGGATGGAGAGCTGGATCGCCGCCGCACGCCGGGACACGCCCGGGGGGAGGTGCAGACGGCGATACTCCCAATCCCCTTCGACCACCGCCTCGCTGACCGTCGTCATGGCTGGATCACCTGGGTCCCTTCTCCGGTGGCCGAGCCCACGATCACCCGGCCACTGGTCTCGTCCACCCCGACCGAGTCCGGCTGGCGCACGGTGGGGAACCGGTACTTCTCGACGGGCTCGCCGCCGCGGACGTCGAATCCGACCACCTCGTTGCGCTCGGTCAGCGTCACCCACGCCAAGCTCCGCCGAGCGTCGTACGCGATCCCGTACGCACCACCGGGCACCGGGTACCGCTGCCGCATGATCAGCGGCGAAGCCGAGAACGCGATCAGCGCACCCGCCCGCGCGTCCGTCACCAGCACCCGCCCGTAGGAATCCGCCACGGCGTTGGCGGCACCGTCACCCGCACGCAGGCCTTCGTTGACCTTCCCGGCGGCGACGTCGACCGAGAACACCGCCGTGCGCAGCCGGTCCAGCACCACGACACCCCTCCCGGTGTCGACGACGTCGTCGGCGCTGTAGAGCTGCCCGCCGATCGTCCGCGCCGGACCACTCGCCGGCAGCAGCTGAATGTCCTTCGCGGCCCCCATCGCCACCAGCCGATCGGCGCCGTAGGCGATGCTCGACGCCGGCTGCCCGCCCGTCTTCGTCTCCGTGAGCTTCCGGTCCGGCAGCGTCAGCTGCTGCACCACACCCCGATCCGGCTCCGCGATCTCGACCCGCCCGGGCGCCACGGTCAGCTTCTCGGCCTTGCTGTATAACGGCATATTCACCGGGGGTGACGCGAGCGCGTTCAGGTCGTAAAGCTGCAAAGACGGCGGTTGAGCGAGAGCGACGACCAGGGTTCCCTGGGCGACGGCGAGCGCGGAGACGGCTCCGGTGGTGAGCACCTGACCGGCGGGCCGCACGGTCACCGCGGGGGAGACCGCCGGCTTCGCTGCCACGGGGTTCGCGACGATCTGCAGGTCGTCGCCGTCGGACTTGGCCGAGGAGCAGCCCGAAAGCGCCAGGACACCGGCGAGCGGGATCGCGATCCACGACACGGCGGCGAACCGACGCACGTTGCTGCCTCCAGGTGTCCCTCGGCGGGCGGTCTTCACCAGCATCCTCCACGATCGTCTTGCCGTCACGTGCATGTCACCCAACAGACACCTAGCGCGGCCAGCGCTCCGGATAACCGACCTCGATCGCGCTGACGTCGTCGAGCGCCGAGCGGATGGCCGGCGGCAGGGTGATCTCCTCCGCCGTCAGCGATCCGGTGAGCTGGCCGGTGTCCCGCGCCCCGACGACCGGGGCCACGACCCCGGGCCGGTCGCGGACCCAGGCCAGGGCGACGGCCAGCGGCGACGTGCCCAGCCCGTCCGCCGCGGTGGCCACCGCCTGCACGATCCGGGCGGCCCGGTCGGTGCGGTGGTGCTCGACGTAGCCGGCGTACGCGCTGTTCGCGCCGCGCGAGTCGGCGGGCGTGCCGGTGCGGTACTTGCCCGTCAGCACGCCGCGACCCAGCGGCGCCCAGGGCAGCAGCCCGATGCCGTGGTGCTCGGCGGCCGGGACGACCTCGCGGTCCACCCCGCGTTCCAGCAGCGAGTACTCGACCTGGGTGGAGACGATCGGCGCGACCGCCGCGGCGCCCGCGGCGGCCGTCGCCAGCTGCCAGCCCGCGTAGTTCGAGACGCCGACGTACCGGGCCTTCCCGCTGGTCACGGCGTACTCGAGGGCGGCGAGGGTCTCCGCGATCGGCACGCAGGAATCCCAGGCGTGCAGCTGCCACAGGTCGACGTGGTCGGTACCGAGCCGCTTGAGCGAGCCGTCGAGCGCGGTGAGCAGGGCACCGCGCGAGGCGCCGCCGCCGAACGGGCCGTCGGTGCGCCGGGCGACCGCCTTCGTCGCGAGCACGACGTCGTCGCGGGGCACGAGGTCGCCGAGCAGGGAGCCGAGCACCCGCTCGCTCTCGCCCTCGCCGTAGATGTCGGCCGTGTCCACCAGGGTGCCGCCGGCGTCCACGAAGGCGACCAGCTGGCTGGCCGCCTCCTCCGCGTCGGTGTCGCCACCCCAGGTCATGGTGCCGAGCGCCATCCGCGAGACGCGCAGTCCCGAGCGGCCGAGCAGTCGCTTTTCCACGACCGCCGAGCCTAGTGGGCTCCCCCGTCCGGACCTGACCAAGGTGAGTCGTGTCGCCCCCAAGGGCCCCCGTTAGGGTCTGGCCCCGTGCGACTCGGACTGAATCTCGGCTACTGGGGATCGGGGAACGACCCCGCCAGCCTGGCCCTGGCGAAACAAGCGGACGAACGGGGCTACGCCGTCGTGTGGGCGGCGGAGGCGTACGGCTCGGACGCCGTGACCGTGCTGACCTGGATCGCGGCGCAGACGTCGCGGATCGACGTCGGCGCCGCCGTGCTGCAGATCCCGGCCCGGACACCGGCGATGACCGCGATGACCGCCGCGACCCTCGACACGCTCTCGGGCGGCCGCTTCCGGCTCGGGCTCGGCGTGTCCGGCCCGCAGGTGTCCGAAGGCTGGCACGGCGTGCGGTTCGCTTCCCCGCTGGAGCGCACCCGCGAGTACGCCGAGATCGTGCGGAAGGCGCTGCGGCGCGAACGGCTGGCCCACGAGGGCGAGCACTTCACGCTGCCGCTGCCGGACGGGCCCGGCAAGGCGCTGCGGCTGACCGTCCGGCCCGCCCGCAAGCACATCCCGCTCTACCTGGCCGCGATCGGCCCGAAGAACCTGGAGCTGACCGGCGAGATCGCCGACGGCTGGCTGCCGGTGTTCTTCTCGCCGGCGCACGCGGGGGAGCAGCTGGCGCGGCTGCGGGCCGGTGCCGAACGGGCCGGCCGCACCCTGGAGGACTTCGACGTCGTGCCGACCGTGCCGCTCGTGCCGGGCGACGACTGGAAGACGTGCGCGGACGCCGTCCGCGGGTACGCGGCGCTCTACCTCGGCGGGATGGGCAGCAAGGAGAAGAACTTCTACAACCGGCTGGCGTGCCGGATGGGCTTCGAAGCCGAAGCCGCCGCAGTGCAGGAGAAGTACCTGGCCGGCGACCGGGCGGGGGCGATGGCGGCGGTGCCGCTGGAGTTCCTCGACGCGACGTCGCTGCTGGGCCCGAAGGAACGGATCGCGGAGAAGATGACCGAATACGCCGAGGCCGGCGTGACGACCCTGTCGGTGGCGCCGTACACCCCGGACCCGTCGGCCGCGCTGACCACCGCCGTCGAAGCGCTCGAGAAGGCGGGGGTGGCCTGACGTGGGCTGGTTCGAAGCACTCGTCCTGGGCCTGGTCCAGGGCCTGACGGAGTTCCTCCCGATCTCCTCCAGCGCGCACCTGCGGATCGTCGCGGCGCTCGTCGGCTGGGACGACCCGGGCGCGGCGTTCACCGCCGTCACCCAGATCGGCACCGAGCTCGCGGTGATCATCTACTTCGGCAAGAAGATCGGCCGGATCCTGCAGGCCTGGTTCTTCTCGCTGTACAAGCCGGACTGGCGCCGTGACCCGGATGCCCGCCTGGGCTGGCTGATCATCGTCGGCTCGCTGCCGATCGTGGTGCTCGGGCTGCTGCTGCAGGATCAGATCGACAGCGCGTTCCGCGACCTGCGGATCACCGCCACCGTGCTCATCGTGTTCGGCCTGATCCTGCTGGTCGCCGACCGGATCGGGAAGCAGGAGCGGACGCTGGACCACCTGACCGTGCCGCACGGCCTCGGGTTCGGCTTCGCCCAGGCGCTGGCGCTGATCCCGGGCGTCTCGCGCTCGGGTGGCACGACCAGCGCGGGCCTGCTGCTGGGCTACACCCGCGCCGAGGCGGCGGAGTACTCGTTCCTGCTGGCGCTGCCCGCGGTGTTCGGCTCGGGTGTGTACAAGCTCAAGGACATCGGGTCGGGCGGCGTGCCGGCCCAGTGGGGCCCGACGATCCTGGCCACGCTCGTCGCCTTCGGCGTCGGCTACGCGGTGATCGCCTGGCTGATGGCCTACATCAAGAAGCGCAGCTTCGTGCCGTTCGTGATCTACCGGCTGGTCCTCGGTGTGCTGCTGTTCGTGCTGATCCTCACCGGCGCGCTGGACCCGAACGCCGGTCCGGTCAGCCACTGATCCGCCCGCGTGGGGACCGCTTGATCGGTCCCCACGTAGGGTGGGCCCCGTGAGTACGGTCATTCTGCTCAGGCACGGCAAGTCGACGGCCAACGGCTCCGGCGTCCTGGCCGGGCGTTCCCCGAAGGTCAACCTCGACGACACCGGCCGCGCCCAGGCGGAGAAGCTGGTGGAACGCCTCGACGGCGTCCCGCTGGCGGAGCTGGTCGTGTCGCCCATGCTGCGGTGCAAGCAGACGGTCGGCCCGCTGGCCGCCGCACGCGGGCTCCGGAAGGTCGTCGAACCCGGGCTGTCCGAAGTGGACTACGGGGACTGGACCGGCAAGGAGCTCAAGCACCTGGCGAAGGAGCCGCTCTGGCAGGTCGTGCAGGCGCACGCCTCGGCCGCGGTGTTCCCCGGCGGCGAAGGGCTCGCGGCGATGCAGGCCCGGTCGGTGGCCGCCGTCCGCGCGCACGATCGGCGGATCACCGCCGAACACGGCGACCACGCCGTCTGGCTGCTGTGCAGCCACGGCGACGTGATCAAGTCCATCCTCGCCGACGCGCTCGGCCAGCACCTCGACGCGTTCCAGCGGATCGTCGTCGACCCCGCGTCGATCTCGGTCGTGCGCTACACCGAGACACGGCCGTTCGTGATGCGCGTCAACGACCACAGCAGCGACCTGCGCGGCATCGTGCCGCCGGAACCCAAGCCGAAGCGGGGCAAGAAGGCCGCCGGGACCAGCGACGCCGTCGTGGGCGGTACCACCGGCCGGTGAGCTCGGCCACCTCCGGAAAGCGCTGACGTCCGCACAGGTGGACCACGTAGGGTGGCGGGACCGAGTGTTGGACCCCGACCAGGAGCCTGCCCCGATGATTTCGCCGGACAACCCGTTCGCCGCACCCAGCGAACTGCCCTACGCCCTGCCGCCCTTCGACCGGATCGGCGACGAGCACTACCGGCCCGCGTTCGAGGCGGGCCTGGCCGAACACTCGGCGGAGATCGAGCAGATCGCGGCGCAGGACGCCGAGCCGACGTTCGAGAACACCATCGTCGCCCTCGAGCGCGCCGGCGAACTGCTGGGCCGCGTGGCGAGCGTGTTCTACAACCTGTCCGGCTCCAGCAGCACCGACGAGATCCAGGCCATCCAGGCGGAGTTCGCGCCGAAGCTGGCCGCCCACCACGACGCCATCCACCTGAACCCGAAGCTGTTCGCCCGGATCGACGCCCTCCACGCGCGGCGCGACGAGCTCGGCCTGGACGAGGAGTCCCGGCGGCTGCTGGAACGGCGCCACCTCGACTTCAGCCGCGCGGGCGCCGGGCTCGGCGAGGCGGAGCAGGCCCGCCTGCGTGAGCTGAACGGGCAGCTGTCCACCCTGCAGACGAAGTTCCAGCAGAACCTGCTCAAGGACACCAACGACCTCGCCGTCGTCATCGAGGACCGCGCCGAGCTGGCCGGCTTCGGCGACGGCGCGATCGCCACCGCCGCCGAAGCGGCGGCCGCCCGCGACGAGGACGGCAAGTACGTCCTCACCCTGACCCTGCCGACGAGTCAGGCGTCGCCGCTGGAGACGCTGCGCGACCGCGACGTCCGGGCGCGGATCCACACCGCGTCGATGGCGCGGGGCAACCGCGGCAACGAGTTCGACAACAACGCCCTCGTCGCCGAGATCACCCGCCTGCGGGCCGAACGGGCCGTCCTGCTCGGCTACCCGAACCACGCGGCGTACGTCATCGCCGACGAGACGGCCAAGACCGCCGAAGCCGCCGCCGGGCTGCTCGAGCGCCTGGCACCCGCCGCCGTCGCGAACGCCCGCACGGAAGCCGCGGAACTGCAGCAGCTGCTCGAAGCGGACGTTCCCGGCGCGACACTGCGCCCGTCGGACTGGCCCTACTACGCCGCCCAGGTCCGCCGCGAACGCTTCGAGGTCGACACCGAAGCCCTGCGCCCGTACTTCGAAGCCGACCGCGTGTACCTCGACGGCGTCTTCTTCGCCGCCACCAAGCTCTACGGCCTCACCTTCACCGAGCGGACCGACCTCCCGAAGTACCACCCGGAGGTCCGGACCTTCGAGGTCTTCGACACCGACGGCACCCCGCTCGGGCTGTTCCTGCTCGACCTGTACACCCGCGACGCCAAGCGCGGTGGCGCGTGGATGAACACCTTCGTCGACCAGTCGGAGCTGCTGGACCGCAAAACGGTCGTCGTCAACGTGCTCAACGTCAGCCGCCCGCCGGCGGGGGAGCCGACGCTGCTCACCTTCGACGAGGTCGTCACCGCGTTCCACGAGTTCGGCCACGCGCTGCACGCCCTCCTCTCGTCGGTCCGCTACCCGACGTTCTCCGGCACCAACGTTCCCCGCGACTTCGTCGAGTACCCCTCCCAGGTCAACGAGATGTGGATGCTGTGGCCGGAGGTCCTGGCCAACTACGCCAAGCACCACGAGACAGGGGAGGCCCTGCCGCAGGAGCAGGTCGACAAGCTCCTCGCCGCCCAGCAGTACGGCGAAGGCTTCTCCACCACCGAATACCTCGCCGCGTCCCTGCTCGACCAGGCCTGGCACCGCCTCGGCGTCGACGACAGCGTGGAGGAGGTGCAGCGGTTCGAGACCGACGCGCTCGTCAAGGCGGGCGTGGCCCTCGAAGCGATCCCACCGCGCTACCGCACGACATACTTCGCGCACATCTTCAGCGGCGGCTACAGCGCGGGGTACTACTCCTACATCTGGAGCGAAGTCCTCGACGCCGACACCGTCCAGTGGTTCCGCGAGAGCGGGGGACTGACCCGCGACAACGGCGACCACTTCCGCCGCACCCTCCTGGGCAGGGGAGGGAGCATCGACCCGATGGACGCCTTCCGCGCCTTCCGCGGCCGCGACCCCGAGATCGAACCACTCCTGGCACGCCGCGGCCTCACCGGAGTCTGACCAGACTCCGGTACTAAGTGTATAACGACCTATACCGCGGGGCAGTTCTGCAGAAAACTGCCCCGCGGAGTCGTCTCTGCACCTCGAACAACCGCAAAGACGGAGGGAGTCAGGCCGACGCGGTCTGCTCGCCCGCGACGATGTGGTCGACGAATCCGTAGGCGAGGGCTTCGTCCGCGTCGAACCAGCGGTCGCGGTCGGCGTCGGCGGTGATCCGCTCGACACTCTGGCCCGTCTGGCGCGCGGTGATCTCCGCGATCCGGCGCTTCATCTTGCCGAACACCTCGGCCTGGATGGCGATGTCGGTCGCGGCGCCGCTGATCCCGGCCGACGGCTGGTGCATGACGATCCGCGTGTTCGGCAGCAGGTAGCGCTTTCCGGGCGTGCCGGAGGAAAGCAGGAACTGGCCCATGGAGGCGACGAAGCCGAGGCCGTAGGTGGAGACGTCGGGTTTGACGAGCTGCATCGTGTCGTAGATGGCCATGCCGGCGGTCACCGAGCCGCCGGGTGAGTTGATGTAGAAGGTGATGTCCTTCGCCGGGTCGTCGGCGGCCAGCAGGAGGAGCTGGGCGATGATCCGGTTGGCGACTTCGTCGTTGACCTCGGAGCCGAGGAAGACGATGCGGTCGCGCAGGAGCTGTTGGTAGACCGAGTCTTCGGGTGCGGTGCTCGGTGCCTGCATGTCGGGTACGGCGAGAAGGGTCATGGCCCGACGGTAGGGCGGGCGATGGCCGCGCTTGGGGCGATTTCGCTGTGAGCGTGCGGCGTTCGCTGGGAGCGGAGCGAACTCGGGTCTTGCCGAGGTGATCGGCGATCGTTAATGTACAACCACATGGTTGTACATCGGGAAGAGAGTGAGGAGTCGCTCAACCAGCTCTTCCGCGCCTTGGCCGACGGGACACGCCGCGACATCCTGGCGCGGTCGATCACCGAGACGCCGTCGGTGTCCGAGCTCGCCGCGCACTACGAGATGAGCTTCGCGGCCGTGCAGAAGCACGTCGCCGTGCTCGAGCGGGCGGGTCTCGTCCGGAAGCGTGCCAAGGGCCGCGAGCAGCTGGTCTCGGCCGACCGCGTGCGGCTCCGGCGGGCGAGTGCGCTCCTCGATTTCTACGAGTCCGTTTGGCGCCGGCGCGTGGCGCAGCTCGATGATGTCCTGCTACCGAAAGAAGACTGACGATGCCCGTCACTTCGGTGACCAAAGATCCGGAAGCGCTGACCCTGACGCTGGTGGCCGACTTCCCGGTTCCGCAACGACGGCTGTGGGAGGCCTGGGCTGATCCGCGGCAGCTGGAGCGCTTCTGGGGGCCGCCGTCCGCACCCGCGACGTTCACGCACCACGACTTCCGGGTCGGCGGCCGCGCGGAGTACTTCCTGACCCTGCCGGGCGGGGAGAAGTGGAGCGGGGCCTGGAAGTTCACGGCGGTGAGCCCGATCGACTCGTTCGCGGCGGACGACGGTGAGGCCAACGCCGAGGACGGGGACATGCCGATGTCGATGAGCTTCGCCTTCGAGGCGACACCGACGGGGTCGCGCATGGTCAGCGTCACCCGGTTTTCGAGTGTTGAAGCCATGGAAGAGACAACGCCGGGCATGGAAGCGGGTCTTCGTGCCGCGATGCCCCAACTGGACGAGGTGCTGGCCGGATGAGAACTCTCAAGATCATCGAGCACGTGTCGCTCGACGGCGTGATCCAGAACTCCGCCGACGGGGACGGTTTCCCGTACAGCGACTGGACGGGGGCGTACCGGACTCCGGCCGGCGCGGAGATGATGCTGTCCGCGCACGGTGACCGGTTCGATCTGCTGCTCGGTCGGCGCACCTATGACATCTTCGCGGGGTTCTGGCCGACGGTGTCCGGTATCCCGATGGCGGATCGCCTCAACGCGGCGAAGAAGTACGTCGTGACCCATCGTCCGGACGATCTCGGCTGGGGCCCGGCCGAAGGTGTCGGCCCGGACCTCGTCGAGGGTGTCCGGCGCATCAAGGCGGAGGACGGTCCGGGGCTGGTCGTGACGGGCAGCTCGACGCTGACGTCGGTGCTGCTGGAACACGGGCTCGCGGACGAGGTCGTGCTGGTCGTCTATCCGGTGCTGGTGGGGACGGGCAAGCGGCTCTTCGCGGAGGGGACTCCGGGGCAGGCGTTCGAGTTCGCCGGGACGACGCCGACCCCGACCGGTGTCCTGCTCAGCACCTACAAGGTCGCCGGGCCGCTGAAGACCGATTGACGCGATCGGGGCCGCCGTCCACCCGGGACGGCGGCCCCGATCGCGTTCGTGCCGGGCTCAGATGAGGCCGAGCTTCTGCACGGTGTCGCGCTCCTCGACGAGCTCGGCGACGGAGGCGTCGATGCGGGCGCGGGAGAAGTCGTCGATCTCGAGGCCCTGGACGATCTCGTACTTGCCGTTCTTGGCGGTGACCGGGAAGGACGAGATGAGGCCTTCGGCGACGCCGTAGGAGCCGTCGGAGACGACGCCGGCGGAGGTCCAGTCACCTTCGGCGGTGCCGTTGACCCAGGTGTAGACGTGGTCGATGGCGGCGGACGCCGCGGAGGCGGCGGAGGAGAGGCCGCGGGCCTCGATGATGGCGGCGCCGCGCTTGGCGACGGTCGGGATGAAGTCGTTCTCGAGCCAGGCCTGGTCGACCTCGACGCCCTTGCCGGCGACCTCGGCGTGCTGGACCGAGGGGTACTGGGTGGCGGAGTGGTTGCCCCAGATGGCGAGCTTCTTGATCTCGGTGACGGGTACGCCGAGCTTCTTGGAGAGCTGGGCGAGGGCGCGGTTGTGGTCGAGGCGGGTCATCGCGGTGAAGCGGTCGGCGGGCACGTCGGGGGCGTGCGAGCGGGCGATGAGGGCGTTGGTGTTGGCGGGGTTGCCGACGACGAGGACCTTGATGTCGTCGGCGGCGCCGGCGTTGATGGCTTCGCCCTGGGGCTTGAAGATGCCGCCGTTGGCCTCGAGGAGGTCGCCGCGCTCCATGCCCTTGCTGCGGGGGCGGGCGCCGACGAGGAGGGCGATGTTGGTGCCTTCGAAGGCCTGCTTGGGGTCGTCGAAGATGTCGATGCCGGCCAGGAGGGGGAACGCGCCGTCGTCGAGCTCCATGGCGGTGCCCTCGGCCGCCTTGACCGCCTGCGGGATCTCGAGGAGCCGCAGCTTCACCGGGACGTCCTGGCCGAGGAGCTGACCGGACGCGATGCGGAAGAGCAGCGCGTAGCCGATCTGGCCGGCGGCGCCGGTGACGGTCACGTTGACAGGGGCTTGGGTCATTGCGGTTCTCCAGCTTGAGACGACTTTGGCTAGTGCATGGAGCCTATCTCTCCTCGTGGTCGCCGGTCGGGTGCGTCCAGTCACTCTCGCTGGATCGATCAGGTATCGGTGACGTTGCCGGCGAGGCGGTGGAGGAGGTCGGCGAGCTGGGCGATTTCGGCGTCGGACAGGCCTTTTCGCATGCGTTCGTCGTGGGCGATGGCGGCGGAGGCGAGGCGCAGGAAGAGCTGTTCGCCTTCGGGGGTGAGGGTGACGAGGTGGACGCGGCGGTTGTCGGGGTCGCGGCGGCGGGTGACGAGGCCGGCGGCTTCCATGCCGTTGAGGTGGTGGGTGAGGGTGGCGCCCTGGATGCCGACGGCGTCGGCGAGTTCGCGTTGGTTGGCGACGGGCCGGGTCTTGAGGGAGATGAGGATCTGCCAGACGGGCTGGGAGCCGCCGGCGGCGGCGAGCGCCTGGTCGAAGGCGCGGCCGGCGGTCTTGGCGGTGCGGGCGAGGACGACCCCGATGGGGGTGGTGACGGGTGCTGGCACGGGTCGGACTCTACCGCAGAAGCTGAGGGACCTAAGCGTTTGACATCTAATGGTTAGACATCTAACGTTGTGCTCGTCGAACCGGAAGGGGAACGCGATGAGCACCGAAGAGCAGGTCCGCGAGTTCGGCCGGGTCTGGGCCGCCGCGGAGGAACGTGGGGACACCGAAGTCCTGGCCGGCCTGGCCGCCGACGGCTTCCGTCTGGTCGGCCCGCTCGGCTTCGTACTGGACCGCGACCAGTGGCTGGCGCGCTACGGCGCCGGTGGGCTGGTGACCGAAAAGCTGGACTGGGACGACGTCGAGGTCCGCGACTTCGGCACGACCGCCATCGCGATCGGCGTGCACGCCCAGGTCGCCGAGCACCAGGGCAACCCGGTGAACGGCCGGTTCCGCGCCACGCACGTGCTGGTCCGCACCGAGGACCGCTGGTGCCTGGCCGGCATCCACCTGAGCCCGATCGGCGGCCCGCCGCCGTTCGCGTCCGGCGGGGCCGCGCGATGAGCATCGAGCTGGACCACACGATCGTGTGCGTGACCGACCGCGAGAAGTCGGCGCAGTTCCTCGCCGGGATCCTCGGCCTGCGGACCGAGCCGGTCGCCGGCCCGTTCGTGCCGATCCGGCTGGCGAACGGGGTGACGCTCGACTACCTGCGGGTGGACCGCGTGACGAGCCAGCACTACGCGTTCCTCGTCGGCGAAGACGACTTCGACGCCGCGATGGCGCGGATCGAGCGGGCCGGCATCACCTACTGGGCCGACCCGTTCCACGAGCGGACGGGCGAGGTCAACGACCTGAACGGCGGCCGCGGGGTCTACTTCGAGGACCCCGACGGCCACAACATGGAACTGCTCACGAGGGGGTAGTCATGCGGTTGAGCATCGGGGTCACGGACTTCTCGTGGCCGGACAAGGCGACCGAAGAGCTGACGGCCGTCGCGGTGGCGGCCGACGACGCCGGGCTGGACACGCTGTGGGTGGCCGACCACCTGCTGCAGGCCGACCCGCACAGCACGCCGGATTCGGCGATGCTCGAGGCGTACACGACGCTGGGGTTCCTGGCCGCGCGGACCAGCCGGATCGGGCTGGGCACGATGGTTTCGGCGGTGACGTTCCGGCCGCCCGCGCTGCTGATCAAGGCGGTCACGACGCTCGACGTCCTCTCCGGTGGGCGGGCACGGTTCGGGATCGGCACCGGGCACCACGACGGCGAGGCGCGGGCGATGGGCCTGCCGTTCCCGCCGGTGGGCGAGCGTTTCGAGCGGATGGAGGAGACCATCCGGCTGGCGCTGCGGATGTGGGCCGGGGACGACTCGGCGTTCGAGGGTGCGCACTACCACCTGGACCGTCCGATCGGGATTCCGCTGCCGGTGCGCCGGCCGCGGGTGCTGATCGGCGGGGCGGGTGAGCGCAAGACGCTGCGCCTGGTCGCGCGGTACGCGGACGCGTGCAACGTGTTCGACGTCCCGGACGGGGGGAAGACGGTGCGCCACAAGCTGTCGGTGCTCGCGCGTCACTGCGAGGACGCCGGACGGCCGTACGGGGAGATCGAGAAGACGATCAGCGCGCGGCTGGAGCCCGGTGAGTCCGCGGAGTCGTTCGCGCGGCGGTGCACGGGGTTCGCGGAGTGGGGGATCGACCACGCGGTGGTGCTCACGGCCGGGCCGTGGTCGGCGGCCGGGGTGGCGACGCTGGGGCGGGTCGCGGGCCTGCTGGCGGAGTGAAACGATCAAGCCCGGACGTCGCGGGGTGATCGCGGACGGCGGGCGGCGGTCCGGCGGCGCGAAATCGTTTTCCGGTCGAATTTCTCCGTGGTCACCGGAATGGCGGCTCGAAATTATCGGTATACCGCGTGGTGGGACGGCTACTGCGCGTTGCTCCGTTCAGCGGGGTTTCGGACCATGATCCTTTCGCTACCATGGTCGGCGCCCCCGTACCCAATTCGAATGTATTGGGAAGGATTCCGATGCTTTCTGCGGTCGTTGCTGCCGTGATGGCGCTGTCCTCTGTGGTCACCCCGCATTCATGGAACACTCCTCCGCCGCCCGACAGAATCGTCATCGACGTCGTGAACGCCAATGGCACGGGCTGCCC
Source organism: Amycolatopsis mongoliensis (assembly GCF_030285665.1). Taxonomy (NCBI): domain Bacteria; kingdom Bacillati; phylum Actinomycetota; class Actinomycetes; order Pseudonocardiales; family Pseudonocardiaceae; genus Amycolatopsis; species Amycolatopsis mongoliensis. The sequence continues at coordinate 7,872,671 of NZ_CP127295.1, forward strand.
GGCCGGCACGTCCGCGGTGGCGGTGTCGCAGGACAACACGGCGTTCACCGTGACCTACAGCGCCTACACGGCGTTGGTCGGGGTCGGCGCGGGCCCGCTGGACGCCCGGAAGAACTGCCAGATCGGCCTGCGGGTGCACGTGCCGCAGGGGTTCACCTACGGAATCGCGCAGGCGGACTATCGCGGGTTCGCCCATCTGGAGCGGGGCGCGACCGGCCTGGAAAGAGCGAACTACTATTTCCAGGGTAATTCTCCGACGGCGTACGTCCAGCATCCGCTGACCGGTGCTTTCGAGGACGACTGGCATTTCACCGATTCCACGGAGGTCGGTGCGATCGTGTTCAAGCCGTGCGGCGAGGAACGCAATCTGAACATCAACACGGAATTGCGGGCCGCGGCCGGGACGTCGGATCCGAAGAAGACGACGAGCTACGTCACGATGGACTCGACCGACGGCAGCATCACGACCACGTACCACTTCGCGTGGTTGACCTGTCCCTGATCGGAGCGGCGTGGACCGGGGCGGCGCGGCTTGGCACCGCGCCGCCCCGGCGGTCACTTCTTCGCGGGGGCGCGGGGATCGGTGGCCTGGAGGCCGAAGACGCGGGCGAGGGAGACGAGGGCTTCGTCGAGGTGGCTGAGGCTGGAGAGGACGGCCCGGGTTTCGGCCTGCTCGACGCGGTCGCTCACCGGGGTGCCGTCGTCGCGCACGAGCGTGCCGGGTGGGGGGCCACCCGGCGCGTCGAGGGCTTTGCGGAGGACGTCGATGTTGGCCAGCAGCCGTCCGGTGAACTGGCGCAGGCGGTCGGCGGTCGGGCCGGCGAGCTGCCCGGGCTGGGCGCGGGCGGCGACGTGGCGGGCGCGGAAGGCGATGGTCTCCAGTGTGGTGAGCACGTGCCAGCCGTAGTCGCGGCGGGCGCTGCGCAGGTTGACCGGGTGGGTCAGCGGCTCGATGGTGGTCCGGACCTGTTCGACGGCGCGGTCGAGGTCGCGGGAGAGCTCGATGATGTTGACGTTCTGCTCGCCGGCGAGCAGGTCGCGGGCGTGCTCGAGGAACTCCGCCAGCTCGTCGAGCACGGCGGAGATGTCGTCGAGCATGACCGAGCGGGTGCGGACGGGGACGATGACGACGGCGGCGAGGATGCCGGCGGCGGCGCCGACCGCGGTTTCGGCGACGCGGATCCAGAGCACTTCGAGGCTGAACGTGCCGAGCAGGCTGTAGAGCAGGCCGAGCATGCTGGTGATGAAGAAGGCCATCACCACCTGGGAGACGCGGGCGGAGTAGACCATCCCGAAGACGCACACCAGGATCAGCGCGAGCGTGGCGGGGGTGCTGCCGCCGACCAGGAGGGCGAGCAGGACACCGCCGACGATGCCGATGAGGGTGCCGCCGAGGCGGCGGACGCCCTTGACGAAGGTGGCGCCGGCGCTGGAGGCGCCGATGAACACGACGAAGACGGTGAGGACGGCCCAGTACCAGCGCTGGTGGGAGACGAGTTCGCCGCCGAGCACGGCCAGGCCGCCGCCGACGACGGCCTGGATGGCGCTGCGGGTGCGGTTGTCGTAGGCGAACGCGGGGGTCGGCTCGTCGTCGTCGTCGCCGGAGTCGAGGGGGCCGGGGGCCGACTCGGGTGCGGCGGCGCGCTGGGCGCGGTCGTCGGCCAGGGCCAGCTCGGCGAGGGCCTTCCGGACGCCGTCGCCGGGGGCGGCGTGTTCGTCGATGCGGCTGCCTTCGACGAGCATGCGGCTGTACTCGCCGGTCTGGCTGATCAGCGGGAGCTCGCGCGGGTCGCGTTCCATGAGGGCGCGGAAGCGGGCGAGCCGGGCGATGAGGTCGTCGCGGACGTCGGTGGTGAGCTCGTCGGAGCAGGTGCGCTGGACGGTGATGGCCAGCCATTGGACGGCGAGCTCGACTTCGATGGCGCGGCGGCGGAGGCGGTCGGCGGCGCGGGCGTCGACGACGTCGGGGGCGGCGTCCTCGATGAGCAGGACGCATTCGTGGAGGCGGCTGATCGCGCTGCGCAGCTGCTTGCGGGTGCGTTCGCTGCCGTTGACGGCGAGGTGGGCCTCGGTGGCGCGGACGACCGCGGCGAGGCGGGCGCGGAAGGCGCGGCGGACCCGGAGGAACTCGGCCTCGGCGTTGTGGCGCAGCAGGACGAACCGGACGACGGCGTTGGCGAGGACGCCGACGCCGAGTGCCATCAGCAGCTGCGGGACCTGGGCGAGGTGGGCCTGCAGGAACATCGGGAAGAAGAACAGGAAGAAGCCGATCGAGCCGAGGGCGGTGCCGCGGGCGCCGAAGCGCTGGGCGTAGACCGCGACGAAGATCAGCAGGACGAACACGACGCTGTCCAGCGGCGGCATCGCCGAGCCGAGGCTGGCGACGGTGATCGACGCGGCTCCGGTGAGGAAGGCGAGCACGAGCGTGACGGCTTGGGCTCCGGGCGTCGGGTCGTTGACGGTGAACGCCGTCATCATCGCGGCGATGGCGCCGACCAGCATGACGGTGAGCGGGACGTGGGTGGGCAGCAGCGCGGCCACGGCGAGGACGATGCCGAGGACCGCGGACCCGGCCAGCCGCAGCCGGACGAGGCCGGGGTCGGCCGCCGCCAGCCGGTCGAGCGCGGCGGTGCGGTAGTGGTTCATCGGGCGAGCAGCTCCCACTGGGCGAGGGTGGCGCGGCGGCCGCGGGTGGCGGTGATCCGCAGCCGGTAGTGCGGGTGTGCGGCCGGGGTGGCGAGCACGAACGGGCGGGTCTGGCGGCGCCAGCGGAACAGCTCGTCGGTGCGTTCGTCCAGGGTGGTCCAGTCCTCGCCGTCGTCGGAGCCTTCGAGGACCCACGCACCGGGGTCGCCGCCGCGGGTGCCGGAGGTGAGCGTGTACATCGTGACTTCGCGGGGTTCTCCGGTGACGGTGAACTCGATCGCCGGGGTGGCGCCGCGGAAGGTGACCTGGGTGCGGGTGGTGTCGTCGAAGAGCGCGTCGACGCCGGTGCCGTCGGAGGCGGTCGCGGTGCCGGTGAGGTCGGTGGCCGGGTCCGGGTGCTCGGCGGGTGGCGGTGGCGTGCCCCATGCGGTCGGTTCGGCGGCCATGGCGAAGACCAGCTCGGCGCCGCCGGCGAGGGTGGCGTGGGCGATGGTCGTCTTGTCGTGGGGTTCGCCGTCGACGGTGAGTCCGCGGACGTAGACGGTCTCGTCGGTGTTGCCGGGGGCGCGGACGACGAGCTTCTTGCCCTCGCCCAGGTGGACGGTCGCCTTCTCGAACAGCGGCGAGCCGATCGCGTAGCGCGGGCTGCCGACGGCCAGGGGGTAGAAGCCGAGGGCGCTGAACACCCACCACGCGGACATTTCGCCGTTGTCCTCGTCGCCGGGGTAGCCCTGGCCGAGTTCGCTGCCGAGGTAGAGCCGCCGCAGCACTTCACGCACGACGCGCTGGGCCTTCGCGGGTGCGCCGGCGAGGTCGTAGATGTACGGGATGTGGTGCGAGGGCTGGTTGGAGTGACCGTACTGGCCCATGCGGACGTCGCGGGCCTCGGTCATCTCGTGGATGAGGCCGCCGTACGCGCCGGGGCGGCGGCCGGTCTCCGGGGTGGCGAAGAAGGTGTCGAGCTTGGCTTCGAGGCCGGCGTTGCCGCCGTGCAGTGCCGCGAGGCCGGGTCCGTCGTGGGGCGCGGTGAAGGCGGTGTTCCACGCGTTGGTCTCGACGAAGTCCCCGCCCCACGCGGCCGGGTCGTAGCCCTCGGGGGCGAACTTGCGGCGGCCGTCGCGGTGGCGGCCCTGGAAGAAGCCGATCTCCGGGTCGAAGTGGTGGACGTAGTGCTTCGCGCGGTCACGGAAGTAGGCGGCGTAGTCCGCGTACATCCGGGCCCGCGGCCCCTCGCTCTCGCGGGCGAGAGCGTCGGAGAGGTTGGCGAGGCCGAAGTCGTTGATGCACCCTTCGAGCGCCCAGGACAGTCCTTCGTGGACCGACGCCGGGGTGTAGCCGAGGAAGATCGACCGGTCCAGGCCCTTGCGGCCGACCGAGCGGTGCGGCGGGGTGACGGTGGCGTTCTTGAGGGCGGCGTCGTAGGCGGCCTCGACGTCGAAGTTGCGGACGCCCTTGAGGTAGACGTCGGCGAAGGCGACGTCGGAGCTGGTGCCGGTCATCAGGTCGGCGTAGCCGGGTGAGGACCAGCGGGAGATCCAGCCGCCTTCGCGGTACTGCTGGACGAACCCGTCGACCATCCGGCCGCACTGCACCGGGGTGAGCAGCGCGTAGGCGGGCCAGGTGGTGCGGTAGGTGTCCCAGAAGCCGTTGTTGACGTACATTTCGCCGTCCACGACCTTCGCGCCGGTGCGCCGGCGGGTGCTCGGCCACCTCCGGCGCACCACCGGGCTGGCGTGCCGGACGCCCTTCGGGGTGTTCTCGTGCGCGACGTTCGGGTAGAGGAACAGCCGGTACAGGTTGGAGTAGAGCGTGGTCCGCTGGTCCTCGGTGGCGCCTTCGACCTCGACGCGGCCGAGCTGCTCCTGCCAGAGCTCCCGTGCCTGGTCGCGCACCTGCTCGAACGTCGTCCCGGCGGGGATCTCCAGCTCGAGGTTGCGCTTGGCCTGCGCGAGGCTGATCAGCGACGTCGCGATCCGCAGCGTCGCGTCGGGGCTGTCGAACTCGAAGTAGCCCGAGACGCGCCGCCACGGCGGACGGCGGACCTTGGCGCCGCGGGTGGCCGGGGCGTCGGTGATGCCGTAGACGAACATGCGGCGCGCGCCGGCGGACAGGCGGCTGCGGACTGTCGTGTACCCGCTGATCTCGCCGGTGTCGGCGTTCAGGCGGAGGCCGCCGCGGTTGGCGGCGTTGTCGAAGAGCAGCCAGCCGTGCTTCTCGGGGAAGGTGAACCGCAGGATCGCGGCGTGGGACGTCGGTGCGAGGTCGACGGTCATGCCGTTGGCGAAGCGGACGCCGTAGTGGTGCGGCGAGTCGGTCTCGTCGTCGTGGGAGAAGGCCAGGGCGCGCTTGCGGCGGTCGCGCTGGACCGGGCCGGTGCCGGGCATGACGTGGAAGGTGTGCCGGTCGCCCATCCACGGGCTCGGCTGGTGGCTCAGGGCGATGGCCTGCAGCGCCGGGCGGTTCTGGTCGTCGTTGTGGCGGTGGTAGGAGTAGATCCAGTTGGTGACGCCGGCGTCGGTGACCGGGGTCCAGAAGTTGAACCCGTGCGGCACCGCGGTCGCCGGGAAGTTGTTGCCGCGGGAGTAGTCGCTGCTGGAGTGCGAGCCGCGGGTCGTGCGGACGTAGTCGACCGGGTCCCGGGGCCGCTCGGGGCGTTCGGCGACGCGGACGTCGTCGAGCCACCCGGTGATCTCGCCTTCCGGGGACGCGGTGCGCAGCACGATCCGGCTGATCCGGCGGCCGGCGAACGCCCCGAGCGGGCGGCGCACGAGGTTCCACTGGTCCACCCAGAGCGTCTTGTCGTCGACCGGGTCGAACCCGGCCGAGGTGCCGTCGGCGAACTCGACGTCGAGGCTGACCCGGGTGGCGTGGTAGGCGGGGATGTCTCCGTCGGACTGCGGGAAGACCACATAGGACAGCTCGGTGTCCCCGGTGACCGGCGCGTCCAGTTCGAACAGGACGCTGCGCGGGCGGGCCGAGTAGCGCAGGGCCTTGGCCCCGGTGAAGCCGACGCCGGTCTTGGCCGTGGGGGAGCGGTCCGGGCCGCTGTCGACCGTCAGGGCGGGGTCCGCGGGCTGCGGGTCACCGGATTCGAAGGAAGAGGAGAACACGGCGTCGGGCATGCGCCCACCGTATCGGCCGAACGGCGTAGCGTGTGCTCGACGCGGGGGAGGTCTCCGGTGAGCACGCACATCGTCCGGCACGAGGGTGCCGAGCTGCGCTACGAACTGCGGGGCGACGGCCCGCTCCTGCTGCTGATCGCCGGCCGCGGCGGCTACCGGGCCCGGTACGCCGGGCTCGCGCAGCGGCTGGCCGGCACCTACGCGGTGCTCACCTACGACCGGCGCGACCCGCGCACCGACTTCGACATCGGCCAGCAGGCCCGGGACGCGGCCGCCGTCATCCGTGCGGCCCGCCCGGCGCGCCCGCGGGCGGCGGTGTTCGGCCAGTGCGCGGGCGGCTCGGTCGCGTTCGAGCTCGCCGCGCAGGTGCCCGACGCGGTGACCGAGCTGGTGGTCCACGAAGCCCCGGCGATCCCCCTCCTGCCGGACGCGCCGAAGTGGCTGGCGCTGGTCCGTCAGGTCCGGGCGACCCACGAGCGCCAGGGTGTCGACGCGGCGCTGGCCCTGGCCGGCCTCACCACGGCCGACTTCCCCGATCCGGCGGCCGCGGCGCTGTTCCTGGCCCGCGAGTTCCCGGCGGTGGTGCTGCACACCCCGGACCTCGACGCGGTCCGCCGCACGGGCATCCCGGTGGTCACGGCGGCGGGGGAGGCCAGCCGCGACACGTGCCTGGAGCAGTCGGCCCGGATCCAGGCCGAGCACCTGGCGTGCCGCTACGCCCGCTTCCCGGGCGGCCACCACGGCTTCGAGTCCGACGTGGACGCCTTCGCCCCGGCGCTGTGCGCGACGCTGGCGAGACTGCGCCGCCTCTGAGCGGACCGGGCTCGGGCCGGTGACGCGCGGCGTTCGCAGTCCCCGCGCCGGCTCAGGCCTGGCGGCCGCCGAACCGCCAGCGGTGGACCTCGATCGCGTCGTACCGCTCCGCCGTCAGCACCGCCCGCGCTGCCTCCGCGTCCGGGGCTCGCAGCAGCACCGCTGTGCCCAGCCACGCCACACCGTTGTCCGAGAGCAGCGGGCCGCACGCGATCAGCTCCTCTCGCGGACCCGCCACCTCGGCCGGCTCTCCCGAACCGAACCCGAGGACCAGGTACCGGTTCCCGCCGGTCCGGCCGCCCGGGAAGTCCCCCATCGTGCGTCCGAGGTCGTTGCGCCAGCGGCGCAGCAGCACATCCCGGTACGCGCCCGCCTGGTAACCCGGCTCGTCGAACGCGAAAGCCCGCGCCGCCGCCGGGTCCGGCAGGTCGAGCACGTGCACACTGCCTGTCGGAGTGTCGCCGTCGAACGTCGGGCCGCGCGCGATCATGCCCGGGAACCGGTCCATGTAGGACCAGTGCTCCTCCAGCAACTCGGAGCGCAGCGACGCCGAGCCCGGCCGGTCCCGGTGGTAGCAGAAGAACTCCATAGTGCTCTCCTCGAAACGCCGTGAAGGCCTCCTTACCGGCCATAAGAGCCGGTAAGGAGGCCTTCACGGACCTGACGGTGGACTAGATCTTCACGCACTGTCCGGCGGCCGGGCCGCGGACGGTGTTCGGGAGGTCGTGGTCCGTCGGTGCCGGCGAGTTGGCCGCGCAGGCCAGCGGGCCGCCGACCGTGCTCGAGGTGAGCACCGGCCCGTGGTTGCCGGTCAGCGCGACCGGCCCGCCGACGGTCGTCAGCTCGATCGACACCTGCCCGGTCGCCCCGGTGATCGCCACCGGGCCGTCCACCTTCGTGCGGTTGAGCACCACCTGGCCGGCACCCGTCGCCGCCAGCGGGCCCTTGATCTCGCCGCCGCGGACGATCAGCGAGGCGCCACCGCCCACGGTGACCGGACCCGACACCGTCGCGTCCTGCAGGCACACCGTGCCGCTCGAAACCGTGAGCGGCCCGGACGACGCGCCGGTGATCGTGCGGGTGCAGGAGGCGTCCGGCTTGCCCAGCAGCTCGAACTCGGCCAGCTGCGCCGGGGCGCCGGTGCTGGTCGCGGTGACCTCGAGCTTGTAGTAGGCGTAGTGCGCCGGGTTGGCCACCTTGAACGCGCGGGTCTGCTGCCGCCAGCTGAACGCCTGGTTCGTCTGCTGGTCGGCCACCGCCCAGGTCTTGCCGTCGTAGGAGCCCTTCAGCGTCCAGCTCTTCGGGTCGCCCGCACCGGTCTGGGACGTCAGCGTGTAGTGCGTGACGGCCTCGTCGGTGTTGTTCAGCTGGTACTGCAGGGCGCCGGTGACGGCGGCCTGGGTGCGCGAGGTGTTGTCGATCAGCGCCGCGGCGTCGGAACCATCCGAAGTGGACAGCGTGCCCTTGCCCGCGCCGGTCTCGTCGTGCAGCGGCGTCGGGACGGCGTCACCCGTGGTGATCGACTTCGGCGCGTCGTTCGGGCCGGTACCCCAGGTGGAGGGGTTCGGGCCCATGTCGAAGTCGATGACCCCACCGCGCGCGATGACGTCCTGCGGCAGCGACGTCGAGGAGTACGCCTTGCCGTTGACCTTCACGCCCTGGACGTAGACGTTCTTCGCGCTGTTCTTCGGCGCGTTGATCACCAGGTTCTTGCCGCCGGCCAGGTGGATCGTGGCCTTCTTGAACAGCGGCGACCCGATCGCGTAGTTCGGGCTGCCCATCTGCAGCGGGTAGAAGCCCAGCGCGCTGAAGATGTACCACGCGGACATCTCGCCGTTGTCCTCGTCGCCGGCGTAGCCCTGGCCGATCTCGGCGCCGTTGTAGAGCCGCGACAGCGCCTCACGGACCTTCGCCTGCGTCTTCGACGGCTGACCCGCGTAGTCGTACATGTAGAGCAGGTGGTGCGAGGGCTGGTTGGAGTGGCCGTACTGGCCCATCCGCACGTCCCGCGCCTCCCGCATCTCGTGGATCACGCCCCCGTAGGAACCCGGGAAGGTGGCGGTCTCCTGGTCGGCGAAGAACTGGTCCAGCTTGTTCGCCAGGCCCGCCTGACCGCCGTAGAGGTTCGCGAGGCCCTTGCCGTCCTGCGGCACGGTGAACGCCATGCCCCAGCCGTCGGTCTCGGTGTAGTCCCCGCCCCACGAGCGCGGGTCGTACTGGTCCTTCGTCTTGGTGAACTTCCCGGTGGCGTCCTTGCCCTGGAAGAACCCGACGCTCGGGTCGAACAGGTTCACGTACTGCTGGGCGCGGCTGGTGAAGTACTCGTAGTTCTCCTGGTACTCCGCCTTGCGCGGGTCGTTCGGCGCCGCCTCGTCCGCCAGCTTCTTCGACAGGTTGGCGATGCCGAAGTCGTTGACGTAGCCCTCGATCGCCCACGAGAAGCCCTCGCTGGCGGTGTTGGGCGTGTAGCCGAGGAAGATGCCCTGGTCCAGGCCCTTGCGCCCGACCGCCGAGTTCGGCGGGGTGACCGTGGCGTTCTTGATCGCCGCGTCGTAGGCCGACTTGACGTCGAAGTTCTTGACGCCCTTGAGGTAGGCATCGGCGAACGCGACGTCCGAGCTGGTGCCGGTCATCAGGTCCGCGTAACCGGGGGAGGACCAGCGCGCGATCCAGCCGCCGTCGCGGTACTGCTGCACGAACCCGTCGACCATCTTCCCGGCCATGTCCGGCGTGAGCAGCGAGTACGCCGGCCACGTCGTGCGGTAGGTGTCCCAGAACCCGTTGTTGACGTACATCTGGCCGTCGACCACCTTCGACCCGGTCTGGGTCGCGGTGTCCGCACCGGTCTTCGGCGACACCGGGCTCGCGTACTTGTACGCGGGCGTGCCGGCGGTGCCGGTGTTCTCGAACTGGGAGTTCGGGTACAGGAAGAGCCGGTACAGGTTCGAGTAGAGCGTCGTGAGCTGGTCCTTCGACGCGCCCTCGACCTCGATCACCTTCAGCTGGTCGTCCCAGGCCCGCTGCGCGGCGTCGCGCACCGAGTCGAAGGTCGCGGCCGGGGCGATCTCCTGGGCGAGGTTCTTCTTCGCCTGGTCGACGCTGATCAGCGACGTCGCGATCCGCATCTTCACGGTCTTGTCGGCGCCGGCGTCGAACCGCAGGTAACCGGTGACGTTGTCGCGGCCCTGCCCGGTGAGCTTGCCGCCCGCGGTGACCGGCTTGTCGAACGTCGCATACACGAACATCCGGCCCGCGCCGGCGTACACGTTGGTCTCGGTGTAGCCCGAGAGCGTGCCGGTCGCGGTGTCGAGCGTGAGCCCGGCCGAGTTGTTGACGCTGTCGAAGATCAGGCTCGAGTCCGCGCCCGGGAAGGAGAACTTCATCATCGCCGCGTGGTCGGTCGGCGCGATCTCGGTCTTGATCCCGTTCTGGAACTGGACGCCGTAGTAGTGCGCCCGCGCGACCTCGTCGCTGTGCTTGAACGCCAGCGCCCGCTTGTCGCGGTTGGCGTCGGGCACCCCGGCGGCCGCGGACGGCATCACCTGGAAGGCCTCCCGGTCACCCATCCACGGGCTCGGCTCGTGGCTCACGCTGAACGCCTGCAGCTGCGGGAGGTTCTGCGCGTTGTTCTGGGTGCTGTAGTTGTAGAGCCAGCTGCTCGACCCGGCGTCGGTGACCGGCGTCCAGAAGTTGAACCCGTGCGGCACCGCCGTGGCCGGGAAGTTGTTGCCCCGCGAGAACGTCCCGTTGGCCATCGTGCCGCGGGTGGTCACGACGTTGTCGCTCGGGCGGGTGCTCGACGGCGGGGTCGGGGTCGCCGAGACCTTCACGTCGTCCAGCCAGCCCTGCAGCGAACCCGGGCCGTTGGGGTTGTCGTAGCCGACCAGGATCCGGTCGATCGTCTTGCCCTTGGCGACCTGGCCGATCGCCGAGCGCACCAGGTTCCACTGGTTGGCGTAGAGCACCTTCGAGGCGCCCTGGCCCTCCGGGGTCAGCGGGAAGCCGTACTGGTCGGTGGCGCCCAGGTTGCGCAGGTAGGTGCCGTCGGTGAAGGCCAGGTCGATCGCGACGTTGGTGCTGGGGTACTTCAGGTCGCCGGTGATGAACTGCGGCTGCACCTTGTACGACAGCTCGGTCGAAGCGACGACCGGCACGTTCACGTCGAAGATCTTGTTGTACGACCAGCCGTGGCCGGTCGCGGTCTGGCTGCCGGAGTAGCGGAACGCCTTCATGCCGGTGAAGCCGACGCGGTTCTTGTTGGTGTAGCCGCTGGTCGGGCCGGAGTCGGTGAAGCTGCGCATGTTCGGCAGCGGCGGCGGCGCCGGGTCGTCGTTGGCCAGCAGCAGCTCCGACAGCTGCAGGATCGGCCCGCCGTTGTTGGCCGTGATGTTCAGCCGGAAGTACTTGTACGCCGCGGTCGGCGCGGCCAGCTTGTAGTCCTTCTGCTGGAACCGCGCGGTGAACGCCTGACCCGCCTGCTTGTCCAGGTCGGTCCAGGTGCTCGCGTCGTTCGAGCCCTGCAGCGTCCAGTCCTTGGGGTCGCGGTTGTCGAAGTCGTTGGCCGAGGAGAGCGCGTAGTGCGTGATCGAGGTGGGTTCCGACAGCGTGATCTGCGCCCACGCGGTCGGGTCCCAGGACAGCCACTTGGTGTCGGTGGTGCCGTCGACGAGGTTCGACACCACTTCGCCGCCGTCGGTGTTCTCGCTGCTCGCACTGGTCTCGGTGACCTTGCCGCGGATGTCGCCGGGGATCGCGGTGCCGTTCGCGCCGTTGACGCCGAACGCGCGCGGCTTGCCGGCCGCGTCGGTGTCCACGGTGTCGGTCCACGTCGGCTGGGGATCACCCGGTTCGAACGAGGAGGAGAAGTCGGCGGGGAGGGCGTCCTCGGCGGCGGAGGCGGCCGCGGGGAGGGCGACCAGGCCGGCGGCGACCACGGTGGCGGCCAGCATCATGGCGACCGGTGGTCTGGCGCTTCGGGGCATCATTGCTCCAAGCTCTGGAGGGATGAACTCGAGGCACCGCGCGGGCGGGGACCCGGCGGCGCCCAGGAAGACAAACGCGCGGGTGACATCGATGTCAAGACCGGTCGGCAAACCTGACCAGAACTGGACAACCGAGGGAACGGGGACCAGATGAAACGCGCTCGGATCATCACCGCCACAGCAGCACTCGCCCTGGCCACCACCGGATTCGCGCCGGCGGCCGCCACCGCCGCCCCGGACTCCGTCGTCCGGCCGATCACCGCCTGCGGCGACCTGGTCCGCGGGTTCGCCCTTCCGGGCGCCGCCACGCACGTCACCTCGGCGGCCGTCGTCGCCGCGACCGGCACCGACCCCGAGTACTGCGGTGTGCAGGGCTACGTCGAGCCCGCCGTGCGCTTCGAGCTGCGGCTGCCCACCAAGACCTACGCCGGCCGCTACCTGCAGTACGGCTGCGGTGGTTTCTGCGGCCTGATCAACCCGCCCGCCTTCGCCGACTGCGACCTGCCGCACGGTGGCGACGTCGCGGTCGCCGCCACCGACGACGGGCACGTCGGCAAGACCCCCGCCGTCGTCGACGACGGCAGCTGGGGCGCGCACGACCAGGCCGCCCGCGACGACTTCGAGTTCCGCGCACCCCACGTCGTCGCCCGCGCGTCGAAGGCGATCATCCAGGCCTTCTACGGCGCCCTGCCGAAGAAGGCCTACTTCACCGGCTGCTCCGACGGCGGCCGCGAAGGCCTCCAGCTGGCCCAGCGCTACCCGGCCGACTTCGACGGCATCGTCGCCGGCGCCCCCGCCGGCTACTGGAGCCCGCTGCTGGAGTTCCAGGCCTGGCTCGCCCGGGCGAACACCGCCGCCGACGGCAGCCCGATCCTCACCGCCGCGAAGCTGCCCGCCCTCCACAACGCCGTCCTCGCGGCCTGCGACCGCCTCGACGGGCTCGGCGACGGCCAGCTCGACGACCCGCGTGCGTGCCGCTTCGACCCGGCGACCCTGACCTGCACCGGCCCGGACACCCCCTCGTGCCTCACCCCGGCCCAGGTCGCCGCGACCCGCCGGCTCTACTCGCCGCCCACCGACGCCCACGGCACGCTGCTCTACCCCGGCGGCGAGCTCCGGGGCTCCGAGCTGTCCTGGGCCGGGTGGATCATCGGCGTCCCCGAGACCGGGGGCCTCTCCTTCGCCCGCAGCCTCGCCGACAACTACCTGCGCTACCTCGGCTACCCGATCGGCACGCCGGCCTCGACCGTCGACACCTTCGCCTTCACCAAGCGCGAGTTCGACCGGCTCACCCCGGAGGGCGTCCGGTACAACGCGATGAGCCTCGACCTGTCGGCGTTCCAGCGCCGCGGCGGCAAGCTCGTGCTGTGGCACGGCTGGGCCGACCAAGCCATCCCGCCGGCCGGCACCCTCGACTACTACCAGCGGCTCACCCACGGCCGTACCCAGAACTTCGTCCGGCTGTTCATGGTCCCCTCGCTCTACCACTGCGGCGGCGGCACCACGCTCACCGAGTTCGACCCGCTGCGCGAGCTGGTCGCCTGGGTCGAACGCGGCACCGCGCCCACGGTGGTGACGGCGACCGGCCGCGACGCCGCCGGCACGGTCACCCGGACGCGGCCGGTGTTCCCCTACCCGCAGCGCGCGGTCTACGACGGCAGCGGCAGCGTCGACGACGCGGCCAACTTCCGCCCGGCGCCACCGGCCGCCCCGGTCCGCGACGTCGTCGACTGGGCAGGCAACGGGCTGTACGCCATCCCGGGCCCGGTCGCCCGGTAAACCGGTCACGCGGCTCCGGCGTCGTCGCTAAAGTCCTGATCATGACGACACCGGAGCCCGCCGACCGCGTCCTGTCCCGCGCCTCCCTCGCCGAGGGCGACCCCACCCGGTGGTTCGACCAGCTCTACACGGCCGCCGCCCGCGGCGAGGCCGAAGTGCCGTGGACCCGCGGCGCGCCGAACGCGGACCTCGCCGCCTGGGTGCCTCCCGGTGCCGGCCGGCGGGCGCTGGTGGTGGGCAGCGCTTTGGGCGACGACTCGGAACTGCTGGCGTCGGCGGGCTGGACGGTGACGGGGTTCGACGTCGCCCCGACAGCGGTCGAGGCGGCCCGCGCCCGGTTCCCGAAGTCCACAGTGGACTACGTGGTGGCGGACCTGCTGAAGCCGCCGGGGGAGTGGCACCAGGCGTTCGACCTGGTCGTGGAGATCATGAACATCCAGGCGATGCCCCGCGAATTCCGCCCGGCGGCGCTGACGTCACTGGCCGGCTTCCTCGCCCCCGGCGGCACGCTGGTCGTGTCGGAGGTCGCGGAGGAGAACTTCGACATGGCGACCTGGCAGAGCCCGCCGTGGCCGTTCAGCCGCGAGGAGGTCGAGTCGGTGGCCCAGGACGGCGTCACGCTGGTGACCCTCGACCGCATCCGCGACGGCGCGCGCCACTGGGCCACCTTCACCCGGTAACGGCGGCCGCCGCGCCCCCGACTCAGGGAGCATGTGGGCCGTCATCGGAGTCTGGGACATCGCGCCGGAAAAGCTCGGCGAGCTGCGCGCCCAGGTACCGCTCATGGCCTCGAGCAAGGTCGGCACGCCGGGCTTCGTGCACGGCACCTGGACCCTCGACGGCCACATGATCCAGGTCTACGCCGACGAAGCCAGCGCCCGCCGCTACCACGACGACATGCTCGCCAAGGGGTTCACCGAACAGCCCGGGGTGCGGTGCGTCGTCTGGGCCGTCGCCGAGGTCGGCGCCGAGTCGCAGGTCTAGCAGTCCGCCAGGAACCGGGACAGCACCCGCGTCCCGAAGTGCAGGCCCTCCACCGGCACCCGCTCGTCCACCCCGTGCGCCATCGCGCGGTACGGGAAGCCCTTCGGCAGCCACAGCGGCGCGAACCCGTAGTTGGCGATCCCCAGCTGGGCGAACGCCTTCGCGTCCGTGCCGCCACCCAGGCAGTACGGCACCACCACGGCCTCCGGGTCCTCGGCCCGCAACGCGGCGGCCATCGCCGAGAACCACGGCGAGTCGACCGGGGCCTGCACCGGCGGCTGGTGCGCCACGAACTCCCGCGTCACGCCCTCGCCGAGCAGCTCGTCCAGCGCGGCGAACAGGTCGCCCTCGGTGCCCGGCAGCACCCGCACGTCCACCTGCGCGGTGGCCGTCGACGGGATCACGTTCACCTTGTACCCGGCGTCCAGCATCGTCGGGGTCGTGCTGTTGCGGACCGTCGGCACCACCAGCCCGCCCGCCGGGCCCAGCGCCGCCACCGCCGCGTCCACCCCGTCCGAAGAGGACAGATCGACCGGCACCCCGAGCGCGTCCCCCGTCCGCTCCAGGAACGCCCGCACCGCCGGGGTCAGCGTCACCGGCCAGCGGTGCGCGGCGACCCGGTTCAGCGCGCCCACCAACCGGGTGACGGCGTTCTCGTCGTTGGGCCGCGACCCGTGCCCGGCCCGGCCCCGGGCCGTCAGGCGGAGGTGCGCCGTCCCGCGCTCGGCCGTCCCGACCGGGTAGAGGTGCACGTCGCGGCCGTCGGCCGCCGGCACGTGGTAGGTGTAGCCGCCCGACTCGCTGATGGCGGCCTCGCAGCCTTCGAACAGCTCCGGATGCGACGCGACGAGCCAGTGCGCGCCCCAGTCGCCGCGGTCCTCCTCGTCGGCGACGAACGCCAGCACCAGCTCACGCCGGGGCCGCACCCCGCCGGCCAGCGCGGCGAGCACCATCGCCACGAAGTCCTTCATGTCGGTCGCGCCGCGGCCCCACAGGTACCCGTCGCGGACCTCGCCGGAGAACGGCGGCACCGACCAGTCCGCGGCGTCGGCCGGCACGACGTCGAGGTGCCCCTGCACCAGCAGCGCGGGCAGCGACGGATCGGTGCCGGGGACGCGGGCGACGACACTCGCCCGGCCGGGCGCGGCTTCCAGGATCCGCGCCGGGATGCCCAGGCCGTCCAGGAACGCGGCCACGTACTCCGCGGCCGGGCGTTCGGGCTCGGCGTCGTTCCCGCCGCGGTTGGTCGTGTCGAACCGGATCAGGTCCGCGCACAGCTCGACGACGTCAGCCATAGATGCCCTGCACCGCCCCCGCCGCGATCGCCGTGACGACCTTGAACGCCTTCATCGCCTCGGTCATGTTCACCGCGTCGAAGCCGACCCGCCGGGTGCCGATCTGCTCCACCGTCGGGATCACCGCCGTCGCCTGCGCCAGGTGGCTCGCGTCGAACTCCACCTCGATCCGGTGCGACCCCACCTGCCGCTCCTCCCGGCCGGCCCGCGCCATCGCGTCGGCCGCCGCGCCGGTCAGCAGGTCCGCGGTGCGCGCCGGCGGCAGGCAGATCGCCGCGTACCGGCTCACGCACTCCTTCACCTGGACCAGCTCCGCCTCCGGAGCGTAATCGCGGGCGTCGTCACACGTTTTGTCGTCACCCGAAACGAGCAGGACAGGGACGCCGTACTCCGCGGCCATCGCCGCGTTCAGCCGGCCCTCGCTCGCCGGGACGTCGTCCAGCCACACCCCGGTGATCTGGTTCTCCAGGTAGGTGTGGGACAGCACCCCGTCGAACCCGGCGCCGGCGTGGTAACCCAGGAACACCACACCGTCCACACCGGAATCGACGCCCTGCATCATCGACAGCGGCTTGTGCCGCCCGGTGAGCATCCGCGCCCGCGGGTCGAGGTCCTCCAGCAGCAGGTTCCGCTGCGACGAATGCGCCTCGTTGACCAGCACGTCACTGGCCCCGGCCTCGTACAGCCCGGCCAGCACGGCGTTGACGTCGCCGGTGAACAGCCGCCGGAAGCGGTCCCACTGCGGCGATCCGGGCACGACGTCGTCGGTCCAGGTGACGCCGGTGGCGCCTTCCATGTCCGCCGAGATCATGATGCGCATGCCCGGCACTCTAACCAGGCCGCCCGGGCTCCGGGCACGGATCCCCGATCACGGTGCGTCACCGAAGCCGATCGATAACGATCGGACACCTGCCGAGGCGGCAACATATTGCGCGGTTGTCCGGGTATGTGGTTACTTCTCGTCCTTGGGGAGGCTCACAGCGAGAACGATGGGGTGGTTTTTGGTGCATTTCCAACGCAGAATCGGGCGGTTCGGCCGCGTGGGCGCGGTCGTCGCGGCCGCGACGCTGGCGGCGATCCCGCTCGCCGTGCCCGCCCAGGCCCAGCAGGGCAAGGTGCTGCGGGTCGCGCTGACCACCGGCATCGACCACCTGAACCCGTTCACCGCCGTGCTCGCCGCCTCCACGCAGGTCGGCCGCTTCGCCTACGAGTTCCTGACCGTGCCGGACGCGGCGAAGGCCGAGGCCTCGCCCGCCCTCGCCGAGTCCTGGACCCCGTCACCCGACAAGCTGACGTGGACGTTCAAGATCCGCAGCGGCGTCAAGTGGAGCGACGGGCAGCCGGTGACCGCCAAGGACGCGGCGTTCACCTTCAACCGCATGCTCACCGACGAGAACGCCCGCACCGCCAACGGCAACTACGTGGCCAACTTCGAGACGGTCACCGCGCCGGACGACACCACCCTCGTCATCAAGACCAAGGCCGTGCAGGTCAACATGAACCTGCTCGACGTCCCGATCGTGCCGCAGCACATCTGGGAGGGGATCAAGGACCTCAAGGACGCCAAGACCGACGACCTGTCCGTCGTCGGGGTCTCCGACGGCCCGTACAAGATCACCGAGTACAAGCAGAACGAGTACGTCAAGCTCGCGGCCAACAAGGACTACTGGCGCGGCGCCCCGAAGGTCGACGAACTGCAGCTGCTGCAGTTCAAGGACACCGAGGCCGCGGTCAACGCGCTCAAGCAGGGCGAAGTCGACGTCATCAACCGGCTCAACCCCAACCAGTTCGCCGCGCTGCAGGGCCAGCAGGGGATCACCACCAACGCCGCGCCCGGCCGCCGCTACGACGAGCTCTCGATCAACTTCGGCGTCACCGACAACGCCAACAACCCCATCGGTGACGGCAACCCGGTCCTCAAGGACATCAACGTCCGCAAGGCCATCACGCAGGCCGTCGACACCCAGGCGCTGGTGGACAAGGTGCTCAAGGGCCTCGGCCAGGTCGGCGGCGGGGTCGTGCCCCCGGTCTACGCCGAGTACCACTGGGACCCGAGCGACACCGAGAAGGTCAAGTTCGACCTCGCCGCCGCCAACGCCACGCTCGACCAGGCCGGCTACAAAAAGGGCCCGGACGGCGTCCGCACCGCCCCCGGTGGCGCGAAGCTCGAGCTGCGCCTGACCGGCCACGCCAACCGCAGCTACGACCAGGGCGTCGCCCAGTACGTCTCCGGCTGGCTCAAGGACATCGGCATCACCGTCAAGCAGGACCTGGTCTCCGACGACGAGCTGTCCGACCGCACCGCCGTCGGCAAGTACGACCTCGCCATCGGCGGCTACGGCACCAACCCCGACCCGGACTACGCGCTGTCGCTGCACACCTGCGCCGCGCGGCCCAGCCCGGACGGCAAGGGCGGCAGCACCGACACGTTCTTCTGCGACCCCCAGTACGACGACCTCTACAAGAAGCAGCTGACCGAGACCGACGACGCGAAGCGCGCCGGCTACGTCAAGCAGGCCCAGGCCCGGCTCTACAGCCAGTTCCCGACGATCGTGCTCGACTACCAGAACGCGCTCGAGGCCTACCGCTCCGACAAGTTCTCCGGCTTCACCACCCAGCCGCAGCCCAAGGGCGCGATCCTCGAGCAGACCGGCTACTGGGGCGTCTACGGCGCCACCCCGGCCGGCACCGAGGCCGCGGCGGACTCCGGCTCGGGCAACACCGTGCTCTGGATCGTCATCGGCGCGGTCGTCGTGGTGGTCCTCGTCGGCGGCGGGATCGCGTTCAGCCGCCGCGGCAAGTCGGCGGAAGATCGCGAGTAGCAGCAGATGACCATGCCCGACCAGGCTGCGGTGCTCATCGACCCCGATGAGCACCGCAGCGGGACCGGCACCGCCCGGTTCGTGCTCCAGAAGGTCCTCGAAGCGATCATCAGCGTCGTGCTGGTGGTCGTGCTGTTCTTCTTCCTGTTCCGCATGCTGCCGGGCGACCCGGTCGCGGCGATGACCCGCGACCGCGTCACCAGCCCCCAGCAGATCGCCGAGCTGCGCGAGAAGATGGGTGTCGACAAGCCCGTCTTCGTCCAGTTCGGCCAGTACTTCTGGAACCTGCTGCACGGCGACCTCGGCGAGTCCCGGCTGCTCAACAACGGCCGCCCGGTCGCCGACATGATCGGCGAGCGGCTCTGGCCGACCATCCTGCTCGTCGGCAGCGCCACCGTCCTGGCCGTGATCATCGGCCTGTGGCTGGGCATCCGCGCCGCCTGGCGCCGCGACAGCTTCTTCGACCGCGCCCAGACCGGGATCGCGCTGACCCTCTGGTCGGTCCCGCAGTTCTGGCTCGGCCTGATGCTGCTCGTGGTCACCGACGGCCTGTTCCCCAGCCGCGGCATGCACTCCCCGGACGCCGCGCCCGACGTCCTCTCCCAGACGATCGACGTCCTGCACCACCTGGTGCTGCCGTGCGTGACGCTGCTGGCGGTGTTCTACGCCCAGTACATGCTGATCATGCGGTCGTCGCTGCTGGGGGAGATGAACGCCGACTACCTCACCACCGCCCGCGCCAAGGGCCTGCGCGACGACCTCGTGCGCCGCCGCCACGCCGTCCCCAACGCCCTGCTGCCGACCACCACCCTGGTGTTCATGCAGTTCGGCGCGGTCGTCGCCGGCGCCGTCACCGTCGAAGCCGTGTTCAGCTGGCCCGGACTCGGCCAGCTGACCTACGACGCGCTGCACGGCCCCGACCTGCCGGTGCTGCAGGGCGTGTTCACCGTGCTGGCGAGCGCCGTGGTGCTGATGAACCTGCTCGCGGAGCTGCTCTACCGCGTGCTCGACCCGAGGGTGCGTACGTCATGACCACCGCCGAAACGCCGCGGCAGATCGCGTGGAGCCGGCGGCGGGCCTCGATCGCCCGGACCTGGCACGAGTTCGCCGCGCAACGCGCCGCGCTCGTCGGGCTGGTCCTGCTCGGCGCCACCGTCGTCGTCGCGCTGCTGCTGCCCCTGATCAGCGACCAGAGCGGCCTCGACGTCACCAAGGCCACCGGCGAGCCGCTCAGCCCGCCCACCGGCGAGTTCTGGCTCGGCACCGACAACTTCGGCCGCTCGGTGCTGCTCATGACGGTCTGGGGCAGCCGGATCTCCCTGCTCGTCGGTTTCTCCGCGGCGCTGCTGTCGGTCATCATCGGCACGCTCATCGGCATCACCGCCGCGCACTTCGGCGGCTGGGTGTCGGCGACGCTGCTGCGGTTCACCGACTTCTTCCTGGTCCTGCCGTCGCTGATCCTCGCGATCGCGCTCTCGGCGGTGCTGCCCAAGGGTGTCGGCACGATCATCATCGCGATCGGCCTCACCGCCTGGCCCAGCACCGCCCGGCTCGTCCGGGCGCAGACGCTCACCATCGAGAGCCGTCCCTACATCGAGCGGTCCCGTGCCCTCGGCGGCGGCCACCTGCACGTCATCGGCCGGCACGTCCTGCCCGGCGTCATGCCGCTCGTGCTCGCCAACACCACGCTGGTGGTCGGCAACGCCGTCATCGCCGACGCGACGCTGTCGTTCCTCGGTGTCGGCGACCCGAACTCCGTCACCTGGGGCCTGGTGCTGGAGAGCGCGCTCAACAACGGCGCCATCAGCCGCGGCGCGTGGTGGAACGTGCTCCCGCCGGGCATCGCGATCGTCCTCGTCGTCCTCTTCTTCACCCTGGTCGGCCGGGGACTGGAGACCGTGCTCAACCCGAGGTTGAAGAAGTGACCCCGCCGCTGCTGCAGCTCAAGGACCTCGCCGTCACCTACCGGGTGGGCGAGCAGGACATCCCCGCCGTCCGCGGGGTCGACCTCACCCTCGACCCCGGCGGCACCCTCGGCATCGCCGGCGAGTCCGGGTCGGGCAAGTCCACGGTCGCGATGAGCGTCCTGCGCCTGCTGCCGCGCACGGCGGAGATCACCGGCGAGATCCTCCTCGACGGCGAGGACGTCACGGCCATGAAGTGGGGCCGCCTGCGCGCGGTCCGCTGGGCCGAGGCGTCCGTGGTGTTCCAGGGTGCGATGCACGCCCTCAACCCGGTCCGCAAGATCGGCGACCAGATCGCCGAGCCGCTGCGGCTGCACCCGGCCGGCGGCAAGGCACCCTCCGACGCCGAGGTCGACGCCCGCGTCGCCGAGCTGCTCACCCAGGTCGACCTGCCCCCGAGCCGGGCCGGTGCCTACCCGCACGAGCTCTCGGGCGGGCAGAAGCAGCGCGTCATGATCGCCATGGCGCTGGCCTGCTCGCCCCGGCTGATCATCGCCGACGAGCCCACCACCGCCCTCGACGTCATCGTCCAGGCTCAGGTGCTCGACCTGCTCTCGCGGCTGGTCGCCGAGCAGAACATCGGCCTGGTCATGATCAGCCACGACCTGTCCGTGCTCGCCGCGACCTGCCGGCGGATCGCCGTGATGTACGACGGGCGGATCGTCGAAGAGGGCCCCAGCGCCGAGGTGATGGGCGCGCCGAAGCACGAGCACACCCGGGCGCTCGCGGCCGCGTTCCCGACCGTCGGCGACCCGGTGTCGCGCTTCGCCCCGGCCACCACCACCCCGCTGCCGCCCGAGCCCGAGGACCGCGTCCCGGGCGGCGAGCCCCTGCTGGCCGCGGAGAACCTGCGCGTGTCGTTCCGCGACCGCACCGGCAAGCGCATCAACGCCGTCGCCGGCGTCGACCTCGCCATCGCCCGCGACGAGATCGTCGCCCTGGTCGGCCAGTCCGGCTCCGGCAAGACGACCCTCGCCCGCACCCTGCTGGGCCTGCAGAAACCCGACTCCGGCGTGGTCCGCTACGCCGGGAAACCGGTCCCGTCCGGCGGTGCCGGCCTCAAGGCCTACCGCCGGCAGGTCCAGCTGGTCCTGCAGGATCCCACCAGCGCGCTGAACCCGGCCCACACGGTCTACGAGGCCGTCGCCGAAGGTCCCCGGATCCACAAGCTGGCCGACGAGCGCGCGGTCGTGCACCGGGCCCTGGAGGCCGCGGAGCTGCGGCCGGCGGAGAAGTACGCCGACCGGCTCCCGCACCAGCTCTCCGGAGGCCAGCGCCAGCGCGTCGTCATCGCCGGCGCGCTCGCGCTCGAACCGTCGGTGGTCGTGGCCGACGAGCCGGTCGCGTCGCTCGACGCGTCCGTCCGCGGCGAGATCCTCGCGCTGCTGCTGCGGCTGCGCCGCGAGCTCGGCCTCGCCGCTCTGGTGATCACCCACGACCTGGGCCTGGCCTGGAACATCGCCGACCGCGTCGCGGTGATGTACCGCGGCGAGCTCGTCGAAACCGGGACGGTGGAACAGGTCCTGCTCGACCCGCAGCACGAGTACACGAAGTCCCTGCTGGCCGCCCTGCCCGGCGGCACCGCCCAGCGCCGCACCGTCGGGACCTGACCCGGGCCGTGCGCCGAAAACCCGACACTGCGGGAAAGCCGCTCGAGCGCAGTGTGTAACCTCCGAACGGAAATGGCGACCACCACCGACCCCGCACAGACGCCCTCGGCCACGCTGGCCGAGCGTCTCCTCACGCCCTCGCGGTTCCCGTACCGCACGATCGCGATGGGCACGGTCGGCAGCACGCTGCTCATGCTCGCCGCCTTCGGCGCCGGCGGCATCCTGATCAAGGACCCCGTGCTGGGGCACGGCCCGCTCTCGTGGATCCGCTACGGCCACGGGCGCATGCTCGCCAACGCCGTCCTCTACACCGGTTTCGGCCTCGTGGTGTGGGCGTGGGTCCGGCTCGGCCGCTACGTGCTGCTCGGCCGGGTCGGCAGCCGCCCGATCCTGGTCGCCGCCGGCTGCTGGATGGCGCCGCTGCTCATCTCGCCGCCGCTGTTCACCCGCGACGTCTTCTCCTACCTCGGCCAGGGCGCCCAGCTGCTCTACGGCCTCGACCCGTACGCCAACGGGCCCGCCGAGCTGGACGTGCTGCCGAACGTGGTGCAGAACGTCCACCCGCTCTGGCAGACCACGCCCGCCCCGTACGGGCCGCTGTTCCTGCTGATCTCGAAGGGCGTCGTCGCCACCACCGGCGACAACATGATCCTCGGCGTCATCCTGATGCGCGTCGTGCTGCTCGCCGGCCTGGCCGGGACGCTGTGGGCGCTGCCGCGGCTGGTCAAGCACCTCGGGGGCAAGCTCCCGGTCGCGCTGTGGCTCGCGGTGGCCAGCCCGATGATGGTGATCCACCTCTTCGGCGGCCCGCACAACGACCTGATGATGCTCGCGTTCCTCACCATCGGCGTCCTCGCCGCCCTGGAGCGCAAGCACGTCGTCGCGGTCGTGCTGGTCACGATCGGCATGCTGATCAAGCCCACCGCGGCGATCGCGCTGCCGTTCCTGGTGTGGATCTGGGCCAACCACATGACCGGCGAGTCGAAGGTCCGCAACTTCCTGCGCGCCGGCGCCGCGTCGGTCGGGCTGTTCCTCCCGGTGTTCGTCGCCGGCACGTGGATCTCGCTTGGCTCGCTCAACCTCGGCTGGTGGTCCGGGCTCAAGGCCCCGCAGCTCATCGCGAACTGGCTGAACATCCCCACCGGCATCGGCGAGGTGTTCTACAACCTGGTCCACCTGATCGTGGACGTCCAGGTCTCGCCGTTCGTGACGGTCGCCCGCGCGGCGGGCATGCTCCTGCTGATCGGCTTCGGCATCCGCCAGTGGTGGCTCGGCCGCGGCGGCGGCACGGAGGCGGTCTACCGGGCGGGCATCTCGCTGCTCGCGGTGGCGATCCTCATGCCGCCGACCCTCCCGTGGTACCTGACCTGGGGTTTCGTGCTCCTGTCGGCGTTCAAGTGGCAGCCGCGGCACCTGGCGCTGGTGGTGGCGGTGTCGGTGTTCGTGACGCTGGTCTACTACCCGACGGGCGAGCAGGCCCTCTACGACTGGTGGTTCATCGCGCTGGTGGTGGTCGCGAGCCTGTACTCGGCGGCTTCGCTGCTGCGCCCGGACCCGCTGGGCCTGATCGACGCCTGGCGCCGCCCGGAGAAGTTCCTCCGCGACTAGCGCATTTACCCCAAGTCCGTGAATGGCACATTGAGGGACTCTAAGTCCCTCAATGTGCCATTCACGGCTTCAGGCTGAGCCGGCCCAGCCGCTCCAGGTGCGGACTTCCGTCACCACCACCGCGTGCTCCGGTGGGCGCAGCGCGTACTGCTCGTACTTCGCCACCAGCCACGACACCGGCTCGGCACCCGGCGGCAGCACCCGCGCGGAACCGTCCGCGCGGGCCCACCACAGCCGTGTCCAGTCCTCGGAGTACCCGTCCGCCAGGAAGCACACCGCCGGGTTCGACTCGATGTTCGCCAGCCGCCGCAACGCTGTCGACGACTTCGGCTTGTGGTCCACCGCGAACACCACCTCGTCACCGCTCACCGCGAACGTCACCGGGACCAGGTGCGGCACCCCGGAAGCCGACGCCGTCGCCAACCGGGCCACCCGCGCCGCAGCGAACCGGGCGCGGGCTTCCGAGGCCGAGAGCTTCACGTCAGCGCGGGGGAGTCGAACGTCAACGTCCCCAGGTCCGCGTCCAAGGTCACCGGCACGCCCAGCGGCAACGTCGGCGACGACGCCACGTGCCCGAACCCGAACTCCGTCACCATCGGCACGCCCAGCGGACCCAGCCGCTCCAGCACCAGCGCGCGCACCTGCGCCGGGTCGCCGCACGCTGCCCACGAACCCAGGACGATCCCGCGCACCCCGTCGAACCAGCCGCTGCGCAGCAGCTGCGTCAGCATCCGGTCCAGCCGGTACACGCTCTCCGTGACGTCCTCCAGCAGCACCACCGCGTCCCGCGCCGAACCCTGCTCCGGCGTCCCGAGCCCCGCCGCCAGCAGCGACAGGTTCCCGCCGGTCAACGTCCCCGAAGCCCGGCCCGGCACCAGCGCCGAACCGCCGCGCACCACCAGGTTCCGCTCGGGGTCGAACAGCGAACGCCGCAGGTGCTCCACCGCGAAGTCGTCGAACAGCACGCTCGCCGGCATCGGGGAGAACAAACTGGACAGTCCCAAGTGGACGTTCACCGCGCGGTGCAACGCCGTGATGTCCGAAGAGCCGGCCAGGACCTTCGGCCCCGCCTCCCGCAACGCGGCCCAGTCCACCAGGTCCAGCATCCGCTGCACCCCGTAGCCGCCCCGCGCCGCCAGCACGCACCGCACGCCCGGATCGAGCCAGGCTTCCGTGAACTCCGCCGCCCGCGCGGCGTCCGAACCGGACAGGTACGGCGGCGACCCCGGCTCGGCACGCACACACTGGCCGATCCGCAGCTCGACACCCCAGCCGCGCAGCACCGGCACCGCCTTCTCCAGCAGGTCCGCCGGCACCGGCCCGGCCGGTGCCACCAGCGCGACCGTGTCACCCGCCCGCAGGCGCGGCGGCCTCACCGCGACAGCTCCAGCCGCGCCACGCCCGGCGTCTCGAACCCGAGCACCTGGCCGTAGAACGACAGCTCCGCCTCCAGCGCCGCCACGATCGTCGCGGCCTGCCGGAACCCGTGCTGCTCCCCGGGGAACCGCTGGTACGCGTAAGGGATCCCGCGCCCGGCGAGCCCCGCCACGAACCGGTCGGCCTGCTCCGGCGGGCAGATCCGGTCCTCCAGTCCCTGCTGGAACAGCACCGGCCCGGCCAGCGTCGCGGCGTTGGCCAGCGGCGAACGTTCGACGTAGCGCTGCCGCGTCTCCGGCAGCGGGCCGACCAGCCCGTCCAGGTACCGCGACTCGAAGTCGTGCGTGTCGCCTTCGGAGCCGGTCCACCCGGCCAGGTCGAGCACCGGGTACATCACCGTGCCCGCCCGGTAGGTCTTCGTGGTGGTCAGCGACGCCGCCGCGGTGAACCCGCCCGCGCTGCCGCCGCGGATCGCCAGCCGCTCGCCGTCGGCCAGCCCGGCCGCCACCAGCGCCTCGGCCACCGCGACGCAGTCCGCGACGTCCACCACGCCCCACTGCTCGCGCAGCCGCTCCCGATAGGCCCGCCCGAAGCCGGTCGACCCGCCGTAGTTCACCGCCGCCACCGCGATGCCCCGGCTGCTGAAGTACGCCAGCTCCAGATCGAGCATCGGCAGGTACTGCCCGGTCGGCCCGCCGTGGACGTGCACCACCAGCGGCGGCAGCTCACCCTCAGGGGCCTCGAAGTCCGGGTTCGCCGGCCGGTACAGCACCACCGGCACCGTTTCGCCCGCCGCCGTCGTGAACACCCGCTCCTCCGGCACCGGCAGGAACGCCGACGGCAAATCCGGCTGGGGCGTCAGGTCAATCACCCCGCCCTCGAGGGAGACGTGCACGACCGCGGCTTCGCGGACCGGGCCGCCCGCGACCCCGGCGACCCCGCCACGGAAGGCCGCGAGCCCCGTCGAAGACCACGCCGTCAGCTCCCCGGCCACCGGCGTCACCGAGCCGTCCGCCTCGTCGAGCACGGCCAGCCGGCCCGACACCAGCACCGCGTGCCGCCCGCCGCCGAGCGGGACGAACCACCGCGAACCCGCTTTCCACAGCGGCCCGCCCAGCTCCCGCTCGACCGGCGCGAGGTTCGTCAGCGACCCGTCGAGCCCGGCCCGGTGCAGGTTCCACCAGCCGTCCGGGTCGAGCAGCGCCAGCAGCGTCTCCGGCGTCTCCCACTCGACCTGGCACACCGAGACGCCGGTACCGCCGGCCAGCACCCGGTGCGGCCCGAACGACCCGTCGCCGGCCACCTCGGCCACGCACAGCTCGGTCCCGTCCCACGGCATCGCCGGGTGGTCCCAGCCGAACCACGCCGCGTGCCGCCCGTCCGGCGACAGCTTCGGCACGGTCAGGAAGTGGTGGCTCGCGGCCAGCACCCGCTCCGAGCCGTCGCCGAGAGCGATCGCCACCAGCTCGCGCTCGACGTCGGTGGGGCGCGGGCCGACACTGCGTTCGCGCACCACGAACACCTCGCCGGGCGGCCCGGCCCGCAGGTCGCCGTACCGGACGCTCTGGGGCTCCGCGGGCGCCGGTGTGAGCGGCACGACTCCGGTTTCGCTCACCGCGTAAACGCGCTGATCGGCCCAGTGCGTGAACACGACCACACCGTCGGCGACGGCCCACGGCCGCCCGCCGTACTCGTGCAGCCGGTTGCGGACGTTCCACGGCGCCGGCAGCACGTCCTCCGTGCCGCCCGGCACCGCCCGCACCAGGGCGACCCGTCCCTGCTCACCGGGCCGCGCCTCGGCCCACCACACCTCGTCCCCGACGACGTCGAGCCACTGCGGGCCGCCACCGGCGGCGGCCACCTCGGCGGCGGTGATGGGCGAGGACCAGGTTCCGTACGGGGAGATCCGAGACACCCCCAGAGGCTAGCGGCCCGCGAAGGTGGGGCGGCGGATGCCGATCATGCGCCCGTGGCCTAGGGTCGTCAGTGCTATGTCTCGCGTAATCCACGTCTTCCGCCAGCCGGATCGGTTCGTCGCCGGCACCGTCGGCGAGCCCGGCGACCGCACGTTCTACCTCCAGGCGTCCGAGGACGTGCGCACCATCAGCGTCACCATCGAAAAACAGCAGGTCGTCGTCCTCGCGGAGCGCCTCAGCTCCCTGCTCGAGGAAGTCGCCAGCCGCTTCGGTGCCGACGTGCCCGACGACGTCCCCGACGACCTCCTCGACGTCGACCCCCTCACCGTGCCGGTCGAGGAGGAGTTCCGCGTCGGCACCATGGGCCTCGGCTGGGACGCCGACAGCAGCGCCGTCGTCATCGAGCTGCTCGCCATCACCGAGGGCGAAGTCGACGAGACGGTCGTGCTCGACGACACCGAGGAGGGCCCGGACGCCGTCCGCGTGTTCCTCACCCCGGCCGCCGCCCGCGCCTTCGCCGAGCGGGCCGACCGCGTCGTCAACGCCGGGCGCAAGCCGTGCCCGCTGTGCGGGGAGCCGCTCGACCCGACCGGGCACATCTGCCCCCGGCAGAACGGCTACCGGCGCGAAACCGACGCGGACGAAGACTGACCATGGCCGACACGCCGGCGGAACAGCCGGATCCGGCCGACCCGGCGTCCCGGGAGCTCGTCACGCACGGCCGCATCGACGTCGAGGGACGGCTCGTCGACGCCTCCAACGTCACGCTCTTCTGCGCCATCGAGCTCGACGGCGTCACCGGCCGCGTCGTGTACAAGCCGGTGTCGGGGGAGCGGCCGCTGTGGGACTTCCCCGACGGCACCCTCGCCGGGCGCGAAGTCGCGACCGCCATCATCAGCGAGGCGGCCGGCATCGGCGCGATCCCGCCGACCGTGCTGCGCGACGGGCCGTTCGGCCCCGGTATGGTCCAGCTGTGGATCGAGACGACCGAGGACGACCTCGTCGAAGTCCGCGCCCCCGAAGACCTCCCTGAAGACTGGCGCGTCGTGCTGCACGCCCACGACCGGCTCGGCGAACCCGCGGTGCTGGCCCACGCCGACCACCCCGGGCTGCGTGACCTCGCGGTGCTCGACATCGTCGTCAACAACACCGACCGCAAGGGCGGGCACCTGCTGCCCGGCCTCGACGGCCGCGTCTACGGCGTCGACCACGGCATCTGCCTGCACACCGACCCGAAGCTGCGGACCGTCCTGTGGGGCTGGATCGGCGAGCCGGTGCCGCCGGACACCGTCGAGAAGCTGCGCAAGCTGCGTTCGGAGATCGACGGCGGCCTCGGCAAGACCCTCGCCGAGCACATCACCAGGTTCGAGATCCGGGCTCTCGCCGAACGCACCGACCTGCTGCTGACCGAAGGCATCTTCCCGGAACCCGGCGACGACTGGCGTGCCATCCCGTGGCCCCTGTTCTGATCGACCCCGCCGCCCGCGCGCGGCTGATCGACCGCTTCGGCGCGGAACTGGCCGAACCCTGGTGTGACGCCCTCCCGGAGCTGGTCGCCCGCCTGACGGCCAAGTGGGATCTCGAGGTCCGCGAGGCCCGGCCCGGCAACACCGGCCGCACGCTGCTGTGCGCCGGTCCCGGCGGTGAGCCGCGGGTCCTCAAGCTCACCCCCGACGCCACCGTCGCGCGGTCCGAAGCGGCCGCGCTCGAAGCCTGGGCCGGCTGCTCCCGCGTGGTCGACGTCCTCGACACCGACCTCGACGCGAACGCGATCCTGCTCGAAGGCCTGGTCCCGGGCACACAGCTCACCGACCGCGAAGTCCCGTGGGCCGAGGTCGGCGACCTGCTCGACCAGCTGCACTCCGTCGAGCCCACCGGTCCCTTCGGTCAGCTGGCGACGGGCATCGACTTCATCTTCACCCTCTCCGAACGCCGCCGCCGCGAGTCCCGGGCCGCCGCGCACCTGAGCGCCGAGGTCCTGGCGAAGGGCCGCGAACGGGCCATGGCGCTCGCCACCAGCGGACCGACCGCGCTCCTGCACGGCGACCTGCACCCGGCCAACGTCCTCGACGCCGGACCGGGCCGCGGCATCGTGGCCATCGACCCGCGCGCCGGCTTCGGCGACCCGGCACTCGACGCCGTCGACTGGATGTTCGTCCCCGTCGCCGAGGGCGGCACCATCGACGACGGGCTCGAGGCTCTCGGCCCGCACGTGGCGGACTTCGACGCCGAGCGCGTCCGCGCCTGGTGCGTCGCGATGGCCCCGCTGGTCGCGCTGTCGCCGCTGCGCCGCGGTGAACCGACGCCGTTCACCGACGCCGTCCTGGAGTTGGCGCGCTGACCGGCGTGGCGTCACCCACCCGGGTCGCCGCGCCCACTACCTTCGCTGGTCGTGCGCTCCCATTCCTATGACGACGTGCTCGCCGGCCCGCGCCGCAAGAAGGTGCCGGAGGTCCCCGCCGAGCCCGGTCTCGTGGTCGAAGACCCGGCCAGCGGCTACTGCGGTGCGGTGGTGAAGATCGAGTACGGGAACGTCGTGCTCGAGGACGCCAAGGGCCGCCACCGCGTGTTCCCGCTCGCCCCCGCCGGCTTCCTGCTCGAAGGCAAACCGGTCACGCTGGTGCCGGTCAAGGCGGTGAAGGCGCCGGTCAAGCAGGTCTCCGCGTCCGGCTCGGTGAAGGTGCAGGGCCTGCAGGCCCGCGTCGCCCGCGACTCGCGCATCTGGGTCGAGGGCAAGCACGACGCCGAGCTGGTCGAACGCGTCTGGGGTCACGACCTGCGCGTCGAAGGCGTCGTCGTGGAGCCGCTGGACGGCGTCGACGTGCTGGCCGACCGGATCGCCGAGTTCGGCACCGGACCCGGCCGCCGCCTCGGCGTGCTCGTCGACCACCTCGTGCCCGGCAGCAAGGAGTCCCGGCTCGTCGAGGGCGTCCGCGACGAGAACGTGCTGGTCACCGGGCACCCGTACATCGACGTCTGGGAGGCCGTGCGGCCCGGGGCGGTCGGGATCGAGGCGTGGCCGAAGATCCCGCGCGGCACCGAGTGGAAGCAGGGGATCTGCGACGCGCTGGGCTGGGGGCAACCTTTCGAAGGCTGGCAACGTGTCCTGAGCGGGGTGAGCAGTTTCCGCGACCTCGAGACCCCGCTCATCGGGGCCGTGGAACGGCTCATCGACTTCGTCACCGAACCGACGGAAGAGGGCTGAATGTCCGATTTGCCCAAGGTTACGCGTAGGTCACGTCGAGTCACTGCACCGGTGCGAACCGGCGCGATCTGAGAGCATTGAGCCATGGCATGGGCAGTGGTCTGGTTGATCGTCGGCATCGCCCTGATGATCGCGGAAGTCGTCTCCGGCGACTTCGTGCTGATCATGCTGGGCGTCGGCGCGCTGTTCGGCGCCGGAGCCGACGTGCTCACCGGGAACCTCTTCATCGACGTCGCCGTGTTCGCCGTCGCCTCGGTCGGGATGCTCGTGCTGGTCCGGCCCGCGCTGAAGCGGCGCTTCCTCGCCGGCACCGGCCACCGCACCGGCACCGAGGCCCTCATCGGCGCCCGCGCCGTTGTCTTGTCCACAGTGGACTTCGAGTCCGGGCAGGTGAAGCTGGCCGGCGACGTCTGGTCCGCGCGCAGCCTCTCGGAGCACCACGAGCCGATCAAGCCCGGCACGTCCGTCACGGTCGTCGAGATCTCGGGTGCCACCGCCGTCGTGTCGGCCGAGCCGTGAGCCTGGGGCTCGTCGTCGTCCCCGAAGGCCGGGCCGCGGTGATCGAACGCGGCGGGCGGTTCCGAGCCGTGCTCGGCCCCGGCCGGCACTTCGTGATGCCGTTCGCCGACACCGTCCGGGCGCGCGTCGACCTCGGCGACCAGATCCTGTCCGCACCACCCCGGGTCATCGAGGCCGGCGACGGACGGGAAGTCCACATCGGATTCGAAGTCGTCTTCGCCGTCACCGACCCGAAGCTGGCGACCTACGAAATCGCCAACCCGGCGATCGCGATCGAACAGCTGACCACCACGGCGCTGCGGCAGGAAGCGAGCCTGACCACGGCCGAGCGCGCCGTCACCGCACCGGGGGACCTGCACCGTACAGTGTGGACGGTCCTGCACGACACCACCGGCCGCTGGGGCGTCGCCGCGAAGGAGCTGAAGCTCGCGGTGAGCCCGCCCGAGGCGCCCGGAACACCGTCAACCGCGCAAGAATGGTACTAGGTAAGGGGAAGATCTCTTGACCACCACAGTAGCGATCGTCGTGGTCGTCTTACTGGCTCTCTTCGTGATCATCACGGTAGCCAAGGCGATCATGGTCGTGCCGCAGGCGCAGTCGGCGGTGATCGAGCGGCTGGGCCGGTTCCGCACGGTGGCGTCGCCGGGCCTGACCTTCCTGGTGCCGTTCCTGGACAAGGTGCGTGCCCGGATCGACCTGCGCGAGCAGGTCGTCTCGTTCCCGCCGCAGCCGGTCATCACCGAGGACAACCTGACGGTGTCGATCGACACCGTCGTGTACTTCCAGGTCACCGACTCCCGCGCCGCGGTCTACGAGATCTCGAACTACATCGTCGGTGTCGAGCAGCTGACCACCACCACCCTGCGCAACGTGGTCGGTGGCATGAGCCTCGAGCAGACACTGACCTCGCGCGACTCGATCAACACGCAGCTGCGCGGCGTGCTCGACGAGGCGACCGGCCGCTGGGGCATCCGCGTCGGCCGCGTCGAGCTCAAGGCGATCGACCCGCCGCCCTCCATCCAGGACTCGATGGAGAAGCAGATGCGCGCCGACCGTGAGAAGCGCGCCATGATCCTGACCGCCGAGGGTCAGCGGGAGTCCGCGATCAAGACCGCGGAAGGCCAGAAGCAGAGCCAGATCCTCTCCGCCGAAGGTGCCCGCCAGGCCACCATCCTCGCCGCCGAGGCGGAGCGGCAGTCCCGCATCCTGCGGGCGCAGGGTGAGCGCGCCGCGCGGTACCTGCAGGCGCAGGGCCAGGCGAAGGCGATCGAGAAGGTGTTCGCCGCGATCAAGGCCGGCCGCCCGACGCCGGAGGTGCTGGCCTACCAGTACCTGCAGACGCTGCCGCAGATGGCGCAGGGCGACGCGAACAAGGTCTGGATGATCCCGAGCGACTACGGCAAGGCCCTCGAAGGCTTCGCCCGCGCGCTCGGCGCCCCTGGCGACGACGGCGTCTTCCGCTACGAGCCGCCGAAGGACGACGACGTCCCGGACAAGCCCGAGCTCGAGGACGAAGAGGTCGCCAGCTGGTTCGAGACGAAGAGCGACCCGAAGGTCGCCGAGGCCGTCGCGGCCGCGGAAGCCGTGGCACGCCAGGAGGTCCCGGCCCTCGGCACCCCCTCGGCGCCGCCCGCGCGACCGGCGATCCCGCGTCCGGTCCAGCAGCAGGTGCAGCTGCCCGAGGTGGAGCCGGCGGACGAGGAGCGGGGCACCGAGGTCACGCCGGCGCCGCAGCAGCCGCCGACGCCGCAGAGCGGCCAGCCGCTGCCGCAGCCGCAGTCCCCGGCCGGGCCGCCCCCGGGCGGCCAGTACCAGGGCCAGCCGCCGCAGTCCCCGCCGCCGGGTCAGTTCGGCGGACCGCAGAACCCGGGCAGCGGGCCGTTCCCGCAGCAGCCCCCGTTCGGCGGCCCCCAGGGCCCGCGCCGCTGACCCTGCTTTCCGCGTTGGTCCGTGAAGGCCTCCTTACCGGCTCTTATGGCCGGTAAGGAGGCCTTCACGGCGTTTCGCCTCAGGTGCGCTGGTACACGGTGACGTCGTCGATGTCGGCCTTCGAGCGGTCCTTCAGCAAGGTCACGCACACGACGGTGACCACCGCCGACAGGATGATGTAGCCCGAAATCGAGTACGGCGTCCCGGTCGCGTGCAGCAGCCACGTCGCCAGCAGCGGCGCCGGCCCGCCCGCGAACACCGAGGCCAGCTGGTAGCCCAGCCCCGCTCCGCCGTATCGCAGGTGCGTCGGGAAGCTCTCGCCGATCAACGCCGCCTGCGGGCCGTACTGCAGCGCGTGCGGGATGAACGACACGACGACCGCGACGAACACCAGCGCGTGGTTGCCGTGCGCCAGGATCGTGAAGTACGGGAAGGCGATCACGCCGGTGAACACCGCCCCGGCGAGGTACACCCGTTTGCGGCCGATCCGGTCGGACAGCGTGGAGAAGAACGGGATCAACGCCAGCTCGCACGCGGCGCCGACGAGGACCGCGTTGAGCACGAACGTCTTGCTGAACTCGTGCCGCGACACGACGTAGATCAGCACGTAGCTGGTGAACAGGTAGAACGGCATCTGCTCGCTGAAGCGCACCCCGGACGAGAGCAGGATCTCGCGCCAGTGGTGGCGGATCGCGTCGAGCACCGGCGTCCGCGCGGTCTGCCGGCTCTCGATCAGCTTCGCGAACATCGGCGTCTCGAGGATCTTCAGCCGGATCACCAGGCCGACCGCGACCAGGATCAGGCTGGCCAGGAACGGCAGCCGCCAGCCCCAGGAGTCGAACGCGGCGGGGGACAGGATCGCCGACAGCAGCGTCATGCCGCCCGTGCCCAGCACCAGCCCGACCGGGACGCCGATCTGCGCGAAACTGCCCAGCAGCCCGCGTTTGCGCTGGTCGCCCCACTCCATCGCGAGCAGGACCGAGCCGCTCCACTCACCGCCGATGGCGATGCCCTGGACCAGCCGCAGCAGCACCAGGATCAGCGGCGCGGCGAACCCGATCGCCGCCGTCCCGGGCAGCATCCCGACGACGCCGGAGGAGATGCCCATCAGCAGCAGCGTGACGATCAACGTGGCCTTGCGGCCGATCCGGTCGCCCCAGTGCCCGAAGATCGCGGCGCCGACCGGGCGGGCGGCGAAGCCCACCGCGTAGGTCGCGAAGGACTGCATCGCCCCCGCGTAGGCGCTCGACGCGGGGAAGAACAGGTGCGGGAAGACCAGCGCCGCCGCGGTGTTGTAGAGGAAGAAGTCGTACCACTCGATGGTCGTGCCGATCGCGCTCGCCAGCGCCGCACGCCGTACTTGCACCTTCCCGGACTTGCTGTCCGGTTCCGCCTTGTGAGTGACGCTGTTGTCGCCCAACACCATCTCGCAACACCTCCGGTGACCGATGTCACACAACAGTGTGACGCCCGTCGACGGTTTCGGCGATCGATGGCCGGCATCTCGTCCGGTCGGTGATGAACAAAGTGCCGAATCTGCAACTTTGCAGATTCGGCAAGTTCCGCTACGGTGGTCTCATGGACGCCAAAGGACTGCGTGAGCGCAAGAAGCACGAGACGCGCATCGCGCTGAGCTGGGCGGCTATCCGGCTCACGGTGGAACGCGGCTACGACAACGTCCGGGTCGAAGACATCGCCGCCGAAGCCGGGGTCTCCACCCGGACGTTCAGCAACTACTTCGGCAGCAAGGGCGAAGCCATCGTCGCCCGTCACCACGACCGGGCCCGCGCGATCGCCGAGGCGCTGCGGCAGCGCCCGGCGGGCGAGCCGATCTGGACGGCCATCGCCGAGGCCGCGCTGGCCGGGTTCGCCCTCGGCGAGCCGGTGACCGAAGGGCGGC
This sequence comes from Amycolatopsis mongoliensis, assembly GCF_030285665.1. Taxonomy (NCBI): domain Bacteria; kingdom Bacillati; phylum Actinomycetota; class Actinomycetes; order Pseudonocardiales; family Pseudonocardiaceae; genus Amycolatopsis; species Amycolatopsis mongoliensis. The sequence goes on from NZ_CP127295.1 coordinate 7,907,142, forward strand.
CGCCGGAGCCGTCGTGGGTCGAAGGCCTGCGGCTGATGGTCGCGGAACCCGCTCTGCAGGGCGAGTCCCAGAAGGCGGGCGCGGCGGCCGAAACCGAGATCGCGCTCGTCGTCGCCGAACGCACCGGCACCGACGCGGCCACGGACGTCTACCCGCGGCTCGTCGCGGGCGTCGTCGGTGCCGCGCTCAACACCGTCATGCGGCAGTGGCTCCTGGCCGACCGTCCGCAGTCGATGGAAGACCTGCTGCGGGACGTCTTCGGCCGGCTCGCCGCCGGTCTGCCCGAACCGCGCTGACCCCGCTCCACCCATGCCCGGCCGGGGGCGCCGGGCTGGTTCGTCATGCCCTTTTCCCTTTCACGCCAAGGAGTTCCTGCCATGGAAGACGTCGTCATCGCGGGCGCCGGGCCCAACGGCCTGATGCTCGCCTGCGAACTCGCCCTCGCCGGCATCCGCCCGCTGGTGCTGGAGCGGCTGCCCGAGCCGACCGAGGAGAACCGCGCGAACGGCCTGGTCGGGCAAGTCGTCCGGCTCCTCGACCGCCGCGGGCTGCACGACCGCCTGGCCGGCCCGATCGGCCCGCCGGCCCCCGCGTTCGTCTTCGGGGGGATGCGCCTCGACCTGACCCTTCCCGGCCACAACACGCTGAACATCCTCGGCGTGCCGCAGCGGCGCGTCGCGGCGATGCTCGCCGACCGCGCGGCGGAACTCGGTGTCGAGATCCGCCGCGGCCACGAGCTCACCGGCCTGACCCAGGACGCCGACGCCGTCACCATCGACTTCACCGGCCCGGCCGGACCGGGCCGGCTCACCACCCGGTACCTCGTCGGCGCCGACGGCGGCCGCAGCATCACGCGCAAGCTGACCGGCATCGGCTTCCCCGGCGTCACCGAGGACCGCACCCTTTCCCTCACCGCGAACGCCACCGTCCCCGCGGAGTTCGTGGACGCCGAGTCCGGTGGGCTGAGCGTGCCCGGGCACGGCGTGATCCCGCCGTTCTTCCACTACCGCACCGAAACCGGGCTCTTCGTCTACGCGCCGTTCCCCGCCGGCCCCCTCGTCACCACGATGGAATGGACGGACGGCGAGGAAGGCAGCGACGAGCCCCCGATGACCCTCGACGACCAGCGCGCGAGCATCACGCGAGTGCTCGGCTTCGCCCTGCCGATCGGGCCGCCCGAGGGCGAGGGACCGCACCTGCTGCGGCGGCTGCGCGGCCGCAACACCCGGCTGGCCGACCGGTTCCGCGACGGCCGGGTGCTGCTGGTCGGCGACGCGGCGCACGTCCACTCCGCGATCGGCGGGCCCGGCTTGAACCTCGGCCTGCAGGATGCGGTCGCCCTCGGCTGGAAGCTCGCCGCCGAGCTGCACGGCTGGGCGCCGGCCGGCCTGCTCGACACCTACGAGAGCGAACGCCGCCCGGTCGCCGAGCGCGTCGTCATGCACACCCAGGCCCAGTCCGCGCTGATCTCGCCGGGCGCCGATGTCACGGCGCTGCGAAAGCTGTTCGGCGAACTGCTGCGGCTGCCGGACGCCGTCGCCCACATCGCCGATCTGATGTCCGGCGCGGACGTCCGGTACGAGCCGGGCACCGACCACCCTCTCGACGGCCGGTGGGCCCCGGACCTGGTGCTGGACGACGGAACGCGGCTCGCCGAGCTCACCCGGACCGGCCGGCCGCTGCTGCTGGACTTCACCGGCTCGCTGCACGACGAGCTGCACGGCTGGACCGACCGCGTCGACCTCGTCACGGGCCGGGCGGAGGGGGACGCGACCGCGTTGCTCGTCCGCCCCGACGGCTACGTCGCCTGGGCGACCAGCGCCGCCGAGCCCGACGACACCGACCGGAAGGCGCTGCGGTCGGCGCTCGAACGGTGGTTCGGCAGCCCCGTTGACATGTAGGATATCTCCTACGTATTGTTGCAGGCATGACGATCACCCACGTGCAGTTCCTGACCCTGCCCGTCGCCGACCACGCCCGCGCGCGGGACTTCTACGTCGGCAAGCTCGGCTTCGAAGCGCTCGTCGACCGCCGCACGCCCGAAGGTGGCCGGTTCGTGATGGTCGCTCCGAAGGGCGCGAAGACGGGCGTGGTGCTGACCGACCAGCAGGTCGCCGGGATCGAGCCGGGTCCGCGGCACTTCCAGCTGCAGACCACCGACCTCGACGCCGACGTCGCCGCGCTGCGGGCCGCCGGCGTCGAGGTGGCCGAGCCGGAGGAACGGCCGTGGGGGCGTGCGACGTCCTTCAAGGACCTCGACGGCCACACGCTCGGCCTGTTGCAGCCGTCGGACTTCGGCAACGTCCCGAACTGATGCCGGTCAACGACGACGTCTTCGCCGCGCTGGCCAGCCCGGCGCGGCGGGAGGTCCTGCGGCTGCTGCTGGACGGCCCGATGGCCGCGGGGTCGATCGCCGAACGGTTCGAGATGGCCCGACCCAGCCTGTCGGAACACCTTCGGGTGCTTCGGGAGGCGGGCCTGGTCACCGAGCAGCGGCAGGGCCGCAACCGCGTCTACCGTCTCGACGCGGCCCCGCTCGAAGAGGTCGCCGACTGGCTCACGCCCTACGAGCGGTTCTGGCGCACCAAGCTCGCCAACCTGCGTGACCTGCTCGACGAGGAGGAGGACCTGTGACCGGCGACGACCCGACCGCGATCCACGTCGACCAGTTCCTCGCCCACCCGGGCCGCAAGGTCTGGCGCGCGCTGACCGAGCCGGACCTCCTGGAACGCTGGATCGGCATGCCCAACGACATCAAACCCGTGGTGGGACACCGGTTCCGGCTGCTGGCCGAGCCGGTGCCCGCGGCCGGGTTCGCCGGCGGGCCGGTGGCGTGTGAGGTCCTGGAGGTCGAGCCCGAACGCAGGCTCAGCATCCGCTGGGGTCCGCGGTGGACGGTCACCTGGCGGCTGGAACCGGAGGGCACCGGCACCCGGCTCTTCCTCAGCCACACCGGCTTCGACCCGGACGACGAGTTCGAGCGCGTCTCCCGGCGGATCATGGGCGGCGGTTGGCGCTCCCACGTACCGCGCGCACTGGCCCGGTTGCTGGACGCACTGCCGGACACCGCCCCGTTACGATCGTGAGGTGACCCCCGCCGAGACGAAACCCCTGCGCGCCGACGCCCGGCGCAACCGGGCGCGCGTGCTGGAAGCGGCCGAGAGCGTGTTCGCCGCCAAGGGCACCGGGGCGCCCACCGAAGAGGTCGCCCGCGCGGCCGGGGTCGGCATCGGCACCGTGTTCCGGCACTTCCCGACGAAGGAAGCCCTCCTCGAGGCCGTGCTGGTCGCCCGCCTGCACCGGTTCGCCGACGAGGCCGAAGCCGTCGTGGCGGCCGACTCCGCGGACCCGGGCGCCGCGTTCTTCACCTTCCTCGCCGGCTGGATCGAGATGTCCAGCGCGAAGAACGCCTACTTCGAGGCGCTCACCGCCGCCGGGGTGAGCGTGCCGAAGGCGAAGTCCGAGATCGGCGCCCGGCTGCTCGACGCGCTCGGGGTGCTCCTGTCCCGGGCCCAGGCCGCGGGCGCGGTCCGCGAGGACCTCGTCCCGGGTGAGCTGATCACGATCATCATCGGCGTGGCGAAGGCCGCCGAGTACGCCGGCCCGGACACGCGGCTGCGCGAGCGGGCCGTGACGATCCTCTTCGACGGCCTCCGGCCGTCAGCGGGGGAGCGACGCTGAGCCGAACGGCTCCAGCGTCGGCCGCTTCGGGGCCATGGCGTCCCCGGACGACTCGCCCTTCACCCGGCGCCGCACCCACGGCAGCGCGTGTTCCCGAGCCCACTGCAGGTTCTGGCTGCGGCGCGCGGCGGGGCTCAGCACTTCGCGCGGCGCCGGTTCCGGGCTCGTCAGCGGGTGTTCGACACCGAGGACCCGCAGGACCTCGATGGCGACCTCGGTGTGCCCGAGCGCGTTGAGGTGCAGCCGGTCCGGCGCCCAGAACCGGCGGTCGCACAGCTGCCGCATCGACCAGAGATCCACCAGCAGCGCGTCGTGGCGGGCCGCGATGCCGCGCACGAGCTCGTTGTAGATCGCCACCCGGCCCCGGATGGTGCGGAACAGCGGGTCCTCGACGCCGTCGACCCCGGTGAACAGGATCAGCCGGGCGCCGGTCGCCCGGATCCGCGCGACCGCGGTCTCGTAGGCCACCAGCAGCGCGTCGATGTCGACCTTGGGCCGCATGAGGTCGTTGCCGCCGGCGTAGAGGGAGACGAGATCGGGGTCCAGGGCGAGCCCCGGCTCGAGCTGTTCGCCCAGCACCTGCGGCAGCAGCTTGCCGCGGATGGCGAGGTTGGCGTAGCGGAAGTCCGGCTCGCGCGCGGCGAGCTGCTCGGCGACGCGGTCGGCCCACCCACGCACGCCGTTCGGGGCGGCCGGATCGTCGTCCCCGACGCCTTCGGTGAACGAGTCCCCCATGGCCACTAAGCGCTTGCTCATGTCTGCAGTCTAAGCAAGCGCCACCCGGAAGGATCATCGCCCATGGGCTTCGCGGCACCGGTCGAATCCGGCCGTCCCCGGATGACGTCATGGCAAGAGGCCGCCAAGGAGGCAGACATGACGAAAGAGTTCGAGGTGGGGTTCGAGGGCACCCTGGCCGGGACGCCGGAAGAGTGCTGGCGCGCCGTCACCGTCGAGGCCGGGAGCTGGTCGTGGCCCATCTCCTACGAGCCGTGGGTCGGCGGCCGCGAAACCGGGCTGACCTTCTACGGCGGGGAGGTCACCGTCTGGCAGCCCGGAGAACACTTCGCGACCCGGTGCGAGAAGGACGGCTGGTTCAACCAGCTCGACTACGCCTTCGAACCCCGCGGCGACGCCACGCACTTGAAGTTCGTGCACCGCGGCGTCTTCCTCGATGACTGGGACACCAACTACGACGCCTGCCGCAAGCACACCGCGTTCTACTACCACTCGCTCGGGGAGTACCTCGCGCACTTCCCCGGCCGCAGCGCCACCTACGCGATGACCGAAGCGCCCGAGTCGTCCGCCGAGCCCGACGGCTTCGCCAAGCTCGAGAAGGCGCTCGGCGTCCCGGATGACGTCCGGGTCGGGGACCGGCTGGCGGTCCGGGGCGAAGAGAGCGTCGTGGACTACGCGACGCCGGAGTTCCTCGGCGTCCGGACCACGGACGCGCTCTACCGCTTCTACGGCCGCAACGCTTTCGGCTGGCGGATCGGCGTCGGCCGGCACCACTTCGCCGCCGTCGACGCGCAAACCGAGGAACGCGCCTGGCAGACGTGGCTCGCCGAGGTCTTCGCTTAGGCCGTCAGCTGCCGGGCCCGGTGGTCGGCGACGTGGACGCGGGTCGCGCAGCGCGTCGAGCAGAACCGGCGGCGGCCGTTGCGCGAGGTGTCGACGTACGCCGTTTCGCAGCCGTCGCGGCCGCAGATGCCGAGGCGGTCCGGGGCCTCGCACACGAGGTGGGCGAGCCCGCCCGCGGTGTAGGCGCGGACGCGGCCGACCGGGCCGGCGTCTTCGGCCGAGTAGTGCAGGTGGGGCGGTTTGCCGTCGTGGGTGGTGATGTACGGCCGGCACGCCGCCCGGGCCAGCAGGTCGTTGACCAGGTCCGGGCGTGCCTCGGGGCCGGCGGCGAACACCGGCCGCAGCCGGTGCGCCCACGCGCCGATCCGCGTGGCTTCGTCGCCGGTCAGCGCCGCGATGGACATGCCGTTGCGGACCATCCCGTCCAGCAGTTCGCTCGCCGACCCGGCGTTCACCAGGTCGGCGGCCACGAGCGCGGCCGGACCGCCGTAAGGGTTGAAGTGCACAAAGCCATTACACCACGATCGGGGGCATGGACGGAAACCGTTGCCCCCGCTGCGGCTGGCCGCTCGCCGAACTGCCGGCGACCGCGGCCCGGCCCGCCACCCCTCGGCTCGACTACGTGCGCTGCGTCTGCGGCAGCTGGCTCGCCCGCCTCGACGGCGAGGTCGTCGGCGCCACGCGGACGCCGTGACTCAGAGGTCGAGCACGCCCGCCGCGTTGTCGTTCCACTGGTCGACCCGGCGGATGTACTCGTACAGCGCGCGGCTGCCGCGCACCCAGCGCCCCTGGTCGGCGATCGCGAGGTCGTCGGCCCCGGCGCGGCGGGCCTCGGTGGCGAACCCGGACCGCAGGGAGTGCCCGGTCACCGGGTACGGCAGGCCCGCGCGGACGCCGGCCCGGGTGAGGATCTGGTTGACGCCCGTCGTGCTCAGCGCGGGCTCGCCGACGTTGCCGTGCCGGTCGACCCGCCGGAACGCGGGGCCTTCGGTGATCCCGGCGCCCGCTCGCCACGCGTGCCACGCCCGCACCGGGTCGGTGTCGGGGTTCTCGCGCCGCGGGACGACCATGTCGCCGGTGCTCTTGCCGTGCCGCACGGTCACCGCCAGGCCCCGGTCGTCGACCGGCTCGACGTCGGTGACCAGCAGGTTAGCCAGGTCGGAACACCGTGCGGCGATGGGAAAGCCGATCAGCAGCATCGCGCGGTCACGGGCACCGGACAGGGTGTCCGGGCAGGCTCGTGACATCGCCCGCAGGTCGGTGAGGGTGACCATGGTGGCCTTGCCGCGGCCGCGCTGGATCCCCTCGCGGGCCAGCCGCTGCCGGTACCCCTTCAACGCCCGCCACGCGGCGCGGCTCGCTTCGGGATCGACGACGACCTTGTGGTGCCGCAGCCCGGCGAGCGCGCCGGTGAGCCGCCGCTCGATCGTCGACGGCGCCGCCGGGGCGGCCCGTTCCGGCACCTCCGGTACGACGCGTTCGTCCGGGCGCAGGGTGCGGCCGCGTTCGAGCCAGACGACGAACCCGGTCAGGGCGCCGATGGACGCCGACAGCGGCGGGATCCCGGCTTCGGCGGTGTAGTCCTGCCACACCTGCCAGTCCTGCGCGTAGGCCTTGAGCGTGTTCGGCGGCCGCTGCTCGTCGACGTGCCGGGCGGCGGCCTCGTCGAGCAGCGCGAGCCGGTCCTGCGGGCTCGCGGCGGTGAGGGCGGCGTCGGTCACCGGTTCGAGCTCGGGCACGCGCCGAGGTTACGGGATGTCGATCTCCGCGGGCGGGAACCGGGCGTCGGTCACCGCTTCGGGTCGTTGACGAGTCTGATCCTCATGGCTTGATCCTTTCGGCGGTGTCCACGCAGAATCGGTCCCCGGACCGCTGTCGATCCGGCCGTGCGCCGTTCGTATGAGGGGCGGGACAGCGAAAGGAGCCGACGTGAAGCAGTACCTGCTCAGCATCTACCAGCCCGACGGGCCGACCCCGCCGCCGGAGGTGCTCGACGGCGTGATGAAGAAGCTCGACGCCCTCAACGCCGACCTCAAGGCGGCCGGGGCCTGGGTGTTCGCCGGCGGGCTGCACCCGCCGTCCAGCGCCACCGTGCTGCGGGCCGGCGACGGCGACACGCTCGTCACCGACGGTCCCTTCGCCGAAGGCAAGGAACACCTCGGCGGGTTCACGATCATCACCGCGCCCGACCTCGACGCGGCGCTCGCCTGGGGCAGCCGGCTCGCCGACGCCGTCGCGCCGCTGCCGGTCGAGGTGCGGCCCTTCGCCGGATGAACGTCGAGGACGTCTTCGCCGCGGAGTACGGCCGCGCGGTGTCGGTGCTCGTGCAGGTCTTCGGGAGTATCGACGTCGCCGAGGAAGCCGTGCAGGACGCGTTCGCCGAGGCGGTCCGGCGGTGGCCGGACGCCGGAGTGCCGCCGAGCCCGGCGGGCTGGATCATCACCACCGCCCGCAACCGCGCCATCGACCGCCTGCGCCGCGAAGCCGCCCGGGAGGACAAGCACGCCCAGGCCGCGCTGCTGCACGCCGAAGCCGAACCCGTGGAGGAGGGCGCCGTGCCCGACGAACGGCTCCGGCTGATCTTCACCTGCTGCCACCCCGCGCTGGCCCGCCCCACCCAGGTCGCGCTGACCCTGCGCCTGCTCGGCGGCCTGACCACCGCGGAGATCGCCGGCGCGTTCCTGGTGGCCGAGCCCACGATGGCCCAGCGGATCGTCCGGGCGAAGAACAAGATCCGGGACGCGGGCATCCCGTACCGCGTCCCGCAGGACGCCGACCTGCCGTCGCGGCTGTCCGCGGTGCTCGGCGTGCTGTACCTGATCTTCAACGAGGGCTACACGGCGAGCGCGGGGGAGGACCTGGTCCGCGACGACCTGTGCCACGAGGCGATCCGGCTCGCCCGCGTCCTCGCCGGGCTGATGCCCGACGAACCTGAGGTCTGGGGCCTGCTGGCGCTGGTGCTGCTGATCGACGCGCGCCGCGCGACCCGCACGAGCGCTTCCGGTGACCTCGTCCTGCTGGCCGACCAGGACCCCGCCCGGTGGGACGCGGAGCTGATCGCCGAGGGCCAGGAGATCGTCCGCAGGTGCCTGCGCCGCAACCAGCCGGGCCCGTACCAGATCCAGGCGGCGATCCAGGCCGTCCACAGCGACGCACCCACGGACTGGTCCCAGGTCAAGGCCCTCTACGACCAGCTGCTGGCCGTGACGCCGACGCCGGTGGTGGCGCTGAACCGGGCGGTGGCGGTCGCCGAGGTCGACGGTCCCGGCGCCGCGTTGGCCCTGGTCGAGGCCCTGGATCTCCCACGGTTCCCGCTGTACCACGCGATCCGCGCGGACCTGCTGGACCGGCTCGGCCGGGCCGGGGAAGCGGTGGCGGCGTACACGAGGGCGATCGAGCTGACGCGCAACTCGGCCGAGAGGGCCTTGCTGGAACGGAAGCGCGCCTCAGCGTCAACTCTCGGTTGACATCAAGGGGGTCCTAGTTTTTCGAGGCCCCAATCTGCCTCCCGAAGCCCCTTCGGTCTTCTGCCGTGTTCTGGGTTGGGATATGTGACCTTATCCGAACCCAGAGTCTCCTCTGACTTTCTTCTGATTTTGAACAGCTGCTTTTAGTTCTGATTAGAAGCTTTGATAGACTCTCGATCATGACGGAAGATGCTGGTCAGCCGCGGATTTGCGAGTACCGGCGCTGCGGGGCGCCGCTGCCACCGGCGGTGGGGCGAGGGAGCCGGGCCCGGTTCTGCCAGGACGGGAAAACCTGGGGGCGGCGGAACCTGTCGTGCCGCGACGCCGAGGCTGTCCTGTCGGACGCCGAGTCGCTGCGGGAGAGCGACACCGAGCTGGACGACACCGCCGTCACCGCGCTCGCCGGACAGGTCGACCGGGTGCTCGAGCCCGCGCGAGGGCTCGTCGAGACGCTGACGACCCTGCGGCACCAGCTGGAAGCCACCACCGCCGCCGCACTCGCCGAACGGGACGCGGCCTTGGCCGAGGCCGACGACGACCGCCGCCGGCGCGGGCTCGCCGAAGCCGAAGCCGCCCAAGCGCGAGACGTTGCCGATGAGGCCACGCGGACCGCGGCCGACGCCGAGAAAGAGAAGGCTGCGGCCCTGCGGGAACGGGACGACGACCGCGCCGCCCGGCGGGCCGCGATGCAGGAGCAACAGCGCGCCGAAGGGCAGCTGGCCGCGGTGCGGGACGAACTCGGACGGGTCGCCGAGCGGGCCGATGCCACCGCCGCGCTGGCCGGTGAGCGCGCCGCGGTGATCGCCACGCTGACCGCCGAACTCGCGGCCGCGCGCGGGGCCCTCGACGACGAACGCGAACGTGGTCAAGCCGCCGCGGCCCGCGCGGACTCGGCTGAAGCCCGTGCGGAAACCACAACAGCGCGCCTCGACGCGGCCGAGACGCGCGCGGAGGCCGCCGAGGCTCGTGCCGAAGCGGCGGCCGGACGGCTCGATGCCGCCCGTGAAGAGCTGTCCCGGGCAGCAACTGCCCATCAGGCGGCCCTCGAACAGGCCCGGGCAGCCGGCGACCGGCGGCTGGCGGAGGTGCAGGCCGCGCACGAGCAGACCGTCCGGTCCATGCACGAGACCACCACGAACCTCGGCGCCGAGCTCCGCGCCTGCGCAGGTCGCGCCGACAACGCCGAGCGCGCGCTGGCCAGGACGCTCGCCGTCCTGCGGGAGGCCGACGTGAGCGTGCCTGAGGACGTCGCGGCAATGCTTAAGTAGTTACTTGACTATTAACGGGCGCAGGCATAACTTAAGTACATGCTTGACCATGAGCTGGACCTGGTGTTCCGCGCCCTGGGCGACCGGACGCGGCGGGCACTGGTGGAGCGGCTGGTGCGCGGGCCGGCGTCGGTCAGCGAGCTCGCCGAGCCGCTGACCATGTCGCTCGCCGCCGTGGTGCAGCACCTGCAGGTGCTCGAATCCGCCGGGATCGTCCGGTCGGAGAAGGTCGGCCGCGTCCGCACCTGCCGGATCGAACCGGAGATGCTGCGCGCCGGCGAGCACTGGCTGGGCCGGCAGCGCACCACGTGGGAAAGCAGGCTCGACCGGCTCGGCGACTTCCTGGCCGAGCCGCCCGGAACGTCGGAAGGGGCCACCTCATGACCGTCATCCACAGCACGTTCACGCTGGAACGCACTTACCCCGTCCCGCCGGCCCGGGTGTTCGCCGCGTGGGCGGACCCGGCCGCCAAGGCGCGCTGGTTCGTCCCCGACGGGACGCACGAGCTGGACTTCCGCGTCGGCGGCGGGGAAACCGTCGGCGCCACGAGCCCGGACGGCACGCCGGTGGCCGTCGCCTCGACCTACCACGACATCGTGCCGGAGCAGCGGATCGTCTACTCCACGACCCTGACCGGTGGCAAGACGCTCGCCACGGTCTCGATCACGACGGTCGAACTGGTCGGTGAAGGCGACGGCACCCGCCTGGTCCTGACCGAGCAGGACACCTTCCTCGACGGCGCCGAAGAACCGGCGTGGCGCGAGCAAGGCACGGGCGACTGGCTCGACCGGCTGGGCGAGGCACTCCGATGACCGCCGCACTCGCCGCGCTCGTCGAATCCCGGGTCGGCGCCGTGGCGGCGAAGGACATCGAGACGCTGGTGGCCCAGTACGCCGAGGACGTCACGCTGTTCGACGCGCTCGGCCCGTTGCGCGACACCGGCCAGGACGTCGAGCGGAACCGGCTGCGGGAGTGGTTCGGGGCCTACCGCTCCACGATCGACCTGCGGATCAAGGATCTCGAGGTGGTCGCCGACGGCGACGCCGGGTTCGCGCACTACCTGTTCCAGGTCCGCGGCACCATGACCGACGGCACCGAGGTGGACATGTGGGTGCGCTCCACCGTCGGTTTCCGCCGCGGCGACGACGGCTGGAAGATCGTCCACGAGCACAGTTCGGTGCCGTTCACGCCGTCCGGTACCGCTGGGGGCTGACGCCGAACTCGCGCTTGAAGGCCGCGCTGAGGGCGAACGCGCTGCCGTAGCCGACCTGGTGGGCGACCGAGCCGATCGTGGCGTCCGGCTGCTGGCGCAGCAGGTCCGCGGCGAGCGCGAGCCGCCAGCCGGCGAGGTAGGCCATCGGCGTCTCCCCGACCGTCGCGGCGAAGCGCCGGGCCAGCGCGGCTCGGGAGACACCGGTGTCGGCGGCGAGCTTCGCGACCGTCCACGGCTCGGCGGGCTGGTGCTGCAGCAGCCGCAGCGCCTGCCCGACGACCGGGTCGTCGTGGGCGCGGTACCAGGCCGGCGCGCTGGTGTCGGGCCGGTCGAACCACGTGCGCAGCGCGGCGATCAGCAGCAGGTCGAGCAGCCGGTCGAGGACGGCTTCCTGCCCGGGCACGTCCCGGCCGATCTCCCCGGCGAGCAGCCCGACCAGCGGCGTCGGCCAGTCGGCCGCCCGCAGGACGATCAGCGTGGGCAGCGCAGCCAGGAGCTTCTTGCTGATCTCGCCTTCCATGCCGTAGGTGCCGGTGAGCAGCACGACCGGGCCGCCGGTGCCCCACGTGCGGACGCCGAGGTCGGCGTACTCGGTGAGGTGACCGCCGTCGGGGGTGCGGCACTCCTGGCCCGGCAGGATCAGTGCCTGCGGCGGCGTCGACGGGTGGTCGGCGACCAGGTACGGGTCGGGGCCGCGGGCGATCGCGACGTCGCCTTCGCCCAGCAGGACGCTCTCGCCGGCATCGGGGACGATCCACGCTTCGCCGCGCACGACCGAAACGACGGTCAGCGGCGCCTGGTCCTCGATGCGCAGGGACCACGGCGGGGTGAGCACCGAACGCAGCAGGAACGCACCGTGGGCGCGGGGGCCGTCGAGGAGCGCGGCGAGCGGATCCATGGCATCAATGTAGACGATGGAACATGCAATCGAGGCTTTGAACTATGGAGAGTCTCACCGGAGGCCGGTTGACTCACTGCCATGACAACGACCTTCCTGGTGGTGGGCGGCACCGGCAAGACCGGGCGCCGCGTGGCGGATCGGCTGCGGGAGCGCGGCCTGCCGGTGCGGATCACGTCGCGGCGCGGGGCGCCGCCGTTCGACTGGCGTGACCGGGAGACCTGGGCGCCGGTGCTCGACGACGTCGGCTCGGTCTACCTGACGTACTACCCCGATCTGGTGGTGCCCGAGGCGGCCGCCGACATCCGCGCGTTCGCCGAACTGGCTGTGACACAAGGGGTTCGGCACCTGGTGCTGCTGTCCGGGCGCGGCGAGGAGGAAGCCGAGACCTGCGAACGGATCGTGCAGGCGGCCGGTACCGGCTGGACGGTCCTGCGCTGCAGCTGGTTCGCGCAGAACTTCAGCGAGCACTTCCTGCACGACGCCGTGCGCGGCGGGGAGATCGCGCTGCCGGCGGGCACGGTCACCGAGCCGTTCGTCGACGTCCGCGACATCGCCGACGTCGCGGTGAAGGTGCTGACCGAGCCGGGCCACACGGGACGGTTGTACGAGCTGACCGGGCCGCGGCTGCTGAGTTTCGCCGACGCCGCCGCGGAAATCTCGGCCGCGTCGAGGCGGGATGTCCGCTATGTTCCGGTTTCCGCGGAGGAGTACGCGGCCGCGGCGGTCGGGTTCGGCGTGCCGGAGGAAGAGGCCGGGGCGCTGACCGAGCTGTTCGCGCGGGTGCTCGACGGCCGCAACGAGTCGGTGACCCACGACGTCGAGCGGGTGCTGGGGCGCCCGGCGACGGACTTCGCCGGCTTCGCGCGGGACGCGGCGGCGGCCGGGGTCTGGGCGCGGTGAAGGGGAAGGGGAGACCGATGCCGACTGTGGTGCTGGTGGCCGCGCTGGTCGCGGCCGGCCTGATCGCCGGGTTGTTCTACGCCTACGCGTGCTCGGTGATGCCGGGGATCGGGCGCGGCGACGACAAGACGTTCGTGGAGGCGATGCGCGGGATCAACATCGCGATCGTCAACCCGGTCTTCATGCTGACGTTCCTGGGCGCGCCGCTGCTGGCGGGCGTGGCGATGTTCCTCGACCCCGGTCCGCGGCCGTGGGTGATCGCGGGGTTCGTGTTCCTGCTGGCGATGATCGTGATCACCGCAGTGGTGAACATCCCGCTCAACAACGCGCTGGAGAGCGGCGGTGAGGATTACGCCGCGGTGCGGGCGGCTTTCGAGACGGTCTGGGTGCGCTGGAACATCCTGCGCGCCGTGGTGAGCACGGCCGGGTTCGGCTGCTTGGTGGCGGCTGTGCTCTCCGAGCGCGGCTGAGCAGCAAGGTCCGTGAATGGCACATTGAGGGACTTAGAGTCCCTCAATGTGCCATTCACGGACTTTGGGCGGGGTCAGGCGAGGCGGAAGAGCAGGTCGGTGACCCACTCGCTCGGGTCGGGGACTTCGCGGGGGTTGGTGCGCAGGACTTCCAGGCGGCCACCCCACTCTTCGCCGTCGGGGCCATCGGTGACGTCCCACGTGACGCCCTCGTCGGCGCCCCAGGCCAGGACCTCCGCGGTGGCGGCGGCCAGGCCGTCGGGGGCGCCGACGTAGGTCTCGAGGACGTACTTCCCGGCCGGCAGCTCCCCGATGAAGGCGGGTTCCTCCGGTGTGAAGTCGCCTTCGATCGGGACGCCGGCCTCGACGGTGAACCGCATCCCGGGGTGCAGCACGCGGTAGCGGAAGAACGGCGCCCCGGCCGGGACGAGCCCGTGGCCGGCGAGGGTGCCGATGAGCGGCGGCAGCCGGTCGGCGATGCGCGGGAACTCCTCGATCCCGAGGGTGGCGCGCTCGGCGACGTACCGCTGGGCCGGTCGGTCCACGATGGACGGCATCAGGGCTCCTCCGGGACGAAGATCGGGCGGACCTCGATACTGCCGTACGTCGCGGCGGGGTGCTTGGCCGCGATTTCGACGGCTTCGTCGAGGTCGTCGCACTCGAGGACGACGTAGCCGCCGATCTGTTCCTTGGCCTCGGTGAACGGCCCGTCGGTGAGCAGCACCTCGCCGTCGCGGACGCGGATCGTGGTGGCTTCCGACGGCGGGCGCAGACCACTCCCGCCGTGGATCTTGCCGCGGCGGGCCAGGTCTTCGCCCCAGCCGTCGCACCCGTCGTACTGGTGGTCCTCGGCGGTCTCGTCGCCGGCGATCATCAGCAGGTACCGCATGTCAGCGTCCTTCCAGTACTTCGCGCAGGCGTGCGGCGAAGGCTGCCGGTTCGGTGGCGAACCCGCCGTGGTCGCCCGGGAATTCCGTGGCGGTCAGGCCGAGGCCGGTGGCGAGCCCGAGGCCGGTTTCGTGGGCCGTCGACCCGGCGGACTTCTCGCCGACGGCGACGACCAGCCGCGCGGACGTCGCCCGGAGTGCGTCGAGATCGGGGTCGTAGGCGCCGGTGGCGGCCATCAGGTGGCCGAAGAAGTAGGTGAAGTTGCCTTCGCCGCGCGGGTCGAGCGGTGGCGCGGGGTCGACCCCCACGAGCGCCATGAACGCGGGGAAAGCCGCGCCGAGGCCTTGGTCGCGAAACAGCGCGGGGATGTCGGGGCCGTCGAGTGCTTCCCGGGGCAGGTAGCGGGTGACCGGTGGTTCGTGCAGCACGACCGTGCGGACATCGCCGGGGTGGCGCCGGACGTGCTCGAGCATCGTGATGGCGCCGCCACTGCTGGCGAACACGTCCGCGGGGCCGACTTCGGCGAGCAGGCGGTGCACGTCGTCGGCGTGCTCGCGGATGATGTCGTCCCCCGGCTCGCCGTCGAGGGGGCTGCGCCCGAGGCCGCGCGGGTCGTAGGTGACGACGGTGTGGTCTTCGGCCAGCAGCGGCCGGATGTGGGTGAACACGGCGGCGTCGGCGGGGCCGCCGGGGACCAGCAGCAGGACGGGACCGGTGCCGGCGACGTCGTAGGTGATCGTGGCGCCGGGGACGGCGAGGGTGGTCATGGGCTCTCCTCCGAAGATCGGGGTTCACCCGACCGACGAACGGGGCCGCCCGGGACAGACTCCACTTCGGAGATCCTTCGCTTGAGGTAGGCGCGCTCGGCGTCGGTGGGCGCGAGGTCGCGGGCCTTGGCGTACCAGTCGGCGGCTTCGGCGTGCCGCCCGAGACGGCGGAGGAAGTCGGCGCGGGTGGCGGGCAGCAGGTGGTAGCCCTCCAGGGGCAGTTCGTCGAGCAGCGCGAGCCCGGCGAGCGGGCCGTCGGCCATCCCGATCGCGACGGCCCGGTTGAGTTCGACGACGGCGCTGGGGACGTACTTGCGCAGCTCGCCGTAGAGGCCGGCGATCTGCGCCCAGTCGGTGTCGCCGGGCGTCTCGGCGGTGGCGTGGCAGGCGGCGATGGCGGCCTGGATCTGGTACGGCCCGGGGTGCCGCCGGCGCAGCGCGGTCTCCAGAACCTGGGTGCCTTCGGCGATTTCGCCGGCGTCCCACCGGGTGCGGTCCTGCTCTTCGAGTGGAACGAGCTCGCCGTGGGTGCCGGCCCGGGTGGCGCGGCGGGCGTGCTGCAGCAGCATCAGCGCGAGCAGGCCGAGGACCTCGGGTTCGTCCGGCATCAGGTGGGCGAGGACGCGGGCGAGGCGGATCGCTTCGGCGGCGAGGTCGGGGCGCAGCAGGTCGGGTCCGGCGCTGGCGGAGTAGCCCTCGTTGAACGTCAGGTACAGCACCCCGAGGACGGCGGCGGTGCGTTCGGGCAGCAGGTGCGCGGGCGGGACGCGGTACGGGATGCCGGCGTTGCGGATCTTGCGTTTGACCCGCACCAGCCGCTGGGACATGGTCGCTTCCGGCACGAGGAAGGCGCGGGCGATCTCGGCGGTGGACAGCCCGGCCAGTGTGCGCAGCGCGAGCGCGACCTGGGCTTCGGTGGCCAGCGCGGGGTGGCAGCAGGTGAAGATGAGCCGCAGCCGGTCGTCGGTGACTCCGCTGTCGTCGTCGGGTGCCGGGGAGTCTTCGGGGACGTGCATCAGGGCGGCCTCCCGGAGCTTGGCGGCGCCGGCGGTCTCGCGGCGGAGCCGGTCGGTGGCGCGGTTGCGGGCGGCGGTGGTCAGCCAGGCGCCGGGCCGGTTCGGGACGCCGTCGCGGGGCCAGGTGCGCAGGGCGAGGGCGAACGCCTCCTGGGCGCACTCCTCGGCGAGGTCCCAGTCGCCGGTGATCCGGATGAGCGTGGCCACGACCTGGCCCCACTCTTCGCGGAACGCCTCCGCGACCGCGGTCTCGACGTCCACCGCCGCTCCTTCCGTCGGTGCCGGTTCACCCACCCGACGAACGGCCGGGGCCGGGATCGACAGCCGCGGCGTGGCAGGCGCCGTACCCCTCGGCGCGCACGACGATCCGGCCGGCTTCGACCCGGACGGCGGTCTCGGTGGCGTCGCTGACCGCGGTGACCCCGGCGGCCGCGGCGAGTTCGCCGGTCGTGTCGCAGACGAGCCGCAGCCGGGGCCGGGCCGGGGGCGCGATCGCCTGGTCGAGGCATCCGCGCAGGTCGGCGAGGGTGAGCCGGGCCAAGGGGGCGAGTTCGCCGGGGTCGCTGGTGACGAGCACGGCGGTGACGTCGGCACCGGCGCGCACGGCCTCTTCGAAGGCGGCGGCGCGGTGCAGGCCGAGGATCGTGACGACGCCGTCGCCGGGCCGGAACGGCCGGCCGGTGAGCAGGTCGGTCGTCGGCGGCGGGGTCCACGGCTGGTCGGCGGGCCGGGCCTGGCTCGTGATCGGCGGGGTCGCGGGCCAGTCGTCACTGAGGTCCAGGTCGAGCAGTGCGGTGCAGGCGGTGACGATGTGGAACGGCTCGCCGAAGCCGGGCGCGGCGGCGGCGAGCTGGCTCGCGCCGTGCAGCGTGGTGAGGGCGGCTTCGGCGACGCGGACCAGGCGCCGTCCTGGGCGCAGTCGTTCCAGGGCGAGTCCGAGCAGGATGGCGTCGACGCGCATGAGCTGCGCGAACGGCAGCCGGGTGTGTTCGTCGGCGAGGATTTCGGGCAGCAGGTCGCGGGCGAGGCGGGCGTCGCCGCTGTCGCTGTCGGTGGCCAGGGGGAGCCGGGCGACCCAGGCGCGGGCGAACGCGGCCAGGACGTCGGCCGCGCTCGGGTCCGGCGGCGGGGTGGCGGGCCGGGGCGCGCGTTCGGCCAGGTCGGCCAGGACGGCGAAGTACAGGGCCCGTTTGCCGGGGAAGTTGGAGTAGACCGCGCCGCGGGTGAGCTCGGCGCGTTCGGCGATGACGTCGATCTTCGCCTCGCGGAAGCCGCGTCCGGCGAACTCGTCGCGGGCGGCGGCGAGGACCTTCGCGCGGTTGCGTTCCTGGGTCTCGGTCCTGCTGAGCCTGGCCATCGTCCTCCTTGCCGCCACGTCGCGGATCAAGATACCGTGACCACTGAGATGATAAGAACATCTGATATCAACATCTGGAGTGGCCGATGACCCCCGAGATCGACCTGACCGACCTGAAGGTCCTGACCGACCCGTTCACCGCGTACGACCAGGCACGGGAGGCCGGTGCGCTGGCCAAGCTCGTCGTCCCCGGCTTCGGCCCGTTCTGGGCGCTGACCCGCTACACCGAGGCCCGGGCGATGCTGGCCGACCCGCGGTTCGAGGTCCGGGCGGAGAGCTTCATGAGGCCGCCTGGCATCCCGGAGCACTGCCTGGCATACATGCGGACGATGGCCGAGCAGGACGGGCCCGAGCACCTGCGGCTGCGCCGGCTGGTGGCACCGGCGTTCACCCCCAAGCGCGCCGCGCAGCTGCGGCCGCGGCTGACGGCCCTCACCGAACGGCTGCTCGACGAGCTGCCGAGCCACGTCGAAGACGGCGTCGTCGACCTGGTGCCGCACTTCGCGCGGCCGCTGCCGATGGACGTCATCTGCGAAATGGCCGGCATCCCCGGCGCCGACCGGCCGCGCTGGCGGGAGTACGGCGCCGCGATCGCCGGCGGCATGGGCCCGGACTTCGCGGCCGCCATCCCGGCGATCATCGAGGGTGCCCAGGACGCGGTGGCGCGCAGCCGGGCCGAACCGGGTGACGACCTCATCGGCGACCTCGTGCGTGCCGAGGACGAGGACCGGCTGACCGACACGGAGCTGGTCACCCTGGTCTGGCACCTCGTGCTGGCCGGTCAGACGCCGGTGAACCTGATCGCGAACGCCGTGGAGGCCCTGCTGCGGCACCCGGACCAGCTCGCGGCCCTGCGCGCGGATCCGGGCCTGTGGCCGGGTGCGGTCGAGGAGCTGATGCGCTTCTGCAGCCCGCAGCTGCTGACCACGCCACGGTTCGCGCGCGAGGACGTCGAAATCGACGGGCAGGTCATCCACGCGGGCGAGCGGGTGACGGCCGCGATGGTGGCCGCCGACCGCGACCCGCGCGTGTTCCCCGACGCGGACCGGCTCGACGTCACGCGCTCGGGGGCGCCGCAGCTGGGGTTCTCGCACGGCCCGCACTTCTGCCTGGGAGCGTCGATCGCGCGGGTGGAGACGGAGGTGGCGCTCTCGGCGCTGTTCGCCCGCTTCCCGGATCTCGCGCTGGCCATCGACGACGTGCCGCGCGCGCCCGACGGTGGCACCTGGCGCCCGGCGTCGCTACCGCTGACGCTCTGACACCAGGGTTTCGATGCCGTCGAGGACCCGGGCGAGGCCGAAGCGGAAGGTGTAGGCCGGGTCTTCCGCGGCGTTGTGGGCCTCGCCCGCGGCCTGGCCCACCCGTGAGGCCAGGGGGTAGTGGGACGCGTCGGCGGCCGGGATGCCGGCCAGCACCGGCGCGGCGCGCTCCCACCACTGGGCGTCGGTCAGGCCGCTGGTGCGCACCAGGCGGGCGGCGTCGAGCGAGCTGCGCGCGGTGGTCCGGACCAGGCCGGTGACGAGCGCGACGGCGGCGTCCATCTCGACGTCGTCGAGCCCGATGCCCTCGACCGCGCGCAGCTCGTGCTCGTACTTGGCGAAGCTGTGCGGGCCCAGGGCCGAGCGGCTGGTGGTGACCTGCAGCAGCCAGGGGTGCCGGTGGAACAGCGCCCACTGGGCGTCGGCGATCGCCGTCAACGCGGCGCGCCAGCCGAGACCCGGATCGGGAGCGGGCAGCTCGCCGTGGGCGTGGTCGATCATCAGGTCCAGCAGCTCGGCCCGGCCCGGCACGTAGGTGTAGAGCGACATGGGGGAGACACCGAGCTGCTCGGCGACGCGCCGGATGGTGACGGCGTCGATCGTGTCGGCGTCGGCCAGCGCGATGGCCGTGCGCACGACGTCGGCCGTGGTCAGCTTGGGTTTCGGACCGCGCCGCGGGGGCGCCGAGACGCCCCAGAGCAGCTCGATCGCCCGTCGCGGGTCGCCGCTGTCGTTCTCCTCCGTGCTCACGCCGCTCATTCTGCCCATCGCATTTTCGTACACTGTACAGAGTTGTGTTACGCTCTACTTCGTACACAGTACAGAGTTAAGGGGCAGGATGACTCCGCAGATCCACGCCGAGGGCCTTCGCAAGCGCTACGGCGACGCGTACGCCCTCGATGGGTTCGATCTTTCGGTTCCGGCCGGCACGCTGCACGGCCTGCTGGGACCCAACGGCGCGGGCAAGACGACGGCGGTCCGCGTGCTGGCCACGTTGCTGCGCCACGACAGCGGTACGGCGCGGGTGGCCGGGTTCGACGTCGCCGCCGAACCGGCGAAAGTCCGCTCGGCGATCGGGCTGGTCGGCCAGCAGGCCGCGGTCGACGAACTGCTGTCCGGCCGGCAGAACCTTGTGCTGTTCGGCCGCCTGCACCACCTCGGCCGGCGCGAGGCCGCCCGGCGCGCCGACGACCTCCTCGAGCGGTTCGGCCTCGCCGGCACCGGCACCAAGCCGGTCTCGGCGTACTCCGGCGGGATGCGGCGGCGGCTGGACCTGGCCGCGTCGTTGCTGGCCACGCCCCGGGTGCTGTTCCTCGACGAGCCGACGACCGGGCTGGACCCGCGCAGCCGCACCGAGGTCTGGCGGGCGGTGCGGTCCCTGGTCGCCGACGGGACGACCGTGCTGCTCACCACGCAGTACCTGGAGGAGGCCGACCGGCTGGCCGACCGCATCTCGCTGGTGGAACACGGCCGCGTGATCGCCGAAGGCAGCCCGGCCGAGCTGAAGGGCTCGCTCGGGGCGACCCGGATCGAGCTGGTGCTGACCGACCCGGACGTCGTCGGCGCGGCGACGGCGTTGCTCGCCCGGGTCACCGGGGCCGAGCCGGTCACCGAAGAGCTGCGGGTGAGCGCGCCCGCGCCGGACGAGGCGTCGGTGCTCACCGACGTCGTGCGCGAGCTGGCCGCGGCCGAGCTCGCGGTCGCCGACGTCGCCCTGCGGCGGCCGACGCTGGACGAAGTGTTCCTCGAGCTGACCGGCAAGGCGGAGGTGGCGCGATGAGGTGGGCGCTGGAAGACGGCTGGACGCTCACGCAGCGGTACCTCGCCCAGCTGGCGCGGCGGCCGGCCCGGCTGGCCACGGTGGTGGCGTTCCCGATCCTGATGGTGCTGATCTTCGCCTACCTGCTCGGTGGCGGGATGACCGTGCCCGGCGGCGGGTCCTACCGCGAGTTCCTGATGCCGGGGATGTTCGCGATGACGATGGCGTTCGGCCTGTCGGGCACGATGATCGCGGTGCTGGACGACGCCGCCAAGGGCGTCACCGACCGGTTCCGGTCGCTGCCGATGGCGCCGTCGGCGGTGCTCACCGGCCGGGTGGCGGCGGACCTGGTGAACGCGGTCCTCGCCCTCGCGGTGCTGCTCGGCTGCGGGTTCGCCGTCGGCTGGCAGCCGCACGGCAGCCTGGCCGAGACCGTCGCCGCGTTCGGGCTGCTGCTCCTGCTGCGGACGGCACTGGTGTGGGCCGGGATCTACCTGGGGCTGCTGACCGCCGACCCGTCGATGGTGACGCTGGCGCAGACGCTGGAGTTCCCGTTCGGGTTCCTCTCCAGCGCGTTCGTGGCGACCGCGACGATGCCGGCGTGGCTGGGAACCGTGGCGGAGTGGAACCCGTTGTCCTCCACGGTGACGGCGGCGCGGGTGCTGTTCGGCAACCCGGGCGCGGCCGGGACGTCCTGGGTGAGCGCGCACCCGGTGCTCATGGCGGTGGTGTGGCCGCTGGTGCTGCTCGCGGTGTTCGTGCCGTTGTCCGTGCACCGATACGGAAGGCTGGGGAACTGAACACCGACTTCGAACCGGGCGAGCCACCACGGGCGGGACGGCTGGTGCTCGGCGGGCGCCGGCTGTCCCTGGTGGACGGCTTGCCCGAGCTGCTCGCCGGGACCGATCCCGATCCGTCCCGGGTGTTCTGGGCGACCGCGGCGACGGCCGCGCTGCGCCTGGTCGCGGCGGGCCGGCTGCTGCCGGGCGTCACCGAGGCCGGTCACGACGCCTGGCGCGTCGGACCCCTGGAACCGGCGGAAGCGGCGTGGCTGCGGGACCTGGCGGCCGCGATGCCGGTGGACGAGCGGGCGCCGGGGCCGCTGCTGCGGGCGTTCCTCGACGCCGTCGCCGACACCCTGCCCCGAACACCCGCGGCGGCGAAGGCGGCCGGGACGCGGTTGTTCGCCGCGGTCGCCCCGCAGCGGGCGGAGTCCGTGCGGGACTGGGCCGGCGAACTGGCCGCCGGGCTCGACTCGGGCATCCGGGTGTCGCTGCGCGTGGAAGCGCCCGAGGGATTCGACGCCGGCCGCTTCCACGCCGTCGTCCAGGTGCACAGCCTCGCCGAGCCGGGCCAGGTCGCCGACGCGGCGCAGCTGTGGGAGACAGGGCGGTTCGGGCCGCGGGCGCGCATCGACGTCGTGCTGGCGCTGCGGCGGGGCGCGCAGGTGTGGCCGGCGCTGAGCCCGCTGCTCACCTCGGCGGTGCCGGACGAGCTGGCCTTGGGCGAGGACGACGTGACCGAGCTGGTCGCGGCCGCGGCCCCGCGGCTGGCGGCGGTGGGCATCGACGTGCACTGGCCGGCCGAGCTCGCGGGTTCGCTGACCGCGCGGGCCGTGGTGAACGCCGGGGACGCGCCGGGTGATCTGCCGTCGTTCTTCGGTGGTGGCCGGGCGCTGGCGTTCGACTGGCAGCTCGCCCTGGGTGGCGAGGTGCTGACCGCGGCGGAGCTGGACGCGCTCGCCGAGGCCCGGCGTCCGGTGGTGCGGCTGCGCGACCGCTGGGTGCTGGTCGACCCGGCGCTGGCGGCGAAGGCACGCGAGCGGACGCTGAAGCCGCTCACGCCGGTCGACGCGCTGGGCGCGGCGTTGACCGGGACCACCGAGGTCGACGGCGAGCCGGTCGAAGTCGTCACCGAAGGCTGGCTCGCGCGGCTGCGGGAACGGCTGTCCGCGCCGCCGGAACCCCAGGCGCCGCCGGCCGGGCTGGCCGCGACGCTGCGGGACTACCAGCTGCGCGGGGTGCAGTGGCTGGCCACGGTGACCGGGCTGGGTCTCGGGGGCTGTCTCGCCGACGACATGGGCCTGGGCAAGACGGTCACGCTGATCGCGCTGCACCTGCACCGCGCGTCCGGGCCGACCTTGGTGGTGTGCCCGGCTTCGCTGCTGGGCAACTGGGAGCGGGAGATCCGCCGGTTCGCCCCGGGCGTGCCGGTGCGGCGCTTCCACGGGAGCGCGCGCTCCCTCGATGACGTCGACGACGCCGCGGGGTTCGTGCTCACCACCTACGGCACGCTGCGCACCGATCCCGCGCCCCTGGCCGGGGTGCGGTGGGGACTGCTGGTCGCCGACGAGGCCCAGCACGTCAAGAACCACCGGTCGGGCACGGCGAAGGCGCTGCGGCTGGTGCCCGCGGCGGCGCGGGTGGCGCTGACCGGCACCCCGGTGGAGAACACGCTCTCGGAGCTGTGGGCGATCCTCGACTGGTCGGCGCCGGGCCTGCTGGGTTCGCTGAGCGAGTTCCGGACGCGGTGGGCGAAACCGATCGAGGCCGGGGATCCCGCCGCAGCCGAGCGGCTTTCGCGGTTGCTGCGGCCGTTCCTGTTGCGGCGCCGCAAGTCCGACCCAGGGATCGCGCCGGAGCTGCCGGCGAAGACCGAGACGGACCGGCCGGTGGCGCTGAGCCCGGAGCAGGCGGCCCTGTACGAGGCGGTCGTGCGGGAGATGATGGCCGGCATCGCCGCGAGCGACGGGATCACCCGCCGCGGCCGGATCGTCAAGCTGCTGACCGCGCTCAAGCAGATCTGCAACCACCCGGCGCAGTACCTGAAGGAGCCCGGCGGCCGGTCGGGGAAGCTGGAGCTGCTCGACGAGCTGCTGGACACGATCCTCGCCGAGGGCGGCGCGGTGCTGGTGTTCACCCAGTACGTCGCCATGGCCCGGCTGCTGGAACAGCACCTGGCCGCCCGCGGGATCGGCACGCAGCTGCTGCACGGCGGCACGCCGGTCGCGCGTCGCGAAGAACTGGTCGAGCGGTTCCAGGCCGGCGAGGTGCCGGTGTTCCTGTTGTCGCTCAAGGCGGCCGGCACCGGGCTGAACCTGACGCGGGCCGACCACGTCGTGCACTTCGACCGGTGGTGGAACCCGGCGGTGGAGGACCAGGCGACCGACCGGGCGTACCGGATCGGGCAGACCCGGCCGGTGCAGGTGCACCGGCTCGTCGCCGAGGGCACGGTCGAGGACCGGATCGCGGCGATGCTGCGGGAGAAACGGGCGCTGGCCGACGCCGTGCTGGCCGGAGGTGAGGCGGCGTTGACGGAACTGTCGGACACCGAGCTCGCGGAGCTCGTCGAGCTGAGGAGCCGCGGATGAGCGACGAGGCGGTGCGCGGGTTCCCCGCGTTCGGCGCCACCGGGGCGCGGGGACGCTTCGCGAAGTCGTGGTGGGGCCGGGCGTGGCTGAGCGCGATGGAGGACACCGCGCTGGACCTGCGGCAGCTCAAGGCCGGCCGCCGGTACGCCGCGGCGGGGCTGGTCGGGCCGATCACGGTGAGCCCGGGCCGGATCGCGGCGGTGGTCGACGACGTCGACGGCGGCCCGTACCGGACCGAACTGCGGCTGGCCGAGCTGTCCGAACCGGACTGGACGCGGCTCTTCGACCGGATCGCGTCGCGGGCCGGGCACCTGGCGGCGCTGCTGGACCGGGACATGCCGCACGACCTGGTGGCGGCGGCCGGCGACGCCGGCGTCCACCTGCTGCCGGGGATCGGCGACCTCGACCCGGAGTGCGACTGCCCGGGCTGGGAGCTGCCGTGCCGGCACGCGGCGGCGTTGTCGTTCCAGGCGTCGTGGCTGCTGGACGCGGACCCGCTCGTGCTGTTGCTGATGCGCGGCAAGGGTGAGCGTGAGATCCGCGAGGAGCTGGAGCGCCGCACGGCGCCGGGCGCGGACCTGGCCGTCGAGGACCGGACGCCGGGAGAACTGCCGGATCTCGCGGGGTTCCGCCCTTCGGGGGCGCCGTCGATCCCGGCCGCGCCCGGGGTGCCCGCGGAGGCCTTCGCCCTGCTCGCCGCGCACGCCGCGGCTCAGGCGCGGGCGATGCTGGCGGGCGAGCCGTGGCCGGGACGGCGGCACGACACGCTCGGCCTGGCCGCGGAATTCCCCGCCGTGGCTTCGCGGCTGGGTGAGGGGGCCGGGTTCGAGCGGGCGGTGGCGGCGTGGACGCACGGCGGGCGCGCGGGCCTCGAGGTGCTGGACTCGCCGTGGACCCCGCCGAAGGCGGCGCTGGCGGCCGCGCGGGCCGCGCTCGCCGACGTCACCGACGACGAGCCGGTGTTCGACCGCAACCGGTGCACGGCCGGGGAGGTGCAGGTGCGGCTGGATCGCCGGGGCCGGTGGCACCCGTACCGGCTGGAGGGCGGTGAGTGGTGGCCCGCGGGCCCGCCGGAGTCCGATCCGGGCCTGCTGCTCGGCTGAACCGTGGAACCGGGGTTTCTTCACGGGGTGAACCCGCGTCCGGCCAGGGATTTTCGTGCGGGTTCCCGGTATCCAGCCTGATTCCCGTTGTCTCCTGTCCCGCAACGGCGGAGTTCCGCCGGGCCCACTGGGGGTGCGGGCGCGCGGGTGCTGCCTCCTCGCGCGCCCGCCCGGTTTCTGTCGGTGCCCGCCGCTAGCGTGCGGCCATGGACGCCATTGCCGCCGATCTGCACCGGTATCTCCAGGAGAAGCGCGAGAGCGTGCTCGCGTCGTTGTCCGGGTTGAGCGAATACGACATCCGCCGCCCCATGACACCGACGGCCACGAACCTGCTCGGCCTGGTCAAACACCTTTCCGGTGGGGAGCTCGGCTACCTGGGCGACTGTGTCGGCCGCCCGGCCCCGGTCAAGCTGCCGTGGGTCGAGGACGGGTCGATCTGGGACGGCGCGGACATGTGGGCCACCGCGGAGGAGTCCCGCGACGAGCTGGTCGAGCTGTACCGGACGGCGTGGCGGCACACGGACGAGTCGATCGAGCTGCTGCCGCTGGACGCGCCGGCGTCGGTGCCGTGGTGGCCGGAGGAACGGCGGAAGGCGACGTTCGGCTCGCTGCTGGTGCGGGTCACCGCCGAAACCGCGCACCACGCCGGCCACGCGGACATCGTCCGCGAGCTGATCGACGGCCGCGGCGGCGCCGACCACGAGGACATCGGCGACACCGCCTGGTGGGACACGTACGTGGCGCGGGTCCGGGACGCGGCGGAGCGGTTCCGCCCGGCTTAGGCCGCGGAGCGTTCGGCGAACGGCCGGCGCCGCAACCCCGGCTGCTTCAGTGCCGGGGGCAGGTAGGCCTGGTCGAGGGTGCCGACGTCGGTACCGGGCGGGACGACCTCGTCGATGCGGTCGAGGAGGTCGTCGGAGAGGGTGACGTCCAGGCCGGCCAGCAGGTCGTCGAGGTGGGCCATCGTGCGCGCGCCCAGCAGGGCGCTGGTCACGCCGGGGTGGGCGATCGTGAACGCCATCGCGAGGTGGGTCATGGGCAGCCCGGCCTCCCCGGCCAGCGCGGCGAGCTTCCCGACGACGTCGAGGCGGCTTTCGTCGTTGAGGTGGCGGACCAGGCCGGCGCGGCGCAGCTCGTCGTGCGGGCGGCCGGTGAGCAGGCCTTGGCCGAGCGGTCCCCAGACGAGGGTGCCCATGCCGAAGCGCTGGGTGACGGGCAGGATTTCGCGTTCGATGCCGCGGTTGAGCAGGGAGTACACCGGCTGCTCGGTGTGGAACCCGGTGAGCCCGCGCCGGGACGCGACCCACTGGCCCTCGACGATGTCGGCCACCGGCGTTCCGGACGCGCCGATCGCGCGGACCTTGCCGCTGCGCAGGAGGTCGGTGAGCGCGGAGAGGGTCTCCTCGATGTCGGTGCCGGGATCGGGACGGTGCAGCTGGTAGAGGTCGATGTGGTCGGTCCGCAGGCGGCGCAGCGAGTTCTCGACGGCGGTGACGATCCAGCGGCGCGAGGCGCCCTGGTGGTTGGGATCCTCGCCGGTCGGCCGGCCGAACTTGGTGGCGAGCACGACGTCGTCGCGGCGGCCTTCCAGGGCTTTGCCCACGACGTCCTCGGAGTCGCCGTAGGCGTCGGCGGTGTCGAGGAAGTTGATGCCGGCGTCGAGGGCCTTGTGGAGGACGCGGGCCGAGTCCTCGGGGGCGTTGCCCATGGAGGTGGCGAACATCAGCGTGCCCAGTGCGTAGGGGCTGACCTTGATGCCGGTCCGGCCCAGGGTGCGGTACTGCATGGGGACTCCTCGGGTACGCTCGAACATAAGCGGAAAGACTTTCCACTAACTATACGGAAAGCCTTTCCGCTTAGCTACCCGGAGGAGCAACGTGACCGAAGAGCCGCGACGTCGGCGCGCCGACGCGCAACGCAACATCGACGCCCTGCTGGAGGCGGCCAAGAGCGTCTTCGCCACCTCGGGGGTGGATGCGCCGGCGAAGGAGATCACCGTCCTGGCCGGGGTGGGCGTCGGCACGCTCTACCGGCACTTCCCGCAGCGCGCGGACCTCGTCGCGGCGGTGCTCCAGCGCGAAATCGACGTCGTGGCGCAGGCGGGACCGGCGCTGAGTGCCGGCCACGAGCCGGGCGAAGCGCTGCGAAGGTGGCTGCGCCGCTACACCGAGTTCGTCGGCACGAAGCGGGGGTTCGCCGCGGCCCTGCATTCGGGCGACCCGGCGTTCGACGCCTTGCCCGGCTACTTCATGGAGCGGATGGAACCGGTGCTGGCAGCCCTGCTCGACACGGCGGCCGCGGCGGGGGAGGTCCGCACGGACGTCAGCGCGAAGGACCTCCTGCACGCCGTGGCCCTGCTCTGCCGGCCCGTGCGGGGCGAGGACCTCGAGTACAACCAGCGGATGGTCGCGCTCCTCACCGACGGGCTCAGCCCACGGGCGTGACCGCGTAGTCCTTGACCCGCATCGAGTCGTGCATCCGCACGCCGCCGGTGTTGAGCTTCGCCAGCGCCGTCGTGACCCGGGCGGGCAGCGCCGAGACCAGCTGGCCACCGCGCGCCAGCGCCCACACCCCCGCGCGCGAACCGGGGATCAGGCTCCGGGCGGCGCCGACGGCGAACGCGCGGCTCTTGCGCACCAGCTCGCCCATTTCCCGTTCGTAGGCGGCGAACGCGCGCTCGTGGTCGCCGCCCGCCGCGGCCAGTTCGCCGGCCAGGACGTACGCGCCGAGCACCGCGAGGCTGGTGCTGCCGCCGACGGCCGGGCCGGGGCAGTAGCCGGCGTCGCCGACGAGCGTCACGCGCCCGCGTGACCACGTGTCGAGCCCGAGCTGGGTGATCGAGTCGAAGTAGAACGGTCCCGGCCCGTCCAGTTCGGCCAGCCAGCCGTCGACCTGCGGGTGCATCCCGGTGTAGGCCTCGCGCAGCAGTTCCCGCTGCCGCGGGACGTCGCGGTGGTGGTAGTCGAGCTGCTCGTCGCGGCGGAACAGGAACACCGCGCGGGCTTCGTCGAGGTGCCGGGCGCTGTAGATGCCCGCGGTGCGGCCGGGGCCGAGGTGCAGGACGGTCTCGCCGTCGCCGAGGCCGAAGGTGCCCGGCATGGAGAGTACGGCCAGGTAGGCGCCGATGAACTGGGTCAGGCCTGCCTCTTCGCCGAAGACCAGGCGCCGGACGTTCGAGTGCAGCCCGTCGGCGCCGACGACGAGGTCGAACTTGCGCGGTGCGGCGTGCTCGAAGGTGACGTCGCCGTCGGGGGAGATGGCCGTGATCGAGTCGCCGAAGAGGTACTCGGCGTCGTCGCGGCCGGCGTCGTAGTAGATCTCGCTGAGGTCGTCGCGCATGATCTCGACGTGTCGGTCGGAGGTTGCGCGGTAGATCTTCGCCAGGTCCACCCGCACCGGCCGCCGCGCGCCTTCCCGGTGCAGCGTCATCCGGGTGGTGCCGGTGGCGTGCGCTTCCACGCGTGGCAGCACGCCCATCCGCTCGGTGATGTCCATGGCGGGCCGGAACAGGTCGACGGCGTGGCCGCCGGTCTTGCGCAGCGCCGGGGCTCGCTCGACGACCGTGACGTCGAAGCCGTAACTGGTGAGCCAATAGGCGAGCACCGGACCCGCGATGCTGGCGCCCGAGACGAGAATCCGCATGAGTACCTCCCTGACTTAACGGTAGGTAAGTTGTACCACACCTCCTTACCTATCGTTAAGTCAGTTAAGCTGGTGCAGTGCCGAAACCCTCCGACACCAAGCAGCGCATCCTCGACGTCGCGCGCGACCTCTTCACCACCCAAGGGGTGCAGCGCACCAGCCTGCAGGACATCGCCGACCGGCTGGGCATCACCAAGCCCGCGCTCTACTACCACTTCCCGTCCCGCGACGAGCTGGTGCGCAGCATCGTCCAGCCCATGCTCGACGACGGCGAGAACTTCCTCCTCGCCCAGGAGGCCCGCGGCGACGCGCCGGTGCGCGAGCTGATCGAAGGGTTCTTCGACTTCAACTACCGCCACCGCGCGGACGTGATCATGCTGCTGGCCGAGATGCCGACGCTGGCCGACCTCGG
This sequence comes from Amycolatopsis mongoliensis, assembly GCF_030285665.1. Lineage (NCBI taxonomy): Bacteria > Bacillati > Actinomycetota > Actinomycetes > Pseudonocardiales > Pseudonocardiaceae > Amycolatopsis > Amycolatopsis mongoliensis. The sequence goes on from NZ_CP127295.1 coordinate 7,936,193, forward strand.
GCTCATCGACCGGGTGCTCGGCTGGCGAACCCGGCTCACCGAGCTGATCTGCGGCCCTTCGCCGGCCCTCGAGCAGCAGGCGCGCGCGATCCTGGCACTGGGCGGCCTGCAGGACGTCTGCATGCAGTTCCCCGACACCCCGGTCGACGAGCTCAAGGCCGCGGCGGTCGCCGGAGCCCTCGACGCACTCGGCCGCTAACGCACCGCGGCGCGCTCGATGATCGCGCCCGTGTCCACGCCGGCCGGCAGCGTGCCGAACGCGATGCCCCAGTCGCCGCCGAAGCGGGACGCGCAGAACGCGTCCGCGACCGCCGGGTGGCCGTGGCGCACCAGCAGCGATCCCTGCAGCACCAGCGCCATCGCCTCGACCACCCGCCGCGCCCGGTACTCGATCGCGCCGAGGTCGGTCAGCTCCTTGCGGACGCGGTCCACGGCGTCGTCCAGCCGCGCGTCGCCACCGGCCGCCTGCTCGACCTCGGCGAAGAACGCCGCGACCGACTCCGGCTGCTTCCCCATGGCGCGCAACGCGTCCAGCGCGGCGACGTTGCCCGAACCCTCCCAGATCGACGACAGCGGTGCCTCGCGGTAGAGCCGCGGCATGCCCGACTCCTCGACGTACCCGTTGCCGCCGAAGCATTCGAGCGCCTCGGCCGCGTGCATCGGGGCCCGCTTGCACACCCAGTACTTCGACACCGCCAGCCCGAGCCGCCGGAACGCCTGCTCCTGCGCGTCGTCGCGCCGGTCGCCCGCCGCGGCCAGCCGCATCGCCACCGTCGTGGCCGCCTCGGACTCGAGCACGAGATCCGCGAGCACGTTCGCCATCAGCGGCTGATCGACCAGCGCCTTGCCGAACGCGTGCCGGTGGGTCGCGTGGTGGACCGCGCGCACCGCGCCCAGCCGCATGCCGGACGCGCTGCCCAGCGTGCAGTCCAGGCGGGTGTTGTTGACCATCTCGATGATCGTGCGGACCCCGCGGCCCTCCTCGCCGACGAGCCAGCCCACGGCGTTGTCGTACTCGACCTCCGACGACGCGTTCGACCGGTTGCCCAGCTTGTCCTTCAGCCGCTGCAACCGGATCGGGTTGCGCGAGCCGTCCGGCAGGACGCGGGGGAGCAGGAAGCACGACAGCCCGCCGGGAGCCTGGGCCAGGGTCAGGAACATGTCCGACATCGGCGCCGAGGTGAACCACTTGTGCCCGACGAGGGTGTAGCTGCCCTCGGCACTCGGGGTGGCCGTGGTCGTGTTGGCGCGGACGTCGGAGCCGCCCTGCTTCTCCGTCATCGACATGCCCGCGATCAGGCCGCGCTTGGTGCTCGGCTCGCGCAGCCCGAAGTCGTACCCGGTCGCCGCCAGCAGCGGCTCGTACCGCGCGGCCAGCTCCGGGTTGGCCCGCAACGCCGGGATCGCCGCGTAGGTCATCGAGATCGGGCAGCTGTGGCCGGCTTCGACCTGGCCCCAGACGTAGAACTTCGCCGCCCGGGCCGCGTGCACGCCCTCACGCGGGTCCTGCCACGGCGTGCCGTGCAGCCCGTGGGACACCGCGACGGTCATCAGGTCGTGCCAGTACGGGTGGAACTCGACCTCGTCGACCCGGTGCCCGTACCGGTCGTGGGTGCGCAGCACCGGCTCGTTCTCGTTGACCACGCGGCCCCACTCCTGGGCCTGCTCGCTCCCGGCCAGCCGGCCCAGCTCGTGCAGCTCGTCCGATGCCCAGCCCGCACCGGCGCGCTCGAGCCCGGCCAGCAGCGCGGGGTCGTCGGCGACGTCGTGGCCGGCCAGCGGCGGGACCTGGTTGGTGACCTCATGCGTGGCGGGCATCGGAACCTCCTAGAGCGCGGACGACGAACGTGCGGAGCTCGGCGACGTCACCGGCGTTGCCGCTGGTCAACGGCCCGATCAGGACTTCGGCGGCGGCACCCACCAGGGCGGCGGCGGTCAGCCGGCCGTCCTGCGGCGGCAACGCGCCTTCACGCACCCCGGCCGCGACGTGCTCGGCGACGACCTCGGTGAACGCCCGCCGGAACTCGAGCCGTTCGGCGTCGATCCGCGCGTCGACCGGCTCGGCCAGCAGGGCGTAGGCCTGGCGGGGCGCCTTGAGTGCGCGCTGGGCGAACGTCTCGAACACCGCCAGCACCCGCTCGGCGGGTTCACCGGGCTGCGCGGACGCGGCCCGGACCGCCTCGACCTCCCGCGTCACGACCTGCCGGAACACGTGCACGACCAGGTCGGCCTTGGTGGGGAAGTGCCGGTAGACGCTCCCGACGGCCACTCCCGCGCGCTCCGCGACCGCCGCGACCGAGCAGCCGCCGTAGCCGTGTTCGGCCAGCTGGCGCGTCGCCGCGGCGACGATCGTCTCGCGCTGGGCGTCGAGACGTTCCTGGACCTTCGGGGTGCGGCGGTAGGGCACGCCAAGAAGTGAAGCACCGATTCATTACTTCAGTCAACGCTCCAGCAGCCGCTTCGCGCCCCGGATCTCGGCCTCGACGTCAGCCGGCAGCTTCCGCCGCAGGATCGGCTCCGCCAGCCAGCGCAGGGGAGCGGGGAACCCGAACGCGATCCGCCGTGTCACCCGGACCCCGCCAGACACCGGCACGCACGCGAAGGAAGCTTCGAACGTCGAGAACCGCCGGACCAGCCGGTTCTCCGGCCGGTCGGGGAGGCGGACGTCCACGCGCTCACCCGGCGTCAGCGTCATCCGCGACACGATCTTCGGGCCCGGCCCCAGCCCGGGCAGCACCGAGCGGAACCGGAACTCGGCGACCTCCCCGTCCCGGTGCACCCAGTCGACGCGTCCCAGCTTGCGGTCGACCTCCGCGTACCGCCGCGGGTCCATGACCAGCGCGAGGAAGGCCTCCGGCGGGCACGACACGGTCTCTTCCACGGTCACTTCCACCAAAGAAAGAGAGTAGTCTCTCACTTATGGCGCGAACAACCCCCGGCGTCACCCGCCGCCGCATCCTCGACGAGGCCGTCCACCTCTTCGCCACCCGTGGCTACGACACGACCTCCGTCGCCGACATCCAGACCGCGTGCGGCCTCAACCCCGGCTCCGGCGCGCTCTACAAGCACTTCCCCTCGAAGGCCGCACTCCTGGAAGCGGCCGTGCACGACAACCTCGACCGGCTCGCCGCCCGCGCCGCCGAAACCGCCGACGCCCGGCTGCCCGACGACCCCCGCGAGGCACTGCGCGTGCTCGCCGACGTCGTCTGGGCCTTCCTGGCCGCCGACCGCGACCTCGTCCGCCTGATGATCCGCGAGTTCACCGGCTTCCCGGACCTGTTCGAGCGCATGTGGCAGGGCGTCGTCGCGTCGGTCTACCGCCGCGGCACCGAATGGATCACCACCCTGCGAGACCAGGGGAGAGCCCGCGTCAGCGACCCGGAGGCGACCGCGGCCGTGCTCGTCGCCGCCCTGACGTACTACCCGATCCTCGACGTCCTCATCGGACACACCCCCGGCGACCTCGCCCCGGACCGCTTCCTCGCCGCCTGGCTCGACTCCTCCGTCAAAGCCCTCGACCTGCGCGACTGAGGAACACCCGCACGGCCCGCGGCGACCGCAGCTCCACGACGTCCACATCGGACACCGCGAGCACCCGCCGCACCTCCGGCAGATGCCGCCACCGGTAGGTCAGGAGCCACGACCAGAAGTCCCACCGCTCACGACCCCGCCGCAACGCCCGCCACGCACACCGCAGCGGCGACGGGTTCAGCAGCACCGCTGTGTCCGCCGCCGCGGCCCGGACCTCCAGCGCGTCGTACGGACCGAGGTCACCGTCCAGGATCCACTTCGGACCCGCGACCAGCTCCCGCTGCCGCACACCCCAGTCCACCCGCGACCACCCCACGGGCCAGAACACGCTGTCCAGCTCCACCACCGGCAACCCGGTCCGCGCCCCGAGCCGCCGCGCGAACGTCGACTTCCCGGCCCCGCCGCACCCCAGCACCAGCACCCGCTCCACCCCGCCATTCTCGCGCTTGCGCTGGAGCGCACTCCAGCTCCTACCGTCGACACCATGACCACTCCGCAGCACAAGATCGGCTCCGGCTCCGGCTCCGGCTTCGGCGCCACCAGCACCGCGGCCGAAGTGCTCACCGGCCTCGACCTGACCGGGAAGCTCGCCCTCGTCACCGGCGGCTACTCCGGCATCGGCCTGGAAACCACCCACGCCCTCGTGAACGCCGGCGCCCACGTCGTCGTCCCCGCCCGCCGGCGCACCACGGCCGAGGAAGCCCTCGCCGGGACCACGAACACCGAGGTCGACGAACTCGACCTCGCCGACCTCGACAGCGTCCGAGCCTTCGCCGGCCGCTTCCTCGCCACCGGCCGCCACCTCGACCTCCTCATCGGCAGCGCCGGCGTCATGGCCTGCCCCGAAACCCGCGTCGGCCCCGGCTGGGAAGCCCAGTTCGCCACCAACCACCTCGGCCACTTCGCCCTGGTCAACCACCTCTGGCCGGCCATCGCCGACGGCGCCCGCGTCATCTCCGTCTCCTCGCGTGGGCACCACTTCTCACCGATCCGCTGGGACGACGTCCACTTCGGACACGGCTACGACCGGTGGCTCGCCTACGGCCAGGCCAAGACCGCCAACGTCCTGTTCGCCGTCCACCTCGACCGGCTCGGCCGCGACCGCGGCGTGCGGGCCTTCGCCCTGCACCCCGGCTCGATCATGACCAACCTCCTGCGCCACGTCCCGCGCGACGAGTGGCGCGGGAACGGCTGGCTCGACGAGCAGGGCAACCCCACCGCCTACTTCAAGACACCCGAAGCCGGCGCCGCCACCCAGGTCTGGGCCGCCACCTCACCCCAGCTCGACGGCATGGGCGGGGTCTACCTCGAAGACTGCGACATCGCCGAACCCGCGAGCGAAGACGACGGAGTCACCGAGGTCCGCCACCGCGTCGGCGTCCGCGCCTACGCCATCGACCCCGAGCAGGCCGCGCGACTCTGGGCACTGTCGGCCGACCTCACCGGAACCGACGCTATTTCCCGGTGATCACGCCCACCGCGATCCCCAGGATCGCCGTGTTGTACACGAACGACACCACGCTGTGCGTCAGCACCGTGTACCGGATCGGCCGCGCCTGGACCTCCACATCGGACGTCGCGAACGACGTCCCCACAGTGAAGGCGAAGTACGCGAAGTCCAGCAGGTTCGGCCGCTCCGTCGCCGGGAACCGCAACCCCGGCCCCGGAGCGGCCCGGTAGTGCAGGTGCGCGTACCGGTCCGCGTACCCGAAGTGCAGCAGGATCCACGCCGCCAGCACCGCCGGCACCGCACTGATCTGCAGCACCGACGCGTACTCACCGTCCTCCTCGGCGATCACGTCCGCCGCCAGGATCAGCAGCCCCGCCGACATCCCGACCACGCTCACCAGCAGCGTCGCCGCGAAACTCGACCGGCGCCCCAGCAGGCTGTGCAGCCACGTCGGCTCCGCGTCACCCACCAGCCGGTACCGCCGGATCCGCAGGACCCGCGTCATGATCACCGCCACCGCCAGCACGTCCCACGCCAGCAGGAACACCACGTCCAGCCCGGTGTCCGGCGCGACCAGCCACCCCAGCCCGAGCAGCACCAGCAGGAACTCCGCGCACTGGTACCAGATCCTCCGCAGACGACGCACCGCGCGAAGCTAACGGTCCCCGCGCCCGACGGCACGCCGGATCACCTGGTCAGGTGGCCCGCGGCACCAGCGCCACCAGGTACCGGCAGGGGAGCGACCCCGGGTTCGCGAACACCCGCTCCGGCTCGGTCCCCAGCTGCAGGCAGTCCCCGGCGTCCAGCTCGTGCACCTCGGCCCCCTCCCGGAGGCGCAGGTGCCCGTCCAGCACCCAGACCTGCTGGTGCAGGAACGCGCTCGCGAGCAACGGCACCTCCGCCCCCGCGGGCAGCTCGATCTCGACCAGCTCCAGCGGACGGCCGGCGGCGGGGGAGACCGCCCGCCGCCGGTACCCGGTGTCCGGATCCACCCACACCGGCTGGTCCGCCACCCGCACCAGCCGACGCTCGTCGCCCTCGGCCCGCGCGATCAGCTCCGACAACGTCATCCCCAGCGCCGCCGACAGCTTCGCCAGCAACGCGGCCGTCGGCTGCACGTCACCCCGCTCGATCTTCCCGATCATCGCGCGCGACACCCCGGACGTCTCCGCCAGAGCCGCCGCCGAAAGACCTTGGGACGTCCGCGCCGCGTGCACGGTGGCGGCCAGGCGAGCAGTCAGGGGATCGGTCATGGGTTGATACTATACGACCACTTCTGGCTACCATATGAGCCATGCTGATCCGAGACGCCTCCACCGAAGACGCAGCCGCCTGCGCCGCCATCTACGCGCCCTACGTCACCGACACCGTCATCTCCTTCGAGGACGAACCACCCTCCACCACCGAGATGGCCCGCCGCATCACCGACGCCCACGCCTGGTTCGTCGCCGAAGACGACGGCCACGTCGCCGGATTCGCCTACGCCCACCGCTTCGCCGAACGCGCCGCCTACCAGTGGTCGTGCGAGACGAGCATCTACCTCGAACCCGGCCGCCGCCGCACCGGCGCCGGCCGCGCACTGTACGAGACGCTGTTCGAACGACTGCGGGAGAACGGCTTCTGCCGCGCTTTCGCCGGCATGACGCTCCCGAACGAGGCGAGCGCCGGCCTGCACCGCGCACTCGGGTTCGAGCCGGCGGGCGTCTACCGGCGGGTCGGCTGGAAGCACGGCGCGTGGCGTGACGTCGCCTGGGTCCAGAAAGACCTCAACGCAACCGATGGTTGCGTATCGCCGCCGGCACCGCTAACGTGACACGCAACCAAACGTTGCACTAGGAGCCGGCATGGAATACGGAACCCTCGACCGCGAGATCCACATCGACGCCACCCCCGAGGTCGTCTTCGACGTCGTCAGCAGCCCCGAACACCTCCGCGAATGGTGGCCCGACGAGGCCGAATACCCGGTCGAACCCGGGGGAGAAGGCCGGATCGGCTTCGGCGGCACCTGGGTCCGGTTCACCGTCGTCGACGCCATCCCCCCGAGACTCTTCTCCTTCCGCTGGACCCACGCCGAGGGGGAGACCGCCGCAACCGGCAACTCGAACCTCGTCGTCTTCGAACTCGAGCCGGCCGGCACCGGAACCCGCCTGCGGATGACCGAAAGCGGCTTCCGCGAACGCGGCTGGGACGAAGCCAAGATCGCCGCCGAGTACGCCGACCACGTCAGCGGCTGGGACTTCTTCCTGTCCCGCCTGCCCGCGTACGCCGTCAAGGTCGCGACCACCCCGTGAGCACCGCCGTGGACGACGACCTCTGGTCGGCGATCGGCGACCCCACCCGCCGCCGGATGCTCGACCTGCTCCTCGCCGAAGGAAGCGGAACCGCCACCAGCCTGAGCGAGCACCTCCCGGTGACCCGCCAAGCCGTCGCGAAACACCTCACCGTCCTCGACCGCGTCGGCCTCGTGCACGCCACCGCCGCCGGCCGCGAGAAACAGTACCGCGTCGACGAAGCCCAGCTGGCCCGCGCCATCGCCCAGCTCGCCGACGTCGGCGCCGCCTGGGACGCCCGGCTCCGCCGCATCAAGCGCATCGCCGAGACCATCCAGAAGAACCTGTAGAGAGGACCGGAAATGGACATCCTGCACCGCATCGGCATCGAGAAGTCTTCGCCGGAGAAGGTCTACGACGCGATCACCACCCTCGACGGCCTGTCGGACTGGTGGACCGAGAAGACCGTGGGGGACACCGGCCTCGGCGGCGTGATCGCGTTCCGCTTCATCCCGGGCGGGTTCGACATGAAGGTCATCGAACTCGACCCGGGCCGGCTCGTCCGCTGGGAGGTCGTGGACGGACCGCCGGAGTGGATCGGCACGACGATCCGGTGGGAGCTCGAGCAGCGCGGCGACTACACGATCGCCTTGTTCAAGCACGAAGGCTGGCGCGAGCCGGTGGAGTTCATGCACCACTGCAGCACCAAGTGGGCCATCTACCTGATGAGCCTCAAGCAGCTCGTCGAGACCGGGGAAGGTGCCCCGAGCCCGCGGGACGTGATGATCAGCGACTGGCACTGACATTACTTGACATAATGTACATTATCGGCACTTTGGAGTACGCAGTGGCGGGAGGCCGGGAGGGGCTGAAGCCGGGTTCCCGGGAGGTGGGTTCGGATCGGTTCGGTTCGTCAGGACGGCTCCTGCTGAGGTTTCTCTCCGGGTGTCCTCTCCCGTAACGGCCACCAGGCGCTCCTGAGGACGCCGTTCGGAGGGCGCAGGAGCATCCCCTGAAGCCGTGGATCCGATGCGCCGTCACCCGACCTAAAAACGTCACGGTGACGAAACTAGGTCGGGTGATCCATCGTTCAAGCGGCGGATGGCGAGGTTGTCCGCCGCCGACTCGCTGACGACTGTTCACACCAGCGTCCTCAGGCGCCCTCAATGCTCGAACATATGTGCGCACCCCCGTCGGTCGCAGTTAGAGGGGTCGAATTCGGGCCTGAATCGCCTCTTGAAGAGACTGGGATCCCCCGGGAGACCATTCCGGACGAAACCGACATTTCATGCATAATTGCCATTATGCATGAAATGTCGCAGGGGACCCGGCGACCGGAATCGTCGGTGGTGTGCGGTACAAGATCCGCATGAAGGTTTCCGAGGCCCAGCAAGCCTTCTTCGCGGCCCGACGGCCCCGCAAGGACTCTCCGCACACCACCGACGCCTACCGCCGTGACCTCGCCGGGATCACCACTCTCCTGGTTTCGGAGCTCGGCCGCCCGGCCGACGCCCTGGACGTCACGGATCTGACCGGGCCGGCGCTGAGGGCGGTGTTCGGCGTGTTCGCGGACGGGCACGCCAAGAGCTCGGTGCTGCGCGCCTGGTCGACGTGGAACCAGTTCCTGACGTTCTGTGTGGCCGACGGGCTGCTGGAGGGCAACCCGATGGGCGCGGTGGCGCGGCCGCGGACGCCGGCGTTGACGCCGAAGCCGTTGCGGGGTGAGGAAACCCCGGAGCAGCTGTTGTCGGCGGCGGCCGCCGGTTCGCGGCGTGCACGGGACCCGTGGCCCGAGCGGGACGTGCTGGTGATCGCGCTGGGGCTGGTGGCGGGCTTGCGGGCGGCGGAGATGCGGGCGCTGACGGGGCGATCGCTGGTGGGGCGGGCGGGTGAGCTGCGGTTGCACGTGAAGGGCAAGGGCAGCCGGGACCGGTCGATCCCGGTGCAGCCGGTGCTGGCGGAGCTGATCGAGCGGTACCGGGAGTCGTGCCGGGTGCGGTTCCCGAGTGCGCGGTTCTCCCCTGGTTCGCCGTTGCTGCTGGACCGGGCCGGTGAGCCGATCGGGCGGGGCGCGCTGGAGTACCTGGTGAAGTCGTGTTATCGCGGGGCGGGGTTGCACGACCGGGTGCCAGCGGGGGCGAACCTGCACGCGTTGCGGCACACGTTCGCGACGAGGCTGGCGGAGGACGGGGCGACGGCTTCGGAGATCATGGCGTTGCTGGGGCACGCGAGCCTGGCGACGAGTCAGAACTACATCGAGGCGACGGGCAGGGAGCAACGCGCGGCGGCGGCGAGCAACCGGACGTACCGGGCGCTGGACAGTTTGGGCTGAGCTGTCGTGAGTGGTAATTGGGGTTCTAACCCGAATTACCACTCACGACAGCTCTCCCCTGTGCGGGTGGTCAGCGGAGCTGTTCGAGGTCTTTGGCGGCGCGGGCGATCTCTTCGGCCAGGCCGCGGAGTTCTCGGGGGTCGGCGCCGTCGTCGACCGCGGTGACGATGTCTTCGGCCGCGCAGCGCAGCTGGAAGAGGCGGTCCTGGAGGGCGGCGATCTCGGTGTCGGAGAGCACCACGGCGTCTTCGGGCAAGCCGCTTCGCTGCAACGCGGTCCGGCGTTCGTAGGCGCGTTGGCGGCAGGACTGGCCGCAGTACCGCCGTCGCCGGCCGACGTTGCCCGCTTCGGGCAGGCGGCGGCCGCACCAGCCGCAGTGCTTCGGGGCGCCGCGGCGGGCGGGTACGGGTTCGAGCTGGGTCAGTTCGGCGGCTTCCCTCACCCGGGAGACCATAGCTGGCCACCGGTTGCTCATGCCGGGGTCATGGCGGAAGGGCACACTTGGGGGATGCAGGCGTCGTTTCCGTACCTGGCCGATCCGCTCCCCCGTGCCTTCGCCCACCGGGGGTGGCACCTCGACGAGCTCGACGGTCTCGAGAACTCGCTGCCGGCGTTCCGGCGGGCGTGTGAGGAGGGGTACCGGTACCTCGAGACGGACGTGCACGCGACGGCGGACGGTGTCGTGGTCGTGCACCACGACGCGAACCTGGACCGGACGACCGACGGGTCGGGGCCGATCGCGACGCAGACGTGGGAGCAGCTGAAGAACGTCAAAGTGGGCGGGAAGGCTCCGCTGTCGCGGCTGGAGGACGTTCTGGAGGAGCTGCCGAACGCGCGGTTCAACATCGACGTGAAGGCCAACCAGGCGGTGGCGCCGTTCGTGGAGGTGCTGGAGCGGACCGGGGCGCACGACCGGGTGGCGGCGGCGGCGTTTTCGGACGCGCGGCTGGTCCGGTTGCGGAAGCTGGCGGGGCCGAAGCTGGTGACGGCGATGGGGCCGCGATCGGCGCTGGCGCTGTGGGTGCGAGGGAAGCTGCCGCTGCTGCCCCTCGGGCGGCTGGTGCTGGGCGCGATGGCGCAGGTGCCGGTGCGGCAGGGGGCGCTGCGGGTGGTGGACAAGGCGTTCCTGTCGATCGCGGGGCGGTCCGGGATCGAGGTGCACACGTGGACGATCGATGATCCGGCGGAGATGCGGATGTTGCTGGACCTGGGGGTGCACGGGATCGTGACGGACCGCCCGGACCTGTTGCGCGAGGTGCTGATCGAGCGCGGCTCCTGGCCGCGGTCCCAGGAGCCGTGAGCGTCAGCGGGGTGGTTTGCCGTTCCAGGCGGCGTCCCAGGTCTTGGGGCCGAGCAGGCCGCTGTCTTTGATGCCGTTGGCGCGTTGGAGGTCGAGGACGGCGGTCTTCGTCTTGTCGTAGTAGCAGCCGGTGCCGGTGAAGCCGTAGCCGAAGGCGTTCATGCGGAGCTGGAAGGCCTTGAGCGGGGCGGCGCAGTCGCCGTACTGGTAGACGACGCCGGGCCATGCGGGTTTCGGGCCGCCCGGTGCCGGCGGCGGGGTGGGCAGGCCTTCGCCGCCGATGTAGGCGGATTCGGCGTAGGTGGGGACGCGCTTGCTGCGGGCGTCGGCGTCGCCGGCGAGCTTGAGCATGCCGGCGCACTGCCAGGGCTGCCAGCCGCGCATGCGGTAGAGGTAGAGGGCTCGGTAGTCCTGTTCGGCGGGTGCGGCCTGGTCGGGGCGGCCGGTGCCGCCGACGCTGCGCCAGGTGGGCAGGTCGAACTGGTAGGCGCCGTAGTAGCCGTTGCCGGTGTTGGTGGCGTAGCGGCCGCTCGACTCGCACATGCGGAGCTTGGCCCAGGCCGTCGACGCGGGGTCCGCGGAGGCGACGGCGGGGACGGTGAGCTGCAGACCCAGGGCGGCGATGGCGAGAAGCAGGGTTCTCGCGGCGGTGCGTCTCCGGTTGTGGATCATGCGAGCACAGTAGGAGCGTGCCCCTTTGACCACAAGAGACACACTCCGCTCTTCAGTCTCACACGAAACACCATTCACTCCGGTCAGCGACACGCCGTGACGGGCGGACCGTGTTTCGCCCGGAAGTGGCGGATGATCACGAAGCGACGAACCGGACACGGTTTCGGTGGTCCGTCCGCCGGCGCCGTTACGGCCCAGTAGTCTCCGCGCTGACCTGGACGTTCTTGAGCATGAGGAGCCGTGGATGACGCTGGCCGGGACGCGCTCGACCAAGCGCGAGCGCTGGGGCTGGTATTTCTACGACTGGGCGAATTCGCCGTTCTATTCGTCGACGACGACGGTGTTCGGCGCGCTCTCCATGAGCACGATCGCGGCGGCGGACGCGAAAACGAACTTCACCCTTAACGGGGACCGTCCGTGCGTCGACGCGGCCGGCAACGCCGACACGCTGAACCACTGCGACGTGACGTTGTTCGGGCTGCACTTCCCCGCCGGCTCGGTGTGGGGCTACCTGCTGTCGGTGGCGACGGTCGTGCAGGTGCTGGTGCTGCCGATCGCGGGCGCGGTGGCCGACCGCAGCCACAACAAGCGCCGGATCCTGGGCGGGTTCGCGTTCCTGGGTGCGGCGGCCGCGGCGGCGATGTTCTTCCTGGCCGGTTCGGACTGGCAGCTGGGTGTGGTGCTGTTCGTCGTCGCGAACATCGGCTACGGCGGTTCGCTGGTCGTCTACTACTCGTTCCTGGTCGACATCGGCGGGCCGGACGAGCGGGACGGCATCTCGGCGAAGGGCTGGGCGTTCGGGTACCTGGGCGGCGGGCTGGCGCTGGCGTTGCAGCTGGGGTTCTACCTCGGGCACGACGCCTTCGGGGTGAGCAAGGGCACGGCGGTGCAGATCTGCTTCCTGACCTCGGGGCTGTGGTGGGCGCTGTTCACGTTCCCCGCGGTGCGGGCGCTCCCCCGCAGGCACACGCCGGTCGACGTCGCGCCGGGGGTGTCGGTGCTGCGTGCGGGGTTCGCGGAGCTGCGGCAGACGATCGTGGCGGCGAAGGCGTACCCGTTGACGCTGGCCTTCCTGGGCAGCTACCTGGTCTTCACCGACGGGATCAACACCGTGGTGACGGTGTCGGCGCAGTACGGCAAGGACGAGCTGGGCTTCGGCGACTCGGTGCTGATCGTGACGATCCTGGTGATCCAGTTCGTCGCGTACCTGGGCGGGACGCTGCACGGGCTGGTGGCGCGGCGGATCGGGGCGAAGCGGACGATCCTGGGCAGTCTGGTGCTGTGGGTCGTGGTGCTGGCCGGTGCGTACTTCGTGCAGCCGAAGCAGCTGGGGCAGTTCCTGGCGGTGGCCGTGGGGATCGGGCTGGTGCTGGGCGGGACGAACGCGCTGTCGCGGTCGCTGTTCAGCCAGATGATCCCGGCGGGCAAGGACGCGCAGTACTACTCGCTCTACGTCGTGGGTGAGCGCGGGACGTCGTGGCTGGGGCCGCTGGTGTTCGCCGGGGTCGGGCAGGCGACGGGGTCGTTCCGGCTGGCGATCATCGCGCTGGTGATCTTCTTCGCGGCGGGCCTGGTGCTGGTCTGGCTGGTGCCGGTGCGGCGCGCGATCGTGGCGGCGGGCAACACACCGCCGGAGGTGCTGTGACGAGGCTCGATGGGCTGTCACGCGGGGTGGGGTGAGGGCGTGGCGGCCGGTTGGGCCGGGCTGTCCTGAACGAGTGTCCAGACACCGATAGGGTCGGGTGTCGTGACCTTGTTGAACGACCGGGCCGCCGGCCCCGATCCCACCGACGCCCTCTCGTCGGTCCCCGCGGCCGGTTCGCGCCGCGGGACGCCGCCGGTGGGCAGGCTGAAGTTCTGCTACGGGCCGATGGACTGCGGGAAGTCGACCCTGGCGCTGCAGATCGACCACAACCACGCGCGGCAGGGCCGGCGCGGTCTGGTGCTGGTGCGTCACGACCGCTCGGGCGCGCCGCAGATCTCGAGCCGGATCGGGCTGAGCCGGCAGGCGGTGGAGGTCGGCGAGGACACCGACGTGCGGGACCTGGTGCGCCAGGAGTGGGCGCGCGGGCAGCACGTGGACTACGTCGTGGTGGACGAGGCGCAGTTCCTCTCCTCCGGGCAGGTCGACCAGCTGGCGGAGCTGGCCGACGAGGTCGAGATCGACGTGTACTGCTTCGGCATCGCGACGGACTTCCGGAGCCGGTTGTTCCCGGGAGCCGCTCGCCTGTTCGAACTGGCGGACGAGCTGCAGCCGGTTCAGGTGGAGGTGTTGTGCTGGTGCGGGCTGCCGGGGCGGTTCAACGCGCGGGTGCTCGACGGCGAGGTCGTACGCGAGGGCGATACCGTGGTGGTGGCAGATACCGAACAATCCGTAGTTGAATCTTCAGCTTTGGCTGGTTTTGAGGCCGAAAACACTACTGTGCGTTATCAGGTATTGTGCCGTCGCCACTTTCGATCGGGTGACTTGGGGCCCGTTACTGGTCGTCACGGTCAGTTACGGTTGACCTGACGTGGGTGCCAGTAGCCCATCCGGGGGATATCAGCACTAAGAAGGCCGTATTGACGTCACGCCGAAGCGCGAAACGCCTCCTACTAGAGGAAGCTGATGCCGTTGGGTGACGCAGCTCATCGTGAGCAACGACATGGCATCCCGGGAATCCTCGGGGGCCCCAAGTCGTTGCATAGGGTGAGCATCACCCAGGCTCCACCCGGAGCTGACTGAAAGGACCCCCATCATGGCCGACCGTGTTCTTCGTGGAAGCCGGCTGGGAGCGGTCAGCTACGAGACCGACCGCAACCACGACCTCGCCCCACGCCGCACCGTGCGCTACGCATGCCCGAAGAACCACGAGTTCGAGGTGCCGTTCTCCGACGACGCCGAGATCCCGACGGTCTGGGAGTGCCGCCTGCACGGCAGTGAGTCGGAGATCGTGGATGGCGGGCAGCCCGAGCAGAAGAAGGTCAAGCCGCCGCGCACCCACTGGGACATGCTGCTCGAGCGGCGCACGATCCCCGAGCTCGAGGACCTGTTGAACGAACGTCTCGCCGAGCTGAAGGGCCGGCGGACCTCCCGGTCCGCGTAAGCCCCTCCGAGCGTCGGCCCGTAGCCACCGCTCTCACCACAACGGAAAGGCCCCCGCGACCTCCCCCCGCGGGGGCCTTTCCCATGTCCGGGCTCGGTCGGGCCCGGGCGCGGTGACGTGAATGACTCATTCATGTCGTCAGATGACATGAATGAGTCATTCACGTCGTCTGCCACCTCCGCCGCAGCGACGCGGAGGCCCGGCTCAGTCGCGGGGGCGGAACGGGCCGTGCAGGGCTGCCCACTGCAGGAGCATGATCGTCTTCGCATCGGCGATCTCCCCGGTTCCGATCATCTTCAGGGCGTCCTCGAAACGCAGCTCCAGCACCTCGATGTCCTCCCCCTCCTCGGCAATGCCGCCACCCTCGCCGCGGTCGGCCGGGTCGTACGGTGCCGCGTAGCAGTGCAGGCGCTCGGTCACCGAGCCCGGGCTCGTGTACACGTCGAACACGTGCTCCAGCTCCCCGATGCGGACCCCGGTCTCCTCCTGGGCCTCCCGGCGGATCGCCGTCTCCGGGTCGTCGGCGTCCAGCAGGCCCGCCGCCGTCTCGATGAACATCCCGTCCGGGTGGTCGTTGACGTACACCGGGTAGCGGAACTGGCGGGTCAGCAGCACCGTCCCGCCCGCCGCGTCGTACAGCAGCACGGTCGCGCCGTTGCCGCGGTCGTAGGTTTCGCGCTGCTCGGTGCTCCAGCGGCCGTCGCCGTGCCGGTAGTCGAACGTCGTGCGGCGCAGCACGTACCAGGCCGACGACAGCAGCTCCACGTTGGTGACCCGCACGCGCGGGTTGCGGGACAAGTTTGCCGAAGAGGTCATTCCGCGACCATAATGTGCAGAACTCGGCATAAACAAGGAGGACTGTGCATGCTGGTCGGCGAACGCCGTGAGCTGCTGCTCGCCCGGCTCTCGGCCGACGGCAAGGTGCTGGCGAAGGACGTGGCCGCCGAACTGGGCGTCTCCGAGGACAGCATCCGCCGCGACCTGCGCGACCTGGCCGCCGCCGGGCTCTGCCAGCGCGTCTACGGCGGAGCGCTGCCCGTCTCCCCCGCCGTCGCCGACTACGCGAGCCGGACGGTGATCGCCGTCGACGGCAAGGACCGGGTCGCCACGATCGCCGCCGGCCTGGTCCGGCCCGGCTCGACCGTCATCCTCGACGGCGGCACCACCACGCTGGCCGTCGCCAAGGCGCTCCCCCGCGACCTCGAAGCCACCGTCGTCACCCACAGTCCGACCGTGGCCGTCGCCCTGCTCGACCACCCCGGTATCGAGGTCTTCCTGCTGGGCGGGCGCCTGTTCCGGCACTCCGTGGTGACCTGCGGCGCAGCCGCGGCCGAAGCCGCCCAGGCCATCAGCGCCGACGTCTTCCTGCTCGGCGTCACCGGCGTCCACCCCGACGCCGGGCTCACCACCGGCGACGCCGACGAAGCCGCGATGAAGCGCACCCTGGCCCGGCGCGCGGCCGACACCTACGTACTGGCCAGCGCCGAGAAGCTCGGCGCCGCTTCGCGGTTCACCGTGCTGCCGTTCGCCGACATCGCCGGCGTCATCACCGACGCCGACGACTCCGACCAGAACGTGCAGAAACTTGCAGCGATCGGGGTCGCGTTCCCCGGTCGGTGACCTCGGCGTACCACTCGTGGCCTGCCACCAGTGCGAACACCGGCGCCGGCAGCCACACGAGTACCCGCAGCACCGCCGCGAGCCGCCCGGTGCCCCGCACGTCCGATACGTGCGCGGCCAGTGCCGCCTGCTTGCGCCCGGCGAACCGCCGCACGTCGAACCGGTGGGTGATGGCCGCGGCCGGGCTGTAGAGCCGGCCGAGGGCGGCGCTGTCGTACCGGACCGGGATCCGCAGTGCCCGGACCACCCGCGCGAGCCGGACGACGACGTCGCGGGGCAGCGTGGCCTCCAGCAGCCGCGTCCTGGTCAGCCGGGCCGCCCGCCTGGCGACCTCGTGCACCTTGACGTGGTCGCGGTGGCCGTAGCCGCCGTTCGGGTCGTAGCCGAGCAGGAGGTCGGCTCGTTCCTCGTGCAGCAGGGCCGCGAGCCGGTGCGCGGCTTCCTCGGTGTCCGCGCGGGCGAAGCGCTGCCGACCGGGCGGATCCGGGTACAGCTCGGGCCCGTGCCCGCTGTCGGCGTACCCGAGGTGCACGACGCGCCGGACGCCGAGGATGGCCGCGCTCGCCTCCAGCTCCCGCCAGCGCGCGGTGGGGTGCTCGCCGTCCATCCCGTCGGTGGCCACGACGACCACCACCCGGTGCCCGTCGGCCGCCGCGCGGGCCAGGGTGCCGCCGCTCAGCAACACGGGGTCGTCTGCGTGCGCGTGGAAGGCCACGATGGTCGTCATCGGCCCCATGATGGCCGATGACGGGAGAAGACGGCATGAGTGAGCACCGGGTCCGGTTCGCGGCGCTGTTCGACGCCGAGGTGCGGCCGCACAACGAGCGGTTCCGCGCCGCGGCCGCCGTGCAGCCGGGCGAGGATGTCCTCGACGTCGGCTGCGGCACTGGCGAATCCACCCGCGAAGCCGCGCAGGCGGGCGCGACGGCGCTGGGCGTCGACGTCTCGGAGCAGGCGATCGCCAAAGCCCGCGAGCTCGGCGGGGCGAGCTTCGAGGTCGCCGACGTGCAGACGCACGCGTTCCCGGCCGCGGCGTTCGACGTCGTGCTGAGCCGCTTCGGGGCGATGTTCTTCGCCGACCCGGCCGCGGCGTTCGCCAACCTCGCCCGCGCGCTGCGGCCCGGCGGGCGCCTGGTGCTGCTGGTGTGGCAGGAGCGGGACCGCAACGAGTGGTACTCGGTGCTGCACGACGCGGTGGCGCCCGGCACCACCCCGCCACCCGCAGGGCCGCACTTCTCCCTCGGCGACCAGAGCCACACCGACGCCCTGCTGCGGGGCGCGGGCTTTGCCGACGTCGAGTTCACGGAGCTGCGCGAGCCCGTCTGCTACGGGCCCGACGCGGCGACGGCGTGCGAGTTCGCTCTCGGCCTCAAAGACGTCCAGGAGCTGTTCGCCGGCGGCGACCCGCAGTCGGTGACCCGCCTCCGGGACGCGTTTGCCGCGCACGAGACTCCGGACGGCGTGATGCTGGGCGCCCGGACCTGGATCGTGACCGCCCGGCTCAGCCGCGCTTGAGCAGCCGCCGCACCTGCTGCCAGCGGCGCTCGGCGCCCCACTTCGCCACCCGGAGGAACGCCTCGCGGATGATCGAGCCGTCCATCTTCGACTCGCCGATCTCGCGCTCGGTGAAGGTGATCGGCACCTCGACGATCTCGAACCCGGCCTCGGCCGTGCGGATCGTCAGGTCGATCTGGAAGCAGTAGCCGTGCGAATTGACCTCGTCCAGCGCCAGCTTCTCCAGCACCGGGCGCCGGTAGGCGCGGAAACCGGCCGTGATGTCCCGGGTCCGCATGCCGAGCGCGATCTGCGAGTAGACGTTGGCGCCCCGCGAGAGAACCTGGCGCTTGAGCGGCCAGTTCACCACGCTGCCGCCCGGCACGTACCGCGACCCGATGGCCAGGTCCGCGTCGCCGACGGCGTCCAGCAGCCGCGGCAGGTCCTCCGGCGCGTGCGAGCCGTCCGCGTCCATCTCGACGATCGTGTTGTACTCCCGGGCCAGCCCCCAGCGGAACCCGGCGATGTAGGCCGCCCCCAGCCCCGCCTTCTCGGTCCGGTGCATGACGTGGACGTTCTCGTTCGCGGCGGCGCGCTCGTCGGCGAGCTCACCGGTGCCGTCCGGGCTGCCGTCGTCCACCACGAGCACGTGCACGTCCGGAAGTGCCTTGTGCAGGCGATCCAGGATCGGGCCGAGGTTCTCCCGTTCGTTGTACGTCGGGATCACCACCAGCACCGGCTCGATTTCCCGGGCCCCCCGCGGCGCCTGCGACATCCGTGCTCCTCCGATATCCGCGGCGGTCAGCCCGCCGCTTCCCCTGCCGTGCCGGCGCTGGTGCGCCGGGTGCGAAAACGGAGCACGAGCCCGCCGGCCACCCCGGCGATCGCCAGTGCCAGCAGCCCGTACTCCGTCCACGCACCTAGTCGATCCGACAGCGTAGTCTGCGTCCGCAGCGGGACGCGCCCGACCAGGGAATCGGCGGTGAAAAGGCCGGTTGAGCTGGTAACCGTCCCGTCGGGGGCGACGATCGCGCTCACACCCGAGACGGCGGACACCACGACCGAACGGCCGTGTTCGACCGCGCGCAGCCGGGACATGGCCAGCTGCTGCAGGCTCATCTCGCTCTCGCCGTACCAGGCGTTGTTGGTCGGCACGACGAGCAGTTCGGCGCCGTCGCGGACGGCGTCGCGCGCCGGGTAGTCGAACGCGGCCTCGTAGCAGACGAACGTGCCGACCTTCGTGCCCGCGACGGCCATGGCCTGGTTCGTGCCGTCGCCGGGGACCATGTCGACGGTCTCGGTGTCGAGGAACGGCGTGACGAGCTCGGCGACCTTGCGGGCGGGCACGTACTCGCCGAACGGCACCAGCTGCTGCTTCGCGTAGCGCTGCCCGGGCCCGGTGTGGGGGTCCCAGGCGATGACCGAGTTCTGCAGGTGGCGGTCCGGCAGCTCGTAGATCGCGCCGATCAACGCGGGCACGCCGAAGTTCGCCACGAGCTGGTCGACCTGCGGGTCGGGACCGGTGACGGTGGTGGCGCTCTCGGGCCACAGCAGCAGGTCCGGTTTCGGGACCCGGCCGGCGTGGATGGCGTCGAGCAGCCGTTCGCTCTCGGCGATGGTGTTGCGGCGCAGGACGTCGCGCTCGCCCTGCAGCGCCAGCCCGATGTCCGGGGCGTTGCCCTGCACGGTGGCGACGGTGAGCTCGCCGTCCTGCGCGCCGGTGCCGATGGACGGCCACAGCGCCAGGCCGGCCACCACGGGCAGCAGGGTGCCGGTGGCGGCGAAGACGGCCGGGCGGGTCCGCAGGGCGGCGGTGAGTGCTTCGCGGCCGTCCCAGAGCCGTCCGACGAGGGCGGCGAGGCAGAACCCGCTGAGGACGACGGCCAGGCCGACCAGCGGCGCGCCACCGATCGAGGCGAGCGGCAGGAACGCGCCTTCGGGCTGGCTGAACGCGACCCGGCCCCACGGGAAGCCGCCGAAGGGGAACCACGCGCGCGGGGTCTCCAGCGCGATGAAGATCAGCGCGCCCCACAACGGCGCGAGCGGCAGGCGGGACACCCACGTGATGAGGCCGCCCGCGAGGCCGTAGTAGAGCGCGAGCGCGAACGACAGGCCCAGCCACGGCCACGGGCCGAAGTCGGGGCCGAGGAAGTCCAGCAGCCACGTCAGCAGCGGCAGGAAGAACACGAACCCGAACGCGAAGCCGTAGCCGAACGCGCCGCGGAAGCTCCGGCCGCGCAGCACGAGCGCGAACCCGGCGAACGCCAGCGGCGCGAGCCACCACAGCGGGCGCGGCGAGAAGCTCAGGTAGTAGGCGAACCCGGACACCAGCGCGGCGGCCAGGCGCAACTGCCGGGCTCGCGGGAACCGCCGGGTGCGGGCGGGTTGGTGCGGGGCGCCCGGTTCGGGGTCCGCCACGGTGACTGCCACAGGCGACAACTCTAGGTGATGGCGTCGTGGAGGACTTCACCCGCGCGGACGGTGCGCAGGCAGTGCGGCAGGGCGGCGTCCGGTTCGAGCCGCGGCAGGGGCGGCACGCCGGCGCGGGGGTCGGTGGACCAGCGCTGCACGCGGCTGTCCGGGGTCGCGACGACGAGGTCCGTCGCGTCCCAGATCGCGTAGTGCGCCGGCGCACCCGGGACGAGGCTGCCGGTGACGCCGTCGTTGACGCCGGCCGCCCGGTGCCCGGCCCGGGTGTGGGCGGTGAACGCCGCCCGCGGGGACAGGCCGGCGCCCGGGGTGCGGTGGTAGGCGGCCGCGCGGACGCTCGCCCACGGGTCGAGTGGGGTCACCGGCGCGTCGGAGCCGAAGGCGAGCAGGACGCCTTCGGCGGCCAATGCCGAGAACGGGTTGAGCCCGGCGGCGCGGTCGCCGAGGCGTTCGGCGTACATGCCGTGGTCGCCGCCCCAGAGCGCGTCGAACGGCGGTTGCATCGAGGCGACCACGCCCCAGCCGGCCAGGAGCTTCGCCTGGTCGGCGGTGACCATCTCCAGGTGCTCGAGCCGGTGGTGCCGGGCGGCGAGCGCGCGCTGCCCGACCTCCTTCTCGGCGAGCCGGAAGCCTTCGACGACCTCGGCGACGGCGGCGTCGCCGATGACGTGGAAGCCGGCTTGCAGCCCGGCTTCGGTGCAGGCGGCCAGGTGCTCGCCGATGCGGTGCGCGTCGAGGTAGAGCGTGCCGGAACCGGCGTGGTCGGCGTAGGGGGCGCTCAGCGCCGCGGTGTGGGAGCCGAGGGCGCCGTCGACGAACAGGTCACCGGCCAGGCCGCGGGCGCCGAGTTCGCGGGCGGTGTCGACGGCGCCGAGCTCGCCCCAGTAGCCGACGACTTCGGGCCGGTCCGGGCCGGTGAGGGCGAGCAGGGCGGCCAGGTCGTCGCGGCCGGAGATGTCGGGGCCGGCGCACTCGTGGACGCTGACGATCCCGCGGGCCGCGGCCTCGGCGAGGAACGCGCGCTGGGCGCGTTCGCGCTGGTCCGGGGTGATCGCGGCGCGCACGGCCGCGCGGACGGCGTGGTGGGCGGCGCGGGTCAGCGGGCCGTCGGGCGACCAGCCTTCGGCGTCGCGGGCGGCCGGGGCCAGCTCGACCAGTGCGGTGGAGACGAGCGCGGAGTGGACGTCGACGCGGCTGAGGTAGACGGGCGTGCCACCGGCAGCGTCGTCGAGCTCGGCGCGGCTGGGCAACCGGGGGTCGGCCCAGCCGCTTTCGTCCCAGCCGTGGGCGAGCAGGACCTGGCCGGGGACGACGGCGTCGCGCACGCGGGCCAGTAGTTCGGCACCGCTGCGGACGCCGGTGAGGTCGAGCCCGGTCAGGTGCAGCCCGGTGGCGGTGGCGTGGACGTGGGCGTCGACGAACGCGGGCGCGACGAACGCGCCGTCGAGGTCGACGATTTCGGCGCCGGGGTGGAGGGTGCGGGCCGGCGCGTCCTGGCCGACCCAGACCACGGTGCCGCCGGTGACCGCCATGGCCGTGGCGTCCGGGCCGGCGGGGGTGTAGATGCGCCCGCCGAGCAGGAGCGTCGTGTGTTCGTCCGTCACGCCCTCGAGTCTGCCCCGCCGCCGGCGGCTTCCTCCACCTGGGGGAAGACATGTCAGCAGGCAGGAAGATTTACTCCGTGAGAACGTTATGACAGGATATTTTAACGCGTTCCCGACGACTAGGAGTACAAGTGACTGCGACCCAGGAACCTGTGACGCCAGCCGCCGCCTTCGACCAGCCCTACGAGTACGCCCGCGCCGAGCTGGTGGAACCCGACTGGCGCCGCTTCCCGGGCTGGCACGACGTGACCGACGCCGAGTGGCGTGACGCGCAGTGGCAGCGGGTGCACTGCGTCCGCAACGTCAAGCAGCTGCGCGCCCTGATGGGCGACCTGCTGGAGGAGCGCTTCTACGACGACCTGCTCGCCGACCAGCGCGAGCTGGCGACGATGTCGATGCTGCTTCCGCCGCAGATGCTCAACACGATGGCGCCCACGGCGGGCACCGACCCGGCGAAGGTCACCGAGGCGTTCTACGCCGACCCGATCCGCCGCTACATGCTCCCGGTCAAGAGCGACCGCGACGCCACGTGGCCGAGCCACCCGCACTCGGAACGCGACTCGCTGCACGAGGCCGAGATGTGGGTCGTGGAGGGCCTGACCCACCGCTACCCGACCAAGGTGCTGGCCGAGATGATCTCGACCTGCCCCCAGTACTGCGGCCACTGCACCCGCATGGACCTGGTCGGCAACTCCACCGAGCAGATCGAGAAGCACAAGCTGACGCTCAAGCCGGTCGACCGCCAAGACGCGATGATCGCGTACCTGAAGAAGACCCCGGGCGTGCGCGACGTGGTGGTCTCCGGCGGCGACGTGGCCAACGTGCCGTGGCCGCAGCTGGAGTCGTTCCTGATGCGCCTGATGGACATCGACACGGTCCGCGACATCCGCCTGGCGACGAAGGCCCTGGCGGCACTGCCGCAGCACTGGATCCAGCCGAAGGTGGTGGAAGGCCTGGAGCGCGTCGCGGTGACCGCCCAGCGCCGCGGTGTCAACCTGGCGATCCACACGCACGTGAACCACGCCCAGTCGGTGACGCCGCTGGTGGCGGAGGCGGCCCAGACGGCGCTGAATGTCGGTGTCCGCGACGTCCGCAACCAGGGCGTGCTGATGCGCGGGGTCAACGCGACGCCGGCGCAGCTGCTGGACCTGTGCTTCGCGCTGCAGGGCGAGGCGAACATCCTGCCGTACTACTTCTACATGTGCGACATGATCCCGAACGCCGAGCACTGGCGGGTTTCGGTGCACGAGGCGCAGGAGCTGCAGCACTCGATCATGGGGTACCTGCCGGGGTACGCGACCCCGCGGATCGTCTGCGACGTGCCCTACGTCGGGAAGCGGTGGGTGCACCAGCTGGCCGAGTACGACCGGGAACTGGGGATTTCGTACTGGACGAAGAACTACCGGACGGGCATCGAGCTGGAGGACCCGGAGGCGTTGCAGCGGCGGTACCCGTACTACGACCCGATCTCGACCCTGCCCGAAGCCGGCCGGCAGTGGTGGGCCACCCGCTCCAGCTGACGCGAGCGCTCAGCCCTCAGGAGGTACCGAAGGGGTGCCGTGGAACGAAGTTCGTTCCACGGCACCCCTTCTCGGTTGCCTGCGCTGTCAACCGCCGGCGGTGAGCAGGGCTGCCACATCGTGGTGGTTGAGGTAGACGAGGATGCGCGGGCCGTCGGGTTCGCGGCGGATCAGGAAGGTCGATTCCAGGCGCAGAGGATCCCGGTCGGCGCGTTCCGCGGTCCAATCGACGCTGACCAGGACGTGGTGATCATCGAGGCGCAGTTGACGGGCGTCGGTGCGCCGGATCGCGCCGATCCCGGCGGCGTCGAACATGCCGCGTCGGGCGGATAGTGCCGCGGCGAGCACCGCGGGGGTGAGGGTGACCGCGCGGGCCGGGTCCAGCGCGAGGAAGCTCGCGGCGAACAGCGTTGTCGCATCGGCGTCCGGCTCGGTGCTGCGCCGGTCGTATTCGTCGATGAACGCTTCGACATCGGGATCGGGTGAGGTCCAGTCGGAGGTGATCACAGTTCGGTCGCCACCTTCTCGAGTAGGGGTATCGCCGCGGCGAGCTGGTCCCGTTCGGCGGCGCTGAGCCGGTCGCGCAGCACCTGCTCGATGCGGCCGAGGCTGGCGGCCTCCCGGTGCCGCAGGGTGCGCCGGCCCGCGAAGGTGATGGTCACGACCACCCGGCGGCCGTCCTCGGGGGCTTTGGCCCGGGTCACCAGGTGCCGGGCCTGCAGGTGGGTCAAGGTCGCCGCGACGGCGGCGCCGGTGACCCCTTCATCGCCCGCCAGCGCTCCGGGAGAGGTAGGTCCGGAGGCGTCGAGCCGGTGCAGGACGGCGAGTTCGAGGAAGCTGAGACCTTCGCCGGTGTCGACGTACATCCGCCGAAGGCGCCGGGCCACCCGGCCGACAGCGAGGCGCAGATCGCGAGCCAGCTCTGGTGGATCTTGTCCGGGCATATGCTGAATCTAGCTTAATTAATCTGCCTTAAGCAAGTGGGCCGGAGACTCCCCCGAGCACCGGGACCGTGGCCGGTCGAGCGCGCTGCCGGATGCCCCGGCGCACCTTCCTCACCGTGTCGACGGATTGTCGACGAGTTGTCGACGGTCGCTGCGACAGTGAGGCTCGGCAAGCGAACCCGGGGGGACCGCATGACCATCGCCCGGCTGAAGTGGGCGGACACCGCCGCCACCGACCTGCACCTGATGCCCGGCCTTTCGTCGCCGGAGCTCGTCAGGCTGCTCCGCGTCGACGACCTCACCGACGCGACGCTCACGCAGGACCAGCCCTTGCCGGCAGATGCCAAGGTGACGTTCAAGCCGCAGCTGAAGACCGGCGTCGACCACGGCATCGAGGTGACGGCCGCCGGTGAGGTCACGGTGAAGACGCTCGCGCTGCGCGGGCATTCGTTCCTCCTCGGGGTCTCGCTGGACCAGGACCCGGCGATCACCACCCGCATCCGGATCCACGTGCACGAGAAGGTCTCCTCGCTGTGGCTCACCCCGGCGCGCCTGACGGTGCGCCAGGGGTCCGCCCAGGCGCGGTTCTCGGTGCTCGGTCTGTTCGACCAGGTGCTCGACGGGACCGTGGTCGTCAGCGAGGGCGTCATCGGTGACATCACCAACTGGTCGCCGTTCCGGGCGCCGAACGCGAACGAGCTCACCTACGTCCACCTCGCGCGCACGACCACCGCCGCGCTCACCTGGTCGGCCACCGGCGGCCCGATCACCGTCGACGCCCGGACCGGGGTGCTCACCGCACCGGTCGAGTCGGGCCCGGACACCAAGGTGACGGCCACCGCCGCCGGGCTGCACGCCGACGGCACGGCCGTCTGCGGCCCGTCCTGGTCCACCCACGTGCGGCTCGCGCACCTCGGCGGCCCCGGCGTGAAGCAGGTCGACACCGTGCCGAACATCCTCTTCCTGCCCGACGGCTTCCAGGACACCGATGCCGACAAGGCGCAGTACAACCGGCTCGTCGGCATCGTCAAGGACCGGCTGGAGAGCCGGCCCCACACCCGGCCGTACGCCGCCCTCACCGGCCGCGTCAACTACTGGCGGGGCTGGGTGCCCTCGCCCGACGCGGGGGTCACGGTGCTCGACGAACTCGACCCGAGCCCGGCTCCGGGAGAGCTCCCGGCGACGGCGGTGCCGCTGCCCCTGCCGAGCGCGACCCGCCCGGCCGCCGGCTGGTCGCTCGCCGATGTCGTCAACGCCATCGGCCTGCCGAACCCGGCCGACTACCCGGCCGGCACCACCGTTGAGAGCAAGATCGTATTCCTGCAGAACGTCTACGACGACTTGATCACCGAGGACCTGCTCCGGCCACGGTTCGCCGAATGGGTCGCCCTCAACGACCGGCTGCTGCTCAACGAGCGTGACACCGCGTTCCACATGGCGTTCAGCGAGCGACCGTCGGCCGATGTGAACCTGCTCGAGCACCTCATCTCGCCGAACCCCCGCCGGATCTCCGACAACGACTTCAACAAGTTCCTCGACGCGCTCCGGGGCCCGGACGACGACGTCCTCCCGGCCGGGCTCTGGTCGACCGGCAAGGACCGGAACCGGGTGGTCGTGCTCTGCCGGTCCTCCCGGTACGGCGGTCTCGCGAGCCGGCGCAAGGTGAGCGACGACTCGACCGGGCTCACCGTCGGGGTGAGCCTGGCCGCCCGCCCGTTCCACCGGGTGCGGCTCAACGACGGGGGCAACGGGTTCGACCTGAAGCCGGACGACATCCCCACCGACGTCTTCTACGGGGTGTGGCTGACCGTCGCCCACGAGCTCGGGCACTCCTTCGGCCTGGGCGACGAGTACGGCGGGAAGACCGCCGCGCCGACGCCGCTCAAGATCCGCCAGGTGCGGGCCACCCCCAACGTCCAGGACCGGGCCTCGCTCTCCGCGGATGGGACCCCGGCCGGGGCGATCGACACCAGCAAGATCAAGTGGGCCGAGTGGCCGCGGATCGCCAAGGCCGGGGTGCTGAAGAACGGAATGACGGCACCGGCCGTCGGCCCGTTCACCGTCGACCTCGTCGACGTCAAGGCGAGCAGGCTGCGGACCGACGACATCGTCATGTTCCGCCGCCGCCCACTGGCCACGGCCGGGCCACCATCCTCGATCTGCAAGATCATCGCGGCGGACCCGGCGGCCAACACGGTGACCGTCGAGCCGTTGTTCGGCGCGACCATCGCGATCTTCCCGGCCGGGAGCATCCTGCTGGCCTACGTCCGCAAGCCCGACCCCGACTTCAAGGCGAACAAGTTCGGCGGTCTGCTGACGCTGGCCGACCCGGACGTGCTCCAGCGCATCACCGACACGCAGAACCCGTTGAACGCCAACCCGATGAAGGGCGAAGCCGATCCGCCGAACGACGACCACGGCCGGGCGTGCGGCAATGTCAAGCTGCCGGTGCCGACGTTCGCGACCAACTTCCCGCACCGCGCGGCGCCGAGGCCACCCGGCTTCTCGTACTGGACGATCGGGCTTTACGAGAACGGCAGCGAGCACAACTGCGGGATCTACCGCCCGACCGGCACCTGCGTGATGAACCGCCAGTTCTTCGTGGAGCCCAAGACGAAGTCCGTGAAGCTGGCCGACTTCTGCATCATCTGCCGCTACGCCTTCGTCGACAACGCCGATCCGACGCTGCACGGCGCGGTGGAGGCGGACTTCCGCGAGCGCTACGGGAAGCGAGGGGCGAGATGACCGACCCCGCCGGCGATCGCGGCACCTTGGGCCTGATCGCCCACCACCTCGTCGAAGCCGTCCGGCCCCTCGAGGACGCGTTCTCGGACGCGGCCGCCTTCACAACGCTGATGCGCCAGCTCGGCTGGCAGGTACCCGGCCTGCCGCCGTCCTACCCCGCCGTCGCGGCGGCGGTCACCCAGGCCGTCAACGCGCTCGAGCTGCTCTCCGACGGCGCCACCGTCGAAGAGATCCTCGCCGTCGTCGGCAAAGCCGGGGACGTCTACCGGGCGATCTCGGCGCTGACCCAGGCTCCGGCCGGGATCGACCCCGCGGTGTTCCTCCCCGGGCTGGCCCGCCGCATCTTCGAGTACCTGCTGGGCAGGCAGCTGCTGGCCGAGGCGCCCGACTGGTACGCCGCGCTCGAGGCGCTCGGGATCATCGTGCCCGAGTTCCAGCCGGCCGCCGCCGGTCGCGCCGACCACGTGCGGGTCCGCTTCGACTGGGACCGGATCCCCGCGCTCCTGGCGGATCCGTCGCCGGTGCCGGCCGCGGTCTACGGCTGGGGCACGCCGAACCTGGCCTTCGGCAAGCTCGCCGAACTGCTCGCCGGGCTCGTCGCGGGCCTCGGCCTGCCGGTGACGCTCGACCAGCTGTCCGACGACGAAATCGCTCCCCTGCACACCGAGGCGACCCGGCCACCGGACGAAACCGCCGGCCAGGGCCTGACCCTGATGCTCGGCGAGACCGCCCTGCCCGGCGGGACGGTGGCGCCGATCGGGCTCCAGCTCACCGGGCTGCCTGCCGACGGCGAGGCGCTGCCCGGGATGATCCTGCTGCCGCTGGTGCCCGACGGCGTCGACGCGGCCGTGCCGCTCGGCGGCGACTGGACGCTCGTCGTGCGCGCCGGCACGGATCTGGCCCAGCAGCTCGCCGTGTTCGCGCGGCCGGGCGACGTCGGCGTGCGCTACCCGGGCGAGCCCGGCCGGGCGCTGCCGGGTGCCGGGTTCGGGGTGTCGCTCGTATTCGCCCCGGACACCGCCGTCCGGTTGTTCGGCCAGCCCGGGCAGACCCGCCTGGAGCTGACCGGGGCGAAACTCGATGCGGCCGTCGACGTGCGTGGCGGCGAACCCGAGGTGGGGTTCCGCGCCGCCGTCGACGGGCTGGCGCTCGTGGTCAGCGCCGCCGGGGCGGACGGGTTCCTCGGGACCGTGCTGGGCGACACCGAACTGCGGGTGGCGATCCCCGCCCAGCTCGCCTGGTCGAGCCGGACCGGACTGCAGTTCACCACCCAGGCCGGGCTCGAGGTGACCGTCAGCCCGAACCTGGACCTCGGGTTCGCGCACGTCGACCGCGTCACCCTGGCCGTGGCGGCCGACGGGACGGCACTGGCCACCCGCGCCCAAGCGGCGTTCTCGGGCAGGTTCGGCCCGTTCGCCTACGTCGTCGACGGCTTCGGTGTCGAACTCCCGGTCGCCTTCACCGACGGCAACGCCGGCCCGTTCGACGTCGGCCTGCACGTCACGCCGCCGACCGGGGTCGGGCTGGCGGTGGACGCGGGGGTGATCTCCGGCGGCGGGTTCCTCTCCTTCGACGCCGAGCGGGGCGAGTACGCCGGCGCGCTGGAACTGGAACTGGCGGACTTCCTGGCCGTCAAGGCGATCGGGGTGATCACGACCCGGCTGCCGGGCGGCGCCCGCGGGTTCTCGCTGCTGATCGTGCTGACCGCCGAGTTCGGCACCGGTCTGCAGCTGGGGGCGGGTTTCACGCTGCTGGCCGTCGGCGGGCTCGTCGGGCTCAACCGCGGGATGAACCTGGCGGCGCTGGTCGAGGGCGTCCGGACCGGCGCGATCGAGTCCGTCGCCTTCCCGAAGGACGTCGTCGCCAACGCGCCCCGGATCCTGTCCGACCTCGCGCGGTTCTTCCCGCCGGAGCAGGGCACGTTCCTGATCGGGCCGATGGCCAAGATCGGCTGGGGCACGCCCACTCTGGTGACCATCTCGCTCGGCGTCATCATCGAAATCCCGGGCAACGTCGCCGTGCTCGGCGTCCTCAAGGCCGCGCTCCCCACCGCCGACAAGCCGCTGCTGGTCGTGCAGGCCCAGTTCGTCGGCGCGCTCGAACTCGACAAGTCCCGGCTGTGGTTCTTCGCGAAGCTCTTCGACTCGCGTGTTCTCACCATGACCATCGAGGGCGGGATGGGCGTGCTGGTCGCCTGGGGTGACAACCCCGATCTCGTCCTCACCGTCGGCGGCTTCCACCCCGCCTACCGGCCACCCCCTCTCCCCTTCCCGATCCCCGACCGGCTCTCGGTCGACATCCTCAACCGCAGCAACCAGCTCATCCGCGTCTCCGGCTACTTCGCCATCACCAGCAACACCGTCCAGTTCGGTGCGAAAGCCGAACTCCGGCTCGGCTTCAGCGCGTTCCGCGTCGAAGGGCACCTCGGCTTCGACGCACTCTTCCAGCTGTCCCCGTTCCGGTTCGCCATCCACATCGGTGCCCACGTCACCCTCAAAGCCTTCGGCGTCGGCGCGTTCGGCATCGACCTCGACTTCCAGCTCGAAGGCCCCGCACCCTGGCGCGCCCATGGCCGCGGCTCGATCGGGTTCCTCTTCTTCTCCATCTCCGCCAACTTCGACATCACCTGGGGCGAAGACCGCGACACCACGCTGCCACCCGTGGCCGTGCTTCCGTTGCTGGCCAACGAAATCGGCAAGACCGAAGGCTGGGAGACCCGGCTGCCCTCGGGCGGGACCCGGGCGCTGGTCACCCTCCGGGAGCTGCCCGACACCGGCGAACTCGTGCTGCATCCCCTCGGCACGCTGTTCGTCCGGCAACGCGCCCTGCCGCTGAACGTCCGGCTCGACCGCGTTGGCGGGCAGAAGGCCGGGGACGGCAAGCGGTTCACCATCGCACCTCTCGACAACACCGGCCTCAAGCGAGTCTCGGACACCGGCGACCGCTTCGCGATGGGACAGTTCCAGACCCTCTCCGACGCCGCCGCCCTGTCCCGTCCCTCCTACGAGACCCAGGACGCCGGCCTCGAACTGACCGCCGACACCGCCCTCGCCACGGCCCGCGTCGTCCGCCGCAGCGCCCGCTACGAACTGCACGTCATCGACAGCACCGCCACTCCGGCGAGTCCTCGTGCGGCCGCCCTCGCCGCGCCGCAGAAGCGGTTCCACAGCGTCAGCGGGCCGGTCTTCGACGAACTGACCCGTGGCAGCAGCACCAGCCGCGCGGCGCTGTCGGCGCGGCAAGCCACGCAGAAGCAGCCGTTCGCGGCCACCGACGCCGTCCGCGTCACCGAACAGCGGTTCGTCGTCGCCTACCGCAAGAGCAATCGCCAGGCGTTCCCGCCCGGCGTACCGGGACGGCGGTCGCACGCGACCACCTTCCGCAGCCGGACCACGGCGGAGGACGCGCTCGCCGAGTTCGTCACCGCGGACCGGGCCTTGGACGGCCTGCTGCACGTGATCCCGGTGGCGGAGGCGGCGGTGTCCCCGGTCGCGTCCGGGACGTGGTCCGACGCCGGGCCGCTGCCGGTGCCCGCGTCGGAGACCGACCTGGCCACGCTCGCCGACGGCCGCGTGCTGCTGGCCGGTGGCACCGCACCCGAAGGGTCGTCGCTCGCCGCCACGGCGTTGTTCGACCCGACCGCCGACGCGTGGTCCGCCGGACCGCCGCTGGCAACCGCACGCCGGCGGCACACCACCACCCGGCTCGGCACCGGCCGCGTCCTCGCCCTCGGCGGGCGGTCCGGCACCGAGGTGCTCGCCTCGGCGGAGGTCTTCGACCCCGCCGCCGGCGCCTGGGCACCCGTGGCCGCGATGAGCACGGCCCGCCACGGCCACGCGGCTACCGCACTGCATGACTGGCGAATCCTCGTCACCGGCGGCAGCGGGGTCCGGACCGGCCAGGAAGACGGCGCACTCGCGTCGGCCGAGCTGTTCCACCCGGCCACCGGAACCTGGACCGCCACCGCCCCGATGGGTGACGCACGCACCGGGCACCAGGCGGTCGTCCTCGACGACGGCCGGGTCCTCGTCATCGGCGGCGCCGTCCCCACCGGGAGCGGCCGGGAAGAAGCACTGGCGTACTGCGAGCTGTACGACCCGGACAAGAACGAGTGGACCCCCACCGGAACCCTTTCCCAGGCCCGGAAAGGCCACCAGGCGACCGTGCTGCCCGGCGGACACGTGCTGGTCACCGGCGGCGATCCGGTCGTCGCCGCCGACGGCACCGTCGACCCGCACAGCCTGGCCACGGCCGAACTGTTCGACCCCGCCACGCAGAAGTGGTCCGCCGCGGCGGACCTGCCCGGCGGGCGCGCCCGCCACCGGAGCCTGCTCCTGCGCTCGGAGCTCGTCCTCGTCCTCGGCGGGACCGGTGCGCCGGAAGCGACGGCGGGCTACCGGTCCGTCCTGGCCTACGACCACACCGACGGCTCCTGGTCCACAGTGGACGGACTGGGCACCGGCCGGTCCGGCTTCGGCGTCGTGGAACTGGCCGACGACCGGGTCCTGGTCGCCGGCGGCGTCGCGAGCGCGGGCGCGGCCGCCGAAAACCCGGAAGCCGGCACGCCGGCCCAGCGCAGCGAGGTGCTCATACCGTGACCCGGCCCCAGGATTTCCGCCTGCTGATCGGCCCGGAGCCGTTCGACCCCATCGACGTGGCCCCCGGCGCGCTCGCGCCCGGCAAGAAGGCGACGGTCGTCCAGTTCACCGCCGCCCTGACCATCCCGGACGTCGCCCGCTTGAAGAGCGCGTACGGCCTGGTCCTCGACCGGTTCATCCCGAACCTGGCCTACCTCGAACACCTCGACGACGCGACCGTCGCCAAGGTGCGGGCCGACTTCCTCGTCCGGACCTGCACCGCACTGGACCCGGCGCTGAAGCTCGCCCCTTGGATCCCCGCCACCGGCACGCCGCTCGCGCTGATCGTGACCTTGTTCGACGACACGGACCTCCCCGCCGTCCGGACGTCGCTGACCGCGGCCGGCGCCCGGGACGTCCAGGTCCTCGACAACCGGGAGATCGGCAGCCACCCCGTCGCGCGGTGCGCGATCGACGACCGGTCGGCGCTGCCGCTGGTCGCGGCGCTCGACGACGTCGTCTGGGTGGAGCCGGAGCAGGCCACTGTGTCCTTCAACGTCGAAGCGGCGCAGACGATCCAGTCCGGCACGGTCGGCGAGCACGGCGGCACGATCTGGGACCAGAAAATACACGGCGAAGGCCAGGTGATCGACATCATCGAGGAGGGCGGCACGATCGACCTGAGCCACTGCTTCTTCACCGACGACCCGGTGAACATCCCCGGCCCGCTGCACCGGAAGGTCCTCAAGCTCACCTCGAAGGCCGGCACCAAGGTGACCGAGCACGCCATGTTCGTCGCGGGTATCGCGGCGGGCGACGCACAAACCAACCAGGGCGCGCACCCGCACCGGGGCGGGGCGTGGGCGGCCAAGATCGTCTTCCGCACCCGGGACACCCACCTCGTGAACATGCTCGAGGACGGGATGAACGCCGGCGCCACGATTCACAACACCAGCTGGGGAGTCGAAAACCCGGACTACGACAAGACCGCGCGGGACGCCGACGACTTCAGCTTCCGCAACGAGGACCACGTGGTCGTCGGCGCCGCCGCGCCTTTCCACGGACCGAACGACAACAGGCCGCCCGGGATCGCCAAGAACGTCCTCTGCGTCGCAGCGGCCGAAGCGTTCCCCTTCGAGATGGACTATGGTGACGGGCAGCCCGGCCCGACCGTCCCCGACGGCCGCCGCAAGCCCGATCTCATCGCCGTGGGCGGTGGCATCAGCTCGGCGTTGCTCAACCCCGCGCCGGCCTCGGGGCCTTACTGCCTGACCGGCCCGCCGCAGGTCTTCGGCGCGACCGCCTCGAGCTGGGCGGCGCCGAACGCCGCGGCCGCGGCCGCGCTCGTGCGCCAGTACTTCACCGAGGGGTTCTACCCCCGCGGTGAGAGGCTGGGCAACCGGCCGTTCTTCCCGACCGGTGCGCTGATCCGGGCGGTGCTGCTCAACTCGACCGTCGACATGACCGGTTCCGGGCTCCCCACCGCCAGCCTCAAGGGCTACCCGACAGCCCTCGAGGGCTGGGGACGCATCCGGCTCGATCGCACTCTCTTCTTCCCGGGCAGTCCTCGCCGGTTGTTCGTTAACGACGTGCGGCACCTTGCCGGCCTGACGCTCGGACAGCAGGTGACCCGGCAGGTGTCCGTCGCCAACGGCAGCGAGATTCTCAAGATCACGCTGGTGTGGACGGACGTCCCACCGGCCGAGTCCCTGCACACCCTGCCGTCGCGCAATTCCATCCGGCTGGACGTGGAGGACCCCGCGGGAGTCCGGTACCTCGGCAACGACATCGACCGGACCACCGGGTTCTCCCGGCCGTTCGCACCAGCTACGTCCAGCGGGGCGGACCTCCGCAACAACGTCCAGATGGTCATCGTCGAGCACCCACCCGCCGGCCCCTGGAGGATCTCGCTCCACGGGGACCTGATCTTCGAGCAGCAAGGCTACGCACTCGTGGTGTCAGGAGCCTTGAAATGACCGACTTCCGCGTGTGGATCGGCCCGGAACCGTTCGATCCCGCCGAGGTGCGGGTGCCGGAGGCCCTCGCGTCGGCCACGAGGGCGACGCTCGTGCAGTTCCGGGCGTCCTTGAACGAGCCCGACGTCGCCCGCCTGAAGGCCGCGTACGGGGTGCGCCTCGACCGGTTCGTCCCGAACTTCTCGTTCCTCGAACGGCTCGACGACGAGACCGCCGCGAGGCTGCGCGCCGACTTCCTGGTCCGCACCAGCGTCCCGCTCGACCCGGCGTTGAAGCTCGCCTCCTGGATTCCCGCCGGCGCCACTCCGCTCGACCTGATCGCGACCCTGTTCGACGACGCGGACTCCGCCGCAGTCGGAGCCGCGCTGAGCGCGCTCGGTGCGCGCAACGTCGTGCTCACCGACAACCGGGCCTTCGGTGGCAGCCAGTACGCCGACTTCACCCTCGACGACCGGGCCAAGCTGCCGCTGGTCGCGGCCATCGACGAGGTGGTCCTGGTCGAGCCGGTCCCGGAGCGCGAGGTCACC
This sequence comes from Amycolatopsis mongoliensis, assembly GCF_030285665.1. Taxonomy (NCBI): domain Bacteria; kingdom Bacillati; phylum Actinomycetota; class Actinomycetes; order Pseudonocardiales; family Pseudonocardiaceae; genus Amycolatopsis; species Amycolatopsis mongoliensis. Next base: position 7,970,271 of record NZ_CP127295.1, read on the forward strand.
GACGTCCCCGCGGCCCAGGTCTTCCAGTCGGGCGTCGCCGGCCTGAACACCACGCCGATCTGGGACCACGAACTGCACGGCGAGGGCCAGATCATCGGGCTCATCGACAAGGGCCACCTCGACCTGAACCACTGTTTCTTCAACGATCCCGACCACGCCAACGCAGGCGAGAACCACCGCAAGGTCCTCGGCATGTTCGACCAGAACTTCCCCGATGTCACCGAGCACTTCATGTTCGTCGCGGGCATCCTCGCCGGCAACTCGCTCGACAAGAACGGCACCCACGAGCACCGCGGCGGCGCGTGGGCGGCAAAGCTCGTCTGCCGCAGTCTCGACGACCTGTTCCCGCCGATCGGGCTCAAGATGGAGGGCATCCTCCAACGGGGGAAGGAGCTCGGGGCCGCCATCCACACCAACAGCTGGGGCGGCGTCATCCCGCTGTACAACACCGACGCCGTAGGTGCGGACAAGTTCAGCTTCGAGAACGAGGAACACGTGGTGATCGCCGCCGCGGCGAACACGACCGACCGGGGCACCGGCAACGGCGCGCCCGGGATCGCGAAGAACGTGCTGTGCGTGGCCGCGTCCCAGGGTCCGCCCGACCAGATGAAGTTCGGCAGCGGGAAACCGGGGCCGACCGCCGACGGGCGGCGCAAACCCGATCTCATGGCGGTGGGCAACGGCATCCAGTCCGCGTCCCTGAAACGGAATTCGACCGCTCTCTACTGCGACACCGGTCCCTACTTCAAGAACCCCGAACTGGCGGCCACGAGCTGGGCGACCCCCAACGCGGCGGCGGCCGCCGCCCTCGTACGCCAGTACTTCGTCGAGGGGTGGTACCCCCACGGCGAGAAACGGGCTGATCGCCGGATGACCCCGTCCGGCGCCCTGATCAGGGCGGTGCTGCTCAACTCGACCACCAACATGACCGGCATCGCGGGCTATCCGTCCGACGTCGAAGGCTGGGGGCAGATTCAGCTCGACCGCACCCTCGTCTTCAAGGAGGGCCGCCGTCGCCGGCTGCTGGTGAACGACGTGCGCAACAGCGCCGGGCTGACGCTGCACACGAGCACCTCACAACGCTTCTTCGTCGGCGACGACCACGAACAGCTCAAGATCACGCTCGTGTGGACGGATCCTCCCGCGGCCGAGTCCGCTACCCAGCCGACGAAGAACGTCCTCAAGCTGGAGGCCCGGGACGCGCTGGGGATCAGGTACCTCGGAAACGACTTCGACACCACCGCCGGCGTGTCCCGTGAAGGCGCGCCCGGCACCCCCGACCTGCTCAACAACGTCCAGATGATCGTCGTCGACCGGCCGTTCACCGGCCCGTGGACCATCACCGTCAGCGGAACCGTCGTCTTCGGCAAGCAGGGTTACGCCCTGGTCGTCACGGGCGCATGACATGAACGACTTCCGCACCGAGTCCACCGGAGGCACCGGATGGCACTGACCGTCGAAACCCTGATGCTCGAAATCGGGCGCGCGTTCGCCCCGCTCGAACAGCGCCTGCGTGGCGCCGAGATCCCGCTCCTGTTCGCCGAGATCGGGCTGCCCGCACCCGACGTCGTGCTCGGCGCGCAGGCGGTGCAGAACGCCGTCGGCGGCACCGCGACCGCGCTGAGCACGCTGCCGCGGGTGGTGACGGACCTGGCCGCGGCGATCGACGCCCACGACACCGCCCGGATCACCGCCGCGGTGGCCGCCGCGGCCCCGATGGTCAGGTCGGTCGCCACGGCCGTCGACGTGGTGTCCACCGCGATCACCGCGGCGGCGCGGACGGCGGGCCCGAGCCGGGCCGAGGTCGAGGCGTTCGCCGCCGAACTCGCGCAACGGCTGTTCGGCTTCGCGCTCATCACCTACCTCGAAGACCGCAAACCGGTCGCCGGCTACCTGCTGGGCCTGCTCGGGATCCTCGAGTCGACCCCGCTGGCCGCGACTCCCGCCGCGCCCGCGCACGTCCGCCGCGTCCTGCGGGTGGACCGGCTGACCGCGCTGCTGCGCGACCCGGTCGGCGTGCTCGCCGACATCTACGCCTGGGGCAGCCCGGAGTTCGACTGGGACCTGCTGCTGCGCCGGCTCTCGATCTTCCTCGTCGCGGTCACCGACTTCGCCTTCGTGCAGCCCGGCCCGCCGCTGTTCCTGCGCATCGCCGCGGTCGACGTCGGCGTCACCGACGATCCCGTCCCCGGCGTCGACGCCGAGTTGCGCCTCGCCACCGACCAGGCACTGAACCTGACCCTCCCGATCGGCGACACGGTCGCGCTGGTCGTGACGTCCGACGCGGCGCTGGAGGAGAAGGCCGCCGTCGAGCTGCTGCCCCCGGCGCAGCTGCGGGTCGTCCCGCCGACGGCGGAAGTGCGCGGCGGGGTGCGGCTGGGCCTGCAGGCGCCGTACGCCGACGGGGCGCCGCCGATCGTCGTGCTGGGTACGGCGGGAGGTTCGCGGATCGAGGCGCGGCGCCTGCGCGCGACGGCCGGCGCGGATCTGGTGTGGAACCCCACCGAGCGGCGGGCCGACGGCGCGCTGGTGTTCGAAGCCGCCGTCGAGGGCGGCAAGATCGTGCTGGACCTGTCGGACGCGGACGGCTTCATCGGCACGCTCCTGCCCGCGGGCAAGATCGAGCTCGACGTCGACTTCGTGCTGACGTGGTCGTCCGCCACCGGGTTGCGCTTCAAGGGATCCGGCGGCGCCGAAGTGGACGTGCCGGTCGACCTCAGCGCCGGGCCGGTGACCATCACCAGCCTGCACCTGGCGCTGCTGCTGGCGGCCGGCGGCGTCACGTTCGAGGCGTCGGGCTCGATCACCGCGCAGCTCGGCCCGGTCTTCGCGGCGGTCGCGCGGACCGGTGCCGTGCTGCGCCTGGAGCAGCCCCCGAGCGGCGGCAGCCTGGGGCTCGCCGACTTCTCCGGCGGGTTCAAGCCGCCCACCGGAGTCGGCCTGTCGGTCGACGCGGGCGGGATCTCCGGGGGCGGCACCCTCTCGTTCGAGCCGGACCGCGGGGAGTACTCCGGCTCGCTGGAACTCGAGTTCGCCGACTTCCTCGCGCTGAAGGCGATCGGGCTGATCACGACGCGCCAGCCGGACGGCTCGCCGGGCTTCTCCCTGCTGATGGTCCTCACCGCCGAGTTCGGCAGCGGCATCCAGCTGGGGTACGGCTTCCGCCTGCTGGCGGTCGGCGGGCTCGTCGGGCTCAACCGCGGGATGAACCTGGCGGCGCTGGTCGAAGGGGTCCGCACCGGCGCGATCGAGTCGGTGGCGTTCCCGAAGGACGTGGTCGCCAACGCGCCCCGGATCCTGTCCGACCTGGCACGGTTCTTTCCGCCCGACCAAGGCACGTTCCTGATCGGGCCGATGGCCAAGATCGGCTGGGGCACGCCGACGCTCGTGAGCATCTCCCTGGGGGTGATCATCGAGATCCCGGGCACCATCGCGGTCCTCGGCGTCCTGAAGGCCGCGTTGCCCACCGAGGACGATCCGTTGCTGGTGGTCCAGGCCCAGTTCGTCGGCGCGCTCGAGCTCGACAAGTCCCGGCTGTGGTTCTTCGCGAAACTGTTCGACTCCCGCATCCTGACCATGACCATCGAGGGCGGGATGGGTGTGCTGGTCGCCTGGGGCGACGCCCCCGACCTGGTGCTGACCGTCGGCGGCTTCCACCCGGCGTACCGGCCGCCGCCGCTGCCGTTCCCGATCCCCGACCGCCTGTCGGTCGACATCCTCAACCGCAGCAACCAGCTCATCCGCGTCTCCGGGTACTTCGCCGTCACGAGCAACACCGTCCAGTTCGGTGCCAAGGCGGAGCTGCGGCTGGGGTTCAGCGCGTTCCGCGTCGAAGGGCACCTCGGGTTCGACGCGCTGTTCCAGCTGTCGCCGTTCCGGTTCGCGATCCACATCGGTGCGCACGTGACGTTGAAGGCGTTCGGGGTCGGCGCGTTCGGGATCGACCTCGACTTCCAGCTCGAAGGCCCGGCGCCGTGGCGGGCCCACGGCCGGGGGTCGATCGGCTTCCTGTTCTTCTCGATCTCGGCGAACTTCGACATCACCTGGGGCGAGAACCGCGACACGACGTTGCCGCCGGTGGCCGTGCTTCCCTTGCTGGCCAACGAAATCGGCAAGCTCGAGGGCTGGGACACCCGGCTGCCGTCCGGGGACAACCGCACGCTCGTCACCCTCCGGCAGCTGCCCGAGACCGGCGAGATCGTGCTGCACCCGCTCGGCACGCTGTTCGTCCGGCAGCGCGCGCTGCCCCTGGGAGTCCGGCTGGACCGCGTCGGCGGGCAGAAGGCCGGGGACGGCAAGCGGTTCACCGTCAACCCGGTGGACGACAGCGGGCTCAAGCGGGTGTCGTTCACCGGCGACCGGTTCGCGATGGGACAGTTCCAGACCCTCTCCGACGCCGCCGCGCTGTCCCGGCCGTCCTACGAGACCCAGGACGCCGGCCTGGAGCTGACCGCCGACACCGCCCTCGCGACCGCTCGCGTCGTCCGCCGCAGCGCCCGCTACGAACTGCACCTGATCGACAGCGCCGCGACCCCGCGTGCCACCACCCTGGCCGCGCCGCTGAAACGGTTCCACAGCGTCAGCGGACCGGTGTTCGACGAACTCACCCGCGGCAGCAGCACCAGCCGCGCCGCGCTCTCGGCCCGGCAGGCCGCGCAGAAGCAGCCGTTCGCCGTACAGGACACCGTCCGCGTCACCGAACAGCGGTTCGTCGTCGCCTACCGCAAGAGCAACCGGCAGGCGTTCCCGCCCGGCTCGATCGCGCGGCCGGGCCGGACCACCGTGACGACGTTCCGCAGCCGGGCGACCGCCGAAGACGCCCTCGCGGACTTCGTCGCCGCGGACCGGGGACTCGACGGCCTGCTGCACGTGATCCCCGCGGCCGAGGCGGTGGGCAGCCCCGGCGTGCCGGGCACCTGGTCCGCCGCGGGAGTCCTGCCGGTCCCAGTGTCCACTGTGGACGCCGTGCCACTGGCCACCGGACGTGTCCTGCTCGCCGGCGGGACCGGCCAGGACGGCGGCGCCGTCGCCTCGACCACCCTGTTCGACCCGACCGCCGACTCGTGGTCCACCGGCCCGGCACTGGGCACCGCCCGCCGCCGGCACACCACCACCCGGCTCGACGACGGCCGGGTGCTCACGGCCGGCGGCCGCGGCCCGGACGCCGTGCTCGCGACGGCCGAGGTGGCCGACCCCGCCGCGAGCGTGTGGACGCCGGCGGCGGACCTGGGCGTCGCCCGGCACGGCCATTCCGCGACGAAGCTGCGTGGCGGCCGGGTGCTGGTCGCGGGCGGCAGTGGCGTGCGGCCCGGGCAGGACGACGGCGCCCTCGCCGCCTGCGAGGCGTTCGACCCCGCCACCGGCACCTGGGCGCCGCTGCCGCCGATGACCGACGCGCGCACCGACCACCAGGCCGTCCTCCTGCAGGACGGCAACGTCCTGGTCGTCGGCGGCGCCGTCCCGTGCGGGAGCGGCCGGAGCGGGCAGCTCGCCTACTGCGAGGTGTTCGACCGGGCGCAGGAGGACTGGGTCGTCACCGGCAGTCTCGCCCAGGCCCGCACCGGGCACCAGGCGACGCTGCTGCCGGACGGCTCGGTCCTGGTCACCGGCGGCGACCCGGTCGTCGCGGCCGACGGGACGCTCGACCCGCACAGCCTCGCCACGGCCGAGCGGTACGACCCGAAGAGCGGCACCTGGAGCGCGGCGGCGCCGATGCCGGGTGGCGGGCGCACCGGGCACCGGGCGCTGCTGCTGAGCTCCGGAGTCGTCCTGGTGACCGGCGGTACCGGCACACCGGAACGGACGGCGGGCTACCGCTCCGCCCTCCTCTACGACCCGGACCACAACACCTGGACGACGGTCTCGGGCCTGCTCCGAGGCCGCTCCGCCCACGCCGTCACCGAGTTGCCCGACGACCGGGTGCTCGTCGCCGCCGGTGTTTCCGGCCCCGACCCCGCCGGCACCGGCGAGGTGCTCATCCCATGACGTCAGCGAAGGAAACCACGATGACCACTCTCACCGCGGCCCTCGGCACCTGGACCGGCGCCCACGACCTGCCCACCCTCGCCGCCTGGTACGGCCAGCACGACGGCGCGGTCCCGCTCGACGACGGGGTCGTCCTGGTGGCGGGTGGCGCGGACGCCGCCGGCGCGGCGCTCGACAAGGCCGCGACGCTCGACACGGCCGGCGCGTGGACCTCGACCGGCACGATGCGCTCACCACGGCAGCTGCACACGCTGACCCGCCTGCAAGACGGGACCGTGCTCGCCGCCGGCGGCCTCGGCGGCTCGTCCCGCACCGGCCCGGGGCTCGGCACCGCCGAGATCTACCACCCGGCCGGCTCGAACGCCAACCAGTGGACCTTCACCACCGGCCCGATGATCACCCCCCGCTGGGGCCACAGCGCCGTGCTGCTGGACGACGGCTCGGTGCTCGTCGCCGGCGGCAGCGCGGCCCGCCCCGGCGGGAGCGTCACCGCCCTGCGTTCGGCCGAGCGGTACACCCCGAGCGACGGCAAGTGGCACGAAGCACCGGCGATGACCGACGCCCGCACCGGGCACACCGCCGTCGCGCTCGACGACGGGATGATCCTGGTCGTCGGCGGTGTCGTGCCGGTGGGCGTCCCCGACGACCCCGCGCTCGCGTTCTGCGAGCTGTACGACTCGGACAAGAAGGTGTGGGCCCCCACCGGTGCCCTGCTGCGCGCCCGCCGGCACCACCAGGCGACCCGGCTGTCCGGCACCACCGTGCTCGTCACCGGCGGGACCGCGCCGGGCTCGCCGGGCACCGCGCCGTACGACCCGTTCAGCCAGCGCGCCGCCGAGGTGTTCGACCTGAGCAGCGGGACGTGGACGGACAAGGCCCCGATGCCGGCCGGGCGGGCGTTCCACCGCGCCGTCCCGGTCGGGCCGGGCCGGGTGCTGGTCGTCGGCGGGGCCTCGAGCGACCGCGACGAAGCCGGCTACCGCAGCGCGTTCGTCTACGACGCCGGCCACAACGAGTGGACGCCGGCCGCGGGGCTCGAGACGGGGCGGTGGTCGTTCGCCGCCGCGCCCCTCGACGGCGGCGGAGCGGCGATCGCCGGCGGGGTGGTCCGGTCCGGGCTGGCCGCCGCGGACCCGGCCGTCACCGAGCTGACCCCGGCCACCGAGCTGTTCGCCGGCGGTGCCGCGTGAGCCCGAACGCCTACACCTTCCTGCCCTGGCTGCGGTCGGGGATCAGCACCCGGGTGACGACCCCGCCGCAGGCCGGCGTGCGGGCCACCGTCAAGGTGCAGCTGCTCGTCTCCGGCGACCCGATCACCGGGCACGAAACCCTGACCCAGCCGGTGAACCGCGACGTCCAGCTGTACGGGCCAGGCGACGTCATCGGCGTCGACCCGCGGGCGATCTCGCGCACCGAACCGCGGCCCGGCGTGCCGAACGTCGAGCCGAACTACCTGGCGCACATCGAGTTCTCCGAGGAGGACTTCCTCTGGCGCTACAGCCCGGCCGCCGCGGACGGGCACACCGCCCGGCTCACGCCCTGGCTGGCGCTCGTCGTGCTCGCCACCGGAAGCGAGTTCACCGAGGTCCCGGCGACCGGCGGGCCGCTGCCCGCGATCACCGTCGCGGACCCGGCGGGCACGCTGCCGCCGGCGGACCAGCTCGGCGCCTGGGCGCACGTGCACGTCAACGGCTCGCTCGCCGACCCGGTCGCCACCGACGGCACGACCGCCGCGCTGGCCGCGCTCACCGAAGTGGTGCGCACCAACGCCGACAACGCCTGCTCCCGGCTGATCTGCCCGCGCCACCTGCAGCCGAGCACCGCGTACGAGGCCTTCCTCGTGCCGACGTTCGAGTCCGGCCGGCTCGCCGGGCTCGGCCTGGACCCGGCGGTGGCGCCGAACGCGCTGTATTCGAGCTGGGGCCCGCACTACGCGAACCGCCCGGCCGAGGGCGTCCTGCCGTACTACCACCGCTGGGCCTTCGCCACCGGCACCGCGGGCGACTTCGAGTTCCTGGTCCGGCTGCTCCGCCCGCAGGCCCCGGATCCGCGGATCGGCAAGCGGGACCTCGACGTCCACCGGGGGCCCGGCCTGGATCTGCCGCCCATCTCCGACCAGGGTGGCGTGCTGCCGCTGCGGGGTGCGCTGAAGGTGCCCGAACGCGCCGGCGACCCGATCGACCCGGCGGAGAACTGGGACCACTTCGTCGACACCGGGGTGGCCCCGCCCTACCCGCACCCGTTCGAGGAGGCCATGGCCGGCCTGCTCAACCTGGCCGACGACTACCAGCGCCACCAGCCCGCGGCGGCCCACGCCGCGAGCCTCGCCGCGGTCGCCGGCCCGGACCCGATCATCACGCCGCCGCTGTACGGGCGCTGGCACGCGCTGACCACCCGGCTGCTCGACGACGAGAACGGCACCCCGGTGTCGCCGGAAGTCCTGCGCGGCTGGCTGCACCGGCTCAACCTCGACCCGCGTTTCCGGATCGCGGCGAACCTCGGCACCCAGGTGGTCCGCGCCCGCGACGAGGAGCTGATGGCCGCGGCCTGGGCCCAGGTCGGCGACGTCCTGGTCGCGAACGGCCGGATCCGGGCCGCCCAGCTCGCCCGCGAGGTCGGAAACGTGTTGCAGGCCAAGCACATCGACCCGCCGACGGGTAGCGGGCCGGCGGCGCTCGCCGCCGCTCCGGCCTCGGCGCCGGGCCGGTCGCTGACGCTCACCGCACCGGCACATTCGCGGGTGACGACCGCGGCGAGCAGTGGCACCTTCGCCGCCGCGGCGGGGGCCGACGGCCTCGTCGCCGATCCTTCGAGCCAGGTCGCCGTCGGGTTCCGGGTGGCGAGCAGCCGGGTCGCGACCGCGCCCGTTTCGCCCGCGATGCGCCGCATCACGCGTCCCGGCTCACGGTTGATGCGAACCCTGCCCTTCACCGGCCAGTCCGCGGCCGCGCTTCTGTCCAGGATGGACGCTCCGGTCGATCCGGTCGTCGCGGCGCCGGTCAAGGTCACCCCCGGGGCGCTCGTCACGCCGCGGGACCTGGCGGCGACCCTGCACCCGGACCGGCCGCCCGGCGCGGATCCCGTCGACTCCCTGCCGCGGAGCCCGGACTTCGTGCTGCGCGCCCTCGGCGACCCGGTCGCGCCGCACCCCGGTACCTCCGACAGCGCCGAGGCGCAGCGGTTCAAGGTCGCGTTGCGCGAGCTGCACCAGGGCTTCGACGCCGGGGTGGCGGTCGGGCGCGTGAAACCCTCGCCGCCGCTGGACCTCGTCGAGACGACCACCTCGGTGCTCGCCGGGCTGCGCGCCGAGGAGACCGTGCCCCGCGCGCTGCTCGAAGGATCGGTCAGCCTGCCCGAACGGCTGCGGCCCTTCGCTGCGGGGTTCATCGAGGCCATGGCCTACCCCGTGTTCGACGTGCCGACCTACCGGACGCTGCTGGACGTCTCGGTCGACAGCCTCGTCCCGAACCTGAGCCTGCTGCCGCCGAACTCGATCACGCTGCTGGCGAACAACCGCGAATTCATCGAGTCGTTCCTCGTCGGCCTCAACCACGAGATGGCCCGCGAGCTGCTGTGGCGGGAGTATCCGACCGACCAGCGCGGGACGCCGTTCCGGCAGTTCTGGGACCCGGTCGCGACGCTGCCCGTGCCGAACGAGACCGTCGCGCAGCGCCGCGAGCGGGGCTACGACATCCCGCCGATCCACCAGTGGCGGCCCGCGACCCGGCTGGGGGACAACGAAAACCGGCAGCCCGACGACCCGCGCCCCGGCGGCCCGCAACGCGACGACCTCGTCCTGGTCGTCCGCGGCGAGCTGCTCAAGAAGTACCCGACGGCCGCGATCTACGCGCAGCGCGCGCAGTTCCCCGGGAACGACCCGAACCAGCCCCGGGAACTGGCCGACCTGCCGGCCGACGGCCTCCCGTCGCCCGAGCAGATCCGGCTGCCCCGGTACGAGGCGAAGGTCGAGCCGGACATCTACCTGCTCGGCTTCGACCTCGACGCCGACGAGGCACTGGGCGAGCCGGGCGTCGACCCCGGCTGGTTCTTCGTGCTGAAGGAACGTCCCGGCGACCCGCGCTTCGGCGTCGACGACGGACCGCCCACCCACGTCGAGGTGTGGAACGACCTCACCTGGGACGACGTCGACCCCGGCCGGAGCGGGTTCCTCGAGCTGGATCCGGCCGTCCAGGTCGCCCTGGGCGACTTCGACCACTCGGACGACGACCGCGAGAAGAAGGACCAGCGCGCCGAGGACGAGAACCTGCCGCTCTGGTTCTCGGGCCTCGGTTCGGCCGACCTCGCCTACATCCTTTTCCAGGTCCCCGTCATGGTGGCCGTGCACGCACAGGAGATGTTGCCGCGATGACCGCCTTGAGTGACGACTTCCCGGTGCTGCTGGGCCCGGTCCGGCTCGAAACCCGGTTCACGCCGACCGAGCTGCTGGTCCGGGTGTTCCCGGACGAGTGGTCGGTGGACAAGTTCGAAACGAAGCCGACGGCGGCCGAGATCGGCGCGGTCGACGCCTACTGGACCGCCCGGTGGGCCGCCGCGAAGCGGCCGGTCCCGCTGGCGGCCGCGTGGCAGGAGCTGACCGGGCGCGTGGCCGCGGGGCGCGCCGCCTGGCTGCTGACCACCCGGGTCCCCGCGAACCCCGCCGACGAGCCGGCCGGACTTCCCGCCACCACCGTCGTGCTGGTCGTCCGGACCACGGCCGCGGTGGCCGCGAACGACAAGGCGCCGACCGTCGCGTACTGGACCGCGGTGTGGCGCGCCCACGGCGACCGGCTGCTGCTGCGGCAGGCCGACGCCGCCCTGCGCGCCGCGGTGAACAACAACGACACGCGGGCGAACGCGATCCGCGCCCGCCGTCCGTCCGGAGTGGACGGCGCGCCGGTGAACCCGGCCAACGACGTGGCGGTCGCGTTCCTGGTGCTCCCGGCACCCGCCGCGAACAGCACGGCGGCGGATTCGTGGACGCAGCCGGCGCGGGCCCGGCTGCTGCCGGACCGCTTCCAGGTGCGCGGATACCTCGGGAGCCGCCAGGTCGTGTCGGTCACGGGGGCGGCGGTGCCGGCGACGCTGCCGGTCAGCCCGGACCCGAACGCCGCCGACCAGATCAGCGTGAACGAGCAGACCGGCGCCCTGCACGTCCCGGACGAGCTGCGCTGGCTGACCGACTTCGACCGCGCGGTCGCGGTCGGGATGGGCGTGCGGATCCCGCTCACCGACGAGATCCGCGGCGGGCTCGACCGGCTCGTCGCGTTCGGGCTGCGCGAGCAGTCCACGCCGGCCAAGACCGCGACCGACTTCGCCGACCTCATCACCCGGCAGCTGCGCAGCCCGGACGGGTTCAGCCTGCTGCCACAAGGGACGCCGACGAACAACACCGACGTGCTGGCCGCCGGGCAGGACGCGGAGGAAGAGGCGGCCGCGGCGCTGCGCAGCACCACCGGCGCGGCCGCGGCCGCCGCGGCGGACTGGACGAGCCGGACCGACGGCCGGGTGTTCGCCGACCTGCTCGGCCTCGACCCCGCCACCCTGACCGGGATGCCGAACGCCGACCGCACCGACCAGCGCGACGCGCGGGCCGCCAACACCGCGCTGTGGCCGGCGACCTGGGGCTACTTCCTGCAGACCGCGCTGAACCCGCTGCTCGGCCCGGCCGCGGTCGCCGCCACCCGCGACTTCTTCCTGAAGTACGTCTCCGGCCGCGGCCCGCTGCCGGCCGTCAAGATCGGGCGGCAGCCCTACGGCATCCTGCCGACGACGGTGTTCTCCAAGCTCGCCTACCCCGACTCGGCCACCCACCGCCGCGCGCTGAACAAGGTGCTGACCGCGGCGGGCGTGGACTGGACGGCGGCCGTCGCCCGGGTGCCGCGCCTGGACCCCGGCGCGCCGGACCCGCACCAGCGACTGCTGGACCTCCTGGCGCTGCACCCGACCTCGGCCGAGTACCACCAGCGGTACGCGCAGAGCGTCGAGGACCTCTTCAACCGGGAGAACCTCGGCGGGCTGGGCTCGACCGTCCTGCCGGCCCTCGACGCGCTGGGCCTGCCGGGACCGGTGCGGGCGCTGCTCGCGCGGTTCGGCGCGGACACCGGCCCCGGCCGGGATCCGGACCTGCTGCGCCGGCTGTTCACCGACTTCCAGCAGCCGATCCTGGCCCCGCTCGTCGACGACCGCCCGCTGTCGGAGACCGACCGGATCCGGGACTACACCCCCGACCACAAGAACTACGTGCGGTGGCTGGCCGACCTGGCCGGCGGCGACCCGGCGGCCACCGACCTCGACGCGATCCGGCTGGAGCTCGGCTTCACCGACGACACGCCCCCGGCGGCGTTGCTCTACCTGTTGCTGCGGCACGCGGTCCTGCTCGGCTGGGACGACGCGGCCCGGGCCCTCGCGAGTGCCGCCGGGGTGCCCGGACTGTCCACAGCGGACTCGCCGTTCGTCCACGTCCGGATCCCGGCGACCGGCGAGCAGGCGCTCAGCGAGAGCCGGTTCCGGCTGCTGTACTCCCCCGCGACCGCCGTCACCGGCAACCCGGAGCAACTGCTCGTCGACTTCATCCCGGGTGTGCTGCACCAGCCGGGGCCGACCGCCGCGCTGGCCGAGCAGGTCACCGCGCTCGGGCTGCTGGCCGACCTGCCGACGGCCAAGCTGGAGCGGGTGCTCGCCGAGCACCTCGACCTGGCCGCCTACCGGCTCGACGCCTGGCGGCTGGGGCTGGCCACCGAACGGCTGGCCGAGCTGCGGTTCGGGCCCGGCGGCACCGGCACCGCGAAGCCGGGGCTGCACCTGGGCGCGTACGGCTGGCTGGAAGACGTCCGCCCGAGCACGGACCCGCTCACCCCGGTCACCCTCACCGGCCCGCTCGCCACGGTGTTCGCCGGCGGGAAACCGTTGCTGCACGACGAAAAGAACGAAGGCTTCGTGCACACGCCGTCGCCGGGACACGCCCGGACCGCGGCCGTGCTGCGGGCCGGCTACGCCGCCAACCGCACCCCCGAAAACCCCGGCACCTTCGCGGTGAACCTCGGCTCCGGACGCGTCCGCGTCGCGCTGGGCATCCTCGCCGGGCTGCGGCAGGGCCAATCGCTGGGGGCGCTGCTCGGCTACCGGTTCGAGCGCGGGCTGCACGACCGCCACGCCGAGGCCGAGGTCGACCGCTTCATCGCCGGGCTGCGGCTCAAGTTCCCGCTGCGCGCGGGGAAGATCACCGAGACCGCGGCCGAGCCGGACAAGATCACGCAGGTCGAGGCCGGGAACGTCGTCGACGGTCTCGCGCTCGTCCGGCACCTGGCCGGGGCCGGGGTGTCGCAGACCTACCCGTTCGGGCTCGCCGGGCTGCCCGAAGCGAACACCGACCAGGCCAAGGCGATCAGCGACGAGGCGGCGCTGCTGGTCGACGCCAACGACGCCGTCGCCGACCTCGCCGTCGCCGAGTCCGCCCACCAGGCGCTCGCCGGCAACGTCGAGCGGGCCTCGGCGACGCTCGACGCCTACGCCAAGGACGGCCTGCCGCCGGAGCCCACGGTGATCGAGACGCCGCGCAGCGGCACGACGCTCACCCACCGGTTCGGCCTGCGGCTGCGGACCGGGCTGAACCCGGGCGGCGGCGACTCGCCCCGCGCCAAGGCCGAACCCGCGGTCGACGACTGGCTGCCCAGCCTGCTGCCATCGCCGAGGTCCGTCGCGGCTCGGGTCACCTGGACCGACGAGGACGGGCACCCGCGGCACCACGACGTCACCCAGGACGAGCTGGACCTGTCGCCGATCGACCTGCTCTGGGCCGTGCGGCCGACCGGTGACCCGGCCATGGCCGAGCTCGACGACCGGATCATCGGGGTCGTCGTCGAGGACGACCACCCGCGTCCCGACGCCGAGCTGACCATCCGGTACACCGAGCAGATCGACGGCAAGATCACGTTCTTCCAGCTGTCTCCGCTGGTCACGGCGCTGCGGACGCTGCTGACCACCGGCCGGCCGCTGCGGCCGACCGACCTCGTCCCCGCGGCCGGGTCCGCCGCGGTGGACCGGAGTCTCGACGACGCCGTCACCGTCACGCGGCGGCGGCCGGAAGCGGTGCGGGACGCCCTCGGCCGCCTGGCCGACGACGTGGCCGGCTACATCGGGGACGTGGCGAAGCTGTACCCGCCGTCGCCTGCGCCGCCGAAGCGCGCCGACGTGCTCGACCGCATCGACACGCTGCTGACGCGCTACGCCGACCTGGTGACCACCGCGGCCGGCTTCGGCGTGGTCCGCAGCGGCTGGGGTGAGCTGATCACGTGGCGGCGCGGGGTCTTCTCGGCCGTGCTGGCCGCCGTCGCCGCCGTCGCCGACCGGATGGCCGGTGCGCTCGCCGCCGCCAACGCCCTGCTCACCGCGTACGACGCGCTGCCGAAGTCCACTCCGGACGCCGAGCGCATCCGGCTGCTGCGGCAGGCGGAACGGCTGGTCGTCACGACGCCGGCCCTCGATCCGAAGACCCCGAACGAGTTCCGCTCGGCGGTCCGCCACAAGCGGGACGACTTCGCCGACCGGCTCAAGGACCTCCAGGACGTCGCCGGGACCCACCGCACGACGCTCAGCGACCTGCTGGACGACGTCGGCCGGCTGTCGGTCGCCGCCTTCGACCCCACGGGCCTCGACCTGACCGCGGTGCAGGACCAGGTGGTGGGGTTCGGCCGTGAACTGCTGACCCGGGCCCGTGCGCTGCAGACCGACGTCACCGGCCGGCTGGCGGCGGCGAACACCGCGCTCACCGGTTTCGACCAGGCCGTGACCCCGGCGGACCGCACCAAGTCCGCCATCGAGGCACTGCAGGCGATGCTCGGCACGGACGTCCTCGTGGTGCCCGAGTACGCGCTGCCGGACCAGCTGGCCGAGGACCTGCACGACGCCCTCGACGACAGCAACGACCTGGTGGCGCACCTGACGCAGGCGCCGGTCAACCGGGACTTCCCGGTGGACGACTGGCTGCACGGCATCGCCCGGGTCCGCGAAATGCCGCGGCTCTGGGAACGCGTCGTCCTGCTCGGTGACGCGCTGCGCGGCAACGACGGCCTGCTCGGCAGCAACGCCGAGAACGACGACGACACGCGGCTGCAGCCGATCCAGCTGCCGCTGCGGTCGGGCGACCACTGGCTCGGCATGGAGTTCGCGGCCGGCGCCGACCTCACCGAAGACCGGTTGCTGTTCACGGCGCACTACGCGACCCAGCCGTCGCGCAACGCCGACAGCGAGTGCGGACTGCTCTTCGACGAGTGGACCGAGGTGATCCCCGCCGAGCGGGAGACCACGAGCATCGCCGTCCATGCGGACAGCCCGGATTCCGAGCCGCCGCAGGCGATGCTGCTGGTGACCCCGCCGGTGAAGACCGGGACCTGGGCCGCCGACGACCTCGTCGCCGCCGTCAACGAAACCTTCGACCTGGCCAAGACACGGCTCGTCGAACCGGTGCACCTGGACGACACCGGGTACGCGCAGCTCCTGCCGGCCACCGTGCTGTCGGCCACCCGGCAGCCGATCACGATCAGCACCGACCTGGCGATCGCCAACTCCCGCTGGAAGGCAGACCATGAGTGAGCCCCGCATCGCCGACCTCGCCGGCGCGCTGCTCCGCCGCGAAAACCCGACGGTCGGCGTCTGGAACCGGCTGGAGGGCCGGCCGCGCACGACCGACTTCGCGCGGGCGCTGCGAGCCGAAGTGCGTGACCCGTTGTGGCTGCTGGCCCGGCAGTGGCAGCTCGGCGAGTTCCGCGGCAGCGACGCCGGTTCGCCGGTGACCGCCACCTACTCGGTCACGGCGAGCGCGCCGGGCCGGTTCCGCTCCGACGTCGGACCGGACGGCACGGCGGGCCCGCTGCCGCCGGACCGTCCACTGGAGACGGTGGCCGAGCGGCGGCCGCTGCCGTTCGCGTTCGGCGCCGAGCCGATCTCGTTCGACCTGCGCCTGGCGCTGGGCCGCCGGTGGCTGCGGCTGCTCGCGCGGTCGTCGGGGCTGCGGAACACGGCCGGGCAGTTCGTCGGGCTGTACCCGATCGCGCTGCCCGGCCCGGACGACGCCGCGCAGCTCGCCCACCCCGAGGTCTGGGCGGCGACGCAGGCGGTGGCCGGCCGCCGGCTGGACGGCTATCTGCTGTACCAGCACCTCAAAGGGGGCGGGCACGCCTCCGACGGGATCCGGAGCCTGTCGCGCCAGCAACGGACCCAGCTGGACGCGCTGGGTCCCCGGCTGACCGGCTGGTTCGACGACCTCATCGACCAGCCCGGCGGGATCACGCCGGACCGGCCTTCGGGCGATTCGGCGTGGGACCCCCGGCGGCTGGAGCACCGCTTCTCGATCGCCGCCGGCGACCAGGTGCTCTCCGCGCCGGAGTACCCCGGCGGGGAGCTGGACTGGCACGCGTTCTCCGCCGCGCCGGGGTCGCTGGGCAGCACCCCGGCGCCGGTGACGTTCAACCGGACCGTGTTCCCTTCGCCGGTGCGCTACTCCGGCATGCCGCTGCCCCGCTGGTGGGCGGTCGAGGACGGCAAGACGAACTTCGCCGCGGTCACCCCGGACAGCACCGACCTGGCCCGGCTGATCTTCCTCGAGTTCGCGCTGGTGTTCAGCAACGACTGGTACCAGCTGCCGTGCGACCTGCCGGCCGGCACGCTCGCGTCGGTCCAGGGCCTGTGCGTGACCGACGTGTTCGGCGAGCGGCGCTGGATCACCCCGGCCGGCGCCGCCGAGCACTGGTCGATGTACACCCTCGGCGCCGGCCCCGGCATCCTGCTGCCGCCCGGCACCCCGAAGGTGGCGACGGGCCCGGCGCTCGAGGACGTGGCCCTGGTCCGCGACGAGAGCGCCAACCTGGTGTGGGGGATCGAGCAGACGGTGCGGACCACGACGGGCGAAGGCCGGTCGGGCGACGAGATGGCGGCCGAATCGCTCGCGTTCCGCCGCCGTCGGCACCCGGAACCGGCTCCGGACGACCCGCGCGCGCCGATCGCGTACGACGTGATCAGCTCGGTGCCGGAGAACTGGATCCCGTTCGTCCCGGTCCACGTGCCGGGCGACAGCCGGGCGGTCCAGCTGCAGCGCGCGGCGATGCTGAGCGAGGTGGACGCGAGCAAGATCCGCCCGAGAACGGCGCTGCTGCGCGAGGGTTTCGACCACGGCGATGCGTACTTCGTCAACGAGGAGGAGGTCCCGAGGTCGGGCACCCGCCTGACGGTTTCCTACAACCGCACCCGCACGAAGACCGGCCGGGTGGCCCTCTGGCTGAGCGTCCGCCGCGACGTCGGCCGCGGCGAACGCTCGAGCGGCCTGTCGTTCGACCTGGCGAAGGGAACGTGACCGGGCCGGGTCAGGAGGCCGGGGTGTAGAGCGTGGTCCAGATGATGTCGGTGAGGACGTCGATGACGGTCGCGTCCCGTGCCGGGTCGGCTCCGCGCACCAGCTGGTACCCCGCGCGTTCGACCATCCACGTCAGGACCGCGGCCGTCTCGGCCGGCACCACCGGGCGCATCACCTCGGCGGCCTGACCTCGTTCGATCGCCTCCCGGGCGGCGTCGATGATCGACTGCATGAGCGTGCGCAGCTCGTCGGCGACCGCCGGGTCGTAGGCCGCCGTCTCGGTGATGATCGTGAACGCCGCGGCCCGGCGGCGGTAGACGTCCACGATCGCCGTAACGGCCGTGGTCAGGCTTTCCCGGCCGGCGTGCTCCGCCGTCGCCCACCAGGAGCCGGCCACGTCGCGCAGTTCGGTCAGCACCGCGGTGGCGAGCCGCCGGACCAGGTCGCCCTTGTCTTCGAAGTGGACGTAGAAGGTCGAGCGGGAGATGCCGGCCGCCGCGGCGAGGCGCTCGACGCTCAGCTCGGTGAAGCTCGCGCCCTCGGCGACGAGCTGCTCGGTGGCCGCGAACAGGCGTCGTTCCAGTTCCTCTCGGCGGTCCTGGCGCTTGCCGGCGGTGGGCCGGGTGACTGAGGGCATCGGCTACTCCACGTCCGGAACTGATCACCCGCATCCTAGCCGGACGCAAAGTCCGGACAGAGTGTCCAGACATTGCGTCTTGACGTACTGTCCGAGTTCGGCGCACCCTGGGGTGACCGAACCTGGGAGGCGCTGTGCCGGTGTTGTGGGTCCTGTGGGGAATCGCCGTCCTGAATGTCGTGGCGTTGTCAGCGTGCTTTGCGGTGTCCGTGCTTCCGTCCCGCTTCGTCCCCGCCGGCCTGACTCTTTTGGCCGTGCTCTTCGCCATGGTCGCCCTCGTGACGACGATTCCCGGCGGCCTCAGCGGCCTGCTGCTCATCTTCATGTCCGACGCGAAAACACCCGTCCGGGTCGTCCTCGTCACGGGCACGGTCGTCTTGCTGGCCGTTGCCGCGCTCATCGCGGCCCTCTTCCTCGACCGGATCCGGCTGTCCCGCTGGGATTCCCGCGTCCTGCCCCGCGACGAGGTGCTCGCCCTGATCCGGGCCGGCCTGGTGCACTCCCTCTCGCGGCACGACGGCGTACTGGAGGTGAACCTCAAACTCGCCGCGGCCAAGGAGCCGGCGCTGCGGACACGTCGCGCCCACCCTCGGGACTACCTCGCGTTCGTGGCCGCCGCGGACGAACTCCTCGCCGAAGGCCGCAAAATCCGCTACGACGACGAGACCGGCGAAGGCCCGTCGTCGACGGACCGCCGGTGGATCTCCGTCGAAGAGGCGGCCCTGCTGCTCGGGACCGGCGAGGTCAAGACCTTCGCCTGCGGCGGAGACGAGAGTTGCGGCGACGGCCGGAAGACGTTCCGCGGGACGCCCACCGGGATCAAGCTGACCGACCGCGGCTGGGCGCGCCACATGGCGGTCATCCCGGAAATGGCGAAGACCCTGGTCCCCCTCGCCCGCGTCGCCCGGGCACGGTGGGGACGACCGCACATCTCCGTCGACGGCCGCTACGAACGGTAGGGGCGGAAGAAGTCCCTCAGCTCCTGCGCGTAGCTCTCCGGCTCCTCGAACGCCGCGAAATGCCCGCCGCGGGCCGGTTCGCTGATGTGGACCGTGTTCGCCGACCGGTGCAGCCAGGCGCGCGGAGGCAGGACGACGTCACCCGCGAAGAGGGCGAATCCCGAGGGCACCTCGACGCGGCGGGCGAGCTGGGCCGGCGAGATCGCCGCGTTCGCCCGGTACATCCGCATCGACGAGCCGATCGTCTGGGTCAGCCAGTAGATCGTGACGTTCGTGAGGATCTCGTCCTCGGTGAAGCGGAAGCCGTCGCTCCAGGACTGCATCTTCTCGACGATCCAGGCCGCCAGCCCGGCCGGTGAGTCGTTGAGCGCGGCCGCCACCGTCTGGGGCTTGGTGCGGTGCATCGCCGCGTACGCGCCTTCGGAGGCGCCCCAGGCCGTCACCGTCGCCATCCAGTCGCGCTCTTCCGCCGTCAGCTCCGCCGGGTCGCCCGTGAAGACCGGCAGGCCTGCGTCGGTGCGGTGCACCGCCGCCACCCGATCGGGGTGATCGAGCGCCAGGTAGCGGCTCACGTGGCTGCCGATGTCCCCGCCCGCGGCGCCGAACCGCCGGTGCCCGAGCGCGTCCATCAGCTCGGCCCACAGGCCCGCGACCTCGATCGAATTGAGCGGGGTCGCCGGCCGCGAGGAGTACCCGAAGCCGGGCACGTCCGGGACGATCACGTCGAAGGCGTCGGCCGGATCGGCGCCGTGCGCGCCGGGGTCGGTCAGCAGCGGGATCACCTTGCTGTAGCGCCAGAACGAGTCGGGCCACCCGTGGGTGAGCACCAGCGGGAACGCCGGGCCGGCCGCCCGGACGTGCGCGTAGTGGATGTCGTGGCCGCCCAGCGAAACCTTGAACCGCGGGATGGCGTTCAGCTCGGCTTCGCGCGCGGGCCAGTCGAACCCGTCCGCCCAGTACGCGGCGAGCTCGCGCAGGTAGGCGACATCGGTGCCGGCCGACCACCCGGCGTCCTCGGGTGCGTCCGGCCAGCGGGTCGCGCGCAGCCGGGTCCGGAGGTCTTCCAGGACCGCCGGGTCGGTCCGCGAGGCGAAGGGGCGAGGCGTCATGTCCCGACCCTACGAGGCGAGCAAAGCGATTACTGCGGCCGACCTCGGCTCGTCGAGGAACCGCAGGCCCATGAAGTTGTCGCCCGCCGTGAAGCCGGGCAACGCCCAGATCTCCTCGTACGGCAGCCCGGCGCGCCGGTAGCGCCGCAGGCTGTAGACGTTGCTGAACAAGCACTTCCCCGGTTCGGGGTTCCACAGGCGCCGCGCGAACGCGGGATTCCGGAACCCGTGGCCCACCTCGGCGGTGGCCTGGACGTGCTTGCGGCCGGTGAACAGCACGACGTCGCCGGTGGTGACGGTGTCCATCCGGCGGTCGTACCTGTCCTTGGCACCCCAGAACCGGGCCCGGCCGTTCGCGTGCAGCGCGTTCAGCCGGGCGAGGTCGGCCGGGGCGAGCAGGTCGGCGAGCGCGCGGAAATCCACGGTCTTCTCGAGCGACTCCGCCCCGTACCGGCGGGCGTCGGGGGTGCCGTAGGAGGGCTGGATGAAGACCTGGGGCACCGCACCAAGCTAGCTCAGCCGCCGTGGGTGGTGTCGCTCTGGTAGTCCGTGTACGTGTATGGGTTGTCGAGGATCTTCGTCTCCGGGACGTCCGGGTTCATCCCCTTCAGCCACGCCTCCTCCCCCAGCTGCCCGCGCAGGTACCCGACTGTCTCCTCGACCTGCCGCCGGACCGCGGGGAGGTCCACGCCGGCCAGGCGGCCGTCGCGCTTGACCACCCTGCCGTTCACCAGGACCGTGTGGACGTCGCCGCGCTGGGCCTGGAACACCACGTGGCCGTACGGGTTCAGCAGCGGGAACGACACCGGGGAGTGGTCGTTCTTCAGCAGCACCACGTCCGCCTTCTTGCCCACCTCGAGGCTGCCGATGTCCGAGCGGCCCAGCGCCGCGGCGCCGCCGCGGGTGGCCCACTCCACCACCTGCTCGGCCCGCAGCGCCGCGTGCGTCACCGTCTCGCCCTTCGCGTGCGCCTCCAGGTGCTCACGCGACCGGTCCGCGCCCAGGGTCGTGCGCATCGCCGAGAACAGGTCGCCGCTCCACCAGACCGACGTGTCCATCGACAGCGACACCGGGATCCCGTACTGCCGCAGGGCCCACGTGGACGGGTAGCCCTGGCCCGCGCTCTGCTCGCTCTCCGTCGAGACCGACGCCGACCCGCCGGTCGCCGCGATCCGGTGGTAGGAGTCCGCCGAGAGGGACGCGCTGTGGACGTAGATCGTCTCCGGGGTCATGAAGCCGTGGTCGTGCATCAGCTTGATGCCCTCGTCGCCGGTCGCGCCCCAGACGCCCGCGTGCGTGGTCACCGGCACGCCCAGCTCGCGCGCCACCTCGAAGGCCGGCTTCTCCGGGAACGCCGGGTCGCCGGTGACGTCGAACGCGAGCTGGAAGCCCAGGTCGCCGCCCGTGCGCCGGGAGACGAAGTCGCGGAACTCGGGGGTGGCCGTCCACGTCGCCGGGGCGTCCTGGATGTTGCCGTAGGCCAGCACGAACCGGCCGGGCACGGCGTCGAGCGCGTCGGCCGCCGCATCGGCGTGCTGGGTGGTCTGCAGGCCGTGGGACCAGTCCACGGTGGTCGTGACGCCCGCCTCGAGCGCTTCCCACGCGCCGAGCAGGTTGCCCGCGTGGATGTCTTCGGGGCGGAACACCTTGCCCCATTCGAGGTAGTACCAGACGAAGTACTGCGTGAGCGTCCAGTCGGCGCCGTAGCCGCGCATGGCCGTCTGCCACAGGTGCCGGTGCGTGTCGATCATCCCCGGCATGACGATGCCGCCCGCGGCGTCGATCTCGGTCGTTCCCGCCGGCACTTCGAGGGCCGGGCCGATCGCGGCGATCTCGTCGCCGGTGACCAGGACGTCTTCGCCGGGCAGCACCCGGTGGTCGTCGTCGAGGGTCAGTACGGTGCCGCCCCGCAGGACGATCGATCCGGACATCGCTGCCTCCGATTGCGTACACTCGTCCGCTCTGCGGACACTCAACGGGTGGAGTCACCTTTGCCCAGTGCCGCGCCGGTGTCAATGCCTGCCGATGCCTGCCGATCTCCGCCGCTACGCTGCGGGCAGGACTGCCAGAGGGAGGTCGCGCATGCCACGCGAGGGA
This sequence comes from Amycolatopsis mongoliensis, assembly GCF_030285665.1. Lineage (NCBI taxonomy): Bacteria > Bacillati > Actinomycetota > Actinomycetes > Pseudonocardiales > Pseudonocardiaceae > Amycolatopsis > Amycolatopsis mongoliensis. The sequence continues at coordinate 7,992,405 of NZ_CP127295.1, forward strand.
ACGGGTCCCGACTTCATCGAAGCGCTGGCGCGCGGGCTCGAGGTGATCACCGCGTTCGAGCCGCACCGGCCGGAGATGACGCTGGCCGAGGTGGCGACCGCCGCCGGCCTGGCCCGCCCGACCGCGCGCCGGATCCTGCTCACCCTGGAAGAGCTCGGGTACGTCCGCGCCGGCGGGCGCGGCTACGCCCTGACCCCGCGCGTGCTCGGCCTCGGCGTCGCCTACGTGCGCTCGATGGGCCTGTGGGACATCGCCCGGCCGCATCTGGAACGCCTGGTGGCGCGCACGAACGAGTCGTGCTCGATCGCCCAGCTCGACGGCTCCGACATCGTCTACGTCGCCCGGGTCGCAGTGCCGAAGATCGTCGGGCTGAGCGTCCAGATCGGCACCCGATTCCCCGCCCTGCCGACGTCGCTGGGCAAGGTCCAGCTCGCCGCCCTGCCGCCGGACGAGCTGGAGGTGGTGCTGGCCCAGCCGACCCGCTCCGGGCTGGTCCCGCGCTGGCAGCCGGACCGGGTCGAGCGCGACGCCGAGCTGCGCGAGGTCCGCGCCCGCGGCTGGGCGCTCACCGACGAGCAGCTCGCGCTGGGCATCCGCTCGGTGGCCGCGCCGCTGCGGGACGGCTCGGGCCGGGTGATCGCCGGGGTCAACGTCAACTGCCACGCCGCCGAGACGCCGGTGGAGCGGCTCCTGGAGCACCACCTGCCGCTGCTGCTGCAGGCCGCCGGGGAGATCAGCGCCGACTTCGCGCGGCTGCACGACGTCCCGCACGTGACCGTGCCCGCGGTGTCTTGACCATCACCGCACTCGGGAGGAAACTGCGGACAAGAGTCCGTCAGACGGACAGGAAGTGAGGATCCGGGTGGAACACAGCGCAGCCGGCCCGTTGTCCGGGCTGCTGGTCGCGGACTTCTCCCGGGTGCTCGCCGGGCCCTACGCCACCATGCTGCTCGCCGATCTGGGTGCCGAGGTCGTCAAGGTCGAAGGGCCGCAGGGCGACGAGACGCGCACGTGGATGCCGCCGGTGCGCGGGGACGTTTCGACGTACTACCTCGGCGTGAACCGCGGGAAGCGCTCCATCGCGCTCGACCTGCGCGAGGAGGCCGACGCCGCCGTCGCCCGCGAGCTGGCGGCCCGCGCGGACGTGGTGATCGAGAACTTCAAGCCCGGCGGCCTGGCCAAGTACGGCCTGGACTACGACGCCGTCAAGACGGCCAACCCCGGCAGCGTCTACGCCTCGATCAGCGGCTTCGGCTCGGGTGAAGGACGGCACGTGCCCGGCTACGACCTGATGGTGCAGGCGATCTCGGGGCTGATGAGCCTGACCGGCGACCCGGACGGCCCGCCGTACCGGGCCGGGATCTCGGTCTTCGACGTGATGGCGGGCAACCACGCGGTGATCGGCATCCTCGCCGCGCTGCGCCACCGCGACGCGACCGGCGAGGGACAGCACGTCGAGGTCAATCTGCTGTCTTCGGCGTTGACCGGGCTGGTCAACCACAGCTCGGCCTACGTCGCCGGCGGGGTGGTGCCGTACCGGATGGGCAACGCGCACCCCAGCGTCTTCCCCTACGAGCCGTTGCCCACCGCCGACCACGACCTGATCGTCGCCGCGGCCAACGACGGGCAGTTCCGCCGGCTGTGCGAAGTCCTCGGGCTGCCGGACGTCCCGGACGACCCGCGCTTCGCCCGCAACGCCGACCGCACGAAGAACCGCGAGGAGCTCCGGCCGCTCCTGGTCGAGCGCCTCGCGGAACGCGGCGCGGTGGAGTGGTTCGACGCGCTGACGAAGGTCGGCGTCCCGTGTGGACCGATCAACACCATCGACGGCGGCTTCGCGATGGCCGAGCGCTTCGGGCTCGACCCGATCGTCGAGGTCGGCGACGGCGACCGCGCCGTCCCCACCACCCGCCACCCGATCCGGTTCTCCGCCACCCCCGCCGCCTACCGGCTCCCGCCGCCGGAGCTCGACGAACACGGCGCCGAACTGCGCGCCTGGCTCACGGAGACCACGGATGACTGACCCTGCTTACGAAACGGCGCTCGGATCGTCCACGAAGGACAAGATCACCCTGCTCGGCCAGGACCTCGCCGAGGACGTCATGGGCACCGTCGGCTTCGGCGAGCTGGCCTTCTGGCTCGCGACGCAACGCCGTCCGTCCCCCGGGGAGACCCGGGTCTTCGAAGCGGTGCTGGCCGCGCTCGCCGACCACGGCTTCACCCCGACCGCGATCGTCACCCGGCTGACCTACCTGTCCGCGCCCGACTCCGTCCAGGGCGCGCTGGCCGCCGGCCTGCTCGGCGGCGGGTCGCGTTTCCTCGGCGTCACCGAGGACTGCGGCCGGTTCCTGCACGACGTCCTCGCCACCGCCGAGCGGCCGACGGACGAGGCGGGCTGGGACGCACTCGCCCTCGAGACCGTCGAAAACCGCCGGGCCGAAAAGAAGTTCGTCCCCGGGCTCGGGCACCACGTGCACAAGGACGGCGACCCGCGGACCCGGCGGCTGTTCGAGATCGCCGACGAAGAGGGCCTGCGCGGCCCGCACCTGGAGCTGTTCGCCGCCATCGGCCGCGTGCACCCGCAGGTGCTGGGGAAGACGCTGCCGCTCAACGGCGCCGGCGTCTGCGGGGCCGCGCTGGCCGACCTCGCGCTGCCGCTGGAGCTGCTGCGCGGGTTCGCGCTGCTGGCCCGGACCGCGGGGCTCATCGGCCAGCTCGCCGAGGAGCTGCGCCACCCGGTCGCGAACGACATCTTCCTGTCGGTCGACCTGAACAACCGGCCGGTCCCCCCGGACCCGCAACGCTGAGAGGAACGCCGATGCAGCTCGTCACCGAGGACAACATCACCGAGCTCGCCGCGCAGCGCTGGGCGAGCGCGCACGATCCGCGCACGGCGCAGGTCATGGCCGCTCTCGTCCGGCACCTGCACGCCTTCGCCCGCGAGGTGCGGCTGAGCGAGACCGAGTGGATGGCGGCCATGCGGTGGCTGGCCGAAACCGGGCAGATCAGCGACGAGAAGCGCGAGGAGTTCATCCTGGCCTCCGACGTGCTCGGCCTGAGCATGCTGGTGGTGCAGATGAACCACGCCTTCGACGCCGAAGCGACCCCGGCCACCGTGCTCGGCCCGTTCCACATCGACGGTTCGCCGGAGAAGGAGTTCGGCGGCGACATGTCCGACGGCCTGCCCGGCACGCCGCTGTACATCACCGGCACCGTCACCGGGCTCGACGGCTCCCCCGTCACCGGCGCGGTCCTCGACGTCTGGCAGGCCGACGAAGAAGGCGCGTACGAGTCGCAGATCCCGGACATCGACGAAGCCCGGTTGCGCGCGAAGTACGCCACCCGCGCGGACGGGACCTACTGCCTGCGCACGATCGCGCCCAAGGGCTACTCGATCCCGATGGACGGCCCGGTCGGCACGCTCATCCGCGGCACCGACATCAGCCACTTCCGCCCGGCCCACGTGCACTTCCTGATCAACGCGGCCGGCTACGAGCCGCTGATCACGCACCTGTTCCAGGAGGGCGCCGAATACCTCGACAGCGACGTCGTGTTCGGCACCAAGCAGGAGCTGGTCGTGTCGTTCGAGCACCGCGAACCCGGGCCGACGCCCGACGGCGGCGAGTCGGCACAGCCGTGGCTCGAGGCGCATTACGACTTCGTCCTCCAGCCCGTCTGACGCCGGTGCGCGCGGCGGAGATCCGGGCGGCGGGCGGTTCCCCGGTGGTGACCGACCGGCCGGTGCCCGAGCCCGGGGCGGGCGAGGTCGCGGTGAGCGTCACGGCGGCGCCGATCACCCCGCTCGACCTGCTCTGCGCGTCCGGTACGTCCTACTTCGGCCGGCCCGAGACGCCTTACGTGCCGGGAGTCCAGGGGGTCGGCGTGCTGACCCGCCCGACGCCGACCGAGCCGGCCGGCACCCCGGTCTGGTTCGCCACGACCGCGGGCATGCGGCCCGGGGACGGCAGCATGGCCGAGCACGCCGTCGCCGCGCCGGGCGATCTCGTCATCCTGCCGTCCGGGGCGGACCACGCGCTCGTGGCGGCGCTCGGGCTGTCGGCGGTGGCGGCCTGGATGTGCTTGACCTGGAAGGGAAACCTCATCCCCGGCGAGACCGTGCTCGTCCTCGGCGCCGGCGGCGTGGTCGGCCAGTCGGCCGTGCAGCTGGCCCGCGTGGCCGGGGCCGGCCACGTCGTCGCGTGCGCGCGCTCGGACGCCGCGTTGGAGCGGGCCCGGCGGCTCGGCGCGGACAGCGTGGTGCGGCTGGCCGAGCACGACGACGTCGAAAGCCTGGCGCGGCGGCTCGGCGACGTCCCGGTCGACCTGGTGATCGACCCGGTGTCCGGGATCCCGGCCGCGGCGGCGCTGCGCACGCTGCGCCCGGGCGGGCGGCTGGTGAACCTCGGCGGCGCGGCCGGCGACGAGTGCCCGGTGTCCTCGGCCGTGCTGCGCAGCAGGTCGCTGCACATCCACGGCTACACGAACAACGAGCTCGACGCCGACCGCCGCCGCGAAGCGCTGCTCACGGTGGTGGGGCACGCGATGTCCGGGACGCTCACCGTCGACTACGAGCGCGTCCCGCTGACCGAAGCCGCCGGCGCGTGGACCCGGCCGGGCCGGATCGTGCTGGTGCCCTGATCAGCGGCCGTAGCCCTCGGCGGCCAGCACCTTCCCCATCTGCTCGTAGGCCGCCGGGTCCTCCGGCGCGATGGTGGCCAGTCCGTCGACGTAGCGGTTGTACATGCAGAACGCCGCCGCGATGAGCACGGTGTCGTGCAGTTCGAGGTCCGTCGCCCCTTCGGTGCGGGCCGCGGCGACGAGCTCCTCGGTGACCGCGCGGCCGGTCTCGCGGGTCGCGAGTGCGATCCGCAACAGGGCCTTGATCTTCTCCGAGACGGGAGCGTCGTCGACGCCGGCGCACGCCGCGTCCACCACCGGGCGGCCGCCTTCGAGGGTTTCGGCCGCGGCGGCGGCGTGGCTGCCGTGGCAGAAGCGGCATTCGTTGCCGTTCGACACCACGGCCGCGATCAGCTCGCGCTCGCCGATCGTCAGCGTGCTCGGCCCGCGCAGGAGGGTCTGTGCCAGGTGGTTCAGCGGCACCGCGGTCTCCGGGCGGTAGGCCATCAGCGCCCGGATCCCGGGTAGCTGGGGGTCGAGCGGGATGTGCGGCATCGGTTCCTCCTCGCGGGGGTGACGATCTTCCCGTGGAGTCTTTCGGGTGGCGGCGGCCCGGCCAACCTCCGCGTTGCGCAACCGGGCCGCCGCCGAAAGGCTCAGCCGACGGTGAAGTCGTCGGCGTAGAGGGCACTTTGGCCGTACCAGCCGTGGACGTACACCGTGCCGCGGCGTACCACGGCGAGAACGTCTTCAGGGTTGGATCAGACCACTATCGACGTCAAGGTCTAGACCACTAAACCGGCCGGACGGCGGCACGCGTTGCTCATTCCCCAGTGGACCGCCGATGACGGCGAGTGAGCAACAATCGGATACAAAAACGTGCCAACTCCTGCGGTCTGCCGGTAACGTGCGCGTCCATGCGGGTGAAATGGGGGATGAATGGACAACGCAGAGTGACCAAGCCGTGGCGTGCGGCCCCGAAGGCCGCCCTCTCCAGCCCGCTCACACTGATCGTCGCGGCGGTGACCTCACTGCTCGCCTGCTTCCTCGGCACCGCCGCGATCCTGCAGGCCTCCGCGGCCGGCGGCGCGACGATCGCCTACCAGACCGGGATCACCTGCCCCGACAGCTACGGACCCGGGTTCGGCAAGGGCAACATCCCCGTCCAGGACATCCCGGCACTGACCGGCGCGGTGCAGCGCCACGCACCCGCGCACGGCTTCGGCCCGCCGGTCGTCGGCCAGTACACCACCGTCCTGCCCGGCACCCAGTTCAACGGCGACCCGAACTACAAGATCCGCCTCGCCTACCGCGACCAGGCCGGTCTGGACAACCTGACGCTCCAGCAGGGCACCCGCGCGCCGGGGCTGTGGCTGGGCAACGTCGTCGCCGACGCCGAGCACATCGGCGTCGGGACGAAACCCAGCATCCAGGGCATCGGGCTGCCGCCGGTCACCGGCATCTACCGCGACCTGCTCGACCCGCCGCCGCGCTGGTGGTGCTCGCAGCAGTCCGGCGCCGTCGTCGACCGGCTGGCCAACGACCCCATCGACTCGATCGTCTTCGCCACCGACCGCAAGACCTTCGACGACACCGTCAAGGCCCTCGGCCTGACCAGGCTGCAGTACTTCCACATCTCGTTCTACGAACCGGCGCCGACCACGCTCAGCGCGGCCGAAGACCTCCTGCAGCGCTCCCGCGACCTCATCGCCGACGTCCGCGCGGACCTCACCGCCCAGGGGCTCGGGAACCTGGTCGCCGCCGACGTCCCGACGTTCGACCGTTCGGTGCAAATCGCCCGCCAGGCCCAGGACAACGTGTTCGTCTCGATCCTGCCGCTCGCGCTGATCAGCGTCCTGGTCGGCTGCGCCGGCCTCGGCACCGTCGCCCTCCAGTGGTACCAGCGCCGGCACGCGCAGCTGCGGCTGCTCGCCGCCCGCGGCAGCGGCCCCGGCGCCCTCGGCGGCCTCGCCGTCGCCGAACTGGGCCTGCCGATCCTGCTCGGCGGCGCCCTCGGCGCGGTCGCGGCCCGGCTGCTGCTCGGCGTGTACGGCCCACCCGGCACCCCCGACCCCGAAGCGGAGCTGCGCGCCGGTGCCGTCGCGGCGGGCGTGCTGGTCGTGTCGTTCGCGCTGCTGGCCCTGGTCGTCGCCGTCCGGGCCCACCGGGAGTTCGAACTCGGCCGCATCCGCCGCGAAGGCAACCGGATGCGGCTGCTGGGCTACTTCCCGTGGGAGCTCGCGACGGCCGGCATGGCGTGGCTCGGCTGGACCCGCCTGGCCCACTACAGCACCGGCTCACGGCTCGGAAATCCATTACCCCAGGTCGACCCGCTGGCCCTGACCTACCCGGTGTTCGTCGTGCTGACCGTCGGCCTGCTGACCGCCCGGCTGGCGTGGCTGGCCCTGCACGCGTCCCACCGGACGCGGATCTGGTCGCGCCCGGCACTGCAGCTGGCGATCCGGCGGCTGGCCGGCGCCCGCGCCCCGGTGACCGGCGTCCTGGTCATCGGCACCCTCGCCATCGGCACGCTGGCCACCGGCATCGGCATCGCCAACGGCCAGGAAGCCGCGCTCGACACGAAGTCGTCGATCTTCGTCGGCAGCAACGCCCGCCTCGACACCGACAGCCCGATCGGGATGGGCACCGTCCCGATGCCCGCCGCACTGGCCGGCACCAGCACCGTCGTCGGCGAGCTGACCGGCACCGGCAGCGTCGTGCTGGTGGTCGACCCCGCGACCTTCACCCAGGGCGCCGCCGTCGGCGACATCCCGGCCGGCGACCTCGACGCGCTGCTGCGGCAGATCTCGCAACCGGACCCGAAGGGCACCCCGGTGATCCGCATCGGCCACACCGCCAAGCAGCGCCCGCAACTGCCGGACGGACTGCGCGACGCCGTCCCGGTCGCCGACCTGCCGGTGTTCCCGATGGTCGGCACCTCACCCGGCTACATCGTCTCCCGCACCGCGCTCGACCACGGGCAGCTGGACCGGATCCCGAAGTGGAGCGTCCTCACGACCGCGACGATGGCCGACGCCACCGCCGCACTGCGCGCCGCGGGCGTGTTCATCCCGAACCGGACCAGCCGCGAAACCGCCCTGGACGGCCTGCCGTTCTTCGTCGTGTCGTGGACGTTCTCGTTCGTGGCGCTGCTCGGCGCGGTCCTCGGGGTCGTGGCGATCCTCGCGCTGCTGGTGGCGGTCGAGGTCCGGCGGCGGCAGAACGCCCTCGCCGGAGCGCTCGTGCTGCGCATGGGCATGCGCCCGCGGACGCTGCTGGCGAGCCACCTGATGGAACTGGGCGCCCTCAGCGGACTGGCGATCATCGTCGGCGTCGTGTGCGGGATCTCGGTGGCGGGACTGTCGGTGCCGCGGTTCGACCCCGCGACCTTCCTCGCCCCACGCTCGGAACTGCCCGACCCGCTGCCGTTCGTGCTGACCGTTCTCGCCGTCGGCGTCCTGGTCGTGGGCCTGGCCGGCTGGATCGCGGTGCGCTCGGTGCGCACCGCCCGGACCGCGGAGCTGATCCGTGCCTGACAAACCGATCTTCTCCCTCCGCGGCATCGGCGTCGACTACCCGACCCCGGCCGGGATCGTCACCGGCGTCGACGACGTCACCTTCGACGTCCCCGCACGCGGCATGACCGTCTTCGCCGGGCCGTCCGGCTCCGGGAAGTCGACCCTGCTGCGCGTGCTGGGCCTGTTCGAACAGCCCGCCCGCGGCACGCTGACGTTCCAAGGCGCCGACGTCCGCAAGCTCAAGCACCGCGAACGGCGCGCGCTGCGACGCCACCACCTCGGACTGGTGTTCCAGAACCCGTCCGACAACCTGCTCGGCTACCTGTCGGTGGCCGAGAACCTGCGTGCCGCGGCCGAAGCCGCCGGAACCGACTGCGCCGCCGACGACATCCTCGGACAGCTCGGCCTGCACGGCACCGGCGACTGGAAGATCTCCGCGCTCTCGGGCGGGCAGCAGCAACGGCTCGCCTTCGGATGCGTACTCGCCGCGCGCTCGACGGTGATCCTCGCCGACGAACCGACCTCCCAGCTGGACGAAGCGTCGGCCGACCTCGTACTGGACACGCTGCAGTACCTGGTGGACCAGGACTTCGCAGTACTGGTCGCCTCGCACGACGAACGCCTCATCGACCTCGGCGTGCGCGTGGCCCGGCTGCACAAGGGCACGCTCGAAGGCATCGAAGAACGGGAGCCCCAGCCGTGACCGAGTCCCTCCTGGAAGCCGTCGGCCTGCGCCGCAGCTTCACCCACCCCAGCGGGGACATCGAGGTCCTGCGCGGGCTCGAACTGCGCGTCGGCGCCGGCGAGCTCGTCACGGTCTCGGGCCGCTCCGGTTCCGGCAAGAGCGCCCTGCTGGCACTGCTGTGCGGGTTCGACTCCCCCGACTCCGGCTGCGTGCTGCTCGACGGCGTCCCGATCAGCGGCGCCCCACCGTGGCACACCTGCGCCGTCCTGCCGCAGGCCCTCGGGCTCGCCAACGAGCTGACGATCGCCGAGAACGTCGCCCTCCCGCTGCGGCTGCGCTCGGACGTCCCCCGCCCCTCCCCCGCGGCGATCCACGAGCGGGTCACCGAACTCCTCGGCGAACTGGGCATCGGCGAACTCGGCGACCGCTACCCCCTCGAAGTCTCCTTCGGCCAGCAACAGCGCGTCGCCCTGGCCCGCGCGGTCGCCGGCCGGCCCCGGGTCCTGCTCACCGACGAACCGACCGCCCACCTGGACGCCGGCAGCACACCCCGGGTCCTGCGGCTGCTGCGCCGCTGCGCGTCCGAAGGCGCGGCCGTGATCGTCGCGACCCACGACGACGAAGTGCACCGCATCGCCGACCGCCGCGTCCGCCTCCTCGACGGAGTGCTCACCGCGCTGCTGGACTAACCGATCAGGAATCGAGAAGCGCTGGTCAACGGCCGCGAATAGCGTCGACGCCGTACCGCACCACCGACTTCAGGAGCACCACGATGAGCACCCAGGGGATCAAGACCGTTCTCCACCCCGTCACCGACCTGACCGCCGCCAAGGCCGTCTACACCGCCCTGCTCGGCATCGAACCCCAGGCCGACGCGCCCTACTACGTCGGCTACGACACCGAGGGCCAGCACATCGGCTTGGTGCCCAACGGCGCGCAGCAGCAGGGCATGACCGGCCCGGTGAGCTACTGGCACGTCAGCGACATCGCAGCGAAGCTCGCCGAGGTCACCGCCGCGGGCGCGAAGGTCAAGGACGAGCCGAAGGACGTCGGCAACGGCCGCTTGGTCGCGACCTTCACCGACGCCGACGGCAACGTCCTCGGCCTCCTGCAGGACCCCGCCTAGTCCAGCGCGGTCGCCCGGCTGACCTCCTCCCAGGCGGCCAGGTCCGCCGCCAGCGCCCGGTGCTGAGCGCGGATCGCCTCCACGGCGTCCGCGCCCAGCGCGAGGTGCAGCGGCGCGTCGGCACTGCCGACCGCCCGCACGATCGCCGCGGCCGCCTTGGCCGGGTCGCCCGGCTGGGTGCCGTCCATCGACTCGACCGCGTCCCGCGTCCCCGACGTCGACACCGCGTAGGCGTCGATCGTGCGGGAGCGGTGCATCCGGTCGCCGCCGAACTCCGTGCGGAACGCACCCGGCTCCACGATCAGCACCTGCACCCCGAACGGCTTCACCTCTTCGGCGAGCGCCTCGGACAGGCCTTCCAGCGCGTACTTCGCCGCGCTGTAGGCACCGAACCCGGGCATCGACAGCTGCCCACCCATCGAGCTGATCTGCACCACCGTGCCACCACCCTGCGCCCGCAGGTGCGGCAGCACCGCCTTCGTCACCGCCACCGCCCCGAAGAACATCACCTCCATCAGCGCGCGCAGCTCCTCCAGCGTCAGCTCCTCGACCGCGCCGACCGAGCCGTTGCCGGCGTTGTTGACCACCACGTCGATCCGGCCGAACTCCTCGAGCGCGGTCTTCACCGCCGCGTCGACCTGACCGGCATCGGTGACGTCCAGCGCCGCCGTCCGGACCCGGTCCCCGCCACGATCCCGCAGGTCGGCCAGGGTCTCCGGGCGCCGCGCGGTGGCCAGCACCCGGTCACCCGCGGCCAGCGCGGCCAGCGCGATCTCCCGGCCGAACCCGGCCGAGCAGCCGGTGACCAGCCAGACGCGGCCGTCGGTGTTCGTCATCTTCGCGTTCCTCCCAGTGGTTTCCTCCCCGCCATCCTGGGGACGATCACCACCGCACCGCCAACACCGATCTCCTGCCGGGGCTACAGTCCGAGCCTGTGACCCCCAAGTTGCGCCAGCTTCGCTACTTCGTCGCCGTCGCCGACGAAACCAGCTTCACGCGCGCCGCCGCCGGCCTGCACATCGCCCAACAGTCGCTCTCCCAGCAGATCACCGTCCTCGAACGAAGCCTGGGCGCGCGGCTGTTCGACCGCGACGCGCGCGGGACCCGCCTCACCGCCGTCGGCGAGCTCTTCCTGCCGGAAGCCCGCGCGGTCCTGGCCCGCGCCGACGAAGCCGTCGCGACGCTCGGGCGGGCCGTACGCGGCGAAATCGGCACCGTGCGCCTCGCGTTCCTCACCACCACGGCGAACTACCTGCTGCCGCCGATCGTCCGCGCCGTCCGCGAACGGTTCCCCGACCTCACGGTCACGACGGCCGAAGCCTCGATCGCCGAACTCGTCGACGGCCTGCGCGAACGCCGCTTCGACCTCGCGTTCACCCGGCCGCCCCTGGTCGAAGGACTGACGTCCCGCACATTGCTGACCGAAGAAGTGTGCGCCGTCCTCCCGGCCGACCACCCGCTGGCCGGGCGCACATCGCTCAAGCTGGCGGACCTGGCCGGGGAACCGTGGGTCCTGACCCCGCGCAGCAGCTGGGAACCCTGGCACCGCAGCTACGACGCCGACTTCGCCGCCGCCGGCTTCACCCCGCGCGTCGTCCAGCGAGCCGCCACCGTGCAGGGACTCCTGGGTCTCGTCGCGGCCGGGGTCGGCGTCACGAGGCTGACCCGCTCGTCGCACAGCCTGCGGCGCAGCGGCGTGGCGTTCGTGCCCCTCGAGGACGACGTCGCCCGGACCGAACTGGTGTGGGTACCCGGCCACGACAACCCGGCGGTCCCGGTGATCGCGGACGTCGCCGCCGAACTGGCGGCGACCACCGACCTGACCGAAGCGGGCTAGCGCCTCGCCGGAATCGCGTGGGATGCCCGCTCTCGCCGGGTTCACATCGAAAGTTGATCGACAAGCCCATTTGGTTGACGAGCATCCTCACCTTTTCTTGTTGACGCCCAACCGGCAACGCCAATAGCCTGTGCAATGTCAACGAATGAATTGCTTCGTTCTGGGGAAATCGGTTTCAGCGAAGGAGCCGCGGGATGAACTCGCCCGAAGTCCGCCCACCCTCACTGGAAGACGGCGGCGCCGCGCTGTTCGCGTGGGTCGACGAGATGCGCGAGAACCACCCGGTCATCGAGGACGACGACGACACCTGGCACGTATTCCGGCACGCCGACGTCCGCCGCATTTTCACCGATCACCAGACATTCTCCTCCGACCCGGGATTGCTGCTCCCGGACACCGCCGAAGCCGTCCGCGGCAATATGGCCGCCGTCGACCCGCCGGTCCACCACCGCCTCCGGAAACTCGTCAGCAAAGCCTTCACCCCGAAAGTCGTCGCCGACCTCGAACCGCGGATCGTGACCGCCACCGACACCCTCATCACCGAAATGGCCGAACGGGACGACCCCGACCTCATCCGGGACCTCGCCTACGCACTACCCGTCGTGGTCATCGGCGACCTGATCGGCATCCCACCCGAGGACCGCACCCTCTACCGCGGCTGGGCCGACGCCCTGCTCGCCGGCGGCGGCCCCCAAGAAGACGGCACCTCGCTGACCGAAGTCATGGAGAACTACCTCTCCGCCCTGCTCGCCCAACGCCGCCGCACTCCCGAAGACGACCTCTTCAGCGCCCTCGCCCACGCCGAAGTCGACGGCGAACACCTCGCCGACCACGAGGTGCTCAACTTCGCCTCCCTGCTGCTGGCCGCCGGCCACATCACCACCACCATGATGCTCGGCAACACCGTGCTGTCCCTGCACGAGTTCCCCGAAGCCGCCGCCGCGGTCCGCCGCGACCCCAGTCTGGTACCCAGCCTCCTCGAAGAGGTCACCCGTCACCGCCCGCCGATCATGCGCCTGCTGCGGATCAGCACGACCGACGTCGAACTCGGCGGCGTCACCATCCCCGCCAAATCCATGGTCACCCCCTGGGTACTCGGCGCCAACCGCGACCCCCGCCACCACACGCGCCCGGCCGAATTCGACCCACGCCCCCGCAAGCAAACCAACCTCGCCTTCGGCGGCGGCGTCCACTTCTGCCTCGGCGCCCCGCTGGCCAGGCTCGAAGGACGAGTGGTGTTCGAACAGCTGCTGGACCGCTTCGCCGACATCCGCGTCCGCGACGGCGTCCAGGTCGGCTACCCCTCACCGATGATCTTCGGCGTCCGCGAGCTGCCGGTCGAACTGGTCCCCCGCCACACCATCGCGCGCTCGGCGTGACCGGTGACGCACCCCCGCCCGATCACTGATCCGTAGACTCGACGACGATGCGACGTCTTCGGTGGTACTGGGGGGCACTGGTCCTCGCGTGCGTGGTCCTGCTGGCCGGCTTGTTCGTCTTCTTCGGCTCCGAAAGCAAACTCGGGCAACCCCAGCCACGGCAGGGCCCACCGGGCACCGGGCCGCTCACCGTCGTCGCGATGGGAGACAGCACTGTCTCCGGCGAAGGCGCCGGCCAGTACACCGCCACCACCAACGGCCAGGGCGGCAACTGGTGCCACCGCTCCCCCAACGCCTTCGTGGACAAGATCGCCATCCCCGGCATCACCGCGCACGTCAACCTCGGCTGCTCCGGCGCACCCGCCGAACAGGTCGCGCTCGGCGACGTCAAGCAGTGGACCGAGCCTTCACAGGCGCAGCAGCTGGCCGCGCTGGTCAAGGACCACCGCGTCGCCGCGGTGGTCATCGCCGTCGGCGCCAACGACGAGCCGAAGTTCTCCAACCAGGTGACCGACTGCTTCAAGGCGTGGTTCAACGTCGGCGGCCCACCCTGCAGCACCGCACTGAAGCAGACCTGGCAGTCCAAAGTGGACGCAATGGTGCCGAAGGTCGCCACCGCCGTGTCGGACGTCAAGAAGGTGCTGGCTTCCGCCGGGTACGTCCCGGCGGACTACCAGCTGATCCTGCAGTCCTACGCCGCCCCGATCGGACCGGACCTGCCGGAGGACCTGCGCAGCCTCAACGGCTGCCCGTTCCGCGTCGAGGACCTGCGGTGGATCTCCCAGACCGGGATCGGCGTGCTGTCGGCGGGCCTCAAGTCGGCCGCCCAGCAGACCGGCGCGCGGTTCCTGGACCTGGCGAAGGCAGGGGTCAAGCACGAGGCGTGCAGCGGCGGCGCCAACCCGGCGACGGAGTGGTTCACGCGGCTGACGCTCCAGCTGGCGGACCTCGGCCAGGCCGACCGGGCGGGCCACGCGCTGCAGGAGTCGTTCCACCCCAACGCGGCCGGCCACGCGGCGATCGCGAACTGCCTGACGGAGTTCATCGCCGCCCGCGACGGCAACGCGTCCTGCCTCGCGGGCGCGGACGGCAAGCTGCACGCGGCCCCGGAGGTCGTGGCGCGCTGACTCCCCTCGTCTTTTGCGGCTTTGAGGGTGACATATGCGCTTACCGGACCGCTGTTTTCCTACCTGGACCCACGGTATAGGTCGTTATACATTCAGAGATCGAGAGCTGCTCGCAGCGCGATGTCGATGCGCTCCTGGACGTCCAGGTCGATCTCCGCGATGCGCTCGTCGAACCACGGCCGGTAGAGCCGGGTCAGGTTGAGCGTCGACACCCAGTACCGGGCGTCGATCGCCACGCCGAGGATGTCCTGCGGGTCGCGTTCCAGGAGTTCGGTGCCGAGCAGCCAGGGGCGCTCGGACTCGTTCACCCCGTCCGAGGACAGCAGCACCACCGTGCGCTGCCGGGCCGGTTCGGTCGGGGGGTGGTACGTCCAGACTTCACCCCTGCGCACGCAGATCCTTTTCCGCCGCGCTGCGCTCGGCCTCGTCCGACTCCGCGAAGACCGGTTCCGGCTTCTGCGGGGTGTATCCCGTGCGAACCGCCTCGCGCCGGGCCGCCTTCGACAGCCAGGACGAGACCGAAATCCCGTGTGCCTTCGCGGCGCGTTCGGCGAATTCCAGCGCGCCGCTGTCCAGCGAAAGAGTCACCTTACGTGTTGCCATACCTTTTACCGTACCAGCGCCCCGGCCGCCGGGCGGGGCGCCGGGGTCAGAACGTCGGCGAACGTCCCTCGAACGGCGTAGAGAGCACCACCGTGGTCCTCGTCGACACCTTCGCAGCCTCCCGGATCCGGCGCAGCAGGTCCTCCAGGGCCAGCGGCGACTGGACGCGCACCAGCAGGATGTAGGACTCGTCGCCGGCCACGGAGTAGCACGACTCGATCTCCTTGATGTGCTGGATCCGCTGCGGGTAGTCGTCCGGCGCCCCCGGGTCGTTCGGCGTCAGCGAGATCAGCGCCGTCAGCGGCAGCCCGATCTGCTCGCCGTCGAGCCGCGCGGTGTAGCCGAGGATGACCCCGCGCTGCTCGAGGCGGCGCACCCGCTGGTGCACCGCCGACACCGACAGCCCGACCCGTTCGGCGAGGTCGGTGAAGCTGCGCCGCCCGTCGGCCGCGAGTTCCTGGACGATCGACTGGTCCAGCGGTTCCAGTCCGCCGAGCGTCATGCGTTCAGCACGACGAGCTCGTGCGGCTGGTTGTTGACGGACTCGACGCCGTCTTCGGTGACGATCACGATGTCTTCGATGCGGGCGCCCCACCGGCCCGGCTGGTAGATGCCCGGCTCGACGCTGAAGGCCATGCCCGGCTCCAGCGGCAGCGCGTTGCCGGCGATGATGTACGGCTCTTCGTGCACGTCCAGGCCGATGCCGTGGCCGGTGCGGTGGATGAAGTACTCGCCGAAGCCTGCCTCGGTGATGACGTCGCGGGCGGCCGCGTCGATCGCCTCGGCGGTGACGCCCGGCTTCACCGCGGCCACCGCGGCGGCCTGGGCACGCTGCAGCACCGCGTACGTCTCGGCCACGTCGGCGTCACGCGGCGTGCCGACCGCGTAGGTGCGGGTGGAGTCGGAGTTGTAGCCGGCCGGCAGCGGGCCGCCGATGTCGACGACCACGACGTCACCCTTCTCGATGACGCGGTCGGAGACGTCGTGGTGCGGGCTCGCGCCGTTCGGGCCGGACCCGACGATCACGAAGTCCGCCTGGACGTGGCCCTCCTCGACGATGGCCGCGGCGATGTCGGCGCCGACCTCGGCCTCGGTGCGGCCGGGCCGCAGCCACTCGTGGACCCGGGCGTGCACCCGGTCGATGGCCGCGCCGGCGTCCCGCAGCGACGCGACCTCCGCGGCGTCCTTGCGCATCCGCAGCTCCCGCACCACTGGCCCGGCGAGGGTCTGCTCGGCCGCACCGAGCGCACTCCGCAGGGCGAGCACGTGCAGCGCCGGGGTGAAGTCGCTGACCGCGACACGGCCGGGCTTGCCGAGCCGGTCCGCGACGAGCTCGTACGGGTCGACGCCGTCCACCCAGGTGAGCAGCTCGACGCCGAGCTCGTCGGTCGGCACGTCGGCGTAACCGGGTGCCTCCAGCTTCGGCACGACCAGCGCGGGAGTGCCGTCGGCCGGGATCACGAGGGTGGTGAGGCGCTCGAACGAGCCGCCGGCCTGGCCGATGAGGTAGCGCAGGTCGGAGCCGGGCGCGATCAACAGGGCGTCGGTGTCCGCGGCGGCCGCGGCGGCGCGGGCGCGGTCCAGGCGGGCGCGGAGTGCGGCGGCGTCGGGGGCGGGCGTGTGGAGGGAACGGCGCGACATGAAGCCGAGCCTAGCCGGGTGGCCCGGGTGATCGGCTCGCCCGGGGCCACGACATGCCGGTCCGGCACCGCTCCCCCGGCCGCACCTGCGGGCATGCCGGATCGGGCGGCGCCCCGCCCGGCTCCCTCCCTCTCCCCCGGTGCTCTTCTTCCGCACCGCGGGTGCGTGGCGCATCCCCCGCGACGGCCGGGCGTGGCAGGCTGAGCGGGTGACCGGACCCCTTGCCCTGCTCGACTCCGCGAGCCTCTACTTCCGTTCGTTCTTCGCCCTGCCCGACTCGATGCGCGCCGCCGACGGCACGCAGGTCAACGCGGTGCGCGGGTTCGCCGACACGATCGCGCGGATCCTCACCGACCGGCACCCGTCGCGGCTCGTCTGCTGCCTCGACGCCGACTGGCGGCCGAAGTTCCGCACCGACCTGCTGCCCAGCTACAAGGCGCACCGGGTGGCCGAGGAGACCGGCGGCGGCAGCCCCGACGTCGAAGAGGTGCCCGACACGCTCACCCCGCAGGTCCCGATCATCCTGGACCTCCTGGAGGCGTTCGGGTTCGCCACGGCGGAGGCGGCCGGCTACGAGGCCGACGACGTCATCGGCGCGCTGGCCACCCGCGAGAAGGACGCCCCGGTCGAGGTGATCACCGGCGACCGGGACCTGTTCCAGCTGGTGCGCACCGAGCCGACGCCCACGTCGGTCATCTACGTCGGCAAGGGCTGGGCCAAGGCCGAGGTGCTCGGGCCGGCCGAGATCGCCGAGCGCTACAGCCTCCCCCGCGAGACCGCCGGACCGGCGTACGCGGACATGTCCATGATGCGCGGCGACCCGTCCGACGGGCTCCCCGGCGTCGCCGGCATCGGCGAGAAGACCGCGGCCAAGCTGATCACGCAGTTCGGCTCGCTCGACGCCCTCCTCGAAGCGTCGGCCGCGAGCGATCCCCGCGTCCCCCTCAAGACACGGCTGCGGCTCGCCGACGCCGCCGACTACCTCGCCGTCGCGCCGACCGTGGTCCGGGTCGCCGTCGACGCGCCGGTGGAGCAGTCCCGCCCCGACACCGTGCCCGCGACACCCGCCGACCCGGACCGCGTCGCCGAGCTGGCCGAGCGGTGGAACCTCGGCAACTCCGTCGAGCGGCTCCTCAAGGCCCTCCCCGGCGCCTAGAAGAACGTGCCGCACCACGGCGCGGCGAGGGTGGTGAACAGCTCGTCGGCACGGGCGGCCGCGGCCGCGTCGCGGACCTCGACACGGCCGGCCTGCGCCAGCTCGGTCGCACTCCACTGCCCCAGGTACAGCATGCCGAGGGTGTCGACGTCGAGCGCCAGGTCCGCGGCGGCGTCCGTGCGGCGGGCGCCACCGGGAGAGACCTCGTAGTGCCCGGTGTTGGCCGGCAGCATCCGGTCGGTCACCGCGAGCACGACCGGATCGGCCGCCCGGTACGTCCGGGCGCCGAGCGCGGCGGCGACGTCGACCGGCCGAAGCCACAGGTCGTCCTCGATGTCGGTGGTGCGGGCGTGCCGGTGGTCGGCCAGCATCAGGGCCAGCGGCTCGTCGACCGGACGGTAGCGGGCCCGCACCCCCGAGACGAGGTCGACCGACAGCAGGAACCGCCAGAGCGCGGCCCGCGCGACCGGGTCCGCGGCGTGCAGCTCGCGGACCTTCAGCACGGCCCCTTCGTCGGGCGACTCCAGGGTGCGGCGGTCCACGGTGTCGTACACGACGAACCCGTCGTCGCCGTCAGGTCCACTGTGGACGACCACGACGTGGCTGCCGTGCGGCCCGGCGATGCGGTCGTGCGCGATCGGCCACCACCCGGCGGGCCGGCCGATCATCCCGGCCCGGTGCAGCCCGATCCGCCGGTACAGCGCGGGAATCTCCTTCACGGCCTCCTCCGGCGTGAGCATCCGGACGTCCCCGCCCACCGGCACGCGCTCGTGGAGCCGGGACGCGGGCACCGGCAGCCACACCGTCTTGCCCAGCGCGGCCGAGCCGTAGCCGAACCGGCCGTAGATGGTGGGTTCACTGGCGTGCAGGGCGGCCAGGGGGATCCCGCGCGCGGCGAAGTCCTCCAGCTGTGCCGCCATCATCGCGGTGAGGACGCCGCGGCGGGTGCGGTCGGCGCGGACACCGACGCCGTCGACCGCACCCAGCGGCAGGACGGCGCCGCCGGGGACCGCGATCTCGGTGTCGAAGGCACTGGCGATCCCGATCGGCGTGTGGCCGTCGAACGCGCCGAACTTGTGCGCCGCGGGCCACGAATCCCCGTACCGCGCCCAGGACTCGTCGCTGATCCGGTCGCTGTGCAGCGAGCGGCCCAGCAGGTCGAACGTGGCGCGGCGCTCATCCTCGGCCACGGGCCGGACGTCGAAGTCGGTCATGGCGCCGATCCTGCCGTCCGGCCCCGGCCGAGGCATCCCGATTTCAGCCGCCGGCTCAGAAGTGCGTGCCGCTCCACGCCGCCACCCGTGTCCCGAACAGCACGTCGGCGTTCGCCGCGGCTTCCGGGTCACGGACCTCGATCCGGCCCGCATCGGCCAGCGCGGACGGCCGCCACGTGCCGAAGTGGACCATCGCGAGAGTCGTGACGTCGAGACGAAGCCCGGCCGGCTCGCCGGTGCGCTCGGCACCGCCGGCAGTGATCCGGTACCTGCCGCTGTTGCCGGGCAGCAGCGGATCGGCCACCTCGACGACGACCGGCGCGGCGGTCCCGTACTCGCGGGCGGCCAACGCCGCCGGGACGTCGACGAGCCGGACCCAGTGCTCGTCGCCGATCCGTTCGACGGTGCTGCGGCGGTGGTCGGCGAGGATCAGCTCGATCGGCTCGTCGAGCGGACGCGCCTCCGCGACGATCCGGTCGACCAGGTCGATGCCCAGCAGGAACCGCCACAGCCCGGCGAACGCGGCCGGCGTACCCGGGAACAGGTCCACCAGGTGCAGGCTCTTCGTCCACGGGTGCGCCTGCAGACCGTCGACGAAGTAGGTGGCGAAGCCGTCGGGCCCGTCCGGCCCGTGGTGCACGGCCGCCTTGACCGGCTGGGGGTTGCGGCGCGCCTGGCCCTCGTACAGCCGCCACAGCACCTCCGGCCGGGACATCGCCCCGGGACGGCGCGGCAGGCTGTCGTAGACGCCCGGAAGCACCTTCAGCGCCTCGTCCAGCTCCAGCAGCTGCACCTCGCCGGTCGCCGGCGCATCGGGGTGCAACCGCGCGCGGTGCCGGTCGACGGAGTAGGTGCGGTACCGCGTGGCCAGCCCGTAGCCGAACCGGCCGTAGATCGGCGCCTCGGACGCGAGCAGGCTCGCGAACACGACACCACGCCCGGCGAAGTCCTCGAGCTGCGCGGCCATCATCGCCCGGAGCACACCCCGGCGGGTCCGGTCGGCCCGCACCGCGACCCCGGTGACCCCCGCCATCGGCCGCCGCGCACCCCCGGGAACCGTCAACTCGGCGTCGAACGAGCGGGCCGTGCCGATCAGGTCCGGGTCGAACGCGCCGATCGTCCCGCCGGGCTGGAACACGCGGGACGCGTGCTCCCAGTCCGTGTCGTCGCTCGGCGGCACGTGCAGGCTCGCGCGGAAGAGGTTGCTCGCCGCGCGGTGCTCACCGGGGTCCAGCGTCCGGATCTCGAAGTCGCTCATCCCCGGATCATCTCCGGAAACGACGAGGTCCGGCCACCGCAATTCTGCGGCGACCGGACCTCGTGCACACAGCTACTTCGTGGCGGGCGGGGAAACCTCGTAGTTCCCGCCGTCACCCTTCACCGTGATCGGGATCTGCTGCGGCTTGCCCGCGATCGTCGCGGTGCACTCGAACTTCGCCCCGTCCTCGACCTTCTGCTCGGCCGGGCAGGTCACCCCGGTGACGCCGTCGATCTTGTAGGTCTCGGTGAGCAGCTTCTGCACGTCGGTCTGCATCTGCGTGTTGTTGAAGACCTGCGTCTTGAAGAACCCGGGCGCCACGAACCCGAGGATGCCGACCACGGCCACCACCACGACCAGCGCGACGATGCCGATCAGCAGGCCCTTCTTGGACTTCGCCGGCTGCTCCCCCTCCGGTGCACCCTGGCCGGGGAACTGCTGCTGGCCGTAGTCGTACTGGCCCTGCGGCGGCTGCTGTCCGTACTGAGGCTGCTGCTGCGGGCCGCTCTGCGGGTACGCCCCGCCGGGCTGCTGCCCGTACTGCGGCTGCGCCTGCGGGCCGCTCGGCGGATACCCGCCGCCGGGCTGCTGCCCGTAGGGCGGCGGCTGCTGGCCCCACTGCGGCTGCTGCGGCGGCGTGTACCCACCCGGCTGCTGGCCGTACGGCGACGGCTGCTGGGGCTGCTGCGGCTGACCACCCCACTGCTGCTGGTTCGGGTCGTACGAAGGCGGCTGCTGCCCCCACTGCGGCTGCTCCTGCGGGCCGCTCGGCGGGTACGCGCCGCCCGGCTGCTGCCCGTACTGGGGCTGCTGTGGGTCGTTGCCGCCATACGGCGTGCTCATCGTCTGCCTCCGCCTGCTTCGCTCATCTCGCTGTCCACCCCGAAACCGCCGTAAAGCCGCGTACACACGGTCTTGCAGGCGATCCAACCACAGGTCGGAGCCGAGCACACGTGTCCACGCCCTCCGCCCGCCCCACCGGCGAGCAGGCCTAACACGGAGTTCACGCGGCGCCCGCGGCGACGACCCCCCGCCGCAGCGCCTTCACCGCCTCGGCCGCCGCCGCACCCACCGGATCGCCCTTGCCGAGCACGTCGCGGATCTGGTCGAGCAGGTCGATGACCTGACGCGACCAGCGCACGAAGTCACCCGCCGACAGCTCCTGCCCGTTGGCCTCGGCCGCCGTGAGCACCTTCTCCAGCGACTCGCCGCGCGCCCAGCGGTAGACCGGCCACGCGAACCCCGCGTCCGGCTCCCGGGTGCGGTCGAGCCGGTGCCGCCGCTCGTCCTCGGTGAGGTCCACCCACAGCTTCACCGTCTCCTGCCACGCCTCCGGCACCGCGCCGCCGGGCAGCCGCGGCTCCCCGGCGGTGTCCCGGCGAGCCTCGAAGACCAGCGTCGAAACGACCGCGGCCAGCTCGGCCGGACCGAGCCCGCGCCACACGCCGTGCCGGATGCACTCCGCGGCCAGCAGATCGGACTCGCTGTAGAGCCGGGTCAGGCGCCGGCCGTGCTCGGTGACGCGGTCCTCGCCGTCACCCGCCGACTCCGGCCCGAGGTACCCGCGTTCGCCGAGCAGCGCCAGGATCCGGTCGAACGCCCGCGCCAGCGAGTGCGTCGTCGCCGCGACCTTCCGCTCCAGCTGCTGGGTTTCCGCCGCCAGCCGTTCGTACCGCTCGACCCAGCGCAGGTTCGCCTCGCGCTCGGCCAGCCCGTGGCACGGGTGCGCCCGCAACGCCCGCCGCAACGCCGCCAGCTCACCGTCCTCGTTCGCTCCGGACCGCCGCTTCTGCCTGCCCGGCAGCGAAATCCCCGCGTTGCGCAGCGTCGAAGCGATGTCCCGGCGCGTCTTCGGCGACCGCAGCTCGATGTGCTTGGGCAGCTTGATCCGTCCCAGCGCCTCGACCGGCGCCGGGAAGTCGGCCACCGACAACGGACCCGACCACCGGTCCTCGGTCACCACGACCGGACGCGGCTCGCGGATCGGGTCGAGCCCCGGGTCGACGACCACCGCCAGCCCCGCCCGCCGGCCCGCCGGCACCGCGATGACGTCACCCTTGCGCAGCTTCTCCAGCGACTCCGCGGTCCCGGCCCGCCGGGTCGCCGTGTTCTGCCGGGACAACGCCTTCTCCCGCGTCGAGATCTTCGCCCGCAGCTCCACGTACTCGAGCATCTCGTCGAAGTCGCCGGTGATGGCGGCCGCATACCCCTTGAGGGCTTCCTTGTTCCGCTCGATCCGGCGCGCCGTGCCGACCACCGACCGGTCGGCCTGGAACTGCGCGAACGACTGTTCCAGCAGCTCACGGGCCTCCGCCGCACCGACCTGGGCGACCAGGTTCACCGCCATGTTGTAGCCGGGCCGGAACGACGACCGCAGCGGGTAGGTCCGCGTCGAGGCCAGCCCGGCGACCTGCTTCGGATCGACCCCCGGCTGCCACGCGACGACCGCGTGCCCCTCGACGTCGATCCCGCGCCGCCCGGCCCGGCCGGTCAGCTGGGTGTACTCCCCCGGCGTCAGGTCGACGTGCGCCTCGCCGTTGTACTTGACCAGCCGTTCGAGCACGACCGTGCGGGCCGGCATGTTGATCCCGAGCGCGAGCGTCTCGGTGGCGAAGACGACCTTCACCAGACCGCGGACGAACAGCTCTTCGACGGTCTCCTTGAACGCCGGCAGCAACCCGGCGTGGTGCCCGGCGATCCCGCGCTCCAGCGCCTCCCGCCACTCCCAGTAGCCAAGCACGCCCAGGTCGCCCTCGGGCAGCTCCGACGTGCGCTCCTCGATGATCCGGCGGATCTCCTCGACCTCGCCCGGCCCGTTGAGCCGCAGGCCCGACCGCACGCACTGGCCCACGGCGGCATCGCACCCGGCCCGGGAGAAGATGAACACGATCGCCGGCAGCAGCCCCGCCCGGTCCAGCTGCTCGACGACGTCCACCCGCGACGGCGGCCGGAACCGCGGCATCCGCGACGGCGCGCCCCGGCGCCCGCGCGGCCCGCGGAGCCCGGCGGGCGCGTACTGGCGGCCGATCTCTTCGGTGCGGCGCAGCAGGGTCGGGTTGATCCGCAGCTCGGCGCCCGGCGCGTGGACGTCGTCGCCGGCGAACAGGTCGAGCAGCCGGTTCCCGACGAGCATGTGCTGCCAGAGCGGTACCGGCCGGTGCTCGTCGACGACGACGGTCGTGTCGCCGCGGACCTCGACCAGCCACTCGCCGAACTCCTCGGCGTTGCTGACCGTGGCCGACAGCCCGACCACGCGGACGTGCTCCGGCAGGTGCAGGATCACCTCTTCCCACACCGCCCCGCGGAACCGGTCGGCGAGGTAGTGGACCTCGTCCATGACCACGTAGCCGAGGTCGATGATCGTCGAGGAGCCGGCGTAGAGCATGTTGCGCAGCACCTCGGTGGTCATCACGACCACCTGCGCGTTGCCGTTGATCGAGGTGTCCCCGGTCAGCAGGCCGACGGCATCCGGGCCGTACCGGGCCACCAGGTCGCCGTACTTCTGGTTCGACAGCGCCTTGATCGGCGTGGTGTAGAAGCACTTTCGGCCCTCGGCCAGCGCCAGGTGCACGGCGAACTCGCCGACGATCGTCTTGCCGGCTCCGGTCGGCGCGCAGACGAGCACGCCGTGACCGCCCTCGAGGGCCTCGCACCCGCGGATCTGGAACTCGTCGAACTCGAAGGACGCTTCCGCGGCGAAGCGCGTCAGCTGGGGGTACTTCCCTCGACGCGAGGAGGCCGCATAGGCCTCGGCCGGGGACTGAGAAGGGCTACTGGCCACCTCGTCAGGGTTTCACATCCCCCTGACGGTCCGCACGCGGCGTGACCGACGGCGGTGGTCGTCCTTGCGGGTTCTTCTTCGGGCTTGCGGCCGAGTGACGGCTACAAGCCCGAACATCGCCATGCCGTATAGGGCGTTATACACCGATCATCCGGCGGAACCGGCCCCGGGTGGGCCACGTCGGAGGCTGCATGACGGATCCGTGCCCCAGCTGCGGGCTGGTGGACCAGGTGCAGCACGTGCCCGCGGTCTACCAGGGCGGCCACTCCTTCTTCCGTGGCCAGGGCCCGGCGGTCGCCGTGCCCACCGGCGACGGGCTCGGCTACACGAGCAGCCAGGTCAGCGGGGTCTCCGTCACCGCGGTCGCCCGCGCGCTGGACCCCTTCCCTCCCCCGCGCCGCAGCGGCGGGCTGCTGGCGGCGGTGATCGTGCTGGCGATGGCCGGGAGCTGTTTCCTGCTGCTGCCGTTCTCGGCGTTCGACGACCCGCCGCCGGGCGGGGCGGGGGCGCGGGCGCTGGGCATCGCGGTGATCTCGCTGCCGGCGGTGGCGATCTACGTCGCGACCGGCGTGCTGATCTGGCTGTACGTCCGGCGGGTCCGCGCCCACCGGCGGCAGCGGCGTGGGGTTCCGGCCGCGACGCAGCTGTGGGAGCAGGGCTGGTTCTGTCACCGCTGCGGGGGTGTGTACTTCGCGGACGCCCGCGCCGAGCGGCTGCTGACGCCGGCGCACTTCCGGCAGCTGGTCGCGCGGGCCGGCGGCTACGACCGTTAGGCCAGGACGGTCAGCGCGCCCGGGACGCAGCTGACCGTCACCGGCACGCTCCCCTGCGGCTCGCCGTCGGCGTAGGCCGGCCAGTCGTTGCCCGTCAGCGAGACCGAGCGGGCGCGCAGGGTCCGGACCGCGGGGTGCGTGAGGTGCTTGCCCGTGCGCAGGCCCGGCAGCATGCGGATCAGGCCGCGGCGGGTCATGTCCCCCACCACCGTCACGTCGAAGACGCCGTCCTCCGGGTCCGCCGTCGGGCAGATCGGGACGCCGCCGCCGTAGAAGCGGGTGTTGCCGACCGCCACCAGGGTCGCGTCGAGCTCGAGGCGGTCGACGCCGGTGTCGACCACCACCGGGCGGGGGCGGAACGCCGCCAGCTCGGCGAGGATCGCGACGTCGTAGCGGCGCGGACCGGACGGCCAGCGCATCCGGTTGGCGCGTTCGTTGACGCCGGCGTCGAAGCCCGCGCACAGCACCGTCGCGAACCACGTGGCACCCACGCGGCCGAGGTCGATGCGCCTCCGGGCACCCGACCGGAGCGCCGCCACCAGGGCGTCGACCGCGGGCAGCGGCTCGCCGGGGACGCCGAGGGCGCGGGCGAAGTCGTTCCCGGTGCCCGCCGGGACCAGGCCGAGCGCGACGCCGTGGTTCGCGCAGAACTGGACGCCCTGGTGGGCGGCGCCGTCGCCGCCGAGCACGATCAGGACGTCGAGGCCCGCGTCGTGGGAGGTCCGCATCAGCTCGCGGGACTCCTCGACGGAGTTGGCGACCAGCACGTCGAGGCGGTCGACGGCGGTGCGCAGCCGCTCGGCGACGGTGTCCGCGATCCGGGCGGCCGCGCCGTGCCCCGAGGCCGGGTGGACGGCGAGCGCGGCGTGGATCCCCACTACGTGACGTCGTCGGTGCTCGAGCGGCCGCCGGACGCGGTCGGCGTGGACGGCTCGTCGTCGATCTTGCTCGGTGTGTAGTCGAACGGCGCGGCTTCGTCGTCGGCGAGCTGGTCCCAGCCCTCGTCCGCGCGCTCCCGGTCCTTCTTGCGGTCGTGCAGGCGGGCGATCTGGATGGACAGCTCGAACAGCACGGTCAGCGCGCCGGCCAGGCCCAGCATCGAGAACGGGTCCGAACCCGGGGTGACGAAGGCGGCGAAGACGAACAGCGCGAACACGATGCCGCGGCGCCACTTCTTCAGCTGCCGGTACTTGACCACGCCGACGCGGTTGAGCATCACCACGAGCAGCGGGAGCTCGAAGCTGATCCCGAAGATGATCAGCAGCGACAGCATGAACGAGATGTACTTGTCGGCGGTCAGCGCCGTGACGAACTCGTCCTGGCCGAAGCCCATCAGCAGCTGCAGGGCGTGCGGGAACAGCATGTACGCCAGCACCGCGCCGGCGGCGAACAGCACGGACGCGAACCCGACGAAGGTCAGCGCGTACTTGCGTTCCTTGGAGTACAGCCCGGGCGCGATGAACGCCCAGACCTGGTACAGCCACGCCGGCGAGAACAGCACGGCGCCGGCCGCGAGGCCGACCTTCAGCTGGATCATGAACGCTTCGAACGGCACGGTCTGCAGCAGCTGGCAGCCCTGGTGGCCGTTGAGCCGCCGATCCGGCGGGATGGCGCAGTAGGGGTCCTTGACGATCTCGCCGAGCGACGGGATGGGCCCCACCTTGGTGCTGAACCAGAAGAAGCCGAGGATGCCGCCGACGACGACGGCGAGCAGCGCGAAGCCGAGCCGGCGGCGGAACTCGTAGATGTGCTCGATGAGCGTCATCGTGCCGTCGGGGTTGGTGCGACGGCTGCGCTTGCGCCGCTTCGACCGGCGGCTGGTGCCGTTACCGGAGGCGGGTTCCGCCACGGGATGTTCCGTTCTCGTCGGTGTCCGCCGGAGCGCGCCGGGCCGGCGCGCTCCGTGGACCAGGGACCGGGTGGCGCGAGGCCGTCAGCTCGCGTTCTTCTGCGGCTGGTCGGCGGCCTGCTGCTTCTTCAGCTCGTCGAGCTGCCGCTGGAGGTCCGCGACCTGCTGGTCGGTCGCGGCACTCGGGGTCGCCGGAGCGGGCGTGGCCGGGATCTGCTTCGTCTCGACCGGCTCGGCGTCCTCGTGCGAGGCGCTCTTGTCGCCCGCGAGGTCCTTGGTCTCGGCCTTGAAGATCTTCATGGACTTGCCGATCGACCGCGCCGCATCGGGAAGCCGCTTGGCCCCGAACAGCAGCACGACGAGCAGCACCAAGATGATCAAATGCCATCCTTGCAATCCGTTGGCGAACAAGATGGCCTCCTATCTGCGTCTGGTAGGGATGTTACTGGTTTTCCGGTTTCCGGCGGCGCTGCGCGAAGGCGACGCGCAGCGCGGCCGACCGGGCGCGGACGAGCCCCACCCGGTCCTGGGTGTTCGTAGCCACCATGCTTGCGGTCTGCTTGAAACCACGCAAGACCTTGGCGGTTCGCACCAGCAGGACGACGAGCAGCAGCAGGCCGATCGCGACGAGCACGACGGTGGGCAGGTACGGCACGTCGATCACCCTAGTGGTCGCAGGTTGACGGAAGGTGACGGGCTCGGGCCACCGCGTCGGCCGCACGGCGTCCGACGTCGGACGCGAGGTCGGCCGGGCTCTCCACCAGCGCTTCTCCGCCGAGTCCCAGCACGAGGCGCACCATCCAGGACTGGTCGGCGTAACGCATCCGGATCCGCAGCCGGCCGCCGTCGAGCTCGTCGAGCTCCTCGCAGGGGTAGTACTCGGCTACCCAGCGTGCATCCGGGTCGAGGACCAGCACCGCCTCCCGCTGATCGGGACGCTCGCGGAAAACACCCTCGGAGATATCGGTGGGGTGGGCGTGGGCCGGTGGGCGCGAAGGCTCTTCCAGGACCGTCAGCTCGTCGATCCGGTCGAGCCGGAACAGCCGGACGCCCTCGGCGCGGCGGCACCAGGCCTCGAGGTAGCCGACGGCCTGGACGATCAGCAGCCGCATCGGGTCGACCGTCCGCTCGGTGATCTGGTCCTTGGACGCGGTGTAGTAGCGGATCCGCAGCGCCCGCCCGTCCCGCAGGGCCCGGGCGACCTCCTCGCGGGTCCGCGCGGTCTTCTTCCCCTCGCGCACCCCGCCGCCGACGACCACCCCGGCGGGCTGGGCCTGCCCGGCCGCGGACTCGATCTTGGCGATCGAGCGGCGGACGGCGTCGCCGTCGAGCACGCCCGGCGTCTCGGCCAGCGCCCGCAGCGCGACCAGCAGCGCCGTGGCCTCGCCGCCGGTGAGCCGCAGCGGGCGGTTCATCCCGGCGTCGTGGGTGACGACGATCGTGTCGCCCTCGAAGGACAGGTCGATCAGGTCGCCGGGGCCGTAGCCGGGCAGCCCGCACATCCACAGCAGCTCGAGGTCCTTGCGCAGCTGCCTCGGCGTGACGTCGAAGTCGTGCGCCGCCTCGTCGATCCGGATGCCCGGGCGCGCGAGCAGGTAGGGCACGAGCGCGAGCAGTCTCGGCATCCGGTCGGTGGACCCGCTCACCGGGCGCTCCCCTGCCGGGCCACGACGGCTTCGAGCCGGTCCTGGACGGTCTTGGCCAGCACGTCGGGTTCGAGCACCACGACGTCGGGGCCCTGTGCGGTGATCCAGTCGGCCGCCGACTCCGGGAAGTAGAGCCCGATCTCGACGAGGTCGCCCTCTTCGCCGTCGATCGTGCAGCGGCCCAGGACCGTGCCGCGGCGGCGGACCCCGGCGGCCCGGCCGTCGGCGACCCAGAGCCGGGCGGTGGTGACCGGGGCCGGTTCGGACGCCCCCGTCACCGACACGAGCTTGAGCAGGTTGACGCCCTCGGGACGCTGCACCGCGCCGGGCTTGCCGACCGGGTGGACCTTGCCGGTGACGCGGGAGAGGCGGAAGCAGCGGGTGGCGCCGCGGTCGCGGTCGTGCCCGACGACGTACCAGCGGGCCCGCCACGACACCACGCCCCACGGCTCGAGGGTGCGCATGATGCGTTCCGGCGAGCCGCTGCGGCGGTACTCGAAGCGGACGGCCTGGCCGTTCTGCACCGCGGCCAGCAGCGGCCCGAACGCCGGTTCGGCGCGCACGCGCGGCTCGACGACGGTGGGTGCCTGGTCGTCGACCTCCAGGCCGGCGGCGCGCAGCTTCACGAGCGCGCCCTGCGCCTGCCCGGTCAGCTCCGGGGAGTCCCACAGCCGGGACGCGAGCGCGACGGCGGCGGCCTCGTCGGGGGCGAGGTCGATCTCGCCGAGTTCGTAGTCGCGGCGGGCGATGCGGTAGCCCTCGATGGCGTCGAAGGCGGAGTTGCGGCCGGTCTCCAGCGGGATGCCGAGCTCGCGCAGCTCGGTCTTGTCCCGCTCGAACATCCGGAAGTAGGCCTCGTCGCTGGCCGCGTCGCCGTATCCGGGCACGATGCCGCGAATCCGCTCGGCAGTGAGGTACTGCCGGGTGGACAGGAGGGCCAGCACCAGATTGACCAGCCGTTCGGCGCGTGCGGTGGACACCCGGTAGAGCCTAGCCCGCGCCGCCCGGCCCGATCGTGAGGTCCGGGGTGCGCGCGTCGTAATCGGTCCTGGCGGCGGCCACGGCGTCGAAGTTCGCCTCGGCCCAGTCCTTGAAGCCCGCCATCAGCGCGCGGAGGCTTTCCCCCAGCGGCGTAAGGGAATAGTCGACGCGGACGGGCACCGACGGGGTCACCTCGCGGCGCACCAGGCCGTCCCGTTCTAGCACCCGCAGGGTCTGGGTGAGCATCTTCTGGCTGACCCCGGCGATGCGCCGCGAAAGGTCGCTGTAGCGCTGCGGGCCGTCACCGAGCGCGACGAGGATCAGGCTGACCCACTTGCCGGCGATCTCGTCGAGGAGCTTCCGGGTGGGGCAGGCCGCGAGATAGGCGTCGTAGGCGGCCTTTTCGGCCAGCCGCCGCTGTTCCGCCGTGCGCGTGGGCACCGGGCGAACCTCCTCGTGCGGTGGGCACCTTCGGGTGCGTACTTCCCGTTGGAGAGTAGCTCCCCATACGTTCGCGAGGAAGGTCCGATCCCGGGAAGGAGACGAAGATGCGTGCGATGGTGGTTCGCCGGTTCGGTGGTCCGGAGGTCCTCGAGTCCGTCGAGGTGCCCCTGCCGGAGCCCGGGCCCGGGCAGGTGCGGATCCGGGTGGCGGCGGCCGCGGTGAACCCCGTGGACGTCGCGACCCGGGCCGGGATCCTGACCGTGGCCGGCGTGATCCCGCCGCGGGAGGTGCTCGGCCTGGGCTGGGACGTCGCCGGCGAGATCGACGCCGTGGGCGAGGCGGCCGGGTTCCGCGTCGGCGATGCCGTGATCGGGCTGCGCGACCGGATCGCCGCCCCGCTGGGCACCTACGCCGAGCAGGTCGTGCTGGACGCCTCGGCCGTCGCGCCCGCGCCCGCGGGCTTCTCCCCCGCCGAAGCCGCCACCCTGCCGCTCAACGCCCTCACCGCCGCCCAGGCGCTCGACCTCGTCGAAACCGACGGAACGGTGCTGGTCACCGGCGCGGCGGGCGCGGTCGGCAGGTACGCCGTCGCCCTCGCGCACGCCCGGAAACTGCACGTCGTCGCCGTTGCCTCCGAAGCCGACGAGGCCGCCGTCCGGGACTTCGGGGCGGATCGGTTCGTCCCGCGCGGCCCCGGCCTCGCCGATCGGGTGCGGGCCCTGGTTCCGGGCGGGGTCGACGCCGTCCTCGACCCGGCCCTGCTCGGCCTGGACGCCCTCGATGCCGTCCGCGGCGGCGGCGAGTTCGTGGCCTTCGCCGCCGGGGCCGCGCCGATTCCGCTGCGCGGGATCCGCGTACGCACCGTCTGGATCCGCGCGGACGGCGCCCGGCTGGCCGAGCTCGCCGCGGCCGGGACCCTCCGTCCGCGCGTCGCCGGCGTGCTGCCGCTGTCGCGGGCCGCCGAGGCCCACGAACGGCTGGCCGCGGGCGGATTGCGCGGCCGGCTCGTGCTGACGCCGTGAATCCTCCCTAGCCTGGGCGTCATGGATGATCGTGTTCTTCTCATCACCGGTGCCTCGCGCGGCCTCGGCGCCGCGACCGCGCGGCTGGCCGCCGCCTCCGGGTTCAAGGTCGCCCTCGTCGCGCGCCAGGCCGAATCCGTCGCCGCGCTGGCGGCCGAGCTCGGCGAAGACCGGGCGATCGCGCTCGGCGCCGACGTCGGGGACTGGCCGAGCATCTCCGGCGCCGTCACGCAGGCCGTCGAGCGGTTCGGGCGGCTCGACGCCGCCTTCGCCAACGCCGGGATCGGCGTCGGGACCTCGTTCTTCGGCGACGACGACCCCGACCCGCGGGCGTGGGAGGAGATGGTCCGCACCAACGTCCTCGGCGCGGCCTACACCGCCCGAGCGGCCCTGCCCGCGCTCCGGGAGTCGGCCGGGCACCTGCTGATCACCGGTTCGGTCGCCGGCCGCTACATCCGCAACGCCAGCCTGTACTCGGTGACGAAGTGGGCCGTCACCGGGATGGCGGGCGCGATCCGTGAGGAGGCCGTCGGCACCGGCGTGCGGGTCACGCTGATCAACCCCGGCATCACCGACACGGACATTCTCGACGACAACCAGCGCAAGAAGCCGAAGCTGGACGCCGACGACATCGCCCGCGCCGTGCTCTACGCGCTCTCGCAGCCGCCGTCGGTGGACGTCAACGAGATCATGGTCCGCCCGACCGGCCAGGTGCTCTAGCGGCTCAGGCGAGCCACGCGCCCCTGGGCACCACTGGCCCAGCAGGCCGCACCGGCGCAGTCGACGCTGTCGAAGCTGCCGGTGTCGAACGACGTCCAGTGCCGGCCGCCGTCCGGGCTGTAGTCGCTGCCACCGGGGCCGACGGCGAGAACTCTCCGGCCGCGCCAGGCCAGCCCGGAGCGGTACCCGGCGGGGTACTGCTCCGGGGTGCGCCAGGTGCGGCCGCGGTCCCTGGTCAGCGCGACGGCCGGGCCGGGTGCCGTCGGGTTGGCGTAGTCGCCGCCGATCGCGATCCCCTCGCCCGGGGTCCGGAACGCGACGGCGAACACACCGGCGGACGGGCTGCTCGGCAACGGCGTGTCGGAGGCCGTCCAGTGGCGGCCGCCATCACCGGAGTGCAGGACGCGGGCGGTCGCGCCGCCGCCGGTCGCGAGCCAGGCGTCGAACGGGCCGGCGGTGGTGATGCACTGGCCACTGGCGGCGAAACCGGCCTCGCCGGGCAGTGCGGGCGGGAAGCCGCTGTCGGGGACCGGGCGCCAGCTGCGGCCGCCGTCGAAGGTGGCCTGGACGCGGAACTTCCCGTCGACCGGGTCGCTCATCGCGAGCCCGCGCCACGGGTCGAAGAAGGCGAGGCAGTCGTAGAACGCCGCCGCTTCGGTGTTCTGGAACGTCTGGCGCCAGTGCGCGCCGCCGTCATCGGTCCGGTAGACGCGCGAGTCGGTGCCGGGGCCGATCGAGAGGGTCACGGCGTGGTCGGCGTCGAAGGCCTCGATGTCGCGGAGCTCGAGCGTCCCGGCGCCGGGCGGCCCGACGGACTTCCAGCTCGTCCCGCCGTCGGTCGTGCGCAGGACGGTGCCCTGCGTGCCGCTGACCCACGCGACGCGGGCGCTGAGGGCGGACAGCCCGCGGAACTGGGTCTTGACGCCGGTGGGCTTCAGCTCCCACTGGGGCCGGTGCTCCCCCGCCGACGCGGGCACCGCGACCGAGACGAGCAGGGCGAACACGAGCAGCACGACACGCATGCGGCGATCCTGCCGCACCGGGGAACCGACTTTCGTCGCGTCCCGGAAGCCGTGAATGGCACATTGAGGGACTTCAAGTCCCTCAATGTGCCATTCACGGACCTGCCTAGAGCGAGCTGATCAGCCGTTCCACGCGCTCGTCGACCGAGCGGAACGGGTCCTTGCACAGGACCGTGCGCTGTGCCTGGTCGTTCAGCTTCAGGTGCACCCAGTCGACCGTGAAGTCGCGGCCCGCGGCCTGGGCGGCGGCGATGAAGTCGCCGCGCAGCTTCGCGCGGGTCGTCTGCGGCGGGGTGTCCTTGGCGGCCTCGATCTCGCCGTCGTCGGTGACCCGGCGGACCAGGCCCTTGCGCTGGAGCAGGTCGAAGATGCCCCGGCCGCGGCGGATGTCGTGGTAGGCCAGGTCGAGCTGCGCGATCCGCGGGCTGGACAGGTCCAGGTCGTGCTTGTGCCGGTAGCGCTCGACCAGCCGGTGCTTGATCGCCCAGTCGATCTCGGTGTCGATCTTGCCGAAGTCCTGCTGCTCGACCGCGTCCAGCGCCCGGCCCCACAGCTCGACGACGCGCTCGTTCGCCGCGGTCGAGCCGTTGTCCTTGAGGTGCTGGACGGCGCGGGCGTGGTACTCGCGCTGGATGTCCAGCGCCGAGGCCTCGCGCCCGCCGGCGAGGCGCACCTGGCGGCGGCCGGTGAGGTCGTGGCTGATCTCGCGGATCGCCCGGATCGGGTTGTCCAGCGTGAAGTCGCGGAACTGGACGCCGGCCTCGATCATCTCGAGCACGAGGTTCGCGGAGCCGACCTTGAGCATGGTCGTCGGCTCGGCCATGTTCGAGTCACCGACGATGACGTGCAGGCGCCGGTAGCGCTCGGCGTCGGCGTGCGGCTCGTCGCGGGTGTTGATGATGGGCCGCGAACGGGTCGTCGCGCTCGAGACGCCCTCCCAGATGTGTTCCGCCCGCTGGGAGAGGCAGTAGACCGCGCCGCGCGGGGTCTGCAGCACCTTGCCCGCGCCGCAGATCAGCTGCCGGGTCACCAGGAACGGCAGCAGCACGTCGGCGATCCGGGAGAACTCACCCGCGCGGGTCACCAGGTAGTTCTCGTGACAGCCGTAGGAGTTGCCCGCGGAGTCGGTGTTGTTCTTGAACAGGAAGATGTCGCCGCCGATGCCCTCGTCGGCCAGCCGCCGCTCGGCGTCGACCAGCAGGTCCTCGAGGATCCGCTCCCCGGCCTTGTCGTGCGTGACCAGCTGGACCAGGTCGTCGCACTCGGCCGTCGCGTACTCGGGGTGCGAGCCGACGTCGAGGTAGAGCCGGGAGCCGTTCGACAGGAAGACGTTCGATGAGCGTCCCCACGAGACGACTCGCCGGAACAGGTAGCGCGCCACCTCGTCGGGCGAGAGCCTGCGCTGTCCGTGGAAGGTGCACGTGACCCCGAACTCGGTCTCGATGCCAAAGATCCGCCGCTGCATGCCACCAGAGTAGGCGCTGGACCCCCTTCGACGGTGCGCCGTTCGGGCGTCGACACGCCCCCGGTGTGCCACAGACGGTGAAAACTCCCCGATTCAGGCACGATTGGAGCACTGCTCTTGACTACTTGGGGAAGGCGACTCCTTGACACACCAGCTCATCCAGGCCTTCCGGCGTGTCGGGCGCACTGACCGGGCCCTCATGCGGCGCAGCGCCGCCCTCCCGGCCACGAAGGCCGACGACGCGCTGATGGCGCTGTCCAGATCGGCGAACAAGTCCCGCCTGTGGTGGGGCGTCGCCGCGCTGCTGGCGGCACAGAAGGGCGCCACCCGGCGAGGCGCACTGCGCGGGGTCGTCGCGATCGCCGGGGCCAGCGCCGCGGCGAACCTGATCGGCAAGCCGCTGTTCCCCCGCCGCCGCCCGGCCGAGGAGGAGGTGCCCATGCACCGCCGCCTGCGGAAACGCCCGACGTCGTCGTCGTTCCCGTCCGGCCACTCGGCCTCCGCAGCGGCCTTCGCGACGGCGGTGGCGCTGGAGTCCCCGCGCGCCGGTCTCGCCGTGGCGCCCCTCGCGCTGGCCGTCGCCTACTCCCGCGTTCACACCGGCGTCCACTGGCCCTCCGACGTCGGGGTCGGCCTGGGCATCGGGGTCGGCGTGGGCCTGGCGACCCGGCACTGGTGGCCGCTGCACGACGACGTCCCGGCCCGCACCGCCCACGACGCGGACGCCCCCGAGATGGTCGACGGCGACGACATGCTGGTGCTGGTCAACCCGAAGTCCGGGATCGACGGCCAGGACCCCACCGAGGACGCCCGGCACGCCTGGCCCAAGGCCGAGATCCTCTACCCGGACCCCGACCAGGACCTGATCGCCCAGCTCGAGAGCGAGATCGACGCCCGCGGGACCGTCCGCGCGCTCGGCGTCGCGGGCGGTGACGGCACCGTGGCCGCGGTCGCCGCCGTCGCCGCGGAACGCGACCTGCCCCTCGCGCTGATCCCGGCGGGCACGCTCAACCACTTCGCCCGCGACGTCGGCGTCAGCTCGATGCCCGACGCGGACGCGGCGACCGAGCTCGGCAACGCCGTCGGCATCGACCTGGGCGAGGTCGAGATCGAGGAGGGCGACGGCGGCACGGCGCACCGCTGGTTCGTCAACACCGCGAGCCTCGGCGGCTACCCGGAGATGGTCCGGCTGCGCGAGAAACTCCAGGAAAGGCACCCCAAGTGGCCCTCGGCCGCGATCGCGCTGGCCCGGACGCTGCGGCACGCCCGGCCGCTGACCGTGCGGCTCAACGGCAAGCTCACCCAGGTCTGGCTGCTGTTCGTCGGCAACGGCACGTACGCGCCGAAAGGCTTCGCGCCCAGCCGGCGGCCCGCGCTCGACACCGGCCTGCTCGACATCCGCTACCTGCGCGCCGACCTGCCCTACTCGCGGGCCCGGTTCCTGCTGGCGATGGTCACCCGCAGTCTCGCGGCCAGCCACGTCTACCAGGAGCTCGACCTGCCCGAGCTGGACGTCGAGCTGCTGGACGGGCACCGCCGCGTCGCCACCGACGGCGAGGTCGGCCCGCTCGGCAACCGGTTCCGCTTCCGGTCCCGGCCCAGCGCCCTGACCATCTACCGCCTTTAAGCACTCTTTACTTTTTCTCAACGAACCCACAGCGTCCCCTGGCTAGCGTCTTGATCGAGATGCGGGCGATCATGCCCGCGGCCAGGGGACGAGCGGGGATCAGATGGACGGGCACGGCCTGGCGAGCGGCATCCACCGGGCCGCCACCGACCCGGTGCTGCCCGGCGGCATCATCGCGCGCGCCCGCGACCTCGGGCCGTTCGAGTCGCCGCTCATCTGGCTCGCCCTCGCCTCGGCCGCGGTCGCGGTCCTGGCCGCAGTAGTCGCGTTGTGGCGCCGGCGCCGGGTGCGCCGGTGGGGCTTCACCGCCTTCGGTGTCCTGCTGCTGCTTGCGGCAGTCACTGCCCTGAACAGCTACGTCGGGTACGTGCGCACCTCCGACGACCTCGCGCGCCTGCTGCAGAAGGGTCCCGGCGTCGTCAACCTCGCCGGCCGCGTGCTCGACGACGGCCAGGAAGCACCGTCCGATTCGGCCGTCTCGCACCCGGGCGCGGGGGCCGCGGCCGCCGGTCAGCGGATCGACGTCGTGAACCTGCCCGACCCCGCGCACGGCGTCCCGTCGGGCAGCAACTACGTCGTCCTCCCGCCCGGCTACGACGCGAGCGCGGCCCGCCGCTACCCGGTCGTCTACCTGATCCACGGCTACCCGTTCGGCGGCCCCCGCGACTGGCTGACCTCCGGCGACGCCCCGGGCACCCTGCTCGCGCTGCAGCGCGCGGGCGTGATCGAGCCGATGATCGTGGTCAGCGTCGACCTGACGGCCGGCAACCCCGCCACGGACTGGGAGTGCCTCGACGTCCCCGGCGGCCCGCAGCTGGAGACGTACCTCGCCCGCACGGTGGTCCCGGCGATCGACCAGCGTTACCGCACCATCGCCGACCGCGGCCACCGGGCGCTGGGCGGCATGTCCGGCGGCGGTTTCGGGGCGCTCAACATCGGCCTGCACCACGTCGACGAGTTCGGCACCCTGCTGATCGCCCTCCCCTACGACGACCTCAACGACTCCGTCGGCGTCCTCGACGGCAACCGGGCCGCCATCGCCGCCAACACCCCGCGCCGCTACCTGCCGACGATGAACTTCCCCGCGCCGGTCTCGGTGATGCTGGCGGTGGGCACGGGCGCACCCACCGACGTCACGACGGCCCACCGGATCGCCGACGCGCTGCATGCCCGAGGCCAGGAGGCGGTCGTCCACGCCGAACGCGGCTTCAACCACACCTGGCACACGGCCCGCGCGACGCTGCCGTACCTGCTCGCTTTCGCCGACCAGAACTTCCGCGCCTCGCCGGCGACGTCCTGAGCCCGGGAGCCGCGGCTACGCTGACCGTTTCCGCGTGGGGGCCACCGAACCCGCTCCCGTCCACGGCGGTCCTGCTCGCCGCACGGCCGGCGACGGCGGCCTCCGGTACGGCGATCGCTTCGGTCCCGGCGCCACCTGAAATCCGGTTGTCGCGCACGCGATCCTGGAGCATGGACCTCGCGACGCACTACGCCACCGGCCCCGCCGAAGACGACCGGCTCACCCGCACCCCGCACGGCCGCCTCGAGTACCTGCGGACCCAGGAGCTGCTCCGCCGCTTCTTGCCCGGCCACGAACGCGTTCTCGACGTCGGGGGTGGCACCGGCGTCCACGCGGCCTGG
Source organism: Amycolatopsis mongoliensis (assembly GCF_030285665.1). Lineage (NCBI taxonomy): Bacteria > Bacillati > Actinomycetota > Actinomycetes > Pseudonocardiales > Pseudonocardiaceae > Amycolatopsis > Amycolatopsis mongoliensis. Next base: position 8,029,537 of record NZ_CP127295.1, read on the forward strand.
CTCGCCGCCGACGGGCATTCCGTCCACCTCGTCGACGTCGTCCCGGCCCACGTCGCCCGGGCCGCGGCACTGCCCGGCGTCACTGCCTCGGCCGGTGACGCACGCGACCTCGACGCGGCCGATGCCTCCTACGACGTCGTCCTGCTGCTCGGGCCGCTCTACCACCTGGTCGACGCCGCCGACCGGGCTCGGGCTCTCGCCGAAGCCCGGCGCGTGCTGCGTCCCGGCGGCCTGCTCGCCGCGGCCGGGATCAGCCGCTACCTGTCCCTGCTGGAGACCGGTGCGGCCGGCACGCTCACCCCTGCCCGAGCCGACCCGGTCCGCGCGGTCATCGAGACCGGCGCCTACGACGGGCACGCCGGGTTCGTCCCCACCCACTGGCACACGGCCACCGAACTCCACGACGAAGTCGCCGCCGCGGGCTTCACCGGCACCGCCGTCTACGGCGTCGAAGGACCTTCGTGGCCCGCCCTCGACGCCGCGGGAATCGCCGGGTACCCGCGCCTGGCCGAGTCCGCGCTGCGCGCCGCCCGGATCGTCGAACGGGACCCGCGGCTCATCGACGCCAGCGCGCACCTGCTCGCCTTCGCCGGCACGGCAACTGCCGCATGACGAAGGCGGGGGCGCGGTCACCGACCACGCCCCCGCCTTCCGCGAAGCTCTACTCGCCTTCCGGCTTGCTCTCCGGCTCCTCGCCCTGCGGGTCCGGCACCGGCAGCAGCGAGTCCAGCACCGTGCCCGTCAACCGGCGGAACGAACGGCGCGGGCGGTCGCGGTCCAGCACCGCCACCTCCAGCTTGATCGGGTCGGCCTCGCCGTTCCCGTTCGCCGAAGACGACGAAGCGGACGAGGACGACGTCGAGGAACTCGACGAAGACGTCGTCGAGGACGTCGACGGCTGGGTCGGCGTCCGCAGCGCGGCCACCGCCACAGCCAGCGCCGCCTGCAGGTCCAGGCCGTCCTCGAACGTCTCCTTCAGCTTCGCCGCGATCTTCTCGTTCTGGCCGCCCATCACGATGTACTGCGGCTCGTCGAAGATCGACCCGTCGTAGGTCAGCCGGTACAGCTGGTCCTCCGCCGAGGTCGCCGCCACCTCCGCCACGCAGACCTCCACCTCGAACGGCTTCAGCTGCTCGGTGAAGATGCTGCCCAACGTCGCCGCGTACGCGTTCGCGAGCGCCCGCGCGCTCACGTCACGCCGGTCGTACTGGTAGCCCTTCAGGTCCGCGTGCCGGATCCCCGCCACGCGCAGGTTCTCGAACTCGCTGTAGCGCCCGACCGCGGCGAACCCGATCCGGTCGTAGATCTCGGAAACCTTGTGCAGGGTGGCCGACGGGTTCTCCGCCACGAACAGCACGCCGCCCGCGTACTTCAGCACCACCACGCTCCGGCCGCGCGCGATGCCCTTGCGCGCCAGCTCGGAACGCTCCCGCATCAGCTGCTCGGGAGAGGCATACAACGGCATCGTCACGGTGTGCGCTCCAGGTCTTTCGGTGTTCCAACGTTCACTGGTTCAGCCCCGGTCAGGAGAGCCGGCGCTGGTGGCGCTCGATCCGCCCGGCCACCACGGCTTCCGCGACGGCCGAGGTCTCCGACTCCGCCAGCTGCACGGCGCCGCGCTCCGCGGTGATCGTCACGACGCTCGGGAAGATCCGGCGCACCAGGTCCGGCCCGCCCGACGCGGTGTCGTCGTCGGCCGCGTCGTACAGCGCCTCCACCGCGACGCGCACCGCGCCCTCGACGTCGGCGTCCGGGTCGTGCAGCTTCTTCAGCGCGGATTTCGCGAACAGCGAACCCGAACCGATCCCCGCGTAGCCGCCGTTCTCCTCGTACCGCCCGCCCGCGGCGTCGTACGAGACGATCCGCCCGGCGTGCTTGGCGTCCTCGGCCTCGAGGTCGTAGCCCACGAACAACGGGATCGCCGCCAGCCCGGCCATCGCCATCTCGAGGTTGCTCTTGACCATCCCGGCCAGCTTGTTCGTCTTGCCGTCCAGCGACAGCGAAACGCCCTCGATCTTCTCGTAGTGCGCCAGCTCCACGGCGTACAGCCGCACCATCTCCACGGCCAGCCCGGCCGTGCCCGCGATGCCCACCGCCGAGTACTCGTCGGTGACGTGCACCTTCTCGATGTCCCGGCTCGCGATCAGGTTCCCCGACGTCGCCCGCCGGTCACCCGCGATCAGCACACCGCCCGCGAACGTCAGCGCGACGATCGTCGTCCCGTGCGGCACGCCCAGATCCGCGGTGCCACCACCCACCCGCCGCTCCGGAAGCAGCTCCGGCGCCTGTACCCGCAAGAAGTCCGAAAACGACGACGTCGCCGACGAGAAGTACGCGGCCGGCAGCGCGGGACCCGAGATGCCCCTGGTGTTGTCCATACGTGCTCAAAAATCCCATCTGTGCGGGCCGCGGCTCCGCGCCCGACGACCCCGGCCCACCCGGACCACGGTCACCACCACGCGGAACCCCGGCCGCCGGCTGAACGGTCGGCTGGGGCGCAGCGCCCCGAGCGGCTACTGGCCGCCCTTCTGCACATAGGCCCGGACGAAGTCCTCGGCGTTCTCTTCGAGCACGTCGTCGATCTCGTCGAGGATCGTGTCCACGTCCTCGCCGAGCTTCTCGCGCCGCTCCTGACCCGCCGCGCCGGTGTCGTCGAACTCTTCGTCAGAGTCGTCGCCGCCGTGCTTTTCGATCTTTTCCTGGGCCATCTCGCCTCCCGGTGTGGCTGATGTTTCCTAGCCTACCCAGCGGCCCCGACATTCGGGGTCACGCCGCGATCGCTGGTGCGTCCCGCCTAGTCCGAACCGGTGAGCGCCTCCACCAGGTCTTCCGCCGTCGCCGACTCGTCCAGCAGCTTGCCGACGTGCGCCTTCGTCCCCCGCAGCGGCTCCAGCGTCGGGATCCGCACCAGCGACTCCTTGCCGACGTCGAAGATGACCGAATCCCACGAGGCCGCCGCGATCGAGGTCGCGTACTTCTCCAGCGCCCGGCCCCGGAAGTAGGCCCGCGTGTCCGACGGCGGCGTCGTCACCGCGGCCAGCACCTCTTCCTCCGTCACCAGCCGCTTCATCGACCCGCGCGTGACCAGCCGGTTGTACAGGCCCTTCGCCAGCCGCACGTCCGAGTACTGCAGGTCGACCAGCCGCAGCCGCGGCGCGCCCCAGGCCAGGTTGTCCCGCTGCCGGTAGCCCTCCAGCAGCCGCAGCTTCGCCGGCCAGTCCAGCCGGTCCGCGCACTCCTGCGGGTCGCGCGCCAGCGCGTCCAGGATCTCGCCCCAGACCCGCAGGACCTCCTTCGACGCCTGGTCGGCGTCCGTGCGCTCCAGGTTCTGCGAGGCGATCTCGTGGTAGGCGAACTGCAGGTCCAGCCCGGTGTACTTCTTGCCGTTCGCCAGCGCGACCTGCGCCTTCAGCGTCGGGTCGTGGCTGATCTGGTGCACCGCGCGCACCGGCTCGTCCAGCTTCAGGTCGTCGAACCGGATCCCCGACTCGACCAGGTCCAGGATCAGCGCCGTCGTCCCGACCTTCAGGTACGTCGAGAACTCCGACATGTTCGCGTCACCGATGATGACGTGCAGCCGCCGGTACTTGTCCGCGTCCGCGTGCGGCTCGTCGCGGGTGTTGATGATCCCGCGCTTGAGCGTCGTCTCCAGGCCGACCTCGACCTCGATGTAGTCCGCACGCTGGGAGAGCTGGAACCCGGCTTCTTCGCTCTGCTGCCCGATCCCGACCCGGCCCGAACCGGTCACCACCTGCCGCGACACGAAGAACGGCGTCAGCCCGGCGATGATCGCGGTGAACGGCGTCGACCGCGCGCACAGGTAGTTCTCGTGCGTGCCGTAGCTCGCGCCCTTGCCGTCGACGTTGTTCTTGTACAGCTGCAGCTGTGGCTGGCCGGGGACGGACGCCGCCTTCAGCGCGGCCTCCTCCATCACCCGCTCGCCGGCCTTGTCCCAGATGACCGCGTCCCGCGCGTTCGTCACCTCGGGCGCCGAATACTCCGGGTGCGCGTGGTCGACGTACAACCGCGCCCCGTTGGTCAGGATGACGTTCGCCGCGCCCAGGTCCTCGACGTCCGGGTCGTGCCCCGGCCCGCCGGGGCCGGTCAGGTCGAACCCGCGCGCGTCCCGCAGCGGGGACTCCACCTCGTAGTCCCACCGCGCCCGCCGGGCGCGCGGGATGTCGGCCGCCGCCGCGTAGGCCAGCACGACCTGGGTCGAGGTGAGTACCGGGTTCGCCGTCGCGTCGCCCGGCACGGAGATGCCGTACTCGACTTCGGTTCCCATGATCCGCCGCATGTCCACCACCCTACGGGGTCGTCCTAGTGGAACGATGCACCCATGCCAGGCAGTGACGAACTCGTTGCCCTCTATGACCAGGCCGGCTCCGTCGTCGGCACGACCACCCGCGCCCGGGTCCGCGACGAGGGCCTGTGGCACGCCGCCGGTGTCGTACTGGTCCGTTCGGGTGATGGAAACGCCGTCTACGTGCACCTGCGCACCGCGGTGAAGGACGTGTTCCCCTCGACCTGGGACTGCTGGGCCGGCGGCGTGGTCGCCGCGGGCGAGTCACCGGCCGAGTGCGCCCGCCGCGAACTGGCCGAAGAGCTCGGCGTCCACGGGGTGGAACCCGTTCCGCTGTTCACCAAGGTCTACGACGACGGCCGCAACCGCTGCCACAACTTCGCCTTCGAGGTCCGCTGGGACGGCCCGATCCAGCACCAGGCCGAAGAGATCGTGGAGGGCCGCTGGATCCCTCTCGAAGACCTCCGCGCCTGGGTCGACGACCCGGCACCCGAACTCCCGTTCATCCCCGACGGCCGTGAAGGCGTCCAGGAATGGTTCCGCCGTTACGGCTGAGCCACGAGCTTCGCCGCCATCGCGGGCAGCAGCCGCTTCGCCGCGTCCACGGCCCGCGTCTCGGTGCTCGCCGAGACGGTCAGCCCGGACACGAGCTTCCCCTTCGCCAGCAACACCGTGCACGTCTTGCCTTCGCACCAGGCCCGCTGCCGGTCCACGCCGGCCTGCGCCGGGACGCTCACCGTCTTGCCCGTGCAGTCGGCGGCCGCCACGGCCTCCGCAGCCGTCTCGTCCGGGTACGCCGCGACGCGGTGGCGCAGCATCGAACCGCTGGGGTAGTGCCAGGACGCCGTCCGGCTGCTCGCCGACAAGCTGTCCGTCAGGCACCCCGACGCCTCGGTCGAGCCCGGCTGCACGCCTTCCTCGGCGACGTCCGCATCGGACAGCAACGCCCGTTCCGCGAGCAGGCCCAGGTCGGGCGCGGGCTGCGGTGCGGGGGCCGCCTTCGCGGGGCTCACCGGCGCTTCGGTGACCGAGACCGGCGCCGACTGCGGAGCCGGATCGTCGTAGTACGTCTCGAGGTTGTTCGGGTCGGGCCCGTCGCAGCCGGTGAGGCCGACCAACGCGACCGCGGCCAGGGCGACCACCTGCCGATGACGCACTTGCTCCGGCCTCCTGTCGTCCGCGTGTGCCTGCGAAGGGTAGTGCAGTGGCTCAGTCCCACGCCAAGGAGGACCGGTGTCGCCAGTACTCCCCCGGATTCTCCGCGAGGCCGGCCAGCTCGGCTTCCTCGTCCGTGCTCAGCGCAAGCGTGGTGGCCCGCAGGTTGGCCTCGAGCTGAGCCGGGCTCGCCGGGCCGATGACGGCGGTACCGGCCCACTCCTGCGCCAGCACCGCCGCGACGGCGACGGCGTCCGGCCCGGTGCCGTGGGCCGCCGCGATGTCGCGGACGGCCTCCGGCGCTTCGACCGCGAGCCGGCCGTTGGCCAGGGTTTCCTTGACCAGCACTCGCTTCCCGGCCGCGTGCGCCGCGGCGAGGGCCGGCCCGGCGGACCGTTCCAGGACGTTCCACGTCGACTGCACCGCCGAGAACACCGGCCGCCCGGCCACCTCCAGCGCGAACGCCCGCTCGATCGCGTCCGCCTGCGCCGGCCCGGACGTCGAGAACCCGACCGCGACGCCGTTCGCGGAAAGCTCCGCCAGCGCCTCGATCAGCGGCTCGTCGGTGAACAGCGGACTGTCCGCAGTGAGCGAATGCACCTGGTAAAGGCCGACACGATCCCCCAGCAGCGCCAGGGTTTCCGCCCACTGCGCGGCGAACCGCGCCGCCGAGTGCTCCTTCACCTCGTGCACGTCGGCGTCGAGCCGCCAGTCCCCCACATACGCGTAACCCCACTTGCTGGAGACCTCGACGCCGTCGTGCCCGCGCTCGGCGAGCCAGCCGGCCAGGAACTCCTCCGAGCGCCCGTAGGACCGGGCGACGTCGACGTGCCGGACCCCCGCGGCGTAGGCGGCGTCGAGCACCGCGAACGTCGCGGCACGCATGGACTCGACGTCCCGCTCCGGCGGCAGCGCGCCTTCGCGGCCCAGGTTGATGTAGGCGGGCCGGCCCAGCGCGGCCAGGCCGAGCGCGATCCGCTCCACGGGCGCGCTCATGCCGTCTGCTTGTGCCGGAGGATCGCCAGCCACTGGTCGGAGTTCTGGGCCTGGCGGTGGAGCTTCTCGAGGCGCGCGGCCGGGGCCCGGACGTACCCCTTGCCGAAGACCGGCGCGATCTGCCGGAGACTCGCCCCGCCTTCGCGGGCGGCGAGCAGCGCCCAGTCGGAGGCGTCGGCACAGGCGGCGGAGGCGCGGCGGAGCTCCCCGAGGATGTCGATGAGCTCCTGGGCGCTCACCTCCCCCGCCTGGACGGCGGCGGCCGTCGTCTCCAGCCAAGCCAGGACGTCGGATTCGGTGATGGGCGCGCGAGGGCGGCGGGTTTCTTCGCTCACGGCCAGTGAGTATAGGTCGTTATACGACCATATACTCGGCAGCAGCCATGACGACACGCACCGAATCCCAGCCGGACGTCGAGCAGCTGCTCGACGTCTTCAAGGCGCTCGCGAACCCGGTGCGGCTGCAGGTGCTGCAGTGGCTGCGGGAGCCGACGCGGCACTTCCCCGTGGAGCGGGCCATCGCCGACCCGGTCGAGGTCGGTGTGTGCGTGAGCCACATCCAGGAGAAGCTGGGCCTGGCGCAGTCGACCGTCTCGGCCTACATGGCGTCACTGCAGCGCGCCGGCTTGGTGCGCGCGACCCGCGTGGGCAAGTGGACGCACTACAAGCGCGACGAAGCCCGGATCGCGGAGTTCGTGGCCGCGCTCGGCCACGCCCTCTGACCTCTCCCCTCCCCTGTCACGGCGGACACCCGGTTGACTCATATCGTAATTCTGCGATACTTCGATTCATGGGTACGATCGAGAACATGCGGCTCGGCCGCTACGGGATCTGGACGTTCGACTTCGAGGACCAGCCGGCCGGCCTGATCCGGGACTCCGTGCAGGAGCTGGAAGAACTCGGCTGGCCGGCGGTCTGGATCCCGGAGAGCAACGGCCGGGAAGCCCTGACGCACGCCGGGTTCCTGCTGTCGGCCACCGAGCGCCTCACCGTCGTCAACGGGATCGCGCGGATCTGGTCGCGCGAGCCGCGCTGGACCCGCGGCGCGGCCCTGCTGCTGGCCGACGCGTACCCGGACCGCCACCTGCTCGGTCTCGGCCTCGGCGGCGGGAAGCCCGGAGAGAAGCCGCTCCGGGCGATGAACGACTACCTCGACGCCATGGACGCCGTCACGAGCGCCAACCCCGAGCCACGGACCCCGATCAGGCGCCTGCTCGCCGCGTACGGCCCGAAGATGCTGGAGCTGGCGCGGGACCGGTCGGCGGGCGCGCACACCTACCACGTGACGCCGGAGCACACCGCCCAGGCGCGCGAGCTCCTGGGCGCCGGGCCGTTCCTCGGCGTCGAGCACGCCGTGCTCTTCGAAACCGACGCGCGCAAGGCGCGGGAAGTCGCCCGGGGCCACCTGCACCGGTACCTCACCTCGAAGTACAACGTCGCGAAGTTCCGGCGGCTCGGCTACGCGCAAGCGGACATCGACGGCGGCCGCGGCAGCGACCGGCTCGTCGACGACCTCGTCTTCTGGGGTGACCTCGACACGATCACCGGCAAGCTGAACGCCCACCTCGACGCCGGCGCCGACCACGTCGGCATCCAGGTGATCGGGGTCGAACCGGGCACTTCGGCCATGCCGCACTGGCGCCGGCTGGCCGAAGCGCTGCTACCCGCCGGCGTCGCCGCGTAGGCCGAACCGCGCGGTGCAGTGCCAGACGCGCTTGAGCACCTGGGGGTCGTGCCGGCCGGCGCGGACGGCGTCGCCGATGACGCGAGCGTCGAGCCGGCCGTCCCGCGCGATTTCCTGGCCGGCCCGCACGACGTCCTCACCCCGGAAGTCGGCGTGCTCCGCCAGGACCTCGACCGGCAGCCGGAACCCGTGGTGCCAGAAGGTCGGGAACGGCAGCCCGGCGGCCGCCGCCTCGACGTCGGTACCCCGGAACGCCGGATCGAGCACCAGGGCCTCGACGTCGGTGGCGAGCCGGAGCGGGCCGTGGACGTGGGCCTCGATGTGGTCGTCCAGTTCGTCCTGTGTGTCCTCCTCGGCGAGCGGCAGCAGCGGCATGCGCTCGGCGGTGCCGAAGTCTTCCGGCTCGGCGGAGCTGTCCGGGTAGCAGAACGTCGTGCGCGTGAGCACCTGCCGCTTCAGCCGGAAGTGGGACGAGCCGAACCGGACGGAGCCGCCCGCCGGGCGGCGGCGGTAGTTGAGGGAGCCGTACTTGGGCCGGGCCGACGGCGGCAGGTCGTCGTAGGCGCCGCCGAACATGCGGTGCTCCCAGCGCCGGCGAGCGCCGCCGGCGTGCGCGGTCAGCCCGCCGTTGCTCGTGCCCGTCTCGAACTGCGAGCGGTAGACGCCGTCCGTGACGAGGTGCCGCAGCAACGGCACCTCCCCCACCAGGCGGTCCGGGTGGAAGTGCACGGTGACGTCCAGGTCGCCGGGCAGCCGCGGCCCCGCCACTCGGCTCCCGATGTGCTCGACCGCTCGTCGCCACGGTTCTGTCCCCCGGACCATGGACGGCATCGTAACCCGAGACGTATAGGTCGTTATACAAATAGCGAAGGCCGAAAACCGCTGGCCCCGGGGCCGGTCCGCGAGCTTGACTGCGCCCATGCGGTCGGGTGGATTCGGCGTCACGGTGCGGTTCGCGCTGCTGGCCGTCGTCTGGGGTGCGAGTTTCCTGTTCATCAAGGTGGGCCTGGGCGGGCTCTCCCCCGGCCAGGTCGCTCTCGCGCGGGTCGCTCTGGGCGTGCTCGCCCTGGCCGTCGCGCTGCTCCTGCGCCGGCGCCCGCTCCCCCGTGATCCCGTGCTGTGGGGCCACCTCACGGTCGTCTCGGTGCTGCTGTGCGTGGTGCCGTTCCTGCTGTTCTCGTGGGCGGAACAGTACATTTCGTCCGGTCTGGCCAGTATTTTCAATGCGACGACGCCGCTCATCACGATGCTGCTGGCCGCCGCGGCGCTGCCGGAGGAGCGGTTCACGCCACCGCGCGTGCTCGGCCTGTCGCTCGGTTTCCTCGGCGTGCTCACGATCGTCGGGGTGTGGCACGGCGTCGACGTCTCGCACCAGCTGACGGCGCAGATCGCCTGCCTCGGCGCCACGACGTGTTACGGCGCGTGTTTCGTCTACATGCGCCGGTTCGTCTCCCCGCGTGGAGTGGACCCCGTTGTCGTCGCGTTCGGTCAGACGGGGTCGGCGACGGTGATCCTCGGCTTAGTGGCACCGGCGGTCGCGGCCACCCCGGTCCACCTGGACCTCGCGGTGGTGGCGAGCATGGTGGCGCTCGGCGTTTTCGGCACGGGTATCGCGTATGTCTGGAACGTCCGCATCATCGCCGCCTGGGGCGCAGCCAACGCGGCGGCGGTGACTTACCTCACACCGGTGGTCGGGGTACTGCTCGGCGTGCTCGTGCTGGGCGAACCGGTGAGCTGGAACCAGCCGGCTGGCGCGCTCCTGGTAGTGCTGGGCATCCTCGCGGCCCACGGCCGCCTGCGAGCGCGGCGCACGACCGAAACCGAGGAACTCGTCCGCCGCTGAACACGACGATGGGGCGGTCGCCGAAGCGGCCGCCCCATCGGTTCGCGCTGTTACAGGTACTGACCGGTGTTCGTGGCGGTGTCGATCGCCCGCCCCGAGTCCTGGTTCTTGCCGGTGACGAGCGTGCGGATGTAGACGATCCGCTCGCCCTTCTTGCCGGAGATCCGGGCCCAGTCGTCCGGGTTGGTGGTGTTGGGCAGGTCCTCGTTCTCCGCGAACTCGTCGACGATCGCGTCGAGCAGGTGCTGCACGCGGAGACCCGGCTGCTTGGTCTCCAGCACCGACTTGATCGCCGACTTCTTCGCCCGGTCCACGATGTTCTGGATCATCGCGCCCGAGTTGAAGTCACGGAAGTAAAGGACCTCCTTGTCCCCGTTGGCGTAGGTCACCTCGAGGAACCGGTTCTCGTCGCTCTCCTCGTACATCCGCTCGACCGTGTGCTGGATCATCGCGTCGAACGTCGCCTTGGCGTCGCCGCCGAACTCGGCGAGGTCGTCGGCGTGGATCGGCAGGCCTTCGGCCAGGTACTTGGAGAAGATGTCCTTCGCGCCTTCGGCGTCCGGACGCTCGATCTTGATCTTGACGTCGAGCCGGCCCGGCCGCAGGATCGCCGGGTCGATCATGTCCTCACGGTTCGAAGCACCGATGACGATGACGTTTTCCAGGCCTTCGACACCGTCGATCTCGGAGAGCAGCTGCGGGACGATCGTGGTCTCCACATCGGACGAAACGCCCGATCCACGGGTCCGGAAGATCGAGTCCATCTCGTCGAAGAACACGATCACCGGGGTACCCTCGGAGGCCTTTTCCCGCGCCCGCTGGAAGATCAGGCGGATGTGCCGCTCGGTCTCCCCCACGAACTTGTTGAGCAGCTCGGGACCCTTGATGTTCAGGAAGTAGGACTTCCCGTCCTCGTTCTCGCCCCGTGCGGCGGCCACCTTCTTGGCCAGTGAGTTGGCCACGGCCTTGGCGATGAGCGTCTTGCCGCAGCCCGGCGGGCCGTAGAGCAGGACACCCTTGGGCGGCCGCAGCTGGTACTCCTGGTACAGGTCGGCGTGCAGGAACGGCAGTTCCACCGCGTCGCGGATCTGTTCGATCTGCCGGGTGAGGCCACCGATGTCCTCGTAACGGACGTCGGGCACCTCCTCCAGCACCAGGTCCTCGACCTCCGCCTTCGGCACGCGCTCGTACGCGTAGCCGGCCTTGGAGTCGACCAGCAGCGAGTCGCCCGGCTTGAGCGGCTGCTCGGCCAGCAGATCGGAGAGCAGGACCACCCGCTCCTCGTCCGCGTGCCCGACCACCAGCGCGCGAAGGCTGCCGCCCTCGACGTCGGCGGCGAGCACCTCACGCAACGCACACACCTCGCCGGTGCGTTCGAACCCGCCGGCCTCGACCACGGTGAGCGCCTCGTTGAGCCGCAGCGCCTGGCCGCGACGCAACGACGAGAGCTCGACCGCGGGTGAGACCGACACCCGCATCTTCCGGCCGGCCGTGAAGACGTCCACCGTGTTGTCCTCGTACGCCTCGACGAAGACGCCGTACCCGGACGGTGGCTGGGCCAGCCGGTCGACCTCCTCACGCAGCGCGAGGAGCTGTCCTCGTGCTTCACGCAGGGTTTCGACCAGTTTGGTGTTGCGCTCGGTGAGCTGGCTCACCCTTTCCGAGGCCTCGGCGAGCCGCTGTTCGAGAACTCGGTTCTGCCGTGGCGAGTCGGTCAGTTTGCGGCGCAGCAGCGCCACTTCCTCCTCGAGAAAACGGATCTGCCGAGCCTGCTCGTCCGCCGTCGTCCCAGCTCCGGATGTTGCTGAAGGGTCGGCCTCCTCGCGCCGACCTCCGGGAAGGTCATGATGCATCGGGCACCTCCTCGGAGTGCTTTTCATTCCACGGTACCGGCGATCACCGACAAGAAAAGGCCTTTCCGCATCACAAGATCGGCGCGTCGCGGTTTCCTCGCCTGGTCCAGCACGGACATTCCCGCAGCGCAAGCGGCCATTTCGGTGCCGTGGCCCCGGCGCGTCGCGGGTTCGTCCGGGCCAGGACGAACCAAGCACGTCGGGAGTACCCGGTCCCGCGGAGCGCCAACCCTGCCGAAGCCGGGCAATTCCGGCCAGTTCCGCCCTAACCGCGCGGCGGCCTCGCGCGATGGCTAGCATCGGGCCGACGTCGGCCGCCCGAAGGCCGGGTCCGGAGTCGAAGGAACGCGAGGGGGCACCACCCATGACCTACCCGCCGCAGCAACCGGGCGGCTACGGCCAGCAGCCCGGCGGCTACGGGCAGCAGCCCGGGCCGTACGGCCAGCAGCCTGGTGGCTATCCCCAGACCGGACCGCAGCCCCAGCCGGGCTACGGCGGCACCCAGCAGTTCGGCCAGCCCGATCCGTACGGTCAGCCGCAGCAGGGCGGTTACCCGCCGCAGACGGGACCTCAGCCCCAGCAGGGCTACCCGCAGTACGGGCAGCAGGACCAGTGGGGCCGCCAACCGGGTGGTTACGACCAGCAGCAGGGCTTCGGCGGTCACGACCCGTACGGAGGCGGCGGTTTCGGTGACGCGCCCCCGCCCAAGAAGAAGAAAACCGGGCTCATCGTCGGCATCGCCGCCGCCGCGGTCGTCCTGGTCGGCGGGGGCGTGACGTGGGCGGTCCTCGCCAACGGCGACGACAACAACGCCGCGGCCCCGCCCGCCAGCAGCAGCTCCGCGGCGCCGACGTCCGCACCGAAGACGTCCGCTTCGAAACCCCGGGCCACCTCGCCCACCCGGCCGTCGACGACCGGCAGCAAGCCCGCCGGTGGCCCCGCCCCGGCCGGCAAGGGGAGCTCGCAGGAGCTGTTCGACACGACGATCTCCGCCTACAACGCGGGCGACGAGAAAGCGCTGGCCGACACCATCTGCCGGAGCGTCTTCGAGGGCACCACGGGCGACATCCCGAAGGTCACGGTGAAGCTGACCGGCGCGCCGCAGGACACCGGGGACAAGTCCACCGTGCGCTACTCGGCCACGGACGGCAGCAAGACCAAGGTCGGCACGATGTCGGCCCAGAAGGAATCCGGCCTGTGGTGCCTGTCCAACGTGCACGCGGACGGCTCGTGAGCCCGCGCCGGCGGTGAACCGCGCGCTCGCCGCCGGGCTCGTGCTGCTCGGCGTGGCCGGCGCCGGCGTGGTGCTGGGACTGCTGCTCGTCGCGCCGTCCGGCTCCGCGCCCGAGCCGTCGAGCCCGCCGCCGGCGCCCCGGACCCCGACTTCCGCCGCGCCGAGCGCGGTCGACACCGCGGCGGTGAACGTGCTGGCCAGGGCGATCGTCGACGCGATCACGGCGCACGACTCCGCCGCCTTCGGCAAGCTGACGTGCCGCCCGCAGAGCGCGGAAGCCCTGGCCGGGCTGCAGCGCACGTGGGACGCGGCGGGCCCGGTGAAGGCGACCCTGAAGGAGCCGCCGGAGGTCCGCGGCGAGTCCGCGACGGCGAAGGTGCACGTCGAAGCGGCGGGCGGGACGAAGGACACGCCCTTCCCGCTGCACAAGGAGAGCGGCCGCTGGTGCGTGCCGGGCTAGTGTCGCGCGTTGCGGCCCGGGCAGTCCCGGCCGCGATGCAGTGAATGACCCATTCACCTCGTCCGGCGACATGAATGACTCATTCATGTCGCCGGACCAGCCGCCGCGACCCTCGGCAGATCCAGGTCCGAGTCGCCCGACGCCGCCTTGGCGCGCAGGGCCAGGCCACTGTCGACGAACCTCAGACGCGCGACACTAGCCGCTCAGCCCTTGCCCTTGCTGGGCCGCCGCGAGACGCGCGGGGACACGGTGCCGTCCGCGAGCCGCCGGGCGGTGAGCAGGAACGCCGTGTGCGCGACCATCCGGTGGTCCGGGCGCACCGCGAGCCCCACCACGTGCCACGGCCGCATCAGCGTTTCCCACGATTCGGGCTCGGTCCAGCACTGCTGCTCGCGCAGGGACTCCGTGACGCGCGAAAGCTGCGTCACGGTCGCGACGTAGACCGTCAGCACACCGCCCGGCACCAGGTGGGCGGCCACGTTCGGCAGCTGGTCCCAGGGGGCCAGCATGTCCAGCACGACCCGGTCGACCTCGCCCTCGTGCGACGCCAGGTCGGCCACCGTGAGCGACCAGTTCGCCGGCTTCTCGCCGAAGAACTTCACGACGTTGTGCTCGGCGTGCACGGCGTGGTCTTCGCGGATCTCGTAGGAGTGCACGCTCCCGGCCGGGCCCACCGCGCGCAGCAGCGAGCACGTCAGCGCGCCGGAGCCGGCGCCGGCCTCGAGCACGCGGGCGCCCGGGAAGATGTCGCCCCACATCACGATCTGGGCCGCGTCCTTCGGGTAGATCACCTGTGCGCCGCGGGGCATCGAAAGGACGTAGTCCGGCAGCAGCGGGCGCAGCGCCAGGTAGGTCGAGCCGCCCGCGGACGTCACCACCGAGCCCTCGGGACGACCGATGAGGTCGTCGTGCGCGAGGCCGCCGCGGTGGGTGTGGTACTCACCGCCGTCGGCCAGCGTCAAGGTGTAGTGGCGCCCCTTCGAGTCGGTCAACTGCACCCGATCACCCGCGCGAAACGGTCCGCTGACCGACAACACTTCCTCCTGCTACCCCGAATGGCCGACGACAGATCTTCGCAGGCCGCCCGGGCCGTGGCCGCAGCGGGTCTCAGCGGATCCGGCGGTTCAGCGCGGCGCGCAGGTCGTCCCGGCGCAGCACGCCCGCCGGGCGGCCCTCGTCGTCGACCACCAGGAACTGCCACGCCGGGGTTTCGCGGACCCGTTCGACGACGTCCTCCCCCGGCTCCGAGGCCAGCAGCACCGTCTCGGCCCGGATCGGCTCGGCCGCGAGCTCGGCCGGCGCGTGCGGCGACGTGCCCGCGAGCCGCTCCGCCGCGCCCGTGTCGAGCAGCCCGGCCGCGACACCGTCGGCGCGGACGAGCACCACGCCCCGGCCCGCCGACGCGGCCAGCGCGTCCGACACCGGGCTCTCCGCGGGCAGCTGCAGCACCGGCCGCACGAGCTCGCCCAGCTCCAGTCCTTCCGGCCAGCTGCGGCGCGCTTCCGCGGCCAGCTCCGACCGGGCGCCGAGGATCACGAACCACGCCGTGACGACGCAGACGCCGAGGCGCAGCCACCGGTCCGGGCTCCCGGTCGCCAGCCCCCACAGCGCCCACACGAGCAGCCCCGCGGCCACGACGGCGCCGCCGGCGACCGCGGCACGCGTGCCCTTCGCGCGGATCCCCGTCGCCGCCCATACACCCGCGCGGACCAGCCGCCCGCCGTCCAGGGGCAGGCCGGGCAGCAGGTTGAACACGCCGACGGCGAGGTTCGCCACCGCGCACTCGGCCACCAGCATCCAGACCGCGCCGCCGGACGGGACGGCGAACATCAGCAGGCCGCAGAACCCGCCCAGCAGCAACGAGACCGCCGGGCCGGCCGCGGCGACCAGGCCTTCGTGGACGGGCCGCTTCGGCGTGCGGGCCACTTCGGACAACCCGCCCAGCAGGAACAGGCGCAGCCGCCGCACCGGGATCCCCAGCCGCAGCGCGGCCAGGCAGTGCCCGAGCTCGTGGGCGAGCACCGACAGGCCCAGCAGCAGCGCGAACGCGCCGGCCAGCAGCCACGACGTCAGCGTCGAGGCGTCCGGGAGCAGCCGCCCGACCAGCGGCGCGTACAGCACGACGACGACCAGCGAGCCGACCCACCAGGACGGCGCCAGCAGCACGGGCACCCCGGCGACCCGGAACAGCACGAGGCCGCCGTCCGAGAGGACGGCCTGCCGGGTGCCCCCGGTGCCCTGCTCACTGGTCGCGGCCATGCCGGAGAGCCTAGAGCCCCCGGTGTGGGGAGCGGGTGATCCGGTCCGGGTGGTGTCATCCGGCCAGGTACGCGTACCCGGCCGGACGGCACGCGTACCTGGCCGGACGACACGGCGGCCGGGGGTCGTGTCGGCCATCGCGGTGCGCGTGTCGTCCGCGGCGGTACCGGGGTTGTCCGGACCTGTCCGGGGTGGCGGGCGTTGCGGTCGCCGGAACTGTCGGACCCCGGCGTTACGCTCTGCCCATGCCCGACGCCGACACCGTCACCACCGACCCGCTCGCCGCCTCCGCCGTCGCCACCGAGGTGCGCCGGCGGCCCGCGTTGTCGCCGTCGAGGGCCAGCGACTTCAAGCAGTGCCCGCTGCTCTACCGGTTCCGCGCGGTCGACCGGCTGCCGGAGGTCCCGACCAAGGCCCAGCTGCGCGGCACGCTCGTCCACTCGGTGCTGGAGCGCCTCTTCGCGCTGCCGGCCGCCGAGCGCGTGCCCCCGCGGGCGCGGGAGCTGCTCGGCCCGGCGTGGACGGAGCTGTCCGAAGACCGTCCGGAGTGGACCGAGCTGTTCGACGGCGAGAAGCCGGACGACCACGCGGACTGGTTGCGGTCGGCGGAAAAGCTGCTGGACGCCTACTTCGAGCTGGAGGACCCGCGGCGGCTCGAGCCGGAGGCGTGCGAGCTGCACGTCGAGATCGAGCTCGGCTCCGGCGTCCTGCTGCGCGGCTACATCGACCGGCTCGACGTCGCGCCGAGCGGCGAGATCCGGGTCGTCGACTACAAGACCGGCGCCGCGCCCCGCGAAATCGGCGAGGCGAAGGCGATGTTCCAGATGAAGTTCTACGCCGTGGTGCTGTGGCGGCTGCGCGGGATCGTGCCGCGTCAGCTGAAACTCATGTACCTCACCGACGGCCAGTCGCTCGCCTACACCCCGGACGAAGCCGAGCTGCTCCGCTTCGAACGCACGCTGGAAGCCATCTGGCAGGCCATCCTCAAGGCGGGCAGGACCGGCGACTTCCGGGCGAACAAGAGCAAGCTGTGCAACTGGTGCGACCACCAGGCGCACTGCCCCGAGTACGGCGGCACGCCGCCGGCGTACCCCGGCTGGCCGGAGCCCGACGCGGGCGACGAGACGCCGCTGGACCGGGCCGACTGATGGCCGACGCGTTTTACGTCCCGCTCGGCGAAGGCCGGTTCTCCGCGACCGCCCACACCGCCGGGCCGTGGTCCGCCGACTCCCAGCACTTCGGGCCGCCGTCGGCGTTGCTGGTCCGGGCCCTCGAAAACGTCGAACCGGCGCACCCGGCGGAGCTGGCGCGCGTGACCGTGGAGATCCTCGGCCCGGCCCCGGTGGCCGAGCTCGCCGTGCGGGCCCGGATCGACCGGCCCGGCCGGTCGGTCGAACTGCTGCAGGCCGAGCTGGCGAGCGCGGAGAGGGTGGTGGCGCGGGCTTCGGCGTGGCGCATCGCGACGTCGGACACGGCCGAGGTCGCCACGGACGCCGGGCCGCTGATGCCCGCGCCGGACAGCGTCACGGAGTCGCCGTGGCCGGAGGGCTGGCAGGGCGGCTACCTCGACGCGGTGGAGTGGCGTGCGGTGCGCGGCGGCATGGACGTGCCCGGCGCGGCGGCCGTCTGGGCCCGCCAGCGCGTACCGCTGGTCGACGGCGAGGAGCCGAGCGGGCTGCAGCGCCTGTTCACGATCGCCGACTCCGGCAACGGCGTGTCGAACTACCTCGACCCGCGCAAGTGGTGGTTCATCAACTCCGAGCTGACCGTGCACCTGCGGCGGCCGCCGTCGGGCGAGTGGATCGGCCTGGACGCGGTCACGCTGGTCGGCGCGCACGGTGTCGGCACGGCGACCAGCATCCTGCACGACGGCGGCGGCCCGGTCGCCACCGGCGCGCAGGCGCTGATGGTGCGACCGCGACAGGCCGGGGGCGGATAGCCACCCACAACGGGCCCGCATCCAATAGCCTTCGCGGAACGACCGACATGAGGAGCGCTCCGGCATGCAGATCACCTCGGTGGTCAACCAGAAGGGCGGGGTCGGCAAGACCTCGCTGAGCGTCGGCACCGCGGCCGCACTGGCCGAACGGGGCCGGCGGGTGCTGCTGGTCGACCTCGACCCGCAGGGCCACGCGACGACCGAGATGCTCGGCCTGTCCGAGGTCCGCGGGGACGCGCCCACCCTGGCGAAAGCCCTGGCCAAGACGTGGAAGGGCCCGATCGAGGACCTCGTCGTCCCGCACCCGCGCAGCAACCTCGGCCGCGGCGGCGCGCTCGACGTCGTGCCGACCTCACCGGGGATGTTCGACCTGATCCGGCGGCTCGACTCGTTCCGCGTGCCCGGCTGGCAACTGGCGCGGGTCATCCAGTTCGCCAACTACGACCACTGCGTCATCGACTGCCCGCCCGCGCTGGACGTGCTGACGAACAACGCCCTCGCGGCGTCGCACGGCATCCTCGTCCCGGTCCAGCCGGACAAGACGAGCATCCGTGCGCTGCGGCTGCTCGCCGACCAGGTGCGGTACGTCGAGCAGACGGTCGGGCGGCAGCCGCTGTCGTGGTTCGGCCTGGTGCCGAGCCTCTACCGGCGGCCGATTTCGCACTACGCGGCCGCGGCGCTGCAGGAGATGTACGAGTTCGGCATCCCGATGCTCTCGCACCTGCCGCTGGGCGTGGTGATGAACGAGGCGGCGGCGCACGGCGTCCCGGTGACGACCTACGCCCCGGAGACGCTGCAGGCGCTGTCGTTCCGCGAGATCGCGGCGACCCTGGACGGCTACCTGGAGCAGAACCAGGCCCCCGCGGTGGTCCCGGCCGACGAGGAGTTCGTCTTCGAGGACTTCATCTCCGAGGTGGCGGTGGCGCGTAACGTCAACGACAACGGCGTCCGCAAGGGGCTCTACGACCTCCTGCCGAAGAAGCCCAACCGCCCCCGGTCGTGAGTGTTCAGGGCGGTTCTAACCGCCCTGAACACTCACGACGGCAGCTGGGTCAGAGGCGGCAGGACCGGATGTCCGAGGCCAGGATCGCCTTCGCGCCGACCTCGGCGAGCTCGTCCATGACCCGGTTGACGTCCTTGCGCGACACCATCGCGCGCACCGCCACCCAGTCGTCGTCGGCCAGCGGGGCCACCGTCGGCGACTCCAGGCCCGGCGTGATGGCGATCGCCCGCTCGACCAGCGTGCGCGGGCAGTCGTAGTCCAGCATCAGGTACTGCTGCGCGAACACCACTCCGCGCAGCCGCGCCGCGAGCTGGCTCTTCGCCTTGTTCTGCTCGGTGCCCTTGCGCTGCAGCAACACCGCTTCCGACACGCAGATCGGGTCGCCGAACGCGACCAGGTTGTGCTGCCGCAGCGACCGGCCGGACTCGACGACGTCGGCGATCGCGTCCGCGACCCCGAGCTGGATCGAGATCTCGACGGCGCCGTCGAGGCGGATCACCTCGGCCTCGACGCCGTGGCGGGCGAGGTCGTCGCGCACCAGCCGCGGGTACGACGTGGCGAGCCGCTTGCCCTGCAGGTCGGCCGGCTTCCAGTCCTGGCCCGCCGGGGCGGCGTAGCGGAACGTCGAGCCGCCGAAGCCGAGCGCCTGGATCTCCTCGACCGGCGCGCCGGAGTCGAGGGCGAGGTCGCGGCCGGTGATGCCGAGGTCGAGGTCGCCCGAGCCGACGTAGATCGCGATGTCCTTGGGGCGCAGGAAGAAGAACTCGACCTCGTTGACCGGGTCGAGCACCGTCAGGTCGCGCTGCTCATGCCGCTTGCGGTAGCCCGCCTCGCCGAGCATCTCCGTCGCCGCGGCGGCGAGGGCTCCCTTGTTCGGCACGGCAACACGCAGCATTTCGCTTTTCTCCTCGTTCTTCGAGCGACCCGTCACAGGTAGCGGTAGACGTCCTCGGTCGACAGGCCACGGCCGAGCATCAGAACCTGCAGGCGGTACAGCAGCTGGGAGATCTCCTCGGCGAGGCGCTCGTCGGACTCGTGCTCGGCGGCGATCCACACCTCGCCGGCTTCCTCCAGCACCTTCTTGCCCTGGGCGTGCACCCCGGCGTCGAGGGCGGCGACGGTGCCGGACCCGTCGGGACGGGTACGCGCGCGCTCGGCAAGCTCCGCGAACAGCTCATCGAAGGTCTTCACAGTCTGCAGATCCTTCCATCCCGGCCGGGTCACCGTCGCCCCGGGCCGGTCCGGGTGCCACCGATCTCACACTGATGTGGACATCGGTTCCCGAGGAATGGGACAGCCTTCGAAGTCGAGCAGGTACTGCTTCCGCTCCAAGCCACCGCCGTACCCGGTCAGCGAGCCGGTCGAGCCGACGAGCCGGTGGCACGGCACGACGATCGAAATCGGGTTCTTGCCGTTGGCCAGGCCGACCGCCCGCGCGGCCGACGGATTGCCGAGCAGCTGCGCCAGCTCGCCGTAGGACGCGGTTTCGCCGTACGGGATCTCGAGCAGCGCCGCCCAGACCGAGCGCTGGAACGGCGTGCCGCGGAAGGCCAGCGGAAGGTCGAATTCGCGCCGCTGCCCGGCGAAGTACTCCTTCAGCTGAGCCTCGGCGCGCACGAAGACCTCGCCGGCGCCACGCGCGCCGAACGTCGGCTCGGCGGGGCGGTGGCGCTGCTCGTGCATGTACAGCCCGCAGAGCGCGTCGTCCTCGGCGACCAGCGTCAGGGGTCCGCAGGGGCTGTCCACGACCGTGTGGGAACGCATGGGCATCTCCTAGGCGGCGGGCATCCGGTTGATCGGGTGGTCACCGGTGGCCCACAGGTGCTGGGTGGCGTAGGCGCGCCATGGGCGCCACGCCGCGGACCGGGAGACGACGGCGGCCTGCCCGCCGAGGCCGAGCTGTTCGGCGGCGTACTTGATGCCGAGGTCGGTCGGGAGGAACGCGTCCGGGTCGCCGAGGGCGCGCATGGCGATGCTCTCGACCGTCCACGGCCCGAACCCGGGCAGCGCGGTCAGCGCCGCCCTCGTCGCCTCCCAGTCGCTGCCCGCACCGAGGTCGAGCCCGCCGGTGAGCGCTTCGACCAGGGCGAGCAGCGTGCGACGGCGGCTGCGCGGCATCGCGAGGGTCTCCGGGTCCAGCGAGGCCAGCGCCTCCGGCGAGGGGAACAGGTGCGTCAGCCCGCCTTCGGGGTCGTCGATCGGCTCGCCGTGGGCGACGACCAGCCGGGCCGCGTGGGTCCGCGCCGCCGCCGTCGAGACCTGCTGCCCCAGCACGGCCCGCACGGCGAACTCGGCGCCGTCGACCGTGCGCGGGACCCGGCGGCCCGGCGCGGCCTCGACCAGCGGCGCGAGCAGCGGATCGGTGGACAGCTGGCCGTCGACGGCGACCGGGTCGGCGTCGAGGTCGAGCAGCCGGCGGCAGCGGCTGGTGGCGGCCGGCAGGTCCCGCAGGTCGGTCAGGCTGAGCCGGCACGCGATGTGGCCGTCCTCGGGCCGCAGCGCGAGGATGCCGTGGCCGTGCGGCAGCCGCAGCGTCCGGCGGTAGGCGCCGTCGCGCCACTCCTCGACGCCCGGCACGCCGGTCGCCACGAGGTGCCCGAAGAGGTTGTCCGGGCAGAGCGGCTTCCGGTAGGGCAGCCGCAGCAGGATCGCCCCGGCCGACGGCTTGCCCTTCGCCCGGCTGCGCAGCTCCGTCGGCGAAAGCGCGAAGACTTCGCGGACGGTGTCGTTGAACGACCGGATGCTGCCGAAGCCGGCCGCGAGCGCCAGCTCGGTCATCGGCAGGGTGGTCGTCTCGATGAGCGTCCGCGCGGTCTGCGCGCGCTGGGCCCTGGCCAGGGCGAGCGGGCCCGCGCCGAGCTCGGCGAACACCTGGCGTTCGACCTGCCGGACGCTGTAGCCGAGCCGGGCGGCGAGACCGCGGACGCCTTCGGTGTCGACGACGCCGTCGGCGATCAGCCGCATCGCCCGCGCGACCAGGTCGGCGCGCTCGTTCCACAGCGGAGATCCCGGGCTGGCGTCGGGGCGGCAGCGCTTGCAGGCGCGGAACCCGGCCTGCTGCGCGGCCGCGGCGCTCGGGTGGAAGCTCATGTTCTGCCGCTTGGGCGGCACCACCGGGCAGCTGGGCCGGCAGTAGATCCGGGTGGTCAGGACCGCGCAGTAGAACCACCCGTCGAACCGGGCGTCCTTCGCCTGCACGGCCCGCACGCACCGTTCGAAGTCCTCGTGCACGCCCCCAGCATCGCCGACCCCGCGGGCCGGGGCTAGCGGAAATGCGACAGGGCCGTGATCAGCCGAGCAGGGCCGCCAGCGCCGGCCCGTCGATCCCGACCAGCGAATCGCGGAACACGCGCCGCTCCCCCGTCCCGACCGGGACGTCGTTCGGGATCACCAGCACCGTGCAGCCGGCCGCGACCGCCGACGCCGTGCCCGGCGGCGAGTCCTCGACCGCCACGCACTTCTCCGGCGCGACGCCGAGCAGCTCCGCCGCCTTGAGGTACGGGCGCGGGTGCGGCTTGTTGAGTCCCTCGACCTCGTCACCGCACACCGTGACGTCGAAGAAGTCCCGCCCGATCGTGTTCAGCGCCAGCTCGGTCAGGTCGCGCTCGGTGGAGGTGACCAGCGCCGAGCGCAGGCCCACCTCGCGCACCGCGGTCAGCGCCTCGCGGGCGCCGGGGCGCCACGGCAGCTCGTCGTCGAACAGCCCCGCCGTGCGCCGGCGGATCTCCTCGCCGGTCGACGCGACCGCCTCGGGGGTCACGGAGCGGCCGACGACCTCGAGCAGGTAGGCCGACGTGTCGTCCATGTTGGACCCGACGAGGGTCATCCGCTGTTCCTCGGAAAGCCTGCCACCGAGCCATTCCGCCGTCTCGTAGAGGGCGATGTCCCACAGCTTCTCGGAATCGACGAGTGTGCCGTCCATGTCCCACAGCACGGCGACGAGACCGTCCACAGTGGATCCCCCTCAGGTGTTGAAGTACTTCGCTTCCGGGTGGTGGCAGACGATCGCGTCGGTCGACTGCTCGGGGTGCAGCTGGTACTCCTCGGACAGCTTCACGCCGATCCGGCCCGGCTCGAGGAGCGCGACGATCTTCGCCCGGTCCTCGAGATCGGGACAGGCGCCGTAGCCCAGTGAGAACCTCGCTCCACGGTAGCCGAGCTTGAAGAAGTCCTCGACGTCGTCCGGGTCCTCTGAGGCGACCGCCACACCGCCGGGGAACGTCAGCTCTCCCCGGATGCGGCAGTGCCAGTACTCGGCCAGCGCCTCGGTGAGCTGGACGCCGAGGCCGTGCACCTCGAGGTAGTCGCGGTAGGCGTCGGCGGCGAACAGCTCGTTAGCGTAGTCGGCGATGGGCTGGCCCATCGTGACGACCGTGAACGGCACGACGTCGACCTCGCCCGCTTCCCGCGGCCGGTAGAAGTCGGCCAGGCAGAGCCGCCGGTCGCGACGCTGCCGCGGGAAGGTGAAGCGCAGCCGCTCGGGCGCGTCCGGCTCGGGCTCGGTGAGCACGACCAGGTCGTCGCCCTCGGCGACGCACGGGAAGTAGCCGTAGACGACGGCCGCGTGGGCCAGGACGCCGTCGGCGGTCAGCCGGTCCAGCCAGTACCGCAACCGTGGCCGGCCTTCGGACTCGACGAGCTCGTCGTACGTCGGGCCGGCGCCCCCGCGGGCGCCCTTGAGGCCCCACTGCCCCATGAAGGTCGCGCGCTCGTCGAGCATCGCGGCGTAGTCGGCGAGCGCGACGCCCTTGACCACGCGCGAACCCCAGAACGGCGGCGTCGGCAGCGGGACGTCGGTGGCGACGTCCGAGCGCGCGGGCGGCGGCCCTTCGAGGGCTTCCTCCTCGGCCTTGCGGGCCTTGCGCGCCTCGGCGATCCGCAGCGAGCGCTCACGCCGTTCCTTGCGCTCCTGGCGCTTCTTCTCCGCGTCGGTGTCCACCAGGGGCGATTCGCCCCGTTTCGCGGCCATGATCGCGTCCATCAGCCGCAGTCCCTCGAACGCGTCCCGCGCGTAGCGGACGTCGCCGAGGTAGAGCTCGCTCAGGTCGTTCTCCACGTAGGACCGGGTCAGCGCCGCGCCGCCCAGCAGCACCGGCCACCGTGCGGAGACGCCCCGGGAGTTCATCTCCTGGAGGTTCTCCTTCATGATCACGGTGGACTTCACCAGCAGCCCGGACATCCCGATCGCGTCGGCGCCCTGCTCGTCGGCGGCGTCGAGGATGGTCGTGATCGGCTGCTTGATGCCGAGGTTGACGACTTCGTAGCCGTTGTTGGACAGGATGATGTCGACGAGGTTCTTGCCGATGTCGTGCACGTCGCCGCGGACGGTGGCCAGCACGATCCGGCCCTTGCCCGCGTCGTCCTCCTTCTCCATGTGCGGTTCGAGGTGCGCGACGGCGGCCTTCATCACCTCGGCGGACTGGAGCACGAACGGCAGCTGCATCTGCCCGGACCCGAACAGCTCGCCGACCGTCTTCATGCCGGACAGCAGCGTGTCGTTGATGATCTCCAGGGCGGGCCGGTGGGCCAGCGCCGCGTCGAGGTCGTCGGTGAGCCCGTTGCGCTCGCCGTCGACGATCCGGCGTTCCAGGCGTTCGAACAGCGGCAGCGCGGCCAGCTCCTCGGCCCGCGAGGCCTTCGACGACGCCGCGCTGACCCCTTCGAACAGGGCCATCAGCTCCTGCAGCGGGTCGTAGCCCTCGCGCCGGCGGTCGTACACGAGGTCGAGCGCCACCGCGCGCTGGTCGTCCGGGATCCGGGCCATCGGCAGGATCTTCGACGCGTGCACGATCGCGGTGTCCAGTCCCGCTTGAACGCACTCGTGCAGGAACACCGAGTTCAGCACCTGCCGCGCGGCCGGGTTGAGCCCGAAGGAGATGTTCGACAGCCCCAGCGTGGTCTGGACCTCGGGGTGGCGCCGCTTGATCTCGCGGATCGCTTCGATCGTCTCGATGCCGTCGCGGCGCGACTCCTCCTGGCCGGCGGCGATGGTGAAGGTGAGCGCGTCGACGATGACGTCGGACGTCCGCAGCCCCCACTTCCCGGTGATGTCCTTGATGAGCCGCGACGCGATGTCGGCCTTCTTCCGCGCCGTCCGCGCCTGGCCCTCTTCGTCGATGGTCAGCGCGACGACGGCGGCGCCGTACTCGCTCACCAGCTCCATGACCTGGGTGAATCGCGAATCCGGCCCGTCGCCGTCCTCGTAGTTGACGGAGTTGACCGCGCAGCGGCCGCCGAGCCGCTGCAGCCCGGCCCGCAGCACCGGGACTTCGGTGGAGTCGAGCATGATCGGCAGGGTCGAGGCCGTGGCGAGCCGGCCGGCGAGCTCGGCCATGTCGGCGGTGCCGTCGCGGCCGACGTAGTCGACGCAGAGGTCGAGCAGGTGTGCGCCGTCGCGGGTCTGCTCGCGGGCGATCTCGACGCAGTCGTCCCAGCGGCCGTCGAGCATCGCGGTGCGGAAAGCCTTCGAGCCGTTGGCGTTGGTCCGCTCGCCGATCATCAGCACGCTGGCGTCCTGTTTGAACGGCACCGCCTGGTACAGCGACGACACGCCGGGCTCGGGCCGCGGCCGCCGCGGCACCGGAGCGGTGTCCGCCATGGCGGCGGCGAGCTGCCGGATGTGCTCGTCGGTGGTGCCGCAGCAGCCGCCGACCAGGCCGACGCCGAACTCGCGCACGAACCCGGTGAGCGCCTCGACCAGCGCTTCCGGGCCGAGCGGGTACACGGCGCCGTCCGGGCCCAGCTCCGGCAGGCCGGCGTTCGGCATCACCGACAGCGGCACCCGGGCGTGCTTGGCCAGCTGCCGCAGGTGCTCGCTCATCTCGGCCGGCCCGGTCGCGCAGTTGAGCCCGATCAGGTCGACGCCGAGGGGCTCCAGCGCGGCCAGTGCGGCGCCGACCTCGGTGCCGAGCAGCATCGTCCCGGTGGTCTCGACGGTGATGGACGCCAGGATCGGCACCGACCTGCCTTCGGCCGCCATCGCCCGTTTCGCGCCGATGATCGACGCCTTGGTCTGGAGGATGTCCTGGGTGGTCTCGACGATCACCGCATCCACGCCGCCGGCCAGCAGGCCCCGGACTTCCTCCTGGTAGGCGTCACGCAGCGTGCCGAACGGCACGTGACCGAGCGTCGGCAGCTTCGTGCCCGGGCCGGCCGAGCCGAGCACGAAGCGCGGGCGGTCCGGCGTGGCGAACTCGTCGGCGGTCTCCCGGGCCAGCCGCGCGCCGGCTTCGGCGAGCTCGAAGATCCGGCCGGTGATGTCGTATTCGGCGAAATTGGCGAAATTGGCCCCGAAAGTGTTGGTTTCGACGGCGTCGGCGCCCGCCTCCAGGTAGCCCCGGTGGACCGAGCGGACCACGTCCGGCCGGGTGACGTTGAGGATCTCGTTGCAGCCTTCGAGACCGTCGAAGTCGTCCAGGCTCAGGTCGTGGGCCTGCAGTGCGGTGCCCATCGCCCCGTCGGCCACCAGCACGCGCGAGCGGAGGGCGTCGAGGAACGGTGACGACAGGCGATCGGACATGCTGAACAGCGTAAGGCCGGTGGTCGTAGGCTGGTCCGGTGAGTGAGCCCGTCGACGAGACCCCGCGGCCGCCCGGCGACCGCACCGAACCCTCCCGGCCGCTGATGGTGGTCGCCTTCGAAGGCTGGAACGACGCAGGTGACGCGGCCAGCCGGGCGGTCGAGCACCTGCAGCTGAACTGGGACGCCACGCCCCTGGCCGAACTGGAGCCCGACGACTACTACGACTTCCAGGTCAGCCGCCCGACCGTCCGGATGGTGGACGGCGTCACTCGACGGGTGGACTGGCCGACGACGACGCTGTCGGTGTGCCGCCCCGACGGGTTCGACCGCGACGTGGTGCTCGTGCAGGGCCCCGAGCCGAACATGCGCTGGCGCGCCTTCTGCGCCGAGCTGCTGGAGCACATCAAGCAGCTGGACGTCGCGACCGTGGTGACGCTCGGCGCGCTGCTCGCCGACACCGCGCACACGCGGCCGGTCCCGGTCACCGGGACGGCGTACGACAAGGACACGGCGTCGCTCTACGGGCTCGAGATGAACAACTACCAGGGCCCGACCGGCATCGTCGGGATCCTGCAGGACTACTGCGTGCAGGCGGGCATCCCGGCCGTGTCGATCTGGGCCGCGGTGCCGCACTACGTGTCGCACCCGCCGTCCCCGAAGGCGACGCTGGCGCTGCTGCACAAGCTCGAGGACATCCTCGACGTCGAGATCCCGCTCGGCGCGCTGCCCGAGCAGTCCGAGGAGTGGCAGCGCACGGTCAGCGAGATGGCCGACGAGGACGAGGAGATCAGCGAGTACGTCCGCAGCCTCGAAGAGCGCGGGGACGCACAGAGCGAGGTCGCGGAGCAGGACGTCAGCGGCGACAAGATCGCCGCCGAGTTCGAGCGCTACCTGCGCCGCCGCGGCCGAGGCGGCGGGCAGGAAGGCTTCGGCCTGCGCTGAGCCGCTACTTCAGCCAGCTGGTGGCGAACGCCCGCGCGGGGTTCGCCACCAGCACGGCCGTGACGACGTCGCCGCCCAGCTGCTTCGTCAGCCTCGGCGCCAGGTTCGTGAGCAGGTAGGACGCGCCCGGCTGGTGCCGGGCCGCCGCGGTCGTCGTGTCGCCGCCCAGCAGGATCCGGCCGCCGTGCCCCGCCTCGACCAGTGCCTCGAGGCCGTCGAAGAGCCGCCAGTCGGTGGCGTGGTTGGCACGTGACGGGCCGTCGAAGCCGAGGAACACGCCGGTCTCGGCGATCGCCCGCTGAGCCTGGGGATCCGGGTTGCGGTTGAGGTGCCCGAGAATCACCCGGTCAGGCGGGACTTGGAGCTTCTCGCACAGCAGCTCGGCCACTTCGAGTCCGGTGGTGCCGAGTTCGAGGTGCACGGCGATCGTCGCGCCGGTCTCCTGGTGCGCGACCGCGGCGGCGGTCAGCGTCAGCCGGGCGTGGGAGTCGACCGTGTGGAACGCGCCGGCGACCTTGATCAGCCCGGCCCGCGGCCCAGTGCGCGGTTCGCCGGGGTCGTCCCCGGGCTGGGTGCCCTCGATCAGGTCGGCGACGAAGACGCGGACCAGGTCGTCGACCACCCGGCTCAGCGCGGCCGGCGCGTAGTGCTCGGCCCGGTGCAGGCCGGTGGCCGCGACGACGTGCACCCCGAGCTCTTCGGAGATCCGGGCCAGCTCCCGCGTGCGGCGGCCCAGCCCGAACGGCGTCCACTGCACGAGCGCCGAACCACCGGCCATCTTGAAATGGGCGGGGGCCTCCTTCGCCGCCGTCAGGTCGTCGAGCTCCTGGCCCGGCAGCAGCTTCGAGGCGAAGAACAGGTGGTCGTGCGCGTCGGTCACGCCCAGTTCGGCCGGGTCGATGTCGCCCAGCACCGTCCTTACCTGCGGTTCCCCGGTCACGGCCGCGAGTGTAACGCCTCACCCGTTACGATGGCCACGTGCCGGACGACTTCCGCCTCGACATGGGCGCCCCCTGGCTGAACCTGCTCGCCACGCGCGGCCGCCACTTCGGGGCGCGGCCGGTCGAGCGGTTGCCGACGGTGGAGCGGTTGCGCGAGTGGCTGGCCCTGTCGGAACTGACCCCGCTCACCCGGATCACCGGCGTCGACCTGGCCGGCGCTCACGACCTCCGCGAGACACTGCGGCCACTGGCCGTGGGCGCGGTCGACGGCGTCGCGGCGACCGCGGACCAGGTGCGGGGGCTGACGACGTTCCTCGCGGCGGAGCCGGTGCACCTGGCCGCGCTCGACCGGCTGCACCGCAGCGCCCCGCCGACGGCAGCGGCCGCGTTCGGCCGGCTCGCCCACCAGGCGGCCGACTGGCTCACCGGGCCGCTGCGGCACGACCTGCGCGCCTGCCCCGAGCAGGACTGCCGGGCCGTCTTCGCGGACCCGGGCGGGCGGCGGCGCTGGTGCCCGTCCCCCGCCTGCGCCAGCCGCGGCCGGGTGCGCGCGCTCAGGGAGCGGCGGCGCGGGGAATCATGACGGCCAGAGGATCCGGCGCATCGGCACCGCGCCCCGCGCCCGCTTGCGCCACTCGCGCGGGTAGCCCAGGGAGACCTCTTCGAACCGCACGCCGTCGGCCTCGGTCGTGCGCGGGATGTGCAGGTGGCCGTAGACGGCGATCTCCGCGCGGTAGCGGACGTGCCAGTCCTCGGTCTTCGTGGTGCCGCACCACAGCGCGAACTCCGGCCAGTACAGCGGCGCCGTCGGGTGGCGGTGCAGCGGCCAGTGCGACATCAGGATCGTGCCGTGGTCCTCGGGGACCGCGTCGAGGCGTTCGGTGCTGATCTTGAGCCGGTCCTCGCACCACGCCTGCCGGCTCGGGTACGGGTCCGGGTACAGGAAGTACTCGTCCGTGCAGACCACCCCGGCGGCCCGGGCCTGGCTCAGGGCCTCCTCCAGGGACCGGCCCTCCGCCTCCGGGGTCCGCCAGCTGTAGTCGTAGAGCAGGAAGAGCGGCGCGATCGTGAGCGGCCGCCGCCCGTGCGGCCAGACCGGGAACTCGTCTTCGGGCGTGAGCACGTCGATCTCGCGGCACTGCTCGACCAGGTACTCGTAGCGCGCCTGGCCCCGCAGCTGGCACTCGTCGGTCTTGGTCGTCCACAGCTCGTGGTTGCCCGGCACCCAGACGACCTTCGCGAACCGTTCGCGCAGGGTCTTCAGGGTCGCGATGGTCGCTTCGGCCCGCTCGGCGACGTCCCCGGCGACGAGCAGCCAGTCACCGGGCGTCTCCGGGACGACGTCGTCGAGGATCGGGCCGTTGCCCTCGTGGGTCACGTGGAGGTCGCTGGTGGCGAAGAGGTGCGGCACCCCTCCACCGTAGCCATCGAAGACGGGGAAGTTCCGCGAAACCCGCGCTTGCGGACCAGCATGAGCACCCCGGCCAGGACGTAGACGCCGGCCTGGATGTTCAGCAGCACCGCCGGCCCCGTCGTCGCGACCAGCGTCCCCGCCAGCAGCGCCCCGGCGGTGGTGAACGTCGCGATCGCGGCGAACGCCGTGCTCAACACCCGGCCCGCCCGTTCCGGTGCCACCGCGCTCTGGATCTCCGACAGCACCCCCGCGCCCGCGGCCACCCCCGGCGCCCCGACCAGGATGAACAACCCCACGTACAGCCCGAGCGACGTCGTCACCAGCCACAGGTTCCAGATCACCGCGGACACCAGGCCCAGCGCGATCGACCCCCAGCCGAGCAGCGCCGCCGGGGCCACCCGGCGTGCCACCGTGGCCAGCGCGAAGCCGGCCGCCAGCCCGCCGATCGCCTGCACGCCCCGGAGCAGGCCCGCATCGGCCTCGCTGCCGCCCAGCACGTCCAGGACGTACACCACGAACAGCACCAGGAACATGCCCTGCGCCAGGGAGGTGAACACGACCGCGAGCCCGGTGCGCCACAGTCGCCGGTTGTGCGCGAGCTCGCGGAGACCGTCCAGCCAGGCCCGCACCACCGGTTCGGGCGCGGCGGCCGGCACGGGCGCGCTCACCCGGCGGAACGGCTTGGCCAGCAGCGCCGCCGCCACCGCCAGCACCGCCAGGTAGCCGGTGATGACGTCCGCGAGCCCGCCGAAGCCGAGCAGCGCGCCGCCCGCCCAGCCGCCCGCCAGCCGCGCGACGCTGCCGTTCACGCTCATCAGGCCGTTCGCCCCGGTGACCTCCTCGAGGCCGACCAGCTCCGGCACCAAGGCGTTCCGCGCCGGCTCGAACACCGACGCCAGCGCCGCCTGGGCGGCCATCACCGCGTACACGACGACGACGCCGGGCTCGGCCAGCAGCGGCAGCGCGACGACGGCCAGCCCGCAGCAGACGCCGAACAGCACCGCCCGCCGGTTCCACCGGTCGGCCACCACCCCGGCGACCGGGCTCAGCAGTACCGCGGGCAGCAGGCCGAGCACGATGCTCAGCGCCGTCGTCGCGGCGGAGCCGGTGCGCTGGAAGACGTACAGCGGCAGCGCCACCTGCAACATCCACTCGGCCGTCTCGCCGAAGAACGCGGCCACCCACAACCGCGCGAACGCCGGAACCCCCAGCAACTGCTTCATTCCTCCGCCTTCCCCGAGTGTTCGATGCGCGGGAACGCCCGCAGGCCGACGTGCACCGGGTGGGCACCGTCGGGCGCGTCCGTCCGGATCGCGCCGACGTACGGCCGCACGAGCGCGTCGATCGCGTGCGTGAGCCGGGTCAGCTCCTCCGGCGTGACGCGCAGCGCGTACGAGATCAGGCCGGACGCCGCGCGCCAGGCGGGGTCGAGGCCGTCGAGCGAGTCCAGGTACCGCTGGGTCAGCTCCTGCTCGTGGCTCAGCGTCGCGCCCACCATGCCGAGCTGGGCCGCCCGGTGCGCCGGGTCGTCGGCCAGCTCCCCCATCTCCAGCCCGACCTGGCGGGCGCGCCACGGCCGCTCACGGCCGTCCTCCGCGTCCGCCCGCTCGACCAGGCCGTACTGCGCGAGCTGCCGCAGGTGCCAGCTGCAGTTGGACGCGGTCGAGCCGACCGCGTCGGCACACTCGCTCGCGGTGCGCGGACCGACGGCGGTCAGGTGGTTCAGGAGCGCCGAGCGCAGCGGGTGGGACAGCGCGCGCAGCAGCTCGACGTCCTCGATCCGCTTGCGCGGCGGCAGCTCGGCCATCGGTCGTCCTATCTGAAAGAGGTGTTTCGAAAGTCCTCTTTCATAGTTGGGGCCGCCCGCGGGTTTGTCAAGCGCGTCCGCTATCGTTCACGAGGCAGTGACTGCACGAAGCAGTGACTGCGTCGTCACCCGACCTTGGATGGACGTTGCCCGACCAGCGCGAACTCGCCACCGCCGCCGCCCTCGCCCTCCCCCGGTTCGTGGGCTCCACCGCCCTCTTCCACGCCGCGGTCGCCGAGCGGATGGCCGTCACCCCCACCGAGCTGCACTGCCTGCACCTGCTCCACGGCGGCGTCAGCGACTCCCCGACCGAGCTCGCCCGGCTGCTCGGGATGTCCACGGGCGCGTTCACGCGGCTGCTCGACCGGATGGAGCGCCACCGCCTCGCCGAGCGTGCCCCGGACCCGGCCGACCGCCGCCGGCTCGTCGTCCGGCCGCTGCCCGACCGGATGGCCGAGCTCGCCGAGCTGTACGCGCCGATGGCCCGGTTCGTCGGCGAGCGACTCGCGCGCCTGGACCGCCGTCAGCTGACGGCGCTCGTCGGATTCCTCACCGACGGCACCGTCGCCGCCGAACAGGCGTCGGGAAACCTGCCGGATGTGACCCACGCCATAACCGGTTGACTAACTCTACGGATGTTGCGTTAGCCTGGTTCCACTATGAGGAACTGAACCGCGCCCATCCCGCTTCCGAGGCGGCACCCCGGTCGAGCCTGACGCTCCCGCGTGCCACGACGCCCGGCGGGATTTCCGCTTCTTCTCATCCGGGCCCGGTGATCGCGCATGTCCCCCCTTTTTCCCTTGCAGGCCAAGGACGTCGTCTTCGGCTACGGCACCCGCGTCGTCCTCGACGGCGTCACGCTGACCGCGTCGGCCGGACAGCGGCTCGGCCTGGTCGGCGAGAACGGCACCGGCAAGTCCACGCTGCTGCGGCTGCTCGCCGGGCTCGAAGAACCTCGCTCCGGCGAAGTGCTCCGCGGCCCGGATGTCGGGTTCCTGCTGCAGGAGCTGCCGTTCCCGATGGACGCGACCTTCGCCGACGTCCTCGACGACTCGCTTGCCGAGATCCGCGCGGCCACCGGCCGCCTCGACGAATTGACCGCGGCGATGGCCGACCGGCCCGACGATCCGGCCGTGCTCGACGAGTACGGCCGGGTCCTGGAATGGGCGCAGGCCCACGACCTCTGGGACGCCGACCGGCGCGCGAAGCTCGTCTGCGACGGGCTCGGCCTCGGCGGCGTCGAGCCGGCCCGGCGGCTCGGCACGCTGTCCGGTGGCCAGCGATCCCGGCTCGGGCTGGCCGCGCTCCTGGTCCGGCGACCGGAAACCCTGCTGCTGGACGAGCCGACCAACCACCTCGACGACGCCGCGATGGACTTCCTGGAACGCCACCTCACCGAGCTGACCGGGATCGTCGTGCTGTCGTCGCACGACCGGGTGTTCCTCGACGCGGTGTGCACCGACATCGTCGACCTGGACCCGGCCGCGGCCGACCGCCAGGCCGGCGGCGCGGTCCGCTACGGCGGCAGCTACTCGGACTACCTCGGGCACAAGAAGGCCGAGCGGGCGCGGTGGGAACAGCGCTTCGCCGAAGAACAGGAGGAGCTGAAAGAGCTGCGGGAGACCGTCGCGGTCACCGCGCGCAACGTCGCGTACGGCCGCGGCCCGCGCGACAACGACAAGTTCATCCACCACTTCAAGGGCGCCCGCGTCCAGAAGACGATCTCGCGGCGGGTGCGCGACGCCGAGCAGCGGCTCGAGCACCTCGAACGCGACCAGGTCCGCAAACCCCCGGCGCCGCTGCGGTTCCGGGCGGAGCTCACCGGGCACGCGACCGGCGACGGACCCGCGATCTCCGTGCGCTCGCTGGAGGTGCCGGGACGGCTGAGCCTGCCCCGGCTGGACGTCGGCGCGTCGGCCCAGCTGCTCGTCACCGGCGGGAACGGCGCCGGGAAGTCGACGCTGCTGGCCGTGCTGGCCGGGCGGCTCACCCCCGCCGGCGGCGCCGTCCACTTCGGACACGGCGTGCGCGTCGGGCTACTGGAGCAGGACGTCGTGTTCACCGAGCCGGAACGGACCGCGGCCCGGGTGTACCGGGACGCGCTCGGCGAGGACGCTCCCCCGCTGAACCACCTCGGCCTGCTGGCGTCCCGGGATCTGCGGCAGCCGGTGGGCGCGCTCTCGGTGGGCCAGCGCCGCCGGCTGGCGCTGGCGGTCCTGCTCGCCGAACCACCGGACGTGCTCCTGCTCGACGAGCCGACGAACCACATTTCGCTGACCCTGGCGGAAGAACTGTTCACGGCCCTCGAAACGGCACCGGGCGCGGTCGTCATCGCGTCCCATGACCGGTGGCTGCGCCGGGACTGGGCAGGTGACCACCTGGAACTGGCCGCCGGCCGACCCGCGACCGTATAGGCCGTTATACAGTCACCGAGGTCCGTGAATGTCGCATTGAGGGACTCAGAGTCCCTCAATGCGACATTCACGGATTCACAGGGTGATGCCGAGCAGGGCGTCGACGGCGATGCGGATCAGGCCGGGTGCGGCCGGGTCCGTGCCGTCGCGGCGCAGGGCTTCGCTCGCCCACGCGTCGATCGCCGCCAGGGCCTTCGGCGTGTCGAGGTCGTCGGAGAGGTGGTCGCGCAGCCGGGAGACGGTGTCCTCGGCGGACGGGCCGGTGGGCAGCGAGACGGCTTCGCGCCAGCGCGCCAGGCGCGTCTCCGCCTCGGTCAGCAGCGCGGGCGTCCAGGCGCGGTCGGCGCGGTAGTGGCCGGCGAACAGCGCCAGCCGGATCGCGCCCGGGTCGACCTGGTCTGCTCGCAGCCGCGAGACGAACACCAGGTTCCCGCGCGACTTCGACATCTTCTCGCCGTCGAGGCCGATCATCCCGGCGTGCACGTAGTGGCGGGCGAACGGCCCGTCCTTGGCCACCGCCTCGGCGTGCGCCGCGCTGTACTCGTGGTGCGGGAAGATCAGGTCCGAACCACCGCCCTGGAGGTCGAACCCGAGGCCCAGCCGGTTGACCGCGATCGCGCTGCACTCGATGTGCCAGCCCGGGCGGCCCGGGCCCAGCTCCGACTCCCACGACGGCTCGCCCTCGCGGGCCACCCGCCACAGCAGCGCGTCCAGGGGGTGGCGCTTGCCGGCGCGGTCGGGGTCACCGCCGCGCTCGGCGAAGAACCTGGTCATCGTCGGCTCGTCGTAGTTCGACTCGTAGCCGAACCGGCCGGTCGCCGTGTGGTCGAAGTAGACGTCCGGGAACTCCGGGTCGTCCGCCCGGTAGGCCGCGCCGTTGGCGAGCAGCTTCGCGATGACCTCGACGATCTCCGGGATGCTTTCCACCGCACCGACGAACTGCTTCGGCGGGAGCACGCGCAGCGCGGTCATGTCCTCGCGGAACAGGGCCGTCTCGCGCATGCCCAGCACGACCCAGTCGTCCTGGTCGCGCTCGGCCCGCTCGAGCAGCGGCTCGTCGATGTCCGTGACGTTCTGCACGTAGTGGACGTCGTGCCCGTTGTCCCGCCACACGCGGTTCACCAGGTCGAAGGCCAGGTACGTCGCGGCGTGCCCCAGATGCGTCGCGTCGTAGGGCGTGATGCCGCAGACGTACATCCGGGCGGTGGGGCCGGGCGCGGTCGGGCGGATCTGCCCGGTGGCCGTGTCGTGGAGCCGCAGCGGGCGGGGGGTGCCGGGGATGCGGGGCACGTCGACCGATGACCAAGTCTGCATACCCTCGACTGTAAGCGCTGACTCCGGCGCCCTCCCGCCCGGTGGGACTCCTCCCCCACGTGGAGCAGCGGCTACGGCCGGCGTGCGATGTTCGCCACGATCGCGTCGCGGACGAACTCCCCGACACCCGGCCGCTGCTCGTCCTCCCGGACCAGGAACCCGAGCTGCACCGGCTCGGTGACGTACAGCTCACCGATCCGCCGCTGCGTCTCGTACGAGCACTCGCCCATCACCCGGGCGAGCATCGCCCGGTGCTCCTCGGCGAGGTCCGCCGCCTCGGTGCTGTCCGGCGCGCCACCCGCGTCCAGCACCGCGGTGAGGCGGCGGACCCAGTCCTGGCGGACCGCTTCCCCGGCCGCCAGGTCCTCCTTGGACGGTGTCGCGGCGCCCCGCCACTCGGGGGTGTCGCCCCAGCGTCGCGCGGCTTCTTCCGCGTAGCCGTCCGGCTCGCGGAACCCGCCGAACACTTCGAACTTCTCCTCGGGCGTCAGTGCGTTGCCCATGGCTCTCGCCTCCATCGCGCGATCGACGGCCGCGACCATCCGCCCCAGCTCGCCCATCCGCGCGACCAGCAGCTCCCGCTGCCTCTTCAGGTGCGCGTCGGCGTCGATACCGGGGTCGTCGACGAGGGTCGCGATCGTCTCGAGGGGGAACCCGAGCTCCCGGTAGAACAGGATGCGCTGCAACCGGTCGAGATCGTCGTCGGCGTAGCTGCGGTACCCCGAGCTCGTCCGCCCGCTCGGGCTGAGCAGGCCGATCTCGTCGTAGTGGTGCAGCGTCCGGACGGTGATCCCGGCCAGCGCGGCGACCTTGCCCACGGGATGTCCCATCGGTTCCCCTTCTCCTCTGGCGGCCGTTGTGGCCCTTGCGGTGATCACGGTGGTGCCTCACGCCGCGTGAGGGTCAAGCGTCACCCTTCCGTAGCCGTCACACCCCGGCGAGCGCGGTTAGCCTGGCTCGATGAGGGCCGAGGTCGTGGTGGGCATCGCCGGTGCGGTGATCGCCCTGGTCACGGCGGTCGTCGCGGTGCTGCTGCGACGCCGGAAACCGCCGGTTCCCGGCACCTGGACGGTGTTCGGCGACGTCCCCCGCGAACCGTTGTCCGCCGTGCACCGCGGCTCTCTGCGGGCACGGATCGAGGAGATCTTCCGTTCCGGCCGGTTCTGTGTCCTCCTCGGCGGAAGCGGCGCGGGCAAGACCCACCTGGCCGCCGCGTTCGCCCGCGAAAGCCGCTCGCCCGTGGTCTGGGTCGCGGCGGAAGACCCGGCGAACGCCGTACTGGCGTTCGCGGAACTGGCCGGCGCGGCCGGACCCGACGCCGAAACGGCCGCCCGCGCGGGCCTGGCGTGGCTCGACGGCCTCGGCGACGCGGTCGTGGTCTTCGACGGCGCGATCGACCCGGACGCGCTCAACCGGTGGCTGCCCGCCCGGGCCCGGGTGCTCGTCACGACCACCGTGCCGGACTTCGAAGTGCTCGGTGGCACGGTCGCGGTCGGCGGGTTCGACGAGGCCGACGCGGTCCGGTTCCTCGGCGCGCGAGCGGGCCGAGACCCGGACGAGGCCACTGTGGACGTCGTCCGGGAGCTGGGCTGCCTGCCGCTCGCACTGGCCCAGGCGGCCGCGGTGATCCGGCGGCAGGGCTTCGCGAGCTACCTCGACCGGCTGCCGCACACCCCGCCGCTCGAACGGGAGCCGGGTGAAGCCCACCCGGCCTGCGCCGAGGACACCACCCTCGCCGCGCTGCGGATGGTGGCGGCCCGGGACAGCCGGGCCCTGGTCGTCGCGGAACTGCTCGCCGTGCTCGCTTCGCGGGGGACGCGCCGCGCCCTGGCACACCGCGCCGGGCCGGACCCGGTGGCGGTGGACGCCGC
Organism: Amycolatopsis mongoliensis; assembly: GCF_030285665.1. NCBI lineage: Bacteria > Bacillati > Actinomycetota > Actinomycetes > Pseudonocardiales > Pseudonocardiaceae > Amycolatopsis > Amycolatopsis mongoliensis. The sequence continues at coordinate 8,066,489 of NZ_CP127295.1, forward strand.
GCTCGCCGGCCTCGCCGGCGCGTCCCTCGCGGAGTTCGACGTCCGCGGCGGCGTCGTCGTGATGCACCGGCTGACCCAGCGGGCGGTGCTCGGCAGGCTGCACGCGGAAGAGCGGCTCGCACCGGCACTGGACCGGGCGTTCGACGTGGTCGAGGCCGGCGACCCGACCGTGGACCTCGTCGACCACGCCGCCGCGCTGTGGCGGCACTTCCGCGCGCTGCCGTCGGGCGAGCTCGGCTCCCGGCTCGGCCGCATCCTGCGGTTGCGGCGCCGCTCGGTCGACCTCCTGGTCGAGGCGGGCGCACTCGCCCGGGCCCGCACGCTCGGCCTCGAGGTGCTCGCGGACCACCACGCCTACCTGCCCGCCGGCCACGAGGACATCGCGCTCGCGGCCCGGTCGCTCCACCGGGCGGGTGAGCGGGTTCCCCGGGCCGGCTGAGCGGGTTCAGCTGCGCCGGATGCGCAGGTAGTCCCCGACCGGCACGGCACCGAGGGCGGCCCGGGCTCCCGAGCCCGCCGACCGCGCATCAGCGCCGCCGGATGCGTGAGCCATCGCCGACCACCGCCGGCGCACAGGGCTCGCTAGCCCACTGGCCACGCGTCAGCGCCGCCGCGTACGCAGGCAATCGCCGACCACCACGGGCGCCCACGGCTCGCTAGCCCACTGGCCACGCGTCAGCGCCGCCGCGTACGCAGGCAATCGCCGACCACCGCGGACCCCATGGCTCCCTGGACCGCCGACCGCGTCAGCGGCGCCGCGTGCGCAGGTAGTCCCCGACCACCGCGGCGCCCAGGCCGTCGAGGTCCGGTGCAACCACCCGGCCGCCCGAACGGCGCGCGATCACGTCCACGAACGCCGTCAGCCGCGGGTCGTCGCCGAGGCGGAACACCGTCACCGACGCGCCCAGCTTGGCCAGCCTGTCCACTTCGGACAGTGTCTTGTGGAGGGTCCGCGGCTGGGGCGGGTAGTCGAAGACCGCTTCGCCGTCCGGTTCCAGGTGGGCGGTCGGCTCGCCGTCGGTGACCATCAGCACCACCGGCTGGGCGTCGGGATGCCGGCGCAGGTGCTGCCCGGCCAGGAGCAGGCCGTGGTGGGCGTTGGTGCCCTGCTCCCACGCGCCCTCCAGCCCGATCAGCTCCGGCAGCTCCACCGACGTCGCGTACCGGCCGAACGTGATCAGCTGCAGCGCGTCGTTGCGGAAGCGCGTGCTGATCAGCTGGTGCAGCGCCAGCGCGGTGCGCTTCATCGGCAGCCAGCGGCCCTCCTGCACCATCGACCACGACGTGTCGACCAGCAGCGCCACCGCCGCCCGCGACCGGTGCTCGGTCTCGACCACTTCGACGTCCTCGACGTCCAGCCGGACCGCGCTCTCCCCCACCGACACCGAGCGCAGCACGGCGTTGCGGATGGTCCGCGGCACGTCCCAGGGCTGCATGTCCCCGAACCGCCACGGCCGTGACGCTCCGGTGGGCTCGCCGGCGGCCCCCGCCGACTCGGTCTCGCGGTCGCCGGTCTTGCCGCGCAACGCGTTCACGATGTCGGACAGCGCCGTCTCGCCCAGGCGCCGCAACGCCTTGGGCGACAACCGGAGCGACCCGTCGGCGGCCCGTTCGAACAGGCCCTGGCGGCGCAGCTCGCGCTCCAGTTCGGACAGTCGCCGCGCGTCGACGCCCGCGTCCTTGCCGAGCTGGCGTTCGAGCGCCTCCAGGTCGATGTCCTCCAGCCGCGCACCGGGGTAGGACTGCCCGAGCTGCTCGGCCAGCGCGTCCAGCTCGGCGAGATCCGCCATCGCCTGGGCGCCTTCACCCATGCCCAGCGGGTTGTTGCCGCGGAAGCGCTCCGAGCCCGTCCAGTCCTCGCCCGGCCGCGCCGCGCGCAGCTGGCTGTCCAGCTGGGCCAGCTGCTGCGCCAGCCGCGGGTCGCCGAACGCCTGCTGGGTCAGCTCGGCCAGCTCCGCGCGTTGCTCGGCCGACATCGAGTTGAGCATCCGCTGCGCGGCCGCGGACCGTTCGGCGAGCGCGTCGATGAGCTCTTCGACGTTGCGCGGGTTCTCCGGGAAGAACTCGCCGTGCTTGGCCATGAAGTCGTCGAAGCGCTCCTGGATGTCTTCGGCGCCCTGCGCGTGGGCCGCGAGGAGGTCGTTGAGGTCGGAGAGCATCTCGTTGATCCGCTCGACGTCCTCGGGCCCGGCGTTCTGCAACGCCTGCTTCATGCCCTGGAAGCGCGACTCCATCAGCTCCTGGCCGAGCAGGTCCCGGATCTTCTGGTAGTTCTCCCGGCCCTGCTCGGAGCGCCAGTCGTACTCGGAAAGCTCGTTGACGGCCGCGGCCGTGCCGGGCGGCAGCGCGTCGAGCTGCGCCTCGCGGAAGCGGGCTTCGTCGTCCGGGTCCGGGAACAGCTCGCGCCGCTCCGCGTCGAGGGCTTCCTGCAGGAGGCGCTGGACCTCCTGCAGGGTGCCGTCGAGGTTGTTGCGGCGCTGGATCTGCGACCGGCGCTGCCACAGGCGCCGGGTCAGCTCGTCCAGGCCCGAGGTGCGGTCGGTGCCGCGCCGGAGCAGCTCCTCCAGCGCGGACCGCGGCGACGCCCCGGCCATGACCTCGCGGCCGATCTCGTCGAGCGCGTCACGCAGGTCGGCCGGCGGCGCGAGGGGGTCCGGCCCGTCGTGCCACGGGCCGTAGGAGTAGCCGTCGGGAAGCGGGACCGCGGTCATCGGCCGTAGACGGTCGTCGTGTCGTCGGAGTCCTTGGCCAGCCGGCGGGCCAGGAACAGCGATTCCAGGGCGAGCTCGACGGCGGCCGCGATCCGGCCGGCGGGTTCGTCGGCCGAGACGCCCGCGCGCCGGGCGACCTCGTGCAGCACCGGGAGCTCCGGCAGGGCCTCGAGGACGTCCTTGCCCGGCACGCGCTCGCCGGTGGCGACCAGGTGCCCCTCGGCGACGGCGTCGGCCAGCGGCCGCAGGTCGAGCCCCGCGAACCGCTCGCGGGCGGTTTCGGCGATCGCGCGGCGCAGCAGGTGCACGAGGTGTTCGATCTCGCGGCCTTCCTCGCCGGGCTCGAACTCGATCTTGCCGCGGAGCACCGACGGGACGGCGTCGAGGTCGACCGGACGGGCGACCGCCGGTTCTTCCCCGGTCAGCGCCGAGCGCCGCAGGGCCGCGGCCGCGACGGTTTCCGCCGCGGCGACGGCGAACCGCGCCGAGACGCCGGAGCGCTGGTCGATGACCGGCGATTCCCGGAGGTTCCGAACGAACCGGGCGAGGACCTCCAGCAGCGGCTCGCCCACCTCGGCGACGAGGTGGGCTTCCTGCCGGACGACGGCGACTTCGGACTCGACGTCGAGCGGGTAGTGGGTGCGGATCTCGGCGCCGAAGCGGTCCTTGAGCGGGGTGATGATCCGGCCGCGGTTGGTGTAGTCCTCCGGGTTCGCGGTGGCGACGAGCAGGACGTCCAGGGGCAGCCGCAGGGTGTAGCCGCGGACCTGGATGTCGCGCTCCTCCATCACGTTGAGCAGCGCGACCTGGATGCGCTCGGCCAGGTCGGGCAGCTCGTTGATGGCGACGATGCCGCGGTGGGCGCGCGGGACCAGGCCGAAGTGGATGGTCTCGGGATCGCCCAGGCTGCGGCCTTCGGCGACCTTCACCGGGTCGACGTCGCCGATCAGGTCGCCGACGGAGGTGTCCGGCGTCGCGAGCTTCTCGGTGTAGCGCTCGGAGCGGTGGCGCCAGGCGACCGGCAGCTCGTCGCCGAGTTCGGCGGCGCGCCGGATCGAGGCGGGCGTGATCGGCTGCAGCGGGTGTTCGCCCAGTTCGGAGCCCTCGATGACGGGCGTCCACTCGTCGAGCAGGCCGGCGAGGGTGCGGAGCAGGCGGGTCTTGCCCTGGCCGCGTTCGCCGAGCAGGACGACGTCGTGCCCGGCCAGCAGCGCGCGTTCGAGCTGCGGCAGCACGGTGCGGGAGAACCCGACGATGCCGGGCCAGGCGTCTTCGCCGGTCTTCAGGGCGTTCAGCAGGTTGTCGTGGATCTCTTGCGCGATCGGCCGCGGCTCGTACCCGGCCGCGCGCAGGGCCCCGGCGGTGCGGGGAAGAGCGTCTGGAACTACGTTCACCCGTTCGACGCTACTGCCGGATCGGCGGCCCGTCGATGTGGAGCGACTCCAGCGTGGGCGCGCACTGCCGGTTGCGGGCGGCCCGGTAAAATAGGGCGTCGTGTGCCGTCCCAGTGCGACCTTCGCCGTCTGGTCCTCCGCGTGGCTGAACGGAGCCGCCGCTTCCGACGATGTGCTCGACGCCCTGCTCGCGTGGGGTGAAGCCCATGACGTCGTGGCGGCCGACGCGGCCGCCGCCGAGACGTTCGCGCTGCCGCTGGCGTTCAACCGGGCGGCCACCCCGGTCCAGCTGCTGATGGCCCTGCGTTCGCAGGGAGCGAAAAGCATGCGCCTGGTGCTCCCGGTCCCGGGCGATGTCCGCGGCCTCGGCGGCGGGGGTCCGTTCACGGAGGCGGCGCTGCGCGCGGGCGACGCGGTGGTCCTCCCGGAGCTCGGCTTCGGGCTGGTGCCGCAGCCGATCGCCGAGGGCCTGGTGCGCTGGACGGCCTTCTCGCTCTCCTCGGCCGCCACGCCCGAGTACGTCGGGCTGGGGGACGCCGAGCACGGGCTGACGGACGCGATCCGGAACAGCGCGGGGGCGTTGCAGGCGCTGGACGTGGCTTCCGACCGGCCGGGGGTGCGGGCGGAGCTTTCGGCGCACCTGCGGTCACGGCCGGACGTGGACTGGCCGGCGGGGACGCCGGGGCGGGCGTTGCGGGTGCTGCAGCGGGCGGAGGAGATCGCTGCGATCCTGGCGATCGCGTCGTCGGACGACCCGGGCGGAGCGCTGTCGGCTTCGGCTTCGTCGTTGCGGGCCGAGGCGCTGCGGCCGCTGTCGGACGCGGTGCGGACAGCGCGGTGTGCGGCGGTCAACGAGGCGGTGCGGGTGTTCGCGGAGCAGACGGCCCGCGAGGGCTGACGGCCGAGCGCCCCAACGCCACTTTCGGTGCGTCCCACGCACCCAACGCCACATTGGGTGCGCCCCACGCACCCAACGCCACATTGGGGCGTTCGTCAGCGGGCCGGGCGCTTGGCCGGTTCGCAGCAGCCCACCGCGCACGGTGCGCCGTTCACCGTGCAGCCCGCCGCCGGGAACGGCGACAGCTTGCGCGGCTTCACCCCGTGCGTGTGCTCGCGGATCAGCTCCACCACCAACTCGGCGAACCTCGGGTCCGAACCGGCCGTCGCGGCGCGGGCGAACGCCATTCCGTGCTCCGCCGCTCGCTCCGCCGCCTCGTTGTCCAGGTCCCAGATCACCTCCAGGTGATCCGAGACGAACCCGATCGGCGACACGACCACGCCGGAAACCCCCGACTCGTGCAGCGCGTCGATGTGGTCGACGATGTCCGGCTCCAGCCACGGCACCTGCGGCGGCCCCGACCGCGACTGCCACACGACGTCGTACCCATCGATGCCCGCTTCGGCCGCCACCAGGCGGGCCGCCTCCGCGATCTGCTTCGAATACCGGCGGCCGCCGTCCGACGGCGGGCCCGACGCGACGTCCGCGCTCTCCGGGACCGAGTGGGCCGTGAACACCGTGCGGATCCCGGGCGCGTCGCCCAGCGACGCGTGCGCCGCGCGCACGCCGTCCGCCACCGCCGAGACGAACAGCGGGTGGTCGAAGAACTGGCGCAGCTTCACCATTTCGGGGGCATCCGGGCCCACCGCCGCGCGGGCGCGCTCGATGTCCTCGTCGTACTGGCGGCACGCCGAGTAGCCGCCGTACGCGCTCGTCGGGAACACCAGGATCCGCCGGGCGCCGGACGCGGTCAGCGAAGCCAGCGTGTCCTCGACCATCGGGTGCCAGTTGCGGTTGCCGAAGTGCACCGGCAGGTCCACGCCGGCGGCCGAGAGCTGCTTCTCGACCGCGGCCATCGCGTCGCGGTTCAGCTTGTTGATCGGCGAGACACCACCGAAGTGCTGGTAGTGCTCGGCGACCTCGAGCAGCCGCTCCCGCGGCACGCCCCGGCCCTTGGTGACGTTCTCGAGGAACGGCATGACGTCGTCCGGCCCTTCCGGACCGCCGAACGAAAGCCACAGCAACGCGTCGTATCCCACCCCGTCATCTTGCCGATGTGGCGGCCCGCACGCTGACGCGGGCCCGTTGTGAATCGACCAGTCCAAAACTCTGCTAAGCTCACCCCATGGCGAGGCCACGGGAGTTCGACGAAACCGCCGCCGTCGAGAAGGCGATGCACGCCTTCTGGGCGCACGGCTACGAGGCGACGTCGACGCAGGACCTGTGCGAGGCCACCGGGCTCGGGCGCAGCAGCGTCTACAACACCTTCACCAGCAAGCGGGCCCTCTTCCGGCGCTCGCTCACGCACTACACCAGCACCCAGCTCGGCAAGCGGCAGGCGATCCTCGACGGCCCGGGCACCGCGGCCGAGCGGATCGCCGCGGTCCTCGACCACGCCGTCGAGGACGACCTCGACCAGCGCCGCCGCGGCTGCCTCGTGGTCAACACCCTGGCCGAACTCGGCGTGCCCGACGACGAAGTGGGCGCCGCCCTGCGCAACGACACCGAGCGGAACCTGACCATGTTCGCCGAGTGCGTCCGGGAAGGCGTGCTCGACGGCAGCCTCCGGGACGGCCTCGACCCGGCCGAGGTGGCGGAGTTCCTGCTCAGCACCACTTCGGGCCTGCGCGTCATGGCCCGCCGGGGCACCAGCCGCCAAAGCATGCACGCGGTCGCGGACCTCGCACTGGCGGCCATCACCCGCTGAACACCGCACGACACCGACGAAACATGCCTTGATTTTGGACTGACCGATACACAACCGGGAGGAACCCCCATGCCGCTGGCCGTCTTCGTCCTCGGGCTCAGCGTGTTCGCGCTGGGCACGTCCGAGTTCATGATCACCGGCCTGCTCCCCGGCATGGCCGCCGACCTGCACGTGAGCATCCCCGACGCCGGGCTGCTGATCTCCGCGTTCGCGATCGGCATGGTCGTCGGCGCGCCGCTGCTGGCGATCGGCACCCTCCGCCTCCCCCGCCGCCGGACGCTGCTGGCCCTGCTCGGCGTCTTCGCCGTCGCGCACGTCGTCGGCGCCCTGGCCGAGGGGTACCCCGTCCTCTTCGCGACGCGGGTGGTCGCGGCCCTCGCCTGCGCCGGGTTCTGGGCCGTCGCCCTGGCGACGACGATCGCGCTCGTGCCCGTCGACCGGCGCGGCCGCGCGATGGCGGTGCTGGTCGGCGGGCTGACCGTCGCGAACATCGCCGGCGTGCCCGCCGGCACGTTCCTCGGCCAGCACGCGGGCTGGCGGACAGCGTTCTGGGCGGTGGCGGCGGTGACACTGGTCGCGGTGGCCGGGGTGGCCCTGCTGGTGCCCGAGACGACCGGTGACGCGGCGAGCGTCCGCCGCGAACTGCGGCTCTACCGCCGGGGCCGGGTCTGGCTCGCGCTCGGCGTGATCGCCTTGTGCCAGGCCATGATCTTCGCCGCGTTCAGCTACCTGGCGCCGCTGCTGACCGAGACCGACGGCCTGCCCCCGGAATGGGTGCCGGGTGTCCTGGCGCTGTTCGGCGTCGGCGCGCTGATCGGGATCAGCGCCGGCGGCAGGCTCGCCGACCGGCGGCCGTTCGCCACGCTCTACGGCTGTCTCGCGCTCGCGCTGGCCGCCTTGCTCGTGCTCGCCCTCACCACCGACGCGCTCGTCGCCGTCGCGGCCGTGCTCGCCTTCGGCGTGGCCGGGTTCGGTGCCAACCCGGCGCTGAACCTCCGCGCCTACCAGGCCGCCGGCGATGCACCCACGCTCGTCGGGGCCAGTACGACCTCGGCGTTCAACGTCGGCAACACCGTCGGGCCGGCACTGGGTGGCGTCGCGATCGACGCCGGGCTCGGCTTCCCGAGCGTGGCCTGGACCGGGATGGCGCTCGGCGCGGGAACGCTCGCGGCGCTCACGGTCGCGGCCGTCGTCCAGCGGAACGACGACCGCGACCGCGAGGCACTGGCCGTGTGAGGGTCAGACGCCGAGGAAGTGGACCCCGCCGTCGACCATGATCATCGAGCCGGTCGTGGCGGGGAGCCAGTCCGACAGCACCGCGCAGACGCTCTTCGCCACCGGGTCCGGGTCCGTGCTGTCCCAGCCGAGCGGCGCGCGCTCGCCCCAGCCGTCCTCCAGGTCGACGAAGCCCGGGATGGACTTCGCGGCCATCGTCTTCATCGGGCCCGCGCTGACCAGGTTGACGCGGATGCCCTGCGGCCCCAGCTCCTTGGCCAGGTACCGGTTGACCGACTCGAGCCCGGCCTTCGCGACGCCCATCCAGTTGTAGACCGGCCACGCGACGCGCGCGTCGAAGTCCATGCCGACGTACGAAGCGCCGCGGCCGAGCAGCGGCAGGCACGCCTTCGCCAGCGACATGTACGAGTAGGTCGAGATCTCGATCGCGGTCTTGACGTCCTCGGCCGGCGCGTCCAGGAACGGCGCGCCGAGGCAGGTCTGCGGGGCGAAGCCGATCGAGTGCAGCACGCCGTCGAGGCCGTCGACGTGCTCGCGGACCTTGTCGGCGAGGCCGTCGAGGTGCTCCTGGTTGGTGACGTCCAGCTCGATCACGGGCGCCTCTTCGGGAAGCCGCTTCGCGATGCGCTCGACCAGCGACATGCGGCCGAAGCCGGTCAGCACCACCTTCGCACCCTCCTGCTGCGCGATCTTGGCCGCGTGGAAGGCGAGCGACGCGTCGGTGATGATGCCGGTGATCAGCAGGCGCTTGCCTTCGAGCAGTCCGGGCACGGGTCCTCCAAGTCGTGGTTCGGGAAAAAGGGGGAAAGTCAGTGGCCGAGGCCGAGGCCGCCGTCGACCGGCAGCACCGCGCCGTTGACGTAGCCGGCTTCGTCGGAGGCCAGGTAGCGCACCGCGGCGGCGATCTCCGACGGCTCGGCGTACCGGCCGGAGGGCACCTGGGCGAGGATCTGCTTCTTGCGCTCTTCGGAAAGCTCGTCGGTCATGTCGGTGCGCACGAACCCGGGCGCGACGACGTTCGAGGTGATGTTGCGGGAGCCCAGCTCACGGGCCAGCGAGCGCGCGAAGCCGACCAGGCCGGCCTTCGACGCCGCGTAGTTCGCCTGGCCGGCCGAGCCGGAGAGCCCGACCACCGAGGAGATGAAGACGAACCGGCCCCACTTGCCGCGCAGCATGCCGCGGGAGGCGCGCTTCGCGACCCGGAAAGCGCCGGTCAGGTTCGCGTCGATGACGCGTTCGAACTGCTCGTCGCTCATCCGCATCAGCAGCGTGTCGTCGGTCAGCCCGGCGTTGGACACCAGCACCTCGACCGGGCCCTGGTGCTCCTCGACGAGCTTGAACGCCGCGTCGACCTGTTCGGTGTCGGTGACGTCCGCCTGGACCCCGAAAAGCCCTTCGGGCGCACCCGAACCACGGTGGGTGACGGCGACCCGGTGTCCCTGCTCCGCGAGATCCCGGGCGATCGCCAGACCGATGCCCCGGTTGCCCCCGGTGACCAGAACCGACCGTCCCACAGTGTTCTCCCTCTTCGTAGACCGTGCGCAGATGTCGGGCACGAGGTTATCGGCAGCGCCGCGGCGTCGCGCACCCGCGCCCGAGGGCGCCGGTGACCGTCCTAAGCGGGTGTTAGGAACTGCCTCCCGACCTTGCTGGTTACCCGCTGGTTGGTCACCGTGAGTCGCAACACAGGAGGTCGACGATGACAACCCGGATCAGCCCCACGACCACGGGGGCCGTGAGCGAAAAGCGCGTGATCGGCAACGTGCTGCGCGGCTCCATCGGCAACCTGGTCGAGTGGTACGACTGGTACGCCTACGCGGCGTTCACCACGTACTTCGCCAAATCGTTCTTCCCCACGACCGACACGACGGCCGCCTTCCTCGGCACGGCCGCGGTGTTCGCCGTCGGGTTCCTCATGCGCCCGCTCGGCGGCTGGATGCTCGGCCGGTTCGCCGACCGGTTCGGGCGCCGCAGCGCGCTGGTGCTTTCGGTCACGCTGATGGCCGGTGGCTCGCTGCTCATCGCCGTCACGCCGAGCTATCACACGATCGGTCTCGCGGCGCCGGTCCTGTTGCTGGTCGCCCGGCTGATCCAGGGCCTGTCCGTGGGCGGCGAGTACTCGACGTCGGCGACCTACCTGTCCGAAGTGGCCACTCCCGGCAAGCGCGGCTTCTACTCGAGCTTCCAGTACGTGACGCTCTACGGCGGCCAGCTGCTGGCGCTGGGCCTGCAGCTGATCCTGCAGGGCCTGCTCACCGAGCAGCAGCTGACGGCGTGGGGCTGGCGGATCGCGTTCGGCGTCGGCACGGTGGCCGCGCTCAGCGTCATGTGGCTGCGCCGCGGCATGGACGAGTCCGAGAGCTACACGCGCGAAGCGGACGAGAGCAAGGCGACCGGTGAACGCGGCACGCTGCGCGCGCTGGCCAAGTACCCCAAGGAGATCGCGCTCGTCGTCGGGCTGACCCTCGGCGGCACGGTGGCGTTCTACACCTTCGCCACCTACAGCCAGAAGTTCCTCGAGAACACCGCCCACATCCCGCGGCGCACGGTCACGATCATCCTGTTCTCGGCGATCCTCCTCGCGGCGATCCTGCAGCCGCTGGCGGGCAAGCTGTCCGACCGGATCGGCCGCCGCCCGCTGCTGCTGTTCTTCGGCATCGCGGGCACCCTGCTCACCGTCCCGATCATGACGGTGATGGGCTCGACCCGGAACCCGGTCGGCGCGTTCCTGCTCGTCCTGGCCGGGCTCGTCGTCGTGGCGGGCTACACGTCGATCAACGCGATCGTGAAGGCCGAGCTGTTCCCGACGAAGATCCGCGCCATCGGCGTCGGCCTGCCCTACGCGCTCACCGTCGCGATCTTCGGCGGCACCGCGGAGCTCATCGCGCAGGCGCTGAAGAGCGCCGGGCACGAGTCGGTGTTCTTCTGGTACGTCGCGGGCTGCGTCCTGGTTTCGCTGATCGTCTACGGCACAATGCGGGAAACCTCGAAGACCTCGGAGCTGGAAGAACGCCGAGAACCGGAAGAACGCTGAGAAGGGGATGACCGTGCGCGTGCTCCTCGTCGAAGACGACGCGGGGGTCGCGGGTGCGCTCGCGGAGTCGCTGCACGCGCGCGGTCATCCCGTCACCAGCGTCGGCCGCGGGGCCGACGCCCTGCACCGCCACCGCGACGCCGACCTGGTCCTGCTGGATCTGGGCCTGCCCGACCTCGACGGGCTCGACGTCCTGCGGAAGATCCGCGCCGTCTCGCCGGTGCCGGTGATCGTGCTGACCGCCCGCGGCGACGAACGCTCGGTGGTGCGCGGCCTGCGCCTCGGCGCGGACGACTACCTGACCAAGCCGGTCCGGCTGGCCGAGTTGCTGGCCCGGATGGACGCCGTCGTGCGGCGCGCCGTCGCCCGCGACACCCCGGCCGGCGACGTCGTGCGCGTCGAGGACGTCGAGATCGACCTCGGCGCCCGCCGGGTCCTCGTCGCCGGGCACGACATCGGGCTGACGACCAAGGAGTTCGAGGTCCTGGCCGTACTCGCCGCCCGTCCCGGCACCGCGGTCAGCCGCCAGCAGCTGATGGACGAGGTCTGGGGCGACGCGTACCTCGCGGTCTCGCGCTCCCTCGACGTCCACCTGACCGCGCTGCGCGCGAAGCTGGACCGGCCGGGGCTGCTCACCACCATCCGCGGCTTCGGCTACCGGCTCGGCCGGGACTGACCCGTGCGCACCCGGCTGCTGGTGGTCCTGGTCGCCCTCGCGCTCGCGGTGGTCGCCGCGTTCGCCGTGCCGCTGCTGGCGTCCACCGCCGAGCAGCGCACCCAGCAGCTGGTCATCTCCCGCACCGCGGACGTCGACCGGTTCGTCGTGCTGGCCCAGCAGGCCGTCGACACCCACGACGCCGCCGCGCTCGTGGCCGACGCGGCGCGTTATGCCGAGCTGTACGGCGAAGGCGTCGTCATCGTCGACGCCCGGCGGGCGCCGCTGGTGCAGGCCGGCGGGCTGACCGCGGCCGACCCGGCGGTGCACGCGCTGGTCGAGGCGACGATGCGCAACGAGCCGGCGCCGCAGGCCGGCCGGCTCGGTCCGTGGTCGGCCGAACCCGCGTACTTCGCGCGGCCGGTCGGCACCGGCACCCGGGTGTCCGGCGTGGTCGTGCTCCGGGCCTCGGTCACGGCGGCGGCCGCGGACGTCGCCACCCGCTGGGGCACCATCGGCGCCGGGGCGCTGCTGGTCGCGGTCGTGTTCGTGCTGCTCGCCGTCGTCCTGGCCCGCTGGATGGTGCGGCCGCTGCACGAACTGGAGACGGGGGTCCTCGCCGTCGCCGCCGGGCACCGCGCGCACGTCCCCGAACGCACCGGGCCGCGGGAGCTGCGGGTCCTGGCCGGCGAGGTCAACCGGATGTCCGAAGCCGTGCTCGAAGCGGCCGAGCAGCAGCACCGGCTGGTCGCCGACGCCTCCCACCAGCTGCGGAACCCCCTCGCCGCGCTGCGGCTGCGCGTCGACTCCCTCGCCGCGCAGGTGGCCGGCGACAACGCCACCTACCGGGCGACCGTGGCCGAGGTGGAACGCCTGGAGAAGCTCCTCGACGGCCTGCTGGCCCTGGCCCTGGCCGAGAGCACGGCGACCCGCGTCGCGGCCGGGGGCGCCGGCGAGTCCTGCGACCTCGCCGCCGTGCTCGCCGAACGCGTCGACGCGTGGCGCCTGGTCGCCGAGGACGCCGGCTCGGCCCTCGTGCCGCCGCCGGGGCACGACGAACCGGTCACCGTCCGCTGCCCGGAAGGCGAGCTCGCCCAGATCCTCGACGTGCTGCTGGACAACGCCGTCCACTACGCCGGCCGGGGCGCGAAGATCACCACGGACTGGGAAAGCGGCCCGGAGACGGCGACCCTCGTCGTCCGCGACGACGGACCCGGACTGTCCACTGAGGACCGCGCGCGGGCGACCGAGCGGTTCTGGCGCGCCGGTGGCGAAGGCGCGCCGCGTGGGACCGGGCTCGGGCTGGCCATCGCGCACCAGCAGGTGCGCACCCGCGGCGGGGTCCTCGAACTGCGCCAGGCACTCCCGCGCGGGCTCGAAGTCCGGGTCACCCTGCCGCGGGAGGTGCCGCGATGACCCTCACCCGCCGTACCGCCCTGCTCGGCGGCCTCGGGCTCGCCTTGGCCGGCTGCTCGACGTCCGCGTACGGCGGTCCCGACCGGACGGTCACCATCGCGGCCGGCGAGCGCGGCGGGTTCTACCTGGCCTTCGCCGAGCTGCTGGCGACCGAGCTGAGCCGCGCCGAGCCGCGGCTGCACGCCGCCGCCGTGCCGACCGAAGCGAGCGTCGCGAACGTCGACCTGGTGCGGCGCGGGCAGGCCGACCTCGGGCTGGTGCTCGCCGACGTCGCCCAGACAGCGCTCGCCGGGAGCGCGCCGTTCACCGGGAAGGTGCCGTTGCTCGCGCTCGGCCGCGTCTACGAGAACTACCTGCAGCTGGTGGTGCGCGCGGACGGGCCGGCGCGGCGGATCGCCGACCTGGCCGGCCGCCCGGTGTCGCTGGGCGCGGGCGGGTCCGGCGCGGCCCAGCTGGGCGAGCGCCTGTTCGCGAAGGCGGGCGTCGCGGTCGACGCCCGGCACCTGCTCTTCGACGACGCCGTGCACGCCCTGGCCGACCGGCGGATCGACGCCATGCTGTGGTCCGGCGGGGTGCCGACGCCGAAGCTCGCGGACCTCACCCGCACGACGCCGATCGCGCTGCTGCCCCTCGACGCCGTCGTCCCGGCGCTGCGTGCCTCGTACGGACCGGTGTACGACCAGGTCCAGGTGCCGGACGGCGCGTACCGCGGGGTCGGGGCGCTCGGCACGATCGGCGTGGCGAACCTCCTGGTCTGCTCCCCCGCCCTGCCTGACGACGTCGCCGCGGCGGTCGTCCGGCTGCTCGTCGAGCGGGCGACCGACCTCGTGCCCGCCGAGGCGGTCGGCACGCAGTTCCTCGACGTGCGGACGCTGATCGGCACCCAGCCGGTGCCGCTGCAGCCGGGCGCGGCGGCCGCGTACCGGACGCTGCACGGCTGAGCGCTAGATTGGGCCGCGTGACCGAACCCCGCCGCCCGATCGTCGAGATGCCGTTGCGCGTGCGCTACCACGAGTGCGACGGCCAGGGCATCGTCTTCAACGCCCACTACATGGCCTATGTGGACATGTGCGCCTTCGAGGCGGAGAAGGCCCTCTTCGGTTCGCACGACGAGTTCCTCGCCCACGGCACGGACGTCGTGGTGGCGGAGGCGAACCTGAAGTTCCGCGCACCAGCCCGGTACGACGAAGATCTGGTCGTCTCGCAGTACCTGACCCACCTCGGCACGACGTCGCTGGTCTTCGACTTCGAAATCCACCGCGGCGGGACGCTCGTGCTGGCGGCGAACATCCGGTACGTGTTCATCGACCCGGCCACCGTGCGTCCGACGGCACCGCCCGACGCGGTCCGCAAGGTGTACGCGGCCCTGCTCGAGGACTGAGCCGTGTTCCGCATTCTCTTCTACCAGCCGGAGATCCCGCCGAACACGGGCAACGCGATCCGCCTCACGGCGAACACCGGGTGCGAGCTGCACCTGGTCGAGCCGCTGGGGTTCACGCTGGAGGACAAGCAGCTGCGCCGGGCCGGGCTCGACTACCACGACCTGGCGCGGGTCCGGGTGCATGCTTCTCTGTCGGCGGCTTGGGAAGTGTTGCTGCCGGCGAAGGTCTACGCGTTCAGCGCGTCGGCGACGCGGCCGTACACCGACGTCGCCTACGCGCCCGGCGACGTGCTGCTGTTCGGGCCGGAGTCGGTGGGGCTGCCGGCTTCGGTCCAGCAGGCGCCGGAGGTGACCGACCGCGTGCGGCTGCCGATGCTGCCGACCAGCCGGTCGCTCAACCTCGCCAACACCGCGGCGATCACGGTCTACGAGGCCTGGCGGCAGAACGGGTTCGCGGCCCCGTGATCACCCTCCGGTAGGTTCGCCGGATGCGACAGCAGTTCCTGGGGGCGCTCATCGGCGCCGCGTTCGGCACCGTGTTCGTCCTCGTCAACTCCGGTGACCCGCTGCCGGCGGCGATCGGCTGGGTGCTGCGCGCGCTCGCCGTGGTCGCGCTGGCGGCGGTGGTCGTCCTCGGGGTCCGGGCGGGCGGGCGGCCGACCTTGGAGGGCCGGCCGATGTTCGGGCCGAGCTACCGGGTGATCGTCCTCGGTGAGGTGGTGCTGCTCGTCGCCGGGTTCTTCGTGCTGAGCCTCCTGGACGCGCCGGTGCAGGCGAACGTCGCGTGGATCGCGACCGTCGTCGGCCTGCACTTCGTCGCGCTGGCCTCGGCGTGGAAGGCGCGGTCGATCCTGGTGGTCGGGGTGGTCCTGAGCGTGCTGGGCGTCGTCGGCCTGGCCCTGCTCGGCAGCGCGGCGCAGTGGGTCCCGTTCGTCAGCGGCGTGCTTTCCGGAGTCACCCTTCTCGGCGGCAGCCTCTACGGCGTCCGCCGGGAAGGGTGAGCGTCACGGGAGTCTCTGGCCGAAGAACAGGCTGGCCGCCGCGCCCATCATCAGGATCAGCGTTCCCACGACCACCCACGGCTTGCTCGCGTCGGCGTCCTTCAGCTCGTAGCCGATCTGCTCGCCGAGGTCCCCGTACACCTTCTTCAGCTCTTCGGCGCTGGCCGCCTTGTAGAAGTCGCCGCCCGACAAGCGGGCGATCTCGCGCAGGGATTCGTCGTCCACGCTGACCGGCTGGGCCTTGCCGTCGATGTCGACCGAGCCGTGGGTCGTGCCGAACGAGATCGACGAGATCGGCACGCCGGCCTGCTTCGCCGCCTGCGCCGCCGTGTAGCCGCCGCGGGCCGCGTACAGGTCCTCGGGCACCGTCTGCTTGCCGTCGGACATCAGCACTATCCGGGCCGGTGGCGGCCCGTCGGCGCCGCCGACGACGCTGGAGAAGCTCTCCACCGACTGCAAGGCCGCGAAGATGCCCTCGCCGGTCGCCGTCGACTGGGCCAGTTTCAGGTTTTCGATCGCCTTGATCACGCCGTTGCGGTCGGTGGTCGGGTTGACCAGCACGGTCGCCGTGCCCGCGAACGAGATCAGGCCCAGGTTGATCCCGGGGGTCATGTTCTGCGCGAACTGCGTCGCCGCCTCCTGCGCCGCCTTCAGCCGCGTCGGGGCGACGTCGGTGGCCTCCATCGACAGCGACACGTCGATCACCAGCATCACGGTCGCCCGGTTGCGGGGCACCTTCTGCTCGGCGGTCGGCCCGGCCAGTCCCACGGTCAGCAGCAGCAGCGACAGCACGATCAGCACCGCCGACAGGTGTCGCACCCAGCCCTGGCTCTTCGGCGCAACCTTCTCCAGCAGGGCCAGGTTCGCGAACCGCATCGTGCGCTTGCGCCGCGCGCGCTGCGCCAGCACGTACCCGACGGCCACCGCGGCGACCGCGATCAGCAGCAGGAACCACCACGGCGCGGTGAACCCGGTCAAACTCACGCCACACCCCCCGACCAGCGGCGCTTGCGGGCGACGACGAACCGCACCATGTCGGCGATCCAGTCGGCGTCGGTCCGCAGGGTCAGGTGCGCCGCACCCGCGCGCCGCAGGCCGGCCGCCACCGTCTGCCGGTGGGCGTGGGCCGCGGCCCCGAACTCCTTGCGCAGCAAGGCCGACGCATGCACTTCGCGCTGTTTCCCTGTCTCCGGGTCGGCCAGCACGACGGTGCCCACCTCGGGCAGGTCGACGTCGCGCGGGTCGAGGACTTCGATCGCGATCAGTTCGTGGCGCCCGCCCAGTGCCCGCAGCGGCCGCTCCCAGGTCGTGTCGCCCAGGAAGTCGGAGATCACCACGGCCAGGCCACGGCGGCGCGGCGGCCGGCGCAGCGCCTCCAGCGCCTGGGCGAAGTCCCCGCGCGTGCCCTCGGCCGCCCGGGGTGTCTCGGCCAGCTTCCGCACCAGGCCGCGGGCGTGCGCGAGGCCGCCGCGTGCCGGGATGCGGGTCGTCTCGGCGCCGGTGGAGATCAGGCCGCCGATGCGGTTGCCGCCGCCCCCGGTCAGGTGTGCGACCGCGGCGACCGCGCACACCACCAGGTCGCGCTTCTCGCACAGCGCCGTGCCGAAGTCGAGGCTCGCCGAGAGGTCGGCGACGACCCACGTTTCCAGCTCGCGGTCGGCCACGGTCTCGCGGATGTGCGGGGTCGTGGTGCGGGCGGTGACCGCCCAGTCCATCCGGCGGACGTCGTCGCCGGGCTGGTACGGGCGCGCCTCGCCGGGCTCGGACCCCGGCCCCGGCACCAGGCCGAGGTGGTTGCCCTGCAGCAGCCCGTCGAGCCGGCGGCGGACGTCGAGCTCCAGTGTCCGGAGCCCGGCTTCCAGCCGCTCGCCGCGCAGTACCGGCGGCGCCCACGAAGGGCGGGTGCCCTTCTCGTTCTTCGCCATCGCCGGGCTACCTGACCGGCGCGCCCGCCGGGACCGGGCCACCCTGGCCGGCCCCGCCCTGCGGCCGGGCCGAGACCTGCGGCAACGGCACGGTCTGCAGCACGCGCGTGATGATGTGGTCGATGGGCACGCCGTCGGCGAGCGCATCGTAGGACAGCACGAGCCGGTGGCGCAGCACGTCCGGCACGACGTCGACGACGTCCTGCGGCAGCACGTAGTCGCGGCCGCGGACCAGGGCCAGCGCCCGGGCGGCGGCGATGATGCCGAGGCTCGCGCGCGGCGAAGCGCCGTAGGACACCCAGCCGGCGACGTCGGCGAGGCCGTGCTCGTTCGGCGTCCGGGTGGTCAGCACCAGCCGCACCACGTAGTCGACGAGGGCGTGGTGCACGAACACCTGCGCGGCGACGCCCTGCAGCCGGACCAGCTCGCCCGGGCTGAGCACCTCGTGCGGGGTGGGCGGGGTGACGCCCATCCGGTAGATGATCTCGCGCTCTTCCTCGGCGGTGGGGTACTCGACCTGGATCTTGAACAGGAACCGGTCGCGCTGCGCTTCCGGCAGCGGGTACACGCCCTCGTTCTCGATCGGGTTCTGGGTCGCCAGCACGAGGAACGGGTCGGGCATCGGGAAGGTCTGCCCGCCGATCGAGACGTGCCGCTCGGCCATCACCTCGAGCATCGCCGACTGCACCTTCGCCGGCGCGCGGTTGATCTCGTCGGCGAGCACGAAGTTCGCCACGACCGGGCCGAGCTCGACGTCGAACCGCTCGGCGCCCTGGCGGTAGATCCGGGTACCGAGGATGTCCGCGGGCACCAGGTCGGGCGTGAACTGGACGCGGGAGAACGAGCCGCCGACGACCCGGGCGAACGTCTCCACCGCGAGGGTCTTCGCCACGCCGGGCACGCCTTCGAGCAGCAGGTGGCCCTTGGCCAGCAGGCCGACGAGCATCCGCTCGACCAGGCGGTCCTGGCCGACGATGATCCGCTTGACCTCGAACACGGTCCGCTCCAGCAACTGGGCGTCCCGGGCCGGCGTCCCGGGCTGCTGCCCGTTCCCGCCCTCGGCGTAGCCGGGCTCGGTCACTCTGCCTCCTCGAAAGTTCGTGCGCCGCCCCCGCGACGGTGATCACGCGGTGCGACCGTACTGCGTCCCCCGGTCGTTCGTCCGCCCGGCACGCAGACGCACGCGTTGGCCCGTCAGTAGCCAACACCTTCCCCGGTGTGACATCTGTGAAGCAGGCCCTCAGCAGTGGCGCTCGAGGTCCTCGGGGGTGTCGATGTCGTCCGCTTCGCCCCGCTCCGCCGGGACCTCGGTGACGGCCAGTGCGCCCAGCACCCGCCGCAACGCCGCGTTTTCCGGCTCCTCCGGCAGCGCGGCCTTCAGCGCGGCGACCCGCCAGGCGCCGAGCAGCCACTGCCGGGACCCGCCCGCGTCGACGAGCACCGCGCCGTCGCCGTCGCCGATCGCCGCCACCAGGCGGTCCACTGTGGACCGGCGGACGCCCGGGAGGTCGGCGGCCAGCACCGCGACCGCCTCGACGTCGTCCGGGACGAACGCGAGCCCCGCCGCCAGCGCCGCCACCGGCCCGGTGCCCGGCACCGGTTCCCGGGTCCACACGACGTCGAAGCCGGGCCGCCGCGGGCCGACGGCGATCACCCGTTCGGCGCCTTCCAGGGCGTGGATCGCGCGGGCGAGCAAGGGTTTCCCGCCCACCGACAGGGCCGGCTTGTCCACACCGGACAGCCTGCGGGCCGATCCCCCGGCCACCACGATCCCCGCGTAGCGCATCCGGGGAGGCTAGCGGCCCAGCACAAGGTAGGTGAAGCCCAGCACGCCCCGGTAGTCGCGGACGTATTCGCGCAGCCGCCGGTCGAGCCACTCCCGGACCGCCGGCGCCCGCGGGTCGGCCGGGTGCGCTGCCACCCACTCCGCCCAGCCGGCGCGCGAGGTCGACTCGAAGTCGTCCCATTCGAGCTGGTCGGCGGTGCTGAGGTGGAGCACGCTCCAGCCGGCGGCCCCGGCGGCGTCGACCAGGTCCGGCAGGGTCAGCGTGTCCGGGCCGAAGATCTCCTCGGCCGCGGGGTTCGGCGGCGCCGCCCAGAAGCCGTCGCCGTAGAGCAGCCGGCCGGACGGCACCACCCGCGCGAGCCCTTCGAGCGCGGCTTTCGTCGAGCCGAAGATGTGGGCCGCGCCGACGCAGAAGGCCCGCTCGGCGGGAAGGTCCCAGGTCGCGGCGTCCGCTTCGACGAACTCGACGTCGCGGTCCCCGGCCGCCGCTCGGCCGCGGTCGAGGCCGGTCGCGTCGGTGTCGACACCGGTCGCGCGCAGGCCCGGCGTCCGGGCGGCGGCCCGCAGCAGCAGCTCGCCCCAGCCGCAGCCGAGGTCGACGAGGTGATGGCCCGCGCCGAGGGCCAGCCGGTCGAGCAGGAGCTCCGCGTGCGCCTCGGACAGGGGCGTGTTCCAGCGCATCCGCGAGCGCCGCAGCGCGTTCAGTTCGTCGTCCACCGGATGATCTTGAGGCCCGGACGGCGACGCCGTCGAACGGGTTTTCGGGCATACTCGGCGGGTGACCTACTCCGTCGAGCCGCGGGTCGACGCCTACATCGACGCCCTGCCCGAGTGGCAGCAGGCGATCTGCCGGGAGGTCCGCGAGCTGGTCCACGCGGCGGATCCCGAGGTGGCCGAGACGATCAAGCGCACCCGGCAGCCGTACTTCGTGCTCGAGGGCAACATCTGCGCCCTGCTGGCGGCGAAGGACCACGTCAACGTCTTCGTATACGACGGCGGCATCGTCCCCGACCCCGAGGGCATCATCACCGCCGGGCACGGCAACAAGACCGCGCGCACCGTCGCCTTCCGCCGGGGCGAGGTGATCAACGCGCCCGCGCTCACCGAGATGTTCCGGCGGATCATCGCGAACAACCGGGCCGGTGGCTGGCGCAAGATCAAGCGCGAGCAGGCCGGCGCCTGAAGCTCAGCCGATCAGGCGGGTCGCGTACGGCATGATGCCGCCGTAGCGCACCGGGGCGACCCGGACCCGAAGGCCGGACTGCGGCGCCTCGACCATCTGCCCGCCGCCGAGGTAGAGCGCGACGTGGTGGATGCCGCCCGCGCCGCCCCAGAACAGCATGTCGCCGCGGCGCATCTGCGACAGCGGGACCCGGCGCCCGGCCGTGTACTGGTAGCCGCTGTAGTGCGGCAGTCCCGTGACCCCGGCGAACGCGTAGATCATCAGGCCCGAGCAGTCGAACCCGATCTTGTTGTAGTCGCCGTAGCGGTCGGCGACGCCGCCGTCGCGGATGCCGCGGGTCGGGCCGCTCGCGTTGCCGCCGCCCCAGGCGTAGGGCAGGCCGACCTTCGACAGCGCCCGGGCGATGACCGCCTCGATGGACGAGCCCGCCGGGCCCGCCGGCGGCCTGCTCGCCGGACGGCCGCCCCCGCCGGAGGAACCGAGCGCGGCCTGGCGGGCGCGCTCGTCGTCCTCGCGCTGCTTCTGGGCGAGCCAGTCCTGGTAGCGCTGCCGCTGGCCCTGCAGGCCGTCGACCTTGGACTGGGCGGCGTACAGCTGCTGCTCGACGTCGGACTTGTTCTTCTCGAGCTGGGTGTTCTGCGTGGCCTGGCTGTCCTGTGCCCGGATCGCGGCGGTCTGCGCGGAGTCGGCGCTGTTCTTCGCCTCGCGCGCGGCGTCCTGCTTCTGCTGGGCGATCTCGGCGGCCTTGCGGGCCGCGGAGTCCTTGTTCGCCTTCTCGGTCTGCGCCTGCTGGAGCCGGTCGAGGGCGTTGAGCCGGTCGCCGCCGACGGCGTCGAGCAGCTGCGCGCGGGCCAGCATGTCCTTGGGGCTGTCGGCGCTCAGGTACGCCGAGAGCGACCCGACCGTGCTGCCCTGCTGGAAGCTCGCGGCGGCGAAGGTCTTCAGGTCGGTGCGGGCCTTCTCGATGGCCGCGGCGGCCGCGTCCGCCTCGGTCCGGGCGGCCTTGGCGTCGTTCTCGGCCTGCGCCGCCGCGTCCTGCGCGGACTGCAGGTCGACCAGGGCCTTGTTGGCCTCTTCCTGCTTGAGCTCGACGTCGTCCTGCAGCTGCGACAGCTTCTGCTCGGCCTGGGCCAGCTGGTTGGTCAGCCGGCCGACCTCGCCGGCCTTCGCGTTGGCCTCGGCCTTGCTGTTGTTCAGCTCCGAGTCGCTCGGGTTGGGCGGCGGCGGGGGTGCGGCGAGGCCCGTGCCCCCCGCGCCGAACAAGATCACCAGGGCGAGCGCGCTCACGGTCAGTCCACGGCGCGCGCCCGGCACCTTCCAGCCCCTGCGCCGTTCCGGCACGACCGCCACCTCCGCTCACCTGCGCACATCGCGCGTCACTGCAGTCACACCACTATCACAAGCATCATCGGAAACTTACACACCGTAGGCACCAATTCCCCTTATTGAGGGACCCCCGGCGCGGATGGCGCAGCCCACACCGCGTGTCGTCTTGAACCCCAAACAGGACACGCGTACTGTTTGAACCACCGCGAGGTGTGCCATCCCGAATCCGGTCCTACGGTGGGGGTGCGCAAGACTCGCCTCACCGAACCCGACCGAACTGACCCGGGACTCGACCGCCGCACCGGCGCGGAAGTCCATGCCACTGGAGTTAGACGTGACCGCACCTGCCAGCAAGGACAGCTTCGGCGCCAAAGACACGCTGAAGGTCGGCGACGCCTCGTACGAGGTGTTCCGCCTGAACAAGGTCGAGGGCGCCGAGCGGCTGCCCTACAGCCTGAAGATCCTGCTCGAGAACCTGCTGCGCACCGAGGACGGCGCGAACATCACCGCCGACCACATCCGCGCGCTGAGCTCGTGGGACCCGAAGGCCGACCCGTCGATCGAGATCCAGTTCACGCCCGCCCGCGTGATCATGCAGGACTTCACCGGCGTCCCGTGCGTCGTCGACCTCGCCACCATGCGCGAAGCGGTCACCGACCTCGGCGGCGACCCGGACAAGGTCAACCCGCTCGCCCCGGCCGAGCTGGTCATCGACCACTCGGTGATCATCGACGTCTTCGGCCGCGCCGACGCCTTCGAGCGCAACGTCGAGATCGAGTACGAGCGCAACCGCGAGCGCTACCAGTTCCTGCGCTGGGGCCAGGGCGCCTTCGACGAGTTCAAGGTCGTCCCGCCGGGCACCGGCATCGTGCACCAGGTCAACATCGAGCACCTCGCCCGCACGGTCATGGCCCGGGGCGGCCAGGCCTACCCCGACTCCTGCGTCGGCACCGACTCGCACACCACCATGGTCAACGGCCTGGGCGTGCTGGGCTGGGGCGTCGGCGGCATCGAGGCCGAGGCGGCCATGCTGGGCCAGCCGGTGTCGATGCTCATCCCGCGCGTCGTCGGCTTCAAGCTGACCGGCGAGATCCCGGCCGGCGTCACCGCCACCGACGTCGTGCTCACGATCACCGAGATGCTGCGCCGCCACGGCGTGGTCGGCAAGTTCGTCGAGTTCTACGGCGAGAGCGTCGCCGCGGTGCCGCTGGCCAACCGCGCGACCATCGGCAACATGAGCCCGGAGTTCGGCTCCACCGCGGCGATCTTCCCGATCGACGACGAGACCGTCCGCTACCTCAAGCTGACCGGCCGCTCGGCCGAGCAGGTCGCGCTGGTCGAGGCCTACGCCAAGGAGCAGGGCCTCTGGCACGACCCGTCGCACGAGGCGGTCTACTCCGAGTACCTCGAGCTGGACCTTTCGACGGTCGTCCCGTCGATCGCCGGCCCGAAGCGCCCGCAGGACCGCATCGAGCTGACGGACGCGAAGTCGTCGTTCCGCAAGTCGATCCACGACTACGTGGACGGCGAGGCCGTCACGCCGCACACGAAGATGGACGAGGCTTCGGAGGAGTCCTTCCCGGCCAGCGACTCCCCGTCGCTGTCCTTCGCCGAGGACGACGCCGCGCCGGTCACCAGCTCCGCCGCGAACGGCGCGTCGGGCCGCCCGAGCAAGCCGGTCAAGGTCTCCACGTCCGACCGCGGCGAGTTCGTCCTCGACCACGGCGCCGTGGTGATCGCCTCGATCACCTCCTGCACCAACACCTCGAACCCGTCGGTCATGCTCGGCGCCGCGCTGCTCGCGCGCAACGCCGTGGACAAGGGCCTCGCGGTCAAGCCGTGGGTCAAGACGTCGATGGCGCCGGGCTCGCAGGTCGTCACCGACTACTACACCAAGGCCAACCTGTGGCCGTACCTGGAGAAGCTGGGCTACCACCTGGTCGGCTACGGCTGCACCACCTGCATCGGCAACTCCGGCCCGCTCTCGGACGAGATCTCCGCGGCGATCCAGGAGAACGACCTCACCGCGGTCTCGGTGCTCTCGGGCAACCGGAACTTCGAAGGCCGGATCAACCCCGACGTGAAGATGAACTACCTCGCGTCGCCGCCGCTGGTCATCGCCTACGCGCTGGCCGGCACGATGGACTTCGACTTCGCGAGCCAGCCGCTCGGCCAGGACGCGGACGGCAACGACGTCTTCCTGAAGGACATCTGGCCGACGGCCAAGGAAATCCAGGAGACCATCGACTACGCGATCACGCAGGAGATGTTCACCAAGGACTACGCGGACGTCTTCGACGGCGGCGAGCGCTGGAAGGCGCTGCCCACCCCGGAGGGCAAGACCTTCGAGTGGGACGCCGAGTCCACCTACGTGCGGAAGCCCCCGTACTTCGAGGGCATGACGCCGGAGCCGGCCGCGGTCACCGACATCACCGGCGCGCGCGTGCTGGCGAAGCTGGGCGACTCGGTCACCACCGACCACATCTCCCCCGCCGGCGCGATCAAGCCGGGCACCCCGGCCGCGCAGTACCTCACCGAGCACGGCGTGGAGAAGAAGGACTTCAACTCCTACGGCTCGCGGCGCGGCAACCACGAGGTGATGATCCGCGGCACCTTCGCGAACATCCGGCTGCGCAACCAGCTGCTGGACGACGTGCAGGGCGGTTACACCCGCGACTTCACGCAGGACGACGCCCCGCAGGCGTTCATCTACGACGCGGCGCAGAACTACGCGGCGCAGGGCATCCCGCTGGTCGTCCTGGGCGGCAAGGAGTACGGCTCCGGCTCGTCGCGTGACTGGGCGGCGAAGGGCACCTCGCTGCTGGGCGTGCGCGCGGTGATCACCGAGTCGTTCGAGCGCATCCACCGGTCGAACCTGATCGGCATGGGCGTCATCCCGCTGCAGTTCCCGGCGGGCGAGTCGGCCTCGTCGCTCGGCCTCGACGGCACCGAGACGTTCGACATCTCGGGCATCACGAAGCTGAACGACGGCGAGACCCCGCGCACGGTGCACGTCACCGCCACCAAGGCCGACGGCACCAAGGTGGAGTTCGAGGCGGACGTCCGCATCGACACCCCGGGTGAGGCGGACTACTACCGCAACGGCGGCATCCTGCAGTACGTGCTGCGGAAGATGACGCAGGCGTAAGGGTTTACGCTTTTCGAAAGGCCTCCCCGCCGATTCCGGCGGGGAGGCCTTTCGTTTCCCGGTACGGTGTCCGGCATGGGGGCACACACCGGCACGGTCGACCTCGGCGACGGCACACTCTCCTACGAAGAACGCGGCCGCGGGCGGCCGGTCGTCTTCCTGCACGCGGGTGGCATGACCCGCGCGATGTGGGACGAGCAGTTCACCCGCTTCGCCCGCGAACACCGGGTGATCCGCTACGACGCCCGCGGCAGCGGCGACTCGTCGAACCCGCCGTCCCCGCCCGGCCTCTACTCCCACTACGAAGACCTGGAGAAGCTCCTCGACGCCCTCGACGTGGACCACCCGGTGCTGGTCGGCTGCTCGTTCGGCAGCCGTGTTTTCCTGGACTTCGCAGTCGCGTATCCCGGCCGGGCCGCCGGGCTGTTCCTCAGCTCGCCCGGGATCAGCGGGATGGAGTTCCACGACCCGCACATCCTGGCGCTGCTGGCCGAACAGGCGGAAGCGGCGCAGGCCGGTGACGGCGAGCGCGTCCTGGAGTGCCTGCTGCGGATGTGGGTCGACGGCCCGCACCGCTCGCCTTCCGACGTCGAACCGGCGGTCCGGAAGTTTTGCCACGACATGGTGGTCGAGAACTTCGTCAAGGGCCACGCGGCCCCGGACCTCGGCGTCGAACTGGGCGCGATCCGCCGGGTCGCCGAGGTCCGCGACCCGGCGCTGGTGGTCACGGGCGACTTGGATTCGACGGACATCTTCGCCGTCGCCGACCTCGTGGACCGGCAGGCCGCGCACGCGCGCCGGGCCCGGGTGCCCGGCGCCGCGCACATGGTGAACCTCGAGCAGCCCGCCCGGTTCGACGAGCTGCTCCGGAAGTTCGTCCGCACCTGCTAGGCCGGGACGGCTTCCCAGCGCACGCTGGACACCGACGGCTCCAGCGAAAGCCGCGACACCGCTGCTTCCATCTGGGCGTCGTCGCGCTGGTCGCCGACCAGCTCGGCGCGGACCTCCACCGTGCGGTCCTCCCGGTCCGTGCTCAGCACCGACAGCAGCCGGAAGTCCGTGCGGTTCAACGACTGCACGAGCAACGCCCGCACGTGCGCCTCGGTCGCGTCGCGGGTCACCGCCTGGAACGCGTACCTCGCCGGCGTCTCGTCCCCCGCCTCCGGGCGCCGGTCGACGACCCGGCCCAGCGGCCGCAACACCACGTTCACCCCGACCACGACGGCGGTGCCGGACGCCGCGATCGCGTACAGCCCGGCCCCGGCGAGCGAGCCGACCGCGGCCGAGCACCACAGCGTCGCCGCCGTGTTGAGACCGCGGACGTTGAGGCCGTCGCGCAGGATGACGCCGGCGCCGAGGAACCCGATGCCCGAGACGATCTGCGCGGCCACCCGGGTCGGGTCGGCGTCGCCGCTCGTGGTCAGCCCGCCGAAGCCGTGGGCGGACAGCAGCACGAACAGCGTCGCGCCGACCGCGACCAGGGCGTTGGTGCGCAGCCCGGCCATCCGGGCGCGGAACTGGCGCTCGAACCCGATGACGGCACCCAGGCCGACGCCGGTGCCGACGCGCAGCAGCATTTCGAAGATGGTCATGTCCGACTCTTTTCCGGCGTGCGCGCACTGCCGGACAGGAGGAGACCGGACGGATCAGCCCAGCCGGAAGCCTCCGGTGAGCGCACGCCCGATCGTCCCAAGACTGTCCGCTGGCATGTGCCGCTCACCTCGCTTCCGGTGCTCGTGGTTGATCAACCGCACCACTGTAGCCGAGGCACGCCGGCCGCGGCTGTGATGATCGCTACCCCCAGTGGCGGCGCAGGTGCGGGACGAGGTCTTCGGGCCGCTCGTCGGGGAAGAAGAGCTTCCCGCCGGGCACCTCGACGACCTCGGTGACACCCGGGACGGCGGCAGAGAACCGGTACGCCCACTCGATCCTGAAGTTCGGGTCGCCGGTGCCCCACACCAGCAGCGTGGGGACGCGGAACTCCTTGAGCAGCGGCTCGATCGCGTCCAGCTCCTCGCCCCGGACCGACGTCAGCAGGCGCTCGAACTGCCGGGCCGCGTCGAGGGTTCCGAACACCGGGCGCGCGAACGCGGCCAGGACCTCGTCCGGCACCTGGTCCGGCCGCTCGTAGCCCCCGCCGAGCCCACCGGTCCGCGCCTGCTGCGGGTCCGCGGCGAGCCGGACCGCCAGCGGCGCGAGCTGCCCGCGTTCGGCCAGCTCGACGATCGGGCGGAACGGCTCGGGCGGCAGGTTGCCCTGCGTGTCGCAGTTGGTCAGGGTGAGCGTGCGGAGCCGGTCGGGGTGGTTTACCGCGAAGACCTGCGCGACCGCGCCGCCGGTGTCGTTGGCGACGACGTCGAGCTCGCCGAGTTCCAGTGACTCGCAGAAGTCTTCGAGCAGCCGCGCCAGCCCGTTCAGGCTCAGGTCCTGCTCGGGTGTCACCGGCGAGCCGCCGTGACCCGGCAGGTCCGGCGCGACGCACCGGCGCTCCCCCGCCAGCTCGGTGATCGCCTTGCGCCACAACAGGTTGTTCGTCCCCGCGCCGTGCACGAAGAGCGCGACCGGCCCCTCGCCGACGTCGGTGTAGCTCACGTCGCCGGACGCCGTCGACACGCGCCCGCGCTGGTCCTCCCAGGTTCGCAGATCCATCGGTAGAGTCCCTCCAGAAGTAAACCGACTGACGGTCTAGTATCAACAGACCGACAGTCGGTTTGTCAACGACGGAGGCTGCCGACCCGCATGAACAAGAAGATCGACCGGGGCCAGGCGACCCGCGAGCACCTCGTCGCGGTCGCCACCGGCCTGTTCACCGAACACGGCTACGACGGCACCTCGATCGAGGCCGTCCTGCGGGCCGCCGACGTGAGCCGGGGCGCGCTGTACCACCACTTCCCCGGCAAGGACGCGCTGTTCGCGGCCGTTCTGGACACCGTCTACGACCGGGTCGGCGCGGAGGGCGCGCGGGCCGTCGCGGGCATGGACGACCCGGTGACGGCGTTGCGCGCCGCGTGCCTCGCGTGGATCCGGAGCACCCGGGACCCCGTGGTGCGGCAGGTGATGCTCATCGACGCACCGGCCGTGCTGGGCTGGCAGCGCTGGCGGGAGCTCGACGAGGTGCGCACGCTCGGCAGGATCAAGGCGGCACTCCGGCGCGACGGCCGGATCCCCGCCGCGCGCGTGGACCTCTTCGCCCACGTGTTGCTCGCCGGGATGAACGAGATCGCGTTCCTGGTCGCCCGGGCCGACGACCACGAGAGCGCGGTCGCCGAAGCCGAGGCCGCCGCCGGGGACCTGCTGGACCGGCTGCTCGGGCCATGAGAACGGGCCGGGGCGACAGCGTCACCCCGGCCCGTTTCCGTCGTGCTACGCGGTTTCGAACGGCTGGACGTTCGGCTGGAACACCTGCCCGTTGGCCGGGACCTTCAGGTCGGTCAGGTAGTCCGCCACGGCCTTGTCGACGCCCAGGGCGTCGCCCAGGATGCAGTGGCCGAACGCGTCGACCGACAGCAGCCGGGAGTTGCCGAGCTCGGCCGCCATCCGCTGGCCGAACCGGTACTGCGTCGCCGGGTCGTAGTAGTTGCTGACCACGACCACCGGCACGTCGGTCTTGGCCCGCCACGGACCGTGGTAGACGTCCGGCTTCTTCGCCGGCCACACCGGGCAGCCCGCCGTGTCGGCGAACGCCTGGTAGCGGCCGAAGGTGCGCGACTCGCGCTCCCACGCCGCGGCGATGTCCGGCACCTGCTCCTGCCTGATCTTGAACGGCTTGTCGGAGCAGTTGACGGCGAAGTACGAGTCGTCGCTGGTGTAGGGGCTGTCCGGGTTCTGGTCGGCCCGGCCCTGCTTGCCGCCGGTGAGCACCTTCAGCTGCTTGGCCTGCAGCGTCTGCGCCTGCGCGCCCGCCGGGTGGATCGCGGTGTACAGCGCCTGCAGGTCCTCGGCCAGGCCGGGGAACGCCGAGGGCGAGTACAGGACGCCCGAGACGCCGCCGGTGAACGCGTTGATGTCCACCGTGCCGCCGCCGGGCAGGGTGATCGGCTGCTTGCGGAGGTACTCGCGCAGTTCGTCGAACTTCGCCCGCGGGGTGCCGTCGCTGAACGCGCACTTGGCGCCGGCCTGGTCGCAGCGCTTGAGGAACCCGTCGAGCGAGATCTCGAAGCCCTGCGCGCGTTCGCGGTCGTACTCCACGCCGTCGCTGGTGCGCAGCGCCGGGTCGACGTTGCCGTCGATGACGATCGCGCGGGACTGCTTCGGGAACATCGACGTGTAGGTCGAGCCGATCAGCGTCCCGTAGGAGAAGCCGACGTAGGTCAGCTTCTGGTCGCCGACCGCCGCGCGCAGCGTGTCGAGGTCGCGCACGACGTCCTTGGTGGACATGTGGTTCAGCAGCGAACCGGCGTTGTTCTTGCAGAACCGGCCGTAGTCGCGGTAGCTCGCGAGGGTGCCGGAGATCTCGGCGCGGCTGAGCGGCACCGGGATCTGGGCGCCGAAGACCTCGTCGGCGTCCTCCTGGGTGGTGAAGCAGCGCAGCGGGTTGCTCTGGCCGACGCCGCGCGGGTCGAACCCGACGAGGTCGAACCGGTCGAGCACCTGCGGCTGGAAGTAGTACTGGCCGCTGATCGGCATCCGCAGGCCCGAGCCGCCGGGTCCGCCGGGGTTGAGGAACAGCGAGCCGACGCGCGTGGCCGGCGTGCGGGCGGCGCGCTTGAGCAGGGCGATGTCGATGGTGCCCAGCGACGCGTTGTCGTGGTCGATCGGCACGCGGTAGCGCGCGCAGCTGTAGAACTTGACCTGGTCCGCGGGCACGCCGGCGAGGGTGTCGCTCGAACAGGTGCCCCAGTTGACGGCGGCGGTCGCCCCGACGACGGCTGGCTTGGCCACCGCCTCGGCGCCCACCACGTCCGGGGCCGCCACGGCGGTCCCGGACGTCCCGGCCAGTCCCACGCCGGCCACGAGCGCCCCCACCAGTGCGAACGACCGCACCCGGCCCTGTGTGGATCTCGGCAAGACGTCTCCTCCCTAGGTCACGCATTCACCGCGCGGCCGAACCGTCACGGCGCGTTACCCGGGAGAGATTGGCACAAACCGGCGAAAGCCGTCACCGGCCAAAAGGATGGTGGGAACCTACCCATCCACCCGAGTGAGCAGGAAAACCGGCAACGGGCGAACGGCCTCCTTCTGCTCCATCGCATACCCCGGCCAGAAGGCCAGCAGCTCCCGCCACATCCGGTCGTACTCCTCGCCGTGCAGCTCCCGCGCGACCACGTCCACGGGATGCCCGGCGAGCTCCACCTGGCACTTCGGGTTCGCGCGCAGATTGAGCGCCCACGCCGGGTCGTGCGGCTTGCCCCAGTTGGAGGCGGTGAGCACGAAACCGTCGCCGTACGGGTAGTAGAGCAGGTTGGTGCTGCGGGACAGCCCGCTCTTGCGGCCGGTCGCCGTCAGGCACAGCGACGGCAGCCCGGCGAGCGCCACGAGGCTCACCCGGCCGCCGAACACGCGGCGCAGTTTTTTGTCCGCCCAGACGACGACCCGGGCCGAGCGCATCAGCCACGGCTTCGTGCCGAGGGCCCGGGCCAGTGCCCGGAGAGGATTAGCCACGCACCGATCTTGCCAGGCTCACGCCGAACCGCTGCTGGGAGTCGGTCCACCAGCGGTCGAGGGCGAACCCGGCCGCGGCCAGCTCCGCTTCGATGCCGCTCGGGCGGAACTTGGCCGAGATCTCGGTCCGGATGTGCTCGCCCTCGGCGAAGGACACCGTGAGCTCGGCTCCCGGGATCTCGACGGTGAGCGCGCGCCGGGCCCGCAGGCGCATCTCGATCCACTCGTTCTCCGCGTCCCAGTGCGAGACGTGCTCGAACTCGTCGACGTCGAAGTTCGCGCCGAGCCGGGCGTTGATCACCCGCAGCACGTTCTTGTCGAACTCGGCGGTGACGCCCGCGGCGTCGTCGTAGGCGCGTTCGAGGATGCCGGCGTCCTTGACCAGGTCGGTGCCGAGCAGCAGCCACTCCCCCTCGTCGAGCACTTCGCGCACCGACCGGAGGAAGGCCCCGCGCTCGGCGGGCAGGAAGTTCCCGATCGTGCCGCCGAGGAAGGCCACCACCCGCGGCTGGCCGCCGGGCAGCAGGTCGAGGTGCTGGGTGAAGTCGCCGACTACCCCGCGCACCGTCAGCCCGGGGTAGTCCTTCGAGATCGCCTCGGCGGCCTCGGCGAGCGCGGACTCGGACACGTCGAGCGGCACGAACGCTTCCAGGGTGCCGTGCCCGGTGAGCGCGTCGAGCAGCAGGCGGGTCTTCTCGCTCGACCCCGAACCGAGCTCGACGAGCGTGTGCGCGCCGGTCAGCTCCGCGACGTCGCCGGCGTGCGCGGCCAGCACCTCGCGCTCGCTGCGCGTCGGGTAGTACTCCGGCAGCTGGGTGATCTTCTCGAACAGCTCGCTGCCTTCGGCGTCGTAGAACCACTTGGGCGGGAGCCACTTCTGCCCGGCGGTGAGCCCGGCGACGACGTCCGCGCGCAGTTCCGCGGTGACGGCGTCGCCGGAGCGGTGGTGGTCGAGATCGATCTCGGTCATGAACGCTCCTCGGTCAGGGGCAGCAGGTCGACGCCGGCCGCGGTGGCGCGCACGGCGTGGTGGTCGGGGACGGGTCTCCAGCGCGGATCGCCGTCACCGGGTTCGGACGCCAGCAGCACGCCCGCCGGGGTCTCCAGCAGGGACAGCGCGTGCGTCCAGGCGGTGCCGATCAGCGTTTCGCCGTCGGTGAGCAGGAAGTTGAGCCGGGAGCCGGGGGCGGCCGCCTCGACGGCGGCGGTCAGCCCCGCCACCGCGGTCAGCGGGTCCTCCCCTGCCGCCAGCCGGGCCCGCAGCAGGGCCCAGAGCACCGCCGAGTCCGTCGGTGCCTCCAGGGTCAGCAGTTCGGTGACGGGCAGGGTCTTGGCCAGTTCGGCCAGCGAGTCCGGCCAGCCGCGGACGACGCCGTTGTGGCTGAACAGCCAGCGCCCCGCGGTGAACGGCGCCGCGGCCGCTTCGGTCACCGGCATGCCGGTGGTGCCGTTGCGGACCGCGGCGACGAACGCGCCCGAGGTCACCGACGCCGCCAGCGGCGGCAGCGTCTCGTCCGTCCACAGTGGAGTGGACCGCCGGTGGCGCAGCGGCGCGGCGCCGCCGGGGCCGGGGTACCACCCCAGCCCGAACCCGTCGGCGTTCACCGAGCCGCCGCCGCGCATGTCCGCCGGCGCGTAGGACTGCACCAGCAGCGAATGCGGCGCGCGGAAAACCGCCTCGGCGGGCGAAACCGGCTCGCCGAGGTATCCGATGTGGCGGCACATGCGCCTAGCCCACCTCGCCGGGTGCCGCGTCGCGGGCGGTGCGGAAGCCGGCGAAGATCTGCCGCCGGATCGGGTAGTCCCAGTTGCGGAACGTGCCCCGGATCGCCGCCGAGTCGGTGCCGAACGAGCCGCCGCGCAGCACCTTGTACTCCGGCCCGAAGAACACCTCCGAGTACTCCCGGTACGGGAACGGCGCGAAACCCGGGTAGCCGTGGAAGTCCGTGCTCGTCCACTCCCAGACGTCGCCGATCAGCTGGTGCACGCCGGTCGGCGAAGCACCGGCCGGGTACGCCCCCGCCGGCGCCGGGCGCAGGTGCCGCTGGCCGAGGTTGGCGTGCTCGGCGGACGGCTCGTCGTCCCCCCACGGGAACCGCCGCGAGCGGCCGGTCGCCGGGTCGAACCGGGCGGCCTTCTCCCACTCCGCCTCGGTCGGCAGCCGCCGACCGGCCCAGGCCGCGTAGGCCTCGGCCTCGTAGTAGGAGACGTGCACGACCGGCTCGTCCGCGGGAACGCGCTCGTAGACACCGAACCGCGTCCGCCACCAGGCGTCCTGCTCCCGCTTCCAGAACCGCGGCGCGGCGATGCCGTGCTCCGTCCGGTAGGCCCACCCCGCCGGGCTCCACCAGCGCTCGTCGTCGTAGCCGCCGCTGTCGAGGAACCGCGCGTAGGCGCCGCCCGTCACCGGGGTCGTGTCCAGCCAGAACGCCTCGACGGCGATCTCGTGTGCCGGACGCTCGTTGTCCAGCGCCCACGGCTCGGCCGAGGTGCCCATGGTGAAGGCGCCGCCCGGCACCAGCACCTCGGCGGGCAGGGTGCCCGAACGCGCCGGCGGCGGCTCCGGCGCGTGCAGCACCGGGTCGCCCTTGCGCAGCTGGTGGGTGGCCAGCATGGTCTCGTCGTGCTGCTGCTCGTGCTGGGTGATCATGCCGAACGCGAAGGCCTGTTCGGTCAGCCGCCGCCCCTCCATCGGCGCGTGCTCCAGCACGTCAAACGCCTTCTCGCGGACCTGCTTGACGTACGCGCGCGCTTCGGCCGGGCCGAGCAGCGGCAGCTCCGGCCGGTCGGCGCGCGCGTGCTGGAAGGCGTCGTAGATGTCGTCGATGTCCGGCCGCAGCGGCTCGCGGCCCCCGACGTCGCGGACCAGCCACAGCTCCTCCTGGACGCCGATGTGCGCCAGGTCCCAGACCAGCGGCGACATCAGCTTGGAGTGCTGGCGGACCAGGTCCTCGTCGTCCACCGCGTCGGTCAGCGCGACACTGCGCGCCCGGGCCCGGGTCAGTGCTTCGGCGGCCCGGGCGCGCAGGTCCTGCGCGCTCAGGTCGGAAAGGGCTTCAGCCTCGGTACTCATGCTTGGCTCCTCGATCGGTACGCGCGCCCCTGCACGCTCTCGCTGATCTCGGTGATCGACTCCTCCGCCAGCCCCGTCGCGCCCAGCTCGGCGCAGCCCAGGTCGGCCAGCGCCGCCGCGGCGGCCGCCAGGTCCGGGTCCGCCAGGCCACGCCGCGCCGCCGTGGTCCAGCGGTCGGCGACCGATGCGCACAGGTCGCGCACCTTGTCCACAGTGGACGGACGGGCGAGCAGCGCGGCGACCAGGGCCACCGGTGGCAGCCACTCGCCGGGCGGCTGCGCGTCGAGGTACCGGATCTCCAGGTACCCCTGCGGGCGGACCGGGGTGAACATCGTGGTGAGGTGGTAGTCGAGGTCCGCCGCCGTCGGTTTCGGCAGCAGGGCGGCCACGCCCCGGCCGTCGATCCAGTCGGCGAACGTCAGCCCCTCCGGCGCGTCCCACGGCCGGCCGGCGCGGGGCAGCACCATCAAGGGGACGTCCATCAGGCGCCCGGCCCACGCTCCAGCGGGGTCGCCCGCCACCCGGGCGGTCCGGGTGCGGACCGCTTCGGTGTCGTGCACGGCCAGCCACCGGGCCGAAGCGTGCCCGGTGTCGTGGCCGGCGTGGACGCGGGAGGTGGCGAAGAGGGCGAGCAGCGGCGGGCCCATCGCGTGGGCCGCCGCCCATCGGGCCGCGTAGTGCTCGGACTCCCCCGCGTCGACGCAGACCTGCAGGCCGGCGGTGCTGCACATCATCGTGATGCCCCCCGGGCCGATCGGCGCGAACCGGCGCTCCATCGCCGCGTAGCGCGGCGTGCGCAGGATCCGGCGGGGCGGCCGGTGGGCGTCGATGCCCGATTCGCCCAGCACGAGGCCGTGCCGGGCGAGGCGGTCACGCAGGTGGTGGAGGTCGGCCGTGACGGCTGCGTCGAGATCGCGCAGGGAGGCCTGGGGAAGAGCGGAGATTTCGACCTGGCCCCCGGGCTCGAGGCTCACGGGGGAGCCTGCCGGGAGCGGCGATGCGGGGCTGTCGGGGCGGAGCGTCCGCGGGGTGTGCGGACCCAGCGCCGTGGCGAGGAGGTCGGGATCGAGGGGTCTGGCCGGGTCGTCGGCGTGGTGCACGGTGAACTCCAGCTCGACGCCGGTCAGGCGAGGTGGCCCGTGCTTGAAGCACACCGATGCGACGTACGCCTCCCCGGCCGCGCGGTCCGCGAGGACCCGCGCGGTGCGGTTCGACGCACTACCCGACTTCTCGGGAAACTCGTGCACCGTAGACGCTTCTGTCATGTCCGTCCTGTTCCGTGTGGTGGAACTCCTTGACTTCGGACGCTACACGCGGGGTACGACAAAATCAGGCCGGATCTTGCGCACCGGGAGCGGGTCACCACTCCGTAAGAAGTCCCGGATCAGGGCAAAGCGGACTCGGTGCCCAGGCCCAGCTCGGCCGCCGACGCCCGCACGGCCTCGATCACCAGGTGCAACGCCGGCCGGCGGAACGCGGTGCGCCGGTAGGCGATCGACACCGTCCGCAGCAGCGGTGTGGTGAGCGCGACGACGTCGATCCCGGGCGGCCGCAGCAGCCGCAGGCCCAGGTCCGAGACCAGGGTGACGCCCAGCCCGGCGCCCACCATCGCCATCGCCGTGGACTGCTCTTCGACCTCGTGGTTGATCTTCGGGGCGAAGCCGTGCCGCCGGCAGGCCGTGCGCATCGCCCGGCCGAAGTGCGACTTCGGGCTGGCCAGGATCCACGGGTGCTCGGCGAGCTCGTCCAGGGAGGCCGACCCCGACGGGACCGCTCCTCGCGGCACCGCGGCGTGCAGCCGCTCCACGGCCACGACGGCGCGTTCCAGCCCGCCGTCCCACGGCGTCGGCGCGTCGGAGTAGTCGATCACGAACGACAGGTCGAGGGTGCCGTCGCGGACCGCCTCGGCGGTGTCCTCCGGCGCCAGCTCACGCGTGCGCACCTCGATGCCGGGGTGCTCGCCGGCGAGGGCGGTCAGCGCGGTCGGGAGCAGCCCGGACGCCACCGACGCCCACACGCCGGCGACCAGCCGGACCGTGCGGGCCTCCTGGGCCTCTTCCAGGGCGAGCGTCGCGCGCTCCACCGAGCCCAGGATCTCCTCCGCGTGCTCGGTCAGCAGGTTGCCGAGCTCGGTCAGCTGGACGCGCCGGCCGAGCCGTTCGAACAGCTTGGCACCCACGTCCCGCTCCAGCTGCGCGAGCTGCTGCGATACCGCCGAAGCGGTGTAGTGCAGGGCCGCCGCGGCCGCGGTGACGGTGCCCCGGCGGTGCAGCTCGCGGAGCATCCTCAACCGATGCAACGAAAGCTCCATACACCAAACCTAAACGAGATCGTGCAGCAGCGTTAAATGGACGCGAGGGCCGCCCCGGGCGCACGCTCGTGGAGGCGGTCACGAGGCCGCCCCGACTTCCCCCGGAGGTGAGTGGCCTGATGACCCCGCGCAAGGCCGAGCCGCTGATGCGGCTCACCTGGACCGACCCCGTGACCGGCGCCAACGGCTACCTGGTCGTGCACAGCCTGGTCTCCGGCGTCGCCACCGGCGGCACCCGGATGCGGGCGGGCTGCACGATGAGCGAGGTCGAGGACCTCGCCCGGGGCATGGCCAACAAGACCGCGACCTTCAACCTGCCGGTCGGCGGGGCGAAGGGCGGCATCGACTTCGACCCGAAGGACCCGCGGGCGTTCGGCGTGCTGAAGCGGTTCTGCGCGTTCCTGCGGCCGTGGCTGGACGCGCACTGGGTGACGGCCGAGGACCTGGGCGTGCCGCAGCACCTCATCGACGAGGTGTTCGCCGAGCTCGGGCTGGAGCAGTCGTACCACGCGGCGATCGCCCGTTCGGCCGACCCGGCGCGCACCCTGCGCCGGGTGCAGGCGGGCCTCAACGCGCCGGTACCCGGCGGGCTGCTGCTCGGCGACGTCGTCGGCGGCTACGGCGTGGCGCAGGCGTGCCTCGGCGTCGCGGCGGCGTGGGACTGGGACGTGCGCGAGACGACCGTGGCGATCCAGGGCATCGGCACCATGGGCGGCGGCGCGGCCTGGTACCTGCACGAGGCCGGCATGAAGGTGGTCGCGGTGGCCGACGCCGCGGGCACGCTGTACGACCCGGCGGGCCTCGACGTCCCGGCACTGCTGGAGCTGCGCGACCGCTTCGGCGAGGTGGACCGGTCCCGGCTGCCCGCCGGGGTGCGCTCGCTCCCGCGCGAGGCGGTCGTCGGCATCGACGCGGACATCTTCGTGCCGGCGGCGATCTCGTACGCCCTGCGGCCGGACAACGAGAACCTGGTCAAGGCGTCCGTGGTCGTCGAGGCGGCCAACGCGGCGACTACGCCGGAAGCCGAAGCGGCGCTTTCGGCCCGGGGTGTCGCGGTGGTGCCGGACTTCGTCGCCAACGCGGGCGCGGCGGCGTGGGCGTGGTGGCTGCTGCTGGGCGAGGTCGGCGCGGACCCGGCCGACTCGTTCCTGCGGCTGCGCACGGAGATGCAGGCCAAGGTCGCGCTCCTGCTGGCCGACTGGAAGATGGACCGGCTGCCGCTGCGCGTCACCGGGCTGAAGCTGGCCGAGACCACCCGCGCCCAGCGTGCCGAGGCGGCGCTCGCGCCGGAGGGCGAGCCGGCGCTGCTCATCCCGTGAGCCGGGGGTCCGCGCGGCGCCCGGGTGGGGCGCCGCGCGGGTAACCCCGTTACCGGGCGAAGCGATCGGTCGCGCCGACCAGGACGTCCTGCATCGGGGCGTCCGACGTCGAGTGCCCGATGTCGGCCAGCATGACCAGTTCGCTGCCCGGCCAGCCGTGGTGCAGCAGCCACGGGGTGCCGACGAGGTTGCTCGTGTCGAGCACCCCCTGGGCCAGCACCGCGGGGATTCCGGCCAGCTTGCCCAGGTTCCGCAGGATCTCTCCGTCGGGCAGGAACGCCCGGTTGCTGAAGTAGTGCGTGACCAGCCGGGCGAAGCAGAGCCGGTAGGCCGGGTCCTCGAAGACGTCGTGCGGCGGCACGCCGGGCAGCATGGCGTCTTCCCAGGTACACCAGTCTTTCGCGGCTTTGTTGTGCACGACGGGGTCCGGGTCCAGCAGCAGCCGGTTGTAGGCGGCGGAGAGGTCGCCGTCGCGCTCGCTTTCCGGGACGCCTTCGCGGAACTTCGCGAAGCCCTCCGGGAAGTATGCGCCGAGACCGCGGATGAGCATTTCGATCTCGAGGAAGCGGTCGGTGGCCAGGCCCATCAGCACCATCTCGCTGACCCGGTCGGTGTGCCGCAGGGCGTACGTCAGGCTGAGCACCGAGCCCCAGGAACCGCCGAACAGCAGCCACTTCTCGATGCCGAGCCGGGTGCGGAGCAGCTCGAAGTCGGCGACGAGGTGGTCGGTGGTGTTGGCGGAGAGGTCGGCGACCGGGGCGCCGGCGTGCGGGGTGCTGCGGCCGCAGCCGCGCTGGTCGACGAGCACGACCCGGTACTTCGCCGGGTCGAAGTACCGCCGGAGGTTCGTCGAGCACCCGGACCCGGGCCCGCCGTGCACGACCAGCGCCGGCTTGCCGTCCGGGTTCCCGCAGGTCTCCCAGTAGATCTCGTGCCCGTCACCGACGTCGAGCAGGCCGTGTTCGTACGGTTCGATCGCGGGATAGAGCATCAGCGCGTCCTTCCACCGGAATACAACAGCGCTGTCACGTTACCGCCGAAAACCGATGGACGCGTGCCTTTTTCCGGTCAGACGAGGGCGCCGGCCAGCTCCATGAGCGTGTCGGCCAGTTCCCGCGGGCCCGCCGGGCCGATGTGGATGACGGCGTCGTCGCCCGTGCCGGAGGTGTAGCTGAGGTAGCGCCCCCAGTCCGTGTCGGCGTAGTGCAGCGGCTGCCGCAGGCAGGTGTGGCGCCCGACGTCGTCCCGGCGGCCGACGTAGAGCTCCCCGCTGCCCGAAACCGGGCGCTGGACGAGGCTGACGACGTCGGCGATCGCCGGGTCGAGCGGGTAGGCCTCCTGGCCGCGGCGGGCCGCCTCGGTCAGGTCCGCCACCCGGACGGCGCGCGGGTGGCCGCCGCCCGCGCCCACCGGCGGCAGCTGCTCGACGAGCGACTCGGCGAGCCGGTTCCGGTCGATCTCCTGGACACCGACCTGCGTCCCGTCGGAGACAGCCAGGATCGCCTGGAGGCCGCTCGCGGCGGCGAGCACGCCGTAGGTCTGGCCCTCGACGCCGACCCAGCCGTAGCACTCCCGTGCCGGGTTCACCAGCAGCGGGAGCCAGTCGAGGAAGTCGACGGTGGCCCGGCCGCGCGCGTCGACCAGCCCGGCTTCGGCCAGCGCGGCGTCGACCCGCTTGCCCGCCTCGTCGCGCTCCTCGTCCGAGAGCCACAGCGGCTCCGGGCGCAGGGTGATGTGCAGCTGACCGACTTGCTCGCGCTCGGCCAGTGCGGCCAGTGCCTCGACCGGAACGTCCACCCGGCCTGTTGCCACGTCCACCCGCCTACTCGCTCTACTCGCCGATGACCGGCGGGCTGGTCCGCTGGTCGGTACCGAAGATCGCATCCGGATCCGCTTCGATCAGGAAGTCCGGGCGCTGGTGCTCGTCATCTTCCTCGCCCTCGCCCCGGCGCCCGCCGGCACCCATCGGTCCCATCTGCCCGGACCGCCCGGCGGCCGACCGCGCGGCGGCGGCTTCCGCGGCGGCGGCGTTGCCGAGGCCGCCCATGCCGGAGCCGCGGCCGCTGCCGAGCCCGCGCTCACCCGCGGCGCCCGCGCCGCTCCCGCCGCCGGTTCCGCTCCCGCCGACGGGACGGCCGTTCGAGTCGAGCAGCCGGCTGCCGGCGTTCCCGCTGGTCGGCCCGCGGCCGCCGGGGCTCGAGTTCGGGTCGCTGCCGAAGGTGTTCGGGTAGTTCTGGCCGCCCCCGCCGGTGCTGGTCGGGTAGAAGTCGATCCCGTCGGTGCTGATCGGCGTCTTGCCCGGCCGGTCCGTGGTCGTCTGCCCGGGCCGGGTCGTCGTGGTCGGCCGGCCGGTGCCGGTCGTGTGGGTCTCGTCGCCGGGCCGGTCGGTGCCGCCCGGGCGGTCGGTGCCCCCGGGCCGGTCCGTGCCACCCGGGCGGTCGGTGCTGCCCGGGCGGTCGGTACCGCCGGGCTGGTCGGGGCCGCCGGTGTGCCTGGTGTCGACGCTGGTGGTCGAGGTGTGATCGTCGGAGCCGGGGGGATTCGGCTTCAGCTCGTGTTCGTCGATGATGTGCGGCGGCCCGATCGGCGGCGGGCCGCCGCCCTGGTTCACGGCGATCGTCGAGCCGTCGGACTCGAGTACCCCGTAATCCGTCGGCAGCGCCGCCCTGGTGCTGTCGGTGGCGTTGCTGTACTGGTCCATCACGCGGACGTTCGTCTCGTTCGCCGCGTTGTACTTCGCCATGCCCTCTTGGTAGTTGTCGATGTCGTCCTTGGCCATGAACGGCCCGGCGATCGGGATCGCGGCCTTCAGGCCGACGCTCCAGGGGCTGGGCTTTTCGGGCTTCGGCGGCACCTCGACGACGCTGTGGCTCGAATCGTCGAACACAGCGGCCTGGGTCCTGACGGAATCGGTCGTCGCGTCCAGCGGAACCGAACTGTCGCGGAAGGCCATTTCCAAGGGGCCCGCGCCCGCGTTCGCGGCGTCCGCCGCGTCGCCGCTCCAGGAGGTCACCATGCGTTCCTGCAGCGCCTTGATGCTCGCACCGTGCTCCATGTAGGTGTCGGACAGCTGCTGGACCGTCTCCGCCACCTGCTGCAGCCCTTTGGTGTCACCCTGTCTGAAGTTGTCGAAGATCTGCTTGCCGTCCACTCGTCAGGCCCCCTTGAGTGTCTTGATGATGCTGGACGCCACCTGGGTGGCCGCCCCGCAGGAGTCGTCCTGCCCCTCGTAGCCCTGGGCGTACACGTCGATCGCGAGGTCGTCGGCGATACCGAGGCCGAGGCCGCAGTTGCCCTTCGGGCGGTCGTCCTGGATGCCGAAGTAGACGGCCGGATAGCCCTCGACGTCCGGAGCGCGCTCGAGAAACCGGATGTAGGTCTTGTTCTGGTAGCCCCCGTAAAGCCCGGCCAAGCCGCCCGCCCCCCGGTCGCGGGTTCCCGTCCCGATCTCCACGGACAGGCCGATGCCTTCACCGTGCCGCGTCCACGAGCAGGACGGACCCGCCTGGGTGAACGCTGTGTCGCCCTTGGCCTGGTACACACCCGGGTCCGTGTAGCGCAGCGGGGTCAGGACCTCCTGCGGGACGATCGCACAGGTGTCGGAGACGTACTTGCTCGCGTCCAGGGGAACGGAGACCTTGGGCACGTCGGGATCCGCGGACGGTGCGTCCGTCGCCGCCGACGATCCCGCCGTCGACGGAGAGGCCGTACCTCCGGTCGTCGTGGTGCACGCGGTCGCGAGTCCCGCGGAAACGGTCACGAGGACCGCCAGGACACCCAGTTTGCTTCGGAACAAGTTCGGCTCGCCTATGCCTTGAAGGTGTCGGACATGTCCTGGTCGGTGACCATGGTCTTCGACTGCGCTTCCTTGAGCTTCTTGATGTAGTCCCGCGCGTACTTCTGCATCGACGTGTTCTGGTTGAGCAGCGCGATGATCGAGTCGGAACTGGTCGAGGCGAAGCTCCCGCTGGCCGGATCCTTGCCCGGCGCCGCCCCGCTCTGCACGACGAGGTGCTGGATCTTGGTGCCGTCCTCGACGATCTTGTCGAGGACGTCCTCCCACTGACCGATCACCGCGGAAAGCTCCTGGGGGTCCATCTTGAACTGGCCACCCTTGCCCCCGCCGTAGACCCGGCCCGGGGTGTCCAAGACGTCGCCCCACAGCGCCTGTGCCGCCTGCCCGGCTTCGCCGATGATCACGCCCCGCACCTTCCCCTCAGTTCACCCACCGTGATGGTGCAAAGATTAGCCAACTGTCTCACGCCGTGTCAGCGAATCGCCGCAACGTTCCGACGATGGGGCCACCGGTTCGGTTCCCGGACACTCCGGGTCACAGTACGTACGTACGGATTGCGAGATCCCGGTCCGCGGTGCCAGGATTTCAGGATGCCACGCGTAAGCCAGGATCACCTCGACGCACGCCGGCGCCAGATCCTCGACGGCTCGCGCGTGTGCTTCGCACGCTACGGCTACGAAGGTGCCACAGTCCGGCGCCTGGAGGAAGCCACCGGGCTGTCGCGCGGGGCCATCTTCCACCACTTCCGCGACAAGGAGTCGCTCTTCCTCGCCCTCGCCGAGGACGACGCCATCCGAATGGCCGACGTCGTCGCCGAGCAGGGCTTGGTCCAGGTGATGCGGGACCTCCTCGCCGGCGGTGACCACCCCGCCGACTGGCTCGGCACCCGCCTCGAGGTCTCCCGGCGGCTGCGCACCGATCCGGAGTTCCGCGCCCGCTGGGCCGAGCGGTCCGAGCAGCTGACCACCGCCACCCGCCTGCGCCTGCTGCGCCAGCGTGAGGCCGGGATCCTGCGCGACGACGTCGACGTCGACGTCCTCACCGCGTTCCTGGAGCTCGTCCTCGAAGGCCTGGTCTCGCACCTGGCCATGGGCCTGCCGGCCGCCGGCCTCGGCCCGGTGCTCGACCTCGTCGAGGAGACCGTGCGGCGGCACCGGCCGGGCACCGCCTGATCCGGCGTGGTCAAATGGCCCGCGTGGATCTTCTCGAGGCGCATGGCCACGCGTTGCGGGCCTTCGGCGACGCGGTACACGCCGCCGGCGACGCCGACTGGGGCCACCGGACGCCGTGCACCGACTGGACCGTCCGCGATCTCGTGAACCACCTCGTCGCCGAGCAGCTCTGGGCGCCTTCGCTGCTGGCCGGCGCCACTCTGGACGACGTGGGCGACCGCTTCGACGGCGACGTCCTCGGCGGCGACCCGGTGGCCGCCTGGGACGCGGCCGCCGAAGCCGCCCGCGAAGCCTTCCTCGACGACGGCGTGCTCGAACGCGCGGTGCACGTGTCGGCGGGGCTGCTCCCCGCCCGCGAGTACGGCTGGCAGATGACGATCGACGCGGCCGTGCACTCGTGGGACCTCGCGACGGCGCTGGGTCTCCCCTGCCCGGTGACCGAGGACCTCGCCGAGCGGCTCCTCGACGTCGTCCGGCCGTGGGTGGACGAGTGGCAGGGGCTCGGCATCTTCGACCCGCCGGTCCCGGTCCCCCGCGGCGCGGGGCCGGCCGCGCGGCTCGTGGCCCTGCTCGGGCGGCAACCGCGGTGAACCACCCGCCGAGGTGAGCGCGCCGACACACCGATATTCCGGCGGGCAGCGCCGGGGACACGTTAAGATTGTCCGCATATTCGCAGTACACGCCGATTTCCTGCTGGGAGTGACCGTTTCGTGCGCGCAGCGCAGTCACCTGGTGACAGTACCGAGCCGGGTGACCGACCCGGCTGTCCGATAGGTTCATCCCCCGCCGCCCGGGCGGGCGCGGAATGATCCAGATCCTCTTCGCCGTGCTCGGCGTCCTCCTCTTCGTGCTGCTGACCGCCGGCACCGGGCTGGCCGTCGCGGCCGAGTTCTCGCTGACCGCGCTCGAGCGCAGCACCGTCGACGCCAACGTCCGCCAGGTCGGCGACCGCCGGTCGCTGACCGTCCAGAAGGCACACCGGACGCTGTCCTTCCAGCTCTCCGGCGCCCAGGTCGCGATCACGCTCACCACGCTGGTCACCGGGTACCTGGCCGAGCCGCTCATCGGCGAGCTCGTCCGGCCGCTGCTCACCGGCGTCGGGCTCCCGGAGGGGTTCGCGTCCGGGGCGTCGATCGTGCTCGCCCTGATCATCGCCACCTCGCTGTCGATGATCCTCGGCGAAATGGTGCCGAAGAACCTCGCCATCGCCCGGCCGCTGCCGACCGCACGCGCCGTGGCCGGCTACCACTCGCGGTTCTCGGCGCTCTTCCGGTGGCTCATCACGCTGATGAACAACAGCGCGAACTTCCTCGTGCGCAAGTTCGGCGTCGAGCCCCAGGAGGAGCTGCGGTCCGCGCGCTCGCCGCAGGAGCTGGGCTCGATCGTGCGGTCCAGCGCCGAAAGCGGCACGCTCGACACGTCGACCGCGGAGCTGCTGGACCGCTCGCTGCGGTTCGGCGAGCGCACCGCGGAGGAGCTCATGACCCCGCGCGTGCAGCTCGAATCGCTCGCGACCGGCGACACCATCGAGGACCTCATCGACCTCTCGCGCCGCACCGGGTTCTCCCGCTTCCCGGTGCACGCCGAGGACCTCGACGACGTCCGCGGCGCCGTGCACGTCAAGCAGGCTTTCGCCGTCCCCGCGGCGGACCGGGCCGCCGTGCCGATCGGCTCGGTCATGCGGCCGGTGCCGACGGTTCCCGAGTCCCTCCCCGGCGACGACCTGCTCGACCGGCTGCGCGACTCCCGCTTCCAGCTGGCGATCGTCGTCGACGAGTACGGCGGCACGGCCGGCCTCGTGACCCTGGAAGACGTCGTCGAGGAGATCATCGGCGACGTCCGCGACGAGCACGACGACCGCGAGGCGCCGGCGGCGCAGCAGGTCGGCACCGACAGCTGGCTGGTGTCCGGGCAGCTGCGCGCCGACGAGGTCACCGACGTCACCGGGTTCCGGATGCCGGACGGCGACTACGAGACCATCGCCGGGCTGATCCTCGAGCGGCTGGGCAAGATCCCCGCCGAGGGTGACGCCGCCGAGGTCGACGGC
The DNA here is from genome assembly GCF_030285665.1 of Amycolatopsis mongoliensis. Lineage (NCBI taxonomy): Bacteria > Bacillati > Actinomycetota > Actinomycetes > Pseudonocardiales > Pseudonocardiaceae > Amycolatopsis > Amycolatopsis mongoliensis. The sequence goes on from NZ_CP127295.1 coordinate 8,110,709, forward strand.
TGGCGGCTCACCGTCACCACGATGGACAAGCGCCGGATCGCCGAGGTCGAAGTCGCCCCGGTCCGGGCGGCGGCGGAAGCCGAGGTGACCTCGTGAGCGACTGGCTGAACATCGCCCTGGTCGTGGTCCTGCTGCTGACCAACGCCTTCTTCGTCGGCGCGGAGTTCACGCTGATCTCCTCGCGGCGGGACAGGCTCGAAGCGTTGCTGGAGCAGGGCAAGACGCGCGCGAAGATCGTGATCAACGCGAGCAAGCACGTGTCGCTCATGCTCGCCGGCGCGCAGCTGGGCATCACCATCTGCTCCCTGCTGCTCGGCCGCCTCGGCGAGCCCGCGATCGCGCACCGGCTCTCGGCGTTCTTCGACCTGCTGGGCCTGCCCGAGACACTGCTGCACGCGGTCTCGTTCGCCATCGCGCTGGCGATCATCACCGTGCTGCACGTCCTGATCGGCGAAATGGTGCCGAAGAACCTCGCGATCGCCGAGCCCGAGCGGCTCGCGCTGTGGCTGGTGCCGGTGCACGTCGGGTGGGTCAAGATCGCCAACCCGTTCATCTGGCTGCTGAACTTCGTCGCCAACTCGCTGCTGCGCGCGGTGAAGGTCGAGCCGAAGGACGAGCTCGAGACGGCCTACACCTCCGACGAGCTGGCCGAGCTGCTCAGCGAGTCGCGGCGGGAAGGCCTGATCGACCAGTCCGAGCACCGGCGGCTCACCCAGACGCTGTCGTCGGTGCAGAAGACGGTGGCCGACGTGCTGGTCCCCACCGCCGAGCTGACGACCCTGCCCTGCGGGCCGACCGTCGGCGACGTCGAGCAGGCGGTTTCCTCCACCGGCTTCTCGCGGTTCCCGGTGTGCACCGACGACGGGCGGCTGACCGGCTACATCCACGTCAAGGACGTCCTCGAGCTGGCCGGTCACGACCCGGCGACGATCGTGCCCGACGCGAAGACGCGCCCCCTCACCGAGCTGCGGGCCGACGCCCGCCTCGACGTCGCGCTTTCGGCCATGCGCAAGGAAGGCAGCCACCTGGCGCGGGCGCTGGACGTCGACGGGAAGGCCGTCGGGGTCGTCGCGCTCGAGGACCTCGTCGAGGAGTACGTGGGCACGGTGCGCGACGGAACCCACGTGGGCGCATGACCGCCGTCGACGTGCTCGCCGAACCGGACTGGCTGGCCCGGGAGGCGGCGCACGTCGAGCGGATGCGGCGGTGGACGGTCCCGCACCAGGAGCGGCGCTCGCGGGGCGAGAAGCACCCGGTGCTGGACTTCCTGTTCACCTACTACTCGTACCGGCCGTCGCACCTCGAGCGGTGGCAGCCCGGGCCCGGCGTCGCGCTCGCCGGACCCGCGGCGCGGCGCTTCCTGGACCGCAAGGGGTACGTCGAGACCGCCGACGGCGTGGTCCTCGACCCGGGGGGCTTCACCGAAGGCAAGGCGCGGACGGCCGAGTTCGTCCTCGGCCTGCTGACCGCGACGGCGTCCCGCGCGCCGCGGCTGAGCTGCTTCGGGCTGCACGAGTGGGCGATGGTCTACCGCGAGCCGGCCGACTCGGTGCGGCACAACCAGGTCCCGCTCCGGCTGGGCTCGGCGGGCACCGACGCCGTCGTGGAGTCCTCGGACATCCGGTGCGGGCACTTCGACGCGTTCCGGTTCTTCACCGACGGCGCCCGGCCCAGGAACGGGCTGACGCCGTCCCGGGAGACGCAGGTCGCACTCGAGCAGCCGGGGTGCCTGCACGCGAACATGGATCTGTTCAAATGGGCTTACAAGCTCGATCCGTTCGTGCCCGCCGAGCTCGTGGCGGACGCTTTCGAGCTGGCCGCCGAGATCCGGACGCTGGACATGCGGGCGAGCCCGTACGACCTGGCGGCGCTCGGCTACCCGCCGGTGCGGATCGAGACGGCCGAGGGACGGGCGGAGTACGCCCGGGCCCAGGGTGACTTCGCCCGGCGGGCGGCACCGGTGCGTGCCCGGCTGATCGCGCACTGCCATCGCCTGGTCAGCGCAGCACCCTGAGTACGCGCCACTGTGAGTCAGATTATTCTCTCACTGATACTCACCTGTTAGGGTGATAACGGTTTCATTGCATCGCAGCGCGTGCTTGACATGCGCAGACGCCGAAAGGACGACGATGGGGCGACACACCCGGGACGACGAGCCCGTGCCGCACCCTCAGGACCGTGCCGGGGCGCCGGGCGGACGCCGCCCGCACCCGGGTGAGGCCGCGGGCTCTTCCCGCGCCGCGGGACGTGGTGAGGCCTCGGGCGCGTACCCGGTCGCCGGCCAGGGCGCGTCCCGGACCCCGAAGCGCAGTTCCATCTCCGAGGCGTTCGGGATCGCCGGCCGCGGCGCGGCCGGGCGCGGTGAATCGTCGGGTTACTTCGTTTCCGGGGGCGGCGAGTCCTCCGGCTCCTATCCCGTCGCCGGGCACGGCGAGACTTCCGGTTCCTACCCCGTCGCTGGGCGCGGTGAGTCGTCCCCCGCCGCCCGCCGCGGTGAAACTTCAGGCTCCTATCCCGTCACCGGCCGCAGCGAGACCTCCGGCTCCTACCCCGTCGCGGGGCGCGGTGAGTCGTCTCCCGCTGCCCGCCGCGGTGAAACCTCGGGTTCCTACCCCGTCGCCGGCCTCGGCGATTCTTCCGGCGCCCACCCCGTCGCGGGGCCCGGTGGGCCCTCCACTGCCGCTCGCCGCGGTGAGGCTTCCGGCTCCTACCCCACCGTCGGCCGCGGGGACTCGTCCCCCACCGCCCGTCGTGGTGAGTCTTCCGGTTCTTACCCTGGCACCGGCGGCGGCCGCCGCCGAGGCAAAGCCGCCCCGGCCGTGCGCCGGGAGGAGTCCGCGGCCGAGCGGACCGAAGTCATCACCCGGCACGACGACACCTCCGGCGACTACCCGATCACCGCCCGCAACGAGCCGTCCGGAGCCTTCCGGGCCGTCGGCCGGGGCGAAAACACCGGCTCCCACCGCACTCTCGAGCGTGAAGAAGCCACCGACAGCGAAACCACCTCGCGCCGCGGCCGACGTCACCGCGAAGCCGCCGACGACGAGAACCCCGGCCGCCGGCGCGTCCCCGGCCGCAGCGACACCACCGCGCCCTCCGGCAAGAGCGAGACCACCGGCTCGCACCGGACCCTCGGCAAAGGCGAGGCTACCGGGTCGCACCGGATCGTCGGCAAGAAAGCCCCCCGGCGCCGGATCGCCACCTGGCCGATCGCCTGTGCCGTGCTCGCCGCCCTGATCGGGCTCGGCGTGATCGGCTGGAACTGGGCCGACAGCGAGCTCAACAGCCGCGCCGAGGCGCAGGCGGCCAGCTGTTCCGGGGGCACGTCCCAAATGCGGATCCTCGTCACGCCGAGCGTGCAGAAACCCGTCACCGCCGCTGCCGACCGCTGGAACCAGGCCGCGACCGTCGTCCACGGCCAGTGCGTGCACGTGACGGTCGAGGCCAAGCCCTCCGCGCAGGTGCTCGACGCGCTGGTCGGCCGGACGAACCTCGACGCGATCGGCGGGCTCCCGGCCGCCTGGCTGCCCGAATCGTCGTACTGGGTCAGCGAGCTCACCACCAAGAAACCCGAGATGATCGGCTCCCCCGCCCAGTCGGTGGCGAGCGCGCGGTCGGCGGACTACCCGTTCATCGGGCTCACCGGGCAGGGCATCGACGACACCGTGCTCCGCGCGGCCCAGACCTTCCGGGAGTACCTCGAGCAGCCGCCCCAGCAGGCCGACTTCGCCGCCGCCGGGATCAAGACCGCCTAGACGCGCGTGCCGTTGTCGAGCTCGGCCACCACGGCGAGGTCGTCGTCGGCCAGCTCGAAGTCGAAGATCCCGAAGTTCTCGCGGGTCCGGGTCGTCGTGGCCGAGGCCGCCACGGCGACCGTGCCGACCTGCAGGTGCCACCGCAGCACGATCTGCGCCGGGGTCTTGCCGTACTTCGCCGCGAGCGCGGTGACCGTCTCGTCGGCCAGCAGGCCGGCGTTCGCGGCCGGGCTCGTCGCGGCGGTCACGATGCCGCGCTCGGCGTGGAACTCGCGCAGCGGGAGCTGCTGCAGCCACGGGTGCAGCTCGACCTGGTTCAGCACCGGGACGGCGCCGGTGGCGTCGATCAGCCGGCGCAGCTCCGAGACGCCGAACCCGGCGACGCCGACCGCGCGGACGTGGCCTTCGGCGCGAAGCCGGCTCAGGGCCCGCCAGGTGTCGGTGAACGCGCCTTTCGTGCCGTCCAGCAGGCACAGGTCGGCCCGTTCGAGCCGGAGCGCGGTCAGTGCCTGGTCGGCGGCCCGGCGGGCGGCGTCGTAGCCCTGGGCAGGCACCTTGAAGCTGACGAACAGCTCTTCGCGGGGCACTCCGGCGAGCGCCTCGCCGGCCGCGGCCTCGGTTCCCGGCGCGGTGTCGAAGCCCCGGTAGCCGATGTCGAGGGCGACGCGGACGGCCCGGCCGGTTTCGGCCGCGGTCAGTCCCGCGACACCGAACAGCAGCTGGGGGATGCGGACTCCGTCGGACAGGGCGAGCGAAGGCGGGACGGCCATCTACCGGTGATCCTCACGTCGGATGCTGCGCGGGTGTCCTCCATCATTCCACCGTCGCGGCCCGCTCGCGCAGGTATCCGGCCGTCGCCGGGTCGGCCGGGAAGAACGACTCGATCACCAGTTCCGCGACCGTGACGTCCAGGGGCGTGCCGAACGTGGCCACCGTGCTGAAGAACGTCAGGTCGGTGCCCTCGTGGCGGAACTTCAGCGGCACGAAGATGTCACCCGGTCCAGGGACCTCCACCTCGGGCACCGGCTGGTCGCACGGGTAGCCGCGCAGCTCGTCCAGGAGGTCGGTGAGCCCGGGGTCCGCGGTCTGGCTCACCTGGCGGCGGAGCCGGCCGAGCAGGTGGGCGCGCCACTCGCCCAGGTTGAGGACGTGCGGGGCCATGCCGTCGGGGTGCAGGGTCGCGCGCAGGACGTTGGTGGTCAGCTCGGGCGGGATCCCGGCGACGAACAGGCCGGTGGCGGTGTTGGCGTCGACGAGGTTCCAGTTCCGGTCGACGACGGCGGCCGGGTAGGGCTCGTGGCTCGCGAGCAGCTGCCGGACGGCCTCGCGGACGGCGGTCATCCCGGGGTCTCCCAGCGCGTTCTCGGTGTAGGCGGGCGCGAACCCGGCGGCGAGCAGCAGCCGGTTGCGCTCGCGCAACGGCACGTCGAGGTGCTCGCCGAGGCGCAGCACCATGTCCCGGCTCGGCCGGGAGCGCCCGGTTTCCACGAAGCTGAGGTGGCGGGTGGAGATGTCCGCCGAGATCGCGAGGTCCAGCTGGCTGATCCGGCGCCGGTCGCGCCATTCCCGCAGCAGTTCCCCGACGGGCCGCTGTCGCCCGGCCTGCACCGTAGTCGTCACGCGAGCGACGCTACGACGATCACCGGGTCGTTGCCATTACTTCGGGGGTAATGCCCGCGCCCGGCCCGCTCGCCGCCGCCGCATTACCTCGCGCGTAATCGACGGGCCGCCGCTCGTCCGCCAAAGTCGGTCTCAGCGCAGGACGACGACAACCCGTTGTCCCCCAACGAAAGGAACCACCATGACCGACGTTCGCGGCATCGTCGAGCAGTACATCGCCGTCTGGAACGAGACCGACGACGACAAGCGGCGGGCCCTCATCGCCGACGTCTTCACCGACGGCGCCGGCTACACCGACCCGCTCGGGGCCGTCACCGGGCACGACGGGATCGACCAGTTCATCGGCGGGGCGCAGCAGCAGTTCGCCGGACTGGGTTTCAGCCTGCCCGCCGAGCCCGACGCGCACCACGACCTCGCGCGGTTCCAGTGGTACCTCGGCACGGCCGGCGCCGAGCCGGTCGCCATCGGGTTCGACGTCGTCGAGCTCGAGGACGGGAAGATCGCCAAGGTGCACGGCTTCCTGGACAAGCTGCCGGGCTGAAACGCGGCGTGCGGGCTCCCGGGCAGGGGAGCCCGCACGCCACCCGCACCGCTAGCCCTTCAGCGCGCCCCGCCAGCGCACGGTCGGGCGTAGCTTCTCCGGGTTCACCCGGTGCTTGTTGGCCCCCACGATGTCGAACATCGACTCGATCAGCGTGTCCGAGAGCAGGTGCGGCTCCAGCCCCAGCCCGACCAGCCCGGTGTGCTTCACGTTGTAGTAGTGCTCCGGCGTCTCGGTGCGCGGGTTCTCCAGCTGCTCGATCTGCACCGGCCCGGGGAACCGGTCGGCGACGAGGTCGGCGATCCCGGCCACCGACATGCTCTCGGTCATCTGGTTGAAGACGCGGAACTCCCCCGCCTCGGCCGGGTTCTCCACGGCGAGCCGGATGCATTCGACGGTGTCGCGGATGTCGATCAGGCCGCGCGTCTGGGCACCCTTGCCGTACACGGTCAGCGGCTGGCCGAGCACCGCCTGGATGACGAACCGGTTCAGCACGGTGCCGAACACCGCGTCGTAGTCGAAGCGGGTCGCCAGCCGCGGGTCGAGCGCCGTCTGCGGCGTCTGCTGGCCGTACACGACGCCCTGGTTCAGGTCCGTCGCGCGCAGCCCCCACGCGCGGCAGGTGAATTCGATGTTGTGCGAATCGTGGACCTTGGTCAGGTGGTAGAACGACCCGGGCCGCTTCGGGAACAGCACCCGGTCGGAGCGCCCGTTGTGCTCCAGATCCAGCCAGCCTTCTTCGATGTCGACGTTCGGCGTGCCGTATTCGCCCATCGTGCCCAGTTTGACCAGATGGATCGCCGGGTCGATCTCCGCGATCGCGTACAGCAGGTTCAGGTTCCCGATCACATTGTTGTGCTGCGTGTACACCGCGTGCTCGCGGTCGATCATCGAGTACGGCGCCGACCGCTGCTCGGCGTAGTGGACGATCGCGTCGGGCGCGAAGTCGCGCACCGCGCCGAACAGGAACTCCGCGTCCAGCAGGTCGCCCTCGTAGCTGCCGATCGTGCGCCCGGAGACCTCCTGCCACGCGGCGATCCGGTCGGCCAGGGATTCGATCGGGACGAGGCTTTCGACACCGAGTTCGGCGTCGTAGCCGCGGCGGGCGAAATTGTCGAGAACGGCTACCTCGTGGCCTTTGTCCGATAAGTGCAACGCGGTCGGCCAGCCCAGATATCCGTCACCGCCGAGAACCAGCACTCGCATTGTGCCGCCTTTCCTGCTCGTTTACGCCACAAGCATGCCGATCCGACGAACGAGCAGAGGCTTGCAAGAACCCGACGCTGCTGAAACCGGGGCTCCGCCACCCGGAACCCCCGAAGAAAGCTATCGATCACCTGCTGATGAGGACCTGGCAAATAGCTGTGAATCTCCTATGCGTAGGGGACCCGGACGGCGGCGCCCCGGGCCCGCGGGGAGGATGGGGGCATGACGACCGTAACCAACGGTGTGCGGCCCCGCACAACGGACGAAACCCGCCGCCGCGGCTGGGCCCGGCTGGCGCGCGCCGCGGCGACGTCCGTCGCGGCCACGGTCGTCAGCCAGGTCGTGCTGCTCGCGGTCCTGGCCACCGGCGGCGCCGCGGCCCTGGCGAGCACGCTGGCCTGGGCGGCCGGCGCGGTGCTCAACTTCGTGGTCACCCGCCGCTGGGTGTGGGGCCGCACCGGGCGCCCGCGCCTGCGCCGCGAACTGCTGCCCTACCTCGTCGTCATCGGCCTCGGCGGGCTCGCGTCGGTCGGCCTCACGACGCTGGCCGGCTCCCTGCTGACGCCGCTGGACCTGCCGCACTTCTGGTGGGTCGTGCTCGTCGACGGAGCGTACGTGGCCAGTTACGCGCTGGTGTTCGTCGTGAAGTTCACCCTGCTCGACCGGCTCGTGTTCGGCCGCGGCGCAGCACGTACCCCCGCCACCACGTCCCCGTCATGACCCGGGCGTAGTTGGCGCCGTAGACGACACTGCCGCCCTTCTTGCTCTTGCCCGCCTTGCGCAGCCGCATGCTCATCGGCAGCTCGACGACCCGGGCGCCGCGCGCGGTCACGCCGAGCATCAGCTCCGACGACTGGTACTGCGGTTCGTTGAGCGGAACCGAGCAGGCCAGGTCCGCCCGCATCGCGCGGAAGCCGAACGACGTGTCGGTGATCCGCCGGCCGGTCAGTACCGAGGCCAGGGCGGCGAACACGCGCACGCCCAGCCACCGGACGCGGCTGTCGGCCTCTTCGTGACCCAGCCGGCGGGAGCCGGTGACGAAGTCCGCGGTGCCCTCGACGACCGGCCTGACCAGGGCTTCCAGCTCGCTGTTGTCGTACTGGCCGTCGGCGTCGGTCGTCACGACGTACTCGGCACCGGCTTCGGCCGCGAGGTGGTAGCCCAGGCGCAGGGCAGCGCCCTGGCCGCGGTTGCGGGGCGCGACGCAGACGTGCGCACCGTGCTCTTCGGCGATCGCCGCGGTGTCGTCGGTGCCGCCGTCGACCACGACGAGCACGTCGACCCGCATGCCGAGGCACTCGTCCGGCATCTTCTCCAGGACTTCGCCGATGCCGCCGGCCTCGTTGTACGCCGCGATCACGACGGTCAGCGGGGCCAGTTCCAGGCCGGGGTGACGGCCGCGGAAGTCGTCGAGGGCGCCCTGGTCGACGTCGTCGGGGAACGCGGCGAGGCGTTTCCGGCTGGCCGACGTCAGGGTGGTGAAGCCGAGCGCGCCGGCCACCGGGAGGAGCACCAGCGCCGGGATCTGGTAGCGCCAGGAGAACTGGAACACCGCGGAGGCGAAGAGCAGGATCAGGCCGCTCGACGCCGCCAGCAGCGCCCCCGCCTGCGCCCGGTCCAGCGGCTTCTTGCGGCGGAACACCGTCAGCAGGCCCAGCAACGCGCCGATGCCGAGCATCACGCCCGGCACGTAGCCGCCGCCGAGCTGGTAGTCGCGCACGATCCTGGCCAGCGGCTGGTCGACGCTCGCGACGACACCGTCGTTCTGCTGGGTGACCAGGTCGATCAGCGACTGGTCGGCCCACTGCGGGTAGGTGAGCTGGAACTGCCACCGGTCCAGGGGGACGTCGGTCGGGTCCTGCTCGCGGGTCCAGGCGAAGCTCTTGGCGAAGTCCTTCAGCACCGCTTCCGCGACGTCGCCGGGCTGCTCCTTCAGGACGTCGACGGCGAACTCGTGTGCCAGCGCGGCCTTGTCCGCGCCCGGCGGCAGCGGGCCCGGCCAGTTGGGGTCGAGGTCGGCGTGGGTGTAGTTGTCCACGAGCCGGTTCTCGCGCGGCTCGGTCGGGCAGAACACCTGCAGCACCGGGTCGAGGTGGAGGTTCGCGCAGTCGGCGACGGCGGCGGTGCGGCCGTAGAGCATGTTCCCGGACGGCCCGGTCAGCCCCCACTTGCCCGTCTCCGCGTGCACCCGCGCCGAATAGGGCACGAGCACGACGAGCAGGCCCAGCAGGCCCGCCCCCGCCCGGCGCCAGCCCACCCACCGCCGCCACGCTCCCCCGGCGACGACCAGGAACACCAGCAGGGGCAGGGCGACGGAGATCCCGACCAGCCGCGTCAGCACGCCGAAGCCGAGCAGCAGCCCGGCGACGCCGGCGCGTTTCCAGCCCGGCGTGCCCCAGCCGAGCAGCAGCCACAGCAGCCCGAGCAGGACGGCCTCGAAGACCACCTCGGACATGATGTTCTGCTCGATCTGCAGCTGGTAAGCGTCGAGCAGCACCGGCACCGCGGCGAGCGCGCCGACCCACGGCCGGCCGCCGAGGCGCAGTACCAGCGCGTACAGGCCGACGGCGATCAGGAGCCCGCCGACGTGCTGGACGGCCGCGACCCAGGCCAGCCCGCCGACCGCCAGCAGCGGACGCAGCACGAGGTCGTAGCCGATCGGGTTCAACTGGTCGGCGCGCAGCGCGTGCAGGTTGTCGATGTAGCGGAACGAATCGATGTACAGCAGCGCGGGCCGGTAGGCCAGCCAGGTCAGCACCCGGAGCGTGATCGCCGGGACGAGGAGCAGGAGCAGCAGCCAGTGCCGCCGGGCGAACGCCGTCATAGTGTCGCGTTTGGACGGTCGAGCCCGGAGAAGTACTTCCACGCCGTGGCCAGGCCGTCGGTCAGCGACACGGACGGCTCGTAGCCGATCGTCGCCGCGCTCGCCGAGACGTCGACGACCACTGCGGGCATCTCCCCCGCCGGCGCCTCGACGTGCTCGACCGGCAGCTCGGCGCCGGTCACCTCGCGCACGGCCTCGACCATCTCCAGCACGGAAACCGAGCGCCCGGCGCCGACGATCGCGCGGCCGGTGTGGCCGCTGTCGAGGGCCAGCAGGATCGCGCGGACGACGTCGTCGACGTGCACGAGATCGCGGCGCTGGCGGCCGTCGCCGTAGACCTTGACGCCGGTGCCGGTCAGCGCGGCACGCATCATGCGCGGCACGAAACTGTCCTTGTGGGACATTCCCGGGCCGTAGACGTTGGTGAACCGCAACGCACACGTCGTCATGCCGTACGCGCCGGCGTAGCCCGAGAGCAGCATTTCGCACGCCGCCTTGGTGGCGCCGTAGGGCGTCAGCGGCCGCAGCGGCAGGTCCGGGGTGATCGTCGCGGTGCCGACGTTGCCGATCACCGCGTTGGTCGAGGCGAGCAGGAACCGGGGCACTTCGCGCCGGCGCGCCAGCTCCAGCAGTTCCTGGGTCACCAGCACGTTGTCGGCGAAGGTGTCTTCGGGCAGCTCAACCGACTTCAGCACCGATGTCAGCGCGGCGAGGTGCACGATGCCGGCAGTCTCCGGCGTCACGGCTTCCTCGCGGACGGCCGCGTCACGCAGGTTGCCGGTCACCACGCGGACGCCCTCGGCGTCGTCGGGGAACGGGACCCGGTCCGCGACGGTGACCGGGACGTCCCGGTCGCGGAGGGCGCGCACGACGGCCCGGCCGATGAAGCCGCTGCCGCCGGTCACGACCACGGACGTCCGATCAGGACCGTGCCCACTCGCCATGGCGTCAACCTACCTCCCGTTCCTGTGCGGGCTCGGCCCGACGTACGCACACTGCGTATGGCCGCCTGCCCCGGTGGTCGGTGTTCTTGAGGGGTCATGAAGCACAGGGGAGGAAGGCCCACCATGAAACGACTCTTCACCGTTCCGGCGCTGCTGCTGGCTTCGCCGGCCGGGGCCCCGACCGTGTCGGCCGCGTCCTGACACTCAGCCGGTCCCGGCCCGGGACCACGAGCTGGTCGCACTGCTCGCACCCCACCTGGCCCAGGCGTTCGCCCGGGAAGAGCGGCCGGCGGTCCGGCCGGCCACGGTGACGGTGCCCGGGCTGACGCCCCGCGAGCAGGAGGTGGCGCACCTCGTCGCGCGGGCGGCGCCCGACCGCGAGATCGCCCGGCGGCTGGGTGAGCCCGCGGACGGTGCAGAAGCACCTCCAGCAGATCTACCGCAAGCTCGGCCTGGCGAGCCGGACCGAGCTGATGGTCCACCTGGCCGACACGGGGTCGTGAGTGCGTAACAGTGTTAGAACACTGTTACGCACTCACGACCGCTGGGCGAAGGCTTCCGGGGGCGGGCACGAACAGACCAGGTGCCGGTCCCCCGCCGCGCCGTCGATGCGGCGGACCGGGGGCCAGATCTTGGCCGCGCCGGTGCCGCCCGGGAACACGGCCGTCTCGCGGCTGTACGGCCGGTCCCAGTCGCCCGCCAGGCAGCGCGCCGTGTGCGGGGCGTGCCGCAGCGGAGAGTCCGCCAGGGACCACTCGCCCGAGGCGATCCGGTCGATCTCGGCGCGGATGGCGATCATCGCGGCGCAGAACCGGTCCAGCTCGACCAGGTCCTCGCTCTCGGTGGGCTCCACCATCAGCGTGCCCGCGACCGGGAACGACATCGTCGGAGCGTGGAGCCCGTAGTCCGCCAGCCGCTTCGCGACGTCGTCGACCGTCACGCCGGTCGCCTTCGTCAGTGGCCGCAGGTCGAGGACGCACTCGTGCGCGACGAGCCCTTCGCGCCCCGCGTACAGCACCGGGTAGTGGTCCCCGAGCCGCCGCGCGACGTAGTTGGCGTTGGCCACCGCCACGAGGGTCGCCCGGCGCAGGCCGTCCGCGCCCATCATCCGGATGTAGGCCCACGAAATCGGCAGGATCGACGCACTGCCCCAGGGCGCCGCGCTGACCGGGCCGACGCCCGTCTCCGGGCCGGCGGCCGGCTGCAGCGGGTGGTTCGGCAGGAACGGCGCCAGGTGGGCGCGGACCCCGATCGGGCCGACGCCGGGTCCGCCACCGCCGTGCGGGATGCAGAACGTCTTGTGCAGGTTGAGGTGCGAGACGTCGGCGCCGAACCGGCCGTACTGGGCCACGCCGATGAGCGCGTTCAGGTTGGCGCCGTCGACGTACACCTGCCCGCCCGCGTCGTGCACCAGCGCGCACACCTCGCCGACGGTGTCTTCGTAGACCCCGTGCGTGGAGGGGTAGGTGATCATGATCGCGGCCAGGTCGGCGCCGTGGTCGTCCACAGTGGACCGCAGGTGCGCGACGTCGATGTTGCCTTCGTCGTCGCAACGGACGACGACCACCTGCATGCCGGCCATCACGGCGCTCGCCGCGTTCGTGCCGTGTGCGCTCGCCGGGATGAGGCAGACGTCGCGCTCGCCCTCGCCACGTGAACGGTGGTAGGCGCGGATGGCCAGCAGCCCGGCGAACTCGCCCTGGCTGCCCGCGTTGGGTTGCAGCGAAACCGTGTCGTAGCCGGTGATCCGCGCGAGCCAGGCACCCAGGTCGGCGACCACCTCGAGGAGGCCGGCCGCGTCCTCGGCGGGCGCGAACGGGTGCAGCCCGGCGAACTCGGGCCAGGTGATGGGTTCCATCTCGGCGGTGGCGTTGAGCTTCATGGTGCACGATCCGAGCGGGATCATGCTGCGGTCGAGCGCGACGTCCTTGTCCGCGAGCTGCCGCAGGTAGCGCAGCAGTGCGGTTTCCGAGCGGTGGGCGTGGAACACCGGGTGGGTGAGGAACGCGCTGGTGCGCCGCAGCGGCGCCGGGAGCGCGTCCGCCGTGTCCGCGTCGAGACCATCCACATCGGACACCGAGACGCCGAACGCCTTCCACACCAGGGAAAGGTGTTCGCGGGTGGTCGTCTCGTCGCAGGCGACGCCGACGTGGTCGCCGTCGATCCGCCGCAGGTTCACGCCGAGGTCGCGGGCCGCCGCGACGACCGTGTCCGCCCGGCCCGGCACCGCCGCGGTGACGGTGTCGAAGAACTCGCCGTGGACGACGCCCACGCCGCCCTCGCAGAGACCGGCCGCGAGCACGGTGGCCATCCGGTGGGCGCGCAGCGCGATCCCGCGCAGTCCGTCGGGTCCGTGGTACACCGCGTACATCGACGCCATCACCGCCAGCAGGACCTGCGCGGTGCAGATGTTCGACGTCGCCTTCTCGCGGCGGATGTGCTGCTCGCGGGTCTGCAGGGCGAGCCGGTACGCGGGTGCGCCGTCGGCGTCCTTCGAGACGCCGACCAGCCGGCCCGGCAGCTGCCGTTCCAGGCCCTTCCGGACCGCGAGGTAGCCCGCGTGCGGGCCGCCGAAGCCGAGCGGGACGCCGAAGCGCTGCGTCGACCCGACGGCGACGTCGGCGCCGAGTTCGCCCGGTGGGCGCAGGATGGTCAGCGCGAGGGGGTCGGCGGCGACGATGACCGCCGCGCCGTGCTTCTTCGCGTCGGCGATGGTGAGGTCCAGCTCGCGCACCGCGCCCGACGCGCCGGGGCAGGACAGCAGGATCCCGAAGAAGTCGCCGCCGAGGCCGAGTCCGGTCAGCCCCTGGGACAGGTCTTCGACGACCAGTTCGATGCCGAGGGGTTCGGCGCGGGTGCGGAGCACGGCGAGTGTCTGCGGCAGGGTGTCCCGGTCGACGACGAACCGGTTCGAGGCGGTCTTCCCGGCCCGCCGCACGAGTGTCATGGCCTCGGCCGCGGCGGTGGCCTCGTCGAGCAGGGAGGCGTTCGCGACGGGTAGCCCGGTCAGGTCGGCGACCATGGTCTGGAAGGTGAGCAGGGCTTCGAGCCGGCCTTGCGAGATCTCGGGCTGGTAGGGCGTGTACGCGGTGTACCAGGCGGGGTTCTCGAGCACGTTGCGGCGGATCACGGGCGGGGTGACGGTGTCGTGGTAGCCGAGGCCGATCATCTGGGTCATCGGCCGGTTCCGCGCGGCGAGCTCGCGGAGTTCGGCGAGGGCCTGGGCTTCGGTGGCGGCCGGGGGAAGTTCGAGCGGGCCGGCGGAGGCGCGCAGCGACTCGGGAACAGCACGCTCGGAGAGCTCGTCGAGAGAAGCGACGCCGACGACGTCGAGGATCCGGCGGAGTTCGTCCGGCCCGGGCCCGATGTGCCGGTCGGCGAAGGGGATGCCCTGTTCCAGCGAGGCGAGCGACAAGTCCACGATGGCCTCCTCCGAACGGCGGTGTCTACCCAACCCGACTGTAAACGCGAAGGTGACCACGGCGGGGGGTCCGGGGCGGAGCCCGCCGGGCGGGGTGCGGGGGTTGCACCCCCGCAAACACCGCGGAGGGTTCAGGCGAGCGCTCTGCGCGAGCAGGGTCCACCCGAACCCGGAGGAAACCCTCCCCACTCTGTCCGTACCCGTAGGGCGCCTGAGAGTTTCGCCCGAGGTTGAGCCGGGCTTGCACCGTCGGCGGGGTCGTCAAGCTGTGTCCTGACGACCCGCTTTCCAGAGGCGTCTCGTCCGCGCGGTCCAGGGTGCCTGAGAGGTTCCGGGGAGGACTTGCTCCTTCGGCGCCGAGCTCAAGGTGTGGCTCGGACTCTCCCGCGCGGATTCGTCGACCGCGGGGTGAACCTTACTCCGTCCGCCGCAGCGGTGATCATCCGGTCCGGCGGGCGTTGCGGCGCTGGGTCAGTTCGTCCGGCTCGTGCTGCTCGACGATGCCGCCGTCGGCGCGTTCGGCCGGGAACTCGTGGATGGTGCCGCTGATTTCCTGCATGGCGCCGCTGACCGCGATGCCGAAGACGCCCTGGCCGCCCTGGAGCAGGTCGACGATCTCCTCCGGCGAGGTGCACTCGTAGACGGTGGTGCCGTCGGAGAACAGGGTCACGCGCGCGAGGTCGCGGACTCCGCGGACGCGCAGGTGGTCGACGGCGACCCGGATGTTCTGCAGGGAGACCCCGGTGTCCAGCAGTCGCTTGACGACCTTGAGGACCAGGATGTCCTTGAACGAGTACAGCCGCTGCGAGCCGGAGCCGTGCGCCGTGCGGATGCTGGGTGCGACCAGCTTCGTCCGGGCCCAGTAGTCGAGCTGGCGGTAGGTGATGCCGGCGATCTGGCACGCGGCCGGGCCGCGGTAACCCACCAGCTCGTCCGGCAGCGAGTCGTCGGGGAACAGCTCACCCTGCTCGCCAGCCGCGACCTCAACAGGCTGCTTCTCGGAACCAGCCTCGACCACGCAAGCCTCCCCTCGCCCGACCTGGTGGCCGGCGAATGACAGCCGGACGGTCCCAGGAGCGGGACCCGCCGGAGATCAACCGCCACGGTCCGGCCCCAGACCGTGAATCACACCGTGGCGATTTACCTCCTTCGACGGTAAGCGCCCGGACAGGACCGGTCAACGCGACGCGCGGCAAGCCTCAACGGTCGGATGAGCCTTTGAGCCGTTCGCCGTACCCCGGGCGCGGTGGTTCAAACCTCTTGTCGCGATTTACTCAGCCGTGTTAATTTTTACTCATGCAAGTAAACACCGGCCTCATGGCCGAACTGGGCCTCAGCGTGACGGAGGCGGCGCGCCGCGCGCAGATCATCGGCGCGACCATCGGCGTCATCGCCGACCTCGGGTACCGGAAAGCCACCTTCGCGAAGATCAAGGAGCGCGCGGGGCTCAGCAGCACCCGGATGATCTCGTACCACTTCACCACCAAGGCCGGCCTGATGCAGGCCGTGCTGAGCACGGTGGTCGAGACGAAGAACGAGTTCCTGAAGGAGCGCACCGGCGGCGGGGTGGACCCCGCGGACCGGCCCGGCTACCTGCGGGCGCACATCGAGACGTCGATCGCGTTCCTGCGCGCGTACCCCGAGTGCGTCCGGGTGCTGACGGAGATGGCCGCCCACGCCGACGACGCCGACGGCTGGGCGATGACGAAGGTCCTGGTCGACGACATGCGAGTGCACGGCCTGGCCCGCCAGCTCAAGCAGGGCCAGGCCGAGGGGGCCTTCGGCGACTTCACGCCCGAGGTGATGGCGATGTCGATCGCCCAGGCCGTCGACGGCGTCGCGGCGGCCTTCGCCGGCGACCCCTCGCTGGACCTCGAGCAGTACGGGCGGGAAGTCGCCGACACGTTCGTGAAGGCGACGGCTCCCTAGAGGGCCTGGTCGAGGCGCTCCTCGATCCGGGCCTTCGGGTAGGCGCCGACGATCGTCGTCACCGGCTCGCCGTTGCGGAAGAGGATCATCGTCGGCAGCGACATGACCTGGTAGGACCGGGTCGTCTCCGGGTTCTCGTCGGCGTTGACCTTCCGCACGGCGAGCTTCCCGGCCCGCTCGGTGGCCAGCTGGGCCAGCACCGGGCCGACCATCCGGCAGGGCCCGCACCAGGTGGCCCAGAACTCGACCAGCACGGGGACGTCGCTGCCGAGGACCTCGGCCGCGAACGTGGCATCGGTGACGTCGGAAACGGCGACTGCGGTGTCTTCGGGCATGACGGGCTCCTTCACGGGCGCGGGGCGTCGGGGACGACACAGGGATCGGGTGCCTGCCGGGCGAGGGCGCCGGCGAGCTTCGCGGCCAGTTCGGCGCGGATCCCGCCGAGCCGGGACAGCAGCGCGTCGGCTTCTTCGAGCTTGCGGCGGTAGACCTCGATCGAGCTCGCACAGGAGTCGCCGGTTTCGTGGCCGCTGCGCAGGCAGTCGACGAACGGGCGGGTCTCGTCGAGGCTCAGGCCGACCGTCTGCAGGGTCTGGATCTCCTTGACCAGCTGCAGGTCGCCCTCGTCGTACTCGCGGTAGCCGTTCGCCGAGCGACGGGCCGCGAGGAGGCCCTGAGCCTCGTAAAAGCGAAGCGCACGGGTCGTCGTACCCGTGCGCCTGGCCAGTTCTCCGATCCGCATGCCCCCGACGCTAGACGTTGACGTCCGCGTCAAGGCAAGCGAACTTACGTGTCGGCTCCGCGGAAGTCTTCGGGCGACACCGAGTCGAGGAACTCGCGGAACTTCTCGACCTCGTCCTCCTGCTCGTCCGGGATGATCAGGCCGGCCTCTTCCAGCACCGCGTCCACGGCGTGGATGGGGACGCCGATCCGCAGGGCCAGCGCGACCGAGTCGCTCGGCCGGGCGGACACCCGGATGTCGCCGTCGAAGACGAGTTCCGCGAAGAACGTGCCTTCCTTGAGGTCGGTGATGACGACCTGCTCGAGCTCGCGGCCCAGCGCCCCGATGACCTCTTTCAGCAGGTCATGCGTGAGCGGCCGGGCGGGCCGGACCCCCTGCTGCTCCAACGCGATGGCGGTCGCTTCGACCGAGCCGATCCAGATCGGCAGGTACCGTTCGCCCTCGGTCTCCCGCAGCAACAAGATCGGCTGATTCGCGGGCAGCTCGACCCGCACACCGACGACGCGCATTTCGCTCATCGGGCTTCGCCTCCCTCTCGTGCACACGGGCTTCAGCGCTGGAACCGCCTCGCGCCGTTCCCTACCGACGCTACCCGTCATCCGTGCGCTGTGCTCGCTGTCGGACACTCTCGGCTCGCCTACCGCAAACCGTTGTTCTCACGGTACGGCATGAGGTGCCGAACATTCAGTCATTGACATGGGACCGCAAAGAGGATCTCACCGCCCCGTTACGGCTCAACACCCCGTGGCGCCGCGAATTCCGGCCTTCACGAGGAGCGTGTGCAGGGTCACGGACAGTGCCGCGAGCTCCCGCACCACCTCATCCGCCCTCGACTTGGCCTCCGGGTCACGGTGCCGATACACCGGTGTCACGATCTGCTCCAGCAACCCGACCTCGCGGTCGGCCGCGGCGCGGAAGGCACGCAGATGTCTCGGCTCGATACCGAATTCGGTCATCGCCTTCACCGTCCGCGCGACCAGCACCGCGTCCGGGTCGAAGAACCCCGCGGGACCGGGCCGGACCAGGCCGTACTGCTGCAGCTCCGCGAGGGCGGCCGCGTCGATACCGGCCTGCTCCAGGAGCTCCTCCTGGGTCAGGCGCAGCTCCTTGCCGGTGGCGAAGTCCTCCGCCACCGGCAAGCCGACGTTCTCCGCCGGGGCGTCGATCGGCACCAGCCGGCGCGGCGGGCGGGGCAGGGCCGCGACGGGCCCGGCTCCCGAGTCCGCCGCGTCCAGCTGCTCCTTGATGACCTTCAACGGGAGGTAGTGGTCCCGCTGGGCGGCCAGGACGAACCGCAGGCGCTCCACGTCCGCCGCGGCGAACTGCCGGTAGCCCGAAGCCGTCCGGCCCGGCTGGACCAGGCCTTCCGCTTCGAGGAACCGGATCTTGGAGATGGTGACATCGGGAAACTCCGCGCGCAGCTGCGCCAGAACGGCCCCGATGCTCAGTCCATGACTCTGTGGCCGCCCGGCCGCCGTCACTGCGCCCCCTGGCCCCCGTGACCCGGGCCGGTCAGGAAGACCAGGCGGAACTTCCCGATCTGCACCTCGTCGCCCCCCGCAAGGACGGCCTGGTCGACCGGCTCGCGGTTGACGTAGGTGCCGTTGAGGCTGCCGACGTCGATGACGACGAACTCGCCGCCCTCACGCCGGAACTCGGCGTGGCGGCGGGAGACCGTGACGTCGTCCAGGAAGATGTCGCTGTCCGGGTGCCGTCCGGCGCTGGTGGTGTCGCGGTCGAGCAGGAACCGCGAACCCGCGTTGGGCCCGCGCTTCACGACCAGCAGGGCCGAACCCGCCGGCAGGGCGTCCACGCCCTGTACCGGTGCCTCCGCGGCGGGGGCGGACTCGTGGCCTTCGGCTTCGGCCAGGAAGTCGGCCCGAAAGACAGAGGTCCGCTCCGGAGACTGCTCCGGGGGAACGCCGCCGGGCCCGTCGTTCGTGCTCACCTGAGCTCTCCTCCACACATGCTGTGTTGCCTAGTACTCAAGAACGTGTAGCTGCCAACGTACCGTGCCTGATCGATTCTCCGAGCCCCGGCTCCCCGAACCGGCGCAGTGCCGGTCCGGGCGGCCCGGAGCGGAGCTCAGCCCTTGGTCAGGGCGTCGTACGCCTCGGCTTCCAGCAGGGCTTCGAGACCCGCCGGGTCGTCGAGGCGGATCTCGATCAGCCAGCCCTCGCCGTAGGGATCGCTGTTGATCAGCTCCGGCGAGTCGGCGACGGCGTCGTTGACCGACACGACCTCGCCGTCGACCGGCGCGAACAGCTCGGACACGCTCTTCGTCGACTCGACCTCGCCGAAGACGTCGCCCGCGCTCACCTGGCGGCCGACCTCGGGAAGGTCGACGAACACGACGTCGCCGAGCTGGTCCTGCGCGTACTCGGTGATGCCGATGCGGACGAGGGTGTCCTCGCCGCGAGTGGCGACCCACTCGTGTTCCTCGGTGTAGCGAAGCTCTTCAGGAGCGGACACCGCCGGTCCCCTTTCATGCCCTCACTGGCGAAAACGTGCTGGGCGAAGTCTTACACCCACACGGCGCAGCGGCAGGCACGACCCGGGGATAAGCGTCGCGCTCAGTCGTCGCCCGCGCCTCGCAGCGCGTTGCGCGCCTGCACGACGTAGAGCACGCCGGACCAGACGTAGAGGACGCCGCCCCAGATGGTGAAGGCGTAGCCGATCGGCCGGGCGACCGCGGCGACGTCCGAGCCGCCCTGCGCGAGCAGCAGGAACGGGAAGGCGTACATCAGCACGAAGGTTGCGCCCTTGCCGATGTAGGTCACCTCCGGCGGGGCGAAGCCGCGCCGGCGCAGCGTCACGACGCAGACGCCGAGCACGGCCTCCCGCAGTACCAGCGGCACCACGACCCACCAGGGGATGATGTCGCGGACCAGGAACGCGATGAGCGTCGCGAGGATGTAGAGCCGGTCGGCCGCCGGGTCGAGCAGCCGGCCCAGCCGCGACATCTGGTTGAGCCAGCGGGCCAGCTTGCCGTCGAGCCAGTCGGTCAGCGCGCTGAAGACCAGCAGCGCGAGCGCCCAGCCGTCCTCCTCCGGACCCAGCAGCAGCCAGAGGAACACCGGCACGCCGGCGAGCCGCAGCAGCGACAGCATGTTGGGGACGTTGAAGGCCTGCTTCAGCAGGGACGGTTCGGCGGCGCTCGCCTGAGCGGCTGGTTCGGGGGCGGCTGTGCTCACTCGGTCAGCGTAGTCAGCTGGCGCGGCGGTGACTCCAGCCGCGTCGCTGCAGCTCGGCGCTGCTCAGCGCCTCGGGGCGGCCGCGGTAGTCGGTGCCCATCCAGCGGGCGCGGCCGGGGCGCGCCTCGAGGACGTAGGGGCGGCCGCCGCACCAGACGACGCTGCTGGGGACGGTCGGCGGGGCGGACGGGTCGGTGCTGGTTTCGGGGCTGGTCACAGCGTCGGCGTTCATCGCTCTCACGGGCTCGGGACGGATGTCGGGGAACGGGGAAGCTCTTCGGCCTCCACCAAGATCTTCGGCTCGCGGGGCCGGATTGTTAACCGGCGCGGCCGGAATTAGACCGATCGATTCTTGATGACTGCGTGAGGTTTCGGAGCGTGAACGGAATGTTAATTGTCCATTGTGGACAGTGTTTCGGGAGCCGCCGGACCGGGCCGCCACCCGGCTGGAGTAATCTGCGGCACACCTGTGGGCGAGTCGGCCACGGGGCCCCGGCCCGGATGGGCCAGAATGACCGGGCCAGCCCGACCGGGGGAGGAAAGATCGCGGTGCCCCATCCGACCACCACGAGGACGTGGCGGCCGTTGCTCGCCGCCTGCCTCGCCGTGCCCGCGCTCGCGGCCTGCTCCGGTGAGCCGGCCGCCCAGGCGCCGCCGTCGTCGTCTCCCCCGCCGGCCGCCACGTCCGCACCGACGTCCACCGGCACACCTCCGCCACCGCCCGCCGGCAGCAGCTCGCCCGCGCCCGCGCCGGTGACGAAGCCGTCCGGGGCGCCGCCGTCGGTGCCCGGGTCGTGCGGCACCGTGACCGCCGCCAGCGGGCTGACGCTCTACGTGTTCGACAGCGGCTCGGCCGGCGTCAGCTGCGTCGCGGCGACGAAGCTCGTCGGCGACTTCCACCGCAAGATCGCCGGCCGCCAGGGCGCCGGCTCGAACGACGCGGTGAACGAGACCGTCGACGGCTGGCTGTGCACGTCCGGGCCGCCGGCCGCCCAGGGCGGCACCACCTGCACCAAGGGCGAGCAGACGGTGTTCGCCGCCGTGGTGCCGTCCGAGTGACCCCTCCCGATCCGTTTCCGTTCCTGAAGGGCCCATGAAGACACTCGCGTACCCCCTGCTGCTCGTCGCCGCGACCGCCGTGCTGGCCGGCTGCGGCGGCGGTGACCCGGCGCCCGCCGGACCGTCCTCCTCCGGTCCCGCCCCCGTCCCGGCCGCGGCCGCGGCGGCCGGGTCGACGGCGCCGGGCGTGCCGTGCGGCGACGTCACCGGCGCGGGCGGCGCGAAGACGGCGGTCGTCGCGCACGGCCAGGTCGACTGCGCCGCGGCGACGAAGCTGCTGAAGGACTACTTCGCGAAGCTGACCCCGGCCGAGGCGGCCTCCGCCGACGGCCCGGGCCCGGTCGTCCTCGACGAGTGGACGTGCGGCAGCGGCCCGAACGACCCGGTGACGGCGTGCTCGACGGAGGACGGCCGCCAGGTCGAGGGCACCCGCGGCTGAGCTCGTCCCCGACCGCCCCATTGTGGCCTTGGTTGCGCTCAACGCACCCAAGGCGGCCTTCGGTGCGTTGAGCGCACTGAAGGCCACATTGGGGCGCTTGGGAGCCGGGGTCAGGACTTGAGGTCGGGGAAGTCCTCTTCGCGGTACTCGGTGCCTTCGCCGCGCTTCGGGTCGTTCTCGCGGCCCCTCAGCTCGACGCGGCGGATCTTGCCCGAGATCGTCTTCGGCAGCTCCGCGAACTCGAGGCGCCGGATCCGCTTGTACGGTGCCAGGTGCTCGCGGCAGTGCGCGAGGATCGCCTTCGCCGTGTCGGGCGTCGGCTCGTGGCCGGCCGCCAGCACCACGTACGCCTTGGGCACCGCGAGCCGGATCGGGTCGGGGGCCGGGACCACCGCCGCCTCGGCCACGGCCTCGTGCTCGATCAGCACGCTCTCCAGCTCGAACGGCGAGATCCGGTAGTCCGACGCCTTGAACACGTCGTCCGTGCGCCCGACGTACGTGATGTACCCGCGTTCGTCGATCGAACCGACGTCACCGGTGTGGTAGAAGCCGTTCGCGAACGCGGTCGACGTGCGTTCGTCGTCGTCCGCGTAGCCGGTCATCAGGCCCACCGGGCGGTGCCGGAGGTCGAGGCAGATCTCGCCCTCCGATGCCTGTTCGCCGCTGACCGGGTCGACCAGCGCGACCACGAACCCGGGCAGCGGGCGGCCCATCGAGCCGGGCACGACGTCCTGGCCGGGGGTGTTCGCGATCTGGACGCTGCTTTCGGTCTGGCCGAAGCCGTCGCGGATGGTGACGCCCCACGACTTCCGGACCTGCTCGATCACCTCGGGGTTGAGCGGCTCCCCCGCGCCGACGACCTTCTTCGGCGGAGTCTTCAGCGCGGTCAAGTCCGCTTGGATGAGCATCCGCCACACCGTCGGCGGCGCGCAGAAGCTGGTGATCCCGCACCGGTCCATCTGGGCCATCAGCGCGTTCGCGTCGAACCGGCTGTAGTTGTAGAGGAACACCGTCGCCTCGGCGTTCCACGGCGCGAAGAAGTTGCTCCACGCGTGCTTCGCCCAGCCGGGCGAGGAGATGTTCAGGTGGACGTCGCCCGGCTCCAGCCCGATCCAGTACATCGTGGAGAGATGGCCGACCGGGTACGAGACGTGGGTGTGCTGCACCAGCTTCGGCTTCGCCGTGGTGCCGGAGGTGAAGTAGAGCAGCAGCGGGTCGGCGGCCTTCGTCGGGCCGTCCGGCGCGAACTCCGGCGACTCGGCGAACGCGGCCGAGTACGGCTGCCAGCCCTCGACCGGCTCCCCCACCGCGATCCGCGTGTAGTCGCCTTCGACGCGGTCGAACTTCGGCGCGTCCACCGAGCGGACCACGACGTGCTTGGCCGCTCCGCGCGCCACGCGGTCGGTCAGGTCGGCCGGCCCGAGCAGCGTGGACGCCGGGATGATCACGGCACCGAGCTTGATCGCGGCGAGGATGGTCTCCCACAGCTCACCCTGGTTGCCCAGCATGAGGATCAGCCGGTCGCCGCGGCGGACGCCGAGGCCGCGCAGCCAGTTCGCCACCTGGTTGGACCGGCCGGACATCTCCGGGTAGGTCCAGCGGTTTTCGGTGCCGTCCTCTTCGACGATCCACAGCGCGTACCGCTCGGCGTTGTCGGGGTCGTGCGCCACGACGTCGAACCAGTCGATCGCCCAGTTGAAGTGGTCGAACTCCGGCCAGGCGAAGTCCCGGTAGGCCGTTTCGTAGTCCTCGCGGTGGGTCTGCAGGTAGTCCCGTGCCACGCGGAACGCGTGGTGGACTTCCGAAGCGCCGTTGCTCACCCTGCCTCCTCGGTGGTGTCTATTCGCCCGTGAACTCCGGCTTGCGGCGCTCCATGAACGCCTGGACCGCCTCGCCGAGGTCCTTGCTGGGCAGGAACGCCGAGTTCCACGCCGCGACGTACCGGAGGCCGTCGGCGACCTGGCGCTCGGTGTTGGTCGCCAGTACCTGCTTCGTACCCTGCACCACGAGCGGCGGGTTCGCAGCGATCTCCCCGGCGAGTTCCCTCGCGGCCTTCAGCAGCGCCTCCTGGTCGGCGTGGACGTCGTTGACGAGCCCGATCTTCTCGGCGCGGGCGGCGTCGATGTCCTTGCCGGTCAGGGCGAGCTCGCGCAGGTGGCCTTCACCGACGATCGACGCGAGCCGCTGGAGGCTGCCGAGGTCCGCCACGATGGCGACGCGCACCTCGCGGACGCTGAACTTGGCGTCGGCACTGGCCAGGCGGATGTCCGCGGCGGCGACCACGTCGACCCCGCCGCCGATGCACCAGCCCGAAACGGCCGCGACGACCGGTTTGCGGCATTCCGCGATCGAGCTGACCGCCGCCTGCAGCGACCGGACCTGGTCGAGGAACGCCGTCCGCGGCCCGGCCAGGTTGTCGCCGCCCAGCATCGGGGCCCAGTCGCCCATCATCGCCGGGAGGTCGAGACCGTACGAGAAGTGCTTGCCGCTGCCGGTCAGCACCACGGCCCTGACCTGCGGGTCGGCGTCCAGCGCGCGGAACACCAGCGGCAGCTCGCGCCAGAAGTCCGGTCCCATCGCGTTGCCCTTCGAGGGGCCGAGGAGCGTCACTTCGGCCACGGAGCCGTCGACGTCGACCTTCAGGGAGACGAGGTCGGGCAGACTGTCAGCAGTAGCGGTCATGAGGTCATCTTGACCCATGCCCGCGACGAGCCGCCATTGGCACGTTGTCAATTGACGCGCGAGTCACTGTGCCAACGTGGTCACGGGATGTTTTCCTGGATGCAGGTGACCACGACGCGGGGAGGACGGTGGGACATGAGCCCGGCCAGCAGCGCGACCCTGATCGAGCCCGAGCCCCCGGCCCCGCCCGCCCGGCGCGCGTCCCGCCCGATCGAGCTGACCGGCTCGTTCGACCACGAAGGGCACCGGCTCTGGTACACGGAGTTCGGCAGCGGCGACAAGGTCGTCGTGCTGACCCACGGCATCATGCTGACCCGCCGGATGCACGCCCCGCTCGCGCGCCGGCTGGCCGGCGCGGGTTTCCGGGTGATCACGCTCGACCTCCTCGGCCACGGCGACTCCGACCGGCCGACCGAGTCGTGGCTCTACTCGATGCCTTCGTTCGCCGAGCAGACCCTGGCCCTGCTGGACCACCTCGAGGTGGAGGCGGCGGTCATCGGCGGGACGTCGCTCGGCGCGAACGTCTCGCTCGAAGTGGCGATCTCGGCGCCCGAGCGGGCTCGCGGGCTGATCGTCGAGATGCCGGTGCTGGACAACGCGATCGTCGCGGGCCTGTTCACCTTCGCCCCGCTGTTGATGGCGGCCCGGTTCCTGCCGGTGACCGTCCAGGCGGTGGCGCTGCTGGCGTCCCTCGTCCCGCACGGCAACCAGTGGGTCGACGTCGTGACCGACACGCTGTCGCAGCGCCCGGCCCCGATGGCGGCGCTGCTGCACGGCGTGCTGTTCGGCCGCATCGCACCGCCGAAGTCGGCACGTCGCAAGATCACGACGCGCACGCTGGTGATCGGCCACCAGGGCGACCCGATCCACCCGTTCGGCGACGCGGACACCCTGGCGATCGATATGCCGGACGCGGAGTTCGTCCAGGCCCGCAGCCCGGTGGAGCTCCGCCTCGACCCGACCCGGCTGTCGGACGCGATCCGGGATTTCGCCGCGAGCTGCTACGAGGACTGAGAGCGGCTCGAGGTGAGATGCTTCGCCGGTGCCTCTGGTGTGGGTGACCGGCAACGCGGGGGTCGGCAGGTCGGCGGTCTGCGCGCTCCTGAAGAGCCGGGGCGAGCTCGCGGTCGACGCGGACCGCTTCGGGTGGCAGACCAGCCGCGCGGAGGTCGAGGCTCTCGCGGCGAGAGCGCACGGAGAACTCGCGTTCTTCTGCGGCTCCACCGAGAACGACGAGGATCTGCGCGACCTCTTCGACCTCGTGGTCTGCCTGGTGGTCGACGACGACACGCTCCGGGACCGGCTCCTGACCCGTACCTCGAACAGTTTCGGCAAGCACCCGGAGGAGCTGGCGGCGGCGCTCGAAGCCAACGAAGGCGCCGAGTCCGCCTGCCGGCGGCTGGGAGCGACGATCGTCGTCGACGGCCGCCTGCCGCTGCCCGACGTCGCCGACGCGATCCTCGCCGCCGCCGGCCGTCTTGTGCCCTAAGCGGACTGGACGGGTGCCAGGCCCGCCACCGGGCCGATCACGATCACCGCGGGCGGCCGGACTCCCGAGGCCGCCGCGTCCGTGACCACCGTGTCCAAAGTGGACCGCAGGGTGCGTTGGGTGCGCATGGTGCCGTCCTCGACGATCGCCACCGGGGTGTCCGCCGGGCGGCCGCCGTCCAGCAGCGCCTTCGCGAACTGCGGCAGCCGCTCCACGCCCATCATCAGCACGATCGTCCCGCGCATCCGGGCCAGCAGCTCCCAGTCGACGAGCGACCGGTCGTCGCCGGGAGCGACGTGGCCGGAGACCACCACCACCTCGTGGGCCACACCGCGATGGGTAACCGGGACGTCCGCCACGGCCGGGACCGCGAACGCGCTCGTGATGCCCGGGACCATCGTCACCGGGACGCCCGCCTCGGCGCAGGCGAGCACCTCCTCGAAGCCGCGGCCGAACAGGTACGGGTCGCCGCCCTTGAGGCGGACGACGAACTTGCCCTCCTTGGCCCGCTCGATCAGCGTGCTGTTGATGACGTCCTGGCTGGCCGCGCGGCCGTACGGGATCTTCGCCGCGTCGACGATCTCGACCTCGGGCGCGAGCTCGTCGAGCAGTTCGCGCGGCGCCAGCCGGTCGACGACCACGACGTCCGCGCGTGAAAGCAGCCGCCGGCCGCGGACCGTGATCAGCTCCGGGTCGCCAGGACCGCCGCCGACCAGCGCGACCCCGGGGAGACTGCCCGCCGGGTGCGGCTGACGGCCGTCCTCGATCGTGCCGTCGTGCAGGCCGTCGAGCATCGAGTCGCGGACCGCGGCCGAGCGCAGCGGCTCGCCGCCGGAGAGGACACCGAACAGCAGGCCGCCGTGCCGACCCGAGGCCGGGGTCACCGCGGTGCCGGACTCGCCCTCGTCGGCGCGGACGCAGAACACCCGCTCGCGCTCGGCCTCGGCGCAGATTTCCGCATTCACCGCGGGGTCGTTCGTGCAGGCCAGGGCGTACCAGGCGTCCTTCAGGTCACCGGAGGCGTAACGGCGTTCGTGCCAGACCAGCTCCCCCGCGTCCACCATCCCCTGCACCGACGGCGTCGTGTGCGGCGACACCAGTTCGACGCGGGCGCCCGCGCTGATCAGCCGGGGCAGCCGCCGCTGGGCCACGGAGCCGCCGCCGAACATCACGACGCGGCGGCCCGTGAGCTGGAGGCCGGAGAGGTAGTGCGGGTCGTCCATGGGCGGGAGTTTATTGACGGTTCACCCGCGCGCCAGCCCAGCGTGCGTAACGCCACCCGGACAGGACCCGGGCGGCCGGGCGGGCGTGCTCACGCCCACCCGGCCGCAGCATCCGGTTTTCAGTTCGCGCGGCCCGAAGCGGGATACGGCAGCAGGGCCATCTCGCGCGCGTTCTTGATCGCCGTGGCGACCTGTTTCTGTTGCTGAGGCGTCAAACCCGTCACGCGGCGGGCGCGGATCTTGCCGCGGTCGGAGATGAACTTCCGCAGCAGCTCGACGTCCTTCCAGTCGACGTGGGTGATCCGGTGGGCGTGCAACAGGTTCACCTTGCGCTTGCCCGGGCGGTCGCGGTGCGGCTTCGGCATCGGTCTCACCAGCTCGACTTCGTCACGCCGGGCAGTTCGCCCCGGTGCGCGGCCTGGCGCACCTTCACCCGCGACAACCCGAACTTCCGCAGGTACCCGCGCGGACGTCCGTCGGCGGCGTCACGGTTGCGGATCCGCGTCGGGCTCGCGTCGCGCGGCAGCTTCTGCAGCGCGACGACCGCCTCGGACTTCGCTTCCGGAGACGACGACGGCGAAGCGATGACGGCCTTGAGCGCGCGACGGCGTTCGACGTACCGCGCGGCCACCACCTTCCGCTGCTCGTTCTTCGCGATCTTCGACTTCTTCGCCATCAGCGCTCTTCCTTGAACTCGACGTGCTCGCGCGCGACCGGGTCGTACTTGCGCAGGACCATCCGGTCCGGGTCGTTGCGGCGGTTCTTCTTCGTGACGTACGTGTAGCCGGTGCCCGCGGTGGACCGCAGCTTGATGACCGGGCGGACGTCGGTGCTCTTCGCCATTACAGCTTCACTCCCCTTGCCTTCAGTTCGGTCACGACGGCCTCGATGCCGCGCTTGTCGATCGTCTTCATGCCCTTGGCGGAGACCCGCAGCCGCACCCAGCGGCCCTCGCTGGGCACGAAGTAGCGCCGGTTCTGCAGGTTCGGCTCCCAGCGCCGGGACGTACGGCGGTGCGAGTGCGAGACCTGCTTGCCGAAGCCCGGCTTGCGGCCGGTGACCTGGCACACAGCGGACACGGACCCTCCCAAGTTGATAGTGATTGTCGTTTTCATCTACTCTACGCACCGTACCCCGCCCGTATTCCTGGAGCACCCGTGACCCCTCACCCCCGCGTCCCGCTCGTCCTCGTGAGCGGCCTCGCCCCGGGGCCCACCGCCACACTCGCCGAACTGCTGCGCGTGGCCGGGCCCGGCACCGCGGTCGTCCACCACGACCTGCGCGAAATCCACTCCGGCGTCGTCCGCCGCCGGCTGCGGCTCGAGCAGCGCGACCAGCTGACCGTCCTCGAACTGGCCCACGGCTGCGTGTCGTGCACCCTGCGCGAGGACCTGCTCCCGCTGCTGCGGCACCTGGCCCGGATGCCGCAGGTCCGCCGGATCGTCGTCCGGCTCGACGAGGCCATGGAGCCGGAGCCGGTGAGCTGGACGATCCGGAACGTCGTGGTCGGTGGCCACCCGGTGAGCGACGACGTCGACCTGCGGGCGGTGTTCACCGTCGTGGACTGCGCGACCTTCCTCGCCGATGCGACCGGCGACGACGTGCTCGCCGAGCGGAACCTGCAGGCCAGTCCGGAGGACGAGCGCACGGTCGCGCAGGTCGCGCTGTCCCAGGTCGAGTTCGCCGACGTCCTCGTGCTGGCCGGTGCGGCCACCGACGCGTGGACCGCCGCGAAGGCGTCCGCGGTCCTCGACCGGGTCGCGCCGTCGGTCCCGCGGGTCGAGCTGTCGCGGATCGACGGGCACAGCGTGCTCGACGCCGTGCCGTCCGACGCCCGCCGCGGAGAGGTCACCGACATGCACGGCGCGCTGCTGCGCGGCGAGCCGCCGGTGCACGTCGACTGCGGCATCGGCCTGGTCACGTTCACCGCACAGCGGCCGTTCCACCCCGGACGCCTGCACGACGCCCTCGACGTCCTCCTCGACGGCGTCGTCCGGACCCGCGGGCGCGCCTGGGTGGCCAGCCAGCCCGACGTGGCGTTCTGGATCGAGTCGGCGGGCGGCGGCCTCGGCATCGGCCACGCCGGGCCGTGGCTCGCCGCGCCGGACGGTCCGGAGTGGACGGACGTCTCCCCCGAGCGCCGGACGCTGGCGTCCCTGCGGTGGCACCCGGTGCACGGCGACCGCGCGCAGGAGCTCGTCGTGGTGACGGACCAGACAACGCCTGACGAGATCGACGCGGCCCTGCGCGGCGCTCTACTGACCGACGAAGAACTGGCCGCCGGCCCCGAGGGGTGGCAGCGCTACCCCGACCCGTTCGGCGACTGGCACGAAGAACCGTGCGAGGACACCGAAACCGACCAGGCGCGGCACGACGCGACCGCGGTGAACCGAAAGGAAGACCAGTGAAGACCGGAATCCACCCCGATTACCACCCCGTGGTGTTCAAGGACTCGTCCACCGGCGACGCGTTCCTGACCCGCTCCACCATCACCTCCGAGCGGACGATCGACTGGTCCGACGGACAGACGTACCCGCTCGTCCTGGTCGACATCAGCTCGTGGTCGCACCCGTTCTGGACCGGCACCCAGCGGATCATGGACAGCGCCGGCCAGGTCGAGAAGTTCCACCGCCGCTACGGGAAGCGGGAGACGCGCTGATGGCCGTCCCGAAGCGCAAGAAGTCGCGCAGCACCACGCGTTCCCGGCGGTCGCAGTGGAAGGCGGCGGTGCCGGACCTGGTGCCGATCAAGGTCGACGGCGAGACGAAGCTCGTCCCGCGGCGGCTGATGCGGCACTTCCACTCGTGACCGTCCCGGTCACGGTCCTGTCCGGCTTCCTCGGCGCGGGCAAGACGACGCTGCTCAACCACATCCTCGCCAACCGGGCGGGCCTGCGGGTGGCGGTGATCGTCAACGACATGAGCGAGGTCAACATCGACGCGGCGCTCGTGCGCTCGCAGGAGCGCCTCGTCGAGCTGACCAACGGGTGCATCTGCTGCACCCTGCGGGAGGACCTCCTCGAGGAGGTGGCAGCGCTCTGCGCGGACGACCGCTTCGACCACGTGCTGATCGAGTCGAGCGGGATCTCCGAGCCGATGCCGGTGGCGGCGACGTTCACGTTCCTGGACGCCGTCGCCCACCTCGACACGATGGTCACGGTGGTGGACGCGGCGAACTTCGCCCGCGAGCTCGCCGCCGGCGACTCGCTGGTGGAACGGCGGCTCCACCAGTACGCCGGCGACGAGCGGACGGTCAGCGACCTGCTGGTCGACCAGGTCGAGTTCGCCGACGTCCTGCTGCTCAACAAGACGGACCTCGTCCCGGACGTCGACCGTCTCGTGGCGACGCTCCGGCGGCTCAACCCGGCCGCCGACGTCGTCACCGGCAGCTTCGGGGAGGTGCCCCTCGAGCGGGTCTTCGGGACCGGCCGGTACGACGCCGAACGGGCGCAGGAGGCGCCGGGCTGGGTGGCCGAGCTGAACGGCGACCACGTGCCGGAGACCGAGGAGTACGGCATCTCGAGCGTGGTCTTCCGTGCGGCGCGGGCGTTCGACCCGGCGGCGCTGTGGGACTTCGTGACGCGGCGGCTGGACTCGGGCGAGTTCGGGACCGTGTTGCGGTCCAAGGGGTTCTTCGCGCTGGCGTCCCGCCCCGGGGTGACGGGCCTGTGGTCCCAGGCGGGGGCGGTGGCGCGGTTCGAGCCGCAGGGGGTGGCCGCGGAACCGCGGCAGGAGCTGGTGTTCATCGGCGTCGACCTGGCGGGCGACGCACTCCTGGCCGCCCTGCGGGACTGCCTCGGCGAAACGACCGGGCCGGACTCGTTCCCGGTCTGGGGCCCGCTCCACGAGCACCTCGCGTAAGTCCCCTACCGCTGTCGTCGTGAGTGTTTAGGGCGGTTAGAACCGCCCTAAACACTCACGACCGGGTCGGGCGAATCATCCGAGTTGATCAACCCAGGTTTATCAGTCTAGGTTGACGATCGTGACGGATGAGGAGCTGCTCCAGGTGAGCACCGACCTGCGCGTCGCCCTCGGGCGGCTGGTCCGGCGGCTGCGCCAGGGCTACGTCGTCGGCGAGCTGACCCTGCCCGAACGGTCGGTGCTCTCCCGGCTCGACCGGGAGGGCCCCGCCACGCCGGGCTGCCTGGCCGACCTCGAACGCGTCAAACCGCAGGCCATGGGCGTCACGCTCGCCGGGCTCGTCGAGCGCGGGCTCGTCGAGCGGCGCAAGGACGACTCCGACGGCCGCAAGGTGCTGATGTCGGTCACGGCCGCGGGGGTCAAGCTGCTCACCGACCGCCGGTCGCGCACCACCCAGCTGATGGCGACCGCGCTGGCCGAGAAGTTCACCGCGGCCGAGCAGCGTGAGCTCGTCGCCGCCATCCCGCTGATCGAGCGGCTGGCGGACGAGCTGTGACGACGACGCGGACCACGAACAGCCGCTACAAGTGGGTCGCGCTCTCCAACACCACGCTCGGCGTGCTGATGTCCGCGCTCGACGGCTCGATCGTCATCATCTCGCTGCCGGCCATCTTCCGCGGCATCGGCCTCGACCCCCTCGCGCCGGGCAACATCGGCTACCTGCTCTGGATGATCCTCGGCTACCTGCTGGTGCAGGCGGTGCTGGTGGTGACGCTCGGGCGGCTCGGCGACATGTTCGGCCGGGTCAAGATGTACAACCTCGGCTTCGTCGTGTTCAGCGTCGCGTCGGTGGCGCTGTCGTTCGACCCGTTCCACGCCGGCGGCGGCGCGCTGTGGCTGATCGGCTGGCGGGTCGTGCAGGCCGTCGGCGGATCGATGCTGACGGCGAACTCGGCCGCCATCCTGACCGACGCCTTCCCCACCGAACAACGCGGGATGGCACTGGGCGTCAACCAGATCACCGCGCTGGCCGGGCAGTTCCTCGGCCTGGTCGTCGGCGGGCTGCTGGCCGAGATCGACTGGCGCGCGGTGTTCTGGGTCAGTGTCCCGTTCGGGCTGCTCGGCACGATCTGGTCGATCCGCAGCCTCCGCGAGGTCGGCACGCCGAAGCGCGCGAAGGTCGACTGGGGCGGCAACATCACCTTCGCCGCCGGGACCGCGTTGCTGCTGGCCGCCATCACCTGCGGCATCCAGCCCTACGGCGGCGCCGCCACCGGCTGGGGCAGCCCGTGGGTGCTCGGCGGGATCGGCGCCGGCGTGCTGCTGCTCCTGCTGTTCGGCGTCATCGAAACCCGCGTCGCGGCGCCGATGTTCCAGCTTTCGCTGTTCAAGATCCGCGCGTTCGCCGCCGGCAACGTCGCCGCGTTGCTGACTTCGGTCGCCCGTGGTGGCATGCAGTTCATGCTCATCATCTGGCTGCAGGGGATCTGGCTGCCCCTGCACGGCTACGACTACGAGCGGACCCCGCTGTGGGCGGGCATCTACCTGCTGCCGCTGACCGTCGGGTTCCTCCTCGCGGGGCCGGTGTCGGGCTACCTGTCCGACCGGTTCGGCGCGCGGCTGTTCTCCACCGGCGGCCTGCTGCTGGTCGCGGCGGCGTTCCTCGGGCTCCTGGCGCTGCCGGTGGACTTCCCGTACCCGGCGTTCGCCGCGCTGCTCGTGGTCAGCGGGATCGGCCAGGGCATGTTCTCCGCGCCCAACACCTCGGCCATCATGAGCAGCGTGCCGACCGAGCAGCGCGGGGTCGCCTCCGGCATGCGCGCGACGTTCCAGAACTCCGGGACGTCGTTGTCGATCGGCGTGTTCTTCTCGCTGATGATCGCCGGGCTCGCGTCTTCGCTGCCGCAGACCCTCACCAGCGGGCTGCAGGCCCACGGCGTCCCGGCGGCCGTCGCCGACGGCGTCGCCCAGCTGCCGCCGGTGAGCACGCTGTTCGCCGCGTTCCTCGGCAGCAACCCGGTCGGGCACCTGCTCGGCCCGGACGTCCTGGCCGGGCTCTCCCCAGCCGACCGCTCGGCCCTGACCGGCGGGGAATTCTTCCCGCAGCTGGTGTCCGGCCCGTTCCACCACGGCCTGGTGGTCGTGTTCACAGCGGCCGCGGTGATGGCCGTCGTCGCCGCGGTGGCCTCCGCTTCGCGCGGCGCGCGGTACTTCCACACCCCCGAGGGAACGAAGGAGAACAGATGACCGACGAGATCGTCGCCGGGACCGTCACCATCACCGGCCACGGCGGTGACGAACTCGAGGCCTACCTGGCCAAGCCGACCGACGAAACCCCGCGCGGCGGCGTCGTGGTGATCCACCACATGCCCGGCTACGACGCGTCGACGAAGGAGATGGTGCGCCGCTTCGCGGTCGAGGGCTACAACGCGCTCTGTCCGAACCTGTACACGCGCGAAGCACCGGGCGCGGACCCCGACGACGCGGCCGCCACGGTCCGCGCCGCCGGCGGCGTCCCGGACGACCGGCTCGTCGGCGACGTCTCGGGCGCGGCCGACTACCTTCGCGCCCTCGAGAACGCCAACGGCAAGATCGGCGTCATCGGGCACTGCTCGGGCGGGCGTCAGGCGTTCCTCTCCGCGTGCTCGCTCGACATCGACGCGGCGGTCGACTGCTACGGCGCGTTCGTCGTCGCCGACCCGCCCGAGGCCATGAAGCAGATGAAGCCGCTGCTCGGCCTGGCCCCGCAGCTGTCGTGCCCGCTGCTGGGCATCTTCGGCGCCGACGACCAGTTCCCCAGCCCCGACGAAGTCGCGGTCCTGGCGGCCGAGCTGGAGAAGCTGGGCAAGGAGCACGAGTTCCACACCTACGCGGACGCGGGCCACTCGTTCTTCGCCGTCGACCGCCCGAGCTACCGGCCGGAAGCCGCGAAGGACGGCTGGGAACGCATCTTCGACTTCTATTCCCGCACGCTCACGGCCTGAGAGACATCCCAGGAGCGTAGATGTCAAGCAGCGATGTTCTCGGGGTGATGCGACCAGGCGGTTGTCTCGTCGTAGAGGGTGCCGGTTTTGAGGCAGCCATGCAGGATCCCGACGAGGCGGTTGGCGAGCTGGCGCAGAGCGGCGTTGTGGCCGGCGCCGCGGGCTCGGTGCCGGTCGTAGCAGGCGCGTGCGCCGGGCGAGCGTCTGAGCGCGCTGAACGCCTGGGTCAGCAGGGCGTCGATGAGCCGGTCGTTGTGCACGAACCGGGCCAGCGCGACCTTCTTCTTGCCCGAGGCTCGGGTGATCGGAGAAGTCCCGGCGTAGTTCTTGCGGGCCTTGGCGGTGGCATAGCGGTCGGGGTCGTCGCCGAACTCTGCGAGCACCCGGGCGCCGAGGATCGGCCCCAGACCAGGCTGGGACGCGATGATCTCAGCGGCCGGGTGCTGCCCAAAATAGGCCTCGACCTGCCCCTGCAAGGTCTTGACCTGAGCGTCCAAGACGGTCAGGACCGCGATCAGCGCCTGGACCGAGGCGGCGTGGGCAGCGGCCACGACATCCGGCTGGGTGAGGTGCTCGGCGCGCAGCGCGGCCTGGATCTCCGCCGCTTTCCCGGCGATGCTCTTGCGGCGCGCCCGCTTCAACGCGCCGCTGATCTGCGCGATCGTCAGCCGGGCGGCCTGAGCCGGGGTGGGGGCTTTGGCCAGCAGTTCCAGAGTGTCGGCGGCGTCGAGGTCGGTGAACGCGACCAGCGCGGCGGGAAAGTAGTCCCGCAGCGCGTGCCGCAACCGCTGGGTGTGGCGAGTCCGTTCCCAGATCAGGGTTTTATGGGTACGGGTCACGACCTTGACGGCCTCGGCCCGCGCGGAGTCCCCGGCGACCGGCCGCAACTCGTGGCCGTGGGTGCGCACCATGTCAGCCAGCACGTGCGCGTCGCCGGCGTCGCTTTTAGCGCCCGAGACTCCCAGCCGGTCGCGGAACCTGGCCGCCTGCAACGGGTTGACCGCCAGCACCGTGTAACCGGCAGCGACCAGCGCCGCGACCCAGGGTCCTCGGTCGGTCTCGATACCGACCAGCACCTCGACCTCATCGGCGTCGTCTCCGGCCAGCTCACCGATCATCGTGTGCAACCGAGTCATCCCCGTCACGCCTTCGGGCAGCCGGGCCTTGACCAGTCTGCGGCCGGAGCCGTCCATCACCTCCACATCGTGATGGTCTTCAGCCCAGTCGTCTCCTACGAACAGCCGCAACGATCCTCCCGATCTCGATCACCCTTGAGCAGCCGGCGGGAGAACCATCAGCGACCTAATCAAACAGTGCTCCCGCCGGTAACACGCGGGGCAC
This sequence comes from Amycolatopsis mongoliensis, assembly GCF_030285665.1. NCBI lineage: Bacteria > Bacillati > Actinomycetota > Actinomycetes > Pseudonocardiales > Pseudonocardiaceae > Amycolatopsis > Amycolatopsis mongoliensis. The sequence goes on from NZ_CP127295.1 coordinate 8,145,962, forward strand.
GACATCCCAGTAGCGATCAACTCTCCCAGCCAACCAGCAGGGGCACGGTCTCTCATCAGGACTCACGCGTCCAGGACTGTCGAGTGCTCACCTGCCGGCCGGCTACCGACCAGGAGTCTGCCGGATGGCTCACTCCCAGAACTGATTAGGACTTCGCCATGTGCACTTACCTGACCGAGAAGTTCGAGCTCGAAGGCAGCGGCAAGGGCGCCCGCGGCTGGTTCCGCCTGAACGAGGGCACCGTGTACGTCGACCACCCGGTCCACGCGCCGTACGGGCACACGGTGAACATCGACTTCCGCAACCCGGGCCTGGGCGCCTCGGCCCGCGTCGCGTTGGAACTGACCGAAGAGGACGCGCTCGCGCTGGCGGACGCGATCCACGCGGCCGTCAAGTCCGCCCCCGCAGGCCTGGCTTCCCGCAACCAGTAGCCCCGGTCCGTGAATGTCGCATTGAGGGACTCTACGTCTCTCAATGCGACATTCACGGCGTGTACAGGGCGCCGAGGAACTCCAGGAGGAGGCGCTCGCGGAGGGGCGGTGGTGCCGTTGCGAGGAGCGCGTTGATCGGGGCCATCCGGTCCGGGAGGCCGGCCGCGCCGCCCAGGCCCGCCGCGGCCAGGAGGCCCGCGAACTGCTCCGACGTCAGCGTCGCCGGGTCCAGGGCCGCCACGAAGTCGGCCACCGCGGGATCGATCAGCACCGGGCCGGCCGCGCGGGCCGCGTCGACCGAGGCCGCGAGGTCGGTCAGGAACTCCTTCTCGCTGCCGTGGTTGGCCGCCGTCACCGTCAGGTGCAGGTTCACCGGAGACGCTTCGAAGGCGAACTGCGGCTGGACGTACCAGCCGCGCGTCTTCATTTCGTCCGCGACCGTGAAGAGGTCGAAGCCGTCGTCGCCGGTGAACGCGATCAGCGTCGACACCGGATCGCCCAGCACCCGCAGGCCGTCGATGTCGGAGACACCGGCCCGGATCCGGGAAACCGCTTCCCGCGCCGAAGCGGCCAGGCTCAGGTAGCCGTCCTCGCCGAGGTGACGGACCACCGCCCACGCCGCGGCCAGCGGTCCGCCCGAGCGCGTGCTCTGGATCGTCGTGTTCAGCATCGTGTAGCCCGGCCAGGCTGCGCTCGCGAAGTAGTGCGAGCGCCGCAGCTCGGCCGACGCGTGCAGCAGCACCGACGTGCCCTTGGGGCAGTACGCGTACTTGTGCAGGTCCACCGATATGCTCGTGACGCCGGGAACGCGGAAGTCGAACAGCGGGACGTCGGCGCCGAGGCGGGCGAAGTAGGGCAGGACCCAGCCGCCGATGCACGCGTCGACGTGCATCCGCACGCCCCGCGCCGAAGCCGCCGCGGCGATCTCGGCCACCGGGTCGAGGACGCCGTGCGCGTACGACGGCGCGCTCGCCACCACCAGCACCGTGGAGTCGTCGATCGCCGCCGCCATCGCCGCCGGGTCGGCGCGGAAGGTCACCGGGTCGACCGGGACGTCGATGCGGCGCAGCCCGAACAGGTGCGCCGCCTTGTGGAACGCCGCGTGCGCGGTGGTCGGCAGCACGATCGACGGCGCAGCGATCGAAGGGTGCGCGTCGCGAGCGGCGAGAACCGCCAGCAGGCACGACTCCGTGCCACCGGAAGTCACCGAGCCGACCACGCCCGGGACGTCGCCGAGCAGAGCAGAAGCCGCGGCGACGAGGTCGTTCTCCATCCGCAGCAGGCTGGGGAACGCCGTCGGGTCGAGTCCGTTGGCCGACGACGCCAGCGCGTGCGCGGCGGCCCCCAGGGAGTCCACTTCGGACAGACCACTGTCGTAGACGTAGGCGAGCGTGCGGCCGCCGTGCGTCGGCAGGTCACCCGCGCGCAGTTCCCGCAGCGCCGCGAGGATGTCCTCAGGCGGGTTCATGGCGCGGCTCCAGCACCTTGCGCCGCAGCAGCGGCAGGGCCAGCGCGATGAGCACGCCGGGGACGATCGACGCGCCGACGAGGATCGCCACGATCGCGCTGTGCGGCTGGGCCGCCGTGGCGTCCGTGCTCGACACGTACCCGCCGAACGCGAGGATGAGCGCCCAGAGCCCACCGCCGAAGGCCAGCCCGAGCGTCTCCCCCGCGGTCCACACGCCGGCCGCGATCCCGGCGCGGGTCTCGCCGGTCCGCTCTTCCTCGGCGGTGATCAGGTCGGGCAGGATGGCCAGCGGGAACACCGAGATCCCGGCGTACCCGACCCCGCACAGCGCGACGAAGACGAACGACACGACGAGCGGGATCGACTGGGCGAACACCAGGCCCAGCAGCCCGACCGCGAACGCCGCCGTCGCCAGGCGGAAGCCGTTGAGCTTGCCGACCCGGTCGCCCAGCCGCGGCCACAGCGGCATGGTGACCAGGGCCGGGCCGACGAAGATCACGAACAGGATCGTGCCGTAGCCCTCGCTGCCGAGGATGCGCTGGGCGAAGAACGGGATCGCGGCGAGCACCGTGCCGATGCCCAGCGCCTGGATGAAGTACGTGCCGAGCAGCCAGCGGAACGGCCGCCAGCCGGCCAGCGTCCGCACCAGCTCCTTCACGCTCACGGTGTTCGGCCGCAGCGAACCGACCGGCGCGTCCTTCAGCCCGAAGTACACCAGCAGCGTCGCGGCCAGCACGATCAGCCCGATCACCACGGCCATCACCCGGTAGCCGGCGACCCCGCCGACGCCGGTGCTGATCGCCGGGGCACCGCCGCCGCAGATCAGGATCGTCACGGCCAGCACGCCGATCCGGACGCTGGTGAGCTTCGTCCGCTCGGTCGCCGACTCGGTCAGCTCGGCGGGCAGCGCGTTGAACGGCACCTGGAACAGCGCGTACGCCGTGGCGCAGGCGGCGAACGTGATCGCCACGTACAGCGCGTCCGGCAGCGGGTTCCCGAACCCGGGGTGGGCGAACATCGCCGCGAACAGGATCGCGACGCCGATGCCGCCGACGAGCAGGAAGCGCCGCCTGCTGCCGGTCTTGATCAGGTCGGCGTCGGACAGCCGGCCCGCGATCGGGTTGAACAGCACGTCCCAGGCCTTGGGCACGAACACGATCGCGGCAGCCCAGCCCGCGGGCACGGCCATCGTGTCGGTCAGGTACTTGACCAGGACCAGGCCGGGGACCGTGCCGAAGGACCCGGTGACGAACGAGCCGAGCGAATAGCGGAACCTCGTCCGGCCGGACAGCGTCGCCATGGTCCTCCTCGCAGAGCGGAATCCGATCAGGCACTCAGTAATGGATCTCGGCCCGCACCGGGTAGTGGTCGGAGGGAATCGTGCCACCGTCGTAATGCACCAGCCGTACCGGGCCGACCTCGGCGCGTCGCACCGAGCCGACGTAGTCCAGCGAGTCCCGGTAGCTCACCGGGACGGACTTCGCCGCGTCCGGGTTGGTCGCCGCGTCGAAGGTGTACTCCCCCGCGCCCGTGGTCGCGAGCGTTCCGCCGAGCACGGCCGCGCCCTGCTCGGCCTGGGTCCGGCCGGCGGCGTCCCGGCGGCCCCGGCCGGCCCAGTATTCGATGTTGAGGTCCCCGGCGACGGCCACGGCGTCACCCGCCGGGACGTGCGCGGCCGCGAGGTCGCGCAGCTCGCCGAGCTGGGCCATCCGGGTGGCGTGCGCCTTCGGCAGCGTCTCCGGGCCTTCGTCGGCCTGCAGGTGCGTGCCGGCGAGCCAGAGCCCCTTGCCGTGGGCGAAGATCCGGACCAGCGCCGCGCCCTTGTTGGACAGGTAGTCGGCCGTGCCGGAGTAGGAGCTGCGGTAGACGAGCTGGTGCTTCTCGGTGATCGGGTACTTGCTCAGCACCGTCACGCCACCGTTGACGACGATGGGTGAGGTCGAGCAGTTGCCGCTCACCGACGTCCAACCCGGCGAGGTCGAGCAGTACTGGCCGACCAGGGGCGTCCGGAACGGGTAGGCGTCCGCGAGCCGGTCGCGCAGGTCCTCGGCCTGGGCGCTGAAAGCCTCTTCGAGCACGACGACGTCGGTGTCCTGGGCGCGGATGACGCCTTCCGCGGCGTGCGCCCTGGCCTCCTTGTCGGACGTGTTCGGGTTGGCGATCCACGGGAGCTGCCAGAGGTTGAAGCTCAGGACGCTGACCGAGGCGTCCGCGGCCTGGGCTGGGGCCGCGGTGGTGGTCAGCGCGGTGACGAGGGCGGCGAGAATGGCGGTCCTGCGCACGCGGGGTCCTTTCCGGTCAGGAGACGACGAAGGCGCGGGAGGTCCCGCTGAGCTGGGCGACGGCACCGGTGAGGCCGTGCTTCCACGCTCCGAAGTGGACGACGCGGTACTTGCCCACCGGGGTGTTCGCGGGGATGTCCCAGGTGACCTCGGCCCGCGACTCGCTCACGAACGTCCGCGTCCACCGGAACTTGGTGGCCCAGTCGCCGTCGTCGGCGTAGCGGACCCACCGGCCGTCCACGTACTGCTGGATCTCGAGGAACGTCCCGTCGCGGCGCGGGTCGTTCTTCGGGTGGCCGGTCACGAACGCGACCGAGACCTGTTCGCCGCGCCGGTAGCTGCTCTTCGCGTCGGTGACGACGTCGCCGAAGCTCTTCAGGAGCGGCGCGCTGTCGAACACGACGCCGGGCTGGAAGTTCACCAGCTTGCCGCGGAGGTCGCGCGGGACCGGCCCGTGCGGCACCGGCGTCCCCGCCTTCATCGCGGCGGCGAGCTTCCCGAACTCCTGCTGGTACGCGGGCAGTGTGTAGCGGCCGAAGAGCGTCGACGCGCCTTCGTACTGCTGCGAGTCGTACTCCTCCGGCGTCGTGACGTACTGGCTGTAGGCGTTGGAGTAGCCCTGCATGAGGACGTTCTCGAGCGGCACGCCCAGCGTCGAAGCGACGGTCTTCCGGATCCGCAGCCCGGCGACGATCGTGTACTCCGCGGGCCCGGCGACCAGGTGCAGCTGCCCGATCCGGACGATCTGCAGCGGCAGCACCTCCGGCGCCCACGGGTAGGGCTGCATCGCCCCGAACGGCACGGCGACGACTTTCGGCGCCTGCGCGTCGGCCAGGGCCTGCGGGATCGGCGCGTCGATGCCGCCGAGCCAGTCGATGAAGGGGTTCTTGACGCCTTCGGGCAGCGGCAGGCCGGGCCCGTCTTCGGTGCTGCCGGCCAGCATCGAGACCCCGATCGCGGCGGTGCACGTCCGATGGGCGCGCCCGTCCGGGGTGAACCGCGGGTCGACGTCGACGGCGGACATGTCCACGTAGGTCATCCGGTGGTCGACGCCGCCGGTGATCGGTTCGTCCGCCGCGTCGAACGCGCGTTTCGCCGCCTGGAACTGGAGTTCACCGATGCGCCGGGTGTTCTCGAACTCCGTCTCGGACGTGCCCGGCCGCAGGTTCAGGTTCGGCGTCATGTCGCCGGAGTTGGTCTGGGCGAACGCGGCGACGAACCCGGGCGGGCCGTCGAGGTAGCGGACCCCGGCGTGGTCGTGCTCCCACGCGTAGGCGGCGTAGCCCTTGTTGTCACTGCTGATCAGGTGGTTGCCGTTGCTCATCGACGTGCCGTGCGTGGCGAACCAGGTGATCGCGCCGACGTCCCGGCCGCCCTGGCGGAACCGCAGCACGGTCACCGCGGGGTCGATCGAGAGCGGGAAGTGGTCCTTGTCGGGGTTGAGCTCGAAGGCGACCCTCGACCGGTTCGCGCTCGCCTCGGTCAGTTCGGTGCGGCCGAGGGTCAGTTCACCCGGCTTCAGGTTGTCGTGGGCCCGGCCGATCGCGTCCACGATCCCGGCGACGACGGCGTCGTAGGTCTGCTGCTGGAACCCGAGGATCGACAGGTCGTAGGCGGCGTAGTGCGAGTCGCCGCCGCACGCGGAATGCGTGTGGGTGGCGTTGAGCAGGACGTTCTGGTCGGTGTAGCGGTCGCCGTACCTCCCGGCCAGCTCGCGCAGGACGCCTTGGTGGACGGACTGGAACAGCGCGCCCAGCTCGGCGGTGACGAAGACGATCCGGTGCGTCCCGTCGTCGACGAGGTAGGCGCGGGCCCGGGTGCGCAGGTGGATGCCGGCGGTCTGCTGCTGCGGCATGGAGTAGCCCATCATGCCGTTCTCGGCGGCAGGCCCGGTGACGTCGCCGATCCCGACGCCGACCCGCAGCCCCGGTTCGGCGGCCTCGGCGGTTCCCGCCAGGGCGGCGGCGAGCGGGAGCGCGGTGGCTCCGGCCAGGACGGTACGACGACTGACCCGCATACGGTCTCCCGACTAACGTGAACGACTTTCGCGTTAATCGGGGACCGTACGTGAGCCCCGCCACCCCGGCAACCCGACAAAAGTGCCGCCACGAAAGCCGTGAAGGCCTCCTCACCGGCCATAAGAGCCGGGAAGGAGGCCTTCACGGCTTTCAGCCCAGCGCGTCGGCGATCTTCGTCAGCGTCGCCGCGTCACCCCGCAGGAGCAGCTGCGTCACGACCGTCTCCTCCCAGGCCTGCAGCTCGTCCCGGATCTTCGCGGCCGGCCCGATCAGCGACGTGTCCTCCACGAGCGACGTCGGGATCGCCGCGGTCGCCTCGTCCTTGCGGCCCGCCAGGTACAGCTCCTGCACCTTGTCCGCCACGTCCTCGTAGCCGAGCCGGGCGAAGACGTCGTGGTGGAAGTTGACGCTCTTCGCGCCCATCCCGCCGATGTAGAGCGCCAGCGACGGCTTGATCCAGCTCGCGGCCTCCTCGACGTCGTCGTGCACGATCACCGGGATCGAGCAGGGCACCTCGAACGTGTCGAAGGTGCGGCGGGCGCCTTCCCTGGCGAACCCTTCCTCCAGCGCCGCCTTGTAGAAGGCGTTGCTCTTCGGGGAGAAGAACAGCGGCAGCCAGCCGTCGCCGATCTCGGCGGAGAGGGCGACGTTCTTCGGGCCCTCCGCGGCCAGGAGGATCGGGATCTCCTTGCGCAGCGGGTGCACCGTCGGCTTCAGCGGCTTGCCGAGCCCGGTGCCGCCCTTCAGCGGCAGCTGGAAGTGCTGGCCGTCGAGGGTCACCGGCGCCTCGCGGGCGATCACCTGCCGGACGATGTCGACGTACTCCCGCGTCCGGGCGAGCGGCTTCGGGTACGGCTGGCCGTACCAGCCCTCGACGACCTGCGGGCCGGACGCGCCGAGCCCGAGCACCATCCGGCCGCCGGAGAGGTGGTCGAGCGTCAGCGCGCTCATCGCCGTCGCCGTCGGGGTGCGCGCCGCCATCTGCACGATGTTCGTGCCGAGCCGGATCCGGCTGGTGGAGGAGCCGTACCAGGCCAGCGGGGTGAACGCGTCCGAGCCGTACGCCTCCGCCGTCCACACCGAGTCGAAGCCGAGCTCCTCGGCCTTGAGCACCGCTTCCAGCGCACCCGGTGTCGGGCCACTGCCCCAGTACCCGACGTGGAATCCCAGCTTCACGAATGCCTCCTAGACGTTCGGCGCGTAGTGCTCGGGCTTGCCCCGCTCCGACAGCGGCGGCAGGTTCCTGGGTGGAGTCTCGACCAAGGCGGCGTCCGGAGCCACCTCGCCGCGCACCCGCCGCCAGCCCGCCCGCGCCCGCGGGTGGTAGCGGCGATCGTGCGGGACCAGCTTGAACACGGCGTTGACCAGCTTCCCCACCCGCCGGTGCCGCCGCGCGTCGCGCTCGGACCAGCGGAGGCCGAGCAGGTCCCGGATCTCGCGGTCGTACAGCCCGGTCGTCAGCCAGACGAAGTTCTTCGCGACCAGCGCGCTCACCGGCCGCCAGAGCGGGTCCGGCAGCCACGGCAGGAACGGCGGCTTGGCGATCCCGCGCAGGTCGAGGACGTCGCGCGTGGCCTTGTTGTCCTCCAGCACCTCGGCGCACATGTGCTTCCAGTACCGCTGGAAGTCCTCCCAGCTCTCCGGCACCGGCCGCATCGTCATGTCGTACATCCGCCACCAGGTGACGTGCTCGTCGAACAGCCGCCGCTTCTCCGCCTCCCCGATCCCGCCCATGAAGTGGTCGGCGATGAGGATCGTGCTGACGAAGAACGTCGAGTGCGCCCAGTAGTAGGTGTCCGGGTCGAGCGCGTGGTAGCGACGTCCTTGCGCGTCGACGCCTTTGATGCGGTCGTGGTAGCCGCGCACCTCGAGGGCCGTCCGGTGGGCGCGCGGGCCGTCGTAGACGACCCCGCCGATCGGGTAGAGCGAGCGGAACAGCCGCTGCCAGCGCTCCTCGAAGAACCGCGAGTGCTGCTCGACGCCGGCGCCGAGACCCGGGTGCATGTTCTGCATCGACCCGGCCCACAGCGCGATGAGCAGGCCGCGCCAGTCACCGAAGTACTTCCACGTGAGCGAGTCGGGGCCCAGGGGCCGGGGTGCTTCCCTGCTCATCGGCGGCTCTCCTCGTCGAGTCGGAACTGACTACGGCTGTTGTCAGGCTAGGATCTGACAACACATGTAGTCAACCGAGGAGCGATCATGCCGGGCCGCACGTGGGCGGGCACGACCCTGGACGACCGGAAGGCGCTGCGGCGCGGGCAGCTCGTCTCGGCGGGACTGGAGCTGCTCGGCACCGAGGGCTCGGCCGGGACGAGCGTGCGCGCGGTGTGCCGGCACGCGAAGCTCACCGAGCGCTACTTCTACGAGAGCTTCGCCGACCGGGAAGAGCTCGTCGCGGCCGTTTACGAGCACGTCGGCGAGCAGGCCCGGCAGGCACTGGTCGACGCCGTCCGGGACGCGCCGAACCCCACGCTGCGGGCCGAGCACGCCGTGCGCGCGTTCGTCGAGCTGATCGTCGACGACCCCCGCAAGGGCCGGGTCCTGCTGCTCGCGCCCCTGACCGACCCGGCCCTGACCCGCCGGGGCCTGCACCTGCTGCCGGTGTTCGCCGCGCTCGTCGGCGAGCAGCTGTCCCACGGCGACGAGACCGAGCGCCAGATGGTCGCCGTCGGGCTGGTGGGCGCGCTGAGCAACGTCTTCATCGCCTACCTCGACGGCTCGCTGAAGGTCTCGCGCGAACGGCTCGTCGCCCACTGCGTCAAGCTCGTGCTGGGCGCCGACGACCACTGACCTCACCTCCACCGACCTGGTGACAGTGGCGGGGAAGATCGGGCACACTCAACCCATGCGTACCGCTGGGCGGAACGACGGCGCGAGTGGCGACGGTCTCGTCGCGGCCCGGCTCGCCGCGCTGCTGGAAGCCTTCCGGCCGGGCGACGAGGCCCTCGGCGTCTCGGAGCTGGCCCGCCGGACCGGGCTGGCGAAGACGACCGTCCACCGGCTGGCCGGCCACCTCGCCGACACCGGACTGCTCACCCGCGAGAACGGCTCGGTGCGGCTCGGGCTGCGGCTGTTCGAAATCGGCCAACTGGCCTCGCCCCGCCGCGGGCTGGTCGAAGCGGCCCGGCCGTACCTCGCCGACCTCCGCGAAGCGACGCGCAACACCGTCCACCTCGCCATCCTCGAAGGCACCGAAGTCGTCTACCTCGACGTGCTGCGCGGACCGGACGCGCCGACGCTGCCGTCGCGCATCGGCGGCCGGTTCCCCGCGCACGCCACCGGGGTCGGCAAGGCGATCCTGGCGTTTTCTCCGGAATCCGTGGTGGACCAGGTGATCGACGCCGGATTACCCCGCATGAGCCCGAAGACGATCACCGCCCCCGGGCTGCTGCGCCGGCAGCTCACCCGGGTGCGAGAGGACGGGATCGCGCTGGAGCGCGAAGAATCCGGCGTCGGCGTCGTGTGCGCGGCCAGCCCCCTGCTCGACTCCCGCGGTGTCGCCGTCGCCGCGGTCTCCATCTCCGGCTGGGCCAACCGGATGCGCACCGAACGGGTCGCCCCCGCCGTCCGCACGGTCGCACTCGCGTTGACCCGGACACTCTCCGGATCCACTCGGGACGGTCGGAAATAATCTTGCGGGACAAGGCTTTTCGGATCTCTAGGCCGTCCGGCTGACATAACCGTCCCGAGCTGGACGGGTGATCGGGAGGGGCTACGATCCGTCGGATGGCCCAGCACAGCTGGGGGACGACGTTCTCGGGCCGCTCCCCCGCGACCCTTTCCGAGCCGGCGTCCGGTCACCGGTTGCTGTCACTCGACATCGTGCTCGCGCTGCTGGCCCTCACGGGCGGCCTGCGGGTGCTCTACCTCGCGGCCCCGTCCCCGGCGCTGCCCGCCGAAGCCGCGAACGTCGCCCACGCCTACGCGCTCGGCCACCTGACACCGTTCACCGACGCGGGTGGTGCCGGGGTCAGCCCGTTCGGCTGGTGGCAGCTCTCGGCCTACACGATGGTCTCGGACGCGTTCGGCCGCTCGGCCACGGCGCTGGCGGCGGTCCGCGAGACGATGCTCGTCGCCGCGGTGGCCGGTGCCGTCCTGCTGTGGGTCCTGGCGCGCCGTCTCGGTCTGACGCGGTGGGCGTCGGCGGCCGCGGTGCTGCTGCTCGCGGCGTCCCCGCTGGCGCTGGGCCTGCAGCGGCTGGTCGTCGTCGAGCACCTGGCGGTGGTGTGGGCCCTGGGCGCGCTGGTGCTGCTCACCCGGCCCGACGCCCGGATCCGGCACGACGTCCTGGCCGCGGGGTGCCTGCTGGTGGCGGTGCTCACCTCGCCGCTCGCACTGTTCTTCCTGCCCGCGGCCGGCTGGCTGCTGGTGCGGCGCGCGCCCGTGCGGGCCGCGCTGGTGGCGGTGCTGCTCAACCTCGGGCTGGGCATCGCGTTCGGCCCGGCGGCCGGGATCCTCCGCCCGCACCTCGCGACCGCGGGCCGTCCGTCGGCCGCCGACTGGGTCGCGCTCGACCCGGCGTGGGCGGTGCTCTCGACCGTCGCGCTGGTGGCCGCGCTGGCCGTGACGTCCCTGCGGCCGTTCGCGGTGTCCGGCCTGCTGCTCGCCGCCACCCTGGCCGTCCCGGGCGTGCCGCACACCGCCGTGCTCGCCCTCCTGCTGCCGGTGACCCCGCTGCTGCTGGCCGGGGTCGTGCAGGCCGTGACCCGGCAGCGCACCCCGGCCCACCGCTGGGAGGCGGGCCGCCGGCGCGGGACCGGCGCCGCGCTCGCCGCCGCCGTCGTCGTGGCGGTGGTCGCCGCCGGCTGGGTGTACGGCTACCCGGCCCTGCGGCCCTCGACCGATCGGGGCGGGCCCCTGTCCGACGCGCAGGAATGGGTGCAGGCCAACGCTTCCGGCTCCCGCGTGCTCGTGGACGACGCCGCCTGGGCCGAGCTCGCCAAGGCCGGCTGGCCGACCGGCATGCTCGTCGCGCCCGCCGCGTGCGCGGTCACCTGCCCGCCCGCCGAGTGGGCCGTCTTCACCGCCGATGCGACCGGCCTCCGCCACCGCTATCCGGCCCTCGAAGCCGCCTTCGAGGACGCCGGCGCCGCAGCGGTGTTCGGCACCGGCGATCGCCGGGTCACCGTTTCGCGCCTCGGCCTGCCCCCGGCCGACCCGGCCGCGGGTTCGGAGTCGTCGGCGCGTGCGCACGCCGGCGAGGCCCTCCAGGCGTCGACCCGCATCACCTTCACCCCGGACGCCGCCGCCGTGCTCCGCGCGGGCCGCGCCGACCCCCGGCTGATCGCGACGATCGCCGCGCTCGCGGCCCTGCAGCCGGTCCGGGTCGCGGCGTTCCCCGAAGTCCCCGGCGAAGACCCGGCCGGGCAACCACGCCGCCGCGTCCTGCTGACCGGCGGCGAAGACGGCGCGGCCGCGTTCTACACCGGCCAGCGCGACCTGTTCCGCCCCGCGTCGGTCGTCCGGACCGGCGGCGGCGTGCTCGTCACCTACCCGCTGTTCGCGCCCCCGGGACTGCTCATCCCGTTCTCCTCCCGCTGACCGTGAAAGGCCCTCCGATGCGCACTCTCCCCCAGCTGCTGCTCAGACCCGGCGGGCTGACCGCCGCAGCCCTCCTGCTCGTCGCGCTGACGCCGGTGACGGCCGAAGCGGCGACCGCTCCCGGCCCGGGCGTCGGCTGGATCCGGGTCGGTCACCTCTCCCCCAAGGTGCCGCCGGTGGACATCTCCTTCGCGCCGTTCGGCCAGGCCGAGAAAGTGGTCATCCGCAAGGCCGGCTACGGCGCGGTCACCCCGTACTCCTCGCTCGACCCCGGCAAGTACACGCTCTCGATGCGGCCCGCCGACGCCCCGGCCGGTACCCCGCCGGCGCTGTCGGCGACGATCGAGGTCGCCGAGCGCAGCGCCTACTCGCTGCTGGTCTTCGCGAACGGCCCGGACGGCACGCTCAACGGCGACCTGGTCACCGACGACCTCTCCGCGCCCGCCGCCGGCAAGGGCCGGGTCCGGGTCGTCGAAGGGTCGGCGGCGATCGCGCCGGTCAGCGTCGCGGGCCCGACGGGGGTGTCGATCACCAAGGACGCGACCTACGGCCAGACGTCGTCCTATGTGGACGTTCCGGAAGGGCGCTGGCCGCTGCAGCTCACCGGGGGCACGGTGCAGTCCACCGCCGAGGTCGACGTCAGGGCCGGGACATCGACGACGCTGTTGATCACCGAGAACTCCGGTGCGCTCAAGGCGACCCCGATCTCCGACGGCGCGTCGCTGCCCGAACCGCCGAAGCTCGGCGTCGAAACCGGCGGCGGCGGTACGGCACCGCCGTCCGGCGTGCCGCTCTGGCCGGCGGTCGCAGCGGTCGCCCTGCTGGCCGCGCTCGTGGCCGGACGCCGGTTCGTCCGTGCGCGCTGACCTCGGCGCGCTGCTCGTCGCGGTCCTGGTGGCCGCGGGCTGCTCGGCGGCTCCGGCGCGGCCCGCGGCTCCGCCCCCGTCGCCGGTCTCGACGAGGCCGGTCGCCGGCGGGCCGCTGCCGCTGCCCGCCGCCGACGTCCGTCCGGTACGGCTGCGGATCCCGGCCATCGGCGTGGATGCGCCCGCGCTCGTCCCGCTCGGGCTGGACGCCGGCCACCAGCTCGAAGCACCCGCGCGGTTCGAAGACGTCGGCTGGTACGCCGCCGGCCCGGTGCCGGGAGATCCCGGGCCGGCGGTGCTCGCCGCGCACGTCGACTCCCGGTCCGGGCCGGCCCCGTTCTTCCGGCTGCGCGACCTGCGCGACGGCGACCAAGTGTTCGTCGCGCGCTCCGACGGCCAGGAGACCCGGTTCGTCGTGGACACCGTCCAGCGCTACCCGAAGAACGCCTTCCCGACCGACGCGGTGTACGGGCCCGCGCCGGGCAGCGCACTCCGGCTCATCACCTGCGGCGGCAGCTTCGACCCGGCGAAACGGTCCTATCGCGACAACATCGTCGTCTACGCCTCGACCCGCTGGGGTTAGAACTCCTTGATCAGGCCGCGGCGGGCCAGCTCGGGCCGGACGCCGTCGCCGAACCAGTACGCCTCCTCCAGGTGCGGGTAGCCCGACAGCACGAACTCGGTGACGCCGATCGAGTGGTACTCCTCGATCAGGTCCGCGACCTCGCGGTGACTGCCCACCAGCGCGGTGCCCGCGCCGCCGCGCACCAGGCCCACGCCGGCCCACAGGTTCGGGTGGATCTCCAGCCCGCGGACGCCGCCGCCGGTGCGGCCGCCGTGCAGGGCGACCATCCGCTGCTGCCCGACCGACTCGCTCGCCGCGAGCTGCGCCTGCGCCTTGGCGACCTGCTCCGGGCTCAGCGCGTCGAGGAGTTTCTGCGCCTCCGCCCACGCTTCGGCCGACGTGTCGCGCGAGATCGTGTGCAGCCGGACGCCGAACCGGACGGGCCGGTCGCCGGCCAGCTCGCGGACCTTGCCGATCTTCTCCGCCACCTGCGCGGGCGGCTCGCCCCAGGTCAGGTAGACGTCGGCGTGCCGCGCCGCGACCGGCAGGGCGGCCGGCGACGACCCGCCGAAGTAGATCGGCGGCACCGGGTCCGGCGCGGCCAGCGTCGTCGCGCCTTCGACCCGCAGGTGCTCGCCTTCGAAGGTGAACGGCTGCCCGGACCAGACGCCGCGGACGATGGTGAGGAATTCGTCCGTGCGCGCGTACCGGGCGTCGTGGTCGTGCCAGTCGCCGAAGCGCCGTTGCTCCACGGCGTCGCCGCCGGTGACGATGTTGAGCAGCACGCGGCCGCCCGACAGGCGCTGGAAGGTGCCGGCCATCTGCGCGGCGAGCGTCGGCGAGATGACGCCGGGGCGGAACGCGACCAGGAACTTCAGCCGGGTCGTCTCGCGGATCAGCGCGGCCGTGGTCAGCCACGCGTCCTCGCACCACGTGCCGGTCGGGGTCAGGACACCTTCGAAACCCTGCCGCTCGGCGGCGCGGGCGACCTGGGCGAGGTAGTCCAGGTCGGGTTCGCGCTGGGCCGACGGGCCTGGGGACCGGTTGGCGTGGAACCGTTCCACGATCGTGCGGCCGTCGCCGCTGGTGGGCAGGAACCAGTGCAGCCTGATGCTCATCCGTTGCTCCTCGCCTGGTCCAGGTCGGAGGCGAACCGCCGGTCGGCGAACGCGGCGAAGTCCACCTTGCCCGGCAGAGTCTTCTCGTCGGTGAAGGCGTCCGCGAGCTGTTGCTCGGACCGCACGACCGAGTCGTCCAGCGCGATCGGCTGGTCGCGGCCCGCGTCCACGGCCTTCCGGGCCACTTCGAGCTTGAGCCCGGTTTCCCTGGCCCAGGCCGCCGCCCACTCCGGGCGGTGGGTGTCGGCCCACTTCTGGGCCTTGACCACCCGGACCACGAGGTCGCGGATCGCCGCGTTCTTGCCGGGGTCGGCCAGTGCCGTGGTGCTCGCGGTTTCGAAGGCCAGGCCGTTGGACGCGCCCCGGCCGTCGGCGAGCACCCGGGCCTTGGCCTCGATCTGGGCCTGCGCGGTGTAGGGGTCCCAGATCGCCCACGCGTCGATCGTGTGCTGGGTGAACGCCGCGTAGGCCTCGGCCGGCTGCAGGAAGCTCACCTTGATGTCCTTGGTGGACAGCCCGTTGTTGTGCAGTGTGTTCAGCAGCTGGCCGTGCGCGGAGCTGCCCTTCGCGACCCCGACCGTCTTGCCTTTGAGCGAAGCGACGTCGATCAGCGGCGAATCCGGCGGGACGAGGATGGTCTCCCGCTCGACGTTGCTGCGCGCGACGCTGACGACCGCGATCTTGGCCTTCGCCGCGGCCGCGAAGATCGGCGGTGTGTTGCCGACGCGGCCGATGTCGATCGCGCCTGCCGAGGCCGCTTCGAGCAGCGGTGGCCCCGAGGTGAACGTGGACCATTCGATCCTGTACGGCGTGCCCTCGAGCAGGTTCGCCGCGGTGAGCAGCGCCTTCACGCCGCCCTTCTGGTCGCCGACCTTGAGCGTCACCTTCGCCAGGTCGGCCGCGCTCACCGGACCCGGCACGGCGGCCGGTCCCGGGTCCGAGCCCGTCGCCGAGCCGCACCCGGCCAGCAGGAAGGCCGCCGCGACGACCGCGATTCCGTTACGCCACTGCATCTTCGGTCACTCCCAGGTCCGCCAGCACGCGCCGGCGGAGGTCGTCGTGGTCGGCTTCGCGCGGCCGGTGCTCGGCCACGATCCGGCCGCCGTCGAGCACCAGGACCCGGCCGGCGAGCCGCAGGGCCTCGTCGACGTCGTGGGTCACCAGCAGCACACCCGGCCGGTGGCGCTGCCAGAGGTCCTGGACCAGCCCGTGCATCGCGATGCGCGTGAGCGCGTCGAGCGCCCCGAACGGCTCGTCCAGCAGCAGCAGGCCGGGCTCGCGCACCAGGGCGCGGGCCAGCGACACGCGCTGGGCTTCGCCGCCGGACAACGTGAGCGGCCAGTCGTCGGCGTGGTCGGCCAAGTGGACCTCGCCGAGCGCCTTCTCGGCCAGCGCGCGGTTGCGGGACTTCGAGACGCCGTCCTGGCGCAGGCCGAGGACCACGTTGCGCCAGACCTTCCGCCACGGCAGCAGCCGGGGCTGCTGGAAGGCGACGGAGACGGTGCCGGTGACGTCCGCGCGGCCGTCCACGTCGTCGTCGAGGCCGGCAAGCACGCGCAGGAGCGTCGACTTGCCTGAGCCGCTGCGGCCGAGCAGGGCGACGAACTCGCCGCGCTCGACGGTCACGTCCAGTCCACTGAGGATGGTCCGCTCGCCGAAGCGCTTGGTGAGGTTCCGGACCTCGGCTACCGGGTTCGCCACCGCAGCACCTTCCGTTCGAGCAGCCGGACCAGTGCGTCGGTGACCAGGCCGAGCAGGGCGTACAGGACGAGGCCGACGACCACGACGTCGGTGCGCAGGAACTCGCGTGCGTTGGTGATGAGGTAGCCGACGCCCGCGTCCGCGTTGACCGTCTCGCCGACGATCAGCGCCAGCCAGGCGAGGCCGAGCGACTGCCGGAGCCCGACGAGCGCCTGCGGCAGCGCGCCGGGGAGGACGACGTGCCAAAGCCGTTCCGCGCGGCTGAATCCCAGAGCCCGCGAGGCTTCGACGAGATTCGGGTCGGCACTGTGGATTCCCGAGTGGACGTTCAGGTAGAGCGGGAAGGCCACACCGAGCGCGACCAGCACGATCTTGGTTTCCTCGCCGATGCCGAACCAGAGGATGAACAACGGGATCAGGCCGAGGAACGGCAGCGTGCGCAGCATCTGCACGGGCGGGTCGACCAGCGCTTCGCCCCAGCGGGAAAGCCCGGAGACGATGCCCAGCAGCACGCCGACGACGGCGCCGATCGCGAACCCGGCGCCGACGCGGCCGAGCGACACCGCGAACGCAGTCCCGAGTTCGCCGCTGCGCGCGACTTCGACGCCGGCCTGCACCACCGTCCACGGTGAACTGAGCTTGTCGGGCGGCAGGACACCGGTGGCACTGGCGATCTGCCAGGCGGCGACGAGCACCACCGGGCTGATCCAGCGCCGCAGGTCGAGGCGGCGCACGGTCCGGCGCGGCGGCTCCTCGGCGCGTTTCCGGGCGCGCGGAAGCACGCCCGTGGTGGAAATCGACACGGATTTCTCCCGGGGACGGGGATGTTCGGGCTTGCGTGATCCCGAGCTTCGAGCCCCTTCACGGGTAAGTCAATCCGTGGCCGCGCCCTCCCAATCCGTGAACGCGGTGCGTTTCACCCCGTGGAACACCTCAGCCGCCGAACATGACCTTCCACTCGTCGAGCGACCGCGGCCGGTAGACGAAGTTGGTGCGCTTGACGTCGGACAGCGCGGCCGACGGTTCGGCCGAGTACTGGTGCCCGGGGTACACGACGGGGTCGCCGGGCAGGCCGGCGAGCGCCTGCAGGCTGCGGTAGATCTCCTCGGCGTCGCCGCCGGGGAAGTCGGTGCGGCCACAGCCTTCGAGGAAGAGCGTGTCGCCGGAGACGAGCTTGTCCCCGACGAGGAAGCACTGGCTGCCGGGCGTGTGGCCGGGGGTGTGCAGCATCCGGATCGGGACGGACCCGACCTCGAGGACGTCGTCGTGGTCGTGCGCGCGCAGGTCGGTGTGCTCGACCCCGGTCACGCGGCGGACCCACTCGGTCTCGGCACCGTTGACGTGGATCGGCACCGGCTGGATCGCGAGCAGTTCGGCGATCCCGGGCAGTGAGAAGCCGAGCATCTCCCCGCCGACGTGATCGGGGTGGTGGTGGGTGGCGAGCACGCCGGTGAGCCGCATGCCGTCGGCCACGAGGACGTCGAGCAGGTCCTGCACGGCGTAGGCCGGGTCGACGATCACCGCTTCCTTGGTGTCCCGGTCGCCGATGAGGTAGGCGAAGTTCACCATCTGCGTCGCGACCGGGTCGCCGACGGCGAAGTCCCGCCCGGCGAGCAGCTGCCGGAAGTAGAGCCGATCTGCCATGGCCACACCCTACGGGTCAGCTGTTCGGCGGAGTCAGCACGATCCTGCCGAACACCTCACCGGCTTGCATTGTCCGGTGTGCCAGTACCGCTTGCTCCAGCGGCAGCACCTCGTGCACGACCGACGTCAGCTCGCCCCGGTTCGCCGCGGCGAACAGGTCGGCCGTCACCGCGCGCCGGTCGGCCTGGGGCACCGTGTTCGCGCTGAACGTCGCGAACGACAGCGACTTCTGGAACGCCGTGAACAGCTGCTTGCCGAAGTCGGCCGGTGGGTCGCCGGCGACCGCGCCGACCGCCACCAGGCGGCCGTTCGGGCTCAGCTTGGCGAAGAACGACGGCAGCCCCGGGCCGGCGACGACGTCGACGATGACGTCGTAGGTGTCCGCCGTCCCTTCGCCCGCGCGGTCCAGCACGCGGGTCGCGCCGAGTTCGCGCAGGCGATCGCCGCGCTCGGGCGACGACGTCGTGACCGCGACGGCGCCGGCCCCGGCGCGGGCCGCGAGCTGGACCGCCATGATCCCGATGCCGCCGGCCGCCCCGCGGACCAGCACCGACTCGCCGGGCGCGAAATGGGCGTGGCGGAGGCCGAAGTGGGCCACAGCGCCCGAGCTGCCGAGCGTCACCGCGTCGACGGCCGACGTCGCCGCGCTCGGGCGACGACGTCGTGACCGCGACGGCGCCGGCCCCGGCGCGGGCCGCGAGCTGGACCGCCATGATCCCGATGCCGCCGGCCGCCCCGCGGACCAGCACCGACTCGCCGGGCGCGAAATGGGCGTGGCGGAGGCCGAAGTGGGCCACAGCGCCCGAGCTGCCGAGCGTCACCGCGTCGACGGCCGACGTCGCCGCCGGGAGCGGGACGAGCGTGTCCGCCGGAGCGACCGCCTGCTCGGCGTAGCCGCCGCCCACGCCGGTGAAGGCCCACACGCGCTGTCCGGCCCAGTCCGGGTCGACGCCCGGCCCGGTCGCGGTCACCGCGCCCGCGATCTCGCCGCCGAGGATGTGCCCGTCCCGGAACCCATAGGCGGCGAGGGCGCCGCTGCGGATCACGGCGTCGACGCCGCCCACGCCGATCGCCTCGGTGGCGACCAGCACCTGCCCCTCCGCGGGTTCCGGGACCGGGACGTCGATGACCGCCAGCCCTTCGGGACCGCCGAACGCCTGCACCGCAACTGCTTTCATGCACCCGACGGTAGTGGACGCCGGCGTCCACTTGGCTAAAGTGAGAGCGTGGCCGATCATTTGCCTCACCTGCTGCGCTCCGACGCCCGCGACAACCGCGAACGCATCCTCGACGCGGCCCGTGCGGTGTTCGCCGCCGACGGCCTGGACGTGCCGATGCGGGAGATCGCCCGGCGCGCCGGGGTCGGGCCGGCCACCCTGTACCGCCGGTTCCCGACCAAGGAAGTACTGGTCACCGCGGCGTTCACCGACCAGATGCGGGCGTGCTACGCCATCGTCGACGAGGGGCTCGCCGACCCGGATCCGTGGCACGGCTTCGCCCTGGTGGTCGAGCGGCTTTGCGAGCTGCACGCCCGCGACCGGGGCTTCACCACGGCCTTCACCTCGGCGTTCCCGCACGCGATCGACTTCACCGCGGACCGCGAACGGGCGTTGCGGTCCATCGCGGAGCTGATCCGCCGTGCGCAGGAGGCCGGGCACGTGCGCCCCGACGTCGTCCTGGACGACGTGATCCTGGTCCTCATGGCCAACAGCGGCATCCAGGCGTCCTCACCGGCGGCGCGGGTTCTCGCTTCACGGCGCTTCTCCGCGCTCGCTCTCCGGGGACTGCGAGCCTGACCCCTGGTGCAAGGCGGCGTACGCGCGGTCGCGCAGGACGTTCGCCTCGCGATCCGACAGGGTCGCGTCCAGCGGGCGCAGGGTTATCCGCACCAGGAGGTTCTTCTGGTCCTCGGTGGCGCCGAGCCGGGCCAGCGCCTGGGGCGCCAGTTGCGCGCACGGCGTCTCCTGGCGGATTTCGACGCGCTCGACGACGTCGGCGTCGTCGCCGAGGGCGGTGCGGACGCGGTCGTCGAGGTCCTCGGCACGGTCGTCGGCCGCCACCGCGATGGAGAGGTCGCGGCGCACCGGCGGCAGGACCGAGACCGGGCGGTACGGCGCGAGGTCGGCGAGTTGCGCGACGACGGCCGGGTCCGCCGACCGCAGGAGGCGGATGTCCGGGATACCCTTCAACAGCATCAACATCCGGTCGAGGCCCATGCCGAGGGCGAGCCCGGACCAGCCGGCGCCGAGGCCGGCGCGGGCGAGGACGGCCGGGTGCGCGAGGCCGCATTCGGCGACCTCGACCCACTCGCCGCGGTGCTCGACGTCGAGCTGGGCACCGTCCACTGTGTAGGGATGGCGGCGGGGTTCGAGCCGCCACCGGCGTCCCGGCAACAGGTTCTCGACGAGGGCGGCCACGAGTCGTTCGAGGTCGGTCACTTGGGTGCGGGTGATCCGCCACAGGTCGAGCTGGTGCGGGGTGCCGGTGTGCAGCCGGTCGATGCTGTCGCGGCGGTAGACGACGCCCGGGCAGACGAGCAGGACGTCGTCGGCCGGGCGAGCTGCCAGTGCTCGCAGCGCGGCCGGGACCATGGCGCTGGAATGACTGCGCAGCACGTGGTCCGCGTCGACGTAGCGGGTGTAGCGCGCGTCGCGGGTGACGTCGCCGGGGTCGTAGCCGAGGTTGTCGTAGTTGTCGGCGACGGTGACGATCCGATCGCCCGGCCACCGCCGGACTTCGGTGCGCGATCCGGCCACGGCCGCGACGGCCCGCTCGACGACGAGCTGGACGGCGTGCGGCCCGCCGGCCGGATCCGTGAGATCGCGGACGGCGAGATCGCGGGTGAGCTGCGTGGGGGTGAGTGTTTCGGGCATGACAGGACCTCCTGAGGTGAGCGGGACGGGTGAGCGAGGGCTCCCCCTGGCCCGGACACCAGGCGAGGTTCGCTGTGACCCCGAGGCGGCCGCACATGGGCGACCGTTGTCGAAGTCAGGCCTGACCGCTCAGGCGATGCCGCTCAGGCAGCGCCGACCGCGGACGTGGCACCGAAACCCCGCTGGCACCGGTGAAGGGCCAGGGGGCCGGTAAATCGGCGGTACTCCGCAACGATGGCCACGAACCCAGGGTAGCCGGGCATGTCACGCGAATTTCCCCCAGTGGCCGCGCGGACAGCCTGCAGCCGCTCCCACCCCGCGGCCGACGCTTGCCCGGCCGCGCCCGCGAAGCGCCTCACCGCGCCCGAGCCACCACCTTCCCCGCAACCAACCCCCCCACCCGTCACCCTTCCCTCACTCGCCCACCTCCCCGTCGGCCAGCTCCCGCAGCAGATCCAGATGCCCCACGTGCCGCGCCGTCTCCTGGACCACGTGGGCCACCACCCACCGGACCGTGAACTCCCCTCGCCGCCGGGTCCGGTCGTCCGGCCCCAGCCGGCGCAGCGACTTCTCCGACCGCGCCCACTCGGCCTTGTACGCCGCCACCACCGAAGCCGGCGTGTCGTCCGGAGCCAGGTCCCAGCTCGGGTCCGGCGATCCCGCCCACAGCGAGGGCAGGTCCGCTCCCCCGGCCTCGATCGACAGCCACCACCGCTCCACCGCGGTCAGGTGCTTCACCACCCCCAGCGCGCTCAGCCGCGGCGACGTCGAGAACGGCGTCGCCGCGGCCTGCGAAACCGACAGCCCCGCCAGCTTGTTCACCGCCGTCGCACGGAGGAACTGCAGGAAGTCCAGCTGAAGACGCAGCTCGTCCCACGCGAGCCGGGCGGGCCACGCACGACGCGTCTTCGAACTCGTGTTCGACATGACCGCAAAATACCCCACCGGTCCGACAAAATAGAGTGATCGGCATGTGGTGGGGACTTCTCTGCGCCCTCGGCGCCGCGATCGCGTACGGCGTCGCTTCGGTGATGCAGTCGGTCGCCGCCCAGGCGACCGTCGACAGCGGCGCCGGCGGCGTCGATCCGAAACTGCTCGTCCGAGTCCTCGGCCAGTGGAAGTTCGTGCTCGGCCTGTCGCTGGACGTCGTGGGGTTCGCCGCGCAGATCGCAGCGCTGCACGTCCTCCCGCTGTTCGTCGTGCAGGCCGCGCTCGCTGCGAGCCTCGCCGTGACCGCCGTCGCCGCCCGGTTCCTCGGCGTCCACCTCGGCAAGAGGGAGTGGGCGGCCGTGGCCGTCGTCTGCGCCGGGCTCGGCCTGCTCGGCGCGGCCGCCGAGAGCGAGGGATCCGACCCGGTCGGGCTCGGCTTCCGGCTCGGGCTGATCGGCGCGGTCGTCGTGCTGGCCGCGGCCGGGATCGTCGCGGGCAGGGCAGGCCGCCGCGTGCGGACGCCGGCGCTCGGGCTCGTCGCCGGGCTGAGCTTCGGCGTCGTCGCCATCTCCGGCCGGATCATCCCCAGCCTCGCCCCGCTGGACCTGCTCACCGACCCGGCCACCTACACCGTGGCGGTCGCGGGCGGGATGGCGATGCTGTTCTACGCGACGGCACTGCAACGCGGGAGCGTCACCACCTCGACCGCGATGATGGTGCTCGGCGAGACGATCTTCCCGTCGCTGGTCGGTGTGCTCGTCCTCGGCGACCGCACGCGGCCCGGGTTCGCGGTCGCCGCCGTCGCCGGGTTCGTCCTCGCCGTGGCCGCCGCGCTCGCGCTGGCCCGCTTCGGAGAGCCGGCGACCGAGGCAAGTGAGACGAAGCCGACCGTGTTCCCGTAACTTCTTTACTTAGACTAGCCTTACCTATCCCACGACAGGACAGGGAGGCGCGGGTGAGCACGACCGGACGGGAAGTCCTCCGCCGTTCGATCACCGGGCAACGACGACCGGTGACCCTCGCGGCGCTGCTGACGGCGTGCCACCAGGGCGGCGAAGCGCTGGTGCCGGTGGTGATCGGCGTGGTGATCGACCGGGCCGTCGCAGGTGGGTCGGTGAGCACGCTGATCTTCTGGCTGGCGGTGCTGGGCGTCCTGTTCGCCGCGCTGTCGACCAGCTACCGCCTCGGCGCCCGTTTCGGTGAACGCGCCGCCGAACGCGCTGCCCACGACCTGCGCCTCGACATCGGGCGGCGCGTGCTGCACCCCGGCGGCGGCGCCGAGACCGGCAACCTCGCGGGCGAGCTCGTCAGCATCGGGACGTCGGACGCCAAGCGGGTCGGCCAGGTCAACGGCGTCCTGCCGTTCGGCGTCGCCGGGCTGGCCGGGCTGCTGGTCAGTGCCGTCGTGCTGCTGACCATGAGTGTCCCGCTCGGCCTGCTGGTGCTGCTCGGCACACCGCCGATGCTGTACCTGGCGCACCTGATCGGCAAGCCGCTCGAACGCCGCAGTGAGGCCGAACAGGAGCGGTCCGCCTTCGCCTCGGGCGTGGCCACGGACCTCGTCGCCGGCCTGCGCGTGCTCAAGGGCGTCGGCGCCGAACGCGCCGCCGTCGACCGCTACCGCCGCACCAGCCAGGACTCGCTCCGGGCGACGTTGCGCGCGGCGCGGGCCCAGGCCTGGCACAACGGCGCGCTGCTCGCGCTGACCGGCATCTTCATCGCGGTCGTCGCGCTCGTCGGCGGGAACCTCGCGGCGGCGGGCGACATCAGCGTCGGCGACCTCGTCGCCGCGGTCGGGCTCGCGCAGTACCTGATCACTCCGTTCTCGATCTTTTCGTGGGTCAACGGCGAGCTCGCGCAGGGCCGCGCGTCGGCCGCGCGCATCGCCGACGTGCTGAACGCGCCGCCCGCCGTCGACGCCGGCGAGGCCACGATCCCGGCTCCGGCCGCGGGGCACGTCCGGCTTTCCGCGCTCGGCCGGGGCGCGCTGCGCGACGTCGGCTTCGAAGCCCGCCCGGGTGAGCTGCTCGGCGTCGTCGCCACCGACCCGGCCGCCGCGACCGACCTCCTCGACTGCCTCGGCCGCGCCGCCGACCCCGCGACCGGCTCGGTGTCGGTCGACGCGGTCGACCTGTCCACTGTGGACCCGAGCCGGGTCCGTGAGGTGGTGCTGGTGGCCGCGCACGACGCGGACCTGTTCGCCGGGACGGTCGCCGAGAACTTCGCCACCGGGCCGCTCAGCGAAGAAGCGATGTCCGCGGCCGCGGTCGACGAGGTGGCCGGCGCACTGCCCGACGGCGTCGCGACCGAAGTCACCGAACGCGGGCGGTCGCTGTCGGGCGGGCAGCGGCAGCGGGTCGCGCTCGCCCGCGCGCTCGCCGTCGACGCACCGGTGCTCGTGCTGCACGACCCGACGACCGCCGTCGACACCGTCACCGAGGCCCGGATCGCCGCGGGCCTGGCCGCACTGCGGCGCGGCCGCACGACCATCCTCGTGACCACCAGCCCGGCGCTGCTCGCCGCGGCCGACCGCGTCGTCCTCCTCGACGACGGGCGGATCGCGGGCGAAGGCAGCCACGCCGAGCTGGCCGGTCGCGCCGACTACCGGGCGGCGGTGCTGTCATGACCCACGAACTCCTCCCCGTGGCGGACGGCCGCCGGGTCCGCGCCGTCGTCGGCGAGCTCGCCGGCCGGTCGAAGGGGCGTGCCGCGGCCGCGTTCACGATGCTGGTCGCGGCCACCGCGATCGGGCTGCTCACCGCTCCCCTGCTCGGCCGGGTCGTCGACCTCGTCGCGACGCGGCGGCCGGCGGCCGACCTGGTCACGCCGGTCGTCGGGCTGGTGCTCGTCGCGGTCGCGCAGGCCATCGCGACCGCCATCGGCGTGTCACTGGTGGCGCGGCTGGGCGAAACGATCCTGGCCGAGCTGCGCGAGCGCTTCGTCGAGCGGGCGCTCGGGCTGCCGCTCGAACAGCTCGAGCGCGCCGGGTCCGGCGACCTCACCACGCGCGTGACGAACGACGTCTCGGTCGTCGCCGAAGCCGTCCGGCAGGCGCTGCCCGAGCTGGGCCGCTCGGTGCTGACGGTCGTGCTGACGCTGGGTGCGCTGGCCGTGCTCGACTGGCGGTTCCTGCTGGCCGCGCTGGTCGCCGTGCCGATCCAGCTGTGGACCGTGCGCTGGTACGTGCCGCGCGCGAAGCCGCTGTACGCGAGCCAGCGCGAGGCCGTCGGCGCGCAACAGCAGCAGCTGCTGGACACCATCGGCGGCGCGAAGACGGTCCGCGCGTTCCGGCTGGCGGACACGCACCTGGAGCGGGTGCGGCAGCGGTCGGACACGGCCGTCGGCCTGGCGCTGCGCGGGATCCGGCTGGTGACGCGGTTCTACGCGCGGCTCAACCTCGCGGAGTTCGTCGGGCTGTCCGCCGTGCTGGCCGTCGGGTTCCTGCTGGTCGGGGCGGACGCGGTGACGGTCGGCGTGGCGACGGCCGCGGCGTTGTACTTCCACAGCCTGTTCGGGCCGATCACGACCGCCCTGGCCCTGGTCGACGACGCGCAGGCGGCCGCGGCCGGCCTCGCGCGGCTGATCGGCGTCGCCGACCTGCCCGCCGAGACGTCACCCGCGCGGCCGACCCGGCCGGTGGACGCGTCGGTGAAGACGGCGGCGGCCGGCTACTCCTATGTGGACGGTCACCCGGTGCTGCGCGACATCGACCTCGGCGTCGCGCCCGGCGAGCGGGTCGCGCTGGTCGGGGCGAGCGGCGCCGGGAAGACGACGCTGGCCAAGCTGATCGCCGGGATCCACCGCCCGGACACGGGTTCGGTGGCGCTCGGCGGGGTGGCGTTGGAGGAACTCGGCCCGGAGGCCACGCGCCGGACGGTCGCGCTGATCAGCCAGGAGGTGCACGTCTTCGCCGGGCCGCTGGCCGAGGACCTCCGCCTCGCGCGCCCGTCGGCGTCCGACGCGGACCTGCGGGCGGCGCTGGCGAAGGTGGGCGCACTGTCCTGGGTGGACAGTCTGCCGTCCGGGCTGGACACGGTCGTCGGCGAGGGCGGGCACCAGCTGACGGTGACCCAGGCCCAGCAGCTCGCGCTGGTCCGGCTGGTGCTGGCCGACCCGCCGATCGCGATCCTCGACGAAGCCACGGCGGAGGCGGGCAGCGCGGGTTCGCGGGTCCTGGAGTCGGCGGCCGCGGCCGCCCTCGAAGGCCGGACGGCGCTGGTGGTGGCCCACCGCCTCACCCAGGCGGCGGCGTCCGACCGGATCGTGGTCCTCGACGCGGGCACCGTGGTGGAGTCCGGAACGCACGACGACCTGGTTGCGGCGGGCGGCCAGTACGCGAAGCTCTGGGCGGCCTGGTCGGGTCAGCGCACCTGACGCCGTGTCGTCTCCCCCATCACGCGTGTCGACCTCCTGATCACGCGTGTCGACCCTTCCCGCACACGGGACTCGCGTGGTTGAAGGGGCATCTCGCGTGATTGGAGAGGCATCACGGGTGATTGAACGGACGACACGCCGGGAGCCTGAGTGGCTCCCGGCGTGTCGTGGGCGGGCAGGGTCAGGTGTCCATGGCGTCGGCCAGGGACTTGGGGCGCATGTCCGTCCAGTTCGCTTCGACGTGGTCGAGGCACTCCTGGCGGCCCGCGGGGCCGAAGGCGACCGTCCAGCCGGCCGGGACCTCCACGAACTCCGGCCACAGGCTGTGCTGGTTCTCCGCGTTGACCAGCACCAGGTACGTGCCGGCCGGGTCTTCGAACGGGTTGGTCATGCCGGGCCTCCTCAGGCGGTGATGTCCGTGCGGGCGCCCTGGACGACCTCGGTCAGCTTCCGGATGACCGGGGCCGCGAGCACCGGGTTGAACCGGGGTTCGGTCGACCAGTCGGCGAGCTGGTTCGCCTTCACCGCGGGCAGTTGCGCCCACGTCGGGATCGCGGCCAGCTGCTGGCGCGACAGTGCGTACGTGCGGCTGTCGGTCAGGATCAGGTCCGCCGGGTACTTGCCGGCCTGCTCCCAGCTGAGCGTCTCGAAGTAGTCGTCCGAGCCGGCGCCGTTGACGATGTCCAGGCCCAGGTCCCGGTAGTACGCCAGGTCCGCGAAGAACTCCGGCTTGCAGACGTACAGGTTGTCCTTGTCGCTGGACACCACGAGGACCTTGAGGCCGGGCTTGGCCTTGATCGCCGCCTTCAGGTCGTCGGACGCCTTCCGGAAGTCGTCCTTGCCCTTCTTGATGACGTCGGAGTTCGCGTCGCCGCCGAGCGCCACGGCGAGCTGCTCGTACCGCTCGATCACCTTCGGCAGCGTGACCTTGTACTCCGAGAGCGCGACGATCGGCGCGATCTGCTGCACCTTGGGGCCGAGGTCGTCCTTGAGCACCCACAGGTCGGTCGGCTTGGCGCCGGTGAGGCCGGTGATCACGAGGTCCGGCTTGAGCGCCGCGAACTTCTCCATGCTGAAGTCGTCCCAGGCGTTGCCGATCGACGTCACGGCGTTCAGGTCGATGTTGCCGGCCTGGATCTCCTTGGTGCCGTCGGCCGTCTTCTGCGGGCCGAACACGCCGAGCGGGCGGACCCCGTAGTCCCACAGCGCGGCGGCGGAGCTGACGTAGGCCACGACGCGGGTCGGACGCTGGTCGCGAGCCGCCTTCTGCCCGCGGTCGTCGGTGAACTCCCACGGGCCGGAAGAAGCGGCGGGCTTGTCCTCGCCGCTGCCGCACGCGGTCAACGCGGCGGCCGCGGCGAGCCCGCCCGCCCCGATCAGGAATCCCCGCCGGCTGAGCCCGGCGGCGCCTTGAAACACGGACATGTGCACCTCTCGCCAGCTTTTTAGGATAGGCACACCTTATTTAGGTGAGGCTGCCGAAAGCAACCGTCGCGACCGACCTGTGTCCACCCCCACCTGCGTCAATTCCGGCCCGACAACTGGGCTTGCGCGCCGGGCACCGGCTCGGCCGGGTCGTGTCCCAGGTGGACCTGGCGGTTGTCCGCGTCCACGTGCACGACGCGCGGCCGGTGCCCGGCGCGCTCGGCCTCGTCGACCTGGGCGTAGGTGATGATGATGACGAGGTCCCCGGGGTGCACGAGGTGCGCGGCCGCGCCGTTGACACCGATGACTCCGGTGCCTGGTTCGCCGGTGATGGCGTAGGTCTCGAGCCGGGCGCCGTTGGTGATGTCGACGATCTGGACCTGCTCGCCTTCGACGATGTCCGCGGCGGCCATCAGGTCGGCGTCGATGGTCAGCGAGCCGACGTAGTGCAGGTCGGCCTGGGTCACCGTGGCGCGGTGGATCTTGGCGTTCATCAGGGTGCGCTGCATCAGCTTCCTCGTGTCTCGGTCATCAGCGCGGCGAGTCCGGCCGCGGTGGGGGTACGGAAGAACTCGGCGATCGGGAGCTCGGTCCCGAGCCGCTCGGTGATCCGGTTGCGCAGGACCACCAGCAGCATGGAATGCCCGCCGAGGGCGAACAGGTCGTCGTCGGCGCCGACGGCGGCGACGTCCAAGACCTCCGCGAAGACTTCGCAGAGGGTCTTCTCCAACGGCGTTTCGGGGGCCCGGCCGCGGGTCTCGAACCCGGGCACCGGCAGGGCGGCCTTGTCGAGCTTCCCGTTGGACGTCACCGGAAACGCGTCGAGGGGTACGATCGCCGCGGGCACCATGTACTCGGGCAGCGACCGGGCCACGAACTCCCGCAGCCGCACCGGATCCGCGCTCGCCGGGGTGGTGTAGGCGACCAGCCGCTTGTCCCGGTCTTCGCGGACGACGACGAGCGCCTGCTCGACGTCGTCGTGCCGGGCCAGGGCCGTCTCGATCTCGCCCGGCTCGATCCGGAAGCCACGGATCTTGACCTGGTCGTCGGTGCGGCCGAGGTACTCGAGCTGCCCGTCGGGCCGCCACCGCACCAGGTCGCCGGTGCGGTACATCCGCTCCCCCGGCGGTCCGTACGGGTCGGCGACGAACCGCTCGGCGGTGAGCGCGGGACGCTCGTGGTAGCCGCGGGCCAGCCCGGCGCCGGCCAGGTACAGCTCGCCGGGCACACCCGCCGGGACCGGGCTCAGGCCGTCGTCGAGGACGTACGCGCGGGCGTTGTGCACCGGGCGCCCGACCACCGGCCGGTCGGCGTCGGCGAACCGGCCGACGAGGGCGTCCACGGTGGCCTCGGTCGGGCCGTAGAGGTTGTACGCCTCGGTTCCCGGCATCGACCGCAGCGACTCCCACAGCGGCTGCGACACCGCTTCGCCGCCGACGCCGACGACCGCGAGAGCGCACTTCCCGTCTTCGACGACCCCGGCCACGGCCAGCTGCGTGAAGTGCGACGGCGTCAGCTCCAGGAAGTCGAGCCCGCGTTCGCGCACCACCGCGGCGAGGCGATCGGGGTCGCGGCGCGTGTCGTCGTCGACGACGTGCACCTCGTGCCCGTCGAGCAGCCACAGCTGCGGCTGCCAGGAGGCGTCGAAGAAGAACGCCCACGCGTGCCCGACCCGCAGCCGCCGCCCGCCCGCGGCCGCCACCGCGGGGCGGTAGAGCGTCTCGCGGTGGCTGTGGAACAGGTTCACCAGCCCGGAATGCGGGATCACCACGCCCTTCGGCTTGCCCGTGGAACCGGACGTGTAGAGCACGTACGCCGGGTTCGCGGGCGACGGCGGAGTCAGCGTCGCGACAGTGTCCACAATGTCCTCGACGAAGAGCGCACCGGGAACCGGCGAGGCCACGGCGCGGCTGGTCAGGACCAGTGCGGCACCGGAGTCGGCGAGGATCGCCGAGATCCGGTCCGCCGGCTGGTCCGGGTCCACCGGCAGGTAAGC
The DNA here is from genome assembly GCF_030285665.1 of Amycolatopsis mongoliensis. Classification (NCBI taxonomy): domain Bacteria; kingdom Bacillati; phylum Actinomycetota; class Actinomycetes; order Pseudonocardiales; family Pseudonocardiaceae; genus Amycolatopsis; species Amycolatopsis mongoliensis. Next base: position 8,175,194 of record NZ_CP127295.1, read on the forward strand.
CGCGCCCGCCTTGAACACGCCGAAGATCGCTTCGACGACGGCCGCGGACCGCGGCAGCACGAGCGCGACCACCGACTCGGGACCGGCACCGTGCGACGTCAGCCAGCGTGCGAGGCGGTCGGTCCTCGTCGCGAACTCCGCGAAGGTGACACTGCCGGAAGCGTCGCTCAGCGCGGTCGCGCCCGGCGTCGCCGCCACCTGTGCGGCCAGCCGGTCGACCACCGTCGGCGCGGAAGTCGTCAGCGGTGCTCCACGCCCCCACTCGGCGATGATCCGGTGCCGCTCGGCCGCGTCCAGGACGTCGATCCGGCTCAGCGGCCGGTCCGGGTCGGCGACGACGGCCGCCATCAGCCGGACCAGGCGTTCGGTGAGCGTCCGGGCGGTCGGCTCGTCGAAGAGGTCGAGGCTGAACTCGAGGTCGCCCTCGATGCCTTCGGGGGTTTCGACGAGGTCGAAGGACAGGTCGAACTTCGCCTGCCGCAGCCCGGTGTCCCGGTAGGACGCGTCGAGGCCGAGCAGCCGCTCCGGCTCCGAGCCCGCGTGGTAGACCGCGAGCATGACCTGGAACAGCGGGTGCCGGGCCAGCGACCGAGCCGGGTTGAGCAGCTCGACAAGGTGCTCGAACGGCAGGTCCTGGTGGGCGTACGCGGCCAGGTCGGCCTCGCGGACACGGGCCAGGAGCTCCCGGAACGTCGGGTCGCCGTAGGTGTCGGTGCGCAGGACCAGGGTGTTGACGAAGAACCCGGCGAGGTCCTCCAGCGCGTGGTCCGTGCGGCCGGCCACCGGTGTGCCGAGCGGGATGTCGGTGCCCGCGCCGAGCCTGGTCAGCAGGGCCGCGAGCGCCGCCTGCAGCACCATGAACGTGCTGGTGTCGCTGCCGTGGGCCAGCTCGCGCAGGCCGCGGTGGACGTCGCCGGGCACGGTGAACGGCACGGCGGCGCCGCGGTTCGTCGAGCGTGCCGGGCGGGGCCGGTCCGCCGGGAGCGCCAGCTCGTCCGGGATCCCGGCGAGGGTGTCCCGCCAGAACGCCGCCTGCGCGCCGAGGACGCTGTCCGGGTCGTCGGCGCGGCCGAACATCTCGCGCTGCCACAGCGTGTAGTCCGCGTACTGCACCGGCAACGGCATCCACTGTGGACACTCACCGCGCAGGCGTGCCGCGTACGCGGTGTCGAGGTCCCGCTTCAACGGCGGCAGCGACCAGCCGTCGCCCGCGATGTGGTGCACCAGCAGCACGAACACGTGCCGCTCGGGCCCGGTCGAGACGAGCGTCGCGCGGATCGGGATCTCGGCGTCGAGGGTGAAGCAGTACGACGCCGCGGCGGTGACGCTCTCTTCGAGATCGGTCGCCGTTTCGGTGACCAGGACCGGCCGCGCGCGTTCGTCGCCCGGGTCCAGCACCACCTGCCGGGGCGTGCCCTGCTCTTCGACCAGGATCGTCCGGAGGACTTCGTGCCGGGCGACGACGTCGGCGAGCGCGGCCCGCAAGGCGTCGGCGTCGACCGGTCCGGTCAGCTCCCACGCCCACGGGATGTTGTAGGTCGCGCTCAGTCCGTCCAGGCGGTCGAGGAACCACAGCCGCTGCTGGGCGAACGACAGCGGCAGCACCTCGGGCCGCTCGGCCGGCACCAGCGCGGGCCGGCTTCGCCGCCCCGGATCCAGGAGTTCGGCCAGGCGGGCCGGGGTGGGTGCGTCGAACACCGCGCGGATCGGGACCTCGACACCGAGCAGCGCGCGGATGCGGCTGACCAGCCGGGTCGCCAGCAGCGAATGCCCGCCGAGGGTGAAGAACCCGTCGTCCGGGCCGACCTGCGCAACGCCCAGGACGTCGGCGAAGAGGTCGCACAGCGCCTGTTCGGCCGGCGTCCGCGCGACCCGGCCCGAGGTCCGGACCTCCGGATCGGGCAGGGCGGCGCGGTCGAGCTTGCCGTTGGCGTTCAGCGGCAGCTCCGGCAGCACCACGATCGCCGAGGGCACCAGGTACTCCGGCAGCCGTCCGGCGAGCGAGGCCCGCACCGCGGCCGGGTCGGCGCTGTCCCCGGACGGCACGACGTAGGCGATCAGGCTGTTCGAGCGGGCGAGCACGACCGCGCGGGCCACCGACGGGTCGGCGGTCAGCACGGCTTCGACCTCGCCCGGCTCGACGCGGAATCCGCGGATCTTGATCTGCTGGTCCGCGCGGCCCAGGAACTCGAGCGCGCCGTCACCGCGGCGGCGGACCAGGTCGCCCGTGCGGTACATCCGCTCCCCCGGTTCGAACGGGGACGCCACGAACCGTTCCGCGGTCGGCGCCGGGCGGCCGAGGTAGCCCCGCGCGAGCCCGGCACCCGCCAGGTACAGCTCGCCGCGGACGCCCGGCGGCACCAGCCGCAACGCGCTGTCGAGGACGTATGCGCGGGTGTTCGCGACCGGTCGCCCGATCGCCACCGGCCCACAGACCTGGGCCAGGCTGTCGCCTGCGACTTCGGAACAGCCGTACAAGTTGACCAGCTTCGCCGACGGCCACCGCTGTGCCACCTTTTCGGCCAGCGCGCCGGAAAGCGGCTCGCCACTGGTGATCCACGTGGTCACCGAGTCGAAGGCGGCGGCCGGGCCGTCCTCGACGAAGCTCTCGAGGAGGCTCGGCACCACGGTCAGCACCTGGGCGCCGGACGTGCGCACCAGTTCGGCGAGCGCGTGCGGGTCGGTGGCCGTCGCGTCGTCCGCGAGGACCACGGGGTCGCCCGCGACGAGCCCGCCGAGCAGTTCGGTCGAACCGTCGATGAAGGTCAGCGCGCTCTTCGCCACGCGAACGCCTTCGGCGATGTCCCGGCCCCAGTGCAGCCGGTTGGCCAGCGCGCGCTGGGTCCCGGCGACCGCCTTCGGACGCCCCGTGGAGCCGGACGTGAAGATCACGTACGCGGGATTTTCGGGACTGATGGACGGCCAAACCGGTCCGGGCCCGGTATCGCCGGGGCGGACCAGCCGGTCGCCGAAGCCTTCGTGGGCGACGACCAGGTGCGGAGCGGCGTCGGTGAGCATCAGCTCGACGCGCTCGGCCGGGTGGTTCAGGTCGAGGGGCAGGTAAGCGGCGCCCGTCTTGAGCACCGCCAGGAGAGCGACGACCAGGTCGGCCGACCGCGGCAGGGCGACGGCCACCACGCGTTCCGGCCCCGCGCCCCGCGCGAGCAGTGCCCGGGCGAGCGCCGTGGCGCGCGTGTCCAGTTCCGCATAGGTGAGGCGCTCCTCGCCGAACACCACCGCGGGGGCGTCCGGGGTCCGGGCGACCTGGGCCGAGAACAGCTCGGCGGCCGTCTCCGCCGGAAGGGGCGTCGCGGGGGCGGCGGCGAGCCGGCCGTGCTCGGCGTCGGTGAGCAGGTCGACCGCGCCGATCCGCGTGTCGGGATCGGCGACGACGGCCTGCAGCAGCGTCCGGAGCCGGTCGAGGATCGCCTCGACGCTCGCCCGGTCGAAGACGTCGCTGTTGTACTCGGCGGTGCCGCGGATCCCGGCCTGGCTGCCGGGCCGCTCACCGACGAAGAACGTCAGGTCGGCGCGGGCGGTGCCGGTGCGGACCGGTTCCTCCGCGACGGTCAGCCCGGGCAGCGCGAGGTCGGCGACGGCGTTGTTCTGCCAGGCCAGCATCGTCTGGAACAGCGGGTGGTACGCCAGCGACCGGACCGGGTTCAGCGTCTCCACCAGCCGCTCGAACGGCACGTCCTGGTGGGCGTAGGCGTCCAGGCTGCGGTCCCGGACGCGCGCGACGAGGTCGCGGAACGACGGGTCGCCGCCGGTGTCCACGCGCAGCACCAGGGTGTTGACGAAGAACCCGACGAGGTCGTCGAGGGCCTGGTCGGTCCGGCCGGCGATGGACGTGCCGAGCGGGATGTCGGTGCCCGCGCCGAGCCGGGTGAGCACGGCGGTGAGCCCGGCGTGGACGACCATGAAGACGCTGGCCCCGCAGGCGCGGGCCAGCTCGACGAGTCCGCTGTGGAGTTCGGCGTCCCAGCCGAACGCGAACTGCTCGCCCCGGTAGGACGCTTCCGCCGGGTGTGGCCGGTCGGTCGGCAGCTCGATCCGCTCCGGCAGGTCCGCCAGGGCTTCCCGCCAGTAGGCCAGCTGCGGCTCGATCACCGGCTCGCCGAGGACGTCCCGCTGCCACAGCGTGTAGTCCGCGTACTGGACCGGCAGCGGCGTCCACTGGGGAGCATCACCGGCCCGCCGGGCGGCGTAGGCCGTCGCGAGGTCCCGCCACAGCGGCGCGGTGGACCAGCCGTCCGAAGCGATGTGGTGGAACACCAGCACCAGGACGTGCTCGCGAGCGCCCAGGCGGAGCAGCTCGGCGCGCAGCGGGATTTCCGACTCCAGCTGGAACACCGTGCGGGCCGCTTCCGACACGGCGTCGGCGAGCGTCGTCTCGGTGACCGTGCGAGTGGGCAGCGGGATCGTGACGTCGTGGAGGATCTGCTGGCGGGCTTCGCCGTCGATCTCCGGGAAGACCGTGCGCAGGGCTTCGTGGCGTTCGACCACATCGGACAAGGCGAGCTTCAACGCGGACACGTCGAGGTCGCCGGTCAGCCGGACCGAGGTCGGCATGTTGTACGTCGCCGACGGGCCCTCCAGGCGGTGGAGGAACCACAACCGCTGCTGGGCGAACGACAGCGGCAGCACGTCCGGGCGCGGCTCGGCGCGTTCCAGCGCGGGCCGGGCCGCGGCGGAGTCCGAAGTGGACAGCAGCGCGGCCAGGCCGGCGACCGTCGGCGTCTCGAACACCGAACGGACCTGCAACTCGACGCCGAAGACCGCGCGCAGCCGCGCGACCAGGCGCGTCGCCATGAGCGAGTGCCCGCCCAGGGCGAAGAAGTCGTCGTCGACGCCGATCGACGCGGTGTCGAGGACCTCGGCGAACAGGCCGCAGAGGACCTCTTCGACCGGTGTCCGCGGTGCGCGGCCGGCGGTGACCTCCTGCTTGTCCGGGCTGGGCAGCGCACGGCGGTCGAGCTTGCCCGAGGCGAGCAGCGGCAGCCGGTCGAGCACCACGAACGCGGACGGCACCATGTACTGCGGCAGCCGGTCGCGGGCGTGGGCTCGCAGGGCCGAGACCAGGGCGCTCGTGTCGCGCTGCCCGGCCGGGTGATTGCCCAGCGTGGCGAGCGCGGCCCGCACCGGGCGGCCGCGGTGGATCCGCGTCGGCTCACCCGTGGCGAACACGACCTCCAGCGCACCCTCGTCCGCACTGAGCGTCGGGAACACGCGGTAGCCCAGGCGTGCACCGAGTTCCTGCAGTGTCTCGGGGTCCACTCCGGACGGCTCGGAGTCCAAAGCGGACAACGCGGCCTCGGCGTCCCCCTCGGCGAGCGCGGCGACGGCGGCGAGTTCGCCGGAAAGCCGCGCGTTCGGCACGCCGGTGACGCGCAGCCGCGCCGAGTGCTCGGTCAGCAGCCGTGCCAGCTCGTCGAGCGAGGTGAACGTGACGACGTCCTCGTCGAGCGGGCCCGGCTTGGGGGCCTTCCGCAGCACGACGTCGTAGCGGTGCCGGGTCAGCTCGTTGTGCGCCTGACCACGCTTGACCCACAGGTCGACGTCGCCGAAGCCGTCGAGCTGACGGGCCAGCGCCGGGAAGAAGTCCGGATCCAGCACCAGTTCGCCCTCACGCGCGATGGCCTGGTCGACCGCGGCCGCGTCACGACGTCCGTGGCGCAGCTCGGTCGCGGTCCGGAACGCCCGCAGCGAGCGCAGGTTCCGGATGTCACCCAGGAAGATCACCCCGCCCGGCCGGACGCGCGCCGCGGCCGTCCGGACGACCTCGGCGAGGTAGTCGACGCTCGGGAAGTACTGCGCGACCGAGTTGACGATCACGGTGTCGAACGGCTCGTCCGGCAGGTCCCCGAGGTCGTGCGCCGGGCGCGCCGCCAGGTGGACCTTGCCCGCGAAGGGCGTCGCCGCGAGTTCCCGCCGCAGGTTGGCGATCGCCTTCTCGGACAGGTCGACGCCCCAGTACTCCTCGGCGTCCGGCGCGATCCGCGACAGGATCAGGCCACTGCCGACGCCGATCTCGAGGACCCGCTTCGGCTTCAGCGCCCGGATGCGGTCGATCGTCGCCGCGTGCCACTCGCGCATCTCGCCGAGCGGGATATCCGAGCCGTCGTAGCTGGAGTTCCAGCCGGTGAAGTTCTCCTCCAGCCCGCCGGAAGCCGCTTCGGTGAAGACGTTCTCGTGCAGCTCGCGCCACTCGCCGACGTGGTCCAGCTCGGCCTCTTCGTCCCGGCCGGCCGCCGGGACGGCGTAGGCGATGAGCCGGCCGTCCTGCGCGAGGACGACGGACTGCCCGACCGCCGGGTGCTCGGTGAGCACGGCCTCGATCTCGCCCGGCTCGATGCGGTAGCCGCGGATCTTGACCTGGTCGTCCGCCCGGCCCAGGAACACCAGCCGGCCGTCCGGCAGCCACTTCACCAGGTCGCCGGTGCGGTAAAGCCGGCCGCCCGAGCCGAACGGATCCGCGACGAACCGTTCCGACGTCAGCGCGGCGCGCCCGAGGTACCCGCGGGCCAGGCCCGAACCGGCGAGGTACAGCTCCCCCACCACGCCGGGCGGGACCGGCCGCAGCCCGGCGTCGAGCACGTACGCCCGCGTCCCGGGGTCGGGGATGCCGATCGGGACGACGGTGGCGTCCGCCAGCTCGACCGGGTCGCTCTCGCCGAGCGTCGAGTTGGTGGTCGCCTCGGTCGGACCGTAGGCGTTGAACATCCGGCGGCCCGGCGCCCACCGCCGGACCAGCTCCGGCGACACGCGCTCGGTGCCCGCCAGCAGGACGCTGTCGCGCGGGAGGTCGCAGTCGGCCGGCATGGCGTCGAGCAACGCGGGCGGGAGGATCATGAAGTCCACGCCGTGCTGGTGCGCGTACTCGGTCAGCGCGGGTCCGGCGACCCGGCGCTCGGCCGGGACGACGACCAGGCGCCCACCGGAGAGCAGGCCGAGGCACAGGTCCCAGAACGCGACGTCGAAGCTCGGCGACGCGAACTGCAGCACCCGGCTGTGCGGCCCGATCCCGAAGCGCTCGACCTGGGTGGCGACCAGCTTCGCGACGCCGGAGTGCTGGAGGACGACGCCCTTCGGCCGGCCGGACGAGCCGGACGTGTAGATCACGTAGGCCGCGTTCTCCGGCCGCACCACGACGGCGGGGTCCTCCGTGGACATTGCGTCGAGCGCCGCGTCATCGAGGAGCACGCGAGGAACGTCCGTCGGGAGTTTCGCGTCGATCTCGCGGGTCGTCACGACGCAGACCGGGCGGGCGTCCTCGACCATGTAGGTGATCCGGTCGCCGGGGTAATCGACGTCGATCGGGAGGTACGCGGCACCGGCCTTCAGCACGGCCAGCTCCGCGACGATCATGTCGACCGACCGCGGCACGGCCAGCGCGACCACGCGTTCCGGCCCGGCACCGCGGTCGAGGAGCAGGTGTGCGAGCCGGTTGGCGCGCGCGTTCACCTCGGCGTACGTCAGCTCGACGTCCTCGAAGACGAGCGCCACCGCGTCCGGTGCTTCGGCGACGCGTCGGGCGAACAGCCCGGGGAACGTCTCGGTGCCCGCGGGGTCGAGCGACCCCGCCCACTCGGTCAGGACCCGGTCGCGCTCGTCGCCCTCCAGGAGGTCCAGGGCACCGACCGGGCGGTCCGGCTCGGCCAGCGCCGCGCGCAGCAGGACTTCGAGGCGGCGCAGGATCGCGTCCGCGCCCGGGTGGTCGAAGACGTCGGCGTTGAACTCCAGGACGCCCGCGATCCCGGCGTCGCGTTCGGTCAGCGAGATGGCCAGGTCGAACTTCGACGTCCCGGTGGTCACCGGGATCTCGGTGACGGTCAGCCCGGGCAGGGTGACCTCCGCGCGGGTGTTGTTCTGGCCGGCGATCATCACCTGGAAGAGCGGGTGGTACGACAGTGAACGCGCCGGGTTGAGCACCTCGACGAGCCGCTCGAACGGGACGTCTTGATGGGCGTACGCGTCGAGGTTGCGCTCGCGCACGCGCGCCACGAGGTCGCGGAACGTCGGCTCGCCGCCGGTGTCGACGCGCAGGACGAGGGTGTTGACGAAGAACCCGACGAGATCGTCGAGGGCCTGGTCGGTGCGGCCCGCTATGGGCGAGCCGATCGGGACGTCGGTGCCCGCGCCCAGCCGGGTGAGCAGGGCGGCGAGGGCCGCGTGGACGACCATGAACACGCTCGCGCCGGACTCCCGTGCCAGCTCGGTCAGGTGCCGGTGGAGGTCCGCGTCCCAGGTGAAGGTGTGCAGCTCGCCGCGGAAGGTCGCGGTCGCCGGGTGCGGCCGGTCGAGGGGCAGCTCGATGCGGTCGGGCAGGCCGTCCAGCGTGTCGCGCCAGTAGTCCAGCTGGGTGCCGAGCACGCTGTCCGGGTCGTTCTCGGCGCCGAGCAGATCCCGCTGCCACAGGGTGTAGTCCGCGTACTGCACCGGCAGCGGCGTCCACTGTGGAGTCTCCCCGGCGCGCCGGGCCGCGTAGGCCGCGGCGATGTCGCGCCACAGCGGGGCCATCGACCAGCCGTCGGAGGCGATGTGGTGGAACACCAGGGCCAGGACGTGCTCGCGCTGGCCCAGCCGCACCAGCTCCACGCGCATCGGCGCCTGTCGTTCCAGGTCGAACGAGCCGCGGACCAGTCCGGTCAGTTCGGTGTCGAGATCGGTGACGTCGCGCACCGGCAGGTCGATCTCTCCGGCCGGGAGGATGTCCTGGTAGGGAATGCCGTCGTGCTGCGGGAAGCGGGTCCGCAAAGCCTCGTGGCGGGCGACCACATCGGACAGTGCGGTGCGCAGCGCCTCGACGTCGACCGCGCCTTCGAGGCGCATGATCAGCGGGACGTTGTAGGTGGCCGACGGGCCTTCGAGGTGGTGCAGGAACCACAGCCGCTGCTGCGCGCCGGACAGGGGTACGCGCGCGGGCCGGTCCATCGGGACCAGCTCGGGCCGCGCGGTCCCGGTACCGGCGCCGACGAGCGCGGCGAGGCCGGCCGCGGTGGGCGTCTCGAACACCGACCGGACTTCCAGCTCGGCGTTCAGTGTCGTGCGGATGCGGGCGATCAGCCGGGTGGCCAGCAGCGAGTGGCCGCCGAGGGCGAAGAAGCTGTCGTCCGGGCCGACCCGCGGCAGGCCGAGGACGTCGGCGAACAGCTCGCACAGCTGCCGTTCGACGGGCGTGCGCGGCTCGCGGTCGGACGTCGGCGCGACAGGGTCGGGCGAAGGCAGGGCGCGGCGGTCGAGCTTGCCGTTGGCCGTTACCGGGAGCGCGTCGAGGACGACGATCGCCGAGGGCACCATGTGCTCCGGCAGCCGCTCGGCGGCGAGGGTCCGCAGGTCCGCGGGGAGCGTGCTGATCCGGCGGAAGCGGCCGGGGTTGCCGGTGTAGGACAGCAGCGGGCCGGGCCCCGGCCGGAAGGCACCGGCGGGATCGCCGGTCGTGAAGAGGACGTCGACCGAGCCGTCGCCGGCCGCGGACCAGGTGACCACTGTGTGGTAGCCGTGGGCGTCACCGAATGCGTACCAGTCTTCGGGGTTCACCCCATCCGGTGCGGTGCGGCCGTTCGGAACGCCTGCGATCCGGCTCGGACCGGCGACCTCGTCCACAGTGGAGAGATCGGTGCCCCACACGAGTGAGGGGACCTCGGGTGCCCCGGCCGAGCCGGGGCGCAGGACCACGTCGTAGCGGTACTGGGTCAGCTCGTTGACCGCCCGGCCGCGCTTGACCCGGATGTCCGCGGTGACCCCGTCGAGCCCGGCGAAGAATTCGGGCGCGACGAGGAGTTCCTTCTCCCGCAGGAGGTTCTGTTCGACGTCGCCCCCGCGCGCTTCGGCGACCGCCGCGTGGAAGGCGCTGACCTGGCGCAGGTCGCGGACGTCGCCGACGAACAGTGCCCCACCCGGCGCGAGGAGCTCGAGGGCCCTGCGCAGCACCTCCAGCAAGTACGTCCCGCTCGGGAAGTACTGGACGACGGAGTTGAGCACGATCGTGTCGAAGAACCCGGACGGCAGGCCCGTGACGTCGGCGGCGTCGCCGGTGCGCAGTTCGACGCGCCCGGCGAGCGCCGGATCCGCGGCAACCCGCTCGCCCAGCGAAGCGATGACCTCCGAGGAGAAGTCCGTGCCCCAGTACGTCTCGCAGTGCGGGGCCAGCTCGGTCAGCAGCAGACCGGTGCCGACACCGATCTCCAGCACCCGCTTCGGCTTCAGCGACCGGATCCGCGTGACGATCGCGTCCCGCCACTCCCGCATCTCCTCCCGCGGGATCGGCTGGCCGGTGTAGCTGGAGTTCCAGCCGGCGAACTCGTCCTCGGCCCCCGAGTACATCGAGTCGTACAGCTCGCGCCACTCGCCGACCTGCTCGGACTCCTCGTCCGGCGACGCGGCCGTGTCAGCGGGCACGACGTACCCGACCAGACGGACGTCACCCGGCCGGTCCTCGCGGGCCACGACCACGGCGTGAGCGACGTCGTCGTGCGCGGCGAGCGTCGCGGCGATCTCGCCGGGCTCGACGCGGAAGCCGCGGATCTTGATCTGCTCGTCACCACGGCCGAGGAACTCGAGGACGCCGTCGGGGCGGAAGCGGGCGAGGTCGCCGGTGCGGTACATCCGGGTGCCGGGCGCGCCGAACGGGTCGGCGACGAACCGCTCCGCGCTGAGCCCGGGGCGCCCGAGGTAGCCACGCGCCAGCTGGACGCCCGCGAGGTACAGCTCGCCGGCGGTGCCGGGCGGCACCGGACGCAAAGCGGCGTCGAGGACGTAGGTCCGGGTGTTCCACACCGGACGTCCGATCGGGACGGACGTGTCCTCGGTGGACGTCCGCCACGAGGTGACGTCGACCGAGGCTTCGGTGGGGCCGTAGAGGTTGTGCAACTCGGCGTCCAGCACCTGAGCGAACTGGACGACGGCGTCGGCCGGGAGGGGTTCGCCGCTGCACAGGACCCGGCGCAGGGTCGTGCACTCCCCCAAGGCCGGCTCCTGCAGGAACACCTGGAGCATCGACGGGACGAAGTGGACGGTCGTGACGCCGCGCTCGCGGATCAGCCGGGCGAGGTAGGCGGGGTCCTTGTGGCCGTCCGGCCGGGCGACGACCTCGGTGGCACCGGTGATCAGCGGCCAGAGGAACTCCCAGACGGAGACGTCGAAGCTGGACGGCGTCTTCTGCAGGACGCGGTCGTCGCCGGTCAGGCCGTACTCGTCCTGCATCCACAGCAGCCGGTTGACGATCCCCGCGTGCGGTACGACGACACCCTTGGGGCGGCCCGTCGAACCGGAGGTGTAGATGACGTACGCGGGGTTCTCCGGCCGGAGCACGACCTCGAGCGGAGCATCCGGAACTCCGTCGAGCAGCTCCGGGTCGTCCACGCGGACTGCGTGCGGCAGGTCATCGCCGGTCGCCAGCACCAGCGCCGGTGCGGCGTCCTCGATCATGAACGCGATGCGCTCGGCCGGGTAGCCCGGGTCCAGCGGCAGGTAGGCCGCGCCGGTCTTGAGCACCGCGAGGATGGCCGTGACCAGGTGCGTCGAGCGCGGCAGGGCCAAGGCGACGACGCGCTCGGGCCCGGCACCCCGCTCGGCGAGGACGCGGGCGAGGCGGTTCGAGACGGCGTCCAGCTCGGAGTAGGTCAGCTCTTCGTCCTCGAAGACGAGCGCTGTCGTGTCCGGGGTCCGCGCGACCTGGGCGGCGAACAGCTCGGGCACGGTCACCGCAGGGACATCCTCGACGGCTCCCGACCAGACCCCGGGCAGGGCGTCGCGTTCCGCCGGGGTGAGGACGTCGAGGCTGCCGAGCCGGCGGTCCGGGGCCGAGACGACCTGGCGCAGCAGGACTTCGAGGCGGTCGAGCAGGCCGGTCACGGTGGCGTGGTCGAACACCTCGGCGTTGAACTCGGCCTGACCGTGGATGCCGTCGGCGCGCTCGGTGAGGGAGACCCAGAGGTCGAACTTGGCCGTGCCGGTGCCGACGGGCCGCTCGGTGACGGTGAGCCCGGGCAGCTCGACGCCGGCGCCGGGGGTGTTCTGCCAGGCGAGCATCGTCTGGAACAGCGGGTGGTGCGCCAGCGACCGCGCCGGGTTCAACGCTTCGACCAGCCGCTCGAACGGGACGTCTTGGTGGGCGTAGGCGTCGAGGCTCCGCTCACGGACCCGGGCCACGAGGTCGCGGAACGACGGGTCGCCGCCGGTGTCGACGCGCAGCACCAGCGTGTTGACGAAGAAGCCGACGAGGTCGTCCAGGGCCGGGTCGGTCCGGCCGGCGATCGGGGTGCCGATCGGGATGTCGGTGCCGCCGCCGAGCCGGGACAGCAGGGCGGTCAGGCCGGCGTGCACGACCATGAACGGGCTCGCGCCGCACGCCCGCGCCAGGTCGGCCAGCCCGGCCTGCAGGCCGGAGTCCCAGGCGAAGGTGAAGAACTCGCCGCGGTAGGCCGACACCGCCGGGTGCGGCCGGTCGAGCGGCAGCGGGATCCGCTCGGGCAGGCCGTCGAGGGCCGTGCGCCAGTAGTCGAGCTGGGCGGTCTCTTCGGCGGCGAGGAGTTCTCGCTGCCAGAGCGTGTAGTCCGCGTACTGCACCGGAAGCGGCGTCCACTGCGGAGCTTCCCCACGGAGCCGGGCGCGGTAGGCCGTCGCGATGTCCCGCCAGAGCGGGGCCAGCGACCAGCCGTCGGCGGCGATGTGGTGCACGACGAGGACGAGGACGTGCCGCCGCGGGTCGACGGTCAGCAGGGCGGCCCGCACCGGCACCCCGGCGCCGAGGTCGAACACCCCGCGGACGAGCGCGTCCACTTCGGAGTCCACTTCGGACTCCGGCACCGCGCGGACGGTCAGCTCCACCTCGGGTTCGGCGAGCACCTGCTGGTACGGCACGCCGTCGGCGGTCGGGAACACCGTCCGCAGCGCTTCGTGCCGGTCGAGGACGTCGTGCAGCGCCACCCGCAGCGCCTCGACGTCCAGCTCGCCCGCGAGCCGCATGACGAGCGGGACGTTGTAGGTCGCCGACCCGCCTTCCAGGCCGTGCAGGAACCAGAGCCGCTGCTGCGCGAACGACAGCGGCAGCCGTTCCGGCCGCTCGGTGACCCGGGTGAGCGGGCGCCGTTCGGTGCCGGCCACCGCACCGGCCAGCAGGTCCGCCAGCGCGGCCGGGGTCGGCGCGTCGAACACCGCCCGCACCGGCACCTCGGCGCCGACCGCCGCGCGGATGCGCTGGATCAGCCGCGTCGCCAGCAGCGAATGCCCACCGAGGGCGAAGAAGTCGTCGTCCGGCCCGGCCTGCGGCACGCCGAGGACGTCGGCGAACATCTCGCACAGGAGCTGCTCGACGGGAGTGCGCGGCGCGCGGCCCGGCCCGGCGGCGAACCGCTCCGGGCTCGGGAGGGCCTTGCGGTCGAGCTTGCCCGAGGCGAGGACCGGCAGCTTGTCCAGCACGACGAACGCCGAGGGCACCATGTACCGCGGCAGCCGGTCCCGCACGTGCGCGCGCAGCGACGCCACCAGCGCGCCGGTCTCCCGCCGGGCCGCCGGGTTGTTCGCGTACGACGCGGGCGTGCCCGCCTGGGTCCGCACCGGGCGGTACGCCGCGGGGCCGTCCTCCCCCCTCGAGAAGACGGCCTCGAGCGCACCGCCCTCGGCGGCCCAGGTCACCGCCACCCGGTACCCGGCCCGCTCGCCGAGCCGGTGCAGCGCTTCGGCATCGACGCCGTCGCGGCGATCGAGCGCCGCCAGTGCCGCCTCGGCGTCCCCCTGATCCAGGGCGCGCACCGCCGCGAGTTCCCCGGTCAGGCGCGCGTCCGGGATCCCGGTCACCCGCAGCCTGCCCGGCGTCTCGGCGGCCAGGAACCGTTCCACCGCACCGAGATCGCCGTACGCGACCACCTGCTCTTCGACCGGCTCCGGTTTCGGCGCCTTCCGCAGGACGACTTCGTAGCGGTGCCGGGTCAGCTCGTTGTGCGCGCTGCCGCGCTTGACCCAGACGTCTACGTCGTCGAAGCCGTCCAGGCCGCGGGCCAGGGCCGGGAAGAAGTCGGGGTCGAGCACCAGCTCGCCCTCGCGCGCGATCGCCTGGTCGACCGCCGCGACGTCGGCCCGGCCGTGCCGCAGCTCGACCGCGGTGCGGAAGGCACGCAGCGACCGGAGGTTGCGGATGTCGCCGAGGAAGATGGTGCCGCCGGGCCGCACGAGGCCGGCCGCGGTCCGGACGACCTCGGCGAGGTAGTCCGCGCTCGGGAAGTACTGCGCGACCGAGTTGACGATCACGGTGTCGAACGGCTCGGCCGGCAGCTCGCCGAGGTCGTGTGCGGGGCGGGCGGCGAGGTGCACCCGGTCGGCGAAGGGCATCGCGGTGACCTCGCGCCGGACGTTCTCGATCGCGCTCTCGGACAGGTCGACGCCCCAGTACGTCTCGGCGTCCGGCGCGATTCGCGAGAGGATGAGCCCGCTTCCGACGCCGATTTCCAGCACCCGCTTCGGCGCGAGCGAACGGATCCGCTCGATCGTCGCGGCGTGCCACTCCCGCATCTCCGCCAGGGAGATCTCGGACCCGTCGTAGCTGGAGTTCCAGCCCGCGAAGTTCTCCTCGATGCCGGTCGAACCGGCGAGCATCTCCTCGTGGACGACGTGCCACTCCTCGACGTGCCCCTGCTCGGCCGCCTGGTCGCGGTCGGGCACCGGCACGGCGTAGGCGATGAGCTGCCCGTCCTGGGCGACGACGACCGACTGGGCGACGCGCGGGTGCTCGGCGAGCACCGACTCGATCTCGCCGAGTTCGATGCGGTAGCCGCGGATCTTGACCTGGTCGTCCGCCCGGCCCAGGAACACCAGCCGGCCGTCCGGCAGCCACTTCACCAGGTCACCGGTGCGGTAAAGCCGGCCACCCGAACCGAACGGGTCGGCCACGAACCGCTCCGCCGTCAGCCCCGGCCGCCCGAGGTAGCCGCGCGCCAGGCCGGACCCGGCGAGGTACAGCTCGCCGGCGACGCCGACCGGAACCGGCGCGAGGGACGCGTCGAGCACGTACGCGCGGGTGCCGGGATCCGGCACGCCGATCGGCACGGCCGAGCCGGGCGCGATCTCCGGGTCGCACAGCCCGAGCGTCGAGTTGGTGGTGGCCTCGGTCGGGCCGTAGGCGTTGAACATCCGCCGCCCCGGCGCCCACCGCCGCACCAGCTCCGGCGACACCCGCTCGGTCCCGGCCAGCAGCACGCTGTCGCGCGGCAGGTCGTAGTCGTCGGGGAACTCGGCGAGCAGCGCGGGCGGCAGGATCATGAAGTCGACGCCCTTGGCGTGGGCGTAGTCGGCCAGCTCCGGGCCGGGCACGCGCCGCTCGGCGGGCACGATCACCAGGCGCCCGCCCGAAAGCAGGCCGAGGCACAGGTCCCAGAACGCGACGTCGAAACTCGGCGACGCGAACTGCAGGACACGGCTGTGCGGGCCCACCCCGAAGCGTTCCGACTGCGTCGCGACGAGCTTCGCGACGCCGGCGTGGGACACCACGACGCCCTTGGGCCGCCCGGTGGAGCCGGACGTGTAGATGACGTAGGCGGCGTTGGCCGGGACGATCGCCGCGGCCGGGTCCGTGTCCGGCTCCGCGCCGAGGTCGAGTTCGTCGAGGAGCAGGACGTCGCCGTCGAAGCGGCCGGCGAGGTCGTTCGTGGTCAGCACGCACACCGGGCGGGCGTCGGTGACCATGAACGCGATCCGCCCGGCCGGGTAGTCCGGGTCCAGCGGCAGGTAGGCGGCGCCGGCCTTGAGCACGGCGAGCTCGGCCACGATCATCTCGACCGACCGGGGCACGGCGAGCGCGACCACCCGTTCCGGCCCGGCGCCGCGTCCGATGAGGACGTGCGCGAGCCGGTTCGCACGCGCGTCCAGCTCGGCGTAGGTCAGTTCCTCGTCCTCGAAGACGAGCGCGACGGCGTCCGGTGCCTCCCGGACGCGGGCGGCGAACAGCTCCGGCAGGGTCGACAGCGGCGTGTCGAGGCCGGTGGCGTTCCACTCTTCGAGGATCCGGTGCAGTTCCGGCTCCGGCAACAGGTCCAGGCGTTCCACCGGCCACTGTGGACGGGTCAGCGCGGCGGCCAGGAGGTGGTCGAGGTGCCCGAGCATGCGGTCCACCGTGGACTCGTCGAGGACGTCGGCGCGGTAGTCGGCGACGAGCGAGTCGCCGTCGGGGATCAGGTTCAGGTCGAGCGGCAGATCCGTCTCGGCGCCGAAGCCGACGTTGACGAGCACCGATCCCCCGCGACCGGGCTCGGGCGCGACCTCCGCGACCAAGTCGCCGAAGGGAACCTGGTGGGCCAGCGCGTCTTCCCGCGCTTCGCGCACGCGCGCGACGACGTCCGCGAATCCGGGCGAGCCACCGAGATCGACCCGCAGCGGCACCAGCGAGCCGATGCCGAGCACGAGGTCGACGGTTCCCGCGTACCGGGACAGCAGGACCGTGAAGGCCGCGAGGAGCGTCAGTTCGTCGGCCGCCGGAAGGGGGCGGCTCAGCCGACCCGGGACGGGCTCCGAGGAGTACGTCCGGTCGACCGGCAGCGGGAGCTCCTTCGGCGCCGAGGCGAGGCGGTCACGCCAGAATCCGAGCTCCGCCACCTGCTGCACAGCGTCAACGTTGCTCACCGGTAGACCAGCCTCCCGCTGCTCACGGCGCCCCGATCGGGGCGCGAACTTAGGTGACCCTAACAAACGGATGGTAAGGATGCACTCCTGTACCATCGGTTAGCCTTACCTAAAATGAGTACCAGTCGGAGGTGCGGTGCGAACAGACCCCGGAGGGATCGCTCTCACGCGACGCCCGCCACACACGGGCCGCGCACTCGGCCTCCTGGCCGCCCTCGGTGTCCTCGTCCTCCTGTGCCTGCTGAGCATCTGGCTGGGGTCCAAGGAGATCTCGTTCGACGCCGTCTGGCAGGTGCTGTGGCACGACGACGGGTCCGCGGACGCGGTGATCATCCACAGCGTCCGGATGCCGCGGACACTGCTCGCGGTCCTGGTCGGCGCCGGGCTGGGGCTCGCCGGCACCGTGATGCAGGCGCTGACCCGCAACCCCCTGGCCGACCCGGGCCTGCTCGGCGTCAGCGCCGGGGCGGCGTTCGCGATCGTGTTCTCGATCACCGTGCTGGGGATCAGCTCGCTCTACGGCTACGTCTGGTTCGCCTTCGCCGGGGCGCTCGCCGCGACGGCCGTCGTCTACTACCTGGGCACGCGCGGGCGGGCCGGGTCGAGCCCGGTCAAGCTCGCGCTCGCCGGCGCCGCCGTCACCGCCCTGCTCTCGTCATTCACGAGCGCGATGGTGCTGTCGGACCCGGTGGCGCTCAACCGCTACCGCTTCTGGTCCGCCGGCTCCCTTTCCGGGGTGGACGCGAACGCACTGCTGCAGGTGCTGCCGTTCCTCGTCGCCGGCGTGGTGCTGGCGATCGCGAGCGGCCCCGCGCTGAACAGCCTCGCCCTCGGCGACGACGTCGCGATCGCGCTCGGCCGGAAGCTCGGCCCGCTGCGGTTGCGCGGCGCACTGGCGATCACGTTGCTGACCGGTGCCGCCGTCGCCGTCGCCGGGCCGATCGTGTTCCTCGGCCTGATCGTCCCGCACGCGGTGCGGTTCGTGCTCGGCCCGGACCACCGCTGGCTGCTGCCCTACACCGCAGTCCTCGCGCCGTGCCTGCTGCTCGCCGCCGACATCGTGGGCCGGATCATGGCGCGGCCGAGCGAAATCCGCGCGGGCGTGATCGTCGCGTTCCTCGGCGCGCCGTTCTTCATCTACCTGGTCCGCCGCCGCAAGCTCGTGGAGTCCTGAGGTGAGCCTGCTGCAGATCCGCAGTGACCGGGTCACCTTTCGCGCCGGCGCGGTGTCCGGCCGGGTCCGGCCGCGGCTGCTGCTCGTCTCGGCCGTCCTCGCGGTGCTCGTGTTCGTGCTGTTCTGCGTGGGCATGACGATCGGCGACGTCCCGATGACCGTGTCCGACGTGCTGTCCGGCCTGTTCGGCGGGAGCGACAGCGGGACCGGCTACATCGTGCAGGAGCTGCGACTGCCCCGGGCGCTCACCGGGCTGCTGGCCGGCTTCGCGTTCGGCGCGTCCGGCGCGGTGTTCCAGACGATCACCCGCAACCCGCTGGCCAGCCCGGACATGATCGGCATCAACGCGGGCGCGGCGACGGCCGTGGTCGCCGGGATCGCGTTCGGCTTCGGCGGCGGCCTCGGCACCACCACGCTCGGCCTCCTCGGCGGTCTGTGCACGGCGCTGCTGGTGTACGCGCTGGCGTGGCGGCGCGGCACCACCGGGTACCGGATCCTGCTGGTGGGCATCGGGATCTTCGCGATGTGCACCAGCCTCACCGACTACCTGCTCAGCAAGGCGCAGATCACCGAGGCGCAGGCGTCGATCGGCTGGCTGGTCGGCAACCTCGCCAACCGCGGCTGGGAGCACGTCGTGCCGCTGTTCGCCGCACTCGTCGTGCTGTTCCCCTTGGTGCTGGCGCTGTCCCGGTGGATGGGCACGCTGCTGCTCGGCGACGACGTGGCCGCCGGGCTCGGCACGCCGGTGCAGCCGGTCCGCCTGGGCCTGCTGCTGGCCGGCGCCGGGCTGGTGGCGTTCGCGACGGCGTCGGCGGGCCCGATCTCGTTCGTCGCGCTGACCGCGCCGCAGATCGCGCAACGCCTCGCCCGGCTGTCGTCGCCGCCGATCACGGCGTCCGCGCTCACCGGCGCGGTCGTGGTGCTGGGCAGCGACATCATCGCGCGCGAGATCACCGCGTCGGCGCTGCCGGTCGGCATCGTGACCGGCGTGCTCGGCGCCCCGCTGCTGCTTTGGCTGCTGGCCAGGGCCAACCGATCCGGTTCCGGAGGCTGACATGAAAACCGCACCGGCTCTCAGAGTGCAGGACCTCCGCGTCGCCTACGACGACCGGGTCGTCATCGACGGCCTCGACCTCGACATCCCGCCGGGGCAGATCACCGCGATCGTCGGGCCGAACGCGTGCGGGAAGTCGACGCTGCTGCGCACGCTCGCCCGGCTGCTGACGCCGAAGTCCGGCGGGGTGTACCTCGACGGCCGTTCGATCCACGACCTGCCGACCCGCCAGGTCGCCCAGCGGCTCGGGATCCTGCCGCAGTCGCCGGTGGCGCCCGAGGGCATGACGGTGGCGGACCTCGTCGGCCGCGGCCGCGCCCCGCACCAGAGCTGGTGGCGGCAGTGGTCCACATCGGACGAAGGCGCGGTCGCGTCGGCGCTGGAGGCCACCCGGATGACCGACCTGGCCGACCGCCCGGTGGACGAGCTCTCGGGCGGCCAGCGGCAACGCGCGTGGATCGCGATGGCGGTCGCGCAGGAAACGCCGGTGCTGCTGCTGGACGAGCCCACGACGTACCTCGACCTGGCCCACCAGATCGACGTGCTCGACCTGGTGGTCGACCTCAACCGCGACGTGGGCCGGACGGTGGTCATGGTGCTGCACGACCTGCCGCAGGCCTGCCGCTACGCCGACCACGTGATCGCGATGAAGTCCGGGCGGATCGTGGCGTCGGGCAAGCCGGTGGAGGTGATCACGGAGGAACTGGTGGAGGAGGTCTTCGACGTCCGCTGCCAGGTGACCCCGGACCCGGTGAGCGGAACGCCGATGGTGATCCCGATCAGCCGCCACCACCCGGCACCGGTCGACTAGCGCTATCCTGGGCTCGGCCCGCCTCGGCTCTGGACCGTGTTCCCCGAGGATCGTCCGGCCGTCTCCCACTCCCAGGAAGCTGACACCCATGTTCGTGCTGCCCGAAATCACCACCGGACCCGAGCGTCTCCTGCTGGAGGCGATGATGGACCGCCAGCGCCGCGCGGTCGCCGACACCGCACGCGGGCTGTCCGAGACCGACGTCCGGCGGCGCCTGGTCGCGTCGCTGACCACGCCGATCGGTCTCGTCAAGCACGCCGCGATGGCCGAACGCCGCTGGTTCCAGGGCCTCCTGCTCGGCCTCGACGAGTCCGAGTGCGACGGGCCCACGACCCCGGGCGACGCCAGTTTCGTCGTCGCCGACGACGAGACCCTCGACGACGTGATCGCCGAGTTCGAGCGGGCGAGCACGCGCTCACGCGAGATCGCGGCCCGCTTCCAGCTCGACGACACCTGGACGCACGACGTCCTCGGCGAGGTCAATCTCCGGTTCGTCTACCTGCTCCTGATCGAGGACTTCGCCCGGCACGCCGGGCACGGCGACATCCTCCGGGAGCAGCTCACCGCGCACTGACCGCGTACTCCTCCTCGGGCGCCGCGACGACTCGGCGCTCCACAATGGACTGCAGGATCTCCCCCACCCGCACCGCGGTGTTCGACAGCAGCGACGACGTGATCCCGTGCGTGTGCTCGGTGCCGCCCTGCAGGTAGATCCCGCCGCGCAGGGGTGACTCCGTCGTGAGCCGGTAGTCGCGCTCGACCCGGAGGCGGCCTTCGCCGTCACGCAGGCAACGCGCGCCGAGTTCGCCCAACAGCGGCGTCGGGTCCGCGGGCCGGTAGCCGGTGGCGTAGACGACCGCGTCGGCCTCCAGCACCGTGCGCTCACCCGTCGTCAGGGACTCGATGGTCACTACCCCCGAGCCGGCCACCTCGACCGGGCGCGACACGTTGAACAGCCGCAGCCGCTCCTCGCCGAGCACCTTCTCGCGGTAGACCCGGCGGTACAGCTCGTCGATCAGGTCGACGTCGACGGCCGAGTAGTTCGTCGCGCCGTGGTAGCGCATCAGGCGGTCCTTGACCGGCTCGCCCGCGCGGTAGAACTGGTCGACGGCGTCCGGGTCGAAGATGCGGTTCGCGAACGAGCTGTCGTCGGCGGGGCTGTAGCCGTACCGCGCGAACACCGCGCACACCTCGGCGCGCGGGAACTCGCCGTGCAGCAGCGCGGCCACCTCCGCAGCGCTCTGCCCGGCGCCCACCACGACGAACCGCTTCGGATCGGTGCCGCGCAAGGCGTCCATGCGGAACAGCAGCTCGCTGTTGTGCCAGATCCGGTCGCCGGCGGTGACACCTTCGGGCAGCTGCGGCCGCAACCCGGTGCCCACCACCAGGTTCCGGGCGCGCAATGACGAGCCGTCCGAGGCCTCGACGTCGAAGTAGGCGACCTCCGGACCGTCGTACACCGGCTTCACCGCGACGACCTCGGTGCCGTAGGAAACGACGTCGTCGACCTTCGCCGCCGCCCACTCGAAGTAGTCGTGGAACTCGACCCGCAGCGGGAACAGGTTCTTGTGGTTGATGAAGTCGACCAGCCGGCCGGCTGCGTGCAGGTAGTTGAGGAAGCTGAACTCGCTGGTCGGGTTCCGCATGGTGACCAGATCCTTGAGGAACGACACCTGCATGGTCGCGGTGTCGATCAGCATCCCGCGGTGCCAGCCGAACCGCGGCTGCCGCTCGAGGAAGTGCGCGGTCACCGGCTCTCCCGGGCCCGCGTTGTGCTCGGCGAGGGCGATGGCGAGGGCCAGGTTCGACGGGCCGAAGCCCACCCCGACGACGTCGTAGATCGGGACCTGTTCGCCGGCCTCTGCAGTCATGGTGCTCCCTCGCGCTCCGGTACCGTTCAGGGCACCCTAACCTAACTTAGGTGAGCCTCGCCTAGTATGTTCGTGGTGATGTTCGTCCCCCGATCACGAAAGGCACTCTCGAATGCGCGTGGCGATGTTCGGCTACCAGACCTGGGGGCACCGGACCCTCCAGGCGCTCATCGACGCCGGCCACGAGGTCGCCCTCGTGGTCACGCACCCGAAGAGCGACCACGCGTACGAGCGGATCTGGGCCGACTCGGTCGCCGACCTCGCCGAGACCCACGGCTTCCGCGTCCTGCTGCGCACCCGCCCGGACGACGCCGAGCTGCTCGCCGAGCTGAAGACGGCGGACCTCGACCTGATCGTGGCGAACAACTGGCGCACGTGGCTGCCGCCGGAGATCTTCGAGCTGCCGCGCCACGGCACCCTGAACATCCACGACTCGCTCCTGCCGTCCTACGCCGGCTTTTCGCCGCTGATCTGGGCGATGATCAACGGCGAGCCGGAGGTCGGCGTCACCGCCCACATGATGGACGGCGAGCTGGACGCGGGCGACATCGTCCTGCAGCGGGCGATCCCGGTCGGGCCCGCGGACACGACGACGGACCTGTTCCACCGCACGGTGGACCTGATCGCGCCGATCACGGCCGAGGCGATCTCGATGATCGAGACCGGCTACACGCCCGTGCCCCAGGACCGCACGAAGGCGAGCTTCTTCCACAAGCGCGCGGCACGCGACAGCCTCGTCGACTGGACGTCGCCCCCGGAGGACATCGAGCGGTTCGTGCGCGCGCTGTCCGACCCGTACCCGAACGCGTTCACCTTCCACCGCGGCCAGGAGCTGCGCATCCTCCGGGCATCGGTGTCCCGCGGTCACTACGGGGGCACGCCGGGCCGGATCTTCATCCGGGAGGGCGACGGCGTGGTGGTCGTGGCCGGCCCGGACGCGCGGCGCGGGCAGTCGCCGGGCCTGGTGGTGGAGCGGGTCCGCACGGCCGACGGCACGGACCTGCCCGCGGCCGACTACTTCACGACGATGGGCGGGTACCTCACCGACCGGCCCTGACTCGTCAGCTCTCCTTGCCCCGCGCCGGTTCGGCCGCGGTCTGGTCCACGGCGCCGGGCAGGGTGCGGACGATCGTGTCCTGCGCCCGGCGTTCGCTGAACCCGGCGAGGAAGGCGAGCCCGGCGAAGAACAACGTGACCTGGTCGCCCGAAGCGGGTACGGCGAGCGGAAGCAGCCCGGCGCGGACGAGCACCAGCATCGCCGCGCCGAAAACGGCGCCGATGATCAGCCGGAAACACCCGGAAAGAATGATCACGAGCCAGCCCTGGTCGAGGCTCACGCGCACTTTCTCCCGGTTCGCCGTGCGCGTCATGACGCTCACTATCGCGCCGATGGCGCCGGATACCACGCAGATGATCAGCTGGGACACGATTTCGGCCTTCGTCGGCAGAAAAGCCACGGCGGCGACGGCGACGGTCGCCGCGACGGCGCCGACGGCCAGACCGCCGAGATAGCGGATCAGCGCCCGGTCGAGGGCCGCGTCCCGCGCGTTCTGCTCGATCTGGCGAATTTCCTTCCGGGCCGAAAGGACCGCGGCGGCCACCCGCTCGCGCTTCTGTTCCGAATCCACCATCGCGTCGAGCACGCCCAGGAGGGCGACAGCCGCCGTGTAGAGGCCCTGCACCAGGATCTCCTGCGACTGACCGCTGAGCAGCACGGAGTACTTCCGCTCCACCCGGCGGGCCGACCGGAACACGTCGTCGAATTCCGGGGTGCTGTCGGCGTGGTCGTAGTAGAGCCGCAACTTGTGGACGACTTCCCCCGCCCCGCCGTCCGGCCCGCTCCGCGCTTTGGCGACGAGCAGCAGCGCCGCCTGGCAATTGACCGCGTAATACTCCTCCACGATCTTCCCCTGGACGTCCTCGTACTCCGTCCGCAACTGCGTGAATCCCGAACGCCCGCCGTCCTGACGGGCTTTGATCAGGTCGTGGACACACGGGCAGGCAACCGGAGATTCCGACTCCGGCTCCGCTACCGCGCCAATTCTCCGCGCATTGATCACCACGGTGATCTCCCCTCGTTGACGACCCCAAGCCGGCGCCGCCACCCCTCGAATCACCCATTGTGACCACCATTGCCCGACAGAACCACTGCCGCGCATTTAACGTCACCCGAACGGCCGCATTCCCCGGTGATCGGGACAGGACTTGGCCGCCGGTCGCGCCGGCGCCAGGATGTGCCGCATGGCCGGGATCCACTTCCTCGAAGACCACCGCACCTGGGTACTCACCGGCGGGTCGAGCACCTACGCCCTGCGGCTCGACGAAGACGACGTCCCGACGCACGTCCACTGGGGCCCGAAGCTGTCCACCGAGGACGTCCCCGAACTCCTCGCGAAACCCCTTCCCCGGTGGGACGGCTTCAACGACCCCAACGAAGGCCTCGACGAGCTCGCCGCCGACGGCGGGACCAAGTACTGGACCCCCGCCCTCCAAGTCCGCTTCGCCGACGGCACCCGCGCCCTCGAATGGCGCTACCGGACCCACGAAATCACCCGGGACCACCTGGAGATCCACTTCGAAGACCGCCACTACCCCCTCCGGATCACGCTGCACTACCGCCTGAAGACCGACGTCCTCGAACGCTGGACCGAACTCGCCGCGGACACCGACGTCGAGGTCGTCCGGGCCGATTCCGCGACCTGGGTGCTGCCCGTCCGGGACGACTACCGCCTCAGCCACGTCACCGGCCGCTGGGCCGCGGAAACCCAGCTGCACCGCACCTCCGCGGCCCACGGTGAGACGACCTTCGCCAGCCGGCGCGGGATCACCGGGCACCACGCCAACCCGTGGGTCATGGTCGACGACGGCACCGCCACCGAACGCCACGGCGAGGTCTACGGCGTCGCTCTCGCCTGGAGCGGTTCGTGGCGCCTCACCGTCACCCGCTCCTCCACCGGCCGACTGACCGTCTGCGGGGGCTTCGGCCAGGACGGCGTCACCCATCGCGTCGGGCCCGGCAACCCGCTGACCACGCCCGTCATCGCGGGCCTCCGCACCCGCGGCGGGTTCGGTGCCGCCGGCCGGGCCTGGCACGCCTACGTCCGGGAGCACGTCCTGCCCCATCCTCGGGAACTGCGCCCGGTGCTCTACAACTCTTGGGAGGCAACGGGTTTCGACGTCGACGAGAAGAACCAGCGCACCCTCGCCGAGCGCGCCGCCGCGCTCGGGGCCGAATTGTTCGTCGTGGACGACGGCTGGTTCGGGGCCCGCACCGGCGACCACGCCGGGCTCGGCGACTGGCACGTGAACCGCGAACGCTTCCCCGGCGGCCTCGAGCCCCTCGTCGCCGCCGTGCACGGGCTCGGCATGAAGTTCGGCATCTGGGTCGAACCCGAGATGGTCAACCCCGACAGCGACCTCTACCGCACCCATCCGGACTGGGTCCTGCACCAGCTGCACCGGCGCCGGTCGCAGCTGCGCAACCAGCTCGTCCTCAACTTCGCCCGGCCGGACGTGCGCCGGTGGGCCCACGACTGGCTCGACCGGCTCGTCGGCGACCACGGCGTCGACTTCCTCAAGTGGGACATGAACCGCCCGTTCAGCGAAGCCGGCTGGCCCGGCGACGCGGACCCGGACCGCCTGTGGGTCGAGCACACGCGAGCCGTGTACGCGCTCCTGGACCGGTTGCGCCACGACCACCCGAGGCTGCGGATCGAAGCGTGCAGCGGCGGGGGCGGCCGGATCGACCTCG
Source organism: Amycolatopsis mongoliensis (assembly GCF_030285665.1). Lineage (NCBI taxonomy): Bacteria > Bacillati > Actinomycetota > Actinomycetes > Pseudonocardiales > Pseudonocardiaceae > Amycolatopsis > Amycolatopsis mongoliensis. The sequence goes on from NZ_CP127295.1 coordinate 8,200,469, forward strand.
GCATGCTCGCCCGCGCCGACCAGGTCTGGACGTCGGACAACACCGACGCCCTCGACCGGCTGCGGATCCAGCACGGCTACGGCCAGCTCTACCCGGCCCGGGCGATGTCGGCCTGGGTCACCGACAACCCCAACTTCGTCACCGGCCGCTCGATGCCGCTGCGGTTCCGGTTCCACGTCGCCATGGCCGGTGTGCTCGGCATCGGCGGCGACATCGTGCACTGGCCCGGCGAAGACCTCGCGCTCGCCCGCGAGCTGATCGCGCTCTACAAGGACATCCGGCCGGTGGTCCAGCACGGCGCGCTGTACCGGCTGCGGCCGCCCGTCGACGACGGCATCGTCGCCTTCCAGTACGTCCACGAGGACCGGGCGGTCGTCTTCGCCTACCGGCAGGCCGCGCACTTCGCCGCGCCCGAGCGTCCGCTGCGGCTCGACGGCCTGGCTTCCGCTGACCGGTACATCGATTCGGACGCCGGGACCACGCACAGCGGGGCCGTCCTGCTCACCCGCGGGCTGCCCCTCGGCCTGCCGACCGGCGACTTCGCGAGCAGAGTCGTCCGGCTGAAGCGAATTGACCGCTAGAGATCGGATCTCTCGGCGCACCATCGACGTATTCACCTCCAACTGACGCTTGACACCCCTTCAGAGGTCCGATCAAATGCGTCATACATCACATATGGTGGGTGACATGGAGGAGGCACGATGAGGCGGTCCCTGGCGCTCGGCGCGGCAGTGCTGCTGGCCCTGGGCGGATGCTCGGTGGGCTCGAACACCGGCGGCAACGGCGGCGACCAGGAGATCACCTTCCTGACCTTCGAAACGCCGAACCTCACGCCGGCCTACTGGGACGCCGCGATCAAGCGCGTCACCGACAAGAACCCGGGGATCAAGGTCAAGAAGCTGGTCGCCCCGACGGCCGACGGACGGACGTCGTACGCGAAGCAGCTCCTGCAGTCCGGCCAGTTCCCGGACGTGCTGATCGCCGTCGACTCGGCGGGCTTCGCCGAGGCGGGCAACCTCTACGCGTGGACGCCCGAGGAGCTCAAGGACTTCCAGTTCCCCGACGCCAACCCGGTGAAGGGCAAGTACTACCAGCTGCCGGCCAACACCCAGACCATCCCGCCGATCTACTACAACAAGAAGATGTTCGCCGACGCGGGCATCACCACCACACCGAAGACCTGGGCCGAGCTGGAAGCCGACGCCGACAAGCTCGAGGAGAAGGGCTTCCCGCCGTTCGCCATCGGCGGCGGCAAGGACGGCTTCCCGTCGTCGATGATCCTCTCCGGACTGGTCAGCACCGAGGTCTACACCAAGGTTCCCGACTGGCTGACCCAGCGCCGCCGGGACAAGGTCAAGTTCGCCGACCCCGCGTTCCAGACGGCGTTCTCGAAGCTCGCCGACCTCGCCGCCAAGGGGTACGTGGACAAGACGAACGTGTCGCGCGACTACGCGGCCACCGAACAGGCGTTCCTCGACGGCAAGAGCGCGATGTACCCGATGGGCAACTGGTTCGCCGCCAACGCCGACACCAAGAAGCACGACTTCGAAGTGGGCGTCTTCAACTTCCCCACCGAAGACGGCAAGCTCGTCGTCCCGGCCTACACCGGCGGCGGCATGATCGTGAACGCCAAGGCCGCGCACCTCGACGCCGCCAAGAAGTTCGCCCTCGGCTTCCAGCTCGACAAGGACCAGCTCGACGCGTCGGTCAAGGCCGACGGCCTCTTCCCGGCGATCAAGGGCTACACCCCGCCGGGGGACGTCGGCCCGACCTTCAAGGCCGGCTACGACCTCTACACCCAGGCCGTGCAGCAGAACGCCGTGGTGCACGCCTTCCGCTGGGAAACCGCGGACGACGGCCTGCTGCCCGGCATGAAGGACAAGGTCGACCAGGCCGCCCAGGACGTCATCACCGGCCGCAAGTCCGTGGCCGACGCGTGCGCGTTCCTGGACACCGAGTGGGCGAAGGCGGGCTGACGCACTTGGCCGCCGTAGCCAGTCCCCCGGCACCCCCGAAGACCCGCCGGATACCCGCCTCCGGCAGGCGGCGCAAGCCGATCCTGCCGCGGGTGTGGCACTTCGCGTCGTTCGGCGCCCCGGGCGTGCTCGTCTACCTGTGCTTCGTGATGGCCCCGATCCTGATCAGCTTCGGGTACAGCCTCACGAACTACAACCCGTTCAACCCGCCGGTGAAGTTCGTCGGCTTCGACAACTACCGGCTGCTCTTCACCGACGAGCAGTTCTTGACCGCGCTGAAGGTCACCACGGTCCTGACGCTGATCGTGGTGATCGTGCCGAACGTGCTGGGCCTGGGCGTGGCGTTGCTGCTGGACCGGAAAGGCCGGCTGTACAACGCTTTGCGCAGCGTGTTCTTCACGCCGGTGATCCTCAGCTCGGTCGTCGTCTCGATCGTCTGGTCCCGGCTGCTCGACGACCGGGGCCCGCTCGACTCCCTGCTGCGGGCGCTGGGGATCGAGCACCCGCCGGGCTGGCTGTCCGACCCGGACATCGCGCTCTACTCGGTCGCCTCGATCGTGAGCTGGCAGATGCTCGGGTTCTGCGTCGTCGTCTACCTCGCCGGGCTGCAGGGCGTACCTTCGGAACTCCTGGAAGCCGCGGAGATCGACGGCGCCGGGCCGCTGCGGCGGTTCCGCGCCGTCACGTGGCCGCTGCTCGCGCCGTCACTGACGATCAACACGGTCGTGCTGCTCATCTCGGCGTTCAAGACCTACGACTACGTCAAGGTGATCACCAACGGCGGCCCGGGATCCGGCGCCACCGCGACGATCGCGTTCAACGTGCTGCAGACCGGCTTCGACTCGAACCACGTCGGCTACGCGTCCGCGATGGCCGTGCTGATGCTGGTGGTCGTCGCGGTCGTGACCACCGTCGTGCTGAACTTCCTCCGGCGCCGGGAGGTGGACCTGTGACCCGGGCGTGGCTGCGGCCCACGGTCGCGCTCTTCGTCAGCGCGGTGTTCTTCGTGCCGCTGTACCTGGTGCTGACGAACGTGATCAAGCAGGGCGACCTGATCGCGAAGGAACCGGCGTCACTGCCGCTGCCGCCGACGCTGGCGAACATCCACGCCGTGCTGACCCGGCCGGACGGCCTGTTCTGGGTCAGCCTGACCAACAGCATCGTCGTCACGGTGCTGTCGATCCTGGTGCTGACCGTGCTCTCGGCGATGCTCGGCCACTACCTGGCGCGCTCGGGCAAGCGGTGGACGAAGGTCCTGACGCTCGTCCTGCTGGCCGGGCTGATGATCCCGCCGCAGGTCATCCTCATCCCGATCACCGACGTCCTGCGCGTCACGCACCTGATGGCGACGCTGCAGGGGCTGATCCTGTTCAACGTCGGGTACTACGTGCCGTTCGGCGTGTTCGTGTTCACCGGGTTCATCCGCGGGGTGCCGGTGGAGCTGGAGGAGGCGGCCCTGCTCGACGGCGCGAGCCGGATGCAGGTGTTCTGGCGGGTGGTGTTCCCTTTGCTGCGCCCGGCGACGGCGTCGGTGCTGATCTTCCTCGGCGTGTGGATCTGGAACGACTTCATCGACCCGCTGATCATCCTGGGCCCGAGCCAGGGCACCACGATCACCACCGGTATCTACCGCTCGATCGGCCAGTACCAGGCCGACCTGGGCAGCGTGTTCGCGCTGATGTTCCTGGCCACGCTGCCGGTGCTGATCTTCTACCTGGCGCTGCAGAAGCAGTTCGTCAAGGGCCTGACCGGCGGGGCGACGAAGGGGTGAGCGGCGCTCTCCTGCGAGAACGCTGATCACTCGCTTTGCGCGGGGCTGCGCGGGATGCTCTGCTCCGAGAGCACCGCTCACCCGCGGCGGCGAGCAGCGTTCCGGCTCGAGAGCACCGCTCATCCGCGATAGCAGGCAGCGCTCACACCCGAGAGCACCGCTCACCGACGCCACAGCCGGAGCCGGAGCCGCCGGAGGTCACAGCTCGCGGACCTTGCCGCCGTCGACCTCGAGGCGGCGGGTGACGTGCACGGCGTCGAGCATCCGGCGGTCGTGCGTCACCAGCAGGAGCGTCCCCGGGTACTTGTCCAGCGCCGCTTCGAGCTGCTCGATCGCCGGCAGGTCGAGGTGGTTGGTCGGCTCGTCCAGCACCAGCAGGTTCACCCCGCGGGCCTGCAGCAGCGCCAGGGCGGCGCGCGTGCGTTCGCCGGGCGAGAGCGTCGCCGCGGACCGCAGCACGTGGGCGGCCTTCAGCCCGAACTTGGCCAGCAGCGTCCGGACGTCGGCATCGGCCAGTTCGGGCACCTCGCGCGCGAACGCGTCGGCGAGCGGGACGTCGCCGAGGAACAGCCGCCGCGCCTGGTCGACCTCGCCGACGACGACGCCGGGCCCGAGCGTCGCGCTGCCTTCGTCCGGGGCGAGCCGGCCGAGCATCGCGGCCAGCAGCGTCGACTTGCCCGCGCCGTTCGCGCCGGTGATGGCGACCTTGTCCGCCCAGTCGATCTGCAGGTCGACCGGCCCGAGCGTGAACCCGCCGCGGCGGACGACCGCGCCGCGCAGGGTCGCGACCACCGCGCCCGCGCGCGGGGCCGCGGCGATCTCCATCCGCAGCTCCCACTCCTTGCGCGGCTCCTCGACGACGTCCAGCCGCTCGATCATCCGGTCGGTCTGCCGCGCCTTCGACGCCTGCTTCTCGGTGGCCTCGGTGCGGAACTTACGGGCAGCCTTGTCGTTGTCGGGCTGCTTCCGGCGGGCGTTCTTGACGCCCTTCTCCATCCACGCGCGCTGCATCCGCCCGCGCGCCTCGAGCGCGGCCTTCGTGTCGGCGAACTCCTCGTACTCCTCACGCGCGTGCCGGCGCGCGACCTCGCGCTCTTCGAGGTAGGCCTCGTAGCCACCGCCGTAGACGTTGACCTGCTGCTGCACCAGGTCCAGCTCGACGACGCGGTCGACGGTCCGGGCCAGGAACTCGCGGTCGTGGCTGACCAGGACCGTCGCCGCCCGCAGCCCGGACACGAACCGCTCCAGCCGGGCCAGCCCGTCGAGGTCGAGGTCGTTGGTCGGCTCGTCGAGCAGGAAGACGTCGTAGCGGCTCAGCAGCAACGACGCGAGCCCTGCGCGGGCGGCCTGGCCACCCGACAACGACGTCATCGGCTGGTCCAGGTCGACGGCGAGCCCGAGGTCCGCGGCCACTTCGGCGGCGCGCTCGTCGAGGTCGGCGCCGCCCAGGTCGAGCCACCGGTCGAGGGCCGCGGCGTAGCGGTCGTCCGCGCCGGCTTCGCCCGCGGTGAGCGCTTCGGTCGCCGAGTCGAGGTCCGCCTGCGCCGCCGCCACGCCGGTGCGCCGGGCCAGGAAGGCGCGCACCGACTCGCCTTCGCGCCGCTCGGGCTCCTGGGGCAGGTGCCCGACGGTCGCGGTCGGCGGGTTCAGCCGGATCTCGCCGTCGTCGGGTTTCGCGAGCCCGGCCAGCGTCCGCAGCAGCGTCGACTTGCCGGCGCCGTTGACGCCGACCAGCCCGACGACGTCGCCGGGCGCGACCACGAGATCGAGGCCGGAGAAGAGGATGCGGTCACCGTGGCCCGCGGCCAGGTCCTTCGCGACGAGAGTTGCGCTCATGAGGTGGCCAAGTCTACGGCCACGTGCTGAACTGTCAGATCATGGTCAAAACCACCGACTGTGTGTGTCGGGTGGCGCCTTGATCACTCAGTGTGGGTAACCTGTTCGGTTGTCGATACCCCCGCGCAGTGAGGTCGGTGAATCAGCATGGGCGAGTCCGCTCCCCCGGTCACCCTCGGCCGCAGGCCGAAACCGAGGGAAGGCCGCTCGTCCGCGCCACGGCCCACGGTGAGCCGGCGCCGCGAAGTCAGCCACGCCAGCGCGCGGTCGCTGCTGATGACCGTGCTCGGCGAGTACACGCTGCCCCGGGACCAGCCGGTCTGGACGTCGATGCTGGTCGAGGTGCTCGGCATCCTCGACATCGAGGAGAAGTCGGCGCGGCAGGCGCTGGCCCGCTCCGCCGCCGAGGGCTGGATGGTTTCCGAGCGCGTCGGGCGCCGCGTGCGCTGGTCGCTGACCCCGCCGGGGCGCCGTCTCCTGACCGAGGGCGCCGAGCGGATCTATGCGTTCGGCCGCGAGGAGCGCCCCTGGAACGGCCAGTGGCTGATGCTCATCGTCTCCGTGCCGGAAGCCAAGCGCGACCTGCGCCACCGCCTGCGCACACGGCTGACCTGGGCGGGCTTCGGCTCGCCGGTCGCCGGCGTGTGGGTCAGCCCGGACCTGAGCCGCCAGCGCGAGGCCCAGCAGATCGTCAGCGAGCTCGGCCTCGACGCCCAGGCGATGTCGTTCACCGCCGGTTACGGCGAGGTCGGCGAGCAGGAGACCATGGTCGCCCGTTCCTGGGACCTCACCGAGCTGAAGGACCGCTACGAGGACTTCATCGACCGGTTCACCGGCCTGCACCCCACCGGCGGCCGGGCGGTGCTGCGGGCGCAGACCGAGCTGGTGCACGAGTGGCGGCGGTTCCCGTTCCTCGACCCGCAGCTGCCCGCGGAGCTCCTGCCGGCGAAGTGGAGCGGGACGAAAGCGGCGGAACTGTTCCATCACAAACACGTCGACTGGCGCCCGGAGGCCCAGCAGTATTGGGACGACATCGTCGCCGCCGAAGAAGCAGGGTGAACATGACCGACCAGGTCCGCCTCGATCGTGACGGCGGGCTCGCCGTCCTGACCGTCGACGCTCCGCCGTTGAACCTCTACACGGCCTCCCTGCAGGCCTCGCTGTCGTCGGCCATCGACGAGCTGGAAGCGTCGCCCGCGCGCGCCCTGCTGATCCGCGCCGAGGGCAAGATCGTCAGCGGCGGCGTGGACGTCTCGCTGTTCGACGCCCAGGGCTCGCCCGCCGAGGCGAAGGTGCTGTTCGACGAGATGCTCGCGGTGCCGGACCGGATCGCGGCGCTGCCGTTCCCGACCGTCTTCGCCGCCCACGGCCTGTGCCTGACCTGGGCGTTCGAGGTGGCCGTGGCCTGCGACATCATCCTCGCCGCGGCGCGCGCGAAGTTCGGGCTGGTCGAGAAGGTCGTCGGGCTGACGCCGACCATGGGCGGCACCCAGCGGCTCGCTTCGCGCGCGGGAGTCGGCCGCGCCAAGGAGTTCGTGATGACCGGCGACACCTACGACGCCGCGACGCTCGAGCGCTGGAACGTCGTCAACCGCGTCCTGCCGGACGACGGTTTCGACGACGCGGCCCGCTCCTTCGCCGCGAAGCTGGCTTCCGGGCCGACCCGGGCGCACGCGGCGACCAAGCGCGTCCTCGACCACTTCTCCGCCGGCGGTGTCCCGGAGGCGAACGCGCACATCACGTCGATCGCCGCGGAGCTGTTCGAGACCGAGGACCTCCGCAACGCCGTCAAGTCGTTCCTCGCGGACGGTCCCGGCAAGGCAACGTTCTCGGGTCGTTAACAGTCCGTTCGGACACCGGTTGCCGCCGTTCGGGCGTGCGCGGTTCTCCCCGCACCGGGTTACATTCGATGTGGTCTAGACCACGTCGAACTCCCGCCTCGTGCCGCTTGGAGAACCGCCATGAGACGCACCTCCGCACGACTACGCTCCGCACTCGCCGCCGTACTGATCGCAGCCGGCGGCGTCGCGGCGCTCGCGCCGCCCGCCGCCGCAGCCGGTTCGCTGACCGCCACCCTGGCGATGAGCGGCACCACCGGCACCTACACCGTCGCGAACGCGGGCACCACGTCGGTGAGCAACTGGGCGATCACCTTCACGCTGCCCGCCGGGATCACCGCCTCGACCGGCGAAAACGACACGGTGACCCAGAACGGCACCCAGGTCACGCTCACCCCGGCGTACTACATCGCGACGCTGGCGCCGGGGCGGAACACCTACCCGTACAGCCCGACCTTCCGCCTCAGCGCGGCCGCGACGCCGACGCAGTGCCGCGTCGACAACGCCAACTGCGACGGTTCACCGGACACTCCCCCGGGCGCGCCGGCGAACCTCCGGCTGGTCGCGAAGACGACCAAGACGGTCGCGCTGGCCTGGAACGCCTCAGCCACCGGATCGCTGCCGGTGACCGGGTACGACGTCTACCAGGGGACCTCCCTGGCCACGTCGGTGACCGGGACCAGCGCCACCCTCTCCGGGCTCACGCCGGGTACGGCGTACTCGTTCAAGGTCAAAGCCAAGGACGCCAAGGGAAACACCTCACCCGCCGGCGCGGCGCTGGCCGTCACGACGAACAACCCGGCCGACGACACCCAGCCGCCGTCGGCGCCGGGCGGGCTGCGCTCGACGGCCGCCGACTCGGGCAGCGTGTCGCTCGCGTGGAGCGCTTCGACGGACAACACCGGGGTCGTCAGCTACGACGTCTACCGCGGCGCCTCCCTGGCCACCACGGTGACCACGACGTCCGCGGTCGTGACCGGGCTGGCGCCGTCCACTTCGTACACGTTCACGGTGCGCGCCAGGGATGGCTACGACAACGTGTCTTCGCCGAGCAACGCGGTCTCGGTGAAGACCGGCGACATCGTGTCGGGGTACGCGAAGGTCGGCTACTTCGTGCAGTGGGGCATCTACGGGCGCCAGTACTTCGTGAAGAACCTCGAGACGTCGGGCGCGGCGGCGAAGCTGACGCACCTGCTGTACGCGTTCGAGAACATCGACCCGGTGAACCTGACGTGCCTCTCCGGCGTCACGAAGGGCACGACGGCGAACCCGCAGGACCCCGACCAGGGCGACGGCGCGGGCGACGCCGAAGCCGACTACTCGCGGCCGTTCGCGGCGGCGCAGTCGGTCGACGGCGTGGCCGACACGGGCTGGGAGTCGTTGCGCGGCAACTTCAACCAGCTGAAGAAGCTCAAGGCCAAGCACCCGAACCTGAAGGTGCTGGTCTCGCTGGGCGGTTGGACGTATTCGAAGTACTTCTCGGACGTCGCGGCCACGGACGCGTCGCGCAGGAAGTTCGTGTCCTCCTGCCTCGACACGTGGATCAAGGGCAACATCGCGTCCTACGGCGGCGCGGGCGGCCCGGGCACCGCGGCCGGCATCTTCGACGGCATCGACCTCGACTGGGAGTGGCCCGGCAGCGCCGACGGTCACCCGGGCAACCATTGGAGCGCGAACGACAAGAACAACCTGACGGCGTTGCTGGCGGAGTTCCGCACGCAGCTGGACGCGTACGGCGCGACGACCGGCAAGCGGTACCAGCTGCACGCGTTCACCCCGGCCGACCCGGCGAAGGTCGCGTCCGGCTGGGACCTGTCGAAGGTGTTCGGCTACCTGGACGTGGCGAACGTGCAGGGGTACGACTTCCACGGTTCGGGCAGCGACAACTCGTGGGAGCCGAACCGCACCGGGCACCAGGGCAACCTGTACGCGGACGCGGACGACCCGTACACCTTCCATTTCAGCGCGGAAGCGGCGATCAACGCGTACACGAACGCGGGCGTCGATCCGCGGCGGCTGACGCTCGGGTTGGCCTTCTACGGGCGCGGGTGGCAGGGTGTCGCGGACGGCGGGAAGCACGGCGAGTGGCAGTCGGCGACCGGTGCGGCGCCAGGTCAGTTCGCCGAGGAAGCGGGCACCCGGGGTTATGCGAACCTCGTGGCGAGCGTGCCGGCGTGCACCGTCTACCACGACACGGCGGCCGTCGCGACGTCGTGCTACACCGGCAATGGCGGCCAGTGGTGGACGTTCGACGACGCCTGGTCGATCGGGCTGAAGACGACGTGGCTGAAGCAGCGCGGCCTGCTCGGCGTGATGGCGTGGGAGATGTCGGGTGACACCGGGACGCTGATGAACGCGGTCAGCGCGGGTCTCGGCTGATTTGTTCAGCCCGCTGAACGGGAAGCGCCTTCCGTTCAGCGGGCTGAACATTTCCCGTTTCTTTTCTTCAGGAACCAAAGAAAGGGCTCTCCCCTTCTTGACGGGCGATGGTCTGGACCATGAAACTGGCTGCAGCGCGCTGCCCCGGACACCGTCGTCTCGAGGAGAGCCATGTCCCGCTTGAGAAAAGTCGTCACGCTCGCCGCCCTCGTCCCGCTCGCACTGGGCCTGGTCGCCACCCCGGCGCCTGCCGCACCCGCGACGTTCACACATCCGGGCGTGCTGGTCAGCCGCCCGCAGCTGGACTTCGTCAAGACCCAGGTGAACGCCGGCGCCCAGCCGTGGAAAGCGGCTTACGACCAGGCGAAGTCGAGTGCGTACGCCTCGCTTTCGCGGACACCGAAACCCCGCGCGGTGGTCGAATGCGGCTCGTACTCGAACCCGAACTACGGTTGTACCGACGAGCGGGAAGACGCGATCGCGGCGTACACGGACGCCCTGATCTGGTACATCTCCGGCGACGCCCGCTACGCGCAGAAGGCGATCGCCCTGATGGACGCCTGGTCGGCGACGATCACCAGTCACACCAACAGCAACGCACCACTGCAGACGGGCTGGGCGGGCTCATCCTGGCCCCGAGCGGCGGAGATCATCAAGTACACCTACACGAGCTGGCCGAACTCAGGCCGCTTCGGCACGATGCTGCGTGATGTGTACCTGAACAAAATCATCAACGGCAGCAACAGCAACGGAAACTGGGAACTGTCCATGATGGAGGCCGCGGTCGGCATCTCGGTGTTCCTGGAGGACAAGACGAACTTCGACAAGGCAGTCACCCGGTACCGCAACCGTGTCGCCGCCTACGTCTACCTGTCGTCCGACGGGGCATTGCCGAAGACGGTCCCCGGCAGCGGCCTGTCCACGCGCGACCAGATCGTGGGCTACTGGCAGGGCCAGGGAACATTCGTGGACGGCCTGACCCAGGAGACCTGCCGCGACTTCACCCACACGGGCTACGGCATCGCCGCGATCGCGGACGTGGCGGAGACGCTGCGCATCCAGGGCCAGGACGTGTACGGAACGGACGTGGGCGAGCGCCTGCGCCAGGCACTGGGCTTCCAGTCGAAGTACCAGCTGGGCACGGCGGCGCCTTCGTGGCTCTGCGGCGGTCACCTGAACCTGGGCCTGGGCCCGGTGACGGAGGTGGGCTTCAACGCGCTGCACACGCGCCTGGGGATCGCGATGACGAACACGCAGACCCTGACCGAGCGCCAGCGCCCGGCGGGCTCGAACAACCTGTTCGTGGCATGGCAGACCCTGACCCACGCCGGCAACGCAGCGTGAGGGCGCCACGGTCCGCCTGGCCTGTTTCCGCAGGTCAGGCGGATCAGGGCCCCGCGTGCAGGGCCAGTTGGCGGGCACGCTAGAGTACTTATCACGCACTCAGCGAGTGCGGGTCCGGGCTGTGGCGCAGTTTGGTAGCGCACTTGACTGGGGGTCAAGGGGTCGCAGGTTCAAATCCTGTCAGCCCGACCGGATAGGCCACGTTCACACAGGTGGACGTGGCTTTTTTCATTCCCCAGGTAGCTCCGGACGCGACTCAGCCCCGGGGCTGCCCACATTTTGCCCACACGCCCCGGGGCTGATCATCACGCCGCCATGCTCGCCAGCGCCTGAGCGCGTCGGGCGTCGAGCACGTCCGCGACCTCATCGAGGCGGTCCGGGAACAGGTGCCCGTACACGTTGAGGGTCATGGCCGCGTCGGCGTGCCCGAGCATCTGCTGAACGACCTTCACGTCGGCGCCGGCCGCGATGGCGAGCGACGCTGCCGTGTGCCGCAGCTTGTGCGGGGTGAGCCCGGCGACACCGAGATCAGCAGCCTTGAGGGCCGCGTTGAACTCCCGGACGCGCCAGTTGTTCGCCCTCAGCGACTGGCCTCGGCCGGTGGTGAACAGCAGGTCGTCAGCCTGCCGGCCAGTCACCAGCGGACGCAGCACCGGCACAAGCGACGCCGGGAACGAGACGGTCCTCTTCTTCCCCGTCTTGGGCGGGCCCTCGTGCTGCACGCCGCCAACCTCGAAGAACGTCACGGCGACCCGGATGCGCCGCTTGGCGAGATCCACGCGCCCGACCCGCAGTGCGGCAGCCTCACCCCACCGAAGGCCGGTGTAGGCCAGCAGCAGGATGAGCGCGCGGTTGATCTCGGAGCCCGCCGTCGGCCGGTCGTACTTCGTCCGGAGGACGGCAGCAGCGTCGGCGAGCGTCTCTACCTGTTCATAGGTGAGGTAGACGTGCTCCGCGTCCGGACGCACCGGCATTTTGACCCCGCGCGCCGGGTTGGCCAGGATGCGACGCGGCACGCACCAGTCGAGCACCATCGAGAACACCCGGTACGCGTGCCGGGCCTGCGAGGGTCCGAGACCGCTCCCGCCCTTGTCCTTCGACTTCAGCAGGTCCGCCACCCACAGCGCCACGTCTTCGCGGTGGATCGCGTTGAGCGGCCGGCCACCCCACTTGACGTTGACGTGGTTGTCGAGAAGACCTCGGTACTTCCACCACGTCGACTGACGCAGGTCGTGGCGACTGTCGAGCCACTTCTCCCCCATCTCAGCGAAGGTCACCTTCGACGAATTCGGATCCACATAGGACCCACCACGAAGGCTGTCTTCGAGCTCCGTCCGGCGTGCCTCTGCCTTGTCCTTGTTCGGCGCCGTCTCCGACCGGAGCTTGCCGGTCACGTCGTAGTAGCGAACCTCCCAGCGTGCGGGTGGTCGCCGCCCTGCCGCCTTCGCCTTCGTCACGGCCTCGCGATGGGCTGCCTTCTTCAGTCGGTCGTACACCCACGCGCGAGCCATCAGCAGGCCGCCTGTTCGGTGATCCAGGCGTCTACATCGGACGACCGGTACCGGACATATTTGCCGGCACGGAACCCGGCGGGACCTTTGCCGGTCTTGCGCCACTGGTAGAGCGTGTTGACCGGGATCTTGAGATAGGCGGATAGGTCTTCGATGCTGAGCAGCGAGTCATTCATGGCGGTTTTCCTTGCTGTATTTGAGTTTGCGGTCGTCTCGAATGCGTTCGGCGATTCCGGCGGCAAGTTCGCGTTCGGCGTCGTCGCGGTAGCCGGAGCCGTCGAAGGCCCAGTCGTTGACCACGGCGATCGAGTCGGCGCGGTCGTCGAGCCCCAGGCGTTCGAGGGTTTCGGCGAGCCGGAAGGCCCGGCGGTCACCTCGGATGGCCTTGAACGTCGTGGAGTAGGCGAGGGACTTGGTGAGGAAGTGGCCCCGGAAGGCGAGCATGTGCGCCCACCGGCGGAGCTTCAGGTCCTCGTACGCGGGCAGCTCCCCGAGGTCCCACGCGGTTTGGATGATGCGGCGGTGGTGCGGAGTTACCGTCAAGTGGTCGATGTCGAGCTGGGAGCGGATCGGCCGGTCGGCGGCTTCGCTCTTGCCAGTGCCCTTGGTGGCGTACTTCGCGATGTAGGCGGCGAGCCGGGCCTCGGAGATCTGGCCGGCATCGTCTTCCAGCTCAGCCGACGCGGCAGGTTCGATACGGCGGACGTCGACCTGCGTTCCCCAGGTAAGCCGCAGTTCGGTGCCATCCGGGTACGCGGTCCGCACGAGCACGGCCCCAGCAGCGGCGTAGACGGCGTCTTCGAGCAAGTCCGGGTGTGCCCACCGGGGAGCCGGAGACACCGCGCCCTCGGGGCCGTCAAGGCGGACCACGGCATGGAAGTGCACCAGCCCGCGCCGCTGATATTCCGCGACCTTCCCGTAGGAGAGCCGCGCCTGTTCGGCGAACTCGCGGGCCTTGAGGCCAGCCCGGCGAGCCAGCTCCCGACGCAGCCGCATCGTGAAGCGCTGCCAGAGGACCCCGGCGTGGGCCTGCCAGAGCACCGACCCGACGTAGTCGTAGGTCTCCGGATCGAGCGGGGCACCGATGCGGGTGTCGTCGTCGTGGTGGTACTCCCCACAGCCGCACGGCCGACGCTTCCCGTTCCGGGTGATGTGGGCGGTGTGGACGGGCCCGAAGGACGGCGCGGTGAGGGTGACGAACGCGCGGGGCCGGTCGCCCACGGAGGTCGGGATGCCCTTGTGACCGCCGACGAGTCCGGCGCGGATGAGGTGGAAGGCGTCGGCGGCGTAGCGGTCGGAGCAGGCCGGGCAGACCCCGGACCGGCGGTTGCCACACGGGGCGAAGATGTCCCCGCCGTGGTGGTGCAGCACACGGCCAGTGATCGCGTCCTGAAGCTGGTGCGCCCCCGACAGCCGGATCGGGCGGGCGCAGCCGTTAACGGCGCGGACCTTGTTGCGCCAGTCCTGGTAGTCCAGCGCCTTCACGCGAGCGGCGAGGCGGTCTTCCAACGTCAGCATGTCGGAGCCTTTCGGTTGGCGGGCATAAGAAACGGCGCGGGAGCCCGGGCCGGGATTGGTGGCCGGGCTCCCGCGCCGTGGCGGGTTCGCGGGGAAGCGGTCTACTTCGTCATAGCGAGGTCGTACGCGGCGCCGGCGGCCCGGCGCATTTCCGCTGCTTCGTCTTCGTGGATGCAGGCCATCTCGCCGGCCACTTCGGACAGGCGGAGTAAGGCTTCGCGGTTGCGACCACCGGTCTCGTTGATTACCGACGCGTTCGCGGTGTCGTACTCCTCTTGCAGGCGAGCGAGCCTGTCCAGGTTGGACGTTGATCTCGGCATGTGTGTTCCTTCCGGATGCGGTCAGGTGGTGGTGAGTTCGCGCAGGATTTGCGCGGCCATCGGTTCGGGGACGCGCACGACGCGGCGGATCTCCTCGATGGTCAGCTCGCGCCCTTCGCTGCGGGCGGTTTCGGCAACGGTGTTGATCCGGCTGGTCAGCTCAGCGGGGAGCTTGAGCCGGGGCCGGGCCGGAGCGACCGCAGCGGCCGGCGCTGGGACCGGGTGCGCCACGACGTCGGTCCGCGAGGCGGTCGCGGTGACCGGCTCGGGATCCGCAACGAGCTCCCGGGTCTCTGGGGTCTCGGGGGCCGGGGCGCGGCGCATGAGGAGCTTGACGACCACGAGGAACCCGAGTGCCGGCATCGCGGCCACCAGCCATCCGGCCGGGGTCGGTTCGGCGAGCGCGACCTGAGCGGCCATCTGCACCCCGAACCCCGCCACCAGCACGCCCAGCGGGAACGTGAGCTTGCGGGAACCTCCGGCGCGGTGATCGCGCTGGACCTCGAACCCGGCGACGATGACGATGCCCTCGATCACCACCGCGTCGGCCCAAGCGATCCAGCCGAGCTGTCCGTGGTGCACGGCCCAGTCGTGGGTGTGGGTGAACCCGGCCGCCGCGCCGATCGTGCCGAGGACCACGGCGACCAGGACCCGGATGGTGTCCACCAGCCGACGAGTCCGGTTCGTACTGTCCGCAGTGGACATGATGTCTCCTTTCGGGTCAGCGTTCGCCGCGCCACCGTGCGGCGTAGGTTCGGTAGTGGTCAGCTTCCTGCTCCAGCAGCCGGACGACGGTGTCGGCCAGCTCGGCCAACTGCGGGTTCCGGTAGCCGGGGTCCTCCTGGTCGCTGGTGGGGATGGCGAGTTCCGCCGTGTAGTACTCGTAGAGCAGCCGGTCGATGTGTCCGAAGTAGTGGATTCCGCTCACGGCAATGCCTTTCAGGTCAGGGGCGTGAGGTTGGACCAGCGTTGGAGCATGTCCCGCCCACGTCGGGTCAGCCGAAGCGGCAACACGGGCTTGCGGACCACGCCGTGCAGGCACGAAACCGTCTCCCGGGCCGGACTGCGTTCGACGTAGCCGATGGACACCAGATGCATCACGACGTCGTCCTCCTGCGCCGCCCGGCAATGCCCGTCGCCGTCGAGGACCATCACGCGGTCGGTGTCGTCCAGCAGCCCGAATTTCCCGTCTCGGACGTCGGCGAGCACGTCCTTGGCCACCAGCGGATTACCGGGTGTACCGAGCGGCTTGCGACGTGCGCGGGCGGGAGGGCAGGCTCGGCCGGCGGTCGGTGCCGGGGCCGGGGCGGGGGTGCCGAACAGCCCGAGTTGTCCGGGGTCGCGGCGGGGGCTCATCGGATGCGCTCCCGTCCGATGTCGCCGAACTCGCGGTTGCGGAACTCGGTGACCCCGAGCACCAGGCCGAGCCCGACGCAGCCGAACACCGCAGTCACGATCCAGAACAGCGCGGACCAGCCCTGCACGTGGTGGATCAGGTAGAGCACGAGCGCGGCCGGGACGCCGTACTTGGCGTAGATCCAGGCGCGCCATACGTAGAAACCGATACGCCACATGGCGTTTCTCCCTTGATCACGCGCCTACGCGGCGCACCTTGTCGAGTGCTTCCTGGATCAGTCCGAAGGCGTCGAGTGCGGCGCTGTACTCTGGGTCGTCGATCGGTCCGACGTCGCCGACGTGACCGAGGCGGTGTTCGACGTCCACCCGGACCCAGTCGCACCAGCCGGCCGCCTCCGAAACCGCACGTCCCAGGTGGGACACCACGCGCGCATGCGAGTTCTCCCGGTGGCTCATGGCCGTTCCGCTCCGGACGGTTGATGGCGCGGGCAGAAGACGTCCGGGTATTCGGTGACCCAGGTCGGGCACCAGATGCGCAGCACCTCTTGAAGCGCGTCCCAGTCCTCGAAGAGGTCCGGCTTGTCTCCGGGCAGCTCGGCACACACCCCGCAGCGCGCGAGGAACACCTCGTCCAGCGAGGCGACGTGAGCCTCGTACAGCTCGATCCCGCGTTCCGCGAACTGCTCCACCGCGACTTGCATCTCCCACATCGCGCGGGACCGGTCGCGGTGAATCCGGCCGCTGAGCGGACGGGGGTAGGACCCCACGACGACGTGGTAGTGCCGCTGGTGCAGCCGCGCCGGGTAGGTAACCGTGGCCATCACGCCACCACCGACAGCCCCGGCATCGGCCGGCCGGAGCGGATGAACGCGATCAGTTCGTCGATCTCCCGGTCGTCGACGTAGGCGGCGCGGACGCGCTGCGGGACGCGGGTGCGCTGCCGGATCACGTAGCCGATACCGGCGGTGTCGGGCACGTTCGGGATCTCATCCGCCAACGCCCCACGCAGGCGGGCGCCGTCCCCGAGGACCATGTCCACGTGCGACTGGGCGGTGACCCGCAGGCACACCCGGGTCGGGAACAGCTCCCGGACCGGGACCGTGTCCTTGGTCGGTTCCTGCACCAGCGCGGTCATGAAGTGACCGGTGGCGCGGCCCTGGGAGCCGACGATGGCGAGCTGCTTGCGCAGGGTGCGGGCGATGGTTCCGTCGCCGTAGGCCAGCAGCGCCCCGATCTCGTCGATGATCAGCAGATTGAGCGGGGTCTCGTGGGAGACCTCGATCTTGCGGCGGCCGGTGGCGGCGAAGGACTGCTGCACCGCGCGCAGGTCCGCGATGTACTCGTCGACCAGCTCCGCGCAGGTCTCTTCGTTGTCGGCGTAGCGGTAGGCCGCGTGCGCGTCGCCGAACTTGCGGAACTCCAGTTGCTTCGGGTCGCAGATCCACAACCGCACCAGCCCATCGCGGATCAGCGGGGCCAGGCCGCGCAGCTCGGAGAGCACGATCGAGTTCTTGCCCGCCCCGGTCGCGCCCGCGATGAACAGGTGCGAGCGCAGCCGCAGCCGCCAGTCCGTGCCGTACTCGGTGTCCCCGACGTAGATGTCGTCGATGTCGACCGCGTCGGCCTGTTCGGGCATCTCCGGGGCCGGGATGGTCTCGGTGAACGGCTCCGACCGTTCGATGATCAGCGCGACGTAGCCGGGCTTCGGGTGCTCGAACGCGATCCGCTGCACCCGCAGCGTGTCCGCGAGCCGTTCGAGGTTCTCCTCGATCGACCGGCGAGCCTGCCCACGCGCCAGCGCCAGCGTGACCACGTCCACCGACGGGGAGTAGGAGCGCACCCGGGTGATCCGGGGAACAGGTCCTCGCCGGTCTTGCGGTCGATGACGTACATGTCGCACGCCCGCAGGGCCCGGGTGAAGCGCGGCCCGAAGTAGGCCGACCAGCGCCGGCGCCAGGCCCGAAGCCGCGGGGCGGCGTAGTGGTCGAAGGTGTCCGGGTGCGCCCGGTACCAGCAGAGCAGGGTGCCGGCGGTTCCGCCCGCGATGCCGCCGGTGGCGGTCCAGCCGAGCTCGAGCCCGGACCCGAGGACGGCGGTCGGGGCGACGGTGGCGCCGGGGTGGCGGAACAGCCACTTGAGCGCCTTGACTTCGGTCCCGGTCTTGCGGGACGACTTGGGGGTGTTCATGGGTTGGTGGTCCTCTCGAACAGCACAAGACCGGCCCCGCGTCCCGTGGTGGGAGGTGGCGGGGCCGGTCTCGTGCGAAACGGATCATGTGCGGTTGGTCAGGGTTTGATCGCCGTGCGGGCGTCGGTCAGCTCGGTGGTGAGCGTGCCCATCGCGCGGGCCATGCGGTCGTGCGCGGCCTTGAACCCGTTCTTGTGCAGCGGCATCCCGCGCATCGAGTCCTTGAGCTGGGTGAGCGTGGAACCGAGG
Source organism: Amycolatopsis mongoliensis (assembly GCF_030285665.1). Taxonomy (NCBI): domain Bacteria; kingdom Bacillati; phylum Actinomycetota; class Actinomycetes; order Pseudonocardiales; family Pseudonocardiaceae; genus Amycolatopsis; species Amycolatopsis mongoliensis. The sequence goes on from NZ_CP127295.1 coordinate 8,218,754, forward strand.
TCGTCGACGACCCGGTCGACCTGGTGCGCCATATCAGAACCTCCAGTCCCGCGAGACCAGCTCCGCCTCGTGCTTCTTGCCCAGCACGCGCAGCCGGTCCAGTTCGTCGAACGCCTTGGTGCGCAGCGCCTTGAGTTCGTCCTTCGTGGCGATGGTCCAGGAGTCGGCCATCGCGCCCTCGTCGTAGCGGTCGATGAGCTTGTCGACCTCGCCGAGGACTTCGGCGACCATGTCCAGGTTGGACACGAACGTCGCGTAGCGCTGCTGCGCCCGCCGGTTGAGTACCGCGATCTGCATGTCAGCTCCACCGTCCCGGGTTGTGCTCCAACTGCCACGCCAGGTTGGACAGCTCACCCACCATCCCCGCGACCCACCGGCCGGCCTGCCTCTTCGCCTCGTCCGGGGCGTCGGTGGCCTGAAACTTCTCGAACGCAGCGGTTGCCGCGTCCACAATCGCCTGAATCTCCTGCATTGCTTTTACCCTTCGCGTGTCGTGGCGACCAGCTCGGCCGCCGAGGTGAGGTCCGCCGCCAGGAAGCGCACCGCGTTCCCGACCGCGACCTTGATCTCCCGATCCGGACCGGTGGCCACGAACGCGCGGTACGCCTCGTTCGCCGCCGTGATGATCGCCAGGATTTCCGACATGTCAGTCTCCGTTCCGGATCACGTGCTGCGCGTGCTTCAGGCCCTCGCAAAATCCCGCCTGCCAGCCCAAGTCGTCGGTCGGTTCCGTCATCGCGGCGGCCCGTTCCCGTTCCAGCCGGGCCGCGAGCATCCGGATCACCACACCGACCTTCACCGGGCGGCTCACCGGCCGGCCCGCCACGCCAGCACCAGCCCCGAGACCAGCGCGATAACCCCGAACACCGGGACCGCCCACATCAGCAGCCCCACCAGTACCGCCCAAAACACGTACGTCACTGCACTCCTCCTCACATTTGCCACTGGCGGCCGCACACGGTGCACGTGGCAATCCGTGTCGGTGACAGCCAGAAACTTGCCGAACAGACGTGGTTGGTCTCAGGAAACCCGCTTCGGGCCGTGCGGGTCATACGACGACAACCCACCCCGGACCGCGTTCATTGCGACACCCATTCGCCCACTCCTTCCACTCGAAACGGATCAGTCTTCATCTTCTGCCGTGAATTCGACTCCGCAGCGGCCGCAGAGAATCGGCGCTTCGGACAGCGTGCTTTTCGCAACGCGGATCTTCCGGTCGCAATCGCAGGTCGCGACGGTCAGATTGCTGCTGCGTGCTTTGCCCGGGGCGACCACTTCCGCGTGCCGGTAGGCCACCAACGCGGCTTTGATCAGCTCCACTTGCTGCCGGTACACATTGGACGTCTTCGTCGGCACACAGGTGACGCTCCACCCGATGCTCGGGTCCTCCTCCAGGATCAGCCCAAGCTCTTCGCCCAGGACCTTGAACCGCTTGTTGTGGTAGCGGCCCTGCCGGGAGGCGTCCTTGATCTCCCGCGTGTGCGCGATCCCGTGGGTCGCCTCGTGCAGCAGCGTTCCGAGTACCTCCTCAGGCGTCCGCTGGAGGCCCTCGCCCGACATGAACAGCTCAGGTACCCGGTCCGTGTCGCCGACCTGCCAGCGGCCCGCCGCGAAGTGCCCCAGTCGGGTCTCGCCACGTCGGGAACCCAAGGTGCCGGACCCGATCGTGATCACGACGGCCGGAACGTCCGGGTGTCGTTCCCGGATGGCTGCCCACGTCGCGTCGAACGCCGACACCAGCCGCGCGGTCACGCATTCCGTCGTGTCCACCATCGCGTAGCCCCTCTCCGCGTTTTGACACTTAAGTGTCAAGGTCCCGAATTCTGGTAAAACCCAAAGACTCCCGGGCATCTACCCCCGGGAATCAATGCGCGCCACCACAAATGGCGCGGATTTAGGCATGGATCGGCCCACTCTGTATTTGTCAAAGAACACGAAGTGCCCTTGCCCGACTCGAAAACGGGCAGCCAACCTATTTGGGAAGGGCTCCAGGGTGGTGATGACGCGACGGCCGGGGAGGTAGCCGCGCGAACCGGTCACCCACCGGTCATTCGGCCGGCATCAGGCGGCGCGCTGCGCAGCACCCGACCCGGCAGGCTTGAGACCCATCGCCTTGAACCACAGACCCGATCCGGTGATCCGGCCGTCATCCCCCGTCGTCTGCCACGTGTTCAACACCGGGTCGATCAGCTCCACGTAGGTCCCCTCGTCGAACCCCTCCCCCGGGTCCGCCGCAAGCGTCACCTTGATCTCCTCACCCTTGCCCGGCCGACGTCCCTCCACCGGACGCGGCTTCGCGAACAGCATCACCACGAACGCCTGGTTGCCCTCGCGGTCGATCGCGGGCTGAAGCTCTCCCTTGACCTCGCGCATCTTCATCGTCGGGGCCTCCGTGACCATGAACCGGTAACCCGAGCTGACGAACGGGATGTCCTGCATGCCTAACCTCCAGGTCGAGCTGGTAGAGTTTGTATCCCAAGCAACTTGATGTACCCACTCTAACCGACGACCACCAGCGACGCAAGCATCTTGGTATATAACCTTGCGAGAGAGTTGATGATCATGGAAAACAGCACGTCAGGCCACATGTACGAGAGGATCGCGGCCGCCATCCGTGACCAGATCCTTGCTCGGACGCTCGAACCCGGCAGCCGACTTCCCACCCAGGGCGAGCTGAGCGACACGTACGGGGCATCGCGCATTGTGGTGCGTCAGGCGCTCGATCTCCTGGAGGCTGAAGGGCTCATCGATCGGCAGCAGGGCGGCCGCGCGACTGTCCGGCTATACGACCCCCTCATCCGTCGCGCCGATCTTCACTACAGGTCGGAGCCGGGTGCGCCGTTCGCCGACGAGGCGATCGCAACCGAACGCGTGCCCAGGTACAGCTACGAGACCAAGCCGGACCGGGCGGGACTTGAGACAGCCCACCGACTCAAGATCAGCGTCGGCGACGAGGTCATGCGGACGGACTACGTGTCCTACGCGAACGACGAACCCAGGATGCTGACCACCTCGTACGAACCGCTCGCGATTACCCGGGGCACGCCCATCGAGAAGCCGGAGGAAGGACCCCTGATGGGCGCGGGGATCGTCGACCGCTTCACCTCCATCGGCCTCCGCCCCACCGAAGTCCGCGAACGCTTGCACTCTCGGATGCCGCGTCCTTCGGAGGCTGAGCGGCTCCAGATCCGGCCCGGCACACCCGTAGTCGCCATCGTCCGGACGTCATTCAGCGGCAACACGCCAGTCGAGACCGCCGACATCCTCCTTGCTGCGAACCAGTACAAGCTGGAGTACACCACCAAGGTGGCACCGCTCCCGGCCGACTCGTAGCACGCAGTGACCAACCGGCCGACGGACTCAGCTAGTCGGGTTGTCTCCCTACCGCAGCGACTCGATGTGTGGCACAACTGACGATGACAATCACCGTCAACTACTAGGAGTGCTGGTGTCTCTCACCGTTCCGGCCGAGCTGCTGAAGCAAGCCCAGGAGGGCGACGTCCGCGAGGATGACTTCCTCCGGTGCATCCAAGAGTCGCTGCCGTACGCATGGTCGGTGGTGGCGGGTACCGCCGAGAAGGTCAACGCCAACGGCGCGGCAGTCGAGATCAACGAGGACGTTCCCCGGAACGACACCGAGTGGGGTCAGCTCTTCCGCCTCATGGCTAGCGACTCGATGCGAGCGGCCGTCGAGAAGAAGTTCGGCGTGCGCCTGGCCTTCCAGAACTGCTGCAAGGTCGGAGTCTTCGCCCCCACCGCCACGGCCGAGTACAACGAGTTCACCTCCGCCCGCGCCCAGGTCCTCAACCAGAAGCCCGAACTCCTGAACTGCTAGCCTCGATGGACGAACGCCCCGAGACTGCCGAGCAGGGCCAAACTCGCAGTCTCGGGGCGTTCCCATGCCTAGCCAGCCCGGAGGAGCCATCACCGTGGACGAGGACGAGTTCGAGCGCGTTCACCACGATCCGGACCCGATCCGGCGGGCAAAGCGGTCAACGGCGCTGATCGAGACCTACATGGGCCGCGTGGCCGAGCTATCGCGCCTACGCAAAGAGGCGATCGAGCAAGCCCACGACGACGGCGGGATGAGCTATACCGAGATTGCTGCCGCCCTGGGCATCACCAAGGGCCGGATCACCCAGATTCGCTCTCAGTCCACGCCATCGTCCTGACTGCCGCGACGTCCGACAAAACCGGTGTGTTCAGAGTTTCTTTTCTTGTTCAAGGCGGCCCCTCCGGGGCCGCGCCGCTATCGGCCGGCACGCGCGGGGCCCGCCTCCGGCACCCACGCGACCGGCCGGCGGCTACACCGGGGGCCGCAGCTCAAGAAGAAGGATGTCCTCGCCGGACGGGCAGGTCTCCGAGATGGCCGAGTCGAGCGCGGCGGTTGCGTCCGTGTGCGGCCAAACGGCATCTCGACGACCTCCCGGAGGGCTATCACGCCGCGTCAAGGGGGCAGCCGAGCAGGTAGGCGACGGTCGAGCGGGAAGTGCCCCCTTGACACAGCGTGATCGGGCTGCGCCAGGTCGACGAGATGCCGAAAGGCCACCCACTCGATTTATTTCCAGACCGTAGTGGCTTCCGCATCGAAATCTTCCTCTTGGGCAAGCTCGACTGAATCGCCAATTGAAACAACACTTTGATCCGGAGAAATTGATTCCCCTGCCGACGGGTCTCGCCTCAACGTCTCGTAGCGAGTTTCCCATTTAGGAGGCTGGAACGCATTAGCGAGACTAACTCCTTCAAACCTGCCCCCCACATTCACCTTGCGAGAACGGAAGGTTCGAGCGATGCAGAATCTTTCGGCAACCTCGACGGCGCGAATCAGCACCTTAACTTTTGCAATCTGGCCAATCACTTCGTTGGTATCGGGATCAAGAACCTCAACGGGACTTCCTTTAACTCGGAAGACCATGCCCTCTACAACCCCATGAAGTGACCCGCGATTGATGATCAGTTCACGATCGCTCGTCACCTGGGCAACCTTACCAACGATCTCATTCGTCACTTTTCCACCTCGTTTCCAGTGGAGGCCGTCGGCATACGCGATCCCCTGGTCTCATACCTACGGAATTCATCATCGTAAACATCCTGAGCCAAGTCGCCCCAGTCTTCAATCGAGGTCGCCGTTGACTGAATTTCTGACCGTAGGTTATCCGCCATATTCTCAAGCCAATCTGCGACTCTATTTGGGTCGTGCGTTCCTCCCCGAACCGCCGCATTCCGAATCGAGTCAACCTGACCCTCCGTCCGAACAACCATTACTCGAAGCCGGAGAATCTGATCAAACTTACGACGTATCGCAGGCCGAGCTTGATTTCGCACCGCCTGACGAGAGGAGTCGACAGAGAGAATGGACCCCAGAGCCGCACCGGCAATAGCAGAAAGAACCTGAGCCCCTACAGTCCAAGGCTTGTCAAGATTGCCGACCACAAGGAGAACGGCGCAGACAAGAATCACGGCAGCAAGAACGAAGGCGAGCAGCTTCCGCTTCCAGCTCGTCGCATCCACGCTTCCCTTGACCACCCGGCCATCTTCTCACGTCAGTATGCAGAGCGTAGTGACGACTCGTTGCATTGCAAAGAGTAGCACTGTCGCTACTTTCAGTAGTACCAGGAGGGGTGGGCCGATCGGACCGCGCTACCGGGTGCCTGCACACAGACGAGTACTGACAGCCCACATTCTGCCCACACCGCACCAGCGAGCGACGATAGATGATCACGACCAAGGACCCAGAACATGCCTGCACAACGGCAATAGCCAAGCAGACGCGCACGTCCTCGATCCAGTGAGTAAGTGCAAGGGGTCGCAGGTTCAAATCCTGTCAGCCCGACCGGATAGGCCACGTTCACACAGGTGGACGTGGCTTTTTTCATTCCCCAGGTAGCTCCGGACGCGACTCAGCCCCGGGGCTGCCCACATTTTGCCCACACGCCCCGGGGCTGATCATCACCTCGCCGTTCGCGCGGTCACCGGTCAGTACGGCGGCGAACCGTACCAGGCTGGGCAGTTGCTCACGTGAGAACTCTTCGAACTGCACGCCCCTCAAGATGCCGCTGCGACGCGGGTCTGTTGCAGTTGCGCTCACATTGGCCGGAGGTCGTCGGCGAGGCAGAGCAGACGCATCCCGTATACAATATGCAGTGCGCTTCTCACCGTCTTGCGGCGCGAAGGCATGTAACTTTCACAACTCGGCAGTCCTTTGTGTACCAGGGATCTGGTCTTGAGGTGGCCGGGCCGCTCGGCCCGGCGCCCGGTCGCCGGGTGCGCGAGCGCACGGATTGACAACTCTTCTCTCGGCAGTTCACGCTGGCGCGACGCATGTTAGCGATAACAGTCGTCTCACTCACGGAAACACCGAGCTGAACGTGCAACGGCAGGAGCAAGCGGAAGTGGACCTGAAGCCGGCCGGGAGAAGATTGTCATGAACAAAAGAGTCATCAGCCGCGGGAGTCGATCCCTGATCGCTTTACTCGGCGCCACGACGCTGGTCACGCTGGGGGTGACGCTGGGAGCCAACACGGCGCAGGCCGACGTCACCGGCGCACTGCGCGGTGTCGGGTCGGGCCGGTGCCTGGACGTACCGAACGCCAGCCAGGCCGACGGCACCTCCCTGCAGATCTACGACTGCTCGGGCGGTGCGGGCCAGCAGTGGACGTCGACGGCCGGTGGCCTGCTGACGGTGTACGGCGGCAAGTGCCTGGACGTCCCCGGCAGCGCGACCACCGCCGGTACCCGCGTGCAGATCTGGACCTGTCACGGTGGAGCGAACCAGCAGTGGCGGGTGAACTCCGACGGCACGGTGGTCGGCGTGCAGTCCGGCCTCTGCCTGGACGTCACCGGCGCCGGCACGGCCAATGGCACGGCGGTGGAGATCTGGACGTGCAACGGCGGCAGCAACCAGAAGTGGACGGGCCTGTCGACCACCCCACCGACCACCACGACCACGGGAAGCGGCAGTTGCTCGCTTCCGTCGACGTACCGCTGGTCGTCGACAGGTGTGCTGGCGACGCCCAAGAACGGATGGGTCTCGCTCAAGGACTTCACCAACGTCGTCTACAACGGCAAGCACCTCGTCTACGCGTCGAACGTTGCGGGATCGTCGTACGGCTCGATGGCTTTCAGCCCCTTCACGAACTGGTCCGACATGGCCTCGGCCGGCCAGACCGGGATGAGCCAGGCCGCCGTGGCGCCGACGTTGTTCTACTTCGCGCCGAAGAACATCTGGGTGCTGGCGTACCAGTGGGGCGCCTGGCCCTTCATCTACCGCACGTCGAGCGACCCCACCAACCCCAACGGGTGGTCCTCGCCGCAGGCGCTGTTCACGGGCAGCATCTCCGGCTCCGGCACCGGCCCGATCGACCAGACCCTGATCGCCGACGGCTCGAACATGTACCTGTTCTTCGCCGGCGACAACGGCAAGATCTACCGGGCGAGCATGCCGATCGGGAACTTCCCGGGCAGCTTCGGCTCGAACTACACCACGGTCATGAGCGACTCGACGAACAACCTGTTCGAGGCGGTCCAGGTCTACAAGGTTCAGGGCCAGAACCAGTACCTCATGATCGTCGAGGCGATCGGCGCGAACGGGCGCTACTTCCGCTCGTTCACCGCGAGCAGCCTGAGCGGTTCGTGGACCCCGCAGGCCACCAGCGAAAGCAGTCCCTTCGCGGGCAAGGCCAACAGCGGCGCCGGCTGGACCAACGACATCAGCCACGGTGACCTGGTCCGCAGCAACCCGGACCAGACCATGACCGTCGATCCCTGCAACCTGCAGTTGCTCTACCAGGGGAAGTCCCCCACCGCCGGCGGCCCCTACGACCAGCTGCCGTGGCGGCCGGGTGTCCTGACGCTGCAGCGCTAGCCGGCCCACCCGACCGGAAGCTGTCCCGCCAGGAGCCCCAGCCGCCCAGCGGCTGGGGCTCCTTCCGGTCGGCGTGTCGTCCTTGCGGGAAGCCCTGACTGCCGGAATGGGGCGAGCGCGAACCGGTGTCAGCGCCGGTCATGCGCACCTGCGGTACGGCGCCGAGGAGCCGGCCAGGATTCCGGCGTACGACTGGAGCGAGGCCGCAGGCCGGCAAAGCGCAGGCTGGGTCCGCCGAACCGGGTCAGGTCCGGCGGACCCAGCCTGCGTGTCTTCAGGTCAGGTGCCCGGTACCGCCGAGGTCGGCGGTCCTACCTCCACTGCTGGTTGGCCCCGCCGTTGCAGGTCCAGATGATCACGGCGGTCCCGTTGGCGGTCGCCGCGCCGCTCACGTCCAGGCACAGTCCCGACTGGCCGTTCGTGAGGGTGCCGTTGGGGTTCGACGTCCACTTCTGGCCGTTCCCGCCGGTGCAGTTCGCGATCACCGCAGCGGTGCCGGCGGCGGCCCCGCCGCCCGCGGTGTCCAGGCACCGCTGCGAGTCACCGGAGTAGACGGTCAGCGCCCCGGAGCTCGTGCGGGTCCACTGCTGGTTGGTCCCGCTGTGGCAGTCCCAGATCTGCAGCGAAGTGCCGGCCGCGGTCGACGAGCCGGGGACGTCCAGGCACCGGTTCGCGGCCACGGCACGCAGCGTGCCGTCACCGCCGTTCCCGCCGCCAAGCACGTCGAGGACGGCGGTGTAGGCCTGTTTCTTGCCGTAGTTGCCGTCGAAGAGCAGCGGCGTGTCGCTCGATCGCCACGAGTACTTGTCCGTGACACCCCAGACGGTGATGCCGGTGCAGCGCGAGACCGCCATGCACGCCTGCGTGACCTGCCGGTACACGTTCGCCTGGCCGGAGCCCGAGCCGCCGACGTCCAGCTCGGTGATCTGCACGTCGACACCGAGGTCGGCGAAGCGCTGCAGGTTCGCCTGGTAGCTGCTCAAGGTGGAGTTCGAGCCGAGGTGGCTCTGGAAGCCCACGCAGTCGATCGGCACACCCCGGCTCTTGAAGTCCCGCACCATGGTGTAGATGCCGGTGCTCTTCGCGTTGACGCCGTCGATGTTGTAGTCGTTGTAGCAGAGCTTGGCGTTCGGATCCGCCGTGCGGGCGGCACGGAAGGCGTCCTCGATGTAGCCGTCCCCGAGCTTCTGCTGGAACACCGACTGCCGGCGGGTGCCGTTCTCCTCGAACGCCTCGTTGACGACGTCCCACGCGTAGAGCTGGCCCTTCCAGTGCCCGGCCACCTGGCTGATGTGGTTCTGCATCGCCGACCGCAGGTTGCTCGCGTCCAGTCCGCTCACCCACCCGGCCAGCTGCCCGTGCCACACCAGTGTGTGCCCGCGGATCTTCATGCCCCGGCTCCTGGCCTGGCTGACGATCTGGTCCGCGGGCCCGAAGTTGAACTGGTTGCGGTTCGGCTCGACCGTGGCCCACTTCATCTCGTTCTCCGGGGTGACGCCGGTGAACTCCGCCGTCCACGTGTTCACGTACGCCGCCTCACCGAGGTGGCTCGTGGAGATCGCGGCACCGAAGTACCGGCCGCTCTGCGCCGCCGCGGCCCCGAGTGTGCTCGCCGCCGCGGCGGTGCCGGGGACCAGGACCAGGGAAGACGCCGCGAGGGCGGCGGCCGCCGCGGTCCGGGCGCCCCGCCACCGGGATGGGCTGGTGGTCATGGGAACCTCGTTCCGTCGTCGATGGTGGTCATCGCCGGGGCCTGACCCAGCGTCCACTGCTGGTTGCTGCCGCCGTTGCACGTCCACAGCTCGACCAGTGCGCCGTTGGCCGTGGAGGCGCCGGTCACGTCCAGGCACAACCCGGACTGAGCACCGGTGACCGTGCCGTTGGAGTTGACGGTCCACTGCTGGTTGGCCTGGCCGTTGCAGGTCCAGGTCACCACCTTCGTGCCGGCCGCGGTCCCGTTGCCCGAGGCGTCCAGGCACAGCGTCGTCCCGCCGATCGTGACCGTCAGCTGGTTGGACGACGTGCGGGTCCACGTCTGGTTCGGCTGGCCGCTGCAGCCGTAGATCTGCAGCTGGGTGCCGGATGCCGTGGTGGAGCCCGGCACGTCGAGGCACTTGCCGGCGCCCACCGCGTGCAGCGGCCCGGTGCCGGTGCTGCTGCCGCCACTGCCGTACCCGGCGGCGGTGATGTTGGCCTGCACGGCGTTCTCGGTGGCGTCCGACGGGTAGCCGGAGGTCATCACGCCTTCGTAGAAGGTGCCCGCGGACCCGATGCTGTTGTCACCACCGGTGCCGAGGATGATCGCGCCTTCCTTGCGCATCGGGTTGTAGCCGGACACGTTGGGGCGCGGACCGTTGTAGAACGTCGAAAGGCCACCGGACTGCGCGTTGCCGCCGCGGATGGACCAGTGGTTGGCCTCACCCTTGAGGATCGCGGTCAGGTACCGGTGGTTGATGGTGGGGTCGTTGGCGTTGTAACCGGCGTTGACGCCGGAGTAGAGGCCGTTCTCGAGGTCGGACATGATCCACGGGCCTGGCCCGGCGCCGTACCCCCAGACCTTGATGTTGCCGAAGTAGATGGCCTCCATCGTGCCGTTGCCGTTGTCCCGGCTGTTGCGCTCGGCGTTGCCGTAGTCGAAGCAGCAGCCGCCGTTGTAGTGCGTGCCGTCGAAGATCGCGTACATACCCTCCGGCTGGTCGCCGGTCGCCGTGCCGGTGGCGTTGTTGTTCCGGTACCCGGTGCCGGGAGCCACGAACACGCCGTAGGCCCGCTGGCCGCCGATGGTGATCGGGGCGGCGGTCGCGTTGGCCAGGTTGTCGTACCCGCCGGCCGCCGGGCCGGAGAACCCACCGGGCGGGGCCTGGGTGAGGCGGTTGTTCCGGCCGGACTGGTCGTAGATGACGGTGATGAGGCAGGTGGTGCCGGCGCAGAACGAGTCCTGGGCCGCGGCGTTCGCGACGCCGCCCGCGCTGAGCAGCCCGATGTCCCGGGTCGTGTTGTCGGAGCTACGGCGGACCTGGTACAGAGCGCCGTTGTACGCGCCGTACAGTGCCCGCGTGGTGGAATGCGCGGCCACGCACGGCGTGCCGCCGGCGGCGTAGAGGTCGCACGGCCCCTGCGTCGCGGCCTGCGCCGGCGCAGCCGGGCCGGCCAGTGCGCCCGCGGCGAGCGCCGCGGCTGCCGTGGTTCGCAGCAACCTTCCCCATCGTGCTTTCGCGGCCATCAGCGAACTCCTTTGTCCGGAAGAGATGGTCCTGCTAGCTCCGGGCCCACTTCTGGGCGCCGGCGCCGGTACAGGTCTGCAGGGTCACCGGGGTGCTGTTGCCGGTGCCGCCCCCGTTCGGGCCGAGGCACAGTCCCGATTGGACACCGGTGATCGTGCCGTCGGCGTTCGCGTTCCACTGCTGGTTGGTGCCGCCCGTGCAGTCCCAGATGATCGCCCGGGTGCCCGGCGTGGTGGCCGCGCCTTCGGCGTCGAGGCACTTGGCGCCGTACACCTGCAACTGCTTCCCGGAGGTCAGCGTCCACTGCTGGTTGCTGCCGCCGTTGCAGTCCCACAGCGCGACCTGCGTGCCGTTGGTCTGCGACACGCTCGGGACGTCGAGACAGCGGCCGGAACCGGTGTTGCGCAGCACGGAGGTGGACCCGCCGCCCGAGCCGGCCACGGCGAGGTTGTCGAACTGGGCGGTCTCCCCCTGGCTCGTGCCGAGCCCGGCCTGACCGGCCGGGAACGTGGTGTCGGTGACCGTCCCGAGCACCGTGCCGTCGACACCGGCGGTGATGGTGCTGCCGGAGAAGCCCAGCGACAGCTGGTGCCAGCGGTTGGTGCCCAGCGCGGTCGTGGTGCCGCTGCGCAGCGTGGTGACCTGCTGGCTGGTGTTGTTGCGCTGGATCGACCACGCGCCGGTGTCGCTGACCCGCAGGTAGTACGCGTTCAGCGCGCCCTGGTTGCCGGTGTCCTGCGAGCCGGCCCGGCCGATCAGCTGGACGTACCCGGGCTTCTCCAGCAGCACGTCCGCGTTGACCGTGTAGTTGCTCCAGGCCACGTTGCCCAGCAACGCGTACGGATCGGTGGTCTTCTTCCAGGGGATCGCCTTCTGCGGAGCGGCCTGGCGCACGCACGTGCCCGAGCGGCCGGCGGCGCAGGCGGACGTCTCGAAGGCGCCCTCCATGTCCATCAGGTACTTGGCCTCCTTGCCCGCTGCGTACCCGTCGAAGTCGTCGCTGTAGGGCAGGTTCAGCGATCCCTGCGACGGACTGGTCGCGGTGCCCTTGCCCTGGCCGGTGGTGGTCGTGACGGTGTAGAGGTAGCCGGGCTGAGCGGTCAGGGAGAACGAGCCGCCGGACGGGGTGATGTCCATGCCGTGCACGAAGAAGTCCGCGGGGTTGTTCGAGTTGAGGTTGGTCGCCCACACGTGCACCTGGCCGGTGGACACTCCCCCGGTGGCGGTGAAGTTCAGCGTCTGGGCCGAGGTGGCGTCCATCGTCTCGATGATCGTGCTGTAGTCACTGGTGTTCGGCGACTTCAGCGAGACATAGCTGCCGTTGGCGCGGTTCCCGCCGAGGTAGCCGCTGGAGGCGTCGAGGTACTTCCAGCCGGGCGCGGTGAACTGGGTGGTGTGCGCCAGCGCCCAGGCGTCCTTCCCGACCGAGTAGTAGCCGGACCACGGCTGGTTGGCCAGCACCAGCCCCACAGTCGGCCAGGGGATGTTCGGCGTGGTGGCGGCGATCAGGTCCCAGTTGAGGTACGCGGTCATCTTGCCGTCGAGGTAGACGCGGTTGATGCCGCGGGCGAGCGGCTTGGCGCCGTCGTTGTAGTCCTGGGAGCCGTTCTCGCTGGACCACAGCGTCTTGCCCGTGCCGGTGACGTTCGCCGGGACACTGCAGGACGTCTGTGCGCTGAGGTAGCCGCAGGTGTAGTGGGCGCTGAGCACGTCGGTCGCGTCGCGGTAGGCCGTGTTCGTCGAAATCGCGCTCACGGGTCCCCAGTCCCCCGGCCACGAGTCACCGGAGATGAGCTTGACGGCGTTGTACCCGTTGGCGTTGAGCGCGGTGCGGATCGTGACGGTCCAGTCGGCGCTCCACTGCTTCTCGTTCTGGACGGTCGTGAGGTAGTCGATCGTCAATCCGTGCTGCTTGGCGCACCCGAGCCAGGAAAGGTAGTAGCCGGTCAGGTCGCTGGAGAAGAACGTGCCGTTGCCGATCCAGCCCGGCGCCCCCCAGGGCAGGCCCACGAGCTTGATGCCGGGGTTGCGCGCCTTGGCCTGCTCCATGATCCACCACTCGTAGCCGCGATTGCAGTCGAGATCACCGCGGAAGTGGGCGTGGCTGGGCTCCGCCCCGCTCGTCGAGTTGGTGTCCCCGCCCATCTCCACCTTGAGGATCTGCAGCGCGGCGCCGTACCCCGGCTTGAACAGGTAGTCGAGGATCTGGCCGCGCTGGGGCTCGGGGTAGTCGACCAGCAGGCGGCTGTTGCCGCCCCCGCCGCTGACCGCCCCGACGCCGTCGAACGTGCGCCCGGCCGAACCGCCGTTGATCGTGATCGAGGTGGCGGCCTGGGCCGGCGCGGCGCCGACCACCAGGCCGGCAGCCAGGACGACCGCCGCGGCCATCGTGGCTCTCACCCTCCGGAACAGGGTTGCAGGCATGACAGGTCTCTCCTCCGACGCCGGGGTTCAGACGGCCGTGACGGTCCACTGGTTGTTGGTGCTGCTGTTCGGGGCCCACAGGACGACGGTGGACCCGGCCGTGGTGTTGCCCGCGCCGTCGAGCGCGGTGCCGGTGCCCCGGTTGACGATCTGGTAGCGCCCGTTGCCCAGGCCGGCCAGCCGCCACTGCTGGCTGTCGCCGCCGTTCCAGGCCGCCTGCACCGCCGTGACGCCGTTGCCGGTCCGGCCGCCGCTGTCGGCGACCATGCCGTTGGTGCGGTTGACGATCCGGTAGTACCCACTGCCGAGGTCGGCCAGCTGCCATTGCAGATTGGCGGAACCGTCGTAGGACCACTGCTTGAGCACCGACCCGGACGCGACGTTCCCGCCGCTGTCGAGCACCAGACCGGTGGTGACGTTCGCGATCCGCACCCAGCCCGTGGGCACCGGACCGGACCCCGGGGCCGGGATCTGGCCGGAGAAGGTCAGCTTCACCACGTACGCCGGAGCGCTGAACGGCGCCGTGGCCGACGGCAGCCGGATGTGCAGCCCGGAGCCGTCCTGGGTGCGGTCGGGCAGGTCGGTGTAGGAACCGGCGGTGGGGCCGAGCAGCTGCACGGTCTTCAGCGAGGCGAGGTTGATCCGGCTCGAGCCGAGCGTCGTGATGTCCAGCGTGCCGCCCGGCCAGCCCAGGACCGTGGCGTACAGGACGGTGCCGTCCTTGCTGCGCGTGAACCGGATGTCGCGGTTGGTGCCCTCGCGCGGGGTCGTGAAGGAGCCGCCACCCATCTGCGTCGGACCCTCGCCGTAGGCAGACCACGCGCGGGTGGCGTAGATCGACTCGCCGAAGCGGGCGAGGTAGTCGCCGAGGCCGAGCAGGATCGTCCGCTGTCCCGCGGGGATGGTGCCGTCGGCCATCGGCGCGATGTTCAGCAGCATGGTGCCGTTCTTGCTGACGCGGTCGATCAGCGCGTGCAGCATCGCCTTCATCGAGTAGTAGCCGATGCCGGCCGTGTAGCACCAGCTGGAGCTGGAGATGCTGTCGTCGGTCAGCCAGTACGGGTTCTGGATGTCCCCCGGACCGCCGCGCTCGAAGTCGAAGACCTCGCCGCGGTCGTTGAAGCCGTCCTTGTAGGTGGCGACGACGTCCTTGTTCCACGCGACGGCCTGGTTGAAGTAGTACGCCAGGAAGTTCAGCCGCCGGGACTCGTCGACGCGGGGGAGGTTGAAGTCCTGCCAGAGCAGGTCCGGCTGGTAGCCGGCGACGACCTCGGCGAGTTTGTCGTACCAGAGCTGGTTTTCCGCCGGCGAACCCAGCTGGCCGTAGAGCTTGCGCAGACTGGCGTCCGACTGCGCCGGCACGTGGTCGTAGTAGCCGGTGAAGTGGTAGGCGTGGTGCAGGGAAACCATGAACTTGAGGCCCCGCTCGCGGATCGCGTCGGCGTGCAGCCGCACCAGGTCCAGCCGCGGCCCCTTGGCGACCGAGTTCCACTCGTTGACGGCACTGTTCCACATCGAGAAGCCGTCGTGGTGCTCGGCGACGGGTCCGGCGAACCTGGCACCGGCGTCGGCGAACAGCTGCGCCCACTCCGCCGGGTCGAAGTTCCCGCCGGCGGACTTGAGCTTCGGCGCGAACTGGACCCAGTTGCCCGCCTTGTCCCGGGCCCCGTTGACGAAGTTGTGGTACGGCCACGCCGACGGGTCGCCGTACACGGCCTTGTGGTGGTTGTTCTCGCTGGACCCGCCGACGTACATGGTGCGGGGGTACCACTCGTTGCCGAACGCCGGGACGCTGAAGACACCCCAGTGGAAGTAGATGCCGAACTTGGCGTCCTGGAACCACTCCGCCGCGGGCGGATGCTGGTCGACCGATGACCAGGTGGGCGTGTAACTGCCCGGACCGGCGGTGGCCGAGGCGATTCCGCCACGCAGGAGCCCGGCTGCCGCCGCGCCGCTCACCGTGATCAGGCCCAGTATCGTGCGACGGCTGAACTCGGGCATGGCGCGAAAGCCTCCTCGGCTCCAAAGGATTGAGTTAGCGCTAACATCACTCCGGTTGCCGACGACTGCCCGTTTCCGCCACCGCGTCCCCCGCGTCGCGGCGACCTCGGACCACCGGAACCGATAACATGTTCTAGGCGCAGCCGACGTCGCCGGTCAAGCCCGGCGCCGAGCCGGAATCGAGGCAGGCGACGAAACCCCAGCGTGCACCGCACGGACGGGGTGTAACTTTCATGCATCCCGGCGACTTCTTGTGAGCGTGAACATCCCCGTGGCACACTGCTGCTCGCCTGGCTCTGGAGCGCGAGCAACGGTGACGACAACCGAAGGAGCACCCGTGGAAGTCGCGTCCCCACCTTCGGCGATCCTCGAGCCCCGGCGTGCCCTCGCGCTGATCGCCGGACTGCCGTGCGCCCCGGGGTTGTTCCCGGCGGTGGCCCGGGCGGACGGCACCGGGGGCACTCCGGCCGGCAGCTGCACCGTCCCCGGCACCGGCGGCAGCGGCTACCTGTTCCCGTGAACTGGGGGCAGTTCGCCGCCTGACGCCACGACCGTGGCGGCCGGCCCGGGTGAACGAGCGCTTCGGCATCGCCGGCCGCCACCACTTCGCGCCGGTTCCGCCTCCCACCACCTGAGAAGGGGCCACCATGCCCGCTCGACCGCGCCACCGCGTCCTGCACCTGCTCACCGCCGTGGCCACCGCCCTGGCCGTGGCCACCGTGACACCAGCCGCCGCGGCCGCGCCGGGGAGCCCGGCGCTCACCCCGCCGCTGGGCTGGAACAGCTGGAACAGCTTCGGCTGCGGCGTCACCGAAACGGCCATTCGCCAGGCGGCCGACGCGATGGTCTCGTCGGGGATGAAGGACGCGGGCTACCAGTACGTCGTCGTCGACGACTGCTGGTTCGACCCGCAACGCGACTCCCAAGGCGCTCTGCGCGCCAGCCCGTCGAAGTTCCCGAGCGGCATGAAGGCCCTGGGCGACTACATTCACGGCCGTGGCCTGAAGTTCGGCATCTACCAGGTGCCGACCGACCGCACCTGCGCCCAGCGCACCGGCAGCTACCCCGGCTCCACCGGCAGCGCGGGCCACGAAGTCCAGGACGCCCGCACGTTCGCGTCCTGGGGCGTGGACTACCTCAAGTACGACTGGTGCTCCCCCGCCGGCACCCGCGACGAGCAGGTCGCCCGGTTCACGGTGATGCGCGATGCGGTGCGCGCCACCGGGCGCCCGATCGTCTACAGCATCAACCCCAACAGCTACCACGCCATCACCGGGGACAAGTACGACTGGGGCCAGGTCGCGGACCTCTGGCGGACCACCGAAGACCTGCTGGACATCTGGCAGAACGGCAACACCAACAGCTACCCGATGGGCGTGGGCAACGTCCTCGACGTCACCGCCCCGCTGGCCGCGCAGGCCGGTCCGGGACACTGGAACGACCCGGACATGCTCGTGGTCGGCCGGCCCGGGCTGTCGCTGACCGAATCCCGCGCCCACTTCGCCCTGTGGGCCCTCATGGCCGCGCCGTTGATGGCGGGCAACGACATCCGCACGATGTCGGCCGACATCAGCGCCGTGCTCCGCAACCCGCGGCTGCTGGCGGTCGACCAGGACCGGCTCGGCGCCGGGGGCCGCCGGGTGCGCGACGACGGCGATGTCGAGGTCTTCGCCAAACCCCTGGCCGACGGCTCGGTCGCGGTCGGGCTGCTCAACCGCGGCAGCGCCACGACCACGGTGAGCACCACCGCGGCGCAGATCGGGCTGTCCGGCACGGCGTTCACTCTGACCGACCTGTGGACCGGCGCCACGTCCGCGGCCGGCGCCCCGATCACCGCGAGCGTCCCGTCGCACGGCGTCGCGGCTTACCGGGTGTCCGGTGGTTCCCCGCTGAGCGCCACGACGTCACGGCTGCGCGGCACGGGTTCCGGCCGCTGCCTCGACGTCGACAACGCCTCGACGGCCGCCGGTGCGGGCACGCTGATCTGGGACTGCCAGACCGCGGCGAACCAGCTGTGGACGAGCTGGGAAACCGGCGAAGTGCGCGTCTTCGGCGACAAGTGCCTCGACGCCGACCACCAGGGCACCACCAACGGCACCCGGGTGATCAGCTGGCCGTGCACCGGGCAGGACAACCAGAAGTGGACGTTCGGTGCGGACGGCTCGATCCGCAACGTCCATTCCGGACTGTGTCTGGACGCCGAAGGCGCGGGCACCGCCAACGGCACCCACGCGATCCTGTGGAGCTGCAACGGCCAGCCGAACCAGCGGTGGAGCCGCGCCTGAACCCACCGAAAGGAGATCCACGGTGGCCGGACTGAAAACGACGTTCGTCGCCGTCCTGCTGCTCGCCGTCACGGGGACCGCCGCCCCGCCCGCGGCGACCGCGTCCCTGGTGGAGGTGACCGGCTTCGGCGCCAATCCGGGCGGGATGCGCATGCACGTCTACGTGCCCGATTCGCACCCCGCCCGGCCGGCGGTCGTGGTCGCCATGCACGGCTGCGGCGGCTCAGGCCCTGGTTTCTACTCGGGCAGCGAATCGCGTCGCTGGCCGACCGGTACGGGTTCCTCGTCGGCTACCCCAGCGCCCAGCAGGAGGCCGGCTTCGGGAAGTGCTTCGACACGTGGTCCGACGCGGCGAAGCACCGCGGCGGCGGCAGTGACCCGGTCTCGATCGTTTCGATGGTGACCTACGCCGAACAGCACTACGGCGGTGACCCCAGCCGGGTCTTCGCCACCGGATCCTCTGTTTCGCCGGCGCCGCCGGCTACCCGCCGGGGGCCGGCAAGTGCACCGGCGGCACCATGAACCGGTCTCCGCAGCAGTGGGGCGACGCCGTCCGCCAGGCATACCCGGGCTACAGCGGCCCCCGTCCGCGCGTCCAGCTGTGGCACGGCATCGCCGACACCCTGGTGCCCTACTCGCTGCTGCAGGAAGAGATCGAGCAGTGGACCGACGTGTTCGGCCTGAGCCAGGCGCCGACGTCCACCGACACCCCGCAGCCCGGCCGGCAACGCCGCCGGTACGGCGACACCGTGGAGGCGTACAGCATCGAGGGTGCCGGGCGCAGCCTGCCGTCCACCGGGCTGACCGGGCCGGTCACCCCGCCCCCCGGCCGGCTCGTGCGCGGTCACGGCCACCGTGTCCGCGTGGAACACCGGCTTGACGGAGAACATCACCATCACGAACACCGGCGGCACGGCGATCGACGGCTGGTCCCTCGTCTTCACCCTGCCGGGCGGCCAGCGGGTCACCTCGGGCCGGGGTGCCACCTACTCCCCCGCCTCGGGTCAGGTGACGGCGCGCAACGCCGCCTACAACCCGGTACTCGCACCGAACGCCTCGACCACGATCGGCTTCCAGGCCACCCATACCGGCGACCCGGCCGCGCCTTCGGCCTTCGCGCTCAACGGCACCTCCTGTTCCCTCCGCTGACCCGGTGAGCCGGACGCCCGAGCCGTCCACCACGGCCCGGGCGTCCGGTTCTCCCCCGGAAGGCAGCCTCAGCGGTATCCGGCGGCGACGATGTTCGCCTGCACCGCGTTCTCGGTCGCGTCGGACGGGTAGCCCGCGACCATCGCCCCTTCGTAGAACGTCCCGGCGCTCAGGTTCGCGCCCCCGCCCGGCTTGCAGCAGTCACCTCCGCTGCCGAGCACGATCGCGCCCTGCTTCTTCATCGGGCTGTACCCGTTCGGGAGTCCCCCGTCCCACAGCGTCGTCAAGCTGCCGGACTGGGCGTCGCTGCCCTTGATCGCGAACCGCGACGTGCCGTTGTTCTTCAGCACCGCCGTGACGAACTTGCTGCCGAACGCCCGCTGGTTCGGGTTCCACGTCTGGCTGCCACCGGGGTACAGCCCCCACTCGAGGTCGGCCTGCACCCACGGGCCGGTGCCGGAGCACCCGCCGAACCAGCACTGCTTGCCGAAGTTGAGCGCGTCCATGGCTCCGGCGGCGTCGGCCTTGCGGGTCGTTTCGCTGTTGCCGTAGTCGAAGCAGCAGCCGCTGTTGACGTGCGTCCCGCTGGTCACCATGTACATGCCCTCGGGCGCGCTGCCGGTGGGCACGCCGGTCGAGTGGCCGTCCCGCCAGTAGCTGTTGCCCGGGTTGATGTACAGGGAATAGGCCTTCCGGCTGCCGATCGTGAGCGACTCCGTGGCCGACTTCGCCGGACTGCTCTGGCTGGATCCCGGAACCACGCTCGATCCCTGGTACCACAGGTCGTTCCCCCGTCCGGACTGGTCGTAGACCACCGTGGTGACGCAGGAAGTGTTCGCGCAGAAGGAGTCTTGGCCCGCGGCGTCGGCGGCACCACCCGCCGCCACGACGCCGACGTTGCGGGTCGCGTTGTCGGAGGCGCGCCGGACCTGGTACAGGTTTCCGGTGTAGGAGCCGTAGAGCGCGCGAACCGTGCTGTGCGCCGCGATGCACGGCGTGCCGCCCGAAGCGTAGATGTCGCACGGGCCCGCGCCGGCCGGTGGCGGGGTGCTCGTGCTCCACCGCTGGTTGCTCTGGCCGTGGCACGTCCAGAGGATGACCGCGGTGCCGTTGGCCGTCCCGGCTCCGTTCACGTCGAGGCACAGCCCCGACTGGACCCCGGTGACCGTCCCGTCGGAGTTCTGCCGCCACTGCTGGTTCGCCCCGCCGGTGCAGGACCAGATGATCACCGCCGTCCCGGGCGCCGTCTGGTTGCCGTAGGCGTCCACGCACCGCGTCCCGCTCATGGCCCGCAGTTCCCCGGCGGAGCTGAACTCGAAGGCCTGGCTCGCCTGGCCGGTGCAGTCCCGGATCTCCAGCGCCGTTCCCGCCGTGTCGACGCCGCCCGTCACGTTCAGGCACCGCCCCGACGCCGCGCTCGTGAGGGACGTCGTCGCCGCGGATGCCGGTGCCACGCCGGTCAGCGCGACCGCCAGTACCGCGGCCACGACCAGGATGGCGCGCACCGGGTCGACTCGAATGGTCACGAATCCTCCTTCGAGCACTGCGGATCACCCCGCAGGCGATTGTTAGCGCTAACAGTAGGTGTCAGGCTGTCGCGCGCAGGATGAGCTTGGTGTCCAGCACGGCACAGCGGGGCGCGGCCGAGCCGCCGAGCATCGCGAGCAGCTCACCCGTCATCCGGGCACCCATCTCTTCGATCGGCTGGCGGACGGTGGTGAGCGGCGGATCCGTCCGGCGGCCGATCGGCAGGTCGTCGAACCCGATGACGGCCACGTCGCCGGGCACCCGGCGTCCCGCGCGGTGCAGGGCCCGCATCGCGCCGACCGCCATCATGTCGGAGGCGGCGAAGATGGCGTCGACGTGCGGCCTGCGGTCCAGCAGCCGGGTGGTGGCGTGCTCGCCGGAGGCCTGGCCGAAGTCGCCGAACACCACCAGGCCGCGGTCGGCTTGGCCGGCGCCCACCACCGCCTGCCGGTAGCCGAGCAGCCGGTCCACGCCGGCGGTCATGTCCTGGGGGCCGGCGATGGTCGCCACGGTGCGCCGGCCGGCGTCGATGAGGCGCTGGGTGGCCCGCTGCGCACCACCCCGGTTGTCCACGTCGACGTACGACGAGCAGCCCCCGCCCCCGACCGGGCGTCCGCCGAACACCACCGGGATGCCGAGCCAGTCCAGGTCGAGCGGACGGCGGCCGTGCATGCCGACGACGAGGGCCCCGTCGACGTGGCCACCGTCGAGGTACCGCACCACCGGCACCTGGTAGTTCTCCGTCGCGGGCACGGTGAGCAGGACGAGCTGCAGGCCCGCTTCGGTCAGCTCCTTCCCCGCGCCGGCGGAGATGCGGGCGAAGAACGGATCGGCGAACAGCCGCAGCACCTCCTCGCACACGACCAGCGCGACCGATCCGGTTCGCCCCGCGGTCGCCCGCGCGGCTCTCTGCCGGGCGTACCCGAGAGCCGACATCGCCGACTCCACCTGCTTGCGCGTTTTCGGCCGGACCCGCGGAAAACCGTTGAGCACGCGAGACGCGGTGGCGGTCGACACCCCGGCCTCCCGCGCGACGTCGGCCAGGGTCGGACGGAGCTGGGGCAACTCGACGGACGACACGTTCGCTCTCCCAAGACGTCTTTGTCTCTGCAGGGCTCGATCGAGGATACCGCCGGGTAGCGGGCACCTCAGGCGCGCTGGACCCGGAATCGCTGGTTGGCCCCTCCGGTGGCCGTCCACTGGGAGACCCGCGCGCCGTCGGCGGTCGAGGCGCCCCAGACGTCCATCGTCAGGCCGCTCATGCGGTTGACCAGGCCGACGACACCGCCACCCAGGTCGACCACGCGCCACTGCTGGGCGGCGGACCCGGAGTCCGGCTGCTGGCTGATGTCCGCGCCGGTGCCCGAACCGGCCACCTGGAGCACCAGCCCGCTGTGGTGGGCCCGGACGCGGTAGTAGCCGTCGCCGGAGTCGAGGAAG
Organism: Amycolatopsis mongoliensis; assembly: GCF_030285665.1. Classification (NCBI taxonomy): domain Bacteria; kingdom Bacillati; phylum Actinomycetota; class Actinomycetes; order Pseudonocardiales; family Pseudonocardiaceae; genus Amycolatopsis; species Amycolatopsis mongoliensis. Next base: position 8,240,668 of record NZ_CP127295.1, read on the forward strand.
TCGAACTGCTGGTTCTGCCCGCCGGTGGCCGGCCACTGCTGCAGCAGGGCGCCGGCCGCGGTGGAGACGCCGCTGACGTCCAGGAGCTTGCCGCTGTGCTCGGCCGTCAGGGTGTAGTTCACCCCGACCTGCACCGGCGACCCGGACGGCGGGGTCGACGAATCGAACTGCGTGATGAACTTCCACACCTCGCCCGACGTCCAGGTCTGCCAGCCGCTGCAGGTGCACCCGTCACGCGGGCCGGGGTCGTGGCCGCCGTCGAACGCGGCCCAGACCACCGGGTACCCGGCCCGGCAGCCGGAGTAGGCGGTGACGATGTGGGTGTGGCTCCCGCTCGAGGGCTCTGGCGGGTTCTGCGGGGTGCACCCGTTGTTGCGGACGAACTGGTCACGCAGCGACCGTCCGGACGCGATGGGCAGGACGTTGTCCCCGATCCCGTGCATGCCGATGTACGCGACCGCCTGGGTGCCGCCACTGCATCCGCTGAGGTTCGCCCCGGAGTAGACGGCGACCGCCCGGAAGACCGTCGGCCGCGCGCAGGCGAGCGCGTAGCTCATGGCTCCGCCGTAGCTGAAACCGCCCGCGAAGACCTGCGACGTGTCGACGCACAACGCCGCTTCGAGCTGCCTCAGCAGATCGTCGATGAACGTGACGTCCTGGCCACCCGGATTGGCCCAGCCGTTGCCGTTGCCCTGGGGCGCCACGAAGATCGTGGTGTTGCCCGCGGTGTCCGCGAGCCGCCGGAGCCCGTAGTAGGACCAGTTGTAGCCGTCGGTCCCGCCGGAGTCGACGTCGTTGGCCGTGCCGCCACGCCAGTGCAGCCCGACGAACAGCCGGTACGGGTGACTGCTGTCGTAGTTCGCCGGAACCCGCAGGATGTAGCTGCGGTTCTGGCCGCCGCTGGAGATCGTGTGGTTGCCGCTCGCCAGGCCGGGAGCGGTCCCGCAGCCCGCGGTGCCCGCGGCGGCCACCGACGGCGACGGCACGCCGGGGACGGCGGCTTGGGCGGTGCCGATTCCGGGCGTTGTCAGCAGCGCCCCGATCGCGACGGACGCGAACAGACGTCTGAACCTCATCGTGCGGCTCCTTCCACTGGTCGGTTCCGGGTCCATTGCTGGGTGGTTCCGTAGGTGCAGGTCCCCAGCCGCACGGCGGTGCCGTTCGCGGTCGCGCCCGCGGCGAGCTCCAGGCAGAGCCCCGACTGCGTCGCGATGATGGTGCCGTCGGAATTGGCCTGCCACTTCTGGTTGGTTCCGCCGTGGCAGGCCCAGATGATCGCGGCCGTGCCCGGAGCTGTCCCGCCGCCTTCGGCGTCCAGGCAGCGCAGTGCATCACCCGAGTAGACGGTCAGCTCCCCGGCGGCGGTGGTCGTCCACGTCTGGTTCGTGCCGCCGTGGCAGTTCCAGACCTGGGTCCGGGTGCCCTGGGTGGTCGACTGACCGGCCACGTCCAGGCACCGGCCCGCGGCCACCGAGCGCACCGGGCCGCCGGTGGTCCCGCTCCCGCCGCTGTCGAGGCCGAGGAAGGAGAGGGCGTACGCGAGCATTCCCGCCTGCGGCAGGGTGTGGCCGGTTCCGGCGATCGTGATGCCCTCGACCGGAGCCTGGGTCCCGGTGCCGCCGTACCGGTTGCGGGTCCACGACGACTGGGGGTGGTCGGTGGCCGACGGCGTCTGGCTCAGTCCGCGCAGGGTGGTCCACTGCTTGATCTCTTCGCCGTAGTTCGGGTACGCCAGGGTGGTGTCCTGGTTCCCGTGCCACAGCTGCATCCGCGGGTAGGTGCCGGTGTAACCGGGGTACATGGCGTGCGCCTGGTCGGCCCACTGCTGCGCGGACTTGACGACGTTCCCGCCCGCGCACTGGCTGTTCCACAGCGAGCCGTCGGTGGTCGCGAAGCACCCGGCGGGCACGCCGGAAAACGCGGCACCGGCGGAAAAGACGTCCGGGTATTCGGCGGCCAGGACGTTCGTCATCATGGCGCCCGAGGAGAAGCCGCTGACCACGATCCGTCCCGGGTCCACGTCGTAGTGCTGGCGGGTCCAGGCCACCATCGCCATGATGCCGGTGGAGTCACTGCCGCCGTCGCGCGTCAGACCCGCTTTCGTGGACACGTCGAAGCAGTGCCCGTCACGGGTCGCCTCGGGCACGACGACGAGGTAGCCGTAGCGGTCGGCCGCCGTCGCGTAGTCGTGCCCGTTGCCGTTGAAGATCGCGCTCGCCGAACCACCGCAGTAGTGCACCAGCACGAGCAGAGCCGGCTTGGGCGCCACGTTGTCCGGCACGTACAGGTACATGCCGAGGTCGGTGGGGTTGGCGCCGAACCCGGTGACGCGGGTCAACGCGGCGGCTTCGGCCGGCCGGGCGGTCAGGAACACCACTAGGAGCGGCAACAGGAGGAGGAACGCGAGCAGACGCTTCATCGCAGGCTCCACTGCTGGTTGGCCTGACCGCCGCAGGACCAGAGGATGATTTTCGTGCCGTTGGCCGTGCCTTGGGCGTTCGCGTCGAGGCACAGCCCCGACTGGACGCCGGTGATGGTGCCGTTGGTGGTGACGTTCCACTGCTGGTTCACCTGGCTGTGGCAGTCCCAGATGATGACCTGCGTGCCGTTGGCCGTGCCTTGACCGGAGGCGTCCAGGCATTTGTTCCCGTAGACCATCAGCTGCTTGCCGCTGGTGTAGGTCCACTGCTGGTTGGCGGCCTGGCTGCCGCAGTCGCGCAGCTGCACCTGGGTCCCGTTGGCCGTCGAGGAGTTCGGCACCTCCACGCACCGGCCGGACTGCGTCCCCACGATCTGCTTGCCCGACGCCGGGGTGCCCGGCTGACCGACGCCGGAGCCGGTGAAGTGGACCCAGTTGACGTTGAACAGGTAGGCGGCTCCGCTCTGGCCGGCGGGGTTGCGGGCCACGAAGTAGAGCTTCCCGGTGCCGGTGGGCGGGCTCGCCAGGCTGACCGCGAAGTCCTGCCAGTTCTGCCAGCCGCCGGTGCCGGTGATCGGCACCGAGGCGACCAGGGCGCCGTCCGGCGCGTTGCGGCGCACCTCGAGCGTGCCGCCGGAGCCGCCCGACGACGCCCGGACGTCCAGACCGGTGATGTTGTCCAGGGCGATCGGGTCGAAGGACCACCAGTCGCCGTCCTGGACGAACGCCGCGCTGCTCCCGCCGCCCATCGGGTCGGTGGCGGCCTCCACGGTGACGCCCGCGGTGTCGGTGCCCTTCCCGTCCGCGGTGCGGCCGGTGGCGGTGAAGAACTCGGCCTGCTTCACCTCGGGTTGCAGGATCGCCTGGGCGCGACCGGTGATCGGGCCTGCTCCCCCGGCACCGCCCTTGTCCGTGTAGGACGCTTCGACGACGTAGAAGATGTTGTCGTTTTCGTTGTGCCCCGAGGAAAGCGTGGTCTGCACCTCGGCGGTGCAGCCGTGGTACTGGTCGAGCGGGTGCCCGTGTTCGTCGTGGCCGAGGTAGGCCTGGATGGTCACCTGCGAGCAGTCGATCGTCCCGTCCTCGGGATCGGCGACCGTGGCGGCGAAGTTCACCTTGTCGCCCCACTCGAACAGCCCGCCGGCCGGTGGGGTGGTGATGGTGACCGTCGGCGCCGTGTTGCCCGCGGTGATCGCGACACTCGCGGTCCCGGTGGCCCCGGCCGAGTTCGTCACGGTGAGCACGGCGGTGTAGTTGCCCGCGGCGAAGGTGTGGCTCGGGTTCGCCGCGGTGGAGGTCGTGCCGTCCCCGAAGTTCCAGCTGTAGCGCAACGTGGAGCCACCCGGGTCGGCCGAGCCGGCGCTGGAGAAGTTCACGGTGAGCGGGGCGGGCCCGCTGGTGCGATCCGCGGTGGCCTTCGCGACCGGTGCGGCGGAGCCGCCACCGAGGTAGTCGATCCGGTCGATGGACGCGTCGCTGTTCCCGCCGCCGTACCCGGTGCCCCATTCGATGACGTAGAGCGCGCCGTCCGGGCCGAACTTGAAGTCCATCGGCCGGTTGAACTTCACCGACGGCAGCAGCGGGTCGATCGAGGTGACGTTCGTGCCGCCGCTGTCGAGCTGGAAGGTGTACATCGAGCTGGTGTTCCACTCGGCGAAGACCGCGCGGCCGTCGAAATCCACCGGCCACTTGCGGGTGGACGCGAGGTTCGGGTCGTACCGGTAGACCGGCCCGGCCATCGGCGCGCCGCCGGACAGCTGCGGGAAGTGCGCCGGGTCGGCGTTGTAGTGGTAGTACACCTGCGCCGGGACGGCCGGCGGAAGCTTGGTCAGGCCGGTGTTGTTGGGTGAGCTGTTGGTGGGGCCGCCGGCGCAGTCGAACTGCGCGCCGGACGCGCCGGTGGCGAAGTCGTACTGGTTGTAGGGCAGGTTCGGGCCGATGCAGAACGGCCAGCCGGCGTTGCCGGGCTTGCTGACGACGTCCCATTCCACGGTGTTCTGCGGGCCGCGGCTCGAGCTGGCGTTCGGCGCGTCCGGGCCGTAGTTGGCCACGAGCGGGTAGCCGGTCTTCGGGTCGAGGCCCATCCGGAACGGGTTGCGCTCACCCATCGTGTAGATCTCCGGGCGGGTGCCGGCCGTCCCGGGTGCGAACAGGTTGCCCGGGGGGATCGTGTAGGTGCCGTTGGTTTCCGGGTGGATCCGCAGGACCTTCCCGGACAGGCTGTTGGTGTTGCCCGCGGTGCGTTCGGCGTCCCAGTACGCGCGCCCGGAGCGCTGGTCGAGCGGGCTGTAACCGTCGGAAGCGAACGGGTTGGTGTTGTCCCCCGGCGACAACCACAGGTTCCCGTTCTTCTTGTCGATCACCAGGCCCGCGCCGTGGTGACAGCATTCGGCTCGCTGCACCGGGACGTTCAGCACCTGCTTCTCGGTGGATTGGTCGATCGTGTCGCCGTTGACGGTGAACCGGCTCAGCCGGTCGACGTCGGCGCCGTTGGGCGACCAGTAGACGTACACCCATTGGTTCGTCGCGAAACCCGGGTCCACCGCGATGTTTAGCCCACCGGACTCGTTGGCGGTGAAGACGTTCAGATGCGTCGAGAGGACCGTGGTGCCGTTGGGCTTGACGACCTTCACGTCCCCGAGCCGGTCGATGTAGAACACCCGCCCGTCCGGGGTCACGTCCAGCGCCATCGGGTTGGCCGTCTCGGTGTGCAGGGTGACCTTCTGGAACTTCGAGTCCGGCGGCAGCGCCGCCGCGGCGGCCGGGCCCACGGGGGTCGTGAGCACCGGGACCAGGGCGGCGGCCAGGACTCCGGCCACCGCCAGCGCGCCGCGCCGCAGCGCGGAAAATCCGGGCATGACGAGTCTCCTCGAGGCAGACGGGTGGAGCGGACGGTTCAGCGCAGGGTCCACTGCTGGTTGGCCTGCCCACCGCAGGACCACAGGATGATCTTCGTGCCGTTGGCCGTGCCGCGGCCGGAGGCGTCCAGGCAGAGGTTCGACTGCACGCCGGTGATCGTGTTCGCGTTAACATTCCACTGCTGGTTGGGCTGGCCGGTACAGTCCCAGATGATCACCGGCGTCCCGTTGGCCGTTCCCCGGCCGGACGCGTCCAGGCACTTGTTCCCGTACACCGTCAGCTGCTTGCCCGCGGTGTAGGTCCACGTCTGGTTCGCCTGGCCCGTCACGCAGTCCCGCAACTGCACCTGCGTCCCGTTCGCCGTCGAGGCGTTCGGCACCTCCACGCACCGGCCCGACTGCGCGCCCACGAGCTGCTTGCCCGACGGCGGCGGCGTGGTGGTCACCGAGCAGTCGGCGGGGGCCGCCCCGGCCGCGGTCCGGATCCCGCCCAGCAGCAGGTGCAGGAAGTTCGGTTCGCTGAAGCTCTCGATGGTGTGGCCCATGCCGGTGTACCAGGCACGGCCGCCGTCGAAGTCGTGGCACCACGTGGTGGGGTGGTCCGCGCCCATCGTGGCACCCGTGTAGCTCGATTCGTCCACAGTGGTCAGGACGTGGACCGACGAGCGCGGGTTCGTCCGGAAGTCGTACCACTCGTCGTAACGGGTGTACTGGGCCGGCAACCCCTGCGTGGACGGGTGGTCCGGGTCTTCGACCTTCACGAGGGCGTTCTGCTGCGCGGGGTGCTGCTTGAAGTAGGCCCCGACGAGCTGGCCGTACCAGGCCCAGTCGTACCCGCTGTCGGACGCCGCGTGGATGCCGGCGAACCCGCCGCCGTGCTCGATGTACCGCCGGAAGGCGTCCTTCCCCGCCTGCGTGCCGACCGGGTCGCCGGTCGTGGACAGGAAGACCACGGCGGCGTACGGGGCCAGGCCGGCGTCGGTGAACACCGTGTCGTCCTCGGTGGTGTCCACCGCGAAGTCGTTCTGCTGGCCCAGCTGCCGGATCGCGGCGATACCGGCGGGGATGGAGTCGTGCCGGAAGCCGGTGGTCTTGGAGAACACCAGGACCTTGAAGGCCGCCGCGGGCGCGGCGGCCACGGGTGTCGCAAGCCCCACGACCACAGCGGCGAGCAGGACAACCGCGCGGAGAGTACGAGACAGCGTCGTCACGGGTACTCCTCTTCAGGAGTGGAAGGAGCGCACGGGATGCGCGCTCCGAAATCGCTCGGTTACCGAACAGAACGGGCTAGAGCCAAGATAGGAGTGGTCGGCGGCAAAGGTCAATGCGCGGTGAAACTTACCCACCCGCAACGGATCGAGCCCGCTCCCGGCTCACCTCGGTCCACAAAGGAATGCGCGCAGGAGTGCGTACCCGGAGCCGGGCTCCGGGTACGCACTCCTGCGCTCACTGGTCGAAGAGCCGCCGCTGGATCTCCCGCCGGTAGTCCTCCAGGGTGTTGTCGAGGTGGGTGGCGGCCGCCCGGGCTGCCTCCTCCGGGTCGCCGTCACGGATCGCCCGGTAGATGGCGGAGTGCTCTTCGACCGCGTCCGACGCGTGCCCGCCGACCGCGCCGGACATCCCGATGATGTTCGTCTGGCGTTGCAGGCGGCGGGCTTCACGCACGGCCGCGACGAGGAACTGGTTGTGGGACGCGGTGGCGATGGAGAGGTGGAAGTCGTCGTCGCCGCGGTCGAACACCGCGCTCTGCCCGGTCAGGTGACCGTGCCGGCACGTCTCGGCGGCGGCCTCGATCGCGCGCAGCTCGGCCGGGGTGGCGTTCGCCGCAGCGAGCCGGGAGGCCGCCGTCTCCTGCACCCGGCGGAACTCGAAGAGCATGTAGACGTGGTCGAGGTCGGCGGGCAGGAAAGAGCCGCCCCACCGGGAAGAGCCGAGCATGCCCTCGTCGTCGGACACATACAGCCCACGCCCCTTGTGCGCTCGCACCCGGCCGATCGCCGAGAGGATCTTGACGGCCTCCCGCACCACGGTCCGGCTGGTTCCCATCCGCGCCGCCAGCTCGACCTCGGTCGGCATCCGGTCACCGGGCCGCAGCTCCAGCTCGGCGATCAGGTGCAGGATCTGCTCGGCCACCACTTCGTAGCCGGGCCGGTACGGCGCAGGCGGTGCGAGTTCCTCGTCACTGGTCACCCGATGAGTATGACTCAGTGGGCGTCGGCCAGTGACCATACCTCGCCTCCCCGCCACCCGGTCAACACCGGCGCGGCCGGAATGAAACTTACATGCATTCCCGCAGTTGAACCCGTCGAACGGGGGCGAGGCGCCCGCCCGCCCCTTGACGCTGGGCGGTACCTGCCCTCGTATGAGTCGTACACATACTTCCCCGGTTCTCCTGCCCCGGCCGGCGTGCGGGTGCCGAAGCGACCGTCGTCGAGCCCCAACCCGGAGAGGTACCCGCCATGCCGCCCCGCACCGGATCCGTCACCGCCGCACTCGTCGCCGCCCTCGTGGTGACGGCGCTCGCCGCGCCGCCCGCCCACGCCGCGACCGTCACCATCGCCGTCGCGCCCACCGGCGACGACGCCAACCCCGGCACTCCCGGGCAGCCGGTCGCCACCCCGGCCAGGGCGCAGCAACTGGCCCGCGACCGGTCGGCCGCCAACGACGTCGTCGTGCAGCTCGCCGGCGGCACCTACCGGCTGTCCGCCCCGCTGGCCTTCACCGGCGCCGACTCCGGGCAGAACGGCCACACCATCACCTGGGAGGCCGCTTCCGGCCAGACGCCGATCCTCTCCGGCGGCACGCAGGTCACCGGCTGGACGGTGCAGGACGCGAACCAGAACATCTGGGTGGCATCCGTGCCGCAGGGCGCCGACTCCCGGCAGCTGTTCGTCGACGGGGCCCTGGCGCCGCGCGCGTCGATCCCGGTCTCGCGCAACGACCTGCAGATCACCACGTCCGGCCTGACCATCGTCAACTCCGCGTTGAACTACCTCGCCACACTGCCGCAGCAGAACCGGATCGAGGTGGAGAGCCAGAACTCCTTCACCGACCGGTACTCCCCCGTCGACCACGTCAGCGGCACGTCGATCGTCATGCAGCAACCCGCGTGGAACAACAACAACTGGGGTTACGACACCCTTGCCAGGCCCTTCGGCGGCGGCCAGCTGTTCCTCGAGAACTCGTACTCGTTCCTCAAGAACACCGGCCAGTGGTACCTGGATCCGCAGGCCGGGAAGCTCTACTACAAGGCACCGAGCGGGTGGGTGCCCGGCAGCCACGACGTCGAGCTGCCACGGCTGACGTCACTGCTCCAGGTCAGCGGCAGCTACGACAACCCGGTGCGGGGCATCGCCTTCAAGGGACTGCACTTCGAGCACACGACGTGGCTCACGCCGGGCACGTCGGTCGGCTACGCCAACCAGCAGAGCGGCACGTTCCTCCCGGCCGCGGCAACCATGCCGGCTGACTTCCTGAGCTCCTGCCAGTCGGGCTGCCCGCTGTTCGAGGGCGCCCGCAACGGCTGGGCGCAGGCCCCGGCCGCCGTCCAGGTGTCCGCCGCCACCGGGATCACGTTCAGCGGCAACACCTTCACCCACCTCGGGCAGGTGGCGCTCGGCATCGGCAACGACGCGAACGCGCACGCGTCCGGGATCGGCCTCGGGGCGTCGTCGATCACCGTGGACCACAACACCTTCACCGAGGACTCGGGCGCGGGCATCGTCGTCGGTGGCGTGCGGCCGGACGCGCACCACCCGGCCACCACCGCGATGACCAACCGCGACATCACGCTGTCGGACAACACGGTGAGCCGGGTCGCCCTGGACTACCGGGAAATGGCCGGTATCCTCTCGACCTACGTCACGCACGTCGTGATCACCCACAACGACGTGTCGAACCTGACCTACGACGGCATCGACGTCGGCTGGGGCTGGGGCGCGAACGACCCGGGTGGCAGCCAGGACTACCGAAACCGCGGCCTGTACAACTACCAGCCGGTCTACACCACCCCGACGACGCTGCGGGACACCGTCGTCAGCTACAACCGGGTGCACGGCACCAAGAAGCTCATGCACGACGGCGGCAGCATCTACAACCTCTCCGCCAACCCGGGCAGCTCCATCGACCACAACCACGTCTACGACAACAACCGCACGGTCGGCCTGTACCTGGACGAAGGCTCCCGCTACGTCTCCCTGTCGGCCAACGTGATCCAGGACTCCGGGGTGTGGGCCTTCACCAACGCGAACGGCAGCAACAACACCAACGACAGCACGTTCAGCGGCAACTGGTACAACGGCGGCGCGACGAACGTGGCCACCGGCTCGCCGCACAACAACGTCCTGAGCGGCAACGTCCAGGTGAGCGGGACCAACTGGCCGTCGGGCGCGCAGCAGGTCATCGCCGACGCAGGCCCCGGCGGTGGCGGGTCGGCCGCGAGCCCGGTGCGCGCGGCCGGTGCGGGCCGGTGCCTGGACGTCAACGGCGTCAGCACCACCCCCGGCGCCCAGGTGCAGATCTGGGACTGCCACGGCGGCACCAACCAGTCCTGGACCCGGACCACCGCGGGGGAACTGACCGTCTACAGCGGCGACAGCACCCGGTGCCTGGACGCCTCCGGCCAGGGCACCACCCCGGGCACCAAGGTCGTCATCTGGACCTGCAACGGCGGAGCCAACCAACGCTGGCAGGTCACCTCGGCCGGCGCCGTCACCGGGGTCCAATCCGGACTGTGCCTGGACGTGACCGACAGCGGCACGGCCAACGGCACCGCCGTCCGGCTCTGGACGTGCACCGGCCAGGCCAACCAGAAGTGGACCTTCGGCTGAACGATCGAGGAGAACCATGAGAATCCGGCTCATCGCGGCCGCCGCGGCCTTGTTCCTGAGCGCGTTCCTACCGGGTACTCCGGCGGCCGCCGATTCCAACGGCGGCGTCCGGGTCATGCCGCTGGGCGACTCCATCACCGAAGGCACACAGGTCCCCGGCGGGTACCGGATCGGGCTGTGGCAACGCCTGAGCGCGGGCGGCTACCAGGTCGACTTCACCGGCTCCCAGTACAACGGCCCGGCAGCCCTCGGCGACCACGACCACGAGGGCCACCCGGGCTGGCGGATCGACCAGATCGACGCGAACATCGTCACCTGGCTGCGGAACACCGGTTCGCACACGGTCCTGCTGCACATCGGCACCAACGACGTCCTGCAGAACTACGACGTCGGCCGCGCGCCCGCCCGACTGTCCGGGCTGATCGACCACATCACCGCGACGGCACCGGACGCGGAGGTCTTCGTCGCGACGATCATCCCGCTCGCCAACTCCGGCCAGGAGTCGGCCGTCCGCACGTACAACTCCGCGATCCCCGGGATCGTGGCGACCAACCAGAACGCCGGAAAGCACGTGCACCTGGTGGACATGCACTCCGCTGTGACCACCGGCGACCTGATCGACGGCATCCACCCCACGGCCACCGGGTACGACAAGATGGCCGCCACCTGGTTCGGCGCGCTGCAATCCGTGTCCGGGAGCATCGGCACGCCGGGGACGTCCTCGGCGCGGCAGATCGTCGGCGCGCAGTCGGGCCGGTGCGTGGACGCCGCGAGCGCGGCCAACGGCACCCAGGTGCGGCTGCAGGACTGCGGCGGGCAAACCGGCCAGGCGTGGACCCGAGCGGGGCAGGAGCTGACCGTCGGCGGGACCAAGTGCCTCGACGCTTCCGGCCAAGGGACGGCCAACGGCACCCCGGTGATCGTCTGGGACTGCCACGGCCAGGCCAACCAGCAGTGGGCCGTCACCACGAACGGCACGATCACCGGAGTCCAGTCGGGGCTCTGCCTCGACGCGTACGGGCAGGGCACCGCCAACGGCACCCAGCTGATCCTGTGGGCCTGCAGCGGGCAGGCGAACCAGCGGTGGACGCTGCGCTGAAGGGAGCGACCATGGCCCGAGTGCTGGTCCTGACCGGCGACGCCGCCGAGGAACTCGACACGATGTACCCGATCTTCCGTCTGCGCGAAAGCGGCCACGAGGCGGTCGTGGCCGCCCCCGCGACGCTATCGGCCGGCAGGCGCGAGGCCCGCCTCCGGCAACCACGCGAGCGGCCGGCGGCTGCCCCTCGGACGGCGACTGAATCCACCATCTGCCACGAAGCGACGCATAAGATTCCTGGATGACATTCCACCGAGCATGGTGCCAAGCCGGGCAACTGCCGCCCACTGCACTGGGCCGCAAGCGTCCACCCAGCCCAGACGTCCCAGGTGGACTCATGCACGCCCGAACGCCAGCGTGCACGGCCGCAGCGGGACCGCCTCCGGTGTCAGTCCGCGAACACCTACCGGCGGGCCGGACGGACCGAACCACACCGCGTTGCCGTACAAGTCGAACAAGCTGTCGACCATGGTCTGCCATCGTTCGCGGTCGGCGGCGGTGGCCATGAGATTCCCGTTGACTTCGAGCGTCAGCAGCGGCCGCCGGGTCCGAAGCAGGTCGAGTGAACCGCTGACGAATTCCGGTTCGAAGCCCTCGATGTCCACCTTGATCACGTCGGGCACGCCGTGCTCGGCCGTGCACAGGTCGCCCGTCGTGACGGCTACCTCGAGAGAGCCACCGCCGTCGCGAAGCAGATGGGAGCAGCCGGCTCCCTCGGCCACCAGGACCATGGACCTGCGCTCGGCCTTGTCGGCCAGTGCGACCTCCACCAGCTCCACGTTGCCGAGCCCGTTGCGGTCGACATTCGCGCGCAGGCGCTTCATCGTGGCCGGGATCGGCTCGAAGGCCACGACCCGACCAGCGCGTTTGGCCATCAGGACGGTGTGGATCCCGACGTTGGCACCGACGTCCCACACCACGTCGGTCGCCTTGATCCGCGGGAGCAGCCAATCCAGCTCGCGTTCTTCGAAACCGCCTGCTCGCACGAAGGGATAGAGGCTGAGGTCGTGGCCGATCACGAAGTCGCTGCCACGGAAACGTACTGGCCGCTCCCAAGCACGCCTGAACCTGATCCGATTCAAGGCTGCGTAAGCACTTCCGATTAGCCGGCTCTCCGCCAGCGGCGTCCGGACGACGAAATTCCGCAGATTGCGTTCGATTCCCACGGTCGATGTTCCCCCCATCGTTCCAGCGCAGCCCGACAAGGTTATTGCATCGGCCACGATCAGGGAAGTGGACGAGAATGACCTGATAAAGTCGAAAGCCTGCTTCTCCCGACACGAACGACCGCAGGAGAGAGATGTTCGCACTTGTCGTCCGGTTCGACCTCCACGACGAGGCGCGCGCCGCGGAGTTCGACCTGCTGGTCGAAGAGACCGGCCGAGGCATCGCCGAACACGAACCCGGGACTCTCGTCTACGCCACCCATCGCGTCACCGACGCACCTCTCGCCCGCGTCTTCTACGAGGTCTACCGGGACCGGGAAGCCTTCGACGCCCATGAGTGCCAACCGCACACGCGCCACTTCCTCGCCGAACGGGACAAGTACGTGAAGACGACGCGCGTCGAATTCATGACCCCCGCCACGGCCAAGGGACTGCCCGCCGACGGCTGATGCCGAAAGTGGCCCACCCCGATCAGGGGCAATTCCCCACACGATCGCGTGACCCCGCGAGTCGGAACAGCCGGACTCCGCCCACCGGTCCCCAAAGTACCTCCGGTGATGAACAACTCGATGGACGACGCCGGGTGCTGCCTGCTGTCGGTGGCCTGGAACATCGCCCCGCTGACCGAAGGGCGAGCGGACTCCCGGCGCGGTGAGATCCGGCGCACGGTCGAGTCGGTGTGCCGCACCGCCGGGCACGGCGCCCGTGACTGGGCCGCGCGGAACGGGGCCGGCACCGAGGCCGAGTACCGGCCGTTCCTGCAGCTCGCCGATGTTGCCTACGAGATCGCCACGTTGCTGCTGCTGGTCGAGGACTTCCTGGTGCCCGACCTGGAACGCGAGCACCGCCGCTGGGCCGAGATCGAAGAGCTGAAGTCGCGGTTGACGGAGCTCGCCGAGTGGACGTCGGCGTTCTTGAGCTTGTCAGGGTCCGCCTTACGCGCGTAAGGTTCGTCCTGACAAAGGAGGTCGGGATGGCGAACGCGGTGATCGCACGTTGTTCGTTCTGCGCCAAGCCCAACACCGAAGTGGACACGCTCGTCGGCGGTCCTGGGGTGTTCATCTGCGACGGGTGCGTGCAGCTGTGCGTGTCGGTGATCGACGGCAAGCCGGCGGACGCGCCGCTCATCGCGCCGTGGGAGCACGATCTTCCGCTCGAGCAGGTGCTGCAGAACCTCGGCCCGGTCGCGGCCGCGACCACGCAGGTGCAGCAGAACCTGGCCGCCTGGGTCGGCAAGGCGCGCACCCTGGGCGGCACGTGGGCGCAGATCGGCGATGCGCTGGGGATGACCCGCCAATCGGCGTGGGAGCGCTTCGCCAGTGAGACTTAAGGCTTGACGCCCACGCCGGCGTAGAGGCCGTCGTCTTCGGGGTCGACGACGGCGGCGAGGCGGTCCGGCCGCCAGTTCGCGGAGGTGGTCAGCCCGGGTTCGACGAGTTCGAAGCCGTCGAAGAGGGCGAGCACCTCGTCGCGCGAGCGCGGGTAGATGTGGTCCTGCGTCGACCTCATCGTCTCGGCGATCTTGGGGTCGCGCAGGACGGCGAAGTCGTTGGTGAGGTGGGTGAGCGCGAAGTGGCTGCCGGGCGCGAGCGCGTCCCGGTAGGCCCCGAAGACACCCCGGACGTCCGGCAGGTAGTGGCCGAGGGTGATGGCGAGCAGCCCGACGGGTTCGTCGAGGTCGAGCAGATCCTTGACGGGCCCGGAGCTGAGCACGGCTTCGATGTCGGTGGCATCGGCCTCGAAGGCCTCGGCGTTCGGGTTGTCCTTGAGCAGCATGAGACTGTGCGCGACGGCGACGGGCTCGTAGTCGACGTAGACGACCCTGGCGCCGGGATCCACTGCCTGGGCGACTTCGTGCACGTTGCCGACGGTCGGGATCCCGGAGCCGAGGTCGAGGAACTGCCGGATGCCCTGGTCGAGCATGAACCGCACGACTCGGCGGAGGAAGGCCCGGTTCCGCCTGGCGATGGTGGCGACCTGGGGTTGAATGGCCTCGAGTTTCTGGGCGACGGCCCGATCGGCGGCGAGGTTGTGGGCCCCGCCGAGCAGGTAGTCGTAGATGCGGGCGGCGCTGGGCCGGGAAAGGTCGGCCCCGGGCGGGATCCAGTCCACGTCTTCCTGGTCGGTCATCGCTTCCCCCTCGAATCGGCTCGGACCACTTTAGCGGGCCGCGGCGACGCGCGAGGGGGGAAACCTACTTGCGCGCGGAGCCGGCCAGCATCGGCAGGGACACGAAGTCCGCCAAGGCCTGCTGACCCGCCGCGTTCGCGTGGATTCCGTCGCCGTTGTCGTAGGCCGGGAGGATGGTGTTCGGCTTCAGCGGGTCCTTCAGCACCTGGTCGAAGTCCACCACGCCGGAACACTCGCCGCCGCACGCGGACCAGCGGGATACGTACAGGCCGATCTCGTGCCGGGCCAGGTTCGCGGCGTCGCTGTACCCCGGGCGGGGCGTGCTCGGCGTGACGTAAACGGCGATGCCCGCCGCGCGCAGCCGCTCGAACACCGCGCGGTAGCTGGAAAGGATCGCCGCCGCGTCGCAGCCGTACGCGAGGTCGTTCGTCCCATAGTAGTAGATCACCGACGTCACGCCGTGCAGCGCCAGGACATCGCGGTCGAGGCGGCTCGAAGCGTCCAGGCCCGCGACCGACGGCGGCATGCCCGGGCACGAAGGAGCGCTGGTCGTGCCCGAGACGCCGGCGTTGGCCACCGCCAGCTGGGCCGAAGCGGGCGACTCCGCGACGATCCGCCGCGCCAGGTCGTCGGCCCAGCGCCGGTCCGCGCCGAGCTGGGTGCAGCCGGGGCCGCAGTTGGTGCTGCCGATGCCGTCGACGACCGAGCTGCCGAACGGGACGACCGTGCCCTTCAGCGAAAGGTTGTGCACGTCGACGGCGCTGACGACGTACGTCGAGCCGACCGTGGTGGTGAAAGCGCCACCGGAGACATCGGCCGTGTGGTCGCCCGAGCCCGGCGCGCTCAGGTAGTTGTCCCGCAGCGCCGCGCCGTGGCGGCCGGGAGTGGCCGCGCCCGCCACGAACATGCTCACCGCGAGGTTCGTGTCCGGGCGGGTCGCCAGCCGGGTTTCGTCGCTCCAGACGTCGCCGCCCACCGGGATCGTGACGGCGGACCGGCCGGCGAAGGTCAGGTCGCGCGCTCCGGAGACGCCGGCGCCGCCCGTGCTGAGGCCGGCCGTGGCGTGCCCGATGGTCAGCGGACCGGTACCGAAGGTGTTCTGCAGCCGGACGCGCACGGCGTCGCCGCCCTGGCTCAGGTGGGTGATCATCCGCAGCGACTGACCGGACACGGGTGCGTCCGCGTGCCCGTCCTGCGACTGCGCCCACGAGGTGAACCAGGCGTGTCCCGCCCCGTCCGCACCGGGCGCGGAGGCGACCACGAGTGCGGAAACCGTGGCGAGAACGGCGATTCGGTGGGCTGCTCGCACGGTGCCTCCTGGTCCACAAAGGACTTCGTGGCGACGTCGGCGTCACCACTCTCCGACCGATCGTAGGGAGCCGATCACGGAAGCGGCAAGCAGCTTGTCCGATCTTGTCAGCGACCGGGTTTTCGAGTTCGATGAGAAGCCATGACGCTGCGAGGCCTGCCACGACCGGGCGGAACCGAGCCCCGGCTCTTCGGTGAACCGTACGAGACGCCGGACGGCACGACGGTGATCACCGTGACCAGCCCGCCTGGGGTCTTCGCGATCCGCGAGGGCCAGGCCAAGTGGGAGCCGGCGGTCGACGCGACGCGCGTCGTCGTGCTCGCCGTCGGCACCGGCCTGGTGGCGGCGACCCTCGGCACGCTCGCCGTGCTGCGCCGGCCGCCTTGGCCGGACCTGGCGGGCCGCTGGGAGCGCTAAGCCGCTCCGCCGGCCAGCGCCACGACCCGGCCGAACGGGCCGTTGTAGTAGTTCTGGTCGCCCGGGAGGCCGCCGCCGCGGGCGAACTGCCAGATGCTCTGCTTGTCCCAGCCCGCCGGGAGCTCCCCGACCTCCGGGCCGTACCGCGCGAGCCACAGCGGGTTCGTGTTCCCGAACCCGGACGCGTTGCCGGTGCACTGCTTCCACCACGTCGTGCTGGTGTAGATCAGGGCGCTGCGCTTGACCTTCGCCAGGTAGGTCCGGGTGAAATCGGTGATCCACGCCGTCATGTCGGCCGGGTTCTTGCCGTAGCAGACGTCGCCGTACGGGTTGTACTCGATGTCCAGCGCACCCGGGAGCGTCTTGCCGTCGGACCGCCAGCCGCCGCCGTGGGCGATGAAGTACTCCGCCTGCTCCGCGCCGCCCGAGATGTCGGGCCGGGCGAAGTGGTACGCACCCCGGATCAGGCCCGCCGCGTGCGCGCCGTCGTACTGCTGGCCGTACTGCGGGTTGACGAACCCGGTGCCCTCGGTCGCCTTGACGTAGGTGAACTTCGCACCGCCGGCCGCGGCCGCGGCCCAGTCGACGGCACCTTGGTGCCCGCTGACGTCGTGGCCGAGCGTCTGGTCGGTCGTGTCAGCCCGGGCGGAGCCCGGCACCACGCCTTCGTGCCGAGCGATCTGCGTGCCCGCGTAGTTCGTGTCGGCGAGCGAGTAGTCCGGCGCGGCTTCGGCGGGAACGGCGACGACCACCGAAGCGAACGCGGCCAGCGCGCCCGCTGCGGCGAGCCGGGCCCGCCATCGCTGTTCGTCGTGTCCGGCAACGGTTCGGCTCATCGGGGCTCCGATCTCGGTACGGGCACGGGCGAACCCCATGCTGCCTGCCCGTGTCGCTCCCCGCGAGCGATGTGTCACTCGATGTGGTGATCTATAGCTCGGTGGTGATGATCGCCTCGACCACCACCTCCCCCGCCCGGGTGAGTTCGACGACGCCGTCGTCGGGGCGCAGCTCGACGAGGCCCCGCGCGGCCAGCGACCGGAATTTCCCGAGCCACGGTTCCGCGAACAGCGAACGTCCCGGGAACCGCGACGCGTGCAGGGAATCCCGCAACGGCTGCAGCGTCGTCAGGGCCATCTTCACCGCCCGCGCCTCCTGGGCTTCGGGGGTGAACCGCGTCGCCGAGCCCAGCGGAATGCGGCCGTCCGAGACGGTTTCGATGTACCGGCGGGAGTTGACGTCGGTGATCGCCTCGGACGCGCGGCAGCTCGACGAACCACCGAGCCCGATCGCGACTTCGGCCTCCTGCTTGTCCTGATCGACCATGATGGCCTTCCACTTCTCGGGCCCGAGGCCGGCGCGCGCGAAGTACATCGTCGGGTGCTCGGTGTAGCCCGCGGCGCGCAGGCCGTCGGTGAGCAGCTCCCGCATCTGGTACTGCTCGCCGAGCGTCGGCCAGCGGTGGCCGTCGCGCACCAGCTTGTCGCGGTACGACGGCAGCTGCCACGCCGCCGGCTTCTCACCGGTGACGCCGGTGCGCGTGTCGCTGTAGGACGCCAAGTGCAGCTTCGTGCACACCACCGCCGTGACTTCGTTCTCCAGCACGACGTCGAGGTCGCGGCGCACGCTGTCGAGGCTCTGGTCGAGCAGGCCGTACATCAGGTCGATGCTGACCCACTCGAAGCCGAGCGACCGGGCGTTGCGGACGAAGTCGACGCACATTTCGGCGCTGTGCTCGCGGCCGCACAGCTCCAGCACGTGGTCGTCGAACGACTGGACACCGCTGGACAGCTTGGTGCAGCCCAGCTCCCGCAGCAGCTCAAGCTTGGCCGGGGTGAACGTGCTCGGGTCGCCCTCGAACCGGATCGTCGTGTCGGCGGTGAAGCCGAACTCCGCGCGGTAGAACTCCAGGAGCCGGCGGATCTCCGGCTCCGGCAGCAGCGACGGGGTGCCGCCGAAGACGTTGAACTCCCCCACCTCGGCCCCGGCCAGGTGCGGCACGGCCTCGAGCCACAGCCGGGCTTCGGCGATGTTGAGGTCGACCCAGAGCTTCGCTTTCTCGTACGCCACTTCCGGTTTGCCCTTGACCAGCACGACCGGGTACTGGCAGAAGCGGCAGCGGTACGCGCACGTCGGGATGTAGGACCACAGGTGGATGGGCCCCGAGGACGCCAGCTGAAGATCCAGGTCGCGCAGGAACTCCGACGGCGAGCCCGGGACGTTGCCCGGGAAGACGTGCGCCCCGAACGGGTCCTCCTGCACGAAGTCCAGCAGGTGCCGGTTCTCCGGCGCCTCGAGGGCGTCGAGCACGGCGGGTCGCGGCCACGCCGGGTCGAGCGCGTGCAGCGAGCCGATCGCCTCTTCGTAGGCGAGGGTCATCAGAACACCCCTCCGTTGCCGAAGTAGTTGTGGGCCTCTCCGGATTCCCTGTCTTCGCAGTAGTAGCGGACGAACTCCGTGAAGCGCTCCGCCGGGATCTCCGCCAGGCACGGCGGCAGCGGCGGCGGGACGCCGATGTCCTCGCCGACGTGCCGCCGCAGGCAGGCGAACAGCTCGTCGGCGAACTCGAAGTACAGCCGGTACGACGGCGTCTTGTACGCGTGGATCGGCGTGAAGTCGACGACGCGCATCTCGTCGCGGATCTCGGCGATCCGCCGCGCCAGCCGGGACGCCAGGCCGGCACCGAAGAACGCGACGACGGCGTCGTCCTCCAGGAGCGTGGGTGTCAGCAGCACCGGCAGGATCGTGTTCTTCGGCGTGAAGTCCTTGATCGAGAACTCCCACGCCTGCCTCGCTTCGGCTTCGGTGAGGTCGGCGAGTGCGGTCGGGGCCGACGGCCGGATGTCCCGCATCACGATGATGCCGTCGGACCCGTACGCCCGGCCTGCGATGACTTCGTCGATGGCGTGGTCGACGCGGCGCGGGTTGATCTCGACGCGTGAGCGCGGCGCGTAGGTGATCGCGTCGCCGCCGCTGGCGACCTTGATCCCGAAGTCCCAGTCGTCGGACAGGTGGCTGACGAACTTCCCGTCCTGCAGCTGGTAGAAGATCTCGATGCCGCCGGCGCGCTCGTACGCGTCGCGTTCGACGGCGAAGCCCTTGCCGTCGGGAAAGCCGCCGAAGAGCGAGAACGTGACGGCGCGGCACCGCAGCGTCCGCTGGATCGCGTCCCACAGCCGCGGCCGGCCGGTGAAGTGGCCGTAGTTGTAGTAGTAGTCGCAGACGCCGATCGCGGCCTTGCTCGACTCCATCGCGGCGAACAGTTCGCTCAGCCAGTGCGGGTCGACGCGGCAGTCGGCGTCGGCCGACACGAGGTAGAACCGCTCCGCCGGATCGGTTTCCGGCCGGTTCCGGCTGCGTGCCGCGGCGAAGTCCATGCCCGCCCGCCGCGCGCACGACACGCCCTGCTCGGGCTCGCGGATGATGTGCAGCGCGAGTTCGGGGTGCGACGCCGCGAAGGCACGCGCGACGGCCACGGTGTCGTCGGTCGAGTTGTTGTCGACCAGCACGACCTCGTACCGGCTCTTGGCGAGCGGCGCGTCGCCGTCGCGCTGCTCGTGCAGCGTTCGCAGGACTTCCGGCAGGTTCGCGGCCTCGTTGTAGACCGGCAGGACGACCGAAAGCCGCGTGCCGGCCCCCATCGGCGGCGGGTAGAGCCGGTCGACGAGGTCGTCGACGACCCGCGTGCCGAAGTGCGCCTGCCCGAGTTCGGAGTTCGCCCGCACCACGTCCGCCCGTTTCCCTTCGTCGATGATCAGCTCGGAGACCTCGCGCGCGAACGCCGCGTCCGGCACGTCCCGGGCCCGGATGTCCAGCACTGGCGCCCGGAACCCCTTGCGGCCGTAGACGACGTCGTAGAGCTCGTACCCGCTGGTGACGTACGGCGTCCCGGAGGCGATCGCTTCGCTGACCGGGTTGCCGTAGCTTTCGTAGTCGTAGGAGGTCAGGAAGGACACGACCGTCGCGTGCGCGAGGAGATCGCGCACCGAGTACCGGCCGGGCACGGCGGTGTCGTACGGCGTCAGCCAGCCGCCGAAGACGACGCGGTCGCGGACACCCAGGCGAGTGGCCACCTCGACGAGCCGGTCGTGCTCGGCGGGAGCTTCGGCGATGTCCCCGGCGACGAACAGCCAGACGCCGGGCAGCAGCGCGAGCAGGTGCAGGTCCCGGTCGATGCGCTTCTGCGGGATGATCCGCGTGATCCGGGCCAGCAGCGGGACGTCGTCGGGAATCCCGTGGTCACGCCGGAAACCGGCGTTGCGCTCGTCGACCCGCGCGGGCGCGATGGCGAACGCGTTGGGCAGGACGTCGATGGCCCGCAGCCCCGGCACCCACTCCAGCGTCTTCGCCTTCGCCTGCTCGTGCAGCGCGAAGTAGTGGATGTGCGGCGAATTCCGCGGCGCGGGAACGCCCGGGTACGGGAACCGGCCGTACTTGGCGATGCCCGGCTCGCTCTGCCACATGAGGTCGTGGTCGCGCCAGAACACGAACCGGCCGAGGCGGTGGCGGGTTCCGTAGCGGTCTATCGCGCGGTAGAGCGCCTCGGTGTAGGTGATGTTCTCGGGCAGCGTGCCGTTCTCCACCATCACCATGGTGACGCCGAGGCGTTCCCAGGTGGCCACGATCCGGCCGGCCAGCTCGCCGGCGATCCGGTCGATCTCCGGGCGCAGCGTCTCGTCGCCGTGCTGGACGACCTCGCGCAGGACCCGCTCGACGAACTCGCGGTCGTAACCGCGGATCCCGTCGACGCCCTCGACGCGGTCGAGCGTGACCCAGCCGGGCAGCAGCCCGGCTTCGTCGCGGTAGGGGCGGAAGAAGGCGCCCTTGTCGGCCTTGATCTCGTAACCCAGGTCGAGGTGGACGCGGTGCCCGGCGAACCGGCGCGCCGTCTTGAGGAACTCGACCACGACCCCGGACAACGCGGTGGCGTCGAAGGACACGCCCCAGAGGACTGACATCGATGTCGGACTCCCCTCTCGGCTTCGCCGTCGTTCCCAGCGTAAGTGGCCGGGCGCCGGACGGCCGCGTGAGCGAAGTGGTTGACCGCGGGCGCCGAACGCCCCAGAGTGACCCCATGAACCGGGCCCTCGGGGTGCTGACCTGCGGCGCCTTCCTCTCGATCGTGCTCGGGGTCCTCGGCTCCGGGGAGCCCGTGCTCGCCTTGGTGCTCGGCGCGGTCTTCGCGGTGATCGCGACGGCGGGCTTCGGCTGGGTGCGCACCCGTGACGAGTGGGCGTGGCGGGCCGCCTACGTCGGTGTCCAGCTGCCGCTGGCCTTCGTGACGTTCACCATCAGCGCCGGCGTCGGGGCCACGCTGTTCCTCGTCGTGCTGGTCAGCCAGTGCGTGCTGCTGCGCCTGCCGCTGCCGGTGATCGCGCTCGTCATCGCCGTGGTGCCGCTCGTGCACCTCGGGATGTCGCTGGGCGCAGGCCTGCGGGAAGGCCTCGGAACGCTGGTTTCGGTGCTGTTCGCGGCCGTCATCACCGAGCTGCTGCTGCGCGAACAGCGCTCGCGCGGCGAACTCGCCGAAGCGCACGAAAAGCTGCGCGACTACGCCACCCAGGCCGAACGGCTGGCGACGGCGCAGGAGCGCAACCGCGTCGCACGCGACATCCACGATGGGCTCGGGCACTCCCTCACCGTCGTCCAGATGCAGGTCAAGGCCGCCCGCGCGGTGCTGCCGACCGACCCGGGCAAGGCCGACGAGGTCCTCGCGAAGGCGCAGGAGCAGGCCGAGAACGCGCTTTCCGAGGTGCGCCGCTCGGTGAAGGCGTTGCGCGAACCGCGGTCGACGCCGCTGCCGGACGCGTTGCGGGCACTGGTCTCGGAAGCGGGTGTCCCGGCCGGTCTCACGGTGTCCGGTGCCGAGCGGCCGCTGCCGGAAGAGCACCGGGAGGCGCTGTTCCGCGCGGCGCAGGAAGGGCTGACGAACGTCCGCAAGCACGCGGGCGCGGACCGCGTCGAGCTGGCCCTGGACTACGCCGACGCATCGGTCCGGGTCGTGGTCCGCGACGACGGCGCCGGCAGCGACGGCGGCACCTCCCCCGGTTTCGGGCTGCTGGGGCTGCGGGAACGCGCCGAGCAGCTGGGTGGCAAGCTCGACTTCACCTCGGCGCCCGGCGAGGGCAGCGCGCTGAGCATGGAGGTCCCGGGATGACACCGGTCCGCGTCCTGCTCGTCGACGACCAGGCGCTGTTCCGCGAAGCCCTGGCCACCCTGCTGGCCACCCACGACGGCATCGACGTCGTCGGCGAGGCGGGCAACGGCGAGGAAGCGCTGAGCGGGGTCGCTTCCGTGCGACCGGACGTCGTCCTGATGGACCTGCGCATGCCGGTCCTCGACGGCGTCGCCGCGACCCGCCTGCTGCGTCTGGAACACCCGTCCGTGCAGGTCATCGCGCTGACGACGTTCGACGACGACGAAGACGTCTTCGCGGCGTTGCGCGCGGGCGCGGTCGGCTACCTGCTCAAGGACGTCTCGTCGGCCCGGTTGATCGAGGCGGTGCTGGCGGCCGCGCGCGGCGAGTCGGTGCTGCAGCCGTCCGTGGCCGCGAAGGTGGTCGCGCGGTTCGCCCAGCTGCCCGACGCGCCGGAGCCTCGTCCGCAGCCGCTGGTGGTGCCGCTGTCAGAGCGGGAGCGGGAAGTGCTGCGCCTGCTCGCCGACGGCCGCAGCAACCGCGAGATCGCCGCGAAGCTGTTCCTCGCCGAGGGCACGGTGAAGAACCACGTGACGAACCTGCTGGGGAAGCTCGGCGCCCGGGACCGCACCCGAGCCGCCCTGCGGGCCCGGGACCTCGGCCTGCTCTGAGCGGTCACATGACCCCGGTCATGACTTCCGGCACGTCCCCGCACGGCCGGCACCCGGGATTCTCGTCCAGGAGCGAAACCGCACTGGAGGGAACCCGAAATGACCACCACCGCCGCACCACCCCGGACCACCGCCCGCAAGCTCGCCCGGTTCACCGGGCACTACGTCGAGATGGTCGCCGCCATGCTCGTCGGCATGGTCGCGCTGCACCCGCTGTGGCCGTCGTCGTGGCTGGAGCGCGCCGACGTCGACGCGCTCGTGATGGCCACGAACATGACCGTCGCCATGACCGCGGCCATGCTGCTGCGCCGGCACTCGTGGCCGCGGATCATCGAGATGGCCGCCGCCATGTACCTGCCGTTCGTCGCGCTGCTCGTGCCGTTCTGGCTCGGGGCGATCGGCGGCGGCACCCTGATGATCGCCGGGCACGTGATCATGTTCCCGTTGATGCTCACCGCCATGGTGTGGCGCCGCGCCGAGTACTGGCACTGACATGCGCACCGTCCTGAAGTGGCTCGCGCTGGTCGTCGCCGTGCTCGCCGTCCCGGCCATCGGCGCGACCGTCTCCGCCCTGTCGGCGTTCGGGGCGCTCTACTCCCCCGGCCCGGACCGGCCGGTGCCCGCCGCGGCGCCGCCCGCCCACGACCCGGCCAAGCCGACCGCGGTGATCGTGGTCGGCGACCGGGGGGCCGTCGTCTCCGACACGCTCGCGCCGTACGAGATCCTCGCCGCGACCGGCCGGTTCAACGTCTACGCCGTCGCGTCGAAGCGGGAGCCGAAACCGCTGACCGGCGGCCTCGACCTGATGCCCGACCTGAGTTTCGACGATCTCGCCGCCCTGCTCGGCCCGAAGGCGCCGGACCTGGTCGTCGTGCCCGCGCTGCCGGACGTCGGCGAGGCGAGCACCGAGCCGGTCAAGGCGTGGCTGCGTGCCCAGGCCGCCCACGGCGCGAAGCTGCTGAGCGTCTGCAACGGCGGCGGGGTGCTCGCCTCCGCCGGCCTGCTCGACGGCCGGCCGGCCACCGCGCACTGGCTGAAGCTCGAGGCCTGGGAAGCCGACTACCCGGCCGTGCACTGGGTTCGCGACCAGCGGTTCGTCGACGACGGCGACGTCGTCACCACCGCCGGGATCCTGTCCGGCATCGACGGGACGCTGCACTGGGTGGAGCGGCTGGCCGGCCGCGCGGTGGCGGCCGACGCCGCGAAGGCGATCGGGTGGCAGCGCTACGGCACCACGGTCCCGGTGCACCCGCCGGCGTCGATGCCGGACGCGGCCGCGATCGTCAACGCGGCCTTCCGCTGGAACCCGGACCGGATCGGGGTCCTGCTCTCGAACGGCGTCGGCGAGATCGAGCTCGCGTCGGTGTTCGACACCGAAGGCCAGTCGCTGTCCTCGCGCACGCTCGCCGTGAGCACCGACGGCACCCCGATCCGGTCCCGGCACGGCCTGACCTTCGTGCCCCGGGCGGCGCTCGCCGGCGCGGACCTCGACCGGCTGCTCGTTCCGGGCGCCGCGCGCGGCGTGCCCGCCCCGCCCGGCGTCCCGGCTCCGGAGTACGTCCACGACCGGCCCGGCTTCGCGTACGACAGCGCGGTGAACGCGCTCTCGCGCCACACGGACGTCGCGACCGCGCGCTGGACCGCGAAGGTCCTGGAGCTGCCCACCGATCGCGTCGTCTTCGAAGGCCGGGCCTGGCCGTGGCTGCCCACGGCGCTGCCGGTCGCCCTGGTCCTGCTGGGCGCGGCGGCGGTCACCGTGGTCCTGCGGGTGCGGAAGCGGCGTCAGGGCGCCCAGGGCTGAGCGATCACCCAGCTGACGTCGTCGTTGTACGAACCGGCGGCGTCCCAGGCGTGGGCGCCGCTGGTGTCGGCGATGTAGACGGTGTTGTCGTAGTGCCGCAGGTACTTCCCGGAGTAGTTGTACGAGCGGAACGACGTGCCCTGCCCGTTCTTCCCGGCGACCGGGCAGAACGTCGCGTCCGCGCGGAACGCCGCGCTGCCGTCCATCGGCTGCCGGTGGACCTGGAAGTCGAAGTGGCGCAGGAAGTCCCCGGGGTAGTTCCGCGACTCGAACGACACGCAGGAGGCGTCCGCCAGTCCCTTGCGGACGATCCAGGTGGCGTCGTTTTTGTCCAAAGTGGAGCTGACGGGCGAGATCACCGCGTTGTCGTTCTGGTGACGGAGGTAGTCACCGGTGCAGCACGCGGTGGTCGCGCGCACGGAGATCTCCGAGCCGGGGTTCAGGGTGCCGGTCGACCCGGTCGGGCCGCCGTAGCCGACGGAGACGACGTTCGCCTGGACCGCGTTGTCCGCCGCGTCGGTCGGCAGCCCGGCGGTCATCACGCCTTCGAAGAACGACCCGATCGAGCCGTTGCTGTTGTCCCCACCGGTGCCCAGGACGATCGCGCCCTCCTGGTGCATCGGCGCATAGCCGGCGCGCGTCGGTTCCGGGCCGGAATAGGTCGTCCGCAAGCCGCCGGACTGCGCGTTGCCGTCCTTGAGCGCGAAGAAGTTCTGGCCGTTGTTCTTCAGCAGGGCGGTCACGAACGGCGCCGTGACGCCGGTGTTCGCGGTGTTCTGGCTCCCGCCCGCACTGGACTGGAACAGCCCGTTCTCCAGGTCGGCCTGCACCCAGGGACCCGCGCCGTAGCAGGGCTGGAACCAGCACTCGGTGCCGAAGTTGAGGGCGTCCATGTGACCGTTGCCGGTGTCCTGGTTGTTCGTCTCGGCGTTGCCGTAGTCGAAGCAGCAGGCGCCGTTGACGTGCGTACCCGAGGTGATCATGTACATGCCCTCGGGCTGGCCGTTCTTGGCGACGCCGGTCGTGGTGTTGTCGCGGTAGCCCATCCGGCCGGAGAACGAGGCGCCGTAGACCTGGTGGCCGCCGGCGGTCACCGGCAGGGCGTCCGCCGGGACGCCGGTGTCCTGGTCCCCGGCGCCGCCGGGGCCCTCGATCGTCAGGTCGTTGTGCCGCGGGGACTGGTCGTAGATCACGGTGATCAGGCAGGTCGTCCCGGCGCAGAAGGAGTCCTGGGCCGCGGCGTTCGCGTAGCCGCCGGCCGCCAGCAGGCCGATGTTCGTCTTCGCGCCGTCCGAGGCGCGCTGGACCTGGTACAGCGGCCCGTTGTAGGTGCCGTAGAGGGCTCGCGTGGTGCTGTGCGCGGCGACGCAGGCCGTGCCCGCCGCGCCGTAGATGTCGCACGGCAGCGACGCGGCGGCCGAAGCCGTCGACGCCGTCGTGACGCTCGCGAGCGCCACCACCGCGGCACCGGCGAAAGCGAGCGCCATCCTTGATCGACTGTTAGCGCTAACATTTTTTCTGTCTCGACGTTGAGACATAAAAGCCTCCAGAGCGGGACCCGAAGATGTGAGCGTTACCACGGGCACTATGCAACTCCGCCCGCGGTTCGTCAACGCTCCGATTTGCCGCGAATCGGGCTCGGGTCGATCATAAAACGATTCAGGATTCCCGGCGGTCGTCGAAGCGATTCACCAGGCGTGCGTCCCGGTGGAGTATTGCCAACGTGTGAGTTCGTGATTACAGTCACGTATCACGCTGTATTGAAACGTTTTAAGTACCGCTGCCCCATCCCCGCCGCAAGGGAGCCCGCATGCTGCCCTCGAAACTCTGGCGCGCGACCACCACCACGCTCGCCGCGATCCTGGTCCTGTCCGCCGCCTCGGTTCCCCCGGCCGGGGCGGCCCCACCGGTCGACCTGGCCGGTGCGCACTGGATCTGGTACCCGGAAGGCGACGCCCGGGTCGGCGCGCCGGCCGCGACCCGCTACTTCCGCACGACGTTCACCGCGCCCGCCGGCGCGGTCAGCGACGCCCAGCTCGTCGTGACCGGCGACGACACCGTCGACGTCTGGCTCAACGGGAAGCCCCTGGCTTCCTCGGCCCGCACCACCGACTCGTGGCGGACGGCGCTGCCCGTGGACCTGCGGCCCGCCCTGGCGCCCGGTGCCAACACCCTCGCCGTCGCCGTCCGCAACGCCGGCGGGCCGGCCGGCCTGCTCGGGCGGCTGCGCGTGACGACGGCGTCGGGCACCACCGACCTGGCCACCGGCGCCGGCTGGAAGAGCGCGACGAGCGCGCCGGACGGCTGGGAACAACCCGGCTTCGCCGATGGAACCTGGGCCGCGGCTGCCGATCTCGGCACGTACGGCGCCGCGCCGTGGGGCAGCGGCGTCAGCACCCCGAACGGCTCGGCCAAGACGCCGCTTTCGGTCGCGAGCGCCACGGTCGGGCAGCGGGTGAACCCCCTCGGCGTCGATCCGGCCCAGGCCCGGTTCGGCTGGAAGCTCGCGTCGGCCACCTCGCAGCAGCGGCAGTCGGCCTACCAGCTGCTGGTGTCCACCGGCGGCACCGACGTCTGGGACAGCGGCCGCGTCCCCTCCGCGCAGCAGGCCGACGTCGCCTACGGCGGTCCGGCGCTGACCTCGCTGACCGCCTACACCTGGAAGGTCCGCGTCTGGGACGCCCAGGGCCGGATCAGTGGCTGGAGCCCGGTGCAGCGCTTCGAAACCGCGTTGCGCGACCCGGCGGCCGAATGGACCGGCGCCTTCCTCGGCCGCGCCACGGCGGGCCCGGACCTCGCCGGTGCGAGCTGGCTCTGGTACCCCGAGGGCGATCCGCTCGGCGGCGTGCCGCCGGCCACCCGGTTCTTCCGGAAGTCGCTCGATCTGGCCGCCGCGCCGTCGAAGGCCACCCTGGTCGTGACCGGGGACGACACCGCCACGGTCTGGGTGAACGGCACCAAGGTCAGTGACTCCCCGCGCGTCACCGACTCATGGAAGACGGCCGCCGTCGTCGACGTCGGCGGCCTGCTGACCGCCGGGCCGAACACGATCGCCGTCAGCGCGGAGAACACCACACAGAGCCCGGCCGGGATGATCGCGAAGCTGACCGTCCAAGGTGGACCCACCGTCGGCACCGACGGCACGTGGAAGGCGAGCCAGACCGGCCCGGACGGCTGGCAGCAGCGCGGGTTCGACGACAGCTCCTGGCCGGCGGCGCGGGCACTGACCGCGTACGGCACCGGGCCGTGGGGCGCGAACGTCGCCGTGAGCGCGCCCGCTCCCCTGCTGCGCAAGACCTTCACGGTCTCGAAGCCGGTCGCGAGCGCGCGGCTGCTCACCACCGCGCTCGGCCTGCAGGAGACCCACCTCAACGGCGCCAAGGTCGGCGGCGAGGTCCTGGCCCCGGGCTGGACCGACTACACGAAACGCCTGCAGTACCGCGTTTCCGACGTCACCGGCCAGATCCGCGCCGGCGAGAACGTCCTCGGCGCGATGGTCGGCAACGGCTGGTACTCCGGGAGCATCGGCATCGCCGGCAGCCAGAAGTACGGCACCGAGCCGTGGTACTCGGCGCAGCTGAAGCTGACGTTCACCGACGGCACGACCGCCACGGTCGCCACCGACGGCAGCTGGAAGGCCGGTGACGGCGCGATTCGCGCGGACGACCTCTACCAGGGTGAAACGTACGACGCGCGGCTCGCGACGGGCTGGGACCGCCCCGGCTTCGACGACCGAAGCTGGGCGGCACCCCGCGTCAAGACCGGCGCCAAGCCGAACCTGGTGTCCCAGGTGGACAACGGCGTCACGGTGCAGCAGGAGTTCAAGCCCGTCGCGTGGACCCAGCCGAAGCCGGGGGTCTGGGTGGCCGACCTGGGCCAGAACTTCAGCGGCTGGAACAAGCTGTCGGTGACCGGGCCGGCCGGCACCACGGTCACCATGCGGCACGCCGAGGTGCTCAACCCCGACGGCACGATCTACACGACGAACCTGCGCGCGGCCCAGGCGACCGACCGGTTCACCCTGGCGGGCACCGGCGGCCCGGAGACGTACGAGCCGCGGTTCACCGTGCACGGCTACCGGTACGTCGAGCTGACCGGCCTCCCGTCGGCTCCGACGGCGGCGACGCTGACCGGCCGGGCGATGTGGACGTCCGGCGCGCAGACCGGCACGTTCACGACGTCGAACGCGCTGGTGAACCAGCTGCAGCACAACATCCTGTGGGGTGAGCGCTCGAACATGCTGTCCGTGCCGAGCGACTGCCCGCAGCGCGACGAGCGGCTCGGCTGGACCGGTGACATCGGGATCTTCGCCGGCACCTCGACGTTCAACCTCGACGTGGCGAACTTCCTCGGCAAGTTCAGCGACGACCTGGTCGACGCCCAGCACGCCGACGGCTCGTTCACCGACGTCGCGCCGGGCGTGCTCGACGGCTCGGGCACGGCGGGCTGGGGCGACGCGGGCGTCATCGTGCCCTACACCCTGTGGCAGCGGTACGGCGACACGGACGTGATCACCGAGCACTTCGCCGCCATGGTCAAGTGGGTCGAATACCTGCGCTCGACGTCGGGTGCCGACCTGATCCGCGATCACCAGACCTACGGCGACTGGCTCAACGTCAACGACAACACCGCGCAGGACCTGATCTCGACGGCGTTCTTCGCGTGGTCGTCCCGGCTGGTGTCGCGGATGGCCGCGGCCACCGGGCACACCGCCGAGGCGACGAAGTACGGGACGCTCGCCGACCAGATCGGGACCGCGTTCACGAACCGGTTCACGCAGGCGGACGGCACGGTCGGCGCGAACACGCAGACCGGGTACGTCCTCGCGCTGGCGTTCGGGTTGCTGCCGGCGTCCCGCGTCCAGCCGGCGGCGGACAAGCTGGCCGCGAAGGTCGCTGCTTCGGGCGGGCACCTGAGCGTCGGGTTCCTCGGCGTCGAGAACCTGCTGCCGGTGCTGGCCGCGCACGGCCACGCGGACGTCGCGTACCAGGTGCTGCTGCAGCCGGGCTTCCCCGGCTGGGGCTACATGATCGGCCACGGCGCGACGACGATCTGGGAGCGCTGGGACGGGATCAAGCCGGACGGGTCGTTCAACGACCCCGGGATGAACTCGTTCAACCACTACGGCCTCGGCTCGGTGGGCGACTTCCTGTACCGCTCGGTCGGCGGGCTTTCCCCGGCGTCCCCGGGCTACGCGTCACTGCTGGTGGCACCGCGCCCGGGCGGCGGGTTGACGTCGGCGAAGTCGGCGTACGAGACACCGTACGGCGGGGCGGTCAGCGACTGGTCGATCTCGGCCGGGAAGCTGACGCTGCGGGTGACGGTCCCGGCCGGCGCTTCGGCGACGGTGCAGGTGCCGACGTCCCAGCCGGGCTCGGTCGTCGCGCCGCCGGAAGCGGTGCCGTCGTCGGCGGGCTCGTACTTCGTGCCCGCGGGTTCGTACGTCTTCACCGCCACCGCGTGACCCGCTGAAAGCGCCTCAAGGTGACCTTCGGTGCGTCTGACGCACCGAAGGCCACCTTGGGTGCGTCAGACGCACCCAAGGCCGCATTGGGGCGCTTCAGTCCGGGAGGAGCCGGAACCTGAGGTGGAAGTTGTCCAGGCCGGCCGGGAGCGGGCGCTCCGGAGCCGGCACCGGACCCGTCGCCTGCTCGAAACCGTGCTGCCGCAGCAGGTTCGCGAGCATCGTGCTCGCGCAGAACTGGACCAGGTCACGGCCCGGGCAGACCGCCGGGCCCGCGCTGAACGGGACCAGCGCCGGATTCGCGGCCGCCCGGCCGTCGAGCCAGATGTCCGGGTCGAAGCGGTCGGCATAGGGCAACGCCGCGTCGCGGTGGAAGAACGGCGTGAAGATCAGCACCGTGGTGCCCGCGGGACCCCACGACGTCTCCTCCGTCGTCTCGCGCAGCAGCATCGGCGTCGTCGGCCACAGGCGGACCGATTCCAGCACGCAGGCCCGCAGGTAGCCCAGCTGGTCCGGCTCGGCGGGGTCGAAGCCGTCGAGGCCGGCGCGGACGCGCTCCAGCGCCGCCGGGTGGGTCGCGAGCAGCGCCAGGGTGCGGAACGTCGCCATGCCCGCCGCGTCGAACGCGAACAGCCAGTGCGCCACCTGGTCGGCCGCGGTGCCGTCGTCGCCGGCTTCGGCGATCACTGCTGCCAGGCTGCCGGCTTCGGCGCGACCGAGGTGCTCGGTCAAGCGGGCGCGGAACCGCTCCCGCAGCTTCTCGCGCCGCGGGTGCAGGTACGCCCAGTTCGCGTCGAGCCGCAGCCGCTCCAGCAGGCCGAGGAGCGTGTCGTCGTCGCGGGCCCCCGGACCGAGCACGACCGTCCGGACCAGCCGCCACCACGCGACGTCGAAGGCGGCCCAGCTCAGCTCGCCGTCGTGCGTCACCTCGCTCAGCAGGACGGCGGCTTCGTCCGCGATCGCACGGGCGAACGGGGTCGCGAGCTCGTGCAGCGGACGCCCCGGCTCGAGCACGGTTTCATTGAAACGGCGTCGCGGACGGCGGTCGTGCGCGTCCGAGATCAGCACGCCGTGCGGCTGGAAGTGACCCAGCGCGGCTCGTTTCTCCACTGTGGACGGACTGAACGGCGTCGGCGCGCCGGCGAGCACCGTCCCCACGTCCTCGCTCGCGAGGGCCAGCCCGACCGACCGGCCGGGCACGCGCAGCTTGAGCGGGTGCCCGTCATGCTTCTCCCGCAACCGCGTCAGCAGTTTCACGCCGGCGCGGTCGACGTGCAGCTTGCCGGCCACGGCCAGCACCCGGGGACGGCGCTTGATCACTCCGACGGCCAGCGTGGGCAACGCCACCTCCAGCGCGACCCGGAGGGTGTCGGCCACCGAAGCGGTCGCCGGGCGCGTGAGTTTCCCCTGAGTGGACGTCATGGACGTGCGGCTACCCGAGACCGCCGAGCGGGAAACGCGGTCAGTGCCGCAGCGCGAGGTTCAGCACGTCGCCCGCGTGGTCCAGGCAGTCGACGCAGATCACGGCGTCCCGCTGGGCGGAGGTGACGCGCAGCAGCGGCCGTCGCAGGCCGAGGAACGTCCGGCGCTCGCGGCGGCCGCAGAACTCGCAGACCGCGGCCAGCGGTGACGTCACCGCGGCCAGCACGTCCCCGCCCGGGGTTTCCCGGTCGGCGCCGTCCCGCGCCACCCGCAGCCCGGCGCGCACGCACTCGACGCAGATCGGCCCGGCCTTGCCGGGGACCCGCGGGCCGTGGACCGTTCCGCAGAACCGGCAGGGCCGCCCGACCCCGTTCGCCGCCGTCACGCCGCCTCCTCACCGGTTTCGCCGCGCGCACAGCGGGAACCCGGGGCGCGACGCCACCTCCCGGTCACGCTACCCGCATCCGGCCGGGCTGGGGCATCGGCGGAACCGGCTCACGCTCGGCCGGACCGCGCACGGACCTCCCGCCCGGGCGGCACGGCACGAGCGGGCAGGAGGGAACCTTGTCGTCGTTGACGGTGCTGTTCGGCGTGGCGGGCCTGCTCGCCCTCGCCGCGGCGATCGTGCCGAAACTCGTGGCCGACCGGCCGTTCTCGGTGCCGCTGGTGATGCTGATCGCCGGGATCGTGTTCGGCCTGCTGCCGCTGCCCGCGCCCTACGGCGGCGGCTGGAGCGATCCCGCCGCCCACCTGCAAGGCGTCGAATCCTTCACCCAGCTCGGCATCCTCGTCGCGCTGGCCGGGGCCGGCCTGTCCGTCGACCGCCCGTTCGGCCTGAAACGCTGGGGTTCCACCTGGCGGCTGCTCGCGCTGACCATGCCGCTGTCGATCCTGGCGATCGCCGCGCTCGGGTCCTGGTGGCTCGCGCTGACACCGGGCGTGGCGCTGCTGCTGGCCGCGGCGCTGGCCCCGACCGACCCGGTGCTGGCGGGGGACGTCGGCGTGCCGCACCCGGACGTCGAGCCGGACCTCGCCCGGGACAACGAAATCCGCTTCACGCTGACCACCGAGGCGGGGCTCAACGACGGACTGGCCATGCCGTTCGTCCTGCTCGGCCTGGCGATGGCGGGCCTGCGGCCGCACCTGGACTTCTCCTGGGTGCTCGTGGACCTGCTGCTGCCGGTCGTGACCGGCGCGGTGCTCGGCCTGGTCGCCGGGCGCGGGCTCGGCTGGGCGATCTTCCACACGACGTCGGACCGGCTGCGCCTCGCCGAGTACGGCGACGGCCTGGTCCTGCTGGCCCTGGCCTTCCTGCCGTACGCGCTGGCGGAACTGGCCCACGGCAACGGGTTCGTCGCCGTGTTCGTCGCCGCGGTCGTGATCCGCAAGCAGGAGCGCGAGCACGACTACCACGGCGTCCTGCACGCCTTCGGCCACCAGCTCGAACGGCTCTTCGTGCCGCTCGCCCTGCTCGGACTGGGCCTGGCCATGGGCGACGGGCTGCTGCTCGGCCTCCGCCCGCTGGAGGTGGTGATCGCGGTGGTCGCGGTGCTGGTGGTGCGGCCCGTGGTCGGCTGGGTTTCGCTGCTCGGGTCCTCGGCCGGACGGCCGGGGACGCTGGCGATCGCGTTCTTCGGCGTCCGGGGCATCGGCACGCTCTACTACCTCGCCTACGCGCTCAACCGGCTGCCGGTGGCGCAGCACGACGTGCTGTGGCGGGTCGGCGCGCTCGCCGTCGCCGTGTCGGTGCTGGTCCACGGCATCCTCGCGGAACCGGCCATCCACCGGATCGAGCGGATGGGCGGCCACCTGCCGGCCCGCTGAGCCCGGTTGGCGAGCCCGGCCGCGGGGTACCCCGCCCGGCGTGCGGGTGACATCCGAGGTGCTGCCCTGGTGGTTCGGCCTGACCGGCCTGTGGGTCCTGACGCTGTCGACGCCGTCGCTGCCGGAGATCGTGGCCGCGGCCGTCGCGGCGCTGCCGTGCGCGTTCGCCGCCCGCGCCGCGCGCCGGGCCGTCGGCGGTGCCTGGCGGCCGAAGGCGCGCTGGCTCCGATGGCTGCTCGCGGTCCCCGGGGCGGCGGTCCGCGAATCCGGCCGCGCCCTGGTCGAGGCGGTGCGACACCCGGATGCGGGCCGGTTCGACACCACCCGGCTGCCCGACGAACCCGGCGCGGTGCACGAGGCCAGGGCGGCCTGCGCGGCCGTCGTCGTCGGCAGCACGCCTGGGACGATGGTCGTCGCCTCTCCCCCGGACCACCGCGACCTGGTCGTCCACCGGCTGCTCGAGGGTGAGTCGCGCCTGCTCGGCGAGGTGCGCCGGTGACCGGCTGGCTGGTCGCCGCCGTCCTGCTCATGGCGGGCGGCCTCGGCCCCGCGCTGTGGCTCGCCGCGCGCGGTGACGCCGTCGGGCGCCTCGCCGGGCTGCAGCTCGCCGGCCCGGTCACCGTGCTCACGCTGCTCCTGCTCGTGCAGGCCTACGGCCCGTCCAGCGCGGTGATCCTCCCCCTGACGCTGACCGTGCTGGCCTTCGCCGGCACGCTGCTGTTCATCCGGCTGCTGGGGACGACGGAATGACGGTCGTCGCGCAGGTCCTCGTCTTCGCCGGTGTCGCCGTCGTCGTGGTCTCGGCGCTGGCGATGCTGCGGGCGCGGACCCTGCTCACCCGGCTGCACCTGCTCGCCCCGGTCACCACGCTGGGCGCGCCGCTCGTCGGGATCGGGCTGGCCGTGGCGAACGGCTGGTCCCTCGGGTCGGGAGCCATCCTGCTCACCGTCGTGCTGCTCGCGGTGACCGGCCCGGTGCTGCAGTCGGCCGCCGGGCGCGTCGAGGCGCAGCGGCGGGGCGCGATCGACGAGGACCTGCCGTCGTGACGACGATCGTGCTGCTCGTCGCCCTCGCGTTCGTCGCCGTCGCGGGGTTCGCGGTGGTGGCCACCCCGGACCCGCGCCGCCAGGCGATCACGCTTTCGCTGTTCAGCCTGTGCCTGGCCCTGCTGTTCGTCGCGCTCCAGGCGCCGGACGTCGCCCTCTCGGAACTGGCCGTCGGCTCGGCCGTGGTGCCGCTGCTCGTGCTGCTCACGATCCGGAAGGTGGGCGGGCGATGACGCTGCGGGCCCGGACGTGGCTGTGCGCGGCCGGCGCGCTCGGCGTGGCCGTGCTGCTCGTGACGGCCTTCCTCCGGATGCCCGAGTTCGGCGGCACCCTGCACCTCTACCGCGACCTCGCCCTGCCCGCCGCGATCGCGCGCGCGACGCCGAACCTCGTGTCGTCGGTCAACTTCGACCTGCGGGCGCTGGACACCCTGGGCGAGGAGACCATCGTCGCGGCGGCCGTCGTGGGCACCCTGTCGCTGCTGCAACCGTCCCCGGCGGAACGGGAGCGGATCGAGCCCCAGCGCGGCTACGTCATGCCGGTGGTCAAGCTCGCCGGCTACCTCATGCTGCCGGTGACGCTGCTGCTCGGCATCGACGTCGTCGTGCACGGCCACCTCACCCCGGGCGGCGGCTTCCAGGGCGGGGTCGTGCTGGCCACCGGCTGGCACCTGCTCTACATCTCCGGCAGCTACCCGGCGCTCAAGCGGCTGCGCCCGATCGACTGGTGCGAGTACGCCGAGGCGGCGGCGACCGGGCTGTACGTCGTCGCCGGGCTCGCCGGCCTGGTCATCGGGGGCGCGTTCCTGGCCAACGTGCTGCCGAAGGGCGAGTTCGGCTCGCTGCTGTCGGCCGGCACCGTGCCGGTGCTGAGCGTCCTGATCGGGATCGAGGTCGCCGCCGGGCTGGTGGTCCTGCTGGCCCGGTTCCTCGGCCAGGGCCTGATCCGGGAGGAGGACCCGTGATCGGCATGGCCTGCTACGGCGTGGCCGGGTGGCTGCTGCTGATCGGCGCGATCGGGATCGTGCGCAGCCGCCACCTCGTGCACACCGTCGTCTCGCTCTCGGTGGCGCAGGCCGGGACGTACGTGCTGCTGCTCGGCATCGGCTACCAGGACCGGGCCGGCGCGCCGATCGTCGTCCAGGACCAGCGCCGGCCCGTGGTCGACCCGATGGTGCAGGCGATGACGCTGACCGACATCGTCGTGTCGGCGACGATCACCGCACTGCTGCTCGGCCTGACCATCCAGATCTCGAAGCGTCACGGGACCGTGGATCCCGACGAGCTGCGCGCGCTGCGCGGCTGAGGCGATGTCCGCGCTCCCGGCCCTCGTCGTCGCCCTGCCGCTGGCGGCCGCGTGCGTGCTGCTCGGCCTGGGGCCGAAGCTGCCACGCGTGGTGGCCGACGTCATCGCGACCGCCGCGGCGCTGACCGTCACCGTGCTGACCGCGGTGCTGCTCGTGGGCGTCCAGCACGGCCGGGTGGTCAGCTGGCTCGGCAGGCACGAACCCGAAGGCACGCGGTCGCTCGGCATCGTCATGGCCGCCGACGGCCTCAACACCACGCTCGCGCTGCTGGCGTCGTTCCTGACGACGTGCGCGCTGGTCTACAGCTGGCACTACTTCGAGGCGGTCGAAGCCCGCTACCACGCGATGATGCTGCTGTTCCTCACCGGCATGCTCGGTTTCCTGCTCACCGGGGACCTGTTCACCCTGTTCGTGTTCTTCGAGCTGATGAGCGGGGTCGCCTACGCGCTCACCGGGTACCGCGTCGAGGAGGCCGACTCCGTCCAGGGCGCGCTGAACTTCGGCGTCGTGAACTCCCTCGGCGCGTACTTCACGCTGATGGGCATCGGCCTGCTCTACGCGCGCGGCGGGCAGCTCGGGCTGGCCCAGCTGGGCGTCGCCCTCGACGGCAAGCCCGCGGACGCGCTGGTGCTCGCCGCGTTCGTGCTCGTCTGCACCGGCCTGCTGGTCAAGGCGGCCGCGGTGCCGTTCCACTTCTGGCTCGCCGACGCGCACGCGGTCGCGCCGACGCCGGTCTGCGTGCTCTTCTCCGGCGTCATGGTCGAGCTGGGTGTCTACGGCGTCCTGCGGGTGCGGCGCACGGTGTTCGGCGGTGTGCTCGACGACGGCGCGCTCGCCCGGGTGCTGCTGGTGCTCGGGATCGGCAGCGCGGTGCTCGGCGCCGTCCTGTGCTTCACCCAGCGCCACCTGAAACGGTTGCTGGCCTATTCGACCATCGCGCACACCGGGTTGTTCCTGTGCGGTCTGGCCGCCGCCGACGGCGGGGCGAGCACGGGGTTCGTGCTGGCGGTGGCCGGGCACGCCGGCGCCAAGGCGGCGCTGTTCCTGCTCGCCGGGATCCTCAAGGACCGCTACGGCAGCGTCGACGAGGACGAGCTGTTCGGCAAGTGCGGCCATTCGCGCCTCGAAGGCGGGCTGTTCCTGCTGGCGGCGCTGGTGCTGGCCGGGCTGCCGCCGTTCGGCGTCGCGTTCGGCAAGGGCGTCGCGGAACACGCGCTCGAGCACACCGGGTACGGCTGGCTGGTGGCGGTGTTCGTGGCCGTCAGCGCGGTGACGGCGGCCGCGGTGCTGCGCGCCGGCCTGGGTGTCTACTTCGGACTGGGCCGGCCGCCGCGCCGGGACGACGGCGACCGGACCGCCGGGACGGACGAGGAACCCGAGACGGGCAGCCGCATCGAGCGCACCCCGGCGACGATGACCGGCGCGATCGTCGCGGTGCTGGCCGCCGCGCTCGCCGTCGGCACCGTCCCTTGGCTGCGCGAAGCCGCCGTCAACGCCGGGCGGCAGGAAGCCGACCGCGGCGGTTACCTGCACGACGTCCTGCCCGCGGCCGGTTCTTCCGGATACCTGCCGCCGGTCACGGCGGAGTGGACGTCGTCCGGGCTGCTGTTCGGCGGGATCACGGTGCTGCTGGCGCTCGGCATCGCCGCGGGGGCCCTCTGGCCCCACCGGCTGCCGTCCTGGCCGCGGCCGGTCCGGGCGGCGCTGAAAGTGCTGCACCACGGCCATTCGGGCCACGTCGGGGACTACGTCGCG
Organism: Amycolatopsis mongoliensis; assembly: GCF_030285665.1. Classification (NCBI taxonomy): domain Bacteria; kingdom Bacillati; phylum Actinomycetota; class Actinomycetes; order Pseudonocardiales; family Pseudonocardiaceae; genus Amycolatopsis; species Amycolatopsis mongoliensis. The sequence continues at coordinate 8,278,317 of NZ_CP127295.1, forward strand.
TGGCTCCTGGCCGGCGTGACGGTCCTCACGGCGCTCGTCTGGTTGTGATGTGTACGCGCCCGGCGAGTGGGTAATCGGGAGACAAGGCCCTTTTGGCGACTGGCCGATCCGGAAATGTCGCCGCAACGGAAGGTGCACCCCCATGAACGACAAGTTCGAGAACAAGGGCGAAGAGCTCAAGGGCCGCGCGAAGGAAGCCGTCGGCGACGCCACGGGCAACGAGCAGTGGCAGGCCGAGGGCAAGTCCGAGCAGGCCAAGGGCTCGCTCAAGCAGGCCGGCGAGAAGATCAAGGATGCCGTGAAGGGCGTCAAGGACAAGAACTGACCCGTCCTGCCGCTGCCGCACCCCGGAGTCCGGGGTGCGGCAGTTCGTCGTCTCAGCGTCCTTCCGACCGCCGCGCGATCCGCTCCCGCTGCGGGATCACGACGTACTTCGGGTCCTTTGCGGACTCCACCCCCGCGGCGTAGACGCCGAACCGCGTGCACAGTCCCGAAGCCAGGTACGCCGCTCCGGCCAGTACCCCCGCCGCCCGGTTCCGCTGCGCCATCAGGGAAAGCCCCGCGCCGGCCACGGTCAGCGCCTTGGCCGCCTTCAGCAGCTTGCCCGCGCGGCCGGTCCGGTACGGCTCCGACGCCAGGCCCAGCCCGGTCTCCAGGTGGTGCTCGGCCACCAGTTCGGCGACCGCCCCGGCCAGCCCCGCCCGCACGGCCGGGCCGACCTCGCCCGCGGGAGCCGCCAGCAGAGCCGCGCCCGCACCGCTGGTCAGCGCGCTGCCGGCGAACAGCACCGGGAGCGTGCCGTGGGCTTCGTGCCACGACGGTGTCGCCGTGTCCGCCAGCAGCACCGCGGTGTAGGTGCACATCGGCGGGCCGAGCAGGCCCGCGCCCGCCCCGGCCAGGCGGCCGATCCGCGGCAGCAGGCCGGTCACCTCGGACGCCGCCGACACCGCGGCCAGCGCCGAGAACGGCGAGAGGATCCACGACCCGACCGAAAGCGGCGACGTCGGCTTCAGCACCCGCAGCATGTGCAGGAACCGCAACGGCTTCCCCAGGTCGTGGACCAGCGCGGCGACGCTGGCGATCGATCCGCCGGACGCCACCAGCCGGCCCACGCGGGCCAGGCCTGCCCGGCCGGTGACGTCGGCGAGCGCCGCCGTCATCGCCGACACGCCCGCCGCGCCGCCGAGGAACAGGTACAGCGGCACGTCCGGCTGCTTCCAGGCCGGTTCCTTGAGGATCGGCCGGCCGTAGTAGGAGCGGAACTCGGCGGGCTCGACCATCGCCCGTTCGCGGCGCGGGCTCATCGCCGCCGCCCCAGGAAGGACGCCACGACCACGGCGGCCGCGCCGACGGCCGCCACCGTGGCCCGCCGCCACATCGCGGGCAGGTCCCGGGTCGTGACCACCGGATCCGGTGGGAGCCCGTAGACCTCCGGTTCGTCCAGCAGCAGGAAGAACGCGCCGTCGCCGCCGACGCCGTCCTCGGGGTCGTGGCCGTAGAGCCGGGCCTCCGGGACCCCGGAGTCGTGCAGCGTCCGCACCCGCTCGTCGGCTCGCTCCCGGAGTTCGTCCAGCTCGCCGAACTGGATGGAATCGGTCGGGCACGCCTTGGCACAGGCCGGTTCCATGCCCGCGCCGAGCCGGTCGTAGCACAGCGTGCACTTGAAGGCCCGGCCGTCCGACTCGCGCTTTTCGATGACGCCGTAGGGGCACGCCGGCACGCAGTAGCCGCAGCCGTTGCAGATGTCCTGCTGCACGACGACGGTGCCGAACTCGGTGCGGAACAGCGAGCCGGTCGGGCAGACGTCGAGGCACGCGGCGTGCGTGCAGTGCTTGCAGACGTCGCTCGACATCAGCCAGCGCACGCCGGGGTCGTCCTGCCCCGGCGCGCCGACGTCCGGCATCCCGAGGTCCACAGTGGACTCGGCGGGCTTCGGCTGCTCGACGAAGGCGACGTGCCGCCAGGTGTTCGAGCCCAGGGCGCCGGTGTTGTCGTAGGACATGCCCAGGAGGTCGAGCCCGCCCGCCTCGGGCACGCCGTTCCACTCCTTGCACGCGACTTCGCAGGCCTTGCAGCCGATGCACACCGACGTGTCGGTGAAGAACCCCATCCGGGGCTGGGTGCCGTACTCAGCCATCGGCTCGCCTCCGGTACTCCTCGACCATGGCCGGTAGAGCGGCGCCGCGCGGGCGCCGTCCGGCCCGGATGTCACAGGTGGCCGCCTTCGACTCCTGGATGTGCACGTTCGGGTCCATCACGACCGACAGGAGGTCGTTGGCCGAGTCGCCGCGGGAGAGGCCGTTCGGGCCCCAGTGGTAGGGCAGGCCGACCTGGTGGATCGTCCGGCCGCGGACCTTCAGCGGCTTCACGCGGTCGGTCACGAGGACGCGCGCCTCGATCGCCGTCCGCGCGGAGATGATCGTCGCCCAGCCGCCGTGCTCGAGTCCGCGTTCGGCCGCCAGGGCCGGCGACACCTCGCAGAAGAACTCCGGCTGCAGCTCCGCCAGGTAGGGCAGCGTCCGGCTCATCCCGCCCGCGGTGTGGTGCTCGGTGAGCCGGTAGGTCGTGAAGACGTACGGGTACACCGGGCTGCGCGCCGGGTTGTACGGGTTGGCCGGGCTGACGAGGGTCTGGCGGGTCGGCGACTCCTGCTGGCCGTAGAGCGCGTTCTCCACCGGGCTTTCGAACGGCTCGTAGTGCGCGGGCAGCGGGCCGTCGGCCAGGCCGGCCGGGACGTACAGCCACGCTTTGCCGTCGGTCTGCATGATGAACGGGTCGCGGCCGCCGAGCGCATCCTGTGCCTTGGCGCCCTCGGGCGGCACGTGGTCCGGCGCCTTCGTGGGCTCGAAGTCCGGGACGTCCGGCCCGACCCACTTGCCCTGGTCCGCGTCCCAGCTGAGCAGCTTCTTCCGCTCGCTCCACGGATTTCCGTCGGGATCCGCAGACGCGCGGTTGTAGAGGATCCGCCGGTTCGCCGGCCACGCCCAGGCCCAGCCGTTCGCGATCCAGTCCTGCTCGGCGCCCGGCTGCCGGTTCGCCGCCTGGTTCTTGCCGCCGGCGCGGACACCGCAGTAGATCCAGCAGCCGCAGGCGGTCGAGCCGTCGTCCTTGAGCTGCGTGTACGCCGAGAGCGGGCCGTCCTGGCCGTGGCCGTTGATCTCGGCGAGCACGGACTCCGCGCTCGGGTCGTCGGTCGGACCTTCGACCGGGTAGCTCCAGGTCAGGTCACGGATCGGTGCGTCGCGCGGGTCATCGCCGATCCGCTCCCGGATGAGCCGGCCCAGGTGGTAGTAGAACCACAGGTCGCTGCGGGCGTCGCCGGGCGGTTCGACGGCCTTGTGGTGCCACTGCAGCAGGCGCTGGGTGTTGGTGAAGCTGCCGTCCTTCTCGGTGTGCGCGGCGGCGGGCAGGAAGAAGACCTCGGTGCCGACCTCCTCCGGCTTCAGCTCGCCGGTCTCGATCTCCGGGCCGTCCTTCCAGAAGGTCGCGCTCTCGATCATCTGCAGGTCGCGCACGACGAGCCAGTCGAGGTTGGCCAGGCCGAGCCGCTGGAACTTGCCGTTGGCCGAGCCGACCGCCGGGTTCTCCCCGACCAGGAAGTACCCCTTGCACTCGCCCTCGATCTGCTTCTGCACGGTCGCGTACGTGCCGTGGTCACCGGTCAGCCGGGGCAGGTAGCCGAACCGGAAGTCGTTGTGCGGCTGCGCGGACTCGCCCCAGTACGACTTGAGCAGGCTGACGGTGTAGGAGCGCATGTTGCCCCAGAACCCGGTCTTCCCCGCGTCGGCTTCGACGAACTCGTCGAGGCTCTGGTGCTGGTGGGCGTGCGGCATCGGGATGTAGCCGGGCAGCAGGTTGAACAACGTCGGGATGTCGGTGGAGCCCTGGATGCTGGCGTGCCCCCGCAGCGCGAGGATGCCGCCGCCGGGACGGCCGATGTTGCCGAGCAGGGTCTGCAGGATCGACGCCGTGCGGATGTACTGCGAGCCGACCGTGTGGTGCGTCCAGCCGACCGAGTACACCCACGCCGTCGTCCGGTCGCGGCCGGAGTTGGCGGTGACCGCCTCGGCGATCTCGAGGAACTGCTCGGCCGGCAGGCCGCAGACGTCCGCGACCATTTCGGGCGTGTAGCGGGCGAAGTGGCGCTTGAGCACCTGGAAGACGCACCGCGGGTGCTGCAGGGTCTCATCCCGCTTCGGCTTGCCCCCGATCGCGGCGCCGCCGCTGCCGTAGGTGTCGGCGCGGGCCGACTGCTGGTGCGCCTCGCCGCCGTGCTGCTCGGACCCCGGCTCGCCCGGCTGCTCCGGATCGGTGGACCCGGTCGCGGGCAGCGTCGGCGCGCCTTCGTACTCCCACGACGCCATGTCGTACTTGCGCTGCTCCGGATCGTAGCCGGAGAACAGCCCGTCGAGGTCCTCGGTGTCGGCGAAGTCCTCACGCAGGATGGCGGCCGCGTTCGTGTAGGCGAGCACGTACTCGCGGAAGTCCTTTTCTCCGGAAAGGACGTAGTTGATCAGGCCGCCGAGGAACGCGATGTCCGTCCCGGCGCGCAACGCCGCGTGGACGTGCGAGACCGCGCTGGTGCGGGTGAACCGCGGGTCGACGTGGATGATCTTCGCGCCGCGAGCCTTCGCCTCCATCACCCACTGGAACCCGACCGGGTGACACTCGGCCATGTTCGAGCCCTGGATGACGATGCAGTCGGCGTTGGCGAGGTCTTGCTGGAACGTCGTGGCGCCTCCACGACCGAAGGAGGTCCCCAGACCGGGAACCGTGGCGGAGTGTCAAATACGCGCCTGGTTTTCGATCTGGATCGCGCCGAGCGCGGTGTACAGCTTCTTCATCAGGTAGTTCTCTTCGTTGTCCAGCGTCGCGCCGCCCAGGCTGGCGAAGCCGAGCGTGCGGTTGAGCTTGCGACCCTGGTCGTCGACGTCCTGCCACGTCTCGACGCGGGTCTTCAGGACCCGGTCGGCGATCATCTCCATCGCCGTGTCGAGGGGCAGGCGCTCCCAGTCGGTGCCGTGCGGACGCCGGTAGAGGACCTCGGTGACGCGGCTCGGGCTGGTCACGAGCTGCTTGCTGGCCGAGCCCTTCGGGCACAGCCGGCCGCGGGAGATCGGCGAGTCGGGGTCGCCCTCGATCTGCGTGACGCGGCCGTCCTTGACGTAGACGTTCTGGCCGCAGCCGACGGCGCAGAACGGGCAGATGGATTTGACCACCTGGTCGGCGTCGTCGGTGCGGGCGTGCCATTTCTCCGAACCATCCGATTTGGCCGCCGCTGCGCGCGCTGTCCGGTCGGGACCGGTCAGCTGCCGGTACACCGGCCAGCTTTCGATCCACCGACGCACACCCATGCTTGGCACGGTAGTAGCGATACCCGTGTTTCGCAGGTCCAACCATTCCGGCGGCGGGTTCTTCAGTCGCGGCCACCCGGCTGCCCTGATGACGTGAATGACTCATTCCTGTCATCAGGCGACAGGAATGAGTCATTCACGTCATGTCGGCGCCCGCCGGAGTCGGCAGCGTTCCCGTCAGCTCGTGCGGCGGGTTCCGTCGCCCAGCGGTTCGGTCAAGCCCGCCGCGTCGAGGCGTTCCAGCAGCGGGATCATCACCCGGCGGGTGCTGTCGAGCGCCCGCCGCGCCTCCGACACCGTGAACGGCTGGGGCAGCGAGCGCAGCTGCGTGACCGCGCGCTCCTCGACGTCCGGTCCCAGCACCACGCCCTCCGCGACCGCCGTCAGCCGGCCCAGGCGGACAGCTGCCGCCAGCTCGCGGCGGCCCAGGCCCAGCGCCCGCAGCTCGTCCGCCTCCGGGGCGCGGAACGGGTGCTCGGCGAGCCGCTTCGCCACCGTCGCCAGCGCCTTCTCGACCGACGGCGTCAGGCCGCCCGGCCGGCGCACGAGCCCGCCCGCCACGTCCAGGCCGGTGCCCGCCAGCAGCGGGCCGACCAGTTCCGGCGCGGGCAGGCCGAGCCGCTGCCGCAGTGCCTCCACCGGCACCCCGGCCGCCACCGCGTCCCAGCCGCGCACGATCGCTGCGGCCTCGGCGCGCAGCCCGGCGAACCGGGCCGGGTCGACGCGCCAGCCGCCCACCCGGTCACCCGTCTCGGGCAGCCCCAGCACCGCGAAGTCCGCGGCCCGCACGAAGCCGTTGCGACGCAGGTAGGTCCGCGCGAGATCCGCGTCGGTCAGCTCGGCGCCTCTCGCCCGCGCCGCACCACGGCGCGCCAACGGAGGCGGCCGGACGTCGAGCACGTCGAACCCGGCGGCGATCCGGTGTTCACCGGGGTCGCGCAGCAGCCCGCGGTCTCCCACCCGCAGCGGCAGCGGGGCAGCCGTCGTGAGCCGTGCCGTGTCCGTCCCCAGTGGACGGACGCGCACCGGCACCGCCGCCGTGCCGAAGTGCAGCACGAGGTTGCGGTGGACGTCCGCGTCGCGCAGCCGGACGTCGAACTCGGCCGTCGCGTGCCATCGGCCCGGCGTGAGCAGGACGTCGCCGCGGCCGACGTCGGCGTGCGCGGTGCCGCGGAGGTTGACCGCCACCCGGGCCACCGCCGGCACCCGGTCGTGCGGCTCCCCGAGCGCCTGCAGGCCGCGGACCTTCACCCGCGCGTCCCCGAGCAGCAGCTCGTCGCCGACGGCGATCGTCCCCGCGGCGAGGGTGCCCGTGACGACCGTGCCCGCTCCCGAAACGGTGAACGCCCGGTCGATCCACAGCCGGACGTCGGCGTCCGGATCGGGCGCGGGCAGCCTGCCGGCCAGCGCGGCGATCGCCGATCGCAGCTCGTCGAACCCCGCGCCGGTGCTGCCGCTGACGGCGACGCTCGGCACCGCGCCCAGCGACGTGCGGCCGATCTCCTGCGAAGCGGCCTCGGTAGCGGCCGCCGGGTCGGCCCGGTCGGCCTTGGTGACGACCAGCAGCCCGCGCCGGACGCCGAACGCGTCGAGCGCGGCGAGGTGCTCGGCCGACTGCGGCATCCAGCCCTCGTCGGCCGCGACCACGAACAGCACCGCCGGCGCGGGCCCGGCGCCCGCCAGCATGTTCGGCACGAACCGCTCGTGGCCCGGGACGTCCACGAACGCGATGTCCTCATCCCCGATCCGCGTCCAGGCGAACCCGAGGTCGATGGTGAGCCCGCGGCGGCGTTCCTCGGCCCACCGGTCCGGCTCCATCCCGGTCAGCCGGCGCACGAGGGTCGACTTGCCGTGGTCGACGTGCCCGGCCGTGACGATCACCCGCATCGGCGGACGGCTTCCAGGAGCTTCGCGTCCTCTTCCGGGCGCACGGTCCGCAGGTCGAGCAGGCACCGGTCCCGCTCGACCCGGCCGACGACGGCGGGCTCGCCCGTCCGCAGCGCGACGGCGTACCGGGCGGGCAGGCTCACCGCGGCGCTCGGCAGCTCGACCCCGGGTGCTCCCCCGCCGCCGACGGCCGACACGGACGAGGCCACCCGGGCGTCGACGCCGTCCAGGGCCCGGACCAGGGCCTCCGCCCGCTGCCGGAGGTCCGCGACGGACGCGTCGAGGGCCCGGCGCACGGGCGGTTCCGGCCCGCGAAGGGTCGCTTCGAGCGCGGCCAGCGTGAGCTTGTCGACGCGCAACGCCCGCGCGGCCGGGTGCCGCCGCAGCCGTTCGACGACGTCGGCGTCGCCGAACAGGACGCCGGCCTGCGGACCGCCGAGCAGCTTGTCGCCGCTGGCCGTGACGACCGTGGCACCCGCCCGCAGCGCGCTCGTGGCATCCGGTTCGTCCGGCAGGAGCGGGTGCGGCGTCAGCAGGCCGGAACCGATGTCGGCGACCAGGGGTACCCCGAGGCCGGCCAGCTCGCCGAGCGCCGCTTCCGACGTGAAGCCGGTGACCCGGTAGTTCGACGGGTGCACCTTCAGCACGAAGCCGGTCTCCGGACCGACGGCGCGGGCGTAGTCGCCGACCGACGTCCGGTTCGTCGTGCCGACCTCGCGCAGCCGGGCGCCGGCCGACGCCAGGAGGTCCGGGATGCGGAAGCCGTCCCCGATCTCGACGAGCTCGCCCCGGCTGACGACGATCTCCCGGCCCGGGGCCAGCGCGAGCGCGCAGAGCAGCAGGGCGGCCGCGTTGTTGTTGACGACGTGCACGGCGCCGGCGTCCGGGACGGCCGCGGCCAGCGCCGCGAGGGCACCCCGCCCGCGCCGGGCCCGCTCGCCGGTCGCCAGGTCGAACTCGACGTCGGTGGCGCCACCGGCCGCCACCAGGGCGTCGAGCGCGGCCGCGGACAGCGGGGCCCGGCCGAGGTTGGTGTGCACGACGACCCCGGTCGCGTTGACCACCGGCCGCAGCGACGCCGCGCTCGCCGGGAGCCGCGAGAGCACGACGTCGACGACGTCGGCCGCGGCGATCTCACCGGCTCGCGCGGCCTTCTGGGCGTCCTGGATCGCCGCCTTCACCAGGTCCCGGCCGAGTGTCCCGGCGAACTCGGCGATCCGAGGCTCGGCCAGGACCGCGTCGGTCCGCGGGATCGCGCGGCGCGGGTCAGGCATGGCGGAGGCGGACGGGAATCGAACCCGCCAGCGGCAGGACCTGCCGCTCAACGGTTTTGAAGACCGTGCCGGTCACCAGGCCGGATACGCCTCCCTGCACCATGGGAGCCATCCTGCCAAGTTCGCGCCCGGCGGGCACGATGAACCGGTGGCGCTCCGACTGACCCAATACGCGCACGGCGGCGGCTGTGCGTGCAAGATCCCGCCCGGCGAACTCGAGGAGGCCGTCCGCGGCCTCACCGGCAGCACCCCCATCGACCCGGCCGGCGAGCTGCTCGTCGGTCTCGACACCGGCGACGACGCGGCCGCGGTCCGGATCTCCGGGTCGGTCGCACTCATCGCGACCACCGACTTCTTCACCCCGGTCGTCGACGACGCCTACGACTGGGGCCGGATCGCCGCGGCCAACGCGCTTTCCGACGTCTACGCCATGGGCGGCACGCCGGTGGTGGCGGTCAACCTGCTCGGCTGGCCGCGGGAGACGCTGCCGTTCGAGCTGGCGGGCGAGGTGCTGCGCGGCGGGCTCGACGTCTGCGGCCAGGCAGGCTGCCACCTGGCCGGCGGGCACAGCATCGACGACCCGGAGCCGAAGTACGGGCTGGCCGTCACCGGCGTCGCGGATCCTTCGCGGCTGCTGCGCAACGACGCCGGCCGCGCGGGGGTGCCGCTGACGTTGACCAAGCCGCTCGGCACCGGCGTGCTGAACTCGCGGCACAAGGCCACCGGGGAGCGGTTCGCGCAGGCGATCGACGTCATGACGACGCTGAACGACGCCGCCGCCCGCGCCGCGCTCGCCGCCGGGGCCGTCTGCGCCACCGACGTCACCGGCTTCGGCCTGCTCGGCCACCTGCACAAGCTGGCCAGGGCCAGCGGTGTCACCGCCCGCCTCGACCCGGCGGCCGTGCCCTACCTCGACGGCGCGCGCGAGGCGCTGCTCGCCGGGTACGTCAGCGGCGGCACGCGCCGCAACCTCGACTGGGTGCGCCCGCACGTGGACCTGTCCCGGATCTCGCCGGACGAGGCCCTGCTGCTGGCCGACGCGCAGACGTCCGGCGGCCTGCTGGTCGCCGGGGAGCTGCCCGGGCACCCGGTGATCGGGGAGCTCGTGCCGCGCGGGGACCACACGATCGTCGTGGGGTGAGTTTCGGGTGCGCGACCGCGGGTACGCGCCGGTCATGCCTGCACCGGACCGATCCAGCCTCGAACAGCACCTGGCCGAGACCGAATACCCGTGCGGCCGCGAGGAGCTCCTGCGGCGCGCGGCCGCGGCCGGCGGCGGCGACTCCGTGCTCGGCCCCCTCGGCGGCCTGCCCGGCGGCGACCGGTACGACGACTTCGACGCCGTGTGGGAGGCGGTGTCGGCGAAGCACGTCGGCGGGGCGCGCTAAGCGAGCCGCTCCACGGCGTCGCGCGCTTCCTTGAGGTCCGCGCCCGTGTTCTCGCGGTAGGCCTTGATCGCCTGGATCTTCTTGCCTTCGCGCAGCAAGGCGGTGACCTCGGCGAGCCCCGGCTCTTCGACGGTCACCCCGAGCTGGGCGACGATGGCGTCCAGCTTCCGTTCCATCCGCTCGAGCCGGCGGCTGAGCCTGCGTTCGGTGGCCGACGATCCCAGTCCGACGACCACGACGAGCAGGACGACCCCGAGCAGCAGCATCCCGTAGTCCATGGCGGGTCATGCTACGGCGCGAAAACTGTCGGTGCCCGCGTTTAGGCTGGCGCCATGACGACATTGACCGACCGTCCGAACACCGCCTTGCTGATCGTCGACGTGCAGAACGGCGTGATGGAGGGGGCGCACGACCGTTCGACCGTCCTCGCGAACCTCGTCGCCCTGGTCGAGAAGGCGCGCTCGGGCGGGACCGAGGTGGTGTGGGTGCAGCACACGAGTTCGGAGCTCCCGCGCGGGAGTGAGGTGTGGGAGTACGTGCCGGAGCTGGTGCGCCGCGAGCCGGAACCGTTGGTGCACAAGGAGTACGGCGATTCGTTCGAGGACACCGACCTGGAGTCGGTGCTGGCGGCGCGCGGCATCGGCAAGCTGGTGGTGGCGGGAGCCCAGACGGACGCGTGCATCAGGTCCACCCTCCACGGCGCGATCACCCGCGGCTACGACGCGACCTTGGTGGCCGACGCGCACACGACGGAGGACCTGACGGCGTACGGGGCCCCAGAGCCGGGGGCGGTCATCGCGCACACGAACCTGTACTGGCAGTACCACACGGCGCCGGGCCGGACCGCGGGGACGGTGCAGACGGCGGAGGTCGAGTTCGGGGTGACGGCACCGGCCTGAGCCGCTCCGGGATCGTCGGGTCCGGTGACTTGCGCGCGGGCGGGCTGGGCTCGGGCCGGGGCCGATGTGGGGTTGGTGGGTCCCACGCACCCAACGCGGCGTTGGGGCGCGCCCGCGCACCCAACGCGGCATTCGCTGCGCCCCACGCACCCAACGCGGCATTCGCTGCGCCCCACGCACCCAACGCGGCATTCGCTGCGCCCCACGCACCCAACGTGGCGTTCGGTGCGTTCCAGCCGAACCGGCCTACTGCGCGGTGATCGTCAGCAGCCCGCTCGACACCGCCGGAGCCCCGGGCCACGCCGCCGCGGGGCCCAAGCCCAGCTCATTCCCCGCGCAGATGATCGCGCAGGGCCCGGGCCACGCGGGCCATCAGCACGTCCGCCTCGGGCTGGAGGACCGCCGGGACCCGCGACTCCGTCAGCGCCACCACCCCGAACACCCGCCCGTCCGCGTGCTCGACCACCCCGGCCTCGTGCCGCAGGTTCAGCAGCGTCCCCGTCTTCGACGACCACCGGGCCGCGTCCGAGGCGAAGTCCGGGGTCAGCCGGTGGCGGATCACGTTGTGCGCCATCAGCTCCCGCACGCCCGCCGCCACCGACGGGTCGATCTTCGACGGCGTCCACAGCGCCTGCAGCAGCTCGAGCACGCCCCGCGCCGACGCCGCGTTCGCGCGCGTGACGTCCAGCTGGGCCAGCCGGTGCCCTTGCCCGGCCGTGCCCGCGCCGATCGCCAGCGCGTGCGCCAGGTCCACCTCGCCGGCGTCGAACCGCTCGGCCGGGGTGTCGACCAGGTCCGCCATCAGGTGGCGCACGGCGATGCCGCGCAGACCCCAACCCTCAAGCGTGCGCAAGACCGAGTCGGCCGGGGTGAGCCCGAACAGGACGTCGGCCGCCACGCCGTCGCTCAGCGCCGTGCTCAGGTACAGCAGGTCGTCGACGGCGATGCGGGCCGGGTGGCGGAATCGCGTCAGCCCGATCGGGCCGGGCGTGGTGACCCCGCCGGGCTCGACCTCCAGCTGCGTCGCGCCGTCCAGTTCGCCGCGGCGGATGCGCTCCAGGGTCGCCGCCGCCAGGGGGACCTTGACCAGCGACGCGATCGGGTACACGCGGTCCGGGTCGATCCCCAGCTCGTGCCCGGACCGCAGGTCGCGGACCAGGAACGACCCGCGCAGCCCGCCTTCGTCCAGCTCCGCCCGCAGCCGCCGGACCAGCCCTTCCGCGCTCATGCCCCGGCTCCCAAGCACCGTGCGACCGCGGAAGACAGTCCACGCAGCCGGTCGGCGTCTTCGCCCAGTGCCGCGGCGACGTCGAAGCCGCGCGCCAGCGCGACCTCCCCGACCGGCCGCCAGTGCAGCCCCAGCTCATCGGCCTGCGCCGCCGAGCACAGCAGCAGGTCCGCCGAGCCGAAGACCGCCGCGGCCGCCGCGGTCAGCGAGCCCGCCACGGCGACCTGGGCGGGCGGCAGGCCCACGGCGTCCCGCACCCGAAGCAACCGGTCACGGACGTGCGGGACGTCGTCCTCCGGCTGGATCCAGACGTGGCGCCGGGAACCGCCGGACCGCCCGGTGCGCAGGGTCTCCAGGTGCACGACCCGCGCCTGCGGCGCGACCACTCCGGCCAGCCCCAGCGGCACGGACCACACGCCCTCGTCGGCCGGGACCGCGACGAGCGCCGCCCGCACCTCCTGCGTGCGGGCGAGCTCGGCCCGCTCCCCCGGCGGCGCGACGCGGAACTCCAGGTGGACCTCCAGCGCGCGGGCCTCGGCGGCCAGTTCGGCCAGCTCGCGCACGCGGCAGGTGTCCGGAACGGCCACGCGCATCGGCCGCAGCCGCGCGCGCTGTGCGTCGTGTTCCAGCGCGTCGGCCAGCTGCACGAGCCGCCGGGCCGAGGGCAGCACGTCGCGCCCGAACGGCGTGAGCCGCGCCCGGCGGGTGGAGCGGTCGAAGAGCCGTTCGCCGAAGTGCCGTTCCAGCGCGGCGATGCGCCGGCTCGCGACCGGTTGCGGGATGTGCGCGACGGCGGCGCCCGCCGTGAAGCTCCCCGCCTCGCTCACGCTCACGAACGCCCTGCAGCCGCCGACCAGGTCCACGCCCTCACTCTATGCGGTTTCGGCATCGAACCGCGCACTTCCGTCTTGGACAGCATGAGCGAGCCCGACGACACTGCGGATGTCGATCAAGACCGGAAAGGATGTCCTGTGCCGTTCCCCCACGTCCGGTGGGCCGCGCTCACCGCGCTGGCCCTCGTGTCGCTCACCGCCTGCACCGCCGAAGCTCCCGCTGTGGCCCCGCCGGCGCCGACGCCGTCGGCCGGCGCGCCCGCCCCGCAAGCGGACTTCGCGCCGCTGGAGCGCGAGTTCGACGCCCGCCTCGGCGTGTACGCCGTGGACACCGGCTCCGGCCGCGAACTCGCCCACCGCGCCGACGAGCGCTTCGGCTACGCCTCGACGCACAAGGCGTTCTCGTCCGCCGCCGTGCTCCAGCGCACCAGCCTCGACGGGCTGGCGAAGGTGCTCAAGTACACCCGCGCCGACCTGCAACCCCACTCGCCGGTCACCGAAAAGCACGTCGGCACCGGCATTTCCCTGCGCGACGCGATCGACGCGGCGCTGCGCTACAGCGACAACACCGCCGCGAACCTGCTGTTCGAGGAGCTCGGCGGACCGCCGGGGCTCGGCGCCGCGCTGCGCGGGATCGGCGACACGACCACGCACGTCGACCGGACCGAACCGGGCCTCAACGACCTCGCGCCCGGCGACCTCCGCGACACCAGCACCCCGCGGGCGATGGCCGGGAGCCTGCGCGCCTTCACCCTCGGCACCGCGCTGCCGCCGGAGAAGCGGCAGTTCCTGACGGACACGATGCGCGCCAACACCACCGGCGCGACGGTCATCCGGGCGGGCACGCCCGCGGGCTGGGCCGTCGCCGACAAGACCGGCACCGGAGACTACGCGACGCGCAACGACATCGCCGTCGCCTGGCCGCCCGGGCGCGCGCCGATCGTCGTGGTGGTCATGTCCGACAAGAAGGCGAAGGACGCGGACGCCGACGACCGGCTGATCGCGCAGGCGGCGAAGCTCGTCTTCAGCGCTCTTCGGTGAGGACGCGGGCCTCGAGGTCGACGCCGTGCGTGCCGATCACCTCGGCGCGGACGAGCGAACCCGGTTCCGGCGCCGTCCCGGCGAACGTCACGTGCCCGTCGACCTCGGGTCCCTGGTGCGCCGCCCAGCCGCGTCCGCCGGTGCCGACGACCACGTCGACGACGGCGCCGAGCCGGTCCTCCGCGCGACGGGAGACCAGGTCGTCGGCGAGCACCGACAGCTCCTCGACACGCTCGGCGAGCACTGGCGCCGGGACCTTGCCCGGCAGCGCGGCGGCCTCGGTGCCGTCCTCGTCCGAGTACCCGAACACCCCGGTGGCGTCCAGCCGGGCCTGCTCCAGGAAGAGCTTCAGCTCGGCGAAGTCGGCATCGGTCTCGCCCGGGAAGCCCGCGATGAAGTTGGACCGCACTCCGGCGTCCGGCGCCACCGCCCGGATCCGCTCGAGCAGCTGCAGGAAACGCTCGCGGTCGCCGAACCGGCGCATCCGGCGCAGCACCGGCCCGCTCGCGTGCTGGAACGAGAGGTCGAAGTACGGCGCGACCCCCGGCGTCCCGGCGATCGCCTCGACGAGGGTGGGCCGCAGTTCGGCCGGCTGCAGGTAGCTCACCCGGACCCGGTCGGCGACGGCGGCGAGCTCCGGCAGCAGCTTCTCCAGTGCCTGCAGGTCGCCGAGGTCCTTGCCGTACGACGTCGAGTTCTCGCTGACCAGCACCAGCTCGCGCACGCCGTGGCCGGCGAGCCACTCGGCCTCGGCGAGGATTTCGGCGGGCGGCCGCGAGACGAACGCGCCGCGGAAGCTCGGGATCGCGCAGAAGGTGCACCGCCGGTCGCAGCCCGAGGCCAGCTTCAGCGGTGCGATCGGGCCGCCGCCGAGCCGGTGCCGCAGCACCCGCGGGCCGCTCGCGGGACCGTGCCCGGGTACGTGGGCGACGGCCGCGGCGGGCCGCTGCACCGGCGTGATCGGCAGGAGCGTGCGCCGGTCGCGCGGGGTGTGCGCCGGGCGGGTCCGGCCGTGCAGGACGTCCTCGATGCGCTCGCCGATCTCCGGGTAGTCGTCGAACGACAGGACGGCGTCGGCCTCCGGCAGGGCGTCGGCGAGCTCGCGGCCGTAGCGCTCGGCCATGCAGCCGACCGCGACGACCTTCGCGCCCTTGCCGGACGCGGTCAGGACGGTGTCGATCGACTCCTTCTTGGCCGCTTCGATGAAGCCGCAGGTGTTCACCACGACGACGTCGGCCTCGTCCCCGGCTTCGGCCAGGCGCCAGCCCGCACCGCCGAGGCGGGCGGCGAGCTCGTCGGAGTCGACTTCGTTGCGCGCGCAGCCCAGGGTCACCAGGGAGACGGTGCGCACGCCGTCAGTCCGCGACGATCTCGCCGTGGCCGGGCTGGTCGCCGATCGCGACGACGGAGTCCTCCGGCGGCCGGTCGCCGATGGCCCGGGTCTGCACCAGCACCGGCGCGTCGACGGCCGGCGCGACGGCGGTCAAGGGCAGGTAGGCGGTGATCACCATGCCGCTGGCCAGCAGCACGCGGGCCATCTTCCGGCGCCGGTCGCCGACTTCGTGGACGCCGACGCACGTGCCCCACTGCTGCCCGGCCGGTGCCTCCGGCGCGGTTTCCTTGCGGCGGCGGCGTTCTTCGGCCATGCGCTCGAGCATGCTCACGGTTCCCCCTCGTCGGGCCGGTGCCGGGTCGAGCCGAGAGTCGCACGCCGCGGGAAGCCGCCTCAAGGTCTTCACCGGAAGTGGCCGGAACCGGTCAGTGACCACCGAACAGGCGCCGGACCTCGGCTTCGACGTCGTCGAGCCAGGCCGCCCGGCGCCGCTCGTCCGCGTCGGCGACCACCCGCAGCACCCGCCGGCACACCTCCGGCTCGCCGAGGTAGGGCGCGAGACAGCGCTTCCAGATCGCGTCGAGCGGGTCGCCGAAGAGTGTCCGCTCCCGCTCCTCCGTGGTGTCGGACGTGTTGACGACGAGCACCCGCCGCAGCGAAAGCAGCGACTCCGGCGCGCCGCCGGCGTCGTCGAGGCGGTACGCGACGCCGGGAACGAGGATCCGGTCGAGCCAGCCGCTGAGGATGGCGGGCGGCTTGCCCCACCAGTTCGGGTGAACCGCGACGAGCCCACCCGCTTCCCGCAGCTCCTCGCGGTGCCGCCGCACCAGCGGATCCGGCTCCGCGGCGAGGAACTCCGCCGCCCGGGTCCCACTCGTGTACGCCTCTTCCGCGGTGAGCACCGGGTCGAAACCCTCGGCGTAGAGGTCGTGGAAGAACACCGGCCGCCCGGCGCGGGCCAGCGCGTCGCGCACCCGCGCGGCAAGGGCGTGGTTGAAGCTTCCCGGCCGGGGATGGGCCAGCAGGACCACCACCGGCCGGGCCGTCTCGTCGAGCACCGCGTCAGCTTGCCACGGCGCCGGCCGCCGGCTCAGCCGGCGTTCGCCAGCAGGCCCGGCCCCGACGGCGCGTTCCGCATCAGGCAGGCGTGGCACGGCATCCCGCGCAGCCCGTCGAGCACTTCGGCCTCGCCGGGGAAGATCGCCTCGCCGCACAGCGCGGTCAGCTGCGCCGGCACCGCCCCCGCGGGCGGGACGGGGATCAGGTGGCAGACGCGTCTGCTTTCGCCGACGACGCCTCGGCGTAGCCGCACCAGCGCGAGCATCCCACCGTTTTCAGCCATACACGGACCGTAGGCCGAACGGCTCATTCCGGCTTCGTGCCCGCGCACCAACGATCTTCGGCGGCGGTGGTCCGGGGTACCAAAGTCACGCCGCCGACAGCACGGCCGCACCCAATCGGTGGCTCAGGTTGAGCGCGAGCTCGACGTCCAGGCGGCTTTCCGCGAGCTCACGCGGCAGCAGCTCCTGCGCCTTGCGGACGCGGTACTGCACCGAGTTCTTGTGCATCGTCAGCTCGGCCGCGGCCGCTGTGTAGCTGCCGCCGGAGGCGAGGAACACGCGCAGGGTGTCGCGCAGCCGCGCACAGTTCTCGTCGTCGGCGCTCAGCGGCCCGAGCGTGCTGGCGACCCACAGCCGGGCCGCGTTGAGGTCGGTCGTCATCAGCGCGACGGTGCCGACCTCCCGGAACGTCAGCACGCGGTCGGCGTGCTCGCCGGCGGCCAGGGCCAGCGCGTGCACCCGGCGGGCCTGCTGGTGGGTGTCGCGGAAGCCGGCGACGCCGGTGCCGGGGTCGCCGACCGTCACGCGCACGCCCGGGTCGGCCTCCGCGAGCACGGCGTCGAGGTGCTCGCGGCGGATCGACGCCCCCGGTGCGAGCGGGAGCCACGCCCACGCACCCGCCTCGTCGCGGGGCACGAACAGCGGGCGCCCCTGCCCTCCGGCGCGCTCGAGCACCGCGCCCGCGACCGACTCCAGCAGCGACAGCACGTCGTGGGCCTCGGACGCGTGCCAGACCACCATCCCCACGTGCGTGCCGCGCAGGCGGTAGCCGATGACCGCCTCCGCCGCGTCGACGTCGGACGGCCCGCCGTTCTCGCTCAGCAGGTCCAGCACCTTCGCCACCCGCGCGGCACTCCGGTTGACCATCCACTTGTCGCGTTCGTCCTGGTAGACGCCGACGAGCTGGCGCACCACCCGCGTGATGAACTCGTAGGCGACCTTGAGCAGCCGGCGCATCATGGCCCCGAGCAGGGCCGCGTCGTCGACCAGCCGGATGCACTCCTGGAACCCGAAGTCGAGCATCGCGGCCTGCCCGAGGTCGTACGCGCGGATCAGGTCGAACACCGGGGTGCCGCGCTGGGCCAGCCGGCGCGCGTACTCCATGGCCGCGGCCGGTGGCTCGACGGTCGCCGGGTCGATGCCGTGCCGGAAGATCTGCAGGGCGGTCTCGATGTTCTGGTAGACGCTCGCCGACAGCAGGCTCACCATGCGCTCGTCGTCGTTGACCAGCTGCGGCAGATCGGCCGCGTACAGCTGGACCAGCTCCCCGGTCAGCTCGGCCGCGCGGTCCGCGAGGGTGGCGGCGATCTGCCGGATGCGGTCCGAGACGATTTCTTCGTCCACCATGGAGCCACCTTACGGGGTGGACGATCAAGCTCGTCCGGCGAACTCGTCGATCAAGGCGAACGTTTCGGCCGGGGCCTGAACGTGCGGCACGTGGCCGGCGCCCGCCACGACCTCGAACCGCGCGTCGGCGAACGCGGCGGCGTAGACCTTGCCGAACTCCGGTGGCACGACGACGTCGTCCGCGCCCCAGACCAGCAGCGCCGGGATCCGGACGCGCGCGAGCCGGCGCAGCAGCTCCGGGTCGGCGATCCGCGGCCCTGCGTAGGCCCGCAGGGCGGCCATGTCCGCGGGGTCCGGCCCGGGCGCGCCGGGCGGCGGCTGCGGCAGGCTGATGGAGTGGCCCTCGACGTCAGGGCCGATGCCGTCGAGCACGACCAGCCCGCCGAGGCGGCGACCACGGTCGCGGACGGCCATTTCGGACGCGACCCAGCCGCCGAAGGAGCTGGCGACGACGAGGACGTCGCCCGCGTCCTCGTCGTCCAGGAGGTCGAGGTAGGTCACGGCGAGGTCGTCGACGCCGGAGAACCAGTCCGGGCGGGGCGTGCCGGCCCAGCCCGGGTGCGTCGGCGCGAGCACGCGCGAATCCGGCGCGAAGTGCTCGACGATCGGCTCGACACCCCGTGGGCCGGCGCCGCCGTGCAGGACCAGCACGGTGCGGTCGCCGCCGCCGGTGTCGACGAGGGGGATGTCCAGCCCCGGATGGGGGCGCAGCGTTCGGGTCATGGTGGTTTCCTTCCGCAGGTTCAGTGCTGGGCGGCGAACCGGGTCATCTGCTCGACCATCGCGCCGGGCGCGTCCGGCCGGAAGCAGGCTTCGAGGTTGTCCGCGGAGTCGCGGGCGGCTTCTTCCGTCCGGGGGAACAGTGCGGCTTCGTACGCCGCGAGAGCGCTTTCGACGTCGTCGTGGCCGGCCAGCGCGAGGGCCAGTTCGGCGGCGTCGAGCATGGCGAGGTTCGCACCCTCGCCCGCGAACGGCGACATCACGTGCGCGGCGTCGCCGAGCAGGGTCACGCCCGGCACCCGGTCCCACCGGTGGCCGACCGGCAGGGCGTGGATCGGGCGCGGAACCAGTGCGCCGTCGCCTTCCGCGAGGAGGGCGCGCAACCCGGCGTCGAAGTCGGCGAAGACGTCGAGCAGCCGTTCGCGGTCGGCGAGAGCCGTGACCGCGGCGGGGTCTTCGTTCTTCACGGCGGCGTACACGCGGATCCGCCCGCCGCCGTTGCGCTGGGCGATCAGGCCCTTCCCGCCGGCCAGCGCGAACATCGAACCCGGGCCGACGAGCGCGGCGGCGGCGGGGTGCTTGTCGTCCACATCGGACAGATGGGCCTCCACGAACGACAGTCCGGAGTAGACCGGCACGGCGGCCGACAGCAGCGGGCGGACCTTCGACCACGCGCCGTCCGCGCCGACGACCAGGCCGGCCTCGACGACCTCGCCGGTGTCCAGGGTGAGCCGGCCGGCGGCCACCGCGGTCACCTTGGTGCCCCAGCGCACGACGCCGTCCGGCAGCGACTCGGCCAGGATCCGTTTGAGCGCCCCGCGATCCACCTCGGGCCGGGTGCCGCCACTCGCTTCGGCGGCCTCCTCGAACCGGACGACCCCGTCGCGGTCGAGGATCCGCAGGGCCTCCCCCTCTTCCCTCGCGACGACGCGGAACTGCTCGATCAGGCCGGCTTCGGCGAGGGCTCGCAGGCCGGACTCCTCGTGCAGGTCGAGCGTGCCGCCCTGGTCGCGGGCGGTGGGTGAGGCGTCGAGCTCGTAGACGGTCGAGGCGATGCCACGGGTGTGCAGGACGCGGGCCAGCGTGAGGCCGCCCAGTCCCCCGCCGACGATGGCGATTCCGGTCACGAGGTCTCCTCGGGTTCGGGCCGCGGGGTGGCGAGCGCGCCGTTGAGCAGCGCGTCGAACGCCCACCGCGCGCGGGCGGGGCCGGGGCCGGACACCAGGTCGGCGGCCAGCGCGGCGATGTGCGGATGGGTCTGTGGGGAGGCGGTGGCCAGGGAGTCGGCCATGACCTCGTGCTCGCGGTCGGCGCCCGGCTTCTCCCGGCGGCTGCCGTGTTCGACGGCGGTCGCCGTGGCGGTCAGCAGCAGCACGTCGACCGCCCAGGCGGCCTGGCCGGGCGCCATGCCGCCCTCGTCGAGCAGCGCGAGGACCGCCTCGACGACGGCCAGGTAGTGCGGCCCGCTCAGCCGGGTGACCAGCGCGACGCGAGCGAGGCTCGGGTGCGCGAACAGCACCGACCGGTAGGAGTCCAGCACCGCCCACAGGCGTTCGCGCCAGTCCCCGGTGCCGCCGAGGTCGACCTCGGCCAGCAGTTCGTCGAGCACCGCCGCGTGCAGCTCTTCGGTGTCCTTGACGTAGACGTAGAGCGAGGCCGGGCCGGTGTCGAGCTCCTTGGCGAGCCGGCGCATGGTGACGCGCTCGACGCCTTCGGCGCGCATCACCGCGACCGCCGTCGCGACGATCCCTTCGCGGGTCAACGCCGGTTTCGTCGGGCGCTCACGGCGGTTGTAGGTGCTTTCCGGAGCCATGCCTCCACTGTAGCGAACATGTTCGTTCCGAGCACGTTCGTGACGAACATGTTCGCACAGTCTCCGTCACACCCTCGGCCGGCGCACGCAGGGGCGCGGGTGACCGAACTGATCCGCCGGCCCCCAGGCGCACCTCTGACCGTGAACGCGACCAGCCGAAAAGAATCGGAAACAATAGCGAAACACGGACCAGTCGATTAACTGGTCTGGACCACTATCCGGCGATCACCCATCTGGCGGTTTCCGTTGCTGCCACAGCATAAACCGAAAGGTATAGACCACTAGGGGGTATTCCCCCGGAAAACCGGTTAAGCAACTTTCGGGGGGTGTGTGACCTTCTCACGAGCGGTATATCTGGAATACACCGAATCCACAGTGGCCGGCGGCACCGCCGGCCGGTTCGATGCCGCCCGCACCCCGCCACCGGAGGAACCATGCACCGCCTGGACCCGGCCCGCGACCACGTCATCGGGCTCTACCGGATCGTCATCGGCTTCCTGTTCGCCTGCCACGGATTGAAAACGCTGTTCGGCCTGTTCGGCGCGAAGGCCCCCGCCGCCGTCGGGGCGTGGCCCGGGTGGTGGGCCGCGGTGATCCAGCTCGTCTGCGGCGCGCTGATCTGCCTGGGCCTCGGCACCCGGGCAGCCGCCGTCCTCGGGTCCGGCTCGATGGCCTTCGCGTACTTCACCGTGCACCTGCCGACCGGCCTGCTGCCGATCCAGAACGGCGGCGAGGCGGCGACCCTGTTCTGCTGGAGCCTGCTCGTCGTCGCGTTCGTCGGCCCGGGCCGCTTCGCGCTCGGCAACCTCCCCGCCCTGCAGCGGCCTTCCGAACCGGCGCGGGCCCGCGTCACGACCTAGTGTCGCGCGTCCGAGGTTCGTCGACGGTGGGGCGTGAGTGAGAAACCGTGTTCTAGCCCTGTTTCACACTCACGGCCAGCCCCGGCAGCCTCGGCCCGTGCAGCCCCGCCCGCGACGACATGAATGAGTCATTCACCTCGTCCGGCGACATGAATGACTCATTCATGTCGCCGGACCAGCCGCTGTGACCCTCGGCAGATCCAGGTCCGATGCACCCGACACCACTTCGGCGCGCAGGGCCAGTCCGCTGTCGACGAACCTCGGACGCGCGACCTAGGGGCGCGAGATCCCGACGCCACTGCGGGCGTCGGGACCGTACTTCGCCAGCTCCGCCGCGAGATCGAGCCGCCCGTTCTTCGACCGGTCCTCGTCGGTCAGCTGCTCGCGCGGGATGATCCAGACGACCTCGAACTCGAGCCCGCTGGGATCCTTGGCGTACAAGGACTTCGTGGTGCCGTGGTCGGACGAGCCGACCAGCGCGCCGGCTTCGGTGAGCCGGCCGGCGAGCCGCTCGAGGTCGCCGAGCGTGTCGACTTCCCACGCGAGGTGGTACAGCCCCACCGACGTGTCCCCCGCACCCGAGTCCGCGGCGTGCGCGCCGAGCTCGAAGAGGCCCAGGTCGTGGTCGTTGGTCGATCCGGGCGCCCGCAGGAACGCCGCACCGCGGTGCGCGTCGCCGCCTTCGATGTAGTCGAAGCCCAGGACGTCCCGGTAGAACGCGACGCTTTCGGCCAGATCCCGGACGTAGAGCACGGCGTGGTTCAGGCGAAAGATCGACATCGGGGCTCCCGCGCGCGGCACACAATCGGTTGAAGTTTCAACTGAAGGCTACCACGAACGACGACACCCAGAGCCGGCCGAGCCAGGCCGCGTACCGCTCGTCGGACCACTCGCGGCCCTCGACGAGCCGGTGCCACAGCGTCCCGTCCGTCGTGGACCACAGCACGTCGCGGCACTCCTCCTCGGCGACCGCGAGCTGCCCGGTGGCCGAGGCCGCCTCGGCGTGGCCGGCCATCGCCGCCAGCCGCTGGCGGTCGATCTCGGCGAGCATCGCCGCCGCCGCGGGGTCGCTCGCCGCCGCGCCACGCACGGCGAGGTGCAGGCGCGCGGTCCGCCGCATGGCCGCGGTGTTGACGACCGCGAACGCCGTGAACCGGGCTCGCAGGTCGGGCTCGGCGAAGAGGGCCCGCAGCTCCGGGCGTTCCAGCATGGGCACGTCCTCGTCATCCCCGCCGACGGCCACGTCCCACGTCCGGTGCAGCAGCGCGGGCTTGTTCTTGAACGCCGAGTAGACCGTCTCGGGCGCGACCCCGGCCTCGGCGGCGACGTCCGCAATGGTCGTCCGGCCGTAACCCTTCGTGACGAACAGGGTGTGCGCCGCGTCCAGGATGCGGCGCCGGTTCTCCCTCGCCTGCTCCTGGCGCCGGCTCGAGTCGTACCGCCGCTTGACGGGCCCGCTCATCCGATACATCCTCACTGTATTGAAAACAGTCCGACTGTATTGGAGTCATCATGCCATCACCCGCCGACGAGTTCCTGGCCGACGTGCTGCCGCGGCAGAACGCCGCCGAACGAGCGATCCACAACGGGGACGCGGGCCCGCGCACCGCCCTCTGGTCGAAGGCCGACCCGGTGAGCCTTTTCGGGGCCTGGCTGCCGATCCGGACCGGCTGGGCGGACGTCAGCGCCGCCTTCCGCCGGGTCGCCGCCCACTTCTCCGACTCACGCGAGTACCGCTTCGAGGTCGTCGCCGCGGGCACGAGCGGCGACCTCGCCTACACGATCGGCTTCGAGCACAACACCGTGTCGGTCGACGGCAGACCGAAGACCTACACCCTGCGCGTCACGCACGTGTACCGCCGCGAAGACGGCGAATGGAAGATCGTCCACCGCCACGGCGACCGGCCACCGGACGAACCCGGCCCCAAGGAAATCCTCACGGCGGCCCACTCTCGGTAGGTCCGGTGACCGACCGGGCGACAAACCTTCGACACCGCATCGAGGCCCTGGTCAGGCACCCCGGCGGTTCGTAGGGTGGGTTCACCGCAGGACACCGTGTCAGCTGTCCCGCGGGCGGTGGTGCCCCCGGATCCGACCTTTCCCCGAAGCCAAGTCCGGGGCATCACCGCGCACCTCAGCTGATGGTGCCGCTCTCCCACCACCAGCTCTGCGAGCCGTAGGCGTACTCGACGCGACTGTCGACGTGCTGGTGCGCGTCCGAGAGCGTGTACCGCTCCAGGCCGGAGAAGCCGCAGGCTTCGGCGAGCACGTAGACCTGGCGGGTGCTCAGCCCGCTGACGTAGGCGTCGGCCGCGGTGCCGTAGAGGTGCATGCTGTTCGAGGCCCCGCCGACGGACTGGTTGTGCGCGATGCTGCGGAAGCCCGAGGAGATCGTGATCGCCCGGCCGCCCGCCTTGAGCCGCAACGCCTCCAGCTTGTACATCAGCCGCCGGACGTTCTCCTTGACCGTCGCCGCGGCGACCTTCCCGCCCCCGAACCCGGTGCCGTCCTTCGACATGAACTCGCTCCACTCGAAGTGCGCGGTCGAGCCGTCGGCCGACTCCAGTGCGTTGAGGGCGGCGAAGTCGTCGGCGTCGGCGACCCCGTTCGCCGTCAGGTGGTTCGCGGCCTGGAAGCGCTTCAGCGCGGCCGCGGTGCCCGGCCCGAACTCGCCGTCGACGGCGACGTACGTCTGCTGCGGACCGTCGGCGGCCCAGCCGGCGACGCGGATCTGGAGCTCCTTGACGGCGGCGCCGGTCGAGCCCGACTGCAGCGAAGACGGCCACGCGTAGGCTTCCGCGATCGCCGGGAAGGCCGTCATCGCGGCGACGCCACCGGCCAGGGCGAGCCCGGACTTGATCAGGGTGCGGCGGTCGAAGCGGGACGGGCTCATCGAGACCTCCGGGGTGCTCGGCGACAGGGGCGCCGCAGCAGACACCGGCCGGCCAAACATCCGCCAACGACCACCGCCGGGTGGCGCGACGCCTCGTCTCGATCGGCGCATCGGCCGTGAATTCCTCACGAGCCGGGTCGCCGATCGGCGGCGAGCCCACGCCGGTCCGCGGCGTCCTCGAGCACGTTCGCCTCGCGCCCGCGCACCGGGGGCTCGTCGCCCACCCGCAGTCGGTGATCCCGGGCGAGGCCGGCGAGGTTGCCGTGGAGCTTCATTTACATACATACACCACGTATGTATTCTCGTCCCATGACGACACGGAGCGAATCCCTGGGCCAGGAGCACCGGGTCCGGCTGCCGGCCGGCGAGGTGCGGTACTTCGAGCGGGGCGAGGGCGCCCCGGTGGTGTTCGTGCACGGGGTGCTGACGAACGCCGAGCTGTGGCGGAAGGTGGTGCCGGACGTGGCCGCCGCCGGGTTCCGGTGCCTGGCCCCGGATCTGCCGCTGGGCTCGCACGACATCCCGATGCGCGCGGACGCCGACCTCTCCCCCGCCGGCAACGCCGACCTGATCGCGGACTTCCTCGACGCGCTGGATCTGCGGGACGCCACGCTCGTCGCGAACGACACCGGCGGCGCGCTGACGCAGATCCTGCTCAGCCGCCGTCCGGAGCGGGTCGGGCGGGTCGTGCTCACACCGTCCGACTGCTTCGAGTACTTCTTCCCGCCCGTCTTCAAGGCGCTGCCGCCGAT
The DNA here is from genome assembly GCF_030285665.1 of Amycolatopsis mongoliensis. NCBI lineage: Bacteria > Bacillati > Actinomycetota > Actinomycetes > Pseudonocardiales > Pseudonocardiaceae > Amycolatopsis > Amycolatopsis mongoliensis. The sequence goes on from NZ_CP127295.1 coordinate 8,303,279, forward strand.
CGCCCGGATCCCCGGTTCGATGGCGGTGCTCGGGCAGCTGCTGCGGATCCGCGCGCTGTACCCGCTGCCCCTGCTCTTCGGCTGGGTGGTCAAGCGGCCGCTGCCGGACGCCGTCGCACAGGCCTACCTCTCGCCGCTGCGGAAGTCCGCCGACGTGCGCCGCGACCTGCGCAAGCTGCTGAAGGACGTGCACCCGCGGCACACGCTGGCCGCCGCGGAGGCGCTGCGGACCTTCGACCGGCCCGTGCTGCTCGCGTGGGCCCCGGAGGACAAGCTGTTCCCGATCAGGCTGGCCCACCGGCTCGCCGGACTGCTCCCGGACGCGAAGGTCGTGGAGGTCCCGGACTCGTACACGTTCCTGTCCGAAGACCAGCCCGCCGCGCTGGCCGGGCACATCGTCGAGTTCGCGGGCGTCATGGCAGATTAGGCGGGTGCGACGTACCCAGCAGGACCGTTCCGCCGGCACGAAGGCCGCCCTGGTCGCCGCCGCGCGCGAACTGTTCGCCGCCCGCGGTTACCAGGCCGTCCCGGCGGACGAGATCACCCGCGCCGCCGGCGTCACCCGCGGCGCGCTGTACCACCACTACGCCGACAAGCAGGGCCTGTTCCGCGCCGTCGTCGAAGAGCTCGAACGCGAACTGACCGAAGAGGTCGAGGCCGCGTTCGCCGGCGGCGCGGACCCGCTGACCGGCATGCTGCAGGGCCTCGGCGTCTTCCTCGACGCCTGCCTGCGCGAAGAGGTCCGCCGGATCTCCCTCACCGACGCCCCCGCCGTGCTCGGCTGGGACGTCTGGCGCGAGATCGAGGCGGAGCACGGCCTCGGCCTGATCGTCTCCGTGCTGGAGCAGGCCAGGGCGGACGGGCTGATCGTGGAGACGCCCGTCCGCGCCTTGGCCCAGCTGGTGCTCAGCGCGGTGATGGAGGCGGCGAGGATGATCGCCGCGGCGGACGACCCGGCGCGCACCCGCGCCGAGGTGCAGCAGGTCCTCGGCGGCTGGCTCGCGAGCCTCCTGCGGACCTAGCGCGTCCGGTAGGTGCTGAGCACCGCCGGCCCGGCCTGCGTGGTCGAAACCAGCCGCAGGTCCGCGGGCGCCGCGCCGTCGAAGAGCCGCCTGCCCTCCCCCGCCACGCTCGGGAAGACGAGCAGGCGGTACTCGTCGACCAGGCCGCGGCGGCCGAGTGTCTGCGCGACCCCGACCGAGCCGATGACGATCACGTCCCGTTCCTCGCGCTCGACCGCGTCGACGAGATCTCCCCGCAGCAGCACGGAGTTCTGCCACGCGGTCACGTCTTCGAGCGTTCGCGAGGCAACCAGCTTCGCCGCGGCGTTGAGCCGGTCGGGGAACTCGCCCGAGCGACCCGGCCACAGCTTCGCGAACAGCTCCCACGTCGTCCGGCCGAACAGGAGGACGCCGGTGTCGAGCAGCTCACCGAGCCGGAACTTGTCCCCGGCCACGGCTTCCGGGCCGTGCCGGAACGCCCAGCCGCCGGCGGCCGTGCCACCGGAGCCGTCCGGGTCCTCGACGACACCGTCCAAGGTGAGGAATTCGACGACGATCACGCTCATGACCACTCCCGGTGGGTTCGCACCGCGCCCCGGTGGCGCGGCTCCACCGGTACCTACCGGCGGCGCCCGCCGGATTCATCGGTCAGGGGAGAACGGAGGTGCGCACGACACCGGTCGGGACCACCGGTCCGATGGGGGACCCGCGACCGGTGCCGTGCGCGGCCACTACGCCGTGACGAGCGAGAGGCCGTAGGTCTGCAGGATCTCGTTCACCGGCTGGAACCACGTCTCGCCGCCGGAGCTGCAGTTGCCCCAGCCGCCCGAGGTCACGCCCTGGGCCTGGTCGCCGGTGATGAACGAGCCGCCGGAGTCACCGGGTTCGGCGCAGACGTTGGTGCGGGTCACCTGGTAGACGGCGCCCTGGGAGTAGTTGACCGTTTCGTTGAGGCCTTCCACGACACCGCAGTGCCAGTGCGTCGTCGAGCCCGAGCGGCACACCGACGTGCCGGCCGGTGCGACCCAGGAGCCGCGGACGAGGGCGTCGCTCACCGTGCCCCAGCCGAGCACGACCGGTGCGGTCCACCAGCCGTTGCCGATGCGGATGAACGAGTAGTCGTTGCCGGGGAAGGAAGAGCCGGCGAAGGTGCCCATCGCCGAGCCGTCCCAGCCGACGACCGAGCTGCCGACGCCGCCGCAGTGCCCGGCGCTCACGAAGCCGCCCTGCACGGAGAAGCCGATCGAGCAGCGGGTGTTGCCGTTGATGTAGTAGGGGTCGCCGCCGACAGTCCCCGCCGAGAACGGCTGGGCGGCCGGCGCGGTCGCCACCGTTACCGGGCCGGCTTTGGCGGCCCGGGCGAGGAAGGCGTCGACGTCGGCGCTGTGCGCGCCCGGCCGCAGGGTGACCACGACGCTGCCGGCGCGCGGGTCGGCGCGCCAGCCGCTGACGGCGGCCGGCGCGGGGTCCGCCTTGGCGGAGGCGTCGATCGCGGCCTTCGCCGCGTCGAGCTTCGCGGCGCTGACCCGCGCCGTCGTGGGCTCGGCGCCGGCCTGCCGGACGGCGGCCGCCGCGGCCGGGTCGGTCACGCCGACGACGAGCTTGCCGAGAGCGGGGTCGAACCAGGCCCCGCCGAACGCGGCACCGGCGGCCCGCTGCGCGGCCGGCATCACCCGCGCGGCCGTCACTTCCTGGCCGAGGCGGGTTTCGGCCTGGGCGGCGGTCAGGCCGAAGTCCCGCTGCATGGCGGCGATCAGCCCGGGCGAGGCTACGGCCGGGGCGAGCGACGCGGAGGCGAGGGACGCGGTCAGGACGGCGGCGCCGCCGAGAGCCAGGGCGATTCTTCGACGCATGAGGTCTCCTTCGAGGCAGGGGGAAAGAAACACACCGTGCGCCGAGTGTGCGGTGAGGCGTGGAGATGGTCCAGATTTGTCCGGTCTTCTGTCCGCAATTCGCGGAGGCGAACGACTGTCCATTGCGGACTTCACGGCGGATTTCTTTGCTGGAAAACATGTTTACGGCGCACGAAACAACCGCGAACAGGTCCCGCCTGTCCGCGTCGACGAAGGTCTGGACCAAGTAGAGCACGCGAGCGCGGGTGACGAGCGGAACCAGAGTCTGCGGGGCACCAGACGTGCATGACCGTCCCCCGCCCGCCCGCAGGCGGCCGACGGTCGGCCGTCCGCAGTCCGTGACCACAGGCGGCGAGCGACGTCCCCCAGCGCGGCCCCCGCCACCGCCGGGCGCGCCGGCCGTTGACAGCCTCCACCCCTCCAGCCAGAATCATATTTCCTATAGGATTCTGCGTCAGGGGGATCGTTGACTGTCGTCACGCGGGCCGAGGCCTTTCTCGTCGATGTCGAGGTCGAGCAGGCGCGGACCGACGCCGTGCAGGCGTTCACTTCCCAGGAGACCGTCTTCGTCGAGCTGACCACCGCCGACGGCGGCAGCGGGCTCGGCTACTCCTACACGATCGGCACCGGGGGCAGCTCCGTCGTCGCCCTGCTGCGCGACCACCTGCTCCCCCGGCTCGTCGGGCGGGACTCGCGGCTGGTCGAAGCGCTCTGGCGAGACCTCTTCGCCGCCACCCGGGCGACGACCGTCGGCGCCATCACCTCACTCGCGCTCGCCGCCGTCGACACCGCGCTGTGGGACCTCAAGTGCCGGCGGGCCGGGGAACCCCTGTGGCGCGTCGCCGGCGGGTTCCGGCCGCGCGTTCCGCTCTACGACACCGAGGGCGGCTGGCTGCACCTGAGCACCGAAGAGCTCGTCGCGGGCGCGAAAGCCGCCACGACCGCCGGGTGGGGCGGCGTCAAGGTGAAGATCGGCAAGCCCGACGCGAGCGAGGATCTCGAACGGCTCACCGCGGTCCGCGAAGCCGTCGGGCCGCGGTTCGGCCTGATGGTGGACGCGAACCAGTCGATGACGGCCGCCGAGGCCGTCCGCCGGGCGGCGGCGTTCGGCCCGCTCGACCTGTGCTGGCTGGAGGAACCGCTGCCGGCCGACGACGTGTCCGGGCACGCCCGGCTCGCCGCGGCGACCACCGTCCCGATCGCCGTGGGCGAGTCGCTCTACTCGATCGCGCAGTTCCGCGACTACCTGCACCGCGGCGCCGCGTCGATCCTGCAGCCCGACGTGGCCCGGGTCGGGGGCATCACGCCGTGGCTCAAGGTCGCCCACCTCGCCGAGGCCTTCAACGTCGAGATCTGCCCGCATTTCCTCATGGAACTGCACGTGAGCCTCGCGGCGGCCGTGCCGAACGGCCGGTACGTCGAGCACATCCCGCAGCTGCGGGCGATCACGCGGACCGAACTCGCCGTCGAAAACGGCCACGCGGTGCCCCCGGAAACGCCCGGGCTCGGAATCGACTGGAACCGCGACGCGATGGACGACCGCCGCACCTGCTGAAAAAGCACCCCGGACACGACACCGCCCGGCCACCCGGAAATCGGGTGGCCGGACGGCTCCTGCGGAAATCAGATTTCGTCGACCCGGTAGGCGACCACCCGCGCCGGGACGAGCAACGCGCCCGCACATTCCGCGACCGCCGGGCCGAATCCGTACGGCACGAAATCACCGGCCACGTACCAGAACGCGCTTCCGTTGGCACACTGCGCGATCACGCGGTACCCGTAGCCCTCACCCGGAAAGCAGCTGACCGAGACGCCCTGCCCGAAGAGCGTTCCGTAGCGCTCGCCGAAACAGCCGGGTGGCGCGAAGTCGCCACCCGCCGCGGCCGCCGGCACGACCGACAATCCGAACAGCGAAAACACAGCGACCGCGAGAACCGCCAATTTCCTTCGCATGACCACTCCTCAGCGCGGAGAACCCCGACGTTACGAAGCTTAGGAGGGCGGAAGAATTACCGGCAATTCATCGGGCCAGTGAATGCGTGCGCAGCGGAAAGTCACCACGCTGCTCCATCCGGGCTAGCCCGCGACCCTGACGGATGGCGGACGGTGCGCGCAATTCCTCCTCGGCTGACGCAAACCCGATCCCGGCCGGAGTTCTTCGCTTCGTAAACGGCCTTGTCCGCGGCTCCGAGCACCTCGTCGACCCCGCGGTCCGCGGCCGGGTGGACCGCCACCCCGATCGACACCGAAAGCCCGGCGATCTTCGTCCCGTCCGCCGCCACGACGGTGAGCCCCGCCACCGTGTCCCGGATCCGCTCGGCGACCGCCACCGAGTGGACCCGGCCGAGGCCGGGCAGCAGCACGACGAACTCCTCACCGCCGCACCGGCCGACCGAGTCGTAGATCCGCGCCTCGCCCTGGACGGCCCCGGCGACCGCGCGCAGGACGTCGTCGCCCGCCAGGTGCCCGTGGGTGTCGTTGACGCGCTTGAAGTGGTCGAGGTCGAGCATCAGGATCCCGCAGTCGCCCCCGATGCGCGCCGCCCGGCCCAGTTCGGCCTCGGCCCGGGCCCGCCACTCCGCGATGGTCAGCACCCCGGTCTTGGGGTCGCGGCCCGCCTGCAGTTCCAGCCGCCGTCCCAGCTCCCCGCGCCGCAGCAGCACGAGCGGCAGGACCAGCAGCGGAACCAGCCACGGCCGGGCGGCCGGCAGCACCGCGGCCGCCGCCCCGAGGCACAGCGTCGCCGCGTCCAGCACGTTCTCCGGCACCGACCCGGCCGGCGACAGCAGCGGGCGGGCCGGCTCGTGCAGCTTGCACCCGATCATCACCAGCAATGTGTTGACCAAGAAGAACGTCAGCCCCGCGGCCACCGTCGCGGCCTCACCCGGCGCGCCGGTGCCGAGGCCGGCCAGGTCGGCGGCGCCGCGGGCGGCGAAGATGGTGACCACGCACGTCGCCACCGAGCACGTCAGCCGGTACAGCCGCGCGCCGGGGACGCTCGCCATCCGCAGCCACAGGTGGCCGTGGATCAGCACCGTGAGCACGGACGCGAGCGCCGGCGGAGTCGAGAGCGTCGCGGCGAAGAACCAGACCGAGCTGACGCTGACGTGCGGGTTCCCGGCGAGGAACCGCTGCATCCGTTCGGCCTTCGCCGACAGCTCGGTCTGCACCACCGCCGTTCCGAGCAGGATCGCGCAGAAGGGCCATTCCCGCGCGGTCGGTGCCGTCGACGGCACCGCGAACGGCAGCACGACCGCGGTGGCCTCGAGGACCAGGTAGTGCGGCAGCACCCCGGGCGGCGCGGTGCGCAGCCGGTCGGGCCGCGCCGGGTGTGCAGCACCGGGTTCCCCCTGCTGATCCACTTTCCCTCCCGTGGCGGTGGATCGGCCGGGCTCCCCCACCCGGCCCCACCACGACAGGCGCGCGGGGCGCCCGGCGGAAGCCGCCGGGCGTAGTGTCCACAAGGGACGGTCAGCGGGCGAACGCGGTCAGGAAACGGTCACGGAAGGAGTCCATCTTCCAGACCGGGGCCTGCGCGGCCGGGTGCAGGCCGTCGGTCCAGCCCCAGCCGGAGATCCGGTCCAGCACCTTCGGGTCCTTCGCCACGATCGTGATCGGCACGTCGTGTACCGCACCCTGCGGCGTGACGACCGGCGGCTGGTGGTCGCCGAGGAACACCAGCACCAGGTTGTCGTCGCCGTAGTGCTGGACGAACGAGATGAGCGTCTTGAGCGAGTAGTCGGTGGCGTCGCGGTAGGCCTCGCGGATCTTCTCCGGGTCCTTCCAGACCGACTCCGGCGCCTCCCCCGCACCCGGCTGGGGCGCGAAGATCGAGCCGTCCCCGACCTGGTTCCAGTCCACCAGCCAGGGCCGCGGCGACCACGGCGCGTGGCTGGAGACCAGATCCACCTCGGCCATCACCGGCTTCTGCGCGCTCTTCGCGAGCTCGTTGCGCTGCAGCATCGAGAACGTGTACTGGTCCGGCATCGTGGCGTAGGCGAACCCGGGCCCCTGGTAGCCGATGTTCCGGAAGTCGTAGTAGGCGTCCGGGTGGTAGAACCGCCGGCCCTCCGGCCAGTCCTTCGTGTGCGCGGGGACGTCCCAGACCGTCTTCCAGCCCGCCTTCTGGAACGCGCCGCCGAGGGTCAGCCGGTCGCTGTCGAGGAGGTTGTTGTACCGCTGCTGGTTGTCGATCCACATGCCGGACTCGACGGTGGAGTGCGCGAGCCAGCTGCCGCCGCCGAACGTCGAGGACGAGAGGAACGCGCTCTTCGCGCCGATCCCGGCCGCGCGCAGCTGTGCGGTGCCCGCGTCGAGCGTCGCGCCGATCTTCGGCGCGAACTCCGGGTCGTCGAGGGCGACGCGGCCGTAGCTCTCCACGAACGTCAGCACGACGTTCTTGCCGCGCAGCCCGTTCAGCAGCTGGTCACCCGGGGTGGCGCGGAACGCGTCCTCGGCGGCCAGCTCGCCGAACGGCCGTTGTTCCCGCAGGTCCGTGCTCACCTGGCGCAGGTCGTCGTAGGCCAGGGCGGCGGCGTTCTGCGCCGCGACCGGCTGGCCCGGCGCGATCTCGACGCCGAACAGCGAGCAGACGATCCAGATCACGCCGAGCACGGCCACCACCCGCGTCGCACCGGTCCGCCGTCCGGCCGCGATCCGGGTCAGGCGCAGCATCGCGAGCACCATGAAGACGACGACGGCGATCGCGAGCACCACGGCGCCGGCCAGCACGGCGTACGTGCCCGCGTCGCCGATCTCGCCGGCGAGGAAGTCGACGCCCGCGGAGAAGAAGCTCCAGTCGTAAACCGGGTCGAACGGCTTCTCGAGCGTCGCGTAGAAGCCGGTGTCGAGCGCCTTCATCAGGGTGAGCAGCCCGAGCCCCAGCCCGACCAGCACGGCGACGACGCGGCGTGCCCGCGGCGGCAGGACCAGCACGAACGCGGCGACGATCAGGCCTTCCACCGGAACGCGGACCAGTGCTGCCGGCGAGAACGAGTTGAGGTCGTCCGGCGCGAGGAGCGCGAACAGCACCAGCAGCGTGGCCAGGACGGTGAGCACCACGCCCGCGACGGCGTGCCGCCGGGCGGGCCGGGGCAGCCCGAAGTCGGGCAGGGGTGCACCTCCGTCCGGGGTGCGGCGGCGGGCACGCCGCAGCAGCGGCAGACCGGTGGTTCCCATCATGGCGCGGCCTCACATCACGGTTCACGGGTCGACCGCCTGGCCCCTGCGGCGGGGACGGCGGCCCTCACCGCATATACGGATCGTGGCGGCGCGTGGTTCACGCACCGTCGTGCCGTCAGGCCGCGGGTGGCCAGAGGTACACCTTTTCCGGGACGATCCGGACGATCAGCCGCCGCGCCCCCGGCTCCGGCGGCGGTGTCTTCCCGCCCATGTACCGGTCGTACATTTCGTGCAGCAGCACCTTTTCCGGGTCGTCGGCGACCTCGACCCGGCCCCGGATCTCCACGTACCGGCCGGGGTTGCTCGAAACCAGCAGGCTCACCCGCGGGTCGCGTCGCATGTTCCGCGTCTTCAGCCGGCCCTCGATCGTGCTGAACACCACGGTGTCGCCATCGCGCTTCACGAAGATCACCGACGACTGCGGCCGGCCGTCGGCGTTCGCGGTGGCGATCACCGCCGTGTGCGGGCCGTCGAGCACTTCGCGGGCGGCGTCGGTCAGGGGCACGGTCATCGGGAGGTCCTTTCGGAAAGCCATTCGGGGAAGGTCAGCAGCCGGGGTGGCGCCGACGACGGCGATCACCTGTTTCCCGTTTCCGGCAATGCTCATGTCCGTACCGACCCGCCCCGGCCGCAAAAGGAATCGGACGCTACCCGAACTCCCCGGTTCCAAACGCGGGTGCGGAGCTTTCACCCGGGAAAGGGGCAGTAATACCCACGACAGGTGAGTGCATACGGCCGTTCGGTTGCGGGCCGGTTGCGCCGGTGTTCTCCTCGGGAGGTCCGAAGATCGGATTCCTATTGGAGGCCTGAAGCGATGAATCTGTTCGACAAGGCGAAGGAAGCGCTCGGGAACAACCCGGACAAGGCCGACCAGGGTGTGGACAAGGCCGCCGAAGCCGCCAAGCAGCGGTTCGGCGACCACGCCGACAAGATCGACCAGGGCTCGGACAAGGTGAAGGACTTCCTGCACAAGCAGGGCGGCGGCCAGCAGGACGCGCCCCCGCAGTGAGTCCCGGCCGGTGATCGCCCAGCCGTCCGGGGGAAGCACGCTTCGCTCCCCGCTCGGCTGGGTACCACCGGCTCCGTGGTCGCCACCTACCTCGTCCCCGTCCGGACCGCCCTCATCCTCTTCCCGTTCCTCGTGCTGGCCGTCATGCTCCCGGCCGCCTTCGTCAGCTACCGCCGGCGGGGCCGCGCCGGCGGATGGCCGACGTTCGTCTTCTACGCGTTCCTGTTCTACCTGCTGGCGATCGCCACGCAGACGGTGCTGCCGCTGCCCGCCGACCCGGCGTACTGCGCGGGGCACACCTACGCGAGTTCTCCGCAGCTGCGGCCCTTCTACTTCGTCGAGGTGGTTTCGCAGCGCGCCCGCGGGCACTGGAGCCCCGGTGCGCTGCTGCACAACCCGGCGGTGTGGACCACCGCGCTCAACGTCGTGATGCTCGCACCGCTCGGGTTCTACGTCCGGTACGCGCAGCGGATGCGGCTCGTGCCCACGGCGCTGATCGGCTTCGGCGTGTCGCTGTTCTTCGAACTGACGCAGCTGACCGGCCTGTGGTTCGTCTACCCGTGCCCGTACCGGCTGTTCAGCGTCGACGACCTGATCCTCAACACCGCGGGCGTCGTCGTGGGCTGGCTGGTGGCCGGCCCGCTCGGCCGGCTGCTGCCTTCGCCGGAGCCGGAGCACGACCGCCGCCGCTACGCCGAGAAGGTCACGTTCACCCGGCGGCTGTTCGCGCTGGCCACCGACCTGCTCGGGTTCGCCGCGCTGCTCGGCTTCCTGTTCGGCCTGCTGACGCTGTTCGGCGAGGACCTGAAGCACCGCGACACGCCGGTCGTGATCCTCGCGCTCGTCTGGTTCGTGGTGCTGCCCGCGGTCACCGGTTCGACGCCCGGGAAGCGGGCGATGCTGCTGCGCGTCGTGCGGCGGGGCCGCCGCCGGGCCGGGCCGATCGCGCTACTGGTCCGCAACGGCGTCCTGCTCTCGCCGCTGTGGCTCGCCTGGCTGCTGCTGGACCTGGACCACTGGGACCTCGGCAGGCACCCCGAGCAGCTGCTGCTGCCGGTCGCGCTGGCCGCGGCGGTGTTCGTCGTGGGCGTCTGGACGCCGCTGGCGGTGCTGCTCGACGGCGAGCACCGGGCGCCCTACGAACGGCTGACCCGGACGGTCAACGTCGCCATCGTGCCCCCGGCCGCCCCGGTGCCCGAACCGGCGGCCGAACCCGCCCGCCCGAAGGAAGTCCTTAAAGGACGGTGACGGGACACCGTGCTGCCCGGGACCGGTGGCGCTGGTAGATTGCCTCCGGAGCAGGTTGAGCCGCCAGCCCGCGCCCCGATCCCCCATCCTGGAGCCTGTGCATGACCACCGATGCAGTGCGGCCCCGGCAGCGGTTCTCCGGTGACGGCTGGTCCCTCGATCTCCGCGAAGACGGCGACCTCGAGAGCTACGCCCTGCGTGGCGAGTTCGACTTCGCGGTCTCGCCGAAGCTCGCCGAACTGCTCCCGGCCGATCCCGGCGCCCGCCGCATCGTGCTCGACATGACCGAGGTCGAGTACTGCGACTCCAGCTGCCTGCAGGTCCTGCTGCGGCTGAGCGGCCGGCTGCGCGAAGCCGGCGGCCGGCTGGCCGTCGTCACGACCGTGCCCGCCGTGGTCCGGCCGATCGAGCTGCTCGGCCTCGGCGACGTCATGCCGCTGCACCCGGACATCGGCGCGGTGCGCGCCTCCTGGGGCGAAGAAACATGACGGCCTCCGACACCCGGGTGGGCGGAACCGGATCCGGGCATGAGCAAGGAGACGGCTTCTCCCCGGGGCCCGGCACGGCGAAGGAGGCCGACGTGAACCTGCGAGCGATCCGGCACGAACTCGGCATCACCGCCGAGCTCACCGAGCTGGCCAAGGTCCGCCACTGGGTCCGCACGGTCCTGCGCGGACTGCCGGCCAACGTCGTCAGCACCGCGGTCATGGTGGTGGACGAGCTGACGTCCAACGCGCTGCGCCACGGCCGCGCGCCCTACCACGTGCGCCTGCTGACCGGCGCCGCCAAGCTGCGGATCGAGGTCGACGACGGCGGGGGCGAGCCGGCCCGCCGCCGGATGCCGTCCGACCAGGGCGGCCGCGGGCTCCTGCTGGTGGAGCGCTGCGCGGCGGCCTGGGGCCAGCTGCGCCGGCCCAGCGGCAAGACGCTGTGGGCCGAGCTGGCCACCGACGACCCGGCGGGCGCCCATGGCTGATCCGGTGCGCACCGCGGCGAGGGTCCCCGACACCGGCGACCGGGGCTGGGCCGCCGCGCCCATGGCAGCCCTCTGCGCCGACGCCGACGGCGTGGTCCTCGCGCTCAACGAAGCCGCCCGCACGCTCTTCCCCGCGGCCGGGCCCGGCCGCCGCCTGTCGGACACGGTGGCGGACTGGCTGGCCGGTGCGCACGACCGCCGGGCGGGCGAGGTCGTCCGCGGCGAGGCCGGCGAGCGGGCTTTCGCGGCCCACCCGATCCCGCACGGCGAGGCCGTGACGTGGTGGCTCGTCGACGAGACCGACGCCCGCGTGGCCCAGGACGCCCTGGTCCGGGAGCAGGAGCGGACCGCGTTCCTCAGCGACGCCTCCGCCGCGCTGCTGGGTTCGCTCAACCTCGAGCGCTGCATGGAGGTCGCCGCCCGGCTCGCCGCGCAGCACCTCGCGGACGCCGCCCTGGTCCTGGCGCCCACCACGGGCGGGACCTACCCCGCCGTCTCCTGCGTGCGCGGCGAGGAGCCGACGCGGTCCCGGCTGGAGATCGACCCGGACGACCTGCCCGGGCTCGGCGAGGCGCTGCAGGGTTTCCCGCCGGTGCCCTCGCGCTGGCTCGACCCGGACGCGGCGCCCGGCTGGGTGCTGCCCGCGGGCTTCGGCCCGGTCGGTTCGATCGTCGTCACGCCCCTGCCCGGCCACGGCGTCCCCGCCGGTGCCCTGGTCCTGCTCCGCCGCGGCGACCGGGCCTCCTTCACCGACCAGGAAGAACTCTTCGCGCGGCTGTTCGCGGCACGGGCCGGCGCGGCGATGTCGGCGGCGCGCGTGTTCGCGCAGCAGGCGTCGATCACCGACACACTGATGCGCGAGCTGCTCCCACCCAGCCTCGAACAGCTCGGCGGCGTCGAGTTCGCCGGCCGCTACCGCCCGGCCCGCGACGGCGAGCGGATCGGCGGCGACTTCTACGACGTGCACTCGGCGATCAGCACCGAGGGCGACGAGTCGCTGGCCGTGCTCGGCGACGTCTGCGGCAAGGGCCTCGACGCGGCCGTGCTGACCGGGAAGATCCGCACCACGCTGCGCGCGCTGCTGCCGATGGCGGGTGACCACCACCGGCTGCTGAGCCTGCTGAACCGCACGCTCGCCGACAGCCGGGACGCCCGCTTCGTCACGCTCGTGCTGGCCTCGGCCCGCCGCGAAGGCGCCACCGTGCGGCTGCGGGTCACCTGCGCGGGGCATCCGCCGCCCCTGGTCGTCCGGGCCGACGGCCGGGTCGAGGAGGCCGACACCCACGGCAGCCTGATCGGCGTGCTGCCGGAGATCGAGTCGGCCGGCGCGGACATCACGCTCGACCCGGGCGAGACGTGCCTGCTCTACACCGACGGGATCATCGAAGCGCGGGGCGGCCCGCTCGGGGACGCGATGTTCGGCGAGGACCGGCTCCGGCAGTCGCTGGCCGAGTGCGCGAACATGCCGGCCGACGCCGTGGTCGAGCGGATCCAGATGCTCGCGTCGCAGTGGATCGGCCGCGGCGCCCACGACGACATGGCCGTGCTGGCGATCACCGCGCCGCGCGGCCAGCACCTGGCCGCGGTCGGCGGCCACGGCCGCGGGAGGTACACGGCATGAGCACCCCCACCCGCACGCCCGGGGTGGCCGAGCACGCGGAACGGCTCTGGGCCGCCGTCACGACCGGCGACGAGTACGCCGCCGGCGACGTCGTCGTCCAGGCGCTCGCCGACGGGGCCGACCCGGAGAGCCTGCTGCTCGACGTGATCGGCGCGGTCCAGCGCAAGGTCGGGCAGGAGTGGGCGGCCAACCGCCTCACCGTCGCGCAGGAACACGCGGCGACCGCGATCAACGACCGCGTCATCGCGACCTTCGGGTACGTGCTGAAGCGACCGGAACCGCACCTCGGCCGGGTCACCGTCGCCTGCGTCGACGGCGAGTGGCATGCGATGCCCGCCCGGCTGCTGGCCGAGGTGCTGCGGCTGCGCGGCTTCCAGGTCGACTACCTCGGCGCACAGGTACCCGCCCCGCACCTGGTCGCCCACCTGCACCGCACCGGGCCGGACGCCGTCGCGCTGTCCGGGTCGATCGCCACCCGGCTGCCGACCGCGCACGCCACGATCACCGCGTGTCAGGCCGCCGCGACGCCGGTCATCGCCGGCGGCGCCGCGTTCGGCCCCGACGGCCGGTACGCCCGGCTGCTCGGCGCCGAGGCGTGGGCGCCGGACGCGCGCTCGGCCGCCGACCGGCTGGCCGAACCGCTCCCCCGCCCGCACGCCGGGCACCAGCCGCTCGACGACCTGCCGCACCTGGCCGACCAGGAGTACACGCTGGTCACGCGCAGCTCCGGCCGGCTCGTCAAGTCCGTGCTGGCCGGCTTGGAGGAGCGCATCCCGGCCATGCGGACCTACACCGACCTGCAGCGCCAGCACACGGCCGAGGACCTCGCGCACATCGTCGAGTTCCTGGCGACCTCCCTGTATGTCGGCGACAGCGAGCTGTTCACCGGCTTCCTGACCTGGACCGCCGGGATCCTCACCGCGCGGGGCGTCCCGGCCGCGTCGCTCGTGCCCGCCCTCGACCTGCTCGAGGCGGAGCTGCGCGACTTCCCGCGGGCCACCGGGCTGCTCCGCGCCGCGCGCACGCACTTGGCGGATCCGGCCGCCGGATCGGGGCTGTCGGCATGACCAGCGGGTTGACCTGCACCTGGACCGCGACGGACGGCGCGACGGCGCGCGTCGCGATCGCCGGCGAGCTCGAGTTCGCCACGGCCCGGCTGCTGCTGCACCTGGTCACCGACCGGCTGGCCGACCACCCGGGGGTGCGGGACGTGCGGCTCGACTGCGGCGGGATCGCCTTCTGCGACTCCTCCGGGTTGTCCACCCTGCTGCTGGTCCACCGGGCGGTCACCGGCGCGGGTTCGCGGTTGTACCTGGACAACCGGCCGCCCGCGCTCGACCGCCTGCTGGCTCTCACCGGGACGACGACGTACCTGACCGGCGAGTCAGCGGACTCCCGCGCCCGGCGCGACTCCTAGCGCCGGCCCGGCGGGGTCACCTGCCGCGCCCGAATGTCGTGAATGACTCATTCATGTCCTCGGATGAGGTGAATGAGTCATTCACGGCACCGGCCGGCCGACGGCTCACGCGCCCGCCGCGACTCCTAGGCGGTCCAGTTCCCACGGGTCGTGGGCGCTGAAGATCGTCACCTCGTCGCCGTGCCGCCGCGCCAGTTCGCGCAGCCGGGCCTGCGTGCCCAGGCGCAGGTCGTGGTGCACTTCCGAACGGGTCTGCACGATGTCCAGCACGGGGTGCGGCTCCGGGTCGGCCACCAGCTCGCGGTGGTAGTAGTACGCGTCTCCGCAGTGCAGCAGCCAGCGCGTGCCGTCGTGCACCGCGACCCCGGCGTGGCCCGCGGTGTGCCCACCGAGCGGGACGAGCCGGATGTTCGCCGAAAGACCCGTCAGTGGCACCGACGCGAAGCCGAACCAGTCGTCGCCGGAGGGCGGCTCGTAGGTCTCCCATTCCGGGCCGTGCGCCCAGTGTGCAGGCCGGTAGCGGAAGCTCGGCGCCTCGGCGAGCGCCGCGTCCAGCTCCGCGGCGAGCACGTGGACCCGCGCGTGCGGGAAGTCGGGCAGGCCGCCGCAGTGGTCGACGTCGAGGTGGGTGACGACGACGTGCCGCACGTCTTCGGGCGCGAAGCCGAGCCGGGCGACCTGCCGGACGGCGGTCTCGTCTTCGGCCAGCAACGGCTGGGCCATGGTGACCCAGTCGCCGCCCAGGGTGCCGGTGGGGTCACGGATGTCGTCGAGGCCGAGACCGGTTTCGACGAGCACGAGGCCGTCGTGCTCGGTCTCGGCGAGCAGGCAGTGGTTGACCGCGTGCGCGGTGGGCAGTCCGGGGGCTTCGACCTGCCGCACGGACCCGCAGTTGAGGTGGTGGATCTTCATGCCGTCATCGTCCGACTTGAACTACGCTTCAAGTCAAGCTCTCGCCTGGAGGTCGCGATGACCCTGCTCGACATCGCCGAGGTCGCCGAGAAATCCGGCCTGGCGCCCTCGGCACTGCGGTTCTACGAGAAGCGCGGGCTCGTCGAACCGGCCGGCCGCAACGGCCTGCGCCGCACGTACCACCCGGACGTCCTGCGCCGGCTCGACCTCGTGGCCTGCGCCCGCGGCGCCGGGTTCACGATCGCGGAGATCGCCCGGTTCCTCGTGGCGACGCCGAGCGACGACGCGCTGCGCGAGCGGATGGCGGTCAAGGCGACCGAGCTCGACGACACCATCGACCGGCTCACCCGCATGCGCGACAGCCTCCGCCACGCCGCGACCTGCGACCACGTGCCGCTGGTCGAGTGTCCCGGCTTCAAGGCGGCGATCGGCTAGCTCTTCCTGGCGAGCGCGGACGGCCACCAGATGCGCCGCCCGACGTCGACGGTCAGCGCGGGCACCAGCAGCGACCGCACCAGGAAGGTGTCCAGCAGGACGCCGAACGCGACGATGAACGCGATCTGGGCGAGGAACAGGATCGGGATCACCGCGAGCGCGGAGAACGTCGCGGCGAGCACCACGCCGGCCGAGGTGATCACCCCGCCGGTCAGCGAGAGCCCGCGCAGCGTGCCCTCGCGCGTGCCGCGGGCCAGCGCCTCCTCCCGGACCCGTGTCATCAGGAAGATGTTGTAGTCGATCCCGAGTGCCACCAGGAAGACGAACCCGAACAGCGGCACGACCGGGTCCGCGCCCGGGAAGTCCAGGATGTGGTTGAACACCAGCGCGGACACGCCCATCGTCGCCGCGAAGGAGAGCACCACCGTCGCGATCAGCAGCAGCGGCGCGAGCAGCGAGCGCAGCAGCAGGGCCAGCACGAGGAAGATCACCAGCAGCACGATCGGGATGATCAGCGCGCGGTCGTGCTTCGACGTCTGCTGCGTGTCGAGCTGGATCGCCGTCGGGCCGCCGACTTTCGCGTCCGCGCCGGGGATCGCGTGCACGGCGTCGCGCAGCTTGCCGACCGTCGCGACCGCCGCCTCGGAGTCCGCCGGATCGTTCAGCACGGAGAGGATCTGCACGCGGCCGTTCACGACCTTGGGCTGTCCGTCCGGGCCGGGCAGCGGGAACGACTTCGCCACTCCGTCCATTGTGGATGCCTTCAGCACGGCGGGCAGCGCGCCGGCGTCGGCGATCGTGATCGCGGGCGCGCCGAGCCCGCCCGGGAAGTGCCGGCCGAGGACCTCCTGCCCGGTCCCGGACTCGACCTGGGTGAGGAAGACGTCGGACTGCGCGGTGCCGGACGCCTTGAGCTGCGGCAGGAACGCGACGCCGACGCCGAGCACCAGCGCCGTCACCACCCAGACCGTGCGCGGCCGGCGGCCGACCAGGCGCGCCACCCGGCCCCAGATCCCCGCGGTCTCCGGGTGCGGCGAGCCGAGCGCCGGCTTGAACGGCCAGAACGCGCCGCGGCCGCAGAGGGCCAGCACGGCGGGCAGGAATGTGGTGGACGCCAGCAGCGCGGCGCCGATGCCGATCGCCGCCACCGGGCCGAGGCCCTTGTTCGAGTTCAGGTCGCTGAACAGCAGGCACAGCACGCCGAGGACGACGGTGCCCGCCGAGGCGGCGATCGGTTCGAGCGTCGCGCGCCAGGCGAGCTTCAGCGCCTCGAAGCGGCTGGGCGTGTCACGGAGCTGTTCCCGGAACCGCGCGACGGTCAGCAGCGCGTAGTCGGTCGCCGCGCCGAACACGAGGATCGAGAGGATGCCCTGGCTCTGGCCGTTGAGCGCGAGGACGTCGTTCTTGGCCAGCAGGTAGACGACGAGACTGGCGAGCCCGAGCGCGAACACCGCCGAGAGCAGCACCAGGAACGGCAGCAGCGGGCTGCGGTAGACCGCGATGAGGATCAGCGCGACGACCCCGCCGGCGACGAGCAGCAGGATGCCGTCGATGCCGCCGAACGCCTTCACCAGGTCGGCGATCTGCCCGGCCGGCCCGGTGACCAGCACGGTGAGCCCGGCCGGGGCGCCCTCGAGGTGCGCGCGGACCTCCTTGACGACGTCGGCGGGGTTGCCGTCGGCGAAGATCGGCACGGACAGTTGCACGGCCTGGTCGTCCCGCGGGGCCTGCTCCGGCTTGCCGAGCGGGCCGACGACGCCGGGGATGCCGCCCAGTTCCCGGGCCTTGGCGTCGAGGAACCGGCGGTCGTCGGCGGTCAGGCCGGTGGTGCGCTCGGCGACGACCGTCGCGGGCAGCACCTGGCGCGGGGTGAAGGCCTTCTGCTCGTCGGAGACCTCGGTGGCTTCGGCCGAGCGCGGCAGGAAGGCGGCGTTGTCGTTCTTCGCGACTTCGCTGAGCTTGCCGGCGAACGGCCCGCCGAACCCGCCCAGCCCGAGCCAGGCGATCACCAGGAGGGCGGGGATCAACCAGCGGAGGCGGCGCGGCTTCTCGTTCATGGTCGCTAAGGTCCTTTCGAGGGCGAACACGCCCAATTGTTCAGCACGCTGAACATTCTGCACGACGACCCGGAGTGACGGTGACCACAACCCCCGAACCCGACCTGAGCACGTGGCCCACGGGCCGCCTGCTGGCCGTGGCGGCGCGCCTGGTGGAGCACCGCTGGGCGGCGGTGCTCGACGGCATGGGGCTCACCCACGCGGGGCTGATCGCGCTGCACACGCTGCGCGACGGGCCGCTCCCCCAGCGGACGCTGGCCCAGCGCTGCCAGGTGACCGACCAGACGATGAGCCGCACCCTCGACCGGCTCGCCAAGGCGGGGTTCGTCGCCCGGGCGCCGGACCCGGCCGACGGGCGCCGGCACCTGACCCGGTTGACGCCGTCCGGCCGGGCGGTCCACGAACGGGCGGTGCGAGCCGAGCCCGCGTTGCTCGGCGTGCTCGGCGAGGACGACGCGTTCCGCGCCGGACTGCTGGACGTGATCACCCGGCTGTCCGCGGCGGATCGAGACCAACCGGTGACCTGAGCAGCCTCGCCCAGGCAGACGGGCGTTCACGACGTTCCGGCGGCCGCCGGAACCCGCCACCGCGGTCACCGCGGCGATTCATCTCCCGCGGGCCTGGGTAGGTCTTCTTCCATGTGGATCGCGGTGAGCACCCCAGTGGCCCTCCTGATCGCTACCGTCCTGATGGAGCGGTTCGAGCGACGATGCACGCTGGCCCCGACCGCGAAGGGCGAGCCGGCCGAACTGCCGGCGTCGGGCGCGCTCGACTAGCGCGCCACCCCTTTCGTCCCTTGTGGACGGTCGAGCGGCATCCCCTCCGGCGCCGCCGCTCGGCACTCCCGACCGTGATCCACGTCTCATTCCCCTTCGTCGAGAACCTCGGGCCCGCTCCGCGGCGACTGACGAAGCAGATCCGGCGAACTCCGGGTCAAGGGAGGAGAACACCATGCGCAGCAAGACCACCCGCACGGTGACCGGCCTGGCCGTCGCGGCCGGGCTCGTCACGGCGGTGAGCATCGGGATCGCCGGCGGCGCGTCGGCGGATTCGGGGACCACGGAGGGGACCATGACCAACGCGAACCACCAGGAGCCGCCCGAGGGAGCCCGGGCCACCGTGCAGGTGAGCCCGAACCCGACGTCGCAGCGCGGCCAGGAAGTGACCATCACGGGCACCTGCGGTGGCGGCACCGGGCTCAAGTCCGTGCTCGGCGGCTTCCCGGAGCACCCGGCACTGGAGAACATCCGGATCATCGACGCCGGACCGGACCACTTCGTCGCCAAGGCGACCGTGTCGCAGCACATCGGCAACGGCGTCGGGCCGGTCTTCGTCGACTGCGGCGGCGAAGCCGGAGTGACACTTCTGGTCACGCACGTCTGACGCGAACGAGCCCGCTCACCGGGAGACGTTCCGGCGAGCGGGCCATCCGGGTAATTCCCGCCGAATTCAGCAGGTCTTCCACGCGAAGTGGTAAATCGTGTCGACACTCGCGTGTTCGGAATCCATTTCGATGTAGGTCGTCCCGGAGGAGGTCCCCGCGTCCGCCCGCAGTTCCGCATTGATGTTCAGGTTGCGGTCCTCGCCGCACGGGGCGAACACCAGCGCCGCGACGTCGGTGGTGTCCGTCGCGCGCCACACGCCGTGGAACGGGCCCGGGTACGTGTGCCGGACCCGGGCGGTCGGTGACGTCCCGGCGAAGTAGTAGTTGGCCTGCTCGAGCGCACTCGCCCCGCTCTCGATGTGCGCGTAGCCGCGGTACTCCGCCTCGGCGATCGCGTACGTGAACCCTTGCGGCACATGGACGAGCACGTTGATCTGACAGTTCTTCCGGGCGTCGAGCGCGGACGCGCCACCGCCGGCCTTGGCGGTGAAGTTCGTGTAGTGCACCGTGAACGACGTGTTGTCGGACGCGACGTCGGCCGACGCCGTGGCGGTGCCGGCTGGGCACCCGGACCCGTTGATGGTCTTGATGTCGAGCGTGATCTTTTCGGTCGGAGCCGATGCCGCCGCGGAATCGACGGGTGCGGCGAGGGCGGACAGAATCATTCCGGCTACGACCAACATACCGAGCATGACGCTCCTCCAAATGGGCCACAGTGCCTTTTTGATCACGATGATCGCGCGCGGAACGGATCGTAGCGCGATCGCAACCTTTTCGACGGCCACTGAACGGAGTAACACGACAACCCGGAGTGCGGGAAATCCATTTCCCGCACTTTCACCTTTGCGCGGTCACAATATTCGGAAAATCCACGGTCACCTCTGGTCTGGACCAGTATCGTGCCGGAGCGAATACGGCGGTGTCGCGCCGCCGAGCAACGTTTCGGCGTCGAGTGTCACCGCGCCGCTCCCCCGCGCCGCGAACCGCCGCGCCACCAGCGCGCCCGGCTCGTCGACACGGTCCACGCGGCCGGAGAGGAAGGCCCACTCGTGCTCGTCGGAGCCGAAGTACAGCACCGTCCCGAACGCCTCGCGGAACCGCCGCCACGACGCGAGCAGCGTCTCGTTGCGCCACAGCGTCGGGCAGCCCGCCTGGCAGGTCACCACTCCGCCCGGAGCCAGGAGTCTCGCGCACCGGACGAGGAAGTCCTTGCCGTACAAACGGTTGTGCTGCGCGTCGGCGTCGGTGTTCTCGTCCGGCAGGTCGATCACGACCACGTCGTAGGTGTCGCCCCGGGCTTCGGCCGCGGCCAGGAAAGCCCAGCCGTCCTCGAAGGACACGCGGACCGGCCCGTCGCCGGGCGCGAGGTCCTCGGTCGCGTAGCCGTAGGGCAGGTGCTCGGCGCAGGCCCGTACCGCCTGCTCGTCGATGTCGACGTGGTCGACGTGCGAAGCCCCGGCGGCCACCGCCAGCTGGGAGGCGACGCCCTCGCTCGATCCGATGATCAGCACCCGCCGCACCTGCTCGGCCAGCAGCAGCGCGGGCACCATCAACGCCTCGTGGTAGACCAGCTGGCTCGCTTCGGTGCTCTGGCGCTCCCCGTCGCAGAACAGCGAAATCCCCTGCGCGGTCTTCCCGATCAGCACCTCCTGGTACGGCGTGCGCGCGCTGAACAGGACGTCGTCGACCTCCCAGACGCGGGTGAGGCCGGCGCCGACCGGTTCGTGGATCGTGGGCATCAGCGTTCTCCCCGGTGCAGGACGGACAGGCGGACCGAAGCGGCGTCCAGCGACTTCGCCAGCAACCGCAGCGCGTGCTCGGGGTCGGCGCGCTCGCCGCAGGTGAACACGTCGGCGAACAGCGACCCGTGCTCGGGGTAGGTGTGCACGGACGCGTGCGACTCGGCCAGCAGCGCGATCACCGTGGCGCCCTGGGGCGCGAACCGCTTGGCCACGACGTCGACGACCGTCGCGCCCGCCTCCGTCACCGCCGCCCGCAGCAGCTCCCCCAGCCGCGCGGCGTCGTCGAGCAGGCCCGGGTCGATGCCGTGCAGCTCGGCCAGCACGTGGCGCCCGGCGAACCGGCCGACCTCAGGCATCGCCCCACCTCCCGACGCAGTAGGTGCGCAGCGGCTCGATGCCGTTGAACCCGACCGACGCGTAGCTCGCCGTGTAGGCCCCGGTCCCCGGCAGGTCGAGCCGGTCGCCGGTCGTCAGCGAGAGCGGTAGCTCGTAGGGCGTCCGCTGGTAGAGGACGTCGTCGCCATCGCAGGTCGGCCCGGCGAGCACCACCGGCCCGGCGGGGCCGTCGTGCCCCCCGACCGGCTCGAACCGGTAGGCGATCGCCTCGTTCTCGGCCTCGGCCAGCCCGTTGTAGCGGCCGATGTCGAGGTAGACCCAGCGCCGCTCGCCGCGGTGCGCGACCAGCACGACCTCGGTCCGCAGCCGGCCCGCGTCGGCGACGAGCACCCGGCCCGGCTCCAGCATCAGCTCGGGCCGGTCCCCGGGGAAGTACGTGTCGAGAGCCGTCGCGATCGTCGTCGCGTACGCGTCCAGCGACGGGACGCCGGCCCGGTGCGCGGTCGCGAACCCACCGCCGAGATTGAGCCGCGTCATCGCGACCCCCTGCGCCGCGGCTTCGGCGAACAGCTTCGCCGCCGTGGCGATCCCGATCTCCCACGCGGCGACGTCCGGCTGCTGCGACCCGACGTGGAACGCGATGCCCGGGCGCAACCCCAGCGCGGCCGCGCGCAGCACGAGGTCGAGCGCCTCGGCCGGTTCGCAGCCGAACTTCCGGCCGAACGGCGTGACCGAGTCCGGCGCGTCGAGCACCACGCGGATCGACACGGCCGAGCCCGGCGCGTGCCGGCCCAGGTGGTCGACGTCGGCGGGCGCGTCCGACGTGAACTCGCGGACCCCGCGCTCGAAGGCGAAGGCGATGTCACGAGGCTTCTTGACCGGGTTGCCGTAGGCGAGGTCCGCCGGGTCCGCGCCGCGCCCGAGGCACAGCGCGACCTCGGCGGGCCCGGCGACGTCGAAGCCGATCCCGGCCGCCACCAGCGCGTCGAGCACCGGGGGCGCCGGGTTGGCCTTGACTGCGTACCGGATCAGCGCGCCCGGGAACGCCGAGCGGACCTCGCGCGCCCGAGCCGCGACGGCGTCGGTGTCGACGACGAGGCACGGGGTCGGCGGGTCCCGTTCGTCGAGGAACCGGCGGATCGGGTCGGCGCACACGGCGCCAGTCTTGCAAACGGCGTCAGGCGAACCGCCACAGGTGGTCCGGGGAGCCGTTGTCGTCCCACTGGGTGACCTGTGCGCCGTCCGCCGTGGACTGCTGGTCGACCGCCATGACCTTGCCGCTGCGGACGTTGACGATCTTCGACCAGCCGCCGCCGGCGTCGACGATCCGCCAGTTGTGGTCGGGGGTGCCGTTGTCCTGGAACTGCTGCACGTGGGCGCCGTTGTCGAGGCTCTGGTCGTGCACCGCCAGGATCTTGCCGCTGTTGCGGTTGACGATCCGGACGGTGCCGTCACCGTTGTCGACGACGGCCCAGAGGTGGTCGACCGTGCCGTTGTCCGACCACTGGGTCACTTCGGCCGTGTCGGCCAGCGACATGTTCGACACGGCGAGCACCTTGCCCGACCGCTGGTTCTGGAGCTTGCGCCACACCGTCGCCGACGCCGCCGGGCGCGTCAGCAGGGCCAGGTAGCCACCGGCGACCGGGCGGGCCTGGAAGCCGCGCTGGGTGGCGTCGGCGACGACGTACCAGTCGCTGAACGGCACCCGCTGCGGAGTGACGTTGGCATAGCTGTAGACGCCTTCGACCAGCGTGTTCCGGATGTTCGGCTGGTCGGTGAGCCACGCGGCGGTCCACAGCTCCCAGTCGGCCTTCGTGTAGTTGTTGCGCGGGTCGAGCAGGACGCCGTGGGCGCCGGCACGGCCCTGGTACCAGGCCGCTTCCTGGGCCGCGACGCCCAGCGGGACCAGGTCGAGGCCGAGCACGCGGTCGGCGAAGCCGTTGTACTTCAGGCTCCACGTGCCGGGCTGGTCGTAGGCGAGCTTGAGGTGCTGGTTCGACGAGTCCTGGGCGAGGGTCACCCACTGGCTGACGTAGCTGCGCGAGGTCGACCGGTAGCGCTGGACGTCGGCGGTGGTGCCGGTGGCGGCGGCGATGACGCCCATCGCGCCGACACCGATGATGCCCTTGAGCGCGAGGTTGGCGCTGTGCGCGATGAAGCCGGTGAAGTCGTCGGTCTGGTTCTGGAAGCCGGGGTCGAGGGTGGTGCCGATCAGGTACTCCGCCCACTGCCGCAGGATCCGGTAGTGGGTGGTCGCGAAGGCGGCGGCCTCCGCCGACGGCAGCCGCTGGACCAGGGCCGCGGCCATGATCAGCATGTTGGCCGACTCCTCGACCGGCATGCTCTCCTCGTTGCCGTCGTTGTGCCCGGTCGCGTCCGGGTAGTGCGTGCCGAGGTCGTGCTCGGCGAACTGCATCGGCCAGCCGCCGCGCTCGGCGTAGTCGAGCAGCGGCTCCAGGATGAGCCGCAGGTAGGCCGGGGACAGGTAGAGGTAGGCGGGGAACGCCGGGTAGGTGACGTCCACTGTGGACATGTTGCCGTTGGAGGAGATCTCCTTGAGGAAGCCCCACGGTGCGCCGCCGCGGTCGACGAGCTCGGTGCCGCCGAAGGCCTGGCGCAGGGCCAGGGCGCAGATCCCGGCGTAGTGCTCGCCGGTGGTCCCGCCGCCGGCCGCGGCGACGGCGTCGTCGTGCAGGCGCTGGTCGATCGAGGTCGCGGCGGACAGCGCGCTCGCGTAGTCGTTGCCGAACCAGACGGCCATGTCCTGCCAGCTGCCCCAGTAGTGCGTCCACCAGGGGTTCAGCGGGGTGCCGAGGTAGCGGACGGCGGGCGTCCGGACGTGCCCGATCGACAGCGTGAACGGGCTCGACGAGCCCCCCGCCGGGATCGTGCCGAGGTTCTTGTTGAACGCCAGCACGGGCCAGCGGTCGCTGATCGCGCGCGGCTGAGCGGTGTCGCTGGTGTTCGGCAGGGCGCCTTGGCTTGCCGAGGCGGCGCGCACGACGGTGTCCTGCCCGATCTGCCAGCTGACGCCGGACGTCGGCGCGGCCAGCACGAGCTGCCCCCAGCTGGCCTGGTCGCCGTTCTCCTGCAGCACGCCCGGGCTCGCCGGGGTGCAGCTGAGGAGGGTGTAGCCGCCCGACTGCTGCTGCGTCCAGGTGACCGGGGTCGCGGTGTCGCCGTGCACCCACTCGGCGGAGGTGTCGAAGTGCAGGTCGACGGCGTGCGCGCGGCCGTCGGCGCTGGCGGCCTGGATGGTCACGTAGCCGAAGGGCACGCACTGGCGCTGCAGGTTCGCCGGGTCGACCGGCGAGAAGAACGTGACGGTCAGGTTCACCCCGCCGCCGGTGAGGACGTAGGTCGAGCGCGTGCCGGTGACCTGCAGGCTGACCTGCGTCATCGGGGGGAGGGCGGGCCCGGACGGCAGCGCGGGCGAGCCGGCGAAGACATACGCGGCGCCGTCGATGCGGGCGAGGCCGCAGAGTGCGGTGATGTGCCCGGTCCAGAAGCTCGACCAGGTGCCGGGGAGGTTGTCGGCGGGCTGCCAGGTGGACAGGTACGGCGAGCGGACGATCAGCGGGGTCGCGGGCGGCCGGATCGGGCTGAAGGTGCCCGCGGCGGCGGCCGTTCCGGGCAGCCAGAGCGCGGCGGCGACGGCGGCGGCCGTGCCCCCGGCGAGCCGGAGCAGGTCCCGGCGGGTGAGGTGATCGCGTTCTCGGGAGGACATCGGTGGCCCCTTCCACGGCGTGCGAGCCGGTGCGGGGATAACTTCTACATCGTTGGTACAACGTTGTAAATCCGCCGTTGGTCGGTGTGGTGATTCTTTTGCGGACCACTGGAGGCGCAGGTCCGGTGCGGTTTCCGGGGCGGCGCGGCCTTCGGTTCGCAGTGGAAGGGCTGGAGTCTGCCGGGCCGATCGCGGCCGGGGATGGCGGGCCGTCACGTCGGCGTAGCCCGAAACGTCCGCGACGCGGCCGACACCCGCCCGCCGATGCGGGAAGATCGAAGACATGCACGCCGACCTCGTCTTCACCGGTGGCCCCGTGCTCACCGCCGGCGGCCGGGCCCGGTTCGCGGCCGTCCGCGGCGACCGGATCACCGCCGTCGGGGACGATCCGGGACCGCTGATCGGCCCGCGCACCGAGGTCGTCGACCTCCGCGGCCGCCTGCTGCTGCCCGGGTTCCAGGACGCGCACGTGCACGCCGTCGGCGGCGGGATCGAGCTCGGCCGCTGCGACCTCACCGGCGCCGGCACCGTCGTGAGCTGCCTGGACGCCGTCGCCAAGTACGCCAGGGCGAACCCTCGCCTCGAGTGGCTCGTCGGCAGCGGCTGGTCCCTCGACACCTTCGCGGGCGGCCTCCCCCACCGCCTGCTGCTCGACGCCGTCGTGGCGGAAAGACCGGTCGTCCTGGTCAACCGCGATCACCACGGCGCCTGGCTGAACAGCGCCGCGCTCGCCCGCGCCGGGATCACCGCGAGCACGCCCGACCCGCCCGACGGCCGCATCGAGCGCGACGCCGACGGCGCCACCGGCGTCCTGCAGGAAGGCGCGATGGACCTCGTCACGCGGCTGCTGCCGCCGGTCACCGAGACGGACCGGCTGGCCGGGCTGCTGCGGGCACAACGGCTGCTGCACTCGCTCGGCGTCACCGCCTGGCAGGACCCGCTGCTCGGCGAGTACGGCGGCATGCCCGACCCGTCGGGCGCCTACGCCACGGCGTCCGAACGCGGCCTGCTGACCGCCCGGGTCACCGGCGCGCTCTGGTGGGACCGCACCCGCGGCGCCGAGCAGCTCCCCGACCTCCTGGAGCGCCGGGAGTCACTGCGCGACAGCGGTTTCCGCGCCGGCACCGTCAAGATCATGCTGGACGGCGTCGCCGAGAACCACACCGCGGCGCTGCTCGGCCCCTACCTGCGCAGTGGCCACAGTGGACTGAGCTTCGTCGACCCGGTGGCGCTGCGCGAGCACGTGACGCTGCTCGACGCGCACGGTTTCCAGGTGCACTTCCACGCGCTCGGCGACCGCGCGGTGCGGGACGCGCTCGACGCCGTCGAAGCCGCCCGCGCGGCCAACGGCGTGACCGGCCACCGGCACCACCTCGCGCACCTGCAGGTGGTGCACCCCGACGACGTCCCGCGGTTCCGGCAGCTCGGCGCGACCGCGACGATCCAACCGCTGTGGGCCGTGCACGAACCTCAGATGGACGAATTGACCATCCCCTTCCTCGGCGACGAACGGGCGTCGTGGCAGTACCCGTTCGGTGCCCTGCTGCGGTCCGGGGCCACCCTGGCCGCCGGCAGCGACTGGCCGGTGAGCAGCCCCGACCCGCTGCAGGGCATCCACGTGGCGGCGAACCGGATCCCGTACGGCGAGGACGTGCCCGCGTTCCTGCCGGAGCAGCGGATCGACCTGGCCGCGGCGATCGCCGCGTACACGGTGGGCTCGGCCTACGTCAACCACCTCGACGACACGGGCACGATCCGGCCCGGCCACCGCGCCGACCTGGCGGTGCTCGACCGCGATCCCTTCGCTGGCCCCGACCGCGAGATCGGGGCCGCGAAGGTCGCGATGACGTTCACCGGGGGCCGGTGCGTCCACGAGTCATGACGGCCGGCTCGGGCTCGACGCTCACCCGGGGCCGCAGGGGCAGGTTCTCCAGCCCCTCGACGTCGAGCACCAGGAACCAGTGCGCGTTGGCCGGGATGTGGATCTTGAACATCGGTGTGGTGGCCACCCCGCCGTGCATCCGGTAGTACTGCCGGCGCCGGTAAGCCTGGAAGTTGACCTCCGTCAGGAGCCTGACGTTGGCCATCGCCTCCAGCCGGATGGTGACCACAGCGTCTCTTCGCACCTTTCCGAGATCGAACACGTTCGCTTCCATTTCGCCCCTCTTCACGCGTGGGTTGCAGATCGAGTGCTGGGTCGCGGGCAGCGCGGATCGCGCCGCGGAACCGCGACGGGCGGAGGTCCGGAGCAGGGTCAGCCGGGGCTGGTGCCCGGTTCGGACGCTCGCCAGAGCGGGCGGAAGTCCCCGTGCGGCCGGGTGACCGCGCGGGTGACGTGGGGCCCGGGGTCCGGGGTGAGGAAAGCCGGCGGGATAGTGGGCGTAGTCCCGCAGGCGGCATCGGCGGGGACCGGCGACCGCGGCGCCGGGGCGTTCCCCGGGGTGCGGGCCGACTGCGACGCGGTGGTGTGGAGCGCGGGCCGTGCCTGCGCGTCGACGGGGACGGTGGCGGGACTCGGCCGGTTGTACGTCCGGTCCTGCCCGGTCACCAGCACAGTCAGCGGCGCGGTCACCTCCGCGGTGACGGGGGGTGCGTTCGGGGCGGTTTCCTCTTGCGGCAGCACGTCATTCGCGTCGCGGGCCGGGGTGAGGATCGGCGGCGCGGTCCCGTGGTCCCGCGCGGCCGGGGTGACGCCTCGGGCCACCGGCGCGACGACCGGCTGGACCACGGGGGCGACGACGGGGGTCAGGACGTCGCCGGCGGGCCCGGTCACCGGGGACAGGACATCGGCGACGGGCTCGACCACCGGGCCGACGGCATCGACCACGGGCAGGACGAAGGTCCGGGCGGCGCCGAGGACCGGATCGAGCACGGGAGCGACGGTCCGGACGACCTGCGTGACCGGCTCGAGGACGGGAGCGACCGAGCGCACCACGGGCTCGACGACGGCATCCACCACGCGGGTCACCGGCTCAGCCACGCGCACGACCCGAGAGAGCGGTTCGACGGACCGCACGACAGGCTCGACGACGGGCACGACAGCCCGCACCACCTGCGCGACCGGTTCGACCACCGGCACGGCGGCGCGCACGACCCGCGACCCCGGTTCGACGACGGGGGCAACGGATCCCAGAACGGGCTCGGCGACCGGCATGGCGGCGCGCACCACGTGCGAAACGGGCTCGACCGCGGGCGCGACAGAGCGCACGGCTTGCGAGACTGGCTCAACCACCGGCGCGGCAGAACTCACCACCCGCGACACGGGCTCGCCCGCCGACGCCGGGGACTGCACTACTTGCGAGACCGGCCCAACTACCGGCGGAGCAGAACGCACCACCTGCGACACGGGCTCGGCCACGGGCGCGACAGAGCGCACCGCCTGAGAAACCGGCTCAGCGACCGGAGGAGCAGAACGCGCAGCCGGCGCAGCAGAACTCACCACCCGCGACACGGGATCAGCCGCGGGCACGGCAGCCCGCACCGCCTGCGAAACCGGCTCAACCGCCGGCGCGGCAGAACGCACCGCGCGCGCCACCGACTCGGTCCCGCCGGCCACCGGAGCCGCCACACCCGAGCCAGTCCCGTTCTTCGGCGCCTGACCGACCGCCCCACCCGGCGGCTGCCCGCCCAGGACGCCGGCCACCGCCGCGCCGATCGGGTTCACGTCGCTCGTCGACGCCTGGGCGTGGCCGGACAGCAACCACGACACCAGCCAGAAACCGGCCACCGCCCCGGCCAGGACCAGCAAGCGCCGGGCGGCGGTCGTTGCGCCACCCTCGTCGCTGGCCCTGGTCACTGTCGGCGAACCTCCGTAATGCGGAAAGCAGATCTGTGACCTACCCTCCAACGCCCGTCCCCACACACGAGCTACGCGCCGCCTGCCGCTACCACTCGACCGGCCTAGTGCTTTGGTGTCAGCAAGCCTGAGCAGGGCCGCCACTTGGCCGAGGCCGATCCCCCAGTCGCAGGCCAGCCTCAAATCAGGCTTCCTGAGAACGCCGATGCTCGGACAGTGCACCCAGAGCGAGGATGCCGTGCTGGAGACCCTCGCGGAACGTCGCGCGCTGGCCCGGGCTCAGGTCGGCGAGCAGCGCGTCCTCCACCTTCGCCACGGCCGGCGCGCAGTCGGCCAGCAGCCGGTGCCCGGTCTCGGTCAGGCCGGCCAGCAGGACGCGCCGGTTGCCCGGCTTGGGGGTCCGCGCGATCAGCCCGCGCTTCTCCAGCGCCAGCACCATTTCGTGCATGGTCTGCGGACGGAGGAACGAGCGCCGCGCCAGCTGCGCCGACGACAGCGCGCCGCTGGCTTCGAGCACCGTCAGCGCGGTGTACTGCAACGTCGTGAGCCCGAGCGGCCGCAGCGCGTCGTCGAGCAGCGCCCTGATCACCAGCTCGAGGCGTTTGACCAGGTAGAGAGTCAGCGGCGAGCCGGCCGGCTGCTGCTCCGCGGAGGTGCTCACGCCGCTCATCATGACACGCGCCCGCGACTATGCTCCGATCATGGACCTCGGCCGGCAGACCCGCGTGCGGCAGGCGTTCGACACCTTCTTCGGCCCGCCGGAACCACCGTCCGAACCCCCCGTCCTGAACCTCTTCCGCCGGACCGCGGAAACCGTGCCCGCCTACCGGAAGTTCCTTCAGGAGCACGGGATCGACGCGGAAACCGTCACCACCATGGCGGACTTCCGGAAGCTGCCGCTGCTCGACAAGGCCGGCTACCACCGGAAGTACCCGCTGCCCGAGCTGTGCCGCGGCGGCACGCTCGCCGGCACCGACATGATCGCCGTCTCGTCCGGCTCCAGCGGCCACCCGACGATCTGGCCGCGTGCGCTCGAGGACGAGCTGCACGTCGCGCGCCGGTTCGAAACCGTCCTGGTGGACGCCTTCGAGGCCGACCGGCGCAGCACCCTCGCCGTCGTCTGCTTCCCGCTCGGCACCTGGGTGGGCGGCCTGTTCACCACGGCGTGCGTGCGCCACCTCGCGGCCAAGGGTTGCCCGATCACCGTCGTGGCGCCGGGCAACAACAAGGCCGAGATCCTGCGCGTGCTCCCCGAGCTCGCGCCGCACTTCGAGCAGGTGGTGCTGCTGGGCTACCCGCCGTTCGTCAAGGACGTCGTCGACACCGGCCTCGCCGAAGGCGTCGAGTGGCCCGCGTACGCGATCAAGCTCGTGCTGGCGGGCGAGGTCTTCAGCGAGCAGTGGCGCGAGCTCGTGGCCCGGCGCGCCGGGATCGCCGACCCGGTCCGGGACATCGCGTCGCTGTACGGCACGGCCGACGCGGGTGTCCTCGGCACCGAAACCCCGGTGTCGGCGGGCATCCGCCGGTTCCTGGCCGGCCACCCCGACCTGGCCCGCGAGGTCTTCGGCGACGCGCGCCTCCCGACGCTCGTGCAGTACGACCCGGCGAGCCGCTTCTTCGAGGTGCACGAGGGCACGCTCGTCTTCACCGGCGACGGCGGAATCCCGTTGATCCGCTACCACATCGCCGACGACGGCGGGCTCCTGCCGCACGCGGAGCTGCTGGACTTCTGCGCCCGCCACGGCTTCACCCCGCCGCCGGGGCCGGAGCTGCCGTTCGTGTACGTGTTCGGCCGGTCGCTGTTCACCGTGTCGTTCTTCGGCGCGAACGTCTACCCGGAGAACGTCACGGTCGGCTTGGAGCAGCCCGGCATCAGCGACACGGTGACCGGCAAGTTCGTCATCGAGTCGGTGGAGGACGCCGACCGGGACCGCCGGCTGCGGATCACGGTCGAGACGGCGCCGGGCGCGACCGCCGACGCCGGCCGGATCGCCGCGGCCGTGCGCGAGCAGCTGCGGCGGCTCAACAGCGAGTTCGCGCACTACGTCCCGGCCGAGCGGCAGCTGCCCGACGTCGTCCTGCGCCCGGCCGGCGATCCCGAGTACTTCCCGGTCGGGGTGAAGCACCGCTACACGCGGCAGTCCTAGGCTTCGGACGCCCGGATGACCCGCTCGGTCGGGTCCGGCGCACCCGGGTCGCGCACGCGGTCGGTGATCAGGAAGCCCGGGAGCTCCGGCCCGGTTTCTTCGGTGAGCCGGAAGGTGCCGCCGCACGCGCCGGGGTCCCAGCCGAGCGCCCGCGCGTGCTCGACGAGCCGCCGGACGTCGCCGGACGCCGGGTAGGAGCCGTCGGTCGCGGCCGGGGTCCAGCCCGCGCTCGTCGCTTTCGAGAGCAGGTCGGCTTCCAGCGCGCGGCCGTTCTTGCCCGCTCCCCAGACGCGCACCCGGACGCACCGGTGGAGCTCGGCGCCGTCGCCGCGCACGGAGCCGATCGTCGCCCGCCAGGTGTAGTCCCGGTCGTCGGCACGCAGGTGGCGCAGCCTCGTTCGCACGGGCACCAGCTTAGGGCCGGAGCAACTTGCGGAAGCGGTCGCGCCGTTCGCCGGCGGACGAGCCGTCGGCGATGTCGTCGTCGAACCACGAGCAGAGCGCCGCCCACAGCTCCGCGCGGGCGCCGAAGCCGTCTTCGGCCACCAGGGAGTGTTCGAGCTCGGCGATGTCGGCGGCCAGCTGGTCGAGCCGCTGGTCGCACAGGCGGACGTACTCGCGGACCACGATGTTCGCGTCCAGGCCCGTCTTCACCCGTCGTCCGGCGGCTCCGCGCAGCTGGGCGTGCAGCTGTTCCTCGCGGTACGGCGGGAAGCCCGCGATCGATCCCGGGTAGCCCGAGTCGGCCGCCCACCCGCGGAACGCGCAGATCGCCTGGTAGCGCGTGTACCAGTCCTGCTTGCCGGTCGCGAGCTCGGTCAGCCGGCGCCAGGCGTCGCGGTCGGCCGAGCGCCAGCGGTCGAGCGTCCGGCCGTCCGGCGCCGGCCCGTCGTCGAGGACGCGGGTGCGCCAGAAGTGCGCCCGGCAGCCGGCGATCTCCCCGACGAGCTGCCGGACGTAGCTGACCTGTTCCCAGACGTGGGCGCGCTGCGGTCGCAGCGGCGCGGCGCGATCCGGGGAGAACGTGACCATCTCGAAAACGCGGAACAGCTCGTGGCCGCGCAGCGCGACGAGGTCGGGGTCCTCCCCCATCACCCACGACCGCCGCTCGGGCAGCCGGCCGCTGTGGCTGATCGTCGCGGCGTGGTACAGCTCGCGGACCGCGCGGCGGGCCACTTCGTCGCGCGCTTCGCCTTCGAGACGCGGGTTGCGGGCGCGGTCGCGGAGATCGCGTTCGCCGCGCGGGCCGACTTCGAGCATCGCGACGGCGTACACGCTCGCCGCGTTGTAGCACTCCTCCCACGACTTGCGGGAGCCCGCCGCTTCGACGGTGTCGTCGAGCGCCCGCGGGTCCGGCGGCCAGCGCCGGTCCGGGCAGACGTCGGCCAGCCGCACGCGGCTGGCCGGGTAGGCGGGCTGGGGCACCGGGACCGCGCCGGTCACCGGCTCGACGTCCGCCATCGCGCGCCGCACCACCGCCCAGACCAGCGACAGGTCGAGCGCGCGGTTCGTCAGCTGCTGCCAGCTGCCGCGCCAACGCCGGCCGAACCGGCGGTAGTCCGCGATGAGCCGTTCGATCTCGTACTGCGACAAGGCGCCGAAGTACGAGCGCATCTCGGCGGCGCGCTGGTTGTATTCGGCCAGCTGCGCCGGCGTTGCCTCGTGGACGACGAGCTCTTCGGCCGGGACGCGCAGCACGCGGCGGTGCAGCTCGAGCCGCTTGTCCGGCGGGATCGCATACGGCCGCACGCGCACGTCGAGGTCGACGTACCGGCGGAAGCGCAGCTCCAGCGCCTGTCTCAGCTCGGCGCGGCGCAGCGCCCGAGCGTCGCCGGGCGCGCCCGCCGTCGTGCGCCGCACCCACCACGAGCCGGCCACGGAGTCGCCGTGACCGAGGACGAGCGCGTGCCGGTAGCGGGCGATCAGCAGCGCGACGGCGCGCCCGCGGCCCGCGTGGCGGGGCTGGCGCGCGAAGTCGGGGCCGATCCACCAGCGCGCCAGCTTCGGGTGGCCCCGGCTGCACAAGGTGATCACGTCGTCGTACGTGGCGAGCGCGTCGAGGTGCAGGTCGAGCTGCTCCTGCAGGGCGGCGATCTCGAGTCTGATGTAGACGTTCGACGGGTCGAGGCTCACCGCGCGGTAGTACTCGGCGAGGGCTTCGTCGTAGCGGCGGTGGACGATGAAGTGGTTGGCGCGCTGGTAGGCGTCGAACAGCTCGTACGGGATCTTCGCGCCCCGCCAGGCGGCCCAGTGGATGTTGGTGCGCACGTAGGCGCTGCGCGGGATGACGAGCGCGGCGACGGCGTTCGCCGCGCGGTGCAGCACGCGCGGCCAGTTCTCGTCCTCGATCACCAGCGGGCTCGCGGCGAACCGCGGCACGCGGACGAGCTCCAGGATGAGCTGGTGGCGGCCGGTGGTGTTGCCCGGCCGGACGGTGCCGGTGACCGTGAACGCCGCAGGTGGCTGGGCGAGCCGGACCAGCTTGGTCGCGGCCTTCCACCAGCCTTCCGCGGAGTCGCCGGCGTGCTCGACGATCTGGATGAAGTCGTAGGAGCTCCCCGCCCCCGGCACCGGGGTCGGGGTGTAGAGCCGGGATTCGTTGAGGATCCGCTTGAACGCGGCGGTCAGCTCGACGGCGGAGTCGATCTCGCGGTCGTGGTCGCCTTCGAGGCGCTCGTCGGCGAAGAGGCGGATGTCGATCTGGTTGGCGCGGAAGGCGGCGGCCTCCAGGCGGGCCCGGCCGACGAAGTACAGCGTCAGCACCGCGGAGATGATGACGACGGACGTCTGCAGCACGGTCCAGGTGATGACGCTCGCGACCTTCGGGTCGCGGACGAACGTCCAGCTCTGGAAGAACGGCAGGTACGGCACGACGGCGAAGCCGGCCGCGACGAGCCCGGCCGTCACCGCCGCGAGCCACCACCTGATCCGGTGAGCCGCCGGAAGTTCAGCCTGATCGAAGCCGCCGTGACGTCGCGCGGGCACCGTCGATCACCCCCTCGTGTCGCCAGGTTACTCGCGGAGGGGGTGTGGTTCGTTACGGCCCGTGATCCGCGATCTCGGCGATCACCTGGGCGTGGCACAGCTCCGGGACGCACCAGCAGCCGAGCCGCTTTCCCCGCAGCCCGGGCAGGAGGGCGAGCAGGTCCGGCCGGGAGAGCAGGTACTCGCGGTACTTCGTGACGACCTCCTCGCGGGAACCGTCCGGACCGGGCCGGAACGGGCTGGCCAGCTTCGACCCCGCCAGGTGCCAGCCGCCGCGGTGCATGGCCCGCCCGACGTAGACGACGTCGGCGTAGTCCGGGTCGTCGCGGTGGCCCTTCAGGTTGACGACGGTGGTGGGCATGCGTCCTCCTTCCTCCCCGCCCAGCCTGGCGGCCCCGGCGCGGGGCCGCCAGGGGCGGGCGTCACGCCCGCTCGGTCACCGGCACGTTCCGCCCGGTCCGCCCGGCGCAGTGCGCCTCGGTGGTCCACCTAGTGCAGATGCACTATGCTGAGGGCTCACGGTTGAGCCGTCAGCCGCTGCCGGACGTTTCCGCGCCCGGGCCGGCGAGCTGCCTTGACCGGCATCACTCCGACCCCACGTCCGGCTCGCCCCCGCTGCCCGACGAAAGGGTGTGCCCGCGATGGTTCCTGAACCTCGCTCGGCCGACCACGAGCTCACCACCACCGGCTGGATCACCACCGGCGGTCACCTGTCCCTGCGCGTCTCGCGCCCCGGCCCGCGCACCGTCCTGGTCCGGGTGACCGGGGAGGTCGACCTGAGCACCGCGCGCGGACTCGACGAAGTCCTGCGCTCGCGCATCCACAGCCCGGTCGGCGAGGTCGTCATCGACCTCTCCGGCGTCACGTTCTTCTCCGTCGCGGGCCTCAACTCGCTGCTGCGTGCCCAGCTCCTCGCCGACGCCACCGGGGCGCGCCTGACGGTGGACCCCGGCGGCTCGCGCGCCGTGGAGCGGCTGTTCACGTTGCTGCCGATGGACTTCTACGGGGTGATGAGCCCGCGGGCGGCCGGCTGACCGCTCACGACGGCGGCTGCCCCAGCCGCCGGACGGTCTCGACGATCTTCGCGTTCGGCACGCCCTTCACCAGGTACTCGGTGACGCCGACCGCGGCGAGCCCGGCCATCGACGCCCGGTCGGCGTAGGCCGAGAAGGCCAGGATCGCGGTGTCCGGGCAGCGCCGGGTGATCTCGCGCGCCGCCCTGGCCCCGCCGCCGCCCGGCATCCGGACGTCGAGGACCGCGACCGCGGGCCGGTGCTGCTCGGCGAGCCGGATCGCCTCGTCGGCGTCCCCGGCGACCGCGACGACGGCGATGTCGGGCTCCTCGTCGAGGACCTCCCTGAGGACGGCGCGGATCATCTCGTCGTCGTCGGAGATCAGCACCCGCAGCACCTCGGTCACGGTTCGGCCCCCGCCACCTCGGGCAGCGTCGGCAGCCAGAACTCGACGGACGTGCCGCGGCCGGGCTCACTCGTCACCGACAGCCAGCCGTGCGCCGCTTCGGCCCGTTCGTGCATCTCGATCAGGCCGAAGTGGCCCGCTCCGGCGTCGCCGCCCGCCGTGCCGACGCCGTCGTCGGTGATCCGCACGAGCGTCCCGTTGTCCACTGTGGACAGCCGGAGGTCGACCCGGGTGGCGCGGGCGTGCCGGTGGACGTTGCTGAGCGCCTCCTGGCAGATGCGGTACACGGTGATCGCGACGGCCGGCGACGGCTCGGCGGTGAGCTCGTCCCGCAGCGAGTGCGCCAGCCCCCAGCGGCCCGCGACCTCGTCGACGTAGCCGGAAACGGCCTCCACCAGGCCGTGCCGGTCGAGCTCCGGCGGCCGCAGCCGGGACACCAGGCCCCGCAACCGGCCGATGGCGGCCTGCACCGACTCGTCGAGCCCCGCGACGGCGCTCGCGTGCGGCTCCGGCAGCCGGGCGGCGAGCAGCTGCAGGCGCATGCCGACGGCCACCATGGACTGGATGGACTCGTCGTGGACGTCCCAGGCGATCCGGCGCCGTTCGACCTCCTGCGCGTCGACGAGGTGGCCGACGAGCCGTCGGCGTTCGCGCAGGGCCTGCTCGGCGTTGCGGCGCTCGGTCATGTCGCGGGTGACCTTCCCGAAGCCCTGCAGCCGGTGCCGCCCGTCGAACAACGCCGTGATCACGACGTTCGCCCAGAACCGCGTGCCGTCCTTGCGGACCCGCCAGCCCTCGTCCTCCAGCCGCCCCTGCTCGGCGGCGATCTCCAGCTCCCGCACCGGCTTGCCCGCCGCGACGTCCTCCGGCGGGTAGAACACCGAGAAGTGCCGCCCGATGATCTCCGCCGCCGACCAGCCCTTGATCCGTTCCGCACCGGCGTTCCAGCTCGAGATGTGCCCGCCCTGGTCCAGCATGAAGATCCCGTAGTCCTGCACGCTCTGCACCAGCAGCCGGAACCACTCCTCGCTCTCGCGGTCCCCGTCGGCCGGCCGGGCCACCGAAAGCCGCCGCCCGACCACCTCGTCGGCCGGCCACCCGGTGATCCGCTCGGCCGCCGGGCTCCAGCCCGAAACGCGTCCCCCCGCGTCCAGCGTGACGGTGGCGTGGTCCTCGCCCGGCCGAAGCTCGTCGTCCATGCGGCAACTCTGCCGGATGAGCGCCGGGCCGGCACAGCGCGCCGGCCTCAGCCGATCAGGCCTTCCCGGCGGGCGACGGCGACCGCTTCGAGCTTCGACCGCGCGCCGAGCTTCCCGAGGACCCGCTGCACGTGGTTGCGCGTGGTGTTGCGGGAGACGCCGAGCCGCTCCCCGATTTCCTCGGTGGTGGCGCCCTCCGCGAGCAGGTCGAGGGTCTCGCGTTCCCGCGCGGTCAGCGCCGCGCCGGTGAGCCGGTCGAAGATCTCGGGCTGCGGCTCCGGGTCGAAGACCACGCCGCCGGCCGCGACCTCGCGCACCGCGGCTTCCAGCACGCCGAGCTGCGACGACTTCAACAGGAGCCCCGCCCCGCCGGCCTTCGCGACCTGCGCGGCGACCGACGGCGGCGCGTCCCCGGTCAGCACCAGCACCCGCGCGCCGCCGGAGCCGAGCTCCGCGACGACGCCGAGGGCGTCGCCGTCGGCGAGGCGCCGGTCCAGCACCACGACGTCCGGGGCGTGCTCGCGCGTGTCGGCGACGGCTTCCACCCGGGACCGGGCGCGGCCGACCACCGTGATCCCGTCGGCGCGGTCGAGGGCCAGCTGCAGCGCCTCCGCCACCATGTCGTGGTCCTCCACGAGGAGGACACGGACGGGACTCGGCTCATCGGCGCTGCTCACGGGGTTCCCTCGGTGGACGGGTCGCTGCCGGCCCATCCTAGGCGCCCCGCGCGCGTCACCACGCGGGCGAGCTCGCCCGCAGCAGTCCCTCGGGGCCGGTGACCGGCAGCCGGTCGACGAGATCTTCGTGGTGGCCGGGTGCCCGGAACACCGGCGGCCGCGCCGGCCCGGCGACCGGAAGCCGGTCGACGAACCGCGCGACGGCCGGCGGTGGCGGCAGGACTTCGGCCCCGCCGAGGTAGGCGAGCACCTGCGGCGCGCCGCCGCCCGCGGGCTCGGTCACCGCCGACCAGCCGTGCACCTCGTCCCAGATCAGCGCCAGGTCGAGGCCCGGCCGATCCGGGAGCTCACGCTCGATCGCGACGTAGCCGGAGGTGGGCACGTGGAGGTCGAGCGAACACGATTCGAACCCGACGCCGACGGCGCGGGCGACCCGGCCGAGGTAGGCCCGCAGGCCGCGGGCGAAGTGGTATTCGATGTCCCTGCCGAAGCCGATCAGGGTGTTCATGCTGGCCTCCCACGCCCCCGTGGCGCCCGGATACCCCCGCCGACGGAAGATCACACGTTCGGGTCACTCCTCGATGGCGCCGCCGACCGCCCGCAGGTGCACGCGGAAGGTCAGCCCCGGATCGGCTTCCCGCGCGGCGAGGAAGTCGGCGAAGCGGACCTGGTCCCGCAGCGGCTCGCCGGCCCGGATCCGCTCGGCCTGGCGGCGTTCGGTGTCGCGGATGCCCTCGGCGAGGGTGAACAGCTCGTCCGCGCGATCCAGCGGGAGGAAGACGACGCCGTCGTCGTCGCCGGCGACCAGGTCCGACGGCCCGATCCGCCACGTGCCGACGACGGCTTCGGCGAGCCCGCCCTCGATGCGCGGGCCGAGGCTCAGCGGACCGGTGGGGATCGAGCCGAGGCTGAACACCGGCAGGCCGATCGCGCGGATGTCGGCGGTGTCGCGGTGCAGGCCCCAGATCACGACCCCGGCGAGCCCGGCCGCGCGCGCTTCGAGGACGACGAGGTCGCCGACGCAGCTTTCGTCGAGGCGGCCACCGTTGTCGACCACCAGCACCCCGCCGGCGACGGCGTGCTCGAAGGCCTCCAGGAAGACGTCGACGCTGCCGACGTGCCGCGCCGGGACCGCCGGCCCGAGCACGCGGGCGCCGGGCACCACCGCGCGCGTCGGCGCCGGGGCGCAGCGCACCGGGAGGCCGGCGCGGATGCACGCGTCCGCGAGGTGGGCGGTGGTGAGGGTTTCGAAGCGCTGAACGAGGTCTTCCATGCTCCGAATCTAGCCAGCGGATTCGGCCGTCAGCCAGGCCAGGTAGTCGGCGCTGCCGCCTTCGATCGGCGTCGCGATCACCTCGGGCAGGTCGTAGCCGTGCAGCTGCCGGAGCCGCTCGGTCAGCGCGGCCACCCGGCCGGCGGTCGTCTTGATCTCGACGCGCCACTCCCGGTCGGTCCGCACCTCGCCCTCCCAGCGGTACACGCTGGTCACCGGCCCGACGACCTGCGCGCAGGCGCCCAGCCGCTCCTCGATCGCCTTCGCGGCCAGCTCCCGGGCCGCGGTCTCGGAGTCGGTCGTGGACGTCACGATCACGTGCTCTGCCGCCATGCCGCGAGGTTACCGCCGGCGCAGGCGGTGCATCGCGAGCGCGCCGGCAGCGCGCTGCCCGCGATCAGTGTCCGCGGCGGGACACGCTCCGATTGCGCCGGATCGGCCCCTCGGTGGCAACCGGGCCCGACGGTGGCCGGGCCGGCCCCCGAACCGCACGCGCCGACCCGGCCCCCTCGCCCGGCGGCCTCGCCCCGGGCCGGCCGCCGCGGATCCCCTTGCGCCGCCGGGAACCTCCCCCGCTACGGCGTGGGCTTCGCGCTCGTCGTGGTCGTCGGCGTGGTGGTCGTCGTCGGAGTGGTCGTCCGCGTCGGCGTCGTCGTCCGGGGCGGGGTCTTGCGCCGGGTCGTCACCGGTGGGTTCGTGTGCGGGGCCGCCACCGTCACGTGCGTCGTCGCCGGGGTCTCCGGGGACGGCACCGTCACCAGCGTAGGTGTCTCGGTCGCCGAACTCGTCGCCGGTGGTGTGCCGCCCGCCGGGCTGCCACCCGAGCTGCTCACCGCGACCGCCACGCCGCCGATCGCCACCACCGCGACCGCGCACAGCCCCACGACGACCCCGCGGCGCGAGGCCCGCCGGCCCGGGCTCGCGTCGGTCTTGACGCGGCCCAGCGACGGCGGCGGTGCGCCCGCGCCGAACCCGGGCGTCGCCAGCTCGCGCGTCTCCTCGCGCGGCGCCGGCACGCGCGGGACCGGAGGCTGCGGGACCGGGGGCGGCGGCACGGGCCGGATCGCCGGCTGGGAGCGCGTCGCCTGGACCAGACCGGACCGGCCCGAGGCCAGCGCCGCGGCGCCGAGCGCGACCCCGTACTTCGGGTGGATGTCGACCGCCGTCGGGCGGCCCAGCTCGGCCGAGACGAGCTGGGACACCAGCGGGATCCGCGACGAGCCGCCGACCAGCAGCACCGCCCCGAGGTCGGCCGGCCGCAGGGTGGCCGAGCGCAGCGCGCGGTGCAGCGAACCGATCGTCGCGGTGATCGACGGGCGGATCATCTCCTCGAACTCGCCGCGGGTCAGCCGCACCTCCGTCTGCACCGACGGCAGCAGCACCGGGATCGCCGTCTCGGTGTCGGCCGACAACGCCTCCTTCGCCAGCACGCACTCCTGGCGCAGCCGCACGACCGCGGCCACCGCACCCGCGTCGTCCGGGTCGATCTGCGACAGCTTCCCGTCGAGCGCCCGGTCGACGTGCCCGAACACGGCCTCGTCGAAGTCGACCCCGCCGAGGCCCTCGATGCCCTCCGGAGTACCGAGGATCTCGAAGCCGCTGCCGCGCTTGCGCAGCACGGTCGCGTCGAACGTGCCGCCGCCGAGGTCGTACACCGCGACGACGGCGCCGTCGTCCAGCCGCTCCTGGGCCGCGTAGTGCGCCGCCGCCGCTTCGGGCTCGGTGATCAGGCCGACGTGGTCGATCCCGGTCAGCCGCGGCACCTGCTCGAACAACTCGCGCTTGTACGGCCCCCAGTTCGCCGGGTGCGTCAGCGTGATCCGGTCGGGACGGCCGCCCTGCTGCC
This sequence comes from Amycolatopsis mongoliensis, assembly GCF_030285665.1. Lineage (NCBI taxonomy): Bacteria > Bacillati > Actinomycetota > Actinomycetes > Pseudonocardiales > Pseudonocardiaceae > Amycolatopsis > Amycolatopsis mongoliensis. The sequence continues at coordinate 8,343,520 of NZ_CP127295.1, forward strand.
CGGCGACCGTCCGCACCACGTACCCGAGCAGGTGCGCCATCAGCGATGCCACCGAATGCGGTGCGCCGCCGAGCAGCACCGGCGTCGGGTCGCCGAGACGCCGCTTGAACTCGCGCGCCACGCGGTCCGGTTCGACGGCCGCGCGCCGGCTCGCCGCGTCCCCGACCAGCACGCTGCCGTCGGCCCGCAGCAGCACCACCGACGGGATGGCCGCCGTGCGGTCGCCCAGCGACACCATTTCGACGTGGCCGGCGCTGTCGACGGCGGCAGCCGTGAAGGTCGTGCCGAGGTCGATGCCCAGTCCGTAGCCCATGTCAGCCTCCGCCGCCGGTGTGCACGTGGTCAAAAGTCGGGTGCTCGTCCGGAACCTGCTCCGGTTCCCCGAGGTGGTCTTCGTGCCCCGGCGGACCGGGTGGCTCCACCGGGGGCAGGTCGTGCGGCTCCGGCGGCGGGTCGTCCGGCGGCGGGCCCGCGGCCGGTACGGGGTCCGGCTCCGGCCGGTGGCCGGGCTCCGGCTCGGGGTGCCGCGGCGGCTCGAACGGGTGTTCCTTCTCCGCGGGGTGCGGCCGGGTGCCCGTGACCTCACCGGCGTCGTGGTGGGCCGGCTCGCGGTCGGTGGCGAAACTGTGCTTCACCACCGGGTGCTCGGCGAGCGAGTTCGACGCCGCCAGCGTCGTCGTCTCGACCGCGATCGGCAGCGGCGCCGGAGCGTCCACTGTGGACGGCTGACGGCTGAACGTCACGACCGGCGGCGACGCCGGACCGGGCATCGAGGGCGCCGGGGCCGTGACCGACGCGGTCACCGTGGCCCCGCGGCCCTTGTCGGCGATCACCTCGGTCTGGTGGATGGTCGGCCCGGCCGGCTCGCCGAAGGGGTCCTCGGCCGTGGCCTGCTCGTCCACGCCGACCTCGACGTCGATCCCCGGCGGGCCGGCCTCGGCCTCGTCGAGGACGACCGTCTCCTCCTGGAACACCTCGATGTCGCCGTGCCCCGGTGCGTCGGGTGTGAGTTCGTAGGTCAGCGAACCCTCGTGCTCGACGGTGATCGTGCCGTCCGCGTTTTCGTGGATCACGATGTCGGCGTCCTGGACGACGTCGATGTCCGTGTCGCCCGGTGTCCCGTCGCCGGGCACGACGAGGTGCTGGTGGTCGACATACACCTCGTCGTGGCCGTGGTTGTGCACCACGAACCGCTCGGTCGCGTCGATGACGAAGTTGCCGAACTCGTCTTCCCGGACGTCGATCTGCTCGAACTCCTCGACGGTCGGCAGGTCCTCCAGCGGCGCGCCGTCGGTGGTCTCCGGGTGCCACACCGTGCCGGTCCGCGCCTCGACGGAACCGTCCTCGCCCCGGGTGACGGTGCTGGTCTCGACGTGGGGCACGTACTCGTGGGCGGGAGCGTCGTGCGGGGTCTCCGCGGCGGCCGGTTCCGGCCGGGGCGGGGGCGCCGACGCGCCGGGCGATCCCGGCGTGAGCAGGTTGCCGGCCACCTCCGACGCGACGGCGCCGGCGACGGCCGTGGCCGCGCGCTTGATCTTCTTCGGCAGCTCGTTCACGACAAGACCTCCGCCCTGGCTTCGCTGAGCAGGATTCCTTCGCAGGTGCGCACCAGTACGCGGGCCGCGTCGCGGACGTCGCGCGGGGACGCGGGGTGCTCGGCGCGCCGCTGCCACCTCAGCAGCTGCGCGCCGAGCGCCTGCCGGATCGCGGCGCGGCCCGCGTTCCCCGGCAGGTTCAGCCGGCTCGGCACGTCCACCCCGGCCGCGCCGAGCAGCCGTTCCGCGTCGCGGGCCTCGTCGGAGGTGAAGAGCACGACGCCGAGCCGGATCGAGTCGATCAGCTGGATCTCGGCGAACTCGTGCGCGCCCGCGACGATCCGCTCCCATTCGTGCAGCAGCCCGCCCGTGCGGTCCGGGTAGGCGCGCAACACCAGTTCCGCCGCCTGCAGCGCCGAACGCGCCTTCAGCACGTCGGCTCGCGCGGCGAACTGGGTGGTCAGCAGGGACCGCAGCCGGTGCAGGCCGCTGCGGGCCAGCAGCTCGCCCGACAGCGCCCGCGCGCCGGTCACCAGGCCGCCGCGGGTCAGTTCGACGGCCAGCCGGACGCCGAACAGGCCGTAGCGCGCCAGGAGCTCGGCGCGTTCGGCCGCCGGGACGTCCGCTTCGGACTCCGCGCGGACGAGCCGGTCGGCCGACGTCAGCAGCCGCGCCACCTCGGCCTCCGGCGCGGCGGCCAGCAGCCGGAACGCGCGGTACTCGGACTCCTTCAGCGACGCGGCGGAGCTGGCCAGCAGGCCGGCCACCGGGACCACGGTCTGGCAGAGCCCGCGGACGCGGGAGTCGCGGGCGTAGCGGTCGGCGATCTTCGCCGCCGAGTCGAGCGCGTCGGTCCGCGCGTGCCCGACCTCGTCGGCCCGCGACAGCACGCCGATCGTGTTCACCGGGCGCCGCTGCGCCGGGTCGTCGTGGAAGGCGTCGAGGAACCGGACGTCGTCGCCGTGGACGTGGCGCATCAGGTAGACCACGGCGTCCGCGGTGCCGACGCCGTCGCCCTCGGGGACCAGCGCCACCTCGGTGCGTTCGGAGACCGCCGAGCGCGCCGAGCCCAGCCCGGGCGTGTCGATCAGCGTCATCGCCCGCAGTGCCGGCGACGGCCAGTCGACGACGAGCCGGTCGACGTCGTCGGGCGCCACGCCGAGCTCGAGGCCGAGCGTGCCGGACAGGCGCCCGAACGGCAGCTGGCGCGGCATCCCGCGGACCGGGTGCAGCATGATCCGGTAGGTCGGGCCGTTGCGGTACCAGGTGACGACGCGGGTGCACTCCCCCGCGTCCGTCGCCGCCAGCTCCTGGCCGACGAGCGCGTTGAGCAGGGTGGACTTGCCGGCCTTGACGCGCCCGGCGATGGCGACGCGCAGCGGTTCGGCCAGCCGGGCGGCGATCTGCCGCAGCTGCGGCTCGGCCGGCGTGCCGGCGTACCCGGCGCACGCGCGGGCGACGAACCCGCGGACCTGGACGTAGAGCGGGGTCATCGCGTCACCGCCGGGACGGGCTTGGGCGCACTGCGCAGGGTGAGTTCGTCGGCGCGGCGGCCGAGCACTTCGAGGGCTTCGATGTCGGCTTCGAGGCGTTTGAGCTCGGCCGCTGCGGTGTCGTCCTCGACGACCGCCTTCTTCGCGTTCGCCAGTGCTTCGGTGAGGGACCGCTGCAGTTCTTCGACGCGCGCGCTGTAGGCGTCGCGGAGTTCCCTTTGGACGGTCCGCATCGCGTCGCGGGAGTCCTTGCCGACCTGGAGGTTGAATTCGTCGACGAACCGACGCACAGCGGTCTTGGCCAGGCCGCGGCGCTTTTCCAGCTGCCGCTTGCGTTCGTCGAGGAAACCGGAGCGGCCCATGAGCAGGCCGGCGGCGACGCCGAACGGCGTGGGGATGGCCAGCGCGGCCATCTTCGTGAGCATGGAGAACATCAGGAAGCCGCTGTAGGCCTTCTGGAACGCGGCCATCCCGGTGGTGCCGCGGGTCTTGACGCCGGTGAACGACGAGTCGATGTCGATCTCCTCGACGACCTGGACCGGCGCCTGCACCTCGCGCGGCAGCACGGCCTGGGACTCGGCGAGCTCGAAGTGCTCGGCGACGCGGGACGCGAGACCGCGGGCCTGCTTGACGAAGGTCGCGTAGTTCTCGAGCGTCTCGTTCGCGAGGCGCTGGCGCAGCCACTTCTCGAACTCGGCCCAGTTCTTGGCCGGGTCGCCCTCTTCGATGGCCTCTTCGGCCTCGTGCAGCACACCGCGGGAGCGGGCGCGCAGGTCGTAGTCCACATCGGACGAAATGTCGGCGAAGCCGTCGAAGAGCAGCTGCTGCCACTTCGCGGACTGGCTGCGCAGCGCGTCGACGCGGTCGTTGACCCGGTTCAGTTCCGCGACGAGCGCGGCGGACTGCTCGGGGTGGGCGAGCGCGGTGCGGCGGGCGCGCAGGGCGGCGTGCAGCTGGCCGACCGCGGACCCGACGTGCAGGCCGACGGCGTTGAGCGCGGATCGTTCGGCGTCGCCGACCACCCCCTGCAGCCGCTTGACCAGCTGCGGGAAGCCGGATTCGACGTTCATCTGCTGGTCGGCCGAGCGGGCGGCGACGGTGCGCAGCTCCGAGGAGACGGCGACGGTGTCGATGGCGATCCCGCAGGCTTCGAGGTGTCCGGCGTTGAGCTCGAGGATCCGCCGCCACTGCGGGTAGAGGTCGGTCTTGGTGAGGACGAAGAAGACCGTCGGGCAGAGTTCCTTCACCGTCCGGAGGAACCGCAGTTCGGCGGCGGTGAGTTCCTGCGAGGCGTCGGAGAGGAAGAGGACGGCGTGCGCCCGCGGCAGCGAGCTGACGGTGACGGCGTTGTGCAGCGAACCGAGCCCGCCGACGCCCGGGGTGTCGACCAGCACCAGCCCGCCGGAGAGCAGCTGGCGGCTGATCGACGCGGTGACGGATCTCAGCTTGCGGAGGTTGCCGGGGTTCCCGGCTTCACTCACGTGGGACGGAAGATCTTCGAGGGAGATCCGCTCGGTCCACGGCGGCGACGACGGGTCGGCCGGCTCGTAGGTCGCCAGGGCCCCGGACTCCGGCGCGTAACGGACGACGGTCGGCACCGCGGTCGCGATGTCGTCGTCGACCGGGCAGATCTTGGCGGTCAGCAGGGCGTTGATCAGAGAACTCTTGCCCTGCTTGAACTCCCCGACGACGTAGACGGTGACGTCGGGCTCGGACAGCAGGCGCCGGGCGTCGGTGAGGCGCTGGACGAGATCGTCCCGCCCGTAGGCCTTCGCTCCCTTGACGGCGAGGTCGAGGGTGTCGAGGGCGATGTGCCCCCCGCCGCTCGGCTCCTGCATGACCGCTCCTCGGTGCTTTCTTGCCTCAGTGCTTTCTTGCTTGGTTTCCCGCTGACGCCGGCTCAGTAGTGGTCGACGTCGTGGTGGTGGTCGGCGTGGTGATCCTGGTAGTGCTCGCCGCTGTGGTGGTGCTCGTGCTCGTGTTCGTGGCGCTCGTGGCCGTGGTGCTCGGTGGACGCCTGCTCGTTGAACTGGTTGCCGCCGTGGTGGCCCGAGCCCTGCTCGTTCTGGAAGATGTTGCCGTGGCCGCCCGTGGAGGCCTGCTCGTTGAACTGGTTCCCGCCGTGGCCACCGGAACCCTGCTCGTTCTGGAAGATGCTCCCGTGACCGCCGGTCGAAGCCTGCTCGTTGAACTGGTTCCCGCCGTGGCCACCGGAACCCTGCTCGTTCTGGAAGATGCTCCCGTGACCGCCGGTCGAAGCCTGCTCGTTGAACTGGCTGCCACCGTGACCACCGGAACCCTGCTCGTTCTGGAAGATGCTCCCGTGACCGCCGGTCGAAGCCTGCTCGTTGAACTGGTTCCCGCCGTGACCACCGGAACCCTGCTCGTTCTGGAAGATGCTCCCGTGACCGCCCGTGGAGGCCTGCTCGTTGAACTGGCTGCCACCGTGACCACCGGAACCCTGCTCGTTCTGGAACACGTCACCGTGGTGGCCGGCCGACGCCTGCTCGTTGAACTGGTTGCCGCCGCGGCCGGAGCCTTGCTCGTTCTGGAAGATGTCGCCGCGCCCGCCCGTCGAGGCCTGCTCGTTGAACTGGCTGCCACCGTGACCGCCCGAGCCCTGCTCGTTCTGGAAGATGTCGCCGCGCCCGCCCGTCGAGGCCTGCTCGTTGAACTGGCTGCCACCGTGACCGCCCGAGCCCTGCTCGTTCTGGAAGATGTCGCCGCGCCCGCCCGTCGAGGCCTGCTCGTTGAACTGGCTGCCACCGTGACCGCCCGAGCCCTGCTCGTTCTGGAAGATGTCGCCGCGCCCGCCCGTCGAGGCCTGCTCGTTGAACTGGTTCCCACCGTGACCGCCGGAACCCTGCTCGTTCTGGAAGATGTCCCCACGACCACCCGACGAAGCCTGCTCGTTGAACTGGTTCCCACCGGAACCACCAGAACCCTGCTCGTTCTGGAAGATGTCCCCACGACCACCCGACGAAGCCTGCTCGTTGAACTGGTTCCCACCGGAACCACCAGAACCCTGCTCGTTCTGGAAAATGTTCCCCGAGCCCCCCGTGGAAGCCTGCTCGTTGAACTGGTCCCCGCCACGGCCGGAACCCTGTTCGTTCTGGAAAACGTCGCCCGATGAAGTCGTCATCGTGTGCACTCCTGACATTCGGATCGGTGAAGCCCGTGCCCCTCCGTTGTCATCCAGTGTTGGGCCGGCGGGCGCCCGGGTCATGAGTAGCGGACTACTCGGCTTGCCCACGGCCCCGGCCGCGGACTACCTATGGACCGTCGCCGGGACTACTCCCCGAGACGAGCGGGCCTACCACCGAAGCCAGTTCGCGCCGCCCGGAAATACCCAGCTTCGCGTAGACCCCGTGCAGCACGTTGTCGACCGTGCGCACCGAAACCACGAGCCGGTCCGCGACCGCGCGGCTCGTCAGGCCCGTCGCCACCAGGCGGGCGATCTCCAGCTCCCGGACCGTCAGGTCCAACGGCGTTTCCAGGGAAGCGAGCGCCGGCGTCGCGGCGTCCTCACAGGACGCCAGCCACCCGCGCGCCCGCTGGGCCGACATCGCCGCGCTGCCGTTCTTGCCCGCGAGGCGGTACTCCCGCGCTGCCTGGGCCGAGGCCTCCGCGGCCAGCAACCGCGCGCCCGCGTCGGCGAACGACGCAGCCACCGCGTCCAGCTCCGAAGCGTCCGAACCGGCCGCGGCGTGTGCCGAGTAGAGCTCCGCCATCCCGCCCACGGCCGGGATCTCGCCGGGCTCGCCCCCGAACCGGACCAGGTCGTGCCGGATCTCGGCGGCGACCGCGAGCCGGCCGTCTTCCGCGGCGGCCGACGCGGCGGACGCCGCCAGCTCCAGAGCCCGGGTCAGCTCGCCCCGGGCCGCCGCCACCCACGCGCCGTCCCAGTCGCCGAGCGGCTCCGCGGTGCGCCCGCTCATCGCCGTCGCCCGCACCAGCGCCGCGGCGACGGCGGGGCGGAACTCGTGCGGCTGGTCGTGCGCGTCCGCGGCCAGGGCCTCGCGCAGCCAGCGGATCGCGCCTCGGACGTTGCCGTAGGCCAGCGCGACCGTCCCGAGCGACGCCGCCGCGCCCGCGACCGCCGGGCCCCACCGGTCCCGGACGGCATCCCGGTAGTCGTCCCCGGCCCGGTCTTCGGCCTCCTCGAGCCGGCCCGCCCGGCACAGCGCGACGATCCGGGCGTGCTCCAGCCGGACCTGCGCACCGGGCGCGGACGCGTCCGAGATCCGGGCCGCGATCGCCAGTCCTTCGTCGACGACGCCGAGGCACGCTTCGGTGCGCCCGGTTTCGGCCAGCGCTCCGGCCGCGACCACCAGCGCCGCCAGCCGGAGGGCGTCGCCGCGGCGGTTGCGGTCCAGCACCGGCCCGAGCAGGTCCAAGGCCTCGCGCGCCGCACCCGACGCCGCCCGCAGGGCCGCCCGGGCGGTCGCCAGCTCGTCCGCGGCCAGGGCCCCGGACACCGCCGTCTCGGCGGTGTCGAGCACCGCCGCAGCCTCCTCGGGGCGGTCGAGACCGAACGCCAGGTTGCGGGCCCGGGTCGCGGCGACGCGGGCGTGCTGCGCGTCCGACACCGTTTCGCCCGCGAGCTCGGAAAGCAGCGAGTCGGCGTCGGCATGCCGGCCGCCGGCGATCCGGACCTGGGCGAGCAGGAACTTCGCGCCGAAACCGCCGCCCGTCCGGGCGGCCTCGGCCGCCAGCTGCTCGGCCTGCGGGAAGTCCTTGCGCAGCAACGTCTCCGCCGCGGCCCGGACCAGCTGCGGGTCGGTCGGAAGCCCGGCGGCCAGCCGCCACCGCACCAGCCTCGGCTTGTCCTCGGCGCGCCGCGCGCCGGTGAGGTCCAGGGTCTGCGCGAGGATCCGGTAGGTGTCGCGCTGGCGCAGCGGTGACGTCCGGCGCCGGATCACCTCGGCGTAGAGCGGGTGCGCAAGGCGGACGTTCAGCCGTCGCCCGGTCCGTTCGGACACGACCAGCCCGGCCTGCTCGGTCGAGGCGAGGACACGCGCGGCGCCGAGCCGCACCAGCGGTTCGACGCCCAGCGGCTCCCCGAAGGCGAGCAGTTCCAGCAGCCGCCGTTCGTCGGCGTCGACCCGGTCGGTGCGGGTTTCGATCAGCTCCACCAGCCGCGGGGTCGCCATGAGGGCACCGCTCCACCGCCACACGCCGTCTTCGGCCGAGAGCGAGCCGCTGTCGAGCCCGCCCTGCACCAGCTCGCGCAGGAACAGCGGGTTGCCGAGAGTCAGGTGCCACAGCCGGTGCTCCGCGCCGTCGTCGAGCCGCCCGCCCAGTGCCGCGGTGATCAGCTCGGTGGTCTGCGGCCGGGTGAGCTCGCCGATGTCGAGCCGCTCGGCGACGCGGTCCTTCCACATCGCGAACACCGGGTCGGGCACGCTCACGCCGTGCGGGGCGATCACGATCACGAACGCCGACGCGGTCGCGGCCAACTGGTGCACCAGCGTCGCGGACAGGTCGTCGAGCAGGTGCGCGTCGTCGACGCAGAGCACCAGCCGGCGGCCCTCCGCGCCGCGGGTGAGGTGGCCGGCGACCTGGTTGAGCCGGTGCGCGCGGTCCCCCGAGCCGTCGGCGCTGCCGGGCAGGAGGTGGGCGAACGCGCCGAACGGGATCGTCGAGGCCGACGACATCGCGCGCACCCAGTGCGTGCGCGCCCCACCGCCGGCCAGCTCGGCCAGCAGCACCTTGGCCAGCCGGGTCTTGCCGGCGCCGGCCCGCCCGGTCAGCAGCAGCCCGCACACCTCGGGATCGCCCAGCGCCCGGCGCGCGAACGCCAGCTCCTGTTCGCGGCCGACCAGCGGCCAGTCGTTCGCCACACCCACTGCCTCCCCAACCCCTCACGGGCTTTCCGGCGCCCGCGCACACTCGTTCCTCGGATAATGACTACGCCCGCCCCCGCCAAGTACAGAATCCGCGCAGCGATTTGGCATAAATCGACGAACGGCGCGGCAAATGCGACACAACGGACAGTCGATCTCCCCTTTCGTGAGTATTTTCCGCCCCTTGAAGGAATGCCGTGATCATCGGTTTTCCGGTGATTCTTTTTCCTGGGCGACCATCATTCCTATGACGCGCGGCAGCACCACCGCGTTCCAGCCGGCCATCGCGGCGACGAGCTCCGGCTCCGGCCCGCCCGTCCACACGCGCACCTGGCCCGCGCGCAGGTCGGTGCCGAGCACCCCGGACCACGGCACCTTCGGCGCGAACCACCGGCAGCGGCGCAACCCTTCGGCGTCCGCGGCGATCCGCGGGTGCCCGCCCCCGCCGAACCGGGCGGTGGCGCCCGCCGTGATGGCGTCGACCGCGGTGCGCGCGATCCGCGGGCACGCCGCCGACTCGACCAGCTCGACCAGCCGCCGCCAGGTCTCGCGCGCGTCCTCGAGCTCGCTGCCGCCGCGGAAGGCGTCGAACACGAACCGGCTCCGCACCGGGCCGCGGGCCAGGCCCAGTGCGTAGCTGGCCTGGTGCGGCCGGGCCGCCGCGTGGTAGGCGACCCGGTCCACTTCGGCCAGCCGGAAGATCCGGTCACCGATCACGATCACGTCGCCCGCAGCGGCGAGCGTGCGCCCGCCGCTGCGGACCCGGACCTCCCCGGAACCGGTGAACGAGAACTTCCCGCCCGCCATCGGGCTACTTGCCGGTCTTCGCCAGGCAGAGCACGACACCGGTCTCGCCCTCCTTGCCCTCCCAGAACACCTGGTCGGCGTCCGGGTACGGGGTGCACGCGCTGATCTGCGCCTCGATCTGCGTCTTGTCCTCGACGCGCGCGACGACCTTGAGCGTCGCCTCCGGCGTGCCGCAGTCGACGATCTTCACGTAGTTCTCGCCGCTTTCGGTGACGCAGTTGCCGACCTGCGCGTTCTCGCCGTTGGACCGGGTGGCCACCCAGACCAGCGCGAGGATCGCGGCGACGACGACCAGGAACACGGTGAGCACGATCTTCTGCCGCCGCTTCGACTTCTTCGGCGCGGCGGCGGGCGGCTGAGCCGGGCCGGGCACCCCGGCCTGCGGCGGCACGGGCCGGGTCGGGTCCGGGTACTGGGGTCCACCCGTCTGGGTCATGGCGTTTCCTCCCTCGAACGTCCAGCTGTCGCCTTCTAGGCGTTCCACCCGTGTTCCACGGCGTTCCACCTGGAATTCGGGACAGCGGCCGCTCCGGACGGCCAGGATGGGACGGCCCTGTCCCCGAAGTGAGGACCCGAGGATGACCCGACTGCCCGCACTGGCCGTCTCCGCTTTCACCACCGCCGCGCTGCTGACCGGCGGGACGGCGGAAGCCGCGAGCCCGCCGTTCACCGGCTCGGTCTTCCGCGCCACGCACAACAGCTATTCGGGCAACGTCGACGGCGCGAAGAACTCGATCGCCTACCAGCTCGACCACGGCGTCCGGTTCATCGAGCTCGACGTGCACGACAACGGCTACGCCACGACCCACGACTACGGCGTCGGCCACGACTCGCCCGGCAACGCCGTCGACCACAGCGGCGGCAACCCGGCGTCGAACAACCTGCGGGACTGGCTGGGCACCGTGAACACGTGGTCGGCGGCCCACCCGGCGGCCGCGCCGATCGTCGTCATGCTCGACCTCAAGGACAACCTGACCGACAACGCGAACTTCGCCGAGGGCAACCTCGTCGCCGTCAACCAGGAGCTGGAGTCGGTGTTCGGCAGCCGGCTGCTGCGCGCGCAGGACTACCCGGCCGGGCAGCCGACCGTCGACGCGCTGCGCGGGCGCGTGCTGCCGCTGCTGTCCGGCGACGGCACGAGCCGCAGCGAGTACAAGCGGGACGTCGGGTACCACCCGGCCGTCGCGCTGAACGGGCGCGGTCAGATCGTCGAGGTGCACGACTCGGGCGGCGGCGCGCTCTGGTACTGGACCGGCACGTACGGCGCCGACGGCCTCGTGACCTGGCTGCGGCACGGGAAGTACGACAACGGCCAGACCCCGGCCGTGGCGCTCAATGACAACGGCGACCTCGTCGAGGTCCACCAGTCCCAGGGCGCGAGCACGCTCTGGTACCACGTCGGCAAGCTCGGCGCCGACGGCGAGATCACCTGGCAGGCCAGCCACCAGTACGACAACGGCGTGCAGCCGACGGTCGCCTTCACCGACGGGACGCACCTGCGGGAGATCCACCAGAGCCAGAGCAGCAGCCAGAACTGGACGTGGAACGGCACGCTGTCGGGCACGACGGTCTCCTGGACCGGCAACGCCAAGACGTCCGACGCGCGGTTCGCCAAGGACACCGCCACCAACGGCACCCGGCGCGTGAAAGTGTGGACCGGCGCCGACGGCCCGACGCCGTCGAACACCCTGCGCGCGGACACCGCGAGCGTCACGGGTGACCGGATCCGCTACCGGCAGGTCGCGTTCGACGAGTTCCAGAAGGGCGACAGCGCGGAGCTGCAGCAGGGCGCGCTGTTCTACGGGGCACCCGCGACGGAGTCGGCGTTCATCACCTCGGCCCGCCAGTCGGGCAAGCTGGTCCGCGGCTGGGACTTCGACTCGGCGGGCGACGCGACGACGCCCCTGGCGAACTACCCGGCGACGAACCACCCGTACGACGCCTGGTACCAGACCCTGGCGACCCAGAACGGCGCGGCCGAGTAGCCCGGTCTGCCGCGGCTTGTCGTGAGTGTTCAGGGCGGTTAGAACCGCCCTAAACACTCACGACGGGTCAGGTGGGGTGGTAGGAGCAGCGGGTGCCGGTGCGGACGCCGTCGCGCAGGACGTCGCCGATCACCGCGTCCGCCGCGGCGATCCGGGTCAGCGCGCGGCGGATCGCCTTGCCCACCGCGATCCGGGCCTTCTCCTCCGCGCCCGCGAACTCGCGGACCCGGCCCGCAAGCCCGGCGGCGGCGGACAGCTCGCCCAGCAGCCAGTCCCGCTCGGTGCGCACCTTCTCCGCCCGGTCCGCGTCGTGGTTGGCCTCGTGCTCGTCGAGCTCGGCCTCGAGGTTCGCGAGCCAGCGCCGGTAGTGCGCGGTCGCCGCCTGGTCGAGCACCGGCTGGGCGGACGTCGCCTCGGCAACCACTCCGTGCGCCAGCTCGACGGCGGTCAGCTCGTGGCCCGGGTTGTCCAGCAGCGTGGCCAGGTAGCCCATGCCGACGCTGTGTTCGGCCAGCACGGACCGCCCGTCCAGGGCGAAGAGCCAGTGGCTGCCCTGGCGCCGGCACGTGACCCGCCGGTCCGCGACGGGGGCCGCGAAGTCGGGCAGCACCATCCCGAGCTGTTCGGCCTCGCGCGTCGCCGCGGCCAGCTCCCGCCCGGCCTCGGCCGAACCGGGGCCCAGCGCCTGCGCGAGCCGCGCGCGGGACAGCGCCGCGGCCGGCCAGTGCGCCAGCGCCAGGTTGTCGCGCACCGCCGCCTGGAAGTGCTCCGCGGCGCGCTCGGTCTCGCCCGCGGTCAGCATCGCCACGCCCAGCGCGTGCTGCACCGAGCCGAAGCAGGCGACGGCGAGGCTGGCCGTCATCGGCAGCCGCGCGAAGGGCGTCAGCAGCGCGTACGCGGCGAGCGCCGACTCGACGTCCGAGAGCAGGTACGCCGATTCGACGATGCCGTACATCGACACGAGCCAGCTGCTCGACCGCGGCAGCAGCGCCAGGTCCCGGCCGCGCAGCCGGGCCAGTGCCCCGGCGGCCTCGCGCTCGTCCCCGGCCGCCGCGGCGGCCACGGCCAGCCCGGCGATCAGCGCGTTGTCGACCGCGCTGAGCGTCGGCGAATGCACCGTCTCCCGCAGCACCGGCAGCAGTTCGGCGACGCGGCCCTGGTACCAGCGGACCGCGCCGAGCTGCGCGGTGTACCAGCCGATCGCGTCGGCATCCCCGGCCTGCTCACCGCGCAGCGCGCAAGCAGCGGCGCGGGATTCGGCTTCGTCGAAGCGCCCGGCGCGGATGCTGAGCATGACGTCGATCGCGTCGAGCACGAACCCGACCGCGAGGTGGTCACGTTCGGCTAGCAGGCCGCGCAGGTCGGCGAGCCCGTGCTGGGCGTGCGGGTCGCCGTCGAGGAAGAGATCGACCGTGCGCCAGAGCATGCCCATCAGCAGGTCGCTGCGCCGCCCGGTGCGGAAACCCTCGGTGATCAGCTCCTGCGCGAGCGCGCGCCGCTGGCCGCCGTGGTCGGGTCCGAGCAGGCAGTGGTGGGCCAGGCTCGCGGCCTCGGCCCAGGCGACCGGGTCGCCCGCGCGCTTGGCTTCTTCGAGCACGGCGAGGATCTCGTTGCTCTCCCCCGCCACGTAGTCGGCCTCGCCCGCGAGCCGGGCCTTGAGGCGCAGGGCCAGCGACGACCCCGGGTCGACCGCCGTGCGGGCACTGCGCAGCCGCGCCTGCAGCAACGCCGCCGCGGGCGCGCTCCGGTGTTCGTGCACCCACAGCCCGCCCATGCCCAGCGCGGCGCGCGCCATCCCCGCCCCGTCGCACTCGGCCTCCGCGGCCCGGTACGCCCGGTCGAACCACTCCCGGCCGGCGCGCAGGTCGCCATCGGCCTCGAGTGCGCGCTCCCCGTTGCGCAGCAGCTCGCCGAGCGCGGTGGCCGCCGGTCGCGTTTCGCTGTCCAGCATCGCCGCCCCCTCTCCCCCGGCAAATGGTGCCCGGGCGACCGGCCGGGGTCAACGTGCGAAAACCGGCGGGAAGTCCCTGGTGACGGCCGGGAATTTTCCGCCGTCACGGTCCGCGCGCGGTCCATTCGCGACAGTCGCTGACGGCCGTCGTCAGCGCTTCGCCAGGGACCGGTAAGCGGGCGCGGCGAAGCTCTGCGGCATGACCAAGCCGAACGTCCTCATCGCCGGCGCCGGCATCGCCGGCCCCGCTCTCGCCCTGTGGCTGACCCGCTACGGCTACTCCGTCACCGTCGTCGAACGCGCCCCGTCGGTGCGCCCGGGCGGTCAGGCCGTCGACTTCAAGGGCGCCACCCACCGGACCGTGCTGGCGCGCATGGGCATCCTCGACGACGTCGTGGCGCGGCAGACCGGCGGCACCGACCAGACGATCATCGACGCCGGAGGACGGCCGCAGGCGGTCATCCCCGGCGAGTTCACCGGCGGCGAGATCGAGATCCGCCGCGGCGACCTGGCCGGCATCCTGTACGAGCACACCGCCCCGCACTGCGAATACCTCTTCGGCGACACCATCACGGCGCTGACCGAGACGGCCGACGGCGTCGACGTCAGCTTCGCCAAGGCCGCGCCGCGCCGGTTCGACCTCGTCGTCGGCGCCGACGGCATCCACTCGACCGTCCGGCGGCTCGCCTTCGGCCCGGAAGCCGGCTACGTCACCTTCCTCGGCCACTACTACGCCCTGGCCGAGCTGGGCGAGCAGGTCGACGGCGGCGAAGCCGTGATGTACAACGAGCCGGGCCGGATGGCCGCGGTGGGCGGGCCGAAGGCGTCGGCGTTCTTCGTCTTCGCCTCACCGGAGCTGGACTACGACCGCACCGACACCGACACGCAGCGGAAGCTGGTGGCCGCCGCCTACCGCGACGCCGGCTGGCGGGTGCCCGAGCTGATCGAGAAGCTCCCCGGCGCCCGCGAGTTCTACCTGGACTCGCTCGCCCGCGTCACCGTCGACCACTACTCGCGCGGCCGGGTCGTCCTGCTCGGCGACGCCGCCTACGGGAACACCCTCGGCGGCTTCGGCACGGGCCTGGCGATCGTCGGCGCGTACGTGCTCGCCGGCGAGCTGCTGGCTGCGAACGGTGACCACCGCGCCGCCTTCGCCCGCTACGAGGACCAGTTCCGCGGCTACGCGAAGATCTCGCAGCGCGGCAGCGCGGGCCCGTTCCTCGCGCCACCGTCCCGGCTGCGGATCAAGCTGCGGGACCGGACGTTCAAGTCCCGCTTCCTGCTCGGCCTGATGCTCAAGGCGACGGACAAGTTCGCCACCGACATCGAGCTGAAGGACTACGCCTCGGGCTCGTAGGCCAGGTTCGGCCGCAACCACTGCTCGACCTCGGCCACCTCGACACCCTTGCGGTGCGCGTAGTCCTCGATCTGGTCGCGGGCGAGCCGCCCGACGGTGAAGTACTTCGAATCCGGGTGGGCGAAGATCAGCCCGGACACGCTCGCCGCCGGCGTCATGGCGTACGACTCGGTCAGGGCCATCCCCAGCTGGTCGGCCTCCAGCAGCTCGAACAGTTCGCGCTTCTGGCTGTGGTCCGGGCTGGCCGGGTAGCCCAGCGCCGGGCGGATGCCGCGGAACCGCTCCGCGTGCAGGTCCTCCAGCTTCGGGTCGGCGTCCGGCTCGAACCAGCCGCGGCGTGCCTTCAGGTGGATGTACTCGGCGAAGGCCTCGGCGAGGCGGTCGGCCAGCGCCTTGACCATGATCGCGCGGTAGTCGTCCTGCTCGGCCTCGTAGCGGGCGGCGAGGTCTTCCGCACCGTGGATCGCGACCGCGAACCCGCCGAGGTGGTCGCCGGCCGGCGCGATGTAGTCGGCCAGGCAGCGGTTCGCGCGGTTCTCCGGCTTCGACGTCTGCTGCCGCAGCATCGGGAAGCCGACGTGCGAGAACTCGCCGTCGAGCCGGATGTCGTCGCCCTCGCTGTGCGCCGGCCAGTACGCGTACGCGCCCTTCGCGGTGAAGCCGCCGTTCGCGATGATCTCGTCGAGCAGCGTGTTCGCGTCGTCGAACAGCTCGCGGGCGACCGGCTGGTCCAGGATCGCCGGGTACTTGCCCTTGAGCTCCCAGGCCAGGAACAGGAACTGCCAGTCGATCATCTCGCGCAGCTCGGTGATGCTCGGCTCCACGACGCGGACACCGGTGAACTCCGGGACCGGCAGCTCGTCGAACGGCACCTTCTCCGGGTTCGCCCGCGCCTGCTCGAGGCTGAGCATCGGCCGGCGCTGCTTGTTCGCGTGCTGCTCGCGCAGCACGTCCTGGTCGGCCCGGTTCTGCTCGGCCAGCACGATCGAGCGGTCCGGGTCGAGCAGGTCGGACACCACGCCGACCACGCGCGACGCGTCGAGCACGTGCACCGCCGCGTTGTCGTAGGCGGGCGCGATCTTGACCGCGGTGTGCTGCCGGGACGTCGTCGCGCCGCCGATCAGCAACGGGATCTTCAGGCCCCGGCGCTGCATCTCGGTGGCGACGTTGACCATCTCGTCGAGCGAGGGCGTGATCAGCCCGGACAGCCCGACCGCGTCGGCACCCTCGGTGACCGCGGTGTCGAGGATCTTCGCCGCCGGCACCATCACGCCGAGGTCGATCACCTCGTAGTTGTTGCAGCCCAGCACCACGCCGACGATGTTCTTGCCGATGTCGTGGACGTCGCCCTTGACCGTCGCGAGCACGACCTTGCCCTGGCCGTTGGACACCTCGGCGCGCCCCGCCAGCCGGGCCTCCTCCTTCTCGGCCTCCATGAACGGCTCGAGGTAGGCGACCGAGCGCTTCATCACGCGCGCGCTCTTCACCACCTGCGGCAGGAACATCTTGCCGGCGCCGAACAGGTCGCCGACGATCTTCATGCCGTCCATCAGCGGGCCTTCGATCACCTCGAGGGGCCGGGCCTTGACCTGGCGCGCCTCTTCGGTGTCCTCCTCGATGTAGTCGACGATGCCGTGCACGAGCGCGTGCGAGAGCCGTTCCTCGACCGTGCCTTCGCGCCACGAGAGGTCCACGACGCGCTTGGTGCCGCTGCCCTTGACGTTCTCGGCGAAGCTCACGAGCCGGTCGGTGGCGTCTTCGCGGCGGTCGAACAGCACGTCCTCGACCAGCTCGAGGAGGTCGGCCGGGATGTCCTGGTAGACCGCGAGCTGGCCGGCGTTGACGATGCCCATGTCGAGACCGACCTGCACGGCGTGGAAGAGGAACGCCGAGTGCATGGCCTCGCGCACGACGTCGTTGCCGCGGAAGGAGAACGAGAGGTTCGAGATGCCGCCGCTGGTCCGGGCGCCGGGACAGCGCTCCTTGATCCGGGGCAGCGCGTCGATGAACGCCTTCGCGTAGCCGTTGTGCTCGGAGATGCCGGTGGCGACGGCGAGGACGTTCGGGTCGAAGATGATGTCCTCGCCCGCGAACCCGGCTTGCTGCGTAAGCAGGTCGTAGGCGCGGCCGCAGATCTCGACCTTGCGGTCGGCGGTGTCGGCCTGGCCCTGCTCGTCGAAGGCCATCACGACGACGCCGGCGCCGTAGTTCCGGATGATGCGGGCCTGGGCGAGGAACGGCTCCTCGCCCTCCTTGAGGCTGATCGAGTTGACCACGCCCTTGCCCTGCAGGCAGCGCAGGCCGGCTTCGAGCACGGTCCACTTCGAGCTGTCGACCATCACCGGGATCCGGGCCACCTCGGGCTCGGTCGCGATGAGGTTGAGGAACGTCGTCATCGCCTGCTCGGACTCGAGCAGGTCCGCGTCCATGTTGACGTCGAGCAGGTTGGCCCCGCCGCGGACCTGCTCCAGCGCGACGTCGACGGCGCCCTGGTGGTCGCCGGACTCGATGAGCCGCCGGAACCGCTTGGAGCCGGTGACGTTGGTGCGCTCGCCGATCATCACGAAGCCGGTGTCGGCGCCGATGCCGAACGGCTCGAGCCCGCTGAACCGGGTGTGCGTGCGCGGCGCGGGCACCTCGCGGGGCGTGACCCCCTTCGCCGCGGCGGCGATCTTCGCGATGTGGGCCGGGCTCGTGCCGCAGCAGCCGCCGACCAGGTTGACCAGGCCGTCGCGGGCGAACCCGCCGATCAGCCCGGCGGTCTCCTCCGGCGTCTGGTCGTAACCGCCGAACGCGTTGGGCAGCCCGGCGTTCGGGTGGCAGGCGACGTAGGTGCCGGCGATCCGCGACAGCTCCTCGACGTGCGGGCGCATCTCCTCCGCGCCCAGCGAGCAGTTGACGCCGACGACCAGCGGTTTCGCGTGCTCGATCGAGCTCCAGAACGCCTCGACGGTCTGGCCCGAGAGCGTCCGGCCGCTCAGGTCGACGATGGTCACCGAGATCCACAGCGGCAGGTGCGGCGCGACGTCGCGGGCGGCGGCGATGGCCGCCTTGCAGTTGAGCGTGTCGAAGATCGTCTCGATCATCAGCAGGTCGACGCCGCCTTCGGCGAGCCCCGCGATCTGCTCGGCGTAGGCCGCCTTGACCTGCTCGAACGTCACCGCGCGGTAGGCCGGGTCCTCGACCTTGGGCGACAGGCTGAGCGTGACGTTCAGCGGGCCGATCGACCCGGCGACGAACTTCCCGCCCAGCTCGTCGGCCGCCTGGCGGGCGAGCTGCGCGCCGCGGACGTTCATCTCGTGGACGTGGTCCTGCAGCCCGTAGTCGGCCTGGCCGATGCTGGTCGCGGTGAAGGTGTTCGTCGTGGTGATGTCCGCGCCGGCCGAGAGGTACTGGCGGTGCACGTCGAGGATGACGTCCGGGCGCGTGAGGTTCAGCAGGTCGGGGTCACCGGTGACGTCGTGGGTGTGCTCGCCGAAGCGGCCGCCGCGGTAGTCGTCCGGGGTCAGCCCGGCGCCCTGCAGCATGGTGCCCCAGGCGCCGTCGAGCACCGCCACCCGCCGGCCGAGCAGCTCGCGCAGGCGCGCGGCGGCTTCGGTCTCGCTCGGGGTTTCTCGCGGGGTGATCGGGTTCACCGGCAGCCTCCCTCATCCGGGAGGCGCCCTTGATCGGTGGTTCCCGGTCGAGCGTGGCGGACCAGGCGGTCCGTTGCAGCGCCTCTCGACCTGTGGTCCACGGTACTGGAAACGGCCACGCGAACGCCATCCAGCCCCGCCGGTGCGTCCACTGGCTGGGACACCGTGAGTCCACAATGGATTGCTGGGTCCACCCTGCCTCCGCCTCGTGTTCGGTCCGCGCCCGTCCACCCTGACGCGTCCCGGGCCGGCGCTCCGCTCCCTGCCTGCGCACCAGGGTCGCCTCGATCATCGTTCGAGCGCACCACGACGTTACTCTCCGCGTCCACGTTGCCACTTTTCGCACTCACGGCCGACCTTGAAAACTGAAACACGTTCTAATACGCTCCTCGCGTGGACTACGGAATCGTGCTGTTCACCAGCGACCGCGGCATCACCCCGGCTTCGGCGGCGCGCGCCGCGGAGGCCGCGGGGTTCGCCACCTTCTACGTGCCCGAGCACACCCACATCCCGGTGAAGCGCGAGTCACCGCACCCGCGCACCGGCGACGCGTCCCTGCCCGACGACCGCTACAGCCGCACCCTGGACCCCTGGGTCGCGCTGGCGACGGCGGCCGCGGTGACGTCGCGGATCCGGCTGTCCACGGCGGTGGCCCTGCCGGTGGAGAGCGACCCGATCACGCTCGCCAAGACGATCGCGAGCCTGGACCACCTCTCCGGCGGCCGCGTCACGCTCGGCACCGGGTTCGGCTGGAACGTCGACGAGCTCACCGAC
The DNA here is from genome assembly GCF_030285665.1 of Amycolatopsis mongoliensis. Classification (NCBI taxonomy): domain Bacteria; kingdom Bacillati; phylum Actinomycetota; class Actinomycetes; order Pseudonocardiales; family Pseudonocardiaceae; genus Amycolatopsis; species Amycolatopsis mongoliensis. The sequence continues at coordinate 8,362,903 of NZ_CP127295.1, forward strand.
CACGGCGTCCCCGGCAACCGCCGTCGCACGGCGCTGCGCGAGTACCTCGAGGCGATGAGTGCACTGTGGACGGAGGAAGAGGCCTCCTACGCCGGCGAGTTCGTCTCGTTCGGCCCGAGCTGGGCGTGGCCCAAGCCGGTCCAGGCGCACATCCCGGTGCTGCTCGGCGCGGGCCCGACGGAGAAGACGTTCCGCTGGATCGCCCGCCACGCGGACGGCTGGATCACCACCCCCGCCAACACGGACCTGGACGGGCACGTGGCTTCCCTGAAGGAGATCTGGGCCGGGGAAGGGCGAACGGGCGCGCCGCGGATCTGCGCGCTCGGCGAGCGTCCCGACCCGGACCGGTTGGCGCACCTGGATTCCCTCGGCGTGACCGAGACGATCTTCGGGTTGCCGGACCGGGCACCGGAGGAGGTCGAGGCCTGGATCGGGCGGCTGGCGGGCAAGCTCGGGCTCGTCACCGCCACCGTCCGCTGACCCCGCCCCGCAGCACCCTCAGAACCAGTGCAGGCAGTGCGGGGCCCGCTCGGCGCGGAAGAGCGCGTCGGCGAGGCCGGCCGCGGCCGGGTGGTGGGCCCGGACGTGCCCGGCCCGCACCAGCGTGCTCGGGGCCGTGCCGCCCAGGTAGACCGAACCCAGGTCGCTCACGTCCAGCGACAGGTCGGGCTCCCGGTCCGTCCGCACGCACTCGGCTTTGCCGTCGCGGACCGTCAGCGCATAGCGGCCCCGCTCGTCGAGGAAGGGGTCCTCGACGTCGAGGACCAGCTCGCCGTCGGCCTCCCAGCCGCGTGTCGTCAGCGCGCGGGGGATGTCCAGCAGCCGCACCCACAGCCAGTCGGTCTCGTCCGAGGCCTGCCCGGCGCGGAAGTCGGCGAACTGCCAGCGCAGCGGGTGCCCGGGCGGGCAGTGCTTGAACACCACCTGGGTGATCAGGTCGTGGTCGAGCGCGAACCGGGCCAGGGCCGTCGCGACGGCGTCGTCGGCCGTGATCGTCTCGTCGACCGTCAACGTGCCGGAATCCAGCGAGTAGCTCGCGTACCCGTCCGGGACGCCGGCATCGTCCCGGTGGACGGCGACGTACCGCGGCGCCAGGGAGACCGGCGGTTGCCCCGCACCTGCGTCCCACCAGCGGTGCGGCCGGGACAGCGCGCCGGGCCGGGCGCGGCGGTACCGGTCGTAGACGTCTTCCAGGACGTCACCGCACTCGGCGCGCCGCAGCACCTCGATCGAGCCGGGTGCGGCCACCTCGCCCGCGCGCGGAGACGCGAAGGCGGCTCGGTGCCGGGACACCGTCAGCCGCTCGGTGTAGGTCGCCGGTCCGTAGCCGAACCGGCGGTAGATCCCGGCCTCCGAGGCCAGCAGCACGGACAGGGCCTCGCCGCGGGCCCGGACGTCGGCGAGCTGCTGCCGCATCAGCGCGCTGAGGACCCCGCGGCGCCGGTGCGAAGGCAGGACGCCGACGGCGGTCACCCCGGCCACCGGGACTAGGATCTCCCCCGGCAGGGTCAACTCGAACGAGTACGCGGCGGCGGTGCCGACGGCCCGCCCGTCCGGTGCGACCGCGAGCAGGCCGCGGTCCAGCTCCATTGCCGAGAACAGCGCGTCCGGGGTTTCCGGGAAGCGCCCGAACGCGGTGTACAGCGTGCCGGCGAAGACGTCGCGGTCCTGCTCGGTCGTGGGGCGGATCTCCATCCGGGCACAGTGCAGCCCCGGCCGCGGCCGGGGCAAACGAATTACGGCGGGACACGGACGCGTCCGTGCCCCGCCGCGGTACCCCCGGGGTCAGCTCTTGGCCGCGACCCCCTGCCGCGCCCGGAGGTCGAGCTCGATCTGCTCCAGCGAACGGCCCTTCGTCTCCGGCACGAGCCACTTGGTGAGCACGAAGAGCACCACGTTGATCCCGGCGAACAGGAACATCGAGCCGCCGATGCCGAGCGACTTCGGGTCGGAGATGATCGGGAACACCGCGCTCACGATGCCCGTCGCCGCCCAGAGGACCACGCTGCTGACGCCCATGCCCGCCGCGCGGAACTTCAGCGGGAACACCTCGGACATCATCACCCAGACGACCGCGCCCCAGCCGAGTTCGTAGCCGACCAGGTACAGCACCATCATCACCAGCATCAGGATGCCGCGCGTGCCGGTGTCGTGGACGTTCAGCACCACGAGCCCGGCCGCCACCAGCGTGATCACCATGATCACGTTGCCGATGAGCAGCAGCGGCTTGCGGCCCCAGCGGTCCACCACGAACACGACCCACGCGGTGAACAGGAACTTCGTGACACCCAGCAGCACGCCGGACAGCAGCGCGGCCTGCGTGGCGAAGCCGAGGCCGATCAGCATCGTCGGGAAGTACGCGTTGATCGCGTTGACCCCGCTGAACTGCTGGCCGACCGCGAGCAGCAGGGCCACCACCAGCATCGGGCGCACGAACCCGGAGAACAGGTCGCGCAGGCGCGGCTTTTCCTCGGTGTCGAGCCGGATGACCTCGTTGATGGTCTCGATCTCTTCGTCGAGGTTCACGGTGTTGCCGTGCGCGCTCGCCAGGACCCGCCGGGCTTCCTCTTCCCGGCCGTTCTTCACCAGCCAGCGCGGTGTCTCCGGCAGGAACACCAGCCCGACGAGCAGGAGCGCCGCGGGCGCGATCGCGCCGGCGAACATCCAGCGCCACGCCGAGATCGGCCCGAGCCAGTAGCTCACCAGGAACGCGATCAGGATGCCGAGCACGATGAAGATCTGGTTCAGCGCGCCCATCGCGCCCCGCAACCGCGCCGGGGCCAGCTCGGACAGGTACGTCGGCACGGTCGACGACGAAAGGCCGATGCCGAGCCCGATGACCAGCCGCGAGATCACGAGCAGCGCGAACGTCGGCGAGAAGGTCGCCGCCAGCGTGCCGACGATGACGATCGCCGCGGCGACCTGGATCGTGCGGCGGCGGCCGAGGGCCTCGTTGGTGCGGCTGGAGAACAGCGCACCGACGATGGCACCGACCGACAGGCTGGCGGTGATCACGCCCTTGTCCCAGCTGGTCAGCGCCCAGAGTTTCCCGATGAACGGGAGTACCCCGGAGATCACGCCGAGGTCGTAGCCGAACAAGATGCCGCCGAGCGCACCGAAAAAGTACAAGGTGGTTCGGCTGATGTGCCGCGCCGGGGCTGTCTGCGTCATTGCCGGGTCGCCTCTTTCGTAGGTCCAGTCCAGCCAGCGGCCACCACACTCACACGCTTGAAAAAGCCGGGCAAGACAGTCGTTGATAACGATTCAGAAACGTGATCACCGTTCACATATGTGATACCGGTTGGCGCACAACGTTGCTCCGTCCGCCGCGCCCTCCTATCCGGCCGTGAATCAGTACACAATGGACACGAGAACGGCGACCCGGCGGTTCGAACAATCCACTGTGGACATACGCGCTCGGTCGGGCGCTCGCGAAGAAGAGGCGACGAGCGGCGAGGGCGTCGGCGACGGGGCCCGCCGCGGGTATGGAGGGCCCCTGCCCGGCGCGGGGATTCGAGAGACGCGCGCCTGCGGGAACCGGGCGCCGGCGGGCGGGCACGCGTCCGAGCTCACCGCAGGTCGGGGAAACGGTGAGCCCGGACGTGGCCGCCGGACCCGTTCGGGCGGGTGTCTCGGCGGCGCAGGCGGGAAGGAGGTTTCAACCCACCCCCAGGCGGTTGAAACCTCCTCCCCGCGCCCCCAGTCCCGGGCAGCGGTCCCGAGCATCCGCAGCCTGCTCGGGTGACGTCCCGGTGACTATCACTCTCCCGGTTGCGGTCACCGGCCGCCATTCCTGTCGAAAGAGGACTTTCTTCACCCCGCTCAGCGCGCTGAGCTGCGAATACGCCACCGCAGGCGGTCAGAAATACCCAGGCGGCCGGGCAAAACTTACCCCGGCGCCGCGGCGCCTCAGGCGCTCTCCAGCACTACCTTCCCCACGTGGGTGCCGGACTCGACGTGCTTGAGAGCGTCGGCGATCTCCTCGAAGGCGAAGCGGCGGTCGATCACCGGCCGGAGGCCGCTGTGGCCGATGGCCCGGTTCATGGCCTGGAACGTCTCCCGCGACGCGTTCGTGAGGCCGCGCAGCGTCAGCTGCTTGACCAGCACGAGCACCGGGTCGGCGGCACCTTCGTGGGTCAGGACGCCGGCGACGCTGACGTGCCCGCCGGACCGCGCGGCGAGCATCGACTGGCCGATCGTGCCCCCGCCGCCGACGTCGACGACGTGGTCGACGCCGCCGCCGGTCAGGTCCGCCACCGCCACGCCCCACTCCGGCGTCGTCGCGTAGTTGATCGTCTCGGAAGCGCCGAGCGCGCGCAGCCGGGCCAGCTTCTCGTCCGAGCTGGACGTCGCGATGACGCGGGCCCCGCCGAGCACGGCGAACTGCAGCGCGAACGTGGACAGCCCGCCGCTGCCCAACGTCAGCACGGTCTGGCCCGGGGCCACCCGGCCCTCCTCGACGATCGCGCGCCATGCCGTCACGCCGGCGCTGGGCAGCGTCGCGGCTTCCGCGAAGTCCAGGTGCGCGGGCACCGCGACCAGCGCTTCCTCGGCGAAGACGGCGTACTCGGCGAGCACGCCGTCGAGCGTCCCGGCCAAGTCGTCAGCGGTCTTCTCCGGAGTGCCGGGACCGGAGAGCCACTTCGGGAAGTACGTCGCGGCCACCCGGTCGCCCGGGGACCATTCGCGCACGCCGTCGCCGACCGCGACGACTTCGCCGGCGCCGTCGGACAGCGGGACGACGCCCGGCTTCACCGGCTTCGGGTAGAAACCCCGGAGGATCATCAGATCGCGGGCGTTGACCGCCCACCCGCGCAGCCGGACCAGCACCTGGCCGGGACCGGGTTCGGGGACGTCACGTTCGATCAGGACGAGCTCGGCGCCGGGACTCGGCAGGGAAAAGCTCTTCACAGCGGCTCCAAGGGTGCGGGAACTCCTCAACGGGGCCAGTGTGTCGAAGACGCGAGCTCCGCGTCGACGGTCTCCAGAAGTTCCGGCGTCAGTTCGGCGAGCGAAGTCGCGAAGTGGCGGACGCCGTACCCGGCCATGAACTCCCGCTGCCGCCGGTGGGCCGGGCTGCCGGGGAACCCGACGAACCCGGCGCCGTGCGCGCGGGCGTCCTCGGCCACCCGGCTGACGTCGTCGACGAACACGATCTCGTCGAATCCGACGCCGAGCACGCGCCGGGTGATGTGGTCGACGCCCGGCCGGTGCTCGTTGATGCTGACGTAGGGCACTCGAGGGTCGAACAGCCCGGCGAACTCGCCGAGGTACCGGTCGAAGGTGTGTTCTCGGGTCCGGCCGCCGTAGCAGACCAGCCGGAGAGGCAGCGCCGAGAGCGCTTCCAGGCAGGCTCGCACGCCCTCGGCGACGCGGATCGGGTGCTCGGCCAGGTACTCCTGCCGGGCCGCCCACAGCTGCTCGAGCGTCTTCTCCGCCGGCTGGTCGAGCCCGCACAGGCGGGTCACCTTCCCGGCGACGACGATGTCGCGCAGCCCGATCACGTCCCGCTCGGCCGCCGCGTCGTAGACCCCGCCGTGCGCGCGGACGAACCGGGCGATCATGGCCAGGTAGGTGTCGTCGACGAGCACACCGTCGCAGTCGAGCGCGACGGCTCGCAGCTTCCGCAGCGCGGTCACCGTTGCGCGAACACTTCGCGCGCGGCGGCGATGGCGTTGAGCGCGGCCGGGAAGCCGCAGTAGAACGCCAGGTGCAGGATCGTCTCGATGACGTCCTGCTCACTGCCCCCGACGTTGAGCAGACCGTGGATGTGCACCTTCAGCTGCGGGAGTGCGGTACCCAGCGCGACGCACGCGGCGACCGTGACGATCTCGCGGTGGCGCAGGCTCAGCCCTGGCCGGGTGTAGAGCTCGCCGAAGGTGAACTCGATGATGGAGGTGGCCAGGTCGGGCGCGATGTCCGCGAGCGCCGCGACGACCTTCTCGCCGGCCTCGCCGTCGACGGCCTTCATCGCGGCCAGGCCCCGCTCGTAGCGGTCCTCGATGCCGGCCCACGGCACGTCGGCGGGCGCGCCGGACGGCGGTGCTTCGGCCGGCAGGCTCTCGAACAGGGTCTTCAGCTCCGCCAGGGCGTTGAGCGTCGCGGGGAACCCGGCGAACGAGCTGACCTGGATGACCGTCTCGACCAGCTGGCGGCGGTCGCAGCCGACGGTGAGCGCGGCCTTGGCGTGGAAGCCCAGCTGCGAACCCGCGTAGCCCAGCGCGGTGAGCGCCGCGACCGTCACCAGCTGCCGTTCCGGCAGCGGCAGGCCGGGCCGGTGGTAGACGTCTCCGTAGATGAACCCGACGCACTGCTCGCCGAACTCGGCCTCGCCGATGCTCGCGAACAGGTCCAGCACAGCGGGCCGCTCGGCGCCGCCGAGACGCTGGATGAGGTCCAGGCCCTGGGCAAAGGACGCGGAGCGGTCCTGCGCTTCCGACATCGCGGTGTCTCCCCTTCCGGTGTGGGTTCCGGCTCACCCGAGGTAGGCCCGGGTGGCCTGGTCTGCCTTGCGGCGCTCCAGGGCATCGATGCGCCCCTGCGCGATCATGGCGTACTCGATGACGGCGGTGGCGACCGTGCGGCCGTGCTGGCGCACCGCCGTCGTGGCGCGGAACTTCAGGTTGGCCTCACGGCCGAGATCCGACTCCTCGATCAGCGACTCGACCGTGGCCGGCAACGGGAAGAGGAAGTCCTGGAAGGACAGGTCGATCCGCTTCCACACCCCGGCGTACCCCGCCGGGCCCAAGCCGGGACGGACCGCCGTCTCGAACTGCGCTATGCAGATCTGCCGCATCGCCTCGACGATCACGATGCCCTGCACGTGCTCGCCGGTGTGGTGGTCGAGGATCAGCTCGTTGTCCCGGTGGATCCGGAGGTCGGCCCGGCAGTGGCCGGACGCCGGGGCGTGCACGCCGGCCAGCAGGACGTTCTGCGGCCGGTCCTTGTGGACGGTCCCCGCCCGCGCGACCGGCGGCCGGAACGCGTCCGGGTCGGCCAGGCGCACCGGTGCGCAGCCCTTCTCGGTGGCGGCCTCGATGAGGTCGCGGTCGGTCCCGTCGACACCCTGTCCGGCGTGCACGACCCACTGGCCGTCCCCGGTGTCCGGGCCGAGTGAGTCGATGAGCGCCAGCAGGCCCGTCATCGTGAGCACCTGGTCGCCGCGGGCGAACCGGTCGAACCGGTCGGCGATCACCACGACGTCGCGGTGGGTGCGGCCGGCACCGGCCGGTGGTTCGCCGGTTCCCGGGCGCGCGTCACCGCCGGGGTGCCCGCTCCGCCGCTGCGTCCGGGTCGGGTCGGGCGTCACAGCCCCGCCGAGGCACGGGCTTCGAGGAGCGCCTCGGCGAGGTGCCGGGCCGTCGCCGCCGTTCGCCAGCGCGGGCCGGCCAGCTCGGCGGCCAGCACCTTGAGCATGGCGTGCACCATGTCCGGCTGCTTCGCCACGTCGGTGGCGAGCAACGGCTCGACCTGCGCGGCCGCGCCTTCGAGATCGTCGAGCCGCAGGTGGGCGCGGCCCGTGTCGATCCGGATCATGGGTTCCATGGCCTCCCAGCGGCTCTCCAGGGAAAGCTTTTCGTAAGCCTCCCGCGCGGTCGTGAACTCGCGCAGCGCGGCGGGGGCCTGCCCGACCGACAGCAGGGAGGTACCGGCCATGTAGTGGCGGCGGTCCTTCGTGATGTTGAAGAACCGGTCTTCGCCCCCCGCGTCGAGGTCCGGGTCCTCGATCGAGGTCCAGCGGGCGATGGCGTCCAGCACCTGCTGCTCCGCCTGCACCGACGACCAGCCACGGGCCTCCGCGAGGATCAGCGGCGCGTCGGTGATCCGGTCGCCCACCTGGTAGTTGAGCCCGTCCGCGGCGAGCTTCGCGGACTCGACACCATTGCCCGACCAGAACGCGACGCGGGCCTGCGACGTGCGCACCCAGCGGCGGGCGAGGTAGTCGTCGGCGTACTGGGAGTAGAGCCACGCGACCGAGTTCAACCGACGGGAGAACGGGTACCGCCCCAGGTCACCGGCGATCCAGGCCATCATCGCGCTGCACTTCGCCCCGATGAGCAGCAGGTCCTGCGTCTGCTTCGGACGTTGGCGGCCCTTCAGCAGGGTCGCGACCCGCTCGTCGACGACGGCGAGCTGGCCGAGGACGGCGTCGGGCGCGGTGCGGGTGTAGGCGTTGCCCAGGAAGCCGAGGTCGGACCACAGGTCGTCGAGCTGGAGGTCGTCGACGTTGGTCGTGGTGAGCAGCATGGCGTCGTCCAGGGCGGCGCCGCCGATCTCCGCGTGCGGGACGGCTTCGACGCGGGCCGGACACGCCGGCCCGGGTTCCGGTGCGGTCGCCGGCGTCTCGGTGTCGGCGTGGTACTCGGCGAGGTCCTTGGCAGGCAGCTGCTCGAGGTCGCGCAGCCCCAGCAGCGACTTCCAGCTGGTGCCGTACACCCGGGCGAGCACGCGCAAGGCGGCGACGGTCGGCCGGACGCCGCGCTCGGGCCACTGCTCGTACTCCCAGATGCGGGTACCGCGCATGCCCGCGCGAGGGTCACCGGTGACGGCGTTGTACTGGTGCGCCGCGACGTCGAGCGAGAGCTCCGACGCCAGCCGCCACGCCGTGCGCGGCGGGATGCCGCATTCGACGATCAGATTTTCCGCCACCCGCGCCGGCATCGCCCCTTCGGAAAACCCCAAGGCGGCCAGCCGGTCGCGCAACTGTGCACGGTACGGCTTACTGCCCGGTTTGGCCTGTCGACTCATCGTTCATCCAACGATTCGCGGAGTACGGGTGCACGGAGACGACAGTACCGCAGCGTGACCGCAGGGGCCCAGGATGTGACGAACGCGCTTGCCGAGGGGTGAGGGGGCGGTGCCGGCCGACCTGGGGGTTGCCGGCCGACACCACGAAACCGGCCGCCGCGGGGGCGGCCCGTAGGGGGTCAGTATGCCCGTGCGGAGGCCGGAGCGCAGCCCCTCGGGCCGGTCCGGACCCCGAACAGGGGTGGCGGGGCCGCCCCGGTGGTGAGCCGGCCCGGGTCAGCCTGCCGCGAGGAAGTGGGCGCGGATGCCCGCACCGAACGCCGTCGGCGTGCCGTCGTAGGCCGAGATCAGGGCCGGGCCGGTGCTGCAGTTCCAGGTGTTCCAGGTCCAGCCGAGGTAGGACGCCTGGTGCCGGTCGAGCCAGTCCATCAGGCCGGTGACGTAGCCGCTCGCGCAGTCGTTCTCGCCGATCTCCCCGGCCACCAGCGGCACGGCCGCGGCGACCGGCGCGAGCTGGCTGTCCCAGCACGACGACGAGCTGCACGTGTTGAAGTTGTACGAGTGCCAGGACGCGACCAGGTTGCCGGCCGGGTCGCTCGGCTTGTACTGCAGCCACCCGGTCAGGTCGTTGGAGTAGGCGAGCCCGCCGAGCATGAGCACGTTGGTGGCGCCGGTCGCGCGCACCGCGTTCACCAGCGTCTGCATGCCCGCCACCGGGTAGCCGATGCCGGAGCAGGCGGAACCGCCGTCACGCCAGCACGTCCAGGCCTGGGCCGAGCCGGACACCGCGCGGTCGAGGTAGGGCTCGTTGAACAGGTCGAGGATCGTGGCGTTGTCCCCCTTGAACGTGTTCGCGACCGACGTCCACAGGTCCACCGAGTGCTCGGTACCGGTCATCGGCTTCTGGCAGGTGGCGTTGACGTCGCTGCACGCCGAGGAGTTGCCCGTGTAGCCGCCGTGGGTCCAGTGCAGGTCGAGGATCGCGACCACGCCGTTCTGGTGCAGCAGGTCCACATAGGACTTGAGGGCGGCGCGGTAGGTGGCGCCGGCGTACCGCAAGTCCACATTGGACAGTCCGAGCCAGCAGTCCTCGTTGAAGGGCACGCGCACGACGTTCGCGTGCCAGCTCTTGATGGCGGCCACCGAGGCCGCGTCCATCGGGCCGTCGAAGAGGCCGGTGCCCTGCACGCACGCGAACTCGCCGCCGGAGCGGTTCACCCCGCGCAGCGTCACCGGGGTGCCCGCGGTGTCGGCCAGCCGGTTGCCCGAGACGTGCAGCTGGGGCGCGCCACCGGGCGGCGTCGGCGTTGTGGTGGTGGGTGTGGTGGTGGCCGGGGTCGTCGGGGTGGTGGTCGGCGGCTGCGTGCCCCCGCACGGCTCGCCGTTCACGCTGAACGACGTCGGCGCGGCGTTGGTCCCGCGGTAGCCGAAGTTCGCACCGGCGGTGACCGAGGCGTTCGGCGCGATCGTGCCGTTCCAGGTCGCCGGGGTGACCGTGATCGTCGGGCCGGACTGCGCCCAGGTGCCGTTCCAGCCCTGCTGGAGCTGCTGGTTGCCGGTGTAGGTGTAGCTGATCCGCCACCCGGAAAGCGGGGCCGTGCCGAGGTTCTTCAAGGTGAGGTTGGCGGTGAAACCGCTTCCCCAGTCGTTCACCGTGTAGCCGACCTCGCAGGCCGCCGCCGCCGACGCGGGCGACGGGGTGCCCAGCGTGAACGCCGTCGTCGCGCCGACGACGGCGAGCGCGCTGACGGCGCCGAGCAGTGCTGGTCCGGAACGCATCGATGACTCCCTTGGTCCTGAACAAGATTCGTGAGAGCGCTCCCAGCAGCGCTGGACAGTACCCGGCACCCCGCGACGCTGTAAACCCCGGAGCGATCTTCGGCAGGAATTCCCGGAATCCACTCCAACGGCGGCATCCGGGGGCACCGGCCGGTGGCGCAGCGCGACCACGGGATGCTTTGCCTCCCAACGGCTTCGGCCGTTCAGGAGCGTTCAGTTCCGGCCGGGCCCGACCGATGCCCCCGAAAACGGACCACCGGGTCGAGCCGCGTCCCGGTCGCACTTTACAACGACGACACGGCGGGTTACCTTTCCGGCGGCTGGAAGCGCTCCCATGCCAGGTCGCCTCGTCAGAACGCGGCCACCACCCAGGGGCGCCGAGGTGCGAACCCCGGCGCCCCTGTCCGCGTCCCGGGAGGCCCCGATGCACAGGTTCGCCGCCGCCCTCGCCGGACTCTGCCTCGCCGCCGCCGGCACCACCGCGGTCGTCACCGCCGGGCCGGCCACCGCCGCGGCGGCCTGTTCGGTCGGCTACCGCGTCAACCAGTGGCAGACCGGGTTCACCGCCGAGATCACCGTGACCAACGGCGCCACCGCACTCACGTCCTGGGCACTCACCTGGCACTACGCCGGGAACCAGTCCGTGACGTCGGCCTGGAACGCCACCGTCCGCCAGTCCGGCACCACGGTCACCGCGGAGAGCCTGCCCTACAACGCCGCGCTGCCCGCCGGCGGCACCGTCTCGTTCGGCCTGCAGGGCACGTACAGCGGGACCAACACCGAGCCGGCGGACTTCGCACTCAACGGCGTCGCGTGCGGGGACCCCGCTCCCCCGGCGACGACCACACCGACGACCCCGGCCACTACGACGTCCGCTCCGCCACCCGCCGGATGCGCGGACGCGACGTTCTGCGACGACTTCGAGCAGCAGACGGGCAGCACCCCGGCCGGCCGCTGGACCGTCGGCGCGGCGAACTGCCAGGGCACCGGCACGGTCACCGTCGACCCCGCCGTCGCGCACTCCGGCACCCGCTCGGTCAAGGTCACCGGGGGCGGCGGCTACTGCAACCACGCCTTCTTCGGCACGAGCGTGCCCGGCTCCGGCGTGGTGTACGGCCGGTTCTGGGTGCGCCACACGACCCCGCTGCCCGCCGGGCACGTCACCTTCATGGCCCTGCGCGACACCGCGGATGGCGGCCGTGACCTGCGGGCCGGCGGGCAGAACCGGGCCCTGCAGTGGAACCGCGAGTCCGACGACGCGACGCTGCCCGCGCAGAGCCCGGCCGGTGTCGCCCAGAGCGTCCCGCTGCCGACCGGAACCTGGTCCTGCTTCGAGTTCGAGATCGACGGCGCCGCCGGGCAGCTGCGGACGTGGCTGGGGGCCGCCGAGGTCCCCGGGCTCGTCGTCGACGGCGTGCCCACCGCCGACGTCGACCAGCAGTGGCTCGGGCGGGCCTGGCACCCGGCGGTGACCGACCTGCGCCTCGGCTGGGAGAGCTACGGCACCGACGCCGACACGATCTGGTTCGACGACGTGGCCGTGGGCACCGCCAGGATCGGCTGCTAGGCCGCGACGATCCGGTCGATCTCGGCCAGCTCGTCGTCGGAGAACTCGAGGTTCGCCGTCGCCGCGACGGTGTTCTCGAGCTGGGCGACGCTGCTGGCCCCGATCAGCGCGGACGTGACGCGGCCGCGCCGCAGCACCCACGCGATGGCCAGTTGCGCCAGCGTCTGCCCGCGCCGCTTCGCGACGTCGTTCAGCGCCCGGATCGTCGCCAAGGTCTCCTCGGTGAGGCGGTCGCGGGTGAGGAAGGGGCTGGCCCCCGCCGCGCGCGAGTCGGCCGGGACGCCGTCGAGGTAGCGGTCGGTCAGCAGGCCCTGGCTCAGCGGCGAGTACGCGATGGAGCCGACGCCGTGCTCGTCGAGGACGTCCTGGAGGCCGTCTTCCACCCAGCGGTTCAGGATCGAGTACGACGGCTGGTGGATCAGCAGCGGCGTGCCCAGCTCCTTCAGCGCGGCGATCGCGGCTTCCGTCTGCTCCGGCGAGTAGTTGGAGATGCCCGCGTAGAGCGCCTTGCCCGACCGGACCGCGGTGTCGAGGGCACCCATGGTCTCCTCGATCGGCGTCTCCGGGTCCGGGCGGTGCGAGTAGAAGACGTCGAAGTGGTCGAGGCCGGTGCGCGCGAGGCTCTGGTCCAGGCTGGCCAGCAGGTTCTTGCGCGAGCCCCACTCGCCGTACGGGCCGTCCCACATCAGGTAGCCGGCCTTCGACGACACCAGGATCTCGTCGCGGTACGGGCGGAAGTCGGCGGCGTAGTGCCGGCCGAAGTTCGCCTCCGCCGCGCCGGGCGGCGGGCCGTAGTTGTTGGCCAGGTCGAAGTGCGTCACGCCGAGGTCGAACGCCCGGCGCAGCACCGCGCGCTGGACGTCGAGGGGCTTGTCGTCCCCGAAGTTGTGCCACAGGCCGAGCGACACGGCGGGCAGCTTCAGCCCGCTGCGCCCGGTCCGCCGGTACGGCATGCCCGCGTACCGGTCTTCGGCGGCGACGTAAGGCGACATGGTTCTCCTCGTCGGAAGGGGGTTCCCGGGCAGTCTATCCGCGGGTGATCAGCGCGCCGGCGAACGACGCGGCGGGCGGCAACGCGGGCAGGAGCGTCGCCTGGTAGGCGTGGTAGATGTCCGGTTTGCCCGCCCAGACCGCTGCCGCGGGCCGGTTCTCCGGGTCCAGTTCGTGGTGCCAGGAGCCGAGCTCGCGGTCGACGAAGCACGCGTCGGCGTGGGCGCACCACTCCCCGAACCGGTCGAGGTAGACCGCCTCGCCGGTCTCCTGGTGCAGCGTCCACGCGGCGGCGATCGCTTCCGCCACGACCCAGTGCAGCCGGGTGCGCACGACCGGCGTCCCGGCGAAGTCGGTGGTGTAGACGAATCCCGGCCGGCCGTCGACGGCCCAGCCGTGGCGCACCGCCGTCGCGAACAGCGCCTCCGCGTCCGGTACCAGCCACGCCGGCGCGTCGCTCCCGAGCGCGCGCTTGAGGTGCACGGCCAGCCTGGCCCACTCGAAGAGGTGGCCGACGGTGGCGCCGAACGGCCGGAACGGGTGGGCTGGCTCGTCCCGGTTGTGGTCCAGCCGCACGTGCCAGCCCGCGTCGTAGTGCTCCGGGAGCAGCCAGCCGTGGGCGCGGGCTTCGCCGTGCACCAATTTGTCCACAATGGACAGCGCGCGGGTGGCCCAGACGCGGTCGCCGGTGACGTCGGCGGCGGCCAGGAACGCCTCGACCGTGTGCATGTTCGCGTTGGCCCCGCGGTAGTCCTCCAGGTCCGTCCAGCCGCGGTCCCAGACGTCGGCGACCCGGCCCGGGCCCGGTTCCCAGAACCGGCGCTCGACCACTTCGAGCACCTCGGCCAGCAACGGTTCCGCGCCCGCGGCACCGGCGGCGGCAGCGCTCGCGGCCGCCAGGACGACGAAGGCGTGTTCGTAGGCGCGCTTCTCTGACAACGTTGTCGTCGCGTACCAGCCGCCGAAGTCCGGGTCGCGCAGCGGGCCGGTCAGCGCCGAGACACCGTGCGCGACCTGCGCTCCGGCGTCGGCGCCCTGCAGCGACGCGAGCGCGAAGACGTGCGTCATCCGGCAGGTGATCCAGGTTTCGACGGGCCGGTCGAGGACCGGCCGCCCGGCCTCGTCGAGCCAGGCGAAGCCGCCGGCGGGGTGGGCCGCGCGAGCGGCGAAGCCGAGGAGCCGGGCGGGTTCGGCGCGCACCCAGGCGGGAACCGATGACGGACTGTCCACTCTCTGCCCTTCTCCACGGCCGGCCCGGTGATCGGCTGCCTCCGCCAACGTAGGCCACGACGCCGCCGGCGGTCACCGCGGGATGTTCCGGAAGTGACCGCCACCGCGTATCCTGATCGTGAGAGCGCTCCCAGTCTTCGACGCACGCTACCCGACGAAGGGACAGACGTGACCAGGAGACGAAGTACGATCCTCGCCGCCGTCACCGTGCTGCTGGCGAGCTTGACCGCGATCCTGCTGAACACCGGCACGGCCGAAGCGCACGGCGCCATGATGAAACCGGGCAGCCGGACGTTCCTGTGCTGGCAGGACGGGCTCAGCTCGACCGGCCAGATCATCCCGCAGAACCCGGCCTGCGCGGCCGCGGTGGCCACCAGCGGCGCCAACTCGCTGTACAACTGGTTCGCCGTGCTGCGCTCCGACGGCGCCGGGCGCACCCGCGGCTTCATCGAGGACGGGAAGCTGTGTTCGGGCGGGAACCCGGGCTACGCCGGGTTCGACCAGGTCGGCGACTGGCCGCTGACCCACCTGACCGCCGGGGCCTCGTTCGACTTCTCGTACAACGCGTGGGCCGCCCACCCGGGCTGGTTCTACACGTACGTGACGAAGGACGGCTGGGACCCGTCGAAGCCGCTCACCTGGGATTCGCTGGAGGACCAGCCGTTCCTGACCGTGGACCACCCGCCGGTGACCGGCCAGGTCGGCACGGTGGACGGGCAGTACAAGTGGACCGGCGCACTGCCGGCGAACAAGTCCGGGCGGCACATCATCTATTCGGTGTGGAAGCGCTCCGACAGCGCCGAGACGTTCTACGGCTGCTCCGACGTCACCTTCGACGGCGGGCACGGTGAAGTGACGGGCGTGCACCAGCCGGGCAGCCCGACGACCACGCCGACGACGCCCACGAGTCCCCCGCCGACGGGCGGCGCCTGCATGGCGATGTACGAGGTCACGAACGCCTGGAGCGGCGGCTACCAGGCCACGGTGACGGTGATGAACCACGGCACCACGGCCTACCGCGGCTGGCAGGTGGGCTGGACGCTGCCGGCGGGCCAGACGATCGGCAGCGTCTGGAACGGCACGCTGAGCCAGTCCGGCTCGGTGGTGACGGTCCGCAACGCCGACTGGAACGGCCAGATCGCGCCCGACGGGTCGACCACGTTCGGGCTGGTGGTGAACGCGACGGGGACGAACCCGGCCCAGCCGTCGCCGACCTGCCAGGGCACCTGAGTCGTCCCTTGTGGACGGCAGCACCGGCCCCGCTCAGCGGGCGGGGCCGGTGCTGCCGCGGGTGATCAGCCGCGGCCGGGAGGCGCAGACGTCGCCGACCTCTTCGCCGGCGATGAGGTCTCGCAGCATCGACGCGGCGAGCGCGCCGAGCTCCGGCAGGGGGCGCCGGATCGCGGAGAGAGCCGGGCGGAGGAGGCGGCAGAGTCCGGAGTCGTCCCAGGAGACCACCGAAAGGTCGCCGGGCACAGCGAGCCCGAGTTCCCGCGCGGCGACGAGCGCGGCGACGGCGAGGGAGTCGGTGTCGCAGAGGAGGGCGGTGGGCCGGGGGCAGGCGAGGAGGACGTGCCGGACCGCGTCGGCGGAGGGTTCACTGTGGACGGTCGCGGCCCGGTTTCCGAACCCGGCGCGCGGGTTTGCGCCGGGCGTATCGCCGGAGCCGCCGCTCCACCCGGCACGACGATTCCCCGCACTCGCGGCGGTCCCCCAACCGATGGCCCGATATCTCGCACCTGCGGCCGGACCGGCGCTACCCGGGTCCCCGGCACCGCCGGCCCCCACCCCCGGCCCCGCACCAAGGCCGCCGGAGCGATCCCCGGCGCGCGCCGCCGGCCGCGCGCTCCCACCCCCGCCGGCTCCCGCGGCCTCCGCACCCGCCAACCCCAGCCGTCGCGCTTCGGCCCTGAACGCCTCCTCCCGCTCCCACGGGTCCGCGAACGCCGCCGCTCCCGGGATGCGGACCACGTGCCGGTGTCCCAGCGCGGCCAGGTACTCCAGTGCCTCCGCGGCTCCCGCGGCGTCGTCCACCCGGACCGACGGCACGCTCAGCCCGCCCGGCCCGCCGAGCACCACCGCCGGCAGGCCGATCCGCACCAGCTCCGCCGCGTGGTCCGGCTCCGTGAGCAGCACGCCGTCCACCTTCCGCTCGGCGCGCCAGCGGCGGTAGACCGCCAGCGACGCGTCGAGACCGGCGGCGACCTGCAGCAGCAGCTCCGGCTCGAACCCGTCGAGCAGAGCCGGGAAGAACGCCTCGGACGGCCCGTCGAGGACCAGCCCGATCACCCCGGCCCGGCCGCCGGACAGGGCCCGCGCCGTGCTGCTCGGCGACCACCCCAGCTCCCGGGCGATCCGCGTGATCCGGTGCCGGGTCGCCTCCGACACGCCCGGGCGGCCGTTGAGCGCGTAGGACACCGCGCCCTTGGACACGCCGGCCTCCCGCGCGATGTCGGTGATCGTCGGACGCTTCATCGCCCTCCTTCCCCACGGGACTCCAAAGAGGACTCCACACGGGAAAACCCGTCCGTGTCCGCCCGGGCACCCGCCGTCGCGCACCTTGACACCCGCCGCCCCCGGAAACGACACTCGCTCCGGGAGCGCTCCCAATCACAAGGGAGTGAATCGCGAGTGGGGAGTGCGTGCGCATGAGGCTGATCCGAAGACGGCTGGCCTTCGCCGTCGCCGTCGTCCTGCTCGTCCTGACCGGCGGCTGCGGCCCGAGCACGCCCGAGCGCATCACGCTCACCCTGGCGACGTTCGGCGAGTTCGGCTACGACGACCTGATCCCCGGGTACCGGTTCACCCACCCCGGGATCGACGTCCGCCAAGTGAAGACCGAGCAGGGCGGCCCGTACCACCAGGACCTGCTGGCCAAGCTGCAGAGCGGGCAGGGCCTCGCGGACGTCCAAGCCGTCGAGGAAGGCCACCTCGCCGACATCCTCGCGCAGTCCGGGAAGTTCACCGACCTGGCCGAAGCCGGGCCGCCCGACGTCAAACCGGGCCGGTGGCTGGAGTGGAAGTACGAGGCGGGCCGCAGCAAGGACGGCAAGCTCGTCGGCTACGGCACGGACATCGGCCCGCTGGCGATGTGCTACCGCAAGGACCTCCTCGAGGCGGCCGGGCTGCCGACCGACCCCGGTTCGGTCAAGACGATGTTCGCGACCTGGGACAGTTACTTCGAGGCCGGCGAGAAGTACGTCAAGCGCTCGAAGGGCAAGGCGTGGTTCGACTCCGCGGCGCAGAACTTCAACGCCATGGTCAACCAGCTCCCGGTCGGCTACCTCGACCGCGAGGACCGTTCGACGCTCGAGACGAACACCGCGCTCCGCGGCGCCTGGGACCAGGTCACCACCGCCGTGCAGCAGGGGCAGTCGGCCGGGCTGACCGCCTTCGCCGACGACGGCAACAACGGCCTGCGCCTCGGCGCCTTCGCGACGAAGGTCTGTCCTTCGTGGATGCTCGGCGTCATCGAGCAGCAGGCCGGGATCGGCAACGCCGGCAAGTGGGCGATCACCGACGCGTTCCCCGACGGCGGCGGCAACTGGGGCGGCTCGTACCTCACCGTGCCGGCCACGAGCGAGCACCCGAAGGAGGCCGCCGCGCTCGCGGCCTGGCTGACCGCGCCCGAGCAGCAGCTGCACGCCTTCCGGGCGAGCGGGAACTTCCCGAGCCAGGTCGACGCCTTCACCTCCCCCGACCTGCTCAGCGAGATGAACGGCTACTTCGGCGGCGCACTGAGCGGGCAGGTCTTCGTCGCCCAGGCCCGCAAGGTCGGGAAACCGCAGTACAAGGGGCCGGGCGACGGCAAGATCCAGGAGACGGTGGTCGCGCCGGCGCTCAAGGCGGTCGAGCGCGGGGCCGACCCGGCCGCCGTCTGGCAGCAGGTGCTGATCGGCGTGCACCAGGTGGTGCCCTGACGGCCCGGCCGGTCCCGGGGCCGGGCACGGAGATTCTGGGAAGGACACCCGGC
The DNA here is from genome assembly GCF_030285665.1 of Amycolatopsis mongoliensis. Taxonomy (NCBI): domain Bacteria; kingdom Bacillati; phylum Actinomycetota; class Actinomycetes; order Pseudonocardiales; family Pseudonocardiaceae; genus Amycolatopsis; species Amycolatopsis mongoliensis. Next base: position 8,381,190 of record NZ_CP127295.1, read on the forward strand.
GAGCTCCTGTCGATGGTCTGGGCACAGTGGACCGGATCAGCCGGTGGCGAAGGTTCCCGGTGGCGGTCCGTGGCGGCGGAACCGCCGCGTCCGGTCCGGCCCGAAACCCGCTCGCGCGCCGCTCCCCCGTACGGCACCCTGAGCCCGTGACGACTCCGGACCTCACCCCGCTCTTCGGCCACGCCGTCCGCCACCCGGGCCCGGACGACCACCTGCCCGTCCTCGCGGTCCTCGACTCCTGGTGGGGCGGCCTCGGCGGCGACGAAGGCTCCCGCCAGCGGGCCCTGCTCCTCCCGAAGCTGATGTTCCAGCACTTCACCGGCAGCAGCTTCCTGGTGACCGGCGACGACCGGATCGTCGCGTTCCTGATCGGGTTCCTCTCGCCGTCCCGGCCGGCCGAGAGCTACGTCCACTTCGTCGGCGTCGACCCCGCCGAGCGCGGCAAGGGTCTGGGCGCCGCCCTGTACGAACGCTTCTTCGCCCACAGCCGCGCGCACGGGCGGACCACCGTCCGCGCCATCACGTCACCGGTGAACAAGGGGTCGCACGCCTTCCACACCCGGATGGGGTTCGTCACCGAGCCCGGCCCGAAGGAGGTCGACGGCCTGCCGGTCCAGCCCGACTACGACGGGCCGGGACTGGACCGGCTGTCCTTCCGGAAGGACCTCTAGCCCGACACGCTGAACGAGCGCACGCCCAGCCCGGTCTGGCCCTGCCAGGGCTCGAACCCGAACTGGACGCTCGTCAGGTACCAGGCGTCGCTGATCTTGCCGCGGTTCACGCCGTCGCGGGTGAAGTCGGACAGGGAGACGTCGAGGCTGTCCGTGCCGGAGTTCCGGACGTACGAGATCACGTTCCAGCCGATGTTCCCGAACCAGACGGTCCACGTCGCGCCGGCGAGCTGCGCCGTGCCGATCACGCTGCCGACCGGCTGCGGGGCGCCCCGGTGGTTGCCCCAGATCATCACCTCGGCCCCGGTGTTCTGCCCCGCCGGGTTCGGCGCCGGGTCGTACCAGACGTCGTAGGCGGCGTCCCACTGTCCCGCCTGGACGGTCGTGTAGTCCACGTGGGACGTCAGCGCGCCGAGCGACCGGACCTGCCGGGGCAGGCCGCTGCCGCTGCTGCAGTTGCCGTAGTGGCAGCCGGCGTAGACGGACGGGTAGCTGCCCGGGGCACCGTTCGTCGGCCGGTTGTGCGACGCCGTGGTGACGGTGAACCCGGTGGTGGACACCGAAAGGCACTGGGTCGTGTCGTCGCCCCAGTTGTTGTTCTGCACGATGTAGCGGCCGCCCTGGATGCGCAGCGAGCCGTACTTGTCGCACAGCTGCGTGTCCGCTGCCGCCGGCGGGGCGGTCAGCACGACACCGCCGGACAGCAGCACGGTCGCGGCTCCGAACGACGCCAGTGTGGCTCGTAGCCGGTTCTTCATGGGAGCTCCTCTGTTCGAAGGGACGGGGTGGGGGCCCGGGCCGGACGGCGGCTGCGCGGCACCGTCCGGCCCGGGTGGTCTTGCCTTACTGCACCGGCGGGTAGGCGTTCTGGACCAGTTCCTCGAACTGGGCCTGGAACCACTTGCCGGACAGCGGCGAGTTCGGCAGGGCGCCGGTCAGGTTGCCGCCGTTGGCCTGGTCGCTGCCGTGGTAGGTCGGGTCGCACATCCGGTCGAAGCCCTTGCCCTCGTCGTTCGGGATCTGCGAGCTCGCGCCGTCGGACTCACCCGGCGGCTTGATCCAGACGTAGGCGTCGAAGTGCGCCGCGGGCGACGCGGTCGGCCGCGTTCCCAGCCCGGCCCCGCTCTGGTTGCACCAGTTGCCGCGGTGCAGCCGCCGGTCGATCCGGCCGGAGTTCACATAGCTGTCCACAGTGGACCCCGAGGCGCCGCTGGGCCGGGCCGCGCCGCCCCAGCCGTTGCGGGAGGTGTCGATCAGCATGCCGATACCGCTGGGCAGGCCCGCGGAAACGAACGCGTTGTACATCGCCGTGGCGTACGGCACCTCGGAGAAGTACGGGTTCCACTGGTAGAACGTCGCCGACTTGAGCTGCTGGCCGCCGACGGTCAGGTTCGGGTCGGGCAGGTTCGGCTCGGTCAGCGGGGTGTAGTTCGCGGTGTCGCTGATGAAGCCGTCGATGCTGTTCACCCCGGCCGTCGTCCCCTGCAGCGTCTGCTTGACCAGGTTGACGAACGGGCCGAAGTTGCTGTCCCAGCCCAGCCACGCCGAGTGCGCGATGTCCAGGTAGTTGTAGACGTTGGAGATCGCGTGCAGCTTGTTCAACGCGTACTGGATGCCCTGGGTGTACACCCCGGTGGACTGCGCTTCGGCGCACTTGGCCGTGGCGGTGTTGGTGATCAGGTTGGGCAGCGAGTCCGGTTCGACGACCGCCACGACCCGCAGCGGCGCGTACTTCGCATCGGACAGGATCGAGGCGATCGCGTCGATGTACTCGCTCTTGTACCGCGCCAGGCCGTTCTGGCCGGCCTGCAGCTCACCGTTGGACGCCAGCGCCGCGCAGTCGCGGTTCGGCAGGTCGTAGACGACGATCTGGATCGTCACCGGCGTCCCGCCGCTCTGCTGGGCCAGCGCGGCGTCGAGGTGCCCGCGCAGGCCGCGGGAGTCGGCCGTGCCGGCGATCGCGGCGATCCGGTCCAGCCAGACCGCGGTCGAGGTGTTCGCCACCTTGGCCATCTGGGCACCCAGCGTGCCGCCCTTGGCCGCGGCCGCGGCGGTCACCTCGGCCGACCAGTCCGGGTTCACGTACCCCTTGGCACCCGCGTACGGGTTCTCCACGTGCGTCCCGGGCTGGGTCGGCGTGGTCGGTGTCGTGGGGGTCGTCGGGGTGGTGGGCGTCGTCGGGGTGGTCGGCGTGGTGGTCGGGATCGTGCCGCCGTCGCAGTGGACGCCGTTGAGCGAGAACGACGCGGGGATGTCGTTCGTGCCCGAGTACGAGCCGTTGAAGCCGAAGCTCGCCGTCGCGTTCGACCCGAGCGCGCCGCCCCAGGACGGGTTCTTCGCGCTCACGTGCTTGCCGCTTTGGCTGAACGTGGCGCTCCAGCCCTGCTGGACCTGCTGGTTGCCGCCGAAGTCCCACTGGACGTCCCAGGAGGTGACGGGGTCGCCGAGGTTGGTCACCGCGACGTTCGCGGTGAACCCGGTGTCCCACTGGTTCACCGTGTAGGTCACCTTGCAGCCGGCGGCGGCGACCGCCGGGCTGCCGCCGGCCACCACCAGGCCGGCCACGACGGCCGCGGCCGTCACCGAGGACGCCACGGCGAGCCGTGACTTCCTCCTCGCGGACCAGAATTCACTCTTCATCGAGTGTGCTCCTTCGTGTTCGGTGGGCGGGTCAGGTGGTGCACGCGGTCGCGCCGACGGCGAAGCCGCCGGGCGAGCCGGTCGAGGCGCCGGTCGCCTGGAAGCCGATCGACACCGAGGCGCCGCCGGCCAGGTCCGGCGCCCAGGTGGGAGCCTTCGCGGTGGCCTGCTGGCCGGACTGGGTGACGGTCGCGCCCCAGCCGCCGGTGATCTGCGTCCCGGACGGCACGGTCCAGCCGAGCGCCCAGGACTTCATGGCCGCGCTGCCGGTGTTCTTCAGCGTCACGGAGGCGACGAAGCCGCCCTGCCACGCGTTGTCGACGTGGTAGGTGACCGCGCAGGAGACCGCGGGCGGCGGGTCGGTCGGGCCACCGCCCGAGCCCGTCGGCGGGATCAGGTACGGCTGCAGAATGGCCTGCTTGGCCTGGTTGACCGTGGTCCAGTCGTCGTTGAGGATGCCGCCGGTGTCCCCGGAGTTGGGGTTCCACGACCAGTACGTGAAGCTCATCCCGGTCGGGCCCGTCCCCGCGTACTTCATCAGCTCCTGCAGCCAGGTCTTGTCGCGCGGGTCGGCGAGCGTGGTGCCGAACTCGCCGAGCAGCACCGGTGCGATGTTCTGCTTCTGCAGGTAGCCGAAGAAGTGGTCCCACAGCGCCGGCAGGTTCGCCGGGAACGACGGGTCGGAGAACCACGGCTGGGCGAACACCGACGTCGCGTACTCGTGCGCCGAGTAGACCAGCTTGTCCGGTTTGGACAACCGCACCGGGAACTGGCGGGCGCCGGAGAGGTTGCCACCCCACCAGCCGCACTGCGGGTCGCCGGTGCCGCTGACGCAGTCGACGCCCTCGACGATGACCAGCCAGTCCGGGTTGGCCGCGAGCACGGCGTTCCCGCCGCGTTCGGCGGCCAGGCGCCAGTCGGTCGCGGTGTCGCCGCAACCCCAGCACGCGCCGCCGCCACCCTGGATCGAGTGCGGCTCGTTGTGCAGGTCGGCGCCGATCACCGTGGTGTTGCCCTTGTAGTGCTGGGCGAGCATCGTCCAGTCGGACAGCCAGCGGCTCTCCGGGTACGCGCTGGTGTACCAGAGCGGGGACTGCGCGCCGGAGTCCGGCCGGTGCTGGTCCAGGATCACGCGCATGCCCTTGGTCCCGGCGTACGCGATGATCTTGTCGAGCACCTGCAGCCCGGAAAGCCCCTGCAGGTCGGGGTTCTGGACGGCGTCGATGCTGTTCGGCTTGACGCCCGGGTCGAAGAGCTGGTTGGAGTACGGCAGCCGCAGCGTGTTGTAGCCGAGGCCCGCCATCTGGTCGAGCATGTCCTGGTAGTTGCGGCTCCAGAGGCCGTGGGGCGAATAGTTGCCGGTCTCGGCCCCGAACCAGTTGATGCCGGTCATCCGGACCGCGGCGCCGGTGGCGTCCACGAGCTGGGAGCCCGAGGCGTGCCAGTAGCCGGTGCCGGTCCCGGCGGCTTGGGTGGCTTGCGGGGCCGCGGTGGCCGGGGACGCCGTGAGAACGGCGCCCCCGACCAGTGCGGCGACCGCGAGTGCGAGCAGTCGCTTCATCGAGAGCCTCTCAGCCGAACAGGACGACGTGCGCGGCGAACGCCGTGGCGATCTCCGACTGCGCCCAGAACCGGTGGTAGGTGAACGTCGGGGCGGCGCCACCGTCCAGGTAGGACTGGACCTTCGGCCACTGCGGGTCGCTCTTGTAGAAGGAGCGGATCGAGGTGAACGTCGAGCCGGAGTTGATCGGGTCGCCGTTCGGCATGGTCCCGGTCCAGCCCGTCGGGACGTACAGCCCCTGGTCCGTGGTGGCGTTGTAGGTGTCGTCGAACCGGTTGTAGTCCGTCCGGGTCTCCGGCACCGCGATGCCTTGGGCGTCCGTGTTGGCCGACAGCGCGGTCAGCAGCTGCTCCCCCACGGTCTTGGCCTGGGCGTTGCCCGAGCCGGACGCGTAGTAGAGCAACGTCTTCGAAAGCGAAGCCGCGACACCGACGTCGCTGCTGTAGTTCTTCACCGTGACGTGCAGCCCGGTGTTGCTCCCCGGGCTGGTGGCGTTCCAGGTGTCCGGCGCGCCGCTCCAGGTCAGGTCGGACGGGACCTGGAAGCTCCCGCCGGAGCCGACCGTGGTGCCCGCGATCGCCCACGGGACCCACTTGTCGAGGATCTTCTTGGCCCGGGCGTCCTTGGTGGCCTGGTAGTACTCGGCGATGCGTTCCATGCCCCAGGTCTGGAAGCCGAACCACTGGTTGCTCGGCGGGTCGTGCCAGACCGGCTGCTGGTCGTAGAACATGCCGTAGAACGTCGGCGTGCCGGCGGGCGGCGTGCCGTACTGGCCTTCCCAGCTGTTGGTCGCGCCACCGGCGAGACCGCCTTCGGACGACTGGAGCCACTGCAGGAACTCCATCTGCCGGCCGAGACTGGTCGCCCAGTCCTGGGCACCGGTCGCCGACGTCACCTTCAGGCCCGGGTCGGTCGACAGCGCGTACGCGGCGAGCGGGTTCTGGTAGCCCTGGTGCGCCGCACCGTCCCCGATGCGCCACGCCCAGGCGTTCTGGTCGAGCGAGCCGCCCCAGGCGTAGTACCAGGAGACGAGGTAGTGCTCGCTGTCCTTGCCGGTGCCGGCCGCGCAGGTCGACGCGCCGACGCAGTTGCCGATCTTCTTGAAGTACTTGTCGAACAGCGAGTACCGCAGGTAGTCGCCCATCTTCGACGCCTTCTTGACGACGGCCGCGACGTCGGCGCTCTTGCCCTGCGCAGCAGCCCACTTTTCGGCCTGGAAGGCGACCTGCACCGCGCGGGCGTCCGCGTCCGGCGCGTCGGTGTACTTCCACTGCTTGGCGTAGGCCGAGTCGCCCGTGAACAGGTCGAGGTACCCGTTCTTGCCGCCGAACTTCAGCGTGTCGCAGCTCGGCTGGGTCACCGTCTCCCAGACCGACTCCTGCGAGCCGCGCTGGAAGGTGTTGATGAACGCGGGCGCGGTGTTCGTGCCGTCCTCGCAGTGGCCGAACTTGTAGATGTTGTCCACGTCGAGCAGCCAGTGCATGCCGTAGACGTCCGGCGAGCCGTAGGCCGCCTTCAGCTCCGCCGCGATCGGGTCACTGCCGACGGAGACACCGGACTGCAGCTGCGACGGGTAGGACTTCGGGCTCGGGTACTCCGCCGCGTAGGTCGCCGGCTTGCTCGCGTTGTAGCCGGAGTTGCCGCTCTGGTCGGCCGCCGACGGGATCGCGTACGTCTCGATCGAGGTCCAGGCGGCGTTGAACGGCGCCCAGTCCCCGGTGATCTGGCCGTACGAGGCCTCGAGCCACAGGTAGTAGCTGAAGGCCTCCGACGTCGTCTCGTGGCCGTGGTCCGGCGCCTCGACGATCAGCGTCTCGATCGAGTGGTAGGGCACCAGGATGGTCCCGAACTTGCGGAAGTAGCCGTTGTTCGGGTCCTTGATCTTGTTGTACTGGGTCAGGAACGCGAGCTGGTAGTCCGAAGTGGACGACGAGATCTCGGTGGCCGTCACGGTGGCCGCGGTGTACCCGCTGCTGCTCGCGGTGAAGGTGGCGCTGCCCAGCGCCCCGCCGTTGTCGGCGCTGGTGATCGTGACGTTCTGGGCCACGTTCCAGTTCGCCGCGGTGAAGGTGAGGCTGGCGGGGCTCGCGGTCAGGTCCGTGCTCCCCGCCGTGCGGGCGATCGCCACGGTCACCGGCGCGGACGGGGCGCCGGCGAGGGTGACCGCGAACGTCGTCGTCCCGCCCTGCTTGACCTGAGCGGTCGCCGGGGCGGCGACGATCGTGGGTCCGGAAAGAACCTTCACGCTCACCGGGCTCGACGTCGTCGAGGCGTTCTTGTTGTCGTAGGCCTTGGCCGTGATCGAGTACGTCCCGGCCGGGACGTTGGCCCAGCTGCCTTCGAACGGCGCGGACGTGTCGGTGGCCAGCAGCGTGTCGCCGGCGTAGAACTCGACCTTGCCGACCGTGCCGTCGCTGTCGGCGGCCGTCGCCGCCAGGGGGATCGTGGCCGGGGCGTAGTAGGTTCCGGTCGACGCCGGCGAGGTCAGGCTGACGGTGGGGGCCTTGTTGGCGCCGGTGCACGCGGAGCCGTTGACGGAGAAGTCGGTGGGCGGGCGGTTGGCGGAGCCCTTCGAGCCGTTGAAGCCGAACGACGTGCTCGCCCCGGTGTCCAGGTGGCCGTTGTAGGAGAGGTTCGTCGCCGTGACCGCGGCGCCGGTCTGGGCGAAGGTGGCGCTCCAGCCCTGCTGGACCTTCTGGCCGTCGAGGAAAGTCCAGCCGACCTTCCAGCTGTCGAGCGGCGCGCCGTCGTTGCGCAGCGAGACGGTGGCGGTGAACCCGGTGTCCCAGTCGTTGGTGGTGTAGGTGACGGAACAGGCGATGTCGGCGCCGAGCGCCGGGGGTGGGGCGACCAGCGCGGCGGTGAACGCGACCGTGGCCGAGGCCAGGGCCACCGCGCGGCCGCGCAGCAGGCGCGATCGGCGCCATCGGGGAGAGGAACGCATGGCTGCGGAACTCCTTTGTCCGTAGGGAGCCAGCGATCTGGGAGCGCTTCCAGGCGCAGACGGTAGCCAGCCGGAAACGTGGATGTAAAGAATCGAGTCAGAAGGACACCGCGGCCGCCGGCGTCACATCTGCGCACCCGGCGAACGAGGACTCGCTGAACGCTCCTGAACAGCCGCGGCCGATGGTCGCCCACTCACTCGGACGGCCTAGCGGATCGACTACACCGAGTGCCGAGGAAACACCGTTTAGCGCCGAAGGTGTGCACCTCAGACGGGAACGCTCCCAGCCACCGGCGCCCCGGACCGTGTCGACCCGCCCATCACGCGTGCCGACCCTTCAATCACGCGTACTGACCCTTCAATCACGCGTACCGACCCTTCAATCACGCGTACTGACCCGCCGGGCCCCCGAGTCCGCCGGTCGAGCCGGGCGGCAAGGGTCGACACGCGTGATCGGGAGGTCGACACGCGTGATTGAAGGGTCGACACGGCGTCAGCTGGAGGCGCGGACCGCCAGGGAGACCGGGAGGATCTGCTGCCGCGGTTTGAGGTTCTGGTCGTCGAGCAGCTGCATCAGCGTCTCGACCATCGCGTGGACCTGCTCGCGCGGGTCCTGGTGCACCGATGTCAGGGGCGGGTCCATGGCCGGGGCCAGGGTCGCGTTGTCGTCGAAGCTGACCACCGCGACGTCTTCGGGGATCCGGCGGCCCGCCGCGTCGAGCGTCCGCAGGGCGCCGACCGCCATCATGTCGCTGGCGACGAACACCGCGTCGAGATCCGGGTGCCGGGCCAGCAGCGCGGACATCGCGCCGGCGCCGCCGGCCAGTGTGAAGTCGGCCTCTTCGGCCAGGTCGGCGGGGTCGAGCCCGGCGTCGAGGAGGGTCTTGCGCCAGCCTGCGAGCCGGTCGATCGGGGCGCTCTGGTCCTGCGGCCCGGCAATGGTGCCGATCCGCCGCCGGCCGGCCGCGACCAGGTGCTCCACCGCCAGCCGGGCGCCGCCTTCGTTGTCGAAGTCGACGACGTGCACGCCGCGCCGGATGCCGGCCGCCTGGCCACCGAACACGACCGGGATGCGCAGCAGCCGCAGGGCCTTGGGCAGCGGGTCGGCCCGGTGCGGCGCGAACACGAGCGCGCCGTCGACGTGCCCGCCTTCCAGGAACCGGACGGTCTTGCCGAGGTCTTCGCGCGTGTCGCTGAAGATCAGCACCATCTGGCGGCCGATGTCGGCGAGCTCGCGGTACCCGGCGCGCATGACGGCGGTGCGGTACGGGTCGTCGAGCAGCCGGGCCTCCGGCTCGGACAGCACCACGGCGATCGCGCCGGTGCGGCGGGTGACCAGGGAGCGGGCCGCCTGGTTCGGGGAATAGCCCAGGTCACGGGCCGCGGCCAGGACCTTCTCGCGCGCCGCCGCGCTGACGTACGCGTCGTCGTTCAACGCGCGTGACGCCGTCGACCGCGACACGCCGGCGAACGCCGCGACGTCCTCCAGCGTCGGCCGCTCTTCATCCCCTGCTCGAGGCCCCACGGATACCGCCCTCGCTCACCACCAACACCCGGACGCGACCAGCTTAACGGTCACGCAGGGCGATGTCCGGGAGCGCTCCTCGCAGGAAACGCTCCGGTTACGACCTCTTGACACCGGTGAAGCCCCCAACCAGACTCTGCGACACCTGGGAGCGCTCCCAGTCCGGGCTCCCAGCAGTGAGAGCGCTCATTCCCGTCAACAAGGTGGTTGGACACGTGAGAACGATCCGGAACGGCCTGGTCCTGGCACTGGGCATCACGATGACGGCGCTCGGCGCCACGGCCTGCGGCGGAGGCGGTGACAACACCCCGCCCGCGGCGGGTCCCAACGAGCACGTGGACCTGACGCTGGCGACGTTCACCGAGTTCGGCTACGAGGCACTCATCCCGGAGTACGAGCGACTGCACCCCAACATCAAGATCACGCACCGCAAGACCGGTCAGGGCGGCCCCTACCACCAGGACCTCATCACGAAGCTGGCCGCGGGCTCGGGCCTCGCCGACGTCGCCGCGGTCGAGGAGGGTCACCTCTCCGACGTCCTCGACAAGGGCTCGAAGTTCAACGACCTCAGCAAGATCGGCCCCGCCGACGCCTCCCCCGACCGCTGGCTCGGCTGGAAGTACGACGCCGCCAAGACCAAGGACGGCAAGGTCATCGGCTACGGCACCGACATCGGGCCGCTCGCCATGTGCTACCGCAAGGACATGTTCCAGGCCGCGGGCCTGCCGACCGACCCCGAAGCCGTGAAGCCGCTGTTCGCCACCTGGGACAGCTACTTCGCCGCCGGCGCCGACTACGTGTCCAAGACCAAGGGCAAGGCCTGGTTCGACTCGGCCTCGCAGAACTTCAACGCCATGGTCAACCAGCTCCCGCAGGGCTACATCGGCAGCGACGACAAGCTCGCCGTCGAGAGCAACCAGGGCATCAAGGACGCCTGGACCAAGGTCACCGACGCCGTCGCCAAGGGCGAGTCGGCCAAGCTGACCGCGTTCAGCAACGAGTGGAACACCGGCTTCAAGCAGGGCGCGTTCGCGACGAAGGTGTGCCCGGCGTGGATGCTCGGCGTGATCAAGGAGCAGGCCGGCCCGGAGAACGCGGGCAAGTGGGCGGTCACCGCGGCCTTCCCCGGCGGCGGCGGCAACTGGGGCGGCTCGTACCTGACCGTGCCGACGCAGTCGAAGCACCCGAAGGAGGCCGCCGAGCTCGCGGCCTGGCTGACCGCGCCCGAGCAGCAGATCAAGGCGTTCCAGGCCAAGGGCACCTTCCCCAGCCAGGTCAAGGCGCTGTCGGACCCGGCGCTGCTGAGCCAGACCGACGCCTACTTCGGCGGCGCGAAGGTCGGCGAGCTGTTCGCCGAGCAGGCCAAGAAGGTCCAGAAGCCGCAGTACAAGGGCCCCGGCGACGGCCAGATCCAGGAGAACGCCGCCAGCCCGGCCCTGCAGGCGGTCGAGCAGGGCAAGTCGGCGGCGGACGGCTGGCAGCAACTGGTCGACTCGGCGAAGAAGATCACTCGCTGACCTCATGACCGTCATCGACAAGAAGATCGCGCCAGGAGGGAGTAAGGCCGGGGAGCGCACGTCTCCCCGGCCCACCTTCCGGCACAAGCTGAGCCGGTGGGACGTCAAGGTATCGCCGTACCTCTACGTCGCGCCGTTCTTCATCGTCTTCGGGGTCGTCGGGCTGTTCCCGCTGCTCTACACCGCGTACGTGTCGCTGTTCAAGTGGAAGGCGGGCAGCGACGACCCCGACTTCATCGGCTTCGACAACTACAAGGAACTGGTCGGCGACGGCCAGTTCTGGAACGCGCTGACCAACACCGTCAGCATCTTCCTGCTTTCCAGCGTGCCGCAGATCATCATGGCGATCATGCTGGCGGCGTTGCTCGGCAGCCGGCTGCGCGGCGCCACCGGCTGGCGCGTCGGCATCCTGCTGCCGTACGCGGCCAGCCTCGTCGCGATCGGGATCATCTTCGCCAACCTGTTCGGCCCCAAGTACGGGCTGATCAACGGCGTGCTGCAGACCATCGGGCTGGACCCGGTCGACTGGCAGGCCAGCCGGTTCGGCAGCCACGTCGCGATCGCGATCATGGTGAACTGGCGCTGGACCGGCTACAACGCCCTGATCGTGCTGGCGGCCATGCAGGCCATCCCGAAGGAGCTGCACGAGGCGGCGCTCATCGACGGCGCGGGCACGTGGCGCCGCTTCTGGAACGTCACGCTGCCGCTGCTGAAACCGACGCTGATCTTCGTCATCATCACCTCGACGATCGGCGGCCTGCAGATCTTCACCGAGCCCAAGCTGTTCGACGCCCTGCCGGGGTCGAACAACGGCGGCTCCACCAACCAGTTCCAGACCGTGACGCTGTACCTGTACCAGTCGGCGTTCGAGAACTACAACCTCGGCTACGCCTCGGCGATCGCCTGGGTGCTGTTCGTGATCATCGTGCTCATCGCGCTGGTGAACTTCTTCCTCACCAGCCGGCTCGCGCACACCCCGGCGGTGAAGAAGAAATGACGACACTCCAAGGTGGGCTCCGGAAGTCCGTCGCCACGCTCGGCAGGCCGCGCAAGGCGACGTACGTCGTGCTGGCGATCTTCGTGCTCGGCTCGATGTTCCCGTTCTACTGGTCGTTCCTGGTGGCCAGCCGGGACAACGGGATGCTCACCGAACGCATCCCGCCGTTCGTTCCCGGCGGCAACTTCTTCGCCAACGCCGCCCGGGTGTTCGACACCGTGCCGTTCTGGAAGGCGCTGGCCAACAGCGTCATCGTGTCCGGCACCGTCACGCTGACCACGGTGTTGTTCTCCTCGCTGGCCGGGTTCGCCTTCGCGAAACTCCGGTTCAAGGGGCGCAACGGACTGTTCGTGTTCATCGTCGTGACGCTCGCGGTGCCCACCCAGCTGGGCATCATCCCCTTGTTCATCGCGATGTCGGAGCTGGGCTGGGCCGGTCACCTCCAGGCGGTGATCGTGCCCAACCTGGTCACCGCGTTCGGCGTGTTCTGGATGCGCCAGTACACGGTGGACGCGGTGCCGTACGAGCTGATCGAGGCCGCGCGCGTCGACGGCTGCAGCATGATCCGCATCTTCTGGAACGTCTGCCTGCCCGCGGTCCGCCCGGCGGCGGCGATCCTGGCGATGTTCACGTTCATGATGTCCTGGAACGACTTCCTGTGGCCGCTGGTGGTCCTGGACGCGGGCAACCCGACCGTCCAGGTCGCGCTGGAGAAGCTCCAGAGCGGCTACTACGTCGACTATTCGCTGGTGCTGGCCGGCACGACCCTGGCCACCATCCCGATCCTCATCGTCTTCGTCCTCCTCGGCCGCCAGATCGTGGCCGGGATCATGCAAGGTGCCGTGAAAGGGTGAACATGTCCGTACATCCCGACAGCGTTCGGGCGGCAGAGATCGGGGAAAGCGCCGCGTTGCCGTTCCCGCCCGGCTTCGTCTGGGGCGCCGCCACCGCGGCGTTCCAGGTGGAAGGGGCCACCACGGCCGACGGGCGCACCGACTCGGTCTGGGACGTCTTCGCGCGCCGTCCGGGTGCGGTAGTGGGCGGCGACACCGGCGACCCGGCCGCCGACCACTACCGGCGGTACTCCGAGGACGTCGACCTGATGCGCACGCTCGGCCTCGGCGCCTACCGCTTCTCGCTGGCCTGGCCCCGGGTTCGACCGGACGGTGGCGCCCCCAACCCCGCCGGGCTCGCGTTCTACGACCGGCTGGTCGACTGCCTCCTGGAGGCCGGGATCCAGCCGTGGGCGACGCTCTACCACTGGGACCTGCCCCAGGCGCTGGAGGAGCGGGGCGGCTGGACGAACCGCGACACTGCGTACCGGTTCGCCGAGTACAGCGAGACCGTGCTGGCCCGGCTCGGCGACCGCGTCGCCAGCTGGTCGACGCTGAACGAGCCGTGGTGCGCGGCGATGCTCGGCTACGCGGGCGGCATCCACGCGCCCGGCCGCACCGACCACCGGGCCGCCGTCGCCGCCACGCACCACCTGCTGCTGGGCCACGGGCTGGCGATGGACGTCATCCGCCGGCACGCGCCGGACGTTCCGGCCGGGATCACGCTCAACCTCTACCCGGTCGCCCCGCACGACCCGGCCAACGTCACCGACGTCTCCGCGGCCCGGCGCATCGACGGCCTGCAGAACCGGCTGTTCCTCGACCCGGTGCTGCGCGGCGGCTACCCGGACGACCTCGTCACCGACCTCGAGCCGTTCGGGCTGGGCGACGTCGTCGAACCCGAGGACAGCGCGATCATCGCGGCCCACGTCGACTGGCTCGGCGTGAACTACTACCGCGACTACCGCGTCGCGGGCCGCCCGGTGCCCGGCAGCGAGCCGGCGGGCCCGGAGTGGGTCGGGGCGGGCGACGTCCACTTCGTCCCGGACCCGGCGGCGCCCCGCACGGACTCGGGCTGGGAGGTGCAGCCGGCCGGGCTGACCGAGTCGCTGCTGCAGGTCCACCGCGGCTACCGCCGGGTGCCGCTGTACATCACGGAGAACGGCGCGGCCTACCCGGACGTCGTCGCCGACGGCGGTGACATCGTCGACACCGACCGCGTGGCGTTCCTGGACTCCCACCTCCGGGCGGCGCACGACGCGCTGGCGGCCGGGGTCGACCTGCGCGGGTACTTCTACTGGTCGCTGCTGGACAACTTCGAGTGGGCCGAGGGGTACGCGAAGCGGTTCGGCCTGATCCACGTCGACTACGCGACGCAGCGTCGGACGCCGAAGCGGAGTGCCCACTGGTACGCCCGGGTGATCGGGCTGAACGGCCTGGGCTGAGGCCCGGCGGTTCCGTTCCGTGGAGGCCGCCGGCGCGGGTGGCCTGCACGGGGGTGAGGGGTGCGGCCGGGCCCGAGGGATCCGGGCCCGGCCGCGGCTCACCCGCCCCCGCGGCTGCAGTGAATGACTCATTCACGTCGTCTGACGACATGAATGAGTCATTCACGTCGTTCGGCCCGGCGGCAGGCCGAGCGGGGAACCGGCGCGAGGTGGGGCGTGCAATCGGCGGCCGGCGTTGCCAGACTGGCCGGTATGGGACTGCGCAGCGAAGCTTGGTTCAACAACCCCGCCGACCCCGGGATGACCGCGCTCTACCTCGAGCGGTACATGAACTGGGGCCTCACCCGGGAGGAACTGCAGTCCGGCCGGCCGATCATCGGCATCGCGCAGACCGGCTCCGACCTGTCCCCCTGCAACCGGCACCACCTGCAGCTCGCCGACCGCACCCGCGAGGGCATCCGCGAGGCCGGCGGGATCGCCATCGAGTTCCCGGTGCACCCCATCCAGGAGACGGGCAAGCGCCCGACCGCCGCGCTCGACCGCAACCTCGCCTACCTCGGCCTGGTCGAGACGCTCTACGGCTACCCGATCGACGGCGTCGTGCTCACCACCGGCTGCGACAAGACGACCCCCGCGTGCCTGATGGCCGCCGCCACCGTCGACATCCCGGCCATCGTGCTGTCCGGCGGCCCCATGCTCAACGGGTGGTACAACGGCGAGCGCACCGGATCCGGGACCATCGTCTGGAAGGCCCGCGAGCTGCTCGCCGCCGGGGAGATCGACGACGCCGGGTTCATGGAGCTCGTCGCGTCGTCCGCGCCGTCGCCGGGGCACTGCAACACCATGGGCACCGCCTCCACGATGAACGCGCTCGCCGAAGCGCTCGGGATGAGCCTGCCCGGCTGCGCGGCCATCCCGGCGCCGCACCGCGACCGGGCGCGGATGGCCTACCGCACCGGCCGGCGGATCGTCGAGATGGTGCGCGAGGACCTCAAGCCGTCGGACATCCTGACCCGCGAAGCGTTCGAGAACGCCATCGTGGTGAGCTCGGCGATCGGCGGCTCGACCAACGCGCCCATCCACATCGGCGCGATCGCCCGGCACGTCGGCGTCGACCTGCCCCTCGGTGACTGGCAGCGGCTCGGCCACCACGTCCCGCTGCTGGTCGACCTCCAGCCGGCCGGGAAGTACCTCGGCGAAGAGTTCCACCGCGCGGGCGGGGTCCCGGCCGTGGTGCACGAGCTGATGCGCCACGGGCTCGTCCACGAGGACGCGCCGACCGTCAACGGCCGCACGCTCGGCGACAACTGCCGCGACGCCGAGGCCGGCGACCGCGACGTCATCCGCACGTTCGACACCGCGCTGGTGGCCGACGCCGGCTTCCTGGTCCTCCACGGCAACCTCTTCGACGCGGCGATCATGAAGTCCAGTGTCATTTCGCCCGAGTTCCGGCGCCGGTACCTGGCCGGCGGCGTCTACGAGGGCACCGCGGTCGTGTTCGACGGCCCGGAGGACTACCACGCCCGCATCGACGACCCGGACCTCGGCGTCGACGAGCACTCGCTGCTCGTCATGCGCGGTACCGGGCCGCTCGGCTACCCGGGCGCGGCCGAGGTGGTGAACATGCGGCCGCCGGCGGAGCTGATCAAGCAGGGGATCCGTGAGCTGCCGTGCCTCGGCGACGGCCGCCAGTCCGGTACGTCCGGATCGCCGTCGATCCTCAACGCCTCCCCCGAGGCCGCGGCCGGCAGCGGGCTCGCCGTGCTGCGGACCGGCGACCGGGTGCGGATCGACCTCGCCGCCGGCACCGCGGACGTCCTGATCCCGGACGAGGAGCTCGCGCTGCGCCACAAGGAGCTGGCGGAGGCGGGCGGGTACCCGGTCCCGGACTCGCAGACGCCGTGGCAGGAGATCCAGCGGTCCATGGTCGACCAGCTCTGCGACGGCATGGTGCTGCGCCCAGCGGTGGCGTACCAGCGGATCGCGAAGACGAAGGGCGTCCCCCGCGACAACCACTGACTTCCCGAAAAGTGCCGCTTCGGACGGGGGCGGAACGGGTACCACTCCGGTAGCCGAGGCGAGGAGGCCCACCATGCTGCCGGATCGCGAACGCAACGCTCTGCGCGAAATCGAGCTGGAGCTGCAGGCGAGCGACCCCGCGTTCGCCGCCGCGTTCGCCGGCCGCACGCTGCGCGAGGCCAGGCGGTGGAACCTGCTGCTCGTGCTGTGCGACGTCACCGCGGTGGTCATGCTGGTCGTCGGCCTGTTCGCCCGCGATGCCGCGCTGGTGCTCTGGGGAACCGTCGCGGCGGGCGCGCTGGTGGCTTGGCACATCGCCCGCGCCGAGACGGCCCGCAAGTCCGCTCCGGACGGCACGACCGCCGCCACCGACTCGCTCTGAGCCCGGCGGCCGGTCCACCGGTCCACAGTGTCCTCTTCGGACTATTCGGCCGCCTTCGCCGCGCCGGTGACCGCCTCCGCCATCGCCGGCACCAGCGCCTCGTCGAACACGCTCGGCACGATGTGCCCCGCATCCAGGTCTTCCCCCACCACGTCCGCCAGCGCACGTGACGCAGCCAGCAGCATCTCGGGCGTCACGCGCGGCGCACCCGAGTCGAGCAGGCCGCGGAACATCCCCGGGAAGGCCAGCACGTTGTTGATCTGGTTGGGGAAGTCGCTGCGGCCGGTGGCGACGATCTCCGCGTGCTCGCGCGCGGCGTCCGGGTCGACCTCCGGGTCCGGATTGGCCAGGGCGAAGACGATCGCGCGGTCGGCCATCGCGGCGACGTCGCCGGAGTCGAGGAGGCCGCCCGCGCTGACGCCGACGAACACGTCCGCGTCGCGCACCGCGTCCCGCAGGCTTCCGGTGGCTCCGGCGGCGTTGGTGTTCTCCGCCAGCCAGTGCTTCTCCCCCATCAGGTCCCGGTCCGGGTGCAGCACGCCTTCGCTGTCGCAGACGACGATCCGCTCGGACCGGTAGCCCGCGCGCAGCAGCAGCCGCGCGATCGCGCTGCCCGCCGCGCCGGCTCCCGCGATGACGACCGACGTGGCGCCGGGCTCGCGGCCGGTCAGCTTCAGCGCGTTGTGCAGGGCGCCGAGCACGACGACCGCCGTGCCGTGCTGGTCGTCGTGGAACACCGGGATGTCCAGCTCGTCGTGCAGGCGCCGTTCGACCGTGAAGCACCGCGGCGCGGCGATGTCCTCGAGGTTGATCGCGCCGAACGACGTCGCGAGGTCCTTGACGGTGCGGACGAGGTCGTCGGGTTCACGGCTGACCGGGCAGATCGGCCAGGCGTCGACGTCGGCGAACCGCTTGAGCAGCGCGGCCTTGCCCTCCATCACCGGCAGCGCGGCGGCCGGCCCCTGGTCACCGAGCCCGAGCAGGGCGGACCCGTCGGAGACGATCGCGACGGAGTTGCCCTTGACCGTCTCGCGGGCGAGCACCGACGGATCGTCCGCGACCCGCTTCGCCTGCTCCGCGACGCCCGGGGTGTACTGCTCGGCCAGATCCTCGGGGGTGTCCAGGACGACGCGGGTCGCGACTTCGACTTTTCCTCGGCTCCGGGTCATGGCCGCGGGGTACCCGTGCCGCGCGAAGGAGAACCACGCGTTTACCCGGCCGTGGGACGGGGAACTTCCGCGCACATGCCGGACACCCGCGGTGCGGAGCCGCCGGACAGCACCGATCTCGGCGAGTTGCGGTCGGCGGCCGCCGGCTGTCACGGGTGCGCGCTCCACAAGGGCGCGACGCAGACCGTTTTCGGCGAAGGGGCGAAGAAAGCGAAGATCCTGGTCGTCGGCGAGCAGCCGGGCGACCAGGAGGACCTCGCGGGCGAGCCGTTCGTCGGGCCCGCCGGGAAGCTCCTGGACCGCGCCTTCGAAGAGGCCGGCTTCGACCGGAAGACGCTGTACGTCACCAACGCGGTCAAGCACTTCAAGTTCAAGCGCGCCGAACGCGGGAAGCGGCGCATCCACCAGAAGCCCGGTCGCACCGAGGTGGTCGCCTGCCGGCCGTGGCTGCTGGCCGAACTGCGGGCGGTGCGCCCGGAGCTGGTGCTGCTGCTGGGTGCGACGGCCGCGCAGTCGTTGCTGGGGCCGAAGTTCCGGCTGACCGCCCACCGCGGCGAGCTCGTCGAGGCGCCCGAGGACGTGGCCGACCAGGTGCCGTCGGCCGTCGCGACCGTGCACCCGTCGGCGGTCCTGCGCGCCCCGGACCGCGACGAGGCCTACGCGGCCTTCGTGGCGGACCTGAAGGCGGCCGGCCAGACGCTCAAGTGAGCTGCTTCAGTGCCGCTTCCGCCGAGGCCGCGTGCTCGTCCAGGTCCCGCCACGGGTCGCCCTTGCGCGCCAGACGCTGCTTCTCCCTGGCCAGGCTCCAGCCGTCCGGCTCGGCCTTGCCCAGCTCCCGCCAGTCCAGCGGGGTCGCGGCAGCCGCGCCCGGGCGGGCGCGCAGCGAGTACGGCGCGACGAACGTCTGCGCATAGCCGTTGCGGTTGGCGTCCAGGAAGATACGGTCGCCACGCTTCTCCTTGCGCTGGGCCGTGGTCAGGCGGTCCGGGTCGTCCGCGGCCACGGCGTCGGCCAGCGCGCGCGACAGCTCGAGCACGACGTCGGTGTCCGACTGCGCGTCCAGGGGCGCGAGCACGTGGAAGCCGCGGCCGCCGGTCGCCTGGACGAACGGTGTCAGCCCGGCCCGCTCGTAGTGGTCGCGGATCCGCCGCGCGACCGCGCGCAGCTCGGCGGCCGGGGTGCCGTCCGGCGGGTCGAGGTCCAGCACCAGCCGGTCCGGCCGCTCCGGCGCGTCGGCCGTGGACAGCCAGACGTGGAACTCCAGGGTGCCCTGCCGCGCGAGGTAGTCCAGCGTTCCGGCGTCGTCGCAGACCACGTAGTCGTCCGTGCCCCCGTCGCGCCGGGGGACGCTCTCGACGCGGACCGAGTCCGGGAAGTGCTCCCCCGGGTGCTTCTGGAACCAGCCCTGTCCTTCGATGCCGTCCGGGAACCGCCGCAGGGTCAGCGGGCGGCCGCGCAGGTGCGGCACCATGACGTCGGCGACCGCGCGGTAGTACTCGACGACGTCGCCCTTCGTCAGCCCGTCGCCGGGGTAGAACACCTTGTCCGCATGGGAAATCTCGTCGCTCACGCCCGCTCCCGTACGACGTCCGCCGCCTTCTTGTCCTCGCGCAGCCCGGCGAACCGCGGGTGCCGCAGCCGCCCGTCGCGCGTCCATTCGGAGAAGTCGATCTGCGCGACGAGGTCCGGCCGGACCCAGTGCGCGCCGCTCTCCTTGACCGGCCCGGCGAACGGCGAGCGCGAGGTCTCCCGCTTTCGCAGCTCGGCGTGCAGCGACGCCAGCAGCTTCTCGTCGAACCCGGTGCCGACCTTGCCGGCGTACTTCAGGCCGCCGTCCTCGTGGTAGCCGAGCAGGAGCGCGCCGAAGCCGTGCCGCGCGCCCTGCGGGTCGGTGAAGCCGCCGATCACCAGTTCCTGACCCTGCGCGCACTTGAACTTCAGCCAGTCGGGTGACCGCCCGTGGTGGTAGGGCGCGTCCGCCCGCTTCGCGATGATGCCTTCCCAGCCGCGCCGGCAGGCCTCCGCGTAGAACTTCTCCCCCTCGGTGTTGCGATGCGCCGACAGCCGGAGCGGGTCCTCGAAGTCGAACGCGTCGCGCAGCAACGCCTTCCGCTGCCGCAGCGGCAGCCCGGTCGTGTCGTGGTCGTCGTAGTACAGCAGGTCGAACAGGTAGTAGTAGACGCGCACGCCGGTCGCCCGCGCGCGATCCGGGTCGCTGACGTGGATCCGCGGCTGCAGGGCGGCGAAGCTGGTGTTGCCGCCGTCGAACGCCACGATCTCGCCGTCCGCCGCGAACCGCGGCCCGCCCTGGTCCGCGAGGGCTTCGACGAGCTCGGGGTAGGCGTTGTCCATCACCTTGTGGTTGCGCGAGTAGAGGGTCGGCGTCCCGGAATCGCGCACGCAGATCGCGCGGACGCCGTCCAGCTTGCGCTCGTAGATCCAGTTCTCGTCGGAGAACCGGCGGTCGGTGAGCGTGGCCAGGGTCGGTTCGCGCCAGGCCGGTCCGGTCACGACGCCTTCAGCGCCTTCTCCAGCTCGGCGCGCGTCATCTTCGACCGCCCCTTCACCCCTTGCTCGCGGGCGAGCTTGTCGAGGTCGGTCTTGGACAGGCCGGCGAGGTCGGGGCCCTTCTTCTTCGTCGTCTTCTTGCCGCCGCCCTTGCGGTTCTTCACGCTGCGCGAGAGCGCCTCGAACAGGTCGACGACGTCGGCCGACGGCTCCGGCTCCTCCTCGTGGGCGATCTCCTTGCCCTGCTTCTTGGCCTTGATCAGCTCCTCGACGCGCTCGGAGTACTCGTCGCGGTAGTCGCCGGGCTTCCACGGCGCCGTCATCTCGTCGACGAGCGCGAGCGCCATGTCGAGCTCCTTGGGCCGCGGCTTCGGCAGGCTGGGCAGGCCGCCCATGACGTCCTTCGGCTTCCGCAGGTCCGCGACGAAGTGCAGGGTGTTGAGCACCATGACGTCCTCGCCGGCCCGGATCGCACAGAGGTACTCCTTGCCGCGCAACACGAACTTCGCGACGCCGGCCTTCTCGCTGCGGTCCATCGCCTGCAGCAGCAGGCCGTACGCCTTGGCGAAGTCCTCCTTCGCCGGCTTGAGCCAGTACGTGCGGTCGTAGAACCACGGATCGATCTCGTCGAGCTCGACGAACTGCTCGATGTCGATCCGCCGGGACCGTTCGGGGGCGATCTCGTCCAGCTCGTCGGGCTCGACGAGCACGTGGTCACCCCCACCGAGGTCGTAGCCCTTGACGATCTCGTCCTGGGTCACCTCGTCGCCGGTCCGCTCGTTCACCCGGCGGTTGCGGATCCGGTCCGACGTCCCGCGCTCGAACTGGTGGAAGTGGATCGTGTGGTCCGCCACCGCCGGGTACAGCTCCACCGGCACGGTGACCAACCCCAGGCTCAGCGCGCCGCTCCACACCGGTCTGGCCATGTCTCGACCTCCTCACCGGCAGCGATACCCGCGTGGACGCCGCCCGAAACGCGGCGTCGTCGCGGTGCGTGACGAACGGTGGCCCGGGAACGCCGGAGCCCGCCGGGACCGGGTGGTCTCGGCGGGCTCCGGGTGCGTCGTGCGTCAGGCGACTTCGCTGCTGCGGCCGCCGGACCGGTGCAGGCCCAGCATGTCGAGCAGCTGCGCGCAGTCTTCGGGGTCCTTGGCGTTCGCCGCGACGGCCAGCGCGGCCTTGCGCCGGGTCGCGGCCTGTGCCGGCGTGTCCTCGCCCTCGAGGAGGAGGTCCGCCACCGGTCGCAGGTCGTTCCGCTTGTCTCGCATGTTCCGCTCCCCTCCGGCAATCTCCGGTCAACGTCCGCCGGCCGACTACCCGGTCTCATCCCACCCGACACAAGAGGCACCGAACGGGTTCCAGGAGACGGCCGACACTAGGCCGAACGAGTGAATTCACCGGGTTCCGGCCAGGAAACCGGCAAGGTGTGTGAGACCCACGTCACACCAGGAGGCCGGATGGGCACCCAGATCCGCATCAGCCGTGAGGACGGGTCGCTCCCCTGCGAAGTCTGCGGCTTCCCGACGATGCACGTGGCCCGGGTCGTGGCCGACGACGGGACCGTGCTCGGGCGGACCCTGGTCTGCACGACCTGCCAGCGCAGCAGGCACCGGCCCGACGCGATGGCCGAGTCCGACGTGCCCCCGGCGACCTGACGCGCCAGGACGCCTCGCGTACCCGGAGACACGGGTACCGGAGCCGCGGGTCACGCCGTCGTGGTCGCGACCGCCTCCACGAACTCCGCCGCCACCTCGTGCAGCTTCCGGTTGCCGTCCTGGGAGCGCTTCACCAGCCGCTGGAACGCCTCTTCCGCGGTGATCCGGTGCGCGGCCATGAGGATCCCCTTGGCCTGGTCGATCACCGCCCGCGTCTCGAGCGCCCGGTTCAGCTGGTCGATCAGCTCGCGGGCCGCGAAGTACCGGCGCGCGCTGCGCAGGCCGAAGACCACCGTCGCCGTGTACAGCTCGAGGATCTTCGTGCCCAGCTCGCTGAAACCGTGCTCGCCGAAGCCGAACAGGTTCACCGCGCCGGACATGTCTTCGTCCACGGTCAGCGGCGCGGCCAGGAAGCTGGCCACGCCCAGCTGTTCGGCCTTCGACACGAACTGCGGCCACACGTCACCCACCGCCCCGACGCCGACGCGCACCGGCTGCCCGGTCTCGGCCGCCCGCAGGCACGGACCGTCCCCGATCCGGTACTGCTCGCGGTCGAAGTTCACCGCCCGCTGGTCGGTGCTGGCCACCGTCTCCGGCAGGCCTTCGCGCACCAGGGTGATGCTCGCCATGTCGGCCCCCGGCACCACCTGCACCACGTGGTCGCACACCGCCTGCAGCATCTGGCCCAGGTCGAGCTCCGAGTCCAGCATCACGGTGAGGGATTCCATCGCGACGGTGACTTCGTCCAGCCGCGCGGTGAGCTGCTCATGGCCGCCCGTCATCCTGGTGACGCCCCTCTTCTTGTTCTCAGGGCGCTCTGGACCAGGGAGGACCCGGGCGCGCGCCACTAGTGGGCCGCTAGCGCTTTAACGGGTCCAGCGCGAGATTACTGCATCCCGGTCAGCGCGGGCACAAGCGGTCACCACGGCAGTGCGCCACCCGCCCGTTCGGAGCAACGACGGTTGCGGGCCGCTCGCACGGGGTTAGGCTCGGGCGATCGGTTCAGCACAGCAGCCGGCTCGGAACACCTCGAGCGCGGCGCCCCCGGCCCGCGCGGTACCAGGACGGCGGCGAACCGGCATGAAAGTCCCCCGACCACGAAATCCTCGCTTGCGGCTGCGCACGACGTGGCCGGCTCCGCACGCGGTGCTGATCACCGTCCGCGGAGCCCTCGACACCGGGACGGCCGGTGACCTGGCCGCCCTGGTTTCGGACCGCCTGTGGGCGACCCCGGAGCGGCTGGTCCTCGACCTGTCCGAAGTGGACTTCCTCGGTGTGGCGGGTGTCCGGGTGCTGCTGCACACGGCGTTGCAGGCCGAGCAGAACGGCACGGACCTGCTGGTGGCGACCGGGACGAACCCGATGGTCCGCCGGGCCCTGCGGGTGACCGAGGCCGACCGGCGGCTCGCGACCTCCGCCCAGCGCCCCGAGCCCGCACCGGCCTGAGCAGCCGCCGGACCGCGGCGGGCGGTCAGCGCGACGAACCCGCGGTGCCGGCGTGTCCCTCCCGCGACCGAGGCGGGCTCATGCCGCGGTCCATCGCCCTGGCCTGGGCGCGCTTCGACCGGACGTGCCGCTCCTCCTCCATCCGCTCGACCACTTCCGGGTGGTGCAGCTCGAACGCGGGCCGCTCCGACCGGATGCGCGGCAGGTCCAGGAAGTTGTGCCGCGGGGGCGGGCACGTCGTCGCCCATTCGAGGCTGTTGCCGTAGCCCCACGGGTCGTCGACCAGGACCTGCTCGCCGTAGCGGTAGCTCTTCACCACGTTCCAGATGAACGGCAGGGTCGATGCGCCCAGGAGGAACGCGCCGATCGTGGAGATCGTGTTCAGGGTGGTGAAGCCGTCGGTGGGCAGGTAGTCGGCGTACCGGCGCGGCATGCCCATGTCGCCCAGCCAGTGCTGGATCAGGAACGTGGTGTGGAAGCCGATGAACGTCGTCCAGAAGTGCCACTTGCCTAGTGCCTCGTCGAGCATCCGGCCGGTCATCTTCGGGAACCAGAAGTAGATCCCGGCGAACGTCGCGAACACGATCGTGCCGAACAGCACGTAGTGGAAGTGGGCGACGACGAAGTAGGAGTCGGTGACGTGGAAGTCCAGCGGCGGCGACGCCAGGATCACGCCGGTGAGGCCGCCGAAGAGGAACGTGACCATGAAGCCGACCGACCACAGCATCGGTGTCTCAAAGGTCAGGTGGCCCTTCCACATCGTGCCGATCCAGTTGAAGAACTTGATCCCGGTCGGGACGGCGATGAAGAACGTCATGATGGAGAAGAACGGCAGCAGCACCGCGCCGGTGGCGAACATGTGGTGCGCCCACACCGCCGCCGAGAGCGCGGTGATCGCGATCGTGGCGAACACCATCAGCCGGTAGCCGTAGAGCGGTTTGCGGCTGAACACCGGGACGATCTCGGTGACGATCCCGAAGTAGGGCAGCGCCACGATGTAGACCTCGGGGTGGCCGAAGAACCAGAACAGGTGCTGGAACATGATCGCCCCGCCGTTGCCGGGGTCGAACACGTGCGCTCCGAGCCGGCGGTCCGCTTCGAGCCCGAACAGCGCGGCGGTGAGGATCGGGAACGCCAGCAGGATGAGGATGGCGGTGAACAGGATGTTCCAGGTGAACAGCGGCATCCGCCACATCGTCATCCCGGGGCAGCGCAGGCAGACGATCGTGGTGATCATGTTGACCGCGCCGAGGATGGTGCCGAGCCCGGACACGATCAGGCCCATGATCCACAGGTCGCCGCCGACGCCTGGGGAGTGGATGGCGTTGGACAGCGGCGTGTAGGCCGTCCAGCCGAAGTCGGGCGCGCCGCCCGGGGTGAGGAACGAGCTGATCACGATCAGCCCGCCGAACAGGTAGAGCCAGTAGGCGAAGCCGTTGAGCCGCGGGAACGCGACGTCAGGTGCGCCGATCTGCAGCGGCAGGATGTAGTTGGCGAACCCGAAGAGGTTCGGGGTGGCGTAGAGCAGCAGCATGATCGTGCCGTGCATGGTGAACAGCTGGTTGTACTGCTCGGGCGAGAGGAACTGCAGCCCGGGGCGGGCCAGTTCGCCGCGCATCAGCAGTGCCATCGCGCCGCCCGCCATGAAGAAGGCGAACGACGTGGTCAGGTACAGCAGCCCGATCTGCTTCGGGTCGGTGGTGCGCAGCAGGCCCAGCAGCACGCTGCCCTTGGGGCCCCGCCGCGCCACCGCCAGGGGCACCGCCCGCAGCGTCGGCTTCACGTCGGTCATCCGCAACTCCCGTCGCCGGGCTGTCCGTACTGGGCGTATTACTCCTGCCGACGCCACTCCGCGCTCACCCGAACGGGTAGATCTACTCCCGCAATGCCGGGAGCAGCTCCTTCTCGGCGAAGTCGAGGAAGCCTTCCTGCTGGTCGCCGCCGATCTGGATCAGCGCGACGTCGGTGAAGCCCGCCTTCTCGAACTCGCGGACGCCCTCGACGATCGGCTCGACGTCCGGGCCGCACGCGATCGAACCGGCGACGTCGTCCTCGCGGACGAACTGCGTAGCCCCGGTGAAACCGGCCGGACCCGGCAGCTCGGCGTTGACCTTCCAGCCCCCGGCGAACCAGCGGAACTGCTCGTGCGCCCGCTTCACGGCGGCATCGCGGTCGGTACCCCACGACACCGGCAGCTGCGCGATCTTGCGGGTCGGCCGGCCCAGCTTCGTCGCGTCCCACTCGCTCGACAGCTCGGCCTTCGGCTCGACGGCGATCATCACGTCGGCCACCGGGGCGAACCGCTTGATCGACTGCGAACCGGACACCGCGACCCCGATCGGCGTCCGCTTCTCCGGCAGGTCCCACAGCTTCGCCGAGTCGACGCGGAAGTGCTTGCCCTCGTAGTCGAAGTAGCCGCCGTCTAACAGGCCGCCGATGATCTGCACGGCCTCGGCGAGCATGTCGTGCCGGACGTTCGCCGGCGGCCAGCCACGGCCCACGACGTGCTCGTTGAGGTTCTCGCCCGCCCCGAGCCCGAGGGTGAACCGGCCGCCCGAGAGCGCCTGCACGGTCGCCGCCTTCTGCGCGACCACCGCCGGGTGGTAGCGCATGGTCGGGCAGGTCACGAACGTCATCAGCTCGGCGCGATCGGTGACCTGCGTCACGGCGCCCAGCACGCTCCAGGCGTAGGGCGAGTGCCCCTGCTCGGCCAGCCAGGGCGAGTAGTGGTCGCTCATGACCTCGAAGTCGAAGCCGGCCTGTTCCGCACCGGCGGCGAACCGGACCAGTTCGTTCGGCCCGGTCTGCTCGGTCATCAGCGTGTAGCCGATCCGCATCGGCGCCTCCTTTCGGTCCTGCCCCGCGTACCCGCTCCCCGGCGTGGGTAACCGGCTCGTCGCCGGCGGGTCGATCCCGCTGCGCACCGCCCGGAAGTGACGTTTATCCGGTGATCGACCGGGTACTCGACGCGGGAGACGAAGGGAGCGGTCATGCCTCAGGCGTGGAGCAAGAAGCGCGAGCGCCAGTACGAGCACGTCAAGGACTCGGCCGAGGACCGGGGAGCCGGCCCGAAGCGGGCGAAGGAGATCGCGGCCCGGACGGTGAACAAGAACCGGGCGCAGTCGGGTGAGTCCCGCGAGGCCGGCAAGACGTCCCTCGAGGACAAGTCCCCGCAGCAGCGCGGCGGCGAACGGTCCGGCAACCGCAAGGGTCCCGGCGGCCCGACGAAGGACCAGCTGTACAACGAAGCCAAGAAGCGGAACATCAACGGCCGCTCGACGATGACCAAGAAGGAACTCGAACGGGCGCTCGGCCGGTGACCAAACCGGAAATCCCTGACCACGAAGTGTCGTCATTCGCCCAGATGGGTAGTACCTCACGCATGGAAGAAACACGAAGCGGTAGTTCGCGCAGCGGCAAGCCGACGCTGGACGAGCTGCTCGAGGAACTGGTGGAGCTGCGCCTGCCCGCGATGGCGGAGCAGATCCCCCTCGTCCGGATGCTCACGCACGGCGTGGTGTCGCGCGCGGACTTCGGACTGGACGCGATCGCCGACGCCAAGATGGCCGTCGACGAGGCGTGCGCCCAGCTCGTCCAGCTGGCCGAGCTCGGCACCCAGCTGCACTGCCGCTTCCGGCAGGGTCCCGACGGCCTGCACGTGACCATCTCGACGCGCTCGAGCGACCCGCGGCCCCCGAGCGACCGCACGTTCGGCTGGCACGTCCTCACCACGCTGAGCCGGTCGGTGACCGCGCACTGCGACGTCCTTCCCGGCGGAGGCGCGGGCATCGTCACGATCGAGCTGGTGCTCAACCCGGGAACGAGCGCGTGAGCACCGAGCGCAGAACCCTCCTCCACCGCCCGGACGAATACGCCCACTGCGAACCGCTGTTCGAAGAGCTGGGCGGGCTCGACCCCGACGACCCGCGGCGCGAGGCCGTCCGCAGCAAGCTGGTGACCGAGCTGCTGCCGCTCGCCGAGCACATCGCCACCCGCTTCTCGGGCCGCGGCGAGCCGCGCGAAGACCTGGTCCAGGTGGCGCGGATCGGCCTGATCAACGCGGTCGACCGGTTCGACCCCACCCGCGGCCACGACTTCCTGTCCTTCGCGGTGCCGACGATCATGGGCGAGGTGCGGCGGCACTTCCGGGACACCGGCTGGTCGGTGCGGGTCCCGCGGCGGCTCAAGGAGCTCCACCTGTCCCTGAGCCAGGGCTCGGCCGCGCTGTCCCAGCGCCTCGGCCGCGCGCCGACGCCGACCGAGCTGGCCGAGCACCTCAACCTGGACGTCGACGAGGTCCGCGAAGGGCTGCTGGCCGGCAACGCCTACCAGGCCCTGTCGGTCGACAAGCCGGTGCACGACGACGCCGAGGCGCTGTCGCTGGCGGACACCATGGGGGAACCCGACCACGAGATGGCCATGGTCGAGAACCACGAGGCCCTCCAGCCGCTGCTCCAGGAGCTGCCGAAGCGGGAGCGCGCGATCCTCGTGATGCGTTTCTTCGGCGGGCTGACCCAGACGCAGATCGCCGACCGCGTCGGCATCTCGCAGATGCACGTCTCCCGGCTGCTGTCGCAGACGCTGGAGCAGCTCCGCGGGAAGCTCACCGGCGAAGGCTGAGTCCCGCCGGTTCCCGTTCCTCCCCCGGCACGCGTCTTGAATGACTCGTTCAGGTCCTCGGACGAGGTGAATGAGTCATTCAAGACGTTTCAGGCCGGTCAGCGGAGCCAGCCCGGGCGCCCGCCCTTCCGGAGCCGCCGCCACTCCTCCGCGAACCGCGCGCGCAGCTTCTCCGCCGTCTCGCCGTCCCGGGCGTAGAGCATCCCGAACGTGAAGGTGTTCTGCCCTTCGCCGTGCCCGGCGATGGTGAGGTGGTGCAGGACCTCCCGGCCGACCGCGGTGTCCTGGTGCTCGCCCAGCGTGCTCTGGACGGCCTTGACGTTCTTGCGCCACTGCCGCAGCTTCTTGCCGTAGACCGGCTTCACGGTGTCGGCGGCGTAGCGGGCCCGCTTCGCCTTCTTGCGGACCTCGTGCAGGGCGGTCTCGAGCTCGTGCCCGGTCAGCTCGCGCGCCGCCGCTTCGGCGCGGCGCAGTTTCCGGGCGGCCTTGCGCACCGGCTTGCGCAACGCGGACTTCGCCGGCTTGCGCGCCCGGCCGGTCAGCGGCGGTTCCGCCACCACGGCGTCCAGCGCGCGCAGCAGGTGCAGGTACCGCTTGCCGGCCAGCGTCGCCATCGCCCGCGCCCGGCCTTCCTCCGCCTCGCGGGCGAAGTAGCGGGTGAGGTACTGGCGCAGCGGCCCGAACAGCAGCTCGGAGGGGATGTCGTCGAGCTGCTCGCGGAGCCGTTCCTCGCTGACCTCGGCGTCCCTGGCCGGCGCCAGCTGCTGCCCGAGCCACTTCAGCTCGGCCGCGAGCGGCGCGGTCTTCTCCTCGTCCACAATGGACCCGAAGGTCCGCAGGGCACTGCGCAGCTTCCGGGTCGCGACGCGCATCTGGTGCACGGAATCCTCGACGTCCAGCCGAACCCCGACGTCCGCCCGGCGCAGCCGGGCGTAGTGCTCGCGCAACGACGTCAGCACGACGTCGCCCGCCGTCGGCTTCTTGCGGTCCCGGGGCGGCGCGGGAACGCGGTCGCCGATCAGGCGCCGCAGCTTCGACGGCCAAGGTGAGGGCGAGGCGCCGGCTTCGGCCAGCGCCCGGTCGAACTCCTCGAGCCGGCCGGGATCGGTCTCGGGGTCGAGCTCCAGTTCCAGCTCACGCCACTCGTCGAGCCGCGCGCTCTCCCCGCCGGCCTCCCCCGTCACGTGGTCGTCGGTGAGGGTCGCGACGGTCCGGCCGTCGCCGTCGGCCAGCCGGTGGGCGAACCGGTCGGTGCGCAGGTGCGCGATCGGCACCAGCTTCTCCCCCAGCGTGTAGGCGCGCACGAGCCGGCGGAGCCGCCCGGGGACCTTGTTCGGGTCACCGCCCAGCGGCACCTGGATCTCCTGCCGCTCGTCGGCGGAGACGGGCAGCTTGAGGTGCCAGCCGGCGTCGTGGCCGCCGACGCGCCGCCGCAGCGTGATGCCGCTCGCGGCCAGCCGGAAGGTCCCGGTGTCGTAGTAGGAAGCGTCGAGGACGTGCTCGACCGGGTCGTCCTGGGTCTCGACGCCGGCGACGCCGACGAGCCGCGGCACCCCGCTGCCCGTGACGATCTCGTACTTGCGCTCGCGCTCGATCACCGACGACGGCGCTGCCATGGTCATCCTCCTCGGGGGCCGGTTCTCCTGGCGAATACCCGGCGCGTGCCGGCCCGACACGGGATTCGGCGGGCGGGCAGCGGGTATCCGCCCGGGAAACCCGAGTCCGGACCAGGAGCGTGCATGAACGGCAGCCAGCCCGCAACCGACCTGACCACCGTCCTCGCCGGCGACCACCGGCAGCTGGACCGGCTGTGCACCGAGATCGAGCTCGGCCAGGGCAGTCCCGAGAACCGCAAGGACCTCGCCGACCACCTGATCGCCGAGCTCGTCCGCCACGCCGTCGCCGAAGAGTCCTTCCTCGACGGCGAAGGCGATCTCACGGAGGCGGAGGGCCTGATGCGCGAGCTGGAGGGCGCGGGACCGCAGGAGACCCGGTTCGAGCGCCTGCTGGGCGGGCTGATCCGCGCCGTGCGCCGGCACGTCCGCGACGAGGGCCCGGCGGCGGTGCGCCGGGTCCGGCTCACCTGCTCGCCCGAGCGCCGGGCCGAGCTGGGCAAGGAGGTGCTGGCGATCCGGGACGCCGCGGCGACGCTGCCGCACCCGGACCTCTCCGACCGCATGCCGCAGGCCGACCAGCTGTGGCCGGGCCCGGGCTTCGTCGACCGGGCGCGGGCCGCGCTGCGCCAAGCGGCAGGCTCGCACGGCGAAGCACCGGCATCGGGTTGAATGGAGGCCCATCCCCGGAGACGACGGAGACGCATGAGCATCGGCGAGGACGAGTGGGCGCGGGAGCGGGCCGGGTTCGGGCAGGACGGTGAGCAGCCGGCCGGCCCGCTGGCCGGCCAGTTCGCCGAGCTCACGCGCACGCTGCTCGACGTGACGCCGACCGTCGGCGGCGTGCTCCGGCTCGTCGTCGGCGCCGCGAAGGCGATCCTGCCGGACGCCGACCTGGTCAGCGTCACCCTGCGGGAGCCGGACGGCAGGTACCACACGCCGGTCGAGACCGACTCGGTCGCGGTCCGGCTGGACCAGGTGCAGTACGACCACGGCGAGGGGCCGTGCGTCGAGTCGGCCCGCCCCGACGGGCCGGCCATCGCGTGGTCCCAGGACCTCGCGCGCGACCCGCGCTGGCCGGCGTTCGGCCCGGCCACGGCCGCCCACGGCTACCACTCGGTGCTCGCGACGGCCTTGCTCCCGGACGTCCGCCCGCCCCGGCGCTCGGGCGCGCTGAACATCTACTCGAGCCGGCCGGGCGCGTTCGACAACCGCGCGATCGACCAGGCGCTCCTGCTGGCGACGCACGCGTCCCTGGCGCTGGCGCACACGGAGGCCGTGGCGGCGGCCGAGCTGGAGAGCGAGAACCTGCGCCGCGCGGTCGAGAGCCGGGACGTGATCGGCCAGGCGAAGGGCATCCTGATGCAGCGCCGCGGCATCACGGCCGACGAAGCCTTCGACGTCCTGCGGCGCGCGTCCCAGGACCTGAACGTCAAGCTGGCCGACCTGGCCCGGACCCTCGCCACCCGGCACACCGAGGTGGACCTGCCGGTGGCGGAGCGCTGAACCCGGACCCGGGCGAGGGCGGTACTTCCCCGCGGGAAGTACCGCCCTCGAAACGAAATCCGCCTACGGAGCCGAGTACGGGGCCCGGTTCTCCAGCGACGGGCTGACGTCCGGGTACGTGCCCGGCTGACCCGGCACCGGCGTCACCGTCGTGCCCGCCTGCTCGGGCTCGACCCGCTGCTTCCGGCCGCCGCGCTGGACGACCGCCTCGACCTCCTGCTCACCGCGGATGCGGGAAAGCGCGGCGAGGGTGATCCCGTGGGCCAGGGCCAGGATCAGCAGCAGGACACCCACGCGGGTGACTACGCCGGTCAGGTCGCCGCCGATGTCGATGGTCGACACCAGCGCCAGGACGCCCAGGGTCGCGAGGTGGAACAGGACCGTGACCAGCCGGGTCATCGACGCGCCCGCCGCCGGGTCGCCGTAGGAGTTCTCAAGGTAGCGACGGCCGCTGCGGTAGATGATCTGCCCGTCGATCAGGACCAGCACCACCCCGATCACGAGAAACGAGAGATACGCGTTGGTGCTCATGCCGAACGCTCCTTCCAGGGGGACCTCTCCGGGTGAGTACCCGGCCGGTTGCGCAGGGAAACGCCGCGGTCACCCCGTGAAGGTGTCCGGGTCCGGCCCGGTGCGGCGGCCGTCGTCGAGCTTGCCGATCGCCGTCATGTCCTCCTCGTCGAGTTCGAAGCCGAACACGTCGATGTTCTCCTTGATCCGGTCCGGCGACGACGACTTCGGGAAGACGATGTTCCCGAGCTGGAGGTGCCAGCGCAGCACCACCTGCGCGGCCGTCCGGTCGTGCTTCCCGGCCAGCTCGGTCAGCACCGGGTCCGCCAGCACCTCCGCCTGGGCCAGGGGGCTCCACGCCTCGGTCGCGATGCCGTGCGCCTGGTGGTAGGCACGCAGCTCCGTCTGCTGCAGGGCGGGGTGCAGCTCGATCTGGTTGACCGCGGGCACGGTGCCGGCCTCCTCGGCGAGCCGGTCGAGGTGGGCGGGCTGGAAGTTCGAGACGCCGATGGCGCGGGCCTTGCCCGCCCGCAGGATGTCCCCGAAGGCCCGCCAGGTCCGGACGTAGTTGTCCTTGTGCGGCAACGGCCAGTGGATCAGGTACAGGTCGACGTAGTCGAAGCCGAGGCGCCGCAGGCTGCCTTCCAGCGCGTTGATCGCGTTGTCGTGGCCGTGCGCGTCGTTCGCCAGCTTCGTCGTGACGAACACGTCTTCGCGCGCGATCCCCGACTCCGCGACGCCGGCGCCGACGCCCCCCTCGTTCCGGTACATCTGCGCGGTGTCGATGTGGCGGTAGCCGGCCTCGAGCGCGGTCCGCACGGCCTGGGCGGTCTCCTCGGGCGGGATCTGGAACACGCCGAACCCGAACTGCGGGATCCGCACGCCGTTGTTCAGTTCCACGGCCGGGACGTCGGGGGGAGTCATGCCTGCGGCCTACCCGACGTCCCCGGACGCGAAACACGGCGGGACGGCACCCGCCCCGCCGTGTCACCCGATCGTGTTACCTACGTGCCCGGGCGGTCCACGTCACCGCGCCAGGCGCCGGTCTCCCCGCCACGCTTTTCGACGAACTCCTTGAACCGCTTCATGTCGCCCTTGACCCGGCGGTCGAGAATGCCGAGCTTGTCGGCGACGTTCTCGGCGAAGCCCTCCGGATCGATGTCCATCTGGGCGGTCACCCGGGTGTGCGCGTCGTCGAGCCGGTGGAACGTGATCACGCCGGCGTGATCCGGACCGGAGTCGGACGTCCAGGCGACCCGCTCGTCGGGGTGCTGCTCGGTGATCGTCGCGTCGAACTCGCGCGTCACGCCACCGAACCGGGTCACCCAGTGGGTGTGGGTGGCGTCGACCTGGCGGATCTCCTCGACGCCTTCCATGAACCGCGGGAACTCCTCGAACTGCGTCCACTGGTTGTACGCGGTCGAAACGGGGACTTCCACGTCCACGATTTCGGTGATCGTGCTCATGCACTCCTCCTCGTCGGTGGTGGAACACGACGGCTACCCCGCGCCGGACCGGTCAAACCCGGCGTGGTTGGCCACGGGCGGGGCCGGGTACACGGCCGCCAGGCAAGGAGGTGTTCCGTGATCGAAGAAATCAACAAGAAGCCGGCGGCCGACCGCTCGGTCGGAGAGCTGGTGACGGACCTGACCGGCGAAGTCAAGCGGCTCGTCCGGGACGAGATGCGGCTCGCGGTCTTCGAACTGCAGCGCAAGGGCAAGAAAATGGGCCTCGGCGCCGGGTTGTTCGGGGCGGCGGGCCTGTTCGCGCTGTTCGGCGCCGGCACCCTGGTCGCGGCCGCCGTGCTGGCGCTCGCGCTGGTCGTGCCCGGCTGGCTGGCCGCGGTGATCGTCGCGGTCGCGCTGTTCGTGATCGCCGGGATCGCCGCGCTGGTCGGCAAGAAGGAGGTCACGCAGGGCGTGCCACCGGTGCCCGAAGAAGCCATCAGCGGCGTCCGCCAGGACGTGGACACCGTGAAGCAGGGAGTGCACACATGAGCGGGGACTTCCCGAAGAACGCCGAAGAGGCACGCCTCGACCGGGACACCACCCGGGAGGAGCTGACCGAAACCCTGGAAGCGCTCGGGCAGAAGCTCGACGTGAGGACCCGGGTCAGGGAGAACGTCGACGAGAAGCTCGACCAGGCGACCGCGAAGGTGGCCGACGTCACGAACGAGCCGACCGCGGTCAAGTTCCGCCAGGGCGCCGACGTCGTCCGGAGCAACCCGGTGCCGATCTTCGCCGGCGTGCTGGGCCTGCTGATCGTCATCCGGCTGATCCTGCGACGGAGGAACGACTCGTGAACAAGGTCGTGTACAAGCCGCTGAGCTGGGCGGTGGGCGCGCTCGGCGGCCTGCTCGCCGGCCAGGTCTTCAAGCAGGTCTGGATGCGCGCGGCCGGCGAAGAGGACGCGCCCGACGCCACCGACCGCGACTACACCTGGCGTCAGGTGATCATCGCGGCGGCGGTGCAAGGCGCGATCTTCGGTGCCGTCAAGGCCGCGACCGAGCGGGCCGGTGCCGTCGGCTACCGCAAGGCCACCGGAGACTGGCCGGACGACTGACCACAGTGGACGGCGGGAGGCGGGACCGGGCGGTCACGCCTCCCGGCCGGGCTCGGGGACCGGGGTCAGGTTCGCGAGCGCGGCGCCGACCCGGGGGTGGATCTCCAGCAGCACGTCCGCGCCGGTGGCCTCCAGCGAGCGCGCGACGGCGTGGCCGCCGACGACGACGGCGAGCTGGGCGCGGGTGTTCGCCTCGAGCAGCGAACGGACGCCGGCGCAGCTGAGGAAGGCGACCCGGGTCAGGTCGACGACCAGCCGCTCGCCCGTGGCGAGGGCTTCGTCGAAAGTTTCGACCGTGGCCGCGTCGATGTCACCGACCAAGGTGACCACGCGAATCCCGCCCGGTCGCTCGGTGGTGGTGAAGGTCAAGCCGGACGGCTCGTCGATCGTGCGAAAGCAGTTCATGGCGCTCCCTATCGCAGCGTGCAGGGGCGCTGACCGGAGCACTTGATTCTGAACAACAGCCAACTCCTCTGACCGTACGCCCCTGGGCCCAGAGGTCAACCCCGCGGGTTTCCCCGCACCCACCTCGGGTAACCGCCGGAAAAGGGACAGCCGGCCCGGAAGGAGATCCATGCGAGTCGTGATCATCGGCGGTGGTTTCGCCGGGTACCACGCGGCCAAGAGCCTGCGGAAGACGGCCGGTGAGGACGTCGAAGTGGTCGTGCTCAACCCCACGGACTACTTCCTCTACCTGCCGCTGCTGCCCGAGGTGGCGGCCGGGGTCCTCGACCCGCGGCGCGTGACGGTCTCGATCCCCGGGACCCTGCCCGGCGTCCGCCTCGTGCTCGGCGCAGCGACCGGCGTCGACCTCGACGCCCGGCACGTCACCTACACGGACCCGGAGGACCAAGAGCACCGGATCGGGTACGACCGGCTGGTGCTCGCGGCGGGCAGCGTCAACAAGCTCCTGCCGATCCCCGGCGTCGCGGAATGCGCGCACGGGTTCCGCGGTGTGCCCGAAGCGCTGTACCTGCGCGACCACATCACGCGCCAGGTCGAACTGGCCGCCGCGGCCGACGACCCGGCCGAACGCGACGCCCGCTGCACGTTCGTCGTCGTCGGGGCCGGCTACACCGGGACCGAGGTCGCCGCGCAGGGGCCCGCGTTCACCGACGCCCTCGCCGCGCGCCACCCCGAGCTGGCCGGGCAGAAGATCCGCTGGCTGCTCCTCGACCTCGCCGAGCGCGTGCTGCCCGAACTCGGCAGGCACCTGGGCGAGACCGCGGACAAGGTGCTGCGCGCACGCGGAGTCGAGGTGCTGATGAAGACCTCGGTCGACCACGCGGACGCCAAGGGCGTCACGCTGACGAACGGTGAGCCGGTCCCCACCCGCACCCTCGTGTGGTGCGTCGGCGTGCGGCCGGACCCGCTGGCGGCGGCGCTGGGGCTCGAGATGGCGAAGGGCAGGCTCGTGGTCACCGAGCAGCTCGCCGTGCCCGGCCGCGACGACCTCTTCGCCTGCGGTGACGCGGCTGCGGTGCCCGACCTCACCCGGCCCGGCCAGTACACCGCGATGACCGCGCAGCACGCCGTGCGGCAGGGGAGGCTCGCCGGGCGCAACGTCGCGGCGTCGCTGGGGTACGGCCGCCCCGGCACCTACCGGCACCACGACCTCGGCTTCATCGTCGACCTCGGTGCCGGCGCCGCCGCGGCGAACCCGTTGCACATCCCGCTTTCCGGTCTCCCGGCGAAGGCACTGGCCCGCGGCTACCACCTCGTGTCGATGCCCGGGAACCGCGTGCGCACGGCCACCGACTGGGTCCTGGACCGGCTGACCGGCCGCCAGACCGTCCAGCTGGGACTCGTCCGCTCCGGTGCGGTGCCGCTCGACACCGACTCCCCCGAACTCCCCCGGCACTGAAGGGAACCAAGCATGTCCGCCGAACCGGCTCCCACCCGCTCCGAAGGCCCGTCCGTGGTCACCGCGGGCGACCCGTCCGGACCCAAGATCATCGTGCTCGACCCGGCCGGTGCCGCGCGGCACGACGAGCTGCCCGCGACCTGGCGACCCTTGGCGGAGCAGCGCGGGATCTTCTGGTGCCGGATCCCCGCCGGAGGTGCCCTCACCGAGGCCGACGACCTCGTGGGCGACCACGGGCCCGGCGACCCGGAGATCGCCGTCGTGACGAGCGGTCCCTTCGCGGCCGAGGCCCTCCAGCTCGTCGAACGCCACCCGGGCGCGGCCACGCACCTGCTGCTGGTCGACCCGGCGTCGGACGCCTTCCTCCCGTCCGGGGACGCCGCTCAGGCCAACGACGCCTGGTTGGCCGAGCACGACGACGTCGTCGCCAAGCTGCGCGAAGCGGGCACGGACGTGCGGGTGGTGGCGTCGAGCACCGAAGGTCCCGAGGACCGCGTGCCGCCACCGCTGCCGCTCGGCCACCCGGACGTGGTGGCGGCCGTCCGGTCGGCACTCGGCGACGTTTGACCCCGCGGCGCGGGGTCAAACGCGGCGGCGGTTCCGGGGTCAGTCGTCGAAGGCCGCCAGGGCCTGGCGGCGGTGCAGGAGGTCGACGGCCGCGTCGAGCTGGCGTTCCAGGTCCTTGAGCCGGCGGCGCTCGTCCGAGGTCAGCCCGCCGTGGTGGAGGGCACCCGTGCGCAGCCGGTGCTCCTCGTCGATCAGGTCGGCGATGCGATCGGTGATTTCGTGGCCTGCCATGGGAAATCCCCTCCTGTCCGCCCGCGAGCATACGCTGCGCGGGTACGCTCGCCCGGGTGGTGGACATCGCCGGACTGGTGCGCGCCCGCGGGGCGCGGGCGAGCCTGTGCGTGCTGCGCGAGGGCCGGCCGCTGCTCGACATCGGCGTCGGCGTCCCGCCGGACGCGCTGTTCTGGATCTTCTCGGCGAGCAAGCCGTTCGTGGCGCTGCTGGTGCACGAGCTGGCGGCGCGCGGGCACTGGGAGCTGGACGCACCCGTGGCCCGCTACTGGCCGGAGTTCGCCGGCGGCGGCAAGGGCGCGGTGACGATCCGGCAGGTGCTCTCGCACCGTTCCGGTTTCGCGACCGCTCGCGGCTTCGCCGGCGACGCTCTCACGATGGCCGACTGGCCGCGCACGATCCGGGCGATCGAGCGCGCGCAGCTGCGGTGGGAGCCCGGCTCGGTCGCGGCTTACCAGCCGATCGTGTACGGCCACATCCTCGGCGAGCTGGTCCGGCGGGTGTCCGGTGTCCCGGTGGACGCCCTGCTGCGTTCGGAAGTGCTGGACCCGCTGGGCCTTTCCGACACGTTCCTCGGGCTGCCGTCGTCGCTGTGGCCCCGCCACGTCCCGATCCGCGGCTTCGGCCTCGGCGGCTCGCTGACGGCCCGGATCGTGAACCGCCCCTCGGTCCGCCAGGCGGTGATCCCGGCAGTCGGCATCTCGACCACGGCCCGTGACCTGGCCCGGTTCTACCAGGCGCTGCTGGACGGGTTCGCCCCGGCCGCGGTGGCGGAGGCCAGGCGGCCGTCCGGAGACGCGGTGGTCGACCGGACGATCGGTACCCGCATCCGCTGGGCTCACGGGTTCCAGCTCGGCGGGGCTGGCCGCCCGATGGGGACGCTGAGCACCCCGGAGACGTTCGGGCACAACGGGAGCAATTGCTGCATCGCCTGGGCGGACCCGGGCAGGCGGTTGGTGTTCGCGTACCTGACGGACCGGTTGGTGGCGGGCCACAGCGCGGCGGCGCACCTGGGCGAGGTGGCGGACGCGGTCCTGACGAGCTGCGACTGACGGCGGTGCGGCGAGCGCCCCAAGGCGGCCTTCGGTGCGTCCAACGCACCCAAGGCCGCCTTCGGTGCGCAGCACCGAAGGCTCTGCCTACTCGCGAGCGCCGTCCACGAACGCCCGTACCACCGGCGCCACCGTCCCCGCCCGCCAGGCCAGCCCCAGATCGATCAGCGGCACCGGTTCCTCCAGCCGCCGCAGCACCACGCCACGACGCTTCAACCCGCGCGCCCGGTGCTCCGGGACCGCCGCGATACCCGCCCCCTCCGCGACCGCGCGCATCAGCTGCTCGTCCTCCGGTTCCTCCCGGACGATCCGCGGCACCCCGGCCGGCCAGACCTGCGCGCTGATCGCGTCGTACTGGCCGGGGCCGTTCTCCCGTGGCCAGAACACCACCGGCTCCGCCGCGATCCACGCCCGGCGCAGCCGCCCGCGCCGTCGGGCCAGCGCGTGCCCGGACGGCACCGCGATCAGCACCTCCTCCGAGCCCACCACCGCCACCTCGATGCCCGGCGCCACCACCGGCGGCCGCACGAACCCCACGTCGATCTCGCCCGCCGCCAGGCGGGCCAGGTTCAGGCTCGTCCAGCCCGTCTCCAACGCCAGCTCGACGTCCGGGTGCCGCGCGCGGTACGCCGCCACCAGGTCGCCGGCCAGCGGGCCGGGCGCCGAGCGCGTGTACGCGATCCGGAGCCGGCCCGCGTCGCCGCGGCCGGCGGCCGCGATCACGCCGCGCGCCCGGTCCAGGCGGTCCAGCAGCTCCCGGGCCTCCGCCGCCGCGACGCGCCCCGCCTCCGTCAGCGCGAAGCGCGGGCCCGAACGATCGAGCAGCGCCACGCCCAGCTCCGCCTCGAAGGCCCGGATCTGCTGGCTCAGCGACGGCTGCGACACGAACAGCCGCGCGGCCGCGCGCGTGAAGTGCATCTCCTCGGCGAGCACGGCGAAGTAGTGCCATCGGCGCAGGTCCACCCAGCAACTATAGGACGGGCCTATAGATCAAGAAGGATCAAGTCTTGGACCGCCCTCGCGAAGCGGACCAAGACTGGGGGACGTGAACCGCACCGACCGCAAGCACCACGCCCTCGCCGCCGCGGCGGAGAACGACCTCCTCGACCCGATGGCCGGCTTCGTCGACCTCGCCGGGATCCGCGAAGCCGTCGAAGACCTGACCAAGGCGTTCGCACCGCTCGGGCGCGTCCAGCACACCGTCGCCGCCAAGGCGTGCGGCCTGGCACCCGTCCTGCGGTACCTCGCCGACCTCGGGGTCGACGTCGAGGTCGCGAGCCCGGGCGAGACGGCCGTCGCCGAAGCCGCCGGCGTCCGCGGCCGGCGGCTCGTGCTCGACTCCCCCGCCAAGACCACGGCCGAGCTCGCGCACGCCGTGGCCGAGGGCACGGCGGTCAACGCCGACAACTTCCAGGAGCTCGCCCGCCTCGACGAACTCGTCGGGCAGCACCCGCGCTCGGTGCTCGGCCTGCGGATCAACCCCCAGGTCGGCGCAGGCCGGATCGGTGACACGAGCACCGCCACCGCGGCGTCGAAGTTCGGCATTCCCTTGCAGGACAACCGCGCCCTCATCACCGAAGCCTTCGCACGACGGCCGTGGCTCACCCGGCTGCACGTCCACGTCGGCTCGCAGGGCTGCCCGCCGGAGCTGATGGCCGACGGCGTCGCCGCGGTGCACGAGCTGGCCGAGGAGATCAACGCCGCGGCCGGGTACCAGCAGGTCACCAGCCTCGACCTCGGCGGCGGCCTGCCGGTGAACTTCGCCTCCGAGGACCCGGGCCCGACGCACGCCGACTACGTCGCGACGCTGCTCGCCCGCGTCCCGGCCCTCGCCGACGGGCGCTACGCCTTCGTCACCGAGTTCGGCCGGTCCCTGCTGGCGAAGAACGGCTTCCTCGTCAGCGCCGTCGAGTACACCAAGGTCGCGGGCGGCCGCCACATCGCCGTGACGCACGCGGGTGCGCAGGTCGCGGCCCGCACGGTGCTCGAGCCGGAGCACTGGCCGCTGCGGCTGACCGCGCTCGACGCCGCGGGCAAGCCGAAGACCGGGCCGGCGGTGCCCCAGGACGTCGCCGGGCCGCTCTGCTTCGCCGGCGACCTCCTCGCCCGCGAACGGCCGCTGCCGCTGCTGGAGCCGGGCGACCTCGTCGTCGCGCACGACACCGGCGCCTACTACTTCGGCGCGCACTACGCCTACAACACGCTGCCGCGCCCGGCCGTGCACGGGTTCACCGTCTCCGAGCGCGGCGACGTCCGGTTCACGCCGATCCGCCGGGCGCAGACCCTGGCCGAGCTCGTGGCGGACGCCGGCGGCGAACACGTCGGAGCGCTCCCGGAAGCATGATCACCGGCGTACGATCCGGGCACGCCGAGGGGAGACTGCCATGGGGGCCGGTCGAACGCGAGCTTTTCAGGGGTCCGGGCCAGAGGCCCGGTCGGCACCGCTGCCGCGGTTCGCCGCGACGGGCGTGGGCATCGTCGTCGCCGCACAGGCGGTGATCCTGACCGCGCTGTCCGGCCGCTACGGCTTCCACCGCGACGAGCTGTACTTCGTCGCGGCGGGCCGGCGGCCCGACTGGGGCTACGTCGACAACCCGCCGATCACGCCGTGGCTCGCGCGCGCGTCCACGGCCGTGTTCGGCGAAACGCCGACCGGCCTGCGCGTCGCCGCGACCCTGCTCGGCATGGCGACGGTGGTGGTCGTCGCGCTGATGGCCCGCGAGTTCGGCGGCGGCCGCGGCGCGCAGCTGTTCACCGCGCTCGCGACGGCGCTCTCGGCGTACGTCCTGGCCGTGTCGCACATGCTGGCCACCAACTCGGCGGACGTGCTGCTGTGGTCGCTGATCGCGTTGTTCGGCCTGAAGCTCCTGCGCACCGGTGACGGCCGGTGGTGGCTCGCCGTCGGTGCCGCCGCCGGGCTCGGCATGGCGAACAAGTGGCTCGTCCTGCTCCTGCTGTCCGGGCTCGGTGTCGGTGTGGCCATCGCCGGGCCGCGCCGGGTGCTGCGGACGTGGTGGCTCGCGGCCGGGATCGGGATCGCCGCCGTGCTCGCCGCGCCGGTCGTGGTCTGGCAGGCGTCGCACGGCTGGCCGATGCTCACCGTGGCCGGCGGGATCAGCGAGGACGACGGCGGCGAGAACCGCGTGCTGTTCGTGCCGATGCAGCTGGTGTTGCTCTCCCCCGTGCTGGTGCCCGTGTGGATCGCCGGGCTCGTGCGGCCGTGGCACGACCCGGCTCTCCGGTGGGCCCGCGCGCTGGCGATCGCCTACCCGGTGGTCTGCGTCGAGCTCCTGATCGTGGGCGGAAAGCCGTACTACTCCGTGCCGTTGCTGCTGCCGCTGGTGGCGCTCGGCGCGGAGCCGGCGCTGCGGTGGCTGGCCCGCGCCGGGACCACGCGGCGGGTGCTGACCGGCGTGGTGGCCGCGGTGTGCGTGGCCGTGTCCGTCCTCACCGGTCTCCCGGTGGTCCCGGCCTCGGCCCTCGACGGCCCGCTTCTGGCGGTCAACAAGGAACCCGGCGAGCAGGTCGGCTGGCCGGAGTTCGCCGACACGGTCGCCGGGGCGTGGGCGCGGATCCCGGCCACCGAGCGGGACACCGCGGTGATCGTCACCGGGAACTACGGCGAAGCCGGCGCGATCGAGCACTACGGACCCGCGCGCGGCCTGCCGCAGCCGTACTCGCCGCACATGTCCTACGCCGACTGGGGCCCGCCGCCGGACCGCCTGGTCGGCCCGGTGCTGCTGGTCGGCGGCATCGACCGCGGCTCGCCCGCCTCGCGGCTGATCACCGGGTGCCGCGTGGTGGCCAAG
Source organism: Amycolatopsis mongoliensis (assembly GCF_030285665.1). Taxonomy (NCBI): domain Bacteria; kingdom Bacillati; phylum Actinomycetota; class Actinomycetes; order Pseudonocardiales; family Pseudonocardiaceae; genus Amycolatopsis; species Amycolatopsis mongoliensis. The sequence continues at coordinate 8,422,836 of NZ_CP127295.1, forward strand.
CACCACAACGCCGAAGGCGTCGACGACGACGAAGAAGGCGTCGCGCTCTCGCTGTGCACATTGACCGAGCCGTGGTCGACGGCGTGGCCGGTCCTGCGCCGGTTCTACTGACAGGAACAGCTACTGAGCGGTTTGCCCGGTTCGCGCTACCCTCGGGCGCATGGTGGCGAGGCGCACGGCGGTGGCCGTGGTGGGGGCGGGCCCGGCCGGACTCACGGTGGCGAACCTCCTGCAGCGTGCGGGGATCGGCTGTGTGCTGCTGGAGCAGGAAAGCCGGGCGTTCATCGAGCAGCGGCCGCGGGCCGGGTTCATCGAGGAATGGGCCGTCCACGGGCTCGACCAGCGCGGGCTCGGCGAGCAGCTCGTCGCGAAGGCGCCGCGGCACGAGAAGTTCGAGTTCCGGTTCGCCGGGCGGCGGCACGCCTTCCGCTACGGCGACGTCACCGGACAACGGCATTTCGTGTACCCGCAACAGCTCCTGGTCACCGACCTGGTCGCGCAGTACACCGGCGCGGGTGGCGAAGCGGTCTTCGAGGTCTCCGACGTCCGGCTGCACGGCCTGACGTCGGAGACGCCCGCCGTCACGTTCCGGACCGCCGACGGCGAGCACCGGGTCGACTGCGACTTCATCGCCGGCTGCGACGGCGCGCGCGGCGTCTCTCAGGGCTACCTGCCACCGGAATCCACCGTGAAGTCCCGCCACGACTACGGAATCGGCCGGCTGGCCCTGCTCGCGGAGGCACCGCCGTCCGCCGACGGGGTGCTGTTCGGCATCCACCCGCGCGGGTTCGGCGCGCACATGGCCCGCACGCCGACGGTGACGCGGTTCTACCTGCAGACCGCGGCGGGCGAAACCGAGGCGGACTGGCCCGACGAGCGCGTCTGGACGGAGCTGCAGGCCCGGCTGGCGGTGCCGGACGGCCCGATCATCGAGGGCAAGCTGATCGAGAAGCGGATCCTCGACATGCACAACTACGTCGTGGAGCCGATGTCCCACGGCCGGCTGCACCTGGCGGGCGAGTCGGCGCACCTCGTCGCGCCGATCGCGGCGAAGGGCATGAACCTCGCCCTGCACGACGCGTTCCTGCTCGCCGAGGCCTACCAAGCGCACTACGCGGGCGATCCCACGCGGCTGGCCGGGTACTCCGCCGCGTGCCTGCCGCTGGTGTGGCAGTACCAGGAGTTTTCGCTGTGGCTGTCGGACATCTTCCACAACACCGCGGCCGCGGGCGAGAACCCGTTCGCGGCGCGCATCGCGGAAGCCCGGATGCGCCGCCTGCTGGGTTCGCCCGCGGCCGCGGCGGCGTTCGCGGAGCTGTACATCGGCAAGAACGCCGATCTTTAAGAGGACACAGCTCAACTCCAGGCGATCTTGAACACCCAGGCGAAGCGGCCCGCCTGCCGGGCCGCGGCCGGGACGTCGACGACCAGCGAGCCGTTCTCCACCGTCCAGTGCAGGTTCCCGCGGTACCCGAGCAGGCTCACCCGGTCCCCGGCGCGGATCGGGACCGGCGCGTCGACCACCAGCCTGCTGCCCGGTGCCACCAGTGAGTGCACGTAGAAGGCCTCGTTCTGCTTGACCGTGAACCGCAGGTCGCCGAGCTGAGCCATCCGCGACCAGTACGTCGTGCCGTAGATCGCCTCGCCGTTGACCTTCAGCCACGCGCCCGCGTCGCGCAGGTGCTTCTGCATGACGTCCGGGATGGTGCCGTCGAAGTCCGGGCCGATGTCGAGCAGGAAGTTGCCGTTCTTCGACACGATGTCGACGAGCGTCCGGACGACCTCCTCCGCCGTCATGTACCGGTCGTCGGGGGTCGCGCGGTTGTAGCCGTAGGAGAACGGGTCGAGGCCGCGGCTCGCCTCCCACTTCGCCACCACGGTGTTCGGGTACGTCGTGTACTCCGGCGTCGTGAAGTCGTGGTCGGGGATGCCGCCGCGGTCGTTGTAGGTGACGTCCTTGGGCCGCTTGCGGTTCTTCGCGTGGTTGAAGTACTCGGTGAGCACGGTCCGGCTGTCGTTGACGCCGCCGATGTCGAACCACAGCACGTCCGGGTCGAACTCCGAGATCAGCTCGAGGACCTGCGGCGCCTGGTAGTCGCGGACGAAGTCCTTCCCGGCGGTGTACCCGGTGTAGGGCAGTGGCGCGCCGGTGTACGGGTTGCGCGGCGCGTGGCCCATCCACGGGTTGTCCGGGTTGAACCACTCCGGCAGCGAGAAGTACAGGCCGTTGCGCAGCTGCGGGGTGTACTTCCGGGACGCCGCGAACAGCTCGGCGATGATGTTGCGCTTCGGGCCGAGCTTCACGGAGTTGCGGTCGCTGACCTCGGTGTCCCACAACGCGAAGCCGTCGTGGTGCTTCGACGTCAGGACGTAGTACTCGGCGCCCGCGTCCGCGATGAGCTTCAGCCAGGTGCGCGGGTCGAACTTCGCCGCGGTGAACATCGGGATGAAGTCGTCGTAGGCGAAGTCCTCGCCGTACTTCTCCTTGTGGTAGGCGTAGGTCGCGCCGTTCGGGTCCTGCTGGTTCTGCCAGTACCACTCCGCGTACTGCTGCCCGACCGGCGCCCACGCGGGCACGGCGTACACGCCCCAGTGGATGAAGATGCCGAACTTGCTGTCGGTGAACCAATACGGCGCACGGTGCGTCGACAGCGAGGCGTCGGTCGGCCGGAAGTCCGGGACGCCGAGGGTGATCGGGACCTGCTGGGTGGCGAGGGTGCCCCGCCCGGCCGTGACGCGGACCTGGCCGTTCGTGGTGGTTCCGGGCGGCACGGACGCGTTCGGCGCGAGCCCGAGCCGGACCGTCGCCTGCTCCCCCGGCGCCAGCGCGCGGATGGTCGCCGGCACGGTCGTCCGGCCACCGGGGACGTCGACGGTGACGCTGACCTTGTCACCGGCCCCGAGCCACACCGTTCCCGCGTTCACGACGGTCGCCTCGGCCGCCTGCGGGCCGCCGTCGGTCAGCAGGTTGGCCGTCGAGCGGCCGTCGAGGATCAGCGCCGAACGGCCGGCGGCCACCGGCTGCAGGGTGAGCGCGAAGACGTGCAGGCTGGAGACGTTCGGCGCCGGCGTGGCCGTGGTGGGCAGGGTCAGCGCGACGGCGTCGCGGGCCGGGTCGACCCAGACCTGGCCGGTGGCCAGGGAAACGGGGTTGCTGTCGACGACACCGCCGGGCGCGTAGCGGAACGGCGAAACCAGGGCGCCGGTGCCGGTGTACCAGTCGGGACCGGAGAGGGAACCGGTGCTCGTGGTGCCGTCGGCGTAGTGCACGGTGGCGGCGCCGCCGGTGGCGCCGTAGCTGGCGGCGACCAGGAAGTAGGCGACGAAGTACCGCCCCTTCGGCAGGTCGATCGTCTGGCCGGTGGCGGCGATGTTGTTCTTGGCGCCGGCGGCCGCGGAGCCGAGCTTGAACGGGACGCCGCCGACGGTGGCGGTCTGCCCGGCGGGCAGGTGCTCGGCCGGGAAGGTGTAGCCGGAGCCGTCGAAGTCGCCGCCGGTGGCCGACGCGCTGTCGATGCCGTCGTTCGAGAACCAGGCGTCGAGCGCGACCGGGACGGGCGGCGGGGGCGGGACGATCGGGGTACCGGGGCCGTCCGGGGCGGCGTCCACGGGCCCGGCCGCACCGGCGGGTGTCCGGCCGGCCACGCTGAGCGCCACGGCGCCACCCAGGGCGATGCCGAGGGCTTGACGGCGAGGGAAGGTCGTCACTGAACCTCCAGGGATCGGATGACTACGGCGGAATGACGGCAGAGTTCGGCCCCAGTTGGGTCGAGCTGTCGTTGGCGGAGCTGATTCATCCGATGAATGACCCTGCTCGTTGTGCCTTCCGCTGTCAAGAGGCCAACCGGAGCGATCGAAGTGAACCGGGCTCGCGTCCGACCCGTTGTTCTGGGTAACGAGCTGCAGCAACTCGCCGCCACCACCAGCCGCGTCGAAAGGCCAGACGATGTCCACCTACCCGAACGCGCTGAGCCGTCGCGCGATCGCCATGCTCAAGGCGGTCGGCGAAGGACGCGCCGAGCTCCGCTGCAGCTGTGAACCCGACCTCCGCGTGGACGGGTTGCCGTGCTGCGACCAGAACACCGCCCACGACCTCGCCCGCGCCGGGCTGATCCGCGCGATCGGCACGCCGCTGCGTGACCACTGGGCCCCGGCTGAACTCACCGACGCCGGGCACCGCGCGCTCGGCGGCGGTTTCCCCGCCGCAGCCTGAGCCTCCCGCTCGAAAGCCGTGAATGGCACATCGAGGGACTTGAAGTCCCTCGATGTGCCATTCACGGCTTTCCGCGTTTCCCTCGCTGCGGCGGGGCGAGAAACCTCGTGAACGGGCTGAACCACCCCGGGCCGGGGACCGTGCTTTGGGTGAGGGCGTCTCGCACACGCCCTCCGGGGTCGCCACGATGCAACGATCCGGGCCAGCCTCCGCCCGATCGGGACCGGGCACTCCGGCGAGCGGCCGTCGCGGCAACGGCCACCTCGCGCGGGCCCGTCCGGCATCCCCAGAATCCCGGACGGGCCCGCTCCCCACTGTCCGGGATCTTGTCCGCTTCGGTCACCTGATCAGCGGTCCCTGGCCCGGAGCAGCCACGCCACTGTGAGTGCATGCGACGCTTTTTGGCTCTGAGCGCGGCACTTCTGGCGGGGTTCGGCATCCTCACGACGTCCGGCAGCGCGAACCCCGAAAGCGCTCTCCCGGCGGTCGCCGAGCACGCCGTCGGCGGCTGGGTCGGCACGTGGGCCACCTCGCCCGCGTCCGCCGTGGCCAACACCCCGGACGGCTACCCGGGCTACTCGATCCGCAACGTCGTGCACACCAGTGCCGGCGGCGGCCGGGCCCGCGTCCACCTGTCGAACGCCTTCGGCGCGTCTCCCCTGACCTTCGGGCACGTCACCGTCGCGGTGCAGAGCACCGGCCCGGACGCGGTGCCCGGCACGCTGCGGTCGCTGACCTTCGGCGGCGCGCCGAGCGTCGTCGTCCCGGCGGGCGCCGAAGCCCTGAGCGACCCGGTGGGCCTGCGGGTGCCGGCCGACGCCAACCTGCTCGTCACGACCTACGTGCCCACGAAGTCCGGGCCCGTCACCTACCACCCGGCCGCCTCGCAGACGTCGTACTTCACCCGCGCGGGCGACTTCGCCGGCAACGAGTCGGGCGCGCCCTACACCGAGCAGACGTCGGTGTGGCACTACGTCTCCGGCGTCGACGTCCAGGGCGGCGCCGAGGCATCGATCGTCACCCTCGGCGATTCGATCACCGACGGCGTCGGCTCGGTCGCCGGGGCCAACCACCGCTGGCCGGACTACCTCGCCGACCGGCTGCACGGCCGGTTCGGCGTGCTCAACGCGGGCATCAGCGCCAACCGGCTGCTGCTCGACGTGCCCGGGTCGGGCGCCGGCCAGAACGCGTTGTCCCGCTTCGACCGCGACGTGCTGAGCGTCGGCGGCGTGCGGACGCTGATCGTGCTGGAAGGCATCAACGACATCCAGCAGGACCCGCACCAGACCGACCCGAACGCGATCACCTCGGCCTACCGCCAGCTGGTGACGCAGGCGCACGCCCGCGGCATCCGCGTCCTCGGCGGCACGCTCACGCCGTTCAAGGGCTGGCGCGTCTACGACGAAACCCTGGAGGCGACCCGCACGGCGGTGAACACGTTCATCCGCACCAGCGGCGTCTTCGACGGCGTGATCGACTTCGACGCCGCCGTCCGCGACCCGGCCGACCCGCTCCGGATGCTCCCCGCGTACGACTCGGGCGACCACCTCCACCCGGGCGACGCGGGTTACGAGCGGATGGCCGCCGTGGTCCGGCTCGACCGGCTCTGATCCCGCGGGATGAACAGCACCGCTACCAGGCTCACCAGCGCCACGGCGACGAGGTAGAGCGAAACCGAAAGCGAAGTCCCCGTGGAGGTCTGCAACGCCGTCGCGATCAGCGGCGCGAACCCGCCGCCCAGCACCGCGCCGACGGCGTAGGAGAACGACGCGCCGCTGTAGCGGTACCGCGGCTCGAACAGCTCCGCGAACAACGCCGGCTGCGGCCCGATCGCGCTCGCCACGGCGACCCGCCGCAGCTGCCGGGCCGCTTCGCCCGTGGCCGACGCGCTCAGGAGCCGGCGAGCACCGGGACGAGGTCTTCGGCCAGCAGGTCCATCAGCAGCCCGTCGTGCCAGCTGCCGTCCGGACCGCGCTCGTAGGAGCGCATCGTGCCGACCGGCTGGAAGCCGAGTGACTGGTACAGCTGGATCGCGGACTTGTTGTCCGCGGCGGGATCGATCACCAGCCGGTGGTGGCCACGCACGGTGAACAGGTGCTCGGCCAGCGTCCGGATCGCGTCCGACCCGAGACCGCGGCCCTGCCAGTCCGGGTGGACCGCGATGTCGATGCCCGCGTGCCGGTACTGCGGGTCGGCCTCCTCGAAGGCCAGCTCGATGCCCACGACGACATCCTCGTGCTCGATGGCGTAGGTCGTGGTGTCCTCGTCGGGGTCCAGCAGGTAGGACACCTGGGCGGCCACCGGTTCCTCGGCGTCCGCCCACCACCGGGCGACGTCCGGGTGCGACAGGATCTCCTCGAACCGGGCGGCGTCCGCGGCTGCGGCGGGGCGCAGGCGGACACGGCTTCCGGTGATCAGGCCGGTCATCGGCTCAGTGTCGACCCCCGGGCGCCGTCTGTCGAGCGCCGTCGCCCGGCCGGGCCTCGGCCGCGACCAGCAGGGTGCTCAGCGTGCGGGCTGCCTGCCGGCCGCGGGCCGGGTCACCACGGGTTGTTGTCGTCCTCGTCCGGGTCCGTACGCCGCCGCGGCGGCGGCGAAGCCTGCGGGGCCGGCGGAACCGCGGCACCGCCTGCCGGGGACGGCGGAACCGGGCCCGGTTCCGCGGGCGGCGGCGCGTCGTCCGGCTCGTCCGGGTCGGGGAACCGGCCGCGCAGCGTGTCGAGCAGCGCCGTGCGGGTCTCGCGGTCCTCGTCGCCGAGCTGCTCGGTCATCACCCCGGCCACCCGCTCGGCGATGCCGGACTGGGCCCGGCGCATCGTCGTCAGGATCGTCCGGGACAGCTCGTCCAGGGGGAAGGACTTGACCTTGTTGCTGAACGTCAGGTCGGTGACCGTGCCGTCGGCGCCGACCGTGACGCTGACCGCGCCGTCCCCGCTGCTCGCGGTCAGCCGCAGCCGTTCGGTCTGCTCCTGCGCAGCCTGGTAGCGCTGCGCCTTCGCCGCGAACCCGGCCGCCCAGTCGTCCATCCGGCGGATCGCCTCGTCGGGGTCCCGGATCAGGTCCCCCAGGCCGTTCGGGCCCGTCATGCCCGGACCCCCGCTTCCGCCGTGCGCGGTGCGGCACTCAGCTGCCGTTCGAACGGCTGGGCGTTGCCCTCTTCACCGTCGCGGTAGGACTGGGCGGCGGTCTTGACGTTGTCGGCGAGCCCGCGCACCCCCTCGGTCGACGCGGTCAGCGCCTCCTTCGCCTGCTCACCCGTGGGCCGGATGATCGGCGGGAGGAACGCGCAAAGCAGCCCGTAGGCGTGGTCCGACATCGCCGTGTCCGCCGCGGAAGCCGCCGTGGTGAGCCGGTCCACCAGGCTCTCGACGTGACTCGCGTGCGCGACCAGGTCGTCCGGCTCGACCTCGAAGCCGCCGGCCGTCATGCGCTCACTTCCAATCCTGGTTCTTCCAGTCGCCGATCACCGGAGGCGCCACCGCTTCTTCGCCCGCGAAGAAGTTCGGGTCGTCGCTCTCGAGGTAGTCGGCCGCCTTGTGTTCCTTGTCGTCTTCCTTCTTGCCGCCGCGGGCGCCGGCACCCATGCCGCCCATGCCCGGGCTGCCCGCCGCGCCGGCCTTGCCGGCTCCGCCCGCGTTCCGCATCGCGGCCGCTTCCGCTTCCGCGGCCGCACCCGACGCGGCCCCGCCGCCCAGGCTGCCCGCGCCCGTACCGCGCACGCCGCCACCGACGCCGCCGGCACCCGAACCACCGCCGCCGATCCCGCCGAGGGACCCGCCCCCGGCGCCACCGCCGCCGATGCCGCCGAGCCGGCTCGCGATGCTTTCGCCGTTGATCCCGCCGCCGCGGCCGATCGTCGGCATCTTGCCGGTGCCGATGCCGCCGCCGGGGATGCCGCCCGGGCCGGTGCCGGTGGGCAGGCCGGTGATCGGGTCGATGCCAGGCGAGGTGAAGCCGGGGATGCCGCCGCCGCGGATACCGCCGCCACCGCCACCCGAGGTGTCCGGGATGCCCGGGATCGAGCCCGGGGTGAAGCCGCTGCCGCCGCCCGGGCCCCCGCCGCCGGGGATGCCGGACGGCGTGAAGCCCGAGGACGTCGTCGAGTCGCCGCCGACCGGCATCGACGAGCCGGGGATGCCGGCGCCGCTGAAGCTGCCGCCGCCAGGAATCTCCGGGATGCCTGCTCCCGAGAAGCCCGAGCCACCGGCGCCCGCGCCGCCTGCGCCACCGCCGCCCGACGCCGCCGGGATGCCCGCACCGGAGAACCCGGAACCGCCCGCGCCGGAACCGCCGCCGGGGATACCGCTGCCGGAGAACCCGGAGCCACCGGCGCCCGAGCCGTCGCCAGGGATGCCCGAACCCGGGATGCCGGAGCCGGGCGCCCCCGCGCCCGAACCGCCCGGACCGTTCACGCCGTCGAGACCGCTCGTGGTCCCTTCGGCCGGGATCCGCGCCGAAGCCTGGTCCATCGCCCTGCGCGCCATCAGCGGCTGCGCACCGTCGGCGCCGGCGCCGCCCGAAGCCGGGCTGGTCGCCGAACGCGCCGTCGCGGACGGCAGCTTCGGCGGAGCCGGGAACCTCGGCGTGGCGACCGCGCCGCCGATGGTGTCGTCGTACTGCGTCATGATCTGCGCCGCGTGGTCCCGGGCCGCCGTCTGCGCCCGGTAGGTCTGCATGGCCTCGCCGGCCGCCGCCGCGTACTGCACCGGGTCGGTCATCGACATCAAGCGCTGGTTGGTGCTCTGCAGGTCGAACTGCACCGGCGGGTTGGCCGCCATCTGCCGCTGGGTCTCGTTGAGCGCCTGCGAGTGGATCTCCTGCTGCCGCCCGGCCAGCGTCGCGCCCTGCGCGGTCGCGCCCAGCCACTTGCCGACACCGGCGAGGTGCTCGCGGACGGCGTCACCGGCGTCGCCCTGCCAGTTGCTGGTGCTCGCGTTGATCGCGTCGCCCAGGGTCTTCTGGTGGGTGCCCAGGTCGTTGCCGACCGCGACCCACTCCTCCGAGGTCTCCGCGACGGTCGCCGGGTTGGCGTCCTGCGTGATGGCGTCGTTCATCTGCTCGTGGCTCGCGTTGCTCCACAGCGTGCGCGGCGCCCCGCCGTTCTCACGCATGGTGAGGCCCTCGTCGAGGCCGTGCTTGGCGTCGTCGAGGTGCTGCTGGTAGAGCTCCTGGATCTTCTTGTCGCGCAGCACCGGGTCGACGGCCGGGCCGAGCCAGCCGGCCCGGATCTCGTCGTCGATCTGCTGGGTGGCCATCGCGCGGATCTCGTCACCCGAGGGGGTGTTGTCCGTCTTCAGCGGCCCGACGTAGTACTTGGACGACGAATCGGCGGTCACGTCGTAGAGCGGACTGCGCGGGTTGTAGTCCGGGGACGACGGGTCCGAGACGGACTCGGCGGTGGGTGCCACGGTCTCCCTCAGCTCTGGTCGGCGGTCGGGAGCGAGGTCAGCGTCGTACGCGTGGTCTCTTCCCGGGACTTGTAGTTCTGCTTCGCCAGCTTGATGGCTTCGATGTAGGTCGGGAACTCCTGCCGCGCGGCCTGCAGCTGGGTGACCAGGCCGTGCTCGTCGGCCGCGGTGCTGACCATGTGCGCGGAGACCCACTGGCCGGTCGCGGTCCGGCTCATCGCGGGCGCGTCGTGCAGCCGCTGGAGGTTCGCCCAGCGCTGCTCCAGGGTCTCGAGCACGCCCTCGAGGGCCTCGATCAGCTGGTTGCCAGTGGTGTCGTCGATGGCGAAACCGCCGGACTGGGCGAGCCGCTTCAGCTGGGCGCCGGCGAGGCCGACGCGGACGGCGGCCAGCGCCTTGGTCTCGGGCGTCGTGGCGGACTGCAGCTGCATCGTCGCCTGGAGAGCCTGGGCCGCCGCCTCGGTCTCTTCCGTCATCAGAAGCTGTTCCTTCCCGGTCAGTAGACGGCGGCGATCGCTTCGCGGATCGCGCGCGCGAGGTCGGCACGGCCGGCCGGTACGTACTGCGCCGTCAGCTCGCCGGCCTCGCCGGTCTTGGTGTGCACCAGGTAGCGGCCGTCGGCGGTGTCCAGCCAGCTCAGCGGTTCGCCCGCGAGCCGCTCGCCGCGGCGGCTCTGCGCGGTGACGGCGATGTGGCCGCCACCCAGCCGCGGTTCGGCCAGCACCCGCTCGAGCACCGCGACGTCCGACGGCTTCGGCGCCGGCGGCCGGCGGCCCGGCCGCACCACGGCCTTGACCTCGATCATGCCGAAGGCGTCGGTCTCTTCTTCGTCGAACTCGGCGTCCGCGATCCGCTTCGCCGTCATGGCCGAGACCTCGCGCCCGGCGGCGCGGTGCACGACGTGCTTGCCGGTGGTCGCGGCCGGGGCCGGCGGCAGCACGCCGGTGACGACCTCGACCAGGTCCTCGTCGGCGAACAGCGAGAACAGCAGCTCGTCGGTGTCGGGGGCCTGGGTGATGCCGAGTGCCTGGGCGCCGTCGGTGACCACCAGCACGGCGACGTCGGCGCCGAGGCCGTCGATCCCGCTCACGGCAACCGAAACCCGCGGCTCGGCCAGCAGCTCGAACGCCGTCCGCACCCCGGGGTGCAGCTCGCCCGAAACCGACAGCCGCCGCTCCTCGAGCGCGTCGTAGACCTGGCGCGCGACCCGCACGAACCGCACCGGGTCCGCCGGGAGGTTGCCCGCGCGCAACGGGTAGCGCCGGACGTCGCCACCGGTCGCCCTGCCGACGACGAGGGCTTCGACGACCTCAAGGACGAACTCGAACCTGTCCGCCATTTCCCCTCGCTGCATCGTTCGTCAAACCCTCAAGCAACTTTCCTGCCGAAGGTTAGCAGTGCCCGCGGACCCCGCGTCGGCACCGCCACGCGGGTGCCCGAAAGACCACGATCCCTGGACTGCGCGGGCAAAGCGCGCTCGGTGACCGGATCACCCGATGCGGTGCTGGTGCACGCGCAGCTGCAGGGTGACGAGATCGAGAACCGGCACGGCAACGCCCAGCTCACGGGCACGCGCGGTGAGATCGCCGAAGATCTGCTCCCCCTCGACCGGGTGACCGCCGAGCAGGTCGCGGTACAGGGAAGATCCACCCGTCCCGGGGTCGGTGACGGTCCTGCGGGTCGCCGCGAGGTCGGCGGCGGGAAGCGGGTACCCGGCGGCCTCGGCGACAGCGGCCGCCTCCGCGACGACGGCTTCGGCGAATTCCGGGCCGCCGGGCAGGGCGACGACGTCGCCGATCGTGGCGCGCATCAGGCTGTTCACCGCGCCGATCGCCGCGATGAACACCCATTTCGCCCACATCGACTCGGTGATCCGCTCGTCGAGGGCGGCGGTGAACCCGGCGTCGCGCAGGGCGGCGTCGACGTCGGCCAGCCGGTCCGGCGCGGGATCCGTGCGGGCACCGTAGGCCAGGCTCTGCAGCGGGCCGAGCCGCCGGACGGCGCCGTCGTCGTCGATCGTGGTCTGCACCTTGGCGACCCCGCCGAGGACCGCGTCCTTGCCGAACCGCGCGTCGAGGGCGTCGAGGTGCGCGAAGCCGTTGAGGAACGGGAGGATCAGGGTGCCGGGTCCGACGGCGGGGGCGAAATCGTCGATGGCCGAGGTGAGACCGGTCGCCTTGACGGCCAGCAGCACGAGGTCGTAGGTCCGGTCGAGGGCCCCGGTCTCGACGAGCGGCGGTTCGAGGACCGTGTCCTCGCCGAGGCCGGTGATCCGCAGCCCGCGGTCCCGCAGCAGCTTCGCCCGGCCCGGCCGGACGAGGAAGGTGACGTCCCGGCCCGCCTGCAGCAGCCGTCCGCCGAAGTACCCGCCGGTCGCGCCGGCACCCACCACCAGAATCTTCAAGTCGCTCACGACGTGACGCTACGCCTCGGCTGACGCTGTCCCAGTCTTCGGACCACAGCCCTGTCAGGACCACAGCATCCGCACAGCAAGACACAGCGAAACGACAGGTCGATCGGGCCGCACTGGGCGTTGGCCAGGCATGGGAAGACGGATCCGCTGGGCTTTGGCGGGCGCGGGGCTGGCGGCGGCCGCCCTGACGGCCGGAATGGTGGTCGCGGTCGACGGGCACCGCGGGAAACCGGTGGCGGCGACGGCCGGCCCGCCACCGGCCTCGGTTTCGCCGGAGGACACGGCGATCAGCCCGGTGGCATCGACGTCCGAGATCCCCCACCCCGACCTGTCGTCGGTGGCCCGCGAAGTCGGCGACGCGGTGACGGCGGCGTCTCCCGGCACGAGTGTCGGATTCGTCCTGTACGACCGGGAGTCCGGGAAGGAGCTGGCCTCCCTCGACGCGGACCGCCCGTACTGCACGGCATCGGTGGTCAAGCTGCTGATCGCGATCGACGAGGTCCACTCGACGGGGACGTGGGCCCTCCCGGACGCGGACGCGGTCGAGGACCTGACCGACATGCTGGAGGGCAGCAACGACGCGCTCGCATCGGCATTCTGGGAGCAGAACGGAGGCACGGCGATCGTGACCCGCACGGCCGCCCTGATCGGGCTGTCCCACACGACCCCGCCGACGGACCCGACCCAGTGGGGACTGGCGAAGACGAGCGCAAGCGACGTGCCGGCGGCGTACGAGTACCTGTCGGACGTGATCCCGGACGAGGTGGCGGCACCCTTGCTGGCAGCCCTGGGCAACGCCCGCAACCCGGCCGACGACGGCTGGGACCAGTACTTCGGCATCCCGGACGGGCTGCCGGGCCGTCCGTGGCAGATCAAGCAGGGGTGGATGATCCTGCGGAACGCCCTGGTGCTGAACACGACCGGGGTGGTGGCTGAGCGGTATGTCGTGGTGCTGATGACACAGCAACCGCTGATCAGTTCGGCGAAGGGAAGGGCGGCGGTGACGGCGGGGATCAAGACATTGGCACCACTGCTCAGCCGGCTCGACGCGACGTGAGCCGAGGGCCGGCAGCTGCCGGTTCGGGTGGCGGCAGCGAGGGCGGCCCGCGGCATGGGGCCGGCGGATGAGAGCAGGGTCGGGAACCATCGCCGGCGACTTCGAGCGCAGAGGTGGCCGACGAACGGCACTCAGGACGGCACCCGACGAGGACGACTGGACACCAAGGGATCGGGCTGACGAGGGCATCGCCGACAGCTTTGAGCACTTGAGACGTCAGGCTGATGCGGCCGGATGTGCGGCGGACTCGCGCGGTGCCCCGGAGGTACGACGAGCTCACGTGATGTTCGAGACGTGCTGGCTGTCCGGCGCTCCGGATCGGCAAGCTCGCGCGGGGCTGCGAGAGCGGCGGCGGTCGCGCATGCAGAGTTGGTTTGGGAACGTCCGGTCCGGTGATGTTCCGGGCGTGGGTGCAGGCCGGAGCCGGTGGCTGCGGGTCTTTCCCCTCTTCGGCTGGTCAGGCTGCGAACGGTAGTGGCTCGTGGAGGTTGTTGCGCCGGGGTTTTCGGCGCCTGTCCAAGAACACCGGCGGAAAGAACTCGGGTAGTCCATCGGCGGCGATGCGGACCTGCCAACCGGAACGGTGCAGCAACCGATGGTGGTGCCCGCACATCAGCACCAGGTTGCCCAGCTCGGTCGGCCCGCCATCAGCCCAATGCCGGATATGGTGCCCCTGGCAGAGCCGGGGCGGCCGATGACAACCGGGGAAAGCACACCCACGGTCGCGCAAGTACAACGCCCGGCGAAGTCCGGGTGAGACCAACCGCCGGAGACGACCGAGGTCGAGGGGCTCCCCCTTGCCACCCAGGACAGCGGGGATGATCTGGCAGTCGCAGGCATGGATCCGGGCCTCGGCCGCCGAGATGCGGCCGGTATCACCCAACGTCGCCTGACCGACACCAGACTTCAAGTCCTCCAACGAGACCGCGACCATCACGTGCGCCCGTTCACCCGCCTGCATCGGCAAGTCCGGGGAATTCAAGGCCAAGTCGATCGCGTCGGAGAAGGCATCGCCGTAACGTTCCTGCGGGGAACGGAAGTCGGGACCATCGTCGGCTCTGCGGCGCTCGGCCAGAGAGTCCAGCAGGGCACTGGCGCGGGCGCCGGTCTCGTCATCGAACCGGCCCTGAAGTTCCCACACCCCGGTTCTTTTGCGGCGCAACGACAGCTCGCGGCTGGGGGTGGCCGGTTCGGTGGTGTCGGGTTCGGTGCCGTCGGGGTCGAGGTGGGCGAGGATGCGGGCGCCCAGTGCGGCGACCTGCTTGTGTCCAGCTTCTTCGGCGAAGGACAGCAAGTCTCGTTCGGCGTTATCGCGGTACTCGGGCGGAACTTGCGTCATGACACCGACGATGGTGTCGATCATCGGAGTGCTCAACCGGCCGTCCAACGCGGCAGCGCCGGTGGCGGGAGCGACAGCCGGAATGGGAGTGCCGTCGAGATTACGGCTCGGCGTGAGGGCTCGGGCTCGCTCGACCACGTTCTCGGCGGCAGCCTTGGGAACATCAGCGAGATGCTCGAACAACCGCGCAACAGACCGGTAGCCGAACAGTTCCATAACCCCGCGCGACTCGATTTCCACGAGCAGAGAACCGATCTCAGCCTCAGCAGACCGAACAACAGTGAGCAGTGTCGAGATGCGGTCGGCCAGGGCCACCGCATCCGCTTTCCACACCGCTTCACTGTCCACACACCAAGATTACCGGCAGTCGCACGCATGTTCATCACACGAAAGGATGATCCAGACCAAGAGCGGCAGGGACACCGTTGCGTGGGGAATCGGCGCTCCCGCACCGAGCGGGAAGCAAGAACAGGAAGCGCCGATTTCCCACGCCCGGCGAAGCCGCATCTTGAAAACTCAACCACGAACCCCGGAAACAGCCCGAGCCCGATCAATATCCGGCCCCCGATAAAGCCGCTCAGGAATCCGAGCCAAAGTAGAAGGATGAACCTGCGACCCCAACCCGTAAAGCTTCTGAAAACTCATGATCAAAGGCCGCCACGCATCCGGATCGATGCGGTCGGGACTCCCCGGAACCCGGATGTCATCATGGACGAACACCCGCTGAACCCGCACCTCGATGGCGACGATCCCACCACGCTGCGCCGAATCCTCATCGGCAACCGGGTGCACGGCCTCGACCACGGCCTCCATCGCAACGGGACACTCGGCAACCCGAGGAGGAGCGACCGTCTCGGAAGGAACAGGAGTCAACCCGGCCCGCGAGAACTTTTCGGAAACGTGGAAATAACCGCGCTTCACCTTCCCCGGCGGAACCGGATCCGAACCCGTGGTCAACGCCAACCGGTCGACCGCCGCGGCCAGCGCGTCCGAAGGCAGGTTCAGCACGCACTCACGCGTGCGCAACAGGTTCTGGGTGGTCTTGGACCGGGCGCCGAGCCCGAGCATCGCGCGCCAGCCGAGCCAGAACGCCGACGACATCGGGGCCAGGTTGGCCGAGCCGTCCTCGTTCTCGCTGGAGATCAGGACGACCGGGGTGCCGAAGTACAGGATGCCGGGCTCGATGGCCGTGTGCGCAAGGGTTTCCGTCTTCACACCCTTGATCCTGCCGCCCCGGCACGCCGGGCCGCTGGCGGGAATCGGCCGTCGCGATCACCGGCGCCACGCGAGACGCCGGTGATCGCGAAGGCCGTCAGCGGGTCAGCGCACGGCGGGTCAGCACCCGCGCCAGGTGGCGGCGGTATTCGGCTGTCGCGTGGGGCTCGTCCGGAGGCGAAGTCCCCTCCGCCGCCAGCGCCGCCGCGTCGGCGACGGACGCCCCCGAGGCCAGTGCCTCTTCGGTCGCCGTGGCCCGCAGCGGGACCCCGCCCATGTTCACCAGCCCGACGCGGCCGCCGACGACGGCCACCCCCACCATCGCCCAGTCGATCGCGCGGCGGGTGAACTTCTCGAAGCCCCAGTCCTGCCCGGTCTGCGCCGGCAGGCGGATCTCCGTCAGCAGCTCGTCCGGGTCCAGCGGCGTCGTGAACGGGCCGAGGAAGAACTCCGACGCGGGAATCCGCCGCTCCCCCGCCGGGCCGCGCGCGACCAGCACCGCGTCCGAGGCCAGCACCGCCGCGGGCAGGTCCGCCGCGGAGTCCGCGTGCACCAGCGACCCGCCGATCGTGCCGCGGTGGCGGACCTGCCGGTCGCCGACCTCGCCGGACGCGTGGGCCAGCAGCGGCGCGTGCGCCAGCAGCACCGGGTCCCGCGCGAGGTCGCTGTAGCGGGACAAAGCGCCGATCACGACGTCGCCGCCGTCGAGACGGACGTACCGCAGCTCGTCGACCGGTCCGATGTCGACCAGGTACTCCGGCGCGGCCAGCCGCAGCTTCATCAGCGGCAGCAGGGAATGCCCGCCGGCCAGCACCTTCGCTTCGTCACCGAGGGAAGCCAGCCGGGCGAGCGCCTCGTCCACTGTGGACACGCGCTCGTAGCGGAACTCGGCGGGGATCACCGGTCCACCTCCTGTCCCGAAGCGTCGACCACGGCACTCACGATGTTGTGGTAACCCGTGCAGCGGCAGAGGTTCCCCTCGAGCCCGGCCCGCACCTCGTCGCGGGTGGGCTTCGGGTTGTCGGCCAGCAGCGACACCGACGCCATGATCATCCCCGGCGTGCAGAACCCGCACTGCAGCCCGTGCTGCTCGCGGAACGCACGCTGCATCGGGTGCAACGAACCGTCCGGTTCGGACAGTCCTTCGACGGTGGTGACGGCGTGGCCGTCGGCCTGCGCGGCCAGCACCGTGCAGGACTTGACCGACTCGCCGTCGAGCAGCACCGTGCAGGCGCCGCAGGACGTCGTGTCGCAGCCGATGTTCGTGCCGGTGAGCCCGGCGGTGTCGCGCAGGAAGTGCACCAGCAGTGTCCGGTCCGGCACCTCCTCGGCCACCGGCCGCCCGTTGACCTCGATCGAAACCTTCACCGCGCGTTTCCCTTCCCAGCTTCTTCGAGTGCGGCCCAGACCCGGATCGGGGTCGTGGGCATGTCCAGGTGCTTGACGCCGCGCTCGGCCAGCGCGTCCACCACGGCGTTGTGCACCGCGGGCGTCGAGCCGATCGTCGCGGCCTCGCCGATCCCCTTGACGCCCAGCAGGTTCCGGTCGGTCGGGGTGGCCATGTCGACCAGCTCGAAGTCCGGCAGCTCGACGGCCGTGATGAACGAGTAGTCCGCCAGGGTCGCGGTCGTCGGGTTGCCGTCTTCGTCGTAGGTGACGACCTCCATGAGCGCCTGCGCGGCGCCCTGTCCGAGCCCGCCGTGGCGCTGCCCGCGGAAGGTCAGCGGGTTGACGATCGGGCCGGCGTCGTCGACGGCGACGATGCGGCGCAGGTCGACCTTGCCGGTCTCGGTGTCGACCTCGACCACGGCGAGGTGCGCGCCGAACGGGAACGTCGGCTTGCCGCCGCCGAACCAGACGTCGGCGGTGAGCTTGCCGCCGGACGCCGTCTCGGCGACCTGCGCCCAGCTGAGCACGGTGCTCGACGGCGCGCCGCGGACCTGCCAGACGCCGCGCTCGGCGTCCAGCTCGAGGTCGTCCGGCGCGGCTTCGAGGAGCTCGGCGGCCAGTTCACGCGCCTGCGTGATCACCTCGTCGGCCGCCTGCCGGATCGCCGAGCCGCCCAGCTGCAGCGACCGGGAACCGAACGTGCCGACGGCCTTGGGCACCTCGTCGGTGTCGCCGTGGCGGACGGTGATCTTCTCCAGCGGCACGCCGAGCTGGTCGGACAGCAGCATCGCCAGCGACGTCCCGAGGCCCTGCCCGTGCGGCGAGCTGCCGGTCCAGGCCACGACCGAGCCGTCCGGGTGGATGTCGACGCGGCCGCTCTCCCCGCCCGAGTCACCGCCGGTGATCTCGACGTACGTGGCGATCCCGAGGCCGAGCTCGACCGGGTCGCCCGCCTCCCGCCGCCGCTTCTGCTCGGCGCGCAGGTCGGCGTAGCCGGCGGCTTCGAGCGCCTTGTCCAGCGCCGCCGCGTACTCGCCCGTGTCGTACGACGCGCCGGTCGGGGTCTGGTAGGGGAACTCCTCGGGCCGGATGAAGTTGACGCGGCGGACCTCCGCCGGGTCCTGCCCGATCGAGGTGGCGAACACGTCCATCGCCCGCTCGAGCGCGGCCGTCGCCTCCGGGCGGCCCGCGCCGCGGTAGGCCGCGATCGGCGTCGTGTTCGTGACGACGGCGCGGCTGCGCGTCTCCACCTTCGGGAACCGGTAGACGCCGACGGCCATCAGCTCGGTCAGCGTCGGCAGGAACAGCGTGCGGGGGTACGCACCGGCGTCCTGGATGACGTCGAGGCGGTACGCGAGGACGGTGCCGTCGCGCTTGCCGCCGATCGTCACGGTGTTCTGCTGCGCGCGGCCGTGCGTCATCGAGGTGAGGTTCTCGCTGCGGGATTCGACCCAGCGCACCGCGCGGCCGATCTCCTTGGCGGCCCAGCCGAGGACGGTCGCCTCGGGGTCGGCGCCGATCTTCGCGCCGAACCCGCCGCCGACGTCCGGCGCGATGACGCGCACCTTGTCTTCGCCGACGCCGAGGCTCATGGCCACCTGCGTGCGGGCGATCTGGGCGTTCTGCGTGGAAAGCCAGACCGTCAGCCGGCCGTCCTCGCCCCAGGCGCACGAGGCGCCGCGGACCTCCAGCGGCGCGGGCGCGACGCGCTGGTTGACGATGGTCTGCGACACGACCACGTCGCAGTCCTCGAAGATCCCGTCGTCGAACTTCTCCGCGCCGTTGACCTGCACGACGTTGCTGCCGGTCTCGGGGTACAGCAGCGTCTCGTCCGCGAGTGCCGCGTCGATGCTCGCGACGGCGTCGAGGGGGTCGTAGTCGATGTCGACCAGCTCGGCCGCGTCGGCCAGCTGGTAGCGCTCTTCGGTGAGGACCAGGGCGACGGGCTCGCCGACGTAGCGCACCACGCCGTCGGCCAGCCACGGTTCCTTCACCGGTCCCGCCGCGTGCGGGTCGAGGCCGAGGTCGGCGGCGGTGAACACGCCGAGCACCCCCGGCGCCGCCTTCGCCTCGCTGACATCGATGCTTTCGATCCGCGCGTGCGCGACGGGACTGCGCACGAACACCGCATGCGCGGCGCCGGAAAGCGCTTCCTCCCGCAGGTCGTCCACGTAGGTGCCGCCCGCGGTGATCAGATTTTGATCCTCTTGGCGGACCACCCTGGTCCCGACAATGCTCATCTGTTCTCCTGCTCGCCGATACCCCGCCGATCATGCCCTTTTTTCAGGAGAACGCCAGCACCGCCGCGAGGCCCAGGCCGGCGATCCCGATCCCGATCCGCAACGGCGTCGCGGGCAGGTGGCGGACCAGGGTCGAACCGAGCCACGCGCCGCCGAGGGAGCCGAGGCACACGGCGAGCGCTGCCGTCCAGACGACCTTGCCGGTGACGGCGAAGACGATCGCGGCGAGCAGGTTCGCCGAGCCCGTGACGAGGTTCTTCGCCGCGTTCGTCCGGGCGAGCGGCTGGCTCCACACGGACACGAGCAGGGCCAGCATGAGCACGCCCGCGGCAGCGCCGAAGTAGCCGCCGTAGATGCCGATGCAGAAGGCCGCGATGCCGGTGGCCGGACTGAGCCCGTGACGCTCGGCGCCTTCGGCCAGCCGGCGCAGCCGCGGTCCGGCCATCAGGACGATCGAGGCGCCGCCGATCAGCCACGGCACGATCGCGGTGAAGGCGTCGGACGGGGTCAGGAGGAGGACGAGCCCGCCGCAGGCGCCGCCGATGGTGGTGATGACGCAGAGCGGGACGAGCTTCTGCCGCTGGCCGGCGAGTTCGGGCCGCGCGCCGGCGGCGCCCCCGGCGGTGGTGCCGAGCATGGCGACGGTGTTCGTGACGTTGGCGGTCACGGGCGGCAAGCCGGCGGCGAGCAGCGCGGGGTAGGAGACGAGCGACGCGAGCCCGGCGATGGCCCCGGTCAGGCCGGCACCGACCCCGGCGAGGACGAGCAGGAGGAAGGTGCCGGAGTCCGTGATCACGTTGTCATCTCAACACGGCGGGTGCCGCGTGCCGCGGTGAGATTGCTCCCACCGGCAGGCGAGCGGCAGCCAGACACCGCGGAGCGGTGCACGAACGCCGGCGGTATAGGTCGTTATACGAATTATTCAGGTCTTGTCCGAAAGCGGACGGGATCCGGCGCCGGGCTTGCCCCGCCCCGGCGGGCCGTCACAGAATCCGCGCTGACAAGGTTGTCATCGAGCGGAGACGGACCATGGGTGAGGTGAACCGGCGGAAGGCCCTCCTGGGCGCGGGCGGCGTCGCGGCCCTGCTGGCCTCGGGACTGCTGCCGAGCGTGGCGGCGGCAGCGAGCGGCCGGGCATCCAGCGGGCCACCGGACCCGGTCGCCGCCACCTACCTGCGCGTCCTGCTCCGGCACACCCGCTGGGCCGAGCAGCAGTTCGACGCCGCGGCCGGGATCTACCCCGCGAAGGACTTCACCTTCGCCGTCGTCCTCGGCAACGCCCTCCTGCTCACCCGCGACGGCTACGACGAGACCACCGCCGGCGTCAGCCAAGCGACCCTCAAGGCCCACACCCTCGCCACCATCAAGCACTTCGCCGCGTCGAACCTGCTCACCGGCGGCACCGAGTGGGGCCGGAAGCTGTTCTTCGACACCACCTTCCAGTCGTACTTCCTGCTCGCCGCCCGTCTACTGTGGACGGACCTCGACGACGCCACCAGGGCGAACGTCGAACGCATCACCACCGAACAAGCCGCCTACACCGCCGCCCTCGGCGAGAAGGACGACCCGGCCTCCGGGGGTTGGACACCCCACGGCCGGAAAGGCGGTTTCGTCGGCGACACCAAGCTCGAAGAGATGGGCGTCTACGCGCAGTCGCTCGCCCCCGCGCTCGCGTGGGCGCCGAACGACGCCAGAGCCGGGGCCTGGCGCGAAGCCTTCGGCACCTGGAGCCGCAACGAAGGCGGGCTGCCGGCCGCCGACCTGGCCAACCCGCGGCTCGTCGACGGTGTTCCCATCGAGGCGAACACCGCCACCAACCTCTACGACACCTTCCTCGTCGAGAACCACGGCTCCTTCGGCCCGCACTACCAGGAAGAACTCTGGCGCACCTCCGGCCGCAACGCGATGCACTTCCTCGCGGCCGGCACCCCGTTGCCCGAAGTCCTCACCGCGCAGCCGAACGGCGAACTCCTCTGGCGCACCATGCTGCTGATGACCAGCGACGCCGGCGAGCCGCTGATGCCGATGGTCGCCGACCGCGAGCACCTCTACGGCCGGGACGTCATCCCGCTCGCGTTCCGCGCCCAGGTGCTCGGCGACCGCCACGCCGCCCGCGCCGAGGCCGATCTCGCCGCGCGTCTCGAGCCCTACCAGGCCTACGCGCCCGCCGACCGGATCACGAAGTTCTCCGGCGAGCCGAAGTACGAGCCGGAAGCGCGCGCCGAACTCGCCATCAGCTACCTGCTCCACGAGTGGCGCGCCCGGCACGGCGGCCCGGTGACACCCGCGAGCACCACGGAGTTCGATGCCCACGCCGCCGGGGTCGCCGACTTCGGCGCGGCGCCCGGCCTGCTGGCCCACCGCTCCCCCGCCGCCTGGGCCGCCACGGTGACCAAGCCCGGCTTCGTCAAGTTCGCCTGGCAACCGCACCACGACGACTGGCTGTTCGTGCTCGGCGGCGCGAACCCGATGCTGCTCCCGGCCACGACCGTCGCGGTGAAGGAACGTCACGCCACGACCTACGAAAAGGTCCGCGACGGCTTCGACGGCACGGTCGGCGTCCTGCGCTTCGACGCCGGGTACGCCGCGCTCGCGACCCTCCCCACCGGGGCCGCCGTCTACGCCAGCACCGGCGTGGCCGAGAGTGAAGGCGTCCTGAACGTCTACAACCTCGCCATGCCGGGCGTCCCCGGTCTCGACGGCGACCGCACCTACACCGCCGCCGAAGGCAAGGTCACGCTCAACGCCCAGGCAGTGCCCACCGGGGCCCGGACCGACGACCTGACGTTCGCCCCGGTCACCGCCCGCCACGTCCGCATGCTCGGCGTCCGGCCGGACCCGGCGTACGGCTATTCGCTCTGGGCGTTCGAGGTCCGCGACGGCGACGGCCCCGACCTCGCACGGGCCGGCACCGCGTCGGCGTCGTCGGCGAGCCCGGGCAAGGAGGCCAAGTACGCGAACGACGGCGACGCGGCCACCCGCTGGGCAGTGTCCACATCGGACCGGCCGCGGGCGGACAGCTGGCTCGCGATCGACCTCGGCACACCCCGGACCCTCGACCGCGTCCGGCTGAGCTGGGAAGCCGCCGCCGGGCGCAAGTACCGCGTCGAAACGTCGGCGGACGGCGTGGCCTGGACGCCGGTGGCGACCTACCCGGTGCCCGCCCTGCGCAGCACGAAGGGCTGGCTGGACGTCGACGGCCGGGCCGGGATCGTGGTCGACGGCCCGAACCCGGTCACGGTCACCGGTGACCGCGTCACGCTCTCCGACGGCCCGGCCGCTCCCCTGCTCGCCGAGCTGTACCCGGACCCGTCGAACGCTTCGAAACTCGCCCGCCGCCCCCGCGCCACCACCGGCGCACCGGCGGTCCGCGCGAGCGTCACCGACGGCTTCCTCGTGCTGGTCAACCTTTCCGGCGCCGCGGCGGGCGGCACGGCGACCCTCCCCCAGGACGGCGGCGCGTACCGGCTGTACCGCGGTGAGCAGAGCATCACGAGGACCGGCACCGAAGTCTCCTACGCGCTGGCCGCGGCGGAAGGCCGCATCGAACCCCCGCGCTTCACCGTGCGGGGGCCGGCCGGCCTGAAGGCGGTCGTGCGCGACGCGAGCCGGGTCGACCTCACGCTGCCGTCCGGGTTCCTCCCGGCGCTCGTCACGGTCACGCCGGAAGGCGGCCGCCCGCGGCCGGTGGTCCTGCCGCCGCACCGGACCGTGCCCGTCGTGTTCGGCGACGTCCGCCCCTATCCGCTGGCCGACGCCGCGCTCGGCCGGACCACCTTCCCCGCGGCGCCCCTGCCACCCGGGATGTCGGGCCCCGCGGCGGCCGTGGACGACGACCCGGCGACGGCGTGGCGACCCGGCCCGGGCGGCCGGATGGTCGTCGATCTCGGGGCGGTGACGGCGGTTTCCGCGGTCGAACTGGCCTGGACCCCCGGTCGCCGGCCCGCGGCGAGTGTCGAAACCAGCATCGACGGTGTCACCTACCGGACGGCGGACACCGGGCCGGCGAGGTACGTGGCGGTCCGGACGGGCTGGCGGTCCGGCGACGCGAGCCTCACGCGGATTTCTGTCCGGACTTGATCGATCTCGCACCGCTCGCGGCGGGCCCCGGGGCGAGTACCTTGGCACCACAGGTCTGGGCTCTCCGGGAGGACGGATGCGCGTCACGATCGCCGAGGTCGCCCGCCGCGCACGGGTGAGCAAGACGACCGTGTCGAGGGTGCTCAACAACAAGGCCGATGTGGACGCGGCGACCGCGATCCGGGTGCGCGAGGTGATCGCGGCGACCGGGTACATCCCGAGCGCCGGCGCGGTCGGGCTGGCCCGCGGCGTGACCCGCACGGTCGGGATGCTGGTGCCCGGCCTGACCTGGCCGTGGATGGGCGAAGTGCTGCAGGGCGTCGCCGACGTCGTGGAGTCGAAGGGGTACGGCCTGCTGCTGTCCACCGCCAACCGCGGCGCCGACTCCCTGGAGGAGTTCTCCCGGCAGGTGTCGGCGAAGGCGTTCGACGGGCTGCTGCTCGTCGAACCGCCGGACGCGGTGCGTCACCTGCGCGTGCTGCACGACTCCGGGCTGCCGGTCGTGGTGATCGACGACCGCGGCCGCCGTCCCGCGTTCCCCTCGGTGGGGACGAGCAACCGGCAGGGCGGCGCCGCGGCGGCCCGGCACCTGCTGGCCACCGGCCGCACCCGGCTCGCCACCGTCACCGGCCCGCGCAACTTCGGCTGCACGAGCGACCGGCTCAACGGGTTCCACGACGCCGTGCGCGAAGCCGGCCTGACGCTCGACCCGCGGCTGATCATCGAAGGCGACTTCACCGGCGAAAGCGGCGAGGCCGCGATCCTCCAGCTCCTCGAATCGGGCCCGGAGTTCGACGCGGTCTTCGCGCACAACGACTTCACGGCGGCCGGGGTGCTCGCCGGCCTCCGGAAGGCCGGCCGCGCCGTGCCGGAGGACGTCGCCGTGGTCGGCTTCGACGACATCCCCCTGGCCGCGCACACCCAGCCGCCGCTGACCACGATCCGGCAGCCGTCGCGGGAGATGGGCGAGACGGCGGCCCGGCAGCTGCTCGCCCAGCTGGGTGGGGCACCCCAGCCGGACGAGCCGCTGATCGTGCCGACCTCCCTGGTGATCCGGGAGTCGACTCAGACGGGTCGTGAGTGAGAAACAGTGTTCTGACACCGTTTCTCACTCACGACCACGTGCGCCGAGCGCGGCTTCAGGAGATGGTCAGCAGCCCGGCGACGAGCGTGAGCCGCCGCCGGGACCCGGCCCTCACTGGTAGACCCGCACGTAGTCGATCACCATGTCCTGCGGCAGGACGGTCCCCGCTCCCGGCGGGCCCGGGAAGTCGCCGCCGATGGCGTTGTTCAGGATCAGGAAGAACGGGTGGTCGTAGACCCACGGCCCGCGCGTGCTCTCCACGGTGTCGCGGTCGATCGTCTCGAACGCGTTGCCGTCCACGGAGAATGTCATGTGCGAGGCGTCCCAGTCGAGCCCGAACTTGCGGAACCCGGCGGAGACGTCCTGGCCGAGGTCCAGGGGTGCGCCGATGCCGCCGGCGCCGTTGTAGGCCGGGGCGTGGATGGTCGAGTAGGCCAGGTTCGGCGACTTCCCGACGTGCTCCATGATGTCGATCTCGCCGCAGTTCGGCCACGGCGTGCCGCTGAAGAAGTTCGCGCCCAGCAACCAGAAGGCGGGCCAGAGCCCCTGCGTGCCGGACACCTTGATGTTCGCCTCGACGTGCCCGTAGGTGAAGCTGAACTTGCCCGCGGTGTTGATCCGGCCCGAGGTGTACTGGCAGGTGCCGCTGCCGCTGATCGGGTCGATCGGGCACGCCGACCCCGGCGTCGCCTCGCGGCGGACCTGGATGACGAGGTTGCCGCGGCCGTCCTGCTCGGCGTTGTTGTTGTTCGTGTAGTACTCGAGTTCGTTGTTCACGCCCGGGCCGGTCTCGGCGGTCCACTTGCTCGCGTCCGGGCCCGCGCCCGCGGCGCCGTCGAACTCGTCGCTCCAGACCAGCGTGCCCGGGAAGTGCGGGGCCGGCGGCGCGGGCGGCGGAGTCGTCGGGTTGCCGCCGGTGCCGTAGACGTCGAAGCCCCACAGCGAGTAGCCGTAGCCGTTGGACCGCGCGGTGCCGTACATCCGGACGTACCGGCCGCTGCCGTTGACGGTCAGCGTCTCCTTGAAGCCCTTGCCGGTGGTCGTCGAATAGATCGACGTCCAGTTCGCGCCGTCGTTCGACACCTGGATCTGGTACGCGACGGCGTAGGCCGGGTCCCACTGCAGGACGACCTGGTGCACGGCCGCGACGGCGCCGAGGTCGACCTGGATCCAGCCGGGGTCGACCCAGCCGGTGGTGGCGCTGGTCGCCCAGCGCGTGGCCGGGTCGTGGTCGAACGCCTTCGCCGGCACGCAACCGGGGCACGCGCCGTCGTCCTGGTACGAGGAGGCGGTGCCGGACTTGCCGTACGAGAGCAGGACGTCGCCGGGCTGGGTCGTGCCACCCCCGCCGTAGACCTGGAACTCCCAGAGCGAGTAGCCGTACGGGGTCGCGCGCTGGGTGCCGGTCAGCCGGACGTACCGGCCGCTGCCCGTGACGGTCAGCGTCTGGGTGCCGCCGGTCGCGGTGGTGGTCGAGTACAGCGACGTCCAGGTGGCGCCGTCGGTGGACGCCTGGATCGTGAAGGCCTTCGCGTAGGCGGCTTCCCAGTTCAGCACGACCTGCGACAGCTGCTGGGTCGAACCGAGGTCGACCTGCAGCCACTGCGGGTCGCTGAACGCGCTGGACCAGCGGGTACCGGCGTCGCCGTCGACCGCGGCCGACGCCGGGAAGGCGGCGGACTCGGCCGAGGACGCCGTCACCGGGCGGCCTTGGGAGATCAGGACGGGCGCGGCCTGGGCCACCGGCGCGGTGAACAGGGCGGCCAGGGTCAGGGCGAGGACGGCGAGAACCCGGGTTCTCGGCATGCGGCGTTGCATGGGCACCTCCACGGCGAACCGGCGCCGGGACGTCCTTGCCCCGGCGCGGATCGGCTCACGTGGCCCGCGGCGCGGGTGTGGGACCCGCCCGTCGGCACGCTCTTAGTTCAGGATATAAATAAAGAGCCGTAAAATGTCAACGGCGCTGCGCCGGACGGTCGCGGACCACCCCGGACATTGGTCCGGGAGAACGAATCCGCGCCGGAGCCTTGACTCCGCCGACACCCGCGCTGTTAACTTCCCACCGCTGGTCGGAACCGGTTCCGTGACCGCCACCCGGGATCGCTCCGCCGCGACACGCACCTCTTTCGGGCTGACCGGTTCGCGCCGTCGCACCCACCCCGGCACCGCTCCACCGGCTCACGGCGCCGGGCGGGGCGCCGGACGCGAACCCGCCGCACCACCCGACGCCGGCGCGAGCTGTGGGGCTCGCCCGGTCCGCCGCCGCCCGGCGCTGCCGCGCGGCCCTGCTCCACGTCCTCCCCGATCAGCAGGCAGGCAGATGAGATCAACGACGTTCTCCCCGGCACACCGCCTCCTCGTCCTCGCGACCACCCTCGTCACCGCGGTGACCACCGCGGTGGTGGTCGGCTCCGCACCGGCGCAGGCCGCCGCGTGCGGGACCACGAACCTCGCGCAGGGCCACCCCGCCACCGCGTCCTCCACCGAGAACGGCGGGACACCCGCGTCCGCCGCGGTCGACGGCAACACCGGGACGCGCTGGTCCAGCGCGTTCAGCGACCCGCAGTGGCTGCAGGTCGACCTGGGTTCCGCGCAGCAGCTCTGCGACGTGGTCCTCACCTGGGAAGCCGCGTACGCCACCGCGTTCACCGTCCAGCTGTCCTCGGACGCGACCAGCTGGACGACGGCGTACTCGACCACCACCGGCACCGGCGGCACGCAGGCCGTGCCCGTCACCGGCACGGCCCGCTACCTGCGGGTCCACGGCACCCAGCGGGCGACCGGCTACGGCTACTCCCTCTGGGAAGTCGCCGTGCACGGCACCGGCGGCGGGACGACCATCCCGCCGACCGACCCGCGCAACCCGGACCTCGGGCCGAACGTGTCGGTGTTCGACCCGTCGACGCCGGCCGCGACGATCCAGAACCGGCTGACACAGCTCGCGAACCAGCAGCACACCAACCAGTTCGGCAGCGAGCGCTACGCCGTGCTGTTCAAGCCCGGGAACTACGACGCCGACGTCAACCTCGGCTTCTACGAGCAGGTGGCGGGCCTCGGGCTCTCCCCCGACGACGTCAACCTCAACGGCCACGTCCGCGTCGAGGCGGACTGGCTGCAACAGGGCGACAACCCGGCCAACAAGGGCAACGCGACGCAGAACTTCTGGCGATCCGCCGAAAACCTGTCGGTGACCCTGCCGGCCGGCCAGGTCGAACGCTGGGCCGTCGCGCAGGCCGCGCCCTACCGCCGGATGCACCTCAAGGGCAGCCAGATCCAGCTGTGGAACGGCGGGGACGGCTGGGCCAGTGGCGGCCTGATCGCCGACAGCAAGATCGACGGGCAGGCCGTTTCCGGCTCGCAGCAGCAGTTCCTGACCCGCAACAGCGAGCTGGGCAGCTGGGCGGGCGGCGTGTGGAACATGGTGTTCGTCGGCTCGACCGGCACGCCGCCGGCGTCGTTCCCGAACCCGCCGGAGACCGTCGTCGGCCAGACCCCGGTGATCCGCGAGAAGCCGTTCCTCTACGTCGACGGCTCGGGCAGCTACAACGTGTTCGTCCCGGCGCTGCGGCAGAACTCGTCCGGCACCAGCTGGGGCCACGGCGCCTCGGCCGGCCAGTCGATCTCGCTCAGCGAGTTCTACGTCGCGCATCCGTCCGACTCGGCGGCGACGATCAACGCGGCCTTGGCGGCGGGCAAGAACCTGCTCGTCACGCCAGGCGTGTACCACCTCGACCAGGCACTGAACGTCACGCGCCCGGACACCGTGGTGCTCGGCCTCGGCCTGGCGACGTTGATGCCCACCAACGGGAACGCGGCGATCACGACGTCCGATGTGGACGGCGTCAAGATCGCCGGGCTGCTGATCGACGCCGGGGCGGTGAACTCGCCGGTGCTCGTGCAGGTCGGCCAGCCGGGCTCGGCCGCGAACCACGCGGCCGACCCGACGTCGCTGCACGACGTGTTCTTCCGGATCGGCGGCGCGGCCGTCGGGAAGGCCACGCAAACGCTGGTGGTCAACTCGAACAACGTCATCGGCGACCACATGTGGCTGTGGCGCGGCGACCACTCGAACGGCGTCGGCTGGAACGTCAACACCGCGGCGAACGGCCTGGTGGTCAACGGCGCGAACGTGACGATGTACGGCCTGTTCGTCGAGCACTACCAGCAGTACGAGGTGCTCTGGAACGGCAACGGCGGGCGGACGTACTTCTTCCAGAACGAGATGCCGTACGACCCGCCGGACCAGGTGTCCTGGTCCAGCGGCGGCGGCCGGCAGGGCTGGGCGGCGTACAAGGTGGCCGACTCGGTGACCAGCCACGAAGGGTGGGGCCTGGGCAGCTACTGCTTCTTCCAGACCAACCCGTCCCTTGTGGCCAGTCACTCCTTCGAGGTCCCGAACAACGGCGGAGTGCGGTTCCACAACCTGGTGTCGGTGTCGCTCGGCGGCGTGGGCACGATCGCCCACGTCGTCAACGACACGGGTGACGCGGCGAACACGGCCCACCAGGTGAGCCCGCTGGTCAGCTACCCGTAACCCCGGTCGTGAGTGTTCAGGGCGGTTAGAACCGCCCTGAACACTCACGACCAGCCGCGGCAGACCACGCACGCTCGATGTCCGAGCGGGTCGGTTGCCGGAGGACTGCGGCCACGTACGCGTCCGGGCGGACCAGCCAGGCTTCGCCCGGGCGCGCACCCAGTGCGCCACCCACGGGGATCTCCACCGACCGCACTCCGTCGGCGTCGACGCCGGGGGTGGTCAGCAGCAGGAACCCTTCCCGCGCCAGAGCGCGCAACCGGCCGGCCGGGACGGTCACGTCCGGCAGCAGCACCCCGGGCCCGGGCGGCGGCAACGCCCCGCGTGGCGGGCGTCCGGCGAACGGCCGCCGTGGATCCGGCGTGGTGAGCGGGGAATCGGTGTACCAGAACGGCTCGGCGAGGCGTCCCGAGTCGACCTCGGCGTGGACGCCCCCGGCCAGCACCTCGGCGCGGCGCCGGCGCCGCGCTTCGTCCTGGGGCACCAGGAAGTCCATCGTCGCCGTCGTCACCTCGGCGTTCTCCACCGCGGCCGCGTGCCGCTCGGTGTGGTAGCTCTCCAGCAGCTCCTCCCCCGCGTCCCCGCGCAGCACCCAGGCCAGCTTCCACGCCGCGTTCTCCGCGTCGGCCACGCCCGAGTTCAGCCCACGGGCCCCGAACGGGGCGACGAGGTGCGCGCAGTCCCCCGCCAGCAGGACCCGCCCGGCCCGCATCCGCTCGACCAGGCGCGTGTGGAACCGGTACACCGAGCGCCAGACGACCTCGTACGGCCGGTCGCCGAGGATCGCCCGGATCCGCCGGTCCAGGGCGCCGCCGGTTTCCTCGGCGGCGAGGTCGTAGTCCTCCGGGACCTGCCAGTCGATGCGGAACTGCGAGCCGGGGCACGGGTGGATCAGCACCTGGCGGCCGGGGTTCCACGGCGGGTCGAACCAGAACCGGCGCTCCGCCGCCCAGCCCGGCAGGTCGGCCCGGATGTCGCAGATCAGGAACAGGTCCCGGAACGACACCCCGGCCAGGTGCTGCCCGAGGGCCCGCCGCACGGTGTCGCCGCGGGCGCCGGTGGCGGCGATCGCGTAGTCGGCCTCGATCCGGCGCGGCCCGGCCGCCGTGTCGCACTCGACCACCACCCGCCCGGGCTGGGTCACGCCGGTGACGCGGTGGCCGCGGCGGATGTCGATCAGCGGCTGCGCGGCGATCAGCTCGTCCAGCACCTCCTCGACACGGGCCTGCGAGAGGTTGACGAACGGCGGCAGCGCCGAGCCGCCATCGGGCAGCTTCAGCGAGAACAGCTCGGTGTCGCGGTGGAACGTCCGCGCGGTCGTCCAGGTGAGCCCCTCCTCGGCGAGGCAGCCCGCGCCGAGCGACGCCCAGACGTCCAAAGTGTCCCGTTGCTGGCAGATGGCCTTGGACCCGACGGGGTCGCGCACCTCGTGCTCGTCGACGAGCACCACGGGTACGCCCCAGCGCGCGAGCAGCAGCGCGGCCGTCTGGCCGACCGGGCCGCTGCCGAGGACCGCGACTGTCATCGCGCTAGCCCTGCAGCTGGTCCCAGACTTCGCGGTCGCGTTCGGCCGTCCACACCACCGGCCGCTCGATGCCGCCCAGCTCGTCCCACAGCCGGGAGACGTCGAAGGGCAGGCAGTGCTCGAAGATCGGCCACTGGCCGTACTGGCCGACGAGGGCCGCGTGCGTGCGTTCGAACGCGTCCTTCAGCGTGCCGCCGGCGTCGCGGGCCGCGCCGACCTCGCGGATCATCGTGTCCAGGAAGTGCCGGGTCTGGGCGATGGCGGCGCCGACCGCTTCGCGGCCGCGGCTCACGCCACCGCGTCCGCCGATCAGCGTCTCGGCCCCGAAAGCGCTCACACGGTCCAAAGTGGACGAAGCCCACTCACGGTGGAACGCGTCCCCGGTGTACAGCGCGGCTTCGGCTTCCACGAGGTCGCCGGCGTAGAGGATCTTCTGCCGGGGCAGCCAGGCCACGATGTCGCCTTCGGTGTGGCCGCGCCCGCAGTACTGCAGCACCAGGTCGCCGCGGTCGCCGCCGAGGTCGAGGGTGAGCCGGTCGGAGAAGGTCAGCGTCGGCCAGGTCAGGCCCGGCACCGAGTCCGCCCCCTTCGCCAGCCGCGGCATCCGGCCGAACTCGCTCGCCCAGTCCTCCTTGCCGCGCTCGACGACGAGGGCCCGGGTGTTCTCGTGCGCGACGATCACGTCGGCGTCGAACGCGGACGCGCCCAGCACGCGCACCGCGTGGTAGTGGCTCAGCACCAGGTAGCGCACGGGTTTGTCGGTGTGCTCACGGAGTTTCGCGAGCCATTCGCCCGCGGCGACCGGCGTGGCCAGCGCCTCGAAGCAGACGAGGAAGTCCTCGCCCTCGATGGCGCCGATGTTGGGGTCGCCCTCCGCGGTCAGCGCGTAGACGCCGTCCGCGAGTACTTCGAGGGTCTGCGCCTTCTCCGCCAGGTCGGCCGAAGAGGCGAACGCTTTCTTCGTCACGGCGAGCGCTCCTTTGATCAAAGGTTTGACTACCGCCGGGGCCACAGTAGCCCGGCCGGACCGCCCGCGGAACCCCTTCGCCTAACCTGGGCCGCATGACCGACCGACCGGCCGAAGACCTCGACTACCTCTCGTTCGTCGACTACGCGATCGGGAAGACGAAGGCAGAACTGCCGGACACCGACCCCGTCGCGATGCGCCTCGGCCTCACGCTGCACCGGCTGGCGGGCGCGCTGGTCTACGACTGGGAGTCGACGGTGCACCGGCCGCGCGGCCTGAGCTGGGGCGGGTTCCGGGTGCTGTTCGTGCTGTGGCTGGCCGGCCCGCTCGAGTCCCGCCACGCGGCGCGCCTGGCCGGGATGAGCCGCGCCGCGGTGTCGGCGCTGGTCAAGACCCTCGAGCGCGACGGCCTGGTGACGCGCACCCAGGTTCCGGAAGATCGCCGCGCGGTCCGGCTGGCGCTGACCGAGGCGGGCCACGCCGCGGTGACCGACGCCTACCAGGCGCACAACACGCGTGAGCAGGCATGGGCGGCGTCACTGACGCCGTCGGAACAGACCGTCCTGATCGGACTGCTGGAGAAGCTCACCACGAGCCCGGCGGCCGCGGCGGCCCAGCGGCTGGCCTGAGTCTCAGCTGGCGAGACCGGGCAGGGTGTGCCCGGTCTGCTCGGCCTTCGCGCGCAGGTACCGGACGTTGTTCTCGGTGGCGAAGACCCCGGTGGGCACCCGCTCCCGCACGGCGATCCCGGCTGCCTCGAGCTGGGCGGCCTTGTCCGGGTTGTTCGACAGCAGGTGGACTTGCGTGACGCCCAGCGCTTCGAGCATCTGCGCGGCGACGGTGTAGTCGCGGGCGTCCTCGGGCAGGCCGAGCGCGGCGTTGGCGGCGTAGGTGTCGAGGCCGCCGTCCTGCAGGGCGTAGGCGTCGAGCTTGTTGTAGAGCCCGATCCCCCGGCCTTCCTGGCGCAGGTAGAGCAGGTAGCCGCCGGTTTCGGAAATGCGTTCGACGGCTTCGGCCAGCTGGGGACCGCAATCGCAGCGCGCGGACCCGAAGACGTCGCCGGTGAGGCATTCGGAGTGCGGCCGCACGAGCGGCACGTCCCCGGGGGTGCCGAGGACGAAGGCCAGGTGCTCGCCGTCGTCGGCCAGGCCCCGGAAGGTGACGGCCTCGGCGTCGACCGCGACGCCGCCGTCGAGCCGCAGCGGGATCCGCACCCGCGTCCGCACCTCAGCCGTCATGCCTGCTCCCCTGGGATCGCCCACGTGATCGACCCTACCGGAAGTTCAAATTCGAACATCCGTGATCGCGCCCACCATCACCGGGCAACACCGGCGGATCACCGGTTCTTCCCGCGCGGCCGGGAAAAACCGGTGGCTCCCCGTCGTATCCTCGGCTCATGATCCCCGGTGCCACCGCCGCGTCGTTCCTGCTGGTCGTCGTCCTGGGCGCGATGTCGCCCGGGCCGGACTTCGTCGTCGTCACCCGCTCTTCCCTCACCGGGGGCCGGCGGGCCGGGATCGCCGCCGGGGCCGGGATCGCGCTCGGCGTCTTCGCCTGGGTCGTCGCCATCGCCTTCGGGGTCGCGGCCGTGCTCGCCGCTTCGGCCGTCGCCTTCAGCGTAGTCAAGCTCGTCGGCGCGGCCTACCTCGTGTTCCTCGGCGTGAAGGCGTGGCTGGCCGTGCGGCGCGGGGAGTACCGCGACCTCGGGGACACCCGGGCCGCGATGCCGCTCAAGGCCGGCGCCGCCTTCCGGCAGGGGATCTTCACCAACCTGCTCAACCCCAAGGTCGCCGTCTACTTCCTCGCCCTGCTCCCCCAGTTCCTGCCCGCCGGCGGCTCCACCCTGCAGACGCTCGAACTCGCCGCCATCGCGACCGCCGGCACCGTCCTGTGGTTCTGCGCGCTCGCCCTCGTGGTCGGGGCGCTGAAGCGGTTCTTCAGCAACGGACGCGTCCGGCGCGGCCTCGACGCCGTTCTCGGCAGCGTGCTCGTCGCGCTCGGGCTGAAGGTCGCCGTCGAAACGGCCTGAGGGCCCGCCGGAACGGGCCCTCAGGCGTCACAGCTGGTCGGCCGCCAGCAGTGTTCCTTCCACCCGCGCCCGGATCTTCGCGAACGCGATGTCGCGCGAGGTCGACGTGTCGTCCGCGAACGGCGAGAACCCGCAGTCGTCGCAGGTGCCGAGCCGGTCGGCCGGCAGGTACTTCGCCGCCGCCAGCACGCGGTCGCGGACCTCCTCCGGCGTCTCCACCCGCGGGTCGATCGGGTCGGTCACCCCGATGAAGATCCGCTGGTCCCCCTTCAGGTTCTCGGCGATCACCCCGAGCGCCCGATCCGGGTCGGCCTCGCTGGCGAGCTGGACGTAGAAGTTGCCCGCCTTCAGCTCGAACAGCGCCGGCAGCAGGCCCGCGTAGTCGACGTCGAGGCTGTGCACCGAGTCCTGGTCGCCACCCGGGCAGGTGTGGACGCCGATCTTCGCGCGTTCCTCCGCCGTGAACCTGTCCAGCACCGCGTTGTTGAGGTCGACGAACTGCCGCAGCAGCCCGCCGGACGGGTCGAGCTTGAGCGACAGCCGCCCCTCGGTGAAGTCGATCTGGACGCTGTGCGCCCCCGCGTCGAGGCTGCGCCGGATGTCCGCTTCGGCCTCGTTCACCAGGTCGGCGACGAACTGGTCCTGCGAATACCCGTCGATGCCGTCGCCCGGGTAGATCAGCGAGATCGCCGACGCGGCGATCACGGCCTGCTTGACCGGCTTGTCCGTAAGCGCTTTCGCCCGCGTCAGGTACTCGTCGGCGTGGGTCGCGTAGCGGAACGGGCCCGCGGTCAGCCGCGGCAGCTGCCGGGTGTGCCCGTCGGCGAACGGGATGACGACGCCGTCCGGCGCCAGGGCGGTCAGCCCGGCCAGCGGGTACGTCGCGAAGCTCGGCTTGCCCTGTTCGCCGTCGGACACGACCGGCGAGCCGGTCTCTTCGAACCGGCTGATCGTGTCGGCCAGTGCCCGGCTCTCCAGTTCGGCGAGCGCGGCGGCGTCGATCCGTCCGGCGGCGAACGCGCCGAGCCCCTCGACGAGGTAGCCGGGACGCGGAATGCTGCCGATCGGTTCGGTGGGCAGGGTCATGGAGTCCTCCGCTGCTTGAAGGTCCTGACCGGCCTCGAACCGGCGCGAAGCCGGCCTGACCGGCCTCGTGTCAGGCGAACGTAGCGTGATCCCGAGCGGTCACGGAGCGCGGATCACCCGGTCGGAGCAGCGAAAAGCACGAAATGAGAAGACGTTCGGCGGTTAACCCGGAGGACGATTGGGTATTCGCTCTTGCGATACGGCGGGTTCGGCGCCGAAGGAGTACCCCGATGCTCAGTCACCACGATCGCACCGAGCTCGAGAAGATCGAGCGGAACCTCGAGCTCAGTGATCCCGACCTGGCCACCGCGCTGCGCGACGGCAAGCGCCCGAAGTCGCGCGCGCTGCGCAGCGCCCTGCTGATCACCGTCGACGTCGTCGCCGTGACACTCCTGGCCCTGGGGCTGGTCCTGCCCGACCCCGGGGTCACGCTCTGCGGGATCCTCGCCCTGACCGGCACCGTCTGGACGCACGTGGCGCGGCACCGGATCTGACGTTCTGGGGCAGACTGGGCCCGTGAAGTGGGTCCTGCACGTCGACCTCGACCAGTTCATCGCCGCGGTCGAGATCGCCCGCCGGCCGGAGCTGCGCGGGAAGCCCGTGGTCGTCGGCGGCAACGGCGACCCCACCGAACGCGCCGTCGTCGCGACCGCGTCCTACGAAGCCCGCGAGTTCGGGATCCAGTCCGGCATGCCGCTGCGGATCGCCGCCAAGCGCTGCCCGGACGCCGTCTTCCTGCCCAGTGACCCGCCCGCCTACCTCGAGGTGTCCGAGCGCGTGATGACCGTGGTGCGGGAGTTCCCGGTCGTCGTGGAGGTGCTGGGCTGGGACGAGGCGTTCGTCGGGGCCGAGACCGACGACCCGGAGGCGCTGGCGGTCTCGATCAAGGAGGCCGTGGCCCGCGAGACCGGGTTGTCGTGCGCGGTCGGGATCGGCGACAACAAGCTGCGGGCCAAGCTCGCCACCGGGTTCGGCAAGCCCGGCGGGATCTTCCGGCTGACCCGGGCGAACTGGTGGGACGTGATGGCCGCGCGCCCCACCGAGGCACTGTGGGGCATCGGCGGCAAGACGGCGAAGAAGCTCGCCGAACTGGGCATCGCCACGGTCCTCGACCTGGCCGGCGCCGACCCGGCGGAGCTCGCTGCGCGGTTCGGCCCGAAGACCGGCCCCTGGCTGCGGCTGCTCGGCGGCGGCATCAGCGACGCGGAGGTCAGCGCAACGCCGTACGTGGCCCGCTCCCGCAGCCGCGAGACGACGTTCCAGCGCGACCTCACGGACCCGGCGGAGATGGCCGCCGAAGTGTCGGCACTGGCCAAGCGCGTCGGGCAGGACGTCCTCGACGAGGGCCGCCCGGCCGCGCGGGTCGCGGTGAAGGTGCGGTTCGTGCCGTTCCTGACCCACACGCACAGCATCACCCTGGCCGAGCCGACGTCGGACGCCGACGAGATCGACCGCGCGGCGCAGGAGGTGCTGCGGATGTTCGAGCTGACCCGCGCGGTGCGCCTGCTGGGCGTGCGGGCGGAGTTCCCGCGCGCGGACTCGTGAGTGGTAATCGGGGTTCTAACCCGAATTACCACTCACGACAGGGCTTCGGGCAGGGGGAGCGGGCGGTCCGGGTCCAGTTCCACGCCGACCGCCCGGAGCGTGTGGTCGAGCATCGCCCAGATCGTGCCGCTGAGCTGGGCGGTCAGCTGGTCGAGGGTGAGCGCGCCCGGGTGGTCGAGCCAGCGGGTCGTCGCCGACTCGACGTACCCGACCAGGCCGAACGCGATCGTGTCCGCCGGGGCCGGGTCGCGGCCGAACGCCGTCAGGTAGCCGGTGAACAGGCGGCTCAGGTGGCGGGCGATCGTGCCGCGGACGTCCGTCGGCCCCGGGGCCGCCCGCGCGAGGTAGCGGTGCAGGTGGACGTGCTCGGTCAGCCAGCGCAGGTGCGTCGCGATCACCGTCGAAATCATCTCGTTCGGCGAGCCCGAGGGGTGCCAGAGCGGCTCGAGCTCCGCCTTCACCAGCTCGGCCGCGCGCTGGGCGATGGCCCGCTGGAGGTCCGCCGCGTCGTCGAAGTGCTTGTACAGCCGCGTCCGGGCAACGCCGGCGCGCTCGGCGATCTGTTCGGTCGAGACGTCCGGACCGTGCTCCGCGATCGCCGCCAGGGCCGCGTCGACGAACTCCGCGCGCCGTCGTTCCTGCTGGCCCGCCCAACGCGTCGCCCGTCCGTCGACCTTGGTCACCCGGGAAGCCTACTCACGGCCGGTGAGCGGGTGTAGGCTGCCGAAGTAGCTAGTACAGTGTGTACCCCCTACTTACGGAGGTCGCCATGGGCGTCGAGGCCCAGGACCGGGACGTGACCGCGGCTCGCCTGCTCAAGAGCTCCGCGAAGAACTCCTACGACCCGTACGTGGACATCGACTGGACCGCGCCGCTCGCCGAGGACAAGGCGTACATGCCGCTGGAGCGCGTCTCCCTCTACGGCACGGACCTCTGGGCGAAGCTGACGCCGGAGCAGCGGATCGAGCTGTCCAAGCACGAGATCGCCAGCATCATGAGCGTCGGCCTGTGGTTCGAGATCGTCCTCATGCACCTGCTCGCCCGCTACGTCTTCGACCTCGACGCGCGCACCGAGCACGCGCAGTACGCCATGACCGAGATCGGCGACGAGACCCGGCATTCGGTGATGTTCGCCCGCACCGCCGACCGGCTCGGCGTGCCGCGCTACGGCGTCCCGAAGGTCGTGCACCGCGCCGCGAAGGTGTTCGGGGCGACCGCCGCCGGACCGTCGATGTTCGCCAGCGTGCTGGTCGCCGAGGAGACCACCGACCGGCTGCAGCGGTCGATGATGGACGACGACGGCATCCAGCCGCTGATCCGCTCGGTCAACCGCATCCACGTCGTCGAGGAGGCCCGGCACGTCCGGTTCGCCAAGGAGGAGGTGCTGCGGGAGACCCCGAAGCTGTCGAAGGCGGCGCTGCAGCGGCACCGGCTGCGGACCGCGCTCGTCGCGTTCGGCGTCATCGACAGCATGGTCGACCCGCGGATCTACCGCAGCGTCGGGATCGACCCGCGCGCAGGCCGGGCCGCGGCGCTCGCGAACCCGCACTTCCACGAAACCCGCCGCTGGATGGCCGAGAAGATCGTGCCCTTCCTGCGCGAGGCGGGGCTGATCGGCGGCCGGTCCGAGGGCATTTGGCGGCGCGCGCACCTGATCTGACCCGGCCGCGCGAAATTCCCTTCCCGGGAACGCCACGCCTGCGCCAGGATTCCTGGGTGACCGAGGGCTTCTCGCCGGACTTCCCGCTCGACCCCGCGCCCGGACCACCGCGGACGGTGGTGCCGCGGCCGCGACCGGTGCTCGCCCGCCCCGTGGTCGCCGGCCTCCTCGGCGTGCTCGTCGGCGCGTTCCTGGTCGGCGTGCCGTGGCTGGTGCTGAGCCTGCTCGGCGGGCCGAGCGGGCAAGCCCTGACCGCGCCGGCGAACCTCGGCGGGCTCAGCCGCGCCCAGGACGCGATCGCGAAGCTCGACGCGGTCAAGGGCAAGCCCCAGATCGACCGCATCGCCAAGACCGACCAGGAGACCGCGTCCCGGGTGTCGGCGGCCTACGCCGGCGCCGGCGCGGTGGTCCAGGACTACCAGGACGACGAGCTGCGGCGCGGGCTCCAGCTGATCGCCGTGCGCGCGCCTTCGCCGGAGCTGTTCGCGCCGTACGAGGACGTCCAGGCGCTCGGCGTCGCCAAGCCGGGCACCGAGCTCGTGCGCGTCGGCGCCGTGCAGTGCCTGGTGCACAACGACCCGGTCGCGCCCGGCTCGACCCCGGACCCGGACCGCTCGTTCGTGCTGAACTGCCAGCGCACCGGCCCCGGGCTGACCGTCACGGTGCGGAGCATGGGCACCGACGGCAACCGCGACCCCCAGGAGCTGGCCGGGATCGTCGAGCAGGCGTGGCGGGAGCTCGCGGCATGACCACCATCCGCGTCGCCCGGGCCGGCGACGAAGCCCTGCTCGCCAAGCTCGACGAGCTCACCTGGACCTCGCTGATGTCACCCGCTCCCCCACCGCCGCCCGGTACCCCGTTCTTCGACGAAGGCACCCGCCCCGAGGACGTCCTCGTCGCCGAACACGACGGCGCGGTCGCCGGCTACGTCCGGCTCGCCGAGGGGTTCGCCATTCCCGCCCACCGGCACGTGCGGGTGATCGGCGGGCTCGCCGTCGACCCTGACCGGCGCCGGCTCGGCATCGCGCGCCGGCTCGTCGACGCGGCCGTGGCCGAGGCGCGCCGACGCGGGGCACGCAAGGTGACGTTGCGCGTGCTGGGTCACAACACCGCCGCCCGCCGGGTCTACGAGGTTTGCGGATTCGTCGTGGAAGGCGTGCTGCGGGCCGAATTCCGCGTCGACGGCACCGACGTCGACGACGTTCTCATGGCGCGCTCGCTCGCTTGACAGCTTCCCGGCGGCTTTGCCATCCTGGTTGCGGGCCGAGAGGCGCTGCGACGGAACTCTTTCCGCCACGCTCGGCCCGGACCACGACTCCAAGGGCGCCTCCCGCGAGGGAGGTGCCTTTTGTCGTGGCACACCACCTCCCGAGCGTTCCGCAAACGAGCTCCGGAGTGCACCGAAGAATGAGTGACAAACTCACCCGCCGCAATGGTCTCGACTTCGCCGTCGCCGACCTGTCCCTGGCCGAGGCCGGCCGCACCCAGCTGAGGCTGGCCGAGCACGAGATGCCCGGCCTGATGGCGATCCGCCGCGAGTACGCCGCCACGCAGCCGCTGAAGGGCGCCCGGATCGCCGGGTCCCTGCACATGACCGTCCAGACCGCCGTGCTCATCGAGACGCTCGTCGCGCTCGGCGCCGAGGTGCGCTGGGTGTCGTGCAACATCTTCTCCACCCAGGACGAGGCCGCCGCCGCGGTCGTCGTCGGGCCGGAGGGCTCGGTAGAAGCCCCGGCGGGCACGCCGGTGTTCGCGTGGAAGGGCGAGACGCTCGAAGAGTACTGGTGGTGCACCGACCAGCTCTTCGCGTTCTCCGGCGGCCGGGCACCGAACATGATCCTCGACGACGGCGGGGACGCCACCCTGCTCGTCCACAAGGGAGTCGAGTTCGAGGCGGCGGGTGCTGTCCCGCAACCGTCCGAAGAGGACCCCGAGGAGTACCGGATCGTCCTCGGCACCCTGCGCGCGAGCCTGGCCGCCGACGGCGACCGCTTCACCCGCATGGCCAAGGAGATCCGCGGCGTCACCGAAGAGACGACCAACGGCGTCAAGCGGCTCTACAAGCTCGCCAAGGACGGCGAGCTGCTCTTCCCCGCGATGAACGTCAACGACTCCGTGACGAAGTCCAAGTTCGACAACAAGTACGGCATCCGGCACTCCCTTGTGGACGGCCTGAACCGCGCCACCGACGTGATGATCGGCGGCAAGCGCGTCCTCGTCTGCGGCTACGGCGACGTCGGCAAGGGCGCGGTCGAGGCGTTGCGCGGCCAGGGCGCCCGGGTCGCGGTCACCGAGATCGACCCGATCTGCGCACTGCAGGCGGCGATGGACGGGCTCGACGTCGTGGAGCTGGACGACGTCGTCGCGACGGCCGACATCTTCATCACCACCACCGGCAACTTCGGCATCATCTCGGCGGACCAGATGAGCCGGATGAAGCACAACGCGATCGTCGCCAACGTCGGGCACTTCGACAACGAGATCGACATGGCCGGGCTGGCGAAGCTGCCGGGCATCGTGAAGAAGGAGATCAAGCCGCAGGTGCACGAGTGGACGTTCCCGGACGGTCACGCGATCATCGTGCTGTCCGAGGGCCGCCTGATGAACCTCGGCAACGCGACCGGGCACCCGTCGTTCGTGATGTCGAACTCGTTCACCAACCAGGCCATCGCGCAGATCGAACTGTTCGCCAAGCCCGGCGAGTACGCCACCGACGTCCACCGGCTGCCGAAGCACCTCGACGAAAAGGTGGCCCGGCTGCATCTCGACGCTCTCGGGGTGAAACTCACCAAGCTCTCGAAGGCGCAGGCCGAGTACATCGGCGTCGACGTCGAAGGTCCGTACAAGCTCGATCACTATCGGTACTGACCCGAAGTTGCTCCATTTGCCGCAGTTTGGCAGCACCGGAAACTGGCCATCCTCCCGACGAGAGCGCATCCGCCCGGACGGCACGGAGCCGGGCCGGGTCTCGTGCGAAGGAGTGTGTCAAGTGATTGTCCTCGGTGTGATTCTTCTGGTCATCGGGTTCATCGTGGGTATCCCGGTGCTTTACACCATCGGCATCATCCTCGCGGTGGCCGGCGTGGCACTGGCCATCCTCGGCGGCACCGGCCGCCGGATCGGTGGGCGTGCGCACTGGTACTGATCGGATACTCGCGAACGGCCTGGCACGGCGTCAGCAGCAATGCTCGCCGCGCCAGGCCGTTCGGCCTTCTTTCACCGCGACGAAGGCGATGACGAGGGCCACGAGCGGATCGGCCCACCACCAGCCCCAGAGGGTGTTGAGCAGCAATCCCGCCAGCAGGACCGCGGAAAGGTAAGAGCAGAGCAAAGTCTGCCGCGAATCCGCGACCGCGCTGGCGGATCCCAGCTCCCGCCCCGTCCGTCGTTGCGCGGCGGACAGGGTGGGCATCACGACGAGCGAAACCGCCGCGAGGACCACCCCGGTGACCGAGCTTTCCGGTGCCGCCGCGGTGAAAAACGTCCGCGCGGACTCCGCCGTCACGTAGGCGGCGAGCGCGAAGAACGAAAGCGCGATCAGCCGCAGTGCCCGCCGTTCGCGGGCTTCCGGGTCGCGACCCGAGAACTGCCACGCGACCGCGACCGCCGAAGCGACTTCGACCACCGAATCCAGGCCGAACCCGACCAGCGCGCCGGACGAAGCCGCGGTGCCGGCCGCCAGCGCGACGGCGGCCTCGACGACGTTGTAGGCGATGGTCGCCGTCACGAGCAGCCGGACCCGGCGCACCAGCACGGCCCGGCGGTCCGGGGTCACGGTGACCGGCGTGCAGCAGCCGTCGGAGCACCCGTCCGGCTCGGCGCCCGTCACGCGGGCTCGCATTCTTCCCGTGGTTCCACCGCCAGCACGACCTGGACCAGCTCGCGCAGCGCGTGGCCCAGGTGCGCGTCGGCGATCTCGTACCGCACCTGACGGCCCTCGTAGCCGGCCACGACGAGCCCGCAGCCCCGCAGGCACGAAAGGTGGTTCGAGACGTTCGAGCGGCTCAGCCCGAGCTCGCCGGCGAGCCGCCCGGGATAGGCGGGGCCGTCGAGCAGGGCGGTCAGGATCCGGCAGCGGGTCGGGTCGGAGAGGGCGCGCCCGATCCGGGCCAGCGCCGACTCCCGCGTCTCACAGGTCACCACGCGATGAACTGTACATCGATGACTGACGTATCCACACGGGACACCCCGGAAATTAAAGGGTCCTCCGGCTCCGAGGGGGAGGGAGAGCCGAAGGACCCCGTTAGTGTTAGCACATCGCCAAGCCCGTGTACACAGCTGCATACACGATCGTGTTACGTCCTTGACGTCTTTCTCACGCCGTGAAGGCCTCCCCGGCCGGCGCGCAGCCGGGCGGGAAGGCCTTCACGGATCCTGGCGGGAGGCTCAGGAAGCTTGGCGCAGCAACGGTTTTCCCGGCGCGGTGGCACAACCGCACCCGCTGCCGAGAGCCTGGCAGTCGACGATCAGCCCGTGCCGGACGCGGTCACCGTCCCCGCAGGACAGGTCGGTGCATTCGGCGAACCCGCCTTCGGGGTGCACCACGAGGGTGCCGTGGCAGTGATCGATCCCCGCGTCACAAGAAGCGCACTCCATGACCGGCCCGCCTTTCCGCGTTCGTGCCCGGTGTGCTCGCACTCCTTGGTACCACCGGGAGGACGCGGACGTGGGAGAAGGGCGGCGGCGTGTCGGCATGACCACCCGGACGGGGATCAAGCCGGCTTCGGCGCCCGCTTCCGCGCCGCCGGCTTCTTCTTCGCGGCAGCCGGCTCCTCGTCCTCACCGGACTCCTCCGAAGTGGACCTCGCCCCGCGGGACTTCTTCGCCGCGTCCACACTGGCCTGCAGGGCCGCCATCAGGTCGACCACGTCGGCCTTCGCGGTGACCGCCGCCGGCTTGGTCGTCTCCTCCCCCGCCACCTTGGCCTCGATCATCTCCTCGAGGGCCTCGCGGTAGTGGTCGTGGTACTTCTCCGGCTCGAACACCGGCTCGGCCAGCGACTCGATCAGCGACCCGGCCATGGTCAGCTCCTGCGGCCGGATCTGCGGCGGGTCGTCGCGCAGGAAGGGGAAGTCGGGCTCGCGGACCTCGTCCGGCCACAGCATCGTCGTCATCACCATGACGTCGGCGTGCACCCGCAGCACCGCCATGCTCTCCCGCTGCCGGACGGCGACCTTGGCGATGGCCACCTGACTCGACTTGTGCAGCGCGTCCCGCAGCACGATGTAGGGCTTCACCGCGTTCTTCTGCGGCTCCAGGTAGTACGTGCGGTCGTACTGGATCGGGTCGATCGACTCCAGCGGCACGAACTCCAGCACGTCGATCGTGCGCTGCGACGACAGCGGCAGCTCGGCCATCTCGGCGTCGGTGATCACGACCATCTCGCCGTCGGGCAGCTCGTAGCCCTTGGCGATCTCGGCGTACGGGACCTCTTGGCCGTCGATCGTGCAGAACCGCTTGTACTGGATGCGGCCGCCGTCGGCCTCGTGCACCTGACGGAGCGAGACGTTCTTGTTCTCGGTGGCCGCGTACATCTGGATCGGGATGGACACCAGCCCGAAGGACACCGAGCCCTTCCACATCGCCCGCATGCCACGCACCTCCGAAGTCGCCTTCACGCTACGTAGTTACCGTAGCCCGAATCGTCCCCCGGCGACAGTGTGCCGCACTGGCGATCTAGACCTCTGCCAGGTACTTCTCCCAAAGTGCCGGATCCATGAACCAGTGCTGGAAGTCCGTCGGATCGGTGAACCCGTTCGCGAACCGCCGCGCGACGGCGGGGTTCTGCCCGGCGACGCCGAGGATCTGGAGCACGTGCGGGGGCGGCGGGAGGAGCAGCGCGTTCGTCCATTCGGTGACGTGCCGGGCGTACTCCCAGTAGCGCTCGAACGTGGCGCTCATCCACGCCGCGTCGTACGGCCGGTCACCGTGCTCGACGATCGCGTCCAGGTAGGTCGCCGCGCAGTGGCTGGCGTTGTTCGAGCCCTGCCCGGTGATCGGGTCGTTCGCCACGACGACGTCGGCCATGCCCAGCACGATCGCCCCGCCCGGCAAAGTGCCGACCGGGTTGCGGACCACCGGCGTGTAGCCCCCGGCCAGGGTCGCCTTGGCGTCGGTCAGCTCGGCGTCGCGGCTGCGCTCGTACTCCCACGGCACGAACCGCTTCATCAGGTCGAGGATCCGCGCGAAGTGCTCGGCCGGGCCCGGGCGGTCGTCGAAGCAGTCCAGCGGCCCGCCGGGAACGCCTTCGAAGAAGAGGATGTCGCAGTTCCCGCTCAGCGTGTAGGCGGGGATCATGAACAGCTCGCCGACGCCGGGGACGATGTTGAACCGCACGGCCATCTTGTCCGGGTGCTCCGGCCGCGGGCGCACGCCGTGGGCGTAGGCCAGCGACAGCGCGCGCATCGGTTTCGTGTACGGCGACCGCTCGGGCACGCGGTCGAACAGCTGCACCAGCTCGCCCTTGCCGGCCGAGATGATCACCAGGTCGTACAGCCGGGCCAGTGCGTCCAGTTCGGACGTCA
Organism: Amycolatopsis mongoliensis; assembly: GCF_030285665.1. Taxonomy (NCBI): domain Bacteria; kingdom Bacillati; phylum Actinomycetota; class Actinomycetes; order Pseudonocardiales; family Pseudonocardiaceae; genus Amycolatopsis; species Amycolatopsis mongoliensis. Next base: position 8,467,144 of record NZ_CP127295.1, read on the forward strand.
TCACGCCGTGGATGACCAGCTTGCCGCCGCGGTCCTCGAACAGCTCCAGCCAGCCGGCCATCTTCACCCGCTGGTCGACCGACTGCGCGATGTGGTCGAGTTCGGCGAACCAGTCCAGCGCGCGGCCGCCGTCCGGTGCGGCCACGGACACGCCGAGGCCTTCGACGTTCACGGTGTCGGCTTCCCACTGGTTGATGCCGAGGTCCCGCTCGTGCTGCAGCGCGTCGTGGAACATGCACTGCGTCGACATCACGCGCCCGTTCCGGATCTCCTCCGGTGTCCGCGCGGACATCACCGTGACGTCGTAGTCCTTCGCCAGCAGCCCGAGGGCCAGCTGCAGCCCGGACTGCCCGGCGCCCACGATCAGGACCTTGCGCATGAAGCTCTTCTCTCCTCGTTCAGGCGTGCGGGGCGCTGCCGGCGAGCTCGCGGCCCGCCGGGCCGGAGAGCACCGCCAGCGACAGCGTGTGGCTGACCAGCTCGGTCAGGGTGGCGATCGTCGAGGCGCGGTCGCGGGCGTCGCAGGTGACCAGCGGGACGCTCGGGTCGAGCGCGAGCGCGTCGCGCACCTCGTCGAGGTCGTGCACCGGCTTGCCCTCGAACTGGTTGACCGCCACCACGAACGGCAGCTCCGAGTCGTTCTCGAAGTAGTTGATCGCCGCGAACGACTCGTCGATCCGGCTGGTGTCGACCAGCACGACCGCACCGAGCGCGCCGCGGCTCAGGTCGTCCCAGAGGAACCAGAACCGCGCCTGCCCGGGCGTGCCGAACAGGTACAGCAGCAGGTCCGGGCGCAGCGTGATGCGGCCGAAGTCCATCGCGACGGTGGTGGTCGACTTGCCGCCGGGCGGGATCTCGTCGACGCCTTCGCCGGCCTCGGTCATCCACGCCTCGTTGCTCATCGGCGGGACCTCGGAGACCGCCCCGACGAACGTGGTCTTGCCGACACCGAAGCCCCCGGCGACGACGATCTTCGCGGAGATCGTCAGCAGATCGCCCTCAGGCGGGGAGCCGCTTGAGCCCATCAAGGATCCTCTCGAGCACGTTGGTGTCGTGGTGGTAGGCGTGCGCGGTGGGGTGGACGAACACCGCGCCCTGGGACGCGAGGTCGCCGATCAGCACCCGCACCACGCCCAGCGGCAGGTCCAGCCCGACCGACAGCTCGGCGATCGAGCACCGCGACCGGGCGCGTTCGTAGAGCGAGCGCGACTCGGGCATGAGCGTGCCGCTCAGCGCCGGGTCGTACTGCGGGACCGAGACCAGCGTCTCCACCAGCAGCTGGTGGCGGGTGCTGGTGCGGCCGCCGGTGAGCGCGTACGCGCGGATCCGGCGGCTTCGCCGCGGCAAGGCGGTGTCCTTCTCGGACACTGAGATCACATCCTTGTCGGCCACGGCCATCACGCCCGGGGCCGGCGCGCGGTGAGCACCTGGCGCAGTTCGGCGCGCACCTCGGGGGTGAGCGCGTGGCCGGCGTTGGTGATGAACTGGGTCATCTCGTAGGCGACCACCTTCATGTCCGCCTCGCCCGAGGTCAGCACCGCGAGCCCGGCACCGGAGCCGATGCCCATGAACAGGAAGTAGCCGTGGGTGAGGCGGATGATGATCTGCTCGCACGCGCCCTTCCCGAACAGCGCCGCGCTGTTGCCGGCCAGGGACAGCAGGCCGCTGGCGATCGCCGCGAGCTGCTCGGCCTCGGCTTCACCGACCGAGTCGGACGCGGTGAGGGGGAAGCCGTCCACGCTCATGATCAGCGCGTGGCTGACGCCGTGGACCTTGCGCACGAAGTCGTCGAGCAGCCAGGCGAAGTTCGCCGGGGCCGGGTGGGGGGCGCTCACGAGGCGGTTCCTCCGGGCGTCTCGTCCTGCTGGGAGCGGTTCTCGGCGAGCGCGGCCCGCTCGCCGTCGGCGAACGCGCCCAGGTCGGCGAGCAGCTGGTCGTGACCGGAACCGGGCGACGCCGGGGCCGGTGGTGGCGGGGGTGGTTCGGGCGCGGCGCCGCGGATGCTGCCGGGCACCCGGCGCGGCAGGCCGTTGGCGGTGGTCCCGCCGGTCTGCTCGACCGGCCGCGGGCGGGGGGTGGGCTTGCGCGGGATCGCGGTGACCGGCTCCTCCCGCGGGAAGGTGCCCGGCCGGCGCCGCGGGGGTCCGCCCACGGCGGCCGGCTCGCCGTCCGGTGCCTTGACCGGTTCGACCGTGACGGTCCGGGTGCCGGACCACGCGTTCTCGGCGAGCTCGGTGACGATGCCGGTGGGCAGCAGCACGGTGGCGACCGTGCCGTGCGGGCTGCGCCGGTCCAGGCGCACGGTGACGTCGTGGCGGGCGGCGAGCCGGGAGACCACCGCGAGCCCCATGTGGCGCGCGGCGGCGTCGTCGAGCTCACCGCCGGCGGCCAGCCGCGCGTTGAGGCCGTCGATGCGGTCGGCCGGGATGCCGATGCCCTCGTCCTCGATCCGGACGAGCACGCTGCCCTGCTCGGTCAGGTGCGCGCTGACGTTCACCGGCGAGCTCGGCGAGGACTGGTTGGCGGCGTTGTCGAACAGCTCCGCCAGCACCCGGCCCAGGTCTTCGGCCGCGAAGCCGACGACGCCGAGGTTCACGGTCCGGCCGATGGTGATCCGGGCGTAGTGGTCGATCGAGGACATCGCCGCGCGCATGACGTCGAGCACCGAGGTCGCGCGGGCGGCGTCGTCGGTGGTCTCCTGGCCGGCCAGGACGCGCAGGTTCTCGGCGTTGCGCCGCAGCCGCGTCGCGAGGTGGTCGAGCTGGTAGAGCTCGGCGAGGCGGTGGTGGTCCTCCTCCCCCGCCTCCAGTTCTTCGAGCCGGGCGAGGAGCTGGTCGAGGAGGTTGAGGTCGCGCAGGGCGACGCTGGCGCAGATCTCGGCCAGCACGGCGTCGTCCGTCGTCGCCTCCGGCACGGTCACCGGCGGCGTCAGCGCCGCGAGCGCCGGGCCCGCCGCGGGCGTGTACCCGGGGTGCTTCGGCGGCGCGGTGAGGAACTGGGCGGCGGCGACCCGCGAGCGGTCCAGCAGGACGCGTGATCGATCCAGGAGTTCCCGGGCCCGGCTGGCCATGTGGTCCACTTCTTCCTTGCTCAGTTCGGACGCGGTGCGACGTGCCGACCCCCGGCGGCGACGACCGACATGCAAGCAGAAAGCCTCGTGACGTGTCCACAACGCGTCCCCGCGCGACTGCGCCGCGTGAGCGAGGATCGGGGGTGTCGCTCCTGGTGAGCGCAGTGCGCTAGTCCATTCGGCTCATTTTTGCAATTTGCGCCTCGCAACAGAGCGCACACGGGTGCCGATACCGCAGGCCGGACGGACGCGCACGACGGATCCATTTGCTGTCCGGTTCGCCCTAATTTTGCGCGCCACGCAATTTTTTGCGGGCCACGCAAGTTTTTCGCTACACTCCGTTCATGCCGCCGGACGAACCACCGAAGCTGACGCTGCGGGAACGCAAGAAGCGCGAGGCCCGCCGGGCGCTCGCGCAGGCCGCGCTGCGGCTCTCGCTGGACCGCGGGCTGGAGAACGTGCGGGTCGAGGACATCGCCACCGAGGTCGGTGTCTCCCCCCGCACATTCAACAACTACTTCTCCAGCAAGGAGCAGGCGGTCTGCTCGATGGTCGTCGACCGCCACGAGGGGATGCGCGAAGCCCTGCTCGCCCGGCCCGAGGGCGAGCCGCTCTGGGAGTCCGTCAAGCAGGCGGTGATCCACCAATATTCGCGTGAGGGCGAGCCGGATCGCGCGTATGTTGCGCGTATCCGGGAGCTGATGGGCCAGCTCATGCTGCGCGGCGAGTTCCTCAACGCCCACGCGGCGGTCGAACGCGTCCTCGCCGAGACCATCGCGAAGCGGGCGGGCGGGGCGGACCACCTGCTGTGCCGGCTGATGGCCGCCACGGTGGAAAGCGCTGTCCGCGTCGCCTTCGTCAACTGGTTCATGAGCGAGGGCGAGCCGTTCCTCCCGACCCTGGAACGGCTGCTGGACGAGCTGGCGACGGGGATGCCCACCCTGACCGGCGGCACCGCGCCGCGACCCGGACCGAACACCACCACCACATCACTGGGGGAACCGTTGTGCTAGTCAAGCTCCTGCGCAGTCACCTGCGCCCGTACCAGGCCACGTTGTGGCTGATCGTGGCGCTGCAGCTCGTGCAGACGATCGCCATGCTCTACCTGCCGACGCTGAACGCCGACATCGTCGACAACGGTCTGATCAAGGGGGACATCGGCTACATCATGCGCATCGGCGCCGTGATGCTCGCCGTCACGCTCGCCCAGATCGCCGGCTCGATCGGCGCGGTGTACTACGGCGCCCGCACGGCGATGGCGGTCGGCCGCGACATCCGCGCCGGCGTCTTCCACCGGGTGCAGGACTTCTCCGCCCGCGAGGTCGGCCAGTTCGGCACGCCGTCGCTGATCACCCGCACCACCAACGACGTCCAGCAGATCCAGATGCTGGTCGTGATGACGCTGACGCTGATGGTGTCGGCGCCGATCATGTGCGTCGGCGGGATCATCCTGGCGCTGAACCTCGACGTGCCGCTCTCCTCGCTGCTGCTGGTGATCGTGCCGGTGCTGGCGATCGCGGTCGGCACGATCATCACCAAGATGCGCCCGGCGTTCCGCCTGATGCAGGAGCGGATCGACAAGATCAACCAGGTGCTGCGCGAACAGATCATGGGCATCCGCGTCATCCGCGCGTTCGTCCGCGACAAGCACGAACGCGAGCGCTTCGACGTCGCGAACGACCAGCTGCTCACGGTGTCGCTGCGCGTCGGCCGGCTGATGGCGCTGATGTTCCCGATCGTCATGCTCGTGATGAACGCCTCCAGCGTCGCCGTGCTGTGGTTCGGCGGCCAGCGCATCGACTCCGGCAGCATGCAGATCGGGGCACTGACGGCGTTCCTGTCCTACCTGCTGCAGATCCTGATGTCGGTCATGATGGCCACGTTCATGTTCATGATGGTGCCGCGCGCGGAGGTCAGCGCCGAGCGGATCAGCGAAGTGCTCGACACCGAGACGAGCGTCCGGCTGCCGGCGTCGCCGGTCACGCCCGGCGCGCTGCACGGCCACCTGGAGCTGTCCGGGGTCGAGTTCCGCTACCCCGGCGCGGAAAAGCCGGTGCTGCAGGACATCTCGCTGATCGGGCGGCCGGGCGAGACGACCGCGGTGATCGGGTCGACGGGCACCGGCAAGACCACGCTGCTGAACCTGATCCCGCGGCTGATGGACGCCACGCAGGGCACGGTGAAGGTCGACGGCATCGACGTGCGTGACCTGGACCAGGCGGTACTGGCCCGCGCGGTCGGGCTGGTGCCGCAGAAGCCGTACCTGTTCGCCGGCACGGTGGCGAGCAACCTGCGCTACGGCAACCCGGACGCCACCGACGAAGAGCTGTGGCACGCGCTGGAAGTCGCGCAGGGCAAGGACTTCGTCGCGGCGATGCCCGAAGGCCTGGACGCGCCGATCGCCCAGGGCGGCACGAACGTCTCGGGCGGTCAGCGGCAGCGCATCGCGATCGCCCGGATGCTGGTGCACAAACCGGAGATCTACCTGTTCGACGACTCGTTCTCGGCGTTGGACTACGCGACCGACGCGGCTCTGCGCCGCGCGCTGGTTTCGGAGACCGCCGACGCGACGGTGATCATCGTCGCGCAGCGCGTCAGCACCATCCGGAACGCCGACCGCATCATCGTCCTCGACGAGGGCCGCGTCGTCGGGACCGGCACCCACCACGAACTCTTCGACGGCAACGAAACCTACCGGGAGATCGTGCTGTCCCAGCTGACCGAACAGGAGGCGGCGTGAGCACCACGGAAGAATCCGCCAAACCCGCCGTCACCGAAGCCGGGGAACGGCCGACCGCCGAGCGGCACAAGAACACCGGAGCCGCGACGGCCGGGCCCGGTCGGTGGATGGCCGGCGGCGCACCACCGGAGAAAGCCCTCGACTTCAAGGGTTCCCTCAAGCGGCTGCTCCGGATGCTGGCCCCGCAACGGCTCCAGCTGATCGGGGTGCTCGTCCTCGGTGCCGCGAGCGTCGCGCTGACCGTGATCGGGCCGAAGATCCTCGGGCAGGCCACCGACGCGATCCTGGCCGGCGTCCTCGGCAGGCAGGTGCCGCCGGGCGTCACCAAGGAGCAGATCGTCGCCGGGCTGCGTGCCCGCGGCGACGGCACGCTCGCCGACATCTACGGGCGCGTGGACCTCGTGCCCGGCGTGGGCATCGACTTCGACAAGGTCGGGCAGATCCTGCTGACCGTGCTGGCGCTGTTCGTGATCGCGTCGTTCTTCGGGCTCGTCCAGGCCCGGCTGACGACGACCCTGGTGCAGAACGCCGTCTACCGGCTGCGCCAGGACGTCGAGGAGAAGTTCGCGCGGCTGCCGCTGAAGTACTTCGACCGCCAGCCGCGCGGCGAGGTCCTTTCCCGCGTCACCAACGACATCGACAACCTGGCGATGTCGCTGCAGCAGACGCTGTCGCAGATCGTCTCGTCGCTGCTGACGGTGATCGGCGTGCTGATCATGATGTTCCTGATCTCGCCGCTGCTGGCGGTGATCGCGCTGATCACGGTGCCGCTCTCGGCCGTCGTGGCGGCGAAGATCGGCAAGCGGGCCCAGCCGAACTTCATCAAGCAGTGGGCGACGACCGGGAAGCTCAACGCGCACGTCGAGGAGATGTACACCGGGCACTCGCTGGTCAAGGTGTTCGGCCGGCGCGAGGAGTCCGCGGCGATCTTCGACAAGCAGAACGAAACGCTGTACGAGGCGAGCTTCCGGGCGCAGTTCATCTCCGGGATGATCCAGCCGGCGATGATGTTCATCGGCAACCTGAGCTACGTGCTGGTGGCGGTGATCGGCGCGCTGCGCGTCGCGTCGGGCAGCCTGACGCTCGGCGAGGTCCAGGCTTTCATCCAGTACTCCCGCCAGTTCAGCCAGCCGGTGACGCAGATCGCCAGCATGGCGAACCTGCTGCAGTCCGGCGTCGCCTCGGCCGAGCGGGTGTTCGCGCTCCTCGACGCCGAGGAGCAGGCACCGGAGCCGGAGCACCCGGAGCGGCCTTCGCCGGTGCACGGGCGCGTCGAGTTCCAGGACGTCTCGTTCCGCTACCTGCCGGACAAGCCGCTGATCGACGACCTGTCGCTCACCGTCGAACCCGGTCAGACGGTGGCGATCGTCGGCCCGACCGGCGCGGGCAAGACCACGCTGGTCAACCTGCTCATGCGGTTCTACGAGCTCGACAGCGGGCGGATCACGCTCGACGGCGTCGACATCGCGAAGATGAACCGCGAGGAACTGCGCGACCAGACCGGCATGGTGCTGCAGGACGCGTGGCTGTTCGGCGGCACGATCGCGGAGAACATCGCCTACGGCGCCGACAACCCGACCCGCGACGAGATCGTCGAAGCGGCGACGGCGACGTACGTCGACCGGTTCGTGCGCACCCTGCCGGACGGCTACGAGACGATCCTCGACGACGAGGGCGGCACGGTCAGCGCGGGCGAGAAGCAGCTGATCACGGTGGCGCGGGCGTTCCTGGCGAAGCCGGTCATCCTCATCCTCGACGAGGCGACCAGTTCGGTCGACACCCGCACCGAGGTGCTGATCCAGCGGGCGATGAACTCGCTGCGCAGCGGGCGGACCAGCTTCGTCATCGCCCACCGGCTCTCGACTATCCGCGACGCGGACGTGATCCTGGTGATGGAGCACGGCCGGATCGTGGAGCAGGGCGACCACGAGACGCTCCTGCACAGCGGCGGCGCCTACTCGCGGCTGTACGCGGCCCAGTTCGCCGAAGCCATGGCGGAAACCGACTGACGCAGGGTTCGCGAAGGCCCTCTCGCCCACCGGCGAGGGGGCCTTCGTCGTCGTGGCCGAACAGGTGAACCGCGCGCGCAGAGCTCAACCGCCGGCGAGGCCGGGCGTTCCGGAGGTGGCGGAGCGATCGGGCTCCACGACAGAGGGGACGACGGATGCGAAACCTTGCCCGGATCGGAACAGCGCTGGGAGCCGTGGCCGTGCTGGCCACGGCGACGGCGGGAGTGGCCTCGGCGGCACCGTCCGGCTTCACGGTCGACGTCCACCACAGCTCCGGGGCACTGGCCACCGCGCTCAGCGGAAGCCTGAGCTGGTCCACGTCGTCGAAGACGGTCACCATCGGCGGCACGAGCCTGTTCGTCAAAGCCGGCGAGTGCATCACGGTGACGGCCACCGGCTACCAGGGGTCGACCAAGGTGACCGACCCCTACGCGTTCCCCGGCTCGAACCAGAAGGCCTGCGCGGACCAAGGCGTCGACGTCACCGGGTCGATCGGAACCCACGGCCTGACCGCGAAGGTGCCGGGCGGAGTGGAGCACGTGGTCATCCGCCTGACGGACTACGACCACCAGATCGGCCACTACGCGAACTGCTACCGCACCGCCTCGGTCTGCCAGTACGGCTGACCGTCACCCGGTACCCTGGACGCTCCCGAGCGGAAGGGGTACCGGGCCCGGCGATGGCGGACAAACTCACCGAGTACCGCGGCAAACGCGGCAAGGACCGTACTCCCGAGCCGTGGCCGGACGGGCCGCCGGAGCCCGGGGACAACGACCTCTTCGTCATCCAGGAGCACCACGCCTCCCGGCTGCACTGGGACTTCCGGCTGGAACGCGACGGCGTGCTCGTGTCGTGGGCCGTTCCGCGGGGCCTGCCACTCACGCCCGGGGTGAACCGGCTCGCGGTGCACACCGAGGACCACCCCATGGAGTACCTCACGTTCGAGGGCGAGATCCCGGCGGGCGAGTACGGCGGTGGCCGGATGACCGTGTGGGACACCGGGAAGTACGAAACCCTGCACTGGAACGACCACAAGGTCGAGGTCGTCTTCCACGGCGAGCGGGCGCGCGGCAAGTACCTCTTCCTCAACCGGCACAACGCCGACGACGACCGCGACTGGATGCTGCGGCGCCTCGATCCGGCCGAGCCGGGGCACGAGGACGCGCCGGAGTTCCTCGAGCCGATGACCGCGGTCCCGGGCGAGCTCCCGGCGGACGACGACGAGTGGGCGTACGAGTTCGCGTGGGGCGGCCTGCGCACGATGCTGCTGGTCTCCGGCGGCCGCGTCACCGCGCACGACGGCTCCGGCGCCGACGTCACCGGCCGCTACCCGGACCTGCACAAGCTGGGCGAAGAGCTGGGATCGACGGAAGTCCTGCTGGACGGCGAAGTGGTCGTGGTGAAGGACGGCAAGCCCTCCCCCGAAGGCCTCGAAGAACGCCGCCGGGCCGGCGATGCCGCGGCGAAGCGCCTCAAGACGTACTGCCCGGTCTTCTACTTCGCCAGCGACGTCCTCCACCTCGACGGCAAGCCGACGCTGGCGCTGCCGTACACCGAACGCCGTGAGCTGCTGGAAGGCCTGCCGGTGGCCGATCGTCACTGGCAGGTCCCCCGCTACTTCCTCGGCGGTGGCGAGGCCGTGCTCGGCGCCAGCCGCCAGCACGGCCTGCCGGGCGTGGTCGCCAAGCGGGCGGACGGCGAGTACCGCCCCGGCTCCGGCGGCTGGCTGTTCGTCGGCAACTGACGCCTGGGCTCGTCTTCCCGGCCGTGGGGGTCAGTCACCGCGGACGAGCACGACCACGCCGGCCACGACGACCACCGCGCCGGCGACGGCGTTGCCGACGAGCGCGGCCGTCGACGGCTGCGTCCCGGCGGCCTGCCGCAGCAGCCACGGGGAAAGCGCCGCCCACGCGCCGAGCACCGGGACGACCCAGCCGAGGAACCGCACGCGCCGGGTCGCGGTGCGGGCGATCGCCAGCGCGATCAGGACCACGCCGACGACGGTGTTGCTGAACGCGAGCACGCCCGCCCCGCCGAACCCGGTGACCCAGGGGGCGAGCACGAGGTACAGACCGGCGAGCAGGACGAGGCCCGCGGCCGCGCCGAGCACGGCGGTCCGCTGCCCACCGGCCGGAGTGCTGTGCGAAGTCATCTCCTCACCTCCTGCCGGAGGGGTACCCGGTGGTAGCGGCCGGTAACCGGGGCCTGCCCGCAGCCCTCGAGACGGGCAGGCCCCGTACCGGGCCTCAGCAGCCGCAGGTGTAGTAGGTGATGTCCCAGTGGTTGCCCTCGTCGCAGTACAGGTTGCCCGAGCCGGCCTTCCACTGCGGGTAGCCGTCGCCCCGGAGGCCGATGTAGCTGAAGGTGTTCTTGATGTAGCTGTCGATGCAGCTGTTGTGCGAGATGTCGACCTTGTAGCCGTTGTAGTGGCTGTAGGTCCCCGACGCGTGGCCCACCTCGGTCCCGCCGGTGATGTTGATCGCGCAGCCGCTGGCCCGCTTCAACGTGATCACGCCGGTGACCGTGGTCTGGTTGATCTGCTCGTAGGACGTGCAGGTCGAGTTGGACCGCGTGGTGCAGCCCCCGCTCGACGAGTGCGTGACCCCGGCGGCGGACAGCTGTGACGCGGCGGCCGACTGGCTGAGCTTCGTGACCTCGACACTCGCCGACGCCGTGCCGATGGTCGCGAAGGCCACCGTCGCGGCCGAAGCGGTCAGTCCCACTGCCACGCGCGCGAGCATCCGTTGTCCCGGCATGCCTTGCTCCTTCTCCTGCGAAGATCCGAACGGCGGCAGCCAAATCGGGACGGCCATAACTTCGCCAAACGGCGCGGCCGCCGGATGCGGTGGCGCCGCCTCAGGTCCTGATCTTCGTCAAGACTTCACGAGTCCGGTCCCGGGCGGGGGATTCACTGGTGACGGCGTCGAGCTCCCGCAGCGCGCGCAGCTCCCACAGCGGGAACCCGAGCTCCTCGAACAGGCCGGCCGACGCCCGCAGCAGCCGCGCGGCCTCCGGCCCGGAGCCCTCGTCCGCGTGGGTCCGGCCGAGGCTGAGCAGGGTGTACCCGGCGCCGCGGCGGTCGCGCAGCTCCCGGAACACCGCCATCGCGACGCGCAGGTGCCACCGCGCGCCCGCCGGGTCCCCCGCGCGGCGGCGGAGCTCGGCGAGGCAGCGGTGGGTGTAGGCGGCGGCGTGCCGGTGCCCGATCTGCTCGAACAGCGTCAGCGAGCGCGTCAGGCAGTGTTCGCCGTCGGACAGCTCGCCCGCCTCGGTGTGCAGGTCGCCGAGGCTGCGCAGGACGTGCGCCTCCCAGTGCCGCTCGCGGGTGCGGACGGCGCCGCCGAGCGCGCCGGTGAGCAGGTCGGCCGCCTGGTCGGAGCCGCCGTGGCGGCGCAGCACGTCGGCGTAGCGCTTGGCGGCCTGGTCGTGCCCGCGGCCGTCGTCGCACTCCCGGGCGAGGAGCATGCTCACCTCGAAGCTCTCGACGGCGCGCCGCACGTCCCCGACGTCCTCGGCCAGCGAACCCAGCTGCGCCGCCGCGGCCGCCTGCCCGTGGCGGTCGCCGCACTCGCGCAGCAAGTCGAGGGCCTCCAGCAGCGCGGCTTCGGCGGCCTGCGCGTCACCGCTGTCGAGGTCGATGTCGGCGAGCGCAGTCAGGACCGCGCCGGTGCCCTGCGGGTCGTCCAGCTGCCGGAAGCGGTTCTCGGCCATGACGAAGTAGTTCCGCGCCTGCCGTCCGCGGCCGTGCTGCAGGTGCACCGAGCCGAGGTTGTACAGCTTTTCGGCTTCCGCGTGCGGGTCCTGGCGGCGGCGGGCCGCGGCCAGGCCGAGCATCGACACGGCGTGGGCGGCGTGGCCGAGCCACGGCGTGCCCGCCAGTGCCGTGCACGCGTCGGCGAGGCGTCCGGTGAGGTCGTGCCAGCCGTGCGCATCGGCCAGCTGGGCGGCCGCGGCGAGGTGGGCGGTCTCTTCGGCCGCCCAGGCCGCCGGGTCGGCCGAAACCTGCCGCAGCGCAGCGGGATCCGGCTTCGGCGAGCCGGCCGGCGGGCGGCCCCTGGCGTGCTCGGCGAGGGCGAGGGTGACCTCGCACGCGCGGCGCAGCGCGACCGCGTCCGTCTCCGGCGGCGGGCCTTCGGTCAGCACGAGCCGGGCGAACGGGGCCACCGCCCAGCGCGTCCCGGCCGGCTCCAGCAGGTGGGCGCCGGCCAGGGCGTCGAGCCGGTCGCGGGCCTCGTCGAGGGGGCGGTCCAGCAGCGCCGCCGCGCACCAGTCCGGGACCGGGCCGGCGAAGGCGGCGAGCAGGCGCAGGAGGTACCGGTCGGGTGCGGGCCGTTCGCGCAGTGCCGACGTCACGGTGGTCCGGACGCCGAGGTCGCCCGTGGTCAGCTCGTCGAGCCGGCGGCGGTCGTCGGCGAGCCGGGCGGCGAGCTCGGCGACGCGCTGGTTCGGCCGCGCGGCGAGCTTCGCCCCGGCGATCCGGACGGCGAGCGCGAGCCCGGCGCAGTGGCCGAGAATCCGGTGCGCGGCTTCGGGTTCCGCGCTCAGCCGGGCCTCCCCCGCGATCGCCGCGAGCAGCGCCCAGGCGTCCTCTGTGGACAGTCCGGTGACCGGGACCGGGCGCGCGCCGCACAGGCCGGGCAGCTCCCGGCGCACGGTGACCAGCGTCGCGCACCCGGGCCCGCTCGGCAGCAGCGCCCGCACCTGGGCCTCGTTCGTGGCGTCCTCCAGCAGCACCAGCAGCCGCCGGTCCGCGGTGTAGCTGCGCCAGAGCCCGGTCAGGCCGCCGCGGTCGGCCAGCTCCGCCGGTGTCGCCCCGAGCAGGCGGAGGAAACCGGCCAGCACGGTCGCCGGGTCGGCGGGGGCACCGTCCGGGCCGCGCAGCGAAGCGGTCAGCTGGCCGTCGGGGAACCGGCGGCGCACCCGCCAGGCCGCCTGGACGGCCAGCGCGGACTTCCCGGCCCCGGCGGCGCCGTGCAGCACGACCGGGCCCGGGCCGCGCAGGGCCCGGCCGACGTCGGCGAGCTCGGCCGCGCGGCCGGTGAAGTCGGGCACCGCGGGCGGGAGCTGGGCGGGCGGCCCGGGTGTCGTCCAGTCGGTGCCGGCGATCCGGCGGTACACCGCGACGAGGTCGTCGCCCGGCCAGACGCCCGCCTCCTCCCAGAGCGCCCGCCGCGTCCGGCGGAGCACCTCGAGGGCCGACTCGCGGTGGCCGACGGCGCCGAGCGCGGACGCGAGCCGGGCGGCGAACCGCTCGTCGGCGGGCCGGGCCGCGACGACCGGGTCGAGCCGTTCGACGACGGACCGGCCGTCGCCGTCCGCGAGTTCCAGCTCGACCAGCTGCAGCAACGCGGCGGAGCGCCGGTCCTCCAGCCACAGCTTGTGCGCCTCGAGCAGCGGCCCGCCCGCGACGTCGGCGAACGCGTCGCCCCGCCAGCACGCCAAGGCCCGTTCGAGCGCGCGCCGACGCTGCGCCCGGTCGTCGGCGCCCGAGGACAGCAGCGTCAGGAAGTCGTCCGCGTCCAGCTCCCCCGGCTCGACGGCCAGCGCGTAGCCCCGCGGTCCCGAGCGCAGGCGCTGCCCGGCCTCCGCGGCCCCGAGCCCCGGCGAGAGCGTCTTGCGCAGCTTCGACACCGTGACCTGCACGATCGCCGCGGCGCTGGAGGGCGCGCCGTCCGGCCACAGCTCGTCGACCAGGGTGTCGCGGCCGACGAACTGGCCGGCGCGCGCGAGCAGGACGGCGAGCAGCCGCCTTGGCTGGGCCGCCGACGGCAGCACTACGGAGGCCGTCATCGGGCCGAGGACCTGGAACCGCACGGCTACACCTCATCCGCGAGATCACCTGATCGAGCGGGCTGAATGTAGCCGTCCGATGCCTGGCATTTCGCTCGATCACCCGGATGGCCGACGACATTGGTTCAGGTGTGCGCGAGCAACTTGCCCAGTAGCTCCGGGTTGTCGGCCAGCCCGGCCCGCAGCGTGTGCTCGCGCAGCGGCTTGAGGTCGCCGTACGGCTGGTTCGCCCAGTCCAGGCCGCCCTGTGGCGGCTCCGGGTCGTACTCGATGGCGAACTGGACGTTCGTCGCGATCTGCCGCCCGGCCAGCCGTTCGACCAGGTGCAGCGCCAGGTCGATCCCGGCCGAGACGCCTGCCGCCGTGATCACCCGGCCGTCTTCGACCCACCGGTCGGCGACCGGCGTCGCGCCCAGGCCGGTCAGCAGGTCCCGGAACATCCAGTGCGTCGTCGCCCGCTTGCCTTCGAGGAGCCCGGCCGCGCCGAGGATCAGGGCGCCGGTGCAGACCGACGTCACCAGTTCGGCGCCCGCGGCCGCGGTGCCCAGCCAGGCGAGGAGGCGCTCGTCCGCCATGGCGCGCAGCGTCGGCACGGTGCCGCCGGGCACCAGCACCGCGTAGGGCGACGGCACCTCGTCGAACGTGTGGCTCGGCGCGACGCTCAGCGGCGTGTCGGTGCCGACCGTGTCCTTCGTGGCGCCCACGACGACGGTCCGGTAGCCCGGGTCCAGCTGGGCCAGGGCGCTCAGCACCTGGAGCGGGCCCACCAGGTCCAGCGGCGTCAGCCCCGGGTAGACGACGAAGGCGAGGGTCTTCTGCTCAGCGGTCATGGCCCTCACCCTGGCCGGGAGTCTCGGCGCGGAAGGCGCCGATGTCCGAAATCCTGCGAACCGCGTCCGAAGGCCGGTCCGGCTGCTAGCGTGCGATCATGGCAGGTTCACCCAGACGGGTCACGATCGTCGGATTCCCCGACGTCGAGCTGCTGGACGTCGCCTGCCCGGCCGACGTGCTCGATGCCGCGAACCGCCACGGCGCCCGCCCGCCGTACGAGATCCGGCTGGCCACGATCGACGGCCAGCCGATCCGCACGTGCTCCGGCCTGATCCTGCAGCCCCACCTGCGGCTCGACCAGGTCGCGGGCGACCTCGACACGCTCGTCGTCGCGGGCGGCTGGGGCAGCACGACGGCGGCGTCCGACGAGCGCGTGCTGGCCCACGTCCGGCGGCTGGCCCAGACCAGCAGGCGGGTGACGTCGGTCTGCACGGGCGCTGAGGTGCTGGCCGCGGCGGGGCTGCTCAACGGCCGCCGCGCGACGACCCACTGGCGCTGGGCGGCGAAGCTCGCGGACGCCTACCCGGCGGTGACGGTGGACCCGGTGCCGCTCTACGTCCAGCACGGCAACGTCTACACGGCCGCCGGGGTGACCAGCGGGCTCGACCTGACCATGGCGCTCGTGGAGGCCGACCACGGGCCGACGCTGGCCCGCGAAGTGGCCCGGTCCCTGGTGACGTACCTGCAGCGGCCGGGGAACCAGGCCCAGGTCAGTCTGTTCCTCGCCGGCCCGCCGCCGGAGCACCGCGAGGTCCGCGACCTGACCGCGTACATCGCCGAGCACCTCGACGAGGACCTCGGCACGCCGGCGCTCGCGGCCCGCGCGGGGATCAGCACACGCCAGCTGACCCGCCTGTTCGACGCGCACCTGGGCACGACCCCGGGCAAGTACGTCCGCACGGTCCGCACCGAGCACGCGGCACGCCTGCTGTCCGGCACCGACCTCCCCCTGGCGACGATCGCCCGCCGCTGCGGCTTCGGCTCGACGGAGACGCTGCGCCAGGCCTTCCTCGACCACTTCGACACCCCGCCGTCGGCCTACCGCCGCGTCCACGTCCGCCAGGCCTACGGCTGATGCCGTGTCGACCCCGCAATCACGCGTGTCGACCCTCCGATCACGCGAGTCGACCTCCGGATCACACCGAGGCCGCGGCGGGCTCGCGTGACCGGGCGGTCGACACGCGTGACTGGAGGGTCGACACGTGACTGGAGGGGCGACACGCGTGATTGAAGGGACGACACGGCGCATCGGGACGAACCGGGCCGTGGGCGGCCCCTCGCGCGGACCCGGGAAACCCGCTGTCAGGATGTGCGGGTGGACCGCCCCGACCTGGACGACGACGCAACCGGCCCGATTCGCCGGATCACGGACGAGGTGTCCCCTTCCCCGGCCCGCGGAGCGTCCGGAACGCCGGGAACGCCCCGGAAGCCCGCCCGCCGGACGCCGCCCGAAGGCACGCGGCGCCGCACCGACACCGGACCGCAGCGAGTCCAGGCGAACGGCGCTCGGCGCGTCCCCGCGGGCGACCAGCGGACCGACACCGGGCCCCAGCGCGCCGCCCGGCGCGGAGACACCGGGCCGCAGCGGGTCCCGGCGGAAACCCAGCCGCGCACGGCGAAAAAGCCCGAACCCCAGCCGGAAACCGGCCACGGGCACGGCCATGGGCACGGGCACGGCCCCGCCGCCCCGGCGTCCAAGCGGGTCCGGCTGCTCCTGATCTGGCTGCTCGCCCCGCTCGCGCTGGCCACCGTCGTCGGCATGATCGTGCTCTACCCGTGGGGCAAACCGGACCCGACGAGCGTCGTCCCGCAGGGCACGCCGGTGGCCGCGAACATCACCGCGACGAACACCGGCCCTTGCCTCGCCCAGGGCCAGGTCCAGGTCGGCGACCAGAGCGACCCGAACG
This sequence comes from Amycolatopsis mongoliensis, assembly GCF_030285665.1. Classification (NCBI taxonomy): domain Bacteria; kingdom Bacillati; phylum Actinomycetota; class Actinomycetes; order Pseudonocardiales; family Pseudonocardiaceae; genus Amycolatopsis; species Amycolatopsis mongoliensis. The sequence continues at coordinate 8,483,491 of NZ_CP127295.1, forward strand.
CGAAACCCTGCCTGACGGTCGACCTCACCATGACCGACGGCCCCGCCGACGGGAAGAAGCTCAAGCTGACCGTGCCGATCGAGCCCAGCACCCCGCGGTTCACCGCGGGCGACGCCGTCGTGCTCGCCTACAACGGCGGGAACGCCGGCGACCCCGCGAGCTTCCAGCTGGTCGACTTCCAGCGCGGCACCCCGCTGCTCGTGCTCGCCGCGCTCTTCGCGGTCGCGGTGCTGGTGCTCGGCCGCTGGCAGGGCCTCGCCGCGCTCGTCGCGCTCGGCCTGTCCTTCGTCGTGATCGCGCTGTTCATCCTCCCGGCCATCCTCGCCGGCGAGAACCCGCTGGTCGTGGCCATCGCCGGGTCCGGCGCGATCATGTTCATCGCGCTGTACCTGACCCACGGCCTCTCGGCGAGAACGTCGGCGGCCGTCCTCGGCACGCTCGCCAGCCTCGCCCTCATCGGCGTCCTGTCGGCGATCTTCTCCGCCGCGGCTTCGCTGACCGGGCTCGACGACAGCACGTCGACGCTCATCGGCTCGCTCGGCCACGGCATCGACTCGCGGGGACTGCTGCTCGCCGGTGTCGTGATCGGCGCGCTCGGCGTGCTCGACGACGTCACCGTCACCCAGACCAGCGCCGTCTGGGAGCTCCGCCGCGCCAACCCGGACCTGAGCTGGCAGGAGCTGTACCGCTCGGGCCTGCGGATCGGCCGCGACCACGTCGGTTCGGCGGTCAACACGCTCGTCATGGCCTACGCCGGGGCCGCGCTGCCGGTGCTGCTGTACTCGTCGATCTCCGGCGTCGGGCTCGGTGCGCTGCTCGGCAGCGAGGAGATCGCCCAGGAGATCGTCCGGACGCTCGCCGGCAGCGTCGGCATCGTGGCGGCGGTCCCGGTGACGACGATCCTGGCCGCGCTGATCGCCTCGCGCGAGCCGGCCGGGTACCTCAGCAGCACCACGAAGGCCGTTCCGTCCCACCCGTAACGCCGGAGCACCCCGACCGGACTGGACCAGCGAGAACGCGGTAGGAAGGCGGCAGCCGACCCGGGAGGCGCCATGATGCTGTTCGCCGGACCGCGGTGCCTCGTGCGCGGCGCGCTGCGGGTGGTCACGGCCACCGTCCAGGCCGTCGAGTCCCTGCCCCGCATCGCGGCCGCCCTCGACGACGTCCGCGCCACGCTGCACCACGTCGAGCGGCTCGCCGCGTACATCGCGCAGGAGGTGCCGGAGCTCGTCTACCAGCTCGAGCAGCTCCGCGAGGCGGACGAAGAGCTCAGTCGAGAGTCGCCACGAACCGGCTGACGGCCTCCATCGTGAACCGCTGCACGTACTTGCCCGACGGCGCCACCGACGCCAGCCGGTAGAGCGGGCGTTCCGCCACGCCGGAGCCGCGTGCCTCGGCCTTGAGCTCGGCGACCAGCAGCTCCCCGAACACGAGGCCGTTCGCCTCGACGTTGTTCATCAGCGCGTTCGCCAGCTTCCGCAGCTGCAGGATCCCCAGCTCGCGGCCGCCGGTCCCGGAGAACACCGCGAGGTCCACCTTCGCCACCTTGCCCCGCTGGCCGGCGTTGACCAGCAGGCTCACCGTGCGGGAGCCGCGGACGTCGCCGATCACCAGGTCGAGGCGCGTCGCGGTGACCAGGTCGACCCGGCGCAGCCCCCAGGTGCGCACGAGCAGCGTCGAGCCCTCCAGCCAGACGCGGCGCCGGATGCTGACCGCCATCACGTACAACAGCGGCAGCGCGATCACCAGGGCGACGACCAGCCCGATCACGGTGCCGCCGATCAGGCCCGCGACGCCGCCGAACGCGGCGGCGACGATCACCACCCCGATGAGGCCCGATATCCCGCGGCGCCGGCGCCCGCGCGGGTCCTCCTCGAACAGCGCCAGCCGTTCCGGCGTCTCCTCGGCCATGGTCACGCCCCTGTTCCGGCGAGGAACGGGTTGCCCACGCGTTCCCGCCCGATCGTCGTCGCCGGGCCGTGGCCCGGCAGCACCACCGTGTCGTCCGGCAGGCTCGCCAGCAGCTCACGCACCGACTCCGCGTCGGCGCCGCGGCCGACCGAGCCCGCGAACAGCGTGTCGCCGGTCAGCGCGACGCGCCCGCCTTCGGACGTCTCCAGGCCCAGCACCACCGACCCCGGCGTGTGCCCGGGCAGGTGCCGGACATCGACGGCCAAACCGGCGAAAGTGCCGGTTTCGAGCGGCACGCTGTCGCCGTCGTACAGCTCGGCGTCGCCGGGGTGCAGGTGCAGCGGGACGCCGTGGTCGGCCGTGAGCGACGCGGCCGAAGCGACGTGGTCCGGGTGCCCGTGGGTGGCGACGAGCGCCGCCGGGACGAGCCGGTGTTCGGCGAGCGCGGCGGTCAGCGGCGCGGCCACCTCCTGCCCCGGATCCACGACCACGCACGGGCCACCGGCGGCCTCCGCCAGCAGGTAGCAGTTGGCCTGCAGCGGGCCGCTGCCGAACCCGACGACGAGCACCGAACGCCTCCCGGACTTCCGCGCCGGATGGCGCCGATCACGATCGGGTTGAGACTAGCGGGCCCTGTACATGGTCCTCACAGGCTGTGCCCATACACTGCCGCTACCTCAGACGTGTGACACGAGCGGAAACCTGGAGGGTACGGGGTGGCGACCAACCAGCAGCGCCGCGAAGCTGCGAAGCGCAAGCTCGAGAGGCAGCTCGAGCGCCGATTGGAGCAGCAGAAGCGACGCAGGAGGATCGGCGCTGGTGTCGTCGGCGTGGCCGTGCTCGTCGTGGCGGGCGTGGTGGTGTGGATCGTGAGCGCCAACGGCGGTGACGCCACCGACACCGCGGCGTCGTCGTCGGCCGCTCCGCCGCCGACCGACCTCCAGATCCCGACGCAGCGCACGGCTCTGCCGAAGCGGGCGACGGCGCTGCCGAACCCGACGACGTGCGACTTCAAGGCCGACACGACGGGCAAGGCGCCGAAGAAGGTGAACCTGCCCGACGGCAAGAACGTCCCGTCGACCGGCACGGTGAACGTGACGCTGAAGAGCACCGCGGGCGACATCCCGCTGACGCTCGACCGCGCGCTCGCGCCCTGCGCGGTGCAGAGCTTCATCAGCCTCGCGAAGCAGAACTTCTACAACGACACCATGTGCCACCGGCTGGGCACCGAAGGCCTGCAGATGCTGCAGTGCGGTGACCCGTCGGCCACCGGCGACCCGACCCAGGACGGTCAGGGCGGCCCCGGCTACACGATGCCGGACGAGGCGTTCCCGGAGATCAAGTACGGCCGCGGCATCCTCGCGATGGCGAAGACGTCCGCGCCGAACTCGGGCGGCAGCCAGTTCTTCATGGTCTACGGCAGCGCCGAAGGCCTCCCGGCGGACTACTCGGTGTTCGGCAGCATCAGCGACGAGGGCCTGAAGGTCCTCGACGCGGTCGCCAAGGCGGGCATCGCGAACCCCAACCCGCAGGACGGCACCGGGGCGCCGACCAAGCAGGTGAAGTTCACGGGCGTCACCGTCCAGTAGTGACGGCGCGCCTCGAGCTGAACGGGGACCCGCTCGGCCCGGACGCCTTCGTCGCGGGGATGACTCCTACGGTCACTTCACCGCGATGCAGGTCCGGGACGGGCGGGTCCGCGGGCTCGCGTTCCACCTCGAGCGGCTGGCCACGAGCACCCGCCTGCTCTTCGGCAGCGACCTCGACGTCGACCTCGTGCGGTCCCACGTCCGGCAGGCGATCGCCGGCGAACCCGCGCTCTCGGTGCGGGTCCTGGTGCTCACGCGCTCGTTCGACGAGCCGATGAAGCCGGAGATCCTGGTCCGGACGCTCCCGCCGCACCCGCCCGACCCGGCGCCGCTGCGCCTGGGGACCGTGCGCTACCAACGGGATCTGCCGCAGGTGAAGCACCTCGGCACGTTCGGCTTGATCTACCACGCCCGCCAAGCCGAGCTGGCCGGGTACGACGACGCGCTGTTCGTCGACCCCGCGGGCCGGATCAGCGAGGCCTCGGTCTGGAACGCCGGGTTCCTGGCCGGCGACACGGTCGTGTGGCCGGAAGCCGCGGTGCTGCCGGGGATCACGATGCTGGTGCAGAAGGAAGCCCTGCGCCGGCTGGGTGTCCCCCAGGAGACGCGCGAGGTCCGGCCCGCCGACCTCCGCGAGTTCGACGCGATGTTCGTGACGAATTCCGAGACGCCGGGGCGCGCGGTCGCGTCCGTCGACGACCTCGTGCTGCCGTCCGCCGACCGCGCGGTGGAGCTGCTGGCGCGGGCCTACGAAACCGTGCCCTGGGACGAGATCTGAACCGCGGCTCCGCCCGCCCCGTGTTAAGGGGCAACACCGGGACCCGCCGGGGTCGCCGGGGAGAGGGCGGACCATGCTCGAAAACCGGGTTCCCGCGGTGCGCCGCGTCCTCGGCCGGGCCGGGCAGGCCGGAGCAGCCGGGGTCCTCTTCGCCGTGCTCGCCGGCGGGCCCGCGCTCGCGCAGACCACGCCGCCGCCTCCGGTCAAGTACTACATCGTTCCGCACGCCGACAACCCCGACGACATCACGTTGTTCAAGATCGCCGAGCGGGCCCTCGGCGACGGGCGGCGCTTCCCCGAGATCTTCCAGCTGAACCAGGGCCGGCCGCGGCCGGACGGGACGCCGTTCACCGACCCCACCGCCATCGAGCCCGGCCAGGTGCTGCAGCTGCCCGGCGACGCCAAGGACCCCGCCGTGCAGTTCGGCCCTCTGCCGGCCACTCCCCCGGCCGTCCCGCAGGCGAAACCGGCCGAAGAACCCTCCGGGCTCGGCGTCGGGCTCGCCTCGGCGGTCAGCGGCACCGGTGGCCTGCTGACCGGCCTGCTCGCCGGACTCTGGTGGCGCCGCCGGCCGCAGCTCGTCCCGCCGCCGCCGTTCGAGCCGCAGCACCAAGAGGACGATGACGGCTCCGGCTCGGTCAGCGGCACCCTGCCGATCCCGGTCGTGGTCCCCGAACCGCGGCCGGACGCGACGCCGGAAGTCCTGCTGCGCGAGGAGCCGATCACCGCCGAGCACTCGATCATCGTGCTCGACACCGCCGACACCCAGGTGATCGCCGCGATCCGGCCCGGCGCGCAGTTCCGGTTCCGCTTCGACAAGGAACCGGGCTTCGCCGACAGCTCCACCGTCCTGGTCGTCGACGACGAAGGCGACAGATCGTGACGGATTCCCTCGTGGCCCCCCGTACGTAGCGGGTCACTCTGCGCTGAACGGCTCAACCGGTGCCGGAACGCTGGCCTTCGGCCCGCCGGTGCCGCAATAGTCGAACGATGACCTCGGATCCGTTCGGGACGCTGCGGAAGACGCTCTGGATCGGTGGTGCCCCGTGGACGGGCAAGTCCACCGTCGCCCGGCTGCTGGCCGCGCGCCACGGGCTGGCGACCTACCACCACGACGATCGGGCCCGGCCGGCCACCACCCCCCCCGACGACGTCCCGGCCGGTGACCAGCTGACCGCGTTGCTGGCCGAGTTCCGGCGGCGGTTCGAGTGCGCCCTGGACGAGCTGCGCGCCTGGGAGTCGCCGCGGCCGATCGTCGCCGAGGGCCGGGGGCTGCGGCCGGAGCTGGTCGCGCCGCTCGTGGACTCGCCCAGCCGGATGGTCGTGCTGGTACCGACCGAGCTGTTCCGCCAGCACCAGCTGCGGCACCGCTCCGACGGACCGGCGATCCCCCGGCAGCGGACCCGGCTGACGCGCGACCGGATGCTCGCCGCGCAGGCCGTGCGCTCGGCGCGGGAGCTCGGCATCCGGGTCATCGAGATCGACGGCAAGCTCGATCCGGCCGGCGTCACCGACGTGGTCGACGACCACTTCCGCGCCTATCTCGACGCCTGAAGAGGTTTTCGTCCCGCTCTGTCCGTTGACCGGATGCGGAACGGCCGCCGAAGATCGATGATCGGCACCGTTTCTCCGCGCAGCGAGGGAGCTGGGTTCTTTGGCGTTCCGGAAAGCGATCCGGCCGGTGAGGCGTGCCGTCCCGGCGCTCGTCGTGGCCTGCGCGGCTACCCTGGTCGCCGCGATGCCCGCCGACGCCGCCGACCGCTGGACCGTGAGCCTCACCGGCGCGGTGACCGCCGCGGTCGCCCGCACCGGTGAAGGCGGCCTGACGTTCGCGGTCTCCCGCGGAACCGCGACCGTGCTCGCCCCCGCCCCGCTGGGCCTGCGGACGAAGACCGCCGACCTGACCCGCGACCTGCGGTTCCTCCGCCGCACCGACCGGATCGTGGACGAGCGCTACGCGATGACCACCGGCAAGCGCCTGCAGCGGCACGCGCGGGCGGCGGAAACGACGTTGTCCTTCACCGGCGCCGGCGAAACGCGGCTCGACGTCGTCGTGCGCGCGGCCGCCGGCGGTGTCGCCTACCGCTACGTGCTGCCGGACGGCGGGACGATCACCGGCGAGGCGTCGTCGTTCACCCTGCCCGCCGCAGCGCCGGCGTGGCTGCTGCCCTACTCCCCCAACTACGAGAAGGTCCGCGTCGAGACCACCGCGAGCGGCGCGCAGGCGGGCGACTACGGCTTCCCGTCGCTGTTCGACACCGGCGACGGCGGCTACACGCTGCTGACGGAGTCCGATGTGGACGGCCGGTACTCGGGTGCGCGGCTGGCGCACGCGGCCGGAACCTCCGCGTACGCGATCAAGCTCGCCGACGCCGCCGTCACCGGGTCCGGGCCGTTCGCCACGCCGTGGCGGGTGGCGATCACCGGCGACCTCGCGACGGTCACCGAGTCCACTTTGGTCGACGACCTCGCGCCGCCGTCGCGGCTGGCCGACACGTCCTGGGTCCGGCCGGGCAAGGTCGCCTGGTCGTGGCTGTCCGAACACGACAGTCCGGGCGATCCCGTGCGGCAGAAGCAGTACGCCGCCTTCGCCGCGCGCAACGGCTGGCCGTACCTGCTCATCGACGAGGGCTGGGACGCCTCCTGGGTACCGGACGTCATCCGGTACGCCCGCGCCCGCGGCGTCGAGGTGATCCTGTGGTTCCGCTGGAACACCCTCGACACGCCGGCCGAGCGCGCGAAGTGGCTTCCGCTGGTGAAGTCCTGGGGCGCGGCCGGGATCAAGGTCGACTTCATGGACTCCGACACGCAGGCGCGGTTCGGGTTCTACGACGACATCGCGAAAGCGACCGCGGCGCGGCACCTGATGCTCAACTTCCACGGCGCGACCGTCCCCCGCGGCTTCCAGCGGACCTGGCCGCACGTGATGAGCTTCGAAGCCGTCCGCGGCGCGGAGCAGTTCAAGACGCGGGCCGCGACCAACACGATGTTCCCGTTCACCCGCAACGTCGTCGGCAGCATGGACTACACGCCGACCGCGTTCGTCGTGGCCGACCGGGACACCACGGACGCGCACGAGGTGGCGACGTTCTTCGTCTACGAGTCGGGCTGGCAGCACGGCGCGGACAAGCCGGAGAACTACGAAGCGCGACCGGAGGCCCTGCACACGCTCGACCAGCTGCCGACGGTGTGGGACGAGACCCGGCTGCTGTCCGGGCGGCCCGGGCGGGAGGCCGTGTTCGCGCGGCGCTCGGGTGACCGCTGGTTCGTCGGCGGCATCGAGGCGGGGCCGGCCACGAAGGTGACGGCGCCGCTGGACTTCCTCGGCCAGGGCCGCTGGCTCGCCGACACCCTGCGCGACGGGCCGTCCGGCCTGCTGCGGGAGAAGTCGACGGTCACCGCGGGCGGGCAGCTGACCGTGCCGGTGGCCGCGAACGGCGGGTTCGTCACCGTCCTCTGTCCCGCGCGGCCCGGCCGGGCGTCCTGCGACCAGGAGGTCCGGCAGGTGCCCGCGACCCGGCTGAGCGTCACGCCGCCGACGGCGGAGGGCACCAGTGTCGAGGTCTCGGCGACCTTCGAGCTGCCCCGCGGCGGAGCCTCGCTGTACGACATCGAACTGGCGCCGATCACCCCCGCCGGCTGGCGGGTGACCGGGGAGCCGGTCTTCCGGCCGGTGCTGTCCGCCGGTCAGGCGCTGGCGGGGACTTGGCGGTTCACCGGCGGCCCGGCGGGCACGACGGACCTGCCGGTCGCGGCGACCTACTCTTTCCGCGGCGATCCGGAGCACCGGCCGGTGCACGTCGAGGCCGCCACCAGCGCGTTCATCCCGCCACCGGCGCCCACCGGCACCGCGCTGGTCAGCGGCCTGCCGTTCCTGGCGTCGTCGAACGGCTGGGGCCCGGTGGAGCGCGACCGGTCCAACGGCGACACCGCCGAGGGCGACGGCCACCCGCTGACCATCGCCGGGCAGACCTCCGCGCACGGCCTGGGCACGAACGCGCCCAGCTCGGTGACGGTCTGGCTCGGCGGCGCGTGCACGGCGTTCTCGGCGGTCACCGGCCTCGACGACGAAGTCGGCACGGAAGGCTCGGTGGCCTTCCGCGTCGTGGGTGACGGCCGGGTGCTGGCCGAGACCCCGGTGCTGCGGGACGCCGACGGCGCGGTGCCGGTGACCGCGGACGTCACGGGTGTCCGCCGGTTGACGCTGGAGGTGACCGACGGCGGGGACGACAAGGACTCCGACCACGCCGACTGGGCCGACGCGACGGTGACCTGCACGTGACGGTGATCTTCGTGACCGGCATGTCCGGTGCGGGGAAGTCGACGGCTCTGGCCGAGCTGGCACGGCGAGGCCACCGGGCCGTCGACACCGACCACGGCGGCTGGATCGTGGAGGTCGACGGGGAACCGCTGTGGCGCACCGACCGGATCGACGCTCTGCTCGGGGGGCACGAGCGGTCGGGCGAGCCGCTGTTCCTCTCCGGCACGGTGGCGAACCAGGCGCTCTTCTACCCGCGGTTCGCCGAGGTCGTGCTGCTCAGCGCTCCCCTCGCGGTCATGCTCGCGAGGGTCGCCGCCCGGGCCGGCAACCCGTTCGGGAAGGCGGCCGGGGAACGTGCCCGGATCGTGGCGGACACCGCCGAGGTCGAACCGCTGCTCCGGGCGTCGGCCACCGCGGAGATCGACACCCGGCTCCCGCTCGGCGACGTCGTCGACCGGCTCGTGGCGCTCAGCGGTAGGTGAAGCGCGGCGGCCGCCGCTCCAGGAACGCGGCGACGCCCTCCGCGTAGTCCTCGCCGTGCAGGGCCTCGGACCGGATCTCCTCGACCTCCGCGTCCGAGGTCTCCTGTCCCGCCACGATCTTCTCGATGATCCGGTTCATGCCGCGGATCGACGCCTGCGAGCGCGAGCAGAGCGTCGACACGAACTCCAGCGTCGCAGCCTCCAGGCCGTCGGCCGGGAAGACGTCGTTGAGCAGCCCGATCTCGCGGGCCCGGCCGACCGTGATCAGCTCGCCCGACAGCAGGAAGTACTTGGCGTGCGCCGGTCCGACGAGCGACACCAGCTGGCGTGTCGAGTCGAAGTGGTAGACGATGCCGAGCTTCGCCGGGGTGATGCCGAACCGGGACCCCTCGGCCGCGAAGCGGAAGTCGCACGCCACCGAGACCTGGCAGCCGCCGCCGATGCAGTTGCCCTGGATCATCGCCACCGACGGCTTGCGCATCGCGGTCAGCGCCGCGACCGCCCCCTCGACCGCCTTGTCGTAGCTCGCCGCGCCCTCGGCCGTCGTCCGCAGCTCGCCGAACTCGCTGATGTCCGCGCCCGCCGAGAAGTGCTTCCCCGCGCCCGCGATCACCAGCACCTTCAGCGCCGGATCGGCCTCCACCTCGGCCACCACGTCGGGGATCGCCGACCACATGCCGTAGGTGATGGCGTTCATCTTCTCCGGCCGGGTCAGCGTGAGCCGGGCGACTTCGCCGTCGCGCGTCAGGTCGAATCCGTCGGTCATGAACCGCACCCTAACCGCTCGCCCTGAGCGAAAACTGCGGTGTGTGACACGGTCGTGTCGCTAGCTTGGGGATCATGGCGACGATCGAGGTGGGCGGGACGGCGTTCGGCTACGACGAAGCGGGTGAGGGGCCCGCGGTCGTGCTGCTGCACGCCGCCATCGGCGACCGCCGGATGTGGGACGCCCAGTTCGCCTCGCTCGCCGCCACGCACCGGGTGATCCGCTACGACCGCCGCGGCTTCGGGGAAACCGCGGACGGGCCCGGCGAGTACGCCCACTACGAGGACCTGCTGGCCCTGCTCGATGCCCGGGGGATCGAGCAGGCCGCGCTGGTCGGGGCGTCGATGGGCGGGGCGTGCGCGCTGGACGCCGCCCTGGCCGCGCCGGAGCGGATCACCCGGCTCGTGCTGCTCGGCTCGGGCCTGACCGGGCACACCTGGCCGGACCACATGCAGCGGGACATCGCGCGGCTGACCGCGGAGGCGGTCCCGGCCGAGCGCCTCGCCCGCTACGCGGCGCGCGAGGGCGACGTCGACGAAGCGGACGTGCGTGCCATGGCGGAGGCCAACATCCGCTACCTGGTCGCGGGCCCGGAGCGCGACGTGTCCGTGCTGCCGGCCGGAATGCTCGCGCTGGTAAGGGAAATGTGCGAGCAGGTCTACCGGCACGACTGGACGGCTCCACAGTGGACGGAGCGGATCCCGGACACCCGGCACCGGCTGGGCGAGATCACGACGCCCGCCCTGGTGGTGATCGGGACGGCGGACGCGCCCGGCCTCGTCGAGCTGTCCCACCACCTCGCGGAGTCGCTGCCGGACGCGGAGCTCGCCAAGCTCCCCGACACCGGTCACCTCCCGGCCATGGAACGGCCGGACGAGGTCACCGCCCTGCTGCGGAAGGTCCTGTGACCCGGCTCAGGTGAAGATCTTCTGCACCTGGTCGGTGATCTTCGCGACCAGCTCGGAGAACTGCACCGCCCCGCCCAGCAGGCCCTTGACCTTCTCCCAGCGGCTGCGGACCACCGCCGGTTCCGCGGCGTCACCGGCGCGCAGGTCGCCGGCCAGGTCGGTCAGCGTGTCCTCCAGCACCTCCTGCTTCGCGAGGTCCTTCCCGCGCACCTCGGCCGTCAGCCGCTCGATCAGCTCCAGCAGCGAGGAGACCGTGGCGTCGGTGTCGCCGCCCTCGATGCCGGTCTGGGTGATCCGGCCCGAGTTGTCGCCGCCGATGCTGACCTTGTTCGTGATCCGGTGTCCCATCAGGCCTCCGCTCCGGCCGGCCGGCCGCTCGTCCGGGGCGGGCGCGAGCGCGGGCCGCGCTGCCCGGTCTGGGTGATCGGGGCGCGGTTGTCGCCGCCGATGGTGATGTCGTTGTTGATGACGACCGCCGCCTGCTCCTCGAACTTCGCCGTCGAGAACCCGGCGTCGCCGAGCAGCTTGCCGATCGTCGGCAGCAGCCGGCTTTCGATGATCTTTTCGTACCGTTCGATGTCGACGAGCTGGAAGTAGTCGGTGAAGAGGTTCACCGACGCGAGCTCGCGCAGGGTGCTGGCGGCGCCGTAGCGCTCCGGGTCGAGGACGCCGGCTTCGCGCCTCGGCTGCCGGATCCACGACACCAGGTTCGCGATCCGGCCCGGCAGGCTCGCCGGCAGCTCCAGCCAGCCGAGCAGGCCCTGGCCGAACGGGCGCAGGGACTCCTGCCGCATCTTGTCCACGGCGCGGTACTCGGCCCGGATCGGCGGCAGCATGAACGGCGTCCACTCGACGTACAGCGTCGTGTCGTCCACCGCCAGGTGCAGGAACGTCGTGAGCACCAGGTCCCGGTCCCAGGTCTCCACCTGGAAGCACAGGTAGTAGCGCGCCCACTCCTTCGGCTCCCGCCGGATCCGCTCGACGTCGGCCGCGCCCAGCCGGGTGTGCGGCGGGTACTCGATGTCCGGCAGGTAGGCCGCGGCCTCGGGCTCCCCCAGGTGGTCCACGAGCTCGGCGGCCGGGGTGAACACGGCGTCGGTCACGGTCAGCCCGCCGAGCCGGCGGTCCGGCGAAAGCGCGGCTGAGCGGCGCAGGTCCCCGATCGCACCGCGGATCTCCTCGTACAGCGTCTCGGTGGTGAGCTCGCGACGGTTGGCGGGGTCGCTCTCGTCGTCGTCGACGCGCTCCAGCGGGATCGCCATGGACCAGGAGTCGCGCCGGAACCCCGCGCCCACGAAAGGTTTGTAGCCGCGGTACACCACCAGGGGCGCGCCGGGGGCGCCGGCGAACTCGTCGCCCCGCTGGTAGCGGCCGAGCTGCTCGCGGAAGTCTTCGGTGAACAGCCCGGCGAGGCTGCCGCTGTCGGGAGCGGGCGGGGCGAAGCGCTTGAAGCGCGTCGTCAGCAGGTTCCACAGCGACCAGTGTTCGAAGGTCACGACCATGAGCACGACCACGGCGAGCACGATGCCGATGACGAACCGGGCGGTGTCACCGCCCGACGAGTCGTCGTACTGGACGTCTGCGTAGTACCGGGACGAATACCGGCTCCCGGAGCCGAAGAGCACGTCCCAGTACGCCAGAACCAGCCAGATGAAGACGACGGCGACGGCCGCCACGGCGAGCGTCTTCGGGGTGAACGGCCGCTCCGTCGTGTAGGCGCTCTTGCCCGCCCGCGCGACCACGAGCACGATCGACAGCGCGATCCAGCCGTACAGCATCGGGTTGTCCCACGACAGCCCGACGACGACGGCCATCAGCAGCACGAGCAGGCCGTCGTAGTTCTTCCGGCGCGCCCGCGCCCGCACCGCCTCGGTGAGCACGCGGCCCGCGTCGAGGCCCGGTGACGGCGGGACCGGCCGGGTCGGCTCGACGAGGAACTCCGTGATCGCCCGCGTGCTGTAGCGGGGATCGAGGTAGGAAGCCGCGCACAGGTAGCGCGTGGTGTCGTCGGCCGAGCCAGGGGACATGCTCGCTCCCTCGCGGTTTCCGGAAAGGCGACCCTGCAAGTTGCCGACCGTAGCATGCACAACCGGGACGGACGACGGTATTTCGGACACCGGCAGTGGTCGCGAAATGGTCCTGAATCGAACGCCTCGCCTTGCCGAATACGGACTTCGGGCGGCCCTGGACGGTGTGCGTCGAGCCCGCCGGCCTGTCCGAAGTGGACCGGCCCGGTCTAGCCGGGCTCGATCAGCTGCTCGCTCCAGGCCCGGATGGCCGCCGCCTGTTCGGGCGTGAGCCGGTCGAGGACCAGGCGGCGGATATTGCCGCCGTGCGCGCGGGTCGCGCTCTCCGCTGTGCGGCGTCCTTCGCCGGTCAGTTCGATCCCCGTACGACGGCCGGTGGCGCCGTCCTCGGTCCGCGCCACCAGGCCGCGGTTCTCCATCCGCGTCAGCAGGTGCGCGACGCGGCTCTTCTCCCAGTCGAGCGCGTCGGCGAGCTCGCCGACGCGCATCGGCCGGGTCAGCGTCATCAGCACGCTGAACTCGGCCTTCGAAATACCGCAGTCGCGCTGCAGGCCGCGGTCGAGCTCCCGGGCGAGCAGCCGCTGCGCGCGCATCCAGGTGTCCCAGAACTCCCAGTCCTCGGGGCTCATCTCCGCCATGGCGACAGTCTACGCTAGAGTTGACGCATCAACTCTTAGGGAGGACACCGATGAAGACACTGGTGCGCGGCGGCATGGTGGTCAGCATGGATCCGGCCGTCGGGGACCTCCCGCGCGGTGACGTGCTCCTCGAGGACGGCCGGATCGCGGCGGTGGCCCCCGCGATCGACGGCGGCGACGCCGAGGTCGTCGACGCCACGGGCAAGATCGTGCTGCCCGGGTTCGTGGACACCCACCGGCACACGTGGCAGACCGCGTTCCGCGGCGTCGGGGCCGACTGGACGTTCGACCAGTACCGCACGGCGATGCACGGCACGATCAAGCCTCACTACCGGCCGGAGGACGTGTACCTCGGGAACCTGCTCGGCCGGCTCGAAGCGCTCGGTTCCGGCGTCACGACCATGCTCGACTGGTTCCACTGCGCCGGCCGTCCGGAGAACGCGGACGCCGCGATCGAAGCGCTGCGAGAGGCACCCGGCCACTCGATCTTCTGCTACGGCGCCGAGGGTCCGGACATCGCACCGGAGATCCGGCGGGTGCGGGCGTTGCTGCCGGGCGAAGACATGGCACTGGGCCTGCGTGGCCCGGTCGTGTCCACAATGGAGGAAACCGCCGCGGATGTCGCGCTGGCGCGGGAACTCGGGCTGCGCGTGAGCACCCACGTCCACGGCACCGGCGGGTGGCCGCACGGCGACCGGCCGATCGACGGCATGCGGGAGCGTGGACTGCTCGACGACCGCACGACCGTCGTGCACGGCAACGATCTCTCCGACGACCAGCTGGTGATGCTCGCCGACGCGGGCTGCTCGCTGTCGATCAGCCCGGACGTCGAGCTGAAGATGGGCTTCGAGCCGCTCGTGACCGGCCGGGCGCTGGCCGCCGGGATCCGCCCTTCGCTGTCGATCGACGACTGCCCGTCCACCGGCGGCGACATGTTCGGCGCCATGCGCACCGCGCTGGCCGCCGAGCGCGGCGGCACCACGGCCCGGGACGTCCTCGGGTTCGCCACGGTCGAGGGCGCCCGGGCCTGCGGGCGCGACACCGGCAGCCTCACCGTCGGCAAGGACGCCGACCTCGTCCTGCTCGACGCCGAGGACCTCTCGGTCTTCCCCGTCGGCAACCCGGTCGGCACGATCGTCGCCGCCGGTCACCCCGGGCTGGTGGACAGCGTCTTCGTCGCAGGCAAGGCCGTGAAGCGCGACGGCCGGCTGCTCGGCGTCGACCTGCCCGCCCTGCGTGCCCGGCTGCTGGAGTCGCGCGACCGGATCGCCGCGGCCGCCGGCGTCGCGCTCGACGGCTCCTGGACGCCCTAGGAAGCCGACGTCACGCGGTAGACGTCGTAGACGCCTTCCACGCCGCGGACCACCTTGAGGACGTGGCCCAGGTGCTTCGGGTCGCCCATCTCGAACGAGAACCGGCTGACCGCGACGCGATCGCGGGACGTCGTCACCGACGCCGAGAGGATGTTGACCTTCTCGTCGGCCAGCACCTTCGTGACGTCGGAGAGCAGCCGGTGCCGGTCGAGCGCCTCGACCTGGATCGCGACCAGGAACACCGAGGACGCCGACGGCGCCCATTCGACCTCGACCAGCCGCTCGGGCTGGGACTGCAGGTCGCCGGCGTTCGTGCAGTCCGTGCGGTGCACCGAAACGCCGCCGCCGCGGGTCACGAAGCCGAGGATCTCGTCGCCCGGCACCGGGGTGCAGCAGCGGGCGAGCTTCGCCCAGACGTCGCTGGCGCCCTTGACCACCACGCCGACGTCGTTGGAGCCGCGGCGCCGGGTGACGGTGGACGGCGTCGCGCGCTCGGCGAGCTCCTCCTCCGCCGCGTCGACCCCGCCGATGAGCGCCACCAGGCGCTGCACGACGTGCTTCGCGCTGGTGTGCCCCTCCCCGACCGCCGCGTACAGCGACGAGATGTCGGCGTGGCGCAACTCGGTGGCCACCGCGCCCATCGACTCCGCGGAGACCAGGCGCTGGATCGGCAGGCCGACCTTGCGGATCTCCTTGGTGATGGCTTCCTTGCCGCCTTCGATCGCCTCGTCGCGGCGTTCCTTGGCGAACCACTGCCGGATCTTCGCGCGGGCCTTCGGCGAACCGGCGAACTGCAGCCAGTCGCGGCTCGGGCCGGCGTTCTCCGCCTTCGAGGTGAAGATCTCGACGACTTCGCCGTTTTCCAGCTTGCGTTCCAGCGCGACCAGGCGGCCGTTGACGCGGGCGCCGATGCAGCGGTGCCCGACCTCGGTGTGCACGGCGTAGGCGAAGTCGACCGGCGTCGAGTCCACGGGCAGCGTGATCACGTCGCCCTTCGGCGTGAACACGAAGATCTCGCGCGAGGCCAGCTCGTAGCGCAGGGATTCGAGGAAGTCACCCGGGTCCGCCGCCTCGCGCTGCCAGTCGAGGAGCTGGCGCATCCACGCCATCTCGTCGACGTCCATCGCGTTGCCGTTGTGCGTGCCCTTGGTTTCCTTGTAGCGCCAGTGCGCGGCGATGCCGTACTCGGCGGTGCGGTGCATCTCGTAGGTGCGGATCTGCACCTCGAGGGGCTTGCCGTCCGGGCCGATCACCGTGGTGTGCAGCGACTGGTAGACGCCGAACCGCGGCTGGGCGATGTAGTCCTTGAACCGGCCGGGGACCGGCTGCCACAGGGCGTGCACGACGCCCATCGCCGCGTAGCAGTCGCGGACGTCCTCGACCAGGATCCGCACGCCGACCAGGTCGTGGATGTCGTCCAGGTCGCGGCCGCGGACGATCATCTTCTGGTGGATCGAGTAGTAGTGCTTCGGCCGGCCCTCGACCTTCGCGGTGATCCGCGACGACACGAGGTTGCTGGTCAGGTCGGTGATGACCGACCGCAGGTAGATGTCGCGCGAGGGCGCGCGGTCGGCGACCAGGCGCACGATCTCGTCGTACTTCTTGGGCTGCAGGATGGCGAACGCGAGATCCTCGAGCTCCCACTTCACCGTGGCCATGCCGAGCCGGTGGGCCAGCGGGGCGAGGACTTCGAGGGTCTCGCGGGCCTTGCGGGCCTGCTTCTCCGGCGGCAGGAAGCGCATCGTGCGCATGTTGTGCAGCCGGTCGGCGAGCTTGATGACCAGCACCCGCGGGTCCTTGGCCATCGCGATGACCATCTTGCGGATGGTCTCGGCCTCGGCGGAGGTGCCCAGCTTGACCTTGTCCAGCTTGGTGACGCCGTCGACGAGCTCGGCGACCTTCTCGCCGAAGTCGGCCTTCAGGCTCTCGACGGCGTAGCCGGTGTCCTCGACCGTGTCGTGCAGCAGGGCCGCGACGAGGGTCGTGGTGTCCATGCCCAGCTCGGCGAGGATGGTCGCGACGGCGAGCGGGTGGGTGATGTAGGGGTCGCCGGACTTGCGCCGCTGGTTCCGGTGCAACTCCTCGGCGACGTCGTAGGCGCGCTGCAGCAGCCCGAGGTCGGCGTTGGGGTGGAGCTCGCGGTGGATGACGGCCAGGGGCTCGAGGACCTGCTTGACCGGGGCGGCGCGCTGCGCGGTGATGCGCCGGGCGAGACGCGCCCGGACCCGCCGGGTCGCGGACGGGTTCGGCGCCGCACCGTTCGGCTTCGGCGGCGCGGGCTGTGCCGCCGCCTGCCCGCTCTGCTGGGCGCCCTGCTTCGGGGGCACCGCGGCGTCGAGCTCCTGGCTCACCCGCACCTCCTGCTGCTCGTGCGGCCTTCGGAACACCAGGGTAGCCGCTACGCCTCGCGGCCCTCTCGGGTGCGCCCGTTCAGGGGGATGCCGGGCCGCGGACCAGCGGATTCACCCGGTCGCCCGGCGTGGCGAACCCGTGACTCACGTGATCCGGCGCGTGACTCGCGTGATCGAAGCCGGAACTCGCGAGTTCCGGCTTCGATCACGTGGGTTCCGGCCTGGATCACGTGGGATCCGGGTTCGATCACGCCAAGGAGATCAGCAGACCTGCAGGGCGTGGACCTTGCGGTTCGTCAGGGCGTCCCGGCCGCGCAGAGCCGCCAGTTCCAGGACCACCGACACGCTGTCGACCACGGCTCCCACGTCCTCCAGGAGCTTGCCCGTCGCCGCGACCGTGCCGCCCGTCGCCAGGACGTCGTCGAGGATCGCGACGCGCTGGCCCGGCCGGACCACGCCCGCCGGGAGCTCGACCGTCGCCGTGCCGTACTCCAGCGCGTAGTCCACCCGGCCCGCCACCCGCGGCAGCTTGCCCGGCTTGCGGATCAGCACCACGCCGAGGCCGCGGGCGTACCCGACGGCCGCGGCGAGGAGAAACCCGCGGGCCTCCACGCCGGCGAGCGCCTCGACCTCCGGGTCGAGGGTGCCCGCCAGCGCGTCGGTCACCGCCTTGAACGCACCCGCGTCCGCGAACAGCGGGCTCAGGTCGCGGAACAGCACGCCGGGCTCGGGAAAGTCCGGCACCCCGGCGATCAGGCCGAGGGCGTCGTCCAGGTCCACGTCAGCGCTTCCGCTTGCCCGCGGGCTTGCCGGACGGGCGCTGCTTCTGGATCCGGGCGGGGACGCTGGCCGCGGCCGCGTACGCCTTCTCCTTGCGCAGCTCCTTCGCCAGGGCGTCGTCGTCCGAGGCGTCGAAGTCCTCTTCGCCGGCCGCCTTGCGCTCCTGGGTGACCCGGCGCTGACGGACGCGCTCGGCCTGCTGCTTGTACTTCGGGTCGCGCATCTTGAAGTCGACCAGCAGCGGCGTCGCCAGCGCGACCGACGACAGCACGCCGACCAGGGTGCCGGTGAGCTGCACCAGCGCCAGGTCCTGCAGCGTGCCCGAGCCGAGCAGGACGTACCCGACGATCAGCAGGCCCAGGATCGGCAGCAGCGCGATGAACGCCGTGTTGAACGAGCGCATCAGGGTCTGGTTCAGCGCGAGGTTCGCGGCCTCGCCGTAGGTGCGGCGGGTCAGCCCGAGCAGGCCGCGCGTGTTCTCGCGGACCTTGTCGAACACCACCACCGTGTCGTACAGCGAGAACCCGAGGATCGTCAGCAGGCCGATCACGGTCGCCGGGGTGACCTCGAAGCCGACCAGCGAGTACACGCCGGCCGTCACCAGGATGTCGTGCAGCAGCGAGATGAGCGCCGCCGCGGCCATCCGCGGGTCGAAGTAGATCGCCAGGAAGATGACGACCGCGACGAGGAACACCGCGAGCGCGATCAGCGCCTTCTGCGAGATCTCGCCGCCCCAGGACGCACTCACCGCGCTGTCACTGATCGCCTGCACGCTCGGCTGCTTGTTGCTGCCGATCGGGCCCAGGTCCTGGAACAGGCCCTGCTTGACCTTCGCGACGTCGGCCGCGTCCAGCGTGTCGGTGCGGATCTGGATGGTCGACGCCGCGCCGGAGCCGACCTTCTGCGCCTCCGCGGCCGGGCGGCCGAGCGCCTTCTGGAACGAGTCCTTCGCCTGCTCCTCGGTGATCACGCCGTGGATGCCGGTGGCCGGCATCTGGATCTGCGTGCCGCCCTCGAACTCGATGCCGAGGTTGAAGCCGCGGAAGACCATGGACGCGAGGCACACCAGCACCAGCGCGGAGAAGAAGAGGTACCAGCGCCGGCGCTTGCCGACGACGTCGAACGCACCCGTGCCGACGTAGAGCCGGTGGAAGACGCTTTCCTTCTTGCCGGGCTTCACCGCCGTCTTGGCGTTGCCTTCGGCGTCCGTGCCCAGTTCTTCGACACCCACGTCAGGCCTCCTTCACGTTCGCGCGGCCGACCGTGGTCGACTTCTTACGCTGCGAACCCACTTGCTGCACGGCGCCGAGGCCCAGGTGCCTCGGATTGGACAGGAACGACGACTTGGACGTGGACACCATGGCCACCAGCGGGTGCGTCACCAGGTAGACGACCACCAGGTCGAGCACGGTGGACATGCCGAGGGTGAACGCGAAGCCCTGCACGTCGCCGACCGCGATGACGTACAGGATCGCCGCGGCCAGGAAGCTCACGCCGTCCGAGGCCAGGATGGTGCGCCGGGCGCGGACCCAGCCGCGCGGCACCGCGGACCGGAACGTCCGGCCCTCCCGGATCTCGTCTTTCAGCCGTTCGAAGTAGATGACGAACGAGTCCGCCGTGATCCCGATCGCGATGATCAGGCCGGCGATGCCCGCGAGGTCCAGCGTGTACCCGATCCAGCGGCCGAGCAGCACCAGCACCGCGAAGATCAGCGCGCCGGACAGCGCCAGCGACAGGATGGTCAGCACGCCGAGCAGCCGGTAGTAGAACAGGCAGTAGATGAACACCACCAGCAGGCCGATGCCGCCGGCGATGAGCCCGGCCTGCAGCGAGGCCAGGCCGAGGGTCGCCGACACGGTGGTCGCGTCCGACGACGCGAACGACAGCGGCAGCGAGCCGTACTTGAGGATGTCCGAGAGGTCCTTCGCCTCGGACTGCGTGAACTTGCCGGTGATCTGGGTGTTGCCGTCGAGGATGGCCACCTGGATGTTCGGCGCGGACACGACCTGCGTGTCGAGCACGAAGGCCGCCTGCTGGCCGGTGTTCTTCGAGGTGAAGTCCGCCCAGATCTTGGTTCCCTCGCTCTTGAAGCTGAGGTTCACCACCCACTGGCCGCGCTGCTGGTCGTAGCCCGAGGTCGAGTCGGCGATCTCGGTGCCCGGCAGGAACTCCGGCTCCAGCAGGTACTTGTACGTGTCGTGGTCACCGCAGGCGACCAGCGGCAGCTTCGGGTCGTCGTTGCCCTCGAGGGGGTCCTTGGCGTTGGGCGCGCAGGTGAGCGACGCCATCGCCTTCGCGACGAGCTCCTGGTTCGGCTGACCGTCGGCACCGATCAGCTTCGGGTCCTGGCGGACCGCCTTCGCCGCCTGGATCTCCTTCGCGGTCTCCGCGTCGACGGAGCCGTCCGTCGGGGCCGGGGCCTGGCTCGACGCGGGCGGCGGCGTGCTGCTGCTCGGCGGGGCCGGCGTGGTGCTCTGCTGCTGCGCGGGCGCCGCGGCGGGGGCACCGCCACCACCGGCGGCCGGGCTCGACGGCGGGGTGCTGGAGCTGGCCGGCGGCGCCGAGCTGCTCGGGGCACCCGAGGTCGGCGTGCCCGTGGCCGGCGGCGGCGTGGTCTGCGGCGGCACGACCGGCTGCGTCGCGTTCGCGACGACCTTCCGGAAGCCGAGCTTCGCGGTCTTGCCCAGGTTCTTCGCCTGGTCGCCCTGCTCGCCGGGGACGGTGATGACGACGTTGTTGCCGTCGAGGAGGACCTCGGTGCCGCTGACGCCGATCCCGTTGACGCGCCGCTCGATGATCTGGCGGGCCTGGTTCAGGGACTCCCGGGTCGGCTGGCCCCCGTCGGGGGTGCGGGCGGTGAGCGTGACGCGGGTGCCGCCCTGCAGGTCGATGCCCAGCTTCGGGGTCGGCTTGTGGTTGCCGGTGAGGAACACCAGCGCGTACAGCACGATCACGATCAGGGCGAACAGGGCGAGATAGCGTCCCGGGCGGAGATGCCCGGCTGAAGCTGCCACGGTGCTTCGGTCTCCTCGGACGGGGTGGACCCCAAAGTTGCGGTGCCCGCCCGGAGGGTTACCGGGAGGGACTGTGTGCGATTCACTCCCGGGCACGGGTATGACGGCGGACACGCACGCAGCACCGAGACACTACTCGGTGCTGCGTGAGCCCGGCGTGCGAGGCCACACCGACTTTCGTCGGAGGTTTCCGCGGCCCGCCCAGGGTGCCGCGGGGGTTACTTCTTGCCGTGCTCCAGCGGGGGCGCCACCTGAGCGGTGGTCTGCGGCTCGTCGTCGTTCTTGATGCCGGAGCCCGACTCGATGATCGACTCCTCGGCGGGAGCGTCCGACACCTCGTCGGTGGCGTCCTCTTCGGTCTCGACGACCGGCTCGACCTTCTCGCGGACCGCGAGCCGCAGCCAGGTGGTGACCACGCCGGGGGCGATCTCGATGTCGATCGTGTTGTCGCCGGAGGCGTCGGCGACGGTGCCGTAAAGACCCGAGGTGGTCATCACGCGGTCACCGGGCGCCAGGCTGCTCTGCAGGTCCTGCTGCGCGGCCTGCTGCTTCTTCTGCTTTCGCGTGCTCATCACCAGCGGCACGGCGAGGACGAGCACGAGCAGCAGGGGCAGCAATAGCTGTTGCATGATTCTCCGTTCGACGGACACCGGGCCCAGCCGAAATGTCCGGTTTTTGGGTATGTGCTCCTGTCAAGTGTGCCAGGTACCAGCGCGGACGCCAGCACCCACCCGCCGGTTCCGGCCGCTCAGTCCTGCTCGAACGGCGAGAGCCCGCCCGGGTCGGGGCGCCCCGGGTGGTCGGCGGGCGGCACCAGGCCGAGGTGCTCCCAGGCGGCCGCCGTGGCGACCCGGCCCCGCGGGGTGCGGGCGAGCATACCGGCGCGCACGAGGTAGGGCTCGCACACCTCTTCCACAGTGGTCGCCTCCTCCCCCACGGCCACCGCCAGCGTCGAAATCCCGACCGGCCCGCCGCCGAACGACCTGGTCAGCGCGGTGAGCACCGCCCGGTCGAGCCGGTCGAGACCCAGCTCGTCGACGTCGTAGACGGCCAGCGCCGCGCGGGCGACCTCCACGGTCACCTTGCCGTCGGCGCGGACCTCGGCGTAGTCGCGGACGCGCCGCAGCAGCCGGTTCGCGATCCGGGGCGTGCCCCGCGAGCGCCCGGCGATCTCCTGGCAGCCGTCGCGGTCGATCGGGATGTCGAGGATGGTCGCGGCGCGCCGGACGACCAGCTCCAGCTCGGTGTCGGTGTAGAACTCCATCTGGCCGGTGAAGCCGAACCGGTCGCGCAGCGGGCCCGTCAGCGAACCCGAGCGCGTGGTCGCCCCGACCAGCGTGAACGGCGCGATCTCCAGCGGGATGCTGGTGGCGCCCGGGCCCTTGCCGACGACGACGTCGACCCGGAAGTCCTCCATCGCGAGGTAGAGCATCTCCTCGGCGGGGCGGGCGATCCGGTGGATCTCGTCGATGAACAGGACGTCGCCGGGCGCGAGGTTGGACAGCATCGCAGCGAGGTCGCCGGCCCGCTCCAGCGCGGGCCCGGAGGTGATCCGGATGGCCGCGCCCAGCTCGGCGGCGACGATCATCGCCATCGACGTCTTGCCCAGCCCGGGCGGGCCGGACAGCAGGACGTGGTCGGGCGGCACCCCGCGGCGGCGCGCGCTCTCCAGCACCAGCTCCAGCTGCTCGCGCACGCGCGGCTGGCCGACGAACTCGTCGAGCTTGCGGGGCCGCAGCGTGCCTTCGACGTCGCCTTCGCCGGTCTGGGCCCACGCCGAGAGGGCGTCGTCCTCGTCCTCGGTCACGGCCTCATAGTCCATGAAGGGGCCCTACCGCTTCCGGCCGAGGGTCGCCAGCGCGGCGCGCAGCACGCTGGCCGTCGTGTGGCCGTCGCCGTCGGCGAGGACCTTGTCCACGGCCTGCTCGGCCTGCTTGGCCGGGAACCCGAGCCCGGCCAGCGCCTCGACGACCTCCGCGCGCAGGGCACCGGGTGCGGTGACGGCGGGCAGGTCGCCGCCGCCGAGCGCGGTCACCTTGTCGCGCAGCTCGAGCGTGAGCCGTTCGGCGCCCTTGCGGCCGATGCCCGGCACCGAGGTGAGCACCGTGATGTTGCCCTCGACCAGCGCGGCCCGCAGCTTGTCGGGGTCGAGCACGGCGAGGGTGGCCAGCGCGAGCCGCGGCCCGATCCCGGACACGGTCTGCAGCAGCCCGAACAGCTCCCGCGCGTCGGCGTCGGCGAAGCCGAACAGCGTCAGCGAGTCCTCGCGCACGACCAGCGCGGTGTGCAGCCGGGCCTCCTCGCCGCGCCGCAGGGTGGCCAGCGTCGCCGGGGTGGCCTGGACGGCGAAGCCGACCCCGCCGACCTCGACCACGACGTGGTCCAAGCCGACCGAAAGGACTTCCCCGCGTACCGACGAGATCATCGTGCTGCTCCAGGCTTCTTCGTCTTGGTCATCGTGGCCGGCTTGGCGGCCGTGGTCTTCGAAGCTTGCTTGGCCGCCGCGGCCAGCCGGGCCTTGTGCGTGCGGGCCATCTCGGCCGCCCGCGCTTCGGCTTCGGCGAGCCGGGCGCGCATCGGCTCGCGCCAGAGGTGGCAGATGGCCAGGGCCAGCGCGTCGGCGGCGTCGGCGGGGTGCGGGGCGACCTCGAGGTTGAGCAGGCGCATCACCATGGCGGTGACCTGCGCCTTGTCCGCCCGGCCCGACCCGCTGACCGCGGCCTTCACCTCGCTCGGCGTGTGGAAGACGACGGGCAGGCCCCGCCGCGCGGCGGCCAGGGCGACCACGCCGCCGGCCTGCGCGGTGCCCATCGCGGTCCGGACGTTGTGCTGGGCGAAGACGCGCTCGACCGCCACGGCCGCCGGCTTGTACCTGTCCATCCACCGCTCGACCTCGTCGGAGATGCCGAGCAGCCGGTGCGCCAGGTCGGCGTCGGCCGGCGTCCGCACGACGTCGACGGCGACGCAGCGGACGGCCCGGCCCTTGCCACCGTCGACCACCCCCAGGCCGCACCTGGTCAGACCGGGGTCGACCCCGAGCACCCGCACGCGTTCTCCCTCTCACCGCGAACACCAGTTCGAGCTAGCAGGCTACTTGGCGCGCCTGCGGCAGGATGGGAGACATGCCGCAGCCCTCGGATTTCGTCACCCACCTGGGTCTTGAGCCCCTGCCGGTCGAAGGCGGGCGGTGGGCGCAGAGCTGGCGCTCGGAGACCGGGTCCGCGATCTACTACCTGCTCGTCGCGCCGGAGTTCTCCGCGCCGCACCGGCTGGACCGCGTCGAGGTCTACGCCCACCACGCCGGCGCGCCCGCCGCGATGCTGCTGCTGCACCCGGACGGCTCGGTCGAGCGGCCCGTGCTCGGCACCGACGTCGCCGCCGGGGAGCGCCCGCAGGTCGTCGTGCCCGCCGGGACGTGGCAGGCCACGGTCACGCGCGGGGAGTGGAGCCTGCTCGGGACGGTCGTCGTGCCGCCCTACACCGACGACTGCGTGGAGTTCGCTTCGGCTTCGGAGCTGGCCGAGCGGTATCCGGAAGCGGCCGCCGACCTGCGGATGTTCTAGGGGCCGTCGACGCCGGGGGTCCAGCTCTCCGGGTCACCGCTCCCGGTGAGCACCAGCTGCCACTGGGCGAAACCGTCCGGCGCGTCCGGGTGCCAGGGGAACTTGCCCTCCGGCGTCGCGACGATCAGCTGCAGCGCCGGGAAGTCGCCGTCCGGGTAGATGAGGAACGCTGTGCCGAAGTACTCGGGGTAGTGCCCCTTGTTGACGCGCTCGAGGACGACCGGGACGCCTTCGAAGAAGTCGTCGTAGCGCTTGCCGACCTCGAAGATCTCACCGTTGGCCGCGCGGTCGACGTAGGCGTCGAGCAGGACCTGGCCCATCTGGTCGGGCAGTCCGATCACGACGGCCTCGGGCACGCTGTGCAGCGCCCACGCGCAGGCGGTGAAGCAGTAGCCGGCACCCTCGTCGTCGCCCGCGACCGTGATGACCGCGTTGCCGCGTTCCTTCGCCTGCGTCTCGATCCATTCGATCAAGCGCAGTTCGTCCGCGGAGAGTTCGGCGGTGATGTCGGCGGAAGCGGCGGGGGTCGTCGAGGTCACGGCGCACATTCTGCCTGACGAGCTCGCCCCCGCCCAGTGTCCGGGCCGGAAAGTTTCCGGCCCGGACACCGAAGTGTTGCGGCGTAAGGCAAAACTCAGCCGACTTCGGCGAGCACCTCGTCCGACACGTCGAAGTTCGCGTAGACGTTCTGGACGTCGTCGCAGTCTTCGAGGGCGTCGATCAGCTTGAAGACCTTCTTCGCGCCGTCCGCGTCCAGGGGGACGCTGACCGACGGGAGGAACGTCAGCTCCGCCGACTCGTACTCGAAGCCGGCCTCCTGCAGTGCCTTGCGCACCGGGACCAGGTCGCCGCCCTCCGAAACGATCTCGAAGCTCTCGTCGAGGTCGTTGACCTCTTCGGCGCCCGCGTCGAGAACCGCCATGAGGACGTCGTCCTCCGTCGCGTCGCCCTTCGGCATGATCACGACACCCTTGCGGGTGAACATGTACGCGACCGAGCCCGGGTCGGCGAGGGAGCCGTTGTTGCGCGTGAGCGCGGTGCGGACCTCCATCGCGGCGCGGTTCTTGTTGTCGGTGAGGCACTCGATCAGCACCGCGACGCCGTTGGGGCCGTAGCCCTCGTACGTGATGTTCTGCCAGTCGGCGCCGCCGGCCTCTTCGCCGGCGCCGCGCTTGCGGGCGCGCTCGATGTTGTCCTGCGGGACCGAGTTCTTCTTCGCCTTCTGGATGGCGTCGTAGAGCGTGGGGTTGCCATCCGGGTCGCCACCACCGGTGCCGGTCCGTGCGGCCACCTCGATGTTCTTGATCAACCGCGCGAAGAGCTTGCCGCGCTTCGCGTCGAGGTTGGCCTTCTTGTGCTTCGTGGTGGCCCACTTGGAGTGGCCGCTCATCTCTCCTCCATCTGTTCCGTACCCCGGCCGGGCACCGCGTCTCAGGAAGCCTTCCGCACGAGGTCGACGAACAGCCGGTGCACCCGCACGTCGGGCGTCAGCTCCGGGTGGAACGCGGTCGCCAGCACCGCCCCCTGCCGGACCGCGACGATCCTAGCGGTCTCGTCCCCCACGCCGGGCACGCCGCTGACCGTGGCCAGCACCTCGACGCCGTCACCGGCTTTCTCGACCCACGGGGCCCGGATGAACACCGCGTGCACCGGCCCGCCGTCCACCTCGGCGAAGTCGAGGTCGGCCTCGAAGGAGTCGACCTGCCTGCCGAAGGCGTTGCGCCGGACGACGACGTCGAGCCCGCCGAGCTGCTGCTGGTCCGGCCGCCCGTCGAGGGTCTGCCGCGCGAGCAGGATCATCCCGGCGCACGAACCGAAGGCGGGCATGCCTTCGGCGATCCGCGCGCGCAACGGCTCCAGCAGCTCGAAGCCCTCCAGCAACCGCGACATCGTGGTCGACTCGCCGCCGGGCAGCACCAGACCATCCACTTCGGACAGCTCAGTGGCCCGGCGCACCGGCTTCGCCCGCGCGCCCGCCTCTTCCAGCATCGCGACGTGCTCCCGCACGGCGCCCTGCATGGCGAGCACACCGACGACCGGTTCCGACGACACCCAACCTCCCGAAAGACCTTCCCACCAGCCTAGACGCTCTGACTCCGGGGCTTACCGGCAGGTCAGCCCCGGTCCCGGCACCGCTCCTCCCGCGGCAGCCGTCTTGAACGAGTCGTCCAAGACCTCCGAAGTCCTGAACGACTCGTTCAAGACGTTCGGACCCGCGCCCGCCGAAGCTGCGCCGGCCGGACCCACCCCCGGCCTTCCCGCCCGGGACCTCCGGGCCACCAGCGCCCCAATGTGGCATTGGGTGCGTCCCACGCACCCAATGTGGCGTTCGGTGCGTCCCACGCACCGAACGCCACATTGGGGCGCCGGCAACCGGACAACAACGGCGGCTCAGGGCACCCCGGCCAACCTCAACAGCGCCGCCGTCGCCGCGGCCGCGACGACCACCAGCACGAACGGCGCCTTCCGCCACGCCAGCACCCCGGCCACCAGCACCCCCGCCGGCCGGGCGAAGCCCGCGAACCCGTGGCCCTCCGTCAGCGCGCTGACCGCGACCAGCGCCGCCAGCAGCACCACCGCCGCCAGGGCCATCAGCCGTTCGGCCCGCGGCGACAGCTTCACCCGGCTGCGCAGCACCGGCCCGGCGAACCGGAACGCGAACGTCCCCAGCGCCAGCACCGCCGTGCCGATCAGCAGCTCCACCCCGTCCATCAGCGCGCCTCCTGCAGTTCGGGTTCCTTCGCCGCGATCCCCACCACGACGCCGGCCAGCGCCAGCAGCACCGGGAGCCCGGCCGGCAGGAACGGCGTCGCGGCCAGCGCGACCAGCACGCCCACCAGCACCGGCAGCCGGGCCGCCTGGTCGCGCAGGGACGGAAGGACCAGGGCCAGGAGCACCGCCGGGAACGCCGCGTCGAGGCCGAAGACGTCGGTGTCCTTGATCGCCGATCCCGCGAACGCGCCGGCCAGCACGCCCGCGTTCCAGCACACGAAGATCCCCACCCCGCAGGCCCAGTAGGCCGCGCGACGGCGGTGGGCCTCGTCCTGGGCCATCGCGAACGCCACCGTCTCGTCGCTCATCAGGTGGCTGCCGAACAGCCGGGTCCAGCGCTGCCCGACGACGTCGCCGACCGCGAAGCCGAACGGCAGGTGCCGGGCGTTGGCCAGCAGCCCGGCCAGCACGGCCGCGAACGGGTTGCCGCCCGCGGCCACGATCCCGATGAACATGAACTGCGACGCGCCGGCGAAGACCAGCAGCGACATCAGCATCGGCAGCCACAGCGGGAAGCCCGAGCTCACCGCGATGGCGCCGTAGGACACGCCCACGAGACAATCGGCGACGCAGACCAGGCCGATGTCGCGGGCGAGGCCCCGGTCGAGTGTTCGCCATATCGAACGCATGTGTTCTATGGTGAACGTAGGCCCCCGTGTTCGTCAAGGCGAACAGAACGACCGATGGAGCGAACGGCATGCCGCAGGAAACCACCGGAGCGCCCTTGGACATCATCGCGGCGTCCTTGCGCCGCGAACGGACCCGCGCCGGACTCTCCCTGACCGAGGTCGCGAAGCGCGCCGGCCTGGCCAAGTCGACGCTCTCGCAGCTGGAATCGGGCACCGGCAACCCGAGCGTGGAAACGCTCTGGGCGCTCGGCGTCGCCCTCGACGTGCCGTTCTCCCGGCTGGTCGAGCCGGAGCGGCCGAAGGTCCGGGTGGTCCGCGCGGGCAAGGGGCCGACGGTGTTCGCCGAACACGCCGACTACGCGTGCACGCTGCTGTCGGCGTGTCCCAGCGGCGCCCGCCGCGACATCTACGTCGTCCACGGCGAGCCGGGCACGCCACGGCGCTCCGACCCGCACATGACCGGGGTGGTCGAGCACATCGTGCTGTGCGCGGGCCGGGCGCGCGTCGGCGTGCTGGACGCCCCGGAGGAGCTCCTGCCCGGGGACTACATCTCCTACCCGGGCGACGTCCAGCACCTCTTCGAAGCCCTCGAGCCGGGAACCTACGGCGTCGAGATCTCCGAATACGTCTAGGACGT
Organism: Amycolatopsis mongoliensis; assembly: GCF_030285665.1. Lineage (NCBI taxonomy): Bacteria > Bacillati > Actinomycetota > Actinomycetes > Pseudonocardiales > Pseudonocardiaceae > Amycolatopsis > Amycolatopsis mongoliensis. Next base: position 8,511,910 of record NZ_CP127295.1, read on the forward strand.
CACCAGCCGCGCTCGGCCAGCCGGTGCGGCTCCGGGAGCTCTTCGACGTTGATGCCGACCATGGCCTCGCCCAGGCCGCGCGACACCTTCGCGAGGACGTCCGGGTCGTCGTAGAACGTCGTCGCCTTGACGATCGCCGCCGCGCGCTGGGCCGGGTTGCCGGACTTGAAGATGCCGGACCCGACGAACACGCCCTCCGCGCCGAGCTGCATCATCATCGCCGCGTCGGCCGGGGTGGCGATGCCGCCCGCGGTGAACAGCACCACCGGGAGCTTCCCGGCCTGCGCCACCTCGCGCACCAGCTCGTACGGCGCCTGCAGCTCCTTGGCCGCGACGAACAGCTCATCCTCGGGCAGCGACGTCAGCTTCCGGATCTCGCCGCGGATCTGCCGCATGTGCGTGGTGGCGTTGGAGACGTCGCCGGTGCCGGCCTCGCCCTTGGAGCGGATCATCGCCGCACCCTCGGTGATCCGGCGCAGGGCCTCGCCGAGGTTGGTCGCACCGCAGACGAAGGGGACGGTGAACGCCCACTTGTCGATGTGGTTGGCGTAGTCGGCCGGGGTGAGCACCTCGGACTCGTCCACGTAGTCGACCCCGAGGGACTGCAGCACCTGCGCCTCGACGAAGTGGCCGATGCGGGCCTTGGCCATCACCGGGATCGAGACGGCCTCGATGATGCCGTCGATCAGGTCGGGGTCGCTCATCCGCGCGACGCCGCCCTGGGCGCGGATGTCGGCGGGGACGCGCTCGAGCGCCATCACCGCGACCGCGCCGGCGTCTTCGGCGATCTTGGCCTGCTCGGCGGTGACCACGTCCATGATCACGCCGCCCTTGAGCATCTCGGCCATGCCGCGCTTCACCTTGGCGGTGCCGGTGACGGACTGGACGGTGCCACTGGAGGTGGTCTGCTGCTCGGACACGACGGGGCCTTTCCACAAGAAGAACAAGGGGTGACGAGTTCGATCGTAGGTCGGCGGTGGCCCCTTCAAGCAGGCCAGTTCACGGCTATCTCAGGAGTCCACTTCCGGCACGCCCGCGACCAGGACTTCCGCGGCCCGGGTGCGTGCGTAGAGCACGTGACGTCCGGCACGGTGCCCGCTGACCAGGCCCGCGGCCTTGAGGACCCCGAGGTGCTGCGACACGGCCCCGGCGCTGAGCCGGGTCCGGCGGGCCAGCTCGGCGGTGGACGCCGGCGCGGTCAGCTCGGTGAGCAGCATGGCCCGGCTGCGGCCCACGACGGCGGCCAGCGCACCGGGCGCGACGGCGGTGCCGGCCTCCCAGAGCGTGGCGATCCCGCGCGGCGGGTAGCGCAGCACCGGCTGCCACCGCGGGTCGGTCTTGGAGAACACCCGCGGCCAGACGAACGCCGAGGGCACCAGCACCAGGCCGCGCCCGTCGAGCGGCACGGCGGCGTGCAGGTGCCGGTGCGCCACCGTGAGCGTGCCGCCCTCCCAGCGGACCAGCGGGGTGAGGTCGTTGAACAGCTCGGCGGCCCCGCCCTGGGCCAGCAGCCGCGACCGGTACAGCACGTCGGCCTCGAGCAGCGCGCGGATCCGGGGCCAGTCGGGGGCGAGCACGAGGTCCCAGTACTTCCCCATCAGCGTCGCGAGCCGGTCGAGACCGGCTTCGGGGTCGCGGTGGAACCGGTTCACCGCGGGCGTGTGCGGCCCGGCCATCGCGTCCAGCTCGCGCCGGACGAGCCGGGCGGGCACGTCGCGCAGGTCGGCGAGCTCGTCGGCGAGGTCGGGCAACGGCGTCGACGGCGTGCCGGCCAGGAAACCGGGCAGGTGCCGCAGCGGGACGAGGTCGCGCAGCAGCTCGATGTCGAGCCCGGCCGCCTCGAGCGCCGCGGTGGCGCGCTTGACCCACGGCAGGTGCAGGGCGTGTTCCCCCGGCTGGTTCAGGACGCGGACGCTCGCCACGATCTCCCACGCCGGGGAGAAGGCGAACCGGGTGTGCGCCAGGTCCTCTGCGGAGAATGCCAGGTCGAGCACGCGCTGCCTCTCTGCCGACGTCCCGCGAAGTCTATGTCTCTCCCAAGTGGACAGTCGAGTGGGGCGCCGAAAGTCCTTGCGGGAAAGCGAAAATTCCTCGCGGGTCATACTTTCGGGCGACAGCGCGCAGCCGCGGCAGGTTCACCCCGTAGTAAGCCTCGGCCCAGTCGGGCATCTCCGGGTCCAGGTAGTTGACGTAGCCGGTGGTGCCGAACTCCGGCCCGAGCCCGTCGCGCACGGCGGCGAGCGAACGCCGTGCGCCGGCCTCGCTGCCTTCCCCGGGCGCCGCCCCGTGCAGGAACTGGAAGCTGGCCAAGGCCTTCCGGTGCGGGAACGCCGTTTCGCGGGCGCCGACGCGCGCGATCGCGCCGCCGGCCGAGTCGACGAGCGTGTCGACGCCCGGATCGCGGGTCAGCACCTCGGCCACCGCCGCCGGGTCGGCGACCGGTCGCGTCAGCATCCGCGAAGTGCCGACGTACGCCTCCCGGACCGTGGCCTCCCGGGTGTCGAAGGACCGCATCGCGCTCAGGTGGTCGGTGACGCGGCTCCGCCGTCCGCCGGGCGGGGTGCCCACCCGGCGGACGAGGTCGTCGAGCAGCTCGGTCAACCGCGTCTCCGGACCGAGGAACGTCCCGCTGACCCCGGCGCGCCCGGCCGCGAGATCCATGCCCGACCACAGCTCGTCCGGGAGCCCCGGCAGCCACTCCTGCCACGCGCCGAGCAGCGCGGCCTGTGTCCCGTCCGGGAAGTCCAGCGCGAAGGTCGCGACGTCCGCCGCCGGCACGGTCCGGAACGTGAACCCGGTGACGATGCCGAAGTTGCCGCCGCCCCCGCCGCGCAACGCCCAGAACAGGTCCGGCTCCGCCGTCGCCGACGCCGTTCGCACCCGGCCGTCGGCCGTGACGATCCGCGCCGCCTCCAGCTGGTCGCAGGTCAGCCCGTACTTCCGGTCGACGAGGCCGAGCCCGCCGCCGAGGGTCAGACCGGCGATGCCGACCGTCTCGCAGGTGCCGGCGGGCAGCACCCGGCCGCGTGCGGCGAGCGTCGCCGCGATCGGGCCCAGCCGGGCGCCGGCGCCGATCACCGCCCGCCCGTCCGGCCGCACCTCGATGCCGCAGAACCGGCTCAGGTCCACCACGATCCCGCCGTCCACTGTGGAGTAACCGGGGTAGCTGTGCCCGCCGCTCCGGGCGGCGACCGGCAACCGGTGCCGGGCCGCGAAACCGATCACCTCCTGGACGTCCTCGACCCGCGCGGCGCCGACCACGGCCGCGGGCATCCGGTCGTCGTACATGGTGAAGAAACCCTGCTTGGCCTCCGGGTAGCCCGGGTCGCCCGGCCGGAACAGCGGCCCGGAGAGCCGCCGGCGCAGCCGCTGCCAGTCGTCCGGCGGCGGCCACCCCGCCATCCCCGCCACCGGCACCGCTCCGGAAACCCGCAAGAAAGTACGCCTGTCCATGTCGCCCCCCGCCGTCCCCCCAGGCATTCGGCTGGTCCCGGGACCCCTGCCTTGCCGTGACCAGGGTAGCGGGTGTGTGATCGAGGACACACGCCGTACACCAGCCGTTCGCCGAGGAGTCGTCATGGCAGACAAACAAGCCAAGAACGCCGACACCGGGGCCGCCGTCGCTGTGGACGACCCCGCGAAGGTCCGCAACGTGGTGCTCGTCGGCCCGTCCGGCTCGGGGAAGACGACCCTCACGGAGGCCCTCCTCGCGGCGTCGGGCACCGTCCCGCGCGCGGGCTCGGTGGTCGACGGGACGACGGTGTGCGACCACGACCCGGCCGCGGTCCGCCAGCAGCGCTCGGTCGGCCTTTCGGTTGCGCCGGTGCTGCACCAGGGCCACAAGATCAACCTGATCGACACGCCGGGGTACGCCGACTTCGTCGGGGAGCTGCGGGCGGGGCTGCGCGCGGCCGACGCGGCGCTGTTCGTCGTCTGCGCGGCCGAAGGGGTCGACGCGGCGACGGTCGCGGTGTGGGAGGAGTGCGCCGCCGTCGGCATGCCGCGCGCGGTCGTCGTCTCCCGGCTCGACCACCACCGGGCCGACGCGATGGCCGAGATCGCCGCCTGCCAGGCCGCGTTCGGCGCCGGCGTGCTGCCGCTGTACCTGCCCGCGGGCGACGGCCTGGTCGGGCTGATCACCCAGCGGTACTTCGACTACTCCGCCGGATACCCGCCGAAGACCGGCGAGCCCGATCCGGCCGACCTCGAGCGGATGGCCGAAGCCCGCAACGAGCTGATCGAAGGGATCATCGCCGAGAGCGAGGACGAATCCCTGATGGATCGCTACCTCGGTGGCGAAGAGATCGCCGAGGAGACCCTCATCGCCGACCTCGAAACCGCCGTCGCGCGCGGGTCGTTCCACCCGGTCATCCCGGTCTGCGCGACCAGCGGGATCGGCCTGGCCGAGGTGCTCGACGGCATCGTGCGAGCGTTCCCCTCCCCGCTCGAACACCGGCCACCCGACGTCACCACGCCGGACGGCGCAGCGCACGCCGCCATCACCGCCGACCCCGCGGGCCCCCTCGCCGCGGAGGTCGTCCGGACGGCCGTCGACTCCTACGTCGGCCGCGTGTCGCTCGTCCGGGTGTTCTCCGGGACGCTGCGGCCGGAGCGGCCGGTGCACGTGTCCGGGCACGGCCTCGCCGAACGCGGCCACGAGGACCACGACGCCGACGAGCGCGTCGCCCACCTCTACTCCCCGCTCGGCGCCAACCTGCGGGAAGTGCCCTACTGCGTCGCGGGCGACCTCTGCGCGCTGACGAAGGTCGGCTCGGCGGAGACCGGCGACACCGTCTCTTCGCCGGACGAGCCGCTGCTGATGGAGCCGTGGGCGATGCCGGAGCCGCTGCTGCCGGTGGCGGTGGTCGCGAAGACCCGCAGCGACGAGGACACGCTGGCGCGCAACCTGTCCCGCCTGGTCGCCGGCGACCCGACGCTGCGGCTGGACCGCAACGCCGAGACCAACCAGCTGGTGCTGTGGTGCATGGGTGAGGCCCACGCGGACGTCGTCCTCTCCCGGCTGCGGGCGGGCGGCGCGGACGTCGACACCGAACCGGTGAAGGTCAGCCTGCGCGCGACCTTCACCAAACCGGCCAAGGGACACGGGCGGCACGTGAAGCAGTCCGGCGGCCACGGCCAGTTCGCGGTCTGCGACATCGAGGTCGAGCCGCTGCCGCGGGGCAGTGGGTTCCAGTTCGTGGACAAGGTCGTCGGCGGTTCGGTGCCGCACCAGTTCATCCCGAGCGTGGAGAAGGGCGTGCGGGCCCAGCTGCAGAAAGGGCTGACCGACGGGCACCCGGTGGTCGACGTGAAGGTGACCCTGGTCGACGGCAAGGCGCACAGCGTGGACTCGTCGGACGCCGCGTTCCAGACCGCGGGCGCGCTCGCGGTGCGGGAGGCCGCCGCGAGCGGGCACATCACGATGCTGGAGCCCCTGGAGGAGGTGGCGATCCGGCTGCCGGACGAGCACCTCGGCACCGTGCTCGGCGACCTGTCGTCCCGGCGGGGCCGGGTGCTGGGCACCGAAGCCGGCGACGGCGGGCGGACGGTGATCCGGGCCGAGGTCCCGGCGACGGAGCTGCTGCGGTACCTGATCGACCTGCGCTCGATGACCTCGGGCACGGCGACCTTCACCCGCCGGCACGCGAGGTTCGAGCCGGTGCCGGAAGGAATGGCGGTGCACTAGCCAGGCCGGACGACGCGCGTACCCGGCTGGACAACGCGGCGCGGGAAGCCTCTGCCGCCGTGTCGTCCGGCTGCGTACGCGCGTCGTCGGGTCGGGGGCGAGGTCAGCCGGGCCGGTGTGCGCGGTGCAGCGTGGCCGCGAAGTCGAGGGTGATCCCGCCGTCCTCGCCCATCGTGCGGGCGCCGTCCAGGAATCGCGCGTGGAACTCGCCGGCCCGTTCGCCCAGCGCGGCGACCAGCTCGGTGCCGCCGCGCGGCTGCAGCCACTCCCACAGTGCCTCGGGTCCGTCGAGCGGCAACGGCATCTCGATCTCTTCCCGTGCCAGGCCGGTGAATCCCGCTTCGGTCAGCAGCGAGTCGAGGCCTTCCGCGTCCATCGGCCCGGTCCCCGGCGACGGTTCGGGAGCGGGCTCGGCCGGAGAGCCCGGCGAGAAGAACTCGACGCTGAGCTCCTGCAACCAGCTCAGCCGGCCCACCGACTGCCGTTCCAGCGACAGCGCGATCGTCCCGCCGGGCACCAGCATCCGCCGGACCTGGGCGAGCACCGCCGCCGGGTCGTCCAGGACCTGCACGACGAACCCCGCCGTGACCAGGTCGAACGTCGCGTCGGGAAAGTCCGGCGCGGCGGCGTCCATGGTGCGGGCGGTCAGTTCCGGGTGGTCGGCGGCGAGCCGGGCCACCATCTCCGGCGACGCGTCGATCGCCGTCACCGCGCAGCCGCGCGCCAGCAGAGCACGGGCGACCGCGCCGCGGCCGGCCCCGACGTCGAGGGCCCGCGCACCCGGCGGCGGGCCGGCGAACGCGGCGAGCCGGGCGCCGACGTCCCCCACGTAGAAGAAGATCTCCTCGTACCGGTCGGCGATCCGGTCGTACTTCGCCCGCGCCTCGGCAGCTGTCGCCATGGGGGCCGACGCTAGCGACCGTCCCCGCGGCGAGGAACCGCCAGTGGGACGAGCCGGTCAGAAGTCGAAGCCACCCGGGCGGCCGTTGCGGTCGGCCAGCAGCCCGGCGAGCGTCGCCACCGCGATCTCCGCCGGGGTCCGGGAACCGATGTTCAGCCCCACCGGCCGGTGCACCCGGGCGATGTCGGCCTCCGCCACGCCGAGCCCCTGCAGCGCGGCCACGTGCGGGCCCGGGTGCCGCGGGTTGCCGAGCACGCCGATCCACCGCGGCGCCTCGCCGAGCGCGGCCTTCAGGACGTCGCCGAGCTCCGGCCGGTGGTGGTCGGTGACGACCACGTCCGCCGAGGCGTCCAGGGGCGGCAGCGTGGTGCCCGCTTCGATCCCGTCGGGCACGTCGGTGGCGCGCGCGGCGTCCGGCTCGAACAGCGCGACGTGGTAGCCGAGGTCCCGCGCGAACTTCAGCAGGTACCGCGAGACCGGCGAGGCGAAGACGGCCACCAGGGTCCGCGTGTCCGGGTCCGCCGGTGCCGCGCCGTGGGCGACGTCGCAGGTCTCGCTCATGCCGCCCAGTCTGTCAGCCCCCGGCCTGTTCGCCCACCGTCACGCGGAACTGCCAGAGGTCGGTCTTGCCCTTCACGAGCACCAGGTACCCGTCGGTCACGCGCAGCACCAGCCGGTTCCGCGGTGACGACGGCCGCGGCGGCCGGTGCTGTTTGGCCAGCAGGTACGCGTCGTCCTCCGCACTCTGGCGGTCGGGGTACGGCGTCGCCTCCGCGACGCCCCAGCCCCGGCTGTCGCCCATGCCGCCCTGCTCCTCGATGACCACCCACCACGTCGAACTCATGCCGGTCCGACGCGGCCGGGGGCCGCCGGGTTTCAGGTTTCCTCGCCCACCGTCAGCCGGAAGTGGAACGTCGACGTCCGGCCCTCGACGATCACCAGGTACCCACCCGCGACCCGCAGGACCCGCCGCGACTTCGGCGACCACGGGTACACCGGCTGGTGCTCCCGCGCGAGCCGCAACGCCTCGGCCTCCGCCGCCGGCTGATCGGCGAAGGGGAACGTCTCCGACAGCGACCAGTTCCGGCCGTCACCGGCCCCGCGCTGCTCCTCGACGACGACCCACCAGCCCACGTCCTCAGACCTCCGGTTCGGCGAACTCGAAGTACTCCGGCAGCGGCGCGGTGCCCGCGAGCCGGAAGTACCGCACCTTCCGCCGCTGCCGCAGCCGCAGCGTGTCGCGGACGGCGTCGTTGTGGACGCGGCGGGCGATCACCACCCGGTGTTCGGCGTCGGTCAGCTCCTCGGCCAGCTCGGCCGGCAGGCCCGCCCGGTCGACGCGGCTGAGCTGCAGCGTCAGCTCGTTCTCCGCGTCCTCGCGGTCGGCCCGCGGTGCCGCTTCGGCGCGCTCGGCCAGCGTCCGCAGGCCCGTTTCGCCCAGCACCACCGCGACCGCGCGGGCCACCACCGCGCGGCGCGCCAACGCCGCATCGAGCGCGGCCCAGCCCGCGTCCATCCGGACGTGCAGCCGGTCGAGCCGGTTCGCCGTCGCCACCAGGAGGAGCCCGCCCAGCACGACGACGAGCGCCAGGACCGGGAGCAGCCAGCCGAGCACGCTCACCGGGCCGGCTCCCGCTCCGGCGCCGCGACGCGCCGCGGGTCGGCGGCGATGGCCGTCTCGTAGACCCGCAGCACCTGCGTCGCCACCACCGACCAGTCGAACATCGTCACCCGCTCCCCCGCCGCCGCGGCCAGCGACGCCCGCCGCGCCGGGTCGCCGAGCAGCTCGCGCAGGCCGTCGGCGAGGGCCGCCGGGTCGCCGGTTTCGACGAGCATCCCGGCGTGGCCGTCGTCGAGCACCCGCCGGAACGAGTCGAGGCCGCTGGCCAGCACCGGGGTGCCGGCCGCCATCGCCTCGGTGAGGATCATCCCGAAGCTCTCGCCGCCGGTGTTCGGCGCGCAGTAGACGTCGACGCTGCGCAACGCCTGGGCCTTCACGTGATCGTCGGCCTGCCCGAGCAGCTCCAGGTGCGGCGCCAGCTCCGGGCCGGCGTCGCGGCGCAGCTGGTCTTCGTCGCCGCGGCCGACCACGACCAGCCGCAGGTCCTCGAACTCCGGCAGGATCCGCCGCAGCGCCTCCAGGAGCACCCCCATGCCCTTGCGCGGCTCGCCGAACCGGCCGACGAACCCGACCGTGCCACCGGCCCGCGGGTAGCCCGGCAGCGGTGTCGCCGAGGAGAAGAACTCGACGTCGACGCCGTTGGGGATCTCCACGGCGTCGCCGCCCGCGTGCTCCACCTGCACCCGGCGGGCCAGCGCGGACACCGCGATCCGCGCGGTGATCTTCTCCAGCAGCGGCCGCAGCACGGGCTGGAACGCCGACAGCGTGCGCGAGCGCGTGGTCGCGGTGTGGAACGTCGCCACGATCGGGCCGTCCGCGATGAGCAGCGCCAGCAGCGAAAGGCTCGGCGCCGCGGGCTCGTGCAGGTGCAGGACGTCGAAGTCGCCGTCACGGATCCAGCGGCGCACCCGCGCGTAGGACACCGGGCCGAACTGCAGCCGCGCGACCGAGCCGTTGTAGGGGATGCCGAGCGCCTTGCCGGCCGGGTGCACGAACGGCGGCAGGTCCGCGTCCTCGTCGGCGGGCGCGAGCACGGACACCTGGTGCCCGCGCGCGAGCAGCGCCTTCGTCAGGTCGATCACGTGCCCCTGGACCCCGCCGGGCACGTCGAAGGAGTAGGGGCAGACGATCCCGACCCGCATCGGACGCGTGGCCACGCCTCAGCTCGCCTCTTCCAGGCTGACCTGCTCGCCGGCGTCCAGGTCGGCCGGCCAGAACTTCTGCACCATGTGCCAGTCGGCCGGGTGCGCGGCGATGTCGCCGGCGAAGATGTCGGCCAGTGCCTGCGTGGCGGCGGGGACCTCGGCGCGCGCGGTGACGCGGATGCGCGGGTGCAGCCGGATCTGCCAGCCGTCCTCGGTGAACCAGCAGCCGGCCGGGATCAGCGCCGCACCGGTCGTGGCCGCCAGCCGCGCCGGGCCGCCGGGCATCCGCGCGGCCTCGCCGAAGAACTTCACCGGGATCCCGCTCGTGGTCAGGTCGCGGTCGCCGACCAGGCAGACGGCCTTGTTCTCGCGCAGCCGCTTCAGCAGCACGCGCATCGCCGAGCTGTCGCCGGTCAGCGGCACGATCTCGAAGCCGAGCGACTCGCGGTACTCGACGAACCGGCGGTAGAGCGACTCGGGCTTCAGCCGCTCGGCGACGGTCGTGAAGCCGCCGAGGTAGTCGGCCAGCCAGACCCCGGCGATGTCCCAGTTCCCGCTGTGCGGCAGCGCCATCACCGCGCCGTTGCCCTCGGCGAGCGCCGCGTCGAGGTTCTCCACGCCGGTGATCGACCCCGCGACCTTGGCGCTGACCTCCTTCTGGTCCATCGACGGCAGCCGGAAGGTCTCGTGCCAGTACCGGGCGTACGAGCGCATGGCACGCCGGGTCAGCTCGTCCAGCTCGACCGGATCGGCCTGCGGGACGACACGGGCGAGGTTGGCGCGCAACTGCCGCACGCCGCCGGCGTCACGCCGGACGGCGAGGTCCGCGCCGAGCGAGAACACCGTGCTGCCGAAGCCGGCCGGCAGCCAGCCGGCCAGCCGCCACCCGGCCGCGTAGCCGAAGGCGCTCAGCCGCTCGGAGACCCTGCTCATGCGCACGCCTCGCTGACGCTCGGCGCGGCCTGGGCCGAAGGCGCAGTGGTGAATGATTCGCTCGCGGGCTCGCTCATGCCGACTGCTCCCCGGCGGCGGCCTCGCGGGCCGCCTTCGCCACGGCGGCGAAGCGCTGCAGCAGGGTGATGACCGACAGCACGGCCAGCAGCCAGAGCGTCACGTCGACGGTGTACGGGATGCCGAAGCCGTGCAGGCCGGTGCCGACCAGGGCGATGATCAGCCGCTCGGCGCGTTCGACGAGCCCGCCGTCCACCGGCAGGCCGGAGGCGTCGGCGCGGGCCTTGACGTAGGAGATGACCTGGGCGAGCACCAGGCACAGCAGCGCCGCGGCGGCGGCCGGGTGGTTGTCGTCGACGACGAAGCACCACCAGGCGATCGCGGCGAACAGGGCACCGTCGACCAGCCTGTCGCAGGTGGCGTCGAGCACCGCGCCGAACGGGGTGCCGTAGCCGCGGGCACGGGCCATGGCGCCGTCGAGGAGGTCCAGCATGGCGAAGCCCCACACCGTGAAGGTGCCCCAGAGCAGGTAGCCGTTCGGGAAGAAGGCCAGGGCGCAGACGACGGCGCCGGCGGTGCCGAGCACGGTCATCGCGTTCGGGGTCAGCCCGACGCGGACCAGCGCCTGGCCGATCGGATCGGTGACGCGGGAAACGGAGGCACGCGCGAAGATATTGAGCATCGGTTCGTCTGAGACACCTGGCTACGAGGATCGGGTGGGCGATGGCAGCCTATCCACCCGCCCCGGTGAACCCCACGCGCCGCCCCGGCTCAGCCCGATTTCGGCAGCCGGACGACCTCGCCGGGGTACTCCCGTGCCTCTTCCGCGGCCTGGGCGGCGGCGCACTTCGGCGACAGGCGCTGCCGGATCGCGGCGCTGATCTCGCCGAGCGCGGTGACCTGCTCCGGCGTCAGCGGGTCGAAGAGGCTCTCGCGGACGGCCTCGACGTGCCCGGGCGCGGCCGCTTCGAGCGCGGTGAAGCCGGCGTCGGTCAGGACGGCCCAGGCGCCGCGCTTGTCGGTCGGGCAGGCTTCGCGGCGCACCCAGCCGTTGGCTTCCAGGCGCGCGACCGCGTGCGAGAGCCGGCTTCGCGACGCCTGGCGCGCGTCGGCGAGCTCGCTCATCCGCAGCCGGCGGCCGGGCGCTTCCGAGAGCGCCACGAGGACTTCGTAGTAGGTGTGCGGCATGCCCGAGTCGTGCTGCAGCTGCCCCTCGAGGTGCGCGCTGAGCATGCGGGTGGCCGCGTTGAACTCACGCCAGACGCGCTGCTCGTCGTCGCTGAGCCATCGGGTTTCGGACATACCCCCATCATACCCTCGGTTGAACACTCAATCAGGCTTTGCCGGTTACGGCATCCGAGCGTTTTCCGTGGGCGACCGGCGTGTAGTGAATGACTCATTCCTGTCGTCGGGCGACAGGAATGAGTCATTCACGTCGTGTGGTGCCGGGCCCGCGTCACCAGGCGTCGGACAGCAGGTCCCGGGTCTCGCCGAGCAGCTGCGGCAGCACCTTCGTCTGGCCGATGACCGGCATGAAGTTCGCGTCCCCGCCCCAGCGCGGCACGAGGTGCTGGTGCAGGTGCGCCGCGATCCCCGCGCCCGCGACCACGCCCTGGTTGAGGCCGATGTTGAACCCGTGCGCGCCGGACACCGCGCGGATCACCTTCATCGCGTGCTGGGTGAACTCGGCGACCTCGCGCGTCTCCTCCACCGTCAGCTCGGTGTAGTCCGCGACGTGCCGGTAGGGCACCACCATCAGGTGCCCGGGGTTGTACGGGTACAGGTTCAGCACCGCGAACACCTTCTCGCCGCGCGCGACGATCAGGCCCGTCTTGTCGTCCAGGGACGGGATGCGGCAGAACGGGCAGCCGGTGTCCTCGTCGTCGTCCGGCTTGTCCTGGCCCTTGATGTAGGCCATCCGGTGCGGGGTCCAGAGGCGCTGGAACGCGTCCTGGACCCCGCCGCCCTGCTGCTCGACGAGCTCGGGACCGTCACTCACCGAACGACCGTCTCCAGCGCCTCGGCCGACGGCGACGCGTTTTCGCGGCGTTCGACCCACTCCGCGATCGCCTCGACCGCCTTGTCCACCGGCACGCCGTTGATCTGGCCGCCGTCGCGGAAGCGGAACGACACCGCGCCCGCCTCGACGTCCTTCGCGCCGGCCAGCAGCATGAAGGGCACCTTCTGCGTCGTGTGGGTGCGGATCTTCTTCTGCATCCGGTCGTCGCTCGCGTCGACCTCCGCGCGGATCCCCTTGGCGCGCAACGCCTTCTCGACGTCCTGCAGGTACCCGACCTGGTCGGCGGTGATCGGGATGCCGACCACCTGCACCGGCGCGAGCCACGCCGGGAACGCGCCCGCGTAGTGCTCGGTCAGCACGCCGAAGAACCGCTCGATCGAGCCGAACAGCGCGCGGTGGATCATCACCGGCCGCTGGCGCGAACCGTCCGGCGCGGTGTACTCCAGCTCGAACCGCTTGTTCTGGTTGAAGTCCAGCTGGATGGTCGACATCTGCCAGGTGCGGCCGATGGCGTCCTTGGCCTGGACCGAGATCTTCGGGCCGTAGAAGGCCGCGCCACCCGGGTCCGGGACCAGCTCGAGGCCCGAGTCGACGGCGGCCTGCCGCAGTGTCTCGGTGGCCTCCTCCCACTCCCAGTCCTCGCCGATGAACTTGTCGGAGTCGCCGCGGGTGGACAGCTCGAGGTAGAAGTCGGAGAGGCCGTAGTCGGCCAGCAGGTCCAGCACGAACTTGAGCAGCGACCGCAGCTCGCCCGGCATCTGCTCCTTGGTGCAGTAGATGTGCGAGTCGTCCATCGTCAGGCCGCGCACGCGGGTGAGGCCGTGCACGACGCCCGACTTCTCGTAGCGGTAGACCGTGCCGAACTCGAACAGCCGCAGCGGCAGCTCGCGGTAGGACCGCCCGCGCGAGCGGAAGATCAGGTTGTGCATCGGGCAGTTCATGGCCTTGAGGTAGTAGTTCTCCTCGTCGAACTGCACCGGCGGGAACATCGTGTCCGCGTAGTAGGGCAGGTGGCCGGAGGTGTGGAACAGCTCGCCCTTGCTGATGTGCGGGGTGTTCACGAACTCGTAGCCGGCCTCCTCGTGGCGGCGGCGCGAGTAGTTCTCCAGCTCCCGGCGGATGATGCCGCCCTTGGGGTGGAACACCGGCAGGCCGGAGCCGATCTCCTCGGGGAAGGAGAACAGGTCGAGCTCGGCGCCGAGCTTGCGGTGGTCGCGGCGCTCGGCCTCGGCGATGCGCTCGAGGTGGGCGTCCTGCGCCTCGGCCGACTCCCACGCGGTGCCGTAGATCCGCTGCAGCTGCGGGTTCTTCTCGCTCCCCCGCCAGTACGCGGCGGCGACGCGGGTCAGCTTGAACGCGGGGATGAACTTCGTGGTCGGCACGTGCGGACCACGGCAGAGGTCACTCCAGACACGTTCCTTGGTGCGCGGGTCGAGATTGTCGTAGATGGTGAGCTCGCCCTCGCCCACCTCCATGACCTCGGAAGTGTCCACTTCGGACTTGAGGTCGACGAGTTCGAGCTTGAACGGCTCGTCCGCCAGTTCCTTCTTGGCCTCGTCGACGGAGTCGAAAACGCGCCGCGAGAACTGCTGGGCGCCCTTCACGATCTGCTTCATGCGCTTTTCGAGCGCCTGCAGGTCTTCCGGGGTGAACGGAGTGTCAACCGCGAAGTCGTAGTAGAAGCCGTCTTTCACCGGCGGGCCGATACCGAGCTTGGCTTCGGGGAATTGCTGCTGCACGGCCTGGGCGAGCACGTGGGCCGCCGAATGGCGGATGACGCTGCGCCCGTCCTCGGTGTTCGCGGCGACCGGCTCGACCTCGGCGTCGGATTCCGGGGCCCAGGCGAGGTCGCGCAGCTTGCCCTCGGCGTCGCGGACGACGACGACCGTGTCCGGGCCCTTGGTCGGCAGGCCGGCCTCGCGGACCGCCGCCCCCGCCGTAGTGCCCGCCGGTACCACCACGCGGGAGGCGGCCACGGGGGAAACGGGGGGCGACTGCGACACGATGGCTCCTCGGACTGGAGTGACGGAGATGACCCCGACGATGCTAGTCGTCGGCCCGCGCGCGCCTCACGCGCGTCCGCGAACGCCGGACAGGCCGCCTCCGGACGCGGAGGCGGCCTGTCCGGTCGTGGTCAGAGGGTTTCGACGACCTGGTCGAAGTCCAGCCGCGGCAGGCGGTCGAACCAGGGGTTCTCGCCCGGCTTGCCGACGTTCACCACGACCAGCGAGCGCCACTTCTTGTCCGCGAAGAACTCGTCGTCGACGCCCTGGGCGTCGAAGCCGGTCATCGGGCCGGCAGCCAGGCCGGCGGCGCGGACGCCGATGATGAAGTAGCCGACCTGCAGCAGCGAGTTCAGCTTGGCGAACTCGACGCGGCCCTGCTCGTCGGAGAAGTTGTCCTTGACGCCGGGGTTGTGCGGGAAGACCTGCGGGATGTTCTCGTGGAAGTCGACGTCCGCGGCGAGCACGACGGTCAGCGGAGCGGCTTCGGTCTTGTCCCGGTTGCCCGGGGCCATGTGCGGCAGCAGGCGGGCCTTCGCCTCGGCGGTCCGGAGCACCAGCGCCCGCAGCGGCTGGGTGTTCATCGACGTCGGGGCCCACTTGACGAGGTCGTAGATCGCGCGGACCTGCTCCTCGGTCACCGGCTCGGAGCTGAAACTGTTGGCCGTTCGCGCCTCGCGGAACAGGAGGTTCTGGACGTCCGCGGGGACCTGGAGGGCCTCGGCCTGCTCGGCAAAGGTGGTCATGGGGCTGGGTTCCTTCCGTTGGTCGGGTACCCCGTGCAACCAGGTTGAGCGTTGAACTATTTCATGCTCAACCAGTTGTGTGGATCACAACCGGCAGGCGCCCGCACACGAGCGGCGACGCCCCCTCACCCGGCCGGGTACCCAGCCGCGAAACGGGCACGGCCGCCGACCCCCCTTGTCGGGGATCGGCGGCCGTGGTGCGCGTGCGCGGCCCGGGCGGGTCAGTAGGCGCCCTGCCCGCCCATCACCGCGCGGAACGTCTTCCAGAGGATCACCAGGTCGAGCGCCAGCGACCAGTCCTCGACATAGCGCAGGTCGAGCCGGATGGACTCCGCCCACGTGAGGTCGCTGCGCCCGCTCACCTGCCAGAGCCCGGTCAGGCCCGGCTTCACGAGCAGCCGGCGGCGGGCGTCCGGCGCGTACTGCGCGGTCTCCTCCGGCAGCGGTGGCCGCGGGCCGACGAGCGACATCTTCCCGGACACGACGTTGAACAGCTGGGGCACCTCGTCGAGCGAATACCGGCGCAGGAAACCACCCACGCGGGTGATCCGCGGATCACGCTTCATCTTGAAGAGCGGGCCCGCGCCTTCGTTCTCCTGTTCGAGGGTCTTCCGGATTTCGTCGGCGTTCGTGACCATCGTGCGGAACTTGAGCATGGTGAACGTCGCGCCGTCGCGGCCGACGCGGCGCTGGCGGTAGATCACCGGGCCGCGGTCGTTCAGCTTGATCGCCAGCGCGATCACCAGCAGCAGCGGGGAAAGCAGGGTCAGCAGCAGCGCCGAGCCCGCCCGGTCCACGATCTCCTTCACCACGCGGCGGCCGCCGGTGAACATCGGCGCCGTGACGCGCAGCAGGGGCATCCCCAGCACGCCGGTGACGTTGAGCCGGGGCCCGGCCACCTCCATCAGCACGGGCGCCACGACCATCTCCGCGCCGGTGCCCTCCATGTCCCAGGCCAGCCGCTGCAACCGCTTCGGCGTCCAGTACTGGTCCGCGGTGATCGCCACGACCCGGTAGCCGCCGCGCCGCACGTACCGCGAAAGTTCGTCCAGCCTCCCGACCACCGGGACACCGTCGATTTCGCCGCTGTCGCGCTCGGCGCCGTGGCCGGTGAACGTGCACGCCGCCTCGACGCGCCAGCCGACGTGTGCTTCGGACTTGGTGCGCGCGATCAGGTCGGCGACGGTTTCCGGGCTGCCCGCCGCCATCACCGGCAGCAGGCAGAGTCCCTTGGCGCGCTTGCGGTGCAGCACCTGGCGCAGCAGGTACCGCTGCGGGAACGCGACGAGCGCGATCGCCGGGACGACGACGAACACCCAGACCTGGACCTCGAGCGCGCCGAACAGCAGGCCGCCCAGCGCGACCAGGACGGCCGCGGTGATGAAGCCGCGGCCCAGCGTGCGGTACTCCTCCGCCCCTTCGCCGAGCACGCGCGGGCTCCAGGCCCGGCTGACCGGGAGCGAGACGAACACGGCGAGGATCGTCCCGAAGGCGTGCATGTCGTGCGGGGCAACGCGATCGATGACGAACGCGCTGATCGCGATCACCAGCAGCGTTATGAAGACGTCGCTGCCGATGACCCAGGCTCTGTATCTCGCCTCCCAGGCCGCCGGCAGCGCCTTGGGGGGCGGCGTCCCGGCCGCCTCGGCCGGTTTGCCGTCCCGCTGAGCGGGTCGGGGAATGGCCTGGAGGTCGATGTGCGGCGGTGGTTTGCTCACCGTGTACGACGGCCGCACCGACTCTTCCATCTGACCTCCCGGGACCAGGGATTGGCTTGGGTCCGCAAGCACGCTGCGTCACCGGGCGTGATTTCGTACAGTCACCACGACTCGGGTTCGCGCTGTGCCCGCGGTGGGCTTCACACGGCAAGGTATCGGCGACCCTCTCAGCATCGTTACAAGGATTTCCAGCCACATGCAGCGCGTCTTTCCCGCCAGAAAATGGCCGCAAGATAACAAGATGATGACGATGCGTAATAGCGCGTATCCCCACAAAAACTACGGAATGTAGCCAAGAGCGTGATACCCGCACCCGGGTGGACCCACGCTCTTCCGAACGGCCGAACGAGGCCGGGAAATCTACTGTGGACACTGCGGCGCGCCGGTGGTCCACAGTGGACCAGGCCGATCCCCGGACGCCGCCGCGCGGGCGGCCGGTGATCAGCTCGTGACGTTCGTCGCCGAATCGTCACACCCGCGGGTTTCCGTCACAAGTTCTCCCGTCTCGGCCGCGCCGCGGCACACCGAGGATCCCGCGCACGCCTCCCGTGGGGTTCGTTCGACAGAAGACCGCCGCACCGGCAGGCCACAGACGCACGTTCCCGAAGCTCCGGCGACGAGGACGAGAACGCGTCTGACAGCGAATACGGAGGATTCGAACGGATCGTTCACTCCGCTTCGGCGTGGTCAACATCACAATAGGACTACATGCGGGGATCCGAAGGCTCGCCGCCGCGGGAGACTCGGCCCATCGGGCACAAAGCGAGAGCCCTGTCTGCGCATTTCGCAGACAGGGCTCATCAGCTGTCGCGTGGGCGATACTGGGATCGAACCAGTGACCTCTTCGGTGTGAACGAAGCGCTCTCCCGCTGAGCTAATCGCCCGCTCGCGGTGTTGCGGTGAACTTTAGCGTACGACTTACGGGCGCCTGCAAACGGGTGGTCCTCGGCGACCACACTCCGCTTACCGGCGAGTACGGAACGAACAACCCCGAGCTAGCCGGGGTTGTGGCAGGTGGGGGTCGCCCGACGCCACATTCGACATCCGTGCGACGGTGCTATCGCCCGGCGACTAAACCGCGCAGTATGGAGGCGTGGGCCCGCACGGGGCGCGCCGGTCGATCGCGCGCCGTGGGGGTGAACAACGGGCGCAAACGGGGGCTGATGGGCCCGTACGGGTGATATGCGGCTCACCTGCGACGGAATCGGCCTCCCGATGCGTCCCAGTGGTGACGCCCTCGGCCGGGCCGGGCCGGGAAGGGAGACGAAGGGTAGGACGATGCGCAACGATCACGTGACGCTCCGCTCGACGGCGGTCTTCGACCTGCTGGCGCCGCGGACGCCCGCGGTTCCGGTCAAGGTGGAGCTGCGCTACGACACACGCGACCCGTATGCGGTCGTCGCCGCCTTCCGCACCGGCCGCGCCGGCTGGGTCGAATGGGTGTACGCACGCGACCTCCTCGCGGACGGCCTGCTGGCCGACGCGGGTGACGGGGACGTCCGCATCCGCCCTTCCGTCGAGGACCCCGAGTCCGTGCTGATCGAGCTGAACTCGCCGTCCGGGCACGCCATGTTCGAGGCGTCCGCCCAGGAGCTGGCCGACTTCCTCGACCGGACCTACGACGTGGTGCTGCCGGGCAACGAGCACCTGTGGGTCGACGTCGACGACGCGCTCACCCACCTCATCCCCCACGATCTGGCCTGATGACGGGCTTGCAACGGCGGAGTGACACCCCGGTGTCGCCGCCGTTTTCGGGGTCCGATATGGTTTTCACACACCACGGCGACGGGGTGAGGGACAAGGTCGAGGCCTTGGACCTCGGGATCCGGAGCTGTGCAGTGCGGATGTAGCGCAGCTGGTAGCGCATCACCTTGCCAAGGTGAGGGTCGCGGGTTCGAATCCCGTCATCCGCTCGGTAGGCTCTCGAGCCTGGCACGGTGGAGTGGCCGAGAGGCGAGGCAACGGCCTGCAAAGCCGTGTACACGGGTTCGAATCCCGTCTCCACCTCGCGCGATTAGCTCAGCGGGAGAGCGCTTCCCTGACACGGAAGAGGTCACTGGTTCAATCCCAGTATCGCGCACCAGATGTTTTCGCAGGTCAGAAGCCCTGTCCCTCTTCGGAGGGGCGGGGCTTCAGTCGTCGGGTGGCGATGATTTGGCGATAGACCCGGGCCCGATTGCCCGCCGGGCCGCAGGTGCGGGAGCCACGACACCAGCTTTGCCCGCTCCCCCGGAGGTAGGGCGGCCAGCGTTCGTCCAGCGCATCGATGCTCGTACACCATCGCCGGCGTTACGTGGTCGTAGACGCGGGCGAAGGCCGTCATCTTCTGCCCCAGCCGCGCCTCGTCCGGATCGAGCCCGTCCTACTCCGGCCGAACGGCTCCCGCTGGCTGTCCGACAGCTCCTCGTCGGCACCGCGATGCCTGGCGAATCACGTCCCCGTAGGAGCTCTCTTCCGTCCCCGCTCTTCCGGCATCCTTTGTAGACCTTCCCGTCCAGCTCTTTCGACGGCGTCCGGATACTCGGGAAAGTGTCCGCCAAGGCGCAGCCGAGCAGACTGTCCCCTTCGGACTCGACGGACGGCACCCCATCAGAGTCGCGTCGGCCGGCGAACGGGGATACCGACGCGGCTGCCCCAGCTCATCGAGCTGACCGCTGGCCTCGCAGGGACACCCATCAGGTGATCCACAGGTGAACCTCAAGTGAACAACGTCTGGTCTGAATCCGACGTGCACGGCGCCGACCTCGGTGTCCGGCTGTCCGGCGCACCACCCGCGCGCCGCCGGCGGTACCGCTGCGCGGGCATGATCCATTACGGTGGCCGGACCTGGGGGCCGCGACCGCAGGGAGCCGTCATGCCGATCCTCACCACCGTGGCCGACTGGACGATCACCGCGTCCGGCGACTCCGCGACGTTCACCCACGCCTCGGCCGCCGCCTGCTGGGCGCCGCGGGTGTGGAGCGGACGTGGGCTCGCGATCGCCGAGACCGACGTCGCCTCGTTCGACAAGGCGCTGGGCGAAGTGCTGAAGCTGCCCGTCTACTGGCTGGCCCGCGCCCGGCGGGCAGACAGCGGGGCCGGGGACGCCACGGTCTGGTCGGAGCCGCGGTTCGACCCGGACGACGAGTTCGTCTCCATCGCCGGCCCCTGCCGGACCGACGAACCCGCGCCGGGGTACCGGCCTGCCTTCACGTTCGCCATCGATCTGGTCCACCTGCGGGGATTGCGGATCAGGATCGCCGCCTACCGGGCCGCGTCGGCCGGCCGTTGAGGTCGCTGTCGTGATCAGCCGGGTGGATGCCACGAGCGCAAGGGCCTGAGCAAGGCGTTCTTCTTGTAGTGGTGGTCGGCCATGCGGCGGAGGATGTCGTCGAGCGTGGTGACGGCGTCGACGATGTGCGGTCCTTTGTTGAGCATGACGCATTCGGCGCGCACGCCCATCGCGGCGTCGGTGATCTCGGCGCGGGACGGGCGGCCGGTGCGGGCGAGCTGGTCGAGGACCTGGGTGGCCCAGACAACCGGCAGGTGCGCGGCTTCGCAGAGCCAGAGGATTTCTTCCTGGAGTTCGGCGAGCCGTTCGTAGCCGCATTCGACGGCCAGGTCGCCGCGGGCGATCATCACGCCGGTACGCGGGTGGCGCATCGCGGTCAACAGCAGTTCGGGCAGGTTTTCGAACGCCTGCCGGGTCTCGACCTTGAGGATCACGCCGAGCTCGCGGGCACCGTGCCGGTCAAGTTCGGCGAGCAGGTCTTCGACGTCGCCGGGGGTGCGGACGAACGACAGCTGGACCAGGTCGGCGTGGGCGCAGACGAACGGCAGGCAGGCGCGGTCGGCCTCGGTCAGGGCGGGCACCGGCAACTCGGTTCGGGGCAGGTTGATGCCCTTGCCCGCCCGCAGCCGGGATCCGCCGTCGCGGGCGTCGATGATCCGGACGGTGACCGTGTCCGCGCGGGCGTCGACGACGGCACCGCCGATGCGGCCGTCGTCGAACAGGACCGGGTCTCCCGGGCGGGCCGCGTCGAAGACGGCGGGCAGGGTGCAGCCGATCCGGGGCGGCCGTTGGACGGCCACGGGCGCGCAGTCGCGGGTCAGGGTGAGCAGGTCGCCTTCGTGCAGCGTCAGGAACTGCTCGACCGGGGGCAGCGCACCGACTTCGGCCTCGGT
Organism: Amycolatopsis mongoliensis; assembly: GCF_030285665.1. Classification (NCBI taxonomy): domain Bacteria; kingdom Bacillati; phylum Actinomycetota; class Actinomycetes; order Pseudonocardiales; family Pseudonocardiaceae; genus Amycolatopsis; species Amycolatopsis mongoliensis. Next base: position 8,532,865 of record NZ_CP127295.1, read on the forward strand.
GCCGTCGCGCGCCCGCACCACCGTTCCGGTGGTGAGGTAGGCGGTGTGGTGCGTGGTGGCAAGCACTCCGGCCGGGCTCGCCGAGACGATCACGAGCCGGCGGTGGGCGCCCCGGGCGTCGCGGAACCGCAGCCCCTGTCCCGGCTGCAGGGTGGTGAGCTCGGCGGCGTGGATCGGGATCGGCCGGGCGTCGGGCCGCGGGGCCGGGGCGCCGGCGGGGGTGAGCCAGCACCACGCCGGGGCGGTCGGGCGGCCCAGCTGGTCGCGGTGGGGACGGAGCTTGACCACGCGAGGTCCCTCGAGCAGGGGGCCGGTGCGCAGTTTCGGGCCGGCGAGGTCCATCGCGATCCGGCAGGGCCGTCCGGCGTCCCGGGCGGCGGCGCGGACGTGGTCGATCATCGCTGTCCACTGCTCGGGTCCGTCGTGCGCGCAGTTGATCCGGGCGAGGTCCATGCCGGCGCCGACGAGGGCGCGCGTCAGCGTCGGGTCGCGAGCGGCTTCCGCCGGCAGGGTGACCATGACGCGGGTCCGCCGCCGCGCGGGTTCCGGACCCAGCAGGGCGGTGCTGTTGCTGCGGAGGCTGCGCGGACCGGTGATGAATTCGGTGCGCGGCGGGCGTTTCCGCGCTTCGGGGTCACCGGCCAGGGCGACGGCGGCCGCGAAGATGGCTTCGAGGCTGGCGTGGACATGCGGTTCGCTGCGGCCCAGCGAGGACAGGCCCTGCTCGGCCAGCCGGGCTTGGAGGTCGCGCAGGTCCAGTTGCCGCACGGCCCAGTAGTGCGTGAGGTTGCGCGCGCCGGCCGCATGGCCGGGGGCGACTTCGCCGACCCGCGCCGCCCAGTAGGACTCGGCGTCGGTCAGCACGGTGAACAGCTGTCGGATTTCTTCGACGATCACGGAGGATTCGCTGGCGGACGGTGCCTTCGTCACGCGCCCAGCTTCCCCGGCCGGTCCCGGCACGGCCAGGGCACGAGAGTGCCGATGGAGAAGCCTTTCGCCTCTGGCGGCCCGCGACGAAGGTCCCTGGTGCCGGGGGCGCAGGTCCATGTGCCGAGCCGTGGACACTACCTACGGTCGGTGCTGGAAGCGAGAGGATCCCCGCCGAAGGAGCCTGGAGCATGCCCGCTCGTGTCTCGCCCCGCGAACGCCTCGAGATCCGGCTGGTCGTCGCGCGGCTGACCGCGAAGTTCGCCGCCACCCACGCCACCAGCCACATCCAAGACGTCGTCGACGACAGCTACCGCGCTTTCACCGACGCCCGCATCCGCGACTTCGTGCCGTTGCTCACCGAACGACGAGCCCATCGCGAACTCGCGAGAGCGGCGGAGTGACCTCGCGTGCGGCATCCGGGTGACGGGTGTAACCACACGCCGGAACGCGACGAGTCCTCAGGTACGCGGTGCACCGGACACCGGTGACCGGCACGCGAGCGCCCGGGGAGTTTCAATGATCGTGTCAAGCAGCAGCCGTGACCGGCGGTGAATGATGGAACTCACGACCATCGCGCAGCAACGCCCACATGACGTCGACCAGGCGGCGGGCCAGTGCGATCAACGCCTGGGTGTGCCGTTTCCCCTCACCACGTTTGCGCAGGTAGAAAGCCCGGGAGGGACCGTCGGGACGTTTGATCGCCGACAACGCAGCCAGGTAGAACACCCGGCGCAGCCCACGGTGATAGCGCTTCGGCCGGTGCAGGTTGCCCCGCACCCGCCCGGAATCACGCGGCACCGGCGCCAGCCCGGCATAGGCCGCCAGATGCGCGGAACTGCCGAACGCAGCCCGCAGATCACCGCCGGTCCCGGCCAGCAGCGAAGCACCCAGGATCGGACCGAACCCGTCGAGACTGGTGATGCGCCCCGCGTCGGGATGCTCACCAAATCGGTCAGCGAGCTGCTTGCCCAGATCCTTGATCTCCCGATCCAGCTCCAAAAGCTGCCGCGCCAGCCGCGCGATCAGCGGCGCGGTCACCGATTCCTGCGGCAACGCAACGGTTTGCTCGGCAGCGGCAGCAAGGGCCTTGTCCACCATGGACGGAATACCCCTGGCCCACGCACCGTGCTCGTCCAGGTAGGCCGACACACCGGCCGCCCCGGCAGCGCGGATCCCGGCCGGGGTCTGGAAACCGGTCAGCAGCACCAGCGCCGAGCGGGTGGAGTAATCGAACGCCCGCTCCAGCGCAGGAAAAATACTCGCCAGCAGCTCACGGATCCGGTTGACCCCGCGCACCCAGTCAGCCATCAGGTCCTCCCGCCGCGCGGTGAGCACCTGCAGATCGGTCACCACCGCATCCGGGCTGGTGATCGGGGTCAGATCACCGCGCAGACGCGCGGTTTCGGCGATCGTGCGGGCGTCTTTGGCGTCGGTCTTGCCCTCACCGACGAACGCACCGGCCATCCGGTTGACCAGCCGGCCCGGCACCGACACCACCGGCTGTCCGGTGGCCAGCAACAGGGTGATCAGCAAACCGGCCGCACCGGAAGTCATGTCCACTGCCCACACCACCTCGGACGCTTTCGCGGTGGTGCGGGCGATCAGCTGCTCGATCGGGGCCTGCCCGTTGGCCACCTTCCGAGAGAACACGATCTTGCCGGTCTCATCCACCGCGCACGCGTGGTGGAAACCTTTGCCGACGTCGATCCCGACCCACACCTTGCCCACGGCCACCCGGCCTGTCCTCCCGTCTTCCCAGCTCACCCCGTGGACGACCCGCCGGCATCTCCATAAACAGCGACCGAGCGCAGATCTCAATCAGCGGCCAGGGCGTCCAGAACGACAGAGCGGCCACTCCTCAGAAGCCACCTCACGAGGCAAGACATCATCAGCCACACCCCATCGCCCTGGGCATCCAGAACATCCCGTCCTGAACACCAACAATCTTATGGAGGCGTCATGGTCGTCATCGGCACGTGGAATCTGGAGAACCTGTTCCGCCCGGGTGGCGACGGGCCGCCCGACCAGGCCGCCTACGACGCCAAGCTGGCGGCACTGCGCGCCACCATCACGGCGATCGCGCCGGACGTGCTCGCCGTCCAGGAAGTCGGCGACCCCGCCGCCCTCGACGACCTGGCCGCACTGCTCCCCGGCGACTGGACGACCGCGCTGTCGCAGCATCCGGACGCACGCGGGATCCGCGTCGGGTTCCTCTCCCGGCTGCCGCTGACGGTCGTCGCCGACACCGCGGCCCTGGCGCCCAAGCTCGCGCCCGTCCAGGTCGCCGACCCACCCGCCCCGCGCAGCGACCAGCTCGGACGCGGCGCGCTGACCGTCACCGTGGAACCCGAACCCGGCACCACGCTCACCCTCATCACGTGCCACCTGAAGTCCAAGCTGCTCACCTACCCCGGCGGCCGGTTCACGCCCCACGACGAAGGCGAACGTGCCCGCTTCGGCGCCTACGCCCTCTACCGCCGAACCGCCGAAGCCACTGCCGTCCGCGAACTCGCCACCACCTGCCTCGAACCGGATGCCGGTGAACGGCTCGTCGTGCTGGGCGACCTCAACGACGAAGCCACCGCGGCCACCACCCAGATCCTGGCCGGCCCACCCGGCTCGGAGATCGGTACCGCCGGATTCAAGCGCCCCGACGCCGGCGACCGCTGGCGCCTGTGGAACCTCGCCGCACTCATCCCGCCCGACCAGCGCTATTCCCGCATCAACAACGGCCGCCGCGAACTCATCGACCACATCTTCGCCAGCCACGCCTTGCTCGACCCGCTGCCCGAAGTCCACGTCGTCCACGACCACGACCTGCCCTCGGTCACCGACAACCCGTCCACACACGTCAGCCAGTCAGGATCCGACCACGCTCCCGTCGTCGCCTCTTTCACCGCATAGAGGTGTCTTGGCCCTGTTCGCTCCCCCACTGGGGTTCGGCGCCGTCGAGGTCGGATTGCGCGGCACTCGAAAGGCGGGCGGTGCGGCCTTCCGCCCCACCGCCCGCGGGTTCCCGGGTCAGTCCTTCTTCACCGGGATTTCGATCTGACCGGTCGCTTCGGTCTGCGCCACCGGGACCTTCACCTCGAGGATCCCGTCGTGGTAGGTGGCGGCGATCTTCGCGGTCTCGGCACCCCGTGGCAGCGCCACCGTCCGGCTGAAGGACCCGTAGCGGAACTCGCTGCGGCCCTTCTCTTCCTTGCGGGCCTGCCGCTCCGCCGAGATCGTCAGCATCCCGTTCTCCGCCGCGACGTGCACGTCCTTCTCGGGGTCGAAGCCAGGAAGCTCGGCACGCACGACGTACTCGCCCTCCGCGGCCACTTCTTCGATCCGGACCAGGTTGCGCTCGCCGAACGGCCACGCCGCGTCGAACCACTCCGTGAGCCCGGGGAACATCGTCCTCGTCCGAGGAAGCAGTGATGTCATCCTGCCCTCCTTTCCACACGACAATCGTCGGTCCAGGCAACACCGGCCACCCGCTGCGCCGAAGCGGCCGTAATGCCCCGAAAGGCGGGACCAACGGCCTCACCGGAACAGGCCGCGGGCCGGAGCGCGGGTCAGAAAGCTTCGGCGTAGTCCTCTTCGTGCCGCAGCCGGTTCCGCACGGCGACGACCCCCGGGACGGCTTCGGCCAGCCGGACCGCGCGTTCGGCGTCGGCGCCGCCGTGGGCGGTGCCCTCGAGCGTCACCACGCCGTCGTCCACGCGCACGGAGAGCGCCCGCTGCGCGCTGGTTTCCCGTTCCACCACCGCCTTGATCTCGGCGTCCGGTCGGACGAACGTGCGCAGTACGTCCGCGCGAGCAAGAACACCGACCAGCCGGCCCGACCCGTCGACGACGTACAGACGCGGCTGTCTCGCCTGAGCGAGCCGCTGCGCGGCACGTCTGACGGGTTCGTCCGGGTGGACGGTGGGGACCGGCCGGGTCATGAGTTCCCGCGCGCGCGGCCCGCGTCCGCGGACCCGGCGGTGCGTGCCTCCGCGCCGGAACCGCGCGGGGAGGTCGGACTCGGCAACCACCCCGATCGGGCGCGACCGGGCGTCGGCCACCGGAACCGCGCCGATGCGGTACCGGTGGAGCAAGGTGGCCAGCTCCGCCGCCGGGGTGTCCGGGTCGACCGAGACCACCGGCCAGTTCATCAGGTCCGAAACGAGCGGTCCGCGCATGCCCACCTCCACCTCGGGTTCCGGCCACCACGTTAGGCGCTCGCGGCCGGGACCGACGGGGGCCTCGGTCATCGGACGGGCGGGCTTTGGTCCTCGGTTCCGCGCGAACCGAGGCGGAGAAACGAAAGTCCCTTGACCAGGTGACGGTCTGCCCTGGTTCGCACGAGGAAACCGGAACACCATCGACGACCCGACCCGCCGCAGGAGGTGCCCCCATGCGGTTCGCCGACCGCGTCACCGCCGGCCGTCGCCTCGCCGGGCGGCTGCTCCGGTTCCGGGACGAGGACCCCGTGGTCGTCGGCCTGCCCCGCGGCGGCGTACCGGTCGCGTTCGCCGTGGCACAGGCCCTGCACGCCCCGCTCGACGTGATCGTGGTCCGCGAGCTCGGGCTGACCGCGGACCAGCTGACGACCGCGGCCGAGGCCGGACAGGCAGAACTGCGGCGCCGGGCCGTGCGGCGCCGGGCCGTGCGGGCCCGGGTCCCGCTGAGGGGACGGACCGTGATCGTCGTGGACGACGGCGTGGCCACCGGATCCACGGCCCGCGCCGCGTGCCGGGTCGCCAAGGCGCAGGGTGCGGCCCGGGTGGTCCTGGCGGTACCGGTGGCCGCGCCGACGGCCGTCACGGACCTCGCGGCGAGCGCGGACGAAGTCGTCTGCCTGCAGGCACCGGCGGGCTTCCGCACCGTCGGCCAGTGGTACCGGGACTTCCGGCCGGTCTCCGACGAAGAGGTCGAGGACCTGCTCCGGCGGGCCGTCGACGACCGGCCGCTGCGGGACGAGGAGGTCACGCTGCTCCAGGCCGCGGTCACGCTGCCCGGGCACCTGACCGTCCCCGGCGCGCCCACCGGGCTCGTCGTGTTCGCCCACGGCAGCGGGAGCAGCCGGCACAGCCCCCGCAACCAGTACGTCGCCGCGGCCCTGAACCAGGCCGGCCTGGGCACTCTGCTGTTCGACCTGCTCGCCCCCGGCGAGGAACACGACCGCCGGAAGGTGTTCGACATCCCGTTGCTGGCCGGACGGCTCGCCGAGGCGACGCGCTGGCTGAGCGCCCAGCCGGAGGCCGCCGGGCTGCCGATCGGGTACTTCGGCGCGAGTACCGGCGCCGCGGCTGCGCTGGTCGCCGCCACGAGACCGGAAGTCGGCGTCCGCGCGATCGTGTCGCGCGGCGGACGCCCCGACCTGGCCGGCGCGGCGCTGCGCCGGGTACGCACCCCGACGCTGCTGATCGTCGGCGGAGCCGATGACGTCGTCCTGGGCCTCAACCGGCGCGCCCGCGCCGTCATGCCCGGGGAGACCCGGCTGGCCGTCGTTCCCGGCGCCACCCACCTGTTCGGAGAACCCGGTGCGCTCGACCGGGTCACCCTCCTCGCCCGCGACTGGTTCACCACCCGTTTCGCCCGCGAGGCACGAGTCTCGACCGCCGCGCGCGCACCGGGGACCCGTACCGGCTGAACTGGTGCGCGCACCAGGAAAGGAGGAACTGATGGCCGACAGCCACACTCCCACGACCCGCCGTGAACGGGCGGAGAGAGACGTCGCGGCGCTCGGCCGGTGCCGCGAGGAGCACCTGCTCCTGCGTGTGCGCTGCCAGGCCGGCCACGACGTGGCCGCCGTCTACGGCACGGTCCACGGCCCGGTCTTCGTGTCGCGGGCCGCCCACCGCGGGGCGGAACACGTCGACGCGCTCGACGGGAACGGTGAAGACCTGATTCCGGCGTGGTGTGCCTGCGGCACCCGCCGGATCTCCCGGTCGGCCCTGCTGCGGCGGTTCGCCTACCACGAAAGAACCCTCGTCCTGATCTGACCCGAACCGGACCTCGGCCGCCGGTACCCGCTGTGGGCCTCCCCGTTCCCTGATCCGACGGAGATGATGACGATGACCGCGGAAGCCGGCCCGGATTTCCATCCGGAGTACTACGGTCCGGTAGAGCAACAGCCACTCGAGACCGGCCCCTTCGCCGCACCTCCGCCGCCGCGGGTGCGAAGACGACGCCGGCCGATGATGCTCGCCGTGATCCTGACGGCCGTGGTGTTCGGCGCCGCCGGCGGCACGATCGCCCAGATCGTCGCCTCGCACTTCACCGGAGCGGCCGGCACCACGGTGACGGTCGAGCCCGCACAGCGGCTGACCGGCACCTCGCTCGACGTGGCGACGATCGCCGCCCAGGTCGAGCCGTCCGTGGTGAACCTCGCGGTCACGACCTCCCTCGGCCGGGCGGCCGGCACCGGAATCATCCTGACCTCCGACGGCTCGGTGGTCACCAACGCCCACGTGGTCATCGGCGCCACGAGCGTCTCGGTCACGCGCGCCGGATCGACCACGGACCTGCCCGCCGTCGTCATCGCCGCCGACCGCGGTGCCGACATCGCGTTGCTGCGCATCAACGGTGCCGGCGGACTTCCCGCGGCCCGGCTGGCCGACTCCGACAGCGCCAAGGTCGGTGACGACGTCGTCGCGATCGGCAACGCGCTGGACCTCGGCGCCGTTCCGTCGGTGACCCGCGGCGTGATTTCCGGGCTGGACCGCTCCCTGCCCGGCACCGAGACCGACCTCGCGGGGTTGCTGCAAACCGATGCCGCGATCAGCTCGGGCAACTCCGGCGGCCCACTGCTCAACGCGGCGGGACAGGTGATCGGCGTGGTCACGGCGGCGGTCACCAGCAACCACGCGACCACAGCCGAAGCGGTGAACTTCGCCATCCCGATCAACGACGCGCTGCAGGTGCTGAAGGGGTTCGGTGTCACCGTTCAAGGCGGCTGACCGGGAACAAGCCGCTGAAAAGTCCGGACGACCGAACTGGCGCTTCCCCCTTGACGAATTCGGCCCGGGCTGCTCGGCTGAGGTGGCGGGCGACGCGCGGCCCGCCCGCGGTCGACCGTCTGCCGAGGCGTGGCGCGCGCACGACCCTCGTGGCGAGGACCAGTGAGGGATGAGTGTCGAGGTGACCTGATGCATCCAGAAGACCTGACGCAGGCAGAGCAACGGGTTGCCCCACGGTCATTCCGCGCGTCACCCGGTCCGCGCTGCCTCTACTGCGGTGAACCGTGCCCCGCCGGCGATGTCCAAGGGGCTTTGGTGCCGGATTCTTCGGTGATCGATCCGATCTTCTTTTCCCTGGACGGCCAGCGGTACGTCAACGCCTGCTGTCCTGAGCACCTGGCGGCACTGATCGACCACGCCCGGTCGAGCTGGTCGATCGCCGAGCTGTGGTTCGGCCGCCTGTGCCGTGCCAGCAAACAGCCCGGAATGCGGGACGCCGACATGGACCAACTCCGCGCCAGGGCACGGTTGTCGCCGGACGACCTCGAGGCCGCGCTCGCCTGGAATGCCGGGCAGACCGAGCCGATGCTGACCCTGCCGGGCGGCCAGATCCTGCCTTTGAGTCGGTAACGAGCTGTCTCGGCCCCTACGCACCGGTTCGGGACTTTCGGCCCCGGCCTCCCTGCCCCCGCCTCCGTGAGATCCCGCCCGGCGTGACCGTCGACACAGGACTTGGTGCCCGTGCGCCAAGGACTTTCAGCTCTCCATCGCCGCGACGGTGCGGTGTTCAGTGGCCCGTGAGCGCCGGGCTACGACAAGGCGAGGAGAGGCCCATGCAGTACACGCCACCGGGACGACCGGACAGCATCGTCGCCGTGGAACCGCGGTACGAGAACTTCATCGGGGGCAAGTGGCCGGCTCCCGCGGCCGGGCAGTACCGGGTCAACCGGTCACCGGCGACCGCACAGCCGATCACCGAAGTCGCCCAGTCGACCCCGGAGGACGTCGAGTCCGCGTTGGACGCCGCGCACGAGGCGAAGGACGCCTGGGGTGAGGCGTCCGCGACCGAACGCGCCGCCGTGCTCACGGCGATCGCCGACGCGGTCGAAGCGAACGCGGAGATGCTGGCGGTCGCGGAAAGCTGGGAGAACGGCAAACCGGTCCGGGAAACCCTCAACGCCGATGTCCCGCTCGTGGCCGACCACTTCCGGTACTTCGCCGCCGCCGCGCGGTCCGAAGAGGGCCGGACCACCGAGATCGACAAGGACCTGGTCGCCTACCACTTCCGCGAACCGCTCGGTGTGGTCGGGCAGATCATCCCGTTCAACTTCCCGCTGCTGATGGCGGCGTGGAAGCTCGCCCCCGCGCTGGCGGCCGGGAACTGCTCGGTGCTCAAGCCGGCCTCGCCGACCCCGTGGTCGATCCTCAAGCTGATGGAAGTGATCCAGCACGTCGTCCCGCCGGGCGTGATCAACGTGGTCAACGGACCGGGTGGCGAAATCGGCCGCGCGCTGGCGACCAGCCCGCGGATCGCGAAGATCGGGTTCACCGGTGAGACCGTGACGGGCCGGCTGATCATGCAGTACGCCGCCCAGAACCTCATCCCGTCCACCGTGGAGCTGGGCGGCAAGTCGCCGAACATCTTCTTCGCCGACGTCATGGCCCACGACGACGAATTCCTGGACAAGGCCGTCGAAGGGCTCGTGCTGTACGCGTTCAACAAGGGCGAGGTGTGCACCTGCCCGTCGCGCGCGCTGGTCCAGGCCGACATCTACGACGAGTTCATGGCCCGGGCACTCGACCGGATCGCCGCGATCAAGCAGGGCAACCCGCTCGACACCGACACCCAGCTCGGCGCCCAGGTCTCCGCCCAGCAGCTGGAGAAGATCACCTCCTACGTCGAGATCGGCCGGGAAGAAGGCGCGAAGGTCCTCATCGGCGGCCAGCGCGCCCACGTCGGCGGCGAGTTCGACGAGGGCTACTACTTCCAGCCCACCGTCCTCGAAGGACACAACAAGATGCGCGTGTTCCAGGAGGAGATCTTCGGACCGGTGCTCGCGGTCACCAGGTTCACCGACGAGGCCGACGCGCTGGCGATCGCCAACGACACGCTCTACGGCCTGGGTGCGGGCGTGTGGACCCGCGACGGCAACCGCGCCTACCGGATGGGCCGGCGGATCAAGGCCGGTCGCGTGTGGACGAACTGCTACCACCAGTACCCGGCGGGTGCGGCGTTCGGCGGCTACAAGATCTCCGGGATCGGGCGGGAGAACCACCGCATGATGCTGGACCACTACAGCCAGACCAAGAACCTCCTGGTCAGCTACGGCACCGCACCGCTCGGCCTGTTCTAGGGCGGCGCTTCTGAGGTCCGCTGGCCGGGGGTCGTGAGTGAGAAACCGTGTTCTAACGCTGTTTCTCACTCACGACAAGCCGCGACACCAGGCAGGAGGAGCCGATGACCACGCCCCGGAGCGAGCGGGTCACCGCCACGCCGGCGGCGCGCGACGCGATCTCCGCGTTGCGCGCCGCCCGCGGCCCGGTGATGTTCGTCCAGTCGGGTGGGTGCTGTGGCGGCAGCGTCCCGATGTGCTTCCCGGCCAAGGAGTTCCTCGTCGGTGCCGGCGACGTGCTGCTCGGCGAGATCGACGGTGCGCCCTTCTACCTCGACAGCCGGCTCGACGAAGCCTGGGGGCACGGCAGCTACGTCCTCGACGTCGCGGACGGTGACCCCGATGGCTTCTCCCTGCCCGCCGGACCCCGTCGCCACTTCGTCACCCGCGTCCACCTCGACCGGAGCGTTTCCTGAAAGCCGCTGTCGACACCGAGTTCGGCGGCTGACGAGAAACCCGTTGGCGAACCACGGCGAACACCGCTAGCCTGCCGGGAGCCGTGCGAGAGACCGAGGAGGTGGTACCCGTGAACGTAGCGACATGGGTGCTCCCCTGCGGGGTCACGGTCGGGCGATAGGTCGTCCGGGAGCGCCGTTCACCAGCACTCCCGAAAGGCACCACCATGCGGTTCACTTCCGAACAGCGCCTCGACGACGGCGTCCTCGAACGCGGATTCACCCTCGGCGAGGTTCCCGGCATCCTGTGGACGCCCGGATCCCGGTCCGCGCCGGCGCCGCTGATCCTGATGGGCCACCCCGGCGGCCTGCACAAGATGTACCCCCGGCTCGCGGCCCGGGCCCGGCACGCCGCGGCGGAGGGCTACGCCACGGCGACCATCGAACTCCCCGGGAGCGGTGACCGGCCCCCGCTCCCCGCCGTGGACGAGGCCCGGGCCGACCTGCGCCGGGCACTGCAGGCCGGCGAGCCGGTCGCCGACGAAGTCGTCGAGCGGCTCATTCTCCCGCTGGTCGACCAGGCGGTCCCGGAATGGCGGGCCACCCTGGACGCCCTCTTGGACCTGCCCGGGATCGGCGGCCCGGTCGGGTTCGCGGGCGGGGTGATCGCCGTCGCCGTCCGGCTGGCGGTGGTCGAGCCGCGCATCGCGGCCGCCCTGCTGTTCGCCGGGAGTTACGTGCCCCGCGCCATGGTCGACCAGGCCCGGCAGGTCACCATTCCGCTGCTGGTCCTGCTGCAGTGGGACGACGAAGGAAACGACCGGCAGCTGGCTCTGGACCTGTTCGACGCGTTCGGCTCGAAGGAGAAGACGCTGCACGCCAACATGGGCGGGCACACCGGCGTCCCGCAGTCCGAGGGGGACGCCGGGAACTGGTTCTTCGGCCGGCACCTGAGGTGAGGCACGGACGGTAGGCGGTGTCGCGGCGTCACGCCAGCACGAAGTAGCGCAGCCAGAGGTAGGGCGCCGCGACGAGCACCGTGATCGCCGTGACGATCGCGCCCTTCTTGGTGAACTCCCAGAACGAGATGGGTGAGCCGGAGCGGGCGGCGATGCCGAGCATCACGACGTTCGCGCTGGCGCCGACGGCGGTCATGTTGCCGCCGAAGTCCGCGCCGATCGCCAGCGACCACCACAACGCCTCGGAGTGCGCCGGGTCCGGGATGTCGTGGGTGAGCGCCAGCACGAGCGGGCTCATCGTGGCCACGTAGGGGATGTTGTCGATGACACCGGACAGCAGCGCGGAGACGCCCAGGATGAGCATGACCGCGAGCAGGGCGTCGCCGCCGGTGGCGTCGGCGGCCAGCCGGGCGAGCGTCCCGATCACGCCGGTCTTGACCAGCGCGCCGATCATGATGAACAGCCCGGCGAAGAACAGCAGCGTCTCCCACTCCACCCCGGCCAGGTACTGCTTCGGCTCGGTTCCCGAGATCAGCACCAGCACGCCCGCACCGAGCAGGGCGACGACCGACGGCTCGATGTGGATCAGCGAGTGCAGCACGAACGCGGCCAGCACGGCCAGCAGCACGGCCCCGGACTTGAGCAGCAGCTTCGGTTTCTGGATCGCCTCGCGCTCGTTCAGCGCCATGACGTCGGCCACCCGCGCCGGATCGACGGCGAAGGAACCCCGGAACAGCCGGGGCAGCACCAGCGTGAACACGACCAGCTCGATTGCCACGATCGGCGCCAGGTTGACCAGGAAGTCGTTGAACGCCAGCCCGGCGCGGCTGCCGATGATGATGTTCGGCGGATCACCGATCAGGGTCGCCGTGCCCCCGAGGTTGGAGGCGAAGACCTCGGCGATGAGGAACGGCGCCGGCTTGATGTCGAGCCGGTCGCAGACCAGCAGCGTGACCGGGGCGATCAGCAGCACCGTCGTCACGTTGTCCAGGAAGGCCGACGCCACCGCGGTGATCAGCGACAGCAGGATCATGACGCGCAGCGGGGATCCCTTGGCGCGCTTGGCCGCCCAGATCGCCACGTACTCGAAGACCCCGGTCCGCCGCAGGATCCCGACGATGATCATCATGCCGAGCAGCAGGAAGACGACGTTCCAGTCGACACCGGTGTCCTCGGAGAAGAACGCGTCGTCCGACCCGCTGATCCCCAGCGCCAGCACCACCCCGGCGCCGCCGAGCGCGGCGGTCATCTTCGGGATCTTCTCGGTCGCGATGAAGAGGTAGGCGACCACGAAGACGGTGACGGCGACGGCCGTGTTCACGACACCACCGCCCCGGCCGCCGTCAGCGCGGGGTCAAGGCCAGCTCCAGGAGCCGGGAGGCGGAGATGACGCCGAGCAGGGTCCGGCCTTCCATGACCGCGACCAGCGGGCAGCGCAGCCGGGCCATCATGGCGGCGACCTCGATGATGGTGTCGTCGGCGTTCACCCGGGGCAGCTCCGTGGCTTCCTCGGGCAGCAGCGACCGGACGGTCTTGCCACCCAGCTTGTCGACGACCCGGTCGGCCATCGACTCGTCGAGCACGCCCGCCAGCGAAGGGTCGTCGCGCACGTAGCCGGGCACCAGGAACTGCACCACCTCCGAGGCCGGCAGCACCGACTGCGGGCAGCCCGTCCGGTCGGTCACGACCAGGCCGGGCAGCCGCCGCTCGGCCAGCAGCCGTGCCGCGTCGAGGGCGTCGGAATCCAGTTCGACGACCGGGTACTCCTCGGCCATCTGGGCGGCGTGCATCGGCCCAGCGTACGACATCCACGGCGGGAGCGCCGGAGTTCACGGCGCCGGTGGTGGAGCTGAGCGCCATCGGACTCCCCGCGGTCGGTTCGGCCGCCCGCCGTCCGGGTCGGACGCGGACCGGCCGACCAGACTTCCCGGCACTCCTCGCGTAAAGATGCCGCAAAGACCGTCCCGGGGCAACTCGGGCGCGGCGGCTGTCCACTGAGGACAGCACGGTCGCCGGCAGGGGTAGGATGGCCCGCGGAGAGCCGGGAAGCCTGGTCGGCGCGAGGTGCCCACGCGCGAAAGAGGCTTCCATGACGGACACCCAGGCCATCGACGCCACCGGCCTGACCAAGCGCTACGGCGAGGTCGTGGCGGTGGACCGGCTCTCCCTCACCGTCGCTCCCGGCGAGATCCACGCCCTGCTCGGGCTCAACGGCGCGGGCAAGACCACCACGATCCGGATGCTGCTCGGCATGGTCCGGCCCACCGCCGGCCGGGTGTCGCTGCTGGGCACGCGCGTCCGGCCCGGCGCCCACGCGGTCTGGTCGCGCGTCGGCTACCTCGTCGAGACCCCCGCGGCGTACCCGGAGCTGACCGTCACCGAGAACCTCGTGGTGGCCGCCCGGCTGCGCGGGCTGAGCGAGGACGCGCCGGTGTCCGAGGTGATCACCCGGCTCGACCTCGGCGCGTACGCCCACCACCGGGCGCGGACGCTGTCCCTCGGCAACGCCCAGCGGCTCGGCCTGGCCAAGGCCCTGATCCACCGGCCCGCGCTGCTCGTGCTCGACGAGCCCGCCAACGGCCTCGACCCCGCGGGCGTCGCCGAGATCCGCGCGCTGCTCGGTGAACTCGCCCGCGACGGCGTGGCCGTGCTGCTGTCCAGCCACATCCTGACCGAGGTCGCCCGCCTGGCCACCCGCATCGGCGTCCTCGACCGCGGCCGGCTCGTCTGGACGGGCGCCACGGCCGACCTCATCGCCCACGCCCGCCCGCGGCTGACCGTCCTCGTCCGCGACCGGGACGCCGCCGCGGCGGCCTTGCACGCCGCGGGCCACCCCGTCTCGCGGACCGGTGACAACGGCCTCGAACTCGAAGACGAACGCGCGGTCGGCCGTCCCGAGGAGATCGCGACCCTCCTCGTCACCGCGGGCTGCCCGCCGTCGCGGCTCGCGGTGGAGCGGGACGACCTGGAGACCTGCTTCCTGCGGCTGGTGAGCACCTCGTGACCGCCGCGACCGCCGCCGTCCGCGTCGAACTGCTGAAGGCGCGCCGGTCCCGGCTGCCCTGGGTCACCGTGGCCGCCTTCACCGTCGCCGGCGCGTTCGGCGGCCTGGTCATGTTCATCCTCCAGGACCTGCGGCGCGCGCGGTCGCTCGGGCTGCTCGGCACCAAGGCGTCGCTGACCGGCGGCACCGCCGACTGGCCCGCGTACTTCGCCCTGCTCGGCCAGACCGTCGCCGTGGGCGGCACGTTGCTGTTCGGCCTCGTCGTGGTGTGGCTCTTCGGCCGGGAATTCAGCCAGGACACGGTGAAGGACCTGCTGGCCCTGCCGACCGCGCGCACCACGATCGTCGGCGCGAAGTTCGCGGTCGCGACGGTGTGGTCCCTGCTCCTGGCCTGCTACCTCTTCGTCCTCGGCCTGCTGGTCGGAGCCGTGATCGGCCTGCCTCGCTGGTCCGCCGGGGCCGCGCTGCACGGGCTGGCCGGGCTCCTGGTCACGACCGTGCTGGCGGTCCTGCTGGTGACCCCCTTCGCGCTGGCCGCCAGCGCGGGCCGCGGCTACCTCGCCGGTGTCGCCGCGATGATCGCCGCGGTCTTCTCCGCTCAGGTCGTCGCCCTGCTCGGCTACGGGCGGTACTTCCCGTGGTCCGTGCCCGCGCTGTACACCGAGCTCGCCGGCCCCGACCGCGACCCGCCCGGCGCGCTCGGCTTCACCCTCGTCGCGCTGGTGGGCATCGCCGGAGTGGCGGCGACAGCGGCCTGGTGGCGCTACGCCGACCACGACCGCTGACCGAAGCCGCCGCGGTCAGGAGCGTCCCAGCCGCTCCTGTTCGCGGAACCACTCCTGCTGCCAGTGCGCCAGGCGGAAGCGGTCCAGCACCAGCACCACACCGCGGTAGGTCAGCCACAGGAGGAACACCACACCCGCCCACAGGCCCACCGCGAGCACCGCCGAGTCGACGGCCGCCGACGCCGGGGTGAGGGGACGCTCGGCCGGCGAGCCCGAGGCGTCCAGCCAGATCGGGATTTCGTTGCCGGCGACCGTCCCCGACGGGGCGTCGACCTCACCGGTGCGCTGCCGGCCGTCGCGCGTCGTCCAGCTCGCCGCCGCCGGGCCGGACTCGCCCGGGATCCCGCTCCGCCCGGCCAGGCCGACGGCCGGCCCGTCGGCCTGCAGGACCGCCGTCGCGGTGTAGCGCGAAGCGAGCTGTTCGGCGGACCGGGCCGCCTCGCTCGCGTGGAGACCGATGCCGAACAGGACGGCACCAGCCGCGGCGGCGAGTGACAGCAGCAGCACGAACATCAGCAGGACCGCCTGAACCCGGTCCGACGGTCGGGCCACCGTGCCGCGCCCGGGCAGGAGTGTGTGCCGCAGCCGGGTAAGTCGCATCGTCGTGTACATCGCCCCTGCCTTCCTCGTCGCCGAAATGTGCGTTCGCCCAGCATCGCGCGCGGCCCCCGCCGAACCGGAGAGCACGACGTAACGCGGTGCGGGGCAAACGGTCCCGCGCTCCGCGGGCCTTGCGGCCGTCTCCCGCCGCGGTTCCGGTGACTTTGGGCCCTGGCGGCACCGGTCCCGCCGGGCCGACGCTGGAACCCCGCCCGCCGAGCGAGAGGTCAGATATGCAAACGGTCGACGTCGGTGAGCTCTCCGTCGCCGCGTACCGGAAGGTCGCGCCGGACTGGGTCGTGGAACCCCTGCTGGCCGTGGCGGAGCGGCTGCGCGGTGCCCGCGTGATCCATCTGAGCGCCACGCCCTACGGCGGTGGCGTGTCCGAGCTGCTGCGGTCGGCGGTGCCGCTCTACAACGACCTCGGCGTGCACGCGACGTGGAAGATCATCAGCGGCGAGCCCGCCTTCTTCGCCGTGACGAAGAAGCTCCACAACGCCCTGCAGGGTGGGAAAGACCCGATCACGGACGCCGACATCCGGCTCTACGAGGAGAATTCACGCCGCAACGCGGAAGAGATCTCGGCCGATCCGGACTTCGCCGGCTGCGACTTCGTGTTCGTGCACGACCCACAGCCCGCCGCCATACTGTCCTTTTCGGACTTCCGGCGAGGGAAGTCGATCTGGCGCTGTCACATCGACACCTCCCAGCCCGCGCCCAGTGCCTGGGGCTACCTCGGCAAGTTCGTCGAACACTACGACGCCACCGTGTTCACCATGGCGCAGTTCGTGCCCCCGACCCTGTCCCCCGGCCTGGCCGACATCATCTCGCCGGCAATCGATCCCCTCAGTCCCAAGAACATGTCGCTCGACGACCGGACGGCGCACGCGGTGCTCAACTGGATCGGCATCGAGCCCGACCGCCCGCTCGTCACACAGGTCTCCCGGTTCGACCCGTGGAAGGACCCGCTGGGCGTGATCGACGCCTTCCGGCTGGTGCGCCCCGAGGTCCCGGGCCTGCAGCTGGCGCTGGTCGGGTCCATGGCGCTCGACGACCCCGAAGGGTGGGAGGTGTACCGCCGGATCAGCGACGCCACCCGCGCGGACCCGGACATCCACGTCTTCACCAACCTGACCGGCGTCGGCAACGTCGAGGTCAACGCCTTCCAGCGGTTCTCCTCGGTGATGATCCAGAAGTCCATCCGGGAGGGCTTCGGGCTCGTGGTGTCCGAAGCCCTGTGGAAGGGCACGCCGATCGTCGCCGGGCGCACCGGCGGGATCCCGCTGCAGGTCGCCGACGACACGGGCGGGCTGCTCGTCGACTCGACCGACGAATGCGCGAAGGCGCTGCTCGGCCTGCTCCAGGACCCGGGCCGCTCGGCCGCGCTGGGCGCGTCCGGCCGCGAACGCGTCCGGCAGTACTTCCTGCTCCCCCGGCTCCTGCTCGACGAGCTCACCCTGCTCGACGGGCTCGCCCACGACGACCCGCCCGGCGCGCTGATGAGCCGGTTCGACCACCGCGACCCGGTCTGCGGGCTGGGCGTGCCGCCCGGCGCCGGAACACCCAGCGCCATTGCGGACGGGCACACGTACTCGTTCTGCTCGCAGCAGTGCCGCACCGCGTTCCTGCGGGCCCGCTCGGGGAGCGCGTCGTGACGGCCCGGCCGTGGCACGGCGGCGAACTGCGCTGGAACGCCGAAACCGAGGACTGGACCGTGCTCGCCCCCAGCCGCGGGAGCCGCCCCCACAGCGCCGCCGGGGCCGCGTGCCCGTTCTGTCCCGGCCCGGCCGAGGACACCCCGCCCGAGACGTGGCGGCTGCCCGGCGGCGACGTGGGCTGGCGCGTGCGCGCGGTCCCGAACCGCTACGCGCTCTCGGACCGGCACGAGATCGTCATCGAGTCGCCGCGGCACGACTGGGACCTCGCCACCGGGACCGACGGCGAAGTGGCCGACGTGCTCGGCGCCTGGCAGCACCGGCACCGCGCGCTGCGGCCCGCGACCGCCCAGGTCGTCGTGTTCCGCAACCACGGGCTCGCGGCCGGCATCTCGCTGGCGCACCCGCACTCCCAGATCGCGGGCCTGCCGGTGCTGTCGGCGGAGACCCGGCGCGAGCTGGAGACCGCGCGTGTCCACCACCGCGACCGCGGCCGGCTGCTCGCCGGCGAACAGCTCGAAGCGGCGTTGAGCGACGGCAAGCGGATCGTCTTCGCGGACGACCACGTGGTCGCCTACACCCCCTTCGCCCCGATCGCCGCCTACGAGGTCCGCATCCTCCCGCACCGGGCCGGACCGGACTTCGCCGCCGCGGGTGCCGAGGAGATCCGGGCGACCGCGCGGTGCCTGCGGACGATCCTGGCCGCCCTGCGCGCGGAACTGGGCGACCCGGCCTACAACGTCGTGGTGCGGACCGCGCCCACCGGCTACGAGACCGCGCCGTTCCTCGCCTGGTCGCTGCAGCTCGTGCCCCGCCTGGAGACTCCCGCCGGGCTGGAACTGGCGACGGGTGTCCCGGTCACGACGGTGTCGCCGGAACACGCGGCCGCCCGTCTGCGCACCTTGGTCGGCATGGCCGACGTGGGCTGACGGCCGGCGTCCGGCGAACGCGGGGATCCTCAGCGCCGCCGCACGGCGGCCCGCACCAGTGTCACCAGGTTCACCAGCAACCCGATCGCGCTGCCGGTGATGGCGACGACCAGCACGATCCGCGCCGTCAGCGGCCAGTCGAAGGAGGCGCCCGCGAAGTCGAACGGGAACACCTGCCAGATGCGGACCGCGGCGACCAGGCCGGCGCACGCTGTCACCACCCCGCCGAGCGCGGTGAACCATTCGGGGTCGTACAGCACGTAGGCGAGGCTGGTGGCCAGACCGGCCACGAGGGCGAGGTCGGCCACACCCACCACGAGCCGGGTGTCCGCGGTCAGGAACGACGCCGCCTCCCACCCGGGGAAGGCGTTGACCGCGATCAGCAGCACCGCGTTGATCGCGGCGCCGACGAGGTAACCGGTGCGGCGGGCCCGCGAGGACGGGCGGCGCGTCTTTTCGCTGGTGGTCATCGTGGCCTCCGTTCGCACCACGATCGTCGGCCCGCCGCCCCGCCGGGGGCAGGGTCTTGGGTCCACGACCGGGGAGCCGAAAGGCCGCGCTACCGCAGGGGCCGCGCCCGGTGCCCGATCTCCGCGAACAGCTCGCCGACGCGTTCGCGCATCTCGGGCCCGCCGTCGGGGCCGGTCCAGTACCGGCGGACCGCGCCGGCCAGCCGGTAGCAGACGTCGACCGGCACGAGGAAGCAGTCCGTGCCGCGTTCGGTCCCGCGGAACACGATCGCCTCGACGTCCGGCTCGGCCGCGGCCAGCAGCGGGTGGCCCGCGGAGAGCTCCGCCCAGAGGCCGGCGGGCAGGGTCGTCTCGACGGCGCCGGCCGGACCGGGCTGGAACGCGGTGACGCGGGTGCCGCGGCGCAGGAAGAACGCGAAGCCGGCCGGGATCCCGAGCCCGCACCAGTCGAGGCGGACGACCGGGCGCCGGGGGTCCCACAGGTAGCGCTCCGGCACCGCGCGGTACCGCGCCTCCCCGGCCGGGCACCGGGTGGACAGCAGGAAGCACGCGCGGCACGCGCACAGCAGGCCACGGCGGCCGGTGTCGACCACGTGGCAGTGCCGCGAAGCCACCGGTGTCCCGCACAGCTCGCACCGCTCCTGCCGCGCGGAGCGCCGGTCCCGGGCGAACGCGGAGTGCGTGGACCCGGCGTGGACACTCATGACGCTCGCCCTTCCGGTGCGACGCCGGAAGGTGGTCCCATGCCGATCTGGTACAGCGCCTGGGTGGCTTCGGTGACGATCTCGACGCCGGTGATCTCCGGAGCGGCGTCCCGGACGGCGGCTTCGACCGTCGCCCGGCCCGTGCGCCCCGCGGACGAGCAGCCCCGGCTCGCGCCGAGGCTCAGCCGGACCACACCGTCGTCGATGCCCAGGTACCCGACCGCGCCCACCTGCGGGCGGACCCGGTCCAGGGCCCGCCGGACCCGCGCCTGCGCGTCGAGGGGGTGCAGGTCGTGCAGCGCCAGCAGGCTCCCGACGACGTCGTCGGCGGCGATCGCCCCGACCAGTGCCGGGGCGTGCTCGCGCAGGGAGCCGACGATCCGGGTCAGGCCTTCGCCGTACAGGTCCGTCAGCTGCCGGACGATCTCTTCGGCCGGTCGCCGGTTCGGGCCGGCGAGCAGGACGCCCAGAAGTGTCTCGAGGCGTTCTCCGGGGCTCGGGGCAGCGGGGCCGCCGGGCGTGCTCACCGGTCCGCCGCCGTCCGGATCTCCCGCAGGATGCGGATCGCGGACCCGGACACGGTGGTCGTCCCCATCGGGCCGCCGGCGCCGGCCGGGTCCTCCATGAACGGCATGAACTTGTCCGGGAAGCCCGGCATGGTGCAGCCGATGCAGATGCCCCCGACGTTCGGACACCCGCCGACGCCGTTGATCCAGCCCCGCTTGGGCACGTTGCACTTGACCACCTGGCCCCAGCACCCCAGCTTGACCAGGCACTTGGGCGAATCGTGCTGATCGGCGAACTCGTCCTGCTCGTAGTACCCGGCCCGGTCGCACCCTTCGTGCACGGTGTTCCCGAACAGCCACTTCGGGCGCAGAGCCTCGTCGACGTCGATCTCCGGCGCCCGCCCGGACACCTGGAACAGCAGGTGCAGGATGGTCTCGGAAAGGTTGTCCGGCTGCACCGGGCAGCCCGGCACGCACACGATGGGCAGCCCGGCCCACGACCGCCAGTCCCGGCCGAGGTACTCGGGCACGCCCATCGCGCCGGTGGGGTTGCCGGCCATGGCGTGCACGCCGCCGTAGCTCGCGCAGGTGCCGACGGCCAGGATCGCCATCGCCTTGGGGGCCAGCCGGTCGAGCCACTCGCTCGCCGTCACGGGCTGGCCGGTCGCGGGGTCGGTGCCGAACCCGCTCCAGTACCCCTCGGCCTTGTTCGTCTCGTCGGCGATCGAACCCTCGACGATCAGGATGAACGGCTCGAGCTCGCCGCGGTCCGCGCGGTGCCACCATTCGATGAAGCTGTCGGAGCCCCCGTCGGGCCCGCTGTGGAAATCGAGGAACGGCCAGTGCATGGCGACCTCGGGCAGCCCGGGAAGACCGCCGAGAACGATCTCTTCGATACTGGGCTGGGTGGCCGCGGTCAACGCGACCGATTCACCGTCGCAGCTCAGCCCGCCATTCATCCATAAAATATGGACGGTCGGTGGATGATTCTCGGAGTCGTCCGCCGGGCCGTTGCCGGTCTGCGTGGCCCTGAACATCGATGACACCTTTCCGTGCGGCGGCGCGCCGCGTGCGACGTCGGCAGTTCCCCTGCGCAGCCGGGCCGTCCCACCAAGTGACCGACCCGAAGGACGCCCACCGTAGACCCGTCGCGCAGCAGCGGCAAGACTGGCGCAGCGGCATCCCGGACACAGCTGTACGCCGGACGGCGGACAATACCGGCACCCGCGCGTCCGCGTTCCCGGGGCAGCTGGAAATCGCGCCGGCGACTACACTGGGACTTCGGCGGAAGGGGCTTTGATCGTGATGGAATCGGCGGGCCGGGCACACGGCGATTCGATCGAGGTCGTACCGGTCGAAATCGTCAAAAAGATCTTTCCCGCCCGCCCGTCCGCCGTTGCGGGAATCCGGGAATTCGTCCAGCTTTGCCTCACGGACGCGCCGCTCGCCGAGGCCGAAGAGCGCGAAGTGGGCAACACGATCCTCCGGGCCCTGCTGGCCGCGGCCGGCCCGTCCGGCATGCTCGAGGTCTCCTGCCGGAAGTACCCCCAGCGCGTCGAGTTCGACGTGCTCCCGTCCCGCGCCGAGGAGCCGCCCCCGGCGCCCTCGCGGCCGGCCGGACCGGACACGCCCGCCGCCAGCTTCGCCGAGTGGCTGGCCGAAGCACTGCGCGGCCGCGGGATCACGAAGGAGGCCGCCGCCGCAGAGCTGGGCGTGTCGGCGAAGACGATGAGCCGCTGGCTCGGCGGGCAGACCGAGCCCCGGCTGCGCGATCTGCGACGGATCGAAGACCGCTTCGGCGACGTGCGGTTGCGCTGACGGACAGATGTGTCCCGGGACCCCGCGGTGGTGGTGCCGGGCCGGCGCCCTGGCCGCTACTCCTGAGCGGGCTGCGCCGCACCGGCGGGCCGCTGCCGCATGGCCAGCTCGATGGTGCAGCCGGCGACGTCGGAGCTGATGTCGAGCCATTCGCAGATCTGGTCGGTCATCCACAGGCTGGCGCCGGGCCGGGCCGCCGGCCGGAGCCCGTAGAACGCGGGGCCGTCGACCGGCCGGTCGCTGTGCAGCGTGCACACCACCCGGCCCGCGGCCGGCCGCACCCACACGGCCGCCCGGTCGATGCCGTGGTCGAGCAGGTAGGCGATCGCCTCTCCGACGGCGATGCCGAACAGCGTCGCGGTGTCCTCGGACCGCAGCAGGGCACTCGCCCGCTCCAGCACGTGGCGCCGCACGGCGACCAGGTCCCCCTCGAAGCGGAAGAGGTCCGCGGCGGTGCGCGGTGGTGCGTCCGCACCGGCGCCATCGGCTTCCGCCGGTGCCGTGAACTGCGCGGACGGCCGGATCTCGCCGTCCACGACGCACTCGGGGTGCGTGCGGCGGGCGTCCGCGACGACGCCCGCACCGGCGGTCCTGGTGTCGTACGGGCAGATCATCCAGATCCGGGTGCCGGCCAGCGCCACGTTGAACTCCGCCTCGGCCTGCTGCCAGGCGGCTTGGTCGCGGGAGTCCCCGGCCCTGGCCGGCTCGGCGAGGATGCGGACCGCGCCGGTCGGCGCGGTGGACCGGTGGCGGGTCCAGTAGCGGTGCAGCGCGTCGGCCAGCTGCGCCGGCCGCCGCCCGACGTAGGCCGACTCGGCGAAGGCGATGCGGCCGGCGTCGGCGCCCATCGCAGCGTGCAGCAGCTCCAGGTTGGCCGCCGTCGTGGTGACCAGCACCGGCTCACCCCGGCGCAACCCGTCCTGCGCGAACGGCACGGCCACCGCGAGGAAGTCGGCGTCGCTGCCGTAGAGGCAGCCTTGGTGCCGGAAACCTGGCTCCACCCGACCTTTCGGTGCCGGAGCAGCTGCCGGGGTGTTCATGCGCACCGAGCCTCCTGAGAACGTTCTTCACCGGTTGCCCATTCGATCGCGTTTCCCACGGAACGCTTGCGGACCGGTGGGAGCGTACCGGCAACAGCTCGATTCGGCTATCACGAGACGAATTTATTGCACCCGTTCGGAGTATTTGACAGCACTGCACCCGAAGGCGGACACAACCGTCGTCGCGGTACCTCGCGCACGTCGGCCGGGACCGGCTGAAATCTTTGTGGCACATGGGTCTCGGGCCAGATGTGTCCCACCCGGCGGGGCGCCCGACAGTACTGTCCGCACCTCGCCGGAAACGGCCCCGGAAAAATCTCGCGTCCACCTGTTCGAAAAACAATTCATCGGCATTACGGGCAGATGGTGGGAATTGGTCAGCGGTCGCGCAGCACCTCTTGCACCGCCCGGCGCGGCGAGAGCGGATCGGCTTCGGCGGCGTACCCGATGCGCAGGAGCGCCTGCGGGAAGCCGGCGAGCCCGAGGTCGTCGCACAGCGCGGAGCGGACCGCCGGCAGGTGCAGCGGCTGGGTCAGCACCGCGGCCGCCAGCCCGAGGTCGACCGCGGCGAGCCAAGCCCGTTCCATCGCGTAGCCCGCCCGCACGTGGTCGAGCCGGGCGTCGTCCGCGGTGACGAAGATCAGCAGGGTCTCACCGGCCAGGCGGGCCTCGAGTTCGGCGGCGTCCGGAAGTTCCGTCGCACGGCGGACCAGTCCCGCCCACGGCACCGATCCCGCCGGAACCCGGCCGGCGGGCAGGCCGACACCGTGCCGGTGGGAGCGCTCGTCCCGGATCGTCCAGAGGGACAGCTCCCGTTGGTAACCGCCGTCGGCCTGGAAGCTCTCCGCGGCGAAGTGCAGCAGCCTGGCCGTGACAGCGACCTCCCGGCCGGGTCGCAGCGGACGCGCTTCGACGCCCGGCGCCCCGCCCGCGCCGGTGATGGCCCGCACCACCGGCGCCGGCACGGCCACTCCTTCGAAGGGCGCCCGGTGGCTCGCCCGGCGGGCGATGGCCCCGTAGTGGAGGAGCTCTTCGCGCGTGGGCGGTTCGTCGGCGCCGACGACGATCCGCGCCACCAGGTCCGGTTGCCGCTCGTCGGGCAGGAACGCGAGGTCCACCGAGCGGCCGAGCGTGCGGGCCGCGAGCTCGAGGTTGGCCACCGCGGCGCCGCAGGACGCGGCGCGGTCGCGCCCGTCCGGGTCGTGGTGCGGGAGGACGGGTTCGGCGCGTTCCCGCACCCGCAGCTCGCCCGGCGCGACCTCCAGCAGCCAGGGCTGCGTGTTGTGCACCGACGGCGCCCGCATCATGGACCGGACGAGCACCTCGGTCTCGGCCGCCGTCCAGGACCTGCCCTCCACAGTGGACATGGCGGGTCAGCCCGCCCGGCGCAGGAACGGGACACCCGCGGACCACACGTCGCGCCGGTACCGCAGCAGGCGGGCGCTCAGCTCGCTCCGATCGTCCCGCAGGTCCGGCGGCACCGGCGCGGTGTCCGGCGCGCCCGCCGACCGGATCCCGGCCACGAAGCGGCCGACGCGGGGCGGGGCGGGCACGAGCTCGCCGCCGAGGTAGGCGAGCACCAGCAGGTCTTCCCCGGAGTGGGTCTCCATGGCGAACGCCCAGCCGTGGCGCTCGTCCCACAGCAGGGCCATGTCCCGGTCCGGGTGGCGGAGCAGGCGCACGTCCAGCGCGACGTACGCGGACGCGGGGGCGTCGAGGTCGACGGTGCAGGACTCCACGCCCACACCGACCGCGGAGCTCACCGCGGCCAGATAGCCGGTCAGCCCGCGCCGCAGGCCGTGATCACGGTCGATACCGGTCAGCAGGGGAATCACCCTCCATCGCCTCGGGACGTACACCGGCCACATCGGACCGGTTCTCACCAGGCTCCGACGGTACGATCCCGCCCCCCGGGCCGGATGGCGTCGTTCGGCCCCCGTGGGAAGGACTTTGGTCACCTGGGCGCCGCAGCGCCCGCAGCAGGTCCGCCACGACCGGGACGCCGGGCCGGTCGTCGATCCGCCGCAACCCGACCAGCCCGGCGGCGACGACCGCGACCCCGGCGGCGAGCAGCACCACGCGTACCGCCGGGATCCCCGGCGGGACCGCGCCGAACCCGACGAGCACGCTCGTGACGGCGATCGACACCAGCAGCGCGACCCGCCCGCCCGCTTCCACGAACCCGAAGACCCGGCCGCGCAGGTCGTCCCCGACCTCGCCGCCCAGCAGCGTCCAGCCGACTAGGAAAGCCATGCCGGCCCCCGCGCCGGTGCCCGCGCACGCGACCGCCGCCGTGCCGAGGCCCGGTGCCGAGGCCAGCCCCGCCACCGAGATCCCGGCCAGCGCGATGGACAACGCGAACCAGCGACGGCGCGAGAGACCGTGTACGACCGCGGGGCCACCGGCGACGCCGAGCGCCAGCCCGGCGAACAACGCCACGAACAGCAGCGCGAAGGCCACGTCCCCGCCGCCCACGGCCTGCGCGTACCGCTGGGCGGCACCGATCACGACCCCGGCCCCGCCGAACGCGACCAGGATGCCGGTGACCAGCCCGCGCACCGAAGGGGTGCGGCGCACGTACCGCCACGCCTCGCCCAGCTCCCGCCGGATCCCGCTGTGCGCCGGGGCCGGGCCCCGGCCGCTCAGCTCGCGGACGCCCACCGCGAGCACTCCCGCGTTGCCCAGGAACGTCACCGCGTTCAGGAAGAGGGCGGCGGTGACCGGATCGGCCCAGGCGGGCGCCGGGCCGGCGAAGACGAGGTTCGCCAACCCGTGCAGGCCCGCCATGACGAGGGCCGCGACCACCGGGGTGGCGCCGTAGGTGGTGGCCAGGGACAGCCGGTTGGCCGCCTCCAGCCGGTCGCGCGGGACCAGCACGGGGATCGCGGCGTCCCGGGCCGGTGACCACACCATGGCGACGGCTTCGATCAGGAACGTCGCGGCCGCGGCCCAGCCGACGACGACGCCGCGGTCGGCCACGAGCAGCCCGACGGCCGGGATCGAGGCGAAGATCAGGAACCGCAGGAGGTCGCAGCCGATCATCGTGTGCCGCCGGTCGAACCGGTCGGCCAGGACCCCGGCCAGCGGGCCCAGCACCAGTGCGGGCAGCAGGCGCACGGCGATGACCCCGCCGAAGGCCGCGCCCTGGGCAGCCGGGTTGCTGAACCGCCCGGCCGCGAAGGTGGATGTCGCGAGCAGGCCGAGCCAGTCCCCCACGGAGGAGACCGCGAGGACGAGCCACAGCCGCCGGAACGGCCGGATCCGCAGCACACCGGGCACGGCGCACCTCCTTCCGGCCGAGTCTCGGCTGCGCCCCGCGGGGTCACCAGGTCCGTCGGTCCTCCGGGCCGCGGACCTTGGACCCTCCCGGCCGGGCCGGCGTCCGGCCGATGCTGGGCCGATGACGCAGCAGGCATCGCCCGAGGCGCCCGCCACGACGGCCGGGGTGCTGGCCGTGACCGGGCTCCGCAAGCGCTTCGGCGACCGGGTCGCGGTCGACGACGTCTCGTTCGCCGTCGCGGCCGGTGAGACCTACGGGTTGCTCGGGCCGAACGGCGCCGGCAAGACGACGACGATCCGGCTGGTGTGCGGCCTGCTGCGGGCGGACGCGGGACACGTCGTGGTCGGCGGCACCACGGTGAGCCCGGTCTCCACCGCGGGCCGGGGCCTGATCGGCTACGTGCCCCAGGACGTCGCGCTCTACCCGGACCTGTCCGCACGGGAGAACCTCGCCTTCTTCGGCAGGCTCTACCGGTTGCGGGGCCGGCTCCTGCGCGCCCGGATCGACGAGGTCCTCGAGCTGATCGGGCTCGCCGACCGGGCGAAGGAGAAGGTCGAGTCCTTCTCCGGCGGGATGCGCCGGCGGCTCAACATCGGCGCCGGGCTCCTCCACCGGCCGACCCTGCTGGTGCTCGACGAGCCGACCGTGGGGGTCGACCCGCAGAGCCGGCACGCGATCATGGAAAGCGTCCAGCGGTTCGGCGCGGAGGGCATGGCGGTGCTCTACACGACGCACGACATGACCGAGGCGGAACGGCTCTGCGACCGGGTCGGGATCATCGACCACGGCCGGCTGGCCGCCGAAGGGACGCGCCGCGAGCTGGTCGCCCGGCTGGGCGAGCGCGATCGGCTCACCCTCGCCGCGACCGGGGACCTGGCCGCGTTCGCCGCGCTCTGCCGGGAGCTGCCCGGGATCGAGGGCGCCGACGTCGCGGGGACCGAGGTGCACCTGCTCGGGCGCGACGGGCGGATGCTGCTGCCGGAGGTGGTGCGAGTCGCCGGGCGCGCCGGGGTGGTCATCCGGTCGGCCGAGGTGACCGAGCCGGACCTGGAAGCGGTGTTCCTGCACCTGACCGGCACCGCCCTGCGGGACTGACCGTGCGGGCCGCCTTCGTCATCGCCGCCAAGGACCTGCGCGAGCGGGCGCGCGACCGCTCGGCCTGGGCCCTGGGTTTCCTGGCCCCCGTCGCGATCGCCGGGCTGATCAGCTTCGCGTTCGGCGGCGCCGAAACCTTCCACGCCGACGTCGCGGTCGTCGACCAGGACCGCGGCGTCCTCGCCCAGGCCTTCACCGGGTTCCTGGCCGGCCCCGAACTCGCCTCCGTGCTGACCGTGACGCCGGTCGGCGACGCGGCCGAGGCTCGCGCCCGGGTGGATCGCGGCGACTTCGGCGCGGCCGTCGTGATCCCGGCCGGGTTCTCCGCCGCGGCGCACGGCGGCCCGGTCCGCCCGCTGACCGTGGTGACCACTGTGGACAGTCCACTGGCCGGGCAGGTCACCCGGTCGATCGCCGGGAGTTTCACCGCCCAGCTCGACGCGGACCGGCTGGCGGTCGCGACCGCGGCCGCCGCGGGCGCGCCGGCGGGCGACCTGGCCGCCCGGGCCGCCGCGCTGCGGCTGCCGGAGCAGGTCGTCCGGCAGCCTTCGGGGACCCGGACGATCACCGGCGTCGGCTACTACGGCCCCGCCATGGGGATGTTCTTCACCTTCTTCGCCATCGGGTTCACCGCCCGGGGGTACTTCCTGGAACAGCGCAACGGGACCCTCGACCGGATCGCCGTCGCCCCGGTGAGCCCGTTCGCGGTGCTGGCCGGGAAGTCGCTCGCCACCTTCGCCTACAGCGCGGCCAGTCTCGGCACGGTCTGCCTGGTCACCTCCCTGGTCTTCGGCGCCGACTGGGGCCCGCCCGCCGCGGTGGCGGTGCTCGTCGCCGCCGTCGCGCTGAGCGTGGTGTGCCTGACGGCGTTCGTGATCGCGGTGTCCCGCACCGAACGCCAGGCCGACGAGCTCTCGGCGATGCTGGCGTTCGGGCTGGTGCTCGTCGGCGGGAACTTCGTCTTCCTCGGCGCGGCACCGGAGTTCCTGCGCGTACTGGCACTGGGCACGCCCAACGGGTGGGCGCTGCGGGCGTTCACCGACCTCGCGGGCGGGGCGGGCGGCGGCAGCGTGGTGGTGCCGGTGCTGGCGATCCTGGTGATCTGCGCCGTGCTGACGACCGTGGCCGGCCTCGTCCACCGCCGGGCGGTGCGCCGATGATCGCCTTCACCATCGCGGCCGCCTCGCTGAAGCGGATGGTGCGGGACCGCGTCGCCGCCTTCTTCATGGTCCTGCTGCCGCTGGTGGTGATCCTGGTGATCGGCGCGACGGCCGGCGGCCCGGCCACGCCCCGCGTCGGCGTCGTCGCGGCCCCGGGCCCGCTCGCCGCCGGGCTCGCGCAGACGCTGGACGGCACCGAAGGACTGCGCACCAGCGCGTACGGGACGGAACAGGACGCCCGGGACGCGTTGCGGCGCGGCGAAGTCGACGCCGTGGTGCTGATCCCCGGTGACTTCGACGCCCGGCTCGCGTCCGGCCGGTCCGTGGAACTGCCCCTGCTGACCGCGGGGCCGACCGGGAACGCCCAGGGCGCCTGGCAGGCTGTCTCCGCCGGGGTCGCCCGGCACGCGACGGCGGTGCAGGCGGCCGCCTTCGCCGCGACCGAGGCCGGGGGCAGCCTGTCCGCACGGCTGCCTCTCGCCCGCGCGCTCGAGACCACCGTGCCCCGGGTGACGGTGCAGAGTGAGCCCGTCGACGGGAGCGGCTCCGCGCTCCCGGCCGGGTTCGGGTCCAGCGCGCCGACCATGCTGGTGCTGTTCGTCTTCGTCAACTCGCTGGCGTCCGGCGCGGCGATGGTGCAGACGCGGCAGCTCGGCATCCACACCCGAGTGCTGGCCGCGCCGGTGCCGGCCCGCGCCATCGTCCTCGGCGAATCCCTGTGCTACCTCGGGCTCGCCCTGCTGCAGTCGGCGCTGATCATCGCGGCCGGCGCGCTGCTGTTCGGGGTGAGCTGGGGCGACCCGCTCGCCGCGGTGGTGCTGACGGTGGTGTGGGCGGCCGTCGGCACCGGCGCCGGGATGGCCGGCGGCACGGTGTTCCGCACCCCGGAGCAGGCCTCGGCGCTCGGCCCCACGATCGGGGTCGCGTTCGGCATGCTCGGCGGCTGCATGTGGCCGCTGGAGATCGTGCCGGACGCGGTGCGCTCGCTCGGTCACCTGACCCCGCACGCCTGGGCGGTGGACGCGTGGACGGCCCTGCTCGCCCGCGGCGGCGGGCTCGGCGACATCCTGCTTCCCCTGGGCGTGCTCGGCGCATTCGCGGCGCTGCTGCTCACTTTCGCGTCGGTGCGGCTGCACCGGTCGCTGACGACGTGAGGCAGGGGTGCCGCGCCGGGCTTCGGCCGGGAGGACTCCGCGCCGTGCCTTTGTTGTCCGGTTGCCGGCGCCCCAAGGCGGCCTCGGGTGCGTTCAACGCACCGAAGGCCGCCTTCGGTGCGCTTGCGGTGCCTCGGTTGTGCCGAAACCTCGCCGCTCCCGGCTGCCGCACGCGGGCACCGGCAGGGCACGGGTGGCTCCGGGTACGACAGCACGGGCGGCACGGCCACCGGCCGTACCGCCCGTCGTCGTTCGCGGTCAGTCCTTCTTGATCGGGATTTCGACCTGCTTGTCCGCTTCGGGCTTCGTGACCGGAACCGTCACCTCGAGGATGCCGTTGTGGTAGACGGCGGCGATCTTCGTGGTCTCGGCGCCCTTCGGCAGCGTCACCGTCCGGGTGAAGGAGCCGTAGCGGAACTCGCTGCGGCCCTTGTGCTCGGTGCGGGCCTCACGGATGGCCGAGATGGTGAGCAGGCCGTGCTCCGCCGACACGTGCACGTTCTTCTCCGGGTCGAAGCCGGGGAGCTCGGCACGCACGACGTACTTGCCCTCCTCGGCCACCTCCTCGATCCGGACCAGGTTGTGCTCGCCGAACGGCCATGCCGCGTCGAACAGGTCGCTGAGCACGGGAACCCTCGTCCCCGTCCGCGGCAGCAGTGATGTCATCCGAGCCTCCTTTCTCTGATCTCCCCCTCGGCTTCAGGCAACCACCCCCGGACCGGCGCCGATGCGGCCGTACTTCCCCGATCCCGGGGACCAACGTCCCGGGTTCAGGGGGTGCGGCGGCGCAGGGTGGCCGCGCCCAGCAGCAGGGCGAGCACCGCGCAGCCGGCGATGATCGCGACGTTGCGGACCAGCGTCCCGTCGATCGTGTCGGAGCGGGTCACGTGGGTGAGGGCGTCCACCGCGTAGGACAGCGGGAGGACGTCCGAGATCGCGTTGAGCACCCAGCCCATCGAGTCGCGCGGCACGAAGAGCCCGCAGAGCAGGAACTGCGGCAGCACGAACACGGGCAGGAACTGGATCGCCTGGAACTCGGTGCGGGCGAACGCGCTGACGAACAGCCCGAGCGCGGTCCCGAGGAGCGCGTCCAGCACGACGATGAGCAGCAGCGTCCAGACCGACCCGGCGATGTCGAGGCCCAGCCAGGTCAGGGAGATCCCGGCGGCGACGAGCACCTGGAGCGTCGCGAGCAGGCCGAACGCCAGCGCGTAGCCGAAGAGCAGGTCGAGCTTGCCGATCGGCAGCGTCATCAGGCGTTCGAACGTGCCGGTGGTGCGCTCCCGCAGGGTGGTGATCGAGGTGAGCAGGAACATGATCGTGAACGGGAAGATGCCGAGCAGCGCCGGGGCGATCCCGCTGAACTGCCGCTCGGAGTTCAGGACGTAGCGCAGCAGGATCATCAGCAGGCTGGGCACGCCGATGATGAGCGCGACCGTGCGCGGGTCGTGCCGCAGCTGGGTGAGGATCCGGCGGGTCGTGGCGATCGTGATCGAGGCGCTCACCGCGTCGCTCCTTCCCGGCCCTTGATCAGCCGCAGGAAAGCCTGCTCGAGATCGTCCGCGCCGGTCCGCGCCCGCAGCCCCTCCGGGGTGTCCTGGGCGAGCAGTTTCCCTTGGTGCAGCAGGAGGAGCTCGTCGCAGCGGGCGGCCTCGTCCATGACGTGGCTGGAGATCAGCAGGGTGACGCCGGCCGCGGCCAAGCCGTGGAAGAGCTTCCAGAGCTCGTCGCGCAGTTCCGGGTCGGACCCGACGGTCGGCTCGTCGAGCACCAGCAGTTCGGGGGTGCCCAGCAGCGCGACGGCCAGGTTGGCCCGGCCGCGCTGGCCGCCGGAGAGCCGGCCGACCAGCACGCCGGCCGAGGCTTCCAGGCCGGTCTCCGCGATCACGCGGTCCACATCGGACGGACTGGTGCCGAGCACCGCGGCGAAGTAGCGCAGGGCCTCGGTCACCGTGAGATCGGCGTAGATCGCCGGTTCCTGCGTGGCGTAACCGATCCGCCGCCGCAGCTCCGGGCTGCCGGCGGGACGCCCGAGCACGGTCACCGAACCCGACTCGACGATCTGCACGCCGACGATCGAGCGCATCAGCGTGCTCTTGCCGCAGCCGTTGGGGCCCAGCAGGCCCGTCACGGTGCCGCGCCGGACCGCGCAGCCGATGTCGCGCAGGGCCGCCTGTCCGCCGCGGCGGACACGCAGGCCCTCGACGACGATCGCCGGTTCGTCCACGGCGTGCTCCTTCCGTCGGCCTCCATGGTGTGCGCTCCCGGCCACCGGGTCAGGTGCCCCCGGTCCCGCTTCGCGGTGACTTTCGTCCCCGGCCGGGGACTTCCGGCGTCCGGCCGGGGACCTAACGCCCTTCGCCGGGCGTCCGCCGGACGCCGATCCTCGAAGCATGGACACACCCTGGGCCGCTGTGCACGAGACCCACATCGGCGCGGTCTTCCTCGTGGGAGATCTCGCCTACAAGCTCAAGAAGCCGGTCGACCTCGGCTTCCTCGACTTCTCCGCGCGCGAGACCCGCGAACGGGTGTGCCACCGGGAGGTGGAGCTGAACCGGCGGCTGGCGCCGGACGTCTACCTCGGCGTCTCCGACGTCACCGGGCCGGACGGCTCGGTGTGCGACCACCTCGTCGTCATGCGCCGGATGCCCGAAGACCGGCGGCTCTCCACCCTGGTCCGCCGCGGCGCGCCGCTCGCGGCGGCGATCCGGGCGCTGGCCCGGCAGCTCGCCACCTTCCACGCGCGGGCCGCCCGCGGTCCCGGGGTCGACGCCGACGAGACCCGCGACGCCGTCCGGGACCGGTGGCGGGCCAGCTTCGCGCAGGTGCGGCCCTTCCACGGCACCGTGCTCGACCCGGCCACCGCGATCGAGATCGAAGCCCTCACCGAGGAGTTCCTCGCCGGCCGCGAGCCGCTGTTCGACCACCGGATCGCCGAGGGCCACGTCGTCGACGGCCACGGCGACCTGCTCGCCGACGACATCTTCTGCCTGCCCGACGGCCCGCGCGTGCTCGACTGCCTGGAGTTCGACGACCACCTCCGGCACGTCGACGTGCTCGACGACGTCGCCTTCCTCGCGATGGACCTCGAACGGCTCGGCGCCCCGGAACCGGCCGCGCAGCTCGTCGCCGCCTACCGCGAGTTCTCCGGTGACCCCGCTCCCCCGGCGCTGCTGCACCACTACCTCGCCTACCGCGCGTTCGTCCGGGTCAAGGTCGCCTGCCTGCGTGCGGCGCAGGGCGACCCCGAGGCCGCGGAACTGGCCCGTGACTACGCCGGCATCGCGCTGCGGCACCTGCGCCTCGGCCGGGTCCGGCTGATCCTCGTCGGCGGCGCCCCCGGCACCGGCAAGTCCACGATCGCCGCCGGCCTCGCCGACTGGCTCGGCGCGACCCTGCTGCAGTCCGACCGGCTGCGCAAGGAACTGGCGGGGCTGACCCCGGCCCCGCGCCCCGCCGAGGGGTACCGGCAGGGCCTCTACGACACCACGCACACCGACTCGACCTACGCCGAGCTCGCGCGCCGCGCGGGTGCGCTGCTGTCGATCGGGGAAACCGTCGTGCTGGACGCGTCCTGGTCCGCCGCCCGGCACCGCAGGCTCGCCGCGGGCGCCGCCGAACGGGCGAGCAGCCCGGTGCTCGCCGTGCGGTGCGAGGTGCCGGAACCCGTCGCGGTGCACCGGATCACCACCCGGACACCGGAGCTTTCCGATGCCACACCGCAGATCGCGCACCGGATGGCCGCCGACGCCGACCCGTGGCCCGAGGCGCACCTGCTGACCACCACCGGAACGCCGCGGGAGTCGCTCCTGCGGGCGGTGGCGGCCCTGGTGCCCGAGCACCGAAAGTCCCCCGCCGAGAGGCATTCCGGCCCTGCCGACGGCAGGGCGCGCGGTGCGAGGGTCGAACCGGTAGCACACCCCGACCACGAGGCAGGCCGATGATGGAGCGAGGACTTCCCGACGATTTCACCGTCAAGACCGCGGTGGCCATGGCGGTCCGTGCGCCGTCGGTGCACAACTCCCAGCCGTGGTACTGGCGGATCGGGCACAGTTCGCTGCACCTGTACGCAGACCCCGACCGGCTGCTGCCCGAAACCGACCCGGACGGCCGCGACCTGATCCTCAGCTGTGGTGCGGCCCTGCACCACCTCCGGGTGGGTTTCGCCGCGCTCGGTTGGGCCACCGACGTGCGCCGGCTGCCCAACCCGGACGAGCCCGACCACCTCGCGGCGATCACGCTGCGGCGGCGCGAGCCGTCGCAGGACGAGATCGCGATGGCCGCGGCGATCCCCCGGCGCCGCACCGACCGGCGGCGGCACAGCTCGTGGGCCGTGCCCCGCGGGCACGTCGAAGCCATGGCCAAGGCCGCGGCGCTGGAAGGCACCGTGCTGCAGGTGGCCGAGAACTCGGCGCGCTACTACCTGGCGACCGCCACCGAGGAAGCGTCGCGGCGGCACGAAGCCGACCCGGCCTACCGCACCGAGCTGGCCGCCTGGAGCGGACGGCACGTTTCGCCCGACGGGGTCCCGGCCCGCAACACCCCGGCGCCGGACGACACCCCGGGTGCGCTGCGGGGCCGCCCGTTCGCCGACCCGCTCCTGCCCCAGCCGCCCGATGCCAAGGCCGAAGACGACGAAACCGTGCTGCTGGTGCTGAGCACCGCCTCCGACGACCGGATGTCGCGGCTGCGCGCGGGCGAGGCGACGAGCGCCGTCCTGCTGACCGCCAACGCCTTCGGCCTGTCCTCCTGCCCGCTGACCGAGCCGCTCGAGCTCCCGGACGTCCGCGAGACCGTGATCGACCGCGTCACCGGCGGCTCGTTCCCGCAGATGGTGCTGCGCATCGGCTGGGCACCCGCCAACGCCGACCCGCTGCCCGCCACGCCGCGCCGTGACCTCGCCGACGTGCTGCAGCCGCTCGAGGCTCCCCCGAGGCACTTCCAGGCACGCTAGAAAGGACCCTGTCATGCCGTACTGGCACAACTTCGGAGCCATGGGCTGGTTCGGTGGCATCGGCATGCTCGTGCTGCTGGTGCTCGTGCTGGCTTCGCTGGTCACCCTCGCCGTCGTTCTCGGGCGCCGGGCGCCGCAGCCGCCGGGGCCGGGCGACACCGCCCGGCGGATCCTCGACGAGCGGTTCGCGCGCGGCGAGATCGACCAGGAGGAGTACGAACGCCGGCGTGACGCGCTGACGCGAGCGAGCTGACCATGCGCGCCAAGGCGACCCTCACGGCCCTCGTGTGCGGGTTGGTCCTCGCCGGCTGCGGGAGCGACCAAGGTGCGGCACCGGCGCCGGGCAGCACCTCGGCGGCCACCACGCCGCCGAGCGCCGCGACGACGACGCCCGCACCGGCCACGACCACGACGCCCCCGCGCACGACGACGTCACCGCCGGCCACGCCGCCACCGGCGACGCCGTCCTGCGCGGCGACCTCGCGCTGGAGCACCGAAGCGCGGAGTTCCGCCACGATGAGCCGGGACGCGCTGTACCTCGTCCGGGCCGGCCGCCACGACTGCTTCGATCGGGTGGTGTTCGACGTCAACGGCCCGGCGGAGGCCGGGTACGTGGTCCGCTACGTCACGGTCGTCACCTCCGACCCGAAGGGCGACCCGCTGCCGGTTCCCGGTGGTGCGGCCCTGGAAGTCGTCGTCCGGGCACCCGCGCTCGGCACCGACGACTCCGGGCACCAGCCCGGCCGGGTGCTCGCCGCGACCGGCGACACCCTGGTGACCACACCGGGCTGGCCGGCCCTGCGGGCCGTGCGCTTCGCCGGTTCCTTCGAAGGCCAGAGCACGTTCGCCGTCGGCGTGCGCGCGAAGCTGCCCTTCCGCGTCTTCACCCAGGTGGACCCCCGGGACGCGATCCGCCGGGTGGTCGTCGACATCGCGCACTGAAAGGACGTCATGGACCGGCTCAGCCCGCTCGACGCCGCCTTCCTCGAAATCGAGGACGAAGACCCCAGCTCGTCGCTCGCCATCGCCTCGGTCGCCATCGCCGAGGGGCCCGTCCCCGACCAGGACGAGTTCGTGGCGGCCGTGCTCGCCCGGGTGGACGGGATTCCGCGCTACCACCAGAAGGTCCGCATGGTGCCGTTCGACCTCGGGCCGCCGGCCTGGGTCGACGATCCGGACTTCGACCCGGCCGCCCACTTCGGCCGGATCGCGCTCCCGCCGCCGCACGACGAGGCGGCGCTCTGCGACCTCGTCGCGCTCCTCATGAGCGAACGGCTCGAGCGGGACCGGCCGCTGTGGGAGTTCTGGGTCATCGAAGGCCTGCCGGACGGCCGCTGGGCGATCCTGTCCAAGCTGCACCACGCGCTGGCCGACGGCCTCGCGGCGACCCACGTGCAGACGATCCTCTTCGGGGACACCCCGCCCGACAAGCCCGCGCGGCGCGAGGAAGCGCCCGACCCCGGCTCGGCCCGGCTCCTGCTGGAGGCGGCCGGCGCGCTGCTGCGGAACCCGTGGGACCAGGCGCGCCTGATCGCCGGGCAGCTGCTGCACCCGAACCAGCTGGCCCGCCGGCTGAGCGACGCCGCACGCGGCCTCGCCGCGCTGACTTCGGCGCTGCTGCCCGCGTCCCCGACGCCGCTGACCGGGCCGCTCGGGCAGGACCGGCGGTACGCGACCGCCACCGTGGCCCTGGCCGACGTCAAGGTCGCGGCCGTCGGGTTCGGCGTCACGGTGAACGACATCCTGCTCGCCGCCATCACCGGCGGCTTCCGCGAACTCCTGCTGCACCGCGGGGAAACCCCGGCCGCGGACTCCGTGCGCACCCTGGTGCCGGTCTCCGTCCGGCTCGGATCCTCACTGGACAACGAGGTCTCGCTCCTGCTGCCGCTGCTGCCGGTCGACCTCGCCGACCCCGTGCAGCGGCTGGTCCGGGTGCGCGAGCGGCTCGTCGCGCTCAAGGCGGGCAAGGAGGCCGACGCCGGCGCGCTGATCACCGCGTCGGCCGCCCAGGAGCCGTTCGCACCGGTCGCCTGGGCGATCCGCGCCGCCGCGCACCTGCCGCAGCGCAACATCGTCACCGTCACGACCAACGTGCGCGGCCCGGCCGAACCGCTGTCCGCGGTCGGGCGGCCGATCGTCGAGATCTACCCGTACGTCCCGATCGCGCTGCGGGTGCGGACCGGGGTGGCGATGCTCAGCTACGCCGGGCGGGTCACGTTCGGGATCACCTCCGACGCCGGCACCGTGCCGGAGATCGGCGTGCTCGCCAAGGCGATCGAACGCGAAGTCCAGACCCTGCGCGACGCCGTCGCCTGAGTGGGGCGAAGGGGTGCGCGGATGTCGTGAATGACTCATTCCTGTCCTCGGACGAGGTGAATGGGTCATTCACGACATCCGCGGCCGCGTGACCACGGCTACCGGGCCGTCTCGAACTCCGCGGCCAGTCCGGCGACCAGCGCCTCCGGGTCCGGGATCAGCTTGCGGTCCGTGCCGAAGCCGAACCGCACCTGCCCGGCGTAGCTGAAGATGCAGATCGTGATCGCCTGCCGCGCGCTGCACGGCGCCCAGCCGACGATGCCTTCGACCGGCGCGCCGGCCAGCGTCATCGGTGCTCGCGGGCCCGGCACGTTCGTCAGGACCCCGACGGCCTTGCCGGCGAAGAACCTGCTCATCGCCGTGCCGAGCGATTCCGGGCTCTGCGCGATGGCGTACTGCACGCCGAAGGTCAGCACCGGCTCGAACGAATCGCGGATGCGGGCGACCCGGCGGTGCACCTCGGCGAGGCGCTCGGCGAACGTCCGGCGCCCGAGCGGGAGCTGGGCCAGCACGAGCGAGAAGTGGTTGCCCAGGGTGGCCGGCAGCCCGTCGTCGAAGGAGGACAGGCTCACCGGGATCAGCCAGCCGAGGTCGTTCGGCCCGGGCCGGGCGGTGGCGTGCTCGGTGAAGTACCGGTCGAGCGCGCCGGCGACGAGCGCGGTGCAGACGTCGTTGACCGTCGTCCCGGTGTCGTGGCCGATCCGCGCCAGCTCGTCCAGCGGGATCGGCTCGCCCCAGGCGGCGGTCTTCTCGACGCCCGGCTCGCCGTCCCACAGCCCGGTGGCGGTGGAGGGACCGAGCAGGTCCGCGGTCCCGGTGGCGCTGTGCCAGATCGTCGTCGCCGCGCCGGCGACCGCGTCGACCACGCTGCGCGGGCCGCCAGCCAACGCCGCGGCCAGGAACCCGGCGACCGCGCCGGTCGCGCCCACGGCCGCGGTCGCGCCGAGTACCGGCAGCGCCACCGCGGTCTCCAGCACCGGATGCACGCGAGCGGCGCGCTGTTGTGCCTTCGCCCCGCTGTCGCCGAGCGCGCGCAGCATGGCCGCGCCGAGGCGGACCACCGGCTGGGCGACGGCTTCCCGGTGCGGTCCGGCACCGCCGACCTTCGCGTGCGGTGCGGTTTGCCCCTCGATCGGGTCCAGGAGGCTGAACAGCACCTGCGTCAGCCGGATCCCGTCGGCCATCGCGTGGTGGGTGCGGCTGATCAGCGCGCTGCCACCACGGTAGCCTTGCAGCAGGTCGATGGTCCACAGTGGACGATTCGGGTCGAGCGGGCTGCTCCGCCGGGCGGCGACGAACTCCTGCAGCGCCGCCTGGTCCGCGGGCGCGGGCAGGTCCTGCACCAGGACGTGGTCACCGAGGTCGAAGTCGGGATCGGTTTCCCAGGTGATGGCGCGGCCGTGCCGCACGGCCCGCTGCAGGTACACCGGATAGCGGGCCAGCAAACGGTCCGACACCACCGACCGCAGCCGCGCCGGGTCCACCGGGGTCTTCGTCCACAGCACGGACGTGACGAGCATCAGGTTCTCGGGCCGGTCCAGCTGCAGCCACAGGCTGTCCTGCGCGGGCATCCGCCGATGCGGCCCGGCCGGGTTCCGCGTATTCGCCACCATGGTCGCCACACTCCCGTCACACCGGCTCACCTTCACTCTGCGACCCGCGCCGGATCCGGGAAAGGGCCGGAAGTCACCCGTGGGCGCGGACGATTTCCCCTGCCCCGGTCCCCCGCTGCCGCGGCATCGTGGAGGTCTCTGCCGAACCACCCCGGGCGCCTCGGAGGAAACGCATGTCCCCCAACCATGTCGTAGTACTGGGCAGCGGGTTCGCCGGCCTGGAGACCGCGTTCGCGTTGCGCGCGCAGGCGAACCCGGACCGCGTCCGGCTCACCCTGGTCTCCGACCGTGACGACTTCCTGTTCCGGCCCAACAGCATCTACCTGCCCTTCGGGGCCGCCGAAGCGCCGCTGCACGTGCCGCTGGGGAAAGCGTTGCGGCGCCGCGAGATCGACACCCACATCGCGACCGCCGAAGGTGTCGACACCGGCCGCGGCGTCGTGCACACCTCACGCGGCGAGGTCCCCTACGACAACCTCGTGCTCGCCACCGGTGCCGCGATGCGCCCGGAGGAGGTGCCCGGCCTCGCCGAGCACGCCCACACGGTCTGGTCCCCCGGCCGGCTGCACGCGCTGGGCGAGCAGCTGCAGTGGGTCGTCCGCCACGCCGCGCACGGCCGGCTCCAGCAGGTCCTGTTCCTGGTGCCGCCGAACAACAAGTGCGCCGGACCGCTGTACGAGATCGCCCTGATGCTCGACACGTGGCTGCGCCGCCGCGGCGTCCGCGACAACGTCCAGCTGGCGTTCACCACGTTCGAGCAGGGTTACGTGCAGGCGTTCGGCCCGAAGCTGCACGGCGTCGTCGCCGCGGAGTTCGCGAAGCGCGGCATCGACGGGCGCACCGGGGCCGTCCCCGACAAGGTGAGCGAGCTCGAGGTCGCCTACACCGACGGAACCGCGCAGGAGTTCGACCTCCTGGTGGCGTTCCCGCCGCACGTCGCGGCGCAGCGCTTCGAGGGGCTGCCGGCCGACGACCGCGGCTTCCTTTCCTGCGACGCGAGCACGCGCGAGGTGCTCGGGAACCCGGGCGTCTACGCGCCCGGCGACGCCGGGGACTTCCCGGTGAAACAGGCGTTCCTCGCGCTGCTGCAGGCGCAGGCGGTCGCCGGGCAGATCGCCGCCGACGCCGGCGCCCACCTGCCCGGCCCCGGGTTCGAACCGGTGAGCATGTGCGTGCTGGAGATGTTCGACAACGCGACGTTCGCGCAGGTCCC
Organism: Amycolatopsis mongoliensis; assembly: GCF_030285665.1. Lineage (NCBI taxonomy): Bacteria > Bacillati > Actinomycetota > Actinomycetes > Pseudonocardiales > Pseudonocardiaceae > Amycolatopsis > Amycolatopsis mongoliensis. The sequence continues at coordinate 8,572,770 of NZ_CP127295.1, forward strand.
GCTGGCGGTCACCGGTGATTCGGTGGTGGTCGATCCGGCGGCCGCCGAGGCGTACCGCGTCGGCACTTCGCCGGCGTGGCGGCTGGGCAAGAAGGCCCTCGGCACCTATGTACCGGGCCGCTTCCGCGCCGGGCTGCCGGTGCACGCGGGGACCGGCTGGGACGTCATGGCGCTGGGCGTGCGCGGCGCGACCCGCTGGCTGACGCGCTGAGACCCGGCGGCCGTGGTGTCTTGAATGACTCATTCCTGTCCTCGGACGAGGTGAATGGGTCATTCATGACACCACGGCCGTGCGACGACCTCGAGCCGACGCCCGGCTGGCCGGGACGAGCCGGTCATGAAGCGATTCCGGCCTCCCCGGCCCAGCGGTCGGAGCGGCCCGCCGTCATCAGGTCGACGACCGATTCCTTGGTGAGCTCGGCGGTGGTGAACACACCCGCCATCCGGCCCAGGTACAGGACCGCGATGCGGTCGGCCACGTCGAAGACGTCGTTCATGTTGTGCGACACGACGATCACGCCCAGGCCCCGCTCGGCCAGCCGCTGGACGAGGCCGAGCACCACCTCGGTCTGCTGCACGCCCAGCGCGGCCGTCGGCTCGTCCATGATCACCAGCTTCGAGTTCCACAGCACGGCTTTCGCGATCGCGACCGCCTGCCGCTGGCCGCCGGACAGGGAGCCCACCTGCTGGCGGACCGACGTCACCGTGGTGACGCCGAGGCTGTGCAAAGTCTCCTTCGCGGCCAGCTCCATCCGGTCCTCGTCGAGCGTGCCGTGCCGCAGGTGTTCGCGGCCGAGGAACATGTTCTGCACGATGTCGAGGTTGTCGCACAGCGCGAGGTCCTGGTACACGGTCTCGATGCCGAGCGCGGCCGCCGCACGCGGGGTGCGGATGCGCACCGGCCGGCCTTCCCAGGTGAACTCGCCGCTGTCCGGGACGTGGATGCCCGCGATGCACTTGATCAGCACGGACTTGCCGGCGCCGTTGTCGCCGACCAGCGCGGTCACCTGCCCGGCCGGGACGTCGAGGTCGACCCCGGCCAGCGCCTGCACCGGCCCGAACTTCTTGGTGACACCCCGGACGCGCAGGAGCGGTGTCCCGGCCGGCTCGGCGGCGGCCGGGAACTCTGCGGGCCGGTGGGCGGTGGCGGTCACGGCAGGCTCAGATCTTGCCGGACGCCAGCTCGGCAACCTGCCGGCCGAGCAGGGTCTCCGGGGTGTGGGCGGGCGGCGGGATCACCGCGACGGGGCAGGTCGCGTGCCGCAGGCAGGCGCTGCTGACCGAGCCGGCGAGCACCTCGCGCAGCTTGCCCTTGCCGTGGCTGCCGACGACCAGCATCGTCGCACCCTTCGCCCGGTCGGTCAGGACGCTCGCGGGATCGCCGTCCGGGGCCGAGCACCGCGCGGTCACGCCGGCGTGGTCCTTCGTCACGGCGGTCACGATCTTCTCCAGCTCGTGGACGTGTACCCGCCGGGCCTCTTCGAGGGTCCGGCTCACCGAAGCGTCGTCGAGCATCGCGTCGTGCAGCCACACCGTCACGACGTCCAGCTCCGCACCGCTCGCCTCGGCCTGTCCGGCCGCCCAGACCAGGGCGGCCGTGCCCGCGTCCGAACCGTCGACACCGACGACTATGCGGGCCTTCGCGGTCGTTTCCGTCATCACCGCTCCTCTCGGATCGCAGTCCCCTCCGGTGTCTAGCCAACTCCTTCCGGCCGCACCGCGGACCTGGCGTTCTGCCCGATCTGCGATGACCAAAGGCCTTCCGCGAGCACGGCCCGGACCGCGGCCGGGACCGCCGCGGCGACCGGCGCCGAGAGCCCCCGGCCCGGCGTGAAGTCCACGCCCGCGACGCCGAGCACGACCAGCCGCCGCGGCGAGCGCCCCAGGGCCTGCCCGAGCCGGGCGGCGGCCGCGACGTCGAGCGTGTGCCCGCCCCGCCCGGCGCCGGCGGGCAGGCCGTCCGCCCCCGTGCACCGGACGACCTCCCCGGCCGGGAACGCGCCCCGGACGGCGTCGACGACCACCGCGAGGCCGGCGCCGGTCCAGGCGTCGACCAGCGCCAGCGGATCGGCGATCCGCCCCACCACGCGGACCCCGGGCAGCGCCGGCAGCGCGGCGACGACCGCCGGGCCGATCCCGTCGTCACCGCACAGCGGGTTGCCCAGCCCGATGACGACGTCCGTCACCGGCGGATCACCGTCAGGTCCAGGAAGTGGGTGGCGCACGAGATGCACGGGTCGTGGTTGCGGATCACCCGTTCGCAGAACAGCGCGAGCGCGTCGTCGCCCAGGTCGAGCCGGGTGCCCGCCAGGCGGCACAGGTCGTCCTCGATGGCCGCCTGGTTCTGCGAAGTCGGCGGGACGATCGCCGCCGCGGTGACGAGCCCGGCCTCGTCGAGCGTGTACCGGTGGTAGAGCAGCCCGCGCGGGGCCTCGCTGACGCCGTGCCCGGTGCCCGCGCGCGGGGTGATCTCGACGGCGGGCCGGTCGGGCCGCTCGTAGCCGTCGATCAGCCTGATCGCCTCTTCGACCGCGTACACCACTTCGACCGCTCTGACCACAATGGACCGGAACGGGTTCCGGCACTCCGTGCCCAGTCCCGCCTCGGCCGCGGCTTCACGCGCCACCGGGCCGAGCAGCGCCGAGTTGAGCGAGTACCGGGCGAGCGGCCCGGTCAGGTAGCGGCGGCCGTCGAGGCTCGCGTGCAGCGCCGTGGAGTGCGGGACCTGCCGTTCGACGACGTGCTCCGGGAACTCCGCGGCGGGGAACTCCGCGCCGGTGCTCGTGACCACCGTCCCCCGGTCGATCGGGTAGCGCCCCGGCTCGCGCGCCGAGAGCAGGTCGTGGCCGACCTCGTGGTCCGGGAAGTCGAAGCCGGACACCCAGCGCACGACCTCGCGCGCCTGGTCCAGCGCGCCCAGCAGCCGCTCGCGCATCGGGGCGAGGTCCGCCCGCGACGGCACCGAGTAGAACCCGCCGACGCGGACGTTCACCGGGTGGATCGCTCGGCCGCCGATCAGTTCCAGCAGCGCGTTGCCGGTCTTCTTGAGCGCGAGACCGCGTTCGACCGCCTCCCGGTGCCCGGCCGCCATCGCGATCCCGTCCGGGTACCCGAGGAAGTCCGGCGCGTGCAGCAGGTGGATGTGCAGCGCGTGGCTCGAGATCCACTCCCCGCAGTAGAGCAGGCGCCGCAGGTCGGCCAGCGGGCCGTCGAGTTCGGCGCCGCACGCCGCTTCGAGGGCGTTGCACGCGCTCGTCTGGTACGCCACCGGGCAGATCCCGCAGATGCGCGCGGTGATGTCGGGCGGCTCGGTCCAGGCGCGCCCGCGCAGAAGCGCCTCGAAGAACCGGGGCGGCTCGTAGATGTTCAGCTCGGCGGTGTGCACCCGGCCGTCGTCGACGACCAGCCGCAGCGCGCCTTCGCCTTCGACCCGGGCGATCGCGTTGACCACCAGCCGGCGGGCGGTCACGACCGCCGCTCCCGCGACACCGCGGCGAAGTCCGGCGCGGCCGCGTTGAACGTGGCGAAGACCCGGCCGACCGCGGCTTCGTCCATCCCGCACGTCCGCAGGATCGGCAGCAGGGCGGCGGTGTTGGGTTTCGCCATCGGCCCGAAACAGCCGAAGCAGCCGCGGTTGTGCGCCGGGCAGAGCGCGCCGCACCCGGCGTGCGTCACCGGGCCCAGGCACGGCGTGCCGTCGGCGACCGTCACGCAGGTGAGGCCGCGGCGCTTGCACTCGGTGCACACGCTGGTGTCCGGCAGGTCCGGTTTGCGCCCGGCGAGGAACGCGCCGAGGGTCTCCAGCAGCTGGTGCCGGTCGATGGGACAGCCGCGCAGCTCGAAGTCCACCGGCACGTGGGCGCTGATCGGCGTCGAGGTCCCCAGGGTGGAGATGAACTCCGGGCTCGCGTAGACCGACGCGGCGAACTCGGCGACGTCGCCGAAGTTCCGCAACGCCTGGATGCCGCCGCTGGTGGCGCACGCACCGATCGTCACGAGCACTCGCGACTGTTCGCGCACCTCGCGGATCCGCCGTTCGTCGGCCGGGGTGGTGATCGACCCCTCGACGAGCGAGACGTCGTACGGTCCGGGCAGCACCTCGCTGGACGCTTCGGTGAAGGAGGCGATGCGCACCCGGCCGGCGAGGGCGAGCAGCTCGTCTTCGCAGTCGAGCAGGGTGAGCTGGCAGCCGTCGCAGGAGGCGAACTTCCAGACGGCGAGGGTGGGCAGGCTCATGTCACAGCTCCCGGACCAGGAGGAGGGGTTCGGCCTCGGCGTACTTCACGACCGGACCGTCGCGGCACAGCAGCAGCGGGCCGAGCTGGCAGTGCCCGCACAGGGCCGTACCGCACTGCATGTTCCGTTCGAGCGACACGCGGATGTCGGTGGCGGCGAGCCCGGCCCGCAGCAGCACTCGCGCGCTGAAGCGCATCATCGGCTCCGGACCGCACAGGAAGGCGGTCGTCCGGGCGGCCAGCGGCCCCACGCTGGCCAGCGGCTCGGTGACGAAGCCGACCTCCCCGGTCCAGCCGTCGGCGGGCTGGTCGACCGTGCGGCGCACCTCGATCGAGGGTTCCCACGCGGCGAACTCGTCGCGGTAGAGGAAGTCCCCCGGGGTCCGGGCGCCGGCGACCAGGACGACGCGGCCGTAGGCGGCCCGGTCGGCCAGCACCGCGAGCACCACCGGCCGCAGCGGCGCCAGCCCGACCCCGCCGGCGACGATGACGACGTCGCCGCCCCGCGCGGACTCGACGTCCCAGCCGCGCCCGAACGGCCCGCGCACGCCCAGCACCGTGCCCGGTCCGGCGTCGTGCAGGGCGTGGCTCACCGCGCCGACGTCGCGGACGGTCTGCTCGAGGACACCGTCCTCGGTGGACGGGTCGCCGCTGATCGAGATGGCGACCTCGCCGATCCCCCGCGCGTAGAGCATCGTGAACTGGCCGGGCCGGAACCGCGGCAGGGCGTCGCCGGCCGGCACCAGCCGCAGGGTGGCCGTGTCCCGCGTCTGCACCGTGCGCCGCTCGACCCGGTACGGCACCGGCAGCATCGGCTCAGTCACGCCCGCTCCGGTACAGGTCGAGCAGGCGGGCCCGGGTCCCCCGCAGCCGGTGGGCCAGGACCTCGAACAGCGCGCGGGTCAGGGCGTAGCCGAACGCCGGATCCTCGTCGGCGAGCTCACGCAGCAGGCGCCCGTCCAGCTCGGCCGCCGTCACGGTCGTCACCGCCCGGGCGCCGAAGTCCCAGCGGTACGGCGGGACGAGCCACGACCAGCCGAGCAGCTCCCCCGGCCCGAGTGCCTGCACGACGACGTCGCCCCGGCCGGGCACCGCGGTGTCCACCTCGACCCGGCCGCTTTCGAGCACCCAGAGCCGGTCGGCCGGGCGGCCTTCCTCGCACAGGCGTTCTCCCGGCGCGAAGGCGACTTCCCGCGTCGCCCGGGTCAGCAGGGCGGTCTCCGCGGGGGTCAGCCGGGAAAAGGGGGGCAGCGCGGTGAAGCGGTCAACCGCCGACATGGCCGGCTCCTTCCGCGGCGAGCCGGGCCGCCTCGGCGGTGATGTCGATCCCGGCCGGGCACCAGGCGATGCAGCGGCCGCAGCCGACACAGCCGGAGGTGCCGAACTGGTCGTGCCAGGTGCTCAGCTTGTGGCTCATCCACTGCCGGTACCGGCTGTCGCCGGACTCGCGCACGCTTCCGCCGTGCACGTAGGAGAAGTCGAGTTCGAAACAGGACGCCCAGCGTTCGGCGCGCCCGGCGTGCTCGCCGGTCACGTCCGTGACGTCCTCGGTGGTGGTGCAGAAGCAGGTGGGGCAGACCATGGTGCAGTTGCCGCAGGTGAGGCACCGGCTCGCGATCTCGGACCAGACGGGCGACTCGCGCGACTCCCGCAGCAGCGTCCGGAGGTCCCCCGGCGGCATCGCGCGGCCCATCTTCGCGGCTGCCGCTTCGACCCCGGCCCGCGCGCCGGCGACCTCGCCGTCCGCGGCGTCGCGGGTCGTGACCAGCCCGAGCACGCGCTCGCCTTCGGCCGACCCGACGTCGGTCACGAACCGGTGGCCGTCGTCGTCGAGCAGTTCGGTGAGCGCGAGGTCGTAGCCCCCGGACACGCCGGGCCCGGTGCGCATCGAGGCGCAGAAGCACACTTCGCCGGGTTCGGTGCAGTTCGCGGCGATCGTGAACAGCCCCTGCCGCCGCCGCGCGAACGACCCGCTCGCGGCCAGGACGGTGCCCAGCACGGAGATCGCCGCCAGGTCGCAGGCCCGGACGCCGAGGAACGCGTAGCGCGGCGGGTCTTCCTGCACGGCGACGAACTCGCCGTCCGGGCCGGTGTGCCACAGCGGCCGGTGCGGCGGGTGCAGGAAGCGCTTCCAGGACTGGGGTCCCGCCGAATGGCCGAACACCGCCGCGTCCGCCCGGCGGCGCAGCCGGTAGCGGCCGGGCGCGGTCTCCACGCCCCACCCCGCGGGCAGGTCCGCCCCCGAGTCCAGCTCGGCCAGGACGATCGCGTCGTCGCGGGCCACCGGGCCCACGACCCGGTACCCCTCCGCCCGCAGCACTTCGACGAGCCGGTCGAGCCCCGGCCGGTCGAGCACGCGGATGCCGTCGGTCATGGGCTCCCCTTTCGCCGCGTCCAGGAAACCGGGCTTGGACGTGCGGTCCAAGGGCCGAAGGTCACCGGTTCCGCCGGTCCCGGGGGCGTTCGGCCCTCGCCCCGGGGAACTTGGGCCCTACGGGCGGGTGCGGCCGGCGGCGAACCATCGAGGAGGAACGAACGACGACAGGGAGAAGCAGATGACGGTACGGCTCGGGATCAACGGCTTCGGCAGGATCGGACGGGACATCCTCCGGTGCGTGCTGGAGACGCCGGACAGCCCGATCGAAGTGGTCGCGGTCAACGACATCACGTCCCCGGAGATGCTGGCGCACCTGCTCGCCCACGACTCCACCTACGGAAAGCTCCGCATCCCGGTCGAGGTCGTCGACGGCGAGGCGCTGCGGGTCGGTGACCACCTCATCCAGGTGAGCGCGGAGTCCGACCCCACCAAGCTGCCGTGGGGCGAGTACGGCGTGGACGTGGTCGTCGAATCGACCGGCAAGTTCCGCACCCGCGAAGCCGCCGGGGCACACCTGGCCGCGGGCGCGAAGAAGGTCGTGATCTCGGCGCCCGGCAAGGACGTCGACGCGACGATCGTGCTCGGGGTCAACGAGGGCGACTACGACCCCGCGAAGCACCACATCATCTCCAACGCCTCGTGCACGACGAACTGCGTCGCGCCGATGGTGAAGGTGCTGCACTCCGCGTTCGGCATCCGGCGCGGGCTGCTCACCACGATCCACAGCTACACCGGCGACCAGGCGCTGCTGGACCGCCCGCACAAGGACCCGCGCCGCGCCCGCTCGGCCGCCGTCAACGTGGTGCCCACCAGCACCGGCGCGGCCAAGGCGATCGGGCTGGTGCTGCCGGAGCTGGCGGGCAAGCTCGACGGCGTCGCCGTGCGCGTCCCGGTCGAGGACGGCTCGCTGACCGACCTGACCGTCGAGCTGGATCGCCCGGTGACCGCGGAGCAGGTCAACCACGCGTTCGCCGAGGCCGCCGACGGCGACCTCAAGGGCATCCTGCGCTACGCCGACGCCCCGCTGGTGTCCCGCGACATCATCGGCGACCCGGCGTCGTGCGTGTTCGACGCGCAGCTGACGAAGGCCGATTCCCACCTGGCGAAGGTCTTCGGCTGGTACGACAACGAATGGGGCTACGCGACCCGCACCGTCGAGCTGGTGGAGCTGATCGGCCGCTCGCCGCTGTGACGCTCTGCCACGGGTGCCCGCCGGTGACGCAGCCTGGCGGGCACCCGTCCTTCACCGCCGCCCCTGCTCCCGTCGGCTACGGTGAGCGCCTGGATCCACCCGAGGACGGGAGCAAGCGATGACCGGGCACCCCGCTGTCACGTCGATCGACGCACTCGCACCGGATCTGCTCGCCGAAGCCCGCGACCACGGCTCCCGGCGGGCGGCGCGGACGCTGGCGGCCGGCACCTCCCAACGGGTCACTCTCATCGCCCTGGCCGACGGCGCCGACCTGGCCGAGCACGACTCGCCGCCGGCCGCGACGCTCTACGTCGTCTCGGGCACGGTACGGCTGCACAGCCCCAGTGCGGCGTGGACCCTCGACCGCGGGCAGCTGGCGACCATCCCGCCGGAACGCCACGGGCTCACCGCGCTCGGCGACGCCGTCGTCCTGCTCACCGTCGCACTCCGCTAGCGGCCCGGCGAAGGCCGGTCACCGCGCTTCCGCGGCCGCCCCGTCGTCCTGGGTGTACTTCAGCCGGTTCCGCACGGCGACCACGCCCGGCACGGTTTCGGTGAGCCACTCCGCACGTTCCACTTCGCTGCGCCGGTCGATCACCCCGCTGAGCGTCACGACGCCGTCGTCGACCCGGACGTCGACCGCCGAGAGGTCCGCCCAGATCGAGCGCTGCAGGACTTCGCGCTCCACGGTCTCCTTGATCTCCTCGTCCGGGCGCAGGAACGCGCGCAGGACGTCCCGGCGCGCGAGGACGCCCACGAGGTGGCCGGCGCCGTTCACGACGTACAGGCAGCGCAGGTTCGCCTCCACCAGCCGCCGGGCCGCGCCCGACACGGGTTCGTCCTTCGCGACCGTGGGCACGCGCCGGGTCATCAGCTCGCGCGCGGTCAGGCCCTGGGCCTTGGTCCACACCACCAGCCGCCGCAGCCCGCGCTCACGCCGGGCGTCCCGGCTGTGGCGGGCGAGCAGGTCCGCCTCGTCGACGACGCCGATCGGGCGGCGGTGCTCGTCGACCACCGGGATCGCCGCGATGGCGTGTTCGGCCAGCAGGGCGGCCAGTTCCTTGAACGACGTCCCGGGGCCTGCCGACACGACCGGCCGGCTCATCAGGTCGGACACCAGCGGACCACGCATGACTCCACCTCCGTCGAGAACCCTTTTGCGATCAAGTTAGGAGCCTCGGCACGCTTCGCGCGCCGGGCGACGGTCCCCGGCCGAGAGGCCTTTCGCCCCTTTGCGCGGGGACGCCGATGCTCTTGCCTGGAGCGGACGGAAGGGGAACGGCATGGGACACCACAAGCGGTGGCGCGACCTGACCGGCGCGCAGCGCACGGCGATCGGCACCGCGGCGAGCGTGCAGATCCTGCTCGCCGCGGCGGCCTGGTGGGATCTGGCCCGCCGGCCCGCGGACCGCGTCCGCGGGCCGAAGTGGCTGTGGGCGCTGGTGATCGCGGTGAACTTCATCGGCCCGGTGGTCTACTTCTCCTGCGGGCGGGTACCGCCGCGGACGACCAGCACCGGGCAGAGCGCGTAGGACATCAGCGACTGGCTCGTCGACCCGAGGGCCAGGCCGCGCAACCCGCCCCGGCCGCGGCTGCCGACGACCAGCAGCTGCGCCCGGTCGGCGAGGTCGAGCAGCCGTTCCGCCGGCCGCCCGGCCAGCACGACGCGGTCCACGACGACGTCCGGGTACTTCTCCCGCCAGCCGGCCAGGCGCTGGGCGAGCAGTTCGTGTTCGCGCTCCTCCACCGTCGAGCTGTCCATCGTCCACCGGCCTTCTTCGAAGATCGAGGACAGGAACGCCTCGTGCCAGCAGTGGACGGCGATCAGCCGGGCACCCCGCCACGACGCCTCTTCGAACGCGGCCGCGATCGCTTCTTCGCCCGCGGGGGCCCCGTCGACACCGACGACGACCGGTCCCTCGGCGGGCGGTTCGTCGTCCCCGGCGTGCGGCCGCACCAAGGTGACCGGGCACGGCGCGTGCGCGGCCAGCGCGACCGAGACCGACCCGAGCAGGACCCGGCCGAGCGGGCGCAGGCCCGGGGTGCCGAGCACCAGCATCGTCGCGTCCTTCGCCTCGGACACCAGTGCGTCGGCGGGACGTTCGGACCGGAGCGACGTCGTCACCTCGATCCCGGGCTCGGCTTCGGCCGCCGTGGCACGGGCTTCGGCGAGCATGCGTTCGCCCCGCGTGGTGACGGCCGCCTTGACCTGGTCGAACGTCGGGTCGCCCCGGGGGTAGGGCGGGGGCAGCTCGGGCAGTGCGTGAACCAGGCGAAGAGCGAGACGGCGTTCACGCGCGACACGCGCCGCCCAGCGGACCGCCGTGAGCGCCCCCGCCGAACCGTCGACACCCACCACCAGTGCTGAAGCCGAGCCGGTCATCCGCTTCCCCTTTCCCGACGGTGCCTGCGTGCGGAGTCAACCGTCCGAAGCCGCTCGCGGCGCGAGGCTTGCGCCCCGGTTCCGGGGGACTTTGGTCCGTTCCGCGCGGTCCGCGCGAGCCGGCGCCCGAACCGGCACCCAAGGGCCTCCCGGCCGGGGACCTTCGGCCCCAGCCACCCCCGCGTCACCGGCAGAAACTGACCGCAGCACCGAAGAGAACGGAGGTTTCCCCATGTCCATCCGACCGGAAGAGAAGAAAACCACCTCGGGCCACCGGGCCGCCGAACCGGCGCCGGTCGCCGACTTCGTCACCCAGCCCACGGCCGCCGGGAAGACCCTGGCCGTCCTGCGGGTCGTCACCGGGTTCGTGTTCCTGTGGGCGTTCCTGGACAAGCTGTTCGGCCTGGGCTACGCGACCCCGTCGAAGGGCGCCTGGATCAGCGGCGGCTCGCCGACCAAGGGCTTCCTGAGCGGCGTGCACGTCGGCCCGTTCGAGTCGATGTTCCACTCCTGGGCGGGCACCTGGTGGGCCGACTGGCTGTTCATGCTCGGCCTGGGCGCCATCGGCATCGCCGTGATCGCCGGAGTCGGGCTGCGGCTGAGCGCCGCCGCCGGCTCGCTGATGATGCTCATGATGTGGGCCGCCGAATGGCCGTTCGCGCAGAGCATGAGCACCGGCGAAGCGACGCACTCCACCAACCCGATCATCGACTACCACATCATCTACGCCCTGATCCTCATCGTGCTCGCCGCCGCGTCGGCCGGGCACACCTGGGGACTCGGCCGCCGCTGGGCCGACCTCGTCGGCGACCGCAAGTGGCTGCGCTGACAGCGATCCGCTCCACGGGCGCCCGCCGGCCGGCGGGCGCCCTTTCGGCTGTCCCGGTAACGAAGGAGAAGAAATGAAGGCACTCGTCTACGACGGTCCCGGCCGGCGCAGCTGGACCGACCACGCCGAACCCGAGCTCACCTCGCCCACCGACGCGATCGTGCGGGTCGACGCGGTCACCATCTGCGGCACCGACCTGCACATCCTCAAAGGGGACGTGCCCGAGGTCGAGCGCGGCCGGATCCTGGGCCACGAAGCGGTCGGCACGATCGTCGAGACCGGTTCCGCCGTCACCACCGTCAAGTCCGGCGACAAGGTGCTGGTCTCCTGCATCTCCGCGTGCGGCCGGTGCGAGTACTGCCGGTCCGCGGCCTACGGCCAGTGCCTCGGCGGCGGTGGCTGGATCCTCGGCCACACCACCGACGGCGTCCAGGCCGAGTACGCGCGCGTCCCGTTCGCCGACACGTCGACGTACGTGCTGCCGTCCGGCGTGAGCGACGAGTCGGCGTTGATGCTGGCCGACATCGTGCCGACGTCCTACGAGGTCGGCGTCCGCAACGGCGGCGTCAAGCCGGGCGACACGGTGGTGGTCGTCGGCGCCGGGCCGATCGGCCTCGCCGCGATCACGAACGCCCAGCTGTTCGCGCCCAGCACCATCATCGTGGTCGACAAGGAACCGGCCCGCCTCGACGCGGCGAAGTCCTTCGGCGCCGACGTCATGGTGCAGCCCGGCGACGCGGCCGCCGCGGTCGCCGAAGCCAGTGGCGGGCTCGGCGCGGACGTGGCGATCGAAGCGGTCGGCGTCCCGGAGACGTTCGAGCTGTGCACGAAGCTGGTCCGCCCGGGCGGGCACGTCGCGAACGTCGGCGTGCACGGCGCCCCGGCGACCCTGCACCTCGAGGAGCTGTGGATCAAGAACATCACCATCACCACCGGGCTGGTCGACACCTCCAGCACGCCGATGCTGCTGCGGATGCTCGCGGCGGGCCGGCTGGAGACGAGCCGGTTCATCACCCACCGGTTCGGGCTCGACGAGATGGACGAGGCCTACGACGTCTTCGCCCACCCGCAGGACAGCAACGCACTCAAGGTCGCGCTGTTCCGCAGCTGAGCACCGGAGTACCCCGAAGCGGCCTTCGCTGCGTCCGACGCGGCGAAGGCCGCTTCGGTGTCCGCACCCGGGCTTCCCGCGGCCGGGCACACGGCGAAGCGGCCACCGTCCGGAATGGACGGTGGCCGCTTCGCCGCGCTTCAGTTGTGCGGCTTGTTCGGGCTCAGCACCCCGACCGGCCCGGGAGGCATCGGCGACACACCGCGGTCGTCGAACTGGCCCTTCAGGGTCTGCCGCACCTCCACGACCCCGTCGACCCGGCGGATCAGCGCCGTGATCACCGGGATCATGCTCGTCCGTTCGACGGTGCCGTTGAGCGTGACGATGCCGTTGTGCACCGCGACGTACAGCGAGGCCGGGTCGAGCGCCATCTCGCGCAGCAGCACCTCGTCCCGGACCTCGTCCCGGATCTCCTGGTCGGTGCGCAGGAACACGCGCAGCAGATCGGAGCGGGACACCACGCCGACGAGCTTCCCCTCCTCGTCGACCACCGGCAGGCGGTGGAAGTGGTGCTGCTCCAGCAGTTTCGCGGCGACCGTGACGTCGTCGTCCGCCCGGACCGTGACCGCGGGGGCGGTCATCAGGTCCGCCGTGAACGCGGCGCCCGCCTTCCGCTTCGCCTGGCGCGCACCCGGCTTGAGCAGGCCGTGCGGGGCTTCGTGCTCGAGCAGGTCACCCTGCGAGACGACGCCGAGCACCCGCCCGTCGGAGTCCACCACGGGCGCCCCGCTGATGTTCCACGAGGCCAGCAGGACCGCGACGGCCTTGAACGGCGTGTCCGGCCCGACGGTGGCGGCGTCGGTCGTCATGACCGAACCCACCTTGCGACGGCTGGGCATTTGGATCTCCTTCACAGCAGCGGTCCGGGGTAGTAGGTACCCGCGGGTTCGTGCGCCGGTGCCGTTTCCTTCTCGGGCTCGGCGACGGTCCGCGCCGGGATGACCACCACGGGGCAGCTCGCCTCGCGCAGGCAGTGCTCGGCGACCGATCCGACGAGCAGCTTCAGCAGCCGGCCGCGGCCGTGGCTGCCGAGCACGAGCATCGCCGCGGTCTTCGAGGCCTCCTCCAGCGCCACCGTGGCCGAGTGCTCGACGAGCTCGGCCCGCACGGCCACGCCCGGGTGCTCGGCCCGCACCTCGCCGACGATCTCGTCGAGCTGCCGCCGCTCCCGGTCCAGGACCGTCTCCGGCGAACCGGCGACCGCCGCACCGAGGTCGTAGACCGGCTCGAACGTCCACGCCCGCAGCGCGACGACCTGGCGGCCGCTCTCCGCGGCCTCCGACACCGCCCAGCGCAGGGCGGCCACGCTGACCGCCGAATGGTCCACGCCGACGACGATGTCGCCCTGGTTTGCCGTTGTCATGGGGTTTCACCTTCTCCTCGTTCTCAAGAATGGGTTTTGCGGTCTTGTTCGTGGAACCACTCCTGCTGCCACTGGGCGAACCGGAAGCGGTCGAGGGAGAACACCGCGAGCCGGTAGCAGGCGGCCAGCAGTGCCAGCGCACCCAGCCACAGCCCGAGCCCGACGCCGACGGCGTCGATGAGGACGCCCGCGGCGCTCAGCGGCGGGTCCACCGGGTTGCCGGCGCGATCCACCCAGACGGTCAGCGTCTCGCCCTTGAGCGTGCCCTGGTCGGCCAGGACCTTGCCGACGTGGCGGGTCCCGTCGGGGACCACCCACGTGGCGTCGGTCGGTGCGGCGTTCCCGGCGACTCCGGCTCGCGAGCTCACCGTGATGTCCGGCCCGTCGGCGAGCAGGGTCGCCGTCACCGGCGTGCGCTCGCCGAGCTGCTGCGCGGACTCGTTCTGCTGCCGCACATAGGTTTCCGAGCCGATACTGGCGGCGACCGGCAGCGCGGCGAGCGCGAGCAGCACCACGAAGACCAGCAGCCCGGCCTGGAACCGGTCCGAGGCCCGCGCCACCGACCCGCGGCGGGGCAGGACGGTGCGCCACATCCGCGCGATCGGGTTCGACGACGTGCTCATGGTTCCTGCCCTCTCCGGTCGGAAGTTCCTGGTACGACCAGGATCATCGATTTCCGGCGTCGGCCGAAGAGGCCTTGGACCCCGGAGTGCGGGGACCGGCCCACCCTCCTCGGGAGGTCCTCCGACGGCGCACCGGGGACTTAGAGGTTGTCTCATGTGGTGAGTTTGCGGAGTCTCTTGTAGCACGTGAGGCTGGCTCCGAGAATGAGGAAGGCAAGGAAGTGCTCAGCTTTGCGTTCGTAGCGCAACGTGAGGCGCCGGTATCCGGTGAACCAGGCCATCGTTCGTTCGATCACCCAGCGGTGCCGGCCGAGCTTGTCCTTGGATTCGATGCCTTTGCGGGCGATGCGGACCTTGATGCCGCGGTCGCGGACCCAGCGCCGCAGGCCGGGCTGGTCGTAGGCCTTGTCGGCGTGCAGCTTGGCCGGCTTGCGCCGCCGCGGACCACGACGGGACTTGATCGCCGGGATCGCCATCACCAGCGGTCTGAGGGCGTGGCTGTCGTGGGTGTTGGCCGCGGAGACGGCGACGGCAAGCGGCAGCCCGGCGCGATCGGACAGGGCATGGATCTTCGAGCCGGGCTTGCCGCGGTCGACTGGGCTGGGCCCGGTCAGAGATCCCCCCTTTTGGCCCGCACGCAGGCACCGTCCACGATCGCGCGGCTCCAGTCGATGAGGCCCTGGCTGCCGAGCTCGTCCAATAGCGCATGATGCAAGCGTCGCCACAGCCCGGCTTTGGTCCACTGACCGAAGCGGCGGTGCGCGGTTTGGAACGGCACCCCGAACGACGGCGGCAGATCCCGCCACGCACATCCACTGGTCAGCACATACACAATCGCCGTGAACACCGCGCGAGCGTCCACCGGCGCCGTGCCACCACCCTGCGGACGCGGCGCGAATACCGGGATCAACGGCTCCACCAACGCCCACAGCTCGTCCGGCACCAACCGCAGCGACAACCGATCCACCACAGCCAAGATCATCGCTTACCAGCGCCCGATCACCACGTAAGACACGCTCTTAGGACCCTGTGCCGCGACCCGATCGGCCGGGGATGGTCGGGAAACCCGAGGGAACGGAGCACCACCATGCGCGCACGCGACATCATGACCACCCCGACGTTCGCGTTGACGCCGTCCGCGACGCTCGAAGAAGCCGCCGAGATGATGACCCGCCACGGGTTCACGACGATGCCGGTGGTCGACGCCGACGGGCAGCTGATCGGCCTGCTGTCCGAAGAGGACATCTTGCGGGCACCGGTTCCGCCCGGGGACCCCGACACGGGCGTGATGCTCGACGGCGGGCCGCGCACCGTCGGCGCCGTGATGCGCAAGCAGGGCCTGGCCCTGCGGGGCGACACCGACGTGCAGGAGCTGGCCGGGCTGATGACCGACGCCGAAGTGCGCTCGGCGCCGGTCGTCGAAGACGGCCGCGTCGTCGGCATGGTGACCTTCCGGGACGTGCTGCGCGCCACGGCCGGGCGCACCTGAACGTCACCCCGCCGTGACGCCCGGGCCGGTGCGGTGGGTCACGACTTCCTCGACCGGGCGGCGGGCCGTGAGCCGGGTCGGCGAGCCGTAGCCGATGCGCAGCAGGGTGTGCGGCTGGCCGAGCCCGGTGAAGATGTGGTCGAGCGACTCCCGCGTCCGCGAGGTTTCGAACGGCTGGGACAGGAACGACGTCGCCAGGCCTTCGGCGGTCGCGGTGAGCAGCACCCGCTGCATCGCCATCCCGGCCCGGACCTCCGCGTGCGGTCCCCGATCCCGGGTCAGCACCACCCCGAGCAGGGGCTCCTGCTCGTACTCGCGCGGCGGCAGGTCCTCGTTCTCGTGCGACGCGCGCAACGTCACGATCCCCGGCCCGGACGGGGGCGGCCCGGACGCGGCCCGCGGCACGCCGTCGGGGCTGTCGGGCTCCCGGTGGGTCCAGAACGCCGCTTCCGCCCGGAAGGCCACGTCGTCCGCCTGCAGTGCCTCGGCCTGCCGGACCAGCGACGCCACCGTGCTGTAGCGGCCGGAGACGTTCAGGTACTCGATCTGCCCGCCCTCCTGCAGGGCCGCGGACTTCAGCGCGGTCCGCGCCGCGGACGGCACCTCCTTGTCCAGCATCGGACGGCGGTTGGTGTGCCGGCGGAACACGGCTTCGGCGAGCTTGCGCTCGAGCGCGGTGGCCTTCTGGTTGCCGTCGAGCCGGATGACCGCGACCAGGTCGGGCTCGGCCGGGTCCGGCAGCATCCGGACGACCGCGGCGAGCCCGTTGGCACGCAGGCAGATGAGGAGGTTGAACGCGGCCGCGCCGCAAGCGAGCCGGGCCTCGCGCCCGTGCGGGTCGGCGATGCCCAGTACCCGGTCGCGGTCCAGCCACACCTCGACCACCTCGTGCTCGACGACGAACCGCCAGGGCTGGGTGTTGTGCGGCGAAGGCGCGCGCACGGCCGAGGCGAGGGCCTGGTCGAACACGGCGGGCAGCGGTCGGGTCATCGCGGGCTCCGGATGGCTGGGGGGCGAACACCCCCAGCATCACCGGCGGCCCCGCTCCGCGGCGATGGTCGCGCGTCACGACCCGGAGGGACCAAAGACCCCCGGCCCCCGTTGCTGAGACCGGTTTCAGCCGGCCGGTGGGATGCTCGACCGGCGCGAGCGGAGGGCCGAACCATGGACCGGCGAGCAGTGCACGAGGCGTGGGAGCGCGACCGCGCCACCCTGCACGAGCTGGTGGCCGCCGCGACGGCCGCCGATCTGCGCCGCCGGTCGGCGGGAACCCGGTGGACCAACCAGCAGCTGCTCTTCCACCTCGTGTTCGGCTACCAGATCGTGCGTGCCCTGCTGGTGCTGGTCCGCCTCTTCGGCCGCCTGCCCGACCCCGTGAGCCGCGGGTTCGCCGCCGTGCTCGACGCGGCCACTCCTCCCTTCCACGTGATCAACTACCTCGGGTCCTGCGGCGGCGGCCTGATCGGGCCCCGGCGCGCGGCCGCGTGGCTCGACCACATCATCGCCTCCCTGCACCGCAGCCTGGACCGGACCTCCGAAGCCGACCTCGCCCGCGGGATGCACTACCCGACCCGGTGGGATCCCTGCTTCCGGCCCACCATGACGATGGCCGACGTCTACCGCTACCCGAGCCGGCACTTCGCCCACCACCGGCAGCAGCTCACCCTCGACCGGTAGCGGCTCAGCACAGCACGCGTTCGCCGTCTTCCGGGACCACCGCGCACCAGCCGGCCTCCGCGTGCAGGGCCTTCGCCAGCGCGTGCGACGGCTCGGGCTCCCCCTCGACGACGAACGCCGTCTCGGGAGGAGGCGTCGCGATCGCCCACTCCAGCACCTCCGCCGGCCCGGCGAACTCGCCGGTGCTCCCCAGCGCGGTCACCTCGGCCCGCACCGGCACGTACCGGCCGTGGATCTTGAGCTGGCGGGCCCCGCTCGCGAGCTGCGCCGCGCGGGTGCCCGGCGCCGGGCGGCCCAGCAGGGCGACTCCGGTGCGGGGGTCCGGCAGCAGCGCGGCCAGGTGCGGCAGCACGCGGCCGGAGTCCGCCGTCTCGAGGCCGGCCACGATGATCGACGGCCGGTCGGGAACCTGCTCGACCAGCTCCGCGGGAACGCGGACGCGTCCGCCACGGTGCAGCTCGTGCCAGTGTTCGCGCTCGGCGCGCTGGTGGACTTCGACGGCCGAGAGACCGGCGGGGCTGTCCAGTACCACCGGCGTCGCCGGGATCTCCCCGGCGGCCGCCAGCTCGGCCAGCATGGTCAGCAGCCCCTCGCCCCCGGCCGCGGCCGCCGGGACGAGGACGTGGCCACCGCGGTTCACCGCCCGGCGCACCGCCGCGGCGAACCGGCCGGCCAGGTGGCCGTCGCCGGGCGGGGGCGGTGCGGCCAGCACCAGGGCGTCGGACCGCGGCCGCGGATCGGGCGGGCGCAGCCGCGGGTGCTCCGCCGCGCCGAGCGGGCCGGCGAACACCACCGAACGGCCGCCGGCCCGGATCCGCACCCAGGCCGCTCCGAGCCGGCCGCCGGCGCGGCCGAACTCGAACTCGGCACCGTCGAGCTGCTGCAACGTGCCGTATTCGACCGGCCGCACCAGGGCGACCGCCCGGGGAACGTCCTCCGGCCGGAAAGGCGGCACGGCCGGGCCGGGGCCGGCCCAGCCGCCCGCCTCGGCGGCGAGCGCGTCCTCGGCGAACTGCTTGGCGGCGTCGGACAACACGATCGGGAGCAGTGCGGCGGTTCCCGGTGTCGCGAACACCGGCCCGTACCAGCCTTCGGCGGCCAGCTGCGGCAGGAACCCCGCGTGCCCGAGGTCGGCGCTCGGCAGGATCACCGCGCCGGCCGCGTGCAGCTCGTCCGGGCAGGGCGAGAAGTTGCGCCGCCACAACGCGTCCGGACCGGCGAACAGCCCGCAGCCGACCAGGACGCGGATGCCGGGCAGCTCGAGGAGGTGGCGGGCGCCGGTCGCCCCGCCGAGGAAGGTCAGTGCGGGGTCGAGGTGCGACAACGGACGGTGACCGGTCACGTGGAGCGTCCCCGGCCACGGGCTGGTGCGGTAGCGCGCGGACGCCCGGCGGGCGGCGCTGAGCGCGGCGGCCCGGGATCCCTGGTGGGTAGCGGACATCGTTCCTTCCCTTCGCCTCAGCCGGCGACGTCACGCCGCCGGAACCCCGCCACGGCCGCCGCGACCAGCACCGCGCCCAGCGCGGTCAGCCAGAGCAGCGGGGCGGCCTGGACGGCCGCGCCCGGCAGCTTCGGCGAGTGGGTGAACGGCGACAGGTCGAGCACCCACTGGTCCAGCTTCAGCAACGTGCCGAACTCGCCGAGCAGCAGGAACGTGGTCAACGCGATCCAGGCAACCGCGACCGCCCGCGCCACGAAGCCGAACAGCGCCGCCGCGATCCCGGCGAGCACCCAGACGGCGGGCAGCTGGGCCAGCGCGGCGCCGACCAGCCGGGTGATCTCGGTGCCGGGCGAGCCGAGGCGGATCCCGTACGCCAGCCCGGCCATGACACCCAACGACGTCAAGAGCAGCACCGGCGCGGCCGTGGCGAGCAGCAGGTACCCCGCCAGCAGGTGGCGGCGGTCGAGCGCGGTGGCCAGCAGCGGTTCGACCCGCAGCGCCCGCTCCTCGCTCCGCAGGTGGACCAGGACGGTGATCGCGTAGGCCGCGGTGATCACCCCCGCCATCGCGAACTCGGCGGCGAGGAAGGCGTTCTCGAGGGCCTGTTCCCCGCCGAGTGCGGTGATCAGCGCCCGGGCACCGTCGCTGTCGAGCATCTTCCCGACGTTGCCCGCGAGACCGCCGAGGACGAGTCCGATCAGGACGTACCCGGCCAGCCAGGCGGCCAGGTTCGCGCGGTTGAGCCGCCACACCAGGCCCCACGCACCGCGCAGGGAGCCTTCGGCGTGCGCCGGGCCCGCCCGGTCCGGCAGCAGCCCGGCGTCGATGTCGCGGACGCGGGCCAGCGCGACCGCCACGGCGAGCAGCGCGGCGGCGGCGAGCGGCGGGACGACCAGGACCCACCAGACGTCCCCGGCGTAGGGCCGGACCTGCTCGGTCCACCCGATCGGCGACGCCCACGTCAGCCACTTCGGGCCGGCGGAGTCGCCCACCGCCCGCAGGAAGTACGCCGCGAGCAGCGCGACGACGGCCAGGCCCGAAGCGGCTCGCGCGCTCTTGGTCAGCTGGGCGGTCACCGCGGCGACCCCGCCGAAGACCAGGCCGGCGCCCGCCCAGCCGAGACCGAACGCCAGCGAACCCGCCACCGGCAGACCCGCCGCCGCGAGCCCCATGCCGCTGAAGAGACCGATGACCAGGCTCGACACCGACGTCACCACGACACCCGCCGCCAAGCCGGCGAAGCGGCCGACCACGGCGGAGCCCAGCAGCTCGCGCCGGCCGGCCTCCTCCTCGGCCCGGGTGTGCCGGACGACGGTGAAGATCATCAGCAGCGAGATCAGGGCCGCGCCGAACGCGGTCAGCTTGAACACCGCGGTCGCCCCCAGCGTCGGTGCGTGGACCGGGCCGTAGAGCGCGACCAGGGCCGGGACCGAGTTGATGCTGTCGGTCGCGGCCCGCTGGTCTCCGGCGGCCGGGTAGACCGCGGCGGTCGCCGCGGCGGCGGACGCCGCGACGAAGGTGAACACCGCGGCCCACACCGGCAGCCGGACCCGGTCCCGGCGCAGCGCCAGCCGGACCAGCGCGCCGGTCCCGGTGAGCGAGTTCACGCCGGCACCGCCGTCCGGTCCGGTTGGGCCCGGTAGTGGCGCAGGAACAGCTCTTCCAGGGTGGGCGGGTTGCTGGTGAGGCTCCGGACCCCGGTGTGGCTCAGGAACCCCAGCACGGCCGCCAGCTCCGCGTTGTCGACGGTCAGCCGCACCTGGTCGCCGTCGACGGTGCAGTCGTGCACCCCCGGCAGGTGCGCCAGCCCGTCCACGGCCCCGGCCAGCCGGGCGGTGATCGTCGTCCGGGTCAGGTGGCGGAGCTCGTCGAGGCTGCCGGAATCCACCAGCCGGCCGCCGCGGATGATGCTGACGCGGTCGCACAGCGCCTCCGCCTCGGAGAGGATGTGGCTCGACAGCAGGATGGTGCGGCCCCGGCCGCGCTCCTCGCGGACGCACTCCCGGAAGACCTCCTCCATCAACGGGTCGAGCCCGGCGGTGGGCTCGTCGAGCAGCAGCAGCTCGACGTCCGAGGAGAGCGCCGCCACGACGGCGACCTTCTGCCGGTTGCCCTTGGAGTACGCACGGCCCTTGATCCGCGGGTCGAGCTCGAAGCGATCGAGATACCGCCGGCGGCGCTCCGGGTCCAGCCCGCCACGCAGGCGGCCGAGCAGGTCGATGACCTCGCCGCCGGTGAGGTTCGGCCACAGCGAAACCTCACCGGGGACGTAGGCCAGCCGCCGGTGCAGCTCGACCGCGTCCCGCCACGGGTCGCCGCCGAGCAGCCGCATCTCGCCGGCGTCGGCACGCAACAGGCCCAGCAGCAACCGCAGCGTGGTGGTCTTCCCGGCGCCGTTCGGCCCGAGGAAGCCGTGCACCTCTCCGGTTTCCACGGTCAGGTCGAGGCCGTCCAGCGCCGTCGTCCGGCCGAACCGCTTGCGCAGCCCGGTGATCTCGATCGCGGCGGTCATCGCGTGCTCTCCAGCAGGATCCGGCGCTCGGCCGAGGCGATGGCCGCGCGGGACGGCCCGAGGACGTCCGGGTTGACCGAGATCGAGGTGATGCCGAAGCGCACCAGGTGCTCGGCGAAGCCCGGCTTGGTCGAGGGCGCCTGACCGCACAGCGACGAGGTGATGTTGCGGTGCCGGGCGATGCGGACGATCTTCTCGATGGCGTCGAGCACCGCCGGGTCGGCCTCGTCGAACAGCTCCGCGCACTGCGCCGAGTCGCGGTCGACGCCGAGCATCAGCTGGGTGAGGTCGTTGCTGCCGATGGAGACGCCGTCGATGCCCATCCCGGCGTACTCGGGCAGCCAGTGCACGACCGACGGGACCTCGGCCATGATCCAGCGGTGCAGGCCGCGCTGGCGGCCGAGCGGGCTGGCGTCGACCAGTTCGAGGCACTCCTCCAGCTCCCACTTGGTGCGGACGAACGGGATCATCAGGTGCAGGTTCGGCGTCTGCTCCCGGACGCGGGCCAGCGTCTCGAGCTCCAGGGCGAACAGGTCGCGCTCGCGGACGTAGCGGTAGCAGCCGCGGTAGCCGATCATCGGGTTGCTCTCGACGGGCTCGAACGCCTCGCCGCCGGCCAGGCCCCGGAACTCGTTGGTGCGCAGGTCGGTCGCGCGGTAGACGACCGGGCGGGTGCCGAACGGCCGGGTGATCTTCAGCAGCGACTCCGCCATGTTGTCCACAAAGGACCGCTCCTCGCCCTTGGCGAGCAGGTCCCGCGGGTGGCGGCCACCGAGCGCCTCGGTCAGCAGGAACTCCGCGCGCAGCAGCCCGACGCCGTCGACCGCCTGGGCGGCGACCTCTTCGGCGTGGTCGGGCATCGCGAGGTTGACGTACAGCTTGGTGCCGATGGCTTCCGGCGCCACCGGAGCGGTGACCGGCTCGGTGTGCGCCGGCGCCTTCTTGATCGCTCCGGCGTGCACCTCGCCCTTGGTGCCGTCGACGGTGACCAGGCTGCGGTCGGCCAGGACGCGGGTCGCGTCCCCGGTGCCGACGACGCACGGCACCCCCAGCTCGCGGGCGACCACGGCGGCGTGGCAGGTCATCCCGCCGCCGTCGGTGACCACGGCGGCGGCCCGGCGCATGGCCGGCACCCAGTCCGGGTTGGTCATCGGCGCGACGAGCACCTCGCCGTCCCGCAGGTGTTTCGCCTCGACCGGGTCGTGCAGCACGCGCACCGCGCCGCTGCCCTCACCCGGCGACGCCGCGAGCCCCGTGACGAGGGCTTCGGTCGTCACCGCCGTCACCGGCGGCAGCGTGGTGATCGGGCGCGACTGGACCAGGAAGACCTCGTCGTCGGCGATGGCGAACTCGATGTCCTGCGGCACGGCGTAGTGCTCCTCGACCCGCGTCGCCATCCGCGCCAGTTCCAGCACCAGGGTGTCGCTCAGGACGCGGCGGCCGCCCGCCGGCTCAGGCAGCTCGATCGTGACGTCCCCGCCCCCGGCCTCGGCGACGATCTTGTGGGTCTGCTTGCCGACCCGGACCGAGTGGATGAGCAGATCCTTCTTGCCGACGACGTAGGTGTCCGGCTCGACGGCCCCGCTGACGATCGCTTCGCCCTGGCCGAACACGGCTTCGATGACGACGCGGTCGAGGTTGCCGGTCCGCGGGTCGGCGGTGAAGATCACGCCGGAGCGCTCCGACTGGATCATGCGCTGGACGACGACCGCGATCGCCGGCTCACCGGTGAACCCGCGGCTGGCGCGGTAGCTGACCACCCGCGGGCTGAACAGCGAGGTCCAGCAGTCGACGACGTGCTCGGCCACCGCGTGGTCACCCCAGATGTTCGTGTAGGTGGCGTTCATCCCCGCGAAGGAGGCCTCGGCGCCGTCCTCCCCCGTCGCCGACGACCGGATCGCCACCGGCGTGGAGGTGCCCAGGCCCCGGTAGGCCTCGGCGATCTCGTCCCGCAGTTCACCGGTGAGCCCGGCGAGGCGGACGAGGTCGCGCATCCGGTCGCACTGCTCGGCCAGCCCCGCGGTGTCGTCGACGTTGGCCACGGCCTTGGCGTGCAGGTCGGCCAGTTCGGCGCGGACGCCGGCGTGCTCGAGCGCGGCCCAGTAGCCGTCGCGGGAGATCACGAAGCCGCCCGGCACGGTGAAGCCGGCGGAAATCAGCTCGCCGAGGTTGGCTCCCTTGCCGCCGACGGTCTCGTCGTCGGAGAGGCGGATCTCGGCCAGGTCGCGTACGTAGGTCATCGGAGTCCTCCTGAGGGTCCGTCGGGGAACAGTTCGCCGAGCGGCAGCCGCGGCGAGGGGGCGGCCGGAACCGCGGGGTAGCCGAACCGGAAGATCGCCTGCGGTATGCCTGGCAGGGCCAGCTCGGAGACGAGCCGCGCCCGGAAGCCCGTCAGGTGCAGGGGCTGGGTGAGCACCGAGCCGACGAGCGCTTTCGCCGTCGCCGTCAGCCAGACGCGCTGCAACGCGGCGCCGGCGGCCAGGTGGTCGGCGCGGGTGTCGCCGTCGGTGCAGAGGAAGAGCAGGTTCTCCTCGGCCAGCCGCTCGGCGAGCACGACGTCGTCGGGCACCGGGGTGCCGCGGCGAACCAGGCCGGCCGCCGGCGGGATCTCGGCGCTCAACGCGTCTTCGGGGACGCCGTCGCCGATCGCTTCCCGGCCGTGGGTGTGCGCGGTCCACAAATCCAGCTCACGCTGGTAGCCGCGGTCCTCGCGCAGGACGCGCGTGGCGAACCCGAGCAGCTGGGCCAGTCTGTCGAGGCGACCGGGCGCGACGACGCGCACGCCGGTCGTCTCGCCGGCGGCGATCAACGCGGCGTGCACGGCTGCCGGCACCCGGCCGTGGTAGAAGCGGTGCCGGTGGCTGCGGCGGCGGCCGATGGCCCGGTACAGCGCGAAGTCCCGGGCGGAGGCCGCGCGCGGGCGGCCGATCGTCACCGTGGCCACGACGTCGTCGTGGAGCTCGACGTGGCAGTCGCGCCCGAGCACCCGCACCGCGAGCTCGAGGTTGGTGAGGGCGGCACCGCAGGACAGCAGGCGGTCGCGGCCCCGTGGGTCGTGCCGGCTCAGCTCGACGTCCCGGCGCTCCAGCAGGTCCACCTCCGTCCCGCGGACGAGCAGCTGCCACGGCTGGCTGTTGTGCACCGAGGGCGCACGGCTCACCGCGCGGGCGAGCGCGCCGATCTGCTCGTGGGTCAGGCCTGCCGGTGCTGCGGCGGTCATCGTGGTCACTCCCGTACGCGGAGTCGGGCGCCCCGCCGCCAGTCATGGTGGCCCCGCCGCCGATGCGGGCACCGGAGCACAAAGTCCCCTGCTCCAGCGGAATTCGGCCCCTACCGGCCACGTCGGCCGCGAGCGCACGATCGCGGTGAACACCGAAGAGAAGGAGAGACCTGCCATGACTTCGCCGAAACCGCGCACGGGCCGCGTGATCGTCGTCGGCACCGACGGCACCCCCCGCGGCGACGCGGCCTTGAGGTGGGCGCTCGACGTGGGCGCGCACGCCGGGGACGTCGTCCGCGCCATCCTCGTCCGGCCCCGGGACACGCTGCTGCCCGGGACGTCCTTCGCCATCCAGCCGCACGGCCGCGTGCCGGAAGCCGGCTATTCCCTCGACGACCACATCGCCGGCCTGGGTGTCGAGACGGAGGCCACGGTCGAGACGCGCACGGTCCACGGTGACCCGGCGACCGAGCTGGTGACCGCCTCGGCGGACGCGGACCTGCTGGTCCTCGGCACCCACCGCGGCGGCGCGGTGACGGACCTGGTGCTGGGCAGTGTCGGGCGCGAGTGCGTCCGGTTCTCCCGCTGCCCGGTCGTGGTCATCACGCCCGAGGCCGCCCACCGGCTCGCGCCGGCCTGAGGAGCGCCGGATCGACCGCCGGGATTCCCCTCGCGCCGCGGGAATCCCGGCGGCGGCCGTTCGTGCCGACGGAAGTCAGGACTTTCCTCGCTTGCGAGTGGCGAAGCCGACCAGCAGCAGCGCTTGCGGAATTCCGGGCAGCAACGACTCTTCGGCGTGGCGCGCCCGCTCGCCCGGTGCCAGGAGCGGCAGCGGCACCGGCCGGGACGCGAACCCGCGGACCGCCGCCGCCAAGCGGGTCGTGTGGAGGGCCGCGCCGGCCAGGACGTGGTGGCGGCGGCTGTCGCCGGGGGTGGTGATCAGCAGGGGCGACTGCCCGGTGAGGTCGGCGCCGAGCTGCTTGAGCGTCGGTGCCCATTCCGGGCGGACGAGCCGGACGGTGGTGTCCGGCCAGAAGTCGTCCGCCGCCAGCGCACCGAGCACGGCGAGACTGACCGGGCGCAGCGGCGGGCTCGCCGGTGGCTCGTCGAGCTTCCGCAACGAGACGTACCGCGCCCACTCCGCACTCGCCGGGGTCCGGGCGGCACCGGCACGGACCACGGCGACGACGTCCGGCCGGTCCGGGTCGGCCGGGAACGTCACCACGGGTTCCCGGCCGAGCACGCGCAGGACGGTCCAGGCGGTGGAGACGGCCGCGCCGCAGTCGAGCAGGCGCGCGGCGCCGCCCCGGTCGCGGCGGCCGCCGGACAGCTGCTCCGCGACCACGATCTCGTCGGGCCGGACCTCGACCACGCAGTGGGTGGGGCCCAGCCGCACCAGCGCGTCGCCGAGGACGGCGCGGGAGGACTGGTCCCACCGGAACCCGGGAGCGATCATCTGCCGACGCCGAGGTGTCTGCCGGCGGCCCGGCAGGTGGCCAGCAGCCCGTCGACGTCGATCACCGTGACGCGGTTCTCCAGGCCGGGCGGCACCTCGGCCCGCACGTCCGGGTCCGGGGAGACCAGCGCGACCGGCACGTTGTCCCGGATCCCGCAGACCACCCCGTACTCACGGGCGGTCAGTTCGGGGCCCTGGCCGCGGACGTCGACGACCAGGTCCGGCTGGGCGAACGGTTCGTCCAGCGGGCACCGGCCACCGGGCGCGAGGGCGCGGCAGAGCCCGGCGCGGCTGTGGCACCGGCTGACCAGGCAGCCGGCGTCGCGCAGGGGCTGGACGAGGAAGTCGGCGTCCCCGAAGGACGCCTCGGTCAGCAGGACGTGCATGACTCACCTCACGGTCACTCGGGCAAGCGCTTCTTCGGCGCCGCGGGCCAGCTCCAGGTCTTCCCGGGGCAGGACGATCAAGGCGGGCACGGGCGAGTCCGCCGCGGTGACGATCCGGTCGACGTCGGTGTGCGGGACGTCGGCGGCGTGCAGCCCGAGCACTGTCAGTCCACTGAGGACGGACGTGATCACGTCCGGCTGGTGCTCGGCGACCCCGCCGGTGAACACCAGCGCGTCCAGCCGCGACAGGCTCGTCGCGGCCGCGCCGATCTCGCGGCGCAGCCGGTGCCGGTAGACCTCGAGCGCGACTTCGGCGTCGCGCTCCCCGCGGTTCGCCGCGGCCAGCACCCGGCGCAGGTCGCCGTTGGTGCCGGTCATCCCGGCCAGCCCGGACCGGTGGAACAGCGCGTCGGCCATCTCGGCCGGGCTCATCGGCGCCGTCTGCATCACGTGCAGCAGCAGGCCCGGGTCGACCGAACCGGACCGGGTCGCCATCATGGCGCCCTCCAACGGGGTGAAGCCCATGCTGGTGTCGACGCCGTGGCCGTCGCGGATCGCGGTCACCGACACCCCGGCCCCGACGTGGGCGCAGACGATCTGCAGCTCCTCCGGCGTCCGGCCGAGCAGTTCCCCGGTGCGCCGCAACGCGTGCTCACAGGAGAGACCGTGGAAACCGTAGCGGCGCAAGCGGTTCTGCGCGGTCCACGCCCGCGGCAGCGGGTAGCGGGCCGCCGCTTCGGGCATCCGGGCGTGGAAAGCGGTGTCGAAGCAGGCCACCACCGGCACGTCCGGCAGCAGGCGCCGGACCTCCCGGGCGACCGTCAGCGCCAACGGCTGGTGGTTCGGCGCGAGCGAGGTGAGCCGTTCGAGGTTCGCCAGCAGCGCGTCGTCCACCCGCGCGGGCGCCTTCTGCGAGCCGCCGTGGACGAAGCGGATGGCGATGGCGTCCACATCGGACCAGCGGCGGACCGCCTGGGCGACCGCACCGGGGTCGGCCAGGTCCCACGCCGTCCAGCCGACGGCGGTGCCGTCGGCGACGAGCGAGACCTTCATGCTCGACGAGCCCGGGTTCAGGGTCAGGACACGCACGGCTTTCCTCCGGTTTCAGTCGCGCAGGTGGCGCAGGAACGGGTCGGCGGACGCGGGCCGCTCGAAGCGGGCCCGCACGTCCAGCGCCACGCACCCGTCGGGGCGGACCCGCACCGGGTTGAGGTCCAGCTCGGCCAGTTCGGGGACGAGCTCGGCGAGCCGGCTGACCTTCAGCAGCAGCTCCCGCACCGCGGCCCGGTCGAGCTGCCCGGACGCCCAGAGCGCTTTCGACGCGCGCAGGCCGTCGATCAGCAGATCGGCGTCCGCGCCGGCGAGCGGGGCGAGCCGGGCGGCGCGGTCGTCGATCAGGTCGGTGTCGACGCCGCCGAGGCCGAACACGACCAGCGGGCCGAACACCGGGTCCGAGCGCACCCCGACCAGCACCTCCCGGCCCGGCTCGGCCATCGGCTGGACGGTGACCCCGCGCAGGGCGGAGCCGAACCGGGACCGCAGGGTGCGGAACGCCTCCATGATGCGGTCGGCGCCGCGCACGTTCAGCAGCACGCCCCCGCCCGCGGACTTGTGCAGCAGCCCCTCCGCGTCCGCCTTCAGCACGACCGGCGAGTCCAGGGCGGCGGCCGCGGCGTCCATCGAGTCGCCTGCTTCCACGTACCGGGTCTCCACCATCGGAATACCGGCCAGGCGCAGCAGCTCGACCGCGTCCGCGGGCGCCAGCCAGCCTTCGCGCCCGGTGGCGAACGCCCGCAGCGCTTCCGGATCTTCCGGCGGGGCAAGAGCTTCGTCGTCGGCCTCGGGCCGGTTCAGCCACTGCTCGTAGCGGACGAGCCGGGCCAGCACCGCGGCGGCCGCGGCCGGGTCGTCGTAGCACGCGGTCACGCCGCTGCGGGCGCCCGGGACGAGCGGGGCGACGCGGGCGCGCTGCCCGGGCCGCACCGCGAAGACGGTCTTGTACTCCGGCGGGAGCACGGTGGCGAGCGCGGCCCCGGGGTCACCGGCGGCGGTCGGCACGGTCGCGGCGATCACCGCGTCGACGCCGTCGTCGGCGAGCACGGCGCGCAGCGCGTCGGCGAACACCTCCGCGGAGACGGCCGCGGTCGTGTCGACCGGGTTCGCCACCGCGGCTTCGGCCGGGAGCACCTTCGCGAGCCGGTCCCGGGTGACCTCGGACAGCTCCGCCATCACCAGGCCCTCCCGCTCGCAGGCGTCGGCCGCCAGCACCCCGGCCCCGCCGGCGTTGCTGACCACGGCCACGCGCGGACCGCCCGGCAGCAGCTGCCACGCCAACCCGGCGATGACGTCGATCAGCTCGGCGACGGTGTCGACGGCGATGACGCCGGCCTGCTCGAACAGTGCGTCCCGGGTGACGGCCGGGGTGGCCGCGGCCGCGGTGTGCGAAGCGGCGGCGCGCTGCGCGGTCCCGCCGCTGCCCGACCGGACGGCGAGCACCGGACGGGTGCGCGCCAGCCGGCGCGCCAGGCGGCTGAACTTGCGCGGGTTGCCGAAGGATTCGAGGTAGAGCACGGCCAGCTCGGTCCGGCGGTCGGCGGTCCACCACATCAGCAGGTCGTTGCCGCTGACGTCGTACTTGTCCCCGGTGGAGACCAGCGTCGACATGCCGAGGCCGAGGTCGCCGAGCGACTCGGCGAGGGCGATGCCCACCCCGCCGGACTGGGTGACCACGCCGATGTTGCCCGGCCGGACCGGGGTGGCGAGGAAGGTGAGGTCGTAGGGGCAGGCCGGATCGGTGGAGACGACGCCGAGGCAGTTCGGGCCGACCAGCCGCATGCCGTACTCGCGCACGGCCGCGTGAACGCGTTCGCCCGCTTCGGTGCCGGTCAGCCCCGAGGAGATGATGACGAGCGCGCGGACGCCCCGTTTCCCGCACTCTTCCACCGCTTCGGCGGCGGCCGGCGCAGGCAGGCACACCACGGCCAGTTCGGGGGTGCGGTTCAACGCGGCCACGGACGGGACGCTCGGCACGCCGAGGATCTCGCCGGCGTGCGGGTTGACCACTTCGATCGGCTCCGGGTAGCCGGAGGCGACGAGATTGGCCAGGATCGCGTGCCCGACCGAACCCGGGCGCCGTCCCGCGCCGATGACGGCGATCGAGGACGGCTTGAACAGGTGCGTCAGGCTGGCCGCGTCGGCGACCGAGTCGCGCTGCAGCACCGCCTCCAGGTAGGTGGCGTCCTCTTCGAGGTTCATCACGACGTCGCGTTCCGGGCCGCCGACACTGGCTTCGAACCGGAGGCCGAGGTCGGCGAAGACGCGGATCACCTTGGCGTTTTCGGCGAGCACTTCGGCGATGAACCGCTTGAGGCCCGTCTTCCGGGCGTGCGAAACGAGGTGTTCCATCAGCAGTGTCGCGACGCCCTGCGTGCGCAGGTCCGCGTCCACGACGAGGGCGACTTCGGCGTCCGTGGTGTCCTTCAGGACTTCGTAGTTCGCGACCCCGACGAGCTCACCGTGCCGGTAGCAGCCCACGGCGTAGTGCCCCGGCCCCGGGGCGGCGGCGATCTCCGCCGCCAACTTGTCCAAAGTGGACGGGCGAGCCCCGAAGAAGCGGAAGTAGGTGTCCTCCTGGGTGAGCCGGGTGTGCAGGGCGAGCACCTCGACGGTGTCGGCCGGGTGCAGCGCGCGCACGAGCACCACGTCGCCGCCCGCGAGCAGGGCCCGGGAGCCCGCCTCCACGCTCATCGTTTCTCCTCAGGCATGAGGGTGGGCGCGGCGGGCCAAGGCGCCGCGCCCACCGCAGGTCGCCTAGCTCTTGGTGACCTGGATCTTGACGTGCTTGTCACGCGGGTGCTCCGAAACCGGCATCGTGATCTCGAGGATGCCGTCGGTGTACGTCGCCTTGACCTTCGCCGGGTCGGCCCCGGCCGGCAGGCTGACCGTGCGGCTGAAGGTGCCGTAGTAGAACTCGCTGCGGCCCTCCACGCTCTCCTTCGCCTCCCGCTCGGCGGCGATGGTGAGCAGACCGTTGTGCGTGGTCACGGAGATGTGCTTCTCGGGGTCGAAGCCGGGCAGCTCCGCACGGACGAGGTACTTGCCGTCCTCAGTGGACTCCTCGATCCGCATGGGATTGTGCTCGGCGAACGGCCACGGGTTCTCCAGCCACGCCGCGATGCTCGGCAACGCCAGACGTGAACCCGGTACCAGGGCAGTCATCGAAGTTTCTCCTTCCTCGCGGCGACGGGCGCCGCCCCCCAAGGAGACCTCGGATACCCGGTCCGGCGCCGCGGCCGGACTACCCGAACCGCGAGGACCTTCGTCACCGGAGGATCGCCAGGGGACCAACGACCCTGTGCTCCGTCCGGTCGTGCTGTCACCCTCGGCGGCACGGGGAGAAACGGAGCAGGAGAGATGGACCACCCGGCAGAGACCTGGAGCTTCGACGTCGCGGTCGAGCACGGACCGCACCGGACCCGGGCGCAGATCGTGCTGCACACCCCCGAGGGACACGAGTTCTCGGGCGTGGGCCTCGCCCACCGGGCCGGGCCCGCCCGGATCGCCGGTTACCTGGCGCTGGGCCGCGCGATGTCCGACCTCAACGAAGAACTGGTGGAAGCCGCGACGACGGAGCTGGAGGCCGAAGCGGGCCGCGCCTGGAGCAGCTGACACTCAGCCGACCGGCGCCGACCACTCCACCACCACGCCGCCGTCCGGGCCGCTGCCGAGCGAGAACGTGCCGCCCACCGCCTCGGCGCGGTCACCGAGGTTGCCGAGCCCGCTCGGCGAGACGTCGGCGGGGATCCCCTTGCCGTCGTCGGCCACGACGATCCGCAGGACGTCGTCCTTCACCACGACCGACACCGACAACGCCGAGGCCTCCGCGTGCCGGACGGCGTTGCTGACCGCTTCGCGCACCACCGCCTCGACGTGCTCGGCCAGCTGCGTGGGCAGGGTGTCGATCGAGCCGGACATGCTGACCGTCGGGTGCACCGGCGCGTCGTCGGTCAGCTCGGCGATCGCGTCGTGCAGCCGGTGCCGCAGCCGCAGCCCGGTCTCCCCCGCCGCGCCGCCGTGCAGGTCGAAGATCGCGGTGCGGATCTCCTGCACGATCTCGTGCATCTGCTCGATGCTGTCCCCGAGCCGCTTCTGCAGCTCCGGCGACTTCGTCCGCCGCTGGGTGCTCTGCATCGACAGGCCCACCGCGAACAGCCGCTGGATGACGTGGTCGTGCAGGTCACGGGCGATCCGGTCGCGGTCGCCGAGCACGTCCAGCTCGCGGGCGGCCCGCTGCTGCGCCGCCAGCTGCAGCGCCAGCGCCGCCTGGTCGGCGAACGACGCCACCACCGACAGCTGGGCCGACTCGAACGACGCCGTGCCCGGCTCCCGGACGGCGATGAGCACGCCGGTCGTGCGGTCGCCCGCCCGCAGCGGCACCACCAGGGCCGGCCCGAAGCGGTGCTCGCCCAGCTCGAGCTCGCCGACGCTGCGCGGCGTGCGGTCCCGGTAGACGGCGCCCGGCAGGCTGTCGAGGTCGATGTGCAGGCCCGACAGCTCGGTGGCCCGCGCCCCGGCCCGGACGGTGACGGTGAGGTCGTCGACCTCCTCGCCCCAGTCTTCGTCGACGTCGAGCCGGCCGGCGTTCGGCAGCGCGAGCATCGTGAGGTCGGAGCCGGTCAGTTCCAGAGCCCGGCTGGCGATGGTGTTCAGCGCCTCGGCCGGGTCGGTGCCACCGAGCAGCTCGGTCGTCACCTCACTCGTCGCGGCCAGCCACTGCTGGCGCACCCGCGCCTGCTCGTAGAGGTGCGCGTTCTCGATCGCGATCCCGGCCGCGGCGGCCAGGGCCTGCACGACGACCTCGTCGTCGTCGGTGAACGGCTCGCCGTTCTTCTTCTCGGTCAGGTACAGCCGGCCGAACACCTCGTCGCGCACGCGCACCGGCACGCCGAGGAAGGAGTGCAT
Organism: Amycolatopsis mongoliensis; assembly: GCF_030285665.1. NCBI lineage: Bacteria > Bacillati > Actinomycetota > Actinomycetes > Pseudonocardiales > Pseudonocardiaceae > Amycolatopsis > Amycolatopsis mongoliensis. The sequence goes on from NZ_CP127295.1 coordinate 8,605,025, forward strand.
CGGCGGGTGGTGCGCCGGGAAGCCCACCGACGCCGGATGGGCCGAGATCTCCTCCAGGCGCAACGGCTTCGCCTCTTCGATGACCACGCCGAGCACCCCGTGCCCCTCCGGCAGGTCCCCGATCAGGCGGCGGGTCTCGTCGTCGATCCCGAGGTAGATGAACTCCGACAGGGAGCCGTCTTCGGCGAGCACCCCGAGTGCGCCGTACTTCGCCTCGCCGAGCTCGATCGCGGCCTGCACGATGCGCCGCAGCGTCGTGTCCAGCTCCAACCCGGACGCGACCGCCAGTACGGCGTCGAGCAGACCGTCCATCTTGTCGCGGGTGCCGATCAGCAGCTCGATGCGATCCTGCAGGTCACGCAGCACCTCCCGCAGCCGCAGGCCGGACAGCGTCCCCGCCATCCGCCGGGACCCGTACTCCGGCCGCTGTCCGGGCTCGTTCACCGACACCTCGTCCACGCCCTCCGCATCGTCCACTCCGGCCCTCGCCGCTTGTGACCTTCGCCCCTTTTCGCAGCCCTTTGTGACGAGAGATTGTCGGGAGAAGCTACTGGAACCACAGTGTGCCGCGCGTCGGCACCAAGGGGAAACCATGACACTACCCATCACCTCGATCGGCCTGCTGGACTCCGATCAGGTGAAGTCCGTGATCGGCGCGGCGGTACTCGCACCGTCCACGCACAATACGCAGCCCTGGCGGTTCCGCTGCACTCCCGCGGGCCTCGAGCTGCACACCGATCCGGACCGTGCCCTGCCCGTGGCCGACGCCGACCAGCGGGAGCTGCTGCTCTCGTGCGGGGCCGCGCTGTTCAACCTGCGCACCGCCATCCACGCCTTGGGCGCGCACCCGGCCACCACCCTGCTGCCGCGTCGCGACGACCCCACGCTGCTGGCCGTCGTCCGGCCGTTCGCGGTCCGCAAGCCCGACCGCCGGCTCGTCGAACTGGCGGGCGCAATCCCCCGCCGGCACACCAACCGCACCCCGTTCGAGGCGACGATCATCCCGAAAGCACTGGTGGCCGAGCTGCGCCACGCGGCCGAGGTCGAGCAGGCCTGGCTGCCCCGGCTGGACGCGCACCAGCTGGAGACGCTGCGGGAGCTGGTGCACAAGGGCCACCACGCCCAGGTCGCCGACCCGGCGTTCCTCGCGGAGTGGCGACACTGGACCGGGCGCGACCCGGGCAGCCGGGACGGTGTCCCCGAATACGCGGCCGGCGCGATGCCCTCGGACAACGGCGGGTGGGTGCTGCGGGACTTCGGCGCGCGGCAGCGCGGCCGGTCCGACGAATCCGAGCCGCTGGTCGTGGTGATCGGCTCCTTCGACGACGCCAGGATCGACCGGATCCGGGCCGGTCAGGCCATGCAGCGGGTGCTGCTGACGGCCACGGCGGCCGGGCTCGACGCGTCGTTCATCTCGCAGCCGGTCGAGGTCCCCGCGGTGCGGACGGAGCTGCGCAGCCTGCTCGGCGGCGGGCTGTGGCCGCAGATCGTGCTGCGCCTCGGCCGTGGCGCACCGGTGCCGTGGACGCCGCGGCGGTCCCTGGCCGACGTCATGCTGGAGCCGGACTGGCTCAGCGCCTGAAGGTCGCATCCGGGGCGCTGAAGGTTCCCTTCAGCGCGTTTCGGCGTGGGTCCGGCTCAGCCGCCCTGGTTGCGCAGCTCGGTGGCCAGGACCGCGGCCTGGGTGCGGCGCTCCATGCCCAGCTTCGTCAGCAGCCGCGAGACGTAGTTCTTGACCGTCTTCTCGGCCAGGAACATCCGCTCGGAGATCTGCCGGTTGGTCAGCCCCTCACCGATCAGCTCCAGCAGCTTCTTTTCCTGGTCCGAGAGGTCCGCGAGCGGGCCCTTCTTGGCCTGGCTGTCGCGCAGCTTCGCCATCAGGGCGGCCGCCGCGTGCGCGTCGAGCAGGGACTTGCCCGCGCCGACGTCCCGGACCGCCGAGACCAGGTCCATGCCCTTGATGTCCTTGATCACGAACCCGCTCGCGCCGGCCATCACCGCGTCGAGCATCGCCTGCTCGTCGGTGTAGGAGGTGAGCATCAGGCACTTGAGGTCGGGCAGCTTGGAGCGCAGCTCACGAGCCAGCTCGATGCCGTTGCCGTCGGGCAGCCGCACGTCCAGCACCGCGACGTCGGGGTTGAGCGCCGGAATCCGCGCCAGGGCCTGCGACACGCTGCCGGCCTGGCCGATCACGGTGAGGTTCTCGTCCTCGTCCAGCAGGTCGGCGACGCCACGACGGACCACCTCGTGGTCATCGACGAGAAAAACCCGGAGCATCCCGACCTCCTGTGCACGGAAAAAGTACGACGGAGATCAGAGTACGACCACAGGGCCCCCAGTGGCAGGGACCCGGGACCGTCGCGGAAGTGACCAAGGACCCTCTCGCCGGAGGGCCCGCGGACCGGATGCTGCCGGGGTCAACACCGTCCGCGCGAGCAGGAGAACCGGATGAGCGCCCTGGACATCGCCCGATGGCAGTTCGGGATCACCACCGTGTACCACTTCATCTTCGTCCCGTTGACCATCGGGCTGTCCTTCCTGGTCGCCGGGATGCAGACCGCCTGGGTGCGCACCGGTGACGACAAGTACCGCCGGATGACGAAGTTCTGGGGAAAGCTGTTCCTCATCAACTTCGCCATGGGCGTGGCGACCGGCATCGTGCAGGAGTTCCAGTTCGGGATGAACTGGTCGGACTACAGCACGTTCGTCGGCGACATCTTCGGCGCGCCGCTGGCCATCGAGGGCCTGCTGGCGTTCTTCCTCGAGTCGACGTTCCTCGGCCTGTGGATCTTCGGCTGGGACAAGCTGCCGAAGAAGCTGCACCTGGCCACCATCTGGCTCGCCGCGACCGGCACCCTGCTCTCGGCGTACTTCATCCTCGCCGCCAACTCCTGGATGCAGCACCCGGTCGGCTCCGCGGTCAACCCCGCCACCGGCCGCGCGGAGCTGAAGGACTTCGGCGCCGTGCTCACCAACTCCACCGCCGTCGGCGCCTTCGCCCACACCGTCACCGCGTGCTTCCTCACCGCCGGCATGTTCGTCGTCGGGATCAGCGCGTGGCAGATCAAGCGGCAGCGCAACGTCGACGTCTACCGGCCGTCGATGAAGCTCGCGCTGGTCACCGTCCTGATCGCCAGCCTCGGCGTCATCGTCACCGGTGACCTGCAGGCCCGGCTGATGACCGAGCAGCAGCCGATGAAGATGGCCGCCGCGGAAGCGCTCTACGACACCGTCGCGCCCGCGTCGTTCTCGCTGTTCACCGTCGGCTCGCTGGACGGCTCGCAGGAGAAGTTCAGCATCCGCGTGCCCGGTGTGCTGTCGTTCATGGCCACCGGCAGCTTCGACGGCCGCGTCGAGGGCATCAACGACCTGCAGGCCGCCGAGCAGCAGCAGTACGGGCCCGGCGAGTACCGGCCGAACATCCCGGTGGCCTACTGGACGTTCCGCCTGATGATCGGCTTCGGCTTCCTCTGCCTGCTGATCTCGCTGGTCGGCCTGTGGCTGTTCCGGCGCGGCCGCACCCCGCGCGCCCGCTGGTTCTTCCCCGTCGCGACCGCCGGGATCGCCCTGCCGTTCCTGGCCAACAGCGTCGGCTGGATCTTCACCGAGATGGGCCGCCAGCCGTGGTCGGTGTTCGGCGTGCTGAAGACCGCGAACTCGGTCTCCCCGACGGTTCCGGCGGGCACCGTCCTGACGTCGCTGATCGTGTTCACCGTGCTCTACGGCGTGCTCGCGGTCGTCGACGGCGTCCTGATGGTCCGCTACGCCAAGGCCGGACCTCCGCCGCCGGAGGCACCGCGCGAAGACGCCGATTCCGACGAGCCGCGTCCCGCGGCCTTCGCCTACTGAGACGCCGGAGACCGTCATGGCCCTCACCGACATCTGGTTCCTGCTCATCGCGGTCCTCTGGACCGGCTACTTCGTCCTCGAAGGCTTCGACTTCGGCGTCGGCACGCTGCTGCGGATCCTCGGCCACGACGACACCGACCGCCGCGTGCTGATCAACACGATCGGCCCGGTCTGGGACGGCAACGAGGTCTGGCTGCTGGTCGCCGGCGGCGCCACCTTCGCCGCGTTCCCGCTCTGGTACTCGAGCCTGTTCTCCGGGTTCTACCTCGCCCTGCTGCTGGTGCTGGTCGCGCTGATCCTGCGCGGCGTCGCCTTCGAGTTCCGCGGCAAGATCGACAGCCCGCGCTGGCGCAACACCTGGGACTGGATCATCGTGTTCGCGTCGGCGGCACCCGCGCTCCTGTGGGGCGTCGCCTTCGGCAACATCGTGCACGGCGTTCCCCTCGACGCGCAGCACCACTTCACCGGCACGTTCTTCACCCTGCTCAACCCGTACGCGCTGCTCGGCGGACTGGCCACGCTCACGCTGTTCACCTTCCACGGCGCGGTCTTCCTCGCGCTGAAGACGACCGACGCGCTCCGCGACCGGGCCCGCACGCTGAGCCGCGCGCTCGGCGGCGCGGCGTTCGTGTTCGGCGGTGTCTTCCTCGTCGCCACCGCCGTCGAGCACGGCGGCTGGACCTGGCTGTCGGCGACGGTCGCCGCGCTGCTGCTGGCCGCGGGCGTGCTGTTCGCCGCCGGTGAGCGCGACGGGTTCGCCTTCGCGAGCACCGCGGGGACGATCATCGCCGTCACCTTCACGCTGTTCTGGTCGCTGTATCCGGACGTGCTGCCGTCGACGACCGACCCGGCGTTCAGCCTGACCACCACGAACGCGTCCTCGACGCACTACACCCTGCAGATCATGACCTGGGTCGCCGTCGCGTTCACCCCGATCGTGCTGGCCTACCAGGCCTGGACGTACTGGGTGTTCCGCAAGCGGATCAGCCGGGCCTCGATCCCGGCCGGCGGCGGCCTGCCGGCGGGCCGCCGGTGAAGCCCCTCGACCCGCGGTTGCTGCGCCACGCGAGCGCGGTCCGGCCGTTCGTCCTGGCCTGCGCCGCGCTGGGCGTGCTCACCGCGATGCTGGTGCTCGCCCAGGCGGAGCTGCTGGCGAAGACGATCACGTGGGCCTTCCTCGACGGCGTGACGCTGCGCGCCCTGCTGGTCCCGGTCGGCATGCTGCTGCTGGTCGTGCTCGCGCGGTCCGGCATCGCGTGGGTGTCGGAGACGACCGCGCACCGCGCCGCCGCCCGGGCGCTCTCGCAGCTGCGGGAGGCCGTCATCGGGGCGGCGCTGCGGATCGGCCCCCGGCAGGCGGACCGCTCCCCCGCCGAAGTCGCGTCGCTGGCCACCCACGGCGTCGACCGGCTGGAAGGCTACTTCGCGCGCTACCTGCCGCAGCTGCTGATCGCCTCGGTCGTGCCGCTGGTGGTCGGCGTGCGGATCCTGGCCGCCGACTGGGTCGCCGCGGTGATCGTGGGCTTCACGGTGCCGCTCATCCCGGTCTTCATGATCCTCATCGGGCTCTACACCCAGCGCGACGTCCGGCGCCAGTGGACGACGCTTTCGGTGCTGGGCAACCACTTCCTCGACCTCGTCGCCGGGCTGGCCGAGCTGACCGCGTTCGGCCGCGCCCGCGCGCAGATCCGGTCGCTGCGGGAGATCACCGAGAAGTACCGCACGCAGACCCTCCGCACCCTGCGCGTCGCGTTCCTGTCCGCACTGGCCCTGGAGCTGCTGGCGACGCTGTCGGTCGCGGTCGTGGCCGTGTCGGTCGGGCTCCGGCTGCTGGCCGGTGAGCTCGACCTGCGGACGGCGCTCGTCGTGCTGATCCTCGCGCCCGAGGTCTACCTGCCGCTGCGGGCGGTCGGTGCCCGGTTCCACGACAGCGCCGAAGGCCTGGCCGCGGCCGAAGAGATCATCGCGCTCGCCGGCACGCCCGCCGGCGACACCGGCACCCGCACGGTGCCCGACCTCACCCGCGTGGCCGTGCGCTGCGAGGACGTGACGGTCGAGGGCCGGTCCGGGCCGGTTCTGGACGGCTTCACCCTGCGCATTCCCCCCGGCGAGGTCGTCGGGGTGACCGGACCGAGCGGGGCGGGCAAGTCGACCCTGCTCGACGTCCTGCTCGGCTGGCGGCGGCCCGAGCGCGGCCGGGTCCTGCTCGGCGAGACCGACCTGGCCGAGATCGGCCGCGCCACCTGGCACCGGCACCTCGCCTGGGTGCCGCAGCAGCCGCACCTCGTCGCCGGGACGGTGGCGGAGAACATCCGGCTGGGCTCCCCCGACGCGAGCGACGGCGCCGTGCGTGCGGCCGCGGACGCCGCGGCCCTCGACGTCCCGCTCGCCACCGTGATCGGCGAGCTCGGCGCCGGGCTGTCCACCGGGCAGCGCCGCCGGGTCGCACTGGCCCGCGCGGTCCTGCTCGACCGGCCGCTGATCCTGCTCGACGAGCCGACCGAAGGCGTCGACGCCGAGACCGAGACCGCCATCCTGGACCGGCTGCCGGCGGTGCTCGCCGGCCGGACCGCGGTGATCGTCAGCCACCACCCCGCGGTGCTGGCCCGGTGCGACCGGGTCGTCACCCTCGGCGGACCGGCGGCGGTTCCCGCTCCGGCGGCCGCTGCGGTCCCGCTGCCGTCCGCACCCGCCCGCCCGGCCGCGGCCGCCGTCGAACTGTCCACTGTGGATTCTTCGTCCTCGAAGTGGCGGCCGCTGCTGGACGCCGTGCGCCCGCACCGGTGGCGTCTCGCGCTCGCCTGCCTCGCCGCCACCGCCGCCCTCGGCTGCGGCGTCGCGCTGACCGCGACGTCGTCGTGGCTGATCGCCAGTGCTGCGCTGCACCCGCCGGTGCTGAGCCTGATGGTGGCGATCGTCGCCGTGCGGACCTTCGGCCTGGCCAAGGGAATCCTGCGCTACGTCGAGCGGCTCCTGTCCCACGACGTCGCGCTGCGGGCGCTGACCGAGCTGCGCGTCCGGGTGTGGGACCGGCTGGTCCGGATCGGTCCGGCCCGCACCGCCCGGCTGCGCCGCGGCGACCTGCTGCACCGCCTGGTGTCCGATGTGGACAGCCAGCAGGACGTGCTGGTCCGCGGCCTGGTGCCGGGGATCTCGACGTTCGCGGTGCTCGCCGGGACGGCGGTCACCCTCGGGGTGATCCTGCCCGGCGCCGGGTTCGCGGCCGCCGCCGGCCTGTTCGCCGCCGGGGTGCTCGCCCCGCTCGTCGCCGCCCTGACGGCCCGGCGGGCGCAGCGCGACACCGCCCGGCTGCGCACGGACCTGACCGCGGGCACCGTCGAGCTGCTGCAGGCCTCGGCCGACCTGATCGCGTACGACGCGGCTTTCCGCCGCCACTCCCGGTTGCGCGAGCTCGACACCCACCTCACCACGCTCGCCCGCCGGTCCGCCGTGCGCCGCGGGCTCGGCTCCGGAATCGCGACGCTCGGGGTGGGCCTGACGTCCCTGTCCTGCCTCGCGCTGGGCATCCTGGCCGTGCACGCGGGCACCATCCCCGGACCCGCGCTGGCCGTGCTGGCGCTGACCCCGCTCGCGACGGCCGAGCTGGTGGCCGGGCTGCCGGAAGCGGCGCAACGGCTCCTCGGCGCCGGGCACTCCGCGCGCCGGCTCGCCGAGCTGGCGGCCGTGCCCGCGGCACGGACCGAACCCGCCGCCACCGCGCCCGCCGCGGCCCACCTGGCCGCCGAGCGCCTCGCCGTCCGCTGGCCGGACGCCCGCGAAGACGCCGTCCGGGGTGTGGACCTGAGCATCGGCCCGGGCCGGCGGCTGGCGCTGACCGGCCGGTCCGGCGCGGGCAAGAGCACGGTGATCGCGGCGCTGATGCGCTACCTGGACCCGTCGTCCGGCCGCGTCCTCCTCGACGCCACGGACACCCTGACGTTCGACGGCGACTCGGTGCGGGAGCAGATCGCCTGGTGCGGGCCGGACACCCACCTGTTCGACAGCACCCTGCGCGAGAACCTCCGCCTGGCCCGGCCGGCGGCGTCCGACGACGAGCTGCGGTCCGCGCTCGGCCTGGCTCAGCTGGGCGGGTGGCTCGACCGCCTGCCGGACGGCCTCGACACCCCCCTGGGCGCGCACGGCACGCCGGTGTCGGGCGGCGAGCGCCAGCGCATCGGCGTGGCCCGGGCGCTGCTGTCGGACCGCCCGATCCTGCTGCTCGACGAGCCGACGGCCCACCTCGACGCGCCCACGGCCGCGGCACTGGCGGCGGACGTGCTGACGGCGACGGAGGGCCGCTCGACGCTGGTGGTGACGCACCGCCCCGCCGACTTCGCCACGCTGCCCACGGTGGACGTCACGGCGGCACGCTCCCTGGACGCCGCTTGAGGCACCGCCCGCGGCGTCAGGACAGCGGCACCCACCAGATCAGCTCGCGCTCGCGCACCTCGGACACGCCGCCCCGGCGGGCGGCCAGCTCGGCGAGCGTGGTCAGCTCCGCCTCCGGTGTCTCGCCGAGCGGGCTGCCGCCGTCGTGGGCGAGGGCGACGCTCAGCCGCTCCGCGCCCGAGCGCACCGCCACCAGGACCGACCCGGCGCCGGTGTGCCGGGCGATCAGCCGCAGGCCCTCCCGCAGCGCCGTGACCAGCTCGTCCGCCAGCTCCTCGGACGCGATCGTGTCGAGCTTGCCCGAGAACTCCGTCGAAGCGGTGAGCCCGAACTCGGCGCCGGCCTCCGACAGCACCTCCAGCACCCGGTCGTGCACGGTCGCCGTGGCGCGGGGCAGCACGTCGTCCAGCTGGAACACCGTCTCGCGGATCTGGGTGATCACCGTGTCGAGGTCGGCGATCGCCGTCCGCACCCGGCGCGCGACCACCTCCGAGCGGGCCGCTCCGGCGGTCGTCTGCAGGGACAGGCCGATCGCGTACAGCCGCTGGACCACCTGATTGTGCAGCTCGGCCGCGATCCGGTCGCGCTCGTCGTAGAGCTCGTTGCGCTGCTGTTCGGCGCGGGCGTCGGCCAGCTCGATCGCCACCGACGCCTGGCCGGCGAACCCGGCCGCCATCTCGAGGTCGTCGGCGGTGAACCCCGGCCGGCCGATCTTCCGGGCCGCGGTCAGCACGCCGGTCACCTCACCGGCGCCGGTCAGCGGGACCACCAGCACGGCGTCGAGGTCCGTGCGCAGCGGCGCCGACACCTCCTGCCGGGACTGCCGGTCGATCCACGACCCCACCACCGGGGCCCCGCTGGTGAACACCTGCCCGGACATCGTGCCCTCGACGTCGATGACACGCCCCTCCAGCTCGGCCGCGCCGTCGCCGACGGCGACCTCGATCCGGAGCCCGTCGCCGTCCGGGCGCAGCACGGTGACCAGATCGGCGTCGGCGAGGTCGCGGGTGTGCGCGGCGATCAGCGCCAGCGGGCGGCCCGAGCGGGTCGAGAGCAGTTCGCGCATGATCGCCGTCGACGCCGCCAGCCACTCCTGCTGCTTGCGCGCGGTTTCGTAGAGCCTCGCGTTGTCGATGGCCTGCCCGGCGGTCGCGGCCAGGGCGAGCGCGAGCTGCTCGTCCTCCGCGGTGAACTCGCCGTGCCGGCACTCGGTGAGGTAGAGGTTGCCGAACACCACCCCGCGCACGCGGATCGGCACGCCCAGGAAGCTGCCCATCGGCGGGTGCTCGTCGGGGAAGCCGGACGAGCGGGGGTCGTCGCCGATGTTCGCCAGCCGGATCGGGCGCGGGTCCTCCACGACGGCTCCGAGCAGCCCTTTGCCCTCCGGCAGCCGCCCGACCCTGGCCACCGTCTCGGCGTCCATGCCGACGTGGACGAACTCGGCGAGCTGGCCGTCCGGCCCGATCACGCCGAGCGCCGCGTACCGGGCGCCCAGCAGCTCTCTCGCCGCCTCGACGATCCGGCGCAGCAGCGTCGGCAGCGCGAGGTCGCCGGTCACCATCTGGCTCGCGTGCAGCAGGCCGCGCAGCCGGCCCTGGGTGCCCATCACCTCCTGGGCCCGCTCGACGAGCTGCCCCAGCAACTGGTCCAGTTCCATGCGTGGAAGATCGGGGAACGTCAGCCGTTCCGCCTCTCCACGCTCACGATCTCCACCCGCCCGGCTCACATCGACCACTCCCGGTTCGCCCGCCGGACGCCCCCGGCGGTACCCGGGGACCAGTTTCCCTCCCCTTGGCGGGTGATGGTCAAGTCGATATGCGAGCCGATTCCGTGAATTTTTCACGGAAGCCGGCGCTCAGGAGATTTTGCAGACGGCGTACCAGGTCCGGCGGCCCAGGCGCTGGACCGCCAGCAGGAGGTGCTCGGCCCGGCGGTACAGCTCCCGCAGCCGCATCTCACGCCGCGGGTCCGGCTCGGTCTCCAGCCCCGCGATCGCCCGCCGGTAGGCGTGTTCCGCCACGTCCAAAGAGGACACCGCAGCGTCGGCACGACCCGCGGCGTCGGTGCTCGGCAACAGGTCCAGCGCAGCGTGCAGCATGTCGAACGCGGCGACCGCGGTCAGCACCATGGCGCGCAGGTGGTCGTCCGGCGGCGTGCGGGACAGGTCCGACTCGCGAACCAGCATGTACGCCGCGTCCGCGATTTCGCCGAGCCGTTCGGCCAGTTCGAAGACGTCTTCGGCCTCGATGGGCGTGCTGAACGCCTCGCGGACCGCCACGAGCACCTCGCGCCGCTCCGCCGCCTGGACCAGCAGCGGGGTGTGCAGCTCGCCGCCCACCGGCTCGCCCCGGACCCAGCCGGCCAGGGTGGTCAGCACCTCGGAGACCGTGTCGGCCTGGTCCCGGAGGCGCCCGAGGACGTCCGGGTTGTGCGGCAGGAACCAGGTCTTGGGCAGCTTCACGCGAACCACCTCCACAGCGGGAGCGCGGCGGCCCCCAGCACGGCACACGCCGGCAGGGTGACCAGCCACGCGGAACAGATCTCGCCCACCACCGCCCACCGCACGTGGTGGGCGTGGCGGCTCGCGCCCGCACCGACCACCGACGCGGCGACGACGTGGGTCGTGCTGACCGGGGCACCGGCGGCGGCCGCGGCGAGGATGACCGCGGCCGAGCTGCCCTGGCTCGCCAGGCCGTCGACGGGGCGCATCCGGTAGATGCCGCGGCCGACGGTCTTCACCACCCGCCAGCCGCCGGACGCGGTGCCGAGCGTCAGGGCCGCCGCCGCGGCGAGCTTCACCCACAGCGGGACGGCGAAGGCGCCGAGGTGCCCGGTGGCCACCAGCAGCAGGGTGATGACGCCCATCGACTTCTGGGCGTCGTTGGCGCCGTGGCTGAACGCCAGCGCACCGGCGCTCACCCACTCGGCACGCCGGAGCGCGACGTCCGCCCGGCGGCGCGCGCGGCGCAGGGCCCGGCGGGCGAGGCGGTCGGCGGCCGCGCCCAGCCCGGCGCCGAGCACCGGGGAAAGGGCGAGACCCACCAGCACCCCGAGCACCCCCGCGACGTGGAAGCCGTCGACGCCGCCCCAGCGGATCCCGGCCAGGCCGGTCGACACGAAGCACGCCCCGACCAGGCCGCCGACCAGCGCGTGCGAGGAACTGGAGGGCAGCCCGCGCCACCAGGTCAGCAGGTTCCAGGCGATGCCCGCGGTGACGGCGGCGCCGACCGCGGGCAGGACGTCCGCCGCGGGCAGCCGGACCACCCCGCCGACCGTGTCGGCGACGGTGGTGCCGGCCAGCAGCGGGCCGGCGACGTGGCACACCGCCGCCAGCAGCAGGGCGGCGCCGGGGGTGGCCGCGCGGGTGGCGACCAGCGCGGCCACCGAGTTCGCGGAGTCGTGGAACCCGTTGGTGAAGTCGAAGACCAGGGTGATCGTGACCGCCACGGTCAGCGCGACCGCGGCGGTCACGGCTCAGCCCTCCCAGGTCCAGTCGCGGATCTCGGGCAGGTCTTCGCCGTGGACCCGGATCCAGCGCCGGTGCCGGCCCTGGGCCTCGGTCATCCGCTGCCGCAGCACGCCGGCCGTCGCGACCAGGCCCGGCACCCGGTCGATCACGTCGATCACCAGCTGGAACCGGTCCATGTGGTTGAGCACCAGCATGTCGAACGGCGTGGTCGTGGTGCCGTGCTCGGTGTAGCCGCGCACGTGCATCCCCGCGTGGTTCGACCGGCGGTAGGCCAGCCGGTGGATCAGCCACGGGTAGCCGTGGTAGGCGAAGATCACCGGCCGGTCCGGCGTGAACAGGGCGTCGAACTCCCGATCACCGAGCCCGTGCGGGTGCTCGGCTTCCGGCTGCAGGCGCATCAGGTCGACGACGTTCACCACCCGCACCGCCAGCTCCGGCAGTTCTTCCCGCAGGATCTTCGCCGCCGCCAGCACTTCCAGCGTCGGGGCGTCGCCCGCGCAGCCCAGGACGACGTCCGGCTCCCGGTCGGTGTGCGTGCTGGCCCACTCCCAGATGCTCACGCCCCGGGCGCAGTGCAGCGCGGCCTGTTCGGCGTCGAGCCAGTTCGGGCTGTCGTTCTTGCCCGCCACGACGACGTTCACGTAGTCCCGGCTGCGCAGGCAGTGCGCCGCGACCTCGAGCAGGGTGTTCGTGTCCGGCGGGAAGTAGATCCGCACGACCTCCGAGCTCTTGTTGGCGATGTGGTCGACGAACCCCGGGTCCTGGTGCGAGAAGCCGTTGTGGTCCTGGCGCCACACGTGCGAGGTCAGCAGGTAGTTCAGCGACGCCACCGGGCGCCGCCACGGGATCTGCCGGTGCACGCGCAGCCACTTGATGTGCTGGTTCACCATCGAGTCGACGATGTGCACGAACGCCTCGTAGCAGTTGAACAGCCCGTGGCGCCCGGTCAGCAGGTAGCCCTCCAGCCAGCCCTGGCACAGGTGCTCCGAGAGCACCTCGAGCACGCGGCCGTCCGGGGACAGGTGCTCGTCGACCGGTTCGACCGCGGCCTGCCACTGCTTGCCGGTGACGTCGTAGACCGCGTCGAGCCGGTTGGACGCCGTCTCGTCGGGACCGAACAGGCGGAAGTTCGCCCGGTCGGCGTTGAGCGCGAAGACGTCGCGCAGGAAGCGGCCCAGCGCCCGGGTCGGCTCCGCCAGGGTCGCGCCCGGGGCCGGGACGCCGACGGCGTGGGCCGCGGTCTCCGGCAGTGTCAGCGGGCGCAGCAGGATGCCGCCGTTGGCGTTCGGGTTCGCGCCCATCCGGCGCTCCCCCGCCGGGATCAGCGCCGTGACGTCCGCGACCGGGCGGCCGTGGTCGTCGAACAGCTCCTCCGGCCGGTAGGAAAGCAGCCACTGCTCCAGCTGCCGCAGGTGGTCCGGGTTGTGCCGGACCTCGGCCAGCGGCACCTGGTGCGAGCGCCAGGTGCCCTCGACCGGCAGACCGTCCACCACGGACGGACCGGTCCAGCCCTTGGGGCTGCGCAGCACGATCATCGGCCACGCCGGCCGGTCGTGGTGGCGGCGGATCACCGCGAGGTCGGCGACCGCCGAGTCGAGCGCGGCGGCCATCGCCTGGTGCATCGTCTCCGGGTCGCTGCCTTCGACGTAGATCGGCTCGTAGCCGTACCCGCGCAGCAACGCGTCCAGCTCGGCCGGTGCGATGCGGGACAGGACCGTCGGGTTGGCGATCTTGTAGCCGTTGAGGTGCAGGATCGGCAGGACCGCGCCGTCGCGGACCGGGTCGAGGAACTTGTTGGCGTGCCAGGACGTGGCCAGGGGGCCGGTCTCGGCCTCGCCGTCCCCGATCACGCAAGCGACCAGGAGACCCGGGTTGTCGAACGCCGCCCCGTAGGCGTGCGCGAGCGAGTAGCCGAGCTCGCCGCCTTCGTGGATCGAGCCGGGGACCTGCGGGGCGACGTGGCTGGGCACGCCGCCGGGGAACGAGAACTGCTTGAACAGCTCCCGCATGCCGTCGGCGTCCTGCGTGACCTCGGGCCACGCTTCGGTGTAGCTGCCTTCGAGCCACGTGTTGGCCAGCAGCGCCGGGCCGCCGTGGCCCGGGCCGGTGACGAACATGGCGTTCAGGTCGTGGGTCAGGATGGCCCGGTTGAGGTGGGCGTAGACGAAGTTGAGGCCGGGTGAGGTCCCCCAGTGCCCGAGCAGCCTCGGCTTGACGTGCTCGGGGCGCAGCGGTTCGTGCAGCAGCGGGTTCGCCATCAGGTAGATCTGGCCGGCCGCGAGGTAGTTCGCGGCCCGCCAGAGAGCGTCCACCTGGGCGAGCTCGGTGCTGCCGAGCACCGCGGGCCGGGCGTCGAGCGCGGTCACTTCTTCCGCTCCGGGCGGACGACCAGCACCGGGCACTGGGCGTGCTGGACCAGCGCCTGGCTGGTCGAGCCGAGGAGCATCCCGGTGAAGCCGCCACGGCCGTGGCTGCCGACGACGACCAGCTGCGCGGTCTCGCTCTCCTTGAGCAGGACGTGCCGTGGCCGGTCGCGGACCAGCTTCCGGCTGATCTCGACGTCGGGGTACTTCTCCTGCCAGCCCGCCAGCCGCTCGACGAGCAGCCGCTGCTCGCCCTCTTCCAGGGTCTCCGGCTGGGTCAGGATGCGGGCCGTGCCGCGCGTGTCCTCGTAGGTGATGTCGTTCCAGGCGTGCACCGCGACCAGCGGGGCGCCGCGCAGCGAAGCCTCCTCGAACGCGATCGCCAGCGCCTGCTCGCTGTTCGGGCTGCCGTCGATGCCGACCACGACCGGGCCGGAGTCCGGCACGGCGGTCGAATCGTGCCGGCCGCGGACGATCGCCACCGGGCAGTGGGCGTGGCTCGCGACCGTGGCCGCGGTGCCGCCCACCAGCATCCCGGTGAAGCCCCCGGTCCCGGTCCGGCCCACGACGAGCAGCCGGGCGTGCCGCGACTCGTCGATCAGCATCGGCACGGGCGGTTCGTTCGGCAGCTCCGACCCGATCACGAGGTCCTTGTCGACGGACGCGGCGAGGCTCCGGGCGTCGGCGACGACCCGCTCGCCGTCGGCCCTGATGGCGTCGAACAGCGCTTCGGCACTGGCGCCGGGCAGGCCGCCGCCGTAGTACAGGCCGGTCAGCTGCAGCCCGTGCACGATCCTGAGTTCCAGGTGGCGCAGGGAAGCGATCTTCGCCGCCCAGGCGACGGCGGCGGTCGAGCCCGCCGAGCCGTCCACGCCGACGGTGATCCTCGGTTCGGTGGTGCTCATCGGTTCTGCTCCTCACCCGCGTAGGCGGCTTCGGCGGCGACGACGCCGGGCACGGCGAGTGCCAGCAGCTTGGCGACGTGCCGGTCGGTGTCGTCGTCGTACTGGTCGACGATGTGGACGTAGCCGTCGCGGACGGCGATCTTCCAGCGGCCGCTGCCGCCGTAGATCTCCAGCCGGTGCTTGACGTCCCGGGCGATGTCGGTGTCGTCCCGCGCGAGCACGCGGACGACGTCGCCGCGGGTGACGATGCCGACGACGGTCGAGCCGTCGACGATCGGCATCGCCCGGATCCGGGCGTCCACCAGCGCCTGGCACAGGTCGGCGATGTCGGTGCCGGTGCTCATGGCGGTGACGGGGCTGGTCATCACGTCCTGGACCGCCCGGCCCGCGACGGTGGCTTCGTGGTGCTCGTGGGCGTGCCGGGGGTCCACCGGGACCCGGCCGCGGATCAGGTCGGCTTCGGTGACGATGCCGATCAGCTCGTCGTCGTCGTCGACCACGGGAAGGGCGGTGAAGCCGTGCATCGACAGCAGCTCGGCCGCCTCCTTGGCGGACGTCCACGGGTGCACGGTGATCACCGGCGAGGTCATCAGGTCGCGTGCGCGCATCGGATGTTCCTTTCGTGTCGCCTCCCAACCTAGGAAGGCGGGACCCGGGTCACCGCTGGCGTCGGTCACCGGTCGCGGGGACTTACGTCCCTTCGCGGACTCACGTCCACAAAGGACGAAGGTCCTTCCGCAGCGCGTGCCAGGCCCCCGGCAGGGCCTCGGCGCAGTGGGCGGCCGCGGCGGCCTCGCCGTCGTGGACCGGGCCTTCCCGGACGCCCAGCTCGCGCAGGTGCGCCTGGGCGACGACCGCGTCCTGGAACTCGCCGAGCAGGTCCTGGAACTCGTGCAACGCGACCTTCGCGCCGGCGGCCTCCAGCGCGTACCGCAGGCGCTTGGCGGCCTTCCGCACGTCGTGGACGGCGCGGTCGCGGTCCGGCCCGGCGGGCAGCGCGGCCACCCGGGCCACCCGGCCGTCGACCTCCGCGGCCACGACGTGGGCCAGGCGGGGCAGCACCTTCGCGGCGGGACGACGGGCCGCCTTGCCCCACCGGTACCGCGGCTCTTCGCTCAGCACCAGTTCGAGCACGTCCAGCGCGTTCAGCAGCTGCACGTAGCGACGGCTGTCGAGCGCGCGCAGCGCCCGGGTTTCGGCTTCCTCCGCGAGAGCCGCGAAGTAGGCGTCCGAAGGCTCGTCCGCCCACGGGCGCGAGCGCGCCCATTGGACCTCGGTGTCGCGGGCCGGGGCGAGTTCGCCGCCGAGCCAGCGCAACGCGCCACTGACCTCCCGCAGGAGCTTGCGCCCGCCCAGCACCTTCGCGTACGCGGAGAAAACGCCCCGCAGCCGTCGCGCGGCCACGCGCATCCGGTGCACGGCGTCGGGCCGGCCCTGCCGGACGGCCAGGTCGGCGGCGGCCAGCGCGGCCAGTTGCGCGCGGACGTACGCCAGGACCACGGCGCGAGCCGAGCCGTCGGGCGGCCGCGGCGGCGCGGCGATCCGGCTCCCCAGCGCCGCGCGCAGCTCGGCGACGCCACCGCCGTCGAGGTTCGCGACCGGCACCAGCTCGTCGTCGCGGGTGTAGGCCCGCACCAGCCCGGACAGGGCCGGCGGCACACTGGACTCCGATCCGGAGTGGCACACCGGCCCGTCCGGGGTGTCGAGCCGCCACCGGCCGGACCGGACGCTCAACGCCAGGCCGTTTCGGAGCAGGCGCAGGCCGTCCGTGTCGAAGAACACGGTGTCCGCGATCGTCGTGGTCATGGCTCCGCCAGCCGGTGCCGGGCAAGCAGCGCGAGCCCGAACAGCACGACCACGAGCCCCGCGGTCACCCACTGGACCGGGACGCGCACGCCGATCAGCCCGAACTGGATCGCCAGCCAGCCGGTGAGCACCGCGCAGGCGGCCAGCGCGGCACCCGGCGCGCGGAAGTCGGCCCGCCAGGCGAACACCGACGCCCAGGCCAGCGTCCCGCCGACGACGAGCACGAGCGCGATCCCGGGCAGCACCCAGCTGGTCAGGCCGAGCGGCGCCAGCCACTCCACCGGCATCGTGAACCCCGGCGCCCCGGCGATCAGCGAGATCCCGCCGTACAGCGCGCTCACGGCGAACAACGTCTCGAACGCGGCCAGCAGGCGCATCGTGGCGCGGGTCCGCAGGGTGGTCACGCCCCGCTCCCGGTCCGCTGGGGCCGCACGACCGCCACCGGGCACGGCGAGTGCGCGATCAGCGCCTGGCTCGTCGAGCCGAGCAGCATGCCGGTGAACCCGCCACGGCCACGGCAGCCGACCACGATCAGCTGGGCGTGCTCGCCGCGTTCCAGCAGCGTCCGCACGGGCCGCCCGCGCGTCACCTCGATGTCGATCGCCACGTCCGGGTACTTCACCTGCCAGCCGGAGACCTGCTGGGCGAGCTTGTCCCGTTCCTCCTTCTCGATCTCCGCCGGGTCCTCCTGCATCGGGTGCGGCCGGAGCATGCCGTCGGCGAGGACGTCGCTCCAGGTGTGCACCGCGACGAGCCCGGTGCCGCGCAGTCGCGCTTCCTCGCAGGCGAACGCCAGTGCGGCGTCGCTGTCGGGCGAGCCGTCGGCACCGACGACCACCGGCCCGGTGACCGGCGGCGGGTCGTGCGGGGTGCGGCCGCGGACCACGACGATCGGGCAGTGCGCGTGCGCCGCCACCGAAACGGCGGTGGAGCCGACGAGCAGGCCGGTGAACCCGCCGAGCCCGCGCGAGCCCAGCACGATCAATTCGGCGTGCCGCGACTCCTGGGTCAGCGCGGTGACCGGGCTCCATTCCCGGGCGGCGGTGGTGATGTCCAGGCCGGGGTGCTCGGCCAGGACCGCGTTCCGCGCCTCGGCGAGCCAGGCTTCGGCCCGCTCGGCCAGCCCGGCCCGGACCTGTTCCTGGGTGCCGAACGCGACCGGGGCCTTCACCTGCGGCAGGGCGTAGACCTGCACCAGGCGCAGCGGGCGGTCGCGGCGGCGGGCCTCGGCGCCGGCCCAGACCGCGGCCGCCACCGCCGAGGACGAGCCGTCGACCCCGGCGACGATCGCGCCCTCAAGGAAGCCGGGCATGGCTGTCCTCCTCGTGGATGGTCCGCTGGACCCGGCCGAAGCGGGTGCGGGCCCGCTCTTCTTCGGCCTGCTCCTCGTCGGCGGTCAGCACGACCGCGTCGGGGCCGGGGAAGACCGTCGACACGTGGTCGTCGGCCGTCCAGCGGACGACGTACGGGGGCGTGCCGTCGGCCGAGTGGACCTCGATGATCCGGCCCCGCTGCTCGGGTGCGTCGACCCGGATACCCTTGATGACGAGCCAATCGCCCGGCTTCGCGTGCATGGTCTTCCCTTTCTCACGTATCCACAGTGGACGGTTCAGGGGCGGACGGAGCGCCCGGCCGCCGCGAGGCGCGGTTGGCGGCGACCCCGATCAGGAGGGCGCCCGCGGCCAGCGCCACGACGCCGGCGACCAGCAGGCCGAAGGCGATCCAGCCGAGCGCCGGCGCGGTCGCCCCGGCTTCGGCACGCACGGAGACCCCGCGCGAGCCGTCGGCGTTCATCACGACCGCGGTCCACTGCCCGTCGAGCACCGGCCAGCCGATGCTCTGGGTACCCGCGCCGGACGCGTTCGCGACCCAGATCCCGGCGTCGCCGGGCGGGACGGCCGGGGCGCCGCCCGGGTGGATCCGGTCGCCGGTGCGGCGATCGGCACCGCCGAGCGTCGTGTACTCGGTGCCGGCCAGGTACTGCGCGACGGCGTCGGAGCGGCCGATGCCCACGAAGACCGGGCGGCCGTCCACGCTCGTGGCCCGGACCCGGACGTCGCCGACGACCGCCGTGAAGTTCGGCGCTCCGGCGAGCCCCTGCACCTGCACCGGATCCGTCGCGACGGCGTAGCCGCTCGCGACGACGGTGGTCGACGCGCTCAGGTAGCCGTCGGCGTCCCGCTGGGTGCGGTCGGCCCACAGCAGTGCGCCGCCGCCGGTCAGCAGCCCCATCGCGCCGAGCACCAGCACGGCCCCGGACACCACGGCGACGATCCGCCCGGCGGTCCAGCTCCCGGTCGGGACCGGGTGGGGCTGCGCGTGGGGTTGCGGGTGCGGCGGTTCGTGGCCGGCCTCGGCGCCGCCCATGTCGAGGCGGAACGGCGGGTACTCGTCGGTCATCAGCGACACGTAGGCCGCGACCCGCAGCACCCAGCGGTCCATGCCGAGCACGAAGTCGAAGATCGGCCGCGGGTAGCGGCCGGTGACCAGCAGCACCACCCCGGCGACCAGGACCAGCACGCCCACCAGCCCACCGGCCGCCCAGTTGAAGGTGTCGTCACCACCGCCCGCGCGCAACACCAGCCAGCTGCCGCCGCCCACGAACAGGCCCACGACGATGAAGTGCGGGATGGCCAGCAGCCACCACTTCACCAGCACCAGCCCGCGCGAAAGCTTTTCGGGGTAGGCGATTTCGAGCCGGGCCGGGTAGTCCGGGACGTCGGCGAAGGTGAACGGCGGGTACCGGTCGGTGCCGAGCGCGGCGTAGGAGTAGTACTGCACCCGCCAGCTCCAGCGCAGCACGCCGGAGGTGAACTCGAAGAGCGGGCGCGGGTAGCGGCCGGTCACCAGGATGGCGAAGAACGCGGCGATCGTGACGAACGGGTAGGCGAACCACAGGAACGCCAGGACGAGGTAGTGCGGCACCGCCAGGATCCACTTGACCAGCCACAGCCAGCGCGAGAGCGGCTCGTCGAGGGTCGCTTCGACCCGGACGGGGTAGGTCCTCGGGGTGGTCATGACGCGCTCCTCACGACTTGGGCCAGTGTCGAACCGATGTCCCGGCCCCACGCGCGGATCGAGGGCCAGTCCCGGTTGTCGCCGTCCGCGACGCGCAGAGCCGTCACGACGGCGCGTTCCGGGAAGTGCAGTGCGTGCCGGTCGATCTTCCCGCCGAACAGCCGGTGCCCGCGGGCCCCGAGCCGCCGGACCAGGTCCTCGACCACGACCGGCGCTTCGGCCGGCTTGTGCTGCTCACCGATCGGACCGCTGGAGAAGAGCCAGACCGGCACCCGGCGGAGTTCGTCCGAAAAGGACTCGGCGAGCTTGCGCGCCGGTTCCAGCCAGTGTCCCATGTAGACAGCACTGCCGATGATCACGGCGTCGAAGCCCTCGACCGAGTGGACGAGGCCGGCGTCGCGGACCTCGACCAGCGACGCCGCCCCGGCCTCGGTCAGCGCGGAGCCGACCGCGTTGGCGACGTTCTCGGCGATCTCCCTGGTGGCGCCGTGGCGGGTGGCCACCGCGACGAGGACCTTCATGTCGTCACCGTCGCTTCTTCCCAGAGCTCCACGCCGACGACGCCGTAGACGGTCTTCGCCAGTGCGGTCACCACGCGCCGCTCGGCCTCGTCGGTGAAGGCGCCGCGGATGGTCACCATGCCGCCCGTGACGGAGATCGTCCAGCGGTCGCGGTGACCGGCGTAGTCGGTCAGCAGCGCGTTGAGGTGCGAAGCGATCGAATCGTCCTGGCGCACCAGCGGGCTGAGCATGTCGCGGCGGCTGACGATGCCGACGAGCACGCCGTCGTCGACCACCGGGACGCTGCGCAGGCGGTCGCCCAGCATCCGCCGGGCGATCTCGGTGACGTCGGTGTCGAGGCCGACGGTCTTGGCCGGCGTGGTCATCACCGAGCCCACGAGCACGTGCGGCGCCGGGCCTTCCCCGGCGACGCCGCTGCGGAGCGCGTCGGCCTCGGTGAACATGCCGAGCACGGCGTCCTCGGCCCCCACCACCGGCAGGGCGGCGACGCAGTGCTCGGTGAGCATCACGATGGCTTCGCGGACCGGCGTTCCCGGGCCGACCCGCACGACCGGCCTCGTCATGATGTCGCGTGCCTTCATGGCGGTTCCTCACTTCGGTTCAGTGCACGACCGCGACCGGGCAGGTCGCGTGCGCGAGCAGGGCGTTCCCGGTCGAGCCCAGCACCCCGCCGGCGACCGGGCCGCGGCCTCGGGTGCCGACGACGATCAACCGGGCGTCGGTGGCGGCGTGCAGCAGGGCACGCGAAGGAGTCCGGTCCCGCACGGCCTGTGCGGTGATCTCCAGCGCCGGGTACTTGCGGGCCCAGCTCTCGACGTGCGTTTCCAGGTTCCGCTGTTCGGCGGCCTCGTCGTCGCCGTGGAAGGCGTGCACGACGAGCACCGGCGCCCGGCGGGCCGCGGCCTCCTCGAGACCGAACCGCAGGGCGTGCTCGCCCGCCCCGGTCGGGTCCAGCCCGACGACCACGGGACCGCCCGGTCGGGAGTGCCCCCGCACGACCACCACGGGGCAAGCGGCCCCGGCGGCGACCCGCAGGGCCACCGAGCCGATCAGGGCGCCCCGCAGGCCGCCCAGGCCGTGGGACCCCAGGACGACGAGGCCGGCGTCAGCCGACTCGGCCAGCAGGAGGTCGACGGCGAGCCCGAGCCGGACCTGGGTCTCGACCTGGATTCCCGGAGCCGCTTCGCGGGCGATCTCGGCGCCGCGGCGGAGCGCGCGGTGGACGTGCTCGAGCAGCAGTTCCGACTCGTCGTGCGCCCGGGGCGGCACCGCTTCGAAGACACAGGCGTGCAGCAGCCGCAACGTCGTGTCCCGGTGCGCCGCTTCCATGGCGGCCCAGCGGATCGCGGCGAACGAAACGGCCGAGGCGTCGACCCCGGCGACGACCGGCCGGGTCGCGGTTGCACTCATCGGGTCCTCCTGCCGTCGCGGTGTGCTCGCGGCCCAGCATGGCGCGGCGCGTACTCGCCGGTCAGAGCACGAAGTCCCTTTCACCGGGGACCAAATCCGCCTGCCTGCCGGGCGGCGTTCGCCGACGCTGGAACGATGACCGGACCTGACCTCCTGATCGACCACTTCCTCCCGCACCCGCACTTCGAGCTGGTGCGCACCGCCATCGTGGACGCGCCGGTGAAGGAGACCTACGCCGCCGCGCGTGCCCTCGACTTCACCGACGTCCGCGGCGGGATCGTGTCCGTCGCCGGCTGGGTGCGCATGCTGCCCCAGCGGTGGCGCAACCGGCGGCACGGCCCGCCACGGCAGCCGACCCGGCTCACCCCCGACGACCTCGACGCCGGCTCGGAGTGGGTCCTGCTCGGCGACCGGCCGGGCAGCGAGTTCGCGCTGGGCGTCGCGGGCAAGTTCTGGAAGCCGGTGATCCCGTGGCGGCGCGTCGGGGCCGAAGACTTCGCCGGGTTCGGCGAACCCGGCTACGGCAAGATCGTCATGGCCGTGTCGGCCGTGCCGTACGGCCCGCACCGCACGCTGCTGACGGTGCACACGAGGTTCGCGATGACCGACCCGGAGAGCTGGCTGAAGTTCCGCCGCTTCTGGCGCGTTTCGCGGCCCGCGATCGCGTCGTTCCACACGGCCCTGGTCCGCACGGTGGCCGCGAACGCCCGGGAGCGGGCGCTCGCGGCCTACGCGCGGTCCGATCAGGACTGACGTTCCTCCGCCGGCCGCCGCGGCTCGTCCTCGGCGGCCGGGACGACGTCCTCTTCGTTTTCCTTGATCGCGCGGTGTTCGGCCGCGTGCAGGTAGCGGCCCAGCTTCGGGCCACGGCGGCCGCGCTCGGCGACGTCCCGGCGGGCCTCGGCCTCGATGGCCGCTTTTTCCTTGTCGTCCATCGTCTTCCTCCTCGGTTCAACGCGGCAGCAGGCTCGCCGCGTGGTCGGGAACGTAGGTCTGCAGCCGCCGGTCCGACCGGAAGTAGCCGGTCGATTCGGGGCGCGGCGGCAGCGAAACCGCCTGGCGGGGCACCTCGTAGTAGGGCACGCTCGAAAGCAGGTGCGCGATCATGTTCAGCCGCCCGCGTCGTTTCTCCTCGCTTTCCACCACGTACCACGGCGATTCGGCGGTGTCGGTGTGGACGAACATGTCGTCCTTCGCCCGCGAGTAGTCCTCCCAGTGCGTCACGGACTGCAGGTCGATCGTCGAGAGCTTCCAGCGGCGCATCGGGTCGTCGATCCGGGCCCGGAACCGGCGTTCCTGCTCGTCGAGGCTGACCGAGAACCAGTACTTGCGCAGCAGGATGCCGTCGTCGACGAGCAGGCGTTCGAAGATCGGGCACTGCTGCAGGAACCGGCGGTGCTCCTCGGGGGTGCAGAACCCCAGCACCCGCTCGACGCCGGCGCGGTTGTACCAGCTGCGGTCGAACAGCACGATCTCGCCCGCCGCGGGCAGCTGCTCGATGTAGCGCTGGAAGTACCACTGCGTCCGCTCCCGCTCGGTCGGGCTCGGCAACGCCGCGATCCGCACGACCCGCGGATTGAGGTGCTCGGTGACGCGCTTGATCGTGCTGCCCTTGCCGGCGGCGTCGCGCCCCTCGAACACCACGACCAGGCGAGCCCCTTCGTGGCGCACCCACTCCTGGAGCCTGACCAGCTCGGCCTGCAGCCGCAGCAGCTCCCGCTCGTAGACCGGGCGCGGGATCCGCGCCTTCCTCTTCTGGGCCATACCCCGACGCTACGAAACCGGCACCCCCGCGGTCTGCGGCCGGACGTCGGCGCGGCCGGGGCCTTTGGTCCTTTCGCCGGAGGCGCTGCGGCCCTCGCGCGCGCCCGCTCGGGGGAGGACGGTCGGAGGATGCAAGCCACCTTCCCGCTCGGGCGCCCGGCCGGTGTCCGGGTCGGCGCGCACTGGTCCGTGCTCCTGATCATGGCCCTGCTGGCCGAGCTGCTGGCGCAGTCCCTGCTGCCGGAGGCCGTGCCGGGACAGTCCGCGCTCGTGTACTGGGCGACCGGCATCGCCGGCGCCGTGGTGTTCCTCGCCTCCCTGCTGGCGCACGAGCTCAGCCACGCGCTCGTGGCGCGGCGCCGGGGCGTCGCCGTCGACCGCATCACGCTGTGGCTGTTCGGCGGCAGCACGGAAATGTCCGGCGAGCTGCCGAGCCCCGGCACGGCGTTCGCGGTCGCCGTCGCCGGTCCCCTGGCGAGCCTGCTGGCCGGCGGCGCGTTCCTCGGCCTCGGCCTGCTCCTCCCCGCCGCCGTCCCCGCCGTCGTGGTCGTCGCCTTGACCTGGCTGGGCTGGACGAACCTCGTCCTGGCGGTGTTCAACCTGCTTCCCGGCGCGCCGCTGGACGGCGGCCGGGTCCTCCAGGCCATCATCTGGAAGCTCACCGGCGACAAGCGGCGGGCGCAGGCCGCGGCCGCCCGCTCGGGCAGCGTCCTCGGCTTGCTGCTCGCCGGTGCCGGACTGGTGGAGCTGCTGTGGTTCGGCAGCTTCGCCGGGCTGTGGCTGGTCGGTATCGGCTGGTTCCTCGGCTTCAGCGCCCGCGCCGAGTTCGCGGCCGGCCCCGCGCGCGAGGTGCTCGGCCGGATCCGGCTCGGCCAGGTCATGACCCCGCACCCGGTGACCGCGCCGGGCTGGTTCACCGTGCAGGCGTTCGTCGAACAGGCCGCCGCCTGCCGGCAGCGCACCTTCCCGGTCGTCTCGTTCGACGGCCGCCCGGTCGGGGTCGTCAGCCTGGCCGCGCTGGCCCGGGTGCCGGAGCAGGCCCGCACCTCGACCCGGGTCGAGGACGTCTGCGTCAAGCCGCCGCTCTGCCTGGTCGCCGGGCCCGACGTCCCGCTGACGACGGTCCTGTCGCGGACCGGTGCCCGGCCGGGGCAGGACCTGGTGCTGGTGGTCGAGAACGGCGTGCTCGCCGGTGTCGTGAGCCCGGGCGACATCGCCCGCACGCTCGAACTGGCCGTGCTCGGGACCGAAGCGCGGCGGCCGACCGTCTAGTGTCGCGCGTTGCATGAGAGCCCGGCCCGTGCAGGCCCCGGCCGCGCAGCAGTGAATGACCCATTCACCTCGTCCGGCGACATGAATGACTCATTCATGTCGCCGGACCAGCCGCCGCGACGCTCGGCAGATCCGGGTCCGATGCCCCGACGCCACCTTGGCGCGCAGGGCCGGGCCGCTGTCAGCGAACCTCAGACGCGCCGCACTAGTGGGGTGGCGCGGTCCACCGTGGCCGACCCGCGAACCGGCGCACTCCCCCGGCCGAGGCTGCGCGGGCCCGGTCCCTCCTGCGGCGCCCGGCTCACGCCGACGGGAGCGTGAAGTACGCTTCCTCTTCCTGCGCGAAGTGCAGGGTCAGCACGGCGTCCAGCCCGTAGAGCGTGGCACGGAGGTCGTCGACCTGGTCGGGCTGGATCCCGTCGGGCGCCTCCTCCAGGTGCCGCTGCACCCGGCGGGCGAGCCGGCCGATCTCGGCGTGCTCGCGGCTCATCGTGACCGTTCCCTCCGGCCCGCCGAGCGCGGGGGCCAGCGCCGGGTACAGCTCGGTCTCCTCGGCTTCTTCGTGCGGCAGCACCTGTTCGGTCAGCAGCCGGGCGGCCGTGCGGACGGCGTCGTCCGCGGCGGCCGTCGCTCCTTCGGCCAGCGCGTCGGCCGCGTGCCGGACCGCGGTTCGCGCGGGGAGCAGCCGCTCGTGCTCGGACTCGAACCGCCGCACCAGCGCGGCCGGCGCCGGGCCGCCGATCTTCGGGCCGCCCAGCGCGCGCAGCGCGTTCAGGATCACCGCGACGTCGATCGCCTCCTGGACCAGGGCCCCGGCGACCGGGACCAGGAAACCCCAGGCCGCGGCGAGCATGGCCACGACGGACAGCAGCGTCCCGGCCACCGCGCTCTGCACGGCGATCCGGTGCGAGCGGCGGGCGATCTCGGCGGCGTCGGCGAGCCGGTCGAGCCGGTCGTCGAGGATCACCGCGTCGGCGGCCTGCGCGGCCGCGGTGGCACCCCGCGAGCCGAGGGCGACGCCGACGTCCGCGGCGGCCAGGGCGGGCGCGTCGTTGACGCCGTCCCCGGTCATCACGGTCACCCCCTGTGCGCTCGCGGCTTCGACCGCGCGGAGCTTCTCCGCGGGCGTCACCTCGGCGTGGACGTCGTCGAGGCCGAGCATCGCGGCCACTTCCCGCGCGTTGTCGACGCGGTCGCCGGTGAGCAGCCGGACTTGGCCGATCCCGGCGGAGCGCAGGCGCCGCATCGTGCGCGCGGCGTCCGGCCGGATCGGGTCCTTCGCGAGCAGCGCGGCGATCGGCTCGCCGTCGGCCTCCACCCACAGCACGGACGCGAGGTCGAGCCGCCCCCGGCGGGCCGCACCGCGCGCCCAGCCGGGCAGTCCGGCCTCGGCGGGTGGCCGCCCGACCCGGACGTCGCAGCCGCGGACCCGGCCGGCGACACCGGATCCGGGCTGTTCCGACACGTCCTCGGCGGGGACCGGGCCGGCGCCGGCCGAAGCCGCGGCCCGCACCACGGCCGCGGCCAGCACGTGGGGCGAGTACTGCTCCACCGCGGCGGCGAGGGCGAGGACCTCGGCGGCGTCGTGGCCCGGCGCGCAGATGACGTCGGTGATCTCGGGCCGGCCCCGCGTCACGGTGCCGGTCTTGTCCATCAGCAGCACCGTGGCGCGGCCGAGGGCCTCGATCGCGGCGCCGTCCTTGACGACGACACCGGCCTTCGAAGCCCGCGACATGCCTCCGGTGATCGCGATCGGGACGGCCAGCAGCAGCGGGCACGGCGTCGCGGTCACCAGCACCGCCACGGCCCGGCCGGGTTCGCCGGTCAGTGCCCAGGCCACGGCCGCGATCAGCAGGGACGCGGGCAGGAACCACATCGCCACGCGGTCGGCGATGCGGGCCACGCTCGCGGTGCGGGCCGCGGCTTCTTCGGCGAGCAGCACCACACCGGCGTAGGTGCTGTCGGCGGCGGCTGCGCTCGCCCGCACCACGACGGCGGCCCCGGCGTTGACGACTCCACTGTGGACGGTGTCGCCCGCGGGCCGGGCCACCGGCAGGGGTTCGCCGGTCAGCGCCGACTCGTCCAGGGTCCCGCCGGCGGGGAGCACGCCGTCCACCGGCACGACCTCGCCCGGCAGCACGACGATCAGCTGCCCGGGACGCACCTCGCCGACCGGCACGGTCTCGTGCCCGGTCGCGGTGCGCAGGTGCGCCACGCTCGGCGCCCGGTCGAGCAGCGCGGTGAGGTTCCGGCTGGCCCGCCGCTGCGCGCCGGCCTCGAGCACCCGCCCGGTGGCGACCATCGCCGCGACGATGGCCCCGGCCAGGTACTCCCCGACGGCCACGGTGGCCGCCAGGGCGAGGACGGCCAGCAGGTCGGCGCCCCACCGCTTGGCCCGCAGGTCGGCCGCGACCCACACCACCGCCGGGCCGAGGGTGACCACGTCCGCCACCGCCCACACGACGTTCGCGGCGGTGCCCGCCCCGGCCCACCACGCGGCACCGCCGGCGGCGGCGAGCACCAGGACCACCGCCAGCAGCGCGACCTCCCGGAGTCGCGACGGGCCGCCCTCAGCCCGCACGCCGGACCTCGTGGCCGGTGGTCAGCATGGTGACCAGAGACTCCGGCAGCAGCGTCAGCACGTGGTCGAGCTGTCCCGGCGAGCAGAGCTCGTCGAGCGCCGACGTCACCACCGCGGCCACCGGCGGCACCTCGGCCCGGGTGATCCCGCCGGAGCCGGCGAACCGCGCGACGAAGCCGGAAACGCCGTAGCGGGTCGGCACGTGGCTCGGGTTCCAGCCCTCGTAGAACACCCCGCGCAGCAGTTCGGGCAGCTGGGCCGCGAAGTGCGCCGCCGCCTCGACGGTCAGCCGGTCGCGGACGGTGTGCAGCCACGCGCGGAGCACGCGGTACGCGAGCTGCCGGTCGTCGGTGCCGAGGCGGTCGCGCACGACGGCCAGCCAGGTGTGGGCGGTGTTCTCCGCGTGGGCGAAGGGATCGTTCGGGTGTGGCACGGTTTCCTCCCGGCGGGACGGATCGGACGTCCAGCGTCGGACGCTCGCGGCGGCCGGGAAAGAGTCCAAGGGCCTCAACCCCCGGGCCCGTGCGGGCCCGGAGGGCCCCGCACCCGAAGCACTTCGGCCCTGGGGCCCCGCGGCTGCCACGACGAGCATGGGGTGCAGAACGATCCAAGGAGGATGCGATGGACCAGAACCTGCCCGACGCGTACACGGTGAGGTCGGCCATCGCACTGGCTGTGCGCGCACCGTCGGTGCACAACACCCAGCCGTGGGACTGGCGGTTCAGCGGCCGCACGGTCGAGCTGCGCGCCGACACCAGCCGTCGCCTCCGGCACACCGACCCCGACGGGCGCGACCTGCTCGTCAGCTGCGGGTGCGTGCTGCACCACTTCACCGTCGCGGCCGCCGCGCTCGGCTGGGCCGCCCAGATCGAACGGCTGCCCGAGCCCGGCGTGCTGGCCCGCATCGTGCTGGTGCCCCACGACACCCGCGACGGCGACGTCGCACTGGCCGCGGCCATTCCCCGGCGCCGGTCGGACCGCCGCCGGTTCCCCGCGCGCCCGCTGCTCGTGCGGGACGAGGTCTTCCTGGCCAAGAGCGCCACCGACCACGGCGCGCTGTTGCGGTTCCTGGACGACGCTCCGCAGCTCTCGGCGTTGACCGGCGCGGCCGTCGCGGCCCAGGAACTCCACCGGGCCGACGCCGACTACGGCATCGAACTCGCGGCCTGGAGCGGCCGGCGCTACAGCCCCGACGGTGTGCCGGCGCAGAACGCGGTCCAGGCGGCCGGCGCCGCACCGCGGGTCCGTGACTTCGCCGACGCGCAGCTCGCCGACACCACCGAACCGGACGGCGCGCTCCTGGCGGTGCTGGCCACCAGGGGCGACGAACCGGCCGACCGGCTCCGTGCGGGCGAGGCGGCCAGTGCGGTGCTGCTGACCGCGACCCGGCTGAACCTCGCGTCCTGCCTGGTCACCGAGCCGCTGGAGCTGACCAGCACCCGCGGCCTGGTGCGCGACTGCGTCCTCGGCGGTGCGCTGGAGCCCCAGCTCGTCGTGCGCGTCGGGTACCTGCCGGAGGGCGCGGCCCCGCTCCCGGCGACCCCGCGCCGCCCGATCGGCGAGGTCCTGCGGCCGCTGGCCCACCCCTACGGCACGGGGCTTCCGGTCCCGGCCGAGCTGCGCGGCCACTGAAAGCCGGCCAAGGCCCTTCGGCGTGACCATCCCGCCGAAGGGCCTTTCCTGCTGCCGCACAAGACGAGAAGAAGGCCTCCGTCCACTGGGGACGGAGGCCTTCCGCTGCACTCAGGCCACGTCGTTCCAGACGTAGTCCAGGCGGTTGCGCACCTCGACCACGCCGGACAGCTCCTGGATCAGCCGCGTCACCGGGTCGATGTCGCTGCGCCGCTCGACGCGGCCGACGACCGTGACGATCCCGGCCCGCACCTCCACCCGGACCCGATCCGGCCCCAGGTTGAGCCGCTCGCGCAGCACTCCCTCGCTGACCTCGCGCTCGAGGTCGGCGTCACCTCGGGTGAAGACCGCGATCAGGTCGCGGCGGGACAGCACGCCCACCACCTTCCCGTTGCGCAGCACGAACAACCGCCGGACACCGCTGCGCGCGAACTGCGCCGCCGCGGCGGCGAAGGTCGCGCCGGCGTCGATGGTGACGGCCGGGCTCGTCATCAGGTCCTTCGCGAGGCAGGCCTTCGCCTTCCGGGCCATCCGCCGGTCGCGCCACCGGGGCTTGCGGTCCTCCCACAGGTGCGGGAGCAGGTCGGCCTCCGAGACGACACCGACGAGGGCACCGGTCTTGTCGACCACGCCGACCGCGCTGATCCCGTTGCCGGTGAGCAGTTCGGCGATGTCCTTGAACGGCGTCTGCGGGGAGACGGTGATCGGGTCGGCGGTCATCACCGCGGACACCGTGCCGGGGTTCATGTTCACTCCTCTTTCTCGGTACGGACGACCATGACGGGGCAGGCCGCGTGGTGCAGCAGTGCCTGGCTCGTCGAGCCGAGCACCAGCCCGGTGAAACCACCGCGGCCCCGGCTGCCGACGACGACCAGCTGGGCGCCGCGGCTCGCGGAGAGCAGCCGGTCGCGCGGCCGGTCGTGCTCGACCCGGCGCTCGACCCGGACGTCCGGGTACTTCTCCTGCCAGCCGGCGAGCCGCTGCGCGAGCAGACGTCGGCCCGAGTCCCGCAGGGATTCGCCCTGGAAAGCGACGTTGCCGTCGCTGAACAGGCCGGCGGTGTCGCCGTCGTGCCAGGTGTAGAGGGCGACGAGCGGGGCGTTGCGGACCGAGGCCTCCTCGAAGGCCCAGGCGATCGCCGCTTCGCTCAGCGGGCTGCCGTCGGCGCCCACGACCACCGGGCCGTCGACGCTCTCCGAGCCGCGCACGACCACGACCGGGCAGTGCGCCTTCGCGGCGAGGTCGACGTCCGGCGAGCCGCTGAACAGTCCCGCGATCGCGCCGACGGGCTCGCCGGTGACCAGGATTCGCGCGCGTTCGGAGACCTCCAGCAGACCCGGGACGGGCCCGCGGTCACTGGCCTCGGTGGCGACGTCCAGCCCGGGCACGGCGGACTCGAGCGCCGCCCGGGTCCGGCGCAGCAGCGTGTCCGCTTCCGCCTCTTTGACGGCCAGCCAGTCCGACGGCGGGTACACCTTGCCGCCGAACGCGGTGTCTTCGTAGCCGTAGGCGGTGAAGACCAGCAGGGACGCATGCCGGCGGGCTGCTTCCCCGGCCGCCCACAACGCGGCCGCCGCGGCGGTTTCCGAACCGTCCACGGCGACGACGATCGGCGGGTTTCCGGTAGCGCTCATGACGTGTTTCCTCCGGGTTCCGGTGCGCGGACCACGCATCCGGACCGACGGTAGGTCGGGGCCGCGGCCGGCTGCTGCGGTCGTCGGCCACCGGCACGAAGGACTTTCGGCACCCCGCGCGGAGTCCTTGGCCGCTCCCGGGTGGGCGTCCCGCGAGCGCATCGTGGGCCGGAGGAGGTTCCCGTGATGCAACCCGAATGGCGGGACGCGGTGGCGACCGTACCGGTCCTGCTCACCATCGCCCTGTACGTCGACTACTTCCCGGACGGCACCGCGCTGTGGGTGCACGGTGCGCGCGCGATGGCGGCCACCGCGCTCGTGCTCGGGCTGGTCGCCTTCCTGCTCGGCGCGGGCCGGTGGACCGGGCCGGCGCGGTGGGTCAGCGCCCCGCTGGGCACGGCCGCGCTGCTGTGCGCCGTCTTCACCCTCGTCACCGGCGACGGCCTCACCCTCGCCCTGCTGGTCGGGCTGATCGCGGCGCTGTGGCTGGTCTCGACCGTCCGGCACCTGCGGACCCCGGCCGGACGGCCGTGACCGTCCGGCTGGTCGTCGCCTCAGGTCGCCCGCAGCACGGCCGCGCCGTTCACCCGGTCCGCGGCCAGGTCCGTGAGCGCCTCGTCCGCTTCGGCCAAGGCGTACGGCACCGTGCTGACGCTCAGGTGGTGGGCTCCGGCGAAGGCCAGGAACTCCCGCGCGTCGGCCCGGGTGTTCGCCGTGACACTGCGCACCTGACGCTCCTGGAACAGGTGCTGCTGGTAGTTCAGCGGCGGGATGTCGGACAGGTGGATGCCCGCGACGGCCAGCGTGCCGCCGCGGTCCAGCGCTGCCAGCGCGGGCAGGACCAGCTCGCCGGCCGGCGCGAACAGGATCGCCGAGTCCAGGGGCTCCGGCGGTGGCTCGGCGGCGTCCCCGGCTGACGCGGCGCCCAGCTCGAGCGCGAGCTTGCGGGCTTCGGCGCTGCGGGTCATCACGTGCACGGTGGCGCCGCGGGCGATGGCCACCTGTGCCGTCAGGTGGGCGCTGCCGCCGAAGCCGTAGATCCCCAGCCGGCCGCCGTCGGGCACTTCCGCCCGGGCCAGGGCGTGGTACCCGATCAGCCCCGCGCACAGCAGCGGCGCGAGCTCGTCGTCGGTGTAGCCGCCGGGCAGCGGCAGCGCGTACGCCGCCGGGACCACGGCGAACTCCGCGTAGCCGCCGTCGGCGTCCCAGCCGGTGTACCGGGACTCGGGGCACAGGTTCTCCCGGCCGCGCCGGCAGTACCGGCACCGCCCGCAGGTCCCGCGCAGCCAGGCGATGCCGACGCGGTCACCGGTCGCGAAGCCCGTGACCTCACCGCCGGCGCCGACCACCTCGCCGACGACCTCGTGGCCCGGCGTCACGCCCGGCCGGTGCACCGGCAGGTCACCTTCCGCGACGTGCAGGTCCGTCCGGCACACACCGCACACGAGCACCCGCACCAGCAGTTCGCCGGCCGCGGGGCGGGGCACGGGCACCGTCGACCGGTCCAGGGGGCCCGAAGCCATCGGCCCGGGCCGGGAGACCCGCCACGCGGTCATCGTCGTCGGCAGCTTCGTCACGGTCGGCCTCCTCGATCACCGGCGTTCCCCGCCAGGATGGCCGCTTCGCGCGCGTGCCGCGACTTCCCGTGGTCCTCCCGACCGGGGACGTTCGCCCCTTCTTCCCGGCCCGCCGATCCGCGATCGTGGGCGGGAATGGATCACCCGCGACTCCTGGGAGCGAGCGTCATGTCCCGAACGGCCCGGTCCGGCCCGCCGCCCACGCCCGCGCCCCCGTCGAAACCCGAGTCGCCCAAGTGGGCCCGCGGCGGCTGGCTGCTCACCGCGGTCATGCTGCTCACGCTGGCCGCCATCGTGGCCCCCGCGTTCTGGACTTCGCCGGCTCCGTCGGTGAGCTACACCGAATTCCTGTCCAAAGTGGACGCCGGGCAGGTCGAGTCGGTGACGATCGACGACGAGGGCGCGGTCGACGGCGTCCAGCGCGGCGGGGCCACGTTCACCAGCCGCGTCCCGACCGCGCTGGACCCGGGGCAGCTGGAGTCGAAGCTGCGCGAGAAGAACGTGAAGATCACCGCCACGAAGGCGAGCGGCTCCTTGCTCTCGGGGTTGCTGGGCTACCTGCCTTTCCTGCTGTTCTTCGGGTTCCTCGTGTGGGCCGGGATGCGCGCGCAGAAGGCGGCCGGCGGGATGGGCGGGCTCGGCGCGGGCGGCTTCGGCCGCGCCAAGGCCAAGATCATCGAGGCGCAACGCCCGACCACGCGCTTTTCCGACATCGCCGGCTACGAAGGCGTCAAGCAGGAGATCGGCGAGATCATCGGCTTCCTGCGCGACCCCGCGCGCTACGCCGCCGCCGGGGCCAAGGGCCCGCGCGGGGTGGTCATGGTCGGCCCGCCCGGCACCGGCAAGACGCTCTTCGCCCGGGCCGTCGCCGGGGAGGCGAGCGTCCCGTTCCTGTCCATCACCGGCTCGGCGTTCGTCGAGATGTTCGTGGGCGTCGGGGCCTCTCGCGTGCGCGACCTGTTCGAGGAAGCCCGCACCCGCGCGCCGTCGATCATCTTCATCGACGAGATCGACGCGGTCGGCGGCCGGCGCGGCACCGGTGGCGGTCTCGGCGGCCACGACGAGCGCGAGCAGACCCTCAACCAGCTGCTGGCCGAGATGGACGGCTTCGACCAGAGCAGCGGCGTCGTCGTCCTCGCGGCGACCAACCGGCCGGAGACGCTCGACGCGGCCCTGCTGCGGCCGGGCCGGTTCGACCGCCAGGTCACCGTGCCGCTGCCCAACCAGGCCGAGCGGGCGGCGATCCTGGCCACCCACATCGACGGCAAGCACCTCGACCCGGACGTCGACCTCGACGTCGTCGCCCGCGGCACCCCCGGCTTCTCCGGCGCCGACCTGGCCAACCTCGTCAACGAAGCCGCGATCAACGCGGTCCGGGACGATCGCACCGTGCTCACCGCGGCCGACCTCGCGGCCGCCCGGGACCGGGTGCTGCTGGGCCGGCGCGACAGCTCGAACGCGCTGCTGCCGGAGGAGCGGCACTCGGTCGCGGTGCACGAGTCCGGCCACGCGCTGGTCGCCGCGCTGTGCGAGCACGCGGACCCGGTGGCGAAGGTGACGATCCTGCCCGCCGGGATGGCGCTGGGCGCCACCGAGCAGCTGCCGGAGGCCGAGCGGCACCTCTACCGCGAGAGCTACCTGGCCGACCTGCTCACTGTCCGCCTCGGCGGCCGGGCGGCGGAGCTGGTGGTGTTCGGCGAAGCCTCCACCGGCGCCGCGAACGACCTCGCCGGCGCCACCGCGCTGGCGGCGAAGATGGTGACGGAGTTCGGCATGTCGCCGTCGCTCGGCCCGGTCGGCTACGGCTCGGCAGACGGCCACGACGCCCGGCCCGAGCTGCTCGGCCGGCCCTATTCGGAGGAGAC
The DNA here is from genome assembly GCF_030285665.1 of Amycolatopsis mongoliensis. Classification (NCBI taxonomy): domain Bacteria; kingdom Bacillati; phylum Actinomycetota; class Actinomycetes; order Pseudonocardiales; family Pseudonocardiaceae; genus Amycolatopsis; species Amycolatopsis mongoliensis. The sequence goes on from NZ_CP127295.1 coordinate 8,639,080, forward strand.
CCAGCGGGCCGTCGACGAGGAGATCGCCCGGCTCGTCCGCGCCGCGGAGGACCGCGCGACCACGCTGCTGCACCGGCACCGGCGGGCCCTCGACAGTCTGGCCGGGCAGTTGCAGGAGCGCGAGACCATCGACGGCGACGTGGTGGCGGCGGTGCTGCGCGACGAGCTCATCCCGGTGGACGAGCAGGCGGGCTGAACCCGCTCAGCCCGCGTTCGTCAGCCAGTCCCGGTAGCCGCGCACCGCGGTCGGCAACGTCGGGAAGATGCGCTCCTCCCCCACCTTCGCCACCAGCCCCGCGGCCACCAGGTCGTCGCGCAGGTCCTGCTTCACCCGCGCCATGGCGAACACGACACCCCGCCGGCCGAGCTCCTCCCGCAGCCGGTCGAGCGCGTCGGCGGCGGTGACGTCCAGCTCGACGTTCGCCTCGGCGTTGAGCACGAACCACCGCGGCTCGCCGCTGCCGGCCGCGGCGAGCGCGCGGCGGCGGAAGTCCTCCGCGTTGGCGAAGCACAACGGCGCGTCGTAGCGGTAGACGACGAGGCCGGGTTCGGTGGTCGCCTCCGGGTAGTCGTCGACGTCGTGCATCCCGGCCAGGCCCGGCACCGTGCCCAGGATCCCGTCGTGCGGCCGCGCGATCCGGCGCAGCAGGTCCAGGATGGACAGTCCGACCGCGGCCAGGACGCCGTAGAGCACACCGAGGCCGAGCACCCCGGCGGTGGTGAGCAGGGCGAGCACCAGCTCGCTGGGCCGGAACCGGGCGAACCGCCGCAGCTCCCGGACGTCGACGAGGTGCAGCGCCGCGAAGACGACCAGCGCGCCGAGGGCCGCCTTCGGGAATTCCGCGAGCAGCGGCCGGGCGAACAGGACCGTGAGGACCACGGTGGCCAGCGCGACGAGCGAGTGCAGCTGCGTCCGGCTGCCCACCGCCACGCCCAGCGCCGTGCGGCTGGCGCTGCTGCTGACCGGGAAGCCGTGCAGCAGCCCGGCCGTCACGTTCGCCGCCGCGAGCGCCCGCAGCTCCTGGCCGGCGTCGATCTCCTCGCCGCGGCGGGCCGCGAACGCCCGCGCCGTCAGCACGTTGTCGGAGAACCCGACGATCGCGATGCCCACGGCGGGCAGGATCAGCTGCCCCACGTCGGCGGCGGAGATCCCGGACACGGCGGGCGGCAGCCCGGCGGGCAGCGCACCGACGACGTCGAAGCCGGCCGGGGCGAGCACGGCGACCGCCACCGTGGCCAGCACCATCGCGGCCAGCGGCCCCGGCAGCCACGGCACGAACCGCTCGAGCGCGTACAGCACGGCCAGCACCGCCGCCGCCAGCGCCACCGTCGGCCAGTGCACCCGGTCGAGCTGGGTGAAGAACGAGCCGAGGTCGTCGAGGAACGCCTCGCCGTGGACCGGCACCCCGGTGACCTTCCCGAGCTGGCTGGCGACCATCAGCGCCGCGATGCCGGCCATGTACCCGGTGAGCACCGGCTTCGACAGGAGTTCGGCGAGGACGCCGAGCCGGGCCAGGCCGGCGGCCAGGCACAGGCAGCCGACCACGACCGCGAGCACGGCGGCGAGCGCGGCGTAGTGGCCGGCGTCGCCGGCGGCGAGCGGGGCCAGGACCGCCGCGGTCATCAGCGCGGTCGTCGACTCGGGCCCGACCGACATCTGGCGCGAAGAGCCGAGCAGCGCGTAGACGGCCAGCGGGCCGATCGACGCCCACAGGCCGGCCACCGGCGGCAGCCCCGCCACTTCGGCGTAGGCCATCACCTGCGGCACCAGGTAGGCCGCGACGGTGACTCCCGCGACGACGTCCCCGCGCAGCCAGGCCCGGCGGTACCGCCGCAGGCGCGCGAGCCCGGGGAGGGCCGTGGAGAGGTTCACGGCCCGAGGATGCGGGCCGGGCGTGCGCACCGGCTGCGGCCGGAAGTCCTCCCGGCCGGTGACTTCCGGCCGCGGCGGGCGGACGGATGACGTGCCTACCGTCGGAGCACAACCGCTTCAGGAGTCGCCGATGACCACCGCACCCGTTCTGCCGATCGTCACCGGAGTGGACGGATCCGTCGAGTCGCTCGACGCCGTCCGCTGGGCCGCGCGCGCCGCCCACCTGCACGGCGCGCCACTGGAGATCGTGTACGCCCTCGACTTCTCCGCACTGCTGGCCGGCGGCGTCGTGCCGCCGCCCGAGGAGATGAAGGACGTGCTGCGCATCCGCGGCCGCCGGTACCTGCGCGCCGCGGCGGAACTCGCGGCCGCCCAAGGCGTCCCGGAAGTGGTCACCCGGCTCGATCCCGACCGCGCCGCGCAGGCGCTCATCGACGCGTCCCGGAAGGCGTCGCTGCTCGTGGTCGGCTCGAGCGGGCACGGCAAGCTCACCGGCCTCCTCGCCGGCTCGGTCGCTTCGGCCGTCGGCGCGCACGCCTCCTGCGACACCGTCGTCGTCCGCGGCGACACCTGGGACGAACCGGGCGCGGCGGAACGACCGGTCGTCGCGGGTGTCGACGGCGGCGAAGCGAGCACGCGGATCCTCACGGCCGCGTTCGCCGAGGCTCGCGTGCGCCACGCCCCGCTGGTCGTGGTCCACGCGGCCGCCGACGAACCCCAGGCCCGCGAGCCGGACCGGGCCGCCCTCGCCGACGCCGGGCACCGGCTGCTGACCGAGCGGCTCCGCGGCCACGACACCGAAGGCGTCGCGGTCGAGGAGGTCGTGGTCCAGTCCCACCCGCGCCGCGAGCTGATCGAGCGCAGCGCGACCGCGCAGCTGGTCGTGCTGGGGACCCGCGGCCGCGGCGGGTTCCCCGGGCTGCTGCTCGGGTCCACCGGCCAGGCGCTGCTGCACAACGCGGCCTGCCCGGTCTACCTCGTCCGCGGCGCCTGAGGACGCTGCCGGCCGCACCGCGGCGACGGCAGCCTGGTAGTCCAACGCGGCCGGCGGTGAGCGGCGAGCCGGGTCCTGGCGGGCTGTTCGCACGGTGCCGCGGCGCACTGCACCCAATGCGGCGTTCGGTGCGCCCCACGCACCCAATGCGGCGTTCGGTGCGCCCCACGCACCCAATGTGGCGTTCGGTGCGTTTCCGCGCGCCCCGAGGCGTCCGAAAGTCCTCACCCCGACGGGCCTTGTCCCCTCCGGATCCGGGGCCCCCGGGCCCCGCGAACCGGGGCGGTCCGGCCCTCGTCGCCAGATCCCGTACGACGGAACCTGGGTTCAGACGAAAGTGAGGCACATCATGGACAGCCAGCACTCCCCCCGCGGATTCGCCCCGGCGACGACTGCCGAGCCGACGTCCGAGCCCATCGCCCCGCGCCGCAACCGCCGGGACCGGCTCGCGCTGCGGCCGGCCGACTTCGTCGCCCCCCGCTACGCCGACGTCTCCGACCGCCGCTTGGCCCAGACGCTGACCGCGGAGGACCGGTCCGAAGAGGACGGTCTGGACCCGCTGGAGCGCGTCACCTGCCGGACGCACCGGCGCTGGCTGCACGACTGCGTGTCGTCGCCGCTGCACGTCGTCATCGTCACCGGCACGCGCTGGTGCCGCAAGTGCGAGTGCGCGCTGAACGTCGCGATCGACCAGCTGGCCGGCGACGTCACCGTGCGCTGCCCGTCCTGCGGCGAGACCCCGGCCACCCGCGCGACCCGCCAGCTCGTCCGCGCCTGCCGGGCCAGCCTGGCCACCGCGGCCGACCGCTGATGTCCGCGAGCCGGAGCCGCCTGTACCGCAGTGGTGTCCTCGAGCGGGAGAACCTCTCCGTCGCGGAAGCCACCCGGCACCTCGCCGACCCGGCCGTGACGCTCTGGCTGGACATCGACGCCCCCACCGCCGCGGACCTGGCCGCGCTCACCACCGAACTCGGCCTGCACCCGCTCGCCGTCTCGGCCGTCCTCGACGAGGACCACCAGCGGCCGAAGCTGGTCCACTACGACCACCACTCGTTCCTCGCCGCCTACGCGGTCCGGCTGGACCCCGGCGACGGTGTGCTCGCCGCTTCGGAACTCGACGCGTTCGTCACCGACCGCGTGCTGGTCACCTTGCACCGCAACAACACCGCGGACATCGACGCCCTCGCCGAGCGGTGGGACAGCACGCCCGAACTGGCCAAGAGCGGCACCGGCTTCCTGCTGCACGGCCTGCTCGACCTGCTCGTCGACGGGCACTTCGACGCGCTTCAGGCCCTCGACGAGCAGGTCGAGGAGCTCGAGGACCTGGTCTTCGCCGACCAGACCGACGTCACGGACCTGCAGCGCCGCGCCCTGCGGCTGCGCAAGAGCCTCAGCCGGCTGCGGCACTTCGCCCTGCCGATGCGGGAAATCGTCGGTTCCCTGATGCGCCGGGAAGTCCGCTCGGTCGACGACACCCTGCTGCCGTACTTCCAGGACGTGTACGACCACGTCCTGCGCGTGACGGAGTGGACGGAGTCGCTGCGTGACCTGCTGGCGACGATCCGCGAAACGCAGCTGAGCATCCAGGGCAACCGGCTCAACTCGATCATGAAGAAGGTGACCAGCTGGGCCGCGATCATCGCCGTGCCCACCGCGATCACCGGTTTCTACGGCCAGAACATCCCCTATCCCGGGTTCGCCCAGGCGTCCGGGGTGTGGGTCTCGACGCTCGCCATCCTGGTCATCTCGACGACGTTGTACGTCCTGTTCAAGCGCCGCGACTGGCTCTGAACCCCCGTCGAGGGAAACACGGGCCACCGCCGGGCGCCGGGCGGGCCGGCCCTGGTCCAGGTCAAGTACTCGGACGGCCGGTGGCGGACGCGGTCCCGCCGCCGCGCCCACCGCCGGGGACTGGCCGAGATGACCACCTACCCGATCGACGAGTTCTGGCGGATCGCACAGCGGTGCGGGTTCGCGCCCCAGGCCGTCCACCTCGTCCCGCGCAACGAGCTCGACGAGCGCTACGCCTACTTCTTCCTGCTCCGGGAACCGGATGCGGGCTGACGGGGGCGAAGTCCGCGCCGCGCCGGGCGTTCGCCTCTGCGGGCCGGGAGCGCGCGGACGTGTACTGGACGGATGGCGACCGGCGACGATCGGGCGGCGCGAACCGGCTGCTCCCCCGCCTGCTCGGGTCCGGGTTTTCCCCGCTCCTGAACGGAAGGCTCTGCGCCCTGCGCTATCCGGCGGCCCGCGCGTCGACGCCGGTCGTGTTCCCCGTGCAGTACGCCGGGCCAGGCGCGGAGATCCTGGTCATGGCCGGGAACCCGGACGGCAAGCGCTGGTGGCGGCACTTCCGCGGCGGCGGCCGCTTCCCGCGCGTCCGCCTGACGCCGGACACCCCGATCGTCGGCTTCACCGTCGGCGCGATGCCGCCGCTACGCGGGCGCGGCGACGGCGGTGGCGGCCTCCTTCGCCTACTTCATCGGGCTCACGCCGAGCACCGGGGCCGCGCTGCTGCGCAGCTGGCCCCCCTCTGCTCCTCTGGCCGGCCGCGGCGATCCTCGGCCTGGCCCTGCTGTGCTCGATCGGCTTCGCCCGATGGCTGGTCCTGCGCCGCTCCGTTCCCCGTTCGGCGCGCTGGATCGCCACCACGGCCGGTGCGTGGCTGCTCGGCCTGGCGGTCTTCCTGGGCGTGACCATGCCGCTGTGGCAGCCCGGGCAGAGCCTGCCCACCACGATCGCGATCGGGATCCTCGGCGGCCACCACGTCCGCGGTCACCGCGCTCGCAGTGCGCCGCCTTCCCGGCCTGAGCTGATCCCCCGCCGGGCCGCCACCCGGTGCCAGATCAGCTTGTCCGCCTCCACCACGGCGAACGCCACGACGGCCGCACCCAGGACCCACAGCCAGGAGCGCACGCCGACCGGCGCCGTGTGGAACCACGTGTTCATGACCGGGACGTAGGTCAGCAGCAGCTGGAGCCCGGCCGTGAGCCCGACGCCGAGCGCGAACATCCGGCTGCGGCCGGGCCAGGCGAGCAGCACCGGCCGGTCCAGCGACCGGCAGCTGAGCAGGTACGCGGCCTGCACGCCCACGAACACGTTGATCGCGCTCGTGCGGGCCTCCGCGAGCGACAGCCCGGCGGCCAGCTCGGCCCGGTAGGCCGCGAAAGCCGCCACCACGAGCAGGAGCGACACGAGCACGACCCGGCGCAGCAGCGCGGCGGTGAAGAGCGGACGCTTCGGCGGACGCGGGGGCCGCCCCATGATGCCGGCCTCGGTGGGCTCGAACGCCATCGTGAGCCCCAGGAACACCGCGGTCGTCATGTTGATCCACAGGATCTGCACCGGCACGATCGGCAGCGTCGCGCCGAGCACGATCGCCACCAGCACGACCATGCCCTCGCCGATGTTGGCCGGCAGCGTCCACGCGATGAACTTCCGCAGGTTGTCGAAGACGCTCCGGCCTTCCCGCACCGCCGCTTCGATCGAGGCGAAGTCGTCGTCGGTCAGCACCATGTCCGCGGCCTGCCGGGCGGCGTCGGTGCCGTTGCGGCCCATCGCGACGCCGATGTCCGCACGGCGCAACGCCGGTGCGTCGTTGACGCCGTCGCCGGTCATCGCGACCACGTGGCCGCGCCGCTGCAACGCCCGCACCAGCTGCAGTTTCTGCCCCGGCGACACCCGCGCGAACACCTGCGTGGCCGCCACGGCGTCGTCGAATTCCGCTTCGGGCAGCTCGGTCAGCTCGGCGCCGGTGAGCACCCGCGCCGCCGACGGCGTGTCCACCAGCCCGACGGCGGCGGCGATCGCGCGTGCGGTCCCCGCGTGGTCGCCGGTGATCATCTTCACGTCGATGCCCGCGCTCCGGCACGCCGCGACGGCGGCGACCGCCTCCGGCCGCGGCGGGTCGTGCATCGCCTGCAGCCCCAGCAACGTCGGCGCGGAACCCGGCGTGAACCGGGCGAACGCGAGCACCCGCAGGCCCCGCCCGGTCAGCTCCCGGTGCACCCGGTCCAGCGCGGCCGCGTCGAGCGGGCGGACCCCGTCGGGCGTGCTCTCGTCCGCGCACCGCGCCGCCACCTCCTCGACCGCGCCCTTGAGGTAACCGACGGCTCCGTGCACCGTGGTCATCATGCGGTTCTCGGACTCGAAGGGGACCGTTTCCGTGCGCGGCGCCGCGGCCCGGATCGCCTCGGGATCCAGCCCGGCGGCGAGCGCCGATTCGAGCAGCGCGATCTCCGTCGGGTCCCCCTCGCCGATTCGCGCGTCGTTGCAGAGGACCCCCGCGACGAGGCACTCGCGGGCCTCCGCCGGGGAGACCACCCGGCCGGCGACGGCGAAGGCGGTCACGGTCATCCGGTTTTGCGTGAGCGTGCCCGTCTTGTCGGTGCAGATCACCGTGGTGCCGCCGAGTGTCTCGACCGCGGGCAGGTTCCGCACGATCGCGCCGCGCCGCGACATCCGCACCACGCCGATGGCCAGCACGATCGCCACCGCGGCCGGCAGTCCTTCGGGGATCGCCCCGACGGCGAGCGCGACGACCGCGGTGAACATCTCGGGCACCGGCGTACCGCGGAAGACCCCGAGCGCGAAGGCCGCGACGGCGACCGCGACGATCGCGACGCTCAGCTGCCGGGAGAACCGGGCGAGCTTGCGGGTCAGCGGGGTGGCGACGACCTCCGCGGTGGCCACCAGGTGCTGGATGTCACCCAGCTCGGTTGCGCCACCGGTCGCCGTGACCACCGCGCGGGCCCAGCCGCGCGTCACCAGCGTCCCGGAGTAGGCGCACCCGGTCCGGTCGGCGACCACGGCTTCCTCCACCACGGCGTCGGCGGACTTGAGCACCGGCACCGACTCCCCGGTCAGGGCCGACTCGTCGACCTCCGCCAGCCGGACGTCCGTGAGCCGGACGTCGGCCGGGACCCGGTCCCCCGCGGCCAGCTCGACGACGTCCCCGGGAACGAGCCGGACGGCCGGGATCCGCCGGAGGGCGCCGTCGCGCAGGACGATGGCTTCGAGCGGCACCATCCGCGACAGCGCTTCCAGGGCCCGTTGCGCCCGGGACTCCTGCACGAAGCCGATGACCGCGTTGAGCACCACGACCCCGCCGATCACCCCGGCGTCGACGTACCCGCCGAACGCCGCGGTCACCACGCCGGCGAGGATGAGGACGTAGATGAGCGGGTCGTGGAACTGGCGCAGCAGCCGGAGCAGCGGCCCCGGCCCGGAAGGCGCGGTCACCGCGTTGGGACCGAAGCGCTCGAGCCGGGCTTCGGCTTCTTCGGTGCTCAGCCCCTGCTGCGGGTCGACGCCCAGTTGCCCGGCGATCTCGGTCGCCGGGCGGGAGTGGAACGCCTCGGGGTGGGCGGTGGTCTTCACCGGGCTGCCTTCCGTTCCTGGTCTTCGCCCCGCGTCACCGCGGCCAGCCGCCCGGCGAACTCCGCCGGCGTGTCCGATATCGCGCGCAGAGCGCGCTGCCGCTCCGCGCCGCCGCCCCGCGACGTGAGCGCGCACCAGCCGGCCAGGACGTCCTCGAGGTCGCCCGTCGCCCGCAGCGCGGGCCGGACGTACGCGAGGAGGTCCTCGGCCAGGCCTTCGTGGCCCACGGGGGTACCGGTCAGCACGTCGACGCCCGGGCCGGCGAGGCCGTACCGCGCGGCCGCCCGCAGCGCCCGCTCGACGAGCGCGTCCGGCACGCGCGGCGGCGGCGCCCCGCGGCGTTCCTCGGCGAGTGCGGTGACGACCAGGCCTCGCACCAGGCCGGCGAGCAGCACCGCGTCCTCCACGTCGAGACAGACGTCGGCGATCCGCACCTCCACCGTCGGGTGCCGCGGGGACAGGCGGGCGTAGAAGTAGACGCTGCGGGCGTCGATCGCCTTCTTGCGGCGGATGGCGCCGTCGACCGCCGCGTCGTAGTCGGCGACGTCGCGCCACTCGCCCGGCGGGCGGGCCGTCGGCCAGCGCGACCACAGCGGGTACCGGGCGCTGGCCCACCCGGAGTCCAGCCCGTCCACGTACGGCGAGTTGGCGCTGATCGCCAGCAGGGCACCGAGCCACGGCCGCAGCCGCGCCAGCACCCGCACCCCGGCGGCCCGCGACGGGACGCCGACGTGGACGTGGCAGGCGCACGTGCCCGCCTCCCCGACCAGCGCGGGGAAGCGGTCCGCCAGCTTGCGGTAGCGCGGATCGGCCGTGACCCGCGAGGCCGTGCCGAACGGGGCCACGCCCGTGGCCAGCGCGACGCACCCGGCGTGCTCCGCGGCCTCGGCCAGCCGGCGCCGCAGCCGGATCAGGTCCGCGCGTACCCCGGACAGCGACCGGCACACGCCGGTCGCCGTCTCCACCTGGAACCGCAGGAACTCCGCCATCACCCCCGGCTCGTCCGCCAGCAGCTCCAGGACTCGCGGTGCCGCCGCGGCCGTGGCCCCCGACCGCGGGTCCACGAGCACGAACTCCTCCTCGACACCGACCGTGTCACCCCCGTCGTCCACGACCGGCCTCAGGACACGGTCCGGCGCGCGGCCGCGCCGAGCGCCGCGCCCCAGGCCTCGGCGCGCTCCAGCTCACCGGGCGCGGGGCCGGCGTCGGCCGGGTCGGTGCCGACGAAGAAGCTCTCGGCGGGCGCCGCCAGGCGGCACCCGAGCCGGCGCAGCCGCTTCGCGACGCCGAGCGACGCGGCGCCGGTGAGCACGCGGGGCTTGTCGAGGCGGGTGTCGAAAGCCGCGACCGGGAGCCCCTGCGGAACCGGCCCGAGGGAGTCCAGCCACTCGCGCACCCCGGTCTCCGACCGGGTGGGGTGATCTGCCTGCTGTGCGGCCGACTTCCGCGTCGCGGCGCGGCTCATGCCGTGCACGTGGGTGGGGCCGCCGACGACGAGCAGGTCGACGCCGGTGAGGTCCGCCGGCGCGTTGTCGACGTTGACCACCTCGGCGGCCATCCCTTGCGCGACGGCTCGGGCGATCTGCTCGGTGGCGCCGAACATCGACTCGAAGACGACGACGATGCGCATGCCTGCCTCCTCAGTGATCCAGCCGGACGGACTTCTGGGTGAGCTCTTCGATGTCACCGGCAGCGCACTCGAGCAGGTTGTGCGCGAGGTCGCTCAACGCGCGCGACGCCGCGAGCTCGTCGCCGATCTCGGGCACGTTCCGGTCGGCCGGGTTGAGCCGGGCCGTGCCGACGCCGGAGATCCGGGTGTCGTCGGCCGTGTGCAACCGGGCCGTGGCCCGGGTCCGGCCGTCGTTCTCGTCGATGATCAGCTCGACGCGCCAGCGCTTCTCCTGCATGACTACCTCCTCGTTCAAGATTCCTCGGGCACCATTTCGATGGCGCCACAGGGACATTCGGCGACGCAGATCCCGCACCCCTTGCAGTAGTCGAGATCGATCGCGTACTTGTCGCCCGGCTCGAGCTTGATGACGGCGTTGTCCGGGCAGACGCCGTAGCAGTTGTCGCATTCGAAGCAGTTGCCGCAGGACAGGCAGCGGCGAGCCTCGAACAAGGCCGTCGACGCGTCCAGGCCACCCTTGATCTCGTCGAAGGTGGACACCCGCCGGGACAGGTCGAGGTGCGGCCGGACGGTCCGGTCGGCGTCGCTGTAGTACCAGGTGTTGAGGTTCTCGAACGTCGCCGGGCGCGGGGCGGGCGGCTCGGTGGCGACCGCGCCGCGCAGCCAGGCGTCGATCTCCCTGGCCGCCTTCGCGCCGTGTCCCACCGCGACGGTCGCGGTCCGGCCGGACGGCACCATGTCACCGCCGGCGAAGATGCCCGGGTGCCCGGTCATCAGGCCCGGGCCGACCCGCACGACCCCGTCCGCGTGCTCGACGTCCGCCAGACCGTCCACAAGGGACAGATCGGCGTCCTGGCCGAGGGCCAGCACGACGCTGTCGGCGGCGAGCCGCTCGAATTCGCCGGTCGGCTGGGGGAACCCGGATTCGTCGAGCTGCATCTTCTCGACCGTGATGCCTTCGCCGTCGATCTCGCTGATCGTCGACAGCCACCGCATCGCGACGCCTTCTTCGGCGGCCTCGGCCACTTCGGACTCGTGCGCGGGCATCCGGTCACGCGTGCGCCGGTAGACGACCACGGCGTCGGTCGCGCCGAGCCGCTTCGCGGTGCGGGCGGCGTCCATCGCGGTGTTGCCCCCGCCGTAGACCGCCACGCGGCGGCCGAGCAGCGGCCGTTCCCCTTCTTCCATGCCGTGCAGCAGCGAAACGGCGTCGAGCACGCGGGCGGAGTCCCCGGCCGGGATGTAGGCGCGCTTGCCGACCTGCGCCCCGACCGCGAGGAAGACCGCGTCGAAACCACCGTCGGCCATGGTCTTCGCGGCATCGGTGACGCGGGTGTTCTGCTCGAACACGACACCCATGGCGCGGATCCGCTCGATCTCCGCGTCGATCACGTCGCGGGGCAGCCGGTAGCGCGGGATGCCGTAGCGCATCATCCCGCCGGGCGCGGCCTCCGCGTCGCGGACCGTGACGGCGTGCCCGAACCGGGCCAGGTGGTAGGCGGCGGAGAGGCCGGCCGGGCCCGCGCCAACGACGAGCACCCGCTTGCCGGACGGGTCCGCGACGGGGATCGTCCAGCCCTGCTTGATGCCCTCGTCGCCGAGGAAACGTTCGACGGAGTTGATCCCGACGGCCTCGTCGAGCTGCCCGCGGTTGCAGGCGCTCTCGCACGGCCGGTAGCAGATCCGGCCGAGCACGGCGGGCAGCGGGTTGTCGGCCATGATCCCCCGCCACGCGTTCTCGTAGTCCCCCGATTCCGCGTGGTAGAGCCACTTCTGGATGTCCTGGCCGGCCGGGCAGGCCTGGTTGCACGGCGGCAGCAGGTCGACGTAGACCGGCCGCTCGGTGCGCCACGCGCCGGTCTTGTTGGCCCGGCTGGACCCGACGTCGAGCGTGATCGCGAACGGCTTCTCGTGCTCCATCTCAGTCCTCCCCGAGCAGGTCGTAGCGGCGGATGTTGCGGTCGGCCTGCGCCTGGATCCGCGCGATCACGTCGGTGCGCGGCCGGTCGCCGAACAGGTGCGCGTACCGCGTCTGGCGCCGCAGGTAGTCCTCGACCGGCACGCGGCGGCGGATCTTCGACGTCGCGACGATCTCGCCGTGCTCGGCCTCGAACACCGGGAACAGCCCGCTTTCCTTGGCGAGGCGGGCGATCAGGATGGTGTCGTGGGACGCGCTGCCCCAGCCGAGCGGGCACGGCACCAGGACGTGCAGGTAGCGGGCGCCGCGGAACTCCATCGCCCGCGTCACCTTCGCTTCGAGGTCGCGCAGGTCCGCGACGGTCGCCGTCGCCACGTACGGGATCTCGTGCGCCAGCGCGATCATCGGGACGTTCTTGCCCTGCCCGAACACGGCGCCGGGCTCCGGTCCGACGGCCGGCGTCGTCGCCGTGCGGGCCGCGGCCGGGGTCGCCCCCGAGCGCTGGACGCCGGTGTTCATGTAGGCCTCGTTGTCGTAGCAGATGTAGAGCACGTCGTCGTTGCGCTCGAACATCCCGGACAGGCACGCGAAGCCGATGTCGACCGTGCCGCCGTCGCCACCCTGGCCGACCACGCGGACGTCGGTGCGGCCCTTGGCCTTCATCGCCGCCGCGACCCCGGTGGCGACCGCGGGTGCGTTGCCGAACAGCGAGTGCAGCCACGGGATCCGCCACGACGTCTCGGGGTACGGCGTCGAGAAGACCTCCAGGCAACCGGTCGCGTTGACGGCGACCATCCGGTTCCCGGTGGCGCGCATGGCCGCGTCGAGCGCGTACCGCGCGCCCAGTGCCTCCCCGCAGCCCTGGCAGGCGCGGTGCCCGCAGTCGATCGAGTTGATCCGCTGCCGGTCGGACTGCACGCTGCGCTGGTCGGCACCGAGCAGCCGGCCGCCGACCGCGAAGCTGCCGGTCTGGTAGAACTTGATCGGCGTCACCGCCATGTCATCACCCGATCCGTGAGGCGACCGCACCGAGGTCGCGCAGGAGGTTTTCGGCTGTGGGGCCCGAGCGCCGGGTGGCGGCGAGCCGGCCCAGCTCCCGGTCGATCAGCGTGCGGTCGAGGTCGAGGAACGTCAGCGGCGGCAGCCGGTCAGCTGCCCGCAGCACGCCGTCCAGGGAGGCCTTGGTGACCGCGCGGCCGCCGAGGCCCGCCACGACCGTGTGGACGTGCGTCGCGGGCGCCGCCGCGACGACGTTCTGCGTGACGATCCCGCCGACGCCGGGTTCGAAGGCGCGCTCCAGGACCACGACGTGCCGGGCGTGCCCGACCGCCGCGCGGACGGCGTCGGCCGGGAACGGCCGGAAGCAGGTCAGGCCCAGCACGCCGACGCGCAGGCCGGCTTCGCGCAGTTCGTCGACGGTGTCCTTGAGCGTGCCGAGCACCGAGCCGAGCGCGATGACGATCGTGTCGGCGTCCTCGGTGCGGTACGCGCGGGTCAGCCCGCCGGAGTTGCGGCCGAACGCCTCCGCGAAGCGGTCCGAGACGTCCGGGACGAGGTCGAGGGCTTCCATCAGCCGGGCGTGGGCGAGGTAGCGGACCTCGGTGAACGCCTCGGGGCCGACCATCGCCCCGATCGACGACGGTTCCGCCGGGTCGAGGACCTGGCGGGGCTCGTAGGGCGGCAGGAAGGCGTCGACTTGCTCCTGGTCCGGCGTGTCGACCTGTTCCCACGCGTGGGTCAGGACGAATCCGTCCATGCACACCATCACCGGGGTCGACAGTTCCTCGGCGATCCGGAACGCCTGGACGTGCAGGTCCGCGGCCTCCTGGTTCGTCTCCGCGTAGAGCTGGATCCAGCCGGCGTCGCGCAGCGCCATGCTGTCGCTCTGGTCGTTCCAGATGTTGATCGGCGCGCCGATCGCCCGGTTCGCCACCGTCATCACGATCGGCAGGCCGAGCCCGGAAGCGTTGAACACCGCCTCGGTCATGTACAGCAGGCCCTGGCTCGCGGTGGCGGTGTAGGCCCGCGCGCCGGCCGCGGACGCACCGATGGCGACCGACATCGCCGCGAACTCCGACTCGACGTTGACGAATTCGCACGGCTCGAGCGCGCCGGACTTCACCAGCTCCGCCAGGCCCTCCACGATGTGGGTCTGCGGCGAGATCGGATACGCGCAGACCACCTCCGGGCGGCACAGCGCGACCGCGTCGGCGACGGCCTTGGATCCTTCAATCTGCCTGAGCACGAGTCAGTTCCCCCCGTTCCGCACGCACGAACCCGTAGGCCGCGGTGGCCGCGGCGATGTTGCCGTCGGCCTTCGCGCCGCTGAACCGGCCGGAGATCGCGGTGATCACCGAGCGCAGCTCGACGACGCCGGTCAGGGCGGCGAACCCGCCGAGCAGCGCCGCGTTCGGCATCGGGCGGCCGAGGTGCTCGAGCGCGAACTCGGTGGCCGGCACCACGAGCAGCTGCTCGCGCCGGAACCCGCGGACGAACTCCCCCAGCCCCAGTTCCTCGAAGCTGTGCGCGGAGTTCACCAGCAGGTAGCCCTCGGGCTTCAGGCCCTCGAAGACGTTCACCTGGTGCAGCAGGGTGGCGTCCTGGATGATCAGCGCGTCGGGCCGCACGATCGGTTCCCGCGTGCGGATCACCCGGTCGGCGATCCGGCAGAAGGAGACGACCGGCGCGCCCGTGCGTTCCGAGCCGAAGCTGGGGAACGCCTGCGCGTGCCGCCCTTCGGTGAACGCGGCGACCGACAGCAGCTCGGCCGCGGTCACCACGCCTTGGCCGCCGCGGCCGTGGATGCGGACCTCGGTCGTGCTCATGTGCTCGGGTACTTGGCGAGGATGTCGCGCAGCGCCGCGACGAACCGCAGGGACTCGTCGTGGTCGCGCTGCCAGACGTTGCGACCGAAGATCAGCCCGGTCGCCCCGGCTTCCATCGACTCGCGCGCCTTCTCGAGCATCGCCTCGTCACCGGCCTTGCCGCCACCGGAGACGAGCAGCAGCGTCCGCCCGGCCGACCGGACGACCGCGTCGATCGCCTGCTGGCTGGTCGTTTCCTTCGCGTACGGGGCGGGGACGTTGTCGATCTTCGTGGGGTGCGGGAAGTTGACCTTGACGACGTCGGCGCCCAGCTCGGACGCGGTGCGCGCGGCGTAGTCGACGGCGTAGAACGAGTCGCGCCCGCCCTTGCCCTCGATGGCCGAACCCCGCGGGTAGGCCCAGACGATGAGCGGCATGCCCAGGCGGTGCGCGTCGGCGCGGACCTGCCGCAGCTGCGCGAAATCCTGTTCCTGCGCGGGAGTTCCGACGTAGAGGGTGTACCCGACGGCGTCCGCACCGAGCCGGACCGCGTCCTCGACGCTGCCGTGCAGCGGGGACAGCGCTTCGGCGTCGGACGGGATTTCGGTCTTGCCGTTGAGCTTCAGCACCAACGGCAGCTCACCCGCGTAGTCCCAGTAGAACTTCTCGGCCAGGCCGATCTGGATCGCGATCCCGTTGAACCCGCCTTCCAGCGCGAGCTTGAGGATGTACTTCGGGTCGCCCGCGGCCGGATTGGCGAAGAAGTCGCGGGGCCCGTGCTCCAGGCCCTGGTCGTAGGGCAGGAAGAACGCGGTCCCGTTGCGCAGGCCGTGTTCGTGCAGGATGCGGTGCAGGCGCGTCTTCTTGCCGGTGTTCAGGCCGAGTTCGGCCAGTGCGGGACGGTGCGCCATGGCGGCCTCCGGAATCGCTGGTTCGTGGTGTGCCCAGCACACCGCGCGGCGTCCGCCCCGCGCAGCGGCCGAACGCCACCGATGCCCGAGGCGGGGGGCCGGGACACCGAGGACCTTGGACCCTTGCGACGACGGCCCCGTCGGCGGCCAGACTTGCCGGGGGGAACTCACCCGGGAGGTCGTCGTGAAGGTTGATGAACTGCTCACCAAGGCCAAGGACGGGCTCGAGACCAAGATGGTCTACGGCGAGCCGTACGAGACCGACGGGGTCACCGTGATCGTGGCCTCGACGGTCAGCAGCGGCGGCGGTGGCGGAGACGGCCGCGACCAGAACGGCCGTTCCGGAGAGGGCGGCGGGTTCGGCCTGTCCGCCAAGCCGGTCGGCGCGTACGTGATCAAGGACGGCAAGCTGCGCTGGGAGCCGGCGGTCGACGTCAACCGCCTGCTGGCCACGGTCGGCGCGATCGTCATCGCCGCGCTCTTCGTCGCGACGCGCCTCGCGAAGCTCAAGTACCGCGCGGAGTCCCCCGCCGACGAGTCCTGACCCGCAAGTCGCTACCCGCGCTGGCCGTGGTCCGGGTCCTCGGCCCGGACCGCACCGGCGCCCCGGACCCGCTCGCTGAGGCAGGCGGCGATCGCGGCGGGCTGCGCGGCCCGCTCCTGCAGGGTCCGGGCGATCTTGGCCAGCACCGCGGTGAACTCCCGGACGTGCGCCGGCTGGGCCCGCTCGACGGACGCGTAGACGTCGTCCCGGAAGATCTCGAACATGGTTTCGATGGCGGCGCGCCCGGCCGGGGTCAGCACCACCAGGACACTGCGCCGATCGGTCGGGTGACGTTCGCGCCGGGCCAGCCCGGCCAGCTCGAGGCGGTCCAGGAGGGCGGTCACGCTCGCCGAAGCGATGCCCAGCCGCTTCACCAGCATCGACGGCGGGATCGGCCCCCGGTGCAGCAGTTCGCCCAGCGCGGCTGCCTCGTGCACCCCCACGCCGAGCGCGGACGCCATCGCCCGCCGGTACTCGTCGGTGGCCACGATCACCGCTCGCAGCTGCTCAGCCAGTCGTTCCATACCCGCTCACCACAGAAGATCAGATATCAAGCACCTAGATAAACTAGATACTAGACCAGCTAAGGTTTTCGTGCAGCGACGCCACCGATGATCAGCCACCCGAGCCACGCCGGAACGAGAGCCGATCACCATCGCGCCCGCGCAAAGATAGGGCAGGAATACCGAATTGGCAGCCCGCCACGCCGACCGGAAAAGGGGGCCGCCGCCGAACGGTCCGCGACCGGCCGCGCACAATTGTCCTCCGCCCCGGGTGACGTGCTCATTTCCCCAGCTCCGCACCGGCGCGGCCCGCCGACACGAAGTGCCGGCAACCCGTTCGGCCGCATCCGAAGCGGACAACCACCCCCGGGGGAACCGGCACCGCTCGGCCGCCCCCGGGAACCGCGGAGATTCTCGGTTTCCGAGAATAACCAGGCCCGAGAAGCGAGACACCCGGGAGCCGCGGCAGCCCGTCCACCCCCGCATCCCACCTCACGAAGACCGCGTTTCCCGGCCCGAAATTTTCCGACGGAAACGAACCTGAGTCGTATTTCAACGATAAAATCTTTGCATTCTGAGAATCTCGGCTCCACTTTCCGATCCACCGAGAAGCGAATTTCCGAAAGCTCGGTTATCATCGTCGGCGGAGTCGTTTTCGAGGAGATTCACTGATGCCGGACAGACCGTTTCCCGAACCTGCCGCCCCGCAGCCGGAGGTCGCCGCCCTCCGCCGTGAGCGAAATCGCTGGCTGCGCCGGGAAGCCAACCTGGCCCTGGGTCACGACGGAGCGGACGCGGCAGCGGCCCAGCAGGCCCGGACCGCTCATCTCGTGCTCACCTACGCCCTCGCGGTCATCGAGCAACGCCCCGCGGTCATCGGCTCCTTCGCCGACCTCACCCGGCAGCGTGCGGCCGGGGCCGAGACTCGCGGCAGTACGCCGGCTCGCTCCGGCACCGAAGTCCGGTACCCCTAGGGACTTCCCGGATCCGGCCGTCGATCGGCCTGCTCGTCCCCGGCGGCCCGGCGCGGCGGCCGGTCGACGACGACCGGGACCGCCCGGACGTCGTGCACCACCGTCACCCGCGCCGATCGCGCAGCACGACACGCGGGGTCGTCTTCGACGTGGAAGTACCCGGTCAGCGGGGCGAGCAGGGGATGCGTCTCGTCTCGGTACTCCCGCACCACGTGGTCGCCGTTCGGGCTGATCGGGTACCAGCACCGCTCGCAGAGCATCACGTCGTGCGCGTCCATCGTCGACACCGTCCCGCTCGGATCACCGTGCTGCCGGCGGCCCGCGGGGGGCCAGACCGCCGGCAGCAGTTCCCTGGGTGCGTCACCCCGGGCGGAGGGGGGAGGGCGAGCCCGGGACGACCCGTTCAGGGTGGCAGCCCGGCCCGCGCGGCCGGAGCCGCCGAACGGGGCAGGATTTTCCGGAGAATTTCGGAAATCGAGAATGGTTCCTATCGAACAGCGGCGGTTTTCCGAAGTTCCGCCGGTCCTGAAAAGTCGTGACGAACACGCAACGTCCGGCGGCACCGGAACTGCCATGCTGGTCGCGGCCAGACGACTCGAGCCTGGGCACGCCCGGACCCGGCAGGGGGCCCGGACCCCGTTTCACCCACGTGGAGGCGGCGGTGCACACGGTACGACGGCACATTCTCGACGGGCAGGCGGAAAGCTCCGGTGGGACGATCCCCGCGCCACGCGGAGCGCGGATCTGCGACGGCTGCGGGCAGGCGATGGCGCCGGAACGCGTGGTCGTGTCCCTGGTGCCGGACTCCTCCGTCGTGGACGAGTTCGACCCGGGCTGCGACGGCTGGCGCCCGGTGACGGTCTGCTGCTCCGAACACCTCCACCTGCTCAGCGACCGCGGCCGGGAAGCGTGGATCGACGAGCAGCTCTGGCTGGGCAGGCTCGGCCGGGCCAGCACCCGGCCGGGGCTGCGCCGCGCGAACCTGGCCACCATCGCCTGCCGCGCGTCCCTCACCCCCGAGCAGCTCCGGCGGACGCTGGCCTGGAACGCGGCCCGTTCCGTCCCGGCCACTTCCCTGCCCGGTGGCCAATCCCTCGCCCCCGGCCGGGAGTGAACCCGGCCGGCGCCACCTCCCGGGTGCCTACTCGTCGTCCCCGGCCAGGGCGGCGTCCGGCGGGTACACCCAGGTGATGGCCAGCGACCCCAGGCCGCGGGCCACCAGGTCCTGCCGGATCTGGTGGGTGGTGCAGCCGCCGTAGACCAGGCGGGTCAGCCGCAGCGTCCCCGCGTCGCGCGTGGGCAAGGCGACCAGGCTGAGCACGCCGTCACCGAACGAGTAGTGCTCGACCTGCTCACCGGGACCCGCGTACTCCGCCTCGATCAGGGTTTCGTAGTCCTGGCTCCCGTTCTCGGACAGCGTCGCGTACAGCTCGTCGACGAGGGCCTTGACCTGCGGTGGGTGATCCAGGTGGTGGGTGATCAGGGTGCTCCGCCGCCAGCTCCCGTCGTCGTGCGCTCGCGAAGACACGTTCGCTCCTCTCGTCCGCGGCAGGCGTGCCGCCGCGGCACCGGGGGACTTCGGCGACGAGAGCCGGCGAGCCTTCAACGGCGAAGAGCCCGGCGGCGGACGAACCCGATGACGGCGGTGCCCGCGAACAGCACGATGCCGATGATGGCCAGCCAGACCAGGCCCTTGAACGCGAACCCGATGACGGCCGTGATCAGCCACAGCACCAGCAGAACAACGATCAAAATCATCATAACGACCTCCTGGTCGACGAGAACGACATCCGGTCCACCGTTCGCTCTCGCGTCAGTGGCTTCTCACGCGGCCTTTCTTCCGCGCGTCTTCGGCCCGCAGGGGCGCGCCGACCTCGTGCAGGTAGCGCAGGATCTGGCCGTAGGACATCAGCAGGCCGCCCTCGCTGTAGCTGATCCCCCTGCTCACGCAGAACGCCTGCACCAACGGCTGAGCTCGCCGCAGCGTCGGGCGCGGCATGCTGGGGAACAGGTGGTGCTCGATCTGGAAGTTCAGCCCACCGAGCGCGAAGTCCACCCACGGCCGGCCGGTGACGTTGTGCGAGGTCAGCACCTGCTTGCGCAGGAAGTCCAGCTTGTTCTCCTTGGTCAGCGTCAGCATCCCCTTGTGGTTCGGGGCGAAGGAGCACCCCATGTAGAGGCCCCACAGTCCCTGGTGCACGGCGATGAACACGAACGCCTTGCCGGGCGAAAGGACCAGGAACACCGCGCCCAGGTAGGCCACGATGTGGACCGTCAGCAAGGTGGCCTCCACCCACCGGGCCTTCAACCCGCCGCGCCACACGGCCTTGATGCCCGACCAGTGCAGGTCAAGCCCCTCCAGCAGCAGCAGCGGGAAGAACAGGAACGCCTGGTACTTCGCCATCCACCGCAGGAACCCCTGCTTCGCGCGGCTCTGCCGGGGGGTGAAGGCCAGCGCGGCGATGTCGATGTCGGGATCGGCACCCTCGACGTTCGGATTGGCGTGGTGGCGGTTGTGCTTGCCGACCCACCAGCCGTAGCTCATCCCGACCAGCCCGGCCAGCCCGATCCCCACCGCGTCGTTCGCCCGGCGGCGGGGGAAGATCTGCTTGTGCCCGGCGTCGTGGCCGAGGAACGCGATCTGGGTGTACGCCACGGCCAGGAACGCCGCGGTGAACAGCTGCCACCACGTGTCGCCCAGCACCGCGAAGACCACCCAGGCGCCGGCGAAGACCAGCAACGTCAGGCTGCCCTTCACCGCGTAGTACACCGGACGGCGGCGCATCAGCCCGGCTTCCTTGACGATGCCCAGTAGTTCGGCGTAGTCGCTACCGTGTTTCGGACCCGGTCCCCGCCGGGTCGAAGCGGATACGGAGTTCATGGTTCGACCTCCTGTCGTGCTCTCAGACCGGCGCCCGCAGGCGCCCGCCCTCCGCTTCCCACCGCTGCCGGGCCGACGCCAGGCCGTCGGCGGCGAGCAGTGCCTCGGGGCTCTCGACGTTGCCCGCCTCCGCCGCCCTCCTCAGCACTTGGCGGGCGGTCCCCGGTTCGGTGCCGGGCGGCACCGTCAGCAGGGTGAGCCGGCGCCGGCCGCTCGCCCCGATCACGGTCACGGTGTCCGGGTGCTGCGAGCGGAACCCTTCCAGGCGCACCACCCGGCCCTCGATGGTCAGCCGGCGGCCCGGGGGGTCCCAGGCCGCCAGGTTGTAGGTGACCCGCTCGACGGTCCCCAGCCGGCCGGCCAGCGCGGCGACGAGGTCCGGCAGCTCGGCGGCCAGGCCGGCCGTCCGCGGCCACCAGGCACCGTCCACGAAACCGGCGGAGGATCCGGCCGGCTTCACCGACAGCCGATGCCGCGGGTCCGTCTCGGCGAGTGTGCCGTTGCCCATGACGACCTCAGCGGACTTTCTCGGGAATTTCCTCGAGCGTCCTCAGCAGCCGGATGGCCAGCGCGTGCGCTTCTTCGGCGGACAACGACGAATTGTCCTTCACCACGTCCTCGACGAGCTTCACGCGCTGCTCGTAACGGGACACAAAAACGGTTTCCATACCCATCCTCTTCTCTCCTCGTGATGCACGCTGAGCGACTATGCCGACGCCGGAACCGGGCCGCCGTTGGCCGGCGTCTCCTGCCGGGGAACAGCCGGCGCCGGGGCCGTCACCGCCGCATCCGGCAGAGCCGGAACCGCCGCGGAGGCCGACTCGGCTTCGCGCGCCAGGAACGTCCCGAGCTCACCGATGGTGCTCATCAGCGGCGCGGGGAACACGACCGTCGTGTTCTTGTCCACGCCGATCTCCACCAGGCTCTGCAGGTTCCGCAGCTGCAGCGCCAGCGGGTGCGCCATCATCGTGTCCGAGGCGTCGCCGAGCGCCGCGGCGGCCTGCGACTCGCCCTCCGCGTTGATGATCTTGGCTCGCTTCTCCCGCTCGGCCTCGGCCTGCTTCGCCATCGCCCGCTTCATCGACTCCGGCAGCTGGATGTCCTTCAGCTCCACCAACGTCACCTCCACACCCCACTCGGTCGTGGTGACGTCGAGGATCTGGCGGATGTCGGAGTTGATCGCGTCCGTCTCGGACAGCGTCTCGTCCAGCGTGTGCTGCCCGACGACCTTCCGCAGCGTCGTCTGTGCGATCTGGTCGATCGCCGCGTACACGTTCTCGATCGCGACGACCGACTTGGTCGCGTCGACCACCCGGAAGTACGCCACCGCGGAGACGTCCACGCTGACGTTGTCGCGGGTGATGATGCCCTGCGACTGGATCGGCATCGTCACGATCCGCAGCGACACCTGCCGCAGGACGTCGACGATCGGGATGATCAACCGCAATCCCGGCTCCCGCACCCCGATGACCCGGCCCAGCCGGAACAACACACCTCTCTCGTACTGCTTCACGATCCTGATCGACAAGCCCAGCAGGAGCAGGACGACCACGGCGATCGCGCCGATGATCCAGCCGTTCATGGTGAATCTCCCGTCTCAGGTGGAACGTTGCCACCGGAACTCCTCCGGCGGTTCACGACGCGTCCGCGGCCACGGGCCGCACCACGAGCAGCGGACAGGTCGCGTGGTAGAGCAGGGCCTGGCTGACCGGCCCCAGCACCATTCCCGAAAAGCCTCCTTGCCCCTGGCTTCCGACGACCAGCAGCTGCGCGTCCGCCGAGTACTCCAGCAGGCAGCGCACCGCGCGGTCGCGAGCCACGACCGTCCGCACCGCCACGCCGGGGTGCTTCTGCCGCCCGCGGTCCAACCGCTCGGCCAGCGACTCCCGTTCACGGAGCTCGAGGTCTTCCAGCGCCGCGATGTGCCGGCGGGCGTGGGCGTAGGCGCTGTCGGAGGTGAACCAGAGCCAGGCGTGCACCACGACGAGGTCCGCACCCCGCGACGCCGCTTCTTCGAAGCCCGCCGCGATCGCCAGGTCGCTGCTCACCGAGTCGTCGACCCCGACGACCACCGGCCCGGGCCAGGACACCGAGCCCGAGCGGCCGCGGACGACCGCCACCGGGCAGTGCCCCTGGGTGACGAGGGCGACCGCGGTCGAGCCGGCGAGGATCCCGGGAAAGCCGCCCAGCCCGACGGCCCCCACGACGACCAGCCGGGCGGCGCGGGACACCTCGACCAGGCTGGCGACCGGCGAACCGGCCGCCAGGTCGAGCTCGACCGCGAGGCCGGGGCGGTGGGCCAGGACGGCGGCCCGCGCCTCGTCGAGCCACTCGCGCCCATCCGATTCCAGGGCGGCCGAGAACGCCTCGGGCAGCGCGGCGGCGGAATGGGCCGGAACCGGCTGGGACACCGCGTGCACCAGGCGGAGCGGCAGGTCACGACGGCCGGCTTCGTCCGCCGCCCAGCGGGCCGCCGCCACGGCCTCGACCGACCCGTCCACCCCGGCCACGATCGGCCGAGGTGGACCGGTACCGTCTCTGTGCGACATTCTCTCGTCCCGAAGTCCAGGCGGACGGCCGTCATCCGGCGACCGTGATCCCAGCCAAGCTCGCGGACGTGGTCGCGGCTATGGCCGGAAGTCACCGTTGCCCAGGACCTCGGCCACCCGTGATCGTCCGGCACCCGAAGCGGGCCGAAGGTCCCGCCGCGGCGGGACGGACGACTCTAGGCCCGCTCCGGCGCCCGCCGGAAACTCCCGGCATGCAGACCCACGAGATCCAGCTGCACAACCGGAACGAGCAGCCCACCGCCGTCGTGGAAGCGACCCTGCCGGTCGCGCAGATCGGGCCTTGGCTCAGCGGGCAGTACGGCACCGTCGCCAAAACCCTGGCCGCCCACGGGCAGGCACCGATCGGACCCCCGTTCGCGCGCTACCACCCGGTCGCCGAAGGCCGGTTCCGCGTCGAAGCGGGGTTCCCGGTCGCCACCGCCATCGAAGCCGCCGACGGCGTCCGTCCGTCGACGCTGCCGGGCGGCCCGGTCGCCGCGACAGTCCACATCGGACCGTACGACGCGATGGAGTCCGCCTACGGTGCGCTCGCTTCGTGGGTGCACGAGCACGACGGCGAACTCGCCGGGGACGCCTGGGAGGTCTACCTGACTTCCCCGGCGGAGCACCCCGATCCGAGCACCTGGCGCACCGAGGTCGTGCAGCCCTACCGGATCCACTGAACCACAGCCAGCCGCCGTCGACGTCCGGCACGGACCGACCGGCAGATCGGACGACGATGGCAGTACAGGAGCACGCCGAGCACGCGGAAGACGCCCCCTCGGGCGGCCCGGACCCGGCTCGCGGCAAGGAGTTCACCCACCGGTTCGGCCTGCCGACCGCGACGGCGCTGGTGGTGGGGTCGGTCATCGGCACGGGCGTGTTCGCCCTGCCGTCGTCACTGGCCCCCTATGGCATGTCGAGCCTGCTGGCCTTCGTGCTGGTCACGCTCGGCGCACTGGCCTTGGCGCTGGTGTTCGGGTGGCTCAACAAACGAGTGCCGGGCTCGGGCGGGCCCTACTTGTACGCCCGGGACGCCTTCGGCGACTTCGGCGGTTTCGTCACCGCGTGGTCGTACTGGCTGACCGCCTGGGTCGGCAACGCCGGCATCGCGGTCGCGTGGGTCGGCTACGTCGAAGTGTTCGTCAACAAGAGCCACAACCCGTGGTGGTCGATCGTCATCGCCCTGGTCGGGCTGTGGCTGCCGGCCGCCGTGAACATCTCCGGGATCCGCAACCTCGCGTGGTTCCAGCTCGTCACCACGGTCCTCAAGTTCGTGCCGCTGGTGTTCATGGCCACGATCGGGCTGTTCTTCGTCAAGACGAGCAATCTCGGTTCGTTCAACCCCAGCGGGCTGTCCTGGCTCGGTGCCCTCTCCGCGGCAGCCGCGATCGCGCTGTTCAGCTACATCGGCCTCGAGACCGCCTCGGTCGCCGCCGGACGCGTCCGCGACCCGCAGCGCAACGTGTCCCGGGCGACCGTGCTCGGCACCCTGGTCTGTGCCCTGGTGTACATCCTGGGGACCGTCACGGTGTTCGGCACGGTCGGCCGCCAGACGCTGGTGGACTCCACCTCGCCGTTCTCCGATTCCGCCACCGCCATCTTCGGGGCGAGCTGGGCCGGGCAGGCCATGGCCGTGGTGGCGATCGTGTCCGGCCTCGGCTGCCTGAACGGCTGGACGCTGATCTGCGCCGAGATGCCGATGGCCGCGGCCCGCGACCGGCTGTTCCCGACCCAGTTCGCCAAGCTGAGCAAGAAGGAGATCCCGGTGTTCGGCATCGTGGCCGCCACCGTGCTGGCGTCGGTGCTCACCGCGTTCGGCTACTGGAGCTTCGAGGCCGTGTTCACCAACGTGGTGCTGCTCGGCGTGTTCACCGCGGTGATCCCCTACCTGTACTCCGCCGCAGCGCACCTCTACTGGCTCATCGTCCAGGGCCGCGCGCTGAACTGGCCCCACCTGGTCCGCGACCTGGTCGTGACCGCCTTCGCGCTGGTCTTCACCTTCTGGGCCCTGGCCGGCAGCGGGTACCAGGCCGTGTACTACGGCGTGTTCGTGTTCTTCCTCGGCATCCCGGTCTACGTCTGGATGAAGTCCCAGCGCAAGGAATATGGCGAAACACCCGTCCCGCCCATCCGCTACCCCGCCGACAGCCCGTACTTCCTGCCCCCGGAGCAGCCATGACCTTCGCCGTGCATTCGGAGGTCGGCCGGCTGAACCAGGCCATCGTGCACCGGCCGGGGCTCGAGCTGACCCGGCTCACCCCGCGCAACATCGGCGAACTGCTCTTCGACGACGTCCTGTGGGCCAAGCAGGCGAAGCAGGAGCACGACGCGTTCGCCGAAGCCCTGCGGGACAAGGGCGTCCGCGTGCACTACTACGGCCGGCTGCTGGCCGAAACACTCGCGCTGCCCGAGGGCCGGGCCTTCGTGCTGGACCGGGTGTGCACGCCCGAGATCCTCGGGCCCGCGCTGGTCGCGCCGCTGCGCGCGCTGTTCGACGACCTCGACGGCGACAGCCTCGCCGAGTACCTGGTGGGCGGCGTGCTCAAGGCCGACCTCCGGCCGCTGCGCACGCACAGCCTGCGGTGGGAAACCCTCGCCGCCGACGACTTCGTGCTCCCGCCCCTGCCGAACCACCTGTTCCAGCGCGACGACTCCTGCTGGGTGTACGGCGGGGTGTCGGTCAACCCGATGGCGAAGCCCGCGCGACAGCGGGAATCACTGCACACCCGGGCCATCTACCGCCACCACCCGATGTTCGCCGGCGCCGGGTTCCTCACCTACTACGGTGACGACGACGTCAGCCACCAGCCGGCCACCATCGAAGGCGGCGACGTGCACGTCCTCGGCGACGGCGCCGTCCTCATCGGCATGGGCGAGCGCACCACGCCCATGGCCGTGGAGATCCTCTCCCGGGCGTTGTTCTCGACCGGCCAGGCCCACACCGTCGTCGCCGTGGAGCTCCCGCGCTCCCACGCGACGATGCACCTGGACACGGTGATGAGCATGGTCGACCGCGCCACCTTCGTCGTCTACCCCTACTTCGACCGCAGCGCCCGCAGCTGGACCGTCACCGCCGGCGAAGAACCCGGCACCCTGCGCGTGCACGCGAACCGCGACCTGTGGCACACCCTCGCCGAACTCCTGAAGGTCCCCGAGGTCACGGTGCTCAGCACCGACGAGGACATCCGGGCCGCCGAGCGCGAGCAGTGGGACGACGGCACGAACTACCTCGCCGTCGCCCCGGGGGTCGTCCTCGGCTACGAGCGCAACGTCGCCACCAACACCATGCTGCGCAAGCACGGCATCGAAGTCGTGACCATCGCCGGCAGCGAACTGGGCCGCGGCCGCGGCGGCCCGCGCTGCATGACCTGCCCGATCGACCGCGACCCGAGCTGAACGGATCCGACATGGCCTTCAACCTGCGCAACCGCAGCTACCTGACCGAACTGGACTTCACCCGGGAAGAACTCGTCTTCCTGCTCGACCTGTCGGCCCAGCTCAAGTCCGCCGCCTACGCCGGGATCACGCGCGACCGGCTGGCCGGCAAGCACCTGGCGCTCATCTTCGAGAAGTCCTCCACCCGGACCCGGTGCGCGTTCGAGGTCGCCACGGCCGAAGAAGGCGCCACCACGACCTACCTCGGCCCCCAGGACACCCACCTGGGGCACAAGGAATCCGCCCGCGACACCGCCCGCGTGCTCGGCCGGATGTACGACGGGATCGAGTACCGCGGCCACGCCCAGCGCACCGTCGAACAGCTCGCGCAGTTCGCCGGCGTGCCCGTCTACAACGGACTCACCGACACCTGTCACCCGACCCAGTCGCTGTGCGACGTCTTCACCATGCGCGAGCACAGCACCAAACCCCTGCCGGACATCGCGTTCTGCTATCTCGGCGACACGCGCAACAATGTCGCGAGCTCCCTGCTCGCGATGGGCGCCAAGCTGGGCATGGACGTCCGGCTGGCCGGCCCGCGCGCGCTCTGGCCGGCCGAGGAGCACCTGGCGGCCTGCCTGCGCGAGGGTGCGGCCAGTGGCGCCCGGATCACCGTCACCGACAACGTCGACGAGGCCGTCGCGGGCGCGGACTTCCTCTACACCGACGTCTGGGTGTCCATGGGCGAGGCCGCCGGGACCTGGCACGAGCGGGTCGAACTGCTCGCGCCCTACCAGGTCACGGCGAAGACGATGAAGGCCACCGGCAATCCCGGCGTCCGGTTCCTGCACTGCCTGCCCGCCCTGCACGACCGCGACACCGAGGTCGGCGCCGAAGCCTTCCGCGAATTCGGTCTCGACGGCGTCGAGGTCACCGACGAGGTCTTCGAATCCCCGGCTTCGCTGGTGTTCGAGCAGGCGGAGAACCGGATGCACACCATCAAGGCGATCCTCGTCGCGACCCTGGGCAGCTGAGCCGTGCGGATCCTGGTCGCCCTGGGCGGCAACGCCCTGCTGCGCCGCGGCGAACGCCCGGACGCGGACCTGCAGCAGGTGAACGTGGTCGCCGCCGCCGAGGCGATCGCCGAGCTCACCACCGAACACGAAGTCGTGCTCACCCACGGCAACGGCCCCCAGGTCGGCATGCTCGCCCTCGAAAGCGCCGCAGACCCCGCCCTGACCCGCCCGTACCCCCTCGACGTCCTCGGCGCGCAGACCCAGGGCATGATCGGCTACCTGCTCGGCCAAGCCCTGCAGAACGTCGTGCCCGGCCGGCCGGTCGCCACCCTGATGACGCAGACGCTCGTCTCCGTCGCCGATCCCGCGTTCGCCGCCCCCACCAAGTTCGTCGGCCCCGTCTACCCGCAAGAACGAGCCGCCGCACTCGCCGCCGAACGCGGCTGGGCCGTGCGCCGGGACGGCCCCAACTGGCGCCGGGTGGTCCCGTCACCCCGCCCGCAGCGCGTCGTGGAAACCCGGGTGATCCGCACCCTCGTCGAGTCCGGGGCGATCGTGGTCTGCGCCGGCGGCGGCGGTGTCCCGGTCGTGCGCGACGAACACACCGGCCGGCTGCGCGGCGTCGAAGCCGTCGTCGACAAGGACCAGACGGCGGCCCTGCTCGCCGAAGCCCTCGACGCCGATGCCCTGCTGCTGCTCACCGACGTGCCGGCGGTCGTCGACCACTACGGCACCCCGCAAGCCGCCGCCATCCGCGAAACCACCCCCGCGCAACTACGAGCCCGGCAGTTCCCGGCCGGCTCGATGGGCCCCAAGGTCGACGCGGCGTGCCGCTTCGTCGAACTCACCGGCAACGTCGCCGCCATCGGCTCGCTCGGCTCCCCCGCCGCGATGCTGCGCGGCACCGAGGGCACGGTCATCCGGCCCGGCGCGAAGGCCGCCCATCCCCGCCCCGAAGTTACCTTGTCCCCTAGCTGACCGGCCGCGCCCCGAGGCAGCCTGAAACCCACGGACAGGGGGTGGGAGGGCGACATGGCGGGCAGCGGTTCCCCTTCGGGCGGCATCCGGAACACGCGGCCGGCACCGGCGAAGACCGGGTCGTTGCCGGCTGGCTGGTGGTACCTCCCGCTGACGATCCTCACCGCCGGGCTGGCCGCGTGGGTGCCGTTCTTCCACGCGGCCGTGGTGCTCGGCAGCGCCCGCCTGAGGTGGGCCTCCGCCGCCTACGCCGCGGCGATCGTGGCGATCTTCGGGTGCTTCGTCGTCGCACCGTCCGACGCGCAGGGCAATCCGGTCGGGACCGCCGGCACCGTCCTGCCGACCGTGGCCTTCCTGGGCTGGCTGAC
This sequence comes from Amycolatopsis mongoliensis, assembly GCF_030285665.1. NCBI lineage: Bacteria > Bacillati > Actinomycetota > Actinomycetes > Pseudonocardiales > Pseudonocardiaceae > Amycolatopsis > Amycolatopsis mongoliensis. The sequence goes on from NZ_CP127295.1 coordinate 8,667,780, forward strand.
GCTGATCCCGGTCGCTTGCGTGCACCAGTGGCTGGTGCGGCGCCGGGTCGCCCGGACCGACGTCGTCGTGCCGGAACCGGTGATCGCGCAGGCTCTCGCCGCACGGGAACGGCGGAACACCGCGCGCAAGCTGGCCGAGTCCGATCCCCTGCTGGCCCGGGAACTGCGGATCGGCCGCCCCGACCTCGCCCGCAGCTATGACGACGGCGGCCTCGTCGACCTCAACAGCGCACCGGCCGCGACCATCGCGCAGGTGTGCGAGATCCCCCTCCCGGCGGCCGAGGACATCGACCTCGCCCGGCAGGAGGCCGGCTTCTCCAGCATCGACGAACTGCTGGTCATGGTCACCGTTCCGGTGTCGGCCTGGGACCGGATCCGGGACCGGGGGCTGACGCTGTCCGCCTGATCCCGGAGCGCGGGCCGGCCGCCTCAGCCCGCGTCATCGGCTCCCGGGTCGACGAGACCGCGACCGTCCCGGATGAACCGGCTGGGGTCGCTGCCCGCCCGCGCGCCACTGGCCAGCCAGCGGCGGAAGCCCGCCGGGTCCCGTCTTTCCAGCTCGTCCAGGCAGGCCCGCCGGACCAGCACCAGCTGTTCGCGGGTGCCGCTGTCCCGGACGACCTGCAGCTGGGAATAGCTGCGCCGCCACGCCCAGCAGAGCTCCTCGACGTCCAGGTCCGGGAGGGCCGCCGGGGACTGCACGGCCGGTCTCGGGTCGCCGCGGTCCCCGGCGGTGGCGGGCGGGTCGCCCGCACGCCGGGGCCGGCGTGCTCGCGGCGCGCAGCGGTAGCCGGCCAGGGCCAGTACTCCCAGGATCCCGGCACCGCTCACGAACCCGAACACCGACACGGTTTCGGCGACCAGCACCCCCACGAGGAACAACGCCAGGGAGGCGGCCACAGCCACCTGCGACGCCGTCCGGCCCAGCGTCCGGATCCGGGCCGTCTCGGGGGCCTCGTCGACCTGCTGCCAGACGACCAGGCCGATCATCGTGCTCATGATCGCCCAGATGACGAGCGCGTAGAACGGGAAGGACGCGAGACCGGAGAACACGAGCAGGATCGAGGTGGCATAGGTGAGAAAACCGGTCGCTCTGGTCAGCACGTCACACCTCGAACGCGTTTCCGGAAGGCGCGAGGGCCCCCGGTCGAGAGCCTTTCGCCCCGGGCCGGTGCCGGATTCCCGGCACGCCCCAGCCACGGAGCACCTCGCACGCGGTGCCGAGCACGTCCGGCAGGCGGTCGCGGGCCACCGGGCCGAGCCCGAACCGGCACACGGGCGCCTCGGTCACCAGCCCGGCGAGCGCGAGGTGCCGTGGTGCGCGGCCCATCAGCTCCACCGCGGACAACGCGTCCACGAGCCCCACGTCGTGGGCGGTGGCGCGCATTCCGTGGCCCCGGCGGATCTCGGCGTCCCGCAGGAGCACGATCGAGCCCGGCGGGCCGTGGCGCTCCGACACGGCGTCGAGCACGAGCACCGCGGCGCGGTCCGCCAGCAGCGGGGTCAGCAGGAGTCCCAGCGTGCTGCCGTCCAGCACCTCCACGCCGGGCGGGAGCAGCGGCGCCAGCCTGCGGGCGGCGACCACGCCCACGCCGTCGTCGCCGAGCAGTTCGTTGCCGATGCCCAGCACGAGCACCGGGGCGGGGGCCGTCATCTGCGGTCACCGGGCAGGAACTTGTAGCCGGAGAAGATCGACGTCATCAGGCCGGAGCCCTCGACGCGGTCGACCAGCAGCCCGCTGTAGAGGTGGTGGACCATGAAGCCCCAGGTGAGCCACATGATCAGGTGGTGGGTGAACCGGATCGTCGACAGCGCGAACAGCGGGGTGAGCCAGCCGGTGAGGAACGCGGCCCAGCCGTTGCCCTCCACGCCCCACAGCACGACCCCGGTCACGATCTCCACGCCGAACATCAGGTACAGCACCGTGTACGTCATCCCGGCGAGCGGGTTGTGCCCGACCACCGGCGGGGCGTCGCGTTCGAGGAAGGTGTAGAAGCGCACCGACGGGATGATCTGGCGGAAGCGCTCGCGGGTGGTCGGGATCCACTCCGTCCAGCGCGACCACCGGTTGGGGGACAGGAACATCCACGCCACCCGGGCGAGGATCAGGGCGATGAAGCCGTACGCCGCGAACTTGTGGACGATCTTCACCCAGGCGACCCACCCCGCACTCGCGGGCAGGGCCAGGATCGGGTTTCCGATGAGGTAGCCGGTCACGCTCAGCACGGCCAGCGCGAGCACCAGCAGCCAGTGGATGACCCGGACCGGCAGGTCCCAGACCCGGACCCGGACCAGCGCCGGTTCCGGGGCGGTTTCCCGCGCCGAGGCCGTCATTGCACGAGCACCTTCGCCACGGCTTCGCCGTCGGCGTCGTAGACGTGCGCCGCGCACGCCATGCACGGGTCGAACGAGTGCAGCGTGCGCAGGATCTCCAGCGGCCGGGCCGGATCGGCCACCGGGGTGCCGACCAGGGACGCCTCGTACGGACCCGGGTTGCCCCGGTCGTCGCGCGGGCTCGCGTTCCAGGTGCTGGGCACGACGGCCTGGTAGTTGCGGATGCGCCCGTCCTCGATGACCACCCAGTGCGAGAGCGAACCCCTTGGTGCCTCGTGGAAGCCGACACCGAAGGACTTTCCGTCGGGCCAGGAAGCCGGGTCCCACTTGGTGTTGTCGGCGATCGTCAGGTCGCCGCCGGCGATGTTGTCGCGCAGCCGGTTCACCAGCTCCAGCGAATACCGGGCCATCAGCTGGGTCTCCAGACCGCGGGCCAGCACCCGCCCGAGCGTCGACATCAGCGCCGACGCGGGCAGCTTCAGCCGGTCCAGGGCGCCTTGGACGAGCGGCTTGATGCGGGCGTCACCGGCGGTGTAGCCGACGAGCATGCGCGCGAGCGGGCCGACCTCCATCGCCCGCCCGTCGTAGCGCGGGGCCTTGAGCCACGAGTACTTGCCTGCGACGTCGAGCTGGTCGAACGGGGGCTGCGGGCCGGTGTAGTCCGGCGTGGTGCTGCCCTGCCACGGCGGGAGGGAGGCCTTCGCGTCGTCGTAGCGGTACCAGGAGTGGAACGCGGACTCGGAGACCTTGTCCCGGACGAACGGCTCGGGTTTCCCGTCCACCAGCACGCCGCCGGGGAACAGGCCGCCCTGCGGTGGCTGTCCCTTGGCCGGCGCCGACGGCGTGTAGTCGCCGAAGACGAGGTACGAACCGATCCCCCGCCCGTAGGTGGTCCACTCGGGGTAGGCCTGGGCGATCGCGTAGAGGTCGGGCAGGTAGACCTGCTCGATGAAGTCGACGCCCCGCTGCACGAGCTGGGCGAGCTGCTGCAGCGTGTTGTCGTTGATCGCGTCCTGGCTCGCCGGGTCGACCGGCGAGGCCATCCCGCCGACGAGGTAGGTCTGCGGGTGCGGGTTCTTGCCGCCGAGCAACGCGTGGATGCGGACGTAGTCGCGCTGGAACTCCAGCGCGTCGAGGTAGTGGCTGAAGGCGAGCAGGTCGACCTCCGGCGGGAGGCGGTAGGCCGGGTGCCCCCAGTAGCCGTTGGTGAAGGGCCCGATGTTCCCACTGGCGAGGAATCCCTTGAGCCGGTCGCGCACCGACGCGAACAGCGCGGTCGTCGCCCGCGGGTAGTCCGAAAGGGACTGCGCGACCGAAGCGGTCTTGGCGGGATCGGCCCGCAACGCTGCGGTGGGGTCGATCCAGTCCAGCGCGTGCAGGTGGTAGAAGTGCACGACGTGGTCGTGCAGGAACTGCGCCGCCGCGATGAGCTGGCGCAGCAGGCGCGCGTTCGGCGGGGGCACGGCCCCGACCGCGTCCTCGACCGCGCGCACCGAAGCCAGCGCGTGCACGGTGGTGCAGACCCCGCAGATGCGTTGCGCGAACAGCCACGCGTCGCGCGGGTCACGCCCGGCGAGGATGGTCTCGATGCCGCGCCACATGGTCGAAGACGAGTAGGCGTCCTTGACGACTCCGCCGTCCACCGTGACTTCGACGCGCAGATGTCCCTCGATCCGGGTGACGGGGTCGATGACCAGCCGGGCCATGGGTCACCCGTCCTCTCGGTCGGCGGGCTCGGGTTCCGGGGTCTTCCGCGCCTCCCGGATCGCGAGGAGCTTGTGCTGGACGACCTTGCCGACGCCGTGCAGCGCGAACCCGGCGGCGGTCGCACCGACGACGGTCAGGCCGATCTCGTCGACCGTGAAGTCGCCGCCGACCGCCTGGACGTCCGGGAGCCGCTCGTAGAACGGCGTCATCGCGTCCCAGAAGCCCGGCTCCGAACAGCCGACGCAGCCGTGGCCGGCGGCGATCGGCCACGACGTGCCGTCGTTGTAGCGCACGCTCGGGCAGTTGTGGAACGTGCTCGGGCCCTTGCAGCCCAGCTTGTAGAGGCACCAGCCCTTCCGGTGCCCTTCGTCGCCCCACTCCTCGGCGAACTGCCCGGCGTCGAAGTGCCCGCGGCGGGGACAGGTGTCGTGGATGCGCTCCCCGTAGGCGAACAGCGGCCGGCCCAGGTCGTCCGCGGCCGGGAACTCGCCGAACGTCAGGTAGTGCACGATCGTGGCGGTCAGGTTGTCGGCGTTCACCGGGCACCCCGACAGGTTGATCACCGGGACCCCGCTGACGACGTCTTCCACCCGCACCGCACCGGTCGGGTTCGGCCCGGCGGCCGGGATCCCGCCGAACGCCGAGCAGGTGCCCACGTTGATGACGCCCGCCGCGCCGCGCACGGCGCTGCGCAGCAGGTCCTCGGCCGAGCGGCCGCCGATCGTGCAGGCGCCGGGGATGCCGGTGGGCACCGACCCTTCGACGACGACCAGGTGCCCGCCCCGGGCGACCGCGTCGTCGCGCGCCTTCTCGGCCGCGGTGCCGGCCGCCGCCATCAGGGTCTCGTGGTAGTTCAGCGAGATCATCCCGAGGAGGAGATCCGCGGTCGAGGGGTTGCGCGAGCGCAGGAACGCCTCGGTGTCGCCCGCGCAGTCCTGGAACTCGAGCCACACCACCACCGGTCGTTCCACAGTGGACAACGCTTCGGCGACCCGGGGCGCGAACCGCTCCGGCAGCGCCAGCGTCGTCGCCATCGCCGCGCAGAACGTCAGGAACCGGCGCCGCCCGATCCCCGCTTCGGCCAGACGCGCCGGCAGCGGGCGGTGGTCGGCGGCGGCCGGCACGCCGGGCCCGGGTTGGGTGCTTTCGCTGCGGCCGGGAGTCATCGCCACCTCCGCCAAGCCGCCGGCGCCGGTGTCCTGGCGGCGCGCTCGATGGTGCTTCACGACCTCGGCGGCGGCTAGGGCCTAAAGTCACCTTGCCCCCGGCGCACCAGCGGGGTCACACTCGGGCCGTGGACCCCCTCGACGGTCTCACCGACCAGGTGCGCCGCGCGTTCGACCGGATCAGCCGGGAGAAGTTCCGCGGCGACCCCGTCGCCAACCCGCGGCTCACGGTCGACGTCCTCGGCGCCGCCGTCGTCGCGGGCGTGCCGACGATGGTCGTGCTCACCCCGTGGACGATCACCGGTCTCGCGTTCCCGCCGGACGACGTATTCCCCTCAGTGCTCGAGATCGCCGGGCGGCCGCGCCCGGTGTACCGGCTCGAGGTGGCCGGCCTGGGCACCGTCCGCTCGGTCACCCTCCCCACCGAAACGGCCGCCCTGCGCGGCATGGCCCAGGCCCGCGACCTGGCCCGGTCCTGGGTCGAGCCGTTCCGCCTGGCCGTCCGGGCGGCCCGGGCCTGATGGTCCTCCGGCCCGCTTCCCGAGACCTTGTGCCCTAGTGACCACCGCCGCGCGGGCGTGGAATCGACCCGCGGGGGAGAGTTCGCGGAGGAGGGCAGAAATGTCCACGAAGGAACCCGTGCGGCCGGCGCAGAAGCCCCGCTCGGTGAAGGATGTCGTCAGGCAGTTCAACAAGCACGTCCTCAACCCGGTGATGCTGGTCCTGGCCGGGCGCAAGCACTGGTACGCGTCGGCGATCGAGCACGTCGGGCGCCGCACGGGCCGCCGGTACACGACGCCCGTCGTCGCCGGCCGCGTCCCGGACGGCTTCATCGTGCCGCTCCCCTACGGCACCGGGGTCGACTGGCTGCGGAACGTTCTCAAGGCGGGAACGGCCACCCTGCGGTCCGCGGGGGTCACCTACGTGGTCACCGACCCCCACGTCGTCGACGCCGACGCCGCGTTCACCCAGGTTTCCCCGAGGTACGCCCAGGCCTGGTGCCGGTTCGGCATCACCGAATACCTGAAGCTGACGATCGACCGGGAGGCGTGACATGCTCCGCGACCGCCGGCGGATGTGGACCATGATCGGCGCGCTCGCCGGCGTGCTCGTGGTCGTCGGCGCGCTCGTGATCGGGGTGCTCCGGGACCGCCCGGCCACCCCGGCCGGGCCGCCGGGCGCCCCGGCCACCACCACGGCGCCCTCGGCCCCGGTGACGACCGTCGAGGTCTTCTTCCACCGCGGGCAGGCCGACGACCCGGCCCGGGTCGAACCGGTCCGGCGCACGGTGCCGAAGACGGACGCGGTCGCCACGGCGGCGGTCGCGCAGCTGCTCGGCGGCCCCACCGCCGCCGAACGCGGGCAGGGCTACTTCTCGATGTTCGGCCCGGCGACCGCGGGCAAGCTGAAGAGCGTCCGGGTGGCCAACGGCGTGGCGCACGCCGACTTCCGGGACTTCCGGCAGCTGATCCCGAACGCGACGTCGAGCTTCGGCAGCGCGGCGCTGCTGGCCGAGCTGGACGCGACGCTCGGGCAGTTCGCCACCGTCAAGTCCACTGTGTACTCGTTCGACGGGAACGTCACGGCGTTCTACGAGTGGCTGCAGCGCTTCCCGCCGATCGGCGACGAGAGCGACGTCAAGCCCGCGATGGCCGCGGCGCGGCAGTTCCTCACCGGGATCGCCGGCATGACGAACCCGGCCGACGGCCCGTTCGCCCGCACCGGTACCGGACGCGCCGAAGCCACGTTCTACGCCCGGTCGCCCGAAGGGAAGCCGGTGCCGCAGATCGCCACCGTGGTGTCCCTGCGGCGGAGCGGAACGGCCTGGTCGGTCACCGGCACGACGACCGGCACCATCCGCGTCGACGTGCCGGCCACGGCGGCCGCGATCGCGTCACCGCTGCACGTGAGCGGCCGGGCGCTCGCCTTCGAAGGCGTCGTCACCGTGCGAGTGGTCGAAGACCGCGCGAACGGACCGGCCGAGCTGGGCCGCGGCTCCGTGGTCGGCGGCGGCGACCAGCTGCGTCCCTTCGCCGGCGACGTCCCCTTCACCGCACCGGCGGGCAACCACGGCTGGGTGGTCTTCACCGAGCTGTCCGCGGCCGACGGCACGGTCATCCGCGCGACCTCGGTCCGCGTCGGCTTCGCGGGCCGGACCGCGACCCCGGCCGTCGAGCTGACCTCGTGGAACCCCGCGCTGCAGCTGGTGGACGGCTGGCTGCGGCTGCCCGACGGCGCCGGATCGATCACCTTCACGGCGAAGGCGACCGGGGCGGACCGGGTCGAGGTCACCCTGACCCCGGCCGGCACCGGGACCGCGCCGCTGAAGCGGGTCCTGGGCACGGCCACCCGGGCCGGGGACGTGTACACCTTCACCTGGGCCTACGCGGACGAGCCGCTCCTGGGCCACCTCGGTGTCCTGGCGACCGGCCCCGGCGGGGCGACCGAGGTGACGCCGTTCGGCCTCTACCACGGCTGAGCGCGACCCTCGAACGCAGTGAATGACTCATTCCTGGCGTAAGACGACAGGAATGAGTCATTCACTACACCGGGATCACGCCGCGCCGGGCGGGTCTTCGGCGAAGGTCAGGATGTTCGTGATGACCTCGCCGAACCGCGCCGGCTGGGCCAGCAGCCAGGTGTGGCCGCCGGGCACGGTCACCGTCCGCGGGTCGCCCAGGCTGGTGCGCAGCGAGCGCAGCGTGGCCTCCGGGATCACGTTGTCCTGCTTGCTCCACACGACGACCACCGGCAGCCGGCGCCGGTTCAGCTCCGCCAGCTCCGATGTCAGGTCGGCGGTCCGGGCCAGGTGCGCGACCCGCCAGATGGCGCCCGGGGCCCGCAGCACGTTCGGCACGAGGTCGCGCAGCACCACCGGCAGCACGCGGGTGGCCTGCCGGGTCGGCAGCAGATCGACCTGCAGGTGCAGGCCCCAGTCCCACAGCGGCCGCTCGGCGAGCGCCTTGAGCGCGCCGCGCCCGTCCGTCCACGCCGAACCGCCGATCGAGTTGACCAGGATCAGCCGGCGCACCAGTTCGGGCGAGTCGTGGGCGGTCCGGATGGCCACCCCGCCACCGAAGGAGTACCCGACCAGCGTCACCGGCTCGGTCAGTTCGAGGCCTGCCACGAACGCGGCGACCCAGCGCGCGTAACCGTGCAGGCTGTGTTCGGTACGGGGAAGTTCCGCGGTCCCGCCGAAGCCGGGCAACGCGGGTGCGTACACCCGCAGCCCGGCGGCCGTGAGCGCCTCGAGCGCCTTCCCGAACGCCCGGTCCGCGATGCCCCAGCCGTGCAGGAACAGCACCGGCGGTCCGTCACCGCCCACCCCGTAGTGCGCGGAGCGCCCGGCCACGAGAGTGGTGCGCCAGCGCATTCCCGAATTGCTCTTCCCCACGCTGACCAGCCCCGTTCCGCAGTCCCGGTGATCCACCCCCACCGTGCTCCCCCGCCCGGCCCGCACCGCAGGGGACAACCGCTTCCGGGGCCGGTCCGAAGGTCCTCGATCCGCCCGACGAAGGTCCCCCGCGCGAGGCCCCGCGGGGGACCGTCCGGCGCGAAGGACTTTGTGCCATCGGGGGCCGTGACCTCCAGCCCTCCCCCTGGCCCGCGCCACCCGGCAGGGTGGCGGGAGAGCCTACGGCGGGAGGCACACATGCGGTTCCGGAACCGGCGGGAAGCCGGCCGAATCCTGGCGGCGCGGCTGCGGTACCTGCGCGGGCACGAACCCGTCGTGCTGGGGCTGCCCCGCGGCGGCGTGGTCGTCGCCCGTGAGGTCGCCGACGCGCTGTACGCCCCGCTGGACGCGCTGCTGGTGCACAAGATCCGCGCCCCGGGCCGCCCCGAACTGGCCATCGGCGCGGTCGCCGAACCCGACGTCGTGGTGAGCAACCCGGCCATCATCCGGACGCTCAAGCTCACGCCCGCCGCGTTCAGCCGGGCAGCCCGGTCGGCGAAGGTCGAGCTCGCCCGGCGCGCGGCGCTCTACCACCCGGGCCACCCGCCGCTGCCCGTCGCCGGCCAGACCGTCGTGCTGGCCGACGACGGCATCGCGACCGGTGCCACCGTGCGGGCCGCGATCCGGGTGCTGCGGGCCCGGCAGGCGCGCCGGATCATCCTCGCCGTTCCGGTGGCCCCGTTCGAGGTGCTGCGTGCGCTCTCCCCGGCCGTCGACCAGATCGCCTGCGCGCTGCCCCTGAAGCGGATGAACTCCGTCGGCGCCTGGTACAGCGACTTCGACGAGGTCGAGGACTCCGAAGTGCTCCGGCTGCTGATGCCGGAGCCGGCCCCGGCCGGGACGGCCCGGCCATGAGGTGGGACCCGATCCGCAAGCCGCAGGCGGCGCGCGCCGCGGCCAACCTCACCGACTACGCCACTGCGTGCCGGGACTTCGACTGGACCGCGGCCGGTTCCGCGCTCTCCGGGCTCCCCGGCGGCCGCGGGCTCAACATCGCCCACGAAGCCGTCGACCGGCACGCCACCGGACCCCGCGCCACCGCGGTGGCACTGTCCTGTGTGGACAGGCACGAGACGGTCACCGAGATCACCTACGCCGAGCTGAAGGAGCAGACCGACCGGTTCGCCGTCCTGCTCGGGGAACTCGGCGTCCGCCCCGGCGAGCGGGTCTTCACGCTGATGGGCCGGGCACCGGAGCTGTACATCGCGGTTCTCGGCGCGCTGAAGGCCGGTTGCGTGGTCTCGCCGCTGTTCCCGGCGTTCGGGCCCGAGCCCATCCGCCAGCGCCTCACACTGGGCGAAGGCAGCGTGCTGGTCACGACACCGACGCTGTACCGGCGCCGGATCCGGGAAATCCGTGACCGGCTTCCCGCGCTGCGCCACGTCCTGGTGACCGGCGAAGCCGAAACACCGGACGTGACCGCGCTGCGCCCCGCGCTGGCCGCGGTGAACCCCGCTTTCACCATCCCCGCGACCTCGCCGGAGACGCCGGCGCTGCTGCACTTCACCAGTGGCACGACCGGGACGCCCAAGGGCGCGGTCCACGTGCACGGCGCGGTGCTCGCGCACCACGTGACCGCCGCGTTCGCCCTCGACCTGCACGCCGGCGACGTCTTCTGGTGCACCGCTGACCCCGGCTGGGTCACCGGCATGTCCTACGGCGTCATCGCCCCGCTCACCCACGGCGCCACCGTCGTCTGCGACGAGGGCGATTTCGACGCGAAACGCTGGTACCGCGTGCTTTCGGCCGAGCGGGTGAACGTCTGGTACACCGCGCCCACCGCCCTGCGCATGCTGATGCGCCACGGCCCGGGGCTCGCGAAGGAGCACGACCTCCCCGCGCTGCGGTTCATCGCCAGCGTCGGTGAGCCCCTGAACCCGGAGGTCGTCGTCTGGGGGCAGGAGGTGCTGGGCCTGCCGGTGCACGACAACTGGTGGCAGACCGAGACCGGCGCGATCATGATCGCCAACTTCGCGGCGGAGGAGGTGCGGCCGGGGTCGATGGGCCGGCCGCTGCCCGGGATCGAAGCCGGCTTGCTGGCGCGCGGCGAGGACGGGCGTGCGCAGGTCACCGGCGGTCACGTCCGCGAGATCACCGAACCGGACGTCGAGGGCGAACTCGCGCTGCGACCGGGCTGGCCGTCGATGTTCCGCGGCTACCTCGGCGAGCCGGCCCGCTACGAAAAGTGCTTCGCCGACGGCTGGTACCTGACCGGCGACATCGCCCGCCGCGACACCGACGGTTACTACTGGTTCGTCGGCCGCGCCGACGACGTGATCAAGTCGGCCGGGCACCTGGTCGGCCCGTTCGAGGTGGAGAGCGTGCTGATGGCCCACCCGGCGGTCGCCGAGGCCGGGGTGATCGGTACCCCCGACCCGGTCGCGGGCGAGCTCGTCAAGGCGTTCGTCTCCCTCGCCCCGGGCGCCGAGCCCACCGAAGACCTGCGGCGCGAGCTGATCGCGTTCGGCCGGCGGGAGCTGGGTGCCGTGGCACCGAAGGAGATCGTGTTCGACCAGCACCTGCCGCACACCCGCAGCGGCAAGGTGATGCGCCGCCTGCTCAAGGCCCGCGAGCTCGGCCTGCCCGAGGGTGACCTGTCCACAGTGGAGCAACCATGAGCGTACCGAACGCCGCCGCGAGCCCGCGGGCGAAGGAACGGACCGAACTGCTGCGCCAGATGGTGCGGATCCGGCGCTTCGAAGAACGCTGCGTGGAGCTCTACAGCGCCGCCGAGATCCGCGGGTTCATGCACCTCTACATCGGCGAAGAGGCCATCGCGGCCGGCGTGCTCCAGGCGCTGGACCCCGGCGACGCCGTCGTCTCGACCTACCGCGAGCACGGTCACGCCCTCGCGCGCGGGGTGCCGATGGACGCGGTCCTCGCCGAAATGTACGGCCGGACGTCCGGCTGCAGCCGGGGCCGGGGCGGGTCGATGCACCTGTTCGACGCGAGCCGCCGGTTCTACGGCGGCAACGCGATCGTCGGCGGTGGCCTGCCGATCGCGACCGGCCTCGCGCTGGCGGACAAGATGCGGCACCGGCCGACGGTGACCGCCTGCCTGTTCGGCGACGGCGCGGTCGCCGAGGGCGAGTTCCACGAGTGCCTGAACCTCGCGGCGCTGTGGCGGCTGCCGGTGCTGTTCTGCTGCGAGAACAACATGTACGCGATGGGGACCGCGCTCGCCCGGTCCCACGCCGCGACCGACCTCGCGCTGCGCGCGTCCTCCTACGGGATTCCCTCGTGGCCGGTGGACGCCATGGACGCGCTCGCGGTCGCCGACGCGGCGAACCGGGCGGTGGAGTCGATCCGCGGCGGTTCCGGGCCGTGCTTCCTGGAGCTGCGCACCTACCGGTTCCGCGCGCACTCGATGTACGACCCCGAGCGCTACCGGGCCGCGGCCGAGGTCGAGCACTGGAAGGAGCTCGACCCGATCCCCCGGCTGATCGCGCGGTTGCGCGCGGAGGACGGTTTCACCGACGACGATGTGGCGGCGATCGAAGCCGAAGCGGAGTCCGAAATCGCGGCCGCGATCACCGCCGCCGAAGCGGGGCCGCTCGAGCCCGTCGAGGACCTCACCCGGTTCGTCTACTCGGAGCAGCGATGAAGACCACCTACCGTGAAGCGTGCCGCGAGGCATTGCGCGACGCGCTCACCCGCGACGACCGCGTGTTCCTGATGGGCGAGGACGTCGGGGCCTACGGTGGCTGCTTCGCCGTGAGCCTCGGTCTGCTCGAGGAGTTCGGCCCGGAGCGCGTCCGGGACACCCCGCTGTCGGAGTCCGCGTTCGTCGGCGCCGGGATCGGCGCGGCGCTCGGCGGGCTGCGGCCCGTCGTCGAGATCATGACGGTGAACTTCAGCCTGCTCGCGCTCGACCAGATCCTCAACAACGCGGCGACGCTGCTGCACATGTCCGGCGGGCAGCTCAACGTCCCGCTGGTCATCCGGATGACCACCGGTGCCGGCCGCCAGCTCGCCGCGCAGCATTCGCACAGCCTCGAAGGCTGGTACGCCCACATCCCCGGGCTGCGCATCCTCGCGCCGGCGACCCTCGAAGACGCCCGCGGCATGTTGTGGACGGCGCTGCAGGACCCCGATCCGGTGCTGCTGTTCGAGCACGGCACCCTCTACGGCATGTCGGGCGAGCTCGACGACGACGCCGGGCCGGTCGACATCGACCGGGCCGCCGTCCGCCGGCCGGGCACCGACGTCACCGTCGTCGCCTACGGGGGCACGCTGGGCACCGCGCTCGACGCCGCGGACGACCTCGCGGGCACCGGGATCGACGCGGAGGTGATCGACCTGCGCACGCTGCGGCCGTTGGACATGCCGACGGTGCTGGGCTCGGTGGCCCGGACCCACCGGCTCGTCGTCGTGGACGAAGGCTGGCGCAGCGGGAGCCTGTCGGCCGAGATCGCCGCCCGGGTCGCCGAAGAAGCCCTCTACGAGCTCGACGCCCCGATCGAGCGGGTCTGCACGGCGGAGGTGCCGATCCCCTACGCGAAGCACCTCGAAGAGGCCGCGCTCCCCCGGCGGGACGACGTCGTCGCGGCCGCGCGGCGGGCGGTGGGCTGAGATGGGTGCGTTCCGGATGCCCTCCCTCGGCGCGGACATGGACGAAGGCACCGTCATCGAATGGCTCGTCAAGCCCGGCGACCAGGTCCACCGCGGCGACATCGTCGCGGTCGTCGACACGGCGAAGTCGGCTGTCGAAGTCGAGTGCTTCGAAACCGGCGCGGTCGGCGAGATCCTCGTTCCCGCCGGCGAGAAGGTCCCGGTCGGGACTCCGCTGGCCATGATCGGCGCCGGCCCGGCACCACCCCCCACTCCACCTACCCCACTGACCACGCCGCCCGGCGGCGTCACCGGCGTGGCCGCCGGGAAGTCCGCGAAGCCCCGGCGGCCCGCCACCCCGGCGCACCCACCGCCCGCGTCCCCGCCGGTCCGCACGTTCGCCGCCCAGGCCGGGGTCGACCTCGCCACCGTGCACGGCACGGGCCGCGGCGGCGCCATCACCCGTGCCGACGTCCAGCGTGCCGCGCAGTCCGCCGCCGCCGTCCCGGCCGAGCCGCAGCCCGGCCGTGCCCGCGTTTCGCCCTACGCCCGGCGCCTGGCCGCCGAACGCGGGATCGGCCTGCCCGCGACACCGGGCGAACTCGTCCGGGCACGGGACCTCCCCGGGGGCAACGGTGAAGCGAAAGCGCCTCCGCCCCCGGCCGCCCCGGCCGCGCGGCACGACGAGAGCATGCGCCAGGCGATCGCCGCCCTGATGGCCCGCTCGAAGCGCGAGATCCCGCACTACTACCTCACCGCCACCATCGATCTTCACACCGCGATCGAGTGGCTCACGGCGTACAACCGCACCGTGCCGGTGACCGCCCGGGTGCTTCCCGCGGCCCTGCTCCTGAAGGCGGCCGCCCGCGCGGCCGTCCGCGTCCCCGAGCTGAACGGCCACTGGATCGACGGTGCCTTCCGCCCGGCGGCCGAGGTCCGGCTCGGGGTCGCCGTCGCCCTGCGCGGCGGCGGGCTGCTCACGCCGGCCATCAGCGGTGCCGACACCCTGACGGTGCCGGACCTGATGACCCGGCTGCGCGAGCTGGTGGGCCGGGCCCGCGGCGCCCGGCTGCGCGCCTCGGACCTCGCCGAGCCCACCATCACCGTGACCAACCTCGGCGACCTCGGCGTGGAATCCGTGCACGGCGTCATCTACCCGCCGCAGGTCGCACTGCTGGGATTCGGCGCCGTCGCCGAGCGGCCCTGGGCCGTCGACGGCCTGCTCGGCGTCCGGCCCCTGGTGACCGCGACGCTGTCGGCCGACCACCGCGCCAGCGACGGCGCCGTCGGTGCCCGCTTCCTGCACACGATCGACACCCTGCTGCAAACCCCGGAGGAGCTATGACCACCGAAACGCCGACCCGCGAGGGCGCCGACCGGATCACCAGGACCGCGCTGCTCACCGTGGCACCGGAAGCCGAGCTCGACACGCTGAGCCCCGGCGAAAACCTGCGCGAGGCGCTGGAGCTGGACTCCATGGACTTCCTGGCGTTCGCCGAGCAGCTGTCCGAAGCGACCGGGCGGCGCATCGACGAATCCGACTACGACCGCCTGACCACGCTCGAATCCTGCATCGAGTTCCTGAGCGGCCGCTGACCGGCCGGCACGCTCACAGGACAGCGGGCTCTTCGTTGCCGGCCGCCCGGATCGCCCGGCGGACCGGCACGAGCGCCATCAGCACCAGGCCCGCAGCGAAGAACACCACCAGCGAGATGATCGCGTACCGGTAGGAGCCGGTCGCCTGGGCCATCCCGGCGAACAGGAACGGCCCCAGCCACGACGTCGCCCGCTCGCCGACTTCGTAGACCGAGAAGTACTGCGCTTCCCGGCCCGGCGGGACCATCTGGCTGAACAGCGACCGCGACAGCGCGTTCGTCCCGCCGAGCACGAGCCCGATGCCCGCCGCCAGCAGGAGGTACTGCACCAGCCGGCCGGGCTGGACGAAGAACGCCGACCCGACCACCAGCACCCAGACCGCCAGGCTGCCCATGATCGTCTTCTTCGCGCCGAACCGCCGCGCGACCAGCCCGTGTAGCATCCCGCCGGCGAACGCGACGAACTGCACCACGAGGATCGTGGCGATCAGCACCGTGTCGGAGAACCGCAGCTCCTCGCTGCCGTACTGGGCCGAGACGTTGGCCACGGTGGAGATCCCGTCGGTGTAGACCAGGTAGGTCCCCAGGAACGCCAGCGTGAGCGGGAACGCCTTCGCCGCACGCACCGTACGGCCGAGTTCCCGGAACCCGGCGACGAGCACCGACCCGTCGCGGCCGACCGCCGCCGCCGGGTGCCCGCGCAACGCCCGCAGCGGGATGAGGGTGAAGAGGGCCCACCACAGACCGGACGTCACGAACGCGATCTGGGCGGAATTCGCCACGCTGAGCCCCAGCGCGTCGTGGAACAGGTACACGCCCAGCTGGACCACCAGGGCCAGCCCGCCGCCCAGGTAGCCGAACGCCCAGCCGCGGGTGGACAGGCCGTCCCGTTCGTCGGCCGTGGCGATCTCCGGCAGGAACGAGTAGTAGATCACCACGGACGTCCCGTACCCGATGTTGCCGAGCACGAACAGCACCGCACCCAGCTGCCAGTTCGCCCCGGTGACCAAGGCCATCAGCGCCGTCGCCGCGGCGCCGCCGAAGGCGAAGACGGCCAGCATCCGCCGCTTGGCCCGGGTGCGGTCGGCGATCGCGCCCATGATCGGCAGCACCAGCACCTGGATCACCGTCGCCACCGAAAGCAGGTAGCCCCACAGCGAACCGGCCGGGAAGTGCGCACCGAGCACCCCGATGGCGCAGTCGCGCAGCTTGTCGCGGTTGCCGTCCGCGTCGACGGGGCACGGGTCCGGACCGTTGAGCGCGGTGTCGCGCCGCGCGGCTTCGGCGGCCACCGCGGTCAGGTACAACGCACCGAACACCGTGGTGACCGAGGTCGGGAACACCGAGTTCGCCCAGTCGTACCAGACCCAGCCCCGTTGCTCGCGCCGCCGGCCGGCGTCGCGGCCGGTCCCGTCCGGCGCGGCCATCAGGCCGGAGCCGCCGCTGCGCGGTACCGGCGGACGAGCTGCTCGGTCAGCTCGCGCACGGCCGCGGACGGCCGGACCTCGAGCTGCTCGGGATCGTGCAGCCGGGAAACCGCATCGGGCAGCCACCGGACGTCCGCGGCCAGCCGTGCCCGTGCCTCGCCCACCCCGTCACCGCCGACCCGGCGTCCCGCTCGCATCACCGGCACGAGCAGCGGCTCGCCGCCCGCCGGGCACGGCTCTCCGCGCAACCCGATCACGTCCGGAACCCCTGGCGCCCCGCGGAAAACCTGCTTCGCGCCCGGCGAGGACACCTTGCCCGTGGACAGCTTGAGGACCGGCGCGCCGTCGTACTCGACGAGCTTGTACGCACTGTCCAGGAACGGCGCGTCGGCGGAGACCCCGACCCTGGTGCCGATCCCGAACGCATCGATCGGCGCGCCCGCCGCGGTCAGCCGGGCCAGCGCGAACTCGTCGAGTCCGCCGCTGGCCATGATCCGCGCCCGAGGCAAGCCCGCCCGGTCCAGCAGGCCGCGCGCGGCGACCGCCAGCGCCCCGAGATCGCCGGAATCCAGCCGGATCCCTACCCTCGAGTCGGGCAGCCGCAACTCCCGGGCGACCTCGATGGCGGTCCGCACCCCGGAGACGGTGTCGTAGGTGTCGACGAGGAAGACCGGCGATTCGGGGAAATCTTCCGCGAAGGCCCGGAACGCCGCGTGCTCGGACGGGAAGGCCAGGACGTAGGAGTGCGCCATCGTCCCGACGGGCCGGAGCCCGAACCGCCGCGCGGAGGCCACGTGGCTGGTGCCCGCGAAGCCCGCCACGGCGGTCGCGCGCGCTGTCGCGAACGCGGCGTCCGGACCGTGCGTCCGGCGCGCCGCGAAGTCGACGAGGTCCGCGCCGGGCGCGGCGATCCGGCAGCGCACGGCCTTCGTGGCGATCGCGCACGCGTAGGTCGTGAAGTTCAGCAGCGCGGTCTCGACCAGTTGCGCCTGCGGCAGCGGCGCGGTGACCTCCAGCAGTGGCTCCCCCGGGCCGGCCACCCGCCCCTCCGGTATCGCGTGGACGTCACCGGTGAACCGGAGCCGGCCCAGCGCAGCGAGGTCCGGCGGGGTGAGACCCACCTCGTCCCGCAGGTACGCCAGGTCCGCTTCGCCGAAGCCGAATCCTTCGAGGAACTCCAGGCACTCCGCGAGCCCGGCGGTCACGAGGAAACCCCGGCCGGGCGGGAGGCGGCGCACGAAGAGACTGAACGTCGCGGGGCCCGTCATCCCCCGGCGGAGGTAGCTCGCGGCCATGCGGATCTCGTAGAGATCGGTGTGCAGGCCGCCGGCCGGCCCGGTCACCGGGGAACGGCCGGGCCGGCGTCCTCGTCCGGGAAGTCCGCCGGCGTCGGCTCGAGGATGTCGGTCTGCCGGTGGCGGAAGGCCAGGTCGTCGACCTCGCACGTCACGCCTTCGACCTCGCTCCAGTGGTCGACCACCGAGTTCGCTTCCTCGTCCGACTCGCAGAGCTGCCGCAGCAGCAGCCTGCCGTCCTGGTAGACCCTGACCTCGATCGTCCGGACGTCTTCCGGCGCGGTTCGCCACATTTCGGTCATACCGGCAGCGTGCTCCGGACGACACCTCCCCGCCAGCGACTTCGGGCCCCGGACCGGGAGCCGTAAGTCCCGAAGGGGAGCAAGGGGATCCCGGTCGAGGACCTTCGGCCCTTCTGCCGGGACATCGGGCCCTGGATGGTGGTGCCGTGGAATTCCGACAGCGCGCCGCCCTCCGGCGCCGGCTCACCGTCGCCGGGCTGGCCGCCGGCCTGGGAGTGCTCCTGGCCGGCTGCGCGCCGGCCGCGAACACCGTCGCCGACACCGCGCTGCAGCCCGGCTTCTGGCTCGGCCTGTGGCACGGCTTCATCTGCCCGATCACATTCCTGGTCTCGTTGTTCAACGACCACGTCGGCGTCTACGAGGTGCACAACAACGGGCACTGGTACGACTTCGGCTTCGTGTTCGGCATCCTGCTCGCCGCCAGCGTCTTCCACGGCCCGCAGTACGCGCGCCGCCGCCCCTCGCGGCGAGGCGACTAGTGTCGCGCGTCCGAGGTTCGTTGACAGGGCCCCGGCAGCGCGCGCTGCCGGGCGGAATCGTCCGGCTGGGGCATGGCCGCGAGGTGTCGATGGAGGATTTGGGACGCCGAGTGGCCAGAATCCTCCATCGACGGGCACCGAGGGCCCCTGCCGTGACGTGACCCTGACGGCGGAACCGTCGCCGGAGCTTCACTGGGCGAACCTGTTCTAGCGTCAAACAACTTGCGACGCGCGACACTAGCGCGGCTCCGTCACCGTGCCCGGCGGGCGAGCCGGGCGCGCAGTACTTTGTGGACGGTGTCCGCGAGCCACACCACCGGCACCGCGAGCAGCGCCCAGGCCCACCCGGACCACCCCGGCAGCGTGCCGCCGAGCAGCGACGGCAGCGGCGGCAGCAGCAGGAACACCGCCAGCATCGCCACTTCGAACAGGACCGCGTAGGCGAGCAGCGGGTTGCCGCGCCAGCCGATCCGCCCGACCCAGCGGGATTCGCTGCGGCACGCGAAGGCGTTGGCGAGCTGGCCGAGCACGATCGAGGAGAACGCCGTGCCGGAAGCGATCGCGAGCAACGGCCCGCCGGGCACGGTCCCGAACTGCCAGCCGCCCGCGAGCAGGACCGCCACGAAAGCCACCATCGAGGCCAGGGCCTCCGCCGGGCCCAGGACGCCGAACGCCCGGCGCACCACCCGGCCGTCGATCAGGTTGCCCCCGTGCGCGGGGCCCGACATCGTCCGGCGGTTGGGCGGCTCGGCACCCAGTGCCAGCGCGGGCAGCAGGTCCGTGCCGATGTCGAGGGCGAGCACCTGCAGGACGGTGATCGCCAGCGGGATCTGCCCGCCCGAGAGCGCCCACACCACGAACGGCGTGAGCTCGGCGACGTTGTCGGTCAGGTGGTAGGTGAGGAACCGGCGGATGTTGGCGAAGGTCGCGCGCCCGAGCTCGATCGCTCCCACGATCGTGCCGAAGTGGTCGTCCAGCAGCACCAGGTCGGCGGCCTCGCGGGCGACGTCGCTGCCCGAGGCCCCCATCGCGACCCCGATGTCGGCCGTCCGCAGCGCCGGGCCGTCGTTCACCCCGTCCCCGGTCATCGCCACGACGTGCCCGCGCTCCTGCAGCACCCGGGCGATCCGCAGCTTCTCCTCCGGGGCGACGCGGGCCACGACGACCCCGTCGTGGTCGAGGAGCTCACCCAGCTCGTCGTCGCCGGCCGGCAGGTTCCTGCCTTCGACGACGAGGCGGTGTTCGCCGAGCAGGCCGACCTCGGCGGCGATCGCGGCGGCCGTGCCCGGGTGGTCCCCGGTGACCATGGCCAGCTTGATGCCGGCCTGCCGGCAGGACGCGATGGCCGCGCCGACGTCCGGCCGCGGCGGATCCTGGAGCCCGACCAGGCCGAGCAGTTCCAGCTCCTGCTCCGCCACCTCGTCGCCGCTCGCCGCCCGCACGCCACGCCGGCGCGCCACCGCGAGGACCCGGAGGCCGCGTTCGCTCATCGTCGTGACGGCCGCGGCGGCTTCACCGTTCTGGCCGGGGCACAAGGGCAGGACCGTGTCCGGCGCGCCGGTGACGTGCAGGCCGTCGGCGTCGACCAGGGACGAGCGCCGGCGGTGCGGGTCGAACGGGTACCGGGCGACCGGCGCGGGCGGCGCCGGGACGTGCGCCCGCGCGGCGAGCACGTGCAGCGCGACCTCCATCGGGTCGCCGACCGGGTGCCACGTCCCGGCCCGCTCCATCGCGTGCGCGTCCGGCGAGCACCGTGCCGCGCTGTCGGCGAGCGCGGTGGCGGCCGCCACGGCTTCGGCGGGGCCGGTCAGCTCGCCGGCGGGCCGGTACCCCTCGCCGGCCACGTCGACGGAGCCGGCCGGGGTCCACACATGCACGACGGACATTTCGTTGCGGGTCAGCGTGCCGGTCTTGTCGGTGCAGATGAAGGTGGTCGCGCCCAGCGTTTCCACCGACTCCAGCCGGCGGACGAGCGCGTGCCGGCCCGCCATCTTCTGGGCGGCGCGGGCCAGGGACAACGTCACGGTCGGCAGCAGGCCCTCGGGGACCAGGGCCACGGTGACACCGATCGCGAACAGCAGGCTTTCGGTACTCGTCCGCCCGAGGCCGAGCGCGGCGAGGAAGAACACCACGCCGACGGCGACCGCGATCATCGCCACGACCCGCACGACGCGGTGCAGCTGCGCGGCGAGCGGGCTGCGCGGGCGGACCGCGCCGGCGGTGATCTCGGAGATCCCCGCGAGCCGGGTGCGGGCTCCGGTCGCCGTGATGACCGCGGCACCGTGGCCTTCGGTCACGTAGGTGCCCGCGTACACGGGCTTGCCCTCGCCCGGCCGGACCGGCTTGCTCTCCCCGGTGAGCATCGACTCGTCGACCGACAGGCGCCCGCTTTCCACGAGGGTGGCGTCGGCGCACACCCGGTCGCCCGCCTCGAGCAGCACCAGGTCACCGGCCACCAGCTCGACGGCGTCGACGACGAGGGCCTTGCCGTCGCGGCGCACGGTGGCCCGGACGGGCAGCAGGTCCCGCAACCGCTCGGCGGCCCGGTCGGCGCGGTACTCCTGGGCGAAGGAAAACGCGCCGTTCAGGACCACGACGACGGCGATCGCGATCGCCAGCGCGGGCATGCCCGCGAGCAGCGCCAGGCCGGCCGCGACCCACAGCATGAGGGCGAAGAAGTGCAGCATCTGCCCCGCCAGCACCAGCAGCGGGTTCCGCCGGTGCGGAGCGGGCAACGTGTTCGGCCCGTCGCGGCGCAACCTCAGCGCGGCTTCCCCCGCCGTCAGGCCGGTCGCCCGGCCCGTCGTCTGTGCGTGCGCCACGCCGTACCCCCGTCGCCGATCCGGAAACACCGGGCCCGCCCCGGGTTCCGGCTTCGATCGTCGCCGTCCGGCTGTGGTGGGCGGGAGGGCGAAAGGCATCCGCGGTCAGGGACCAAGGGCCCGGATCGGGACCGGCGGGGAACAGGAGCCGCCGATCGGCGGCACTCTCGTGGACCTTGGACCCTCCCCATCCGCCGCTGCGCCTGCCAGCATCGAAACCGCACCGGCGCCGGCCGGGCACCCTCGTGACAGGAGGACCAGACCATGACCATCGTGCTGCTGCTCGGTCTCGTGGTGGTCGTCGCGGTGCTGGAGCTGGTGCCGGCCCGGAAGCTGCGGCGGCGCTCCGCACCGGCCGGTTTCCCCGGCGCCGCCCGGCGCCGCCGGCCCGCGGACGACGATCGCGAGGCCCGGGAACGGGCGCTGGCTTCCGGCGTGCTCGCCGGGAAGACCGACCCCGCGGACTACCGCGAGGCCATGGCCGCGCTCGCTGCCGACGACTCCCCCGGCAGCGGCGACGTCGCCATGCTGGTCTGGCTCGAGCGGACGCCACCGGAAGGCGATCCGCGGGACCTGCTGCGCCGGCTCGGCACGGCCCTGCCCGGAATCCCGTCCACCACAGTGTGTTCCGCGGTCGCCCTCGCCCGTTCGGGGGCCAAGACCGACGAGCTGATCCGCACGTTGCACCTGACCCGGGTGCAGGCCCGCACGATCATCAGCGCGGTGAACGCGGGCTGACCGGAGCCGGTGCGAGAGCCGCTTCAGGGAAAAAGGACCCTAGGAGTGGAGCCCGAGGACCTCTGGGCCGGGGGAAGATCCCCCGCCACGATGAGCCCATGGCGAACCTGCGCGATCTGCTGCAGCGGTTCCGCCCGGCCGGAACACCGGGCGCCGCCTCCCGGCCCGGCGTTCCCGCCGACCGCGCGGCGGAGCTGAGCCGTGAGCTGGAACCGCTTCTCGCCCTGCTCACCGGGATCGAGGCGGAAGCCGGCCGGATCCGGGAGGACGGCCGGACCCGGTCCACCGCGGTGCTGGACCGGGGACGAGCACAGGCGGTCGAGATCGTCGCCGACGCCGAAGCGCGCGCGGCCGGCATCCGCGCCGAAGCCGCGGCCCACGCGCGGGCGGAGGCCGAGCGGGAGTCCGAGGAGATCGCCCGGACCGCCGCCGCGGACGCCGGCCGGCTCCGGGCGCTGGCCGCGGAGCGCATGCCGGAGTTCGCCGACCGCGCCGTCCGGCTCGCGCTCGCGGAACTCGGCGAAGCCGTCGAGCGGCGCGTGCCCCGATGAGCGTGGCGTGGACGGCGAGCGGCGTCCGGGCCAGGGCGCTGCTGAACCGCCGCGTCGGCGCCGTGGGCGCGCGCGCCCTGAGCACCCGGGCGACGCTGGCGGACGCGCTCGCCACGCTCGAAGCGGGGCCGTACCAGCGAGAAGTGCGCGCGGGGCAAAGCCTCGAAGAGGCCGAGCACGGTGTGAGCGCGACGGTCCTGTGGCACCTGCGGGTGCTGGCCGGGTGGCTGCCCCGCGCGGGCGCCGAAGCGATGCGCCTGCTGGCCGGCTGGTTCGAAGTCGCCAACGTGCTGGAGCTCCTGCGCTCGCTGCACGGCGCCGAAGCCGGGCCGGCGTACCGGCTGGGCACCCTGGCCACCGCGTGGCCCCGGCTGTCCACCGCGGCCTCGGCCGAGCAGCTCCGCTCCCTGCTGGCCGCGTCCCCCTGGGGCGACCCCGGTACCGACACGCCGTGGGGAACGGCGACCGCCATCCGGCTCGGCTGGGCCACCCGGCTGGCCGCGGGCATTCCCCAAACCCGGCCGTGGGCCGCCGGCGGTGTCGCGCTCGTCGTCGCCCGGGACCGGTACGTCCTTTCCCGGCCCGTTCCCGAACCGGCGGCGCGCCGGGCCCGCGCGGCCTTCGGCGTGGACGCCGACACCCGGATACCGTTCACCGCGTTCGCCCACGCGCTGCCGAACGACGCGCGGTGGGCGTTGGAGGACGTCGAACGCCCCGAAGACCTTTGGCGGGCGGAGGAACGCTGGTGGGCGCGGGTCGAGCGGGACGCGCTCGCGGCGTTGCGCCGCCCGCGCTACGGGCTCGCGCCGGCCGTGGGGTGCGTCGTCCTGCTCGCGATCGACGCGAGGCGGGTGCGGGCGGCCCTCGAGCTCGCCGCCCGGGGCGGTCGTCCGGAGGAGGCCTTCGATGCCCTTGCCTGAAAGCGTCCAGCCGACGCGGATGCAGCGGATCGCCCTCGTCGCCCCGGCCGACGCGCTGCGCGAAACCCTGGTCTCCGTCGCCGCGGCCGGCGTCGTCGATCTCGACCGGCCCGACCGGCCCGAGGTGGCCGCCGGCGGCCCGGTGTGCGTCCCGGTGCTGGCGGCGACCCGGCCCGACCCGGCCGAGCTCGACCGGGCCGGGCGCGCCGATCTGCTGGCCGGTGAGGCGGAACTCGACGAGGTGGCCTCGTCGGCGATCCGGCGCGGCTCGGCGGCGGCACTCGCCGGCTGGTGCCCGGTCCCGGCCGTCCCGGCGCTGGCCGCCCGCCTGGCCGAAGCCGGGACAGCGGTCGTGCCCATGCCCCCGCCGCGCGGCATCGACCCGCCCACCGTCCTGCGCCCGGGTGGCACGGTCCGGCGCTCGTTCCGGCCGCTGATCAGCACCTACGGCACGGTCCCCTATCCCGACGTGGACCCGACCCTGCTCGCCGGCGTCGCCTACGTGCTGATGTTCGGGATGATGTTCGGCGACGCCGGGCACGGCCTCCTGCTGATCGTGGTGGGGGCCCTCCTGTGGGCCGGCCGGCCCCGGATGCTCGCCCGCTGGCGCGCGGCGTGGCCGTTCGTGGCCGGCGCGGGCGCGGCCAGCGCCGGGTTCGGCCTGCTGTACGGCGAGTTCTTCGGCCCCACCGGGGTGGTGCCGGTGCTCTGGCTGGCGCCCCTGGACGATCCGGTCCGGCTGCTGGTGGCCGGGGTCGGCGTGGGCGCGGTGCTGCTCGCCGCGGCCTACGCGGTGGCGATCGTCAACCGGTGGCGCGAAGGCGGTCCGCAGCTGGCGCTGTACGCGTCCTCCGGCATCGCGGGCGCGGCCGTGTTCCTGGGCCTCGGCGGGGTGTCCGCCGGGATCTTCCTCGGCTCGCTCACGGTGCTCGTCGCCGGCTGCGTGATCGGCGCGGCCGGCCTGGTCCTGGCCGGGATCGGCTTCAAGGTCGGCGCGGGTGGCGGCGGTGCGGGCGTGGCCCAGTCCGCGGTCGAGCTGTTCGACGTGATCGTCCGCATCGGCACCAACCTGATCTCCTTCGCCCGGCTCGCGGCCTTCGGTCTCGTGCACGCCGCGCTGGGTTCGCTGGTGTGGGACGGCACCGCCGGGCTGTGGCGGCCCGGCGGCTTCCTCGCCGTCCTGGCGGTCGTGGTCTTCCTGCTCGGCAACGCGCTGTCGTTCGCGCTGGAGTCGCTCATCGCGGCCATCCAAGCCCTCCGGCTGGCCTTCTACGAGCTGTTCTCGCGGATCTTCGAAACCCAGGGCCGTCCTTATCGCCCGTGGAGCTTCCGCGTCGAAGCCACCGACCCGCCCACTCCCCTGGAGTCGCCATGACCGCCTGGATCGCCGGACTTCCCGTCTTCGCCGCCGTCTGCGCGGGCGCGCTCCTGCTGATGCGGCGCAAGGGCCGCGCCGCGCTCGGGGTCTTCCTCGGCGTCAACGCGGCGCTGCTGATCGGCGCCGTGGTCGTCCTGCTGATCGCGTGGGGCGGCGCCCCCGCCGGCGCCGACACCGTCGACGTCGCCCAGGCCGCGGTGCCGGCGGCGAACTGGGCGGCACTGCTCGGGGCCGCCATCTCGGTCGCGGGTTCCTCCATCGGCGCGGCCATCGCCGTCGCCTACACCGGCGCGGCGGCACTGGCGGCGCTCAGCGAACGTCCCGAGCTGTTCGGCCGCGCGATGGTCATCGTCGGGCTCGCCGAGGGCATTGCGATCTACGGGCTGATCGTCGCGGTGATCCTGATCGGGAAGGCCTGAGCCCATGGGTACCGTCGTGGTGATCGGCGACCGGACCGAGGTGCAGGGCTGGGCGCTGGCCGGGGTGCGGCGGTCCGAGACCCCGGACGCGGCGGCCGTCCGCCGGGCGTGGGACCGGCTCGGCGACGACGTCACCCTCGTCCTGCTGGGCCGGTCCGCGGCCGAGTGCCTCGGTCCGGACGTCCTCGGGCGCGCCCGGGCGCTGGTGGCGGTGCTGCCGTCGTGACCGGCCTGGACACCGCGGCGGCCGGGACCGCACTCGCCCCGTTGCGGGCCGCGCTGCTCGCCCGGGCCGTCGCCGGCGCCGCCCGCGAAGCCGCCGACGCCGATCACGAAGCCGCGGAGCTGATCTCCCGGGCCAGGGCGCGCGCGACGGAGATCGAAGAGACCGCGCGCGCAGCGGGGCTCGCCGACGCGCGGAGCCTCACCCGCAACCAGCACAACCGGGCCCGGCGCCGGGCCCGCGCGCTGGAACTGGCCACGCAGCGGGAGATCTACGACGAGCTTCGCCGCACGGTGGCCGGGGAACTGGCCCGGCTCATGGCCGAACCGGGCCGGCGGGACCGGCTCGCCGAGCGGGTCCGGGCGATCCTGGGACCGGGTGCGACCGTCGTGGACGCACCCGGCGGCGGGCCGGCCGGGCTGGCCGGTGACCGCCGGATCGATCTGAGCGCGCGCACGGTCGCGGGCCAGGCCGTCGACGAACTCGGGGACGAGGTGCGGCAGCTGTGGACCCCGTGAAACCAGGACGCGTCACCCGGGTCGCGGGACCGCTCGTCGAGGTCGAGGACGTCGGGCCCGTGGCGGTCCACGAGCTCGTGGCACTCGGCCCGGCGGGCACGCCGGGCGAGGTGATGGCGATCCGCGACGGCCTGGTCAGCCTGCAGGCCTACGAGTACACCGGCGGCCTCGGCGTCGGTGCCGCGGCCGTGGCGTCGGGGAAACCGCTCTCCGTTCGGCTCGGCCCGGGCCTGCTCGGCCGGGTCCACGACGGCCTGCTGCGCCCGCTTTCGGACGCCCCCACGTTCCTCGTCCCGGGCGTCACGGGCGAGCACCCCGGCGAGCGGTGGCACTTCCAACCCGCGGTGCGCGCCGGGGACCACGCCGGGGAAGGCACGACGCTCGGCGTGGTCCGGGATGCCGGGGCACTGGAGCACCGGGTGCTCGTGCCGCCGGGCGGCGGCGGTGTGGTGACCGCCGTGGCGGACGGCGAATGCGGGCCGGCCACGGTGGTCGCCGTGGTCGGCGGCACCGAGATCGGCCTCTTCACGGACTGGCCCGTGCGCGAGCCACGGCCGCACCGGGCCCGGCTCGAGGACGTGACGGCCCTCGACACCGGGCAGCGGGTGCTGGACCTGCTGTACCCGGTCGCCAAGGGCAGCACCGCGGCGGTGCCCGGCGGGTTCGGCACGGGCAAGACGATGCTGCTGCAGCAGCTCGCGAAGTGGTGCGACGCGGACGTGATCGTCTACACCGGCTGCGGCGAGCGCGGCAACGAAATGGCCGAAATCGTCGCGGAGCTCTTCGAGCTGGCCGATCCGCGGACCGGCGGCCGGCTCGCCGACCGCACCGTCGTCATCGCGAACACCTCGAACATGCCGATGATGGCCCGCGAAGCCAGCGTCTACACGGCCGTCGCGGTCGCCGAGTACTACCGCGACATGGGTTACCACGCGGTCGTCATCGCCGATTCCACTTCGCGCTGGGCGGAAGCGCTGCGCGAGTTCGCTTCGCGCACGGGGACCCTGCCCGCCGAGGAGGGGTACCCGGCCGATCTCGCCTCGGCGCTGGCCGCGTTCTACGAACGGGCGTGCGCCGTGGAGACGCTCGGCGGCGCCGAGGGCTCGGTGACCATCATCGGTGCGGTCTCCCCGCCCGGCGGGGACCTGACCGAACCCGTCACCGCCCAGACCGAGCGCTTCGTCCGGTGCCGCTGGACCCTCGACCGCGACCTGGCCTACGCCCGGCACTACCCGGCCGTGTCCTGGTCGGGATCGTTCTCGCGGGACGTCGCCGCCGTCGGCGTCCAGCACGTGCGCGACGGCGACCCGGACTGGCCGTCGCGACGGGCCAGGGTCGAAGGCCTGCTCGCCGAAGCGGACCGCCTGTCCGCGCTCGCGGAACTGGTCGGCGCCGCCGCCATGTCCGGGCCCGAACGGGCGACGCTGCTCGCCGGAAGGCTGCTGCGGGAAGCCCTCCTGCAGCAGAACGCCTTCTCCGGTGCCGACGCCTCGTCGCCGCCGGGGAAGACCCGCGCGCTCGCCGAAGCCGTTCTGGCGGTGATCGACCGGTGCCGCGAGCTGGTCGGCGCGGGCGCGGACGTCGCCGCGGTGGAGGAGTTCGACTTCTCCGCGCTCGTCCGGGTGCGGGAGGAAGCCGGGCCGGACGACCACGACACCGTCACCCGGTGCCGGGACGCCGTGCTGGCCGGTCTGGAAGGACTGCGGCCGTGAACCACGACGTGCGAGTGGAGTTCACCGGCATCCGCGAACTGCGCGGGCCGCTGATCGTCGTCGGCGGCGTCAGCGGCGTCGGCTGGGACGAGTTCGTCACGATCCGGCTGGCGACCGGCGAACGACGCCACGGGCTCGTCCTCGAGGTGGACCGCGACCTCGCCGTCGTGGAGGTGCTGGAGGGCACCGCGGGCATGACCGCCGAGGGCACCGGCGTCGAATTCCTGGGCGAGCCGCTGAGCATCCCGGTCGGCCCCGGGTGGCTCGGCCGGGTCTGCAGCGGCCGGGGCGTCCCGCTGGACGGCGGGCCGCCGGTGCTGGGCGCGGTGACCGCACCGGTGGCGGGCGCCCCGCTGAACCCCGTCCGGCGTGAGCCGCCCGCCGAGCCGGTGCTGACCGGGGTGTCGGTGATCGACGCGCTCAGCACGCTGGTGCGGGGCCAGAAGCTGCCGTTGTTCGCCCTGCCGGGACTGCCGCAGCTGGAGCTGGCCACCCAGATCGCCGCGCAGTCGACCGCGGGCGGGGACCCCTTCTCCGTCGTGTTCGCCGGGATCGGCCTCACCCACACCGACGCCGCTTTCGCCGCCGACGCCCTCGAGGAGCGCTCCGCGGCGGGCGAGCTGGTGCTGCTGCTCAACACGGCGGACGACCCGGTGATCGAGCGCATCCTCACCCCGCGCCTCGCGCTGACCATCGCCGAAGCGCTGGCGTTCACCGAGGGCAGGCACGTGCTCGTCGTCATGACCGACATGACCAGCTACGCCGAAGCGTTGCGTGAGGTTTCCGCCGCGCGGGGCGAGATCCCGGCCCGCCGGTCGTACCCGGGCTACCTCTACAGCGACCTGGCGTCGCTGTACGAACGCTGCGGGCGGATCAAGGGGCGCCCCGGTTCCGTGACCGTGCTGCCGGTGCTCACCATGCCGGGCGGCGACATCACCCACCCCGTCCCCGACCTCACCGGCTACATCACCGAGGGGCAGATGGTGTTCTCGGCCGAGCTGCACGCGCGCGGGCTCTACCCGCCGATCGATCCGCTGCAGTCGCTGTCGCGCCTCATGCGCACCGGTGCGGGGCCCGGCCGCACCCGTGCCGACCACCTCGACGTCGCCGCGCAGCTGCTGGCCGCGCTGGCCAGGGCGCGGCAGATCCGCGAGCTGTCCGAGCTGATCGGCGTGACGGCGCTCAGCGACACCGATCGCAGCTACCTCCGGTTCGAGCAGGCGTTCCGGGCGGACCTGCTGAACCAGCGGCCCGACGAGTCCAGGGAACTCAAGGACACCCTGGAACGCGCGTGGCAGGTCCTGCTCCACCTGCCGCGCCGTGAGCTGGTCATGCTCCCGGCCGCCCTGCTGGAGGACCGGTGACGAACCTGAGGGTGCCGCCCGGCCGGGCCGGGCGGCTCTGGCTCCGCCACCGCCTCGCCACCGCCGAGCGCGGCGCCGAACTGCTGGAGCAGAAGTCACGCGCGCTGCGCGAGCACCAGGCCCGGCTGGCCGAGCGGGCCCGGGCGGCCCGCGAAGAATGGGAAGAACGCGCCGGCGAGGCTCGGGAGTGGCTCCTGCGCGAGGCCCTGGCGGGCGGGCAGC
Source organism: Amycolatopsis mongoliensis (assembly GCF_030285665.1). Lineage (NCBI taxonomy): Bacteria > Bacillati > Actinomycetota > Actinomycetes > Pseudonocardiales > Pseudonocardiaceae > Amycolatopsis > Amycolatopsis mongoliensis. The sequence continues at coordinate 8,696,957 of NZ_CP127295.1, forward strand.
GCGAACTCCGGCTCGCCGAACCGGCCGAACCCGTCGAAGTGACTTTCACCTGGACCACGGTGATGGGGGTGCGCTACCCCGCGGACGCCGCCGTCACCGGCACGCCGATGGGGCCGCCGAGCACGGCGGGCAGCACCGCGGTCGTCCGGACCGGCCGGGCGTTCCGCGCCGCCCTCGAAGCGGGCGCGCGGCACGCCGCCGCGGTCCGGGCCCAGCGCACGGTCGACGCCGAGATCGCGGCGACCACCCAGCGCATCCGCTCCCTGCGCCGCCACTGGATCCCGCGGCTGACGGCCGCCCTCCGGCACGCCGAACTGGAACTCGAAGAACAGGAACGGGCCGAGGGAATCCGGCACCGGTGGGCCGCCGCGCACCAAACCCGCCCGAGCGCCGAGCGATCGTGACACCGGCCGAAGCAGCGCGAAGCCTTTCAGCACCGGCAAAGGAGGTCCGAGGGCCCATCGCCCGCACACCTTGTCCCCTCCCCGTCACCGAGCGCAGCGGCCACCATCGACACCGACGATCAGCCCGGCCCGGACGAACCGACGGACGAGGAGCCCACAGTGCGCAAGCCCGGATCCGACACGCTCCCGGCGGTCTTGGCCGCCGGTGTCCTCTTGCTGGTGGCGGCCTGCGGCTCGGGCGGCGACACCGCCGCCCCGAGTCCCACCCCGGTGTCCACCCCGACGTCGGCACCCGCGTCGACAACACCCTCGGCGCCCGCGTCGACGCCACCGTCGCGCACCACCACGTCGGCGACCGCGGTACCGGTCAAGCTGTGCACGACGACGGCCTTGAAGATCTCGCTGGGGCAGGGAGACAGCGCGGCCGGCCACTTCTACGTCCCCGTCGTCTTCACCAACACCGGCGGCCCCTGCCGGATCACCGGGTACCCGGGGGTTTCGTACTACGCCGGCGGCGACCACCACCAGGTGGGCGACGCCGCGGCCCGGGACGCGGGCCCCACCCCGGTCCTGGTGCTGCAGCGGGGACAGGCGGCCTCGGCGTGGGTCAACCAGGTGAACGTCGACGTCTACGACGCCGCCGAGTGCGCGCCGGCACCGGTGACCGGCCTGCGGGTGTACCCGCCGGGCAACACCGTTCCGGTGCTGCTGCCCGAGCCCGGCGCCCGTGCGTGCACCAAGCACATGCCGGACCAGCGGCCGCTGAGCGTCCGCGCGGTGCAGGGCGGCACCGACAACCCGTGACCCCCGCGTCCCCACCGGCAGGGCACTTCGACTCTTCCGCGCCCCGCGCGCCCGGTTCAGGATCGGCGTGTGGAACTGACAGCGGTGACCATCGACAAGCCCGAGGACCTCAACGTCGTGCTCGGGCAGGCACATTTCATCAAGACCGTGGAGGACCTCCACGAGGCGCTCGCCGGGACCGGCCCGCACCTGCGCTTCGGGCTGGCGTTCTGCGAAGCCTCGGGTCCGCGGCTCGTCCGGTGCTCCGGCAACGACCCCGAACTGGTGGAGCTCGCCACGAAGAACGCCGCGGCCATCGGCGCGGGGCATGCGTTCGTCGTGTTCCTCCGCGAAGGTTATCCGGTCAACGTGCTGAACGCGATCAAGCAGGTCCCCGAGGTCTGCGGGATCTTCTGCGCCACGGCCAACCCCGTCGACGTGCTCGTGGCCACCACCGCACTCGGCCGCGGGATCGTGGGCGTCGTCGACGGTCCCGTCCCCCTCGGCACGGAGAACGAGGACGACCGGGCCGAGCGCCGGGCGCTCCTCCGCCGGATCGGCTACAAACTCTGACGCCGGTGACGGACTGCCCCGGGAACCGGGACTTTGGACTCCTCACGACGGGACCCGGACGCGGCACGCTGGACGGTGCCGGGGAAACCCGGTGACCCGCCCGAGGTACTGGATCAGAGGACAGGCTTGCGAGCCTGGATTGACCCATCGTCGCAAGACGGGGCATCCGCCCCCGGGCGGGCCTTCACGCGTCGCCGGTGCGTTCCGGCGACGGTCGAGGGAAGCGGTGTCGAGATGCGATGTCTGGATTGTGCGGTGACCGGTCTCGTCGCGGAGGCCTCCGCGACGTGCGTCGACTGCGGCGCCGGGTTGTGCCGCAACCACCTGGTTCTCGGGCACCGCGAGCGTGAGGTGCGCGCGTCCGAGGGCTTCGAAACCGGCATGGACGAGCGGTGGAGCCGGGCGGCGCGGTGTCGCGAATGCGCACGGACCTGCTCCGGGCAGGAAGCCGTGCCCTGGCCGGCGCCCCAGGAAACCGGTTCACAGTAAGGGTTCGCGGCTTCGAGCTGCCGAACCCACCGAAGACCCGTGCCGGTGACCGTGTCCCACGGAGGTCCTGATGCGATTTGCCGACCGCGCCGACGCCGGGCGTCGCCTGGCCCGGCGCCTGGACGACTTCCCCGCCGGGAACGCGGTGGTCGTCGGGCTGCCCCGGGGCGGCGTGCCCGTCGCGTTCGTCGTGGCACGGGCGCTGCACGCACCGCTCGACGTCATCGTGGTCCGCAAGCTCGGGTTGCCGTGGCAACCGGAACTCGCGCTGGGCGCCCTCGGCGAGGACGACGTCCGGGTGGTCGACGAGGACCTGGTCCGCCGCACCGGCGTGACGGCGGCGGAGCTCGAGGCGGTCACCCGCGCCGAAAGCGCGGAACTGCGCCGCCGCGTCGCGCGCTTCCGGGCCGGACGCGAGCGGGTCCCGCTCGCGGGACGGACGGTCGTCGTCGTCGACGACGGAGTGGCCACCGGAGCCACGGCGCGCGCGGCCTGCCGGGTCGCCCGCGCCCAGGGCGCGGCCCGGGTCGTCCTGGCGGTCCCGGTGTGCGCGCCGTCCGCGCTCCACGCCCTCGCCGCCGTCGCCGACGAGGTCGTCTGCCTGTGGGCGCCGGCCGGCTTCCGCGCCGTCGGCCAGTGGTACCGGGACTTCCGCCAGACCTCCGACGAGGAGGTCACGGACCTGCTCCGCCGAGCGGCCGAAGACCTTCCGCTCCCGAGGACTCCCGAAGCGGCCGCGGACCCGCCGCCGCGCGACGAGGAGGTCGACGTGGCCCTGACCCGGGTCTCGCTCCCCGGTCACCTCACCGTCCCCGGGAACCCGGCCGGGATCGTCGTCTTCGCCCACGGCAGCGGCAGCAGCCGGCACAGCCCCCGCAACCGGCACGTCGCCGCGGTCCTCAACCAGGCCGGCCTGGGCACCCTGCTGTTCGACCTGCTGACCCACGACGAGGAGCACGACCGCGACCGGGTCTTCGACATCCCCCTGCTGGCGGGCCGGCTCGCTGAAGCGACGTCCTGGCTGCGCACCCGGCCCGAGGCCGCCCGGGTGCCGGTCGGGTACTTCGGGGCGAGCACCGGGGCCGCGGCCGCGCTGCTGGCCGCGACGGACCCGGCCGTCGACGTCCGCGCGATCGTCTCCCGCGGCGGCCGGCCCGACCTCGCCCGCGGCTGCCTGCACCGCGTGCGCACCCCGACCCTGCTGATCGTGGGCGGAGCCGACGCCGTCGTCCTCGACCTCAACCGCCGCGCCCGCGCCGCCATCCCCGGCGAGACGAGCCTGGCCGTCGTCCCCGGTGCCACCCACCTCTTCGAGGAACCCGGTGCCCTCGACCGGGTCGCGCTCCTCGCCCGCGACTGGTTCACGCGCCACTTCGCGCCCGAGCCGAGGCGGTCCGCCCGCGCGGCGGGCACGGCAGGCGCGTCCGCGGAGTGAGGTCCTCCGATCACTCCCGAAGGGTCTTTCGCCCCTGAGCCGGCCCCACGGCGGCCCATACCGTAAGCGTCGGCTTCCACCAAGATCCGGGCGCCGGCCCACGGCCGCCCGGTCCATGCGTCCGGTGTCCACCGTCGGGGGGTTTTCGAGTGCACCAGCTCGCTCAAGCTGTCACCGCCGGCGAAGGCGAGGCGGCACAGACGCGTTCGGTCGACGAGGCGCTCACCGCGCTGAGTTCGTCGCCGCGCGGCCTGTCCGCCGCCGCCGCGGCGGCCCGGCTCGCACGGCACGGCCGCAACGAACTCGTGCACGGCCGGCGCACGTCCTTGGCCCGGCGTCTCCTGAAGCAGTTCACGGACCTCTTCGCCGTGGTGCTGATCGTCGCCTCGGGCGTCACCTTCCTCGCCTACTTCCTCGGCGATCCGCGGGATCCGGGCAACGTCCAGCTGGCGATCGCCATCCTGGCGGTGGTGGTGCTCAACGCCTTGATCGGGTTCATGCAGGAGTACGCGGCCGAGCGGACCGCCGAGGCGTTGCAGGCCATGGTGCCGCACCGGGCGCGGGTGATCCGCGACGGCGAGCGCGTCGAAGTGCCCGCCGCGGAACTGGTGCCGGGAGACCTGGTCGTGCTCGAGGCCGGGGACGCGGTGTCGGCCGACTGCCGGGTCGTCGAGGCGCACGAGCTGACGGTCAACAACATGGCGCTGACCGGGGAAAGCGCACCGGTGTGGCGGAACACCGAACCGGTGCCGCCCGAGGTGAGCCCGCCGGACGCGCGAAACCTGGTGTGGATGGGCACGACGGTCGCCGCCGGGGCCGGCAAGGCCGTGGTGGTCGCGACCGGCGCGGCGACGGAGTTCGGGCGCATCTTCCGGCTCACCAGCCAGACCACGGCGGACACCAGCCCGCTGCGGCGGCAGGTGGCGATCATGGCGCGGCGGGTGGCGTCGGCGGCGTTCGCGCTGGGGCTGCTGCTGTTCGTGGCCCGGCTGTCGGCCGGCGGCTCCCTCGTGGCGACGTTCGTGTTCGCCCTCGGCGTGATGGTCGCGCTGGTGCCCGAGGGGCTGCCCGCGACGCTGTCGGTGGCGCTGGCGATCGGCGTGCGGCGGATGGCCAAGCGGCACGCGCTGATCAAGCAGCTGGTGGCGGTCGAGACGCTCGGCTCGACCACCGTGATCTGCACCGACAAGACCGGAACGCTGACGACCGCCGAGATGACGGTGCAGACGGTGTGGGCGGCGGGCCGGGCCCACCGGGTGACCGGCGTGGGCTATGCGCCCGAAGGCGAGGTGGCGGATCCCGGACCGGTCCGGGAGCTGCTGAGGGTCGCCGCGATGTGCTGCGACGCCCGGCTGCTGCCGCCTTCCGGACGGCAGGGCTGGCGAGTGCTCGGGGACACCACCGAGGGCGCGTTGCTCGTCGCCGCGGCGAAGGCGGGCCTCGATCTCGACGCCGAACTGCAGTCCGCCCCGAGGGACGGCGAACTGCCGTTCGACTCGGTGCGCAAGCTGATGACCACCCTGCACACCCGGGACGGGCGCACGTGGGCCCACGTCAAGGGCGCCCCGCAGGAACTGCTCGCCCGCTGCACGCACATCCGCGGCGAAGGTGGCGTGCGGGCGCTGGACGACGACGCGCGCCGGGAAGTGCTCGCCGCCAACGACGGGATGGCGGGATCGGCCCTGCGGGTCCTCGCGGTCGCGACCCGCGAGGTCAGCGGTCCCGGCGCCGGCCACGGGGAGGCGGAGAACGGCCTGACCCTGCTCGGACTGGTCGGCATGCTCGACCCGCCCCGGCCCGAGGTCGTCGCCTCGGTCACCGCCTGCCGGGACGCGGGGATCCGCGTGGTGATGGTGACCGGGGACTACGCGCTGACCGCCGAGGCCATCGCCCGGCGGGTCGGCATCCTGCGCCCCGGCGTCGTGCCGCGCACCGTCACGGGCGCCGAGCTGGACGGAACCGACGACGCCGCGCTGCAGGCGTTGCTCACCGAGAACCCGGACGTGCTGTTCGCCCGGGTGAAGCCCGAACACAAGATGCGGGTCGTCGCGGCGTTCAAGGACCTCGGCGAAGTCGTCGCGGTGACCGGGGACGGCGCCAACGACGCGCCCGCCCTGAAACGGGCCGACATCGGGGTCGCGATGGGCGAGTCCGGCACCGACGTGGCCCGCGAAGCCGCCGTGATGGTGCTGCTGGACGACTCCTTCGCCTCCATCGCGACCGCGGTCGAACTCGGCCGGTCGGTCTACCAGAACATCCGCAAGTTCCTGGTCTACCTGTTCAGCCACAACATCGGCGAACTGGTCCCGATCCTGGCCGCCACCGCCGTCGGGTTCCCGCTGGTGCCGTTGAGCGCGGTCCAGGTGCTCGCGATCGACCTCGGCTCCGACGTGCTCCCGGCACTGGCGCTCGGCACCGAGCCACCCGAACCGGGCATCATGAACCGGCCGCCCCGCAGCCCGAAACAGCCGTTGTTCTCCGCCGCGCTCGTGCGCCGGTTCCTGTTCCTCGGCTGCATCCAGGCGGTCGTCGTGACCACGGCGTTCTTCTGGCGCATCCACACCGCCGGCATCCCGTTCGCCGAGTTCACCCTCGACCACCCCGTGTACCGGGAGGCCCTCACCATGACCCAGGCCGGGATCGTGATCTGCCAGTTCTTCAACGGGTTCGCCGTGCGCAGCGACCGGCTGAGCATCCTCCGGATCGGCCTCCTGTCCAACCCGCACTACCTGGCGGCGCAGGGCATCGCCCTCGCGATCATGTGCGCGATCAGCTACGCCCCGCCGCTGCAGTCGGTCTTCCACACGGCGCCGTTGTCGCTCGCCGACTGGGGACTGCTCATCGTGCTCGGCTCGCTGGTGCTCGTCGCCGACGAAATCCGCAAAGCCCTGCTGCGCCGCAAGGAGGCTGCCACGTGAAAGTGATCATCATGGGCTGCGGCCGGGTCGGCTCGACCCTCGCCCAGCAGCTGTCGATCGACGGGCACGCCGTGTGCGTGCTGGACCGGGACCCGGACACCCGGGAGCTGCTGCCCACCGGGTACACGGGCGGTTTCGTGGTCGGCAACGGCTACAACCGGGAGGTCCTGGAGCGCGCCGGCATCCACGACGCGGACGCCTTCGTGGCGGTCACCGCCGGCGACAACACCAACATCGTCGGCGCCCGGATCGCCAAGGAGGACTACCGCGTCCCCCACGTCGTGGCCCGCATCTACGACCCGCGCCGCGCGGACATCTACCGCGACCTCGGCATCCCCACCGTCGCCAGCGTCCGGTGGACCACGAACCGGATCCACCAGATGCTGTCCCAGCGCTACCTCGACCCGGTCACCACGTTCGGCAACGGGGAGACGCTGCTGGTCCGGGAGACGCTGCCGGCGTGGTTCGCCGGGCGGCCACTCGGCGAACTGGAAGTCGACGGGGAGATCCGCGTCATCGCCGTCACCCGCGCCGGGACGTCGTTCCTGCCCACCGCGGCGAGCGCCGCCGAGACCGGCGACACCGTCAGCTTCGCCGTAGCCGCTTCGGCGCTGCCCAGACTGTCTTCCTTCCTCGACAAGGAGCTCGGCACATGAGGGTCCTCATCGCCGGCGCCGGGCGCCTGGGCGAGCAGGCCGCGCACCTGCTCGCCGCCACCGGCCACGAAATCACCGTCGTCGACCAGGACCAGCACCGGCTGGACCAGCTGGGCGAGCGGTACCACGCCGTGCGCGGGGACGCGTGCGAACCGGCCGTGCTGGAAACGGCCGGTGCCCTGCGCACCGACCTGATGCTGGCGGCCACCGGGGAGGACGAGGACAACCTCGTGATCGCCCTGCTGGCCAAACGGCAGTTCGCCGTCCGCCGGGTCCTCGCCCGCACCAACGACCCGGACAACGCCTGGCTCTTCGACCGGCGGTGGGGCGTGGACGTCGCCCTTCCCTCCGCCGCCCCGCTGGTGTCCCTGCTCGAGGAGGCCGCGGACGTCACCGACACCGTCGCCCTCATGCGGCTCAGCGCGGCAGGCGTCGAGCTGATCGAAACCCGCATCGCGGAGACGTCGGCGGCGGCCGGCCGGCGGCTGGCCGACCTCGCCGTGCCACCGGGCACGGTCGTCGCCGCGGTCGTCCGCGAGGGACAGCCGTCGGTCCCCGGCCCCGACCACCGGTTCCGCCCCGGGGACACCGTGCTCGTCGTCTCCGTCCGCGCGACCGAGAGCGATGTCCACGACCTCTTCCAATAGCCCGGCCGTCCCACCGAAGTCCCACGGAGGAAGGCCTTCCGGCCCTTCCGGCGCCCCGGCGCACGGTGTCGACTGGGACAACGAATGTCATGGGACGAGGTGGACGATGCTCGACCGGCGGATTCCGGACATGGTCACCGTGCAGTCCGCGGTGACCATGGCGTTGCGCGCTCCCTCGGCGCACAACGCGCAACCGTGGAGCTGGCGGACCGGGCACAGCCGCCTGCACCTGTTCGCCGAGCCGGACCGGTGGCTGCCCCAGGTCGACCCGGACGGGCGGGACCTGGTGCTCGGCTGCGGAGCGACCCTGCACCACCTGCGGCTCGGCTTCGCGACGTTCGGCTGGGCCGCCGAGGTGCACCGCGTCCCCGACGCCGGGAGTCCCGATCACCTCGCGATCGTGAGCCTGCGCCGGGCCGAGCCGTCCGACGACGAAATCGTCCTCGCGGCGGCGATCCCCCACCGCCGCACCGACCGGCGGCGCCACGGCGCGTGGCCGGTACCCGGCGGATACCTCGACGAGCTGGGGAAAGCGGCCGCCGGGGAGGGCGCGCAGCTGCACGTGGTGGCCGACCCGGCTCGCCGCCGGCTCGCGTCGGCGATCGCCAAGACCGCCTGGCGGCACGCCGGCGCGAGCGTTCCCGGCCCCGTGCCGGCCCAGCGGACCGCGAGCGGGCTCCCGGCCGCCGGCGGATCCACCCGGGCCGGGAGCTCGGTCCGGACCCGCCCGGCGACCGCCGGCGCTTCGCCCGACGGCGACGCAACGGTGCTGCTCGTGCTGAGCACCGCCGGCGACGACCTGCAGTCGCGCCTGCGGGCGGGCGAGGCGATGAGCGCGGTACTGCTGAGGGCGACCTCGTTGGGGCTGTCCTCGTGCCCGCTCACCGAACCACTGCTGCTCGACGGTGTCCGGAAAACCGTCGAGGACCTCGTCGCGGACGGGGGTGCGCCCCACCTCGTGCTGCGCGTCGGGTGGGCGCCCGCCAACGCCGAGCCCCTGCCCGCTTCACCGCGCCGCAGCCTGGCCGATGTCCTGCAACCGCTCGAGGCGCCGTCGAAGTACCACCACCCGGTCTCCGGCTGACGTTCTTCCGCTGTCGCCGCCGGCGCCTCACCGCACGCTGCCCGGGACCGCGCCTTCGGCGAGGGGGACCTGCCACGTCACGACGGTGCCACCCGCCGGGCGGCCGGCGAGGGTGAGCGACCCGCCCTGTTCGACGGCGCGAGCGGCCAGCTCGTGCAGGCCGGCGTCCGTCGTGCCCGGTGGCGCCGGCTCCCCGTCGTCTTCGACCCTGGCGAAGAGCTGCCCCGGCCCGGGTTCGGGCCGCAGTTCGACGGTGACCGTGACGTGGCCGGCACCGGAGCGCCGCGCCACCGCGGACAGGGCTTCGTCGAGCACCGCCATCAGCTGTTCCCTGGCCGGCCCGCCGAGTGCGGTGTCGAGCCGGCTGTCGAGCTGCGAAGTCGTGGCGACGCCCAGCGTTTCGGCGGCCGCGTCGACGAGGTCCTGGATACGCCGGTGCAGCGCCCGCTCGCGCGTGGGTTCGGCGTGGATGGCGAAGACGGCCGACGTCAGCTGCCGGACGACCTGGTCCACTGCCTTCACGGCCTCGCGGACCCGCCGTGCGAAGTCTTCCCGCTGGCTGACGTTGAGCGCCGCGGTCAGGCCGGTGCCGATCGCGGACAGCCGCCCGATCACCGCGGTGTTCAGCTCGCGGGCGATCCGCTCCCGGTCGTCCAGTACCGAGAGCAGCACGGCGTCCCGTCGTCGCTCGGCCAGTTCCAGGACGATCGCCGCCTGCGCCGCGAACAGCTCCAGCGACCGGACCACACTGGTCGCCGTGATGGCACGCCCCGGGGCGTTGACCACGGCCAGCACCCCGCGCACGGCACCGGCCGGCCCCAGCGGCACGCCGAGCGCGGCCCCCACCGTGACTTCGGCCCCCAGCCCCGCCTGCCGCGCGGCCGGTGCCGCGTCCTCGCTGATCACGGACCGGCCGGTCCGGAAGACCTGCACGCTCACCGGTTCCGGCCCGGATCCCGTCGTCCCCCGCAACGGCAGCCGCAGCGACCGGTAGGCGTCCGCCTGAGCCCCCGCCGACGCGGCGGTGACCAGGTACTCGCCACTCTCGTCGGGGACCAGGACCAGGGTCTGGTCGACGCCGGCGATGTCCCGCGCCCGGACGGCGATCAGTTCCAGCACCGCCTCGGCCGGTGCGTCGGCCAGCACCGCGGTGGCGACGTCGGCGGCCGCGGCCAGCTGCTGGTTCGCCTGCTGAAGCTCCCAGCTGCGGGCGAAGACCTCGGCCTGCATCGCCGAGCGCTCCTCCACCGTGGGCGCCTCCGCCGGCGGCAGCTGCTGCAGGAAGCCGGTGACCTCCTCGACGCGGTGCAGGATCCACCGCACCGAGCCGGCCTCGTCGAGGACGGGGGCGTTGACCGTGCTCCAGTAGCGTTGTTCCACCACACCGGGACGGTCCGCCACGGCCACGTCGTACCGCTGCAACGCCATGGCGTGCCGTTGCCGCGTCTCCAGGACCCGCTCCAGCGAAGCCCGCAGAGCCCGTGCCCCGCTCGGGTTCTCGGGGTTGTCCGGGAAGGCCGCGAAGACGTACTGCCCGATCAGGTCGTCGCGATCACGGCCGGCGACCGCCAGGTAGGCGTCGTTGACCGCGAGGAACACGAACTCCGGGGACAGGACGGCGGTCGGTGAGGGGCCGGCGAGGAACACGGCCCCGAAGTCGACCTGCTGCGCCATGTCGCTCGTCTCCTCCGCCGGACACGGCCGCACACCGGGCCGACCGCCTGTATGTGTAGCACCGCGGGTGCGGCTCACGCATTCTTCCGCACCCGCGCCCACTCAGACGGCGGCCGACTCGCGCTCCGCCGCGAACGGGGCCAGCAGCTCCTGCAGTTCGGCGGTGGACAGTGCGCCGTGCGGCCGCCGCACCGGCGGGCGCGGTACCCGGTCCAGCCCCAGCATCGCCAGGAGGTCGGCTTCGTCCCGGCTGTCGTGGGCGTGGTGCTTCACGACCCGGATCGCGCGGGAACGCTCCTCCGCGGTCGGGCCATCGGCGAGCCGTGTCTCGGACATGTGAGGTCCTCTGCGCGTAGGGAACTAGCTGTCCTGAACTGACCATGCCCCAGCCGATCGGGTGAAGATCAGGGCACTTGGTCCTCCGTCCGCGGCCGGAGGACCCCTCCGGCCGCGGACGGACTCAGCTGCCCGCCATCTCCGCCAGGTCGAGCCGGTACCCGGGCACGAGCCGCGGCGGCCCGCCGGTGAACTCGACCCACACCGAGCCGGGGCGCAGGTCGGGAGCGCGGTCCACCACCACGCCGCCGCGCCCGTCGAACCGGCCACCGCGCACCCGTACCCGTGCCCCGGCGGGAAAGCCGCCTGCCCTCGCCGGGCCCGGCTCACGGCTGCGATGAGGAAAAGTCATGGCAGGCCTCCTACCTGAAGGACATCGTGTGGCTGGTGCCACGCTTCGATGCTGCCAGTCCGGCAGGTGACCCCCCAGAGGCGAAGGCCCGGCGACGGGTGGTCCATCCTCCTCAGCCATTCAGGCAGTTGTGCCCCTCGATCGGTGACCCGGTCCGGCGTGGCGGCCGACCCGCGCGATCCGGTCGGCGAGCCGCCGTGCCGACGACTGCCGGCGGCGCTCCCGGTCGGCCAGGTTCCGCCGTTCGGCGACAGCACGTGCGCCCGTATCGGCGATTTGCTGCTGCCGCCGGCGTGCGAGGGCCTCGAGACCGTTCGTGGCCTGCCTTTTCGGTTTCACCGGCCGTTCCCTTCGCCGGTCCGGACGGGTTCGCCCGCCACCGGGGTGAGCAGCGTCCTGAGCGGGTGGGGCAGCGCGGCCAGCACGTGGCCGAGGTTCCCGGCGGAGCACGAGGTGTCCAGCGCGGCGCCGACCGCGGTGACCGCGTCGGCGACCTGGCTCTGGTGGATTCCCGCCTCGGCGGCGAACTGCTCGCAGAACTCCGCGACGTCACCGGGCACCGGGACCCGGGCCGGATTCCACCCGTCGAAGAACTCGCCGCGCAGCAGGACCGGCAGCTGGGCCGCGAACCGCACCGCGGGTCCCACGGGCAGCCGGTCGCGGACCCCGTGCAGCCATGCGCGCAGCACCCGGTGGGCCAGGACCCGGTCGTCGGTACCCAGCTCCCGGCCGACCAGGGCGAGCCAGGCACGGGCGGTGGACTCGGCCCTCGCGAACGGATCGGTATGGACGGACATCGCACTCCCTCACACCGGACGGCCGGATTCCGAAGGCCCGGCAGACCGTCCGGCTCGCCGTCGCCGTCCTCGTCCTCGTCGCACCGATTCCGTGACGGCGGCTCCTCCGATGTGGACGGCCACTCACCCACGAGCGCGATGTCGGTGCGTCCATGGTCGCCGTGGCCCGTCCAGGGACGGAATGGTCGTTGGTCTTCTGAACGAAGGACCTTCGGCGCGGCTTCGGCCGCGCGACCTCCCGGTCGGGGTGGGGAGAAGCGAACCGGTCGCGGGGTCCGCAAGAGACCGCCCGCCCGGGAGCCGCGCGCTCCCGGGCGGGCGGGGGCTCAGCCCACCTGCAGGTCGATGCAGGAGTAGAACGCGTTCGTCGTGTCGGCGATGTTCCACACCGCCAGGACCGTCTGGCGGCCGGTGTGGCCGCTCAGGTTCACCTGGTGCGAAACGGTTTCCGGCGGCTGCTCGTTGTTGCCGCTGATGTCGGCGACCTTCTCGTTGCCGATCCAGTACTCGTAGTTGGTCGTGCGGTGGCGGGCCGTGAAGGTCCACGTGAACGTCGCCGTCGTGCCGACCGGGGAAGCCTGCCAGCCCTTGCCGTTGTCGTTGAGCTCGGCGAACTTCGCGTTGCCGCCGTCGCAGGACTTCAGGCCCTTCGGTCCCTCGACGCTCTGGGGTTCGTACTTGATGTCGCCGCACGACACCGTGCCCTGCGCGCACTGCGCCTGGCGGCTCGCCGGCGAGTTGACGTAGCCGTGCGCGCTCGCGATGCCGGCGGGGCTCACCACCACCAGGATCGGGGCCAGGAGAGCACCCGCCGCGGCCGCGGCCAGTTTGCGGTTCATACCGACTCCTTCGGGGACAGGCTCGCTTCCCGGTGCCGGGGTACGACGAAGTCGCGGCGGGAGGCCCACCGCGCCGGGAAGTTCTTTCGAGCGAAGGAAATTGTGGTCTAGACCATACGTCGGTTCGTTACGCAGGTCAACAGATGGCAAAGTCGCGGTTCATGTTGGTAAGACGCCAACCGTCACTCGATGTTCCGGTCAGCGGGACTCGCCGGGGAGACCAGGCGGCGCGCCGCACGCCGCCTGCCTCTAGGATTCCGCTGGTGACCACCTACGACGACACGTTCGAGCACCTCGACGCCGCGGCCCTGCCGGAACGGCAGCAGAAAATCCTGGTGGCCATCCGGGACTGGGTGGTCCACCACGGCTACTCCCCCAGCACCCGCGAGATCGGCGAGGCCGTCGGCCTGCAGTCGACGTCGTCGGTGTCGAAGCACCTGGCGAGCCTGGAGGACAAGGGGTTCCTGCGCCGCGGCTCGGGCGTGTCGCGCCCGATGGACGTGCGCGCGTTCCTGCACGGTGGCGGGGCACGGGAAGACGGCGACTCGGTCCCGGTCCCGGTCGTCGGCGACATCGCCGCCGGAACGCCGATCTCGGCCGTGGAGCACGTCGACGACGTCCTCAAGCTGCCGCGCGACCTCACCGGCCGGGGCACGGTCTTCGGCCTGCGCGTGCGCGGCGACTCGATGATCGACGCCGCGATCTGCGACGGCGACATCGTCGTGGTCAAGCAGCAGAGCGAGGCCCACTCGGGCCAGATCGTCGCGGCGATGATCGACGAGGAGGCGACGGTCAAGGTGTACCGCCGCCGCGACGGCCACGTCTACCTGGAGCCCCGCAACCCGGCCTACGACGTCATCGACGGCGACCGGGCGGCGATCCTGGGCGTGGTCGTGTCGGTGCTGCGGAGCGTCTGACGCGCTTCACCAGGTGACCGGCAGCTCGGACACGCCGTACACCGACCCGTCGTGCTTGAACGGGATCTTCTCGACGTCGGTGGCCAGCGCCGGCGTCGGGATCCGCCGGTACAGCGTGCTGTAGACGACCTGCAGCTCGAGCCGGGCCAGCGGCTGGCCGAGGCACTGGTGGGCACCGAAGCCGAAGGCGACGTGCCGGTGCGAGTGGCGGGTGAGGTCGAGCCGGTCGCCGTCCGGGAACACCGCCGGGTCGCGGTTGGCGACGTCGTTGGCCATGATCATGCCTTCGCCCGCGCGGATGAGCTCGCCGCCGATCTCGATGTCCTCCAGCGCGAGACGGCGGCGGCCGTTGTGCGTGATGTTCAGGTACCGCAGCAGTTCCTCGACCGCCGACGCGACCAGGGCCGGATCGTCGGACTCCCGCAGCAGCGCCAGCTGGTCCGGGTGCTCCAGCAGGGCCAGGGTGCCGAGCGCGATCATGTTCGCCGTCGTCTCGTGGCGAGCCCGGAGAGCAGGTCGTCGGCGGGCGCCGCCAGCTTCTCCCCCATCAGCCGGTCGAGGTAGCCGACGAGCGCCTGTGCCCGGCCGCGCGCTCCTCGGGCTTCGCATCGCGCCGGATGATGAGCTTGCTGTTCTCCTGGAAGAAGTCGTGGTCGGCGTACGGGACGCCGAGCAGCTCGCAAATCACCAGTGACGGCACCGGCAGCGCGAACGCTTCGACGAGGTCGACCGGCTTCGGGCCGGCCGGCGGGCGCGCTTTCGCCGTGTCCGCCCGGTTCGGCGAGGCCGGTGCCGTGGACCGGCTGGCCGACGCGGTCACCGAGGCGTTCGGCGACGCCGGGCTGGACGTCCTGGTGAACAACGCGGGCATCGGGTCGCACAGCACCATCGGCCAGGTGACCGAGGAGGAGCTGGACCGGCTGCTGGCCGTCAACGTCAAGACGCCGATACTGCTGGTCCAGTGGCTCCTGCCGCTGCTGAACGACGGCGGGCGGGTCGTCACCGTCGGCTCGATGGCCTCGCGGATCGCCGTGCAGAGCCAGATCGCCTACACCGTCGGCAAAGCCGCCGTCGAGGCGCTCGCGCCGACGCTGGCGAACGAGCTCGGGCGCCGCGGGAGCACGGTCAACACGGTCGCGCCCGGGCCGATCCGGACCGACCTGACCGAGCCGTTGCCGGCCGTTCCCGAGGCGGCGGCCGGCCTCACCGCGATGACCGCGCGGGGCCGGATCGGCGGGCCCGAGGACGTCGCCGACGTCGTCGGGTTCCTGACCGGGCCGGGCGGGCGCTGGATCACCGGCCGCACCCTCGACGTCTCCGGCGGCACGTACCTCGGTCCGATCGCCTGAGCCGGGCACCGGCCGCCCGGATCAGGCCCGGGCGGCCACGCCCTCGAGGTGGAGCACGCCGTCGGCGTGGTGCGCGGCGACGAACTCCGGCCCCTTGGTGACGAGCCGCGCGATCGCCGTCGCGTGGCCGTGACCGAGGCCGTGCTCGGTCTTCAGCCACGTGACGAGCTCGCCGTGCTTCGTGAGCTTCTTCTCCGCCGCGAGGTCGAGGAAGCCGCGCGGGGTGATGCCGGTCTGCTTCTCGGCGTTGTCGAGGTAGGCCTGGAAAGACATGGTGACTCCCGGTTCGGGCCGAAGGTTCTTCGGTCTGTCTTGCTTGCCACCAAGGTCTCACCGACAACTTTTCTTGTCAAGCTTTCTTCGCGACCACCGCCAGCGTCGTGTACGCCAGGGTGAAGCCGCCGCCGAGAGCGTCGATGGCCGCGCCCACGCCGGCCAGCACGTCCGCCAGCGCGTCCGGAGCGAGCCGGGTCAGGCCGCCGGTCGTGGGCAGCAGATCCAGCCATTCGTCGCGGGTGCAGGCCTGCTCCCAGGCGAACGACCACCGTTCGGGTTCGCCGAAGCGACCCGAGTCCCGGATCCCGTCGGCGAACTTGGTGAACATGACTTCGTAGAGTTCGGCGGGACTTCTCGACTCCCCCGCGAACGGCGAGTCCGGCAGCACCCGGCGGATGCCTTCCGCGTGGGCCTCGGCCACCGCGGCCGGCGGCTGGAAAACGTGGGCGAAGAGGGCGAGCAACCCACCGGGCCGCAGGACGTCCGCGGCCTTGACCGCACCCACGACGGGGTCGACCCAGTGCCAGGCCTGCCCGGCGACGACCGCGTCGAAGGCGCGGCCGGCGGGCTCCCAGTCCTCGAACTTCGCGACTTCGACGTCGATGCCGGTGCCGCGCGCGAAGGCGGCCATCCGCGGATCGGGGTCGACGCCGAGGACGCGGCAACCCGCGTCGCGGAACTGCCGGGCCTCGATCCCGGTGCCACAGCCGACATCGAGGAAGTCGGGGCCGGAACCGGCAGCGACGACGCGGGCGACGAGTTCGGCGGGATACTCGGGCCGGGCCCGGTCATAGCGTTCGGCGTCGACCCCGAAGGATTCCGCGAAGGCACGAGCTTGATGAGGCTGAGTGGGCATGCGCCCACTTTAATGGGCACGTGCCCACTAGGACAACCGCCCGAGCGTTCGCGGCGGGCGTAACGGAGAATGAAGGTCATGCCGACCGGAGTCCACCTGCGCGACGTGCGCCAGCAGCTGTTCCACGCGGCGGAGCGGGTCCTCCTCCGTGACGGCCCGAACGCGCTGACGAGCCGGGCGGTGACAGCGGAGGCCGACGTGGCCAAGGGTGTGCTCCACCGCCACTTCACGGATTTCGACGCGTTCCTGGCCGAGCTGGTCCAGGACCGCATCGCCCGTCTGAGGGACCAGTCGGCGATCCTGGAGGCATCGGCGGGCACGCGTACGGTGACCCAGAACCTGGTGGACGCACTGACGGAGCTGTTCGACCCGGTCTCGGTGGCGTTGACGAGCCTGGTGTTCTTCCGCGACGAGCTCCGCACCCGCTTACGCCCCCCGGGCGACGGCCTCCCGTTCCTGGCAGAGGCAAGGGAGATGCTGTCGGCCTACCTGACAGCAGAGCGAGCCCAAGGCCGCATAGCGGCAGACGCAAAGGTGGATTCCCTGGCCCTCTCGTTGATCGGAGCAAGCCACCTGCACTTCGCTGGCCGCCCCCGCCACACACTCCCAGACCCAGCAGAGCTGGAAAAACTGATCGACACGATCATCGCGGACGTAGTGCAGCGCAGGCTGCTGTAAAAGTCCAAAGTAGACAAGGTCTGGCCAACTACGAGACGCAACCAGACGGGGGGTCCGGGGGCGTGCCCCCGGCGGGGGCGTGGGGGTTCGACCCCCACAGGACACAACGAGAAGAGCCCTGTTCGCGCTTTCCGCGAACAGGGCTCTCCAGCGAATCTCGTGGGCGATACTGGGATCGAACCAGTGACCTCTTCGGTGTGAACGAAGCGCTCTCCCCCTGAGCTAATCGCCCGTCGTACGAACTTCCACGAGATCCCGGGGGGTGGGCTCGTGGTGCGCGATACTGGGATTGAACCAGTGACCTCTTCCGTGTCAGGGAAGCGCTCTCCCGCTGAGCTAATCGCGCGCTGCGGAACTCCGTACTCGCTGAAGCATATCGGACGGTTTCGGAGCGTCAGCGGGGGGTCCCCTGTGACCGGCCGCACTGCGGAAGCCGCCGTGACACGAAGGCGCCGAAACGGGCAGACTGCAGGAAGACAGTGCACCGGAGGCCCGGCGCGCCAGACCCAGGAGAGCTCGCACCCCGTGACCGACACCGTGTCCACCCCGCCCGCCGACGTCGACCGCGCTCCGGCGCGCCCGGGGCTCCTCATCGGGGTCTTGGTGCTGTCGGCGTTCGTGATGATCCTCAACGAGACGATCCTGAGCGTCGCGCTGCGCGACCTGACCCTCGACCTACGGGTGCCGACCACGACCGTGCAGTGGCTGACCAGCGGGTTCCTGCTGACGATGGCCGTGGTCATCCCCACGACCGGGTTCCTGCTCGAGCGGTTCACGCCGCGGCAGGTCTTCCTGTTCTCGCTGTCGGCGTTCAGCCTCGGCACGCTGCTGTGCGCGCTCGCGCCCGGCTTCGGGATGCTGATGGCCGGGCGCGTGGTGCAGGCGTGCGGCACGGCGGTGATGCTGCCGTTGCTGATGACGACGGTGATGCGGCTGGTGCCGCCGGCGCGGCGCGGCGCAACGATGGGCACGATCACGATCGTCATCGCGGTGGCGCCCGCGATCGGGCCGACGATCGGCGGCGCGGTGCTTTCATCGCTGGGCTGGCGCTGGATGTTCTGGATCGTGCTGCCGCTGTCGGTCGCGGCGCTGGTGACCGGCGCGCTGCAGCTGCGCCTGGACAGCGAGACGCGGCGGGTGCCGCTGGACGTGCCGTCGGTGCTGCTGTCGGCGATCGGGTTCGGCGGCGTGCTGTACGGGCTGTCGGCGACCGGCGAGCAGGGCGGGGCGGAGCCGCTGGTGCCGGCGTGGGTGCCGATCGCCGTCGGCGTCGTGGCACTGGTGGTGTTCACGTGGCGCCAGCTGCGGCTGCAGCGCCGCGACCGGGCGCTGCTGGACCTGCGGCCGTTCACGCACCGGAGTTTCGTGGTGGCACTGGTGCTGACGTCGCTGCTGTTCGTGTGCCTGATCGGCGCGGCGGCGATCCTGCTGCCCCTGTACCTGCAGACGGTGCTGCACACGAGCACGTTCGTGAGCGGCCTGGCGGTGCTGCCCGGCGGCCTGGTGCTCGGCCTGCTGGGCCGCCCGGTGGGCGCGCTGTTCGACAAGGTCGGCGCGCGGCCACTGGTGATCCCGGGCGCGGCGGCGATGGCGGTGTCGCTGTGGCTGTTCACCACGCTGGGGGCCGGTTCCCCGCTGGTCGCGGTGATCGGGATCCACGTGCTGCTGATGGCCGGGCTCGGGCTGATGATGACGCCGCTGTTCACCGAGTCGCTGGGCGTGCTGCCGGAGCACCTGTACTCGCACGGGAGCGCGATCCTGTCGACGCTGCAGCAGGTGTCGGGGGCGTTGGGGACGGCGCTGTTCGTGAGCGTGGCGACGCTGTGGAGCGCGGACGGCGCCGCGGGCCCGGACGCTTCCGGATTGCGGGCAGCGTTCATCGTGGCCGGGGTGATCGGGGTGGTGGCGTTCGCGGCGACCTGGCTGATCCGGAAGTCCACGCCCGGAGCCGCGCCCGTGCCGAAGCACTGACGACCGGGCTCGCTTCCGGCAGACCGGCCTCCGGGAGCGCACTCGGGCGGCCGCAGCGTCGTGAATGACTCATTCACCTCGTCCGAGGACAGGAATGAGTCATTCACTACATCCGGCCGCCATCGCTTCCCGGTGGCCAGACCGTCCACTTCGGACGAAGAAAGTCCCGCTTCCGCTCAGCGAAGGCTTGGGGGGAGACCTGCGAGCGAAAGCGGGAGTTCGAGGCCGGTACGGGGGTCGCCTCGCGGCGGGGGGCGCTACACGGCTCCAGCCGGACTGGTTTTCCGTGAAGGCAGTGGGTGAGGCCCGGGGACTCCTCCGTACCGACACCCCTTACAACGCCCCACGCCCGCCGGTGTTCCCGACGTGACCGGGCTCATGCCAGCATGCGTCCGAGGAGGACGCCCAGCCGAGTGCGGTCCGTCGCACTCAACCCGGCCGTCATCGGCGCCATCACCCGGGCCACCTCCGCCGTCAGTTCCGCGGCCAGCTTCCGCCCCTCCGGGGTCAGGCCGACGCGGACCGAACGCCCGTCGTCGCGACTGGCCTCGCGCGCGACCAGGCCGCGGCGGGCCGCCCGGTCCACCAGCCCGCTCACCGAGGACCGGTCCAGCCCGAGGTGCGTGGCGAGCTCGGCCATCTTCGGGGTGCGGTCGCGCAGGATCCCGAGAACCCGCAGCTGCGTCAGGGAAAGCTCGTGCGCGGCCGCTACCTGGCTGAGCTGCGCCATCACGGCGAAGGACACCTGGGCCAGGTTGTCCAGCACCTCGTCCGGTTCGGTCATACTCCCGAGGCTACCTTGAACTAGTTGGCAATGCCATCTAAAGTAGTGGGCATTACCAACTAAAAGGAGCTGTCATGCGCGCTGCTGTCGTCACCGAGTTCGGGACTCCCCCCACCTGCCAGGATTTCGCCGAGCCGAAGCCGGCCGGCGCCGACGAGGTCCTCGTCGACGTCGTCGCCGCGGGCCTGCACCCGCGCGTCCGCTCCCAGGCCGAGGGTTCGCACTACACCGAACGGGGTGAACTTCCGTTCGTCCCGGGCATCGACGGCGTCGGCCGGACCCCCGACGGCACCCTCCGGTACTTCGTCCTGCCCGACACCCCCGTGGGCGCCATGGCCGAACGCACCGTCGTGGACACGAGACGCAGCGTCGTCCTGCCCGAGGGCGCCGACCCGGTGCTCGTCGCCGCGGGCATGAACCCCGCGATGTCGGCCTGGGTCGCCCTGCGCCGGCGCATCGAGTTCGCCGCCGGGCAGGACGTCCTCGTCCTGGGCGCCACCGGGAACGCGGGCCGGCTCGCCGTCCAGGTCGCGAAGCACCTCGGCGCGGGCCGGGTGATCGCCGCCGGGCGCGACGCCGGGCGGCTCGCCGAGGTGCCGGCCGACGAAGCCCTCACCTTCGGCGAACTCGGCAAGGCCGCCGACGTCGACGTCGTCCTCGACTACGTCTGGGGCCCGCCGACCGCCGAGGCGCTGCGCACGATCGTCACCGACCGCTCCGACCGCGGCCGCCCGCTGACCTGGGTCGAGGTCGGCTCGGTGGCGGGGCGGACGATCGAGCTCCCCTCGGCCGCGCTGCGGGCGGCGCGCCTGCAGCTCGTCGGCAGCGGCCAGGGTTCGGTACCGACCAAGGACATCGTCGCCGAGCTGCACGCCCTGGTGAACGAGATCGGCACCTTCCGGATCGACGCTCGCGCGGTGCCCCTCCAGGACGTCGAAACCGCCTGGAGGGACACCGGCAGCACTCAGCGCCTCGTCCTCACTCCTTGACCTTCGGCGTCGCCCGCACGCCCGAGTGCAGGTACCGCTCCCCCGTCGGGAGCGTGTAGAAGGTCACCGAAATCCAGCCCCGCATGCCCGCGGGACTGAAGGCGAACTGCGCCGGGCCGATCGGCACCAGCTCGTCCTCGGTCGTCGTCTCCGGCACCAGCTCGGCGAGCGGGCCGGTGACGGTCTGGCGCATCCACAGCTTCTCGTCGCGGGTGAGGACGTCGATCCGGACCGACTCCCGCTCGTAGACGCCGAGGAACTCGGACGCGTCGACCGCGGGCGGGGGCACGGCCGGTTCGAGCGGGCGCGGCATCGCCACCGCCGCCAGCTCGGCGAAGATCTCGCGGTAGAGCTCCTCGTAGAGGTCGTGGGTGCTGCCGCCGTTGGTGAGCAGCGTGACCGCCAGCCCCTGCTCGGGCAGCACCCGCAGGAACGCCGCCTGCCCGATCGTGTTGCCGTCGTGGCCGTACACGCGGTGGCCGTCCCAGTCGAAGCGGATCCAGCCGAGGCCCCACGAGTCGCCGAGCGTGTCCTGGTCCGGCATTTCCGCCTGCTGCTCGGTCATCGCCTTCGCCGACTCCGCCGAGAGCACCCGCGAGCCGTCCGGGCCGAGACCGCCGGTCAGGTGCAGGCGGGCGAACGCCAGGACGTCGTCGGCCGACGCCGAGATGAGCCCGGCCGGGCCCGCCGAACGCTGCAGCCCCCACACCGGCGCCGGCTGCGGCTCGGCGTCCCCCGCCGCGACGTGCCCCACCGCGGCGCGCTGCAGGAGGGCTTCCTCCGGCAGGGTGCTCGTGCGCTTCAGGCCCAGCGGGGTGAACAGCCGCTCGCGCAGGGCCGCGTCCCACGTCTTGCCGGTCAGCTTCTCGATCACCCGGCCGAGGAGGACGAACCCCGAGTTGCAGTAGGACAGGGTCGCGCCGAGCGGGTGGGTCTGCGCGGCCTGGTCCAGCAGCCCCACGTACTTCTCGAGGCAGTCGTCGCCGCGGCCGGTGTCGGTGAAGACGTCGCCGTCGATGCCGCTGGTGTGGGTCAGCAGGTGCCGCAGCGTCACCTTCTTCGTGACGTCGGGGTCGGCGAGCCGCAGCTCGGGCAGGACGTCGGCGATCGGCGCGTCGAGCTTCAGCAGCCCTTCGTCGACCAGCTGCATGGCGACGGTCGCCGTCCACACCTTGGTGATCGACCCGATCTGGAACACCGACTCGTCGGTGACCTCGACACCGGTCGCCTTGTTCAGCACGCCGCAGCTCGCCTGGACGACCTCGTCGCCGTCGAGCCGCAGGATGCCCAGCGCGGCGCCGGGGACGCGGTGCCGGCGCGCGAGCTCGGCGAGGCGGCGGCGCCAGTGCGCGGCGTCGATCGGCACCCGCGCCGGCTTGCCCGGCTCGCCCGCGTGCTGCTCGACCCAGTCCACGATGCGGCGGTTGAAGTCGGCGCGGTGCGAGGGGCGGCCCTCGAGGATGAACAGGTGCGACGCGCCCGGGTAGAGCACCAGCCGGGTGGGCACGCCCTGCTCGCGCAGGGCGGTGAACCACTGTTCGGCCTGGCCCGCCGGGCACCGGTCGTCGGCGGCGCCGTGCAGGACCAGTGTCGGCGTGCGCACCTTTTCCACCTGCGCCAGCGGGGAAAGCGCCGCGTAGTGCGCGCGGTTCTCCGCCGGGACGGCCCCGAACTCGGCGACGCCCAGGTAGTGGCCGCCGTCGGACGTGCCGGCCATGCTGACCACGTCGCTGACGACCCCGCCCGCGACCGCCGCCGCGAACCGGTCGTCGCGGCTGGTCAGGTAGCAGGTCATGAAGCCGCCGTAGCTGTAGCCGGACACCGCGAGCCGCCGCGAGTCCGCCACCCCTTCGGCCACGAGCTGGTCCAGTGGCTCGAGGAAGTCCTGGGCGTCGGCCACGCCCCAGCCGCCGACCGCGGCGGTGTAGAACGCTTCGCCGTAGCCGTCGCTGCCGCGCGGGTTGAGCAGCAGCACCGCCCAGCCGCGGGCGGCAAGCTGCTGGTGGTAGAGGTGCACGCCGTCGGCGGTGCCGCTCCACGCGTTGTGCGGGCCGCCGTGGATGTCCAGCAGCAGCGGCCGCGGGCCGGTGCGGGCGGGGTCGCGCAGCAGCCAGCCGTGCACGACCGTGCCGTCGGAGACGGTGAACTCCCGCTCCTCGTGGGCGAACAGCTCGATGTCGCCGGGGCCGTGCGCGGTGCGCACCCGCGCCGCTCCCCCGGTGAGGTCGACCGTCGCGATCTCGCCGTACGACGTCGGCGTGACCAGCAGGACCGCCGCGGTGTTCCCGGCGACGCTCAGCCCGGCGACGGTGGTCCCGGCCTCGCCGAGGACGCGCCGCGGCTCGCCACCGGCGACGTCGACGGCGTAGAGGTGGGTGCAGCCGCGGTCGCGGACGCAGAACAGGACCGTGGAACCGTCGCCGGCGAGCTGCGGGAGCGCGCCGGGATACCCGGGGCCGCCCGGCATCACGGTGCGGTCCAGCGGCGCGGCGAGGTCGACGATCGCACCGCCGTCCAGCGGCACGCGCAGCAGTCCGGCGTGGCCCGTGGCGGTGTCCCGGCGGCCGACGACGAGCAGGGCCTCGCCGTCCGCGGTCCAGGTGACCGTCCCGCTCATGCCTTCGCCCGAGCCGGCCAGGCGAGGCTCGGCCGTGCGGTCGCCGGTGTCGAGAACGTAGGTACCCGAACGGAAAGTCAGGTCGGCGTCGGCGTCGCGCGCCGCCGGGAAGGCCAACCGCCCGCCCTCCGGCGCCCAGGCCGGGTCGCCCGCGTGCCAGTCCCCCGACGTCACCCGCCGGACCTCCCCGGTGGCGACGTCGAGGACGTGGACGTGCTTGCGCAGGGTCCGCAGCAACCCGGCGCCGTCGGCCTTGAAGTCCAGCCGGTCGGCGACCACCGGGGCGCTCGCGCGGCGGCCTTGCGCGCCGTCGTCTTCGCCCTCCTCGGCGGCGAGGTCGACCGGGGCGCTGAAGGCGATTTCGGTGCCGTCCGGGCGCCACACCGGGGTGCCCGCGCCCAGCGGAAGCGTGGTGACCTGCTCGGGTTCGCCGCCGTCGGCGGGGAGCAGCCACAGCTGCGGCGGGCCGTCCTGGGCGCGCAGGAAAGCGATCCGCGTCCCGTCCGGCGACCACGCCGGTACCGCGTCGGCGCTGCCGCGGGTCAGCCGGCGCGGCTCGCCGTCGCCGGTGGCGACCGCCCAGAGCGAGCGGACGTCCTCGTCCTGGTCGCGGTCGGCGGTGCGCAGCGCGTAGACGATCCGGGCGCCGTCTGGCGAGATCGCCGGCTGCTCGGGGAACTCCAGGGCGTACAGGTCGTCGATGCCGAGACGGCGGGTCATGCGGATCTCCTCGGGGGGATGACTGTGGTCATGCCGTGAGCCAGGACTTCGCGGTGGTCACCTCGGCGAGCCGCTCCGGGATCGGGGTGACGCCGAGACCGGGGCCGGACGGCACGGGCAGCCGGCCGTCTTCGAGCACGAACGGTTCGGTGATGTCGCTGGTGTAGAAGCGGTCCGACGCCGAGGTGTCGCCGGGCAGGGTGAACCCGGGCAGCGACGCGAGCGCGACGTTGGCCGCCCGGCCCAGCCCGGTCTCGATCATCCCGCCGCACCACACCGGGACGCCGTGCGCGGCGCAGACGTCGTGCACCCGCCGCGCCTCCAGGTACCCGCCGACCCGGCTCGGCTTGATGTTGACGATCCGGCACGCGCCGAGCTTGATCGCGTCGGCGGCCGAGCGGGCGGAGACCACGGACTCGTCCAGGCAGATCGGGGTCCGGATGTGCTTGGCCAGCTCGGCGTGGCCGAGCACGTCCTCCTCTTCGAGCGGCTGCTCGATCAGCAGCAGGTCGAAGGGGTCGAGCCGCTGCAGCTGCGGCACGTCCGAAAGCGTGTACGCGGTGTTCGCGTCGACCTGCAGCAGGATGTCGTCGCCGAAGCGCTCCCGGACCGCGCGCACCGGCTCGACGTCCCAGCCCGGCTCGATCTTCAGCTTGATCCGGAGGTACCCGGCGTCGAGGTAGCCGCCGACGACGTCCAGGAGCTTCGGGACCGTGTCCATGATGCCGACGGACACCCCGCACGGCACCGAGTCGCGGGTGGATCCCAGCGCCGTGCCGAAGGACACGCCGTGGGCACGCAGCTCCGCGTCGAGCACCGCCATTTCGAGGGCACCCTTCGCCATCCGGTGGCCCTTGAACTTCGCGAGCAGCGGCGCGACCTTGTTCGCGGTGAGGTCGCCGGCGGCGAGCAGGGCCGGCACGAGGAAGGTCCGCAGCACGTGCTCGACGCCGTCGACGTACTCCGAGGAGTACAGCGGGTCGACCATCGCGCCGCACTCGCCCCAGCCCTCGCCCTCGGCCGTCACCGCGCGCAGGAGCAGCAGCTCGCGTTCGGACTGCGTGCCGAACGACGTCCGGAACGGCGCCACGAGCGGCATCCGGACCCGCAGGAGTTCCACACCGGTGAGTTTCACGACTGCTCCTTCGCGATCACGTACCAGCCGGCACGATCGAATCCGGCGACCGAAGCGCCACCGGCCAGCAGGCCGCCCAGTGCCTCCCGCAGCGCGACCCGCCACGCCCGGCCGCGGCCGGGGTCGGCGAGCCGGAGCGCCTCGATGTCCGGCGGCACGGCGACGAGCACGACCGGCGCGTCGGCGGGCCCGGTGACCGGCGCACCGTCGGGGCCGGCCGCCAGCGCGACCGCGGCGCCCTGCTTCCTCAGCGCGGCCGCGTCGAGCCGGGCCGGCCTGCCCTCGGCGGCCGCCCGCACGGACGGGCTCGCCAGGTCCCAGACGGCCATGAGCCGGTCGGTGTCGCCCGCGCCGTTGATGCCGTCGTGCATCGGGCCGTAGAAGTCCGGCAGGTACTGCTCCGGCCGCGCCGCGAGCTTGGTCAGGTTGAAGTGGGCGTTGCGCCGCACCAGCGGGTCGAACGTCCACGAGATCACCCGGACGTCCTGGCGCAGGGCCCACGCGCGCTGGTGCAGCTTGAGCGCGAAGCCGATGCCGCGTCCGTGCCCGGCGGTGGCGACCCCGGCGATGTGGCTGTGCAGCCCGCCCTTCGCGGGCCCGCCGAAGAACCCGAAGCACGCGCCGAGGAGGTCGGGCCCGTCGAACGCGCCCGCGACGTAGTTGCCCGCCGATACCATGGCGCGCAGCAGTTCGGGCGTCACGGGCTGGTTGCCGGGGGCCGGGCGCCAGATCGACTCGAAGAGCCGGGTCACGGCGGTCAGGTCGGCGACCTCGGCCAGGGTCCGGACGTGGACCCCCGAGGCCGTGGCGGCGGCGGTCGCCGCGACGGCCGCCTCGTCCCGCAGCGGCGGGGCTGTGTTCGTCACGACTTCTGTCACGCTGACGATCCTCTCCGGACCCGGCCGGTGGGTCACCGTTGTGCCGCACCGGATTCGTCCCGCGCGTTCGTCGGGACGGACGAACTCCGGTGCGCCAGCACGGTTTCGGTGAGGGCGGCGAGCAGCGCGGTCCGGCGCGGCAGCTCGGCGACGACGACGTGTTCGTCGTCGGCGTGGGCGCCGCCGCCCACCGCGCCGAGGCCGTCGAGCGTCGGAATGCCCAGCCCGGCCGTGAAGTTGCCGTCGGACGCGCCCCCGACCGCCGCCTCGGTGAGGGGCCCGGCCGCGAACTTCCGGGCCAGGGCGAAGAGATCTTTCGAGGCGGCCACGTCCAATGGTGGCCGGTTGATCCCACCGGCGATGCGGATCCGGGCGTTCTCGTGCACCGGCCGCAGGCTTCGGACGGCCCGGTCGACGCGCTCCTGCTCGGCGGCGTCCCACACCCGCACGTCGACCGCGACGCTCGCCGCGGCGGGCACGGTGTTGGTCGTCGTCCCGGCGCTCAGCGCGGTCGGGACGACCGTGGTGCCGCGGTCCGGGTCGGCGAGCGCGGCCACGGCGAGGATCTGGTGGGCGACCTCGATCCCCGCGTTGACCCCCTTCTCCGGTTCGAGCCCGGCGTGCGCGGCGCGGCCCTCGACCTCGATCCGGTACAGGGAAACGCCTTTGCGGCGGGTCTTCAGCGCACCGCCGTCGGCGGAGGCTTCGAGGACGAAGACCGCCTCGCAGGTCTTGGCCTCTTCCTCGATCAGCGCACGCGACCGCGGTGAGCCGATCTCCTCGTCGCCGGTGACGAGGATCGAGAGCCCGTCCCGGCGGGGCAGCGCCGCGGCGGCGTGCAGGGCCATCACGACACCGGCCTTCATGTCGAAGCAGCCGGGACCGCGCAGGACGCCGTCTTCGACCGAAAAGGGGTGCGTGCGCAGGGAACCCAGCGGCCACACGGTGTCGTGGTGGCCGAGCAGCAGGACGCGCGGCGGGCCGTCGCCGAACCGCCAGCGCAGGTGCGTGCAGCCGTCGGTGACGATGCGCTCCGGCTCGACCCCGAGCAGGCGGCGGCCGATCCCGGCGACGGCTTCGGCGCTGCGGGCGACGGCTTCGTGGTCTGACGACGGCGACTCGCACCGGACGAGCGTCTCGATGTCGTCGATCACCGCGGCTCACCACGCAGCGGCTTGCCGGGCAGCGCTCCGGTGTCGAGTTTCCCTTCGCTGACAACCGGAACTCCCGCGACGTACAGGTGCCGGACACCGACGGACGGGCGGGTGGGGTCGGCGTAGGTCGCGGCGTCGGTGACGCGGTCCGGGTCGAGGACCACGAGGTCGGCGTCGGCGCCCACACCGAGGTGCCCCTTGCGGCGGGCGGCGGGTGCGACGTCGTCGAGGAGCCGCGACGGCAGGTACGAGCAGCGGCGGAACGCTTCGAGCCAGCTCCACTCCTCGGCTTCCCGGACCATCAGGCGCAGGGTCTTGGCGTAGGTGCCCGCGGTCCGCGGGTGCGTCGCGCCGCCCGGCGGGAGCGGCCACTCGGTGCTCTCGCTGCGGCCGTCCGGCCAGGAGACGGGCATGGCGTCGCTGGCGACGACGGCGTCGGGAAACGCGAGCGCCTGGTGCAGCAGCCCGCGGTCGCGGGGGTCGGCCTCGTCGAGGAACTCGAGGAGGCAGGGCGCGCCCGGGTCTTCCCGCCGCAGCTGCCGCAGGCGTCCTTCGTCGCGGACCCGCTCCCCCGTCTCCAGGATGACGACGCTCGACGGCTTCAAGCCCTTCAGCCGCAGGCGGTCCGGGTCGATGAAGGCGGCGCCGACGGCCGTGCTGCCCGCGCCGTACGGATAGGCCTCGACGGTGACGCGCGAGCCTTCCCGGCGGGCGGTGTCCAGGGTGACCAGCACGCGGTCGATGTGGTGGCCGGAGGTGCTGTTGACGTGGCAGTGGTGCATCGCGGCACCGGTCTCGCCCGCGGCGGCGGCGATCTCCACGGAGCCGTCGACCGGGATCGCGGGGTCGACCTCGACCAGCTCGCGCACGTGGGTGTAGGTGGGCACGCCGGCCTTCGCGGCCAGGTGCGCGACGGCGATGAACTCGCCGGGCTCGGTCGCGGGCGCGTAGCCCATGAGGACGCCGATGCCGAGGGCGCCCTTCGCGAGTTCGGCTTCGAGCAGGGAAAGCCACCCGGCCAGTTCCTGCTTCGACGAACTTCGTTGCCACTGCGGGTTCCCGAGGACGGCAAGGCCGCTGTCGATCTGCGCGTCGGGCGCGATGCCGGCGAGGACCTGCGCGCGGGCCGCACCCCAGGACGCGGAGAAGCCGTAGTGCAGCGGCCGCCCGGCCGCGGCGGCCTCGGCGTAGGCGCGCTCGATCGGCATCAGCCCGGCTTCGAGGTCGAGGGCGGTGGTGACGCCGTCCATGGCCTGCAGCCGCTGCCCGGCGATCGAGTGCACGTGGCTGTGCACGTCGACGAACCCGGGCCCGACGACGAGCCCGCTGACGTCGACTTCGGTGGCACCGGGCGCGTCGAGCCCCGGGCCGACGGCCTCGACGTGGTCGTCGTTCAGGAGGACGTCGGCGAGGCCGTCGAACCCGCTCCCCGGATCCACGACCCGGCCACCCCGCAAGAGTGTGTGCACCCGTCCGCCTCCTCGTCGTCGCTCCCCGGCGACGTTAGGAGGATTCCGGCCCGTTCCGTTGGTCCGCGCCGACGAACCGGAGCGGCCGGATTGATCCGCGCGGACGAACGCGTCAGGCCGGCGTGACGGGCGCCAGGAGCAGGCCGGTGATCGCGTCGATCAGGCCCGTCCCGGCGTCGTCCCAGGTCGCTCGCGGTGTCGGGGTGCCCTCGGCCAGCGCGCGCTCGCGCTCCGCCGTCATGTGGATCATCAGCTGGCGGGCCATGTCGCTGCGCTCCGCGCGGACGTCCGCCGGCAGGCCGTCCAGGCAGCGGTTCAGCCCCGCCACCGCGCGGGCGAGCGCCGGGGACGCCAGTGACTCCTCCGCGATGATCTCCCGCAGCGCCGGGTCGGTCATCACCTGCGCGCTGAAGCGGGCGAACCACGTCGGGGCGCCCAGCTCCCGCAGGTACGTCGTGCTCGGGCGGACCAGGCAGGCCACCCAGTCACGCAGGTCACCGTCGTCTTCGATCGCCTCGACGAGCTCGGCGCGCAGGCGCTCCATCCGCTCCGAGTGCCGGCGGACGATCGCGCGGACCAGGTCGACCTTGGTGCCGAAGTGGTAGTTCACGGCGGCGTTGTTGCCCTGCCCGGCGGCCTCGCTGATGTGCCGGTTGGACACCACCTGCACCCCGTGCTCGGCGAACAGCCGCTCCGCCGTCACGAGGATGCTCTCCCGCGTCGCACTCGCGCGGGCCGCCTTCACGTTCATTCCGAAACCACCTGGTCAGCCTGATCATCCGCCGGCCCCCACCTTACGGAGCCCGCGCGCTGGCGAGAAATCGGCGGAGCGTGACAGAACAGCCACTGGTCGCGCGGAGCGGGCGTTCCTAGCGTGGCGATCATGATCGCAGTGCTCGCGCCGATCCTGATCGGCTTCCTCTACGTCGTCCTCAGCTCGCTGATCCGCGAACCCCACCGGCGGAAGGTCAACGCCGTCATGGTGGGCGGCGCCGGCGCGGCCTACCTCTCCGGCGGCGCGCTCGGACCGTGGGAGCTGGCCTTCTGCGCGGTCATGACGTACGTCGCCTTCCGCGGGCTCGACTCGTGGACGTTCATCGGCATCGGCTGGCTCCTGCACACCGGCTGGGACGTCGTCCACCACCTCAAGGGCCAGCCGATCCTGCCGTTCGCCCACGACTCGTCGTTCGGCTGCGCGTTCTGCGACCCGGTGATCGCGATCTGGTGCTTCACCGGCGGCCGGTTCCGGCGGGTTGGCGCACCTGAGTCGCGGGTACCCGGCGGGGCATGAGCACCGACGTCGAACGCGCCGCACACGCCTTCTGCCCCCGGTGCCACCCGGATCCCCGACCGGGCGAGGTGGTCGTCGCGCTGTGCGGCGCGCGATACCCCTACTACGGCCGCCGCGACCGGCCGGTGAACACGTGCCCCGCCTGCGTCCGGCTGGCCTCGGCGAACGTCTACGCCTGCGGCCACCCCGGCGCCTAGTCCCGGACCAGCACGGGCAGCGCCACCACCAGCGCGAGCCCGCGCACGGCGGCCGCCACGAGATAGGGCGCCCGCAGCCCCAGCCCGTGCGCCACCAGCCCGCCGGCCAGGGTGCCGGCCGGGATCAGGCCCCAGGCGAGCAGCCGGTACGCGCTCGTGACGCGGCCGAGCAGCGAGGACGGCACGAGCTGCTGCCGGAGCCCGACGGTGACGATGTTCCACAGCGTCGTCACGAAACCGGTCACGGCGAGGAACGCGCCGAGCACCACGGCGTCGCGGCTCAGGCCGATGCCCGCGAACGCGCCGACGTTCACCACCAGCGCGGTCAGCAGCGCCGCCCGCGCCCCGATCCCGGCCACGATGCGCGCGTTGACCAGGCCGCCGAGCACACTGCCGAGCGCGGCCCCGCCGAGCAGCAGGCCGTAGCCGCGCGCGTCGAGGTGCACGACCTGCGTGGCGAGCAGCACCAGTGTCGCGGCGGCGAGCTGGCCGCAGAAGGCGTTGACGCCCACCAGGATCGCCAGTGTGCGCAGCAGCCGGTGGCGCAGGAGCCACGCCAGGCCGTCCCGGACCGCGGAGCGCGGCCGGGCGCCGCGGGCGCGCCGCGGCAGCGTCGCCACCAGCACGGCGGACAGCGCGAAGGAGACGGCGTCGAGCGCGAACGGCAGCGCCGCCGCGACGCCGAACAGCAGGCTGCCCAGCGGCGGGCCGGCGAACTGCTCGGTGATCGTGGTGACCGCCTGCTGACGGCCGTTGGCGCGCGGCAGCAGGGGCCGCGCGACCAGGTCCGGCAGGATCGCCTGGGCCGTCGTGCTCGGCTGCCCGCACGTCCTGGTCAAGCGGCGCACGTCCACGCAGACGACGGTCCGCTACCCGGCCCGCGGCCGCGGCGCCCTGTGGACGGCGGGCACGCGCCCGCCGTCGGAGGGCACGGTCCGGCTGCTCGGCCGCCCCCGTGCCGCACTCCTCGAAGCACTGCGCTCGCCCGCCACCACGACCGAGCTGGCCCGCGCGCTCGGCGTGACGCCCAGCGCGGTGCCGCAGCACCTGGCCGTCCTGCGCGAGAACGGCCTGGTGGACCGGGAACGTTCCGGGCGCCAGGTCCTCTACTTGGTCACGGCGCTCGGAACGTCCCTCCTCGGCGGTTAACCCAGCGAGGACAGCGGCACCGCGAACACCGACCGCCCGCAGACCTGGTTCTGCGCCTTGCAGTCCGCGGTCGACCACTCCGACTGCGACCAGACCAGCCCCGTCGACCAGTCGTACGTCAGCGCCTCCGGGTGGATCGCCCAGCAGGCCGTCGTGGTGCCGCAGGTCGCCGACGTGCTCGCCGCGGTCGTCTGGGCCCAGAGCTGGCCGTTGATCGTCGCCGAGCTGTGGGCCACGTACCACTTTCCGTTGTGGGACAGCACTCCCTGCATGTTGCCGACGTAGCTGCGGAACGCCTCGGACGCGGTCCCGGTCAGCAGGTAGTCCGTGCCCATCGGGAAGCGGTAGAGGCGGCCGTGGAGGCTCTGGTCGGAGAAGTACTCCGTCGTCACGATCGACGCCGGGGTCGTGCTGCGGTCCAGCGACATCGAGGAGAAGCACGGAACGCCCGTGTCGGACGCCATGCTGCACGTGCCGCCCGCGTAGGTGTAGTAGCCGACCTGCATCATCGCGTACTTGTAGGTGTAGGCGGCATACCCGCTCGAGGTCTTGCCGATCGCGTTCGACGTCGTGTCGGTC
Source organism: Amycolatopsis mongoliensis (assembly GCF_030285665.1). NCBI lineage: Bacteria > Bacillati > Actinomycetota > Actinomycetes > Pseudonocardiales > Pseudonocardiaceae > Amycolatopsis > Amycolatopsis mongoliensis. The sequence continues at coordinate 8,728,953 of NZ_CP127295.1, forward strand.
ATCTGCAGGATGTGCTTGGTGCTGAACACCCGGATCGCGGTCGAGGTGCTGCCCTCGGCGGTCACGTAGATCTTGTCGCCGTACCAGGCCATCCCGCCCATGTGGGCCTGCGCCGCGGAGAAGCTGCTGCCGGTGCTGTTCGGCACGGCCAGGTACATCATCCGGTGCGCGGCCGCGGCGGGATCGTTGTAGTTGATCGCCTGGATCCGCGCATCGTTGTAGCGGCCGAGCGCGTCGGTGCCGTGCCAGCCGGACAGGATGATCTTGTCCGCACCCCACAGGCCGTCGTCGTCGGCGTCGCCGGACGTCGTGATGCCCTGCGGGCTCCACGTCGTCGTGCCGGCGCGGTCGGCGTCCCAGCACAGCGACTTCGTCGCCACCGGGGCCTTGGGCAGCGCGGCCTTCTCCGCACTCGTGCAGCCGGTCATCGAATAGCTGGTGTCGTTGACGACGGTGTTGAGGCTGACGTTCGGCAGCGCGTTGTCCAGCGCGGTCAGCGCGGCGGCCGGCGTCGCGTGCCAGACGAGGTTCTGTTTGGTCGTCGTCGTCAGCGGGTCGCTGTAGGCGGCACTGGCCGTACCGGGCAGCGCCAGTGCGCCGGCCACCACGGCCAGCGCGAGGAGGAGCAGTTTCGGAGTTCGCATGGGCGCCATTGCCGCACGCGCGAGTCAAAATTTCGTACATCGGCGGTTGTACAGCTCTTGTACCAGCCGGGTCAGCCCGATCGCGATCGCGACGAGGGCGACCCCGGCGACGATGTCCAGGACGTAGTGGTGCCCGGTCACGAGGAGGACCAACGCCGTGCCGAGGGGGAACAGCCAGACCGGCCACGCACGTCTCGGACCGCGCCGGCGCAGCACCGACCACGCCGTGTAGGCGCACCAGGTCGTCCAGGCGATGTGCATGCTCGGCATCGCCGCCAGCGGGTTCACCGCCCGGCTGGGGGTGCGGGAAGCGGCTCCGCCGAGGATGTCGTACGTCGCCATGTAGTCGACGATGCCGCTCTGCGCGAGCCGCGGCGGGGACTCCGGGAAGAGCCACACCAGCAGGATGTCCAGGAGCATCAGCACCACGAGCACGGCCAGCAGCCGGCGGTAGCGCGCGAAGTGGGAGACGCGGAGCCAGATCAGGACGGCCGGTACGGCGAGAACGCACAGCCGGTAGAAGTAGCCGGTGAGGTACATCGCGACCGGATGCGCGAGCATCGCGTGGTTGAGCGGGTGCTCGACGGCGATCCGGAGGGTCTGCTCCAGACGCTGGACGAACACCGCGGTGCTCGTGGCCGCCGCGTCGCCCCGGTAGACCGCGGCCCGCGCCAGGCCGAAGGCGACGTACCCGGCGACGAGCAGCGGCGCCTCGAAATACCATGCGGGCCACCTGCGCCGGACGCTCTCCGAGGACATGCGGCGCGAGACTACCCGACCGGCCGGACCGGCTAGTCGGCCAGCGAAAGCACCGTCCGCGCCTGCTCCACCATGGCCACGTCGAGGAAGGTCCCGTCCGGCAACGCGATCGCGCCGACGCCGGCCGCCGTCGCGCCGGTGACCCGCGCGATGACTTCGCGCGCCCGCGAGACCTCCTGCGGGGTCGGCAGGAACGCGTTCCTGATCGTCTCGAGCTGCACCGGGTGGATCGCGGTCCGGCCGCGGAAGCCGAGCGCGCGGCCCGCCCGGCACGACGCCGCGAGCCCGTCGAGGTCGCGGACGTTCGCGTAGGCGGACATCGCGGGTGGTGCGAGCCGGGCCGCCCGCGCCGCGACGATCACGCGGCTGCGCGCCCACGTCAGCCCGGCGTCGTCGGCGACGCCGAGGTCCGAGCGCAGGTCGGCCTCGCCGAGCCCGATCGACGCGATCCGCGGCGACGCCGTGGCGATGTCCAGGGCCCGTTCCACCCCGAGCGCCGACTCGATCAGCGGGTGCAGCGCCCGGCCCGGCAGCGCGGCCTCGACGGCCTGGATCTCTTCCGGCGACTCGACTTTCGGCAGCCGTACGCCGACCGGCAGCGGCAGGCGCGCGAGCGCGGCGAGGTCGGCGGCGTGCCAGGGTGTGCTCGGGTGGTTGACGCGCACCTGCACCGGCCTGACCACCGAAGCGAGCAACTCCAGGGCGTGCGAACGGGCTTCGTCCTTGCGCGCCGGGGCGACCGCGTCCTCGAGGTCGACGAGCACGACGTCCGCCTCGGACTCCAGGGCCTTGCGCACCCGGTCCGGCCGGTCGGCCGGGGTGTAGAGGAACGTCAGCGGCGGGCTCACACCGCACCCCGCTCGCGCAGCTCGGCCACCCGCTCGGGCGAGAACCCGAGCTCCTCCAGCACGGCGTCGGTGTCGGCGCCGTGCGGGCGGCCGGTGAAGCCGATGACGCCGTCGTGGCCCGACAGCCGGAACAGCGGGCCCTGCATGAGCATCGGGCCGAGGTCGGCGTCCTCGATCTCGTGGATCGTGCCGAGCGCGCAGAACTGCGGGTCCGCGACGATGTCGGCGGCGTCGTAGATCGGCGCGACCGCCGCCTGCGCTTCCTCGAACGCGGCGACGACCTCGTCGCGCGTGCGCTGCCCGATCCACTTGCCGACGGCTTCGTCGAGTTCGTCGGCGTGGCGGGCCCGGTCGGCCCCGGTGGCGAACCACGGTTCGTCGGCCAGGTCCGGGCGGCCGACCATGCGGACCACGCGCTCGGCGATCGACTGGGCCGAAGTGGACACCGCGACCCACTGGCCGTCCGCGGTGCGGTAGGTGTTGCGCGGCGCGTTGTTCGTCGACCGGTTGCCGGTGCGCGGCTGGACGGTGCGCAGCTGGTCCCAGCGCGTGATCTGCGGGCCGAGCATGGCCAGCATCGGCTCGATGATGGCGGTGTCGACGACCTGCCCGCGCCCGGTGGTCCCACGCGCCGCGAGCGCGACCATGATCGCGTACGCCGTGGCCAGGGACGCCACGCCGTCCGCGAGCCCGAACGGCGGGAGCGTCGGCGGGCCGTCCGGTTCCCCGGTCGTCGCCGCGAACCCGCTCATCGCCTCGGCGAGCGTCCCGAAACCCGGCCGGCTCCGGTAGGGGCCGAGCTGCCCGAACCCGGTGACGCGGGCGAGCACGAGCTTCGGGTTCCAGCTCGCCAGCTCGTCGTACCCGAGGTGCCAGCGTTCGAGGGTGCCGGGGCGGAAGTTCTCGATGACGACGTCCGCCGTGGTGGCCAGCGCGAGGAACACCTCGCGGCCGCCTTCGCTGCCGAGGTCGGCGGTGACCGTGCGCTTGTTCCGGCCCAGGGTCTTCCACCACAGGTTGACGCCGTCCTTCGCGGCGCCGTGGGTGCGCGAGGGGTCGGGTTTGCGCGGGTGCTCGACCTTGATCACGTCGGCGCCCATGTCACCCAGGTGCATCGCGGCCATCGGGCCGGCGAACAGCGTGGACGCGTCGACGACGCGCAGCCCGGCCAGCGCCCCGGCCGAGGCATCGCGGGAGACGGTCATGCCGGCACCTCCCAGGCGCACCGGAAGCCGACCGTCGCGCTCCGCGCGAGGCCCAGTCCGGGCAGGAGGAGCTTCACCGTGTACTCGGGCTCCTTCAGGCCGCCTTCGACGTACCACTCGGAGCCTTCGGCCGCGTAGTCGCTGCCGCCCTTGAGCATCACGAAGCGCGTCCGGCCGTCGGAGTGCTCGCTCTCGGTCCAGTTCCACACCGCCGGAGTCCCGCGCCGCAGCTTCTCCCCCGCCAGCTGCCACTCGTCCTCGGTGGGCAGCCGCCCGCCGCGCCAGGCGCAGTACGCGCGGGCGTCGTCGAGGTCGACGTAGGTGACCGGCTCGCCGGGGGCTCCCGGGTGCGCGAGGAACCGGTGCTTCAGCTTCGGCTCGTAGCCCGTGGCGGCCAGGAACTCCGCGAACTGGGCGTTGGTCACCTCGCCGGCGCCGACCGCGACGGCCGTCGCCAGTTCGCCCTCGCGCTGCAGCGTGCGGGCGTCGTGCAGGCGCGGCGGGAGCGGCTTCCATTCGTCCACATAGGGCGCTCCCTGGTACATGCCGGTCTCGCGGGCGCGGTACCGCACGGTCAGCACGTACGGCCCGGCCGGGACGACGACGGCGTCTTCGTCCGGCTCACCGGAGGTCCTTTGTGGACTCACCCGGGTCGCGAGCCGGTGCGGGAACCGGGCATCCGGGTCGTGCGGCAGCGGCGGGAGGTCCGGCCGCCACCCCTGCACCGCGGCCCCGATCCCCCGGGCCGGTACGCCGTCGAAGAGGTCGGTGCCGGGCAGCGGGCCGTGGTAGTCGGTGTCGCCGCGGTTGACCAGGGTCCACAAGATCTTGCCGTCGAGTTCCCATTTGGACGCGTATACGCCCGCGGCCTCCGCTTCGGGAGCGAGTGCGGCCAGGGGCGTCCACTCGCCGTCCAGCACCAGGTCGGCCGCGGCACGCTGGAGCGTGACCATCCGGCGCACGGTCGCGGCGTCGCGGGCCGACCAGCCGACCCACACGCCGAAGACGACCTCCCACACCATGACGCCGACGCCGTTGAGCCACGCCGACTGCAGCTCCTCGCTGTGGTCGCGGTGCCAGCGGCGGACGTGGTGCTGCATGTGCCGGCGCTCGTACCAGTGGGCGCGCAGCACGCCGGGGACGGGCGAGTCGGCGAAGAACTGGGCCCACGACGCCGCGTGGTCCTCGATCCGCTCGACCGGGAGCTTGGACTCGCCTTCGAGGACGATGCCGGGCCGGGCGGCTTCGAGCCGGTCGACGAAGTCCGGCTCCGCCTTCTTGAGCGTGTCGAGGAAGACGCCGTCGGCTTTCAGGTCGGCGACGAGTGCCGCCAGCTCGGTCAGGTCGTCGTCGCCGCGGCGGGTGCCGACGTCCCAGGGGTTGTAGTCGACGAAGACGTGCAAGCCGTGGTCGTGCAAGGTTTCGATCAGCTCGGCGAGTCCCGGGACGTCGCGGTAGAAGTCCCACTGGTTGCGGTCGTCGAGGCCGATCACGGGGTAGGCGTGCCAGAGGACGACGGCGTCGAGGCCGCCGAAGCGGTCGCGCGCGTCGGCGAGGAAGCGCTCGGGGGTGAACCGGTGCTCGGCGAAGGAGTAGAGCAGCTCGTCCCAGAGCCACACCTGGGCGACCGTGTGGCAGGTCGCCGCCCAGGCCGAGCCCGGCCGCTCGTAGGCGGCACCGGTGTGGGCGTGCCGGCTTCGAGCGTCCTCGCGCCATTGGTGGAGTTTCGCGCGCCACGCGGGCCGGTCGGCCGGGTCTTCCGGTGCGGCGAAGATCTTCGCGTCGTCCAATTCGGACAGCGGGCCGCGTACCTCGGTGGGCCGGTCGATCGGCCGCGGGACGAGCGGGTCGAACTGGTAGGTCATGATGTCTTTCCTGCGACCTCGTCTGCGGTGGGGACGGCGGCTTGGGCGCCGGGCCGGGTGACGGCGAGCGCGCCGGCCGCAGCCGCTCGTTTCGCGGCCTCGGGGAGGTCTTCGCCCCGGGCCAGCGCCGCCGCGAGCACGCCGCAGAAGGTGTCGCCGGCTCCGGTGGTGTCGACGACGTCGACGGGAATGCCGGGGATCCGCACGGGTTCGTGGTCCCTTCGGAGGACAACGCAGCCTTCGCCGCCGAGGGTGACCACGACGGCGGGCACGCGCCCGAGCAGCTTCTCCGGCTCGCCCGCGAGGTCGGCGGCCTCGTGCTCGTTGACGACGAGCAGGTCGAGGGCGTCCCAGAGCGAATCCGGCAGGTCCCGCGACGGCGCCGCGTTGAGGATCATGAGGGCATCGGGTTTCCGGGCCGCCGCGGCGGCCGCCACGACGTCGAGCGGGATTTCCAGCTGGGCCAGCACGACGTCGGCTTCGGCGATCCGCTCGGCCTGGGCGGCGCCGATCTTCGCGTGCTCGTTCGCGCCGGGGGCGACCACGATGGCGTTCTCCCCGTCCGGGGCGACGGTGATGAAGGCGGTCCCGGTGGGCGCGTCGGCCCGGTCGATCAGATCGGTGCGGACCCCGGCGCCGCCGAGGGAGACGAGGATCAGGTCGGCGGCTTCGTCTTCGCCGAGAGCGCCGACGAAGGTGGTGTCGGCGCCGCCGGCCCACGCGGCGGCGACGGCCTGGTTCGCGCCTTTGCCCCCGGGACTGCGCCGGAGCCGCCCGCCGAGCACCGTTTCGCCGGCCTTGGGCGGCCTGGGCACGTCGACGGCGAGATCGACGTTGGCCGACCCGACGACGACCACCCGCCCGGTCACGGCGTCACCCCCGCCAGCGCCGCCGTTCGAGCCGCGAGGTCCACGATCCGCCGCTCCCCGCCGGGCAGCGACGTCGCGATCCGCCCGTCAAGGGGCTTGCTCCAGTACTCGTCCACCCCGCTCAGCGCGCCCACCACTCCCCCGACCGTCGCGGCCGCGGAATCCGTGTCCCAGCCGGCCGTCACCGCGATCGCCACGCTCGGCCCGAACTCTCCGCCCCCTGCGGCGAGGGCGTAGGCGATCACCGCCGCGTTGTTCAGGACGTGCACCCAGTGCAGGTGCCCGTAGGCCGCGTGCAGGCGGTCGAGTCCACTTCGGACATCTCCCTCCGATGCCGCCGACCGGCCGAGGCGGACCGCCGAAGCCAGCTCGCTCGAAGGCGGGATCACGGCCGAAGCCGCGTCGAGGACCTCCTCCACCGTGTCGCACACCATCGCCGCCGAGGCGAGCCCCGCCGCCCACATCGCCCCGTACACGCCGTTGCGCGTGTGGCTGAGCCGCGCGTCCGTCCACGCCAGCCGCGCCGCCGCCCGCACGTCGCCCGGCGACACCCAGCCGAACACGTCCGCGCGGATCAGCGCGCCGATCCACTCCCGGAACGGGTTCCGGTAGGTCGCGGTGTCCGGCCGCGCGTCCAGGAGATTCCGGTACGCCGCGCGCTCCGCGGTGAACACCCGCCCGGCGGGCAGGTTGTCCAGCCACAGCTGCGCGACGTCCTCGGTGGTGAACTCCCGGCCGTGCGCCTCCAGCAGCGTCAGCGCGAGCATCGGGTAGTTGAGGTCGTCGTCCTCGGGCATCCCGTCGATGTTCTCTTCCAGCGACGTCGGCGCCGAACGACGGTTCCACGGCCACCGCGCGGCGACGTCGCCGGGCAGCCCCGCCGCGGTGAACCACCCCGCGAGAGGCCAGCGGCCGGTCGCCCGCAGGATCTCCTCGATGCCCTCCCGCGGGATCTTCTCCACGGGCTTGCCGAGCAGGCACCCGGCGGCCCGGCCGGTCCACGCGTCCAGCTCACGCCCCCGGGACCCACGCGGCAGCGAAGGCGCGGGCGGCAGATCGAGCGAGTCCCAGGCCGGTTCGGCGACCGGCGCGTCGAGCTCGTCCAGCAGCTCCCGGGCCAGCGGCCGCAGCGACGGCATCGCCGGACCCGCGCCGCTCACGACGGGCGTGGGGTCGCCGCCCGCCGCGATCCACCGCTCCCGCACCGCGGCGACGTCCTTGCCCTCCGCGGCGGACTGCACCAGCTCGTGCGGGAGCAGGTCCTCGGGCCGGGCCCAGGTCAGTCTCACGCCGTCTCCTCGAGGAACGCGGCCCGGGCCGCGGCCCGCTCCCGGTCGGCCTTCAGGATGTCCGCGGCCGCCGAGGCCAGCAGGTGCCCGGTCTCGCGCAGGTCCATCCGGCTGGCGTCGCCGATCTCGTCGACCCACTCGGGCGGCACGACCGCCGTCCCGCCGAGGCCCGCGCAGATCGCCGCCGCCATCACGGCGATCGAGTCGGCGTCGCGGCCGTAGTTCACGGCGGCGAGCACCGCGCCGCGGAAGTCGCCCCGGTGCGCGAGCACGAACGCCAGCGCCGCCGGCAGCTCCTCGATGGACTTCGTCCGCGACGGGCGCCGCGCGTCCATCGACATCTCCCGGTAGTGCGGCCCCACCGAGTCGAACGGCGCGACCGTCTCCCGGACGAGCGCGGCGAGTTCACGCTCTTCGTCGTCGGTGGCCGGGGGGACGGTCCGGCCACCGAACTCTTCGACGACGGCCCGCAGTGCCGCCGCGGTCCCGTCGTGCGCGACGTCGAGGGCCGCCGCGACGACGTCGTCGAGCGACGCGCCCGGGGCGACGGCGGCCGCCACCATCGCGGCCAGCACCCCCGCCGCCTCGCGGCCGTAGCTCGACTGGTGCGCGCCGGTGAGGTCGATCGCCTCGGCGTACGCCGCCCGCGGGTCGCCCGCGTTGACGACGCCCACCGGGGCGACGTACATCGCCGCGCCGCAGTTGACCACGTTGCCCACGCCGGCTTCGCGCGGGTCGACGTGTCCGTAGTGGAGTCTCGCGACGATCCACTTCTCCGCCAGGAAGACCCGCTGCAGCAGCAACGCGGTCGACTCCAGCTCCGGCACCCAGCGCGGCTCGCCGATCATGAGCGGCACCAAGTCCTCGGCCATCGCGTACGCGTCGAGGTGCGCGCGGCGTTTCGCGTACACCTCGACGAGCGCCCGCGTCATGAGCGTGTCGTCGGTGATGTGCCCGTCGCCCTTGTGGTACGGCGCGATCGGGCGGGCGGTCCGCCAGTCCGGGTACCACGGCCCGACGACGCCGGTCACCCGGCCGCCGTGCCGCTGCTCGATCTGTTCGGGGGTCCACCCTTCGGTCGCGCCGCCGAGGGCGTCCCCGACGGCCGCGCCGGTGATCACCGCGACGGCCCGGTCTTCCAGCCAGGTCAAGAATCCGCTCCTGTCACTTGCTGACGCTCTTCCAGCCGTCCTCGAGCTGCTTCGCGAGGCCGGCGGCGTCGATCTTCTGTCCGAGGAACTGCTGGTACGCCGGGGTCGCGACGGTGTCCTTCCACTGTGCGTACTTGCCGGCGAACAGGTAGGGCGCCGAGGTCAGGTACTCCCCCGAGGCGAGGATTTCCTTCCAGCCGTTCTTCGCACCGAGCTTGGTGGTGAGCGCCTGCCGCGCGGACGTCGTCGGCGGGATCAGCGCGTCGGCCTCGTTGATCGCGGCGAGGTTTTCGGTGCCGGTGAAGAAGTCGACGAACTCCGCCGCTTCCTTGACGTGACCCGAGTCCTTGTTGACCGACAGCGTCTGCGGGTTCGCGGCCTGCGCCGGCCCGGCCGAGCCGGCCAGCGGCGGGAGCACGACCCAGTCGAAGCCCTTCGGCGCGTCCTTCGCGATGTTGGCCGCCTGGTAGGAGCCCTGGACGGTCATCGCGATCTGGCCGGCGTAGAACGGCGCGAGCGCCTTGGTGCCCGACTGCGTCAGCGTGACCGGCAGGATCGAGTGGTCCTGGTGCGCCATCGCGTCGACGAGCTGCGGCAGCGCCTGCTCGCCCTGGCCGACGCTCAGCTTCGCGGTGGTGCCGGTGCCGTCGAAGTACTTGCCGCCGAAGCCGGGGGCCAGCGCGACGAACGCCGCCGTCGGGCTCGACAGGCCCCAGCCGAGGCCGAACTTGCCGTCCTTCGTGGTCGCCTTCGCGATGTCGCGCAGCTGGTCCCACGTCATCGTGGCGCCGGTCGGGATCGTGACGCCCGCCTGCTGCAGCTGGGTCTTGTTCGCGAAGACCACATAGGACTGCAGCTCGGTGGGCGCGGCGATCACCTTGCCGTCGACCGTCACCGAGTCCAGGACGCCCTTCGGGATGTCCGCGCGCTTCTGCTCGGGCAGGTACTGCGTCAGGTCGGCGAGGTAGCCGTCGGTCGCGAACGGCGCGATGCCGGCCGCTTCGTAGTGCACGATGTCCGGTGCCGTACCCGCGTTGAACTGGGTGATCAGCTTGTCGTAGACGCCGTCCCAGCCCGCCTGCACGATCTTGACCTGCACGTCCGGGTGGGCCTTGTTCCAGTCGCCGACGATCTTCTGCGTGGCGGCGATGGCGGCGGGCTGGTCGGACAGGGACTGGAAGGTGAGGGTGACCGGCCCGTCCCCGCCGGCTCCGCTGCCGCCGCCCCCGCACGCGGTGAGCAGCAGGCCGGCGACCGTCAGGAAGGTGGCGGCAATCATGCGTCGTGTCTTCATCGACCGACCTTTCGAACTTTTCTTTTGAGGGGCTGAGTTTTGAGGGGTAGGGAGAGTCATCCCTTCACCGCCCCGGCCATCAGGCCGCTGGTGAGCTTCCTCCGCAGGATGCTGAAGAAGACGATGCTGGGGATGGCCGCGAGCACGGCGCCCGCGGCGAGCGGGCCGAGGGCGACCTTGCCCTCGCCGCCGACGAACATGTTGAGCGTGATGGGCAGGGTGTAGTTCTCCGGCGACTGCAGGAGGACCAGGGCGAAGAAGAACTCGTTCCACGACGAGACGAAGCTGAACATCGCCGTCGCGACGACGCCGGGAGCGAGCAGCGGGAAGACGATCGTGCGCAGCACGGTCAGCCGGCTCGCGCCGTCCATCGCCCCGGCCTCCTCCAGTTCCACCGGGATCGCGGCGACGTAGCCCTGCAGCATCCAGAGCGCGAACGGCAGCATGTACGTCGTGTGCACCAGCGTCAGGCCGGCGAGGTTGTCGGCCAAGCCGAGCGTCCGCAGGATGAGGTACAGCGGCAGGATGATGAGCACGACCGGGAACACCTGGCTCACCAGGATCCAGCCGACGCCGGCGGCCCGCACCTTGCCCTTGAGGCGGGCGAGCACGTAGGACGCGGGCACGGCGATGACGACCGACAGCGCGGTCGAAGCGAGCGCGACGATCAGGCTGTTGGCGGCCGACCGGACCAGGCCCTGCTTCTCCAGGGCCTCGGTGTAGTTGTCCCAGTGCCATTCGCCCGGCAGCAGGCTGACCGTCAGCGAGTTGAGCTCGCCGGACGACTTGACCGACGCGGAAATCAGCCACAGCAACGGGAAGCCGAGGAACAGGATGTACAGCGCGAGGGCCGCGTACTGGGCCGGGCGCACGAGGACGCGCATGGTCACCGCCCCTTCACGGCACGGTCGTCGCGGAACTGCGACCGCAGGTAGACGGCGAGGATCAGCACGACCACGACGACGAGCACGAGCCCCATCGCGGCGGCATAGCCGATCTCGCGGTTCTTGAAGGCTTCGAGGTAGATGAACAGCACCGGCACCATCGTCTTGCCACCCGGGCCACCCGCGGTGAGCACGTAGACCAGCGAGAACGAGTTGAAGTTCCAGATGAAGTTCAGCGACGTGATCGAGGTGACGATCGGGCGCAGGCTCGGCCACGTCACCGCGGTGAACCGCCGCCACGCGCCCGCGCCGTCGACCGACGCGGCTTCGTGCAGCTCGGCCGGGATCTGCTGCAGGCCGGCCAGGAGCGTCACCGTCGTCTGCGGCATCCCGACCCAGACGCCGACGACGATCACCGCGGGCAGCGCCGTCGAGAAGTCGCCGAGCCAGTTGACGTCGCTGGGCAGCCCGACGCTGCCGAGGAAGGCGTTGAGCGGGCCGCCGTTGGCCGAGTAGATCATCTGCCACATGATCGCCACGACGACCGGCGGCATCGCCCACGGCACGAGCGCGAGCACCCGCGTCAGGCCCTGCAACCGCAGCCCCGAGTTGAGCAGCAGCGCCAGGCCCATCGCGGCGGCCAGCTGCAGCAGCGTGACGCCGACGGTCCAGATCATGCCGATCCGCAGCGAATCCCAGAACAGGTCGTTGCCGACGAGCTTCGTGAAGTTGTCGACGCCGGCGAAGCCGTAGTCCGGGTGGCGCACCAGGCGCGCGTCGGTGAAGGCCAGGAAGATCCCGACGACCAGCGGCGCGACGCTCAGCACGAGGATCGGGATCAGCGACGGCAGCACCAGCGCGATCGCCTCGCGGCGCCGGGTGCGGGCCAGCGCGGGCTTGCGCCGGGCCTTCCCGGTGGTGGGCGACGGGCGGATCAGCGTCGCGGTCATCGCGCACCCCCGGTCGACTCGCGCACCATCAGCTCCGGGCCGACGATGATCTGCTGCGCCGCGTGGTCCGGGTCGTCGGTGAGCTGGAGCATGATCCGGGCCGCCGCGCGCCCGCGCTCGGTCGAGCCGAGGGAGACGCTGGTCAGGCTCGGCTGGAAGACCCGGCCGATCTCGGTGTCGTCCATGCCGGTGACGGCGACGTCTTCGGGCACCGAAAGCCCGAGTTCCCGCACGGCCCGGATGGCGCCGATGGCGAGCAGGTCGTTGGCGGCGACGAGCGCGTCGAGACGACCGCGGGCGAGCAGCCGGCGGGCGGCCTCGAGCCCGGCGGTGACGGTGAAGTCGCCGGCGACCTCCTGGTCGGCCCGGTCGAAGGCGGTTTCTTCGGTGGCGGCGTCGAACCCGCGCTGCCGGGACGCCCCGGGGGTCGTGTCGAGCGGGCCGTTGAGGAACCCGACCCGGCGGCGGCCGAGGGTGTGCAGGTGGCGGACCGCCGCGCCGATCCCGCCCGCCGAGTCGGTGGAGACCGAGCTGATGCCCCGGTCGTCCAGCGCCCGCCCGATCACCACGACCGGGACGGGGGCCTGCTGGATCTCGTGGATCAGCCGGTCGTCGGTGCGCAGCGGGCTGACGATCATGCCGTCGACGAACCCGCTGTTGAGGCTGCGCACGAGCTCGGTGGTCGAGGTCGCGGTGTCCCCGGTGCTCATCACGACGACCCGGTAGCCGTGCGGGGCGAGGACCTCGTGGATGGCCCGCATCATCTCGACGTAGACGGGGTTGCCGATGTCGGCGACGGCGAAGGCGACCTGGAAGGTCTTCTTCAGCCGCAGCGACCGCCCGATGGCATCCGCGCTGTAACCGAGCTCGGCTGCGGCGGTGCGGACCCGCTCGACCATCGCCGGGCTCGCACCGGTGCCGTGCAGCGCCCGGGAGGTCGAGGCCAGGGACACCCCGGCGCGCTCGGCGACCTGGAGCAGCGTGGCCCGTGTTGACGTCATCGGCTACCTCGTTGTGCGTTCTTGGAAACGTTTCCAGGTGCGGATGGCGAAGTTGGAAACGTTTCCAATCGGATTAATCCTGATACTGACACCGGTGAGCGGGGCATGTCAACACGGCACGGAGAGCACCAGGGTGGTCACCGAGGGATGCCGGGCCACGGTCCGAGGCAGCCTGGGACACCGTTCCCCGCGCAGGTCCACGACGTGAAGGCCGCGGTGCGGTGGGTGCGCCACCACGCCGGGGAGCTGGAGCTCGACGGCGGGCGCGTCGCGGCGTGGGGACACTCGGCGGCGGCTACCTGGCCGCGATGCTCGCGGTGACCGCCGACGACGCCGGCTTCGAAGGCGACCTCGGGATCACGGGCCCGCCGAGCCGCGTCGGCGCGGCGATCGCCTGGAGCCCGCCGACGGACTTCACGCGCATCCCGCCGCCGCCCGCGGGTTTCCCGATGCACGGCAGCGGTCACGACCCGCACGACTGGCTCCCCGGCCCGACGGCGAGCCCGCTGCTCCACGCGACGGCGACCGCGGCCCCGCTCCTGCCGGCCCACGGCACCGACGACGCCGGCATCCCGATCGCCCACAGCGAAGCACTGGTGACGGCCTCCTGGCGGGTCGGCGCCGGCGCCGACCTGATCCGCCTGGACGGCGCGGGCCACTTCTACGGTGAGCGCAAGCTCCAGCACGTCACCGACGCCGGGATCGACTTCCTCCGCAACCACCTCGCGGCGCGGGCCTGAGCCGCACTGCGCCGAACAGGTGACTTCCCCGGCCGGCACCAACCGGTCCCGGCACTCCGGAGTGAGCAGACCGCACACCCGGACCCCCCAGGAGGACCCGTGCCGAACCGCAAGCTGCCCATCCTCGCCGCCTCGGCGTTCCTCGCCCTCGCCGGCACCGTCGGCTTCGCGCCCGCGGCGTCGGCCCACGACACCCTCGGCGAGGTCTACGGCTGTGGCTACCAGGGCCAGTTCCGCTGCGGCTACGGCGGCGTCACCAACAGCCACACGCGCGTCTACTCCTGCGACACCGCGAGCGACGGCTACGGTTTCCGCACGGAGTACCGGCTTCGCAACGGCGGGAGCGGCTTCGTGGACGACGCCAACGGCAGCAGCTCCGGCTGCAGCTCGATCACGCCGGGCACGGCGGCCAACCCGGTGACCACCTTCCGCGCGTGCCAGAAGCAGAACGCGTGGTGGTGCACGAGCTGGCTGACCGCCTGAGCGCCGCTCAGCCGACGACGTCGATCTCGAACGGCTCCGCGGCGCTGTACTCGAGGTCGGCCCACAGTGCGCCCGGCAGGGCGAAGCGGCGGTGGGACGTCAGCCGGTCGTCGTAGCCCGGGTCGGACTTGGGGTTGTGCCCGATCCCCACCTTGTCCGAACCCCACGCGAAGATGTTGCCGACCCACATCGGCTTCGACAGGCCTTCACCGTTGATCCGCGGCCGGACGACGACGGCGGCGCCGGCACTGCCGGACAGGTTGAGCCGGACCGAGTTCTGCCCGTTGTCGGGCGGGGTGACGGTGATGCGTTCCATGAGCTCCACTTCCGGTTCGGCGGTCAGGGATCCCGGCGAATCCACGCCGGGCCAGAAGTCGGCCACGACGGAGACGTCGATGCCGGGCGCGACGTCGAGCAGGTACTGCGCGGCGATCGCGCCTTCGGGGATTTCGGGTCGGCCGGTGGCCGTGGCGATCCAGTACAGCGGCGGCTCGACACCCTGTGCCTTGAACGCGGCCCGCACCTTCGGCCAGGTCGACCGGTTGCAGTAGATGACCGGGTAGGCGAACCCCGCCGCCCGACGCCGCCGAGCCCAGCCCGGTGCCTCCTCCGGCGTCGCGTCGCCCGGCTCGACGTCCAGGACGTGCCCGTCGTTGGTCGACGCCTTCTTGACGATCCGCACCTTGAGGGCGTCCGGGAAGAGCGCCCAGTCCGCGGCGGTCCACGGCGCGAGCTTGATCCGGTCGACGTACCCGGCCACGAGCGCGGGCCGGCCGTCCTTCTTGAGGATGTTCCGCGCGGTGACGGCGTCGTACATGGTGCGCATCGGCGTTCCTCGAAATCGTGGGGCGGCGGATATCGGCGTATTCACGATCGCGGAAGCGAGGATATCGCGACAACGGCGAAAAGGGCGCCTTTTCGGGCGGAATCGGCTCGGCGAAAAGACTCCACGCGCCGGGGCGGGCCCGGAAACAACCGGACCCGCCGCCGTCCCGGGTCATTCTTCGCGCAAATTCTCCAGGTTCGTCGTGCGCCACAACGCGGGCAGTGTCAACGCGGTGACGAACAGTACCGCCGCGATCGCGGTCGCCGTCAGGAGCGCGATCGACGGCACGTCCGCCGTCATCGGACGGTGCGCCACGAACGTGAGCACCAGCCAGTCGAGGCCGAGCCCGGCCGGTACGGCGACGACCACCGCCACCGCCACCGGGATCGCCAGCTGCCACACCAGCGACCGGGCGAGCACGCCGCGCCCGACGCCGTTCGCCGCCAGCGCGGCGAGGCTGCGCCGCCGTTCGCGCAGCTGCTCCCACGCGGCGACGAGCAGGCTGGCCGCGACGAACAGCAGCACCAGCACCGAACCGGCCGAGAGCACCCGGGTGATCAGCGCGGAGGTGCCGTCCTGCCCGGTGCCGAGCGAGCTCACGGATCCGTTCCAGCCCACCACGTTCCGGACCCGCTCCACCTGATCCGCGTCGGCGTCGGGCAGCGTCGCGGACACCGTCAGCCCGACGCCCGACGCCGTCGCCAGCGCGGCCGGGGTGACGATCAGCTCCGGCGCGTCCTCCCCGTACGCCGGCACGCGGTGCACTTCCGGCACCGTCCACTGGGGAACGTCGGCGCGGTGGGCCCGGCGGACTTCGGAGAACCACACGTGGTCCCCGGTCGCGGGAACGGAGCTGCTCCGGGTCGTCGCGGCGTAGACGTCGCCGTCGCGGCAGTCCGCGATCCCGGCGCGCGCCCGAAGCTGCGGACAGCTCTCGACGACGATCGAGGTGCGCTCGCCCGACGCGGTCTCGATCAGGGCACCGGTCCGCACCGGCACGCCGCCCAGCCCGGGCAGCGCGTGGAGGGTGGCGGTGAACGCCTCGCCGTCCGCGACGCTCGTGGCGTAGTAGCTCGCGAGCACGCGGATGTCCTGCGGCGCCGGGCGTTCGAATTCGGTCCGGTCGTAGACGCCTTGCAGCGCAATGGATCCGGCCAGCACCACGGCGACCCCGCTGACCAGGCGTGCCGCCGTCGCGCTGTCCAGCTGGAGCCTGCGGACGGCCAGCAGCCAGGCCGGCGAACCGCCGCCGAGCAGGCCCGCGACCCGCTCGACCACCCACGGCAGCACGAGGGGAACGGCCGTGAGGACGAAGACCACCCCGACGATGACGGAGGGGTTGTCGGCGCCGTTGCCGCCCAGGCCGGTGAGCAGCAGCACCACGCCCGTCACCGCGGGGAACAGGCGCCACGCCAGCTTCCGCCGGGCCCGCGTCCCCCGCCGCTCGACGCCCAGCGGCTCGATGACGACCGGCCGCAGCGCGAACACCGCCGCCGCGCACGCCAGCACCGGCAGGGCCAGCAGGGCCGGAATCCCGAGCCGCCAGTCGGGGACGACGTCGGTGCCGAAGAGGCCGCCGCGGAAGGCGTCCACGGTGATCCGCGGGACGAGCACGCGGATGAGCTGGAACACCGCGACGCCGAGGACCAGGCCGGCGAGCGAGCCGAGCAGCGCCTCGCCGGCCGCGATCCGGTGCACCTGACCGCGGTCCGCGCCGACCAGCCGCAGCGCGGCGAGCCGCCGGTCCCGGGCCGCCGCCGCGAGCCGCGTGCTGGTGACGACGAAGACGAAGACCGGCACCAGGCAGGTCGTCGCGCCGACCACGACCAGCAGCAGTTCGAGCGAGGACAGGGGGCGGCGGGAGGATTCGTGGCCGAACCGGCTCACCAGGGTGGCGTCCGGCTGCTGCGCGACGGTCCCGGAGCCGACGTAGAAGAAGAGCTCGTTCGGGCCGGTCAGCCCGGCGTCGCCGATCGTGCCGACCACGCGCGCGGAGAACCGTGGCCGCAGCAGCTCGCCGCCGGGTGAGCGCAGCAGGTCCGCCAGCGCCGGGGAAAGCACCATCTCCCCCGGCCCCGGGAGCCGGTCGACGCCCGGCGCGGCGGGCGGCCGCGATCCGGTCGCTTGCACGAGGTAGCCCTGCAGGCCGCGGCCGCGGAACTCGTCGTTACGGGTGACCGCGTAGACCGGGTCGACGCCCGCGGCGGCGGCGCCCGGGGCGAGAACCCGCGCGCTCGCCCGGTCGTCCCGGGCGGCGAGCAGGTTCGGCACCGACGTCGCGGTGAGCAGGACCGCGACGCCGAGGCCGACGCCGACCGCCGTCAGGGTGAGCCGCACCAGGGCGGTCCGCGCCCCGCCGCCGCCCAGCGCGAGGCGCATCCCGAGCGCGAGGTCGGCCGTCCAGCGCCGGATCATCCGGTCACCTCGAGTTCCCGCGTCCGCCCGTCGCGCACGACGACCTCGCGGTCGGAGTACGCCGCGACACGGGGTTCGTGCGTCACCAGGACGACCGCCGCGTCCCGCACCCGGGCCGCGGTGGTCAGCAGCTGCATCACCTGCTCGCCGTTGAGCGAGTCCAGGGCGCCCGTCGGCTCGTCGGCGAAGACGACGCGCGGGCCGGTCACGAGCGCGCGGGCCATCGCGACCCGCTGGCCCTGCCCGCCCGACACCTCGCCCGGCCGCTTGCCCGCCACGTCGGCGAGGTCGAGCTCCGCGAGCATCTCGCGCGCCCGCCGGGCCGCCACCCGGCCGCGCTCGCCGTTCAGCCGCAGCGGCAGGGCCACGTTCTCCAGGCAGGTCAGCTCCGGGACGAGCCGGCCGAACTGGAAGACGAACCCGAAGTCCGTGCGGCGCAACGCCGAGCGCGCGCGGTCGGTCAGCGCCGCGAGGTCCGCGCCGCGGTAGCGGACCGCGCCGCCGTCCGGCCGGACGATCCCGGCCAGGCAGTGCAGGAGCGTCGACTTCCCCGCCCCGGACGGCCCCATCAGCGCCACGACCTCGCCCGCGCGCACCCGCAGGCTCGCCGACGTCAGCGCGTCGGTGGCCCCGTACGCCTTCCGGACCCCGGCGGCCTCCAGCAGGACTTCCCCGGCGGCGCTCACGCGATCTCCTTCGCCAGCTGGTCGAGCCGGGCCGCGGTCAGCTCCAGCCAGCGGAGGTCGGCCTCCAGGTGGAACAGCGCGTGGTCGCAGACCAGCTGGTCGACGAGGTCGCCCCCGGTCTTGCG
The DNA here is from genome assembly GCF_030285665.1 of Amycolatopsis mongoliensis. Taxonomy (NCBI): domain Bacteria; kingdom Bacillati; phylum Actinomycetota; class Actinomycetes; order Pseudonocardiales; family Pseudonocardiaceae; genus Amycolatopsis; species Amycolatopsis mongoliensis. Next base: position 8,746,987 of record NZ_CP127295.1, read on the forward strand.
CCGGGTCAGCTCGCGCATGGCGTCGAGGTGGGCCGAGCGCTGGACGTCGAGGACGTCGGCGGCGGGGCGGCCGGAGAGCAGCGCGAGCACCACCTTGGTGTAGAGGGTGTTCTGCAGGTAGGCCTCCGGCTTCTCCGGGGTCGCCAGCCAGGTGCCGACGTCGGCGACCCCGGCCTCGGTGATCGCGTAGCGCTTCCGCTCGGGGCCGCCGCCCGCCTCGATCCCGTCGGCCTCGACGAGTCCCTGCTTCAGCAGCCGGGCCAGGGTCGAATAGACCTGGCCGTAGTGGACGCGGCGGTCGTGCCCGAACCGGTCGTCGTAGGCGCGTTTGAGGTCGTAGCCGTGCCGGGGGCCGTTCTCCAGCAGCCCGAGCAGCGTGTGTCCGATCGACATGGGGACGGACTGTACACGGGGTGTATAGCCGCAGTTTATACACCCCGTGCATAGTGATCAGCCGAGGATGGACCGCAGGGGTGTGGCCGGCCGTCCGAGCAGCTCTTCGAGGTCGGGACCGGTGGTGGCGAACTCGCCCCGGCGCGCGGCGCGGAACATGCCGAGCAGCATCGCGGCCTGGGCTGCCGGGACGCCGTGCGCGGTCAGGCCCGCCACCCACTCGTCGTCGTCGGCGACCACGCGGCGGATCGTGCGTCCGGTGAGTTCGCCGAGGAGACCCGCGACGTCCTCCAGGTCGAGGGCGACGGGTGCGGTCAGCGGCGGCGTCGGCCCGTCGAACCGGCCCTCGTCGGCGAGAACGACCGCCGCGGCTTCGGCGAGATCGGCGTGCGCGGTCCACGACACGGGCCCGTCGGCCGGGGCGACCAGTTCGCCGGTTTCCCGCGCCGGCCCGAGCAGCAGCGGGACAGTGGCGGCGTAGAAACCGTTGCGCAGCGCGGTGAACGCCGGGCCCGCCGCCGCCAGGTGACGTTCGGTCGCGGCGTGGTCGGGCATCGGTGCGAAGAGCGAGTCGTCGGCCGCGGCCTGGTGGCTCGTGTAGAGCACGCGCTTGGCGCCGGCGTCCCGCGCGGCGTCGATCGCCGCGACGTGGTGCCGCAGGGCCGCCTCGCCCGAGGCGTCCGTCGAGACGACGAGGACCTGCGTCGCGCCTTCGAACGCGTCGGCGAGCGAGTCCGGGTCGGCGAAGTCGCCGCGTCGCACGCGGACGCCGCGCTCGGCGAGCCCGGCCGCCTTCCCGGGCTCGCGGACGCTGACGCCGACCTCGCCGGCCGGGACGCGCCGAAGCAACTGCTCGACGACCTGGGAGCCGAGCTTGCCGGTTCCGCCGGTGATCACGATCATGATGAACCCTCTCGGTTGACTAACGACGATATTAACCACGTGAGCATCATCGATAGCAACCATGGGTTATCATTGGAATCATGGTGAAGAACCGGAGCGAGACGCGGGAGCACATCGTCGAGACCGCCGCGCGGCTGCTCGACGGCGAAGGCGCGGCCGCGCTCACCATCCGCGCGGTCGCCCAGGCCGCCGGCCTGCAGGCGCCGGCGATCTACCGGTTCTTCGAGGACAAGGACGCGCTGCTCGACGCCGTCGCCGAGCACGTCTTCACCGCCTACGTGGCCGGCAAGGCGGTCGCGGACGACGGCGACCCGGTCGCCGACCTCCGCGCCGGCTGGGACGCGCACATCGGCTTCGGCCTGGCCAACTCGGCGCTGTTCGGCCTGCTCGTGACGCCGGGGCGGCCGTCCCCGGCGGCCGAGGCGGGGCTGGCGGTCCTGCGTGCCCGGGTGCACCGCATCGCGGAGACCGGCCGGCTGCGCGTGCCCGAGTCCCTCGCGGTCGAACTGGTCCACGCCGCCGGCACGGGCACCGTGCTCGCCCTGCTGGGCCGGCCCCCGGCGGACCGCGACCCGGGCCTCGCCGAGGCGATGTACGAAGCCGTGCTGGCCCGGATCCTCACCGACGCGCCGGCACCGCCCGCCGTCTCACCGGCGCCGGCGAAGCTCACCGGCGCCGAGCGCGCGCTGCTCGCGGAGTGGCTGGACCGCGGTTGAGCGATTCGTGTGCACTTCGTGCCCGCGGCGTAACACCTATCGGACTTCCGGCGCCATACGGGACGGTCCCGGTCCCCGCGCACCAGGAGGTCCCGTGCTGTTTTCTCGTCGTCCCCTGTTCCCCCGAAGATCCCGACGTGGCTTGGCAGCGGCGATCGTCGTGCCGCTCGCCGGCGCCCTCGCGGTGGCCGTCGCCACGCCCGCCGCGGCCGTGCCCACCGGGTTCGCCGACACGGTCGCGATCGGCGGCCTGACCTCGCCGACCGCCGCGGCGTTCGCGCCCGACGGCCGGGTCTTCGTCGCCGAGAAAAGCGGCCTGGTCAAGGTCTTCGACTCCCTCGCCGACCCGACCGCGACGGTGTTCGCCGACCTGCGGACCCCGACCCAGGACTTCTGGGACCGCGGCCTGCTCGGCCTGGCCGTCGACCCCGCGTTCCCCGCCCGGCCCTACGTCTACGTCTCCTACACGCTCGACGCCTTGCCCGGCGGCGCCGCGCCGCAGTGGGGCGACACCTGCCCGACGCCGCCGGGCGCGACCGACCAGGGCTGCGTCGTCACCGGCCGGGTCTCCCAGCTCACCATGGGCCCGGCCGGCACCGCCGTCAGCGAGAAGCCCCTCGTCACCGGCTGGTGCCAGCAGTTCCCCAGCCATTCGGTGGGCGCGCTGGCCTTCGGCCCGGACGGCGCCCTGTACGCGGGCGGCGGCGACGGCGCCAGCTTCAACTTCGCCGACTACGGCCAGGTCGGAAACCCCTGCGCCGACCCGCCTTCGCCGGCCGGCACGAACCTCGCCCCGCCGAACGCCGAAGGCGGCGCGCTGCGTTCGCAGTCCGTGCGGCGCGCGGCCGGGCAGCCGGTGCTGCTCAACGGCACGCTCCTGCGCATCGACCCCGACACCGGCGAAGGTCTGCCGGGCAACCCCTTCGCGAGCAGTTCCGACGCCAACGCCCGGCGCGTGATCGCCTACGGCGCCCGCAACCAGTTCCGCTTCGGGTTCCGGCCCGGGACGAGCGAGCTGTGGGCCGGGGACGTCGGCTGGGACACCTGGGAGGAGATCAACCGCGTCGCGAACGCCGAGGACGCCGTGGCGGAGAACTTCGGCTGGCCCTGCTTCGAAGGCACCGCGCGGCAAGCCGGCTACGACGGCGCGAACCTCGACCGCTGCGAATCGCTCTACACCGCAGGCGGGCAGACCGCGCCGTTCTACACCTACAACCACAACGCCAAGGTCGTCGCGGGCGACCCGTGTCCCACCGGCGGCTCGTCGATCAGCGGGATCGCCTTCGAGTCCGGCAGCAACTACCCCGCCGCGTACGCCGGCGCGCTCTTCTTCGCCGACTCCTCACGCGGCTGCATCTGGGCGATGCAGACGGCGAACGGCCAACCCAGCCCCAGCCGCCTGGTCCCGTTCGTGACCGGGGCGAACACCCCCGTGCAGGTGCTGACCGGTCCCGGCGGCGACCTCTTCTACGTCGCACTGGGCAGTGGTGAACTGCGTCGCGTGAGCTACCCGGGCGGCACCAACCGGCCGCCGGTCGCGTCGGCCACGGCGACGCCGTCGAGCGGGCCGGCCCCGCTGACCGTCCGGTTCGACGGCACCGGGTCCACCGACCCGGACGCCGGCGACACCCTGACCTACGCCTGGGACCTCGACGCCGACGGCGCGTACGACGACTCGACGGCCCCGGACCCGACCTGGACGTACACCACGGCGGCCGCGGTCGACGCCGGCCTGCGGGTGACGGACTCCCACGGCGCGACGGCCACCACGACGGTCCGGGTGACCGTCGGGAACCCGGCCGGCCTGGACCCGGTGCCGGTCATCGACGCCCCCGCACCCGCACTGACCTGGTCGGTGGGCCAGACCGTGGCGTTCTCCGGGCGGGCGATCGACGCCCAGGACGGCGAGCTGCCGCCCTCGGCGCTGTCCTGGCGGCTCGCGATCCGGCACTGCGCGGCCAACGGCACCTGCCACACGCACAACGTCCAGGACTTCCCGGGCGTCGCTTCGGGCACGTTCGTCGCGCCGGACCACGAGCACCCGTCGTACCTTCAGCTCACCTTGACGGCGACGGACTCGACCGGCCGGACCGGCTCGAAGACCGTCGACCTGCAGCCGAAGACGGTGACGCTGGACTTCACCTCGAGCCCGAACCAGGCGCTGCTCACCGTCGGCGGAACGCAACAGCGCACGCCGTTCTCGCGGACGGTGATCGCCGGTTCGACCAACTCGATCAGCGCGGACAGCCCGCAGAACCTGCCGCCGCTCAACCTGAAGTACGCCTTCACCAGCTGGGCGCACGGCGGGGCGCGGACGCAGAACATCGTCGCCCCGGCGACTTCCGCGACCTACCAGGCGAAGTACCGGCTCTGCTGGCTGCTGCAACCCTGCTGACCGGACGACCCGGCCCCGGCGCGGGGCCGGGTCACCCTCCGGGCTGCGTCGTCTTTCCCGCCTTCTTCGACTCCTTCGCCGCTTGCTTCGACTCCTTCGCCGCTTGCTTGGACTCCTTCGCGGCTTGCTTCGACTCTTTCGCGGCTTGCTTGTCGTTCGTGGCCGTGCCGCCGGTTCCGGAAGCCCCCGTCTGCTCCCCGGCCGCCGTCTCCACCGCGGACGACTCCGGCGCGGGCGGAGCCGACGTGAGCTGCGCGCCGGAGGTGGGCCGCTGGTCGCCGCCGGCCGGGACCCCCGCCGCGGGCCGGTTCGGGACCGGTTGTTCCGTCGCGCCATCCGCACCCGGGGCCGCGGGTGGCGTGCTGTCGGACGTGCTCGCGCCGATGGTCACCGTCGTGACCAGCGCCGCGCTCGCGGCGGCCACCTTCGCCGCCGTGGCCCACGACAGAACCGAGGCACCGGTGCTAGTGGCCGCCCCGGAGGAGGCGAGCGATCCGGTGGCGGTCAGCCAGTGCGTCGCCACCGGGATGCCCAGGATGAGCGGGGCGACGGCGGCGGGCAGCTCCGCGTTGAGCTCCCGGAGGCCGGTGGCCAGCTTCCGGCAGTCCGCGCAGCGGTCCAGGTGGGTCGTGATCCGGTGTGCCTTGTGGTCTCCGACGCCGTCGCGCACCCAGCGGGCGAGCTGCCCGGAGACGATCCGGCAGTTGCGCCGCCGGGCCGCGGGGACGTGCTGGTCCAAGTACGCCTGCCGCAGCCCTTCCCGGGCGCGGTAGGCCAGCGCGGCGACGCCGTTCGGCGTCATCCCGAGGTCCTCGGCGATCCGGGCGGGCGACTCGCCCTCGATCTCGGTCCGCCACAGCACCGTCCGCCACCGCTTGGGCAGGCTCGCGAACGCGTCCGCGGCGACGGTGCCGTGCAGCCGGCTGTCCACCGGCTCGTCGCTGCCCTCGCCCGGCAGGACGTCCGGCACCTCGGCGACCAGTGAGACCGCCGAGTCGCGCCGGCGCCAGCTGATCATCGTGTTCCGGATGGTCGTCAGCAGATAAGGCCGGAATTCCTCGTCCGGGCCCTCGCCCGTGCGCAGAATCCGCAGTACGCGGGTGAATCCTTCGGCGATGAGGTCGTCCCGCTCCGCCGCGTCCGAGGCGATCGCGGCCGCCACCCGGCGGGCCGCGACCAGGTGCCGGTCGTAGAGCTGGCCGTACGCGGCGATGTCCCCGCCGCGCACTGCCTGGATCAAGACCGCGTCGCTCGGGACGTCCGTCGTCCCGGCCACCGCCGGTGCCACCTCGGTCACCCGCACCTCCCCCTTGCTCGTGCGCTTGCACGTGCAGAACGTCACGCGATAGTCGTCCACTGAGGGGCCGGGCGCAAGGTTTCGGCGCGGAAAGCCCTTTTTCTTCTGCGGTGAGTATCCCGCACCCCCATCTTGTCAGGCGGCTGAGCGCTCCGGCGCGGTTTCGTCCCGGCCCGGCGGCGCGTCGTTGCCGCGGCGTTACCGAGCGGGTAGAGACGAAGGGCGGTGGCCACCGCGTCAGTGTCCGATGTGGACAGTCCTCGTCCGCTCCCGGGAGGGGCTCCCCCTTGCGCAGAGTCGTCTGCCTGCTGCTGACCTTGCTCCTTCCGGCCATCGTGGGCACCGGCGTGGCCGCGGCCGCCCCCGCGCCCGCGGTGACGGCGATCCCCGCGAACGCCGGCAGAGGCTGGCCGGTGAGCGGCGCCCAAGGCGTCCTCGACCTCGCCGGCCGCGGGTACGTCGAGCAGGAGTATCTTCTGTCCGGCCAAGCCGAAACGTACGCCCAGGACGGCCGGTGGACCGACGACGGCCGCTGGGCCACGCACGTCGCCACCACCGGAAACCCCTACACCACGCGGATGGTCGTGGTGCGGCCCCGTGACCCGGCGCGGTTCACCGGCACCGTCGTGGTCGAGTGGCTGAACGTCAGCTTCGGCGTCGACATCCCGGTCGATTTCTCCCAGTCGTACGAACACTTCCTGCGGGAGGGCTACACCTACGTCGGCGTGACGACGCAGAAAGCCGGAGCCGACAAGCTGAAGAGCCTCGACCCCGTCCGGTACGGCACCGTGGACCTGAGCTCCGACGCGCTCTCGTACGACGTGTTTTCGCAGGCCGCACAGGCGGTCCGGACGCACCCGGAGCTGCTGGGCGGCCGGACGCCGGCGGTCGTGCTCGGCACCGGGCACTCGCAGTCCGCGCTGCGGCTGACCACCTATGCGAACGCTGTTCAGCCGGTGCGCAAGAGCTACGACGGCCTCATGATCCACGGCCGGGCGACCCTGGCGGCCCCGATCGGCGACGGCGTCGTCGGTCCGCTGTCCGCCCGCATCCGCACCGACCTCGACGCCCCGGTGTTCGTCCTGCAGTCGGAGACGGACGTCGTCGCGTCGGCCTCGGTCCGGCAGGACACCGCCCGCGTGCGGACCTGGGAGGTCGCGGGCACGGCGCACGCCGACCAGTACGGGCTGGACCTCTACAACGCGGCCAACGCCCGTGACCGGTCGATCAACGACGGCGCGCCCACGACGTGCGACAAGCCGGTGAACAGCATGACGTTCCGGTACGCGGAGAACGCGGCGTTCGCACACCTGGACCGGTGGGCCCGCGGCGGCGCGGCCCCACCGGCCGCGCCGCCGATCTCCCTGCTGCTGGGCCTGTTCATCCGCCGCGACGCCGACCAGAACGCCCTCGGCGGCATCCGCCTGCCCGACCTCGACGCACCGGTGGCCGCCTACGCGCCCGACAACAGCGGCGGCAACGTGGCGGGCGCGTGCCTGCTGCTCGGCACGACGACACCGTTGTCAGCGGCGCGGATCCGGCAGCTCCACCCGGACCACGCCGCGTACGTCGCGAAGTTCACCGCCGCGGCGGACCGGGCACTCGGCGCCGGCTACCTCCTCCCCGCCGACCACGACGAAGCCGTCGCCCGCGCCCAGGCCGCTCCCGTCCCGTGAGGCGCAGCCGGGGGCCGGTCGGTGCCGGCCGGCCTGAAGGGACGATTTCGGCAGTGAAACCTGTTCCACCGAGTCGGGGCCCGGACACCCCTTGCCCCGTGCGGGTATAGTGCCGAAAACAGTAACGTGTTCTAGTATTGCGCCGTGGAAGGGGCCGGGATGGACGAGCAGGCGATGCGGTATCCGAACCACCTCGGGCATCTGGTCGTCTCCGCCCTGAAGCGCCACCGGGACGCGCCGGTGATGGTGCTGGGCGAGACCACGATGACCGGCGGCGGGACCGCCGAGCAGGTCAGCCAGTACGCCCAGGCCTTCGAGGAGCTCGGGGCCGGGACGGGCGCGGCGGTGGCGCTGCTGTCGCTGAACCGTCCCGAGGTCCTGCTGATCATCGCGGCCGGCCAGATGCAGGGGTCGCGGCGGACGGCGCTGCACCCGCTGGGCTCGCTCGACGACCACGCCTACATCCTCGGCGACGCCGGGATCACCACGCTGATCATCGACCCGGTGCCGATGTTCGTCGACCGCGCACTCGGCCTGCTCGAGAAGGTGCCCGGGCTCACCCAGGTGCTCACCATCGGGCCGGTGCCCGAGCAGCTCGCCCACGTCGGCAAGGACCTGACCGCGACCGCCGCGAAGTTCCGGCCGGGCCCGCTGAAGCCCGCCGACCTGCCGCCGGACCAGGTCGTCTCGATCACCTACACCGGCGGGACGACCGGCAAGCCCAAGGGCGTCATGGGCACCGCGCAGGCGATGGCGACGATGACCCAGATCCAGCTCGCCGAGTGGGAGTGGCCCGAGGCGCCGAAGTTCCTCATCTGCACGCCGCTTTCCCACGCCGGCGCGGCGTTCTTCGCACCGACGCTGCTGAAGGGCGGTTCCCTGGTCGTCGTGCCGAAGTTCGACCCCGCCGACGTCCTGCGGATCATCGAAGAGGAGCGGATCACGGCCACCATGCTGGTGCCGACCATGCTCTACGCCCTGATGGACCACCCCGACTCGCGCACGCGCGACCTGTCGTCACTGCAGACGGTCTACTACGGCGCCGCGTCGATCAACCCGGTCCGGCTGCGCGAGGCGATCGACCGGTTCGGACCGATCTTCGCGCAGTACTACGGCCAGTCCGAGGCGCCGATGGCGATCAGCTACCTCGCCAAGGGCGACCACGACGACGCGCGGCTGTCCTCGTGCGGGCGCCCGTCGGCGTTCCTGCGCACCGCGTTGCTCGACGCCGACGGCGCTCCGGTCGCCCCCGGCGAACCCGGGGAGATCTGCGTGTCGGGCCCGCTGCTGGCGGCCGGCTACTGGAACCTGCCGGAGGTGACCGCGGAGACGTTCCGCGACGGCTGGCTCCACACGGGCGACGTCGCCCGCGAGGACGAGGACGGCTTCTGGTTCATCGTCGACCGGGTGAAGGACATGATCGTCACCGGCGGGTTCAACGTGTTCCCCCGCGAGGTCGAGGACGTGGTGGCCGAGCACCCGGCGATCGCCCAGGTGGGCGTGATCGGCACCCCGGACGACAAGTGGGGCGAAGCGGTGACGGCCGTGGTGGTCCTGCGCTCCGGCGCGGGCGCCGACGAAGCCGCGATCGAGCAGCTGACGGGCGAGATCCAGGCGGCGGTGCGGGAGCGGAAGGGCCCGGTCCACGTGCCCAAGCAGGTGATCGTGGCCGCGTCCCTGCCGATGACCGGACTGGGGAAGCCGGACAAGAAGGCACTGCGGGCCCAGTACGAGCTCCGGAGCGCGAGCGTGTAGGGCGTTATACGGCGGCGACCGCCTTGAGCTTGCCGGGGTTCATCATCCACAGCACCTGGTCGATGCCCTGGGCCGAGGCGGTCACCGTCAGCACCGTGAACACCTCGCCGTCGCGGGACAGCAGCATCGCGTGCGCACCGTTGACCAGCGCCGGGGTCACCGTCACGCCCACCCAGAAGCGGTCGTGGAAGGCGCGGACGTACTTCGCCACCGTCGTCGCGCCGCGGACCGGGATGCGCGAGGCACGGGCCACGCCGCCGCCGTCGGAGTAGCTGATCACGTCGGCCGCGAACAGCTCCTCCAATGTCGACAAGTCGCCTTCCTGGGCCGCGGTCACGAACGCGGTCAGGAGCCGCCGCTGCTCGGTCAGCCCGGCCGGCGCGCGCCGTTCCGCGGCGAGGTGCTTCCGCGCACGGCTGACGAGCTGACGGGCCGCGACCTCCGTCGTCTGCACGATCTCGGCGATCTGGACGTACGGGTAGTCGAACGCCTCGCGCAGCACGTAGGCCGCGCGCTCGGTCGGCGTCAGCTTCTCCAGCAGGAGCAGCACCGCGAGCTCCAGCGCGGCACCCCGCTCGGCCCCCAGCTGCGGATCGGCCGAGGTGTCCACGGGCTCCGGCAGCCACGGGCCGACGTAGGTCTCGTGGCGCGCGTAGGCCGTCTTGGTCGCGTTGATCGCCAGCCGGGTGGTCGCGGTGGCGAGGTAGGCCGCCGGGTTGCGCACCGCGGCCCGGTCACTGGCCTGCCAGCGCAGCCACACGTCCTGGAGCAGGTCCTCCGCGTCAGCGGCGCTGCCCAGCATGCGGTAGGCGATGCCGAACAGCCGCGGCCGCACGTCCGCGAAGACGGCGGTCGCGTCGTCGAGGTCCTGCATGCGGTGCGGATCCCTTCGAAGCGGCGGATGCGGACGGGAGCGTATCGCCGGTGGGGCTTTGTCACGAATCCACCGGCTGTCTTGTCGTAGTCGGTGCGCGGCCATTCCGGGCGCGCCTGGCGGAAGGAACGGACATGAAGGTCGTCGTCATCGGCGGAACCGGCCTGATCGGCACGAACGTGGTCGCGCGGCTGGCCGAGCACGGCCACGAGGCGGTCGCCGCCGCCCCCAGCACCGGGGTGAACACCCTGACCGGTGAAGGGCTGAAGGAGGTGCTGCAGGGCGCGGACGTCCTGATCGACGTGTCGAACTCGCCGTCGTTCGCCGACGACGACGTCATGGACTTCTTCCGCACCTCGACCGGGAACCTCGTCGCGGCGGCGAAGGAAGCGGGGGTCACGCACTACGTCGCGCTGTCGGTGGTGGGCACGGACCGGCAGCCGGACGTCGGCTACTTCCGCGCCAAGGTCGCGCAGGAAAAGCTGATCACCGAGTCGGGCCTGCCGTTCTCGATCGTGCGGGCGACCCAGTTCTTCGAGTTCGCCGGCGGGATCGCGGACACCTCGACCACCGACGGCGTCGTGCGGCTGCCGGGCGCCGGCGTCCAGCCGATGGCGGCGGCCGAGGTGTCCGCGGCCGTCGCCCGGACCGCGGCCGGGCAGCCGGTCGGCGGCCTCACCGAGATCGCCGGCCCGGAGGTCTTCGGCCTCGACGAGTGGGTCCGCACCGTGCTGACCGCGCGCCAGGACCCGCGCGAGGTCGTCACCGACCCGGAGGCGCCGTACTTCGGCGCGGTGCCGGGGCCGGAGGATCTCCTGCCCGGGCCGGGCGCGAAGCTCGCGGAGACGAAGCTCGCCGACTGGCTGACCCGCTCGTGACGCCGGCCGCACGGGTGGCCCGGCGCCACCCGTGCAGCCCCGGCCGCGATGCAGTGAATGACCCATTCACCTCGTCCGACGACATGAATGACTCATTCATGTCGTCGGACCAGCCGCCGCGACCCTTCGACAGATCCAGATCCGAGGCGCCCGACACACTTCGGCGCGCAGGGCCGGGCCGCTGTCAACGAACCTCGGACGCGCGACACCAGACGCCGTCGTGGTCCGGGTCGGCGTTGAGCACGCTGTGCCGGAGCTGTGCTGAGGCTGTGGGTCGAGCGGTCACCGAAGGGTATGCTCATACTCAACAAGTTGACTAGGTGAGGTGAGGCATGACCAGCTTCCGCAACGCCGTCGAGGCCCGGGACCCCGACGCCATGGCCGCGACACTGGCGGAGAACGTGGTGTTCCGGAGCCCGGTGGCGTTCAAGCCGTACCCGGGCAAGGCGATCACGGCCGCGATCCTGCGCGGCGTGCTGCGGGTGTTCGAGGACTTCCGGTACGTGCGCGAGCTGAGTGGCGGCGAAGGTCGCGACCACGCGCTCGTCTTCGAGGCGCGGATCGGGGACACGCGCGTCGAGGGCTGCGACTTCCTGCACTTCGACGACGACGGGCTGATCGACGAGTTCACGGTGATGGTCCGGCCGCTCTCGGCCGCGCAGGCACTGTCGGAAGCGATGGCGGCCCAGTTCGACCGGATCCAGCGCGAAGCACTCAACTAGTTGACTATGTCACTGCGCAACGCGCTGATGGCGGCGCTGTTGGAGGGCGAGGCGTCGGGCTACGACCTGGCGAAGGGGTTCGACGCGTCGGTGGCGAACTTCTGGCCGGCGACGCCGCAGCAGCTCTACCGCGAGCTGGACCGGCTGGCCGCGGACGGCCTGGTCCGCGCCCGGCTGGTCCGCCAGGAGAAGCGGCCGGACAAGCGGCTGTTCTCCCTGACGGAGGCCGGCGCTCTGGCCCTCCGCGACTTCACGGCGCGTCCCCCACGCCCCGGCGTGATCCGCGACGAGCTGCTGATCCAGGTCCAGGCGGTCGATGCCGGCGACGAGGCGGCGGTGCGCCAGGCGCTGAAGGAGCGCATGACCCGGGCGGAGACGAAGATCGCCCGCTACGAGCGCCTTCGCGCGCGCCTGCTGGACGGCCGGTTCGAGGACGACTACCTCGCGGAGGCCGAGCGGGTCGGGCCGTACCTGACGCTGATGCGGGGACTGTCGTTCGAGCGGGAGAACCTCCGCTGGTGCGAGCAGTCCCTGAAGATCCTCGAACGCCGGGCGGCGCGCTAGCTCAGACCGGCGTCGTGCACCAGGATCGCCACCTGGGTGCGGTTCGCCGCCTCCAGCTTGGCCATGATGTGTCCGATGTGGACCTTCACCGTCGACTCGCTCACCACCAGCGCCTTCGCGATCTCCGCGTTGCTGAGCCCGCGTCCGATGTGGACAGCCACGTCGTGCTCGCGCGGGGTCAGTTCCGCCAGCCGGGACCGGGCCCGCGAACTCCCTCCCCCGGAAGCGAAGTCCGTCAACAGCCGCTTCGTGATCTTCGGGGACAGCATCGCCTCGCCGCGGGCCGCCACCCGGACCGCGGTGACGAGCTCGCGCGGCGGCGTGTCCTTCAGCAGGAACCCCGCCGCGCCGTGACGCAGGGCCGCGTACACGTACTCGTCCACGTCGAACGTCGTCAGGACCACCACCGCCGGCGCCGCCGGGTGCGCGGCCAGGCGACGGACCACCTCGATGCCGTCCACCTTCGGCATCTGGACGTCGGTCAGCACCACGTCCGGCCGGTAGCGGTCGGTCAGCTCGACCGCCCGCGCGCCGTTCGTGTCCTCCGCGACCACCTCGACGTCGTCGGCCGACTCGAGGATCATCCGGATGCCGCTGCGGACCAGCTCCTCGTCCTCCAGCAGCACGACCTTGACCGTCACACGCCCTCCCCGACCGGAAACCCCGCCGACACCCGGAACCGGCCGTCGCCGGTCGGGCCGGTGCGCAGGTCGCCCCCGGCCAGCTCGACGCGTTCACGCATACCCACCAAGCCGTACCCGGACCCCGGGACGGCGCTGCCGTGCGGAGTCAGCCGGTTGGTCACCTCGACCGCCAGCCGCTCCCCGGTGACGGCGAGCCGGACGTCGACGGCCGCGTGCGGCGCGTGCTTGCCCGCGTTGGTCAACGACTCCTGCACCACCCGGTAGACGGCCCGGCCGACCTGGTCGGGCACCACGGGCAGCGGGTCGGGCAGCGTCAGCTCGACCCGGGCTCCGGTCGCCGTGACCTGCGCCACGAGGTCCTCCAGCGACGCGAGCACGCCCGGGCCGCTCTCGGCCGGGGCGTCGTCGCGCAGCACGCGCAGGACGGCGCGCAGCTCGTCGAGCGCCGTCGCGCTGGTGGCCCGGATCGTCTCGGCGGCCTGTTCGGTCTTCTCGTCCGGCGCCCGCAGCGACAGCGCGCCCGCCTGCAGTGCGACCGCCGTCACGCGATGGGCGACGACGTCGTGCATCTCGCGGGCGATCCGCCGCCGTTCGGCGAAGACGGCCTGGTCGGCCAGCAGCGTCCGGGTCCGCTCGGCCTCCTCGGCGCGGTCCCGCAGCACGGCCAGCAGCGCCGCGCGCTGGTGCATCCACAGCCCGGCCAGCACCGGGCCGAACACGAAGAACCCCAGCACGATCACGACCTGGGTGAAGCTCTCCGGAGCGCTCAGCACCGGCAAGACCTTGCCCGCGACCCCGGCGACGACCACCGCGAGCCCGGTCACCCAGCTGACGCCGTGCCGGACCGCGACCGAGTACTGCGCCACCATCAGCGGCAGCAGCGTCACCCCGGCCGGCATGCACGCCACCGCGACCAGCAGCACGAGGAACGGCCACCGGCGCCGCGCCAGCAGGGCGAGCCCCGAGACGAGCACCGCGGGCACGTAGAGCGCCGGGTGCGGGTCACGCGGGTCGCCGCCGGTCAAGGTCACCACGATCACGGCCGCGGCCACCGCGACGTCGAGCGCGAGCAGGACGACCCGGCCGTCCCACCAGCTCAGCCAGCGCTTCATCGTGTTCAGGTTAGGGCGCGCCGGATCAGCCGTCACGGCGAGCCAGGGTGAACGTGGTCGCGCCCAGGGCGAGCACGACCAGCGCGCCGAACACCGCGGTCCCCGGCAGGGCGAACAGGGCCGTGCCGCCGAAGGGCAGCACGGTGATCGGCACCCGGGCCAGCGCGGCCAGCGTCGTCTCCCCGACGAACGTCCACACCGCGAACACCCCGACGGCGAGCCCGGTGTGCCGCAGCAGCCCGCCGAGCGCCACCCCGGCGAGTCCGGACAGGGCGGTCAGCGCGAGCACCCCGCCCACCGCCCTGCCTGCCGCCCCCGCGCCGGCAGGCAGGGCGCCCCCGCCGGTCAGCACCCCGGCGGCGGTCAGCACCACCATCAGCACCCCGCCCAGCAGGCCGAGCCCGCCGGCGACCAGCGCCCGCGCGGCGACGATCCGGGCCGGCGAGCGCAGCACCAGCCGGGTGGTCGCGAGGGTGCCGTGCTGGTGGTCGAGCCCGAACGCGGCGGCACCGACGGCGGCGAGCAGCAGCGCCCCCAGCCGGTCGACGAGGCCGAACGCCGAGGTGAACGCGTCGAGGTCGCGGTCGAGGCCCCAGTACAGGCCCGACGCGAACTGCAGCACCCCGGCACCGGCCAGGAGCAGCCACGTCGACCGCAGCGAGCGGGCCCGCACCCATTCGTAGGCCAGTGCGTTCTTCACGGCAGCTCCCCCCGGTGCCGGACGGCGGCCGCGGTCGCGGCGAGGAAGGCGTCCTCCAGCCCGCTCCGCCGCACGAACAGCTCCCGGACGCCGACCCCCGCCCGGGCGGCGATCGCCGCCACCCGCTCCGGGGCGGCGGTGTCGACGACCAGCTCGGCAGCGGCTTCCTGGCGCACGCGCAGCCCGTCGCGGGCCAAGGCGACCATCAGCACGCTGGGGTGGTCGACGCGGACCACGACGTCGGCGCGCGCGTGCCGCCGGACGAACTCCTCGAGGGGCCCGGCCGAGACGAGCCGCCCGGCGCCGATGACGATCAGGTCGTCGGCGAGCAGCGACATCTCGGCCAGCAGGTGCGAAGACGCGAGGATCGTGCGGCCCTCCCCCGCCAGCCGTCGCAGGAGGTCGCGGATCCACCGCACGCCCTCCGGGTCGAGCCCGGTGGCCGGCTCGTCGAGGACCAGGTACTCCGGGTCGCCGAGCAGCGCCGTGGCCAGGCCCAGCCGCTGCTTCATGCCGAGGCTGAACCGGCCGGCAGGCCGCCGGGCCACCGGCTCCAGGCCGACGGTCGCGAGGACCTCCCGCACGCGTCGCGCCGGCAGACCCCCGCCCGCGGCGACCATCCGCAGGTGCGCGGCGGCCGGCCGCGCGGGGTGCACCGCCGCGGCGTCGGTGAGCACCCCGACCGTCCGCAGTGGACCGGGGACCGCCGCGTAGGTCCGGCCGCCGAAGGTCGTGCGGCCGCGGCCGCGGGTCAGCCCGAGCATCAGCCGGATCGTCGTCGACTTGCCGGCGCCGTTGGGCCCCAGGAAGCCGGTCACCACGCCGGGCCGCACGGTGAAGGACAGGTCTTCGACGCCGGAGCCGCCGCGGTAGGTCTTCGCGAGCCCTTCCGCGACGATCACCGGCGCACCGGCTCGTACGCGTCACGACGGCCGAACACGAACCACAGCAGGCTGCCCAGGAACGGCGCGCAGAAGGCGAAGATCACCCAGACGAGCTTCATGCCGCCGGTGAGCCGCGAGCCGAGGATGCTGACCAGGGCGGCCAGGAACAGCACGGCGAAGGCCAGCAGGACGGCACCGGTCAGGCCGAGCACGAGCCACGACCAGGTTTCCTCGTGGCCTTGGATCAGGGCGGCCGGATGCATGGGTCTCTCCTCACGTCGGTCTCTCGCATCCAAGATCGCCGATCGCGCGCCGGAGCACATCCGATCTTCGGCGACTCCGCGCTAGGCGGAAAGTACTAGGCCGCCCGGCCCGCTTGTACGGCTCTTGTACGGCGTCCGCCGACGATTCGCCGCACGGAATCGTTCTGGAGGACAAGTGAGAACCACACTCAAGGCGGCGGTGGCCACGATCGGCCTCGGCGTCGCCCTCACCGGGCTGGCCGCACCGGCCGCCCAGGCCGCGTCGACCTACCCCGTCACGACCACAGTGGACGGTCGCACCGTCAAGGACCCGGACGTCGCGGTGGGCAAGCAGCGCATCGCGAACATGTACCCCTCGGGCACGTCGGTGACGCTGGCCTGCCAGGACACCGGCCCGGCGTACGGCGGCAGCAGCATCTGGGACCTGACCACCGACGGCCTGTGGGTGCCCGATGCCTACGTCAAGACCGGCTCGACGTCGATGGTCGCGCCGCAGTGCACCACGCCGCACGCGTTTCCGGCCAAGGCCGACCTCAACGGCCGCGCGCAGAAGGGCGACGCGGCCGACGCGGCCGGCAGCGTCGCGAACAAGTACCTCACCGGCGCGTCGGTGCCGGTGGTCTGCCAGGCCACCGCGTCGGACGAGATCTGGGACTTCACCAGCGACGACCTGTGGGTGCCGGACGCGCTGATCAAGACCGGGACAGACGGGTTCGTCAGCGGCGTCCCGCACTGCGACACCGACGGCCTGAAGGCGGGCGGCACGGCGTTCCCGGCGGACCCGCGGGCCGACAGCGCGATCGCGTTCGCCAAGGCCCGGCTCGGCCACACCGACTGGAACAACCAGTGCGAGCTGTTCGTCGAACGCGCCTTCGGCACCAGCGGCCGGTTCGCTTCGGCCACCACGCACTACCAGTGGCAGAAGGCCAACGGCCGCATCCACACGGGTTCGGTCGCCCCGGCCGGCGCGGCGGTGTTCTTCACCAGCACCACCAGCAACGGGCACATCATGCTCGCCCTCGGCGGCGGGGTCGCGATCAGCACGGGCCCGTCGGTGTACCAGACCAGCACCTACGCGCAGCGCTCCGACTACCTCGGCTGGGCGTACGTCCCGTCCAGCTGGTAGTCACCGGCGTTCTCGAAGTCGATCTGCCACCCGGCGGGCACCAGGGTGCGCTCGAAGCACACCCGGTGCTCGTCGGGTTCCGATTCGGGTTCGGGCTCCATGGCAGTGATCACAGCACGCCGCCCGCGCCCCGCAGGTCTCAATGTGAGACGACCGCCGAAAAGATCTTCCCCTTTTCACCACGAAGCTGTTGCCCATTCACCCCGCCCGGTTCTAGGTTGTACCGGGCATTGATCGGACTACTGGGGGTCTCATGTCATTGCGCCACCGATTACTGAACGCCGCCGTCGGGGCAAGCGTCCTCGCGAGCCTGGTCGCCGCACCGTCGTCGGCCCTCGCCGCGGCCGGGCCGACCACGCTGCCCGCCTCGCAGTACACCCTGACCGCGAACTACAACCAGTTCGACACGGTCAACTCGGCACTCGTCTCGAAGCTCGGCACCGCGGCCGTCCACACGGTCATGGACAACGCGAACCACGACCGCACGGCGTTGCCGTCGTCGTTCTCCCTCGCCGGGCTCTCGACCGGGTTCCGGTTCGACAGCGGCGACAACTCCGACTGCGCGAACTACCCGCAGGGCATCACGACCAGCCGCGACGCGGTCGGCACCGCCAACAGCGGCAACTACGACGGGCACCAGCTCGTCCTGGTCAGCTGGTACACGAAGGACGGCTGCGACGGCGCGCAGGCTCGCAGCCGGATCACCCTCGTCGACTGGGACGCCACGTACCCCAACAAGTACCGCAAGGTCCTGCTCGTCGAGCCGACCGGCACCGCGGCGGCCCCGGACTTCAAGGACATCCCGATCCACGCCGGCGGCGTCTCCTGGTACGGCGACTACCTGTACGTCGCCGACACCGGCAAGGGCATGCGGGTTTTCGACATGCGGAAGATCCTGAAGACCGACACGGGTGGCACGGCCGACCAGATCGGGCACCAGACCGGCAGCACGTACTACGCCCACAACTACGCGTACGTCCTGCCGCAGGTCGGCTCGATCACCTCGAAGACGACGTCGGGCACGAACCTCGCGTGGTCGTCGATCTCCCTCGACCGGGTGAGCAAGTCGATCGTGATGACCGAGTACACCTGCTCGTCCGGGTGCACCGACTACCCGAACCGCGCACCGCGGGCGATCCGGTACCCGTTCGCCTCCTCCGGCACCTTCGCCGCCACGACGACGGCGAGCCAGGCCCTGCAGCTGCCCTGGTACAAGCTCAACGGCGTGGCGTCGCACAACGGGCGCTGGTGGTTCAACTCGTCCGGCCAGAAGCAGCTCTACTACTGGACGCCGTCCGCCGGCTCCTCCACGTTCTCCTGGGTGGGCAGCGGCGAAAGCCTCTCCTACTGGGAGGACGACACCAGCGCCGACCTGCTGTGGTCCCTGCAGGAAGGCGCGGGCAACCGCAACGTCTTCGCGGTCACCCAAGCCACCTACGGCGGCGGCTGAGGTAGCCTGACCGTATCGGACCTTTCGGACAGCAGCGCGACCCGAGGCGGCACCACCGCCTCGGGTTGCTGCTTGCTGTCCTGCTGGTCCTTTCCGGGGCGCCGGTCGTCCACTCGGTATCGGCCGGGTTCGAGGGCCCGGCCGTGGCCACCTCGCAGTCGCACGTCCTCGTCCCGGGCCGGCATGCGGTGCCGCGTTTGCCGGCTTCGATCCCTTGGGCCGTTTGTCCTTCTTCGGCCGGTCCTTTCGTTGCTCCTCCGTGGTCACTTCTCGAGCAGTCCGGCTCGTCGTCTTCGGTGGGTGCTCCGCTCCTCGAGCGGCACAGTCGGGCGCCTCCGGGCTTTGTGAGCTGAATTCCTTTCCCGGCACCGACTCTCGGTGTCGTGCTCACTGCTGCCCGGAGGGCCTTCTTTCATGTCTGCTGTTGTGCTGTCTCTTCTTGTTGCCACCGTTGCCTTTGCTGTGGGGTTGCTCGTCAAGATGTTCCGTCATGACGAGCCTCTCTTCGGGGGGCTTGGGATCTGTCTACTTGTTGGGCCTGGATCTCTGCTTGCCTTTGTGCATGTGGGGATCAGCGAGTTCTAAAGATGCGGCTTCGCCGGGGCGTGGGAAATCGGCGCTTGCTGTTCTTGGTTCCCGCTCGGTGCGGGAGCGCCGATTCCCCACGCAACGGTATCCCTGCCGGACTTCGTCGTGATCATCCTTTCGGTAACTGTTCAGGTCGTTTTCGGGCTGTGAGCGGGCCTGTGGGATGATCTTGTTGTGGGGGAAGGTGTTCGTCCGTCGTATGACGAGCTGGCCGCGCTGGTCGCAGCGCAGGCGGTAGAGCTCGCGCATGCGCGGGAGGAAATCGCCGCGTTGCGGGCCGAAGTCGCTGCGCTCAAGCGGCGGTTGGGCACGAACTCGGGTAACTCCTCGATGCCGCCATCGTCGGACCGGTTCGCCAAACCCGCCCCGAAGTCGTTGCGTAGCAGGACCGGCCGCAAGCAGGGCAAGCAGCCCGGTGCGCCTGGTGCGAACCTGTCGCTGGTCGAGAACCCGGACAGGATCGTCGAGCATGCGCCGTCGGCGTGTTCAGGGTGCGGTGCAGGTCTGCGCCGCACTGATCGTGCGGGGGTGATGCGGCGGCAGGTGGTGGACCTGCCCGAGGTGCGCCCGTCGGTGACCGAGCACCGCCTGCAACGGCTGCGCTGCCGCGGCTGCCACCAGGTCACCACCGCGCCCGCGCCGGCCGAGGCGACCGCACCCGCGTGTTACGGGCCGAACGTGACCGCGCTGGCGGTGTATCTGCTGACCTTCCAGCACATCCCGGTCGCGCGGACCGCGCAGCTGCTGGCGGACCTGATGGGGTTGCCGGTGTCGACCGGCTGGGTCGCCGGTGTCCTCACCCCCGTCGCCGCCAACCTCGAAGGGTTCGCCGAGCAGGTCGAGCAGGCATTGCGGGCAGCGCCGGTGGCACATTTCGACGAGACCGGTATCCGGGTCGACGGGAAGAACTGGTGGCTGCACGTGGCTTGCACCCCACACCTGACCGCCTACATGCCGCACCGGCAGCGTGGTGGCGAGGCGATGGACGAGTTCGGGATCCTCAACTACTTCCGGGGTGTCGCGGTCCATGACGGGCTGATGTCGTATCAAGATTTCGGACGCAAACACGCCCGCTGCAACGCCCACCACCTGCGCGAACTGGTCGCGGCCGGCGAAGCCCACCCCGAGCACACCTGGCCCACGATCGCGATCAAAACCCTCGAAGCACTCAACACCGCTGCCCATGCCGCGCGAGACGACGGCCTGGACGCCATCCCCGCCCACATCGTCGATCCGCTGATCTCCCGGTTCGTCCGCACCATCCATCTCGGCCTGCTGCTGCACCCACCGAGCCGGCATCGTAAGCAAAGCAAGACCCGCAACCTGCTGGTACGCCTGCGCGACTACCAGCACCAAGTGCTGCTGTTCGCCCGCGACCTCACCGTCCCGTTCACCAACAACCAAGCCGAACGCGACCTACGGATGATCAAGGCCCAGTTGAAGATCTCCGGCGGCTGGCGCACCCAGCACGGCGCCCAGGTGTGGTTGCGCGTGCGCGGCTACATCTCCACCGCCCGCAAGAACGGCCTGCATATCATCACCGCACTCCGCGACGCCGTCACCGGAAACCCTTGGCTGCCAACAACTATCGAAATGACCTGAACAGTTACTCCTTTCGTGTGATGAACATGCGTGCGACTGCCGGTAATCTTGGTGCGTGGACAGCGAAGCGGCGTGGAAAGCAGATGCGGTGGCCCTGGCCGACCGCATCTCCACACTGCTCACCGTCGTGCGGTCTGCCGAGGCTGAGATCGGTTCTCTGCTCGCGGAAATCGAGTCGCGCGGGGTCATGGAACTCTTCGGCTACCGGTCCGTTGCGCGGCTATTCGAGCACCTCGCCGATGTTCCCAAAGCTGCTTCTGAGACTGCGGTCAAGCGAGCCCGGGCCCTGAACTCCGGCCGACTTTTAGACGGTAGCCCTGTACCCGCGGTTGCCCCCACCACCGGTACTGCTGCTTCAGGCGGGCGGTTGAGCAACCCGATGATCGACTCCATTGTCGGCGTCCTGCAGCAGGTTCCTCACGAGCATCGTGATCGCGTCGAGCAGGATCTGCTGTCCTTCGCCGAAGACGCCGGGCACAAGCAGGTTGCTGCGTTGGGTGCGCGGATCGTGGCGCACCTCGATCCCGATGGCGCCGAACCCGATGAGGCTGAACCGGCCACGCCCAGCCGTGAACTCTCCTTGCGCCGTAGAAGAACTGGGGTCTGGGAACTGACCGGTCGTTTCGATGACGAGACCGGCGCCCGCGCCAGTGCCCTGCTGGATTCCCTGGCCGAACGCCGCAGGGCCGACGACGGCCCCGACTTCCGCTCCCCACAGGAACGCTACGGCGACGCGTTCTCCGACGCGATCGACCTCGCCCTGAATTCCCCGGACCTGCCGATGCAGGCGGGTGAACGAGCGCACGTGATGGTCGCGGTCTCGTTGGAGGACTTGAAGTCTGGTGTCGGTCAGGCGACGTTGGGTGATACCGGCCGCATCTCGGCGGCCGAGGCCCGGATCCATGCCTGCGACTGCCAGATCATCCCCGCAGTCCTGGGTAGCAAGGGGGAACCCCTCGATCTCGGGCGCCTCCGGCGGTTGGTCTCACCCGGCCTCCGCCGCGCGCTGTACCTACGCGACCGCGGCTGCGCCTTCCCCGGCTGCCATCGCCCACCCCGCCACTGCCAAGGCCACCACATCCGGCACTGGGCAGATGGCGGCCCCACCGAGCTGGGCAACCTGGTCCTGATGTGCGGCCACCACCACCGGCTGCTGCACCGCTCCGGCTGGCAAGTCCGCATCGCCCCCGACGGACTCCCCGAGTTCCTGCCACCGGTGTTCCTGGACAAACGCCGAAAACCCAGGCGCAACAACCTCCACCAACCACTACCCTTCGCCGCCTGACCAACCGAACAACGGGAAGGCCCGCAGCCACAGGCTACGGGCCTACACCCACGCCCCACCTGTGGTGCTGCTTCTGGTCGTTGACACCCTGGGCTGGGGGTCTTCTGTGGCAGCCTCTCATACGGGGTCTGGCCGGCCAGGCCGCCGTGGCGGCGGTGGTAGTTGTAGTAGTCCTCCCATTCCTTCAGCTTCTCGTTGAACACGCCGACGTCGCCGAGGACGACACCGTCGAGCAGTGAGGTTCACCCCGAACGGTGGACAGGGGCTTACGAGGGATCAGGCAGCCGTGCGAAGTGACTGCTCGAAATTGTCGGGACTGAGCATCCCGATTGCGGAGTGCCGCCGCACACTGTTGTAGAAACGAACCCAATTGTCAACTGCGGCAACGAGTTCCATCTTCGTGGCGTAGGCATGCCGGTAGTAGTGCTCATGTTTGAACGTCGACCAGAACGACTCTGCCGGGCTGTTGTCCCAGCAGATACCGGTTTCGCCCATCGACCGGCGCAGCCCGTGCCGGAAGCACGCTTGCGCCGTCAGATGCGCCGTGAACTCCCCGCCGCGGTCGGAATGCAGTACCGTGCCGCGACATTCACCGCCACGGGCGGCGACCGCGTCGTGGATGGCGTCCGTGACCATCTCAGCGCTGATACGGTCAGATACACTGTGGCCCAACACTTTCCGAGAGTGCCCGTCCCGGATCGCACACAGGAACATCGCGCCCTCACCACACGTCAAATACGTGATGTCGGTCAGCCAGACCGCGTCCAGCCGGCCCCGGTCGAAAAGCCGGTCGACCAGATCCGGCGGGAACGACGCGGCCGGATCGACCACCGTCGTCTTCACCTTGAACGTGCGCGGGCTGATGCCCTCCAGCCCGATCGAGGCCATGATCTTGGCGACCGTCTTCGCTGTGACCACCTCGCCCTGGTCACGCAGTTCGGCGGTGATCCGCGGCGACCCGTAGGTTCCGCGGGAGTCCTTGTGCGCCTCGGTGATCTTCACCTCGAGGTCGGCGCGGCGTTGCTGCCGTGGCGTCAGCACCCTTGCCGCGGCGCGTTTGGCGTGCGCGTAGTAGCCGGCTCTCGACACGCTCAGCAGCCGCGCCATCCGCCGGACCGAGAACCGGGTGTGCTGCGGCGAGGTGGAGCCGGCCGTCTCGGCGAACTCGTCGGGGCCGGCGTACTTGGCCATCAGAGCGAACCGGGCCGGTTCTTCTGCATCGCGGCAAAGTACGCCGAAGCTTTTACCAGGAACGCGTTGTCCTTCTCCAGTTCGGCCACCTGCCCGCGCAAGCGCAGCAGCTCGGCCCGCTCGGCCGCCTGCAAGGGGTTGTCCCCGTGGACCTCAGCCGCGGTGATCCGGCGTCGTTCGTCTTTGACCCAGACACTCAACATGCCCGCGTCGATGCCCAGCTCGCGGGCGACCTCAGCGATCGTGCGGCCGGAATCGATCACACGGTGAGCAGCCTCGACCTTGTACTCAGCCGGGTACGACCGGCGCTTGCGAGCAGGCATGAGGACATCCTTTCAGCAGGACATCTGATCCTGCTAACTCGGTGTCCACTACCCGGGGTGAACCTCACAGGTGGTAGAACTCCTCGGCGTCGATGCGATGCGAGCGCTCGACCTTGCCGTTGAGCCGAGGTGTGGCGGGCCGGATGTAGACATGCCCGATGCCTTGGTCCAGCAGGTGCCGGTGAAACGCTGACTGGAACTCCGCCCCGTTGTCGGTCTGGATCTTCTCCACCTGGAACGGCAGCCGGGACAGCACTTAGGGGTCAGTTCAGAATGAGTTTGCGGAGGCAGATCACGGAGCAGGCCAGGCTGAGGACGGCTTGGTGCACGTCGGCTCGTCGTTCGGTCCGGATGCGCAGGCGGCGGAAGCCTTTGAGCCACGCGAAGGTGCGTTCCACTGGCCAGCGGATGGTGCCCAGGCCAGAGCCGTGCTCGACGCCGCGGCGGGCGATGACCGGGGTGATGCCGCGGGCGCGGACCAGGCGCCGGTACTTGTCGTGATCGTAGCCGCGGTCGGCGTAGAGCCGACGCGGCCGACGACGCGGCTTGCCGACCACGCCACGGATCGGAGGGATGGCATCGAGCAGCGGGATCAGCTGGGTGACGTCATTGCGATGGCCGCCGGTCAGCGTGACCGCGAGCGGGGTGCCGTGGGCGTCGGTGATCAGGTGGTGCTTGGAGCCGGGTTTGCGCCGGTCGACCGGGCTGGGCCCGGTGTGGTCCCCCCTTTGAGAGCACGCAAGTGGGTGGAGTCGACCAGCGCAGCGGACAGGTCCAGCAGCCCAGCGGCACGCAGCTCGGCGAGCAGGCGTTCATGGAGTTGCTGCCAGACTCCGGCCTCGTGCCATTCGGTCAACCGTCGCCAGCAGGTGGCCCCGGAGGCGCCGAACAACGCCGTCGGCAGACGGTTCCAGCCGATACCGGTGCGGATGACGTACAGGATGCCTTCGAGTGCGGCGCGGTCGTCGGCACGCTTGCGGCCGGGATAGCGGAACCGCCGCGGATGCACCGGAAGGAGTGGTTCCAGCCGCTCCCACAGCTGGTCGGTCAGGACCTCCTCACGCATACCAAGATTCTCGAAAGCCCCGCAGCCCCGGCAAAGACGACACGCCGACTCATTCTGAACTGACCTCTTAGTCGGTGAACTGGATCGCGGTCTTCTGAACGGAGCGAGGGTAGATCCGCAGGATCCTCAGGCGGGTGCACTCGTCGATCGCGGTGTACTGGTAGTACCGCATCTTCCGCCCGGTGTCGGCGGTGATCGGCTCGACGAACTTGACGTCGATCTGCAGCTGGTGGCCAGGGCGCTGCTTCTCATACCGCTTCCACCGCTGATGATGGCGTTTGTAGCACTGGGAAGCGGGCAGCCGGCTCATGCCCAAGCGCTTGAGGATGCGGTAGATCGTCGAGTGCCCGATCTTCCGATCGTGGGAGCGACGCAAGTACATCTCGATCTTCAGCGGGCCGAAGTGGTAGTGCTGCCGCAGGTAGACGATCTTCTCGACCACATCGGGAGGGGTGATCGTCGGGCAGCACAGCGGCGCACTCGAGCGGTCCTTCAGCCCGTCGATGCCCTCGTCTTCGTAGCGGTGTTTCCACCGGTGGAACACCGTGCGGCTGATGCCGTAGTAGCGGCAGGCTGCGGCGACGTTGCCGCTGACCTCTTCGGCGTGACGCAGGACGGCCAGGCGCCGGTTAGCGCACCTGACCAGGTCCTTCTCACTCCACACTCGCTCAGCCACGGGCCTCCCTTGATCAGGAGCCCAGACTGTCAACAACCTCTGTCAGTTTTGGACCTATCCCAGGTCTGCCTCCGGACGGACCTCGATCGTCGCCCCCGCCTGGTGCAGCTCCAAGACCACGATCTCGTTCGCACCCCGGCGCCACAACGGCTTCGGCGCGTACAACGTCTGCTGAGGACCGACCTTCCAGTACCGGCCCAGGTTGAAGCCGTTCAGCCACACGATGCCCTTCTCCCACCCCGGCAACGCGATGAAACCGTCCTCAGGACTCGCCACCTCGACCGTCGCCCGGTGGAATGCCGGGCCGGACGCCGTGCCCGAGGTGAAGCGCAGCCGGGAAAGGTCGTCCAGGGGCAGCGGGCGGATCTCCCAGCCGAACAGCTTCTGCTGGGTGCTCATCGCCACCCAGCCGTCGATACCCTTGCGGTCGGCCAGGTAAGGGCCGTAGTTCACCCGGCCCATCGTGTCGACCAGGATGTCCAGCTGAGTCGCGGGCTTCGTGAGCGTGAGGTTCACCGTCCCCGAAGGCTGGTTGCGGTCCAGGACTCCCAGTAGCTCGCCGTCGGCGAACACCAGGGCCCGGTCGGCCAGGCCGTGGATGCTCAGCGGTCCCGCATGCGGGCCCTGGACCGTCGTGCGGTAGTGGATCAGGCCCGTCGCCTGGCCGACGCGCTCCATCGGTACCGGCTGTGCCGACCGTACCGGTTCGGACAGCACCGGCAGCGAATCCAGCAGCGACACCGTGCCCGACGGCGTCACCGTCCGACCGGGCAAACGGGCCGAGCGGCCGGGTACCGGGCCCGGAGGCACGCCGGTGTACTTCGTGAGCACCGCTCGCAGCGCCGTGAACTTCGCGCCCAGGTCGCCCGCCTCGCCGACCGGGGAATCGTAGTCGTAGCTGGTCACCGTCGGCTGGTACGTCGTGCCCGAGGTGTTCGCCCCGCTCGTGAAGCCGAAGTTCGTTCCGCCGCATGCCATGTACAGGTTCACCGAGGCTCCCGTCGCCAGCAGAGCATCCACATAGGACGCCATCTGCCCGGGGTCGCGCGTGGTGTGCTTCTCGCCCCAGTGGTCGAACCAGCCGTCCCAGTACTCGGCCATCATCACCGGTTTGCCCGGCTGGAACTTCTTGATCGCGGCCACGCTGGGCGCCGGGTCGCCGTCGCCGGTGCCGACCTCGAGGGTGCCCGGCAGCGAGCCGAAGCGCATGAAGAACTCGGACGCGCCGTCGGCCGCGAACAGCAGGCTCGTCATTCCCCGGCCGCGCAGGCCGTCGCGCAGGTGGGCGAGGTAGCTCGTGTCGTTGCCGTAGCTGCCGTACTCGTTCTCGATCTGCGCCGCCACGATCGGGCCGCCGTGCTGGGCTTCCAACGGCACCAGGCGCGGGATCAGCTGGTCGTACCAAGCATCGACGGCCTTGAGGTACGCCGGGTCCGCGCAGCGCAGCTCCAGGTTCCGGTCGGCCAGCAGCCACGCCGGGAGGCCGCCGAACTCCCACTCCGCGCAGATGTACGGGCTCGGCCGCACGATCACCTGGAACCCCAGGTCACCCGCGATCCGGACGAACGCCGGCAGGTCGCGCCACCCGCTGAAGTCGGCGCGGCCCGGCTTCGGCTGGTGGAAGTTCCACGCCACGTACGTCTCGATCGTGTTCAGCCCCAGGGCTTTCAGCCGCGCAAGGCGGTCGCGCCACTGGTCCGGGTGGATCCGGAAGTAGTGGATCGCGCCCGAGACGATCCGGAACGGCTTGCCGTCCAGCAGGAACCGGTCACCGGAAACCGAGAGGCCCCGGCGGCCCGCCGCGCCCGTCGGGCCGGCGAGCACCGCGCCCGCCGTGATCGCCGCCGCTCCCCCGAGGAAGCTCCGCCTGCTCACCGAGTTCATGACCGCTCCCGAAGCTGCGCGAGGAAGGTGTCGAGGACGCCGTCACCGACGAGCGCCTGCCGGACCCCCCACCGGTTGGTGTTGCCCGTCTTGACCGCCTGCGCCCGCGTCACGAGCGCGTCGGCGGCCGCCGTGAGCCGGTCGGCGCGAGCCTGATCGCCGCGGGAAGCCGCCGCGAGCGCGTCGAGCCGGGTCACCATCGCCTCGCCCCACAACGCCGTCGCGTCCAGCCACGGCCCCGCCTCGGCGACGAACGCGCTCTGCACCCGGCCGCCGCGGATCACGCCGGCCGCGTCGCGGATCCGGACCGCATACGCGCGCAGCTCGCTCAAAGAGCGATGGTCCCCCGCGTTCCAGCGCTGCCAGAACGTGGCGACCCGAGCGGCCAGCACCGGTGCCTGCGGCTGCCACGGCGTCGGGCCGAACGTCGGCGCGAGGTGTTCGAGGTCCGCGAAGACCGCCAGTGCGGCCGACGCCCGCGGGTCGCCGCCCGCGAGACGCGCGAGCGCCTGCGGCCACGACCGCGCAGGCGCGTAGCCCGCGTCGTTCCACGCGAAGTCCGCCGCACCGAACTCGGCGACCTCGCTGGCCGCCTCCTGGTTCATCGGGTTGGCGACGATCCCGTTGAGGTACCGCGAGAGCCCCGCTTCCCGTTGCGCGTAGGGCGCGAGCAGCAGCCGCCCGGCCGACTGCCCGTAGTCGTTCACCGGGTAGTTGTCCCAGAGGAACACCTTCCGCCCGTACACCGCCGACACCTGCGCGGCCTCGTCGGTGGTCACGCTCGGCGGGACGACGTCGGTCCCGGTCCACTGCACCACCACCGACGGGTCCAGGTGCTCGCGCAGCTCGGTCTTGTACGGCGAGTCCTTCAGATCGCTGTACTCGGTCGGCACCGTCTGCAGGGGACGGACGCCGTCGTGGGTCTTCACGAACTGCTCGGTGATCGTGTTGAGCAGCGAGACCTGCGCCGCGCCGGCCGCCGCCTGGCCGGGACCCCCGAAGGCCGTCTGGTCGGCGTCGCAGTTCCACTTCGTGTACGAGATGTCGTCGAACGGCATCGAGAACGACCGGACGCCGAGGTCGTAGACGGCCTGGAACTTCGCCTCGACCGCCGCGATGTCGGCCGGCGAGGAGAAGCAGACCGAGACACCGGGCGAGAGCGCGTAGGTGAACTCGACGTGGTGGGCCGTGGCCGAGCGCACCAGCTGCCCGAGCGTGGCCAGCTCGTCCGCCGGATACGGGTCACGCCACTTCGCGCGCAGGTAGGCGTCGTCCTTCGCGCTGTAGATGTACGTGTTCGCCTTGACCTCGCCGAGGAACGCGAGCTGCCGCAGCCGGTCCGCGGTCGTCCACGGTGGACCGTAGAAGCCCTCGATCGACCCGCGCAGGGCCATGTTCGGCCAGTCGCGCACGGCCGCGCCGCTCACCGCCCAGCCGTGTCCCGAGCGGACGAACAGCTGCCGCAGCGTCTGCACGCCGTAGTACTGCCCGGCGCCGTCACGGCCGCCGATGGTGATCCCGGTCCGGGACACGCTCAGCGCGTACCCCTCGGCCTGCTCGGGCACGCCCGTCCCGGCACTTCCGAGCCGGACGAGCAGCCCGTGGCCACCGGTCCTGACACCGTGGTCGCGCAACAACGAGGTCAGCAGGTCCTTCGCCGCCGGGTCGGTGGTGGCGTCGGTGACGAGCGCGACCGACGACGGCAGCGACACGTCCGCGGACGTCCGGGTGATCTGCTGCGGGGTGGGCGAAACGACGGGTAGCGCGCCGCTGGCGGCGGCGGGTAGTGCACTTCCAGTGAGGGTGGCGGCCACCGTGACGACGGCGGCGAACAGGGCTCGGCGGCGGGTCATACTGTGCCTTTCGTTACTAATCCGACCACAGTCACGGCCGGATGGCTTTCGTGGCAATGGCACGTACCGCTCGAGGGCCGGCCTACTTTTGGTCGGATTGGTAACTCCCTTTCAGGCGGCGGTGCGGTACAACGCGAAGGTGGCCAAGTACGGCGTGGCGCGGGACTGCGTGACGACGACGCGAAGCCGGCCGGCGGTCACCGGCGCGGGCAGCGTGACCAGGCGGGTGTAGCCGATCGTGGTCACCGTGGCGAGGGTCTGCCAGGTTCCGCCGATCTCGGCCTGCACGAGCGCGCCTTCCACGTGCTGGCCGCGCGTGATGTCCTCGCCGAGCCGGATCTGGTCGAACGTGACCGGCCGGGGCAGCCGGACGTCGAGCGGGCGGTCCAGGGGTTCCGCCGTGGTGACCGACGAGTCCGTGACGGCGCCGGGAGCGCCGACGGCGAGGTTGCGGCCCTCGGTCCGGGCGATCGCCTGGCCGAAGCCGGCCAGCGCGGCGGTGTCGGCGGGCGCGATCCGGCCGTCCGGGCCGGGCGGGACGTTGAGCAGCAGCGACGAGTTCCGCCCGACCGTCCGGCGGTAGACGTCGACGAGCTGCGCGGCGGACTTCGGCTGCTCGCCGGGGTGGAAGAACCAGCCCGGCCGGATCGAGACGTCGGACTCCGCCGGGGCCCACTGCAGGTACCGCACCGACGGGTCCGCCAGCACCTGCCGCGACCCGAGATCCGCGGCGGTCGCCCCACCGAGGAACAGCTCCTCGTTGTGCGCGGTGGTGGGGTCGCCGGTCGTGGGCAGCGGGCTCCATTCGGTCTCGCGCGCCTGCCCGGTCTCGTTGCCGACCCAGCGCACGCCCGCGGGCCCGGCGAAGGTGACGGTGTCCGGGGACAGCGCGTGGATCATCCGGAACCACGTGGTGAAGTCGTAGGTTTCGCTGATCCCGTGGTCGCGCCAGGGGTTCGCGCCGTCCAGCCACAGCTCGTCGATCGGGCCGTACTGGGTGAACAGCTCGTAGACCTGGTTGAGGTAGTAGGCGTTGTAGTCGTCCTCGTCGACGGTGAACCGCGGCAGCTTCCCGGCGGCGAGCGCGGTCGCGCGGTCGTCGTGCGGCACGAGCGTCGGAATGGTCCGCCGGGTGACCGGGCTGTTCGTGCCGTAGCGGCCCTGGCCCTGCGGCGCGCTCGCGCGGTCTTCGTAGGTGGCTAGCTCTTCGATGCTCAGCGGCTGCCCGGCGGCGACCTTGGCTTCGATGCGCCGCACCTCGTCGGCGAAGAACGTCTTGGGCAGCTCGGCACCGTCGGCGGGCGACAGGTAGACGCCGACCTTGAGTCCCGCTGCGCGGGCGGAGTCGACGTAGTCGCGCAGAATGTCGCCGCGGGGGTTGGCGCAGGGGGTGTTCCGCGTCTGCCAGTAGGCGGACGGGTCCTGGCCCCGCGCGGCCTCCGCCGCGTCCCGGGCCGGGTCGGTGCACCCGGGGGTCAGCCACCACGGGCTCGCGACCACGGAGTGGTTCGTGTAGCGCGTCGGGTAGAGGACGAAACCGTCGTGGTGCTTGGCGGTGAGCATCACCTGCGTCACCCCGGCGGCCTTGAGGGACCGCATCCACTGGGCGGTGTCGACGACCGGCGGCGCGAAGGTGGTTTCCTTCTCGGCGCCGGAACCCCATTCGCGGTCGGTGAAGGTGTTCATCCCGAAGTGCGTGAACGCCGTGACCGGACGCTGCTGCCAGGCCAGCTGCCCCTTCCGCGGGACGACGGCGGCGGCCTTCGCGACGATGCGGGCCGGGCTGTCGCAGGCGTCGACGGTCATGATGCTGGCCGGCTTGACCGGCCCGCCACAGCTCTCGGTCGCGGCGGCCGGGAGTGCCACCAGCGTGCTGGAAACGACGGCGGCCGCGAGGACCAGACCGCGAAACGTCATAGCTCTCCTCGTGACGGACCGCGGCCACGAGCCCGGCGGCGGCGAGACGGGGTGGACGAACGCCAGACTAGGTCGGTCATCCATCGGATGTCTAGACCTGACCAGATGACAACGAATGTCGTCGACAAGTCACGGACCCGACTTTCGGACGAGATTGATCCGATGGGTCAAGGGAAAGCGTCCGGTCCGGTAGCCTGATGTCCGTGTTCACGAAGTGAACAGCGATTCCAGACTCCCGGCGGAGGCTCCCCGTGACCAAACCGACGCGGTCCCCGGACGCCCGCGCCGACCAGGCGGACATCCAGGCGGTGAGCCGGGTCAGCCAGATCCTCTCGCTGTTCGACCCGGCGACGCCGGAGCTGACCGCGGGCGAAGTGGCCGAACGGCTCGGCTTGAACCGCACGACGGCCTACCGGTACTGCACGTCGCTCGTCGCGGCCGGTCTCCTGGAACGCAGCGCCGAGGGCGGGTACGTGCCGGGAGGCCTGCTGTTGCAGCTCGGCGCGTTCGCCATCGGCCACCGCCGCGTCGTCAACCTCGCGCCGCGGCACATGCAGGCACTCTCGCGCGCCACGCAGACCAGCGTCGTGCTCAGCCTCTGGGGGCTGACCGGCCCGGTGGTCTCGCGGGTCGAGGAGAACGCCTCGACCATTGTCATCGTGTCCGTGCGGGTCGGCAGCCACCTGCCGCTGGACACCGCGCAGAGCAAGGTCTTCCTCGCCTACCACGCCGACCAGCTGTCGATGGAACGCCTGATCGGCACCCTGTCCGGCACCGCGCGCGACGAGCTGCGCGCCGACGTCGACCGGGTGCGCGCGGTCGGCCACTGCTCGGCGATGAGCACGCCCGGCATCGTCGCGGTGGCCGCGCCGGTCTTCGACGAGTACGGCATCTGCGCCACGATCGCGATCGTGGGCCCGGACAACACGCTGTCGATGAACGACGACACGCCCGAGCTGCGGGTCGTGGTCGACACCGCGCGCGAGCTCACCCACGAGCTGGGCGGGCACTACCGGCCCGACGACATCCAGCGCGCGGTGTAGGGCTCCCAGGCCGGCGAGGGCGGCGGCGGAACGTCGGCGTACTCGCGCGTCCCCGCCAACGCACTGCCGACGAAGTCGTCGCCGACCTCGGCGACACCGTCGACCAGCTCCCGGAGCACCGCGGGCCCGCCGATCCACAACGCCGTCACGACTTCGACCGCCCGCGCGCCGGAAGCGAGGAACCGCAGCACGTCCGTCACGGTCCGGGCGCCGTTGGTGCCGACGATGGGCACGTCGAGCTGCTGGAAAGCCTTGCTCACCCAGTACAGGCTCATCGGGAGGCACCCCGGTGAGCTCCACGCGCCCCACGACCCGAGCACCGCGCCGCCGTCGAGGTCCGGCAGGAAGCCCGGGTACCGGCCGACCAGGCCGACCGCGTCCGCGCCGGCGGAGCGGGCGGCCCGGGCCAGCGCGACGACGTCCGAGGCCTGGCCCGGCAGCTTCACGAACAGCGGAACACCGACCGCCGCGCGCACGGTCCGCACGGCGTCGCGCACACCGTCCACTTCGGTCAGCTGGCGCACCGCACGCGCCTCTCGCCCGTGCGGGGCACCGATGTTCAGCTCGACCGCCGGCACCACGTCCGCCAGCGCACGCCCGATGCGCGCGGCCGCGGCCGGATCGCCGAGGGTGATGCTGCCGACCACCGGACAGCCCTGCGCGGCTCCGTGGGCGACGCCCGCGGCGAGGATTCCGAGCCAGTCGTCCAGGTCCACCTGCGCGAGCCCCGACCGGTTCAGCAGGCCGTCACCCGGGTATGCCCGGCCTGGCGGCCGCACCTGCCGGTCGCCGGAGACGAACGCGTAGTCCGCGATGTCCAGCTGACGCCGGGCGGCGGCGCTTTCGTTCACCGACTTCGCCACGACGGCACCGGCGCCCGCGTCCACGCAGGCGACGATGCCGTCGAGGCTCATGGTCAGCTCGGACGAGCCGACCCACACCGGGCCGGCGGCGACCAGTCCGCCGACATCCATTCAGGACAGTGCCGGGATGGTGCTGTCGTCGGACATGTCGACGTCCTTGGTCTCCGGGCCGAGGAAGCCGCCGAGACTGATCAGCAGGCCGGCGAGGACGATGAGGACGCCCGGCGCGAGGTGTGCGGGCAACACCCCGTCGAACCGCTGCAGGTAGAACTGGTAGAACGCCGGGGCGATGAGCGCGAGGCTGTAGCCGACGCCGTAGCCGGTCGAGCGGATGCTCGCCGGGAACCGCTCCGTCAGGTACGCCGCGATCGGGCCGAACGTGCCGACGGTGAACACCCCGATGAGCACGCCGAAGCCGAGCGCCGCGCCGAAGCCGCCGTTCGAGGCCATCAGCAGCGTGTAGGAACCCGCCCCGACGACGACCATCGACAGGCCGTAGCCGATGTAGAACCGCCGTCGGCCGATGCGCTGGGACAGCACCCCGAACAGCGGGTAGGACAGTGCGGCGGACGCGTTGATCACGAGCATGGTCAGCGTGACCTCCTTGCTGGAAAGCAGGAGGTGCGCCTTCAGCTGCGCGGGTGTCACGGCGGCTTCCATGTTGGTCGCGAGCCACGTGCCGGTCATCAGGATGAACACCTGGCCCAGCGCCCGCGGGTACTTCACCAGCAGCCGGACGAACGGGAGCTTGTGCTTCTCGCCGGTCAGCTCGGCCGGCGGCTCGTGCACCTGCTTCTGGTAGTAGCGGAACAGCACCGCGGCCAGCAGCGCGCCGACGAAGAACGGGACTCGCCAGCCCCACTGCACGTACGCGCTGTGCAGGCCGGCCGACGGCAGCAGCTGCAGCATCAGCAGCGTGATCGCGGCGATCACCGCGTACGCGGCGGGCGAGGTCGACGTGATGATCGAGGCGTAGAGGCCGCGCTTGTGCTTAGGGCTCCACTCCATCGCCAACGGCACGGCCGTCGTGTACTCGCCGCCCAGGAAGATGCCGTCCACGAACCGCAGGGCGATGAGGATGCCGACCGACCACATCCCGATCGTCTCGTGCCCGGGCAGGCACGCGGTCAGCAGCGTGATGATGCCGAAGCCGCCGACCGCGACGAGCGTCGTGCGCTTGCGCCCGACCGTGTCGGCGAAGTGACCGAAGATGATCGCGCCGAGCGGGCGGCCGATCAGCGTGGACGCGAACACCAGGGAAGCCAGCAGCGCCGTCGTGCTCGCGCTGAGGTTGGCCGCCTGGAAGTACGCCGTGGCCGGGGCCAGCACGACGATCGGCAGGTAGATGTCGAACTGGTCGACGAAGTAGGCGAGCGTCCCGCCGCGGACCGCGGCGCGCACCTTGGTCACGTCCGGGCCGTGCGGGGTACCGGGACGGGCGGCCGCCTCGGCGGCGCTGGGCGGTGTGGACATCGGCGTCCTCCGTTGCTTCGAACTGAATGTTCACCAAGTGAACGTCAGACACTCTAAATATGCGTTCGGGGATACACAAGAGCGGTCACAGGGTTGACAGCCGGTCTTATAGTGAACTTTGACTTCATAATGTGAACCGAAAGGCCGCTCATGAGCTCGCGTCCCGCCATCGCCTCCGTCCTGGACGGCTTGGTCGACATGCACGTCCACTCCGGCCCCAGCCCGTTCCCCCGCCGCTTCGACCACGTCGAGGCCGCGCAGGACGGCGCGCGCATCGGGATGCGCGCCATGGTCGCGAAGTCCCACCACCACAACACCCAGATGGACGTCCTCGCGATGAAGGGCCGCCTCGCCGACGTCAAGGCCCAGGTCTTCGGCGGCATCGCGCTCAACAGCACCGTCGGCGGGCTCAACGTCCACGCCGTGCGGATGACCCTGCGCATGGGCGGCAAGGTCGTCTGGTTCCCGACCATCTCCTCCGGCCGGCACATCGACTGCCACCCCGAGGACGGCGCCTTCCCGACCACCACCGTCCCGCTGACGCTGGAGCGCATCGACATCGTCGACGGAGACGGCGTCCTCAAGCCCGAGGCGATCGAGATCCTCGACGAGATCAAGGAGCAGCAGGCCGTCCTCAACGGCGGCCACATGTACCCCGAGTACATCAAGACGCTGTTCCAGGAGGCGCACGAGCGCGGCATGAAGCGGATGGTCGTCAGCCACCCGGACTTCGTCATCGGCGCCGACCCGGCTGTGTGCCGCGAACTGATCGAGCTCGGCGCGTTCATCGAGCACGAGGTCGGCATGTACGACCCCGAAGGCACCCAGAAATGGGACCCGAAGCAGCTGCTGACCTGGATCGAGGCGCTCGGCCCGGAGCACACCGTGCTGGCCTCGGACTTCGGCCAGAAGGCCAACCCGAAGCCGGTCGACGCGTGGCTGCGCGTCGGCGAGGCGCTGCTCGATCTCGGCCTGCCCGAGAAGGACCTGCGGCGGATGGTCCGGGACAACCCGACGTACTTGCTGAACCTCGACGCCTGAAAGGACCTGCCGTGTACGAAAAGGACGATCCCCGGTCGGCGCTGGCCACCGCGGCCCGGCCCGACAGCGGCGCCGCGATCACCGCCGCGCAGTACCTCGACCTGCGCGCGACCCCGGTGGTGCGCGCGCAGAACGTCATCCTCATCCACACCGACGCCCGCGACGGCGACGACCTCGACAACGGCACCCTGGACGGCGAGCTGGCGATCGTCGTCACCGACGCCTCCCCCGCCTTCACGCTGCTGACCGGCGACGGCACCACCAAGGTGGACTCCCCCGGGCTGGTCGTCGTCCCGCCGGGCGCGTCGCGGATCAGCGTCCACGGCGACGGCCCGCTGGTCAGGCTGGTCGAGGCGACCGAACCGGCGTGGCGGGATCGTGTCGCCAACGCTGACGCGTACGCCGAGGACCACCCGCGCGTCACGCTGCTGGAACGCTGGCCGGCACCCGCCGAAGCACGCGTCCGCTTCTACCCGCTGTCCGAGGTGCCGGACGACCCGAAGCGGTTCGGGCGGATCTTCCGCACCCGCTCGTTCATGGTGAACTTCCTGCCCCTGCAGAACGGGCCGCGCGACCCGCACAAGCTCTCCCCGCACCACCACGACGACTTCGAGCAGCTTTCGCTGGCCGTGCAGGGCGAGTACGTCCACCACATCCGCACGCCGTGGCTGCCCGACAGCACCACGTGGCGCGAGGACGAGCACGTGCGGATCGGCAGCCCGTCGGTGACGGTCATCCCGCCGCCGACCGTGCACACGTCCGAAGCGAGCGACCCGGGCGTGAACCAGCTGATCGACATCTTCAGCCCGCCGCGCGTCGACTTCTCGGAGAAACCGGGCTGGGTTCTGAACGCCGACGACTACCCGATGCCGTGAGCGGGCGCACCGGGGGCGGGCTGTTCACCCGCGAGGCCACACCCGTCGGCACCTGGCTGAAGATCGCCTCGGGCGAGCCCGCCGAGATCATGGCGTTCGCCGGGTTCGACTTCGTCGTGGTCGACCTCGAGCACGCGCCGCTCGACCTGCAGACGGCGTACCGGCTGATCAATACGGCGGCCGCGCTCGGCATGACGCCGATCGTGCGGGTGCCGGACAAGACGCCGTCGACGATCCAGAAGATCCTCGACGCGGGCGCGATGGGCATCCTCGTCCCGCACGTCGACACGGTCGAAGAGGCGGCGGCCGTCGGGCGGGCGTGCCGGTTCCCGCCGCACGGCGTCCGCGGCGCCGGCGGCACCAGCCGGGCCGGGGCGTGGGGGCTGCGGCCGAACGCCGAATACCTGGCGGCCGGCAACGACGACGTCCTGTGCATCCCGCAGCTGGAGAGCGTCGAGGCGATCAAGGCCGCGCCGGAGATGCTCGCACTGGACACCGTGGACGCGGTGTTCGTCGGTGCGGCGGACCTGTCGATGTCGATGGGCTCGACGCCGACGTCGCCGGACGTGCTGGACCTGATCGCCTCGGCGATCGCGGCCGCGCACGACGCCGGGAAGCGCTGCGGGCTGGCGTTCGGCGGGGTGCCGGAGAAGGCCGCGCGGGCGGTGCGGGACGGCTGCGACTTCGTCCTGCTCAGCAACGACACGACGATGCTGGCCGAGGCCGCGCGCGGCCTGGTTCGAGCGTTCCGGGACGCGACCGCATGACGCTGTCCCTGCCGCGCACCGCGTTGTCGATCGCCGAGCTGGACGACCTGGACCATGGCGGCGTCGTGCGGTTCGTGCAGGCGCTCGAGGAGTACGGCCACCGGATGGTCTGGATCCCCGAGGTCGCCGGGCGCGAGGCGTTCACGACGGCGGCGCTGGTCCTCGGGTCGACGTCCCGCCTGATCGTCGGCAACGGCGTCGCCCGCGCGCTCGAACGCGTGCCGAAGTCGGCGGCGTCGGCGGCCCGCGACCTCGCCGCCGGCTACCCCGGGCGCTACGTGCTGGGGCTCGGGGTCAGCGGCGCGGTCCGCGAACGCGGGGTCGGACCGCTCCCCTTCCTGCGCGACTACCTCGACGGCGTCGACAAGGTGGCGCACGGGGTGCCGCGGGTGCTCGGCGCGTATTCGGCCGGGATCACCCGCCTGGCCGCCGAGCGCGCCGACGGGCTGATCACGTTCCTGGTCACGCCGGAGCACACCCGCTGGGCGCGCGAGACGGTCGGGCCGGACCTGTTCCTGTCGGTCGTCCAGTGGGCGGTGGTGGGTCACTCGCGGGCGGCGGCGCGGGAGGTCGCGCGCCGCCGGCTCGCCTACTACCTGACGCTCCCCCACCAGATCGCGAAGCTGACCCGGCTCGGCTTCACCGACGAGGACCTCGCCCCGCCGGGGTCCGACCGCCTGCTCGACGCGCTCGTCGCCTACGGCACGCCCGGCCAGGTGCGCGAGGCGGTGCGGGCGCAGTACGACGCGGGCGCCACGCAGGTCGCCTTGAGCCTGGTCGGCCCGCTGGACGAGGCGAAGCTCGACGCCTACCGCGCACTCGCCGAAGAGGAGAACTGATGCGCACGGCCGAAAAGGTCATCATCACCACCGCGATCACGGGCTCGGTGAACATCCCGTCGCAGAGCCCGTACCTGCCGCTGTCCGCCGACGAAGTGGCCGACGCCGCCCTGGCCGCGATCGAGGCCGGGTCGGCCATCGTGCACCTGCACGCCCGGGAGCCGGACGGGCGGCCGACGCCCGACCCCGACGTGTTCGAGAAGATCGTCGGGCGGATCACCGCGGAGACCGACGCCGTCATCAACATCACCACCGGCGGCGCGTCCTCGATGACGATGGACGAACGGCTCGCCGCCGCCTACCGGCTGCGGCCGGAGCTCGCGTCGATGAACATGGGGTCGATGAACTTCGTCTACTCCGGCATCGCCGACAAGGTGACGGAGTGGAAGCACGACTGGGAAAAGCCGTACGTGCTCAACACCTACTCGAAGCCGTTCGTGAACACCTTCGACAAGATCGAGCACACGCTGCGGACGCTCGGCGAGTCCGGGACGCGGTTCGAGTACGAGTGCTACGACATCGGGCACCTGTACTCGCTGGCGTACTTCGCCGAGCTCGGGCTGGCCAAACCGCCGTTGCTGATCCAGGGCGTGTTCGGCGTCCTCGGCGGGATCGGTGCCGACCACGCGAACCTGGAGCACATGGTGCGGATCGCGGACAAGCTCTTCGGCGACGACTACGCGTTCTCGGCGTTCGCCGCCGGCCGCGACCAGATGGGCTTCGGCACGCACAGCGCGTGGCTCGGCGGGCACGTGCGGGTCGGCCTGGAAGACAGCCTGTGGATCGGCAGGGGGAAGCTCGCGGAGAGCAACGCCCAGCAGGTCCGGAAGATCCGGGCGGTGGTGGAGGATCTCGGCAAGCCCATCGCCACGCCCGCCGACGCCCGCGCGATGCTGGCACTGCGAGGAGGAGGAGCATGAGCCTGCTGACCGGAAAAGTGGTCCTGGTCGTCGGGGCCAGCTCGGGTATCGGCGCGGACGCGGCGCGGGTGTTCGCCGCCGACGGCGCTTCGGTGATGCTGGTGGCGCGGCACGAAGAGCCGCTGGCCAAGCTCGCCGCGGAGCTTTCCGACCACGACGTCGCCTACACGACGGGCGATGTCTCGTCGGCGTCCGAGGTGGACGAGTTCGTCTCGGCGACGGTCTCGCGGTTCGGCCGCCTGGACGGCGCGTTCAACAACGCGGCGATGGGCGGCGGCGGACGTCTCGACGAAGTGTCCGAAGAGGACTTCGACCGGATCATGGCGGTCAACGTCAAGGGCACGTGGCTGTGCCTGCGCGCGGAGGTCGCCGTGATGGAGCGCCAGGGCTCCGGGTCGATCGTGAACGTGAGCAGCATCGGCGGCGTGCGCGGGAGTTCCGGGATGGGCGCGTACCAGGCGACGAAGCACGCGGTGATCGGCCTGACCCGCACGGCCGCCCACGACTTCGGCCCGCTGGGCATCCGGGTCAACGTGATCGCCCCGGGCCCGACGGAAACGCCGATGCTGGACGAGCTGCGCCGCACGATCCCGGGCGGCGTGGAGGCCCGCATCGCGGCAACGCCGTTGCGGAAGGTGGGCACGGGCGCGGAAGTCGGCTCGACGGCGGCGTTCCTGCTGAGCGACCGGGCGAGCCACCTGAGCGGGGTGGTCCTCCCGGTCGACGGCGGCTTCACGGCGTAGCTCGAAGTCCGTGAATGGCACATCGAGGGACGTAGAGTCCCTCGATGTGCCATTCACGGACTTCACTGGTCCGCGTACGCGCGCAGCTTCTTGCGGCACGTCTCCGGGCTGCCCACGATCAGCGAGTCCTGCGCGCTCAGGACGTCGAACACCTCCTCGTCGCGCACCTGCTCGCCCTGGAGGCCGGCATGAGCTCGGGCGCGGACGACAGGCTGAACTCCCCCGCCCGGTGCTCGACCTGCCACCAGCACCCGTAGCCCAGCTCGTCGGCGAGGACGGCCTGTTCGATGGCTTGCCGGAACCGCAGCTGTTCGTGCCCTTCGGGCCAGAGCCGTGGGTTCTGGATCTCGTTGAACAGGTCGATCTTCATCCACGGCCTCCCACACTCCACTGAGACCCACGTCACGTCGGCGTGGCTCATCGTGCCGGGGTGCCGTCCGCCTGCCATCCTGTGCCGTCAGGAAGACAGGCGGACGGAGGCAGCCGTGGGCGTCATCAGCTGGATCGTGCTCGGGCTCATCGCGGGACTGATCGCGAAGGCCCTCATGCCGGGCAAGGACCCGGGCGGCTGCATCATCACGATCCTGCTCGGCATCGGCGGGGCCTTCGTCGGCGGCTGGGTCGGCAAGACCCTGTTCCACACCGACCTCGGCACCTTCTTCGACCTGCGCACCTGGGGCCTGGCGGTCCTCGGCGCGCTGATCATCCTGGTGATCTACCGGATGGCCTTCGGCCGGAGCCGTCGCGACTGACGGCGGTCGGTCGAGGCTGACGCCGTCCGCGCTCAGCGCCCGCGAAGACCGTCACACCCAGGCATCCGCCCGGCCGGCCACGCGAGGTCGTCGATGGTCAGGAAGGGTTCGCCCAGCCGCTCGACCCGGACCAGGCCGCGGGTGCGGACCAGCCGGCCCCAGACCCAGGCGACCTCCGGGTCCGCCGCCGGTCCCGCTTCGGCGCGGCCGGCGAGCGCCGCGTCCGTCATCGCGAACCGCTCTTCCCACGAGGCCGCCTCGCTCAGGCGCTCGCCGAGCCGGGCCGCGGCGGCCCCTCGAGTTCCCTCGCGGCCTACCGCGCCGTCCCGGGCGCGCGGGTCGTCCCGCTGCCCGGCGCAGGCCACTCCCCCGTGCTCGAAGATCCGCCGCGGACGGCCCAGGCGCTGCTGGCCTTCACCGGGTCGCCCACGCCGAGCAGTACGGGCCGGCCGCGCCCGTGAGGGTCAGCCCAAGGCGACGGCCAGTTCGGCCCAGACCGTCTTGCCGGCGTCGTGCCACCACTGCCCCCACCGTCGGCTGCACGCGTCGACCAGCATCAGGCCGCGCCCGCCGCCGACGTCCGGGAGCCGCCGACGGGCCGGCCGGGAGCTGGCGTCGGTGACCTCGAACCGCAGGTGGCCCACCTCCCGGGCGAGCCGCACCCGGACCGGGGCGGCGCCGTGGCACAGCGCGTTCGACACCAGTTCGTCGAGCACCAGCACCGCGTCGGCCAGGCTGTCCGGCGCCAGGCCGGCCAGCAGGCCCTGGGCCCACTCGCGGATCAGCGCAGGCTGGTCCGCGCCCGTGCCGAGCTCGCGCGTCGGGATCGTTCTCACACTCCTTCGAAACCTGTGCTTGATACCCCGATCCGGCGGTTCCCAAACAAGCGCGGCTCGGCCCACGCGGCGGGTGCCCGGATGGCAGGATGTGCCCGGTGAGCATGCGCACCAGGAACAACGTGGTCGTGACCGGCCGTGCGGACGGACCCACGGTCATGCTGGCCCACGGGTTCGGCTGCGACCAGAACCTGTGGCGCCTCGTCGTTCCCGAACTGTCCGAGCGGTACCGCGTGGTGCTGTTCGACCACACCGGCGCCGGGCGCTCGGACCTGTCCGCCTGGACCCCGGAGCGCTACGGCACTCTCGACGGGTACGCCGACGACGTCCTCGCCCTGTGCCGCGAACTGGACCTGCGGGACGTCGTGCTCGTGGGGCACTCGGTCAGCGCGATGATCGCGGTACTGGCCGCCAACCGCGAGCCGGACCGGTTCGCGAAGCTGGTGCTGCTCACGCCGTCCCCGTGCTACATCGACGACGAGGACTACCGCGGCGGGTTCAGCCGCGAGGACATCGACGAGCTTCTCGAGGCGCTGGAGTCGAACTACCTGGGCTGGTCGGCGGCGATGGCGCCGGTGATCATGGGCAACCCGGACCGCCCGGAGCTGGGCGAAGAGCTCACGAACAGCTTCTGCCGCACCGATCCCGCGATCGCGCGCGTCTTCGCCCGCGCGACCTTCCTCTCCGACAACCGCGCCGACCTGGCGGAGGTCTCCGTGCCGACGCTGGTCGTCGAGTGCGCCGGCGACGCCATCGCGCCGCCGGAGGTCGGGCGGTTCACCCACGAGCGGATCAAGGGCAGCCGCCTGGTGACGCTCGACGCGATCGGGCACTGCCCGCAACTGAGCGCTCCCGAAGCCACCGCCGCCGCGATCACGGCGTTCGTGAGCGGCCCATGATGTGCGAAGCGAGCGGCCGCGAGAACGCCGACCCGGCGTTTTCGGCGCTGCTGGAGGACAGCGCGGAGGACCTCTACGAAAACGCTCCCTGCGGGTACCTTTCGACGCTGCTGGACGGCACGATCGCGAAGATCAACGCGACGCTGCTCGGCTGGCTGGGCCACGAACGCGAGGAGGTCGTCGGGCGCCGCCGGTTCTCCGACCTGCTCACCGTCGGCGGCCGGCTGTACCACGAGACGCACTTCGCGCCGTTGCTGCGCATGCAGGGCGAACTCGGCGGCGTCGCCTTCGAGATGAAGAAGGCGGGTGGCGGCCGGCTGCCGGTGCTGGTGACCTCGACGGTCAAGACCGGTTCCGACGGCGAGGCACAGCTGATCCGCACGACGGTGTTCGACGCGAGCGACCGGCGCGCCTACGAACAGGAGCTGCTGCGGGCGCGCGACGAGGCCGAACGCGAGCGCGACCGGGTGCAGCGGCTGGCGAGGACGCTGCAGCAGACGCTGCTGCCGCCCGCCCTGGCCGAAGTGCCCGGGATGCAGGTGGCGGCGTACTACCACCCCGCGTCGGCCGACCAGGTGGGCGGCGACTTCTACGACCTGTTCCCGGTCACCGGCGACACGTGGGGGTTCTTCCTCGGCGACGTCTCGGGCAAAGGCGCCCCCGCGGCGGTGGTGACGTCGCTGGCGCGCTACACGCTGCGGGCGGCCGCGGTCCACGCCCCGGACCCGACCGTCGCGCTCGGCACCCTCAACACGGTGCTCAACCAGCAGTTCCACGGCACCGACCCGCGCTACTGCACGGTCATCCACGGCCGCATCCGCCCGCACGGGGACAGCGCGACGGTCACCCTGGCCGGCGGCGGCCACCCGCCCGCGTTGCTGATCCGGGCCGACGGGACGACGTCGTTCCTGCCGATCCAGGGCGGCCAGCTGGTCGGCGCCCTGCCCGGCGCGCGCTTCGCCGCGGTGGACGTGCGCCTGGGGGCCGGGGACACGGTGCTGCTCTACACCGACGGGCTGACCGAAGCCCGCACGCACGGCCGCGCCCGCTACAGCGAAGAGCAGCTGCGCGACGATTTGACCGGCCTGGCCCCGACCACCGCCCCGTCGGTGATCGAGGCGGTCACCGACCTGCTGGCCGGCTTCGGCGACGGCGTCGAGGACGACACCGCCCTGCTGGCGTTCAGCATCCCCCTGCCCGGAGGCGATCAGCCATGACGAGCCCGTTCTCCACCTCGACGGCGTCGGCCGGGACGGGTCCGATCCTGACCGTCCGCGGCGAGCTCGACGTGGCCACCGCACCCCAGCTCCGCACCCGGATCGGCGAGCTCACCCTGGAAGCCGGGCAGCTGCTCGTGGTGGACCTGGAAGGGGTGACGTTCTGCGACTCCAGCGGCATTTCGACCCTCATCGCGGCGCGGAACGTGGCCGAGGCGGCCGAGGCGAAGGTCGCGCTGGTCGCGGTTCCCACCCGGCTCACGCGCACCCTCGCGCTGACGGGACTGGCGGACTTCTTCCCGACCTATCCGACGGCCGGGGACGCCATCTCCGCCCACGGCTGAGGTCGCGTCAGAGGCAGGGCGGCCGGTAGCCGTCGACGCGCAGCCCGCGGAACTCGAGCTCGTTGGGCGTCTTGCCGACGAAGACCAGGCCGCGGGCCTCGGTCAGCGCCGACGCGAACGAGTACGCCGGCGTGCCCAGCTCCGGCAAGGACGTCCAGTCGCGGGACTTGAAGCTGAAGAACTTCGTGACGAGCTTCCCGCGGGTCGAGGGCACCAGCGTGAGCCACTTGTCGCCGCCGCTCCAGTGGGAGGCCGGGCGCAGCTGGACGTAGAGGTCGCCGGTCGCGCGGTAGGTCAGCCAGAACCCGGCCGAGTGGGAGAGATCGGCCTGGGCCTCGAACTGGTTGCCGAGCCACACGACGACCACGTGCCACTCGGCGTTCAGGAACGTCACCTTCGCCGCGTACCCGTGCCC
The DNA here is from genome assembly GCF_030285665.1 of Amycolatopsis mongoliensis. Classification (NCBI taxonomy): domain Bacteria; kingdom Bacillati; phylum Actinomycetota; class Actinomycetes; order Pseudonocardiales; family Pseudonocardiaceae; genus Amycolatopsis; species Amycolatopsis mongoliensis. The sequence goes on from NZ_CP127295.1 coordinate 8,790,751, forward strand.
CTGGCGGACGAGAAGGTTCCCGGTGGGCGGGACGGTGGTGCCCTCGCCGCTGGCGAGCCACTGCTGCAGCCGGTCGATCGACGGCGTCGAGCACTCGCACGCGGGCCGCGACGACGCGTTCACAGGCGGGCTGACCAGGGAAAACACGAGGAGGGATGCGAAGATCGCGAGCGTCCGGGCGAAGGCGAGGCGCATGCGGGGAAGCTACCAGACCGGGTGTGCCCTGCGTCACGGAATGCGGGTGGATCTTGGGCGCTACACCAGGGGTAGGAACCGTACGAATCCCTAGGGAGGGCCATGTCCGCCACCACCACGCCGGCCGAAACGTCCACCACGCCGGTGGTGCCCGCGCTCGACGACTTCGACTTCCCGCTCACCGACGGCGCGGCCTGCCGCATCGACGACCCGGACTGCGAAGCCTGCCAGTGAGCCCGGCGCCCCGGTGCGGTCACCCCGCACCGGGGCCGGGCCCGGCGGTCCGGGTGACCGGCGCGAACTCCGCTCGCCCGGCTGCCGACTTCCCGGGACACTACGAGTGCCCGGGTACGACCAGGGTGCGTCCCCGGAGCCGGGGCACGGTGGTCTCGAGCGGCGAAACCCGCCGCGACGCAGGAGAGGAGTTCCGATCATGGACATGAAGCTCGAGGTCGTGGTCCTGCCCGTCGCCGACGCCGACCGGACCAAAGACTTCTACAAGGCCCTCGGCTGGCGCGAGGACGCCGACATCGACTTCGGCGCCTCGCGGATCGTGCAGCTGACGCCGCCGGGGTCGGCGGCGTCGGTCCACTTCGGCACCGGCATCACCGACGCCGCCCCCGGCTCGGTCCGGAACACCTACCTCGTCGTCGAGGACATCGAAGCGGCCCGCGCGGAGCTCGCCGGCCACGGGGTCGACGTCAGCGAGGTGTTCCACCGCGACGAGACCGGTGCGTTCGCCCCGGGCGTGCACCCCGACCGCGGCACGTACTCCTCGTTCGTGTCGTTCGCTGACCCGGACGGCAACACGTGGCTGCTGCAGGAGATCACGGCCCGGTTCCCCGGGCGGGTCGACGGCGTGGCGTACGGTTCGGCGGCGGAACTGGAACGGGCGCTGCGCGAAGCCGCGGCCGCGCACGGCGAGCACGAGAAGGAGACCGGGGAGTACGACGCGGAATGGCCGGTCTGGTACGCGCGGTACATGGCGGAGCACCAGGAGGGCTGAGCCACGGCGGCGTTCTTGTCGGTGGTGCGCGGTAGCGTCCGGCGCATGGCACTTTCGGCAGCGGAACGCGAGCAGTTCCTGGCAGAACCGCACATCGGCGCGCTCTCGGTCACCGAGCGACCGGACCGCGCGCCGCTGACGGTTCCCCTTTGGTACCAGTACACGCCGGGCGGTGAGCTCTGGGTGCGCACAGTGCCGGGTTCGCGCAAGATGAAGGCGATCGACGCGACGGGGCGGTTCAGCCTGATGGTGCAGCGAACCTCGCCGACGGTCCGGTACGTGTCGGTGGAGGGACCGGTGACCAGGACGGAACCGGACAGCCCGGAGAGGGCGCACGAGATGGCGGCGCGGTACCTGCCCGAGGAGAAGGTGGCCGGGTTCCTGGAGTTCGAGCGGACGCGGATCGGGGAGCACATCGCGGTGTTCCTGCGGCCGGAGCACTGGCTTTCGTCGGACATGGGGGCGTTTTGACCGGCGCGGTGCGGTGTCCGCATCGGACTGAGCCGGGGCCGCCGGCTCGCCCGATCCTGACGAGGTGCTCGAGCTTCGCGAGGCAGTGAAGCCGCGCGGGTCACCACCCGCTCAGTGGTAGGGCGCCTCACGCGGTGCCGGCCGCGCCCGTGGAGCCTGCGGTCGTGGCGCCTGGGCTCGCGGCGCCTGAGCTCGCGGCGTCTGGGTTCGCGGCGTCTGGGCCCAGGGTGCCTGTCCCCGCGGTGCCTGCGCCCGCGACGGGGGCGGCCCCGTGCGCCGCGCCGGTGGCCGGGCCGCTGCCGGGCGAGGCGCGCGCTCCCGCGGCTCCGGATCCGGCTCGGGCTCGCGCGCCGGTGCCCGGGATGGGCGGTTCGCCCACGAGTCGAACAGCACGATCAGCCCCGCGAACACCGCACAACCCAGCCCCAAAGCCACGTTGACCAGCGACCCGATGATGCCGGCCACCAGCAGCACCGGCAGCACCGCCATCAGGCAGAACGGGTCGATCCGGCCGAACTTCGGGCGGGACGGCCCCTCCCGGGGGCTCACCGCGCGACCTCCACTTTCCCTCGCGCCATGGTCGAAGTATGCAGCTCCCAGCCCGAACCGGCCACCACCAGCGCCCGGAACTCCGGACAAAGCGCGCGAATCACAGCTCGGAGTCCCGCAAAGCCGTCTCGACTTCCCCGCCGGTGAGCCGCCGGGGGCCGACGTAGTACAGCACCGCCCCGGCCGCCAGCTCCGCCTCCCAGCCCGGGTTCACCACCAGGTCTTCACCCGTGCGCGCGGCCAGCACCGTCGCCCCGTACGCACGGCCGAGTGCGATGCGGCACCGGGACGCCGGCAGCCGGCCGAGGGACTCCGGGAGCGCCACCGAGAACGTGTCCGCTCCCCCGGCCGTCATCAGCTCCGCGTAGACCTCCGCGATACCCGGCGAAGTCAGCTCCTCGGTCACCATCCGCGGCGTGTGCCATTGGACACAGCGGATCCGCGGGTTCACGTACCGCACCAGCGCCGCCCGTTCGAGATCACGCAGCGTGACCACGACGTGCGACGCCGGGCTGGCGTGGTCCACCGTGACCGCGACGGCCAGCGCCTCGTTGTCGTCGGCCATGTCGACCAGGACGGCAGCCGCGCGCGGCACGCCCGCCCGGGCCAGCACCTCGGCGGCCGTCGGCTCGCCGCGGACGAACTCCACCGGCTGTCCCGGCATCGGGTGCACCGGCACCTCCGCGCAGAGCACCAGCCCGGTCACGCCGTCGGCCAGCAGCTGGGCCACGATTCGCTCGGTGCGCCCGGCCGCGTACCCGACCAGCACCGTGTGCCCGGTCGCCCGCACCGGCTCCGTCCCCTGCATCCGCCGTCCCTTCGCCTGTTCCAGCACCGAAGCGAGCTTCGTGAACACCGTCGTGAGCGTGGCGAGCCCGCCGACGATGACGTACGCGCCCACCAAGTGCCCGGTGAACGTCTCCGGCGCGAAGTCGCCGTACCCGACCGTGGTCGTGGTGACGACGAAGTACCACCAGTAGGTGCCGGGCCGGACGAGCTCGCTGCCGGCCGGTTCGGCGAGCGCCATCAGCGGCCAGCTCGTCGCGAACACGACCACCACCACGGCGACCGGCAGGAGCCAGCCCCGGTTCGGCATCCAGCGCGCGAACAGCCGCGAGAGGAAGAACGTCACCGATCCTCCTCACCGGACTCGGGTCACGGTCCCGACACCTGATCACACGGTGCTACCAGGCACAACGGTCTTTACCGGACCGTGACGGCGGTCCGGGCCGCCGGACAGGAACGGACAGGATTCCCGCGTTCCCCGGGAAGAACTCGCGTTCCGTGGTGCACTGTCCCCGGTCCCCCGGGCGCAGAAAGAGGTACGCGCATGAGGAAACGGGTCGGTTCGGGATTCTTCGCCGTGGTTGTCGCGGGCGGCGTCATCGCCGCTCCGTGGTCCACGAGCCCGGCGGCGGCGAGCCCGCCCCCTCCGCAGCTCGAGTTCGCGAACCCCGCGAGCCAAGCCCTGTTCGGCACGGCCTACCGCGAAGCGCTGGACAACCTGCTGCGCACCAACACGATCGGTTACGACCCGAAGTACGACAAGAGCGGCCTGCTCGACCCGGCCACCGGCATCGTCCGCGCGGGCGGCGGGTACGACCAGCCGTGGACGCGCGACGCCTCGATCAACAGCTGGAACGCGACCAGCCTCCTCGCTCCCGCCCTGGCGGAGAACACACTGTGGGCGGTCGTCGACAAGGACGCCGGTGGCGCCCTGCGCGTGCAGCAGGACGACCAGCAGTGGGACCAGGTCGTCTGGGCGACCGCCGCGTGGCACCACTACCTGGTCACCGGCGACGGCGGGTTCCTGGAAAACGCCTACCGCGCAACGGTGAACACGCTGGCCCTCCGCGAACACGCCACCACGGCCGGCTTCAACGCGAAGTACGGGCTCTTCACCGGCCCGTCGTTCTTCAACGACGGCATCGCCGGCTACCCCGCGCCGCCCGCCGACGCGACCGAGTCGGTCAGCACGGGCAGCGCGCCGTGGCCGGGTGTCGCGAGCGGGATGTACCTGAGCACCAACGAGGTCTACTATTCCGCCTACGTCAACGCGGCGAACATGGCGGAGAAACTCGGCCGTCCCGGCGCGGAGATCGCCGGCTACCGGACCAAGGCGAACGCGCTGAAGACCGCGATCAACCAGCACTTCTGGAACGCGAACACCGGCCTCTACGACTACCAGCTGCTCGCCGACGGCACCCGCGGCGCCTACCAGGAAGGCACCGGGCTGGCGTTCGCCCTGCTCTTCGGCATCGCGAACCCGGCGCAGGCCCGGTCGATCCGCGCCCACGCCCAGGAGATGCCGTGGGGCATGCCCGACACCTTCCCGAACTGGGACCGCTATCCGGACGCGCAACTGGGCCGGCACAACGCGATCGTCTGGCCGCTCGTGCAGGGGCTGTGGGCCAAGGCGCTGGCCGGGCAGGGTGACCAGAGCGCCTTCGCGGCCGAAACCGCGCGCCTGGCCAAGCTGGCGGACGACAACAGCGGCTTCTGGGAGATCTACAACGGCCACACCGGCGTCGTGGACGGCGGCTACCAGCGGCTCGGCGACACCGTGAAGTTCCACTGGGGCTCCGAACCCGACCAGACCTGGTCCGCCACCGCGTTCCTCGACATGGTCCACACCGGCCTGTTCGGACTGAGGTTCACCGACCGCGGCCTGACGTTCGCGCCCGACCTCCCCGCGGGCTGGGGTGACGTCACCCTCCGGAACCTCAGCTACCGCACCGCGAACCTGACGATCGCGCTGCGCGGCGCGGGCACCAAGGTCAGCTCGGTCACGATCGACGGCAGGCCCGCGCCCGGCGCCGCCGTCCCGGCCACGCTGAGCGGGAGCCACACCATCGCGATCACGCTCACCGGTGCGATCACCGGCGACCGCGACGGCGACCAGGTGCCCGACGCGGCCGACCGCTGCGCCGACACCGCGGGCACCGTCGGCGGCTACCCGGCGCCCGGCCACCTCGAGGCGGAGGACGCGGTCAACACCGGCGGTGTGAAGACGAACGTCAACCACACCGGCTACTCCGGCCGCGCGTTCCTCGACGGGCTCTGGTCACCGGGCGCGGCGTCGTCGTTCACCCTGCACCGCACGGCGGAGGCACCGACGTCGGGCGCGATCACCGTGCGCTACGCCAACGCCAACAGCGACACCCGCACGATGACGCTGTCCGTGGACGGGCACCCGCTTCGGCAGGTGAGCTTCCCGAAGGTCTCCGACAGCTGGGACGCCTGGGGCACCGTGACCTTCGCCGACGTCCCGCTCGGCGGCCGGGACCCGGTGGTCACCTTGTCGTACGCGCCGGGCGACACCGGTTCGATCAACCTCGACTGGGTGGCCGCCACGCTCGCCACCCGCTGAGCCCGTCACCCGAACCGGTGAACCCGCCGCGCGGCCGTCATATCCGGGACGACGTCCCCTCTCGTTCTTCGTCGCGGTGGCCGGGCGGCACGCCCCCCGACCGGCCGGCCACCGCACACGTTCCCCCGGGCCCCGCATACTGGGCGGGTGAGCGAACCGATCCCGCTGTTCCCCGTCACCCGCGTCGATCCCGAGCGGTTCGCGGCTGCGCAGCACCGCCTCTTCACCGGGATGCGGCTGCGGATCGGCCGGTCCGGCGTCGCCCACCGGGTCGCGTGGGTGCCCTGGCTCGACGAGCTGACCCTGCCCGCGCCCGCCTGTCACCAGGGGTGGTCCGGGCTCGGGGCCGCGGGCGAGATCACCCCGACCGACCTGCCGGTGACCTGCCGCAAGTGCCTGCGCCTCGGCGGCGAACCGGACGATCCCGCCCAGCACACCCTCTTCGCGCTGCCGGAGCGACGTTGACCGGTTAACCCCGGTCCGGCCGGGTACTTCGAGCGGATGACGGAGAACCGAGACCCCGGCGGGCCGGTCCGGCAGTTCACCGCCGACCTCGTCGGGGCCGCGATGGCCGGGGCGTACGACCAGGTGGCCGACGCGCTGGGCGTGCTCGCGCGCGCCGACGCGCCGCACGTCCCCGCCGAGATCGTCGGGGAGCTGGTCGGCCGGTGTGCGTCCGCGGTCCGCGCCCGCCGCCCGGCCGACCCCGGGTCGATCTTCACCATCGTCGTGGCGGACGACCAGTCCCGGCTGGTCGAGGTCGACCGGCTGCCGCCCGGCCCCCTGGCCGCGCTGCGCGCCCTGCTCGCCTCCCTCGGCGGCGACGACGCGAGCCGCGACATCCAGGTGGAGCTGGCCACCCGCGGGCGGCCGGAGGACGTCGTCGGCGTCGTGATCCACCTGCTCGTGTGGCTCGTCGAACTGTCGTACAGCTCCGAGACGGCACTCCCGTCGCTGAGCTGTTTCACCCCCTGACCGCCCGTCCGGCTCGCCGCCGGCGAAAGGAAGCCCGATGAGCACGGAGCCGGACGGCACGATCGAGGTCAGCGGTTCCGCCGGTGGGACGGTGATCGTCCGGGCGCAGGGCGCGCCGTCGGCGGAGGGCCTCGCCGCCGCACTGGCCACCGCGGCCGGCGACGCGGGGACCGTGCTGGTCGACCTCACCGGCGTCGACCACTTCACGACCGAGGCCGTCGCGGCGCTGATCCCCCACCTGCAGGGCGCCGGCTGCCGGGTGACCGTCACGGCGTCAGCCGCGGTGGAGGGCAAGCTCGCCCGGCTCGGGCTGGCCGGAATCGTCACGCCGGCCACGAAGTCCGTTACCTGAGGGCGCCCACTTCCTCGTCGATCAGCAGGCCGGGGTCGAACCCCATGCCGGCGAAGTGGCCGGCCAGCTCGAGCGAGAGCACGCCGTGCAGGCGCGTCCAGAACGACAGCGCGCGGTGCAGCACCGCGGCCGCCGCGGGATAGCCGCCTGCCCACTCGCGGTGGTCTCCCAGGTGGGTGTCGAACGGCGTCGCCGGTGCGTCCGCCGGCCGCGCCCCGCAGGCTTCGACGAGCACCGCCATCACTTCGTTCGAGATCTCCGTGGTGTCGTCCGGGGCGTGGTAGCCGGGGACGGGCGTGCCGTAGATCAGGAAGTACCGCTGGGGGTCCTCGCGGGCCCAGTCCCGGATGACGTGCGCCAGTCCCGCCAGGTCCGCCCCGCCGTCGCGGGCCGCCCGGACGGTGTCGGCGAGACTCCGGTACGCGTCACGGATGAGCGCGGTGACCAGCTCGTCCCGGCCGGCGAAGTACCGGTAGAGCGCGGGCCCGCTCATCCCGAGCTGCTTGGCGATGGCGTTGAGCGACAGGGCCGGCACGCCCGCCTCGGCGATCTGCGCCCACGCGTGCTGCTTGATCTCCGCACGCACCTGCGCCCGGTAGCGCTCGCGTGAGCTCGGCCCCGCGTCCGTCATGAGCGACCCCTTCCGGTTGGTTAGAGGCTATCACTTTTCTTATTGACACTCAGCAGCGGTTCGTTATAGCTTCTAACTACAGCAAGAGCTACTAACAGCCGAGGAGAAGCCGCCATGTTCGAGACCACCCGGCTGCGGTCCGCCCTGCTCGCCGTCCCGCTGGCCGCCGCGGCCCTCTTGGCCGCCGCCCCGGCGGACGCGGCCACCACGGCCCCGCTGACCTGCCGGGGCCAGGGCATCGACCCCGCCGCCCGGCTGCACCACCGGACCGAGACGTTCGTGAAGGCGCCGCCGAGCACCGTCTGGAAGGTGCAGACCGGCGTGGCAGGGTGGCCGGAGTGGCAGGCCGCGGTCACCAGCGCGCAGCGACTGGATCCGGGGCCCCTGCACCCGGGTTCGCGGTTCCGCTGGACGACGCCGGCACCGGCGACGCCCTCCTCCCCCGCCACCACGCTCGTCATCACGTCCACCGTCGGCCAGGTCCAGCGCGACCGGTGCATCCGCTGGACGGGCCCGGCGATCGGCGACGGCCTGCGCATCGACCGGGGCGTCCACGTCTGGACGTTCACCCCGGCCCGGGGCGGTGTCGTCGTCCGCACCGAAGAGAGCTGGACCGGCGCCCAGATCGAGGCCGATCCCGCCACGGCCATCAAGTACCTCGCGCCCGGCCTCGACCGGTGGCTGGCCGACCTCAAGACCGCCGCCGAAGCCCACCCCTGCTGATTCGAAGGAGAAGAGCGATGTCCACACCCACTCGCCCGTCGAAGGCCGTGCTCGCCGCGGCGTGGGCGTTCCCGATCATGGTTCTCGGGCAGTTCGCGCTGCTCGCCGGCATCCCGGTCGCGATCGTGCTGACCCGAACCCGGCGTTCCCGTGCGGCCCGCCGGTGGAGCGGCCTGTCGGCGGCGGCCTACGTCATCCCGCTGGCGGTCTGGCTGCCCGGGCCGAGCACGGCACCGAGCCTGTCGAAGTCCCTGAGCCCGGTGGCCACCGGAGTCGTCGCGGCGGCGGGCGCCGTGGCCGCCGCCGGGTTGCACCTGGTGCGACGGCGCGCCGTGGCGCCGGCCGGGAGCCGGCCGGCGCCGGATGCGCGGGAAACTACTTCGTGTAGGTGAGGCAGTTGGCGGAATGCCCGGCCTCGCCCGGTCCGACCCGGACGCTCGAGGCCGTGCACTCCAGCGAGGAGTTGTGCCGGCAGTCCGCGCGGGAGCAGGCGCCCACCTGGGCCACGACGCGGTCGAGGCCGCCCTTGGTGTTCAGCGGGACGAACGTGCCGCAGTCGGCGGACCCGTTGTCGCCGCCGACGGTGATGGCGAAGGCGTGGCAGCCGTCGTGGTTGTAGGAACAGCCGCTGACGGTGCATTCGTGCACGGCGGGCATCTCGGTGGTGGTCATGCGCGACTCCTGGATCCGTGGTGGGAATACAGTTCGGTGCCCCGAAACTGCCACCGGGCCCGGGGTCGCGCAATTCACCGCAACTCACCCGGGTGATCCACTCCGCACGCCCGGGTGAGAACCGCTTGCCGTGTCCGGGGGACGCCCGGCCGCCTCAGCGCAGCGGCTCGAGCGCCTTCGCCAGCGGCTCCAGCACGGCCGGCGTGTGCGGCGGCGGCAGGTACACGATCGCGAGGTCGAGGCCCGCTTCGCCGAGCGCCTCCGCTTCGGCCGCGACCTTGGCGCAGTCGCCGTCCGGGCCGAGGCGGACGTGCGAGGACAGCGTGATCTCGGCCGGGTCGCGGCCGATGTCCGCGCAGTGGCGGTGCAGCACTTCGCGCTTGTGGGCGAACTCTTCCGGGGTGCCGCCGACGAAGTTCCAGTGCTGGGCGTACTTCGCGGCCGTGCGCAGGGTTCGCTTCTCGCCGCTGCCGCCGATGCAGATCGGCGGGTGCGGCTTCTGCACGCCCTTCGGTTCGCAGCGGGCGTCGGTCAGCTGGTAGTGCTCGCCCTGGAAGGTCGTCGTCTCCTGGGTCAGCAGGCCGACGAGCACCTCGCAGCCCTCTTCGAAGCGGTCGCTGCGGTCCTTGACGGAGCCGAGCTCCATGCCGTACGCGCCGGACTCTTCTTCGTTCCAGCCGGCGCCGATGCCGATCTCGAGGCGGCCGCCCGAAACGATGTCGAGGGTCGCGGCCATGTTCGCGAGCAGCGCCGGGTGGCGGTAGTGGATCCCGCTGACCAGCGTGCCCAGCCGCAGCCGCCGGGTGGCCTGCGCGAGCGCGGTGAGCGTGACCCAGCCTTCGAGGCACGGCCCGGTCGAATCGGAGAAGATGGGATAGAAGTGGTCGAAGGTCCAGCCGGATTCGAAGAGCTCGATTTCGTCGGCGGCCTGCCACACGGCGAGCATGTCCGCCCAGACGGTGTTCTGGGGCGAGGTCTTGATGGCGAATCGCATGATCGTGATCGTAAACCTGGAGTTCCTCCAGGACGGTGATCGCTCGATCCGGTGAAGTGGTTCGCCGGGGCGAGGTCTCCGGGTACTCCCTCCGAAACGAGGAGGACACGATGCCCGACAACGAACTCCCGGGGTTCTTGATCATCGGCCTGATCTTCGTGATCGCCGACGGCCAGATCCTCTACCGCGGCGGCCGCCGCTACCTGGGCGGCCCGGACGACGGCGAAGGGACCGGGTCGATGGCGTGGATGGTGGTGACGGTCTTCCACCTGGTCGCGTTCGGCGTGCTGGCCCTGCTGTCGGTGGTGGGCCCGGGCTGGTCGGGCTCGACGGCCGCCCTCGTCGGCCGGCTGGGCGTGTTCCTGCTGCTGCTGGCGGTGGCCCACGGGCTGACCGTGGCGGTCCTCGGCCGGCGGCGGCAGGACACGATCGTCGAATCCCATTATCAGGACCGGGAGACCGACGGGTACGTCCAGCCGGCCGGCGAGGTGGGGATCGAGCAGCCGACCGTGACGCCGGTGCCCGGGCAGGGCGGGCCGCCGCCGCGGGTCAGCCCGGACCTCGGGAGCCACGGCCCCTACCGGGCTTGAGCGCCGGCCCGGCGTGCGCGCCGCCCGGCCTTTCCCGGCGGTGTCGTGAATGACTCATTCACTTCGTCCGAAGACATGAATGAGTCATTCACGTCGTCGGGCGGCGGCGCGAGCCGAGAGCGCGTGTCGCGAATGACTCATTCGGGACCTCCCCGGGGGCCGGCGGCGGCGAGCCAAACGACCGTGGTGGTCACATCACCCTGCGTGTCCACCGCCGCCCGTCCAGGTAATCACTCGTCCGTGTCTGATCCGCGGCCGAACCGCCTCGAATGCCGCAGTGCGCACTACTCCGCGTCCACACATTCGGAAAACCCGCGCCCTCGAGTGACCGCTTAGTGTCGTCCCCGCACCCGAAGATCACGTTTCGCGCACCACCGAAATCCCCGCCACCGCAAGGAATCCTTGCCCCGGGTAGCGATTTTGATAGCGTGGCCGGGCTTTCCCTCGCCGCCGGGTCACGTCCCGATACGGCGTCTCCCCCGTTTTCCGTTCCGGCGAAAGGACTTTCTTCATGCGCACGACCCTGCTCCGAGCCGGGAGCCTGGCCGGGGTGACCGTCGCCGTTCTCGCCGGCTCCACCGCTGTCGCCACCGCCGACGACGCCGTCACCGGGTCCGCCTTCGGCGCGTCGGCGAGCGTCACCCTCCTGCCCGGGGTCCTCACCGACGGCAAGGGGATCACCGTCGACACCGGGCAGCTGGCGAAGTCGAGCAGCGCCGGCCCCGCCGAGGCGAGTGTCGCCGACGTCCCGCTCAAGGGTCTCGTCACCGCGAAGGCCATCAGCAGCTCCGTCGTCGACGGCGCCGGGTCGGTGGCCGCCAAGGCGAGCGTCGCCGAGGTGACGCTGCCGCTGCTCGCCGCGGCCGCCGGGCGCGTGCCGTCGATCCGGCTGATCAGCGCCCGCTGCGGGTCGGCCGACGGGCACGTCACCGGCAGCAGCGACCTCGCCGGCGTCAACCTCGGCCGGCTCGGCACGCTGCCCGCCGCCACCTCGCCCAACCAGAAGCTCGGCATCCCCGGTGTCGCCGAGGTGACCGTCAACGAGCAGACCCAGCGCTACGACGGTTCCCTCGAAGTGACGGCCCTGCACGTCAAGCTGCTCGGCGGCAAGACCACCGGCGCGCTCGGCAGCGGTGACGTCAAGCTCGCCTCCGTCACCTGCGGCCCGTCGAAGGAACGCGCCCCCGAGGCGCCGCCGCGCCCGACCGGGCCCGGGCAGGTCGTCGTCGTCCCCGCCGGTGCCCCGCAGACCGGCGACGGCAGCCTCGCCACCGAGGGCTGAGGCGATGCTGCGCCGCGCCCTCCTCGTCGCCGTCTCCGCGCTGCTGCTCGCCGGCTGCGGCGCCACGGCGACCCCTGCCGCCCCACCGCCGGCACCCGTCTCCGCCGGCCTGACGCGGTCCCTGCCGACCGCGCTCGACGTCCCCGCGATCGACGCGAAGTCGACGCTGGTGTCGCTCGGGCTCAACCCCGACCGCACCGTCGAGGTGCCGCCGGTGGACCAGCCGCTGCAGGCCGGCTGGTACGAGTACGGCCCGACGCCCGGCGAGGTCGGGCCCGCGGTGATCCTCGGGCACATCGACGGCGACCACCGCAAGGGCATCTTCTGGCGGCTGCACGAGCTGAAGCCGGGCGATCCCGTGCACGTCGACCGCGCCGACGGCGGGAAGCTGACGTTCGAGGTGACGAAGGTCGACCAGATCGCGAAGAAGGAGTTCCCGACGGAAGCCGTCTACGGCAACACATCCGACGCCGAGCTGCGCCTCATCACCTGCGGCGGCAAGTACGACGCGGCGAACCGGAACTACCTCGACAACGTGATCGTGTACGCCAAGCTCAAGAAGTGACGTCGAGCCGGGTCGGCGGTAAGTGAACGCTGACCCGGCCCCCGACGAGGGCACGCGAAAAATCGGTGGAACGACACCGCCGCGCGCCCTTATGGTCCTCCGAGCCCCATCGCCTGGCCGAAGGACCGCCGTTGTACATCGCGTGAGACACCCCGAGTGCTGAATCGTCGCGCGTCGCGCCTGTGCGCCGCGCCGCTTCCTGCTGCGGACTTCTCACGGAAACCGGTGTACCCCTGTGCTCGTCAACTGGGTCGTCGTACCCACCTGCCTGCCGATCGTCCTCCGCCGCTGCCACGTGTGCGCGGCCGGACGGTTCCGGGCCAACGGCAAATTTCGCGTCAACGCCAACCACAAGCTCATCGACGCCTGGCTCCTCGCGCTCTGCACGGCGTGCGGGGACACCGTGAAGCTCACGGTCCTGGAACGCGTGAACGTGCGTTCCGTCCGGCCCGAGCTGCTGGACCGGCTGCACGGCAACGATCCCGGCCTGGCCGCCGAGCTCCTCCGGGACCCGGTGTTGCGGCGCCGCAACCGCATCGCCCTCGACTGGGACGGTGCGTGGCGCCTCGACACCGGCGGATCGGACCACCTGGACCGCGAGGTGGTCGACGTTTCGGTCCGCTTCGGCGCACGGATCCCGATCCGGCCGGCGAGGCTGGTCGCCGAAGGGTTCGGCCTTTCCCGGGCCGAGGTGGAACGGCTGATCGTGGAAGGGAATCTCGTGTCGGCGTTCCGGCTGAGCGGCAAGCTGTCCGGCGATTTCACCTTCACGCTCAAACGCTGAACCCCCCGGGGGCGAGCCGCTCAGCCGCGGCCGGTGCGGCTCGCCTTCCGGAACTCCCGGTTGAGACTCGCGATGCTCGCGAACGGGATCCCCTTCGGGCACGCCGCCACGCACTCGCCGGTGTTCGTGCACCCGCCGAACCCCTCCGCGTCCATCGTGTCCACCATGTCCAGCACCCGGCGGGCCCGCTCCGGCTGCCCCTGCGGCAGCAGGCTCAGATGGGTCACCTTCGCCGCCGTGAACAGCGTCGCCGAGCCGTTGGGGCACGCCGCGACGCAGGCGCCGCAGCCGATGCACGTCGCGTTGTCGAACGCCAGGTCCGCGTCCGGCTTGGGGACCGGGGTCGCGTGCGCGTCCGGGGCACTGCCCGTCGGGGCGCTGACGTACCCGCCCGCCTGGACGATCCGGTCCAGCGCCGACCGGTCCACCACCAGGTCCTTGATCACCGGGAACCCCTTGGCGCGCCAAGGTTCCACGTCCACCACGTCGCCGTCGGCGAAGGACCGCATGTGCAGCTGACAGGATGTCGTGCGCTCGGGTCCGTGCACCTGCCCGTTGATCACGACGCCGCACGAGCCGCAGATGCCCTCGCGGCAGTCGTGGTCGAAGGCCACCGGTTCCTCGCCGTGCGCGATCAGCTCCTGGTTCAGCACGTCCAGCATTTCGAGGAAGGACATGTCCGGGCTGACGTCGTCGACCGGGTAGGACACCAGCCGGCCCTCGGTGGCCGGGCCGGCCTGCCGCCAGATGCGGACGGTGAGTTTCATGTGTAGCTCCGCTGGGTCGGGTGGACGTGCTCGAAAGTGAGGTCTTCGCGGTGCAGCACGGGTTTCTCGCCGTACTCCCACGCGGCGACGTACGAGAAGTGCTCGTCGTCGCGTTGCGCCTCGCCGTCCGGGGTCTGGTGTTCTTCGCGGAAGTGCCCGCCGCAGGACTCCTCCCGCGCGAGCGCGTCGATCAGCAGCAGCTCGGCCAGCTCCAGGAAGTCCGCCACCCGGTTCGCCTTCTCCAGCTCCTGGTTCAGCTCCGCCGCGGCGCCGGGGATGCGGACGTCCCGCCAGAACTCCGCGCGCAGCTCCGGGATCCGGTCCAGAGCCTTGCGCAGTCCTTCGCGGCTGCGGGACATCCCGCAGTGGTCCCACATCAGCAGGCCGAGTTCGCGGTGGAACGAGTCGACAGACCGTGTCCCCCGGACCGAAAGCAGCCGCGAGATCCGGTCGCGCACCTCGGTTTCCACCCGCGTGACCTCGTCGTGGCCCGGGGAGACCTCGTCCAGCCGGGTCCCGCCGAGGTAGTCGTTGAGGGTGGCCGGGAGCACGAAGTAGCCGTCGGCGAGACCCTGCATCAGCGCCGACGCGCCGAGCCGGTTGGCGCCGTGGTCGGAGAAGTTGGCCTCGCCGATGACGAACAGCCCGGGGATCGTGCTCTGCAGGTCGTAGTCCACCCACAGCCCGCCCATCGTGTAGTGGATGGCCGGGTAGATCCGCATCGGCGTCCGGTAGGGGTCCTCCGCCGTGATGCGCTGGTACATGTCGAAGAGGTTGCCGTAGCGGGCTTCGATCGCCGGGCGGCCCATGCGCTCGATCGCGTCGGCGAAGTCCAGGTAGACGCCCAGGCCGCCGGGCCCGACGCCCAGCCCCGCGTCGCACACGTTCTTCGCCGCGCGCGACGCGATGTCCCGCGGCACCAGGTTGCCGAAGCTCGGGTACAGCCGCTCGAGGTAGTAGTCGCGCTCGTCCTCGGGGATCTCCGCGGGCGGGCGCGTGTCGCCCTTCCGCTTCGGCACCCAGATCCGGCCGTCGTTGCGCAGCGACTCGCTCATCAGCGTCAGCTTCGACTGGTGCTCCCCCGAGCGCGGGATGCACGTCGGGTGGATCTGGGTGAAGCACGGGTTCGCGAAGTACGCACCGCGTTTGTGCGCCCGCCAGATCGCGGTGGCGTTCGAGCCCTTGGCGTTGGTGGACAGGTAGAAGACGTTGCCGTAGCCGCCGGTCGCGAGGACGACGGCGTCGGCGAGGTGCGTCTCGATCGCCCCGGTGACGAGGTCGCGCGCGACGATGCCGCGCGCCCGTCCGTCGACGACGACCAGGTCGAGCATCTCCGTCCGCGGGTGCAGCTCGACGTTGCCCGCGTCGATCTGGCGGGACAACGCCTGGTAGGCGCCGATCAGCAGCTGCTGCCCCGTCTGGCCGCGCGCGTAGAACGTCCGCTGCACCTGCACGCCGCCGAACGAGCGCGTGTCGAGCAGGCCGCCGTACTCCCGCGCGAACGGCACCCCCTGGGCCACGGCCTGGTCGATGATCTGCGCCGACACCTGCGCCAGCCGGTACACGTTGGACTCCCGCGACCGGAAGTCGCCGCCTTTCACCGTGTCGTAGAACAGCCGGTACACCGAATCGCCGTCGTTGCGGTAGTTCTTCGCCGCGTTGATCCCGCCCTGCGCCGCGACCGAATGCGCCCGCCGGGGCGAGTCCTGGAAGCAGAACTGCACCACGTGGTAACCCTGCTCGGCCAGCGTCGCCCCGGCCGACCCGCCGGCCAGCCCGGTGCCCACCACGATCACGCGGTGCTTGCGCCGGTTCGCCGGGTTCACCAGCTTCGCGGCGAACTTCCGTTCGTCCCACCGGTTCTCCAGCGCAACGGCGGGCGCCTTGGTGTCGGCGATCGGGTCGCCGGTGCGGTAGTCGCTCATCAGTCCACCAGTCCCGTCATGACCGCGACCGGGACGAGCGCGTAGCCGCCCGCGATCACGACCGCCGTCGTGCTGCCGAAGATCTTGATCGCCCGTTCCCGCTTCGCGCTGGTGACGCCGAGGGTGCGCGCGGCACTGGCGAAGCCGTGGTGGATGTGCAGGCCGAGCATGACCAGGGCCACGAGGTAGATCAGGTTCACCCACCAGACCTGGAAGTCCGCGACGAGGTTGTGGTACGGGTCGCCCGGTACGAAGTCGCGGTTCACCGTGCCCACGGTGAAGTCGAGGATGTGCCAGACGACGAACACCGCCAGTGTCGCGCCGCCCCAGCGCATCGTGCGCACCGCGAAGGTCGCGCGCACCGGGCGCCGGTGGACGTAGCGCACCGGGCGCGCCCGCAGGTCGCGCCGGACCAGCTGCACCGCCGCCGTGACGTGCAGGACCAGCGCCACGAGCAGGACGACGCGCTGGATCCAGAGGAACCAGGCGTAGGGCAGGACCGGTTCGCCGATCGTGCGCAGCCAGTGCGCGTAGTGGTTGAGGTCGACGGCGCCGAGGAACGTCTTGAGGTTGCCGACCATGTGCGCGAACACGAACGCGAGCAGGAGCGCGCCGCTGACCGCCATGACGATCTTCTTGCCGATCGTCGAATCCCAGAACTGGCGGAAGGTCGAGCGGCGCCGCCGCACCGCGAGATCGTTTGCCACCCGACCGACGGTAGGAGCACCCCCATCAGAGGTCAAAGACATCATGACTCTGCACTCGATAGCCAACGGCTATCATCGAGGGATGCAGCTGCACCAGCTCGCCTACTTCGTCGCCGTCGCGGAGCACCGGCACTTCACCCGCGCCGCCGAGGAGATGCGGGTCGCGCAACCCTCGCTGTCGCAGCAGATCCGCACGCTCGAGCACGACCTGGGCGCGCCGCTGTTCCACCGGATCCGCGGCAACGTCTCGCTCACGGAGGCCGGCGAAGTCCTGCTGCCGATCGCGCGGCGGATCCTGGCGGAGACCGAATCCGCGCGGCTCGCGATCCGCGAACTGGACGAGCTGGACCGGGGCCGCGTGCGGCTCGGCGCGCCACCGAGCCTGTGCACGGGCCTGCTGCCCGCGATGCTGTCGGCGTTCCGCCGCCGGTACCCGGGCATTCAGCTGGAGCTGCACGAAAGCGGGTCGGGCGACCTCCGGCAGCGGCTGGCCGAAGGCGCGCTGGACCTGGCGCTGCTGGCCGGTGCGCGGACCGCGGGCGACCCCCACCTGGCGGCGACGCCCCTGCTGCTGGAGGAGCTCGTCGTGATCTCCCCCACGGACGCGCCGGTGCCGCACGCGGGCGCCCGGCTCGCCGTCCACGAGCTCGCGGACGTCCCCCTGGTGATGTTCCGCCGCGGCTACGACGTCCGGGAAGCGACGGTCAACGCCTGCCGCGCGGCCGGGTTCGAGCCGTCGTTCGCGATCGAGGGCGGTGAGATGGACGCCGTGCTGGAGCTGGTGCGCGCCGGCGTCGGGTCCGCGGTCGTGCCGAGCACCGTCGCGGGTGAACGGTTCCTGATGACGCGCTTCGCACCGGAAGCCGGCATGACCCGGATCGTGCAGCTGGCCTACCGCAAGGAGATCGAGCCGACGCGGGCCGTCCGGGCGCTGCGCACCGCGATCGTCGGGTTCGTGGCCGACCGCGCGAGCCTTCCGCCCGGTATCGAGTCCCTTGTGGACAGAGGCGCCCGACCAACGGGGGGTTGACCACCGCCGCGTTCAGGAGTCCGATGGACGCCGTGAATCGCCTGCGCTCGGCCGCCGTGCTCGTCGTCCTCGCCGGTTCCCTCCTGGCCCCGGTCCCCGCCGCCGCCGACACCGGCCTGGGTTTCGACCTGGACGCGGCCACCATCCCCGAACTCCAGCAGCGGATGGACCACGGTGGCCTCACCGCCGTCCGGCTGACGACGGCCTACCTGCACCGCATCGACGCCCTCGACGGCAAGGTCCGCTCGGTGCTCGCCGTCGACCCGGGCGCGCTGCGCGCCGCCGCCGCCAGCGACGCCCGCCGCCGCGCGCACCACTCGCTCGGCCGGCTGGACGGGATTCCGGTGCTGCTCAAGGACAACATCGACACCCACGCGCAGCCGGCGACCGCGGGGTCGCGAGGCCTGCCGCGCAGCCGCCCGGCCGCCGACGCGGCGCTGGTCGACCGGCTGCAGCGCGGGGGCGCCGTCATCCTCGGCAAGACCAACCTCTCCGAGTGGGCCAACTTCCGGTCGACGCATTCGACGTCGGGCTGGTCCGGGATCGGCGGCCAGACGAACAACCCCTACGTCCTCGACCGCAACCCGTGCGGCTCGTCCTCGGGCTCCGGCGCCGCCGTGGCCGCCACGCTGGCCCAGGTCGCGATCGGCACCGAAACCGACGGCTCGATCGTCTGCCCGGCCGGCGCCAACGACGTCGTCGGCGAGAAGCCGACGCTCGGGCTCGTCAGCCGGACCGGCGTCGTGCCGATCTCCGCGGAGCAGGACACCGCCGGGCCGATGGCGCGCCACGTCGTCGACGCCGCCGTCACGCTGTCCGTGCTGCAGGGCCGCGACCCGGCCGACCCCGCGACGGCGGCGATTCCCGCCGGGCAGCCGCAGGACTACGCGGCGCTCCTGCACCCGGGTGCCCTGCGCGGGGCCCGGATCGGTGTCTGGCGGCTGGCCGGCCTGGACGCCGACGTCGACCGGGT
Organism: Amycolatopsis mongoliensis; assembly: GCF_030285665.1. Classification (NCBI taxonomy): domain Bacteria; kingdom Bacillati; phylum Actinomycetota; class Actinomycetes; order Pseudonocardiales; family Pseudonocardiaceae; genus Amycolatopsis; species Amycolatopsis mongoliensis. The sequence continues at coordinate 8,809,312 of NZ_CP127295.1, forward strand.
CGTCGGGGACGCCGTCCGGACGCTGACCGCCCGCGGGGCGACGGTGGTCGACGTCGACCTGCCGTACCAGGACCGGATCGGCGCGGCCGAGACGCCCGCGCTGCTCACCGAGTTCAAGCGCGACCTGAACGCCTACCTCACGCACCGGCCGGGCCACCCCGCCACGCTCGACGAGCTGATCGCCTTCGACCGGCGCGACCCGGTGGAGCTGTCGAAGTTCGGCCAGGAGCTGTTCGAGCAGGCCGCGGCCGCGCCCGGGCCGCACGATCCGACGTACCGGCAGCAGCGGGCGACGGCCACTTCGCTGGCGCAGCGGTCGATCGACGAAACGCTTTCCCGGCTGCACCTGGACGCGATCGTCGCGCCCACCAACAGCCCGGCGTGGAAGACGGACTACGCCACCGGCGACGCGTTCGTCCTCGGCTCGTCGACCCCGGCGGCCGTCGCGGGCTACCCGAACGTGTCGGTCCCGGCCGGGTTCGCGGGTCCGCTGCCGATCGGCGTTTCGTTCTTCGCCGGCCGCTGGGCCGACGCCCGCGTGCTCGCCTTCGCCGCGGCGTTCGAACGCGCCGCCCCGGCACGCCGGGCCCCCGCCTTCCTGCCCACGCTCGGCTCCTGACGTCCTCCCCGCCGCGAGCGAGTACCGAGGTGAAATAGGCCTTATCGATTCAGACACCCTCTGCTAGCCTCCGTCCCGGACCCGCGCACGGCAGCGCCGCCGGCGCCCCTGGGGAATTCTTCGAGGAGCTGAGATGACGGCAATCGCCCGTGTTCGTGGTCGCGAGGTGCTCGACAGCCGGGGCAACCCGACCGTCGAGGTGGACGTCGTGCTGGAAGACGGCTCGCTGGGCCGGGCCGCCGTTCCGTCGGGTGCCTCCACCGGCACGCGGGAAGCGGTCGAGCTCCGCGACGGCGACCCGGCACGCTACCACGGCAAGGGCGTGCGCAAGGCCGTCACCGCGGTCAACACCGAACTCGCCGAAGCGGTCGTCGGGCTGAACGCCGAAGCGCAGGCCGAGGTCGACGCCGCGCTGATCGCGGCCGACGGGACGGCGAACAAGGCCCGGGTCGGCGCGAACGCCACGCTCGGGATCTCCCTGGCCGTCGCGAAGGCGGCCGCGGCGGCGAACACGCTGCCGCTCTACCGCTACGTCGGTGGCGTCTTCGCCCACCAGCTGCCGATGCCGATGATGAACATCGTCAACGGCGGCGCGCACGCCGACAACCCGATCGACTTCCAGGAGTTCATGATCGGCCCGGTCGGCGCGGAGACCTTCGCCGAGGCCGTGCGGATGGGCTCGGAGGTGTTCCACACGCTGCGCGCGTCGCTGAAGAAGGCCGGGCACGGCACGAACGTCGGCGACGAAGGCGGTTTCGCACCCAACCTCGCCTCGGCCGACGAAGCGCTCGAGTTCGTCGTCCGCGCGATCGAGGAAAGCGGCTACACCCCCGGCGAGGACATCGCGCTGCTGCTCGACCCGGCCGCGTCGGAGTTCTACGCCGACGGCGTCTACGACTACCGCGGCGAGGGCCGCAAGCGCAGCGTCGAGGAGCACGTCGCCTACCTCGCCGAGCTGACCACGCGGTTCCCGATCGTCTCCATCGAGGACGGCCTCGCGCAGGACGACTACGACGGCTGGAAGCAGCTCACCGACGGCATCGGCGACCGGGTGCAGCTCGTCGGCGACGACGTCTTCTGCACCAACGTCAAGCTGCTGCGGGACGGGATCGACCGCGGGATCGCCAACTCGATCCTGGTCAAGGTCAACCAGATCGGCACGCTCACCGAAACGCTGCTCACCGTCGACACCGCGCACAAGGCGGGCTACTCGGTCGTGATGTCCCACCGCTCCGGCGAAACCGAGGACACCACGATCGCCGACCTCGCCGTCGCCACGGGCTGCGGCCAGATCAAGACCGGATCGCTGTCCCGCTCCGACCGCACCGCCAAGTACAACCAGCTCATCCGCATCGAGGAGGAGCTCGGCGCCGAGGCCCGGTACGCCGGCCGCGCCACCCTCCGCGGCGCCCGCTGAGCCACTCGATCGGCGAACCGCGCCGATCTGTAGTGCCATGGGACGGGTGACGACGTTTCACTCTTTCCTGGACAAGGTGGACGAACGACTGGGCGACGGGCTCGAGCACGTCCTGTGCGCGCACCACCGGAGACGGCTGCGCGACCTCGGCTGGGGTGACGTGCTCGAGCCCGGCGGCGACCGGTTCGGCGGCCGGGCCGCGGTCCGCGACGGCAACCACGTCGAGGTGCTGATCGACGGCGAAGAGGTGCTGCCGGCGATCGAGGACGCCATCCGGCGGGCGAAGTCCCACGTGCACATCGCCAACTGGCACGCGAGCGCCGACTTCCGACTGACGCGCGAGCCCGGTGCCCTCAGCCTGCGGGAGCTGCTCGCCGAGACCGCCGACCGGGGCGTCGACGTGCGGGTGCTGCTGTGGGCCGGGCCGCCGGTCCCGGCGTTCAAGCCGACGCGGGGCCTCGCGCAGCGGGAGCAGCGGAAGCTCACCGACGGCTCGGCCGTGCGCTGCGTGCTGGACTCCCGCGAGCGGACCATGCACTGCCACCACGAAAAGCTCGTGATCGTCGACGACGCGGTCGCGTTCGTGGGCGGCGTCGACTTCACCGCGCTGGAGGGCGACCGCCACGACAGCCCGGACCACCCGCCGCGGCCGATCGGCTGGCACGACCTGGCGTCCCGGCTCGAAGGACCGGTCGTCGCCGACGTCGCGGACCACTTCCGGCGGCGGTGGACGGAGGTGGCGGACGAGGACCTGCCGGAACCGAGCGTGCCCGGGCCGGCCGGCGGCAGCCGCGTCCAGCTGCTGCGCACGGTGCCGAACAGCACCTACGACTTCGCGCCGAAGGGCGAGTTCACGATCCTCGACGGCTACCTGCGGGCGCTGCGGTCGGCGCGCCGGCTCGTCTACCTGGAGAACCAGTTCCTGTGGTCGCCCGAGATCGCCGAGGTGCTCATCGACAAGCTGCGCACTCCGCCGGACGACCGGTTCCGCATGGTCCTGCTGCTGCCGCGCAAGCCGAGCAACGGCGCCGACACCACCCGCGGTCAGCTGGGCCGGCTCGTCGACGCCGACGGCGGCAACGGACGCCTGCTCGCGGCGACGATCAGCGCGCACGACGGGGACGCCTCCTCCCCCGTGTACGTGCACGCGAAGGTCGGCATCGTGGACGACGAGTGGCTGACCGTCGGGTCGGCGAACCTCAACGAGCACTCGCTGTTCAACGACACCGAGGTCAACATCGCGACCGACGACCACGAGCTGGCCCGCTCGACGCGGCTGCGTCTGTGGGCCGAGCACCTCGGCCGGGACGTGGGCGAGGTGGACGGCGACCCGGCGGACGTCGTCGACCACCTCTGGCGGCCGGTGGCCGAGGAGCAGGCGGAGCGGGAACGCCGGGGCGAGCACCGGACCCACCGGCTGGTGCTGCTGCCCGGGGTGTCCCGGCGGGCGGGGCGGTTGCAGGGACCACTGCGCGGACTCCTGGTCGACGGCTGAAGCGAAGATCGGCCGGCGGCCCTAGATTGGGCGGCATGACCTCCACCGCCGAAAAGGCCACCCGGCTGCAGGAGCTGCACGCCGCGCCCGAGCTGCTGCTCGTCGTCAACGTCTGGGACGCCATCACCGCCAAGGTCGTCGCCGAGACGCCCGGCACGCACGCGCTCGCCACTCCCAGCCACGGCATCGCCGCCTCGCGCGGCTACCCGGACGGCGAAAAGATCCCGCGCGACGAGATGATCGCCGAGGTCGCGCTGATCGTGCGGACGGCGGGCGACCTGCCCGTCACCGCCGACCTCGAAGCCGGCTACGGCGATCCCGGCGGCACCATCGCCCGGGCCATCGAGGCCGGGGCCGTCGGCGCCAACCTCGAAGACCGGATGAAGCCCCTGGGCGAAGCCGTGAAGGCGGTCGAAGCCGCCGTCGAAGCCGCGCAGAAGGCCGGGGTCGACTTCGTGCTCAACGCCCGCACCGACGCCTTCCTCAAGACCGACCCCGAGACCGCGCTGACCGAGGCCATCACCCGCGGCCGCGCGTATCTCGATGCCGGCGCGTCCAACTTCTTCGTGCCCGGCAAGCTGGACGAGGCCCAGGTCGCCCGGCTCGTCGAAGAACTCGGCGAACGCAAGATCAACCTCATCGGCATCCCCGGCTCGATCCCCCTCAAGCGCGCGCAGGAGCTCGGTGTCTCGCGCGTGTCCTACGGCCCGTGGAGCCAGAACGTCGCCCTGACCGCGCTGGCCAAGCTCGCCGAAGACGTCTACGCCGGCGGCGGCCTGCCCGCCGACACCCGGAAGCTCAACTGAGCACTACCGGATCCGCAGCTTTCGCATGAGCTTCAGCCCGGACAGCATGCTCTCGACGTACTTTTCGTAGCCCTGTCCGGGCCGCGGGCCCATGACCTGCTTCTTCAGCACCGCCAGGTTCTGCCCGTCGGTGTACTTGAGCAGGCCCTGGTCGCCGTGGCGGGCGCCGACCCCGGAGCTCTTCACCCCTCCGGACGGCGTCCCCTTGGCGGCGAACGCCGTCGCGAGGATGTCGTTGACGTTCACGTTGCCGGACTCCAGCCGCGCCGCGACCGCCCGCGCCGCGGCGATGTCGCGGCTCCAGACCGACGCGTTGAGGCCGTAGTCGGTGTCGTTGGCCAGCTCGACGGCTTCGTCGACCGTGCGGTACTTGTGCAGCGCGATGACGGGACCGAAGGTTTCGGTGACGCCGCAGACCATGTCCTTCGTGACGCCTTCGAGGATCGTCGGCTCGAAGAACGCGGGCCCGAGGTCGGGACGCGGCTTGCCGCCGCAGAGCACGGTCGCGCCCTTCGCGACGGCGTCGTCGACGTGCTCCTTGACGCGGCGCATGTGGTCGGGCGAGACGAGCGAACCCATGTCGGGCCCGAAGTCGTAGGCTGCCCGGACGTCCAGCGCCTTCGCGGCCGCCACGAAGGCGTCCTTGAACTCGTCGTAGCGTGACTCCGGCAGGTAGATCCGCTCGATGTGCATGCAGATCTGGCCCGTGTTGCCGAACGCGCCGAAGATCGCACCCTGTACGGCTTCGGAGATGTCGGCGTCGTCGAGGACGATCATCGGGTTCTTGCCGCCGAGTTCCAGGCAGCAGCCGATGAGGTTGCGCCCGGCCCGCTCGCCGATCACCCGCCCGGTGGCCGTGGAGCCGGTGAACATCACGTAGTCGGCCTGGTCGATGAGCGTCGGGCCGACGTCGGGACCCTCGCCGCAGACGACCTGGAACAGGCCCTTCGGCAGGCCGGCCTCCTCCAGCATCCGGATGCCGTAGAGCGGGGACAGTGCCGTCTTGTTGTCCGGCTTCAGGACCACGGCGTTGCCGGCCATCAGCGCCGGGATCGCGTCGGAAATGCCGGTGGCGAACGGGAAGTTCCACGGCGCGATGATGCCGACGACCCCCTTCGGCTGCCGGACCTCGGTCGACGACGTCAGCAGCGGCACCGGCCCGCCACGCTTGACCGGCGCCAGCAGCCTGGCGGCCCGCCGCAGGTAGTGGCTCATCACCATGGCGGGGTCGCAGGTCTCCTCGATCGCCATCCGCCGGTTCTTGCCGCTCTCGACCTGGATGAGGTCGGCGACGGCCCGCGCGCGGTCGACGAAGAGCGCGTGCGCCCGCTTGAACACCGCCAGCCGCTGCTTGAGCGGTGTGGCGGCCCACTTCCGCTGGGCCTCGCGGGCGACGGCGAACGCCTGCTCGATGTCGGCCGGGGTCGACTGCGGCAGCTCGACGAGCGCCTCGCCGGTGTAGACCTCGGTGAGCTTCCAGGTCTCGCCGGACGAACCCGGCACGCGGGCGACCAGCTGCCGCAGGAACGCGTCGGTCACCGAGGCCGGGCGGGTGAGTTCGAGCGGGGTCACGGTCATGGTCCGCTCACTTTCCCAGGACGAGCTGCGCGCCCATCTCGCCGATCATGATGGCGGGCGCGTTGGTGTTGCCGCCGGTGATCGACGGCATGATCGAGGCGTCACAGACCCGCAGGCCCTCGACGCCGCGCACCTTCAGGTCGGGGCCGACGACGGCGAGCTCGTCGACGCCCATCCGGCAGGTGCCGACGCCGTGGTAGACCGACGTCGCGCGGTTGAGGATCGCGTCGCGCAGCTCCTGGCCGCGCAGGTCCTTGCCCGGGTGGATCTCCTCCTTCACCGCGCCCTTGAACGCCTTCGACGCGAAGATCTCGCGGACCATCTCCGAACCTTCGGCGAGCACTTCGAGGTCGGCCGGATCGGAGAGGTACTGGAAGTCGATCAGCGGCGCGGCCGTGGGATCGGCCGAAGCGAGCCGCAGCGTGCCGCGGCTCTTCGGGTAGATCAGCGTCGACAGCACGGTCAGCGCGGGGCGCTTGTCGACGTCGTGGCGGATCGGCGCGTCCTGGTTGGGCGACACGTACGCCCACGGCAGGAGGTGCAGCTGGAGGTCGGGCACGGCGTCGGCCTGGGACGTCTTGAGGAACGCGACCGCCTCGAAGACCGAGTTGGCCAGGAACGTGGTGCCGGGCTTCAGCAGCTCGCGGGCCAGGCCGCGCGCGAAGTACGGTGCCGAGCCCTTGTTCTTGCTGGAGGACACGTGGAACGTCAGCGCGTGGAACATGTGGTCGTGCATGTTGTCGCCGACGGGCAGGTCGGCGAGCACGTCGATGCCGTGTTTCCCGAGGTGCTCGGCGTGGCCGATCCCGGACAGCATGAGCAGCTGGGCGGACCCGGCGAACCCGGCCGAGAGGATGACCTCCTTGCCGGCGCGGACGACGCGGCTCCCCCGGCCGTCGGCGACCTCGACGCCGACCGCACGGCCGTTGTCGAAGAGGACCTTCTTCACGAGCACTCCGGACTGGAGCTGGAGCGTCGGCGGGGCGAGGTGGTGGAGGTAGCCGCGGGAGGCGCTGTAGCGGAGGCCGTCGGCAGCGTTCTGCTGCATCCGGCTGACGCCCTCCTGGGACTCGGCGTTGTAGTCGTCGAGGATCTTGCAGCCGAGCGCGTCGGCGGTGGCGTCGACGAACTGCAGCGACCCTTCCTGCGGGTTCCTGGCGCGGGTGACCCGGATCGGCCCGCCCGCGCCGCGGAACGCGTTCTCGCCGTCCTCGAAGTCCTCCATCCGCTTGTAGGCGGCGTTGACGCTGTCGGCGTCCCAGCCGGTGTTGCCCTCGGCGGCCCAGGAGTCGAAGTTGGCGCGGTTGCCTCGGACGTAGACCATGCCGTTGATGGAGCTGGACCCGCCGACGACCTTGCCGCGCGGCACCGGCATCCGGCGATCGAGAACGTGTTTCTGCGGCACGCCGTAGTAGCCCCAGTCGAACGGCTTCTTGAGCTGGGGCACCGCGTGCATCGGGCCCACCAGCCCGGGCTTCTTGATCAGCAGCCGCTCGTCGCTCTTCCCGGCTTCGAGGACGATCACGCTGGCCCCGGACTGCGCCAGCCGCCCCGCGATCGCCGCCCCCGAGCTCCCCGACCCGACGACGACGTAGTCGGCTTCGTCGCCGCGCGGCGCCTTCTTCGCCATGTCCGCTCCTCGGTCCGGCCCGCCACAAACTATAACCTGTTCTAGTTTGCTCACGGTATAGCTTCGCCGCCTCGGAGCGCAACGGGTACGGCTGGTGTCGCGCGGCAACGCGCGACGCTAGGACGTGCCCATGGCCTTCTTGATCTCCGCGACGAGCTTGCGGACCTGCCCGGTGTCGAGGCTGTTGTAACAGAACGTGTTCATGTCCACCCGGTCACCGCCGCTGGCGGGGTTCTCCACGACCTCGGTGGAGGCGCCTTCGACGGTGAACGTCAGGCGGCCGGGGCGGGAGAAGCCGGGCTCGGAGTTGCTGATGTCCTTGATCCGGCTGACGTTGAAGGTGTGCTTGCGGTCGTTGCCGAACAAGCCGTCCTTGAGGGCCGCGCTGATGGTGACTTCCCTGCCGCTGAACCGGATCGACCGACGTCTGGCGTGCATGCTTCCTCCCCGGGAACCTCGGAAAACCGGAGGAAAACTGTAAGCAGTCACCCCATCGGGCGACAAGCAGCCAACGGACCACTTCCGGAGTCCTGCGCCGCTCCGGCGGCCGGCGCGGGCGGTTCGCCGCCGGTCAGAGTCCGTGCCTCAGCGCGTCCGCCGTCCGGGCGAGGTCCGCGCGGACCTCCCGGGCCGCCCCTTTCGACTGGTGCCGCTGGAGACTCAGCGCGTAGACGCTCCACAGCCCGGTGACCGCCGCCGCCGTGACGCGGACGACCGCGGCATCGTCCGCTGCGAAATCCTCGCGGCCGACACACCCGAACTGCTCAGCTTCAGCTGGCGCAACCAGGAAACCGACCCGCCCAGCACCGTGACCTGCCAGCTCGACGAGACGGCGACCGGGACCCGGCTCACCTACCGGCACACGGGCTTCCGCGGCGCCGGCGGGTTCTTCATGGCCCGGCTGCTGCACCGGGTCCGGCGCCGGATGCTGACCGAAGGCCTGCCCGGCGTCCTCGCCGCCGGCGACTGGTAACGGCTACGAGGCCGGCGACCGGTGCCGGGAGACGTAGTCGTTGACGAGCCCCGCGGCCGTGCGCGCGTCGTCGACGGTGACGAGGAACGTGCCCCCGGACCGAAGCCGCAGCACCAGGCCGTCCCCCGCGCGGACCACGACCGCAGTGCGGCCCGGGCGGCGCCGCCAGCCCCAGCCGCCGTACGCCAGCGGCACGACCCGGTCGGAGCCCGCTTCGGCGATCTCGTCGTAGTCCAGGGTCCGGCGTGGCCAGCCGAGCAGGCCGAGGCACACGCGTACCCCGGCCGGCCCGACGAGCACCCGCACGGTGGAGAACATCAGCGCCACGAGCGAAACCAGCAGCCCGGCCCACCACACGCCCACCCTCCCGAACACCGCGGCGACAGCGGCGGCGACCGGCGCGATGGCGAGCACGACGAAGTTGTGCGCCGTCCCGGACCAGACGGCTTCTTCGCCCGGACGGAGGCCGGCGGAGGGCGCGGTTCCCGAAAGCGCCGCCTCGGGCGGTTTCCCGGGCGCAAGCCACCAGCCCACCGCGGCCGCCACCAGGCCGGTCACGGCGATGCCGAGAGCCAGGGACCACGTCACGGGCCGGGCGCGCTCCCACGACGTCGCGTCGAGATTGGCCCACAACCCCAACGAATGCGCGGCCAGGAACACGCCGCCGAGGCCGTAGACCCCGGGCGCAGCCGACGCGTTCCGGGCCACCACCACCCACGCCACGCCCCAGAACACCGCCGCGCCCGCGGTGACCAGCCACCACGGCGCGTGGCCGTCGGGTGCCCCGCCCCACCCCCAGTGCACGGCGATGGGGTCGGGCAGCCGCGGCGCCAGGACGAGCGCCGGCACGACCATCGCGAGCAGGACCACCGCCGGGATCCCGTGCCGCGTGACGGCGGACCTCATCGAGCCTCCCTGATCATGGTGACCAACTCCTCCCGCTCGATCCCGAGCCGCCGCGCCTCGTCGACCAGCGCCCGGATCCGGTGGTGCAGCCCGGCCCGGTCCGGCCCCGCGGCCACGGTCACCCCGCGCCCGCGCCGCATGACGACCAGGCCCTCGTCCGCGAGCTGGGCGTAGGCGCGCAGCACGGTGTGCATGTTGACGCCGAGGGACGCGCCCAGCTCGCGAGCGGCCGGCAGCCGCTCACCGACGGCGACCTCCCCCGCCGCGAGCGCGCGCCGCAGTCCTGCGGCGATCTTCTCGTGCAGCGGGGAGGTGTCCCGGTCGTCCAGTCGCAGTAGCATTGTTCTACAGATGCTAGAACAAGCCAGCGCTCACCGCCAGCGGCGGTGCCCGACGGGACCGCGCGTCGTCCGAGACCGTTCAGCCCGGCAGCGGGTCCGGCTCCATCCCCAGCACGTCATCGGTGAGCCCGGCCGCGAGCGCCCGCAGCGCCGCGTCCAGATACACCGTCAGGTCGGCGTCGGCACGGGCGGACCAGCGGTCGTAGGCCGCGCGGCAGGCCGCGAGCACCGCGCGCCCCACCACCAGCGGGTACAGCGAGTCCTCCGGCTGCCCGGAGCGGCGGGCGACGAACGCGCTCACCGCGCGCTCCCACGCGTCGTAGTGGACCGCCGCGCTGGCGACGAGGTCCGGCACGGTGCTCAGCAAGGTCATCCGCCGGCGCAGCTCCGGCACGTCGTCGGCGCGGTAGTGGTTGGCCTCGAGCACCGCGCGGCGCACCGCCTCCAGCACCGGCAGGTCCGCCGGCATCTCGGCGAGCAGGGCCCGGATCGTCTCGACCTCGGTGTCGAACTCGTTCCAGAGCACGTCGGCCTTGGCGTCGTAGTAGCGGAAGAACGTCCGCCTGCTGACGCCGGCCGCGGCGGCGATCTGGTCGACGGTCGTCTCGTGGAAGCCCTGCTCGCCGAACAGCCGCAGCGCGGCGACCTCGAGTTCCCGGGCGCTGGTGCCCGGCGGGCGCCCCCGGCGGTTCGCGGGCCGGGCGAGCACGTCATCGGTCATCCGGGTGCCGTTCCCTCCAGAGCCTTGATTATCGACACGGGGTGACACTACTCTCCGCTCTATTCGACACTCAGTGTCGAAAATCATCACTGCCGAAGGAGCCAGGATGACCGAGCACCCCACCACCACCGAACCCGCCGCGACCGACGAGGTCCTCACGGAGGAGCTCCTGGTCGAAGAGGTCTCCATCGACGGCATGTGCGGTGTCTACTGAGGACTCGCCGGCGGGTTTCGACCTGGACGGCGCGTGGCGCCTCGACGACCGGGTCTCGATCCGGCCCGAGCGGTTCGGCGCCCTGCTGTACCACTTCGGCACCCGCCGGCTTTCCTTCCTGAAGAACCCGACACTCCTGGACGTCGTCCGCGGCCTCGCCCGGCACCCGGACGCGCGGGCGGCCTGCGCCGAAGCCGGCGTCGGCGCCGGGGAGCTGCCGAGGTACCGCGCGGCGCTGGCCGCACTGGCCGAGTCGCGCATGATCCAGCCGAGGAGTCTCTGATGTCCCTTGTGGACGAATTCCAGTACGGGCTCGACGCGCCCATCTGCCTCACCTGGGAACTGACCTACGCCTGCAACCTTTCCTGCGTGCACTGCCTGTCCTCCTCAGGACGGCGGGACCCGCGCGAGCTCAGCACCGCCGAGTGCAAGGCGCTGATCGACGAGTTCGAGCGCATGCAGGTCTTCTACGTCAACATCGGCGGCGGCGAACCCACCGTCCGCCCCGACTTCTGGGAGCTCGTCGACTACGCCACCGAGCACCACGTCGGGGTCAAGTTCTCCACCAACGGCATCAAGATCACCCCCCACGTGGCGCGGCGCCTGGCCGGCAGCGACTACGTCGACGTCCAGATCTCCCTCGACGGCGCCACCGCCGAGGTCAACGACCACGTCCGCGGCCCCGGCTCCTACGACACCGCGATCCGCGCGATGGGCAACCTCGCCGACGCCGGCTTCGAGAACTTCAAGATCTCCGTGGTGATGACGCGCCACAACGTCGGCCAGCTCGACGAGTTCCAGGCCATCGCCGACCGCTACGGCGCCCAGCTGCGGATCACCCGGCTGCGCCCGTCCGGCCGCGGCGCCGACACCTGGGACGAGCTGCACCCGACCGCCGCCCAGCAGCGCGAGCTCTACGACTGGCTGGTCGCCCACGGCGAGAACGTGCTGACCGGCGACTCGTTCTTCCACCTCGCCGGCTACGGCGACGGCGGGCTGCCGGGGCTGAACCTGTGCGGCGCCGGGCGGGTGGTGTGCCTGGTCGACCCGGTCGGCGACGTCTACGCGTGCCCGTTCGCCATCCACGACACCTTCCTCGCCGGCAATGTCCGCGGCGGTGGCGGATTCACCAGTGTGTGGCGGGAATCCGAGCTGTTCACGTCGTTGCGGAGCCCGCAGAGCGGCGGCGCCTGCACGTCGTGTTCGGCGTTCGACGCCTGCCGCGGCGGGTGCATGGCGGCGAAGTTCTTCACCGGCCTGCCGCTGGACGGCCCGGACCCGGAGTGCGTACGCGGCCACGGCGAGCTCGCGTTGGCCGGGGTTGCGGCGGGGAGCGTCCCGAAGCCGTCGCTGGACCACTCCCACCGGCGGCGCCCGGTCCCGGTCACCATCGGGATGCGCCGCCCGCCGGAGCGGGCCTGCGACGAGAACCCCCTCGCCGGGTTCGGGCGCTGATCGTGCGGCTCGCGGACCTGTCCTGGCCGGACGTCGCCGAGCGCGCGGCGGCCGGCGCGGTCCTGGCCGTGCCGGTGGGCGCGACCGAGCAGCACGGCCCGCACCTGCCGCTGTCGACCGACACCGACATCGCGCTCGCGCTGTGCGACCGGCTTTCGGACGAGCGGCCGGACGTCCTGGTGGCGCCGGCCGTGGCCTTCGGCTCCAGCGGCGAGCACGCCGGGTTCGCCGGGACGCTTTCGATCGGCCAGGCCGCCACCGAGCTGCTGCTGGTCGAGCTGGGCCGGTCCGCGGCGGAGACGTTCACGCGGCTGCTGTTCGTCTCCGCGCACGGCGGCAACGCGGCGCCGGTCGCCCGGGCCGTCGCGCGGCTGCGGGCGGAGTCCCGGGACGTCGAGGTGTTCCAGCCGCACTGGGACGGTGACCCGCACGCCGGACGACCGGAAACCGCGCTGCAGCTGGCCTTGCGGCCGAACGCGGTGCGGATGGACCGGGCCGTCGCGGGGGACCGCAGGCCGCTGGGCGAGGTGCTGCCGCTGCTGCTGAACGGCGGGGTGCGGGCGGTGAGCCGGACGGGCGTGCTCGGCGACCCGACCACTGCGACGGCTCGGGAAGGAAAAACGTTGCTGGACGAGCTGACCGCCCGGCTGGTGTCCCATGTGGACGGCTGGGCATGACCCCGCGGACCGCGCTCGTCACCGGCGCCGCCCGCGGGATCGGGGCCGCGACCGTGCGGCACCTGACGGGCCGGGGTTACGCCGTGCTCGCGGTCGACGTCGCGGCCGACGACCCCGCGCTGCCGTATGCGCTGGGGAACAAGGCCGAGCTGGCCGCCGTCGCCTCGCAGACCGGCGCCGAGGCGTTCGTCGCCGACGTCCGGGACCCCGCGGCGCTGGCGGCCGCCGTGGCCGAAGCCGAACGGCGGTGGGGCGGGCTCGACGTCGCCGTCGCGGCCGCGGGGGTCATCGCCGGCGGCGTGCCGTTGTGGGAGGTCCCGCCGGAGCAGGAGGACGCGGTGCTCGACGTCGACCTGCGCGGCGTGCTCAACCTCGCCCGGGTGGCGATTCCGGCGCTGCTGCGCCGTCCGCGGCCGCGCTCGGGGCGGTTCCTCGCGGTCGCCTCCGCTGCCGCGACCCGCGGGCTGCCGATGCTCGCGGCCTACTGCGCGGCGAAGGCGGGCGTGGCCGGTCTCGTCCGCGCGCTGGGCGCCGAACTGGGCGGCACCGGCGTCACCGCCAACGCCGTCAGCCCGGGCTCCACCGACACGCCGATCCTCGCCGAAAGCGCCCGGCTGTACGGCCTTCCCGGCGCGGAGGACTTCGCGGCGCAGCAGCCGGTCGCGCGGTTGCTGGAGCCGGCCGAGATCGCGCGGGTCCTGGCGTTCCTCGCGGACCCGGACAGCGGCGCGACGACCGGCGCGGTGGTGCCGGTGGACGGAGGGCTGGCCCTGTGACCGCTCCCCTGCCCGCCGGTTTCCGGGTGACGCTCGACCCGGACACCAAGCAGCTGCGCGAGGACCTCTGGTTCGGCGGCTCGCCGGCCCGCGTGCTCCGCCTCACCGCGGCCGGGCGCCGAGCCTGGCGGGAACTCGCCGACGGTCCGGTCACCTCCCCGGCCGCCGGCGCGCTCGCCCGGCGGCTCACCGACGCGGGCTTCGCCCACCCCGTGCCGCCCGGACCGGCCGCGCCCGCGGACCTCACCGTGGTCGTCCCGGTCCTCGACCGGCCCGGGCCGCTGGCCCGCTGCCTGGCCTCGCTCGACGGCCGGCACCCCGTGCTCGTCGTCGACGACGGGTCCGCGGATCCGGCCGCGGTCGCCGCGGTGGCCGCCGCCCACGGGGCGAAACTGGTGCGCCGGGACGTCAACGGCGGACCCGGTGCCGCGCGGAACACCGCGCTGGAGCACGTCTCCACCGAGCTGGTGGCCTTTGTGGACAGTGACTGCGTCGCCGACGGCGACTGGGCCGACCGGCTCGCGGCGCACTTCGCCGACCCCCTGCTCGCCGCGGTCGCGCCGCGCGTGCGCGCCCTGGCGCCGGACACCGCGGCCGGCCGGTACACGCGGGCCGCGAGCAGCCTCGACCTGGGCGACCGGCCCGCGCGCGTCGCGCCCCGCACCCGCATGTCCTACGTCCCGACCGCCGCACTGGTCGCCCGCCGGGCCGCGCTGACCGCCGTCGGCGCGTTCGACCCGGAGCTGCGGGTCGGCGAGGACGTCGACCTGGTCTGGCGGCTGCACGCCGCGGGCCACCGCGTCCGGTACGAGCCGGACGTCCACGTCGGCCACCGGGAACCGGCGACCTGGCGCGAACTCCTCGGACGGCGCGTGCGGTACGGCACCTCCGCCGCCCCGCTCGCGAAGCGCCATCCGGGGAACCTCGCCCCGCTCGTCCTGCATCCGTGGCCGGCCCTGACCGTCGCCGCGTTGCTCGCCCGCCGGCCCCTGCTCGCGTCCGCCGGCTTCGGCGGCGCCGTCCTGGCCATGCTGAAGACGTTGCGCGCCCACGACATCCCGGCCGAGGGCGTGGTCCGCGCGATGGGCACCGCCGTGCACCAGACCTGGCTCGGCGCCGGCCGCTACGGGACGCAGTTCGCCGCGCCGGTCCTCGCCGCGCTCCTGGTGCCCCGCGGGTGGGGACGGCGCGCCGCGGTCGCGTCGCTGCTGCTCGGCCCGCCGCTGACCCGATGGCTCTCCGAACGGCCCGGCGTGGACCCCGTCCGCTACACCGCCGGCGCCCTCGCCGACGACATCGCCTACGGCACCGGCGTGTGGGCCGGCTGCCTGACCCACCGGACCGCCGCGCCGGTGCTGCCCGAGATCGCCTGGCGCCCGTTGCGCGTCGACAGCAAGGAAAAGCGAGGCTCCGCATGAGCGCCACCTGGTTCGAATCCGTCGCCGAAGCCCAGCGGCGCGCGAAGAAGCGCCTGCCCGCGTCCGTCTACTCGGCCCTGATCGCCGGCTCCGAGAAGGGGTTGACGCTCAAGGACAACCTCGACGCGTTCGACGAGCTGACCTTCGCCCCGCGCACCGCCGGGCTGTCCGGCGAACGCGCGCTAGCCACCACCGTGCTCGGCCGCGAGATCGCGCTGCCGGTGCTGATCTCCCCCACCGGCGTGCAGGCGGTGCACCCGGACGGCGAGGTCGCCGTCGCCCGGGCCGCCGCCGCGCGCGGCACCGCGATCGGCCTGAGCTCCTTCGCCAGCAAGCCGATCGAAGAGGTCGCCGCCGCCAACCCGGCCACGTTCTTCCAGGTCTACTGGACAGGCAGCCGCGACGACATCCTCGCCCGGCTGGACCGCGCCCGGCGCGCCGGGGCCGCCGGGCTCATCCTCACGCTCGACTGGTCGTTCTCCCACAGCCGCGACTGGGGCAGCCCGCACATCCCCGAGAAGCTCACCTTCCGCGAGCTGCTGCGGTTCGCGCCCGAAGGCCTGGCCCGCCCGCGGTGGCTGCTGGACTACGCGCGTACCCGCCGCCTGCCCGACCTCGGCGTGCCGAACATGGCCGAGCCCGGGTCGCCCATTCCGACGTTCTTCGGGGCGTACGGGCAGTGGATGCAGACGCCGCCGCCGTCGTGGGACGACGTGGCCTGGCTGCGCTCGCAGTGGGACGGGCCGTTCCTCCTCAAGGGCGTCATCCGCGTCGACGAGGCCCGGCGCGCGGTCGACGCGGGGGTCAGCGCGATCTCCGTGTCGAACCACGGCGGCAACAACCTCGACGGCACCCCCGCGACGATCCGGGCGCTCCCGGCGATCGCCGATGCCGTCGGCGGTCAGGTGGAAGTCCTGCTCGACGGCGGCATCCGGCGCGGCAGCGACGTCGTCAAGGCACTCGCCCTCGGCGCCCGGGCCGTCCTCATCGGCCGCGCGTACCTCTGGGGCCTCGCCGCGAACGGCCAGGCGGGCGTCGAGAACGTCCTCGACGTGCTGCGGACCGGCATCGACTCGACCCTGCTGGCGCTCGGCCACCGCAGCGTCCACGACCTGAGCCGTGACGACGTCCGGATCCCGGAGACGTTCACCCGCGCCCTGGGTGCCGGTACCCGCAGCTCAGTGTGAGTGGGCTTCTTCCAGTGTCGCCCCGGCCAGGCGCGCGGCGACGCCGCGGCGGAAGTTCGGGCAGTCGTGGACGTCCTCGTGCGGGCAGTCCAGGCCGTGCGCGATCGCCGTGCGGGCGGCTTGGGCGCGGGCGATCCGGGCGTCCAGTTCGGCGAGCTTGCGCTGCTGCAGTTCGCGCCAGGCCGGGGCGGCGGACGTGCGCAGCGCGATCAGCGTCTTGAGTTCGCGGACGGTGAACCCGACGTCGCGCAGGATCAGGATCTCCCCCACCAGCGTGACAGCCGAAGGCGGGTAGCGCCGCCGGCCGGCGACCCGCTCGGGCGCGGACAACAGGCCCTGATCCTCCCAGTACCGCAGCGCGGAGGTGGCCACGCCGGTGCGGCGGGCCAGCTCGCCGATCGTCAGCTGCTCCTCGGGCATTTGACTTCGAGCGTACTTGAAGCCGTTCACTCTCGACATGGCTACGACAGGTCTCAAGCAGCGGATGATCCAGCAGTTCCACCACCCGCGCGGCCTCGGCGGGCGCGTAGCCGGCTGGGTGATGGCGCACCGGGGTTCGAACCGGCGGCGCAACGTCTGGGTGGTGGACCTGCTGGACGTCCAACCGGCCGACCGGGTGCTCGAAGTCGGGTTCGGTCCCGGGACCGCGATCGGCGAGCTGGCCGCCCGCGCCACCCGCGGCCGCGTCTACGGCGTCGACCACTCCGCGGTCATGGTGGAGCGGGCGAGCCGGCGCACCCGGGCCGCGGCCGACCGGGTCGAGCTGATCCACGCCTCGGTGGACCGGCTGCCGTCGTTCGGCGCACCGCTCGACGCCGTCCTCGCCGTGAATTCGTCGGGCTTCTGGCCCGATCCCCCGCAGCGGCTGCGCGAGCTGCGGGGCCTGCTGCGCCCCGGCGGCCGCATCGCGCTCGCGTCCCAGCCGCGGTGCCCCGGCGCGAATCGGGACACCACGACCAGGGCTGCCCGCGAGCTCCAGGACCTGCTGACGAAGGCGGGTTTCACCGAGCTGCGGGTCGAGACCCTCGCCCTCGATCCGCCGGTCGCCTGCGTCCTCGGCGTCAACCCCGGCTGAGCAGCCGGTCGCGCAGCCGGTCCGCGGCCACCAGGTGCGCGCCGACGTCGGCCAGCAGCCGCCTGCGGCGCTTCACCACCCGGCCGGCGACGAGCACGGTGTCGACGTGCGCGCGGTCCATCTGCTGCGTCACCGTGCCAAACGGGTCGTACACCGGTGCGACCCCGACGCGAACCCCGCCCTCCACCGGTACCTGACCGGTCCGTCGCGAGCCTGCCCGGCCTCACCCCCGTGGAGACGGCGCCCATCACCGAGACGGTCAAGCGCGCGGGAGCGGCGCTCAGGTGACCGTGAAGCTCGCCGACAGCGTGGCCGCCGAACTGGTGCCCACGTAGACCTCGATCTTCCCCGGCTCGACGCGGAACTTCGCGGCGTTGTCGTAGAAGCCGACGTCGTCCGGGGTCAGCGTGAACGAAACCGTCTTCGACGCACCCGCCTCCAAGGTCACCCGCTGGAACCCGCGCAGCCGCCGGACGGGCTGCACGATCGTGGCGACCGGATCACGCAGGTACAGCTGGACGACCTCGTCGCCCGCGCGGCCGCCCGTGTTCGTCACCCGCGCGCTCACCTGGATCCGGCCGCCGCGGGCCGGCAAACGGGTGTCGGAAAGCCGGAGGCTGTCGACGCGGAACGTCGTGTACGACAGGCCGTGGCCGAACTCGTAGAGCGGGCTGGTCTCCAGGTCGAGGTACTTCGAGGTGTACTTGTTGTTCGGATCGGCGGGGCGTCCGGTGTTCTCGTGGTTGTAGTAGATCGGGATCTGGCCGACCGCGCGCGGGAAGCTCACCGGCAGCTTGCCGCCCGGGTTGACCGTGCCGAACAGGACGTCGGCGACCGCGTGCCCGCCCTGCACGCCCGGCGCCCACGCCTCGAGGATCGCGGGCGCGTTGTCGTGCAGGTACGGGATCGTCAGCGGCCGGCCGTTGACCAGCACCACCACGAACGGCTTCCCGGTCTCCTTGATCGCGGCCACCAGCTGCTGCTGCACCCCGGGGAGATCGATGTTGCTGCGCGCCGCCGCTTCTCCGCTCATCGCGGCGGTTTCTCCGACCACGACGACGGTGACGTCGGCCGCGCGGGCGGCCTGCTGCGCGGCGGCGAACCCGCTGGTGTCGGTCCCGTCGACGGTGCAGCCCGCGGTGTAGGTCACCGTGGCCCCGGGCGCCGCGGCCTTGATCCCGTCGACCACCGTCACCGGCGGGGTCGTGCCCGCGCCGGTGCCGAGGCCCGCCCAGGTGCCGTTGAGGTCGTAGGTCGCCGCACCGAGCGGGCCGACCACGGCCACCGAGCCGATCGACTTGGCCAGCGGCAGCACCGGCCCGTCGTTCTTGAGCAGCACCATGCACCGCCCGGCCGCCTGCCGCGACGCGGCGAGCGCGGCCGGCGAAGGCGCCTTCACCTCACCGGCCTCGTCGACGTACGGGCGTTCGAACAGGCCCAGCTTGACCTTGACCAGCAGGATCCGGCGGACGGCGTCGTCGATCTGGTCGCGGGTGATCCGGCGCTGGGCCAGCAGCTGCTCCCCGAACTTGACGTAGTTGGTGCTGACCATCTCCATGTCCACCCCGGCCGGCAGCGCGGCCGCCGCGGCGTCCGCCCCGTCGCCCGCGAGGCCGTGGTTGATCAGTTCCTCGATGCCGGTGTAGTCGCTGACGACGAACCCGCGGAAGCCGTAGGCGCCCTTGAGGACGTCGTGCAGGACGTAGCCGTTGCCGTGCGCGGGGACGCCGCTGATCGTGTTGAAGCTGGCCATCACGGTCGCCACGCCGGCCTCGACGCTCGCCTTGAAGGGCGGCAGGTAGAGGTTGTGCAGCCGCTGCAGCGAAACGTCGACGGTGTTGTAGTCGCGGCCGCCTTCCGCGCCGCCGTAGGCGACGAAGTGCTTGGCGCAGGCGGCGAGGCGGTCCGGTGAGGAGTAGTCGCCGCCCTGGTAGCCGCGGACCTTGGCCACCGCCATTTGCGAAGCCAGGTAAGGGTCTTCGCCGTTCCCTTCGGCGATGCGCCCCCAGCGCGGCTCGTGGGTGACGTCCATCATCGGCGCGTAGGTCCAGTGGATGCCGCTGCGCCGGGCCTCCTTCGCGGCGACCGTCGCGTCGGCGGCCGGCACGCCGGGATCGAAGCTCGCCCCCTGGGCCAGCGGGATCGGGAAGTTCGTGGTGTACCCGTGGATCACGTCGAGGCCGAAGATCAGCGGGATGCGCAACCGGGTCTGCTCGACCGCGATCTTCTGCAGGGCGTTCAGCTTCGCGGCGCCGACCACGGAGAACACCCCGCCGAGCTGGCCGGTCGCGAGGGCGGTCCGCGCGATGTCTTCGGTGCCGACCAGCTGCAGCTGACCGAGTTTTTCGGCGAGGGTCATCCGCCGGAGGAGGTCTTCGACCCGCGGGTTGCGCTCCGGCTGAACGGCCGCGTCCGCGGCGGCGGGCGGGGCGAACGCGGTGGCGACTCCCCCGGCGGCGAGGAGACCGCCGACTCCGGCGAGCAGGCTTCGCCGGTTGACGCCGTCGGCGGACGGCAAAGCGTTTCGACGCTCGGGCTGTTCCATGGCGGGGACCCTTTCGCGAGAGAACGAGGGCCGTCAGCATAAGCACGATCGACGCCCGCCGATCGGTTGGTTTTTCTTTCGCGCGAACGCTTGTGGTCCGGCCCCGGGCGCCCTACGGTCGACTCCGGACCGACTGCGGAGGGGGCGCTGTGCGGGCGTTCGGAGCTGTCCTGGCAAGCACGCTTCTGGCAAGCACCGTCCTGCTGACCGGCGTGACCCCCGCCCTCGCGGACGCGGCCTGGTCGCCGTCCCCGATCGCGTGGACGACCTGTCCGGACGACCCGGACAACCCCGGCGTTCCCGACGGCGAGTGCGGCACGCTCCGGGTGCCGCTCGACTGGGACCGGCCGTCGGGGCCGTCGATCGGCCTCGCGGTCGCCCGGCACCGCGCCACCGACCCCGCCCACCGCCTCGGCGTCCTGCTGGCCGACGCCGGCGGCCCCGGCTCGTCCGGCGCGGAGATCCCGCTGTCGCCCGGCTACTTCGGCCCGGAGCTGCGGGCCCGGTTCGACGTCGTGGGCTTCGACCTGCGCGGGACCGGCAACAGCGGGTACATCGACTGCGAGCTCCCACCCGGCGCGCCGCCCGACAACGAGCCGGCCGACCCGGCGCAGTTCGCCGCGCTGCGCGCGTACAACCGGCAGGTGGTCACGGACTGCCGCGCCCGGAACCGGTCGATCTTCGACCACGCCGACACCGCGGCCAATGCCCGCGATCTCGACGCGGTCCGCCGCGCGCTCGGCGAGGACAAGATCAGCTTCCACGGCGCCTCCTACGGCACGCTGCTCGGCCAGCAGTACGCCGAGCGGTACGGCGACCACGTCCGCGCGATGGTGCTGGACGGCGTGATCGACCACAGCGTGGACTTGGCGCACTTCGTCGGCGACCGGGCCGCCGCCGTCGACGAGCTGTTCGGGCAGTTCACCGCGTGGTGCGACCGGACGGCGACCTGCGCGCTGCACGGCCGGGACGTCCTGGCGACCTGGCGGCAGGCCCAGGTTGCCGCCGATACGATGCCGTTCCCGCACAACTGGCTCCGCGACCAGGTGTACGAGGACATGCGGATCCCGGACTGGGACGACGCGGGCCGGGTGATCGCCGACACCGCGGCCGGCAAGTCGCCGATGCGCACCGAGTTCGTCCCCAACTACCCGTCGATCCGCCTGGCTGTGGTCTGCCAGGACTTCGACTTGCGGATGCCGACTTTCGAGCGGTACTCGGCGATGCACACCTCGGAGCTGCGCCGGTCGCCGATCATGCGCGGCAGCACGATCGGCCACGACGAAGCGACCGCGTGCCTCGGCGTCACCGGCCCGCCCGCGAACCCGCCGCACCGGCTGAACATCGCGCGGGCGCCGCGGATCCTGCTGCTCACCAGCCGCTACGACCCGGCGACGCCGTACGCCTGGGCGGTGAACGTCCACCGCCAGGCGCCGGCGAACACCACGCTGCTGACCTACGAAGGCTCGGGGCACGGGGCCTACCGGCGCACCCCGTGCACCCGGGCGGCGGTGGACGGCTACCTGCTGACGCTGAAGACGCCCCACCGCGACTTCGGCTGTCCGGCCTGAGCCACCACCGCCCGGTCCGGCTCAGCCGAGGTGCGAGCTGATCACCGAGTAGTCGGTGCCGACGTTGGTGTACACGCCCGGGAAGTCCTTGCGGGCACAGCCTTCGCCCCACGAGACGATCCCGGCGAGCTTTCCGTCGACGTAGGCCGGGCCGCCCGAGTCGCCCTGGCAGGAGTCCTTGCCGCCTTCGGGCACGCCCGCGCAGAACATCGACGCCTTGTCGTACTTCGCCCCGCCGGTGCTGTACTTCTCGGCGCAGGTGGCGTTGTCCACCACCGGCACCGACACCTTGAGCAGCGTGTCGGAGACGTCGCCGCCCTCGGACGTCGTGCCCCAGCCGACCACCGTGACGTCCTTGCCCGCCTGGTAGGCCGGGTCATCGGCCGACTGCACCAGCGTGGCCGGCTCGTAGGGCAGCTCCTTGTCGAGGGTCAGCACGGCGTTGTCGTGCTGCATCCCGCTCATGTCGAAGTCCGGGTTCTGCCAGACGTCGCTCACGCCGGCCTTCGTGCCCGAGGTGTCGCTGAACTTCGTCTGGCCGCCGATGATCTCCATCTGCGCCGCCTGGACGCCGTCGGTGCAGTGCGCGGCGGTCAGCACCTTGTTCTTCGCGACCAGGGTGCCGGCGCAGTGCTGCGCGCCGTCGACGTTGAAGATCACGGTGGCCGGGAACTCCTCGATCGTGGTCGGCGTGCCGCCCACGATCCGCGGATCACCGGCCGACGCACCGGGCGCGGCGACCACGACGACAGCGGCGGCCACGGCGAGGGCCGTCGCGGCCCGCCGGACCACGGAACGTCCGTCTACCTGCATGAACATCTCCCTTCGTGGACCTGGAGGTGGTACCCGGGAGCAGACCAGACGGGCCGTGACCGCGGTTAGCTACGAAAGTCGCTTCCTCACACATTGACGACGATGGTTGGTTTTTGTCCGACCTGAGTGGCGGAGATTCACGGGACGCGGTAGCTCCCGGGTCAATCCTTGACATGACGCCAACAGGGTCTTACCGTTTTCCCACGCCGCCGGGTTGTCCAGACCATTTATCTCGTGAAGGGACACCTCGATGCGCTTGCGTTCCCTGCTCGTCCTGCTGGCGGTGCCGGCACTGGTCGCCACCGCGTCGCCCGCGGAAGCGGCCGACCCGACCGTGGCCCCGGGCGGCAACTTCGACCTGGGGATCTGGCAGCTGCAGGAGCCGGTCGGCTCCCCCGGTTCGCCGACGACCATCTCCTCGTCCCGGCTGCAGGGCCCGAACGGCTTCCAGGACAGCTACTTCTACACCGACACCCGGGACGGCGCGATGACGTTCTGGGCGCCGGAAAAGGGCGTCACCACCCCGAACTCGAACTACGCGCGGTCCGAGCTGCGCGAGATGAACCGCGACGGCTCGGCCGCGAACTGGTCGCTGAGCGGCTCGCACAAGCTGAACGCGACGCTGCGCGTGGTGTCGGTGACGTCGAACGTGTGCGTGGGCCAGGTCCACCTCGGCACCGGCGGTTCGTCGACGAAGCCGTTGCTGGAGCTGTACTACCGGTCCAGTGGCGACATCGTGCTGGGCACGGAGAACTCCCCCGACGGCGGCCAGACGCCGCACACCGTCGGGCACGTTTCGATCGGCAAGACCTGGACCTACACGATCGGCATCTCCGGCGGGAACACCATCGACCTGACGGTCAACGGCAGCACGACGCACTACTCGATCCCGTCGTCGTTCAAGGCGTACAAGCAGTACTTCAAGGCGGGCTCGTACAACCAGTCCTCGTCGGACAGCACCACCAAGGGAGCGCGGGTCGCCTTCTACGGCCTGACCGTCTCCCACGGCTGACCGGTCCGGCCCGGTGGCCGCCACCACCAGGCCGGCGTCCGGCTCAGCGCCAGCCGAGCTCCGGGGCCACGTGGGTGAGGATGCTCTCCAGCACGTGGGCGTTGTAGTCGACACCGAGCTGGTTCGGAATGGTCAGCAGCAGGGTGTCCGCGGCCTGGACCGCCTCGTCCTCCTTGAGCTCCCGCACCAGTTCGTCCGGTTCGCCGGCGTACGAGCGCCCGAAGATCGCCCGGGTGTTCTCGTCGATCATGCCGACCTGGTCGCGTGAGGTGCGGTCGCGGCCGAAGTACGCGCGGTCCTGGTCGTTCGTGAGCGCGAAGATGCTCCGGCTGACCGACACGCGCGGCTCCCGCTCGTGCCCGGCCTCCGTCCACGCCTCCCGGTAGGCCTCGATCTGCTTGCGCTGCTGGACGTGCAGCGGCTCGCCCGTCTCGTCGTCCTTGAGGGTCGAGCTCTGCAGGTTCATGCCCAGCTTCGCGGCCCAGACGGCCGTCGCGTTCGAGCTCGAGCCCCACCAGATGCGCTCCCGCAGGCCCTCGGAGTGCGGCTCGAGCCGCAGCAGCCCGGGCGGGTTGGCGAACATCGGCCGCGGGTTCGGCTGCGCGAAGCCCTCGCCGTCGAGCAGCTTGAGGAAGACCTCGGTGTGCTGCCGGGCCATGTCGGCGTCGGTCTCGCCGTCGGCGGGCGCGTACCCGAAGTAGCGCCAGCCCTCGATCACCTGCTCGGGGGATCCCCGGCTGATGCCCAGCTGGAGCCGGCCCCCGGAGATGAGGTCGGCCGCGCCGGCGTCCTCGACCATGTACAGCGGGTTCTCGTAGCGCATGTCGATCACGCCGGTGCCGATCTCGATCTTCGACGTGCGCGCGCCGATCGCCGAGAGCAGCGGGAACGGGCTCGCCGCCTGCCGCGCGAAGTGGTGCACGCGGAAGTACGCGCCGTCGACGCCCAGCTCCTCGGCCGCGACCGCCAGGTCGATCGACTGGTGCAGGAAGTCCGCGGCGGACCGGGTCTCGGAGTGCGGGCTCGCCGACCAGTGGCCGAACGAGAGGAAGCCAATCTTCTTCACACCCCTCCCAGCGTCCGGCGGGCGGGAATGATTCCCGGTGTGACCGGACCGGCCGCCGCCGCACCCCTCGCGCGGCGGCGGCCGGGAGCTCAGCCGCAGTGCTCGGAGCGCTCCTGGTCGGTCATCGGCGCGGTGTGCTGGGTGATGTCCCCGGTCGAGCCGGGCACCGGGCCGTCCGCGTCGAAGTCCTGGTACCAGATGTAGTGGTCGTAGAACTTGTCCGGGAAATGCATTTCGTAGGTGCCGTGCACCTTCTGCATCTTCGGCGCGCGTTCCACCCAGCCCTTTTCCCCGGGCCGCACGTCGACGTTCGTCGCCTGCCCTTCGGTGTGCGACGACTCCCACGTGTGCTGGTACGACGTCTCGATGGAAACCTTGAACACTTCCGAGAATCCGTATTCGGCGGAAAGGGAAACACCGAAGCTGTTCGACTCGCCCGTCGTGTCGGACCAGTTCACCGTGCTGCGCTGCAGGTCGCCGGTGCAGTTGAAGGCCGCCTCGCCGACCTGGTGGCCGGCGCCCGTGTGCTCCTCCGGCGGCCCGGCCGGGTGGAACACGCACGAGTCCGTGCCGTTGTCGCACTTGTCGAGCAGCTCCCGCGCGGTGGGCCCGCCGTCGGCCGACGCACCGGGAGCGGTGAGGACGAGGCCGGCGGCGGTCAGCAGGCCGAGGCCCGCCGCCGTCCAGGCGTTGCGCTTGCTGGTCATGGTGGTCGCTCCTTCGCTCAGCTGAAACCGATGGACTGGGTGCGGTTGTCCATGAAGGACCCGACGTTGCCGGTGTTCTCCTTGAACGGGCCGTCCCGGTCGCCACCGAGGTTGGGCTCCGGGTAGAGCCAGACCCAGCAGTCTCCCCACGGCTGCACCGACGAGATCTTGTTCTTCCAGTCGTCGCCGAGGTCGAACTGCCAGTTGACCCAGCCGTCCTTCTTGCACAGTTCGGGTCCGGTGATCGTCAGCGAGTTCCCCGTGTAGTCGGGACCGTCGAAGAACGTGCCCTGCACGACCTGCCCGTCCGCCTCGGCGAGGACGGCCGAGCGCTGCGTGCCCGAAGAACAGTGCTGCACTCCGGTTTCCGAGTTCAGCACGCAGTGCCGGGTGACGTTCGCGGCGGCCGCGGGAAGGGCGCCGAGCAGCGAAACGGTGGTCGCCGCGGCGGCGGCCGTCATGGCAGTTCTGGTCCATTTGCTCACCATTGTGGTTTCCTTTCTCGGAATCGGAAAAGATCTTCGCCCTCGAAAGTACTTCGCGGTGAGCGGATGGGCGCGGGTGTTGCCCCCCGGCACTTCGGGGTCTGCCTGATTCCCCTGAGGACCCGGCCGCCGGACTGCGCGCGAATGGGAACCGGGGTACAGTACGCCGTCCGCGTAGGATCGGGCGATGACGCTCACCGACGACGAGACGCAGATGGTGGCCATGGTGGCGGAGTTCGTCGACGAACGCGTCCGCCCGCGCGTCCGCGAATTCGAACCCGACGACGTCTATCCCGCCGAACTCGTCGACGAGATGAAGACGCTCGGTTTCTTCGGCCTGCTCGCCCCGGCCGAACACGGCGGCGTCGACGTCAGCACGGCGTGCTTCGCCCGGGTCACCGAAGAGCTCGCTCGCGGCTGGATGAGCCTCGCCGGCGCCATCGGCGGGCACTCCGTGATCACCTACCTCGTCAAGACGTTCGGTACGCCGGAGCAGCGCGAAAAGTACCTGCCGGCGATGGCCGACGGCAGCGTCCGCGCCACGATGGCGCTGACCGAGCCCGGCGGCGGCAGCGACCTGCAGGCCATGCGCACCCACGCCGTCCCCGACGGCGGCGGCTGGTCGGTCACCGGGTCCAAGACCTGGATCTCCAACGCCGCCCACTCCGGGCTCATCGGCCTGCTGTGCCGCACCGACCGCGACGCCAACCCGGCCCACCGCGGCATGAGCGTCCTGCTGGTCGAACCCGGCGACGGCCTGACGATCTCGAAGAAGCTGCCGAAGCTGGGCTACCGCGGCGTCGAAGCGTGCGAACTGGTCTTCGAGGGGATGTCCGTGCCCGCGGACGCGGTGCTGGGCGGGACGCCGAACGAGGGCTGGGCGCAGATGATGCGCGGCCTGGAGGTCGGCCGCGTCCAGGTCGCCGCCCGCGCCCTGGGCGTCGGGCAGGCGGCGCTGAACGACGCGGTGAAGTACGCCCAGGAGCGCGAGACGTTCGGCAAGCCGATCTGGCAGCACCAGTCCGTCGGCAACCTGCTCGCCGACATGGCCACCAAGCTGCGCGCCGCCCGCCTGCTCACCCTCGACGCCGCCGAGAAGCTCGACGCCGGCGAACGCGCCGACATGGAGGCCGGGATGGCCAAGCTGTTCGCGTCGGAGACCGCCATGCAGGTGGCGCTCGACGCGATCCGCGTCCACGGTGGCTACGGCTACTCGAAGGAATACGACGTCGAGCGCTATTTCCGGGACGCACCGCTGATGATCGTCGGCGAAGGGACCAACGAGATCCAGCGGACCGTGATCGCCGCCCAGCTCATCGCCCGCAACCGGATCTCGGTAACCTGATCATGGCCGCCCCGGCCGGGTGACCCGCCGGTCATAACTTGACTCATTCCAGACTAGGGTCCTAGGGTGGCCGACGTGATGACCGACTTCGAGGCGCAGCTGCGGGCGGTCTCGTTGCGGGTGACGCGGCCCCGGCTGGCCGTGCTCACCGCGCTGCGCGACCACCCGCACGTCGACACCGAGACGGTGATCGCGCTCGTGCGGGCCGAGCACCCGACGGTCTCGCACCAGACGATCTACGACGTCCTGCGGGCGCTCACCGACACCGGCCTGGTGCGGCGCATCCAGCCCGCGGGCGCGACCGCCCGGTACGAGTCCCGGGTCGGGGACAACCACCACCACGTCGTGTGCCGTACCTGCGGTGCGATCGCGGACGTCGAGTGCGCCGTCGGCCACACCCCGTGCCTGACCGCCTCGGACGACCACGGTTTCGTGATCGACCAGGCGGAGGTCGTCTACTGGGGCACCTGCCCCGACTGTGCGGCCACCAGCCGAACCTCCCATTGATTGCCGCCTCGGAAGGAAGTAGATGAGCAACACCCAGGACAACGCCGGCTGCCCGGTCGCGCACGACTCCGTGACCGCGCACGGCAGCGAGAGCGAGAACCCGGCGATCGACTCCCCGTCCCCGAAGACGGGCGGCCGGCCGCGCACCCTCCGGGACTGGTGGCCGAACCAGCTCGACCTCACGGTGCTGCACGCCCACTCGGCGAAGAGCAACCCGCTGGGCGAGAAGTTCGCCTACGCCAAGGAGTTCGCGAAGCTCGACGTCGAGGCCCTCAAGCGGGACATCACCGAGGTGCTCACCACCTCGCAGGACTGGTGGCCGGCGGACTTCGGCCACTACGGCGGCCTGATGATCCGGATGAGCTGGCACGCCGCCGGCACCTACCGCATCCACGACGGCCGCGGCGGCGCCGGTGACGGCGGTCAGCGCTTCGCGCCGCTGAACAGCTGGCCGGACAACGCCAACCTCGACAAGGCGCGCCGCCTGCTCTGGCCGGTCAAGCAGAAGTACGGCCAGAAGATCTCGTGGGCCGACCTGCTGGTGCTCGCCGGCAACGTCGCGCTGGAGTCGATGGGCTTCAAGACCTTCGGCTTCGGCTTCGGCCGCGTCGACACCTGGGAGCCCGAGGAGATCTACTGGGGCCCCGAAGAGAACTGGCTGGGCGAAGACCGCTACGCGACCGACACCGAGATGGTGCCCGAGCTCGGCGCGACCGAGATGGGCCTCATCTACGTCAACCCCGAGGGTCCCCGCGGCAGCGCGGACTTCGAGGCGGCGGCCCACTTCATCCGGGAGACCTTCGCCCGGATGGCGATGAACGACGAGGAGACCGTCGCCCTCATCGCCGGCGGCCACACCTTCGGCAAGACCCACGGCGCCGGCGTCGCCGACGACCACGTGGGCCCGGAGCCGGAGGGCGCGCCGCTGGAGACGCAGGGCCTCGGCTGGCTGAGCACCTACGGCAGCGGCAAGGGCGCGGACGCGATCACCAGTGGCCTCGAGGTGACGTGGACCGACAAGCCGACCGAGTGGAGCAACCGCTTCTTCGAGATCCTCTTCGGCTACGAGTGGGAGCTGACGACGAGCCCGGGCGGCGGCAAGCAGTACGTCGCCAAGGACGCGCCGGAGATCATCCCGGACGCGTACGACCCGAACAAGAAGCACAAGCCGACGATGCTCACGACGGACCTGTCGCTGCGCTTCGACCCGGTCTACGGCCCGATCTCGCGCCGTTTCCTGGAGAACCCGGACGAGTTCGCGCTGGCGTTCGCCAAGGCGTGGTACAAGCTGCTGCACCGCGACATGGGCCCGGTCAGCCGCTTCCTGGGCCCGTGGGTCGCCGAGCCGCAGCTGTGGCAGGACCCGGTGCCGGCCGTCGAGGGCGAGCTCGTGGGCGACGCCGACATCGCCGCCCTGAAGGCGAAGGTCCTCGAGTCCGGCCTCACCACGGCGCAGCTGGTCGGCACGGCGTGGGCGTCGGCCGCGACCTTCCGCTCCACGGACAAGCGCGGCGGCGCGAACGGTGCCCGCATCCGCCTCGAGCCGCAGCGGAACTGGGAAGTCAACCAGCCCGAGCAGCTCGCGACGGTCCTTTCGACCCTGGAAGGCATCCAGCGCGAGTTCAACGAGGCGGGCGGCGCGCAGATCTCGCTGGCCGACCTGATCGTGCTGGCGGGCTCGGCGGCCGTCGAGAAGGCGGCGCGCGAGGCCGGCGTCGAGACGACCGTGCCGTTCCACCCGGGCCGCACGGACGCCACCCAGGAGCAGACGGACACCGACTCGTTCAAGGTGCTCGAGCCGCGCGCCGACGGGTTCCGCAACTACCTGCAGGCGGGCGAGAAGCGCCAGCCGGAGGCGCTGCTGGTCGACCGCGCGTACATGCTCGGGCTGTCGGCCCCGGAGATGACGGTCCTGGTCGGCGGGTTGCGCGCCCTGGGCACGAACACGGGCGGCACGGCACACGGCGTCCTGACGGACCGGCCGGGCGTGCTCACCAACGACTTCTTCGCGAACCTGCTTTCCCCGGGGACGCGCTGGAAGGCGTCGGAGTCCGAGGAGAACGTGTACGAGATCCTGGACGTGAGCACGGACAAGCTGAAGTGGACCGCCACGGCGGTCGACCTGGTCTTCGGGGCCAACTCCCAGCTGCGGGCGCTGGCCGAGGTGTACGCAAGCGACGACGCGCGCGAGAAGTTCGTGGCGGACTTCGTGGCGGCGTGGACGAAGGTCATGGAGCTGGACCGGTTCGACCTGGTTTGACGGTGATGCGCTGACGGGCCCGGCTGATCCTTGGGGATCGGCCGGGCCCGTTCGTCTGCGCCTGCCGCACCGGGCCGCGTCACTCCGCCCGGCGGCCATCGTGTCGAGGTTCGTCAGTGACACCCGGTGGGTGTCCAGCATCGGGTCGCGGCTTCCCTACCCCCTGCTCAGCGCGCGTCCGGTGCCTGGTTCTGGAGCACCCCGGTCCGGCTGCACCCGGCCCGCCCGGCGAGCTGCCGAAGCGAGAGGAGGAGCGCCGGGACGTCACTTCTGCGCAGTTCGGCCAGTGGGATCGCGCTCAGATCGACCATCCCCGTGGGGACTTCGCCCCGAGCCACCGTGCGGACCGTCCGGGGATTCGCGCGTCACCGCTCGGTCGTGGGTTCCGGGCGCAGGGCGTCGACGATCAGGTCGAGCATCCGGCCGATCCGCTCCGCGTCCTGGCCGGCCGAAGTGGACAGGAACGCGCCGAGCAGCAGCAAGGTGACGTCTTCCGGGTCGACGCCGGCGCGCAGCGTGCCCGCGAGCGCCCCCGCGTCGAGGATCGTGCCGATCGCCGCGGTGATGCGCCGGCGTGTCGCCGGGGTGGCGATGCGGCCCGACGCCAGGCTCGCGCGCAGGACGTCGCCCATCCCGCGCTTGGTTTCCACGAAGGCCGCGTAGCGGTCCATCCACGCGCGGAGGGCGGCCTCGGGCGGGAGCTGCCCGAGCAGGGCCGGGGCACTCGCCGTGACGTCGTCGAGCTCGGCCGCGTAGACGGCCTCGACGAGCGCCTCCCGGGTCGGGAAGTGGCGGTAGAGCGTGCCGATCCCGACGCCGGCCTCGCGGGCGATGGCTTCGAGCGCGACGGTGCCGTCGGCTGTGGCGAAGGCGTTCCGCGCGACCGCGACGAGCTTCTCCCGGTTGCGTCGCGCGTCGGAGCGCACCGGGCGGTCAGGTTCGGACGAAGACAAAGCGGAGGCACCTCCGGTTGTGCTACGGTCGGCTTAGCGGAGGTTCCTCCGCTTCACCATCATCGCACGAAGACGGGATCACGCATGCCTTCCACCGAAAGTGCCCCGCGACCGGGTGGCGCCGGTCCGCTCGCCGGCCGCACCGTCTCCCGCGTCGGGTACGGCGCGATGCAGCTCGAGCGCCTCCACGACGACCGCGGCGCGGCCGTCGCGCTGCTGCGCCGGGCCTTCGACCTCGGTGTCGACCACGTCGACACCGCCCAGTTCTACGGCAACGGCTTCGTCAACGGGATCATCCGCGAGGCCCTCCGGCCCGGGGACGACGTCCTGGTCGCCAGCAAGGTCGGCGCCGACCCCGACCCCGGCGGCCCGATCCCGCTCCGCCTGGCGCAACGGCCGGAGCAGCTGCGGGCGAGCGTCGAGGACAACCTGCGGGCGCTCGGCCTCGACCGGATCCCGCTGGTGAACCTGCGCCGCACGGACCGGCGACCCGGCGTGGTCGCCGAGGGCGACCAGGTGGTCGGCCTCGACGACCAGCTCGCGGTGATGACCGCCCTGCGCGACGAGGGCAAGATCGGCGCTATCGGCCTCAGCAGCGTGACCCTCGACGTCCTGCGCCGGGCCCTCCCGGCCGGCATCGCGTGCGTGCAGAACGCGTACAGCCTGGTCGGGCGCGACGACGAGGACATGCTCGCGCTCTGCGTCGCGGAGGACATCGCGTGGGTGCCGTTCTTCCCCCTCGGCGGGGCTTTCCCCGGCCTGCCGAAGGTGACCGACGAGCCGGCGGTGCAGGCCGCCGCGCGGGAGCTGGGCCGCACTCCGGCGCAGGTCGGCCTGGCGTGGCTGCTGCACCACTCCCCGAACGTCCACCTCATCCCCGGCACCGCGAGCGCGGACCACCTGGCGGGCAACGTCTCCGCGGGCGAGATCGTGCTCGACGGCGCGACGCTGGCCGCCCTGGACGCCGTCCCGTCCCGCTCGCTGGAGGCCACCCTCGGCTAGTCCCGGGACCAGGGCACGACGGCTCCGGCACGGACCAGTTCGCCGTACTGGGCCGGCTCGACGGGCCGGAACACGAGCTCCAGCAAGGCATCCGCCGCCTGAGCCGGGCTCGGCGCGGCGCTCACGTCCCACCACAGCGCAGACGTCGGCGTGTTCATCATCCCGGGACAGACGGCGGCGAGCAGGATCCCGCGCGCCAGGTCGTCGTCACGGCGCTGGGCGGCGAGCGCCCGCACCGCCGCGACCTGGCCGATCTTGGACGGGATGTTGACGAAGCCCGGCCAGTCGCCGGCGCGGGCACTCCCGTCCTCGACCGCGTCACGCCAGGCGGCCACCTGCTTGTCCACCTCGTCCAATGAGGACAGTCGGTCGAAGCGGTCGTGCAACGCGGGCGCCAGGTGGTTCAGCGTGCCGAACGAGCTGGCCACGACGAGGAACCGGCCGCCGTCGCGCAGCAGCGGCGCGAACGCGCGCAGCAGCCGGGTGGTGCCGAAGTTGTTGACCTCGGCGTAGGCCCCGACGATCGCCCGCGGGTCGTCGTCGGGGCCCACGCGCATGACGGCGTTGCCGATCACGACGTCGACGCCGCCGTGCCGCTCCGCCAGCCGCGCGGCGAGCCGGCCGGAAGCGCCGGGTTCGGCGACGTCGAGGACCTCACCGCGGACCTCGGCGCCGCCGGCGGGCACAGCTTCGACGGCCTGAGTGACGCGCCCGGCGTCGCGGCCGGTCAGGTAGACGGTGTCCTCGGTGGACAGCCGGGACGCGAGCCCTTCGACCAGGGCGAGGCCCAGTCCCTGGGTGGCGCCGGTGACGAGGGCGGCTTTCGGGGTCATGCGAGTCCTTCGGCGAGTTCGAGCGGGGCCCGGCCGCTGCCGGGTCCGAAAGGGGTTCCGATCAGGTTCACGACTCCACGCTAGGGCCGGTCCGACCATGCGAACAGCGAAAGAAACGCAGACCTGGTATGCGTATGTGTCATGACCTTCGCCGACGCCTCCCTGACCGCCCTGCGGGTGTTCCGCGAGGTGGCCGAGCGGGGCACGCTCACGGCCGCGGCCACCGCGCTCGGCTACACCCAGTCCGCGGTCTCCCGGCAGATCGCCGCGCTGGAACGCGCGGCGGGCACGCCGCTGCTCGAACGGCGCCACGACGGGGTGCGGCTCACCTCGGCCGGGCGGATCGTGGTGCGCCGCGCCGCCGGCGTCCTCGACCAGCTCGACGCCACCGCGCGCGAACTGGCCGGGCTGCCCGGCGAGCAGGGGACGGTCCGGCTGGGCTGGTTCCCGACCGCCGGGGCCGACCTGCTGCCCCGGGCGCTGGCCGCCCTGCGGCGCACCCACCCGGCGATCACCGTGGTCAGCCGGGAAGGCGGCACGCCGGCGCTGGTCCGCGCCCTGCGCGCCGGCACCCTGGACCTCGCGCTGGTGGCCTCGGCACCGCCGTTCCGCCCGCCCGACACCGAAACCCCGGCGCTGGCCCTGCAGACCCTCGCCGAGCGCAGCCTGCGCGTGGCCGTGCCCGCGAGCCACCCGCTCGCGCGCCGGGAGTACATCGACGTCGTCGACCTGCGCGGCCGGCGCTGGATCGCGGGCTCGGGCGACGACCGCGCGATGGGCGTGTGGCCCGGCCTGGACGAGCGGCCCGAGATCGCCCACACGGCCCGCGACTGGCTGGCGAAGCTGCACCTCGTCGCCGCGGGCTGCGGCATCACGACCGTGCCCGGCGCGATCGGTGCGGTGGTGCCGCCGGGGGTGCGCGTGCTGGCCGTCCGCGGTGGTCCCGGGGAGCAGCGCCGGGTCCTGCTCGCCCACCTCCCGGGGCCGCTGTCCGACGCGGCGGCCCGCGTCGCCGCGGCGCTGCGCGAAGCCGCCCTCGAGACGGACGTGACACCTGCTACGGAAGGCCGACCACGGTCCGCGGCGTCAGCCGGCCTTTTTCCGGATCCCGCGTGACCTCCCCGGCGGTGACCGCGGACGTCAGCGCCCCGACCGCGTCCTCCGGGCGGTAGATCGTCTCCAGCAGCGTGAAGTGCTGCAGCTGCGCGACCGTGCAGCTCCCCCGCCGCCCCAGTTCGGCCAGCAGGGCCCGCCGCAACGGCAGCAGCTGCGGCGTCAGCGAGATGTCGACCAGGATCCCCTCGGCGTCACGCGGGTCGCGGTAGCGGATGCCCGCGAACTCGTCCACGGCCCACAGCTCGCTCTTGAACGTGACGAGGTGCTTCTCGTCCGCCGTGACGAACACCAGCAGCCGCGCTTCGCCGTCCTCGGCGACCAGTTCGACCGCACACCCGTGCTCGACGTGGTGGTCCCCCGCCGGCGCGGTGACGACCACCTCGTGTCCCTTGCCGCGAGCCATCGCGTCGACGAGCGGCCAGGCCTCCGGACCGTCCAAATGGGTCAGCACCGGTCCGGTGATCCCTAGGTCACGGGGATCGTCGGCGGCTCGGACCGAGAGGCCCGCCGGCGCTCCTTCGGGGACGGCCGAGCCGACGACCACCAGCTCCAGGTGGTGCCCGTCGAGCCGGTCGGAGAACTCGCCGAAGACGCGGAGCGCGTCGGCCGCGAAGCCGCCGCACTCGACGTACGTCCCGCCGCGCTGGGACCGCAGTGCCTTCGCCGTCCACGCGTCGAGGTACCGCACCAGCACGTCCCGCTCCACCGCGGCATGCCCGGCCACGCATCCGGTTGTACCGCAGCAAACCGTTCGGCACCAGGGCCGCGGCCCGATACGCTCGGCCGATGTCCTTCACGGCGGCCGACGTCGAGAGCAGCGTCCGGACGACCACCGCGACCCTCGCCGAAGCGCGGGACGCGGACTGGGACGCCCAGGCCGGTCCGATGGACTGGACCTGCTGGGAGACCGTCGAGCACATCGCCGACAACTTCTTCTTCCACGCGGCCCAGCTCGGCCCGCGGGCCGCCGCCACCGACCGGTCGGTGCCGTTCGCGTGGGCCCGGCACCGGCCCGGCGGCCCCGGTCTGGTGCTCTTCGCGGACCGCGCCGCGGGGCCGGACGGCCTGCTGCGAGTGGTGGAAGCGTGCGGCGCGCTCCTGGTGGCCGTGGTGCGGACGACGCCGTCCGGCCTCCTCGCGTACCACGACGAGGGCGTCTTCGACGCCGCGGGCTTCGCCGCGATCACCGTCGGCGAAACCCTGGTGCACATGCACGACGTCGCCGGCGGACTCGGGTTCCCCTGGACGCCGGAGGCGGACCTCTGCGGCCGCCTGCTCGCCCGCTTCTTCCCCGGCGCGCCGGCGGACACCGACCCGTGGGCGACGCTGCTCTGGGCGACCGGCCGCGGCGACCTGCCCGGCCACCCGCGGGTCGTGGACTGGCGGTGGGGCGCTCAGCCCTCCGGGTAGAAGAGGAACAGGGTGCAGCCGGTCGTGCTCGCGGGCACGTGCCACGTGCCGGCCGGAGCGTGCAGGAACGTGCCCGCCGGGTGGTCGCGCGCGCCGTCGTTGAACGTGCCCGCGACGACGTAGACCTCTTCCGGTCCGGGTTCGTGGACGTCGCGGCGCGGCCACGACGTCCCGGCGTCCATCTCCAGGACGTTCGCGTGCGCACCGGTGGGTCCGGTCCACAGTGGACGCAGCCGGATGCCGGGGAACAGTTCGCGGACGGGCGCTTCCCGGACGGTGGACCAGGTGTAGCCGTCCTGCTCGAGGATCTCGGGGTGCATGACCGCCACGGTGCCCGCGCCCGCCGGGCCGGACCAGTGTCCGGGAAGACACCTTGGGGTACTTTCTTGCCATGCATCGCGTGGTGGCCCTGGTGCGGCCGGTGCAGTCGACGTTCGAGCTCGGCTGCGCCGCCGAGGTCTTCGGCCTGCCGCGGGCCGGGGTGCCGCAGCACTACGAGTTCGAGGTGTGCGCGGAGACGCCCGGCCCGGTGCCGACGACGGCCGGGTACGCGATGTCCGTCTCGCGCGGGCTGGCGGCGCTGGACTCCGCGGACACGGTGATCATCCCGGGCTGGGCGCCGGTGGAGGCGCCGCTGCCCCCGCGCGTCCGCCGGTCGCTGCTGCGGGCCCACGCGCGGGGCGCGCGGCTGGTCACCATCTGCTCCGGGGTGTTCGCGCTCGCCCGCACGGGCCTGCTGGACGGCCGGTCCGCGACGACCCACTGGGGCCGCGCCGAGCAGCTGCGGCGCGAGTTCCCGCGGGTGCGCGTCGAGCCGGACGTGCTGTACGTCGACCACGGCGACGTCGCCACGAGCGCCGGGGCGGGCGCGGGGATCGACCTGTGCCTGCACCTCGTCCGGAAGGACCACGGCGCCGCGCACGCCGCCCTCGTCGCGCGGCACATGGTGATGCCGCCCCACCGCGAGGGCGGCCAGGTGCAGTTCGCCCCGCCTCCCCCGCCGCCGGACGCCCTGGACGGGCTCCTCGGCTGGGCGGGCGACCGGCTCGGGACGGCGTTGTCGGTGGGCGACCTGGCGGCCCGAGCCGGCGTCTCGCCGCGAACGCTGGCCCGGCGCTTCGCCGACCAGCTCGGCACGAGCCCCGGCGCGTGGCTGCTGGCCCGCCGGGTGACCGAGGCCCGCACCCTGCTGGAGGAGACGGACCTCCCGGTGGAGGCGATCGCCGCCCGCGTCGGCCTGGTCTCGGCGGTCAACCTGCGGCGCCGCTTCCGCGCGCAGGTGGGCACGACCCCGGGCGCGTACCGGCGGGCGTTCCGGACGCCGTAGCGGAGCGACCCGGAACGTCCGCCGGCCGGTTCACTTGCGGGGCAGGCCCTGCGG
Organism: Amycolatopsis mongoliensis; assembly: GCF_030285665.1. Taxonomy (NCBI): domain Bacteria; kingdom Bacillati; phylum Actinomycetota; class Actinomycetes; order Pseudonocardiales; family Pseudonocardiaceae; genus Amycolatopsis; species Amycolatopsis mongoliensis. The sequence continues at coordinate 8,845,606 of NZ_CP127295.1, forward strand.
GTCGAACTCCGACGTCAGGTTCGGCGCTCGAGCACCTCGGCGTACTGGCCGGGATTCCGGCCGCTCGTCGTCGCGGCGCTGGACCTGGTCGTGGTGGGTCACCTTCGGCTGACCGCTGCGGCCGCGGCCAGCGCGACCGCGAACACCGCGTAGGAGGCGAACAGGCCGCCGGCCGAGCTCAGGGTGCCGCCGATCGCGCGGCCCAGGAGCTGCCCGACGCACTCGGCCGTGATCACCGCGGTGGCCAGCTCCGTCGCGGTGAACCCGCTCGGCCCCGCGGTGGTCGCCCGGACGTACAGGCCGGGATAGGCGAGCCCGACGCCGATCCCCGCCACCGTCCACGCGGCGAGCAGCACGGGGAACGGGCCGCCGACGGCCAGGACGGCCGTGCCGAGCGCGGTCATGGTCAAGCCGGTCGCGGGAAAGCGTCGCGCGAACAGGCTCGTCACCGCCCAGCCCAGCGGGGCCGCGCTCAGGACGATCGCCGCCTGGGCGAGGCTCATCCCGAACCCCGTCGTCAGCAGCACGGTGATCAAGCTGTCGGCACCGAAGTAGCCGACCGCGAACAGCACCATCGCCGCGAGCGCGGCGGGCGTCCCCGGTCGCAGGCGGGCCGTTCCCGGCGGCAGGATCGCGACCATCCCCACCGCGGCGACCACCGCGCCGGCGATCGCGAGCGGCCACCACCCCGTGCTCAGCACGACCCCCGCCGCGCCCAGGGGCACCAGCAACGTCCACCCCAGCGGCCGCGGCGCGGCGTCCGCCGGCGGGTCGTCGCGGACGGCGCGCACGACCAGCAACCGTCCGAAGAGGACGAAGGGCACCGGCACCAGCAGCGTCCAGCGCCACCCCACGAGGTGCTCCAAGTCTAGCGTCGCGGCCGGGCCGGCCAGGGCGGGCGCGATCCACATCGCCGACGACGCCGCGACCACCCGCAGGCGCACCCGCTCGTCGAGGTGCCGGATCGCGGAACTGACCCCGAACACCGCGAGCAGACCGCTCGCGAGCCCGGTGGAAAGCTGGCCCAAGGCGAACATCCACGCGCTCCGGGCGGTGGCCGCCACGACGAGCCCGCCGGCGTAGGCGACGATCCCGGCCGCGAGGGTGCCCCGCGTGCCCAGCCGGCCCAGTACCCGGCTCGCCAGCGGGAGCGCGACGAACAACCCCAGGCTCGAGCCGGCGACGAGGAGCCCGAGCCGGTCCCCCGCGGCCAGGTCACGGGCGACGACCGGCAGCAGCGTGGACGCGACGAAGCTGGTGACCGCGGCCGAGAACTCGAGCGCGACGATCCCCGCCGCGAGGAGCAGCGTTCCCCGCGGCAGCACGGTCATGTGTAGAGCTCTCGGTCGTACTCGTTGATCTGCACCGCCACGCCGTCCGGATCCGGGACACGCAGCGAACGCCCGAAGCCCTCGTCGACCACGGGTCCCGGCTCGTACCCGGCCGCCCGCAGCCGCTCCGCGACGTCCTCCAGGCGTTCGTCGGTCTCGAAGGCCAGCTCGCACCGGCCCACGTCCACGCCGTCGCCCCGGTGGAGGGCCAGCATGCCGGCCTCGGCGGGCAGCTCCACCCAGCCGCCGGGCCGCGACACCGAGCCGACCCGCAGGCCGAGGACCTCGTAGAACCGCGTCATCGCCGCGACGTCCGTGCTGTAGCGGATCGGCATCACTCGCATCACGGTCGTTCCTCGCTCGTTCGCAGGTAGTCCTCGAGCACCCGCTCGACGAAGGACGAGAGCGACTCGTCGGCGTCGACCGAGGCGTGCTTCACCCGCCTGATGAGCTCGACCGGCAGGTAGACGCTGAACTGCCGCTTGACGGGTGAGGACATGCCCACATGCTAGCAAGCGGGCATGCCTGCTTGCACGCACGAAGAAGGGCACACCGGACCAGCACGGGGGAGCCGGCGGACAGGCCCGGCATCGCACCGAAGGCCGACCATCCGATGGCGCGATGGCCTCAGCGGGGAACGGGTTTGCCTTGGCTCATGCGGTTCATCGCTCCCGCGATCAGCAGCGCCAAGCCGTTTTCCAGGGCGGGGGCCAGGTCCAGGTGCAACGCCTTCAGGGCCGGGTCCACCTCGTACGCGGCGAGGGCGCTGGGCGACGGCCGGCAGTGCGTCCACAGCCCGCCGGTCAGGATCATCGCCAGCAGGCACACCGACGCCGCTTCGTCCCCGACCTCCGGCACGTACCGGCGGATCAGCTCGGCCATCGTGTCCAATCCCGCCAGGGCGGACCGCTTGAAGCGCACGACGACGTCGGCGGACACGTTGTGTTCCAGGACACCCGCCTGCGCGCCGATGAGGTCGCACAACACCGTGCGTCGCGCCAGGGAGTGGGCGACGACCGCCGCGAACCGCTCGGTCCGCTCCCCCGCGGGCCGGTCCGGGTCGACGCCCTCGGCCAGCTCTTCCGCCACTTCGGCCAGCCAGTCCCGCAGTGCCCGGTCGAGCAGTTCGAGCAGCACCGCCTCGCGGGATTCGAAGTAGCGCAACACATTCGACTTCGCCAGTCCGACCCGCCTGCTGAGCTCGTTGAGGCTCACGTCGGCCACCGGCATCTCGTCGAGCATCGCCAGCGCCGTGTCGAGGATCGTGCGGCGCCGCTGCTCCCGCTGCTCCGCGCTGCGGGCCCGCTGGAACGTCATGCCACCCAGCGTAACGCCCGGCGCGCGAAATTGAAGACCGACAGTCTCTTGACAACAGACCGGCGGTTCCTTAGCGTCGGGCCCATAACAGACCGCCGGTCCGAAAGGGCCGCCACGGAGGGAACCGCCATGGGCGAGAACTGGACCGAACGCGACGTCCCGAGTCAGCAGGGCCGCGTCGCCGTCATCACCGGGGCCAACACCGGGCTCGGGTTCGACACCGCGAAGGTGCTGGCCGAGCACGGCGCGACGGTCGTACTGGCCGTCCGCGACGTCGAAAAGGGCAAGCGGGCCGCCGCGCGGCTCGGCGCGAACGCCGACGTCACCGTGCAGCAGCTGAACCTCGGGTCCCTGGACTCCGTCCGGTCCGCCGCGGCCGACCTGCACGCGACGCTGCCGAAGATCGACCTGCTGATCAACAACGCGGGCGTCATGTACCCGCCGAAGCAGACCACGCGGGACGGGTTCGAGCTGCAGTTCGGCACGAACCACCTCGGGCACTTCGCGTTCACCGGGCTGCTGCTGGACCTGCTGCTGCCGGTCGAGGGCTCCCGGGTGGTGACGGTCGCGAGCATCGCCCACCGCATCCGCGCCGCGATCCACTTCGACGACCTGCAGTGGGAGAACTCCTACGACCGCGTCGCGGCCTACGGGCAGGCCAAGCTCGCGAACCTGATGTTCGCCTACGAGCTGCAGCGCCGCCTCGCCCCGCACGGCACGACGGCGTCGCTCGCCGCCCACCCGGGCGTGGCCCGCACGGAGCTGATGCGCAACTCCCCGGCGATCCTCCGCGCCCTCTTCCCGGTGGTCGCCCCGCTGTTCACCCAGAGCTCGGAGCGCGGCGCCCTCCCGACCCTCCGGGCGGCGACGGACCCCGCGGCACTCGGCGGACAGTACTACGGCCCGGCCGGCCCGGGCGGCTACCGCGGGCGCCCGCAGGTGGTGACGTCCACGCCGCAGTCCTACGACGCGGGGATCCAGCGGCGGCTGTGGACGGTTTCGGAGGAGCTCACCGGCATCAAGTTCCCGGTCGGCTGACCGCGACACCTGCCGTACGGCAACCGAAACCCTTCCCGCGGCGCGCGGTCTCCCGGAGGCCGGGTCCTCAGTCCGTCGTGACCCGGATGATCGTCTTGCCGCGGGTGCGCCGGCGGCGGGCGAACGCGTCGGGCGCCTCCGCCAGCGGGCGCACGTCACCGACGAGGGGCTTCAACCGGCCGTCCCGCACCCGCTGGGCCAGGTCCGCGAGCCGGGCCCGGTCGGGTTCGACCACGAAGAACACCGCGCGCCCGTCCTGCGGCCGCACCTTCGGCGGCTCGGCGACGGTCACCAGGGTGCCGCCGGGCCGCACCAGCGCGGCCGACTTCGCGAGGACGTCGCCGCCGATGACGTCGAACACCACGTCGGCTTGCTCGCCGGGATCGGCTTCCGGGTCCTGGAACGCCTCGGCGCCGAGGCCGAGCACGAGGTCGCGGTCGCCTTCCCGGCCCGTGCCGATCACCCGGGCCCCGGCCTCCCGGGCGAGCTGGACGGCGATCGACCCCACCGCGCCGGCGGCGCCGTGGATCAGCACGGTCTGGCCGGTGGTGAGCCCGGCGTGGTCGAACAGCCCCTGCCACGCGGTCAGCCCGGAGATCGGCAGCGTCGCGGCCACGGTGTGGTCGATGTCGGCGGCCAGCGGCGCGAGGTTGCGCGCCTCGACGGCGGTGTATTCGGCCAGGGAACCGTTGCGCGCCCAGTCGGCGAGGCCGAAGACCCGCTGGCCGACGGTGAGGCCGGTGGTGCCGTAGCCCAGTCCGGTGACGACACCGGACAGCTCGTGCCCCGGCACGCTGGGCGTGCGGTCGCGGCCGGCGCGGTCGGTCCAGGTGGCGGGCCAGGTGAGCTCGCCGGGGGTGAAACCGGCGGCGTGCACCCGCACGATGACGTCGTTCTCGGCGGCGTGCGGGTGCGGCAGGTCGGTGAGGGTGAGCCCCTCGATGCCCGCGTCGCGGTCGGTGACGGTGATGGCTTTCATGGCTGCTCCTTCAGCTGGGCCACGCGGACCCGAGAACGCGCTCGACGGTCGTCGTGCGCCGGTAGCCGGGGAGGAAGTGCTCGATCACGTCGGCGTTCACGGTGCCGTTGGTGGTGTCCGGGCGGTTCTTCTGCCCCTCGAAGTAGGCGGTCAGGAACTCGTTCTTGAAGTCGCCCCGCGGGTGCACGGCGAGGATCTCCCCCAGCCGGTCGGCGTCCAGCCCGTCGAGGCCGAACCCGACGATGTCGGTGAGCACGCCGAAGTGGGTGGTGGCGATCTCGGGACCCATCCGGCCGGGGATGCCGGGCGTGGTGTGCAGCGCGATCGCCGTCCAGACGGTGTCCGCGGCGGCGGGCGAGAAGCCGTGCTCCAGCAGGAAGCGGCGTCCGTGGTCGGCGCCGTCGACCTCGAAGCGTTGCTCCGCCTCGGAAAACGGCGTCGCGAGGCCGGTGTCGTGGAACATGGCGGCCAGGTAGAGCAGCTCCGGATCCGGCTCCACGCCGATCCGCTCGGCGTGGAGCCGGCCGAAGAAGTAGACCCGGCGGGAGTGGTGGTAGACGAGCGGGCTGGTCGTCTCCCGGAGGTGCCGCGTCGCTTCGGCGACCGCAGCCGTGTCCGGGACCTCCACACCCGCGATGACTTCTGTCATGACTTCTGCCTTTCCTTTTCGAGCACCGCGACGAAGGCGTCGGGACGGGTCAGGAACGCCTCGTGATCCCCGGGAACCTCGCTCGGCTCGACCCCGAGCCGATCGGGGAACCGCGGGCACCAAGCGTATTCCCCCGGCGGCATGGCCAGATCCGCTTCGCCGGCCAGGTAGCTGACGGGCAGCCCGAGCGACGACAGCGCCGGCGCGTCCATGGGCTGCTCGAAGTAGCTCATCGGCTGAGGAACGAGCAGGTCGTACAGGAGCTTCCGCGCGGGCTCGGGGGTTTCCTGGGCGAAGGCGTCCTGCCAGACCTGGTAAGGGAGAACGACCGAATGGTCGCCCGACTCGCGGGCGAGCTGCCGGAACAAGGCGGCGTGCCCGGGCGGCACGTCGTCCACGAGGGGAACGCCGTCCTGCGGGACGAAGGCGTTGTGGAAGACGAGCCGGCGCAACCGTCGCGGGACCCGGTGGGCCGCGCCGAAGACCGGGTAGCCACCCCAGCTGTGGCCCACCAGGGTGACGTCGGTGAGGTCGTTCGCGTCGAGGAAGCCGGCGACGAAGTCGACGGTGTCGGCGAGCTCGAACCGCCGGGGATCGTCGCCGTCGTCCAGGCCGGGCAGGGTGAGCGCGAAGACCCGGTGCCCGCGGGCGCGCAGCCGGTGCGCGACGGGCCGCCAGGACCAGGCGCCGTGCCAGGCACCCGGGACGAGGACGTAGGTCTCCATCGAGCGACCACCTTTCCGTGGCTCACCACCGAAGGGCACCATCGCCACCCGGCCTGCGCTCGACGCTAGCCCGGAGTTTCGTTACAGTCAAGTTCTGTAACCTATCTAACGCGGCCGGCGGCGCCTGCGCGCGGAAGCACCGCGCGCAGGCGCCGGACTCACTTGGTGGACGCGATGAAGTACACGACGATGCCGATCAACGCGAGAACTTCGGTCAGCACGAAGGTCGAGTAACCGATCGTCTGCAGTTTTCCTCGCGCTTCCGGCTGGCGCGCGGTACCATTGATGACGGCCGCGAAAATGAGCCCGACTCCGATTCCCGGGCCGATCGCGCCCAGTCCGTAGCCGATGGCGGCGAGGCCGGGGTTGATGTTGGCAGTCTGGGCCAGAACAGCGTCGTTCATGGACATTCCCCTTCACATCGGTCCACGCGCATGCTCGCGCGGAACAGCGGCTTCTCGTGTCGCAGGCAGCAGAACAAAGGCGCCGGAATCAGCGGCTGCGTCAGATTGATTGGTCTCGCCGGGCAGGAAAGTCGACGGGGCGGGATATCACCGGAACCGATGGTTCGAACACGGCAAGGATATCATCAAAAGGGACAGAATGCCCGTGCACGGAATGCGTTACCACGTTTCGCTCACAGCGAAGAAGCCGAGCTGCCGATCAGCGGGTCAGCTCCACGCCCTGGCGCCCGCGCCGGCGGTCGCGATCCAGCGAAGGATCAGTCCGCTTCGCCGGTCGCCGCAAGGAACGCCGCGAGGTCGTCGGTGAACCGCAGCAGCAGGTCGTAGAAGGTCTTGCGGTCCTTCGAGGACCAGCCGGACAGCGCCTCGCCGAACCAGCCGAGCAGCGTGGTGACGTACCGGTCGGCCAGCTCGGCGCCGTCCGGGGTCAGCTCGACCAGGCGGGCGCGCCGGTCGCCGGGGTCGGCCAGGCCGTGCACGAGCCGCCGCCGCTCGAGCACGTGCAGGTGCCGCGTGACGTGCGGCCCGGCGACCTGCATCCGGTCCGCGATCTCGCCGACGCGCATCGCCTTCCCGGTCATGTGCAGGGCGAGGATGATCGACAACCCCGGCCGATCGAGGTCGGCCCCGACCTGCTTCATCGCCCGCTCCCCAGGCCACTGCGGTTCATCAGGTTGCCCAGCTGCACGAGCCGGGGCAGCACGGAACGCAGTTCGGCCCCGTCGCCGGCTTCAGTGGCGGCCATCACACCCCTTAGATAGCTAACTTAGGTATATAGTTGCGTCATGCCGCTGATCTTCCCCGGCATTGTCGCACCCGCAACATAGATACCTAACTTAGCTATCGGGGGTTGTCATGCACACCGAACCACGCTCCGTCCTGATCTCGGGCGCGAGCATCGCCGGTCCCGCGCTGGCCTTCTGGCTGCGCAAGGCCGGATTCGCGGTCACCGTCGTGGAAAAGTCCGCCGAGCTCCGCGACGGCGGCTACCCGATCGACGTCCGCGGCACGGCCCTGGACGCCGTCCGGCGGATGGGGATCCTCCCCCACCTGCGGGACCTGCACATCTCCACCCGCCGGCTGGTCTTCCTCGACACCGACGGCAGCGAAGTCGCGTCGGTGGACCCCACCACGATCGTCGGCGGCGTCGACGGTGAAGACGTCGAGATCCGCCGGGGCGACCTGACGCGGACGCTGTACGACCTCGTGCGCGACGACGTCGACATCCGGTTCGGCGACAGCGTCGAAACCCTGGCGCAGCACGACGACGGCGTCGACGTCACCTTCCGGAGCGGCCACCAGGCCGGCTACGACCTGGTGATCGGCGCCGACGGCCTGCACTCGAACACCCGCGGGCTGGTCTTCGGCGACGAGGAGCGCTTCCACCACTACCTCGGCTACTGCTTCGCCGGGTTCACCGCGCCCAACGAGTTCGGCCTCCACCGCGAGGGGCTGATGTGGAGCACCCCGGGCAAGGGCGCGGCGCTCTACGCGGTCCTCGAAAGCAAGGAGGTCCACGGCTTCCTGGTCTTCGCCCGGCCGGACGCGCCGCTCGAGGCGTTCCGGGACCCCGAGGCACAACGGGATCTCGTCGCCACGACCTTCGCCGGCGAAGGCTGGGAGATCCCGCGCATGGTCACGGCGATGCGCGAGGCCGACGACCTGTTCTTCGACGTCGTCAGCCAGATCCACCTGCCACGGTGGACGAACGGCCGTGTCGCGCTCGTCGGCGACGCGGCCTACGCCCCGTCGTTCTTGACCGGCCAAGGCACCAGCCTCGCCCTCGTCGGGGCGTACGTGCTCGCCCACGCGCTGGCCACGATCCCCGGCCACACGGCGGCGTTCGCGGCCTACGAGAGCCGGTTGCGGGCCTTCGTCGAACGCAACCAGGCCCTGGTGAGCGAAGGCAGGGCCACGCTGTTCCCGGCCACGGCGGAGGCCCTCGAACAGCGGAACGCCGCGCTCCGGCAGCTCACCGGGGCACCGGCGCCTGCACCGCGCCCCGAGCACTCGGCGCTCACGCTGCCGGACTTCCCGGACCGCTGACCAGCACGGGGCGGCGGGGGCCAACGCCAGGGTCGTGCGGTGGGCGGCGTCAGATGATGAAGCCCGCCGCCTTGAGCCAGTCGTGGGCCACCGCCGCCGGCTTCCGGCCGTCCACGCTCACCTTCTTGTTCAACTCCGTGAGCGTCGCGGTGTCGAGCTTGGCCGCGATCGGCGTGAAGACCTGCTCCAGCTGCGGGTACTTCCCGGCGAGACCGGAGGCGATCGTGATCGCCGGGTTGTACGTCGGGAAGAAGTGCTTGTCGTCCTCCAGCACGGTCAGCTTCTGCCCGGCCACGCGCCCGTCGGTCGAGGCGACCGAGCCGAAGCCGCAGGGGTCCCCCTTGCCGACGCTGGGATAGACGACGGCGTCGTTGAGCAGGTGCACCTGCGGATCGGGCAGGGTGAACGCGTAGGTCTTGGCCAGGCCGGGGAACCCGTCGTCCCGGAACGCCGCGGTGGTCGTGGTCGCCAGCGAGCCGAGCCACCGCCGCCGGTAGGTGAGCAGGCCGATCGTCATCCCGACCAGCACGGCGAGCGCGACCGCGGCGAGGGTGAGGTCCACGTGGAGGATCGCGTCGTTGACGACGTCGATCCAGTTCTCGCGGAGGTACTCCCACAGGCTCAGGACCGTGCTCCTCGACGTTGCGGGGGCGGTGAATAACCGACCGGGTCTCCAGCCCAACACGCCCGGACGCCTTCTGTCCACCCGTCGAGTTGATCCACATGGCCGTATGCAACTCGGGGGTAGGGTGGTTAACCTCCGCCCGTGAGGTTCCTGGGTGTCGTGCTCACCGTGCTCTCGGCCGTGGGCTCCGTGGTCGTTCCCGCCTTGCCTGCGTCGGCCGCTGCCGATCCGCCGGCCTTCGTGGGTCCGCTCAGCACCCGGGGCCGCTACATCGTCGACGCGAACGGCGACCGCTTCAAGCTGAAGGCCGCGAACTGGCACGGCGCGAGCGGCACGTGGACCGGGTCGGGCGACGTGAACGACCCCGCGAACCACCACGCCGGCGAAATCGCCTACCAGACCCCGCTCGGGCTGGACCGCGCGTCGATCGACACCGTCATCGACGGGCTCGCGCAGCTGGGCCTCAACAGCGTGCGGTTGCAGTTCTCGAACGCGATGATCCACGACCCGCGGCCGGTGCCCGACCTGCCGGCCAACCCCGGCCTGCACGGGCTGACCCCGCTGCAGGTGTACGACCGCGTCGTCGAGCGGCTCACCGCGCGCGGGTTCGCGGTGATCCTCAACAACCACACCACGACGTCGCGCTGGTGCTGCGGGCTCGACGGCAACGAACGCTGGAACACCGCGCAGACCGAGCAGCAGTGGCAGGACGACTGGCTGTTCATGGCCCGCCGCTACGCCGCGAACAAGCGGGTCGTCGGCGCGGACCTGTACAACGAGGTCCGCCGCAACACCTTCGACGACCCGAACTGGGGCTGGGGCAACGACAAGGACTGGCAGCGCGCGAGCCAGCAGGTGGGCGACCGCATCCTGACCGAGGCCAACCGCGACCTGCTGATCATCGTCGAGGGCATCAACTGGACCGGCCTGCCGATCGACGGCTTCGCGCACGGACGGCCCACGCTGGAGCCCGCCCGCACGCTGTCGCACACGCTCGTCGACTCCGGGAAGCTCGTCTATTCGGCGCACTTCTACGGCTACACCGGCCCGAACCACTCCGGCGCGACCGGCATCGGCGAGACGCACGACCCGCGCTACCGCGACCTCTCGCTCCAGGAACTGCGCGACACCCTCTACCGGCAGGCGTTCTTCGTCGAGCAGGACACCGGCAAGCACTACACCGCGCCGCTGTGGATCAGCGAGTTCGGCGAGGGCCGCGGCACCACGGACGCCGCGTCCCGCGCCTGGTTCGAGAACTTCGTGGACTACCTGGCCCAGACCGACACCGATTTCGCGTACTGGCCCGCCGTGGGCTTCCAGACGAACGGCTCGGGAGACGGGTGGTCGCTGCTCGCCTGGGACGCGGCCGGCCACCGCATCGACGTCCTCGACGGCACCGACTGGCGTGGCCCGGCCTGGCAGCGGCTGGTGACCGCGCCCTCGCGCACCGGGCAGGTCGCGCCGGCCGAGCGCTGGTCGATGCTCAACCTGGACTACGCCGACTTCCAGGAGTCACGCACGGTGCGCGCGCTGGGCGACTGGGATTCGGGCGCGCGCAAGGGCGCCTGCCCCGACGGCCAGCGCCTCACCGGCCTGGCGCACACCGGCGGCCGCGGCCTCTGCACCGGCACGCTGCCCACTCCGACGGGCTACGCCGTGGTCCGCGACGAGTCCTATGTGGACACCGACTGGGCGTCGGGCTACACCAAGGCGCAGTGCCCGCCCGACCACGCCGTGGTCGGCTACAGCGTCAAGGGCGCGGCGGTCTCCGCGGTGCTGTGCGGCCGCTCCCCCACGCCGCTCGGCCGCACCGGCCGCACGGTCTGGTTCGACCGCGGCGACAACCGGCCGGCCGGCGACCCGGGTGGGGACTTCGCCACGGGCAACTACAAGGGACAGTGCGCGCCGGGCGAGTACGTCGCCGGTGTGGCGTACACCGGCCGCATCGGCTCGAACCGCACACCCGACGCGCTGCTCTGCCGCTCGTGACCACGGCCGGTGGGTCGCCCGGACCCACCGGCCGCCGGGTCACACGAGCGACGCGGTCAGCCCGCCGTCGAGGACGTAGTGGCTGCCGGTGATCCACGTCGCCCGGTCGGACGCCAGGAACGCCGCCACCTCCGCGATGTCCTGCGGGGTGCCGAGGCGGCCCTGCTTCGCCGCGACGAGGTCGCCGAACGGGACCTGGGTCGCGGCCTCGAAGTCGGGCACCAGGCGCTCGACCATGGCCGTGTCCGCGAAGCCCGGGCAGACCGCGTTGACCCGGATGCCGGCCGGGCGCATCTCCACCGCGGCGACCCGGGTCAGCTGGATGACCGCCGCCTTCGTCGCGCAGTAGGAGCCGAGCAGCGGGCTGCCGCCGATGCCGGCGATCGAGGCGATGTTGACGATGTTCCCCTTGGACTCCACCAGGTGCGGGGTCGCCGCCTTCATCGCCACGAACGTGCCGCGCACGTTCACCGCGAAGATCTTGTCGAAGCTCTCCGTGGACTGCTGCAGCAGCGGCGACGAGACCTCGATCCCGGCGTTGTTGACCAGGACGTCGAGGCCGCCGAGGAGGTCGACCGCCTGCTGGATGGCGGCCTGGACCTGGGCCTCGTCCGTCACGTCGCAGTTCGCGACGCCGGCGGCGCCGATCTCGTCGGCCGCCTGCTTGGCCGCGTCGGCGTTCATGTCGCTGACCACGACCCGGGCGCCGCGTTCGGTGAACAGCTTCGCGATCGCCTTGCCGATGCCGGCGCCGGACCCGGTGACGAAGACGCGCTTTCCCTCGAGTTCGGACATGCTGGTTCCTCTCACATCGCTTCGATCTTGGGCAGGATCTCTTCCTTCAGGCGTTTCATGTCGTCGAGTGTCTTCGCGACCGGGACGTCCTGGAAGGGCGGCCACAGGAACGGCATCGTCAGGCCTGCTTCCCGGTACCGCTTGAGCTGGTCGGTGATCTGCGCCTCGGAGCCGACGAGCAGGTTGGTGCCCTTGCCCCTCGGGCTCTGGTCCATGTCCTGGTCGGTGATGACGAACCAGATCATGCTGGAGATCTCGAGGTCGTCGACCGACCGCCTGGTGTCGAGTTCGTCGAGCTCGCGCTGGATCTCGGTGCGCCACCGCTGGATGTCCTCGGGCGAGTCCTGGATCCCGATCCAGCCCGACAGGTTGTACTTGGCGATCCGGCTGGCCGAGCGCTTCGGGTCCTTGAGGCCGCTGAAGAAGATCGGCGGGTGCGGCTTCTGCACCGGCTTGGCGCCGAATCCGGCCGGCTCGAAGTCGGCGAACTCGCCGTGGTACTCGAAGACCTCGTTGGTCCAGATGCCCTGCATGATCTCCAGGGTTTCGCGCACATGCTTGTGCCGCTTGGGAAATATGTGCGCGGCGCTCGCGGCGGCGAACTCTTCCGGCATCCAGCCGGAGCCGACGGCGACGTTGAGCCGGCCTCCCGAGAGGTGGTCGATGGTGGCCAACTCGGCGGCGAGGACGCCGGGCGAGCGGTAGGGCGTGTCGATGATGCTCATGCCGATCCGCACCTTCGACGTCTTCGCCGCGAGCCACGGGAGCAGCGGCATGCCCTGGAGGAACTCGCCCCGCGAGCTCACCGGGAGTTGCCTGCCCATTTCGTCCAGCATCCCGAAGGGGTACTGCATTTCCCCTCGGTCCGAGGCCTCCGGCACGATGATCCGGTCGAGCGTCCAGACGGAGTCGAAGTCGAGGTCTTCGGCGAGCGCGGTGAGGTCTTCGAGCTCCCGGACGGTCACCTTGTCCCGGAAGTTCGGCAGGTAGAGCGCGAGTTTCATGGTCGGACAGCCTCCTTGCTGCGTTCGGTGAAGGTGGAGCGGATGTCGGCTTTGAGCACTTTGCCGACGGTGGAGCGCGGCAGCTCCGGCCAGATCTCGATCTGCTTCGGCGCCTTGACGCTGCCGATGCGGTCCTTGACGAACGCGATCAGCTCGCCCGTGTCCAGTTCCTGGCCGGGCTGGAGCTGGACGACGGCGGTGACGCGTTCGCCCCACTTGTCGTCGGGCAGCCCGATCACGGCGCAGTCGCGGACGGCGTCGTGGGCCATCACCGCCTGTTCGACCTCGGCGGAGTAGACGTTGAAGCCGCCGGTGATGACCATGTCCTTGGCGCGGTCGACGATGTGGAGGAAGCCCTCGTCGTCGAGGAACCCGATGTCGCCGGTGTGGTGCCAGCCGTGGGCCGACGCCTCCGCCGTCGCCTCGGGGTTGCGGTAGTAGCCGGCCATCACGAGCGAACCGCGCACGCAGATCTCCCCGCGCTCCCCCTTCGGGACGGGCCGCCCGTCCTCGTCGAGGATCGACACGGTGACCAGCGGCGAGGGCCGGCCGGCCGACGCCAGCCGTCCCGTGTGGATGGTCCCGTCGGGTCTGCGGTGCTCCGCGGGCGACATCGTCGAGATCATCATCGGGGCTTCGGACTGGCCGAACAGCTGGGCCATCGGGCCGATGCGGTCGAGGGCTTCGGTGAGCCGGGCCGTCGACATCGGGGCGGCGCCGTACCAGAAGCACTGCAGGGACGACAGGTCCGTGCGATCGAGCGCCTCGTGGCCGAGCACCATGTAGATCAGCGTCGGCGGTAGGAACGTGTGGGTGACGCGGTGGCGTTCGATCAGTTCCAGGAAGCGGCCGACGTCGGGCTTGGCCATGATCACGACTTCGCCGCCGCGGGCGAGGATCGGGAAGCACAGGACGCCGGCCGCGTGGGTCAGCGGGGCCAGGGCCAGGTACACCGGACGTCCGTCGAAGGGGTAGCTCATCAGCGTGATCGCCGACATCGCTTCGAGGTTGCGGCCGGTGAGCATGACGCCCTTGGGCCGGCCGGTGGTGCCCCCGGTCCCGACGAGCGCGACGACGTCGTCGGGTTGCGCGGCTTCAGCAGGGGGATCGTCGCGGGCGGCGTCGAGCCAGTCCGGGAAGCCCGGCGCGAAGTCGTCGCCGTCGCCGAGGCGGACCAGGGTGGTCAGCTTGGGGAGCTTCGGGGCGATCTCGCGGACGAGGTCTTCGAAGCCGGGCTGGAAGATGAGGGTGGCACAGTCGAACAGGTCCAGGAGTTCGGCGTTCTCGCCGGCGGCGTTGCGCGGGTTGATCGGGCACCACACGGCACCCGCACGGGCGATGCCGAAGACGCAGGTGAACGCGGTCGGGTCGTTGGCCGAGAGGATGCCGACCTTGTCCCCCGGCCGCACGCCGGAGTGCCGCAGCGCGCGGGCGACGGCCCCGGCGAGTTCGACCACCTGGCCGTAGGAGACGGAACTCCCGTCGAGGGTCAGGCAGGGCGCATCCGGGTCCAGGGAGGCGCCTTTTTCCAGGTAGAAGTACAGAGACATCGTCGTCCCTCCGGAGCTCCGTCGGTCGCTGGACACGACCTTGGCCGCCGTTTGGACGAATGTCAAGATTTTCTTGGACGATTGGTCAGAGAAGCGCTCGATGGTATCTTCGGCCGGTGACCAGCCCAGCCGCCGTGCGGCGCCGGACCCGGGTCGACAAGTTCGAGGACCGCCGCCGCGAACTCGCCGACGCGGCCCTGCTCGCCCTCGCCGACCTCGGCTACGCCCGCACGAGCCTGCGCACGATCGCCGAGCACACCCAGTTTTCGCACGGGCTGCTGCACTACTACTTCGCCGACAAGGTCGAGCTGATCACGTACTGCGTCCGCCGCTACAAGGAAGCGTGCGTGAAGCGCTATGAGGGCGGCGTGGGCGGGGCAGCCACCCCGTCCGCGCTGGCCGAAGCGTGCGCGGACGGGCTGGCGGCGGCGCTCGAAGAGGCACCGCTCATGCACCGGCTCTGGTACGACCTGCGCTCGCAGTCCCTGTTCGAGGAGGCGTTCCGCGACGACGTCGCCGAGATCGACGACAGCCTGCAGGAGATGATCTGGCGCAACGTCCGCGCCTATGCGGATCTGGCGGAGGTCGAGCCGACCTGCACGCCGCCGGAGGCGTACGCCCTGTTCGACGGCCTGTTCCAGCAGGCGCTGCAGCGCCACATCGTCGGCGCCGAGGACGCGCTCGACGACCTGCGGCGCGGGGTGCGGAAGCTGTTCCCCGCCTCACCGGCTGACGGCCGGCGGGATCACGCGGATCCCGGTCCGGATCGTGCCCGGCTCGCTCGACACCGGCCCCGCGGCCGTCACGGGAATGCCGAGCGCCGGGCACGACGGCGAGGCGGTGCTACCCGCGGTGACCGGCTTCCTGCCGGCTCGTGGCCAAGAGTTCGTCGACCTCCGCGCGGGACGGGCTCGTCGCCGGGCCGTACCGCCCGACGGCGATCGCCGCGGCCGCGTTCGCCCGCTCGGCCGCGACGAGGAGCGGCGCCCCGCGCAGCAGCTCCGCCGCCAGCACCCCGGCGTGGGCGTCCCCGGCGCCGTTGGTGTCCACCGGGTCGACCGGGAACCCCGGGACGTGCGCGGTCACCCCGTTCTCCGTGACATCGCAGCCTTCCGCACCGACGCGCGTGACCCGCACCGGCACCGCCCCGACCCCGTCCACAGTGGACATCGTTTCGGCCTCGGCGGCATTGCACGAGAGGATGTCGACGTGCGGCAGCAGAGCCCGCCAGACGTCGGGGGCGACGTCGGCCGCGAGCGGGCCGGGGTCCAGCAGCACCCGGTGCTCCCCCACCGCCGGCAGCCACTCGAGCAGCGCGTCCCGGTTGGCCTCGCGGACCAGGCTGTACCCGGTGACGTACACCAGGTCCCCGGGCCGTAGCCGCACCCGGCGCAGGTGCTCGGCCGTGAGGGTCCCCTCGGCGCCGGTCTCGGTGACGAACGTCCGCTCGCCGGCGGCGTCGACCAGGACGACGCACACCCCCGTGTCGCGCGTGGCCGGGAGCTGGACCAGCTCGACGCCTTCGGCCGCCAGCGCGTCCCGGACCAGGTCGCCGAACCGCCCGGTGCCGTGCTCCCCCGCGTACACGACCGCCGCCCCCGCGCGGGCCGCGGCGGCCATCACGTTGAACCCGCCGCCCGCGGTGAAGCGGACGTCCGAGGCGAGCACGTCCCCGCCCGGGGGCGGCAGCGCCTCGACCCGCATCACGAGGTCGACGACGGCCTGTCCGGTGTGGACGAGCCGGCCGGTCATCGCCGGATCCTCGCACCGCCGAGCGCGGCGTACAACCCGGCGCCCACGGCGAAGGTGACGACCCAGCCGAGCCCGTTGGCGCCGAGCCAGGTGCCGGCGAGCGGTCCGGTGAACCAGGCGTCGGCCCCGGTGCCGGCCGTGGTGAACAGGTAGCCCGCGACGATGGCCGCGGCCCAGGCCAGCAGGGCGCGCGGCTCACAGCCCGCGCGGTACCAGTACGCGCTCGTGCGGTGGACGTCCATCAGTGCCGCCGGGTCGTAGTCGCGCCGGCGCACCATGTCGACCACGAACACCCCGACCCACGCCGTGATCGGCACGGCCAGCAGGCTGATGAACGCGATGAACGGGCCGTAGAACCCGTCGGCCACGAGCATGAAGTACAGCGAACCGAGGAACGTCACGACGATGTCGACCACCACGGCGTACACGCGCTTGATCCGGATGCCCAGGGTCAGCGTGGTGAGGCCGGCGGAGTACACGGAAAGGTGGTTCGAGAGCAGCAGCCCGCCGAACGCGGCGATCAGGTACGGCACCGCCATCCAGCTCGGCAGCAGCTCGCGGATGGCCGCGACCGGGTCACCCGCCGAAGCGAGCGAGGGGTCGTCGGCCGAGACCAGGCTGCCCAGCGAGATGAGCAGCACCAGCGGGATTCCCGCGCCCGCCGCGGCGGAGGCGACGAGCGAGCCCGCACGCACGCTGGGCGACTGGTAGCGCGACATGTCGGCGGACGCGTTCGCCCAGCCGATCCCGGTCCCGGCGGCGATGGTGCCGACCCCGGCGATCATCGCGCCGACCGGCGCCGGCGAGGCGGCGAACACCTGACCCCAGTGGATCCGGGTGACGAGGCTGACCGCGACGACCACGTTGAGCGCGCCGAAGATCCACGTCGACCAGCGCTGCACCGCCACCAGCACCGCGTGCCCGAGACCGGACACCGTCACGGTGAGCAGGACGAACAACGCGACGCCGGCGATCGTCAGCACCGGTGAGGCCTTCGCGTCCGCGTTCGCGCCGAACAGGATCGCGCACAGGGAGAGGAACGCGAACGCCGCGGTCGTCGTGTTCACCGTCTCCCAGCCGAGCCGGGACACCAGCGACACGACGGTCGGCCCGATGTTGCCCCGGACGCCGAACACCGCGCGCGACAGCGTGAGCCCGGGCGCACCGCCGCGCCGGCCCGCGATCGAGACCACGCCGACGACCGCGAACGACCCGGCGGCGCCGAGCACCGCGACGAGCGCCGCCTGCCAGAACGCCAGGTGCTGCACCGCGACCAGGGTCGCGCCGAGCGGCAGCCCGAGGATGCTGATGTTCGCGGCGAACCACACCCAGAACAGCTGCATCGGGTGCCCGTGGCGTTCGGCGGCGGGCACGGGCTCGATGCCGCGGGTCTCCAGCGCTCCTGTCCGCTCCGGGCTAGCCACCTTGTCCGCAGCACTCGTGCCGGGGACCTGAGCTGATTCGACCATCGTTACCTCGCACCTGCAGGAGGCCGTCCACGATGACGGCCAGATCGAGCCGGTTGACCGCGCGCACCTTATCGACCAGGTGGGCGGGCAGTCCGGAAATCCCGTGGTGTGCGCCGAGGATCGCCCCGCACACGGCTGCCACGGTGTCGGTGTCGCCGCCGATCTCGGCGGCGAGGGTCAGGGCAGCGGCCGGGTCGTCGCCGAGGTTTTCGGCGAGCGCGAACGCGGCGACCACGGATTCCTGCGCGGCGACCGACGTCCCGATGACCCCGGTGAGCGCGTCGGCCAGGCCGCCGCGGTCCAGGCCCCGCACCCAGCCGCGCGCCCACGCGATGCGGGCGGCGATGTCCCCGCCGGCGACCCAGTGCCCGCGCAGCGCGCCGGCGGCCGCGGCTCGCTCCGCTTCGTCCAGGGAGGTCTCGAGGCCGGCACCATCCACGCCCGAGGAAACCGCGGCCGCCACCGCGGCGGCCGCGGCGATCCCCAGCCCGGTGTTGTGGGTGACGCGGCTCGCCGCGACGACGGCGTCGAGGAATCCGTCGCCCAGCGGGGTCGCGATGCCGACCGGGGTGATCCGCATGGCGGCGCCGTTGGTGGCGCCGTCCCGGCCGGCCTCGTCGGCGGCGGCTCCCGCGTCGAGCCGGTCGAGGGCGCGCCGGGTCGAGGGCCCCAGCAGGTCGAGCGAGCCGCGGCGGATCATGTCCGCCTCCCACTCCCGCAGGGCGGCGGCGAAGGCCTGGGCGTCGATCCGGCCACCGCCGTCGATCGCCAGCCGGGCGACGAGCACGGCCTGCTCGGTGTCGTCGGTGATCGACCCGGCCGGCATCCCGGGCGCGATCGGCTGCTCCGCGACGGCGTCGACGAAGCCGCTGATGGGGCCGTACGCGGCGGCGATGGCCGAGCGCGACATCGACTGCGTCGGCATGCCGAGCGCGTCACCGATCGCGAGACCGTAGAAGGCGCCGAGCGCGCGCTCTCGCATCAGAGCCCGTCGAGTGAACATGTACAAACATGTACAGTCCTCCGGTCGGACATGTCAAGACCTGCCCCTGCGAGCACCCCCGTTCAGTCCTTGACGGACGTGACTCGGGTCACGTAAATTACCTGCCTATTGAATCGTTTCAAAATCCAGCTGGGGAGCCCATGACCGAGCACGACGAAGTGCGGATCACGTCCACCGGCGGTGTCCGGCTGTCGCGGCGGCACCTGCTCGCCCTCGCCGCGGCGGCGACCGTCGCCACCGGAGTGGCCGTCCGGGTGCCCGCCGCCGGGGCGGCCGCGGCGGCAGGCTTCCCCACGGACCGCTTCGCCGACCCGCGGCCCGACTCGCGCCCCACCGTGCTGTGGTTCTGGAACGGCACCGTCACGCCGGACCTCGTCGCCGCCGGGCTGGCGGACCTGCGCGGGCAGGGCGTGCACGAAGTCCTGCTCTTCCCCTTCGAGACCGCGGCCCTCAAGCCCGCTTTCTTCAGCGAGGACTGGTTCTCCGTCATCGAGTTCGCCCTGCGCGAGGCGCAGCGCCACGGCATGCACGTCTGGCTGTTCAACGACGACTACTTCCCGAGCGGCCGCGCCGGCGGGCTCGTCGTCGACGGCGGGACGGTCGGCGGCCGCGTGTACCCGCCGCGACCGGATCTGCGGCTCAAGGGCGTCGGGCACCAGGTGCTGACGGCCGCCGGCGGCGCACCGGTGCCGCTGGTGAGCCGCGGACTGTCCGTTTCGGACGGCCGGCTGCTCGTCGACGCGGCCGCCCGCGACGGCGTCACCCTGCTGCGGCAAGGTGCCCAGTGGCAGGACTACGACGTCGAGGCGAAGGTCCGCGTCGAGAGCGCGACCGCGGGCCTGATGGTGCGTAGCGCGAGCGAAGGCGACGGCGTCCTCGCCGACCTGCGGGCCGACGGCGCCGTCGACGTCTGGCAGCAGACCGGCGGCTCCTTCGCCCTGGTCCGCAGCGGCACGCCGGTGCCCGGGTTCGACGCGAGCGCGGACCACGTCCTCCTCGTGCGGCTCCGGGGCACGAACCTGGCGGTGACGCTGGACGGCACGGCACAGGCCCCGGCGGACATCGCCTTCGCCACCGGCCGTGTCGGGGTCCGGGCGGTGGCGAGCCAGCGGTCCTCCTGGGACCGCCTGACCGTCCGCGATCCCGCCGGAACCGTCCTGTACGACGAACCCTTCGACACCGCCGCCGCGCTCGACGCCTTCGACCTGCCCGCCGGCGGCCTGCCGCTGGTCGCCGCGACCGCCCGCCCGGCCGGCTCCACCGACCCGCGGTCGCTCGTGGACCTCACAAACCAGGCCCGCGCGGGCGGGACGTGGACCCCGCCGGCCGGCCGGTGGCAGCTGGACCTGTTCACCGTCCGCCCGCTGAGCACGCCCACCGGCTCCGGCCGGGCCTACCTGGACCTCCTGGACGACGAGGCGGTGCGGCTGTTCCTCGACGCCGTGCCGGGCGAGTACCTGCGCCGCTTCCCGTGGGCGGCGGAAGCGGTCCTGCGCGGCTTCGCCGACGACGAGCCCTACCTCGCCTCGGCGCACGGTCCCTTCGACACGGTTCCCTGGTCCCCCACCCTCGACGCCGAGCTGGGCCGTCTCGGGACGTCCGCCGGGATCGCGCTGACCGCGGTGCACGACGACCTGGGCCCGGACGGCCTCCGCCTGCGCGGGCTCTTCTGGCGCGCGGTGAGCAACCGGTTCGCGGCCGCCTACTACCGCACCCAGGGCCGGTGGATGGCCGACCACGGCCTCAAGCTGATCTCCAACCCGCTGTGGGACGAATACGGTCCGGGCGAGCAGCTGCAGAGCTCGGGCAACCTGAACGCGAACAACCAGTGGGCGCAGGTGCCGGGCACCGACCTGATCTTCGACCACTACCAGCGCGGCTACCACCGCACGCTGTCGCGGTTCCCGGCCAGCACCGCCCACCAGCTGGGGCTCGAGCGGGTCTACCTCGAGGCCATGGGCGGCACCGGGTGGACGGTGACCCCGGCCTTCGTCCGCGAGGTCGTCGGCGCGTTCGCCGTGCGCGGGGTCAACCACACGCTGCTGCACGCGCGGTTCAGCGACGAGAACCAGATCGTCTACCCGCCGCCGTTCCAGCCCGCCAACCCGTGGTGGCCGGTGTCCGCGCCGCTGAACGACTGGATCGGCAGGCTGATGGAAGCCTGCCGCGCGCCGGCCGCGGCGCGGACCGCGCTGCTGC
Source organism: Amycolatopsis mongoliensis (assembly GCF_030285665.1). Lineage (NCBI taxonomy): Bacteria > Bacillati > Actinomycetota > Actinomycetes > Pseudonocardiales > Pseudonocardiaceae > Amycolatopsis > Amycolatopsis mongoliensis. Next base: position 8,866,541 of record NZ_CP127295.1, read on the forward strand.
AGCCGCAACGCGCCGCGGAGTCCACTCAGGACACCCCGGCGATGGCCGGGCTCGACACGGCGTTCCTGACCACCGCGCACGCGCTGGAAGACGTCCAGGTGGACTTCGACTTCCTCGACGAAGGCGCGCTCGACGCCGACCCCGCGCTGGTGACCCACGCCCGGCCGAGCGGGCCGAAGCTCGTCGTCGGGCAGCAGGCCTACCGGATCGTCGTGGTGCCGGAGACGCCGGTCCTGGCGCTCGGCGCGGTGCGGACGCTGACCCGGTTCGCCCGCGGCGGCGGCGTCGTGGTCGTCACCGGCGAGCCGCCGGCCCGCGAAGCCGGGGGCGACGACGCGGGCCTGCGGACCGCGCTGGCCGGGCTGTTCGCGACGCGCTCGGTGACCCGGGTGGCCGACCCGGGTGCGGCCGCGGCCGCGGCGGTCACCGCCGGCGGCGCGGCGGCCGCGCTGGACCCGCCGCACTCCGACGTCCGGGTGCTGCGCCTGGAAAACCGCGGCGAGCAGGCGTTCGTCGTGGTGAGCGAGCGTGCCGACGCCGTGGACCTGACCGCGACCTTCCCGGCGGCCGGCGTCCCCGAGGTGTGGGACCCGGACACCGGTTCGGCGGCTCCGGCGGGCACCTGGCGCAAGGCCGGGGCCGGCACGGCGGTGCCCCTGCGGCTGGAGCCGAAAGCGGCCGTGCTGGTGGTCTTCCGCGGCGGGCGGGAACCCCTGCACGCGGTCTCCGCCTCGGCGCCGGTCGACCGCATCGACGGCCGGAGCGCGATCGTGCGGGCGAGCGGACCGGGCCGCATCACCGTCACCGCGACGGACGGCGCACGCGGCTACACCGGCGCGGCGACGGTCTCGGACTCCCTCGAGGCCGTCCCGCTCGGCGGCGACTGGACGTTCCGCTTCGACCGCCCGGGCGCGCCGGTGACCACGCGCCCGCTCGGCTCGTGGACCGACGTGGACGCCGCGTACTCCGGATCCGCCTGGTACGAAACGGAGTTCGCCGTGCCCGCCGTCCCCGGCCGGCGGTGGGCGCTCGACCTCGGCGAGGTCCACGAGGTGGCCGAGCTGGAGGTCAACGGCACGGCTGCCGGGTGCCGGCTGTGGCCGCCCTACCGGATCGACGTCACCGCCGTCCTGCGCCCCGGCCGCAACCGCGTCCGGGTGCGGGTCACGAACACCGGTGCGAACGCGCGGGGCCAGGCGCTCGCGTCCGGGCTCCTCGGGCCGGTGACCCTGCGGCCGTACCGGCTCGTCCGCGTGCCGCTGACTTAAACGTTTCACGCCTCTCGGCGTGCCAGTTGAGTGCACGTCTGTACACTCAACTGGCATGGCTGAAGTGGGGATGCGTCCCCCGGCGTCGCCGCTGCGGCGCCGGGCACTGCGTGCGTTGCGATGGCTGTTCACCCCCCTGCGCCCGGACGACTACCTCGAACTGATCAACCCGCTGTGGTCGACCCGGGAGCTGCGCGGGCGCGTCGAGCGCGTCGAGCCCGAGCGGGGAGGCGCGGCCACCGTGCTGATCCGGCCGGGCTTCGACTGGGTCGGGCACCGGCCGGGGCAGTACGTGCGGCTGGGGGTGGTCATCGACGGCGTCCACCACTGGCGCGCGTACTCGCTGACGTCGAGCCCGGACCGCGCCGACGGGCTGATTTCGGTCACTCCCAAGAGGGTCGACGGAGGGGTCGTCTCGCCGTTCCTGGTCGACCGGGTCCACCCGGGCGAGGTCGTGCGGCTCGGCGAGGTCGAAGGGTCCTTCACCCTGCCGGACCGGCTGGACCGCGGCCTGCTGTTCGTCACCGCGGGCAGCGGCATCACGCCGGTGATGAGCATGCTGCGCCACCTGGCGCCGGGGCCCGGCCTGCGCGACGTCGTCCACGTGCACTCGGCGCGGGAGGCGGACGGGGTGACCTTCGGCGACGAGCTGGCCGCGCTCGACGAGCAGCACCAGGGGTTCCGGCTCGAGCTGCGCATCACCGGCGAGGACGGCCGGTTCACCCCCGCCGACCTGGACACCCTGTGCCCGGACTGGCGCGAGCGGGAAACCTACGCGTGCGGACCCGGCGAACTCCTCGACGCGCTGCAGTCGCACTGGAAGCGCCACGGCGACGCCGGCCGGCTGCACCACGAACGGTTCCAGCCGATCGTCGGCGGCGAGGACGCCGAAGGCTCGGGCGGCACCGTGCGGTTCGCGCACCGCAACCTCGACGCGGACTGCCCGCCCGGCACCCCGATCCTCGTCGCGGGCGAGAACGCGGGCGTCGACATGCCCTTCGGCTGCCGGGTCGGGGTCTGCCACACGTGCGTGCTGCCGATCCGGGAGGGCCGGATCCGCGACCTGCGCACGAACGCCGTCAGCGAGAAGCACAACGAGATCGTGCGCACCTGCGTGCACGGCGCCGAAGGCCGGGTCACGGTCGAACTCTGAGCGGAGAAAGGAACCCATGACTGCCACCGAGCACCCGTTCGCCCACCTGAGCGAGAACCAGCTCGCCGAGCTCGCCCGCGAGTTCGACGCCATCCACGACCAGGTGCGCGCCGACCTGGGCGAGCGCGACCGCCGGTACATCAAGGGCGTCATCCGGCTGCACCGGCAGATCGCGGTGGCCGGCCGGGCGCTGCTGCTCGGCTCCCGGTCCAAGGTGGCCTGGACGGCGGGCACCGGCTGCCTGGCGATCGCGAAGATCCTGGAGAACATGGAGATCGGGCACAACGTGCTGCACGGCCAGTGGGACTGGATGAACGACCCCTGCATCCATTCGTCCACTTGGGACTGGGACACCGCTTCGACGGCGGCGGCGTGGAAGCACTCGCACAACTACATCCACCACACCTACACCAACATCCGCGGCAAGGACAAGGATCTCGGCTACGAGATCATGCGCATCGACCCGCACCAGAAGTGGCACCCGGCGTACCTGGCCCAGCCGTTGTACAACCTGCTGCTGATGGCCTTCTTCGAGTGGGGCGTCGCGGTGCACGACATGGACGTCGAAGCCATCCGCGCCGGCGAAAAGCCGATGAAGGACGTGTGGCACGACATCAAGGGCATTTCGGGCAAGGCCCGCGACCAGATCCTGAAGGACTACGTCGGCTGGCCGCTGGTGAGCGCGCTCGCCGCGACCGCTGTCGGCCGGCTCGTGCACCGCGAGCCGCGCTCCCGGGCCCGGGTACTGGCGGACCGGGCCCGCGGCCGGCGCCGGAAGGGTGCGGTGCGGGCCCGGCTCGCCGCCGCCCGTGCCGAGGGCGCGGGCACGTTCGCCGCGACGTTCTGGGCGGACTTCACCGCGAACATCATCCGCAACCTGTGGGCGCACTCGATCATCTTCTGCGGCCACTTCCCCGACCAGACCTACACGTTCAGCCAGGACGAGGTCCGCGACGAGACCCGCGGCGGCTGGTACGTGCGCCAGCTCGTCGGCGCGGCGAACATCACCGGCTCCCCGCTGTTCCACCTGCTGAGCGGGAACCTCGGCTACCAGGTCGAGCACCACCTGTTCCCGGACATGCCCAGCAGCCGCTACGCCGAGATCGCCTCGCAGGTCCGCGAGATCTGCCGGCGCTACGGCCTGCCGTACAACACCGGCCCGCTGTCCAAGCAGCTCGGCACGGTGCACCGCACGATCCTGCGGCTGGCGTTCCCCGGCGGGAAGGTCCGCCCGAAGCCCGGCCCGTACCGGGGGGACGAGCTGGAACGCGCCGCCTGAGCACCGGTCCGACGCCGTGGTCCGCGGGCGGGGTACGACCATCCGGTCGATAGCTCCATTTCGCTCGTATCAGCTCGCGGCACCTCCTACTCTCACTGGTGTGGACGGCATCGAGAGTCTCCGGCACGCGATCGAGACGATCCCCATTCCCGGCGCCCCACCCCGGCTGTCCCGGCAGGGCGCGGCCGTCGGGCTGGCGCTCCTGGACACCTCGTTGCGGCTCAACCACGTGCGCCGGCTGACCGAGCGGCTGACCGTGGTCGAACACGGCACCGCGCGGCGGAGCACGGAGGTCGACGTCAGCCTCAAGCTCCTCGACGAGGGACAGCGTCAGGCGACCGCGCAGCTGCAGGACCTCATCGGCCAGGAACACGGCGAGCGGGCCGCCTCGAGACCGGCGCGGCAGCGTTCCCTGTGGGTGCCGCTGGCCCGGCTGCCGCGCCGCGACGTCTCCCCCATCGACGTGTTCGACAGCGCCGGCCAGAAGCTGCCGCGGCTCACCCAGCACGAGGCCTCCCGGCTGGTCGCCGCCGGGCTCTACCGGCTGCTGCGCGGGATCCTCACCGGCGACGAAAACGCGCAGACCGCCAAGCACGAGCTGAACACGTTCCTCTTCCAGGTCCACGAACCGCGCTGGCTCATCCAGCAGGCGCTGCTGACGCTGCTCACCGAGCGGAACCACCCGGAGGAGGAGTTCGCGCTGGCCCCGGCCCGCGGGACGGTGCCCGGGTACGGCAGGCAGTGCCGGGAACTGGCGCTGGACATCCTCTCCGGCTGCGCGGACCTACTGGTCGAATACGCGTACCTGCTGAACGTCGCCGTCCGCGACTACATGCTGGTCGTGGCGCTGGACGACTCGGTCGAGGAACACCGGCTCAGCTACGAAACCCCGCTGCACGTCGACGCCCGGCAGCCCGTCGCGAAGGAGCAGTGGCGGCGGCTGGCCGCCAGCCGCCGCGGCTACGTCGTGACCTACGAGACCATGATCCCGGCGACGCTGAAGTCCTACCACCTGGTGGCCGCAACCGCGCCGGAGGCCGAGATCTCCCGGATGTACCTGTCCACCGACGCCGATCAGCATCAGGTCGACAGCCTGGCCGAGGACCTGCTCTCGCTGGCCGAACGGCAGGACGCCGCCCCGCTGCAGGAAGCCGACGGCGCCCGGCACAAGATCCTGGAGCTGCAGGCGCAGACCGTGCTGCGGCGGCTCGCGGACCTGGTGCGCCGCCGCAAGTGGGAGGCCGGCCAGTCCGGGGTGGAGCTGTCGCCGCGCAGCCTGCCGGCCTGCCACCGGCTCGCCGCCGCGGCCACGACGGGTGAGGCGGTGCGGACGGACTCGGGCGAACTGGACAACTCGCTGCGGCGGCACCCGGAGTTCACGTCCGCGAACTTGCGGGAGGCCGCGCGGGAGCTGATCGACCGGGAGTTCGGGCAGGACCTGGTGCTGGTCAACGGCGTGGCCGACAACGAGGCGCGGGCCTACTGGCGCCGCTCCGGCGGCCGCGACCCGCGCGGCGACCACATCCGGATCCGCGCGACGCTCGTGCTCAAGGACTCCACGAAGTCCGGTCCGCTCAACGTGACGTTCTACGCGCTCGCCGTCGCGACGGTCTCGTTCGTGCTCGGCTGGCTGCTGGTGGGCAGTCCGTGGCCGTACGGCCGGGCCGCCACCGAAGCGCTCGGCCACGTCGGCGACGGCCAGTCCGTGATCACCATGCTGCTGCTGTTGCCGGGCTTCCTCTACAGCCGCCTGTCGCTGCCGCCGCGCCGCACCGTGCTCGGTTACCTCGGCACGCTGCCGCAGACACTCGTGCAGCTGAGCATCGCGGCCGTCGCCGGGTTCGCGGCGGCCGTCGCGACGCAGAGCCGGGGCGAGGTCGTGCAGGTCGCGCTCACGATCGCCGTCGGGCTGCCGGTGCTCGCCGCGCTCGTGCTGTTCGGCCAGGCGTCGTGGCGCGAATCGGCGATCCCGCTGTCCCGCATCGGGGCGCCGCGGTGGGTGGGTACCGGCGCCTGGGACCGCCGCAAGCCGCTCGAAGCCGACGTGCGGTTCGACTCGTCCGGAGGGTGGTGAGGGATGCGCAGCCAGCGGATCTCCGTGCGGAACGTGGCCGACCTGGCCCGCGCCGGCTTCGAGATAGCACGGCAGCCGGTGACCAAAGTGGACTTCGAGGTGCACCACGCGGCGGCCCGCCACGGCTACCTGCGCGAGCTCGTCTCCACCGACTCCGAGAGCACGGTCTTCCTGGAGACGCTGTGCTCGGCCACGAACGGCGCCGGCGTCGTGATCGGCACCCGCACCCGCAAACCCCTGGACGGCACCGAGGTGGTCGAGCGCGTCGACGGCCACCAGCCGGCGGAACGCCCGGAGCAGAACCCGGACGGCTGGGTGTTCCACCAGACGACCTCGCCCAACCCGACCTTCATCTACGAGTCCGCGCAGCGGTTCGAGGGCCTGATCGCGATCGACCCGGCGGCGCGCGAAGTGTGCGAGTGGCACGGCCTCGCCCTCCGCGACCTGATCCGGGAAATCTCCGACGCCGCGTCCTCGCTCGTCGACGCGCCGCTGCTGTCGCTGCAGTGCCCGGCCCAGCTGCCGACGGTCGTCAAGACCCGCAACCACGATCTCCGCACCCGCAAGGAGGTCGCGCCGCCGTGCGCGTCGCTGGCGGTCCGGTTCGCGATCGCGCTGCGGGACGCGTCCGCGGCCGCGCGGTTCGAGCTGGCCGACCGGTTCCGGGAGCTGTGCGAGAAGCACGGCTACAGCTTCTGGCTCGCCGACACGCGGCCGGGGCACCGGCAGGGCAACTGGTTCGAGGTCTCCCACGCCGACGGCGAGTTCTCGCCGCTGTACAAGGGCGACCTCCGGTCCCGGCAGCGGATCGGCACGATCCTGCCGGTGACGTTCGTCGGGCCCGCGCGGATCGGCTCCACGCACGCGATCGTCTCGTTCCTGCAGCGCTACCCCCAGGTGGGGGTGGTCGGCTGCGCGGGCACGACGCTGTCGGACGTCGCGTTCGTCCACCTGCAGCTGGCGATCCACGGCGTGGCCGCCGACCGGCTGAACCGCATCCTCGGCAAGCTGCTCGGCGAGGCGTCGACCCCGGCCAGGCCGCACAAACTGCTGCGCGAGCTGTTCAAGCGCCTCGGCCTGCCACCCGACCCCGACGGACCGGCGCCGTCCGCGCAGGACCCGACCGGCGACTACCAGACGTTCACCGGCCCCGCGTTCGCCTACCGCCCGTACCAGATGCCCGACTGCATGGCCGTGTGGGTGTCGTGGGAGATCGCCCGCCAGCACCGGGGCCTGGCCGCCCCGCTGGACTGCCTGTACCGCGCGCTGGCCCAGGTGGCGCCCCGGGTGTCACCGGAGACCACGGGCTCGGCGGGCGACCTGGCCACCGTCGAGTACCTCATCTGCCGCGCCACCGAGCAGTCGGTGGTCCGGGGCAAGGCGAAGCTGGCGGTGCCGAAGTCGGTCCTGCGCCAGTTCTCCTCGGGCGGCGTCGAACTTCCGGCGTCGAAGCTGTGCGCGTCGCTGGAAGAGGCGTGGAAGGCCCACGTGGACCAGTCCGGTGTGGACGGAGTGAGCGAGCTGACGGTGGCCTGGCGCGAGTCCTGGCTCGGCCATTGGACCTACTCGTAGCCGGGGCCACGCCGTCCGTTACAGCGTCAGCACGATCTTGCCGTGGACGTGCCGGCCCGCCTGCAGTTCCACCGCCTCGCGGACCTTTTCGACCGGGAACGTCCCCGCGATCGGCACCACGATCTCCCCCGCGAGGATCGCGTCGGTGATGCGCTCCATCGCGTCCGGGTCCGCGTCGACGCCTCCGGTCGCGCGCACGCCGCCGGGTGGGGTGGGGCCCGCCGCGATCGTCGAGATCCGCTCGGGTGGGATGCCGAGTGCGAGCGCCGCCTCGGCTGTTTCGGTGCCGAACAGGTCGGTTGCCGCCGTGGGGGCCAGGGACCGGACGCGGTCCGCCAGCCCGGGGCCGTAGGCGACCGGCGAGGCACCCAGCCGCCGCAGGAACTCGAACGTGCTCTCCCCCGCGGTGCCGATCACCCGGGCCCCCGCGAGCTTCGCCAGCTGCACGGCGAACACGCCCACCCCGCCCGCCGCGCCGCCGACCAAGAGCGTGTCGCCCGAGGTCAGGCCGATCGCCGCGAGGGCCGCCGCCGCGGTCAAGCCGGCCACCGGGAGCGTCGCCGCCACCTCGTCGGGGATGCCCGCCGGCGTCGGCCAAAGCGTCTCGGCCGGCATCGCCACCACCGCGTAATCCGCCGCCGCGCGAGCCATCACGCCGCCGAAGACGCGTTGGCCCACCGCGAAACCCGTGGCACCCTCGCCGACCTCGTCGACGACCCCGGCCAGGTCGTAGCCGAAACCCGACGGCACCGTGACGCCGAACTGCGCCGCCAGCGCCGGATGCGACGCCAGGCCCCAGTCCATCGGGTTCAGCCCCGCGGCCGCCACCCGGATCCGGATCTCGCCCGGCCCGGCGTGCGGCTCCGGCACCTCCCGCAGCTCCAGGACCTCGGGACCACCGAACTTCTCGTAAACGACAGCACGGCTCATGAGCCACCTCCAGAGTGATGAGACTTGGTCCCATCACCGTACACGAGGTGACGGGACCAAGTCCCGTACACTCGACCCATGGCCCGCTGGCAACCCCACGCATCGGAGCGGCTCGTCGCCGCCGCGCTCGACCTGTTCGAGGAGCGGGGCTACGAGAACACGACGGTGATCGACATCGCCGAGCGTGCCGGGCTGACGAAGAGCACCTTCTTCCGCCACTTCCCGGACAAGCGTGAGGTGCTCTTCGGCGGCGACACCCTCGCCGGGCGGCTCGCCGACGGGATCGCCGACGCCCCGGCCGCGGCCGGTCCGCTCGAAGCCGTCGCCCACGCCCTCGAGGCGCTCGGCCGCGAAACCTTCACCGCCGAGCGCCGTGAGTTCAGCGCCCGGCGAGGGGCCGTCATCGCCGCCAACCCCGAACTGCGGGAACGCGAGGCGCTGAAGGGCCTCGGGCTCACCGCGGCGATGGCCGAAGCCCTCGAACGCCGCGGTGTGCCCGATCCCGCCTCCCGCGTGGCCGCGCAGCTCGGCGCGCTCGTCATGACGCTCGCCTACGAACGCTGGAGCGACCCGGCCGGCCACGACGACTTCGGCGAAGCCGTCCGGCAGGCCCTCGCCGAGGTGAAAGCGGCCGGTTAGAGCGCCTTCTTCACGTCGCGCCCGCGGTCCGCGGCCGCGCCGCCGCCGATGTCCGACTCGATCGCCGCCGTCACGATGCGGTTCCGGTCGCCGCTCGACAGCACGCCGTTGCCGACCAGTTCCTGTGTCACCGCCTTCACGTGCTGCACGAACCGGTCGTGCGACGCGTATTCCGCGTTCTCGTCGATGACGTCGTTGAGCGTGCAGCCGTTGCCGATGTCGATGTTCTCGACCTGGCTGTCGACCCCGCCGATCACCACGGTCTCCCGGGTGTCCGAGACCGGGCAGGCGTCGGGCGGCGGAGTGGCCGTGACCACCGTGAACGCGCCGAACACCTCCAGCGAGCCGTTCCCGGCGACGTCCGTGGCCCGGGCACCCACGGTGTGCGCGCCGAGGGCGGAGACGACCACCGGTGCGGTGTACCGCGTCCACGCTCCACTGTCCACTTTGTACTCGACGGAGGCCACCCCGGACTCCGCGTCGGTGGCGGTCAGCGTCACGGTCGCCTGGCCGAGGTACGACCAGTCGCCGGTCTGCTTGCCGCTCACCGCGATGGACACCAGCGGCGCCGTCGTGTCCCCGCCGGCCACCACCGTGAAGGACACGCTCGCCGGAGCGGACGTGTTCCCGGCGACGTCCCGAGCGCGGTAGCCCACCGTGTGCGCCCCCACCGCGGTCACCGGAACCGGGGCCGCATAGGCGGTCCACGCACCACCGTCCACCTGGTACTCCACCGCGGCCACTCCCGACCCGGTGTCCGACGCCACGACCGTGACGGTCGCCTTGCCGACGTAGTTGCCGGCGTCGTCCTTCGTGCCGCCCACGGAAACCGTGACGACCGGCGGCGTCGTGTCGCTCTTCACCACGGTGAAGTGGGACATGCCTTCCGGTGAGGTGTTCCCGGCGGTATCGGTCGCCCGGAAGTGGACCATGTGCTCACCGGCCCCGGTCACCGCGACCGGCGCGGTGTAGGCGGTCCACGCCCCGCCGTCCAGCTGGTACTCCACGGACGCCACCGCCGAATCGGCGTCGGTCGCCGTCAGCTTCACCGTGGCGACGTCGACGTAGTTGCCGGAGGGGTCCTGCTGCCCGGTGATCGCCGCGGTCACCGTGGGCGGGGTCGTGTCCCCCTGCCCTTGGACGATCGTGAAGTGCGCCATGCCCTCTTCGGAGGTGTTCCCGGCGACGTCGGTGGCGCGGTAGTGGAGCATGTGCATGCCCACGGCGTTCACCACCACCGGCGCCGAGTAGGCGGTCCAGGTACCGCCGTCCAGCTGGTACTCGACCGAGGCCACGCCGGATCCCGCGTCGGTCGCGGACAGGGTCACCGTGGCGGACCCGAGGTAGTTGCCCGAGGGATCACGGTCACCGGCCACGGAAGCCGTCACCTCCGGCGCGGTGGTGTCGCCGCCACCGCCGTCGGAGACGACGAACTCCCCCACCATCGCCGTGTGGCCGGGGATCGTGCAGAAGTACCGGTACTTGCCCGGCGTGAGCGTCACGACGGCCTCGTGCCGCCCGTTCTGCGGGTCGAACGGGTTGGCCAGGACGTTCAGCGAGACGTCGTGGTTGTACCCCGGCGTCGACGTGTCGAACGTCAGGGTGTGCGACATCCCCGTCGTGTTGCCGGTGGCTTCGCTGTTCTCGAAGACGATGGTGGTCTCGCCGGGCAGGGCGCCGGTCGGCGCGGACGCGTATGCGGTGGTGCTGTCGCCCGCGGTCCAGGTCAGCGTCTGGACCGGCGCCGCCACCGCGGGGGTGGCCAGCCCGAGCACAGCCAGGAAACCGGCCAGCAGTAGTGCGATCAGTCGTGGGGACATCGCCGGAGGAACCTTCCCGTGAGGGATGGGGGCCGGGCGCGGGCCCGGCCCCCATCGCGCTACAGCTGCCGCACCCGGATGTTGCGGAACTCGATCAGGTCGTTGTCACTGTGGTTCTGCAGCCCGATGAACCCGCTGACGAACTGCCGCAGGTCGGTCGGCGGATCCCCGGCGCGCGAGGACTGCTGGCCCGGCGTGTTGTCGAACTCGTTGATCACCACGCCGTTGCGGATCATCGTGTAGTGCTGCCCGACGACCTTGATCTCGTACTCGTTCCACGTCGCCTTCGGCCGCGCCCCCGCCTGGTCGAGCGGGCGCGGGTCGAAGTTGTAGACCGACCCGGTCTTCTGCGGCTCGCCGGTGTCGCCGTCGTAGATCTGGATCTCGTGACCGCAGTAGATCGCGACCCACGCCTGCGACGTCCGCGCCGAGCCGACCGTGCCGCAGCTGCCCGGCGGCCGCTGGTCCAGCGGGGTCCGCGGGTCCGGGAACCGGACGAAGACGCCGCTGTTGGCCCGGTTCGGGTCCGGGGCGATGTCCTTGAACTGCAGCTTCACCGAGAAGTCGCCGAACTGGCGCTGGGCGTACCAGAGCATGCCCAGCCCGCCGGCCGAGCGGATCGACCCGTCGGGCTGGAGCGTGAACTGCCCGGACGGCGCCTGTTCCCAGCCGCGCAGCGACTGGGCCGTGCCGTCGAAGATCGCGTCGTAGCCGGTGGTCCCCGGCTTCCCGATCGGGGACGCCTCCGCCGCCGCGGTCAGCTCGGCCACCTCGGCGTCGTTCAGGACCCCGAGGTCGGAGAGCGTCTCGGTGGCCTGCTCGACGTGGTTGACGAACGCGGCGTGCGTGCTCCACGTGCCTTCGTCGTCGATGAAGTCGTCGACCGTGCAGCCACCACCGGCGTTGCGGTTCGGCACGCTCGTCAGGGTGTCCCCGAGTGTCACCGCGGGACCCGGATCGGCCACCGCACAGCCGACGTTGATCGCGGTCCGGGTGGTCACCGCTTCGCCGTTCGCGTAGGTCACGGTCAGCTTGGCGGTGAAGATCCCGGTGCGCGGGTAGGTGTGCCGCGGGTCGGCCTGGGTGGACACCGAGCCGTCGCCGAACTCCCAGCGGTAGGACACGCCGCCGGACTTCGACCCGGTGAACGCCGCCGTCAGCGCCTTGTTCTGCACCATCGTCGACGACGCGGCCGGCGCCGGGGTCGGGGCGCCCCCGGTGTAGCTGATCCTCAGCAGCTTCTGGTTGGCGTCCAGGGAGAAGAACCCGTTGCCGTAGTCGAGCACGTACAGCGCGCCGTCCGGCCCGAACTTGGCGTCCATCCAGCTCTGCACCCGGGTGTCGCCGGACCCGCCGGGGATGATCTGCCGGAACGTCTCGGCGAACACCGGCGGCTGGTGCGTCGGCACGCCCGCCGGGTCCACGGTCACCGCGACCCGGTTCTGGGAGTTGGACTCGTCGGCGATGAACCACTTGTTGTCCCAGTACTCCGGCCACGCCACGCCGCTGTTCGTGTTGACCAGCGAGCGGTGGTACGTCGGCCCGGACATGACCGCCTGGCCGCCGCCCCGCAGGTACGGCTCGGTGTAGGTGGCGTCCGCCGCGACGTAGGTCGGAATGGACGAGCCCGGCCGTTTCGGGAAGACCGGGCCGCCGCCGTCGGGCGAGTACCAGATCATGTTGTCCTTGATCGGCGGCAGGTTCACCAGGCCCGTGTTGCGCGGCGAGGTGTTCACCGGGTTGTCGCAGTCGTACCAGCCGGTCAGCTCCGCGGCGTTGGTGCTGCTGCGGTCGCGGTAGGGCTGCCGGTTGCCCATGCAGTACGGCCAGCCGTGGTTGCCGGCCTCGGTGATGACCGTCGCCGTCTCGTACTTCGCCGGCCCGAGCTCCGGGCTGGGCGACGACGCGTCGGGACCGACCCAGCCCGCCGTCATCCAGTTGTGCACCGGGTCGATCTGCAGCCGGGCGATGTTGCGGACGCCCATCACGTAGATCTCCGGGCGGGTCTTGTCCGCCGGGCCGTTCGGGAAGAGGTTGCCCTGCGGGATCGTGTACGTCCCGTTCGCCTCCGGGTGGATGCGCAGGATCTTGCCGTCGAGGTCGTTCGTGTTGCCCGCGGTGCGGCGCGCGTCCTGGAACGAGATGCCCTTGTAGTCGAGCGTCCAGTTGTTGCCCGAGTAGCCGTTCGAGCCGCCCGAGGAGTTGTTGTCCCCGGAGCCGATGTAGAGGTTGCCGTCCTTGTCGAACGCCATGCCGCCGCCGGCGTGGCAGCAGCTGTGGATCTGCACGTCCCAGGACAGCAGGTCCTTGCGCGTGGCCTGGTCGATGGTCTGCGCGGTGGCGTTGTAGGTGAACCGCGAGACCGTGCGCTTGCCGATCCGCTTGTCGCGGTCGATCGACTCGTGCGGCATCCAGTAGGCGTACATCCAGCCGTTCTCGGCGAACTTCGGGTCCAGTGCGAGCCCGAGCAGGCCTTCTTCGTTCTTGACGAGCTCGTCGCCGCTGCCGCGGTTGCCCATCACCCGCAACGTCGTGAGCAGCTTGACCTTCTTGGTGGCGGGGTCCCACTGGTGGATCGTGCCGCAGCCGAGGCCGACGTTCGGGTCGTCCCAGCTGACCACCGGACCGGTCGGGCAGGCCGCCTTGCCGACGTAGAACACCTTGCCGTCCGGGGCGATGGTGAGCCCGTGCGGCTCGCCGATCTGGTCGAGCTGCCCGGCCGCGTTCTTGCCGGTCAGCCGCTCGACCTTGTAGTTCGCGGCGATCCCGGCCTGGCAGTCGCCGCGCACCATGCCGGTCGTCCAGCGCAGGGCGCCGAGCAGGTGCTGCCGGAACTGCGCTTCGCCGTAGGACCCTTCGGTGCGGCCCATACCGGTGTAGAAGGAGCGGCCGCCGTCGTAGTCGCGGCACCAGGAGATCGGGTGGAACGCGCCGTTCGCGCCGACGCCCGGCTGGTAGCCCTTCTCCTCGACCTGGGCGACGGTGTGGACCGTGCCGACCGGGTTGGACTCCCAGTTGAGCCAGCGATCGGTCCGCGTCCAGTTCTGCGGCAGCCCGGCGGTGGCCGGGTGCTTCGCGTCCAGGACGTCGACGACGGCCTGCTGCGGCGCGGGCTCGGGCGGCGGCGGGGTCGTCGAGGTGTCCTTGAACAGCTTGAGGTCCGCCAGCTGGATGATCGGCTCACCCGAGTTCGCGGTGATGTTCAGCCGGTAGTTCGGGTAGACCGTGGTGTTGCTGAAGGTGAACGTCCGGGTCTGGAACCGGTCGGTGAACGTCTCGTTCGTGCGCGTGTCCAGGTCGGTCCACGTGGACCCGTCGGCCGAACCCTGCAGGGTCCAGTTCTTCGGGTCGCGGCCGGGGAAGTCGTTCGCCGACACCAGCGAGTAGCTGCTGACCGCGACCGGCGTGGCCATCTTGTAGGCCGCCCAGCCGGTCGTCGCGAACGTCAGCCACTTGGTGTTTTCGTTGTTGTCGGCCAGTTTCTCCTTGGTCTCGTTCGGCGGGTTCTCCGCGCTCGCGGTCACCGCCGCGACCGCCTCGGGCGTCGGGCGGGCGCCGACCGGGCGCGCGCCGATCAAGCCGGTGAACCACGTGGACGAGTCCTGCGCACGGGCGGCGTCGGAGATGCCGAGGAACCCGCCGCCGGCCTTCATGTAGGCCTGCAGCGCGGCTTCCTGGTCCCGCGCGAGCGTCACGCCCTGCGCGGACAGGAACACCACGCCGCGGTAGCGGGCGAGGTTCGCCGTGCTGAACACGGCGGGGTCCGACGAAGCCGTGACCGTGATGCCGTTGTCCTGGCCGAGCCGCGCGATCGCGTCCGCAGCGCGCAGCACCGGGTCCTTCTGGTCGCCCGCCGCGCCGTGGAAGACCAGCACGTTCACCGGGACGTTCACCACAGCGGGCGCCGCCTGCGCGACCGGCATCGCCATCAGCGGCGCACCGGCCGCGAGGACCGATCCGATGGCGAGCACGACCGCCATCCGCCGTCCGAACCACTTCCTCTTCATGGTTCCCCTCCTAAGCATGGGTGCGGCCGTCGGGGTTCGTCTCGTGCCCGGCGTGGCCGTGCTGCTTGAACCGGTCGATCGCTTCCTGCGCCCCGTCGGGCATCCCGCCGTCGGCGTTGCGGACCAGGAACAGGCCCACCATCCCGCCGTCGGAGTGGGTCTGGACGTGGCAGTGGTACATCCACACCCCCGGCCCGACGCCGTCGCCGGCGAGCACCTGGAAGCCGAACGAGCTGCCGGGGTCGAGGTTCTTGTTGTCGACGACCTGGGCGTTGTCGGTGGCACTGCTCAGCATCCCGGTGCGGGTGTCGGCCCAGCGGTGCCCGTGCAGGTGGAACGTGTGCGGCAGGCTGCCGTACCCGATGCAGACCCACTCGACGCGCTCGCCGAGGCGGGCCTCGAAGATCGGGGTGTCGGGTGCCATCTCGTGGTTGATCATCATCTCGTTGAACACGACGGTGTACTGCTTGCTGGGCAACAGGTCGCCGCGCTTGCGCACGATGAGCCCGCCGTAGAGCCCGCGGGCGAGACCGCCGGTGCCGTGGTCGGTGCCCATCGCGTGGTCGTGGTAGTGCCAGTACCCGGCGCTGCCCGGTGTCCAGAACCCGCCACTGGCCTCGGCCCTGGTCCGCGTGCGCCAGGTGTAGGTCCGCGTCTCGCGCGGGTTGTTGAACGACGCGTTGAGCGGAGCGCCGTCGGACGCGGTGTCGTAGTTGACGCCGTGCGGGTGGATGGACAGCCGCTGGTCGGTCGTGTTGACCAGTTCGACCTCGAGCGTGTCGCCCTCGTAGATCTCCAGCAGCGGACCGGGGATCGTCGCCTTCCCCGGCTCGAGACCGTAGCCGTACCGGCCGCCGGGCAGCGCTTCGGCGTAGATCGTGATCCGGCGGGTCAGGCCCGCCGCCGAGGCCGTCCCGGCGGCGACCCCGACGGCGGGCGCGAGCACGCCCGCGGCGGTTCCGGCCAGCATCGACCGACGTGACACTCGCATGTGGATTCCCCCGGGGAGTCTCAGAACCGCACGGTGCGGAGGTATTCGAAGCCGACCTTGGCGGTGTTCAGCGGATCGGTGGGCTGGTCGTGCTCGACGATGTACTCGCTGATGGTGTGGCAGGACGCGGCGAAGATGCGCGGGAAGTCGATGACGCCGGTGCCGGGGTCGGTCATCTGGCCGTCCGCGGTCCGGTCCTTGACGTGGTACTGCGTCACGCGCGGGTGGTTCCGCCGGAACAGCTCGACCGGGTCGGCGCCGCCGGTCACCGCCCAGAAGAGGTCGATCTCCAGGTGCACGTCCCGCTTGTTCGTCTTCGCGGTGAGGACGTCGTACGGGAGCACGCCGTCGATCGCGGCGAACTCGTGGGCGTGGTTGTGGTAGCCGAGCTTGATACCGGCCTTCTTGAACGCCACCGCGGCGGTGTTCAGGCGGCCCGCGAAAGCCTCCCATTCGGCGATGGTGCCGAACTGCGCGAACGGCACGTCCGCCAGGGTGTTGCCGAGGACCTTGGCGTCGGCGATCGTCTGGTTCAGGTCGCCGTCGATGCCGACGTGCGTCGAGGACGCCTTGAGGTGGCACCGGTCGAGGATGGCGCGGAACTCGGTGGCGCTGCGGCCGTACGTCCCGGCCAGCTCGACCTTCCGGTAGCCGATGTCGGCCAGCGCGGACAGCGTGCCTTCGGGGTCGTTCTGCAGCAGCGAACGCAGGGAGTAGAGCTGGATGCTGATCTTGTCGAGCGGGATGCGCCGGCGGGCCGGGGAGGCGCCCGCGGTGCCGGGCAACGCGACCGCGGCTCCTACCGCGAGCGCCGCTGTCGCCACGTTCAGGATCGTCCTTCGGGAGTACTGCTCAGCTTCGTGACCGCACATGGAACTCCCTCATCTCTGGTTGCTGAAAGCCGCGTCGAAAGCCGCCGACGGCTGGTCGAACAGGTGCTCGCGCAGGTACTTCACCGCCTCCGCCGCGCCGCGGAGGCGGTCCATCCCGGCGTCCTCCCACTCCACCGAGACCGGCCCGGTGTACCCGATCGAGTTCAGCGCCCGGAAGCAGTCCTCCCAGGGGACGTCGCCGTGGCCGACGGACACGAAGTCCCAGCCCCGCCGCGGGTTCGCCCAGGCCAGGTGGGAACCGAGCCGGCCGTTGCGGCCGTCGAAGCGCTTCTTCGTGTCCTTGCAGTCGACGTGGTAGATCCGGTCGGCGAAGTCGAGGATGAACCCCACCGGGTCGAGGTCCTGCCAGACGAAGTGCGACGGGTCCCAGTTCAGCCCGAAGGCCGGCCGGTGGTCCACGGCTTCGAGCGCCCGCTGGGTGGTCCAGTAGTCGTACGCGATCTCCGAGGGGTGCACCTCGTGCGCGAAGCGGACGCCCACCTCGTCGAAGACGTCGAGGATCGGGTTCCAGCGGCGCGCGAAGTCCGCGTAGCCGTCATCGATGTCATCCTGCGAGACGGGCGGGAACATGGCGACGTACTTCCAGATCTTCGACCCGGTGAACCCGATCACCGTGTCAACGCCGAGTTTCGCCGCCGCCCGCGCGGTGTCGGCCATTTCCGCGGCGGCCCGTTGCCGGACGCCCTCGGGCTCGCCGTCGCCCCAGATCCGGGACGGGAGGATCGCGCGGTGCCGGTGGTCGATCGGGTCGTCGCAGACGGCCTGCCCGACGAGGTGGTTCGAGATCGCCCACACCTTGAGCCCGTGCTCGGCGAGCAGGGCCAGCCGAGCGGGGACGTAGTCCTCTTCGGACAGTGCGCGGTCGACCTCGAAGTGGTCACCCGAGCAAGCGATTTCCAGGCCGTCGTAACCCCAGTCCGCGGCGAGCTTGCAGACCTCGGTGAACGGCAGGTCGGCCCACTGGCCGGTGAACAACGTGACGGGACGGCTCATTTCCCCTCCTCCACCGCGGTCCAGGTCGCCTGCGCGGCCGCGCTCTTCTCGACGGCGTCCAGCACGCGCTGCACGCGCAGGCCGTCGTCGAAGCTCGGCGCCGGGTCGGTGCCCGCGCCGATGGCGCCGAGGAAGTCGGCGACCTCGTGCGTGAACGTGTGCTCGTAGCCGAGCAGGTGGCCCGGCGGCCACCACGCGCCGACGTACGGGTGCTGCGGCTCGGTGACGAGGATGCGGCGGAAGCCGGCCTCGGTACCGCTGCCCTCGTACCACTGGAGTTCGTTCATCGACTCGAAGTCGAACGCCAGACTCGCCTTCGACCCGTTGACCTCCAGCCGCATCGCGTTCTTGCGGCCCAGCGCGAACCGGGTCGCCTCGAAGCTCGCCACGGCTCCCCCGGAAAGCCGGGCCAGGAACAACGCGGTGTCGTCGACCGTCACCTCGTCCGTCCCGCCGCCTTCGGACGGCCGCTGCTTCACGAAGGTGTTCGTCAGCGCCGAGACCCCGGTGATCACTTCGCCCGTGACGAACTGGGCGGCGTCGACGATGTGCGCGCCGAGGTCGCCCAGCGCGCCCGAACCGGCGGACTCCTTGCGCAGCCGCCAGGTCATCGGCGCCCGCGGGTCGGACAGCCAGTCCTGCAGGTAGACCGACCGCACGTGCCGGATCTCGCCGAGCGCCCCGCTCGCCACCAGGTTCCTGGCGTGGGCGAGCGCGGGCACCCGGCGGTAGTTGAACGCGACCATGGCCCGTACCCCGCGTTCACGGGCCCGCCGCGCCGCCTCGGCCATCGCCTCGGCCTCGGCCACCGAATTGGCCAGGGGCTTCTCGCACAGCACGTGCTTCCCGGCTTCCAGCGCGGCGATCGCGATCTCCGCGTGGCTGTCGCCCGGCGTGCAGATGTCGACCAGGCCGACGTCGTCGCGCACGACCAGCTTCCGCCAGTCGGTCTCGACGTCGGCCCAGCCGAACCGCTGCGCCGCCGCCTTGGCCCGGGTCTCGTCGCGGCCGGCGAGGACGGCGAGTCTCGGCACCAGCGGTGGGTCGAAGAACCGGTGCACACTGCGCCACGCGTGGGAGTGCACCGCACCCATGAACGCGTGGCCCACCATCCCGATCCCGATCGTTTCCCGTGCCGGGCTCATACCCCTCCTTGTGTTCTCGGTGCGGGTGGTCGTGAGTGTTCAGGGCGGTTAGAACCGCCCTGAACACTCACGACGGGGTCAGGAGTCGAAGCCGACGTCGAGGTACTGGTCGACGTTCTCCTTGGTGACGACCGCGGAGTACGTGGTGATCTCGGCCGGGATGTCGTGCTCGGCCAGGTCGCCGATCCCCTTGCCCTGCCCGAGCAGCCGGGCCAGCGCGATCGCCGTCGAGGCCATCGACGGGCTGTAGAGCACGGTCGCTTTGATCGGCGACGCGTCCGCCTTGATCAGGTTCATCATGTTCTTCGAGCCGGCACCGCCGACCATCAGGAACTCCTTGCGGCCCGCGGTGTCGATCGCGGCGTTGACGCCGATGCCCTGGTCGTCGTCGTGGTTCCAGAGGGCGTCCAGCTTGGGCGCACCCTGGAGCAGGTTCGCCGTCTGCTGCTCACCCGACTCCGACGTGAACTGCGCCGAGACCCGCGGGCCGACCTTGAACCCGGCCCGCCCCAGCGCGTCCGCGAAGCCCTTGCTGCGTTCCTGGGTCAGGGGCAGCGAGTCGATCCCGGCGACCTCGCCGATGATCGGGTTGGCGACGTTCTTCGCCTTCAGCTGCTTGGCGATGTAGTTGCCGGCGTTGACGCCCATGCGGTAGTTGTCGCCGCCGATCCACGTGCGGTACGCCAGCGGGGTGTCGAAGACGCGGTCCAGGTTGATCACCGGGATCCCCGCGTCCATCGCCTGCTGCCCGACCGAGGTGAGCGCCTTGCCGTCGAACGGCAGGATCACCAGGACGTCGACCTTGGCGTTGATCAGCGTCTCCACCTGGGAGATCTGCTGGTTGACGTCGTTGGTGCCTTCGGTGGCGTTGAACTTCACCTCGCTGAACTTCTGCGCCTGCGCCTTGGCGTTCTTGGTGATCGCCGCGATCCAGCCGTGGTCGGCGGCCGGCGCGGAGAAGCCGATGGTGACCGGCTTTCCCGGCTGGGCGTTGGTGCCGGCGTTCGCGACCGGCGCGTTCGACTCGGAGTTCGCCGGCGTGTTCGACGTGCAGCCGGCCAGCAGCGCGCCGGCGCCGACGGCGGCCCCGCCCAGCAGGAACCCCCGGCGGCCGAGGAAGGGTTGTTCGGCCATGGTGACCTCCATCGGTGGTGACTAAGGACTTGTCCTGGCTTTCCTGGCCCGGAACTGCAAGAGCACGGCGAGCACGATGATCACGCCCTTGGCGATGTTCTGGATGTCGGTGTCCAGGTTGTTGAGCGTGAAGAGGTTGGACAGCACCGTGAAGATCAGCACGCCGATCAGGGTGCCGATCAGCGAACCGCGGCCGCCGGTGAGCAGCGTGCCGCCGATGACCACCGCCGCGATCGCGTCGAGCTCGTAGAACATGCCGTTGGTCGACGCGCCCGCCGTCGTCCGCGCGACGACCATGAGCGCGGCGATCCCGCAGCACAGGCCGGCCACGCCGTAGACGAGCGCGAGGTGGCGCTTGACGTTGATCCCGGCCAGCCGCGACGCCTCGATGTTGCCGCCGACCGCGTAGGTCCGGCGGCCGAAGGTGGTGCGGTTGAGCACGACCCAGCCGACCGCGAACACCAGCGCGAAGAGCCAGATCAGCACCGGGATGCCGAGCAGGTCGCCGCGGAAGAAGGCGAGGAAGTCCTGGTCGGCGACGACCTGCGTGCGGCGGCCGCTGATCCGCTCGGCGAGCCCGCGCGCCGAGACGTACATCGCCAGCGTCGCGATGAACGGCACGACCTTGCCGTAGGCCACGAGCACGCCGTTGACCAGCCCGCAGCCGAGGCCGACCGCCAGTCCGCAGAGGACCATCACCCACGGCCCGTAGGACTGGGTGGCCAGGGTGGTGAGCCAGACGCCGGCCAGGCCGACCATCGAGCCGACGGAAAGGTCGATGCCGCCGCTGATGATCACGAACGTCATCCCGACGCTGACCACGCCGATGGCCGCGGCCAGCCGCAGGATCGTGGAGATGTTGCTTTCGGTGAAGAACAGCTCGGGCCGGGTGAACTGGCCGACCAGGCAGAGCACGACGAGCACCCCGGCCAGGCCGAGCAGGCGCGGGTCGGCCCGGAAGGAGAACCGCTTCCGTTCGACGGGAAGCGCTTCCTGTGGCGGTGCTTGGGTTTCGGTCATGCCGCGCTCCCCTCGAGAATCACGTCGAGCACCTCGGCCTCGGTCAGCCCGGCCGACGGCCGGTCGGCGAGGACGCGGCCCTCGCGCAGCACCAGCACCCGGTCGGACAGCCCCAGCACCTCGGGGATCTCGCTGGACACCAGCACGATCGCCACGCCGCTCGCGGCCAGCTCGTCGATCAGCCGGTACAGCTCGGCGCGGGCGCCGACGTCGACGCCGCGCGTCGGCTCGTCCAGCAGCAGCACGCGGCAGCCGCGGACCAGCCACCGCGCGAGCACCGCCTTCTGCTGGTTGCCGCCGGACAGCGTGCGGACGATCCGCCGCGGGTCGGCGGGCCGCAGGTCGAGGCGCCGCAGGCTCGCGCCCGCGTCGTCCAGCTCCTTCGCGCGCTCGGTGAACCCGAACTTCGCGTACCGGCCGAGACTGGCCAGCGTCACGTTGTGGGCCACCGACAGGTCCAGCAGGAGGCCCTGGCTCTTGCGTTCCTCCGGGGCCAGCCCGATCCCCGCCTTGACGGCGGCGAGGACGCTGCCGGGGCGGAGCGGTTTCCCCTGCGCCGTCACCGTTCCGCTGTCGGCGCGCCGGGCACCGAAGATCGTCTCCAGCAGCTCGCTGCGGCCGGAGCCGACCAGCCCGGCGATCCCGACGACCTCCCCGGCGTGGACGGTGAAGCTCACGTCCTCGAACTCGCCGGCCCGGGACAGGCCGTCGACCTCGAGCGCCAGGGAGGTCCGGTCCGCGTGCCCGTCGTGCCGGGGGCCGAAGACCGTCTCGACCTTGCGCCCGGCCATCAGCGCGACGAGGTCCGCGGTCGGCGTGGTGCGGGCGTCGAGCCCGATGCCGACGGTGCGGCCGTCCTTGAGCACGGTCACCCGGTGCCCGATCCGGCGCAGCTCCTCGAGCCGGTGCGAGATGTAGACGACCGCGACGCCGTCGGCGGTCAGCTCGCCGACGATGCGGAAGAGGTTGTCGACCTCGTCGCCGGCCAGCGCGGCGGTGGGCTCGTCCATCACGAGCAGCCGGGCGTCGTGGGCCAGCGCGCGGGCCATCGACACCAGCTGCTGCCCCGCCGCGGACAGCTTGCCGACCTCGTGCCACGGCCGGATGCCGGGGTGCCCCAGCCGGGCCATCAGCCGCGCGGCTTCGTCGCGGGCCTGCGAGATCCGCGTGAACCCGAGCCGGGCGCGTTCGTGGCCGAGAAAGATGTTGTCCGCCACCGAAAGCCCGGGTACCAGGTCGAGCTCCTGGTACATGGTGGCGATGCCGAGGCGCAGCGCGTCGACCGGCGAGCCGAGCGAGACCGGCTCGCCCTGCCAGGTGATCTCGCCCCCGTCCGGCCGGTGCGCCCCGGACAGGACCTTGATCAGCGTCGACTTCCCCGCGCCGTTCTGCCCGAGCAGGCAGTGCACCTCGCCCGGTTCGACGTCGAGGTCGACCCCGTCGAGCGCGCGCACCCCCGGGAAGCTCTTCACGATCCCGCGAACGGAAAGCAGGCTCATACCGAGGCCTCCTCGGTGCCGGGGGCGAGCGTGGGGTCGGCGAAGAGCCGTTCCGCCGCCAGGTGGGCAGCGCCGCGCAGCGGGGCCCGGAGGCCGAGCTCCGAGGGCACCACCCGGGCGTGCAGTCCCGACTGGGCATGCGCGGCGAGCTCGACGCGGACCGGTTCCACCAGCCACTCCCCGAGCTCCGCGAAGTAGCCGCCGAGGACGACGACGTCCGGGTCGAGCACATCGACCACAGTGGACAGTGCGATCCCGAGCGCGACGCCGAGCTCGTGCACCGCCGTGGCCGCGCGCTGGTCGCCGCGCCGGACGCGGTGCTTCAGCAGCGTCACCCGGCCTTCGACGCCGAGGGCGGGGTCGTGCAGGGGGTCACCGGGTGCCGCGGCCGCGCGCAGGAGCGCGGCCAGGTTCGCCTTCGTCTCCAGGCAGCCCGTCCGGCCGCAGGTGCACCGCGCGCCGGACGGGTCGACGGCGATGTGCCCGGCCTCGCCCGCGAAGCCGCGCGCACCGCGCAGGATCACGCCGCCGGAGACGAATCCGCCGCCGACGGCCGGGCCGCCGCCGAGGTAGAACAGTTCGCTCCCGACGCCGGCGGCCGACTCGGCGAGCGCGCCGAGGTTGGCGTCGTTGTCCACGGCGACCGCGTCGACCGGCAGGTTCAGACGGGCCGCCATCAGGCCGGCGATCTCCGCGTCGCGCCAGCGCAGGGCCGGGGCCAGCCGCAGCACGGCGGCGGCCGAGTCGACCAGCCCGGGCACCGCGATCGCGACGCCGACAGGTGGGCCGGGCAGCACCCGGTGGGCGAGGCGGGCGAGTTCGTCCATGCCGCACTGCAACCCGGCCGCGGCGACGTCGACGGTCTCCGCGTGCTCGGCCAGGACGCGCCCGGACAGGTCGGTGACCACGGCGGACAGCCGGTCCGCCTCGATGCTCAGAGCCAGTGCGAACGCGTCTTCGCCGTCCAGTTCGACCAGCCGGCTCGGTCGGCCGTTGCCGGGGAGGACACCGGCGGGCCGGACCAGGCCCCGCTCCGCGAGTTCGGCGAGCAGTCCGGGAACTGCGGACTTCGCGACCCCGCAGCGTGCGGCCAGCTGCGTGCGGGAGAGAGGGCCCGTGCGCAGCGCCCGCAGGACCGCGGCCAGGTTCGCCGTACGCGGGCTCACCGGATCGGCTCGCCTGGTACCGGTAACGGCCACGTTGCCCTCACAAGTGCTGCGTACTGAACGGACTTTGTCACGCAGGATGCGAAAGTAGGGTGACGGCCATCACCCGTCAAGGTGAAGACGGCGTGTTAAGTCCGCTTTTCACCCGGATAGACGCGGCAAGTCGGGCGGACTTTCGATTCGAGAGTGCAAAAGTCTGCCTGGTTTGAGCGCTACTGCGGAGGCCCGTTCAGCTGCTGAGCGTGAAAGCCCGGTCGGTCGCCGACCACGCCGCACCGATCACACCCGCCGTGTCACCGAGCTCGGACAGCACGATCGGGAGGTTCCCCGTCGCCAGCGGCAGCGAACGCCGGTACACCGCGCTGCGCAGCTCGGCGAGCAGCTGGTGACCGAGCTGCGCCACGCCGCCGCCGATCACCACCATCCCCGGGTTGATGAACGAAACCAGCGACGCGACGACCTGGCCGAGCCGGCGCCCGCCGTCCCGGATGAGGTTGACCGCGCCGAAGTCGCCCGCCGCGGCGGCTCGGCCGACGTCGCGGGCGGTGACCACGCCGCGTTCGGCGGCCACCTCGGCGAGGTGGGCCGACCGGCCGCTGCGCGCCAGGGCCAGCCCGTCGCGGGCCAGCGCGGCCCCGCCGAAGTAGGCCTCCAGGCAGCCGACCTCACCGCAGGCGCAGGTCGGGCCGAAGTCGTCGAGCCGGATGTGCCCGATGTCGCCCGCCGTGCCGGCGACCCCGCGGTACACCTTGCCGCCGAGCACGATCCCGCAGCCGATCCCGGTGCCGATCTTGACGAACATCAGGTCGTCGGTCGACCGCGCGACCCCGGCGTGCCGCTCCCCGAGCGCCATCGCGTTGACGTCGTTGTCCACCGCCACCGGGCAGCCCCAGAGGCCGCCGAGGTGGTCCCGCACGTTGAACCGGTCCCAGCCGGGCATGATCGGCGGCGCGACCGCCATCCCCTCGGCGAAGCTGACCGGCCCCGGCAGCCCGATGCCCGCCGCGACCAGCCTGCCGGGTGCCTCGTCCCGCACCTTCGCCGCGAGCTCGGCGACCCGCCGCAGCACCGGGTGCGGCCCCTGCCGGACGTCGCAGTCCTCGACGGCGTGCGCGAGCACCTCGCACGAAGCGTCGGTGACCGCCACGCCGACCGACGTCGCGCCGACGTCCACCGCGAGCACCCGGAGCTCGCCCGCGAGCCGGACCAGCGTCGACCGCCGCCCGCCCCGGCTGGCCGAGGGCCCGGCGGTCTCGACGAGCCCGACCTCACCGAGCCGGGCCACTTCGGCCCCGACCCGGGCGCGCGGCAGCTCGAGCCGCTCCCCCAGCTCGACCCGCGACATCGGGCCCTCGTCCCGGAGCAGGGTGAGCAGCCGGGTCTGGTGCCGGGTTTCGACCATCGAGTGCTCCGTGCCGGATGCCGCGCTCATTCGCCTCAGCCTACTGCGTCGGCGGCCCGCTCCCGGCCGGACGCCGGGCCGGTCCCGAGTGGACGGAGACGCCGCGCGGCGGGCTTCCGGCCGTCACACCGGCCAGTGGACCACGTCCGGGTACTCGTGGAACTGCCGCAGGTGCCGCTCTTCCGTGCGGCCCTGCAGCGGGAACTTGAACCGCGAGCCGTCCGGCCAGGTCAGCGTGCGCTTGCGGAAACTGACCTCCGGGGCGCCGGCGCCCCGGGCCTCCCAGAGGACCCGCGGTTCGGGGGCATCGGCCGGATCCCCGTACGTCGGCCCGGTCTCCACCAGCGCGACCGACGTCGGCGAGCACACGAGCCACGGGCCCTTCGCCCGCCGGAGCCGGTCGAGCGGCTCGAGGACCTGGGCGTCCGCCGGGCCGGTCACCTGGGCCTCGCGCTCGGCCTTGCCGCCGCCGCTGCCCGCCGCGCTCGCCAGGTACGCGACGTACCCCACCGCCGCGGCGATCCCGCGCACGACGTTCCCGAACGCCCGCAGCACGGGCCGCGAGCCCTCGACCGTGCCGTCCGGACGGCGGCCGGGGACGGCGAACCGGAGGTCCGGGTCGCCCAGCCGCAGCACGATCACCGGTTCCCGCCAGTGCTCGCGCATGACCGCCTCCACGCGCTCCCGGAACCCGGGGCGCACGAGTGCGGCGTCCTTCGCGGACTCCATGCGGTCGCCGAACTCGACGGCCTTCCGCGCTAGATGTCCAAGTTCCGCCGGGTCTCCTCCGGCGTCCGGTCGCCACCGATCGCGCTCTTGTCGAACCACGGCTCGTCCTCCTCGGGGGTGACAGCTTCCTTGCCTTCGGTGAACGCCGTCTTGCCCGCCGCGATCCCGGCCTTCACGCTCGCACCGGCGACCAGCGGGCTCGCGCCGACCGACGTGCCGAACATCGTGGTCAGCGCGCGGTTGCCGGGCGTGAACGGCACGCGGGCCGTGTTCTCCAGCGTGTCGAGCCCGAACCGGGACTCGCCGGCGTACCGGCCGAGCCGGAACTTCCGGGTCATCTCCACGACCTTCGTCGAGTACTTCGCGAGGAACTCGATGAACGTGTCGAGCAGCTTGCCGAACTTGCCGAGGTACCGGGTGACCTTCTGCAGCACGCCGGCGGCCTTGGCGATGGACGCGGTCATGGCGGCGGCGACCGAGCTGCCGAAGCTGATCACCGACGCGGCCAGCGCGGGCAGCCAGATGGTGATCAGCCAGGACACCAGCTCGGTGATGATCGCCTTGATCACCTCTTCGATGACCTGCATGACCATCGACCACATCTGCAGCACTTCGGAGACCGACCCGGCCGCCGAGCCGACGCCGCGGATGCCGGAGGAGAAGTCGCCGAGCGCCTCCTTGGCCGCCTTGCCGGCTTCGTCGACCCACTCGGCCAGCGCGGTGTCGCCGGTCTGCTCGAAGTCTTCGGCGAGCGCGACGAAGCCGTGCGCGATCGCGGCGAAGTTCTCCGACGCGTGCCCGATGGCCGGCCCGTCGCCGGTGACCGCGTGCAGCGCGTCCTGCAGCGGCTGGACCAGCTCGAGCAGCATGTTCAGCCCGTGGCTCACCAGCCAGCCGATCGGGTCCATCGCGAAGGTGACCATGTCGGTCGCGGCGGCGCCGACGAACGCCGCGCCGTCACCGACCAGTGCCTTGCCCGCCGAGGCCAGCTCCCCCGCGCCGTCGGCCGAGGCCGCCTGCCGGGCGTGCTCGGCGATCGACTTGCCGGACTTGTACACGGTGCCGACCACCGGCGTGGCCTCCGCCGCGCGGTCGAGGTTCGCGCTCGTGCTCTCGTCGTACGGCTGGACGTCCAGCGCGTCGGCGATGCTCTTCTTCGGCTCGGTCACTTGCCCTGCTCCCCGATCGCGTCGATCTCCGCCTCGTACCGGCCGAAGGCGATCACGCCCGCTTCTTCGGTGCCGCGGTACATCTCGGCGGCCTTGGTCATCTTGGTGGTGAGGCCGTCGACGCCGTCCTTCAGCTCGCCCAGCAGCGACCGCAGCTCGCCGAGCCGCTCGGTGTAGCCCTGCTTGGCCCAGATCCCGACGACGCCCCAGGCCGTGTCGGTCACGTCGGCGGCGTCGATCTTGGCCCCGAACTTGTCCGATTCCTGCTCGTAGAAGGGCAGCTGGCGCGCGTATCCGGAGATCGCGTCGATGTTGGTCTGGATTCCGTCTGACATCGCGGAAGTTCCCTCGGTCGGTTTCAGGAGCGGCGGAGGATCGGGCCCTGGTCGAAGTCGTCGTCGTCCCCCGGTGCGGGACGGCGTCGCGGCCGCGGCGCCTGCTGCTCCGACGCGGGTTCCGGTGCCGCGGTTCCGAACGCTTCGGCCTGGGCCTGCCGGACCTGCCCGGTGACGTCGACGCCGAGCTGGTCCCCGAACGCGTCGTCGACGATGCCGGCCTGCTGCTGGGCGGCCCCGGCCACGGCCCGGCGCAGGGTGGCCATGATCCGCTGGGCGAGCTGGCCCGCTTCGAGGCGCATCGCGCCGGCGGTCAGCCGCAGGTCGGTGACGGTCCCGCCGGCCCCCGCGACGACCGTCACCGTGCCGTCCGGCGAGGTCACGGTGGTCTCGACCCGCGCGATCCGCTCCTGCATGTCGCCGACGGCGGCGAACCGCGTCTCGGCCTGGCGCACCTTGGCCTGGAAGTTTTCGAACTGGGCGATCAGCTGGTCCATCTCGGCCGACATCGTCTCTTCCTTCACACGTGGGGGCTTCGCCGGATCATGACAGGTTCCCCGGCCGTTTCGTGGCGCTTCGCCCGAATACGCCGAAGACCGGCGCCGGCGGCGGTGGCGCACCGGACCCGGTCCGCGCCGCACCTCGCACACCGGCAGCCCGATGGCGCGCGGCCCGGTCCGGCGGCATCCCGTGCCACGAAACGGATCCCGCCGCCCAGGCCGTCCGGGTGCACCACTCACGGACTCGCAGTGGACTGGACCACCAGCACGTCGTGCACTGTTGACACGATCGAGAACCCGGCCATACCCTCCCCCTATCCCCAACGCGCTTCCGCATTCCCCTTCTCTCCCGGAAATACAACGTTGTAAAAGTCCGCCCGGGTCACTGACCTGCGGCTTTGAGAGTGAGGTTCCGTGCCCCGCGGTCGAAGTCTCCTCGCCACCCTCGCCACCACCCTGCTCGTCCTCGCGACGATGCTCGGGCCGAGCACCGCCGCGCAGGCCGCCGGTCCCCTGCCGTGCGACATCTACGGCTCGGCCGGCACCCCGTGCGTCGCCGCGCACAGCACCACGCGGGCCCTCTACTCGGCCTACGCCGGCACCCTCTACCGCGTGCAGCGCGCCTCCGACCGCGCCGAGACGAACATCGGCCTGCTCGCCACCGGCGGGTACGCCGACGCCGCCGCGCAGGACTCGTTCTGCGCCGGCACGACGTGCACCATCACGGTGATCTACGACCAGTCCCCGCGCCACAACGACCTCACGGTCGAAGGTCCCGGCACCGCGGGCGGCCAGGACGTCGCCGCCGTCGCGTCCGCCCTGCCGGTCACCGCGGGCGGGCACAAGGTCTACGGCGTCTACATCTCCCCCGGCACCGGGTACCGGCACTACGTCGGCGCCGGCGTCGCGGTCGACGGCCAGCCCGAAGGCATGTACATGGTCGCCAGCGGCACGCACGTCAACGGCGGCTGCTGCTTCGACTACGGCAACGTCGAGGCGCAGATCGCCGACACCGGCAACGGCCACATGGACGCCGTCAACCTCGGCACCACGTGCTACTTCCCGCCGTGCACGGGGATCGGCCCGTGGGTGGCGGGCGACCTGGAGAACGGGCTGTTCCAGGGGAACCGCTCCAACACCGCCAACCGCGGCAACGCCACCCCGTTCGTCACCGCGCTGCTGAAGAACAACGGCCAGACCACCTTCGCGCTCAAGGGCGGCAACTCCCAGAGCGGCGGCCTCACCACCTGGTACAACGGCGCACTGCCCTCGGGCGGGTACACGCCGATGCACCAGGAGGGCTCGATCGTGCTCGGCACCGGCGGCGACAACAGCAACGCGTCCATCGGCTCGTTCTTCGAAGGCGTGATGACCGCGGGCTACCCGACCGACGCCGCGGACGACGCCGTCCAGTCCAATGTGGTCTCCGTCGGCTACGCCGGCAGCACCGGGACACCGCCCTACGCGGCCACGGTTTCCGGCCCCGGCGGCAAGTGCCTCGACGTCGCCGGCGACGACACCGGCGGCAACGGGACCGCCGTGCAGCTGTGGGACTGCCAGGCGAACGCGGCCGACCAGCACTGGGCGCACAACGCGGACTCCTCGCTGTCCACCTTGGGCCGCTGCCTCGACGTCACCGGCAACGGCACGGCGAACGGCGCGCTGCTGGAACTGTGGGACTGCAACGGCGTCGGCGGTCAGAAGTGGGTGCAGCAGGCCGACGGCTCACTGCGCAACCCGCAGTCCGGCCGCTGCCTCGACTCGCCGAACGGCGCCACCGCCAACGGCGCCCGCATGCAGCTGTGGGACTGCAACGGCGCCGCGGCGCAG
The DNA here is from genome assembly GCF_030285665.1 of Amycolatopsis mongoliensis. Classification (NCBI taxonomy): domain Bacteria; kingdom Bacillati; phylum Actinomycetota; class Actinomycetes; order Pseudonocardiales; family Pseudonocardiaceae; genus Amycolatopsis; species Amycolatopsis mongoliensis. The sequence goes on from NZ_CP127295.1 coordinate 8,896,089, forward strand.
AAGTTCTCGGTCACCGGCGGCGGCCCGGTCACCGGCCCGGGCGGCAAGTGCGTCGACGTGGCCGGCGACGACACCGGCGGCAATGGCACCGCCGTGCAGCTGTGGGACTGCCAGTCCTTCGCGGTGGACCAGCACTGGTTCCACTTGTCCGGCGGAGCGTTGCGCACTCTCGGCCGCTGCCTCGACATCATCGGCAACGGCACGGCGAACGGCACCCAGGTCGAACTGTGGGACTGCAACGGCGTGGGCGGCCAGGTGTGGACGCCCCAGGCCGACGGGTCGGTGCGCAACCCGCAGTCCGGCCGGTGCCTCGACTCCCCGAACGGCGCGACGGGCAACGGCACGCGGCTGCGGATCTGGGACTGCAACGGCTCGGCCGCCCAGCGGTTCGCGCTGATCTGAACTCCGCCCGGTGGGGACTTCGCGGTCCCCACCGGGCCGGTGTTCAAGCGCCGGCCACCGAACCCGGCGGCAGGAAGTCGACGTCGTGCAGCGCCGACAACCGGACGACCTCGGCCGGGTCCGCGAGGTCGTGCAGCTTGTCGAAGAGCTGCGCGAGCCGCCCGGCCGGACTCACCCAGAACAGCGCCCGGGTGGGGCTCTCGCCGCGGTTGTAGTAGGCGTGCGGGAGACCCTTCGGCATCCGCACGGTGTCGCCGGGCCCCGCGGTTTCCCACGCGCCGTCGAGGTAGAGGGTGACCACGCCGTCCAGGACGTAGATGTGCTCGTCCTGGGTCGGGTGCACGTGCGGCGGTACCCCGGTGCCGGGCGGGTCGAGGGTCTCGAACGCGAAGCTCGACTCGCTCGCGGCCTTCAGGGAGTAGGTGTGCCCGAGCACGTTCCACACCTTCCCTTCCCCGGCGGGCGTGATCCCCTTCGGCAGCGGTCCCAGCACGATTTCCTCGCCGTTCATCGATCCTCCTGCTCGTCGTGGCCGGCCTCAGCCAGCCGCTCCTGGACGCGGGCGTGGCGGAACTGGTAGACGCCGCCGGCCTGCCGGAGGACGCCGCGGCGGTGGGCGTCGTCGAGGAAGTGCATGAGCCGCCAGGGAAGGCGGCCGGTCGCGGCGAGCCAGACGTGGTGGACGAAGTAGTTGCCCCAGGCGCGCGTCACGAGGACCGCCAGGCCGATGCCGCCGCCGAAGAAGACGCCGACCACGAACGGCAGCACCGGGTTCGTCGCCGGCGGGAACACCTGGCCGCCGGCGATGGCGCCCGCGAGGCCGTAGCAGACCGCCGCGACGCCGCGCGCCATGAACCACCCGAACGACGCGCCCGCCAGCCCGCCGGCGACGGCCAGTGCCAGGTCGTACCGGCCGCCCAGCACCGGCAGGAACCGGGTGTTCGCGGTGAACGCGAACGCCATCCCGTCGAACAGCCCCAGCGACACCAGGAAGGAGCCGGCCAGCGCGATCGCGCCGGTCCGTTCGTTGCGCAGGATCGTCCCCGGGCTCGACACCCGGCTGGCGTCGACCGGTTTCGCGAGCCACACGTGCACCGCGAACACCAGGCCGAACACCAGGGCCAGGAAGACGACCAGGCCGGTGGCCAGCGACCAGCCCAGGCCGAGCAGGACGCCCACGACGGCGCCGATCGCGAAGCGCCCGGCGAACTTCCGGGTGGCCCCGGCGAAGCGCAGTTCGGTGCGCAGCGGCTCCGGCGCGCGCCCGAAGCGGTGGGTCAGGTAGCCGGCGCCGCCGAACGAGAGGCCGTAGATCGCGGCCAGCGCCGGGCCGTCGTCGACCCAGCCGGTGACGACGAAGAACAGCGCGATCAGCACGCCGACCAAGGCCGCCCGTGTGCCGGCCGGAACCGCCCGGTACAACTGCCACCAGGCCAGGTCGCGGCTGCGTGCCCGGTCGAGGTGCCGGGCCAGGAAACCCAGCCAGCGGGTCGCCTGCGCCGCGGTGTACCGCCCGGACGGACTGGTCTTCGGGTTCCGCCCCGGCGGCTGCGGCACGTCCGCGTAGGCGTTGGGGACGAACGAGTCGAGCAACTGCCCTTCGACGGCGTCGGCGTCCTCGGCGCCGAGCAGCTCGGCGGGATCCGCGCTCGCCCGGCCGTAGGCGATCCGGGCGAGGTCGACCATCAACGGCGTCCGCAGCACCCGGGCCAGGGCCGCGTCCGGGTCCCGGCGCAGCCGTTCGGCCACGGGGAGCCAGCGGTCGCGGCCCGCGCCTTCCCGCGCGGACAGGTAGGTGATCGCCTCCTGCCGGGCCACGGGTTCGAGCCGCACCACGGTGGCGGCGCTCAGCGCCGCGCCGGACTCGCGCGTGACCTGCTCGTACTCGGCCGAGCGGCAGGTCAGCACCAGCGAGCGGCCCACCGCCATGGTCTGGTCCAGTGCGTCGAGCGCCGCGGCGCGCAGGTCGGTCGGCATCTCGTCGAGGCCGTCGAGGACCGGGACGACGTGGCCGCCGAGGACGAGCCGGGTCGGTGCGCCGGGCCCGTACTCCCGGGCGGTGAGCAGCGCCGGGTGGTTGTCGGCGAGCCGCCCCGCCAGCCACCGGTCGAGGTGCTCCCGCCGCGGATCCCACGAGGCCAGCGAAAGCAGGACCGGGACCGGCGCCCCAGGAGCGCGGGTGCGCAGCAGCTCCAGCGTCAGCATCAGGGCGAGCACCGACTTGCCGGAGCCGGGCTCGCCGAGCACGACCAGCTGCCGCACGGGCAGCGCGGCGAAGGTCTCCGCGACGTCGTCGAGGTCGCCCCGGAGCGCCGGTTTGCCCGGCCGCGCGACGGACGACCAGTGCAGGACGATCGGCTGCGGCCGGTGCAGCGAACGCAGCTCGGCTTCGGCGCGCCACTGCCACGTGACGGCTTCGGCCAGCTCGGTGACCGCGCGGTCGAAGGGGTGGTGCTCCGGCGGGACCTCCGCCGGCGGCCCGGGATCCGGACCGGGACCGGGGTCGCTCGCGGCGGACTCGGCGAGGAGCTGCTCGTGGAGCCGCCGCAGTTCGGGGTTCGGGTCGACGCCGAGCTCGTCGGCCAGCCGCCGGCGCAGGCCGTGGAACAACGCCGAGGCCTCGGCGTAGCGGCCTTCTTTCGCGAGGGCGCGCATCAGGAGCAGGTGGGACAGCTCGCGCATCGGGTGCTCGCCGCAGAACTCGGTCAGCTCGCGGACGACCTCGCCCGTTTCGCCCAGCCGCAGCTGCCATCCGGCGCAGAGCTCCACGGCGTCGGCGCGCTGTTCGTCGAGCACGGCGGCGCGCCCGGCCAGCGTGGTCGTCCGCAACCCGTCGAGCGCCGGGCCCCGCCACAGGGCGAGCGCGGCACGGATCTCTTCGACGGCGTCGACGAGCTTCGCCTGCCCGGCGAGTCCCCGCGCCGCCGCGACGTGCCGGCGGAACCGGAGCGAGTCGAGATCGTCGATCTCGGTCTGCAGGCGGTACCCCGGCCCGTCGGTGACGATCATCCCGCCGGTCTCGCCGAGCCGGCTTCGCAGGGCGGACACGCAGTTGCGCACCTGCTTCACGGCCGTCGCGGGCGGCTCGTCCTCCCAGAGCGCGTCGATCATGCGCTCCACCGGGACGACCGCGTTGGGGTTGAGCAGAAGTGCGGCGAGCGCGCGCTGCTGGCGCGGGCTCGCCAGGGTGACCCGATCCCCGTACGCCCGCACTTCCAGCGTCCCGAGAATCCGGAACCTCATCGCATCCCCCTCGTCCTCAAGCCCGGCCGCCCGGCGCCCTGGCTCCGAAACGCGCAGGTGGCGCCGTGGAGGCCGGCGCGAGGACGAAACGAGGACGGCATCCGGAACCCTAGGGGCACGGCGAAAGAGGGGGAATGCCGGGGCGACCCGGTGGCGGGCGCGTCGTTGGGGGTCGCGCCCACCACCGGGACCGCCGCACCTCCGCGCCGGCGGGAACCGGCTCGGGCCATCGGGCATTCGCCGTACCATCGCCCGATGCCGGTGAACGACGAACTCGCGCGGAAGTTCCTCGCGGTCGACACGACCGCCCTCTGCGATGTCGACAAGACGACGAGGGTGCTGCACAGCGCGATCCGTGCCCGCTCCGCCCGGTCGCGGATCTTCGGGCCCGCGTTCACGGTCCGGTGCCGCGACGACTTCCTCGGCGTGCTCCAGGCCATCGAATCGGCGGCGCCGGGCGACGTGATCGTGGTCGACGGCGGCGCGCGCGAAATCGCCCTCGGTGGCGAACTGTTCGCCCGCGGGGCGCTGGCCCGCTCGCTCGGCGGCATCGTCGTGGACGCCGGCTACCGGGACATGGCCTATGTCGGGGGCTGCGAACTCCCGCTGTACAGCCGGTTCGTCACCCCGCTTTCCGGCACGTCGTCGAAGCTCGGCGAGCTGCAGGTGCCGGTCACCTGCGGCGGAGTCACGGTGAACCCCGGCGACCTGGTCCTGGCCGACGGCGAAGGCCTCGTCGTGGTGGCTCCCGACCGGATCGGCGAGCTCCTCGACGGAGCACTCGCGATCAAGGAGGCCGAAAGCGCGGTCATCGGCCGGCTCGACGCGGGAGCCACGCTCAGCGAGACGTTCGCCCTCGCCGATCACGTCGCCGCGCTGCGCCGGGGCGAACCGTCCGCGCTGCGGCCGCGTCGAAGCTGACGGCGGCCGGCCGGCACCATCCGGCCGCGGTCGCTCAGCGGGCGAGGAGCCCGAGGACCAGCGCGAGCGGTGGCCACGCCTCCCGCCCGCGGCGGGTGCAGGCGAAGGCGCGCTGGCGCACGTCCGGCCCGGCCAGCGGGAGCAGCGCGACCCCGGGCCTCGTCGCGCGGCCGGCCGGCAGCAGGCCGACGGCGGGCTCCGGGCCGGTCGCGATGAGGTCCTCCACCAGCTCCAGGCTGTCCGCGCGGTGCGTGACGCGCGGGGTGAACCGCGCCGTCGACGCCAGCCTGCGGACCACGTCCTCGTCGGCGCTGTTGCGGGAGTTGACGATCCAGCCGTGGTCGCGGAACGCCTCGAAGACCGCCACGGTGTTCTCGCCGCGCGCAAGGGCCGCGTCGGCCGCCGGGACGGCGAGGCCCCACCGTGCCGTCCACAGTGGACTGACGGTGATCGCGGGATCGGTGACGGCCGGCGCGAGGTCGTAGTCGTAGGTGAGCGCGAGGTCGATGTCGTCGGCCAGCAGCGCGGCGAAGGCCTCGTGCGGTTCGTACTCGCTGATCCGCAGCTGGACCCGCGGGTGGTGTGCGGCGAGCGCGGCGGCCGCCGGGAGCAACGACCGCCGCACGGCCGTGGCGAACCCGGCGACGCGCACGGTGCCGGCCGGTTCGGCGCCGGGGTCGAGATCGGCGCGGGCTGCCTCCACGGCGGCGAGGATGGTCACGGCGTGCTCGGCCAGGCGCCGTCCCGCGGGGGTGAGCCGCACCCGGCGGCCGTCCGGCTCGAGCAGCGGCACGCCGGTTTCCTTCGCCAGCACCGCGATCTGCTGCGAGACCGTCGACGTCGTGGTGCCGAGCACGTCCGCCACCGCGCGCATCGAGCCGTGCCGGGACAGCTCGAGCAGAAACTGGAGCCTGCGGGTGTCCACCCGCCGATTGTCCATGATCTGCGAACGGTACGTCCATGATCGGCATGTGGACACGAACGGTGCGGATCGGTTTTGCTGGGTCCGTGCTGTCCTCCACCCGCACCGGAGCGGCCTTCGCGGTCGCCGCCATGCTCTGCGTCCAGCTCGGCCTCGCCGTCTCCGTCGGCCTGTTCGGCCGCATCGGTCCCGAGGGTGCGGCGTGGCTGCGGCTGGCGTGGGCCGGGGTGCTGCTGCTGGTCGTCGTCCGGCCGCGGCCGTCGTCGTTCCGGCCGGCCACCTTCGCCGCCTGTTGCGCGCTGGGCGTGGTCACGGCCGGGATGACCATGCTGTTCATGGAGGCGGTCGCCCGCCTGCCGCTCGGGACGGCGAGCGCGCTGGAGTTCCTCGGCCCGCTCACCGTGGCCGTCACGCGCGGCCGCGGCGGCAAGCGGTTGTGGCCCGTCCTCGCCGCGCTCGGCGTGGTGCTGCTGACCGAACCGTGGCGGGGTGGCGCCGACCTGCTGGGCGTCGGCTACGCACTCGCGTCCGCGGTGTGCTGGGCGGGCTACATCCTGCTGACGCAACGGGTCGGCGACGAGGTGGCCGGTGTACGCGGGCTCGCCGTGTCGATGCCGGTGGCGGGGATCGTGGCGACGCTCGCCTACGGGCCGGCGGTGGCCGGGCACCTGACCTGGGAGCTATTGCTCATCGGCCTCGGGCTCGCGGTGCTGCTGCCGGTGGTTCCGTTCAGCCTGGAGATGCTCGCGCTGCGGCGGTTGACCACCTCGGCGTTCGGGACGCTGATGAGCCTCGAACCGGCCATCGCCCTGACGATCGGGTTCGTCGTGCTGCACCAGGTCCCGAACCTCGGCGCGGCGGCGGGCGTGCTGTTCGTCGTGGCGGCCGGGATCGGCGCGGAGCGAACCGGGGCGCGGGAGCCGGTCGAGCAGGTGGCTTAGCCGGCCCAGCCCGGGCGCTGTCCGGTTCGGGCGGCCAGGAGGCTGCGGGCGGTGCCGGCCACGGTTTCCTCGACCGGGCGGGACCGCTCGATCTCGGCATCGAGCCGGTCGGCCTGGTGCTCGAACAGCTCGCGCTGCTCGGCGGCCGCCGCGTCCCCCGGGCCGGCAGGTCCAGGTACCGCCGCAGGTCCTCGCCCCGCAGCCCGGCCGAGCGCAGGCACCCGAGCGCATCGAGGACGTCCATGGTCGCGGCGTCGTAGCGGCGGTGCCCGCTGCCCGGATCGCGCGGAACCGGGCCGACCAGCCCGATCTGCTCGTAGTAGCGCAACGTCGGCTCACTCAGCCCGCTGCGCCGCGACGCCTCGAGGATCGTCAGCCACACCCGCTCGCCCGCAACTCCTGCCGTCATGGGAACAGCATGCAGAACTTCAAGCGCTTGAAGTCAACCGCGGAGGCGACATCACCTGCCCGGGACCGGGGTGCGGCGACGCGGTGCGGTCGCTCGCCCCCGGGTCGAGCGACCGCACCGCGACCGGACCGTCCACACCGGACCGCTCGGTGGCTGCGGCGAGCCGCACCACGATCTCACCGTCGCAGTGCTCGTCGACGATCCGTCGACAGTCCGTCGACAGCCCTCGCGCGAATTGCTCCGAACGGACCCGTATCCAGGCCGGGAGTGCGGACCACTTGTGCGAGGTGGGAATGGACGATCCGGACAGCAGACCGGAGTTCCGCGTGCTCGGCCCGTTCGAGGTCCGCGTGCGCGACCGGACGCTCGAGCTGGGCGGCCCCCGCATCCGCACCCTGCTCGCGCTCCTGGTCGCGAACGCCGACCGGGTCACCGCGGTGAGCACCATGGCGGACGCGTTGTGGGACGTCGACGCGACGCCCGGCACCGAGCGGACGGTGCGGACCTACATGTCGCGGGTGCGCCGCTCGCTGGCCCCGGTCGCCGCCGTCCTCGGCGCGGCCGACCTGATCGAGACCCGCGCGGCCGGCTACGCCTTGCGGCTGTCACCGGCTTTCCTCGACGCCCGCGAGTTCGAACGGCTGGTGCCCGCGGGGCGAACCGCCTTGGCGGCGGGCGATCCGGTGACGGCTTCGGATCGGCTGTCCCAGGCGCTGGCGCTGTGGCGCGGCGACGCCTACGAGGACTTCGCCGGCACCCCGGCGTTGCTGGCGGAAACGAGGCGGCTGCACGGACTGCGGCTCGGCGCCGTCGAAGACCGCGTCGACGCCGACCTCGCGACCGGTGCGGGTGAGGCGTTGATCGCCGAGCTGACGGCGCTGAGCGAGCAGCACCCCGGGCACGAGCGGCTGTGGGGGCAGCTGATGACGGCGTTGTACCGCGCGGGCCGCCAGGCGGACGCGCTGGACGCGTTCACGCGCGCCCGCGCCGTCCTCGTCGACCAGTTCGGGCTGGACCCTTCCCCGCGCCTGACCGAGATCCACCGCCGGGTGCTGGACAACGACTCCCGGCTGTTCCCCGCCACCGGACCGGTGCGGCTGCCTGCTCGTCCCCGGACGGACGCCGCGGAGCACGCTCCGGCCGGAGCGGTCCGCAACGACCTTCCCGGTGACATCGCCGACTTCGCCGGCCGCGAAACCGAACTCGCCCGGCTGCTGGCCGCCCGGGCCGGCATCGCGCACACCGCGCCGACGGCCGTCGTGATCGAAGCGATCGACGGGATGGCCGGCATCGGCAAGACGACCCTGGCGATCCACGCCGCGCACCGGCTCGCCGAGCACTACCCCGGCGGCCGGCTGTTCCTCGACCTGCACGGCCACACCTCCGGCCAGGCACCGATCACCCCGCCGGCCGCGCTGGACACCCTGCTGCGCGCGCTCGGCGTCCCGGCGGACCGGATCCCCCACGACCAGGACGCCCGCGCCGCGCTCTGGCGGGCCGAACTCGCCGGCCGCTCGACGCTCGTCGTGCTGGACAACGCCGCGGACGCCGCGCAGGTCCGGCCGCTGCTGCCGGGCAGTGCGGGAACGCTGGTGCTGATCACCAGCCGGCGGCGCCTGGTCGACCTGGAGCCCGCGCACATCCTCTCCCTGGACGTGCTGCCGGAGGCCGACGCGATCGCGCTGTTCACCGGCATCGTCGCCGACGGCCGGCTCACCGCCGAACCCGAGTCCGTCCGCGACGTCGTCGAGCTGTGCGGCCGGCTCCCGCTGGCCATCCGCATCGCGGCGGCGCGGCTGCGCAGCCGGCCCGCGTGGACCGTGGGGCACCTGGCCGACCGGCTGCGCCAGGCCCACCGGCCGCTGGCCGAGCTCTCCGCGGGAGATCGCAGCGTCGCCGCGGCGTTCGCGTTGTCCTACCGGCAGCTGGACGCGCCGCGACAGCGCATGTTCCGGCTGCTCGGCCTGAACCCGGGCCCGGACATCGACGTGCCCGCCGCCGCGGCGCTCGCCGCCGTCGCACCCGGCGAAGCCGAGCGGCTGCTGGAAAGCCTGGTCGACGACCACCTGCTGGAGCAGCCGGTCACCGGCCGGTTCCGCTTCCACGACCTGGTCCGCCAGCACGCGCAGAGCACCGCGCTGGCCGAAGAACCCGAACCCGGCCGGCGGGCCGCGCTGCGCCGGCTGGTGGGGTTCCACCTGCACACCGCCCACCGCGGCAGCCGCCTGCTCGACCAGCAGCACCCGCCGATCGACGTCGGCGAACCCCCGGCCGGCTGCACGCCGGCCCCGCTGCGCGACGACGCGGCCGCGATGACGTGGTTCGACGTCAACCACCAGTGCGTGCTCGCGGCGCGGCAGGCCGCCGAGGACGCCGGGTGGGACACCTGCGTCTGGCAGCTCGCCTGGACCCTCGACAACTTCCACTACCGCCGTGGTCACCTGCAGGCGAACATCACGTCGTGGCTGGCCGGCCTCGCCGCCGCGGAACGCCTGCACGACCTGGCCGTGCAGGCCCGCGCGCACCGCCGGCTCGGTCTCGTCTACGGCCCGTTCGGGAAGCCCGCCGAAGCGTTGCACCACCTGCACCGGTCCCTGACCCTGTCCCGGGAGATCGGCGACACCCTCGGCCAGGCGGGAGTCCATTTCGTCCTGGCACTCCACTGGACGCACGAAAAGGACGACGAGCAGGCGCTCGAACACGCCACCAGCGCGCTCGAGCAGTACCGCGCACTCGGAGACCCGAAATGGGAAGCTCGCGCGCTCAGCCTGATCGGTGCCTGCCAGAGCCGGCTCGGCCGGCACGAAGAAGCACGCGCCCACGCCGAGGCGGGACTGGCCTTCTGCCGGGAGCGCAAAGACGTCTACGGCGAAGCCGACGCTCTCGACAGTCTCGCCGCGATCGCCCACGAAACCGGTCACCACGGCGACGCCCTGGGCCAGTCGCGGCAGGCGCTCACCCTCTGGCGCCTGCTCGACAACACCTACCGCCAGGCGGGCACCCTCGCCTCGATGGGCGACGCCCACCGCGCGCTCGGCCACCACGACCAGGCCCGCGCCGCCTGGCAGCAGGCCATCGACCTGTACCGGGCCCGCAACCTGCACCCGGCCGCCGACGAGATCGAGAAGCGCTCGGCGAACCTGGGCAGCGCCGCCCCGCCTTGGCCACCTGGGGCACGATCGGCTGGTTGAAGGGGCATCCGCAGGGGTTCACGTCGTTCACGCGAGTGTCACTTGTTAACTTCACCAGTGGTCGCCCGGCTGGTGGAGGGAAGAGTCACACGTGAGCAATCCGTTGGTCGCGCCGACACAGGATTCGACCAAGGCGTATTCGGGTGTGTCGCTGCTGGAGTCGGCGAACGACCTGAAGTCGGCGATCGAAAGCGGCGACTGGGCCTCGGTCGCGCTCGGCGCCGTCGGCACCGCGCTGGACGCCCTGTCGATGGCGATGGACCCGTTCGGCGCGATCCTCGCCGCCGGCGTCGGCTGGTTGATCGAGCACGTCGGCCCGCTCAAGGAAGCCCTCAACGGCCTGACCGGCAACGCCGACGAGATCGCCGCCCAGTCGGAGACCTGGAAGAACATCGCCACCGAACTGGGCAGCGTCGGCGAAGACCTGACCGGCATGGTCAAGACCGACACCGCGTCGTGGACCGGGAACGGCGGAGACAGCTACCGGCAGCGCGCACAGGACACCGTGACCCTGCTGGAGACCGCGCAGAAGGGCTGCGAAGGCGCCTCCAGCGGCGTCAAAACCGCCGGTGAAGTCGTCGCGGCGGTCCGCGCGCTGGTCCGCGACATCATCGCCGAACTCATCGGCCACCTGATCAGCTGGGCACTGCAGGTCGTCTTCACCCTCGGCATCGGCCTGACCTGGGTCGTGCCCCAGGTCATCAACGCGGTCGCCAAAACGGCGTCGAAGATCGCCGACCTGGTCAAGCGGCTGGTCACCGCCCTGAAAGCACTCATCCCGCTGCTCAAACGAGCCGGTGACCTGTTCTCCGACGCCGCCAAGGCACTCAAGAACATCAAACCGGGCAAGGCCGCGCCGCCGCCGAAGAGCATCGACATCAAGGGCAACCCGAAGGGCCTCGACGGGCCCAAGGGCAAGGGCGGGCCGGACGCCCCGCCGCCGAAGACCGACCCACCGCCCACGCCCAAGGGCGGGGACGGCACCACGCCTTCGGGAGCGAAGGGCGACTCGACCACGCCCTCCGGCGACCACACCCCGCCCCCGAAGAGCGACCCGCCGCCCGCGGCCAAGGGACCGGACGACGCGCCCAAGAGCCCCGACTCCACGCCGCCCCCGGCGGCGAAGGGGCCCGACGGCGGCACGACGCCGTCGTCGACGCCGAAGGGCTCGCCCGGTGGCGACGGGCCGCGGATCAAGGACAACAACCCCAAGCCGGACGAGCACACCACGCAGACGAAGGACCGGACCGACTGCGGCGACCCGATCGACGTCGCGACCGGTGCGGTGATGCTGGAGCAGGAGGACGTGTCGCTGCCCGGCGCGCTGCCGCTCGTGGTCGCGCGCACGCACCTGTCGTCCTACCGGGCGGGCCGCCTGTTCGGCCCCACCTGGGCCTCGACCCTGGACGAACGCATCGAGGTCGAGCCGGACGGGCTGCACCTGGCGCTCGCCGACGGCACCCTGCTGCGCTACCCCGTCCCGGTGGGCGTGGAGGCGGTCGTCCCGGAGAGCGGCCCGTACCTGGCGCTGCGCCGGGTCCGGCACGGGTTCCTCGTCGGCGACCCGCAGTCCGACCGCATGCGCTACTTCGCGGGCCGCCCCGGCGACACCACGCTGCCGCTGCGCGCGGTCGTGGACGGCGCGGGGAACCGGATCGTGCTGCGCCACCGCGACGGCGTGCCGGTCGCGATCGAGCACTCCGGCGGCTACCGCGTCGAGATCGACACCGCCGACGGCCTGGTCACGGCGTTGCGCACCGCCGGTTCCCCGATCCCGCTCGCGGAGTACCGCTACGACTCCGCGCGCCGGCTGGTCGAGGTCGTCGACGCGGTGGGCACCCCGCAGAAGTTCACCTACGACGCCGACGGCCGGCTGGTGCGCTGGGACGACGTCAACGGCCGCTGGTACCGCTACGGTTACGACGCCCAGGGTCGTTGCGTGCGCGCCCAGGGCACCGAGGGCTACCTGGACACGGCGCTGGCCTACGAGCCCGGCGCCACCACCGTCACGAACTCGCTCGGCGCCGTCACCCGCTACCGCCTCGACGAGCGGATGCGCGTGATCGGGCAGACCGACCCACTGGGCAACAGCACCAGTGCCGAGCGGGACCGCTTCGGGCGCGTGCTCGCCGAGACCGACGAGCTCGGCCACGTCACGCGCTGGGACTACGACGAGCTCGGCAACCTCACCGCGGTGACCCGGCCCGACGGCAGCCGCCTGGTCATCGAGTACGACGAGCGGCACCGGCCCGTCGTGGTGACCGGGCCCGACGGCGCCGTGTGGCGCTACGAATACGACCGGCGAGGCAGCCTCGCCCGCACCGTCGACCCGGCCGGCGCGGCGACCTCCTACACCTACGACCCCTACACCGGCACCGTGGACTCGGTGACCGACGCCCTCGGTGGCGTCACGCGGATCCAGGCCAACGCCGCCGGCCTGCCGGTGCTCGTCACCGGGCCGGACGGCGCGGTGTGGCGCTACGGCTACGACGAGCTCGGCAACACCACCAGCGAAACCGACCCGCTGGGCCACACCACCAGCATGGTCCGCGACGCCGCCGGTAACCTCGTGCAGCTACGCGACGCCGACGGCGCCGTCGAGCGGTTCACCTCGACCGCGCGGGGCAGCTTCGAGGAGCGGACGGACGCGCGCGGGGGCGTCAGCCGCATCGAGTACGCCCAGTTCGACCTGCCGGTCAGCGAGCGAAGCCCCGACGGCGGCACGTTGCGCTACGGCTACGACACCGAGCTGCGGCTCACCTCGGTCACCAACGAGCGCGGCCTGGTGTGGCGCTACGAGTACGACGCCGCCGGCCGCAAGGTCGGCGAGACCGACTACAACGGGCGCGTCCTGCGTTACGGCTACGACGCCGCGGGCCGGCTCGTCTCCCGCACCAACGGCGCCGGGCAGACCATCACCCTCGAACGCGACAGCGTCGGCCGGGTCGTGCGGCGCAGCAGCGCCGACGAGGTCGCCGTGTTCACCTACGACGCGGCCGACCGGATGCTCTCGGCGGCCAACGCGCACAGCGAGGTCCGGTTCACCTACGACGGCCTCGGCCGCGTGCTGTCGGAGTCGATCAACGGCCGGGTCGTGCACTCCCGCTACGACGCCCTCGGCCGCCGCGTGAGCCGCCGGACGCCCTCGGGCGCGGAGTCGGTGGTCGGCTACGACCCCGCCGCCCGCCCGACCGCGCTGACCACCGCCGGGCGCACCCTGCGGTTCGGCTACGACGCCGCGGGCCGCGAGACGGTGCGCGAGCTGCTCACCGGTGCCGGGCCGGTGGCGCAGCTGCGCCAGGACTGGTCCCCCACCGGGCAGCTGGCGGCGCAGACGGTGCTGCGCGGTCCGGAAACCGTGCAGCGGCGCGAATACGGCTACCTGCCCGACGGCTACCTCGCTCGCGTCGACGACCTGATCTCCGGGCCGCGCACCCTCGACGTCGACGCGGGCGGGCGGGTCCGGGCGGTGCGGGGCGCGCGCTGGCAGGAGAACTACGACTACGACGTGACCGGCGCGGTCACCGGAGCCGGCTGGTCCGGCGCGCCGGAAGCCGCCGGTCCCCGCGCCTACGCCGGCACCCTGCTCACCGCCGCCGGCCCGACCGGCTACACCTACGACGCGGAAGGGCGCGTCGTCGCCCGCGAGCGCGGCGGGCGGCGCTGGACGTACGAGTGGAGTGCGGAAAACCGCCTGCTCGGCGTCCGCACGCCGGAGGGTGCGGTGTGGCACTACCGCTACGACCCGTTCGGCCGCCGGATCGCCAAGCAGCGCCTGGACACCACCACCGGCACGGTGGCCGAACAGGTCGAGTTCGCCTGGGACGGGCAGCTGCCCGCCGAGCAGGTCCACAGTGGACCGGGGCGGCCGCTGGTCGCCACGGTGTGGGAATACGCGCCGGGTGCGCGGCTTCCGCTCACCCAGACCGAACGCGTCCTCGGCGCGAGTGGCCCGGACCGGTTCCACGCGATCGTCTCCGACCTGGTCGGTGCGCCCGCGGAGCTGGTCGACGAGACCGGTGCGCTGGCCGGGCACCTGCACACCGCGTTGTGGGGTCCGGTCGTCTCGGCCGGCGGCGCAGCGAGCACGCCGCTGCGGTTCCCGGGCCAGTACCACGACCCCGAGACCGGGCTGCACTACAACCGGTACCGCTACTACGACCCCGAGACCGGCCGGTACCTCTCCCACGACCCGCTGGGCCTGACCCCGGCGCCGGACTCGATGGCCTACGTGGACAACCCGACCGCCATGGTCGACCCGCTCGGCCTGGCCCCGCAGCGGACCACGCCCTGCGCGGCCGCGGCCGCCCGCGCCCAGGCCCACCCGTACGCCCGGGGGAACTCCGGCCCGTCGACGAGCAACCGCACCTACCCGGAAAGCACCTACGGCGACAAGGACGTCGAGCGCAAGCGGCTCGACGACAAGTACGACTTCAAGATCGACGGCAAGAAGACGCACCAGTCCGAGCACGCCGGTGGCTACGACATCCTCAGCGACAACGGTGGGGCAAAAGGGGCCCGCAAGGACAACGGGCCGCTGGAGAAGAACGCCTACGCCTACTACGAGGACTTCGCCAACCACCGGTACCACCCGGGCACGGGCAAGGGCGGCGCCAACCACGAATCCGGGTTCACCAAGGGAGACGTCCGGGACTCGCCCAACACCGCCAAGGACGACAACCTCGGTTACGACGACCGTCTCGGCTCCTACCGGAACGCCCAGCGCAACGCCATCGAGGCCAACGACCCGAGCACCGCGGTCCAGCTCAACCAGCTCGGCTACGGGCACCAGCAGGGCTTCCAGAACTCGCAGACCGTCAAGGCGGGCTACGACCAGCCGCACAGCTTCTCGGACCAGGTCTACCACGGGAACGACAAGAACCACGTCCACCACGAAGACCACCCGTTGTACGACAAGGACAAGGCGGATGCGGCGAAGGCCGAGCAGGACCGGCGGGACGCCATCAAGGCCGACCCGAACCACCCGGACCGCGCGGCCTACGACGCCGAGCAGAAGCGGATGGCCATCGCCGACGACTCGTACCACAAGATGGTCGACGACATGCACTCCAGCGGCGAGGGCATGCGGTACAACCCGCAGTCCGGTCAGGCCGTCCCGGCCGGCGGGCACGCGGTGCCCGGCACCGGGCACGTGACCACCAAGCCGATCGACAAGTGGGACGCGGCCGAGATGCACGGCGCGCGCGACGCGGCGCGCACGGGCGAGTGGCCGGGCTACGGCGGCTTCTACAAGAACCCGACGGCCGAGGACTGGGCCGCCCTCGAACGCGGCGACCTCGACCCGCCGGAGATCAAGGCGATCAAGGACGAAGACATGATGGACCTCACCCCCTGATCCCCGCGCCGGGCCGGCCGTAGGAGCGGCCGGCTTTCAGCGGTCGTCCGGCGCCCGGCGACGCGACCACGCGGCGGCGTCGGTGGTGTAGCGGACGAGGAGCCGCGCGAACTGGGTGCGCTCCTCCGGCGACCAGGCGGCGGTGATGTCTTCGAACGCCGTGCGCTGGTCGGCGGCGAACCGAGCGCGCTCGGCTTCGCCGCGCTCGGTGAGCTCGAGCACCGTCCGGCGGCCGTCGGCCTGGGAGGCCGCCCGCCGCAGCAGTCCGTCGGCGATGCACGCCGCGACCGTCCGGCTGGCCACCGGCTGCGCGACGCCCATCTCCGCGGCCAGCCCGCCGACGGTCATCTCGCCGGGGGCGTCGGCGACCACGTTCAGCACCAGGTTGCGGGACATGTCCCGGCCCGAGGCCGGGGTGCGCCGGCGCAGCCGTGACAGCGCCGGGCCGATCTGGTCCAGCAGAGGGTCCTCACTGCTCACCTCCCGGATTGTAGTACCCCCGGCATTTGCATACTAGATGTAAACTGCATAGCATTAGGTATGTAACTACGAACGAGGAAGCGAGGCCACCATGGCCACCACCGCCATCACCGGCGCCCGGGTGTTCGATGGGGAGAAGACGCTGGGGGTGCAGAACGTCGTCCTCGACGGCCGGACGATCCGCCAGGTCGGCGGCGAGGTGCCCAGCGGCGCCGAGGTCGTCGACGGCCGGGGCGCGACCCTGCTGCCCGGGCTGATCGACGCGCACGTCCACTCCGCGCCCGGCTCCCTGGCGCTCGCCCTGCGGTTCGGCGTCACCACCGAACTGGAGATGCAGGGCTTGAACACCCGCGAGAACCGGGCGCACATCACCGAGGACGACACGGTGGCCGACATCCGGTCATCCGGCTTCGCCATCACGCCGCCCGGCGGTCACCCCAGCGAACTCATGCCGGAAGGGTTCCGGCCGGCCGGGAACCTGCCGCCGGTCATGCCGCTGATGCCGTTCTCCACCACACCGGAAGAGGCCGCCGCGTACGTCCCGCAGCTGCTGGCGAGGGGCTCCGACTACGTCAAGTTCATGATCGACGACGGCAGCGTAGAGGGACACCCCGGGCTGCCGATGCTCGACCAGGCCACGCTGAACGCGGGGGTCGCCGAAGCCAAGAAGTACGGCGCCCTCACCGTCGCGCACACGCTGACCCTCGACGCCACCCGGATGGCCGCCGAAGCCGGCATCGACGGTGTCGTCCACGTGTTCATGGACCGGCCGCACACCACGGAGGTCGTGGACCTGATCGCCGACGCAGGCATGTTCGTCGTGCCGTGCGTCTGCCTCAACGCTTCGATGATGGGCATCACCGGCAGCGATCTCGCCGACGACCCCCGGGTCGCCCGCCGCATCGACGCGAAGTGGGAGGAAACCCTGCGGTCCAGCTACAACCGGTATCCGCAGGGCAAGCTCGAGGACGTCCTGGAGACCGTGCGGGCGCTGGCCGACGCGGGCGTGGACGTGCTGGCCGGCACCGATGCCTCCATGGCGGAGACCTTCTTCGGCGGCCTGGCGCACGGAGCCAGCCTGCACCGTGAACTCCAGTACCTCGTGGCGGCGGGCCTGACGCCCGCGCAGGCACTGCGCGCCGCGACGGCGACCACGGCCCGCCGTTTCGGGCTGGGCGACCGGGGCCGCATCGCCGAAGGGCTCCGCGCGGACCTCCTGCTCGTCGACGGCGACCCGACGGCGAACATCGGCGACACGCTCAGCACGCGTGCGGTCTGGCGACGAGGCAGCCGTCTGACCGAGGTGTGAAGCGGCGCGGTTCCCCGCCGGCACGGCGGAAGCACGAGCCGTGCCGGCTTTCGAGCCGGCTCACCGCCTAGTGCACGTGCGACTGCCAGTCGGCCGGGACCCGGCCTTCCGGGCCCGGCACCGGCTGCGTGACGGGCCGGTGCTCCGGGGGCGCCAGCGCCGGGCCGTCGTAGGCCTCGCCCGTCTCGAAGCTGTAGAACCAGTCCTCGCCCGG
The DNA here is from genome assembly GCF_030285665.1 of Amycolatopsis mongoliensis. Taxonomy (NCBI): domain Bacteria; kingdom Bacillati; phylum Actinomycetota; class Actinomycetes; order Pseudonocardiales; family Pseudonocardiaceae; genus Amycolatopsis; species Amycolatopsis mongoliensis. Next base: position 8,913,477 of record NZ_CP127295.1, read on the forward strand.
CTCGAAGCTGCGGATCAGCGGGTGCCCGCTCGCCTTGTAGTGCGCCGTCGCGTGCTGGGCCGGTGAGCTGTCGCAGCAGCCGATGTGGCCGCACTGGGCGCAGCGGCGCAGGTGCACCCACCACCCCTCCGCGGCCAGGCACTCCGCGCAGCCCGTACCGCTCGGCGGCGCGGTGACGTCGATTCCCTCGAGTTCGGCCATGCCGACAGTCTGCCCCGAACGCGGGCGGCACGCACCTGAGCACGCGCCGAACCCGCGCTCGGCCGCCGCGTCAGCGGGTGCAGGCGAAGCTCGAAGCGAGATCCGGATCGCCGGCGCGGTACCGGGGCCAGGCCGGGTAGGCGCACAGCGGCCGGGTCCGGTCGTGGGCCAGGTCGGCCACGACCGGGTTCGCCGGTGGCTGGCCGCGCTCGACCCAGCGCTCGAGCGCCGAGAGCGAGTCCCAGCCGGCGGCGAACGCCGGCGTGCCGAAGTTGGCGTGGTTCGCCCCGGGCACGACGTAGTACCGCAGGAAAGCGTCGGTCGCCCGGGGGCCGAGCAGAGCGCGCACCCGCTGGTAGTAGTCGCTCGTCGAGTACGGGGAGACCAGTTCGTCCGCGGCGCCGTGGAGCAGGACCAGCTTCCCGCCGGCGCGGGCGAACGGACCGAGGTCCGCGTTGTTGCGGTCCTCGACCGTGGACAGCGAGCTGATCCGGCCGAGCCAGGTCCCGGGGTGCCGGGGATCCACCTCGAGCGAGTTCCGGTTCGGGTCCCGGGTCAGGAAGTACTTGACCCACTGGTCCCAGTACTGCATCCCGTAGCCGCTCGTCACCGGCATGGGATCGGCCGGCGCGGTCGTCCCGAACCCGAGGAACGGGGTCCGCATGTCCGCCCCCGAAAGGAACGGGAAGCCCGGATACCCGGTTTCGCCACTGGCGATCCGGTACGGCCACCGGAACGGCGAGGACATCGCGGTCACGGCCCCGATCTGGGCATCCGACAGGCACGCCGGGCCGGCGTCGGCCCCGCCCGGGCAGCGAAGCGCGCGGGGATCGAAGTGACAGCCGGCCGGGTTCGAGACCACTTGGTCCTTGACGCCGTCGAGGCCGTCACACGCATCGACGACGCTGGTGTGGAGGAGCGCCTGCTTTTCGACGCCGGGGAAGGCGCCGGGGCGCGACAGGACCTGGGCCAGGTACCCCAGATCGAGGATCTCGGCGAGGTTGTTCCAAGCGGGGTAGGCGGAAATCACGCCGTCGAACGCCGTCGGCCACCGCTGGGCGACGACGAGGGCTTCGCGGCCGCCCGTCGACCCTCCGGAGAAGAAGACCTCGGTGGGCTTCGCCGCGTAGCCGTGCCGGATGAGGAACAGGCTCGCGTCGAGCGTCTTCTTGAGGGCGTCACCGGCGGCGAAGTTCCGCAGGGCCTCGTCGTTGGCCCCGAACGACCCGTCCAGCGACGGCGGGGACGCCGGGTTCTGCTGGTGGCCTGAATCGCTCGCGAACGTCGCATACCCGCGGGCCAGCGGCACCGGCTGGTCGGCGGGCCCGAACGGCACGTTCGACGCCAGGTCGGGAATCGTGCCGTTGTAGCCGCCGCCACCGAACATCACCGCTCGGTGGTTCCACTCGGCGGGCAGGTCGACGCGCATCTTGATGGCGGGCGCGGCCGGGTCGACGGGGAAGAGGTCGGCGTCGACCCGGCAGTACCGGATCGTCCTGCCGCCGACCACGGACGTCGTCATCGACGCCGCCGTGACCCGGCCCCCGGTCGTCGGCAGGCTCATGACCGACGCCGGGATCTTCAGCTGCGCCAGCCCGGCGCACCCCGGCGCCGCGGTCGTCGCGGCGGCGGGGCCGGCCACGGTGGCCGCCACCAGGACCAGCATCGCCGGCACGGCGAGCCGGCGGGTTCTCCTCGACGCAGTCATCCCGGCCTCGTCTCTCAGCGGTGGAGGTGCGCGCCGGGGACGGCGTGCGGATCGGCGCGGACCTCGGTGGTGTTCGTCTCGGGCAGGAACCACGCGCTGGCGAAGGTGATCAGGCCCATCAGCGTGATGTAGGCGGCGACCGGCACGGTGCTCCCGGTCTTCGCGATGAGCGCCGTCATGAGGAACGGCGTGCCGCCGCTGACGATGATCGCGGAAAGCTGGTAGGCCAGCGAAGCGCCCGAGTAGCGGACGCCGGGCGCGAAGAGCTCGCCGAGGAAGCTCGCGATCGGGCCGTAGGTGAGGCACTGGAACACGAACCCCACCGTCACCGCGACGAAGATCAGCGGCAGCGACGCGGTGCCGACGAGCCCGAAGTACGGGAAGCCCCAGACGGCGACGCCCAGCCCGCCGATCAGGATCAGCGGCCGGCGCCCCACCTTGTCCGAGAGGTGCCCGGACCACGGGATGGTCGCGAGCATCGCCACGGAGCTGATCAGCACGACCGCCAGCAGGTCGTCGCGCTTGAGCCCGAGCGTGCCGGTGCCGTAGCTCAGGAGCCCGGAAATGCTGACGTAGAAAAGACTGTTGGTGGCGGAGAGGAGCCCGCAGCCGAGCAGGATGGTCCCCCACTTGCTGCGGAGCACCTGGGCCAGCGGGGCCCGGACCACGGCGCCTTCCGGCTTCGCGACCTCACGCTGCAGTTCGCGGAACTCGGGGGTGTCCTCCACCTTGGCCTGGATGTAGAGGACCACCGCGAACATCACGACGCTGAGCAGGAAGGGGATGCGCCAGCCCCAGCTGAGGAACGCGGCGTCCGGCATCAGGCCGCTGGCCGCCACGAAGATCAGGTTCGAGAGGATCACGGCGACGGGAACGCTGGTCTGGCCGAAGGTTCCGGCGAACCCGCGCCGTTTGGGACCGGCGGACTCGGTGAGCAGCAGCACGATGCCGCCCCACTGGCCGCCGGTCGCGAGCCCCTGCACGAAGCGCAGCACGACCAGCAGGGTCGGGGCCAGCGCGCCGACGGTCGCCGCGCTGGGCAGGCAGCCGATCAGGAAGGTCGCGGCCCCCATGACCGCCAGGCAGGCGACGACGACCGGCTTGCGCCCGTACTTGTCCCCGAGGTGCCCGGCGAGCACCCCGCCGATCGGCCGGGCCACGAAACCCGCCCAGAACGTGCTGAAGGCCAGAAGGGTCCCGGTCAGCGCCGAGGAGTGCGGGAAGAACACCTTGGGAAAAACCAGCGCGGCCGCGGTGCCGTAGAGGAAGAAGTCGTACCACTCGATCGAGCTTCCGACGAGCCCCGCGGCCAGCAGCTTGCGGAAGGCCCGGCGCGGGATCGAGGCCGTGCCGGTGTCGGCGTGGCCGGACTGTCCTTCGGGTTGGGTGAGCGGGATTGCCATGGATGCCGCTTTCGTCGTTGAGCGCAGGCAGGTGATGGCGGTCATGTTAGGGCGCGGTTACGCTGCGACCTGAGGTGTGGACCATCCACTCCTGCCGTTGCACCGGTGGGACTTTCGCCCACCCGTCACCGAGGAGGGACGGCACCGTGGCCAGTGAGGCGGAGACGGGCTCGCTCGTGCGCAGGCAGCGTGAACTGGCGTCGTTGTACGCGACCGTCAAGTCGCTCACCGCGCTGGGCGGGCTCGACGAGGTCCTGCAGTCGATCGTCCACCACGCCCACGACCTGATCGGCACGGACTTCACCTACCTCTCGCTGGTCGGCGCGGACGGCAGGCTGTCGGCCAAGGCGTCGGAGGGCACGGTCTCCCCCACTTTCCTCGCGGCGGGCATCCCGGCCGGCGTGGGACTGGGCGGCAAGGTGCTGGCCTCCCGGAGCCCGTACTGGGTGCGCAACTACGCCACCTCGACCGTCATCGAGCACGACCCGAACTTCGACCGCCTGGTCGTCACCGAGAAGCTCGTCGCGCTGCTCGGTGTGCCACTGGTCATCCGGGGCGAAGCGGTGGGCGCCCTGTTCGCCGCCGACCGCTCCGAGCGGTCCTTCCAGGCCGACGAGATCGCGCTGCTGAACGCGTTCGCCGATCACGCCGCGGTCGCGCTCGACAACGCCCGCCTCTACGAAGCGAGCCGGACCGCCCTGCAGGAGCTGCAGGTCGCCTACCGGAAAACCCAGCGGGCGCAAGCGATCCACGAAGCCCTGACCGGCGTCGTGCTGGACGGCGGGACACCGGGCGACGTCGCGCAGCTGCTCGCCGACCAGCTGGGCGGGAGCGTCACGCTCCTCGATCGGGCAGGTGAGGCCGACCTGGCCGGCGCCGTCGAGGACGCCCGGCGCTCGGGCCGCTGCGCGGTTTCGGCCGGCGCCGACGGAACCACCCGCAGCGTGGCCGCGATCCAGGCGGGCGACAGCTACCTCGGCGCGCTGGCGTGGAGCCGGGAAGCGGCCGCCGGCCACGACGTCCCGGACGCCATGGACCTGCGCACCCTCGAGCGGGCCACCCACATCCTCGGGCTGCTCATCCTCAAGGAGCGGGCCGTGGCCGAGGCCAGCGAGCGGCTGAGCGGAGAGCTCCTGACCGAGCTCATGGTCGGCGGCCCGGGGATCGGCCCGGCCCAGCGCGCCCGCACCCGCGCGCGCGGCATCGACGCCGACCGCCTGGAGCTGGTGCTCGTCGCGGACTCCCCCACGGTGACGTCCACCGATCTTTCGCGCCACCTGCACGACATCGCGCGCGACCGCGCCGGGCTGGCGGGCGAACACCTGGGCCGGGCCACGATGATCCTCCCCAGCGTGGACGACGACCGGACCGCCGAAGAGGTCCACAGCAGACTGCGCCGCACGCTGGGCGGCCCCGTTGTCGTCATCGGGGAACGGGCGGTCAACCACGACTGGGCGCGCGCCTTCTCCCTCGCCGGCCGCTGCGGCGCCGTCGTGCGCGCGATCGGGCACACGGACCTGGGCGCCACGACGCGTCGCTATGCGTTGTACGCCATGCTCTTCGACGCGGAGCGGGCCGGCGAGCTCGACCGTTTCCTCGCCGGCTCCCTCGGCCCGCTCCTCGAGTACGACCGGCGGCGCGGCACCGACCTCGTCGAAACCCTCGGCGCGTACTACCGCCACCGCGCCAACGTCGCGGCGACCGCCCGGGCGTTGCACGTCCACGTCAACACGCTGCTCAAGCGCCTGGACCGGGCCGGCACCGTCCTCGGTCTCGACTGGCGCCGGGAGAACGACCTCGAACTGCAGCTCGGGCTGCGGCTGCACGAGCTCCGGGCGAGCGGACCCGCCCCGTCGTGAGCCGGCTCAGGCGATCCGCGCCGAGTCGCGCAGGGCGATCTTCGAGAGCTTGCCGGTGCCCGTCTTGGGCAGCGTGGCCAGGAAGACGAATTCGTCCGGCAGCCACCACTTGGCGACCATCGGCGTGATGTGCGCCAGGAGCTCTTCGGCCGTGGCGGCACCGCCTTCGCGCAGCGCGACGTAGGCGACGGGGCGCTCCATCCACCGCGGGTCCGGGCGCGCGATCACGGCGACTTCGACGACGTCGGGGTGCGAGGCGATGGCGGTTTCGAGCTCGACCGAGGAGATCCACTCGCCGCCGGACTTGATCAGGTCCTTGATCCGGTCCACGAGCCGCAGGTAGCCCTCGGCGTCGATGGTGGCCAGGTCGCCGGTGCGCAGCCAGCCGTCGGCGGTGAAGCTGCCGCCGGAGTCCACCCGGAAGTAGCCACCCGCCACCCAGGGGCCGGCCACCTGCAGCTCGCCGACGGCGTGGCCGTCGCGCGGCAGCTCCCGGCCCGTCTCGACGTCGACGATCCGCACGTTGACCAGCGGCAGCGGCTGCCCCTGCGCGGCCCGCACGGCCACCTGCTCCTCCGGGGTCGCGTCCCGGTGCTGGGTGCGCGTACCGCCGATGACGCCGACCGGGCTGATCTCCGTCATCCCCCAGGAATGGGTGATGGGCACGCCGATCGCGGCGCGGTAGGTCTCCGACAGCGCCGGGGGCACCGCGGAGCCGCCGCCGAGCAGGAACCGGGTGGCGCTCAGGTCGTGGGCCCGCAGCTCGGGAGCCAGGCTCGTCCACACCGTCGGAACGGCGCCGGCGACGGTCACCCGCTCGGTCTCCATCAGCCGCAGCAGGTGGGCCGGCTCCGCCGACGCGCCCGGAAGCACCAGCGCGGCGCCCGCCATCATCGCGCCGTAGGGCAGGCCCCAGGCGTTGGCGTGGAACATGGGCACGATCGGCAGCACGACGTCGCTCTCGCCGATGCCGATGAGGCCGGCCGCGAGCGTGCCGAGGCAGTGCAGGACCGTCGACCGGTGGCTGTAGAGCACGCCCTTCGGCGGTCCGGTCGTCCCGGACGTGTAGCACAGCCCGGAGGCCAGGTTCTCGTCCGCGAGCGTGAACGCGTCCTCGAACGCCCCCTCGAACGGAGCGGCCCCGGAGATCAGCTCGTCGTAGTCCAGGATCCGGGGGTCCGCCGGGATCGGCGTCGTGGTGCCGTCGGGCAGCACCACCCAGTGCCGCACCCGCGGCAGCCGGTCGACGCTCGCCCACAACCGCGGCAGCAACGCGCGATCGACGAACACCACGTCGTCCTCGGCGTGGTTGACGATGTACTCGAGGTGCTCCGCCGACAGCCGGATGTTGATCGAGTGCAGCACCCGCTTGGTGGCCGGCACCCCGAGGTACAGCTCCAGGTGGCGCCGGCTGTTGCTCGCGAAGGTGGCGACCCGGGCCCCGGGCGGGACACCGAGGGAGTCCAGCACGGTCGCGAGGCGGCGGGTGTGGCCGGCCACCTCGGCGTAGGTGAGCCGCTCGGACCCGGCCGTCACGACGTGCTTGTGCGCGAAGAGCCGCTCCGCGCGGTCCAGGATGTGCGCGATGGTGAGCGGCCGTGGCTGCATCAGCCCGTCCATGGTCTCTCCGCGGGACTGATCAGGCCGCATGAATCTGCTCTTTCGGTCGTCGGGGTTCCCATAAGGCGGCAGTGCCATGAGCGACCTTAGGTGCGGTCACGAAGGGAGAAGAGGGCGGAACTTCCCACTCGTCCGCCCTCTTCGGTGGCGACTACCTCCACCTCGACGTCCGGGAGAAGTCGATCTCGCGCCCGTTCTCGCCGAAAACCGCGTCCGCCCGGAGTTTTCCTGAGAGCGCTTCCAGGACAGGGGAACCACCTCCGGGCACCTCCGGCAACGACCGGCGAAACTTTCGAAGCGCAGTCCGGAAAATTGATAACCGCCAAGGGCTTTGCTCGCCGCTTCGCTTGTGGTTTCATCGAATCCTGGCCGAGCTGAGAGCGCTCCCAGAGACGTTCCCCGCACAACGAGGTGGAGGTGGCACGTGCAGCTGAAGCGCGAACACCCGCATCTCCTGAAGCCGCCCCCGAGGCGCGGCGAATCCCCGTGCACCACCCCGAATGCGTTAGCGCTAACAAGGACGCTCCTACCCCGGAAGGTGCGAACATGAAAACGACATCGCGGTCGTTGTCCCGAGCCGCGCTCGCTTCGACGCTCTTGGCGGCGTCGCTCGGTGCGACGCTGCTGCTGGCCACCTCCGCCGGTGCGGCCACGACGCTCGGTGCGTCGGCCGCCCAGACGGGCCGGTACTTCGGCACCGCCGTCTCGGCCGGGAAGCTCGGCGACTCGACCTACGTGGGCATCCTGAACCGCGAGTTCACCATGGTCACGGCCGAGAACGAAATGAAGTGGGACGCCACCGAGCCCACCCAGAACCAGTTCACCTACGGCAACGGGGACCGCATCCTCAACCAGGCGGTGAGCAACGGCCAGCGGGTGCGCGGGCACGCGCTGCTGTGGCACCAGCAGCAGCCGGGCTGGGCCCAGGGCCTCAGCGGCTCCGCCCTGCGCCAGGCCGCGATCAACCACGTCACCCAGGTCGCCACCCACTACAAGGGCAAGGTCTACTCCTGGGACGTCGTCAACGAGGCCTTCGCCGACGGCGGTGGCGGCGGCCGGCGTGACTCCAACCTGCAACGCACCGGCAACGACTGGATCGAAGCCGCCTTCCGCGCCGCGCGGGCCGCCGACCCCGGCGCGAAGCTCTGCTACAACGACTACAACACCGACGGCGTCAACGCCAAGAGCACCGGCATCTACACCATGGTGCAGGACTTCAAGTCCCGCGGCGTCCCGATCGACTGCGTCGGCTTCCAGTCCCACCTCTCCAACTCCGCCCCGGGCGACTACCAGGCCAACCTCCAGCGGTTCGCCGACCTCGGCGTCGAAGTCCAGATCACCGAGCTGGACATCTCCGGCTCGAACCAGGCCGCCGTCTACGGCACCGTGACCCGCGCCTGCATGGCCGTCGCCCGCTGCGCCGGCATCACCGTCTGGGGCATCCGGGACAGCGATTCCTGGCGCACCGGCGAGAACCCGCTCCTGTTCGACAACAACGGGAACAAGAAGGCCGCCTACACCAGCGTCCTCGACGCCTTGAACGCCGGCGGCTCGACCACCACGCCGACCACCCCGACGACTCCCACCACGCCCACCACGCCCACCACGACGACGACCACGCCCCAGCCCGGCGGCTGCACCTCGTCGGTGTCGCTGAACTCGTGGAACGGCGGATTCGTCGCCACGGTGAAGGTCACCGCGGGATCCACCGCCCTCACCGGCTGGACGGTGACGACGAACCTGCCTTCCGGCGCGACGGTCACCAACGGCTGGAGCGCCGCCAACAGCGGCACCAGCGGCACCGTGACCTGGACCAACGTCGGCTACAACGGCAGCGTCGCGGCCGGGCAGTCCACCGAGTTCGGCTTCCAGGGCACCGGCAGCGCCGACGGCGTCACGTCGTCCTGCGCCGCGCGCTGATCCTCTCCGCCGTCGGGCCCGGCACCGCGAGCCGGTGCCGGGCCCGCCCCCCATCGATCCGGAGGAAGCCATGTCCCCAGCCTCCTGCCGGCCGGCTCTGGCGGCGGCCACCGCGGTCGTCACCGGCCTGGCCGCAACCCTGCTCGCGGTGTCCTCGCCCGCGGCGGCCGCCCCCGGCTGCTCGGTCACCTACGCCGCACCGTCCCAATGGCCGGGCGGGTTCACCGCGAACGTCGCCGTGACCAACGTCGGCGACGCGGTCGACGGCTGGACGCTGACCTGGTCCTTCACCGCCGGGCAGCAGGTCACCCAGGCGTGGAACGCCCAGGTCTCGCAGAGCGGCGCGCAGGTCACCGCCCGCAACGTCTCCTACAACGCGTCGATCCCGGCCGGGGGCAAGGTGGAGTTCGGCTTCAGCGGCACGGCGAACGGCACCGACAACCCGAGCCCGGCCGGCTTCAGCCTCAACGGCACACCCTGCACCGGCGCACCCGGCCCGACGACCACCCCGGCCACCACCACGACGACCCAGCAGCCGGGCGGCGGCCTGCCCTCGAGCTTCCGGTGGTCGTCCTCCGGCCCGCTGATCGGGCCGAAACCCGATTCGACGCACCCGAACGTCGCCGTGAAGGATCCCAGCGTCATCCACTACGGCGGCAAGTACCACGTGTTCGCCTCGACCTACACCACCGGCTACAACCTCATGTACACCAGCTTCACCGACTGGTCCCAGGCCTCGGCCGCGCCGCACTACTACCTCGACCGCTCACCCCTCGGTACCGGCTACCGGGCCGCGCCGCAGGTGTTCTACTTCGCGCCCCAGCGCCTGTGGTACCTCGTCTACCAGACCGGCGCGGGTGGTTCCTACTCCACGACCAGTGACATCAGCCGTCCCGAAACCTGGTCCGCGCCGAAGAACTTCTACTCGTCGATGCCGCAGATCATCCGCGACAACATCGGCAGCGGCTACTGGGTCGACTTCTGGACCGTCTGCGACAGCGCGAAGTGCTACCTGTTCTCCTCCGACGACAACGGTCACCTCTACCGGTCCGAAACCAGCCTGGCGAGCTTCCCCGGCGGTTTCACCAACACCGTCATCGCCATGGGCGACGCGAACCGCAACCGCCTGTTCGAAGCGTCCAATGTGTACAAGATCGCCGGCCGGAACCAGTACCTGCTGCTCGTCGAGGCCATCGGGTCCGACGGCCGCCGCTACTTCCGTTCCTGGACCGCCCCCGCGGTCACCGGCCCGTGGACCGCACTCGCCGACTCCGAGAGCAATCCGTTCGCCCGCGCGAACAACGTCGCTTTCCCGGCGGGAGCCTGGACCCGCGACATCAGCCACGGCGAAATGGTGCGCTCCGACCCCGACCAGACCATGGAGATCAGCCCTTGCAAGCTGACCTACCTCTACCAGGGCATGGATCCCGGCGCCGGGGGTGACTACAACCTCCTGCCCTGGCGCCTCGGCCTGCTCACCCAGGCCAACTCACCCTGCTGACCCGGTGGCCGCCGCCGGCTCGCGGGGTGCCGGCGGCGGCCACCGGGATCAGTGACCGGCGGGGTAGGGCCGGTTGAAGGACGGAGGTGTGTAGCCCAGGTACCGTCCCGGCGTGCCGTCCGCGGTCGCCGCCAGCCGGTTCAGCGTGCCCGGTGCGGTGTCGGGCCAGTGCCCGGTCCGCAGCGCTGTTCGCCGGCCTCGGCGATCGCCACCCGGCGGGCGACACGCCGTTCGAACAGGCCGCCGAGGCACGCCGGCTGGACGAAGCACGCCTCCAGTAAAAGCGGCACTTCCCGAGTCGCACGTGCCGCGAGCGCGACGCCGAAAGTCGGCCGAAACTCTTTGCCCGGCGCCGAAGCGCCGTGCTCTGCTGCTCGCAGTAGGTGAACCTCTCACCTCGTCCAGGTCGCCGACGACTTGGTTCCCCGTGCCAGTCCGCGAGGACTCGTGCCGCGGCAGTCGGCTCCTGGGCGTGCGCCTGGAAGGAGACCACGGGATGGCAGGAAGTTCGCCGGGCCTGCACGGCCGGAAGTGGTGGCGGTCCTCGGCCACCCGAGTACTGGCGGGAGTGGCCACCGTGGCCGCGACGGCTGCCGTCCTCGTGACGGCTCCGGGCGCCGATGCCGCGGCGGGCACGCTGGGCGCCGCCGCCGCCCAGTCCGGCCGGTACTTCGGCACGGCCATCGCCGCCGGCAAGCTCGGCGACTCGGCCTACACCACGATCGCGGCACGCGAGTTCACCATGGTGACGCCCGAGAACGAGATGAAGCCCGACGCGACCGAGCCGAACCAGAACCAGTTCACCTTCTCCGCCGGCGACCAGGTCTACAACTGGGCGGTCGGCCACGGTGCCAAGGTCCGCGGCCACACCCTCGCCTGGCACTCGCAGCAGCCGGGCTGGATGCAGAGCATGAGCGGCAGCGCGCTCCGCAGCGCGATGATCAACCACATCCAGAAGGTCATGGCCCACTACCAGGGCAAGCTCGCGTACTGGGACGTCGTCAACGAAGCCTTCAACGAGGACGGCAGCCGGCGTGCGTCGAACCTGCAGGGCACCGGCAACGACTGGATCGAGGTCGCGTTCAAGACCGCCCGCGCGGCCGACTCGTCGACCAAGCTCTGCTACAACGACTACAACATCGACAACTGGAACTACGCCAAGACCCAGGGCGTCTACACCATGGTGCGGGACTTCAAGTCCCGCGGTGTGCCGATCGACTGCGTCGGCCTGCAGGGCCACTTCACCGGCGGCAGCTCGGTCCCGAGCAGCCTCCAGACGACGATCTCCAGCTTCGCGGCGCTCGGCGTCGACGTGGCGCTCACCGAGGTCGACGTCACGAACGCGGCCCCCTCGCAGTACGCGGCCCTGACCCAGGCGTGCATGAACGTCGCACGCTGCGTCGGCATCACCGTGTGGGGCGTGCGCGACAGCGACTCCTGGCGGTCCGGCGAGAGTCCCCTCCTGTTCGACGGCAACGGGACCAAGAAGGCCGCCTACGACTCGGTGCTGAACGTCCTCAACTCCGGGGGCACGACCACCACGCCGACGACCCCGACCAATCCCACGACGACGCCGACGACTCCGACCACGCCGGGTGGGGGCGGCTGCACCGCCACGCTTTCGGCCGGCCAGTCCTGGAGCGACCGGTACAACCTGAACGTCTCGGTCAGCGGCGCCGGCGCGTGGACGGTCACCATGACCGTGCCGAGCCCGGCGAGGATCAGCGCCACCTGGAACGTCAACGCGACGTGGCCGAGCAGTCAGGTCCTCGTCGCGACACCCAACGGAAACGGCAACAACTGGGGGGTCACCATCCAGCACAACGGGAACCGGACCTGGCCCGGCGTCAGCTGCAGCACCTCCTGAGGCGCGGCACGAGCCGCTGCCAGGAATGCCCGGCGGCTTGGAGTGCCGCGTCGGAACTCCAAGCCGCCACCGGCACCGGTTCAGCGGGCGCTCCGAGCTTCGTGCCCTTGCGATAGCCGCCGAAGATCAGTCCGAGCACCAAGATGACGAGGAAGACCAGCAGGACCCACAGCCACAGGGACTTGCGCACCCTGCCTCCCATCGTCGGAGATCCGCCACGCGAGCGGGGACACCGTACCGCCGCCCGTCGCTTAGCCCGGCGGCGGCGTGGGTAATCCTCCCGGCATGGGTGCATGGGGCAAGCGGCTCGTCGCAATGGCTGTGGCAGTGGTGGTTCTGGCCGCCGCGGTACTCGTCGCATCGGCGGTACACCTGCTACCCCAACTGCGCAATCCGTTCGCGGAACACACCGAGGAGCACTCCGGACCGGTGCTGCTGCAGTCGATCGTCGAGCTCTCGCGCTACGAGGCCGCCAGCGGTTCGTTCCAGGTGGTCGTCGACATCACGACCAGTTCGGTCCTGCCCAGTTTCCTGGTGGGCAGCGACACGCTGTTCATCGGAGTCGGCACGGACAACGCCTACGTGGATTTCTCGCAGCTGAAGGGCAACGCGGTCCAGGTCTCCGACGACCGCCTGTCCGCCACGATCACGGTGGGACACGCGCAGCTGGAGCCGGCGACGCTGGACGTGCACGAGTCCCACGTGTACGCGCAGCAGCAGGGCCTGTTCACCCGGATCAACGAGTTCCTCAGCGGGAACCCGAACTCGCAGCAGGCGCTGTACGAGCTCGCCCAGAAGGAGATCCAGGCCGCGGCCGCGAAGAGCTCACTGGTGGCCGACGCGGAGAGGAACACCAAGACGATGCTGGTCGACCTGCTGCAGTCACTCGGCTTCAAGAACATCACCGTGAACTACGCCGACAACGCCACCGGCTGACTCCCGGCGACCGCCACGTTCGTCATCATATAGACGACTCTGAAGTTGTCATCGCTTAGATGACATGGTAGAACAGTGGTGCGTGTTGACAGCACTGTCGACCCCGGGAGGTGGAACCCGATGTTGATGCGCACTGACCCGTTCCGCGAGCTGGACCGCTTCGCCCAGCAGATGCTCGGCAGCGCAACCCCCGGAACCTGGTCCAAGCCGACCGCGATGCCGATGGACGCCTACCGCGAAGGCGACGAGTTCGTCGTCTGCTTCGACCTGCCCGGCGTCACTCCCGATGCCATCGAACTCGACGTCGAACGCAACGTCCTGACCGTCAAGGCCGAGCGGCGCCCGCTCCCCGCCGACGTCCAGATGCAGGTCTCGGAGCGACCCCTCGGCGTGTATTCCCGCCAGCTCTTCCTCGGCGACACCCTCGACGCCGACCACATCGCCGCCGGCTACGAAGCCGGGGTCCTGACCCTGCGCATCCCGATCGCCGAGCAGGCCAAGCCCCGGCGCATCGAGATCACCGGCACCGGCGACCGGCAAGAGATCCAGGCCTGACGGTCACCTCCCCGCGCGGGACCGGCACCCCGAGCCGGTCCCGCGCGGGTCCGCCCCAGAAAGGCATCCGCACCCGTGACCGCATCGCTGCACATCCCGGCCGGCCACTCCCACCCCGCTTTCACCGCACTGTGGTCCTACCTCGCCGACGTCACCGCCGCACTCGGCGTCGGGCCCGAGTCGTGCACCGTCGACCACGACAGCCCGGTCTCCGCCTATGTCGCACTCGACGAACGCCTGCCCGGCTACCCCGGCCGGGACGTCGCCCTGCTGTGGGACGAGGTCCGCGGCTGGGCCGCCGCCGTCGAAACCCACTCCGGCGAAGACCTCATCGTCGTGCGTCACCTCGGCGGCCCCACCGTCACCCCGCGACCGGCGGACGTCGCACGGTTCGTCAAGGCGCTGCGCGAGGACGACCACCGCGTCGGCCGGCTCGACCCGCCGGAGATCCGCACCGCGGCCGGACCCGCCGCACTCGACGCCACCCTCCGCGCCCGGAGCACGACGTGACCCCCGATGTCCTGCCGCTGCCGGTGTCCTTCGCCCTCGCCGTGCGCGGCTACGACCGCGTGCAGGTCGACGAGCCGGACGGCCCACCTGTGCACCGCCGGCCCGTCGCGGCCTGAGCCGGGCGGGCATGGTGCACCTTTCCCCGGGCGAGCCGGGGCGGTTCCGCCGGCCACTGCATTGGACCGGCGGAACCTGGTCCCGGTCTCCTGCGCGCCGAAGACCCGAACCTGATCGGTGGCATACCCGGGGACGCCGCGTCTGACACCCGTTCGGACTGATGCGTCCCGCCGATCGGCGGATCAAGGCGGCCGCCGGCGAACTCGAAACGGCCGCTGTCCGGGCGGCGCGCGGACGCCGGCCGCGTCCAACCGGCCACCGGCGCCGGGGTGGCCGGGGACGGGTCCCGGGCGGGCCGGAGCAGCCGTCCGGCCGTGCCGATGCACGCCCATCCGCAGGGCTGTCAGCACGCTACATCCGTTGCATGGCAGCAAAAACTTCGTGCATCCGTCAGCTGACGGATGTCTGGCGTACGCGTGCCGCGAAACATTGTTTCACGGGGCCGACGCTCCGAACCTCGACGCCGAGGAGGAGCGATGTCGCGTGCTACCACCACCGTCTCCACCGTTGTGATCTTCGTCCTGGCCCTCAACCTGCGGCCGGCCGTGACGAGCCTGGGGGTGGCCCTGCCGGACATCTCGGTCGCCGGCAATCTGGTCGGCGCGGTGCTCGTCGCGCTCCCCCTGTGGGCGATCGGCCTCGGCGGCTGGGCGACGCCGTGGCTGTGCGAGCGGCTCGGGACGCACCGGACCGTCACCGTGGCCCTCGCCGGGCTGGTGCTGTCGCTGGCGGGGCGGGTCCTCGGGGGCTCGACGCAGCTGCTGACGGGGACGACGCTGGCGTGCCTGTCCATCGCCGTGCTCGGCACCATGCTGCCCCTGCTGGCCAAGGGGTCCGCCGCCTTCACCCTCGGGCTCGGGCTCGGCAGCACGGCCGGCGCGCTGGTCACGCCCGCGGCGGTGCTGTCGTCGTCGTGGCGGGTCGGCCTCGGCGTGTGGGCGATCGCGGCGCTGCTGGCCCTGCAGCTGTGGCAGCGCAACCCCGTCGAGTTCGCGGCGCCGCAGGCAGCCTCCGGGGCGATGCCGGCGTCCGCCCTGACCATCCACTTCGGACTCATTTCGACGGTGACGTTCCTGGTCATGGGCTGGCTCCCGGGCATCCTGCGCGACGCGGGTGTCCCGCCGGCGACCGCGGGCGCGTGCCTCGCGGTGTCGATGGCCATGGGGCTGCCCATGATGTGGCTGGTGCCGGGCTGGACACGCCGCTGGCGCAATCAGACCCTCCTCGTCGTCGTCCTGGCCGTACCCAACGTCATCGGGGTGGTCGGCCTGCTCGTGGCGCCCGCGGCCGCGCCCTGGCTGTGGGCCGTGGCCACCGGCACGGGCATGGGTTCGCTCGCGTTCGTCCTGACGACGATCTCGTTGCGCAGCAAGGACAGCTCGCTCTCGCTGTCCGCCATGGTCCAGGGCGTGGGGTACCTCATCGCCGGCTTCGGCGTGCTGGCGTGCGGCTGGCTGCACACCTACACCGGCGCCTGGCAGACCCCGCTGCTGCTGGTGCTGGCGATCCTGCTCGGCCAGGTCGGCAGCGGGCACGCCGCCGTGTCGCGCCGGACTCCGGCGTCAACGGTCCCGCGCCCCCTCGTCGTTCCCCGCCAGGGGGACATCCCGGAGGTCGGGGTCTGATCCCCGCCCACGGTCGCTCCACTTCGGACACCCGCGGTCCCGGGCAGCCGGGACCGCGGGTGGAGCCGGGTTCAGCCCGAGGCGGACTGGTGGCGGGCGGCTTCCCGCGCGATGTCGATGCGCGAATGCACGTCGAGCTTGGTCAGGATGTGCGAAACGTGCGTGCCGACCGTGCGCGGGGAGAGGTACAGGCGGGCCGCGATCTGCGGATTCGACAGGCCTTCGACCACGAGCGCGGCGATCCGGCCCTCGGTCGGGGTGAGGCTGTCCCAGCCGTGCGTGCTCTGGCGGTGCTTCACCGTCGGGCCGCGCCGGATCCCGAACGCCCGGAAGAGGGCGCGCAGCCTCGCCACGTCCCAGTGCGCGCCCAGCTCCGTGTAGAGGTCGAGGGCGTGGGTGAAGGCCGCGCGCGCCGAGCCGCGGTCTTCGGCCCGGGCTTCGGCGAACGCGATCGCGGCGGCTTCCAGTGCCTTGGCCCGGGAGAGCGGCCGGCCCGCGTCCCGGTACCCGTCGGCGGCCCGCAGCAACGTCGTCGCGTCCCGCTCGAGCAGACCGCGGCAGTACAGCCCCAGCGCGCGGCGGTGCGGAACGGTGGACTCGGCGGCGATCGCGCGCACCCGGGCCTCGATCTCCGCCCCGGTCCGCGTGTCGCCGAGCGTCGCGGCCAGCCGGGCGGCGTCCCCCAGCAGGTCCTCCCCCGCGTCCCCGCCGGCCAGCACGGCGGTCAGCACGGCGAGCGCCCGCTCCGGTGCGCCGGCGTGCTCGAACGCGAGACTGCGGGCCCGCACCAGGGATTCCACGACCCAGTTGCCGGTGCGTTCCGAGTACGGCGCCGCCCCGGCGAGGTGCCACCGTGCCGCGGCCGCCTCACCGCGGTGGAAGTGGATGATCGCGGCGACGCCGTGGTCGCAGCACACCACCCCCGGGTCCTTCTGGTCGTCCGGGAGGACGTCCACCTCGGCCAGCGCGTCGTCCCACCGGCCGGCGCCCAGCAGCAGCTGCCCGAGCGCGCTCTGGGCCTGGGTCAGGCGCACGACACTGCCCGTCCGGTCGGCCAGTTCGCGCGCCCGCTCGGCGGCGGCGAGCGCGTCGGGGTAGCGGTCGAGCGCGCCGAAGGTGACCGACTGGTTGATGTGCAGCAGCAGGGTGAGATCGGTCAGCGCGGGATCGCCCCGCGCGTTGGCCATCGCACGCTCGAACAGCGGCAACGCCGCGGTCCACTCGCCGCGCATCATCGCCACCAGGCTCAGCACGTGCAGCGCCCACCCCGTCGCCCAGCGATCTTCGGCCTGGCCGAGCTCCGCCAGCGCCGCGGTGGCGACCTCGCCCGCGGTGTCGACCTCGTCGAGATCGCGGTGCGTGCGCGCGATGAGCACCAGCAGCCTGGCCCGGTGCCGGGCCTGCAGACCCGGCCGGTTCGCCGCGGCGTTCAACGCGTCGAGGGACTCGGCGGACCGGCCGGTCGCCCCGCGGCACTGGACGACCGTCGTGTACAGGTCGACGAGCACGTCGGGGTCGCTGACGTGCTCCAGGCCTCGGCAGGCGATCCGCTCGGCCTGGGCGATGTTGCCCACCCGGTAGTACGCGTTGGCCAGCCGGCAGGTCAGCACGTCCGTCGCGGCGTCGCCGGGCGGCGCGTCGCGCACCGCCCGGCGCAGGAGCGCGACGGCGACCGCGGGTGCCTGGCCGATCAACGGCGAGGCGACGTCCAGCAACCACCGCACGGCCCAGGCAGGCACCGGCTCCCGGCTGTCCGTTGTGGACACCATCGGGAGCAGCTGCCGCGCGACCCGTTCGACCGGTGCGCTCGCCTCGGCCAGCGCCCACGCGGCGGCCTGGTGCCAGGCGATCCGGACCGCGGTCGGCATCTCGTCGTACAGGGCCCGGTGGATCAACGGGTGCCGGAAGGCCAGGTCGTCACCCGCCGCCACCAGCACCCCGGCGGCCCGCGCCTCGTCGAGGGCGGGCAGCAGGCCGGTGAGCGAGGTGCCCGTCACGGTCACGAGGTCCGCGACCGAGAAGCCGTCCCCGAGCAGTGCCGCCGCCCGCAGCACGGTCCGCACCTCCTCCGGCAGGAAGCCCAGCCGGTCCGCGATCGCCTCCGGCAGGGAGTCCGGCGTGGCCCCGCCGGACAGCTGCACGACGCCCTGGTCGTCGACGTCCAGGCACGAGCCCCGGGTCAGCGCGTCGAGCAGTTCGGTGAGGTACAACGGGTTCCCGGCCGCGCCGTCGGCCAGCCGCTCGAGCTCGGCACCCGGTGGACCGCCGGCCAGCGCGGCCACCAGCTCGGACACCGCCGGTTCGGCCAGCCGGCCCAGCCGCAGCCGCTCGCCCGGCCCGACGTTCCGGAAGAGCGACCGCAGGTCGTCGCGGCGCGGCACGGGGCGCAGCACGCCGATCAGGAGCAGCGGGAGCTGCCGGACCGAGCGAGCGAGCCTGCTCCACACGGCCACGGTCGTCCGGTCGGCCCACTGCAGGTCGTCGACGACCAGCACGGCCGGCCCGTCCTGGCAGAGCTCGTCCACCAGCGCGAGCAGCTGCTCGGCGGCCGCGGCCGCGAGGTCGGCGCCCTTGCCCGCGACGGCTCCGCCGTGCAGCAGCTCGGAGATGGCACCACGACGGGGATCCCGCGCGGCCGGTGTGATCCTCAGGGCGTCCAGGAGCGGCAGCAGGGGAAGCGCTTGCCCGAGCTCGTCGCCGGCTCCCCAGAACACCTGGCAGTCCGCACGGGTGGCGGCGGCGCAGCCGGCCCGGACCAGCGCGGACTTGCCGATCCCCGGCTCCCCGTCCACCAGCACCGCGCGGCCACGCCCCTCGGCAACATCACGGATCCAGGCGACCAGCCGGGACAGCTCACCATCCCGACCGACCAGCAGCTCAGTACCGTCCGTGAGCGGTCGCACACGGCGATAATAGAAGGAAAACTGTTCCCCAACAAGATGTACACTGCAGCCGCCCGGAACTCCGCCGGGAAACATCAATTTCGACAATTGTTCTGAATTGTGATCCCAGCGTGATTCCACCGTCTCACGCGGGTGGGTCCGCCGCCGGCCGCGTGTCGACCCGCCGCCTGACTCCACGCGGACCTCGCCCACCCCGAACAGCGTGCTCACCAGGGAAAAGAGCCCAACACCTGCGTCCAGCCGACCCGGCGGGCCCGGACGAAGCGGCGCGCAACAGTGTTTTGCCCGAAGAAACGAGGCATCACCACGACGTCGGCCCCGGTCGGGAATTTCCCAGCCGTAGCCGACTCGGAGCCCCGGAAAGATCCGTTCGATGGCTTCGACGAAGTCTTGACCATCTTTTTTTCGATCTCACCGCGGGCCTCCTTCGCGATTACCCCCGAAATCGCCAGAAGACCCGAAGCCGGCGACGACACCGTGCCGGCAGGTGCCCTCGGGCCACGTTTTCCGCACCCGGCGCGGGGGCCGCCGGACTCGTCCACGGCAACCCGGCCGCAGGCTCGCACCAGCTTCGCGACGGGCGAGGCGACGGATGCGCCACCCTCCCGCGCGCGACCGGGCTCGCACCCGCGCGGACCGATCGGAGATCTTCACGACGTCGCGGCGCGCGACCGCCTGATCGAATCGGCTTCGGCCGACGATCAAGCCGGCACCCGGCCACGCCGCCCGGTAACAGAAAGCGACCTCCCTGAAATCCGCGACCCCGGCGTCCGCCGTTGCAGGGAATCGGTGGCGCGTCACCTTCCCGCCGCAGCTATCCGTAGATCTTTTGATACCCGGCACGCAAAACAAGATCATTGATCACGTAGTCGCACCGCCATTCTGGTGAAATCCTGGTTCGGCGCACAGCACGCATTGTCAAGCGATGTCAAGGTCCCTACAGTGACCTGCCTGACACCGGGGAATGATTTTCGGACCTTCCTTGGATTCGGTACATCAACCTCCTTCGAGGAGCAGGCCTTGTTTGGAATCGCCAGGAGCAGTGGCCGGGTTCGTGCTTGCCGCGCCGCGCTCGCCCTCGCGGCTGTCACGGTCCTCACCGGTTGCGCCGCACTCGGTTCGACCAGCTCGGACACGTCGTCGAGCGGCAGCGGCTTGGAGAAGCCGACCCTGAAGGTCTCCATCCTCCCCACCACGGACCTCGCGCCATTTTGGCTGGCCCAGGACAGCGGCTACTTCAAGGACGAGGGCCTCACCGTCGACTCCGTCGTCGCCGCCAGCGGCCAGGCCTCGCTGGCGAAGTCGATCTCGGGCGAAGCCGACATCGCGTTCTCGACATATCCGCCGTTCTTCACCGCGCGGAGCAGCGGCGCCGCCGACATGCAGCTGGTCGCCGACGCGACGTCGGTCAACGCGAAGTCCAATGCGATCGTCACGGTTCCGAATTCGCCGGTGAAAACAATCTTCGACCTGGCGGACAAGAAGATCGCCATCACGGCCAAGAACACCGCTTCGGATCTTCTCACCCGCTCGGTGATGCAAGATCACGGCGTGGATTACAGCAAGGTGAAATGGGTGCTGATTCCGCTGCCGAACATCGCGGCGGCGCTGCAGCAGGGACAGGCCGACGCCGCGTACCTGCCGGAGCCGTACATCACGCAGGCCGCCAAGACGGTCGGCGCGATTCCCGTGATCGACATCAACTCCGGGGCGACCCAGGACTTCCCGCTGACCGGCTACGGCGCGACCAGGAAGTGGGTGCGGGAGAACCCGAAGACCCTGTCCGCGTTCCAGCGCGCCATGCAGAGGGCCACCCACGAAGCCACGAACGACCGCTCGAAGGTCGAGCCGCTACTGGTGAGGTTCGCCAAGATCGACGAGGACACCGCCAAGTTGCTCACCTTGCCGGGTTACGGCTCGACCCTGGACTCGCGGCGCCTGCAGCGGGTGCCGGACCTGCTGCTGCAACTCGGCGTCATCCCGTCTCCGATCGACGTCAACTCGATGATCGGACCGCAGGCGGGAAGATGACCCGGCGTCGGCCGGAGTTCTCCCGGCCCGGACGGGTCACCGCACCGGGACGGCGCCCACCGTGTCCGAACAGGACAGTGCGCGCCGGTCCTGGCGGGCGGCGCGGGGAAGCCGGAAACCGCGGATCACGGTGACCACGCGCGGGAATCTCCGGTCAGGGGAGCGGCGAGGGCCGCCGCACGCGAGGTGTGGACGGCCAGGATTTCGTGCAGCCGGAGGATCCGCAACGGCCGCCACGTCGCCCGCGTCGTCGCCACGATGCGCAGATCGGTCCGCGGGCCGGCCCGCCGGTGACAGGCGACCAGCACTTCGAGCCCCGCCGAATTCAGGAAGCCGACCCGCGAAAGGTCCACCACGAGCCGTTGCGGGCGCCGGCGCAGGATCACGTCGAGAGCCCGGTCGACCTCGGGCACGGCGTACAGGTCGAACTCGCCGTCCAGGGCCAGGATCGCGGTGTGACCGATCGTCTCCTCCGACAGCCTCAGGCCCGACGGGGGCGGCGGGGGCGGCGGCGTCCCGCGTGGGCCGGACATGACCGGTACCACCGGTGCCGACGGGAGGTCTTGGCCACGGAGGGTGGTCAGCGCGCTGAGTTTCATGGGGGTGCTCCAGGCGTCACCGTCCGGCTCTTCTCACATCGGACCCGGTGCTGGCCCGGTGCGGACGTCCGGTCGTCGGCTGTCGATCGTCGCAAGAGCGGGGACTGGGCACTTCGGCGCTGTCCTCCTCAGCATAACGCCCCCGGGCGCCGGTGACCGTGATCGTTCAGCTGAACTTCTTCCCCGAATGCGCGCTGCCCCGAATGCGCGCTGCCGCCAATCCGGACGGCACCGGCCGCCGACCGGGACTGTCCATTGAGGACATCGCGGATCAGCTCGGCGGAGACCGCACGCCCGGGCGGCGCCGGCGCACCTCCCGGATTTGGTCACCGGACGAAGGGTCTTCGTGCTCTGACGCGCGGACGCGCCAGGGGGCATGCTGGACGGCGTCGCCGTCCGGGCGGCGCTGGACAGCAGGAGGCGGCGATGGCCGAAAAGGCGAGGGCCGCGGTGATCGTCGGGGTGGATACTTCGGAAGGGGCGCTGCGCGCGGTCCGGTGGGCGGCGCAGGAAGCGGCTCGGCGCGGCACGGGCCTGCGGTTGTTCCACGCCTGCGCGGCCGAACCGGGCGACGAGTCCGGGTTCCTGTCCGAAGCCGTGACCCGGCGGACGCGCCACGCGGCGAAGATCGCCCGCACCGCGGCACCGGGCCTCGAGGTCGAAACCGACGTGCGGCCCGGGCTCGCGGCCGACCTGCTGCTCGCCGAGTCCGCGACCGCGCCCCTGATCGTGCTCGGCTCCCACGGCCTCGGCGGCCTGCGGGGCGCCCTGGTCGGTTCGGTCGCCCTCGGGGTCGCCGCGGCCGCGAAGTGCCCGGTCGTCGTCTTCCGCGGCCACGCCGACCCGAGGGGCCCGGTCGTGGTCGGCGTGGACTCCTCACCGGCGAGCGAAGCGGCGCTGCACTTCGCGGTCGACGCGGCGGTCGCGCGCGGCGTACCGCTGGTCGTGGTGCACGCCGGCCGCCGGCGTGCACCCAGCATCGAACCCTCCTTCGCCGACCAGCAGGCCGAGGACCGGCGAGAGCTCGAGGAGCTGGTCGCCGACTGGTCGCGGAAGCACCCGGAGCTGGAGATCACGACGCGGGTCGTCGAAGACCTCGAGCCAGCGCGAGCACTCATGGGGGTCGCGCCCGGCGCCCAGCTGATCGTGGTCGGCAGCCGCGGCCGCGGCCCCGTCGCCGGTGCGCTGCCGGCGTCGACGAGCAACGACCTGCTCGGGCACGCGACCTGCCCGGTCGCCGTCGTCCGTTGAGGGGGTAGCCGCGGACGGCCGACGTGCCTGAACGCCCGCGGCGCTCAAGCCGTTCCGGTGGCGGGGCCGAGGGCGCCGCTGGTGGTCAGGAGGAGCACGGCGGAGCCGACGGCGTCCGGCGCGGCGGCCGCTGCCAGCGCACGCTCCGCCGCGGCCGGGCCGGCGCCGGGCGGGACCACCAGCAGGGTCAGCCGGCGGATGCGCGGCCCGATCACGACGATCGTGTGCCGGTCCAGGCCGAAGAACCCGGCCAGCCGCACGAGACCGGTTTCGAGTGCGAGTGCCCGGGGCGTCAGATCCCACATCACCGGGTTGAAGCCGATCCGGTCCACCGGGCCCGAGTCCGCGGCGAGCGCGGTGACCAGGGCGCTGAATTCCGCGACCGGCTCCCGCGAGCGTGGCCACCAGGCACCGTCGAAGCAGCCCTTGACCGCACCCGGCGGTTTCACCCGCAGCCGCCGCTCCACGGCCAGGGAGCCGACGACGGGTCCCGCGGTGCTGTCCCACAGGGAAGTCATGGCCGGTGCTTCATGACGGAGTCATTCACTTCCGGACCCGCATCACCGTGGTCACCACTTGTTCCGGGGCGCCGGTGCAGACGCAACCGCGGTTGAACATGCCCGCCTTCGTCGCCGCGCAGAACCGGCGCGCGATCGTGTCGTGCGCTTCGATCGGATGGGGGCAG
Organism: Amycolatopsis mongoliensis; assembly: GCF_030285665.1. Taxonomy (NCBI): domain Bacteria; kingdom Bacillati; phylum Actinomycetota; class Actinomycetes; order Pseudonocardiales; family Pseudonocardiaceae; genus Amycolatopsis; species Amycolatopsis mongoliensis. The sequence continues at coordinate 8,936,768 of NZ_CP127295.1, forward strand.
ACCGCACAGGCGGCCACCGCCGGATCGCCGGGTTCGGCGACAGCGACGGCGACGCCGGGTTCGGCATCGATTCTCGACATACGGGATCTCCTCTTGCCGATGCCTGGCCATGCGAGCACGGTCCGATGAGCAGGCGAGAGAAGTCAGGACGCGCTGGAGACTCCGGCTTCGGGTCCCGGCTTCACGAATGCGCCGAGGTCCGGGGCGATACCTCCACCTTACGCCCGCGCCGCGAACCCCGAGCTCCCGGCCGCCCTCGCCCCGCCTCCGCGCCGCGGCCGTCACGCACAGGCATGATGACGGCATGCCACACCGTGTCCTGCTCGCCGACGACGACCGCGCCATCCGGGAATCGCTCGTGCGGGCCCTCGAACTCGAGGGCTACCACGTCACCGAGGTGACCGACGGCGTCAGTGCACTGGCCACGGCCCGGAAAGACGACTTCGACGTGCTGATCCTCGACGTCATGATGCCCGGCGTCGACGGCCTCGGCGTCTGCCGCGTCCTGCGCGCCGAAGACGACCGGACGCCGATCCTCATGCTCACCGCCCGGGTCGAAACGGCCGACCGGGTCGCCGGGCTGGACGCCGGCGCCGACGACTACCTGCCGAAGCCGTTCGAACTCGACGAGCTGCTCGCCCGCCTGCGGGCCCTGCTGCGCCGCACCTCCGCCGACGCCGGGTCCGCGCCCGTGCGGACGCTGCGCCTCGGCGAGCTGGCGGTCGACCCGGCGGCCCGGCGCGTCTGGTGGCGCGGCACCGAGATCACCCTGTCGAAGACCGAGTTCGACCTGCTCGAACTGCTGGTCCGCAACGCCGGGATCGTGCTCGACCGCACCACGATCTACCAGCGGATCTGGGGCTACGAGTTCGGCTCCGAGTCCAAGAACCTCGCCGTCTACATCGGCTACCTGCGGCGCAAGCTCGACCAGGCGGGCGCGACGGAGCTGATCCACACCGTGCGCGGCGTCGGCTACTCGGTGCGGCCGGCATGAACCTGCGCAGCAAGCTCGCGATCGCCTTCGCCGGAGTGGGCGCGGCGGCGGCGATCCTGGTCGGCTTGTTCAGCTACCAGGCGGCCTCGGAGCGCATCAACGCGGAGCTGGACCGGTCGCTGCTGACGACGTCGGCGGAGGTCGCCGCCGGTGCCACGCAGGTGCTCGCGCCGAGCCCGGTCACCCGAGGTCCCGACGACGACGACCACGACGAAGCCCAGCCGATGGTGGCCCAGGCGATCGCCCCGGACGGCACCGTCCGCCACGTCGGCGGCCGTCCCATCCGGCTCGCCGTGGACGACGCCGACCGCGCGCTCGCCGCGACGGGCGCCTTCGGCGACCGCCGCTACGACGACTTCACCGTCCAGCCGGACGACTACCGGGTCATCACCGTGGCGCTCGGCGGTGGCGGTGGCGCACTCCAGCTCGGCATCGACGTCGACGAGTCCCGCCACGTCCTCGGTGGGCTGGCTGCCCGGATCACCGCCGTCAGCGCGATCGTCCTGGTCGCGGCGGCCCTGGCCGGCTGGCTGCTGGCCCGCCAGATCACCCGCCGGCTGGTCCGGCTGACCCAGGCGACCGAGCAGGTGAGCGACGGCCGGCTCGCCGACGTCGCCGTCCCGACCGGCGGCCGCGACGAGGTGGGCCGGCTCGCGACGTCGTTCGACCGGATGCTCGGCCGCCTCGCCGACGCCCGCGCCGACCAGGAGCGCCTCGTCCAGGACGCTGCTCACGAGCTGCGGACGCCGTTGACCAGCCTCCGCACCAACGCCAGTGTCCTGCGCCGCTTCGCCGAGCTCGGCCCGGACGCCCGCGCCCGCCTGCTCGACGACGTCGACGGCGAAACCCGCGAGCTGACGCACCTGATCGACGAGCTGGTCGAACTCGCCACGCACCGTTACGAGGCCGAAGAACGCGTACCGGTCGAGCTGGGCGAAATCGTCGAGCGCGCCGCCGACCGGGTCCGCCGCCGGTCCGGCCGCACCATCGCGATCGACACCGACGGAACCATGCTGACCGGCCAGGCCAAGGCGCTGGACCGCGCGGTGTCGAACCTGCTGGAGAACGCCGTGAAGTTCGCTCCGGACGGGGCGATCGAAGTGGTGGCGCGCGACGGCCGGATCGAAGTCCTGGACCGCGGCCCCGGCATCGGCGACGTCCGCGTGTTCGACCGGTTCCACCGCGCGGACGCCGCACGCAGCCTGCCCGGCTCGGGACTGGGGCTGGCCATCGTGCGGGAGATCGCCCTGGCCCACGGCGGCTCGGTGTTCGCCGAACCGCGGCCCGGTGGCGGGGCCGTGGTCGGGTTCACCGTCGGGGACGATCTGCTCTTACCGGATTCTCACCCTCGTCACGTCGACGGCTAACCGCGCTCCTGAAGGGTGGTCGGAAAGGATCACCATCCCCGGGAGCGCCCGATGTCGACCAGCTTCGCCACGCACCGTGTCGCGTACCGGCGTGCCCGCCCGGTCCGCGCGTGGTGGCGGGACGTCGCCGGCCTGACCGCCTGGCTGAGCGTCCTGTTCGTGGTCGCGCTGTGGGTGTCCGGCCGCGGCCTGCAGGACCTCGGCTCCCCCGCCGGTTTCCTCACGTCCGCCGGGCGGCTCACCGGCCTGCTTTCCGCGGACCTCCTGCTGTTGCAGGTGCTGCTGATGGCCCGGATCCCCTGGGTGGAACGCAGCTACGGGCAGGACGAGCTGGCCCGGCGGCACCGGCTCACCGGGTTCACCTCGATCACGTTGCTGGCCGCGCACGTCGTGCTGATCAGCCTCGGGTACGCCATGACCGACCGGTCGGGTCTGCTCGGCGAAGTCTGGCTGCTCGTGACGACCTACGCGGGCATGCTCCTGGCGACCGCCGGGACCGCCGCGCTGGTCATGGTCGCGGTGACGTCGGTGCGCGCCGCGCGGCGGCGCCTGCGGTACGAGTCCTGGCACCTGCTGCACCTCTACGCCTACCTCGGCGCCGGGCTCGCGCTGCCGCACCAGCTGTGGACCGGCGCCGACTTCACCGCCTCGCCGGTGGCGACCGCGTTCTGGTGGACCGCCTACGGCGCGGCCGCCGGCGCGGTGCTGGTGTTCCGGCTCGGGCTGCCGGTGTGGCTCAACGCGCGGCACCGCCTCGTCGTCGACCAGGTCGTGCGCGAAGGCCCCGGTGTCGTCTCGGTGTACCTGCGCGGCCGGCAGCTCGAGCGCCTTCCCGTGGCGGCCGGCCAGTTCTTCATCTGGCGGTTCCGGTCCGGCCCGGGCTGGACGCGGGGCAAGCCGTTCTCCCTGTCGGCGGCACCGGACGGACACCGGCTCCGCATCACGGCCAAGGACCTCGGGCCGGGCAGCCGCCGGCTCGCCCGGCTGCGCCCCGGGACCCGTGCCCTGTTCGAGGGGCCCTACGGCAGGCTCACCGGAACCGTCCGAAAAGGACGGAAGCTGGCGATGTTCGCCTCCGGCATCGGGATCACGCCGCTGCGGGCACTGCTCGCGGACCTGCCGCACCGCCCCGGCGAAGCCGTGCTGTTCCACCGGGCCGGCCGGCCGGCGGACCTGCTTTTCCGGCGGGAACTCGAGGACCTCGCCGAGCGCCGCGGCATCAGGATCCACTACCTGCTCGGCCGCCGCTCCCGCGACCGCGCGTCGTGGCTCCCGGCGAACTACGCCCCGGTCCCCGACCACCAGGTGCTGCGCCACCTGGTCCCCGACATCGCCGACCACGACGTCTACGTCTGCGGCCCGGACGCCTGGACCGAAGCGGTGCTGGCGTGCGCCCGCCGCGCGGGCGTCCCCGCCGATCGCGTCCATTCCGAACGATTCGGCTGGTAGGAAAGGACTTCCCGATGCGCAGGATCGCCATCGTCTTCGCGGCGACCGTCTCGGTCGTGGTGCTGCTGTTCAGCTACCGCACCAGCACCGACCAGACCCCCGTCGCCACCGGGCGCCCCCTCGGCGGCGGCACGCAGCCGACCCGCACCACGAGCCCCGCCGCCCCCGCCACACCCGGCTCGGCCGGCTCGACCGGCGGGGACGGCACCTTCACCGGCAGCGCCGCCGACACCCGCTACGGGCCCGTCCAGGTCCAGATCACCGTCAGCGGCGGCAAGATCACCGACGTCCAGGCCATCGAGTACCCCCAGGAAAGCGGCCGCGACGTCCGGATCAACTCCGCCGCCGTGCCGGAGCTCAACCAGGAGGCACTGCAGGCCCAGAGTGCGCAGATCGACACGGTCAGCGGGGCGACCTACACGTCCGAGGGCTACCAGCAGTCCCTGCAGTCGGCGATCGACGCGGCCCACGGGTGACCAGCGCGTCCCGGCAGCGCCGGTCCTGGACCCGGCCCGTCATGGGCACCCAGGCCAGCCTCCACCTCCGCGGCCACGGCGTGGACACCGACCCCGCGGTCGAACCGGCCGTGGCCGCGGTGTTCGAGCACCTGCGCACCGCCGACGAGCTGTTCAGCACCTACCGTCCCGGCAGCCAGGTCAGCGCCATCCGCCGCGACGAACTCCCCCGTGACCGGTGGCACCCGTGGGTCACCGAAGTGGTCGGGCTCTGCGAACAAGCCCGGGAACGCACCGACGGCTACTTCGACCCGTGGCGGCTGCCCGGCGGCTTCGACCCGTCCGGGCTCGTGAAGGGCTGGGCGACCGAGAACGCCGCGGCCCACCTCGCCGGCCTGCACGGCTACGACCACTACCTCAACGCCGGCGGCGACATCATCGCCTCCGCACGCACGTCACCGTGGCGGGTCGGCGTCGAGAACCCCGCGGACCCGAACGAGTTCCTCGCCGTGCTCGACCTGCGCACCGGCGGCCTCGCGACGTCCGGCTCGGCCGCCCGCGGCGCGCACATCGTCGACCCGCACACCGGCCGCCACCCCAGTACCCTGCTGTCGGTGACGGTCACCGGCCCGACGCTGCTGTGGGCCGACGTCTTCGCCACGGCGGCGTTCGCCCGTGGCGGCAACGTCGCCCGCTGGGTCGCCGCGCTCGCGCCGGGTTACGAAGTCGCCGCGCTCGCCCGCGCCCCCTGACCCCGCTCCCCCGACGCCGAACGACCCGACCCGCACTCCACAAAGGACACCATGACCACCGTCAACGGCCTGCCCGCCCACATCCTGCTCGTGCACGCGATCGTCGTCCTGCTCCCGCTCGCCGCGCTGGTGCTGGTGCTCAGCGCGGTCTGGCCCGCCGCCCGGGCCAAGCTCGCGGGCCCGAACGCGATCCTGTCCGTGCTGGTGGTGATCCTGGTCCCGATCACCACCGAAGCGGGGGAATGGCTCGAACGCCGCGTCGCCTCGACCGCGGCGGTGCGCACCCACACCGAGCTCGGCGACACCGCCCTCTTCGTCGCGATCCCGGTCGCCGTGCTCGCCCTGCTGGTGTGGTGGCGACGCCGTGAAAGCCTCCGCGACCAGGCCGCCGACCCGGACTCGGCCGCCGCCGGCACCGGCTCGACCGCCGTCGCCACCCGCCGCCGCACTTTCCTCGCCCCGGCGTCGACCGCGGTCACGGTGGTGCTCTCGGTGCTGGCGGTCGTGGCCGCGGGCGCGGCGTGCTACGACGTCTACCGCATCGGCGACTCCGGCGCGCAGGCCACCTGGCAGGGCCAGTTCAGCGCCACCCCGACCCCGCGCGGCCCGGAGCGTTGAGCCGCGAGGCCCCCGGCTCCCGACCGAGCCGGGGGCCCGCCCGCCCGGTCAGAAGCCGGGGAACACGCGGCGCAGGTCGTCGAGCGTGATGCTGCCCTCGACGGTGACGCCCTTGTCGTACGGTGCCTTCAGCCGACCGCTGACCAGCCGGACGAACGCTTCCGCCGGCCCGGTGAACGTCGCCGAAGGCGCCTCGAGGTCCTCCACCACGGTGACCGAGTCGTCGATCACCAGAGCGGCCCCCGGCACCGCGACGGACACCGGGGCCGCCAGCTCCTTCGGCTTCGCGACGAAGCCCAGTATGAAACTGACGGGCCCGGTCAGGAGGTCGACGAGCACCTCGGCCGACCCGGCGTGCACCGCGGCGTCCGGGTCGAAGGCCACGCGCACGTCCCACGAGTGGTTGGCCACCTCGCTGAGCCGCATGCCCAGGGCGGTCACCAGCGGGACCGGCTCCGGCAGGAACCCGAGGTCGACGGTCAGCGACGAGCGCTGCTCCGGCGTGAGCGCCTCGACCGTCTCGAGCCAGCGGCCGTTGTGCTCCAGGAAGCCCTCGGCCTGCACTCGCGGCGCGGACGCGTCCCAGCGGGCCCAGATCGTCTGGTTGTCTTCGGCGGCCACGGTCTCTCCGGCGGCCCGGGCGATCGGCGCGCGGCCGATCTCCGCGCCGCTGCCGAGGTGGGACAGGACCTGGGCGACGGTCCAGTCGGTGGCACCGCTGGTGGCGGCCAGCTGGTCGTCGGTGAAGGTGCGGACGAGGCCGGCGAGATCGTCGTGCTCGGAGCGGAGGGCGGCGATCGTGCGATCCACGAGTTGACTCATGCCACGCTCAACTCCCGGAGGAACGCCTGTGTTCCGTGCCGCCGGGGCGCTCGCCCGAGTGCGGTGCGCGGGCCGGCGGCCGGGCAGGCTAGTTTGCCCGGATGAGTCTCCTCGATGACGTGGCCGAGCGCGACGGCTGGCGCTGCTGGGTGTGCGACGAACCGGTCGACCCCGGCATGTCGGTGAACGACCCGCGGGGGCCCAGTGTCGACAGCCGGACCGCCGACCGGAAGGCCAAGCTCGCCGAGCGGCTCGCGCACCGCGGGTGCAACACCCGCAAGGGCGCGGTCAAGGTGGTCATCGCCTGGCCGGACCGCCTGCACGTGGTCGACCCCGCGCCGCTGATCACCGTGGCCGGGCGGCTGGAGCGCAAGGGGGGCCGCGAGATGGTGGCCCGGTGCCCGACCGAGCAGGACGCCCGGGAAGCGGCGGACTGGCTGGTGGACCGGTTCTCCCGGCTGGTACCGGGAATGCCGGTGACCGCCGGCGTCGAGGCGGGCGGCGGCCAGTTCCTCGTCATCCTGGCCACCGGCCGTCGCTGAGCGGGTCTCACCGAGCGCGGGCCTTGTGGACCCTGCCGCGGCGGTCGTGATAGAAATAGAACGTGTTTCACTTCTGACCGCCGGTGCTTGGAGGTGCGCGGATGAGCGTCCCGACCGTGACCGAGCTGCTGCTGGCGCGCGCCCAGGACGAGCGTCCGGGCCTGCGGTTCGAGGACGAGACGTGTTCGTGGGCCGAGCACGTCCGGGCTTCGGCCCGCCGCGCGGCCGACCTCCGGGAGACGTTGCACCCGGACAAACCGCCGCACGTCGGGATCCTGGCCGACAACGTACCGGCCTTCTCCGTCCTCTTGGGCGCCTGCGCGTTCGCCGGGGCGGTGCTGGTGGGGCTCAACCCCACCCGGCGCGGGGAGGCCCTGGCGCGGGACATCCGGCTCGCCGACTGCCAGTTCGTGCTCGCCGAACGGAAGTACCGGCCACTGCTGGCCGGACTGGACCTCGGCGGGATCGGCGTGCGGGACCTGGAATCGTGGCCGTCGGCGAACGCGTCACTCGATCCCGTCCCCGCGTCGGCGGACGACCTGCTCATGCTGATCTTCACCTCCGGCACCAGCGGCGACCCGAAGGCCGTGCGCTGCACCCAGGGCAAGATCGCGTTTCCCGGCGCGATGCTCGCCCAGCGCTTCGGGCTGTCCACATCGGACACGGTCTACGTCACGATGCCGATGTTCCATTCCAACGCCATCATGGCCGGCTGGGCGGTCGGGCTCGCGGCGGGCGCCGGCATCGCCCTGCGCCGCAAGTTCTCCGCATCCGGTTTCCTGCCCGACGTTCGGAAGTTCGGCGCCACCTACGCCAACTACGTGGGCAAGCCACTGTCCTACGTGGTCGCCACTCCCCCACGCCCGGACGACGCGGACAACCCCCTGCGCCTCGTCTACGGGAACGAAGGAGCGAGCGCCGACCTGACCGCGTTCGAGAAGCGCTTCGGCTGCAAGGTCGTCGACGCCTTCGGCTCCACCGAGGGCGGAGTGGGTTTCTCCCGCACGGACGACACACCGCCCGGCTCCCTCGGCAGGCCGGCCGGCGACGTGGGCATCCTGCACCCGCACACCGGCCGTCCGTGCCCGCCTGCCGAGTTCGATCCCGACGGCCACCTGGTCAACGCCGAGGAAGCCGTCGGCGAACTGGTCAACACCACCGGCGCCGGCTGGTTCGCCGGGTACTACCGCGACCCCGAAGCCGACGCGGAGCGGCTGCGCGACGGCCGGTTCCACACCGGTGACCTCGCCTACGCCGACGCCGACGGATTCTGCTACTTCGCCGGCCGGCTGGGCGACTGGCTCCGCGTCGACGGGGAGAACCTCGGCACCGCTCCGATCGAGCGAATCCTGCTGCGGCACCCCGCGATCACCGACGCGGCCGTCTACGCGGTCCCCGACCCGGTGACCGGAGACCAGGTGATGGCGGCCATCGTCACCGACGGCACGCCCCTGGACCCCGCGGACTTCGCCCGTTTCCTCGCCGGCCAGCCCGACCTCGGGCCCAAGCAGGTGCCCCGGTACGTGCGCACGGTCCCGGAACTTCCGCGGACATCGACGTTCAAGGTCCTCAAGCGCCGGCTCTCCGCCGAGGGCCTGAACTGCGCCGACGTGCTCTGGCAGCGGGCGGGGAAGGACATCGCCTACACCGCCCGGTCGTCCGCGGAAACCCTGCCCGGAGGTGACCCGATCGCCTCCCGGTGAGGTGCCCGGACCGGTCCGCGATCGCCTCGAGCGCTGACCCCCGCGCCGGCCGCCTCTTCGAGGAGCCGGTCCGTTTTGCGCCACGCGTTGCGGCCTGCCAGGTGGCGGCCGCCGCGACCCTGGTGATCTCCGATTCCGGCGGCATCCAGGAGGAGGCGCCCAGTTTCGGCGTCCCGGTGCTGGTGCTGCGCGACGTCACCGAGCAGATGGCGGCCGTCGACGCCCGCTGCGCGCTGCTGCTGGGCACCGACCGCGGCCGGGTCACCGACACCGCGACGCGCCTGCTGACCGACGAGGACGCGCGCCGCGCCATGACGGCCTCGGGCAGCCCGTTCGGGGACGGCTTCGCCGCCGAACGCGCCGAACAGGCCGTGGCCTGGCTGCTGGGCTTGGCCGCAGAACCGGTGGTGGCGGCCGGGCGGCAGGGGGAGGGGGACGCGGCCCGGGCCACCACCACCGTTCTGGACGAGGGCGCCGCTGCGGGGTTTCGGGGCTGCGGACGGTCCCTCGACCTTCAGGATTCTCCTTCCCGGTGCCGCATCTCAGTGCACAAAGTCCCTGCGGGAGAAGGACAAAGACCCACGTCGACGGCGGCCGGCAGGCCCCATGATCATCGCTGCCGGGACCGGGCGGTTCGGGCATGATCGACCAAGACGACGAACGCGAGGCCGCCGCGAAACGGCACGGCGGCCGAGAACGGGGTGCTGATGCGGTTCTTGTCCGAGGCGCAGCTGGGCGCGATGCTGGCGGGGGTGCCGGGCCCGGCGCCGCGGGTGGTCGTCAGCGGGAACTTCGCGACGCCGAGGCGCGCGCTGGCCATTTTGGACGCCGCGCTGCCGGAGTACCGGCTGTTCGCCCTGAACGCGCAGGCGGGCGTGCCGGACCGGGAGGGTGTGCTGCTCGAGACCCCCTTCGTGGGGCCGGGGATGCGGCACCGGGCCGGCCTGCGGTACTTCCCGTGCCGGTTGTCGCTGGTGCCCGAGCTGCTCAAGCAGTCGCTGCCGCCGGATGTCGTCCTGGTGCACACCTCGCTGCCGGTGGACGGCACGGTGTCGCTGGGGACCGAGGTCAACCTGCTGCCCGCGGCGATCGAGGCCGTCCGCGCCCGTGGCGGCCTGGTGGTGGCGCAGCTCAACCCGAACATGCCGTTCACCTACGGCGACGGGGTGCTGCCGATCGGCGAGATCGACTACGCGCTGGAGGTCGACGAGCCGCTGCTGTCACCCGAGCCCCGGCCGCTGGGCGACGCGGCGCGGACCATCGGCGCGAGGGTGGCCGAGCTGGTGCCGGACGGCGCGACGCTGCAGCTCGGGATCGGCGGTGTCCCGGACGCGACGCTGGCCGCGCTGACCCGGCGCCGGGGCCTCTCGGTGTGGTCGGAGATGTTCAGCGACGGCGTCCTCGGCCTCGACCGCGCCGGGGCACTGGACCCGGCCGTCCCGGTGACGGCGTCGTTCGTGTTCGGCAGCGACGAGCTGTACCGGTGGATCGACCGCAACCCCCGCGTCCGGCTGCTGCGCACGGAGAAGACCAACGATCCCGCCGTGATCGCCCGCCGGCGCTGTCTCGTCTCGGTGAACAGCGCGCTGGAGGTCGACCTGTTCGCCCAGGCCAACGCCAGCCGGGTGCGCGGCTCGATCCACTCCGGCTTCGGCGGCCAAACCGACTTCGTGGTCGGGGCGTTGCACTCCCCCGGCGGCCGGGCGGTCATCGCGCTCCCGTCGTGGCACCCGAAGGCGAACGTGTCGACGGTCGTGCCCCGGCTGGCGGGCCCGGTCACGTCGTTCCAGCACAGCTTCATCGTCAGCGAGCACGGCACCGCGACCATCTGGGGCAACGACTCGAGCGAGCAGGCCCAGCAGATCGTGGACCGGGTGGCGCACCCGGACGTCCGCGAGGATCTCCGGGCCCAGGGCCGTGAACTGGGGTTCTCCCTCCGGGGGTGACCCGGCTGGGCCCAGAGGTTGGCCCGATCGGCCGAATCCCCTTGATGACCAAGGTCCTCACCTTGGTGCCCGAAGATCCCTGGGGACCCCCCGCGCGCCCCGGCAGGATCGGGAACGAGACCGGTCGCACCCGCATCGGCGAAGCCCGGTCGTCTTCCTCGAAGAAGGAGAATCCTTGCTGTCCCCAGCATCCGCCGCGGTGGTTCGCGCCACCCTGCCCGTCGTCCGCGCGCACGCCGTGGAGATCACCGGTGAGTTCTACTCGTCGATGTTCGCCGCGCACCCGGACCTGCTCGACCTGTTCAACCAGGGCAACCAGGCCGACGGCCGGCAGCAGCTCGCCTTGGCGTCGGCCGTGGTCGGCTTCGCCGGGCACCTGCTCGACGAGGACGCGGTGCCGTTCGACCGGATCGCCGAGCGGATCGCCCACAAGCACGTGTCGCTCGGCATCAGGGCCGGGCAGTACCCGATCGTCGGCCATCACCTGCTCACCGCCGTCGGCACCGTCCTCGGCGACGCGGTCACGCCCGAGATCGCCGCGGCGTGGCACGAGGTCTACTGGCTGCTCGCCTGCCGGCTGATCGCCGCCGAGGCCCGCCTCTACCAGCGCGGCGACCTCGACCCCGAGCACCTCTGGCGCCGCTGGCGGGTGGCCAAGCGCCTCGACGAGGCCGTCGACGCGGTGTCGTTCACCCTGGTGCCCGACGGCGGCGCGGCCGTTCCGGACTTCGCGCCCGGCCAGTACGTCTCCGTCGCGGTCGACCTGCCCGGCGGGCGTCGCCAGCTTCGCCAGTACTCGCTCTCCCACGGCCCCGGCCGGGGTTCGCTGCGGATCACCGTGCGCCGGGTCCGCGGCCGCGACGGCGCACCGGACGGCGCGGTGTCCCACCACCTGCACGACCACGTCACCGAAGACCAGACCCTGCTGCTCGGGCCGCCCGCGGGCGAGACGACGCTCGCCCCCGGCGACGGACCGGTGCTGCTCGTCAGCGCCGGCATCGGGATCACGCCGATGGCCGCCATGCTGGACCACCTCGCCCGTACGCAGCCGACCCGGCGGATCGTGCTCGCCCACGCCGACCGCTCGCCCGCCCACCACGCGCTGCGCCGCGAATGTGCCCAGACCGCGATGGGCCTGGCCGAGGTCGACGAACTGTACTGGTACGAGCACGACCACGACGACCGTTCACGCCCCGGCCGCATGGACGTCGACGCGCTGCCGCTGTCCCCGGGCACGACGGCCCACCTGTGCGGCCCGCTGCCGTTCATGCACGGGATCCGCGCCGGGCTGATCCGCCGGGGCCTGCCCGCCGACCGCATCCGCTACGAGGTGTTCGGTCCGGGGATGCTCGACCGGGACTGACCGGAGCCGGTACGGGTCGGGCGATGTCTTGAAGCTGGCTGGGAGTCGTCCTGTAGGTCATCGGAGCCAAAGCACGATGGCGGCGATGGTGGGTTCGGGCTGGCAGTAGGCGACGCGTTTGGCGTTGCGAGTGGCCAGGTCACGGAACTGTCAGAGCCGGTTGAAGCGGCGTTCGACCACGTTGCGCTGCTTGTAGACCTCGACATCGAAGGCTGGTGGTCGCCCGCTGCGGGAGCTTTTGGCGACGCGGCGGGCGGTCTGGTCATCGCGTTCCGGGCTGAGAAACCTGACCCGCCGGTCCCGCATCGCCGCCCTGGACGAGGAATGGGAATACGCCTTGTCCGCGACCACCGTCTCAGGCCGGCAGTGTGGCGGGCCTGCTCCAATCCGAGCCGCGCTGATGCCGCCCAGCAACGGAACCAGCTGCGGATTGTCCCCCGCTTGGCCCGGGGTGGAAGGCGAGGGCTTCGGTCTGGTCGCTGCATCCCCTTTTTCCGGGCGCCAGCCGAGTGCCGATGAGCCCGGACCACGCTGGAATCGGGCCGAGACGTTCCACTCGATGTCGCCGACGGCGTCGTCTTGGAAATCAGTTCAGAATGAGCTTGCGTAGGCAGATGATCGAGCATGCGAGGCTGAAGATGGCTTGGTGGAGGTCGGCTCGGCGTTCGGTTCGGATGCGGAGCCTGCGAAAGCCTTTGAACCAGGCGAAGGTGCGTTCGACTGGCCAGCGGATCTCGCCCAGGCCGGAACCGTGTTCGACACCGCGGCAGGCGATCAACGGGGTGATGCCGCCGGCTCGGACCAGGCGCCGGTACTTGTCGTGGTCGTAGCCGCGGTCGGCGTAGAGCCGCCGTGGCCGGCGACGTGGCTTGCCGACCACGCCCCGGATGGGTGGGACGGCGTCGAGCAATGGGATCAGCTGGGTGACATCGTTGCGGTGCCCGCCGGTCAGGGTGACGGCCAGCGGGGTGCCGTGTGCGTCGGTGATCAGGTGGTGCTTGGAGCCGGGTTTGCGTCGGTCGACCGGGCTCCGTCCGGTGTGGTCCCCCCTTTGAGTGCTCGCAGATGAGTGGAGTCGACCAGCATGGCCGACAGGTCGAGCAGCCCGGCGGCGCGCAGCTCGGCGAGCAGTTGCTCGCGCAGTTGCTGCCAGGCTCGGCTCTCGTGCGACTCGGCCAGCCGTCGCCAGCACGTCGCGCCAGAGGCGCCGAACAGAGCGGTGGGCAGCCTGTTCCAGCCGATGCCGGTGCGCACGACGTAGAGGATGCCCTCCAACGCTGCTCGATCATCCGCACGCCTGCGACCTGGATGGCGAAAACGCCGCGGATACACCGGGATCAACGGCTCCAGCCGGTCCCACAGCTCGTCGGTCACAACCTCCTCGCGCATCCCGTGATCCTGGAACATCCAACACTGCACGCAAAGCCGACACACGAACTCATTCTGAACTGATCTCTTAACTTGAGTTTTAACCTGTTCGGCGGGGTCGTGGGTTGCTTGACTTGGTGTTCTTGCCGCGTTTGGGTTTCTGCTTGTTTGTGCTGGTGACGGTGTGGACGTCGTGACGTGCTGCGGGCTGGTGGTTAGGCAGTCCGGCGGGGCGTCCGGGGCCGGGCCGGGAGAGTTTCGGGACACCGGCCGGACAGGCGAGTTGTGGACGTAGGTTCCGAAATCCTCGACGGATCCTGGCTGGGGTGAGCCGCTGAGCGGGTCGGGGTTTCTCCCAGGGGCGGCGCAGGTCGGTGGTGAGGTCGCGGGCGAGCCGGAGTTGGGTGTAGGCGGTGAGAAGTAGCCAGGTCCAGCGGTCGGCCGCCTCGGGTGAGCGAAGTTTCGGGGTGGTCCAGCCGAGGGTTTGCTTGAGCATGCGGAAGGTGTGCTCGATGTCGAGTCGGCGCAGGAACGCCTGCCAGGCCAGATCGACCTCGGCGTGGTCGAGACCGGTGCGGGAGTGCCAGAGCCACACGGGTTTCGGGATCGCGCCGGAGGGCAGGCGCTCGACCTGCAGTCGGATCACGGTGCCCTCGATGACTGGAAGGGCACCGTCGTGGCCGGCCCAGGCGATGCGGTGGGTCAGCCGTGGGTGCAGCCGGTCCCAGGCCCGGACCAGCGCGGGACCGAGAGCCGGGTCGTGGTGTCGATGGTGACATCCGGCTCGCCCCAGGTGTTCGGGTCACCGAAGGCGAACTCGTCGCCGTGGCGGCGGGGCCTGCCCAACGTGCCGGGCGGCTGCGGCGGGACCGGGCGGTGCAGGACCCGATCGGTGCGCATCCGCACCAGCACGGTGATCGGAAGATCGGCCAGCACGTGGGCCAGGCGGGGACCGTCGTAGCCGGCGTCGGCGACCAGCAAGATGTCCGGGTCTCCCGGCCGCCAGTGCCCGGCCGCGATCAGGCGGCCCACCACGCCGCGGATCTGCCGAGCAGTCACGCTCGCGGCGTTGTCTCCGGGCGTGAGCCGGACCGCATCCAGCGGCGCAGTCCACGAATGGCGTCCTGTTTCCAGGGCGACGACGACGGAGTAGGGCCAGCCCGGCACCATTATGTGCTGGTCCTTGCCGCGGCCGTAGGTGTGACACAGGATCCGCTGCGAGCAGGTGTGTGCTTCCGGACGCAGCCAGCAGGTCACATCCACTGCCAGTACCAGCCGCTCGTCCGCGGCCCGCGGCAGCGGCACCGCGGTCAGTGCGGTGCGTAGCCGATCGATGTCGACACGTCCCCGGGCTAGCGCGGCATAGCCGCTGCCATACCCGCGGCGGTGCTCACCAGCCAGCGACAACTCCGCGACCGACCGCACCGGCCCGTCCGCGCACAACATCGCCTCGGTCAGCTCGAACAACGCATCCGCCCGACGGGTCAGACAGCGGTAGAACTCCTGCCGCAACGCCGAGAGCTCCCCGGCCACGCCGACGTCGCCGGCATGATGCACACTGATCAACTGAAGCCCTTGGTTCGATCTTCCATCTGTCGCAAGAGGAATGATCGACCAAGGGCTTCACTCATGATCGACAGGGGCCCCGCCAACCACTCAAACGTTGAAACTCAAGTTAGACGATCGCCCGGGTCGAGGATCTTGTCCCGGATGCTTTCCTTGATCCACAACCGCAGGCGTTGGTTCCGCTCTTGGAGGTAATCAGGGCTTTCGGCTCGCGGGCGTGGGTGTAGGCCCGGAGCCGGTGGCTGCGGGCCTTTCCCCCTCTTCGGTTGATCAGGCGGCGAACGGTAACGGCACGTGGAGGTTGTTGCGCCTGGGTTTTCGGCGCCTGTCCAAGAACACCGGTGGCAGGAACTCGGGCAAGCCATCGGCGGCGATGCGGACCTGCCAACCGGAACGGTGCAGCAACCGGTGATGGTGGCCGCACATCAGGACCAGGTTGCCCAGCTCGGTCGGCCCGCCATCAGCCCAGTGCCGGATATGGTGCCCCTGACAATGCCGAGGCGGCCGATGACAACCGGGGAAAGCACACCCACGGTCGCGCAAGTACAACGCCCGGCGAAGTCCGGGTGAGACCAACCGCCGGAGACGGCCGAGATCGAGGGGCTCGCTCTTGCCACCCAGGACAGCGGGGATGATCTGGCAGTCGCAGGCATGGATCCGGGCCTCGGCCGCCGAGATGCGGCCGGTATCACCCAACGTCGCCTGACCGACACCAGACTTCAAGTCCTCCAACGAGACCGCGACCATCACGTGCGCCCGTTCACCCGCCTGCATCGGCAAGTCCGGGGAATTCAAGGCCAAGTCGATCGCGTCGGAGAACGCGTCGCCGTAACGTTCCTGCGGGGAACGGAAGTCGGGACCATCGTCGACTCTACGGCGTTCGGCCAGGGAATCCAGCAGGGCACTGGCCCGGGCACCGGTCTCGTCATCGAACCGGCCCTGAAGTTCCCACACCCCGGTTCTTTTGCGACGCAACGACAGTTCGCGGCTGGGGGTGGCCGGTTCAGCCTCATCGGGTTCGGCGCCATCGGGATCGAGGTGCGCCACGATCCGCGCACCCAGTGCAGCGACCTGCTTGTGTCCGGCTTCTTCGGCGAAGGACAGCAAGTCTCGTTCGGCGTTATCGCGGTGTTCGGGTGGAACTTGCGTCATGACACCGACGATGGTGTCGATCATCGGAGTGCTCAACCAGCCGTCCAACGCGGCGGCGCCGGTGGCGGGAGCGACAGCCGGAATAGGAGTGCCGTCGAGATTGCAGCCAGGTGCGAGGGCTCGGGCTCGCTTGACCACGTTCTCGGCGGCAGCCTTGGGAACATCTGCGAGGTGCTCGAATAGCCGCGCAACAGACCGGTATCCGAACAGGTCCATAACACCGCGCGACTCGATTTCCACGAGCAGAGAACCGATCTCAGCCTCAGCAGACCGAACAGCAGTGAGCAGTGTCGAGATGCGGTCGGCCAGGGCCACCGCATCCGCTTTCCACACCGCTTCGCTTTCCACACACCAAGATTACCGGCAGTCGCACGCATGTTCATCACACGAAAGGATGATCAAGCGAGACCGCGGCAGGGACACCGTAGCGTGGGGAATCGGCGCTCCCGCACCGAGCGGGAAGCAAGAACAGGAAGCGCCGATTCCCCACACCCCGGCGAAGCCGTATCTTGAAAAGCCGGGAAGCCCGAGATTCGATACAACGCCTGGCCCGCCGCCCGAAAAGGGGTTCAAGCCTGATGCGTCTCCGGCAGGCCGCCTCCGCGGTGACACTATAGTGCGCACCCATCACCAGCGGTGGAATGAAACCGCCCAGGCCGCCCGCGGTGCCGACCCTGTTCCCCGGGGTCGGCAACGCGACGAGTGATCGTTCGCGGGGCCTGGCCGAGCGGACAAGACGCGCCTCCTCCGGGCGGTCCGGCTCGGTGATCCCGCCTCGCCGCGACACCACCCTGGTGTCAGCCGCAGGCTGTCCGGCTTCGAGGAAAGCGCCGCACCGATCACCAGCCGAACGTCACGGCTCGCAGTGACCTTCGTCCTCCGGCCGATCGCCCGGATCAGGTCGTGGGCAGGTGATGCCGGGCGAACTGCTCGCGAACCCGCCGGACCAGATCCGCATCGGGAGCCGGGACGTGGGCGAGGGGGAACGGCAGGCCGAGCGCGGTGTACTTGGCCGCACCGAGCTTGTGGAACGGCAGCACGTCGACGCGTTCCACAGTGGACAGGGTGCTGACGAACGACGCGATGCCTTCGACGTCGTCCGGGTCGTCGGTGAGGCCGGGCACCAGCACGAACCGCACCCACATCGCCTTGCCCAGCTCGGACAGCCGGCGGGCGAAGGCCAGGGTCGGTGTGCGGTCGACGCCGGTGAGCCGGCGGTAGCGGCCGGGGTCCCAGGACTTGATGTCCAGCAACACGAGGTCGGTGTCCGCGAGCAGCCCGTCGGTGGCCCTTCCCCCGAGGTAGCCGGACGTGTCGAGCGCGGTGTGCAGGCCGAGCGCCTTGGCCCGGTGGAGCAGGTCGCCCACGAACGCGGGCTGCAGCAGCGGTTCCCCGCCGCTGACCGTGAGACCACCCCCGGCGACCTCGATGAACCGGCGGTACCGGCTCATCTCGGCGACGACGTCGTCGACGGAGACCCGCTTCCCGTCACGCATGTGCCAGGTGTCGGGGTTCTGGCAGTACAGGCAGCGCAGCGGGCAGCCGCTGGTGAACACCACGAACCGGGTGCCGGGGCCGTCCACCCCGGTGGAGAGGTCCCAGGAGTGGACGGACCCGGCGCGGGTGAGGGTGGTGGTCACAGCGATCCGTGGAACGTCCGGTTGACCACGTCGCGCTGCTGTTCCGGGGTGAGCCGCACGAAGTTCACGGCGTAGCCGGACACGCGGATGGTCAGCTGCGGGTACTTCCCGGGGTGCGCCATCGCGTCGAGCAGCGTCTCCCGGTCCAGCACGTTGGCGTTGAGGTGGAACCCGCCCGCGTCGGCGTAGCCGTCCAAGATGCCGCAGAGGTTGGTGATGCGTTCCTCCCTCGTGCGGCCGAGGCCGGCCGGGACGACGGTCGCGGTGAGCGAGATCCCGTCCTGGGCCTGGTCGTAGGGCAGCTTGGCCACCGACAGCGCCGCGGCCACCAGGCCGTGGCTGTCCCGGCCGTTCATCGGGTTGGCGCCGGGGGCGAACGGCTCGCCGGCGCGGCGGCCGTCGGGGGTGTTGCCGGTGTGCTTGCCGTACACCACGTTCGAGGTGATCGTCAGCACCGACTGGGTGTGGACCGCGCCGCGGTAGGCCGGGTAGCGCCGGACCTTGGCCATGAAGTCCTCGACCAGCTCGACGGCGATGGCGTCGGCGCGGTCGTCGTTGTTGCCGTAGCGCGGGTAGTCGCCCTCGACCGCGTAGTCGACCGCGAGCCCGGTCTCGTCCCGGATCACCCGGACGCGGGCGTGCTTCACCGCGGACAGGCTGTCGGCGACGACCGAGAGCCCGGCGATGCCACACCCCAGCAGCCGCTGCACCGGGTGGTCGTGCAGGGCCATCTCGAGCCGCTCGTAGGCGTACTTGTCGTGCATGTAGTGGATGATGTTGAGCGCGTCCACGTAGGTCTTGGCGAGCCAGCCGGTCACCCGGTCGAGCGCGGCCCGCAGCTGCGCGTAGTCCAGGTACTCCCCCGACAGCGGCGGGAACGCGGGCGCGACCTGCTCACCGGTCATTTCGTCGCGGCCGCCGTTGACCGCGTACAGCAGTGCCTTGGCCAGGTTCACCCGGGCACCGAAGAACTGCATCTGCTTGCCCACCCGCATCGCCGACACGCAGCAGGCGATCGCGGTGTCGTCGCCGAACCGGGGCCGGAGCAGGTCGTCGCTCTCGTACTGGATGGAGCTGGTGTCGATCGACACCTGGGCGCAGAACCGCTTGAACCCGGCCGGCAACCGCGGCGACCACAGCACCGTCAGGTTGGGCTCCGGGGCGGGGCCGAGGTTGTAGAGGGTCTGCAGGAACCGGAAGCTGGTCTTCGTGACCAGCGGCCGGCCGTCCTCGCCGATGCCGCCGATCGCCTCGGTCACCCAGGTCGGGTCGCCGGAGAACAGCTCGTCGTAGGCCGGGGTGCGCAGGAAGCGCACGATCCGCAGCTTGATCACCAGGTCGTCGACCAGCTCCTGGGCGTCCACTTCGGACAGCAGGCCGGCGTCGACGTCCCGCTGCAGGTAGACGTCGAGGAAGGTCGACACCCGGCCCAGCGACATCGCGGCGCCGTTCTGCTCCTTGGTCGCGGCGAGGTAGGCGTAGTAGAGCCACTGCACCGCCTCCCGGGCGGTCGCGGCCGGGCGCGAGATGTCGTCACCGTAGGCCGCGGCCATTTCCCGCAGCTCTTCGAGCGCCCGGATCTGCTCGGCCAGTTCCTCACGGTCCCGGATGACCGCTTCGGTCGAGAGCACCGCGTCCAGCGCGGCCCGGTCGGCCCGCTTGGCCTCGATCAGCCGGTCCACGCCGTACAGCGGGACCCGGCGGTAGTCGCCGATGATCCGCCCGCGCCCGTAGGCGTCCGGCAGCCCGGTGATGATCCCCGCCCGCCGGGCCGCCAGGATCTCGGCGGTGTAGGCGTCGAACACCCCGTCGTTGTGCGTCTTCCGGTACCGGGTGAAGATCTCCTTCACCGCCGGGTCCAGTTGGTAGCCGTAGGCCGTGAGCCCCGCCTCGACCATGCGCAGGCCGCCGGCCGGCATGATCGCGCGCTTGAGCGGCGCGTCGGTCTGCAGGCCGACGATCAGCTCCCGGTCCCGGTCGAGGTACCCCGGCGCGTGCGCGGTGATCGACGACGGCGTGCGGGTGTCGACGTCGAGGATCCCGCGGCGGCGCTCCTCGGCGAACAGCCCGGTCAGCTTCGCCCACAACGCCTTCGTGCGCTCGGTCGGTCCGGCCAGGAACTCCGCGCCACCTTCGTAGGGTGTGTAGTTGTCCTGCACGAACCCCCGGACGTCGATGTTCCCGCGCCAGTCCTGGCCGTGGAACCCGGACCACGCGTCGGTCCGGGTCGTCGGACCGATCACCGGTGCCGCCATCACGCACCTGCCTTCCCTGTTCGGTGTCCTGCCACCACAATGCTTCGTCCGATCGGGACGCCACAGGGAAAGCCGGTTGAAAAACCCGGGCCTTTGGTCCTCCGCCGCCGGCCCTTGTGCTCCTAGCGGTTGTCGACGGCGCTGTCGGCCTGGCCGACGGCGGCGCGGCCGGCCTCGAGCCGGGCGACCGGCACGCGGAACGGCGAGCAGGACACGTAGTCGAGGCCCACGTCGTGGAAGAACCCGATCGACGCGGGATCGCCGCCGTGTTCGCCGCACACGCCCAGGACGAGGTCCGGGCGGGCGGCCCGGCCCGCTTCCACCGCGTCGGCGATGAGCTTGCCGACGCCGTCCCGGTCGATCGTCTCGAACGGCGACACCGCGAAGATGCCCTCGGTGATGTAGGCCGGGAAGACCGTCGCCTCGACGTCGTCGCGGGAGAAGCCCCACACGGTCTGGGTCAGGTCGTTGGTGCCGAAGGAGAAGAACTCGGCCGAACCGGCGATGCGGCCCGCGGTCAACGCGGCCCGGGGAAGCTCGATCATGGTGCCGATCTCGTACGGGAACTGCGTTTCGGCGGTGATCGCGTCGAGGATCCGCCGCGCCCGCCCGGCCATGATGTCGAGCTCACGCACGTCGCCGACCAGGGGGATCATGATCTCCACGCGCGGCGTCCCGCCCGCCCGGACCCGGATCGCGGCGGCTTCGGCGATGGCACGCACCTGCATCTCGTAGAGGCCCGGCACGACCAGTCCCAGCCGCACCCCGCGCGTGCCCAGCATCGGGTTCTGCTCGTGCAGCCGGTCGACCGCGCGCAGCAGGGTTTCCGGCGCGTCCGGCCGGCCGAGGGCCTGGGCCACCGCCACCTGGGCGGTCAGCGCGGTGCGGTCGGGCAGGAACTCGTGCAGCGGCGGGTCCAGCAGCCGGATGGTCACCGGCAGCCCGTCCATCTCCTCGAGGATCCGCACGAAATCCTCGCGCTGCAGCGGAAGCAGCGCCGCGAGCGCGGATTCGCGCTCGGCGTCGGTCTCGGCGAGGATCAGCCGTTCGACCAGCACCCGCCGGTCGCCGAGGAACATGTGTTCCGTGCGGCACAGCCCGACGCCCGTCGCGCCGAGGCGCCGGGCGCGCCGCGTGTCGTCCGAGGTGTCGGCGTTCGCCCGCACCTCCAGCCGCCGTCGCGCGTCGGCGTGGGTGATGATCCGGTCGACCGCCTGCAGCAGGGCGTCGCGCCCGGGCGGGCGGCGGCCTTCGAAGTAGTCGACGACCGGGGACGGCACCACGGCCAGCCGGCCGAGGTACACCTCGCCCGCGGTCCCGTCGATCGAAATGACGTCGCCCTCGGCGACGACCGTGCCGTCCGCGGTCGTGAACCGGCGGTTCGCGGCGTCGACGTTCAGGGACTCGGCGCCGCACACGCAGGTCCGGCCCAGCCCGCGCGCCACGACCGCGGCGTGCGAAGTCTTGCCGCCGCGGCTGGTGAGCACGCCGCGAGCGTGGATGAGCCCGTCGAGGTCGTCCGGGTTGGTCTCCTTCCGCACCAGGATGACGGCGGCGCCTGCCTCCGCCCGGCGGACCGCGGTGGCCGAGTCGAACACGACCTCACCGACCGCCGCCCCCGGAGAAGCCGCGACGCCGGTGGCGACCGGCCGGGTGGCGGTGTCGGCGAACCGCGGGAACATCAGCTGGGCCAGCTGGGCGCCGGTGACCCGCCGCAGCGCCTCGTCGGCGTCGATCACGCCTTCCTCGCGCAGGGCCTCGGCGATGCGGAACGCGGCGGCCGCGGTGCGCTTGCCGACCCGGGTCTGCAGCATCCACAGCTTGCCCCGCTCGATCGTGAACTCGATGTCGCACAGGTCGCGGTAGTGCTCCTCCAGCGTCCGCATGATCGCCATGAGCTGTTCGTAGGGCCGCGGCTGCAGCTCGGCGAGCCGGTGCAGGGGCAGGGTGTTGCGGATGCCGGCCACGACGTCCTCGCCCTGCGCGTCGGCGAGGTAGTCGCCGTAGACGCCGGGCGCCCCGGTGGCCGGGTCGCGGGTGAACGCGACGCCCGTGCCGGAGTCGTCGCCCAGGTTGCCGAACACCATCGCGCAGACGTTCACCGCGGTGCCCAGGTCCTCGGGGATGTGCTCGGCGCGGCGGTACACGTGGGCGCGCTCGGTGTTCCACGACTCGAACACCGACCTGATCGCGAGGTCCAGCTGCTCCCGCGGGTCCTGCGGGAACTCCCGGCCCGCGTGCTCGCGGACGATGTTCTTGAACGTCGTCGTCAGGGCCCGCAGGTCGGCCGCGTCCAGCTCGAGATCACCGGTGACGCCCTTGGCCAGCTTGGCCGCCCGCAACGCGTCGGAGAAGTGGCCGGGCTCGACACCCAGCACCGTCGTGCCGAACATCTGCACCAGCCGCCGGTAGGAGTCCCACGCCAGCCGCTCGTCCCCCGACCACGCGGCGAGCCCGGCCACCGACTCGTCGGTCAGCCCGATGTCGAGGACGGTGTCCATCATCCCCGGCATCGAGAACCGCGCGCCGGAGCGGACCGAGACCAGCAGCGGCTCGTCCACCTGCCCGAGCTTGCG
The DNA here is from genome assembly GCF_030285665.1 of Amycolatopsis mongoliensis. Classification (NCBI taxonomy): domain Bacteria; kingdom Bacillati; phylum Actinomycetota; class Actinomycetes; order Pseudonocardiales; family Pseudonocardiaceae; genus Amycolatopsis; species Amycolatopsis mongoliensis. The sequence goes on from NZ_CP127295.1 coordinate 8,959,336, forward strand.
GCCCATCGCCCGCTCCAGCGCGTGCAGGTGCTCCCCCACCTCCTCGGCCAGCCCCTGGGGCGGCGCGCCGGTGGCCAGGTAGGCCCGGCACGCCTCGGTGGTGATCGTGAACCCCGGCGGCACCGGCAGCCCCATCACGGTCATCTCGGCGAGGTTCGCGCCCTTGCCGCCGAGCAGGTCCGCCATGGCGCGGTTGCCCTCGGCGAAGTCGTACACGTACTTGCGCATCGTCATCTCCTGTCAGGTCCGAAGCGGAACGGCGCGGTCGGGGCCTCGCGTCCATCCACCGCGTGTGCGCCGCGTCCCGCGCGGCCGGGCCGAGCCGCGCCGATCCGGTCCGCCTCGGCCGTGCCGACCCGGATCTGCTCGCCCCGATCATTTCCGCTCCGCGCAGGTCCGCCCAGGACCGCAGGTCACCTGCCCGAAGGACCAAGGTCGCCGACCTCGAGCGGCAGCCGGTCCAGGACGTCGACCGCGGAGAGCGTCCCCTCGGTCCCCTTCCCGCCCTTCGGTTTTTCGATTGATTCGACAGCGGGATTCGCGAATCGGGCGCGCCGGTGCGTTTCACTGGGACGAACGGATGCCCCATCGTCCGCCGAAGGAAGGAACACCGGCCGCGCCGAAGGGCATACACTCGTGCCGCGGATCTTCGAATGTTTCCTGCGCTGCCGTCGAGACGAATGCGGGGTCACACAGTCATGTCCGAAACAGGCGCTCCTTCCCGAAGAACAGCGTTGAAATACCTCGGCATGGGCGGTGGTGCGGTCGCCGCGAGCGCCCTGCTGTCCGCGTGCACCAGCGTCCAAGAAGGCCAGAACAACGCCAAGTCCGGACCGTTCCCCAGTACGCCGGGGTGGCGGTTCGTGTTCGTCAACCACGTCACCACCAATTCCTTCTTCGTCCCGACCCGCTCCGGGCTCGCCGACGCCGCGGCGCTGCTCGGCGTGCCCGAGCCACAGTGGACCGGCTCGGAAAACGGCAACGTCGCGCAGATGGCGAGCGCGATGGAAACCGCGATCAACAGCAAGGTCGACGGGATCGCCATCTCGCTGACCGACAACAACGCGTTCGTCGACCTCACGAAGCGGGCGCTGGGCCAGGGCATTCCGGTGATCGCCTACAACGCGAGCGCGGCCGGGAACTACCCGCTCACCTACGTCGGCCAGGACCTCTACCTGTCCGGGTTCCGGATGGGACAGCGCATCGCGCAGAAGATCACCTCCGGTGACATCCTGGTCGGCATCGCCCAGCCGGGCGGCAACAACGTCCAGCCGCGGCTCGACGGCATCACCGACGCGCTGAAGCAGGCCGCGCCCGGCGTCCGCGTCCAGTCCGTGAACACCGGAGCCGAGCAGGCCGGCGAGCTCAACGCGATGACCGCGGCGTACACCGGGAACACCGGGGTGAAAGGGATCTACGCGGTCGACGCCGGCAGCACCGCCGCGTGCGCGAAGCTGATCGCCGACCGCAGCCTCTCCGGCAAGATCGGCGGCGGCGGGTTCGACCTGCTCGACGACACGGTCGCCGGGGTGAAGGCCGGCGCACTGGACTTCACCATCGACCAGTCGCCCTACCTGCAGGGTTTCCTGTCGGTGCTCTACCTGTACCTCTTCCGGCTGTCCGGCACGCTGGTCGCGCCGCCGGCCACCGACACCGGCCTCACGTTCGTCACCAAGCAGAACGTCGACCCGTACGCGACGGCCCACAGCAGGTTCGAAGGCGGCGACAACAAGAACGTGCTCGCGATGCCGGGTTCGATCCCGCTGCCACCGGCTTCGGTGCTGAGCCGGTAGCGGGGCGACGCCGGTGAGATCGCTGCTGCTGCGCGTGATGCGCGTCAAGGAGCTGAGCATCCTGCTGGTCACGGTCGCTGCCGGGATCTACTTCACGGCGACCAGTGGCGCGTTCAACTCCCTGGACAACTACCAGACGATCGCGCAGTACGTCGCACCGTGGGCGATCATCGCCGCGGGGCAGGTGATGCTGCTGATCTGCGGGGAGATCGACCTCTCCGCCGGGTTCGTGTTCACCCTCGCCCCGTTCATGCTGATGCAGTTCTTCGTCAACGGCTGGCCGTTGTGGCTCGCGCTGCTCGGCGCGATCGTGGTGAGCACGCTGGTCGGGCTGGTCAACGGGCTGATCAGGACGGTGCTCGACATCCCGTCGTTCATCACCACGCTGGGCATGGCGTTCCTGTTGCAGGGCCTCGTCCTGATCATCTCGAACGCCCGCCCGGTCGGGGCGCCGAAGGACAGCTGGGTGGTCGACGTCTTCGGCGGGACGCACTGGACCGAGTTCCTGTGGGCCGTCGGCGTGGTCGTCGTCATGCAGGTGGTGCTTTCGGCGACCCGCTTCGGCATCCACACGCAGGCCACCGGCGGCAACCCGGTCGGCGCCGCGGAGTCCGGCATCTCGATCAACCGGGTGAAGGTGGTCAACTTCGCGGTCACCAGCACCCTGGCCGGGCTCGCCGGCATCCTGCAGGGCACCCGGGTCGGTTCGTACGACCCGACCAACGGCGGGTTCACCACGATGTTCTTCGCGGTGGCGTCGGCCGTGATCGGCGGCACGGCGCTGCTCGGCGGGTCCGGCACGGTGGTCGGGGCGTTCCTCGGCGCGCTGCTGCTCGGCATCGTGTTCGACGGGTTCAACCTGACCGGGGTCAGCGCGAACGCGTTCAACGTGGTGCTCGGCGCGGCCATCCTGGTCGCGATGGTGCTGAACGTGACGCTGATCGTGCTGCGCAAACGCGTCGGATCCCGGGAGCTGACATGACCGCCGAGCCCGGTGCCGAGGTCGTCCGCGTCGAAGGCATCAGCAAGAGCTTCGGCCCGGTCACCGCGCTCGCCGACGTCAACCTGCACGTCCGCCGCGGCGAAGTCCTCGGCCTCATCGGGGACAACGGCGCCGGCAAGTCGACGCTGATCAAGATCCTCACCGGCTACCACCAGCCGGACGGCGGGCACATCATCTTCGAGGGCGAGCCGGTCACGCTGAAGTCCGTGGTGCACGCCAGGTCGCTGGGCATCGAGACGGTGTTCCAGGACCTGGCGATGATCGACGACCTGCCCGTCTACCTGAACCTGCACCTGAACCGCGAACTGACCCACCGCCCGTTCCCGTTCCTGCACCGCCGTGAGATGAAACGCCGGGCCCGCGAAGCACTGGATTCGATCGGCATCGACATCCCGTCGGTGACCGCCGAGGTGGGCATGCTGTCCGGTGGCCAGCGGCAGGCGATCGCGGTGGCCCGCTCGGTGTACTCGAAAGCGAAGCTGATGCTGCTGGACGAGCCGCTCGCGGCGATGGGCGCGAAGGAGAGCGCCGTGATCCTGCGCGTGCTGCAGGAGCTGAAGCGCCGCGGCGACATCGCGATCATCCTCATCGCCCACAACTACGGGCAGGTGATGGACGTCTGCGACCGGGTGAACCTGTTGCAGCACGGCGAAATCACCTTCGACCGGCTCGCCGGCGAGACGTCGGTGGCCGAACTCCTCGACCTGGTGAACGCGGAGTACCGCCTCGGCGGCGGACACTGACACCGGTGCGGCGGCTTCACCCCGTGAACGCCGTCGCGAAGACGTGCAGCTGCTTGTTCACCGGCAGTGTCACGTACGCGACTTGCTTCGACGCCGTCAGCGGGACCGACGCCGCGTAGAGGCTCACCTTCTGGTCGTGCGGATACGTGCTGCCCGCGGGCCGGTTCCAGTACGGCGTCGTCGCCACCAGCACGCAGCCCGCCACCGCCTGGTTCGCGTACCAGTCCGCGACCGTGACCGTCGAGGTCGACGTCGTGCCGTCCGTGTACGTCACCGTCACCGGGCCGCTCTGGGTGCCGTTCGTGCCGGCCGCCAGCAGCGCCAGCGCCGATCCCGCGCCGCTCACCGTGACGCTCTGGCCGGCCGTCGTCACCGTGTCGGGCCGGCCCGCCGGGACGTCCGGCCAGGTGAACGTCGCCGCGCCGCTCGTCACCGGGCCGCCGGGGTGGATGCCCACCGAGGCGAGGGCCTGGGCGGAGAAGCTGAAGCCCGCGCCGTCGAGGTTGCCCGGCGCCGGGTCCGCGTCGTCCGTGACGCCGACGTCCGTGTACGCCGCGGCCAGGTTCGGGTAGGCGACCTGCGTGGTCGCCGTTGCGCGGACACTGCCGCCGGCATACCGGGTGGTGGCGGACACCGAGGCCGGACCGGGCGCCGCCGACGCGCCGGCCGTCACCGACCAGGTCGTCGCCACCGACTCCCCCGGCCGGACCGTCCGGAAGGAGGCCGGGGTGCGCGGGCCCGCCGTCCAGCCCGCCGGGACGGCCAGGCTCGTCGTCGCGTCGTGCACGGCTTCGGTGGCGCCGTTGGTGAAGGTGGTCGTCACCGAGAGGGTCTTGCCGGGCGCCGCGATCGCGGGCGCGGCCACCTTCGTGAACCGCGGCCCCGTCGTGTGGTCGACGCGGAACCCGCCCGCCAGCGGGAGGTTCCGCGACGAGTCGCCGACGCGGACGGTGTACCTGCCGACGCCCAGCTCCCACGCGTGCGCGTCGGTGCTCCAGTACGACGCGTCCTGCGCGGTCAGCTCGAACCGGACCCGTTGCGTCCGGTGCGGCTGGAGATCCACCTTCTGGAAGCCCTTGAGCTGGTTCACCGGCTCCCCGGTGGACGCCGGATCGCTCAGGTACAGCTGGGCGACCTCGGCACCACGCCGTGACCCCGTGTTCGTGACGTCGGCGCTGACCGAGATCCGGCCGTTCTCCCGCAGCGTGTCGCCGTCCACCTTCAGGTTCGAGAACCGGAAGCTCGTGTACGAGAGCCCGAACCCGAAGGGGTACAACGGGGTCAGGTTCTTCCGGTCGTACCAGCGGTAGCCGACGTCGAGGCCTTCGGAGTACCGGACCTTGCCGTCGACACCCGGCCATTGCTCCGGCGTGGACGCGGGGACCTGGCCGAGCGAGGCCGGGAAGGTCACCGGCAGCTTGCCCGACGGCGCGACGTCACCGAAGAGCAGTGACGCGATCGCGTGGCCGGCCTCCTGGCCCGGGTACCACGCCTCGAAGACGCCCTTGACCTTCGCCAGCCACGGCATGGTCACCGCGGAGCCGGTGTTGAGCACGACGACGGTGTTCGGGTTGGCCGCCGCGACGGCGTCGATCAGCTTGTCCTGGTCGGCGGGCAGGTCGATGTCGGCGAGGTCGCCGCCCTCGGACTCGTAGTCGTTGGCGTAGACGACCGCGACGTCGGACTTCGCGGCGAGCGCGGCCGCCTGCCCGAGGAGGTCCTCCCCCGGCGGCAGCCAGCCCAGGCTCACCGAGGCGTCCCCGCCGGCTTGGTAGTAGTCGACCTCGACCGACACCGGCTGCCCCGCGGTCAGCGGGACCTGCGCGGTCTTGGTGGCCGCGCCGTGGTCACCCCAGTTGTCGATCACCTGCTGCCCGCCGACGAGCAGCCGGCTGCCGTCGTCGCTGGTCAGGCCGAGGGTGTATGTGCCGGTCACGGGTGCGGTGAGGGTGCCCGTCCACCTGGCCGAGAAGTTCGTCGCGGGCACGCCGGGGGCGGGCGCGCCGGTGAAGGTGAACGCCACCTGCGGATCGGTGCGGGTCACCACCGGCGTCCCGGAGGAGTCGGTGTTCGCGTAGTAGTCGCCCTGCAAGCCGGTGCCGGTACCCGACGGCGGCTTGAGGTAGGTGCTCTCGATCGGCGGCAACGCGCTGCCCGTGCCGAGGTTGCCCTGCGCGTATTCGACGTCGATGCCGGAGCCCGCCCGCGCCTTGATGCCGTCGAACGGCGTGACCGTGCCGGTGCCGGCGATGTGCGCGCTGCCGCCGCCGGAGCTGAGCGTGTTCTTGCCCGCGCCGTCGCCGATCACCGCGACCGAGTGCAGCTTGTGCGCGTCCAGCGGCAGCAAGCCGTCGTTCTTCAGCAGGACCGTGCCGTCTTCGGCGGCCTTCTTCGCCACCGACAGATGAGCGCCCGTCGAGGCCGCCGCGTCCGGGGTGTCGGGCGACGGGTGGTCGAACAGCCCGAAGCGGAACTCCTCGCGCAGGATGCGGGTGACCATGTCGTCCAGCCGGGACCGCGGCACCTGTCCATTTTGGACGGCCGTCTTCAGCGCGGTGCCGAAGAAGTCCTGGCCGGGCATTTCCATGTCCATCCCGGCGTTCGCCGACGCGGCCGTGCTGTGCGTGGCACCCCAGTCCGAGGTGATGAAGCCGTCGAACCCGAAGTCCTGCTCGAGGATGTCGTTGAGGTACGGGTTCTCGCAGGCGTAGGTGCCGTTGATCGAGGAGTACGAGCACATCGCCGACGACGGCCTGGCCTGCGCGACGACGGTGCCGAACGCGCTCGTGTAGATCTCGTGCACGGTCCGGTCGTCGATCACCGCGTTGTCGGCCGTGCTGTTGCGGTTGGCCTCCTGGTTGTAGACGGCCCAGTGCTTCACCTGCGCCATCACGCCCTGGGACTGGACGCCGTCGATGTCGGCCGCGCCCATCCGCCCGGCCAGGTACGGGTCCTCGCTGTAGGACTCGAACGCCCGGCCCCAGCGCGGGTCGCGGACGATGTTGATGGTCGGGCCGAGGTCGACGTCGACGCCTTTCGTCCTGTCCTCGGCCCCGATCACCGACCCGTAGGTCTTCGCCAGCCCCGCGTCGAACGACGCGGCGACGGCGGACGCGGCGGGCAGCTGGGTGGTGTTGCCCAGGTTCACGCCGAGCGGACCGTCCTCCATCTTCAAGGAGGGGATGCACAGCCGGTCGTTGCCCGCGACCCGGCCGGTGTAGCCGCCGGTGGCGGTGCCGTGCACCATCGCGATCTTCTCGTCGAGCGTCATCTGCCCGAGGACCTGCGCGACCCGCTTGTCCACGGGCGCGGGGGACCCCACCCAGGGACACGGGGACGACGAAGCGGGTGCGGCCTCCGCGGCCGCGGGGACGGTCGTGCCGGTGATCAGCACGGCCGCGATCAGGGCTGCTCCACGCCACTTCACGGCGTCACCTCCGCGATCCTCGTGAAACTGTTCTGTGCGGCCGCGACGGCGATCCGCACCTGGGTCGTGGTCACCGGCGCCGGGAACGGGATCCACCGGTGGACGGCGGTGTTGCCGGTGACGTGGACCTGGTCGGCCCACTGGGTGCCGTCCCAGGTCTGCACGGTGAAGTCGGTCGGGACGCCGTCCGGGTGGGAGGCGAAGCCGACGCCGGTCAGCGCGGTCGCGGCGGGCGCCGTGACGGTGAGCGTGTCCGGGTACCGGCTGTCGGTGTCGTCGTTCCAGAACGTCGCCAGGTCGTGGTCGATCGCGTTCGACGCCAGGTAGGTGCGGGTGGCGCCGTCGACGACGTTCGGCGCGTGCTCACTCGACGCCGAAGCCGTCGTGCCGCTCGCCCAGCTGCCGAAGACCGGCACGTTCACGGTCGTCTTCACGGCGTCGCCGCGCGGTGGCTTCACGGTCAGCGTCACCGGGTACAGCCCGCTCTTGGCGCCGGCGGGGACGGTGATCCGCACGCTCCCCGGAGTCTCGGACGTGGCCGGGGTCAACGGGACCCCGGCCGGGGTCGCCGTCGCGGTCCAGCCCGCCGGCACCTGGGCGCCGAGGGTGGCCTGACCGGCCACGGTGGACCGTCCTTCGACGACCACCGGGATGTCCCCGCTGCCACCCGCGGTGATCGCGGCCGGGGTGCCCGGGGTGAGCGTGAGCCGGGTGAACGGCGTGCGCGGCGGCGTCACGGTGAACGTGTAGTCACCCGAGCCGGCGGTCAGGGTGAGCGTCTCGTCGTCGGCGCGGCCGACGGTCAGCCCGGGGTCCGGCTGGGCGGCGTGGCCCTCGGCGAAGATCGTCCGCCCGTTCTCCCGCACCGACGACTGCTTGCCGCCGAGCAGCGGCAGCCGGATCGTCGCCTTCGCGCCGACGGGAACCGTGGCGTGGTAGGTGAGCGTGCTGCCGTCGCGCTGCCAGGAACTGACGACGGTCCCCCGCACGGTCTGCTGCTGCGCCGTCACGTGGGTGAGGTTCCCGGCGACGGCCGGGGCGAGGGTGAACTCGCGCCAGCCGGGCGCGCCGGGCTGGATCCCGGCGAGCTGTTGCTGGAACCACTGGCCGATCGCGCCGCCGAGCCCGATGTGGTCCTTCGACGACGTCCCGTCCGGCGCCGAGGAGTTGTCCCACTTCTCCCAGATGGTCCCGGGCCCCTGGTTGACCATGTAGCCGAAGCTCGGGTAGTCGGTGCGTTGCGCGATGGCGAGCGCGACGTCGTTGCGCTGGTACTTGCCGAGCGCCTGGAACACGAGCGTGGTGCCGACGAAGCCGGTGGTGACGTGGTTCTGGTGCGCCGCGACGTCGGCGACCAGGCGGTCCACCGTGGCCTGCTCGCGGCCGGGCGGGACGAGCCCGAACACGAGCGGCAGGGCGTAGGACAGCTGCGTCCCGGTGCCGAAGACGCCGGTGTCGGCGGAGTAGAAGCGCTTGAGGAAGCCCGTGGCGATCTGCCCGGCGAGCGCGCCGTACTTGGTGGCGTCGGCCTGTCTCCCCAGGACGCCCGCCATCTTCGCGAGCAGCGTCGCGTCGGAGTAGGAGAAGCCGGTCTGGAAGTAGCCGTGCGGGGTGCTGACCGTCGAGAGCCAGTCGTCGCCCCAGGACGTCGGCGGGGTGACGACGACGTGGTCGGCGTCGCTGATCGTGCCGAGGTAGTCGACCCACGCCTTGACGTGGTCGTAGTGCGTGGCGAGCAGCTGCGCGGTGCCGTACTGGGTGTAGGAGTCCCAGATGATCTGCGGGTACGCGGTGCCCCACGCGGGGTCGGTGAGCCAGTCGGTGCGGCCGTTGACCGGCGCGACCGAGGGCAGGCTGCCGTCGGCGTTCCGGCTGGTGACCATGTCGCCGAGCCACTTCGTGTAGAACGCCTGCATGTCGAAGTTGGCCATCGCCTCCTGGTCGGAGTCGACGGCGTCGCCGAGCCAGCCGTGGCGTTCCCGGGTCGGGCAGTCCATCTGGATCGACTCGAGGTTGTTCAGCTGCGTCTGCGTGACGGCGGCCTGGATCTTGTCGAGGCCCGGGTCCGAGGTGCCGAACCGGCCCGTCGAGGCGACATCGGTGTGGATCTCCTGCGCGGTCAAGGTGACGGCGGCGTCGTCCGGGACGCCGGTCAGCTCGGCGTAGCGGAGGCCGGCGTAGTTGAAGTGCGGCTGGTACGTCTCGGTGCCGGCGCCGCTGAACGTGTAGTGGTCGGTCTGGCGGGGTGGTTCGGAGCCGTCGAAGCTGATGTTCGCGGTCGTGACGCGGCCGTTCGCGTCGAGGATCTCGCCCTTCTTCAGCGACGCCGTCGTCCCGGCGGGCCGGGCGGCCCGCAGCGTCACCTGGCCGGTGCGGTTCTGGCCGAAGTCGTAGACGCGCACGCCCGGCGCGGGCCGGGTTTCCTTGACCGGGTCGTGGTTCGCGACGATCCGGGTCGGCGGGGTGATGTCGGCCTGCAGCTGCGTGACGCCGCTGCTGACCACCGCGGAGTTCGGGCCGTAGACGCCGATTTCGGCCAGCCGGAACGTGCAGCTGGTGCCCACGCAGGCGAGTTTCGCCGCGGTCACCCGGACGTACCGGCCGGTGACGTCCGCGGGCAGGGTGACGGCCGCGGTGCCCGGGTTGGCCTGGTCGGCGTCCGTGCGGTCGGTGACGGTCGTCGCGGTGGCGAACGCCGGGTCGTCGCCGACCTGGACCCGGTAGCGCACCGGGAACCCGGCGCCGGCGAAGTCCCCGGCCGGGTCGTTGGTCGGCCGGGCCGGGAACAGCGCCACCGAGCCGATCTTCTGCGCCGAGCCGAGGTCGACCTGCGCCCACTTCGTGGTGTCGGCCGTGGATCCGATGGCCGAGTGGTAGCCCTCCGACGCGTCGATCGAGCCGTCGATGCCGTCGGTCGCGGCCGCCGGGGACCAGCCGCAGCAGGTCGTCGTGTCCGAGGCCGTCACCGGCTTGCCCTGCGCCAGGCTTTGGCGGTGGGACGCCGGGGCGACGGCGTGCGCGGCGGGCCAGGCGCCGGCGTCGAACCCCGCCGTGTCCCAGCCCGCGATCTCCTTGCGGGCGTCGTAGGTCTCGCCGTAGTAGAAGTCGTCGCCGGTCACCGGGCCGGCGTGGGCCTTCCAGTCGGTTCCGGTGCCGAAGCGCTCGGTCGAGCCGTCGGTGTAGGTGACGTCGATCTGCGCGACGAGCGCCGGGCGCCCGGTGTACTGGCCCTTCCCGGCCATGAACGCGAGTGCGTTGCGGCCGGGCTTGAGCAGCTTCGTGACGTCGAGGTCGCGGTAGAGCACGCGGGCGGCGTAGTCGGTGACGGCGGAGTCGAGCACCTGCCCGGGCTGGACGCGGGTGCCGTTGAGGTGCGGCTCGGCGACGCCTTGGGCGCCGAAGTACAGCCGGGCGCGGGCGACGGGCTTGGCGACGTCGAAGCCGCCCCGGACGAGCGCGCCGTCGTCGACCTGCAGCCACCACGCCGACCAGTCGGCCGGCTGCAGCAGGCCGGTGTCGAAGCGGGCGGGCGCCGACCACGGCGACGGGCGGCCCCCGCTGTTCCAGGTCCGCACCGACCACTGGTAGGTGCGGTCGCTGCCGAGGGCGGGTCCGGTATAGGCGACATCGACCGAATTCGCCGACTCCACGCGTCCCGAGTCCCAGTGGGACCGCGGGCCGTCGACGCGGATTTCGTACGCCGTCTGGGTTTCCGCGCGTCCGGAGTCGTTCACCGTCCAGGCCAGCGTCGGCCGCGGACCGCCGACCAGGGCGTCCGACGCTTGGCCGTCGGCGCGCAGCGCGGTCGGTGGCAGCGGGCCGCCGTGCGCGGGCTCCGCCGTCGCGGTCGTGGCGGGCAGGACCGCCGCGGCGAGCGCGAGCACGACGGCGACGGCCCGTCTCTTCGTCGAGGTTCCCGACCGGCGCATGAACGTCTCCTGACGTTATAAAACGTTTCAATCAGCCGAGGGACTGTCTACAACCATCCTCGCGGGGAAACAAGAAACGGCGTCGATCCTGTCCGGTGACGCCGAAGAAGACACTCGATCAGCTCAGCGCACCTTCTTCGCGCAGGCGATGCAGATCCGCGTCGCCGGGAGGGCGGCCAGCCGCTCTTCGGCGATGGGACCGCCACAGCGTTCGCAGGTTTCCCAGACACCGGCACGCACCCGCTCGGCGGCGCGGTCGAGGTTCACGAGGTCGTCCTGGGCCTGGCGCAGGAGCGCCTGGACCTGCGCCCGTTCGAAGGCGATCGTGACGCCTTCCGGGTCGTGCTCGTCGTCGTTGCTGGTGAACTCCGAGGCCTCGACGATCCCGTCCCGCTGCCGCGCGAGCGAGGCGGCCAGCCGCGCAGTCTCGGCGCGGGCCCGCTCGATCAGCTCGATCGCGGCGCGCTCATCCATGGGTGCGATCCCGTCTCGACGGCAGCCTGCGCCAGGCCGGCGCAGGGGACGAAGAGCCGAAAGTCCCCACCACGGCCCTCCGATCGGAGGGCGTACGGCCCTCGCGAGCAACGACTTCCGTCCCTGGGACGGATCCGCCCGACATGGCAGCCTTGCTTGCGCAGCCAGGAAAAGGAGCAGGAGCGTCAGCCGCGCGAGCGGTTCTCGGGCTGAAGAGTTCCGAGCTGATAGTCCCAGATAGTTCCCCGTGCCGTCCCCGGCCGGCACGGCGTGCTGCGGCACAGGCTAGGCGGGCGAACGGACGCTGAGCGGGCAGTAGCAGGCCCGTCCGAGCTCTTGTCGGGGGAACGTGGACGGACGTGAGAGCGCAGCGGAGGACGGGGATGTCACCATCGCGGTCCTTCGTGAACCGATCCGTCCATCCACGTTCGGCTCCCGCCGAGGCAGCGGTCCCGCCGCCGGCCGGCCCACCGGTCGCAGGCGAACCTCCGGCGAAGCGGACCGACTCGCTGTTCTGGGTCGTCATGGCCGCCTACCTCGTGACCGTTGTCGCCGGCCTGGTCGCCTCCGCGTGGGTGATCCTCCGGGGCAACAATACCGCTCTGGCCGCACTCACCCCGTTGATCGTCGCAATCGGCGGGCTGGCCGCCGGCATGTACCAGCTGAACACCCAGCGAGCGGCCCGGGCCGACGAGCAGGTCAAGGAACGTCAGGAGCGGGCGACCCGGGAGAAGGCCGCAGTCCGGGAGAAGGAGCAGGAACGCATCCGCCGGTTCGACACCCGGTTCGCGGAGGTCGTGACCGCGGCGAAGGCACGCGATGCCGGCTCGCGGGCCGGCGCGGCGGCCGAACTCATCTCGTTCCTGCGCGAACCGAACGCGCCCCATTTCCGAGAGCAGACCTATCGGTTCGCCTTGTCCTACCTGCAGCTGTGCGGGCCGGAAGAGCCGGCCGTGACGCACGCTTTCGTCCAGGTCTTCCAGCTCGCGGCCCGGCAGTTGCTGCTCGAGCCGGACCGGTTGGCGGTGGACTTCGCGTGGGCGCACCTGCCCAAGGTCGACCTCTCCGACCTCGAACTGGCCGAAGCGGACCTCACCGACACCGAGCTCGGCCGCGCCGATCTCACCGGATGCTGCCTGTGGCGGGCCAGGGGCGAGCGCACCGTGCTCGAAGGCGCTTCGTTGAGGCGCGCCAACCTCGACGAGGTGGTCCTCGTCGGCGGCCTCAGGGCCAGGGGAGCCGACTTCAGCTTCGCCAACCTCACCGCGGCGCGCTTCGCCTCGCGCGGCGGTTCCGCCGGAGCAGATCTGCGAGACGCTTCGTTCACCGGCGCCAGGCTGCAGGGTGCCATCCTCAACCGAGCCGATCTGCGCTCCGCCCGTTTCGAAGGCGCGAATCTCAAGGGCACGAGTTTCTTCGGGATCAGGCTCGCCGGCAAGCCAACCGAAGCCGGCCGAGGCCCGCTCCTCGACGAAGCCACCTGCTACTCGATCTTGCGGTCCCACAACTGGCGGGAGGCGTTCTGGGAGCCGGACGTCTTCGCCGCGCTGAGGGCACTGCAGGAAAACACGAGAAGAGCGCACCGGCTCCGGACGAGCAAGCGCAAGCCATCGGACCTGCCGGCCGCCCACTACCGCCGGCACCCCTACCCCCACCACCGCAACCACCCCAGCCGCAGCCGCATCGTGAGCTGACCGACGGGTCGACGAGGAAGAGCATGAGTGAAACGTCAGAACGCCGGCGCGGCCCCACCGCGAGCGACCTTCGACGGCCCCGCTTCGCGGGCTTCCCACCGGGCAGGTGATTCCCGCCATGTACCCGCGATCCGACCGTGAGACCGACGAACTGGACCGGCTCGTCACCACCGGTTCACTGTTCCAGGACCGGATACAACAGGCAGAAGCCGCACTCGACCAAGCCGGAAAGCTCGTCCGGCAGCTCCAGCAGGACCTGCGGAACCGAGCCGACCAACTGGCCAAGGCAAAAGCCGAAGCCAAGTACCACGAGGCACGCAAACCCTATGAAGATCCCCAAGAGGACATCCGCGTCGCCACGATTCCGGGCAAGTTCGAAGACCAGGCGAAGACGAGTACCCGCCAATGGCTGTGGGGACTCGTCCTCGCTTTCGTCATCAGCCTCATCGTGAATTGGATCAGCTCACCCGCGCTCCACTGGATCACCGCCGTACTCCCCTGACTTCGAGGGGTGCCGCTGGCCGCCGACCCATGGTGAGGCCGCACTCAGTGCCGGCTCCCCTTCAGCACAGGCAGGTGGGGTCGTCGGCGCAGGGGTGCGCGGCGACCAGGACCGGATCGGCCGCGGGGTGTTCCCGCCGGTGGCCGGCGGCACAGACGTTGCAGCGCAGGGTGCGACCGGCAGGCTCACCGGGGACCAGGCCGGCCGGGTGGCCGGGGGTGTGGCTGATCCAGGCGTGCTGGAGACAGACGGCCGCGCCGCAGTCGTGGCACACCACCACCGCCGGGGTGTCCTTCTGGTTCAGGACCAGGCATTGCAGGCAGTTCATGAGGAAACCCCTTTCTCCTCGTGGGTGGTCGTGCGGCGGGAGGCCCGAGCCGGAACCGGAGCCGGCGGGTGGTCGATGGTCATCCGGCCTCCTTCCCGCGAGCAGGCGCGGCCGCTCAGTACCCGGCCATAACCGACAATGCGCCCAGCCCAGGGGGCACACCATGGTCGTTGGTCCTGTCGCGTGCGTCTTTGGTCTCCAACGGATCCGGGCGGAAGAGCCGAAAGTCCTCGGAAGCCGTTCCGCGCGAAGGCCTTCGATCCCTGTGCCGGGCACTGCCGCGGGAGGATCCTCCTGCTCGGAGGTATGCGCATGGCGGGTACGGAACGGGTGCTCAGGTACGTTGCGTTCGGCGTGCTGATGGCGTTCGCCGCGTTCGGCGCGCTGTTCATCGTCGGCGAGACCATGCTCGACCCGGGCGGAGCGCCGGGCGTCCTGCTCACACTGTCGTGGTCGGTCCCCATGGCCGTCCTGACGTTCTGCGCGGCCCGGTGGCCGCGAGCGGCGGCCGGGGTGCTCACGGTCGTCGCGGTGGCGGTGGCGCTGTTCGTCGTGGCGGATGCGCTGTTCGGCTTCAGGGCCGGCCCCGCCGCCTTCATCGCCGGGTTCGCGGTCGCCGTGCCGCTCGGTGTTCTCGGCCTGCGCCGGCCGGTGCGCGCGGGATGGCTGCTGCTGGCCGTGGGCACGCTGCTGACAGCGTCCGGCGCCGTCACCGTGGGCATTCCGGTGCTGGTCGGCGGCGGGATTTTCCTGCTCGCGGCCGCATCGGGGAGACCTCGAGGGTGACAGTGCGAGTCTCGGTCGCCGACGTGCCGGCGTTCCGGCCGGCCGCCAGCACCTGACCGAACAGCCCGCCGGGGTCGGCCGCGCAGGCGTTGGACGCCCGGGGCGAAGGCCTCACGCCCGCCCGGATGCACCGCGCCGACGACCTCGACGCGCTGCGCTCGGCCCCCACCCCCGCGCGGGCTGCGCCTGCTGCCCCGCACGCCCCTGTACTCAGGCACGCGACCGCGAGACCCTCGTCGCCCAGCAGTTCCACCCCGCACTTCGGCGGCGGCAGGCCGCCCGCCGAGGAGGAAACCGGGGACGTAGGTCACCCGAACCGAGGACCTCCGCCCTCGCGTGCGGGCCGCAGTCCTCTACGGGATCGGCGTCCGCCCGGACATCCTGGGCCGATGGCTGGCGAACCGGCGATCCAGGTTGAAGGTCTCACCAAGGCATACGGGCGGACCACGGCTCTGCGCGAAGTGAGTTTCGCCCTCGATCCGGGCGAGGTGTTCGGCTACCTGGGCCCCAACGGGGCCGGGAAGACGACCACGCTGCGCCTGTTGATGGGCATGATCCGCCCCACCTCCGGAGCCGCGCGGGTGCTCGGCATGGACTCGTGGCGGGAGGCGGTGGCGGTGCACCGGGTCGTCGGCTACGTGCCGGGTGAGACGAGGCTGTACGACCGCCTGACCGGCCGCCAGCACGTGGCCTACTTCGGGCACCTCCGCGGCGACCCGGGCGAGAAACGGGCGACCGTACTGGCCGGCCGGCTCGACCTCGACCTGGACCGGCCCACGCGGTCGCTGTCGAAGGGCAACCGGCAGAAGCTGGCCGTGGTGCTGGCCCTGATGTCGGAGCCCCGCGTCCTGATCCTCGACGAACCGAGCGGTGGCCTGGATCCCCTGGTGCAACACGAGTTCCACGCCCTGCTGCGCGAACACACGACCACGGGTGGCAGCGTGCTGTTCTCCTCGCACGTGCTCGCCGAGGTGCAGCGGGTGGCCGACCGGATCGGGGTGCTGCGCGCCGGTCGCCTGGTCACGGTGGACCGCGTCGACGACCTGCGGGCGAAATCGCTGCACCACATCCGCGCCCGGTTCGCCGAAGACGTCCCGGCGACCACGTTCGCCGCGGTGCCGGACGTGCGCGACGTCGCGGTCGCCGGCCGCGTACTCACCTGCAGTGCGCCCGAACTCGCCCTCGACGCGCTCGTCAAGGAGATCGCCCGGCACCGGCTGCTGGACTTCGAGTGCGTCGAGGCCGACCTCGAAGAGACGTTCCTGACCTACTACGGATCCGGTGCCGACGATGCTGCGTGACATCCTGCTCAAGACGCTGCACGACCAGCGACGCGGCCTGCTCGCGTGGTCGGTGAGCCTGCTCCTGCTCGTGGCCATGTACGTGGCACTCTGGCCCAGCATCCGCGACCAGCCGACCATGGGCCAGTTCCTGCAGAACATGCCCGAAGCCATGCGCGCGCTGTTCGCCGCGTCCGGCGCGGACATGTCCACGCCGACCGGCTACGTGCAGGTCGAACTGCTCTCGTTCATGGGGCCGATGCTGTTGCTGATCTACGCGATCACCACGGGCGCGGCGGGCATCGCGGGCGAGGAGGACCGGCACACCCTCGAACTGCTCATGGCGAACCCGGTCAGCCGGACCCGGGTCGTGCTGGAGAAGTTCGGCGCTCTCGTCGTGGGCACGCTGCTGCTCGCCCTGGTCGCCGGGCTGGCCCTGGTGCTCGAAGGCCGTCTCGCTGGGCTCACGCTGCCCGCCGGCAACGTCGCGGCCGCGATGCTCCACATGGCGTTGCTGGCCCTCGTCTTCGGCGCGCTCGCCGCCGCGATCGGCGGCCTGACCGGGCACGGCGGCGCCAGCCGCGCGATCCCGGCGGTGGTCGCCGTCGTCGCGTACGTGCTCAACGGCCTGGCTCCGGTGGTGTCCTGGCTGGAACCCGCCCGGAAGATCTCCCCGTTCTTCCAGTACATCGGGCACGACCCGCTCCGGAACGGCGTCTCCGCGCCCGCGGTCCTGGTCGCCCTGCTCACCACCGTCGTGCTCGCCGCCGTGGCCGTCGTGGGGTTCCGCCGCCGCGACCTGGCCGCGTGAGCGGCCTTGGGTGAGCCACCGGGTCCCCGCTCAGCCGGTGTCGCCCAGGTAGGTGATCTCCTGGATCCGGTCCTGGTAGCCGCCCGGGCCGGGCGCGAGGTGGACCAGCCAGACCAGCACGGCCGCACTCGCCGGACCGGGTGGCACCGGGATCCTGGTCGTGCCCGATGCCAGCGTCGCGGTCGCCAGCGGGACGGTATCGGCAAGGGCGGCCGGTGCCGAGGCTGCGACGCGGATCTCCACCACCGATCCGGCGCTGGGTGAGGAGACGTCCACCTCGCGCACCCGCAGCGGACGCCCGAAGCCGGCCAGCAGCCCGACCCCCGGGGCGAACTTCGGGAACTGCTCCCGGTACTGGTCGGTGGGCCACGCGGTCGCCGGATCACCGTCGACGGCCAGCCCGGCCTCGCGCGGGTGGTCGGGGCTTCCGGTCACGCTGTACACGGTCACGCTGTCGGGCCGGACCGGCGCGGGAGCGGCCGGCGTCGTCGAAGACGGGGCCGGCGGTGGGGCGGGACGCGGCCGGACCGCCGTCGGCGCCGGCGAAGACGCGGGCTCCGGGGCTCCGGCCGGGGCACGGTCGAACAGCCCGCTCACCTGCGTCACCCCACCGGCGACGAGCACCACGACCGCGATGGCCAGGATCGTGGTGAGCATCGAGTACCGGGTGCGGTGACCGGCGCGCACGGGCCGGGTCGGGTCGGCAGACCGGGCCGGCACGCGGCGGGCAGCGGGCGGTTCGGCGCCGAGAGCACCGGACTCGAAGTCCGCCATCGCCTCCAGCAGCGGCGTGGCCGTGTGGATCTCGCCCAGCCCGGGGCAGCCGAGGCTCAACTGCACCGCGAGCCGCAACGGCTCCGGAACGGCGTCGGGCAGGCATTCGGCCGCGCCGGGAGCCGGCCACTGGCCGACGATCAGCGAGTACAGCAGCGCGCCCAGGCCGAAGACGTCCTCCCGCTGCGTCGCGGTCGGCGCCGGCCCGGGGAAGGCCAGCACCAGCGCGCCGTCCGGCCCGACCTTGGTCCGTTGTGGACAGTCGATTCCGGCGAGCAGGCCGCGGTGGTGGAGGTGGTCGACCGCGGTGGCCAACGGGAGCAGCATCCGGCAGGCCCGCTCGGGCGGGACCGGAGCGCGTCGCACGGCCTCGAGCACCTCCGGGCCGGGCGTCCACGCGGCGACGACCAGGCCCACCGCCCCGCCGCCGGGCTCCTCGTCCGGACCGAGAACGTCGAGTACGGGTGCCACGGCCGGTTCCGCGGCCGCCGCGGTCAGCCGGGCGTGCTCCAGCACGCGTGCACCTTCGCCGAAGGGGTGGCCGTCGGGGCCGGCGGTGAGCACGGTGACCGCGACGTCCCGCGCGTCCGCTGCGTCGTGGGCCAACCAGAACTCGGCACCGGCACGGGTGGCACCACACCGGCTCGACAGGTGGTAGCGACCGTCGGCGAGAGAGGTACCCGTGACCAGCATCTCCCCAGTGCACCCGGGCCACGGAGCTTCCCACAAGAGCACAAAGTCTTCGGTGGCAACGCTTGTGCCCTGCACAGGGCGGAAGTGCCGCGCACAGGTGTCCTTCGGCCCTTTCAGCCGACCTGGGATCCGTCGTACCCAGGAGGTACGACGGATCCCCACCGAAAGGATGGCAGCAGTGACTCCTCCCCGGACCTCCAGCGCCGTCACCGTCGAAGTGAGCACCGACGGACGCGAACTGTCCCACGCACCCGACTACGCCCGCCGCAAGATCGGCGCCCTGCTCCACCTCGCCCACGGTCCCGTGCTCTCCGCGCACGTCCGGCTGACCCGCCACCCCGATCCCGCCGTGCCCTACCCGGTCACAGCGCACGCCGACATCGACGTCGACGGCCGGCTCGTGCACGCCCACGCCGACGGGGAAAACTCCACCGAAGCGATCGACCGGCTCGAGGACCGGCTGGCACACCGGCTGGAACGCGCGGCCGAACACTGGGAAGCCCGCCGTGGCCGCATGCCCGCCACCGAACCGCACGAGTGGCGGCACCAGTCCGAACCCGCCCGCCACGACAGCTGGTACCCGCGACCGGAAGCAGACCGCGAAACCATCCCCCACTTCTCGTACACCCCGCACCCCTGCACCGTCGACGAAGCCGCCGTCGACCTCGGCCGGCTCGGTCACGAATTCCAGCTGTTCACCGAAGCCGGCACCGGCCGCGACGCCGTCCTCTACCGCGCCGGCGCCACCGGATTCCGGCTGGCCCTGCTCACCCCGCCCGCGGCAGGCGAACTGGCCCGGTTCCGGCTCCCCCTGACGATCAGCGCACAGCCGGCACCGCTGCTGTCCACCGCCGAGGCGATCGTCCGGCTCAACGACCTCGGACTGCCGTTCCTGTTCCACACCGACGCCGAACACGGCCGCGGCGCCGTGCTCTACCACCGCTACGACGGCCACTACGGGCTCATCGTCCCCGCGGAATGACAGCGGCCGAGCCGGGTCGCCGGGCTCGGCCGCGCCGCGCTCCGCCCGCTCTCTTCAGGCGGGCTTCACGGCCGGGCCGGGGGGACGACGGCGACAGGGCAGGTCGCATGGTGGATCAGCGCCTGGCTGGTCGAGCCCAGCAGCAGGCCGCGGAAGCCGCCCCGGCCGCGAGATCCGACCACGACGAGCTGGGCCGTGTGCGCGTGGCCCAGCAAGGTGCGCGCGGGCCCGTCGGTGGCGATCTCCAGCTGGACCGGCACATCGGGATACCGGCCCCGGAACGGAGTGAGCCGCTCCTCCAGCAACCGCAACTGCTCGTCCCGGACCTGTCCCCAGTTCGTCGCCAGCGAGGACTCCCAGGCGATGGCGATGGCCTGGTCCATCCAGGTGTGCACGGCCAGCAGCGGGACACCGCGGGTGGCGGCGGCCTGGAACGCGAACGGGATTGCCGCCGCGCCGGCCGGGGACTCGTCCACGCCGACCACCACCGGGCCGTCCTGCGGCGCTCCGGTCGCAGCATCGGCCTCGCGGACGACCACGACCGGGCAGTGCCCGTGGGAAGCCACCGCCACCGCGACCGAGCCGACCAGCAGGCCGCTGAACCCACCCAGGCCGCGTGAGCCGAGCACCAGCAGTTCCGCCGAGGTCGACCGGCCGATCAGGTGCTCGGCGGCCCAGCCGTTGGTCAGTTCCGTGCTGACCCGGACCTCCGGTGCGGCCTCCTTGGCCGCGTCCCGGGCCGCGGCGAGCCAGGCCCGCCCTTCCTCCACCAGCACGTACTTGTAGGCGCCCAGCGCCCCCGCGAACGGCACGGCCACCGGGACCAGGGCACACACGTGCACGACCACCAGGGGCAGGTCACGCCGGACGGCTTCGCGCGCGGCCCAGCACACCGCCTGGGTGGCCGAGGTGGAGCCGTCCACGCCCACCACGACCGGCCGGGTCACCGTCACCTCTGTCGTCACATCCCACCCCCGCGGTCGCCGGGGTGGTCCACGGCGACGAGTCGGCTCCTCGCGTGGCCGTCGTGCCCGCGATCAGGCGTCACCCTGCCCGGTTCGGTCCCCGGCCGACGAGAGCCGTCCTGCTCATGCGGAGAGGACTTAGTTCCCCTCGGGGGCTCAACGATCTCGGTGACCGCGGGCGCCGAGCCCAAGTCGATTCTCGGCACCACCAGGCGCGGCCGGCCCTGACCAGAACTCAGCGGGCTTGTCAACGGGCGCACCAAGAGTGGACGCTCACAGTGCGTTCCGGACAGGTCCGCGGCTACGGTGGAACCGCACACGAAACTGCATCCCGGTTGGTAGTCCGGGTCGCTGGCCGGCGAAGTTCCCCGGTCGCGCAACATCCTTGCCTGACGGGTGAGGCCCCGGTGTGTTCCGAGTAAGCGACTATGCACTGGGAGCACTGTGTCCGAGATCCGTATCGTCATCGCCGGCGCCGGGCTGGCCGGCCTGACGCTGGCCCACTACCTGCACCGCCACGGCATTCAGGTGACCGTCTACGAGCGCGACAACGGCCTGTCGGCGCGCGAGGCCGGGTACCGGGTGCACATCAATTCGACCGGAACCTCCGCCCTGCACGCCGCACTGGAACCGCGGTCGTGGGAGTTGTTCCTGGCGACCTGCGGCATGCCCGACGACGACATGCTGCTCTTCGACGAACAGCTCACCCCGCGCCCGCCACGCGACAAGGCCGCGTCCAAGGGCACCGGGGCGCCCGCCGAGATCCCCGAACACCTCGCGGTGTGCCGTTCGACCCTGCGCCGGATCCTCTTCCTCGGCCTCGAAGACGTCGTGCACTTCGGTGCCAAGGTCACCGGCTACCGGAGCAACCCCGACTCGACGGTCACCGCGCTGCTGGAGGACGGCGGCACGGCCGAGGCCGACCTCCTCGTAGCGGCCGACGGCATCAATTCCGCCGTGCGAGCCCAACGGCTGCCGCAGGTCCGGGTCGCCGACCTCGGTGCCCGATCGATCGCCGCCAAGATCCCCCTCACCGCGGAGACCAAGGCGAAGCTCCCGGCGCAGCTGTACAACGCGTTCTCCATGGCCTACGACGGCGACTTCACCGGGCTCACCCTCGGCCCCCTGGACCGCACCGACCCGCACTCGCCCCTGATCACCCGGCAGGACCCCGAGTTCCGGCAGGAGGCCCGGGAGAACTACGCGCTGAGCATCTTCAACTCGACGGTCGAGCACATGCTCCCGGACGCAGAGCTGTTCGGCGCCGGACCGGACGAGCTGAAAGCCTACGTGCTGCGGCGGCTGGCCACCTGGCATCCCGCGCTGGTGGGGATCGTCCGGCTCTGGGACACCGCGACCGTGCAAGCCCTCGCCGTCCGCAGCTGTGTGCCGGTCGCCACTTGGGAACCGTCGGCCGTGACCGTCATGGGCGACGCCATCCACGCGATGAGCCCGGCGCTGGGCATCGGTGCCAACACGGCACTGCGAGACGCACACGTTCTCGGCAGCCGGCTGCTGGCCGCGGCCCACGGCGACACGACTCTGCTCGGCGGCACCGCCGCCTACGAGGAATCGATGCGCGAGTACGCCTACCGGGCGCTGCGGAAGTCGGCGTTCGTCGGGCAGCAGGTGATCGGCCACCTCCCGCTGCCCGAGTAGCCCGAGCGGTGGTCCAGGGCACCTGCCCTGGACCACCTCGCTCCCCCAGGTGGGTGGCCGCACGCCCCCGCCCGCCGGACGGCCGCAGTGCGGGACAGCGGGTTCCCCGCCGCGGAACCCGCCCCACGAGGTCGTTCGGCGGGCTCAGCTCACGCCCAGCCGGTCGAAGGTGAAGGGCCGCAGCGCTTCCGGGCGCTCTCCGTCGAGGGCCCAGTCCGCCAGCGCCTCGCCGACCGCCGGGGCCAGTGCGAAGCCGTGGCCGCTCCAGCCGGTGCCGGCGAACACCGAGCGGTGTCCGGGCACGGTGTCGATGACCGGGATCAGGTCGATGGTGCTGGTGTCGGCGCGGCTGTTGTCGACGGCGAGCACCTCGGCGCCACCCAGCGCCGGGATGGTGGCGGCCACGTCGGCCAGGCTGGCCCGCAGGACCGCCGGATCGGGCGTGCCGACGCCTCTCGCCGCGTCCCAGCCGCCCGGCCGTCCGCCGGACAGCATCACCTGGCCCTCGTCGGTCAGCTTCACCGACAGCGCGCGCCGGGTGTGACCGACCTGGTGGTTCAGGGCGAAACCCGGTGGTGGCGCGACGAACGTGACCTGAGTGGCCTTCTCCCACACGGGCAGGCTCAGGCCGAACGAGTCCGCGAGCAACCGCGGCACCGCCCGGTTGGCCGCGAGGACCACCCCGCGGGTGGCGCGCAGTTCGTCGCCCTCGGCCAGGCGCAGCGTGACCGAGCCGTCGGGATGCGGGACGAGCCCGGTCGCCGCGGTGTGCTCGAGGACGCGTGCGCCCAGCTCGCCGGCGGCCTTGGCGAACGCCCTCGTCGTCGCCGGGTGGTCGCCTGTGCCGTCTTCGGGGGTGAACAGCGCGACCCGGATGTCGCCGGCGAGGCCCGGCTGCATTTCGTCCAGCCGCTCGCGGTCGACGACCGAGCACGGGATGCCCGCCGCCTGCTGCGCTTGCGCCCGGGCGGGCACGCTCTGCCAGCCGGAAACCCCGGCGACCTCGACGTCGTAGACGCTGAGGAGGCCGTTGCGCCGGTAGCCGGTCGGCGCCCCGAGCGCCGAGTCCAGCTCCGGCCAGAGCTCCATCGCGCGCCGCGCCAGCGGCAGTTCCCTCAGGTCCCGGCCGCCGGCGCGGACCCCCCGGCGGCCCGGGCCGCCCGACGCGCCGGACGCGAGCTCGCCCGCTTCCAGCAGAACGGCTTCAGCGCCGCGGCGGGCGAGGTTCCACGCGGTGGCGGTGCCCACGACACCACCCCCGATGACGGCGTACTCGACGGATTGCACGTGCGATTCCTCCCTTTCAGCCGACCCGCTCGAGGAAGCGGCGAGTGCGGTCCTCGCGCGGGGCGTCGAGGACCTGGTCCGCCGGCCCCCGTTCGACGATCCGGCCCTGGTCCATGAAGACGATCGTGTCCGCGACCTG
Source organism: Amycolatopsis mongoliensis (assembly GCF_030285665.1). Classification (NCBI taxonomy): domain Bacteria; kingdom Bacillati; phylum Actinomycetota; class Actinomycetes; order Pseudonocardiales; family Pseudonocardiaceae; genus Amycolatopsis; species Amycolatopsis mongoliensis. The sequence goes on from NZ_CP127295.1 coordinate 8,982,605, forward strand.
CCGGGCGAACCCCATTTCGTGCGTGACGATGACCATGGTCATGTCGTCCTCGGCCAGGTCGCGCAGGACGTCGAGGACCTCGCCGACCAGCTCGGGGTCCAGTGCGCTGGTGGGTTCGTCGAACAGCATGAGCTTCGGGTTCATGCACAGGGCGCGCGCGATGGCGACGCGCTGCTGCTGTCCGCCGGACAGCTGCGCCGGGTAGCTCGCGTGCTTGTCGGACAAACCCACTTTCGCCAGCAGCTCTTCGGCGCGCTCGAGGGCCTCGCGCCGCGGCACACCCAGCACGCGGACCGGCGCTTCGATCAGGTTCTGCAGCACCGTGAAGTGCGAGAACAGGTTGAACTGCTGGAACACCATCCCGATGTTCCGGCGCGCCCGGCGGGCCTGGCGCGGCGTCGCCTCCTGCAGGTCGGCGCCGGACCACCGGTAGCCGACCAGGCCGCCGTCCACGAGGATCGAGCCCGCCTGGATCTTCTCCAGGTTGTTGATGCAGCGCAGCAGCGTGCTCTTCCCGGAGCCCGAAGGCCCGATCAGGCAGACGACCTCGCCGGGCCGGACGACCAGGTCGACGTCGCGCAGGACGTGCAGGGCGCCGTACAGCTTGTGCACGCTCCGGATCTCCACCGCGGGTGTGGTCACTGGCTCGCCTCCCCGCGGTTGAAGTGCCGTTCGATGCGTCGCTGGGCGACGGTGAGCAGAGCGGTGATGGCGAGGTACCAGAACGTCACGACCAGCAGCAGCGGGATCGTCTCGTAGGTGCGCGCGTAGATGATCTGCGCGCTGTAGACGAGTTCGGGCATCGCGATCACGCTGACGATCGACGTCGTCTTCACGACGTTGACGAACTGGTTGGTCAGCGGCGGGACGATGGCGCGCATCGCCTGCGGCAGGATGATCCGGCGCAGCGCCAGTGCACCGGGCATCCCCAGCGCCTCGGCCGCTTCGCGCTGACCGCGGCCCACCGAGATGAGCCCGGCGCGGAAGATCTCCGCGCAGTACGCCGCCTCGTGCAGCGTCAGCCCGATGATCGCGGCACCGGCCACCGTGATGACGGTGTTGGTGTCCACCGCGAACAGGTCGGGTCCGGACGGGATGCCGAGGGAGAGCTTCGGGTACAGCGCGGCCAGGTTGTAGAGCAGGAGCAGCAGCACGAGCAACGGCGTCGCGCGGAAGACCCAGACGTACGCGCCCGCTGCCGTCGTCAGCACCTTGTTGGCGGACTGGCGCATCATGGCCAGGACAACCCCGAGGACGATCGACAGCGCCATCGAAATCACGGCCAGCTCGACGGTGTGCCCCAGCCCGAGCAGGATCGAGGGGCTGAAGAGGTAGTGCCCGAACGCGGGCCAGGAGAAGTTCTCGTTCGTGAAGGCGGACGCGAGGAGCAGCGCGACGACCACCGCCGCGACCGCGCCGGCGACCCACGTGCCGTACCTCCTCCGGCCGATGATCCGGGCCGGCAGCCGCGTTTCGGTGCCGTGGTCGAGGGAAACCATGCTCAGGACCGTCCTTTCAGGATCTCCGTGGTGTCGAGGTGGTTCTCCTGGAGGCCCCACTTGCCCAGGATCGTGCGGTAGGTGCCGTCGGCCATCAGGCGGCGCACGGCTTCGTGGACGGCGCCGGTCAGCGGCGAGTCCCGCTTGAGCCCCAAGGCCACGATCGCCCGCTTGTACCGCCCGGCCAGCCGGAACAGGCCGGGCGACCGGCTCGCGACGTACTGCGTCAGCGAGATCGAGAAGTACAGGACGTCGATGCGGCTGCTGCGCAGGGCCAGCACCGCCGCGTTGCCGTTGGGGAACAGGCTGAGCCGCCAGGCGGGCCTGCCGGCCTTGGCGCACGTGCCGGCCGCCTGGTCCAGCTGTCCCTGCTGGACAGACCCGACCACGACGCCGACCGCGCGGCCGCACAGGTCCGCGTAGGTGGTCACCGCGAAGTTCGTGCTGCGGCTCGCGAGGAAGCCCTGTCCACCGTTGTAGTAGGTGACGAAGTCGGCTTTCTTCCGGCGCTCGTCGGTCGGGCTGAGCGAGGCGAGCACGAGGTCGTAGCGCCCGGCCGCGAGCCCGGGCACGACCGCGTCGATGTTGGTGGGAACCGGGTCGGTGCCGACGCAGAACACGTCGGCGATGGCCTGGCTCATGTCGCGGTCGAAGCCGACGATCGTCGCGTCGTCCTCGGCGTAGTAGGCCATCGGCGGCGTGTCCGGCACCATCGCGACCTGGAACGCACCGTGCTGGCGGACGGGCGCGGGCAGGGCCGCGGCCATCGCCGGGTCGCAGCGGCCGTGGGGCCGGGTCACCAGCGCCGGGTCGGCGGCACCCGCCGAACCCAGCCCACAGCCGGTCAAGATCAAGATCGGGACCAGCGCCGCCGCGAGCAACCGGGGTGTCCGTGGCATGTCACTACCTCCGCCCATCAGGGTGATGTAGTGTGTACTTCATGAATTCGAGAATGTCTAGTGGTCACTAGATGGAACCCACGCTCACGAAACGCATCGCCCAGGTCCGCGACCAGCTGAGCGCCGGCGGGATCCGGGTGGTCGACTTCTTCGCGCGCCACCCCGCCGAAGCGTCGGTCTTCTCGGCGCAGGAGATCGCCCGGCGCGCGGAGGTCAGCGACGCGACGGTCATCCGGACGGTCAAGCAGCTGGGCTTCAGCGGCCTCGGCGAGCTGCGCCGCGCGGCCGCCGCGGTGCTCAACCCGGTCCGCGACCCGGAGCAGACCCTCGCCGAGCACCTGACCCGCTCCGACGACGGCGGCCAGCTCCTGGCCAAGATCAGCCTGGACGCGGCCGAGCTCGTCCGGGCACTCCCCCGGTCGGTCCCCCCGGAGACTTTCGAAACGGCGGCCGCCACCCTCGCCGGGGCGGCGAGCACGCTGGCCGTCGGCTACGGATCGGCGCTGCCGGTGGCCGATTCGCTGGCGCTGGGGCTGCGCCGCATCGGCCGGATCGCGACGGTGACCGGCCTGACCGGCTACAACTTCGCCGACGAACTCGGCCAGCTGCGGCCGGACTCCGCACTGGTGCTGGTCGCACCGCTGCGCCACGTGCGCGAACACGACGTGGCGATCAGCGAAGCCCTCCGGATCGGCTGCCCGATCGTGGTGCTCACCGAGATGCTGGCCAGCCACTTCGCGGACCGGGTGGACACGATTCTCGTGACGCCGTCCACGGAGAACTCGCTGCCCAGCGGCCTGGTGTGCCAGCTCCTCCTGGTGGACGCGCTGCTCCTGGCGGTTTCGGCCGCCGACCCGGCCCGGGCCCTGGACGGCTGGAAGGCCACGAACCGGCTGCGGACGGAACTCGTCGAAGGAAGTCTCGACGTCCCGCTGACCCCGTCGATCGCGGCGAAGTTCTCATTGCCGGGCAACGGATTCGACTCCCGGGGACCGGATCGGTCGCCCTGACCGGAATCGACCGCGTTTCCGATGTCGGCGAGCAGACCGTCGAAATCGAAAGTCCCGAGTGCATCCGGACTCAACCCGTCTTCGGCGACCCTCCCGGCGAGCGCGGCGTAGACCGCCTCACGAGTCGGCTCACCCACCAGCACCTTCGCCAGGTCCTCAGCCCAGTCGTCGTACTCGGTGGGAGCGGACCGGCGATCCTCACCGACCCGTAGACATCCCATCTCCACAGGTAGTCCCCGGCGACGCGCTGCAGCAGCTTCCACCGTTCGAGCTGGTCCTCCATCGGCGAGCCATCCGCCTTTCTGCTCTGGCCCAGCTGACCGGATCGACAGGACGTGACAAATGGCCACGCCCGGAGCGAAAGCCTGACAGGCAACGGCGAGCCCCGCGAACGGACGGCCGATCCCCTCACCCGGGCGTACCTGACGGTGACGGGGCTCGCCTGAACCCACGCCGTGCTATCGGCTGCCGAACCGTTCGCTCCGCCACGCGGCGATCTCACCACGGCGGAGGGCTCGCGAGTCCGTCACCGCGGCTTCGTCGGCGGGGTGGTCCCGGTCCGTTCGTCACCGTAGCTCAGCCAGGTGCCGATCGGGGCGTGCTGCCCGACGCCCGGACGGCTGTAGTCGCACACACCGCCGGGGAACGCCGCCCGCAGCTTCTTCGCCTCGGCTGCGGTGAAGGCGACCGGGTAGTCCCGGAAGTCCAGCGGCTTCAGCCGGCACTTCAGCACATCGAGGGCCAGGTTCTCCCCCGCGACCATCCGGGTGTTGGCCGCCACCGGGTACAGCGCGCCGCACTGGCCACTCGCCGGGTACGTCAGCTTCTCCGTGATCCGCGACCCGGCGGAGAGGTAGCACCCGTCGCCGAGGTCGGGCGGCCGGTTCGCCAGCACCTTCTGCTGGAGACTCCGGTGTGAACCGTCGGCGTCGATCGCGGTGAGCCAGCGGTCCATCGCGTCGAGCTCGTAGCCGCCGGCGGCCGCCGCTTCGGCCGCGGTGGCGTGGTTTTCGATGATGACCTGGTTGCCCGCGGTGCCGTTGGCCCGCAGAAGCCGTTGCCGCATCACATAAGACCACTCGGTGGTGTGGATGTCGTTGCCGAACCCGGCGAGGTCGAGATCGGTCCGCTGGTCGATGATCGGCGTTTCGCGCAGGCCCTGCGACGCCGAATTCACGATGTCGTCGGCGTAGACCGTGCTGAGCGCCTTCGGATCGGCCGCGATCCGCTGCGCCACCGGCTTTCCGGTGTGGTCGAGGCCGCCGATCGCGGCATTGAGGTCGGCGAACTGCGCCGCGGTGATCGTCCCGGCCTTCAGCGCGGCCAAGCCGTACTGCACGCCGGTGGTGTCCAGTGGGCTGCGCACGAACCCGGTCTTCGGGTCCCGCCCGATCTGGTTGGCCAGCTGCTCGGTGGAGTTGCACTTCACCCCGCGCGGGTTGGTGACCGGATCCCACCGGGCCGAGACCGGGATGGCCGCGGTGCAGCTGCCGGTCGCGGTGGCGCGGTTGGCGAACGTCTGCTCCCAGGAAACGCAGGTGTCGTAGCTGGCGAAGCCCGCGACGGCCTGCTTCTGCGCCGCGGTGAACGACGCGCCCGGCCCGGCGAAGTACTGGTTCAGCAGGCGGCAGTCCGACACCGGGCCGCCCACGCTCAGCGGGTCCGGGAACGAGACGCCGGGGACGATGCCGTCGACGATGCCGGGGTAGTTCTCGGCGATGTCGTACTGCTGGATCGCGCCGCCGGAGCCACCCCAGCCGATGGTGTGGGCGACCGGGCCGTAGGTCTCGACGAAGTGCTCCTTGACCATCATCGCCGCTTCGGCCGAGATGATCGGGCTGCAGTTGGTGTCGAGCACGTTCAGGCTCGACGACGCGACCGCGTAGCCCCGGGCCAGGAACAGGTCGTTGACGACCCCGCCGGTCGAGGCGCCCTGGTGGTAGCCCGCGTTGCAGCCGCCCCCGAAGGTGTAGACCAGCTTCCCGTTCCAGCTGTGGTCCGGCGCGACGGGCGACGGCGCGCCGGCGTAGAGCGCCGCCATCTCGTAGACGGCGCGGTCGATCGTGCCGCGCTCGACGCGGACCACGTACGGCACGGCGTGCCCGTTGACCGTGGCCGTCGCGAGGTCCGCGGGCCGGGTCGCCGGGTCCGCCAGCGGCGCGAACGCTCCGGAGGTGGTCCGGTACTGGTAGCTCACTTGCGTCGGCGCGCTGCAGAACGGCTGGGACGCCGCGGGCAGACCGAAGGCCTGGGTCTCGCAGTAGAACGGGAGCTGCTGCGAGCCGGAGAAGACGGGCCCGGTGATCGGGTGGTTGGTGACGCGCAGGTTCGCCCGCTGGTCCGGGCCGTGCCCGCTCGTCCTGGCGCTCACGTCGTTGGCGCCGTCACGCAGGCCGGTCACCAGGCCGAGCAGGCTGCCGTCCGGCTGGGCGCGGAAGTTCGCGGTGACGTCGTGCCCGTTGGTGCTGACGGTGACCCGCCCGGCGTGCGTTCGCTCCGGTGGGACGACCCTGACCAGGACCTGTCCCCCGCTGACGAGCGCGGGCCGCGGGTTCGACACCGTCTCGATCGTCAGCTGCCGCCCTTGTGGGACGTCGGGAGCGGCCACCGCGGTCGCGGTCCCCGTCAGGAGGGCGGGTGCGGTCAGGACCGCCACCACGACGGATGAGCGCCAAGTACGGTTCGCCACCGGCCACTCCGCTCGCTTGTGGCATCGCGTCGTCGCGACACCGGGCAGCTGCCGGTATAGCACCTGCGACCCGCCCGGAACAACATCCGGTTCCGGGCCGTATCCGTTGCGGAAGAACCAAAACGTCCGGTTCGGCCGGCGAGAACGGCACCCCCGGCGCGGACACGGACTGCTCACGAAGAGGCGGTCGGCCTCCGGAACAGGTCCATCGCCTGGTCCCGCCTCGAGAGCGGGCGCAGCCGGTACGTGTAGTGGTAGTCCCGGTTGGCGAACAGCTTGTACTCGTCGTGCGTCTGCGCGCCCCAGCTGTCGTCGCCTCCGACACCCATCTGCCGGTGGTTCAGGCGGAGCACGACGTCCTGGCGCGGCGTCAGCTGGTAATCGTGCAGCGCCCCGCTCGACAGGTCCTCCGGCGTGAAGTGCGAAGCGTTGAACTCCAGCAATGGTTCCGCGGTGGCGAGCAGGCCCACACCGCGCTTGTCGGTCAACGCGACCCACCGCACGTCGGTCTTGTTGCCGTTCTCCTGCGGACGGATGTAGCCCGTCCACTGCCGGGCCACCGTCGAGGAGTACACGCCCACGTCCGAGCCGGTGTTGCGGTCCCAGTGGTTCTCCTCGGGACCGCGGCCGTAGTAGTCCACGGTGTCGAACTCGCCGGGCACGAACAGGATCGTCCCGACTTCGGGCAGGTACGGCAGATCCGGCGAACCGGGGTGCACGGCGTGGTCCACCTTGATCTCACCGTTGCCGAAGACCGTGTACGTCGTGCTGTACGTGGAGGGAACCGAGGTGGGCAGCGTGCCGCTCACCGTCACGACCACCGCTCGCCCGGCCCGCACCGAAACCTCCGTGACCTTCCGGTCGGTGCCCGCGTACCGCCAGGTGGCGTTGCGGCTCGGCTGGCCGTTGCCGATGTCGTTGTCGGTCGGCGCGCGCCAGAAGTTCGGCACCGGACCGGACGTCACGAGCCGCACGCCGTGGACCGTGTAGGACGTGATGAGCCCGGTGTCCTTGGCGATCGACAGGGTGAACCCCTCCCCCGTGATCTCGACGCTCTGGCCGGTCTCGCGCACGGTGGCCGCGGGCACCTGCGCGAGCGGGACCGGCGGGACGGCGGGACTGCCGAAGTCGACCGGCAGCTGCTGCTTCGCCACCTCGAACCCGGGCTCGGCCCAGATCGTCGGTGTCCTGGTGCTGAAGGAAAGCCGCAGGAAGTACTCACCCGCCGGGCGGGCGGGCCGGCGCAGCGGCAGGGTGATCGTCCGGCTCGAGCGGGGCGGCACGTCGAGCTGCGCCCGGGTGAGCCGCCCGCGCTGCACGACCTTGCCGTCGTTCTCCAGTTCCCAGGTGCCGTCGTAGGAGCCGACGTTGGTGAACAGGTTCTCGTTGGTGATCGTCACCCGGCCGGCGGGCAGGTCGGCTCCGGCGGACACGTTGATCGCCTGGTAGACCTGCTTGACTTCGACGGCCTTCCCGCTGATCCGGCGGTCGGCGGTGACGATGCCGTTGGCGCAGAAGTTGCCGTCGTTGGGGTTGTCACCCCAGTCTCCGCCGTAGGAGAGGTAGGTCCGCTCGGTGGGCTGCTTTTCGACGTAGCCCGCGGTGGCGGCGTCGAACCAGAACCTGACCGCCGGGTCGCGGGAATCCCGGTCGCCTGCTTCGAGTTCCGCGGCGCTGAGCGCCCGCGCGTAGACGCGGGCGACCCGGATGTGCCCGCTGAACACCCGCTCCGGGTTCTCGTAGTCGGTACCGAGCGCGAGCTGCGCGGTGGTGCTGTCCGGCACGCGGTCGGTGTCGGCGTGGGCCACGGCCTTGCCGTCGAGATGGAGCGTCAACGTCTTCGCGTCGTGGTCGAGCACGCCGGCGACGTGGTGCTCCCGCCCCACCCAGTCCGCGGGCAGCGGCACGCTGACCGCGACCCAGGTTCCGGCGTACACGAAGAACTCGAGGTTGTTTTCGGTCTGCTTCAGCGAGAACTGGTGGTCGCCCTTGGCGACGATCGGCTGGTGCCCGCCGACCGCGGCGGGGGTGACCCAGGCTTCGAGCGTCAGCGAACCGGTGAGGTCGAGGCTGCGCGCGGGCGGGAACACCGCGGCGCCGGCCAGGCCGTGGCCGGTGTCGAACGTCGCCGCGGGCGCGAGCTCCGCGGTGAGCGCGGCGGGGCCGGTCTCGGTGAGCAGCTTGCGCTTCGGGGTGGGCCAGTACAGCCCCTGGTCCACGAAGTCCCAGATGAACCCGCCCTGCAGCACCGGATGCGCCCGGATGACGTCCCAGAACTCCTTGAGGTTCCCGGTCGAGTTCCCCATCGAGTGCGCGTACTCGATCATGATGTAGGGCCGGGTGTCGGCGGGGTCGAGGGCGCGCTGTTCGAGCGCGGCCGGGGTCGGGTACATCTGGGAGCGGACGTCGCTGGTCCCCGGCCGGTCGTCGCCCTCGTACTGGATCACCCGCGTTTGGTCGTACGAGTGGATCCAGTCGTACATCGCCGAAAAGTTGCTGCCCGACCCCGCCTCGTTGCCGAGCGACCAGATGACGACGCTCGGGTGGTTCTTGTCGCGGTGCACCATCGCCTTGGCCCGGGCGAGGACCGCGTCGGTCCAGTCCGGGTTCGAACCGGGGTACTGGTCGCGGACGCCGTGCGTCTCCAGGTTCGCCTCGTCCACGAGGTACAGCCCGTACTCGTCGGCCAGCTCGTACCAGACGGGATCGTTGGGGTAGTGGGACGTGCGGACGGCGTTGATGTTGATCTGCTTGATCAGCCGGATGTCCTCGACGAGGTCGGCGCGGGTGAGCGCGCCGCCGCGGGCGGGGTGGGCCTCGTGCCGGTTGGTGCCGCGCAGGCTGACCGGCTGCCCGTTGATCCGCATCAGCCCGTCGGTGAGCGCGAACTCCCGGAACCCGACGCGGGCGGAAAGCGTTTCGATGGGCTTCCCGGCGGGATCGCGCAACACGAGCACCGCGGTGTAGAGGTTCGGCTGTTCCGCCGACCAGAGTTTCGGGTTGCGCACGCCCTGGGCCGCCTGCACGAGCACGTCCTGCCCGGCCGGCACCGAGCCGAGCCCGACCGCCTGGCGCAGGGGCTGCGGCCACACCGGCCGCCGGGAGGCGTCGTACAGCTGGGTTTCCACGGTGTAGGTGCGGGTGTCCGCACCGCCGTAGTTGCGGACGCTCGCGGTGACGGCGAGGTCGGCGTTGGTGTAGCCGTCCCGCAGCCGCGGGTCGAGGCGGAAGTCGCGCAGGTGCACGACGGGGGTGGAGAACAGGTACACGGACCGGAAGATGCCCGCCAGCCGGATCATGTCCTGGTCTTCCAGCCAGTCGCCGTCCGGGAAGCGGTAGACCTCCACGGCGAGCTGGTTGGTCCCCGGCCGGAGGTGGTCGGTGATGTCGAACTCCCCGGGCGTGCGCGAGTCCTCCCGGTAGCCGAGCAGCACGCCGTTGACCCACACGTAGAACGCCGACTTCACGCCTTCGAAGTGCAGGAACGTGCGCCGGCCCGCCCACCCGGCCGGGACCTGGAAGGACCGCCGGTACTGACCGACCGGGTTGAACCGGGTCGGCGCGAACGGCGGCTGGGCGTTCTCGTTCTGCCCGTTGGCGCCCCACCAGGGGTAGGTGAAGTTGACGTAGATCGGAAAGTCGTAGCCGTGCAGCTGCCAGTTCGACGGAACCGGGATGGAGGCCCACGAGCTGTCGTCGACGTTTTCCCGGTGGAACTCCGGATCGCGCGCGTCGGGCCGGTCGGCGTGCCGGAACTTCCAGTCGCCGTCCAGGCTCTGCCGGAACGGCGAGCGCGTGCGGTCGCCGTCCAGCGCCTGGCCGAGGTCGGCGTACGGCATCAGGGTGGCGTGCGGTGGTTCGCTGCCGACGTCGAAGATCCCGATGTTGTTGTTCCACTCCGGAAAACCGTTCGGCGGCGAGGCCCACTCCCGGGTGGCCGCCGCGGCCGGGCAAGCCAGCGACGAAAGCGTGGCCGGCAGCGCCAGCGTGCTCAGCAACGCGGCCCCACCGCTCAGGAAAGTGCGCCTGCTGAGCGCGCCCCGGTACTCCGACGACATCGTGAACCACCCCGTTTCTCGACGCGGAGAACGTTACCTTCCCACCAAGCGAAGTCAACGCTTCCGCACATAGTCAAACGGACAAGATGTTCGGTCCTGTTGACCCCTGCTCGCAGAAGGGGTCACAGCCGGCCGAGCGGAACGGCCGCGGCCATCGCGGCGTAGCCCGCGTCGCCCGGATGCAGGTGATCACCGGAGTCGTAGACGGCGCGCATCGCCTCCGGGTCGGCCGGATCGCGGACGGCGGCGTCGAAGTCGACCCAACCGTCGAAGACCCCGCCGTTGTCGCGGATGAAGGCGTTGACCTGGTTGCGGGCCGCCAGGTGCGCGTCGCTGCTGCAGGTGCACCCCTTGATCGGGGTGAGCGTGCCGGCGAGGACCCGGATGCGGGCCGCGTGCAACTCGGCGGCGATCTCCTTCAGCCCGGCGATGACGTCCTCGGCGCTCGTGCCGCTGTTGATGTCGTTGATGCCTTCGAGGACGATCGCCGTCCGCACCCCGGGCTGGCTGATCAGGTCGTGGTTCAGGCGGGCCAGCGCGTTCACGCCCGCGGTGCGGCCGTCGGGGTAGCCGCTGAAGGCGTCCTGCAGGATCCGGTTGCCGGAGATGCCTTCGTTCACCACGGCGCGGCCCGGCAGGCGCCGGGCCAGGAAGTCCGGCCACCGGCTGTTGGTGTTCGGGGTGGACAGGTAGCCGTCGGTGATCGAGTCGCCGAACGCGACCACCGCGCCCGTGCTGCCCGGCCCGGTCACGTCGATTCCGGAGAGGATCGTCCAGAAGCCGAACGTGCCCGCGGACGGGAACGCGACGCCGTCGCCCGCGTGGTCGCCGGTGCCGTCGGCCGTGGTGTACATCTCCTGCAGCGCGACGCTGTGCATCGGCGCGTTGGTCACCGTGCCCTGCAGGTACAGGCTCACCAGCAGGTCCGCGCCGGCGGGCACGGAGAACGGCAGCGGGTCGCTGACGGCCTGCCCGCCCGCGGGCAGCGCGATCCCTTTCCGCCCGCCGAAGGTCAGCGTCACCGGCGTGCGGACCGGGACCGCGCCGACACTCCGGACCGCGATGGTCGCGTGGCCGACGGTCAGCGGCCCGGGGTCGTAGGCGTTGTCGAGCCGGATCCGCACCTGGGAGCCGCCCCGGCTGGTGTGCTCCACCATGCGCAGCGTGCGTTCGGTCCACGGCCCGGCGGCGAGCCCGTCGTCCGTCGCCGTGGCCCAGGTCGCCGTCCAGGGGCCGGCCGTGGGCCGGGTGCCGATCGAGAAGACGTGCAGGCGAGCGCCCGAGCCGGCCTTCGGCAGGGTGAGCGCGGTGACCGGGACGCCGGGGTCGAGGGGGATCGAGACGGTGTAGAGCTTGGCGGGGGCCGCGCCCGGGCCGTCCGGGGTGTTCCAGCGGGGGAACGCCACGGTCAGCCGGCTGCCCGGCCCGGTGATCCAGTCGGGCACGCTCAGCCGGTAGTCCTGGGTGTGGCCGTCGGCGTATTCGAGCGTTCCGGTGCCCTCGGTGCCGGCGCCGGTGCTCGTCACGAGGAATGACAGTGCCGCACCGGCGAACCGGCCGGCGATGCGCTGGCCGTCGGCGACGACGTTGTCCGGGGTCCCCGGCGCGGCGGCGGGCAGCCGAAGCTGCGCGCCGTCGACGGTGATGGCCCGGCCGCGGTCCCAGCCCGCGGCGGTGGAGTCTTCGGCGACGAGACTGTGCCCGAAGCCGTCGAGGTCCGCGGCCGCGGGTGTGGCGGCCGGGCTGGTGCCGGCGTTGTCGAAAGCGGCGGCGAGGTCGGGGTAGGTGACGGCCGCGTCCGCCGGCCTGGCCGGGACGACGAGGCCGGCCGCCAGCAGGGCGGCGAGCAGAATCCGCTTCACGAGGTCCTCCTGGGTCAGGCGCAGTGGTGGACGGTGAACTTCGACGTCCCGGAACCGATCTGGATCTGTTTCCCCGTAGGCAGGGTGACCGTGGCGGTCGTGTTCCCGGGCACCGTGACGGTCAGGTCGAACCGGCAGCCGGTCTGCGTCCACTCCGACGCGACCACCCCGCGGACGGTGTCGATCGACGCCGCGACGTGCCCGAGCCCGGCCGGCACCTGCGGGGCGATCGCGATCGACGCGTACCCCGGCGTCGCGGGCGTGATGCCGGCGAACTGCGTGTAGAAGGCGGTGTTGATCCCGGCGAACATCGCGTGGTCGTGGGTTTCCATGCCGGACTCGTACGTCCACTGCTCCCACGGCGTCGTCGCGCCCCGGCCGATCTCGTACCCGAAGCCCGGGTAGGTCTTCTGCCGCAGCACCGTCAGGGCGACGTCGATCCGGCCGACCTTCGCCAGGGCCTCGGGCAGGTAGCGGGTGCCGAAGATCCCGGTGTCGAGGTGCCCGCCGTTCTTCGTCAGGATCGTGTCGACGAGCTTCGCCCCCACCCCGGCGACCTTGTCCGGCGGCACCATGCCGAAGGCGAGCGGGAGGATGCCGGTCGTCTGGCGGCCATCGCCGTAGGTGGTGCCCGAGGCGTCGAGGAAGTGCGCGTTGAACGCGTTCGCGATCGACGTCGCCAACCCGGCGAAGTGCGTCGCGTCGTCGGTCTTTCCCAGTGCCCGTGCGGCTTTCGCGACGTCGTCGGCTTGCCGGTAGGACAACGCCGTGTTGACGACGGACCGTTCGCTGAAGCAGTCGCCCGCGGACGGGCTTCCCTGGCCGGAGTTGGCGTTCGGGCTCCGGTCGGGTGGGCACCAGTCGCCGAACCCGCGGTCTTCCGGCCAGATGAAGCCCGGGTAAGCGGCGGCGTTGGTGTCCACGAAGGACTTCATCTTCGGGTAGGCCGCGGCGAGGCGGCCGAGGTCGCCGTACTGCTCGTAGAGCGACCAGGCCAGGTCGACCGAGCCGCCGCCCATGTCCGGCAGCTGGGCGTTCCCGTCGTCGCTGGGCAACGCCGTCCCGGGCGGCAGGTCGAGCAGGTACTTGCCGTAGAAGGAATCCATGCCGAAGTCGAGGACGGACGCGTCGTGGTAGGCCTGCACGTCCATGCCCGGCGGGGTCCGCTCGTCGCGGACGGGGTTGTCGGTGGGCAGGCTCATCGAGTTGTTCAGGACCGCGCGCCGGTTGTTCGCCCAGATCGTGTTCAGCAGCGGGTCGGACGTCTCGACGTGCCCGGTGGCGGCGACGTCGGCGTGCACGACCCGGCCGGCGACGCTGCCGAGGTCCGGCGTGCCCGGGTAGCCGGTCAGCTCGAGGTAGCGGAAGCCGTGGTAGGTGAACCGCGGTTCGTAGACCTGGACCCCGCGCGCGGCGCCGACCGTGTAGGAGTCGGTCGACGCGGCGTTGCGGTTGGTGGTGGTGTCGAGCGTGCCGTCGGCTTCGAGTTCCTCCGCTGTGCGCATCCGCACGGTCGTCCCGGCCGGCCCGGCGACGCGCAGCTGTGCCCAGCCCGCGAAGTTCTCCCCGAAGTCGTAGACGTACACGCCCGGGCGAGGCTGCTGCACCGCCACAGGCCGGACGGTGCGGACCACCCGGATCGGCGGCGCGGTCGATCCGGTGAGCGACGCGGAGGGTGCGGCCGTGGCCCGCACCGGGTGCCAGGCCGCGTCGTCGAAGCCCGGCCGGTCCCAGCCGTCCTGCGCGAGCCGGGCGTCGTAGCTTTCGCCCGCGTAGAGGTCGTTGGCCGTCACCGGGCCGTCCGACCACCGCCACGATTCGTCGGTGGTGATCGTCCGGCGGGTCCCGTCGGCGAAGGTGACGACGAGCGCCACGATCCCCTGCTTCGGCCCCGTCCAGCGGAAGCCGTACTGGCTGAACCGCGGTCCGTACCCGTTGCCCAGCCACAGCCCTGCCGCATTCCGTCCGATGTGGACCTGGTTCGTCACGTCGAAGGAGTCGTACAGGTTTCTTCGGTCGTACGACGTGCTCCCCGGTGCGAGGACCTGGTCGCCCACCTTGCCGCCGTTGAGGTGCAGTTCGTAGAAGCCGAGACCGTAGACATAGGCACGGGCGCTCGCGACGGGCTTGTCCAGGACGAACTCGTGGCGCAGCAGCGGCGCGTCCGGCGACTGGGCGAGCAGGAGCGGATCACCCTGGGGTTCGAGCTTCCCATCGGTGATCGCGGCCCCGGGGAACCGGGCGTCCGGGGTGGCCGAGAAGTCGTCGGAGAACAACGGCGTGCCGTCGAGACCGTGCACGGCCAGGTTGTCGTAGGCGGCGGCTTCGGGCGTACCCTGGCTGACCGAAGTCCGGAACCCGATGGTGCCGGCGCGCACCGCGCCGACCGTCCGGGAGTCCACTTCGGTCCCGTCGATCACCGTGACGACAGTGCTTCCCCGTGCTTCGATCCGAAGGTGGTGCGGCGCGCCGGCGTTCTGCGGGGTGATGACCGCACTCAGGTCGGTCTCCCCGAGGAGCGCGAACGACCCGTGGCTCTTCTCGTGCGGCCGCAGCAGCACCTTGCCCGGCGTGGTGGCGGCGTTCACCTGCCACATCAGGAAGTAGTCGGGACCGGCGGCCCGGAAGACCACGCTCGCGGCCGCGGCCTTGATCGTGAAGTCGACGTCGAGGGCGAAGTCCTGCCAGGCATAGGCACCGCCGGTGTCCGGCGTGATCCACTCGGCGCCCGCCCAGTCGGCCGGCCGCGCGGGCCCGGTCTCCCACCAGGCCGCCTCGGCCCTGGCGGGGGTGCCGCCGCGAGCGCCCCACACTTCGACGGTCCAGTAGTTCCGCTTCCCTGCCGCCGCGGCGGGCCCCCGGTACGGCACCGCGACCGACTCCGCGCTGAAGACCTTGCCGCTGTCCCAGACGTCGGCCCGGTTCTCGGCGAGCAGGCGCGGGCTGGTCGCGACGAGGATCCGGTACGCGGTCTGCCGGGCACCGGGCTGTCCGGAGCGCAGCTTCCAGCTCAACGCCGGCGCAGTGCTCGCCGCCAGCGGATCGGCGACACCGTCGGCCCGCAGATCGAAGGCCTGGACAGCCGGATTGCTCCCCACCGCACCGCCAGGCGATGCCGTGGACACCAGGGACAGCACCGCGGCGAGGAGAACGAGCACGAGTCGTGGGCCGTGAGCGGACATGAACACTCCTTCGCGAGTCGACTTCGTCGTCAGCCTTGCCGATGATGTTCATTCACGATTGAAACGTTTCAAGTATGATAACAGGACGCCCGCGTCTCTCCCAGGTTGTCCACGAGACAGAATCCTCCCGACACCGCGTCAGGCAGGGAACCGGCCGCCGCTCACGCCTCCCGGGATTCAGGTCGTTCCCGGCTTCTCGGCGGGAGTTCCCGGTGCGCGCCCGCGTAGTGAGCGGTGCCGATCGCGCCGGCGATGGCGAGGACGAATCCCGCGATGGCCGCGACCGTGAAGCCGTCGCGGACCCGGTCGGCCAGGAAGACCACGCCCACGGGCGACGACACGGTGGTGTTCGTGGTGAACATGGTGGCGGTGACCGCGGTCGCCCGGCTTCGTTGCAGGGCCATCGCGAACGCCGTTGCGGCGACGAGGCCGTTGACGATCATCGCCCAGACCGCCGGTTCCGCGGCCAGGTGCCAGATCGGGCCCACGGTGCCGAGGGAGCGCGCCGAGACGCCGACGATGCTGAAGCCCAGTCCGGCGCAGAACCCGAGTACGGGAGCGGCCGACCAGTGGCGGTTCCGGCGTTCGGTGACGAACGCGAGCGCCGCGAGCGGGAGCGCCGCGCCCAGCAGGAGCAGTTTTCCGCCGAGCGGCAACGGCTGCGCGGGGCTCGGGTCCGCGGACAGCCCCAGCAGGACGAGGCCGGTCGCGCCGACGCCCAGCGCCACCCAAGCGGCGGCGGCCAGCCGGACGCCCCATCAGGGCGGAGATCGTCGCGGTCACGCCGACGCTGAACGCGAGGACCGACTGGACCAGGAACAGCGGCAGGCGATGCAGCGCGACGGCGGCGGAGACGAACCCCAGCAGGTCCACCCCAGCCCGAGGAAGTAGAGCGGCTGGCGCCGCAGGGCGACCAGGTCCTGAGGCGTGCCGCCGTAGGCGCCCGCTCGCCGGACGGCGGCGGACTCCAGGATCGGGCCGCTGCCCGAGGCGAGGGCGGCCACTACGGCGAGGACGTATCCGAGGATCACCGGACGAGTCTGCCAGCCCGGCCCGGACAGCCGGAACGGGCGGATCGGTGCGCGACGCACGGAGCAAGACCGGCAGAAACACGTCCGCCGACGGGACTCTTCGGAGCCTTGCGGCGGATGAACGGCGTCCGTTCAGCTCGTCGATGCCCGGATCCCGGTCAGGCGGGCCAGCGCCTCGAATCCGTCGTCGGTGCCGGGCCAGTGCGCGCGCACGGCGTCGATCCCGGCGCGGAGGACGACGCCGCGCAGAACGGCGGTGACGATGATGGCGTCGTCGGCATAGCCGAGTACCGGGATGAAGTCGGGGACGAGGTCGATGGGCAGGGCGAGGTAGGCCAGCAGAAGCGCGAGCCGGATCCGGACACCGCGAGGCAGCGTCTCGTCACCGGCGAGACGCCGGATGAGCCGCAGCACGTCGGGCAGCAGCCGCAGGGCCTCGCGCAGCAGACCGCCGCGCGGCCGGACGAGGACGAGCGCGACGACCAGCGCGAGCCAGGCCGGCACGAGCGCACCGGCCACACCGATCAGCAGGTCCCACCAGAACGAGCCGGTCACCGGTTCTTCACCGCGCGCGGCGTCGCCGGGGCCGGCGCCTCGGCGCGCAGGGCGGCTTCTTCGGAGGCGAGGAGTTCGGCGGCCGCGTGCTCGACGGCGTCGCGGGCGTCCTGGCCGACGGGGGCGGCGAAGTAGTCGCGAGCCGCGATCTTGGCCAGCCAGCTGCGAAACCGCTGCAGATCCGCCTCGGACTCCTCGACTTCGGCGTAGGTGGCGTTGCCGCGCGCCTGCTCGTCGGCGAGTTCGCGGCGCAGTTCGGGCAGCCGCTCGAGGACCTCGGCGTACTCGGCGTCGCGAGCGGTGTTGAGCTCGGCGATCACGGCCTGTTCCTCGGCCGGGTCGGTGAAGGTCATCGGCAGCACCCGCGCGGTTCCGCCCTGGTGGCGGACCCGGTCGGCCAGGCGGCGGACGTCCCGCAGCACCTCGGGCCGCGCGGGCAGCAGGCACACCGACTGCTGCAGGTAGAGCGCGCCCAGGGAGCGGAGCTTGCGCCAGACCTGCACGCGCAGCGAGTCGGGTGCACCGGCGGTCGACACGCTGATCACGAGCCAGCCCTGCTCACGGGATTCGCTGCGCACATCGCCATGTTACGCCCGTAACACTGAACTGGTCCAGCTGTAACGGTGGTCGTGACGGCTGTTCACCGCGCGGTCCTCGGGCGAGGCGACAGTGGCAAAGTCACCACAGGCACTCCGCTTTCGGCGAAAATGACGGGCAGGCGGCCACCGGCCGCCTGCCCGTCGCCCCCGCGAACCACCGGTGTGCTCGCATGGATTCCCCGGACCACCGCGCCCTCCGCCCGGCGCCTGAGCTGCGATTCCTGCTGCTGGGACCGGTCGAGGCCCACCTGGGCGACCGGCGGCTCGAGCTGGGACGCCGTCGCGAACGCGCGCTGCCGGCGGCCGCCGACCGCGCGGGCATGGATCTGAGCAAGATCTGGGACGAGATCGACAGCAAGATGACCAACACCGTGATGCACCCCCTTTCCGCGCCGGCCCCGAACGTCTCGATATCCCCCTCACTCCAGCTGTCGAGGCTCTTCCCCGACGGATGAGCAGGACCGGCGTCTCGTCGTGCCGTGTAAGCACTTTCTCGAGAATCACACCGAGGCCTGGACGCTCAACCCTGCCAGCTCCACGCGACGGCCGGTCCGCGACGACTCCAGCCCCGCCTCGGCCAGGCGGATCCCCCGCGCACCCGCCAGGAAGTCGTACGGGTGCGGTTCGTCCGCGACGACGTGCCGGACGAACTGCTCCCACTGCGCCTTGAAGCCGTTGCCGAAGTCGGCGTTGTCCGGCACCTCCTGCCACTGCGCCCGGTGGTCCCGCGTCTCCGGCAGGTCCGGGTCCCACACCGGCTTCGGTGTGACCTCGCGCGGCTGGACGACGCACCTGTGCAGGCCGGCGACCGCGCTCCCCCGCGTGCCGTCCACCTGGAACTCGACCAGCTCGTCGCGGTGCACGCGCACGCACCACGACGAGTTCAGCTGCGCGACGATCCCGCCGTCCAGCTCGAAGATCGCGTACGCGGCGTCATCAGCCGTCGCGTCGTAGGTGGTGCCCTGTTCGTCCACCCGGGACGGAATGTGCGTGACGGCCCTCGCGGTCACCGCGCGGACCGCGCCGAAGAGGTTTTCCAGCACGTAGTTCCAGTGGCAGAACATGTCCACGACGATCCCGCCGCCGTCTTCGGCCCGGTAGTTCCAGCTCGGCCGCTGCGCGCTCTGCCAGTCGCCTTCGAAGACCCAGTAGCCGAACTCGCCGCGCACGGACAGGATCCGCCCGAAGAACCCGCTGTCGACGAGCCGAGCGAGCTTGCGCAGGCCGGGCAGGTACAGCTTGTCGTGCACGACACCGTTTTTGACGCCTGCCGCGGACGCCTGACGCGCGAGGGTCACCGCGCCTTCGACGGACTCCGCCAGGGGCTTCTCGGTGTAGATGTGCTTGCCCGCGTCGATCGCGCGCGCGATCGACTTCTCGCGGACCGACGTGAGCTGCGCGTCGAAGTACAGCGGGAAGCCGGGGTCGGCGAGCGCGGTGTCGAGGTCGGTCGTCCAGCGGGTCAAGCCGTGCCGATGCGCGATCTCGGACAGCTTGTCGTCGCTGCGGCCGACGAGCAGCGGTTCGAGCTGCACGCGGGAGCCGTCGGGGAGCAGGACGCCGCCCTGCTCGCGGATCGCCAGGACCGAGCGCACCAGGTGCTGGCGGTAGCCCATCCGGCCGGTGACGCCGTTCAGCACGACACCCAAAGTCTCTGCAGTCATTTTCACCTCAGTGTTCGGGGAGCGCGTACCGGCCGAACCAGGCCGCGGCCGCGCGCAGGGGGACTTCGATGGCGGCCAGGTCCGGGTACCAGGCCTTCTCCCACTCCAGGGAGATCCAGCCCGACCACGACCGCAGGAGCTCGCCGCACTCGGAAAGCGGGACCGCGCCCTCGCCCGGCGGCACCGGGGTCGGGTCGTCCCGGCCCACGGCGTCCTTGACCTGGAAGTAGCCGAGGTAGGGCCCGAGCACGGCCCGGGTGGTGGCGGGCTCCTCGCCCGCCCGCCACGGGTGCACCGCGTCCCACAGCACCGCGACGCGGACCGGATCCCCGAAGGGGCTGACCAGGTCCAGCGCCGCGGCGCCGGTGGGGTGCGAGTCGTGCGTCTCGACCAGCAGCCGCACCCCGGCGTCCCGCAGGTCGTCGAGGACGGCTCCGATCCGCGGCCGCGCGTCGCCGTCGCCGCCCGGGAAGACGCGCACGGCCGGCGCCCCGATCCTCTGCGCCAGCTCGATCAACGCGCGCAGCTCGTCGATCACCGGCCGGTCGGGCCCGGGACGGCTGACCTTCGCGTACCCGGCCAGGCACGCGACGGCCAGCCCTTGGTCGTCGAGCAGGGAGCGGAGGTCGTCGACGGCCGGACCCGGAAGTCCTAAATGGACTTCCTCGTCGGGGTGCACGCGCAGCTCCAGGCCTTCGCACCCGTGCGCCAGTGCCGTGCGTGCGGCTTCGCGCACCGGGACTCCCGGCATGCCCAGCGTGCTCACGGCGAACCGCAGGCCCATCGGCGACCTCCCTTGTCAGCCTCTTTTGTAAGCGCTTACAGTATTGTGTGTCAAGGGTTTCAAGTGCCGTCGATCAGCCGGACGGCGAGGTCCGGGCTGAACGTCCCCGCGGGCACCGTCGGCGCGATGCCGCACTGGCCGTCGGAGACCCCGGGCGTCTTCACCCACAGCAGCATCTCCGCGCCGCCGCCGACCTGGGCGGTGACGCCGAGCCTGCGCCCGGCCGGGTTGCACCAGGTCCCGTCGGAGCCGTTGGCGTTGCGGCTGGTGTCGATGACGTACTTCGCCCCGCCGCCGAGCCCCGAGTTCACGGAGTCGGCGTAGCTGATCGACTGGCCGGTGGTGTAGAAGTTCGACACGTTCACCGAGAAGCCGCGGGCGTCGGCCACCCCGGCGGCCTTCAGGCGGCTCGCCATGGTCGACGCCGCCACCCAGCCGGCGTTGCCGCCGTCGAGGTAGGCGTAGGTGTTCGGCGCCTTCTGCTGGAACATCTGGACCGCGTACGTGAGCATCGTGTTCCGATCGGCGATCTGCGAACTGCTCATGCAGTCGAAGTCGCCGAGCGCGTCCGGCTCGATGACCACGACGGCCGGGTGCGTCCCGACGCCGGCCGCGAAGCTCGAGATCCACGTCTTGTACGCGCCGAGGCTCCCGGCTCCCCCACCGGACTCGCCGCCGCAGGCGTCGCGGCCGGGGAGGTTGTACGCCACGAGCACGGGGAGCATGTCGTGGCTGTCGGCGGCGCTGACGTAGCTCGCCACCGAGGTGCCGATGTTCGCGTCGTTGCCGAACCACTTCGCGATCGGCTTCGACGCGATGGACGCGGTGATCTTCGAAGCTCGCGAGTCACTCGAGTGCGACGCCACCCAGGACGCGGGCGCCGAACTCGGGTTGACGTAGAACCCACTGGTCAGGTCGATCGGACTGGCCGCGCTCGCGGGCACCGCGGTGCCGGCGAGCAAGAGTGCCGACACCGCGAGGATGCGGGCTGTCCACGGCATTGTGGACCTCCTTCTTTCCGAGGGGACTACTTACCGGCGGCGAACGCCGCGATCCAGGCGAGCGACGAGTTCCAGTTGACCGCCGTCTCGTTCGTCGAATACGAGAAGATGTCGTCGATGTAGCACTTCGCGGGCGCGCAGCCCGGCAGGTTCTGCTGGGCCACCGGGTCCTGCAGCGCGCTGTTCGGACCGCCGGCCAGCGAGCCCGGCGGCGGGGTGGGCAGCTTCGGGTCGAGCTGGTGGGCCCAGATCCGGCCGTGCTCGTTGGTGCTGGCCCGCTCGCCGTAGCCGGTGACGAACGACTGGTTGAGCCCGTTGCGGCCGAGCAGGTAGTCCATCGACTCGAGGACGGCGTCCCGGTACCCCGGCCGGTGCGTCAGGTCGTACGCCGTCGCGATCACCAGGGCGTTGTTGGTCGTGGAGCTGCTCGAACCCCACGGGTAGGCCGCGGCCTTGAACGGGTTCGGGTAGCCCTGCGAGTCGATGTTGCGGACGTACTGATCGGCGACGCCCAGCACCCGCTGCCGGGCGCCCAGGACGCGGTCGAGGGGGAAGCGCCACGGGAGCCGGGCGATCGTGAGGTCGGTCAACGCGCCGGTGTCGCGCCACGAGAACCCGTCGGCCGTGATCCGGCCGGTCATGGACTTCAGGTAGGTCCGGTCGCCCGTCGTCGCATACAGCTCGGTCGCCGCCCAGGAGAACTCGTCGGCGACGTCGGTGTCGGCGTACGCGCCGCCGCCGACGCTGTCCTCGGCCGGCGCGTAGACCGCGGGGTGCGCCAGGGCGGCCTGCCACGCCGTCTTGGCCGCGGCCAGGCACTTCGCCGCGAACGCGCGGTCGTAGGGCTGCCAGACGCGGGCGCACTGGGCGGCCGCGGCGGCCAGGTTGAGCGTCGCCGCGGTGGACGGCGCGTGCAGGTAACGCGGTTGGGCGTCGGCCTGGGGCTGGGTCGGCAGCGCGGTCCAGGCGAGGTCGTGGATCTTGTGGTGGGCCATGCCGGTCAGCGGCTGCCCGGCCGGGACCTGCATCTTGAGCAGGAACTCGACCTCCCAGCGCGACTCGTCGAGCACGTCCGGGACGCGGTTGCCCGCTTCGGGCACCTTGAGCAGGCCGTCCTTCAGGTTCGCCCAGTCCCCGGTGGACAGCGAGCGCTCGTAGCTGTCCATGAGCTGCCACGCGGCCAGGGCGCCGTTGACGACGTATTTGCCCTGGTCGCCGGCGTCGTACCAGCCACCGCTGACGTCGAGCGAGTAGTCGCAGGTGCCGGGCAGGCAGGGCACGGACGTGTCGCCCTTGTTGGGGGCGACGCCGAGGTGCCCGGCGGGGCGGGCGTAGGCGTCC
The DNA here is from genome assembly GCF_030285665.1 of Amycolatopsis mongoliensis. Lineage (NCBI taxonomy): Bacteria > Bacillati > Actinomycetota > Actinomycetes > Pseudonocardiales > Pseudonocardiaceae > Amycolatopsis > Amycolatopsis mongoliensis. Next base: position 9,004,779 of record NZ_CP127295.1, read on the forward strand.
CCGACGTAGGCGGCGTCGATCGGGGTGCCGCTGCGGACGAGGTAGAAGTACTCCAGCGAATCCCTGCGGAGGCCGTCGTACGGGTCGCGGGAGATGCCGAACGGCTCGCTGACCGCGGTTCCGACGGCGAGGGTGTAGCCGGTCCCTTCCTTGCGGTAGTCGCCGAAGTCGGCGATGTGCACGTGGTCGCCCGAGGCGGCGTCGTCACCCCGCACCTGGGTCCGGCCCTTCTTCACGACTTTGCCCGCGCTGTCCCGAAGCTCCCACGGCACCGGCGTCGTCGAATCATCCACAATGGACGCCTCCTTCGGCCCGGTCGTCGCGTACCCGACCTGGTTCACCCGCACGGGTGAGCCGTAGTCCTTGCCGCCGCCCGGCGGGATGGCGCCGCCGGTGAGCGAGACGTCGTCGACGCAGAACGTGTACGCCTTGGCGGCGCCGCCGAACTGGAAGTTCACCTGGCCGCGCAGGGTGGACAGGCTCGAGGTGCCGGTGAAGGTGAACGTCTTCGGGGTGCTCGTGACCGCGGCACTCTTCGAGAACATCGTGGTGCTCGGGGCGACGGCGAGGCCGAGGCCGGCGCGGATCGTGACGTCGGCGGTGGCCGTCGCGGTGAACCGCAGCGTATACGGCCGGCCGGCCTCCAGGGGGATGTCGTTTTCGCCGAGCATCGAGTCCCACGGGTTGACCGTGCCCGCCGGGACGTCGGCGCACAGGCGGCCGGCGTCCACCCGGGACGGGGTGTTCCCGCTGCTCCACCAGGGAGCCTTGGTGGTGTCGAAGGTGCCGTTGAGCACGCGTTCGTACGGCGCGTCGGCCTGTGCGGCCGGGGCCAGCGACACGACGAGCAGTACGGGCAAACAGGCTGCGAGCAGCCTGGGTCTTACGGACATACCGGCGCTCCAGGGATCGAAGTCGGGGATCGAGGAGGCCGGCACGCCACAGCGTCAATGCGGGATGGTGCGCCGGGGACGGCCGGTGTGTCAACCGTCCCGGGCTCTGGACAGCTGCCTCTTCACAACCGCGCCAACTCCGGGTTACAGTCCTGTAAGCGCTTCCAATTCTGGTGCAAGCCAGCCAGCGCCTCACCGGCACAGCCGCAGCGTCGCAGCAGGTGAAGGTGTTTTCACAAAGTCGTGATGACGGCCGTACGGACTGTTAGCGGTTCCGGATTCGGCCCGTAAGTGGAGGTTTCATGCCTGCCAGACTCAGGCGAACACTGCTGGCCACCGCCATGGCCGCCACCCTCGTCGCCGCCGCGGCCTGCGGCGGGGCGGACGACGATCAGCAGAGCGCGTCCGGCCCGGTCACCCTCGTGGTGAAGACGTTCAGCCAGTTCGGGTACGACGCCCTGTACAAGCAGTACGAGGCGAGCCACCCGGGTGTCACCATCAAGGAGGACAACATCGGGAAGCTGGGCGACTACTCGCCCAAGCTCCAGCAGTGGATGACCGCGGGCTCCGGCGCCGGCGACGTCGTGGCGCTCGAAGAGGGCATCATCAGCCAGTACGTCGCGAAGCCGGACAAGTTCGTCAACCTCCTCGACAAGGGCGCGGACGCGCTCAAGCCGGACTACCTGGACTGGAAGTGGAACCAGGCACTGACCGCCGACGGCAAGACGCTGATCGGGCTCGGCACCGACATCGGCGCCCAGGGCATGTGCTACCGCAAGGACCTGTTCGCCCAAGCCGGACTGCCCACCGACCGCGAGCAGGTCGGTGCCCTGTGGCCGACCTGGGACGCCTACCTGGCCACAGGAAAGCGCTTTCTCATCGCGAACACCGGGGCGAAGTTCTACGACTCCTCCAGTGGCATGTACCAGAACATCCTGATGCAGCAGGGTGACCACACGTACTACGACAAGGCGAACACCTTCGTCGCCGACAGCAACCCGGCCGTGCGCAGCGCCTACGACCAGACCGTCGGGATGATCCAGGCCGGCCTGTCGGCCGACCTCGACCAGTACAGCCCGCAGTGGAACGCCGGGTTCAAGAAGGGCACGTTCGCCACCATCGCGTGCCCGTCGTGGATGCTCGCGACCATCCAGAAGCAGGCCGGCCCGGAGAACGCCGGCAAGTGGGACGTCGCCAAGGTGCCGGGCAACGGCGCGGTGCGCGGCGGCTCGTTCCTGGCGGTGCCCAAGCAGAGCAAGCACCAGGACCAGGCCGTCGAGCTGGTGAAGTTCCTGACCAGCGCGAAGGGCCAGATCGGCGCGTTCCAGGCGAAGGGCAACTTCCCGTCGTCGCCACAGGCCATCGACGACCCGGTCGTCCAGGGGCTGACCAACGCCTACTTCGGCAACGCGCCGGTCGGGAAGATCTTCGGCGCCAGCGCTAAGGCCGTGAAGCCGGTGTACCTCGGCCCGGCGAACGTCGCCATCGGCGACCGGTTCACCAACGCGCTGCTCGCCGTCGAACAGGGCAAGCTCCCGCCCGCCGAGGCGTGGTCGAAGGCCATCGACGAAGCCAAGCGCCTGGTCAAGTAGCCCGCCACCCCGTCGTGAGTGGTTAGGAGGGTTCTAACCCTCCTAACCACTCACGACGGGGTGGCCTCCACAAAGGACTCTCAGTTGGTCACCCAGCAACGGCCCCGCGCCGCCGTGAAGCCTCCGGCGCCGCCACGCCCCCGGGAACGCGGCAGCCTGCTGTCCCGGTGGGACCTCAAGGCCTCGCCGTACCTGTACATCTCCCCCTTCTTCCTCCTCTTCGCGGTCTTCGGGCTGTTCCCCTTGCTGTACACCGCCTGGGTCTCGCTGCACAACTGGGACCTCGGCGGCGACGGCGGGTTCATCGGCCTCGACAACTACGCCACCCTCTTCGGCGACCCGGACTTCTGGAACGCCGTGGTCAACACCCTCGGCATGCTGGTGCTGGCCACCGTGCCGCAGCTGCTGCTCGCGATGGTGGTGGCCGCGCTGCTGAACCAGCAGCTGCGGGCCCGGCTCCTGCTGCGGATGGGCGTGCTGCTGCCGATCGTGACGTCGGTGGCCGCGGTCGGCATCGTGTTCAGCCAGATCTTCGACCGCGACGCGGGCATGGTCAACGGCCTGCTCCACCTGGTCGGCGTCTCCCCCATCGACTGGCGCGCCGACAAGTGGTCGTCCTGGATCGCGATCTCGACCATGGTCGACTGGCGCTGGACCGGCTACAACTCGCTGATCTACCTGGCCGCCATGCAGTCCATCCCGCGGGAGCTCTACGAAGCGGCCACCGTGGACGGCGCGTCCAAGATCCGGCAGTTCCGCAGCATCACGGTGCCGATGATCCGCCCGGCGATAGTGTTCACAGTGATCATGTCGACCATCGCCGGCATGCAGCTGTTCACCGAGCCGCTGATCTTCGGGCAAGGCACCTACGCCATCTCCGGCGGCTCCCTGCGCCAGTTCCAGACCGTGTCGATGTACATGTTCGAGAAGGCCTTCCGCGACGCCGACCTCGGCTACGGCTCGGCCATCGCGTGGATGATCTTCCTGCTCATCACCATCCTCGCGGTGATCAACTTCCTCGTCACCCGGAGGTCGGCCAAGTGATGCGGAAGACGTCTCCCCTGGTCTACGTCACGCTCCTCGCCGGGATCGCGCTGTCGGCGTTCCCGCTCTACTGGCTGTTCGTGGTCGCCACCCGGACCAACGACATCGTCGGCGACTGGCCGCCGCCACTGCTTCCCGGGGGCAACCTGTTCGGCAACATCGGGCGGCTGTTCTCCGCCGAAGACGCGAACTTCCTGCTGGGCATGGTGAACTCGGCGATCGCGTCGGTGGTCGTCACCGTCTCCGTCGTCTTCTTCAGCACGCTGGCCGGGTTCGCCTTCGCCAAGCTGCGCTTCCGCGGCCGCAACGGGCTGCTGGTGGTCATCCTCGGCACGATGATGATCCCGGTGCAGATGGGCATCATCCCGCTCTACATGATCATGGTGCAGCTGGGCTGGCAGAACCGGCTGCAGGCGGTCATCGTGCCGTTCCTCGTGTCGGCGTTCGGCGTGTTCATGATGCGCCAGTACGCCGAGCGCTCGGTGCCGGACGAGCTGATCGAGGCCGCGCGCATCGACGGCTGCTCCACGTTCCGGATCTACCTCACGGTCGTGCTGCCCGCGCTGCGGCCGGGCGCGTCGGTGCTCGCGCTGTTCACGTTCATGAGCACCTGGAACGAGTTCCTCTGGCCGATCGCGGTGCTGGAGAACGACAACCCGACCGTGCAGTTCTCCCTGAACCAGCTGTCCACGAGCTACTACACCGACTACACGCTGATGTTCGCGGGCGCGCTCGTCGCCTGCGTCCCGCTGCTGCTGGTCTTCCTGGCCTTCGGCAAGCAGATCATCGGCGGCATCATGGAAGGAGCGGTCAAGGCGTGAGCACCTTCGAACCCGGGTTCCTCTGGGGCGCGGCGACGTCGAGCTACCAGATCGAGGGCGCGACGGCCGAGGACGGACGCGGGCCGTCCATCTGGGACACCTTCGCCGCGACGCCGGGCAAGGTCGACCACGGCGACACCGGCGACGTCGCCGCCGACCACTACCACCGCTACCGCGACGACGTCACGCTGATGAAGGACCTCGGGCTCGGCGCCTACCGGTTCTCGATCGCCTGGCCGCGGATCCAGCCCACCGGGTCCGGCGCCGTCGAACAGCGCGGGCTCGACTTCTACCGGCGGCTCGTCGACACGCTGCTGGAGCACGGCATCCAGCCGTGGCCGACGCTCTACCACTGGGACCTGCCCCAGCCCCTGGAAGACGCCGGAGGCTGGCCGGACCGCGACACCGCGCAGCGCTTCGCCGACTACGCGGCCATCGTGCACGACGCACTCGCTGACCGCGTCACGCACTGGACGACGCTGAACGAGCCGTGGTGCTCGGCGTTCCTGGGGTACGCCACCGGGCGGCACGCGCCGGGCCGGCAGGAGCCCGGCAACGCCGTGCGCGCCGCCCACCACCTGCTGCTGGGGCACGGCCTCGCCGCGGAAGCCATGCCGGACAGCACGGTCGGCCTCACGCTGAACCTGACGCACGTCTCCCCCGCGACCCGCGCCGAACCCGATCTCGACGCGGCCCGCCGGATCGACGGCATGCAGAACCGGCTGTTCCTCGACCCGGTGCTGCTCGGCGAGTACCCCGCCGACGTCCAGGCCGACCTGGCCGGGGTGACGGCGTTCGATCACGTGCTCCCGGGGGACCTGAAGACCATCTCGGCACCCCTGGACTTCCTCGGGATCAACTACTACTCCCCCATGCTCGTCGCCGGCGGCGGCACGCCCCGGCCGTCGGCCTACGTCGGGTCGGACCGGGTCACCCAGATCGACGGCGGCCGCCCCCGAACGTCGATCGGCTGGGAGATCGATGCGCGCGGCCTGCTGTCCCTGCTGATCCGGCTGAACCGGGACTATCCGGCCATCCCGCTGTACGTCACGGAAAACGGCGCGGCCTTCGACGAACCCGTGCACGACACGGCGAGGATCGCCTACCTGGAAGGTCATCTGCGCGCCTGCGCCACCGCCGTCGCGCGGGGCGTGCCGCTCAAGGGGTACTTCGCGTGGTCCCTGCTCGACAACTTCGAATGGTCCTACGGGTACGCGCAGCGCTTCGGGCTGGTGCACGTCGACTACGAGACGCAGCAGCGCACCCTCAAGGACAGTGCCCGCTGGTACGCCGGCGTCATCACCCGGCAGGGGCTGTGAGCGCTTACAGACTTGTTAAGCTGGCCGTCGACCAGGGGAGGTCACCACGATGAGCAACCGGCCGTCGACGCTCGAGGAAGTGGCCCGCCTGGCCGGGGTGTCCACCGGCACCGTGTCCCGGGTGATCAACAACGCCCCGCACGTCAGCAAGAAGTCGCGCGAAGCCGTGCAGCGGGCCATCGAAGAGCTCGGGTACGTGCCGAACACCGCGGCCCGGTCGCTCGCCACGGCGCGGCGCGGCGCGGTGGTGCTGGCCATCTCCAGCGACGACCCGGCGTTGTTCGCCAACCAGTTCTTCGCCGAGGTGATCGCCGGGGTCAACGCCGTCATCGAGGAAACCGACCTCCAGCTGATGCTGGTGCTCGCGGCGTCCGAACGCGGCCGCTCGCGGCTGACGCGGATCCTGCAGTCGCGCGCCGCCGACGGCGTCCTGCTGCTGGCCCTGCGGGAGAACGACCCGCTGTCGAAGATCGCCGACGAGGGCCAGGTGCCGGTCGTCCACGGCGGACGCTCGCTCGACCGCACTCCCCAGCACTACGTCGACGCCGACAACCGCGGCGGCGCCCGGCAGGCCGTGGAGTACCTGGTCTCGCTCGGGCGGCAGCGGATCGCGACGATCACCGGGCAGACCGACCAGCACGCCGGCGTCAACCGGTACCTCGGCTACCGGGAAGCCCTCGCGCTGGCCGGGCTGCCCGACCACCGCGTCGTGCACGGCGACTTCAGCGAGGCCAGCGGCGTCGAAGGGATGGCGCGGCTGCTCGACGAGCACCCGGATCTCGACGCCGTGTTCGTCGCTTCGGACGCGATGGCGGCCGGGGCGCTGAAGGTCCTGCGCTCGCGGGGGCTCTCGGTACCCGAGGACGTCGCGGTGGTCGGGTTCAACGACATCGTCACCGCGCAGCACACACACCCCGCGCTGACCACCGTCCGCCAGCCGATCGAGGCGCTCGGCCGGGAGATGACGCGGATGCTGGTGCGGCTGATCGACGGCGAGCAGCCGACGTCGCTGATCCTGCCGACCGAGCTGGTGGTCCGCGAGTCCGCCTGAGCGCGTCATCCGGCGGTCACTTCCAGGGGGTCGAAGGCGATCCGGACGGTGAAGCCGTCCGGCCAGCGGATCTCCGTGCCGTCGGCGGTGACGTCCGCTCCCCCGGCGCCGAGCACCGCGTGGGCGGCGAAGACCGTCGTGCCCTCGGCGGGACCGGTGAGCCGGGCCAAGGTCACCCAGGGGGTGTACGCGGTGCCGTGTGGCGCGCGAACCTCGTCCTGCCCGGCCCAGCCGGTGAGGGGTTCCAGCACCGAGTCCGCGGCCCAGCCGGTCTGCTCCGCGGTCGCTCCCGGCGGGCCGCCGACCACCCGGTGCACGCGCACCTCGTCTCGCCCGCGCGCCACGGTGACGCTCTCGACCCGCAAGCCGGGGACCGCCGCCGTTCCGAAGATCGGGCGGTGCCAGGACGCGGCCCAGCCCCAGCCGTCACCGCTGCCGGCGCCGAGGGGGTGGATCCGGCGACGGACGCTGCGCACTCCCTCGACGACGACGGCGAAGTGGTTGTCGGCGGGGTTGTCCTTGGCCGTGGGGCCGGTGTGGGTGGAGTAGGCGAAGCGGCCGTAGTGCGGATCGTCGCCGGCAGCCGACTCGGCTTCGTGGGGCCTCAGGTGGTCGCTGCCGTGGTTGTGCAGCCGGACGACGCCGTCCGCCTTCTGCAGCAGGAATCCCGGCGCCGGCTCCGCGCGGATGGTGTCCGCGTCCTCCGATTCCTCCGTGGACGTCCACAGTGGATGATCCTCCGGGGCGAGCAGGCAGACGAACGCCTTCGACGCCCAGTACGGCGAGCCCGGGCCGGAGTAGAACTGCGTGGTCGGCGCGTGCGGGCCGTGCCAGCCTAGGCTCAGGAGGCCGTGGTCGTCGACGGCGCCGCGGTCGAGGAAGTACTTGAGAGCGCCGCTGAGCAGCCGCCGGGACAGGCCCGGGCGCAGCGGGGTGCCGCCGGTGACCGCACCGAGGCCGACCGCCGACACGGCGGCGAAGCGGTAGGTCAGCGAACGTCCGAAGTGGAGGGGCGCGCCGTCGGCACCGAACCACAGTTTCAGGCTCGCCAGGTGCTCGCGCAGCCGGTCGCCATGGTGCGTCGGCTTCCCGGCGAGGTGGGCGTCCAGGACCGGGTAGAGGTGCATGGCCCAGCCGTTGTAGTAGTCGAACGCACGACCGTCGCCGTCGGCGTACCAGCCGTCGCCGCGGTACCAGCCCTCGAGGAGTTCGAGCGCGCGGTCGCGGGCCCGCGCGGTCGCGGCGTCACCGCGGCCGACGTCGACGAGGAACCCGGCGACGGTGAACGGGAACAGGTACCAGTTGTTCGGCGCCGGGACGTGCCTCAGCGCGCCGCGCAGCCACTCTTCGACGCGGTCTTGGACTGGCGTTTCAAGCTGGTCCCAGAGCCAGGGCCGCGTCAGCCGGAGTCCGAGCGCGACGGACGCGGACTCGACCATCGGCTGCCCGGCCACGTCGTGGCCGAGGATCACCGGCCACGACTCGGGGTCGTCGCGGCCCGGGGTGCGGGTGCCCGCGTCGAGGCCTTCGGCGTAGCGCTCCAGCCAGTTGCGGGGGTCTCCGCCCCCGGCCACGCGGAAGGCGGCGGCGAGGAACGTGCGGGCGAAGCCTTCGAGCCCGTCCGAGCGGACGCCGTTGGCCGACGCCGGTCCGGGCAGGTCGAGCCGCGCTTTCCCGGGGCTCGCCCAGCGCCACGCGGCGTCGAGGAGCCCGTCCGCGGCGGCGACCCAGTGCTCGCGCGTGTAGCCGGTGTGCGGGCTCAGCTCGTGGTCGTCGGGGGGCAGCTTCACGCGATCAGTCCCATCCGGTCGCGGTGCAGCGGGTGGGCGAAGCCGTCGCCGGCCACCCAGCGCGCGACCTCGGCGACGGCCAGCGCCGCCAGCCGGCCCATTTCGTTGCCCTGCGAACCCGCCAGGTGCGGGGTGATGAGCACGTTCTCGTCCGTCCACAGCGGGTGTCCCGGCGGCAGGACCTCGGGTTCGGTGACGTCGAGGATCGCCCGGATCCGCCCGGATCCGGTGGCCTCGGCGAGAGCGTCCTGGTCGAGGACGGCGCCGCGGGCGGTGTTGATCAGCACGGCGTCCGGGCGCATCGACCCGATCAGCTCCCGGCTGACCAGGCCGCGCGTCTCGGGCAGCAGCGGCGTGTGGACGCTGACGACGTCACTGCGTTCGAACAGCTCGGCCAGTCCCACCGGCTCGGCTCCCTCCACGTCGGTCACATACGGATCATGCACCAGTATCCGCAGGTCGTGAGGTTGCAGCAGCTCGATCACCCGGCGGCCGATCATCGACGCGGACAGGATGCCGACCGTCCTCCGGTAGTTGCCGACGTCCCGGGGCACGGCGAGCCAGTCGTCGCGGACGCGGTCCACGCGGTAGCCGCGAGCGCGTTCGAGCACGCGTTTGCCCGACAGCAGGATCATGGCGAGGGTGTACTCGGCGACGGGCACGGCGTTGGCCTCGGCCGCGGAAGTCACCTCGATGCCCCGGTCCCAGCACGCCTCGGTGACGTGCGCGCGGACCGACCCGGCGGTGTGCACGACCGCGCGCAGGTTCGGGGCGGCGGCGAGCGCGACGGCGTCCAGTGGCGGGCAGCCCCAGCCGGTGACCAGCAGCTCGACGTCCCGAAGCGGGGCACCGGCGAAGTCGTCGATCACGCCTTCGGCCAGGTCGACGAGCCCGCGTAGCTTGGCCAGTGTCCCGTCGTCGAGGACGGCGTCGGCCGCGTCCCGGCTCATCGCGAGGGCGGCGCGGATCACTTGACCGCTCCCGCGGTGAGCCCGGAGCGCCAGAAGCGTTGCAGCAGAACGAAAGCGAGCAGCAGCGGGAGGACGGCCAGGAGTGAGCCCATGATGACGACCGGGTAGTACTCGGGCGACACGGTGGCCGAGCTGTTCCAGGCGTAGAGGCCGAGGCTGACGGGGTAGAGCTTCTGGTCGGACAGCATCACCATGGGCAGGAAGAAGTTGTTCCAGATCGCGGTGAGCTGGAACAGGAACACGGTGACCACGCCGGGCCCGAGCATCCTCAGCGCGACCCGGAAGTACGTCGCCAGCTCGCCGGCGCCGTCGATGCGGGCGGCTTCCAGGACTTCGTCCGGGACGTACCCCTGGCTGAACACGCGGCCGAGGTAGACGCCGAACGGGTTGAACAGCACCGGCACGAACACCGCCCACGGCGTGTCGACGAGCCCGGTGCCCGACGCCATCAGGTACAGCGGCAGCGCGAGCACGGTCTGCGGCACCATGACCGCGGCGAGCACCAGGCCGAAGAGCTTTTCCTTGTGCTTGAATCGGTACTTGTCGAAGGCGTACCCGCACGCGATGCTGATCAGCGAGCTGAGCGCGCCGCCGGCGACGGCGTAGAAGAGGCTGTTGGCGTACCAGCGGCCGTAGCTCCCCTTGTCCATCGCGAAGAGGTCTCTGAGGTTCTCCAGCGGCGAGAACCCTTTAAGCGACAAGAGATCGCTGCCGAAGAGCGCGTCGCCGCTCTTGGCCGCGGCGAGGACGAGCCACAGCACGGGCAGGAGCGTGTAGAGCACGGAGATCCCGACGACGGTGTTGACGGCCGTGCGGCTGAGCAGCTTCACGAGGTCACCTCCCGGGTGCGGTTGGTCCAGCGCGTCACGCCGTAGGACAGCGCGATCGTGCAGGCGAGGAGGATGACGGACGCGGCCGCGGCGAGGCCGTAGTTGTTGCGGGTGAAGGCGGCGTCGTAGATGTACATGCTGGGCGAGAAGCGCGCGGTGATCACCGGCGTGGACTGCGAGAGCAGCATCGGCTCGGTGAACAGCTGCAGCGACCAGATGAGCGTGAACAGCACGACCATCACTACGCTCGACCGGATCAGCGGGGTCTTGATGCGCAGGGCCGTGCGGACCGGGCCGGCGCCGTCGACGACCGCGGCTTCGAGCACTTCGCGCGGCACGGCTTGCAGGGCGGCGCAGAAGATGACGACGTTGTAACCGAGGTTGCTCCACAGGGCGATGTTCACGATCGCCGGGAGGGCGATGATCCCGCCGTCGCCGAACAGCGCGACCGGGCTGAGGCCGGGGGTGTAGAGGTAGAGCCAGATGATCGCGGCGATGATCCCGGGCACGGCGTGCGGCAGGAAGAGCCCGAGCCGTGCCAGCGACTTCAGCCGCGCGGCGGCGGAGTCGAGCAGCAGGGCGAGCCCGAGCGACGCGACGACCAGGAGCGGCAGGTAGATCAGGCAGTAGAGGGCGATGACGCCGAGTCCGTTGAGGAAGGTGGGATCGCCGAAGACGGCGAGGTAGCTGCGCAGGCCGACGAAAACGGTGTGCTCGGGCCCGAAGCCGAGCCCGGGCTCGTCGGCACCGAAGAAGCTCAGCCAGACGGCGGTCCCGACGGGCACGAGGAAGACGGCGACGAGAAGGACGAAGAAGGGCGCCATGAGGACGACGGCAGCGGAACGTTCCCGATCGCTGCGGCGAGGAGTCGCGGCCTTCGCGGGAGGGGGTGCGGGCCGGGTCAGCGTGGCGGTCATCGACGACCTCCGGTCAGCCGGGCCGGGTCGCCGACCGTCGTGGCCGGGAGGAACACGGGCGACGCCAGCGGCGACCGCCGGCCGGCCGGGCTCGGCCGGCGCCACCGATCACCCCGGCTGAAGTCCGTGAATGGCTCATTGAGGGACATAGAGTCCCGCGATGGGACATTCACGGACTTCGTCGAGGCGGCCGAGAGGCGGGTCGGGGTGACGGTCATCGGACGGTCCCTCGGCTTTCGTGCTCGGTCGTCGCCAGGCCGAGGGCGACCAGGTCCGGCATGGTCGCCTTCTGGGCGTCGCGGACCGCGTCCAGCAGCGTGCCGTTGCCCGCACCCGCTCGCGCGAAGCCGTCCTGCAGGACCCGCTGCGTCGCGCTCATCCGGGGGCCCCACGTCCAGCCGTCGCGGATGAGGTGGGCCTGCTCGTCGAACAGCCGGTAGATGTCCTGGCCGCCGTAGTACGCGCGGTCGAACGCCTTGCCGCCCACCTCGACCAGCGCGGGCGCCGCCGGGTACTGGCTGCTCGTGCCGCTCGAGAGCCGGGCGCGCAACGCGTCCGGGTGGGAGACCTGCCACTCGATGAACTCCATCGCCGCCTCCGGATTCGCACTGTCCTTGGTGATCGCGAACGTCGAGCCGCCGTGCGTGCCGACCGCCGGGTGGGCCGGATCCCACTGCGGCAGCGGCGCGATCGCCCACTTGCCCTTCTGGCCGGGTCGCGCCTTCATCTGCGCGCCCGCGTCCCACGCGCCGCTCAGCCGCGCGACGACCAGGTCCTGGCCGATCTGCGCGTCGCTCTGGCGGCTCAGCGACGCGTTGGCGAAGACCAGGCCGTCCTCGATCAAGCCCTGCCAGTACCCGGAAACGCGCTGGGTGGCGGCGTCGGCGAGCGAGACGTTCCACGCGCCCGCCGACGTGTCGAACCAGCGCGCCCCGGCCTGCCAGGCGAACGCGGCGAACTGCATGCCGCCGTCGGTCGGGAACAGCGCGATCCGGCGGCGGCCGTCACGGATCCGGCGGGCCGCCGCGGCGAACTCGTCCCACGTCCGCGGAATCGGCTCGGGGAACAGGTCCGTGCGGTAGTGCAGCACCATCGGCTCGACGTCGAGCGGGACCGTGAACACCCGGCCGGCGAACGTCGTCAGCCGCAACGCCTGCGGCAGCAGTTTCGCCCGGAGCCGGTCGCTCACGAGGTCCGTGATGTCCCGCGCGACGCCGTCGATCGCGAAGCCGGGCACCTGCGGGTATTCGATCGTGGCGACGTCGGGGGCGTTGCCCGCGCGGGCCGCGTTGCTCAGTTTCGCGTAACCGCCCTGGTCGCCGGACGGGATCTGCTGGAAGTCGACGCGGATGCGGTTCTGCGTGCGGTTGAACGCGTCGACGACCTGCTGGCTGCCGCGCAGCGCCGACCAGAACCTGATCCGGGCCGGGCCGCCGGAGCCCGCGGGCGCCGAGCACGCGGCCGCCAGCGGCAGGGCCAGGCTCGCGGCCAGCACGGCACGGCGGCTTGCGGGCATCGTCGCCTCCTGTGGCGCGGTACGGGGACGCCCACAGTCTGATCACCTGAACGTTTTTCGGTCAATATTTCCGTTCAACTCGGTCAAACGATCGGGTTGAACCGCGGACCTTCAGCTCGGGCAGCACTGCGATCTGACGTGCCGGCCCGGCTTCGGCGCCGAGACGTTCGAGCAGCAGCCCGGCGGCGAGCCGGCCCACCTCGGCCTTGGCCGGCGCGACCGCGGTCAGCGGCGGGCTCCCCAGCGCGGCGACGACGTCGTCGTAGGCCACGACCGAACAGTCCCGCGGCACCGCGATCCCGGCCTCGGCCAGCTGCCGCACCAGCATCAGGGCGTCGACGTCACCGTGCATGACCACGCCGGAAGCCCCGCGCTCGCGCACGACGCCGGCGAGCGACGGCCCTTCGGCGGCGGCTGGGTCGGCGCCCGCGTCCGGCGCGCTGAGGACCGTGGTCGCGTCCTCGACCTCCGGCCGCGCGGCGCAGATCTCGGCGAACGCGGCGCGCAACGCCCGCGCCGTCGGGCTGTCGTCGCGCGCGGCCAGCACCAGCCGCCGGTGCCCGAGCGCCACCAGGTGCGTCACCGCGAGGTGCATGCCGAACCAGTGATCGGTACACACGGAATCCCGCGCGTGCAGGGCACTTCCCCGGCGGGGACGGCGTTCCAGCAGGACCACGGGCACGTCGACGCCGGCCAGCCAGCCGTCGTCCGCGGCTTCGGCATCGACGGTGCGCCAGCGCGGCGCGATCAGCAGCCCCCGGACGTCGTCCCCGGCGAGCGCGCGCTCCACGATCGGCCGGTCCGCCCCCGCGACCTGCGGCGCCGGGTGCAGCACGATCCGCGTGCCGGCCTCCTCCAGCGCGGCGCGGGCGCCGTGCACGACCTCGTTGAGGTAGGCGTGCCGCTCGGGCACGACGAGCGCGACGACCCCGGTGTCCCGCTCCCCCGGCACCGGCGCCTGCCGCACCGGAACCAGCGACCGCGCGACGCCGTGACCCCGCCGAAGCCGCCCGGCCCGGGCAAGGTCCTCGACGTCCCGGCGCGCGGTGATCACCGAGACCTCCAGCTCGGCGGCGAGATCGGTGACCCGTACCTCACCCCGTGCCTCGACCACGGCCAGGACCCGCTGCCGCCGGTCCGCACCCGTCTCCCGCATCACGTCACCCTGACTGTTCGTTTGACCGTTTGACCGAGCATAGCGATCACACGTGAGCCGACGGCGCCGAGCATCCGAGCCGGCCGCCGTCAGCCGGTCACGACCAGATTGTCGAAGTTCAGGGTTACGGCGCCGCACGGCTCAGCAGTCGCCACCGAAGGATCGATCGTGAAGGTGACTCGGTCACTTGCGGTAAGGGAACCGATAGACGTCGGCACGGTGACGCTCGTACCGGCACCCATGCCGACGTGCAGCGTGACGAAAGCCTTGCCGGCCCCGACGAGCACGGTCAGCGGTCCGCACATCTTCGCTTTCTCGTCCACGCTCAACGTGCCCCGCAGGTACGCGGCGGACGGCGGAGTCCCGTGCGCTCGCAAACTCATGGTCAGCTCCGGACGAACGGCCGGGGAGGCGAGCGTGACCGGCACGTGCCGGTCCACGGTCGCGTCGGCGGTCTGCCCGTCCGGGGTGCCGCCGGCCACCCACGTCAGCTCGTAACCGTTCTCGGGCACGACAGGGCCGTCCTCGGCCGACAAGTACAAGCTCACGACGATGGTCGCGACGAGGCCGATGACGGACGCGATCAGGGAAGCGATCCGCACCCTCCGCTTGGCCCTGCTGTGCGTGCCGGGAGCGGGAAACGACAGCGAGGCCGCTGTCCTCCGGTCAAGGTCTCGCTGCAGATCGCGTAACGGATCTGATCGGCGCCGGCCGAACCGCCATCGAGCGCGTTTCGCTGAAGGTGAAGGCAGACCGGACAACGCCGCCGGCTTCTTGCTGGTGTCAGCCTTCGGCAGGACTTGCACTTCACCACCGGCCGAACGAGGCGATTCGGCCGGGCGTCGGCCGCCCAGCGCGCCGGACAAGGCCTCTTCCCGGCCAGGCCGGGCCGGCTCCGATGGGACCGGCCCCGGTGCGGACGGCTCGAGATCCCGTTCGCCCTCGTCGTTTCCCAGCCTCCGCAGGGTTTCGATGGCAGTCACGTCACCGGCCGCCGCGGACTTGCGCAAGACCTTCAGAGCCTCGGAGCGGATGGTGTCGTGCTTGCTGAACAGCGCGGCGCGCAGGTCTGGATCCAGCCCGTGGGGCAGCGACAGCCCCTTCCGGCTGTGCGCCAGGTAGACGGGGCCGCTGCCCCGGTCGTTCCGGGTCGGCGTCTGGTGGGGAGTCCGGGAGCGGACGCGGTCGTAGACGTAGCTGTAGAGTTCGGCCGCTTCGATCCGGCCGTCCGAGTCCAGGTCCGCGTCGCCGCTGCGCAACCCGGCAACGATCGCTTCGGTGAAGATCGAGGGGACCGACGGTCCGATCGGAGAATGCTCGCTTCCGGTCTCGAAGGCATGCTCGAGGTGGGTCGACGCGGTCATCACCAGGCAACCACGGCCGGGTTTGGCCGCCAGCTGGTCCACCACGTCGACGCGGCCACCCGATTTGGGCACGTGTCCGGCGGGGAAAGCGCCGCTGAAACAGCAGTCCAGCCACAACACCACCTGCCGCGCGGCGCTCCGCTCCACCTCGTCGCGGACGAATTCCGCCGGAAGGCCGGTGGCGCTCAACAGATCGAGCCTGGTGTCGGTCGCGGCGAAGTGGAGCCGGCCGCGAGTGTCTTTGACGCCGTGCCCCGAAATGTGCAGCAACAGCAGATCGTGCCTGGTGGCCTCGGTGAACAACCGGCCGATGGCCACCCGGAGGTCCTGGGTGGACCGGTTCCCGGCCACCGTCACCTCGAAGCCACCGATGTCGGGATCCGCCAGCAATTCGCGCAGCTCGTCGACTTCCTGCAGCGGCCCCCGCAGCGGCTTCAGGCCCGGGTCGGCATAGTCGCTGGTGGCGATGAGCAGGGCCAGGCGCCGTCCATCGGGCGTCACCCGAGCACCTGCCCGGCCCGGTGCACGTAGGATATCGTTCGAAGCGTGACGGACATTTCGGTGACAGTTGTCGAGGATGATCCCGCAATCGCCGACGAACAAATCCGGCAACTGCGCGAGGAACTGCTCGGACTCGAGGTGGATTCGGTCGAGTTCGGCCCCGGCCAGGTTCCGCCAGAAGGCGCGAAAGGGGTCGACGGCGCGACGTTGTCCCTCGTCGTCACCCTCAGCTCCTCCCCAGTGCTGATCATTGTGGGCCGCACCCTGCGCGATTGGGTCAACCGGGCGAAGGACCGTTCCTTGATCATCCGCAAGGACGGCCGATCGCTGGAAATCACCGGCGCCCGCACCGGCCAAGATCGAAAACTCATCGAGGCGTTCCTGCGGGACGGACAACTCTAGCGCCCGGTATCGGCCAAGCGTTGCCAGGGCACCGGCTGCGCCGCCCGGATGTCAGGCCACCAGGAGGCCGACCGCGGTGGCGAAGCGCGCGAGATACGCCTCGCGAGTCTCCACCTGATGCTTCAGCCCCACTGACGCGCTGATCAGGGTCTGTGCGACGTCGTGCGCGGACGCACGCTCCGACGCCGCGGCGATCGCGGTCGTGACCAGCTCCTCGAAGCGCTTCGGCGCGGTCCGGACGATCTCGCCGAGCAGGTCCGGGTTCTGCTCGATGACGCTCGGGATGTCCCGGCCCAGCGGGCCGATGTAGCGGCCCGCCCACTGGTCGAACGCGTCGACGAGCCGTTCGCGCAACGGCCGGCCGGTGTCGGCGAGGAGCCGTTCGGCGGCGGCGAGGTCCTGATCCAGTGCCCGGGTGACCGCGGCCCGGAACAGCACTTCCTTGGAGGCGAAGAGGAAGTACAGGCCCGGCCGGGAAATGCGGGCGGTGCGCGCGACCTCCTCCATGGACGTCTTCCGGTAGCCATGGCGAGCGAACGTGAGCAGCGCCGACTCGAGCACCGCGTCCCGGCGGCCCGGCTCCGCGACCTTCGACGTTTCGGCCATTCCGCTACCGTACGCATCACCGACTTACTAAACAACTTCTGTTCAGTCTGTATAGTCGAGCCGTGACCGGACGTCAGCTCATCACCACGCCGTTCTCCGCCTCCTCGACCGCGGACGAGGTCCTGGCCGGCGTCGACCTCGCCGGCGTGCGGGCGATCGTGACCGGGGCGTCCTCCGGCATCGGCGCCGAGACGGCCCGCGCCCTGGCCGCGGCCGGCGCCGAGGTGACCCTCGCGGTCCGGAACACCGCCGCCGGCGAGGCCGTCGCCACCGCCATCGCGGACGCGGGCGCCGCACACCGCCCCCGCGTCGCCCCGCTCGACCTCGCCGACCCGGCGGCCGTCCGGCGTTTCACCGACGGCTGGGACGGCGCGCTGCACCTGCTCGTCGCCAACGCCGGTCTCGTCACCGGCGGGCCGGCCCACACCGCGCGGGGGTGGGAACTGCAGTTCGCGACGAACCACCTCGGCCACTTCGCCCTCGCCACCGGGCTGCACGCCGCGCTCGCCCGCGGTGCCGCCGACCGGGGCGAGGCGCGGATCGTCTCGGTCAGCTCCACCGCGCACATGCGCGCCGGCGTCGATTTCGACGACCTGCACTTCCGGCACCGCGGCTACGACCCCCAAATCGCGTACGCCCAGTCGAAGACGGCGAACTCGCTGTTCGCGGTCGAAGCGACCCGCCGCTGGGCGCCCGACGGCATCTTCGCCAACGCCGTGAACCCCGGCGGCGTCGCGACCGGGCTGCAGCGGAACTTCACCCAGGCGCAGAAGGATTCCCTGGCCGCGGCCGAAGCGGCCGGCGTCTTCGCCTACAAGACCGTCGAGCAGGGCGCCGCGACGAGCGTCGTCGCCGCCGTGGCACCGCAGTTCGCCCGGACCGGCGGCCACTACCTGGACGACGGGCAGGAGGCGTACACCGTGCCCGACGACGCCCAGCTCGCCGACCACCCTCACGGTGTCAAGCGGTGGGCGCTCGACCCCGCCGCGGCCGAGCGCCTCTGGGCCGTCTCGGCCGCGTTGACCCGCAGCTGACCGCGAGTTTGCAGCTCATCGACCACGCGGACGCGAGCTCCGCGCCAGCAGCACCGCCGTAGCCAAGACGGCCAGCGGCGCCGCGGCCGCGGCGACCACCGCCATGATCACCGGCAGCCCCGGGGACGGCGCCGGGCGACCGGGAACCACCGGCGGGCCGGTGAACCGCAGGTGCGCATCCATGTGGTGCCACCGCGTCACTTCCAGGTAGATGATCCGCCAGCTTCCGGCCCACAGCACCAGGGCCACCCCCAGCGCGGCCCGCGGCAGACGGCGCTTGGTCATCGACCTGCGCGGGCGAGGATCGCGCGCCGCAGCTGCGGCGCCGAAACACCGAGAGCGGCCAGGATCGGCGGCACCAGTCCACCGTCCGCGGTGACCACCGCGGCACCGATGTGGTGCTCCGCAACGCGCGTCCCACCCTGCTCCGCGTCCTTCACGGCGGTGTCCAGGCACGACCTCGCCCGGCCGGTGACCGGCAGGTGTCCCGGCAACCGCACCCGATGCCGGCGCCGGTGCCGCGGCCGCGGCACCGGCGCGGGACCGAAGGTGGCCTCGACGGCCTCCCGTACCGCCTGCAGGTCGATCCCGATCGTGGCGAGCGCGTCGGCGTCCAGGCCGTCGAACACACTGCGCGGCCCGTTCAGCAACCGGTCGGTCTGCGCGGCGACGCGTTCGGGCGTCACGCCGTGCTCCCGGGCCACCTCGCCCAGCGGCGTGGGCGAGTGCGCGATCGCGTAGAGCAGGTGCTCGCACCCGATCCCCGGATGCCCCAGCGCCCGCGCGCGCTCCTGGGCGGTCCGCACCAACGCCCGGACATCGTCGTCGAACTGCGGATTCCTCATGCCCGGCCCCCGGTTCTGCGCCCGTGCTTGCGGTGCACGGTCTGCTTGGTGACCCCCAGCCGGGCGGCGATGTCCTGCCACGACCACCCCGCCCGCCGGGCCCGGTCCACCTGCAACGCCTCCAGTTCCTCGGTCAGCACCCGCAGCGCCGCCACCGCCCGCAATCCCACTTCCGGGTCGGTACTCGCCGCACTCTCGGCGATCTGCATTCGCGTATCCATGTCGTCAGCATAAGCTGACGCCACCAGGTCGTCAACATAAGCTGACGAGCGCCTGCATCTGCCAGGCCGCCGAACGTCGTCGTCCGTCTCGCGTCTTGGCGAGCGTCCGAAAACCGGACCCGGCGTTGGGACCGCTTGCTTGGAGTTCGCCACGACGTCGGCTCGGTCACCGTGGACGTCCACGCCTGACGACCGTTGAGCGGTACGCCACGGCGCACGCGTGTCGCACGATGAGGCGATGGAGGTCCAGCCTGTTCCCTACCCCTTCGCAGACGCCGTGGCGCTGCAGCTCCACCCGCGGTTCGCCGAGCTGCGGAAGTCCGAAGGGCCGGTACGCGTCACGATGCCCTACGGCGGCGACGCCTGGCTGGTGACGCGCTACGAGCAGACGCGGTTCGTGCTGTCGGACCCACGGTTCTCCCGCGCCGCCGCGGCCGGGAAAGACGTCCCGCGCGGGCGTCCCGGCTTCGAACCGGCGGGCAACCTGCTGGCCATGGACCCGCCGGAGCACAACCGGATCCGGGCGCTGGTGGCCAAGGCGTTCACCGTCCGCCGGGTGGAGTTGCTCCAGCCCCGGATCCGGGAAATCGTCGACACGCTCCTCGACGGCATCAGCCCGCCCGCCGACTTCGCCTCAGCGGTGGCGTGGGAGCTGCCCGTGCAGGTGATCAGCGAGCTGCTCGGCGTGCCGCCAGGCGAGCGCCGGATGGTGCGCGAGTGCACCGAAACGCTGGTCGCCTCGGGCGGAACCGCGACACCCGCGGACGTCACAGAGGCACGCGGAAGGCTGGCGGGTGCACTGAACACGCTGATCGCGCAGCGCCGGGCGGCGCCCACCGACGACCTGCTGACCGCGCTCGTCGCGGCCCGCGACGAGGGAGACCGCCTGACGGACAACGAACTGCTCATGCTCGGCGTGGCACTGCTGGCCGGCGGCCACGAGACCACGGCGAACCTGACCGGCAGCTTCCTGGTGGAGCTGCTGTCCGACCGCGAACGGTGGACGACGCTCGTCGCCCGTCCCGAGCTGATCCCGTCGGCGGTGGAGGAGCTGCTGCGGTTCGTGCCGCTGGCGACGGTCGCGGATCTCGCGCGGATCGCCAAGGAGGACCTCGAGATCGGCGGCCAGGCCATCCGGGCCGGCGACGCGGTCCTGGTCCAGCTGGACTCGGCCAACCGCGACGAATCGGTGTTCGCGTCGGCCGGGGACCTGGACTTCGGCCGCAAGGTCAACCACCACGTCGCGTTCGGCTTCGGTGTGCACCACTGTGTCGGTGCGCCGCTGGCGCGGCTGGAACTGCGCGTCCTGCTCTCGAGGCTGGTCCACCGTCTGCCTGGCCTGCGCCTCGCGATCTCGGCGGAGGACATCGAGTGGCGCCGCGATGGATTGATGCGTGGGGTCGCGAGCCTGCCCGTCACTTGGTGAAGTCCGTCAAGGGCACGGAGAAGCGACCCGTTCTGCACAGCCGAAACCTCCTCTCGACAGCGACCATCGCGAACCGATCTGATCACTCCGGCCTGCCGAGTTTCGTGCGCAGGGTCGCAACGTGGACGTCGAGCAAGCGTTTTTCTCGCGGTCGCCGGCCGGCCCCCTGGCACGGTGAAGGCCCCTCTCGCCCTCGAAGTGCGCACCGCCACCCCGCGATACGGCGAGCGCTGACGTCGTACCGCTCGGCGTCAAATGCAACCGGACGGGCGGGCACTTCCGTCCGGAGAGCACCGGATCCAGAAGGGGTGCCCATGCGAAGACTGCCCGCCGTGTCAGGCATCCTGCTCCTCCTCGTCGCCGCCACGGCGTGCGGCCGCGCCGAACCGGGGTCCGGAGACGCATCGGCGCTGTGCTCCCCCGGCTACGAACCCCGGGAGCTCGTCGACCGCCCCCTCCAGCCGGCTCTTCCCAGCATCCCCGGCCGCATCCCGACCGGGGACCAGCCGGCCGAAACCCGCACCACGGACGCGGCCGCGATCAAGAAGATCGCCGCCGCCGCGTGCTCCCTGCCGACCCCGCCGCCGGACATCGCCTGCACACTCGAACTCGGACCGAGCTACGAACTCCGCTTCCTCGACACCCAAGGCCGGACCACGACCCTCACCGCCGCCAGTTTCGGCTGCCAGTTCGTCGAAGGACTGGGCTCCCGCCGGTACGACGCGAAGCCCCTCTGGGAGGCCCTGGCCGCAGCCGGTCTCCCCGCGCCGCGACCGCGCTAGTGCACGTGTGGCTGCCAGTCGGCTTACCGAGCCACGAGCGTCGACCGAGCGGGCCGCCGCGCAGCTCATGCTCGCCCTGTACCGCGGTGGTCGCCGGCCCCCACGGCGCTCCCGGCCGCCCGCGTGCGCCCGTTGCTGCAGGCGCCGGAAACCGCGTGCCTCGCACAGGAGCACCACCCCCGTCGCTACCGGATGCACGACCTCGTCCGCCTCCACGCCGCCGAACTGGCCCACCGCGATCTGTCCGAAGAGGACCGCGAAGCGGCGGCGCTGCGCCGGCTGATCGACTTCCACCTCCACACCGACGCCGAGCACGCCGACCTCCTGGCGCTGTGGCAGCGGGCCGGACCTCGTTCAAGCGCGACGACGATCCTCCGGAGCTGATGGTGGTATCGATCGATACCGTAGCGTGTGATTCGTTGTTGGTAGCGTGCTCCCATGACCGCTGACTCTCCTCGTCGGGCGACCGACCGCCCTGGGGACGGTTCGCCGTTCGCGCTTGGACTGTTGCTGCGGCGGGCGCACTGGCGTGCCGCCGCCGTGATGACGGAGGCGCTGCGGCCGCTCGGCATCGAACTGCGGCACTTCGCGGTGCTGATCGTGCTGGCCGACCGCGGGGCCACCCTGCAGCGAGACCTCGGGGCCGCGACCGGGTCCGACAAGGCGGGGATCATGCGCGTCGTCGACGACCTGGAGCGCAAGGGGCTGGCGGTACGCAAGGCCGTCCCGGGGGACCGGCGGGCGCGAGCCGTGGAGATCACGCCCGAGGGCCTGGAGCTGTTCGATGCCGCGCACGTGGCGGCGGAGCCACTGGCCGAGCGCCTGGTCGCCGAGCTGGAGCCGGGCGAGCCCGAGCGGCTGGCGGATCTGCTGACCCGGTTCGCCCATCCTGAAGGCGCTTGACTCCGCTCTTCCGGCCGGTCAGCTGCGAGAGAAGTCGCGTCCATCACCATCCGCGGCATTCGTATCGACCAAGAAAGTATCGAATGATACCGTCACGGTCGTAACTAACCGGCTGCGTCACGAACAGGTGGGTGACGGACGATGGACGTCTACGAGGCGGTCGAGAGCCGACGGGCGGTGCGCGGATTCACCGACCGGCCCGTGCCGGAGGAGACGCTGCGGCGGGTCCTGTCCGCCGCGGCTTGGGCGCCGTCCGGCTCGAACCTTCAGCCTTGGCGGATCTATGTCCTGACCGGCGCGCCGCTGGCCGAACTCAAGAAGCGTGCCGGGGAGCGCCTGGCCGCCGGCGACCCCTGGGACGCGCCGGAATACGAGATGTATCCGGCCACCCTGAAATCCCCGTATCGCGAGCGCCGGTCGGCTTTCGGCGAGCAACGATACGGCTCTCTCGGCATCCCGCGGGAGGACCTGGAAGCCCGCCAACGCGCCGCTTCCGCGAACTGGGACTGTTTCGGCGCCCCGGCGGCGCTGTTCTGCTACCTCGACCGCGACCTGTGCCGGCCCCAGTGGTCCGACGCCGGGATGTACCTGCAGAACGTCATGCTGCTGCTGCGTGCCGAAGGACTGCACAGCTGCCCGCAGATGGCGTGGGCGAAATTCCACGAGACCGTCGCGGAGATCGTGGCCCCACCGGAGGAACTCCTCCTCTTCTGCGGCATGTCGATCGGGTTCGAGGAACCGTCGGCGGCCCACGGCCGCACGGGCCGCGCGCCGCTCGGCGACACGGTCACCTTCGTCGCGGGCTGACCGCATCCCTTTTCCCTTCGAGAAATCCGGAGCAAATCATGGCCACGCTGCTGCACCTGGACACGTCCGTCCGGCCGAAGTCCGTCTCTGCCTCACGTCCGGTCACCGCCGCCTTCCGCAAGGCGTGGGAAGAACAACACCCGGACGGCACCGTCATCTACCGCGACCTCGCCGCCGAGCCGGTCCCCCACCTCGGCACCGCCGGCGCCGAGGCCGGGTTCGCCGATCCGGCCACCCACACCCCCGAGCAGGCCGCCGCCTTCTCCCGGCGCGTCGAGCTGCTGGAAGAGCTGGAAAACGCGGACGTCGTCCTCATCGCCGCCCCGATGTACAACCTCACCATCCCGTCCACCCTGAAGGCGTGGCTGGACCACGTGGTCATCGCGGGACGGAGCGCGGGCCCCGGGTCCTCGGTCGCCGGCACCCCGGTCCACGTCGTCGCCAGCCGCGGCGGCTCCTACGAACCCGGCACACCACGCGAGGGCACCGACTACGTCCGGAACTACCTGACGGCCGTCCTCGGCGGCACGATGGGGATGGAGGTCGACTTCATCGTCCCCGAACTCACCCGGGCCCACCTCCACCCGGCCATGGCCGGGCTGGTCCCGAAGGCTGAAGCGTCCCGGGCGAAGGCCCTCGAAGAGGCCGCGGTCAAGGGGAAAGCCGCGGCTCGCCGAGCCGCTGCCTGACGGGCTGTGGAGGGGCTCTCCACGCGCGCCGGGCGGGTCACGCCTGGCGTGGCACGGCCTCGATCTCGAGGGTGATCTGCACCTTCTCGCCGACCACGACGCGCAGGCGGGAACTTCGCCGCCATCTCCCCCAACGCGCCTCCGGGTGACCTGCCGTCGATTCCCGGCGCCAGACCGCATCGCGGCCGCGTTCTCCTCGATAGCGAACGGATAGCGAGGCTGAGTCACGATCTCCCCGTCGAATCCCGCTAGTGAGAGGAGTGATCATGGCTCGCCTGATCAACACGCTGGGTGACCGGTTGCTGGGGCTGTTCCTGGGCGAGGTGAAGGCCGGCGCCTGCATCCCCGAGCACGGCCAGGTCTGCAAGACGCTGCACTACGACTGCTACGGCAACTGCAAGTAACCGCGGCGCCCACGCCTTTCCCGCCGCGGTCCTCGTGGCGGGAAAGGCGGTGCCGTACAAAGGGGGTTCACCGATGATCGGCGCCCAGTTCGTGCTCGCCACCCGGGTCCTGATCGGCCTGGTGTTCGCGGTCGCGGCCGTCGGCAAGCTCGCCGGGCGGGTGCGGCTGGCGGAGTTCGCCGCGTCGCTGGCGCCGCTCGGCCGGTCGCCGGTGGGCTGGCTGCCGATCGCCGCCGCGACCGCCGTCGTCGAGCTGGCCGCTGCCGCGCTCGTCGCGTTCCCCGCCACCTATCGGCTCGGGCTCGGGCTGGCGACGGCGGTGCTGGTCGTGTTCTGCGCCGCGATCGCCCGTTCGATGCGGCTGGGCCGCCGCGTCACCTGCCGCTGCTTCGGCCGCTCCGGGGCGGTGCTCGGCCCTGCCCACCTCGTCCGCAACGCGCTGCTCGCCGCCTGGGCCGCCACCGCACTCGCCGTCCCGCCGGGACCTGCGCTCGGCCTCGACACCGTCGCGGCCGCCGGGCTCGTCGGCACGTTCGCCGCGGTCGTCGCGATCACCTGGGACAGCCTGGCCGGCCTGGTCCGCGGGCCGGACGCCGCCGGCCGCTGAGCGAAACACAGAAAGAGGTTCTCATGTCGTTCCTGGTAGCCGTGGTCGTGGTGCTGGCCGTGCTGACGGTGCTCAACCTCCTGTTGTCCTCGGCGATCATCAGGCTGCTGAACGAGCAGCGGCGGTCGGTGACGCCCGCGCTGCCGGCGGTGGGCACCGAAATCGGGTCGTTCGAGGTGACCGACGCCGACGGCACGACCGTCACCGATCGAGAGCTGGACGATGCGCTCGTCGCGTTCCTGTCGCCGACGTGCGGGCCGTGCCAGCGCCTCGCCGGCCAGCTCACCGAGCCGACCGTCGCGTTCGTGCTCGACGGCGGCGACCGGGACAAGGCCGTCGAGTACGCGGCCGGTCTGGGCCCCGCGGTGCGCGTCGCCTTCGTCGGCGACCGCAGCCCGGTGTCGGCCGCGTTCAACGCGGGCGATGTGACCCCGACCCTGATCCGCGTGCGGGACCGGCGGATCGCCGCCGCCGGCCACGACCTCGACGCCGTGCGTCGGCAGCACGTCTGATGGACCTGTTCCGTGCGGCGGGCCCCGCGTTCGGCGTCGCCTGGCGCGCGTCGCGGGTGGCCACCGGCGGCGCGATCGCGCTGGCGGTGCTCGCCTCGGCCGTGCCGGCGGCGTCGGCCTGGCTGGGGAAGCTGCTGTTCGACGAGCTGGCCGGCGGCCGGGACACTGGCGTGATCGTGCTGCTGGCCATCGGCTCGGCGACCGGCCTCGCCGTAGCGACCGCGATCACCGCGGTCGCCTCGTACTGCACCGCGATCGTGCGGGCCAAGTCCGCGATCGAGGCGGAGGACCGCCTGGTCGGCGCGGTCGGCGCGCTGCCGGGGCTGCGCCGGCTCGAGGACCCGGCGTTCCTGGACCAGGTGCGGCTGGCCGAGCAGGGCGCGCAGGAGGCGGCGCCCGCGGTGCTGGCGCTGACCGTCGAGTCGGTGCGCACCCTGGTCGCCGTGCTCGGGTTCGGCGGCGCGGTCCTGCTCGTGTGGCCGCCGATGGCCGGCCTGCTCGCCGCGTCACTGGCGGCGGCGGCGATCTCCCAGCTGACCCTGTCCCGCCTGCGCGCGCGGGAGGCCGAAGCGATGATGGCCACCCACCGCGAGCGGTTCCTGTTCCGCTCGCTGTGCTCGGACGTCCGGGCGGCCAAGGAGATCCGGCTCTTCGGCCTCGCGGATCTGTTCCGGTCACGCATGGTCGCCGCGGTCCGCACGGCCACGGCCGGCGAGTGCGCGATGCAGCGCCGGATCGCGCTCGCCGGGATCACCGCCGCGATCGTGTCGGCGGTGGTGGCCGGCGTCGCCCTCGTGGTCGCCGCGACCGGCGCCGCCCGGGGGTCGTTGTCCATCGGCGACGTCACCCTCTTCACCGCCGCGGTGGCCGGCATCCAGTCTCCGGTGGGCGCGCTGCTGGGCCAGCTCGGCCGAGCCGGCGGGTCGCTCGGGTTGTTCAGGCACTACCTCGACGTGGTGACGACCGCGCCCGACCTGCCCTCCGGGACGAACGCCGTGCCCGCACTGAAGACCGGCATCGAACTGCGTGACGTCTGGTTCCGCTACGACCCCACCGGCCCGTGGGTGCTGCGCGGGGTCGACCTGGTGATCCCCTGTGGCGCGGCGGTCGGGCTGGTGGGCGTGAACGGCGCGGGCAAGTCGACGCTCGTGAAGCTGCTGTGCCGCTTCTACGACCCGGACCGCGGCCGGATCCTGTGGGACGGCGTGGACATCCGCTCCTGTGACACAGCGGAGCTGCGGGCCCGCGTCGGCGCCACGTTCCAGGACTTCACCAGCTACGACCTGACCGCGGCGGACAACATCGGCATCGGCGACGTTTCCCGCCTCGGCGATCTCGACCGCGTTCGCGCGGCGGCCCGCCTGGCCGAGATCGACCCGGCGCTGTCCGCTTTGCCCCGCGGCTACGAAACCCTGCTGTCCCGGGCGTTCCTGGACGTCGACGACAAGGCCGGGGCCGCCCTGTCCGGCGGCCAGTGGCAGCGGGTGGCGCTCGCCCGGTCACTCATGCGCGCCGAAGCCGACCTGCTCATCCTCGACGAACCCAGCTCCGGCATGGACGCCGACGCCGAAACCCGGACCCACGAGGCACTGCGCGCCCACCGGGCCGGCCGGACGAGCGTGCTGATCTCCCACCGCCTGTCCGCCCTGCGCGGCGCGGACCGGATAGTCGTGCTCGGCGGCGGCCGGGTGATCGAACAGGGCACCCACGACGAGCTGCTCACCGCGGGCGGCGAGTACGCCCGGCTGTTCTCGTTGCAGGCCAAGGGATACGCGATGGCGGAGGCGTGATGGCCTGGCTCGTTGCTGTTGTGGTGGTGGCGCTGGTGCTGCTGGTCGTGCTGCGCCGCCGTTACGTGGTGGCCCGCGTCTGGGGCCACAGCATGTCCCCGACCTTCCACGACGGCGAGCGGGTCGTCGCGACCCGGCGACGGCACTACCGCGTCGGCGACGTGATCGTCTTCCGCCCCCGATCCGAGACCGCCGATGTCGCGTGGCGCATCAAACGGATCGCCGCGGTCGCCGGCGACCCGGTCCCCGCCTGGCTGGCGGCGGACCACCCGGTCGTCCCGGCCGGCCGGGTGGTGGTGGCCGGCGACAACACCGGCCACAGCGAGGATTCCCGCCAGCTCGGCTACATCGACATCGCCCGCGTGGCCGGCGCGGTCCCTCACCGCCCCGCGCCCGAAGGCAGCTGATCCTCGATCTCCGCCAGTACCTTCTCCACCCCGGCTCGTTCGACCGGGCTGTCGAACCGGTCCTGCAGGAGCAGGGACGCCTGGGCGGCGCGGCGGGCGGCGGCCGGCTCGCCGGCGGCCAGCTCGATCGAGGCCAGGGCGAGCAGCGCGGCGGACTCGGCGTCCGGGCGCCGGGACCGGCGGGCCAGGCCCAGCGCGCGGTCCGCGGATCTCCGGGCGGCGGACAGGTCGCCCTTCGCGCGGCGGGCGTCGGCTTCGGCGGTGAGGCACCAGGTCTGGCCGATCAGGTCGCCGTTCTGCTCCGCCAGGCAGCGGGCCTGTTCGGCGAGGCCGACCGCGGCCGCCGGATCGCCGCAGGCCAGGGCGGTGCGCAGGACCACCAGCCGCACCTGCGCGCGTCCCTTCCAGTCGCCGGCGGCATCGGCCAGCCGCAGGGCCTTCATGCCGTGTGCCCGCGCCGCGCCGAGGTCGCCGAGGTGGTCCCGGTACAGGGCGGCCAGCGTGGCGTGACAGCCCGACATTCCCGCCAGGTTGCCCGACTTCCGGAAGCACACGACCGCCTCGCGCATCGCGGTGATCGCGCGGTGCCAATCGCGACACCGCTCGTACGCGTCGCCCAGCTTGGTCAGCACCTCCGCCCGCAGCGCGTGGTCGACCTCCCGCACCGGCACCTCGGTCAAGAGGGCGACCACGTCGGCGTAGCGGCTGCGGTGCATCCGCGCCGTCGCCTTGACCAGCGCCGCGGTCACCCGCACCACCGGGTCCGCGCCGGCGATGTTCGCCAGCCGCGCGGCCGCCCGGGCGCCGTGGTCGAACAGGTCGAGCCGCACGAGCGGCGCACGCAGCACCAGCAGCAGCGCCGCCGCGGGACGGGGCCGGCCGCCGCGCACGGCCAGGCCGAACACGGCGAGCAGGACGTCGACGTCCGCGCCCAGCCACGGCAGCGGCTCCTGCACCACGCGCCCGGCCACGTCCCGGTCGAGCGGCGCGGCGGTCTCGGCGAGCACCGTGTACCCGGCCGGCGCGCCCAGGATGGCCTCGTGGGCATGCCTGGTCAGCGCGACCGCCCACCCGGTCAGCCGGTCCAGAACGCCCGCGTCGAGCGACGGGCCGACCGTGCGGCAGTAGGCCCGCACGAGGTCGTGCATGCGGTAGCGAGGCACCCCGTCGCGCCCCGGCCCGGCCTGGTCGAGCAGGTTCATCGCGCACAGGTGGGCCAGCACCTCGCCGGTGCGGGACAGCGGCACGTCGAGCACGGGCGCGAGCGGCCAGCCGGTGAACGTCGGCGCCCCGATCGCCGCCAGCGCCAGCATCGCGGCCCGTGCGTCCCGGTCCAGCAACCGGAAGCTGGTGTCGAGACTGTCCCGGACGCTGCGCTGCCCGACCACCAGCTCCCGCATCCGCCTCGACTCGTCGGACAGCCGCGCGGCCAGCTCCGCCACGCTGAGCTTCGGGTACGCGGCGAGCTGCGCCCCGGCGATCCGCAACGCGAGCGGCACACCCCCGCACGCCTCGAGCACCGTCGCGACCGTTCCGTCGCCCTCGTCCAGCCGGGCCGCGCCCGCCACGTTCGCCAGCACGGTCTCGGCCACCTGGTCGGGCAGCGGCGCGAGCGGCACCCGGACCGCCGACTCGACCTCGGGCAGCACGGACCGGCTGGTCACGATCGTGGCGCAGCCCGGATCGGCGGCCAGGAGCGGCTCGATCTGGCGGGCGCTGGCGGCGTTGTCGAGCACCACGAGCACCCGCTTGCCCGCCGTGCGACTGCGGAACTCGGCCGTGCGCTCCTCGGCGGTGGCCGGCATCGACCGCGCCGGCACCCCCAGCGCACGCAGGAAACCGGCGAGGACCTCGTGCGGTGCGGCCGGCCGGGCGTCGGCGCCCCGCAGGTCGGCGTAGAGCTGTCCGTCGGGGTGGGCGTGCACCGACGCCGCGCCCGCGTGCACGGCCAGCGCCGTCTTGCCGATCCCGGGCATCCCGGTGACCAGCACCAGCGGGGGCGCGTCGGTCCGGCGGGTCACCGCGGCCCTGACGGCGGCCGACTCCGCGTCGCGCCCGGCGAACCCGGAGGTCCGCGGCGGCAGCTGGGCGGGCACCACGGTCGCGGCCGGAAGCGTCTCGACGGAGAGGATCTCCGCCTCCAGTGCGAGCAGTTCCCGGGGCGGATCCATCCCCAGCTCGTCGCGCAGCACGCGCCGGGCCTCCTGGAACGCCGCCAGCGCGTCGGCCCGCCGCCCGGCGCGGTGCAGCGCCAGCATCCGCCGGCGGTGCAGGCCCTCGCGCAGGGGGTGGGCCTGCACCAGCGCGGCCAGCTCGGGCAGCAGCCGCGCGGCCCGCCCGCACGCGATCTCCGCGTCGATCCACTCCTCGACCAGGCACATCCGCAGCTCGTCCAGCCGGGGCAGCTCCACACGGGCCAGGTGCGCGCTCACCCCGCCCAGCGGCGTCCCGGTCCACCGGTCGAGCGCGGACCGCAGCACGCCGGCCGCGTCCGCGGGGTCCCCGGCTGTCCCCGCCGTGACCAGCAGCCGCCGCACCTCGTCGACGTCGACGACGCAGTCCAGCAGGTACCCGTCCGACACGGTCACCACGGCCCCGGCCGCGCCCGCCCGGTCGAGCGAGGCGCGGAGCTTGGACACCTGGATGTGCACCTGGGTCCGTGCGGTGGCGGGCGGCTGCTCACCCCACAGGGCGTCGATCAGCCGTTCCACCGACACCGGCCGGCGGCAGGCGAGTGCCAGCGCGGCGAGCACCGTTCGCCCGAGCCGCCCCTTGACCGGTATCGACGTCCCCCGGACCCGCGCGCCGACGGGACCGAGAACAGTGGCTTCCAGCAATCCGCTGTCCGCGGCCGTCAAGGCCGTGGGGCGCCCACCCAGTGTGTCGGTCCGCAAGGGCCGCTCCTTCGTGCGTCGTGCGGTGCTCGCCACCGAGCACGGAAGCCCGCGGCGTCCCGGCCAAGCCCTCGCGAATTCCCGTGGTGCGGGAGAGGCTAGAAAGGACGGCTTCTGCTTCGCTTCCATCGGCTTCCGCGTGCTCGTGTCCACAGTGCACAAGCCTGGCGATCACGGTCCACCTCGACGACGGCAGCGCCCGAGATCGCCGCCACATCCGGCGACGATCTCGGGCGCGTTCCCGTCATGGACGGATCACACCGTTCCGGTCCGCGTCGGCGCTTCTCGGTCCGGGGTCAGGGCTTCTCGAAGTGCTGGTAGTCGATCGGGGTGTCCCAGGAGCCGCCCCAGGTCCAGCCGCGGGTGGTGAACGCCCGCTCGGTGGCGTCGCCCGCGTGGATCATGCCGGGCACGGTCTGCGTGCGGTCGACGTAAGGCGCGCCGTTGGGCGGGTAAACCGTGCCACTGCCGGAGATGTAGGGGTTCTGCACGGTGTTGATGTCGATGGCGCGTCCGTAGGAGTGGTTGGACCAGGCGGTGCCGCCGGTGATGGCCCGGCAGTTGAACGCGGAAGTGTTGTTGGCCGCCATCGACGCGTCGTCGTCGGAGTTGTACTTCTCCACGGTCTCCATCCGCTCGATGGGGAACCGGCCGAAGTACAGGTCGGCGAAGGTGCGGGCGACCTCGGTGGCGCGGTCGGCGTTGACGACCAGTTCGCCCCGGTGCACCGCACCGTCGAAGCCGACGAAGTTCAGGCTCACCAGCCGCAGCTGGTCGGGACCGACCGGGCAGCCCTCGTGCCAGCTGTTCCCGAGCCGTTCCGCGGTGACCGGGTTGATGACGGCGACGTAGGGCGGCAGACCGCTGCTCGTCGGCGCGGCGATTTCCACGGTCTGGGCCGTGGCGGCCGGCGCCGGCGTGGTGCCGAGCAGGACCGCGGACAGGGTGA
Source organism: Amycolatopsis mongoliensis (assembly GCF_030285665.1). Taxonomy (NCBI): domain Bacteria; kingdom Bacillati; phylum Actinomycetota; class Actinomycetes; order Pseudonocardiales; family Pseudonocardiaceae; genus Amycolatopsis; species Amycolatopsis mongoliensis. Next base: position 9,035,822 of record NZ_CP127295.1, read on the forward strand.
ACGTGAGGAGAGCAAGAACTCTCGTTCTCAGATGCATGACGACAACACGCTTTCTCTCGGTTTTCCAGTGAAAAAGAGCAGGGTTCGCCGCAGCCGTGCTCGGGCGCGGCCCGACCGACAGCGATCCCCAGTGGACTGTTCCGGGCGCGTGAACCCCAGCGGAGTCAACGGATGTGGCGCGACTGCGCCAGCCGGATCACCTCGTCGTCGACTAGGAGATCCGTTTCTGCCAGACCAGCGCAGCTACCCGCACCTGCAGCCGGCCGCGCGCGTTCGTCGGCGGCCGGTCTCCCACCGCGGGTCGATCAGCTGGCCCTCGGCCACCACCCGGTTCGGGCTGAGCAGCAAGGCCGGCAGAACCCGCCACCTGCTCCCCCGGCGCGGCCTCGACGTGATCGCGCACTTCGGCCGTCGCTCTTCGCCATGCGATCTTCCGCCTTCCCCAGTAAGCCGCGCCCCGTTACCGAGAGAGCCAGAACGTCACCCCTGCATCCCCCAGCCGGGTGAAGGCCCTCTCGCAAGATCGAAAGTGCCAGCGGCGCGTGAACAGCGTCAACTGCCCCGAAAACGTTTCGCCCCTCCCCGAAACCTCTTCTCGTGGGTCAGAAATGACAACCTCGGCGACATTCCGCTGGTCGGAGCCCGGCGGCGGGCCGCGGTTCGCCTTCTGCGGCCGCACTTCGACCACCCGGTATCAAAGATCGAGTGCCGTCACAGCCGGCAACGCGACATGGCCGACGCCTTTCCTGCCGGACAGGCCCCGCCGGAGATGCATCCCGACGACCGCGGGCATGCGGGGCATTCCCGCCAGGAATACCCGATCCCGACCGTCCGAACGGGAATCAGCCGTCGAGGGCGGCCGCGGTCAGGGTGAGGTGCCGGGCGAGCAGTTCGGCCGCGGCGTCGGCGTCGCGGCTCAGTGCTGCCTCTTCCAGGCGGCGGTGCTCGCCGACGGCGTCCCGGCCGGGTGCGCGGCGTGCCGACCAGCGGCGAGCCAGCTCGCTCGCGGCCCACATCCGGTCGAAGGTCTCGAGCAGGGCGGTGTTGCCGCACCCTTCCAGCAGGGTGCGGTGGAAGGCGCGGTGGGCTTCGGACCAGGCGCTGCTGTAGTGCTCGCCTTCTCCCGGCGCATACGGCTCGGTGCGGGCCAGGCGATGGTGCGCGGCGCGCACGCGAGCCTCCCAGTCCACGTCGCCGCGCTCGATGGACAGGCGCAGCACGACCGGCTCGACGGTCCGGCGCGCCTCGGTGATCTCCTGCCAGCGCCGGTCGGAGAACTCCGGGACGGCGAAGCCGCGGTTCGGCAGCCGGTCGGCCAGGCCCTCCCCGACCACGCGCACGAGCGCCTCGCGCACCACGGCGAGGCTCACGCCCTGGTCCCGGGCGAGATCCTGGGGTTTGAGCGCGGCGCCGGGGGCGTAGTCCCCGCGCATGATCGCGTCCCGCAGGTGTGCGTAGACCTGCTCCGACAGCATCTGACCCATGGCCGACAGCATAGATGTTGCGCTAGATAATCGATTATCTATATGATCGTCGATGATACGACCTGGAAGGACCTCAGATGACCGTCAACGACCCGTTCGCCCGCCTCCCCGAAGCGGCCGCCTTCTCCGTCACCAGCACCACGGTCGCCGACGGCGCCACCTGGCCCCCCGAGCAGTTCTCGTCAGGGGTCCCGGGCGGCAAGGACATCTCCCCGCAGCTGTCCTGGAGCGGCGCGCCGGAAGGAACCAGGAGCTACGCCGTCACCGTCTACGACCCCGACGCCCCCACCGGCTCCGGGTTCTGGCACTGGGCGGTCGCCGACATCCCGGCCACCGTCACGCAGTTGCCCGAAGGCGCGGGCGACGACACCGGCTCCGGCCTCCCGGAGGGCGCTTTCCAGCTGCCCAACGACGCCCGCGCGAGCCGGTTCCTGGGCGCAGCCCCACCCGCCGGGCACGGACCGCACCGCTACTTCGTCGTGGTGCACGCCCTCGACGTCGACTCCATCGGCGTCGCCGCCGACGCGACCCCGGCCGTCCTCGGCTTCACCATGGCGGGCCACATCCTCGGCCGCGCGGTCCTGACCGCCACCGCCGAAACGGCAGCCTGAGCCGCAGGCGAACCGATCACTCCATTGTGGACAAGGCCGCGGTCCGGGAAGTCAGCCTCGCCGTCTCCGCGGCCCACTTCGCCGTCCGGTCGGCCGCGGTCCCGTGACAGGTCGCGCCCGGGCGGTGCGGACTGTCGACGGGTATGGGACGCCCCGTCGCCCGGACGATGGCGGGCGGCCGCTTCCTCGGGCTCGGTCACCGGCCGGCGCGTCGGCGTTCAGCCCGATCATGTGCGCGAGCAGGTCGCGGACCGTCCGATCCGGACCGGCCGGAACCACCTCGGCCGCAGCCCCGCGACCGGCAGCATCTCGACGAGCGCGCAGGGCGGCACCGGCGGCCTGGACGACGACCTCTCAAGCGGAGGAAGCCGGCCAGGCCGCCGATCGGTTTCGTCAGATCAGCTGGTCGCCTGCGGGGCGATCATCGACGCGGCGTCGACCTTGCTCGTGATCGCGCCCATCTGGAGCATCAGGTCGGGCACCCGCTGCAGACGCCGGGCGTCCAGCTTGGCGCTGAAGCTGGGCAGGCTGAGCAGCTTGGTCGTGTCTTCGTCCATCTTCGCGTACTTCACCAGCAGCGGCTCGATCTTGGACCGGTCCCTGTTCGTTTCGCTGGTGGCCTTCTGCAGCGCGCGCTGGAAGGCCGCGAGGGTCTTCGGGTTCGCCTGCACCCACTTCGAAATCGCACCGTAGCCCGAAAGCGGGAAGTCCTGGGTGGCACCGGAGTTGACGTCGATCACCGGGATCGCGCCCGCGGTCTTGGCGGCCTGCGAGAGGAACGGCTCCGGCAGCAGGGCTGCGTCGACCTGCCCCTGCGCCAGCGCCGCCGCGGTGTTCGGGAACGGGCTCGGGACCCAGTTCACCTTGTCGATGGGGACACCGTGGTCCTTCATCAGGGACTTGGCCAGCAGGTCGCTCGCCGTGTTCTTGGCGGTCATCGCGATCCGCCTGCCCGCGAGGTCGTTGACCGTCTTCACCGGCGAGTTCGGCACCGTGACGATCGCGACGGACTTCGGGCTGACCGAGGTCGCGTCCGCGACCAGCTGGAAGTCGGCCGTACCCGTGCTCTTCGCGACGAAGAACGGCATGTAGCTGGAGATGGAGATGTCGGTTTCACCGGAGACCGCTTTCGTCAGCGCCGCCTGGCCGCTCGCGGCCATGACGGCCTCCACCTCGAGACCTTCGGCCTTGAAGTAGCCGGCGTCCTGGGCCAGCCACAGCGGAGCGGTGTCGACGGTGGGCAAGATCGCCACCTTGATCTTCGACTTCTCCAGGCTGCCCCCGCTCGCCGAGGCGTTCGAGTCGAGCGCGCTGCAGCCGGTCAGGGCTGTGGCGGCCACGACGGTCAAAGCGAGCCCGAGCGCGGCGCGGCGAGTACCAACCCGGCCACTGCTCATGGCGTTTCCAAGCAAGGCTTGCTCCTTGAAAGAGGTGAGGGTTCATGAACCGAATCCGATGGAAGTGTGACTCGATCTCCAGAGACACGCGGGCCACTGTAGAGAAGGTGACCACTCGCTCACAACGGGTGCAATCAACACCAGAGCAGGTGATCCACATCACTCTTTGGGCTTCTGGTCTAGACCCACTGCCCCACTCGTCGTAAGCGGATACCCAGCGTAGGGCCGACATCCGGAATAGGAGACGACGAAGACTTCAGAACCGAGTTCACCGGCACGAACCGGCCGTCGAGCACTCGGGACAGTTGTGACACCCGTGAGCTACCTGCACCATCGACCGACGTCATCCGCGTCGGCCCGACGCCGTTGACTGTCCGGAATGGTCGCACCCGGCTTCGCGCAGCCGGGCGACTGTCGCATTCCGCGCCAAGAGCAAACGAACCTGAGCCGGGGCAATGACGTGGGCCAGACCGAAGCCCACTGCCATCCGGCCCGTGGCAGGAGATCATCGCCTGCGGTGTGTCGTGCAACTGCAGCCGGATTCCCACTGTTCTTCTTCGGCTTTTCGGGGTCGGTCTTGTCGAAGTCCGGGCCGTGGTGCACGGCCAGGCCGACTGTGCGCCACGCCGGGGATGAGCCGGTACTCCCCCCATGTAGTAGCAGTTATCGGAGGTGAACACGTGGTCTTCTTTTCCTTGTCCGTCAACGGTGTCCGGGAAGCCGGCAACGACGGCGCCGAAGACGGCAGGGTGTCGAACGCCGGCCCGCGCGGTGCGGTGAGACCGGTGAAGGCGTCCGCATCGCGGGGCGCCCAGGGCGTATGGGCCGTGCGGGGGTGGCCCCGAAGCGGTGCGCCGGCCGAGGTGTCATCCGCGCCGGACGTGGGAACTCCGCTCGGACGACCAAGGGCCCTGCCGGACCACTCCCGGCGACGTGCCTTGTCCGGAAACCTGGCCAAGGAGCACCGCATGAACGAAAACCTCCTGGACGAGCGGGACGCCGCGCGGCGAGTGGACGACGTCACCACCGCACTGGAGCGGCTGGCCGGCACTTTCGCGGACGAAGAGGACCTGTCCGTGGTCCTGCAGAGAGTGTGCCAACAGGTCATCCACGCGGTGCCGGACGCGGAAATCGCCAGCATCACGCTGCTGCGCGAGGGCACCCCCTACACGGCGACGGCCACCGGTGACACCGCGCACCGCATCGACCAGGCCCAGTACGACGCTGGGCAGGGCCCCTGCCTCGAGGCAGCCCGGACCGGCGAGCTCCAGCGGGTCAAGGTGGCCGACACCGGGCAGCGGTGGCCCGAGTTCGCCGCGGCCGCCGGCGAGTCCGCGGTGCTCGGCTACCTGGCCGCACCGTTGTTCGTCGACCGCGAGTACCACGGCTCGCTCAACCTGTACGACACGGGCGGCCACAGCTTCGGTGCCCTCGACGCGGCGCTGCTGGAGCTGTACACCACCGCCGCCGAAGCCGCTCTGCGCAGCGCCCGCCGGCACCAGGAAGCCCGCGAGACCATGGGACAACTGTCCGCGGCGCTGACTTCTCGCGCCGTGATCGACCAGGCGAAGGGCATCCTGATGGCCCTGCACCGCATCCCGGCCGACGACGCGTTCAAGCTGCTCGTGAAGGCGTCGCAGGAGCAGAACGTGAAGCTCCGCGAGGTCGCCCACGACTTCGTCGCAGCCGCCTTGGCCGCTCAAGACCGACCATGAGCCTCCCCCTGGACCGGGCCACAGACCCGCGGTAGCCCACGACGACAGCGCCGGCTCGCTGCTGAACCGACGCCGTGGCCGAATCCTCGCCAAGCACGGACGGGGACTCAGGTCCGCGAATACCCAGCCTCGCCGTCTTTGAACACGGATCAACTCCGGATGAGCGGCACCTCGCCGGCGCGAACCGGGGAGAATCGCCGATGGCCGGCGCGCCCGCCGGAAGGTGCTTCCGGCGGGCGCTGTGGTGACGATTTCGTCGAGGGTGACCCGATGAACCGGGTCTAGAAGCCGGCCGCCTGGGCCGCGTTGAGCACCGGGACCCAGGTGTTCGACGCGGCACGCGCGTAGAACGAGTTGGTGGACCGGTCACTGCCGGAGGTGACCGCGAGCAGCTGGTTGCTGCCGTTGATCACCGGGCCGCCGCTCCACCCGCCGAAGGCGACGCAGTTGTTGGTGAACAGGTAGGTGTCGCCGTTGAAGCCGCCGGCGTCCCGGCCGTTGCCGATGCAGCGCAGCTGGTTCTGGCCGCCGTACAGCTCCTGCGGGTACCCGTGGGTGTCCCAGCCGTTGATCACGCCGGAGTTGTTCGACACCCAGCCGAGGCCGCCGACCACGTTGGTGATCTTCGACGTGCCCTGGGCGGCGATCGCCACGGTCGCCACGTCGTCTTCGTGGGTGAAGCCGTCGTTGCCGTGGTTGAAGTACGTCGTCGGGATCCAGAACGTCGCCGCGGACCACGTGCCCAGGGGGCGGCTGTTGTTGTCGTACGACGGGATGAAGATGAGGTTCTGGCTCCACACCGACTGACCGGCCCCACCCTGGAACACGCAGTGCGCCGCGGTGGCGACCACGCTCTTGCCGGTGGAGTTGATCACCGAGCCGGAGCAGACGTAGGTCAGGCCGTCGCGGGGGTTGAGGAAGAAGATCTTGCCGGTCACCCGCGTGTTGAAGTCCGACGTGTACGGCCGCGCCGCCTGCGCGTTGCCGAACTGGTCCCCGCCGGGCGTCAGCACCGGCGAAGCGTTCTCGGGTCTCGCCGCGGCCTTCGGGGCGTCCTGGGTGACCGGTCTGGCACCGCGCAGCCGCTCCGGGGTCCAGAACTTCTCGACCTGCGCCTGAGTGAACTGGCCGAGTTGCGGAGACTGCACGGCACCGTCCGGCGCCGCCGCGGACGCGAGTGGCGCGGAGACCAGCGCGGCGCCGGCCACCAGGGCCGCCGACGCCAGGACGGTCTTCAGCCGCAAAGCACGAATCCTCATGTGTCCTCCTCGAAATTCATTCTCGACACAACCGCACGGTGCTGCCGCAAAACAGCAGGACGACACCGGATGACACCGTGCACAATCAACGTCCGATCTCCCCGTGATCGGCATTTTGACAACCCCTCGGCGCAACGGAACACCGGCGCCGCGACACAGTGTTCCGATTCCCGGAAGTGGTGTCAATAGAGTTCCCCGCCCTGGAGGAACGCACCCTTCACTGGTCTTTTCGGCCTACCACCGAGCAGATCGACGTCGACGGCCGACGATTCCGCGACCGTGAGCGAGTTCGATCACCCGATTCCGGCACCAAGGCGACCGGATACCTGATATCGGTTAAAACCTTGCGCCGAATCACGAGGTCGTGATTCGCCAAATGCGCGCTCCGACCGTGCCCGGCCGTGCAATATCTCGCGCCGGGCACCTTCGCCATTAGCCGCCGCTTTGATCGAGTGCACCCGTGCTCCCCGCCGGTCCTGTCGCCCTTCCCGCGACGACTGCCTCGTCCGCGGCCGCTCCCGGCTGTTCGACACTCGTTGACCGCCACGCTCCGCACTCCGTAGGTTCGACACCGAACGAGGAGGTCCGGAATGAGCCACCTGGTGCGATTCGCCGACGGAACCGGCACCAGCCGCGTCGGCCTGCTCACCGATGAGCAGCTGCGGCCGCTCGCGGTGGCGTCGATGAGCGAGCTGCTGCGCCGACCCGTGGCGGAGATCCGCGAGCTCGCCGACGCCGCCGGGGAGCCCGTGTCCACGGCCGGAACACGCCTGCTGCCGCCGCTGGACGGCCGGATGGAGGTGTGGGCCGCCGGAGTGACCTACCTGCGGTCCGAGGAGGCCCGCCGCGAGGAGAGCGCCGACGAGGACATCTACGCGCGGGTGTACCGCGCGGAGCGGCCCGAGCTGTTCTTCAAGTCGCCCGCGTGGCGCGTGGTCACCGACGGCGAGCCGATCGCCATCCGCGCCGATTCCGCCAACAACGTGCCGGAGCCGGAACTCGGCCTGCTGCTGACCGGCACCGGGGAGATCGCCGGGTACGTGGTGGTCGACGACGTCAGCTCCCGCAGCATCGAAGGCGAGAACCCGTTGTACCTCCCGCAGGCCAAGATCTACACCGGTTCGTGCGCGGTGTCGGCGCGGGTGCGACCGGCGTGGGAGGTGCCGGACCCGCTGTCGCTCGACCTCCGCATGCGCATCCTGCGCGACGGTCACGAAGTGTTCGCCGGCGAGGCCAGCACTGCCCAGCTCAACCGCAAACCGGCCACACTGGTCGAATACCTGTGGCGGGACAACGACTTCCCCGACGGCGCCGTGCTCTCGACGGGCACGTCCGTCGTGCCGGGGCTCGATCAAGGGCTGCGGCCGGGAGACGTGGTCGAGATCGAGATCGGCGAGGTCGGATCGCTGCGCTCCCCCGTGGTGGTGGGCGCCGGCGAGGTGCGCCGGGCGCTCGCCGCGCGCTGAGGGCTCAGGGGGGACTGGCGGAAACGCGCATCGGCGTCTCCGCCGGCTGCGGCCTGGTGAGCCGTGTTCCTCCACGGTGCCGAACACCGGGCGGCGCCGCGGCGGCGCTCGTACAGACGTTGATCAGCACGTCGACTGTGGTGAAGACCAGGTCGAGACCCGCGAGGCGCACCTCACCCGCCTGACCACCGCGGTGGGGCAGCTACCCATGGTTCACCGAGGAGCCTCGGCAGTTGGCCCTCAAGATACCGCCATTCGGCGGTAGATAGTCGTCCGACTTGTCTGCTTCGATTCCCCAGAGCGTTTTACAACGTTGTAAAAGTGAAAGGTCTCGCCGATGAGAAGAGCCGCTTCCGTCCTCGTCGCCCTGCTGGTGGCGCTGGGCGTGGCGTCCGGCACGCCGCCCGCAGGCGCCGCCGAGCCCGTGCACGGCTTGAAGGCCGAGTACTTCACGCCGTCGGCGCCGGACGCGCACGACTTCGCCAACCTGGCCGGCACCGCCCTCGACTCGGAGGTCAACCATCCGGACCTGACCTCGGTCTTCGGACTGATCGCCGGGCGCACGGAGCACACGACCGCGCGGTGGACCGGGCAGATCGCCGTGCCGCAGACCGGCGACTACACGTTCTACGCCATCGGCGACAACGGGTTCCGGCTGTTCATCGACGGCGCACCGGTGATCGACCACTGGGTCGGGGACTGGGACACCGAGCAGACCAGCGCCCCGATCACGCTGAACGCCGGCAAGCAGTACGACTTCAAGCTGGAAATGTTCCAGGACACCGGCGGCGCCAACATGTTCCTGCGCTGGTCGAGTGCGGCCATCGCGAAGCAGATCGTGCCGCTGTCGGCGTTCACGCCGCCGGCCGGCTACAACGTCGTGCCGCGCTCGGCGGAGGTGTCCCAGGACGGTCGCACGCTCACGACCGGCTTCGACGGCCGCGTCTCGGGTACGAGCGACTTGAAGGACCACCTGCGGATCGAGGTCGACGCGACGCCGATGCCGGTCTCGTCCATCACGACGAGCCGCGACCGGGCGACGATCCGGCTGGCCGAGCGGGTCCTGAAGGGCCAGCGGGTCACCCTCTACTACGACGGCGCGGGCGCGCTCGCGGTGAACGGCACGAAGGTCGGCAAGACCGGACGCACGGTCGCGAACGTTTCGACGGAACGGCTCCGGACGCCGTGGGGCGAGAACGTCGACACGCGCCACCCGCTGCCGGAGTACCCGCGGCCGCAGCTCGAGCGCGACAAGTGGGTCAACCTCAACGGCCCGTGGGAGTTCTCGGCCGCCAAGGAAGGCCAGCAGCCCACGTTCGGCAAGAGGCTGCCCGAGAAGGTGATCGTGCCCTACCCGATCGAGTCGCAGCTCTCCGGGCTCGAACGGCACGAGGACCACATGTTCTACCGCCGCACGGTCACCGTCCCGCGCGACTGGAAGATCGGCAGCGGGCAGCGCCTCAAGCTCAACTTCGGCGCGGTCGACTACCAGGCCAAGGTCTGGGTGAACGGCAAGCCCGTCGCCGAGCACACCGGCGGTTACACGGCGTTCAGCGCCGACATCACCGACGCTCTCAAGCGCGGCGACGAGCAGGAGATCGTCGTCGCCGTCACCGACACGACCGGCCCGTACCAGCCCAAGGGCAAGCAGTCCCCCAACCCCGGCGGCATCTTCTACACCCCGTCGTCGGGCATCTGGCAGACCGTGTGGCTGGAGCCGGTGGCGGACCGGGGCATCGACGAGATCAAGACGACTCCCGACCTCACCACCAGCTCGCTGGCGCTGAACGTCAAGTCCGCGGGCAACGCCACCGTCACGGCGGTTGCCAAGGACACGCGTGGCCGGCAGGTCGGCACGGTCACCGGACCGGCGAACGCGAACCTGAAGCTGCCGGTGCCGAACCCGCACCTGTGGACGCCGGACGACCCGTACCTGTACCAGCTGGAGATCAAGCTGGGCGGCGACAAGGTCAAGAGCTACTTCGGCATGCGGTCCACCGGCATCACCACCGTCAACGGCACGCCCAAGCTGACCCTCAACGGCAAGCCGTTCTTCTCCCTGATGCAACTGGACCAGGGCTTCTACCCGGACGGCCTGAACACCGCGCCGAGCGACGACGCCCTCGTCTTCGACCTGAAGGCCCAGAAGGATCTCGGGTTCAACGCCGTCCGCAAGCACATCAAGGTCGAGCCGGCCCGCTGGTACTACCACGCGGACCAGCTGGGACTGCTGGTCTGGCAGGACTTCGTGTCCCTCGACGACGGCAACAACCCCGCGGCGCAGCAGGCGTGGCTCAGCCAGGGCCTGGAAGAGATGCACCAGCTGCAGAACTACCCGTCCGTCTACGCCTGGATCGTGTTCAACGAGGGCTGGGGCGAGTGGGACAAGACGGCCACCGGCCGGATCACCGACCAGGTCAAGGCCGCCGACCCGAGCCGGATCGTCAACGCCCACAGCGGGGTGAACTGCTGCGCCTCCAAGGGCGACTCGGGCCGCGGCGACGTCATCGACCACCACGACTACAACAACACCGACCCGGCCAGCTCGGACGGCAGGCGCGTCGCGATGGACGGTGAGCACGGCGGCTTCACGCTGCGCACGCCGGGTCACCAGTGGCCGGGTGCGCCGATCGCGATCTACAGCGGCGTGGCGGACAAGGCGGCGCTGACGGCGAAGTACGTCGACAACACGCGCACGTTCTACCTCGGGCAGGCCAGGGCCGAGCTGTCCGCCTCGGTCTACACGCAGGTCACCGACCTGGAAGGCGAGCTCAACGGGCTCTGGACCTACGACCGCAAGCGCATCAAGGTCGACGCGGGTCCCGTCCGCGAGATCAACCGGCGCGTGATCGAGGCTGGTGCCAACGCGGGCAAGCCCTACCCCTACGCGGGCAAGGGCGAGTGGAACCTCGACGAGCGCGGGGGAACGACCGCGAAGGACTCGAGCGGCGGCAACAACCCGCTGACGCTCACCCCGACCGGGGTGACGTTCAAGGACGGCGCGTTGCAGTTCACCGGTGGCTCCGCCGACACCTACGGCCCGGTCGTCGACACGACCGGTGACTACACCGTGTCCGCGAAGGTGCGGCTCGACCAGCTGCCCGGCAACTACGCGACCGCGGTGAGCCAGGACGGCAGAGAGCGGGAAAGCCCCTTCTATCTGCAGTACGGGCAGGGCGCGTTCGCGTTCAGCACGCCCGGCGGCAACCGGGCCCGGTACGAGGTCGTGCCGGAGATCGGCCGCTGGTACGAGCTGACGGGTGTGCGGGCCGGCAACGAGATCCGGCTCTACGTGGACGGCGTGAAGGTCGCGACGGCCCCGGCCGGACCGGCGCTCACCGGCACCGGCGCGTTCACGGTCGGACGGGCCAAGTACGACGGCCGCAACGTCGACTTCTGGAGCGGCGCGGTCGACGACGTCCACGTGGTCGGCAAGGCGTTGACGGACACGGAGGTCACCCAGCTGTCCTGATGCCCGCCCGTGCCAGGACCGGCACATCGGCGGCGCGGGTGCCGCGCTGCACATCGCGCGGCACCCGCGTCTGCACGGCGACGAGGCTGGGTGACGTCGTCAGCAGCCGAGGTGAGCGACGACGAGGTTCGGGTCCCGCGCGGTCACGTACGCGGCGCTGAACACGTAGACGGTGCTGCCGCGCACAGCCACCGAGGTGGGGTTCTGCAGACCGTCGGCCGGGGTGAGCACGATCGTGTGGCTCCCGTCAGGCCGCACGAGGGCCACCTCGCTGGGCCCGTTGAGCGCGGCGAGCAGTTCGTCCCCGCGGCCGGTGAACGCGAAGTCGTCGACGCCCGTCAGCCCGGTGGCGACCGTCCGCACCGCACCGGCGCTGCCGTCCCGCCGGATCGGGATGCGCAGCACGGTGCCACGGTCGAGGTTCGTGACCCACACCGCACCACCGCGGAGCTTCAGGCCGTTGGCGCCGAGGAAGCCCGCGGCCGCCAGTTCGGGAGCGGTCGACCAGGCGGCCGGGGTGCCGCCGGCCGAAGACACCCGCCAGACGGTGCCGAGCACGGAGTCCGTGACGTACAGGGTGCCGGTGTCCTGGTCGAGGGCCAGGCCGTTGGGCAGGCCCCCGGCCGGGAGCGCGGCGATCCGCTGGGGCCGGCCGCCGGGCCGCAGCCGCCACACGCCGGTGAGATCGGCCGTGCCGGTGGCGTAGAGGAAGTACAGGGTGCCGTCCCCTGCCCGGGTGATCCCGACGGTGAGCGGGAAACCGAGCACCGGCGTGTGGACTCCCCCGTCGGCGGGCTCGGGCAGGGTGGCCAGGACGCGGACGGCGCCGCTCGGGGAGACTTCGGCGATCTGGCGCCCCGCCGCGAACGTGACGTCTGCGGCGTCTCCGGGCGTCAAGGCGACGTTCTCCGGCGTTTGCCCCGCGACCAGGTCGAAGTGGGCGGCGATCCGGGCGTCGTGCAGCGGGGCGGAGACCGCGGAAGCGGGCGTGGCGGCCAGCGCGACGCTCGCGGCGGTGAGAACGGACGCCGAAGCGGCGTACCAGGGAAGCTTCTTGGACATGGTTCCTTCACTTGTTTTCGAGCGCGCGTCAGCGACACACCGGCGCGCGCGGGGTGTGGTGGGTTCAGCCGGGCCGGAAGGCCCGGGAGCGTGGGATCAGACCGGCCGGTTCGACGGGGACGCCGGGACGGTGTCGTGATCGACCGCCTGGCCGAGCAGCGTCAGTGCGGCCCGGGCGGGCGAGTCCGGCTCCGTCGTCGCGACGACGACGGCGGGACCCGGTCCGCTGCTCAGCGTCTGTTGCAGGACCGTGAGGGACCCGACGAGCGGGTGCCGCATCTCGTACGGGGCGACCGCGCAGGCCTTGACCCGGTGATCTGCCCACATCCCGGCGAACTCGGCGCTCTTGGCGCTGAGCTCCCCCACCAGAGCGTGCAGCCCCGCGTCGTCCGGGTACTCCCCCGCCACCAGCCGCAGGTTCCCGACCACCGCCCGGGCTTTGCTCGCCCAGTCGGCGTAGAGCTCCCGGGTGTGGCAGTCGAGGAACACGAGCCGGGCCATGTTCGGGCGTTCGGCGGGCCGCGCCGGGGCAGTGAAGTCCAGGTGCCCGGCGAACAGCGCGTGTCCCATCCGGTTCCAGGCCAGCACGTCACTGCGCCGGCCGAGCACGATCGCGGGTACCCCCGTCAGGGCGTCCAGCAGCTGGCCGGCCGCCTCGGTCACCCGCTCCGGCGCCGGACGCCGGCTCCGGGGACGGCGCCGATCGGCCCGGGCCAGATCGTGCAGGTGCCGCCGCTCCGACTCGTCCAGCCGCAACGCCCCGGCGATCGCCTCGAGGACCTCGGCCGAGGCGCTGAGGGATTGTCCCTGCTCCAACCGGGTGTAGTACGAGGCACTCACCCCGGCGAGCAAGGCCAGCTCTTCACGGCGGAGGCCCGGCACGCGCCGGCGCTCGCCGTAGGTCGGCATCCCGACGTCTTCAGGACGCACCTGTGCTCGCCGCGCCTGGAGGAAGGCCCCGAGCTGCGTCTTTCCGGTCATGGCTCCAGTATCGATCGCATCGCCGCCGTCAGCCTGCCCCAGCTGGGGATAGGCAACGGCGGGGCTGGATACCGAGCGCCCGCGAAGGTGGGCTGACACCGTGAACATCACCGATGACCCCGGCACCTCGGCGACGATCGACGTGACCGGATTCGCCTTCACCAGGAGCGCGTGGGTCGACGCCGCACCCGCGCACGTCTACGAGCTGATCAGCGACGTCTCCGCGATCGGCCGCTGGAGCCCGACGGCGAGCAGCGTCTCCTACGACGACGGCGCCGGCCCTCGGGCGGGCGCGTGGTTCAGCGGCGCCAACCGCAGGGACGGCCGGGAATGGACGACGCGATCCCAAGTGGAGCGGGCCGACCCGGGCACCGCGTTCACCTTCGTCGTCGGCGGCACCGAAACCGGCATCGTCCGCTGGAGCTGGGAGTTCCGTCCCCAAGGACGAGGAAGCCTGGTCCGGCAGTCCTGGCAGCTGCTGCGCTTCGACCCGGTGCTGGGACGGACCCGGGCCGACGTGGACGCTCTGCGCCAGTACATGGCCGGCAGCGTCGAAACCACGCTCGCCGCGCTCGCTCAGTGGATCGCCGAGCACCACCGCGAGCCCGGCTGCTTTCCGCGCGGCTCTCGAGCCGAGGGGAAGAACGCCGCCGACCTTGATCCCGAAAGCTGACGACACCACGGGTTCCTGTGCACCGGTCCGCCGGCAAGGTGGCGGACCGGTGCGGGCGGACGGCGGGCGAGTCGCCGCTGACTGTCCACTTGCGACACCAAGGCGTCGGGCGATCCCCTGCGGGTTGGCGATGAGCATGCGCCGGCCTTGCTCCGGCGTGTTCGTGGCGGCGCCCCGCGTGTCGGCCCGCTGCCCGTCGGGAGCTACTCCCCCGCCACAGCTTCAACTGCTGCGCGTGCGAGGACACCGCCGCGGGCGAGCGGTTGGTGGAACGGCCAGGCGCCAGCCCGGGCACGAAAGCGCCCTGACCGAGGTCGCCGCGGCATGCCGGGACCTCGCAGCTGCCTGGTCGCCGACGTCGTTCCGGGCCTGAATATGTTGTTATACACAACCCCTTGCAGCCGGCCGAAAAAGTCGCCCCCGACTTGCTGCGGTGAGCAACCCCCGGGTGCGGCCGTACGTCTTACCAGGAAAGAAAATGATCGATCTGGACAGGGGGAAGGACATGGCATTCACCAAGGTTTCTCGCATGCTCGTCGTCGGCGGAACCCTAGTAGCCGGACTGTCCGTCGCGGGCACGGCCGACGCGGCGACGAGCAGGGTGTTCGGGCCGGACGGTTACGGCCCCATCCACCTGGGGATGAGCCTGGACGATGCGTTGGCCACGGGGAAGATCCTCGACGGCGTGAACACCGAGGGATGCGGCTCGTACCACTGGATCTACGGCGGCGACAGTGACTACGTGACCATCTCGCACGACTACGGCGTCAAGCAGGTTCCCGCGCCCGCGGGCACCCACACCAGGGAAGGCGCCGCCCGGGGGACGTCGACGGGCAAGCTGTTCCGGCTCTACCCCACCGGTGACCTGGAGGAGCGCAACGGCGTTGTCGTGTTCGAGACGTCGGTTCCGCAGGATGACACGAACAACTACACGTTCCTGATCCAGGACGGCAAGGTCGCCTACTTCGGCGTCAGCTCGGTCGACCAGACCGGCTGCGAGGCGGGCTGACAAGCACGCCGGCGCGACGGTCACCATCGCCCGTCGCGCCGGCCATGCTGGTCGACTCGTCATCTTCGCCCCGTACCGGCCCAGCACCCCGGCTCGCCGGTCCGCCGGTACCGCGGTCTGGATCAGCGACAGGATCTGCGGCGCGACCAAGCCACTGCCGGCGCCTTGCACCAGCCGGGTGACCACGAGCGTTCCGACGTCCGGCGCGGTCGCCGCGCCCGGCGACGCCGGCGTGAACACGACCGTCCCGGCGACGAACACCCGCCGGTAGCCGAACCGGTCGCCGAGCCGGGCCGCGGTGATCAGCGCGCAAGCGCAGGTCAGCGTGTAGCCGACCAGCGCGAGCTGCTCCGCGCCCGAACCGGTGGCCGGGTCGTGGCGGATGCGCGGGACCGCCAGCTGCATCACGGTGACGCTCATCAGCTGGACGAACGTCCCCGACAGCAGCACAGCCTGCCGGCGGGCCTCATGCCTGCTTCGCGATCCGGCCGAGTAGTTCGGCGAGCTCGGCGGGGCGGGTCGGGAACGGCGAGTGGCCGCCCGGCAGGGAATGCACCGCGAACGAGCTGTCCGGGGTCAGGCGGTCCGCTTCGGCGATCATCAGGTCCTGCGTGGCCGGCGGCAGCGCCCGGTCGTCGGTCAGCCGGACGTAGCTGTGTGGCACCCTTCCCCACCGCGCGGCGGACGCCGGCGGCGGCCAGGATCGCGGCGAACTGAGCGGGGATGCCCGCGGCGAGCAAATCGGCTGCCTGCTCGTCCGCACTGGCGTGCATCACCCGGACCGGCCGTCCGGGTCACGGCGGTGATGATCACCGCTGCCTCCAGCGCCTGCGGGCCGGTGAGCAGGAAGTCACGCTGATCACCGAGGCGAAGTCCACATCGGACAGTGCACGGCGGCGGTCGCCGCGATGTCCCGCGCGTCGATCCGCCCGATCCGGCCGTGCCCGAACACCTCGTCACCTGGGCGGACCTTCGGTCGACGCGCTCACCTGGGCGAACTGGTGGCGGACCTGGTTCTGGAACACGGTGCGGGTTGCGCCGATCGGGTGATTGCCGCGAGTTCCATCAACCCGCGATCGCGGTCGGCCGTGTCGGCTTCGCAATGCAGCAGGCGAGGACCAAGGAGCGGCGAGTGAAGAAGCAGCTGTGGCCGTGATGATGGCCGGCTTTGGTGTCCTCGGTCCGAGCCAGTCGTAGGTACCGCAGCACGGCCGAGGTCGTGGCCGCTTTGAACACTCGATGCACCAAGTTACCCACCGAAGTTCACCACTGCGGCAGAGGAGAGGTCATGACAATACGGTCTGGTAAACGCACTGTGGCGCTGGCCGGGATAATCGTCGCAGCCACCTCGGCACTCGCCGGCCCGGCTGCTGCCGGCACCACTGACACCGAGGTCGTCTGCTACGCGAACGCATTGTGCAACCGCACCACGGGCGGTGGCACCAAGGTCGCCACGGTCTACGCGTGGCGGCAGCTCAGCGAGACCGGGGCGACCGGATTCTTCGAGATCTTCGGCCCCAACGGGTACAAACAGACCGGCCCCACCGATCAGGAGGTCGACCGCACCTTCACCGTGAACCGCACTTTCCCGAACGGCTCACTGATCTGCGTGTCGTTCTGGAAGAAGAACGCCAACGGCTCCTTCACCAAGTTCAAGGGCGTGAACGGCAACGCCTGCACCTCGATCCCCATCTTCGGCGCTTGAGGCCGCGACCAGGTCGCTGTGCCGGTTGAGGGGACATTCGAGGCACACCCCCTTGCCGGGGTCCTGACTTTTCGGTGAGCACCGAACTCGGCATCCCGGAGGCCGACGACGTGAAGTAGGCTCCCATCGGCAACGTCGAGGGGGGGACTTCGATGTCGAGATTCGTCAGACCCGTGCTGTGGACTTTCGGGGCGCTCGCCGCCGGTGGGCTCGCGTTCTGCCTGCTCTTGGCGCTGAACATCCCCTATCGGAGCACCGCTGCGCCGGAAACCCCATCGGCCACCACGTCGGCGACGGACCAGCCACCCGTGCCGGCTCCTCCCCCGGCGGACACGGCCGCGTGGGTCACCGACATCCGGCCGGGTCCGGACGACCACAGTGCGGTGCTGCACGTCGACCTGTCCGCTTGTGCAGTCGAACCGCACACACAGGTGACCGAGGACGCCGACCGGATCGACGCCAGCGTCCTGTTCCAAGCCGAGGAGGGGCCGGGCTGCGACCAGGTCCCGACCGACTTCCCGATGAAGACTGCGGCGCCGATCGGGAAGCGGCCGGTGATCGTCAACGCCGGGGACGCCTGGCGGCTGCTGGCCGGCGGCTGGAAGCACTGCGACAAGATCCTCGGTTGCGAGCCGCCCGCCGACCACTGCGACCGAGCGTGGGTCGCGCAGGCGGAGTTCAGCGCGGAGGCCGAGCACCCGGGCACGACCCGGGCGTGCGACCAGAACTGGCTGATCCACGACCTGCAGCGGCACAGCGGCCAGGCCGCGTACCGCGTCGCTTACCGCTGGGCGGGCAACGGCTGGACGAGCTTCGCGTCGGCGAAGGGCGGCGGCTGCGGCGAAATCCTGGCCGTCGAACCGGCCTTCCCCACCTCCCTCTGCCAGAACCTCCCCCCTTCGTCGTAGGGACCCTGGCCCGTTTCGTGGCCGGATCCCCTCGTCGTCGCCTCATCGGCATGACCGGACGTGAGCGAGCGATCAGCGGCCTGACAGGACGTTCGGAGGGCGTCGCGGTAGGTCAGCGTGCGCGTCGCGGCGACGAGCGCGATCCGGCCGGGGTGGCGCCGCGCGGTGGTCCGGAGGATGCCGACGGGCCGGCACCGCGGAACTACGACGTCGGCGCCTGTGCCGGCCCGAGTGTCCGGCGCCAGTAGCCGGTGACGCTGCGGCGCACCTGCTCGACATCGACACCGCGAGGGTCCAGCAGCCGTTGCAAGGCGATCCCGCGCAGCTGCCCGACGACGGCGATGGCGACATCGTCCGGCTCGAGGCCGGGATCGATCACGCCGGCCGCGATACCGGCCTCGACATCGGCGCGCAGGTCGGCACGGAAAGCGGCGTCCCGCTCGCGGAAGATCGGGGCCAGGTCGGGTTGCGTGGCGGCCTCGGCCCACAACAGCAGGAATGCCTGGTTGAAGACACCGAGCCGGCCGAGTTCGCCGAGGTAGCCGTCGATCAGCCGCAGCAGGCGGTCGAGCCCGGGAGGCAGTTCGTCCAGGCCCGGCACGAACCCGGCCTGCGTGGTCCGGGCGAGCCGCTCGATCAGCGCCTGCTTGGCGCCGAAGTGGTGCGTGACGATGCCGCGGCTGTACCCGGCGCGTTCCCCGACGCGCGCCAGGGTCAGCGAGCGCACGCCCTGTTCGACGACGAGTTCGGCGGCCGCGGCGAGCAATGCGGCCTCGGCTTGGTCCCGGCGTTCCTGCTGGGTGCGACGGATGGTGGCCATGGGCTGAAGCCTACCAAACTAACTTGCGTGTTACTCAGCAAGTATGTGTACGATCGGCCCAGGGGCGGACCAGCACCCGGCTGATCCACGGTCAGCACCCCCTACCCGCCCCGTTGTCAGGAGGAGTCGTGCAGTCCGAGTCGCGCATCGCGGACCTCTTTGCGTGCCACCGGCCGGAGTCGTCGATCCACGCGACCTCCGACAGTGCCGGCCTGCCCGCGCCCTACTTGCGGTCATGGCTCACGCCGGAGGAGACCGGCCGTCCCGTCGCACCTCCGTCGAAGGCCACTTTGCAGCAACTGGCGGCGGCGTCGGGGGCGGACTTCACGGCGGTCCAGCAGGCATTCACGGCCGCCTGGAGCACCCTCCAGGGCGGTCACTGGAACCATTTCGCCGAGGGCGACCGGGTGCTGGTGTTCGGCAAGCCCGACCCGGCGAGCGGCAGCCGCCGAGTCCGGCGTGGAACCGTGCTCGCCCCGCCTTCAGCCGAGATCATCAAGATAGGGTTCGGAAACGAGGAGTACGAGGAGCTTTCGCCGGCCGATCCGGTCCACGTCAGCCACGCGGCCGGTGCCTGCCGGTGCGTGGTGGCGATCTCGTGAACGCGCCAACACCCAGCATTCCTTGTCTCAAGTCGCGCCGGACGCCCGCTCCGTCCGAGTCCGGCAGGCCTTGTAAGCCAAGAACCCTGCGACGTCGCGTCGCCCGGGCCGGCGCAGATCGACCGGCAACTGATACCGCAACAGCTCGGACTTCCACGGCGACGCGACCCGGCGCCCCGTGGATGATCCATGAAATCGATCAACCGCAAGTCCAGCATCTCCCCCACGCCCGACAGCAACCCCAGACGGGGCGCGCAGGTCTTCCCTTCGATCAAGTAGTTCGCCTCTCGCGGCCGGTACTCCGCGCACCGAGACCCCTTGCCGGGGTTGGCAAAACCCGGCCCGTTCCACCTAGGCTGAGGGCATGACCGACTCGAGGCGGGGTTCCGGCGAAACGCCGGAGGAGCTGGCAAGCGCGTTGCGGGACCAGGCCAGGAGCGCCGCCACCACGGCGTTGCGCGCGGGCCTGGAGGACATCGAAGACCGGCACGGCCAGCACGTCGCCGACGAGGTCGCGGCCTTGGTCGACGTCGACCGGGTGTTCGCCGGCCTGACCGAGAAGGCCGCCCCCGCCCGCCGCCGCGACGAGGACGACGACGGGCCGTACGAGTTCAGGCCGGTCACCTCGATGTAGGGGTCACTTCCGCCAGTCGTAGCTGAGCGTGGGCGGGTGGTCGGAACCCTTCGTGACGGTCAGGTGCTGTTCGGGGTGCGCGGCGGCGTACCGGGTCATCTCGTTGTACATCCGGTCGCGCATGTCGGTATCCCGCACCTCGATCGTGGCGCGCTGGCCGAGGTCGCCGCGTTCGATGCCGGGTTCGGTGCGGATCGCCAGGTTCCAGAAGTGCTTCTTGTCGGTGCCGTCCGCGCCCTGGCCGTCGTTGGTGAAGTAGACCTCGCCGGTTCCCTTGTTGTAGATCGTCTGGGTCACCTTGATCTGGTCGTCATCCTGGGCGGCGTTGAAGTGCCCGTCGTTGTTCGGCGAGTCGCTGCTGTAGAACCCGACCTCGCCGCCGAACGCGCCGTGGTTCCCGTAGCTGCCCTTCCACAGCTCCAACCGGTAGGTCTTCCCGGTCTTGGGGTCGGTGAACTCCATGTTGTCGCCGTCGGTGCCGGTTTCGTCGAGGTGCATCCCGAGGTACGGCCCGAACTTGTCGTAGAGGTCGCGCCACCCGAAGTAGCTCTGCGCCGAATGCTCGCCGGTGGTGTAGAAGTCGCCTTCCTTGTTGTACTTGAAGCCGAGGTAGTCGTAGATCTTCTGCGCGACCTCGGGGTTCTGCATGAGCTTGTCCCAGTCCTTGTGCACCAGGGCGTCCCTCAGCTCCGGGTTCTTCGCCACCAGCGCGGCGAGGCCGGGCAGCTCGCGGAGCATGATCGCGACGATCTCGGCGTCGTTCCGCTTCTCGGAGCCCGCGAGCTCCCACACCTGGCCCGTCTTGAACCGGAGCTTCTGGCCCTCGATGAGCAGGATCGCGTCGTAGGTGGTGGTCACCCGCTCCAGGTCGGCCAGCAGGACCAGGGCTTCGGCCTTGAGGACCTTGTCCTTCGCCCAGGTGGCGGCGAGGTCGACCTGGCGGATCCCGAAGCCGTGCCACCCGTGGTCGAGCTTCTTCTGGAGGGCCTGGGCGTCCGCGCGCTTGCTCCGGGCATCCTGCTGGGCCTTCGCCAGCGCGTCGCGGATCGTCTCGAACGACTTGGCCGACTCCTCAAGGTCCCGGGCCTGGTCGTCGCGGTTCTTCTTGAACGCATCCAGCGAGTTCAGCGCCGCTTCGCCGGCGCCGCCGTGCCAGCCCTCGCTCAGCTGGACGCGCACGCTCTCCAGCAGGGCCTTGGCGTCCTGGACCATTTCCTTCGTGGCCCGGCAGGCCCGGGCGCGGTCGTCCAGCTCGGTGGTGCTGCCCTTCTCCACCTGGTCGGCGAGGGCGTAGATCTTGTCGAAAACGCTCACCGGTCGATCCGTTCGAAGCTGCTGTCCAGGGCTTTCAGGAAGGCGTCACGGGCTTCGGAATCGGTGCCGTGGTAGCTCTTCGCGGCGATTTGGATGCTTTCCACCAAGCTCTCGACCTGTTGCTGGGCGGCGTACAGGTCGTCCTTCCGGGTCGCCAGCCAGACGTCGTAGTCACCGGCGAAGCCGCCGGCCCGAGCCGTGCTCCCGACGTTCGGCGAACCTCCCGCGGAAAGCGTCGGCGGCTTCCCCTCGCCGAGCTTGGCTGCCGCGTTGCTGATGTCCGCGACGTCGACTTCGAAACCCACCGGATTTCCTCCCCGCCGGCCACCCTCTACTAGTGACACGTCATGCAGGCAATGTAACAGCCTGCCACGTGTGGGACGCCGTAGTTCCGCTTTCGGTTCCCCCTGGTCAGTGGCCGGAACCGGACAGGTCGTCAGGAGGGCCTCCGCCTCCGCGATCAGCAGCCGGGCCGCGCCTGAGCCGTCAGCCATTACCGCCCAGACGTGCGCGCGGGCACGCCGTGGCCGATCGTGTGGTCGTCGAGCCAGCCGACTGGTCATCGACGCTGCGGGGCTCCGCCGGCGACGTCACCTTCGACGTCGCCAGTCCAGCACGGACAGTCGCCGGCCCCTTCGCCGGATCACCGTCCACTGCGGACTTGAACGCCACCCGCGGCCAAGCCGGGCCACGCCTCTGTCACAGAGGATCCCGCAGCGTGAAAGTCCCCGGCTCGCTGGCGCACTCCGCGGGTGCGCGTGGGCACCCGCCTCCGGACCGCGGCGGGCGTACTGCTCATCGAGTCGGTCGACGGGCTCGAACCGGGCGACATCACGGTGGCGGATGCCCGCCGAGCCGGAATGGGCACGCTGGACGAGCTGCTTGATTCGCTGGCGGGACACGACGGCGACATCTTCCGGATCGGGGTGCGGTTCGACGGGGCTGATCCGCGCGTGACGCTGAGGGCGTCGCCGACTCTGTCCAAGGAGGATCTCGACGCCGTGCTCACCCGGCTTGACCGGGCGAGCCGGCACGGCCGCTGGACGCATCGGACCCTGCGGCTCATCGCCGACCACCCGGGCCTGCGGGCAGCGGCACTGGCCGAGATGGCCGGCGGACCCACCGCCGCGTTCAAGATCGACGTCCGCAAGCTCAAGGAGATGGGGCTGACCGAGAGCCTGGACGTCGGCTATCGAATCTCACCGCGGGGAACCGTAGTCCTGACCGAACTGGACTCCAGCACGAACGAGGAATGAGCTTCAGGCGCTTGACGATGCCAGCGCCGAAGGACAACAGTGAACCGCGGGCCGTTCACAGCCCAGTCGGCCACCAGCTGCGCCACCGAAAGCGCGTTGTCCGGGTCGGCGTCGCGCGCGGTGCGACGACCGCGTGGAGGCCGACGTGGTCGCGGCGCCGACGGTCACGAACCGGTCAAGGGGCGGAATTCCCTTACCCGTGTCAGCACGCGCATCTGGGACGGAGCCTTTCTCCCGGGGGATTTCGAGCCGCACCGAAACGGCGCGAGAATCTCCTCGCTGCCAGAACGGCGCAGTGCTGGACAAGAGGTCCCAAGAACGGAACAAGGAGTGATCCCCATGAACTCTGCACGCCCCTGGACCAGGATCGTCGCTACCGCCGCGGCCGGGACTGCGACCTTCGCCGTGCTGACCGCCACCCCTGCCGCCGCGTCTCCGCGGGCCGCGACGCTGAACATCGTCAGCGCTGCCGTCGCCGCCGATGACACGGTCGACGTGACCCTCGCCTACACCTGCGACCAGGCGTTCCACGGGACGCTCATCGCTTACGTCAACGACACCGACGCGGCGGCCTTCGGCGCCAGCGACGAATTCGCCGCCACCTGTGACGGCACCGGCCACACCGCCGTCCTCTCCGTCGACAACGAGAACGACGCCACCACCTACGCAACCGGCGACACAGCGGTCGTCGCCGCGGCGATCGACGCGACCAAAGCGGGCTCGCCGGACCAGAATGCGGCCCAGGACGTGACTCTTGCCCTCGGCTGACCCCTGCCGGTTCACTCTGGTTCCGTGACTTGCACGACCAAACACTCTCGCGTGCGCACCACGTAGCGCAAACCCCAGTGGTACCAGCGAGGCAGGACCGGAGGTAGTTCGCCGATGCCCACGAGCCGCGGCTCGGTGAGCCGGAGCAGCTCGCCTTCGAGCAAGACCTCGCACCGGCCCTGGCCATCGAACGAGCGCTCGCAGCAACTACACCTCGACCTCGCTGTCGAAGACCTCGACCGCGCCGAACACGCAGCGATCCGGTCGGGTGCCACCAAAGAAACGCACCAGCCCGATCCTGGACGCTTTCGCGTACTTCGCGATCCGGCCGGCCACCCATTCTGCCTGCGGGGTTGAAACCTTCGAGCGCACGTCCGGGCTTGGTCATGCTTCCGCCGCCGACGACAACGCCAAGCCCGCTTCAGCCACTGCAGACGACGCGGCTACCCACTCACCTGACTGCCGTTGCTCGTCAGCCGGAAGAGGTGCGCGGCCGGCGCCGGACTTCGGCCGTCGAAGACCAGGAAGCGGCGACCGTAGCTCAGGAAGGACGGCGGTCGGCGTGGGCCGGGTCCCGGATGTGTGGCTCAGAGGGTGATCTTGTCGAGGGCTCCCGACGCGCCGGCCTCAGCCGAGGGCCGCGTCGAGGGTGACCGCGGCGTCGATGAGGGCGAGGTGGGTGAAGGCCTGCGGGAAGTTGCCCAGCTGCTCACCGGTCGGTGAGATCTCCTCGGCGTAGAGGCCGGCGTGGTTGGCGTACGTCAGCATCTTTTCGAACGCCGCGCGCGCCTCCTCCAGCCGGCCGGCGCGGGTCAGCGCGTCCACGTAGGCGAAGCTGCACAAGGAAAAAGTGCCTTCCGAGCCCGCCAGCCCGTCCGGGGACGCGGCCGGATCGTAGCGGTGGACGAGGCTGTCGGTGACCAGATCGGCGCCGATCGCGTCGAGGGTCGACAGCCACAGCGGGTCCCGGGCGGCGAGGAAGCCGGTACGGGGCATCCGCAGGAGCGCCGCGTCCAGCTCGTCGCCGGTGTAGTGCTGGACGAACGCGTGCCGCGTCCGGTGCCAGCCCCGGTTCAGGACCTGTTCGTAGATGCTGTCGCGCTGCCAGGTCCAGTCCTCCACCGGGGCCGGGCGGCCGTGCTTGGCGGCCAAGCGGAGGCCGCGGTCGAAGGCGACCCAGCTCATCAGCCTGCCGTAGGTGAAGCACTTGCGGCCCGCCCGGGTCTCCCAGATCCCCTCCTCCGGCTGGTCCCAGTGTTCGCCGAGCCAGTCGAGCGCCGCGCGGACGGCGGTCCAGCCGCGGTGGGGAAGCCCGAACCCCGCCCGGTCGGCGGCGAAGACGCTGTCCAGTGCCTCGCCGTAGATGTCGAGCTGCAGCTGCCCGGCCGCGTCGTTGCCGATCCGGATCGGCAACGACCCGCGATACCCGGACCAGTGCGCGAGGCTCTCCTCCGCCAGGTCCGACGAACCGTCCACCCGGTACAGCACGGCCAGCGGTCCGCCGGCACCGCCGTCACCTTCGCGGATCCGGTCACCCAGCCAGCCGCCGAACCGGGCGGCCTCCTCGGCGAAGCCGAGTGCCAGCAGCGCGGAGACGGAGAACGACGCGTCCCGGACCCAGGTGTAGCGGTAGTCCCAGTTCCGCTCACCCCCGACCCGCTCCGGCAGGCCGAGGGTGGGTGCGGCGACCAGCCCGCCGGTGGGCGCGTAGGTGAGCAGCTTGAGGGTGATCGCCGAGCGGGCCACGATCTCCCGCCAGCGACCGCGGTAGGTGGAGCGGGCCAGCCACGCCCGCCACCAGCCGACCGTGGTGTCGAACAGTGCGGTGAACTCGGCGAGGCGGATCTCGCGCGGCGGTTCCGCGGCGCCCGTCTCGAGCACGACTCCCCGGGCCTGGCCGGCGGTCAGGACGAGCCGCAGGCGGACGTCGCCGCCGTCGACGTGCGCCTCGGTGAGGTGCTCGTCGCCGGGTTCGCGGACCGGGTGCAGCGCCAAGGAGATCTCGTTCGCGACGAAGACGGCTCCGTTCTTGACGAGGATCGCCTTGTGCGGACGGCGGCCGTAGTCGAAGCGGGGCGCGACCAGCACTTCGAAGGCGATCCGGCCGCGGACGCAACGCACCAGCCGGGCGATCCGGTGCGTCACGGAAGCGGCGGTGTCCTGCGGTGGCATGAAGTCGACGACCTCGCCGATCCCGTCCGCACCGCAGAACCGGGTGATCAGCACCGCGGTGTCCGGGTAGTACAGCTGGGTGCTGGTGTGGGGCCCGGCCGGGCGGATGCGGAACCGGCCGCCGCGCTCGTCGTCGAGCAGCGCGCCGAAGATCGACGGCGCGTCGAAGCGAGGACTGCAGAACCAGTCGATCGACCCGTCGGTGGTCACCAGCGCGGCGGTGTGCAGGTCGCCGATCAGCCCGTGCTCGGCGATCGCGGTTTCGGTCATGGTTCCTCCACAAAAGGGGCACGGGTTCGGACGCGATCACCGTCGTCGCGGCGGGCGGGAGCCGCCTCATCCGCGCGGGGTGAGGTGGCCCGGACGCGGTCGCGACACCGTGTGCGGCACCAGCGACCGGGAGGACCCCCGCCGATGACCGTGCTGCCGCTCGCCCTCGCCCAGTTCGTCGCCAGCTACGCCGCGACCACCATGACCGTGGCCGTCAGCGCGATCGCCGCCGATCTCGGCACGACGGTGCTCGGCGTCCAGACCGCGATCACGCTGTTCACGCTCACCATGGCGTCCCTGATGGTGCCCGGCAGCAAGCTGACCGACGTCCTGGGCCGCAAGCGGTGTTTCGTCGCCGGCCTCGTCGTCTACGGCGCCGGCGCGCTGCTCGCGTCGGCCGCCCCGGGGCCGGGGCTGCTGATTCTCGGGTATTCCTTGCTGGAGGGGATCGGTTCGGCGCTGATGATCCCGCCGATCTACATCCTGGTCACCGTGACCAGCTCCGACGTCGGGACCCGAGCCCGGCGCTTCGGTGTGGTCAGCGGAGCCGGCGCGCTCGGCGCCGCCGCCGGGCCGCTCGTCGGCGGCCTCGTCACGACCTGGTTCGGCTGGCGCGCTTCCTTCCTGCTGCAGGTGCTGCTCGTCGGGTGGATCGTGTTGCTGGCGCGGCGGGTCACCGAGCCGCCACGACCGCCCGGCAGGCCGCGGTTCGACGTCGCCGGCGCGGTCCTGTCGGCGGCCGGTCTGTTCTTCGTCGTGTTCGGCGTGCTGCAGTCGGGGACCTACGGCTGGTTCGTTTCGCGCGCGGACTTCGTGGTCGGCGGGGTGGTGCTGCTGCCGGCCGGCGGGCTCTCGCCGTTGTGGCTGTTCGCCGGGATCGGCGCCGGGATCCTGGCTCTGTTCTTCGCGCAGGTCCGCGCGCGGGAGCGGGCGGGTGGAGTGCCGTTGGTGCCGTCCGCGCTCTTCCGCGACCGCGTCACGGGTCTCGGCCTGCTCACCCAGCACGTGCAGTGGCTCGTCCTGCAGGGCTCGTTCTTCGTGATCGCCGTGTTCCTCCAGCAGGTCCGGGGGTACGACGCGATCGAGACCGGCCTCATGCTGCTGCCCGCGACGATCGGCATCCTGGGGTCCTCGGCGGCGGCGGGGCGGATGGCGCGCCGGCACTCGCAGCGCCGCCTGATCCGCGGCGGGTTCGTCCTCGCGATCGCCGGACTCGCGCTCGTGCTCGCCCTGGTGCGCGTGGACTCGGGGGTGGCGAGCGCGGTGCCCGGCCTGTTCCTGCTCGGCGCCGGGGTCGGGATCATGCTGACGGCGTCGGTGAACCTGGTGCAGTCCCGCTGCCCGGACTCGGCGCAGGGAGACATTTCGGGGGTCTCGCGCTGTGTGTCCAACCTGGGCTCGTCGGTGGGTACGGCGCTGGCCGGTTCCGTCCTCGCCGGGGCGCCTCGCCCGGGCGGGACGTCTTTCGCCCTGGCCCTCGCCACCCTCGGGATCGCCGCGGTGGCCGGGCTGGTCGCGGCCGTGCTGCTCCCGCGTCCGGGCGCCGGCGCGCCGGCGCCCGGCTGAGCTGTCCGATGTGGACGAACGCCGGTGCCGCACCGCGGTCACGATCACGCGCAGCACGACGCTCAGCACCACCAGGTCGGCGAGCATCTGGATCGTGACCCCGACCCGGGCCGTCGTCGAGACCGGCGTGATGTCCCCGAACCCCACGGTGGCGAACACCGTGACCGTGAAGTACAGGGCGTCGGTCCGCGTCAGCGCGGAGCCGAACGAGCCGGGCCGGTCGTGGCCGAGCACGTAGTAGAGGTCGGCGAACAGGAGCAGGAACAGCGGGACGATCAGGGCGAGCGCCTGGACACCCTGCCAGGCGGGGAACGGCGAGCGCAGGATCATCCGCACTTCGCCGACGACGAGCAGGACCACGACGGCGAGGCCACCGGCGAAGACGGCCACGGTCCAGGGCCGCAGCCCCTGGTCGACCGGGAGCAGGTAGTACAGGCAGACCAGCGCGGTGACCGTGGCCAGGGGGCGGAGCACCGCGAGGTGGACGAACCGCCACCGCCGCGCCGGGGTCAAGGCGCGAGCGCCTTGCGCTTGAGGGCCTGGTACTCCTCGTCGTCGATGACGCCCTGGTCCAGCAACCGCCTGGCCTCGGCGATCTGCGCCGCGCCGGTCCGGTCCGCCGTGGACACCGAGCGGACGTAGTCCTCGAACCGGCGCTGCGCGTCCAGTTCGCGCGCCCGCCGCCGCTCCCCCAGGTGCCTGCCCTGAGTGCCCAGGTAGAGCAGAACGCCGAGGAAGGGCAGCACGATCACCAGCAGCGTCCAGGCGACCTTGCTCCATCCGGACACGTCGGGCCTGCGGTAGAGGTCCCCCAGGACGACGAACAGCAGCCAGAACCAGGCGACCCAGCAGAAGAACACCAGCATCGTCCACATCAGCTCGAGGAACGGGTACTCCGCGCTCGCCAGGGTCATGACGTCTCCATAAGATTGTTGGTGTTCAGGACGGGATGTTCTGGATGCCCAGGGCGATGGGGTGTGGCTGATGATGTCTTGCCTCGTGAGGTGGCTTCTGAGGAGTGGCCGCTCTGTCGTTCTGGACGCCCTGGCCGCTGATTGAGATCTGCGCTCGGTCGCTGTTTATGGAGATGCCGGCGGGTCGTCCACGGGGTGAGCTGGGAAGACGGGAGGACAGGCCGGGTGGCCGTGGGCAAGGTGTGGGTCGGGATCGACGTCGGCAAAGGTTTCCACCACGCGTGCGCGGTGGATGAGACCGGCAAGATCGTGTTCTCTCGGAAGGTGGCCAACGGGCAGGCCCCGATCGAGCAGCTGATCGCCCGCACCACCGCGAAAGCGTCCGAGGTGGTGTGGGCAGTGGACATGACTTCCGGTGCGGCCGGTTTGCTGATCACCCTGTTGCTGGCCACCGGACAGCCGGTGGTGTCGGTGCCGGGCCGGCTGGTCAACCGGATGGCCGGTGCGTTCGTCGGTGAGGGCAAGACCGACGCCAAAGACGCCCGCACGATCGCCGAAACCGCGCGTCTGCGCGGTGATCTGACCCCGATCACCAGCCCGGATGCGGTGGTGACCGATCTGCAGGTGCTCACCGCGCGGCGGGAGGACCTGATGGCTGACTGGGTGCGCGGGGTCAACCGGATCCGTGAGCTGCTGGCGAGTATTTTTCCTGCGCTGGAGCGGGCGTTCGATTACTCCACCCGCTCGGCGCTGGTGCTGCTGACCGGTTTCCAGACCCCGGCCGGGATCCGCGCTGCCGGGGCGGCCGGTGTGTCGGCCTACCTGGACGAGCACGGTGCGTGGGCCAGGGGTATTCCGTCCATGGTGGACAAGGCCCTTGCTGCCGCTGCCGAGCAAACCGTTGCGTTGCCGCAGGAATCGGTGACCGCGCCGCTGATCGCGCGGCTGGCGCGGCAGCTTTTGGAGCTGGATCGGGAGATCAAGGATCTGGGCAAGCAGCTCGCTGACCGATTTGGTGAGCATCCCGACGCGGGGCGCATCACCAGTCTCGACGGGTTCGGTCCGATCCTGGGTGCTTCGCTGCTGGCCGGGACCGGCGGTGATCTGCGGGCTGCGTTCGGCAGTTCCGCGCATCTGGCGGCCTATGCCGGGCTGGCGCCGGTGCCGCGTGATTCCGGGCGGGTGCGGGGCAACCTGCACCGGCCGAAGCGCTATCACCGTGGGCTGCGCCGGGTGTTCTACCTGGCTGCGTTGTCGGCGATCAAACGTCCCGACGGTCCCTCCCGGGCTTTCTACCTGCGCAAACGTGGTGAGGGGAAACGGCACACCCAGGCGTTGATCGCACTGGCCCGCCGCCTGGTCGACGTCATGTGGGCGTTGCTGCGCGATGGTCGTGAGTTCCATCATTCACCGCCGG
The DNA here is from genome assembly GCF_030285665.1 of Amycolatopsis mongoliensis. NCBI lineage: Bacteria > Bacillati > Actinomycetota > Actinomycetes > Pseudonocardiales > Pseudonocardiaceae > Amycolatopsis > Amycolatopsis mongoliensis. The sequence continues at coordinate 9,065,297 of NZ_CP127295.1, forward strand.
TCACGGCTGCTGCTTGACACGATCATTGAAACTCCTCACACCGGGGATCGGGGTGGCTCACTCGACCGGATCCCGGGCGCGCTCGCCTCACCCACGCCGGGTGAGGCGAGCGGACGTCAGCTCGTGAAGTCGGTGAGCTCGGTGTCGAGCAGGCCGCGCCGGAGCGCGATCGCCACGGCGTCGCGCCGGCTGCGGACGTCGAGCTTCGCGTAGATGCCGCGGACGTGGGTCTTGACGGTGTTCGGCGAGACCGTCAGGTCCTGGGCGATCTCGTCGATGGACCGCTGGGTGGGCAGCAGGCGCAGCACGCTGCGCTCGCGTTCGGTCAGCGGCGCCGGCATCGGCGGGGTGTGCAGCCGGCGGCGCAGGGCGAGCACTTGACCGGCGAACCGTTCGCCGCGGCCGAGCCTGCCGAGCCGGGCGGTCAGGAACGCGACGACGTCGGGGGGTGCGAAGACGAACGGGAAACGGACGTCGGCGGGTTCGGCGGTGCGCAGCGCGTGGTCGAGGAACCGCACCGCCCGTTCCTGCGCCCTGGCCGCCAGTGCTGCCTGCACACTGATCACGGACGCCTCGATCGCCACCCACGGCAGCACCATCGGCGCCTCCTCGTCCGCCAGGGAGCGCAGCACGGAACTCGCCGCGCCCGGGCGGCCGAGCCGCAGCTGGGTGCGGGCCCGCAGCACGAGCAGTTCACCCGAGCGGGCCAGCATCGGCTGAGCCCAGCGGACCGTCTCCCTGGCCTGTGCCGCCGCGCCGAGCCGCAGCGCGGCGCGGTGCTCCAGCACGGCACACAGCGCGGCGTGTTCGGCCGGGCAGGCTCGTCCGGCGCCCAGGTGCGTCCGGGCCCGGCGCATCCGCCGCAGTCCCGCCTGCCAGCCGCCGAGTTCGAACTCGGCGGCGCCACGCAGTGTTTCGGCGATCAGGCGGAGGTTGCGGGCCGTACGGGCGGGCGCGTCGCCGAGCAGCCGCCCGATCCGCTTCGCCTGGTCGACGCATTCGGCGGGTTCCCCGCGCAGCAGGGCACCGTACGCGAGCAGGGCGCAGGCCTGCGCGCCCTCGAGCGAACGCCGGGGGGCGTCCGCCGGGCAGCGGGCCGCGACGCGGCGGGCCAGCGTGTCCATCACCCGGTAGTCGCCGTCGTAGCAGGCCAGGCCGCCGAGCGTGGTGAGGCACCGGGCCACCAGGAAGTCCTGGCCGTGGTCCTGGGCGGCGTCCAGGACCCGCACCAGCTCCTCCCTCGCGGGTCCCCGCTCGTGGCAGGCGATCAGGACGCCGGTCCGCTGCAGGGTCGCGAGCCCACCGAGTCCCGTGTGCCCGGCCAGCTCCTCGTCGACCCGCTCGGCCGCCCGCACGGCCTGGACCGGGCTGCGGTCGAGCTGGGCGAGCCGGGAGTACGCCAGCTGCCGCAGCACGGTCAGTTCCGCCGAAGGCCGGTCCGGCCACGCCGCTTCCGCCCGGGCCAGCTGCAGCCCGGCGGCCGAGGTGTCGCCCGTCTCCAGGCACAGCGCCGCCGAGACCAGCGCCAGCAGCGGGTCGGCGGTGACCTGCCTGCCGTCGAGCACGGCGAGAGCCAGCCGCAGGACGTGGTGGTCGCCGCTGAGGAACAGCGTCACCGCGTGCCGGCGCAGCTGCTCGCGGAGGCGGGTGGCGTTCCCCGAACGGACGCTGTGCAGCAGCGCCGAGGCCGGCCGGTCGTGGTCGGCGAACCAGCGTGCTGCCGTCGCGTGCAGGGTCCGGGTCCGCTCCGGTGCCCGGCGCAGGAGCTCTGCCCGCAGGTAGGTGCGCAGCAGCGGGGGGAGCCGGTGCTGTGGTGGGGTCCCGCCGGAATGGACGACCCGGGCGGCCGGTTCACCGAGCTCCCGGAGCATCGCTTCGGCCTCCGGCCGGCCGCCGAGCGCGGCGGCGAGTCCGGCCGGGACATCGTCGCAGATGCTGATCGCTCGCAGCAGGTCCCGCTGTGCGGTGGTCAGCGGGGCGAGTACCTCGTCGACCAGGTAGTCGAGCACGGCCTGGTCGCGGCCGGCGAAGAAGTCGCGCAGGCTGCCGGACCGGGCCGCGGCCGCCGCGGCGAGGCGGAGCCCGGCCGGCCAGCCCTCGGTCCGGGCGACGAGCAGGCCGAGCTGCTCCGGCGGGATTCCCGCGCCGGTGCTCCGCACGAAGGTCGCGGCTTCTTCGGCGGAGAACCGCAGCTGCGGCGGCCCCAGTTCGACGAGGTCGGCCGCCAGCCGGGCACGCACCAGGGCAAGCGGCGGCTCCCGGCGGCTCGACACGGCCAGGCGCAGCCCCGCCGGCCGGTGGCGGACCAAGGCTCGGAGCCCGCGCCAGACGCAGGACGCGGTGATCTCCTGGGTGCCGTCGAGCACCAGCAGCACGGGCCCGGGCAGTGCATCGAGGGACTCGGCGACCTGGGCGAGGAAGCCGAGGTCCGTGCTCGGTGCGCGGGGCACGGCGAGCTGCCGGAGCGGGCTGGCGGCGGGAATCCGGGCGCAGCCGCAGAGCGCTTCGAGGATCGCCGACCAGAGGAGCCGGTCGTCGTTGTCGCCGGCGTCGGCGGACACCCAGGCGACCCCGCCGCGGCCGCGGCGGTGGGCCCAGTCCGCGAGCAGCACGGTCTTGCCGAACCCGGCGGGCGCGCCGACGAACACCATGACCGCGTCGCTCGCTTCGTCGAGGAGGGTGAGCAACCGCGGCCGGGAAACGAGATCCGGCGGTGGCACCGGAATCGTCACCTTGGTTCCCGGAACTCGTCTTCGGGGAAAAATGTCGTGACGGATCGGCATGCACCCTCCTTGTTTTCGGTCAGTTTCACACTGGCAGGCGGATCTTGCCACGCAATTCGCCCACTTCACCCGCGGTGGGCGAGGAAACCGTCCCGCGGACCCAGAATTGTGTGGCCCGTGAACGGTCGTGGACATTCCCGAAATAGCCGAGCAATCCGTAATCCACCGAAGCGAGGATGCGTCGCCACGCGGTTCTTGTGGGTCGGCCCGGGCGAGCTCGTCGTGCTCGACGTGCTGCGGACGGGCCGGATCGGGACCGCTGCCGTGCTGCTGTCGCTGGCGGTCGCGCTCGCGGCCCTGCCGTCCGCGACCGCGGTGAGACTCGGCCTCCGCGCCGGGATCGACGCGGTGGCACGGCTGCTCTTCCTGCCGTCACACGCTTGGTCGGCGGCCGTGCTGCTGGTCGACGTGGTGCTGATCGCCGCGGCGTGGCACACGGCGGGCCGGGCCGGCCGCCGGGCGGGTGAGCGGTGAGCCGCCACCCGGAACGGGCCCACCGCGCGCCGACGGGGCCGAATTACGTCTTCCGGGGCTGCGGCCGGATTCCCGAACAGGCGGAGGGTTCGGTAGACGATTTCCAGGGAATGCTCGTCGTGCCCGTTCCACCGGAGATGATCGTCTTCGCCACGGTCGCCGATCCCGGAAGTCTTCCGCGAATCCTGCGCCGGCTCGAGACGCTCGGGATGCGAGTGGACTCGGTGCACCGGGTCCGGGAACTCCCGCAGTCGGCACACCGGGGAATTCCGTGAATACCGGCGGCGAATCGCCGAAAGGGACACGCCGGACCGGCGCCGCGCCACGCCGGCGCCGCTGCCGGCGAGCCGGTGCCCACGAGCGCCGCGATCCCGCGGCCGACCGCGAGGCTGCCGAGCCGGAACAGCCCGGCCACCACGGCGATCGCCGCGTGGTCCGGAACCGGCACCGCTCCTCCGTGTCTGTCATGGAAGCAGGATCGGCACGGCCGCGGCCGTGCCGCTTCACCCCGGCGAGGTGATTGCTCACGGGCCGGACGCCACCGCGATGTGGCCGCGGCGGATCGCCGAGCGCAGCGCGGTGTGGTCGCGCTCGTTCTGGTCGGCGCAGGCCACCGCGAACTCGCGGACGGCTTCGGCGAACCCCGGGCCGGAGCCGAGATACGCCGCGATCGCGAGCGGGTCCCCGGTACGGGCGTGCGCCCTGGCCAGGGTCCACCCGCACAGCCGGGCGTAGGCCCGCAGCACGTTCGCCGTCATCGTCGTGACCTCGGCGACGCCCTTGCCGTCGCACAGCCTGCGGACGTAGAAGTCCCGGACGCGACCGTCGAACCCCGTGGTGCGGACCCAGCCGAGGAAGACGTCCCCGACCGCCTGCATCAGTCGCTGCCCGGTGACCACCCGCCGGCCCGCCTCGCAGCGCACGGCGGCGCCGGTGAACTCCTGCAGCACCGACGGCCCGGCTTCCTTCAGCTGGAGGAAGAGCGGGTCCTCGGCGCCGGGGCCGACGAGCAGGGCCAGCCAGCACCGGGTGCCGACACTGCCCACCCCGACGACTTTGCGGGCGACGTCGGCCAGCCGGTAGTGGTCCAGCACGGCCCGGCGCTCGGGCGCCAGCGTGCGCCGGTAACGCGACAGGACGTCGCCGAGGCGCTCCTCGAGCGTCCCGGGATCGCCGTCGCCGGCGAGGCGGCTGACCGGGACGACCAGCGGCGGACGGGCGGACAGCCGCAGCCGTCCGTCGCGGATCTCGGTGAACCGGTGCAGGGCGTCGACGTCGTTCCTCGCCCGGGCGCGGGCCAGCGTGCGGTCGAACCGGCGACGCCCCGAGGATCCCAGGCGGTGGGCCGCGATCGCCCGGAGAGCGTCGGCGTCGGCGTGGGCGTGGAAGACCTCGAGTGCCGTCCGGCCGGCGAAGTCGTGCATCGCCTGGCGGTAGGACTCGACCGCGGCGAGCACCCCGCGACGGCGCTGCGCGGGCGGGTGGGCGTTCTCCCGGGCGGCGACCTCGACACTCGCCGCGAGCCGCTTGACGTCCCATTCCCAGGGCGCGGGCAGGGTTTCGTCGAAGTCGACGAGGTCGAACACGAGCCGGCGCTCCGGCGAGGCGAACAGGCCGAAGTTGGTCAGGTGAGCGTCGCCGCACGCCTGGACGACGAGCCCGGTCCGCGGGGTCGTCGCGAGGTCGGCGGCCGCCGGCAACGCGGCGCCGCGGAAATAGGCCAGTGGGGAGGCGGCCATCCGCCCGTACCGGATCGGTACCAGCTCCGGGACCCGGTCGGCGTCCTGCCGGGCGAGCAGGGCCAGCGGATCCGGCCGCCGGCCGGGCGGCGGGAACTCGGCGTGGTGCGACCTCGGCACGGCGGCGCGAGCGGTGCGGCCCCGGGCGATCCGGTCGTCGCGGGTCGCGGTGTCCTGGTTGGTGTGCGGCATGGGCGAATCGTCGGCCGTGGCGACGGCGGAGGCGTCGCCCGCCCGGGGTGAACCGCGGCTCATCCGCCGCGGGTGACGACCCGGGACCGGCCGGCCCGCAGGGTGGGCGGCGGAGGTGCGGCGATGGCGGAACGGGCGGACGGGCGGCCTCCGGTCATCCGGCGGGTGGGTGCGGGGATCTCCGTGGCGGCCCTGCTCGCGGCGTTCGCCGTGGTGCTCGGTGCCCTGTTCCGCCACCCGGTCCAGCTGGTGCTCGCGGTGCTCCTGCTCGGGGGCGTGCTCGGCGCCGGCTGGGCGGCACTGGTGCGCCGCGGGCTTCCGGCGGTGGCCGCGGCGGCGCTCGGGGGCGTCGCCGCGGTCCTGCTCGTGCTGCTGCCGGGGGTGCACGCCTACGCACTGCTGGCGACCGCCGCGGGCCTCGCCGGCGTGTCGTTCGCGACCGCCCGGACCGCACTGGGCCGGGACCTGCCACGCCCGCCCCGGATCTGTCGCACCGGACCCGCGCGCTCGGGCGTGTTGCTGCTCAACCCGTTGTCCGGCAAGGGAGTGGCCACGGCTTCCCGGCTCGGTGACCGGGCCCGCGGGTTCGGTGCCCGGCCGGTGGAGCTGGGGCTCGGAGAGGACCTGCGCGAGGTCGCGGAGCGGGCCGTGGCCGGTGGCGCGGACGTGCTCGGGATGGCCGGGGGTGACGGCTGCCAGGCGGTGGTCGCCGACGTCGCCCGCCGGCACGGACTGCCCTTCGTCTGCGTCCCGGCGGGTACCCGCAACCACTTCGCGCGCGATCTCGGGCTGGACCGCGAGGACCCGGCGGGCGCGCTGGCCGCCTTCGGCGAAGCCGTCGAGCGGCGGGTCGACCTCGGGGTCGTGGACGGCCGGGTGTTCGTCAACAACGTCTCGCTCGGGGTGTACGCGGCCGTGGTCCGGGTTCCCGGCTACCGCGAAGCCAAGGTCGCCACGATCGCCCGGTGCCTGCCCGAGCTGCTCGGCCCGGACGCCCGCAGCCGGCTGCGGTTCCCGGGCCCGGACGGGCCGCCGGGGAGGGCCGCGGACGTCGTGCTCGTGTCCAACGGGCCCTACCGGCTCGAGCGGCTGAGCGGGTTCGGCAGCCGGGAACGCCTCGACGGCGGCGTGCTCGGCGTCGTCACGGTCGTCGTCGACCGGGCACGGGACGTGCCGGAGCTGGTCACGGCCGAGCTGAGCGGGAACGTGGCCCGCTTTCCCGGGTACCGGGCCTGGACGACCTCCGCGTTCACGGTGGAGTCGGCGGACCCGGTCGTCGACCTGGCGGTCGACGGGGAACCCCTGCGGTGCGCGCCGCCGCTGCGGTTCCACGCGCTGCCCGGTGCGCTGCGGGTGCGCCTGCCGCCCGGCGCTCCCGGGGCGTCACCGGCCGCGGCGGCCCCGAAGGGCGTCCGGCGGGCGGTCGCCGCGCTCCTGCGGGTGCTCGCCGGGCGTCCCGCACGGGGATGACGTCAAAGCCGTTCCGCTTCCTCCGGGGTGTCGGCCTGCGGGGTCTCGGCGAACGCCTCGCGCAGCCGCTCCTCCTCTTCGGTGGAGAGGTTGGTGGTCAGCAGCGAGGCGCCGGTCTCCTTGAACGGCTCGACGACCCGGTCCAGCACGGTGTCACCGGCCAGCACGAACAGCGCGGACGTCCCCGGCCGCACCTGCGCCCGGACGGTCTCGATGAACTCCTTGTCGATGCCGACGTGGGCCAGTGACCCGGTCAGCGCGCCGATCGCGGCGCCGACGGCCATCCCGAGCAGGGGGACCAGGAAGATCAGGCCGAACAGCAGGCCCCAGAACCCGCCACCCAGCGCGCCGGCCCCGGTCAGGGTGCCGAGGTCCTTGGTCTTCGGCTTCTTCCTGCCTTCGGGCCACGTCACGTACGCGGCGTCGCTGATCGAGATGAGCTGCTGTTTCTGCAGCTGTTCCAGGAGGCCGAGCGCGTTTTCGGCGCCCTCGGCGGTGGGGAAGCTCCAGACGGTCAACGTGGTCATGGTGACGCCTTTCTCGCTCCGGGATCGGGTGGTCCGTGCGGCACAGTGCCCCGGGGTCCCGGTCCGCGGCATCGCCCGTGCCGTGTGAGCCGGGGGCCGGGCCGGCGCGATCCTGATCTCACCTGACGTGGGCGAGGCCGTCCCGGTGGCGGACCGACCATGATCGCCCGGGTCCGCAAGTCCCGTCGTTCCACGGAGAGAGGGACCATGAGTGAACACACGCAGCCCAGGACCGGCGCGCCCGGAGCGGGGGCACCGCCGTCGCCGCCGGACCGCGCCGTCGCCCGGTCGCGCCGGGTCGGCTGGATCTGGTTCGCCGGGGTGATCACGGTCCTCGCCGGCCTGTTCAACGTGGTGGAGGGGCTGGTCGCGCTCTTCGCCCGCGACTACTACGTGCTCAGCCCGGTGGGTCTGCTGGTCTTCGACCTCACCGGCTGGGGCTGGCTCCACCTGATCGTCGGGATCCTCGCCGTGCTGACCGGCCTCGCGCTGTTCACCGGCGCGCAGTGGGCCCGGGTCGTCGCCGTCGCGCTCGCCGGCTTCAACGCGCTGGCACAGCTGACGTTCCTGTCGGCGTACCCGGTTTGGGGCGTCGTCGTGATCGCCCTCGACGTCTTGGTGATCTGGGCGGTCGTCGTGCACGGCGACGAAGCCACCTACGAGATCTGGTGACCCCGGAAACCCTTGCCGGACAACGCACGCCGGTGATCAGTAAAGTCGTGGCCTCCGCCCGGCGCAGGACCTCGGGACCGGGACCGATCCCTTCCGACAGCCGAGAGGTCGACTTGCCCGCTCGAACGAGGTCGCGGCCCTGGCGGATACCCGCTGCCAAGGTGACGGTGCCGCGGGTGTCCCGGATCTTCGTCCCCCGTCCCCGGGTGGCCGCGTTGTTCGACCGGGCCACCGCCCTGCCGGTGACCGTGGTCCGGGCCCCGGCGGGGACCGGCAAGACCACGGCGCTGGCGGGCTGGGCCGGCGATCGCCGGGATGTCGCCTGGGTGTCCCTGGACCGTGACGACAACGACGAAAGCCGGCTGTGGGCGGCGATCCTCGGCGCGTTGCGCCGCTGCCCGGGTGTGCCCGAGGACGGCCGGCTGCACCGCCTCGCCCCGCCGTCGCCCGGCCGGCGGACGGAGTTCCTGGCCGACCTGGGTGACGCGTTCGCCGGGCTGCGCGCGCCGGTGCGGCTGGTGCTGGACGACTTCCACGAGATCTCCCGGGCGGAGCCCCTGGAAGCGCTCGGGGCGCTGGCGCGCCACCAGCCGGCCGGCCTGCGGCTGGTGCTGGCGACGCGGGTCGAACCCCGCCTGAGACTGGCACGCCTGCACGTCGAGGGGGCGCTTTCGCGGGTGGGCCCGGCCGAGCTCCGGTTCAGCGCCCGGGAGACGGCGAGCCTGCTGCGGGCCACCGGGGCGGTGGTCAGCGACGACCGTGTCCGCGACCTCACCGAGCGCACGGCGGGCTGGGCCGCGGCGCTCGGCTGGGCGGCGGTGTCGGTGCACGGCGCACCGGACGCCGACGAGCTCATCGCCGCCGTCGACGGGGATGACCGCGCCGTGGCGCGGTTCTTCGCCGACGAGGTGCTCTCCCGGCTGCCGGCGACCACGTCGGACCTGCTGCTGTGCATCAGCGTCTGCGACACGGTGAGCGCGACGCTCGCGGCCCGGCTGTCGGGCCGCCCGGACGCCGGGGTGGTGCTGGACGAGCTGGCGCGCGCGATGTCGCTGGTCGTGTGCACGCCGGCCGAGACCTACCGGCTCCCGCCATTGCTGCGCGGCTTCCTGCGGTCCGAGCTGGCGCGGCGGTGCCCGGCGCGGGTCCAGCGGCTGCACGGCATCGCCGCGCGCTGGTACGCCGGGGAAGGGCGGTTCGGCGACGCGCTGGCGCACGCGGTGGCGGGCCGGGACCGGCAGCACGTCCTTACGCTGGCGCGCAACCACGCCGTGCGCCAGGTGCTGGCCGGGGAAGGGGATCCCGTCCGGGTCGCCCTGACCTACCTCGGCGCGGCGACGGTGGCCGCCAGCCCGCGGCTGCGGCTGGCCTCCGCGCTGGAGCACATCCAGCGCGGCGAACTGGCCGAAGCCGCCGCGGATCTGGCCGGGGCGGGCGGCGACGACGGCCTGCACGCGCTGGCCGTCCGGCACCACGCGCTGGTGACCGGGCGGCGGCCACCGCAGACGACGGTGGCACCGGTGGCGCTTTCCCCGGCGTTCGACGCGTGGGAGAAGCTCGATCTCGCGTGGCGGTCGCTGTACCGGGGTGCCCGCCGGCACGCCGTCACGCGGGCGGAAGAGGCGTTGCGCCTGGCCCACGGTGAGCAGCTCGATCACCTGGTGCTCCACAGCCGGTTCGCACTGGCCGTCGCCACCGCGCTCCGCGGGGACCACCCGGCGATGCGGCGGGCCTGCACCGGGGCGCTCGCCGTCGCGCGGCGGCACGGCTGGCGCCGTTCCCCGGGAGTGGCGGAGTGCCACCTGATGCTGGCCTACGACGACCTCATGCGCGCCGAGCCGGTCGCCGCCGCGCGTGAGCTGGCCGAGGCGACGCAGGCGGAAGCGCCCGGGTGCGCGCCGGTGCTCGTCCCGCTCCGGTGCTTCTTCGACGGCGTGGTGCGCTTCGACGAGGGTGACCGGTCGGCCGGCTCGCAGGCGATGCGGGCGGCGCGGCACCGGTTCGCCGGCGTGGACCTGCCCCGCGAGATCGCGGGGGTCTGCGCGATCGCCGAACACCACGCGGCACTCGCCGTCGGCGAGCCCCTGCACGCCGCCGAGGTCGTCGCCTGGGCGCACGGGCGGCTGCCCCGCAGCGCCGAGCTGGCACTGCTCCAGATGCGCGCCCACCTCGCCGCCGGAGAGGCCGACCTGGCCGAAACGGTCCTGCACGAGGCCGCGGCCAGGCCGGCGCTGCTGCCGGCCACCCCGGTCGACATCTGCCTGGTCGAGACCGCGTTCGCGTTGCGCTCCCACCGGCGGACCAAAGCCCTGCACGCGCTGGATCACGCGCTCACCCTCGCCCGGCCGTACGAGCTGATGCGCCCGTTCGCGCTCACCGAGCCGGAGGTCGGGCGCCTGCTGATCGACCACTCGGGCGGCTTCGGCTCGCTGGACCGCTTCGCGCAGTCCGTCCACGGCAGGCTCACGCCGCACGCACCGCGCAGCACCCTGACCGACCGCGAACAGGTGGTGCTCCGTCGGCTTCCGTCGCAGCGTTCGCTGGACGAGATCGCCTCGGACCTGACCGTCTCGGTCAACACCGTGAAGACCCACGTGCGGGCCATCTACGGCAAGCTCGGGGTGAACAACCGCCGCTCGGCCGTGGTGGTCGCGCGGCAACACGGCCTGACCTGAGCTACTCGTCCCGGCGCGGCGCGCACAGGAGCGCGTCCGCCCACCGGGCCCGCGGGTCGACGTCCACGAGCAGCGCCTTGGCCAGCAGGGTCGCGGGCACGGCGAGGACCGCCCCGAGCGGGCCCAGCTGCCAGGTCCAGAACACCAGTGCGAGCACGGTGACCAAAGTGGACAGACCGACCGAGCCCGCGACGAACCGGGGCTGGATCAGGGACTGCACGACGAAGTTCAGCACGGCGTACACGATGAGCACCGCGAGCAGGGCGCGCCAGCCGCCGTCGAGGAGCGCGATGAGCGCGGGCGGCGCGACCCCGATCACGAAGCCGACGTTGGGGACGTAGTTGGTGACGAAGGCCAGCAGGCCCCACAGCACGGCCGCCGGGATGCCGAGCAGGGCGAGCGCGGCGGTGTCGAGCGCCGCCACCACCGCACCGAACACGGTCGTCACGAGCAGGTAGGTCCGGGTGCGGGTGGCGAAACGCCGGAGCGCGGCGGTGATCCACGGCCGGTCCCGGGCGATCATGCCGAGCCGCCGGCCGGCCCACGCCGATTCGGTGCTCAGGAACAGCAGCAGGGCCAGCAGGAAGACCAGGTTCGTGACCAGGCCGCCGACGCCGGCGAGCAGGGATCCGGCCAAGCCGATCAGCTTCCCGGCGTCCACGGAGGACAGCATGTCGCGGACCTGCTGTTCGCCGACGCCGAAGCGGCGCAGGACCGTCAGGCCGTCGCGCAGCAGGTCGTCGACCCGTCCGGCGTAATCGGGGAGCAGGGCCGAGAGCTGCGCCAGGCACACCACGACGACCACGAACAACGCGAGCAGTGCGGCGTAGACGGTGGCCACCAGCACGGTGACCGTGAGCCAACGCGGGAAACCCTTGCTCCGCAACCAGGTTCGCACCGGGTCGAGGGTGATCACCAGGACGAGGGCGAGGAACGCCGGGCCCACGAGCCAGGCGACCGCGCGCAGCCCGGCCAGCACGACGACCGCGGCGGCCGCCCCCAGCAGCACCACGACCGCACGGGGCAGGGGGGTACCGGTCGCCGGCTCGTCCGCGGGCGGCCACGACACGGGCGGTGGGTGCTCCTTCGCGGTGAACCGGCCGGTGAAGCCCCGGAAGGGATGGCGTGCGGCGCGCGGCTCCGCCGTCCGGTGCCGGGACCGCCGGAACGACCGGAACCGGTGGGCCGGGAAGTCGGTGAGCGAGACTCGCACCATGCGGCACCCTCCGGAGGCAGGCGGCGGTCGGCCGTCCCACGGTGGCAGGCCGCGCACCTCCTGGGGTCACCCGGCGCGGGCGAAAGCGGGCCGGGGCGCCGGCATCGCGTCGACGGTGCGGACCGGAAGACCGGCAGCCCTACTGAGTACCGCCGGTACCTCCTCCTGCCGATCACCGGCGGGTAGTGTCGGCCGGCAAGTGGCCTGCAGCGGGAGAGGCATGCTGGACATCATCGGTCTCCGGGAAACCGATCTCGACGTCTACCAGGCCTTCGCCGGCACCAGGTCGATGACTCTCGCCGAGATCCGGGAAGCGACGGCGCTCCCCGGCGAAGAACTCCTCCCCATCCTGGAAGTCCTCACCCGCAAGGGCCTCCTCGCCCGCCTCCCCGGGACACCTCGTGCCTATTCCCCGGTACAGCCCGAAGTGGCCCTCGAAGCGATGCTCCGGCGAAAAGACCAGGAGCTCTCCGCCGCGCGGCTGGTCACCGAACGGCTCAAGGAGCGGTTTCGCGAGGCTCCCGCGAAACATCCCGTCGACCTCATCGAGGTGATCGAGGGCAACGAGCGGATCACCGAGCGGGCCGATCAGCTGCTCCGGTCGGCCGAGAACGAAGTCGCCTTCGTCGACAAGCCGCCGTATGCACAGCCGCCCACGGTGCTGCACCCCGCCGAACGCGAACTGCTCGAGCGGGGCGTGCGGTTCCGCGGCGTGTACGACCGGAGTGCGCTCGACGAACACGACCTGCCCACCGATCTCGAAGCCGGGCTCGCGCTCGGGGAGGAAGCCCGGGTCGTCCCTTCCGCGCCGCTGAAGATGATCCTGGTCGACCACGACGTCGCGCTCGTGCCCTTGCGGTCCGATCTTCCCGTCGTCGGCACCGCGCTCGTGATCCGGCGGTGCGCCCTGCTCGACGCGCTCGGTGCCCTGTTCGGGCTCCTCTGGCAGGAAGGACTTCCGCTGCGGCTGCCCGCCGCCACCGGCGGGGAGCCGGGCGTCCTGCCGCTCGACGACGCCCGGCTCCTCGCGCTCCTCACCACCGGCCTGCCCGACCGGAGCATCGCCAAGCAGCTCGGCATGAGCTACCGGACGTTCCAGCGCCGGCTCAGCAACCTCATGACCGTCCTCGGCGCCAGCACCCGGTTCCAGGCCGGGCTCCAGGCTGCCGCGCGAGGCTGGGTCACTGCGGGCGAACCACGCCCGGGTCCGCGAGCGCATAGGCCCGCTGAACCGTCTGCGTGACCGTGTTCCCCGAGCTGTCACGGGCTTCCGTGCGCAGCCAGACGAACCCGTCGGTCGCCGGCGGCTGGTTCGCCGTGACCGTCCACACGGCATCGCCCTGCGGCTTGGCGACCGCCGCCGTCCACGTGCGGCCACCGTCCACCGAAGTGGACACCCGCAGCTGCGTCACCGGTCCGCCGCCGCGCGCGCCGGAATGCGACGCGGCGGCGACGTCGAAGGTGAACGACGGCCCCGCCGGCGCGCGGTTGGCCGGGTCCAGCGGGAACCGGTAGTCCAGCTGGATGAGCGGCTGGAAGGAACACGCTCCCCCACCCGGATAACACGAGAACCCGGCCGGCGGTGCGGCGCCGGACCGCTCCGAAGCGAACGTCCACGACGTCTCGGTCCGCGGGGCGTGCCGGAACAGGACACCGCTGGGCGTGCCGACCTGGGCCTGCGCCGGCATCACGTCGGTGACGTCGAGCCGGTACACCGCGGGTTCCGGGGCGAGCCGGAACACCGGGAACAGCGCCAGCGGATCGTCCGCATTGGAGCGCGGAACCTCGGCCCCGTTCCGGAACAGGCGAGCGGTGGTGCCGGTGAAGTACCGGGCGTTCTCGTACGGGCTCGTGAAGTGCCCACCGTCGGACCACTGCAGCGCGGGGACGAACAGGTCCGGGTCCTCGCCACCGCGGCACAGCGAGCACAGCACCGTCCAGCCGCTCGCGGTCGCCGGATAACGCGCCGGATGGTCCGCCGGCAGTTCCACCGCCGTGCTGTGGAGCGCGGCGCGGAACCAGTGCTCGTCCGGCCTCGACCGCTCCCCTCGGCGGTAGCCACCCTGGACGTTCATCGCCAGGGACGCCCGCCTGCCCGCGGCATCGGTGCCGGACAGGGTCACCACGCGCTTCCAGACCAGCCGGTCGTCGCCGGGCCCGGTGTACTCCGTCCACGAACCCGGCACGGGGATCTTCGCGCCCTGGACGAGCTGGGTCTTCCAGGAACCGGTCGGGAAGGCGTACCAGTTCTTCTGCCCGGTCAGCTCCGGCCGGTCGGCGTGGTAGGTCGTCTTCGTGGCCACCAGCGTGGCCGGGTCGACCCGGCGCACGAGGTCCTTCGGCACACCGTTGGCGTCGAAGTAGCTGAGGTTGTACATCGCGTCGGGAGCCGCGCGCACCACCAGCCGCACCGAGACGGACCCGGCGGCACGCAGCGCCTCACCCTGGTCGTGACCGAGGGAAAGCGCCGGCACCACCGCGCTCGTGAGCCCGGGGATCGGCGGAGCGCCCGCCACATCGGCGTACGGGAGCACCGCGGTCCCGCCCGCGGCGGCCACCGCACGGGCCGCGTCCGACGCGCCGAGGAAGACGTCGCCCGCCGGGTCGGCCGAACCGGCCGGGACCGGGATCCGCACGAGGACGGCCTTTCCGTGGACGTCCAGCCCGGCGAGCTCGCCGGCTCCGCCCGCCCCGGCGAACACGACGGGCAGGGTCCGCTCGCCCGGCAGTTTCGCCGTCAGCGTCGGCACGTCGTACGCCGGGTTCAAAACGGTCCCGCCGGCCCGGAGGTCGACGGCCGCCTGCGCCAGCACCGCGCTGTCCTGCAACGAAATCGTGCCGGTCGAGGTCGCCGCCGCCGGGGCCACCCGGACGTCCCAGGCTCCCCCGCCCGTCGACAACCCGGCTTCCCCGATGTAGCCGTTCGTGCCCGCGGCCGGGGGAATCACCCGCCGCAGCATCACGGTGCGGTCCCGAAGATCCGCCGGGGCCGGCGTGACCAGGGTGGCCGGGACGGCGTTCGCCGCGTTCAAGGTGATTTCGGCCGTACCCGGGACGACCACCCCGGAGGCGCTGACGGCCGACCAGCGGCGCGCCGTCGCGCCGCGTTCGACCACCCAGCCCAGCGCCGAGTACCGCCCGGCGGGCACGGCGACCCGGCCGGCCCCGCCCACCAGGTCGACCTGCTGGCTGACCTGGTCGAGGAAGGGGTCGTTGCGGTTCCCGCTGCCACCGTCGTCGTCGATCAGCTGCGCCGACGCCTGCTCGGCCGGCGCCCCCGCCGAGTCCAGCACGCGGACGGTGACCGGGACCAGCGCGGCCGCGTTGTAGGCGCTCACGGTGGTGCGCACCGACCCGCCGTCCGCGGTCGTCGCCACCACCGCACCGCCGTAGACCCCGGCGGCACCTTCGTTCGGGTCCTGGCTGAGTTCGACGGACCTGGTGGACTTCGGCGGAACGGACAGCGTCGTGCTCGCCAAGCGCATCCCGGTCGGCGGCTGGGCGTTCCCGTCCCACGGGCGCACGGCCAGCTTCAGGTTCAGCTCGAGCGGCCGGTCACCGGTGTTCGTGTACGACAGGCTCCGCACGACCTGCGCCGCGCCCGGCCCGGTGCGCTCGGTGCGGCCGAAGCTCGCCACCGCCGGACCGGTCGCCTGCTGCGAAACCGCCCGGCCGACGTCGAGGAGCCCGGCTCCCTGTTCGTACCACCGCAGGCCGACGTCCTTCGCCGTGCTGACCAGGATGTTCTTCAGCGCGTCCCCCGCCGTGCCCGGGTGTTGCTGGAGCAGGATCGCCGCGGCTCCCGCGACGTGCGGGGTGGCCATCGAGGTACCCGACACCCGGGTGTAGAAGTCGTCGACCGGATCACCCAGCGAGGTGCCGGCGGCGCGGGCGGCGGCGATCCCGACGCCCGGTGCGGAGATCTCCGGCTTGACCGCCGCGTCCCGCAGCCGCGGGCCGCGGCTGCTGAACCAGGCAAGGGTGTTGTCGCGGTCGAGCGCGCCCACCGTCAGGGCCGACGACGCCGAGCCCGGCGTCGTCACCGTGCGATCGCCCGGCCCCGCGTTGCCCGCGGCGACCACGAACAGGGTGCCGGTCTTCGCCGAAAGCGTGTCGAGCTGCTGGCTCAGCGGGTCGTAGCCGTCGCTCACCCCGGCGCCCAGGCTCAGGTTGACGATCTTCGCGCCCTGTGCGACGACCCAGTCGATCCCGGCCATCACCTGCGCGGTGTCCCCGGCGCCCGAAGCGTCGAAAACCTTGGCCACGATCAGCTTCGCGTCCGGCGCGACGCCCTTGTAGCGCCCGCCGGAGGCCGCACCGGTGCCGCCGATGATCGACGCGACGTGCGTGCCGTGGCCGTGGTGGTCCGCGACATCGCCTTCACCGCTGAAGTCCTCGGCCGCGATCGTCTTGCCCACCAGGTCCGGGTGCTGCGCGTCGATCCCGGTGTCGACGACGGCGACCGTCGTCCCGGCGCCGGTCAGGCCCTGCTTCCACGCGACCGGCGCGCCCACCTGCGCGGTGCTCCGGTCCAGGGCCACGTGCACCTTCCGGTCCAGCCGGACCTCGGAAACCCCCGCGGCCAGGGTGGGTTTCCCGGCCGGGTCGCGGGACACGAGAGACCGCCAGAAGTCGGCCGCGCCGGCCTTTTCGACCTGCAGGCCGACTCCGTTGGCCGTGGGCAGCGGGATCCGCCGGTGGGTCCGCGGGAACGCCTTCCCCTTCGCGTCCAGCGCCGTCGCGGAAAGCCCCGCCTTGCCGCCGTAACGCGCGATGACCGGGATCGTCGCGGACGCCGAGTCGTCCCGGCCGTCCTCGGCGAGCTCGGTCAGGTTGAACAGGTCCCGGCTCAACGCCCCGCTGCTGACCAGCGCGAGCGCGTCCGAGGGGTAGACGAGCAGCCCTTCGCCCGTCGTGGTGATGTGGAACGCGGGCTGCGGCCGGTCCGGGCGGACCGCCGGTTCGACCTGGGCGGTGCGGTGCCCCGCGCCGTCCTGCTCATAGGTGACCACGTCGCCGGTGAGCAACGTGATCCGGTGGACCGCCGGGGGCCCGGCGGCCGGGGGTCCGGACGGTGCGGCGCCGGCGACGCCCGGCACGGGCAGCGGGGACAGGACGATCGCGGCGACGACGGCCCAGCGGCTCCACGTGCGACGTGGGCGGCCGGCCGGGTGAGGGGAACGCGGGGACATCGGACCTCACTCTCCTCGGATACCACGCGGCGGCCGTGGATCACGGCCGCCGCGAGAGGGGTTTCCCGAGGATGAGGCAGGTTTTCCCGGAACGACATGGCTTTCCCTGGCGGTGTGTCGCCATCGGCGACACACCGCCAGGAGGAGGCCCGGGCCGTGAGGGCGGCCCGGGCCTGGCGGGGGGAGGCTCAGTTCTCCATGCCGGGGGTGCGCTGGTGCAGCGAGAAGTCCACGCGGTTGTTGTCGGTGTCCGTGCTCAGGATGTCGCGGGCACTGGCCGCGGCGAGCTGCTCGGTGGCCGCGGTCTCCGGCAGGGCGGCCTGGCCCTCCCGCGGGGTCGAAGCCGCCGCGTTGAACGCGACGCCGTCGACCTTGGTGCCGGTCTGGCTGAACACGGCGACCCCGCCGTTGGCCGGGATGCCCTCGGGGCCGGCCAGGAAGAACGGCACGACGTTGGTCTGGTCCGAAATGGTGCCGGAGAAGTTCTGGCCGGTGAGCACCACGAACTGGCCCGGGTTGCCCTTCGGCTGCAGCACCATGCCCGCCGGCAGGGCGATCGTGTCGATCACGTTGTTCGACGGGCCGTAGACGCGGATCGTGTAGCCGGTCAGGTCCTGCGCGCGGTTCGACACGTTGCGGATCTCGATGAACTCGTCGGTCGCGCCATTGGGGCCACGGGTCGAGAGCTCGTTGATCACCACCGACGACGAAACGAGCGGCTGGGCTTCGGTCGAAGGCTCGGCGGCCGCGGTCGCGACACCACCGGCCAGGGTGCCCGCCAGTACCGCCAGAATTGCCGAACCGCCCAGGAGACGACGCATGACTGAGTCCTTTCGAGGTGATTTTCGGGAATTTCGAATACCATTCTCCGCCGCGAGATTAACAGTTCTCCGCCGGCGGCCACTTCAGTATCCAGGGAAGATCGACGCGACCGGAAGGGGCCAGTTATCCGGTACTTTCCTGCTCAGCCGGTCGGCGCATTCTTCCGGCGACGTCGCCGGGCCACCGCCGCGGCGAGTTCGAGTTCGTCGCAGGGCGTGTCGAGCACGCGGCTCAGCCAGCTCCGCCAGTACGGGCCGGGGATGCGTTTCCCCCGCTCCCAGCGGGAGACTTCCTCACGGGTGACGCTCGCGTTGCCGGACATCGCGTGCAGTCTCGTGGCCAGGTCTTCCTGGGACCACCCTTTCGCACTCCTCCGCTCGGCGAGCAGCTCGCACATCGAATGGAACGGAGTTCTTTTCCCGCGTGTGCTTTTTGCGGGCACCACGGACACCTCTTTCGTCGTTTCTCGCGGGGACCGGCTGAGCCGGAAGTCAGCGCCGCGACCGCGCGCAGCTGAAGTCGGCCCGGTTGTCGTCGGTGTCGCGGCTGAAGGCGTCCCGGGACTCCGCCAGCCCGGGACAGGCGACCGCGGCGTCCCGTTCCCGGCAGGGTGACGCCGAGGTCCAGGCGACGCTGTCGACCCGAACCCGCCGCTGGTCCAGGAGCATCTGGCCGTCACCGGGGATCTCCGGCACGACCAGCCCCGCCACCTCGGTTCCGCCGAAACCACCGGCGGCGACCAGGAAGTGGCCGTCGGCGTAGATCTCGGCACCGACCGGCAGCAGGGCCAGTTCGACCGGCGCCGGGCCACCGGTGCACGACCGCAGGGACCAGCCGCCGAGATCCGCCGCGGCGGCGCCGACGTTGTGCAGGTCGAGGTAGCCGGCCGGACCGCCGAGCACCTCGTGGATCTTGACCTGCGGCGCGGGGGCGGCCGCGGGGGCCGGCGGGGCACCGAGTGTCAGGGCCAGGAGCAGTGCGTCGAACCGGGTCACGGAACCGGCCTCCCCTCATCGGGAAACGGCCGCACGGTCCCTTGCCTCGTCGACGCTGATGTGCTCACACCGGTCACATTAGGAAGAAGATCGCCGGCCCGCAGGATACGGCCGGTACCGAACCTCGTCCGGTCCCGGTACCCCCGGTACCTGCGGGGCGGTCAGCGGGCCGGCCCCGGTGGCCGGCCTGGGCCTTCGAGGCGGACCTGGCCCGCCCGGGAACCGAGTGCGTGCACCAGTTCGCGCCGGCTCGCGAACCCCAGTTTGTGCAGGATCCGGCTGGAGTAGTTCTTCACCGTCTGCCGGGCCAGGTGCAGCTCGCCGGCGATTTCGTCGTTCGACCACCGGCAGAGCATCAGCGCGAGGATGTCCTCCTCCCGCTTGGTCATCACGTTGGCGTGCGGCACGGCGTCCGCGAGCAGCGGCGTCGTCTCCCCGGCCGGAACCCAGACCCGCCCGCCGGCGAGCGTGGACCGCACCGCGGCGACCAGCCGGGCGCCGCTCACCGACTTGTGCACGAAACTGTCCGCCCCGGCGTTCAGGGCCGTCGCCACGGCCGCCGGCGAGGAGTCGCCGGCGAACACGAGCACGACTGCCCCTTCGAGGTGTTCCTTGGCGAACTGGCAGATGCCCGCCCCCGCCGGCTCCCCGGAGATCGACAGCTCGGTGATGACCATGTCGGGGTGGTTCTTTTCGCATTGCCGCAACGCTTCCCGTTCGGTGCCGGCTTCGGTCACCACCCGGACGCCGGCGTAGTCCTGCAGCAGCTGCCGGACCGCGTACCTGAGCACGGGCTGGTCGTCCACCACGAGCGTCGTGACGCAGTGCATGGTTCCCCTCGGTGTGTTGTCCGGTGCTCGGGCCTCTGCGATCGTCCCGCTTCCAGTACCGGGTGAGGACCGTCAACCGGGTGATACGGCCGTCCTCCCGCGGGGCCGGCGCCGGACGGTCGCCCCTCACCCGGGGGTGCAGGCGACCGCCGCGGCCAGCGCCTGGTCCAGGTGGTGCCGCAGCACAGGCGCCGACCTGGCGGCCAGTGCCTTCACCTCGGGCGACCACCCGTTGCGGGTTTCCCGCTCGCCCTGCGCGAGCCCCCGCAGGTGCGCGGCGATCTGGTCCCGCAGCCAGGCGGCGTCGAAGTCCCGACCGGACCGGGCCGACAGGTCGGCGATCTGCCCGAGCTGGCCGGGGTCGGGCACGGAGTACAGCGTGACGGCGACCTGCGCCGAGACGGCGACCAGGTCGGCGTCCAGTTCCGTGTGGTGCGCGGCGAACCGGGGACCGAGCTCCCGCACCCGGGCGCAGCTGCCCCGGCCCACCAGGTTGCCGGTGACGATTTCGAACAGGTTGTCCTGGTGCGTCCGGTTCAGGTACTCGCGATCCTGCGGGGACACGTCGGCGCGGACCGGCAGCGGTGCGGCGCCCGCGGCCGGCACGACCGGCAGCAGGACGCCGAGCAATGCGGCGACGACCGATGCGGACCGGATGTTCATGGTGATCTCCCTGGGTTCGGGTCGGGGGCGGCGGGACGATCGTCGGCGATCGATCACGGCGCAGGCAATCCGCGTCCCGAGCCACGACGTCCCGTTCGGGACTCAGCAATCGCCTTGGCGCGGACGGCAGTGCTCGATCGCGTCGAGCAGGATCGTGCACGCCACTTCGATCACATCGGGGGTCACGTTCAGAGGTGGCAGGAGCCGGACGACGCAGTCGCCGCGGCCACCGAGCTCGACGATGAGCCCGGCCCGCAACGCGTGTGCCTGCACCGCGCGGGCGTACCCGGTGGCCGGGTGGCCGCCCTGCGGGGAGACGAGTTCGATCCCCCACATCAGGCCGAGGCCGCGCACCTCCCGGACCCACGGCCGGTCGCGCAGCGCCGAGAGCGCCCGGCCGAGCTGCTCGCCGCGCCGCCGGACGTTGCCGAGGACGTCGTCGCGCAGCATGATCCGCACGGTCTCCGCGCCGGCGGCGAAGGCCGCTTGGTTGCCCCGGAACGTGCCCGTGTGCGCGCCCGGTGCCCAGACGTCCAGGCGACGGTCGTAGAGGATGACCGCCACGGGCAGGCCCATCCCGCTCAACGCCTTCGAAGCGACCACGACGTCGGGCTCGATGTCGTACTGCTCGAACGCGAACCAGGTTCCGGTGCGGCCGCACCCGGTCTGCACCTCGTCGAGCACGAGCGGGATGTCGAGCTCCCGGGTCAGCGCGCGGACCCGGCGGGCGAACGCGCGGCGGGCCGGGATCACCCCGCCCTCGCCCTGCACCAGTTCCATGACCACGGCAGCCGGCCGCGGCACGCCACCGAGCGGGTCGCGCAGCACGCGTTCGAGCAGCCCCACGCAGTTGATGTCACAGCTGTCCGGGGTCAGCCCGAGCGGGCACCGTGAACAGGACGAGTACGGGAAGAAGTGCACGCCGGGCACGCCGTGGGCGATCGGCTGCTTCTGCGCGACGAGGCCGGTCAGCGCCATCGCCGCGTGGCTCGCCCCGTGGAAACCGCCCTGGAAGGACACGACGTCCCCGCGTCCGGTCGCGGTCTTGCAGAGCTTGAGCGCGGCGTCCACCGCGTTCGCGCCGCCGGGCCCGCAGAAGTGCACCTTCATCCGCGATCGCAGGGCCGGCGGGAGCATCGCCAGCTGAGCGTCGACGAACGCGCGCTTCGCCGGGGTCGGGAAGTCCAGGCCGTGCGTGAGCAGCCGGAGCTGCTCGTTCGCCGCGTGGACCACTTCGGGGTGGTTGTGGCCCAGCGCGAGCACCCCGGCTCCGGACAGGAAGTCGATGAAGACGTTCCCGTCGACGTCCCGAACGTAGCTGCCGGCCCCTTCGGCGAGGGCGATCGGCAGGTTCCGCGGGTAGACCCGGGCGTTGGACTCCCAGCGCCGCTGGTGCGCCAGGAACTCCGCCGACCGCGGACCGGGCAGGTCACCGGTGACGTGCGGCTGCGTGATGCCCGTCCGGGCGCCGGTCACGACCGCCTCCCGGGTGCGACCGGTTCACCGGCGATCTCCGTGGCCGGGTTGCCCCGCCAGCGCGACCCCGCCGCCGTGACGGAGCCCTTCATCAGGAACGCGTCGGCCTCGACGACGCCCGCTTCGCCGATCGTGACGCCGTAGTGGACGAACGCGCCGACGCCGATGGTGCTCCCGGTGCCGACGGTGGTGTGGTCGGACTTGAACGTGCCGTCCTCGAGCGAGTGGCACTGGATCACGCTGCCCGCGTTGAGGGTGACGTCGTCGCCCAGGGTGACCAGCGACTTCTCCGGCATCGCGCACCCGTCGTCGAAGACGCGGCGGCCGACGCGCACACCCAGCAGCCGCCACAGCAGGCCCTTGACGGGCGTGCCGTTGAACAGCGCGAGGTACCGGCCGGGGCTCAGCTTCCAGAACCGTTCGTGCCGCCAGAAGATCGGGTCGTAGATCGAGCAGAACCGCGGCCGCAGCCGCCGGAAGCCCTGCGCCGCGCGTTCGGCCAGCACCAGGAACCCGACGGAGAACAGCAGCGCGGCCACGATGCCCCCGGCCGTGGCGAACGCCCCGAACCGCGGGTGCAGCCCGCCCGCGAGCACCCCGATGCCGACGATCCCGGTCAGGTTCAGCCACTGCACGAGCACGTACCAGGCGATGGTGACCGTGTTGTGCCGCAGCTTGGCCGCCAGGCCGCGGCGCCGGGCCGCCCCGGTCCACAGGTGGTCGAAGCCCCGGTCCCGCCGGACCGAGCGGGGGATCTCGAACGCCGGCGAGCCGAGCAGGCCGACGTCCTCCCGGACCGGACCGTCGAGCGGGACCAGCACCTTGGTCGCCAGCAGGCAGTTCCGGCCGACGCGGGCACCGGGCGGGTACGCGATGTCGTTGCCCAGGAACGCTTCCGGCGCGACGGCGGTCCGGCGGAGCCGGAAGGACGAACCCGAGTAGTCCGCGTTGAGCAGCGAAAGCCCGTCCGAGACCATGGTCCCGGTGCCGACCGTGCTCAGGAACGGCGTCTCGTGCTTGACCTCGACCCCGAAGTTGGACCCGGTCTGCCGGACCGCGGACAGGTCGTACCCCAGCCCGCGCAGGTAGTGCACGATGTAACTGCTGTCCCCGAACAGGTAGGTGAACGTGCGGACGTTCGTCAGCCGCGCGATCCACCGCTGGACGGCGTGGTGGAAGCCGTAGAGCGGGTAGACCCGGTCCGGGGCGAGGAACAGCGAGAGAAATCGCGGCACCGTCAAGACCACCGCCAGGCCGCCGACCAGCGCCCCGAAGTACAGCACCGTCGACTCGACGAACCGGGCGCCGTCGACGGCCCAGCCGGCGAGGTCCGCCCGGTCCGGCTGGAAGAACCGGACCAGCGCACTCGCGGCCGCGAGTGTCGCCGGTGTCGTCACCAGCAGGAGCGCCGACAGCTGGGCAGCCGCGAACGCCGTCCGGCGCGACCACCCGGCCACCCCGGCCGCGAGCGCCTGGTAGTCCACTGTGGAGGGACGGCCGGGTGAGCCGTGCCAGCGCTCCCCGGCCGGCACGGACTGTCCGGCGGCGAGCGCGGACGCGTGTCCGAGCTGGGCGTCTTCGCCCAGCTCCGTGTCGATGTCGAGCACGGCCGTCTCGCCGACGAACGCCCGGCGACCCACCGTCACCCGGCCGGTCCGGATGCGGCCCGCCTCGGCGCGGTAACAGGTGAAGGACGAGTCCTTCCGGACGACCGCGCCCTCGCCGACGGTCAGCAGGTCGGTGCACACGGGCAGGGTCCGCGACAGGATGAGCGCGCCCGCGCCGATGTCCGCCCCGAGCAGCCGCAGGTACAGCGAATACCACGGCGAGCCGGTGAACAGTGCCAGCGGGCAGAACCGGAGCACCGTCTTGACCGTCCAGAACCGCAGGTAAGCCGGGCTCCAGAGCGGGATCTCCCCGGGTTTCCAGCGCCCCACGAGGAGCCACTTCACCGCGATCGGCACCACACAGAGCGCGGCGAACCCGACCGTGCCGGCGGTGACCGCGCGCAGGTATCCGTCGAGCAGCCCGGTTGCCGCGGAAACCCAGCCGTAGGCCGTGTCCACGAGCAACGCGGACGCGGCGACGTAGGCCAGGAAGACGAGCAGCTGGTAGGCACCGCACAGCGCGTAGGCCAGGTTCCCGGCCCGGTGCGGGGTGCCGGTGGTGATCGCCGGGGCGACCCCGGTCTCCGTCCGGGCCACCGAGCGGGCCAGCTCGCGGACCGTCGGGTGCAGGTACAGCTGCTTCACCGGCAGCGGAGCGAGCTCTCCGCACTCCCGCACGCGCGAAGAGAACTTCGCCAGCAGCAGGGAATCCGCCGCGAGGTCGTCGAAGAAGTGCGCCGTCACCGAGACCCGGTCGAGCCGGAACACCTCGGCGAGCGCCTCCGCCAGGACCCGCTCGGTCCGGGTCTCCGGGGGCACGTACGCCGCTTCGGCCACCAGCGCCCGCGGGCCGCCCGGCGCCGGGAGGTTCGCCCGGTCCGCCTTGTGGCTCGGGGTCATCGGGATGCGGTCGAGCCGCTCGAAGTACACCGGCACCATGTAGCCGGGGAGGCGCTCGCGGAGCAGGCGGCGCAGCTGCGCGACGTCCACGGCGGCGGTGTCCCGGCGCAGGCTGTAGTAGGCGACCAGCTCGGTCACGCCCGGCTCCGGGTGGTGGGTGCCGACGACCGCCTGCGCGACGCCCGGTGCCCGCAACAGGATCGACTCGATTTCGGTGAGCTCGACGCGGTAGCCGCGGACCTTGACCTGCGTGTCCGTCCGCCCGTGGTACTCGATCTCGCCGTCCGCGGTGATCCGGCCCAGGTCGCCGGTGCGGTAGATCCGGCCGGACGGGTTGTCCTCGATGCCGAGGAAGTCCGGGACGAACGCGCGCTCGGTCAGGTCGGGCCGGTTCAGGTAGCCGGTCGCGAGCCCGATCCCGGCGATGCCGATCTCGCCGAGCTCGCCGGCGGGCAGCGCCCGCGGCTCTTCGGGATCGAGGATGACCACGGAGTAGGTGGGCAGCGGCACCCCGATGGTGACCGGCCGGTCGGGGTGCAGCACCGCCCACGTCGCGGTGACAGTCGTCTCGGTCGGGCCGTAGACGTTCAGGAAGCGGCGGCCGGGCCGGTGCCACCGGCCGACCAGGTCCTCCGGGCACGCCTCGCCCGAGACCAGCAGGAACCGCAGGTCCGGCAGGTCTTCGTCGAGGGTGGCCAGCAAGGTGGGCACGCAGCACAGCGCGGTGATCCGGTTCTCCCGCAGGAAATCCTGCAGCTCGGCACCGGCCGGCGCGGCGCCGCGAGGCCGCGGCACCAGCGTCGCCCCGGACAGCAGCGGCACCCAGATCTCCTCCACGGAAAAGTCGAAGGCGATCGTCATGCCCTGGTAGACCCGGTCGGCCGGGTCGATCCCGTAGACCTCGGCCGCGACGCGGACGAAGTTGACGATGGCGGCGTGCTCGATCGGCACGCCCTTCGGCAGCCCGGTGGAGCCGGAGGTGTAGACGACGTAACAGAGATCGCCGGCCGGCTCGCCGCGTTCGGCCGGCGTCAGCCGTTCGCCGGAGCGGGCGCCGATCCGGTCCTCCTCGCCGTCGACGCAGAGCAGGGCGGCGCCGTCCGCGGCGAACCGGTCCCGCAGCGACGACACGGTCAGCACCAGCCGGACCCCGGCGTCCCGCACGATGAACGTCAGCCGGTCGTCCGGGAAGGCCGCGTCGAGCGGCACGTAGGCCGCATTGACCTTGAGCACGGCGAGCATCGCGACGTAGCCGGTCACCGGCTCGTCGAAGAGCAACGCGATCCGGTCGCCGGGCCGCATGCCCTGCGTCCGCAGGTGCCGGGCGAGGCGGTTGGCCCGGGCGTCCAGCTCACCGAAGGTCAGCCGGAGCCCGCCCGCGTCCACGGCGAGCCGCCCGGCCTGCCCATCGCGGTCGCAGAGCTGCTCGAAGAGGTGGTCGAGCCGTTCCGCGCCCGGCCGGCGGCTCCGCCCGTCGAACCCGCCGCAGGTGAGGACGCGGCCACCGGCCGTCAGCACGCCCGCGGGCGTTTCGCGCGGGCTCACGACCTCGCCTCCACCGGCCGGTCGAGACGGAACGACCGGTGCAGCGCGCGGACGGCCTCGTCGAGCCGGTCGAGCGGCAGCACCGCGGTGAGCCGGCTGTCGGAGATCGCCATCGCCGGCATCGTGGCGCCGAGCTCACCGGCGATGCGCAGCACCTCGGCGGGCAGGGCGGGCCGGTCCAGCAGGCCCGTGCCGACCACGGACAGCGCGCCCAGGTCGTCGTCCACCGACCACCGGGCGCCGAGCGCCTCGACGAGGTCGCGAGCGGATCCGGCGAACGGCGCCGGGCCATGGAGCGTGAACCGCAGCTCGCCCGGGACCGGCCAGCTCAGCGTGTCCGGGCGGAGCCCGTGCGCGACCAGGTCCGTCAGCAGCCGGGCGCCGCGGTCCGGGGACAGCCCCGGCGCGTCGATCCGCAGCAGCCGGACGTCGCGGTCGTGCGCGATGCCGATGACCTCGGCGCCGCGTTCCAACGGCGGTTCCGCCGCCCGCACCCGGGTGCTCGGCCCGGTGCGCGAGGAATGCAACACGCGCACCGTCACCCCGCGCCGCCCGGCCAGCTCGACCGACCTCGGGTGCAGGACCCGGGCGCCGCCCCGGGCGAGCTCCGCCATGGCCTCGTAGGAGATCGACGGCACCGGCCGCGTGTCCGGCACGATCCGCGGATCCGCGGTGCGCACACCCGGGACGTCGGTGCAGATCTCGCATTCGGTCGCCCCGAGCGCGGCCGCGATCGCGACCGCCGTCGTATCGGACCCGCCCCGCCCCAGCGTCCGGAGCTCACCACGGGTGTCACGGCCCTGGAACCCGGCGACCACGACGACCCGCCCGGCCCGCAAGCCCTCGAGGACGCGGTCCGGGTCGATCCGCACGATCGTCCCGGCTCCCGGTTCACCGGTCACCTCGATACCCGCCTGGTCACCCGTGAGCGAAACGGCCTCGACCCCGCGCCGGGTCAGGGCCAGCGCCAGCACCGCGGCCGAGACCTGTTCCCCGGTCGCCAGGAGCTGGTCGAGCTCGCGAGGATCCGGCCGTTCGGCGAACTCCCCCGCCAGCGCGACGAGCCGGTCCGTGGCGTCGCCCATCGCCGAGACGACCACGACGACCTGCTTTCCGGCTCCGGCCAGCGCTGCGACCTGCCCGGCCGCCCCGCGCACCAGCTCCGGCGTGGCCAGCGAAGACCCACCGTATTTCCGCACCACGAGCCTCTCCGTACACACACCGATCCCGATGTCCGAAATGTCAGGTACGGCCATACCACACGTTTTATTCACCAATCGCCCCTCTGCCGACGCAACCGGACCACGCAGTGCTCGACCCGGAAACCGATCACTCATCGATCGCCAATCCGACCCGACATCGGGAGCCGACGCGATCCGCCCCTGACGCCGCGGCATTTCGATCGATCCGCGAGCGCGTCTTTTACGCGCAAGTGCACCTTCTCGGGCGGGAGACCACGACGATCGGCCGAAAAACCTCACCACCCAGCCACACACAACCGAAAGTAGTGCGCAATTCCGACGCGGGGTACCTCCGTACGCGGTAACCGGATAGCGCCACCGGGATCACGACTTGACACCGACCGGTTCATTCGGCCGACCGGCGACTCAGCCGAAATGACGACCCTTTCCGAGCAGTCCCTCGCCAATTCGTCGCCGCGCCCCGATTCCAGCCCGCCGGAGCATATTCTCCGGTCTCCTGGACCACGAAATCGGCGTCGATATCCCCTCACCCGGGGGTGTGCCCGCCGAAACCGGCAAAGGCACACCTCCGGAAGATGATTGAAATATCACACGCCAATGTCGCCGCATCACGATTGAATCGCGCGGGCGAGCGGCGAAGACCGGATTTTCCGGTATCGTCACCACCAACCCGGACCGCCCGGCGGACCCGGCCCGCCGTCACCCGGTTCCGGCCACGAATCCCTGGAGCACCTGTGAACGCTGCTGCGCAGACCGGCTGCCGCCGTCCGGAACCGGCCGCCATCGTCCTTGCGCAGCAAGTACTCCTGCGATTCGGCACCAGGGACTTCGCCGGTGTCGCGCAATTGCTCGCACCGCGCGTCGAGTGGTGCGGCCCCACCCCGGACCGACCGGATGGCACCCGCGAGACCTGTACCCGGCGACAGGTCGAATCGTTCCTGTTCGCCTTCGATTCGGCGATGACCGTCGCCGGGCTCAGTGTCGGCCGCTGGGTCTGCGAGGAGGACACCGTCGTGGTGCTCGGCCGGATCCACTGTCAGGATCGGGCCGACGGCGCGGAGTCGTCCTTCGAGTTCGCCGTGTCCCTCACGGCGGGGGCGGACCTCGTCGACTCGTGCTGGCTGCTCGCGCGGCGGGCCGGCACCTCCCCATGACCGGCACCGCCCGTGGCCGGCGGACGCGCGAAGAACTGGTCGACGCCGCCGCGGCGATCTTCGACCGGGACGGCTTCGCGGGCACCACGCTGGACACCGTCTGCGCGGAGGCCGAAGTGACGAAGGGGGCGCTCTACTGCCACTTCCCGTCCAAGGCGGCACTGGCCGCGGCCGTCGTCGAGCGATACTGCCCCCTGTGGTGGGAACTGGCGGCACGGTTGTCCGCCCGGTACCCCAGCCCGGCCCAGGTTCTCGTCGAGCTGACCTTCGAGGTGGCCCGGCGCCTGCAGCGCGATCCGGCGTACCGGGCGAGCGTCCGGCTGCCACTGCACGCCGAACTCGCCGACCTGCTCGCACCGGCACACTTCCTCGGCTGGCTCGCCGTGGTGCGGGAACTGCTGCGGCGGGCCCGGCGAGCGGGTGAGCTCCGCGGTGACGTCGACGTGCGGACAGCGGCCGAAAGCACCGTCGCGGAGTTCGCCGGCACGCACCTCGTGGCCCGGGCGACGGCCGGTGAACACGACCTGGTCGCCCGGGTCGGCGGGATGTGGCGGCAGCGCCTGCCGGGGCTGGTCGCTCCCGAGACCTGGGCGCGGCTGAGCCTCGATCCGCCGGGCGCGGACCCGGAACCGGGGTGACCGGCGAGGGGCGCCGGTCACCCCGCGCCGGTCAGAAGATGAACTCGCACCGGGACAACGCCTCGAACCGCGAATCACAGCGGTCGGCCGCACCGGGACCACCGTCTCCGAAGTCGACGCCCTCCGCGTCGGTGAGGGTGTCGTTGCCCTCGGCGCCGCGGACGATGTCGTTGCCGGTCCCGCCGTCGAGATCGTCGTTGCCCGCACCGCCGTCGAGGGTGTCGTTCCCGGAGTCACCGCTGATCCGGTCCGGGCCGGCCTGCCCGCCCAGTGTGTCGGCACCCGGACCGCCGTTGATCGTGTCGCCGCCGGCTCCCCCGTCGGCGTCGTCGTCACCCGCGCCGGCTTCGATGACGTCCACGCCCGCTCCGCCGCTGAGCGTGTCGGCACCGGCCCCGCCGTCCAGCCGGTCGGCGCCCTGGCTGCCGAGCAGGGTGTCCGCACCGGCTTCACCGTTCAGCGTGTCGGCGCCGGCTTCGCCGTCCGCCCAGTCGGCGCCGTCCCCGCCGAAGAACTGGTCGTTGCCGGCGCCGAGGCAGGCGGTGTCGTTGCCACCGAGGCCGAACACGACGTCGTTCCCGCCGAGCGCCACGAACACGTCCGCGCCGGGCGTGCCGTACAGCACGTCCGCGCCGGCCGTGCCGACCTCGGTGGCCGGCAAGCCGTGGCAGGTCGGCGCCTGCTGCGCCACCGCCGTTCCGGCCGGAACCAGCACGAAGCCCGCGGCCAGCGCCACCGGGCAGAGCACCCGGCCCGCGCGGCGGACGGCACCGTAACGCTGTTCCTTCATCGAAACCCTCCCCTTCCGGCAGGCGGCGAAGTTCGCCGCCTGCCGGAAAGGTACGAAGGGGCTGCCGGGCCGCCCAACCCCTCGCGGTGTGATACCCCCGGCATCCTCCGGTCCGCCGCCCCCCGGTGAGCGGGGCGGAAACCGCGCTACCCGCCGAGCCGCAGCGGCTGCGTCAGCAAGGGGAACGACAGGTGCAGCGAACGCTGCCACCACGGCCAGTTGTGCGTGCCCGGCCCGTAGAAGTCGGCCGTGACGTTCGCGCCGACGTCTCGCAGCCGCTGCGCGAGCGCGGTGTTCATTTCGGCGCACAGCGGTTCGATGAACAGGTCCGGCGGGGTGCCGGGTGGGTCCAGGACCCCGGGCGTCCCGTTGCCGCACGCCAGGTACAAGGGGATGCCGACGAGGTCGCGGGCCAGGTCGTACGGATTGTGCGCCGCCCAGACGGCCGCGTTCAGGCCCGGGTCGCCCCACAGGGCCGTGGGGTCGTACCCGTCCTTCACGAGCACACCCTGGATCAGGCTCGGCCCGCGGGAGCTCTGGTAGGTCGTGTGCACGACCCCGCTGTAGGACGCGGCCGCGGCGAACATGCCCGGATGCCGTCCCGCGTACGCCATGGCCCCCAGCCCGCCCATCGACAGACCGGCGATCGAGCGGACGGACCCGGCGCCGTAACCCCGTTCGAGGATCTGGCGCAGTTCGGTCAGGTGGAACGTCTCCCAGCGGGGCGCGCCGCCGGCGCCCCGGTTGAACCAGTCCGAATAGAAGCCGTCCCGGCCTCCCGAGGGCATCACCACGAGCATTTCGGCGCCGTGGGTGAAGGTGGCGACGTCGGTCGAACGCGTCCACGACGTGTAGTCGTCCCCGGCCCCGTGGAGCAGGTACAGGACCGGCCACGTGCGCGCGGCGCCGGGCGTCCAGTCCGCGGGGTGCAGCAGCCGCACCATCGCCGTGGTCGCCAGGGCCGGCGAATCGACGGTCAGGTCGAGCATGGTGGGGCTGAGCCGGTGTTCCGCGATCACCCGCGCACCGCTGTCGGCCACCGCGCCGGACGCCACGGCGGCGCGGGCCGCGCGGGGGATCCCGGCGGCGACGGTGAACGCGGACAGTCCCGCGGCTGCGCCGAGGACGAACTTCCGCCGGGACACGCGTGAGCACGCGGGCGCCCGGTCGGGTGCTGCCGCACGGGGCTGGATCTGACGGTTTTCGAGGGGCCTGGGCATCGTTGCCTCCAGGGTGGGTGAAGGGGTGCGACTTGGCGACGCCTGGCGTCCCCGGGCGTGCTCGGGCGCGCCGGTGCGACCGGCCCGGGGACGCCAGGCGGCAGGAGAGCGGACCACTCTCCTGGACCCGCGCCGGGCAAGGACCGGCGCGGGAGTCGGGGCCCCGGGCCGTCAGGGCAGCCGGGACCGGCCGGCGCGCCGGGAACCGCGCGCGGGCAGGGGAAGGTCAGCCGGGTTACCCCGGGATCACCGGTGCGGGGCGGCTATCGGGAACGCCGTTGGGCGTAACGCAGGGCCGACCGCTGCAGCTTGCCGCTGGGCGTCTTCGGCAGCTCCGGGACGAAGTGGACGATCCGCGGGTAGGCGTGCGCGGCGAAGCGCGTCTTGACCAGCTTCTGCAGTTCCTCGGCCAACTCCGGGCCCGCGTCGCGGCCGGGGCGCACCACGACGTGGGCGGCGAGCACCTCGCCCCGCAGCTCGTCCGGGACGCCGAAGACCGCGGCCTCCGCGACGGCGGGGTGGCCCAGCAGCACGGATTCCACTTCGGACGGTCCGATCCGGTAGCCCGCCATCAGGATGATGTCGTCGTCCCGGGCGGTGAAGTGGAAGTTCCCGTCGGCGTCCCTCGCGGCCGTGTCCCCGGTGAGGTACCAGCGCCGGTCCGGGGTGAACCGTTCGGCGGTGCGCCCGGGCGCACCGCGGTAGCCGGTGAACCACATCAGCGGGCTGGCGCTCAGGTCGACCGCGAGCCGGCCGCGTTCCCCGACGGCCGCGGGCTCGGCGGAATCCGGCCGCAGCGTGTCGAGGCGCCAGCCCGGCAGGGCGCGGCCCATCGACCCGCGCCGCCGCTCGGTGCGGAACTCCGGGTGCCAGGCGTTGGCGACCACCATGCCCAGCTCCGTCTGCCCGTAGTGGTCCAGGACCGGCACGCCGAGCACGCGCTCCGCCCAGTCACCGACCTCCGGTGGCAGGGGCTCGCCCGCGGACGAACAGTGCCGGAGCGCCAGGCCGGTCGGGAGCTGGTCTTCCGCGGCGCGCAGCGCGCGGTACACCGTCGGCCCCGCGGCGAAGTTGGTGACCCGGAAGGTGGCCAGCACCGCCCAGGTGAGCGCGGCGGAGAATCCACTGTGGAGCAACAGGCTGCGCCGGCCGAGCGCGAGCGGGCCGAGGACCGCTTGGTAGAGGCCGTAGGCCCAGCCCGGGTCCGCGGCGTTCCAGAAAACGTCGGACTCCTGGTGGTCGAGCCCGAACTCCTGGTAGGCCAGCATCGACGACACGGCCCACAGCGGCACGGGCACACCCTTCGGCGCCCCGGTCGTGCCCGAGGTGAAGAGCTCGACGAGGGTCGCGTCCCCGCCCGTCGCGACCGGGACCGCCTGCGGCGGTGCCTCCAGCAGGCGGTCGAAGCAGTGGTCACCGGGGTGTTCCCCGGCGCCGCCGGTGGTGACCACCGTCAGCCGCCACGCCGCCGGGATGTCGTCGTTCGGGCCGAGCTTGGCGCGCTGGGCGGGTTCGGTGACCACGATCCGTGCACCGCTGCCGCTGATCCGGAAGGCGATGGCCGGCGGGGCCAGCGCGGTGAACAACGGCACGTGGACGGCACCGATCCGCCAGATCGCGAGCACCGTCACGACCAGGTCGCCCGACTTGCCGAGCAGGGTCGCGACGCGGCTGCCCGGACCGGCGCCGAGCTCGGCCAGTGCGGTGGCCAGCCGGGCGGAGCGAACCCGCAGCTCACCGAAAGTCCAGTCGCGCCACGACAGATCCGGCTCGACGACGGTGAAGGCCACCGCGTCGGCGGGGTGCCGGTCGCACAGCAGTTCCGCGGCGCACGCCTGCGGACGGTCGAAGAGCGAAATCAGATCCTCGACATGGCGGTGGATGCTCGTCATGGGGACCTCCTGGAGCTACGCGATACCGCCGCAGTGCCGTACCGTTGACAAAATGTCCCATCGTGCGGACGACCCAGCTACCCCCGCGTGAGGGGAGCGGGATCTGTTCGCCCCGTTCCCGAGGAGGCGGGCGTGAACCCGAACGCCCCGGCCGACGACCGACCGGAGATCTACCGCGCGCTGGCCCGGATGCGTGACGCGACCGGGCTGCCGCTCACGTTCGGCGGCGAAGTCGGCGCCGGCCGGCAGGTGAAGCTGAGCCAGCTCGCCGGGCCCAACACCGGCGCGCTCCGGGGCGTCAGCCTCGAGTACGGGCGTGGGCTGGGCGGGAAAGCGGTGGCGCAACGGCGGCCCGTCGTCGTGGACGACTACGTGCGCTCGCCCGGGATCAGCCACCACTACGACCACATCATCCTGGCGGAGGGGCTGCGCGCGATGGTCGCCGTGCCGGTCGTGGTGACGCGGACCGTGCGTGGCGTGCTCTACGGCGCGTTGCGCAGCTCGATGCCGTTGGGCGACCGCGTGGTCCAGTCCGTCGTGGAGTCGGCCCGCGAGCTCGAGCAGAGCCTCGCCGTCCGGGACGAGGTGACCCGGCGGCTCGCCTGGCTCGACCGGTACGACGCGACCGACTGCAACCGGCCGCACTGGGAGCTGGTCCGCGAGGCCTACGCCGAGCTGCGGATCCTGACGCAGACGGTCGACGACCCGGTGCTGCGCAGCCGGGTCCGGGCGGTGTGCGAGACCTTGTCCGCCGTCGCCGGCCGCCCGGAGCGGCGCGGGAACGTCCCGGTGCTGTCGGCGCGGGAGCTCGACGTGCTCGCGTGCGTCGCCCTCGGCTGGACCAACCACCAGATCGCGGAGGATCTCGGGATCACCACGGAGACCGTGAAGAGCTATCTGCGCAGCAGCATGCGCAAGCTCGTGGCTCGCACCCGGATGGAGGCCGTGGTCACCGCCCGGCGGTTCGGTCTTCTGCCCTGAGGGTACCGATTGGGGTACGGTAGTACCCGTCGGCTGCCCCTCATCCGGGGGTGTGCGAGGCTACGGAACCATGACCGCGAAGCCACCTTGGATGACGCCACCGGGAGCGCGGACGGCGCGGAGCCGGCGCATGTCCGAGGGCAAGCGCGAGGAGCTGATCCTCCGCCTGGAAAGGCTTTTCCTGGACGAGGGCTTCGCCCGGCTGACCGTGGACGACCTGGCCGGCCGGCTGCAGTGTTCGAAGTCGACGCTGTACGCGGTGGCCGGCAGCAAGGAACAGCTCGTGGTCGTCGCCGTCCGGCACTTCTTCCAGGAGGCGACCGCACGGGTCGAGGAGAAGGTCGGGCCGATCACCGATCCACCGCAGCGCATCGCCGAGTACCTCGCCGGGCTGGGCTCCGAGCTGCGGCGGATGTCGCCGGAGTGCTACGCGGACCTGCTCACCTTCGAAGCCACCGCGGAGCTGTACGCCCGGTACTCGCTCGCCACGGCGCACCGCGTGCGGGAGTCCATCCAGGACGGCGTGGCCTCCGGGGCGTTTCGCGCGATCAACGCGGACTTCGTCGGCGCCGCGGTCAGCTTGCTCATCGACGGCATCCAGCACGGTGAGCTGCTCGACCGCTCCGGACTGTCCATGGCCGACGCCTACACCGAACTCGGTGCACTGGTCCTCGCCGCGCTGACCAACCCCGACGAGGAGTAACCGCCTCCCGACACCGGCCTGCGCAGGAAAGAGCCGGTGCCCGACCTCACCGTCTCCTTCCCGCGAGGGCTTGCGCCGTCCCCGCACGTGTGTCTAACGTACGGAATCCGGTACTAAAGTATTCGATCTCGTACCCGCCCGTGGGGGCGGAGCGGAGGCGGCGATGCCTGCACGCACGGAGACTGATCGGCAGTACGAGGTCGTGCTCCGGCGCGACGTCCGGATCCCCACACCCGAGCCGGGAGTCACGCTTTCCGCCAACCTGTTCCTGCCCGAAGGCCCGGGGCCGTTCCCCCTCCTGGTGACCGCCCTCCCCTACCGGCGGGACGTCGCGGCGCTGAACGGATCGCCCACCGAACGCTGGTTCGCCGAGCGCGGTTACGCGTCGCTGCTCGTCGATCTGCTGGGCACGGGCTCGTCCGACGGCGTCCAGCGTCCGCCGTTCGACCCGGGTGACGCCGACGACGCGCTCGACGCCATCCGCTGGGGCGCCGACCAGCCCTGGTGCACCGGCGCGGTCGGGATGTGGGGCGGTTCCTACGGCGCCGTCACGACGCTGCGCACCGCCGCCCGGCGCCCGGAAGCGCTGCGCGCGATCATCGCCCTCGAAGGTCCCACCGATCCCGGCCGCGACTTCGTCCACCCCGGCGGTTCGCGCGGCGCGTTCTCCCCGCTCGCGTCGTGGTCGGTGAGCACGCTGTTCAACCAGCTGCTGCCGCCGGTGGACGACTTCGCCGACCCGAACGAGCAGGCGCGGTGGCACCGGCGTCTCACCTTCACGCCGTATGCGCTGGACATGTTCCGCAACGGCCCCGGTTCCCCGGCGTGGGCCCGGCGCCGGATCGACGTTTCGGCCGTGGAGGTGCCCGCCCTCTGCGTCGCCGGCTGGCGCGACCTGTTCGTGGACGGGACGATCCGCGCCTACGAAGAACTGCGCGGGACCAAGGCCCTGATCGCCGGGCCGTGGATGCACGTCATGCCGCAGGAGTGCCCGTTCACGCCGATCGACTTCCTCGAGATCGCCCGGACCTGGTGGGACCGGTGGCTGCTCGGCGAGGAGGCGGACGACGGTGCCCCCGCTGTCCGCCTCTACGCGCAGGGCGACCGGCCGCGCTGGCTCGGTTTCGGTTCCTGGCCACCGGAAGGCACCACCCGGGCCGAGGACCTCACCGGCTGGCGGCGGACCGCGCCACCGGTCCCCGACCCGGCCACCGGCCTGCAGTCCGGGTTGTGGTCGACCCCCGCGGGACAGTTCGGGCTGCCGTTGGACCAGCACGGGGACGACACCCGGAGCCTGTGCTACACCTCGCCGCCGCTGCCCCGGCCGCTGCTGGTCAGCGGCCGGCCGGCGGTGGAGCTCACCCGGCCGTGGCCACGGGTGTCGGTGAAGCTCACCGACGTCGACCCCGCCGGGCGGTCCCTGCTGATCTGCGCCGGGCTCGAGTGCGCCGCGGAGGGCGATGACGAGCTCACCGTGCCGTTGACGCCGACCACCTACGAAGTGGCGGCGGGACACCGGCTCCGCGTCGTCGTCGCCCCGGGCGACTTCCCCCGCGTCTGGCCGAAGACGCCGCCCGAGGGGTGGCCGGCCGCGCGAACGCTCCGGCTCCCGGTCCCCGACCCCGCGAGCGAGGTCGAGTGCCCGGTGCCGGAGCTGACCGAATTCGCCGCAGCGGACATCGATGCGCGGTTCGACGGGGAACCCGGCGGCCAGGCGTCCTGGGAGGTCACCGAAGACCTGCTGCACGACACGATCTCCCTGCGGCTGGCCGGGGGTGACCGGATCCGCCCGGAAGACGTCCCCGGCGGGCGGCACACCGTACGCGTCGAGCAGGAGCTCGTCGCCTCCGCGCACCGGACCGACCCCGGCGAGTCCACCGTCACCGGGCGCATAGCCGGCACCATCGCCACCGAGACCGGCACCCACGTCACGGTCGACGTCACGGTCACGGCGACCGCCACCACGCTCGACGCCTCCGGAAAGGTCGTCCAGGACGGCGTTCCCCTGCTCGACCGGCACTGGCGTGGCTGACCGCCCGCCGGTACCCAGCGAAAGGTGCACCATGTCGTCCGCTGCCGTCCTTTCCCGCCGCGACTTCGCCTTCGGCGGCCTGCTGCTCGCCGCCGGACTCGCCGCCGGCGCGTGCGGCGCGCCCGGCAGCGAACCCGCCACCGGCCGCACCTTGCGCATCGGCCAGTACTGGCCACCGACCAGCCTCGATCCGGCGAAGGCGGGCGGGGAGTCCCAGCTGTTCCTGCAACCCGCCTACGACCCGCTGATCTACCGGGCCCCCGACGGCAGCTACCAGCCCCGGCTCGCGACGGCGTGGCGCTACCTCGGTACCGGGAACACCGCGTTCGAGATCACGCTGCGGGACGGCGTCACCTTCAGCGACGGCAGCCCGCTGTCCGCCGACGGCCTCAAGGCGAGCATCGAGCACTTCCGCCGGTCGGCCGGGCAGGCGGCCGCCTTCCTCGCCCCGATCGCCACCATGACCACGCAAGGGCGGCTGAACCTGCGGCTGACGCTGAACCAGCCGCATCCGCTGCTGCCTTCGCTGTTCACCCAGGACTTCCTCGCGGGCGACGTGATCAGCCCGGCCGCCGTCGCCGCGCCGGCCGAACTCGCGACACGCACCTTCGGCGCCGGGCCGTACGT
This sequence comes from Amycolatopsis mongoliensis, assembly GCF_030285665.1. Classification (NCBI taxonomy): domain Bacteria; kingdom Bacillati; phylum Actinomycetota; class Actinomycetes; order Pseudonocardiales; family Pseudonocardiaceae; genus Amycolatopsis; species Amycolatopsis mongoliensis. The sequence continues at coordinate 9,102,314 of NZ_CP127295.1, forward strand.
CCTGCTCCCCGGCGAAACCGTCGCCAACGACCACTACACCTACGGCCCCAACCCGAAGTACTGGAACGCGGCCGGCCGGTTCTACGACAAGATCACCGTCAAGGTCCTGCCCAACGAGAACACCGCGCTCGCCGCGCTCAAGACCTCGCAGGTCGACGTCGTCGCAGGCAGCTACACCATCGCGGGCGGTGCGAAGGCCGCGGGGTTCAAGGTGGCGTCGAGCCCGGCCATCGTGATGGGCCTGCAGCTCAACGACCGGGCCGGGACGCTGTGCGCGCCGCTGGCCGACGTGCGGGTGCGGCAGGCGCTCAACTTCGCCGTCGACCGGGTGCGGATCACCTCGGCCCTGCTCGGCGAGTACGGCGTTCCCGTCGACCAGCCTTCGGCGCCCGGGGAAGACGGCTATTCCGAGCAACCCTTCTACGACCACGATCCCGGCAAGGCCCGGCGGCTGCTGGCCGAGGCCGGGCACGCCGCCGGGTTCGAGCTGCCGGTGGTGATCCCGTCGACCCCCGCGTTCCCCGGCGACATGGCCCAGGCGATCGCGTCGGACCTGCAGCGGATCGGCGTCACGCTCCGGATCACCACGAAGGAGCCGGCGGCCGCCAACACGGCGCTGACCCAGTTCCCGGCTTCCAGCATGGGCTGGGGCGTACTGCCGGCGTACTTCATGGGCCGCGGGCTCTGGCTGCGGGACGCCATCGGCATGAATCCTTTCCACAGCAGCGATCCGGAGCTGGAGAGCCTCGACCAGCGGGCCGCGGCCGCCGACGACCGCGCCCGGCCCGCCCTCGACCGGCAGCTCGTCCGGCGCGTGGTGGAGCTGGGCTGGTTCCTGCCGGTGTGCCTGAGCCCGGGACTGCTGTTCTACCGCGACACCGTCGGCGTGGATCCCGTACCCGGGAAACCCTTCCCCAGCGTCGCCGCCTGGCATCCGGCCGGCTGAACGTGGACACCACCACCGGCGCCGAGGAGAGCGCGATGTCCGAACCGGATCTGTTGCTGCCACCGGGATTCCGGTGGGGCGTGGCCACCGCCGCCTACCAGATCGAAGGCGCGTGGGACGCGGACGGGAAAGGACCGTCCAACTGGGACACCCGGGCCCACCTCCCGGGTGGCCTGGCCGACGGAGCCACCGGCGACGTCGCCTGCGACCACTACCACCGGCTGGCCGAGGACCTCGACCTGATGACCGGTCTCGGCGTGGACAGCTACCGGTTCTCGGTCTCGTGGCCGCGGGTCCAGCCCGCCGGGCGCGGCCCCTGGAACGGCCGCGGCCTGGCCTTCTACGACCGGCTCGTCGACGGCCTGCTGGGCCGGGGCATCGAGCCGATGCTGACGCTGTACCACTGGGACCACCCCCAGCCGATCGAGGACGCCGGCGGTTGGGCCGATCGTGACACCGCGGCCCGGTACGCCGACTACGCCGAAGGCCTCGCCGTCCGGTTCGGCGACCGCGTCACGCGCTGGATCACGCTCAACGAACCGCTCTCGGTGATGCATGCCGGGATGACCGGCGCGTCGCAGGAGCCCGTGCGCCGCCACGCTCTCCGGGTGGCCCACCACCTCCTGCTGGGGCACGGCCTGGCCGTCCGCCGCCTGCGGGCCCGGACCCGGGGCGGGGAGATCGGGATCAGCCTCAACCTCGCCGGGATGACCGCCGCCAGTGAGCGGCCGGAGGACGTCGGCGCAGCCAGGCGAGCGGAGGTGTTCGAAGACCGGCTGTTCCTCGATCCCCTGCTGTGCGGCGACTACCCCCACCTGGACGGCAGACCCGTGATCGAAGCCGGCGACACCGACCGCGCGGTCATCGCCGCCCCGCTGGATTTCCTCGGTGTCAACTGGTACGCCCCGGCGCGGGTCGCGGCGTCGGAGTCCGCCGTCTTCGGCTACGAACGGGTTCCGTTCCCCGGGACGAGCACCAACATGCTCGGCTGGCCGGTGGCACCGGCACGGTTCGGCGTGCTGCTGGGCTGGCTGCGCGAGAACTACCCGGGCCTGCCGCCCATCCACATCACGGAGAACGGCTTCCCCGGCCTCGACGAACCCGACGTCACCGGCTCGGTCCAGGACCTGCGGCGCATCGCCTACCTGCGCAGCTGCCTGCGCCAGGTGCGCGCCGCCCTCGACGCGGGCACGGACATCCGCGGCTACCACGTCTGGTCACTGCTGGACAACCTCGAATGGGAACACGGCTACCGCCCGCGATTCGGGCTGGTGCACGTCGACTTCACGACGCTCACCCGCACCCCCAAGGCCTCCTACCGGTGGTACCGGCAGCTCATCTCGGAACAGCGTCACGACGGGAAAGGCGGGCGGACATGGGCCGGCTGATCGCACGCCGCCTGGTGGTGTCGGTGGCGCTCGTCTTCGTCGTCTCGCTGGCGGCCTTCCTGCTGCAGTCCGCCGCCCCGGGTGATCTCGCGCGCTCGATCCTGGGGCAGAACTTCAGCGTCCCGGCCTACGAACAGCTGCGCCACCAGCTCGGCCTGGACCAGCCGGTGCTCACGCAGTACTGGCACTGGCTCCGCGACGCGCTGCACGGCGACCTCGGCTCGTCCCCGATCAGCGGGCTTTCGGTCGCGGACGAGATCTCCCACCGGCTCCCCGTCACGCTGTCCCTGATCGGCTGCGCGACAACGGTGACGACCCTCGTCGGCGTCGCGCTCGGCGTCGTCAGCGCCGTCCACGGTGGACGGCTCGGCCGCGTCGTCGACGTGCTCTCGCTCATCGGCTACGCACTGCCCAGTTTCTGGTTCGCCCTCACGATGGTGACCCTGTTCGCGGTGACCGTCCAGCTGCTGCCCGCCACCGGGTACGTGGCCCTGGGCGCCTCGCCCGCGGGATGGGCCCGCAGCCTGGTGCTGCCGGTCGCGACCCTGGCCCTGCCCGGCATCGCCGTGTTCGCCAAGCAGACCCGCGACGCGATGCTGGAAGCGCTCTCCCGCGACTACGTGACGGCGTTGCGGGCCAACGGCGTCCCCGAGGCGTCGGTGGTGCTGCGCCACGCCCTGCGCAACGCGGGGATCCCAGTGGTGACCCTGGTCGGCCTGACGTTCATCGGACTGCTGAGCGGGACGGTGTTCGTGGAGTCGGTCTTCGCCATGCCGGGCCTGGGCGGCCTGGCCGTGCAGGCCACCTCCCTGCACGACATCCGGATGATCCAGGGCGTGGTGGTGGTGTTCACGGTGATCGTCGTCGTGGTCAACCTGGTCGTGGACCTGGCCTACGGCTGGCTCAACCCGAAGGCGCGGATCCGGTGACCGCGGGCATCGAGGAGTTCGTCGCCCGGGGCACCCGGCCGGGGCGACGGTGGCGGACCGCACTCCGCCGCCCGCTCGCCCTGCTGCCGTTGGGATATCTCGCGCTGCTCGTGGCCGGTTCCGCGCTGGCTCCGGTCCTCGCACCGTACAGCCCGGTGGCGACGGACCTGGACCAGGTGCTGGCCGGGCCGGGCCGGGCGCACTGGCTCGGCACCGACGCGCTCGGCCGGGACGTCCTGACGCGGCTGATGTACGGCGGGCAGGTCAGCCTGCTGCACGCCGGGATCGTCGTCGCCACCGTCGTCGGGGTCGGCGTCACCGGCGGGATCGTCGCCGGGTACCTGGACGGCTGGTTCGACCGGGCGTTCACCTGGGTGGTCGACGTGCTGCTCGCGATCCCGGTCCTGATGACCCTGCTCGTGGTGCTCACCGTCGTGGGCGAGCACCAAACCGTCGTGATGGTCGCGCTCGGCGTCCTCGTCTCACCCGGTCTCGCCCGCGTGGTCCGCGGCGCCACCTTGGCGGTGCGCAAGGAGCTCTACGTCTCCGCCGCCCGGGTGTGCGGGCTGCCCCACCACCGGATCGTGACGGCGCACGTCCTGCCGCGGATCGCCGGCCCGATCATCGTCCAGGTCTCGCTGCTCGCCGGCGGCGCGCTGCTCATCGACGCCGGGCTCAGCTACCTCGGGTTCGGTGCGCAACCGCCGGATCCCACGTGGGGAGACATGATCGCGCAAGCCGCGTCGGTGATCGACCGGCAGCCGTGGCTGCTCGTGCCCCCCGGGGTCGTGCTCGGCCTGGCGATCCTGGCCTTCGGCCTGCTCGGCGACGTCGTCCGGGACGCCACCGCCGAGCACCCGGAGCCCCTCCGCGACCGGCTGCACCGCGCGCACCGGGCGCCCGCGCCGGCGCTGACCCCGCGGAAGGAGACCTCGGCCGCGCTGCTCTCGCTGCGGGACGTGGCGGTCACGCTGCCCGGCGCCCACGGCGACCAGGTCGTGGTCGAAGACCTCGACCTGGACATCGGCCGCGGCGAAACCGTCGCACTGGTCGGCGAATCCGGCTGTGGCAAGTCGATCACCGGCCGCGCGATCTTGGACCTGCTCCCGGCGGGCGGCGCGGTCACCGCCGGGAGCCTCCTGTTCGACGGCGCCGATCTGGCCCTCGCCGGAGCCCGGGCGATGCGCCGGCTGCGCGGCTCGCGGATCGCCCTGATTTCGCAGGACCCGGTGGGCGCGCTCGACCCGGTGTTCACCGTGGCGCACCAGGTGGGCGAGCTCGTCCGGTTGCGCCACGGCGGATCACGGGCCGAGGTCCGGGAACGAACCCTCGGCCTGCTGGACGACGTGAACCTGCCGGAACCCGAACTGGTGGGGCGCCGCTACCCGCACGAGCTGTCCGGGGGCATGGCCCAGCGCGTCGCGATCGCCATGGCGCTGGCCGGGGAGCCGAGCCTGCTCATCGCCGACGAGCCGACCACCGCACTGGACGTCACGGTGCAGGCCGAGGTGCTCGGGCTGCTCCGGCGGCTGCAGGCCGAACGCGGGATGGCGATCCTCCTGATCACGCACGACTGGTCGGTGGTCGCCGGCTTCTGCCGGCGCGCCTACGTCATGTACGCCGGGCACATCGTGGAATCCGGTGTGGTCGGTGACCTGCTGGCCCGGCCCCGCCACCCCTACACCGAGGGGCTGCTCGGCGCTATGCCGAGCCGGGCCCGCCGGGGCGGGCGGCTGGCGGCCATTCCCGGCACGGTGCCGGAACCGGCGCACTGGCCCCGCGGCTGTCACTTCGCGCCGCGATGCGCCCTCGCGACGGCCGAGTGCGCCGAAGCGCCGATCCCCGTGTTCGAGCCCGCCACCGGGCACCGCACCCGGTGCCTCCACCACATCAAGCTGCTGCCCGGAGGAGAACGCGATGACCGCGCCACTGCTTGAGCTCCGCGACCTGCGCGTCGAATACCGGGCGCGGCACCCGGCGGTGGACGCGGTGAACCTCGTGCTGCAACCGGGCGAAACCCTCGGCCTGATCGGCGAATCCGGCTCCGGGAAGTCGACGATCGGGCACGCGATCGTCGGTCTGGTCCGCCCCACGGGCGGCCGGATCCTGTTCTTCGGCGAGGACATCACGCACGCGACCGCCCGGCGTCGACGTGAGCTGAGCAGGCACCTGCAGATCGTGTTCCAGGATCCGCACGGGTCGCTCAACCCGTCGCGCACCGTCGGCAGCACGCTCGCCGAACCCCTGCGGGTCGTCCGCCGGCTGTCCCGCCGGGCGGCCGAGGCGCAGGTCGCGGACGTCCTCCGGCAGGTCGGGATGCCCGCCGCCGCGGCAGCCCGGCACCCCAGCGCGTTCTCCGGCGGCCAGCTCCAGCGCATCGCCATCGCCCGCGCCCTGGTGCTGGAGCCGGAACTGGTCGTCTGCGACGAGCCGACCAGCGCGCTCGACCTGTCCGTGCAGGCCCAGATCCTCAACCTGCTGCTGGACCTGCAGCAGCGGCTCGGCCTCAGCTACCTGTTCATCTCCCACGACATCGACGTCGTCCGGTTCGCGTGTCACCGGGCCGCGGTGCTGCGGCACGGCCGGATCGTCGAGCAGGGCCCGGTCGGCAGCCTCACCGGCGCCCCTGCCCACGCGTACACGCGAGCCTTGCTCGGTGCGGTCCCGGACGCGGGCTGACCGGAGCCGGCCCTCCCGCCTGGTGTCGCGCGTCCGAGGTTCGTTGACAGGGGCCCGGGGTCGCGCCCCAATGTGGCGTTGGTTGCGTCTGACGCACCGAACGCCACATTGGGTGCGTGGAACGCACCGAACGCCACATTGGGGTGCTCGGCCCGAACGTCAAACACCTTGCGACGCCCTCCTCTGCCTAGGTGATCGCTTCCAGGACCTTCACCGCGTGCCCGATCCCGTCCTCCGCGCGGATCAGCTCGCCCAGTTCCCGCGCCCGATCCGGCGCGGTCCCCGCGACCACGTCGCCGATCGCCCGGGCCAGGCCGCTCGCCGTCAGCTCCCGCAGCGGCTGCGGCCGCGGCGCGACACCCAGCGCGGCCAGCCGCCGCCCGAAGAACGGCTGGTCGAACATGAACGGGCAGACCACCTGCGGGCGTCCCGCGGCCAGTGCCGCGGCCGTGGTGCCCGCTCCCCCGTGGTGCACGACCGCCGCCATGCGCGGGAAGAGCCAGTCGTGCGGCGCCTGCGTCAGGCAGAACGCGTCGCGCCCCAGGCCGTCGGGCCGGATGCCACCGCGGCCCAGCGCGACGACCGCCCGGACCCCGGCCACCCGCAGGGCGGCGGCGACGATCTGCCCGGTGCGGGCGGGGTCGCTGCCGACCATGCTGCCGAAGCCGAGGTAGACCGGCGGTTCCCCGGCGGCGAGAAAGGCGGCCAGGTCGGCCGGGGGCGTCCACGGGAGCCGTGGCTGCAGGAAGAAGAACCCGGACGTGTGCACGAACTCCGGGTACCGCGCCCGGGGCGGCAGGAGATGCCTGCTGAAGGCCTGCAGCACGGGTGCCCGGGTGCCGTCGGGACGCCGGAGCGGGTCGTGGGCGAACCGGCGGCGGGGCAGGCCGAGCCCGTGCCGCCGGAACCGCCCGGCACTCCCGGTCAAGGCCCGCACGAACGTCTTCGTCGACAGGTAGGACGCCCGGTTGAACGCCGCGGGCAGCGCGAACGGGAACAGGGGGTCGGCGAACGACGAGGTCGGCACCCAGAACGGTTGCAGGCACACCGGGACCGCCGGGACGCCGAGCAGTTCGGCGATCGCCTGCCCGGGAACGTTGACCTGGTGCACGACGACGTCGACGTCGTCGTCCTCGGCCAGGACCCGGCCCAGCGAGGCCAGGTCGTCGAACACCCGCTGCATCGCGACGCGGTTGCGCCGGAGCAGCTGCCACCCGAGCCGTTTCCCGCGCACCCCGCGGAAGTTGCGTTCGACCGCCTCCCACGCCGCCCGGTCGTCGACCAGCTTGTTCGTTCCGTCGTCGAGCGGGACCAGCCGCGCGCAGAACGGGTCGGCGAGCGCGGCCGACGACGTGGGCACGGCCAGCACCACCTCGTGCCCGGCCTCGGTCAGCGCCGCGGCCAGTGCCGCGAACGGCTGGACGTCGCCACGGCTGCCGTGGGTCAGCAACAGAGCCTTCACGAACCGGTCCTCCCTAGGCCGAAGCACCGACGATGAGCAGCTGCTCGTACAGCTCGCGGACGACCCGGTCGACGTCGCCCCGGGTGAAGAACCGGTCGGTGAAGATGTACAGCACCGTCAACCGGTCCCGGTACGTGGAGACGTAGTAGCCGGGGAAGAACGTGTCGCCGACGGTGTTGAGGATGTGGATCTCGGTGAACGCCACCCCGGCCGGGGCGGGGAACTCTTCGACGACACCGAGGTTGCTGATCAGCGCGTAGGAGAGGTTGCGCCCGAGGGTGTCCTCCATCGGTGCCGGGTCGCGACCCCCTTCCGGCGTCGCGAGCACTTCGTCCATCCGCGCCTTGACCTCCCGGCCGATGAGGACCGGGCTCAGCCGCGGGGACACGGCCGTTTCGGCCACGTAGGACATCATGAAGTTGGTCGTCTCGAGCTCGCCCACCGGCGGGTCGACCCGGCGCCGGAAGTCGACCGGCGAGACGCAGTACATCGGCGCGGCTTCCCGCCCGCCCGCCAGGACGCGTTGTGCCAGCAGGATCGCGCCGGCGACCAGGCCGTGCACGGTCGTCTCGTACCGGCGCGCCGCGCGCTTGAGCCACTGCGTCTCCTCGACGCCGAGCCGCAGGTAGCCGCTGATCAGGCCCGCGGTCCCGGCCGTCGGCTCGGGCGGGACCGCGGAGTGGAACAGCCGCCGGTCGTAGGGGATCAGGCCGAGCCGCTCGTGGAACAGGGCGGCGGGCGGCGCCGGCAGTGCCGTGCCCGGCTCGCACACCGGCTCGTCCCCCTCCGCGAACGCGGTGAACAGCCGCAGCAGTTCGCGGAAGGTGCCGAGCCACGCGTTCGCGTCGGTGATCGAATGGTCGGTGCGCAGGGCGACGTACCCGTGCCGGTCCCCCCGGACGTGCACGAGATCGGCGACCCCGGCCCTGGCGTCCCACGGCAGCGCGGTGATCTTCGCCAGCACGTCCGGCTCGTCCTCGAGGACGAGCAGGTCCGGCTCGTGTTCGGGCGAAACGGCGAGGACCGCTTCCGGCGCGGTGCCCCGGATCCGGGCCCGCAGGACCGGGTGCACCGCGCACAGGTGCCGGAACGCGCGGGCGAGCGCGTCGGCGTCCAGGTCACCTTGGTACTCCGCGGCCATGATCACGACCCGGTCGAGGTGGGCCAGCTCCAGGTAGTTCAGCGGACGTTCCAGCATGGTCAGGTCCATTTCCACTCCCGCGTGAAGAACTGCGTGCCGTTGACGAGCACCTCGGCCGACACGGCCGCGTCCGCGGTCCCCATGTCGATCCCGGCCCGGACGACGACCCGGTCGCCGTCCGGGGTTTCCGCGCTCTTCTCGCCGGTCGCCGTCATGCGGGCGGCCGCCGGGTCGTGCTCGGGCACGCCGAGATCGACCTGCGTGGTCATGGCGAGGAAGTCGCGGTCGTCGCCCGGGAACCGGATGCGGTCCCGCTTCTCCACCGTCAGCCGTACCGACGAGCGAAGGTGGTCGCGGGCGATTTCCCAGCGGTCGTGACCGGGCCCGCCCGTGCCCCGGCGTTCCGGCAGCGGGACCAGCAGGTCGGTGAGTGCCTCCGGGTCGCCGGCCGGCAGGCTGAGCGTGGTCGCCTGGTGGCCTTCGTATTCTTCGGCGGCGAGGCCGACGTAGTCGCCGGGGCCACGGATCACCCGGATGCCGAGCAGTCCCGGCTCCGGGGCCGGCCACAGCCGCGGGATGTCCGCCTCGGCCAGGACCAGCCGCACGCGGTGGCCCGCGGCGACCTGGTAGCACGTCGGGTCGAGCAGGACCTGCACGACGTCGTCGCGCCGCGCGGGCTGCCGGGCCAGGTCCACCGTGCCCGCCGAGACGAGCAGCGACCGGTCCTGTTCGTCGACGTCGGTCACCTTGAGCACGCACCGGGTGGCGGTCGTCCCGGGACCCAGCAGCAGCCGCACGGCCGGGCGCCCGGCGATCAGCAACGGCTCCGGCAGCGGCGCACTGGTGAACGCGAGCGTCCGGGCGTCGTCGTCGTGCTGGTCCAGCGGGTAGCCGAACCGGTCGGTCGGGTGCTTCGTCAGCCCGCTCAGCGCGCCGACGGTCGGGTCGCCCCGGCCGGTGACCGTGGCGACCGCCGACGGCCGGCTGCCCGGGGCGGACCGGTACAGGTGCCCCGAGCGGGACGCGACGAAGACGTGGTCCGCCTTCTTGTCCGGCGGCCACTGCTCCGCCCGCACCCAGCGGGCGCCCGCACCCTGGACGAAGAACGTCGCGGTCCGCTCGGAGCTACCCGGCCGCGGCTTCCGGCCGTGCAGCCACCGGTCCCACCAGGCGCAGGCCAGCGTGACCGACGGGAACGGCCCGACCGGCGCGACGTCCGGGAACGTGTGCAGCCACGGCCCGGCGATCAGCTGCTTGGGCGCCCTGATCTCCTGGTAGGCGGCGATCATCCCGTCGCAGAACAGATCACGCCACCCCGCCACGCACAACGACGGCACGGTGATCCGCCCCGCATCGATCCGGCGCTGCGCCCACACTTCGTGGCCGGGCGGGTGTTTCCAGGCGTCGGCGAACCACGGCTCGAACTTCTCCAGCCGTTCCTTCCACAGGCTTGCGTAGTTCTCCCGGTCCTCGCCGCGCAGCGGGGGCAGCAGGGCGCAAAAGATGTTGTACAGGCTCAGGTGCCCGAACATCCCGATCCCGCCCCGCAGGCCGGCCGGGTGCACGAGGTCGCGCTCGACGTCGGTCCAGCCCATCACGGGGAAGATCGCCTTCAAGGCCGGCGGGCGCTGGGCCGCGACGGCGAGCGTCGTCAGGCCGCCGTGCGACAGGCCCCACATGCCGACCCGGCCGGTGGACCACGGCTGCGCGGCGGCCCACTCCACCACCGATACGCCGTCGGCGACCTCGCCCGGGCTGAGCAGCGGCCGCGGCGTTCCCTCGGACGTGCCGATGCCGAAGCAGTCCACGTAGAGCACCGCGTAGCCGCGTTCCGCGAAGTACCGCAGGTACCGGCTCGCCGCGAGGCCGCCGAGGCCGTCCTTGCGTCCGGTGTGGAGCGTCACCAGCACCGGGACCCGTTTCGCCGTCTTCGGCAGGTAGAGGTCGGCGCCGAGGGTCAGCCCGGGCTCGCTCGACGGGATGCGGACGTCACCGCGGAAGTCGACGTCGTGGACGGGCGGGCGGGAGCGCGGCACCCGCACCGGGGGCCGGATCACCGGAACTCCCCCGGCTTGCGCGGGCGCGTCCAGCGCAGCGTCGCCCCGCCCCAGCTCATACCGCCACCGAAAGCCACGAGGAGCACGACGTCGTCGTCGAACAGCCGGCCGGAGCGGACGGCGTCGTCGAGGGTGATCGGGACCGAGGCCGCGCCGGTGTTGCCGTACCGTTCGACGGTCAGGTGCATCTGGTCCGGCCGCAGGTCCAGCGTCTTCGCCAGGTCCTGCAGCATCCGGCCGTTCGCCTGGTGCGGCACGATGAGGTCGATCTCCGACACTTCCAGCTCCGCCGACTTCGCGACGTCGACGACCAGGTCGGGCAGCACTCTCGAGGCGAGCTCCCGGACCTGCCTGCCCCGCATGGCGAAGTAGTGTTCGCCGGCGGCGAGGGTCGCCGCGCTCGCCGGCCGCCGGCTCCCGCCGCCGGGCACGGTGACGAAGTCGGCGGTCGTCCCGTCGGATCCGAGCGCGCTCGACAGCAGGCCGCGGCCGTTGCCCCGCTTGCCGAGCACCACGGCGCCGGCGCCGTCGCCGAACAGCACGCAGGTGCGCCGGTCCTCGTAGTTCAGGATGCGCGAGTAGGTGTCCGCGCCGATGACGAGGGCGTTGCGGGGCAACGGATCCGCTTCGAGCAGTGCGTGCGCGGTGATCAGTGCGTAGACGAAGCCGCTGCAGACGGAGTCCACGTCGAACGCGGCGGCCCGCATCGCGCCCAGGTTGGCCTGCACGGTGCAGGCCGTGGCGGGGATCGGCTGGTCGGGGGTCGAGGTGGCGACGATCAGCAGGTCGATGTCGGTCGCGGCGAGGTTCGCCGCGCGCAGCGCGTGTTCCGCGGCCTGGGTGGCCAGGTCGGACGTCGCTTCGTCCGGCGCCGCCACGCGGCGTTCGGCGATGCACGTCTTGTCGAAGATCCACTGTTCGCCGAGGCCGAGCCGGCGGCCGAGCTCGACGCTGGTGAGGACGGTCTCCGGCAGGTACGAGCCGGTACCGAGAATGGCCGTGTTCATTTCGGTGGCGCCTTTCTCCGTTATTCCGCGAACTTCGTGCGGTCGCACCAAACGAAGACAGCGCCGTCTTCCGGTACTCCGAGGGCGGGGCTTTCGGGGACGAAGTGCTCGTAGCCCGCCCCGAACGGGATCTTCAACCGGGCGTGAGAGAGTTCGGCGAAGCGGACGAGCACGGTTTCGGGCATTCCGTCGGGTGCTCCCTTCAAGGTCACTTTCACGGTCGGCTCGGCAGAGCCCATGGCCTGTTTCACCTCTCCCGGGTTCGGCGCGTCATCCGACGCGCCGGTGGTAGGCGCGGATCGCCAGGGGGAAGAACACTCCGAGCACGCCGGCCGACCAGGCCAGCGCACCGGTGAGCGGGCCCGCGACCGGCCCGCCGCTCAGCAGGCCCCGCACGACGTCGGCGAGCAGGCTCACCGGGTTGACCCCGGACCAGGCCCGCAGCCAGCCGGGCATGGTCGCGGCCGGGACGAAGACGTTGCTCGCGAACACCAGCGGCATGAACAGCGCGACGGCACTGCCCTGCACCGCGTCCCGGTCCCGCAGCACCATGCCGAGGAACACGGTGACCCAGCAGAAGCACAGCCCGGCGGTCACCAGGACCGCCGTCGCGGCCAGCACTTCCAGCGGACCGGTCCGCACGCGGAACCCCAGGACCGCACCCGCTCCCAGCAGCACCGCGATCGCCACGACGTAACGGACCGCGCCGGCGAGCACCACCCCGGTCAGCGGGGCCGACCGGGCGATCGGCATGCTCCGGAACCGGTCGAACACGCCGCTGCCCGCGTCGCTGTTCAGGCCGACACCGGCCGAGAGGGTGGCCATCAGCACGCTCGGCACCATCAGCCCCGGCACCAGGTCCTGCAGGTAGGCGCCCGGGCTGCCGGCGATGGCACCGCCGAACAGGTACCCGAACATGACCAGGAACAGCAGTGGCTGGACGGTGACGTCGACCAGGTGCTCGGGGTTGCGGCGGATCTTGAGCACGCCTCGCCCGGCCAGGATGAGCCCGTGCCGCACGGCGTCCGCCGGACCGACCCGGCCGCTCATCCGGCGCTCCCCTCCCGCGCCGCGGGCACCTCCGGCTCGTCCGGTGGCCGGTCGGCCGGTTTCCCCGTCAGTGCGAGGAAGACCTCGTCCAGGCTCGGCAGCCGCAGGCCCAGTTCGGCCACGGCCAGCCCGGCCTGGTCCAGCTTCCGCACCAAGGTGGACAGCACCATCGGGTCGGCGGCCGGAGCGGTGAGCAGGCCGGAGCCGAAGTCCCGGGCCGGGGTGGTGCCGGTCAGCTTGCCGAGCACCCGCGCGGTGGCGTCCATGTCCTGGGGCAGGGCGGGCCGCACCTGGACCGTGCGGCCGCCGACCCGGTGCTTGAGCTCGTCGGGCGTGCCGTCGGCGACGACCCGGCCGGCGTCGAACACCGTGACGCGGTCGGCGAGCCGGTCGGCCTCCTCCAGGTACTGCGTGGTGAGCAGCACGGTGACGCCTTCGGCCACCAGTTCCCGCACCACCTGCCACAGTTCCCGGCGGACGTACGGGTCCAGCCCGGTGGTCGGTTCGTCGAGGCAGAGCACCCGCGGCCGGCCGATCAGGCTCGCCGCGAGGTCCAGCCGGCGACGCATGCCGCCGGAGTACGTCGCCGCGGGCCGGGCGGCGGCCTCCCCGAGCTCGAAGCGCTCGAGCAGGTCCGCCGCCCGGTCCCGCGCCGCGGGGCGGGACAGTCCCAGCAACCGGCCGAACAGCACCAGGTTCTCCGCGCCCGACAGGTCCCCGTCGACGGACGCGTACTGGCCGGTGAGCCCGAGCAGAGAGCGAACCCGCGCCGGTTCCCGCTCCACGTCGAGGCCACCGATCCGGACCAGGCCGCGGTCCGGCCGCAGGAGCGTGGCCAGTACCCGGACCATGGTCGTCTTCCCGGCGCCGTTCGGCCCGAGCACGCCGACCACCGTGCCCGCCGGAACGGCGAAACTGACGCGGTCGAGCGCTGTGGTCCGCCCGAACCGCTTGACCAGATTCTCCACCCGGATCATCGGCGGCACGTTTCCTCCCTGACGCGTACTCTTTTTTTCGGCCGGGACGTGCAGAGCGGAGTAATCCGTTGTGCGGAAAACCGCTCGTCCGACCCGAGATCAATGATTCCCCGCCGGTGCTGACGGAGATATCCGAAAACCGAAGTATTCTGCCAGGGCGAATGTGGGGTGAAACACGAAAAAAGGGTGCCGGCCGCGAGCGGCCGGCACCCGTCGATCATCCGCCCGGATTCCGGGCGCCCCTCACCGCCGGAGCGTTTCCGACGGACGTTCCCCGAACCGCTGCTGGTACCGGGCGGCGAAATGCCCCGCGTGCAGGAAGCCCCATTCCGCGGCCACCTCGGTCACCGTGACGGCGTCGGACTGCGCCGCCCGCAGCTGGTCGCGCACTCCGCGGAGCCGGATCTCCCGCAGGTACTCCATCGGGCCCATCTTGAGGTGCTTGCGGAACCCCAGCTGCAGCGACCGCTCGGTGACATCGGCCTCCCGGGCCAGGCTCGCCGTCGTGTGCCGCCACTTCGGGTGGTTGTCGATCCACTCGAGCGCGATGCTCACCGCCCTGACCGGCACGGCAGGCACCTCCCCGTCGAGCATCCTCGTGTAGTTGCTCGAGTGCCCCATCAGCAGCGCGGTGGCCAGCGTGCGCTCGAACATCTCCGCGACGGCCTGCTGCTCGATCAGCGATCCCGGGCGCTCGAGCTCGGTCACCAGCATCTGCAACCCCCGGAGCCAGCTCCGGCCGTTCCCCGACCCGACGGCCATCGCGGGAGCGAACCGCAGCGGCTTCCGCAGCGGCGCACCGAGCAGGTCGCTCAGCCGGGCCTCCAGAGCGGCCCGCTCGAGCCGGACGACCAGCTGGACGCAGTCGCCCGGCCAGCGCAGCACCACGGGTTCGGCCGGTGACAGCACGCCGGCGGTCGCGATGGTCAACCGCACCCGTTCGGCCCCACACCGCGCCTCCCCCTCACCCGCAATCGGGATGAACACGGTGAAGAATGTTTCGGCCGGCCCGGATTCGAAACGCACCGTTCCCCCGTAACTGATGACGCTCACCGACATGTCGCGCAACCGCACGTGATGCATTCGTGCGTCGAGCCGCGTATCACTACCGAGCACCCGCAGGGTGTGGGGCGCCAAAACGCGGCTCACCTCCTCGCGCACATGATTCGGGTCACAAGAATGGAAGAGCTCGTAACGCGCGAGCGGCAACCGCGGCGCGGAGCCCTCTTCCCTCGACACACCGACCTCCGTCCACTATTCACTGATATTCCGAGCCGGAAGCCGCACCGTAGCGCCTTCCATGATCATTCTGGGCACGGACGGGATCGGGCGACTCCACCGGAAGGGTGAACCCACGATTCACCCCGCTTCGCCGTCCACGGCGTGCGTTCGACCGTTCCCGGCGGGTGCTCACGAAACCGCTGCCGGGGCCCCGAATCCGGGCCCGCGCCGGCCACGAATCATGGTAGGAGGACCGCCGCTCGGACCGCATCGGTCGAAAGAACGAATATCGGCCGGGCTCACACGATGTCCAGGTCGCGGGCGAAAGCGGCCAGCTGGGTCCGGCTGCGCAGGTCGAGCCGGGCGAGCATCCGGGACACGTGCGTCTTGATCGTGGACTGGCTCAGCCCCAGCTCCGTCGCCACCTCCAGGTTCGAGCACCCCTGCGCGATGAGCCGGAGCACACTCAGTTCCCGTTCGGTCAACGGAATCCGCGTGCGCTCCAGCGAGCGGCGCCGCGACCGGACGCGGAACTCGTCGAGCAGTTCGCCGGCCGCCGCGGGCGCCAGCCAGCCCCCGCCGGCGGCGACCGCGCGGACCACCTCACCCCACGAGCAGGCCCCGGAGCTGTCGACGACGTAACCGCGGACCCCGGCCTTCGCGGCCGGTACTACGTCCGCCGGGTGGTAGGACTCGGCCAGCAGCACGACGGCAGGCGGCCGGCCGCCGCGCGCGATGTCCCCGGCGACCGTCAGGCCCTCGGCCTTCAGCACGGAACGGTCGAGCACGACCACCGACGGCGCGAAGTCTTCGAGCGCGGTCACGATGTCGCTCCACGTCTCCGGCGCCTGGTACCGGACCTCGATGTCCCCCTCCTCGGCGAGCTGCCGGTGGATCCGGCGGGAACGACGTGCGCAGGACAGGATCAGGAGAACGCGGATCACGGCCGGGGCGCCCCGCTTCCGTCGCCCTCACCGGGCCGGCGCCAGCCTGCGCAATGGTACGGACCAATGGTCCCGATCAAAAGCACGTCACCTCCGGGGTCGGGTCGGCGCGGGCGCCAGGACCCGGCGCCGGCCAACGACTCCGGAAAGTAGCGCAGCGGCCACGAAGCGCACCAGCGGCACACCGTGGATCTTCATCCCGTTCGCGCACATCACCGGATCGCCACAGCCCGCTGCGCCGTCCGGTTCACGGCGTCCCCGGCGGACGGCGCAAGCCGGCTCCGGCACTGGCCGACCCGGACACTTCAGCGGCGCCCGACCCGCCTTCGCTCGACATCATCGGGATGATTTCGGGGGCGAAGGGTACGAGGAGTTTTCGCCGGCCGATCCGGGGCGGGTCCACCACGACCTCCTCCATCCGGACCAACGGACTCGCCGCGTGATACGAGTGAAGCGGTCGAAGCTAGTCGTCGGCGCCGGCGAATCCCACCCGGTAGGCGAACACGACCGCTTGGACCCGGTCGCGCAGCTCCAGTTTGGTCAGGATGGAAGAAACGTAAGATTTCACAGTCTCGAAGCCGAGCCCCATCTCCTCGGCGATCTCCCGGTTGGACAGGCCACGAGCCATCAGCCGCAGCACCTCGCGCTCCTGAGGAGCCAGTACCTCCAACGCACCGCCATCCGGCTTGGCGACGGCAGGGCGGACTCGACTGGCGAATCGCCCGATGAGCCTCCGGGTCACGGCCGGGGCCAGCAGCGACTCGCCGTGGGCGACCGTGCGGACGCCGTTCACCAATTCGCTCAGCGGCGAGTCCTTGAGCAGGAACCCACTCGCCCCGGCGCGCAGGGCTTCGTAGACGTGCTCGTCGGTGTTGAAAGCCGTCACCACAAGCACCTTCGGCGGCCGGGCGACGCCAGGCCGCGTGATCCGCCGGGTGACGTCGATGCCATCCGGTCCCGGCAGGTGGATGTCCATGACGACGACGTCCGGGCGTAGCCGTGCGACGGCGTCGACCGCGGCCGTGCCATCGGCGGCTTCCCCGACGACCTCCATGTCCGGCTGCGCGTCGAAGACCGTGACGTAGCCCGTACGGACGAGCTCATGGTCTTCGCAGATCAGCAAGCGGATGCTCATGCGCCACCGGCGATCGGGATCACCGCGTGCAGCCTGAACCGGCCGTCCGGTTGCTCACCAGCAGTCAGCCCGCCGCCGAGCGCCGCGACCCGTTGCCGCAGCCCGGCCAGGCCGCGCCCGCCGGCGAGCTCGTGGCGGACGCCCACGGAGATCGGCACCGGAGCCGCGGTGTTGGTCACCTCGACCTCGACCTGACAGTCCCGGTAGGAGGTGCGCACCTCGGTCGGCTGTCCGGCCGCGTACTTGACGGCGTTGGTCAAGCCCTCCTGCACCACCCGGTACACGGCCAAGGACACCTCCACGGAGAGCGCGCACACAGCGCCGGTTTCGATGAGTTCGACGGGCTGCCCGGCCGTACAGGTGCGCTCCACCAAGTCCCGCACGGTGCCCTGGACCGATGCGTGCGGCGCGGACTCACCCGTGGCCTCGAGCACGTCGAGCTGGTGCCGAAGCTCGGCCAGGGCTTGCCTGCCGGCCCCACCCATCGCCGCGAGCGCCTTGACGACCCGATCCGGCGACTCGACGAGCAACTGCGTGGCGTCGGCCTGCACGACGATCGCGGTGACGTGGTGGGTGACCACGTCGTGCAGCTCCCGCGCGATGCGCGCCCGTTCCGCGGCAGTCGCGGCGGCCGCCGCCGACCGCCGGCGCTCGACCTCCGCCGACCGCCGGTGGCGCACGAACGTGCCCAGCACCCAGAACACCACGAAAATCAGGTAGAAGACCAGGAAGTCGGCCAACCGGTCAGGTGATCCGACCGCGGTCAGCGCGACGCAGAGCCCGACGTGCGCGGCTGTCGCCACGGCGGCGACGGTGACCCGGCATCGCTCCAGGTGCGCGCCGGCGGAGTACAACGCGAGGTACACGGTCACCGTGCCGAAGTGCGGCTGGTACGCGAGCGTCTCGTGGACCGCGAAGGCCGCGGCGATGATCGCCAGGCTCGCGACGGGCCGGGTTCGGCGCACGGCGAGCGGCAGCGTCTGCGCCAGCACGAGGACAAGTGAAAAAAGGTCGGGCGGTCGCCGAGGCAGGTCACCGAACTCCGCGCCCATGGAGGCCAGCGCCGGCACGAACGCCAGGACGGTGAACACCACGGCGAGCCACCGGTCCCACACCAGGGCGTCGCAGGCCTGCCACCACGTCCGGATCGTCCCCAGCCGCCGGCGGACCCACGTTGTCGGCATGGCGCAGAGCCTAGTACCCCCGTGCGAGCTACACACCGATGTCCTCGGGATGGGGAATCGCGCCGATGCCCGTTCCTTCTACCCTTCCGTCATCTCAGCGACGCCGAGGAAAGCGATTCGGTGCGCGATCAGTCCGCCAGTGAAGGGAACACCACCATGACCTCCTCCGACGACACGACCGGCGCGACCGCGAGCCGCCCCGTGCCCTGGTCGCGGAGATGGCGCCTTCCGTTGCTGCTGGTGACCACGCTGATCATCATGGCGGTCGCGCAACAGCTGACCGTGACCCTGAACGATTCCGGCGCCGTCGACCTCGTGGTCGGCGTGGCCCTCGCGGCGGCGACCCTGTTCTGCTACACGCGGTTGAGCAAGCTCGTCGAACGACGACAGCAGGTGACCGAGCTCCCCCGCGACCGGGCGATGTCCGGGCTGCTGGGGGGAAGCGCCATCGGCGCGGGTGCCTTCCTGGCCACGATGCTGGTCATCCTCGTGTTCGGCGGCTGGCACGTGACAAGCGGCGATTCCTCGAAGTTCCTCGCGACACTCGGCATCATGGCCTGCGTAGCGGTCACCGAAGAGGTGGTGTTCCGCGGCGTGATCTTCCGCATCGCCGAGGAGCGCTTCGGGACCTGGCCCGCCCTGGCGGTGTCGGCGGTGCTCTTCGGCGCGGTTCACCTGGCAGGAACATCCGAAACCGGCGCGGGCACGATGCTGTGGGGCGCTACGGCGATTGTCCTGCAGGGCGGCATCATGCTCACCGCCGCCTACATCGCCACCCGCGCCCTGTGGCTGCCGATCGGCATCCACTTCGCCTGGAACGTCGTCGAAGCGGGCTTCGGCACGGCGGTGTCGGGAAAGTCGAGCGAATTCGGCGGTCTGGCCAGCACCACCCTGTCCGGGTCACCGGTGCTGACCGGCGGTTCCTTCGGCCCGGAAGCCGGCGTGGCCGGGATCCTGTCCTGCCTTGTCACCGCCGCGTTCCTGCTCGTCTTCGCCATCCGCACCGGGCGAATCCGGCGTCGTGGCGGACGCCCTGGCGTAGGCGTCGCAACGGCCGGATGACACCGTGCGGTCACGGTGCCCGTCAGCACGCAGATGGGGCCGAGGTCCGCGGCGTTCCGCGAAGCCGGCACAGGTCCTCGGTGCGCATGCGTCCGGCCCGGTGGCTGGCGAACCTCCAGGGATCCCAGCCGGCTCCGCGCGTGTCTCTCCGGCACCGTCGCCGGTAGCAGAGGACGCATTCTTCAGCCGACGACGAGATCTCGGCGGTGACCGAGCCGTATGGCGGTCAGACCCGCGCTCGCTCCCGCGTACCCTGCCGACGATGGAGGTGAGGCCGCGATGCCCTGGCCGCCGTTCTTGAAGCCGGCCCACACGATCATCAACCCGATCGCCCTCCGCCGCGCCGGACGAGCGGGCTCGCTCGCCGTTGTCATCCACCGGGGTCGCCGCAGCGGACGTACCTACCGCACACCCGTCCGAGCGTTCCGCCGCGGCGACATCGTCGCCATCGGCGCCAACTTCGGCGCGAATTCCGACTGGGTGCAGAACATCCTGGCCGCAGGCGAGGGTGAACTCCGGCTCCGGGGCGAGCTCTGCCGACTCACCGAACCCCGGCTGCTGCGCCTGGACGAACTCCCGCCGGTCTTTCCCCGCTGGTACCGATGGGTTCTGCGCTCACTGGTGCACACCCACCAGTGCCTCGTCATGCACGCCACGAAACACCAGCAGCGATGACGTTCTCCAGCGTCGCCTGGCTGTTGCCCGTCTGGAGGGACCACGACGCTGATCGCGGCCCACGGCGTTGACGACGAACCGTGAACGTCTGTTCCGTGAAGTCGGTCTGCCCGACGCCGGTCTGCTGCGCCTCGATGTCGGCAAAGCGTTCCGTGCGGGCAGCGTGCGGGAACCGGTAGAAGTCATTGCCCAGCACGAGCCGGTTCGGACGGGCATTGCCGGGCATTCGCGATGACGCGCTTGGCCATCTTGGCCGGGTCACCGAGCGGGGACTGAGCTTCCCCCGGTTGTCCGGACACCTTGGCGTTGCCACTGCCGGGTGATCAAGACGATGACTCACACCCGACAGACTGCCTCGACCATCGCGGAGTGCCCGTGTAGTTCCGAGCCGATCAGGCGAGCGCTTCACAGCTTGCCGACACACGGTGACCCGCGGTTCCGCAACCCCACACGTCACCACGGCGATGTCACCCGGTACTCCCCCACCGACACGCTCCTCAGCGTGGCGAACCGCGCCGGGCTCGCGCATCCGCCGGTGAGCGGGACATCCCCCGCCGCCCGGCTGGAACTCGCCCTCCGGGCGCCGGACAGCGGAGGATCGCGCGGTGCTATCCGCGTGGTCTTTCGAAGTGCTCGGCGGCAAACGCCAGCAGGTACGGCAGCGACGCCCGGGCCGTCCGCCAGGTGTGGCCGAAGCCCTCTTCGGTGTGGACAGTCGCCTGCTGACCGCGGGAGCGGAACGCCTCCGCGATGCGGTGTGCCGCTTCGACGTCGCCGGGTGTTCCCGTGCCGGCCGTGAGGATGGCGGCGACCGGCCGCGGGAACGGCATCGTGGGCAGGTAGTCCCGCGGCGTGTTCGCGGCGAGCAGAGCCCGGTCCTCGCCCAGCCGCTTCCTGTTGTCCGGGACCTCGTAGGGCATGGCCAGCAGCAGCGCGCCGAACGCGTCGAGGTGATGCAGGCCGATGTTGAGCGCGGCGAACGCACCGCCGGACATGCCGCCGAGCGCGCGGTGGCCCCGGTCGGCGAGCGTGCGGTAGCGCCGGTCGATGGCCGGCACCACACTGTGGGCCAGGTAGGTCTCCAGCTTCGGGCCACCGGGGACGTCGAGGCCTTCCCAGTCGCGGCGGGCATGCCCGGCGGTGAGGTCGACGCTCACCACGATCATCGGCGGGAGCGCCCGGAGCCGGTAGAACCGCTGCAGCGTGCCGGGTGCGTCGCCGGCGGCGAGCCAGTCCTCGGGCCCTCCGGGATTGCCGTGCACCAGGTAGACGGTGGGATAGCGCCGGTTCGCGTTCGCCGCGTCGGTGTAACCGGGCGGGAGCAGGACGAAGTTCCGTCCGCCCGGCACGGCGCTGCCGGGATCGGCGATGACCATCCGCTCCACGGCCGGGCCGTCCGGACCGCCGAGCCGGATCTGCCGTGTTCCGGGCATCGAGCCGTCCTGCTCGAACTCCCCTCCCAGGTCGCGCAGCGGCCCGCCACCGCGCTGGAGCAGCAGTACCAGGTCCCGGCCGGACCGCACGTAGCCGACGTGGGCGTTGACCCCGGCAGTCGTGGCCAGCAGCGCGAACACCACCGCCAGCGCGATTCCGCACCGGCGTGGGCCCGTGCGCCGACGCACCAGGACGGTGAGCCCCACGCACGCGACCGCCAGGGCCGCGCACGTGAGCCAGATCCACGGCGATTCGAGCACGCCTGTCTCTCTGGCTTGGCGCGCGACCTCGTCCGGAACCGCGACGGTCACCGGATCACCACTGCTCGCCGTCGTCCCAGCCACCCGGGTCTTCTCCACCGCCGTGACCGCCGTCGCCGTGGTGTCCCTCGCTCGCCGACGCTTCGTGGCCGCCGAACACGCCGCTCAAGCCCTGGAACAGCAACGCGCCTCCGGCGACACCGGCCGCCGCGGCCCCGGCCGTCTTGAGGAAGCTGCCGCCGGAGCGGCCCGGTGACGCGTCCGCCGGGGCAGCCTGGTCCCGGTTCTGGCCGAACATGCGCGACATGAACCCGCCCTGCTGAGCGGGTTGAGCGGGCGGCGGCGCGTAACCCGGCGCGGGGGCAGCCCCGTAGGCCGGCTGTGCGAAGGTCGTGGCGGCGGGCGGGGCCGCCTGCAACCCGGCGATGCGCGCCTGGGCCGTGCGCAGCGCGTCCTCCTGCACCAGCACGGCCTGCACGAGCAGGTAGAGCGCGTCCGGCTGGGCCCCGATGTGGTCGGCGATCAGCTCGCCGACCTGCGGGTCCTTCGCCACCGGCTGGGCCTGCCGCAGCCGGTTCGCCAGGCCGAGGATCAGCTCGCGGTCTTGGTTGTCCATGGGAACTCCCTTCCTCGACGTCCATGCTCGGCGAGGGCCGCCGCCGCGGACACCGGTGACCCGGCCCGAACTCCCCGCCGACCGGCTGCCGACGCCCAGCCGACCGGCGGGGCACGGGTCGCCGGGCCCCGGATGGCAGGACGGGCCCGGTTCCGGCGAGACTGCTCCCATGGTTCGAGTGATCGTCGTCGACGACGAGGAGCTGGTGCGCTCCGGATTCCGCCTCATCCTCCAGGCGGCGGGCGACATCGAAGTGGTGGCGACCGTCACCGGCGCGCAGGCGGTCAAGGAGGTCAGCCTGCACCGCCCCGACGTCGTCCTGCTCGACATCCGGATGCCCGACGTCGACGGCCTCACCGTCCTGCGGCAGCTGCGCGGCCTGCGGAACCCGCCCGTCGTGGCGATGCTCACCACCTTCGACTCCGACGAATACATCGCCACGGCCCTGCGCTCGGGCGCGGCCGGGTTCATCCTCAAGGACACCGCACCCGCCCAACTCGCCCAGCTGGTGCGCACCCTGGCCGCCGGCGGCGTGGTGCTCTCACCGAAGGTCACCCGCACGGTCGTCGACGGCTACCTCGACTCCGGCGCCGGCTCCCCCGCGGCCGCCCAAGTCGACCAGCTCTCCGAGCGCGAACGCGCCGTGCTCGTCCTCATCGCCGACGGACTGTCCAATGCCGACATCGCGAAGCGGATCCACGTCAGCGTCGGCACGGTCAAGGACCACGTGTCCTCGATCCTCACCAAACTCCGCGTCGGCAGCCGGGTGCAAGCCGCGCTCGTCGCCCAGCGCGCGGGTCTGCTCGGAACCGGCGAAGCGTCGTCGTGAAACGAACGAACGCCCTCCTCGCCGAGGCCGGGCTGCTCGCCGTCGCCGCCGTCGATGCCGCGTTCAACCAACCCACTGGGATCCTGGCCATTGGCGCCGCGGTCCTCGCTGTCGCCGCGCTGGTGCTCCGGCGGCGCCTGCCGGTCCCGGTCTTCGTGCTCACCTTGCCCGCGCTCGCCCTCGTGGGTTCGGTGATCGCGACGCTCATCGCGCTCTACGTGGTCGCCGCGCGGTATTCGAACCGGTACCTGCTCACCGCCTGCGGGACACTCGCCGCGGCCGGCTACTTCTTCCCCGGCATGGACTACCAGTATCCCCGCGCCGACCTGGTGCTCACCGGCATCTACGCCACCATGACGGCGGCCGCACCGATCTTTTTCGGCCGGCTGGTGCACGCGCGGCAGGAACTCGCGCTGCGGCTGGCGGACATCCGGCAGGCGCGCGAGCACGAACGGGAGCTCGACGCGCAGGCGATCCTGGCCAAGGAACGCAACCAGCTTGCCCGCGAGATGCACGACGTCGTCTCCCACCAGGTCAGCCTGATCGCCGTCCAGGCCGGCGCGCTCGGCGTCTCCACCACCGACCCCGGTGTGAAGGCCGCGGCCGAAAACGTGCGGCAGCTCTCCGTCGACACGCTCGACGAACTCCGGCACATGGTGAACCTGCTCCGCGCGTCCGGCAGCCGGACCACCGGGCTGACCCCGCAGCCGACACTGTCCGATCTGGACCGGCTGGTCGCCGGCAGCGGCATCGAGGCGCGGCTGACCGGCGCCGCACCCGAGGGCATCGACACGGCCGTCCAGCGCACCATCTACCGCACCATCCAGGAAGCCCTCACCAACGTCCGCAAACACGCCCCCGGCGGCACCGCCACGATCGAACTCGCCCACGACGACACCGACCTCACCGTGACGGTCACCAACACCCCGCCCACCCGCCCGACCCTCGCGCTGCCCAGCGCCCGCCACGGGCTCGTCGGCATCCAGGAACGCGCCGCACTGCTCGGCGGCACGGTGGCAGCCACCCCCACCCCCGACGGCGGGTTCCGGCTCCGGCTCCGCCTGCCCCTGACCGGCCACCGCCGCTAGACCCGACGGCCAAGGCCGTCCGGGACAACGTCCGCAACCCGCCGACCGGCGGGGGCGAAACCGACACCTGGCGGATGGTCCGCCGCCTGCCGCCACCGCGACATTCTCTGCATGACTCAGACACAGCCGCCGCAGGACACATCGGCTCCCCACGGGACACCGCCCGGGTCCACCGCGCCGGTCGAACCCTCGGTGGGACGGCTGGTCGGCGTGGACCTCGCCCGCGCGCTGGCCGTGTTCGGCATGTTCGTCATTCACCTCGGTCCCTCGGCGACGGCCGTGGACGGCATCGGTGCCTGGGTGCTGAACCTGGCGGAAGGCCGCTCATCGGCCCTTTTCGCCACCCTCGCCGGGTTCTCGCTGATGCTGATCGCCGGCCGCCGGGAGCCGAAAACCGGCCTGGCCGGACGGCAGGCGAAGGCCCGGATCGCGATCCGGGCCGTGGTGCTGCTGGCCCTGGGCACCGCGATGGCGATGGCCTACGGCGGTGTGGTCATCCTCGCCTTCTACGCGGTCTACTTCCTCCTGGCCCTGCCGCTGGTGCGCCTGCGGGCCAAGACACTGGCGATCATCGCGGCCGTGCTCGCCGTCGTCATGCCGCAGCTGGCGTTCGGCCTGGAGACGCTGCTGACCGAGCCGGTCACCAGCGCGCTCAAGGCCCACGACCCGCTCGAGGCGATCGGCGGGGTGGGAGTGCTGGATCTCCTCGTCACCGGCTTCTACCCGGCCATCACTTGGATGGCGTTCGTGGTCACCGGCATGGCGCTGGGCCGGCTGGACCTGACCTCCGGCGCCGTGCAGCGACGGCTGGCCGCGCTCGGCCCCGCCCTCATCGTGCTCGGCTACGGCACGTCGATGCTGCTGGCCGGCAACGACGCGTTGAAGAGCGACGCGAACTCCGGGTCGGCATCCGGGTCGCCGTCCTTCGACGGAGGATCCTTCGAGCCCAACGGGTCGGCCTCCTCGCTGTTGCTGGCCGGGCCGCACAGCGGCACGACGTTCGACATCATCGGCAGCCTGGGCGTCGCCATCACCGTGATCGTGTGTGCGACGGTGGCGATGGCCCGCCTGCCACGGCTGCACCGTCTGGCCGCCCCGATCATCGCCGTGGGCACCATGTCCCTGACGGCCTACGTCGGCCACTTCGTGGTGTCGTCCCTGACCGGGCCCGAGTCCCCGGAGTCCTCCTGGGTGCCGGTGCTCCTGTTCATCCTCGGGACCTGCGTGTTCGCCGGGGTCTGGTCCCGTTTCTTCCGCCGTGGACCGCTGGAGTATCTGCTCCACACCGCCACCACGCCGGTGAAGTACCTCCGATGAGACCAGGCCGGGGCGGCTCCCCTCCATCCTCCCGCCCCGGTCTCCCCGGTCAGGCAGCCGGCAACGGCTCAGTCCTGCAGGCTTGGCTGCGGCCGTCCGGCCGGCTGTTCGCCGGGTACGGCGAAGGTACGGTCGAACCGCCAGAAGGCCTGCGTCGGTGGCTCGGGGACGGTCCGGTGCCGCCCGGCCGGCCGCAGCGGCTGGGTCAGCGACTCCGGGTTCGTCCGTGGCGACGGGGCTTTCTGTTCCTTCGTGGGCACGCCCGCATAGCGCAGTCGTGGCAGCAGGCGTTCCTGTTTCATGATCACGCTGTGCGGAGCGGCGTAGGCGTGTTCGCCGATCTCGGCGCCGTACAACGGAACCGTGCCGTGGGCGAGCGTCGAATGCGCGCCGACGTGGACGTGGTCGATCTTCAGGACGCGGTCTTCGAAGGTGTGGGCCTGGAACATCGCGCTGACCGTCGCGCCGTCGCCGAAGTGCAGCATGTCGGGGTCGACGACCTGGGCGAACCCTTCGCCGAGCACGACGCGCTTGCCGATGTCCACGCCGATGCGGCGCAGGTAGAGCGGCAACATCAGGGTTCCTTCCAGTGCCGACAGCACGCCGCCGGCGATGAAACCCCAAGCGACGTAGAGGAAGTCCCAGCGACTGCACCAGCAGGACCACAGCGGATGCACGCCGGGCTTGACCCGGCCGAGCAGCCCCCATTTCAGCGCGAGCACGATCAGGCAGGGCAGGGCCAGCGTGGCCAGCGTCACCAGCGCCGCGCCGGGGAAGAGGAACAAAGCGAGGGGAAGCACCTTCGCGGCGTACGCGATTCCGACGAACCACGCGGTCATGACGGCCAGCGGGACGACGGGGAGCGCGAAGCGCAGCCATTCCCAGAACACCCTCGTCAGCACGCGGGCGAACGACGGATCGTGGGTGAGGCTGCGGTCGGATTCCACGATTTCGCGCCGCGGGAGCAGCATCGGCGGGTGACCGAACCACGACGTGCCGGGCCGCATGATCCGGTCGTCGGCCACCGTGCAGACGCCGATCAGGATGTCCGGCGGCAACCGCTGCCCGCCCGGGATGACCGCGTGGTTGCCCAGGAAGGTGTCGTGCCCGAGACGGACGCGGGCGAGCGTGACCGTGCCCTGCTGGATGCGGGGGCCGCCGAGGTAGATGCCGTCGGCGAAGAACGTGTCCGGGCCGATCTCGACCAGTTCCGGGACGACGTCGATGATCGTGCTGATCTCGCAGCCGCGGCCGACCTTCATCCCCGCCCAGCGCAACCACACCGGCCAGAACATTCCCCCGGAGAGCCAGTTCCCGGCCGTGGTGACCAACCCGGTCTTGAGGCTCACCCGGATGTACGCGGGACTCCACCGGCTGATGACACCTTCCTCCACCCGGCCGAGCGCCCGGGCGCAGAGTGCTTCGACCCAGACCGAAATCACCAGCGACAGACAGCTCCCCACGGCGAAGACGAGCAGGAATCCCGGGTGCGCCCATGGCTGCGTGACCACGTCGAGCAGCGCAGCGTAGGTGACGTCGAAAGCCAGCACCAGCGCGATCATGACGATCGAGAGCGGCAGTGCGAACAACCACGTGAACAGCGCGCGGGCAGCGACGGTCGCGAGCCCGTGCGCGAAGGGCGAGAGCATGCTGCCGCTGACGACCGGGACAGGCGCGCGAGGCGCCGGGCCCGTGTCGTGCGCCGGGACGCCGTCCCAGCGCCGGCCGTCGGGAACGGCGGTCCCCGACGGCAACGACGACAGCGCGGAAAGCCAGGATCCGCGGCCGAGCCGCGTGTTGGGCGACATACCCGCGCGGACGTCCACCGTGGCGCCGCCGGCGACGGTGATCCGGCCGATCGTGAGGTGCCCTTCGGCCAGCTGCACCAGGCCGAGCGAGGCGTCCTGGCCGATCGTGGCGTCGTCGCCGATGTCGAGCAGGTCCCAGCCGCCCTGCACGACGTCGACGCCGCGGTGGATGTGCACGCGCCGGCCGATCCGGGCGCCGAGCGAGCGCAGCGCCATGCACTGGAACTCGGTGCCGGCGATGGTGCCCCACGGCACGAACCGCAGCAGGTGCCGCACGATCCACAACCGCAGGTGGAACCCGCTCCACACCGGGACCCGGGTAGGTTCGAACTTGCCGATGAGCAGCCGTTTCGCCCGCACGGCGAAGAACACGGCCACCGGGGTCCAGCCGAACCCGGCGATCAGCAGGACCACGGGAAGCAGGACGATCAGCGCGACGAGCCCGATCCGCGCGGCCAGCCACGGCAGCGCGACGAACACGAGGAAGTAGCCGATCGGCGCGGCGATCGCCAGCTCCGCGGCCAGCCAGGCCGCTTGGGCCAGGGTGATGGCGACCGCACGGCGCGCCGGGGCCGCGACCGCGTCGATCTCGTCGTGGATCGCCGGGGCGGCCAGTTTCGCCAGCCCCGAAACCGTGCGGGCACGGTAGACGTCGCGGACGGCGATGGCTTCGGTGAGCGGGTTGACGCGCAGTTTCGAGATCAGCATCGCCGCCTGCAGCGAACTCCCACCGAGGTCGTCGAAGAAGTCGTCGTCGATGCCGATGTCGTCGGTTTCGAACACCGCGCGCAGGGCGGCCGCGATGAACTCCTCCGTCTCGGTGCCGGTGGTCTCGGCCGCGTGGCGCCGTCCGGTGGCCAGGGCCGGCAGGTCGTTGCGGCGCAGCTTGCCGCCGGCGCTGCGCGGCAGTGTTTCCGCCTCACCGAAGACCGCCGGAACCATGTAGGCCGGAAGGGCTTTGCGCAGGTGTTCCTTGAGCACGGTCGCATCCGGCAGGGCGCCGTCCGGCACCAGATGCGCGGCGATCACCTGGCCGGCGCCCTCGCCCTGGACCCGGCAGGCCGCCTCCCGCACACCGGGGAACCGGGCCAGCGACGCCTCGATCGCCTCCAGTTCGATCCGGTAGCCGCGCAGCTTGACCTGGGAGTCGATGCGGCCGTGGTAGAAGAGCGTGCCGTCGGCTTCGGCGTGCACGAGGTCGCCCGTGCGGTACAGCCGCCCGAGCCGCGGGTGCCGTGGGAACTTCTCGTCGGTGAGCTCCGGCTTGTTGTGGTACCCCAGCGCGAGGCCCGTGCCGCTCATGCACAGCTCGCCCTTCTCCCCCGGCTTGACCGGCTCGAGCCGCTCGTCGAGGACCCACGCCCGCATACCCGGCACCGGTTTGCCGATGGCGACGGGCTTTCCCGGCTCGACGTCGGCGCGCAGGCAGGTCACCGTGCACTCGGTCGGCCCGTAGCCGTTGACCATCCGGCGGCCGGGAGCCCAGCGCTCGGCGACGTCGCCGGGCAGCGCTTCCCCGCCGACGTAGAGCAGGCGCAGCTCGGGCAGCTCCCGCCGCGGGTCTTCGCACGCGGTCGCCCGCAGCAAGGTCGGCGGCGGGCAGAGCACGGTGATCCGTTCGCGCCGCAGCCACGGCACGAGGTCGGGGCCGAGCCGGGCCGTCTCGTCGTCCATCACCACGACGGTGGCACCGCACGCCCACGCCATCCACGCCTCCTCGACCGAGGAGTCGTAGGCGGGCGAAGACCCCTGGGCCACGCGATCCCCCGGCCCGAGCCCGAACTCGCCGACGTCCGAACGGATCAGGTTGACCACGCCCTGGTGCCCGACGAGCACCCCCTTCGGCTTGCCCGTGGTGCCCGATGTGTAGATGACGTAAGCCAGCCCCGGCGGTACCCCGGGCGCGATGCCCGGCCGCGCGGCGGGCTCGGCCGGGCCGTCGACGCGGTGCACGGCGCCGGTGTAGCCGGCCCGGACGGCGCGTTCCTGCCCGGCCCGGTCGGTGACGAGCAGCGCGGGCGCGGCGTCACCGAGGATGTGGGCCAGCTGTTCGTCGGGGAACGACGGGTCGAGGCAGACGTACGCCGAGCCGGCCCGCAGCACGCCCAGCTGCGCCAGGTAGAGGTCCTCGGTCGTGCGGGACAGGAGGATCGCGACGATCCCCGGCCGCCGCACCGCGTGCTGGACCGCGCGGGCGGCAACCGCGGAGCGGCGGTACAGATCGCGGTAGGTGACGGTGCGCCGCGGCCGCTCACCGGACGGTGGGACGTCGACCGCGATCGCGTCCGGCGTGCGCCGGGCCGACTGCTCGAAGAAGTGGTGCAGGAGAACGGGGTTCTCCTGCTGGAGCGCCTCGCTCACTCCTCACGCCCCGACGGGTTCGGCGATCCGGCCGTCCAGCACAGCCAGCAAGTACGGCGACAGCAGCCCGCGAAGCTCCTCACGCCGCTCCCCCGGCAAGTACCGGAACCCTTGGATCTCCCTGTCGCAACGGTCGCTGCCGCAGCCGCACGTGAACGGTTCGGCCATCTCGTACTCGGTGCTGCCGTAGTGGAAGGTGATCTCCGACCACGCCGGAATCGGCCGGAGGCTCAGCACCGACCGGTCACGGATCACCGCGGTCGGCTCGCAGGCGTGGTTCATGAACCGCCAGTAGTAGCGGTCCAGCACCTCCTCCAGCGGACAGCCCGCGGGCATGTCGACGTGACGCCTCTCGTCGAACTGGACGGTGTAGCGCGTCCGCGTCGCCGTGAGCTCGCCTTCGAGGGTGAACAGCCGGGTGTGGGCCGGCACGGCCTGGTTGGTGAACAGCCGGTATTCGCCGTCGCTGCGGACGACGGCGGCGCGGCGCTCGATGTCAACGGTGGACTCGATCATTCGTGGTCTCCTCAAGGGGGTGGCTTTCCGTGGCACGTCGACAAGGTGCCGGCGGTTCACGCTTCGCTCGTGAGCGTTCTCAGCGCGTTCTCAACGAACTCCTGCTACAGGTTGGGCGCTTCGCGGCGGTTCAGCCGCCGATCCGGGCGCCGACCGCGGCGAGCGCGACGGTAACCGGCTGGAAGAACGTCACGCCGCCGGTGCGGCAGTCGCCGCTGCCGCCGGAGGTCAGGCCGATCGCGCTGCCGTCGCGGGTGAACAGTGGTCCGCCGCTGTCGCCGCCCTCGGCGCACACCGTGGTCTGGATGAGCCCGGTGACCCGGCCCTCCGGGTAGTTCACGGTGGCCTTCAGCGCGGTGACCCGGCCCTGGTGCAGCCCCGTGGTGCTGCCCATCCGGAGCACCTGCTGGTTCACCTTCGCCGCGGCCGCCTGCGTGATCTTCACCGTCCGGCCGCCGCGGACGTCGACCACGCTGGGCGCCTCGGTCGCGGCGTCGTTGTAGGTGAGCAAGGAAAAATCGCCGGCACCGGGGAACGTCGCCTGCTGGACGGTCGCCGCCGGCCGGCCGCCTTGCGCTGTCGACCACTGCCGGCCGGCCGCGGCGCAATGGCCGGCGGTCAGGAAACCGGGACTGCCGTCGTTCGTGGTCACGTTGAATCCCAGGGAACACCGGGCCCGGCCGGTGAAGATCGCGTCGCCGCCGTCGGCGAACAGGGTGAGCACCCCGGGCGTTCGCTCGACCCGGATCGGTTTGCCGCGGGTGGCCGCCATCAGGCGGTCCCACTGGCCGCCTTGCACCGTACTGTCGGCCGTGACGACCGTTTGGCCGGTTTGCGCGTCGACCGCCCACGCGGTGCCGGTGATGGCGCGTGCGGCCTCGTCCGAGCCCGCGGCGTCCGCTTGCGGGAGCGCGACGGCGGCGGTGCCGGCCGCCACGAGGGCGGCGGCCGCCACCAGGATCTTGCCTCTGCTGAACTTCCTGTGCCGGGAAGGCATTTCGCTGACCTCCGTATTCGGTGATCGGGTTGTCACCCGGCTCCACGGGACGGCTGGCCGGCGCGTTCAGCGTTCCGGGGTTCCCGAGACGATCGGCTCGTGTCAAGTCGCCGATCGTCTCGGCTCAGCCGGCCGGCAGGATGCCCGCTTCGTGCGCGACGATCGCGGCCCGTACCCGGTTGTCGCAGCCCAGTTTTCCGAGGATCCGGCTGACGTAGGTCTTGACGGTGCCCTCGCCCATGTACAGCTGCCGCGCGATTTCGGCGTTCGACGCCCCGAGCCCGACCTGGACCAGGACCTCGCGTTCCCGCGCGGTCAGCGTGCTCACCAGCCGGCCCGCCGCGTCGTCGTCGGTGGCCAGGTACCGGTTGATGAGGTCCTTGGTGATCCGCGGCGACAGCACGGCGCCGCCGCGGGCGACCGCCCGCACCGCCTGGATGAGCTCCTGCGGGCCGGTGTCCTTGAGGATGAACCCGGTCGCGCCGCCTCGCAGCGCCCGGGAAATGTAGCCCGGCTCCCCGAACGTCGTCAGCATGACGACCTTGAGCGCCGGCACGCGCCGGGTGAGCTGTTCGACGGCGGTCATGCCGTCGACGTCGGGCATGCGGATGTCCATGAGCGCGACGTCGAGCGGCATCCGGCAGGCCAGTTCGACCGCTTCGCCACCGTCCCCGGCCTCGGCGACGACCTCGATGTCCTCGGCGTGCTGCAACACGAGCCGGATCCCGGTCCGCAGCAGTTGCTCGTCGTCGGCCAGCAGCACCCGGATGCGTTCCACGGCGTCAGGCCTGGGGCAGGGTGAACCTGGTCTGTCGACCAGGATGCCGGAGCGGAAGCAGTAGCGTTCGATCATGGCGGTGTCTTCCTCGGTGTAGGTGGTGGCATAAGAGCAGTCCGCGGCCGCGGGCGGGGGTGGTTCGGCGCCGCGCGCGGCGCGGTGGGCCAGCGGGTCGTCCGGGCCGACGACGTCGGCGACCTGCTCCTGGGCGACACCGATGCCGACCGAGTCGAACCGATCACCGATGCCGGGCGCGTCGAAGAGCACCATGCTGAACACGGTCACCAGGATCGCGACCGCTCCGGCCAGCCCGGTGGCCAGCACCACCGCCGTGCCGAGCCGGGCCCACCGGTCATCCGGCTCCTCGCCGGTTCCGGGCTCCGGCCCGGGCCGGCCGGGCGGCGTGATGTCCAGCGGCACCTCGGCCACCAACCGGAACCCGCGGCCCGGCAGGGAGCCGGCGGTGAACGTGCCGCCCAGCAGCCGGACCCGTTCTTCGACTCCGACCAGGCCGAGACCGGAGCCTCGCGGGCTCGGATCACCGCGCCCGTCATCGACGACCCGCACGCGGACCCGGCCCGGTCCGCGATCCACGAAGACTTCGGCCTTCGCGCCGGCCGCGTGCCGGTAGACGTTGGTCAGGCCCTCCCGGACGATCCGGTGCACCGCCTGCCGGACCGGCAGCGTGGTGTCCGTCAGGTCTTCGCCGTGCCAGGCCAGCTCGACCTCGGCCCCGCCGGCCTGGGCTTGGCGGACGAGCTGCCGGATGTCCGACCGGGTGCCGGTGTGGTCCACCGGCTGGGTCGCGCCCGCTTCGCCCTGGTGCAAGATCCCGAGCGTCGCGCGCAGTTCGTCCATCGCGGTCTGCACGGTGCCCCGGATCAGCCGTACCGGCTCGGTGGCCCCGACCGGCCGCCCCGCGTCGAGTTCGAGGCTGCCGGCGTAGAGCGAGATGAGGCTGAGCCGGTGCCCGAGCAGGTCGTGCATCTCCTGCGCGATCCGGGACCGTTCCTGCAGCCGGGCGGCCGACGCCGCGAACCGCGTCTGCTGACGGAGGGCACCGATCAGCCGTTCCCGCTGGGCCAGCAGCACCTGCACCACGACGGGCCCCACGACGCAGACAACGGCCACGACCCCGAAGCCGGCGAGCGCGGTCGGCCACTGGTAGCCCGATTCGATCAACGCGATCGTGAACGGGGCCGGCGCGGCCACGGCCAGCGCGGCACATCGCCACCGGACGGACCGCGTCCGCGCGGCCACGCCGTAGGACGTCAAGGCCAGCGTGACTCCGGCAGCCGGGTACCACCCCACCACGAACGCCGCGGCGAGAAGAGCGAACACGGGAAACCGGCGGCGGACAGCGGCGGGCGCGATCGCCGCGCCGGCTACGAGCACACCGATGCCGGGCCGGTCGCAGGGTGCGGGGCTCCAGGCCACGGTGATGTACTGCGTGGCCAAGTAGGTCACCCCGCCGGCGAAGGCGAGCAAGGCCAGTTCCCGGCCGCAGACCCCCGCTCGCGAAGCGAGCCGTGGCGCCACCACCGAGACGGGGAATCCGGTCATATCCGGTTCTACGTACCGTGCCCCCCGACGGTTCTCGGCACTTCACCGAACGTCGCGAATCCGCGGTGAGAAGCGGCCGCCACGGTGATGCAACCAGCCGGGCCCTTCCGTTCGAGAAACAACGGAACCTTGGAGGGCTACCGATGAAAGGCTGTCTGCCGTCTCGGGCGTGCTGCTTCTCGTCCTGATCGCCGCGGCCTGCGGCCGCAACGAACAGGGGCCCGAAGGCGGGCAGGCACTGCGCGCCCCATCGTACGAACCACGGGAACTCGCCGACCGCGGCCCGCTCCACCCGCCACTTCAGCTCGGCTCCCCTTCCGTACCGCCCAGGACGCACGCCGGACGTTCGCCCGCGAACGCCGGAAGAAACCCGCACCACGGACACCGCCGCGATCAAGGAGATCGCCGCCGCCGCGTGCTCGTTGCCGACCCGCCCCAGGACGCTGCCCGTCGGCGGCCCAGCGGTACGTGGTCAGGTAACCGCTGCCGGAGGCAACGGCCCCGCTGCGCACCGCCACGGTCAGCCCGTGCTCCCCCGTGCCCAGCGAGGATCGCCCGGGTGGCGAGCCCGTACCGCCTCGCGGCCACCTCCGCGTGGCGCAGGAAACTCGAGTAAACACCGGCGTAGCCCAGGCTGAGGGTCTCCCGGTCCACGCGGACCTCGCGGTCCTGCAACGGACGCACGAGGTCGTCGGCCGCGTCCATCAGCGGGAACAGGTCGCAGCCGTGCTCGAGGCCCAGCAGATCGGCGACCGCGATGAACGCTTCGAGGGGACAGTTCCCCGCGCCCGCGCCCTGCCCGGCCAGGGACGCGTCCACCCGGACCGCGCCGTTCTCCACCGCCACCACGCTGTTCGCAACGCCGAGCGCGAGATTGTGGTGGGCGTGGATCCCCAGCTCCGTGGCGGCGTCCGGAACATCCCGGTAGAGGCGCGGAAGCGATCGCGCACGCCGTCCCTGGTCAGCCGCCCACCGGAATCGGTGACATACACACAATGCGCGCCGGAGGACTGAACAGTTCACCTTCGGTTCGAGGGGCCGGACCCCGGCGGAGCCTTCGCGGACGCCCTGGAGCCGTGGATCGGCAGGTTTCCGGCAACCGACGTTCGCAGAAGCGCCGCGTCTGCGAACCGGCCAGCTCGCCGACCCGCGCTGTCCGGCACCATCGCCCGCCGAAACACCGGTTCCAGGGCGACAGTGGCGCGAACTGCCACAACGATGGCAGATTCTGCCACTGTGCTCGGCGACTGAGCTACGTAGCGTGAAGGCAGCCCGAAACGCCGAGCCGAAGGAGTCACCGACATGTCCTGGTCACTGGCCGATGTTCCCGATCAGAGCGGCCGCGTCGCGGTGGTGACCGGCGCCAACGGCGGCCTCGGCCTGGCGACGGCACTGGCGCTGGCCGGCAAGGGCGCCCACGTCGTCATGGCGGCCCGCGACGCCGCCAAAGCCGCTCTGGCCCGCGATCGCATCCGTGCGGAGAGTCCGGGCGCGTCGGTGGAGATCGTCGCACTCGACCTCGGATCGCTCGCATCCGTCGAACAGGCCGCCGGGCAGATCCTGGCGGCGCATCCCGCTATCGATCTGCTGATCACCAACGCCGGGGTGATGGCCATGCCGCAGGGGCGCACGGCCGACGGGTTCGAAACCCAGCTCGGCGTCAACCACCTCGGCCACTGGGCCCTGACCTCGCACCTGCTGCCCGCCCTGGTACGGACCCGCGACGCCCGGGTCGTCACGGTGACCAGCGGGGCCCAGCACACCGGCCGCCCCCTGGACCCGGCTGACCCGTTCCGGCTGGGCGACTACGACCCGTGGCGCGCGTACGCCGACTCCAAACTCGCCAACCGGCACTTCGCCCAGGGGCTGGACCGGCGGTTCCGGGAGGCGGGCCTGTCCGCGAGGGCCTTGACCGCCCACCCGGGGATGACGAACTCCGACCTCCAGGCCACCACGGTCGCCGCGGGCGGCGGCGGCTCCTCGGCCCGGTTCTTCCTGGTCGCCACCCGCCGGATCGGAATGGACACCGAGCGCGGGGCGCTGAGCCAGTTGCGCGCGGCGACCGACCCGCGCGCCGTCGGCGGCACCATGTACGGCCCGCGCTGGAGCACCGTCGGCGCGCCAGTCCGGCGCCGCTTGGTCCGGCGCGGCGACGATCAGGCGATCCGCCTGCTGTGGCAGGTCTCCCGGCAGCTGACCGGGCTCGACGTCGACGTCGCCCAGACCGCGACGCAGACCACGCGGGAGCCTCGGCCGTGACGGAGGGCAGGTTCACGCTCAGCCCGGCGACCAACGCCGTGCTCGCCGACCTAGGCGTGCCCACCGGACAGCTGCTGCGCGCTGCGGGACTGCCCGAGGATCTGTTCCTCGACAAGCAAGCGACGCTCACCCCGGCCCAGTTCTACCGGTGCTGGACAGCCTTGGAGGAGATCTCCGGCGACCCGGCGCTCGGCGTGACCCTCGCCCGGGCTACGCGCGCCGAGACGTTCCAGCCACCGATTTTCGCCGCGCTCTGCAGCCCCGACCTCCGCCACGCGGCGGACCGGCTCGCCACGTACAAACGGCTGCTGGGCCCGCTGCGGCTGGGCGTGGACACCGAACGCGAGGGACTGACCCTGACCATCCGCTGGGCGTCGGAGCCGCTGCCACCGCAGAGCTTCATCGCGTACGAACTCGTGTCGTGGGTGGCGCTCGCCCGGCTGGGCACCCGCAGGCTGGTGCATCCGCAGCGGATCACCATGCCGGAACCACCGCGGGGCGCGGCCGTCCAGGCGTACCAGGACTACCTCGGTGTTCCGGTGGCGCACGGAGCCGAGCCCACGGTGACCTTCACCGCCCTCGACGCCCGTTGCCCGTTCCTGACCGCGAACATCGAAATGTGGCAGGTCTTCGAGCCCGAGCTGCGCCGCCGCCTCGCCGATCTCGACCGGGTGGAGTCGACCGCCGACCGGGTCCGCGCCGCCCTGCTCGAGCTGCTGCCCGCCGGCCGGTGCGGCGTCCCCGACGTCGCCCGGCGGCTGGCGCTGAGCCACCGCACCCTCCAGCGGCGGCTGGCCGCGGAGCAGACGAGCTTCCAAGCGGTGCTGGAAGAGACCCGGCACGCCCTGGCCCGGCACTACCTGGAACGCCCCGACGTCTCCGTCACCGAAATCGCGCTACTGCTCGGCTACGACGATCCCAGTTCGTTCTACCGGGCCTTCCACCAGTGGTCCGGGACCACTCCGCAGCAAGCCCGAGCCGCCGCGACCTGAACAACCGTGACTCGCCGATGCGGCGCGAAATCCACACGCGCACCCGGTCGATTCGGGTTCAGCGGATCACATCGGACGTCTCCGACACCGACAGGGCTGCGCGCGTCGGCAGGGCTTCCCAGTCGCCGGGGACTGTGCACATCAGGGCGCCCGCTCTTGCGGCCGTTTCCAAGCGGGTGGCGATGTCACGGCCGGCGAGGCGCTCGGCGAGATAGGCGCCGACGAAGGCGTCACCCGCGCCGACCGGGTCCACCGGCCTGATCGGGAAGGCCGCCTGTTCGTGGATCCGCCCGCCAGCTCTGGCCAACGCGCCGTCGGCGCCCAGTTTCAGCACCGCTTCCGCCGGCC
This sequence comes from Amycolatopsis mongoliensis, assembly GCF_030285665.1. NCBI lineage: Bacteria > Bacillati > Actinomycetota > Actinomycetes > Pseudonocardiales > Pseudonocardiaceae > Amycolatopsis > Amycolatopsis mongoliensis. The sequence goes on from NZ_CP127295.1 coordinate 9,139,337, forward strand.
CCAGTGCCGCGAGTCCGTCGGCCAGTTCGACGGCACTTCCGGTATCGGTGCCGAGCAGGAGCCGCGCCTCGTCGTCGCCTGCGAAGACGATGTCCGCGTCGGTGACCAGCTCGCGGAGCACCTGCCTTGCTGCTTCGGGCGTCCACAACGCCGAGCGGTAGTTGACGTCGACCGAGACGGTGACGCCGGCGGATCGGGCGATGTCGACGGCCTTGCGCACGGCTGCGGCGGGACTTTCGCCCAGCGCCGGCGTGATTCCCGTGACGTGCAGCAGTGCGGCTCCCGCGATCAGGTCGGTGTCCACGTCGGCGGGCGACAGCCGCGCGCCGGCCCCGTGCGCGCGGTAGTACCAAACCCGGGTGGCTCCGCCCGGTGGACGTTCCTTGAGCATCAACCCGGTGGGTGCGACCGGGTCCCGGTGGGCGTGGACGTCGACTCGTTCCGCGGTGAGCTCACGGACGACCTTGTCGCCGATCGAGTCCGCACCGAGCCGGCCGATCCAGCTCACCGGCGTGCCGAGCCGGGCCAGCGCGATGGCCACATTGCTTTCCGCGCCGCCGACGCCCAGCGTCATGGTCGGCACGTGCTGCAGGTGCCCGACAGCGTCCGCGGTCAGCAGACCCATCGTCTCGCCGAGGGTCACGACTCCGCGTCGGCTCATCGGGCTCCCGCCGCCGCTCCCAGTGCCCACCGGGCGCGGCCGGCGAGCGCGTCGAGATCGCCGCCGGCCAGCGCATCGCCCAGGAGGACACCACCGAGACCGACGGCGAGCGCACCGGCCCGCAGCCAGGCCCCGACGTCCTCCAGCGCGATCCCGCCGGTCGCCATCACCCGTAGCTCGGGGACCGGCTCGCGGACGGCTTTCAGATGCCCCGGTCCGACGGTCGAGGCGGGGAAGAGCTTCACGGCAGCGGCTCCGGCATCCCACGCCGTGACCAGCTCGCTGGGCGTCATCCCCGCCGGGTAGACGGGGACACCGGCCGCGAGACCGACCCGGAGCACCTCCGCGTCGAACACCGGGCTGACCAGAAAGGACGCTCCAGCCTCGACACACCGGCGAGCGAAATCGCCTCCGCGGACACTGCCCATCCCGATGTCGGCGGCTTCGCCGAGTTCACGACGCAGCGTGGTCAGGGCCTCGAGCGCGCCCGGTGTCGTCCGGGTGAGCTCGAGGACACCAACTCCCTCGTCGTGCAGGACGCGCGCCGCCGGGAGCAAGGAGACAGGCGAATGCGCCCGCAGGATGGCGACCACCCCGCTGCGCAGCAGTGCGTCACTCGGGGACGGCCGGCTCAGCAACGCGCCCGTCACGGCCGCACCACGGCTTCCGTGGCGTCCTCGGGGACAGTCAGGTCGCGGTCCCGGGTTTCCGGGGCGAACCGGGCGGCGACCAGGCTGATGCCCATCATGACCATCATGTAGATCGCGACCGGTACCCAGGACCCGGCGAAGGCACTGATCAGGGCCGTGCAGATCAGCGGAGCCACGCCGCCGCCCAGCACGGAGGAGAACTCACGGCCGAGGGTGACGCCCGCGTAGCGGTAGCGGTTGCCGAACAGCTCCGGGAAGTAGCTCATCTGGACCCCCACCGCGCCCTGGCCGGCCAGGATGAAGCCGACCACCATGGTGACCAGGATGGCGATCGGCGAGCCGGTGTTCAGGGCGATGAACGAGGGCCCGGGCAGCAGGACGAGGGCGGTGACGATCGCCGAGTAGACGGGTTTGCGGCCGATCCGGTCGGACAGGACGCCGAAGCCGATGGCCGCGATACCGCCGCAGATCGCGCCGACGAGCAGCACCTTGGGCACGAACTGCTTGCTCACGCCTACCGAGGAGACCAGGTACGAGGCCATGAAGACCTGGTAGGTGTAGGACTGCGCGCTGACTCCGACGTTCATGAGCAGCACCAGGAACATGGGCCGCTTGCCGTGGCGGAAGATCTCGCCCACCGGTTTGCGTGGCTCGGCGTGCTGCTGCTTGAGCTCCTGGAACACCGGGCTCTCGGCAAGCTTGCGCCGGATGATCATTGCGGCGATGGTGACGAAGAGGCTGGAGAGGAAGACCAGCCGCCACCCCCAGCTCATCAGGGCCTCGTCCGGCAGGAGCTGGACGAGGATCCAGGCCAGGGCGCCAAGGGCGGTGCCCAGTGCCGCGCCGGTCATGACCAGGGAGGCCAGCCGGCCGCGCCGGCCGATGCGGGCGGTCTCGGTGAGCAGGGTCGCGCCGCCGGACTGCTCGGCTCCCGCCCCGAACCCCTGGAAGAAGCGGCATAGGACGAGCAGCGCCGGCGCCAGGATGCCGACCTGCGGGTAGGTGGGCAGCAGGCCGATCGCGAGCGTCGAACCGCCCATCAGCAGCAGCGTGGCGATCAGCACCCACTTGCGCCCGAGCCGGTCGCCGTAGCGGGAGAAGAACAGCCCCCCGAGCGGCCGGGCCGCGAAGCCGACGGCGTACGCGCTGAAGCTCGCGAGGATGCCTGCCGCGGCCGAGATGTTGGGAAAGAACAGTTTCGAGAAAACGAGAGCCGACGCCGTGCCGTAGATGACGAAGTCGTACTGCTCGAGGGCCGTGCCGATGAGGCCGGCCCAGGCTGCGCGGCGGACCGCGGTGGGCGGCGGGTTCTGCGACACGGGCTGTCCGGATGAGACGGTGGCGCCGGTGCTGTCGGTGATGTCCATACTTCCTCGGATGGAATCGTTGCCCTGTTCGGGCGGACGGACGGGGAGGATCAGGTCGTCGGCCGGATGACCACCTTGAGGTGGCGGGGATCCTGGCCCGGCGCGCGGAGCGCGGTGGCGGTGTGGTCGAGCGGGAACCGGCCGGTCAGGATCCCGGCCAGGTCCACCCGGCCGGACGCGGCGAGCGCGATCGCGGCCGGGAAGGCGTGGGCGTAGCGGAAAGCGGTGCTCAGGTCGATCTCCCAGCGCTGCAGGTACGCCAGCGGCAGGCCGTCGACGGTCGGCGGAGCCTGGCCGACGACGGTGGCGCGGGCACCGGGCCCCAGCGCCTGGATGCCTTGCCGGAGTGCACCGGGGTGACCGGAGCATTCGACCAGCCGGTCCATGGGCGGCAGGCCGAGTTGACGCGTCGCGGTGTTCACGGTCGCGGTCGCGCCGAGTGCGGACGCTTTGGCCAGCCGGTCGTCGTTGACGTCGGTGACGACGACGTCGGTCGCTCCGGCGGCGCGGGCGACCTGAGCCACCAGGATGCCGATCGGCCCGGCGCCGGTGACCAGGACACGGTGGCCGAAGCGGACTTCAGCGCGTCGTACCGCCCACACCGCGACCGCCAGGGGCTCGATCAGGGCACCGAGTTCGGTGCCGATCTCGTCGGGCAGACGGTGCACGGCCCGCCCGGGAACCACCACGTGTTCGGCGATGGTGCCGCCGGTGGGCGGTGACCCGAGGCAGGTGCCCGCGGGGCAGAGGTTGTACCGCCCGGAGCGGCAGGTCGGGCAGTCACCGCAGCCGATCGCGGGTTCGATGGCGACGCGGGTGCCGACCGGTAGCCGCGTGCTCTGGGCCGGGCCCGCGGCCGTGACGACCCCGGATGCTTCGTGCCCGAGCACGGTCGGCCGCTTCAGCACGTTTCCGCCGTTGCGGCCGTCGGCGAAGTAGTGCATGTCGGAGCCGCAGACACCGACCGCGTCCACGGCGACGAGGACGTCGCCGGGGCCCAGCGGCGGCAGCGGGACGCGCTCGATGCGCAGGTCTTCGGGACCGTGCAACACCGCGGCCCGCGTACTACCCGGAATGGTCGTCATGGTCGCGTCCTCATCGCTGTCCAGCGGGTCGAAACGGGTTCGCTGAGCTCGTCGGTGGCCTCGTGCACCGCGGCCGCCACGCCGTGCCGGACGAGAACGTCGACAAACTCCGCGACGCGCTCGGCGAACGCGTCGTGTGCGGACAGTTCACTGCCCAGCAGGCCGGTGCCGAGCGCCTCGGTGACGAACGCGCGCGTCGGCAGCGCGGCGAACGGGGCCAGGACAGTGCGCGCCGGGTCCGTCATCGCCGTCGCGTGCGGACCGGGGTCGAAGTCCTCCGGTGGCGCCATGCAGCAGAGGTAGGCCGCCACGGTGAGGGCGAGGTGATGCGGGACGCGCCCTGCTTTCAGGTGGGTCAACGCGGGAGCGGGAACGCGCTGGGCGAGCTTGACCGAGCCGTCGGAGCCGACCTGCCGGGTGCGGTGGGCCAGTGCCGAGTTCGACCACCGGTCGAACAGCTGCGCCACGTACTGCTCGAGATCGATGTCCGGCGGCACGGGCACGGTCGGCAGGTATTCATCGCGCAGGACCGACGTCGCCGCGCCGTGGATCGCCCGGCGCGCAATCGACTCGGGGATGGTGGCGCACCCGTCGAGCGCACCCAGGTAGGCGATCAGCGAGTGGGTTCCGTTGAGCAGCCGGAGTTTCAGCAACTCGTAGGGACCCACGTCATCGGTGAACAAGGCGCCACCGCGCTCCCAGGCCGGTCGTCCCGCCGCAAAGGAGTTTTCGATGACCCACATGCTGAACGGTTCCGCCGGCACGGGCACCGCGTCCCGGACCCCGAGCTGCGCGGCCACCGTGTGCCGGTAGGCGTCGGTGGTGGCCGGGACGATCCGGTCCACCATGGCGTCGGGGAACGCGACGGCGTTCAGATAGGGCTCGAGCTCGTCACGTTCGGCCGGGGGCAGCTCGGCCACGAATTCCGCGATCAGCCGGCTCGTGAGCTGTCCATTGTGGATGAGGTTGTCGCAGCTCATGATCGTGACCGGCGCACCGTGTGACCGTGCACGGTGCTGCAGGCCGCGCACGAGCAGGCCGAGCGTCGTGCGCGGTGCGGGCCGGTGTGACCAGTCGCGCAGGTCCGCGGCGAGGTCGGGATGGCCTCGGTCGAGCCGACCGGAACGCGGGTCGAAGGTGTACCCGTGTTCGGTGACGGTCAGGGTGATGATCCGGGTAGCGGGTGCGGCCAGCGCCTGCACGACCTCGCCGGGCTGGTGACCCGCGACGAGCGCGCCGGTGTGCACGGCCGGGACGCTGACCCGGGTGGCCGCGGGCGAGATCTCGACGACGGCGTACCGCATGTCCTGCTCACGCAAGGCATCGGCGACCGCGGTGGAACCGCGCGCGACACCGAGGATGCCCCAGGGGCCGTCCTCTGCCGCGAGCGCGGCGGCGGTGTGCACGGCCTGGTGCGCGCGGTGGAAGTTGCCGAGACCCAGGTGCACGATCCCGGTCGGGAGGTTTCCCCGGCGGTGCGACAGGGCCGTCGGCGGGGTGGACCCGGCGGAGAGACGGGGCAGCACGGCATCACCAATCGGTCAGGGTTCCGTCGCGCCGCCGCGCGACGGGAAGATAGGCGGGCTCGTAGGGGAACCGGGCGGCCAGGGTCTCGTCGACGTCGACGCCCAGGCCCGGCGCTTCTCCGGGATGGAGGTGGCCGTCGGCATACGTCCAGTCGTGCCGGAAGACCTCGTGCACCACGTCCGGGTAGCCCATGTACTCCTGGATCGCGAAGTTCGGTGTCGCGAGGCCGACGTGCAGGGACCCGGCCAGTGCGACCGGCGAGACGTCGGACGGTCCGTGCGGTGCGAGGCGGATCTGCCACACTTCGGCGAGTGCGGCGATCCTCCTCAGGTGGGTGATCCCGCCTGCGTGGGAGACAGCCGCCCGGACGAAGTCGATCAGCTGCTCGGTGATGAGCTGCTGGTACTCCCAGATCGTGGTGAAGACCTCGCCGATCGCCAGTGGCGTGGTGGTGTGCGCGCGGACCCGGCGCAGCACCTCCTGGTTCTCCGCGGGGGTGACGTCCTCCAGCCAGAACAGGTCGACCGGTTCCAGCGCCTTCCCGAGCCGCGCCGCCTGGATGGGAGTCAGCCGGTGGTGGGCATCGTGCAGGAGCGCCAGGTCGGGCCCGACGTGGGTCCGGATCTCGGCCAGCGCGCCCGGTGCGTGCCGCAGGTAAGCCTCGGTGTCCCACACCTCTTCGGCGGGTGCGTTGCCGCGGCCCGCCGGCTCGTACGGCGCACCGTCCTTCGTCACGCCGTACACGGAGTCGAGGCCGGGCACGCCGGTCTGCACGCGGACCGCCCGGAAGCCCCGAGCGCGGACGGCGTCGACGGCGTCGGCGAGCGCGGGCACGTCCCATCCGGTGGCGTGTGTGTAGGACAGGACCCGGTCCCGGACCGCGCCGCCGAGCAGCTGGTAGACCGGCTGACCGGTGATCTTGCCCTTGATGTCCCACAGCGCGAGGTCGACCGCGCCGATGGCGGCCATGGTGACCGGGCCACGGCGCCAGTAGACGCCGCGGTAGAGGTACTGCCAGGTGTCCTCGATCCGGGCGGCGTCACGGCCGAGCAGGATCGGGCAGACGTGGTCGCGCAAGTAGGCGGCGACAGCGAGTTCACGGCCGTTGAGGGTGGCGTCCCCCCAGCCGACCGCGCCGTCGGCGGTGGTGATCTTCAGGGCGACGAAGTTGCGGCCGGGACTGGTGACCAGGACTTCCGCGGAGACGATGCGGTCGCTCATTCCGCCACCGCCACGACACCGGTCAGTGGCTCTCCCGCCGCGAGCCGCCGGACGTTGGCCGCGATGTCCGCCGCACGCCCCGCGAAAGTCTGCCGGGTCAGCCCGGACGAATGCGGGGTCATCAACACGTTCGGCAGATCCCGGAACGGCAGCGCTGCCGGCGGCGTGGTCGCCCCGTGCTCGGGATAGCCGTACCAGACGTCGAGCGCAGCCGCGGCGATCACCTTGTCCCGCAACGCTTCGTAGAGGGCCCGCTCATCGATGACCGGGCCGCGGCCAACGTTGATCACGACGGTGCCGGCCTGCGTGCGGGCCAGTTCGTCGGCGCCGATCAGGCCGGTCGTCGCCGCGGTGAGCGGGACGCTGACCACGATCACGTCCGCGGTTTCCAGCAGGCTGCCGAGGTCGTCGATGGCCCCTGACCAGTCCAGCCCGAAGGCGACGGCGTCGACGTCACCGCTGCGCGTCACGGCGACACCTCGCGCTCCGAACGCGCGAAACCGGGACCACGCCTGTGCGCCGATGTGGCCGAATCCGATGAATCCGACGGTTGCCGCGCCGAGCGAGTCACGCCATGGCGCATCGGATCGGTAGACGGGGGACGCCCATTCATCACGGCGAAGCGCTTCGTCCTGGGCGAGGAACCCACGGCGAAGAAGGATCGCCGCGGCGACCGCGTACTCGGCGATCGAATCCTCGTGGTGATGGGTGTTGGCGACGATCGTGCCCGGCACCAGTGCGGCGACGTCGATCCCGTCGACTCCGGCGCCCGCGGCGTGCACCAGGCGCAGGTTCTTGGCCGCGGCGGCTGTCGCGGAGGAGCATCGACTCGACACCAGGACCTCAGCGTCCGCGACGGCCGCCTCGACAGCCGCGCTGTCGCGGGGATCCGGCCAGAGTGTGGCCGAACCCGGCGGAAAACCTGCTTCCAGTTCCGCACGCACCGAAGCCAAGTTCGTATCGGCGATCACGATCTTCATGCCGTCTCCAGGATCTCCGTGTTCGGGCGCGCGCCCAGCGGACCGGTCGAGGACCGGACGACCAGGTGAGTGGGCAGCCGCACGGTGCGCGGGGTCGGCCGCTCCCCTGCGACCGCCCGGATCAGCACTTCCAGGCTCAGCTCGCCCGCGCGGGCGAGCGGTACCGAGATGCTCGTCAAGCTCGGCTCGGCGACCGTGGCGAACGGGATGTCGTCCGCACCCACGACGGACAGGTCGTCGGGGACCCGCACGCCGAGCGCGCGGGCGCCGGCGATCAGGCCCAGCGCGACGAGGTCGTTGTGGGCGATCACGGCGGACGCCCCGGAGGCGACCACCCTGGCGGCCGCAGCACTCCCACCGGCCACGGTCTCGGTCTGCCAGCCGAGCATTTCGAGCTGCAGGTCGTATTCCTCGGCGAGCGCCCGGATCAGCTGCACACGATGGCCGTTGGACCAGGAATGCGCTGAGCCCTGGACATAGGCGATCCGCCGGTGACCCAACGCGGTCAGGTAGTCCACGGTCTGGCGCAAGCCGTCCGTGGCGTCGGCGACGATGCAGTCCGCTCCGGCCGCCTCGCGGTTGACCAGCACGACCGGCACCCGCCCGCACAGGTCCAGGACTTCGTCCGCCTCGAGCCGCGACGAACAGACGACGATCCCGTCGACCCGGTCCCGGAGGTGCTCGATGGCCTCGCGCTCGCGATCCGGATTGAAGTCGGTGTCGGCCAGGACCACGGTGTGCCGGCTCCGCCAGCTCTGCCCCTGCGCGGACTTCACGAACGCGGAAAACACCGGATTGGCGATGTCCGGGACGACGACAGCGATGGTGGCACTGGCGTCGGCGACCGGTTCGACGACCCGAGGAGCCGGAGAGTAGCCCAGCTCTTGCGCAACCGAGAGAACTTTGCGCAAGGTGTCCGGGCCAAGCCGGCCCGGATCACTGAACGCCCTCGATGCGGTCGAAAGCGCGACATCTGCCTGCTTCGCGACATCCGTCAGGGTTGCCCCCATGAACTCCTCCTTGAGCGACCGGCTGCAAGGAGAATGACGATATTGCGCAAGCTTGTCAAGGGTTGCCAAGGGTCTGCCGGCCATCACCGGCCGTCGACCGATCGCGCCGGCAGAAGCTCCGGGGCCTGCCGGTATGCCGGCCGCGGTCATCGCATCTGCCGGCGAGGTATCCCAAGGCCTGTCTGCCCGCACCACGCTCAACGGTGTCTCGACCCCGGCCGCGTTAGCCGACCGGCTGCAGTCGCACGCACCCATCCTCCGTGGACGCGCGCGAGGGCACGCCGCCAGCAGCTTGCCCACGTGGGCAAGCCCAGCGATGTCGAAGTCCGCTCGGACAGCGACCCACGCAGCCGATGTCTGCCAATGCGGCGATGACCGCGCCTCAAGACCCGTCAGTGCACCCGCAGCCGTTCGGTCGCGATGGTGGCGACCGTCCATGTCGCCGACGTAGCCGCGGCAGCGACGACGGTAGGCTTTCGGCAAGGAGCAACGGCGACGCGAAGCGTCGCTGCATAGGACGTTATACAGGCGTAGGCGGGTCGTGACTGCCTGAGCGGATGAACGGCTCGGAGCCCGTCGTCATGACCCGGCGGCCGCGACATCCGTCCAGCGTGACCCCACCCCACGTATCCTCGCCTCAAGTGGCCGGCCCCTCCGCCGGCACGGCCGACCTGCTCGCGCAGTGGATGGCCACCGGCAGGTCCACCCGCACCTGTCCCCCAGCGCAGGTCAGCGGCGGGTTGCGGTTCGCCTTCTGCGGCCGCACGTCAGCCACGCGCCATCAAGACCGCGTGTCGTCACAAGGCTGGCAGCGCGACATGGCCGAGCACCTCATCGCCGGACACGGCCAGATCGTCGCCGCCTACTTCGACGCCGGCACCTCACGCCGCATCCCCTGGCCGCAGCGACCTCAAGGCGCCCAGCTGATGGCCACCATCTCCGGCCCAGAGCCCTCGATCGATGCCATCGTGGTCGGCGAGTACGAACGCGCCTTCACCGGAACCCCATTCGCCATCCTGCACCTGGTGCATCCGGCACGGCATCCAGCTGTGGCTCCCCGAAACAAGCGGCCCAGTCGACCTCGGCAACCGCGACCACCGACCGCTACTGTCGCTGTTGGCCACCCAGTCACAGCGCGAAGTCCTCCGCGCCCGCCACCGCGTCCTGGCCGCGACGCACAACCGGGCCACCCACCAAGGCCGCTACCTCGGCGGACGACCGCCCTACGGGTACCGCCTCGTCGACGCCGGCCCCCACCCCAACCCTGCCGACGCCCGATGGGGCCGTCGGCTACGACGACGCGCTCCCGACCCCCGAACCGCACCCCACGTCGCCTGGATGTTCCGGCAACCCCGGGCCGTTCCTGGCGTTTGATCCGGAGATCCGGCGGGTGATCTGCTCGACCAACGCGATCGAGAGCGTCAACGCCCGCATCCGCCGAGCCGCCAAAGCCCGTGGGCACTTCCCGAACGAGCAGGCTGCTTGGTTCAAGGTGTCAGCACGGCGATCATGAGCCTGGACCCGATCGGCGCCGGCGCAAACGCTGGACGATGCGGTGGAAACCCGCGTTGAACGCGTTCGAGATCGCCTTCGACGGCTGCCTGGCCGCTGGACGCAAGTAGTTCCCTGCAACCCGAGTTACACCGTTCGTTTCACAGACCCGACCGCAGCCGTTCCAGCGCGGGCTCACCGCCTGTTGGTCGATCAGCGCGAGGCCAGACATCGCAGCGTGTCGGCGTACGCCTGAATGTGCTCAACCTCGTACGGTGAACGTGCTCAGGTGGTGATGCGCTGACCACAGGTCTCACCAGTCCACTATGGATGGTTGAGGGCGTCGGGCAGGAGGCGGCGAGCCTGTCGGAGATCACCAGCTCAGGGACGGGCCCGATACTGGCTCCGTTCCCGAGCTGACTGTGACGCGGAATGAGGCGATGGCCGAGCCATCGGGGTCAGCGCACGGTGATGACCAGTTTGCCCGTGGTGTGTCCGGTCTCTCCCAGGGTGTGAGCCCGGGCGCCTTCGGCGAGGGGGAAGGTGCCGGAGACGTGCGCGCGGAGCTTTCCCCGGTCAGCGAGTCGGGCGACAGCGCGGATCCCGGCCTGGTCGTGCTCGACGAGCAGGGTGACGGCGCGGACATGCGCCTTCTCCGCGGCGGCCTGGGTGCCTTCGGCGTCCGGCACCAGGGACACCAGGACTCCACCGGGACGGAGCACACCCACCGAACGGGTCGCGGTTTCCCCGCCGAGGGCGTCGAGGACGACGTCGTACCGCTGTTCGGTGTCGGTGAAGTCCTCAGTGCGGTAGTCGATGCAGGCATCCACGCCGATCTCGCGCAGGAAGTCATGTTTGGCCGCACTCGCGGTCCCGGTGACCTGCGCGCCGCGCTCCTTGGCGATCTGGACCGCGAGATGACCGACACCGCCGGCCGCGGCGTGGATCAGCACCCGTTGCCCCGCCCGCAGGCCCGCGGTGTCGACGAGAGCCTGCCAGGCGGTGAGCGCGGCCAGCGGCAGAGCGGCCGCCTGGACGTGGTCGATCCCGGCGGGCTTGGCCGCGAAGGCGCGGGTGGGACCGGTCACGTACTCCGCGTGGGAACCGGCGCCGTAGGGGTAAGGCAGCATGCCGAACACCTCGTCACCGGGCCGGAACAGGGTGACGCCGACGCCGGTCTCCACCACGGTGCCGGAGACGTCCCACCCCAGGGTCATCGGCGGTGGCGGCAGGAAGATGGTGTGAGCGCGGTGTTTGAAGTCTGTGGGGTTGAGTCCGGCCGCGTGCACGGCGACAAGGATCTCTCCCGGGCCGGGCGCGGGCCGCGCAAGCTCGGTCAGCCGCAGGACCTCGGGGCCACCAAGGGCGGTTTGGTGCAGGGCGAGCATCACCGGGGTGCCCGTGGAGCCGGGGTGTTCAGCGGTGTCTGTCGAAGTCATGTCGTCATCCTGGCGGGATGCCCCGACCCGCGACGATGGCAAGAAGGTCATCTTCCGATATGTTCTTGCCATGCCGCCCGACTCTGCCGTCCGCCGCGTTCCCTGCGCCGGCAGCACTCTGCTTCCCCGCGCTGCGTCGTCCCGGGCCCGTGACCTCGCCGACCGCGCGACCGAACTCGACCGCCGGATGCGCCGCCCGCGGCCGGACGCCCACAAGGTCGTCGTCCTTGTCCTCGACGGCGTCTACCCCTTCGAACTCGGCATCCCGCACCGAGTCCTGGGATCGGCCGGTGGCCGCTACGAGGTATTGTCCGCGAGCGTGGACGGACAGCCCGTACGTACCGATGCGGACCTGACCATCACCCCCGGACACGGCCCCGAGGTACTGCCCGAGGCGGACACCCTCGTCATCCCCCCGTACGCGATCTCCCCGGCCTCGGCCGCCGCCCCGGACCCGCGGGCCGTCGCAGCCCTGTCCCGCGTGCGCCCCGACACCCGTCTGGTGTCCATCTGCACCGGTGCCTTCCTGCTGGCCGCGGCTGGTCTGCTGGACGGGCGGCGGGCCACGACCCACTGGGCGCTGGCCGACTACTTCCGGGAACTGTTCCCGCAGGTCGAGCTCGATGCCGGCGTGCTGTTCGTCGACCACGGTGACGTGCTGACCTCGGCCGGGGCGGCGAGCGGGGTCGACGTCTGCCTGCACCTGGTGCGCCAGGACCACGGCAGCGAGGTGGCCAACCAGGTCGCCCGCCAGTGCGTCATGCCGCCGTACCGGGACGGCGGGCAGGCACAGTACATCGAACAGCCCGTGCCGCCGGCGAGCGCGACCGGCACCGGGCCGACGCGCGACTGGGCGCTGCAGCGCCTCGAATCGCCGCTGTCGCTGGACGAACTGGCCACCCACGCGGCGATGAGCACCCGTACCTTCGCCCGGCGCTTCCGAGAGGAGACCGGCACGAGTCCCGGTCGCTGGCTGACCCAGCACCGGCTGCGGCGGGCGCGGCACCTGCTGGAGTCCAGCGACCTGCCGGTGGATCGAGTCGCCCACGAGGTCGGCTTCGCCACCGCCACCTCGCTGCGTCGACACCTGGCGGCGGAAGCGGGGGTCGCCCCGTCGACCTACCGGCGTACCTTCCGCGCGTCGGACCCGGCTCCGGGCGCGACCGGGTAAAACCGAGTTCAGCACCCGCAACACCGACCGATCACGACCGCAGGACCACTTCCCGCTCCCACGGTGGCGAGCCGATCCGCCGTGAAGCCATGCCGTTCGAGGTAGTCCACCGCGCAAGTGCAGAAGAACCCGGCCTCGGGCGTGGCGCTCAGGCAGTTTCCGGCCGGGGTCCGGGGGCCGCCCGGGAATACGTCCAGCTCGGTGGTCTTGGCCTCGCGCGCGGCCGGGACGGGGAGCGAGCCCGCGTCGGCCATCGCGTCCAGGACGATGTCTCGCCGGGCTCTGGCCGCGGCGGGATGGGCGTAAGGGTCGTAGCGCGACGGACTGTTCACCATTCCGGCAAGCGAGGCCGCCTGCGGGACCGTGAGCTTCGCGGCGCTCCTCCCGAAGTAGGCCTCGGCCGCAGCAGCGACCCCGTAGACGTCCCGCCGAACTGCACGACGTTCAGGTACCCGGCCAGGATCTCGTCCTTGGTCATCGTGCGATCGACCCGGACGGCCAGCTTCGCTTCCCGGAGCTTGCGGGCCACCGAGTTCTCGCGGTCACGCTGCTGTGCGGCGGGGTCGCCGTCACCGCCGACGGCGTTGTTGACCAGGGCCCGGAGTACCCCCCGCGGATCGACCGCACCCTCGTCGTAGAACCGCCGGTCTTCGATGGCGGTGATGGCCGCCTTCATGGCGGGCGAAATCCCGTCAGCGGTGACCGGCAGCCGGTACTGGTCGTACAGCACCGCGATCGGGTGGCCGTCGCGATCGGTCACGGTGATCGTCAATGGCGGCTTCTCGGCCGCGAGATCGGCTTCGATCGCCGCGACCGAGTCGCCGACCTCATGGGACAGCAGGCCGGCACCGAGGGCCGGCGGTGCCGGCACCCCGGCCAGCAGGACGCCCGGCCACCGCGTACAATCCGGCCGGCCGTGCGGGTCGGAATCGCCGCGTGCCCGGGTCAGGCGCTGCGCTTCATCGGCGCCAGAGCAAGCCGGTCTGCCTCTGCCGCGGCGATCTCGTGCCGGCGGGCCGCTGCTTCGTCTCCGGCCGCCTTGGCGGACTGGGCCGCGGCCCGCTCGTGGTGGGCTTCCGCCCGGCGGGTCGCCGCGAAAGACTCCTCGACCAACCGCGTCCACTGTGGAGTGTGACGTGGGTACCGGCGCGCTTCGCCGCGGGCTTCGGCCGCCGCGGCAAGCTCCTGGTACGCCATCGCGTGGCAGTCGGCGACGTCCCCGAGCCACCGCTGCAGCTTGCCCCGGTTGAGGCCGTCCGGTTCGGCGCCGGTTTCCAGCTCGACCGCGAGGCTGCGGTGCGCTCCCGCCGCTTCCCAGACCCGCTCCGCGTCCAGGCGCAGCCGGCGGACCTCCGGGAGCACCCAGGTTCCGGAGGTCTCCTTCACCGCTACGTCGGTCGTCATGTCGTGGTCACCTTCCTTTCCTCGTTCGGGTTTCACCCTGACACGGGAAGAGGGAGTTTCAACTGACGACTGCCTTACGATCGCGGCCGCAGCCCGACCAGGGGCAGCTGCCGCGCCATCCGGCGGCGGGCGAGGTCGCTGCCGTCGTAGCGCCACCCCAGCAGCTTCCCCAGCGCGAACCGCACCACCGGACCGGCCAGGCGGTGGCGGTGCTCGTAGCCGGCGATGACCGTGACGGCCTCGTCTTCCCCGAGGACACGGTGTTCGGCCGGGAACCGGCTCCGCCCGACGACCACCTCGACCGGCGGATGGGCCTGGATGTTGCGGTACCAGTCCGCTCCCGCACCGAGCCCGGCCACGACGACGAACTCCTCACTGTCCCGGCCGACGACTTCGAGCACCGTCCGGTACATCCGCCCGGACTTCCGCCCGAGGTGGGTCAGGCACAGGAACCGCCCACCGAGCAGCCACCCGAATCCCCTGTCGTACAACCGGACCGGCGCACGGAAGACGAACCTGACAATCCGGTTCACCGCGCTGCCCCGGCAGCGGCCCGGCGGAGGTTCGTGACCACCGCGGTGGACTTGCCCGCGAGGACGCCGGCGACGTAGCGGTCGAGAACGGGAACCCGGGCCAGCCGCAGCGCCGCACGCCGGATCCCCAGCTGGAGAGCGCTCTCCGGCAAGAACCAGCGGGCACTGCGGCGGGCCACCTGCTGCTTCTCCTCTACCACCGGCCGCATCAGACGCTCGTACTCGGCGAACGCGTCGGTGACCGCCTGGTTCCGCAGCAGCTGTTCACCGAGGACGAAGGCGCCTGCGACACCGAGCGAGGCGCCTTGCCCGGCGATCAGCGAGACGGCGGAGCACGCGTCCCCGGCGAGCACGACGCGCCCATGGCTCCAGCAGGGCATGACGATCTGGGCGACCTGGTCGTAGTACACGGCCTCGCTCGGTGGACACCGCCGCAGCGCGCGAGGCACCAGCCAGCCCAGCGAACCGTATTCTTCCCGCAGCGCCGCCCTCGTGTCCTCGGGCAGCCGGGAATCATCGGTGCGGTGGACGGCGAAGGCAGCGACCCGGCCGTCGCGCACGCCGTAGAAACCCATCTGCCGCCCGATGGTGTCGGTGAGGCAGAACCGATCACCCACCGCGTGGTGGATCTCGGGGTCGGTGAACACGAACGCCGCGGTGTGGAACCCGAGGTACCGCAGGAACTGGTCGTCCGCGCCGAACACCAGCCGCCGCACCGCGGAGTGGATCCCGTCGGCGCCGACGAGCACGTCCGCCTCGACGACCTGGTCCCCGGCGGTCACCCGCACGCGGTCGCCCAGGTCCTCGACCCCCGTCACTCCGGCGGCGAACCGGAGGGCCACAGTGGACGGCAGATGCTCGCGCAGCGCCCGCTCGAGGTCGGGCCGCATGATGCCGCACAAGCGGTCCCGCAGTGTCCGGGCGAACGTCGTGTACCGCGCTCCCGCGCGACGGCGGCCTCGTTCGTCGAGCAGGCTCGCCTCGTCCACCCGGTAGGCCAGCTGCAGGATCCGTGGCAGCACGCCCAGGTCCTCGGCCGCGTCGAAGCCGGCACCGAAGAAGTCGATCATGTATCCCTGTTCGCGAGGTGCCGGCGCCCGCTCCAGCACCACCACCTCGGCTCCGTCACCCGCGAGCTTGTTCGCCACCGCCAGGCCGGTGATCCCGGCTCCGCACACCACGACTTTCACCGTTCTGCCTCCTTCGTTTCAGAGGATCCGCCGCAGTACTCCGGCCACCCCGGCCGGAGTCGTGTCCGGAGCCACCGCGCGGTGCATGAGCAACCCGTCGATCGCGGCGCCGAGCACCACGGCCGTACCGTCCGGATCCACCACGCCGAACTGCCGGAGCCGGTCGCCGAGCACGCCCCGAAGATCGGCCAGGACCGCCGCAATGCCCGCGCGCAGCGTGGTGTCCCGAGTCGAGGCGAGATAGCCCTCGACGAACAACAGCGACATGGGGTCGGTGCCGGTGTACTGCTCGACCGCCGCCACCATCGCGTCGACCACCTCTTCCGCCGTGCTCGCCGCGGCGAGCACGGGACCGAGTTCGGCCGACACCGCTCGCATCGCCCCCAGCACCGCTTCCACCAGCACGGCTTGCACCGACGAGAAGTGGTAATGCACCACGCTCGGCGTGACATCGGCCCGCTCGGCCAGCACGCGGGTACTCACCGCGGTCCACCCGCGTTCCGGGATCAGCTCGACGGCGGCGGCGACCAGTCGCCGCCGGACGGCCTCACCCCGGGTGGCGGACGGAGACGGCATCACGACCTCCTCCAGGGCGATCGCCCTGAACACTCGCCCTGCAATGACCGGATCAGACTAGCACAACTATTCGTCTATGCAACAATTTACCTGCTGATAGGATCCGGAGAATGCCGACGCGAGTACTACTCGTCGAAGACGACGTGATGATCAGCGAGGCCCTCAGTCTCGCCCTGGAAGACGAAGACTTCGCCGTGACGACCGCGCCGACCGGCGAGGACGGCTTGGAGCTGCTGGAGTCCACCACGGTCGACGTGGTGCTGCTCGACCTCATGCTGCCGGGCATCGACGGGCTCACCGTCTGCCGCGCCGTGCGCGAGCGCGGCGACCTCCCGATCATCGTCATCACGGCCCGCACCGATACCCAGGACGTCATCGCGGGCCTCGAGGCGGGCGCGGACGACTACGTCACCAAGCCGCTGGTGGCGGGCGAGCTCGCGGCGCGGATCCGCGCCCTCCTCCGCCGGGCGGCTCCGGAACGGCCCGCCCACATCACCCTCGGCGGACTCGAAATCCGGCCGGACGAGGAAGCCGTCCACCGCGACGGCGTCCCCGTGCACCTGACGCGCACCGAGTTCCGCCTGCTGGCCGAGCTCGCCGCGGCCGACGGCAAGGTGGTCACCCGCGAGCAGTTGCTCCAGCGTGTGTGGGGGCACGACTACTTCGGCGACACGCGACTGCTCGATGTCCACATCAGACGGCTGCGCCGCAAGGTCGAACCCGACCCCGACACACCGAGCCTGGTGCTGACTGTCCGCGGCAGCGGCTACCGCATCGCCCCCGAACCGTGATCCGGCGGCTTTCGCTGCGCTGGCGGGTCGCGGCGGCCTTCGGCATCGGCCTCGCGCTGGTGATGACCATCCTCGCCGTGGCCACCTGGAATCTCACCACCGGCTACATGCTCGACCAGCGCGAGCAGAGCGTCACCCGCCAGTCCGAGGTCAACGTCCGCCTCGTCACCACCGCCCTGGCCGAACACGCCGACGACCTCGACGAGCTGCTGACCGGCCTGGCGACCGGCCCGGACTCGTCGATCCTGCTGTCGCGCCCGGCCGGCTGGCTCACCAGCGGCCGGCAGCTCGATCCCGGAGTGGTCCCGCGCGGCCTGCTCGACGAGGCCCACCGCGGGATCACGGCACGACAGCGGTTCGCCGCCGACGGGATCCCGGTACTGGGAGTGGCGACACCGGTCGGCCCGGACAGCGTCTACGTCGAGCTGTACCCGCTGCTGGAGCTGGACCGCACCTTCCGCTACCTGAGCACCCTGCTCATCACCGGCACCGTCGCGGCCGCACTCTTCGGGGTCGGGCTCGGCGCCTGGTCCGCCCGCCGCGCACTGCGCCCGTTGACCGCCCTGACGACCGCCGCGTCCCGCGTCGCGCGCGGCGACCTCGCGACCCGGCTCCCCGACCAATCCGACCCCGACCTGGCCCCGCTCGCCGCGAGCTTCAACACCACCGCCGGGCAGCTGGAACAGCGCGTGCGCCGGGACGCGCGGTTCGCCTCCGACGTCAGCCACGAACTGCGCTCCCCCCTCACCACCATGGTGAACGTGAGCGAGGTGCTGGAACGCCGGCAGGACGCCATGCCGCCGACGGCGCAACGCGCACTGCGGCTGCTGAGAGCGGAACTGCGGCGGTTCCAGCGCATGGTCGTCGACCTGCTCGAGATCTCACGAGCCGACCAGGACGAGGCCGACAGCACCGTCGAGCTGGTCGACCTCGGCGAGCTCGTCCGCAACGTCGTCGAGAGCAGACCCGCCGCCGACATGCGCATCGAGACGGACTCCGCCACGCCGCTGGTCTCCGTGGACCGCCGCCGGATCGACCGGGTCGTCGCCAACCTGCTCGACAACGCCGACCACTACGGGGGCGGCGCGGTCGCCGTCACCGTCCACCGCCACGAGGGCCGCGCCCGGATCATCGTCGACGACGCCGGCAGCGGCGTCCCGCCCGCCCTGCGCGAGCGCATCTTCGAACGGTTCGCCCGCGGCCTGCACGCCGCCCGCCGCGACCAGGACACCGGCAGCGGCCTCGGACTGGCCATCGTCGCCGACCACGTCCACCGCCACGACGGCCGCGTCTGGGTCGAAGACCGCCCCGGTGGCGGCGCCCGGTTCATCGTCGAACTCCCGGAGGCCGCGTCATGAAGATCGCTCTCGCGCTGCTGGCGGTGCTGTGCCTCGCCGGCTGCGGGGTGACGACCGAGGACGAGCCGGAGCCGATCACGACTCCGGTGCCGACCGCGACCCCGACCGTGACCAGCAGGCCCGCTCCACCGACGCCCTGCCCGCCCGAATCGTCAGCCAGTCGTCAGGTGCAGCCCACGCCGTCGCCCACACAATGAGGGCATGACCGTCGAAACCCACCAGGCCGACGACATCACCGACGAGGTCCGCACCTGGCTGACCGGCGAGTTCGCGTCGCTGCTGCCCGCGGCCGACATCACCGCGATCGTCCGGTCGGCCCGCACCGACCTCGAAGGCCAGATCGTGCCCGAGGCCATGGGCGAGATGCTGCACCGGCTGGCCCGGTTCCGCGTCCTGCGCACGCTCGAACACGCATGACTTCATATCGCCAGCACTGCCCGGTGGCGACCGCGGCCGAAGTGCTCGGCCAGTCGTGGACCCTGCTCGTCATCCGCGAACTGCTGCACGGCAGCAGCCGCACCAGCGAGATCGCCCGCGGCGTGCCGGGCATGTCGTCCGCGCTGCTGGCCCGGCGGCTCAAGCAGCTCGCCGAAGCCGGCGTCGTGACGCGACTGGCATCCACCGGCGAAGGACGGTTCGCGCTGACCCCGGCCGGGCGCGACCTCGCCCCGGTGATCGAGCACCTGGGTCACTGGGGCCGTCGCTGGATGCCGCCACCGCGAAGCGGCGACCTGAAGCCGAACCTGCTGCTGCTCGACATCTGCCGGAGCATCGACCCCGCCCGGCTGCCCCGGGAAAGGGTCTCCCTGCACCTGAGGTTCGCCGAAACCCCGCCACCCCGCTGGTGGTGGCTGGTCTTGTCCCCCGAAGGTGCTTCGTCCACCGACACCGATCCCCGGCTGCCCGTGGTGGCCCGGATCGACTGCACCGTCTCCGCGCTGGCAGGCGTCTGGCTAGGCCACCGGACCTGGCGGGAAGCACTGTCCGAGCAAGCGATCCGGTTCGACGGAACCCGCGAAGCGGTCCGGAACACGATCGCCTGGCTCGGCCGCAACCGTTTCACCGAAGCAGCTCCGAAGGTTTCCGCATCGAACAGAATGATGGCACAACAGTTTGACTGAACCAGCCGGCGCCGGGATCCGTGTTCCCCAGGGAAGACACCGAACTCCCCTGGAGGCCGACGATGAAGTCCCGGAAGCCGTCAATCGCGCTGTGCGGCGTGCTCGCCCTCGCCGTCACCGCGTGCGCTCCACCCGACGCCCAGGTCGTGACGGCTCCCCAGACCCCGGCGGCGGCAAGCCAAGCGGCCGCGGCAGCGCCGTCGACGCTGACCGAAGCCAACCTCACCCAGACGCCGTTCGGGCCGATCAGCCCCGCCGGGAGGAAGCTGCTCACCATCGTGGAACAGACCAGCCTCCGCGAGATCACCACGTCGACCTGGGCCCTGCAACGCTCGGCCAACCCGGCCGTCCAGGAAGCCGCCCAGACCATCATCACCCAGCACAAGGACCTCGAAAACCGCGACACCGACATCAGCACCCGGATGGGCCTGGCCGTTCCGACCCAGCCCGCCCCCGACATGCAGGCCGGGATCGACCGCATGCGCGGCGAATTCGGGGACGCGTTCGACCGGGACTACGTCAACACCCTGCGCAAGGCCCACGCAGAGGCCCTGATCCTGGTGTCCACGGTGCGCGCCGACACGCGCAACACCCTGGTCCGGCCATTCGCGGATCTCGCGGGCGACTACATCAAGACCCACATCAACCTGCTGGAGAAGACCGGCGACGTCGACTACGCCCAGCTCCCGGTGCCAGACCTGTGAAGCAGTGGGGTCAGCGGCGGTACGGCGCCCCGGGCGCCGGCTGCCGCACCCCGGGCCGCGGCCGATACGCACCCGGCCTCGCCACCGGTGGTCGCGGCCGGGCGCCCACCGGCACGGGCCTCGTCTGCGGTCGCGGTCGCCGGGTGGGCGGCACCGGGCCGGGCCGGTTGGCCCACGAATCGAACACGACGACCAAGCCGGCAAGGACCGCGACGATCAGACCGGCGGGAACGCTGACCATCGCCACCACGATCCCGGCGACGAGCAGCATCGGCAGCGCGGCGAGCAGGCAGCACGGGTCGACCTTGCCGAACATCGGCCGCGACAGTCCGTCACGCGGGCTCATGCGCGCTCCACGAAAGTATGTTTCCTCCACTCATTGTTTCAGTATGCAATACTTTACCGATAGCTGCCAGTGGCCCTGTACACCCGGACATAACAGATCAATCAGGCGGAAGGGGAAGATTTGGCGCGGCTGTTCGGCAGGTCCATGCCCGCGTCGGGCACACTGGTGGGTATGCCTCGCAGCTCCCCTGCCCTCGACGCGACGGACGTCGACGCTGTCACCGACGCCGTGCTGACCGCTTCCCGCCTGCTGGTGGCCGTGTCGGCCCGGTCGATCGCCGCCGCCGGCGACGCGATCACCCTGCCGCAGTTCCGGCTCCTGGTGGTCCTGCAGACCCGGGGCCCGCTCAAGCACGCCGACCTCGCGGAGTACCTGCAGGTCACGCCGTCGACCGCGAGCCGGATGGTCGACCGCCTGGTCACGGTCGGCATGGTCGACCGGCAGCACAGCACCGTCTCCCGCCGGGAGATCGTGCTGGCCTTGACCCGCGAGGGCACAAAGGTGGTCCGTCAGGTGACCGCGCGGCGGCGCAAGGAGATCGCCAAGATCGTCGCCCGGATGCCGGACGAGGCCCGCCACGGCCTGGTCGACAGCCTCACCGCGTTCGCCGAGGCCGGCGGCGAGCCGCCCGCGTCGGCCATCGCCCCCGAAGCCGTCTGGACCTGACCCGGCGTCACCGGAACCGCGGCACGTTCCGGCCGGCGGCGTAGCCGGAGAGCAACTCCGTTTGCCCCGGCTGCCCTTGCGACGCCCGGCGAGCATCGGCGACGAAGTCACCCTCTTCGGCCGGGGCCCGCGATCACCCGCGTCCCAAAGCCGCGCCACCACCGCCGACGACTGGTGAGGGGTTCTCCAGACAGACCTTCCAGCCACGCTCAGCGGACCAGCATGAGGTCGCGCCCGGGATGATCGGCACAGCGGTCCGGCAGCGCAAGGTACGCCGCCGGGCGGTTCCAGAGTTCCCAGGCCGGGGCCCGCAGGGCGCGCCCACCGCCGCGGCGACGGGCGCGCACGTGGCCGGCCGGCCCGAACACCTCGCGGGCGGCCTCGTTGTCCAGCATCAGGGCACCGCCGATGACGCGAGCGCGGACAGCACCGCCTGGTGCGTGAGCCAGCCGGTCAGCTGGTGGTCGCCGTCGAGCACCGGCAAACCGGTACCGGGGGCGTTCGTCAACGCGGTCAAGGCGTCGGCGAGCGATGTCTCGCAGGTGACCAGGGGCGGCAGCTCGGCCAGGTCCCCCACGGTGCCGTCGTGGTCGTCGCCCAGCGCCTCGGCGACGGCTTGCGCCGTGACGCAGCCCTGGTAGCGGCCTTCTTCGTCGACCACCGGCAAGATGCCGTGCCCGGACACCGCCAGGGCGTGTGCGGCCCGCTCCAGCGGAGTGCCGGCGGGCAGGGGTTCGGGAAGCGGCTCGGCGACGGCTTCGACCGTCGTGGCGGCGAGCCGGCGTTCCTGCGGGTGCCGGTCGAGGTCGACGCCCCGGCGGCGCAGCTTCAGCGTGTAGATCGTGTCCCGCGACAGCGCCCGGCTCGTCGCTGTCGCGATCACGATCGCGGTGAGCATCGGCAGGATGATCGTGTACTGGCCGGTCAGCTCGAACAGCACGATCACCGCGGTGATCGGCGCCCGCGCCGCCCCCGCGAACGCCGCGCCCATCCCGATCAGCCCGTAGACGCCCGGCGAAGCGGTCAGGGACGGCAGCCACGCGTGCACCATGATCCCGAAGGCCGTCCCGCCCATCGCGCCGATGAACAGCGACGGCGCGAACACGCCGCCCGAGCCGCCGATGCCGATCGTCAGGCTCGTCGCGACGATCTTGCCCACCAGCAACAGCAGCAGGAACCCGATCAGGTACTTGCCTTCGACGGCGTTCTGCAGCACCGGGTACCCGACGCCGTACATCTGCGGCAACACCAGCAGCAGCCCGCCGAGGACCACGCCGCCGACAGCCGGACGCAGCCACTCCGGCCCGCGCCACACCCAGTCGCAGAAGTCTTCGATCCGGTACAGGACCCGGGTGAACAGCACCCCGCACGCACCCACGACAACGCCGAGCACGACGAAAAGCAGATATTCGACGGGGTTGCGCAGGGTGAAGGGCGGCAGGTCGAGGAACGGGGTGTTCCCGAACGCGGCCCGCCCGACCACGCTCGCGGTCACGCTGGCCAGCACCACCGCGCCGAACGACTCCGCGGCGAAGTCGCGCAGGATCAGCTCCATCGCGAAGAACGGACCGGCCAGTGGCGCGTTGAACGTCGCCGCGATTCCACCCGCCGCACCGCACGCGACGAGCACCCGCAGGCGGGACTCGGGCAGCCGGGTGAGGCGGCCCAGGGTGGAGCCGAGCGCGGACCCGATCTGCACGATCGGGCCCTCGCGCCCGACCGAACCGCCGGAGCCGATGGTCAGCGCCGACGCCAGCGCCTTCACCGCGCTCACCTGCGCGGGAATCCGTCCGCCGCGCTCGGCGACCGCGTACATCACCTCGGGCACGCCGTGGCCGCGCGCCTCCGGCGCGAACTTGTACACCAGCGGCCCGTAGATCAGCCCCGCGACCACCGGCGCGAGCAGCAGGAACCACGGCCCCAGCTCCGGAAGCCACGGGTGGGCGGCTCGACCGGCGTCGGCGTAGTCGGCCTGCCCGGAGAACAGGTGGGTGAACGTCGTGATGAGCCAGCGGAACACGATGGCGCCGAGCCCGGCGCCCGCGCCGATGAGCACGGCCAGCCCGACCAGACCGCTCCGGCTTTCCCGCAGCCACCGCCCGATCGGCTGCCGGACCGGGACCGGGACGCGCCTGACCGAGGTGCTGTTACCTGTAGACACTATTGCATTATGCAATACTTGTCTCAATCACGCAGCGCGGCCCCCCAACCTGCACCTTCGCTCACTGCCGGGAGGTCAGCACCGCACTGAGCCCGCTTAGCCCCAGGGGCAGCACGCCCACGACGAGGTCGGTGACGACGCTGAACGCCGGGAAATCCCGGGGCACCACGGTCCGGACCAAGGCCGGCACGCCGACCACCAGCGCCACCAGCACGTCCAAAGCGGCGACAACAGCACCATCGTCCGTGACGACCCGCACCCTGCAGCGCGTCCGCCGCGCGCTGAGGGCGACAGCCCGAACCACGCGAACGGCGTCGTCGCCGGTCACGATGCACTCCGACAGGTCCAGCAGCACCAATCCACGACCGACCTCACAGGCCATGGCCAGCTCGTCTCGGAGGAACGTGAGCCCGGCGGCACCGATCGTCCCCGAAGCGCGGATCAGGATCGTCCCGTCCGCGACGGGTGTCCGGATCGCGGGTCCGGCCACCACTGGCCACGCCGCTGCCTCGAGTGCTCGCATCTGCCCGTTCCGACCTCGCCGCTCGCCATCGTCGTGGGATCTCGCCACGCACGGATCAAGACGGCGCAGGCGCTCGCTGGACCACCGCGGCCGAACCGGCGTAGTGCAGCAGGGACATCCCGACCGCGGCGCCGACCATGGTGAACACGCCGCGAGGCCAGAAGATGTGGCTGTCGAGAAAGGACACACTCGCGATCAGCAGGAACGCCGCGCCGGGCACTACTCGCCACCCTGCGCGCACCGCCGTCGCGACCACGATCAGCACGGTGGCGGCGAGGAAGCACCCCGCGCCGATGTGCCCGAGCAGGTCGCCGACCTCGAACAGGGAGCCGACCACCGGCGTGACACCGCGCTGCGCGGCCGTCACGGTGCCCGCGGCGATACCGGCGACCGCGTCGAGACCTCCGTAGAAGGCCGCGAAACCGAACGCCGCCAGCCGCCCCGGCCAGCGAATCCACGGCGGCGCCGGCGCCAGCAAAAGCCACTGCGCCGCTGCCGGCAAGGGGAACACGGGCAGCAGGATGATGTGCAACGTGGTCCACCAGGGCGCGGTAGCCGCATCCAGCACCGCAGGATGGACGGCACCGAACCCGGCGAGCAGCAAGCCCGGCACCGCGAACAGCGCAGCCGGAAACCATCGCGGACCGAGCATCAGCCGAGAGTAACCTCGGTTGACCGGTAACCAATCAAATCAATGATTAGGGATCCCTTACGGCGCCGAGGTGAGTGAGTAGTCCAGCCAGACCCGGTCGCGCAACTCGATGCCATCGATCCGGATCCCCGGCGCGTAACCAGTGGCCGGGGTGAAGGCGTCCCGTTCGATCGATCTCGGCCGAAACCCTTGCCGCTGGTAAAACCGCAGATTCCCGATGTCGGCCGCAGCGGTGGCGACCACCAGCGTCGATCCCGACCCGCCGGCGACCAACTCGACGGCAGCACGCACGAGCAGGCCACCCACACCGCAGCCTTGCCGGTCCTCCCGCACGGCCATGTTCTTGATCTCGACCTCACCCGGTTCGTGGGTCTCGACCAGCTGCAGATGACCGATCGCCTTCCTCCCCTGCAAGGCGACGAGGACCCTTCCGGAGGCGATGTAGGAGTCCAGCTGGATCTGGGAGTCCTCGGCCAGCTCGAACAGCGGCCGCAGCCCCTCCCGCGAACCGGAATGAGCTTCCACGCGCACATCGGACACGGCGGGCGGTGAGCTCGCGGCCGGTGCGGAAGAACCGGGCGACGGCGTCCGCGTCGCCGAGTTCGGCCATCGTCCGGGCCGCGCCGAACGGTGCGTTCCAGAACTCACCCTGGCGGGGTTCGAACGGCCCGACATAAGCGTAAGGCTCGGCGACGTACTGGTCGCCCGGCGAGACACCGTAGTTCACCTGGTCGAGGGTGATCGCGACGTCGAAGTGTTCCGGCCACAGGATCGGCGTGCTGTCAGGCGCGAATTCACGAAGGGCGCGATCCCCGTCGGCGAACGCCGCCATCAGCGTCTCCACCGCGTCCGCGTCGAGGATGATCACCTCGTCGGTCCGGACGCCCGGGCCGCCGCCGTACACCCCGGCGGGCTCCCCGGCTTGGAGCCCGGCCGCCGCGGCGACGTCGTCGTACGACCGGCCGTTGAGGGGAAACCGGCCGAATCCGGTCAGGAGTTCGTCACCTTCGATGCGCAGGTCGGGTGCGGCCGCGGTGCCGAAGCCGCCGTCGGCCACGCGTAAGTCGATTCGCCCGGTTTCGCGGTGCTGAGGCCCGGCGAGCAGCAGCTCCGCGGCCCCGTGCAGGAAGCGCCGGGTGGTTTCCAGAACCTTCTCGGTCATCGTCGTACTCCTCGTGTAACGCCTGGCCCCTGCCGAGGCACTGAGTCTGCCGTCACCACTCTTTCGACGGCACAGAGTCCGCGAGCCAGGGAGGCGTTACATGACGGAGAACGGCTGGCATCGGGTCGACCCGGCGGACGTGCCGGACGAGGGCCGGGTCCGCAGCGTCACGGTCGGCGGCCGCAGCGTCGCGCTGTCGCGCTGCGGCGCGCGGCTGGGTGCGCTGGAGAACCGCTGCCCGCACCAGGGCGGCCCGCTCGGCGAGGGCTCGATCGAGAAAGGACTGCTGCGCTGCCCGTGGCACGGCTACGACTACGACCCGATCTCCGGGCAGCCGCCGGAGGGCTTCTCCGACGGTGTCGCCACCTACCCGGTCGAGCAGCGCGAGGACGGCGTGTTCGTCCAGCTCCCGGAACCGGCGAAGGCCGTGCGCACGGTCGCGGACGTGCTCGTCGAGACGCTCGTGGCCTGGGGCGTGACCCACGTGTTCGGCATGGTCGGGCACTCCAACCTCGGGTTCGCCGAGGCGTTGCGCCGCGCAGAGTCCCGCGGCGAGCTGACCTACATCGGGATCCGGCACGAAGGTGCGGCCGCGTTCGCCGCGAGCGCGTACGGCAAGCTCACCGGACGTCCGGCCGCGTGCTTCGCCATCGCCGGACCGGGCTCGACGAACCTGCTCACCGGCCTCTACGACGCGAAACTCGACGGTGCGCCAGTCCTCGCGATCTCCGGGCAGGTGCCGTCGAAGGTGCTGGGCCGGGGTGCGTTCCAGGACGTCGACCTCTCGGCGGTCTTCCGCGACGTCGCAGTGTCCACCACGACCGTCCACAGTGGAAGTGACCACGCCGAGCTGGCCGCCCTCGCGGTCAAGCACGCGATCGACCGGCGCGGGGTGGCGCACCTGGTGCTGCCCGACGAGGTCCAGGGCCAGCCCAGCGACGCGCCCGCGTCCACCCCGGCCGGCCGTGCCGCCGACCGCCGTGTCCGGCCCGAGGACATCGCCATCGACGCCGCGGCTGCGCTGGTCCGCGACGCACGGCGGCCGGTCCTGATCGCCGGGCACGGCGCGCGCGGCGCCGAAACCGAAGTCCGGCAGCTGGCCGAGGCGCTCAACGCGCCCGTGCTGACCACGTTCAAGGCGAAGGGCCTGGTACCGGATACGCATCCGCTCGGTGCCGGGGTGCTCGGCCGCAGCGGCACGCCGGTGGCGAGCTGGCTGATGAACGAGGCCGATCTGCTGATCGTCGTCGGCGCGTCCTTCTCCAACCACACCGGGATCGCCGCCTACAAGCCGATCCTGCAGATCGACGACGAGCCCGCCGCGATCGGCCGGTTCGACGCGGTCACGATGTCCCTGCTCGGCGACGCGCAGCGCACCGTCGCCGCACTCACGGCCGCGCTGGGTGTGACGAAGGCCGAAGACCAGCGTCCCGACGTCGCGGCGCGCCGGGAGATCTGGCGCGCGGAGAAGGCCCGCCGGGCCCGCGACGACCGTGGCCGCGGGGTGGCCGCGGCGGCGGTGTTCGACGCGCTCTCCAGGCACCTGCCTGCCGACGCGGTGGTCGCCGTGGACGTCGGCAACCACGCCTACTCGCTCGGCCGCTACCTGGAGTCGCAAGGCCAACCCGTGCTGATG
Source organism: Amycolatopsis mongoliensis (assembly GCF_030285665.1). NCBI lineage: Bacteria > Bacillati > Actinomycetota > Actinomycetes > Pseudonocardiales > Pseudonocardiaceae > Amycolatopsis > Amycolatopsis mongoliensis. Next base: position 9,166,762 of record NZ_CP127295.1, read on the forward strand.
TCCGGTTACCTCGGCTCCATCGGGTTCGGCTACCCGGCCGCGCTCGGCGCCTGGGCCGCCGCGCCGGACCGCCCGATCGTCGCGGTCACCGGCGACGGCGGGTTCGGGCAGTACGCGACCGAGCTGACCACCGCCGTCAAGTACGGCATCCCGATCAAGCACGTCCTGCTGAACAACAACGCCCTCGGCAAGATCAGCAAGGAACAGCTCGCCGGCGACTACCCGGTCTGGCAGACCTCACTGCACAACCCGGATTGGGCCTCCTACGCCGAACTGTGCGGCGCCACCGGCATCCGCGTCACCGCCCGCGACCAGCTCGAAGACGCCATGACGGCGCTCTTCGCCACCGACGGGCCCGCCCTGCTCTGCGTCGAACAGGACGCCGAACTCCTGTAACGGAAAGGAAGATCATGCCCCACCTCACGACCAGCGCCGTCCTCGACGCCCCGCCGGGTCCCGTGTGGACACTGCTGCGGGACTTCGCCGCCATCGGTTCCTGGCACCCGGTGCTGCCGCCCGCGGCGATCGACGACGGGCCGGTCGACCGCGTCGGCGCCGTCCGGGTGTCCACCGGCGGCCACCGCGAACGCCTGATAGCCCTCGACGACACAGCACGCAGCATCCGGTACGCCTTCGAGGACAACGGCGGCCTGCCGGTCCGCGACTACGTGTCCGGGATGCGGGTCGTCGCGGCCAGTACGCAGAGCGTTGTCGAATGGGACGCCCGCTACGACTGCGACGAAGCCGACGAGGACAAGGTCGCCGCGGCCGTCCGTGACGGCGTCCTGCTGCCCGGCCTCGCCGCACTGCAAACCCGATTCGCCACCGAAGGAGCCTGACCCATGCCGAGCTACACGGACCTGCGCGCCCTGTTCCTCAACTGCACGCTCAAGCGCTCCCCCGAGCGCAGCAACACCGAAGGGCTGATCGACGTCAGCCGCGGGATCATGGAGAAGAACGGCGTCGCCGTCGAAGTGCTCCGAGCCATCGACCACGACATCGCCACCGGCGTCTGGCCCGACATGACCCAGCACGGCTGGGAAACCGACGCCTGGCCCGGCATCTACGAAAAGGTCATGGCCGCCGACATCCTGGTGATCGCCGGGCCGATCTGGCTGGGCGACAACAGCTCCGTCACCAAGCTCGTCATCGAACGCCTCTACGCCTGCTCACACCTGCTCAACGACGCCGGCCAGTACGCCTACTACGGCCGGGTCGGCGGCTGCCTCATCACCGGCAACGAAGACGGCGTCAAGCACTGCGCCATGAACGTCCTCTACAGCCTCCAGCACCTCGGCTACACCATCCCGCCCCAGGCCGACGCCGGCTGGATCGGCGAAGCCGGGCCCGGACCGTCCTATCTGGACCCCGGCTCCGGCGGCCCGGAGAACGACTTCACCAACCGCAACACGACGTTCATGACGTGGAACCTCCTTCACCTGGCCCGGATGCTCAAGGACGCGGGCGGCATTCCGGTGCACGGCAACCAGCGCAGCGAATGGGACGCCGGCTGCCGCTTCGACTTCGCCAACCCCGAATACCGCTGAGCCCGCCATGCCCGACGTCGAGTTCGTGAACCTGTTCGCGGTGGCGGCGATCGCGCTCGTCGCACCGCTGCTGCTGGCGCTCATCCCGAAGCTGCGGGTGCCGGCGGTGGTGCTGGAGATCGTGCTCGGGATCGTCGTCGGGCCGTCCGTGCTGGGCTGGGTCGACGCCGACGTGCCCGTGCAGATCGCCGCCCTGCTCGGCCTGGCGTTCCTGCTGTTCCTGGCCGGGCTGGAGATCGACGTGCACCGGCTGCGCGGGCGGGCTCTGCGGCTGGCCCTGCTCGGCTACGGCATCACGCTCGCGCTCGGTCTGGTCGTGCCGGTGCTCAAAGACGCCGGGCAGGCCGAGAGCGGGCTCGGGCAGGCAGTGATCGCCGCCTGCTCAGTCGCCGATTTCGCCGCCGTCGTGCTGCTGTCGCTGCTGTTCTCGGCCTCCGGCGGCAGCACCGGCGGGCGGGTGGTGCTGCTGGTCGCGGTGACGGCGGCTGTGGTGTCACTGGCCGGGAAGTCGCGCCGGCTCGGCGTGACCCTGACCATGCTGCAGGACACCACGGCCGAGATCCGGGTCCGCGCAGCGGTGGCGCTGCTGGTCGCGCTCGGAGGCGTTCGGGCTGGAGAGCATCCTGGGCGCGTTCCTCGCCGGCGCGGTGGTCGGGCTGCTCGACCGCGACACCGCCTCACACCCACGGTTCCGGGTCGAGCTGGACGCCATCGGCTACGGCTTCCTCATCCCGGTCTTCTTCGTCACCAGCGGACTGCGGCTGGACCTCGGTGGGTTGCCGGCCGATCCCGTCGCGCTGGCGCGAGTTCCTCTTTTCCTGGCAGCACTGTTGCTCACCCGCGGCGTCCCGGCACTACTGTACACACGGGAGTTCGGCCGGCGCCGGGCGCTCGCGGCCGCACTGCTGCAGGCGACGTCGTTGCCGTTCCTGGTCACCGCTTCACAAATCGGCGTGCTGACCGGGTCGATGTCGCCGGTGGCTCGGAACGGCAGCGCTCGTGTACGCAGGCCTGTTGTCGGTGCTCGTCTTCCCCGCGGCGCGCTGTCGCTGCTGCGAAGCCGGGAGGAGGCGGCCGTAAGGTGACGGTCATCCTTTTCGGTGCCTGCCGCGGCTATATTCGCCTGGTGACGACGCTGCCGCCGGACGACGAGCTGGTCGCCGAGCTCCGCCGCGGCGACGACGCGGCGTTTGCCACCGTGCTCGACGCGTGGTCGGCGCCGATGCTCCGGCTGGCCCGCTCGTTCGTGTCCACGCACGCCTCCGCCGAGGAAGTCGTGCAGGAAACCTGGCTCGCCGTGCTCAAAGGCGTCGACGCCTTCGAAGGCCGGTCGGCGTTCAAGACCTGGGTCTACCGGATCCTCGTCAACACCGCCAAGAAACGCGGCCTGGCCGAACGCCGGAGCGTGCCCTGGACCAGCCTGCTGCCCCAGGACGAGGACCACGGCCCGACCGTCGACCCCGCCCGTTTCCAGGGCGCCGACGGTGCCTACCCCGGCCACTGGCGGGAAGCCCCGGCCGCCTGGCCATCGCCGGAGGACACCGCGCTCAACCTCGAGATCCGCCAGGTGATCACCACCGTGCTCGAGGAACTCCCCGCCCGGCAGCGCGCGGTGCTGAGCCTGCGCGACGTCGGGGACCACACCGCCGAGGAGGTCTGTGCCATGCTGCAGATCTCCGCGGCCAACCAACGCGTGCTGCTGCACCGGGCCCGCGCCGCGGTCCGGGAGCGGCTGGCGGAATACCTGAGCAAGGGGGTGAGGACGTGAACTGCGACGAATTCGTCGAACTCGTCACCGCGTTCCTCGACGACGCCCTCGACCCCGGCACCGAAGCACGCTTCATCGAGCACCTCGCCCTCTGCGAAGGCTGCGAACGCTACCTCGACCAGTTCCGCACGACGATCGACGAACTCGGCCGCCTGCCACCGGAAACCCTCTCCCCCGAATCCCGCGACACCCTCCTCAACGCCTTCCGCGACTGGCACACCCCGTGATCCACGAAGAAGTGCGGGCGGCGATTCCCGCCGACCTGGTGGGCATCGTCCGGGTGGCCGGAGCTCGCTGGGCCGTCGAAGAATGCTTCCAGAGCGCCAAGAACGAGGTCGGCCTCGACCATTACCAGGTCCGTCGATACGACGCTTGGTACCGGCACAGCACGCTGGCGATGCTCGCCCACGCCTACCTGGCCGTTACCGCCGCGAACACCCCAAAACACTGGCCTCATCCCTTTACCCTCGCCGAAATCCGCCGTCTCCTGGCACACCTGACCCGCCTGCCCGACCGCGTCCACGCCTGGGCCTGGTCAGGGTGGCGACGATGTCATCAGCATCGCGCCAAAGCCGGTCACCACCGACGACGCCACCCAACCTGACGAAGTGCGGCTGGAGCACTGGACCGTGCGTTTTCAGCCGAGGACCGGCGCTTCGCGCCGCCAATTGGCGTCAGGGTTGCCCGACCTGGTGCGTTCGCCGGCGGGTCGCCGAACTGAAGTCGAGCCGCATGAGCCAGCGGACCCGGCGGTCGACCCGCGCCGGAGAGGGCCGACCCGTTCGACGCCGGCTCCGGCGAACAACGTGGTTGTGGCCTACGTGCGCGGCGCTCGCGCCGATCCGCACCCCCTCTGTGCCGATCGGGGTAGCCCTCGATAGCTGGCCGTTTCGGCCACTTTCCAGCACGTTCAGCAGAGGTCGAAGCGGATCTCAAGTGGACCGACCCGGGAGCTTCTCCCGGGTCGGTCGGGGCCACGCCCTCTGGCACGTCCTGTTCGGGCCGATTCAGCATCACTGGACAGGCGGAGCATCCGCCCGGGACCGCAGGTCTGGCCACCGGGAGACGAGTTGGACGCCGTGCAGCAGGGGCACGACGGCCTACGTCGTCAACCAGTCCACGGGGTACGGCGGGGTCGGGTCGACGATGCGATATCGGGGCCCGACGCCACCGGCTTTCCCGAATCGTTAGTCCTGGTGCCATCCTGCAAGCATCGCGTGGGTCGCGTTCTGGACCGTCACGACCGTGTAGACCTCCGAGCCGGCGGGGACCGTGCCCATCGACAGGGTTCCGTCCGTCCTGTTGGCGTCGAAATTGACGTTCCTGTAGTACCAGTACTGGTCCCCAGGTGGGTGGAAGTTGATCTGGATCACTCCGGTGCCGGACGGCCCCCACAGAGCGTAGTCGCCCCAAACCGTCCCGGTGGCGCTGACCGTGCTGGTCGGGGTGAAACAGAAGCTGGTGTCGTAGTCACACCGATGGGTCGCGCTGCCGCTGGCCCACGCCGGCGCGCTCGTCGCCACCAGTCCGGCCACCGCCAGCACTCCCGCGGCCACCACCGTTCTCTTTGACATCAAGGAAACTCCCTTCGTGAGTTCCCTTCCAAAGTGTCAATGGCGCGGAACGTCTGCAAGGCTTTTGACGTAGCTCGAATGTCCGGGCCCTGGCCTCGGAAACGACCACGATCACACGAAGCACGGCCAGCGCCGCCACCTGCAGTAACGACGCGCCGCGCACACTGAGGAACACCGTTGCCGCGGGACGGCGTACTTGTCACTCGGGATTCCGGGACCGGGATGATCGCAGTCTTCCTGTCCCTCACGTACTACCTCCTACCTCGAGAACACGCGGGGGTTCACCCCGCTGCAGACCGAAGTGGCGTTCGTCCCGATGATCGGTTCGGTGATGACGGGAGCGACCTTCTCCGGGGTGGATCGATACCGAAGACATCGGCCACGGCCCACTCCCGTGCCCAGGCACCGACCCGGACCAAGGGTGCCGGAGAGGTCAACCGGTTGGCGATCAGTGTCTCGATCACCTGCCCGCGGGTGAGGTCGGCCAGTTCCCGGATGCCGGTGGCCTCGGTACCGCCGACGATGTTCGGCTGGACGGCTGCGCCGGCGGTGCCGGTACTGGCTCCCTCGGCATCATCCTGCTCGCCACTGCCCTCACCGAAGGCAGTGCGACCTGACCACCCACGGGTTTGTCACGCCGGCATTATCACCTTCGGCCGGTGCGCCGGGAGCCCTCGCGACGCGATCGACCAGGTGGTCGGCGAAGCGCGGGAGCGGCCCCGTCCCTCACCGGTCACGGTGCGGTAGTCGCCGAGTTTGATGCGCAGCACCCAGTCGTTTACAGACCGGTGATCATGAGGTCGTCCACCTGGAAGCGGAGGTGGTTGTCGACGGCGACCACGCCGGGTACGCACCGGGCTCTCCAGCAGGCGTGGTCGGCGCTGCTGCGCAGGAGGAGCGCGCCGTCGAGAGTGACAATCCCGTCCGCCACCTCCACACAGATCGTGTCCTGAGCGCGACCGCGGCCGACAATCTCCTGCTCGACCTCGGTCTTCAGATCGACGTCGTCGCGGAGGAACGGCCGTAGCATGTCAAGTCGGCTGACCGTGCCGATCAGCCTGCTCATGGGGTCGATCACGCACAGGCCGGGCACGGACGCCGTTGCGAGCGCCCGCACGGCGGCGGTCAACCCGGCGTCGGGGGCAATGCAGGTCGCTGGGGCGGTCATCACTTCGCCTGCGGTCGTGGCTGCCGACTTGCGCCAGCGGGCGCGTGCCGCGGCTCCGCGGAGCAGTGGTGGCATGTCCCAGCCGCCGTGGAACTCCAGTTTTGTGAGCACGTCGGCTTCCGAGACCATGCCGACCGGCCGGCCGGAGGCATCGATGACCGGTACGGCCTCGCCGGGGCGCGCGGCTTGGATCGCTACGATCTCCCTGATCGACGTTTCGCGGATGGCGGTGATCACCGCTCTCGTCATCAGGTCGCCGACGGTGATCTCACGCATCCGCCGCCTCCGGTGCGAGCCTGTCGCTCGCGAGAAAATTACAGACTTGCTAAGCTTAGCAAGTCTTACACGCTGCCGGTGCGGCCGCGTGGTGAGGAGGGACCGTCCGTGAGCAGGCCTCTCTACCAAGCCAAGGCCGAATTCTTCAAAACCCTGGGTCATCCCGCCCGGATCCGGGTGCTCGAGCTGCTCAGTGAACGTGAACACGCGGTAGCCGAGATGCTGCCCGAAGTGGGGATCGAAGCGGCGAACCTGTCGCAGCAACTGGCCGTGCTGCGGCGCGCCGGCCTGGTCGTGACCCGCAAGGAAGGCTCGACCGTGTACTACTCCCTGACCAGCCCGCACGTTGCCGAGCTGCTGGCGGTCGCCCGGCGGATCCTCACCGGCGTCCTCGCCGGTCAGATCGAGCTCCTCGACGACCTGCGGGAACCTGCCGCCGGTTCTCGCCCGTCGAAGCGCACGCGGAGCGCGTGACCGCGAGAGTCCCAGCCTCCGCACCCCTTCCGGAGCACTGAAAGTGACCGGCGAGTGTGAGCATGCTCGCGCAACACAAGACTTGCAAATTTTATTAAGTGCATAGACGATGGTGGTGTCGTCAGTGCGCCAATTTGCCGGCGCGGGCGCTGGGCCGGGAAGAGGCGGGAGACGATGAGCGAGTTCGTGACAGTCCTTCAGGGACGAGTCGACAGGGCACACGAAGATCTGGCTGCAGCCCGGCTCGCCGAGCGCGAAGACGACGTCGACCTCCACGTCGCCCGCATCAAGGAACTGCTTGATCTCGCCGAGCGGCACGGCGTGGACACCGCGACGTGGATCGACCGCGCGGAGCTGACCGCCGCCGACGCCGCCCGCTGAGGCCGGACATCGAACAGGGGACCGGAGGGCGCTGGGTGTTGAGTTCGGAAGGGCCGATGCCGGACGCCGTGGCCGGGGGCTCTCGGGTCGCGATCGTTTCCGACGGAAGCGCCCTGCCCCGCACTGCCGACGTGAACGCGATGTTGCGGGCGGACGCGGCCTTGATCAGCGATCTCAGCGGACTGGTGGCCGTCCCACGGGTGATCCTCGCCGACAGTCCTGACGGGCTGGCGGCGGGAGTGCGCGGGCTGCCGGCCGATGTCGGATCCGTCCTGCTCGCATACGTCGATGCGGAACGTGCTTATCACGTCACGAACGAACTGCAGTCCCATGGTGTTCGCCCGACAGTGTCGGAGCACGACGTGAACGCCGTCGTGCTCGCCGCGATCGCCCTGCGCTCCGTGGCTTTCGACGGCCGCAGCCTCCGACGCTGCAGCATGGTCGTCGCCGGTGCTCGGGAATCGCCGATGCTGTCGGTCATTCTCATGGCCTCGGGCGTCGCGGACATCACCACGTGGAACTCGTCCGACGCCGCCGTCTTCCCGCTGCACTCGGTGCTGCACGGGGCCGACTTGGTGATCGACCTCGTCAACGGACCCGCCGCGGCGGCGGACTACCGGCGAGCCGGGATCACGGCGATCTCCCGCGACGACGTCCATGTCGCCCCCTTCGTCGGCGTCGGCCTGCTTCGCGCGGCCGCGAGCACGGCAGGGCTGGGACTGGACATCGAAGTGCTCGCCACGTGCGCACGGGCACTGGCTCCGGTCTTGCCCTGCAACCGCCCGGTCGCCCGCGGCCAGGGGCTGACGCTCACTCGACTGATCACCGACATCGCGACAGGTGTTCACCTCGACCGTCTCTCCCAGTAAACCGTCCGGCCACGTCCCGTCTCGTGACACGGGCTCCCGGTTCAACCGTTTTTCGGACTTGCTAAGATTCGCAACTGCTGAACAAAAGATCCGCGCGAGTGCAGGAGGCTTGTCGAGTGAACAGCCCCGACCACCAGGTGAAAACGGCGTTCTTCAAGACGCTGCCCCGCCCTGCGCGGATCCGGGTGCTCGAGCTGCTGAGCCACCGCGAGTACTCGGTCGCCGAGACGCTGCCGGACGTGGGGATCGAGAAGACGAACCTGTCCCAGCAGCTTGCGGTGCTGCGCCGGGCCGCGCTGGTGACGGCGCGCAGGGAAGGCTCGACGGTGCACTACTCGCTGGCCGGCCTGCACGTGGCTGAACTGCCGGACATTGCCCGCAGGATCCTCAGCGGCGTGCTCACCGAGCAGATCGGCCTGCTCGACGACCTGCGCGACCCGGCGCATTCGGCGGTCCGGCCGCAAGCGGTGGACGGGGGATGAGCCGCGACCGCCCCGCCCGAATCCGCCTCCGTCACCAGGGCGGGGCGGTCGCTCCACGGTCGGTCGACGAAGTCAGGAGCAGGGTGTGCTGAGGTTGTGGCGCAAGATCCGCCGGACGGGCCGGGTGGCCGAATCCGCGCCGCCCCGACCGGCCGGACCGCGTCCGGACGCCGCGGAGCTGCTGGGCGGGTCGGTGCAGGTGCGGCACGTGGACGCCGGGTCGTGCAACGGCTGCGAGGTGGAGATCGGGTCGGCGTTCGGGCCGGTGTACGACGCCGAGCGCTACGGTGCCCGGCTGGTCGCCTCGCCCCGGCACGCCGACGTCCTGCTGGTCACGGGGCCGGTGACGCGCAACATGGCCCAACCGCTGCGTCGAACCTACGAAGCGGTGCCGGAACCTCGGCTGGTCGTCGCCGTCGGGGACTGCGCTCGTAACTGCGGGGCCTTCGCCGGTGCGTACGGCGTGGCCGGCGCGGTCTCGGACGTCGTGCCGGTGGACCTCGAGATCGCCGGGTGCCCGCCGCGGCCGGAGGCCATCGTCGAAGGCCTGCGGAAGCTCACCGGGCGATGAACCTCCTGGGATTGACGTTCGCGGTCGCCGTGGCGATCGGCCTGCTCAGTGCCGTCGCGGCGACCGTGGTCCCGGCGCCGTCCCGCTCCGCCGCGGCCGGGGCGGGCACCGCGCTCACCGGGAGCCTCGCGGTGGTCGCCGGCGTGCTGGCCGCGAGCGGCCAGTCGGTTTCCCTCGCTCTGCCCGCTGTGCTGCCGCTGTCCGGGGTGAGTTTCACGCTCGACCGGCTGGGCGGGGTATTCGTCGCGGTCACCGGCGGGGTCGCGGTCGCGGCTGGGATCTACGGGATCTCCTATGCCCGGCGCGGCCTGGACTCCCGGGCGGTCCAGGCCGCGCTGCCCGTCTTCGTCACGGCGATGCTGCTGGTGCCGGCCGCCGCGAGCGTCGGGACCTTCCTGCTGTGCTGGGAGCTGATGGCACTGGCGTCGCTGCTGCTGGTGCTGGCCGAACACCGGCGGCGTCCCGAGGTCGCGTCGGCGGGCCGCTGGTACGCGGTGATGACCCACCTCGGGCTCGTGACCGTCCTCATCGGACTGCTCATCGCCACCGCGCACGCGAGCGACGACACCTTCGCCGCATTGCGCGCCGCCCACCTCCCGCCCGCCACCGCCGGGACGGTGTTCGTCCTGACCTTCGTCGGGTTCTCCTCGAAGGCCGGGATCCTGCCCCTGCACGCGTGGCTGCCGCGGGCGCATCCGGAGGCGCCGAGTCATGTGTCGGCGTTGATGTCGGCGGCCATGGTCAACCTCGGGATCTACGGGATCGTGCGGGTCGGATTCGACCTGCTCGGCGGCGGGCCCCGCTGGTGGTGGCTGCTGGTCCTGGCCCTCGGCGCGGCCTCGGCGGTGTACGGCATCCTGCAGGCCGCCATGGGCACCGACCTGAAACGGCTGCTCGGCTACTCCACGACGGAGAACATGGGCCTGGTGCTGCTCGGAGTCGGCGCGGCCGGGCTGTTCACTTCCGCCGGGCGCCGCGACCTGGCCGGGCTCGCGCTGGCGGCTGCGCTGCTGCACGTCGTCGGCCACGCGGCGTTCAAGACACTGCTGTTCCTGGCCGCCGGGTCGGTCCTGCACGCCACCGGGACCCGCGACCTCGACCAGCTCGGCGGGCTGCGCGGCCGGATGCCGGCGACCACCGCTTTGTTCGGCTGGGGCGCGCTCGCTGCGTCGGCGCTGCCGCCAGGGACCGCGTTCGTGTCCGAATGGCTGCTGCTGCAAGCGTTGATCCACGGGCTGCCGGCCTCCGGGGCGGCCACCGCGATCGCAATGCCGCCGGCGGTGGCGGCGGTCGCGCTGACGGCAGGGCTGGCGGTCGCGACGTTCGTCAAGGCGTTCGGCGTGGGCTTCCTCGCCCGCCCCCGCAGCGACGCCGCGGAGAACGCGCACGAAAGCCCGCCCGGCATGCTCGCCGGAATCGGGCTGGCCGGGCTGGCGAGTGCGGTTCTCGCGGTCATGCCCGGGGTGGTCCTGCCGGGGCTGGGCCGGACGGCAGCGGTCGTCACCGGATCCGCCGATCCCTTGGCCGCGGACGCGGTGACGGTGCGGCTGGCCGGAATCACCGGTGCACTGTCACCTCTGTTGCTCACCCTGGCCCTGCTGCTCGGTGTGATCGTCACCGTCGGAGGGCTGCGGGTGGTGGCTGCGCGGCGCGCCCGCCGGGAGGCCCGGTTGTGGGATTGCGGTGCCGGGCCGATGTCGTCCCGGATGGAGTACACGGCGACGTCGTTCGCCGAGCCGCTGCAACGGGTCTTCGACAACGTGGTGCAACCCGAAACCGACGTCGACGTCACCCACCACCAGGAGTCGGACTACCTCGTGCAAGCCGTGGCCTACCGCCGCCGGGTACCCGACCGAATCGAGCGCCGGCTCTACGCGCCGGTCCTCGCCGCGGTGACACAGTGGGGGCAGGCTGCGCGGCGGCTGGCCACCGGCAGCGTGCACCGCTACCTCGGCTACGGCTTTTACGCCGTGTGCGGGCTTCTGCTCCTGCTGGCGGTGACCCGGTGAGCGCGGTCGGCATCGTCGGCGGGATCGTGCAGCCGATCGTGGTCCTCGGCGGATCCCCGCTGCTGGTGGGCGTGATGCGGCAGATCCGGGCCCGCCTGGAAGGCCGCGCCGGCGCCGGGATCCTGCAGCCGTGGCGGGATCTGCGCAAGCTCCTGCGCAAGGAACCGATCACCCCACGCGGCACCAGCGAGGTGTTCCGGGTCGCGCCGCTCGTGCTGGTGGCAACCACGCTGGTGGTGGCGGTCGTCACGCCGTTCCTGACCACCAGCTCGGCGCTCGGGCCGGTGGCGGATCTGTTCGCGGTCGTCGCGCTGCTCGCGCTGGGCACCGTCGCGCTCGCGCTGGCCGGGCTGGACACCGGCACCGCGTTCGGCGGGATGGGCTCGAGCCGGGAGATGACGATCATCGCGCTGGTCGAGCCGACCCTGCTGGTGGCGATCTTCGCGCTGTCGGTGCGGGTCGGGTCGACGAACCTGGCCTCGATCATCACGTCCACTGTGGATGATCCGGCGCGAGTGATCTCCCCGGTGAGCCTGCTGGCGGCGGTCGCGCTGGTCGTGGTGATCGTCGCGGAGACCGGGCGGCTGCCGGTGGACAACCCGTCCACGCACCTGGAGCTGACGATGGTGCACGAGGCGATGATCCTCGAGTACGCGGGCCCGGACCTCGCGCTGGTGGAGCTGGCGTCGGCGATGCGGCTGAGCGTGTTCCTCGGTCTCCTGGCGAATCTGTTCCTGCCGTGGGGTATCGCGACCTCCGCCGCGCCGCTGGCGATCGGGGTCGGCCTGCTGGCCTGGATCGTCAAGGTCACGCTGCTCGGGTCGCTGCTGGCCGCGGGTGAGGTGTTCCTGGCGAAGCTGCGGCTGTTCCGGGTCCCGGAACTGCTGGCCGGCTCGTTCCTGCTGGCTCTGCTCGCGGTCGCCGCGTCGTTCTTCCTGGCCTGAGGCGAAAGGGGACATCCCGTCATGAGCGATACCGTCTTCGTGCAGCTGCTGGACCTGGCCTGCGGGGCGTTGCTGCTGACCGCGGTGCTGATCCTCTGGCGCCGCGAACTCACTGTGATCATCCGGGTCTTCGCGATCCAAGGGCTCGCCCTGGCGGTGCTCGTCGCGGTACTGGCCGCGCACGAGCGGTCGGCCGAGCTCGGCGCGGTCGCCGCGGGGATCGCCGTCCTGCGCGCCGGGGCGCTGCCCTACCTGCTGCGCCGCGCCCTGGCCGGCCATGGCGAGGTGCGCCGTGAAACCCGCCCGCTGGTCAACGTCGCGTCCTCGCTGCTGGCCGCGGCCATCCTGACCATGCTCGCCTACGCCGTCTCCCAGCCGTTGATCGCGCTCGCCCCGTCCCCGGCGACCCAGGCGATCCCGGTCGGGCTGACCGTGGCGCTGATCGGCTTCTTCGTCCTGGTGACCCGCCGGCGCGCGCTCTCGCAGCTGGTCGGGTTCCTGTTGATGGACAACGGAATCACCACGGTCGGGTTCCTCACCACCGCCGGCACCGGACTCGCCGTGGAACTCGGCGTCTCCCTGGACGTGCTGCTGGTCGTGCTGGTGCTGCAGATCCTCACCACCCGCATGCGGGAGACCTTCGGCGACGCCGACCTCGACGAGCTCCGGGAGCTACGCGACTCATGACCACCCTCCTCCTGCTCGCTCCCATCGCGGCCCCGCTCCTCGGCGCTCTGCTCTACCTCGGTGCCCGCTGGCGTCCGGCGACCCGCTGGGCCAGCGCCACAGGCGCGGCCCTGATGCTGGGCGCCGCGAGCACCCTCGCGGTCGATGTCGCGACCGCCGGACCACGCACCGCGCTCGGCGGACTGCTGCGGGCTGACGCGCTCACCGCGTTCATGCTGGTCGTGATCGGCGCGGTCGGGTTGCTGGCCACCGCCGCGACGCCGGCGTACCTGCGCGCCGAAATCGACGCCGGTCGTGCCAACCCACGCACCGCGACCCGGCACAGCGTGCTGGTGCAACTGTTCCTGGCCGCCATGGCGCTCGCCGTGCTGGCCGCCAACCTCGGAGTCCTGTGGGTCGCGGTCGAGGCCACCACCATCGTCACCGCGTTCCTGGTCGGGCAACGCCGCACCCGCCACGCCGTGGAGGCCGCCTGGAAGTACGTCGTGATCTGCTCGACCGGAATCGCGCTGGCACTGCTGGGAACATTTCTGCTCAACTACGCGGCCCAGCACGCGCCCGGCACCCCGGGGCTGGACCTGGCGGCGTTGACGCAGCACGCGGCCGGGCTCGACCCGGGTGTCACGCGGATCGCGATCGCGCTGCTGATCATCGGGTTCGGCACCAAGGCCGGCCTGGCGCCGCTGCACGCGTGGCTGCCCGACGCGCACTCGCAAGCGCCCGCGCCGGTGTCGGCGCTGATGTCCGGGGTGCTGCTGGCAGTCGCGTTCTACGCGGTCCTGCGGGTCAAGGTCATCGCCGACGTCGTGCTCGGGACCGGCTTCGCCCGGGCGCTGCTGCTGGTCATGGCGCTCGTCTCGGTGCTGCTGGCGGCCTCGCTGCTGCTGGCGCAGCGGGACTACAAGCGGATGCTGGCCTACTCCAGCATCGAGCACCTGGCCCTGGTCGCGTTCGGCGCCGCAGTCGGTGGGCCGCTCGCCTACGCCGCGATCCTGCTGCACATCCTCGGCCACGGCCTGGTCAAGGGCGTGCTGTTCCTGGCCGCCGGACGGATCCTGCAGACCGAAGCCACCAGCCGGATCGACGCCGTCCGCGGTCTGGCCGCCCGGCAGCCACTGATCGCCGGCTGTCTCGGCCTCGGCGTGCTCGCACTCATCGGACTGCCGCCGTTCAGCGCCTTCGCCAGCGAACTCGGCATCGCCCGCACCGGCTTCGCCGGCGGGCTCGGCTGGGCCACCGCCGCCGTGCTCGCCGTCGTGGTGGTCATCGCCGCCGCACTGCTCGGGCACACCAGCCGCATGCTGCTCGGCACCGCACGCGAGGGACCCGGCGCCGCGCCCGCGCCACGGCCGATCCCGGCCACGCTGGGGCTGACGCTCGTCACCGGCCTGATCGCCAGCGCCGCGCTCGGCCTCACCGCGGGCCCGCTCGCCACTCTGCTGCACCTGGCCGCCGACACGCTCACGGGGATGTCATGACCACCAGCCCGGATCTGTTCAGCGACAAGGTCGGCTACCGCCGCTCCGCCCGCACCATCACCCCCGGCGAACTGCCCGAACGCGCCCGCGGGCTCCTCGCGCACGGCTACCGGACAGCGCTGATCGCCGGACACGACGACGGCCACCAGTTGCGCGCGGTGTACCTGTTCACCGCCGCCGATCCGGACCGGCGCGTGGAACTGCACGTCCCGCTGGATCCCGCCCGGCCCGAGGTGCCGAGCCTGGCCGCGCTGTCCTTCCCCGCCGGGCGGTTCGAACGCGAAATGCGCGACCTGTTCGGCATCGTCCCCACCGATCACCCCCTGCCCCGCCGGCTGGTCCGCCACTTCCACTGGCCCGCAGGCTGGTACCCGATGCTCAACGACACCGGCGAACCACCCGACTTCGGCACCCAGGACGGGCCTTACCCGTTCCGCACCGTCGAAGGCGACGGCGTCTACGAAATCCCGGTCGGCCCGGTGCACGCCGGGATGATCGAACCCGGGCACTTCCGCTTCTCCGTCGTCGGCGAGACCATCCTCAACCTCAAGGCCCGGCTCTGGTTCGTCCACAGAGGAATCGAGAAACTGTTCCAGGGGCGTCGCCCCGACGCCGCGCTCGAGCTGGCCGAACGCATCAGCGGCGACACCGCGGTCGGCCACACCCTGGCGTTCTGCCAGGCCGTGGAAGACGCCTTCGCCATTCCCGTCCCCGAGGACGCCCAGCGGATGCGGGCGATCCTGCTGGAGCTGGAACGGCTCTACAACCACGTCACCGACCTCGGTGCCCTGTGCAACGACGTCGCCCACGGCATTCTCCACACCCATGCCCAACGCGTCCGCGAACAGCTGCTGCGGCTCAACGACCACGTGACCGGGCACCGGCTCTTGCGCGGAGCGATCCGTCTCGGCCGGACCGACCTTGCCCAGCTTCCGGATGGGGCGGACCTTGCCGCGATCGGCGGCGACATCGCCGAGATCGTGCAGCTCGCCCTCGGCAACACGGTGGTCGCCGACCGTTTCACCGGCACCGCCGTCCTCACCCGGGAACAGGCCGCCGACCTGGGCGCGCTGGGCTACGTCGCCCGGGCCAGCGGCCTGTCCGGCGACGCCCGGTACGACCACCCGTTCCTGGCTGCCGAATTCCCCCTTGCCCACCACTCCCGCACCGACGGGGACGTCCTGTCCCGTTTCCTCGTCCGCGCCGAGGAGATCGACAACTCGATCGCGCTGATCAGCCACCTGCTCGACCACCTCGACGAGCACACCTCGTCGGCCAGCGCGCTCGCCCACACTTCGAGCACCACCGCCCGATCCGGCGTCGGCATCGTCGAGGGCTGGCGGGGCACCATCGTCCACCGCATCGAATGCTCGGCCGACGGCGTCCTCACGCGGGTCAAGGTCGTCGACCCCAGCTTCTTCAACTGGCCCGCGCTGCCGGTGGCGCTGGCCGACACGATCGTTCCGGACTTCCCGTTGACCAACAAGAGCTTCAACCTGTCCTACGCCGGCAACGACCTCTGACCCCGGGCCTTCGGGCAGGCGGCCACGCCTGATCGAGGTGTGTGCAGTCTCGCACAACCCAAGACTTGCAAACTTCATTAACTAATAAGAAGATGGATTCGTCAGAGTGGAGGTCGTTGTGCTCCTGTACCGGCATCGGACCAGAGAACAGGTGAGCGCGAGCGAGTTCGTGACTGTCCTGTCGGCTCGAGTGAGGGCCGTGCTGGAAGCCCTGAACGCCGCACGCGAGGTCGGCCACGACTACGAGAGCGACCTCCACGTGGCCCGGCTCCGGGAACTACTGGACCTGGCCGAGCGCAACGGCGTCGACACCACCGGATGGGTCGACCCCGCGGCCCTGACGACCGTGCCGTACCAGGACTGACCGATGACGACGCCCGCATCCTCGATGACGGAGCCCTGCGGGGCAGCGGAGGTGCTCGATGAACCGTGACGGCACGCGGCAACGAGACGGCGGCGAGCACCGCTGCGCGGCCGTCGTCTCCGACGGCAGCGCACTGGGCGACCACGCAGCAGGACCTGTCGGTCCGATCGTGCACGAGTTCGCCGAACACCTCGGCGGCCTGGCCCGGGTGACTGTGCGACCGGTGACCGTCGATGCCGCCGACGCGGCAGAACTCGCCGCGGGTATCCGAGCCTTGCGGGCCGAGGTCGGACCGATCCTGCTGACCCACACCGACCCGGAACGGACCCGCCTCGTCCAGCAGGATCTGCGCGATGGTGGAATGCCGCTGGTACTCACCGACCAGGACGCCACGGCGATCGCGCTCACGACGGCCGTCCTGGTCGCGGTCGCCGACCGGCCGCCCGCCTCACGGATCGGGAAAGTGGTCGTCGCCGGCGCGCAGTACCTCCCGATCCTCGCCCCGCTGCTCGCCGCAGCCGGAGTCGCGGACATCACCACGTGGAACACCTCGGACGCGGTCACCTTTCCACTGCGGCACGTGGCGTCCGGCGCCGGCGCCGTCGTCGACCTGATCGGCGCCCTGCCCGGCTGGGGCGACGAAGATCGCCACGCCGAGCTCGCGGTGATCACCCGTGGGGCCGCGCGCACCGCCCCCTGCGCCGTGGCCGGCCTGCTGCGTGCGGCCTTGCGCGACCCGGCAACGACCTTCGATCTCGCGACCTATCTCGCCGCTGCACGGGCCTTGATCACCGCGCACGCCGTCGATCTGCCGCTCACCCAGCGGAACGCCCAGGTTCTGACCGACCGAGTGACCGATGCGGTCAGGTCGCCGATCCACGCTCGCCAAGTCACGACCATCGCACGCGCAGCAAAGGAAGCCACAGGATGAGAACAACGGGCGTCCCGACGTTGAGCACGATCCCCGGACTGGACTCGGCCCCTACCACGCACCGCACCCTGCTGGCCTGGGTCCATGAGGTCGCGGACCTGACCGCGCCGCAGCGGGTGGTGTGGTGCGACGGGTCGGACGACGAATGGCGCCGGCTGACCACGGACCTGGTCAACGTGGGCACGCTGGTGCGGCTGCGGCAGCAGCCGAACTCCTTCGCCGCTGCCTCCGATCCCAGCGATGTCGCGCGCGTGGAGGACTGCACCTACCTCTGCTCGAAGGACGAACCTGACGCCGGGCCCACCAACAACTGGATGGACCCGGTCGACATGAAGATCATCATGACCGAGCTGTATCGGGGCAGCATGCGCGGTCGCACCATGTACGTCGTCCCGTTCTGCATGGGCCCGCTCACCGCCGCACACCCGAAACTCGGCGTCGAGATCACCGACTCCGCCTACGTAGCGGTGTCGATGCGGCTGATGACCAGGATGGGCGCGATGGCGCTCGAGAAGTTCGGCGACGACGCCGAATTCGTCAAGGCTCTGCACTCGGTCGGTGCGCCGCTCAAGCCCGGCCAGGCCGACGTGCCCTGGCCGTGCAGCGACGTCAAGTACATCTCGCACTTCCCCGAGGAACGCGCCATCTGGAGCTACGGCTCCGGCTACGGCGGGAATTCCCTGCTGGGCAAGAAGAGCTACTCCCTGCGCATCGGCTCGGTGGTGGCGCGGGACGAAGGCTGGCTCGCCGAGCACATGCTCATCCTCAAACTGACCTCCCCGGCCGGCGCCGTCCACTACGCCGCCGCGGCGTTCCCGAGCGCCTGCGGTAAAACCAACCTCGCGATGCTCCAGCCCACCCTGCCCGGCTGGAAAGCCGAGACCCTCGGTGACGACATCGCGTGGCTGCGCTTCGGACCCGACGGTCGGCTCTACGCCGTGAATCCCGAGTTCGGGTTCTTCGGCGTCGCACCCGGCACCGGCTACCGCACCAACCCGGTCGCGATGCGGATGATCGAGCAGGGCAACGCCATCTTCACCAACGTCGCCGTCACCGACACCGGCGACGTCTGGTGGGAAGGCCTGACCGAGCAGGCCCCGCAGCACCTCACCGACTGGCAGGGCCGGGACTGGCACCCGGACTTCGCCGAACCCGCTGCTCACCCCAGCTCCCGGTTCTGCACCCCGATCCAGCAGTGCCCGACCCTCGCCCCCGAGTGGGACGACCCGGCCGGGGTGCCGATCTCGGCGATCCTGTTCGGCGGACGCCGCGCCACCACGATGCCGCTGGTCGTCGAGTCCCGCGACTGGCAGCACGGGGTCTTCCTCGGCGCCACGCTGTCCTCGGAAACCACCGGCGCGACCGACGGTGAGGTCGGCGTGGTCCGCCGCGACCCGATGGCGATGCGCCTGTTCATCGGCTACCACGTCGGCGACTACTTCGCGCACTGGCTGGCCCTCGGCGCCGGCGCCGATCCCGCCAAACTGCCCCGCATCTTCGGCGTCAACTGGTTCCGCCGCGGCGCCGACGGCCGCTTCCTGTGGCCCGGATTCCGGGACAACTCCCGGGTCCTGGCCTGGATCACCGGCCGGATCGACGGCACCGCCGACGCCGTGGACACGCCGCTCGGTGCCGTGCCGGCCGCCGGTGACCTGGACCTGACCGGACTCGACGCCGACCCCGGCGACGTCGCGGAAGCCCTGGCCGTCCACCCCGGCGAATGGCCGGCCGAACTCGACCTCATCCGCGACTGGTTCACCACCATCGGCGACAAGCTGCCCAGGGAACTGCACGACGAATTCGACGCACTGGTCCGCCGCCTGGGCTGACCCGATCTCCGTGGGTGGAGCCGGAAGCACTCCGAATCCCCCGCCTGACTCCATCCACGGTTCCGCACCCCGCGCCGCCCTGCACCACGGAGAAGACAGCATGACGGCAGTAGCACCCAAGCCGATCGCCACGCGCCGGTATCTTGCCAGCCGCCTACCTCGAGTCGAAATAGACGCGGCCAGCGGTGGAATTACGGAGCCGGACGACGCCCATGGTGTGCAGCGTCCGGTTGATCCGGCGGTGGCCGGCGCGAGACAATCGATGCCGTTGCTGTTCACCGGAGGATGCGTCCAAGGGTGCGGTGCCGTTCCAGGACGCGAATCGGTCCCGGTTGCCGAACCGGTGGATGTCGCCGACGTCGGCCGGCAGCCGCGCGGCGCCGGACGGGCCGATACCGTGCAGGTCCACTAGCGTGGAGCCGCGGGTGATCACCAGCTCACGAAGATCCTTGTCGGCGGCCTTGGACTTCATGTCGACCGTCTCGAGTTCGGTGATCAACTCCACGATCAGACGTCGGCGGGTCTTGCCCACGATGTCCCGCGGTTTGACCGTCGCCACGAGCGCACGGGCCTGCGTCGCGGACAGGAACTTCTTCGCACCGCCGGGAAACAGCTCCAGCAGCAGCCGGTGAAGGCGGTTGACGGTTTGAGTCCTGGCGCGGCCGAGCCAGGCTCGGTGCGAGCAACGCGGCCAAGGCGACGGAGTGTGCGCCAACGGGATCGGTCTCGCGGCCGTTGCCGTGGCGAACATGGCTCACCGCGGATACGGCGGCGCCTCGGGGCCAGGCTCAGCAGGTGCCGTTCTGCACCGGGTAGTGGATGACGACCGCGCCACCGGTGGCGTAGTTGGCGACATCGGCAGCCACCTGCCGGCCCTGCGGAGACGCCCTCGCCGCGGTCATTGCCGCGGCATCAGCGAACTCGGCCTCGAAAACCGCGAAGTACGGCGTCTGTCCCTGCGTCGCTGCCACCTCGAAGCTGTAGCGCCACGCGAGCAGGCCGGGCATGCGCGTGACCAGCGGGAGGTGGTTGCTCACGTAGTAGTCGCGGAAGTGGTCGGGATCGGCGGGCTCGGGATACAAGACCACCAGCTTGTGCATGACAACCTCCGTTCGGCGTCGAGCGACCACAACACCCCGGAGTGCGCGATCAACGCGAGGTGGACGGTAGACCAGACTCCACGCCGAGATCAAATGCATTGCGGATGAGCCGATCATCGGACCGAGAGCTGATCTACAACGCCGCCCCGAAGTTCGCCACCGACCTGCAACTCAAGTGATTCGCGAACCCCTCAGGCTCCGCGAAGATCCGCCTCGCTCACGCGCCGAGGACCCACCGGCCCGCCTGCACGACGCCCGCCAAGGCGAGCCCCGCAGAGCGGGAGTCGTCGAGCACGATGAGGTCCGCCGGACCGCCCGTTCGGAGTTCGCCCGTGCCCGGCCGGATGCCGGGGACGTGGCGCGCCGGGTTCGCCGTCGCCAGGGCCAGTGCGCCGGCCAAGCCGAAGGACGTCCGTTCGGACACCGTGCGCACTCCGTCCAGCAACGTCGCCGCCGCGCCTGCCAGCAGGTCACTGCCCACTTCGGACAGACGCTGGTCCTCGCCCAGCTCGACGACGGAGCCCACCGCGGTCCGGTAGCGGCCCGGCGGTCGTCCGCCTATCTCGGTCGAGTCGGAGACCAGGAACGCGCCGTCGATCCCCTTCGCCCGCAGCATGACCTCGAGAGTGTCGTACGGCAGGTGGTGGCCGTCGGCGATCAGGCCGGCGCTGAGCCGGTCGTCCGCCAGCTGCCGCCACAGGACGTTGGGGTGGCGAGGCACCGTCGTCGGGATGCCGTTGCCCAGGTGCGTGGACAGGGAAGCGCCCGCGTCGACCGCCGCCGTGATCTCGTCCGGGGTGGCGTGGGTGTGTCCGATCGCGACGGTCACGCCCAGCCCGCGCAGCCGCCGCACCTGCTCCGGTGCCGCCTCGCCGTGGGGCGAGACCGTCACGATGCCGACCGGCCCGGCCCGCAGCCAACGGTCGACCTCGCCGGCGTCCATCGGCCGCACCGCCGATGGATCGTGCACCCCGCGCGCGCCCGGCCGGTCGGAGATGAAGGGGCCTTCGACGTGCGCGGCGGGCACGGCGCTCGCCACCACCGGGTCCGCGGCGCGCGCCCGCGCCACGCACCGCAGCGCTTCGAGGATTCGTTCCTCAGGCGCGGTCACGATCGTCGGCAACCAGGTCGTGACCCCGTGGGCGGCCAGCAGGTGGGACAGCTCGGCCACCGTGTCCGCGGTGACCGACGCGGCGTTCACGTCGAGGCCGCCGTAGCCGTTCACTTGCAGGTCCACCAGGCCGGGCGCCACCACGGGCAGCCCGTCCGGCGCCGGGTCGAGGCGGCGGACTTCACTGATCACGTCGCCCTGCCAGGTGATCCGGACCGCCACCTCCCCGGCCGGCGCCGGGATCCGGCCCTCCACTTCGGACGGTTTCACAGCTGCGGCACCCGCTCCCGTACTCGTTCGGCCGCCCGTGCGTTGTGCGCGTCGCCGCCGGCGGTGTAGCTCGAGTGCCAGACCCAGGCCTCGTCCCCGCCCGCGACCAGCTGTTCGACCGCCGATGCCAGGATCGCGTGCAGGACGAACGAGTTCAAGACCGTCGAGAGGCCGCCCACCCGGACGCCCGGCCCGGCCTCGAGGACGACGTCGCCCGCGGGGACGTGCGTGTCGACGTGGACGTCGGCGTGCGCGGGCAGGCTGCCGCTGCGCGCCCGGTGCCCGGCCGGCACCGCTGCCTCCGCCGCACGCGAGGACAGCGCGATGACGCGAGCGCCGCGGGCCCGGGCCGCCCGGGCGGCGCCGACCGCGGCCGCGTTGACCCCGAAGGCGTTGACGACCACGAACAGGGCGCCCTGCCCCACACCCGATCCGGCCACGACCGCCTCACCGTGGTCGGCTTCCCGCTCGGCGGCCGTGGAGCCCAGGGCGCCGGCGAACAGCGCCGTGGCGGGATCGGCCACGGGTGCGACGGCGATCGGGCACCCGGCACGGTAGAAGACGTCCTGCACTGCCAGCGCGGAATGGCCACCCGGTCCGTAGACGTGGACCAGCCCGTCCTGCCGCACTTGGTCGGCGACGAGCGTCGCGGCCACCCGCACGTGATCCGCCTCGTCCCGGACGATCGCGTCGATCGCGCTCTCGAGTCGCTCGCCGTAGCGCGCCAGGAGGCCTTCGGGGGCCGCGTTCACCGCGGATCGGCTTCGGCGTCGAGGTAGAGGGTGACGTTCGGATGCGTGCGCAGGGCCGTGCCGGGATGCATCGGGCCGATCGGCTCCCGGAGCGTCTGTGCGACGGCGGTCCGCTTCGCCCGCCCGGGCACCGACGCGATCACCGTGGCGGCGTTGAGCAGCCGCGGAATCGTCACCGTCACGGCAGTCGCCGGGACGTCGTCGAACGTCGCGAAGTGCCCCTCCTCCACCTGCTGGCGGCGGCTGGTCGCGTCGAGCGCCACGACCCGGACCCCGCACGGGTCCGCGAAGTCGGCCGGCGGATCGTTGAAGGCCAGGTGGCCGTTCACCCCCAGACCGAGCAGAACCAGGTCGAAGGGCTCGCGGCCGAGCAGTTCCCCGTACCGCGCGGCCTCGGCTTCCGCATCACCGGCCGGGTCGATCCGGTGCAACCGGGCGCCGGGCAGGTGCCCGACGAAGGTGGTCGTGAGCCAGGTCGCGAACCCTTGCGGGGCGTCCGGTGCCAGCCCGACGTACTCGTCCATGTGGAACAGTTCGACACGGGCCCAGTCGATGCCCGCTTCGGCGGCCAGCGCGGCGAGGGTCGCGCTCTGGCTGGGCGCGGCGGCGAGCATGACCCGCGCCGTGCCGCCGCCGCGCAACGCTTCCCGCAACACTCGTCCCGCGTGGCTCCCGGCACGCGCCCCCAGCTCGTCGCGGGTCGGCTCGCTGACGATCATCATCGAGTCCTGGGCCTTGGTCGGCATGGCCGCCCCCTTCCCCGCCGCTGTTCGCGTGCGGGCTCTTGTGCTAAACACTGTGCTCATGCAGTTGTGCAAACGTTTGAAAACGTCCGCCGGATTCCGGGTGGCGATCGTCGGCGTCGACAGCTCACGCCCCGCCCGGCTGCTCGATTTCTTCGCCGCCGCGGGAAATCCGGCACTCGGCCGGGTGACGCACGTCGTCGGGCTCGACGGCACCGACCCGGAACCGCTGGCACGGCGGTACGGCGTCACCACGACGGTCCGGGACGTGCGCGACCTGCCGGGTTCGGTGGACGCGGCCCTGCTTTGCACCCGCGACGGCCGCGAGCACGCGGCCCAGGCCCTCCCGCTGCTGGCGGCCGGCATCCCGGTCTGGGTCGACAAGCCGCTCGCCACCCGGGAAGCCGACGCGCGGGCGATGACGCGGGAGGCCGTCGCACGCGGCCTGCTCCTCGCCTGCCGCTCCGGGTTCCGCGACGCCGATGCGGTCCGCGCCGCCGCGATGCAGGTGCGCGCCGCCGAAGGTCCGGCGTCGCTCGAGATCACCGGCCCCGCGGCACCGGACAGCCCTTACGGCGGCTTGGCGCACTACGGGATCCACCACGTCGAGCTGGCCTGCGAAGTCCTGGAACAGGCCCGCGGCGGCCGGCCGCGGTCGGTCGCCGAGGTCACCGCCGACAGCGCCCGGCTCGTCGGCGACGACGTGACCCTGGACCTCCGTTTCCGCCCACCGGCGGAGTGCACCGGGTTCACACTCGCCGTGAACGGGGACGTCCGCCCGGTCACGGCGCCCGCGCGGTACCTCGAGGAGCAGGTCGAGGACTTCCTCACCGGGATCGGCGAGGGCCGCGGCACCCGGGACCCCGAAGCGCTCGTCGACCCCGTCCGGCTGCTCGAAGGGATTCTCACGACCGGATGAGGGCGCGGGCCCGTTCACCCGAGCACCTCGACCGCCGCGCCGACGGCCGCGCCCGAGACGATCCCGAAGGCGTCGACCGCGGGCACGCTCACCGCCGGGCCTGCCACCCGCAGGCCGGTGGCGGGCACCGTGGAGTTGACCACGGCGACGACCGGGTGCCCGTGGGCCCGGGCCGCTTCGACCGAGGCCGCGAACTCCGCGGAGTCCCGGCCGCCGTCGACCGGGAGCGGGCACGTCACCGCCACCACCGTGGCTCCGGCATGCGCCCGCGCGGCTTCGCCGGGCGATGACAGCGCCTCGTACGCCACCTCTCCCCGCGCCACCTTGAGGCCGTCCGCGAGCGACCGCGCCAGCTCGCTGTCCCCCACGACGACGACCGGCCCTCGCACCGGATCCGGCAGCCGCGCGCTCACGGTGCCCGCGAGGCCGGGATCCGCCCAGGACCGGCCCGCGTCGAGCTCTTCGCAGCGCGCGAGATCAATGCCGTGCGCCCGGTGCAGGCCGAGGCGGACCTTGGCGCGCAGCAGCCGCGCGACAGACCGGTCCAGCTCATCGCCGTCCAGCTCCCCGGCTGCCAGGGCCGCTTCCAGCGCGTCGAGGATCGACGGCACCTCACCGGCGGGGCACTTCACGTTGGCGACGTCGGCGCCGGCCGCCAGCGCGGCCACGGCGGACGCGGCCGTCGGCCACCCGGCGACGATGGCTCCCATCCGCAGGGAATCGGTGACGACGAGGCCGTCGTAGCCCAGCTCGGTGCGCAGCCACGTCCGGTTCACCACCGGCGACAGGCTCGCCGGGCCGGGCACGCCCAGTCCGGGCAGGGCCACGTGCGCCACCATGACCGACGCGACCCCGGCCTCGATCGCCGCGCGGAACGGCGGCAGGTGCCGGTGCTCGTGGTCTTCCGGCGTCCGGGCGAGCGGGGCCGCTTCGGCATGGGTGTCCTTGGCGCTGTCGCCGTGACCAGGGAAGTGCTTCGCGGTCGCGAGCAGCCCGCCGTCCTGGTACCCGCGAATCTGGGCGACACCGAGCACGGCCGTCCGGTCGGCCTCCAGCCCGAACGCGCGCACGCCGAGGATCGGGTCGTCCGGGGTCGTCAGGACGTCGACGCAGGGGCTGAAGGTCCAGTGGAACCCGGCGAGCCGCGCCTCGCGGGCGGCTTCCTCGGCCATCCGCCGCGCCAGTCCGGCGTCGTCGCTGTGCCCGATCCCGCGTGGGTACGGGAAGTCCGTTCCGCCGCCACCGAGGGTGTAGCCGACGCCGGACTCCAAATTGGCCGAAACGAGCGCGGGCGGCAGGCCGAGCTCGTCGGCGATCCCGGCGACCTCGACGTGGTAGCGGGCGGCCGCGGACACGCTCATGCCCGTCAGTCCGTGCAGCACGCCGAGCCCGGCGGCCAGGGCGGCGCGGGTGTCCTCGTCGGGACGGCCGTCGTCCGCGACGCCCGGGAGAACGACGAGCCGCTGGGCGAGCTTCTGCCTCGGCGTCAGGCGTTCCAGCTGCCGGTCGATCCAGGCTTCCCCCTGGTCAGCGGGGGAAATGGCACTCGGCTCTTGACTCTCGCTCGACTGCATACGTACTTTCTATCAAACGTTTGCATAGCCAGCAAACATCGATCACACATCGGAGGCGAGCCATGGTTCGCAGGACGGCCTTCCTATCGCTCGCCGCGGCCGGCGCCCTCGCCGTCGCGGGATGCGGCCTCGGCGGCGCTCCGCAGACCGGCGCGGTCGACACGTCCGGTCAGGTCACCGGCGCCATCACGTTCCAGACGCTCCAGCTGTCCCCGACCTTCGACAAGTACCTGCACGGCGTGATCGCCGGCTTCGAGAAGAAGTACCCCGGGACCAAGGTCACCTGGAACGACATCCCCAGCAACTCCGCCGCGCGCAAGACCAACGCGGACGCCGTCGCCAAGTCGCTGCCCGACGTCATGGACCTCGACACGCGCACCCTGGCGCCGTTGGCGCGCAAGGGACTCGTGGTCGACATGGCCACGAGTGCCGGCGACCTCAAGGCCGGTTTCGTGCCGTCCGCGTGGAAGTCGCTGACCTTCGGCTCGACGGTGGAGGCCGCGCTCCCCTGGTACCTCAACACGCCGGTGCTCCTGAAGAACTCCGCGCTGCTGGAGCAGGCCGGGCTCACGAGCGCGCCGGATCCGGCCAGCTACACCGAACTCGTCGAAGCGTCCACAAAGGTCGCCCAGGCCACCGGGAAGGCCGGGTTCCAGCCCACCGAGATCGGCTTCCCGAACTACCTGCTGAGCCTCGGCGTACCGCTGGTGAACGACCAGGGCACCGAGGCCGTGGTGAACACGCCGGCCGCCGTGGCCTTCGTCGATTCCCTGGCCGAGCTGCAGAAGTCCGGCGGGATCCCCGCCGACTCCGTGGCCGCCCAGCAGCGCAGCGAGATCGAGACGTTCCAGGAAGGCGGGACGGCCTACCTCGAGACCGGCGGATCCCGCCTCAAGATCATCCAGCAGAACGCGCCGGCGGTGTACTCGAAGATCACCCTCGGCAAGCCGCTCGGCGTCACCGGGCCGGGCACCTGGCTGGTGCCGCACGGGATCGCCGTGCCCAAGACGTCGGCGAACCTGCCCACCGCCGTCGCCTTCGCGAAGTTCCTGACCTCGTCGGAAAACCAGCTCGCGCTGGCCAAGCAGTCGAGCGTGTTCCCGAGCACCACCGCCGCGCTCGACGACCCGTTCTTCACCGGCGACGGCACCGGCCTGGTGTCCAAGGCACGGACGATCTCGGCCGCCAGCCTCAAGAACGGCACCACCGTCGTCCTGCCGGCCGCGGTCGATTCGGAGTTCTCCACCGCACTGTGGTCGGCCGTGCAGCCCGCGATCATCGGCGAGGTGCCCGCGGCGCAAGCCCTCGCCGACGCCCAGACGAAGCTCACCACGATCCTCAAGGCGCGGTGACGGCGATGTTGCTGAGAGACCGCAGCCCCGCGAAAACGGCGGCCCGGCCCGCACTCCGGCGGCACCGGTGGTACGTGCCGCTGGTGTTCGTCGGACCGGTCCTGATCCTGCAGGGCACGTTCCTGTTCACCCCGCTGGTCAACACCTTCGTGCTCTCGTTCACCGACGCGAGCACCGTCGGCGGCGGGCAGTTCGTCGGGCTGGACAACTTCGCGACCCTCGCCGGGGACGCCGGTTTCTGGGCGGCCGTCGGCCGGACCTTCCTCTACATGCTCTGCACCGTGCCGGTGATCGTGACCCTCTCGACGTCGCTGGCGATCCTCGTCAACACGTCCCTGCGCGGGTCGGCGGTGATCCGGTCGCTGCTGTTCTCCCCCATGGTGATGCCGCTGGCCACCGTCGCCGTGATGTTCCAGTTCGTGCTGCGCTCGGACGGGCTGGTGAACCAGGTCCTCGGTGGACTGCACGTGATCAGCCGGCCGCTGCCGTTTCTGAGCAGTTCGAACCTGGCCCTGGTCAGTCTCATGCTCGTGACGGTCTGGAAGGGCTGTGCGCTCGCCACGCTCATCAGCCTCGCGGCGCTGCAGAACGTGTCCGGGGAGCTCGACGAGGCGGCCCGGATCGACGGGGCCGGCTGGCTGCGGCGGACCTGGAGCGTCACCCTGCCCCAGATCCGCGGGACGACCGTCCTGGTCGGGGTGCTCACCTCGATCAGCGTCCTGCGGATCTTCACCGAGCCCTACGTGATGACCGGGGGCGGCCCGGGCGGCTCGACCGAGACGATCGTGCTCTACCTGTTCGAGCAGGGCGTTTCCCCCGGCACGCAGGCGGGGTACGCCTCGGCGATCAGCCTGGCGCTGTTCGTGTTCGTCCTGGCAGCCGCGGCCGTGACCTGGATCGTGACCCGCGGGAGGCGCGCGTGACCGTCATCCGAACCGGCCGCCGGAGCGGGCCGAACCGGCGCGAAGAGCGCGAGCGCGTCTCCCGCGGTGAGGCCGTCCTCCGGTGGGTGCTGATGCTGATCGCCGTGGCGGTCGTGCTCGGGCCGTTGCTCTGGCAGGTCACCACCGCGCTCAAGGGACCCGGCGAGAGCACCGCGGGCTTCCCCGGCAGCCTCGTGCCGAGCGAACCGACGCTGGACAACTTCGTCACGGCGTTCACGCAGATCCCGCTCGCGCGGTACCTGCTGAACTCCGGGGGCATCGCGGCGCTGGGCGTGGTGACGAACCTGCTGCTGGCCACCCTCACCGGCTACGCGCTGGCGCGGATCCCGTTCCGCGGCCGGAACGTCTACCTGGCCGCCCTGCTGGCCACCGCGGCACTGCCGTTCGAGGTGATCCTCGTGTCGACGCTGCTCGTCACGCGCAACCTCGGCCTGCAGGACACCCTCGTCGGCGTCGTCCTCCCGCAAGCCGTCTCGATCACCTCGATCTTCGTGATGCGCCAGGCGTTCCGGGGCATCCCGGACGAGCTCGAGGAGGCCGCGACGATCGACGGCGCCGGGCCGGTCCGGACGTTCCTGCGCATCATGCTGCCCAACGTCAAGGGCTCGCTCGCGGTCATCACGGTGCTGGGCTTCCTCGACTCCTGGGACCACTTCATCTGGCCGCTGGTGATCCTGAGCAGTCCCGAGAAGTACCCGGTCAACGTCGGCGTCCAGTATCTCTCCGGCGCGTTCTCGGCCGACCAGCGCGTCATCTCCGCCGCCGCGCTCGTCGTGATCGTCCCGCCGCTGCTGGTCTACATGCTCATGCAGCGCCACGTGTTCTCCGGGCTCGCGGGAGGGGCGCTCAAAGGATGACGACCCCACTCCCGGCCACGGTCCTGGTCGGCACCGGCGGCTACGGGCTGCGGCACCTGCGCAGCCTGCTCGGCCTGCACCGGGACGGCCTGATCGACCTCACCGGCCTGGTCGACGTCGCGGTTTCCACGGAGGCCCGGCAAGCCGTCGCCGAGCACGGCCTCGCGCCCGCCTGGTACCCGAGCCTCGAGGACGCGCTCGCCGCGGGTCCGGTCGACTCGGTGGTGATCTCGACGCCGCCGCACACGCACTTCACGCTCGCCCGGACGGCGATCGAGGCGAAAGCCGCCGTATACCTGGAAAAACCGCCCGTCACGCTGCTGCAAGACCTCGACGCGCTGGCCGCCCTCCCGGCCTCGCGGCGTGTCGAGGTCGGCTTCCAGGACGCGCGGGCGACCGTAGCGGCGCTGAGCCGCGCCTGGGCCGCCCTCGGCAGGCCGGCGGTCGACGACGTCGTCGCGTACGGCGCCCTGGCCCGCCCCGACGAGTACTACCGGCGCAGCCGGTGGGCGGGCCACTGGTTCCTCGACGGCCGGGCCGTCCTCGACGGGCCGCTGTTCAACCCGCTCGCCCACGTCGTCCAGGCGGCACTGCTCTTTGCCGCGCGGGTCGAGGACGGCTGGTCCCCGGCGCAGGTCGTGGCGGAGTGCTTCCACGTCCGGGCCCTGCCGGGCGACGACACCTCGGCGATCCGGGTCGTCCCCCACCGGGGACCGCGGGTCCTCGCGGTGGGCACCACCGCCTCGGACGTCGTCGTGCACCCGGGCGTGCTCGTACACACCGGCGACGGCGTCATCCGCGTCTCCGACGGCGGGCGGCGGGTGACCGCCTGGCGGCGCGGGACCCGGATCGCGGTCACCCCGGCCACCCCCGCGACGTCCGCGCTGCGGGCCGCGGTCACCGACCCCGACGGCGCCGGGGATCCCTTGCTGTCGCCGGCCGCCACGCGCGCCTTCGTGTTGACCGGCAATGCCGCCGTCCAGGCGATGGGCTCGCCGCACCCCGCGCCGGTCGCGGCGAGCCCGGGGCCGGACGGCGTGCGCGCGGCCGGGCTCGGCCGGCTCGTCGCGGCGTGCGCCCGCCGCGGCGCCCTGCTGTCGGAGGTGGCTCCGGCCTGGGGCGGGGCGACCCGGCGGCTCGACGTCGCCGGGTACCGTGGGCTGGTGCACCCGGACCTGTCCCCGACCGTCGTCACGACCACGCCGTCCGGGCCGGGTGCCGCATGACCCGGCGCGTGCAGCGGACCAAGCTCGCCGACGTCGCGACCGCGGCCGGGGTGTCGATTTCGACGGTCTCGCGAGTGTTCTCCAACCCGGAGCTGCTGTCCCCGGACACCGTGCGGAACGTGCGTGAAGTGGCCGCGCGGCTGCGGTTCACCCCGAACCTGATGGCCCGCGCCCTGCGCGCCGGCGACGCCCCCTACCTCGGCGTCGTCGTGCCGGACATCAGCAACCCGTACATGACGACGCTGCTCAAGGCCGCACAGGCCCGGGCCCGCGGGCGGGACATCGGCGTGTTCGTCGCGGACACCGACGACGCGGCCGACGTCGAACGGCAGATGTGCGAGCAGTTCGCCCGCCAGACCCGGGGCATCCTGCTGTGCTCGCCGCGGATGAGCGTCTCCCACATCCGCGAGATCGCGGACATGATCCCGCTGATGCTGGTCAACCGCCCGGTGGACGGCATCCCCTGCGTCTACACCGACTCGACGGCCTCCATCGCCGAGCTCGTGGACCGCCTGTGCGAACTCGGCCACGAGAAGATCGCGTACCTGCCGGGACCGGTCGGCTCCTGGGCCAACAAGGTCCGGGCCCGCGCGGTCGCCGACCGGGTGCGCAGACGCGGCGGGAGCTTGACCAAGCTCGACCCGACCGCGGCCCGGCACGAGGACGGCGTCGCGGCCGCCGCCGCGGTCGCCGAGCACGGCGCGACC
Organism: Amycolatopsis mongoliensis; assembly: GCF_030285665.1. Classification (NCBI taxonomy): domain Bacteria; kingdom Bacillati; phylum Actinomycetota; class Actinomycetes; order Pseudonocardiales; family Pseudonocardiaceae; genus Amycolatopsis; species Amycolatopsis mongoliensis. The sequence goes on from NZ_CP127295.1 coordinate 9,197,192, forward strand.
GCGGTGGTCGCCTTCGACGACGTGCTGGCGGCCGGGCTCATCGAGGGCTTCCGGCAGCTCGGCCTGTCGGTGCCGGACGACGTCAGCGTCGCCGGGCACGACGACGTCCTGGCCGGCCTGGTCCAGCCGGGGCTGACGACCATCGACGGCGCCAGCGCGCGCGTCGCGCAGCTGGCGGTCGACCGGTTGCTGGCCGACACCGAGCCGGGCACCGCGCCCGACACGAGCCACACCGGCATCGAAAGCACCCTCGTCTGGCGCGCGAGCACCGGCAAACCCCGGGCCTGACCCCTGTCCGCCTCGGCTGGTTTTTCGACGGCCGCCAATGCAAACGTTTGAATCGGAGGAAACGGATGAAACAGACGCCCCACCCGGCGGCTCCGAAGGACGAGGACCAGCTGGAAGACCTGCTCTCCGCGCCGCTCGAGGGCGTGGGAACGGACCTCGCGGCCTTGGGCGGCGACGTGGTGCTTCTCGGCGCCGGCGGCAAGATCGGCCCGACCATGACGCTGATGGCCCGGCGGGCCCTCGACGCCGCCGGCTCGACGGCGACGGTCCACGCGGTCTCGAGGTGGTCGGAACCGGACGTCCGCGATTCCCTCGAACGCCAGGGGGTCCGCACGCACAGCGCCGAGCTCGGCGATCCGGACAGCGTCCGGACACTCCCCGACGCGGCCGGCGTGTTCCACCTCGCGGCGCTGAAGTTCGGCACCACGGGCGCCGAGCAGCGGATGTGGTGGACCAACGCGGCGATCCCGGCGATGGTGGCCGACCGCTACCGGGGCGTGCCCACCGTCGTCTACTCCAGCGGCAACGTCTACCCGCTGACCCCGCTGGCCCACGGCGGCTGCACGGAACGGGACGAACCGCGGCCGAACGGCGAATACGCGCAGTCGTGCCTGGCGCGGGAACGGGTGTTCGCGGCGGCGTCCGAGCGGTGGGGCACACCGACGGTGATGTTCCGCCTGAACTACGCCTGCGAACTGCGGTACGGCGTGCTCGCGGACATCGCGACCCGGATCGCCGGGGGACGCCCGGTCGACGTGACGATGCCGGCGGTCAACGTCGTCTGGCAGCGCGACGTCAGCGCCTGGGCGCTGCGCAGCATCCTGCTCGCCGACCCCGCGGCGCCGGTGCTCAACGCCACCGGTCCGGAGACGATCCCGGTGCGCCGCATCGCCTCGCTGCTGGCCGAGGCCATGGCGGCCGACGTCGAGTTCACCGGCAGCGAGGCGCCCGACGCGCTGCTCAACGACGCCGGCGACTGCTTCGCCCGCTTCGGCTACCCCAGCCTCGCCGCGCGGACCCTCATCGCGTGGACGGCCGAGTGGGTCCGGGGCGGCGGCAGGCAGCTCGGCAAGGCGACGAAGTTCGAGCAGCGCCAGGGGCGGTACTGATGACCGCCGCGGTCCGCGACCGGCTGCTCGCCGGCGTCACCGTCCCCGCGCACCCGCTCGCCGTCACCGGCGGCGGCGAATTCGACGAACGCGCCCAGCGCGCCCTCACCCGGTACTACCTCGCCGCGGGCGTGGACGGCCTGGCCGTGGGCGTGCACACCACGCAGTTCGCCCTCCACGACGACGAAAAGCTGTTCGCCACCGTGCTCGATCTCGCGGCCAGGACCGCGGTGGACGAAGGCAGGCAGCCGCTCCTGGTGGCCGGCGTCATCGGGGACACCGCCCAGGCCGTCCGCGAAGCGGCGCTGGCGGCCGAAGCGGGCTACGACGCGGTTTTGCTCTGCCCGTACGGGATGGCCGTCCCCTCCCCCGACGCCCTCCTGGACCGGGCCCGCGCGGTCGGCGAAGTCCTGCCCACCATCGGGTTCGCGCTCCAGAAAGCCGTCGGCGGGCCGGAGCTGCCGAAGTCGTACTGGAGCCGCCTGTTCGACCTCGGCTCGGTCGTCGGCGTCAAGGCCGCGCCGTTCGACCGGTACCGCACCAACGACATCGCCCGCGCGCTGCTCGACCACGACCGGTGGAACGAAATCGCGTTGCTCACCGGCAACGACGACGCGATCGTCGCCGACCTCGTCACGCCCTACCGCGGGGCAGCTGGCCGGGTCCTGCGCGTGTCGGGCGGGTTGCTCGGCCAGTGGGCGGTCGGCACGAACGCCGCCGCCGAGCTGCGCCGCCTCGCCGCCGGTCCGGTCAGCCCCGACATCCTGGCGACGGGCGCCGACCTCGTCGAGGTGAACGCCGCCGTCTTCGACGTCGCCCACGGCTTCGCCGGTTGCGTCGCGGGCGTGAACGAAGTCCTTCGCCAGCAAGGACTTCTCGGTTCATCACGGTGCCTGTCGACCGCCGAGCGGCTGTCTCCGGGCCAGGCGGAGCTGATCGAGCAGGCCCGGCACCGCTTCCCGCACCTGTTCGACGAAACCTTCGTGAGGGAGCACCGCGATGACTGGCTCGGCTGACCGGCCGCCCGTGCGGATCGTCCACCTCGGACTCGGCGCCTTCCACCGCGCCCACCAGGTGGCGTACACGCAGCTCGGCGACCCGGAGTGGGGCATCGCGGCCGTCCAAGGCCGGTCCGCGCGCCTGGCCCGGACGCTCGCGGCCCAGGACCACGTCTACACGCTCGTCGAACGCGGCCCGGACACCGACGCCTTCCACCGGATGACCGCGCTCGTGGCCGCGTACGGCGCGGACCGGGCGGCGGAGCTCGACCGGCTGGTGGCCGACCCCGGCGTCGCGGTGATCACGCTGACGATCACCGAAGCGGGGTACGTCGTCGACGAGAAGGACGTCGCCGCGATGCGCGAGAGCCGCGTGCCCCGCACGGCACCTTCCCGGCTGCTGCGGGCGCTCGACGCGCGGCGGCGCTCGGGCGCCGGTCCGATCGCCGTCGTGCCGTGCGACAACGTCCTCGCCAACGGTGCGCGGATCCGCTCGGCGCTGACCGTGCTGGCGTCCGAAATGGACGGTGACCTGCTCGCGTGGATGACGGATCACGTCTCGTTCGTCGACACCGTCTCCGACCGCATCACCCCCGCGGCCACGCCCGCCGACGTCGACCTGGTCGCCACGGCGGCCGGCTGGCCCGACCGGGCCCCGGTGGTCACCGAGCCGTTCTCCGAGTGGGTCCTCGCCGGGGAGTTCCCCGCGGGCCGCCCGGACTGGCAGCGCGCGGGCACGACGGTCGTCGACGACATCCGCCCGTTCGAGCGGCGCAAGCTGCGGCTGCTCAACGGGGCGCACCTCTTCCTGGCCATGGCGGGACCGGCCCGCGGACACGAGACCGTCGCCGAGGCGATCGCCGATCCCGAGCTCGCCCGGCTCACGGACGAGTACTGGGCGGCCGCGTCGCCCGGCGTGCCGGACGCCGCCGCCTACCGGAAGCGGCTACGCGCCCGGTTCGCCAACGGCCGGATCCAGCACTCGCTCGCGCAGATCGCCCAGGACGCCGAGCACAAACTGCGGGAACGCGTCGTCCCGCTGGTGACCGAGCTGCTCGCGGCCGGCGCCGATCCCGGCCCGGCCCTGCGCGTCGTGGCGGCTTGGCTGGCCCACACCGGCGACGCTCCCCGGCCGGACGCCGCCCTCGACCGGCTGGCGCCCGGCTGGGCCGCCGACCGCCGCCTGCGGCACGGGCTCGACCTGGCCGCTCTCGAACTCTCCCGGCTCGGCTCCCCGTCCGGGAGATGACCCGTTCCCCCAAACCCGAAGCAGGTGTCAGATGGGCTCACCACGTCCCCTCCTCCTCGCCGCGGCGGTCACCCTGGCCGCCGGGCTCCTCACCGCCACCGGCGGCACGGTCGCCGAAGCCGCGGCCTGCGGCTACGACGCGGCCGTCCTCGCCGACCAGCCGGCCGCGTACTGGCGCATGGACGGCGCCGCCACCGGGCACGAGAACGACGTCAGCGGACACGGGCTCACCGGCGCCTACGCCGGCACGCGCTCGGCGGCCACCCTCCCCGACGGCGAACGGGCGGCCGACTTCGACGGCGCCACCGGCTACCTCGAAGTCGCCGACAACCCGGTGCTGAGCCCGGCCACCACGGGCCGGTTCACCCTCGAAGCGTGGATGCGGCCCGACACGCTGGAGTTCCCGCACAGCCAGAGCTCCGGGTACGTGCACTGGATGGGCAAAGGCGAAACCGGGCAGCACGAGTACGTCGCCCGGATGTACTCGAAGACCACCACCGAAAACCGGCCCAACCGCGTCTCCGGCTACGCCTTCAACCTCGACGGCGGCCTCGGTGCGGGCTCGTACTTCCAGGACGCGGTGACCGCCGGCCAGTGGATCCACTACGTCCTGGTCATCGACTCCGCCGACACCAGCACCGAATATCCGCACGGCTACACGAAGATCTACCGCGACGGCGTGCTGCGCGACCAGGACCAGCTCGAAATCTCGGGCACCGTCATCACCCCGGCCCGCGGCACCGCGCCCTTCCGCGTCGGCACCCGGGACTTCGGGTCCTGGTTCGCCGGCGCCGTCGGCAAGGTCGCCGTGTACGACCACGAGCTCAGCGCCGAACGGATCGCGGCCCACACGGCGGCCATGACCGCGGCGTGCACTCGCGGCGGCCACGGCCACGGGCACCGGCCCTGCCCGCACCCCGGCCGTCCCACCTGACCCGGCACCCCGACTTCGGAGGAGTTCGTCATGACCGCCACCCAGCTCGTCCCGCCCGCCACCGAAACCGGCGACGCGGGCACCCGGATCGCGTCGGCCGAGGTGCTCGTCACCTCGCCCGGCCGCAACTTCGTCACCCTGCGCCTGCGCACCGAAGACGGCGTCGTCGGGCTCGGCGACGCGACCGTCAACGGCCGCGAACTGGCCGTGGCGTCCTACCTCGCCGACCACGTGACGCCGCTGCTGATCGGCCGCGACGCGCACGCCATCGAGGACACCTGGCAATACCTCTACCGGGGCGCCTACTGGCGGCGCGGCCCGATCACCATGGCCGCCATCGCCGCCGTCGACACCGCGTTGTGGGACATCAAGGCCAAGCTGGCGGGGCTCCCGCTGTACCAGCTGCTCGGCGGCCGGAGCCGGCGCGGCTGCCTGGCCTACGGGCACGCCAGCGGCGCCGACCTGCCGGAGCTGTTCGACTCGGTGCGCGCCCACCTCGAGCAGGGGTACCGCGCCATCCGGATCCAGACCGGGATCCCCGGGCTCGGGTCGGTGTACGGCGTCGCGTCCAGTGCCCACGCGGGCGTGGGCGGCGGCACCCGCTACGACCACGAGCCGGCCCGCCGGTCCGACGTGCCGGTCGAGGAGGAGTGGGACACCCGGGCGTACTTGCGCCACGCTCCCCGCGTGTTCGAAGCGGTCCGGGCCGAGTTCGGCCCCGACCTGCCGCTCCTGCACGACGCCCACCACCGGCTGACGCCGATCCAGGCGGCCCGGCTGGGCAAGTCCCTGGAGCCGTACGACCTGTTCTGGCTCGAGGACGTCACGCCCGCGGAGAACCCGGCGGTGCTGCGGCGGGTTCGGGAACACACGACCACGCCGCTGGCGATCGGCGAGGTGTTCAACACGATCTGGGACTACCGCGAGCTCTTCGAGGAGCAGCTGATCGACTACGTCCGCTCCCCGGTCACGCACGCGGGCGGGATCACCGCGCTGCGGCGCATCTTCGACTACGCGGCGGTGTACCAGATCAAGTCCGGCGTCCACGGCCCCACCGACGTCTCCCCCGTCGGCCTCGCCGCCGCCCTGCACCTCGGGATCGCCCTCCCGAACTTCGGGATCCAGGAGTACATGAAGCACTCCGCGGAAACCGACGAGGTGTTCCGGCCGACCCACCGGTTCGAGGACGGCCTGCTCCACCCGGGCGAGCAGCCGGGTCTCGGCGTCGAGTACGACGACGAGGTGGCCGACGCACACCCGTACGCCCGCGCGTACCTCCCCGTGAACCGCCTCAGCTTGGACGGCGCCATGCACGACTGGTGACGGTGGGCGCCGTTTCCACTCGCAGCAGGTGGGGCTCGGCCAGCAGGACGTCTGCCCCGGACCGGCACACGACAACGGCGATCAGCAGTCCGATCGGTCCGCCACCGACCACGAGGGCCCGCTCCCCCCGGCCTGCCGGACGTCGTGCACCGCCACCGCGACGGTCTCGGCCGGCGCCGCGTGGTCGAGCCGTCACGGTGGTCCTCGACAACACGCTCGAGGACCGCCGCTGCGAGATCCAGCGGCGGGTGTTCGGTCAGCCGGAGGTCGCCGCGTTGAACACCGGCTCGGGCACCGAGACCCGGTTCAGCCCCCACCGCGACATGATCCCGACGTAGGTGCCGTTTTCGAACAGCTCCTCGAACACCTGCTGCAGCACCGGACCCGGCTTCGAGGACTTGGGCACGTACAACGCCGGATCGTCCTTGGTCGCGCCCTGGGCTTCGGTCTGGGTGACGTACTTGTACGCCCCCTGGCGCCGCGTCACGTCGATCGCCGCGGCCTCTGTCATCCCCGCCGCGTCCGCGCGCCCCGAGCGGGTGGCCAGCAGCGTGCCGTTGGTGTCGTCGAGGCCGATGGTCTGCGTGGCCGGGCGCTTGTTCTGCGTGCAGAACCGCGACAGCTTGTTCAGCTGCTCTTCGACGACGCTGGCGGTCACCACCGCGACCCGCTTGCCGCAGGGGTCTTCGGTCCGGGTGGTCCCGGCGGTCGAGTCGACCGGGAACACGTAGGCCGTGCGGGTGGTCATCCAGGTGATCGTGTCGAACTGCTTCTCGCGTTCGGCAGTGGCCTTGACCGGGCCGTACCGGTTGCCCAGCATGCCCTGCAGCGCCGCCGACAGCCCGGTGACCGTCCCGTTCTCCGCGACCGTGCGATAAGGCGGATGGGAATCACCGGCGAACCGGATCACGCCGGTGTCCTTGATCACCTGCGGCAGCGCGTCGCGCAAGGACTGCACCACCGCGAGGTTGTCGCGGTGGACAGGGCCGGGGCTCCGGTGCCCACGGTGCATCCGGCAACCCGCCCCCGCGAGCGGTCCCGCGCAGGTAACTTTCACTGCCTGCGGCCGGACGGCACGGACCGGCGCACCAGCGGGCGGTGGTGCTGAGCTTCGAGTGGCCGCCGGACATCGCGAAGCGCGTCGTGACCGGCTTGGCCCACCTGATCCGCGAAGAGCGTCACGCTTGCCCCGGCCTCGCGGGCGAAGGCGGTGCCGCCACCATCTCCTCGCGGTCGCTGCCGCCGCGTCCGAGAGCGGCGTGTCGGCCCGATCCACCGGATCAGAGCCCCTGACTGCGGTCGGAGGCCATTCGCTGGGTGCCCATCGCCGCCAGGAAGTCGAGCTTGTCCCGGGCGTCGGTGCCCGGGCGGGGCGTGTAGACGACGACCCGCAGATTCGAGCCCTGTGTGGTGAGCACGTCGGAGTCGAGGTCGATCGGGCCGATCTCGGGGTGCTCGATCAGCTTGTGCCCGCTCTGGTGCTCGGCGACCGACGCGGCTGCCCACAGCTGCCGGAAGCCGGGCACCCGCCGCAGCCGGGTGATCAGCGCCTCGACGTCCGGGTCGTCGGGGTACCGGCTGGTCGTGGCTCGCAGGTCCGCCACGAGGGAATCCTCGAACGCGGCACGGTCCTCAGGACTGAACCGCGCGGGGTTCGGCATGCCCTCGAAGTGCATGAGCAGCAGGTTGCGGTGGTCCTCGGTCACCGTCGTCGGGTCTCCGAAGGTCGCGGCGAACAACGGGTTCCAGTGCAGCAACTGCCAGGTGGCGTCGTACACGGCGAGCGGGTGGCTCGCCAACCGTTCCAGCAGGCGGCGGACGCTGCCGGGAATCAGCCGGGGAACGCGGTGCGGGTCGGCCGAGTGCCCGGCCAGCCGCATGAGGTGTGCCTGCTCGGCGTCCGACAGCTGCAGCGCCCGGCCCAGCGAGGTACAGACCTGGGCGGACGGCTTGGCCGCGCGTCCTTGCTCGAGCCGGACGACGTATTCGATCGAGATGCCGGCGAGGACGGCCACTTCCTCGCGGCGGAGTCCCGGGGCACGCCGGGGCGCTTTGTGCGGGATGCCCACGCTCGCGGGTTCGAGGCGATCGCGCCACGTCCGCAGCGCCCGGCCGAGATCATCCATGCGGTTCATTGTGCGCCCGCGCACCTCGTTCGTGGTGGTACTCGCTGTACCAGGACATGCCGTGGCTGTTTCTCGCGTGTGCTGCGGCGCACGGTGGTCCCATGAACGCAACCCACTCCGAGCTCGTGGTGGTCACGGGCGCAAGCACCGGCATCGGGCGGGCGACCGCGCAGCGGTTGGCCACCGACGGTTTCCACGTCCTCGCAGGCGTCCGGAGCGAGGCAGCCGCCGCGGAGGTGAAGGCCGGGCGCATCGAACCGGTGCTGCTCGACATCACCGACGAGGATCAGGTGGCCGCGCTCGCCGACACGGTCCGCGCGGACCGCCGTCCGCTGCGCGCGGTGGTCAACAACGCCGGGATCGCGGTGAACGCCCCGATCGAGGCGCTACCGCTGGCCGAGTGGCGCCGGCAGTTCGACGTCTCGGTGTTCGGTCAGGTGGCGGTCATCCAGGCCTTCATGCCCGCGCTCCTGCGGAGCAAGGGCCGCGTCGTCAACATCGGCTCCACCGGCGGGAAGGTCGCCATGCCGAGCTTCGGCGCGTACTCCGGCGCGAAGTTCGCCATGGAAGCCATCAGCGACTCCCTGCGTCGCGAGGTGGAGCCGTTCGGTGTCACCGTCGCCGTGGTCATCCCCGGTGCGATCCGCACCAAGCTGGCCGAACGCGGAAACGCGACGGGGGAACGGCTGATCGCGGGCATGACCCTGGAGCAGCGAGCCCGCTACGCCGGGCTCGCGAAAGCCTTCCGCGCCACCACGGAATCCTGGGGCAGCAACGGTTTGGACGCGTCCCTCGTCGCCGATGTCGTCTCGAAGGCGATCCGGGCGCGGAAGCCGCGAACCCGCTACACGGTCGGTCGTGACGCCGCCGTGATGACCCGGCTGACGCACCTCGTGTCCGATCGCCTGCTCGACCGGATGGTGCGCCACACGATGGGGCTCTGAGCCCGGCGCTGGACGTCGGTCACGGTGCCGGCGGCGATACCGGCGACTGGTGAGTCTTCGATTATCCGGTATCACGACCGCGTCGTGCTTCCCGTGAACCAGTGTCGCGCGTCGCAAGCTGGTTGACGTTCAGGCCGCTGTAGCTGGGTGCTCGCCCGGGCCCGGCAGGGACGGGTCGAACGTCAGCTGCCGAGTGGTGCGTGCTCACTCAGGAAATGCTGCAGGAGGGTCCGGCTGTTCTCGTCCTGCCCGTGGTCTTCACGTTCGTCTACGCCACCGCCGCGGCGCGGCTGCGGCGTGCGGAGAGGGTGCTGCCGGTGACGATCACCGGGTTCATCGCGTTGTTCCCGGGTTCGGAGCTGGGCCTGGAGTGCGCCGCGGTCTTCGCGGTCTTCACTTCGCAGGCGTTTTGGCGGGTCGACGTGCCGAGCGGGATGATCCCGCTGGTCTGGAACGGGATGATGAGCTTCGGCGGCGGCTGGTTCTTCCTGACTGCGTCCGAGGCGCTCAGCGTCGGCAACCGGAACCACGCGCTGCCGGGGATCGGCGCCTACGTCGCGGCCGCGTCCGCCGACGGCGACCTCGGCACTCGCGGCGAATTGCCCTCGAAGGACGTGCACCGCTCCTGAACCCCGTCCCGCCCGAGGAGCTCTCCCACCAGAGCCCCTCTCTTCGGAGGGGCGTGGTGACGGAGCCTCGCGGGCCGACAGCGGCCGTCGGCCCGCGGGCAACGCACTCGCGCGGAGAACGGGGTACCCGCCCGGCGCCTCCGGACGGTAGACGTCCACCGCACCCGTCACCGAACGTCTACAAAGGACTTTTGCCGGATGTGCCGCGCCGGACGAACGCGTGCCAGGCCTGCTCGAACGAGCGGGTCAGGGCCGACGCCGGGGCGAAGCGGTCCCAGGCGTGGAACGCTCGGGCGTAGAGGTGCAGATCGACCGGAACACCGGCGGCGATCAGCCGTCGCGCGAAGTCGATGCCCTCGTCCCGCAGCAGGTCGAACTGAGCCAAGGCGACGAAGGTGTCCGGCAAGCCGGCGAGATCGGTGGCCCGGCCGGGCGCGGAGTACGGGTCCACGTCATCCGCACCGGCCCGGTCGCCCAGTACCGCGGCCCAGGCGTACCGCATGTCAGCGTGGGTGAAGACGACCTCGGAGGCGGCCTCCGCGCTCGACGCCGTCTCGAGACGGTCATCGAGCATCGGGTAGAGCAGGGACAGCGAGCACGGCGGCATGGCCCGGCGGTCGCGCACCATGAGCGCGGTGGCGGCGGCGGGCGCGCCGCCACCACTGGCGCCCGCGAGTCCGATCCGATGCGGATCGATCCGATGGCCGGCGGCCTGCTCGACGAGGTGGGTGTAGGCGAGATAGCCGTCCTCGGCCGCGCCGGGAGCCGGAGTCTCCGGGGCGAGCCGGTAGGCGACGGCTGCCACGACGCACCCGAGGCTCAGGGCCAGCGCGGTGTGGTAGGCGTCGTCGGCGCGGGCACTGTCGCCGAGGACCTGGGCACCGGCGTGGAACCAGAGCAGGGCCGGGAGGACGTGCTCGGCGTCCGCCGGGCGGTACAGGACGACCTCGAGCTCGGTCCGGTCGTCCCGCGGGATCCGCAGTGTCGAAATCGTCATCCGCGGGTCCGGGGGCGTCGCGGGCAGGTGAGCCGTGGCCGCGCCCAGCTGTGCGCGTAACGCCGGGATGTCGGAGAGGTCGAGCAAGGTGCCGTTCGCAACCTTGGGCAGGGCGGCGAACGCGGCGGCGAGCTCCTGGTCGAGCATGCTGTGGGTACCGGGCACAAGAAGTCCTTTCAGAACAGGGAGGGCTGGCCACTGCCGGCGGTGATGCCTCCGTCGACGGGCAGGACGACTCCGGTGATGACGCGAGCGTCGTCCGAGGCCAGGAAGGTGACTGCGCCGGCGACGTCGGCCGGCGTGCCGGCGCCGGCCAGAGCCCGGCGCCGGTCGAAGCGTTCGACCAGGCCGGCGTACTTCGTCGCCAGCTCCGCCGAACCGGTCAGCGACGGGGCGATGGTGTTCACCCGGATGCCGAACCGGCCGAGGTCGAAGGCGAGCCCGCGGGTGAGGTTCACGACCGCGCCCTTGGCGGCGTTGTAGGCGGTGAGCCTGCGGTCGCCCCCGAGGCCGGAGGCGGAGGCGATCTGGACGATGCTGCCGCGACTGTCCTTCAGGTACGGCAGTGCCGCCTGGGCACCGAAGAAGCAGCTGTCGACGTCGGTGCTCATGATCAGCCGCCAGTCGGCCGCGGTGGTCTCCTCGAACTCCTTCACGAGTCCGACCCCGGCGTTGGACACCAGCACGTCGATCCCGCCGAACCGGTCGGCGCCGGCGTCGATCATCAGCTGCACCTGTTCCCGGCTCGTGACATCGGTGGCGACGGGCAGCGCCCGGTCCGCACCGATGTCGGCCGCGAGGGCCTCCAACCGGTCCATCCGCCGCGCGGCCAGGACGAGAGCGGCCCCCTCGGCGGCGAACCGCCGGGCGATGCCGTCACCGATGCCCGAACTGGCACCGGTGACCACGACCACCTTCCCCGCGAAACGTTGCTCCACTACATCTCTCCAAAGTCAGTAACTGACACTTTCTAGGACAGTCACTGACACTAACTTGAGTCACAGACTGACGCAATAAGCATCAGTGACTGACACTTGTGATAAGGTTCCGGACGTGTCACGACGAGGCGATGAAGTGCGACTGCGGCTCCAAGAGGCCGCGCTCGAGCTGTACCTGGAGCGCGGCTACGACAAGACCACGACCGGAGACATCGCCGCCCGCGCCGGGGTCACCGAGCGCACCTTCTTCCGCCACTTCGCCGACAAGCGCGAGGTTTTCTTCGACGGCGAGACCGAGCTGCGGGATCTGCTCACCGGCGCCGTCGCCGAGGTCCCCGCCGGCGTCAAACCACTGCCCGCGCTGCGGGCCGCGTTCCACGAAGTCGTGCCGCTGATCGAGCGCAACCTGCCCGTCACCGAGCGGCGGGCACCCGTCATCGCCACCACTCCGGCCCTGCAGGAACGGGCACTGTCCAAGGGCGCGTTCCTGGTCGCCTCCCTCGCCGACGCGCTGCGGGCCCGCGGCGTCCCCGGCCCGCAGGCCGCCCTGTACGCCCAGGTGGGCATGGACACGTACTCGATCGCCATCCGCCGCTGGGGCGCCGACCGCACCGAGGACCTGCACACCCACATCGACCGCGCCTTCACCGACCTACGGCTCGCCACGAACGCCCTGAAGTGACGCCGGTCGCCGTTCTCACGATGCAGCCCAACACCTTCGGACTGTCCTAAATAGATACTCGATGCCAGGTCCGGCACCCCCGTCCAGCTTGCCACCGCCACGAGCCCCCACTTCGGAAGGGATTGCCGACGAAGCCCGCACCTCGCAGAAAAGCGTCTCCTGGCGGTTGAACAAGACGCCCGGTGCGACGAACCGTGCACTTCGACCAGATGCGGCGTGATCCCGGTTGGGCCGAGCTGACTCCAGGTCACGAGCAGCTCGAGACGACGGAGAGCTGCCCAGACGGTCTTGCGAGGAATGCCGTGCGCAGGGACGCCACTGCGATCCGGCCCGGGAGTTCACACGCCGCGCTGCACGCGGCTGTCCTGTCGCCCGACGAAAGACCGGGCTCCCTGGTGTTGCCACGCTCGCGCATCTCGCTGCCCCGAGGTCAGGCTGGAAAACGTCGCTCGCCTGCCCAAGGGGCCGCAGTACACGCAACCGCTTCGGTGGTCTGCAGGTGAGAGCGGTCAGTCCTGTTGAAGTGCTGATGTGGGGAACCGGTCTGCACGTGCTGGCCGCCGACTCGGCCGATGGTTACGCGTGGCGGACGGTCGCGACCCTGTCGGAGCCCGGCGTCGAGACCGACCAGTGGATCGGGAACATGTGCCTCACCGGTTCCGGCCGGCGCGCGGTGGTCGTCTACGCCCCGCGCCACTTCACCAACCGGGAATACCTCGCCGAACGCGGCGGCTTCACCGCCGTCGTCGACCTGAAGCTGTCGATCACCAGCAGCCTCGCCTGTTCGACCAAGTCTTGGTCGAACAGGAAATGTGAAGGAGGGTGCTCCGGGCCAGCCCGCGGATTACTCGAAGAATCCCGCGGCAGCGCGACCATACCCCGCCGGGAGTTACAGTGAGCGTTTTGCAGTCCCAGAATTCGCAGGGCCTTGACAACCGATCAGCAATGACGCAGGACGGATGTCCGTCCAGTGAGTGTTGACGTACTCGACGGCCTCGTTCCGACAGACGCCGCGAAGGGCCACGATCCAACCGTCGGGAACTGGGATCGTTGCGGGCCACAGAGAGTGCTGGAGCTCGTCGTTGGTGAGCACGTGGAAGGTGCCGTCGGGGTCGTCGAAGGGGTTATCGGTCATGACGGACCTGCTTTCTCCGCAGTGGCCGAAAGGTTGTCTGCGGCAATCGAGAATACCTGCCTGTGGACAAGAGCTGCAGTGATTCCGGAACGCGGGTGCCGTGCGTCGCGAGTTGTCTGCGGTGGAGTGTGATTGTGCCAGGTGAGTTCGACAGCTCCCCACGCAAAGAGGCCGCTTCGCGGGAGGCGCGGGAGCACCCGGTACCCCGGGCACGCGGTGACGGAAAGTCATCCGTTCCCTACGGGCGGTCGAAGTTCCCGTCCCTTCGGCGAGGCGTGTCACCCGGCGGGAATCTGAATGCCTGGTACCGGTTCGGCTCCGGTACCAACTGGCTCGGGGGAAAGGGGCACAACACGGCCGCCTGGTGGTCGCAGGGACCGATGCCATGGCCACCGGCGAAGTCCAGGCACGCGTACTCGGTCACGATGTCGCCCCGGGCGTCGGGGCTTCGCGGCGGGTCAGTTGTTCGATACAGAACGGGAGGAGATCCGCCGTTGGTGGCGTCCCGGGAGGTCCACCGGCTGCCTTGACCGCGGCCCAGGTGCGGGCGCAACGCAGCCTCGGCATGCGCTCTTCCAGGTAGAACTCCACGACGGTGAGGTCGTGTGGCGCCCATCGTTCCGTGAACAGCGGCACGAAGGGCGCCATGGCGGACTCCGGGTTTCGGTCGGTGTGGGCGATCAGGCGCCGCCCCCACTCGTCCATTGGTACCGTCTCGACACGATGCCCCGCCGCGTTGAGCTGCTCGACGAACTCACCGAGCAACGCGTACCGGGGATTGTTCAGATGCCACGTTCCACCGGCCGCTCGCTGGTGCAGTGACATCCGGACCAGCGACCTGGTCACGAGGTCGACGGGGGTGAAGTCGAGCGGGAGTCGTATATCCGGCGCCACGCGAAGGTCCGCAAAGGAGCGCAACAGTCCACTCAGGAAGGTGTCGCAGGGCCACGTCCCGGTTTTCGTGTGACCAGTGACGTCATGGGGGCGGTAGATGTTGAGAGGCATGCCGCGGTCGGCGGCCGTGCGGAGCATGGTCTCGGCCACCCATTTGGTTTCCGGGTAGCCCATGAACAGCTGGTCCGGCCGCGCTGGCAGGGTCTCCTCGTCCACGCTCCGCACCCCGGTCAGGCCCAGGGAGGAGAACACGGCCTGGGTCGATACGAAGTGCACCGGCACGGCGCCGCCCGCCGACGACAGCCGGATGATCTCCCTGGTGCCTTCGACGTTGACCTGCTTCAGCGCGCTGTAGGGATAGAGGAAGTTGACGTGTGCGCCGTTGTGGTAGATCAGGTCGGCCCCGGCGAGACGCCGGTAGCGCTCGACCGACAGGCCGAACCGAGGCAGGCCGAGGTCCGAGGCGATCGCATCGACCCTGCTCTCGTCGGTGATCGGTACGGCCCACTTGCGAGCGCTGTCCAGGACCCTGCGGCGCGCTTCACGGTCGTCTCGGGCTCGGACGAGGCAGCTGACAGTGGCTCCCGTGGTGTCGAGCAGTTCTCGCAACAGGTGCGTACCCAGGAATCCGGTGGCACCGGTCAGCACGACGTGCCGCGGGTCGGCTTTCCGCGCGGTGACCGCTGCGAAGTGGATGTCCGGCGCCAGTTCGGCGTCGGCCACGAAATCGGGTATCTCCCGCCGCTGCCCGGGCGCGGTTCCCGGGTGTGCCAAGAGAAGAGACCTGGCCTCGTCGGCTACGGCGGAGACCGTGGGTGTGTGCAACAAAGCACGCATCAAGCGGCCACTGTGGTCGTGGCTGATCCCGAGTTCCCGCATCGTTTCCGCGGTGAGGCGGGCGGCGTGCAGTGAATTGCCGCCGATGTCGAACAGGTTGTCGTGTACCCCGATGCCGTCGCGCTCGAGGGTTCGCGACCAGATGTCCGCGACCCGTTCCTCGATCGGGTCGCGGGGGTGCGTGGTGATCGCCTGTTCCTGTGCCTCGTTGGCACGCCGGGCCAGGGCCCGCTTGTCGATTTTGCCGTGTGATGTCAGTGGTAGTGAGCCCAGTTGCACCAGTGCCGAAGGCACCAGATATCCCGGGAGTGTGCCGGTAAGCCTGCGAAGCACGGCGTCGAGGTCCAGTGGCGCTGCACCACTGGACACCACGTAGCCGACGAGTTGGCAGCTGCCGGCGCTGCCCGGGCGCGCGATCACGGCCGCGTTGTCCACTCCGGCCTCAGCGGTGAGCGCGGCCTCGACCTCGGCAGGCTCGATCCGCACACCGTTGACCTTCACTTGGTCATCTACGCGGCCTAGGTACTCCAGCGCGCCGTCTGCTGTCGAGCGGACGAGGTCGCCGGTGCGGTACATGCGGCCGCCAGGCGGGCCGAACGGGCAGGCCACGAAACGTTCCGCGGTCAGTGCCGGCTGGTTGAGGTATCCGCGGGCGATCCCCGTTCCCGCGACGTACAGCTCCCCGGACACGCCTGCGGGCACCGGTCGTAGCGCGGTGTCCAGCACGTGGACCCGGACACCGTCTCGTGGCGTGCCGATGGGGATCCTCCCGGGAACCGGTTCGCCCGGGCCGATGTGATGGGTCGTGGCGAACACCGTGACCTCGGTCGGGCCGTACGCGTCCACCACCGTGGTGGTGGGACAGCACGCCAGCACCCTCCGGACGGCGGTCGCCGGGACCTGCTCGCCACCGGTCCAGACCTCCTGGACGCCTGCCAGGCACCTCGGCGCCTGGGTGGCCAGCGCCTCGAACAGTCGCGCGGTCAGGAACAGGGCGGTGACCCGTTCGTCGATGATCGTTTCCACCAGTGCAATGAGGTCCAGGTCGTCGCAGGCGGCGAGGACGGCGGTGCCGCCGCGCAGCAGCGGCGGCCACAGCTCGAGGGTGAACGCGTCGAACGTGTGCGGTGAATGCACCAGTACCCGCGCGTGCGCCGGGCCCGCGAACCTGTCGTCGAGTGCCATCGCCACCACATCAGCCTGGGTGAGGACGACGCCCTTCGGGGCACCGGTGGTGCCGGACGTATAGATCACATGGGCGGCGTGTCCGGCACGCACGGGCCCCCGGCGGTCCGCGTCGGTCAGATTTGCGGGATCCTGCCGGGCACCGGCCCGGGTAGTGGCCGGGTCGTCCAGCACCAGGACCGGGCTGTTGCCGGGTGGAACGGCATGGCGGTGCGCCCGGTCGGTCACGACGACCGCCGGACGGGCGTCGGCCCGGAGTGCCGTGAGCCGCCGGGTGGGATGGTCCGTATTGAGGAGCAGGTAGGCGGCGCCTGCTTTCGCCACAGCGAGCATGACCACGACCAGTTCCGTGGAGCGCGGCAGTGCCAGCGCAACAACGGTGTCCGGCCCCGCGCCGGCCGACACCAGCAGTCGCGCCATCCGGTTGGCCCGGGCGTTCAACCGTACGTAGGTCGTCGTGCCGTCACGGCCATCCGTCGCCACCGCATCCGGGGTACGTGCTGCTTGATGCTCGAAAACCTCCGCGACGACTGCTGTGCGATCTCCGGTACGGTCATCGGCCGAGCGCTGAGCCGGAGCCGGGCTGATAGTCAGCTCGCTGAGGGAGCGGGTGGGATCGGTCACGGCTGACGACAGGAGCAGGCGCAGGCCGTCCAGCAGTCCTCGTGCAGTGACCGGGTCGAACAGATCAGTGCGGTACTCGGCCACGCAGACGACACCCGCCGGCCTGCCACGGCCGTCGTGCTGTTCCCAGAACTCGAACAGCAAGTCGAACTTGGCCCCACCCGCAGGCCATTCCTCGACCCGTGCCGGCGTCCCGGTCAGGTCGATTTCCGCCCAGGCCATGTTCTGCAGGGCGAGCGCGACCTGAAACAGGGGGTGCCTGCCTGCCGAGCGTGGCGGGTTGAGCGCGTCGACGACCTGGTCGAAGGGCACGTCTTGGTGGGCAAGCGCGTCGAAGGTGGTCCGGCGTGCCCGGTCGAGCAGCGCGGTGAACGCCGGGTCACCCGAGGTATCGGTGCGCAGGACCAGGGTGTTGACGACGAACCCGACCAGGTCGTCGAGCTGCTGGTCGGCGCGCCCGGCCGTGACGGTGCCCAGCGGGATGTCGTCGCCGGCGCCGTAGCGGGTCAGCAGCGCGGCGAGACCGGCCTGCAGCACTACCAGCAGACTTGCCTGGTTGTCCCGCGCCAGGGCGAGCAGCCCTCGGTGGAGGGCGGCGTCCCACGTCGCTGTGACCCGTCCGCCGCGGCTGGTCGGGGAGGCCGGCCGTGGCCGGTCCGAGGGCAGGGGTAGCTGCGCGGGCAAGCCGCGCAGTGTTTGGCGCCAGTACGCCAGCTGGAGGTGGGCGAAGCTCTCGGGGTCGCCGTCCCGACCGAGCCGGGCCAGTTGGGCCAGTGTGTGGTCGACGTACTGGAGCGGCGGTGCCGCCCACGTCGGCGGCCGGTCGGTGACCCTTGCCCGGTAGGCGTGCTCCAGGTCGCGGAACAACGGGCGCACCGACCAGCCGTCACAGGCGATGTGGTGGATCCGCACCAACAGGACCGCATCGTCGGGACTGGTGTGCAGCAGGGTGGCGCGAAGCGGCGGCTCACGGGTGAGGTCGAACGGCTCGACCGCGAGCTCGTGGATCCGGCCGGACAGCGCCGAGCCCGTGATGTTCTCGACGACCAGGCCGACCCGGCTCGGGTGCGGCTTCAGGATCCGCTGCTCCGGCACACCCGTCTCGGCGGGAAAGACCGTGCGCAGGCTTTCATGGCGGGCCACGATGTCGGCTATCGCCGTCTCGAGTGCGGCACGGTCGAGCGTGCCGCTCAGCCGGATGACGAACACCAGGTGGTAGCTGGGGTCGGTGTCGTCCACCTGGTTGAGATGCCACAACCGCGTTTGCCCCGCCGAGAGCGGCACGCGGACCGGACGTGGCCGCCGCTGGACGGGGACGTCCGGGGTGGCGGTGTGGTCCGCGTCGTGTACGAGGCGTGCGAGCCGGGCCACGGTGGACGCCTCGTAGATCGCCGGCAATCCGATGTCGACCCCATGGGACCGGCGGATCCGGTGCGTGATCCGCGCCGCGTGCAGTGAGTTGCCTCCGAGTTCGACGAAATCGTCGTGTGCGCCGATCGACGGAATGCCGAGAACGTCGGCCCAGATTCGCGCGACGGCACACTGCGTCTGCTCCTCCGGCGGGACGGAGGCCGCCGTTCCCCGCCGCGGCAACGGTCGCTCGGCCAGCCGCCGGCGATCGGTCTTCCCATTGGCAGTCAGGGGAAGCACGTCGATCGCCACCAGCAGGGAAGGCACCATGAATTCCGGCAGGGTGCGCGTCAGCTCCCGCCGCATCCGGTCGACGTCGACCGCCGCGGCACCGGTCTCGGTGACGTATCCGACGAGGCGCTTGTCGCCGTCGACGTCCTCGCGGACCACCACGGCCGCCTGCGCGACACCGGGCAGGCCGAGCAGTGCGGCTTCGACCTCGCCCGGTTCGATGCGGAAGCCGCGCACCTTCACCTGGTCGTCGCTCCTGCCCCGGTGCACCAGCGTCCCGTCGACTTCACGCCGCACCACGTCGCCGGTGCGATACATCCGTTCCCCGGGCGCACCGAACGGGCAGGCGACGAAGCGTTCGGCAGTCAGGTCCGGCCGGTTGAGGTACCCCTGCGCGAGGCCGATACCCGCGAGGTACAGCTCGCCGGTGCCGCCGGGCGGCACCGGCGCCAGAGCGTTGTCGAGGACGTGGACGTGCCTGCCGTCCAGCGGTCGCCCGATCGGTACGACGTCCGGCACCGGGCCGGGAGGCACCATGCGGTGGCACGTCGCGAACACCGTCGTCTCGGTCGGACCGTACACATCGAACACGACCGTCTCCGGGCACTGCGCGAAGACCCGGCGTATCGCGTCGGCGGGCACCGCCTCTCCCCCGGTCCATACCTCCCGCACCCCGGCGAGGCATTCCGGCGCTTCCTGGGCGATCAGCTCGAACAGCCGCGTCGTCAGGAACACGGCGGTCACCTGCCCGCCGCTGATGCTCGCGGCGAGCGCGGCGATGTCCGGCCCGGAGTGCCTCGCCAGCACGGCGGTGCCGCCGTTGAGCAGCGGCACCCACAGCTCGTAGGTGAACGCGTCGAAGGTGTGCGGCGAGTGCACGAGGACACGGCGGTGCGCGGCATTCGCGAACCGCCGGTCAGCGGCCAGCATCGCGACGTCGGCCTGCGTGACGACCACCCCTTTGGGCTTGCCCGTCGAACCCGACGTGTAGATCACGTACGCGGCGTTGCTCGCTGACACCGAACCCAGGGCGTTCTCATCCACCAGGTCGTCCTCGCCGAGGGCGGCCAGCTCAGCGCGTGTCGCAGGGGCTGCCAGCACCAGTGTCCGAGCCGGCGAACCGACGTCTACGGGTAGCGGTGCGTCCTTGGTGATCACGACCGTGGGGTCGGCATCGGCCAGCAGTACCGCGACGCGCTCCGACGGCTGGCCGAGGTCGACGGGGACATATGCCGAGCCGATCTTGACGATGGCCAGCATCGCCGCGATCAAATCAGCGGACCGCGGCAGTGCGACCGCGACCCGTCTCTGCGGCCCGGCACCGTGGGCCACCAGCAGCCTCGCCAGCCGGTTGGCGCGCTGGTCGAGCTCGCGGTAAGTCAGCTCACCGGCCGGGCCGGACACCGCGATGGCGTGCGGATCGGCGGCGACCTGCTGCGCGAACAGCTCCGCCGGCGAAGCGTTCACGGGCACGCCGGCCTTGCCCGGCGCTGCCGCCGGGATCACCCAGTCCCTCATGGAATGCTTGTCCTTCCGCTAGAACGCCCGCACGCTGGCCGACATCAGCGGGCCCGTTCGTGCCAGGTGTGCTCGGAGCACGGTCGAGGTCAAGCCGTGACGGCGCTTGAAGTCGGGGTTGCGGCGGCCGGCGGCCAGCCACGGCAGGCCTCGCCGGATCCCTTCCTCGACGACGCCGGCGAACAGCAGGTAGAACGGACTGAACCGGTCGCAGGCGGCCAGATCAAAACCGCTGGCGAAGAAATGCGTGCGGCGCCGGTCGAACAACACCAGCGCCGCACCGACCAGCTCGCCGTCGATGCGCAGTTCCTCCAGCCACGCATGGGTACCGAGGTGGGCGACGAAGTTCTGGAACAGGCCGGGTTGGTAGTAGTCGGCATTGTCGAACTTCGTCGCGGTGTGCCGGGCCAGCCGCACGAACCCGTCCAGATCACCGTCGCGAGCGGGCATCCACCGGCGCCGGACCCCCGCGCTGTCCCCGCGCCGCAGGTACTGCCGCATGATGCCGCGGCGCTTGGCGCTCAGCCTGCCGAGGTACACGTCGATGCTGGGACAGCCGGAAAGGTCGGTGCCCCAACCGACCTCGATGTCCACACCGGTATGACCGGCCCGGTCCAGCCACGCCGACAACGGGTCGAGCCGGTCGACGTTCACGAACCCGTGGGCCGCGGCGCCCCATTGGCCGGCCAGCTCACTGAGGACGGTGACAGCCGCGGGCCACGAGCCGGCGTTTCCCACGACGGTGGGCAAGGTGCTCTGGTAGCAGTGCCACACGTGCGACAACAGCACAGGTTCGTCGGCCTCGCCCGGGAGATGGTCGTGCAGGACGTGCATGGGGTCGGTGCCGTGGGTGAGGAACGCGGGCAACACCGCAACCGGCTCCCCGTCCGCGGCGCAGACCGTGAGGTAGGCGGCTTTCTCCACGGGGTGCAACGGGAACTTCTCGAACGCTTCCAGGAAGACCCGGTGGTAGAAGATCGACGCACCTGTCCGGTCGACGACCTGGTCCCACCGCTCGGGGTCGAGTTCGGCGATCCGCGTCGCGACCGCCACGGAGAAGTTCATGCCCGGTACCCGGCGTCCCGCTCCGAGGTCCACACGAGGATGACCTTGCCCGCCGTCGTCGAAGTGGCCACCTCGAACGCCTCGACGTGATCGGCGGCAGCGAAGTGATGGGTGACGACCGCTGCCGGGCGGATCCCCGCGTCCAGGAGCGCGCTGACCTGGTGCCAGGTGTCGAAGATGCGCCGCCCCGACACGCCCTGCACCGTCAGCATCCGGGTCGAGATGTCGGCCCAGTCAGTCGGCACCGGCCGGTCCGGCAGACCGAGGACGACCACGCGGCCGCCGCAGCTCATGTGGGCGAGCAGTTCGGTCAGGGCCTCGGGGTGCCCGGACATCTCCATGCCGACGTCGAACCCGTCGAGCCGGTCCAGGTCGCGTAACGCGCGGGCGAGGTCCGCGCTGCCGGGGCAGGTGATCGTCGCGCCCTGGCGCTGCGCGAGGCGGCGCCGGTGCGGGCTGGGCTCGACGACGACCACGGCGTGCGCCCCCAAGTAGCGGGCGACGGGAATGGTCATCAGCCCGATCGGCCCGGCGCCGGTGATCGCGACGACTTTGCCGCGCAACGGGAAAGTATGTGCGGCGTGCACCGCGTTGCCGAACGGGTCGAACAACACAGCGGTGTCCAGGTCGACTCCGGGGCGGTGCTGCCAGATCGCGGTGGCGGGCAGGACGGCGTAGTCCGCGAACACACCATCGCGGAGGATCCCCAGGCCGCGCGTACGCGGGCACAGATGTCGCTCGGCGTGCCGACAGTGGCGGCAGTTGCCGCACACCAGGTGTCCTTCCGCGGAGACCGTCTGCCCGATGCGCAGGCCGCCGGTCCCGGCGGCGGCGGCCACGACCTCACCGACGAACTCATGACCGGGTATCAGGGGCGGCCGAATCGTACGGGCAGCCCAGGTGTCCCAGCGGTGGATGTGCAGATCCGTGCCGCACACGCCAGTCCGCAGCACCCGCACGAGTACCTCACCGTCCGCCGGCGTGGGTGTGGACACTTCGCACAACCGCAGCCCGGGGCCCGCGTGGTCCTTCAGCAGCGCACGCATCGTGGCGGGCACTCGCTCGGCGATGGTGACAGTCGCTGCGGCGGCGGTCACGTGTGGACCTTCCGTCCACCCGCGGACAACGCGGCGAGGTCGACCGCTACCCGGCGGTCGTTCATGTCGACCAGCCACCCCTCCAGGTCGAACAGCCACCACGCCGTCACTGTCACCAGATAGAACCGGCGCGGTCCGTCCGCTTGGAACTCCGCCAACGGCAGGCGCCACTTCTGCCTGGTCTGCTCGTCCGAGAAGTTCCGCCGGTAGTAGAATTCGGCCAGTTCCTCGAGTTCCCCGGCGTCAACGGCACGGGCAGTGCCGGTGAACTGGGCTCCGTCCAGCCCAAGCGGGTTCGGCACCCCGATGCGGAACACACTGCCCGATACGACCGGGGCGGCCTCGATGTTCCGGGAGTGCTGCGCGTTCCGCAGCGAATACCAGAGCAGACGCATCGGTTGGCGCATCGGCACGTAGTTCACCGTGGACGCCCATGGCCCGTCAGGTCCGCACGTGGCCAGGGTCATGAACCTGGCGTGCTCGATCAGATCTTCGCTGCGGTGGATGAGCGATCTGCTGCTGCTTGTGGTCATAGCCGCGCCTTGCCTTTCACACAGCGGAGAAGAGCGGCATGGGGCACCGAGAGGTACGGCCGGAAGTACGCCATGGCGGACACGTCCGTCTCGGCAGCCGAGGTCCGGTGCGGCAGCCAGTCGACGGTCTCGAAGCCGACTTCGCCGAGCACGGCGTTGAGCGTGTCCTCCGTCCAGTACCGTGCCGTGACAGTAGCTTCGTGACCGAGCGCACGAAGGTCCAAAACGACCGGGGAGCCGTCGTTGCGCTCGGACTCGCGCAACCGGAACCCGTAGGGCGCGTAGTAGTCACCGTCACGATGGAAACGGGGATGGATGGGCAGAGTCACGAACACCCCGCCCGGCCGCAACGCGTCGGCAGCGGTCCGGCACAGGCCGGTCAACTCCGCGATCGTTGTGGTGTAAGGCAGGACGTACACGCCGAGCACCACGTCCATCGTCCCCGCGAGCTCCGCGGGCACCGGCCCGGCAAGGTAGCGGGCACCAACGGGGTCATCCTGCTCGCGACGCTGCGCGTACGCGACCATGCCCCGCGACTCGTCGACACCGGTGACTGCCGCGCCGAGACCAGCGAGCTTCCTCGTGTACACCCCGCTGCCACAACCGAAATCAAGAACCCGCAGACCACTGACATCGCCGAGCGCCGCCAGCACAGAAGGAAACTCCAGCTCCTGCCGAAACGGTTGCCGAGAGAACTCCTCGTACAGTTCGGCAAGGTCGTCGAACTGGCCCGCCAAGCCCGCCGCCGCAAGATTGCCATCGACGCTGGTGCCACCCATGAATGACCCCCTATACATTTTTCGGAATGCAAATTGCACCTCAGTGTGCGTTGAGTCGATACCGCTGTCAGTCCAGCGATCGGGTGCGTCGCATGCTCAGCGGAGGGACGCGTCGAACACTTAGAGTTACATATCGGGCACGGGGCGCGATCGCGCCATGGCAATCCGGTGTGGCGCCTGCGTCCGGCACTTTCGAACGGAGCGAGCTCGCCCAGCAGCTCAGGCTGTGCGATCGACAAGGGCGACGGCTACGACAAGTCCCGGTCGTCCGGAAGAGCCGGGCTCAGCTGGATCGAATGCGCGCCCCCTACAGAACGCCCCGTCGAACTGGGCATCGCCGGCGAAGGCCGCCACGCGGAACCAGGCGTCGCCGGCAGGTGGTGGACCTGCCCGAGGTGCGCCCGTCGGTGACCGAGCACTGCCTGCACCGGCTGCGCTTCCGCGGCTACCGCGAGGTGTTTCGCTGTGGTGTTGAGGATGTCTTCCGCGCCGGTCGGGTCGTCGGCTGGCCGGGTAGCCGGCAACTCCAGCAGATCGGCCAGGGCGACGGTTCCGGTGCGGCTGAGATCAACCTGCATCTGGCCGTTTGGCGAGTGAATGTCGCAGGCCAGGTGCGCGGCGTATTCCCGCCGCTGTTCAGGGGTCAGCTCGGCCAGAAGACAGCGCGTCCTGAACCGCTCCCCAACCGTCCGGGACGCAGCAAAGACCGGTCGCGGTCAGCCGCGCAGGTGCGTCCGGGCGGCCTGGCCAGGGGCGCCGTTGAGGCGGTGCCGCTCGTGGATGTAGACAGCCTGGCCGACCGCGCCGAGCATCATGCCGAACGAGCCCATGATGAACAACCAGATGGCGACGACCTCGGTGGCGTGCCAGATGAACAAGACACTGCCGACGAAGAAGATGACGTTGCCGACCACCCCGATGGCCAGGTGCACAGCAGGGAACTCACGGATGAAGAGCTTGACGTTCACTCTCGAGGACTACCCGCCGCGAAAGCGGACAACCACTCGATTGGCCGGGGCAAGAGCTCGGCAGCGCAACGAATGGTTCGCGCACCTCGACACGGGTATCCGCAGCGCGGCCGCAAGCGGGAAAGGGGAAAGAGATGTGTCGTCTGTTCGGTTTGTCCGCCGCACCCCAGCGGGTGCACGCCACGTTCTGGCTGCTCGAAGCACCGGACAGCCTCGCCGCGCAAAGCCGGCGCGAACCCGACGGAACCGGCCTGGGGATCTTCGACAGCGACGGCAAGCCGCACGTGTCGAAACAGCCGCTGGCGGCATACGAAGACAAGAAGTTCGCTTATGAAGCCAAACAGTACGAATCGGCGACA
Organism: Amycolatopsis mongoliensis; assembly: GCF_030285665.1. Taxonomy (NCBI): domain Bacteria; kingdom Bacillati; phylum Actinomycetota; class Actinomycetes; order Pseudonocardiales; family Pseudonocardiaceae; genus Amycolatopsis; species Amycolatopsis mongoliensis. The sequence goes on from NZ_CP127295.1 coordinate 9,222,044, forward strand.
TTCCTCGCGCATATCCGCTACGCCTCCACCGGCGGCCTCGAACCGGCCAACACCCACCCCTTCGTCCAGCACGACCGCCTCTTCGCCCACAACGGCGTCATCGGCGACCTCCCCGCAGTGGAACAGCGGTTGGGCGACTACCGGCACCTCGTCGAGGGCGACACCGACTCCGAACGGTTCTTCGCCCTCGTCACCAAGGAGACCGACGCCCACCACGGCGACGTCGGCGCCGGGATCACCGCCGCCGCCCGCTGGGCCGCCGACAACCTGCCGATCTACGCCCTCAACGTCATCCTGACCACCCCGACCGAGCTGTGGGCACTGCGCTATCCCGACACCCACGACCTGTTCGTGCTGCAACGCTCCCCCGGCGGTCCACACGGCGACCGGCACCTGGAGCACGCCAGCGCCGCCGGCCGCATCCGCGCCCGCTCCGGCGAACTGGCCCGCCACCGCGCCGCCGTCGTCGCCAGCGAACGCATGGACGAAGACCCCGGCTGGCACAACCTCGAACCCGGCCAACTACTGCACGTCGGCCCGGACCAAGTCGTCACCCGCCGCACCATCCTCGAACACCCGCCGAAGCACCCCCTCACCCTCGACGACCTCGGCGCCCACGCCGCCGCCTCCCAGCAAGGCCGGTAACCCACCCGGAGGACCCCATGCCGCTCAGCCACCCCGCCCACCCCAGGACCAACGCCGCGACGACGTCGCGGCAGAAGCCGACGACCGCGGCGAACGCGAAGCCCGTCGAGGCCGGTCCCCCGCCAGGCGGGAGCGCAGGCCATCGCCGCGGCGACCAGTGTCCGGTCGCAGCCGAGACACCGATGAACGGCGACGAGGTGGACGTAGTCGAGCGTGGCGGCCCGGCACGGAACACCAGGTCGGTGATGGTCCACTTCGGGGCTGTCGGCACGGCGGCGTCAGGTCCGGCTGCGGCGGCCGATTCCGCCAGGCGCCGGGTGTGTTCGACGATCGCGCGCCGGGCGATTTCCGCGTTCAGTTCAGTCATGGGAGTGCAAAGAGGGTCCAAGCTCAGCACGGCTTTAGTGAGCGGCGCGACCGAGACGAAGCGGGCACCGTGCCGGTCGGTCGGCGTGCATCGATCAGCATGAGCGAGGGACACCCGAACGCTCAGCGTTGAGCACTCGGCCGGCCCTGACGCCATGGCTTGGTGCGCCTGCCGTACGCCATTGCTGTTGCTGCATACGCAGTGCCGGGCAGCGGCGCTGCCGCGGAGCGCATGAATCGACGCCGATGCGAGATCCATGCCGGCCGCCGACGGCAAGGCCGGTGACGCACAAGCTGATCACCAATCGGGAAGTCCCGGCCTTCCCGGCGGCGCAGCCGACTGCACCCGGTCGCCTGGAAACGCCGGCGTCATTCGTCAGCGCAAGTCGAGTACGACCTTGCCGGTGATACCGTTCTCGACTGCTTCGTGCGCGGCCGCCACGTCCTCGAGGCCGAAGGAGTGGACCGGCAGAGGCGAGAGCAGGTTCCGCTCCAGCGCCGAGGTGATCTCCGTGGCCGCGTGCAGGAGTGCGTCCCGCGGTTCGGTGAGGAACAACGCGAACCTCAGCACGAGGTTCGGCCACATCAGCCGGAACACCGGCAGCGTCGGGTCCACCGGTTGCGCCGCGTAAGTCACGATCGTCGCCCCTGCAGCGGCGACGGCCAGGTCAAGCTCCAGGTTGTCGGTCAGCGCGACCTCGATGATCCGGTCGACGGGGCCGGTCGCGTCGAGAATCTGCCGCGCCGCGTCGGCGTCCCGGTAGTTCACGACGAGGTCCGCACCGGCGGCACGGGCGAGCGCCGCCTTCTCCGGTCCGCTGACAGTGGTCACGATCCGCGCGCCGGCGATCTTGCCGAGTTCGATCGCGTAGTGGCCGACGGCGCCCGCTCCGGCCGCGACGAGCACCGTGCGGCCCTTCGGCGAGCCGTCGGCGTGCAGGCACCAATGCGCGGTCATCGCCGGGATGCCCAAACTGGCGCCCAGTTCGTCGGACGTCCCTTCCGGCAACCGGACCGCTTGTTCCGACGGCACCACGGTCCATTGGGCGGCGGTCCCCCACGGCGTGCCGGAACCGGCCATCCAGATCCACACGCGTTCACCGATCCGGCCGGTGTCGACACCCGCGCCGACCGCATCGATCACACCCGTGCCGTCCTGGTGCGGGATGCGGCCATGGCGCTCCCCGACAGGCCCGAAGTCCTCAGGTGAGGAGTTCGTCCGCATCCACATGTCACCGGGGTTGATCGCGGAAAGCGCGACGCGAACGCGCACCTGGCCGGGGCCGGGTTCCGGTCGCGCGACGTCGAGCACCTGCAGCACGGTCTTCGCGGGGCCGTTTGCGGTGAAGAAAGCTGCCTTCATCGTCGGTATTCTCCAAATGGTTCTGATGTGGGCGCCGGGCTTGCAGGCCTGGCGCTAGAGAGTGGCTGCGACGTCGCGCATGACCGACTCCAGGTCGCGCTCACCCTCCGGTGTCTGCACGCCGTGCTCCAAGGCCAGCGTCATGAGCTGCGCGGGCAGGCTTCCGCTCACCAATTCGGCCCATGCGGCGTGCTCCGCCTTCAAACCGTCAGCCAGATCCGCCGGCGGGACCAGCCTCTTCGCTGCGGCGATGAGCTCCGGTGAAAGCGCGGCGATCTTCTTCGCCACCTGGTCGACGACCGCGTCGAGTTCAGCCGCAGGCACCGCGCGGTTGATCCAGCCGTAGGCGGCGGCCGTGTCGGCGTCCACCAGGTCCGCCGTGAGCAGCAGTTCGAGAGCCCGGTTGCGCCCGACCCGTTCGCGCAGGTACTGCGTTCCCCCGCCACCTGGAACGATGCCCATCAGCACCTCGGTCTGGCCGAGACCTGCGGTCTCCCTCGCGGCGAAGGTCAGATCGGCCGCCGCGACGAACTCGGCGCCGCCGGCACGAGCCTTGCCGGCGAGCTTGACGATCGTGACCTGCGGTTGGTGACGGAGCAGTTCACCGACCCCCTGGAACAGGTTGGCATCCGGGTTCCGGTCGGCGATCTCGTGTAGTTCTTCCATCTGGTCGAGGATGTGGATATCGACGTGAGCGAGGAAAAACTCCGAGTTGGCGCTGGAGAAGACGATGACGCGGACCGAGCGGTCGTCACGCAACGTGTCGAGCACCTCGTGCAGTTCGCGGATCAAGGTCCCGCCGAGGACGTTCACGGGCGGGTTGTCCAGGGTGATCCATGCCACCCCTGCGTCGATGGTGACACCGAGTGTCGTGTACGTGTCCAGGTTCACGGTTCCCCTAGGTTGTCGTCGAGCCGGTAAGTTTGCGATGTATACCTACCCTGGTCCACACGTCACGAATGATCAATAACGCACTTTCCGAGCACTAAGGATCCCCATGGACACCACCTCGCCCGCCCCGGCCGCCGAGGCTCCGCGGTTCAGCGCCGACTGCCCGAGTCGCCCGATCCTCGATCAAGTCGCTGACAAGTGGTCGATGATGGCGATGCAGGTTTTGGAAGAGCCGACCCGGTTCAACGAGATCAAGCGGCAACTGGACGGCGTGACGCAGCGGGTACTGACCCAGACGCTGCGTCGGCTGGAACGCAACGGCCTGATCCGGCGCCGGGTGCTCGAGACCTCGCCGATCGGCGTCGAGTATTCCCTCACGCCCCTGGGCGAGTCTTTCCGCGGACCGTTCATCTGCCTGCACAGGTGGACGATCGAGCACAGCGGCGAGGTCATCGCCGCGCAACACGAGTACGACGAGCGGTCCTCAGCCTGCTGACCCGGGAGACCGGTGCCCCGGCTCGGAGCCCGTCGAGGCGGAACGCAACCACGCGCGGCGCGGCTGTGGCCGTTTCACGCACGATCAGCGCGGTGACAGCGATCGGAGATGCCGGGCTGTTGCAGCGTCTCGTACGCAGCGCCTGCGTCGACACGAGCGACCGAAGAATCGGCGATCACCAGATCCTCGCGCCTGCTTCCGCGCGCGAACGCGCTTTCCCCGGAGACTCGGCGAGGCGCCGCGGCGTCCTCATCGCCCGGCCCGACAGCGTTCACCGGACACCGCGTGGCATGAATTCGAGGGCGAGAACTTCAGCCCGAGCCCGGCACGGCCGTCCTGCACTGGCGCGGCAACCGCGCGGTGCCGCGCCTGCGGTTGCCAGCCCGATGAGCTTGTTGTAGCACCCCTGCCCCAGTACCCCGATCGAAGGAGGCATTCCCGGCACGGTGTGCAAGTAGCCGCCGATGAGCGCCTGGACAGTACGCCGGGCCAGCAGCCGGTAAGGCTCCCCATCGGCGACGAGTTCCGCCGGCGCGACATCGGCTTCCCGGTCACCTTGTATGAGGCGGCCCGCTCGCTGCCGGCTACCTGGCGGCGGCGACCGGGACCCGGCCGGCGGAGTTCGCGAGCCGGATCGCCAGTCCCGACGTCCGGGGCATCTTCGAGCACTCCATCGTGGACGGTGCGCCCGGTGCGATCACCGCTGAAGCCTGTGAACGAGCACTGCGGCTGCGCGAGGAGCGGCTCGTCGCCCATCACCGGCGGATGTTCGCCACGTCGGGGGCGACCGCGTTGGTTTTCCCCACCACGCCGCTGCCGGCCGGCTCGACCGCGACACCGCCGAAGTGGTGCTGGACGGCCGGCGGCTGCCCACGTTCGAAACCTACATCCGCAACACCGGCCCGGGCAGCATCGCCGGCCTGCCCGGCGTGACCGTGCCCGCCAGCACCTCGTCTTTGCCGGTGGGCATCGAGCGGCTCCTGTCCGAAGCGCTTCCGGGGTAGAGTGCGCGGATGGCGCATCCGCCCGCCGAGGGTGTTCCACCGCTGCCGGCCCAGGACCCGCCGCGACCGTCCGTGCAAACCCTGGACCGGGGCTTGCGGCTGCTCGAACTGATCGCGCTGTCCCACGTCCCGCTCCCGTTGGCCGAGCTGGCCGAGCAAATGCGGCTGCATCGCTCGATCGTCTACCGCCTGCTGCGGACCCTGCAGGACCACCGGCTCGTCACGCACACACCGCAGGGGTACACGCTCGGTACGCGGGCGCAGTCCCTCGGCCGCCGCACGCTGCCGGTGCTGCAGCGGATCGCCAAGCCCGAGATCGCCAAGCTCGCCGCGCGGGTCGGCCTCACCGCCTTCTTCGTCGTCCGCGACGGCGACGAAGCGGTCACCCTGGTCTCCGTCGAGGTGGAAAGCACCCGCTCGCGCGCCGTCTACACACCCGGCGACCGGCATCCGCTCACCCGCGGCGCGCCCGGCATCGCGATGCTCGCCGCCGAACCGCCTCGGGAAGGCGAGCGGCCCGAAGTCGCGAATGCCCGCGAAGCCGGCTTCGCCAGCACCGCGAACGAGGTCATCCCCGGGCTGGCCACCATCTCCGCCCCTGTGACGTCCGGACCGGACACCGCGGTGGCGGCGGTCGCGATCGCATTCACCGTCGAACGTCCGGGCCGCGCCGCGGTCGACGCTGTCCTGGACACCGCGCGTGTCATCACCGGCCGCGTGCGCGCCGCGCTGTCCACGGGCGCGATCGTGCCCGGCGTGAACTGAGCCGTTTCGCATTGCGAACCAGGGCGTTGTCACCGTGCCCGGCCACGTCTTAGCGTCTGCGCTCCCCCGCTGACCGCTTGGGAAGGGATCGCGGCTGTGCCAACGGTGAAGGACGTCAGCTTCGAGGTGCTGCGCCGGTTCGGGCTCACCACCTTGTTCGCCAATCCCGGTTCCACCGAGGTGTCCCTGCTCGCCGGCCTGCCATCCGATCTGGACTTCGTGCTCGGCCTGCACGAGGCGTCCGTGATCGGCATCGCGACGGGGTACGCGCTGCGCACCGGCCGGCCCGCGCTGGCCTTGCTGCACACCACCGCCGGGCTCGGCAACGCCGTCGGCGCGCTGGCCACGGCCCGCGTGAACCGCGCGTCGCTGGTGGTCGTCGTCGGGCAGCAGGACCGCAGGCACCTGGCCGCGGAACCGTTCCTCGCCGGGCGACTGCACGGCCTCGCCGGGGAGTACCCGGTCTGGCAGCACCAGCCGGAGCGGCCCCAGGACGTGCCGGCCGCACTCGCCCGGGCGTGGCACGAAGCACGCGACGCCCGCGGCCCCGCGATCGTTGTCGTCCCCATGGCCGACTGGGACGCCGAGGCCGACCTCGACGCGCCCTTCACCGCGCCCGCGACCCTCCATCGTGGACGTGGTGTCGACGACGCGGCCCTGGCCGAAGTCGCGGCCTTGCTCGAAGGCTCGACCGCACCGGTCGTCGTCGCAGGCGCGGGCAACGACTCCCCGGCCGGCTGGGCCGCGCTGACCGGGCTGGCCGAGCGGCTGGACTGCCCGGTGTGGCAGGAAGCTTTCGGTGCCCGCGCCGGCTTCCCCCAGGACCACCGGCTGTTCGCCGGGCACCTGCCTGCCGCACGGTCGGGACTGCGGAAGGCTCTGGCCGCCCACGACGTGGTGCTCACGGTCGGGGCGCCGGCGTTCCGGCAGTACCCCTACGAATCCGGCGCCTTCGTCGAGTCGGGCACCCGGCTCGCGGTCATCACCGACGACCCGGCGGAAGCGCACCGCAGCCCCGCCGACGTGGCCGTCGTCGCCGACCCGGCCGAGGCCGTCGCTCTGCTGACGCGGCGGTTGCCCGCAGCCTCCGGACCCGCGCGCGAGGCTCTCCGACGCCCCCGCCCGTCCAGGCCTGGCCCCGGGGATCCGCTGCGCGCGGTGCACGTGCTCGACGCGCTGGCGGAGCGGCTGCCGCACGACGCCGTCCTCCTCGAGGAGACCCCGTCCAGCCGACCGGACCTGCACGCGCTCGTCCCCGCCCGCGCGCCACTCGGCTTCCTCAGCGCGGCCATGGGCGGGCTCGGGTTCGCCCTCCCCGCCGCGATCGGCGTGCGGCTGGCCGGACCCGACCGCCCGGTGGTCGCGGTCCTCGGCGACGGCGCTTCGCTGTATTCGATCCAGGCGCTGTGGAGCGCCTGGCACTACCGTGTTGGCGCGCTGTTCGTCGTGCTGGCCAACGGCCGCTACGCGATCATGGACCGGTTGTCGGAACAGGCCGGCGCGGCCGTACCCGCGTGGCCCCCGTTCACCGAAGTGAGCGTCACGACGCTGGCCCGCGGCTTCGGGTGCCCCGCCGAGCGCGTCGAGGACCATCCGAACCTCCTGGCGACGCTGGACACCGTGCTCCCGACGCTGGCCGGCCGCCGGGAACCCCTGCTCCTCGAAGTGGCCGTCGAGCCCGGCGACCACTACCGCGCACGAACGCACCACGGGAAGGGATACCGGTGAAGGTAGTCATCATCGGAGGCGCCGGCGGGATCGGCTCGTCGGCCGCCTTCAACCTGCTCTCCGCCGCGGGCACCTACGAGGTGGTACTGGTCGACACCAGACCCCACATGATCACCAGCCACACCATGGACCTGGAGAACGCAGCCGCGCTGGGACGGAACGCGACGACGGTCCGCGGCGGCACGGCCGAGGACGCCATCGACGCCGACGTCGTCGTGCTCAGCGCCGCGGTTCCCTTGCGACTCAACAGTTCTCGACTGGTCTTCCTCGCCGACAACGCGCGCATCGTCGACGAGGTGCTGGCGCCGCTGGCCGGCTCGGGGTTCGCCGGCGTGGTGCTGATGCTGACCAACCCGGTCGATCCGCTGATCACGCACGTGCACCGGCAGGGCTGGCTGCCCCGGCATCGGCTCGTCGGCTACACCCTCAACGACAGCCTGCGGCTGCGCACCGGGATCGGCCAGGCGCTGGACCGGCATCCCCGCGACGTCGGTGCGTGGATGCTCGGCGAGCACGGTGTCGGTCAGGTGCCGCTGTACAGCCGCGTCACAGTGGGCGGGCAGCCGGTCACCCTGACCGCCGGTCAGCGCACCGCGGCCCAGACCTACGCCGACACGTGGTACCAGCGCCACGTCGCCCTCGACTCGGGACGCACGTCGACCTGGACCACCGGGCTCGGCACCGCCCGCATGGTCGAGGCGATGGCCACCGAATCCGGCACCCTGCTACCGGCTTCGGTCGTCCTCGACGGCGAGTACGGGATCGCCGGGGTGAGCCTCTCCGTGCCGGTCGTGCTCGGCCGCAAAGGCGTCGCCCGGATCGAGGAATGGGACCTCACAGCCGACGAGCGCGTCGGCATGAACTCCGCCGCGGCGCGCGTCGAGCAGACCGTCGCCGAACTCCACCAAGCCTGACCTCGAAGGGACTCAACGACGATGTCCACAGCAGACTCCCTGCTCGATCCGGCCGGCTGGGCCGGAAGCTTCTTCAGCGACGGCTGGCGAGTGTCCACCCGCGACGCTCCCGTCACCGAGCCGGCCACCGGCGCCGAGCTGGCCCGGATCGGCCTCACCGACGCCACGGACGTCGCCCGCGCCGCGGCCTCGGCGGCGGAAGCCCAGCGCGCCTGGGCCGCCGCGGGATACCACGAGCGGGCCGCCGTCCTGCGCCGCGCCGGAGAGCTCTTCCAGCGGCACGCCGACGCGGTACAGCACTGGCTGATCCGCGAAGCCGGGTCGATCCCGCCCAAGGCCGCGGTGGAGACGGACACCGCGGCGCAGGAATGCTTCGAGGCCGCCGCGCTGGCCTCGACACCGGTGGGCGAGGTGCTGCCCACCGCCTTCGACCGGCTGTCGTTCACCCGCCGCGTCCCCGCGGGCGTGGTCGGGGTGATCGCGCCCTTCAACTTCCCGCTGATCCTGTCCATCCGCTCGGTCGCACCCGCGCTCGCCCTCGGCAACGCGGTGATCCTCAAGCCCGACCCCAGGACCGCCGTGTCCGGCGGCGTCGCCCTCGCCCGGATCTTCGAGGAGGCGGGCCTACCCGCCGGTCTGTTCCACGTCCTTCCCGGGGGCGCCGAGACAGGGGAGGCGCTGGTCGTCGATCCGTGCGTGCGGGTCATCTCGTTCACTGGCTCGACCGCGGCGGGCCGCCGCGTCGGCGAACTGGCCGCCCGGCACCTCAAGCGCGCCCACCTGGAGCTCGGGGGAAACTCCGCGCCATCGTGCTGGAGGACGCCGATCTCGACGCCGCCGTGGGGCTGGGCGCCTGGGGTTCCTACCTGCACTCCGGGCAGATCTGCATGACCACCGGTCGGCACCTGGTCCACGAGAGCCTGCTCGAGGCCTATGTGGACAAGCTGGCCGCGAAGGCCGAGGCGCTCCCCGTCGGAAATCCGGCCGGCGAGCAGGTGGCACTCGGCCCGATCATCGACGCCGGCCAGCGGGACAAGATCCACCGGCTGGTCGAATCCACTGTGGCGGCCGGGGCCGAGCTGGCCGCCGGCGGTACCTACCGCGACTTGTTCTACCGGCCCACCGTGCTCGCACGAGTGAGCCCGGACATGCCCGCCTACCGCGAGGAGGTGTTCGGCCCGGTCGCTCCGGTGCTCTCCTTCGTCGACGCCGACGAGGCGGTCCAGCTCGCCGCGGACAGCGAGTACGGCCTGAGCCTCGGCATCGCCACCGCCGACGCGGCCGCCGGCCTCGCGCTCGCCGGGCGCATCCCCACCGGCATCGTGCATATCAACGACCAGACGGTCGGCGACGAGGCGGTGGCCCCGTTCGGGGGAACCGGCGCCTCCGGCACCGGGAGCCGGTTCGGCGGGGCCGCCGCGAACATCGAGGCGTTCACCGAGACGCGCTGGATCACCATGCGCGGCCGCCCGGCCGCGTACCCCTTCTGACCACACATACCTGGAGTGGCGGAAGTTCCGCGCCGAGGAGGATCCCATGCCGGACACCTACCGGGTGGCCGCCGTCCAGGCCGAGCCCGCCTGGCTCGACGTCGGTGCCGGCGTCGAGAAGACGATCGCGCTGATCGGTGAGGCGGCCGACGCGGGCGCGGCGCTCGTGGCCTTCCCGGAGACCTGGCTGCCCGGGTACCCGCTTTTCCTGTGGCTGGGCGCGGTGGCCGGGCAGATGCCGTACATCGCCCGCTACCACGCCAACTCCGTCAGCGTGGACAGCCGGCACCTCACGGCGATCCGCCAGGCCGCCCGCCGCAACGGCATCATCGTGGCGCTCGGCTACAGCGAGAAGGACCACGGCAGCCTCTACATGGCCCAGACGGTCATCGGCGCCGACGGCGCGATCTTGCTGCACCGCCGCAAGCTCAAGCCGACCCACGTGGAACGCAGCCTGTTCGGCGAAGGCGACGGCAGCGACCTCAAGGTCGTCGGCACCGACCTCGGCGCCTCGGCGCGCTCAACTGCCGGGAACACCTGCAGCCGCTCAGCAAGTACGCGATGTACGCCCAGCACGAGCAGCTCCACATCGCGGCGTGGCCGGCTTTCGGCCTGTACAAAGGCATCGCGCCCGCGCTCGGGGCGGAGGCCAACATGGCCGTCACCCGGACCTACGCCCTGGAAGGCGGTTGCTTCGTCGTGGCCGCGACGCAGGTGATCAGCGACGCGGGCATCGACGTCTTCGCGGCCACCGACGAGCAACGCGCCCTCGTCACCGCCGGCTCGGGCTGCTCCCGCGTCTACGGCCCCGACTCCGCCCGGATCGGCGACGCCCTCGACGAGCACGCCGAAGGCCTGGTGCTGGCCGAGATCGACCTGGCCCTGATCGACCTGGCCAAGAACGCGGCCGACCCGGCCGGCCACTACGCCCGTCCCGACGTCACGCGCCTGCTGCTCAACCGCACCCCGGCCCCGGCGGTCGTCACGCCCGAGCAGCCGGGGCCCCTCTTTCCCGAGCTGGAGGAAACCGACGACGAAGCACGGCCTGAGTGAACAGAAGTCCGCGCAAGGTGACAGGCTGTGAACGAAGGCAGCAACTGCCCTCGGATCCGCCTGCGTGCACTCGTACGATCCCTTCGGCGGCATCAACCGACCGTGCGAAGCCGAGCACAGTCCGTCACCGGGAGTACTCATCGCGACCCTCGCGACCCGACTGGGCCTGGCCGACGCATTCCGTCGTGTCCCGGGGCACCTGAGGTCCAGCCCCTGAATGACGGCCCGGTAGCCGACGCGGAGCCGGCGACGACGTCCGGCTCCGCATCACGTTCGCCGCGGATCGCAGAGATCCAGGCAGCGGAACCCGAGTCCGCTGACGCCGCATCCGGTGCCCGACGTCCCTGGACTCACCCCTGGTGGTAGATCATGGAGCCAACCACTCCCCGCCAGGAAACGAGGATCCGTGTCACCGCAGGCCAGAACCGCCGTCGACCAGGGCCGGGCCACCAGGAAAGCGGTCATCGACGCCGCCGTCACGCTCTTCGGCACCCACGGCTACCGCGGCTGCTCGCTGGCGCAGATCGGTGAACGCGCCGGGATCGGCCGGTCCGGCGTGCTGCACCATTTCGGTACGAAGGAGCAGCTGCTCGTCGCGGTGCTGGAGGAGCATTACCCGAGTGTGCGGGACCGGCCCGAAGCCAAGGCCATGGCCCGCGGCGAGGCAACCTTCCCCGACCTGCTCGACGAGGTCGCCCGCGTCAACAGCCGCAACCCGGAGCTGGTGCGGTTCTTCTCCGTGATGATCGGCGAGAGCCTGACCGAGGACCACCCGGCCCGGCAGTTCTTCGTCGAGCGGTACGACGCCGTTCGCGCCGTGTTCACCACGGCGGTGGCAGGCCCCGACGCCGACCGGCGCGTGCGGACGCTGGTCTCGGTGGCCCTCGCGGCCATGGACGGCCTGCAACTGCAGTGGCTGCGCAACCCGGACGAGGTCGACCTCGTGGCCGGGGTACGCGTGATCACCGATCTCCTGCGCGCCCAGCTGCCTCAGGGATAAGTCCGTCCGAGGCATTGCGCCTGGGCTACCCCTGACGTAACGTACCGACTGTCCAGTCAGTCGGTACGTTACAACGGAGTACGCCGTGACACTCGCCTCCAACAGCACATCAGCCGCCACCGGCACCGACAGCGCCCCCGAACTGAACCTGCGTCTCACCGGGCAGGCCGTCGACAAATGGTTCGTCACCCGCTACGTCCTGGCCCTCGCCGGGCTGTGGACCGCTCTTCTCACCCCCGCATCGGTCACCCTGGCCATCCGCGTCGGTCAGCTGAACCCGGAGGGCAAAGCGGGTTCGCTCGCCGTCGTCGCGAGCGTCGGCGCGTTCGCGGCCCTGATCGCCAACCCCGTGTTCGGCGCCCTCAGCGACCACTCGACCTCCCGGTTCGGGCAGCGCCGCCCGTTCATCGCCGGCGGATTCCTGCTCGGCGCCCTGGCCACGATCGGAATCGGGTTCGCGCCCTCGATCGCCTTCGTGGCCATCAGCTGGGCCGCCGCCCAGCTGGCGTTCAACGCGGCCGTCGCCGCACTCATCGCCGTGCTGCCGGAACGCGTGCCGGCCCGGCTGCGCGGCCGCGTCGCCGGATTCATGGGTATGGTCCCGCAGTTCGGCGTCGTCGGCGGCACCTTCCTCATCCAGTTCATCGGCACCGCCGGGGTCTGGATGTTCTTCGCCCCGGCTGTCATCGGTCTGGTGCTCGTACTGCCGTTCGTGCTGACCCTGCGCGAAACACCGCGCTCCCGCGAGCAGGTCGGCCGGCTCGACTGGCGGGTGCTGGCCGGCGCGCTGTGGATCAACCCCCTCAAGCACCGCGACTACGCGCTGGCCTGGGCCGGCCGGTTCCTCGCCTGGATCGCCCTGTACCTGCTGACCACCTACAAGACCTACTATTTGATCGACAAGCTCGGCTACACGACCAAGAACGTCGCCTCGATCCTGTTCGACGCGATGCTCGTGCTGGCCGTGTGCGTGGCCATCAGCAGTGTGGGCTCGGGGTGGCTGTCGGACCGCATCGGCCGCCGCAAGCCGTTCGTCGTGGCCGGATCGCTGCTGTTCACCGGCGGGATGCTCGTGGTCGCCTTCGGGACCGGCATCGAGCACTTCCTGCTCGGCATCGCGATCTCCGGCCTCGCCCAGGGCCTCTACCTCGGGGTGGACTACGCACTCATCGCCGACGTGCTGCCGGACCAGAACACCGCGGCCGCCAAGGGCATGGGTGTGTTCAACCTGGCCGGCACCATCCCACAGACCCTCGCCCCGGTGCTCGCCCCGGCCCTGCTGGCCATCGGAGCCGGCGGCGGCCGCGGCAACTACACCGCGATGTACCTCTTCGCGGCGGTGTTCGCGCTCGTCAGCGCCGCCTTCATCCAGCTCATCAGGGGTGTGAAATGACCGACGGCAAAGCACGGCTCACCGCGGGGGCGGACTACTGGTCGACGCATCCGGTGCCCGGTCACGGCCCGGTGCGGTTCGCCGACGGCCCGCACGGCCTCCGCGTACAGGACGACGACAACCCCGACCACCTCGGTATCGGCCGCAGCGCGCCCGCAACGTGCTTCCCACCCGCGGTCACGCTGGCCTCGTCCTGGGACGTGGACCTCGTGCGCGAAGTCGGGGCGGCACTGGGCCGTGAAGCCCGCACGCACGGCGTGCACGTCGTGCTCGGCCCAGGCCTCAACATCAAACGCAGCCCGTTGTGCGGCCGCAACTTCGAGTACTACTCCGAGGATCCGCTGCTGTCCGGGCTGCTCGCCGGCGCCATGGTGGAGGGCCTGCAGTCGCAGGGGGTCGGGGCGTGCGTCAAGCACTTCGCCGCGAACAACCAGGAAACCGACCGCATGCGCGTCAGCGCCGACATCGACGCACGGCCACTGCGCGAAATCTACCTACGGGGTTTCGAGATCGCGATCCGCGAAGCGAATCCGTGGTGCGTGATGTCGTCGTACAACCGCATCAACGGCACCACCGCTTCCGAGAACAGCTGGCTGCTCACCGACGTCCTGCGCGAGGAATGGGGGTTCGACGGGGTCGTGGTGTCGGACTGGGGCGCCGTGCGCGACCCGGTCGCCGCGCTGCAGGCCGGCCTGGACCTGAAAATGCCCGGACAGGAGAACGGTCCCCGCGTGCACGACGGCGACGTCGACGAGCAGGTGCTCGACCGGACGCTCGAACGGCTGACGCTGTTGGCGCGGCGCACCCGTGCCGAAAAGGCGGCGGCGAACCCGGAGGAGCACCACGAACTCACACGACGCACCGCGGCCGAATCCGCCGTGCTGCTGAAGAACGACACCGGGCTCCTGCCGCTGTCACCCTCGCGGCGAGTGGCGATCATCGGCGAGCTCGCCCGCACACCGCGGTACCAGGGCGCGGGCAGCTCACGCGTGAATCCAACCACCGTGGTCAGCGCGCTCGACGCGGCCGGACGGCGACTGCCCGGCCATGCATTCGCCCCCGGCTACCGAATAGACGGCGAGCCGGATGCCGCACTGCTCGAAGAGGCCACCCGGGTCGCAGCGGAGGCGGATATCGCCGTGCTGTTCCTCGGCCTGCCGGACAGCCACGAGGCCGAGGGAGCCGATCGGACGCACATCGACCTGCCGGCGGACCAGCTCGCACTCATCGACGCGATCGCGCAGGTCAACCAGCGGATCGTGGTCGCGTTGAGCAACGGAGCCACGGTGACGACAGCACCCTGGCGTGACCAGGTCACCGCGATCGTCGAGTTCTGGCTGACCGGGCAGGCCGGCGGCGACAGCACGCTCGACGTGCTGCTCGGCGAGGTCACCCCGTCCGGCAAGCTGACCGAGACGATCCCGCTGCGGCTGGAGGACACCCCCGCGTTCCTCGACTTCCCCGGAGAGAACGGGCACGTCCGCTACAGCGAAGGCATTCACGTCGGCTACCGCTACTACGACACGCGGAAGATCGACGTCGACTTTCCCTTCGGGCACGGCCTCTCCTACACCGAGTTCCGCTACGACGACCTGGCTGTGACCGTGCACGACCTCGCCGACCCGGTCGCGATGACGGTGTCTTCGGAGCTGGCGAACACCGGCGACCGCACGGGAGCGGAGGTGATCCAGGTGTACATCGGCGACCGGACCGGACTGGTCGTCACACCGGAACAGGAGCTGCGTGCCTTCACCAAGGTGTGGCTCGCTCCGGGTGAAGCCCGGCGGGTGTCGATCCCCGTCCGGCGGGAGCACCTCGAACACTACGTCCCCGGTACCGGCTGGGCCTTCCCCGGCGGGCCAGTCGAGGTCCGCGTCGGATCGTCCTCCCGCGACATCCGGCTGTCCACGTTGGTCACGCTGCCCGGACATCCGGTGGAGAAACAGCTGACCGCGTGGTCCACACTCGGCGAGTGGTCCGACCATCCTCGGCTCGGGACCGCGTTGTGGGAACTGCTGGAAGAGCGGGGAGGGGCGCGCGGGCGGATGGGCGACCTGCTGAGCGACGAGGCCGGGCGGCGGGCGGTGCTCGGCTCCCCGTTGAAGGGACTGCTGGAGTTCCCCGGCATTCCCCTGGACGACGCCGATGTCGAAGCGTTGCTCGCGAAGCACTGCACCTGACGACCTCACCTGCTGCTCAGTCGCTGTGGGCGGCAGTGCTCGCGCCTGCCGCCCGTTCGGGCCGACTGCCGGGAGGGTTCGCAAGTCCAGCCTGAAGTTCCCGGCACTGGCGTTCCCGCGCTGCGACCCGTTCGGCTCGTGACTGGATCCGGTGGTCGTCACAGCCTGCGGTCGGTCACTCTCGCCATTCACCGGCGCAACGCCGCCAGGCCGAACACGCCAGCCGCCATAGCCGCGGGGTACTACACGGCCACCAGCACTCCACGGAGCTCCTCCGGAAGGTCCGAACAGGCGACGAGCAGAGACCCGTGCTCGGCGGACAGTTCACACCCCAACCCGCGAATCCCGGGCAGCCCACCTTCGTCGGCCGGCACCGCTCCCAGCAGCGCAGCGAACAAGACGACAGAATAGACGACGACCGCGGTGGCTCCAGCGGCTTGGCAAACCTGGGCCGGTCGCCGGTGCCCGACGAGATGCAATTCTGGTGGGCGAACAGCTGTTCGCCCACCAGAACGCCTTCACGAGGAGATTCCATGGGGGCTCCGGCCGCCTACCCGGTCGAGTCCATCGACAACGCCGCACGGATTCTGCTGATGCTGGTGGACAGCCCGGCACTACGCGTCGCGGACGTGTCAGCCGAACTAGGCGTTGCGAGGTCGACGGCCCATTGGTTGCTGACCACGCTCCAGGGCCGGGATCTGCTCCGAATCGAGGTGCTCGGTCATCTCGTCGTTGAGCGCGGTTTCCAGGACGTTCTTGGTGAACAGCTTCAGCAACCCGTCCGGGCCGGTCAACGCCAGCCCGCGAGCTTTCGCCTCGGCCACCATCGCCGCGGCGGCGGCCTGCTCCGGCGACAGCTCCCGCGCCGGCTTGGACTCACGCTTGCGTGGACTCACAAGGTCTGATGTCATCACTCACAGTGCCCGTCCCGCCGGACCTACGCCCGGCGTGTCGGGCCGGAAACACCGATCTTGGAACAGTCCCCCTTCCACTGCTTCGTGGAAGTGGCTTGTGGACGCGGGGTAGTGTTTCAGGGGTCGGCGAACCGTCACGCGCACTTCGATCTT
Organism: Amycolatopsis mongoliensis; assembly: GCF_030285665.1. Lineage (NCBI taxonomy): Bacteria > Bacillati > Actinomycetota > Actinomycetes > Pseudonocardiales > Pseudonocardiaceae > Amycolatopsis > Amycolatopsis mongoliensis. The sequence goes on from NZ_CP127295.1 coordinate 9,238,399, forward strand.
GTGCGTACGCGGGAAGTCGTACTCGCGCAGCACCGGAACCGGCTCGTGGCGGCCCAGGCAGTGGGCAAGCTCGACGGGCACGACGCGAGACCCGACCCGAGCAACCTCAAGGAGATCGCGCGCCGCGCAGGCCTGGTCGTCGGGGTCGCGGCTGGCGGCCATCCGGTCGAAGATGGCACGGGCAGCGCTGCGAGTCAGTAGCGGGGACTCCCCCCGTTCGATTGACTCCTGACCCGTGAGGTCGCGTTCCGGTCTTGTCCGCCAGGGCCTCCGACGACGGCTGGACCTGGGATTTCGTCCTGCCTAACGGCCCATCGTCAGACTGGAACGCATCCGACACCGGAGCGGAAGGTGGGCGAACCTGTGGAGCTGTCCGAACGATCTACCAAGACGGTGCAGGACCAGGCCTTCACGGTCTCGAGCATCGACGACGCCGACCATCGCACGCGCTCCATCGCGATCGGCTGCTTCGACGGCGTGCACCTGGGTCATCGGGACGTGATCAGCGGGTGCGACACCGTCCTCACCTTCGCGCCGCACCCGCTTCGGGTTCTCCGGCCGAGCCAGGCCCCGCCGCTGCTGACCGGCCACGCTCGGAAGCTGGCCAAGCTCTCCGCGCTGGGAGTCCGTGAGGTCGTCATCATCCCGTTCGACACGTCTTGGGCGAGCCAGACCGCCGAAACCTTCGTGGACGAAATCCTGGTCGGAACGCTGAACGCGAGCCACGTCTCGGTCGGGTTCAACTTCCGGTTCGGCGCCCGCGGTGCGGGCACGGCGGGCCGGCTCCGGGAGGACCGGCGGTTCGGGACCCGGGTCGTCCCCGCCGTCACCGCCGGGCCGGTGGTCGTGTCGTCGACGGTCATCCGTTCCCTCGTCGAACGCGGCAAGCTGACGCAGGCGGCGAAGCTGTTGGGAGCTCCTCTCGTGCAGCCGGCGACGATCCGGAAAGATCGCACCCTCCACTTCGCACCAGATCTCGCCGTTCCGGCTGACGGCGTGCACGTCTGCCAGGTGGACGGTGTCCTCACCCAGGTGTCGTTCACCGGCCGGCCACGCATCCTCGATGCCGCCGAAGCATGGGAAACGAAGACAGGCGAGGTGATCGTCACCTTTCCGGGGTGACACCGGCGCGCTACGCCCGGACGGCGCGAGTGGTACGCAGGATCGGCACGGAAGCCGCCAGGGCGGCCACCACTACGACGGCCAGACCGATGCGGACATCTCCGGCGGCGGACGGCACTCCGAGAACAGCGTCCACCGACCAGCGCCCAGGACCGGTGAAACCGAGCGCCACGACGACCACCGCGAGCACCAGCGGGTACTCGCCGCCGCCGGCGGTGTTCCACCGGGCGCCCGCTTTGAGATTCGTGGCCACGGCCGCGACCAGCATCGTGCCCGCACCGACGGCGGCGCCGAGCGGAGTGGCGAGTCCCACGGCGAGGAGGACGGCGGCGACCAGTTCGCACAGCACAGCCGTGGCGGCCATTCGCCGTCCAGGGTGTTGACCGAGGCCTTCGAAGATCGCGGCGGCCTTCGCCATGCCCGGCCCGTGGAACCACCCCACCGCCTTCTGCGTGGCGTGGGCGTACAAAACGAATCCGAGCACCGCCCGCACCACGAGCAACCCGATATCCATGATGAACCTCCTGATCAGACGGTCGAGTACTTACTTCAGGCGAGCGTGAAACGACCGTCGGACAGCGTCAGCCGGACCTCCACGCTTCCCTCATTGATCTGCCACGGCACGATCCGGTACTTGCGGATTCCCCGGGCGTGGAAGGGGTCACGGTCGGCGATGTCCTTGGCTTCGGTCACCGAGTCCGCCCGGAGAACCAGCAGTCCGGCACCGGAGTAGCGGTAGTCGTCGTCGAGCATCGGGCCGGCGAAGAGCAGTTCGCCGGCGCGTTCCAGTTCGGTCAGCCACGCCTTGTGCTCGTCGAGATGGGGCCTCATGTCCTCGGGGGACATGCTCACCGGTTCGGTGAAGCACAGGAACACCACCTTCTGCGCTCCGGTGTGCCGCTCGTCGGGCTTCGCTTTTCGGCTTTCCATGGTCGTATCCGTTCTCCGGTTACCGGTTCGGGGAAGTGCTCAGCATCGTGGTGAAGGAATCGAGGGCCGCGTCGAGCGCGTCCTCGTAGGGCAGTTCGGTGAACCGGTAGAACGATCGCCGGCCCGCCGCCAAGGCCCGGCCGGCGACCGACGCGGCTTCCGCCAGCTCCCTTGCTTCCGAACGCACCCGGCCGGCGGCGATCTTGGTGATCGCGCCGAACCGCTCCGCTTCCGCCGCGGAAAACGGCACGCCGGTGATGATGTTGCGCAACGCGTGCCGCGGCAGCATGCGCTGCAGCGGCGGTACTTGGGCGATCATCGGCCAGATGCCGATACCCGCTTCGAAGGTGCCGAGCCGCGCTTGCGGTGCCGCGACCGCGAGGTCGCAGCAGCACACGATCGAAAAGCCGGAGGCGAGTGCGTCGCCGTGGACGGCCGCCACGAGTGCCGTGCCGATCCGGGGCAGCAGCTTCAGGAGCTTCACCAGCGCGGTCGCGAACTCGGCCGGATCGCCGCCACGCTGGAGCTCCGCGACGTCGAGTCCCCCGCAGAACCGCTCACCGTCGGCGGCCAGCACGATCGCCAGGATCTCCCGGTCCTCGTCGGCGGCCGAAATGGCGTCGTGCAAGGCGTTCATCACGACCGGGTCGAGCAGGTTGTCGCTCCCGTTGGCCAGCGTGATGGTCGCGACGGACCCTTCACGCGTGGTCCGCACCGCTCCCGATTTCGGCATCGTTCACATCCCGTCGCGGCGTTTGGTCGGCACGCCTTCGTTTCCGGCGCGTTCTCGACGAAACCACGGCCGGCCGACCGGGACAACGACGGCTAACGGCCCTTCTAACGGCGCAAGTGCGCCACGAGCCGCTTCACCTCCGACGAAGGGGCGACCCCGAGCTCGCCCATCGCCGCCACGTAACGGCGGAACACGGTCAGGACCGCGTCGTCGCTGCCGGTGGCGTGGGCGAGCGAGATGGCCAGGTGCCAAGCTTGTTCCCGGTAGGGGTCCCGGCGGAAAACCTCGTCCAGCAGTTCCCGCGCGAGCCCGTGCCGGCTCAGCCGGAACGCGATCCGGGCGGCGTCGACGCGCGCGATCGCGATCCGCTCGTCGAGTTCGGTCCGGCGGGTCCTGACCCACTCGCTCGTCAGCGTGGCCAGGTACGGGCCCGCGACGGCGCGGTCGATCGCGGCCCGCGAGGTCGCCAGCCGTTCGACGTCCGGCTGCCGGGTCGCGAGCAGGAGCTGGTCTTCCATCGCTCGTGCGGTTCCCTCGACCCGGCCGGTGAGCGGGATGGCGAACGACTCCCCCTCCTGCGTCGGCGCAAGCTCCGCGGGAAGGACCGCCCTGAGTTTGAACAACGCCTGCCGCAGGTAGCTACGGCTCGCCGCGTCGTTCCGCCCGTCGAAGACCGCGGCGGTGATCTGGCGCCTGGTAGCGGTGTATTCCTTGGTGCTGAGGAGAAAGCTCAGCAACTCGACGCTCTTCGTCAGCCCCGGTTGCACGAGTTCGCCGTCCGACACCAGGCGGGGCTCGCCGAACTCTTCCAGGACCAGGCGGGGTGACCGCGCCCTCACCCGCAGCGAATCCTGCCGGGACAGGAGGTCGGTGATCTCGTGCCAGCGCGACATCCGTGTGGGAGACGCGTCGGCGGAGCGGGTGGCCACCTCCGGCACGTCGGTCAACGCCGCGAGCAGCAGGTGCTGAACCCCCTGCGCCGACGACACGTCGAGGGCCAGCCGTGCCGCTCGGTCGGAGCGGCCCTCGTCACCGGTCCGCCAATGCGCCTCCGCCAGGTACGCGGCGGCGGTGGCCAGCTCGAGCCGCCGGTCGCCGGCCCACATGCTCTCGACCGAACGGGACAGCACCCGCCCGGCCTCCGCGCAGCGACCGCGAAGCAGCAGGGCCAGGCCGCGCCACATCTGACCGACCTCGCGGGCGAACGCGTAGTTCGCGAGCCCCGCCGCCTCCGCCGCGGCGAGCGCCCGTTCCGCCTGCTCGGCGTCCTGGTCGAGCCGCAACCACAGCTTGGCCTCCAAGAGCAGGCTCAAGATGTGGTAGACCCGTGACCCCGACTCGGCGATCAGCTCCCGGCCCCGGCGGAGCGCGGTCCACGCCTCGGCGCCGCGACCGAGGTCGAGCATGAGCTCGACCTCGTCGAAGGCGTGCAACCACAGCGGCCGCGCCGATTCCTTCCGTTGCTCGTAAACGGACATCGCTTCGTCGATCCGGCCGCCCGCCCGGAGACCTGCCACGGCCCACGGGGCACCGAGCACGGTGCGCCACGGATCGAACGGCCCCGGCGCTCCCAATCCCGAAACACGGCCTCGGAGGTACCTGCACCTGATGAGGATGCCGTCGAGCGGTCCGGACGGCGCCGCGGAGGCTTCGGGGAGCGCCGGCGCCTCCCCTGTGGCCAGTGCCATCAGCACCGACGCGACGGCGTGGGTCCGCCCGCGCGGCAGCCGCGAAACCAGCGACACGGCGTCTTCGATCCGGCCGAGGTGCCAGAGACACCACGCAGCGAGGGCGGTTGCCTCCTCGTGGTCCGGGGACTCCGGTCCGGGGAGCCAGCAGTCGCCGAACCGGTCGAACAGCTCCGCCGCCCGGCCGAACTGCTCGAGGGCGAACGCGACCCGGAGCGCCACGGCACCGATCCGGGGGGTCGGGCACCGGCTCGACGACCCGAGCTGGTCCCACCACCGCGCGGCCGGTGCGAAATCGCCGCGGGCCACCAGATCCGGCAGGAGCTCGGCTGCACGGTCCCAGGCACGGCCGACGTCGCCGATCCTCAGCAGCGCGTCGACGGCCTCTTCCTTTTCGCCCTGCTCCACAAGGAACTCGGCGTGGCGCCGCTCCAGCACCGCGTACACCTCCGCATCGTCGCGTTGGAGGGCTTCGCGCAAGAAGTCGCGGAACTGACCGTGCGGGGTCATCCGGGTGCCGTCCCGCGACCAGGAAACCGGAAGGTGCTGCGCACGCAGGCGCGCCATCACCCGTGACGGCTCCGGCTGTCCCAGCGCCGCTGCGCCCGGCACGGTCACCTCGTCCAGCAGGCTCGTGTGCAGCAGGAACGCTCGCTCGTCTTCGGTCAGTCCATGGAGGACGGTGTGGGAGAAGAACCCGCACAAGCCCGACGTCGAGCCGCCGCCCCAGGCTCCGAAGCGCACCCCGGTGACCCACCCGCCGGTCCGGCGAACGACCTCATGCACGTCGACGCTCTCCTGCCCGGCCAGCCGCAGGACCTCGGCCGTCTCGGTGGCGTCGAACGCGAGATCCTCGTCCCCCACCACCCCGATCGGCGCCGAGGTGGCAGGCCGCGACAGCGGCACATCGACCCGGGAAACCAGCACGAGGTTCACCCCGGCCGGCAGATAGCGGGCGAAGGCGTCGAGGACCGCGATCGAGCCGGCGTCCCCGGTGATGCGCTCGACGTTGTCGCACACGATCACGAGACTGCTGCCCTGCAGGCTTTCCGCGAGCAGCCCGGCCGACTCGCCGAGGTGCAGCCCGGTGCGGAGAGCGTCGCTCGCGACCTGGCCCGCTGCCGGCACGTACTGCTCGACCGCGGCCTCGAGGTAGACCGGCAACCGCCCGGCCTGCTCGGTGCCATCGAGGGAAACCCAGGCGACCGGACGCTCCAGCGCGCCGACGGCCTCGGCGACGGCGGTGGTCTTGCCCGCGCCGGCGCTCGCGCAGACGGCCACGACCGTCCGCGCCTCCAGCAGCGCGTGAAACCGGCGCACCACCCGGGAACGCCGGACGACGTCCGCGCCGAATTCGGGAACCAGCAACTTGCGGCGGATGACGGGCCGGCTCGGACCAGTCCTGATCGCACTGTCCACAGTCACCTCACCGAGCGAGCGTCCGATCCACCGGCGAGACCGTCACCAGGCATTCTCCGGGTTCTAACGACCGTACGCCCGCGTCGTCGGCCCCAAATCACGCATTCACGCGATGCGGGACGGCCGGTCGCCGGCGCAGTCTCTGTCCCACCTTCAGCCGACGATGCTTCCGGAGGTTCCGGTGACCACTTCACCAGCAGTCGATCCCGCGCTCGCGTTCCGCGCCACGATGTCCCGGCTCCCCTCGGGTGTCTCGGTGATCACGACCCGGTTCGGTGACGCACCGATCGGCATGACGGCCAGCGCCGTCACGGCGCTCTCCCTCGACCCGGTCCAGCTTCTCGTCTGCGTGGGCAACCACCTGTTCACCAAGCGGGCGATCGCTCAGCACGGGCGGTTCGGGGTGAACGTCCTCGGCGAGGATTCGCAGGAGCTCGCGAAGCGGTTCGCCGCGAAGGGTGATCGTTTCGCCGGGGTCGACTACGACGAGGACCACGGCGTCCCGATGCTCCGCGACGCCATCGCCGGCGTCGTCTGCGAGGTCGCCGGCGAGCTCCCGGGCGGCGACCACACGATCTTCGTCGGCAGCGCGCGGCAGTTCGGTCACCGCTCCGCCGGCCGGCCGCTCCTGCACTTCTGCGGCGAGTTCGGCCGGATCGCCTGAGCGATGGCGCGACCGTCCCCGCTCGACCGCCTCCAGTCGGCCACCGATCCGATCGTCTTGATCAGCGGACCCGCCGGAGCCGGGAAGACCACCTTGGTCGAGGCGTGGGCCCGTGACGAGCCCCGCGTGCGCGTCCTCAGCCTCACGCGCCACCACAACACGGCCGAGTCGCTCCTGAACGCGATCTTCGCCACCACGGGGACCACCGCATCGAGCCGCATCGCCCCGGAGGACGTGCTTCGCTGGGCCGAGCAGCTCGGCCGCGTGCCGTTCACCCCGGAACACCCCGGCCGGCTCGTCCTCGACGGCGCGGAGACGATCACCGATCCGGAGGCGCGGCTGCTCCTGCGCGATCTGGTCGACCACCGGCCGGCCGCGCTGCGGCTGGTCGTCACGACCCGGCACCGCAGGCCGGACTGGCTGACTCGCGGTCTGGCCTGTGGTGCCGCCACGACGATCACCGCGGAAGACCTCCGGCTCCCCTCGACGAAGACCGGCGAGAACGTCCACGACTGCGCAGGATGGGCGCTGGCGGTCACCCTGGTCGACCGCCTGGGTCGCGCGAAGGCCGCCGACGCCATCCGGGACTTCCTTCGTGACGAGGTGCTGGCCCGGGTGACCACCGAGGTCCGGCACCTCCTGCACGCGGTGTCGATCACCCCCGGAACCACCCCGGCACTGGCCATCCACCTGACCGGCAATCCCGCCGCGGGCCGGTTGCTCGCCGAGTTCGCCGACACCACCCAATTCGCGACCCGCACCGGGAACCACACGTTCCGGTTGCACCCGCAGCTGGCCCGCGCGTTGACCGACGAACTCGCCACCGAGCACTGGGAGTCCTACACCGCTCTGCGCCGGCGCTACGCGGATTGGCTCGCCGGGCAAGGCCGGGTGGACCGCTCCACCCGCCTGTACGTGGAACTCGGAGACGAGGACACGGCGAACGCGACGCTGGTGGCGCAGTGGCAGCGCACTGTCCTTTCCGGACACGCCGAGCTCGTCGACGGTGCGCTCGGCTGCCTGCCGCCGCTCCGGCTCGCCCGCGACCCACGTCTGTGCCTCATCTCGGCCATGGCGCACCTCGCCGGCGGCGACTGCCACGGCTGGCAACGGTGGGCCGACGTCGCCGAGGCGATCGGCGGCGACGCCGTACTGGAGCCGGGCGTGCCGGTGGCGGCCGCGCTCGCCGTCTCCCGCCGGTTCGCGCGGGCGGTGACCGACGGCACGGTGTCCGGAGAGCCGTGCGACGCCCCTCCGCGGGGATTGTGGAGCGCGCTGTCGGCGATCACCGAGGGACTGGGCTCGCTGTGGGCCGGGCAGTACGCCACCGCCACGGCGCGCTTCCACCGGGCGGAGGTCGAGGCGCGCGTCTCGGGCGACCGGCTTGCCCTCGTCCACGCGCTCTCCGGTCTGGCCCTGACAGCCGCTCTCGGCGGTGACGACCGCGCTCTCCCGCACGCCGGCGAAGCGATCGCGATGGCCGGCGAGCTGTCGCCCCGCTGCCGGTGGGTCGCCGCCAACGCCCACCTCGCGCTCGCCACCGTCCACCGTTCGGCCCGCGCTCGCCAAGACGCGATCGATGCCGCGAACGACGTGCTCAGGGCGTTCGAAGGCGTGTCGTCCGCGCTGGGGCGACGCACGCGCGCTCGAGCGACGGAGCTGTTGGACGACCTCCACCGGGCCGAGGTGCGGAACCGGAGAACACCGGAGCCGCGCCTGTCGTCCCGAGAGCAGCGGGTTCTGCGCGCACTGTGCGGTCCCCTGACCCTGCGCGAGATCGCGGGCGAGCTCTTCGTTTCGCACAACACGATCAAGAGCCAGGTGAATTCGATCTTCCGGAAGCTCGGGGTCCACGACCGGGCGGCCGCCGTCGCGGCCGCCCGGTCACGGCGCTGAAGCTCACACCGCGGCGGCGCTGTCCTGCCTGCGCGCGTATTCGGCCTGGCTCAGGTACTCTGTACTGCTTTCTTCACGCGGTGTCTCGATGCCGCAGATCTGCCGCGCGTAGTCGGCGATCGGCCCGGCGGCGGACATCTCGGCGCGGCGCATGGTGAGCGTCCGGATGGCCAGCAGCGGCGTGCCGTTGAAGTTCTCGAAGGTCGCCATCCGGGCGCCCCAGTCCGACTGGAAGAAGTCGCGGATGACGCGGCTGATCTTGAGCCGGTCGTGCGGCCGGCCCACCGGACCGGTGTGCAGCGCCTCGAGCCAGGGCCGCAGCTCGGGCTGCTGCCACTGGCCTTCGGACGGGAACACCAGCGCCGCCCGCCCGGCGATGTCGACCAGTTCCGCGCTCAGCCGGGCGATGTTCTCGAGGTAGTACGCCCGGCCGAAGTCGAACATCAGCACGTTCGGCTTGTAGGTCCCGCCGGGGGTGATGAACCCTTCGTCCTCGCAGCCGACCACGTGGGCCTTGAGCGTCTGGTGGAAGCCGGCGAACTGCGACACCCGGGCCATGACCGGCGGCAGTTGGCTCGTCCCGGTGTGTTCGGTGATCAGCAGCGCGAGCCCGAGCATCAGCTCCGCGCGGACCATTTCCCGGACCAGCCCGGTGTAGTGGACCCAGTCGAACACCCGCTGCGGGTAGAACGACGCGTGCTGGGGGTTGCCGAGGTGGAACACGCGGTTCCAGGGGATGAAGACGTCCTGGAAGATGATGGTCGTGTCGAGCTCGTCACCCTGGGCGGCCATCGGGTGTTCGACGGTCTCGCCGTCGCGCACGTTGCTTTCCCGGGACACCATGGTGACGCCGGGGGCGTTCGGCGGAACGGCGGCGAAGATGATCTGCTCTTCGGTGATGCCCGGGCGGTAGAAGACCCCGATGTTGATGCGGTCGCAGAAGACGGCGCCGGTGGCGATCGCCTTGACCCCGGTCACGACGATGCCTTCGGCCGAACGGGACACGACGCGCAGTGCGGGCGACTCCGCCTGAGCCGACTCCCGCGACCGGTCGGTCTGCGGATCGACGAACGCGATGGCCGCGTTGAGGTCGCCGGCCCGGATCTCCTCGAAGAAGTCGAGGATGCCCGGGGCCAGATCGCGGCCGTCGGTGCCGACCGACTGTTCGCTCCACGGCGCGGGATCGTCCACGTAGGTCCGGAACACCGAGTTGTTGACGTCGGGCGACCGGGGCGCCGAGCCCGCCCCGAGCTCCCGGATCACCGTCTCGTGATACCGGCGCTTGCGCTTCAACCCCTCTTTGTCGGTGTTCTTGAACCACATCATCGACCGGCGGGTGCCGTCCTCGTCGACGAACGTCATCACGTCCTCGAGGTCGGGGCGGTGGTGCAGGTCGTAGAAGTCCGCGGTGAGCTTCGCGAAGGCACGCGTCTTGGGGTGGGTGGCGACGTTGTCGATCAGCTCGTCACCGACCCAGACACGACGGCCGTCGTTGAGCGCTTCGAGATATTCTTTGCCGGTACGCATGGGGAATCCCTTCAGTGATGGGCACCGGTGAGTGTCCGGGCGCCCGGGGTGAAAGCGGCCCGCGCGGCCGAGGATCACCCGGGTGAAACCGGCCCGGGCTCCCGTTGCGCACCCCCGACCGGGCTTGCATGCTGTCGGGATGACCGCCGTCCGCCCCGAGATCGCCGACGCGCTCGCGCGCCTGCGCCAGGGCAAGCCGGCGGCGCTCCTGGTGGAGCTGGATCCGGGAACCCGGACCGCGGACGCGTTCCCGGAGCTGCGGGCGGCCGCGCGGGACGCCGGCTTCACCGTCGTCACGGTCACCTCGGTGGAAAGCGACCAGCTCTCGGCCCGGTCGCGGCTCCTGGAGGCGCTGGCGGGGCCGGGGACCGCCGGCCACGGGCCGGGCACCACCCAGGCGGCCGAACTCCTCGACTCGATGTCGCGGGACGCGCCGGTCGTCGTGGTGGTCGAGGACGCGCAGTGGAGCGATCCGGCGACGCTGCTGGCGTTGCGGACCCTGCCCCCGGTCCTGGGCCACCTGGCGGTCCTGTGGGCGGCCGGGGTGGCGCCGGGCAGCTCGCGAGCCGCCCGCGCGACGGAAAGCCTGCGGCGGGTCGGGGCGGTGACGATCCCGGCGGGAACCGCCGTCCCCCGGTCCACGACCAGCACGTCGATCGCTTTCCTGCAGGTCGGTGCCGTCATCGGCGTGGAGTTCGCACTGGACGTCGCGGCGCGGGTGCTCGAACGGTCGGTGGGCAGCCTGCTCGGCGAGATCGACGCCGCGATCGCCGCCGGGACGATCGTCGACGACGGTTCGATGCTGCGGTTCACCGACGCGCGGCTGCGCGAGAACATCTACGACGCTTTGCCACCGTCGGCCCGCAAGGCGCTCCACTACGAAGTCGCCAAGGAGATGCTGCGGCCGGGAACCGAGCCGCAGGCCGTGTGGCACCTGACCCGCTCCACCGGCCGGCTCACCGAAGCCGACCTCGAAGTCGTTCGCGAGGCGATCGACCGGCTGGCGGCCGTGTCCCCGGAAGACGCGGCCGAGCTGGCCTTCGAGGTCAGCCACCTGTTCCCGGCCCCGGACCCGCGGCACACCGAGTTCACGACCACGGCGGCGGAGCACCTGGGCAACACGAGCCGCGTCGGAGAGGCGCTCTCGACCCTCGAGCGGGTCAACCTCGGCGGCTTGAGCGACCAGGAGGAGGCCCGGCTCCGGCTGGTCGCGGCCCACCTCCACCAAGCGGCCGGTGACGACACCGAAGCGATGTCCCACGTCACCCGGGCATTGGCGCTCCCGGACGTCGGCGCCGAGCTCGAACTCGCGCTCATCAAGACGCAGGCGGTCGGCCACCTCAACCTGGGCGAGATCGAGGCCGCACGGCGGATCACCCGGTCCATCCTGGACGCGGCCCGGCACAGCCCCGATCCCGCCACGAAAGTCAGTGCGGACCTGTTCGCTTCGCAACTCGCCTTCGGCCAGGCGAAGGTCACGACCGCCCTGCAGCTGGCCGAACAAGCGGCGGCGGGAGTGGAGATTTCGGCCACCCGCCCCCTGAGCGTTCCCCGGATCCCCGAGCTCTGGCTCGCGACCGTCCTGCTCTCGACCGACCGCGCCGACGAAGCCCCCGACCTCCTGCTCGCCGGGCAGCGCCACGCGGAGAAGCACGGGCTCGCCTGGTCGATCCCCTACTGGCACACGATCCGGGCCATCGAGCAATGGCTGCGGGACGAACTCGACGACGCGGCCGCCGAAGCCGAAACCGCCCTGACCACCGCCGAGCGGCTGGACATCACCCGGTCACTCCAGCTCACGCGGCCGGTCCTGGCGATGGTCGAAGCCGACCGGGGCAACGTGACCCACGCCCGCCGGCTGCTCGGCGGCGGTCGCTCCCTTTCGGCCCGGCCGCGCACCTACGACATGTGGACGGCGGCCGCGCTGATCCGGCTGGCGCCCGAGGAAGCCGCCGACGCCCACAGCTGGCTCGGCCGGCACGCGAACGTGTCCCGGTTGATGACTTTGCCCCCGAGGGTCTGGCCCACGCTCGTTCCTCGTGGCGCATCCGGGGGAAAGCTCTTGTCCCTGCTGGACGACATCGCCCGCACAGCGGGAGACCAGCGTGTCGTCGGGTCCGCCGTCGCGGCCGCGAGGTCGGCGAGCCAGGGTCCCCCGGCGCGACGCCCGAAGGCGGCCGGCCGCGTCCCGTGGGGGTGGGACAGCCTGACGGTGTCCGAGCTCCGGGTCGCCAAGCTCGTCGCCGAAGGGCACACCAACCGCGCCATCGCCGAACAGCTCCGGGTCTCGGTGCACACCGTCGGCACGCACCTGCGCCACGCCTTCACGAAACTCGACATCAACACCCGCGTCGAACTGACCAGGCACGCGCTGCAGCACGGCGTGCTGCCCGAGGAACCGTAGATCGCGTATTCGTGTGATGCCCCGCCGGAGGCGCTCACCGAAGATGAGGACTGACAGCGTCGTCCGGTGAGCAAAGGAAACACGATGGCTGAACTGTTCTCGGAAGCCCGTTCGGTCGACGTCGTGGCGGCCAGTTTCGCCGCGACGCCGGATCTCCGTCTCCGGCGGATCATGGTTTCCCTCGTCGAGCACCTGCACGGCTTCATCAAGGACGTCCAGCTGACCGAAGCCGAGTGGACGAACGCGATCCGGTTCCTCACCGAGACGGGTCAGCTCTGCTCGGCCACCCGGCAGGAGTTCATCCTGCTGTCGGACGTGCTCGGCGCGTCCATGCTGGTCGAAACGCTCAACAACCGGTCGGACGGCGTGCTGACCGAGTCGACCGTCGAAGGCCCCTTCCACGTCGTCGACTCGCCCGTCCGGGCCCTCGGCGCGACGATCGCCGGCGACACCAAGGGGGATCCCTGCCTGGTCACCGGCACGGTCACCGACCCCGACGGCCGCCCCGTCCCCGGCGCGACCGTCGACGTGTGGCAGGCCAACGCCGAAGGGTTCTACGACATCCAGCAGCCCGGCCTCGATCCGGAGCAGAACCTGCGCGGGTTGTTCACCGTGGACGGTGACGGCGCGTTCCGGTTCCGCACGATCGTGCCGCGCTACTACCCGATCCCGGACGACGGGACGGTCGGGGAACTCCTGGCGGCGACCGCGCGGCATCCGAACCGGCCGGCGCACATCCACTTCGAGATCGCCGCTCCCGGTATGCGGACCGTCACGACGCACCTGTTCGTCGCCGGGACGCCGTACCTCGACTCGGACGCGGTCTTCGGGGTGAAGGACAGCCTCGTGCGGGAGTTCCCCACAGTCGACGATCCGGGCCGGGCCGCCGAAGCCGGCCTGCCCAACCCGTTCCGCACGGTGAACTTCGACGTCGTCCTGCAACCTTCCACAAAGGACTGATGACCGTGTCGCTCGAAGAAGAGCTCCAGGCGCAGCGAACGGCGGCCTGGAGCCGGCGGGACGCACGTGAGCGCGTGGTCCGGGCCGCGGCCGTCACCCGGGTCGCCGAGTCCGGTCTGGCCGAAGGCGCGCTGGGCGTCGGCGAACCCGTCCCCCGGTTCACGTTGCCGGACGCGCTCGGCCGGCCGATCGCGATCGGCGAACTGCTGCACCGCGGGCCGGTCGTCCTCTCGTTCTACCGCGGCGGGTGGTGCCCGTACTGCAACCTCGAGCTTCGCGCCCTCGAAGGCGTGCTCGCGGAGATCACCTCGCTGGGCGCGCCACTGGTCGCCATCAGCCCCGAACTGCCCGACTCGTCCTTGTCGACCGCCGAGAAGAACGCGTTGACCTTCCCGGTTCTGTCCGACCACGGGAACCTGGTCGCGCGGCGGTTCCGGATCGTGCACGCGATCGCCCCCTCGGTCGTGGCCTACCAGCTCCGCAACGGCAACGACGTGGCGGCGTACAACGGAGCGAGGTCTGCCGAGGTCCCGTTGCCGGCCACCTACGTGATCGACGCGGACGGCAGAATCAGGTTCGCGTCGGTGGACGCCGACTACACCCGTCGCGCCGAACCGGCCGAGGTCCTCGAAGCTCTTCGTTCGGTGGTGGCCGACGCGGGGTGATCCGCCCCGCGCTTCCTCAGGTCGGTTCGAGACCGCCGTCCACCGTGAGGACCTGACCGGTGAGCCAGGTGGCGTCCGGGTCGGCGAGCCGGACGATCCACGCCGCGACGTCCGCGGGCAGACCTCGGCGGCCCAAGGGAATCCGGTCCGCCTCGTCCTGCTTGATCCGCTCGACCACGTCCGGGGGCAGACCGGCCGACGCCAGTGCTTCGGACTCCGTCGGTCCTGGGGCGACGGCGTTCACCCTGATCTTTTCGGGGGCGAGCTCCAAGGCCCAGCTCCGGGTGAGCATCTCGACGGCGCTTTTGCCGGCGGCGTAGTGGGATCCGCCGGCAGGGGCCGGTGCCCGAAGGTGCTGGAGACGTTCACGATCGAGCCGTGCACTGCACGCAGGTGCGGCAGGGCGGCGCGGGCGAGCGTGCTCGGCGCGGTCACGTTGAGCGCGAACAAGTCGTCGATGCCCGGATGTTCCCGCGCGGTCTCCGCCAGCGCGTCCTGGCGACGGCCGACCCCGAGGACGTGGGCTCCGGCCTCGGCGAAGGCGATGGCGGCGGCCCGTCCGATGCCCGACCCCGCGCCGGTGACGAGCACGACGCGGTCGGCCAGGTGGCCGGCGGGCGGGTGCACAGTGATCACGAAAGCTCCTTTGTCCGACGTTCTCCGAACACCGGTCAGCAATCGCTTGCCGGCGCCTGGCCCGCCCACGCGTGACGAAGCAGCCGCACGACGCCCTCACGGGTGATCGGCGCCGGATTCGCGTACGGGTTCGCGACGACGCGCTCCGCGATCGGCTCGATGTCGGCCTCGCGCATCCCCAGATCCGCGAGCGAACGGGGTGCTTCCAGCCGCCCGGCCAGGTCCCAGAGCGCTCGCGCCGGATCCGGCTCCCCCAGCGCCCGGGACAACGCTTCGGCAGCAGCGGGCGCAGCCGCCTGGTTGTAGGCCAGAGCGTGCGGAAGCACCACGGCGTGCGTCGGCGAGTGCGGGAGATCCAACGTCCCGCCGAGGACGTGGCAGAGTTTGTGGTGCAGGGACATCGTCGTGGCGCCCAGGCACGCTCCGCAGAGCCACGCCCCGTAGAGCGCGCGGGTCCGGGCCTCGACGTCGCGGGGGTTGCGGACGATCGCGGGCAGGGCGGCCACCATTTCCTGCGTGCCTTCCTCGGCGAGGAGCGAAACGATCGGCGAGGCGTCGGGGGCGTAGAGCGCTTCGACGGCGTGGGCCATGGCATTGATCCCGCTCGTCACCGACACCGGGACCGGGAGGCCGACCGTCAGGTCCGGGTCGTAGAGCACACTCGCCGGCAGGACCCGGGGGTCTTTGCCGGTCCGTTTGACGCCGTCACCGGTCAGTCCCCAGACAGTGGTCATCTCCGATCCGGCGTAGGTGGTCGGCACCGCGACGACGGGCAGGCCGTGCTCGAGCGCCACGGCCTTGCCCAGCCCGATCGCCGAGCCGCCGCCCACCACCACGCACCCGTCCGCGCCCAGCTCTGCCGCCCGATCCCGGGCGCGGTTCGCCACCGAGAGGGGAACGTGCATCCGGGCCTCCGCCAGGATCCCGGCGGAGAGCTCCCCGAGCGCCGCGCCGACCAGCTCACCGGTACGCACCTGTCCTGGTGAACACACGACGAGCACGCGGCGCAGGCCGAGGTGGGCGATCTCCTCCGCCAGCACCGACACCGATCCGCTGCCGAACCGCACGCGCATCGGAAGCGCCTCGTAGGCGAACGATTTCAGCACCACTTCGTCAGTCCTCTTTCCGGTCCACCGGCACAGGCACGTGCGACATCGTTCACGTGGCGGGCGCCGGGCACATCACGTGAATGCGCGATCCTCGGAGCGGCCCGCGCCACGGTCGGCGGCCCGTGCTTCAGTTCCGCCGCTCGGGTGGCACGTACTCGAAGGTCGGGCCCGCGGTCGTCGTCCCGTCGCCGGTGGGCATCTTCATCAGCGCCAGCGCTTGCTTGCGCAGCCCGAACATCGTGCCGACCGCGTCCATCATCCCGCCCGGGTTTCCGGTGAAGGCCTCTTCCAACTGGTAGAGCAGCAGGCTGTAGGTCTGGTTGAACTCCTCCTGGGCGACGCGGATGGCGCTGCCCTCCGGGTAGTCGGCGGTCCGCGGGTTGTGCCGCATCGGCAGCACGCCGTCGAGGTCGACCGCGATCTCCTCGCCGGTCGGCCCGGACTGCGGGGTGTCGCCGGTCCGGTAGCGGCGGCCCACTTTCAGCTCCTGGAACCGGAAGTAGTGCGCGACCTCTTCCCGGTCGGGGTGGAAGACGTCGCGGTCGCCGTCCCACACGTCCGTGCGCGCGGCCCCTTCACCCTGCTCGACGATTTCCGCCAGCGCGGCCGACGCGGACTTCAGGTCGTGGACCGGCAGCACCTCGCCACCCCCGCCGCGGAGGTGGAACTCGCCGATCTGCCGGGCCGGGTCGCCGGTGAACACCTGCTCCTCGCCCAGCTTGTCGCACAGCGTGCGCAACCCCTGCTCGATCGCGGCGTAGAACTGGCCGATCGTCCGGTACTCGTCGCTCTGCGGCGGCGCGTCCGCCGACGCGGGCTGCTCGATGCGCAGGAACAGCTCCAGGGCCTCGGGACCGAACGGGGCCAGGTGGACGTGCACGGACCGGTCGCCGTGGGGCAGCGGATGCGGGTACGGCGGCAACAGGTCCGGCGTGTCGAGCTTGGGCGAGCCGCCGACGGCGTTGAGCAGGTTCGCGGCCAGCGCCAGGTGGATCATCTCCTCGGCGAGGACCGTGCCCACGACGTGGGTGGCTTCGGGGTTGCGCGCCGGGTCCAGCGAGTACAGGGCGCACAGGTAAGGCGGAATCGTCGCGTGCTCGAGCTCGATCGCCCACTGCAGGTGGCGGCGGAGATCGTCGATCGTGTCGATGGCGTGGGCGCCACGGGTGTCCATGCGGTACTCCGGTTCGTCGGGTCGGTGTCGACAGCCAGGACAGGACGCCACCGCGGTTTGTGACAGCCGGGCTGTCACAAACCGGGAGCCTGTCCGGTCCTTGCTGGAGAACGACGTCCCGGAGCGGCCGGGACGCGGGAGGAGGAGGCACACCATGAAGATCGTCGTGATCGGCGGCAGCGGGCTGATCGGCTCGAAACTCGTCCGGAAACTGGGAGAACACGGCCACGAAGCGGTCCCCGCGTCACCCGACTCGGGCGTGAACACGCTGACCGGCGAAGGGCTGGCCGAAGTGCTGGAGGGCGCCCAGGTCCTGGTCGACGTCTCGAACTCGCCCTCGTTCGCCGACGACGCCGTGCTGGACTTCTTCCGCACCTCCACCGGAAACCTCCTCGCCGCCGGAGAGAAGGCCGGGGTGGGGCACCACGTGGCGTTGTCGGTCGTCGGCACCGAACGGCTCACCGAAAGCGGCTACTTCCGCGCGAAGATCGCGCAGGAAAAGCTCATCAAGGAGTCCGGGCGGCCGTACTCGATCGTGCACGCCACGCAGTTCTTCGAGTTCGTGGGCAGCATCGCCCAGGCGGCGACCGACGGGACCACCGTGCGCCTGTCGGACGCGCGCATCCAGCCCATGGCCGCCGACGACGTGGCCGCCGCGGTCGGCCGGGTCGCTGTCGGCGCACCGCTGAACGGCACCCTCGAGGTGGCCGGCCCCGAGCAGTTCGGGCTCGACGAGCTGATCCGCACCGGGCTGGCCTTCCGCGGTGACCCCCGCGAGGTCGTCACCGACCCGGAAGCGCGCTACTTCGGTGCCCTGCTGGACAAGGACATGCTGCTGCCCGGTCCGGGCGCGCAGCTGGCCGCCACCCGGTTCGCCGACTGGCTCCCGCTGAACCCGCCGCCGGCGAAGTGACCATGACCGAGCACCAGATCGCGACGTCGGTCCTCGTCATCGGGACCGGCGGGGGCGGCCTGCGCGCCGCGATCGAGCTGGCCGAGCGGGGTGTCGACGTCCTCGCGGTCGGCAAGCGGGCGAAGTCGGACGCGCACACCACACTCGCCGCCGGCGGCATCAACGCGGCCCTGGCGACGATGGACCCGGAAGACTCGTGGCAGCAGCACGCGGCGGACACGCTCAAGGAGAGCTACCTGCTGGCCGATCCCGAGACCGTGCGGATCGTGACCGAGAACGCCGCCCGGGGCATCGAGGACCTCGAACGCTATGGAATGCCCTTCGCGCGTGAGGCCGACGGGAAGATCTCCCAGCGCTTCTTCGGTGCGCACACCTACCGCCGGACCGCGTTCGCCGGTGACTACACCGGACTGGAGATCCAGCGCACGCTGGTCAACCGGGCGGCGCAGCTCGGCGTCCCGGTCCTGGACACCGTCTACGTCACGCGAATCCTGGTCCGGGACAACGTCGTCTTCGGCGCCTACGGATTCGACCTCGCGGACGGGACGCGGTACGTGATCCACGCCGACGCGGTGATCCTCGCCGCGGGCGGGCACACGCGCATCTGGCGCCGCACCTCGTCCCGCCGCGACGAGAACACCGGCGACTCCTTCCGGCTGGCCGTGCTGGCCGGCGGCCGGATCCGGGACGCCGAACTGGTCCAGTTCCACCCGTCGGGTCTGATCGCGCCGGAGAACGCCGCGGGCACGCTCGTCTCGGAGGCGGCCCGCGGCGAAGGCGGGGTGCTGCGCAACGCGCTCGGCGAGCGGTTCATGGCCGAGTACGACCCGGACCGCATGGAACTGTCCACTCGCGACAGAGTGGCGCTGGCGGCCTACACCGAGATCAAGGAGGGACGCGGGACGCCGGGTGGCGGGGTGTGGCTCGACGTCTCGCACCTGCCGAGGGAGACGATCATGCGCCGGCTCCCCCGCGTCTACCAGACCCTGCTCGAACTGCAGATGCTCGACATCACCCGGGAACCGATCGAGATCGCGCCCACCGCGCACTACTCGATGGGCGGGGTCTGGGTCCGGCCGGAGGACCACGGCACCGGCGTCGAGGGCCTGTACGCCCTCGGCGAGGCGGCGAGCGGTCTGCACGGCGCGAACCGGCTCGGCGGCAACTCCCTGATCGAGCTGCTGGTCTACGGCCGCATCGTCGGTGAAGCCGCCGCGCGCTACTCACGCGACCTGGGAGCGCAACAGCGGTCGCCGGCGGCGACGGAGGAAGCCCGGCGCGAGGTCGACGAGCTGCTGGCCGCCGACGGCCCGGAGAACGTACGCGCCCTGCAGCGCACGGTGCGGAACACCATGACCGAACACGCCGGGGTGGTCCGCCACGAGACCGGCCTGCGCGCCGGCCTGGCCGAGCTGGACGAACTGGAAAGCCGGGTGCGTGCCGTGGGCGTCCACCCCGACATCGCCGGGTTCCAGGACCTGGCGCACGCGTTCGACCTCAAGGCGGCGGTGCTGGCCGCGCGGGCCACGCTCGAATCGGCGCTCGAACGCCGCGAGACGCGTGGCTGCCACAACCGCGCGGACCACCCGGACCTCGACGAGTCGCTGCGGGTGAACCTCGTCTGGTCCGGGCCCGGGCGGGTCGCGCGCGAAGAGCTTCCCCGGTCCCGGGGGAAATCGCTTCGCTCATGCGCGAGGTGTCCACCGCGGGCAAGCTCGTCGAATGATCCTCCGGGGGGCCCGGCCGCGCGGCCGGGCCCCCCGGGAGCCGACGTCGTAGAGTCGTGGGGTGGCGGATTCCGGGATGAGTGCCGAACTCGGCGACCTGGCCGATCTCGAGGCGGCCACGGCCGCCTTCACCCAGGTGCGGCCGCGCCTGTTCGGGATCGCCTACCGCATGCTCAGCAGCGTCACCGAGGCCGAGGACCTGGTGCAGGAGGTCTGGCTGCGCTGGCAGACCTACGACCGGTCCACGGTGACCAACCCGGAAGCGTTCTTGGCGACGACCACCACCCGGCTGGCCATCAACGTCCTCCAGTCGGCCCGGAAACGCCGGGAGACCTACATCGGGCCGTGGCTGCCCGAACCGGTCGACACCGCCGCGGACCCGTACCTGGGCGCCGAACGCGGTGAAGCGCTGGAGTTCGCGACCCTGCTGCTGATGGAGAAGCTCACCCCCGGCGAACGCGCGGCCTACGTGCTGCGGGAAGCCTTCGACTACTCCTACGCCCAGATCGCCGACATCCTGTCGTCGACCGAAGCCGCCGTGCGCCAGCTGGTCAGCCGGGCCCGCAAGCACCTCACGAGCGAGCGGCACGCGTCCGTGCCCGCGGCCGAGCAGCGGGAACTGCTGACCACGTTCCTCGCCGCCGCCCGGTCCGGCGACCTGGCCGAACTGGAGCGGCTCTTCACCCCGGACGTGACCAACCTGTCCGACGGCAACGGCCGCAAGGGCGTCGCCCGCCGTCCGCTCGTGGGCAGCGTCCGGGTGGCGAAGTTCCTGCAGGCGATCTCCAGCTGGTTCTGGGACGACATCGACATCGAGTGGACCCAGGCCAACGGGCAGACCGCCGCCGTGCTCCGCCAGGACGGCATCGTGTACGGCCTGCTCACGGTCAGCGCCACCGCCGAGGGCATCGATCAGCTGCTGTGGCTGGTCAACCCCGAAAAGAACAAGGCGGTGCAGGTCCCGGCCTGACCCGCCGGCGGGAGGAATCCGTGTTCGACCCGCATGACGCGACCGTGCGCCGGTTCGCCGCGGCGTGCCGCCGGCGGGACAGCGCCGCGCTCGAAGCCGTCCTCGGCCACGACGCGGTCGCGACGTGCGACGGCGGCGGCCTGGTGCCCTCGCCGCCTGGGCCGGTGCGCGGCGCGGCGGAGGTCGCCCGGCTGGTCATCGACGTCATGGGCGGGCGCGCGGGCACCGAGCTGACCGTCGAATCCGTCAACGGCCGCGCCGGGCTCGCCCTGCGGCACGTCTCCCGCGCCGTCGCGGTCGTCGCCGCCGAGACGGCCGGGCCCCAGGTCACCGCGCTCTGGATCGTGCTCGACCCGGCCAAGCTGACCGGCTGGCACCGCGGTTGACCGGGCCCGCACCGCGACCGCCGTGCGGGCCCGGTCCCCTCACCGTGCCAGCCACTCCCGGTAGGTGGTCTTCGCGATGACGGCCCCGTCCTTGGCGACGAGGGCGTCGCCGGACGCGGCCGCGAACAGGCCGGCCTGGTCGTCGGTCACGACGGGACGCCGGTCACCCTGGGCGGCGAGGGTGATCCGGCCCAGCTCGTCGAGGGCGAACACCTCCGGCCCGGCGACGTTCCGGGTCCCCCGCAGCGGGGCCCCCATGCTGACCTCGGCCACCGCCTGGGCGACGTCGTCCGCCGCGATGGGCTGGATGCGCGTCGCGGGCAGGCGGACGGTGTTCTCGTCGGAGGTCCAGGACATCGTCGCGGCCATGAACTCGAAGAACTGCGTGGCGCGGACGATCGAGTACGGCACCGGCCCGGCCATGAGGATGTCCTCCTGCAGCACCTTGGCGCGGTAGTAGACCAGGTCCGGCACCAGGTCGGCGCCCACGATCGAGAGGATGACCGCGTGGCCGACCCCGGCCGCGCCCGCCGCCTCCAGCAGGTTGTCCATGGTCGTCCGGAAGAACGCGGGCGAAGCCTCGTCGAACGTCGGCGAGTTCGTCAGGTTGACGACGACGTCGGCCCCGGCCAGCGCTTCGGCGAGGCCCTTTCCGCTGAGCAGGTCCAGCCCGGTGGACGGCGAGTGCGGGACGGCTTCGTGCCCGTTCGCGGCCAGGATCTTGACGACCCGGGAGCCGATGAGCCCGGTCCCGCCGATGACGGCGATCTTCACTTCCTCGACCATCCCTTCGCCCGGAGTTCGTCCTCGGTCACGAGGTCGACCATCGGCTTGCCCGGCTCGCAGAGCATGGTGACGGTGAACCGCACCGGGACGTCGTCGCGGTTGTTGCCGTCCTGGTAGTGGATGACCTCGCCGCCCGGTTCCCAGAACGCCTCACCGGCGCGGACGACCCGCGGCGGCTCGCCTTCGAGCTCGAAGACCATCTCGCCCTCCAGCACGTAGCCGAAGGCCGGTCCGGGGTGGCGGTGCGGCGGGGTGCCGGGGTCGCCCGGCGGGTACTCGATGACGATGGTCATCGCATGCGCCCCCTCCGGGATGAAGGGCGGTTTCGCCTCCTGTAGCACGGTCAATGACATGAGAAGACCTCCTCGGCCAAACGGGTACACCCGCTAGGACCGGACAGCCCCGCGATTTGTGACCGGCCGACCGTCACGTGCCGCGGGGCGGCGTCGCGAGGGTGCCGCTCGCCGACAGGAGGCGCAGTTCGCGGCCCCGCTGGACCGCCGCCCCGCGGTCGGTGGCGCCGAGCTTGGCGTAGATCCGGCGGATGTGCGTGTTGACGGTGTTCAGGGAGACCAGCAGTTCCCCCGCGATCTCCGGCCGTGTCAAGTTGGTCGGCAGGTACCGCAGGACGCGCAGCTCGCTGGGACTCAGCTCCTCCAGAGGTGCCCGCACCGACGGCGCCGGAACCCCACCGCGTACCGCGTCGAGGATGGTCGCGATGAGTGCCGCATGCCTGGTTTCCCACGCCGGCAAGGCTTCGAGAAGCCGCCACGCGCCGGTCATCGCGAACGGGAGCACCAGCCCGTCCGGCTCGGCGAGGTCGAGCGCCCGTTCGAGGGCGGCCGCGGCGGCGCGCTGGTCGCCGTCCTCGGCGCGGGCGAGGGCGGTGATCAGGTGCCCTTCGATCCGCGTGAGCACGTCCTCGTCAGCGACAGGCTGGAGCGCCGGAGCGGGGGCGTGCTCGGCGCGGGCCCGGGTGGCGGCCGTCCACGCGGCCACCCGGGCGGACAGCACGTGCTCGTCGGCCATGGTCGCCTGGCTCTGCCGCGCGGCGGCGAACTCGGTCAGCGCGGCGCGGTGGTCGCCGCGGGCGGCAGCGAGGAGAGCGGCGACCACGTGCACGAGCAGCCGGATGCCGGGTTCGCTGTCGGCGTCGGCGGCCTGCCTCGCCTGGTCCAGCCGGCGTTGCGCTTCCTCGAACTCGCCGGTCCAGGCCAGGACCCAGGCGAGGGTGGCCAGGGCGGGCGCGATGACCGGCTCGGCGTCCCACCCGTGCCGGACGGCGAGCGCGATCGCGCCCTCGCAGCGCCGGCGGGCCAAGGCGAAGGACCGGTGCGTGGACGCGAACCCGAGGTGCGCGAGGGCGGCCACCTCCAGGTACGGGCGGTCGAGGTCGCGGGCCAGGGCGGCAGCCGCCAGCAGGTGGCGTTCGCCGTCGGCGGGCCGCCGCGACCACGCCTCGGTGACCCCGACGTTCAGCAGGACGACGGCACGCAGGTCGGCCCCGGCGGCGGGCAGGGCGTCCACGTTCGCGACCACGCAGTCGAAGTGCCCGCGCAGCCGGGCGAGCAGCAGGTCCAGCGCGGTGACCGCCATCCGGTCCGCGCCGGCCGACCGGGCGGTCTCCAGGTGCTCCGCGGCCTCGTCGAGCCGCATCCGGCCCAGCGCGTCGATGGCGCGGACGAGGGCGAGCGAATCATCGGGCGCCGGGAACGCCCGCAGCAGCGCCCGCACCGTTTTCGCCTCGCCGTCGAGGGTCATGGTGAGCGCGTGGCCGGACAGCAGGGCGGCTGCCTCGGCCCAGTCGCCGGCGGCCTGGAGGTGCCGGACCGCGTCAGCGGGCTGCGCGTGCTCCGCGAACCACCAGGCCGCGAGCCGGTGCAGGCGCGGAATCTCGGCGGCCTGGGTGCGGCGCAGTTCCAGGTTCAGCAACCCGGCGAACAGGCGGTGGTAGCGGAACCAGGTGCGCGCGGGGTCGAGTGCCACGACGAAGGCGTTGGCCTCGGCCAGGTCGAGCAGGATTCGCTCGGACCCGGTCGCGCCGGTGAGCAGGTCGGCGAGCGCGCCGCTGACGCGGTCCACAATGGAGGTGCGCAGCAGCAGGCGCAGCACGTCGGCGGGCTGCCGCTCCAGCAGCTCGGCCATCAGGTACTCGGCGACGGTCCGGTCGCTGCCCGAGAACGAGGCCACGAACCGTTCCGGGTCGGGGTGACCGGCCAGCGACAGCACCGCCAGCCGCAGTCCGGCGGCCCAGCCCTCGGTCCGCTCGTGCAGGACCGCGATCACCCGTTCGGGCAGCGTGATCCCGGCCGCGGCCACGAGCGCGGCGGTCTCCTCGACCGTGAACCGCAGCTGGGCCGGGCGGATCTCGGCCACTTCCCCCGCGAGCCGCAGCTTGTGCAGGCCCAGGGGGAGGTCGCGGCGGGTGGCCACGATCGCGTGCGCCCGCGGCGGGAGGCCCGCCAGCAGCGCGGACAGCTCCTCGGCGGCACCGAGCTCGTGCGCGTCGTCGACGACCAGTACGAACGGACCCGCCACGCCGCTGATCTCGGCGATCACCTTCTCGCGGCCGTCGCAGTCCGGCGCGGCGTAGGGCGGCTCCCCGCCGCACGCCGCCCGGATCCCGCCGAGCACGCTGAACCAGAACAGCTCCGCCCCGGGCCGCACCGACACGAACGCGATCCGGCGGTCCTGCCCGTGGCGCTCGGCCCACAGGCGCAGCAGCGACGTCTTCCCGCTCCCGGCGGGCCCTGAGACGACCGTCACCCTCTTGTCCACCGCGGCTTCCAGTGCGGCGACGAGGCCGGCGCGGTCGATCAGGGCGGACACGGACCGAGTGTAGGTCGCCGTGATCACCTGGATCCAGTGACGACCGCTCACCTGATGGGTGACGAACCTGGCCCCATGACCACAACGAACGAACTGCCGGACTTCGCGCCGGTACCGCACTCCGCGCACGGCCCCGCCGTCAACGAGCAGGGTTACTTCGTCGGCCGCGTGGAGAAGAACCTCTACTGGGTCACCGACGGCGGCTACCAGGCCGCGTTCCTGACCACCCCCGACGGTGTGGTGCTGTTCGACGCGCCCCCGACCATCGGGCACAACCTGCAGCGCGCCGTCGACGAGATCGCGTCGGCCAACGGCGTGTCCAACAAGGTGACGCACCTCGTCTACTCCCACCACCACGCCGACCACATCGGCGCCTCCTCGTTGTTCGGCAAGGACGTGGTGCGAGTCGGCCACGCCGACACCAAGCGGCTGCTGCAGCGCTACGACGACCCGGCGCGGCCCCTGCCCGACGTCACCTTCGAGCAGGACCACACACTGCGGGTGGGCGGCGAGCGCATCGACCTGGCCTGGCGCGGCACGAACCACACGCCGGACAACATCTACCTCCACCTGCCCGACCACGACACCCTGATGCTCATCGACGTCGTGGTGCCGGGCTGGGGATCGTTCGCCGCCTTCAACGTCAACAGCGATGTGCCCGGCTCCATGGCCGCCCCCGGCACCGCGCTGTCGTTCCCGTGGAAGCACTTCATCGGCGGCCACCTCGGCCGCCTGGGCACCCGCGACGACGTCGTGCTGCACGGGCAGTACATCGAGGACATCGCGGAGAGCGCGCGAGCGGCGTTGTCCACTGTGGATCCGATGCCGTTCTACGCCAAGTACGGCGACAACACCTGGGCGGCGGTGAAGGCTTACCTCGACACGGCGACCGAGTACGCCGCGGCGCCCGTGGTCCGGAAATACGCCGGGGTGCTGGGCGCGGCCGACGTCTTCATCGCCAGCACGACGTTCGTCATCCTGGAGTCCCTGCGGCTGGAGGCCGGGGTCGGCCTGCAGATCCACCCGTGAGCCGTCGAACGTGCCGAGCGGCTGTGCCCGACACCGCGCCGCCTCGGCACTCGGCCGGCGCCGGCATCGGTCCGGAACGACCTGACCCACCCCGTCGAGGAGCCCCACGTGTTACGGCCGGGTGCCGGAGGGGCCGAGTTCGCCGAAGTCGATGCGCAGCGACTCGAGCATGGCCATGGCGTTGTCGACGGTGAAGACGTCGGCGGCGGCGAGAACGCCGGTGTACTTGG
The DNA here is from genome assembly GCF_030285665.1 of Amycolatopsis mongoliensis. Classification (NCBI taxonomy): domain Bacteria; kingdom Bacillati; phylum Actinomycetota; class Actinomycetes; order Pseudonocardiales; family Pseudonocardiaceae; genus Amycolatopsis; species Amycolatopsis mongoliensis. The sequence goes on from NZ_CP127295.1 coordinate 9,264,196, forward strand.
CGGCGACCGGTGCGGCGGCTGTCGCGGCGACGGCGTCGAGATAGGCCTTGAAGATGGCCCAGGAGTTGCCGCTCGGCCCGTACTTCTCGTGGAAGGGGGCGGGGTCGACCGAGGCCTCGGCTGCGCGGGTGCCGGCCAGGAGGTCGGCGACGTACTGCTTCTGGACGGTGGCGTCGGCGCGGACGCCCAGCCGGGAGAGAGCACGTCGACGACCATGAGCGTGGCGTAGGCCGGCGCGTGGACGAAGATGTTGTCCGGGGAGTGGCTCGGACCGTGGTAGGCGAGTTCGAGGTGCTCGCCGGCGACGTGCAGGACGTAGCGGTCGTCGAAGGTCACCGTGGGTGCCGGACGGCTGGGGTCGACGTCGATGCGCAGCAGGCGGCGGGTCTCGGTGTGGCCGATGCGCACCACGTCCTTGCCGAACAGGGAGGCGGCTCCGATGTGGTCGGCGTGGGAGTGGGAGTACACCAGGTGCGTGACCTTGCCGGGTCGGCCGTCGGCGCGGGTCACCTCCTCGATGGCCCGCAGCAGGTTGTGCCCGAGGGTGGGCGGTGCGTCGACGAGCACGACGTCCTCCCTCGTGTGAGGAACATGGCCTGGTAGTAGGAGTCGGTGACCCAGTACAGGTTGCCCTTGATCTGCCCGACGAAGTAGCCGTCGGCGTTGAGCGCGGGCCCGACCGAGCCGGCCGGGATCGGGGCGTAGCCCGGAAGACCGGGCGAGCCGGTCGCGGAAGCGGTGCCCGGGAAGGCGCCGGGCAGCGAGACGGCGGTGGGAACCTCGGCGGCGACCGACGCGCGCCTCAAGAACGCGCGGCGGCCGGCGGGCTCAGGTAGTCATGTTTGTCCTCTTCAGCATGGGCGGTCGCCGCGGTCAGGAGGGGTGGAGTTCGACGACGGCGCGATAGCCGGCAGGTTCCGAGGTGATGTGCAGGCCCGGATCGTCGAACATGCGCCGCAGCGAGGCATGCCATTCGGGGTTGCCGGTGGCCTTGTCGAGCGCGGTGCCCGAGGACCACTCGGCGATGTGGACGAACCGCACCTCGGGGGCGTCGGCGAGCGGCCGGTGCAGGCGGGAGCGGATGAAGCCGGGCTGGGCCGACATGATCCGGGCGTTCTCCTGGTACACCTCGACGAAGTAGCCGGCTTCGGCGGCCGGCACGGTGTAGTGCTTGATGACGGTGACCGGCTCGTCGACACCGGTCTTCGATTCCAGGGATTCGGTCACCGGTTTCCCCTTTCCCCTTCCTCGACCGCTTCGACAGCGCCGAGAAGTCCGCGGAGGTTGACCTCGTAGCGTTCGGCCTCGGTGGGGTCGAACTGCCATTCGGTGACCGGGGTGCGGGCGGCGTCTTCGAGGTGGCTCGATTCGGCGATGTCCAGCTCGGCCTCCACCTCGATTTCGAGCCCGTGCAGGAACTGTCCGTTGTCCGGCGTGCTCATGTCTCCTCCGTAGAACTGTGGTGACCCGTCGCCCGGTCACGAGCTGAGACAAGACAGCCCGCCGTGTTGTGACAGGCGCGGCCGAAGTTCCGTGCCGGTCACGAACGCCGGCGCTGCGCTGTCCTAGCTCGCGACCGACCGAGTGGGATGGAGCGAGCCCTTGCCGCCGATGAACACCAGGATCCGGATCCGCGTCCGGATGAGCGCCCGCCCGATCGACGAACCGCACCGCGCGTCGAGCCAGCTCGAGCTGCTGTTCGACCTCGTCTTCGTGGTCGCCGTCGCGGCCGCCACCGCCCAGCTCGCGCACCACATCGCCGACGGACACGCCTGGACCGGCCTGATCGGGTTCCTCCAGGTGTTCTTCGCGATCTGGTGGGCGTGGATGAACTTCACGTGGTTCGCGTCGTCCTACGACACCGACGACGTGGCCTACCGGCTGCTGACCATGGTGCAGATGGCCGGGGTGCTCGTCCTCGCCGCCGGGGTGCCCGCCACGGCCACCGGCGACTACCGCGCCGTCGCGGCCGGCTACCTCGTCATGCGGATCGGGCTCGTCACCCAGTGGTTGCGGGCCGGCCTCGAGGATCCGGCGCGCAGGCGGACCGCGTTCCGGTACGCCACCGGCATCACCGTCCTGCAGATCGGCTGGGTGGGCTGGCTCCTCCTCGGCGAGACGGGTGTCCTTTCGCCGGGCACCCGGCCGGTGTGCTTCCTCGCGCTGGCTGCTGCGGAACTCGCGGTGCCGCGCTGGGCCGAGCGGCCCGGCGCCACCACCTGGCACCCGCACCACATCGCCGAGCGCTACGGGTTGTTCACGATCATCCTGCTCGGCGAGAGCGTCTTGGCCGCGATCACGGGTGTCCGGGGAGCTTTGCAGGCGGCGGAGATCAGCGCCGCGTTCGTCACGATCGCGGTCTCCGGACTCGTGCTGCTCTTCGCCACCTGGTGGCTGTACTTCCTGGAACCGGCCGGGGACGGGCTGAGCGATCGCCGTGAAGGGTCCTACCTGTGGGGCTACGGCCACTTCGGCATCTTCGCGGCGCTCGCGGCACTCGGCGCGAGCCTGGAGATCGCGGTCGAGGACACCGGACACCACCTGCCGGCCTCACCGCTTCTGATCAGCTACGCCGTCGCGGCCTCCGTGGGCGTGTTTCTCGTGCTCCTGTGGCTGGTCCACGTGCCCATCGTGGCGAGGACCGTCCTGCGTCCCGGCGCGGTCCTGACCTGCGCCACCGTCGTGTTCCTGCTCCCGCTCGCCGCGCCGTGGACCGGTGTGGCCGTCGTGGTCGCGGGCATCGCAGCGGCCTGCGCCCTGCTGGTCACTTTCACCATCACCCTGGAAAGAAAAGGAAATCCCTCATGACCGAGCACATCCTCGAACCGGCCGCGCAGGACTTCGCGGACGCGACGGCGAAGCCGCCGTTCCAGTACGAACTCGGCCCCGAAAGCGGGCGGAAGGTCCTCGACGTCCAAGCCGCCCCGATCGGCCTGCTGCCGGTCGACGAGAAGTGGATCACGGTGCCGGCTCCGGTCGGCGACGTCCGCGTGCGCATCGTCAAACCGGCCGGTGCGGCCGGTCCCCTGCCCGTGGTCCTCTAGGTTCACGGTGGTGGCTGGGTCTTCGGCAACGCGGGCACGCACGACCGGCTGGTGCGGGAACTGGCCGCCGGGGCCGACGCGGCGGTCGTTTTCGTCGAGTACTCGCGGTCGCCCGAGGCGCGGTACCCCGTCGCGGTCGAACAGGTCTACGCGACCGCGCGGTGGATCACGACCGACGGTGCCGCCGAGGGCTTGGACGCGTCCCGCCTCGCGGTCGCCGGTGACTCGGTCGGCGGCACCATGTCCGCTGTCGTCGCGATCCTCGCCAAGCGGCGCGGGGACGTGACGTTGCGGCACCAGTCGCTGTACTACCCGGTCACCGACGCCGGTCAGGACACCGGCAGCTACCGCGAGTTCGCCGACGGCCCGCACCTCACGGCCAAGGCCATGGCCTGGTACTGGGACGCCTACCTGCCCGAGGTGTCCCAGCGCGCCGACGTCACCGTGTCCCCGCTGCGCGCGGGTCCGGAGGACCTCGCCGGACTGCCGGAGGCCTTCGTGGTCGTCGACGAGAACGACGTCCTGCGCGACGAGGGCGAGGCCTACGCGCGCAAGCTCGTCGCGGCCGGCGTGCACACGACCTGCGTCCGCTACAACGGCACCCTCCACGACTTCATGATGCTCAACCCGCTCCGCGGGACCGCGGCCGCGACCGGCGCGATCGAGCAGGCGTGCCGGGTGCTGCGGAAAGCGCTCCACGGCTGGGAAACCGACACAGAAGGAGAAGAACCATGACCGAACAGAAGCCGACCGCCGTCCTGGTGCACGGTGCGTTCGCGGAATCCGCGAGCTGGCACGGTGTCGTCGAACGACTGCTGGCAAGACAGGTGGACGTCGTCGCGGCGGCGAACCCGCTGCGCGGCCTCACGAGCGACGCCGCGTACGTCCGTGACGTCGTCGCCGGCATCGGCGGACCGGTCGTGCTGGCCGGACATTCCTACGGCGGCATGGTGATCACCGAGGCGGCGGCCGGCAACCCGGCCGTGACCGGGCTCGTCTACGTGTGCGCGTTCGCCCCCGAGCGCGGGGAGAGCGCGCTGCAGCTGTCGGCGAAGTTCCCGGGCAGCACACTCGGCGAAACGCTGACCGCCTACCCGGTCGCCACCGGAGGCACCGAGTTCGCGATCCGGCCGGACGCCTTCCACCACCAGTTCGCCGCCGACGTCCCGGCCGCCGAGGCGGCGGTGATGGCCGCGACCCAGCGCCCGGTCACCGAGGCGGCGCTCACCGAGGGCCTCCCGGCGGAAACCCCGGCGTGGCGGTCGGTCCCGTCCTGGTTCGTGTTCGGCGACCAGGACCGCAACATCCCCGTCGCCCTGCACCGGTACCTGGCGGAACGCGCCGGCGCCAAGGGCGTCCGGGAGGTGGCGGGCGGGTCGCACGCCCTCAGCGTGTCGGACCCGGCCGCGGTCACGGCCGCGATCCTCGACGCCGTCGGCCGCCCGGCCGCGTAAGGAACTCCGTGAACGGCACATCGAGTCCCTCAATGTGCCGTTCACGGCTCCGGATTTCGCGCCGGGCTGTCACACGCCGCAGGGCTGTCTTGTCTTCACTGGTGCCGGTATCACGACGATGCCCGGCGGACAGGAGGTATGCCGTGACGACCGTGGTGACCCCCATCGCGGAGGCGGAAGCCGGGCACCCGTCGCCGGCCGAACCGAGCCGGTACGGGCGCATGTTCCCCGGCCTCGCCCCGCTGGTCACCGACCCACGGCTGCTGACGCGCGCGGGCGGCCACGGTGGGATCTGCGACGCGGCGGCCACGCCCGGACCGGGCGGCGACGACGACGCGACCGAGGCCGCCGGGTGGCCGTTCTTCGGCCAGCTGATCGCGCACGACACCACCGCCGACCGCTCTTCCCTCACCAGTGACCTGCACCCGGGAGCGCTCCGCAACGCCCGCGCACCGAGGCTCGACCTGGAGATGCTCTACTCCGACGGCCCCATCGGTTCGCCGTTCCTCTACGACACCGGGGATCCCGCGAAGTTCCTGCTCGGCCACCCAGATGGTCGCGACGTACCCCGCAACCAGCAGGGGGTGGCCCTGATCGGCGACCCCCGCAACGACTCTCACCTGGTCGCACTGACCCTGCACACCGCACTGCTGCGGGCACACAACCACATCGTGGACCTGCTACGGGACGACGGCGTGCCGGATGCTTTCGACCGGGCGCGGCAGACCCTCACCTGGCACTACCAGTGGATCGTGGTCCACGACTTCCTGCCCAGGCTCGTCGGGCTGCCCCTGGTCGAGCACGTGCTCGACGAGGGTGGCCGGTGGTTCGCGCCGTCCCCCGGACAGGCCCGCATCCCACTGGAGTTCTCCCACGCGGCCTTCCGATACGGCCACAGCCAGATCCGCCACACCTACCGGCTCGCCCACGGGGGCCCCGAACTGCCGCTCCTCCCGGACTTGGTCGGGTTCCGGCCGGTGCCCGCAAGCCGGTGCCTCGATCTCGCGCTCATCTTCGACCTGCCCGGCCGCCCGCCGGCACAACGGGCGAAACGCATCGACGGCCGCCTTCCCGCGAGCCTCATCGCACTGCCCGAGCAGATCACCGGCACGGTCGACACCGCCGCCCACCGGTCGCTCGCCGTCCGCGACCTCCTCCGCGGCGAGACCACCGGACTGCCCAGCGGCGAATCCGTCGCCCGCCACATCGGCGTGCCGCCGTTAACCGCGGACGAAGGTTCCTGGCCACACGGCACGCCACTGTGGATCTACGTCCTCAACGAAGCCCAGCACCACGGCGGCGGCGACCGCCTCGGCCCGGTCGGCGGCCGCATCGTCGCGGAAGTCCTGATCGGACTGCTGCGCGCCGACCCGGCGAGCTACCTGAGCCGCGAACCCGACTGGCGACCGACCCTGCCCGCCGCGGGACCGGCCTACGGCCTGGCCGACCTGCTCACGCTGGGCCACACGCAGCCGGCAAGCTGATTCGTCGAACAAGGAGGATTTATGCCTGGAAAGCCGCAGTTCGAGGGACTGGTCGCGATCGTGACCGGGGCGAGTTCCGGGATCGGCCGCGCGGTGGCTCTCGATCTCGCCGAAGCGGGGGCTCGGGTGCTGGGTGTCGGGCGGCGCGCCGACCGGCTTGCCGAAAGCGCCGGCCGCCACCCGTCCATCGAGACTGTTGTCGCCGACATCTGCGCCGACGAGGCGCCCCGGAAGATCGTGGAGGCGGCCGTCGACCGCTGGGGACGGCTCGACATCCTGATCAATAACGCGGGTGCGTTCGTCGGGATGCCGCTGGAAGCGGTGAGCGCGCAATCCATCGAGGACATCATCGCCGTCAACGTCACGGCGCCGAGCATGCTCGCGCACGCCGCGCTGCCCCAGCTGATCGAACACCAGGGCGCGATCGTCAACGTCTCGAGCACCTACGGCCACCGTCCCCTCCCTGGCGGGGCTCACTACGGCGCGTCGAAAGCCGCGATCGAGTCACTCACCCGCAGCTGGGCACTGGAACTCGCGCCCCACCGCGTCCGGGTCAACGCCGTCGCGCCCGGCCCGACCGAGTCGGAAGCACTGCTCGCCGCCGGGTTGGGCGAGGAACAGATCACGCAGGTGAAAGCGGGCGAGGCCGGCAGGATTCCACTCGGCCGCCGCGGTGAGCCCGAGGAGATCGCCCACTCGATCCGCCACCTCGCCGATCCGGCGACCACCTGGGTGACCGGTCAGGTTCTCGCGGTCGACGGCGGGCTCGCGCTCACCTGAGGGCCCGGCGGGAGATTCTCGGTATGAAGCACGACGGCCGGAGTCCGCGGCGACGGTCACAAATCCCACCGCTGTCCGGTCTTCGCCGGCGGCGACGACGACGACCGTGAGGAGATTTCAGTGATGGAAGGTTTTCCCGCGCCGGATCAGGGCCTGATTGTGACGCACTTCCTGACCGTGCGCGACGTCGAAGTGTCGCGCGAGTTCTACGCCGGGATCTTCGGCGGGCACGTCGTGCTGGCCGAGAACCCCGCCACCGTGCGCGTCGCCAACACGTGGATCATCATGAACCCCGGCGGCGGCCCCACCCCGGACAAGCCGGACGTGACCCTGACCGCGCCCGAGCCCGGTGACCCGGTGTCGGCGTTCCTCAACGTCCGGGTGGCCGACATCGCGCAGTTCCACGCTCGAGCCCGCGCGAAGGGCGCGGAGTTCCTGACCGAGCCGCAGGACCGCGGGGCCGAGGTGCGGTGCTACCTCCGCGACCCGGACGGCTACCTGATCGAGATCGGCCAGACGACCGGCCTGCTCACCAGGTGACCGCATGCCGGCGGGCGCACACCCGCCGGCAGCCGTCAGTCCACGAAATACGAGTCGTGTTCATCAAGGAACTTGGCGCGTTCGTCCTGCGCGATCTCGCCGATCTTCTCGAAGTACTCCTCGCGCGGCGCGCCAGGCGTGAACAGCAGCAGCATCTCGGCCGGGGAGTCGGCGTCGTTGCGGAAGGCGTGCAGCCCGCCCTGCGGCACGTGGAGGAAGTCGCCGGCCCGGCCCTCGATCCACTTCTCCCCATTGAACAACCGGACCGTGCCGTCAAGGATGTAGAAGGACTCCGAGATCGTCCGGTGGAAATGCGTGCTAGGTCCACCGGCCCGCGGCTTCATCATGACGCGGTACAGGCCGTACTCACCGCGCGTCTGTTCGGTAGTAGCCAGGTAGTGAATGCCGTCACCGGGCGCACCGAGGTCGGGCGGGGTATCGGCCGCGCGGAAGTTCGCGCTGACCTCGCCAGAGCTGCCGAAATAGACCTTGTCCGGGTACGACATGACCACCATCCCTGTCTGTGCTGTCTCTCTCGACAACACAGACAAGGCGATGACGGTCCGTGTGACAGGTCAGCGGGTCGGTTCCTCGTTCCTCGATGTTCATGCGGCCGGTTGCTGATACTGAGCTTCCCCAGTTGTCCGGACACCTTGGCGTTGCCCCGGTATCCCCAGTCGAAGCGCCGACGTGAACAGCCCGGAACAGGGCGCGCCGAACCCAGTAGCTCCAGTGCTCACCACCATCGACCACGATGACCATTCGCGGCGGACGAGGGGTGGTGCTCACCGAGGCGTACGAAAGGCTTCCGTTCGATGTCACCGCCGGATTGAACCACGCGGACAGAGAGGCTGCCCCATCCCAACGCGCTCTGCGAAGTCACTCGTCGCCGGACCATCGCCTGCGGAGCGCATCGAGCTGTTTCTGCGCGATCGGTGTGCTGCCGCCACTTCGCGGCGCTGTTCCGACTTCGGCTCAGCCCGAGCTGCCTCACTGTCAGCTTCCGCCACCTTCCTCGTCTGCCGCACGTGCGCGTCAAAGCGGGCCCGACCTTCGGCGTATCGCTGCCCCCACTCCTCACGCTGCTTGTCGAAGCCTTCCTGCCACTCCTGGGTGTCCGGGTCGAAGCCCTCGGGGTAGATGTAGTTCCCCTCGGTGTCGTACTCGGCGGCCATGCCGTACTGGGCCGGGTCGAACTCGGTGTCCGGCGTGACACCCTCGTTCGCCTGCTTCAGCGACAGCGAGATGCGACGGCGCTCGAGGTCGATGTCGATGACCTTGACCATGACGTCACCGTTGACCTGGACGACCTGCTCCGGGATCTCGACGTGGCGCTCGGCCAGCTCCGAGATGTGGACCAGACCCTCGATGCCCTCTTCGACGCGCACGAACGCACCGAACGGAACCAGCTTCGTGACCTTGCCCGGCACGATCTGGCCGATCGCGTGGGTGCGGGCGAACTGGCGCCACGGGTCTTCCTGGGTCGCCTTCAGCGACAGCGAGACGCGCTCGCGGTCCATGTCGACGTCCAGGACCTCGACCGTGACCTCCTGGCCGACCTCGACGACCTCGGACGGGTGGTCGATGTGCTTCCAGGACAGCTCGGAAACGTGCACCAGGCCGTCGACGCCACCCAGGTCCACGAAGGCACCGAAGTTGACGAACCCGTCGCCGCCGCCGTCGAGGCGCACGCGTCGGTGTTGAGGTCGTACGGCCCGGGATCGTCGCCGTCCCGGTCGCCGGCGCAGCCGGGTACTTCGGCGGCGAAGAAGCCCTCGCCGAGCTGCTGATCACCGAAGTCGAAGCCCATGCCGGTGTCGAGTGCCGGGTCGGGGTCGCCGACGGCCTGTTCGCCGCGACCCTCGCAGCCCGCCGCGCGACCTTCGTCCCACCGGGGAGATCGGCCGGCTTCCTGGCGCCCTTGTCGGTCGCCGCACGTCCGGACCGGACGTGTCGCTGGTTGCCGTCCGGGCCGCGCTTTACCTTGCCGCGCCCGGGAAAACCGAACGAGGTGAACAACTCCATGCCCCGAAACCCCGCCACGGGCCGACACCGCATCACCCGGCGCACCAAGATCGCAACGGTCGGCATCAGCCTCGCCCTCGCGGCAGGCTCCCTGGTCGTCGCGACGACGACCGGCGGCACCGGCACCGCCGGAGCGTCCGAAGTGGGTCTCGGACATCTTCGGGGTGTCCGGGCGGGCCATGCTGGCCGCGTTGGCCGCGTTGGCCGCCGGTGAGAGCGACCCGAAACGCTCGCGCAACTGGCCCGCACCTCGATGCGCCGCAAGATCAGCAGGCTGGAGGAGGCCGTCACCGGCTACTTCACCCGATCACCACGCGTTCCTGCTGTCCACCATGCTGGCCCGCGTGGATGCCGCCACCGCTGACATCGCCCGGGTGGACGCCAGGATCGACGAGCTGATCGCCCCTTTCGCGGCGGCGGTCGAGCGACTCGATGAGATCACCGACGTCGGGCGGACCGCCGCCCAGGTGGCCATCCCCGAGATCGGCCTGGACACGGCGCGCTTCCCGACCCCCGGCCACCTGTGCTCCTGGGCCAAGTTCGCGCCGGGGGTGTCGGAGTCGGCCGGCAAGGACAAAGGCGCCGGTGCCACCGGCCACGGCAACCCCTATCTGGCCCGAGTCCTCGGTGAGGCCGCCGTGGCCGCCGGCAAGACCGACACCTTCCTCGGCGAGCGCTACCGGCGCATCGCCCGCCGCAGCGGCGCCAAGAAAGCCATCATCGCGGTCGGCCGTTCCATCCTCGTGATCATGTGGCACCTGCTGTCCGATCCTGACACCCGGTTCCGCGACCTCGGCACCGATTACTTCGCCCGGCACACCAACACCCAGCGCAAGATCCGCAATCACATCAGCCAGCTCAACGCCCTGGCGCCTGAGCTCCACACGACAGACCCGGCTCCGCTGCGCTACGCCGAGTGCCTTCGGCCTGCCCACTCACCACCGATTTTCGGCTCAGAAGGTGATGACCTGATCGGCCCACGCCGTCCAGCCGGCGAGGTCGTCGAGGGTGGCGCCTTTCACCAGGGCCTCGGTGGCGATGCCGCGGGCATCGAGGCAGGTGCCGCAGCAGCCCACGTCGGCGCCGCGGCGGGCGGCGGACTCGACCATCCGGTCCAGGTGGTAGCGGCCGTCAGGCACCTTCTGCCCCGCCACGGCACAGCCGACCGCGTCGCCGATCAGGAAACGCGCACGGCGCCGTCCTAGCGGCGGGCCAGAACGCCGGCCAGTCGCAGGCCGTTCCAGGAACGCTCGGTGCCGCACGGAGGGTCGTTGAGGATGAACAAGACCCTGCGGCTCACGGCGTTCCCCTGACGCGGAGAGGGCGGGCTATTCGTCCGGGTGTTCCTGCATCTGGAGGAATTGGCCGTGCCAAGTGTGGTACCAGACCGCACCGGTGGTCGCGTTGACCGACAGCATGCCGACGATGTGGTCGCCGTCCAAGGTGTGCAGGGTGTAGTAGCCGGGGAACCGGTCGGGTTCGCCGGCGTGCAGACCGGTCCGGTGCTCGCGCAGCCACAGGTCGGCGATCCGCACTGCCTGGTCGGGCCCGATGGCAGCGGCTCCGGCCTGATCACGGGCCGACATCATGCCGTAGGCGGTGTTCCACATCATGGCCGGGCCGGACTCCAGCTGGACAGTGCCGCTACCGGGATCGATCAGAACTTCGGTCGCACGGCTGCCGTCGGCGGCGAGCAGCTCGGCGTAGTAGCCGTTGCTGAACTGCATGACTTCCCCTACGTGCAGGCCCCGTTGACCAGCGAAGCGCCCGGCCGCCTGGTCAGCGTCGGCCATGTTGCGCACCGGCCCCTCGCCCGCAACGCCACCCATCATCGTCGTGGGACCGGACGGTCCGGAGACGCCGCCCACGACCCACACGAGCGAGGCGATCAACGCGGCCGCCGCAGCAACCAGCACGGCAAGCGGCAGCCAGCGCCCACGGAGCGCGGTCATCGGGACCTCGGTTTGCCGGCAGCGAGGTGTTCCCGCGCCTGGGTATAGGCGTCGATGTCGATCTCGCCGGAGGCAAAGCGGCGGTCGAGAATCTGCTCAGGTGTTTCCTGTGGTGGCCGGCCGCGACCCTGCTCGTGGCCGCCGCCGGGACGCTGCTGCGTGAGGCGAACCACCGCCCACACGACCAGGCCGATCAACACGATCCACAGCACGGGCATCAAGGCCATCCAGGCCCAGCCACCGCCGTTCCAGTACATCATCGTGCCCACCTCCACGGGGTCAGCCACCGCCTCCCATACTGTTCGCGCGGACCGATAGCTGCTGCCAGAGCCTTCGGAAACAGCGACCAGGGCCTTTCGGCCTTGCCGTCGCGCCCGGCCGGCACCGTTGGCCCCGCACATAAACCAGCAAATGTCCGGCGGGCGTGAGTGCCGCTGGCCTTGCTGCCGGTCAGCGGCTTGCTGGCCATGGCCCTCGGAGACTGGCCCCTGGCTGACAGGGGCGATGCCCCGCCGCTCACCGCCGCGCCGTGGGCGGCCCCCGGCTCTGCTGGCGCTCATCGCACCGGCCGTCGGCGGTCTCGTCTTCGGGCTACGAGCACAACGGCGAGGCCGACGCGCCGGTCTCACGCCGGTCATCGTCGCCAGCCTCGCGATCGTGGGCTCGATCGCGCTGAAGGTCCTCGCGTTCGTCATCACCCGGTGACAAGCTGAGCCAGGTGGGTTATCGCACGAATCGAAGTCTTTTGCTTCGACAGGGCGGTCAGCCGACCTGGGCGGAGATCTAGGCGGCATCGGCACCGACGAAACCCAGCAGTGCGGAACCGGCTGTGTGTTGCCAAGGTTGTCCGAGCAGGCGGATCCCGGCGACGGGAGTGACGCCGCGGGTGTGGCGAAGACGACCGTGTTCGTCGCGCACCGCGAGTACGTTGATCCAGCTGTGGTCTTGGTGGAATCCGGTTGCCCGGACGGTCCGGCCCTTCGTCGTCGCGTTCGGAAGCGCGGGTCACCGGGCGGGAGTGTGCTTTTCGAACAGCACGTCCGGGTGCGCAGGGGCGGGCTGGTCGAGCAGGGGGGCCGGGAGGGACCTCAGGTAGCGGTCGAAGAACGCCAGGACGTAGGTGTTGACGATGCGGTGCGCCTTCGCGCCGTCCAGCGGGCCGGTGATCCCGAGTGGGCGCAGCAGCGGGGAGATCAGCTGGGCGTCGCCGAAGTCGGCGTGGTACATGCCCGGGATCCGGATCAGGTAGCCGTCCGCGGGGAGCCGGTCCCAGACGGCGCGCATGGTGTTCAGCGACCGGTCGATGTCGCTCTGCCGCCAGCCTTCCTGCCGCATCGTGTCGCTGTCGCGAGTGAGGAACATGGTGGGCTGGGTCAGCCCGGCCGTGACGACGGGATCGGGCATCCAGGAGTCCATGCTCAGGCAGGCCCGGAACCGCGTGTCGCGCAGGCAGCCCATGCCCGTGATCTCCCCGCCGAGCGAGAGCCCGAACAGGCCGGTGTGCGCCAGGTCGAGGCGGCCGGTCAGCCGGCCCGTCGGATCGGCGCGGTCGACGGCGCTCAACCGGTCGAGGGTGAAACGGGTGTCCTCGGCGATGTGGGGGAGGATCGCGTCGGCGAAGGTGCGGTCGGTCATGCGGGTGTCGAAGTCCGCGACCTGCCCGTCCGGGAAGACGACGGCGGCACTGGAGTACGGGTGGTCGATCCCGGCGACGATGTAGCCGTGCGAAACGAGCTCTTCGACGCCGAGCGTGTCGTACTGGCGGTAGCCGGCGAGCCCCGTGGCCAGCAGCAGCAACGGGAAGGTGCGGGGAGCAGCCGCCACCGGGGCGGCGGGGATCGCGTTGGTCCGGACGTCCTTGAGGTGGCTGAACACGAACGGCGGCAGACCGCCGCGGCGCGCGAGCGCGTCGAGCGCGCCGGCGTCGGGCACGTACGCAGCACGGGGCGCGTGGTCGTCCCGGTCGGCCGGGTACCAGACCTGCACCATCACCTCGCGCCGGTCGGCGGGGTCCGCGGTGAAGATCTCGGGCCGGTCCTGGTCCACCCAGTGGTAGGTGATGGTGCCGATGCCGTAGGGCCCGGTCGGCTCCGGGAAGGTGAAGACGGGGACCAGGACCGGCAGCGCCGTGGACGCGGCCAGCCCGAGCAGCCCGCCGGCGATCGCGGCACTCCTGAGGGTAGGGCGCAGCATCGGCCGTCCCGGGCGAAGCAGCCGGTAAAGCCCGGCCAGGACGAGCACCCCGGCCACGACGTAGGCGGGGACCAGCTGCCAGCGTGGCCCTTCCACCAGTACTTGTGCCGTCGCGACCGGCACCAGCAGCGCGGTCACCACCGGCCGCAACCACCGCGCCCTGCCCCGCAACGGGATCACCGCCGCGGCGAACGCGACCGACTCGACGCTCATCAAGAGTATTTCCAGCGGTCTCACGATTCCCCCCCGCTCCCGGGCCGAGCCGACATCGTGGCGGATCCGGTCACGTTCGCAGCAGAGCCCATGTGCCCCGACAGGGGGTAGGACAGCACCGGCCCGGCGGTGACTTTCGCCTCTCGCCGCAGGGACCGCACCGGCCCGACCGTAAAGCGGGGCAACGAAAAGAGGGAGGTTACCGCCGTGAACACGTCTTCCCGGCACGACCTCGACATCCTGCTGCGGCAACCCCGGGGACGATCGGTGTCGCTCCACCTGCCGACCCGCCGCGCGGGCGACGGCGCCCGACAGGACCCGATCGCGTTCGGCAACCTGACCGCCCGCGCGGAGGCGGAACTGACCGAAGGCGGACTGCGCCGACACGAGGTGCTCGACATCATGCGGCCCGCACACCGGCTCGCGCCGACCCGGAGTTCTGGCGGGACCGCGGTGACGGGCTCGCGGTGTTCCTGCGCCCGAGATGGTGGCGTGCCTTCCGGCTGCCGCTGCCGCTCGGCGAATCGGTCACCGTCGCCGACCGCTTCCACGTCTCCCCCCTGCTCCCCGTGCTCGCCGGCCACGACGAGTTCTTCGTGCTCGCGCTGAGCGAGAACGAAGCGCGGCTCTACAACCGCGACCGGTGGCGGATGCACCCGGTGCTCGTTCCCGGGCTGCCCCAAGGTGTCAAGGACGCGCTGCGGTACGACGAGCCACTGAAGCAGCGCGGCCACCACCTGGGCGTCCGGATCGGCGTGAAGGAACGCACCGTGGTGCATGGGCAAGGGATCGGAGGCGAAGTGCAAAGGAACGCCTCAGCCGGTACCTGCACACCGTGAGCCATGCCGTCGACACGTTCCTGACCAGGCAACACCGCCCGCTCGTGCTGGCCGGCGTGGAGCGCATCCGGGCGGCCTACCGCGAAATCACCCACTGCCGGCACGTCCTCACCGCCGGGATCCCGGGCAGCCCCGACCACGTGCCGCCCGCGGAACTGCACACCCGGGCCTGGGAGCTCGTGGCACCGGTCGCGGCCGGTGCCGAGGCCGAGGCCGTGACCCGCTGCGGGAACACCGCCGGCACCGGGCTGGCGTCCGACGACACCGTCGAGGTGGAGACGGCCGCCAGGGCCGGACGGGTCGAGGTGCTCTTCGTCTCGTCCGAGGCGACCCCGAACGAACAGCCGAGGTGCGAGACGGCAGCGGTGAGCACCCTGCGATCCGGGGGCACCGTCCACGTCGTTCCGGCCGCCGGCGTGCCCGGGCGAGGCCCGCTCGCGGCGCTCTTTCCGGTATCGAGGTTCGCGGCCGTGGCAACGGCAGCAGGCCAGTCCGCTTGGGGGCGCGCGGGCCCACGGCACGATCGCCAACTCGGGTAGGGCCGGCCAGGTGGCGGGTCGGGTGTTCGCTCACGACGACCGCGGGGCAGACGGCGGTGTGCAGGCAGGCGCGGCTGACCGGGCCGACCACGAGTTGGTCGGTGGGTTCGCAGGCGCGCACGAGACTGGCGGCGGGCTCGCCGTGCTCGATGCGGTGCTCGAGCGGGAGCCCGCCGGTGATCCGGTCGAGGTCCGGGCGCAGCCGGGCGCGGACGGCGCAGCCGCCGGAGCTTTTGACGAGCGGATAACCGGCACGAGGGGACCACCACGAGCATCGACGAGGCAGCGGGCCAGTTCCGGACGGAGGCGCAGGGCCACCGAAAACGACTTTCGGCAGCGGCGTGGTGCCGTACGTCCCTCGTCCGAACCGTTCCCCGGGCGACAGACTGGGTTCAGGTATAGAGCAGACAGCGTTACCAGCGATGCGAACTTCCGGACAGCTTTCCCGCCCGCGCCGGCCCTCTCGGCCGAACGCTGCTCGAGTGTTTTCCGACGACGCCGACCTCCGCCGTGCGCCGGAAACCAGCGGACGTCGGCGCCGGGCGGGCGTCCTGCTGCTGACCGCAGGCGCCGCATACTCGTTGTGGCTGCTGGAGTTCGTCCTGCCGACCGGGCTGTCCCCGGTCCGCAGCTTCGTCAGCGAGCACTACCCCGTGTTCCAGCCCTACCAGCACCTGTTCCGGGCCGGGGACCTCGTTGCCGGAGCCGGTTTCGTCGCCACGGCCTGGCTCTTGCGGCGCGTCCTGCCGCCGAACCGGCCAGCAGCCGCGGTGCGCTGGTCCCTCGTCGTGTTCGGCATCGCCACCGTGGCCGACGCGATGTTCGTGCCGGACTGCGTCTCCACCGTAGACCCGGTGTGCGCACGCCTCGAGGTCACCGGGCAGGTCTCGTGGCACCACCTGGTGCACCTCGGGTCCAGCGTGGTCGCCCAGCTCGCGGTGGTCACCCTCGCGTTCGCGGCCGGCCGGCTCGCCGTCCACTGCGGTTCGCGGGCCGACCGGTCGCTGATCCGCCTGCTGTGCACGATCTGGGCCGTGGCCGGGCTCGGCTGCGTCGCGCTCTACCCGCTCGGCTGGCCCGGGATCCCGCAGCGGATCCAGCTGCTCGCCATGTCCGCCGCCGCGGTGGCTGGCGCGATCCGCTGCCTCCGCGGTCCCCCACCGCGCTACGGACGGTCTCGTCAGGCCGGTTTCACGGCCGGGCCGAGGGGAACGAGGCGACGGGGCAGATCGCGCGGCGGAGAAGGGCTTGGCTGGTCGAGCCCAGCAGCAGGCCGCGCAAGCCGCCCCGGCCGTGAGATCCGGCCACCACGAGCTGGCCCGGCGCGTGTGGCCCAGCAAGGTGCGCGCGAGCCCGGCGATGGCGATCTCCAGCTCGACCGGTACCTCGGGATACCGGGCCCGGACCGCGAAATCCGAGGTCGTCGGAGCCTGGCTCACCGACGGCCGCTCCGAACGCCTCGAGTGGGCAGTTCGACCCGCCGACCTTCACGTCGCGCGACTTCACTCCACGACGCGCAACGTCGCCGGGATGTCCATGCGGCGCAGGCGACGCAGGCTGAACAAGGGGGCCAGCGAAACCGTGACGATGCCCAGCCCGAGCGCCGTGAGAACGGTGGTGGGTGCCAATGCGGCGCTGACGCCGAGGTCGGGCATCACGCGCGGCAGGGTCGTCGTGGTGATCCAGGCCAGGACGCCGTAACCGCCGAGGATGCCGACCAGCGTGCCGATCGTGCCGATCGCCACGGTCTCGACGGTGGTCATGGTCAGCACGGTGCGCACGGGCAGGCCGAAGGCCAGCATGGTGGCGTGCTCACGGGCCCGCTCGTCCACGCCGATGCTCGTGGTGTTGACCGCGATCAGCAACGCCAGCAGGAGCGTGACCGCCGCGGCGACCTGCAGGACGCTCAGGTACTCGTCCAGGGTCGTGCGCATGCCCTCGGTGGTCGCCTGGGCCGTGTTCGCCGCGCTGATGTGCGGGATGGCGACCAGCGCTCGCCGCACGTCGGTGACGTCCACACCGGGGCGGGGGTGACGGTCAGGGTGTTCGTGACGCCGGTGAAGCCGAACGGTGCGGCGGTGGCTTGGTCCAGGTAGGCGAGCATGCGCATCGGGTTGGGGTGGAGGCCGGCCACGCGCATCGTCGTCCGGTCGGTGCGCAGGCCCTCGGGAGTGGCGCGGGGGTGGTCGAGGACGATCGTGTCGCCGACGTTCACGCCGAGGTCGTGTGCCGCTTCCTCCGCGAGCACGAGCCCACCGGTGGCGGCGCCCGAGACGATGCTGGGTGACCACCTGGCCCCGTCCGGCAGTACCTCGGCGACGAGGTCGACGTCCGCCGCGCCGGACCGGGCGGTGACGGGCAGCAAGAGGCCGGCGTCGGCGCGGCCGACCTGAGGCAGTGCGCCGACCGTGCGAACCGCGTCCGCGTCCTGCCGCTGGAAGCCGTCCAGGGTGACGATGACGCGGTCGGGCGCGGCGTGCAGGAACTCCCGCTCGGCTCGGTCGAGCGTGCCGTGGAAGGTGTCGATGGCTCCGGTGGTGGTGACGAGTGTCGTGATCGCGGCGGCGATACCCAGCGCGGTGAGCGCGGTGCGGCGCGGCGTGCGCAGCAGGTTGCGGATCGGGATCCGGTGGTAGCCGCGTCCGGGCAGCCGCAGCCGGCGCAACACCGGGGCGAGGCCGCTGCCGCGGGCCGCGAGGTGCCCGACGCGGATGGCCTGCACCGGCTGCACGCGCAGGGCCCGCCACACCGGCCAGGCGACCCCGGCGAGCGGCAGCACGAACCCGAGCGCGGCGGCCTGGAGGAACACGCCGGTCTGGAGCGGGGTCCGCCAGATCGGCAGCGGGAGCATGTCCACGAAGACGTTCCGCAGCGGTATCCCGACGACCCAGCCGACGACCATGCCCAGCCCGACGCCCAGCAGCGCGATCTGCGCCCCGAACAGCAACGGCCGCACGGCGAGCCACCGCGACGGCACGCCGAGCGCCATCCCGATGCCGATCTCCCGCCGCTGGGCCTCGACGACCCGCGTGGTCAGGTTCAACGCGGCGAACACCGCCCCGAGCAGGACCAGCAACGCGATCACCCGCCAAAGCTGGGTGTCGCCCTCGATGTCCTCGTACAGGACCCGGTAGGCGTCGATGTCGTCGCGGGTGCTCACGGTCGCGGCCCGCGTCGCCGGGGTGTCGCGCAGGGCGCGGCCCAGTTCTTCCGCGACGGCGGCGCGGTCGCAGCCCGGCCGCAGCGTGAGCACCAGGTCGTTGACCTGCCCGGCCGCGCCCGTCACCCGCTGCGCGCTGTGCAGATCGGTGAACAGGACTCCGTAGGAGGACTGGCTGAGGAAGGGCGTGGCGCCCTGTCCTCCGGTGATCAGGAAGTACTCCGGGGACTGCCCGGCGCCGACCACCCGGACCCGGCTGCCGCCGGACACGGTCAGCTCGCCGGGCACCAGGCCGGCGTGCCGGCCGGCGAACGCCGAGTCGACCACGACCGCGGCGGTTCCGTCGTCGGCGGGGCGCAGCGCCCGTCCCGCTGTCGTGGAGACACCGTCGACCTGCGGTCCCGGCGTGCTGTCGGTGCCGGCGATCTCACCGGAGACGAGCAGGTCGCCCGGCCCGGCGAGCTGGGTCGGCACGACGAGCCGCTCGCGGGCGGCGGTGACGTCGGCCGCGCGGGAGAGACCGGCCACGACCGCGCGCAGGACGCCCTCGGTGGCGGTGGTCCCCTGCGGCAGCCGGACCCGGAGGTCGTGGACGTGCAGGAGGGCGAAGCTCGCGTCGTTGGACTGCCGGCGCCACGCCGAGGTGCTCAGCAGGCTCGCATAGGTGCCCGTCCCGAGCGCGATGACCAGCGCGATGGCGGCGACCAGCGGCCACCGGCGCCGCAGATCCCGCCAAGACCACTTCAACCACAACCGGATATGCGCCATGGCACGCCTACCAGTGCAGGTCCGCCAGCTCGGCACGGCCACCCTCGGGTGGTCCGTCGCCCACGATGTGCCCGCTGGAGAGCTCGATCACCCGGTCTGCCGCGCGGGAGATCTCGCGGTTGTGGGTGACCACGATGACCGTCCGGCCCGCTCGCGCCTGATCCCGCAGCAGCTCGAGGATCTGTACGCCGGTGCGGAAGTCCAGCTCCCCGGTCGGCTCGTCCGCCAGCAGGATCGGGTTGCCGGTGGCCAGTGCCCTGGCGATGGCCACCCGCTGTTGCTCGCCCCCGGAGAGCTGGTGGGCGAAATGGTCCGCACGCTCGCCGAGTCCCACCTGTGCCAGCACCTCCGCCGCGACCCGGCCCGGCTCGTCCCGGCCCGCGACGTCCGCGCCGAACTGCACGTTCTCCCGCGCGGTCAGCCCGGGGAACAGGTTGAAACTCTGGAAGATGAAGCTCACCGTGTGCCGCCGGATCCTGGTGCGCTCCGCCCGGGACGCCGAGGTCAGTTCGACTCCGGCCAGCCGGACCGTCCCCGAGGTCGGGTTGTCCAGTGCACCGATCATGTTGAGCAAGGTCGTCTTGCCCGATCCCGACGCGCCGAGGACCACCACGAACGCCGACTCGTCGACGTGCAGGTTCACCTGGTCGAGCGCCTTGACCGTCGCACCGCCCACGGTGAAGTACCGGCAGACGTCGTCCAGATCGATCCGGGTGCCCGCCGCCTGTCCGTGCGCGTTCACGATCCGCTGCGGCTCCAACGCCGAGTCCATGAACCCGTTGTCCCACCCGGAAGTCGTGCCCGCCAGGGACCGATGACCCGACGCTGAGGCACGAAAGTCCCCACGGTCGTGAAGGTGCATCAGCGGCGGTGCGGGAACGAACCAGTCAGCCCACCGTTCGCCGTGGTGGCGTCGGTGTCGAGGAAGGCAAGGACATCTTGCGCGACGCGCCCTCTGTCGATGCCCAGGTGCCCACGTCCCGGGTAGAGGATCAGCCGGGCATCGGGAATGCCGGCGGCGGTTTCCTCGAACAGTTCCCGTCCGTAGCAGGCGTCCTGGTCGCCGCCGGCGACGAGCGTGGGTGCCGTGATGTCGGAGAGCCGCGTCTTCAGGTCGAAGTCGTCCTCGGCGTCGATGGTGGCAACCAGACCGGGATCGGCAGGACGCGCGATGACCGGTCCGAGGAGCCAGCCCAGCGCCCGCATGATCCGGCGGGTGACGGGTTTGGCGCCCATGATCGCCGTCATCGCGGCACCGGCGCGCCGTGGCCGGTGCTGCCGCAGCGCTTTCGCGGCGCTTCGTTGCGTGCTGAGTCCGAACGTACCGAGGCGATAGGCGGCCGAGACGATGACCAGGCGGCGCACGACGTCGGGGTGGTCGGCGGCCAGCTGCAGCGCGATGCTGCCGCCGGTGGAGACGCCGACCACGTCGACCGGGCGCCCGAACCACCACCGCAGGGCCTCGGCGTGCTCGCGGGCCAGCTCGGCGATCGTGGTCGGCGGGGTGCCGTCGCCGCGGCGGGCGATCCACCAGACCTCGCGGCCCTCGGCCAGCCGTTTGCATTGCTGCGCCTCGAACCACTTGGCCAGGCCACGCGGCGCTTTCTGGTGTGTCTCCAGGCCGGGCAGGAAGACCAGGGGCTCGCCCGTACCGGTCCGCACCGTCATCATCCGGGCAACGGAAGCCGGGGCCGTGCGCGCGTGGTGGCCGGCGCACAGGTGGTCGTGGAGGAACTCGGCCTGGACGGTGCAGAGCCGGTCGAACCACGGCGGCAGGTAGACGTCGAAGTGCCCGGCGGGGTAATGCCGGACCTCGGCCGACGGCGCCTTCGCGGCGATCTTGGCGGCGAAGCGGCTGGAGGCCTCGAGGTCGTGGTCGGCCACGCACATCAGCAGCGGCATGGCCAGCCGCTCGGCGGTGCCGCGGCGGTAGCGGGGAAGGGCGAACACGAACCGCGGCGCGATGGCGTTGCGCCAGCCGGTGGCCTCGCCGCCGAGTGCCGCGAACACTTCACCGGCGCGGGGTTCGACGAACGCCGCGACCCGGCCGGGTTCGTCGACGACCGGGACGAGATACGGGGGTTCTCCGCGCCACCAGCGGACGAGGTCCCGCCCGGCAGCCACCGTGAACCGCAGCGTCAGCTCGATCACGTCACGCTCGAACCGCTGGGCGAGGGTACGGCCCCGCCGCCAGCCGTCGATGACCGGTACCTGCGCCACCACCGCGGCGATGGCCGGGTCGTCGGCGGCGACCGCGAGCACGTGCCCTCCGCTGAGCGAGGTGCCCCACAGGGCGATCCGGGCGGGATCGATCCCGGGCAGGGTGCGGGCGTAAGCGACGGCCGCGCGGTAGTCCTCGCGTTGCGCGCGGACGTCGATCACCTGCCGCGGGCTGCCCTCGCTGTCCCCGAAGTGCCGGTAGTCGAACACCAGCACGGCCATTCCGCGGGCGGCGAACCGTTTCGCGTAGTCCGGCAGCCCCAGCCGTTTCGTTCCGCTTCCCCCGTGCGCCATGACCACGCACGGCACCGGCCGCGCGTCCCCCGGAGGCCGGTAGAGGTCTGCGACGCACCCGACACCCGCAACCGGGAAGGACACTTCCTGCGGCTCGTCTTTCGACGTCATGATCGCGCTCCTGCCGGTTCGGCGTCCGAGACCAGGGCGAAGTAATTCTCTTCTTCTTGGACGAAGTGCAGGCTCAGCACGGTGTAGAGCCCGTAGAGGCCGGACAGCAGGTCGTCGAGCTGGGCGGGGTCGATCCGGCCGTCGGCCTCCGCGAGCCGCAGGTGGTGGCCCAGGCGGCGGGCGAGCCGCTCGATCTCGGCGTGGGCCCGGCTCATCGTGGCGGTGGCTTCGTCGCTGCCCAGCGGCGCGGCCAGTGCCGGGTAGAGCTGGGTCTCCTCGGCCCGCTCGTGGGGCAGCAGCCGCTCGACGAGGAACGTGTGGACGCGCTGGAGTTCGGCGAGTGCAGCCGGGGTCGCGCCGCTCCCGGCGAGCAGGTTCGCCGCGTCGCGCACCATCGGCAGACTGCCGCGCAGTTCGTCGTGTTCGGCGGAGAAGCGGTGCAGCAGCTGTTCCGTGGCCGGGGTCAGGGTGATCCCGCCGGCGGGTTTGCCCCGCAACGCGCGCAGCGCGTTGAGGATGACCGCGACGTCGATGCCTTCCTGCAGCAGCGCCCCGGCGGCGGGCGGCAGCCAGCCCAGGGCCGCGACCGCCATCGCGGCCAGCGACAGCAGCATCCCGGTCGCGGCGCTCTGCACGGCGATGCGGCGCGCGCGGCGGGCGATGTCCATCGCGTCGGCGAGCCGGTCCAGCCGGTCGGTGGTCAGCACGATGTCCGCGGCCTCGGACGACGCCGTGGAGCCTCTCGCGCCCATGGCCACGCCGACGTCGGCCGCGGCGAGTGCGGGCGCGTCGTTGACCCCGTCGCCGACCATCACCGTGACGTCCCGTTCGCGTTCGCCACGGACGGCCGCGACCTTGTCCGCGGGCGTCTGGTCCGCGCACACGCTGTCCAGCCCCAGAACCGTGCCGATTTCCTCGGCCGGTTCCCGCCGGTCACCGGTGAGCATGACGAGCCTGTGCAGCCCCGCCGCGCGCAGCCGCCGCAGGGTGCGCGGAGCGTCGCGGCGCAGCGGATCCCGCAGCAGCACGGCCCCGGCGGGCTCGCCGTCGACGGTCAGCCACGCGAGGGCGGCGCCGTCCAGTCCGGCCCGGCCGCGCACCGCCGTCGCCCACGGCTGTTGCGCCGACGGCCGGGCCGGCTTGCCGACCTCGACGCGGTGGCCGTCGACCGTGGCGGTGACGCCGCGGCCGGGTTCCTCGACGAGGTCCAGGGGCAGGGACAGGTACAGGCCGCGGGTGCGGGCTTCGGTGGTGATGGCCTCGGCCAGCACGTGCGGCGAGAGCTGCTCCGCCGAGGCGGCCAGGCGCAGCACCTCGGCCGTCTCCCACCCGGGCGCGGCCGCGACCTCCACCACGGCCGGTCGCCCGGCGGTCAGCGTCCCGGTCTTGTCCATCACCAGGGTCCTCGCCCGGCCCAGCGTTTCCAGCGCGCCGCCGCCGCGGATGATCACCCCGAGCCGCGACGAGCGCGACAGACCCGAGACGATCGCGACCGGCGCGGCCAGCAGCAACGGACACGGCGTGGCGACCACCAGCACCGCCACCGCACGGACCAGCGAGCCGCTGAACACCCACGCCAGTCCGGCCAGGACGAGCGAGAGGGGCAGGAACCAGGCGGCGTACCGGTCGGCCAGCCGCACCACCGGGGCGCTCTCGGCGCCTGCCTGCCGCGCGAGCCGCACGATGCCCGCGTAGGTGCTGTCCTCCGCGGTCGCGGTGGCGCGCAGTTCGAAGGCCGACCCGGCGTTCACCACGCCGCTGCGCACCGGTTCGCCCACGGCACGCTCCACCTGCATCGGCTCGCCGGTGAGCACCGACTCGTCCAGCACCGCGGCGCTCTCGAGCAGCCCATCGGCCGGGACGACCTCGCCCGGGCCGACCACCAGCAGGTCACCAGCCGCCACCTCGGACAACGGCACCACCGACACCGTGTCACCGCATCGACGCCGCGCCGACCGCGGCGCGTGTTCGAGCAGCGCCCGCAGGTCGTGCGACGCGCGCCGTTCCGCCGCCGCGTCCAGCGCTCGCCCGGTCGCGAGCATCACCGCGATCAGGGCTCCGGCCAGGTACTCGTGCACCACCAGAGTGCCCACGAGCGACAGCACCGCGAGCAGGTCCACCCCGGCCCGCTTCCGCCGCAGCGCAGCGATCACCCACCACAGTGCGGGGATCACGGCCACCAGCGTTGCCGCCGCCCAGCACCCGTCGGCGAACCCGCCGGCGCCGGCCAGCCAGCCGACGCCACCGGCGAACAGAGCACCAACGGTGACGATCACCAACGCCGGCTCGGCCCATTTCCGCAAGGACCGCCAACGCATCCCTGACGTCTCGGGCGAAGTCTCGTCGTTTTCGATCACCGGTGTCCTCCCGCGGTCCGGGCCACTGCCGTCCATCCGACCCCGCCATCGCCGCGCGGAGTAGAGGACCAGAGCACCGCACGCAGGGTCTTTCGTCTCTCCTCACCGGGGCGATACCGGAGTCGGTACGGTGACGGCCGATCGCTTCCGTCAACACTCTGATCACGGTCGAGCCGGGGCGGCTGTACGCGTCCACGGCCACTCCACCGGCCAGCACGTAGACCGTGTCGATCTCCTTGGTGGCGATCCCAAGGCCGCGATCGGCGATGGCATGGTCCGCGACCCGCCTGCCATGGCACGCTCCCGTTCTACGGTGAGTCCGGGCTGACCCGCCACAGGGCGAAGGCGGCCCAGGCCAGCCAGGCGAACAACAACACGCCGTAGATCGCGTAGCTCCAGCCCAGAACGGGTCTGAAGAGCTCCGAAAGGATCCCGATCACGCCCGTCGCCAGACCTAACCAGGCGAAGCCCTTCGAGAAGGTTCCCCGCAGCATCAGCAGCGAGACGAGCAGCACGCCGAGCGTCTGCAGGAACCCGAGCACCGCCGGGACGTCGTTGAGCGCGATGAGGACCTCCGCCCCGGCCACGAAGGGAGCCTTCCCCGCGGCGGTCGTCGCGTCGGCATATTTGTCGCTCAGCAACACCAAGGCCAGCGAACCGTCGCCGGTCGTGGGCACCGCCAGCGACAGGGCCCACGACGCGACGGCGATCAGGCCCGCGGTCACAGCGAAGCTCCTGCCCTGGTGCCGGAGGGCCACGGCCAGCGCCAGGAAGGTCACCATCAGGAAGATGCCCGGGGCCAGCCACAGCAGCTGCCGGACGACGTACAACGTTCGGTGCGCGTCGATGTACTCCAGCAGCTTCGCGCCGTCCGATACCGGCGGAGCGGCGGTGACGACGACCAAGACCAGCGCCGTGCCATACAGCAGCACGGCCAGGCCCGCGGAAACGGCTCCAGCACGGTAGAGCGGGCCCCACGACGTCGCCGCGGACCGCCGGGCTGTTTCGGGCAAGGCACTCACCTCCCACGTGGCTCCCGGCACGACCACCGCATCCGCCGCGACGGATCTGACCAGCAAACCGCCCGCCACGGCAGGCAGCAAAGAGCAGTTCGGCCGCGGTCCGGAGGACCTATTACCCCCTGCAGTAGTTCGTGATCACATTGCCGGGGAGGGGTGTGCGCTGGCGGTGCCAGATCCTGGCTTGGTGTTGGCGTCGCCCCGGGTGAACCGGTCGACGACGTCGACGACGGTGCGAACGAGCTGGATCACGAGCGTGGCAGCAGCGGGCGCATCCACCGGGGGGGTGCATGCAGCGGCATGCCGACCGGGCGGCAACCACCTTCGAAGCTGCACCTGAGACCCACAACGAGATGACGGACCTTGGACCCTTACCGCAGCGACTACCTCCCAGCGAAGATGAGCGACAGGAGGTGTGTCATGGACATCTTGGTGGCCTACGCGACCAAGAACGGCTCGACACAACAGGTCGCCGAGGCGATCGCTGCGGCACTGCGCGAGCACGCCGGCGACACCGAACTGCACGCGGCAAGGCAGGTCCGCGAATCGCTGGCCGGCCGCGACCTCGTCGTGCTGGGCGGTGCGCTGTACTCCGGACGCTGGCACCGCGACGCTCACCGGTTTCTCAAGCAGCACCGCCCGGAACTCACCGCCGGCGTACCGATCGCGGTGTTCGGCATGGGACCGCGCTCCGACGACAAAGACGCCTGGCGACACGCTCGCGCGCAACTCGACCGGGCGCTGGCCAAACGGAATTGGCTGACCCCGGTCGCCGTCACCGTGTTCGGCGGCGTCGACCCGCCGGGGCGGAGGAAGCGGCACCGACGGGACATGCGCGACTGGGATGCGATCCGGAACTGGGCTC
Source organism: Amycolatopsis mongoliensis (assembly GCF_030285665.1). Taxonomy (NCBI): domain Bacteria; kingdom Bacillati; phylum Actinomycetota; class Actinomycetes; order Pseudonocardiales; family Pseudonocardiaceae; genus Amycolatopsis; species Amycolatopsis mongoliensis. The sequence goes on from NZ_CP127295.1 coordinate 9,290,053, forward strand.
AACTGGTGCTGAATCAAGCACATGGACGACCGGAGCCGAACAGCCTCCAGCGTGCGCAGCCCACGGATGGGTAGCCGGCAGCATGACGACGGTCGGTCCGCCGAAGCCCCACCGACTCACCCTGGACCACCGGGCGCGCTCAAGACCGACGCCGAGGCCTACCCACGTTCGCCGTCGACGACCACTCCCGCCCGGCCTACACCGAGATCCTCCCGGATGAGACCAAGGAGACCCGCGGCCGCGTTCTGGACCCGCGCGCAGGCGTTCTTCGCCGATGCCGGGATCACCGTCGCACGGGTGCTGACCGACAACGGCTCCTGCTACCGCTCCCGGCTCTGGCGCGACACGCTGCGCGACGCGGGCATCGCCCACAAACGCACCCGGCCTTACCGGCCACAAACCAACGGCAAAGTGGAGCGGTTCAACCGCACCCTGCTCGACGAATGGGCCTACGCCCGGCCCTACCGCACCGAGACCCAGCGCCGCGAAGCGTTACCGGGCTGGTTGCACACTTACGATCACCATCGCGGCCACACCGCACTCGCCGGCAAACCACCCGCCGGCCGCGTCCCCAACCTCACGGGGCGATACAACCAGCGGAGTCACGCCATGCCCGGAAACACGGGAAGGCACCGCATCTTTCGACGCAACAAGATAGCGACCGGCGCCCTCGCACTCGTTGACCGACACCCCGATGCAGCCCGCCGCGGACCGGTCCGTCGGCGAGCACGAACTGCTGGTCGACAAGATGACCAACAAGGTGCACGCCGGGGCTCGCCTGTACCCGGTGACAGCCTGTACCCGGCTCTCGCGGCGAAGTAGGCAGGCCGCCGCCCGGGCGCGGCCGCCCCGGGACGCGGGATTCGTTCCCGCGTCCCGGAGCCTCGGCCGGAGGCTAGTGCCCCGTCGGCGAGATGCCCGCGTCGCGCATCACGTCCTGCGCGGCCGGTGGCCAGCTGCCGTCGGTGATCTTGACGTTGCCGTCGAGGACGTTGTTGTGCGGGGCGCCGGTCGCGACCTGGGTGGCGCCCGTGTTGTACCAGTTGCTGGTGAGCGTGTTGTCGTTGGTGTTGTTGGTGCTGCTCGCGTTCGTGAACGCCCAGACCCCGGCGTCCTGGATCACGTTGTCCGACAAGCTCACGTACCGCGATCCCTCATCCAGGTACAGGCCCACCGTGTTGTGGTTGTCGTAGATGTAGTTGCGGTCGATGACCGCACCGGGGTTGGCGGAGAGGTTGTAGATGCTGCCCCCGTCGTGGAAGACCTTCTTCGTGCCGTGCACCAGGTTGTAGCGGACCACGGTGTCCTTCAGCGTGGTCGGCGTCGTGTACACGGGCTGGTAGGCGTACAAGCCGCGGTTGCGGTAGTCCTGGCTGCCACCGGGGTCGTTGGCGCCCCAGCCCCAGCCGACGTCGATGCCGTCGTAGGCGAGGTCGGACACCTCGTTGTGCTCGATGACCGCGTGGGTGACGTAGGTGCTCAGGATCCCGGCCATGTCCTTGTAGTCCCGCGCCACGTTCGTGACGAGGTTGTCGGTGATGGTGACGTTCTTGGTGGTCATCGCCGAGTTGCTCGGGTGGTGCGCGTCGGGCTGCACGCCGCCGACCACGATGCCGGAGCCGGCGTCGTCGGTGAAGGTGTTGCGCCGCACGGTGATGCCGGACGCGCCGAGGCCGACCCCGCTGGCGTGGGCGTTGGCGTCGTTGCCGATGCCGAGGCCGACCTGGCCCAGGTGGGCGAACGTGTTGCCCTCGAACGAGATGGTGTCCGCGGCCGAAACCTGGACGGCGGCGGGGACCTGGTGCCAGCTGTTGCGGGCCGCTTCGAACTGCGGGCAGCCGATCTGGCAGGACGTCAGGAAGTCGGCGGGCTGGGGGAACGCCGAAGCGAGGAACGCACCGCTTTGCTGGTCGGCGTAACCGATCGACGTGCCGGGCTCGAGCCAGGTCGTGTGCTCGAAGCTCAGGCCGCGGAACGCGAGGTTGCGGACCGGACGGTCGTAGGTTCCGCTCACCTGGAGCAACGAAGTCAGGCGGGGCAGCTCCACGTCCTTACCCGCCGGGGACTGTCCCGGCGCGGCTTTGTAGTACAGCTTCCCCGCGGCCGGGTCGAGGTACCACTGCCCGGTCTGCAGGAAGGCGTACGAGTTCTCCAGCAGCAGCGTCCCGCCCGCGAAGGGCCGGGCGAGGGTGTCGTAGCCCCAGTTGTTGTTGTTCCAGGCCGGTTGCTGCATGGTGATGGTGGTGCCGGAGATGCTCTGCACCGGCGCGTACCGGTCGGTGAAGGAGTTCTGGCTCTCCACCTCGATCCGGTTCTGGGCGGGCAGGGAGGCCAGGTAGTTCAACGCCGGGTTGACGATCGTCAGGCCGGTGCCGGTGACCTGGACATCGGTGCGCGCGATGGTGATCGCGGCCCGGGGAGCCGACGCGCCGTCGATGTAGAGCTGGCGCGAATCGGCTCCCTTCGGCACGTCCGCGACGAAGATGTTCGCCGACGGGTCGTGCAGCTGCCAGCCCGTCACCGCCTGGCCCCCGGACAGGACCGGCTGCTGGCCGGCGCGGGCCTCCCAGGTGATGGTGTGGCCATTGCGGCCGGAGTCCTCGCCGTCGAACTTCAGCGGGGCGCTCAGCCGGTACGTGCCGCCCGCGAGTTCGACGTGGACGTCCGCGCGCGCGGACAGCGTGCGAGCGAGCTTCTGGGCGTGCTGCAAGGTATCGCCGCCGTGGGGAGCCACGACGATCGTGAAGCCGGGGATCCCGGCTGCCTGTGCCGGGACGGCGGTCAGTGCCGCGGCGGCGGTGGTGACGGCCAGCGCCGCCAGCACCTTCTTGACGGGGTGACGCATGATCATCCTCCTTGAGGATCCTGCGGTGGGAAAACTTGGAGCGGCCTCAGCGGCCCAGCCAGCCGCCGTCGACGGGGACCAGCGCGCCGTGCACGTAGTCCGACGCCGCCGACGCCAGGAAGACGGCGATGCCGCCGAAGTCCTCGGGCCGCGCCCAGCGGCCGGCCGGGATGCGGTCGAGGATCGCGGCGAAGCGGCCGGGGTCGGCTCGCAGCGCTTGGGTGTTGTCGGTTTCGACGTAGCCGGGGACGATCGCGTTGACGTTCACGCCGCGCCCGGCCCATTCGTTGGCCAGGGCCCGGGTGAGCCCGGCGATGCCCGATTTCGCCGCGGCGTACCCGGGGACGTTGATGCCGCCTTGAAAACTCAACAGCGAAGCGGTGAACACGATCTTGCCCCGGCCGCGCTCGAGCATGCGCCGGCCGACCTCGCGGGTGAGGGTGAACTGGCTGGTGAGGTCGACGGTGATGACGCGGTCCCAGTCGGCGTCGGGGTGTTCGGCGGCCGGGGCCCGGGCGATGGTGCCCGCGTTGTTGACGAGGATGTCCACCGGGCGCCCGAGACCGGCGAGGGCGTCCGCCAGCTCCGCGACGGCGGCCCGGTCGGCGAAGTCGGCGCTCAGCGCGGTGCAGGTGCGGCCGAGCGCGGTGACGCGCTTTTCGACCTCGCTGCCCGAAGCCTCCTGCTGAGCACTGACGGCCACGATGTCCGCGCCGGCCGCGGCCAGCGCTTCGGCGATGCCGAGGCCGATCCCCCGGCGGGCGCCGGTGACCACCGCCAACCGGCCGGTGAGGTCGAACGGGGAAGGCGGGGTCATCGTGCCTCCCCGGAAGCGCGGCAGTCGATGAGGACCTTCATCACGCCCGCGCCGGATTCGAGTGCCGCGAAGGCCTCGCCGGCCCGGTCGAGGGGTTCGGTCCGTGAAATCAGGGCGTCGGCCGGGATCGCGCCCTCGCCGAGGAGCCCGACCGCAGCGGTGAAGTCGTCGCGGTCGTACAGGCGGGCGCCGACCAGCGTCAGTTCACGCCAGAAGAACCGGTGGAGGTCCACTTGCCGGGGCGCCGGGTGGATGGCGACCTGGACCAGCCGGCCTCGCGTGGCCAGTGCGCCGATCGCCGTCGCCACGCCCGCTTCGGCGCCGGACACCTCGAAAGCCACCGCGGCGCCGGCCCCGCCGGCCCACCGGTCGACGGTTTCGGAGAAGTGTTCGGCACGCGGGTCGAGCGCGGTCAGGCCCAGACCTTCCGCGACCGACCGTCGGAACGAGTCCGGCTCGGCCAGCAGGACGACCGCGCCGGACCGGCGTGCGACGAGGGCGATGAGCAGTCCGATCGGCCCGCCGCCGACCACCAAGGCCCGCTCGCCCGACTGCAGGCCAGCGCGCCGGACGTCGTGCACGGCCACCGCGACGGGCTCGACCAGCGCGGCGTGGTCGAGCCGGAGGTCGTACGGCAGCCGCACCAGGGTTTCGGCGGGTACGGTCCAGCTGCTCTGCATCGCCCCCGGCGCGTCGATGCCGAGGAACACCAGGCGGTGGCAGATGTGGGTGTGGCCGGCCTGGCAGGCCGGGCACTCGCCGCACCACCGCAACGGCATGACCGTCACGGGATCGCCGGGTCGCCAGCCTTCGACCCCGGCGCCGACCTCCGCGACCCGCCCGGACATTTCGTGGCCGAGCACACCGGGCGGGTGGACGCGGCTGTCCATGTCTCCGTGGTAGATGTGCAGGTCGGTGCCGCAGATCCCGGTGTAGGCCACGTCGATCCGGACGTGGCCGGGTGGCGGGGCCACGGGATCCGCCGCCTCGACGACCAGGCTCCGGCGGCCGGAGTAGGCGACCCGCCGGGTGGGCGGGCTCTGCGGTGGGGCACTCATTCCGGGTCCTTTCGTCCTGCTTGCCCGAGGGCAGCGCGTGCGAGGTAGGTCTTCTCGGCGTTGTGGCGGAGAACGGCTTCGGCGGGGTGACCGTCGAGTGCGGTGTGGACGGCGTCCAGCCACGCCTCGTGGTCGGTGGCCAGGGTCATCACGGGCCAGTCGCTGCCGTACAGGCATCGGCCGGGCCCGAACGCGTCGAGGGCTTCCTTCAGGGCGTCGACCACCTGCGAGCGGGCGGTGCCCGGAACGGTCTCCGTGGCCAGGCCGGACAGCTTGCACCGCACGTTGCCGTGCCGGGCGAGCCGCCGCAGGTCCTGGCACCACCGGCTGTACCCGGGGCCGCCGGGCGAGGGTTTGCCGAGGTGATCCAAGACGATCGTGGTCCGCGGGCAGGCTTCGGCCAGTGCGGTCAGTTCGGGCAGCTGGTGCGCGCGGACGCAGGCGTCGAACGGAAGCCCCGTCTCCCCCAGCAGCCGGACGCCCGCGCGGAAATCCTTGCCCTCGAGGAAGCCGGGAGCTTCGTCCTGCACGTTGCGCCGGACGCCGACCACGAACGGGTCACCGGCGAACCGGCTCGCCTCCTCGGGGTGCTCCAGGTCGGCGTGCGCGACGATTCCGCGGATCCACGGGTGCCGCTGCGCTTCGCGCCGGATCCACGCGATCTCGGCGGCAGCATCCCCGGGGACCCGCCCCGCCTCGACCACGATGACGTCGTGCCGGGCGGGAAAGTCGTCCGGGGTGAACGGCCGGTTCAGCCGGTCGACGTCGTCGAGCCACGGGTAGCGCAGCTGCCGCGGGTCCCAGAAGTGCACGTGGGAGTCGAGGACCGCGGTCACGCCGTTCCTCCCGGCTCCTGGTTTTCCGGGCGGCCGCTGGGCCACGAGCGGTCGCGGACCGGCTCGAGGCACTCCTCGACGGCGCGCAGCAGGTCGTCGTCGACCGGCTCGGTGATCCAGCGGACGTCCCGGCGCACCTCCTCCGGGTCGGCGGCACCGACCAGCGTCGAGGCGAAACCACCGGTGTTCACCGCGAACTGGAGAGCGACCCGCGCGAGTTCTTCGCCTCGGTCCCGGCACAACGCGGCCGCCTCCGCGCACCGCCGGAGGATGTCCTCCGGCGCGGGGTGCCAGGACGGCGCCCCGCGGTTGGTGAGGGCCCCCATCGACAGCGGGGACGCGGTGATCACGGCGGTGCCGTGGCGCGCGAACCGGTCCCGCCACGCGGCGAGCCGCCGGTTCTGCAGCGTGTACTGGCAATAGGAGATGATCGTGTCGACCTGGGTGCGTTCGACGACGTAAGCGAGAGCGGGCAAGGGAAAGCCGGTCACGCCGACGGCGCCGATCAGGCCCGTCTCCTGCAAGGCACGCAGGGCGGGAATCGTTTCGTGCACGACCTGGCCGAGGTCGCCGAACTCGACGTCGTGGCACTGGACGAGGTCGAGGTGGTCGGTGCCCAGCCGGTCGAGGCTTTCCCGCACGCTGCGGGTCACCCGGCCGGCACTGAAGTCGAAGTCGGCCTCGCCGTACCGGCCGACTTTGGTGGCGAGCACGTATTCCGAGCGCTCGACACCGCGCAACGCCTTGCCGAGGACGGTTTCCGCGACGGTGCCGCCGTAGAACGGGGAGACGTCGAAGAAGGTGATGCCGAGTTCGAGTGCGGTGTGGACGGCGTCGATGCCGCGTCGTTCGCCGCCGCGCGGCAACCGGCCCAGCGGGGCGGCGCCGAAGCCGAGTTCGGAGACCTCCAGCCCGGTGTCGCCGAGTGGTCCTCGTTTCATGCGTCACGCTCGTCGAACGGGGTCGCGTAGGACGGCGTGCGGGCCCGCAGAGCGAGCCGCAGGGTCAGGCGGATCCGGCTGGACCGGGGCAGGTCCACCCGCAGCCACGGCCCGTCGAGGTCGATCGACGCGGTCGTCACGGCCGGTTCGCGGTGGCCGTAGTCGTAGAGGCCGCCGATCCAGGAGGGGTCGTCGCAGACGGTGTAGGTCACGCCGCGGATGTGGTGCTCGGCGAACGCCCCGGCCTGGACGATCACCGACCGCGGTGCCTCCGGGTCGAGGTTGACCAGCTCGACCACGGTCGCCTCGGGGTCGATGCCGGAAACCAGCGCCGCCACCGACGGGGGGAGGCCGGGGCGCCGCGCGTCCGCGTCGTGGTACCGGACGCGGGCCTGCTGCAGCCCGCCGTTGTAGACCACCTGCGGACCACCCCAGGTGAGCTGGACCAGCGCCTCGGTGACCACGGGGTTGGACTGCTGCCACAGGTGGATGTCGGCTTCGGGCACGGCCCGGCCGCGGTAGCGCTCCATCCGGGTCAGCCGGTGCCGCACCTGGGCCTGGGCGGCGGCCAGGATGCGCTCGGGGTAGTCCGGGTTGTCGCCCGCGAGGTAGGCGAGCCACGGCTCTTCGTGCCCGGCTTCCTCCTTGCTGCGGAACGGCCGCACGGTTCGCCAGTCGTGGCCACCGGCCGCGCGCAGCCGTTCGAGGCGTTCGCGGTCTTCCGGCGCGGCCGTGTGGTGCCACAGCGCGGCCGGGACGCCCATCAGCATCGGGTTGTAGTCGAACCAGCCCCGGTCGTCGTAGCGGAAGGGGACGTGCAGCGTCGGGGTGTCGACGTCTTCTCGCAGCTGCACCGACCACTTGGACTCGAGGCTGGAGTCCGCCTCGGTGAAGGCCATCACCTTGCCGTGGCTGATGATTTCGTCCAGCGCCGGACGCACCAGGTCGGTGAAGCTCTCGTCCCCGGTGGCGAGCGCGGCCGACAACGCGGCGACGACGGCGGCGTGCCCGACGCTGTACCAGCCGTGCGGCCACGACCAGCCGTAGTGCCCGCCGTACCAGCGGCCCTCCAGCAGGCCGCCCACGGTGCCGTCGGGAGCGACGTTGTCGGGGAGGATGCCGTCGTTGGCCGCGGCGCGGTCCCGCCAGGCACCCACGTACTCGGCGAGCCAGTCTCGGTAGCGCGGGTCGCCGGACAGCAGCAAGGCGTTGAAGACGAGCCCGGAGGCGGCCAGGTTGACCGCGGTGTCGCCGGTTCCCGTCCGGCGCCGCATCTGCTCGCCGAGCCGGGGGTCGCGCTCCCGCGGGGGTTCCTCGGCGTCCGGGGGCAGCAGCCACTCCAGCGGGAAGCCGTACGTCACGGCTTCTCGGGGCAGCCAGGGGTACGAACCGCCGTCGAAGAGCCCCTCGCGCGCCGGATCGCTGCCGTTGTGCGGCCGGCGGATGATGCGGTGCGCGGGGTCGTAGTTGCCGTGGGCCGGGTCGACGTAGAGCTCCGCGAACCGCAGCGCGCGCTCCCGCCACCGCTCGGGCGCCGCCATGCACAGGAAGTACAGCAGCAGCAGGCTTTCGCCCTGGTGGAACCAGTCGTAGCCGCGTTCGTACTCGTCGTGCAGCATGCCCAGCTCGGTCAGTTGCCGGGTGACGCCCTCCCAGTGCCGCTCGGACTCGGCGAGCAGGTCGTCGGCGCCGCCGAGCAGGTAGAGCTGCGGCCAGTTGAAGAAGGTCTCGTAGAAGTCGTCGACGCCGTCGCGGGTGGTGAGCTCGCCGTCGTAGGCCAGCCGTCCGTCCGGGCCGGTGAAGTCGCGGACGAACCGGCGCCACGCCCGGTCGAGCAGGGCGAACAGCTCGCGCTCGGCGATGGCCCAGCCCGGTGGTTCGAGCAGGGGTACCGAGGCCGTGATGACGGGATACATCAGAAGGTGCTCCATTCCAGGGCAGCGGTCACCGGCAGCGGCACCCGGGGTGCCGCTGCGCAACGACCGGTGACAGCGCCGCGTCGGGCTGCCGCGGTTACTCCTTGGTCGCGCCGGCCAGCATCCCGGCGACCAGGAAACGCTGGGAGAACAGGAAGACGACGAGGACCGGCGTGATCGCCAGCAAGGTGGCCAGTGCCAGTTCCGGCCGCTCCACGGCCGTCGTGCCGACCGTCGGGTTGAACTGGGGCACCGAGTTCAGCAGCGTGCCCAGGCCGACCTGGACCGGGAACTGGTCGCTTTCCGGCAGGAGGACGTAGGGCAGGAAGTAGTTGGTCCAGTTGGCCACGAAGCTGAAGAAGCCGACGAGCGCGACGATCGGCGTGGCCAGCGGCAGGGCGACGTGGCGGAACACGCCGAACGACGAGCAGCCGTCGAGCTTCGCCGCCGCGATGAGGTCCCGGGGTACCGCGGTGCTGAAGTAGATGTAGGTCAGGTACACGCCGAACGGGTAGAACGAGTACGGCAGGATGATCGACCACATCGAGCCGATCAGGTGCACGGCGTTCACCTCGAGGAACAACGGCACGACGAGGGTCGCGTTCGGCATCAGCATCACGACCAGCGTCGCGACGAGCAGCGTGCGCCGGCCGCGGAACTCGGTCATCGCGAGGGCGTAGCCGGCCGGGATCGCCACGCACAGCGTGATCGCCAGCGCGACGAACGAATACAGCGCGGAGTTGCCCAGCCACCGGAAGATCGCGTTGTCCTGGAAGGAGGTGAGCGCGGTCCAGTTGTCCGCCAGCGCGTGCCACGAGCCGAAGGACAGCGGGTTGCCGTGCACGAGCTGGTCGTCGGTCTTCGTGGCCGCCAGCAGGAGCCACCCCACCGGGAGCACGAAGAACACCAGGAACAGCGCGAGCACCAGGGCCGCGAGCGGGTTCGGCAGCTTCCGGGTTGCGCGCCGCCGCGGCGAGGCCGGGCGGCGCAGCGACTCGCTCGCCTGCGCGGGAAGGCGGGTGTCAGTCGGCATCGAAGAACCCCGATCGCGCGACGAACACGCCGGCGACGACGAGCCCGACCACCAGCAGCTCCACCGAGATCGCCGCGGCGGTGTTCACATTGTTGTTCTGGAAGGCGAAGTCGTAGGAAAGCTGGTTCAGCGAGTAGTCGCGTCCCGCCACGCCGACACTCGCCTGCGACAGCAGCTGCGGTTCGACGAACAGCTGGGTCCCGCCGGCGAACGCCAGGATGACCATGTAGACGATCCACTTGCGCAGCAACGGGATCTGGATGCGCCACGCCGTCTGCCACACCCCCGCGCCGTCGATCCGGGCCGCCTCCAGCAGATCGGGCGAGATGTTGTTCAGGGCGCCGTACATCACCACGATCCAGCCGCCCGCCCCGGTCCAGAACGCGATCAGCGTGAACAGGACCGGGAGGTGATCCGGCGCGACGACCTCGCCGAAGGTGTCGAACCCGGCCGCGCGCAGCAGCGCGCTCACCGGGCTCACCGACGGGTCCAGCATGAACAACCACACCATCACGCTCGCGGCGCCGGCCAGCGCGCCCGGGATGTAGTACAGGAAGCGCAACGCCTTGCTCGTCCCGCTCGAGGTCAGGCGGTGCAGCAGCAGCGCGAGCCCGACCACGAACACGACCAGGGAAACCAGCCAGAACACCAGGTAGAGCGCCACGTGCCCGACCGCGGAGAAGTACCGGAAGTCGTTGGCGGCTTCGGCGAAGTTCGAGAAGCCGGCGAAGTTGTCCCCCGCGTCGGTGAAGGCGAAGTACACCGCGTACACCGTGGGAACGACCCCGAACGCGATCAGCAGGACGACGTAGGCGGCGACGAACAGGTGACCGGCCCGGCCCGGCCAGAACACCCGCCGTCGCGACGGGGTCCTGGCCGGCCGGGTGGCCGGGGTGGCGGTGGTCACTGGCTGACCTCGTACCCGTTGGACCGCGCGTAGTTCGTGATCGCGGTCTGCCATTCGGGCAGCATCGAGACGATCGTCTTGCCCGCGGTCAGCCCCGGTGTCACGGTCGACGCCCAGATCGCCTCCTGGCTGAACTGGCCGTAGCCCCACCCCGGCCACACCTGCGGGGCGGCCGCTTGCAGCGGGGCCGCGATGTCGTTGGCGTAGTACTTGCTCGAGGACTGCTTCGCCAGCCAGGTCTTCGCCGCCGCCGCGTAGGCGGGGTACCCCGGCGAGACCTTGCCCTGGTACTCGTCCGAAGTGGTGACCCAGGTGAGGAAGTCGGTGGCGTCCTTGAGGTTGGCGCTGTGGGCGGACAGCAGCCAGGTGCCGCCGCCGACGTTGCCGACCGACGGGGACGGGTCCCCGGCCCACTGCGGCAGCGGGGCCGCGGCGACCTGCCCGGCCGGGGTCTTGAACGACTCCTGGAACACCGACCCGCCGAACCACGACGGCCCGGGCATCATGAGGATCTTGTCCGCGGCGTTCTTGGCGAAGTCGGAGCTGAACACGCTGCTGGTGGACATCGTGCGGTTCTTGACGAGGGTGTCGAGCAGCGACGCCATCCGGGTGCAGTTCGGGCTGGTCGTGGTGACCTTGACCGACTTCGGGCCGGTGATCTCGTTGGCTCCGCACTTGGAGGCCCAGAGGTAGATCTCCGGGGTGAAGTTGTCGCCGGCCGTGCCCACGAGGTAGCCGGGGTGCTCGGTGGCGACGCGCTGGCCCAGCGCCTGGTACTCCTCCCAGGTCTTGGGCACCTGGTAACCCCACGACTGCATCAGCGGCGCGTTGTACCAGAGGACGGTCTGGGCGAGGTCGTTGCGCAGGCAGTACAGCGTGCCCTCGACCGTGCACGGGTCGTTGGCCCCGGCGGTCCAGCCGCTCAGAGTGGCCTCGGGGATCTGGCCCTTGTTCAGCGGCGCCGTGAACCCGGCCTGCACCGCCCAGGTGGCCTCGTTGTTCTGCGAGCTGAACACCACGTCCGGCCAGCCGCTGCGCGTGCGGTTGAACAGGCTCACCTTGGTCTGCAGGTAGTTCGAGCCGTTGGCGTCCCCGTCGTAGGTGACGATGTCCATCTGCACGGACGGGTGCTGCTTCTGGTAGAGCTGGGCCGCGGGCAGCCGCGTCGAATCGACCCAGACGGTGATCTTCCCGCCCGTCTGCTGCACCGGCTGGAACCCGCCCTGGGCTCCGCTGCCACTCCCGCCGTTGCCGCAGGCCGTGACCGCGGCGAGGACGGCCGCGACGCCTACGACCAGGCCCGCATACCGCCGGCGGCGCCCGGACGATCCTCTGGCTCCGGGGGCGCGCACCTGAACTGTCATGAAGTACTCCACTTCATCGTGGGACCCGCAGGTCACACCTGACGCGGTAGCAAACACGTCATATGTGTCGTACACATTGCTGCGGGCGGTCTCTACAGCGACCTATCACAGCTGTTGAAAGCAGCTTCGTCAAGGCCTCAAGCGGGAGAAAATAAGTCATACACATTGCTGCGAGCGTCGGGCAGATGTAGGGTTCATGGCACTGAGCCGCCGATGAAGGAGACAACTGGGTGGACGAGTCGCGCGCAGCAGGCGAGCCCGGGCCGCCCCCGGAGGCCGCCTACCGGCCCGGGTACGAACGCGTCGCCGAGCAGATCCTCCAGCTCATCGCCGAGTCGCAGCTGCAGGCCGGTGACCGGATGCCGACGGAGAACGAACTCGCCACCCGGCTGGGTGCCTCCCGAACCGTGGTGCGCGAGGCGATCAAGATCCTCTCCGCCATCGGGCGGGTGCGCGCGCAGAAGGGGCGCGGCCTCTACGTGGCCGACGACGAGGGGATGCTCGGGTCGGCCCGCTGGTCGGGCCTCTTCCTGCCGACCGACCTGGACCACGTGTACATGCTGTTCGAGTTCCGCCGGGTCCAGGAGATGACCGCCAGCAGGCTGGCTGCCACCCGGGCCACCCCGGTCGAACTCCGGTCGATCGAAGCGGCCGCGGAGACCTGCCGCCAGGGACATTTGACCGGCGAAGCGGCGCTGTTCGACCGCGGAGACGAAGACTTCCACCTCGGGATCGCGGCCGCGTCCCACAACCAGTTCCTCCTGGCCGCCGTCCGCGAAGTCCGGCGGCTGCAGCACCAGTCCAGCACCATTGGCCTCCACGGCACGGTGGGCGGGCACGCCGCGGAGGCGGTCGAAGAGCACGCGGCGATCTACGAAGCCATCCGGGACGGCGACCCGGAGGCGGCCGCCCAAGCCGCCGCGGTGCACCTCGACAACACGTTGGAGGACTACCGTCGCGAGATCCAGCGACGCGTCTTCGGTTGAGGCCCTGCTCCCCTGCCCTCACCCCGCGCTGCTGATCACCGTCACCGTCGACGCGTGGGGTTTCCGGTCAGGGCTTTCGGGCGACCGCCCCGGCGATGAGGCGCACCTCGTTGGAGATGTACGACTTCTCCATCTACGGAACGGCTGCGGCGCTCGTGTTCGGCCAGGTCTTCTTCAAGACCGGCAACGCCTGGTTCGGGACCTTCATGAGCTTCGCGACCTTCGCCATCGGTTTCCTGACGGCTCCACTGGGCGCGGCCGTCTTCGGCTGGATCGGTGATCGGCGTGGCCGGCGCACCGCTCTGTTCGCAGCGTTCGCGCTGATGGGCGTCGCAACCTTGGGCATGGGCATCCTGCCCTCCTACGCCGTGCTCGGGATAGCGGCACCCCTGCTGCTCGTCGGACTGCGGTCTCGATCTCGACCCGGCCGCGCACAGCATCACCAGCAGTGCCGTCCACGCGGGCCGGGCCTGGTGCAGCAGCGGTTCACCGCCGGAGATCACCACCAGCTCGGGGTCCCCGGCGAGCGCGCGGTCCGCCAGCTGCTGCACCGGTGTGCGTGCCAGCTCGGCACGCAGGTTGAACCGGCGCCCCTCCCAGCTGTAGGGGGTGTCGCACCAGCCGCAGGACAGGTTGCAGCCGCCAAGGCAGACGAAGCTGGCGCAGCGGCCGGCGGAAGGGCCTTCGTCCTGCACTGTCGGGCCGAACACCTCACTTGCAACCAGGCTCCCAACCGTCGGATTCACCGCTCTGGTCGGCCACTGCTCCGTTCGCGCGAACCCCACAGATCCTCCCGGTCGCTGTCCTCCGGGGCTGGCTGGTCACCGCCCTCACCCCACCGCCACCGCCGCATCGCCCCGCGGTGATCCCAGAACTGCCGGCGACCAGCCGCCGGGTCACCGCCCACGTCCAAGCCGCCGTCGCCGCCGAGTGCCGCAACGTCGCCACCGCCACCGCCACCGAGGGCCACCGTCACATCGCCGTCTACGCCGCCGCAGCAGCGCTCGGCGAGCTGCTGGGCAACGGCTGGATCAGCGCCGCCGCGATCACCCACCACCTCACCGACGCTGCCCGCCGCCACCTCGGCGTCGCCGGCTTCGACTCGCACGAACTGGCCACGACCATCCGCGACGGCATCGCTGCCGGCCGCGAACATCCCCGCGTCCTCACCGACCGACCCGGCCATCGATAAGCGCCCTCGCTCTCCGTGCAACCGGAGTCCACGCGGAGAGTTTTTGAGCGTGCGATCACGCCAGCTGGCACTACTTCATCGCCGTGCCGATCCCGGTTTTCTGAAGAAATCGAAGTTTCAAGATGTTCGACGTTCGATGGACTTTCCCAGGCCTTGCACTGCTTCTCGAGCCGAGCGCTCGTCAGCGAACCCGCCGCGTTCCCACCGATTCTCGTCGCCGAGGTGCCTGACGTTGCTGTTGACAACCTTGCGTGGTTTTTCGCCGACCTTGGGCAGGACGACGCGGGCGGCTCCTTCGCCGACCTTGCCGGCCTCGCGAATGATCTTGGCACCGCGTCCGGCGGCGCCGGCGGCCATGGCGGTGCAGGCTTTCGCGTCAAGCAGTGCACAGGCCTTGATGTCGGACAGGAAGACGTCGTAGATGAAGCCGGCGGAACCGCCGAGTGGCCCGTCCGGGCGACACTGGTCGGCGGTGCCGCCGAGGGCGTAGCACACTTCGGCCTGGGGCCAGGGGCCGCGGGAGGCGAAATCGAGCGCTTCTTGCCAGGTGAAGTGGCGGGATCCGGTGTAGCCGATACCGCGCAGAGCTTCGTAGCGTTCGTCGGACAGGTCGTGGCCGAGTGCGGGCTGACCGAGGTCCTCCGCCGTACTGCCGCCGGTCTCGGTGCTGGTGCGTTCCTCGGGATTGGCCCGGTTGAGGCGGGCTTCGGCTGCGAGTTTGGCGTAGTGGATGCCGTAGGCGGCATCGCGGGCGTCACGGGCTGCCGCGGCGTCGCCGGCGGCGTTTGCAGCGGCGGTGGCCGCGCGGGCAGCAGAACCGGCAGCCTGCTGCGCCGATATGCGAGCTGTAGCTGCCCATCGGTACGCACGCTGAGCCGCGATGGTGGCGGTGTTCTGGGAGTTGCCGGCCTGGTCGTCGGCGGCGCGGGCTTTCTGCGATGAGGCGGCCGCGCGGGCTGCGGAGTCTGCGGCGCGTTGGGCGGCGTCACGAGCTTGGACGGTATAACCGGCCGCTTGATTGGCATAGCCGCGCGCCCGTGCCGCCTGCTCCGCGGCCTTGTTCGCGGCGGCCAACGCAACCGGGACGGCGTCCCAGGCGTCGGCGGCGTCGCGAGCGGCGAGCGCGGCGGCTTCGCGAGCGAGGGTGAGGAAGTGCTCGACGCTCGAGATGTGCGCAGCGGTCACCTGATCCTTGGCGACGACGAGGTACTGGCCGCGGTCGAGGAAGTCACGGATTCCGGTGGCGGGTCCGGCGAGGGCTTCTTCGGCGGCGTTGGCCAAGTTCTGCTGCTTGTTCGTGCGGGCGTCGTTTTGGACACGGGCGATGGCCAGCACGTCGTCACGCTGCTGGCGGAAGGCTTGGGTTCGGGCCAGCAAGGATCGGATGTCGGCAGCGGTTCCGGCCAGCGCGGTGGTTGCGGTGGCGACGAGGGTCTCTTGCCCGGCAGTGCGGGCGGTGTCCAGCACCGTCTGGGCGGCGCCGCGGTCGTCGATGTCGCGACCGGGATAGGTGGGGTCGGAGAGGAATCCGCGGAGCTGATCGAGCGTCCCGGCTGCTGCGGCCGCGGCCGCGGCTCGGAGTTTCGCGGGGTCACCGGAGTCGGGGACGATGGTGCCCGGGTCGGCCAGCGCGACGATCCGGTCCCGGTTCACCCAGGTACAGCTGCTCCGGCGCGCGAAGACCCTCGCCGGCCGCAGCAGAGCCGAACGTCACGGGCGCCGCACCCGCCACAAGTACCTGTTCCAGGGACTCATCCGATGCGCCACCTGCGACCGCAAGATGGAAGGCTCAACGACTGGCCCGCCCCACTACTACCGCTGCGTACCGCGCAACCCGTCCAAACCAGCGACGCATCTCCACTCGATCTCAGTCAGGGAAGATCACGTGTACCGAACAGTCAGCACCTGGCTCGCAGAACTCGACGCCGCGAGGTCACCGCACGACGCGGAATCTGACCATATCGCCGGCGCACCGTCGCCCGGGCTGGCAGGGACTTGCCGCGACCTGCAGCTTGTAGTTGCAGTACGATCACTGCAACGCGACCTTGGCGATGTCCCTCCAGCCGCCCGGCGCCGGCCCACGGCTGCACAACATCGGCCCCTCGCAGATGGCCGCGGCTGCGTAGAACTACTCAATTCGCGGTGATCTGGGAGCGGCATCGGCCCGGTTGGCGTCATAGTGTGGTCTGGTGGTGACGCTACGGGGAGGAGCACGGGTTGAGCAGCGGTTTTGAGATCACGCTCGAGGCATTGCGAACGGCGTCCGGTGCAGCTCGTCGTGCGTCGAACGCAGTCGCCCAGGTGGATCTGGGCGACGCCCTGGCCCAAGTCGGTCCTGGCTTACCAGGTGGTGTCTCGGGCGAGGCCGCGCGACTGCTGGCCGACAAGTGGGGGCGGGTCGTTCCCGGCTGGGTTCACAACACGACCGGCTACGCCGATCAGCTGGATGCCTCCGTTCGCCTCTACCAGGCTGATGACGCAGCGGCCGGCCAAGATCTGCGGGCCACGGCCCGGCACGGCGGGCGGAAGCCGGTCTGATGGTGTCCTGGGCGGACGTGCGTCGGTGGAACCCCGGCATGATCGGGCTGGTCGCCGACGCGCTCAACAGCCGCTGCACCCAGCTGGTCGCAGCAAACGACGACGTCGAGGCGATGGCCAAGCTCGACGGCTGGACCGGGGACGCCTCAATCGCCGCGACCTCGCGGGGCAATTCGCTGATCTCGACGCTGGAGCAGACCGTGGCCGAGGTGTCGGCGGTACGGCGAGCCGCCGACGAGGTACAGATCGCCGCCGAACGCCTGACCGCCTTCACCTTCGAGACCGACGCGCTGGCCCGCGCCCATGGTCTGGCCGTGAGTGACGACGGTGCGGTGTCGCCGCTGCCGGCGATGGGGCCGCCACCGCCGCCGGACGTGGCCGCGATCCGGGCTCGGGTGCAGGTCGAGGTCGCCGACCGGGTGGGGCAGATCCTGCGCCGGGCCGGCGACGTCGATGCCGACTTCGCCGCGGTGATGACCCGAGCGCTGCGCGGGGAGATCACCGAGCAGGGCGTCGGCACACTGGCGCAGGCCGCGCAGGTGGGGGCGGCGCAGAGCGGGTTGTCGATCATCGGGCCACCAGAGGGCGGTACTCCGGATCAGGCGAAGGCGTGGTGGGACAGCCTGTCCGACACCGCCAAGGGCGCGATCCTGCGGGACAACCCAGACCTGGTCCGCAACCTCGACGGTATCCCGGTGGCCGATCGTGATGCCGCGAACCGGACGGTGTTGGCGCACGAGATCGCCCGGCTGCGCGGCGACACTTCCGAGCAGGGCCGGCTGGAGTTGCAGGGACTGCTCGACATCGACAAGCGTCTCAACCACGCCGAGCCGGGGCAGCCGCAGGCGTTCCTGGTCGGTCTGGACACCAGCGGGCAGGGCAAGGCGATCGTCGCCTCCGGCAACCCCGACACCGCGGCGAACGTCGCCACCTACGTGCCCGGCACCGGCAGTGAGCTCGGCAAAATCGGAGGCGACATCGACAGGTCGGACAAGATGTGGCACGCCGCCGACCGTTCTGGGTCGCCATCGACGGCCGTGGTGACCTGGGTCGGGTACGACGCGCCCGACGACATCGCCGCAGCCGGCAGCGAAAGCTACGCCGACAACGGCAAAGACGCGCTCGGCGGATTCCAAGACGGCCTGCGCGCCACCCACCAGGGCGATGCGCTGTCGCATAACACCGTCCTGGGTCACAGCTACGGCACCACCGTCGTCGGTCACGCGGCGCGCGACGGCGGGCTCAACGCCGACGAGCTGGTGTTCGTCGCCAGCCCCGGCGTCGGCGTCGACACCGCCGACCAGCTGCACCTCGACGGGGTGAACCCGGGCGACATCGGGCACCATGTCCACTCCACCGTGGCTGACCACGACATGATCAAAGTCACCAACCTCGAGGTCGGTGACGACTCCGGCGCCTCCCACGACATCGCGCTGGGCCCGGACCCCACGGCACCGCAATTCGGCGGGCAAACCTTCACTTCCGCACCCGGCACAGCCGGACCGTGGTACACCGGCGGCCTCAGCTCCGACGCGCACAGTCAGTACTGGGAGGATCGAAGCCCGTCGTTGCGCAACTTCGGCCTGATCATCGCTGGGAAGCCGACATCATGAAACACCTGAAGACGGCGACCGCCGCAGCCATGTTGACCGTGATCGCAGCGTGTTCCGCCAAAGGAGGAAGCGACGTGAAGCCGACCTTGACCGAGCAGCAGGCCGCGGAGCGGGTCGAGTCCTACATCCAGTCGGTCCTCACCGTGTTTCCGCCGGCGACCGAGCGGAAGCCGGACTCTCACAGCCGTTCCGAGTGCACCGACCCCACTGACAATGGTCCACGCGGCCGGTTCGAAATATCGTCCGGATATCAACTCCTCGGCCTTGACCCCGCGACTTTCGACGACCATTTTGACGCGGTTGTCGGCTGGTGGAAAGCTCACGGATTCGACATTGTCACAGACCACAGGCCGAAAGATCAGTACGTCTTCGCTCGCAACAAAACCGACTCCTTCGACATGTCAATTGAGGCCAACGACCTCGGCAAGGTCTACATCGGAGCCACGTCACCGTGCGTGTGGCCCAACGGCACGCCACCTGCACAAGCAGCCGCCGGCAGCGAACGCGACATCCCCGCAGCGGTACCGACGACGCCACCACCGGCCAAGTCGACTCGCGCACCACGCCGGCCCCGACCGGACGTCGAAGAGGAAGACTACGACCACATCGATTGGACCGACGCCGGTCCCATGTGAACGATCACCCACTAGCTGTTGCGGGTCATGACATTGGTGTCGGCTGACGGGGCCTGAGACTGAGGGACGGGTATTTCGGCAGCAGGATGGGAAGTGCGACCGACACATCCGCCGACCAGAAAGACCCGTCCGTGTCCCACCGTAATGCCCCGTTGTCCATCGAAGGCCGCCGCCGGCTCGTGACCCGTTGCCAAACGAGCGTCCCACACCACCAGCCCACCGCCACCCCGCCGAGGTCGTGGCCCGGATCGAGCAACTCCGCCGGGTTCGGAAGTACTCCGCCCGCCGCATCGCCACCGAACTCGCCGCCGACGGCATCACGATCTCCGCCCGCACCGTCAGCCGCCATCTGCTCCACCTCGGCCTGAACCGGCGCCGCTTCATCGACCCCACAGGCGCCACCAACCGACAACCGAGAACAACGAGCCACCGGACGCAGTGTGGCCGGGATCGCGCGGGAGCTGAACGACCGCGGCGTCCCGTGCCCGTCAGGCGTCGACCGGGACCGCAACCGACACCGGACGAGGCACGAGTGGATCGTCCGGACGGTGGTCGGGATCCTCGAGAACCCGCGCTACACCGGACGGTAGGCGTGGAGCCGGCACGGTGCCAGAACAACGGCTTCCGCCCATCACCGAGTTTCCACTCGACCGCCGGCGGCACGAGGTTGGGCCGAGTCGGAGAAGTGACACATCCGGCGCTCGTGGACGAAGCGACCTTCCTGGCGATCCAGGGCATGCGCGCGGCCCGGCCCACCAAATACGGCGGCACCAGGACGTACGTGCTGGCGGGACTCGTGCAATATCAGCTGTGCGGACGCCGACTGGACTCGCACGGGGTGAACGGCCGCCCCGGCTACCGCTGCCGGCACGGCCACACCAGCGCCCGCAACCGCCCACCAGAACTCGCCAAGAACGTCTACGTCCGCGAAGACCACCTACTCGACGATCTCCGCACCCGGTTCCCCGAGACGACCGATGAGGATGGTTCCACGATCGCGGAGTATCTGAGAACGAACTGTCTGACGATCAGCTGCGGCGGTCCCACGCAAGAAGTCAAACCCTACGATCCGCAACTCATACGAACCGCTGCAGCCGAAGCCACCGGAGGGCAGCTGTTGCTACTCTGACCTGGCCGCGACGCGCGGCTCTATGGGGTAATTGAGTGTCCGATATAACCCCACCCTGAAGTTCGCCACCGACCTGCAGCTTGAGTGAGCCGCCTCGGCACGGGAAATCTCCCACGTCTGCGTGTTCAAAGGGGGACTTGAACCCCCACGCGTGGGATATCTCCCGTGTATGGGGAGATCATGCGTTAATGGTAACGCAGAGTCACAACTCTCGCACCTACCCACCGGACGAGGGCCGACTCGCCGACAGCGCCCTCATACGCCGGGTGCCGCATGCCCGGAACCGAAATCAAGCGATCCTCGTGACCCGCGCGCGGGGATGATCGACCGCTGCGCCCTCGGCACAGGCGCCGACTTTGACTCCCCGTGCAGTGGCACCCAACCGGCACCACCCCGAAATCCCGGGTCGCCGCGGCATCTGCGGACGGCTAGCCTGGCGCCATACACGCCCGGTCCTCGTAGGCCGGGTTACTTTCCCGAACCTGCTACGCCTGGTCGTCGGCGACGCGGACGAGGTGCCCCTCGTCGATCATCCGGGCCAGCCGGCTCTGGACGTTGTGCGTCGGATGCATGTGGGCCTCGCGGGCGGCGAACATGCTGGACCGCCCTCACAGCGAGCCACTCCGGGCACCTGGCACGCCTGACCTCCATCCGAAGGCTTGGCTGTGTAGCCGGGGCGCCGTCGGGAAGACCAGGCCATAAATGGGCGCGAACTCAGACGTCGGACCAAGGTATCAAGCTCGACCCTGGCGACCCTCGACACCGGCCGTGGCTCCGTCATCAGGCGAAAGCTGAACCGAACAAACTGGACGATGGGCTGTAACCGAACTGCTGTCATGAACGACTTCTTCTTAGCTGAGCCGAAACGTTCCGCGCCGGGAGGCGTAGGCGTCTCCGGCAATTGTGACCAGGCTGAGGAAGGCTTCCTCGTCGGAACACCCTCTTTTGCGTGAAGGAAGATCCACATGGCCATGCCCGTTTACCCCCAGCCGCAGCCGCCGAAGCGCCGCTGGCGCGGCCGGACGGTCGTCTTGGCTCTACTCGGCGTGTTCGCGGTGCTGGTGATCGCCGCGATCGTGGCGGCGCCGAAGAAGGCTGACACCCCGACCGGCAGTGTCGCCCCGTTCAGCGCGAACACGGAGGCGGCGGCCGTCGCGCCGACGACCACCGCCACGGAGCCGCCTGCGTCGGTATCGGTCGCCTCGCCGACCACGACGGAGCAGAAGTTCCCACCGCAGGTCACGCTGGCCCGCACCTCCGCCCAGAACTATCTCAGCTTCGCCGCGTTCTCGCGCAACGGCCTGATCCGGCAGCTGTCCTCGTCGGCCGGTGACGGATACCCGAAGGACGTCGCAACTCAAGCGGTGGACAGCTTGGGCGTCGACTGGAACGAGCAGGCGGTCAAGTCGGCGGAAAACTACCTGTCCTTCACGTCGTTCTCGTGCTCGGGGTTGAAGCAGCAGCTGTCGTCGAGTGCCGGCGAAGGCTTCACGAAGGCGGAGGCCGCGTACGGGGCGAGCCGGACCGACGCCTGCAAGTGACCGACTGGCCGCGTTCTGCCCACCTCCTACGACCTATCGGCCTGCTGCCGACGCGAAGATCAACACTCTTCCAGCGGAGCTGAAACTACTTCGTAGGAGCTTGGGCGTCCAGGCGAAGAACCTGCTTGCAGCAGGAGATCCTGAGATTGCGGATCACCGTCGGTTTCTCGGCCAGCGAGACTGCAGAACCGTGGGGATCTCTCCCGGCAGCGTCCGGATCACCCGCTAACGCCGGTGGGCCGCGCCTCGGCCGATGACCGGCCCGCCGCCGCGCTCCTCTACGAAGCGCATGCGCCGATGAACAACCGAGGTGCCGGCCCCACCGCAGCCGGCACCCCACCACCAACGTCCGGATCTCCGACCTGCAGAGAACGAGCAGCTCCGCGGTACCGGCCCGGTCTATGCTCTGCCGGTGGCGATCGACTCCCCCGCGCTGAAGACCCGCCTGGCACGGCCCAGGGACTGGGTTCCACAGTGGTCCACGCCCGCCGCTCTGCGCGCAGTCCGCGCCACCCTCGTGGTGCCCGCGCTGTTCGCGTTCAGCATCAAGGTGCTCGGCGACCTGCAGGTGGCCACGTTCGCCGCGTTCGGCGGGTTTGCCACGCTGGTCCTGGCATCGTTCGGCGGCGACCGGGCGGATAAGCTGCGAGCCCACTTCGGGCTCGCCGTCACCGGCAGCGTCCTGCTCGTCGTCGGTACCGCCGCCAGCGCGTCGCTGCCACTGGCGGCCGTGGTGACGCTGATCGTCACCTTCCTGGTGCTCTTCGGCGGCGTCGCGGGACCGAACGCGGCCTCGGGCGGCACCGCCGCCCTGCTCGCCTACGTTCTCCCGGCCGCCTCACCCGGCACCATGAGCATGGTGCCCGCCCGCCTCGGCGGCTGGTGGCTGGCGTCGGTGGTGGGCACGGCCGCCGTCCTGCTGCTGTCGCCGCGGTCCCCCGCGACGGCCCTGCGCGACGCGACGGCCCGCGCCGCCGGCACCATGGCCGATTACCTCGACGCTGCCCTGCGCGGCGACCCCGGTGTGAGCACCGCGCGTGAGGCGGCCATCGAAGCCAAACACCGCCTGATCGACGAGTTCACCGCGACGCCGTACCGCCCCACCGGCCTGGCCGCCGCCGACCAGGCCCTCAACAGCCTGGTCGGGTTGCTCGAGTGGTGCGGTTCGGTCATCGCCGACGCCTTGCACGAGTACCCGGACCTCAGCGGGGCACCCGAGGTCGAGCGCAAGCTGCTCGCCGACGCCACCGCCGGCCTGCGAACGATCGACCGGTTGCTCTCCGGTGAACCGGCCACGCCCGATCCGGAGGAACTCGAACGGAGCGTCCAGCGGAGCGTGGAATGGCTCCGCGACCTGAGCTCCGACGACCCGCGCTACGCCGACGCGGTGCACCTGTCCTTTCACGCCCGCACGACGGCCTTCGCCGTCGGCACTGCGATCGTGGAGGCGCTCGCCGCGACTCCCGGCCGGGCGCGCCTCATCCGGCCCGGCGGCCTCTCCTTGGCCGCACTGACCCGGGTCGCGTCCCCCCAGGCCAGCATCCGGTCCGTCTGGTTCGTCAACAGCCTCCGCGGCGCCGCGGCGCTGACCGCGGCCGTGGTCGTCGCCGGGGTGAGCGGCGTCGAGCACGGGTTCTGGGTCGTGCTCGGGACGTTGTCGGTACTGCGCGGCAACGCGGCGGCGACCGGGTCGACCGCCCTGCGCGCCTTGGCGGGGACCGCACTGGGTGTCGTCATCGGCGCACTGCTGTTGCTGGTCATCGGCACCAGCGCACCCGCGCTGTGGATCGCTCTCCCGGTCGCGGTGCTGGTCGCCGCCTACGCACCGGGTGCCCTGCCCTTCACAGCCGGCCAGGCAGCCTTCACCTTGACGGTGTCGGTGCTGTTCAACCTGCTCGCCCCGGCCGGGTGGCAGATCGGGGTCGTGCGGATCGAAGACGTCGCGATCGGCTGTGCGGTGAGCCTCGTAGTAGGCGCGCTGTTCTGGCCCCGCGGCGCCGGAGCCGTGGTCGCCGACGACCTCGCCGACGCGTTCCGCACAGGTGGCGCGTACCTGGCCGCAGCCGCGAACTGGGCGCTGGGCCTGCGCCACGAACCGCCCGCGCCGGCTGCGGCGAGCGCGGCCGGCGCCCGGCTCGACGACGCCCTGCGCGGATTCCTCAGCGAACAGGGCACCAAGCACGTGCCCAAGCCCGACCTGTGGCGGCTGGTCATGGGGACGATCCGGGCCCGGCTGACCGCGCACTCCCTGGCCGGCCTGCCCAACCCCCACGCCGACCCGGACCCGTTCCGCCGGATGCTCGGCGAACAGGCGGGCCAGCTCGCCGCCTGGTACGACCACCTGGCCTCCCGCCTGGACCGCACCGACCACGGCGACGTGCCCATGCTCGCCCCACCCGAGTTCGCCGACCCCCTCCAGACCCACGGCACCTCGGTCCGCGACCTCGCCTGCGCACTCTGGGTCCACGAGCACATCAAGCACATCACGCCCCGGCTCGCCGAACTCGTCGAGCCGGCCGGCGTGGTGGCGGCCCAACGCCACCGGCCCTGGTGGCGATAGCTCACCGCGATCGGGATCAGTCGCGGGCAGCCTCGTCGAGTGCGCCGTGCAACCCGCCGCCCGGGCGCACGCCAGGAGACCCTCCGCCGTGCCGCGTCGGCTCGGCCAAGGGCCGGGTGGCCGAGCTGCGGACTACACGACTGCTCTCCAGCACTTCCGGCAGGAAACCTCATGGCGGAGCCGGAACAGCTGCGACTGGCCGTGGCACAGACCGTTCTGCGCGAAGATCCCCGCGACAGCGCAGGGCTGCGGGACAGTGGGCGCGACATACGCCGGCTGATGCGCAAGGCCCACGAGGCGGGCGCCGCACTCGTGCACTTTCCCGAAGGCGTGACCTGTTCTCCCCACAAGCGGGTCATGTCCGTCGAGGGCCCCGACAAGGTCGGGCCGGCGGACTGGAACCGGTTCGAGTGGAATGTGCTGCGACAGGAGTTGGCCGCGATTGCAGAAGCGGCCCGAGCGCTCAGGCTCTGGACTGTTCTGGGGTCGGTGCATCGCCTGACACCGCCGCACCGCCCGCACAACAGCTTGTACGTGATCTCCGACCGGGGCGAGGTGGTCACGCGTTACGTCAGGCACTGCTGTGCGGTGGAATCCACTCGTCGGCCTGGATCGTGTAGTCCCCGGCGGCGATCGTCCCCGGTCTGGGAACAGGTCGTCGTGGCCGCCTCGGCGACCGGCGCGGCGATCCCGAGGGCCGTCGTGACGGCGGCGACCGCCAGTGCCGCCACGAATCCGCGAAAGTTTCGGGACATTCGAGTGCCGTCCTTGGGGAAGTCCACCGGGCCGACCCGGCCTGAAAGTTACATCCGGAAAGCACAGCCCGGCGACCGGGCGGAGCCGAAACCCTTGCCTCGAAACGGGATCGGCTGCTAACGATGGTAATCGACCAGGCCGGGGATTTCGCCGAAACCCAGCGGGCACCAAGGTGATCCCCACCGACACTCTGTGACGGAGATCCGATGTCCTTGCTCCTCCCCGGCCGGCGAAGGGCACGGCTCACCGCCGTTTCCCTGCTCGCCGCCACCATGACCGCAGCCACGTTCGTCCCGTCCGCGTGGGCCGGCCCGCAGCCGGCCGCGGCCGCGCTGCCGGTCTACCGCGACACCCACTACAGCTTCGCCGAACGGGCCGCCGACCTCGTCTCCCGGATGACGCTGCCCGAGAAGGTGCTGCAGCTGCAGGCTGAGGTTCACCCCGAACGGTGGATAGGGGCTTACGAGGGATCAGGCAGCCGTGCGAAGTGACTGCTGGCCCGACTTCGCTTAGCCAGAAATATCGGACGTGAGCGCCGCTGCCGCCGAATCAAAGCAACGGGACACCTAACGCCAAAGCGGACATACGTGGCCGAATCCCTACGAACTGGCGCTGTTCACCAACGGTCCTACCTCCGGTATACCGTGCAACGCTCCATCGTTCGGAGCGACGACGAACGATTACAACTCAATGGAGTAGAAGGCCGGCACGCGGGAGCTCGTCTCCAGGACATATCTGTCCGCGCGGAAGACCCCTGGTTCGCGACGACGATCTGCACAGGCCATCGGCGCGGAGGCAGACGCATGGTGTCAGCAGTTGGGTTCGCCTCGATGCCACGACGTACGCCGTCATCCACCTTCGTCATGGTGAATTCCCTGCACGACACCGAGGCGGCCAAGCACACGCTGCTGCCGGCCACCGCGGCCCTGCGCACCGCCTTCGCCTGAACCATCTGACCGACCTCACCGTCGTCACCTACCCGGACGCCCGCCACGAGATCCTCAACGAAACCACCCGCGCCGAGATCACCACCGCCATGCTCGACTGGCTCCGCACCCACCACCTCACCACCACCTGATCCCGGGCCCGTCCCGGTCGTGCGGGATTACGCCGGGTTCTCCGCGACGGCGAGGTAGTCCGTGTAGATCTGCGGTGAGCCAGAGAACGAGGCCAGCTGCTTCCACTCCTCGTACATCTGCTTGGTGTCGCGGTGGGCGGACGCGAACTCCGCGGCCTCGCCGGTGGCGATGTCGGGCTCGGGGTAGAAGACGTCCAACGCGTCCAGGCTCGCGATCTCCATCATCATCACGTACTGGTCGAGGCGGTTGCCCCGCTCGCCCTTGAGCACGTGGAACCGCCAGTCCGGGTAGTCGTCGATCCGGTGGTGGTTCTCGGCGATGAAGCGATCGAACACCTCCTCGGTCACACCGGCGCGCAACGCCAGGTTGTGGATCCCGACGACCCGGGCGACGGGCTCCTCCCCCGGGCGGTCACGGTAGCGGGGGCCGGGCGTGACCGTGCTCCGCGGGTTGTCGGCCAGCAGCCGGTAGTCGGTGAACAACGTCGGCAGCTCACCGAACGTGCCCAGCCGCCGCCACCGCGCCAGCACCACCTCCGCCTCCGGGTGCCGCGCCCAGAACAGCCGGGCCAGCTCGGTCTGCTCACCCCGGGCCGTGACGTAGCGGTCGCGCTGCTCGGCGCTCTCGATCTCGTACAACATCAGGTACTGCCCGGTCCGCTCTCCGCGCAACCCGCGCAGCAGAGTCCACCGCCACCCCGGGTACAAGGGCAGGTGAACGCCTTCACCACGCACGAAGGTCTCGAACTCTTCCGGCGTAACACCAGCCTCCGTGTCGATAGCGATGTACTGGAAGGTGAACACCGACGAGCGTCCCATTGCGCGTCCAATCCTCGGGCCGGGAAAGGGATCGCGCGTCCGACAAGCACGACTCCCCGCACCACATCCTGCCCGCTCCAAAGCAACGGTGCCCGCGAACCCTCCCCGCTGAACGCGATCCGACGTGCCCCACCGTCTGCGAAGATCACCTTCGCCGCCACCGTCACCGAGCGTCTGTTCGACGCGGCGAAGCGACCGCCGTCTGCGGAGGCCCATGCCGGCGTGCGGGAGCAGGCGTCCGGCATAGCGGCGCTGTCGGCCGTGGTCGAGTTCGCGACGGGCATGGACATTCCCGAGCACGAGTACCACAGCGCCTCTGCCCGGTCGTTCTTCCAAGCCGCGCACCTGGCGATCGCATGGATCAACGACATCGGCGCCTTCGCGAAGGACGCGAAGGACGCGAAGGAGGGTCACCACAATCTGGTGGCCGTCCACTACGCGATGAGCGAGTTGGCGTGCCTGCTGCTGCGCGAGGGAAGCTCTGCACTGCGTGCATCCATGGAATCCATGATCCGGTTGCACGGTGCTTTCGTTCCCTGGCTGCTGCGCTCTCCGCGCTACTCGGACCTGCTGGCCGATGAGCCGCTGATCACTACCGGCAACGCACCCGACGGTGTCGAGGCGGCCCCGGACATCGCGGCGATCGCCTGGTGGTGGAAGCATCTGGCCCGCGCGGACCGTGGCCTGAGCGCACCGACGGACGGTCGGCGTCGATGACCGGGAGGCGGCGCGCCGCGCGATGGTGCTCGGTGCCGTCGAGGCGCTGCGCCGATCCCTCGGGGGCGACCGGGGATTGCCGAAGACCAGCGGGCCCTGCATGCCTGGCTCGCGCAACCGCCGTACGCCACTCTCGTCCGCACGCCGGTCAGCCGTCCACCTCCATGGCGTCCGGGTCGGCGGCCCAGCCCGGTTCGCGGCCGGCGCGCTGCTGGCCGACCATCTGCTGCATGCGTTCCTGCTGCGCCTGGATCCGGTCCCGCACCGCCTGGTCCGACATGTCGACGTCCTTGACGTCGTCGTCCCAGTACTTCTGCTTGTCCGCGTCGGTCGGCTGCCCGAGGCGGTGGCCCATCTCCTTGTCGTGGATGAACATCGGCATGTCCTCTTTGGACACGTTGGCGCCGTCCCGCACGACGTCGCGCGCCGTGTGCATCTCGATGACGTCGTCGTGCGAGACCGGCGGGGTGTGGGTGGTGCCGCCCGGCACACCGACACCGCCGGTGCCGTCGCTGTACTCGATCGACTTGCCCTCCATCTTGTCCACCATGTGGTGGTAGGAGTCGTCGGCGACCTTGCCCTGCACCGTCCCGGCGGTGGGACGGAAGGAGTCCCGTGCGGGGGCGGGTTGCTCCGCGTGGGTCATCTTCGGCTCGTTGGGAGTCTCGATGTCGTTCTTGTAGTGCGGGTTCGGCTCCCAGTTCTGGATTCGCTCGGGCACACCGGGGGTCTTCTTGTCGCTGATGTAGGCGGGGTTGTCGATCATGCCCCCGTCCTTGTGCTGGTGGGCGTAGGTGAGCTGGTTGAGCTGGACACCGTCGCTCGGCCGGCCTTCCCGCAACGTGTTGCCGAGGGATTCGCGGTAGGTGTCGGCGTTGAACCCCGAGCCGTCCTTCTCGCCGCGCACGCCGGTGCCGATGTTGTCGCGGTGCGCCTGCGCCGACTCCTGGTAAGCGGGCGCGTCGTCTTCCATGCGCCGGGCGTCCTTGATGTTGGCGGCCTCGTCCGCGGTTTTCGGCCCGCGACCGCCGGCGTTGACACCGTCACGGATCTGCTTCTCGTGGGCGTTCGCCCGCTGGAACTCGTCGCCGCCGATGGCCTTGTACCCGATCGGGTGTTCGGACTCGTGCGTCTTGCCGCTGACGAGCTTGTTCGGGTCCTTCCAGGTCGAGTCGTTCTTGATCTCGTTCTGGTACTTCTCCCAGGTGCGCGCCTGCTCGTGTTTCGTCGTGCCGTACGAGCCGTCGGACTTCGCGGGGTTGCCGTCCGGCTTGGTCTTCACCTTGGGGGCCTTCTTGCTCGGCCCCGCGCCGCCGCTACCGACCAACTGCTGCTTCGCCTTGCTCACCTTGGACTTCGAGGAACCGGAGGCCGCCGCCTGCTGCTTCTTCTTCGCCGCGCACGGGGTGACGGTCGGAGCGAGGCCGAGCGGGTCGGCCAGCGCGGTCGGGTTGTGGACGTAGGCCTGCGAGTCCGGGCCCGGGTCGAGGCCCAGCGGGTCGTGGCTCAGGTAACGCCCGACCTCGGGGTCGTAGTAGCGGTTGAGGTTGTAGTGCAGCCCGGTTTCGGCGTCGTGGTACTGACCGGGGAACCGCAACGGCGTGGTGGTGCGGCCCGGTCCGTCGAGGACCTTGCCCCAGAGCGTGGCCTGGCGGTGCCACGCGACCTCACCGGATTCCTCCAGCAGCTCGCTCGGCGTGCCGGCGAGGTCGGTGACGATCGTGTGGAACCGCTGGTCCGGCGCGCCGAGGACGCGTTCGGTCTGGGTGAGGGCGCGGCCGGTACCCGGTTCCCACTCCCACACGGTGGCGACCGGGGGCTGACCGGGTCCGGTGCGCACCTGTTCGGCGAGGACGTCCCCGTCCCAGGCGAACTGGACCTGCTCGGCCACCCGGCCGTCCGGCGTGAGGCGCTGCTTGGCGACACGGCGGCCCAAGGCGTCGTAGCGGTAGCGCCAGTGCTCGCGCTGGGGCGTGAGCACCGAGGTCAGGCGGCTCTCGGCGTTCCACCGGAACTGCCACTGCGGGCCCGCCGGCCCGGCACCGCGCACGGTGGTGCGGCCTTCGGGGTCGTGGGCGTAGCGGACCGCGCCCGCGGCGGTGAGCAGGGTGCCGCGGTACTCGCGTGGCCCGGCCGTCGGCGCTCCCGGCGTCTGCGCCCGGGCGATGACACCGGTCTGGTGGTAGACGTAGCTCTCCTGCCAGCCGCGGCCCACGACGGCCTGGACGCGGCCCGAGCGGTCCACCTCGAGGGTGCGGGGGCCGGTGATCGCGTCGGTCACCGAAGCCAGGTAACCGTCGGCGAGGTAGCCGTACTCGCGGTGCTGGGTCGTGCGCGTGCCCGCGACGACCGTCTGGGCCACCAGCCGGTCGCCCGGGGCCCAGCTCTGGCGCAATTCCGCGGCACCGAAGCGGCGGACCCGCTCGTGGCCGGCGAGGTCGTGCTCGAAGCGCAGCGAGCGGTTCCCGACGTGCAGCGCGGCGAGCGTGCCGGCCGGTCCGTACTCGAAGCGCGACACCGCGCCCGACGGCGTGTGGCGCGCGCGGCGCCGGCCGAGCTCGTCGTACTCCGAGCGCACCACGCGCCCGTCCACCGTGTCGGCGACCACGCGGCCCAGCGCGTCGTAGGCGAAGGTGACCTCGGCGTCGGCGTTGCGCGCGGAGACCATGCGGCCGGCCCCGTCGTAGGCGAAGGTCGCGACGTCTTCACCGGTGACGCGGCGGACCACCTGGCCCATCACGTCGCGCTCCAGCGTCGTGGTCTCCCCCGCACCGTTCGTACGGCCGATCAGCTGCCCGGCGGCGTCGTAGCGGTAGTGCAGGGTGCGGCCGTTGAAATCGGTCTCGCTGATGAGGTTCCCGGCGGGGTCGTAGCGGTAGCGCCAGACCAGGCCTTGCTCGTTGGTCACCGACACCAGCCGCAGCTCGGTATCGTACGCGTAGGCGAGCCGCGCGCCGTCCGGGCCGGTTTCGGCCACCGGCAGGTCGAACTGCGCGTACTCGGTGCGGGTGGTGTTGCCGCGCGCGTCGGTGCTCTCGTCGGTGTTTCCGACGGCGGAGTCCTTCCACCGCCACGTCGCGCCGTCCGGCTCGATCCGTTCGGCGAGCTGGTCGCCCGCCGCCCATGCGAACCGGGTGACGGCGCCCAGCTCGTCGGTCACCGACGTGGTGCGGCCGAGCAGGTCG
This sequence comes from Amycolatopsis mongoliensis, assembly GCF_030285665.1. Taxonomy (NCBI): domain Bacteria; kingdom Bacillati; phylum Actinomycetota; class Actinomycetes; order Pseudonocardiales; family Pseudonocardiaceae; genus Amycolatopsis; species Amycolatopsis mongoliensis. The sequence continues at coordinate 9,320,519 of NZ_CP127295.1, forward strand.
TAGGTGTAGCGGGTGACGGCGCCGTCCTCGTCCTCGACGGTCAGCGCCCGGCCCGCCGCGTCGGACTGGATCCGGGTGGTGCCACCGAGCGCGTCGGTGACCACGGCGACGTTGCCGCGCTCGTCGTAGGCGTAGGAGGTCCGGGCACCGAGCGGGTCGACGACACCGGTGACCTTGCCGCGCGCGTCGTACTCGTAGCGCCACGTGGCGCCGTCGGGGCCGATCGCGGCGACCGGGCGGCCCTGCTCGTTGTACTCGGTCAGCGACCGCGTGCCGTCCGGCGCGGTGATCGCGACGACCCGGCCGGCCCGGTCCCGCTCGTAGCGGACCTGGCGGCCCAGCGGATCGGTCCGGGTGAGCAGCCTGCCGTGCTCGTCGTAGGCGAGGCTGGTGGTGTGGCCCAGCGCGTCGGTCTCGGCGATCACGCTGAGCCGGTCGTCGAGGTGGAAGCGGCGCACCGCGCCGAGCGAGTCGGTGACGCTGGTGACGAGGTTCTCGCGGTCGTAGTCGATCGTGCAGTCGAGGTAGCCGTCGGTGCCGCGGGCCCGCACGACCCGGCCCGCGGCGTCGAAGCCGTAGCCGTACCAGCGGCCGTTGACGTCTTCCCAGCGCACGATCCGGCCGTCGGCGTCGTAGGTGAAACGGGTGGGTGTGCCGGCGGCGTCGACGACCTCGGCCAGCCGGCCGCGCGCGTCGTAGGAGTAGCTCGCGACGACCGTGCCGTCGGCAGCCCGCAGCGCGGTGATCCGGCCGCCCGCGCTGTCGAACAGCACCCGGTCGCCGGAGGAGTGGACCAGCTCCGCCGGCACCCCGTTCGCACCGGGCACCACGTCGATGCGGTTGCCGTCGCCGTCGAAGATCGTCCGCAGCGGGAACACGCCGTCGGCGGACTCCTCGAAGAGCAGCGTGTGCTGCTGCTGCGGATCCTCGACCAGGTAGCCGCCCTCGACACGTCGTAGCGGCCGTGCCGGGCCCGCCACCGGCAGCACCGGGGAGTTCACCGGCACGGGGTAGCTCTGGAGGCTTCCGTCGGCGAGCGCGACGTGCACGCCGTCGTCCTCGACCTCGAGCCGCTGGTCCACGGTGGAGCCCCACGACGGGCCGAACCAGCGGCCCGCGCGGTAGGACGAGATGTGCGTGCGCGACACCTCCAGCGGCAACGCCCCGGGGATCTCCAAGTCCGTCTGCGTCAGCAGCATCCACCCGGTCGCCACGTCGATCGGGTCGCCGCACACCGACCGGTCCGGCGGTGGGGTGCCGTTCTCGTGCGGGTTCGCGTTGCTGTCCTTGATGCTCTTGCCGCCGCCGGAGCCGCCGGAACCACCGGAGCTCGAGGTGACTGTCTTGTCGTCCCCCGGCCCCTTCGGGGTCTGCGCCGGAGGCGGTTCGGGGTCGGTCTTGAGCGGCGCCTCGTCGGTCTTCGGCGGTGGCGGGGCGCTGCCACCGCCGGTGGAGCCGCCGTCGCCGGTGCTGGAGGTGTGGGTGGTGTCGTCGCCGCCCTTGGACGCCGGTGGCGGTGTGTGGTCCTTGGGGGTGCCTCCGCCATCGCCGCCGGGGGTCTTCACTGGTGGCGCCTTCGGGGTTCCGCTGATGTCGCCGACCTTGGGCGGCGGGGTGGCCTTGCCGACCTTGAGGTTCTTGAGCGCCTTGCCCGCGTCCTCGAAGAGCGTTCCTGCCCTCTTCAGCAGCGGCACCAGGGCCTTCAGCGCCTTGACGAGCTTGGTGACCAGATCGGTGATCTTCGAGGCGGTTTTCGCGACGGCGGTGACGACCTGGGGGACGACCCAGGTGAGGCCGATGCCGAGGGTGAAGATGACCTGCAGCGCCCAGCTGATCAGGTGGCCGACGAGTTCGGAGATGATGTCGCGCACCAGCGTGCGGACCGCGGCCACGACCTCGCCGGCGGTCTTGACGCCGCTGGAGGCACCTTCGCAGCCCTTCTGCGCCGCTTGCAGGGTCGTGGACACGTCCTGTCCGCGCTGCCGGTAGGCGTCCGAGGCTGGTCCGGACCACGACTGCAGATCGGCTTTGACGGCGTCGGTCAGGTCCGAGGAGACGCTGCCGAGTTCCTTGGCGACGTTGGCCCAGGTCTCGGACTGGGCCTGGATCTCGTCGGCGTTGCCGGTGAGCGCGTTGAGGGCGTCCTTGAGCGGGCCTACGTGCTCCATCAACCAGCTGACACCGGCGGCGAGGATCGCGCCGAACGGGTCCATGGCCATCGACAGGGCGTCGAGCGCCGTGCCGACCGCGCCCATCGCCACCGAGGCCCAGTCGCCGCTCTCGATGGCGGTCGAGAGGTCGTTGGCGGATTCCAGGAGCGAGATGCCGGAGTACGCCTTCGTCGAGTCCTGGGTCTGCGCGATCAACGGGTTGCTCACACCAGCACGCTAGCAGCGGAGGGAGCACAGCGATCTTGGCCGCCGCGCTCCCCCCGCGCCCGGCAACTCGGCTCCGGACAAGTCGGGCGGCTGATCGCCGACTACCGATCCGGCCCGACGGTGCACGAGCTCGGTGACCGGTTCGGCGTCAAACAGCGAACGGTCAGCCGCATCCTCCACCGGCACGGCATACCGATGCGGCGCCGCGGCCTCTCGCCCGCGCAGGTCGACGACGCCGCGTCGTTCATGCGCTGATCGCGTCAGCCCCGTCGTATAGATCGTTATACGGCCTGCGAGCACCCGATCCGCTGCGCCGAACGGGCGAACGAACTCGAACACGTCGTCATAAGTCGCCAGCCTCGCCATCGGTCCAACGTGCATCCGCGCCAACCACACCCGGCCCAGTTCCCTCCTGCGAACGACGCTGCGGACCTACTCGCGCAGAAAGAACCAGACCAGCCCAGCATCCACAAACGTTCAGGTCAACGGCCTGCGATTCGCCTTCTACGGCCACACCTCGACCACCCGCCATCAAGACCGCGTGTCCTCACAGGGCTGGCAACGCGACATGGCCGACGAGTTGGTCGCGGGCCACGGCCAGGTCGTCGCCGCCTACTTCGACGCCGGCACCTCACGCCGCGTCCCATGGCGGCAACGCACCCAGACCGCCCGGCTCATGACCGCGGCCTCGAGTTCAGAATCCGCGATCGATGCGATTGTGATCGGCGAATACGAACGCGCCTTCACCGGCATCCAGTTCGCCACCCTCTACACCTGGCGCACTCGGCACGGCCTCCAGCTGTGGCTGCCCGAGACAGGAGGCCCGGTCGACCTCGCCAATCGCGACCACCGGGCACTGTTGGCGCTGCTGGCCACCCAATCGCAGCGCGAAGTGCTCCGCGCCCGCCACCGCGTCCTGGCCGCAATGCACAACCAGGCCACCCAGCAAGGCCGCTACCTCGGCGGCCGGCCGCCCTACGGCTATCAGCTCGTCGACGCCGGCCCCCACCCCAACCCCGCCGACGCCCGCTGGGGCCGGCGGCTGCAACGCCTTGCTCCCGACCCGCGAACGGCGCCGCACGTGAGCTGGATGTTCCGGCAACGCCTGGCCGGGCACAGCGTCGCCAGCATCGCCCGGCACCTCAACGAGCGCGGTGTCCCGTGCCCGTCCAGCGCCGACCCGGACCGTAATCGCCACCGAACTCGAGGCGCTTGGACCTTGCGCACGGTCGCCGTGATCCTGGCGAACCCGCGCTACACCGGCCGCCAGACCTGGAACCGCCGCGCCACCGACACCAGCGGCCCAGCGTCCATACCTGCACTGTCTGTGAAGGCCGCACATCCGGCACTCGTCACCGAACAGGACTTCCTCGCCGCGCAGCAGATCCGGGCGGCCCGACCAGCTCGCGACGGCCGGACCCGCCGGTTCGCGCTCGCCGGTTTGATCCGCTGCGGCGTGTGCGACCGGCGGCTGGACTCGCACTGGAACCACGGACGCCCGACCTACCGCTGCCGTCACGGCTACACCAGCACCCAGCTGGCGAGCCAAGAGCGAGCGAAGACGCTCTACATCCGCGAAGACCAGCTCGTCGACCAGATCAACATGAGACTTGAAGACCAGGTCAACGACGGCTGCACCAGGCTCGAGCCTGACCGAACGCGAAGCAGTCACGTCGCCACGATGTTACGAGGCTCGAGACAGTTCATCATCTGCGACAACGCCGGATGGCGACTACAGGAGATCGATTCAAGCTGAGCTACGATCGAACCAGTTCCAAGATCGCGTTTCGCGATCCGTGGGGTAATACTGTGTCCGAGACTTGAACCCCCATACGTGGGATATCTCCCGTGTTCGGGGAGATCATGCGACCATAGTAGCGCAGAGTAGCGACTCTCGCACGGACCATCTCCCCATCCTGGTGTGCGTCTTCACGACGCTGCCCGCCCTCGGCCAAGCCGCGCCCAGCGCTCATGCCGCGGCTCAGGGGGCACCTGCTCGTCCCTCCCCCGGTCCGTCCCCGGACCCCGCCCTTCCCGTTCACACCCTCGCGCGCGCTGGCTCCCCGCTGGACAATCCCCTCAAGGATTCGCTCGCTTCGAACAACCCGGGAACAACCAGAACACCGGCTACCCGCATTCGCTGACCTGGAGCTACTTCGGTCTATCCGAGGTGATGAAAGACGCTTCGGACTGCGGGCACTACGACTGGTCCATCCTGGACAACGCGCTCAACGAAACCGCGTCTTACGGCAACCAGGCCGCGATCCGGTTCTACATGGAGTACGCCGGTGGCAGCGGCACGCACCCCGCCAATGCCATCCCACCCTGTTTCGACGGACACGTCACGATCGGTAATCCATCGGACTGGGCGCCTGACATCGACAGCATCACTTGCGCCTCGCCGACTCCGCTACCCCTGGGAATCCTGCCTTCCTTCACGAAGCTGCAGGCGACGGTGGGGCGGAGGACGACCAGATCGAACCCGTCGATCAACGCCGAGAGCACCGCGGCGACCTCGATTCCGAGGCCGGGGATAGGGGCGAGCCGCTCCGGCCCGACGCCAGTTCAGCGGCAGTTGTCACACCGATGTCGGGTATGCCGGTGATCATTGCCCACGATCCTTCCCGAGTCGCCTCGGCGAGCCAACGCCAGCGCCAGCGCGGTCGAATCGGAGACCGGCACCGCTGTGCTATGCCGCAAGCCGTCTGACACCAGCTTGGCGAGCGCCGACGTCAACGGCAGGAAGCCTGCGAAAGATAAGGGGTCCGGCTCGCCGAGCCAAGTGGCTTCCCGGACGCCGAGGAGCGCCGCGAGCCCGGCCACCGCTGCCGGCACCGCCGCCAGGCTGCCGAAACCCGCGGCTTCGCCCTCCGGGTCAGTTCTCACAGGTCACGGTCTGAGACGGGCTTGGCAAGCGGAATGAGCGCACCTCAAGGTCGACGGCCACCGCGCCTGCATGCAGATCGCCCCGGCCAGCACCACCGTGCTCACCAGCCGCAACGACATCGACTTCACCCACGAGTTCGCCGAACTCGCCAGCGCACCTTCGCGAACCGGATCGCTGTCGCAGACAAGGGATGCTTGCCCGTGGCGCAGCCGGAGTTGCCGACCGCGGGCGAGCCGCGGGTGCGCTGTTTTGCGGTCGAGCAGGCTCAGCGCCGTCCGGCTGTTCGACGACCGAGGGCAGCTCACCCCCCGGTGGACGGCACGAATCCCGGGAAGCTCTGCTCCCGTTTGCCGAGCCAGTGCGAAATGCGCGCCGGGGCGCGGACGTAGGGATCGGGCACGCCCAGTTTGCGCGCGGCGTCCAGCGGCCAGTTCGGGTTGTAGAGCAGCTCTCGGCCGAGCGCGACCAGGTCCGCCCGGCCGTCCTCGATGACGGATTGCGCTTGTACCGCGTGGACTATGTGCCCGACGGCCATCGTCCTGCTCCCCGTCCGATCGCGGATCTGATGCGCGTAGGGCACCTGGTAGCCGTAGCCGGTTTTCAGGCCGGGGAACGGCAGCCCGGTGATCCCTCCGGCGCTGCAGTCGATGACGTCGACGCCGTGGGCCCGCAACTCCCCGACCAGCTCGACGGTCTGGTCGATCGTCCACTCGACGTCGACGCACGAAAGGCGGACGAACAGCGCCTTGGCGTCCGGCCAGACCGTCCGGATGCGGTCGACGATCTCCACGAGGAACCGGAACCGGTTCTCCGCCGACCCGCCGTAGCGGTCGGTTCGCCGGTTCGCCAGCGGCGAGAGGAAGCTGTGGATCAGGTAGCCGTGGGCCGCCTGCAGTTCGAGCACCTCGTACCCGGCTTCATCCGCCCGTCGAGCGGCGTCCGCGAAAGCCGCCACGGTGTCTTCGATGTCGCGCAGCGTCATTTCGACCGGGGTCTCGGCCCCCTCGAGTCCCATGGGGACCGCGCTGGGCGCGAGTAGCGGCCAGTCCGCGGACGGCGGTGGTGTGCCGGGGAGCCACGGCGGGTTGCGGCGCCCTTTGCGGCCGGCGTGGATGAGCTGGATGCCCGGCACGGCGCCGCCGGCTTTGACGACCTCCACTAGCTGCGCGTAGAGCGGGACCACGCGGTCCTCCCAAAGACCGAGGTCCCCCACGGTGCCCCGGCCACGCCGGTCCACCGTCGTGCCTTCCTGGATGACCAGCCCCGCGCCGCCTTCGGCCAGCCGTCCGTAGTGGACGGTGTGCGTCGGCGTCGGCCGGCCGCCCACTCCGGAGTACTGCCACATCGGGGACACGACCACGCGGTTCGGCAGGCGCACCCCGCGGATCTCGATCGGGCTGAAGAGGGTCGGCGGCATCCCGCTGCTCCTTCACTCGGCGATTGACATGCCCCCACGGCGGACTTACCGTCATGCTACTCATCGATACGTCGTATCGCATAGTGGCACGAGGAGCAGGCATGGCGACGACCCGGATGACGGACAGCCGCGAAGTCCACCGACCGGACGAGACGTCCATCCGGTATTCGATCAGCGGACCGGTTGAGGGACCCACGGTCGTCCTCGTCCACGGCTGGGCGTGCAACCGGACGGACTTCGACGCGCTGACCGGGTTCCTGCCGGACGAATACCGCGTGCTCGCGGTGGACCTCGCCGAGCACGGCGAATCGCGGTCGGCGCGCGACGCCTGGACGATCGAGGAGTTCGCGCGCGACGTCGCCGCGGTCCTCGACGCCGAGGAGGTGACCGAGTGCGTCGTCGTCGGGCATTCCCTCGGCGGGGCGGTGGCGGTCGAGACCGGCCGGCTGCGTCCCGGGCGGGTCCGGCACATCATCGCGCTCGACGCCCTGCACTACCTCTTCCTCTTCGGCGCCATGGGCGAAGAGGAAGCCCGGGGATTGCTGCAACCGCTGCGGGACGACTTCGCCGGGCTGGTCCGCGCGATGGTCGAGGCCGGCTCGCCCCCGGGCACCGACCCGGCGCTCAAGGACGCGCACTTCGCCAAGATGGCCGCGGTGCGGCAGCCGGCCGGGACCCGGGCGTTCGAGGGTCTCGTCGCCTGGGACATGGACGAGGCGCTCGCCGGAGTGGAGCAGCCGATCACTGTGTTCGGCGTGCGCGAACTGGTCACCCGGGAAGCCCTCGACCGGCTGGCGGGCCGGGTCGACGTGGTGCTCGTCGACCTCGGCAGTCACCACTTCCCGGTGGAGTCACCGGAGGGGACGGCCGAGCTCATCGCCGGCGTCGTGAGCGCGCAGGCTGTCAGGGGGACGAGAGCAGGCGGCTGATCTCGTCCGCGGCCGCGACGACCTTCTTGGCCAGCTGCTCTTCCTGCGCGGACTGGTACCGCATCTCCGGGATGCTCAAGGTGACCGCCGCGATGGGTCGTCCGGCCGCGTTGGTGATCGCCGCGCCGAGGGAAGCGACGTGCGGGCGGTACCACGAGGACATGTTCATGGCGTAGCCACGCTCGGTGGTCCGGGCGATCTCCTTCCGCAGGTCGTCGGGAGCGAGCAGCGGCGCGCCTTCGAACTCCCGGGGCTCGGCCCGCAGGAGCTCGTCGACCTCCTGGGGTTCGAGGCGGGCGAGAATCGCGACGCCCCCCGAACTCCCCCCGAGCGGCACCCGCGTGCCGATCTCCATGAAAACGCGGACGAGCTGTGAGCTGTCCTCGCGCGCGACGATCAGGTAGTCGTCGCCGTCGCGCAGGCCGAGGAGCACCGTTTCGCCGGTTTCGGCGGCCAGTCCCTTGATGACCGGCGTCGCCACTTCGCGCAGGTCCTGCTCGCCCGCGCTGCGCAGGCCCAGCACGAGCGCCTTCATCGTGACGCCCCACCGCGCGTGCTCGCGGTCCACGATCCGGAGCCAGCGGGCCTGTTCGAGGGTGACCAGGCAGCGCTGGACGGAGCTCTTCGGGATGCCCGTCACGCGGGCCAGTTCCGAGACGCCGATCGGCTGGCGCACCGCGACTTCTTCGAAGACGCGAAGCGTGCTCAGCACGCTGTTCATCGACCGGATGCTGCTGTTCGGCTTGTCCGGTTCGCCGCCGTCGCCTGCTGTGCCCATGAGGCCACGACCGTACCACTGGACGCACTGCCGTACCTCATCCCGGCACAGCGGCTTCTTTACAACGTCGACCGCGTCGGTCTACTCTGCGGCACAGCGTGCCGCATTATGGAACGGAGTTGCCGTGGATCTGACTGTTGTGGGCGATGTCGTCGTCTCGGGGTGGCCGCGCCGTCGCGGCGGCTCCGACCCCGGCGCTTCGGCGTTCGGGCTCCTGCGCGGCGGCGACCTGACCATCGGCAACCTCGAAGTCCCGCTCACCGGACGGGGGCAGCGCGCGGAAAAGCTGGTCGCCATGCGGGCCCCGACGTCGGGCGCCGCGGAGCTGGCCGCCCTCGGGTTCGACCTGGTGTCCCTGGCGATGAACCACGCGCTGGACTACGGCGCCGACGGAATGCGCGACACCGTCCGCGCGCTCGACGCCGCCGGAGTCGGCCACGCCGGCTTCGGGGAAACGCGCGCCGAAGCGACGCGCGCCCGAGTCGTCTCGGCCGGCGGGGAAAGCCTGGCGTTCTTCAGCTTCTGCTGCGCGCTACCGCGGGGCTTCGACGCGACCGCGGACCGCGCGGGCATCGGCGCCATCCGGGTGCGTCAGTCCTTCGAGTACGACAGCGGCTTCCTGGACGAGACGCCGGGCACGCCGCCGTTCGTCCATTCCGGCGCCCACGAGCCCGACGTGCGGGCGGTCGAAGCCCTGGTCCGGGAGGCGAAGCGGCACAACGGCTTCGTCGTCGTCGCACTGCACTGGGGCGTTCCGCACTGCTACCTGCCCGCGGCGCAGGGGCCGCTGGCCCAGTACCAACAGCCCTTGGCCCGGCGGCTGATCGACGCGGGCGTCGACCTCGTCATCGGGCACCACCCCCACTGCCTGCACCCCGTGGAGTTCTACCGGAACGGGATGATCCTGTACTCGACCGGCAACTTCGTCTTCGACTGGTGCGACGGCTGGAACGCCGAAGCGATGGTGCCGAAGGAAGACGCCCACCCGGCGGCCCCCTACCAGCCCGCCCTGGTGCGCGGCCCCTGGTTCGAAAGCGCCGTGTTCCGCGTCGGGCTGGGCGGCGCCGACGGCCCCACCCTGCGCCTCGACCCGATCGAACTCGACCCGGACAGCCAGCCGGTCCTCCCGAGGCCGGACGTCGCCGCCTCGATCCTGGCGCAGTTCGCCGAGGCGTCCCGGGCGCTGGACCCGGCCATCGTCGTGGACGGCGACGGCACCGTGCGGCGCACCGCCGCCGAAGTCACGACCGCCTAGCCGCCACCGACCGCAGAGGAGCGTTCCCGATGTACAGCCCCGCCGCCAAGCCCGACGACTACGAATCGTTCCCCTACCTCCGGCGTGGAGCCGACTTCCCCGCCGTGGAACTGGCCGATCCGAGTGCCCGCCGAAGCCGCTTCACCGCCGGTTCGGACGACGACCGGCGGGCGCGGATCGACCGCCTGCTGGCGGACAACGTGACCATCAGCTTCCACGACCACCCGCAGCTGCTGCCGGCCGACTTCGCGGACACGCGCGACTTCCTGCGCGCCAAGCACGAGTTCACCGCGTTCGCCGAGCTGCGTCGGGCCGGCCTGACCGCGGTCTTCGACAACTGGTTCGGCGTCATCGGCAGCACGCGCCGGGCGGGCTGGAAGTGGGACGACCTCATCACGACGCTGGGCCTGCGGCTCGCCGACCTCGCCCACCAGGACGGCGTCGTCGTCGCCCGCACCGTCGGAGACATCCTCGGCGCCCAGCGCGACGGGCACGTCGCCTTCGTCATGGGCACCGAGTCCGCCGGCATGATCGAGAACGAGCTCGATCGCATCGACGTCCTCTACGGACTGGGCATCCGGCAGATGGGCCTGGTCTACGCGGAGGCCAACACGCTCGGCAGCGGCCAGAAGGAGCGGCGCGACGGCGGCCTGACCGCCTTCGGCCGGCGCGCGGTCGAGCGCATGAACGCCGTGGGCATGCTCATCGACGTCTCCCACGCGAGCGACCGGACGAGCCTGGACGCGATCGAGGCGTCGGCCAAGCCCATCGCGATCACGCACGCCGGCGCGCGGGCGGTCTGGCCCATCGCCCGGATGAAACCGGACGAAGTCCTCAAGGCCTGCGCGGAGCGCGGCGGCGTGCTGGGGATCGAGGCGGCGCCGCACACCACCCTGTCTTACGACCACCGGGCACAGTCCATCGAGTCGGTGATGGACCACTTCACCCACGCCGTCGAGGTGATGGGCATCGAGCACGTCGCGTTCGGCCCGGACACGCTCTACGGCGACCACGCCGCCTTCCAGAAGGCCATCAGCGACGTGATCGGCTCGTCGACCGTGTTCGACGCGGGTGACCTCGAGTGGGAGCGGGTCAGTCACGTCGACGGGCTCGAGAACCCGACCGAGAACTTCCGCAACATCGCCGGCTGGCTCGTCGAGCACGGGTACCGCGACGACGAGATCACCGCCGTGCTCGGCGGCAACATCCTGCGGCTGCTGGGCGAGGTGTGGCGATGACCGGCATCGAAAGCGCTTTCGCCCGGCACCTCGACGACGTCTTGGCGCTGTCGCACGCCATCAACGCCGATCCCGAGCTCGCCTTCGAGGAGCACCGGACCTCGGCCGCCATCACCGACGTCCTGGCTCGGCACGGATTCGCCGTCGAGAAGCCGGTGGCGGACCTGCCCACCGCGTTCGTGGCCTCGGTGGGTTCGGGTGAGCTGGTGTTCGGCATCTGCGCCGAGATGGACGCACTCCCCGGGATCGGGCACGGCTGCGGGCACAACACGATCGCCGCGGCGGCCGTGGGCGCGGCGTTGGCGCTGGCGCCGTTCGCCGACGAGCTGGGGCTGACGCTCAAGGTGTTCGGCACGCCGGCGGAGGAACGCGGCACCGGCAAGGAAATCATGGTCAACCGCGGCGTCTTCACCGGGACGCACGCGGCCATGATGGTGCACCCGTCTCTGAAGGACGTCGTCAGTCCCCAGTTCCGGGCCTCGCGATCCTGGCGGATCGAGTACACCGGCCGGGGCGGTCACGCGTCGCGCCCGTGGAACGCGCTGAACGCCGCCGACGCGGCGGTCGTCGCGCAGACCGCCATCGGGCTGCTGCGGCAGCAGTTACGCGACGGCGTCCGGGTCCACTGCGTGGTGCAGGAGGCCGGTTCGGCCGTCAACGTCATCCCCGATCGGGCGGTGGCCGAGTGCATGATCCGCTGCGACACCATCGCCGAAGTCGACGAGGTCTGGGCCCGGGTCCGCCGGTGCTTCGAAGCCGGCGCGCTCGCGGCCGGAACCACCGTGGACTTCACCACCCAGCCGTCGCTGTACCGCGAGTTCCGGCACGACCCGGGCCTGGCCGCGCTGTTCGAGACCCACGCGAAGACCTTGGGCCGCACGTTCCCGGACTACCCGGACAAGCTGTTCGGCTCGACGGACATGGGCAACGTCTCGCAGGTGATCCCCGCGCTGCACCCCATGCTGTCGTTCGACCTCCCGGCGGAGGACGGGAACCACACGGCCGCCTTCGCGGCCGCGGCCGGCAGCGCGGAAGGCGACCGGTTCGTGCACGACGGCGGCCTGGCGATGGCGCTGACGATCGCGGACGTCGCTCGGTCCGCACCGATCCGGGCCCGGCTGACGGCCTCCGGGAACTGAAGGAGAACGACCATGGAACCCACGCGGATCGGCACGGCCCCGGCGGCAAAGGCCGGACGGGGCAACCGCCGGGCGCTCGTCGCCGGCAGCATCGGCAACGCCGTCGAGTTCATCGACTGGGCGGTGTACACGACGTTCTCGTCCGTCTTCGCGCACCACTTCTTCCCGCCGGGCAACGACAGCGCGGCCCTGCTGTCCACTTTGGCCATCTTCGCCGTCGGCTTCGTCGTGCGGCCGATCGGCGCCGCGGTCATGGGTGCCTACGCGGACCGGCACGGCCGCAAGAAGGGCCTCGTGCTCACGATCGGCCTGATGGCCGCGGCGACGTTCGTCATCGGCGTCTCGCCGTCCTACGCCCAGGTTGGCCTCGCGGCGCCGATCATCCTGGTGATCGCGCGCATGGCGCAGGGCTTCGCCGCCGGCGGCGAATTCGGTTCGGCGTCGGCCTTCCTCGTGGAGTCCGCCGGGCCCGGCCGCCGGGCGTTCGCGGGCTCGTGGCAACAGGTCTCGGTCGGTGTCGGCATCCTCATCGCTTCGGGCATGGGCGCGATCGTCACCTCGGCGCTGCCCCGGCAGGCGGTGGACAGCTGGGGCTGGCGCCTGGCGTTCGTGGTCGCTTCGCTGTTCGGGCTCATCGGGCTCTGGCTGCGCCGCTCGGTGGAGGAAACGGCTTCGTTCCGCCACGTTCGCGGCGACCGGCGCAACGTCCTCGTGACGATGCTCCGGCAGCACCCGAAGGCGGCGTTGCGCGTGTTCGGCCTGAACATCGCCGGCGTCGTGCTCTACAACATGTGGCTGACCTACCTGCCCACCTATGCGACCGTGTCCACGCACATCCCGCTCAACCAGGCTTTGCTGGCCAACGTCATCGGGCTCGTCACGTTCGTGGTCCTCCTGCCGTTCGCCGGGATGCTGTCCGACCGGATCGGCCGCAAGCCCACCCTGGTGGCGTTCGCCGGCGGGTTCCTGCTGCTCGCGTGGCCCGCGTTCCGGCTGCTGGACGGTGATTTCCGGCTGCTGCTGCTCGTCCAGGTCGCCGGGCTGGTCCTGCTGCTCGGCTATTCGGCCAACGTCGCGGCCGTGATGGCGGAGCAGTTCCCGCCGGAGGTCCGGGCGACCGGCATCGGCCTCCCCTACGCGTTGTCGGTCGCGGTGTTCGGCGGCACCGTCCCGTACCTCACGACGTGGCTGACCACCCACGGGCTCGGGACGTGGGTGTGGCTGTACTGCGCGATCGCCGCCGCGATCGGCCTGGTCGTCTACCTGACGATGCCCGAAACGAAGGACAAGGTCATCGACTGACCAGGACGGCGGATCAGTCGATCGTCAGCACGACCTTGCCGAAGCGGTCCGGGCTCACCAGCCGTTCGTGCGCCCGGACCAGGTCGGCCAGGGCGAACACCGAGTCGACCACGGGCCGCACCTTCCCCGCGGCGAGCAGGGCGAGGACGTCGGGGACTTCGCGGAGGTCCCCGGCGTGCGCCCCGCGGAAGTCGATCTCGTGGCGGTAGACGCTGTACAGGTCGATGTCGGCGTGCGGACCGGAGTGCGAGCCCATGCCGATAAGCCGGCCACCGGGGCGCAGCGCCCGGATGGACTCCTGGATCGTCGCGCCGCCCGCCGAGTTGTGGACGAGGTCGACGCCCCGCCCGTCCGTCAGCGAGCGGACCGCCGCGCCGAATCCGGGCACCTGCCGGTAGTTCACGACTTCGTCGGCGCCGATCCCCCGCAGCAAGTCCCGCTTGTCGTCGGTGCCGGTGGTGGCGACGACCCGCGCGCCGAGAGCGGCGGCGAGCTGCACCGCGGCCGTACCGACGCCGCTCCCGGCGCCGACGACCAGCACGGTTTCACCGGCTTGCAGGCCGCCGCGCGTCACCAGCATGTGCCAGGCCGTCAGGTACGCGAGCAGACTCGCCGCCAGCTCGACGTAGGTCAGGGAATCCGGCGCCGGGACGGCGTTGCGGGCCGGGACGGCGAGGTACTCGGCGTAGGTGCCGTCGGTGTGCTCGCCGAGGAACTTCAGCCCGCGGCAGCGACTGTCCACATCGGACCGGCAGGCGTCGCAGACGCCGCAGCCCAGCATGGGCAGCAGGACCACGCGTTGCCCGACCTCGACGTTCGTGACCGCGCCGCCGACCGCCGCGACGTCTCCGGCACCTTCGACACCGAGGATGATCGGGAACGGCGGTTGTTCGGCGAACCGCCCGTCCCGGACGAGCACGTCGGCGCGGTTGAGCCCGGCGGCCCGGAGCCGGACCAGGACCTCCCCCTCGCCGATCGGGGGACGCGGCACGTCGTCGATTTCGACGACACCGGCTTGCCGGACGATTGCGGCCTTCATCGTGTTTTCCTTTCTTCAGCGGGTGTTTCGACCAGTCCGTTCGCGGTGATCCGGCCGCCGTGGTCGCGGACGGAGACCCGCCGGGACGAGCCGGTTCCGGGGGCACGCACCACCAGACCCTGGTGGTCGAACAGCGGCGCGACGACCCGATACTCGATCGCGGTGGCCGTCGCCCCGGTTTCGCGGACGGCTTCCGCCATGGCCAGCGCCTGCAGCGGGCCGTGGACGACCAGCCCCGGGTAGCCCTCGACATTTCGGGCGTAGTCGCGGTCGTAGTGGATGCGGTGGGCGTTGTAGGTCAACGCCGAGAAGCGGAACAGGACGGTGGGATCAACCGGGAACGCCCGCTCGTCCGCTTCGGGCGGCACCGGGGTGGCCGTCGTCGCCGAGACGGCGGCGGCCGCGGCGTCGCGGTAGACGATGTCCTGCTCCTCGACGACCTTCACCTCGCCGTCCTGGCTGATGGTGTGCCGGACGACGACGAAGGTCAGTGGGCCCGAACGGCCCGTCTTGTCCGTCGTCGAAACGACTTCGGTGCGCCGGGTCGCGGCCCGGCCGACGACCAGCGGCCCGGTCCGGGTGACGCGGCCGCCGGCCGCCATGCGCCGGCGTCCGGGCGCGGGCGGGGCCGGGACGACCCCGCGCACGGGATGGCCGTCCGGCCCGAGATCGGCCTGGTGCGGCCGATCGAGCAGGTAGACCCAATGCCACAGCAGCGGCAGCCCGTCGTCCTCCAGGTCCGGCGGATCGACGCCGAGCAGCCGGGCCAGCGCCACGGCGGGCTCCGGTTGCAGCACTTCGGTGCGCTCGATCACGGGGTGACCTCCTCGCGGCAAAACCCGAATTCGGCGCGGAGGGCGTCGTTGTGCTCGCCGAGCCGGGGCACCGGGCCCAGCACCGGCTCCACTTCGTCGATGTCGACCGGAGGCAGCAACGCCCGGACGACACCACCAGGGGCCTGGATCTGCTGCCGGCGAGCACGCCCGGCGAGCTGCGGATGGTCGAGGAGCTCACCCGGCCTGCGCAAGCGGGCACACGCGATCCCGGCCTCGCCGAGCAGTTCGACGACCTGGTCGGCGTCGAACGCGGCGAGCGCCGACTCGATCAGCGGCCCGATCAGGTGGTCGTGGGCGACGCGTTCGGGGTTGTGGGCGAACCGCGGGTCGCCGGCCAGCTCCGGGCGCCGGAGCACCTCCCGGCACAACCGAACCCATTCGCGGTCGCTTTGGACGGCCAGGAAAACCTGGTTGCCGTCGCCGGCCCGGTAAGGCCCGTAGGGGGCGATCGACGCGTGCTTCGCCCCGGTCCTGCGAGTCTCCGAACCCCCGTAGACCGCGTGGTACGCCGGTTGGATCATCCACTCCCCCAGCGCGTCGAGCATGGCGACCTCGACGGTCGCGCCGACACCCGTGGCGGCTCGCCGCAGCAGCGCGGTGAGGATGCCCGAGTAGGCGTACATGCCCGTCGCGATGTCCGCGATGGAAATCCCGGCCTTGCTCGGCTGTTCCGGCGTGCCGGTGGCGGCGACGAGCCCGGCCTCGCACTGGATCAGCAGGTCGTAGGCCTTCTTCGCCTGGTACGGGCCGCCGGGGCCGTAGCCCGAGATCGAGCAGTGGACGAGGTCGGGACGGGCCGCCCGCAGGGTCGCGGCGTCGAGGCCGAGGCGGCCCACCGCACCCGGTGCGAGGTTCTGGACCACCACGTCGGCGGCCGCGATCATCGCGTCGAGCACGCGGCGGTCGGCCGGGTCCTTGATGTCCAGCTCGATCGACTCCTTGCCGCGGTTGAGCCAGACGAAGTAGCTGGAGTCGCCGTGGACCGTCCGGTCGTAGCCACGGGAGAAGTCCCCGGCGCCGGGGCGTTCGACCTTGATGACGCGGGCGCCGAGGTCGGCGAGCTGCCGGGTCGCGAAGGGAGCGGCGACCGCCTGTTCCAGCGCGACGACGGTCGTGCCTTCGAGAGGAAGCATGGAGAGCCTTTCGTAGCCGGCGCTTCAGGGCCGGAGGAGGGCGCGGGCGCGGTCGAGCACCGGCTTGTCGATCATTCGCCCGTCGGGACCGGTGACCGCGCCTGCCGATCCCTCGGCCGCCTGGAGCACTGCACGGGCCCACGCGATTTCGTCCGCGCTGGAAGCCAGACCTCGTGCCGTGGGCGCGATCTGGGCCGGGTGGACGCAGAGTTTGCCGCGGAAGCCGAGGCTTCGGGCGTGGCGAGCCGCCGCGGTCACGGCGTCGGCGTCGTCGATGACCGTCGTGACGCCGTCGATCGGCGCCGACAGGCCGGCCACCCGGGAGGCGAGCACGATCGTGCTTCGCGCGAACAGCATCGCCTCGGCGGTGTCGTCGGCTCCGAGGTCGGCGGCCAGGTCGAGCGAGCCGAAGGCGAGCCGGGTCACCCCGGGCGCGGTGGCGACGTCGTGCACGCGGTGCAGCCCGGCCGCGGTCTCGACCAGCGCCACCACCGCGGTGCCCGTGCCCAGCCGCGCCGACAACGCGGCCAAGGCCGCCGGGTCCTCGGCCTTGGGCACGAGCACGCCGAGCAGCCCGGAGGCGCCGGCGACGGCGTCGACGTCCTCGTCGAACCACGGCGTGCCGGCGGCGTTGAGGCGAACCCAGGCCTGGCTGCCGTCGGACAGCCAGCGGAGCGTGTCGGCTCGGGCGGTGTCCTTGTCCTCGGGCCGCACCGCGTCTTCGAGGTCGATGACGACGGCGTCCGCGCCCGCGGCCGCCGCCTTCGCGAAGCGCCGGGGGACGTTGCCGGGCACGAAGAGCCAGGTGGCCTCGGGTCTCATCGGACCGGGTTCCGTTTGATGAGCTGACGCGCGATGACGGTCCGCTGGATCTCGTTGGTGCCCTCGCCGACGATCATCAGCGGCGCGTCGCGGAAGTACCGCTCGACGTCGAACTCCGTCGAGTAGCCGTAGCCGCCGTGGATCCGCACCGCGTCGAGCGCGATCTTCATGGCCGTCTCGGAAGCGAACAGCTTCGCCATCCCCGCTTCCAGGTCCGCGCGCTCGCCGGAGTCGTACCGGCGGGCGGCGTACTGGACGAGCTGCCGGGCCGCGGTCAACCCGGTCGCCATGTCGGCGAGGTAGTTGCCGATCGACTGGTGCTGCCAGATCGGCTGCCCGAAGCTTTCGCGTTCCTGGCTGTAGCGGATCGCGCGCGAGAGCGCGGCGGCGCCGACGCCGAGCGCTCGCGCCGCCACCTGGATGCGGCCGATTTCGAGCCCGCGCATCATCTGCGCGAACCCCTCGCCTTCGACGGTGCCCAGCAACGAGCTGCGGGGCACGCGGAAGTCGGTGAAGGACAGCTCGCAGCTTTCGACGCCCTTGTAGCCGAGCTTCGGCAGGTCGCGGGACACCTCGAAACCGGGCCCCTTTTCGACCAGCAGGATGCTGATGCCGCGGTGCTTCGGCTCGGCGGTCCGGTCGGTGAGGCACAGCAGCGCGATCAGCTGGGCGCGGCGGGCGTTGGTGATCCAGGTCTTGGACCCGGTGATGACGTAGTCGTTCCCGTCCTTCCGGGCCACGGTGCGCATGGCCTGCAGGTCGGATCCGCCGCCGGGTTCGGTGAGCGCCATGGTCGCCCGGATCTCCCCGGTGGCCAGCTTCGGCAGGTAGTGGTCCTGCTGCGCCTGGGTTCCGTAGTGGAGCAGGAGCTTGGCGACGACGCTGTGCCCGCCCATGGCGCCGGCGAGGCTCATCCACCCGCGGGCGAGCTCTTCGGTCACCGCGGCGTAGCACGGGGTGGACACCCCGGCGTCGTTCCACGGCTCCGGAACGGCGAGCCCGAAGACGCCCATGCGCTTCATCTGCTCGATCAG
Source organism: Amycolatopsis mongoliensis (assembly GCF_030285665.1). NCBI lineage: Bacteria > Bacillati > Actinomycetota > Actinomycetes > Pseudonocardiales > Pseudonocardiaceae > Amycolatopsis > Amycolatopsis mongoliensis. The sequence goes on from NZ_CP127295.1 coordinate 9,338,706, forward strand.
CGCTTCGGGGTAGGTGTCGGCGTGTTCCAGTTCTCGCACCACGGGCTCGACCTCGCGGTCGACCCACTCGCGGACGACGTCGACGATCGCTGTCTCGTCTGCGCTGAGTTCGTACATGGCTGTCATCCTGACTCGTGATGACGAGTCGAGAGAAATACCGATTCGTGATATCCCTAGACGCGTCCGGCATACCGGCAGGAGGACCGCGTGGAACTCAAGCAGCTCTTGGCCTTGGTGACCGTCGGCGACACCGGGAGCGTCACCAAGGCCGCCCGTCTGCTCCACGTCGTGCAGCCCGCGGTCAGCCGGTACATCCGCGCTCTGGAGGACGAGGTGGGAGTCCCGCTCTTCGAGCGCAGCCGCCAGGGGATGACCCTCACCCCGGCGGGCGAAGTCCTCGCCGAGCGCGCGAGACGCGCGCTGCTCGAACTGGACCGGGCCCGCGCCGAGATCCGCCCGGACCGCGAGCACGTGCGAGGCATCGTGACGATCGGGCTGCTGGAAAGCACCGTCGAACTCGTGGCCGCGCCGTTGGTGGAGGCGCTCGGGCGCCGGCACCCGGGCATCGACGTGCGGATCCTGAGCGCGTTTTCCGGTCACCTGCGGCAGTGGCTCGACGACGGCGCGGTGGACATGAGCCTGCTTTACAACGTGAACTCGACGCCGTCGATCGCCGTCACCCCGTTGCTGCGCGAAGCGTTGTGGGCGATCGCTCCCCCCGACACGGAACTCGGCCGCGAAGCGCTCACCTGGGACAGGGTGTGCGAGAACCGGCTGATCCTGCCGGTCGCGGGCCACGGCCTGCGCACCCTCGTGGACGAAGCGCTCGGCGCCGCGGCAGCGGCGCCCACGATCGTGTGCCAGACCAACTCGATGCCGGTGCAGAAGAGGCTGGTGGCCGTCGGCACCGGGTGGAGTGTCCTTCCCGCGGCGGGCGTCGCCGAAGACGTGGCAGCCGGGCGGCTGCGGGGCGGCCCGATCGTCGATCCCGCGATCTCCCGCACGATCGTCCTGGCGTTGCCGCGAGCCGGCCGCATCCCGCCCGCTGCCGAGGTCTCCGCCACCGAGATCGTCCGGGTGACCCACCGCCTGGTCGAGGACGGCACCTGGCCGACCGCCAGCGTGGCTCAGGCCGGGTGACCGCACAACGGCCGCTGCCGTTGACGGTCGCGACGACCCGGTCGCGGCCGACGCATGCTCGATGCCGTCGGTCACATCCACCCGTCAGCAGGCCGGACAGAGGAAAGGCTCAGCCGCGTCCGCAGAGCCGGACAGTGAAGTGCTGCGCTACCCCGGGATCTGCGTCGTGCGTGTGGAGGATGGGCAGCCAGTGGAGTAGACCCGGATGCCGCTTGGCGCCGCGCCCAGCTTCGCCGACGACGAGACTTTGATCGAAATTTGGCGGGCTGCTCTGCAGTGGCGCCAGACCTGTGCCCAACCGTTCGTGCTGTGCTGACATCCGAGGTTGCTTGGGTCATCAGGTGCTGGTGCGCGTCCCCTGCCACTGGCTACTGATCGTCGGCGTCGAGCCGGCTCAGTGCGGTGCCGAGGAAAGCGTCCCGGCGTTGTCCGAGAAGGTCAGCGTCAAGCTCTGACGGCCACCCGCCGTTCCCGGGTGACGGCCACGCCCTGCAGGACCAGCGCCATCATCGACCGGGGCCACAGCCACTGCATCCTCACAACAGGTCGACCCCGGCCAAACGGGTTCCCGGTCACAACCGCACGCTTCTGGTCCTGCGCCGCCAGCAGCGACAGCGTCAATGTCGACGAGGCGGCCATGGCTGTCGCGACCCGGGCCGGCAAGGCTTCCAGCTTGCCTTCGTAGGCTGACCGGTCTGGCGGCCCGTCGCCGCCGGGCCGGAACAGGCTCTCTGGATTCCATGGCCGATGACGACCGTGGCGCCTCCCAAGGCGGCCGCTCACCGATCCGCCGTGTACCGGTGAACCCATTGGAAAGCGGCGCCGGTTACACACGTCGTCTGGATGCTGCACAACCCAGCGGAGCGTCCGGCCTGACGAAGGCCGCCACGCTGCCGGCGGCGAGACGCGGCCGCGTCACCGGGATTGCGCGAAGCGCGCGATGGTGCCAGTCTGGCCAGCACACTCTACGCATCGGACACGACATGGAATTGACACCCTGGGACGGCTCGAGAATCGGGTTGGATCAGGAGGAGATGCGTCGGCACAATCGCGGTACTTTTCTTCGCCTCGTGCATCTGAGCGGCGGAATCTCGCGGGCTGAACTCGCGAGACGGATGAACCTCAACCGAAGCACGATCAAGACGTTGACGGCGGAACTGAGCGCAGCGGGCCTGGTCCGGGAAGTGTCGCAGACGGACAATCGTCACCAGGGCCGCCCGTCGCCCATTGTGCGGCCGGAGACTCAGCGTTTCCACGTATTGGCGTTCGACGTCGCGGTGGACCGGTTGGTCGCCGCCCGGATCGGCCTCGGCGGTGTCGTCCTGGACCGCAAGGTCGCCGCCCGGCGCCGGTCCGGAGTCGATCTCGACTACGTGGTCACGACGCTCGCGAACCTCGGCCGCCAGTTGACCGAGGCGGCGCCGTCGACGTCGACTTGCGTGGGGCTCGGGGCCTCGTACTGCGGAATGATCCGTCCCGACGACGGGACCGTCCGTTTCGGCCCCGACCTCGGATGGGTCGACCAGGCGTTCGGCGCTGAACTGGCACGCCGGCTGGGGCTGGGACCGCCAGTGCCGGTGGGAAACGAGGCCCATCTCGGCGCGCTCGCGGAGCACCTTCGTGGGGCCGGGACAGGAGTGCAGAACCTTGTCTACCTGCACGGCGACGTCGGCGTCGGTGGCGGGATCATCGTCGGCGGCACGGTGCTGGACGGCGACGCGGGCTACGGGTGCGAGCTGGGCCACATGGTCGTCAACCCGCACGGCGGGCGACCTTGTGGCTGCGGCTCCAGCGGGTGCCTGGAGGCGGAAGCCGGTGAACGGGCCTTGCTGGACGCCGCACACCGACCGCCGGAGGTCTTCGGCCGTGACGCCGTGCGGGCGGTGGCCGACGACGCTGCCGCAGGCGATGCCGACGCTCGCGACGCGCTCGATTACGTCGGGGATTGGCTGGGCATCGGCGTGGCCAATCTCATCAATCTCTTCAATCCGGCGGTGGTCGTCTTCGGTGGAATGTTGCGGGATGTGTACGCCGGTGTACTGCCGCGAGTACGTAGTCGCGTCGCACGCAATGTGCTGCCGGTGGCGAAGGAAAAGGTGCGCTTGAGTGTGTCGGCTCTCGGGGACGACGCCACCCTGATCGGCGCCGGCGAGCTCGGATTCGAGCGGCTGCTGCACGATCCATTGGGGGAAACGCCGCGGCTTTCGCCGACCGCTTCGTGATCCGGCCGTGGCGTGTCACTCGGAGCGAGCGACATGCGCGACGCACCGTCGCGGACGTCGGCGTCGGGGTGGATGCAAGAGATCCCGTGCTCGAGCACTCGCCGGCGGAGTACGTCCGGCGCCCGCTGGTGCGCAACGAGTCACCGACCCTCGACCTGTCCCACCTGCAGATCGAGGCCCTGCTGACCGCCGCGCGAGAATCAACCAACCCGTGCGACTTAGGGGTCAGTTCAGAATGAGTTTGCGGAGGCAGATCACGGAGCAGGCCAGGCTGAGGACGGCTTGGTGCACGTCGGCTCGTCGTTCGGTCCGGATGCGCAGGCGGCGGAAGCCTTTGAGCCACGCGAAGGTGCGTTCCACTGGCCAGCGGATGGTGCCCAGGCCAGAGCCGTGCTCGACGCCGCGGCGGGCGATGACCGGGGTGATGCCGCGGGCGCGGACCAGGCGCCGGTACTTGTCGTGATCGTAGCCGCGGTCGGCGTAGAGCCGACGCGGCCGACGACGCGGCTTGCCGACCACGCCACGGATCGGAGGGATGGCATCGAGCAGCGGGATCAGCTGGGTGACGTCATTGCGATGGCCGCCGGTCAGCGTGACCGCGAGCGGGGTGCCGTGGGCGTCGGTGATCAGGTGGTGCTTGGAGCCGGGTTTGCGCCGGTCGACCGGGCTGGGCCCGGTGTGGTCCCCCCTTTGAGAGCACGCAAGTGGGTGGAGTCGACCAGCGCAGCGGACAGGTCCAGCAGCCCAGCGGCACGCAGCTCGGCGAGCAGGCGTTCATGGAGTTGCTGCCAGACTCCGGCCTCGTGCCATTCGGTCAACCGTCGCCAGCAGGTGGCCCCGGAGGCGCCGAACAACGCCGTCGGCAGACGGTTCCAGCCGATACCGGTGCGGATGACGTACAGGATGCCTTCGAGTGCGGCGCGGTCGTCGGCACGCTTGCGGCCGGGATAGCGGAACCGCCGCGGATGCACCGGAAGGAGTGGTTCCAGCCGCTCCCACAGCTGGTCGGTCAGGACCTCCTCACGCATACCAAGATTCTCGAAAGCCCCGCAGCCCCGGCAAAGACGACACGCCGACTCATTCTGAACTGACCTCTTAGCCGGCCAGGACCGAACATCTTCGACCGTTCCAGCTGCTCAAGCCGCTTCTCCCGACCAAAAATCTCCGCGGATCGGTAGCGGATAGGCACAGTCGGAAGTCTCGCTGGAACGACCCGACCCAGCCAATCGTTGACGGCCGTCAGATCGTCGAATAGGGCGGCGGACAATGTCGGCAAGGACGACACCCAGCCCAGTTCGCGGCGCCACGGAAACGTCACCCACGGCCGTCCACTGTCGACACGCCGGGCTGCCGGCACCAACACATGGCGGGGCAGCGCGGGGACGGTGGATGCGTCCCATGCCTGCTTCGGCAGTTCGATCACGGAGGAGTTCGACAGCTGCAGCAACGCCTCGTGGCTGAGAATCCTGGCGCCCGCCCGGCTCGTTCGAGTCTTCACCCTCACCGAGGCGGACGAGGTACTGGCGGTCTACCCGTCCCCGCCGGACGCGACCGGCCGTTGAACAGAACAGCGTAGGCGCGGATGACCTATGCGCACCCGCGACTTCCAAGGCGTGTGGTCCGTGTCGACGTCGTGTAGGAAGTGGTTGGTGACCGGACTTTCTGTCGACTACGCAGGGTTGATGCGGAACCTACAGGTGCCGCTGATCCATGCTGACCTTGGTCGGGTGCTCCTCGACGCCGCGGCAGAACACTACGAACGCCAGTGGCCGATTTGCTCGTTGGTCCAGTTGTCTGTGGGCGAGTTTGCTGCCAGAACCCACCACCATCGCACCGCCCGCAGCGATCCCCGCGGCGGAGACCACGTTGAGCGGCACTCCGGCCACGGTGCCGATACCGGTGGCATCCAGGACCAGGCCGCCGCCCTCGCCTACCGCGCTGAGCGCAGTGAGTGCGACCCCGTGACCCGGATCACCCGGCAGGTCGATCTCGGAATGCCCGCAGTGACCTCGCTGCGCTGACCGGCCTGCGAGGACGGCGCCCGCTCACCGCAAAGACGGCGAGCGGGCGCCGGTCCAGCCAGCTGGCCTGGTTCGAGCGGACAGCGCGGTGCCCGGCGGCGTGACGGAGCGGCCGTAGCCGGTCGAGTCCGACGACGGTGGGCCCTGACCTTCATGGCCAACCCCGTCGAGCGGCAAGGGAAGAGTGTCGACGAGGGCCCAGAGCACGAGGCCAATGATGACGTAGCAGCGGTGACCAGGTTGGCGGGCCGGAGTGGACGTTCGCGACGAGACTTGCCGTGTCCCGAGAATGATTAGTGACGACCAAGGCGGCTGCGTGGACGCTGCCTGGTTGGACCGCCCCCGGACAGTCACGCGCGATACTGGTTCATTAAACAGCCCTGTCATCTGGCGGGCCGTTGCCGGGCGACGAGTTCGCCGGTCTGCTCCAGGATTAGTGTGCCGCGGTTGGTCAGCGTCGAGTGGGCGCCACTAGGTCGTGACCGTCGGACCGCAGTTCCATGCCGCTATCCGTGCATGCTGGCGTGATTCATTCGGCCTGATACGCGACCACACGTGTCAGGCGTCCTTCGTTGTCGACGGTGAAGAAGTCGGCAAACCGCAGGTCCTGTCCTTGGTAGCGCACCTCGATCTGCACGGCCACGCGGTCGCCGTCGACCAGCAGCGGGCCGGGCGCGGGCTTCGGGCCGCCGGTGGTGAACAGCTTCCGGTAGAACGCGGTGATCGCCGCGTTCCCGGCCAGCTTGGTCCCAGGGACGTCGAGCACGGCATCTTCGGCGAACAGTGCCTGAATCGCGTCGGCGTCCTCGCCCAGCAGCGCGTCGAAGTACCCGCGTGCCGCTTCGGCGGGGGAACGCGCCGGCTGCGGGGCGCTGAGGGCCGCCGGCATGCTGACCGCGATGTCGGCGCCGAGGGAGTCCGGGACGTAATGGCCGCTGCGCGACCGGATCTGCTCCAGGTGTGCGCCGATCTCGTCCGGTGTGGGCACCTGGTCGCCGGTGTGGCGCCAGCCGGGGGTGGTGCCGACGAAGGCGCTGTAGTAGCGGCCGCCGGCGCTGGCGAGAACCTCGTGGGTGAGGGTGCTTTCCTGGCTGACCAGGTAGGCGACCAGGGCGCTCACCAGTGCGGTGTCGGCGCCGGACCCAGGCTCGGGCTGGACTCCGGCGGCGGCGTTGGCCTGAGCGGTCATGCCGGCGGTGGCGCGCGGGGTGCCTGCCATCGGCAGCAGGACGTTGGCCAGGATGCCGTGCGGCTTGCCTTCGATGGCCAGCGCTTGTGCGAGGCCGAACACGCCCGCTTTGGCGGCGGCGTAGGAGGCTTGCCCGGCGTTGCCGAACAGCCCGGCCGACGAGCTGGTGAACAGTAGCCGCCCATACCCCTGCTCCTTCATCACGGCGAACGCAGGCTGGCTGACGTGCAGGGCGCCCTTGAGGTGCACGGCCAGGATCGCTTCGAAGTCCTGTGGGGTCACCTCGTCGATGGGCGCGTTGCGCCGGTTCCCGGCGTTGTTGACCACGATGTCGAGGCGGCCGAACTCCTTGACTGCCGCTTCGACGATGGCGCGGCCGCCGTCGGGGTCGGCGACGCTGTCGGTGTTCGCGATCGCGCGGCCGCCGGCGGCGGTGATCTGCTCGACGACCTGCTCGGCGGGGCGGGTGCCGTCCGGGGTTCCGTCGGGGCTGCTGCCGATGTCGTTGACGACCACGGCCGCGCCCAGCCGGGCGAGCGTGCGGGCGTACTCGGCGCCCAGACCGTTGCCGGCGCCGGTGATGACGGCGACCCGGCCGGTGAAGTCGATTCCCACTTACTGCCTCCAAAGTGTGATCACGACAACTTAGCTAACACCTGTCAGCGTATCAGCTAACAAGTGTTAGTGTCAGGGTGGACGTGATCGTCCCGGAACCCGGAGGGAAGCTCGATGAAGATCACCGTGGAAGAGGACAAGTGCTGCGCCGGTGGGCAATGCGTGCTCGCCGCGCCTGAGGTGTTCGACCAGCGCGACGAGGACGGCATCGTCGTCTTGCTGACCGACACCCCCGACAGCAGCAAGTACGAGGCGGTCCGTGAGGCGGCGCAGATCTGCCCCGCGGCCTGCATCCACGTCGCGGACAACTGACCGATGACACCGGATGCGGGCCGTGAGCCCGCGCGGGTCGTGGTGGTCGGTGCCTCGGCCGCCGGGCTGGCCGTGGTCGAAGCGGCCCGCAGTCAGGGCTACCGGGGCGAGCTGACGTTGATCGGCGACGAACCCCACCTGCCCTACGATCGGCCGCCCCTGTCCAAGCAGCTGCTCACCGGCGACTGGCCGCCCGAGCGGCTGCTCCTGCGCGAGCAGGCTCACCTGGACGGGTTGGCGGTGACCATGAAACTCGGGCAACCGGCATCCACTGTGGACGCCGACGCACGCGAGGTGGTGCTCGCCGACGGTGACCGCGTTCCCTATGACGCGCTGGTCGTGACCACCGGCGTGCGTGCCCGCTGCCTGCCCGGCAGCGACGGGATCAGCGGAGTCCACGTGCTGCGCACCCTGCAGGATGCGCTGGCGCTGCGCGCCGAACTGGTACCCGGTCGCCGTCTCGTGGTGCTGGGCGCCGGGGTCCTGGGCGCCGAGGCCGCTGCCGTCGCGCGTGGCCTGGGTGCCGAGGTGACGGTGCTCGATCCGCTGGCCTGGCCGCTGGCCCGGATCGTCAACCGCGAGATCGGCGGCTGGCTGGCCGAGGTGCACCGCGAGCACGGCGTGGACCTGCGCTGCTCGTGTGCGCCCGTCACCGGACTGCACGCAGCCGAAGGCCACGTCGCTGCGGTGGAACTCGCCGACGGCACCGTGCTGCCCGCCGACACGGTCCTGGTCGCCATCGGCGCCACACCGGCGGTGGAATGGCTGGCCGGCAGCCCGGTCACGATCGGCGGCCCCGAACCCGCCTCCGGGTCGGGCGGCGTGCTGTGCGACCCGAGAGGCCAAGCCGCGCCGGGCATCTACGCCGCCGGCGACGTGGCCGCCTGGCAGGACCCGGCCACCGGCGAGTACCGGCGCTACGAGCACCGCCTCAACGCCACCGAACAAGGCCGCGCGGTCGCCCGCGCACTGCTCGACCCGGGGTTCACGCCACCACCGTCCGTGCCCTACTTCTGGTCCGACCAGTACGACCTGAAACTGCAGACCTTCGGCACGCTCGACGCCGACGACGAGTTCATCGTCGTCGACGGCTCCCTCGGCGCCCGCCGCTTCATCGGCGTCTCCCACCGCGACGGCCTGGTGCGCGGCGCACTCGGCGTCGGCATGCCCCGTCAACTCCGTGCCTGGCGCACCGCCGTGGCCGAGCACGCTCCCTGGAAGGAAACGACACCCGCATGACCACCACCGAAGTCTTCCCCTACCCCCGAACCTGCCCCTATTCGCCGCCGGCGGAATACACGCGCTTCCGCGAAGACGGCGGGCTGCACAAGGTCCCCTTGTGGGACGGCGGCGAGGCTTGGCTCGTGACCCGCTACGACCAGGTGCGCGCGATGCTCGGTGACGCCGAAAGCTTCAGCTCGGACATCACCCGCGACGGGTTCCCGGTGGCGACCTCGACCTCCCGCGTCACCGAAGCCGGCGCGATCATGCGCAAGGACGACCCCGAACACGCCCGCGACCGGCGGATCATGAGCCGCGAATTCAGCGTCAAACGGGTGGAAGCCCTGCGCCCGCGCGTCCTGGAGATCACCGACGAACTCATCGACGACCTCCTGCGGCGCGGCGAATCCGGTCCGGTGAACTTCGTCGAGCACTTCGCGCACCAGCTGCCCGCCCGCGTGATCTGCGAGATGATGGGCCTGTCCGACGCCGATCGCGTCACGTTCGCCGAACACGTGCTCATCGCCACCGACTACGACTCCGCGCAGGAAGAACGTCAGCGCGCGCACCGCGAGCTGAACGAGCTGTTCGACCGGGTCATCGCCGAGAAGACCGCCAACCCCGGTGACGACATCGTCAGCCGCCTGGTGCGGGATCACCTCGCTGCCGGGGAGGTCGACACCGACACGGTCAAGCGCATGCTGCTGGTGCTTTTCGCAGGCGGCCAGGACACCACCGCCAACATGCTCGGGCTGTCAGTCCAAGCCCTGCTGGAGCATCCCGACCAACTGCGAGTCCTGCGTGAGCAGCCGGATGCGGTCCCCGGAGCGGTCGAGGAACTGCTGCGGTTCCTCAGCGTCAACCAGGGCGAACCGCGCCGGGTGGTCGCCGAGGACACCGACCTGGGCGGCTGCCCCGTGCACGCCGGGGACGCGATCATCGCCTCGCTCAACGCCGCCAACTTCGACCCTGCCGTCTTCGACCGCGAGGACGCCCCCGCCGACGTGCTGAGCCTGACCCGCGCCGCCCGCAACCACGTCGCCTTCGGCTACGGCGTGCACCAGTGCCTCGGGCAGAACCTCGCCCGCGTCGAGCTGCAGGTCGCGCTCCCGCGCCTGTTCGAGCGCCTTCCCGGCCTGCGCCTGGCCGCCGGCCAGCCGATCACCTACCGGACCACCGCGGTCATCTACGGCCTCGAGCAGTTGTGGGTGACGTGGTGACCAGGCGGTGACAGCGCATTTACCCGGGGCCGGCTCGGCGCCACCCAGCGGTGCCGGGCCGGACCCGTATTCTCGTCGCGTGACCAGTCCTGTTCCCGCTGATGACACCGGCACCGACGGCACGACCACGGGCCGAGACGTCCGGGCCAAGCTGCTCGACGCCGTGGAACGTATGGCCGGTGACGACTACAAGCTCCCGCGGCTGGCGTTCTCGCTGCGCGAGATCGCCCGCGAGGTCGGCATCGCGACCCCGAGCATCTACCGCCACTTCAGCAGCAAAGAAGACCTGATCTCCGCCGCCGTCGACACCGGCTTCACCCTGCTGCTGCGCGAGATCGACCAGGCCGTCCAGGAGTGCACGGACCAGGAGCCGCCGGCCGTGCTGCGCGCCCAGGCAGCGGCGTACTGCCGGTTCCTGTACCGCCGACGCGGCCTCACCCGCATCATGTTCGCCACCCACCCCGCGAACTGGCAGCCCGACGAACCGCTGCCCGATCACCTCGGCCAGCTGCGATACCGGTGGATCACGGCGGTGGAAACCTGCCAAAAGCAAGGCTGGCGCATTCCCGCCGAGATCACCACGGCCGCCGACGCCGTCTGGGCCGGGGTGCACGGCTGTCTCACCCTCGCCCTGGTCATGCGCAACAGCAGCGAGGAAGCCCTGTTGGCCCACGTGGCCGCCCAGTTCGAATTCTGGCCGACCACATGACCTACCACGAGCTCCGGGTGAGCTGGTTTCCATAAAGTTGATCATTGGGTGCAGGCCTGGGTGCGAGTACACGTGATGGCTCCAACACGCCCTGATGGCCGACAGCGCGGCCGCATCGAACAACGCGGCAACAGCTTCCGTGTCGTCGGGTACGCCGGAAATCGACCCCGTGGCCAACCGCCGGTCGTACGTGCGCGAAACGATTATCGGTACCGATGACGCGCCTTGGCGCACCGCCGAGAACAAACTGACGGAGTTCCGAGGTGCACGTCATCAAGCAACGACGACCGTTTCGTCGGTGAAACTGAGCTGCGCCGCCGACGAGTGGCTCCGGACGGCCGATATCAAGCACAGCACCGGAGCCGCGGCAGCGTGCCGCCCGACCTCGGATCATCCGCTCACGGACCGGAACCCGCGAACGGACCTCGACGACCGAGTCGCGCGCTACCGCACCGAGACGGTCAGCTGGTCGAGGCCGCGGACGGCGCTGTTGAGGTGCCGCGTGGGTGGTGTCTCGATGTGGAAGTCGGTAACGAGGTCGGCGAGTGTGTCGAACACCGCGTGGGCCTCAAGCCGGGCGAGGCCCTGGCCTACGCAGCCGTGCAGGCCGTAGCCGAAGGCGAGGTGGTCGGATGCGTCGCGGGTGATCTCGAAGTCGGCGGCGCTCGGTCCCCAGTGCCGTTCATCGCGGTTGGCGGAGCCGTAGATCACCATGATCCGTTCACCTGCGCGGATCCGCGTGTCGGCCGCGTCGACGTCGCGGGTGGCCACGCGAGTGAAGAATTGCAGCGGGCTCTCGATACGCAGCACCTCGTTGAACGCATCCGGAATCAGCGACCGGTCCGTGCGAAGGCGACGCCACTGCGCAGGAGCCTCGGCGAACAGCCACACTGCGCTGCCGAGGGCGTTGATGGTCGTGTCCATGGCCGCGCTGGTGTAAGCCGACAACAACGTCGGCGCCTGCTCGGGGTCGAGCCGTCCTTCGGCCGCGGCGTCGTAGATCGCCCGCCCCCAGCTGCCCTCGGTGAGCATGCTGCCGTCAACGTTGGCCAGCCACGCGAACTGTTCCTCAACCAGAGCCGCGCCGGAGAAGGTCCGGGACTTGTCGGCAGGCCCCATCATGTTGAAAATCGCGTCGGCCCATGGGACAAGCTGCGGTCGGACGTCGTCGGGGATGCCGACCAGGTCGGCGACGATCGTCGGCGGCAGAACGCGGGCGAGGTCGCCGACGACGTCGAACGATCCGCGCTCGACGAGCGGCTCGACGATCTCGCGGGTGCGGCGGGTGATCTGGTCGCCGAGCGAGCGCAGGCCGCGCGGCGACAGGCGTTCGGCCAGCACGCCCCGCAGCTTGTCGTGCAGCGGCGGGCTCGAGGCGAGCAGGGTCCCCGTGAGTGCGGAGTTCACGGCGTCATTGAGCCCTGTCCCCTGGTCCGAGGTGAACGACTCCCAGTCCTCGAGCGTCGCCCGAACCTCGTCATACCGGGTCACCGCCCAGCATTGTTGCGGTTCGATCCACACAATCGGCCCGGCGTCGCGGAGGGCTCTGTAGGCGGGGTACGGATCGTCGAGCACGTCGTCTGTGAACAGGTCGACGTCAACGGTCGTGGTGGCGGTCATCGGTGCTCCTAGGGTCAGCTGTGCCCGGCGGTGTGCAGCAGCCGGGCGATAGGGATGCGTCGGTTGATCGCGACAGCGGCGTGCGGATGCCCGGCATCCGTCCAGCGCCACAGCCCGCTCAGGGTGTCCTGCGAACCGTCGACAAGCTCGGGGTCGTCGCTGGTCGGTCGGCCGGCGAACTTCACCGACAGCCCGAACTGGTCGGTCCAGAAGTACGGACGGTTTATGTAGGGCGATGCATCATCGCCGTACAGCAGCACATCGGCGGCGACCCGAGCCTGATCCAGAGCAGTCGACCAGTGCGGCTGGCGCCGGGATCCCTCCACCGAAACCACGTCACCGGCGGCGGCGATGTGTTCGCGGACGCGGCACCTGTTGTCGACGACCACGCCCGGGCTGAGCGAGAGGCCGGTCCGGGCCAGCCACTCGACGTTGGGTCTGCAACCGACGGCGGTGACGACGACGTCCGCCTCGAGCAGGTGGCCGCCGGCTACGACGGCGGGACGGCTGTCCCGCTCGACGAGGCGGGCTCCCTCAGGAGCACTCACCAGCTGCACGCCACGCTCCCGCGCACAGGCCGACACCATGCGTGACAGGAAGGCGCCCCCGGTGCGGGCCATCGGTGCGCCGCGATCGACGACAGTGACGGCCAGCCCCTTGCTGCTCGCGGCCGAGGCGACCTCCATGCCCAGCACGCCCCCGCCGACGACGAGGACGGTCCGCGCCGAGCCGAGGAGGTCACGCAATCGGACGGCGTCGTCCATCGTGCGTAGCACGACCTCGGGCACGCAGTCATCGTTGGCACCGAGGTCGTGCAGTGTCAGGGCTCGCGCGCCGGTTGCGACAACCAGCTTGTCGAAGGGCAGGGCATCGCCGTCGAGTTCGACGAGGTTGCGGTCGAGGTCGAGCCCGCGTGCGGACGTGCCACGCAGGACGTCGACCCCGAGGTCTTCCGGAGCGGGCAGCAGCGCCGTCGAGGGATCGCCCTCGCCCGCGAGGACCCCTTTCGACAGGAGCGGGCGGGAGTACCCGGCAGTGTCCTCGGACTCAAGCAGCGTGATCGGCCCGCCGAACCCCTTCGAACGGAGTTCTTCGACAACCGTGAGGCCGGCGATGGACGCGCCCACCACGACGACGCCGGCGGCGCGTGCCATCACTCGACGAGCGTCAGCGCAGCGACCGGGCAGCCTCGGACGGCCCGCCGTGCGGCGTCGACCTGGGATCCGTCGACGTGGTCGGCGAGCACGGTCACGAAGCCATCGGGGTCGAGCGCTAGCAGCTCGGGCGCCTTCTGCTCGCAGAATCCGTAGCCTTCGCAACGGGACTGGTTGACATCGATTCTCACCGGCATCTCCTCCAAATTCGGCTGTGCCTCTACGTCGCTCACTGCAGGCGCGTCAAGGTGTCGGACCACTGCGCTGCCTCGTCGACGAGCTCGGCCGAGCCGGCCATCTGCCCGGCGCGAGTCATCAAGTAGTCGCGCGAGCGCTCCAGTTCGCCGACGAGTTTGGGAACGTCGACATCGAGCAGCTGACCGTGCCGCTTACGGATGACGCCATCGAGGACGACCGTATCGACGTTCCCGGCGTGCGCGTGCAGGACCAGGTCGGCAACCGGATCGAGTACCGGCGCGAGGTTGATGGCACGCGCGTCGACGCAGACGACGTCGGCTCGCTTGCCGGGCGTGAGCGAGCCGATTTCCCGTTGCAGGCCCAGTGCTTTGGCGCCCTCGACGGTGGCCCACCGGAAGACGTCGCGGGTCGATACGGGTTGTTCGACGATCGTCTCGTAGTTGCGGCCCGGCCCGTCGTTGATCTGGTGCCGGGCGAACATCAACGCGACGCGCATTGCGGAGTACATGTCGCCGGACATGCAGGTGACGCAGTCGGTGCCGAGCGAAGGGGACACGCCGGCGAGCAAGGCGTCCCGGTAGGGGGTGGGGCGTGCGATGCCGAGGGCGATCTCCGAGTCGGGGGAGCTCGCGAAGTGGGCGCCGAGCTCGCGCACGACGTCGAAGTCGTCGACGCGGAACTCGTTGCAGTGCGACAGCACCGCGCGGTGGTCAACCAGGCTCTGTCCGACCAGGCGGTGGAACCCGCGTGTGATGGGCGCGTTCCCCGGACCGCAGTGGGTGTGCGCCGTCCAGACGACGTCCATGGCGAGTGCCGAGCGGATCTCCGCCTCGGTGCAGTCGAAGGGCAGCAGGTTCTGCTCGGTGATCGCCACGCCCATCCGCAGGCGTGCTCGGCTGTCGGCGAAGAACTCTTCGCGGACCCGCTGCGCGTCCTTCACCCGGTCGGCATGCGAGCCGAAGGCGGGTGGGCCGTCGACGTCGACCGGGCAGTAACCGTATGCCCACACACCACGGATGCCCGAGGCCAGCTCCGCCTGTGCGAGCGCGTCGGCGTGCTCGGGCGTCACGACGCCGTGGCTGTGGTCGAGCACCGCGGTGGTCCCGCCGGCGATCAGTTCGAGCGCGCCGGCGTACGTGCCGACGTAGGCGTCCTCGGCACGGTAGCGGCTGAGGTAGTCCCGGCGGACGTCACTGAAGTAGCCGACGAGCGTCCGGTCGCCGACAACGCCGCGAAGGGCGGTCTGCCACATGTGCTTGTGGGTGTCGACCAGGCCCGGATGCACGATCATGCCGGCGGCGTCGATGAGTGCCGCGCCTGGCGGCGGTTCGATCTCGGCGGCGACGGCACTGATGCGGCCGTCCTCGATGAGCACCGACCCATTCGGCAGATCAGGTACGTCGTCGTCCATCGTGACGATGCGGCCGCTGTGGATGAGGATGGTTTCGGTCATCGTTGACCCGTTCTCTCCTGGTCAGGACGCAGACTCGGCGGTCGCGAGTCGGCGGTCGAGCTGTTCGGTCCAGGTGTCGATCGGCGCGAACTCGCCGTTGTTCTTCACGCTGGCGAAGGTCTCGTCGAGCAGCTCCTGGGTCGGTCGGGTGAGGTCGATCGGCTCGCGGAACGGCTGGGGCACGTACCACGGCGAGCTGGCGTAGACCTCGACGTTGTTGCCTTCGGGGTCGGGGAAGTAGATGCTCCAGGCATTGCCGTGGCTCACGGTGGCCGACGGCGTGACCCCGCACTCCGTCAGCCAGCCGGCGAACGCCTGCAGGTCGTGCAGCGAGGCGACCCGGAACGAAACCTGGTTGAGCCAGGTGCGCTCGGCGTCGGCGGGCAGACCGGCGGTCAGCACGAGCTGATGGTGCTCGCTGCTGTCGCCGGTCAGGAACACGATCGGGTCGCCTGCGCCGGAAACGCCTCGGTCGGTCTCCACCAACCGAAACACCTTCTTGTAGAACTCGGCCTGCCGGTCGAGGTCGCGGACGTAGAAACCGAGATGGGACAGGCGCGCACGCCCGGCGTGCTCGGCATCGTGGTCGGCCATTGTCGGCCCTCTCTTGTCGTTATCGGATGGGGACGGAACTCAGCTGACTGGCGAGCTCATCGATCAGGCGGTGGATGCCGGGCCCGTCAGGAACGGTGCCGAACACGTAGCCGTCCGGCCGGACGAGGACGGCACCAGCTGCGGCGCCGGCGAACCACGCCGCGAGCGCCCCGGTCGGGTCGGCGATCTCGCCCGGACCGGACGGGTCGGCGACGACGCGCACGATCCGCCCGCCGAGAACGTCGGTGAACCACGCCGTCCGCGCACTGGGTGGCGCGTCACCGGCGACGAGCACCGCGAAGCCGCTTCCGAGCTGCTCGTCGAGCAGCACGTCGCGGCCGTCGGCGGTCTTGACCGTCGGCTGGATCATCAGCTGTCCACGCTCGGCGGTCTCGGCAGCGCTCAGCACACCGGCGGCCAGGCCTGGGATGACCGACCGGAACGACCGCACGTCGGTGCCTGCCGCCAAGCGTTCCCGCAGCCGCCGGTCGCGCTCGAGCGCTTCGTCCCGGTCGAGGATGCAGATGTAGCGCCCGTTCTCCACCGAGGCATCGATGATGGTTTTCACGTGTGGCCGGCGTTCCTCGGCGTAGCTGTCGAGCGCCGGCTCGAATCGCGTGTCGCGGACCGCGAGCGCGAGCTTCCAGGCCAGATTGCTGACGTCCCGGATGCCGTGGCACATGCCCTGGCCGTAGAACGGCGGCGTCTGGTGGGCCGCGTCCCCGGCGAGGAACACCCGCCCAGACCGCCACGACTCGGCGATCAAACCGTGAAAGCGATAGACCGCGCTGCGGACGATCTCGACGCCGGTGGGATCGACCGACGGCTTGAGCAGGCGATCGATGCTGTCGCGCCGAGTCATCTCCTCGGCCGACTCGCCGTCGAGCAACATGAACTCCCACCGCCGGTTCCGGCCGGGCTGCGGAATGTACGTGGCAGGCCGGCTGGGGTCGCACCACATCACCGAGTACTCGGGCAGGACCTCCGGGTGCGGCACCCGGACGTCGACGATGATCCAGCGCTCGTCGAAGCCGTAATCGTCCAGGCGAATGCCGAGCCGCTTGCGGATCGGGCTGCTCGCGCCGTCGCACGCGATGACGTAGCGGGCTCGCAGCGTCTCGGTCCGGCCGTCGACGTCGACGTCGACCTCCACGTCGCTGCCCGTATCGCGCACGTCGACTACCTCGGCCCCCGTCCGGCACGCCACGCCCGGGACAGCGGCGGCCTGGTCGCGCAGGACACGGTCCAGTTCTGGCTGCAGGAAGGTGTAGTGCGGGTACCACCCGAGCGGCCCTCGTTCGGCGCGCACGCGGAAGTCACGGATGGGCTCTCCGTCGACGCCGAGATGAACACCGCCGTCGTACGTGCGCACGACGGGGCCGACCTCGGTGGTCAGTCCGGCGCGCTGGAACAGCCGCATGATCTCGGCGTCGAAATGGGTCGCGCGGGGCAGCGGATAGACATCGGCCGATTTGTCGAGCGCGCACACCCGAAGGCCGGCGCGCGCGGCGAAAATCGCGGCTGCTGACCCGACAGGGCCCATCCCGACGACGATCACGTCGTGAAGTTCGGGGTCGGACAAAGCGCTGTCCTTTCGTCGTCGGCGGGGTGGTGACCACTCTGCGCCCACGGGCCGACTATGTCAACATTGACATAGTCGGCCATGCGGCTTACGGTCGCTTCGCTGATCATCAATGGACTTGGAGCAGGCGTGAAGATCGCGAGCTACTACCTGGATGGACACGAGCGCACCGGAATCGTCCGAGGCGATTCGGTGGTGGACGTCAGTGACCTGATGCCGGGCGCGCCCTCGTCGACGAGGCAGCTGTTGTGCCTGATGGACGAAACGCCCGGCCTGTCCGGCACTCTGGTGCGACGAGCCGAGGAATGCGCGGGCGTCGTGTTGTCCGACGTGCGGCTGTTGCCGGTGATCACTCGCCCGCACGCCGTCTGGTGTGCGGCGTTGACCTACCTGAGCCATGTCCGTGAGGGCGGCGACCGGCCGGCGCCGGACTACCCGCTGTTTTTCCTCCGCGTCGCCGACAGCCAGATGGGGCACGGCGCACCGATGATCGCTCCCGTTGTGTCGCAGCAGCTCGACTACGAGGGCGAGCTGGCGGTCGTGATCGGGCGGCGCGGCAGGCACATCCGCGAGGCCGACGCGCTCGCGCACGTGGCCGGTTACAGCTGCTACAACGACGGGTCGGTGCGGGACTGGCAGCGCCACACGTCACAGATCACCGTCGGCAAGAACTTCGCGGCCACCGGAGGTTTCGGCCCCTGGCTCGTGACATCCGACGAGATCGGCGATCCCTACGACCGCGGCCTGCAGACCAGGCTCAACGGCGAGGTCGTCCAGTCGGCCAAGATCTCCGAGCTGTTGTTCAGCATCGAATACATGATCGCCTACCTCTCGACCGCATGTACGCTCGAAGTCGGCGATGTGATCGTCACTGGCACCTGCGGCGGTGTCGGGGTGCGCCGGAACCCGCCCCTGTTCTTGCAGCCGGGTGACGTCGTCGAGGTCGAGATCGACGGCATCGGTACCTTGCTCAACCCGGTCGAAGCCGAGGCGGCCGCGTGAGCGCCGTCGTCACGGTCGCGACCACGGGACCTATCGCGACCACGCGGGACAACCCCGCGTTACCAGTCACTCCGGAGCAGATCGCTGCCGCGGTGGCCGACGCGTACGACGCAGGCGCGGCCGTCGCGCACATTCACCTGCGCGACGAGCAGGAGAGACCGACCGCCGACCTCGCGATCGCGCGCCGCGTCATGGAGTTGATCGCGGAACGGTGCCCGATCCTCGTCCAGCTGTCCACCGGCGTCGGCCTTTCAGTGCCGTTCGAGGACCGCGCCCGGCTCGCCGAACTGCGGCCGCGCATGGCCACGCTCAATCCCTGCTCGATGACGTTCGGGGCCGATCAGTTCCTCAACCCGCCGCGCGAGGTGAGGGCGCTCGCCGCGCGGATGCAGGATCTCGGCGTCAAGGCCGAACTCGAGATCTACGACAGCGGACACGTCGACGAGTGCCTACGCCTGCACGACGAAGGCTTGCTCGCCGAACCCCTGCAGTTCAGCATCGTGCTCGGAGTGCGCGGAGGCATGGCCGCCACCGCCGAGAACCTCATGTCGACGGTGCGCCGGCTTCCCGCCGGTTCGGTCTGGCAGGTCATCGCGATCGGCCGCCACAACCTCGAACTGACCGCGGTCGGCCTCGCGCTCGGGGGCAATGCGCGAGCCGGGATGGAGGACGCGCTCTATCTGCGCAAGGGGGAGCTGGCGCCGTCGAACCGAGCACTCGTCGAGCGGACGGTCACCCTGGCCCGCGCCGTCGGCCGACCGATCGCCTCAGTCGACGAGACCGTCGCCATCCTCGGCCTGTCCTAACGCTGCAGGCCGGCCTACTCAAGGAGTGAGAATTTCGTGAAGCCGTTCCGGCGCATCGTCACCGGTCACGACAAGAACGGACGGGCCGTGTTCGTCGAGGACGCGACCTGCCCGCACGCCCTGCCCGTGGCGGGCGACGTGATCACACTGGAGCTGTGGCAGCACGCCGGCACGCCGGACAACAGCGGCGAGTACATCGACCCAGTGCCACCGACCGCATCCGTGCCACCGCCGCCGGGCGGATCGGTCTTGCGTATCGTCGAGTTCCCGGCGGACCCGGAGATCAAGCCGTATCTGCATCGGACCGCGTCATTGGACTACTGCGTCGTCCTGTCCGGCCAGGTCTTCGCAGTCCTCGACGATGACGAGCGGCTGATGACCGCGGGCGACGTCCTGGTCCAGCGGGGCACGAACCACAGCTGGGCCAACCGGTCCGACGAGCCGGCGCTGGTGCTGTTCGTGTTGGTCGATGCCGCACCGCTACCCGGGTTGCCGCCCGGCTAGCCGCTCGACGTTGTCTTGCTCGTACTCGTCCAGCCAGTCGAGCGCCGACTGCGCCCACGCCACCTCCAATTCGGCGCGCGCGATGTCACCGGAGTACGCGAGTTCGCGCAGCTTCAGCGTCAAGTCGGCACGCGACGGCGGGCCCTCGTCGATTCGCTTCTGGACGCGGGGGTGCGTGCCCTGTTGCATCGACGACAGGGTCTCCCTGAGCCGGTCGCGTCGTTGCCGGAAATGCTCCAGATGCGCTTCGAGGTGCAGCCGGAGCGACGACGGCTGTTCGTCAGAGAAGATCAGCTGCAACCGTTCGCTGTCCCGGTTGGGCGGGTAGGACGGCGCCTGGCCGGCCCACTCTCGCAACTCGGCCAGGCCGGCTTCGGTGATCGAGTACTCGAACTTGTCGAAGTTCTCACCCGCCACGGCAGAATGCCGTCGGATCAAGCCGCCTTCGGTCAACTTCTTCAGCTCAGGGTAAATCTGGCTGTGCCGAGCCGTCCAGAACCAGCCCAGCCCGGTGTCGAGCTGCCGTGCGAGATCGTAGCCGGTTCCCGGACCGCTCGAAAGATAGCCGAGGATCGCGTATCGCAGAGACACCGCACCTCCCCCGGGACTTCCTCACGGTGGCACCAGCATACCGGGGCAGGTTTGGATCGAGCCAACCCGAGACGGGGTGGCGTATCTCGGACGGACTGCGCCGGGGCAGGCGACGAGATCACTGCGAGACGCGCCGCCGATGCGGTCGGGCTGGCCGTGGTCTCGGCGCGGTGCTGCTCGATCACGCGCAACAACGCCACCGGCCAGAGGGTGGGCGCCCACCGGCCGGATCTTCGACGACTGGTACATCGCGCGGAACAGCTCGTTGCGCAGGTCGTATCCGGAGATCGCCTGGCCGGCAAGGGGTCGGCGGGCACTCCGCCTGCGGCTCGCAGCGGCCGCCTGGCGAGGTGAACGAGTGGTCGCCGTGGCACGTTTCAGGGCACCGTGTCACGAACGTCGGCATGTCGGCGCTCGCGCTGCGCCTTTCGAAGACGACCGCGGAGTGTCGGCGCCCGTGTGGCCTCTGAGCGTCTCGGTAGTCGAACCAAGAGTGCGGCTCAGATGAACCAGTCGCCGGTCTGTTGCAGCTGCAGCAGCGGAACCGCGGGAGGAAGGGGACTGGCCCCAGCCGGAGAAAGGGCGTCCAGGACAAGCGTTGCGTAGCGCCGCCAGCCGTCGCTGTGCGGGGGCATGGTCCACAGCACGCCGATGAGCATCACGACGACCCTGGGCATGTCTTCGGGAGCGAGATCGGCGCGGATGAGGCCGGCCTTCTGCGCCCGGCGGGTGAGCAGGTCCAGTGACTCGCGGAACGGGGCGGTGAGCTCCGCGGTGATGGCGCCTGCGTTCTTCGCGGCGGCCAGGGTGTTGTGCTGGCGGGCCACCTGGGACATCGTGGCCTCGATCAGCGTGATCAGGCCCCGCTTCGGGTCGTCATCGGCCAGCGCCCGCTCGATGGCGGGATTGAGGTGCTCGGCGCTGCTCTGTTCGAGGGCCGCGCGGACGAGTGCGCTCTTGTTGGGGAAATGACGGTAGAGGGTGGAAACGCCCACGCCGGCGTGGCGGGCGATGTCGTCGAGCTGGGCGTCCGGGCCGTGTTCGGCGTAGATCTCCCGGGCGGCTCGCAGGATCCGCTCGACGTTGCGCGCCGCGTCGGCGCGCAACCCTCGCGGCGCATCGGTGGTCATGGACCCACAGTAGCAGCAAGTGGAAGTTGACTCCCGGTTAGGTGTACGGTTCTCGGTGACACATAAGTGGGAGTTGGATCCCGGTTTTAGGAGAGTCCGATGAAGGTGGAAGTCGACGTCGCCAAGTGCGTTGCCTCCGGGCAGTGCGTGCTGGTCGCGCCCGATGTCTTCGATCAGCGCGACGAGGACGGCATGGTGGTCCTGCTGGACGAGACGCCCGCACCAGGCCTGCACGACGCCGTCCGGGAATCGGCCATGGTCTGCCCGGCCACCGCCATCCGCACGGTGGGGCCCTCAACGGCCGTCTGATCCCTGCACGCCACCCCAACTCGAGGAGTAGCCCATGAGCACGACCACCACCACGACGACCCAGGCCGCGGACAACGCCGATCTTCCCGGTTTCCCCGGCACGCGATCCGCGCGTTGTCCCTTCGATCCGCCAGCCGAATACGCGGACTGGCGCGATGCGGAAGGTCTGCAGCGGGTGCTGTGGCACGGTAATCCGGTGTGGCTGGTGAGCCGGTTCGCCGACATCCGGGCCGCGCTGAGCGATCCGCGGATCAGCGCGGACCCCCGGAGCCCCGGATTTCCGGTTTCCCCGATGAACGCCGCGGGCGAGAACACGTCCTCGGCCTTCCCGCGGATGGACGACCCCGAGCACGCCCGGCTCCGCCGCATGCTCACCGGCGACTTCACGGTCAGGCGGGTGAACCAGCTGCGCCCGCACATCCAGGAACTGGTGAACGGCTTCCTCGATGAGATGATCAGCAAGGGACAGCCGGCGGACCTGGTTACCGAGTACGCGCTGCCCATCCCGTCCATGGTGATCTCACTGCTGCTCGGCGTGCCCTACGCCGATCACGAATTCTTCCAGCAGCACAGCGCGGTCCTGATCGGCCGGAACTCCACGGCCGAGGAGAAGTCGGCGGCCTCCATGGCGCTGTCCCGCTACCTGTTCGACCTGGTGGCGAGCAAGGAGCGCGAGCCGGCGGACGACATCATCAGCCGGCAGGTCCACGAGCGGGTCCTCACCGGCGAGATCAGCCGCCAGACCGCCGTGGTGAACGCCATGGGGCTGCTGATCGCCGGACACGAGACCACCGCCAACATGATCGCCTTGGGCACGCTGACCCTGCTGGAGAACCCCGGCCAGCTCGGCCGCATCCGCGACACCGACAACCCCGCGCTGGTCGCCAACGCCGTCGAGGAACTGCTGCGCTACCTGACGATCCCCCAGGACGTGGTCGCGCGCGTCGCCACCGAGGACATCACCATCGGCGGACAACTCATCCGCGCCGGCGAAGGCCTGATGATGAACCTGACCGCCGGCAACCGGGACGAGCGCTTCTTCGACCAGCCCGGCACCTTCGACATCGACGCCAGCACACGCGGACACCTGGCCTTCGGCTACGGCACCCACCAATGCCTCGGACAGTCACTCGCACGCGCGGAACTGCAGATCGCTCTCCCCGCACTGCTGCGCAGGCTGCCAGGGCTCCGGCTGGCGATCCCGATGGAACAGGTCAACTTCCGGCACGACATGACCGTCTACGGCGTCCACGAACTCCCGGTCGCCTGGTGACACCACGACCACAACCGGAGCGGAACGCGCCGCGAATGAATCGTCTCCAGTCAAATTTCGTGTAGGGCAACCCGCTCATATCAAGGGATACATTCATGTTGGACTGGTTGCACTCATTGCCGGAACTCGCCACCATGGCGGTAGCGGGACTGTACGTTTTCGCTGAAGGAATCATCGGAGTCGGGACCTTCCTCCCGGCGAACACGCCGATTCTGCTCGTGGGCGCCACCATCGGCTCCGTATCGGAGTTCCTGCTCATGTGGACGGTCATGTCGGCGTTCACGCTCGCCGGCAGCATGGTCGGATTCGTGCTCGGCCGCCGCCTGGGACCGGCGCTACGCGAGAGCAAGCTCATCAAGAAACGCGGAGCGAAAAGCTGGGACAGGGCCACGGACCTGCTACTGCAACAGGGTTCCTGGGCGTTGTTCATCGGAGCGGCGGTCCCGCTCGTCCGCAGCTTCGTGCCCGCGGCGGCCGGTGCCGCACGTATTCCCGTCCGCGCGTTCCTGCTCCCGGTCGCCGCCGGGGGGATGGTCATCAACGCGGCCACCCTCCTGATCGGCGCCGGTGTCGTCGCGGGCCTGCAGAACGGCAGCGGTATCGTGCTCATCATCGGACTGTTGCTGGCCAACGTCGTCGCCGTCGTGATCATCAAGCGCCGCAAGAAAGCCGCAGCGACCAGGACAAAAGCGGACACGGTCTCCAGTGAAACAGGCCCGGACCCGGAGCTCGAGTCCGCCGGCTGACCTCCTGGCGACGCAAATCGGATCAGAAGAAGCCCCTTGCGGTGATCCCGCGCGGGCACTCGACCGCCCACTTCCTCGACGGTTTCGCGCACGAAAACGACCGGGAACCGGTCGAGGAGTGCGGTGTTGCATTGATTTCGCTGCTGCGGCCGGCGCGCGCTGGTCCCGGGTGACTATGTCGAACCGTTTGCGCAGCTCGCCGGCGTGGCAGGCCTCATGGACCGTCGCCAACGGAGTCGACCTCCATGCGTTTCAGAGTGCACGTGCCCAGCAACCACGGTTGGGGCCACGTCGAGGACATCCTCGACGCAACCCGGCTGAGCGAGCGGCTCGGACGTCCGGCACAGCGGTGTGCGCTCACCCAGCCACCGCAGTTCGAAACGGATGCCGGTCGACAGCCCTACCGGGATTGATCCGGGGCAGGCGCCGGATGACCGTTCCGGGTCGCCCGGTCACGCAGGAGTGCGGCGGCCCGCACAGACCAGTCGTGGTGTTCCTGCTCGAACCGCCGGCCGCGCAAGCACGTCAGGTAGGGCCCGATCGGAGATCCGTGGCTCAGGTAGGTCTCCTCGTCGAGATCCCCGCGCAAACGCCGCAGGATCTTGTCGAGGATCTCCACCTTGGCTGCGGCTGCCGCGGCTCGTTGCTCCAGTTGCGCGATCACCGGTGCCGCGTCGACGTGGTCGACGGCTTGGACCTTGACCAGCAGGTCGTCGCGGATGAACGACGGCTTGCTCACGGCGGCGGCGAAGTGCGCCAGTTCGGCGAGGCCGGCCTCGGTGACTATGAACAGCCGCTTGTTGGGACGGGTTCGCTGGACCACCTCTCGGCCGCTGATCAACCCGTCGTTCTCGAGCTTGGACAGCTCCAGGTAGAGCTGTTGCGGCCGGGCGGACCAGAAGTTGGCGACGCCCACGTCGAACGCCTTGGCCAACTGGTAGCCGCTGTACTCGCCGGACAGCAACGCCGCGAGCACAGCATGCCGCAGACTCACCGGCGCATCTCCTCGTCATCAGGCATGGGGCCAGCCCATCATAGACATGGTTATGATTAATCACGGTTATGACCAGGAGGATGGCGTGACCAACCGATGAGGCCCCAGGAGAACGGCACTCAGGAACCCGTTCGGAGCGGCAGGTACCTGCGCTACGTCGCCTTGGGTGACAGCCAGACGGAAGGCGTCGGTGATGGTGACGACATCGTGGGCCTTCGGGGATGGGCTGACCGGCTCGCCGAACACCTCACCATCGACAACCCCGATCTCCAGTACGCCAACCTCGCCGTCCGTGGCCGCCGCGCGAGCGAAGTCCGGTCAGAGCAACTGGAGCCGGCTCTTGCCCTTCGTCCCGACCTGGCCACCGTGGTCGCCGGAGTGAACGACCTGCTCCGGCTCCGAGTCGAAACCTCGACGGTGGCCGGTCACCTGGAAGCGATGTTCGCCGCGCTCACCGGCTCCGGAGCCCGCGTGGCGACTCTGACCTTTCCCGACCTCACCAGGATCATCCCCCTAGCCCGACCGGTTCGCTCCCGCATCCTCGACATCAACGACCGGATCCGCGCCGCAGCCGCCCGGCACGGCGTCGCCGTCGCGGAGATCGCTCGACACCCCTCAGTCGCCGACCGCCGGTTCTGGAGCGAGGACCGGTTGCACTGCAGCCCCCTGGGGCATCAACTGATCGCCGACGCGGTCGCGCACGCCCTGCAACTGCCGGGCAGCGCCGATTCCTGGAACGAACCTGCACCACCGTTGCCCATCCCACCGTCAACGCAATGGCGCGCCACCGCTGAACTGCGTTGGGCAGCCACCTTTCTCCGCCCCTGGCTCGACAGGCGCCTGCGCGGCCGGTCTTCCGGGGACCAGCGCACGGCCAAACACCCTCAACTCCACCGCATCGAGGGACCGCGGAGTTGAGTTTTGTCGACAGCTCGACACACCTTGCCCGTGTGATCGAGATCGGTTCGCGTGCGCTGCCGGCCCGTCCCTCCACCACCCGGGACTCACCGTGGAGCCTCGCGATGCGATAGGCCGGCACTCCGCCATCCCGGCGGAATCGTCGACCTTGTCGTCGATGCGCGGGGTGTGCACGGGTCCACCTCAAGTCGGAAGAGGGAGTGGCGGACCGCCGCGCACGTGAGCGCGACCGAATTCGCCGCAGCGTGGACCCGAGTCGCACATCGTCGAAAGAATCGAAGTACGGCTCGCTCTTCTCACCGGGTTCGCCGGCCGCAACGAACCGGTACCGGCACCCGACGAACCGCCGGTCGCGTGCGGTACGTGGAACTGGGTATGACCGGATTCCCTCTCTCGCCCGGTGCACTCCGGCTCACCTCACGAGCCGCAGCTTGCGGCCCGGAACTGACCTCGCTGGTCTTCGTCGGCGGGGGTGAGAACCCGATCACCAAGCACGGAGGTCTGCGAAATACCTTCCTGGCACCGAAAGCCGAGCAGAGTCAAGCTCTTGGTGGCGGCCGCCGCCATCGTGGCAGCCGCCACCGCCGCCATCGCCATCCCCCATGCGGACGCAGCCATCACCAAGCCCGCAGACAGCGGCGCCGCGGCGCGCGCCATGACCCGCACCGCCTGGGCGATCGACGCGGACACCGGGCAAACGGTCGTCACGGCCGACAGCACCGTTCAGGGCGAGAAGTGGGACCGCCTGATGGCAGCCACCCGCGGGCAGCAATTCCGAGTCGAGCGAACCCCCGGAGTCCTCCAGCTATTCGCGAGCGGCGGCGACGCCATCTTCACCGGCCGAGCTCGGTGCTCCCTCGGGTTCAACGTGACCACGAGCGACGGCAACCTCGGCATCCTCACCGCAGGCCACTGCGCCACTTCCGGACGGCAATGGTCCCTGACACCGGGCGGTCGATCGGTCGCCACCGTCCAGCAGGCAAGTTCCCCGGCACCGGCGACTTCTCCCTGCTCACCTACAACAACACCGCGACCAAAGCACCCAGCGTCGTCGACGTCGGCGGCGGCCGGACGGTCGCCATCACCAAGGCCGCCGCGGCGAAGGCCAACCAGCAGGTGCTCCGGATGGGCAGCACCACCGGCCTGCACCAAGGCCGCGTCACCTCGCTGAACGCCACGGTCAACTGCCCCGAAGGCCGGGTCACCGGGCTCATCCGGACCACGGTGTGCGCTGAGAGCGGCGACAGCGGCGGACCGCTGTTCACCCGCGACGGCTCCGCCATCGGCATCACCTCCGGCGGCTCCGGCAACTGCCGAACGGGCGGCGTGACGTTCTTCCAGCCGGTGGCCGCTGCCCCTCCTCGCCGTCGGAGCCAGCATCGGCGGATGACTCCGCCACCAACCTGCGCACGGGGGTGGGCGGCCCGACCCGTGCGGTGCGCAGGGGATGTCCAGCACCGCACGGGTCTTCCGCAATCCGATCTCACCACGAGGCGCCGTACCGGAAACCGCGCTCAGCACGTCGATCGGGCCGCGACAAGGTCGTCGACACTGGGTGATCCTTCAGCGGTGTGCGGGACCAGCGAACTCTCCAGACCTTGCACGGCCGGGACCTGGCGACCGAGCCGGTGGCGACCGCTGCCGCCGTTGGAGAACAGCAAGGGTTCCGAGCCAGTGCTCGGGGTCCGGTCGAGGTCGTCGGCGCCGGGGTCGAGAACGCCAGCGGGACCATGTACAGGAGGATCTCACCCCAGCCTGCAGCGACACGCGTCATCTCGCGGCGGCGGGTGGCCACGGCGCCGCCTCGGGTTGGAGGCTTGCCTTGCTACGCCCAGGTTCAACCGAATTCGGGGGCGATCTCAGCGGCGAAGGTACCGATGAAATCGTTTACCACGCCCGGGTCGTCGGTGTTGACCGCGAGGACGAGGTGCTCGACGCCGGAATCTCGCCACTCTCCGACCGTCTCGATGATCTGTTCCGGTGTCCCCCGCAGCCGGAACCGGCTGCCCAGGGACGTGTTGTAGTCGCGATTGCCGCCCGGACTCGCTGCGGTGCCCGGTATCTCCAGGTCGCACCGAACCGACATCACGAGCGCCCGGCCGTCGCGACCGGCCGCTTCCGCGAGGTCCCGCACGCGGCGGATCGCCTCACGGATCCCCTGGGTGGGACGGCGGAACAGGTGCCAGCCGTCCCCGAGTGTCGCGGCTCGCCTCATCGCGGCACGGCCGGAGCCGCCGATCCAGATCGGTGGGTGCGGGCGCTGGACTGGTGCCGGGCTGAAATCCAGGCCGGCGAATCGGTGGAAGCGGCCTGAGAAAGCAGGTCGCGGCGTCGTCCACAGCGCTTTGAGCACTCGAAGAGCTTCGTCCGTCCGCGCGCCGCGAGTGTCGTATTCGGCACCCAGCGCGTCGAACTCCTCGCGGATGACTCCCACCCCGACGCCGGCCGTGAGCCGTCCGCTGGAGAGCACGTCGAGGGTGGCGAGCTCCTTGGCAAGCAGGACCGGGTGGTGGTACGGCAGCACGAGCACCGAGGTCCCGAGCCGCACCCTCGTGGTGACCGCGGCGACCGCGGACAGGATGGGCAACGGCGCATAGTACGGGCGCCCGCCGAGCCGGTCGGCGAGGTACCCCGCGTGGAAGACGTGCTGACTCGCCCACACCGACTCGTACCCGAGCCGCTCGCTCAGCCGCGCCACGTCGAGGAGATCCTCGACGTGGCGCCACCCGTGGTTGCTGGGCAGGTGCACTCCGAAGCGCATCGGCGCCGACTCCGTTGCTACGCCGGTTTCCCGGCAGTGTCCGCTTCCGGCTGTTCCGATTCGCCTGAGGATGCCGCCTGCTCCTCATCGGACGGAAGCGCCGGCGTGTCTTCTCTCCACACGAACTCAAGGTCGCGGTCCTGCCACAGCCGGCGCAGCAGAAAGAGCGGGATGCAGACGAACAGCAGCACCAGCGAGATGAGGGTCTCCTTGAGCCCGCCGCGGCCGGCCAGGTCGGGATTGGTGATCCCGACCGCGGCGACGACGAGGTCGAAGACACCCAGCGCGATCGCGACCACGCCCCACTTCCGGGACAGGCGGTACGGCCGCGGCCACTCCGGCCGGTCGCGGCGCAGCAGCACGTACGCCCAGCACGCGAGGCCGCAGCAGATGAAGTACCCGAGGTTGCTCGCCGCGACGATCGCGACCGTGTTCCCGACCAGGAAAAGAATGAGCAGGTTGACGACGAGATCGACGCCCAGCGCACGGCCCGGCATGCCAAAGCTGTTCAAAGTGGACAGTTGCTTCACGGTCAGGTCGCTGCGCGAAATCCCGAGCAGCGCCCGCCCGGCCTGGGCGCTCGTGCCGACCAGGGTGACCCACAGCCCGATCGCGACGACCGCGACCACCAGGGAAGAACTGCCCGGCCACAGCAGGTTCATGACGTCGACGGCGTAGCCGTTCGGGTTGTCGCCGATGGCCTTCTCCCCCAGCGTGCCGGAGACGACGAACGGGACGATGGTGAACACGCCGATCATCAGCATCGCGCACATCCGGATCGCCTTGGGGCAGTCCGTACCCGGGCTGCGGTACTCGGGTGCGAACAGCGACGGTCCCTCCACGGCGTAGGTCGTCCAGCCCGCGAGATACAGCAGCACCAGCGCGAGCTTCGGGTCGTCGAGCCGCCAGGTCAGGCCGGACACCGACCACTTGCCCTCGATGAACGGCAGCAGCACCATGATCGCGACGAAGACCGTGAAGATGATCACGCCCAGTGAGGTGACCCGTGCGGCTGGCCGGATGCCGTAGATGTTGAGCAGGAAAACGCTCACCAGCGCCGCCGCACCCAGCAGGTGCGGGAGCCCCACGTGGACCCCGAGGACGTCGACGCCCCACGTCTGCGTCGGGAACCACTGCGCCTGCACCACCTGGCCGAAGATCAGCGCGATGGCCGCCTGCACCAGGGAGTAGCCCAGCCAGTATCCCCATGACACGATCGGCCCGACGAACACCGTGTACCGGCGGAGTCCTTCGTTGGCGTAGGCGGCGACCCCGCCGGCCATGTTCGGGAACATCGTCGCCATCTCGGCGTAGAGAAACGCCTGAGCGGTCGCGACCACCATCGAAACGGCCCAGATCGCGATCACGGCCCAGGCGCCGACCAGTCCGATCATGTAACCGACCGTGGTGAAGACGCCCAGAATTGTCGTCAAACCCAGAAAGGCGCCGGACTTCCAGGTCAGAACTCGGGGAAGACGATTAGTAGGGACGGTCATGCGACAACTCCCTGGGTACTGGCGAATTGCTGAAGAACGATAATCGAACACTTGGTGCGCGTTGCGTACACAGCATGCGGCGGGTATCAGACCATGTCAAGACCGGTCGACGCACGATTCGAAGGCTTCGTTAAGCGCAGGAAAACAGAAAGCCGGTTGGTGTGTCGTACGCACGACACACCAACCGGCGTTCAGCCGAATATTTTCCGTTCAGGCCGCGGTGAGACGAATTCCTGACGACCGCAGGCCGTTACAGGACGCGTTCACGCAGTGTCCTCGCTGCGCGCATCGCGCTTTCGATCGCCCCGTCGATGAAACTGCACCAGCCGCGGGCGTAGTCGGCGCCCGCGAAGGTGACGCGGCCGGGCATCGTGGCGAGCGCCTGGACCCCTTCGAGCTGGTTCGGCCGCAGCATCGCCCAGGTCTGCCGGGCGTAGGGGTCCCCGACCCAGTCGTGGCTGGCGAAGTCGGTGACCTCGATCCCGGGCACCAGCCGGCCCACGTACTGGTTGACCGTTTCGAGGTCGGTGACCGGAAACTTCCGGGCGTCGGTGCCGAAGGAGAACGCGGTGAACTCGCCGCCGTCGCCGAACGCGTGCTCCCACTGGATGAGCGCGAGGGGCTCGTCGCTCGGGGCCATCGCGATGAACGGCTGGTCGGCTCCCCGAGCACGCACCCACAGCTTGAACCCTTGCGAACTCTGCCCGTCGGCCGCCACCTGCCGGGCCGGCTGTGGCAGGCCGCTGGTGAACTCGATGCTGCCGAGCACGCCGATGGGGACGGTCACCACGCACGCACGGGCCGCGATCTCGCGCCCGTCGGCGGTCGTCACCACGACGCCGTCGGGCCTCTCGTCGATGCGTGCCACGTGGACTCCGAGCTCGACGTCGCCGGAGACGTCCGCCCTGATCGCGTTCGCCAGGGACACCGTGCCGTCGCGGAACCGCCAGTGGGAGCAGATGTCGAGCAGCAGCTGCCAGTCGCCGTTGCTCACCGCGCCCCACCGCAACGCCTGCGTGAGCGCGCCGGTGGCGGCCGGCGCGTTGAAGTTCTGGCTCCACATCGCGTCGCAGAGGGCGTAGGCCTCGTCATCGAGGTCCAGCTCGGCGAGTCGGTCGGTGACCGACAGCCGGTCGAGGTCTCGCCAGCCGTTGCCGGCGGTCGGTTCGTACGGGCGTTTGAACACCTCCATGCAGTCCTCGATGGACCGGCGCATGCCGTCGTTCATTCGCTCCAGCAGTTCGGCCGCGCTGCCGCTGCGCCGGGTGCCGCCGACCAGCCAGTGCGCGGTGTCCGGCCACGGTGTTTCGGCGACCGGCAGCTTGTAGCGGGTCACCTCCGACCACACGTGCCCCTGCATCCAGTGGATCCACCCGCCGCCCATCTCGAGCGGCTCGCCCATCCGCGTGTCGGTCCACGTGCGACCGCCGATCCGGTCGCGGCCCTCGAGCACGACCACCTGCGCGCCCATCCACCCGAGTTCCCGGGCGACGGTCAGCCCGGCGAACCCGGCCCCGACGACTACGACGTCGACATCGTGGTTCACGGTCCGCTCACCTCGTCCGGCATGCTCGAAGCCTCGACCCGCACGTCCTCCAGCAGTTCCGCCATCGCGAGGAACTCCGGAATCTCGCCGGCGCCCGCGTTGGCGCGCTCGGCGGCCGCGGCGCTGCGGTAGATCCAGACATCGGTCCACGTGCCGTCGGCGTGCTCGGCCAGCACCGGCGCGCCGATGAGGTCCGGATGGGCTCTGCGGACCGCGGCGATGGCTTCGGGCCGGCGCGCGAGGAAGGCCGGTTGCTGTCCTTCCTTGACTCGGAACTTGACGAACTCGACACAATTCGGCATCCGGGACTCCTTCGGGTTCGGTGGATTGTGGACGGTCGCCCTCAGGGCTGCACCGGTGCGGACGGTTCGAGCGCTTCGGCGTTCACCACTTCGCGCCACGCGTCGAAGCCGTGCTGGAAGGCGACGACACCCGCCTCCGGGAGGGCGATCTCGATCGCTTCGAGGATCTCCTGCGGCTCGACACCCAGCCCGAGGGCGACCCTGATGTGGCTCTGGATGTGCGCCTTGTCGGCGCGCAGGACCGTCAGGCTCAGGACGAACAGGAGCTCCTTGGTCCGGCGGTCCAGCCGGCGCTGCGCGAGGTACGCCGCGTCGACGAGGTTGTCGGCGGCCTGCAGCACCGGGAAGTCGTTGGCCGCCATGACCTTGTGGTACTCGAGCACGTACCCGCGCTTCGCGACCATTTCGTCGAGGTAGCGCTGGGCCGGGGCACTGGTCATGGGCGGCCTTCCGGGGGTGTGGCGGGGACGAGGATGCGGTTGCTCTGGGCGACGAGGAGGGAACGGACCTCGCCGCGGAAGGCTGCGAACGCGGGATCGCCGGCGAGCCGGGCCCGCCGGGCTGCCCGGTCGGCCTGGTCGGGGAAACCCCAGAGGTAGACCAGGGTGTTCAGGGCGCCGACCTCGACGGTGTACACCCCGAGCGGTTCACCGAGGTGCGCGACCTGCGGGCCGCGGCCCTGCCGGTGCCACGCGTCGAGGTACCGGCGGGCTCCGCCCGGCACGAGCTGGTAGTTGCGCTCTTCGACGATCAATCCCTGCTCCCGGTGGTCCGCGCCAGCAGCAGCCGCTCGGCCGCGCCCGGCTCGGTGTGTCCGATGTGGACCAGCCCGCCGCGCCACCGGTGGTCGGTCATCCCCGGATTGTGCGTCGTCGAGCCATCCGGCCAGAAGATCTGCGGGCTCCCCTGGATGGGGAGACCGCCGCTCGCCCGGAAGTCCTCGTCGACGTCCGCGCGCGGATTCGTGCGCAGCCAGGCGTCCTCGACCTCCGCCGGGACCACGCCGGCGTTCAGCCCGTTCGCGATCACCAGTGCCTCGGCCAGGCCGGCCCGGATGCTGACGTCGACGCCGTCGCGGAAGAACGCCAGCCGCAGCGCGAAGTCGATGTCTTCGGCAGCGCGGAGACCGTACAGCCGCCGGGCGGCGGCGACGAGCTCGAACGCGGGGAGGAAGGTGGAGGGCCAGGACTCGCCGGTGTAGGCGGCGAACAGTTCCGGTTCATGGCTCGCCAGCGCCGCGGTCTCCGTGGTGACGATGTCGCGCGGCGTTCCCCGGCGGTTGACCCATTCCAGTGGCCACGCCCGGGGCGCGAACACCACGTCGAGCCCGTGGGCGTCCCGGGCCCGGCGCAGGCGGTGGACGGCGACGTACGCCCACGGGCAGTGGATGTCCGACCAGACGTCGACTTCGATGGTCATGGCACCGGCGTCACGCCGGTGCGCCCGACCGCACGGCGGTCAGGACCTCGGCGAAGCGGGCGAGCCGACCGCCCTGGTAACGAGCACATTCCAGGGTGTCGTCATCGGGCATGGCGGAGGGGAACCCGGCCGGCCAGGACGTGCCGTAGGGGTTTCCGCCCGCCGCGTAGACGATGTCGTCGGTGTAACCGAGCGGGAGGATGACGCAGCCCCAGTGGTAGAAGACGTTGTGGAGGGACAGGATCGTGGCTTCCTGGCCGCCATGCCGCTCCGCCGAGGAGACGAACGTGGTGACCGGCTTGTCGGCGAGCTTTCCCTCCTGCCACAGGCTGCTCGCGGTGTCGATGAACTGCTTCAGCTGCGCGGCCGGGGCGCCGTACCGGGTGGGCGTGCCGAACGCGTAACCGTCGGCCCACTCCAGGTCGTCGAGGCCGGCGACGGCGACCTCGTCGTCGGTGTCCGCCTTGTGCTGCGCCCACGCGGGGTTCGACGCGATCGCCTCGGGCGGGGCGAGTTCGGCGACCCGGCGCAGCCGGACCTCGGCTCCGGCCGCCTCTGCCCCGTCCTGGACGGCCTTGGCGAGGCGGTGCACGGAGCCGGTGGCGCTGTAGTAGGTGACGAGAATACGGGTGCCCATGCGGCACTCCTTTCCTTGTATAGCAAGAAGTCAGAGGACGACGGTGATCGTCTTCAGTTCGGTGTTCGCCTCGATCCCCGCCCAGCCCAGCTCACGGCCCAATCCGCTGAGCTTCGAGCCGCCCCACGGCAGCCGGGCGTCGAGCGGCGACCACCCGTTGACCGCGACGGCCCCGGCCCGGACCCGCTCGGCCACAGTGTGGGCCCGGCTCAGGTCGGTGGTCCACAAGGTCGCGGCAAGCGCGTAACTGCTGTTGTTGGCGATGGACACGGCCTGTTCGTCGCCGTCGAACGCGATGATCGTGCCCACGGGCCCGAAGATCTCCTCCCGGGCGATGGTCATCCCGGGGGACGCGTCGGCGAACAGGGTCGGCTCCACGAAGTAGCCGCTACGCTCCGGCCGTCCGCCGCCGGTCACCAGCGTCGCCCCTTCAGCCCGGCCGATGCCGATGTACCGCAGGACGCGCTCGCGCTGCTTGGCGTTGATCAGCGCGCCCATGGTGGTGCCCTCGTCGAACGGGTCGCCGAGCACCAGCTTGCCTGCGTGGGCGGCGAGACGGTCCACGAACTCGTCGTGGACGGACCGGGCGACCAGGATCCGGCTGCCGGCGGCGCAGACCTCGCCCTGATTGGCGAAGATCCCGAGGGCGACCCCGGCCGCGGCCGTCTCCAGGTCGGCGTCGGCGAAGACGATCTGCGGGCTCTTGCCGCCCAGTTCCAGCGTCGTGGGCCGGAAGGTCCTCGCGGCGGCAGCTGCGACGATCCGGCCGGTTTCGGGGCTCCCGGTGAAG
This sequence comes from Amycolatopsis mongoliensis, assembly GCF_030285665.1. Lineage (NCBI taxonomy): Bacteria > Bacillati > Actinomycetota > Actinomycetes > Pseudonocardiales > Pseudonocardiaceae > Amycolatopsis > Amycolatopsis mongoliensis. The sequence continues at coordinate 9,373,180 of NZ_CP127295.1, forward strand.
GAGATCTTGTCGACCCCGGGGTGGTCGACGAGCGCCTGGCCGGTGGTGGCGCCACGGCCGGGGACGACGTTGAACACACCGGGCGGGAAGCCGGCCTCCTCGGCCAGCCGGGCCAGCAGCAGGGACGTCAGCGGCGCGTCTTCCGGCGGCTTCAGGACCACGGCGCAGCCGGCCGCCAGCGCCGGCGCGACCTTCCACGAAGCGATCATCGTCGGCGAGTTCCACGGCGTGATCGCCGCGACGACGCCGATCGGCTGCCGGACGGTGTAGCTGAGCGTGCGCCGTCCCTGGTAGCCCGGCGTGGGGATCGACTGGCCGGTCAGCTTGTCCGCCCAGCCGGCGTAGTACCGGAAGGTGGCCACCGCCTGGGGGAGGTCGATCACGCGGCCTTCGATGCCCGGTTTGCCCACGTCGAGGGATTCGAGATCGGCGAAGTCTTCGGCGCGGTCCTCAATCAGCTGCGCGAAGGCGAGCAGCAGCCGGCCACGCGTGGCACCGTCCAGCCGGGCCCAGTCACCGTCGTCGAGCGCGACGCGCGCGGAGGTGACGGCCTTGTCCACGGTCGCGGCGTCCGCCTCGGCCACCGTGACCAGCCGCCGCTCGGTCACCGGGTCGACGACGTCGAAAGCGTGCTGAGTGGACTCCGGCTGCCAGTGGCCGGCCACGAAGGGCGTGACGGGGAGGCTGTGGGCGAGGTCTTCGACAGCGGAACGTCGGGACATGTTCGATTACCGTCCTAAGTGCTCGATAGTCGTACTATACGAACCAGGTCGGCACCGGTCAATCACACGGACCGCCGGCCCGCTGTGCTAAACCATCACCAGCAACCGGCCGCCGACGGAGGACCCTCACGATGAACTCGCCGAGCGGGGAGACCTCCCAGACCCTCGACCGGGGGCTGACCGTGCTGAGCCTGCTGGCCAACCGCAGCGACGGGCTGACTGCGGCAGAGCTGGCCGAAGAGCTTTCCACGGCACGGGCGGTTGTCTACCGGTTGCTGCGCACCCTCGAAGTCCACCGCCTCGTCGGCCGGATCGACACCCGCTACGTGCTCGGGATCGGCATCGCCGAACTCGCCAGCAAACTGCGTCCCCGATTGCAGGCCACGGTGCTGCCGATCCTGCGCCGGCTCAGCGAGGACACCGGCAGCACCGCCCTGCTGAGCATCGCCGACGGCGACCAGGCGCTGATCCTGCTCACCGAGGAGCCCACCCGCAGCCTGTTCCACCTCGCCCTGCGGCAAGGGGCCCGCCACCCCCTCGACGTCGGCGCCGACGGCCTCGCCATCCTGGCCGGCCGACCGGCGGACGAGGGCGACAGCGCCGAGGTCAAGCTCGCACGCAGCCGCGGATACGCGCTCACGACCGGCGCCCTCCAAAGCGGCGCGGTCGGCATCGCGGCCCCGATCAAGACCTCCGACTGGGCGACGGCCAGCATCGGCGTCGTGCAGCTCGGCGTCGACGTTTCGGACCCGCACATCCCCGAGCTGGTCACCTCGGCGGCCGCCGAGGCGGCGCAGCGACTGACCGGCGACTTCACCACGGAGACCGCCGCGCAGTCCTGAGCGCGCCCACCACCGCCGCGTCGTGAGCACGGCGCGGTTTCGGCACGCCTTCGCGCATCCCTGATTTCGTCACGACTCGAGCGGTTTCCGCCGTCCTCCGCCATCTCGTCCGGCGACGGGCTTCCCCATCACCGCGCTTGCGGCTACCCTTGCCGATATCCGTACAGCTTGTTCGATAATAGAACTGGAGAAGTTGTGGCAGACGACGTCACCGGAGCCGAAGCGCTCGTCCGTGCCGCGACGCACTCCGGTGCGGAAGTGTGCTTCGCGAACCCGGGCACCACGGAAATGCCGCTGGTCGCCGCGTTGGACCGGGTGCCGGGTGTGCGTGCCGTGCTCGGGCTGCAGGAGAACGTGTGCACCGGCGCCGCCGACGGGTACGCCCGCATCACCGGGAAGGCCGCGCTTACGCTGCTGCACCTGGGCCCGGGCCTGGCGAACGGCCTCGCGAACCTGCACAACGCGCGCCGGGCGAACACGCCGGTGGTCAACATCGTCGGCGACCACACGAGCTGGCACCTGCCCTACGACGCCCCCCTGACCTCGGACATCGCGGCGCTGGCCGCGACGGTGGGGACGGTCCACACCGTCACCGACCGCGCGAGCATCGCGGAGGCCACTCGCACGGCGATCGACGACGCCCACCGGCTGCTGGGTGTCTCGACGATGATCGTGCCGGCCGATCACCAGCAGCAGAAGCTGCTGGAAGAGCCCGCGAAGCCCGCGTCGGCACCGTCACGCGCTTCCGTCGGCGGGGACACCGTCAAGAACGCCGCGGCGCGGCTGCGGGCCGCCGGCTCGCGGGCCGTGCTGCTGCTCGGCGGCAACGCCTTGAGCCGCGAAGGACAAGAGGCAGCCGGCCGCGTCGCCGCGAAAACCGGGCTATCGCTGTACAGCGAGACGTTCCCGGCCCGCGCGGAACGCGGTGGCGGTCTGCCGGCCATCGACCGGCTCCCCTACTTCCCGGAAACGGCCGCGGCCGTGTTGCGGGAAGCGCCCGCCGTGGTCGTCGCCGGAGCCGAGGACCCCATCGCGTACTTCGGTTACGAAGGCGTCCCGAGCGTGCTCACCGCGCCGGGCACGCTGGTCCGGCTGGCCCGGCCGCACGAGGACGCCGAAGAGGCGTTGCTCGGGCTCGCCGATCTGCTGGGCGCCGACGCCCCGGCCCCGCCTGCCGCGGCCTTCGAGCCGCCCGGCCCGGACGAACCGTTGTCCGGCCGCACCATCGGCCAGGTCGTCGCGGGCTGCCTGCCGGAGAACGCCATCGTGTCGGTGGAGGGCGGCACGAGTGGCTACCCCTTCTACACCGCGTCGGCTTCGGCCCCCGCCCACACCGTACTGACCAATACCGGCGGTGCCATCGGGCAGGGCCTGCCCTGCGCGCTGGGCGCGGCCATCGCCGCCCCCGACCGGCCGGTCGTCGCGCTGCAGTCCGACGGCAGCGGCCTGTACACCGCGCAGGCACTGTGGACGATGAGCCGCGAGCGGGCGAACGTCGTCGTGCTGGTGGCCGCCAACCACACCTACCAGGTGCTGCGCACCGAACTCGGCCGGCACGGCAACGACGACTTCGGCGCCCAGGCCGCCGCCTTGACCAGTCTGGCCGACCCGCGCGTGAACTGGGTCGCGCTGGCCGGCGCCTTCGGGGTGCCGGCCTCCCGCGCCACCCGCGTCGCCGAACTGCGACAGACCTTCACCGACGCCGTCGCCTCCGGCGGCCCGCACCTGATCGAAATGGCGCTATGACCACAGTGGACATTCCTCCGGCCGTCACTTCCTTCCTGGGTCGCGAACACGGCCTGTTCATCGGCAACGGCTGGCGCCCCGGCGAAACCGGGCAGCGGCTGGTTTCCACCAACCCCGCCACCGGCGAGCCCCTCGCCACCCTGGCCCGCGGCGGTCCGGGCGACGTCGATACCGCTGTCTCGGCGGCCCGCGCCGCGCTGGCCGATCCCGCCTGGCGTGACCTCACTCCGTTACAGCGCGGCGAGCTGCTGCACCGGCTGGCCGAACTCGTCGAAGCGCACGCCGACGAGCTGTCGCTCATCGAGTCGTTGGACAACGGCAAGCCGGTGTCGGTCGCCCGTGCGGTCGACGTCACCACCACGGCGAAGCTTTTCCGCTACTTCTCCGGTTGGCCGAGCAAGTTCGAGGGCTCGACGATCCCGCTGTCGCCGCGGGGCGGGCGGCGGATCCTCAACTACACCGTGCACGAGCCGATCGGTGTCGTGGGCGCGATCGTGCCCTGGAACTTCCCGATGTCGATGGCGTCCTGGAAGCTGGCGCCGGCATTGGCGATGGGCAATGCGGTGGTGCTCAAGCCGGCGGAAGAGACGTCGCTGTCGACGCTGCGGCTCGCCGAACTCGTTGCGGAGGCGGGTTTCCCGCCCGGGGTGCTCAACGTCGTGACCGGAGAGGGCAGTGTCGTCGGTGCCGCGATCGCGGCCCACCCCGGCGTCGACAAGGTGGCGTTCACCGGCTCGACCGAGGTCGGGCGCCTCGTCACGGTCGCCGCCACGGGCAACATGAAGAAGGTCTCCCTCGAACTCGGCGGCAAGTCCCCGCACATCGTCCTGCCCGACGCGGACCCGACAGCCGTCGCGGCCGCGGCGGCCGACGCCATTTTCTTCAACCAGGGCCAGACCTGCACCGCGGGCTCCCGCCTGTACGTGCACTCGGCGATCTACGACGACGTCATGTCCGCGCTCGTCGACCAGGCGAACCGGATCGTCGTCGGCCCCGGGCAGGACCCGGCCAGCCAGATGGGCCCGCTGGTCTCGGCCCGGCAGCTGAACACCGTCGCGTCCTACATCGACTTCGGACTCGACGAAGGGGCCAAGCTCGAGACCGGCGGAGCGCGCCCGGCGGGGCTCGACGACACCTACGCCGGCGGCTACTTCCTCGAGCCGACCGTGCTCACCGAAACGACGCACGCCATGCGCGTGGTCCAGGAAGAGATTTTCGGGCCCGTCTTGGTCGCCATGCGCTGGACCGACGTCGACGACCTGATCGACAAGGCCAACGACACGCCCTACGGCCTGGCCGCCGGCCTGTGGACGAACGACCTGACCCACGCCCACCGGATCGCCGCCGCGATCAAGGCGGGCACCGTGTGGATCAACTGCTACAACCTCACCGACCCGGCTTCGCCGTTCGGTGGCTACAAGCAATCCGGCTGGGGCCGGGAAATGGGCCGCGGTGTGCTCGAGCAGTACACCGAAACCAAGAGCGTCTGGGTGAACCTCTCATGAGCACAACGGAACTGGACGGCCAGATCGCCATCGTGACCGGCGGCGGCCTGGGCATCGGGAAAGCCGTCACCCGGGCGCTGGTGCGGCGGGGCGCGACGGTCGTCATCGCCGCGCGCCGCCTGCCCATCCTCCAGGCGGCCGCGGACGAGATCATGGCCGAGCTCGGCGGAAAGGTCGTGGCCGTCGCCGCCGACACCACCGATACGGAGTCGGTGCTGGCGCTCGCCGAAAGGGCTGCGGACGTCGGCCGGGTCTCGATCCTGGTCAACGGCGCCGCCGCGCCCGCCGGCCTAGTCCGGGACGACGTCGCGAACGCCGATCCCGAAGCCCTGCTCGCCGACCTGGACACCAAGGTCGTGGGCTACTTCCGGTGCGTCAAGGCGGTCGTGCCGCTCATGCGCGCGCACGGCTACGGCCGGATCGTGAACATCGGCGGGCTGACCGGCCGGTCGAGCCACGCCCTCTCCGGGATGCGCAACCTGGCGATCGTGCACATGACCAAGGTGCTGTCCGACCAGCTCGGCCCGGACGGCATCACGATCAACACACTGCACCCCGGCGTCGTGGAAACCGAGCACATCCACGAGCTCTACGCCCGCAACGCCGCCGCCCAGGGCGTCACCGCGGCCCAGGTCGAGCAGAACTTCATCGACCGCACCCCGATCCGGCGCGTGCTCACCGCCGACGAGGTCGCCGACGCCATCTGCTTCTTCGCCTCGCCCGCCACCGGCGGGATTACCGGCGAATCGCTGGGCATCGACGGCGGCCTCACCCGGGGCATCTTCCTCTGACCACTCTTCCGACAGGAGATCATCGATGCAGGGAACCATTCTGGTCGCCACCGCGGGACAGGGTGTGTTGCGCAGCAACGACGACGGCGCGACCTGGAACCGCATCCCCCTCGACCAGGGGCTGGAGTTCGACTCCGTCGTGCGCGCGCTGGCCGTCCACCCCGAGCGACCCGAAGTGATCTTCGCTGGCGCCGAGGTCGGGCTGGGCCGCAGCGACGACGGCGGCACCCGCTGGAACCGCGTCGACTCGCTGTTCAACGACACGCAGGTGTGGTCGATCGCCATCGACCCGAACGATCCGGACAGCATGCTGGTCGGCACCGGTGCGCCGTCCCGCGCCGTCATGTACCGCACCACCGACGGCGGGGGCACCTGGGACCGGCTCTCCCCCGAGCTGCCGGAACGCTGCGCCGGGGTCAGCAAGCCGCGGATCCTCACCGCCGTCTTCGACCACGTCGACGGCAAGTCCGCCTGGTTCGGCGTCGAGGAAGGTGGCCTCTGGCTCACCCGCGACCGCGGTGACACCTGGGACCGCGTCGACAGCCCCGACGGCGTCGCGCCGTCCGACATCCACTGCGTCGTCGTCCTCGACGGGCCGCCCAAGACGATCCTCTGCCTCGTCGTCAACGCCATCTTCGTCAGCCAGGACGACGGCACGACCTGGACCCGCACCGGCACGAAGTCGAGGTGGGGCATCTACTACACCCGCCTGGTCGCCCGCATCCCCGCCAGCAACTCGGTGCTGCTCGGCATCGGCGACGGCACACCGGGCACCAAGACCCGCGTCTTCCGCTCCGACGACCTCGCACAGACCTGGCAGGAATCCACTTTCGACACCCCGCCCAACTCGACGGTCTGGGCGTTCGGCACCCACGCGGGCGACCCGGACCTCGTCTTCGCCGGCACCAAGTACGGCCACCTGTTCCGCTCCACCGACGGCGGCCGCACCTTCGCCAAGGAATGGCGGGAATTCCCCGAGATCACCGACGTGGCTTGGACCCCGGCCGTCGCCGCCGACGCCCCCGCCACCCACTGAAGGAGCACGACATGATCAAACCCGTGGTCGTCCGCACCCACCTTTCCCTGTTCGTGCGCGACCCCGAGGCCTCGGCGGCGTGGTACGCCGACGTACTCGGCCTGGAAGTCACCGCCCGAGGCCCCCAGTGGGTCTTCCTCTCCTTCGGCCGCAAGCACCACGACCTCGCGCTGATCCGCGCCGAGGAGGGCGCGCAGCAGGGCGGCCTGGGTCTGCAGCACTACGGCCTGGAGATCCAGGGCGACGTCGACGACCTGCGCCGCCTGTACGGAATGCTGCTCGACAAGGGCGTCAAGGTGGTCAAAACGACCGACCACAAGGTCGGGATCGGCCTCTACTTCGAGGACCCCGACAGCAACCGGTTCGAGCTGTTCGCCGAAACCGTCACCGACGACGAAGAAGGCCGGCGCATCCTCGGCGAGCACAACGCTCCGAGCGAGCCAGTCGAACTCGAACCCCTCTACCCGTGACCAGGAGGTCCACCCCCATGCCAGTCGTGAACTTCGGTACCTACCACGTCCGGAAGTGGTTCACCCACGTCGAGGACGTGCTCGCCAACGAGACCGGGCAAGCCGCCGACGGATCGGCGGTGCGCCGGATCGTCGTGGCCGCGGCCATTCACAACCCCTATGCCGGTCGCTTCAGCGAGGACCTGAGCGACATCGTCGCCAAGTCGGACGAACTGGGCCGCGAGGTCGGCCGCCGTGCCGTCGAGGCCGCCGGCGGCGAGCCGATCCAGAGCTACGGCAAGGCGTGCGTCGTCGGTGCCCTCGGCGAGTACGAGCACGGCAACGCGTTCCTGACCCAGGTGTTCGCGGACCCGGTGCGCGACGCGGTGGGCGGCGGGAAGTCGTGGGTGCCGTCGACGGGCAAGGTCGGGGCGGCCGGAGCCGTCATCGACATTCCCCTGGCCCACAAGGACGCGCTGTACGTGCGCTCGAACTACGACACGATCTCGATCGGCTTCGGCGACGCGCCCCGCCCGGACGAAGTCGTCATCGCCTTCGCGTTCGCCTCCCGCGGCAGGCTGCACGCCCGCCTGGGCGGCCTCACCGCCACCGAGGTCCGCGGCGAAGACGGCCTGCGCTAGCCCGATGACCGAGCCGACGAGTCACCAGATCGTCCTCAACGGACTGACCAGCCGCTACCTGCGCTGGGGCGACGACCGGACCCCGGCGGTCCTCCTGCTCCACGGCCTGCGCAGTTACGCCCACACGTGGGACGCGGTCGCCCGCGCGTTGAGCAGCACGCACGCGGTGATCGCCCCGGACTTCCGCGGTCGCGGCGACAGCTCGTGGGACCCCGAGCGCGACTACTTCACCAACGCCTACGTCGGCGACCTGGAAAAGCTCGTCGCTTCGCTCGGGCTCACCAGTTTCGCCATTGTCGGCCACTCGATGGGCGGCACGGTCGGGTACGCCTTCGCCGCGCGGCACCCGGACCAGGTCACCGCCCTGGTCGTCGAGGACATCGGCCCGGGTTCGTCGACGGCCACCGCGGGCGCGGACCGGATCCTCCGTGAGCTGCGCGGCACTCCGCTCGGCTTCGATTCGCTCGGAGCCGTGCGTGCCTACTGGCGGGACATCCGCCCGGGCATCACCGACGACGCGCTCAGGTCGCGGATCGAACACACCGTCCGCCCCGGTGGCGACGGCCGGTGGGAGTGGAAGCTCGACATGCAGGGCATCGCCGCCGCACGGCGCAGCGGCGACCCCGCCGGGCCGGTCGACCTCTGGGCCTGTGTGGAAGCGTTGCACTGCCCGACCCTCGTCATCCGCGGCGCCCGCTCGGACTTCCTGCCGGTCGCCGTCTGCCGGGAGATGGCCGACCGGCAACCCCTGCTGCGCTGGGCGGAAATTCCCGACGCCGGGCACTACGCGCACGACGACAACCCCGCCGAGTTCATCCGGCTGGTGACCGGCTTCCTTGACGGAGTCTCGCCGTGACCGACCGCGTCCAGGTCGCGATCGTGGGCGCCGGGCCGGTCGGGGCCACCGCGGCCAACCTGCTCGGCACCTACGGCGTCACCACGCTGATCATCGACCGCGAACCCGACGTCGTCACCTATCCGCGGGCAATCGGCGTGGACGACGAAACCCTGCGCACTTTCCAGACCGTCGGCCTCGCCGACGAAGTGCTGCGCAGCGCCATCCAGAACGTGCCGTTGAAGTTCTTCGACGCCTCCGGGCGCTGCCTGGCCGACATCCGTCCCACGGCCCAGGACTACGGCTGGTACAAGCGGAACATCTTCCTGCAGCCCGAAGCGGAGGCTGTTCTGCGACGCGGCCTGGACCGGTTTCCCCACGTCCAGGTCATGCTCGGCACGGAACTGCGGCAGATCCGGCAGGACGCCGACGGCGTGACGCTCACCCTGGCCGGCTCCCGCGAAGTCCGCGCGGACTACGTGATCGCGGCTGACGGTGGCCGCAGTTCCGTGCGCGGCCTGCTCGGCATCCCCCTCGAAGGCGCGACCCACCCACGCAAGTGGGTGGTCATCGACTGCGCCAACGATCCCCTGGACGCCCCGTACACCGCGTTGCACTGCGACCCGCGCCGCCCGTACGTCTGCGCCCACCTACCGGACGACCGCCGCCGCTGGGAATTCATGCTCTTCCCGGGCGAGGACGCCGACGAAATGCTCGCGCCGGACCGCGTTCGCGACCTCCTCCGGCACCACGTCGCCGACCCCGAGGTCGTCGAGGTCGTCCGCGCCCGGGTCTACACACACCACTCCCGCATCGCCACCCGCTTCACCGACGGCCGCATCGCACTGGCCGGAGACGCCGCGCACCTGATGCCGCCGTGGGCCGGGCAGGGCATGAACACCGGCATCCGCGACGTCACCAACCTCTGCTGGAAGCTCGCGGCGACCGTCCGCGACCAGGCCGGTCACGCGCTTCTCGGCACCTACGACCGGGAACGCCGGCCGCACGCCCGCGCGATGATCGAGCTGTCCACCACGCTCGGCCGCATCCTCAGTCCGACGCGGCGATCCCTGGCGCACGCGCGCAACTGGTTCCTCCGCGCGGCTTCCCTCGCCCCGGCGGTCAAACGGTGGGTGCTCGAGATGCGCTTCAAGCCGATCCCCCACTACCGGGGCGGGTTCGTGGCCGGTGCGGACGTCCCGGGCGTGGGCCGCATGTTCGTCCAGCCACGGGTCGAGACGGCCACGGGTACCCACCCCCGCCTCGACGACGTGCTCGGGCCGTGGTTCGCCGTGATCGGATTCGAGTGCGACCCGCTGGCCGGGCTCGGCGACGCCGAGCTCGGCGCGATGAAGATCTTCAACCCGCGGATCGTCAAGATCGTCGAATCACGAGCCGGCGAACGCCACCACGAACAGCACTGCGTCGACCCGGGCACCATTGTCGTCGAAGACGTGCACAACGAGCTTCGCCCATGGTTCCGCTCCCGTGGCCGTGACGTCGTGCTCGTCCGCCCTGACCGCTATGTCGCGGCGTTGACCACCGCGGACGCCCTCGGTTCGGCAATCATGAACCTGGCCGAGCAGTTCGGCAGCGCACAACGGTGAACCACACGACGGGTCGAGGGCAGACGGCGGGGCTTGGCGACCTCGCAGGCCAGGTTGTCGGAGGCGTCGATCAGGGCCGGACGGCGGCAGGCAGCTGCTGATCTTGCTCATCGTCAAGCAAGTCACAGCGGACCTGGGCGCGGCCGCCCGCCGCTACCGGGATGCGGACGATGGTGCCGTGGTCGGAGTTGCTCGCCCACACGGAGGCCGCGCCGCCACGCAGGAGGCCTGCCAGATGCGCCCGCCGGTGGAATCCGTGACCAGGAAGCGGTCCGCTCGCCGTCGATGACCAAGGCGTTCGGCATCGTTTCGGCGGGCAGCGGCACGACGAGCCGGGGCGTGCCGGAGGGGCGGGCCTGCCAGATCCCGGTCAGCCCGCCCTGCCCCGAGGAGTAGAGGAAGTACACGTCGCCGGCGGTGGCCGGACGTCGGAGTCGAGCTCGACGAGGCCGGCCGCGGGGTGCAGGATGCGCTTGCGGTCGCTGCGCCGCCCGCGACGTCGTGCCGGTCCCAGAGGCCGGCGAACTCCTCGCTCTCCCCGCACAACCCCTCGACCAGCATCACCGCCACGGGATCGGCGGGACGGGCCGCGAGGGTCGCCCACCTGCGCCGGCTTTCGCGCTCGTGGTCCTCGGTGGGGGTAACGCCGGCGCAGGTCCGGGCCGGTGAACCACCGGTAGGTGCAGCTGCGGCCACCGCGGCGAACCGCGGCTACGACGGCGTCGGCCAGATCCTGTTCGAGGGCGTGGGCGGGGACGTCCGGGGCCTGCGCGTCGGCCGGACGCTCGTGATCGCTGAGTCGACCGCTCCGCGCTGGCGCGTCTACACGCTATCTCCGATGAGTACGCCGTTCTCTCTGTGGTCACCGGCGATGAAAAGCTGCCCCCCGATGGCAAGACATGTCCATTCAGCCCGATCCTGGCGGCGGTCCGCGCGCTTACCGAGACAGCCCGAATCAGCGAACAGCTGCTCCAAGCCGCACTTCACATGTAGACCACCGACTTCCTCGAGGCAATATCGGACGTCAGCGTCCACGCCGCCCCAGTCGGTGGCCGGCGCATCCCGCCGTATCGCGTGGCGGCAGCCCACCAGGCCGCTCGACCCACAGCTACGAACTCGAGTCCGGGGTCCGCGGGCAATGCGATCACGGTCGGCGAACAGGAGGACATGGCCGGATTCCTCACTCCGCTGATTCTTCGTGGTCCCGCCTTATTCCACTCCGATTCTTCGCGATTCCGTCTTATTCCGCGTCGAGACGCCAATCCCTTGACTAATCGCGCCGGGTGCACGACAGTTCCTCATCGTACTCATACCGAACTCAAGGAACGATAATCGTACAGGAGACCCGTGGTGCCACATGTCGCGTTCGTCAGGATCGGACGGCCGGGTCATCCCGGCTCCTTCGCGTCGCCCTCGGCGAAGTCCCGCGGAGAGCACGATGGATAGCGGCGGCGAAACGACGCCGGCAGCCCTCGGCACTCGCAGGCTTGGCCTCGGCCAGGTCGTCGCCCAGTCGCTGGGCACCAACTCCCCGGTGTTCAACGCGGTGACGTTCCTCCCGCTCATCGCGGGCGGCGCCAGAGGCCACGCCGGAGCGGGCGGCGCCATCCCGTTGTCGGTCCTGCTCTCCGCCGTGGCCGCGTTCGGCGTGGCCTGGACCCTCTCCCGGTTCTCGCGGCAGGTGGACGCCACCGGCTCGTGCTACCTCTACATCAGCCGCTCGTTCGGCGACCGCGCCGGTACCGCGTTCGGTTCGCTGAACTACTTCAGCATCGTTCTCGGCCCCCTGACACCGCTCATCTTCGGCGGCTACGTCGAGGACTTCCTCGGCAGCCGGTTCGGCCTGCACGTCCCGTGGTGGCTGCTCAGCCTCGCGCTCGTCGCGGTGGTCGGCGTGGTGCTCATGCTCGGGGTGAGCATCTCCACCCGGGCCCAGCTGGTGTGGTCGCTGGTGTCGATGCTGGCGATCGTCGCGTTCTCGGCCTTGGTGATCATCCGGGGCCTCGGCGCGGGGACGGTGCCGGCGCACGCCCCGTTCGACGTCGGCTCGGCGAACGGTGGCTGGCTGGGAGTCGTCTGGGGCATGCTCTACGGCCTGTTCATCTTCACCGGGTTCGAATCGGCGCAGAACCTGTCCGAAGAAACCCCGAACCCGCGGCGGTCGATTCCCCGCGCGATGCTGATCGTCGTCGGCCTGACCTCCGTCTACTACCTGATCGTCGCGTACGCCACGGTGATCGGCTTCGGCTCGGACGGCGGCGCGATCGCCCGGGACGCCGCACCGCTGCTGACCCTGGCCGCACCCGGGTCCTTCGGCGCGTCCTGGCTGGCCGACCTGCTGACCGTCATGCTCCTGTTCGACATCTTCTCGCTGACGGTGGCCACCTGCGTGTACGGCAGCCGCGGCCTGTTCGCCCTGGCCCGCGACGGCCGGTTGCCCGCCGCCTTCACCCGGGTGAGCCGGAAGCGCCGGATCCCGGTGCTCGGGACCGCGGTGCCGGTGGTCTGGATGGCCGTGCTGGTGATCGCCACGCACGTCACCGCGCCGCTGTTCTCCCCCGCCCAGGAGGGCGCCCCGGAATTCGTGCCCGTGTTCAGCTGGATCGGCGGCGCGCAGAGCCTGATCACCGTGATCATCTGGGGCATCCTCTGCCTGGGTGCCTTCGGCTGGTTGCGTCGTCGGGACAGCCGCCCCGCCGTGCTGGTCGCCGCGGCCGGCATCGCCGTGCTGGGTACCGGCGGCGCGCTGTTCGCGTCGCTCGACCACGCCGAGGCGTCGGTGTACGTCGCGCTCGCCCTCGTCATCGCCTACCTGATCTTTTCTTTTCTCCAGACCACCATCCAGCGTCGCCGTGGGCAGTTCACCCTTTCCACGGCCCGCCTCGCGAGCTCCGAAGAGCTGACGAACTGACCGGAGGACCGATATGTCACGCAACACGCCGAGCCGCGACGTCGGCAGCGTCCAGCCGCACAATTCCGGGCGAGCCGGGGAATATCCGGGCGAGGCCGGGCCGGAAAGCGTCGGCGTGGTCGTCGGCCAGGACGGAACCGCACGCAAACAGCTCGAAGCCCTGCTGGCCGCCGCGCGCGACCTGCGCCCCCGGCTGCGGGCGGAGCAGGCCGCGACCGAGGAGCGTGGGTTCTACTCACCGGAGATGCACCAGGCCTTCGTCGAAGCCGGCTTCTTCCGCGTACTGCTCCCGAAAAAGCTCGGCGGCTTCGAACTCGGTGTCGAGGCCTTCTACCAGCTGATCAGTGAGGTGGCCAGGGGTTGCCCGTCCAGCGCATGGTGCCTCTGCCTGTCCGCGGGGCGCACGCTCACCCTCGCGTCCTACTGGCCCGAACAGGCGCAGCAGGAGATCTTCGGCGAGCACGGCCACCTGGTCAGCCCGATGAGCACCAAACCGCAGAAGGACGTGGTGATCACCCGCGAGAACCGCGGCCTGCGCATCTCCGGCACCTGGAAGTACTGCTCCGGTTCCCCGTACTCCACCCACTTCATGGCCGGCTTCGAGCTGCCCTCGGCCGAGGACGGCGAGCCGGTGCTGCACTGGGCCATGATCCCGCGCTCGGCCTACACCGTGCTGGACGACTGGGGCGGGATCATCGGCATGCGCGGGAGCGGATCGCACGGAATCCACGTAACGGATGCCCTCGTGCCCGAGCACCACGTCGTCGCGGCGACCGGGATGTCCTCCGCCTCGGGCGAGACCGTCGGTTCTCAGCTGTACGGCAACCCTGTCTACGGCGGCCCGTTCATGGCCTTCGCGGAGGGGGAGATCGCCGCGATCGTGGCCGGCCTGGGGCTGGCCGCCCTCGACGAGTACGAGTGGATCATCAGCACCGGCAAGGCACCCTGGGGCGGCGACGAAATCCTGCGCAGCGACCACCCGGTCTGGCAGGGCAAGTTCGGGACCGCGCTCGCCCTGGTGGACTCGGCGGCCGCCCTGTCCGCGCGCGGCGGGCAGCTGTACGAGGAGTTCGCCCGGCGCTCGGTCACCGGGCAGGAACCGTTCAGCGAGGAACGGGCCCTGCGCATGAACAACCTGTACCTCGTCGCGGAGAGCCAGGTGTGGGACGCGGTCGAGATGATGCTGCGCTCGGCCGGCACCCGCCACTCCGCCGACGGTGCCCGGCTCCAGCGCTACTTCCGCGACATGGTGGCCGTCCGGTCCGTCGCGGACCAGCTCGACCTCTTCGCGATCTCCACCACGCAGGCCCACCTGGCGTCCGCCGGCAGGTGAGGCAAGCGGGCCCTCTCGGCGGACGTCGAGAGGGCCCGCACGACCGACAGGAGATCCCCGATGTGCGAATCGGACACTCTCCCGGTGGCGGCCGCGACCGAGCCGGGTCCGGACGACACCGTCCGCGCCGCCTTCGCGACCGGCCGCCCCGCGGTCCTCCCCGACGAGCACGGCGCACTGCTCGCCCTGCCGGCGCAGTCCGCGACACCCGCGCTCCTGCACTTCGCCATCCGGCATTCGTCCGGCCTGGTGCACGCCGCGGCGCCGTCGGCCTGGCTCGACCGGCTCCGGATTCCCGACCAGCCCGTGCTCGCCGCCGACCACAGCGGCCTCTCCTTCACCGTGGCCGTCGACGCGGCGGCCGGCGTCGGGACCGGCATCTCCGCGCGGGACCGCGCCTCGACGATGCGGGTGATCGCCGACCCCCGTGCTGTCCCGGCCGATCTGATCCGCCCCGGCCACGTGCTCCCGATCCGTTGCGCGGACGAAGGATTCCTTGCCCGCCCACGGGTCTGGGAACGAGCGGTCGACCTCGTCGCGTCAGCCGGCCACTCCCCCGTCGCGATGGTGTGCCGCCTCGTGGACGACGAGGGACAACCCCTCGTCGGCGTTCCGGCCACGCGATTCGCGGTCGAACACGGGCTCCCGATGCTCAGGCGGCCGTCAATTCGCCGTCCAGCGCGGTCATGACGGCCGTGAGTGCCGGGTTGTCGTCACCCCGCCGCCACGCGAGGGCCAGTTCGACCGGTTCGACGTCGTCGAGATCCCGGAACACCGCACCCTCGAACGGCACGGCCCGCACTCCCGCCGGCAGTACGGCCAAGCCGAGGCCCGCGGCCACCAGCGCCAGCAGGACCGCGGTCCCCTGGGCCGTGTGCGCTTTCCGCGGCGTGAACCCGGCGGACTGACAGGCCCGCACGACGGCCGAGTTGACCACCGAGTCCGCCGCGGCGTACATGATGAACTCTTCGCCGCCCAGCTCGCCGAGGCCGACGGACGAGCGCACCGCGAACGGGTGGCCGGCCGGAAGCGCGACGGCCAAGGCCTCCGTTTCGAACGTCCGCGCGACGATCCCGTCCCCGATCACCGGCGGCCGGAGCACGGCCAGGTCGAGCGTGCCGTCCCGCAGCCGGTCGCACTGGGCGGGCGTCAACAGGTCGGCGTGGATTTCGAGGGCGATCGACGGGAGGCTGTGCCGGATCGTGCGCGCGATCCGGGGCAGGTGGGTGTGGGCCGCGGTGCCGGTGAGGCCGAGCCGCACCAGGCCGCCCCAGCCGTCGGCGATCTTGCGGACCCCGCGGACACCGGCGTCCAGGGATTCGAGGATCCGGCGGATCTCCACGAGGAAGAACTCGCCGGCGGCGGTGAGCGAGACCCGACGGGTCGTCCGGATCAGCAACGTCGCGCCCAGCTCATGCTCGAGCTGGCGGATGGCCTGCGAGAGGGCGGGCTGAGCGATGTGCAGCCCAGCCGCCGCCCGGCTGAAGTGACACGTCTCCGCGACCGCGACGAAGTACCGCAGCTGCCGTAGCTCCATCGCGACCTCCGGGGATTGATAAGGGTGGCGACTCGGTTGGGACCAGCATCGTATAACTCAAACTTTTCGATTGACAAGTTTCACCTCCCGGCTGACTCTTATCCACGTCACCGGCGGTGTCCCACTCCAGGTCCCGCCCCCTGAATCCCGCCCCGGCGGCCCCGGTGGAGGCGCTTGATGGCAAACGCGGAAACACCCCGAACCAGCCTCAAACGGGACGCTTTCGGCGTTCCCGGCATCCTGTTCTTCGTGCTGTCGGCCCAGGCGCCGTTGACCAGCATCGTCGGCGCGGCCTGCCTGGCGATCGCGATGGGCAACGGAGCCGGGGCACCGGGCGCCTATCTCGCCGTCGGCCTCGTGGTGATCCTCTTCTCCGTCGGGTTCACGACGATCACCCGCCACCTCGACACCCGCGGCGGCTTCTTCGCCGTCATCCGGGCCGGGCTCGGACTGCGCACCGGCGCCGGCGGCTCGCTGCTGGCCCTGCTTTCCTACAACGCCGTCCAGTTCGCGATGTACGGCCTCTTCGGCGCCAGCTTGGCCGGACTGTTCAGCCGGGACGCCGGGTTCACCTCGCCCTGGTGGGCATGGTCGCTCGCGGCGATCGCCCTGGTGTGGTTCCTCGGCTCGCGCAAGGTGGAACTCGGCGCCCGGGTCCTCGCCGTCCTCGTGGCATTCGAACTCCTCCTGCTCGTCGCGTTCGCGGTGGGCGTGCTCGCCTCCCGCGGGGTCGGCTCCCTCGACGTGACCGGCAGTTTCGGCCCGTCAGCCGTCCTGGCCGGCGCACCCGGGGTCGCGATCATGTTCGCGATCGCGTCCATGTTCGGTTTCGAGTCCACCGCGATCTACTCCGGCGAGGCCAAGGATCCGAAGAGGACGGTCCCGCGGGCCACCTACATCGCGGTCACCGTCATCGCGGTGTTCCTGGCGTTCGTCACGTGGATGCTGGTGGCCTACTACGGCGCGGCGCAGGTGCAGGCGCAAGCCGCCCAGGACCTGGGGAGCGATCCGGCCCTCTTCGCCTTGACCCCGCTCAACGACGTGCTGGGAAGCTGGGCGGGCACCGCCGCCGACGCCTTGCTCTGCACGTCGCTGTTCGCCGGGGTCCTGGCCTTCCACAACATGATCACCCGCTATTTCCACGCGATGGCCGGCAGCCGCCTCTTCCCCGCGGTTCTGGAGCGCACCAACCGCCACCAGGCACCGGCGAACGCTTCGGCCGCCCAGTCCCTGGCCGCGTGCGTGGTGATCGCGTCCTTCGCGGTTCTCGGCCTGGACCCGGTGGCGAAGCTGTTCAGCTGGTTCAGCGGCCTCGCCGTCGCCACCCTCATCGTGCTCTACACCCTCACGTCGATCGCCGTGATCGCCTACTTCCGGCGCCACCGGGTCGAAGCCGGCGTCTGGGCAACCAGGATCGCGCCGGGCCTCTCCACGGTCCTCATGCTCGGCATCCTCTCGTTGGTGCTGAACAACTTCGGCGTGCTCACCGGCGGTGACACCGTCACCGTCGTCCTCCTGCTCGTCACCATCCCGCTCAGTTTCGCTTTCGGCTGGGGCCGCGTCCGCGGCCAAGCGCCCGCGCTCGCCCCGGCCGAAGTCGCCTGACCCCCGATCCGTCACGACCGCAAGGAAGACGATGACCCTCCAGACGCTGCCCACCACCGACGTGCGGCCGGCCGGCGGCGCCCGCCGCCCGCTGGCGCCGCTGACCGAAGCCGAGGTCCGCCGGACCCGCGCGATCGTCGGCGACGCCGGGCTGATCACCGGACACAGCCGGTTCTCCTACGTCATGCTCCACGAGCCTGCCAAGGCCGACGTCCTGGCCTGGGACGGCACCCGCGAGCTGCCGCGTGAGGTGTCGCTGCTGCTGACCGATGTGGACAGTCTCGCGATCAGCGCGCTCGTCGTCGACCTGAGTGCCGGGCAGGTGGTCTCGCGGACCGCCATCGACCCCGCCGTCTCCGGGTTCGGCCCGTGCCTGGACGAGGACTACGAGCTCGTCGACCAGCTCGTCAAGGCCGATCCCCGCTGGGTCGCGGCGCTCGCCAAACGCGGGGTCACCGACATCGCCAAGGTGAAAACGGCACCGCTGTCGGCCGGCGTGTTCGGCTACGACGACGAAGTCGGCACCCGGATGTACCGGGTGCTCAGCATGGTCCAGGAGCATCCGGGCGACTCGCCGTGGGCGCATCCGATCGGCGGCGTCATCGCCCACGTCGACATCACCCGCCGCCGCGTCCTGCGCGTCGTGGAAACCCACGTCGAGCACGTCCCCGCGGAGTCCGGCGACTACCTCGACCGCGCGTTCCGCGGACCCGAGCGCACCGACCTCAAGCCCATCTCCATCACCCAGCCCGAAGGCGTCTCCTTCACCGTCGAAGACGGCGTCCTGCGCTGGCAGAACTGGTCGGTCCAGCTCGGCTTCAACGGGCGCGAAGGCCTGACCCTGCACCAGCTCTCCTACGACGACCACGGCACCGAGCGGTCGATCCTCTACCGCGCGTCGATCGCCGAAATGGTCGTCAACTACGGCGACCCTGGCCCGACCCACGGCTGGCAGAACTACTTCGACCTCGGCGAGTACCAGTTCGGCCGCCTCGCCAACTCCCTGGAACTCGGCTGCGACTGCCTGGGCGAGATCACCTACCTCGACGCGGTCGTCGTCGACGACCTCTGCGCACCGGTCACCATCCGCAACGCCATCTGCATCCACGAAGAGGACTACGGCGTCCTGTGGAAGCACAACGACATCTACACAGGGACCTCCGAAACCCGTCGCCAGCGCCGGATCGTGATGTCCTTCTTCGGCACCGTCGGCAACTACGACTACGGCTTCTACTGGTACCTCTACCTCGACGGCACCATCGAACTGGAGGTCAAGGCCACCGGCATCCCGTTCCCCTCCGGCTACGACGGGCAGGACCCGCACTTCGCCGAACTGGCCCCGGGGCTGGGCGCGCCGGTCCACCAGCACCTGTTCTCCGCCCGGCTCGACTTCGCGGTGGACGGCGTCCGCAACCACGTCGACGAACTCGACGTCACGCCGGTTCCCATGGGCGAAGGAAACCCCTGGGGCAATGCGATCGCGCGGACGAAGACCCGGCTGCGGACCGAACAGGAGGCCCGCCGCCCGGCGGCCAATCACCTCAACCGCGTGTGGGCGATCTCCAGCGACGAACGCCGCAACCGGCTGGGCGAACCGACCTCCTACGTCCTTTACCCAGAGGGTCAACCGGCGTTGCTCGCCGACCCGGCCTCGTCGATCGCCGCGCGGGCCGCGTTCGCCCGCCACCACCTGTGGGTGACCCGCTACGACCGCGATCAACTGTGGCCGGCGGGCTACCTCGTCAACCAGAACCCGGGCCGCGACGGCCTTCCCGCCTACGCCGCGGACGACCGCGACGTCGACGGCCAGGACCTCGTCGTCTGGCACACCTTCGGCTTGACGCACTTCGTCCGCCCCGAGGACTGGCCGATCATGCCCGTCGACTACACCGGCTTCAGGCTGAAGCCACACGGCTTCTTCGACCGGAACCCGACCCTCGACGTCCCCGACCTCAACCGCGGCAGCTGCTGTGCTGCCGATGAGCATGGGCACCACTGAGCGCGTGCGCCGCACGGTCGCCGTCGCCGCGGCGGCCGGCGGCGCCGGTCACCTCACCATGGCCACAGTGGACAGTCGCACAGCGTGGGTGTTCGCCGTCATGGGTGTGCTGTGCCTGCCGTGCGCCGCGCACCTGTGGCGGCACGACAGCCGGCGCTCGTGGGCGATGGTCGCCTTCGGCGCCGTCGGCATGGTCGCCATCCACTTCGGACTCATCGTGCGCTCTCCCGGTGCCGGACCGCACCACCACCTCGTCTTCGCCACCACCGGACATCTCCCCGCCCCCGCCCACCTCGCACTGCTGACCGCCCTCGAGGCGCTGGTCGTCGCCGGCGTCCTCTGGGCGGCACCTCGCCATCCCAGCCGGAACACCACCAGGAGCACGCCATGACCGCCACCACCACCGCCCCGACCGGCCTGTTCCTCGCCGGACGCTGGACCGCCGGCGGCGCCGGCACGCTCACCACCTTCAACCCGAGCACCGGCGAGCCCATGGAAGACGTCGCGTCGGCCAGCGCCGAAGACGTCGACACCGCCGTCGCGGCCGCGACGAAGGCGCTGCGCGGCGACTGGGCCGCGGTGCCGCCGTCGCAGAAGGGGAACCTGCTCACCAGGCTCGCCGACCTCGTCGAACGTGACGCCGAAACCCTCGCCCGGCTCGAAGCGCTCGAAATCGGGGTCCCGTTCGGCTTCGCGAGCGGGCTGTTCGTGCCCAACCTGATCGGCTCGCTGCGCTACTACGCCGGCTGGGCCGACAAGGTCAACGGCGAGCAGGTCGTCAACGACGGCTACTTCGGTGCCCCCACCCACGCCTACACGCGGCGCGAGCCCGTCGGCGTCATCGCCGCCATCGTCCCGTGGAACGCCCCGCTGATGATTCTCGGCTGGAAGCTCGCCCCGGCGCTGGCCACCGGCAACACGGTGATCGTCAAACCCGCCGAGGACGCGTCCCTGTCGATCCTGCACCTGGCCAAGCTGGTCGAGGAGGCCGGTTTCCCGGCCGGGACCGTGCAGGTGCTGCCGGGCGTCGGCGGGGTCGTCGGCGAAGC
This sequence comes from Amycolatopsis mongoliensis, assembly GCF_030285665.1. Classification (NCBI taxonomy): domain Bacteria; kingdom Bacillati; phylum Actinomycetota; class Actinomycetes; order Pseudonocardiales; family Pseudonocardiaceae; genus Amycolatopsis; species Amycolatopsis mongoliensis. Next base: position 9,393,788 of record NZ_CP127295.1, read on the forward strand.
GCTCGCCGTGCACCCGGGGGTGCACAAGGTCAGCTTCACCGGTTCCACCGAGACGGGCCGCCGGATCCTGCGCAACTCCGCGGGCAACTTCAAGCGCACCACGCTCGAACTCGGCGGCAAGTCGCCGCAGATCCTCTTCGAGGACGCCGACCTCGACGCGGCGATCCGCGGCGCCGCGATGGGCATCTTCGCCAACCAGGGTCAGGTGTGCGCCGCCGGCACCCGCATCTTCGTCCACCGCTCGATCCACGACGCCGTGCTCGACGGGCTGAAGGCCGCCGCCGAAGCGCAGGTCGTCGGCGACCCGTTCGAAGCCACCACGACGATGGGACCGCTGGTCAACCGCGCTCAGCGGGACAAGGTCCTCGGCTACGTCGAGAAGGGCAAGGCCGAAGGCGCGAAGCTGGTCACCGGCGGCACGACGCCCGACGGTCCCGGCTTCTTCGTCAACCCCGCCGTGTTCGCCGGCACCAACGACCAGGTGATCGCCCGCGAAGAGATCTTCGGCCCGGTCGGGACGGTGATCCCGTTCGACGACGACGCCGAGGCCGTCGCGCTGGCCAACGACAACGACTACGGCCTCGCCGCCACTGTCTGGACCACCGACCTGAGCCGGGCTCACACCGTCTCCGCCGCGCTGCAGGCCGGCGCGGTCGGCGTGAACGGCTGGTCCCCGCTCGGCCCGCAGCTGCCCTGGGGCGGTGTGAAGGCCAGCGGGATCGGCCGTGAACTGGGTTACGAAGGCATTCTCGCCAACACCGAAGCCAAGACCGTCACGATCGTCTTGTGAGGTGAACCGATGTCCCTGGAAGCGACCATCGCCGACCTGGCCCGCCGGGTCGGCGTCCTGGAGGCCGAGGCCGAGATCCGCCGGGTGCAGGCGCGGTACATGTTCCTCTGCGATACGCCGTGTCCAGAGTTCGGCGTGCTCGACGACGACCAGCGCATCGACCGCATCCTGGAGCTCTACACCGAAGACGCCGTCTGGGAAGGCGTCGGGGAGTACTACGACGGCCAGTTCGGCCGGGCCGAAGGCGCCGCCGCCATCCGGGCGCACTTCCAGCGGTTCTGGGGCGAGAAGAAGGACCCCGAGCTGCTGCTGAACGCCCACTACCTGACCTCGGAACAGATCCACGTCGACGGCGAAGAGGCGAGCGGGCAGTGGATCCACGTGCAGCCGTGGCTGTTCTCCGACGGCACGGCGCTCCTGCGCTCCAGCCGCCTCAACAACGCTTTCCGCCGCACCGGCGGCACGTGGAAGATCACCCGGACCCGGACCGAGAACGTGTTCATCGCTCCCCTGGCGCCGGGCTGGGCTAGTGCGTACCCGTCGGCGTCGGCACTGATGGAGCCATGACCGCCGTGACGACCCGGGAGCCGGTGGTGCACGTCGTCGACGACGACGAGGACCTGCGCCAGTCCCTGGTGTTCCTTCTGGAAAGCGTCGGGGTACAGGCCTTCACGTACCCCGACGCGACGTCGTTCCTGGCGGAGTTCGACCCGGCCGAGCCGGCGGTGGTGATCGTCGACGTGCGGATGCCGGTCATCAGCGGCTTCCAGCTGCAGGAGAAGCTCGTCGAGCTGGGCTACCCGGCACCGGTGGTGTTCTGCTCGGCGCACGGCGACATCCCGATGTCGGTGCGCGCGCTTACCGCCGGCGCGGTCGACTTCCTGGAGAAGCCCTACCAGCCGCAGCGGATGGTCGAGGTCGTCCAAGCTCAGCTCGTCCAGGCCCGCCGCCGGTTCGCCGAGCACGCCGAACGGGATGCCGTGCACGCCCGGGTGGCTACGTTGACCCAGCGCGAACGCGAGGTGCTGCGGCTGGTCATCGATGGGTTGCCCAGCCAGGTGATCGCCCACCGGCTGGGCACCAGTGTCAAGACCGTCGACGTGCACCGGGCCCGGATCAAGGCGAAGACCGGCTCGGACAGCCTCGGCACCCTGGTACGCGACATCCTCACCCACCAGGTCACGGTGTGAGCGCGTCCTCCACCCAGCGAGCCGCGCCGAGCAACGCGGCTTCCTCCCGGAGTTTGCCCACGAGCTGAAGTCCCAGCGGCAGCCCGGCGTCGTCACGCAGGCCGGGCACGGTGGCCACCGCCAGCCCGAGCGCCTGCCACGGACGGCTCAGCACCGGGTCGCCGGTGGCCGCCAGCCCGCGCGGCGCCGGACCGGGCGCAGCGGGCGCCAGCACGGCGTCGTAGGACGCGCAGATCTCGGCGAGCCGTCGCCCGCCCGCGGCGATCGTCGCCTGGGCCTGTTCGTAGTCCTCGCGGGACATCGCGGCGCCGGTTCGGAGGAGGTTCGCCAGCTGCGCGCTCAGGCGGTCGGCCATCGCCAGTTCTTCGGCGCGTTCCCGAGCCGCCTCATACGCCATCACGACCGGATGCGCGGCCGTCAGCGACGCGATCAGGGCTGGGTCGGGGAACTCCTCGGCGACCGCACCGGCCGATTTCAGCTTGCCCGCGGCAGCGTCGACGGTTGCCCGCGTTTCGCCGCTTCCATGCCACACGAGCAGGCGCGGCGGACGAGGCGGGACCTCGGGTTCGCCCGTCAACGCGCTCCAGGCCAGTGCGGCGTCCGAAGCCGTCGCGACGAACAGGCCGTGGCTGTCCAGGCTGGGGCTGAGCCCGGTGACGCCATCGGCCGGGATCCGGCCCCGGCTCATCACCAGCGCCGCGACCCCGCAGAACGAGGCGGGCCGGGTGACCGACCCGGCGGTCTGCGACCCGAGGGCCAGCGGGACGTGCCCCGCGGCCACGGCCGCGGCCGAACCACTCGACGAACCGCCCGGCGTGTGCCCCGGCGCGGCCGGGTTCCCGGTCGGCCCGGGTGAGAAGAAGGCGAACTCGGTGGTGACGGTCTTCCCGATCGGCACGGCGCCCGCATGACGCCAGCGCTCGACGATCACGGCGTCGGAGGCCGCCGGGGGTGCGTCGGCGCGCAGCGCGGAGCCGCAGCGGGTCGGCAGTCCCGCCAGGTCAATGATGTCCTTGACCGCCAGCGGTACTCCGCCCAGCGGTCCTGTAGCGGGGTCGAGGGACGGGACGTGCGCCACCCAGGCGTGCAGCTCGGCGTCGGTCGCGGCGATGCGGGCACGCGCCCGGGCGACGGCGTCCTCGGGGGTGGTCCGGCCGGCCGCGATGTCGGCGACGAGGTCGCGCAGCGACCAGGGCCGGTAGCGGGTCACGGCTGCGCCCACTCGGCGTCGGCGACCCAGTAGTCCACGCCGCCGGCGCTGACCGCGTGCCGCCAGTCCGACGTGCGCCGCAGCAGCGGTTCGACCCGCGCGGTCACGGCGTCGGCCGCATCCGGGCCGTCGGCCGGAACCTGCCAGTGCACCCAGTTCAGCTCGCGCCCCTCGGCATCGTGGGTGAACAGGTCCACGTGCCGCCAGCCGTACCCGTGGGTGTCGTTGTAGCAGGTCAGGGTCATGCGGGCGGGCTTCACGCGCTCAGCCCGGCCGCGCCCAGGGCGTGGAACCTGCGCTGGAAGTACACCAGCGCGCCGCTGCCCTCGCGCGTCAGGACCTTGTCGACCGCGACGAACAGCACCGAATGCGAGCCGTGCGGCTGCTCGGTGACGATCCGGCCGATCACCGACGCCGAAGCGCCACGCAGCACGGGGACGCCTTCGGTGTCGAGGTCCCAGCCGGCCGAGGCGAATCGCTCGGCGGTCGGCACCCGGGTCGCGCCGGCGAAGTGCATCGCCAGCTCCTCCTGCCCGGCGCCGAGGACGTTGACGCAGAGACGGCCGTTCGCCACCAGGACGTCGTGCGAACGGCTCGACCGGTTGACGCACACCAGCACCGTCGGCGGCGAGTCGGTGACCGAGCAGGCCGCGCTCACCGTCATGCCGGCCAGGCCGTGCGGCCCGCCGGTGGTGACCACGTTGACCGCCGCGGAGAGGTTGGCCATGGCGGTGCGGAAGTCGCGCTGGGTCCGGGTCAGCTCGGACACGGTTCCTCCAAGGGCGGTGTCGGTACCGGAACTACTTCGAGACCGTACGGATCGGCCACAGTGCCGGATATCGAGAGTTCCCCCGCCCCGGCTGAAGATTTCCTTACGTGGCTTCGGCCGACGGCAGCGAGAACCCGAACCGCGACCCGCCGTCCGCTCGCCGCTCGGCCCAGATGCTGCCGTGCTGCCGGGTGATGATCCGGTAGCTCAGCGCCAGGCCGATTCCGCTGCCGTGGTCCTTGGCGGTGAAGGACTCTTCGAACGGGTCACGGGGGAACCCGCGGCCGCGGTCGTCGACCGTGACCACCCCAGCTCCGTCGCGGGTGCCGGTCCCGATCACGACCTGCCGCCGGTGCGGCAGGCATTCGGCCATCTCGTCGACGGCGTTGAAGCACAGATTGAGCACCACCTGGCCGGTCAGCACCCGTTCGCAACGGACCGGCACCGGGGACGGCGAGCGCTCGAATCGCACGTCGACGCCCGCAGGCTCGGCACGGAGGCGGACGAAGTACAGGCATTCATCGACGACATCGTTGAGGTCGGCGACCTGGCGCACGTGCTCGAGGTGCCCGACGAACGCACGGACCGACTCGACGATCGTGCTGGCCCGCTCGATCTGGCGCACCGCGCTGTCGATGCCGTAGACGACGCGATCGGCCTCGAGCGCCTCGGCACCCGGCCGGACGCCCGCGAGGAAGTTCCCCGCGGCGGCGAGGGGCTGGCCGAGCTCGTGGGCGATGGCCATCGCCATGTCCCCCATCGCGGTGTAGCGCGCCAGGTAGTTCTCGCGGTGCAGCTCGCGCTCCCGGCGGACTTCGCCCTGCACCCGTTCGGAGACGTCGTGCAGGAGCATCAGCAGTGCGTCGCCGTCCCCTTCCGCCAGCCGTTCCAGGCTGCCTTCCAGCCACACCGCCGCCCGCCCGTCGCGAGCGGGGATCTCCAGCTGGACCCGTGCCACGGGATCGGCGCGGTCCCGCGCCGCCGGCCACGCGGTGACCCGGCCGTCCAGGCGCAGCGTGGCGTGGTCGCCCAGCAGCCCGAGCGGCCGGTCGGCGTCAGCGCCGAGCATCGCCACGGCCGTGTCGGTGGCGAACCGGAGTGCTCCCGAGCGGTCGAGCATCAACGCGACGGCCGAGGTGTGGTGGGCCAGCGCGTCGACCCAGGTCGTGGTCAGCCGCAGCCGGCGCTCGACCTCCTGCTCGCGCTCGATGTCCCGGAACTGCACCATGACCGCGGGTCCCTGGGCCAGCTCGACCCGCACGGCCACCGCGTCGGTGGGGATCACGCGGCCGGACTTCGTCCGGTAGTGCCACTCGGTTCGGCTGGCGCCGTTGTCAACCGCGTCCTGCAGCCAGGCCCGGCCGAGCACCCGGTCGTACTGCTGCGCGGAGCTGCTCATGTCGTTGGCCTTGAGCGGACGCAGTTCGGCGACGCTCCACTCGAGCATCTCGCACGCCGCGGGGTTGGCCCACAGGATGTTCTTCGTCGCGCCGTCGTGCACGAGCACGCACATCGGGCTGGCGTGCAGCATCGCCACGAAGTCCGGTGCCGTCAGCTCGGGTGAACGCGGGTCGACCGTCATCGGGCCAGCGTAAGCGCGGTATCCGGGGCCCGCACTGAAGGAATCCCCTACGGCGGCAGAGGCAATACCGATTCCGCGCGTCCCGGCTCGTTCGTACCGTCGGGAATCACCCACCGCGACGAGGAGCCGAAATGGTCACCTTCGACGAAGTGCTTTCCGAGCTCGCCGAGCGCCGGGAGCAGTTCCAGCAGCAGCGCCACGTCCCGCCGGACTTCATCGCGCGGCTCAAGGAAATCGGCATCTACCGGGCCGCCACGCCCGCGAAGTTCGGCGGCGAGCCGCTGCCGCCGGCGGAGTTCCTCGACCGGATCGAGCGAATCTCGGTCGTCGACGGGTCGACCGGCTGGGTCGCCAGCTTCGGCTCGGCGTTGGTCTACCTCGCGGCGTTGCCCGTCGAGACGCAGGCCGAGGTGTACAAGGACGGTCCCGACGTGGCCTTCTCCGCCGGGCTCTTCCCGGTCCAGCCGGCCACCCCGACCGAGCGCGGCTTCCGCGTCGACGGCCGGTGGAAGTTCGCCAGCGGCTGCATGGGCGCCGACGTCCTCGGTGTCGGCATCGCCGGCGACTCCTCGACCGCCGGCAAGCCGCGCACCGCCGTGCTGCGGCCCGGGCAGGTCGAGATCGTCCAGGAGTGGGACGCCGTCGGCATGCGCGGCACCGGCTCGTTCGACCTCGTCGTGCGCGACGTGGAAGTGCCTCGCGAGTGGACGTTCCTCCGCGGCGGCAAGCCCACGATCGACGAGCCGCTCTACCGCTACCCCACGATCGCCTACGCCGCCCAGGTCCTCGCGGTCGTCGGCGCCGGTGTCGCCCGCGCCGCGCTGGACCACGCCCGCGAGGCCGGCGCCGGGTACCGGGGCGTCACCGGCGCGCCGAAGCTGGCCGACCGGGCCTACTACCGCACCGGCGTCGCCACCGCCGAAGCCGCCCTGCGCTCGGCCCGTGCGTGGTTCTACGAACTCAGTCACGAGGTCTGGGACACGGTCGTCGCCGGCGACGAGGCCACCGACGAGCAGAACGCGCAGCTGCGCCTCGCTTCCGCGCACCTGGCCAAGACCGCGTCGGACGTCGTCGCACAGCTGGTCGAGATCTCCGGCACCGCGCCGATCCACCCGGCTCACCCGCTGCAGGCCCTACTGGGCGACGCCCTCGTGCCCAAGCAGCACGCCTTCCTCGGCCCGGCCCTCTACGAGGCCGCCGGCGCCGTCCTGATGGGACAGCCGCCCACGATCCCCGGCTTCCGCTGAGCGACGACAAGGAGACCCAGTGCCCACGCAGCCCCTGCGGGTGCTCTTCTGCATCGGCATCAACCAGAACTTCTTCGACCTGCCCACCGGCGAGCTCACCACCGGTGACGTCTGGCAGGCGTTCGTGTCCATGATGGACCAGCTGAAAGCGTTGCCGGGCATCGCCTTCATCGGCGACATCGACGACGACTCGCACCAGGTCGGGCCGTCGGACGGGTGGCCGTGGACCTGCTACCTCCTCGCCGACGCCGACAGCCAGGAGACGGTCAAGGAAGCCTGCAACCTGTTCCGCACCACCCCGGTCGGCGACGGCGGGGCCAAGCTGTGGCGCTTCGCGAAGGTCGAAGCCCGCATCGGCCGCGCCCTGACCGTCCGCGACGACGTCGACCTGCCCGGCTGACACGGAGACCACCATGAGCCACGACACCACGACCCCGGCCGAGCTGGCCGCCGCCGACCGGGTCGCCGGACGCCTCTACACCGACCCCGAGATCTTCGAAGGCGAGATCAGCCGGATCTTCGAACGCACCTGGGTGTGGGTCGCCCACGAGAGCGAGCTCCCCGGCCCGGGCACCTTCAAATCCGCCCACGTCGGCCGCCAGCCGGTGATCGTCACCCGCGACCGCAAGGGCACCCTGCACACATTGCTCAACCGGTGCCGCCACCGCGGCGCGAGCCTGTGCGAGAAGCCGAAGGGCCAGGCCAACGGCTTCACCTGCCCGTACCACGCCTGGTCGTACGGGCTCGACGGCAAGCTGCGCGGCATCCCCTACCCCGAGGGGTACGAGGGAGTCATCGAAAAGGGCGAGCTGTCACTGAAGAAACTGCGGACCGAGTCCTACGGCGGCATGGTCTTCGCGACCTTCCACGACGGCATCGAGTCCCTCGAGGAGTTCCTCGGCGACGCCAAGCTGTGGATCGACCGCTTCATGAAGCAGGGCGGCGGCTACCCGATCAAGGTCCTGGGCAAGCACCGGTTCAAGTTCCGCGGGAACTGGAAGATCCAGCTCGAGAACACCACCGACGGCTACCACTTCCCCATCGTGCACCGCTCGTGGATGGCCTCGGTGGACGCCGAGACCGCCGACATGATGTCGTTCATGACCGACCCGTCGGCGATCACCCACGCCCTCGGCAACGGCCACAGCGTCATGCAGATGGTGCCCGGGCACTCCGACCTCGACGCCGACGACGGCACCGAGCCGCTGCAGGGCCGGTTCGACCACCTCATCAAGGACCTCGCGCAGACCCTCGAGCCCGCTCAGGTGCGCAAAGTCGTCCGCGCGATGCACGGGACAGGGTTCAACCTGAACCTGTTCCCCAACGTGTCGATGTCAGCTGCCTTCTTTCGGGTGCTGCGGCCGATCTCGGTCGACGAGACCGAGATCGAGCACATCGCCATCGGCCCCGACGGGCCACCCGAGCTGGACGCGGTCAACCGCGAACGGCTGCGCATCCACGAGCACTTCCAGGGCCCGTTCGGCTTCGGTACCCCCGACGACGCCGAAGGCTGGGACCGCGTCCAGCGCGGAGCCCAAGGCGCACCGGACATGCCGATCCTGGTCAACCGCGGGCTGGCCCGGGAGAAGGCGAGCCCCGAAGGCTGGCCGACCTCGCACGTCACCGACGAAACCGGCATGCGCGCCGCCTACGGCCAGTGGAAGGAGATGATGCGCGATGCCTGAGACCGTCACCGCGCCCGCCCCGGTCCCGACGACGGACCCGCGCGTCGTCCGGGCGATCGACCTCGCCTGGCGCGAGGCCGAACTGCTCGACCGCAAGGACTACGAGACCTGGATCGGCCTGTACACCGACGACGGCAGCTACGTGATCCCGATCGACCCGGACACCGACGACTTCGCCGGCACGCTGAACATGGTCTACGACGACGCCCGGATGCGGCGGATGCGCGTCACCCGCATGACCGAGGGCTACGCCATCGCCGCGGTCGACGCCGCCCGCACCGTGCGCACCGTGTCGAGGTTCGTGCCGGAGTCGGTCACCGACGACGAGGTCGTGCTGCGTTCGGCACAGGTGCTGATCGCCTACAAACGCGGCCGGCACGACATCTGGGCGGCCGACCTCGTGCACCACATCCGGCTGTCCCCTTCGGGCGACCGGATCGTCCTGAAGGTCGTCCGGCTCGTCGACAGCGAAGACGCCGTCCCGGCCGCCGGGTTCCTGCTGTGAGCGCGCACGTCGCCGTGGTCACCGGCGGCGCCCACGGCCTGGGCGAGTTCATCGTGCGGCGCCTGCATGCCGAGGGCTTCCGCGTCGCCGTGGCCGACCTCGACAGTGCCGCCGCGACTGCGCTGGCCGAGGAACTGGGCGACGCGCGCGGCTATGCCGTTGACGTCACCGACCGGGCTGCCCTCGAACGGTTGAAGGCCGACGTGGTCGCCGGGTTCGGTGGCGTGCACGTGCTGGTCAACAACGCCGCGCGCACCCAGGCCACCCCGCTGATGGAGATCACCACCGACGAGCTGGAAGCCGTGATGGCCGTCAACTTCACCGGCACGTTCACCGCCTGCCAGATCTTCGGCACGCACTTCGCCGGGCAGGGGTACGGCCGGATCGTCAACATGGCGTCGCTGGCCGGGCAGAACGGCGGCACCGCCACCGGCGGCCACTACGCCTCCTCCAAGGGCGCGATCCTGTCCGCGACCAAGGTCTTCGCCCGTGAGCTGGCGCCGCACGGCGTCACGGTCAACGCCGTGTCCCCCGGACCGCAGGACAGCCCGATGGTCCGGTCGATCGTCGGCGAAGACAACGTCGAGGACTTCGCGAAGAACATCCCGGTTGGCCGGCTCGGCGACCCGGCCTTCATCGCCCGCATGGTGGCGCTGCTGGCCTCCCCCGAAGCCGCGTCGGTCACGGGGGCCTGCTGGGACGCCAACGGCGGCCTCTACCTGCGCTGAGATGGGAGCCACGATGCCGAACACCCTGGTCCGGGTCGCCGAGGTGACCGCCGAGACCCCCGCGGTGCGGTCGCTGCGACTGGTCCGCGACGACGGGGCGCCGTTCGAGCCCTACCGGGCCGGCGCCCACATCGACGTCACCGGCCCCACCGGGGTCCTTCGGCAGTACTCGCTGTGCAGTCCGCCCGCCGATGCATCCTCCCTGCTCATCGCCGTCAAGCGGGAGGCCGGTTCCCGCGGCGGCTCCGAGGCGCTGCACACCCTGGCTGCGGGAGACAAGCTCGAGATCGGCGAGCCACGCAATCTCCTGTCACTGGCCGCCGATGCCGACCGGCACGTGCTGGTGGCGGGCGGGATCGGCATCACCCCGCTGCTGAGCATGGCCTACCAGCTGCATGACGACCGCGCCGGCTTCGAGCTGCACTACTTCGCCCGCAGCCGGGCCGAAGCGGCGTTCGCCGACCTGCTGGAGCACCGCGCCGGGTTCGGTGACCGCGTCCACCTGCACTTCGGCGTTCCCCGTGCCGAACAGCCCGCCCTGCTGACCGGGGTCGCGACCGGCCTCGGGCCGGCGAGCCACGTCTACACCTGCGGCCCGGACGGGTTCATGGACCAGGTCACCGGCGTGTTCGCCCCGGTGGTCGGCGACTCCCACGTGCATGTCGAGCACTTCACCGCCGCCGAGATCGACACCGGCGCCGACCGGCCCTTCACCGTCGAACTCGACACCGGCGAGGCCTACGAAATCCCCGCCGGCCGTTCGATCCTGTCGGTGCTCACCGACAACGGTATCGACGTGTTCAAGTCGTGCGAGGAAGGCATCTGCGGGTCGTGCGTCAGCGGAGTGCTCGAAGGCATACCCGATCATCGCGACCAGTGCCTGTCCGCGAGCGACAAGGCGGCCGGCGACCAGGTGGCCCTGTGCGTCTCGCGGGCCCTCACCGACAAGCTGGTCATCGAGCTGTACTGACCTGCCCTTCACTAGACTCCCCCTGAGGAAGGGCGGAGGACGCGATGGGCGGGGTGGCGTACGGGAGCGGCCGGCAGGCGCTGCTGGACGCGGCGGTGCGCGTCGTCTCGGCCCAGGGTCTCCGCGGCCTGACCTACCGCGCCGTGGCCGCGGAGGCGGGCGTCAGCCACGGCTCGGTCCGCTACCACTTCGGCGACTGGGCCACCCTCGTCGAAGAAGCCCTCGCCTACTGCGCGGAGCGCAGCGTCGAAGGCGCGGAACTCCCGTCGGACGAACCCGGTTTCGAGCAATTCGCCAGCGGCCTGGTTTCGCTCGTTTCCGCCGATCCGGACGCCCAGGCATTCCAATACGAATTGACGCTCGAAGCACGCCGGCGCCCCGAACTGCGTCCGGTGATGGAACGGGTCAACGACATCTACCGCGACGCCATCCACCGCGAACTGGCGCGCAACGGCCTCGACGACCGGGCGCTCGCCGAACTGGTCTTCGTCACCATCGACGGCCTGGTGTTCCACCAGACCGCGTTCGGCGACGACGCGCGCACCGAGCGCGGTGTCGCCACGCTCCGCTCCCTGCTCGCCAGCTACGCGAAGCGCTGACGCGCCCGCTTATAAGCGCAGCATATCAATCTCCCGGAAATCGGACTTTGTGTCGGCCCGGAAACGAATCTAGGCTGAGCCGACCCGGACCGAAAATCGTCCGGCATGAAATTCGGTCACGAGGGGATCCGGTGAAGATTACCGACGTGGAGGCGATCCCGTTCGCCATCCCGTACCGCAAACCGCTGAGGTTCGCCTCCGGCGAAGTACGCGCCGCCGAGCACGTTCTCGTGCGGGTGCGCACCGACGACGGCGTCGTCGGTGTCGCCGAGGCACCGCCCCGGCCGTTCACCTACGGCGAGACCCAGGCCGGCATCGTCGCCGTCATCGAGCGGATCTTCGCCCCCCAGGTCGTCGGCCTCAGCCTGCTCGAACGCGAAGTGGTGGCGCAGCGGCTGGCGCGCACGGTCAGCAACCCGGCCGCGAAGGCCGCGCTCGACATGGCGATCTGGGACGCGCTCGGCCGCAGCCTGGACGTCCAGGTCACCGAGCTGCTCGGCGGCTACACCGACCGCCTGCGCGTGGCACACATGCTCGGCTTCGACGAGCCCGCCGCGATGGTCGCCGAAGCCGAGCGCATGCGCGATCGCCACGGCATCACGACGTTCAAGGTGAAGGTCGGCCGCCGCCCGGTCTCCCTGGACACCGCGGTGGTCCGGGCGCTGCGCGAGGGCCTCGGGGACGACGTCGACCTCTACGTCGACGGCAACCGCGGCTGGACCGCAGCCGAGTCCGCACGAGCGATGAAGCAGATGAACGACCTCGGCCTGCTCTTCGCCGAGGAGCTGTGCCCGGCCGACGACGTCCTCGGCCGCCGCTGGCTGGTCTCCCGGCTCGACGTGCCGTTCATCGCCGACGAGTCGGCCGTCACCCCGGCCGACGTCACCCGCGAAGTGCTCGGTGGCTCGGCCACGGCGGTGAGCATCAAGACGGCCCGCACCGGCTTCACCGGATCACAGCGCACCCACCACCTCGCCGAGGGGCTCGGCCTGGAAGTCGTCATGGGCAACCAGATCGACGGCCAGCTCGGCTCGGCGTGCACGGTCGCGTTCGGATCGGCCTTCAAGCTGACCTCGCACCGCGCCGGCGAGCTGTCGAACTTCCTCGACATGAGCGACGACCTGCTCACCGAGCCCCTCGAGATCACCGACGGCGAACTGGCCATCCGGCCCGGCGCCGGCCTGGGCGTCGAGATCGACCCGGACAAGCTCGCCCGCTACCGCCAAGACAACTGAACCAAGATCAAGGAGGATCCCATGACCGCCACCCACCGCGACGCGCCCACCGCGGCCGGCTCCGGCGCCAATGCCACCGACCGGTTCAAGTCCGACAAGACCACCCAGGGCGCGGGCACCCCGCCGGAGCGGGTCAACCTGCTCGCCCGCGAAGTGCTCTCGGCCGTGCACGAGACCATCCGCCGCCACAAGGTCACCTACGAGGAGTACAATGCCCTCAAGGCATGGCTGATCGACGTCGGCGAGACCGGCGAATGGCCGCTGTTCCTCGACGTCTGGGTCGAGCACGTCGTCGAAGACGTCGCCACCGAGCACCGGCAGGGCAGCAGGGGCACCATCGAAGGCCCGTACTACGTGCCCGGCGCCCCCGAGCAGGGTGCGCGCGGCTCGGTGCCCACCCGCGCCGACGAGCCCGGCACTCCCCTGGTGTGGACCGGCCAGGTCACCTCCACCGACGGCCCCGCGCTGGCCGGAGCGAAGATCGAGTTGTGGCACGCCGACGCGGACGGGCTCTACTCGCAGTTCGCACCCGGCATCCCCGAATGGAACCTGCGCGCCACGTTCACCACCGACGCCGAGGGCCGGTTCGAGATCCACACGATCCGCCCCGCCCCGTACCAGATCCCGACCGACGGCGCCTGCGGCAAGCTCATCGCCGCCGCCGGCTGGCACCCGTGGCGTCCGGCGCACCTGCACGTCAAGGTGTCCGCCCCGGGCCACGAGTTGCTCACCGCACAGCTGTACTTCCCCGGCGACGAGCACAACGACGACGACATCGCCTCCGCCGTCAAGCCGGAGCTGATCCTCGAGCCGAAGCCCGCGGACGACGGCGAGACCGTCTCCTACGGCTTCGCCCTCGACCCCGTCCGGAACTGAAGCTCAGGGAGTACTTGCCGATGTTGTTCCACGTCCGGATGGACGTCCAGATCCCCGCCACCCTCGACCCCGGCGCCCGAGCCGACCTAGTGGCCCGGGAGAAGGCCTACGCCCAGCAGTTGCAACGCGCGGGCAAGTGGCCGCACCTGTGGCGCATCGCCGGTGAGTACGCCAACTTCTCGGTCTTCGACGTCGAGTCGAACGACGAACTGCACGACGTGCTCTCCGCGCTCCCGCTCTTCCCCTACTTGGACATCACGGTCACCGCACTGGCCCGTCATCCATCCAAAGTAGAGTAAGCGGGACCGCGGAGTCCCTTGCCCGCCTGACGAAGGAACTCCGATGCCTCCCCAGCGCAACGACGCGCACCCGCCCAGCGTCCTCCGCCTCGGCTTCGCCGCCGGTGTCGGCACCTCGCTGGAGATGTACGACTTCTCCATCTACGGAACCGCCGCCGCGCTCGTGTTCGGCCAGGTTTTCTTCAAGACCGGCGACGCCTGGCTCGGCACCTTCATGAGCCTCGCGACCTTCGCCATCGGCTTCCTGATGGCCCCGTTGGGCGCGGCGGCGTTCGGCTGGCTCGGCGACCGCCGTGGCCGCCGGACCGCGCTGTTCGCGGCGTTCACCCTGATGGGCGTGGCGACCCTCGGGATGGGCGTCCTGCCGCCCTACGCCGTGCTCGGTGTCGCCGCTCCGCTGCTGCTCGTCGGGCTGCGCCTGCTGCACGGGATCGCGCGCGGCGGGGAAAGCGCGGGGGCGGCGGTCTTCGCCGTCGAGCACGCCCCGGACCGCCGTCGAGGTCTGTATGGCTCCTTCGTGGCGCTCGGTTCCCCGATCGGCACGGTCCTGGCCAACCTCGCCTTCACGTTCGTGCTGCTGCTGCCCGAAGACGACGTCACGAGCTGGGGCTGGCGGCTGCCGTTCCTGGCCGGCGCCGTGGTGCTGGTCCTGGGCATGTGGGTCCGCCGCGGCGTCGGCGAAAGCCCCGTCTTCCAGCGGATGGCAGCGGCCGAAGGCCGGGCGAAGCGGCCCCTGGCGGACGTCGTCCGGACCAACTGGCGCCGGCTCGCGCTGATCGCCGGGGTCAACATCGGACTGACCGCGAGCACGTTCGCCCTGGTGACGTTCATGCTCTCCTACGCCACCTCGCGCGCGCCGGAAGGGCTCGGCCTGCCGCGTCAGCCCATCGTCAACGGCGCCATGCTCGCGCTGCTGGGTCACGCGCTGGCCAACGTCGGTGCCGCGTGGCTGTCCGACCGGATCGGCCGCAAGCCGGTGATGCTCACCGGCGCCGCGCTGTCCCTGGCATCGGCGCTGGCGATGTTCCCGATCGCCACGACGGGCACGGTCACGGCGGTCAACACCGCGACGATCCTCGGTTTCGCCGCCACCGGAATCCTGTTCGGCCCGATGTACACCTACTTCTCCGAGCTGTTCCCGCGAGAGCAGCGCCAGTCCGGGGTGGGCGTCGGCTACCACGTCGGCGCCGTCCTCGGCGGCGGCATCTCACCGATGATCGCCAACCGCATCGTCGCCGGCACCGGTGACGCCCACAACGTCGGCTACTACCTCGCCGGGCTCCTCGCGCTGAGCCTGGTGTGCCTGCTCGTCCTCCCCGAAACCGCACCGGTCCGGACTCGCGCGGCGACCTCCCGCCCGCTCGTTCCGGCCGGCCGCCCCGCCCTTGAGGAGCAGCCATGAGCGAACGCGCTGACGTCAGCGTCGTGGGCGCCGGTTTCGCCGGCCTCGCTCCGGCCCGCGAGCTCCGGCCCCGGGGCACCTCTCGGTGATCGTGCTCGAAGCCCGCGACCGGCCGCTGCCGCGGCACTCGCTCCAGCGGTCAGCGTCGCCGACACGGCCAAGATCACGGTGCTCGCCGCGAGGCCGCGGGCAAGCGTCTCGTCCTGCTTTCACTCCGGAAATCTTTTCTTGGTTGGGGTTCCAGCTGCGCGTCGTTCGACGGGACTAGGGCCTGTATCGAAGTCGTCTCCAGCAGGTTGAGTTGGAGTTGACCGTGCTGGGCGTGTCGGCGGCCGAAATAGGCGAGGTCTCCGGTAGTTGGTTCGTCGACCAAGAAGAACCTGAATACCGGAGACCTCGTGGACACCCTAGCGGCGGTGGGGCGGTTCGACCTGACCGACGCTCAGTGGGCGGTGCTGGAGCCGTTGCTGCCCGACCCGGCCAGGTAGACCAGCCCGATCACGTTGTCGAGGCCGTCGACGGCGTGGCTGATGACGGCGCCGGCGTAGGAGTGGCTGACGAGCACGACCGGGCCATCGATGGCAGCGACGCGGGTCCGGATCGACGCCGCGTCGGACGCGATCGCGCGCAGCGGGTTAGGCGGGGCGACGACGGTGAAGCCGTCGGCTTCGAGGCCGGTGATCAGTCCACGGTAGCCGGAGGCGTCCGCGAACGCGCCGTGGACGAGGACGAGGACGACGACGACGACGAGGACGAGGACGAGGACGAGGACGAGGGTGGGCTGGCGTCGGTCCTGGTCGTGTCGGTCCTGGTCGTGCCTTCGAGTCGGAGGGAACTGTGGTGACGACGCGATGCGCGGCTTCAGCGTTGCGGAACCACGCTGGAGCGGATCGCCGGTCAGGCGGCCGGTGCGAACGCGATGATCGCGTCGACGAGTTGGTCGGGGGCTTCGACCGGGATGAGGTGCCCAGAGTTCGGAATCACCGCGAACTCCGCTCCGGAGAGGTAGGGGACGAGGTTCCGGCGCAGCACCTCGGCAGGTTCGACGCGGTCGTGCTCGCCGGCGATGACGAGGGCCGGGACGCTGATCATGCGGGCGTGTTCGGTGATGTCCTCGGCGATGCCGCGCAGCGGCCATTCCGTGCGCGCCGCCTCGGCGCCGGCCCGGGAATCCGTGCCGATCTGTGCCTTGACCCGTGCCGGCAGGGTGGTGGCGGTCAGGACGGTGTCCCTCGCGGCAGCGGTGGACTCTTCGGTGTCGTAGGCGTGGGCGAGGAACTGGCGGTACTCGGCGGTGATCTCCGCGGCCGGCTTGGCCGGCCCGGATCCGACGAGGACTATCCCCCGCAGACCGGTGGGGCGTGTCGCGGCGACGAGCTGCGCGACCTTGCCGCCCATGGAGTGTCCGACCAGGACGTAGTCGTCGACTCCGGCGTCGGTGAGGACGGCGACGGTGTCGTCGGCGAGTTGGCGGAGCGTGTAGGGCCCGGGGAGCGTGTTCGAACGGCTCCACCCGCGGAAGTCGACCGCGAGCGTGTCGCGGTCCGGCAGGCGGTCCACGACCAGGTCCCAGGTGCGGGCGGACCCGCCCCAGTAGTGGAGGAACACCAGGGTCGGGCCGGTGCCCCTCCGATGGTCGTATGTGGGCAGTGAAGGCTGCTGCGTGCTGGTCATCAAGGGATCCTTCGGTCGCTTTCCGGCTGGTTCCGCCGTGTCTCCATTGGACCGCGGTACCCGGAACGAGGCATCGGCGCGACTGGACGGCCGATGGTGGAAACTGGACTCGTGGCAGCGATCCGGCACATGACTTATCAGCCCCTCGACCGCGGGGCCTCGTCGGTCGAGGTGATGACGTTCGAACGGCTCAGGGAGACCAACAACGGCGGCACGCAGCGAGCCGATTTCCACGTACTCGCTCTGGTCGACGACGGGGATGGCGCGGTCACGGTCGACTTCGTCTCCCACTCACTCTCGGCGCGGACCGCGGTGTGGATCCCGCCCGGCGCGGTGCACCGCTGGGACGACACGGCCCGCATCACGGGACATCTGGTGCTCTTCGTCCCGACCGCGCCGGTAACGCGCCGCACGCGGGAACTGGTCGCTTCTCCCGATCTCGTCGCCCGGTGGCCGGTTCCGGCCGAGGCCTGGCCGTTCGTCGACGCGGCGCGCGGGCATCTCGTCCTCGAGGCGGCCGCCTCGGCCGAGGACCCGTCGACGGAGCTGCCCGAGATCCTGCTGTCCGCGCTGCTCATCCGCGTCGAGCCCCCGCGTTCCGAGGCGCGCTCGGGGAACCCGACGTTTCAGCTGTTCCGCTCGAGCGTCGAGGCGCATTTCCGGACCCACCACGACGCTGGTTTCTACGCAGCTAAGCTCGGGTTCGCCCCGCGCACGCTGACCCGGGCGGTGCAGCAGGTCACCGGACGTACCGCGAAGGCGTACATCGTGGAACGGATCGTGCTCGAGGCGAAGCGCCTGCTTGCCCACGACCGCCTCACGGCGGCGCGGTGTGCGAGCGAGCTCGGGTTCCCGGACCCGTCGAACTTCTCGTTGTTCTTCCGGAACGCGACGGGCGTGCGCCCCGGCGCCTGGCAGGCGGCGACGATCCTCGACTGACCCGTCGGCGCTCGCCTCCCGCTCGGCTACCTGCCGGCCGGCGCAACGGGTTCGGCGGCGGTCTCGACGAGTCCGGTCTCCAGCCGCAGCACGTATCCCGACACCGACGCGAGGACTTCGCTGGTCATCAGCGGGTCGGCGAGGAGCTTCCCGACGTCGCGCCGCACGGTCGCGACCGGGTCCGTCACCGCGCGCTCGGCGAGCACGGCGTCGCCGCCTCCGGTGCGATCCGCGAACGAGCGGCGGAACGCCGCGTCGGCGAGCAGGCCGGTGCCGCACTGCGTGTGATGGACGATCGCGACTTCCATTCCGACTCCGAGCCGCACCGCCAGATAGGCGATGTCCTCGATCACCCGGCCGTCCACCCGCCCGCCCGTGTTGCGCAGCACTCCCGCGTCCCCAGTTTCGATCCCGAGGAAGCCCGCGGCCGGCCAGGTGCACGTACCGGTCGGCTGGGGGTCGGTGCGCGGGTGGCTCCAAACTTCCGTGGCGCTGCGCCGCTCGTCAACGTCGGCCCGCTCCCTACCCGGCAGCTGAGCAACCCGAAGTTCGGGGGTGGTCGGCGTCGGCAACCCGTTCATTCCGCGCCGGGCGACGATCAGCGAGGCCCTCCACCTCCGTCCGCGCTGTCGGTGTCGGTGTCGCCAGCCTGCTGAACCCGGTGCCGTCAGAGGTACGGACACACCGGCGGAGAGACCGTCGGGATTGACCCTGCCCCTGGGGCACGGGTGAGGATCTTCGCCATGAACGCAATGCACACAGTCTCGCTGGACCAGGACCGCCGCCGACCAGGCTGGCCCGAACTCGGGATGGCGATTCTCGCCGCCGCGGTCTTGTACCTGGCCGGATCGGTGATCGCCGTCAAGCTCCCTGACGGCTCACCGGTATCCCCTGGTCAAGCGAACTTTCTCGTTTCGGGTCTCGCGCCGCTGGGCGCGTTCGCGGTGGCCGTGCTCCTCCGCCTTCGTGACGTGCGCCCGTTCGGTGTGCGGCGGGTGCGGGCCGGCTGGCTGCTCGTGGGCGTTGCCGTCGGCCTCGTGTGCTTCGGGTTGAGCTGGCCGGTCTCAGCGGTGTTCGACCCGTTCTTCCCCGGCTCGGAGGGTGTGCAGCAGAGCTACCGCGACGCCGCGAGCGCCGGGCCGCTCTCCCTCCTGGTCACGATCGCGCTCGGCGGTCTGCTGACACCGCTCGGCGAAGAAGCCCTGTTCCGGGGCGTGTTCGCCAACTTCCTCTTCCGCTGGGGCTCGTGGGCAGGCGTGATCGTCAGCGCGGCCGTCTTCGCCGTCGCGCACGGCATCAACGCGATCATGCCGCTCGCCTTCGTCGTCGGGCTCGCCAACGGACTCCTGCTGCGGTTCTCCGGTTCCCTCTGGCCACCGATCGTCGTTCACGCCGTCTACAACAGCACGAGCATCCTCTACCATGGCATCACCGGTACCTGAGCACGAACCCGTCCGGCCTCGCCGAACAGCGTCGACGAAGAGCCGGGCTCAGCTGTTCTCCTCGACCAGCGCGTGGGCGCGCACGAGCGTCTTGAGCTGAGCGGAATTCAACCGCTCGACGATGGCGGGCCCGACCGCGGCCTCGGTGAGCGCCGTGCCGCGCGTTCCTGCCGAGCCGGGGTTCGCCATCCACGGGAACCGGGCGTGACTCTGCCGGATCGACTCGGCCAACCGGCCCGCAAGGACCTCGATCGTCGCATCGTCGGCGTCCGCGGGCAGGTGATCGAACTGTTCATCGACGGCACTGTCGATGGGATCTTCCATGAGGCGGCGCAGGTCGTCGAGTTCGTCTTGTCCCAAGGTCCCCGCGAACACGGTGAGCATCGCCCGGTCGTTTTCCGGCAGGCCGGCGACGACCGCCCCGAACGACGCCGGAAGTTCCGGGGGAACCCGGTGCTCCCGGATGACCGCCAGCTCACTGCGGATCCGCTGCAGGCGCTCGATGGTGGCCGCCAGTTCGGCGTCGAGCACATCGATCGCCTCCGCTGACTCCGCGTCCGAATCCTCCATGGCTTTGATCTGGCCGAGCGAGAATCCGAGTTCGGTCAGCCGCTTGATCCGGAGCAACCTGGCGAGATGCGCCGTTCGGTACTGCTTGTACCCGTTGAGGGCTCGATCGGGTAGCTCGAGCAACCCGATCCGGTGGTAGTACCGCACGGCCTTGACGGTGGTGCCGGCCAGCTCGGCGAGCTGTCGCGTGCTCCACGCCATGTCCCCGCCCTCCGACTTCGGCCGCGCCGAGCAGCCCGATGTGGCAACGCCGGCTGCCGGAGAACCAGCGTAGATCATCGCGATGGCAGTCGATGCGTTCATCGCCCCGTTCCGCCCGCGAGCTGTGTCATCGACCGCGATCTCAACGTCGAGAGCGGCGCCCTGCCCACCCCGGACGGTGGCCAGGCGGGCTGACATCATCGATGACGTCGGTGTCGTTGCGCTTGGTAAAACGGTCGCGTCGCCAGGTCCAGGTGTCGACTGCGCGCAGGACGGCCGCGGCTCGATAGACGGTGGCGAGCTCCAGCCGCCGGACCAGCCGGAAGCATTGTCGGCCACGCCCTGGCAGCTCCTCCGCGAGCTGCTGCGCTTCGTCCCGACGATTCATTCCGGTGCGTATCGGCGGCAGCAGACAATGCCGGTCAGCTGAACGAATCCGGCCGGTCGGCGGGGTGAATCCGGAAACCTGCCGGATGGCCGGCGCCCACCGGACCGGCGACCTTTTCGGTAAGACTCAGACACCGCCACCACACGACACCCCGGCCCCGCCGGCCGCTCCACCGGACGATGTCGACCAGCCAGGCCCCTCGGTGACCCGCCTGGTCGGGGTGGATCTGGCCCGTGCACTGGCCGTGTTCGGCATGTTCGTCGTCCACATCGGGCCATCGGCGTCGGCCGTGGACGGCGTTGGTGCCTGGGTGCGAAGCCTG
The DNA here is from genome assembly GCF_030285665.1 of Amycolatopsis mongoliensis. Classification (NCBI taxonomy): domain Bacteria; kingdom Bacillati; phylum Actinomycetota; class Actinomycetes; order Pseudonocardiales; family Pseudonocardiaceae; genus Amycolatopsis; species Amycolatopsis mongoliensis. The sequence goes on from NZ_CP127295.1 coordinate 9,414,411, forward strand.
GCAGAAGGCCGCTCGTCGGCCCTGTTCGCCACCCTCGCTGGCTTCTCGCTGATGCTGATCGCCGGCCGTCTGGAGCCGAAGGCCGGCCTGGCCGGCCGTCAGGCGAAAGCCCGGATCGCGATCCGGGCCCTGGTCCTGCTGGCGCTGGGCACCGTCATGGCGATGGCCTACGGCGGCGTGGTGATCCTCGCCTTCTACGGCCTCTACTTCCTGCTGGCCCTGCCCCTGGTGCGGCTGCCGGCCAGGACCCTGGCGATCATCGCGGCCGCGCTCGCGGTCGTCATGCCGCCGCTGGCGTTCGGCGTGCGGTCGCTGCTCACCGAACCGGTCACGGCCGCCCTCAAGGCGTATGACCCGCTCGACCGGATCGACGGCGTGGGACTGCTGGATCTGCTGGTCACCGGCTTCTACCCGGCGATGACGTGGATGGCCTTCGTGATCGCCGGCATGGCGCTGGGCCGCCTCGACCTGACCGCCTCCACCGTGCGACGGCGGCTGGCCGCACTCGGTCCCACCCTCGTCGTGTTCGCCTACGGTACGTCCTGGCTGCTGGGCCGGCTGTTCGACGGCGTCCGGGAGGCCGCGGAGATGCGGGGAGCCTCGGCGCAGGGTTCGGAGCCGAAGTCCTTCGGTTCCGGTGGCGACCTGGCGCCGCCCGACGCCACCGGATCGGCGTGGACGTTGTTGACCGCCGGGCCGCACAGCGGGATGACGTTCGACATCATCGGCTGCGTGGGCGTGGCGATCACCGTGATCGTGGGCGCGACAGTGGCCATCGACCGGCTGCGGTGGCTGCGCCGCCTGGCCGCACCGATCATCGCCGTCGGCACCATGTCCCTGACGGCCTACGTCGGCCACTTCGTGGTGTCGTCACTGGTGTCGGTGCCCACCGGGACCGAGTCCCAGGATTCGTGGGTGCCGGTGCTCCTGTTCATCCTCGGGGCCATCGTGTTCGCCGGGATCTGGTCCCGCTTCTTCCGGCGCGGCCCGCTGGAGTACCTGCTCAACTCCGTCACGAAGGTGGTGCAGCAGCTCCGGTGAGTTCAGTGCTCCGCGGCGGGTTCGGCCCGTCGCGGAGCGCCGGGAAGCCGGGCGAGGTAGAGGTCCCGGGCAACCAGGCTGACCGCCAGGTGGTCGGCGAGCGGGTCGAAGAAGGCGTTGCGGTACTTGGCGTCGGTCACCGTCGATGCGGCGAAGTACAGGCCGGAGAACGCGGCGATGAACAGGGAGACGTGCAGCAGCTCCTGCGGGATCGGCAGCTGGATGCCGAACAGGGTGCCGCTGGCAGGGTCGCGGCCGACCCAGGCCTTGATCACCGAGTGCTGGACCGCGATGATCCCGAAGACCACGAAGAAGACGAACATCACGGTGGCGAGCACGAGGGTCTGCAGTACCTGGGTCAGCACCAGGACGAGGATCATGTTCGCCCGCTCCAGCTTCGTCAGCGGCAGCCGTTCGGCGTGGACGCCGTCCGTGAGGAGCGGCGCCAGCGGGGTTTCGCGCAGCTTGTCGAGGCCGACCGGGGCCGTGTGCGACTGGGTCAGCGTCGTGACTTCGGCCTTGAGCACCGCGAGCAGGAACACCACGGCGACCACGGCGAAGAGCCCGACGATCAGCCACATCCGCCCCCGCGGCAGCGCGGCGCCGACCTGCCAGATCTCGGTGGTGAAGAACCCGAAGACGGTGAACAGCAGGAGCAAGGGGAGCACCCGGCTGGTCAGCTCGCCCAGCAGCCGCAGCTGGCGGAACGCGGCCCGCAGCGCCCAGCCGACGATCGAGCCGACCCCGACGAACGCGGCCGCGAAGAGCCCGGTCAGGACCGCGAGCTGGGTCACCAAGCCGAGTGGTATCGAATTGCCCGCGACGATCCGGTCGAGGGCGGGCACGACGACCACGAACACCGTCGCCACGATCACCGCGGACCCGGTCCCGCCGCGCCCGACCAGCTTGCGCCGCACCCATCGCGCGGTGAGCCAGGAGCCGAGGGCCGGCACGACGACCAGGCCCAGCAGCAGCCCGCCGTACCCGAGCGCGAAGAGGTCGCTCTCCATCAGCCGGTCGAAGTCGGCGTCGGTTTCGCCGTCCACAGCGGACAACACGGCGGTCAATACCTGCCAGGCCGCGATGAACACGACCGCCGGGGCGGTGCGGACCAGGAGCTGGGCGGGACGGCCGCGCACCACGGCAGGCAGCCCGCGGCGCCGGAACCATTGCTCGACGGCTTCGATCTCGCGTTCGCCTGTCATGTCTCCACCCTCCCATCGGCCCGGCCGGCGCCGCGATTTCGGCGATGTCAACGGCGCCCGTTCGTGCGGGGCAGGCGCAGCTCGAGCCGGAAGCCGCCGTCGCTCGTCGGCGTGGCTCTGACGGTGCCGCCGAGCAGGGCAGCGCGTTCCCGGATACCGACCAGTCCGTGGTGGGCGCTGGGCAGCGCCAGCGTCGGGCGGGTCGGCGGAGTGTTGGTGACCGTCACCGTGAGATCGGTGTCGTCGTGGGAGATGTCAACCGTGGCGGTGCTGCCCGGGGCGTGCTTGCGGACGTTGGTCAGCGCTTCCTGGATGGTGCGGTAGATGGTGCGCTGGACGGCGGTGTCGATGCCCTCGGGCGCGGCACCGGTCATGGTGGTCTCGATGCCACTGCCGGCGACCAGCCGGTCCAGATCCGACAGCGTCGGCTGCGGGGTGAGCCCGGTGGTGTGGCTGCCGGACGCGCGGAGCAGGTTCACCATGTGCCGGAGTTCGTCGAGGGTGTCGACGGACAGTTTGCGGACGTTGTCGGCTGCCGCCTTCAGCTCCGGGTCCCGGGTGGACACCCCCATCGCGCCCGCCTGGACGGCGATCAGGCTGACCTGGTGCGAGACCACGTCGTGCATCTCGCGAGCGAGCTGGTTGCGTTCGGCGGCCAGGATCGCCTGGGCATCGAGCACACGTTCGTGCTCGCGCGCGGCCCGGATGTCCGCCAGTCGCAGCGCCAGTTCCCGCTGGGCGTGGACCAGCCGCCCGAAGAAGATCGGCGCCGCCGCCGTCATGGTCGCGTAGATGACGGTGAGCACCATGTCGGTGCGCGAGTAGGAGAACTCCAGCCCCGGGAAAACGTACCCCACCGCGGCGACGAGCCCGCAGGCGACGAGCAGCACCCGATGTGAATACCGCACTGCGACCGCGTAGAGCGCGAAAAGCGTCGCGACCACGGAACCGACGAGGACGAGCGCGGGCAGGGTGAGCACGAAAACGGGAACCGGCCACCGCCGGTGGAACAGGAGCGCGCCGACCGCCAGGACGACGACACCGATGTCCCAGTACGCGGTGGGCTGGTTGAACACCGCGTCCAGCGCAGCGAGGACGATCAGGCCCGCTTCGGCGAGCAGCGCCCGGGTCCGGGTCACCGTTCGGTGCCCTCGAGCAGCCCGGCGCGCTGCGCGACGAGCGCGGCCTGCACCCGGCTGCCCACCTGCAGCTTGGTCAGGATCGCGGAGACGTGGTCCTTCACCGTGCCGACGCTGACGTGGATCCGCTGCGCGATGTCCGTGTTGGACAGTCCATCCGCGATCAGGACGAGCACGACGCGCTCACGCTCGGACAGCCGGCCGACCTGCGTGGCCGCGGCCGAGCCCGCGCCGGAGTCGAGATAGCCGTCGACCACAGTGCGGGTGACCTTCGGCGAGAGCACCACTCCCCCGGCAGCCAGGGTGCGAACCAGCTGGGCGAGCTGCTCGGGCGCGGTGTCCTTGAGGATGAACCCCGCCGCACCCGAACGCAGCGCCGTCGCGATGTACTCATCGGAATCGAAGGTCGTGAGCATCGCCACGACCGGCGGGGTCCGCAAGCCACGCAGCTGCCGCAGGACGGTCAGCCCGTCGACGTCGGGCATCCGGATGTCCAGCAGTACGACGTCGGGCGCGTGCAGGCTGACCTCCTTGACCGCCTCCGCGCCGGTGACGGTCGCCACCACCTCGATGTCACCCGCCGCCTGGAGGATGAGGCGGAATCCGGAGCGCACCAGCTCCTCGTCGTCGACGACGATCACTCGAACCATGGAATCAGTCTCGCCGCGCCCGGCACCGGTGCGCCATCCGGGGCCCGGCGAGCCGTACCCCGCCGGTCGGCTGGGCGCCGGCAGCCGGTCGGCGGGGAGTTCGGGCCGGGTCACCGGTGTCCGCGCGCGGCGGCCGCGCCGAGCATGGGCACCGACGAAGGGAACTCCCATGGAAAACCACGACCGCGAGCTGATCCTCGGCCTGGCCAACCGGCTGCGGCAGGCCCAGCCGGTGCAGAAGGACCCCGAGGCCGCGCAGCTGATCGCGCAGTACGTCCAGGCGCAGCCGGACGCGCTCTACCTGCTCGTCCAGGCCGTCCTCGTGCAGGAGGACGCCCTGCGCACCGCCCAGGCCCGGATCACCGAGCTGCAGGCGGCGCCACCGGCACCGGCCGCCGCTCCCGCCTTCGGGGCCCCGCCGGCCGGCTACGGGACTGCGGCTCCTGCCTTCGGGGGCCCGCCGGCACCCGCTTACGCGCCGCCGCCCGCGCAGGCCGGGGGCGGTGGGTTCATGTCCCGCATGTTCGGCCAGAACCGGGACCAGGCCGCACCGGCGAACGCGCCGCAGGGCCGGTCCGGCGGTGGCTTCCTCAAGACCGCCGGGGCCGCGGCAGCCGGTGTCGCCGGCGGCGCACTGCTGTTCCAAGGCCTGAGCGGAGCGTTCGGCGGCCACGAGGCCGCGGCCGGCGAGCAGCACAGTGCCGCAGGACACGAAGACCCGGGCGGCTGGGACGACGGCGAACAGTGGTGAACCGGGTCCGAGGCTGACGGTTTCCGGGCGCCGCTCGTGAGTGGTCGGCCACGGCCGTGCCACTCACGAGCGGGTGATCATCTTGGCGGCGAGGCGGAGGCCTTGCTTCAGGTCGACCTGGGGCAGGTAGGCGCGGCCGACCGCGTTCGCGATCCGGGGCAGTGCGGCCGGGTCCGGGTAGGCCAGGTACATCGGCCGGTAGCCGGGCTGGAACTTCGCCTTGAACGCCAGCAGTGAGCGGAACCCGTACACCGGCTCCAGCACCTGTCCCGTGAAGTCCAGCACCCGTTGCAGTGCGCGAGGACGTTCGCCGCGGTCCAGCCGGGCGAGGGGCGCACCGGACAGGCTGAGGAACCGGATTCCCTCGGTCTTCAGCTCCAGCGCCGCCGAGGCGATCAGGAACTCCATCGAACCGCGGAAACCGCTGGCCCGGCGGCGCATGAAGTCGAGGGTGTACCCGACGACTTCGCCGTCGGCGTACACCGGCAGCCAGCTGGTGATGCCGTGCACGGTGCGGTCGGCGTCGACGGCGAGCAGGCACCGCACGCCGTCGCCGGTGAGCTCTCGCAGCCCGCCGAGGGTGAAGCCCATCTCGGGCAGCCCCTTGTCCGCCACCCACTCCGCCGAGATGGCGCGGATCTGGTCGGTGATGGCGTGGGGCGCGTCGGCGTAGGTGCACCACTCGGCGGTGATGCCGGCCTTGGCTGCCTTGTTCAGTGCCGTGCGGACGTCCTGCCACTTCTTGCCGGTGAAGTTCAGCGTGCCGAGTTCGACCACGGTGTCCTCGGCGACCTGCACCGCGGACCAGCCGAGCGACACCGCCGCGTCCTTCGTGTCCTCGGTGATGCTGTAGAGGCATGGTGTCCAGCCGTTTTCCTGGCAGAACTCCGCGAATCCGCGCACGGCGGCGGCCGGCGCGGGTCCGATCGGGTCACCGATGACCAGGGCGACGGTGGCGACCACGCGGTAGGCGATCACCGTCTCGCCGTCGGGGGTGAACCAGTACTGGTTGCCGTGCCAGGTCGTCATGTACGACAGGGACGACCCGCCGTACCGCCGCATCAGGTCTCGGGCGTGTGCCGTCTCCTCCTCCGACGAGGACGGCCACGCGCGCCACGACGCCATCAGCAGGCCCGTCAGCACGATCAGCCAGAACACCACGCCGGTGTACTCGAACAGCACCGTGCCGAGGAACCCGTCCGCCTTGAACTCCGTCGAGATCAGCCCGAGCAGGTAGCCCGGCGGCAGGAACCGCTTCGGCAGGTCGGCGAGCAGCCCGGCGAAACCCGGTTCCGGTGAGAACTGGTCACGCACCAGGAAGCCGCCGAAGACGTACAGCGCCGAAAGCAACCCGATGCTGCCCAGCGTGAACTGCCAGAATTTCGTGACCGCGTGCCGGAGCAGCTTCACGGTGAAGTGCCTGCGCGTGGCCAGCAACACGGCGGTGATGGCGAGCGGTGCCAGGATGGGCACTCCGTAGGAGAAGCCGATCTCCACCGCGCCGGCGGCGGGAAGCCGTGCGGCGTCCGCGACGAACCAGCCGACGATCGCCGCGTGCGCCACGCTGAACGTCAGCGCCGACCACCAGGCGAACCGCCGCCCGCGCCGCAGTCCTTCCGCGAGCACGAGCAGCAGCAGTGCCGGGAGCAACGACATCACCAGCGCCGGGAAGCGCCCGTAGGACAACTGGATCAGCATCGTGCGGCACAGGTCCACCGCGTCGGAGGCGCACGTCGAGGTCACGTCCTCCGCCGCCGGCCGGGCGACCGCCACCACGTCGGAGTACCACGACAACGGACCGTTCGGGTACGGCGACAGCATCGCCACCACCGGCCCGAGCGCCGAGGCCGCCACCACGAGCCCGACGAGAACGCGGGCTTCCGCCAAGGTCCGTGGCTCGCGGGCCGCGTCGCCCCGGAGGAACACCACGCCGATCAGCAGGCCGACCACGCCGCCGGACAGCCTCAGCAGGTCTTCCAGCCACCCCGAGTACAGCGTGAGCACCAGGACCGACAAGACGGTCATGAGCCGCACGCGGCGTCGCCACAACGACGGCATCCGGAACGTCAGCGCCAGTACGAGCCCCGCCCCGCCGATCGACGGACCGGCCGCGACCGCACCCCGGAGCGAGTCGAGCCAGGTCGGCTGCAGGTCGCTGCCGAACACCACCAGTCCCAGCCCCAGGAAGACGCCCACGACGTGGGAGCCCAGGAAGATCGCGGCCGTGCGCAGGGTACCGAACTCCCGCTCGGCCAGCGTGCCGAACACCAGCAGTAGCGCAGTGGTCGCCAGGTAGCCCTTCAGGTCCATGGCCCACAGCGCCGAAGAGAGGACTGTCCACAGCGGACTGTCGGTGCCGGCACCGACGCGGGTGAGCAACTCGTCGTCCGGTCCGCCCAACCCACCCGTCAGCGCGCCGATGGTCCAGAACGCGACGAGGAACACGCACGTCAGCGGAGCGGTCCGGATCAGGCGGCCGGTTTGCCGGCTGATCCGGACCGCTCCGCGGGCGAGCGCGGTCTTCTCGGCGTCATCGGCTTTCGAATCACCCAATCGTGTCCTCATGGCTCTCGTTTCCCCGGACCGGCCGGTACTCGTGGTGGTCATCGGCTCAGGCCGGTGCGCACGGCGAGCCAGGGCAAGGAGTCGTAGAGGCCCGAGCGCCACACGGTCCAGTCGTGCCCTCCCGGCAGTTCCTTCCACTGCAGGTCCAGGCCGGCCCGGCGGCCGGCCTGGAACACTTCGGCGGCCGCCGTGCGGTAGACCGCGTCGTCACGGCCGGCGACGATCACGCCCGCGGTGTGCGGGAACCGCTGCCGGGCGAGGATGTCCATCGGGTTGACGCGGGTGAACGCCGCCTCGTCGCCGCCGAACGCGGCCTTGACCGTCTGCGATCGCGTGCCGAGCGACGGTTCGCGCTGCCCGCTGAGGTCGACGAAGTTCCCGTACACCTCCGGCGCGCGCACGGCGAGCTGGAGCGCGCACGTCCCCCCTTGCGAAAGACCCGCGATCGTCCAGGCCTCGCGACGTTCGTCGACCGTCAGCCGCTGCCTGATCCAGGCGGGCACCTCACGAGCCAGGTACGTCTCCGACTGCCCCAGCTTCGAGTCCAGGCACAGCGGGTTCGCCATCCGGGCGCCGAGCTGGTCGGCCACCACCGCGACCGGCGCCAGCCCGTCGTGCGCACGCGCGAACGCGTCCAGGCGCTCGGCGAGCCGGCCCGCGTCGAACCAGTCACGCGGCGAACCCGGCTGTCCCGCGAGCAGCACCAGGACCGGCAGCCGCGGCCGGGGGTTCACCGCGTACGCGGGTGGCAAGTAGATCCACGCCGGACGGGCCTTGAACGCACCGGGGATCGCCGCTTCCGACACCGTGCCCTTCTCCGGCAGATCGGCGGGCTTCCGCCACACGTCGGCGAGCTTGCCGCCGGCCGGCACTTCGACCACGCTCGACGGCGGCCGCGCGGCCGCATCGAGGCCGACCCGGTTGTTCGCGAACACCTCGAGCGCCGCGCGCGAGGTCGGATAGAAACCGAAGTAGGCGTTCGCAGCCGTGCCCGCGCTCGCCAGCACGACCAGCGCCAGCAGTACTCGCCCGGCACGCCGGTACCACCGTCCGGCGCGCAGCCGCGCGACCGCCAGGCAGCCGGCGACCAGCGTCGCGGCCGCCCACACCGCCAGGACCGGGGGCAACGGCTCCGGCCACGGCTTCCACACGTGATCGACCAGGTAGGTCGCCCCGGCCACGACCACCGCACACACGAGTACGACGGCCGGGAGAAGCCGGATCCACCACCGGCGATCCTTCCGGACCGCCAGGCAGAGCAACGCGACCGCGCCGGCAACGGTGGCGACGACGGGGATCGGCCCGGAGATCAGAGACAGGTCCAGTGGGCTGATCATGCGTTCCGTTCGTCGGCGGTTCTTCGCTTCGTCATCCCGGAATTCAATGTCCTCAATGGACAACCGGCACACGGCCGGGGCTTGTCCCATCGGGTGTTCGGCAGGCTCGCACTGCTTTCTCATTGGCCGAGGGGTGCGCGGCAGGCGTCCGGGGGGTGGCGACGCCTGCCGCGCGGTACCGCCGCGAGATCGGGGAGGCTCACGGCGGTGGTCAGGTCATCCCTCGTCGTCGCCGAAGAACTCCTCGGCGGCCCCACCGAGGACCATGCCTCCGGCCACGCCGGCCGCACCCGCGGCGAGCATGCCGCCCATACCGGGTCCACGCCGCCGGCCGTGGTGGTCGTCGTACCCCTGCTGTCCGCCGTAGCCGGGGTCGCCGTCGAAGGTCGGGTACCCGGGGCTGCGCTCGGCGACCTGGGCCAGCCAGCCGCTGACCGGCCCCGCCCAGTCGATGTTCTGCGCCTCCTCGTGCGCGAGCCGGAGGTGGCCGGGCGTGTCGCCGCGCTTGTCGGCGTCAAGGATCACGTGGAGCTCGTCCGGGTTCGCCACGAAGGTCACCGTGACCTGGTTCACCCTGCCCGCGTACTGGGCCGGCGCGAAGAACTCGAGCTCCTGGTGGAATCCGAGCTCGCCCGACACGCCCGGCAGGTGCCCGGGAGCGACGCCGGCGCCGCGGAAGGTGAATCCGAGCACGCCGAACGCGTCCAGCACCTTGTTCTGCGAAGGCAGCGGGCCCACCAGCACCGGGTCGAGGTCCCCCTTGTCGGGCGCCCCTTCGACGAGCAGGTCGGTGCGCACGCCCACCCGCATGCCGGGCAGGGCCGCGCCGTCGACCGCGGTGACGGGCGTCTCCCACGGCAGTGGCAGCCGGAACGGGATCGAGACGGGCTGCCCCGCCGGCACCCGCAGTTCCTGCTGCACGACCAGCCGGAAGAACTCCGTATCGCCGCCGTACCCGTGGTCCGCGTCGGCGTGGGCGACGAGGGCCAGCACGACCTGGCCGATCTCGGCGTCCGCGGTGCCACCCCGGATGTGCACCTGCCCGGTGATCGGCTGGCCGGGCGCGGCGTGCGGCGAGTCCAGCACCGTGTCGACGGACGGGCCACCGATGCCGAAGCGGCTCAGCATCCGGTTGAACATGGGTCTCCTCCGGGGACGGATGGGGGTGCACTGCGCGCTCGGTGAGCGCCGTGTTCCAGTGTCGTGGGGTCTTCCCGGTCCGCCCAGCCGCCGGGCGTCCGGAACCACCCCCTACCCGGCTGGATGTCCCCCCGCCGGTCGGCTGGTTCCACACCCGTTCGTGGGCTCGGCCGCCCGGACGAGCCGGAGTTTGCGTACGGTCGCGGCTATGTCAGGAGATGCACGCCTGCTCGTCGACGAGGTCGCAGGTGGACTGACCGCCGCCGAGGTGGCCGAGCGGGTCGCCGCGGGCCGGACCAACGACGTGCCCGCCCGGGTGAGCCGCAGCACCGGCGAGATCGTGCGGTCGAACGTGTTCACCCGGATCAACGCGATCTTCGCGGTGCTGGCCGTAATCATCTTCTCGACCGGCTACCTGCTCGACGGGCTGTTCGCCGGCCTGATCGTGGCCAACAGCGTCGTCGGCATCGTCCAGGAGCTGCGGGCGAAGCGGACACTGGACCGGCTGGCGATCGTCGGCCAGGTCCGGCCGCGGGTGCGCCGGGACGGCGTGAGCCGGGACCTCGCGCCGGCCGACGTGGTCGCCGACGACGTGATCGAGGTCGGCCCGGGCGACCAGATCGTCGTCGACGGCACCGTCCTGGCGGCCGAAGCCCTGGAAGTGGACGAGTCGCTGCTCACCGGCGAATCGGATCCGGTCGTGAAGCACCCGCACGACCCGGTGATGTCCGGCAGTTTCGTGGTGGCGGGCAACGCGGCCTACCGCGCGACAAAGGTCGGGCGGGAAGCCTACGCGGCGAAGCTCGCCGAGGAGGCCGGACGGTTCACCCTCGCGGACTCCGAGCTGCGCTCCGGCATCGACACGATCCTGAAGGTCATCACCTACCTGCTCATCCCGGCCGGGGCGCTGTCGATCTACAACCAGCTCGCGGGCTCGCAAGCCCTGCCCGACGCGCTTCGCGGCATGGTGGCCGCACTCGTCCCGATGGTGCCCGAAGGCCTGATCCTGCTGACCTCGGTCGCGTTCGCCGTCGGCGTGGTCCGGCTGGGCCGGCGGCAGTGCCTGGTCAACGAGCTGCCGGCGATCGAGGGCCTGGCGCGGGTGGACGTCGTGTGCGCCGACAAGACCGGCACGCTCACCGAGAACACCATGCGGCTCTCCGAAATCCGGCCGCTCGGCGACGGTGACGTCGCCCCCGAACTCGTGCTCGCCGCGCTGGCCGCCGCCGACCCCCGACCGAACGCGAGCCTGCTGGCGATCGCCCAGGCGTGCCCGCCGGCGCTCGACTGGACCGCGGAGACGGTCGCGCCCTTCTCCTCGGCGCGCAAGTGGAGCGGTGCGGGCTTCGGCGAACACGGCGACTGGGTGCTCGGCGCTCCCGACGTACTGCTGGCCGCCGGTTCGGCCGAGCGCGGAGAGGCGGAGCGGATCGGCGCGCAGGGCCTGCGGGTGCTGCTGCTCGGCCGGGCCGCAACCGGCCTCGACGCACCGGAGGCACCGGGCGAGGTGGACCCGGTCGCGCTGGTGGTCCTGGAGCAGACGATCCGCGGTGACGCCCGCGAGACCCTGGACTACTTCGCCGCCCAGGGCGTGGCCGTCAAGGTGATCTCCGGCGACAACGCCGTCTCGGTGGGTGCGGTGGCCCGCGCTCTGTCCCTGCCCGGGGCCGACGCCCCGGTCGATGCCCGGACCCTGCCTGAGGATCCCGAAGCGCTCGCCGCCGAGGTGGAGCGCGGCACGGTGTTCGGGCGGGTCACGCCCGCCCAGAAGCGGGCCATGGTCGCCGCGCTGCAGTCGCGGGGGCACACGGTCGCGATGACCGGCGACGGCGTCAACGACGTCCTCGCGCTCAAGGACGCCGACGTCGGCGTCGCGATGGGTGCGGGCAGCCCGGCGACGCGGTCGGTGGCGCAGATCGTCCTGCTGGACAACGCCTTCGCCACGCTCCCCCAGGTCGTCGGTGAGGGACGGCGGGTGATCGGGAACATCGAGCGGGTCGCCAACCTGTTCCTCACCAAGACGGTCTACTCGGTACTGCTTGCCCTCATCGTCGGCGTCCCCGGCCTGATCGGCCTCACCGCCGTGCCCTACCCGTTCCTGCCCCGGCACGTCACCATCGTCGGCTGGTTCACCATCGGCCTGCCCGCGTTCGTGCTGTCGCTGGCCCCCAACAACGACCGCGCCCGAGGCGGTTTCGTCGGCCGGGTACTGCGGATGGCGATCCCGGCCGGGGTGGTGATCGCCGTGGCCTCCTTCACCGCCTACCTCCTGGTCCACCCCGGCATCGGCAGCGGCGAGACCACGCAGGTGCAGGCCAGCACCACGGCACTGATCACGCTGATGGCACTCGCGTTGTGGGTGCTCGGGATCATCGCCCGGCCCTACACGTGGTGGAAGGCCGGCCTGGTCGCCGCGATGGCCGTCGTGTCCGGCCTGATGTTCGTCCTGCCGGTGACGCAGCGGCTGTTCCTGCTGGACCCCGGCAACGCCGGCCACACGCTCACCGCGCTCGGCTGCGCCGCCGCGGGCGTGGTCCTGATCGAACTCGGCTGGTGGATCGGCGGCCGGCTCGCGAAAAACTGAACACACGTCCTCATTCCGGCCGGACCAGCGGGAAAGCCAGCGTGTCGCGGATCGTGGTGCCGGTCAGCAGCATGACGAGCCGGTCGACGCCCAGTCCGAGTCCGCCGGAGGGCGGCATGGCGTATTCGAGCGCGGTGAGGAAGTCCTCGTCGACTTCCATCGCCTCGGGATCGCCGCCCGCGGCGAGCAGCGATTGGGTGACGAGCCGGCGGCGTTGTTCGACCGGGTCGACGAGTTCTGAGTAGGCGGTGGCGACTTCCGTGCCCTTGATGACGAGGTCCCAGCGTTCGGCCAGCGCCGGGTCGTCGCGGTGCGGGCGGGTGAGCGGGGAGACGTCGGCGGGGAAATCGGTGTAGAACACCGGTCCGGCGGTCTGCTCCTCGACCAGGCGTTCGTACAGTTCGAGGACGACCGCACCGCGTGTCCGCTGTGGATTGTGGACGATCCCGGCGGTGTCGCACAGCTGCCGCAACCGGGCTTCCGGTGTGCTGCTGGTGATCTCCTCGCCGAGGGCTTCGGAAATGGCATGGTGGACGGGCACGACCGGCCAGTCGCCGGAGAGGTCCAGCTCTCCGGCCGTTTCGCTGCCGTGGATGGCGCAGGCGGCGGCCTTGATCAGCTGCTGGCAGCGCGCCCGCATGACCGTGTAGTCCGCGTAGGCCTCGTACGCTTCCAGCATCGTGAATTCGGGATTGTGCTTGTAGGACACGCCTTCGTTGCGGAACGTGCGGCCGAGCTCGAAAACCCGCTCCACTCCCCCGACACACAGCCGCTTCAGGTACAGCTCCGGGGCGATCCGCAGGTAGAGCCGCATGTCGTAGGCGTTGATGTGCGTGACGAACGGCCGGGCGTTCGCACCACCGTGCACCGGCTGCAGCATCGGCGTTTCGACCTCGAGGTAGTCCCGGCCGAGCAACGTCGCCCGCAGTGCCTGGACCGCCGCGCCGCGGGCGCGCAGCAGCTCACGCGAGCGTGGTCGGACGACCAGGTCGAGGTAGCGCTGCCGCACGCGGGCTTCGGGATCGGTGAGACCGGAGTGCTTGTCGGGCAACGGGTGCAGGCACTTCGCCGCCAGCGTCCAGCTCTCGGCGAGGATCGACAGCTCGCCGCGCCGGGAGGTGATCACCTCGCCGCGGATCGCGACGTGGTCGCCGAGGTCGACGTCCGCCCGCCAGCTCCGGAGGTCTCCCTCCGCGGTGTCCGGTGCCGCGAGCATGACCTGGAGGTCACCGGACCAGTCCCGGAGCGTCGCGAAACACAGCTTACCGTGGTCGCGCATCAGCATGACCCGGCCCGTGACGGCGACCCGCTCCCCCGTGCGGGTGTCCGGTTCGAGGTCCGGGAAGCGCGCTGCCACCTCCGCGAGCGTGGTGTCGCGGGGCACCAGGACGGGATAGGGATCGACGCCGCGGGCCCGCAGTCCGTCGAGCTTGGCCAGCCGGATCCGGGTCTGCTCGGAGGCGGGCACGGGCCGGTCCTCGACGGCCGGCCCGGCGCTCCCGGCGTCGCGGACGGCGGCCAGCAGCGCCGGGTCGCCGTCGTGGGCGGGAGCGGTCGACCCGCGGCCGAGGAAGCCTTCGGCAATGGCGGAGGCGAGCCCGACCCGCGCCAGGTCGCGCCGGTCCCCGTGGATCAGGAAGCGTGGCTCCCAGTGCGGGCGGTACTTGACGTTCGACCGGTAGAGCGATTCGAGCTGCCACCACCGGGAGAAGAACAGCAGCAGCCGCCGCCAAGCCCGCAGGATCGGGCCGGCGCCGATCCGCGCGCCCTCTTCGAACACCGCGCGGAACACCGCGAAGTTCAGCGACACCCGCCGGACGCCGAGCGCGGGCGCACCGGCGGCCAGCGCACTGACCATGAACTCCATCAGGCCGTTGTCGGCATCGCGGTCACGGCGCATGAGGTCGAGGGAAAGCCCGGTCCGGCCCCACGGCACGAACGACAGCAGAGCCCGGACGTTCCCGGCCGCATCGAGCGCTTCGACCAGCACGCACTGCCCGTCGGTGGGATCGTTCAGCCGGCCGAGCGCCATCGAGAAGCCGCGTTCGGTATCGGTGTCGCGCCAGCGGTCCGCCAGTGCGGCCGCGGCGGCGAGCTGCTCGGGCGGGATGTCGGCGTGCCGGCGCACGCGCGCGGTGTACCCGGCCCGCTCGATCCGGGTGACGGCCTGGCGCACCGGGCGCATGTCCGGCCCGGCCAGGGTGTAGGCAGTGACGTCGAGGATCGCTTCGTCGCCGAGTTCGATCGCCTTCAGCCCGGCCCGCACGTACGCTTCGGCGGCTTCCTCCCCGGCACCCATCACCGCTGGGCTCCAGGTGTACTCGGCGCACATCGCCAGCCAGCGGGCGATGGCGGGCTGCCACGCGTCCGGCGCGCCGAGCGGGTCGCCACTGGCCAGGCAGACCCCGGCGACGACGCGGTAGGTGATCGCCGCCTCTCCCGAGGGGGCGAACACCACGGCCTTGTCCCGCCGGGTGGCGAAGTAGCCGAGTGAATCGCGTTCGCCGTGCTCGGCGAGCAACCTGCGGACGGCGATCTCGTCGTCGGTCGTCAGCAGCGACGTCATCCGCTGCGCGCGCAGCATCCACAGCAGCGCGGCGAACAGCGAGACCACGCCGAACAGCGACACCGACAGCGCGACCCAGCCCGGCGCGTCACCCACCCGGGTGATGTCCAGCTGGATCGCGCCGCCGATGACGGTCTCGACCGCCCAGCTCCACCGGTCGCCCACCGACCGCAGCGAGCCGGGGAACACCTGGACCAGCACGCCGCCGAGCAGGATCGAGACCCCGAGCAGCCCGGCGAACACCAGGATCGCCTTGCGCAGCGCCGCTTTGCGCGTCCGCCCGTAGAACTCCTGTTTCGCGGCCAGGAGGACGACCAGCGCCACGACCGCGATCACCCCGGACTGCCAGAGCGACCACAGGTCCCAGCCCTTCAGCGCGAGCGGCTGCCCGTCGTCGTCGACCAGGAACTCGTCGGGGGCCAGCACCACCAGCAACCCGGTCATCGCGCTGAGCACCGCCTGAGCCAGCAGCAGGCAGCCCAGCACCGTCCGGGCGGCCCGCTTGCGGCGCGCCAACGCCCCTGCCAGCAGCGCGAGGAACAGGCCGTAAGCGACGTTCGGCGGCGCCGGGAAGACGGAGTCGTCGATGAACTGCCGCACGGGCTGGAAGCCGCGACCCAGCGCGGCGCTCACCGCCGAGAGAACGCACAGGGCGGCGATCACGCCCAGCGCGGTGGCGAACACCCGGGGAACCGCGCCGAGCCGCGATCGCCCGCCCGGCCCGGGAATCCGGACGGAGACGTCATTCATGAGTCTGCTGGACACGCGCAAACACTATCCGGCAGTCCGCTGAACGGCATTGTCTCCGGTGAGCAGCTGGGTGGCGGCGAACTCGGCGTACAAGGGATCACCGGCCACGAGCTGCTCGTGGGTGCCGGTCGCCCGGATGGTTCCCTCGTCCAGCACCACGATCCGGTCGGCGCGGGTGACCGTCGAGAGCCGGTGGGCCACCACGAGCACGGTCGTGGTCTCGGCCGCGGCCGTGACCACGTCCCGGATCGCCAGCTCGTTCACCGCGTCCAGCTGCGAGGTGATCTCATCCAGCAACAGCAGACGAGGACGGCGCAGGAGCGCACGAGCGAGCGCGACCCGTTGCCGTTCACCGCCCGAAAGCATGCTGCCACGGTGTCCGATCGGCGTGGCCAGACCGGCCGGCAGCCGATCCACGAGGCCGTCCAACCGGGTCTGCACCAGCACCTCCCGGACCTCCTCGTCGGTGGCTTCCGGACGGCCGTAGACGAGGTTGTCACGCAGCGTTCCGGACAGCAGTGGTGCATCCTGCTCGACGTACCCGATCGAGGCACGCAGGGCGGTCAGCTCCCAATCCGTGAGAGCCACACCGTCCAGCCGGATCCGGCCCGACGAGGGTTCGTGGAACCGTTCGAGCAGCGCGAACAGCGTGGACTTCCCGGCGCCGGAGGCCCCGACGAACGCCGTCATGCCCCGGGCGGGAATCTCGAGGTCGACACCACGCAGGATCTCCGGGGAGTCCGGGCCGTAGCGGAAGCGGACGTCCTCGAAGACCAGCCCGGCAGCGTCGTGGCCGCCGACGGTCTTCCCGGCCGGTGCCGGTTCGGCGGGCATCTGCTCCACTTCGGACAGCCGGCGCACGGCCGCCAGCCCGATCTGCAGCCTGCTGCCCGCGTGCAGGAGCTGACCGATCGGCTCCTCCAGGTAGAACAGGTACAGCAGGAAAGCCACCAAAGTGGACAACGGGATGGCGCCGGTCACCACCCGCGCGCCACCGACACCGAGCACCGCGAGGAACGACGCCTGGATCGCGAGCGCGTTGGAGCCGTGGACCAGCGACTCCCAGCGCGCCGAGCGGACACCGGCGCGCCACGCGCGTTCGGTCCCCTCCTCGATCGCCGTCGTCTCCCGGGCCTCCGCACCCGAGGCCTTGACGGTCCGGAAGGCGCCCAGGACCCGCTCCATCCGCGTCCCCGTGTCACCGACCGCCTCCTGGGCGGCGCGGGTCGCCTTTTCGATCATCGGCATGCCCGCCAGGGCGAGCAGGCCGACGACCAGCAGCACGGCCGCGGTCACGCCGAGCAGGGCAAGGTCCATCGTCCCCATCAGCACGACCATCACCACGGTCGTCACCGCACCGGTGACCAGGCCCACCAGCGCGTGCGTGCACACCTCGCGCAACAGGGTCGTGTCACTGGTGAACCGGGACAGCAGATCCCCCGGTTCGGCGCGCTGCACGGCGGGCACCCGCAGCCGCAGCACCCGCCGGGCGAACCGCTTCCGCGCGACCAGCACGACCGACTCCGCGGCGCGCTCGAGCAGGTAGTCACCGGCCATCCGCACCGCTGCCCCGGCGAGCGCAAGACCGACGAGCAGCACCAGCAGACCGGTGATGACCCCGCCCGTTCCCAGCTCGTCGACGAGCGTCTTCGCCGCGAGCGGCTGGGCGGCCGCGGCCAGCCCGCCCAGCAGGACGAGCAACCCTCCGAAGAGGACGGTCCGCCGTTGTGGCCGGACGTAGCCCGCCAGCATCCGCCAGGTCGCGCGGTCGATCGAGGTGCGCACGGGAAACAGCTCCATATTCCGTGGTCGTTGCCTGAAGAACACGGTTCCAGCAGGAACCGGCTCCTCGATCGTCGGCGACGGAACTGGCGGGCGGTACCGGTGAACCGGCCGGACGGCCCAGCCGGGTGACTGGCCCCGCACCGCCACCCGGCGGCCCGGGCAGCCTCAGCGGCGGGTCAGCAGGCGCGTCAGCGGCTTCGCACCCATACCGTGCAGGACCACGCTGCCCAGGACGCAGACCACGGTGATGACCAGGATCGTGTCGGCGGCGGGCCCCTCGGGCAGCTTGTTGAACGCCAGGAGCCCGAACACGATCGTGGTCGTGCCGCGCGGTCCCAGCGCACCGACGAGCAGACGCTCCCGAGTGGACAGCTTCGACCCGGCCAGCGACAGGAGTACCGGGAGCACGCGGACCACGGTGAGCACCGCGGCGCAGAAGAGGACGACCTGCCACGAGACACCCAGCGTGAACGCGAGGATGGCCGCGATGCCGACGACGAACCACATGGTCGTGGTCAGCACCGTGGTCACGTCCTCCAGCAGGTGCAGGTCCTTGCCCAGGGCGTCGGCCCGGACCTCCGCGCGGTCGGCCCGGCCGTCGCGGACCCGGCGGGCCTTGAGCAGCCGGTGCAGGTAGCGGAAGGCGGTGCCGCAGACGAACGAGGCGACGAAGCCGTTGCCGTCGATGGCGACGGTCGCGGCGTAGGTCAGCAACGGTGCCAGCAGCACCACGAGGCGCCCGGACTGGGCCGTCACCCATCCGGCGCGGTGCGCGCGGTCCAGCAGCCAGGCAAGGAGGCTGCCGAGCACGACCCCGACGACCAGGGCTTTCGCGGCGAACGGCAGCGCGGTGGCGAGCGCGTCGAGCGGCGTCCGCTGCTGCGTGTGGTCGCCGGCCAGGATCAGCGCGAACAGGAACAGAGGTGAGACGATCCCGTCGTTGTAGCCGCTTTCCACGTTCAGCACACTGCGCACCCGCATCGACAACGTGCGGTCGCGCACCAGCTGCTCCGCCGGAGCGAAGTCAGTCGGCATGGTGACACCGGCGATGAGCAGCAGCACGGCCCACGGAAGGCCGGGGAACAGCAGCCAGCCCAGCAGCGCCGCCAATGCGAGGCTCACCGGAAGGGCGACGAAAAGCACCCTGGCCACGAGCCCGGGATAACCGCCCCACAGCCGGCCGCCACGCACCTCGGTGGCATCGACGAACAGCAGCACCGCGAGGATGATCTCCGCGACGTGCTGCACGGCCTCGGTGTTCAGCACGGCCGCGATCGAGTTCTCGTACAGCAGGCCGACGAGGACACCGGCCAGCACCATCACCACCGGCGCGCCCAGGTTCCACCGGTCGAGCCGGGCCGCCGCCAGCGACCGGATGACCATGGCGAGGGCGCCGGCGAGGAGCAGGAGATTCATGCGCTCATTCTCACGCACGTGTCCTAAAAGGAGTGATCGGCCCACCGAAGTCCGGCGCGCCTCAAGGCTCGCCGGCGGCAACGGCAGTTGGTACTCCAGCCGCACTTCGCAGTGTTCGGCATGTCTGCGCTGGTAGCGGGCTTGCTGGGCGCGTGCTTGGCAGCGCTGGCGCCAGGTCGGCCAGGCCCAGTCCCGAGGCTTCGTTATGTAATCGGTTTGATCGTGCCAGATCTGGGACGTCGCCGCCTCGGCTTGTCCGGTAAATGTCGGCTTCGGCGCGGTGCTTCCGTTTGTTCAGAGGCTGGCTTCCACAGGCTGCCGCCGTCTCGGCCTCCGCGGCGGAAGCGGTCAGGTCGACGGCGTTCTTGCCTGGTGTACCGCACGAATCGCCGGCCCGCCGAGCGACGCGCGAAGTCGAACTTCCCCTGCCCGCGGGCGCGGACTGCTCGTATTCCTTCACCTACCCTGATGAAAGCACCTCGATGATCGAACGCTACTGCTTCCGGTCGGATCAAATGGTCGGTAAGAGCGTGTCTTACGTGGTGATCGGGCGCTGGTAAGCGATGATCTTGGCTGTGGTGGATCGGTTGTCGCTGCGGTTGGTGCCGGACGAGCTGTGGGCGTTGGTGGAGCCGTTGATCCCGGTATTCGCGCCGCGTCCGCAGGGTGGTGGCACGGCGCCGGTGGACGCTCGCGCGGTGTTCACGGCGATTGTGTATGTGCTGACCAGTGGATGTGCGTGGCGGGATCTGCCGCCGTCGTTCGGGGTGCCGTTCCAAACCGCGCACCGCCGCTTCGGTCAGTGGACCAAAGCCGGGCTGTGGCGACGCTTGCATCATGCGCTATTGGACGAGCTCGGCAGCCAGGGCCTCATCGACTGGAGCCGCGCGATCGTGGACGGTGCCTGCGTGCGGGCCAAAAGGGGGGATCTCTGACCGGGCCCAGCCCAGTCGACCGCGGCAAGCCCGGCTCGAAGATCCATGCCCTGTCCGATCGCGCCGGGCTGCCGCTTGCCGTCGCCGTCTCCGCGGCCAACACCCACGACAGCCACGCCCTCAGACCGCTGGTGATGGCGATCCCGGCGATCAAGTCCCGTCGTGGTCCGCGGCGGCGCAAGCCGGCCAAGCTGCACGCCGACAAGGCCTACGACCAGCCCGGCCTGCGGCGCTGGGTCCGCGACCGCGGCATCAAGGTCCGCATCGCCCGCAAAGGCATCGAATCCAAGGACAAGCTCGGCCGGCACCGCTGGGTGATCGAACGAACGATGGCCTGGTTCACCGGATACCGGCGCCTCACGTTGCGCTACGAACGCAAAGCTGAGCACTTCCTTGCCTTCCTCATTCTCGGAGCCAGCCTCACGTGCTACAAGAGACTCCGCAAACTCACCACATGAGACAACCTCTAAGCCCCGGTTCGCCCTGCCTCGGAACTGACCCTGCAGTCGCCGAGTCGCTGGTCAATCACCCCTGGCCCGACACCACCGCCGCGGCACTGGCCTCCGCGACGGTACTGCGGCCGGTGATGGTCTGTACCGGGCCTATCCGGGCCCGCTCCGGCTGCTGGAGCGCGTGCGGAGTTCGATGGGGGTGTTCAGTTCCCGCGTGGGACGGCCGCCGCGGAGTAGTTCAAGGAGCATGGTGACCGCGGTGCGCGCCTGTGCCTCCGGAAACAGATCCACTGCGGTGATCGGTGGGTCGGTGGCGTGCAGAGCCGGCTCGTCACTGTCCTGGGCAAGCAACAGGTCGTGCGGTACCCCCAGCCCCAGTTCGCGCGCGGCGGCCAGGACACCGGCACCGAAACCCAGGCACAGTGCGAGGATCGCGTCCGGCGGGTCGTCTCGGAGAACCGCGAGCGCGGCCGTCCGTGCCGATTCCGACATCGTGCTGGCGGACAGCTGCGCCGGCGCGGGCACCCGCACGGTGTCCGGTTGGACTCCGCGGGTGACGCACCAGTGCCGGTAGGCGATGATCGAGCGTTCGGTCCACTCCCACGGCATGTCCGGCGCAAGCGCCACGATCCGGGTCGCACCCTGGGCGGCCAGGTGGTCCAGGGCCGCGGTCACCGCGGCGTCGGTGTCCGGGGCGACCTGGTGGGCGATGAGGCCCGTCGGGTCCCGGCCGAGGGCGACGGTGGGGATGCCGGTGCCGGCGATCGCGGCCAGGCGCGGATCATCCTCTCGCGGCTCGACCACGATCAACCCGTCGAACGCCATCCGCCGCAGCTGCCCGGCGTCATGGACCGCCGGGAGCAGCAGCAGCCCGTGCTCGGCCTCGAACGCGGCCTGGGCCGCGGCCGTGGTCACCCGGCCGTACCACTCGAACGACAGGATGTCGTCGCGGCGCTGCCCGATGACAGTGCCGAGCGCCATGCCGAGCGTCGCGGTGCGGCCGGAGCGCAGGCCACGCGCGACCGGGTCGGCCGAATACCCCAGCTCGGTGGCGATCCGGCGGATGCGCTCCCGGGTGTCCGGGTCCACGCGCCCTTTGCCGTTGAGCGCGTAGGACACCGTGCCCACCGACACACCCGCGACGGTGGCGACGTCCCGCAAGGTCGGCTTCGCCATGCCCGCAGCGTATCGCGCAAACGTTTCATCGCTGCTATTGACTTCGCTTAAACGTTTGTGCACGCTATGCCGAACGCCGGGCAGGGTGGCCCGTGGAACGAGGACGAGGAGGCCGTCATGGGGCCTGAGCCGCCGGACGCCGGGACCGCATCCGGAACAAGCCTTCGCGCCGATGCCGTCGGTGTGCGGGACTTGGTGTTCTTCGTGTTGTCCGCGGCGGCGCCGCTGACCGTGATGGCCGGGTTCGCCGCACTCGCGTTCCTGTTCGGCGGCGTCGTCGCGCCGGCAGGATTCCTGATCGCCGGGATCGTGTTCACCGTGTTCGCAGTCGGGTTCACCGCGATGAGCAGGCACCTGCGCGGCAGCGGAGCGTTCTACGTCTACATCCGGCAGGGGCTGGGACCGCTGGCCGGGACGGGTGCCGCACTCGTGGCGTACGTGGCCTACGCGCTGGGGCAGGTCGGTTTCGTCGCGGTGGCCGGGCTGTTCGCCTCGACGACGCTGCGCGACCTGCTCGGGTGGTCCGCGCCGTGGCAGGTGTGTGCCCTGGTCCTGGGAGTGCTCGTGGCCGTGCTGTCCTATTTGAAGGTGGACATCGGCGCCCGGGTCCTGGCGGTGCTGCTCACCGCCGAGGTCGCCGTCCTGTTCGTGCTGTCGGCCGCGGTGCTGATCCACGGCGGGCACGAGGGATTGTCGTTCGGCAGCTTCGATCCGGCCAACCTGCTCACCCCGGGTCTCGGTTCACTGTTCGTCATCACGTTCGTCGTCTACCTGGGGTTCGAGCAGACCGCGATCTACAGCGAGGAGGCCCGGGACCCTCGCCGGACGGTCTCGCGGGCGACCTACATCGCGGTGGCCACCCTCGCGGTGCTCTACACGTTCGTTTCGTGGGTGATCCTGATGGGAGCGGGTCCGAACCGCCTTGCGTCGCTGCTCGCCGGTGATCCCGCCGACCTGGTCTTCGGGCTCAACACCGAGTACGTCGGCACCGCGATGACCGACGTGATGCACGTCTTGATCATCACCAGCTTCTTCGCCGGCGTACTCGCCCTGCAGAACGCCGGCAGCCGGTACCTGTTCTCGCTCGGGCGCGACGGCGTGCTCCCCGCGGCGTTCGCGCGCACCAACCGAGGCCAGACACCCAGCACCGCCGGAGTCACCCACACCGTGGTCGTGCTCGGCGTGCTGGGCGGGTTCGCGCTGGCCGGCTTGGACCCGTACCGGCAGATCGTGGCGTGGACCAACACCCCCGCACTGGTCGGCGTGCTGGCACTGGAAGCGGCCACGTCGATCGCGGTGATCCGCTTCTTCCACCGGAACCGGACCGGTGAAACGGCGTGGCAGCGGCTCGTCGCGCCCGCGCTGGCCGCGGTGCTGCTCGCCGCCGTGCTCGTGCTGGTGATCCTCCGGATGAACCTGCTGACCAACCTCGGCCCGACGGGCAACTTCCTCGTGCTCAGCCCGCTGATCGCCGGCCTGCTCGCCGGCTGCGGCCGCGCGCTGTGGCTGCGCGGCGCCCACCGCCACCCGGCCGAAGAGTCCGGCCCCGTCCCGGAGGAAAACCGTCGATGACGCACCACCCCCTGCCCCCACTGCCGGGGCCGTCGGTCACCGACCCCGGTCTCCGTCCGCGCTACGCCTGGTCGATCCCCGGGTTCGCCGTGGAACGCCCGTCCGGAACCGGTGAACCGGAGATCTGGTGCTACACCGACAGGTTCGGCTACCGGCCCGGCGAGGCGATCGACGTGCACGTCCACACCACCGCCGCACGCTACGACTTGACGCTGCTCCGGGACGGCGCGTCACCGAAGGTCGTCTGGCACCGGCAGGACCTGGCAGGCGCAGCGCACCCGACGCCCCACGACGCCTACCGGCGAGGGTGTGGGTGGCCGGTGGCGCTGCGGATCGACGTCGATCCCGCGTGGCAGTCCGGGCTCTACCTGCTGATCGCCGGGATCGAGGTGGGCGGCCGGCGGTACGAACGCGAGCACTTCGTCGTGGTCCGTCCAAGCGGGACAGTCCCGCGTACGCCCTTTGCCCTGGTGCTGACCACCAGCACGATGACCGCCTACAACGACTGGGGTGGCGCCAACCACTATCGCGGGCTCGGCGACGATCCCCACGTCGACGTGCCCGCCCCCGAGCTGTCGATCCACCGTCCCGTCGCCCGCGGCATGCTGCGGCAGCCGCCCGGCGCACCCCGTGCCGCCAATCCGGACACGCCCGGAATCGACTACGTCCCCAGGCATCCCGCCTATGAATGGGCACACGCGCACGGCTACTCACGGCACTACGCGGACGCGTTCTGGGCGACCTACGAGCGTCCGTTCGTGGTCTGGGCCGAGCGCAACGGCTATGCGTTCGATTACCTGACCCAGCACGACTTGCACCAGGACCCGGGGTGCCTCGACGGCTACCGGTGCGCGATCCTCGTCGGCCACGACGAGTACTGGACCGCCCGCATGCGCGACACCCTGGACGCCTTCGTCGACGGCGGCGGGAACGTCGCGCGGTTCGGAGCGAACTTCGCCTGGCAGATCCGGCTGCAGGAGGACGACACGACCCAGGTCTGCTACAAGGACCCGCGAGCCGACCCCCTCGCCGAGACCGAGCCGGAGCAGGCAACGACGTTGTGGGACGCGCCGGCCGTCGGCCGTCCCGGCGCGGCGACGATGGGCCTGACCGCGGTCGGGGGCGGCTACACCCGGTACGGGTCCACAACGCCACGCTCCAGCGGCGGCTACACCGTCTACCGGCCACGCCACTGGGTGTTCGAGGGAACCGACCTGCGGTACGGCGACGTCTTCGGTCAGGCCCCGATCTGCGTCGTGGGCTTTGAGGTCGACGGCGTGGACTACACCGTCCGCAATGGACTCCCCTACCCCACCGGGACGGACGGCGCGCCGGACGATCTCGCCATCCTGGCGATGGCACCGGCCGTGATCGGCGAAACCGACGACTGGCAGGGCATGGTCCCGCTCGGCGCCCCGGCCGACGAAGTGATCACCCTCACCGAAGCGTTGTACGGCACCGCCGTACCCGAGCGCATGCAGGGCGAACGATACGGCGCGGCAATGATGGCCGTCTTCTCCCGGGAACTCGGCACGGTCTTCAACGCCGGGACCTGTGAATGGGTCAACGGCCTCATCCACCGCGACGAATTCACCGAAACCATCACCCACAACGTCCTGCGCCGATTCGCCACCACGGAAGCGAAGGCATGAACGTCGACGACATCCGGACGCTGCGTGACTACTTCCCGGCCGCGCTGGAGGCGTTCACTGACCTCGACGCCGCCGACACCCTGGAGCTGCTGGCCAAGGCACCCGACCCTGCCTCGGCCGCGAAGCTGACCATCACCCAGATTACGGCCGCTCTCAAACGTGCTCGCCGCCACGACATCCCCGCCAAGGCCGCCTCGATCCAGGCCGTGCTGCGCGCCGAGCACCTGGGCCAGCCGACCGTGGTCACCGCGGCCTACGCCGCCACCACGCGCGCCGCCGCGGCAGTGCTGACCGTCCTGCACGAACAGATCAAAGCCTTGCAGGGGCAGGTCGATGCGCATTTTGGCCGACACCCGGACGCTGAGATCATCCTGTCCCAGCCGGGACTGGGATCGGTCCTCGGTGCTCGGGTGCTTGCCGAGTTCGGAGACGACCCCGACCGCTACGCCGATGCCAAGCGCCGCAAGAACTACGCTGGCACCAGCCCGATCACCCGAGCCTCCGGCAAGAAGACGATCGTACTGGCCCGGCTCGTGCACAACGACCGGCTCATCGACGCGCTCATGACCCAAGCGTTCAGCGCACTCAACGCCTCGCCCGGCGCCCGCGCCTACTACGACCAACTGCGAGCACGCGGCGCCCACCACAACGCCGCACTGCGGCAGCTCGCCAACCGGCTCGTCGGCATCCTCCACGGCTGCCTCAAAACCCGCACCCTCTACGACGAGGCGACCGCTTGGTCACATCGTGCTGAGAAAGCCGCTGCTTGACATTCAAGCTCCTGGGATGTCTTCCGGCAGGACAGCTCGTCCTGCTAACTCGGTGTCCACTACCCGGGGTGAACCTCAGAGGCCCAGGTCGACGTCAACGGGATCACCGCGGCGATGTTCGAGCACTGGGACTCCCGCGCCGCTGACCCGCACCTGCACTTCCACGTGCTGATCTCGTCGAAGGTGCAGCGCAGCGACGACGGTGTGTGGACCGCGCTCGACGGCCGCACCATGTTCGCCGCTACCGTCACCGCGTCGGAGTACTTCGACAACCGGCTGCGCGACCTGTTCCGCGAGCAGGGCGCATCGTGGGTGCAGCGCGGCGCCGAGGGCGTGGACATGAAGCGCCCGGTCTGGCAGCTCGAAGGTGTCCCGGTGACGCTGGTGAAGCTGTTCTCCCAGCGTCACCGCCAATTCGAGGCAGCTCGCGCTAGGCGCATCGTCGAATTCCGTGCCAAGCACGGGAAGGAGCCGACGTCGAAGGATATCTTCGCCATCGACCGTGCCGCCCAGTACGACAACCGGCCTGGCAAGCAACCTCCCAAGACGTTGCCGGAACATCTCAAGGCGTGGCGCGAGCACGCGTTGACCCTCGTGCCCGCCAAGGTTCTGGACGCGCTCGCCCATCGCGTATTCCTCAGCGGACGCACGGAGCCGGACGCGTTCGACATCGCGAAACTTGCCCAGGCGACACGGGATGTGGTGTCGGACAACTACGGTCATTTCTCCTGGTGGAACCTCGCCGCCGAGGCCCACCGCCAGACCGCGCACCTGACGGTGCCCGTCGACAAGCACGAACAGCTCGTCGACGACGTTGTCGACACGATCCTGACCCAGCCCGACACCCTCGCCCTGGTCGGGCCGACCGCGGTGAACGAGCCGGCGTCGTTGCGGCGGCGGGACGGCGAGTCGGTGTTCGTTGAGCACCACTCGACCCGCTACACCACCACCGCCACGCTGGCCGCTGAGGGCGATCTGGTCGCGTGGGCGCGCCGCGGCGGCGGGCACCGGCTGCGCGCCGCCACCGTCGAGAAGGCCCTGGCCGGTCAGGGGTTGAACGACGGGCAGTCGGAGATGGTGCGCCGGTTCGCCCGCTCCGGACATCGGCTGCAGCTTGCGTTGGCCCCGGCCGGGGCCGGGAAGACCTCGGCGATGAAGGTCCTGGCGACCGCGTGGCGGCGCACCGGGCATCGCGTCTACGCCTTCGGGCCGTCGGCCCGCGCGGCGCAGGAGCTCGGTGCGTCGATCGGGGCGAAGCCGCACACGCTGCACCAGCTGACCACCGCGCTGCGGTTCGGGTTCGCCCACCGTGCGTTCCCGATGGAAGCCGGGGACCTGGTGATCGTCGACGAAGCGGCCATGGCCGGCACCCACACCCTGCACAAGGTCGTCAAGTACGCGCTCAACAACGGCGCCGACGTACGACTCATCGGGGACGACGCGCAGCTGGCCGCCGTCGAAGCAGGTGGCGCGATCCGACTGCTCGCCCACGACGTCGGTGCCGTCCGGTTCCGGGAGATCGTGCGGTTCCGCGGCGCCGACCGCGAGGAGCAAGCTGCTGCGTCGTTGCAGATCCGGGCTGGAAGTCCAAAGGGTCTCGAGTACTACTTTGAGCACGGACGCGTTAGCGACGGTTCCCTGGAGACGATGCGTGACGCCGCGCGCTCACGCTGGCAGGCCGACCTCGACGCCGGCGTGCAGTCGCTGCTGATCGTGCCGACCAACGAAGACACCGTCGCGCTCAACATCGAAGCCCGCCAGCTGCGCCTCAACCGAGGTGCCGTCGACCGCGGCCGGGAAGTCGATCTGCACGACGCGACCACCGCGGGTGTCGGGGACTGGGTCGTCACCCGGCACAACCAGCGCCTGCTGTCACTGTTCGGCGGGCGCGACTTCGTCAAGAACGGCGACGTCTGGACCATCACCGACGTACACGCCAGCGGCAAGATCACCGTCCAGCACCGGGTCCACAAGGCCGCGATAACACTGCCGGCCGGGTACGTCCATGCCCACGTCGAGCTCGCCTACGCCGCCACCATCAACCGCGTGCAGGGCATGACCAGCACCGGCAACGCCCACCTGCTGGTCCCGCCGACGATGACCCGCGAGCAGTTCTACCCCGGCATCACCCGCGCGATGCGCGGAAACTACCTCTACGTCGTCACCCACCACCACGTCATCGACCAGCACCGCGAAACCCCAGAACCAGTGTCCCCTGAGTCGGTGCTCACCGGCGTGCTGCGCCACTCGGGTGCGGAAGTGTCGGCGACCGAGACGCTGCGAGCGGCCCAAGACGAGGCGGTGTCAATGGGCACGCTCGTTCTCCGCTACAACTACACCGCCACCTACCGCGACGAGGACCGCTACCGCGCCATCCTCACCCGCCATGCGCCTTCCACCGTGGACCTGGACAGCGAACCGGCACTCATCCAGACTCTCCGAAACGCCCACGACCTCGGCTGGGAACCCGACCCCCTCGTCGCCACCGTCACGCGCTGGCGCCAGTCCCTGGACGAGGCCGACAACCGCGGCGCGGCGCTGCAAGCCCGGATCACCACCCACCTCGAGCGGCGTCGGCCGCCCTCTACCACCGGGCCACCGCAGCCGGCCGACGTGACGCGCTGGCGGGGCATCGTCGATGCGATCGCCCCGCACGTCGCCGTCGAAGACCCCGACTGGGAGAAGATATGGGCCCGCGCCGCCGGTGCGCTAGCGCTCGGGTTCGACGTCGACGCCGCGCTGACCGTCGTCGCCCATCAGCTCACGGCGCGTCCGGCGGTGCCGGATCCTATGCCGGACGACCGCTACGCCGATGCCGCTCTCGCCGCCGAGCTGGAGCACCGCGGTGAGCGCGGAGAGGCCCATCAGCGCGCCGTGCCCTGGCTGGCCCGCCCCGACTTCGCCCACGTTCGCCACCATCCCGGGCATGCCCAGTACCTGCACGAGATGAACCTCGCGATCGCCGACCGCGTCGAACACCTGCGCGCCGCGGTGATCCGCGACCAGCCGGAGTGGGTTTCGGGGCTCGGGGCGCGGCCGGACAATCCGATCGCGGCCGAGGAGTGGGATGACCTGGTCGGCCTGGTCGCCGCCTACCGCGAGACGTTCCGTATCGAGGGTGAGGCTCCGCTGGGTGGCAAACCCGGCAGCCACGGCGCGAAGGCGCGCGCCTGGCGCAGCCTGAGCGAGTGCTGGGACACCTTCGGCCGAACACCGGTAACCGACCGACCGGAGCCCCCGGCACCTCGGACAGCACCCCGGGCCGCGGAGCGCGACGACCTGTTCGCCGAGTTAGAACATGGTGATGAGCGCGTCGTCCTCGAGCCCCTGAACGTGCTGGTGCGCCGTTACGAGTTGCTGGCCCGCGACGGTGACGAGGACCGCTACCTCGACGTCCTCGCCCGCTACGTCCCCGGCGCGGTCAACGCCGGCGCCGAACCCGCCGCACTGAACGCGCTCGCCAACGCCCAGGATCAGGGCTGGCAGGCCGAACGGCTGGTCCGCAAGCTCGCCGACGACAGCGGCTTCGCCTGGGCCAGCGACCCCGCCGCCGTCCTCGCCAAACGCGTCTCCGCGCACGTCAGCGAACACCGGCCACCGGCGCGGATCGGTGCACCGACCGACGAGCAGATCGACCGCTGGCGCAGCATCGTCGCCGAACACCTGCCCAACGCCATCGTGACCGGCGAGCAGTGGGGCATCGTCTGGCGCCACGCTGCTGGCGGCACCGCCCTCGGCCTCGACGCCGACACCGCCCTCACCGACGCCCTCAGCCAGCTCCCCGGCGACATCACCGGCGCCGGGGACGGTGACTATCGCCGCGCCGGTGAGGCACTCGTCGCCGCCCTAACCGACCACCACAGCGCGGGAGACGGGCTGCACGCCGCGCTCTCGTGGCAGGCCCACCCGGACTTCGGAGCACCTGATGGTGCTCTCTGAATAGGGCCAGTCCTGCTCTCTGAAATTCCCCAGTTGGGGTGTCCTGTCGGCGCGTCGTTTGCGCTGGTCAGCGGCCTCGGGGTGACGGTTTCGGTGTTGATCACCGAGACCGTTGCCGGAGGCGTGGATGCTCACTCTGGAGGAAGACGTGGAGGCGCAGGCGCTGCGTGCTCAAGGCTGGTCGGTCTCGGCGATCGCCCGACATCTCGGACGCGACCGCAAGACCATCCGCCGCTACCTGGCCGGCGACGTGGTGCCAGGCAGACGCCGGCCGGTGGGGCCGGACCCGTTCGAGCCGTTCGTGGCCTACTGCCGGGCCCGGCTGGCCGACGACCCGCATCTGTGGGCGGCGACGCTGCTGGACGAGGTCGCCGAGCTCGGCTACCAGGGCGGATACTCGACGTTCACCCGCGCGCTGCGCCGCTATCAGCTGCGCCCGCACTGCGAGCCTTGCCAGGTGGCCCGCGGCCGGGACGTCGCGATCATCACTCACCCGCCGGGTGAGGAGACTCAGTGGGATTGGCTGGAGCTGCCGGACCCGCCGGTGAGCTGGGGCGCCGGGAAGCAGGCGCATTTGCTGGTCGGCGCGCTGGCGCACTCGAGCAAGTGGCGCGGGGTCCTGGCCGATGCCGAGGATTTCCCGCACCTGATCGAGGCCCTCGATGCGGTGGTTCGCCGGCTGGGCGGGGTGACCCAGGTCTGGCGGTTCGACCGGATGGCCACGGTCTGCCATCCCGCCTCCGGCCGGATCACGCCTGCGTTCGCGCAGGTCGCCAAGCACTATGGAGTCCGGTCGGTGACGTGTCCGCCGCGGCGCGGGAACCGCAAGGGCGTGGTCGAGAAGGCCAACCACTCGGCCGCGCAGCGCTGGTGGCGCACCCTCGGCGACGAGGTCACGATCGACGAGGCCCAGGCCGGGCTGGACCGGCTCGCGACCAAGCTCGACAGTCGCCGCCGGGTCATCGACGGCGAACGCACCACCGTCGCCGGCCTGGCCGCGGCCGAGCGGCTGCATGCTCCGCCGCTGGTCGCGTTCCCGGCCGAGTTCGACCTCGGTCGGATCGTCACGCCGCAGGCGCTGGTGTCCTTCCGCGGCAACGCCTACTCCGTCCCGCCCGGGCTGGGCGGCGCGCAGGTTCAGGTCCGCCACCGGCTCGGCGCGGACATGTTGCGGATCGTCACCGAGGGCGGCGCGACCGTCGCGGTTCACAGCCGGGCCCCGGACGGGGCGGGTCGGGTGATCCGCGACGACGGGCACGTGATCGCGCTTGAACACGCCGCGATGGGCGCGTTCAGCCACGAGCGGCCCTGCACCCACAAGACGCGCAGGCCGCCGTCGTCGGCGGCGTTGGCCGAAGCAGCACGACTGCGCGGCCTGCCCGCGACGGGGCCCGCGGCCCACGTCGTGATCGACCTGGCCACCTACGCCGCCACCGCGGCGAAGCTGGGCAGTGCACCCACCTATGAGTCCGAGGAGGACTGATCACTTGTCCGGAAACCGTTCAGGGCCACAGATGAGCGAGGCCCGCCGCTATCAGCAACTCCGTTCGCACTTCTCCTACCTGAAGCTGGACAACGCCGCCGAAGCCCTGCCCCGGATCCTCGATCAGGCCCGGGCGGAGAACCTGTCGATGACCGCTGCGCTGGAGCGGCTGCTGGAGATCGAGGTCAACGCCACTGAAGAACGCCGGCTGGCCGGCCGGTTGCGGTTCGCCTGCCTGCCCGATCCCTGGACCCTGGCGGACTTCGACTTCGCCGCCCAGCCCGGGGTCGACGAGAAACTCATCCGCGACCTGGCCACCCTCCGCTTTCTCGACGACGCGTCGAACGTGTTGTTCGTCGGGCCGCCCGGGGTCGGCAAGACGATGCTGGCCACCGCGCTCGCGCGCGGGACGGCCGAGGCCGGGAACCGGGTCTACTTCACCACCGCGGCCGACCTCGCCGCCCGCTGCCACAAGGCCGCAGTCGAAGGCCGCTGGGCCACCTGCATGCGGTTCTTCGCCGGCCCGAAACTGCTCGTGATCGACGAACTGGGCTATCTGCCGTTACCCGGCGACGGGGCCTCAGCCTTGTTCCAGGTGATCAACCAGCGTTACCTCAAGTCGTCCACGATCCTGACAACGAACGTCGGGATTGCTGACTGGGCAACGGCTTTCGGCGACGCGACTGTCGCGGCAGCGATGCTGGACCGGTTGCTGCACCGCGCGACCGTGGTCGGCATCGACGGCCCGTCTTACCGGTTGCGGTCGCATCAGTCTACATCGGACAAGCTGCGGAAGGCGGTGAACGCGCATGTCTCCTGACCCGCGCGACCCGGACTACAACGCGACCCGCAAGACCTGCCCGATCTGTTGGGAGCGGTTCGTCGCGACCGGCCGGCAGGCCAAGACCCGGCTCTACTGCTCGCGCCAGTGCAAACGCACCGCGGCCGCCCGCCGGGAGGTCGAGCGCACCACACCCGCAGCCAGCACCGCCAGGTCCTTCGGGACACCGCCTCCGGCGGCGACCCCGCCGGCGCCTGCGGCGCCGCTGCCGCACATCGCGGCCCAGCGGGACTGCCCGCACTGCGGCGGCCCGGTCACCATCGTCGCGCTGCTCACCACGCCCGAAGCCGCACGACCGCAGATGCCCGTCGCGGCACCCGACGGAGTGATCCCGCTCCGCCGTTGACACCGGCTACGCTGCACTCCTCAGCTGGCCCATTTCGGAGAGCATGGCTGGCCCATCTCGGAGAGCGCCATCACACCCGGCGACCATCACGGTGCGCTGGCACGGCTGGACGGTCTCAACGGCGAGATCGCCGCCCGCGCCGACCAGCTGCTCGACCAGGTGCGCCGGGAGCAACCTCGCTGGGCCGCCCCGCTCGGGCAGCGTCCCGACGACTCGGGGCGGGCCGCGACCTGGGATCAGACTGTCCGGCTGGCTGCGGCGTACCGTGAAACCTACGGAGTCACCACCACCGATGCCGCCTCCCCGCTCGGCCAGCGACCCGTCGGCCACGGCCCCAAAGCCGCGGCCTGGGACCAGATCACCACCCAATGGAGGCAGCTGATGACCACGCCAGACCGGCAAGACGCCGCATCGGATGTGATGCTCACCGTCGAATCCCGCCGCGACGCCCTCGACGCCTTGCGCGACGAATTCACCAGCGGCGTCGCCGCACGTACCCAACAGCTTCAGGATGAAGACGAGAAGGAACGGCAGGAGGCACGCCGCGACGAGGCCGAAGACGAGTACGACGACCAACGCGAGACTCTCGGCGACGACCTGCACCGCGGCATGAGTTACTGACCGGCCCGCAGACCCGGTTCGGTCCGCTGGCGATCGTCCAGCACGTAGACCACTGCCGGCTTCCCTGCGCCGACCGAACAGCGGTCGACTTGGAACAGCGTCGTGGCTTCGATCAGGCCGCTGAGTTTCGGGTAGCCGTAGTTGCGGGCGTCGAAGTCCGGGCGCCGTTTGAGGATGATGTTTCCGACCGCTGCAAGAGGCGCCCAGCCGTCCTCATCGGACGTCGCGTCGACCGCGCTGCGCAACAGCGTGACCAGTCCGGTGTCCTGCTTCAGCTCAGCAGCTGATCGACGCGGGTCCGGTTTCTCCGTGATACCCACCGGATTCGCCGGGCTGGTCGCGCGGACCAGGTTTTCGGTGTAGACGAACTTGTCGCACGCCGCGACGAACGGAGCGGGTGTCTTGCGTTCCCCGAATCCGTAGACCGTCAGCCCGGATTCCCGCGGACGTCGCAATCACCAGGTTCGACTGGGCATCAGGAATCACGGAGAGGCTCCTGGCCACCGCGCCCGGCGGCCTCAGCGGTCATGTCCGAACTTGACCGGCGTGTGCACACGGCAGCCACCGACGCCGGCCACGCGGTCCTGCTCGAACTTGCGGCCGGGTTGGCTGACGCGGTCGCCTGGTACCGCCGGCACCCGGAACGGCTCGCGGTGACCGCGGCGACAACCGAGCTGGATGGGGTGTCTGCGTGAGTACCGTGACGAGCCTGAGCGGCCCGGCCGCCAACGCCTGCCCGTTCCTGCACGGCTCGAACTGGCTGCGATCGGCCGCGCCCTGCAGTCCGGCCAGTACGGGCACGGCCGGAGACCGACGCTTTCGAACTCGAACTCGCCGCCTACCTTGGTGTCGACGATGTCGTCGCGGTTGCCCCCGGCACCGCGGCCCTGCTCGGCGCCGACCGTCCATCGGCGTGCTCATGCCACGGTCCGCGCGGGCAGGTGGTTCCACCACCAGGCGATCGCCGCGATATCCGGCACTGCCTCGACACCGTCGGGTGCGTTTCCGGTGGTGGTGAAGGGCTCATCGGCCAGCATGCCCGAGTATCGCGGAGAGTGCAGCAGCCAAGGAGTGAAGGCACCGAGGTGCCGGACCATGGATTCCACGTACGCACGCAGTGGGGGGCTTCCCTCGCGCAGCAGCAGGCGTGACAGCTCGCTTAACGCGTAGTGGACGCTGCCGAGCAAGGCCACCGCCTCGTTGGTCGCTTCCAACGAGTTGAGACCGGATCGTGCGGCGAGCACGGCCACCACATTGTGGTGACCTTCCTTGGCGTCCTTCGCGAAAGCACCGATGTCGTTGATCCACGCGATCGCCAGGTGCGCGGCTTGGAAGAACGACCGGACGGGGGCGCTGTGGTACTCGTGCTCGGGAATGTCCATGCCCATCGCGAACTCAACCACGGCCGACATCGCCGCCAGGCCGGACGCCTGCTCCCGCACGCCGGTATGGACCTCCGCGGACGGCGGTCGCTCCGCCGCGTCGAGCAGACGTTCGGTGACGGCGGCGGCAAAGTATCGCTGGTGGGCGACCCGCAGCCGCTGTCGCTGCGCGGGCGTGGCCAACGCCAGTGTCTCCCGGGCGATCTGCCGCACCATCGCGGTGATCGCAGTACTGGGCGCGGGTGAGGAAGGGTCGTCCCAGATGCGCTGCCCGCAGGCGGCCATCACCGCGGCCTCCTCGATCGGCGCCGATTCCAGGACATCGTCGACAAGGAGGTAGGCGGCGGTCCAGGCCGAGGCGAGTTCGACGAGTTCCGGCCGCGTCGGCGACACGGTGAACGCCACCAGCGCGGCCGCCCGCGAGCGCACGACGGCTTCCAGCCGCGCGGGCGGCAGGTCGCTGTGGCGCGACAGCCAGTCCCCGGCTTTCCGGTCGTACTCCTCGCAGCCGATCTCTGCGTGCACGGGAAAGGGAAAGAACAGCTCGGCCATGACTATCGCCGACCAGTGGTGAAAATCGGGAGGCGGACGCTGCACATGTTCAATCTCCCTGAGGTGAGTGTTTCGCTGGTCTTGAGCTCCAGTGGGAACGACGGGATCTCGTCACTCCGACAGAGCCGGTGAGGTCGACGGGCGAGACGGCGGTGATGCCTTCGGCACCGCTGTGCGACGCAGTCGACCAGCCCGCCGAAAACCGACGGCGCACCCTCGGACGCCTTGAAGATCCCCAGGCGGCGGGGCGGACGTGGTGGGTGCCCTTTGCCCGGTGATCGTGCTGGGGAGTCAGGCCTGCTGGAGGGTCTGCGCCCGGTGGTACTGGGCCCAGGCCACTTCCATGGCGCGGCTGCACCAGACACGGGCCGGTCCGGGATCCGGCAGCGTCGCCATCCAGCGATCGGCGAGGCTGAGCTCGGTGTGCACGTAGGTGGCCAGATCGGCGACCGTCCAGCCCTCAGGGAGGAAGTCGACACCGCGTTCGCGGTCGACAGCCAGGTCGGCCAGGATGTTGGCTGCCTGGCAGCCGCGGGCGTAGCTCATCATCTGCCCGCGGTCGACCTGGGTGCCGTCGTGCCAGGCCCACATGTCACCCAGCAGGGTGGCGACGACTCCGGCCACGGAGAAGGCGTACTCGTCGAGGTCATCGACGTCTCGCATCCGCCAACCGCGGCGGGACCACACCGCCATCCGGTTGGCCATGGCGATGGCTGCGTCCAGGATCCGCGGGGCGATCGAGGGTGGCGCCAGCGCGCACCAGTCCGCCAGCCGCAGCGAGACATCGGGCAGGACGTCGCGATGCTCGGCGAACGCGGCGTCGAGACGGCCGGCGATGTTGCGGGTCTGGAGTGCGCAGGCCACCTCGGTCAGGACCGTGTCCTTCACCGTCGCGGCCAGCGCGGGGTGGTCTTCGATTTCGTCGATCCCGCGGAACAGCAGGTAAAAGGAGACTTTGGCCTCCTGCAGGCCGGGCGGCATCGCCAAGAGCGGTCGGTAGTACGTCGTGGACCATTGCCGAGCCTCACTGAGCGCAGCGGTCAAATCAGTCATAGTGATATCCTTCGTACGTGTCCGAGGCGGACGTGAAGACACGGAATCGCCCACCAGAAATCGATATTTTCCTGACGCAGTCGTGCCCCCTTCGGCAGAAGATTTTCACTCGACCGAGCCGGGCCGAATTAAGGCCTGC
Organism: Amycolatopsis mongoliensis; assembly: GCF_030285665.1. Lineage (NCBI taxonomy): Bacteria > Bacillati > Actinomycetota > Actinomycetes > Pseudonocardiales > Pseudonocardiaceae > Amycolatopsis > Amycolatopsis mongoliensis. Next base: position 9,450,253 of record NZ_CP127295.1, read on the forward strand.
TCACCCTGTTGCCGCCATTAACAAGCGGAGGCAGCGCACACCAAATTTCGGCGATAGCCCCTTCAGGCGTCTATCCAAAAACTGTAGCGAGCACACCACCGGGTTTACCAGACCTCTATCAGGTGAACCACACCGTCCACGAGGGTGGACCGCGTGCCCTTTTCACACACGCGCCGAAGTAGCCAATTGGCCTGCGCTTCCGTCTCGTTCCCTGCAGGATGACACCATAGTTGGCAGGTGACGGTCGCGATCCTCGTCGTCCGATCGCGTGGGTACGGAACCGCCAATCCGGTAGCAACGAAGCAGAACACCCGATCGGTGACGCGAGGGTCTTGATCGGGGAGTTCTCCAATTCCGGCATGTGCAGTCCGTCACCGGCTCGACGCTGGAATGCACCGACTCGGCGGTCCCGGGACCCATGTTCCGATGCCAGAATTGATTCCGCCTCCGCGCACAGCCGATTCCGGACCCGGCAAGCTGTCACCGCGAAAGGAAACATCGATGGCCTGGGGTGTCAATCGTGCGCCGAGCACGTCTCTGACTGCCCGTCAACACTGGACACTGGCGGTCTCCTGCGTGGCCGTCGCGCTGGTCGTCGCCTCGATGGCCGCGCTGTATGCCGCGCTGCCCGGCATTGCGGTGGCAACCGGGGCGACTCAGGGCCAGTTGACCTGGGTGATCGACGGGTACACCCTGGCGCTGGCCTGCCTGGTGCTCACCGGGGGTGCCCTCGGCGACCGCTACGGACGGCGGGCCACCTTGTTGACGGGACTGCTGGTGTTCAGCGCCGGTTCGGCGCTGCCGCTGGCGCTCAGCGAACCGGCCTGGCTGATCGGTAGTCGGGTGATCGCCGGAGTCGGCGCGGCGCTGGTGATGCCGTCGACACTGTCTCTTCTGACCAGCGGCTTCCCGACCGCGCAGTGGGGACGCGCAGTCGGGGTCTGGGCCGGCGTGGTCAGCGTCGGTGCCCTCGTCGGCCTGGTGGGCTCTGGCCTGTTGCTTCAGCGGTGGTCCTGGTGGTCCATCTTCCTCATCTTGACCGTCGCGGGGATCGCGTCGGCCGTCGCGGCGCTGACCGTCCCGGAATCGCGTCCGCGGGATCGGTCTCGTTTGGACATCGCCGGAGCAGTCCTGTCCGCTGTCGCAGTCGGACTGTTTGTCGGCGGCGTCACGGAAGCACCTGCTCGTGGCTGGCTGTCACCAGGCACGCTCGGGGCGTTGGTTGGCAGCGTGCTCGCGACCGTTGTCTTCATAGCGGTGGAACTTCGTCGGGAGCACGCGTTGTTGTCACTGCGGCTGTTCGGCAACCGCTCTTTCTCCATCGGCGTCGTCTCACTGGTGGTGCAGTTTCTCGCTTGCTTTGGCATGTTCTTTCTGCTGCAGCAGTACTTGCAGCTGGTACTCGGGTACACGCCGATGCGCGCTGCGATCGCCATGGCGCCGCTGGCCGGGCCGTTGGTGCCGTTGTGCTTGCTGGCGTCCAGGTTGACCGCTCGGGTCGGATTGCGTGCGGTGACCGTGGGTGGCCTGACGGTGCTGGCGGTGGGGTTGTTCCTGATGTCGTGCCTGCAGGTGCAGACCACCTACCCTGTGGTCCTCCGGTGCGTGCTCGTCGTCGGTGCCGGGCTTGGGTTGTGCACAGCACCGGCGACCTCGGCGATCATCGTCAGCACCCCGAACGCTAGGCACGGCATGGCCTCCGCGGTCAACGACGCCGCTCGCGAGGTCGGTGCCGCGATGGGCATCGCCGTCGCCGGCAGCGTGCTGGCCGCCGGATACCGCTACGGCATCGAATCCGCTTTACCGGAACTGCCCGAACAGGTTCGAGGGGCGGTGGCTGACTCTCCGGCCGCAGCGCTGGCTCTCGCCGAGCATTCGAGGCAGGGCGGGCACTTGCTGACCAGCTTTGCCCGCGCGGCCTTCGTTCACGGCTTCCAGCAGGCGATGGTGGCGCTGGCCGCGGTCACAGCCGTGGGTGCGATGGCCGCGCTGGCCGACCGGGCCTGCGCACAGCGCAACGTCGGCCGAAAGCCATGAGCCGGCTACGCCGATGACGGTCACTTGCGCCGCTGAAGGCTTCGGTGATCGGCTACCAGGTGCAGTCTAGACCGCACTGGCCGCCCCGGACCGGTTGCTGACCGCAATCGCCACCGCAACGAGTCCGAGTAAGTCGTCGACACCGGCCTCACGATCAAGCCGCTGCCGGATTACGCTGCGTTCGCCAACGCTCGGAGCCGACGACGCGGGTGCGCTTCCCGAGGTGATCATCGGTCACTTTGAAGGTACGCGGCGCTGAATTCGTCAAATACAGCGTTTACGTCCGTGTCGCAGGCCACCTGTCCTGCTGTTGATCGAACGACCGTTCACACGACATGTATCCGCTGGAAACGTCCGGTAACCGTCCGGCCGAGAAAGATCCGAGGTGGGTATTCCTGCCTGCCCGGTCGGCCGACCACGCGCAGGGGGTGTGTCCAGCAGGAATGACGGGACGTGGCAGGAACGCCGGGAATGACCTGGCTGTGACGCTGAGCGAGGTGGCGTGCAGTCTGCACGCCGAGTCCGGCTTGGGCGCGGCCGTGGAGGCAACCACCCGCGCAGCGCTCGAGGCGGGCTATGTACTGTCACCTCGGGGCGTCCCGTAAATGCCGGCTGGATCGCAAGTCTCTGCCACGCCGGTGTCATCGCTGGCACGTAGGGGCCGTCAGCTCGGCACGCGCGGTGGCCAGCGCCGTGTCACGGCGGGGTTGATCCTCGATCTGTGTACTCGTCCAGCTCCCCGGCTTCCACATCCTGCGGCGGGGCGTCGAGCTCAGTGGAGGTGGAGGCGTCTTCGGTCTCCAGGGTGAAACGGTCGGCCAGTGGCGTCGCGCCTACCGCCTTGTGTCCCTGAGTCAAGCATTGCTGGTGGGTCCATTCGGTGATCATGCGTTCGGCGAACCCGGCCCGCCACCGACCGTGCCAGTACTGAGCGTCGCTGGCCTTCGCGCCCTTACACCCAACGCACCAGCCACGAACGACCGAAGACGCTCTACATCCGCGAAGACCATCTCGTCGATCAGATCAACATCAGGCTTGGAGACCAGGGCGGCGCAGTCGCTACCAACCTGGAACATGATCGAACGCGAAGCAGTCGCGTCGCCACAGCGCTACGAGGCTCGAGACAGTTCATCGTCTGCGACAACGCCGGATGGCGACTGCAGGAGATCGATTCGAGCTGAGCTACGATCGCCTCCGCTTCAAGATCGCGTTTCGCGATCCGTGGGGTAATACTGTGTCCGAGGACCGAGTTGATCTGTAACCCCACCCTGAAGTTCACCACTGACCTGCAACTCGAGTGACATCGCTGCTTGGCCAAGCACTCCGCGTGAACGACAGGGCAACCGCTTCGCAGAATACCGTCCCCGCGGCTGGATCGCGTCGTACAACACCTTAGCCACAGCCTCGTTGCAATCCAAGACGATCAGACCCCGCGCATCCGGCCGCTGCGCGCCGGTCCCCGGGCCACCTTCTCTCCCTACCGAAGCGCCGGGATCCTCGGACACCTACCATAACCCCCACCGCGGGTCGAGGTCACCTCGAGCGAGGTCGGCGTTGCCAGGATGCTCGACCCGTATCGATGTCGTGTGCGGTGCCGTTCCCGGTGAGCCCGAACGAACCCCTCAAGTCACCGGCCGGCCGCTCCCACGCCGGCCCGGAGCGCGATCGGACAGGCGCGACACCGCCTCCGGATGTCCAGGGGGTGGGACTCTCCGGAGGTTCAGGAGACAGCGGAGAGCTTGTCGCTGCTGCACCCGGCACCGCGCTGGCCGGCTCGAGCACATCGCCCCGAGCCGGCCCCAGCTCTGCCGCACGTCGTGCAGGTGGGCCGGCTGAGGCCGGGCAGGGACTGTCTTCATGCCCCAGCCCGGCCCAACACCGCACTGTCCCGTTCCCGGTATGCGAGCGCCAGGGCGGCCGCCGGGGTGCGACGCCGGCCTTCGCCCGTCACCGACCGACCGGCGTCCGCCTCCTCCAGGGAGACAACGTCGGCGCCGTGCTTCACTCGGCAGGCAGCAGTGGCGACTCGCTCCGCGACGCCGTTCGTGGCCGGCCGGACAGGGTTGATCCGTTGGTCTCGCGCAAGGCGAACGTGCACAGCAGCGAAAGCACCGCGGTGCCGACCATGTACCACGCCACCGCCATGACGCCGCCGGTGCGGTCCAGCAGCCAGGTGGCGATGATCGGCGCGAGCGCGCTGCTGGCCAGTGTGCCGAGGGTGTAGCCGAACGAGATGCCCGAATACCGGATCTTCGTCTCGAACGCCTCGGCGAAGAACGCGGCGAGTGGACCGAACGCGGCGGAGAAACCGGTGCAGATCAACAGATAGCCGACGATGGCGAGCAGGAACGAACCGGTGCCGAGCAGCCAGAACCAGGGAAACGCCAGCACACCCATCGCCACCGTCCCCGCGGCGAAGACCGGCTTGCGGCCGATGCGGTCGGAAAGGGCGCCGAAGAGCGGCAGGGTGACGAAGGTGAGCGCCATCGCCGCCAGCACGATCCACAGCATCGAGTTCCGGCTGAACCCGATCTGCTGGGCACCGTAGCTCAGGCCGAACACGGTGGTCAGGTAGAACGTGACCCCGATCGAGAGGTAGGCACCGCCGGTCAGCAGGACCTGCTTCGGATAGTGCCGGAGCACGACGGCGATCGGCAGCTTGACCACGTCCTCCTTGCCCTTCAGCCGGTCGAAGGTGGGGCTTTCGCCGAGCTTCAGCCGCACGACGAGTCCGGCGAGGACGAACACGCCGCCGATCAGGAACGGCACGCGCCAGCCCCAGGACAGGAAGCTCTCGGGCGACATCGCGCCGAAGGCGAGGAACACCGCGTTGCCGAGCATGAGCCCCGCCGGCACTCCCATCTGGACCCAGCTCCCGTAGTAGCCGCGGCGGTGGAACGGCGCGTGCTCGACCGTCATGAGCACCGCGCCACCGTACTCACCGCCGAGCGAGAGGCCCTGGATGAACCGCAGCGCGACGAGGATGATCGGGGCGGCCACCCCGATCTTCCCATAGCTGGGCAGCACGCCGACGGCGAAGGTCGTGGTCCCCATGATGCTCAGGGTCAGCACCAGCATGGACTTGCGTCCGATCCGGTCGCCGAAGTGTCCGAACAGGACTCCGCCGATCGGCCGCGCGACGAAGGCCGCGGAGAACGTCGCGAACGACAGCAACGTGCCGACCACGGCGTCGAACTGGGGGAAGAACAGTTTGTTGAAGACGAGTCCGGCCGCGGTGCCGTAGATGAAGAAGTCGTACCATTCCACGGTCGTGCCGACAGCGCTGGCGAATCCTGCTTTTCCGCTGCGCGAGATCAGGGACATCGGTGTTCCTTTTCAACGGAGGTTTTCCGAAAGCCTCTTCGCGGCGGGCACCTCGTGGTACCTCCACCTGGAGAGGTCAGAAGGCGCCGGGAAAAGTCGCGCAGGTCGTCAGCTCCGCGGCGGGCGCGGGGCCGGGATGGATCCAGAGTCCCGTCTGCCGGAACCACGTCCGAGCGGCGTCGGCGTCCGGCTGCGCTCCGGTGGCGAGCACGCGGCGCAACGACGAGTTCCGCAGACCACGCACACCCGTTGCCGCGAGCTCCACATAGGACGCTCCGGGGGCGGACATCGTCGTCACCGGAAACCGCGCCAGCAGGCCGCGGACCCGCGTGGGGTCACCACCGGTTTCGTCGACCAGGATCGCCGCCCCCGCCGACCACGGCTCGATCAAGCCGAGCAGGACGCCGGTTGCCGTGTGCCGCGGGGTGCGACTCCAGTGCAGGTCGTCGTGGCTCCGATCCAGCCACGCCAGGCCGAGTCCGTCCGCCAGCTGTCCCAGCTCGGCGTGGCTGTGCCTCTCGTCGCCGGTCAGCAGGACCGGGCCGGCCGCGGGTACCGGTTCGTGGTGCGGCTCCGTCAGGAACATCATGGCCCGGTAGTTCATCGCTTCGGCGTGCGGCAGGCCGCCGACGCAGAGCACGTGCCGCACCGCGCCCGCCCGCCGGAGTGCCAGCGCGGGTTCGAGGTGTGCCTCGTCGACCACCACCACCGCCGCTCCGGCGGCGCGCACCCGGTCGCCGTCCGGCTCGCCGCACGGCATCGGCGCGAACGGAACCCCGGCCCGCAGCGTCCCGGCGGCGACCTCCCACCATTCGGGCACCGGCGGCAGCAGTACCGCGACCGACTCCCCCGGCGCGAGTCCGAGGTCGTCCAGCAGGCCGGCGAACCGCGCGGCGCGGTCGGCGAAATGGGAATAAGGGAGCAGGCGATGGCGCCCGGCCCGGTCCACCCGGACCATAGCCGTCCTGCCTTCGTGTTTTCCCCAATAGTCCAGGAACGCACTCATGACGAAACACCTCACCGAATTCGTGACAATACGGCGACACACGAAAATCGCCGGGAAAAGGGAACCGGCTAGAGCAGCCTGAGCTCGTGCGCCTTGGCGATGGCCTCGACCCGGTTCCGCGCGTTCAGTTTCTGCATCGCGGTCTGCAGGTACGTCTTCACGGTGTTCCGGGCGAGCGTGAGCTGATCGGCGATCTCCGGATTGCTGTGTCCCATCGCGGCGAGCCGCAGCACCTCGTACTCGCGCTTGGTGAGCCCGACCCGGAACAGCAGCTCCGGGGTCGCGGAGGCGTGCCGGCCGGCCAGCCGGGGATCGACGACCCGGACCCCGCGGGCCACCCGCCGTACCGCCGTGGCGAAGTCGCCGCCGGTGATGTCCTTGACCAGGCAGCCGTCCGCGCCCGCCTCGATCAGTACATCGATCGCGCCGTGGTCGGCGAACGCGGTGAACAGCAGGATCTTCACGCGCGGCGCGACCCGCCGCAGCTGGGTGACCAGCTCGGGCGCCGGCATGTCCGGCAGGCGCAGGTCCAGCAGGATCACGTCGGCGGCGACCTCCCGCGCGACCTTGATCGCCTCGTGCCCCGTGCTCGCGCCGCCCACCACGGTGATCGCCGGATCCTCCGCGGCGAGCAGCTCGACGCCGCCGCGGATCACCGGGTGGTCGTCCACCACGAGCACCCGGACGTCGGTGTGCTCACACATCGCCGGTGCCCTCCGCCACGCAGGGCACCCAGGCCCGCACGGTCGTGCCGCCGTCTTCGTTGCCGACGACCGACACGCCGCCGCCCACCCGTTCCATCCGGCGCACGGACAGCGGCAGGCCGAGGTGTCCCGCCTTGGCCAGGTCACCGCTGGCCCAGCCCTGCCCGTCATCGGCCACCACGACGGTGAGCCGCCCGCCCGCGACCACGACGCTGACGACGACGGTGGAAGCCTGGGCGTGCTTCTCGACGTTGACCAGCGCCTCGCGCACGACGCTGGTCAACGCCTCGGTCCGCCCCGGCGCCAGCTCCGGGATCTCCGCGAGCGCCACGAACGAGGCCGGCAGGCCGGTCCGCTCCTCGAAGGCTTCGCAGTCCTCCTGGATGGCCACCGCGAGCCGGCGCTCCGGGGGCTGTTCGTTGAGACGGGCCAGCGAGTTGCGCAACAGCGCGCTCACCGACGTGACCTGCCGTTCCACCTCGTCGAGCCGGTCCCGGATCCGGTCGAGGTCGTCCATCGACCGCAGGCTGCGGAGCTCGGCGCCGATGCGGAAGAGCACCGGGCTGACCGAGTCGTGCAGGTCGGCCGCCATCCGCCGCCGCTCGGCCTCCAGCGCCACTCCGGTCTGCAGCTTCGCCCGCTCGGAGCTGACCAGGGTCACCGAAGCGACGGCCGCCACCTCTTCCACCCGCGCGATGACCTGGTCGCCGAAGGACGCCTCGTCGCGGATGCCGACGTACACGGCACCGAGCACTTCCCCGCCGTAGATCATCGGGACGGCCAGCATGGCGCCGAGACCCTCCCGCGCGACCAGCTCGTCGAAGTCGTGCGTGATCGCGTCCGACGTGCGGTAGTCCCGCACCCACACCGGCCGTCGCTCGGCGATGCTCTTGCCACCCAGGCCGACGCCCTCGGGCACGACGAGCCGGTGCAGGGCCGTGCTCATCGTGCCCTGCCAGCTCCGGTGCACCAGCCGGCGCCCCGGCTCGAGCCGGCCGACCAGGGACATGTCGAACTCGCCCAGCTCCCGGATGCGGCGGGCCACCGACTTCATCGCGAGTGACCCCTCCGACAGGACGAGCAACTCGGAATGCCGCGAAGCGAGCTGCTCCAGCAGCGCTTCCACGGGGGTGTCCCGCGCATCCGTCATGGCGATCTCTCCTGGTCCACGTGTGATCATGATAACCGGGGCGAGCTACAGCTCCGCCGGTTCGAGCACGCCCCGCAGCGCCAGGAGGCTCTCCAGCAGGAAGTAGTCGCCCCAGACCAGCTCCGCGTCGGTGGCGACCCCGCGCCGGGGGTCGAAACAGCCCCCGGTGAGCATGCCCGGCCGGCGGTGGTCCCCCACGCCGGTCGGCGTGACGAACGTGGTCAGGGTGTCCACCATCGCGGCGGCGTGCTCCCGGTACCACGGGCGGTCCGGGAGGAGCGCGGCCAGCTTGAGCAGTGCGGCCGCGGCGATGGCGGTCGCGGAGGTGTCCCGCGGCTCGTCCGGTCCGGCGCTGAAGTCCCACGGTGCGACGCGGTCGGCGGGCAGCCGGTCGAGCCACCAGTCCGCGGCCGTCGTCGCCGGCCCGGCGAACTCGGGACCCACCCAGTGGGCGGCCTGGGCGAAGCCGAGCATCGCCCAGGCCTGGGCGCGGGCCCACGTGCTGTCGTCGGAGCGTCCCTTGTGGGTGTAGCGCCGCAGCAGGGTCCCGTCCCATTGGTCGAACTCGGCGGACTGGCACACGGAACCGTCGTCGCGCAGGCAGTACTCGACGTGGCGCTGCGCGTGCGCGCGGGCCATGTCCGCCAGCTCCGACCAGTCCGTTTCCCGTGCGGCCCAGGCGAGCAGCGCGACGGTGCCGGGCACGGCGTCGATGTTGGCGGCACCGGCGCCGACCGCGTCGGACTCCTCGGCCTGGCTGCCGAGCGGGATCAGCCCCGCGTCGTGGTTGAAGCTCGACGCGAGCCCCCGCGCACCGGCGAGCGCCGCCGCACGCGTGGCTTCGCTCTTCCCGGTCAGGTGTGCGACCCCGGCGCCGTAGAAGAACAGGAACCCGCGGAACGCCGTGTCCGAGCTCGCCCGGACCGTGAGCCGCTCGGCGACGTCGTCGGCCAGCCGCGCGTACCGCCGCGCGCCGGAGTCGGCGGCCGCCAGTGCGAGGAGGCCGCCCCAGAAGCCGCCGGTCCAGAACCCGTCCGCGCTGCGGGTCCACTCGCCCGTGTCCGTATCGGCGTAGTTCGGGAAGCCCGTCGCCACGTCGGCCGCGGTCTCGTCGATCCGCAGCAGCATCCGCTGCGAAGCTTCGTCCCACCGCCCGCTCACGACGGGTCTCCGCTCACCAGCACCGGCTTGAGCGTCCGGCCCGCGCGCATGTCCGCCAGCGCCTCGTTGGCGCGCTCCAGCGGATAGGCCGTGACCAGCCGTTCCAGGTCGAAGCGCGCGGCGAGATCGGGCAGGGACAGCACGTAGTCCAGGTGGTTGCGCGGCGAGAACGCCCAGCTGCCGAGCACCCGCAGCTGCTTGCGGGTGATGTGGTGCGGGTTGAGCATCGTCGGCCCGTGGTCGGTGTACTGGCCGACCACCAGGTACGTGCCGCCGCGCCGGGTCATGGCCATGCCCTCGGCGACCGCGGCCGGCACCCCGGTGGCCTCGATCACGAGGTCCGCGCCACGCCCGTCCGGCGTCTCCGCCAGCACCTTCGCGAGCCGGGCCTCCTGGTCGGTCTCGGTGAAGATGTCGAGGTGCACATCGCCGACGCCGATCTCCCGCGCGACTTCGAGCCGGTTGGCCGGCCCGCCGACGATGATCACCTTGCTCGCGCCGGCGACGGCGGCGAACATGGCCGCCGCCATGCCGACCGGCCCGCTGCCCTGGACCACCACGACATCGCCTTCGCGGGGCTTGCCGATGTCCTGCACCGCGTGCACGACGGTCGGACCGGCACAACCGAGCGCGATCACCTGCTGCGGCCGGATGCCCTCGGGCAGCTTGACGATGGTGGAGCCGGGCTGCAGGTAGATCTGCTCCGCCCAGCCGCCGGACAGGTGCGGGGGCTGGGCACAACTCTGGTTGATGCCGTAGACCTTGCGCGTCTCGCAGAGCGACGGCTCGCCCGAGGTCGTGCAGTGGAAGCAGCGGCCGCACGGGATGTTCGACGCCCAGGACACCAGGTCGCCTTCGCGCAGGGGCGCGCCGGTGGCGTCGGCCGACACCCCTTCGCCGAGCTCGCGGACCCGGCCGACCGCTTCGTGGCCGAGCACGACCGGCAGCGGGATCGCCATCCGGCCCTGCTGGAGGTGCATGTCGGTGCCGCAGACACCGGCGTGGGTGACGTCGGCCACCACCGCGCCCGGTCCGGGTCGAACCCCCGGGAACCGGGTGACCTCCAGGTCGGCGCCGAACTCCTTCAGCACCACGGCCTTGCGCTCGTTCATCGGGATTCTCCTCGCTGGGTTCGTTCGATCGTCCTCATCGGACGGCCCCGCTCGCGCGCAGCCGCGCGAGGTCGTCGTCGGTGAAGCCGAACTCGCGCAGTACCGGTTCGGTGTGCTCGCCCACGTCGGCGACGCCCTGCCTGGTCGTGGCCGGGGTCCGGGACAGCTTGACCGGGTTGCCGAGAATGCGCGTTGTGCGCCGCCCGCCGACCTCGACCTGGGTGATCGTGCCGTTCTCGAGCACCTGCGGGTGCGCCAGTGCCTCCTCGAGCGTCAGCAGCGGCGCGGAGAGCAGATCGGCGGCGTCGAACCGCGCGATCGCCTCGTCCGTGGTGAGCGCGCGGACGGTGTCCCGCAGGGACTCGTTGGCCTGGTCCTTGTTGCGGGCCTGCAGTTCGGCGGTGGCGAACTCGGGGCGGCGGCTGAGGTCCGCCACCTCGAGCGCCTTGCACACGAGGTGCAGTGCGTTCTCCCGGAACAGCCCGAGCACGGTGACCATGCCGTCGCTGGTCTCGAAGATCCCGCTGTACCAGTCGGTGACCCAGTTCGTCTCACGCTGGTACATCAGCAGCGACGCGCTTTCCAGCGTCTGCAGCGCCAGCGCCGTGTCGAGCAGGTTGACGCTCACGTGCTGACCCCGGCCGGAACGTTCACGCTCCAGCAGGGCAGCGAGAATCCCTTGTGCGAGCGCCATTCCCGACGCGTAGTCGACCACGGGGACCGGCAGGATGTGCGCCGTCAGGTTCGGGTCGCCCACGGTGCGGGCCATGCCGCTCAGCGACTGGGCGAGCATGTCCTGCCCCGCCTTGTGCGCGTACGGTCCGCTCTCGCCGAAGCCGGAAGCCGAGGCGTAGACCAGTTTCGGGTAGCGCTCGGCCAGGTCTTCGTAGGTCAGGCCGAGCCGGCGCACCGCGGCCGGCCGGTAGCTGTGCACCAGCACGTCGGCGCCCGCCAGCAACCGGTGCAGCGCGTCCATGCCCTCGCGGGTCTTGAGGTTGAGCGAGACGCTGCGCTTGTTCCGGTTCACCGCGACGAAGTAGGAGCAGGGTTCCCCGGCCTCCGCCGACTCGCGGTCCAGCGACCGCATCAGGTCGCCGCCGATCCCGCGCTCGACCTTGATCACGTCGGCGCCGAAGTCACCGAGGACCTGCGCCGCGAGCGGACCCTGCATGATCTCGCCGAGGTCGAGGACCCGGATTCCGTCGAGTACCCGGTTCACGACCGCACCTGCCCGGCGTAGACGTCCTTCGCGATGACGAGCCGCTGGATCTGGTTGGTCCCCTCGTAGATCTGGGTGATCTTCACGTCGCGCATCATGCGTTCCACCGGGTAGTCGCGGATGAACCCGTAGCCACCGTGCAGCTGCAGGGCGTCCGTGGTCACCGACATCGCGTTGTCGCTGCAGAGCAGCTTGGCCATGGAGACCCGGGACCGCGCCCGCGGGTCGCCCGCGGTGATGAGCGCGACCGCGTCGTGGAGCAGCGCCCGGGCGGACTCGATCTTCACCGCCATGTCGGCGACCATCCCCCGCAGCAGCTGGAACCGGGACAGTGCCTGCCCGAACTGCCGGCGGTCGCACGTGTAGGCGACGGCCGCGTCGAAGGCGCCCTGAGCGATTCCGAGTGCCTGTGCGGCGATCAGGGCCCGGCTGACGTTGAGCTCGCCGTTGATGTAGCGGTAGCCCTGCGCCGGGTCGGCCACGACACGCCGGCCGGGGATCCGGCAGTCCTCCAGGACGACGTCGGTGGTCGGGCTGCCCCGCATGCCCATCTTCTTCTCGTGCGGGCCGAAGGAGATCCCGGCGTCGTCCTTGTGGACCATGAAGACGCCGAAGTCCTTCTCCCCGGTCCGGGCGAGCACGGCGTACCACTCGGCCCACGGGGCGTTGCTGATGAACCGCTTCTGTCCGGTGAGGACCCAGTCGCCGCCGTCCCGGGTCGCGGCGGTCCGGATGCCGGACAGGTCGGAGCCGACGGTCGGTTCGGTCATGCACCAGGCGGCGCCCGCCTCGCCGGCGGCGACCCTCGGCACCACCTCGGCGCGCAGCTCGTCGGAGCCATGACTGACCACAGTGGACGTTCCCGCCCAGTTGACCAGCAGCACCAGCGCGGAGCTGGCACAGGCCGCCGCCACCTCCTCGACGGCGATCACCTGGGAGAGCAAATCGGCGCCGGAACCGCCCAGCTTTTCGTCGTAGGGCAGGCCCGGCAGGTCCGCCGCGCGCAGCGCCGCCCAGGCCTCCTCGGGGAACCGCTCCTTGTCGTCCACGTCCGCCGCGTGGGGCGCGATCTTGTCCGCCGCCAGCCGGCGCACGCTCGCCCGGAAGTCCTCGTACTCGGTGTTCATGTTCTTCCTGTTCCTCAAGGCTTTTCGAAGTACCGGTTCACATCGGTGGCCAGCGCAGGCCCGTGACGGCGCTGCCGTCGCGGGCGCCCGCCGCCTGGCCCGCTTCCTCGGCGGAGACGCCGAACCGCGCGAGCACCCGCTCGGTCGCGTCGGCGGTGTCGGTCGGCCCGGGCGCCGCGGCGGTCCGGGAGAACACCGGCACCGTCGGCACGGACTGCGGGTCGAATCCCTCATAACGCTCGGCGATCTGCGGGAATCCGGCCAGTTCGTGGGGTTCGAGAACCGGCGTGACGCACGCGTCGACGTCGGCGAAGAACTTCGTCCACTCCGCCATCGGGCGCTGCCGGAAGGCGTCGCTCAGCCGTGTCTCGATCTCGGCGAAGTTCGCCGGGTCGAAGTGGTCGGGCACCGCACCCAGGTCGAGTGCCTGCCAGAGGTTGGCGAAGAACGCGTTCTCCAGTGCGCCGACCGCGACGTACCGGCCGTCGGCGCACTCGTAGCAGCGATAGGCCGGCAGTGACCCGGTGAGCACACCCTCGCCGCGCCGCGGCAGCGCACCCCGGCCCCAGTCGGTGAAGTTCATGCCCATCATGGACAGCACGCCGTCCACCATGGCCGCGTCGAGGTACTGCCCGCGGCCGGAGCGCTCCCGTTCGTAGAGCGCGCCGACGATGCCGAACGCGGCGAGCAGGCCGCCGGCGGCGAAGTCGGCGACCAGGTTCAGCGGGGGCACCGGTGGGCTCCCGGCCGGCCCGAAGGTGCCCAGCGCACCGCCGATCGCGAGGTAGTTGATGTCGTGGCCGGCGCGCTGCGCGAGCGGGCCGGTCTGGCCGTAGCCGGTGACACTGCAGTAGACCAGGCGCGGGTTGAGCGCACTGAGCTCCGCGTACCCCGCGCCGAGGCGGTCGGCCACCCCGGGCCGGAAGCCCTCCATGACCACATCGGACTCGGCGACCAGCCGGTGCAGGGCGGCGCGGCCCTCGGTCGTCTTCAGGTCGAGCGTGACGAATTCCTTGCCCCGGGACAGCGCCGGCACCGGCAGGCCGGACCGGCCGCCGCCGATCGCGATCACCTCGGCGCCGAGATCGGCCAGCAGCATGCTGCCGTACGGGCCCGGAGCGAGCCTGGTCATGTCGAGCACCCGGATCCCGGCGAGCGGTCCTGCCGCCCGGCCGGTCATCGAGCACCCCGGGCAGACCGGGAAAGAACTGTGGAATGAAGCAAAACTGTCCTCCTCAGCGAGGTCGCGGGTCGCCGCGATGGATCGATGCTCACCCGGGGCGCCACGACGCCGGTACCTCCAGCTGGAGGTACCGGTTCCGGTGGGCCGCCGGTGATCGTGAGGAGCCACGGATTCCCGTGCGGCCGGCCACTTCCGGTCAATCCGGCGAACAAGAGGAGCGATGATGCCTGCCCCCGCGACCGCGGACACCCCCTGCCAGGAGTACGAAAAGGTGCTGACGGCGGCCCAGGCGGCCGCCCCGGCGCTCGCGGCGATGACCCTGACCGAGCGCGCCGGGTTGCTGCGTGCCGTCGCCGGTGCGCTGCGCGCGCAGGCGGACGAGCTGGTACCGATGGCCGACGCGGACAGCTCGCTGGGCGTGCCGCGGCTCACCGGCGAGGTCGAACGGACCGCCGGGCAGCTGGAGATGTTCGCCGAAGCCGTCGAGGAAGGCTCGTGGCTGGAGGCGATCATCGACCGCGCCGGCCCGGATCTGCGGCGCATGCTGATCCCGCTCGGCCCGGTCGCGGTGTTCGGCGCGAGCAACTTCCCGTTCGCCTTCGGCCTGGCCGGGGGCGACACGGCCGCGGCGCTGGCCGCCGGGTGCCCGGTGGTCGCGAAGGCCCATCCCGCCCAGCCCCGGCTGTCGGATGCCTACGCCCGGGTGGTCGTCGACGCCTTGCACGCCGCCGGCGCGCCCGAGGGCACGTTCGCCGTGGTCCACGGGATGGAGAACGGGCGCAAGCTGGTGACCGACGCCCGGATCGCCGCCGTCGCCTTCACCGGCTCCACGGCGGGCGGACGGGCGCTGGCCGACCTGGCCGCGGCCCGGCCCTCCCCCATTCCGTTCTACGGGGAGCTGGGCAGCCTCAACCCGGTGTTCGTCACCCGCGAAGCCGCCCGGGTCCGCGGCAAGGAGATCGCCGTCGGCTTCCTGGCGTCGATGTCGCTGGGCGCCGGCCAGTTCTGCACCAAACCGGGCGTGTTGTTCGTGCCGGCGGGGTACGGGCTGGAGGACCTGATCGCCGCCGAGGCGGCCACGGCGCCGATGCGGTTGCTGCACGAGGGCATCGGCACCGCGTTCCGGGCCGAGGCCGCGCGGCTCGCCGCCCACCCGGCGGTCCGGCCGCTGAGCGTCCCCGAGCAGGACGCCGCGGACGAGTCGGTCGTCCGGCCGGTCCTGGTCGGCACCACCGTCACCGAGCTCGCCCGGAGTTCTGGGCCGCTGCTCGTCGAGTGCTTCGGGCCGTTCGCGCTGGTCGTGACCTACACCGACGACGCCGAGCTGCCGGCCGCGGTGGACCTGCTGGAAGGCAACCTCACCGCCACCGTGCACGGTGAACCGAGCGGTGACCCGGTCGCACCGGCCCTGCTGCGCACCTTGACCGCCCGAGCCGGCCGCGTCATCTGGAACGGCTGGCCGACCGGCGTGACGGTCGGCTGGGCGCAGCACCACGGCGGCCCGTACCCGGCGACGACTTCGGTGCACACCTCGGTCGGCGTCACCGCGATGCGCCGCTTCCTGCGCCCGGTCGCCTACCAGTCGGTGCCCGACGCAGTGCTGCCACCCGAGTTGCGCGATGCGAACGACCTCGGCATCCCGCGGCGGGTGGACGGTGCGCTCACCGCCGCGTCGCTGACCGCACCGCGGTAGCGGCCCGTCTTCGGCGAGCACGACCGAGGCGGGACGAGGAGACCGGCTCGGCAACCGGACCGGCCAGGGCTCGCGACGCGCGAACGGCGGACCACTCACCCCTCGGCCGTCGCGCCCGATTTCCCCGGATGGCCGATGAGGGTGGTTCCGCGATCGCGGACTCACCGGCAGCCGGAACGCAAGCCGGCGGGCCAGGCGACGGATGTGGCCGGCCGGAAGCCGGCCCCGGTCGCCCCCATGCCGACCTCCGCGCCGATCGAGACCCGATCCCGCTCTGGCCTGCCCGCGTCGCCGCCGGTGGACGCGTTCGGCTCGTGGCCTGCAGTAGCCGAGGGCGCGGCCGGGCCAGGTGTCCCCGGCCCGGCCGTGGACGGCGTGAGCCGGTTCCGCTGAGGAACCCGGCCTGCGTGGCCGGGTCAGCCGGGTAGCCGCAGCAGGCCGTCCACCCGGCGGGGCACCGGGCCGGCGGGGGCGTCGCGCAGCTCGTCCGGCAACATCTGCTCAGGCGCGTCCTGCCAGGTCACCGGCCGCAGGAACCGGCGGATCGCGGTCGCCCCGACCGAGGTGAACAGACTGTTGGTGGCGGGCCACGGTCCCCCGTGGTGCTGGGCCCAGCCGACCGCCACGCCGGTCGGGTAGCCGTTGAACACCAGCCGTCCGGCCGTGTCCCGCAAGACGTCGATCCACTGTGGCGCCGTTTCCCCCGCGCCGAGGTGCACCGACGCGGTCAGCGAGGCCGGCAGGCGGCCGAGCACGGCCCTGAGTTCGTCCTCGGTGCGGTAGCGCACGAGCACCGTCGCCGGGCCGAAGTACTCGGCGAACACCTGCTCAGGCAGGGCGCTCGCCTCGACCGAGACCAGCAGCGGGGCTACCCGGAAGCCACCTTGCCCGGCGTCGCCTTCGGCCACTGTGGACACCTCCGGGGCCGCGCGGAGCCGGTCGGTGTCGGCGAGGTAGGAGGCGTGGATCCGCTCGTTGAGCAGGGGCACGACCTCCGTGCCCTCGAGTCCCTGCGCCGCCGACGCGACCACGGCGTCCCCGGTGGCGCCGGCCGGGATCAGGACGAGCCCTGGCTTGGTGCACAACTGGCCGGCAGACCCGGTCACCGAGGCGGCCAGCCCGACACCGATCTCCCTCGCCCGCTCGGCCGCGGCGGCCTCGGTGACGACCAGGGCGTTGAGGCTGGACAGCTCGCCGTAGAACGGAATCGGGTTGTCGCGGGCGTGGATCGCATCCAGCAGCGCCCGGCCGCCGCCGAGGGAGCCGGTGAAGCCCACTGCCCGCACCGCCGGGTGGCGGACGAGGGCTGTGCCGGCCGTGAGGCCGAACACGATGCCGATCGTGCCCTCGGGAGCGCCGGCTTCGGCGGCGGCGTCCCGCAGGATGTCGTGGACCAGCCGGGAGGTCGCCGGGTGCGAGCCGTGGGCTTTGACCACGACCGGGTTGCCCGCGGCGAGCGCCGAAGCGGTGTCCCCGCCGGGCAGCGAGAACGCGAGCGGGAAGTTGCTCGCACCGAACACCGCGACCGGGCCGATCGGCACGAGCATGCGACGCAGGTCAGGCCTCGGCCCCATCGGCGTCGGGCCTGCGTGGTCGATGGTCGCCTCGAGATAGCTGCCCTCCTCCAGGACGTCGGCGAAAAACGCGAACTGGTAACTCGTCCGGGTGAGTTCTCCGCCGAGCCGGGCCGCGCCGAGCGCGGTCTCCCGGTCGGCGATCGCCACGACGTCGTCGCGCCGGCTCTCCAGGGCGTGGCCGAACGCGCGCAGCAGCCTGGCCCGGCCGCCGCGGCCGAGCGCGTCGAGCGCGGGGGCGGCCGTCGCCGCCGCGGCGACGACCCGCTCGACGGCGGCGTCATCGCTCGGCAGTTCCCCACCTGGCAGTGCGGCGCCGGTGCGGGGGTCTCGTCCGGTGTTCAGGGTGGCGGTCACGGTGCTCCTTCGGGGATCAGTGGCGCGGGAGGGCGGCGACCGGCGTGGCGTCGGTCGAATGCCCCGGGACGGTCGAAGCGGCGGGGGTCGAGGTGAGCGTGGTTCACCGCGGCCGACGCTTCGCCGAAGCCCGGTTCCGGCTCAGGTGGTGGTCCAGCCACCGTCGACGAGCAGGATCTGGCCGGTGACGTAGTCCGACGCCGGGGCGGCGAGGAACACGAACGTGCCGGCCAGGTCCGCGGGCGTGGCGAACTGCCCGAGCGGGATCCGGGCCCGGAGCCGTTCGGTGCGGTCGGCGTCGCCGTAGATCCACGGGGAGGCCATGTCCGTGGCGACGTAGCCGGGCGCCACCACGTTCGCCCTGATCCCGTACGCACCGGCCTCGCTGGCGAGGCTGATCGTGTACTGCGCGACCGCGCCCTTGGTGGTCGCGTACCCCGTCCGCCGTTCCAGGCCGCGGACCGAACCCAGCGAGCCGACGTTGATGATCTTGCCGTAGCCGCGCTCGATCAGCTGCGGAAGCAGGGCCTGGGTGACCTCCACGGTGCCCCGCACGTTCACCCGCCACAGGGTGTCCAGCTCGGCCACGGTGAGCTCGGTGATCGCGGACCGCACCATCACCCCGGCGGCGTTGACCACCACCGTGACCGGCCCGGCGGCGGTCGCCGCGGCGCGGATCCGTTCGCCGATGTCGTCCGCCGTGATGTCGGCGAGCAGGGTGTCCACCGCGGCGCCCGCCTCGGCCAGCTCGGCCGCCGTCGAGGCCAGCTCCGCCTCGAGCCGGTCGACCAGCAGCAGCCCGGCCCCGTGCCGGGCGAGCGCCCGGGCCGCCGCCTTCCCGATTCCGCGCGCGCCACCGGTCACGACGGCGACGTTGCCCTCCAGGGAAAACAGGCTCTCAGACAACGCCTGCCTCCCGCAGCTCGGCGATCTTCTCGGCCGAATAGCCGAGCTCGCTCAGTACCGCATCGGTGTGCTCGCCCAGTTCTGGTGGCGGCGTGCGCAGTTCCGGTTCGCCGGAGCTGAACCGCACGGGATGCTTGAGCATCTTCACCTTGCCCGCCCGGGGATGCTCGAACTCCAGCACCGGATCCAGGTGCGTCACCACCGGATCGGCGAAGACGGCGTCGTAGTCGTTGACGGGTGCGCACCAGATCCCGTGCTCGCGGAACAACGCGAGCAATTCCTTCGCCGAGCGGTCGAGCAACAGCGGGCCGAGCGCACGCCGGATCTGTTCGCGCCGGCTGAACTTCACCGCCGGGTCCAGGAACTCCCGCAGTTCGGCCGGATCGCCGAGTGCCGCGCTGATCTTGGCGACCGGGCTGAGCGACAGCGCGATGAACTCGTCGGCCGTCTCGTACACCCCGTAGGGCGCCTCGTGGAAACTGGAGCCGAGCGGCTCCGCCGGCCGCTCCACGAGGCCACCGTTGAGGTGGTACACCACGGGCTCCAGCTGCAGGTCGAGCGCCGCCTGCACCATCGTCGCCTCCACCCGCTGGCCCTCGCCGGTGCGCTGCCGGTGGTGCAGCGCGGCGAGGATGCCCATCGCCAGCAGCGCCGCGGCATGCTGGTCGACGACCGCCGCGCCCGCCGGGGTCGGCGGGTCCCCGGCCCGGCCGGTCGCCGCGGCCAGCCCGGTCATCGCCTGCAGGAGCAGGTCCTGCCCGGGCAGGTCGCGGTAAGGGCTGTCGGAGCCGTAGCCGGACCCGCAGGCGTAGATCAGGTCAGGGCGCAGCTCCGACAGCTTTTCGTAACCGACGCCGAGGCGGTCGAGCACGCCCGGCCGGAAGTTGTCCACCACGACATCGGCGCTCGCCGCGAGCCGAAGCGCGGCGCGCTGCCCCTCCGGCGACTTCAGGTCGATCGTCACGCTCCGCACGTTTCGATGCGACAGCAGGAAGAAAGCGCTTACCTCCTCGACGTAGGTGTTGCCGCCGGACCAGGACCGCTCGTACGCGCCGCGCCCGGGCTGCTCCACCTTGATCACGTCCGCGCCGAGGTCGCTGAGGTACTGCACGCTCGCCGGGCCGAGGAGGAACTGGGTGAACGCGACGATCTTGACGTCACGCAGGATCTGCAGGGGTTTCATGGTTTCTCCTTCAGGAAGCCGCGCACGGCCTGCTGCGCGCGCTCGGTCGCGAAAAGCGGGCCGCCGAGACGCCGCTCGGCGGCCAGCCCCGCGTCGACGCCTTCGGTCACGCTCGCCCGGACCGCGGCCTTGATGGCACGGGTGGCGGCGCCCGGTGCGGCCGCTATCGACGCCGCCAGCCCGGCCACCGTCTCGCGCAGCCGGCCCGCCGGAGCCACCTGGTCCACGAGCCCGTACGCCAGCGCCTGACCGGCGGTGATCCGCTCCGTGGACAGCAACAGCAGTTGCGCCCTGGCCGCGCCGACGAGGTGCGGCAGCCGGGCGGTGCCACCGCCACAGGGCACCAGCCCGAGCCCCGCCTCCGGGAAGCCCAGGTGCGCTTGTTCGTCGGCCACCCGGATGTCGCAGGTCAACGCGAGTTCCAGGCCGCCGCCGAGGGTGTGGCCGTGCACGGCGGCGATGGTCGGCTGCGGAAGGTCGGCGAGCGCGGCGAACCAGCCGTGTTCGAGATCGGCGCGTTCGAAGCCGCCCGTCTCGTCCGAGGGGAACTCCCGGATGTCGGAACCGGCCGAGAAGGCCCGGTCCCCCTCCCCACGCACCACGACCACCCGGCAGGACTCCTCCCCCGCCAGCCGAAGGGCATGTGCCGCGAGCTCGGCGCGGACGGCGAGCGTGAGCAGGTTGAGCGGCGGGTGGTCCACCACCAGCTCGGCCACGCCGTTGTCCAGTCCGCAGTGGACGGTCACTTCCCGGCCTTCGGCAGCAGGTGCCGGGCGATGATCACCCGCTGGATCTGGTTGGTGCCCTCGTAGATCTGGGTGAGCTTCGCGTCCCGGTAGATCCGCTCCACCACGGCGTCCTTGGTGTAGCCGTAACCGCCGTGGATCTGCACGGCGTTGGTCGCGACCCGGACCGCGACGTCGGAGGCGAACAGTTTCGCCTGGGACGCCTGCAGAGCGAACGGCGCGCCCGCGTCCTTGAGCTGGGCCGCCCGGCGGACGAGCAGCCGCGCCGCGTCGATCTCGACGCAGGCGTCGGCGAGCATGAACTGCACCGCTTGGAAGTCGCCGATGCGCTGGGAGAACGCCTCCCGGTCCTGCGAATACCGCAGAGAGGCGTCGTGCGCTCCCGCGGCGAGGCCGAGGGCCAGCGAAGCGATCACGATGCGGCCGTTGTTGAACGAGCCCAGCGCGTTGCCCAGCCCGCGGCCGGGTTCCCCGAGCACGTGCTCGTCGGAGACGAGGGTGTCCTGCAGCGTGATCCCGGCGGTGGCCAGGCCGCGCATGCCCATCAGCTGTTCCTTGTGGTCGGCCAGGAAGCCCTTGGCCGGGTCGCCGTCGGGGCTCTTGGGCACGAGGAACGTGGTGAGTCCCTTGCTGCCCGCGGCCGGGTCGGTGCGGGCCAGCACGACGGCCAGCTCGCCCACCGCGCCGGCGGTCATGAACGCCTTGGTGCCGTTGAGCTTCCACCCCGACTCGGTGCGCTTCGCGGTGGTCTTGACGCTGGCGACGTCGGAGCCGGCGCCGGGCTCGGTGACCGCGATCAGGCAGATCAGCTCGCCGGCGGCGATCCGGGGCACGTAGGTGCGGATCTGCTCGGGTGTGCCGCGCTTGACGATCAGCTCCGACTGCAGCTTCGCGAGCAGGCAGGCGTTGGCGACCGTGCCGGAGACCCGGGCGAGCTCCTCCAGGGTGATCGACATGCTCAGCTCGTCGGCCCCGCTGCCGCCGTGCTCCTCGGGGACGTTGAGCCCGAGGAAGCCCAGTTCGCCCATCCGCCGGTACAGATCGTGCGGGAACTCGTCCTCGCGGTCGATCTCGAACGCCCGCGGCGCGACTTCGGATTCGGCGAACTTGCGCACGGTCTGCCGCAGCAGCTCGTGTTCCTCGCTCAGCTCGCCGAGGGGGATGGACGTGGTGGTGGAAGTCATGGTTCAGACCCTCCGCAGGATGTGGGTGGCGACCGCGACCACGTCGCCGTGCTGGTTCTTCGCGGTCACCTGGGACCTGATCTCACCGCGTTCGTCGTCGCGTTCGGCGACGGTGTAGGTCACCGTCACGGTGTCGCCGATGAACACGGGCTTGACGAACCGGACCCGGTCGTAGCCGTAGGACACGGCGGGTTCGTTGCCCGCTTCCTCGATGAGTTTCGTCGAACAGGTCGACATGTAGGAAACGATGAGCACGCCGTGCGCGATCCGGTGCCCGTACCGGGTCTTGCTCATGTACTCCTCGTCCACGTGGTTCGGGCCGAGATCGCCGGAAACACCGGCGAAAAGGTAGATGTCGCTCTCGCTGACGGTCTTCGTGAAGGTGGTCGTGCGGCCGATCGCGAAGGCGCCTTCGGCGAGTTCGGACGAGATGGGAACCAGTTTGGTGGCGGTGGTGCCGTCAGTCATGGTGAGCCTCCGTTTTCGTTGCGGTGGAAGGGACTCCTGCCAGGTCGCCGCGCTTGACGTGCCCGCGCCACAGCGGCGCCAGTGCCAGTGCGGTGACCACGAGGAAGCCGGCCAGCAGGAAGAAGCCGAGGTTGTAGGAGCCGGAGCTGTCCACCAGCGCGCCGACCAGTGCCGGGCCGAAGGCCGAGGCGATGTAGGAGACGCCGTTGGCGATGCCGGTGCCCAGGCCGGTGGTGCCGCGCGGGGTGAGCTCCTGGATGACCGACCACATCGGCGCCAGGGTGAAGCCGAGGAAGCCGACCGCCGCGGAGATGAACACCACCGACATGCCGACCGTCCCGGTGGCCACGCCGAGGTAGGACAGCAGCGCGCCGAGGACGTAGCCGCCGGACCACAGCAGCACCCGGCCGCGGGGCATCCGGTCGCCGATCATCCCGCCGACCAGGTTCAGCACGGCGGCGGTCAGCCAGGGAATCACGGCGAAGGTGCCGGACGAGGTGAAGCCCAGGTGGCGTTCGTGCTCCAGGTAGGACGGCACGAACGTGCTGATGCCCCAGAACCCGAGACCGTATCCCATGTAGGAGAACACACAGATCCAGTACCGGTAGTTCGAGACCAGCCTGCGCAGGCTGGTCCTGATCGGCTCGGGGTCGGCCGGTTTCGCCTGACCGTCCCGGATGTGGCGCAGTTCCGCCGGGGACACCCCGGCCATCTCCTCCGGGCGGTTGGCGGTCCAGCGCAACATCATCGGCAGGGCGACGAGCAGGCCGACCGCCGCCAGCACGAAGAAGCTCTCCCGCCACCCGAACACGTTGACGATCCACACGATGATCGGGAAGGAGACGGCGGGCGCCAGGAACAGGCCGCCGAGCCAAGCCGAGTTCGCCCGGGCGCGTTCCCGGTCCGGGAACCATTCGGCGACGATCATGTTGCAGGACGGGGTCATGATGGACTCGCCGAGCCCGAGCACGATGCGCAGGACGAGCATCACGACGAAGTTCGAGACCAAGCCCATCGCGCACATCAGGACGGTCCAGGCGATGATCGACCAGATCACCCCGCGCCGGCCGCCGATCTTGTCGCCGAGCGGTCCGGTGAAGAAGTTGCACAGGCCGTAGGGGAACAGGAACCCGGTGATCAGCAGGCCCTGGGCGAACTTGTTGCCGGTGATGCCGAGGCTGTCGGTGAACTCCCGGTTCGCGATGAGGACCGACACGTTGGTCCGGTCGAAGTAGGCGACGAAGAACGCGAAGGAGATCGCGATGGCCACCCGGTACCGGCGGTTGGACATGGCTGTCTGCAGGGACATGAGGGCGTGCTCCTTCCACACTGAAGGGCAGTGTCGGTGTGGATCGTGGGGTCGGAGGTGACAGAACGGTCCGGAAAGGACCGGTCAGCGGCGGGCGGTGCTGTGCCGCCGCAGGAGTTCGTGCGGGAACGTGATGCGCTGGCCGGCCGGGAGCGGGACCGAGCCCAGGATCATCTCCGCGGCGTTGCGGCCGAATTCGTACTGGGAGAAGCTGACGCTGGTCAGCGCCGGGTGCACCATCCGGGCCACCGGGATGTCGTCGCAGCCGATGACGGCGACGTCGTCCGGCACCCGGACGCCGGCCGACGCCAGTGCGTGCATCGCGCCGATGGCGGCGTAGTCGTTGAACGCGATGACGCCGTCGAACGAGCCGGCGGCGAGCGCCTTGGCGGTGAGCTCTTCGCCCGCCGACTCGGTGAAATCGCCGTAGACGACGAGATCCGGGTCGGTGTCGAGGCCCAGTTCCGCGACCGCCTGCCGGTAGCCCGCGAGCCGCCGCTGGGTGACCAGCCAGTTGGGCTGCCCGGCGAGGCACAGGATGCGGCGGCACGAGATCTCCGCCAGGTGGTGCACGGCGTCGGAGATGGCGGCGGAGTCGTCCACGGTGATCGACGGGAAGGGCAGCTGGTGCGGCCCGATCGTGACCACCCTGGTCGAGCTCCAGTCGAAGCCGTCGAGGTGGGTGTCGTCGTCGATCCCGCCGCCGGCGAACACGATGCCGTCGACCCGCTTGTCCAGCAGCAGGTTCACGCAGGCTTCCTCGCGGGCGGGCACGCGATCGGTGTTGGTCAGGATGACCACGCAGCCCGCGGCCTGCGCGACGTCCTCGACGCCGCGGGCCACCTGGTGGAAGTAGGCGTCGGAGATGTCCGGCACGATCAGGCCGATGCTTTGCGTCGTCCCCTTGCGCAGGGCCCGCGCCAGGGAGTTCGGCCGGTAGCGAAGCTGGCGCGCGGCGGCGAACACCCGGTCCTGCGTCTCCTGCGGGATCGCCGAGGCCTGGCCGCTGAGCACCCGGGAAACCGTGGTCACCGAGACCCCGGCCAGTTCGGCGACCGCCTTGGCGGTGCCCGGTCGAGCGGCTCCGGTCATCGTGCGCCCGTCGGCAGCAGCCCGGCCTCGGCGAGCGCCTGCCGCAGTTGCCCGCGTTCGGCCTCGCTCACCCGTTCCAGCGGCGGACGCACCGCGGGGGTGAGCTCGTGCCCGAGCATGATCAGGTGCTCCTTCATCCTGGCGTACATGTTCGCCATCGGCGCCCGGTAGACCACCCTGGTGAGCGCCTGGATGCGGGCGTACTGCCGCTCGGCCTCGGCGAGGTCGTGCGCCCGGACCGCGGCCAGCAGGCGTACCTGCAGGTCGGCGATCACGCTACCGTGCCCGGACAGGATACCGTCCGCGCCCGAGGCCAGCGCCGGTAGCAGGTTCGTGCTGAAGCTGGTGAGCAGCGAGACCGGATGGTCCAGCCCGTGCAGCACGCGGCGGGTCTCCTCGTGCTTGCGAAGGTCGAGGCTCCACTCCTTCACCGCGACGACCTGCTCGAGCGAGCAGATGCGCGCCAGGGTGTCCAGGCCGTAGTGCATCCCCGTGAACTCGGGGTAGGAGAACAGCACGAGCGGCAGGCCGGTCGCGCCGGCGAGCTCGGCCACGTGCCGATAGGCCATTTCCTGGCTGCCACCCAGCGCCAGTGCCGGCAGCGGGAAGACGAGCAGCGCGTCGGCGCCCTCGTCTT
This sequence comes from Amycolatopsis mongoliensis, assembly GCF_030285665.1. Taxonomy (NCBI): domain Bacteria; kingdom Bacillati; phylum Actinomycetota; class Actinomycetes; order Pseudonocardiales; family Pseudonocardiaceae; genus Amycolatopsis; species Amycolatopsis mongoliensis. The sequence continues at coordinate 9,475,425 of NZ_CP127295.1, forward strand.
TCGCGTCCCGGGCGTACTCGACCGCCTGGATGTGATTGTCCGCGTGGACACCGGAAATCAGCGGCACTTTCCCGTTGATTGTCTCCGCGGCGAGCGCGACGGCTTTCCGCCGTTCCGCCCGGTCCAGACTGCTCACTTCGGCGGCGTGCCCGTTGCAGGTGATGGCCACGACGCCGGCGACGCCGGACAGGTGCCGCACGTGTCTGCGGTAGGCCTCGACGTCGATCGAGAGGTCGTCGTCGAGGGGGAGGATGTTGGCCGGAATTACTCCGTTGAGGTCCACTGACTCTCTCCGCAATCGGTTGCGCAATGGATTGCGTGGACCATACCCTGACGAACACCGAAGTTGTCAAGAGGCAGTTCGACCTTCGCTCCGCGGCCGCCGAGCGGGTTGACTCGGCCGGAGCGGTTGCCTAGCCTTTGATCATCACGACCGAATTGCGTTCAGCATTGCTGAACGACTCTGAGCGCGGTCGTCCTTTTCCCGGAAAGCGAGATCCGTCGCATCGCCGACCTCGCTTCGGCCACAGGAGAGTCATGGACAGTCACATCACCGGCGAATTCCTGCCGACCACGGAAGAAATCGAAGAAATGGGCAGGCGGGTGACCGGCGCGGTGCTCGGTGGCGGCGCCGACCGCGCCGCGCACTACGCCGAGCACGGCCGCTGGGTCTACCGCCCCATCGACGAGGCCAGCCGGTGGGTCGGCACGGACTACGACCACGGCAACTGGACGACCGGGTTCTGGGCGGGGGCGATGCTGCACCTCGCCCAGCTCGGCTGCGCCGACGACGGCCTCGTCGAGCGGGCCCGGACGCTGTCGGCCAAGCTGGACTGCCGGGTGGACGATCACGGCACGCACGACATCGGGTTCATCTTCTGGCCGAGCGCGGCGCTGGTCGCCCGGCTGTTCGGCGACCCGGCCGCGGCGTCCTCGGCGCTGCGCGCCGCCGAGGTCCTGGCGGAACGGCGGGTACCCGGTTCGGGCCACCTGCAGGCGTTCGGCGCGATCGGCGAAGACCGGTCCCGGCCCACCAGCACGATCGACACGATGATGAACCTGCCGCTGCTGTGGTGGGCGCACCACCACACCGGGGCACCGGAATGGGCCGAAACCGCTCGCGCGCACGCCGACCGGACGGCACGGAGCCTGCTGCGCCCGGACGGCTCCACCTACCACCTGGCGCGGATCGGCGACGACGGCGAAGCGTTCTGGCAGGGCACGTTCCAGGGCGCGGCCGACGACTCCTGCTGGGCCCGCGGTCAGGCGTGGGGAATCGCCGGTTACCTCACCATGGCCTGCGAAACCGGTTCGGCGGAGTACGGCCGGATCGCCGCTCGGCTGCTCGACTACTACTGCGGGAGCCACGACATCGACGCGCTGACCCCGTACGACCTGGTGGTCGACACCGGCATCCAGGACTCGTCGGCCGCCGCTATCGTCTGCTACGGCCTCGCGCTCACCTTGCGGAAGGACCCGGACCTGGCTCGTCTGGTTGGGGCAGAAGACCGGCTGACCCGGATCTTGCGCGTGCTACGGCGCGACGCGCTCTTCCAGGACGAGGTCGGCGTGCTCGCCCACGCCTGCTATTCGGCGCCCCACCGGCTCGGGATGGACGGGCCCCTGCCCTACGGCGACTACTACTACCTCGCCGCGCTGGCGCTGGCGCGCGGGGTCGCCGACCTCGTCCCGGGGCGAGCGATCAATCCCGGCTGAGCTTGCCCGCGCCTCGCACCACCGGGGTGCGCAGCGTGCCCACTTCGCCGATCTCGATCTCGACCACGTCCGCTTCGGACAGGCCGAGATCGAGCTCGGGCACGATCGAGGTGCCGGTGGAGAGCACCACCCCGTCCGGGTAGGTGTTGTCCCGCAAGAGGTACTCGACCAGCTCGGCCGGCTTGCGGTTCATCTCGGCGGTGTTGGCGCGCCCGCTGAACACCTCTCGCCCGTCGCGCAGGATCCGCATGCTCAGGTCCAGCTTCAGCGGGTCGTCGATCTCCCAGGCCGGCCGCACCCCGGCCGACACCGCGCAGGAGCCCTGGTAGATCTTCGCCTGCGGCAGGTACAGCGGGTTCTCGCCCTCGATGCTGCGCGAGCTGACGTCGTCGACCACCAGGTAGCCCGCGATTTCGCCACGGCTCGTCAGCAGCAGGCCGAGTTCGGGCTCCGGCACGTTGTTGGGCGAGTCGGCCCGGATGACGATCGGCTGGCCTTCGGTGACCACCCGCCAGGCCGCGGACTTGAAGAACAGCTCGGGCCGCGGGGCGTGGTAGACGCGGGCATAGATGTCCTCGTCGGCGCTTTCCTCGCGGCGGGCCTCCTCCGACCGGCGGTAGGTCACGCCGGCCGCCCACACTTCCATTCGCCCGTCGAGGGGCGGCAGCAGCCGCGCACCGGACGCGGGCACGGCCGGTGCGCCCGCGGCCGCGGTGACCAGCTCCCGGATTTCCGCCAGCGGCCGGCCGAGCAGCTCGCTCATGCTGCCCACGGGAAGGGCTCGCAGGTGCTCACCTTCGTCGTCCAGCACCCCGACGCGGATGTCCGCCGGCCGCTCGGGCTCGGCGAATCGAACAAGATGGGTCACGCTTTTCCCCTTATGCTTCAGCATCTTCGGAGTTCAGCGATACTGAATGCTGTTCAGTATCAGTCAGACACTACGGGCCCGTGAGCACCCCGTCAACGCAGGAAGCGGGTCAGCGGGGCCGGGCGCCCACCGGGCGGGAGGGGAACTGGAGCGGCGGCACGAGGTACTGCGCCGCGAGAGCATGCAGCCGCTCCACGTAGCCCGCGAGAGTCTCGGGACCGGTTTCCGCGGCGAGCGTGGAGATCGAGATCGCGCAGCACGGGATTCCGTTGAGCAGCACCGGAACCGCGACACAGGCGATCCCGGGCTCGTTCTCCTCGAGGTCCAGCGCGTAGCCGCGAGCCCGCGCCTGCTCCAGCGCGTCCTGCAGGTGGGCCCAGCCGAGGCCGGGCAGCGGACCCGCCTTCGTGCCCCCCAGCTGGGCTCGCAACGCCCCGCTGTCCCAGTCGTGGCAGGCGAGCACCGCGCGGCCGAGCGCGGTGCTCGCCGCCGGGTTGCGGCCGCCGATCTTCGAGCCCACCGTCACCGACCGGTCGGCGTCGACCTTCTCCAGGTAGATGATGTCCGCGCCGTCCAGGATGCCGACGTGGCACACCTGCCGGATCTCCTCGGAGAGCCGCCTGATCAAGGGCAGCAGGCTGGTGCGGAAGCTCAGCTTCTCCTCGTAGGACGCGGCGACCCGCAACGTTTCGCCACCGAGCCGGTACCGGCCGCTTTCCCGGTCCTGCGCGACGAAACCGCGGTGCCGCAATGCGGACAGGGTGAGGTGGGCCCCGCTCTTGGGACTGCCGAGTGCCTGCGCGATGTCCACAAGGGACAAGCCGTCCGGCCCCTTCTCGCCCAGCAGCTGCAGTACGGCGAGCGCCTTGTCCACGCTGCGCACCGGTGATTCCGCCACGTCCGGTCCTCCTGTCCCACTGAATGACATTCAGCATAGCTGGACGTGGTCGCCCCGGTCAGCCCTCGGACAGCACTGGCGACTTGCACCGCGACGCCACTCGTGGCTGATCGGGCATCTGCCCGAAGTGCCCACGGTCGACGTAGCGGCGGTCTACGCCACGCTCGACCGGCTCGGCGACGTCGCCCGACATCTCAACTCGCGGCACCGGACCGGAAAATGCAGGTCCACCGCGATCTCGGCCTGCAAGTCGTCTACTACAACAACAAAGAGGCGGTGGTGACTTCGCTCCCCGTGTGGGTAACGTGTGCGTCCGAGGACCGAGTTGATCTACAACCCCACACTGAAGATCGCCACGGACCTGCAACTCGAGCGATATCGCCGCCTGGCCGAGCACTCGGCGCGAGCCTCGCAGGCCGCTGCCATCCGCGACCGCCTGCCAGTTCTGATATCGATCTTGAACTTCGCGTTGCAGTCCAAGACGATCGGGCCGCGCATCCGGCCGCGGCATGCCGGTTCCCGGGCTGCCTTCTCCCTCTACCGAAGCGCCGGGCTCCTCGGACGCTTACCATGACCTCCACTACGCGGGTCGAGATTCGTCTCGGCCCGCACAGTTCGTCTCTTGGCTGGACGCGGCCGCCCGCGGTTCACTCCGTGGACGACAGTCGGGGAACTGCCGCGCTCAGGGGCTCCAACGCTGAACCGCCTGCGTGGTCAGGAAGTCGTCGATCCCCCAGCCGCCGAACTCCCGGCCGTAGCCGGAATCGCCGAAACCGCCGAACGGGGCCGCCGGGTCGAAGCCGGCTCCGTTGACTTCGACCTGGCCGGCGCGGATCCGCCAGGCGACGGCTTCGGCGTCCGCACCGAAAACGCCGGCGGCCAAGCCGTACCCGGTGTCGTTGGCGACCGCGACCGCGTCGTCGGTGCCGCGGTGGGTCTGCACGACCAGCACCGGGCCGAAGACCTCCTCGCGCACGATCGCGCTGTTCCGTTCGACCCTGGAGAAGACCGTGGGACGCACGAAGTAGCCCGTGTCCAGGCCGTCCGGGGCGCCGGGGCCGCCGGTGACGACGCGCGCCCCCTCGGCGATCGCGCGCTCGATGTGCCCGCGGACGCTCGTGCGCTGGGCCTCGGACACGACGGGGCCGAGCCGGACGCCGGGGTCGAAGGGGTCGCCGGCGCGGAACCGGCCGGCCGCGGCGGCGAGGATCTGCTCGGCGGTGTCGAGCCGGTGTTCGGGGACGATGATCCGGGTGAGGGCGCTGCACATCTGGCCGGAGTTGAGCAGCGAACCGGCCATCACCCGCCGCAGTGCCTTCTCGAAGGCACTGTCGTCGAGGTCGTCGAGCAGGACCGCGGGCGACTTGCCGCCCAGTTCCAGAGCCGTGGGGCGGACCCGGCCCGCGGCGAGCGTCGCGACGCGGGCGCCGGCGCCGGTGGAGCCGGTGAACGACACGAAGTCGACGACCGGGTGCAGGACCAGCGCTTCGCCGACCTTCGCTCCGGCGCCGGAGACCAGGTTGAACACCCCGGGCGGGAGGCCGAGCCCGGCGATGACGTCGGCCAGCACGAAGACGCCCAGCGGCGTGACCTGGCTCGGCTTGAGCACGACCGGCGCGCCCGCGGCGAGCGCTCCCCCGACCTTGGCCGCGACCTGGTGCAGCGGGAAGTTCCACGGCGTGATCGCGCCGACGACACCCACGGGGACCTCGCGCACGACCGAGGTGCCGATTTCCCGTTCGTAGACGTGTTGTTCGGCCGCGTCGGCCAGGTTCGCGAAGTCGGTGACGGCCAAGCCGACCTGGACGCTACGGGCGAAGGCCCGCGGCATGCCGAGGTCCGCGGTGACGAGATCGGCGAGGTCCTCCGCACGCGCGTCGAGCTCGGCGGAGATCGCGCGGCAAGCCGCGGCGCGTTCGGCCGGTGGGACCGCGGACCAGACGGGCAGGGCGTCCGCGGCCGCGCGGCAGGCCGCGTCGACGTCGTCTTCGGTCCCGGCCGGGATGTCGGCGATCACCTGCTCGGTGGCGGGGTTGCGGACCGCGATCCGCTCGATGCCCGCGCCCGGACGCCACTTCCCGCCGATGAACAGGGCGGAGGTGTCGGGCAGGGTGAAGGTGCCGGTCACCGCGCGGTCCCGTCCAGCCGGACGACGGTGCGGACGCCGTGGCCGCGTCGCAGGTCGTCGAAGGCCTGGTCGATGCCGGTCAGGTCGGTGGTGGCGGTACACAGCGCGGCGAGGTCCAGCGCGCCGGCGTCCGCCAGGTCGAGCAGGTCGGGGACGTCGGTGTCGGGGTCGCTGGAGCCGTAGACGCAGCCGCGCAGGGTGCGGCCGAACCAGAACAGCTCCAGCGAGGAGAACTCGACGGTGTCGCGGTGCGAGCCGACGCCGACCACGGTGACGTGCCCGCCGCGCCGGGCCGCCGACCAGGCCGCCCGGGTGGTGGCCGAGCCGCCCACGCAGTCGAAGGCGTGGTCCGCGCCGCGGCCCCCGGTCAACGCACGGACCTTCTTCGCCGCGTCGTCTCCGGCCGGGACGAAGTCGGTGATCCCGTGTGCCTGCGCCAGCAGGCCCTTCTCCGCCGAGGTGTCGATGCCGATGACCGGGTGCGCTCCGCGGACGCGCGCCGCCTGGGCGACCGACAGGCCGATGCCGCCGAGGCCGAGCACCACGACCGCTTGGCCCTCGCGGACGTCGGCGGTGTGGAAGACGGCGCCCGCGCCGGTCAGCACGGCGCAGCCGAGCACGGCGACCAGGTCGAGGTCGACGGAGTCCGGCAGCCGCACGACCGCGCGCTCTCCGACGACGGTCTCTTCGGCGAAGGCACCGGTGCCGAGCCCGGCGTAGACCGGGGTTCCGTCGTCGAGGGTGGCGTAGGGCTCGCGCGCGGCGTTGTCGCCGTGCTCGCACAGGTACGGCTCGTCGTGTGCGCAGAACCAGCACTGGCCGCACGAAGGCGACCAGTTCAGCACGACCTTGTCCCCCACGGCGACCCGCGTGACTCCGGTGCCGGTCGCGATCACCGTGCCGGCGCCTTCGTGGCCGAGGACGGCCGGGACGGGCTGCTTGAGCTTGCCGGTGGCCAGGGACAGGTCGGAGTGGCAGACCCCGGCGGCCTGGAGCCGGACGCGGACCTGTCCCGGTCCGGGGTCGGGCAGGACGATCTCGCACAGCTCCAGGGGCTGGTCCGGGGCGCGCAGGACAGCGGCCTTCACCATGGGGAGTTCTCCTTGTCGCGTGGGCGGGTCAGCGGAAGGCCGGGATGCCGGTGACGGCCTGGCCGAGGGACAGCGCGTGCATCTCCTCGGTGCCTTCGTAGGTGAGGACGGTTTCGAGGTTCGCCATGTGCCGCATGACGGGGTACTCCAGCGAAATCCCGTTGGCGCCCAACAGGGTTCGCGCCGTGCGAGCCACATCCAGCGCGGCGCGGACGTTGGCGAGCTTGCCGAAGCTGACGTGGTTGTGGTGCAGCCCGCCGGCGTCCTTGAGCCGGCTGATCCGCAGGGCGACCAGAGCCGCGCGGTTGACGTCCACGATCATGTCGGCGAGCTTGCGCTGGGTCAGCTGGAACCCGGCCAGGGGCTTGCCGAACTGCGCACGGGTGAGGGTGTAGTCGCGGGCGGCCAGGTAGCAGGACCGGGCGGCGCCGACGACGCCGGCGAGAATGCCGAAGCGGGCCTCGTTCAGGCAGGTCAACGGGCCGCGCAGACCGCGGACCTCGGGGAACGCGGCGGCTTCCGGCAACCGGACGCCCTCGAGCACCAGCTCCGAGGTCACCGAGGCGCGCAGCGAGAGCTTGTGGTGGATCTCCGGCGCGCTGAACCCGGCGGTGTCGGTGGGCACGACGAACCCGCGGACACCCCCGTCGGTCTGGGCCCAGACGACCGCGACGTCGGCGACGGTGCCGTTGGTGATCCACATCTTGGTGCCGTCGAGGATCCAGTCGGAACCGTCACGGCGGGCGCGGGTGCGCATCGAGCCCGGATCGCTGCCCGCGTCGGGCTCGGTCAGGCCGAAGCAGCCGATCGCCTCGCCGGCGGCCATCGCCGGGAGCCAGGTCGTGCGGTGCTCCTCGGAACCCCAGAGGTGGATGGCTTTCATGGCCAGGGACCCCTGCACCGACACGAAGCTGCGCAGCCCCGAGTCGACGGCTTCCAGCTCGCGGCAGGCGATGCCGTAGCCGGTCGCGCTGGTGCCGGCGCAGCCGTAGCCGTCCAGGTGCATCCCGAACAAGCCGAGCTTGCCGAACTCCGCGGCCAGCTCGCGGACGGGCAGTTCGCCGCGTTCGAACCAGTCCCCCACCTGCGGGGCCAGCCGGTGCTGGGCCAAATCGCGGACGGCGTCGCGGATGTCGCGTTCGTCGTCGGTCAGCTGGGCGTCGACGTCGAGGAAGTCGCCGGGATCGGGCGGCGCGGTGATCGGGGCCATGGCACGAAGTTAGACCGGACCGTCCACTCGGAACTGTCCGGTTTCGCAACAGGCTAAGGCGTCGGGAGGTGCTTCTCGTCGATGCCGAGGGCCCGCATCTTCCGGTACAGAGTGGACCGTGCGATGCCGAGCCGTTCGGCCGCGGCGAGCTTGTTGCCCCGGGCCTCGACGAGCGTTTCCAGCAGGATGTCCCGCTCGGCACGCTGCAGCGGCGACCCGCTGGACTTGCCGGTCGCGCAGCGGTACTCGGGCGGCAGGTGCTCCTGGGCGATGTCGGAGCCCATCGCGCGCACCGCGGCCGTCACCAGGACCGACTCCAGCTCGCGGATGTTGCCCGGCCAGTCCCGGGCCGCCAGCGTCCGGATGGTGCCCGGCGACAGCCGGGGCACCGGACGCCGGGAGGTGTGCGCGGCCAGCAACGCGGGCGCGAGGTCGGCGATGTCCTCGGTGCGGAACCGCAGCGCCGGCACCGTGACGGAGAACGGGAAGTGATCGAGGAGCCGGCTGTCGCCGCGGGTGCGGGCGGTGGCCATCACCCGGCCGGGCGCGGCGGCGTCGACCACCGCCTCCACCCGTTCGACGAGCGCCGGCTCGAGCCGGTCGAGGTGCCGGAGGACCACGGCGCCGTCGGCGAGCACCTTCGCCAGCTTGGCGATCCAGCCCGCCGGGTCGTCCTGGGCGACGACGGCGTCGAGCACGGTGAGGGGGTCCTGCCCGGCGCGCCGCCGGTGCAGGTGGCGGGCGACGTGCAGTTTTCCCGTCCCGGCCTCGCCGCACAGCAGCACCGGCCGGTCGGTGGTCAGTGCCGCGCCGACGTCGTCGCGCAGCCTGCGCGCGGCCATGCTGCGGCCGGGCAGGGTGTCGTCCTCGCGCGGTTCGTGGGGCCGGGTCGCCGACCGGCGTCCGGCGAGGGCGCGTCCGTCGCCGCGGGTGTGCGGGCGCATCTCGACGACGACACCGGCCATGCTGCCGCGTTCCCCCACCCGGGCGGCGCGCGCCTGCACGACGACGTCACCGGCCAGCCGCACTTCGCCGGTGCACTCGTCACCGGTGCCGAGCAGGCGGCACGCCCAGTCCCACAGCGTCGCCTGGTCGGAGAGGTCGAGCAGGGCCGAGGCGGCCGTGTTCGCCATGACGACGTCCTCGTTGAGGGAGACGACGGCCGAGGTCGCGCGCCGGTTGGCGCGCAGGAAGTGCTCCAGCAGCAACTGCTCGCGCCGGGAGGCGTCGGCGTACATCCGCGACTCGATCTCGCGCACGGCGGCCAGCACGAGGGGTTTCATCACCCCGTGGCCGTCCCCGACCCGGCAGGTGACGTCGAGGACGCCTTCGACGTTGCCGGTGATCGGGTGCTTGAGCGGCGAGCCGATGCAGGTGAATTCCTGCAGGTTCTCGCGGAAGTGCTCCGCGCCCGAGACCACGAACGGGCTCGCGGCCTCGAGCGCGGTGCCGATGCCGTTGGTGCCGGTGAACTCCTCCGCGTAGTAGAAGCCCGGTGAGACCAGGGCCCGGTCCAGCGCGTCGGTCAGCTCGCGGTGTCCGGTCCGGCGGTCGATGATCTGGGCTTCGGAGTCGGCCAGCAGGATCGAGACGGGGCCGTCTTCGATCTGCTCGGCGAGCCGGTCGAGGACCGGACCGGCCGCGCGGGCCAGCCGGCCGGGGCGCTCGAGCTCGGGGCGGAAGGGCACCTCGTCGCCGGTGGGCCGGACGCCGACGAGCCGGCACCGCTGCCAGGAAGTCTGGATCTCCCGGCGGAAGCCGGCCGCGTCGAGCGGGACGTCCCCATCGAGGACGCGCTCGCGTACCGTCCGCTGCCCGTGCTGGTCCATGGCGCCTCCTTCACCGTTGACGAAGGCCACGTCGATCGTAGGCGGACCAGTCAACCAGGGGCCGGGCCCGGCAACTGTCCCAGAATGAAACACTACCCGAACAGGGCCATGACCAGCGAAAACGTGAGCGTGACCACGCGCCGGGCGCCCGGGTGGCGCCGGCGCGCGATCCGCCGTCAGCCGAGTTCGAACTCCGTGAAACCGGCTGCCTTGACCTCGTCCCACTTGCCGAAGTAGGCCGGGACACCGCCGGAGTAGTTCAGCATCTGCGCCGGCTTGCCGGGGACGTTCGCGCCCCAGTACCAGGACCGCGCCTTGGTGAACAGCGAGCCGTCGAACAGCTCGTCGACGTGCGCGGTCCACTCCTTCTCGGCGGAGGTGGCCGACTCGAACCGGGTGTGGCCCCCGGCGCGGACGTGCTCGAGGAACTCGACCACGATGTCGCCCTGGTACTCCGCCGACGTCGGGCCGTTGCAGAAGCCGGACGGGCTCTGCGGGCCGTAGAGGAACAGCATGTTCGGGAAGCCGCTCGTCGACAGGCCCATGAACGTGTCGACGCGGTCGGCCCACTTGTCCTGCAGCCGCGCACCGCCGACGCCTTGGATGTCGATGCCGAGGATGCCGCCGCGGTTGCTGTCGAACCCGGTCGCCAGCGCGATGACGTCGCACTCGATCAGCCCGTTCTTCGTCACGACCCCGGCCGGGGTGATCTCGAGGACCGGTTCGTCGTTCTGGTCGATCAGGTGCACGTTGTCCTGGTTGAACACGTCGAAGTAGTCCTGCTCCAGGGCGGGCCGCTTGACGCCGAAGGGGTGCGGCGGCCGCGCGGGCGCCAGCAGCTCGGCGGTCGCCGGGTCCTGCACGCGCTCGTGGACCTTTTCGCGCCAGAAGTCGTAGAAGGTGCGGTTGGCCTCCTCGTCGGCGAGCAGGTCCTGGTACATGCCCAGCCAGAGCGGGAACCCGCCGTCGGCCCAGAACCGCTCGTAGGTGGCACGGCGTTCGGCGTCGGTCGCGTCGGCGGCGTTCTCGGGCAGGAAGCTGAAGTCGAAGCCCGCGAAGGCCTTGTACCGCGCGTCGAACCGCTCCGGCAGGCCGGTGCGCACCGAGTCGTTCTCGGCGCCGTCGAGCTTGCGCTGCCGCATCGGCAGCGCGAGGTTCGGCGTGCGCTGGAAGACGGTGACCTGCGCGGCGTCGTGGGCGGCTTCCTGGACGACCTGAACGCCGCTGGCGCCGGTCCCGATGACGACGACGCGCTTGCCGGTCAGGTCGAGGCCGTTCTGGGGCCAGCGCGCCGTGTGGTGGCATTCGCCGGCGAAGGTGTCGATGCCGGGGATGTCCGGGTAGAGCGGCTTGGCCCCGAACCCGGTCGCGACCAGGACCGTCCGCGCCTTCTGCGCCTTGCCGTCCGCGGAGAACACCGTCCATTCGCGACGGTCCTCGTCCCACTGCGCCTGTGCGGCCGTGGTGTCGAACTCGATGTCCTTGGTCAGGTTCAGTTTCCGGTCGACGTACTCGAAGTAGTCGCGGACGCCGGTGAAGTCGGGATAGCGCTCCGCGAAGTCGTAGTCCTTCCACAAACCCTTGTGGGAGAACTGGTAGATGTGCGCGACGGTGTCCGTCCGGGCACCCGGGTAGCAGTTCCACCACCAAATCCCGCCCAAGCCGCCGGCGGCGTCCCAGACCTTGACGTCGAAACCGAGGTCTCGCAGGCGGTCGAGCTGGTAGAGGCCGGAGAACCCGCCACCCACCACGAGCACGTCGAGAACGTCACCCTTGGCTTCCCCGCTCCGGGCGTCGGCCGAAGACTCCGAAGACACCGTTGTCGTCATTGCACACTCCTCGTTCCGTGGACTGCCTTCGCCAGGCGAGAACGAACGTAAGACTGTCGGCCAGGTCACAACTGTCCGAAAACGAGTCGGTCAGAACCACTTTTCGTAGAACGGCGGCAGGTCTTTCGAAGCACTGGCACGGAAATCCGGTTCGCGTTTCTCGCGGAACGCGGCGACGCCCTCCGCACCGTCGCCGATGCTGGTGTAGAACATCGCGAGCGAGTCGACGCGGTGCGCGTCGGCGGGATGGGGCCGCCCGGCGTTGCGGTACATCATCTGCCGGGTGAGCGCCGTGCTCACCGCTGACCGTCCCTTCGTCCACCGATCAGCCAGTTCTCGTGCCGCCGCAAGCAAGTCGCCCGGCTCGTGGACCGACCGCACCAAGCCGCGAGCGGCGGCTTCCCCGGCGCCGAGGACGTCGGCGGAGTACACGAGATCGAGCGCGGCGGGGAGGCCGACGATCCGCGGCAGGAACCACGTCGACGCCGCCTCGGGCGTGATGCCCAGGCGTCCGAAGACGAACCCGATGCGCGCACGGCTGGCGGCCAGCCGTGCGTCCATCGCCAGGGTCATGGTCGCGCCGATCCCGACCGCGGCGCCGTTGATCGCCGCGATCACCGGCTTGCGGCACGCGTGGATCGCGAGCGTGACGCGGCCGCCGGTGTCCCGGACGCGGCGCAGATCCGGATCGGTCAGGTCGGCCATGTCGTCCAGGGTGGGGCGGCGGGCTTCGTCGAGGCCGAACACGTTCCCGGGCCGGTTCAGGTCCATCCCGGCGCAGAACGCCCGGCCGGCGCCGGTGACGATGACCGCGCGGACGTCGTCCTGCTCGTTCACTCCGGCAAAGGTCGCTTCGAGCTCGTCGGCCATCTCCACGGTGAAGGCGTTGAGGTGGTCCGGCCGGTCGAGGGTGACCGTCAGGACGCCGTCGTCCAGTCGGTGCGTCAGCGTGGTGAACCGCATCGCTCACGGAGTCCCGGCGTGCGGGACCTCGACGCGGACGGCGTGCAGCTCACCCTCGCGCGCCGCTGTGCGGGCCGCCTCGTCGAAGTCCGGTGCGACGCACAGGAACAGGGTCTTCCCGTCGTCGCCGCCGAGCCCGACCGCGAAGACACCGTTGGGCGCGGTGCTGACCTCGTCGAGGATCTCGCCGCCGTCGGCGATCCGGACGGCGCGCTGGTGGGCGCAGTCGGCGACCCAGACGGCGCCTTCGGCGTCCATCGCCAGCCCGTCGGGGACGATCGTCGAGGCCTCGACCCGCTTGTGCCAGCTGGGCTCGTCGCCGAGGTCGCCGTAGGCCGCGAAGTCCCGCCGCGGCCCCAGGCTGCCGTCGGCCTCGATGCCGAACGCCGACACCCGGTTGCCGAACAGCTCGTTTACGATCAGCGTCCGGTCGTCCGGGGTGATCACCATGCCGTTGGGGAACGACAGGCCCTCGGCGACCGTCCGCGCCGTCCCGTCGGGGTTCACCAGGACCACGCTCGCGAACTCGTGGTCCGCCCCACCCATGAGGTCGAAGCCGAAGTGGCCGACATAGGCCCGGCCGTTGCGGGCGACCACCATGTCGTTGGCGTGGCCGGTGCACAGCGCCGAGATGTCGGCGTGCTCGGCCAGCGTCCCGTCGGGCTCCTGCCGCAGGATCCTGCGGTCCTTCATGGACACGACCAGCATTCGCCCGTCGGGCAGCCAGCCGAGCCCGGAGGGCTGGTGCTCGACGACCGCGATCTGCTCGATCGCGCCCTCTGCGTCCAGCGCGTTCACCGTGTGCGTGTAGAAGTCGACGAAGTACAGCCGGCCGTTGTGCCAGCGCGGCCCCTCCAGGTAGGTGAACCCCTTGGCCACCACCTTGACGTCCCGGTTCGTCATCAGCACTCATCCTTCGACTCGGGTTCCGATTGGCTGACCACCGTCGCGCACCTCCGGAACCCGGAACTGTCCGAAATGGCTACAGCCGAAGCGTGGTGTCGCGAAGCGGGACAGTTCGGCCTCCGTCCCGGCGAGCAAACTCACCGGCGATCGACGACGGAAGGAACCCGCGGTGCTCGGAACGATGATGGATCGCCCCCTGCTCGTCAGCTCGCTGCTGCACCGGGCCGAGCGGGTCTTCGGCGACCGCGTGAACGTCAGCTGCGCCGGCGGCGAGGTCCGCCGGGAGTTCACCTACCGCGAGCTCGGCTCGGCCGCCCGCCGCCTCGCGGCCGCCCTGCTCGAACTCGGGGTCCGTCCCGGCACCAAGATCGGCTCGCTGGCCTGGAACAGCGACCGCCACCTGGCCGCCTACTTCGGCGTCCCCGGCATCGGCGCGGTACTGCACACGATCAACCAGCGCATGCCGGCCGAGCACATCGTGTACTCGGTGAACCAGGCCGAAGACGAAGTCCTGCTCGTCGACGCGGACCTCGTGCCGGTCGTCCGGGAGATCCTGCCCGCGACGCCGGCCGTCAAGCACGTCGTCGACCTCGGCGGCTTCGCCGACCTCCCCGGGGTACGGACCTGGTCGTTCGACACCCTCCTCGAGGAAGCCACCGAGCTGGCCGAGTTCCCGGAGTTCGACGAACGCACCGCGTCGTCGATCTGCTTCACCTCCGGCACGACCGGCCTGCCCAAGGGCGTCGTCTACACCCACCGCAGCACGGTCCTGCACGCCTTGGCGATCTCCGCCGCCGACGGCGTCGCGATGTCCGGCCACCGCGCCTACCTGATCGCCTGCCAGATGTCACACGTGCACAGCTGGGGCGCACCGCACGCGGGCACGCTGCAGGGCGCCCGCCTGATCCTCCCCGGCCCGCACCCCACCCCGGCCGACTTCCTCCGCATCATCACCACCCAAGCGCCGGACGTCCTCGTCGGCGCCCCCGCGGTCGCCGCGCTCATCCGCGACGAATACCGCAAGAACCCGGCCGCCCACGACTTGTCGTCCCTGAAGACGGTGTGGATGGGCGGCCAGACGCCTCCGGCGGCATTGGCCGACTGGTGGGCCTCCGTCGGTGCATCGACGGCGAACGGGTGGGGCATGACCGAGACGTCGCCGATGGGCACTTTCCTCAACGGCCGCGACACCCAGGGCGTGCAGCTACCGCTGTTCGAGATCCGGATCGTCGACGACACCGGGCGCGAACTGCCCTGGGACGGCCGCACGACCGGCGAACTCGAAGCCCGCGGTCCGTGGGTGACGGGCGCCTACCTCGGTGCGACGGGCCCGTCCGGGTCCTTCCACGACGGCTGGCTCCGCACCGGCGACGTCGCGGTCATCTCCCCCGCCGGCGCGCTCCGGATCAAGGACCGCGCCAAGGACCTGATCAAGAGCGGCGGCGAGTGGATCTCCTCCATCGAACTCGAGAACCACCTCATGCTGCACCCCGCAGTCGACGAAGCCGCGGTGATCGGTGTCCCGCACGAGAAGTGGCAGGAGCGCCCGGTGGCGTGGATCGTGACCTCCGCCGACGTCTCCGACGACGAGTTGAAGGACTACATCGGCGCGAAGTTCCCGCGCTACTGGGTGCCGGACGCGTTCGTCCGCGTCGAGGCGATCCCGAAGACCTCGGTGGGCAAGCTCGACAAGATGACCATGCGGACCCGGCAGGCAGCCGGAACAGCTCGTCAGGACACCTGCGCGCCCGCGATGCTCAAGGCGTAACGGCCGTACTGCTCCGCGACGTCGGCGGCGGACAGCTTCCCGTCCTCCCGGAACCACCGGGCGATGCTCACGCACATTTCCCGGATCGCGAACGACGCCAGCGCCGGCGAGTCGACCCGGAAAGCTCCCGCCGCGGCCCCCGAGGCGATGACCGCCCGGAATGCGTGTTCATGCTCACGGCGCCGGCTCTGCAGGCGGCTGCGGTGGGGCTCGTCGAGCGAATCCGTGTCGCGGTTGACCACCAAGGCCTCGCGACGGTGGGTCGCGTGCCGGTAGGCGTAGACCCGGGTGGCCTCGCGCAGCCGCGTCTCCCAGTCGCCGTCGGCGGTCGCGCGGTGGAACTCCTCGAGCACGGTCGCCGTGGTCTCGTCCACGATCGCGCGCAGCAAGTCCTGTTTGGACCGCATGTGGTTGTACAGGCTCGGGGTGCGGATGCCGAGGCACTCGGCGATCTGGCTCAGCGCGGTGCCGTGGAATCCGCGCTCGGCGAAGAGGGTCAAGGCGACGTCGAGCACCACGCTCTCGCTCACGACCGGGCGGACGTCGGTCACGGCGTCACCGCGGCGAGCCAGGCGGACGCCTCGTCCACGGTCCGAAGCTGTTTCGTCAACGGTGTCACGACGTCGTCGGCGTCCGCCACGAGCACCGGAAGCCCGGGCACCCGCGCATGCACCTCTTCGAGCACCCTTTCGGCCGCGGCCCGGTCACTGTAGGGGCCGTCGCCGCCGGAAAACGGCCCTACGCCGAGGATGAAGCGGCCATCGCTGAGGTAGTCGAGGGTTTCGGCGGCGTCCGCCACGAGCGGTGCGTCGCGGGAGGTGGTCAGGCAGCCGACGCGGACCCGCTTGGTCAGGACTGCCGCGGCGGCGCAGGACGTGAAGTCCTCCTCGAAGAAGATCGTGTGGCAGCCCGCTTCGTCGAGTACTTCGCAGGTGCGCCGCAGTTCGGCCGCGGGCCGGTCGCGCAGCCGCAGCACGACGCCGCGGCGGTTCACGCCGGCTCCGCACCGGTGGCCAGCTCCTCCGCCGCGGCCTCGACGGCGTCAACAATGCCCGCGTAGCCGGTGCAGCGGCAGATGTTGCCCGACAGCTCTTCGCGGATCCGCGACCGGCACGGGCGCTCCTCGCGGTTGAGCAGGTCGAGCGCGGACATCAGCATGCCCGGGGTGCAGAAGCCGCACTGCAGCCCGTGATGAGTCGAGAAGGCTTCCTGCAGCGGGTGCAGGGTGCCGTCCGGCCCGGCCATGCCCTCGATCGTGGTGACCGACGAGCCTTCCGCCTGGACGGCGAACATGAGGCACGCGCGCACCGGCTCGCCGTCGACCAGGACCGTGCACGCGCCGCAGACTCCGTGCTCGCACCCGACGTGGGTGCCGGTGAGCCCGAGGTCCTCGCGAAGAGCGTCGGCGAGGGTGCGCCGCGGTTCGACGTCGACGTCCTGGCGATCGCCGTTGACGGTGAATTCGACCTTCATGCTGCGACACGCTCCTTCTCCTGGACGAGGGCACGGCGGACGAACTCCGCCGTCATCGCACGCCGGTAGCCGGCCGAGGCGTGGATGTCGGAGCTCGGTGCCGTGGCGGCCGCTGCCGCCGCCGCGACCTGCTCCACGGGCGCGCCCGCGTCGAGCAGCTGTTCGGCTTCCTCGACGCGCAACGGGACGCTGCCGACCCCGCCGACCGCGATCCGCCAGTGCCCGCCGACCTCGGCGGCGGCGACCGTGACGAGTCCGAAGTCGCCGTGCCGGCGGGAGAATTCCGCGAACCCCCACCGCTGGGGCAGCGGCATGTCGACGGCGGTGACCATCTCGTCTTCGGCGAGCGTGGTTTCGAGGGCGCCGGTGCAGAACTCCGCCGCGGAGCTCGTGCGGGTGCCGCGCGGGCCGGCGATGTGGATGGTGGCTTCCAGCGCCGCGGCGACCACCGGCAGCTCGGCGGCGGGGTCGGCGTGGGCGATGCTGCCGCCGCTGGTGCCCCGGGAGCGGATCGCCGTGTGCCCGATCCAGCGGGCGGCTTCGGCCAGCATCGGGTGCCCGGTCTGCTCGACCAGGCGGGCGTGGCGGACCAGCGCCCCGATCCGGACGCCACCGTCGACGGACACGATCGTGGACAGGCCGGGAATCCGGTTGATGTCCACGAGCACCTTGGGCCGGGCCATGCGCAGCGCCAGCACGGGCGCCAGGCTCTGCCCGCCGGCGATGATCTTGCCGTCGCCTGCCGCGTCGGCCAGTGCCTGCACGGCGTCCCGGACGCTGGTGGCCCGGTGGTAGTCGAACGGTGCGGGTTTCATGACGGACCTTTCAGCGCCCTCGGAACCGCGGGGCGCGCTTCTCGGCGTGGGCACGCCGGCTTTCGGCGAAATCCTCACTGCTCCAGCAGGATTCGAAGAGCTCGTCCAGTCGCGGCTCCCCCGGCTGCGGCTCGAACAGCGACTCCAGCGCGGTCTTGGCGTACCGCAGGGACAACGGCGCGAACTCCGCGATCTCACGGGCCCACGCCAGCGCGTCGGCGACCGGCCCGAGCCGGTCCGCCAGGCCGCACGCGTGCGCTCGCCCGGCGTCGAGCCGGTCCGCGCCGAGCAGCAGCGCCCGCGCCGGTCCCCCGCCCGCGAGCAGCGCGAGCCGCCGGACGGTCCAGGGGTCCACGGCGAGGCCGTTGCGCGCGGTCGGGACGGCGAAGACCGCCGTGCCGTCGGCGACGCGCAGATCGCAGGCGATCGCGAGCTGCGTGCCGGCGCCGATGGCGGGGCCGTTGACCGCCGCGATCACCGGCACCGGCGCGGCGGTGATCGCGCTCAGCGCGGCGTAGAGCGCTTTGCGGAAGCCGTCGCCGTAGACGCCGTGAAGGTCGGCGCCGGCACAGAAGCTGGTGCCGGAGCCCGTCACGACGATCGCCCGGGCCGTGCCGGCGAGCTTCTCGACCGCGGCACGCAGCGCGTCGAGATGTTCGACGTCGAGTGCGTTGCGCTTTCCGTGGCGGTCGAGCACGATCAGGCCGACCCCGTCCTGTTCCTCGGTGGTGATCATCGCAGAGCCTCCCAGACCGTGGCGGGTGTCAAGGGCAGGTGTGTGATCCGGACGCCGAGGGCGTCGGCGATCGCCCCGGCCAGCACGGCGTTCGGGCCGAGGGTGCCGCCCTCCCCCACTCCGCGGACGCCCAGCGGGTTGTCCGCGGGATGCGACACGTGGTCGATGACGAGGTCCGGGATCTCGGCGCTGGTGGGCATGAGGTAGTCCATCAGCGTGCCGGTGGACAGGTTCCCGGCCTCGTCGTAGATCAGGTGCTCGTACAGCGCGCCCCCGAGGCCCTGGGCGATGGAGCCGGCGATCTGCCCCTCGACGATCTGCGGGTTGATCACCGTCCCGGCGTCCTCGACGCAGACCCACTTGAGGATCTCCAGCGTGCCCGTCGCCCGATCGACCTCGACGACCGCCGCCTGCGCGCCGGCCGCGAACGCACCGCGGACCGGGTCGTAGAACTCCGTCGCCTCCAGCCCGGGCTCGATGCCCTTCGGCAGCCGGTTGGACTCCAGGTAGGCGACCCGGGCCACTTCGGCCAGCGTGCCGAGCGGCTTCGGGTCACCCGTGACCCGGATTTCGCCCCCGACGACGGCCAGATCGTCCGGACCGACCTCGTACAGCTCGCTCGCCAGCCTGACGATCTTCTCGCGGACGCTCTGGCCCGCGCGGTGGGCGGCGCCGCCACCGATGACCGCCTGCCGGGACGAGAACGCCCCGAAGCCCCACAGGGACTCGTTGGTGTCCCCGATGCGCACCTCGACGTCGTCGAACGGCACGCCCACGGCGTCCGCGACGATCTGCGCGACGGTCGTCTCCAGGCCCTGGCCCTGCGAGGTCACCCCGGACAGGACGGTCACCCGGCCGTCGGGGTCGATCCGGACCGTGCAGGCGTCGTGCCCGGTGCGGAACGGCATCCGGGGGCCCGCGGACGCGGCCCGGCCGAGGCCGGTCAGCTCGTTGTAGCAAGCCATTCCGAGGCCGATCGGGTTCTCCCCCGCCGCACGCCGGCGCCGTTGCTCGGCGAGGAAGTCCTCGTGCCCGATCGTCGTGATCGCCTTTTCCAGGCACTCGCCGTACCAGCCGGAGTCGTCGACCAGCCGGGACGGCATCCGGTACGGGATCTCCCCGGGCGTGACGAGGTTGCGCCGCCGGATGTCCAAACCGGACATTCCCAGCCGGACCGCGGCGTCGTCGAGGAGCGATTCCATCGCGAAGACGCTCGCGGGCCGGGCCACCCCGCGGTAGGGCCCCGACGGCGCCGTGTTGGTCGCGACCCCGCGGACGGTGCAGCGGTAGTGCTGCAACCGGTACGGCCCGGACAGGAGCCCGCCGGCCATCAGCGGCTCGATCCCCGCCGTCCAGGGGTAGACCGAGTACGCGCCCACGTTGCAGGTCACGTCGGCGTCCAGGGCCACCAGGGTGCCGTCGGCGGCGAACCCGGCCCGCACCAGGTACCGGTGGTCACGGGCGTGGGTCGCGGCGAGCAGGTGCTCGGCGCGGTCTTCGACCCACTTCACCGGGACGCCGGGCATCTGCCGGGCGACCAGGCACACGGCGACGTCCTCGGGGTAGAGGACGGCCTTCACGCCGAAGCCGCCGCCGACGTCGGGCGCGATGACGCGGATGGTGCCCTCGGGGACGCCGAGGAGCTCGGCGAGCATGTTCCGCGCGATGTGGGGCACCTGGGTCCCGGACCAGAACGTCAGGCGCTCGCCGTCCCAGACCGCCGCCCCGGCCCGGCATTCCATCGGGTTGCCCGCGTGCCGGTTGGTGATCAGCTCGCGTTCGACGACGATGTCCGCCCCCGCCAAGGCGTCCGGCACCGCACCGGTGTCGAAGGTGCGTTCCAGCAGGACGTTGTCCGGCGCGTCCGCGTGCAGCGGTTCGGCCGGCTCCGCCCAGGCGGTGACCGTGGCCGGCAACGGCTCGTAGTCGACGTCGATCAGCTCGAGCGCGTCCTCGGCCTGGTACCGGTCATCGCCCACCACGACGGCGACCGGCTCACCGGCGAAGCGCACCTTCTCCCGGGCCAGGATCGGCTGCTCGGTCTCCACATAGGACGGCAGCGCCGACTGGGCGCGCAGGCCGATCGCGGCGAAGGCCGGGTGGTCGCCGCTGAACACCGCCCGGGCCACGCCCTCGGCGGCGGAGGTGTCGACCGCGTTGATCCGGGCGTGGCCGTACGGGCTGCGCAGGAACGCGATGTGCCGCATCCGAGGCAGCTGCAGGTCGGAGACGTACCGGCCGCGTCCGGTCAGCAGGCGGTCGTCCTCCTTGCGGCGGACGGTCCGGCCGACCGCGGGCCCGGCGTCGTGGGTCTGTTCGGGTGTCGTCATGGCATCGTGTACCCGCCGTTGACCGACACGATCTGTCCCGTGGTCCAGGACGAAAGCGGCGAGGCCAGCAGCAGGACGGTCGGGGTGATGTCCGCCGGGGTGCCCAAGCGGCGCAGCGGGTACGCGGAGAGGATCTTCTTCATCTTCGCCTCGTCGGCGTTGCCGGTGTGGGCGTCGAGGCTCTGGGTCCGCACCAGCGCGATCGAGACGGCGTTCGCGCGGATCTGGTGCCGCGCCAGCTCCTTGGCCAGGGACTTGGTGAGGCCGACGGTGGTCGAGCGGGTGGTCGCGGTGACCAGCAGCCGCGATTCGCCGACCCGGCCGGAGTCGCCCATCAGGCTGACGATCGAGCCGCCGCCGTGCTCGGCCATCTGCCGGGCCACGGCCTGGGTGACGCGCAGCGTGCCCGCCACCGTGACGCCGATCTGCGGTGCCCAGTCCTCTTCGGTGGTCTCGAGGAACGGCTTGCTCTGGGTCGCGGCGGCGTTGTTGACCAGCACGTCGATCGGGCCCAGCTGCTCGGCGACCTCGGCGACGGCCTGCGTGACGGACTCGCCGTCCTGCAGGTTCGCGCCCACGGCGATCGCCTTGACGCCCAGGGCGGCCGCTTCCTTGGCGCCCTCTTCCGCGCCGTCGGCCGAGGAGTTGTAGTGGAAGGCGACGTTGGCGCCTTCCGCGGCGAAGGCGACTCCGATCGCGCGTCCCAGGCCCTGCCCGGCGCCGGTGACGAGGACGTTCTTGCCGCGGAGCTGGAGATCCATGGTCATTCCTTTTCGAGTGGGGTGAAGCGGCGCTCGCCGTCCACGGTGATGAGCCGGCCGGGAGGGAAGTGCGCGGCGGCGAGGAGGTCGGGCCGGTCGGTGACGGCCCGGACGAGGTCCGCGCGGACCTTGCGCGCGGCCACCGGGTCGAGGTCGAACACCGCTTCCCAGGCGGGATCCGTCAGTTCGACCGGGGCGTGCGCGACGTCGCCGAGCAGCAGCGCCCGCTCGCCCTCGCTCGACACGACGTAGACCGCGGTGCCCGGGGTGTGCCCGGGCAGGTGGCGGACGTCGAACCCCGGCGCGAGGGTGGTGTCGTGCTCGAACGTCTCCAGCCGCTCGGTGAGCGGGAAGAGCTTGTGCACCGCGCCCGGGTCGGCGTCCGGGCTCTCCACGAAGTGGGCCCAGTCGGCCCGGTGGACGCGGTAGGTCGCCTCCGGGAACACGACGTGGCCCTTCTTCGTGGCCCACCCGACGTGGTCGAAGTGCAGGTGGGTGAACACGACGTCGGTGACGTCCCAGGGATCGACGCCGAGGCCACGCAGGCTCTCCAGGAACTGCCCGCCGTGGTACTTGTCGTTGTCGATCGTCCCGACACCGGCGTCGACCAGGATGACCCGGTCACCGGTCCGGACGAGGAACCCGCCGAGTTCCAGGCGCAGCCGGCCCGACTCGTCGAGCAGGTGCTCGTGGCACGACCAGGCGTCGGAAACCCCGGGCCGGGTGAGCACTTCGCGGGCGGGTTCCTGGCCGTAGCCGTCGTAGACCGGTTCGACGGTCAGGGCGCCGACCTTCATCGGGTGCCCTCCGGCACGACGAGGGTGCGGATTCCCTTGCCGGCGGCCATCTCCGTGAGGGCGGCCTCCACATCGGACAGTTTGCCGTGGCCGGTGACCATGGCCGCCAGGTCCAGGCTGCCGTCCCGGATGTGGTCGAAGTAGCGCGGCAGGTCCTTTTCGGCGTTCAGCGAGCCGGCGACACACCCGACGAGGGTGCGCGCGAAGTGGAACAGCTCGAGTGCGCTGAAGCCGACCTGGTCGTCCTTGCCGCCGATGCCAACCACGCAAGCGGTGCCGCCGCGCCGGGTCATGCCCCACGCGTCGCGGATCGTGCGGGCGGAGCCGACGCAGTCGAAGGCGAAGTCGACGCCCTGCTTGCCGGTGAGCGCGCGGACGGCCTTCTTCGTCTCGTCGTCGGCCGGCACGAAGTGGTGCGCCCCGAGCCGGGCGGCCAGGCTGGCCTTGTCGGGGTTGCGGTCGACGGCGATGATGTTCGTGGCGCCGGCGAGCCGCGCGCCTTGCACCGCGGCCAAGCCGACGCCGCCGAGGCCGACGACCAGCACCGACGAGCCGGGCGTGACCGATGCGGTCTTGGTGACCGCGCCGACGCCGGTGGTGATGGCGCAGCCCAGCAGTGCCGCGTCGGCGGTGCTGATGTCGTCGGGCACCTTGACCGCGGCCGCGGCCGGGACGACGGTCTGCTCGGCGAAGGAGCCGACGGTCAGCCCCGGGTAGACCGGTTCGCCGGCGGAGTCCAGCGCGTAGGGTTCGGCGCCGCGGGCCGAGCCGTTGACGCACAGGTGCGGCTCGTCGCGGGCACAGCTGACGCAGTGGCCGCACGGGGTGATCCACAGCAGGATGACGCGGTCGCCTTCGCGCAGATCCGTGACGGCCGAGCCGGTCTCGACCACGGTTCCGCAGGCTTCGTGGCCCAGCACCGCGGGCAGCTGCTGGGCGAGCACGCCGCGGGCGAGGGAAAGGTCCGAGTGGCACACCCCGGTCGCGTCGATGCGGACCCGGATGTCGCCCTCCCCCACGTCACGCAGCCGGATGCGTTCGACCTCCATCGGCTTGTCCGGCGAGCGCAGCACCAGCGCGTCGACCTCGACCTGGTATCCGTCCGTCACAGCTGCACCGCCTTGATCTCGAGGACGTCTTCGATGCCGAAGTCGCCGATTTCCCGGCCGATGCCGGACTGCTTGTAGCCGCCGAAGGGCGCGCGCGGGTTGAACGGCGCCGCGTTGACGTCGATCTGGCCGGTGCGGATCCGGGCCGCCCAGTCGAGCGCGCGATCGCTGTCCTCGAGCCACAGCGCGCCGCCGAGCCCGTAGATCGAGTCGTTGGCCAGCTCGATCGCGTGGTCGTCCGAGTCGGCCGGCAGGATCGACAGGACCGGGCCGAAGATCTCTTCCCGCGCGAGCCGCGACGCCGGGTCGACCTCGCTGAACACCGCCGGGGTAACGAAGTACCCCTTGTCGGGCAGCGGGAGGTTTTCGGTGACGAGCTTGGCGCCCTGCGGCTCGAGGAAGCTCTGGACTTCCTTGCGCTGGCCCGCGGAGATCAGCGGGCCGAGCCGCTGTCCGGGGACGTACTTCGCCGCCGCCGCGGCGGCCAGTTGCTCCACCTGCGCCAGCCGGGCGGCCGGGACGATGAGCCGGGACAGCGCCGTGCAGGTCTGCCCGCCGTTGAGGAAGCAGTTCGCGACGGTCACCTTGACCGCCTTCGCCAGCAGCTCGTCGGACACGTCCGACAGCACGACGCTCGCGGACTTCCCGCCGAGTTCGAGGGTGACGCCCTTGACGGTCTCGGCCGCCGCCGCGGCGACCTGGCGGCCCACGGGGGTGGAACCGGTGAAGGACACGTGGTCGACGCCGGGGTGGCGGGACAGCAGGTCCCCGACCACCCGGCCGCCGCCGGTGACGAGGTTGAGCACGCCGGGCGGGAAGCCGGCGGCCTGGAAAGCGCGTGCCAGCTCGAAAGCCGCCAGCGGGGTCAGGGCGGCGGGCTTGAGCACGACCGTGCAGCCGGCCGCGATCGCCGGGACGACCTTGACGATCACCTGGTGCAGCGGGAGGTTCCACGGCGTGATCGCGGCGACCACCCCCACCGGTTCGCGCAGGATCACCGAGTTGTCGCGGTTCTGGCGGAAGGGGAACTCTTCCAGCGCGTCGGCGGTGCGGGCGATGACCGCGAGCGGCACGTCCACGTGCAGCTTCCGCGCCACCGGCGGCGGCGAGCCCTGCTCGCGGGTGATGAGGCCGGCGAAGACGTCGGCCCGCTCGGCGATGACGTCGTGCAGGCGGCGCACCGCGGCGGCGCGGTCCCGCACGGAAGTCGCGGCCCACTTCGGGAAAGCGGCACGCGCGGCCTCGATCGCCTGCTCGACGTCGGACTCCGTCCCCTGGGTCACCACGCCGGTGACCGCTTCGGTGGCCGGGTTGTCGACCTCGCAGTCCTCGCCGTGCCCGGCGACCCAGTCGCCGCCGATGTAGAGGGCGGGTTCGCGGATCAGCTCGTCGGTCATCGGACGGTCTCCTCGGGGTTGGCCCGGCCGGCCAGGACCGGGAACGACAGGTTGAGCACGACGGGCGGGCCGGCCGGCGCCGGTCCCGGGCGGCCACCGCGGTTGCGGAGGAGCAGGATCCCGGCCAGCAGGGCCACCAGGCCGCCGACCACGGGCAGGGCACGTTTGGCGATGAGGCCGCCCATGCTGGAGAACACGTCGAGAGCTTCGACTTCCGAGTCATCGCCCGAGGGCACCGACCGGGCCGCGGGCGGGCCGTCGGTGGACGCGGCGCCGGGGGCGAACTCGGCTTCCAGCCGCTGCACGAACTGCCCGATCAGCTTGTTGGTGACGTCGGAGATGACCCCGCGGCCGAACTGGGCCACCCGGCCGGACAGGTCGAGCTGGGTGCGGACGTCGACCTTGGTACCCGAGCCCTGCCCGGCCAGGCTCATCGTCACCGTCGCCGCGGCGTTGCCCTGCCCGCCCGCGTCCTTGCCTTCGGCGCGGACCACCGCGCGGTGGGCCTTGTCGTCCTTCTCCGCGAACCGCGCGGTGCCGCGGTACTGCGCCGAGACCGGGCCGACCTTGATCTTCACCGAGCCGCGGTACACGTCGTCCTCGACGCCCTGGAGCGAGGCTCCCGGCAGGCAGGGCGCGACGCGCGGCAAATCGGTCAGTACCTTCCACGCGTCGTCGACGGGCAGGTTCACGGTGAAGGTGTTTGAGAGCTCCACGGAGACCACCTTACTAATTAACGTTAGTTTGTATGCTACGGGCAGCGTGGTGCCAGGGTCAACGGCACCCGCGTCTCACCCGGCGGGCGCCGTCAGCCGCTTCTGCAGCAGGAACCGCTGGATCTTCCCGGAACCGGTGCGGGGAATCGTCTCGATCTCGACGACCTCGGCCGGGATCTTGAACTTGGACAGCTCACAGGCACAGCCGCCCAGCAGGGCGTCGACGTCCAGCTTCCCCGGCTCTTCCGCGACGACGAACGCCACCGGCACCTCGCCCAGGTCGGGGTGTTCGCGCGCCACCACGGCCGCGTCGCGGATCTGCGCGGACTTCAGCAGCACGGCCTCGACCTCCGCGGGGTAGATGTTCTCCCCGCCGCGGATGATCAGCTCCTTGGTCCGGCCGCTGATCGTCACGAACCCGTTGGGATCGCGCCGCCCGAGGTCGCCCGTCCGGTACCAGCCGTGGTGCAGGACTTCGGCGGTCGCGTCGGCGCGGTTGTGATAGCCGAGCATGACGTTCGGCCCGCTCACCCACAGCTCGCCCTCTTCGTCCACGCCGACGTCCTCGCCGGTCACCGGATCCACCAGGCGCACCCCGACCCCGGGCATCGGCAGCCCGCACGAGCCCAGCACCCGCCCGCCGTCGACGGTGTTCATGGTGACCATCGTCGAGGTTTCGGTGATACCGTAGCCCTCCAGCAGCTTGACCCCGAACACCGCTTCGAACTCGGCGTTGAGGGCCGCCGGCAGGATCGCGCCGGCCGAAAGGCACAGCCGCAGGCCGCCGGGGTCGACGGGGCGCTCCCGCGCGGCGTGCACGAGGTACTGGAACATGGTCGGCACCCCGGGCAGGATCGTGAACTTCTCCCGCGCCAGGAGGTCGAACACCCGGCCCGGCGAGAACCTGGTCATGATGCGCTCGGTCGCCCCCGTCGCGAACACGCCGAGCACGCACAGGACCAGCGCGTAGGAATGGAACAGCGGCAACGGGCACAGCACTTCGTCCTGTTCGGACAGACCCGCGATCGGCGCCCAGCAGGCCGCCACCACCCACAGGCACGAGCGCTGGGTCAGCAGCACGCCTTTCGGCCGGCCGGTGGTGCCGGACGTGTAGAGCATCCAGGCGACCTCGTCCAGGCCGAGGTCGTCCCGCGGCGGCCCGGCGGGCTCGGAGGTGGCCAGTTCCTCATAGGAAAGCGCGTCGTCGACCCGGCCGGGGCGGACCACCAGCACCGTCGCTCCCCCGGTGCGGGCCAGCTCGCGGGCGTGCGCCACGTGGGCCCGGTCCGTGATGATCACCGACGCGCCGGAGTCGAGGAACATGTACTCGATCTCGGCGGAGGCGGCGTCGGCGTTCACGCAGACCCCGACCAGCGAGGCCCGGGTGGTCATGAGGTAGGCCTCGGCGACGTCGGCGCTGTTGTCCAGGTAGATCAGCACGCGATCACCCCGGGCGGCGCCGGCGGCGACGAGGTGACCGGCCACCCTGCGGGTGCGTTCGGCGAGCTCCCGGTAACCCACCGAGCGGTGGTCGTCCCGGAAAGCGATCTTGTCCCCGAACCGCTCGGCCTGCTCGGCGAGCAGCTGCGGTACGGGACGGATCAGCTCGACTTTGAGCATGAGCACTCCTGACATTACTAACTAATGCTCGTTAGTTTCACGAGACTACCTCCGCCCTCAAGCGCGCACAAGGGTCAGTCGTGACGCCGGGCCGACCGGAAAGCCGCGGTCAGTTCAGGCCGGCGATGCGGAGCGCGTAGCGGCTGTAGGTCTCGGCGACCGCTTCGGCGGACTGCGGCCCGTCCTCGCGGAACCAGCGGGCGATGCTCACGCACATCTCGAGGATGCCGAAGGCGGCCAAGGTGGGCTCCTCCTCCGTGAACCGGCCGGCGGTGACGCCCTCTTCGATCAGGTCCCGGATCGCGTGGGCATGACGTCGCCGCAGTTCCAGTACGTCCGAACGCACGGGCTCGTCGAGGCTGGCGACGTCCCGGTTGACGATCAGCGCCTCGCGCCGGTGGGTGGCGTGCCGCAGCGCGTAGACGCGCGCGGTCCGGCGCAGGCGTTCGACGACGTCGCCGACCCCGTGCACCGCCTGCTCGTGCTCCGCCCACACCTGCTCGCTGGTCTCCACGATGATGTCGCGCAGCAGGTCCTGCTTGGCCTTCATGTGGTTGTACAGGCTCGGGGTGCGGATGCCCAGCGCGTCGGCGATCTGGCTCAGCGCGGTGCCGTGGTAGCCCCGTTCGGCGAACAGGGTCAGCGCGGCGTCCCGGACCGCGCCCGGGCTCACGGTCGTCTTGGCCTCGCCACGCGCCGACGTCTTGGAACTCGCCACCTCCCGATGATAGGCACTCACCCACCCCGTTCGGCGACGGCATCCCGCAGACGGTCGATGATCAGGTCGATGTCCTCGACCGTTGAGCACCACCGGCGCCAGCAACGCGCTGCTCGACGTCCCGCGGGCTACGAAGGTAATTCAGGACGAGGTTTCGCGCCTGTTCTGCCGGCGCCGACCTACACCGATGAGGAGGAGACCTTCGCCCACTCCGACTCACTGGGCAAGCCACTGAGGTCCCACCAACGGCCACAACCTTCACCGGGCCGAGGAGAACCTGCCCTTCGGTGGGGTGAGCTCCTCCGGTTAGGGGCGCTACCACGGCGTCCGGGGCTTCCGTGAACTGGCCGGCGCACGCTCCGGTGTTCCACGCGGCCATCCGCTGACCATCCCCGAGCCAGACGGCCGGAATCAGCAGGCCGGGCAGCGTGATCGACTCAAGCGAATCGAGCACGCCGCTGCACCGCGTCGACCGGCAGCCACAGCTCACGACTCGGCGCCGATCGCACGGAATACCGGGGTGCCCAGCAGGACGGTGCGGCCGTTCGGGTGCTCATCAGCTCCCGACTTCGTCATCAGTGCCGCTCCGTGGCCCACGCGGTCGCCGTCCGCCACGGCCGCCGTGCGCTGCTGCTCGACTGCGCCGGCCTCGACGACCGGGCCGCCAAGGTCCAGGCCCTGGCCGACGACGTCGCCGGCGGCCGGCCGCCGGTGGTGACCCTCCAGCACGCGGACGCGCTGACCGGCGAGGCCCTGCAGCGGGTGGCCGACCTGCTCACCACCTGGCGGGCGATGCCCGCGGACCAAGGCCCCGCCTGGGTCGCGGCCACGGTGCGCGACGAGGCGCCCGGCCCCGACGTCCAGCTGCAGCTGATGCCGTTCTTCACCCGGGCGATCGACATCCCGCCGCTGCGGCACCGGATCGAGGACCTGCGCCGGCTGGTCCCGCACCTGCTCGGCCGCCACAGCAACCAGGACGTCGCGGTTTCGGACACGTGCCTGCGGCAGCTCATGCGGCTGCCGTGGCCGGGCAACGTCCGGCAGCTCGGCCAGGTGCTGAGCGAGGCATCCCGGCAGCGGCGGACCGGCACCATCGAGGTCACCGACCTGCCCGCCGAGTGCCGCATGTTCACCCGCCGCCAGCTGACGAAACTGGAGACGATCGAGTACGAGGCGCGGCCGACCTCGGCATGTCCCGGGCCACGATCTGCGGCGTGCTCCTTGTCTCCGCCGTTCGCCGCGAGGCTGCGCACGATCGCGCGTTCGGCATCGTCCCCGATCAGCGCCGCGGCTGGCCGGGCACTGCGCGAGCCCGGGCGCTGCCGGGCCATGAGCGCGGTCGACGACCGGGTCGTCGATCCCATCAGTGATTCAATCAATGCTTGAAACCGACCGCGTTCGATGCTCTACTCGACGCATGAAAGCGACGGTGGACTCGACTCGCGACCGGTTGCTGGCCGCCGCGGAACGGCTGCTGCTGACCGCCGGCTACGACGACGTTTCCGTGCGGGGGATCTGCTCGGCCGCCGGGCTCAACCCGGCCGCCGTGCACTACCACTTCGGCTCCAAGGAAGCGCTGGTCGCCGCGATGCTGGAAGTACGGCTGGCGCCCGTGTGGAGCGGCCTGCTCGACGACGTCGAACGCCGGCGGCGGGACGGGTGGGTGCCCGCCGCCGCGGACCTGGTCGACGCCGTCCTCGCCCCGCTGACCGAACTGGCCGCCGACCCCGTCGGCCGGCTGCGGCTGCACCTGCTCGCCCGGGTGCTCTTTTCCGGCCAGCGGCTGCCTTGGACGTCGCCGTGGTTCAGTCTCGATCCGTGGATCGGGATGCTGCGCGCGGCCCGTCCCGACCTGACCGGGGAGCAGGCCGCCACCCGCTGGGTGCTGGCTTTCCAGCTGCTGCTGCAGGTGTTCGGCGCCCCGGGCGCCCCGGTGCCGGCCGAGCCGCGGCTGCCCGCCGAGGCGGTCCGGTCGTTCGTCGTCGCCGGGCTGGACGCGCCGTGAGCGCGCCCGACGTGTTCGCGCCGGCCCGCCTCGGCCCGGTCGAGCTGCGCAACCGCGTCATCAAGGCCGCCACGTTCGAAGGGCGCACGCCGGACGCGCTCGTCACCGACGAGCTCATCGAGTACCACCGGCGGCCGGCCCGCGGCGGCGTCGGGATGACCACGCTGGCCTACTGCGCGGTGTCGCCGGAAGGCCGCACCGATCGCCACCAGATCTGGATGCGTCCCGAAGCCGTCCCCGGGCTGCGCCGCTTCACCGACGCGATCCACGCCGAAGGCGCGGCGGCCTGCGCGCAGATCGGGCACGCCGGGCCGGTGGCGAACGCGGCGTCGAACCGGCTGCCCGCGCTGTCACCGACCCGCCGGTTCAGCCCGCTCGGCCTGCGCCCGACGCGCGCCCCCACCCCCGCCGACCTCGACCGCATCGTCGAAGCCCACGCGAGTGCGGCCCGCACCGCCCTGGAATCCGGGTTCGACGCCGTGGAAATCCACTTCGGACACAACTACCTCGTCAGCGCGTTCCTCAGCCCACGCCTCAACCACCGCACCGACGCCTACGGGGGCAGCCTCGCCAACCGGGCCCGCCTGGCCCGCGCGATCGCCCGCGCGGTGCGCGAGGCCGTCGGCGACCGGATCGCGATCACCGCCAAGCTCAACATGGACGACGGCGTCCCCGGCGGCTTCTGGCTCGACGAAAGCATCCAGGTCGCCCAGTGGCTGGAAGCCGACGGCGGCCTCGACGCCCTGGAACTGACGGCGGGCAGTTCGCTGCTCAACCCGATGTACCTGTTCACCGGCGACGCCCCGGTCCGCGACTTCGCGGCCGCGTTCCCCCAGCCCGCCCGGCTCGGCCTGCGCCTGGGCGGCCGGTTCTTCCTGCACGAGTACCCCTACCGCGAGGCCTACCTGGTCGACCGCGCCCGCCAGTTCCGCGCGGCGCTGGACCTGCCGCTGATCCTGCTCGGCGGCATCACCACGGTCGAGGCCATGAACCTGGCGATGGCGGAGGGCTTCGCGTTCGTCGCGATGGCCCGGGCGTTGCTGCGCGAGCCCGATCTCCTGCACCGCATGCGGGCCGACGCGGACGCGCGGTCGCTGTGCATCCACTGCAACCGCTGCATGCCCACCATCTACTCCGGCACCCGCTGCGTGCTGGCCACCGAAGGGAAACCCCGATGAGCACCGTCGCCGTCACCGGCAGCGCGTCCGGTATCGGCGCCGCCACCGCCACCCGGCTGCGGGATGCCGGGCACCGGGTCATCGGCGTCGACTTGCGCTCGGCGGACGTGCCCGCCGACCTGGCCGCCACGGAGGGCCGGACCGCGGCCGTCGAGGGCGTACTCGACCGCTGCGACGGCGTGCTCGACGGCCTGGTCGCCTGCGCCGGCCTCGGCCCGCACGTCGACGACGTCGCCCGGATCGCCCAGGTCAACTACTTCGGGACCGTCGCCGTCATCGATGGCCTGTTTCCCGCGCTGCGCAAGGGAACGGCCGCGGCGGCGGTCGTCGTGTCGTCCGTCGCCTCCACGCACCTCAAGTGGGAGGAGAACCCGCTGACCGAGGCGATCGAGACCGGCGACGAGTCGCTGATCGCCGAAGCCGTCGCGGCGGGCGGCGACTACCGCGGCCAGTTCGCTTACGCGGCGGGCAAAAACGCGCTGACCGTGGCCGTGCGCCGGCGCGCGGCCGAGTGGGGCGCGGCCGGGGTGCGCCTCAACACCGTCGCCCCGGGCTCGGTCGACACGCCGCTGCTGGCGGCCACGGCCGAAGACCCGCGCTACGGCGAAGCGATCCGCGGCTTCACGGCCCCGATCCCCCGGCACGGCCGGCCCGACGAGATCGCGGCACTGGCCTGCTACCTGCTCGGCCCGGACGCGGGGTTCGTCCACGGGGCCCAGTTCGTCGTCGACGGGGGCATCGACGCCCTGCTCCGGCCGACCGTGTTCTGATCCGCGGCCCGTTCTTCAGCTCGCCCCGACGCGGCGAATCCTCGCCGTGGCCGGCCCGTTGGCCTGTCGTTCGCACGCCGGCTCGTCAGAGCATCTCGGTCCGGTACCACGGGGCCAGGTCGGCGGCTCGCCGTCGGCGTTCGGCCACCTCGACGTCGGTGAGGGGCGGGGGCGGTGCGTGCATGCTCGCGACTTCGTCGCCGACGCGGCGGAAAAACTCGTCCTGCCCGGCGGGCGTGCACGTGCAGAGCATGCGCACGCCCGCCGGGGAGCCGGCGACGTTGCGGAAGTGGTGCGGGGCGTTGGCGGGGATGTTCACCGTGGCCACGGCCGCCGCGGTGTGCTTTCGCCCCGGAAGGTGAACTCGATCTCGCCTTCGAGAATGGTGAACATCTCCTCGAAGTCGTGCCGGTGCGGCGGTGGGCCGCCGCCGTCGGGCACTCGCACGTCGATCAAGCGGTACCGCCCACTTCCGCGGCTGGCTGTGGGTCCATTTCGTGTCGGACGCCGGCTTGTTCTCGCAGGACCTGCGGCTGGGTTCCCTGTCCAAGCCGGCCGGGGCAACGGGTGACCTGCGCGAGGGGCTGCCGGCCGGCCGCGTGAGATCTGCCGGGACACCCTGGCCGGAGCAAGACGGCTGGGTGTCTCGGTACCGCGACTGGAAGCGGCCGAACCGTACTTTGCCCGTGAGACAACGGATCGATCCTGAATCCGACCGGAGTTGCCGGTCCCCGTGGTCCATTGCGGTTCCGTGGTCCGCATCGATCGCCTGTCTGTGACGTACTGGAGGGAAAGTCATGACCACCGCCGAGAGGCACGAGTTCCCCATGGCCCGCACCTGCCCGTTCGCGCTGCCGCCGGCGTACCGACGGCGGATGGGCCTAGGTGGTCAGCCGCCACGAAGACGTGCGAACCGTGTTGAACGACCGGCGGTTCCGCGCCGACCGGCGGCATCCGGACTTCCCGCAGCTGGTCGAGGGCGGGGCGGCGGCCCGGCGGCCGGGCGAGGAGCGCACCCTGATCGAGATGGACGCACCCGAGCACGGGCCGCCCGCAAAGCCGTACTCGGCGAGTTCACGGTGCGCCGGTTGGACGCGCTGCGGCCGCGGATCCAGGAGATCGTCGACGGGCGGATCGACGCGCTCCTGGCCGGCCCGCGGCCCGGCGACCTGGTGGACTCGCTGTCGCTGCCGGTGCAGTCCCTGGTGATCTGCGAGATGTCGGGTGTGCCCTACGCCGACCACGAGTACTTCCAGGGGCACACGGTGAAGATGCTCAAGCAGTCGGCACTGCCCGAGGAGCGGGGCGCGGCCATGGCAGCCATCCAGGGCTACCTGGCCGACCTCATCGCGGAGAAGGAGGAGAACCCGCCGGACGACCTGCTCGGGCGCCAGATCGTCAAGCTGCGCGCGGACGGCACCTACCGGCGGCCAGCGCTGGCCGGCCCGGGCTTCCTGCTACTCGTGGCCGGTCACGAGACGACGGCGAACCTGATCTCGCTGTCGACCGGCTGTTCGGCCAACCGGGACCCGCGGGTATACGAGAACCCGGACGCCCTCGACGTCGAGCGCGGCGCGCGCCACCACGTTGCGTTCGGGTTCGGGCCGCAACAGTGTCCGGGTCGGAACTTCGCTCGGATGGAGCTGCAGACCGTGTCCGACACGCTGTTCCGCCGCGTCCCCACACCGGAGCCGGCGATGGACCTCGACGAGCCGCCGTTCAAGGACGACGCGAACATCCATGGCCTGCACCGGCTTCCGGTGATCCGGTAGCGGACGAACCGCCACCCCCACCGGTGCCGGACAGCGTGTGCTCACTGAGCCTGGCCGCGGCCCACAGCAGGCGGTCCTCCCGCCACGGTGCCGCCGAGAGCTGGACGCCCACCGGCAGCCCCGAGCCCGGGTGGTCGCCGGCCGGGACGCTGATCGACGGGCCGCCGTAGCACGACCACACGTAGCAGAACCGCGCGATCTCCTGCGTCGACGCCGCCAGGTCGACGGCGTCGCGGCGGGGCACGTCCACCGGGATCGTCGGCGTCAGCACCACGTCGCAGTTCTCGAACAGCGCGTCGACCCGATCGCGGAAGTCCCGCTGCCACGCCCGCGCTCTGGCCGACGTCTCCGGCGGGATGGACTGGCCGATCCGCAGGCGCCGCAGCACGTCCGGATCGATCGTGTCCGGCTCCTCGCGCAGCCGCCGGGCGTGCACGGCCGCCGCCTCCGGGTACATGATCTCGATCATCCGGTCCTGGGCCTCCGCCGCGCCCGGCACCTCGACGTCCTGGACCACGGCACCCGCCGAGCGCAGCGCCGCCACCACGCCGTCGACCACCCGCTGCACCCCCGGGTCCACCCGCGCGCGGAAGAAGCCGGTCGCGACGCCGACGCGCAGCCCGGCGATGTCCTGGCCCAGCAGCGAATCGACCGTCGGCCCGTCGGAAGACAGCACCGCGAGCATCGCCGCCGCCGTGGCGACGTCGGCCGCCAGCGGGGTCACCGTGTCGAACGACTCGCCGACCGGGAGCACGCCCTGGTTGGAGACGCGGCCCAGCGTCGGGCGCAGGCCGACGATGCCGTTGACCGACGCCGGCACCCGCCCCGACCCGCCGGTGTCCGTGCCGAGCGCCGCCGTCGACATGCCGCTCGCCACCGCCACCGCCGAACCGCTGCTCGACCCGCCCGAGATGCACCGCGGATCGCGGGCGTTGCGGACGTCGCCGAAGGCCGCGTTCCGGCCGACTACGCCCATCGCGAACTCGGCCAGGTTGGCCTTC
The DNA here is from genome assembly GCF_030285665.1 of Amycolatopsis mongoliensis. Lineage (NCBI taxonomy): Bacteria > Bacillati > Actinomycetota > Actinomycetes > Pseudonocardiales > Pseudonocardiaceae > Amycolatopsis > Amycolatopsis mongoliensis. The sequence goes on from NZ_CP127295.1 coordinate 9,509,829, forward strand.
GCCGTGATGAGCGCGCCCGCCGCCCGCAGCCGCCGGACGACTTCGGCGTCGACCGCCGCGGGTTCGGTGCCGAGGTGCGCCGAACCCGCGGTGGTCGGCACGCCCGCCACGTCGATGTTGTCCTTGACGCTGACCGTGAGCCCGTGCAGCGGACCGTCGCCGGCCGCGGGCGGATCCAGGGTCCGGATCAGCGCCCGTAGCTCGGGGTTGCGGTCCCGGGCCACGGCCAGCTGGGCTTCGACGAGCGAGCGCACCTCGTCCACGTCAGACCGCCGCCCGCAGCCGCGCGGTCTCGGCCTCGTCGACCGCCAGCGCCCTCCCGGACCCGGTCAGCGCGACACCGTAGTGCGCCCGCGCGTCCGCCACGGACAGGTAGTCGTCGAGGACGTCGTCGAGCACCTGAGCCGCCTCCCGTTCGAACGGGCTGCCGTAGCCGCCGCCGGACGGGAGCTTGATCTCCAGGGTGTCGCCCGCCGCGCACTTCTCCTGCGTGACCTTCGAGTACAGCGGCTCGTCGCGCTCGGTACCGGCGTTGCGGGTGAACGAGCCCGCGAGCCCGTCGTGCCCGCCGGCCAGGCCCTTCGGCGGGTCGGTGCGGTTGTCCGCCTCCGAGCCGATGAACGTGTCGGTCAGCATCTTCCACTTCCGCACGCTGCCGATCCCGCCGCGGTAGCGGCCCGGTGCCGGCGGCTCGTCACGCAGCTCGTAGCGCTCGGCGATCATCGCGTGGTTGAGCTCCAGCTCCTCGATCGGGTTGTTGCGCGTGTTGGCCATCAGCGAGTCGACGCAGTCGAGCCCGTCCTTGCCGTTGCGCGCGCCGTAGGAGCCTTCGTTGATCTCGATGTACACCCAGTACGACTGGCCGTCCTCGGCCAGGCCCGAATAGGCGATCGCGCACAGCGCCGCCGACGACCCGGCCACCGCGCGCTCCGGCAGGACGTCCGACAGCGCCAGGTTGATCGAGTCGAAGATGCGGTTGATCTGCGAGAACCGGGCGAAGCACGACGCCGGGAAGTCCGGGTTGAAGATCGTGCCCTCCGGCGCGTACGCCTTGGCGGGGCGGAAGCAGCCGTCGTTCTGCGGCACGAACTCCTCGGTCAGCGCCTCGTCGAGCAGCAGCGTGCGCACAGCCGAGGCCACGGTCGGCAGCACTGAGCCCTCGAACGGCACGTTGAACGCCGTCGGGACCTGGCCGTGCGAGCCGGTGAGGTCCACGACGATGTCGGAGCCTTCGACGCGGACCCGCACCGACACCTTCAGCGGCACGTCGCGGTTCTTGCCGTCGTCGTCCAAATAGGACAGCGGTGCTTCGTAGACGCCGTCCGGGATCTCGGTGATCCGGCGGCGCAGCATGTCCTCGGAGTAGTCCATCCACTTGTCGGCGGCAGACATCACCGTGTCGTAGCCGTAGCGGTCGAGCAGCTCCAGGAACCGCTTCTCCCCCAGCCGCGAGCACGCGATCAGCGCTTCGAGGTCGCCCGCGTTCTGCTCCGGCGTGCGGACGTTGTCGAGGATGTGCTGGATGAGCGCGGTGTTGCGGACGCCGCCGTCGTAGATCTTGACCGCGTCCATCAGCTTGCCCTCGGCCCAGACGTCGACGACGTCCATGCACAGGCCGGGGAAGTTGCCACCGATGTCGGACACGTGCCCGGTGCAGCCGGCGAAGCCGATGTGCCTGCCGCCGAAGAAGATCGGGATCATGATCCCGTAGTCCGGCGAGTGCGCGGCGCCGTGGTAAGGGTGGTTGTGCAGGATGACGTCGCCCGGTTTGTACGTGCCGGCGAGCTTGCGGTTGATGCCCCGGATGTAGGCCGGGATCGACCCGCAGTGCATCGGGGTCGAGTCCGACTCGCACAGCTCGCGGCCGTTGACGTCGAACAAGCCGGCGCCGAGGTCCTCGGACTCGCGGATCAGGCTGGAGTAGGCCATCCGGTAGAGGATCTGGGCCATTTCCTTGGCGATCGAGTTCAGCGCGCCGCCGATCACGCGCAACGTGATCGGGTCGACGTCGACCGGCGTGAAGTCGTCCGGGCGGGGTCCGGCGAGCGAAACACCGGCGGGATCGAGTGCGGTCACCGCTGGCCTCCTTCGGCGTCCACGGCAGCGGATTCACCGGCGGCCGTCTCGATGATGATGTGGCCCACCCGGTCGATCGTGGCGCGCTGCCGCGGCCCGATGACCGTGGTGGAGTCGAACTGCTCGACGATCGCGGGCCCGGTGAGCACGTTGCCCGCCTTGAGCAGGGCGCGGTCGTAGACGGTGGTGGGGAACGTGGCGGGCTTGCTGCCGTCGGTCCAGAACACGGCTTCGCGGGTGCCCTTGACCGCGGCGGAGGCGTCCTCGCCGCCGCTCTCGATCTCGGCGAGCGGGACGTGCCCGACCTTGCCGATCCCGGTGACCCGGACGTTGACCAGGTGCACCGGCTTGTCGTCGAAACGCTGCAGGTAGGTGCGCTCGTGCACCTGATGGAACGCCTCCCTCGCGCTCGCGACCCAGGTGTCGTCGATGTCGCCGGCGGGCGCCGGGACGCGCAGCTCGTAGCCCTGGCCGATGTAGCGGCAGTCCAGGCTGCGCTCGATGACGAAGTCCTCCGGCGCGAGGCCGTCGCCGGTGAGCTGCTCGGTCACCTGCGCTTCGAGCCGCGCGAACGCGTCGCGCACGCTGTCGAGGTCCGGGGCGGCCAGCGACGTCCACACGGTCGCGGGCTGCTCGACGCGGATGTCGGTGGCCAGCAGGCCCATCGCTGAGGCGATGCCGGGGTGGTGCGGCACGATCACGCGCGGGATGTCGAGCTGCTGCGCGATGTGCCACGCGTACAGCGGCCCGGCGCCGCCCTCGGCGACCAGCGAGAAGTCGCGCGGGTCGTAGCCCTTGCGGACCGAGTGCAGGCTGATCGCCTCGGTCATGGCGTGCGCGAGGATCTGGAAGATGCCGACCGCGGCGTGCTCGACGCTCGTGGCGAGCTTGTTCGCGATGTGCTCCTCGATCGCCTTCTCCGCCAGCTGCGGCTCCACGCGCATCGAGCCGGACAGGAAGCTGTCGGCCTGCAGCCAACCCAGCACCACCATCGCGTCGGTGCTGGTGGGCTCGGTGCCGCCGCGGTTGTAGCAGGCCGGGCCGGGAGTGGCGCCGGCACTGCGCGGGCCGACGCGGAACATGCCGCCCTCGTCGACGAACGCGACCGAGCCGCCGCCGGCGCCGATCGTGTCGACCTCGGCCATCGGCACCATCGCGTGGTAGTCGCCGATGCGCGTGTCGAGCAGGTGCTTCATGCGCAGCTTGCCGTCGGGCGCGACGCCGATGTCGGCCGACGTGCCGCCGACGTCGAGGGTGATCACGCTCGGGTACCCCGACGCCCGGCCGATCGCGCACCCGCCGAGCAACCCGGCCACCACACCGCTGGTGAGCAGCAGGACCGGGTTGTCGACGGCGTGCTGGGACGTGATGAGACCGCCGGCCGAGGTCATCAGCCGGATGTCGCCGCGCACGCCCGCCTCGCGGGTGGTGTTCGCGAGGTTGTCGATGTACCGGGCGACCTTCGGCCCGACGAACGCGTTGAGCGCGGTGGTCGAGAAGCGCTCGTACTCGCGGTACTGCGGGGCGACCTCGCTGGACAGCGAGATGAACACGCCCGGGTACTCCTGCTCGATGATCCGCTTGACGGCCTGCTCGTGGGCCGGGTTGCGGTAGGCGTGGAGGAAGCAGACGGCGATGGCCGCGACGCCGTTGTCCTTCAGCACGCGGACCTGCTCGCGCACGGCTTCTTCGTCCAGCGGGACGAGGACCTCGCCGGCCGCGTTGATCCGCTCCGGCACCACACGGCGGTTGCGGCGGCGAACCAGCTGCCACTTCTGCCACGGCAGGTCCTGGTAGGACGAATAGTTGTAGGGCCGCTTCTTGCGCGCGATGTGCAGGATGTCGCGGAAGCCCTCGGTGGTGATCAGGCCGACGTCGGCGCCGTTGTGCTCCAGCACGATGTTGGTCGCGACGGTCGTTCCGTGCAGGAACTGCCCGAGGTCGGCGACCGAGATCCCGACCTGCTCGGCCAGCTGCCGCACCCCGTCCACAGTGGCCTGTGACGGGTCGTGCGGGGTGGACGGGACCTTGTGGACGGCGAGATCGCCGTCCTCGTCCCAGTACATGACGTCGGTGAACGTGCCTCCGACGTCGACTCCGATGCGTTTCATCGCCTGGTCCTCTCCGGCCCTGCCAAGTGGGCGACCCGGCGGGCGTGTGCCACGACCGGCGGGTCGATCATCTTCCCGTCCACCACGAGGACGGCGTCGGTCGCTTCCTCGGCCGCCTGGACGATCTTCGTTGCCCGTTCGACTTCTTCGTCGGACGGCCGCAGCACTTCGTGCACTGTGGACACTTGTGCCGGGTGGATGCACATCCGGCCGAAGAAGCCGAAGCGCCCCAGCTGCTGCGTGTCCGCGCGGAACCGGGGTTCGTCGCGCAGGACGGTGGAAACCGCGGCGGGAGGCGGCGGGCAGCCCTCCGCCGCGGCGGCCGCGACGACGCGGGCACGCGCCCACGCCAGGGGCGCGCCGTCCACGTCGGGTGGGCAGGTGCCCAGTTCGACGGCGAGGTCGTACTCGCCAAGCGCCAGGGTCCGCACCCGCGGGTGGGCCGCCAGCTCGCGCGCCGCCCACAGCCCGGCGGCGGTCTCGATCAGCGCGACCAGCGGCACCGAGGTCGCGGCGGCGACCCGCTCGACGATCCCGGGCTCCGCCTTCGGGACCACGATCCCGGCGAAGTCCAGCCCGGCCAGCGCGGCCAGGTCGGCCGGGTCGTGGTTGACCCGCACCCAGGTCCGCGCGGCCGCGTCCGGGTCGCCGTGCAGCGCCGTCGCGACGGCTTTGCGGGCGGTGTCCTTGCGGTCCGGGGCGACGGCGTCTTCGAGGTCGGCGATCGCGACGTCCGCCGCGGCGACGGCCTTGGCCAGGCGGTCGGTCCGCTCGCCGGGGCAGAACAGCCAGCTGCGCGGGATCACCAGCCGACCTTTCCCTTGCCGGCCACCAGCGACTTGGCGATGACCGTGCGCATGATGTCGCTGGTGCCCTCGCCGATGGTCATCAGGATCGAGTCGCGGTAGAGCCGTTCGATCTCGAACTCCGCCGAGTAGCCGTAGCCGCCGTGGATGCGCATCGACTCCTGCGCGGCCTGCAGCGCGATCTCCGAGGAGAACAGCTTCGCCATGCCGGTCTGCAGGTCCGAGCGCTCGCCGCGGTCGAGCGCGGTGGCCGACCAGTACGTCATCAGGCGCGCGGCCTGCAGCTGCGTCGCGGTCTCGGCGAGCCGGATCTGGATGGCCTGGAAGTCGGCAATGGGCTTGCCGAACGCCTGCCGCTCGCGCGAGTACGCGAGAGCTTCGTCGTAGGCGCGCTGGGCGATGCCGAGGCTGCGGCCGGCGATGTTGAGCCGGCCGACTTCCAGCGCCGAGAGCACCTGCTGCATGCCGCGGCCCTCGCTGCCGCCGAGCAGGTTCCCCACCGGGACGCGCACGTCCTCGAACACGACCTCGCAGGACTCGGTGCCCTTGTAGCCGAGCTTCGGGATGTCCTTGGTGACGCGGAACCCGGGTGTGTTCGCGTCGATCAGCAGGACGCTCATGCCCTTGTGCGCGGGGGTCGTGGTGCGGTCGGTCTTGACCAGCACCGGCAGCGGGTCGGCGTAGCGGGCGTTGGTGATCCACATCTTCGCGCCGTTGACGACGTACTCGTCGCCGTCGCGGACCGCGGTGGTGCGGATGCCCTGCAGGTCGGTGCCCGCGTCGGGCTCGGTGAGCGCGATGCCGGTGCGCCGCTTGCCGGTGGCCAGGTCGGGCAGGTACCGCCGCTTCTGCTCGTCGGTGCCGTGCCGGGCGATCATCCAGCAGGAGAGCGAGTGGCTGCCGAGGATGCCGGCGACGCCCATCCAGCCGCGCGCGATCTCCTCGAACATCAGCGTGAACGAGGTGAAGTCGGCCGCCGCGCCCCCGTACTCCTCGGGGATCATCAGCCCGAACAGGCCGAGCTGCTTCATCTGCTCGACGATCTCGGTCGGATACCGGCCCGCCTGCTCCCACTCGCGGGCGACGGGCACGATCTCCTTGTCGACGAAGGTCCGCAGCATCGAGCGGAACTGCTCCTGGTCGTCGGTGAGGCGGAAGTCCATCAGTGCTCCTCGACGCCGAACGCGCCCGCGCGCGTGAGCTCGGCGAACTCGTCGGTCCCGGTGCCGAGCAGCTCGGCCAGGAGGGTTTCGGTGTGCTCCCCCATCCGCGGCGCGCGGACGTGCTCGGTGCGCGGGGTTCCGGCGCGGACCGGGGACGCGACCTGCCGGACGGTCCCGAACCGCGGGTGTTCGGTTTCCACGATCAGGCCGCGGGCGAGGGTGTGTTCCTCGCGCAGGGCCTGCGGGATGGTGTTGATCGGCGCACACGGCACGCCGGCCTCTTCGAGCAGCGGCAGCCACTCGGCGGTGGTCCGGCGCGCCAGCTCGGCTTCGATCAGCTTCACGCACTCCGCCGAGTGCTTGTAACGCGACGCGGGCGTGGCGAAGCGTTCTTCGCGAGCCCACTCGGGCGAGCCCAGCACGCCGACGAACCGCTCCCAGAACTTCTGCTTGGCGCAGCCGATCACGACCCACGAGTCCGCGGTCGGGAAGTTCTGGAACGGCACCAGGCTGGGGTGCGCGGAGTGGTGCGTGCGCTGCGGCTCGAAGCCCTCGTTGAGGTGCCAGGTCGCCAGGTAGGTGAGCATCCCGATGGCCGTGTCGTACAGGCTGACGTCGCAGTCCATGCCGACGCCGTCGCGGCGGGCCGCGTGGATGGCCGAGACCATCGACAGCGCCGCCACGATGCCGCCGGAGTAGTCCACCATGGACAAACCGGACTTCGTGGGCGGGCCGTCGGGCTCGCCGGTCACCGCCATCCAGCCGGCCAGGCCCTGCAGCATGTAGTCGTACCCGGGCTGCTTGCTGCGCGGGCCGGTCATGCCGTAGCCCGACAGGGAGCAGCAGACGATCTTCGGGTTGAGGTGCTTGAGGTCTTCGTAGCGGATGCGCATCTTCGCCGGCACGTCGCCACGCAGGTTCGAGTACACCGCGTCGCTCACCTTCACCAGGCGCTCGAACACCGCCCGCCCCCGCGGGTTGCCGAGGTCGAGGACCATCGAGCGCTTGTTGCGGTTGAACGCCTCGAAGAACAACGAGTCGCCGTCCTCGGCGTACGGCGGGGTGTGCCTGCCGACGTCGCCGCCGAAGCGCGGGTCCTCGATCTTGATGATCTCGGCGCCGAGGTCGGCCAGGTGGACCGAGCCGAACGGACCGGCGCCGTACTGCTCCAGGGAGAGGATCTTCAGGTCCTGCAACGGGAGGTTCACGCGCGCACCTCCCCCAGGGTCAGCGGGCCGGGCTTGGCGGCCGGGAACGAGTCGATGTCGCCGGCCGCCGCCTGCTTGAACACCAGCACGGTCCGGTCGAACGAAAGGCAGACGTCGCCGCCGGCGTTGAGGCCGCGGGTGTGCACCTCGACCAGGCCGGCGTAGGGCTTGGACTTCGACTCGCGCTTGGCGGTGCAGATGGACTCGCCGTAGAGCGTGTCGCCGACGAACACCGGGTGGGTGAGCTGGATGTTCGTCATGGCGAGGTTCGCGACGGCCCGCTGGCTGATGTCGGAGACGCTCTGGCCCAGCAGCATCGCGATGGTGAGCCCGGAGTTCACCAGGATCTTGCCGAACGGCGTCTTCCCCGCGTAGTGCGCGTCGAAGTGCGCCGGGTGGGTGTTCATCGTCAGCAGCGTGAACCACGTGTTGTCGGTTTCGCTGATCGTGCGTCCCAGCGGGTGCCGGTAAACGTCGCCGACGGTGAATTCCTCGTAGAACCGTCCCAGCCGGCTCTCGTGCACAGCCACGGCCACCTCCTCGTGCGTTCCGGGCTCGTGCCGAGGAGTATGCGGGGCGAAACCCGCTCGCGCAATATGTCAGACGTTTTTAGGTCGTGGATTCCTACCGAAACGGTGGCCCACGCCCTACGCTGGCCGGATGAAGGACGAAACCGCCCCGGGCTTGCGCGTGCGGCGCGTACAGGCCGCCTACGTGCAGATCGCCACCCAGCTGCGGGAGCAGATCATCGGCGGCGCGCTGCCCACCGGCACGCGGCTGCCGAGCGAGGCCGAGCTGTGCACGCTCTTCGGCGTCAGCCGCAGCACCGTCCGGGAAGCCTTGCGGCTGCTCACCAGCCAGCAGCTCATCGACACGACCCGCGGGGTCACCGGCGGCAGCTTCGTGGCCGCGCCCGACGCCGGCACGGTCGCCGAAAACCTCGGTGGCACGCTCGGCCTGCTGGTCAACGCCAACAACCTGAGCGTGGACAACCTGATCGAAGCGCGGCTCATGATCGAGCCGCCCGCCGCGCGGCTGGCCGCCGAACGCGCCGACGAGGTCGACCTCGAGAGCCTGCGCCGGACCATGGAGCAGACCGCGCAGCTGGATCCCGAAAAGGGATTCGTCCTGCACTGGGACTTCCACACCACGCTCGTGTCCATCACCGGCAACCCGCTGCTGCGGCTGATGTGCCAGCCGGTCAACGTCGTACTGCGCTCCCGGATGCACCGCGACCGGATCGCGGCGTCGCGCTGGGCCGAGATCGACACCCACCACGAGGGGATCTACGCCGCCGTGGCCGCCGGCGACGGCGAGACGGCCGAGCGGCTCACCCGCGAGCACCTCGTCGCGCTGCGTCCGGTCTACGAGCGCATGAAGACCGGATCGGAAAACGTCTGAACTTTTGCTTGCGTCTCGGCCCCCCACGCTTGCAGACTTACCCCGCGGGACGCTCCGGCGGCCCGTGGGTCATCAACGCCGAGTCCCTTGGAGGAGCCGTGTCCCCCGCTGCCACCGAGCCCGTCGCCCGGACCGTCGGCGAGTTCGCCGCGCGCCTCCGGCTCGGCGACCTGCCGCCCGAAGTCCTCGACCGGGCCCGCCACCTGATCCTCGACGCGGTCGGCGTCGCGCTCGCCGCCGGGGAGCACGAGTTCACCCGGCGGGCGCGGCGGGCGCTGGCCCGCTTCGGCGGCGGCGACCAGCCGGTGCTGGGGCTGCCCGACCGGCTGGCCCCGCGCGAAGCAGCGATCCTCAACGCGGTGCTGGTGCACGGCCTCGACTTCGACGACACGCACAGCGGTTCGATCACCCACGTCTCGGCGAGCGCGCTGCCCACCGCGCTCGCCGCGGCGGTGCAGCACGGCCGCTCCACCGAAGACCTGCTGCTGGCCTACATCCTGGGGGTCGAGATCAGCGCGCGCGTCGGCAAGGTCGCGCGCGGCGGCTTCCACGCGGTCGGCTTTCACCCCACCGGCCTCGCGGGCGCGTTCGGCTCGGCGGTGGCGGCCGCGAAACTGTCCGGTCTGGACGCCGACGGCATCACTGCGGCCCAGGAGATCGTCGGCTCGATGGCGTCGGGCATCCTCGAATTCCTCGCCGAAGGCGCGTGGACCAAGCGCCTGCACCCGGGCTGGGCGGCCAACTCGGCGCTGACGGCGGTCGCCTTCGCCGCCGAGGACTGGCCCGGTCCCCCGCGGGTCTACGAAGGCCGCCACGGCCTGTACGCCACCCACCTGCAGGGCCGCGAGTGGGACGTCACCGAGCTCGTGCGGGACCTCGGCACGCGCTGGGAACTGCTGGACACAGCCGTGAAGCCGTTCCCCAGCTGCCACTTCACGCACGGCTTCGCCGACGCCGTGCTGGCCCTGCGCGCCGAGGGCGGCTTCGGCGCGGCCGACGTCGCCCGCATCCGCTGTTTCATCCACCCGACCCCGGGCGCCGCCGTGAGCGACCCGATCGAGCGCAAGCGCGCGCCGCAGGACGACTACGACGCCAAGTTCAGCCTGCCGTTCGTCGCCGCCGCGTGCGTCGCACGCGGGCGGCTGACGCTGGCCGAGTTCACCGACGAAGCTCTGGGCGACACGGAAATCCTCGAGCTCGCGCAGCTCGTCGACATCGGCGACGACCCGGAAAGCCTGTTCCCCCAAGCGTATTCGGCGGCCGTCGAAATCGACCTCCACGACGGACGCACACTCGCCCGCCGCGAAGCCGTCCACCGCGGCCACGCCGAGCGGCCCCTGTCCCACGAGGACATCCGCGAGAAGTTCACCGGCAACGCGGGACCGCGCGCGGCCGCCGTGCTCCCGCTGGTGCTTTCCCTGGGCGAGCCCGGTGACGCCCGTGCGTTCGCCGAATCCCTCGCATCCTGAATTCTTTCTCCCCCTGCGAATTCCCGAGGCGATACCCCCATGTCCGAAACAGCTCCCGCACGCCCGGTCGTGACCGGCAAACCCCTGTCCGCGGCCCGCATCGCGACGTCGTCGATGATCGGCACCCTGGTCGAGATCTTCGACTTCATCGTCTACGCCTTCATGGCCGCGCTCGTGTTCGGCCCGCTGTTCTTCCCGGCGGCCTCGCCCTGGATGGGCACGCTCGCCGCGCTCGGCACCCACGCGGTGGCGTTCGGCATGCGCCCGCTCGGCGCGCTGCTGTTCGGCTGGCTCGGCGACACCCGCGGCCGCCGCACCGCGCTGCTCGGCTCGATGCTGCTGATGGGCACCGCGACCGTCGCGATCGGGCTGCTGCCCACCTTCGCCACGGCCGGGCTGTGGGCGCCGGTGCTGCTGGTCGCGTTCCGGATGCTGCAGGGCCTGGCGGTCGGGGGCGAATGGGGCGGCGCGGTCCTGGTGGCGGTGGAACACGCGCCGAAGCGGCGGCGGTCGCTGTACGGCTCGTTCGTGCAGCTGGGCACGGTGCTCGGCATCGCGCTGGCGAGCGGGGTCGTCCTGCTGGTGAGCACGGCGGTCAGCGCGGACGTCTTCCGCGCCTGGGGCTGGCGCGTGCCGTTCCTGGCCAGCGCGCTGCTGGTGGTGCTGGGCCTGGTGCTGCGCAAGCGGCTGGAGGAGACCCCGGAGTTCGTGGCGGAGCTGGCCAAGCACGAAGCGACCACCGGCCGCCGGCCCCGGGTGCGCGCGGTCTTCCGCGACCACTGGCGGGAGCTGATCGCGGGTTCGCTGATGTGGTCGGCCCCCTGCTCGTTCCTCTACGTGCTGATGACCGGGCTGGTGGCCTACACGAAGACGTACGTGCCGTCGCTGAGCGGGCTTGACGTCCAGCTCGGGCTGCTCATCACCTCGGTCGTGCTGGCCGGGCTGACCCTGGTGAGCGCGACCCGCGCCGACCGCTGGGGCCGCGAGCGGCTGATCCGCTGGTCGGGTGTGCTGCTGGTGGTGTGGGCGTTCCCGGCGTTCTGGCTCGTCGACACCGGTGCGTTCGGCCCGATGCTGCTGGCGATGCTGGTGGGCAGCGTCTGCTACGCGGCGTTCAACGGCGCGGTCCCGTCGCTGATGGCGGACCTGTTCCCGGTGGCGTCCCGCTACACGGGCTGCGGCCTGTGCATCGCGTTCGGCACGGCCGTGGCGGGCGGCATCCTGCCCATCGCCGGGCTCGCGGTCGTGGGCGAGACCGGCGGTTCGTCGGTGCCGCTGTCGCTGACGCTGGTCTTGTGCGGGGTGCTGACCCTGGCGGGTGTCGCGCTCGCGCGCCGCACCCGCCGGGACCAGCCCGCCGCGTGATCCGATCCGGCGAACGGTTCAGGCACCTCACTGGCCCCGCCGCCGATGCCGAGGATGCGGGCATCGCGGTAGTGGGGGTCCACTTCGGACTCGCGCATGTACCCCATGCCGCCGTGGATCGATCGGCCCGGCCCGGCCCCGGGCCGGCGCGGGGCTCAGGCGGGGAAGGCGCCCGCGCGGGCCAGTGCGCTGGGCAGTTCCTTGCCCAGCCGCTCCTCGAGCCACACCGCCGCCGAGATCGTCTCGGCCAGGTCGATCCCTGTCGCGTGGCCCATCCGGGCGAACAGGTACGCCAGATCCTCCGTGGCCACGTTGCCGGTCGCGGCCGGCGCGAACGGGCAGCCGCCCGCTCCCCCGATGCTCGCGTCCAGCACCGTGACTCCACTGTGGACAGCCGCGACCGCGTTGGCGACCGCCGTGTTGCGGGTGTCGTGCAGGTGCAGCCGCAGCGGGGTGTCGCCGCCGACGATGTCCCGGGCCGATGTCAGCCGCTCGGTGACGTCGGTCGGGACCGCGACGCCGATCGTGTCCGCCAGCGCGATCTCGTCCGCGCCGGTGGCGTGCACCCGCCGGAGCACCTCACCGAGCCGGTCCAGGGAGACCTCACCCTCGAACGGGCACCCGAACGACGCGCCGATCGTGACCGTCGTGAACTTGCCCGCCTGCCGGGCCGCCGCGACCAGCCTCGCGGCCGTCTCGCACGCCTGTTCCGTGGTCATGCCCTGGTTGCGTCCGCAGAAGGTGTCCGTGGCCACGACCACGACGTCGACCTCGTCCACCTTGCCCTCGAGCGCCCGGTCGAGGCCGCGTTCGTTGATCACCAGGCCCGCGTAGCGGACGCCGTCGTGGCGGGGCAGGGCGGCCATCAGCGCGTCGGCGTCCGCCAGCTGCGGGACCCGTGCCGGGTTGACGAAGCTGGTCACTTCGATGCGCTTGGCTCCCGCCCGCACGGCTCGTCCGACCAGCTCCACCTTGTCCTCGGTGCTCAGGACGGCCTTCTCGTTCTGCAGGCCGTCCCGCGGGGACATTTCGACGATCTCGATGTTCATCGTCCCTCCGCCAGGTAAGCCAACGCGGTCGCCTCGCCGACGACCTCGCCGCACTTCGCCTGGATGTCGAACAGGTTCGCTTCCTGGGTCTCGGGCGTGCGGTCACCGACCGCCTCCCGCACCACCAGCGGGACGAACCCGTGCTGGAGCGCGTCGAGCGCGCTCGCCCGGACACAACCGCTCGTGCTGACCCCGCCGATCACCACGGTGTCGACGCCACGGGCCCGCAACGAGGACGCCAGCGGCGTCCCGAAGAAGGCGCTGGGGTACTGCTTCACCACCACCTGCTCACCCTCCGCCGGCGCGACCTCCGGCATGAACTCACCGAGCGGGCCGCCCCCGTCCTGCAGCATCCGCAGCGCCGGGACCTTGCGGAGGAACAGGCCACCATCCACGCCGTCCGCACCGTAGGCCACCCGCGTGTGCACGACCGGGATCCCGTGCCGCCGCGCGGCCGCCAGGACCCGGGCCGCCGAGCCGAGACAGTCGCGCGACGGCAGCAGCAGCGGGCTGCCCTCGGTGAAGTAAGCCCGCATCAGGTCGATCAGGACCAGTGCTGGACGGCTTCCGCCGGCCAGCGTCCCGTCGAACGGGTCCGAAGTGGACATGTCGCTCACGAGACGACGGGCCGCAGCGGGGCGGGCAGGCCGGTTTCGGCCAGGGCCCGCTCCAGGATCGTCGCCAGCTCGGGACCGCGGTCGAACGTCGGGAGCGGCTCCGGACGGGTGCCGCGCAGCTCCTCCCGCAGCGCCTCGGTCGCGGCGGCGTCCACCCAGCCATCGCCGTCGCAGACGACGCCGTAGCGGCGCGCGCCCGGGGCGGTCACGAGGCCGCGGCGGACCTCCAGGCCGACCAGCTCCGGGTCGCGGGCCAGCGGGTCGCCCCACCCGCCGCCGCCCCACGTGACGAAGTGCAGGAGGTCGCCGCGGTGCACGGGCACGTCGTGCACCTTGCTGCCGAGCACCTCGGTGCTGCCGTCGGCGCGCTCGATCCACTTGCGGCTGCGGGCGCCGGGCTCGCCGCCGTTGACGCCCCACGGGTAGGTGAGCCAGCGGTCGTCGTGGATCGCGATCGTGCCCGGCTCGAGGAACCGGTAGGCCACGTCGACCGCGTTGCCGCCGCGATGCAGCCCGGACCCGCCGGTGTCGGCGACGGTCTCCCAGCGCTCGATGCGCAGCGGGTAGTACGACTCCAGGTATTCGCACGGGATGTTCACGAACGACGGCCACAGCGAGTGCCCGTCCGGCCCGTCGCCGAGGGGCCGGCCGGGGATGCCGCCGAACCCGATGGAGTAGAGCTGGAACCACTCGCCCTTGCGGTCGCCGTCGCTGTAGGTGCCCGAGTACATGAAGTGCGGCGACGACGAGAACCCCGCGGCGTTGAGCAGGTCGGGGTTCGTCTGGCCGAGCAGCCCGCCGAAGAGGTCGAACACGCGGCCGATGCCGTGGTTGCGGGCGTTGAGCGCGGCCGGGTACTTCGGCTTCCAGAACGAGTCTTCGGGGATGATGACGTCCACCAGCGGGTAGAAGCCGTCGTTCCAGAGGATCTGCGGGTCGGCGACGGTGATCATGTAGATGCCGAAGAACATCCGCATGAGGTTCTCGTTGATGAAGTAGTTGATCGGCCCCTGCGCCTGCGGGCTGCTGCCGCTGAAGTCGAGGGTGACCTTCTCCCCGTGCCGGGTCAGGCTGAGCTTCAGCTCGTACGGGCCGTAGCCGAGGCCGTCGTCGCAGATGTAGTCGGTGAAGGATATTGTCTCGCCGTCCTTGAAGACGGCCTGCAGCAGCACCTTCATCGCCCGGTAGTTGCGGTCGAGCAGCTGATCGAGCGCCGAGTCGTAGGTGTCGACGCCAAACCGGGCGCACATCTCCTGCACACGGCGCGCGGCCGTGCGGCACGCCGCGACGATGCCGTTGAGGTCGGCGCGGTTCCAGTCGGGCTTGCGCACCTGGTTGAGGATGATGCGCAGCGCGTCCTCGGCCAGGTCGCCCTTGCGGTAGAGCTTGAAGGGCGGGATGACCACCCCCTCCTCGAAGATCGTGCGGGCGTCGGTCGGCATGGACGCCGGGGTCTTGCCGCCGACGTCGGACATGTGGCCGAACATCGCCGACCAGCCGACGATGTGCCCCTCGAAGAAGATCGGGATCACCACGAGCCAGTCGTTGGCGTGGCTGATCGCGGCACCGCACGAGTAGGGGTCGGACGTCAACAGGACGTCGCCCTCCTCGATGTCGCCGGCGAAGTTGTCGAGGAAGTCCGGAATGGACAGTCCGAACTGGCCGACGACCATCTTGCCGTCGCGGTTGGCGATCAGCGGGAACTCGTCGTGCTGCTCGCGGATGCCCGGCGAGAGCGCCGTGCGGAACAGCACCTCGTCCATCTCGTAGCGGGCGTTGCGCAGCCCGTTCTCGACGAGGTCGAGGGTGACCACGTCGACGTCCACCCGCCGCAGCGGTCCGGTCGCGGTTTCGACAAGCCGTGCCATGTCAGTTCTCCGTGGTGTGCTCGGCGGTCTCGGCGACCGGGCGGATGAGCAGGCTGCCGCTGGCGTGCACGGTGGCCGCGTGGCGGGGCAGCACCAGCGTGGTGGAGTCCATTTCGGTGACGATCGCCGGACCGGTCACCACGTTGCCCGCGAGCAGCTTCGCCCGCTCGTAGACGCCGGCTTCGACCTCGGCGCCCTCGACCCAGATCGCCGTGCGGTCGCGCAACGCGGGCGCGGCGTCGGTGCCGCCGTCCGCCAGCTTCGGGGAGGCGACCTGCGGGCGCGGCCCGTGCGCGGTGGCGCGGATCGTCACGACCTCGTGCTCGTTGTCGAGCACGAAGGAGAACAGCCGCTGGTGTTCGGCGTCGAACGCGCCGCGCAGGCTGTCCAGGCCGGCCCCGCCGCCGGTGAACCGGGTGATGTCGACCTCGACCGGGATCTCGAAACCCTGGCCGTGGTAACGCAAGTCGGCCGAGTAGACGACGCGGATGTCGGACTCGGGCACGTCCTGGCCGACGAGCGTGCCGCGCGCCTTGTCGGCCAGCTCGGTGAGCAGCACGCGCAGGCTCTCGTCGGTGAACTCGCCGAACCGGCGCACGAGCGTGCGGACGGCTTCGTCGCGCAGGTTCGTGGTCGCGTCGCCGTAGGCGCACAGCACCCCGGGCGACGGCGGGATGATCACCGGCCAGGCACCGGTGAGCTTGCCGAGCGCGTTGGCGTGCAGTGGTCCGGCGCCGCCGAACGCGACCAGCGCGAAGTCGCGCGGGTCGAACCCCTGCTGCACCGAGACCAGGCGCAGGGCCCCGAACATGTTCTCGTTGACGATGTCGATGATCCCGGCGGCGGCCGCCTCCACCGACCCGAGACCGGTGGCGTCCGCGATGGACTTGACCGCCGACCGGGCCGCCTCGCGGTCGAGGGTGATCTCGCCGCCCGCCAGCTCCGCCGGCAGGTAGCCGAGCACGACGTTGGCGTCGGTCACCGTGGGCTCGGTGCCCCCGGCGCCGTAGGCGGCCGGTCCCGGCGACGCGCCCGCGGACCGCGGGCCGACCCGCAGCGCCTGGGTGAGCGGCGGGACGTGGCCGATGGAACCGCCACCGGCACCGACCGTGCGCACGTCGACCGAGGTGGCGCGCACCTTCAGGTCGCCGACGGTGGTCTCCCGGCCGATCCGCGGCGTCAGGTTCTGCACCAGCGCCACGTCGGTGGACGTGCCGCCCATGTCGAAGGTGAGGAAGTCGGCGAAGCCCGCCTGCTCCGCCACCCAGGTCGCGCCGGTGACACCACCGGCGGGGCCGGACAGCAGCAGGCTCACCGGGTTGTCGGCCGCGGCGCCGGCGGAGACCAGGCCACCGTCGCTGCGCAGGATGCTGAGCTGGCCGGTGATGCCGTTCTCTTCGAGCTTGTCCGCGAGGTTGGCCGTGTACAGCTTCACCTGCGGCTGCACGGCGGCGTTGGCGACCGTGGTGATGGTGCGCTCGTACTCGCGCAGTTCCGGCAGCACCGAGGAGGACAGCGAGACCGGCACGCCGGGCAGTTCCTCCGCCGCGATCTCGCCGACGCGGCGCTCGTGCGCGGCGTTGGCGTAGGAGTTGATCAGGCTGACGCTCAGCGCCTCGATGCCCGCGGACCGCAGCTTCGCCAGCTGGGGCCGCACGTCGTCCTCGGCCAGCTCGTCGACCACCGAGCCGTCGGCGGCGATGCGGCCCCGGACCTCGACGGTGTTCTCCAGTGCCGCCAAGGGTTCCGGCTTGGGCCAGATGATCCAGCCGGCGAGGCCGCCGGGCACGAAGGAGCGGGCGATCTGGAGCACCTGGCGGAAACCGTGGGTGGTCACGAGACCGACCTTGGCGCCCTTGCCCTCCAGGATCGCGTTCGTCGCGACCGTGGTGCCGTGGTAGACGGAAGCGATCTCCGCCGGGTCCGCGCCGGCCACCGCGCACACGCGCTCGATGCCGCGCAGCACGCCGATCGACTGGTCCTGCGGGGTGGAGGACGTCTTGGCCCGGTAGGTCTGACCGGAGTCCTCGTCGATGAGAAGGATGTCGGTGAACGTGCCGCCCACGTCCACGCCGAGCCGGTAGGTCATTGGTGGTCTCCTCAGATGACACCGGCCGAGCGCAACGACACCAGCTCGTCGTCGGCGAGGCCGAGCAGATCGCGGTAGATGACTTCGTTGTGCTCGCCGAGCTCGGGCCCGACGTGGCGGACCTTCCCCGGCGTGTCCGAGAGCTTCGGCACCACGTTGTGCATGGCGAACTCGCCGATCTCGGGGTGGACCAGGCGGACGATCGCCTCCCGCGCGGCGAAGTGCGGGTCGGTGAGCATGTCCTTGGCGCGGTAGATGCGCCCGGCCGGCACACCCTTGTCGTTCATCAGCTCCAGCAGGTCGTCCGCCTTCATGGTGGAGGTCCACTCGGCGATGAGGCCGTCGAGCTCTTCCATGGACTTGCCGCGGGCGCCGTGCGTGGCGTAGCGCTCGTCGGTGGCCAGCTCGGGCCGCCCCATGGCATCGGCCAGCCGCCGGAACACCGTGTCCTGGTTGGCCGCGAGCAGGATCATCTCCTCGTCGGCGGTCGGGTAGACGTTGCTCGGCGCGACGTTCGGCAGCGTCGCGCCGGTGCGCTGCCGCTGGTAGCCCGCCACCTGGTACTCGGGGATCAGGGACTCCATCATCGCGAGCACCGCCTCGTAGATGGCGGAGTCGACGACCTGGCCCTTGCCGGTGCGTCCTCGGTTGTGCAGCGCCACCAGCGTGCCGATGCAGGCGAACGTCGCGGCGAGCGCGTCGCCGAGGGAAATGCCCGTGCGGGACGGGGCGCGGTCCGGGTCACCGGTGATGTACCGGATGCCGCCCATGGCTTCGCCGATGGAGCCGTACCCCGCGCGCTTGGCGTACGGTCCCGTCTGGCCGTAGCCGCTCACGCGGGTGATGATCAGACGAGGGTTCCGCTCCCAGAGCACCTCCGGGCTCAGCCCCCACCGCTCGAGCGTGCCGGGGCGGAAGTTCTCGATGAGCACGTCGGCCTCGACGATGAGCCGGGCGACGAGCCGCTGTCCTTCCTCGGTCCGCAGGTCGGCGGTGACCGACTGCTTGTTGCGTGCCACGACCGGCCACCAGAGCGACCGGCCGTAGGGCCGTTCCCGCCCCCACTGGCGCATCGGGTCACCGGTGCGCGGGTCCTCGACCTTGATCACCTGGGCGCCGAAGTCGCCGAGGAGCTGCCCGCAGAACGGCCCGGCGAGCAACTGCCCGAGCTCCACCACCCGCAGACCGGCCAAGGGCATCTCTTCAGGCATCCAGCACTCCTCGTTGTATGCAACTTTTCGCGACACGTGATCTGCGTCGCCGCTCGACCAGCAAAAAAGTAGAGCTCACGGTGGCAGCGTGTCAACGGCTCAGCGAAAGTTGCATACAACTCTGGTCGTCCTTTAGGGTCGTCCTCGATGAGCGACACGGCGTACGAGCAGGACGGCCGGCACGCGGCCGATCACGCCTACCGGCTGATCCGCGACGAGATCCTCTCCGGCAGGCGGGCAGGCGGGGAGTGGCTGCGCGAAGGCGAGCTCGCCGACTCGATCGGGGTCAGCCGCACCCCGGTACGGGAAGCCCTGCGCCGGCTCACCGCCGAGGGGTTGCTGATCTACGAACGCCACCGCGGCGTGCAGGTCAAGCGCTGGGACATCGCCGACCTCGACGAGATCTTCAGCCTGCGCATGGTGCTCGAACCGTGGGGCTGCAGCCTCGCCGCCGAACGTGCGACGGTCGACGTCGACCGGCTCGAGGAGCTGGCGTGCGCGATGGACGCGTTGGTCGCGAACGGCCAGCCGACCGACCTCGACGAGCTCACCGACCTCAACAACCGCTTCCACCGCGCGATCCTGGAGGGGTCGGGCAACAACCGCCTCGCCGCGGTGCTCGCGTCGGTCGTGCAGCTGCCGATCGTCTGGCGGACGTTCGCCCACTACCGACCGGAAGCACTGCGCCGCAGCCTCGCCCACCACCACGAACTGATCGCCGCGCTGCGCGCCCGCGACGCCGACTGGGCCCAGTCGGTGATGTGCAGCCACATCAAGTCGGCATGGCACTCCATCCGGGAGCACTCGCAGGCCTGACCTCGCCTCCCCGGCGCACGCCTTCCGCCGGAAGCGCAGGTCCGACCTCCCCCGCGCAGCGGTCCGCGATCATCCGTCAACGGCAGGCGCAATCTCGGGGGTCTGCCCAGACTTCGGTTGACACCGGAGCTGACTGTTTCTCAGGCCGCTGACGCGGTCGTGTAGATGGTCTCAAACTCGACCGGGGTGAGCTTGCCCAGCCCCCGTTGCCGGCGTTTGCGGTGATACTTCGTCTCGATCCAGGACACGATCGCCAACCTCAGCTCCTCGCGAGTGCGCCACCGCCGGGTATCGAGAACGTTCTTCTGCAGCAACGAAAAGAACGACTCCATCGCGGCGTTGTCACCACAGGCACCGACCCGGCCCATCGACCCGGCCAGCCCATGGGCACGCAGCAGACGCCGGTAGGCTCCCGACCGAAATTGAGCACCGCGGTCGGAGTGGACCACGACATCGCGCGGGTCGCGCAGAGCAATCGCGTTCCGCAGCGCGCTGACCGCGAGTGAGGCCCGCATGTGCGAGGCGATGGAGTAGCCGACGATCTTGTTGGAGTAGCAGTCCTTGACCGCACACAGATACAGCTTGCCCTCACCGGCTTGGATTCCACTGGTCGTCGCAACACCGACGTAGTGGTGGGGTTGATGACAGGGCGGAAGTACAGCAAGGAGCAGAAGGAAAAGTTCTTTGACCTGCTGGATCGTGGGGGCACGGTCAGGGCGGCGGCCACGGCCGGGGGCGTGCATCCTGAGGCTGCGTACACGTGGCTGCGGCAGGCGGGAATGTCGATGCGGCGCGCCAGTCCGAGGGCGTATTCGGAGGAGGAGAAGGCGGCGTTCTTCCGGTTGCTGGCCCAGCGGAACAACGTGTCTTCAGTCGCCCGCGAGCTGGGGTTCACCCGGGTGACGTGCTACAAGTGGGCACACGAGGCAGGGATCTTCACCAGCGAGACCAGGCAGGTCAACCCGCGGCGCGAACGGTTCCTGCGGTTGCGTCAGGACGGCATGAGCCGGGCCGAGGCGGCCGCAGAAGTCGGGGCGGACAAGCGCTCCGCGGCCGACTGGGACAGAGGCATCCGAGTTCTTCACGGAGGCCGTGAGTATCCCGACGGGCGTGTCGTGCGGTATCGCCAAGATCAGATACTGGCCGGCATGACATCACCTCGTGCGGCCGTGGTCCGCGGCGAACAGGTCGACCTTGCACGGGTGGAACGGGTGATCCATCCGCGCTATCTGAGCTTGCTGGAACGGGAACAGCTCCGAGACCTGCACCGGGCGGGAACCTCGATGCGGCAGATCGCGGCAGTGATGGGCCGGTCACCGTCGACGATCAGCCGCGAGCTCGGCCGCAACACGGAGTCCGCGCAGGGCTATCTGCCGCACGCTGCGCATCGGGCTTCGGTCCGGCGCCGGGCACGTCCGAAGGAGCCGAAGTTGCTGCGCAACAGGCAGTTGCGCGCCTACGTCAAGGCGAAGTTGCGCACGAAGTGGTCGCCGCAGCAGATCAGTCACCGGCTCATCAAGGACTTCCCTGCGGCTCCGGAGATGCGGGTGAGCACCGAGACGATCTACCAGGCGATCTACGTCCACGCCCGCGGCGAGCTTAAACGTGAGCTTGCCCGGCAGCTCCGCCGCGGACGGACGGTTAGGAAACCACGCCGCGATCCGAACACGCGGAGGCCGCGGTTCGTGGAACCGATGACCCCGATCACGATGCGGCCGCCCGATGTCGAGACGCGCGCGGCTCCTGGGCATTGGGAAGGCGACTTGATCATTGGTGCTGCGGGGAAATCGGCGATCGTGACACTCGTCGAGCGATCCAGCCGCTTCGTCATGCTGGGGCATCTCGGCCTCGATCGCAGCGCCGACACCGTTCGCGACTGTCTCGTCGCAGCTGTTGCCGATCTACCTGACGCGCTGCGGGGCACCCTCACCTGGGACCAGGGTGCGGAGATGGCTGAACACCGTGCGTTCACGACGGCCACCGACGTGGCTGTCTACTTCTGCGAGCCAGGCAAGCCCTGGCAGCGCGGCAGCAACGAAAACACCAATGGACTGCTGCGCCAATACTTCCCTGGCGGCACCGATCTGCGAGCCCACGACGCTGCGGCCCTGCAAGCCGTCGCCGACGAACTCAACGGACGCCCCAGAAAATCCCTTGGCTGGGAGACGCCCGCCGAACGCCTCGATGCTTTACTGAAGGCCTGACAGTTCCGACTGTTGCGACGACCGCTGGAATCCAAGCGGTGGGATGCTCAGTGATATCGGTCAACCACTTGGAATTCGGCGCGTCGGCAGTGAAATCACGGCGCACGAGGTCGTCGTGCACCGGCGGACCCGCCTGACGAGAACCGCCTTTCTTCTTGGCGTGCAACGAGAAGATCTGCTGCATCGAGCAAATCCGCCACACCCGGTTCTCCGAGACGCTGAAGCCCTGTCGGGCGAGTTCGTCGGCGATGAACCGGTACCCGTCCGCCGGGTCATCGGCATGGATCTCGAGCGCGGCGTTGATCAAATGCGCATCATCCCAGTCCCGCTGCGAGACCGGCGCCGCACACCACTGGTAGTAAGCCTGCCGGGAGATCCCCAGCACCCTGCACGTCACCGCGACCGGCACCCTGATCGGGGCGCCGGCCGCGGCCAGGTCACGGACGAGCGGGAACGCTATTTTCCCCGCAGGTTGCCTTGCGCCAGGTAGGCCGCGGCCTTGCGCAGGACCTCGTTCTCCTGCTCCAGCAGCCGGTTGCGCTTGCGCAGCTCCCGCAGCTCAACGGACTCGTCCCTGGTCACTCCGGGACGGGTGCCGTCCTCGACGTCGGCGGCGCGCAGCCAGTTGGCCAGGCACGACTCGGAGATCCCGAAGTCCTTCGCGACCTGCTTCAACGGTGTCTCGCCGCGACGGGCCACGGCGACCACGTCGTCACGGAACTCGCGGGGGTAGGGCTTGGGCACGATGACATCCTCTCAGGCGAGGCCGCAGCCTCACAGGTGAGGTGTCAACCAGACCCTGGGCAGACCCGATCATCGTCTACGACGGCGCCGGATGGCGATTGCAGAAGATCGATTCGAGCTGAGGTACGATCAACCCGGCTTCAAGATCGCGTTTCGCGATCCGTGGGGTAATACTGTGTCCGAGACTTGAACCCCCATATGTGGGATATCTCCCGTTTTTGGGGAGATCATGCCATCACTGTAGCGCAGAGTCACCGGACCTGCAGGAGCGGTCCCTGGCTAAACGCTCCTAGACCGCCTCTGAATCTTTGGACTCGTTCAAATCCCGGTCGACACCGTTCGCGCGGTGTAGCCGCAGACGGGCCGAACCGCTCGCACGTCCATCGCGCCAGGGGGGCATCAGGCAGGCTCGTGACGTGGGCGTCGCGGTCGCGATCATCCAGGCCTCACAAAATCCACGCAGAAGCTCCCGCGCCCCCGAGGAGTTCGCCCCGAGGTAACGGCGAACCCGGGCGAGGTTCTCGAAGGCGCCGAGCCCTCTCTCCAGCCCAGCAGCCATCCGGCCTTTGACGAGCCGCTCGTCAAAGACGTCGATTAGAACGGCGAGATACTCCACCATCGCGACGACGTCGAGCCGGATACCGGCGAGCCCACTGGGCTCCCCCTTTGCAAAGCCAGTGCCAGCCACCTTCGCGGCGTACTCGCGCAGTACCCCGCTGGTCAGTTTCCCGACGGGGCGCTCGTCGAGCACGGGGATGAGGGCCGCGCCGGCGCGGCGAGCGGCCGACCTGCTGACGCGGTCCATCGCGGCACGGGTGGTGCGGTCGAGCTGGCGCTGCACGAGGTGTGCGGCGACAATGGCCAGCTGCTCTTCGGACTTGTCGCACGCGATTGTCTCCGCCGTCCGGGCCAGCTCCCGCGCGAGGCCACCGGAGAACACGTAGGCGAGCGCGGCAAACTGCTCAGGCAGGTCGCGGATTCGCCGGTTGAGCAGCGATCTTGCCTGTTCGAAGGAAAAATAGTCGACCCGCACGATAGAGTCGAAGGCACTGTCGAACACTGTTCGCATCCCCATCGCGGCGAGCTCGAACTCCGCCAGCGCGTCCTCCGAGACCGACACGAGGAAATAGCAGTTACGTACGTTAAAGACTGCCTTGAGTTCGTTCAGAAAGCGTTGTGCACCCTCGCCGTCGCTGATCCGGTCGAGCTCGTCGATGCCGATGAGTACTTTCGAGTCATACTCCGCGACGAGCTGCGCGGTCAGCCCGAGGAAGTCGCGGAACCGGTCGACCAGCTCGGGATGGTTGAGCGGCACGTCGTCCCGCCGCACACTGGCCTTGCTCTTGTACCCTACGTTCGTCGCCTTAAGCGGCGTGAATCCCAGCGAAAACTCGCCTTCCTTGGTGTGACTCTGCAGGAAGCGGATCTTCTCCCGCTCCTCTCTGGCCAAGGCGGCCAAGTCAGCGGGCTGGACACTCCCGTCCGGCTGGGCCGGGCTTGTCAGCCTGAGCAAGCCTCTCGGCGCCGACTCACCTGAGCGGTTCACCAGACCGGGCGAGGTACGCGCGTACTCCTCAACGGCATCACACAACTTGCCGAACAAATGGGTGAGGAACTCCTTCGACTGGTAGCCGACGGGGGCGTCCACCTTGACGGTCAGGTCACGACGTACCCGGCGTTCCGACCCGGCGTCGCGCAAGAACTGTCCTGCACACCACCGGTCGAGCAGTGTCGACTTGCCCACTCCTCGCGGACCCGCCAGCGCGAAACTCCCCTTGCTGCGCTGCCTGAGCAGCCGTCGCAACTCGTCCGAGGCGGGGGTGTCGATCTCCACCGGCGCGTCCGAATACGTCCCGTCCAAGACCGGCAGGCAAGTGCCGTAGACCCGCTTGAGGCTCGCTCTCGCGCCGATCGCCAAGTGCAGCAACCCGTTGCCGTAAATACTGTTCAGCCATCGGTCGAACGCTTGTTGCGGAGCACGTGCGCTCGGTTTCGCGAAACGGAGGCGAAGCAGGTTGCCGCCCAGAACCGTACCGATCAGCGCGACCGCCACGACGATCCCGGCGACGCTGCCGGGCACGGCGCCGAGCTGCTGGACTCCTATCCAAACCGACGCGGCGAGCACCGCGACACTACCCAGAACAGCGAGAACGATGCCGAGATCGACCGGGAGACGGACAAACCGGTTCAGCGCGGCGACCGCGAGAAACACCACCGGGAGACCGGCTGTCAACGCCAGCCGCCAGCCCGAAAACGGGTCGCCGTGCCCGGTGGCCAGCCATACCAGGAGCGCGATCGCGCCGGCCGCGAACCCGAAGGCCGACTCGAACAGCGCACGGCCGAGAAGACGCCACACGACGCCTCTCCGAGCGCGATCCGTCCGGACCTGGAACCGGGCCCGCGCGTGCAGATAATTCTGCTCCTCTTCGAACGCACGTTGGAGCAGCGCGCGACGGTCCTCAACCACGCGCTCACGCAGACGGCTTACGACCGGCCGGGCCAGTCCGAGCTTCACGCACACCTCGTTCGTGAGCAGTTCCAGCACCTGCTCCGGGTCATCCTTCCCGTTCTCCCACGGCCGATCGATCTTCATCTCGATCGTGGGCGACTCGAGCATGCGCCACGGTTCCCGGAGCCACCTCACGGCCGCGTCCACCTTGCGGTTGCCGGGCAACTCCGCGCAGAGGACAGCGACAATCTGCTCCGCCTCGGCGATCCGCTCCAGGCTGATCAGTGCTCCCACCTTCGCGATCCGAGCGCTGAGATCGCGCGGATCTCGATCAAGCACGGGTTGGTAGGACTCGAGACGCGCGCGCGGTTGTTCGCCCGCGGCCGTCATGATCTCCGCACGGCAGAGGTGCAATTGCGGGCTGGTCGGTTCGCGCGCGATCGCGGCGTCGACCGCCTGGAGAGCGGATTCGAACCGGTCGTTGCTCAGGTGAATCAAGATCTTTCCGTTGGTTACTCCCGGCAAGGGCGGGCCGACCCGTTCGGAACGATCGAACTGCTCCATCGCCTGATCGCTCAGTTTGCGATCACCGGTCACCTCCGCGCGGTGCAGAAGCGCCCAGCCGTAGATCTCGAGAACCACAGCAGGCGGGTCCGGTTGTCTGTTCACCAACTCCTCTGCCTGAGTGACCAGCTCTTCATCGCCGCTTTCGGGCCGCCGCCGCAGCTCCAGCCGGAGCAATTCCGCTTGAAGGAAATGGGGTTCGTCCTTGATGGCTCGAAGGACAGCGTCCTCGGCCGCCGGCAGATTGTCCTGCTCCAGCCAGCACATCGCCCGTTCTACCAACGCTGGTGCGGTCGAACTCAGCCGGGGGCGCATATTTTCCAAGACCTCTTCGGCCCGCTGGAGACGGCCCGACATTCGGTATGCCGTCGCGAGGCCGGTAGCCCCTTCGACAGATGATTCATCCAGCTGAACCGCTCTTTCGAAAGCCGCAATAGCCGCTTCGTCGTCCCGCTCGGCGGATCCACAGTCGACGGCGAGGTATGACGGGTCGTCTGGCTGACCGAGCGCGACGAGGCCGCGCGCAAGTGCCACGTCGACAGAATCGTCCCGATCACCAAACGCTTCAAGTTGGCAGCGTGCGTCGCTCCACCGTCGGAGCATCCACAACGCGCGCACACGTCCCGTCAATGCACGGACATCATTGCCATCTTCGCCGATGACTTCGTCAAAAATGGACAAGGCAGCGACGCCGTCGAACCGGCATAACGCGGCATAGCCCTTGTCAAGCTGGGTGCTCATCACCGCACCTCCCCACTCACAGCTTGAGTAGGCCGTCGCCCTCGCTCTGTTACGCAGCTACCCGCCGCGGCAATCTGGTCGTGACACAACTGTGTCGTTACCGGCACACGCGCAGGCAGAAATGTAGAACCGGTTCCTTGTTCTTAGGACCACCTGTAATCGGATTCCATTTGGACGCGCGGCCCTGCTGGTTGCCGTTCCAGCGGGTGCGGCGCGCACTGCGTTTCGACCTGCTTGACGAGAGATAACGACGCCCCGAAAGACACTAACGTAGTCGCGGACTCCGGAAGGCCTCAACAACGAGCTCAAAGTGTACGCCAATCGAACAGGACTGGCTCATTAGCGTCTGAGCGCCGCTTTCAGTCCGAACGACTACCTCGCACATGGCTCAACTCGCTACCTGCCTCGCTCAATCCACGAATCGGCGCGGGTTAGGTAAAGCACGCGAGGCTTAACCCTGTTGACTTCTTCGACCGCAACCCGCCCTGGATATCCCGAAGTGCGCACTGCTCCCCCGACAAGCCCCGCCGAGCCGACCGTGACTGAGCCCAGCGGGCCGCACGCCGAGCACGGCTCATCCCATGTCGGCCCGGTCACCAGACGACCTCCGCAGGGGTGATCCGTTCCTCGCCGGCCTGCCGATCGCCTCGACGGAGCGGCAGAGGACCGCTCGCGCTGAGCCTGGACTACGATTCCTCAGAAGTTAACCGCGTAAGGATGGAGCGCGCGACTGCCCAACGAGCGCCCTCGCGACGGATCCAGCCTCCCGGCGCCAACTGCGCCGCAACGGCCTCGCGGAGAGCCTGCCGTTGTATCTCGTCGAGGCCGTCCAGCATGGTCTTCGCCAAGAGCAGTCCCTGGTACTGCTCGAACGCCGACCTCGATCGCCCGACGGCGTCGACCACAATGCCGAAGTCGGCGAGGTCGCTGTTCCCCTGCATGAGCCCGAGTGCGAAGACTCGAACACCAGGGCTGTCCTGCGCGAAGAGTTCACGAGCCTGTTCAGCAGTCCATCCCTGTCCGGTAGCCGCCAAGCGAGCGATGTTCGTGATGCTTTCCATTTCGCTGGTGCGCAGCGGCCCGGCCGGCAGTTGCCGGCTCTGTTCGTACCGGCGGCCGAACGCCTCCACCTCCGGTCGGAGGTATCCGATGGCTTCGGAGCGCAGGGCCTCGGCACGGTCCGAGTCGCCGGAAAGTTCGGCGTACTGCGCCTCGACGAACCGGTCGAGCGCTTCGTCGTCCGCCCGGGTCAGTGCGGCCACCAGCAGCAGCCGCGTGGTCAGCCACCCGGCGATGAATCCACCGACCGCGAAGAAGACCAGCATCGCGCCCACGAACGCGACCGCGGTTCCATCGGGCCGGACGGTCGGGGCCACCACACCGACGAGCCGGCCGAATTCGCGGCAGATGGACCCGATCTGGGTGAGGCCCGCGCCCACGAGGATCTTCGTCAGCCAGTCGGAGATCTGCTCGAGGTTGGTGTTGGCGGCGTAGTTGCCCGGGCGGGTGTCCGATCGGTCGCCGGTGGCATTCGCCCACGTGGCGAGGACCTTGGGCACGCCAAACAGGAAACCGAGGAAGCCACCGGAGACGAAGGCCGCCGCGGATACCATGATCAGCACCGCAAGGGCTTGGAGCGCCCGGTCGCCCCCGGCGGCGTAGCCGACCTCGACGAGAACACCGAAGCCGACACCGAGTCCGAAGGTGACGAAGCTCCTCTTCACGACCGTCCCCCGCATGAGCTGAGCATCGGACGATCGTACCTTTCGACCTTCCGCGGACGGATCTAAACTGTGCGGCACACCTTGGAGTTGATGTGCCCCTTGATCAGGACACAGAACGCTTTAGAGGTTGTCTCATGTGGTGAGTTTGCGGAGTCTCTTGTAGCACGTGAGGCTGGCTCCGAGAATGAGGAAGGCAAGGAAGTGCTCAGCTTTGCGTTCGTAGCGCAACGTGAGGCGCCGGTATCCGGTGAACCAGGCCATCGTTCGTTCGATCACCCAGCGGTGCCGGCCGAGCTTGTCCTTGGATTCGATGCCTTTGCGGGCGATGCGGACCTTGATGCCGCGGTCGCGGACCCAGCGCCGCAGGCCGGGCTGGTCGTAGGCCTTGTCGGCGTGCAGCTTGGCCGGCTTGCGCCGCCGCGGACCACGACGGGACTTGATCGCCGGGATCGCCATCACCAGCGGTCTGAGGGCGTGGCTGTCGTGGGTGTTGGCCGCGGAGACGGCGACGGCAAGCGGCAGCCCGGCGCGATCGGACAGGGCATGGATCTTCGAGCCGGGCTTGCCGCGGTCGACTGGGCTGGGCCCGGTCAGAGATCCCCCCTTTTGGCCCGCACGCAGGCACCGTCCACGATCGCGCGGCTCCAGTCGATGAGGCCCTGGCTGCCGAGCTCGTCCAATAGCGCATGATGCAAGCGTCGCCACAGCCCGGCTTTGGTCCACTGACCGAAGCGGCGGTGCGCGGTTTGGAACGGCACCCCGAACGACGGCGGCAGATCCCGCCACGCACATCCACTGGTCAGCACATACACAATCGCCGTGAACACCGCGCGAGCGTCCACCGGCGCCGTGCCACCACCCTGCGGACGCGGCGCGAATACCGGGATCAACGGCTCCACCAACGCCCACAGCTCGTCCGGCACCAACCGCAGCGACAACCGATCCACCACAGCCAAGATCATCGCTTACCAGCGCCCGATCACCACGTAAGACACGCTCTTATTGCCACGATTCCCCACCCGCCGGCCCGCGACGCGCTGCGGACCTGGGCTGCGCAGAACAACATCCAGTTGCGCTCGGAGGGCTGGGTCAGCTCGGGCTTCACCTCGGCCGTCCTGTTCGGGGTCACCATCGACGAACCGGGCAAGCATCCGCGGTGTGCGATCTTGAAGATCAAGCCGCACGTGAGTCGTTCGGGAAGCAACGAGAGAACTGCCCACCAGGCCGCGCGACAGGACTCGGAACAGTTCGCGAGCGAACACATGGTCGGCCTCCCTTGCCACGCCCTGGGATTCGAGGGCGGCGGTCAGCTCATGTTCCAGGACGTCGCCGGTGGCGGATTCGACGAACTGATCGGATCCGGGGAAATCGCCGGGAGGCACATCGCCGTAACAGACACCTACCGCCTCATCATCAAATCGTTGTTGACCGAGTGGAACACGGGAACGAACCGGGTGTCCGGAAGGACATCGGCCGTGCCGGCCGGGAAACTGCTGGCCGCCCTGCTCGGCGCCCGAATCGAGCCCGGCGGCACCGTCCACGCGTGGGCCGCGGCGCACCCTGGACTCCTACCCGACCCGAGGCGCTGGCTGCGTCACGGCGACCTACCCGTCGTCAACCCCTTCGCGCTCGCCAGGGACGAGTCGTTCGCGCGAACCGTGACCGTGCTCAACTTCCCCGGCAAGATCCACGGTGACCTCCACCCGGACAATCTGCTGGTGGCGAAAGCCGCCAGTGAGCCGATCAGGTACTACCTGGTCGACCTGTCCCGATACGACCCGCAGGGACCACTGCCGTGGGACCCCGCCTACCTCATGCTCACCACAGCCGCGCACCACCTGAGCACCTTGAGGCACGTCGATCGGCCGAAACTGCGCACCGCCTTGCTGGACCCGGCGAACCCCCACGAGGGCGTCCTCCCGGCCGCGCTCGTCCAGACCATGAAGGGCATCCACCAGGGCGAACTGGAACACATCGATCCCCTGGGTCAGGCCGCGAACTGGCGCAAGCTCCGGCTGGTCTGCGTGGCCGCCATCGGCCTCATCCTCTCCGGGCGCCAGATCATCACCGAGGTCGACCGCGAGTGGTTCTTCTGGCTGTCCGCGTTCGCCGCCACCGAGCTATTCGGCGACACCGTACCGGACAAGGATCCGCTCGTCCTGCCCGATTCGCTGGTCGCGCGGTCACCGCAACGTATTCCGGCATCGCGGCCCGCCGGACACGAGGAGATCGCAGCGAGAGCAGCGAAGGCCGACCACGCGCGCAAGCTCCTCGACCGCGAGGATCAGCAGCTCAAGCTGAGGACCCGGCTGTCGACGGGCGTGGGTGGCATCGTCATCGTGCACGGCCCGTCGGGTGCCGGAAAGTCCACCCTGGTCGACGCAGTCTTGGCGGAGGTGGAACAGTCCACCCGGACAAGGCCACGTCGGCGCGAGGCCGTGCCGGACATCCCGTTCGACGTACGCACCTTGACCGAAGCCGTGACCAGTGACTCGGCACCGCCCACCGCCGAAAGGGACACCAAGTCCTCCATCGCCCGGCTGGAGGGGGCGCTCGGCGACGAGCCCGTCATCATCGTCGTCGAGAACGCAGAGAACTTGCTGAACAGCGCCAGTGGAAAACTGGCCGACCTCGATCTCGACGAGGCGTTCGAGCTGCTGTCGACGTCCCAGCACGCGGTCACGCTGGTCCTCGTCACCTCCAGCCCACTTCACTCGCCACACGGTGGCACGTGGCCTCGCAAGGCGGATACCGTCGAGGTGCACGACCTCCCCTACGAGCATTTCGTCGAGTTCATCAAGACCTTGGACGACGTCTACCCGTCGGGCTTGTCAGAGCTGTCACCTGACCTTTCACGCCGGTTCCACCAGGCTGTGCACGGCATTCCTCGCGACGCCGAAATAGCACACGCGATTCTCACCCTCGACGACAGCACCGTCGACGCCCCTTCCCTCGCCGAGCAGCTCACAGCTGTGCCTTCCTCCGCCACACCACGACTGCTCGCCCAGATCCTGCTCGATGGCGTCAGCTTCCGCAGGCGCGTTCTCGACGCACTGGCGGCCTTCGCGGTGCCCGTCGCCAGCGACGCCCTGGTAGCCGTCCTGGCCGAAGAACTCCGCGAACCACAGATCCGGATCGGTCTTCGACAGCTCATTGCGCGACGCATCGTGCGCCAGGCGTCGAACCAGGTGTACCTACCGCCGTCCGAGGTCAGAAAGATCCTGGACGAGGAACTGGAAAGCAGCCACTCGAGCCTGCTGCACCAGGCCGCGTACGAGCTGCGGAAGCACCGGCCCACATCAGTGCGCAGCCTGGCCGATCTTCGCATCCACTTCGCCGAAGTCTCCTGCTTGATCAGAGCTCGACGATTCGCGGCCGCACACGGGGCGATCGAGTCGATCGACAGGTTCCTGCGTGACTGGAACTGCAGCCACTTGCTGCGCGAACAGAGCATCGCTGTGCAAGGCCGGACGAAAAGTCCCACTGTGGAGATAGCGAACGACAACCGGCTCGGCCACCTGCACTCGTTGGCTGGCGAGTTCGGAGCAGCGAGTGACGCCTACGGGCGTGCACTAAAGATCGCCGAGCAGCGCAGGGATACGACGAGGCTTACGACACTGCGCTCCAACCTGGCCTCGATGTACGCCCGCCAGAACCAAACTGGGCGGGCGTCCGGCTATTACGACCTCGCCCTCCACGACGCAGTCGCCGGGAATCAGCCGACGGTCGCCATGGCAGCGATGGAAGGACTGGCGGACTGCCGCCGTCGGTGGGGGCGGTATGACGAGGCCATCATTTACGCCGAGCAAGCCCTCGAAGTGTACGACCGGATCGAGCTCGTGTCGGACCGGAAGGCCGCCGCGTCCCGGGCGTTCCAGTGCACGCTCAAGCTGGCGCGCTGGCACTCCGAGCTGGGATCGCCCGAGCGCGCGGCCCACTACCTCAAAACGGCCCAGCGGACCACGGCACAGCACCCCGACTTGTTCCTGGCAGGTGCCTACCTCGACGCTCGCGCCGACTTCGAGCTCGGTTGCGGCGAGATCGGACCGGCGACGGAAACGGCCACGGCGGCCGAAGACTACGCACTGCGGATCGCCGATCCGGTCACCCTCATGCAGGCACGCACGACGCTCTGCGTCGCGCGCCTCGCCGTCGACGACCGCAGGACCGCTGCTCAGCAGATCATCCGAGCTCTTCGGTACCGGCGTGTAGGACGCGCACTGATCGTTCTGGCACTGCGGGCGCTGACCGAGCGGCTGCTGAACCACACTGACAGCGCTGACGACTGCTTCCGGCAGTTGTATGAGGAAACGGCCGGGAGAATCAGGCTGGACAACGACGACTTCACCGCCTGGGACATGCAGGGCTTCGCGCTGTGCGGGCTCGACCCCACCGGGCCTGCAGTGCTCGACCGGGCGGTCAGGGCGTTCCGGACCGCCCGGGACCTCGCGACTTCGCCGACGCCCCTGCTCGTCGATCGCCTGAGGTTCATGCTGGCGCAATTGGACCGGGACAGCCGGCACCCCGGGCTGCTGCAGCCGGCCATCGACGGCTGCGGCACCGGCTCCAGCCGCGCCGACTCGCCGGACTAATATCCCGCGGCCGGCGCCGGGACGAGCCATCCGAGCTCCTGAGCGCGGATTATAGCTTCGGTCCGGTTGTTGACGCCCATCTGCTGGTAGAGCAGCCGCAGAAGCCGGAACATCGCGCGCTCCGAGTAACCGACATCGGCAGCGAGCCGTGCCACCGTCGAGCCCGCCGCGAGGTGGCGTAGCCACGACACCTGCTCGGGCAGTGGCACGCCCGCCACACCGGTCTGGGCGGAACCGGCGGCCAGCACTTGCGCGACGGCGGCCGGCAGTACCGCTTGACCGTCGATCGTCGCCTCGACGGTACGACGCAGCGCCGCCGTAGTGACATCCCGCCACAGCACCGACCGGGCGCCGGACTGCACCGCTGCCGCCCCGAGCGCCGAGGCGTTCCGCTCCACGAGCGCGACCACGAAATGCTCCCTGCCCATGTCACGGAGCCGCCGCAAGATGCTCCACGTATGTTCGGACGACAGCGTCAGCAACACCAGAGTCCGCTGAGCCCTCTGCGCCCAAGAGAGCACATCCGCCGGACACTCCACGCTGTAGCCGGCCGGTGACAGTACGGAGAGAATTCCCTGCCGGTACATCGGCAACGGGTCGACGACGGCAACAGGGACAGTCACCGTTGTCAGCTTAGGCACGCGATCGATCGCACCCGCAGCCGTGCAGGCATGCGCCACGACGTAAGTCACGTTCACGCCAGCTTCGGTCATAGCCCGGCGGCACCGGCTCTTCTTAGCTTCGAAAGAACACCGAACGTCGGGGAGGGTCGCATGGTCTACGACGACGACACCTACGAGCCACCGCACCTCTTCATTCCCGGTTCCGATCACCTGGCCGACTACGACCTGGCGCATATCACGGTCGATGCTCTATACCGCGTCGTGGAGCTCAAGAACGCGAATCCGGACTGGGGTTCGGAAGACGTCTTCGATCAAATGCTCGACGAAGGTCATCGGATCGAACACGACGACGTGGCCGCACTCTTCGACGCGATCGGCTGGGACAACGGCCTGGGTGGAGACGGAATCCCGGTCATGTGATGTGCCGGCGATTCCGCCTCGTTGCGTTCCGACTGAAGGCCGCTCGCCGGTTATCAATATGCACCGTTTCGGCGTGAAGTGGAGGACATGCGCCAGGCCGCCGCGATGACCGGTTCGACCTCCCACAAGCCATCTTGCGGCCGCTCCACGAGCACGTCCAAGTTCCGCAGGACGTTCATGGTCGCGGCCCCGCCGTGGTCATCGAAAAGCGCCAGGAGATCGTCAATAGCAAGAGCCTCGTCGTAGTTCACGAACTCGCCGAACGCGTCTGCGCAAGCGGGCATCGTGGCTAAGCCGACCGCGTCGACCAGTTCTGCCGCGCCTTCCGGCCTGGTGAGCTGCTGGCGGATCTTGTCGCACACCCGCCGGGCACTTCGCGCCTCCCCCGCGGCCAGCTCCGCAGCTTGGTTCAGCAAGCTCGTCCAGCCCCCGGTGATCTGGAGCAGCTCTGCCTGACTACCCGAGTCACTGAAGGACGTCGTCAGGTTGTCCGCTCCGAACCACGAGCGGAGTCCGTCCGCCGAGATGCGGCGCAAGGGGACGACGAGGTCGGCGAGATCGGCCCGATCCGAACCACAGATCGCGGAGAACACCTCGCCAGCGTCGGCGCTGACCAGCGCGACCACCGTGCGGGTCACCCCGGCGGCGGGCAGCAGCTCGAGCGCCTGGTGGACCGCCGTCCAGGCGCTTTCGACCTTCATCCCTCCCAGGTCGCAGAACACGACCCGGTGCGGGTCGCCGGGCTTGCCGCCGCGAAGTTCGCGCCGATAGCTCTCCGGAGACGTCGCCTTCTCCAGCGTGAAACGCGCTCCGACCCGGCGGTCCTCCTCCTGGAGCAGCTGCTGCACGTGGTCGGCGCCCGTCGCGCGGCTGCCCAGGACCAACCGGAGGCGATTGGAGCGTTCGATCAGCGTGGCGAACTGCTTCTCGGTCAGTGGGGCGGCCAGGCCGTCGGCGACCGTGCGGCGGGCATTCTCGGCGGCGAGCCTCGTCGGAGCCCGCCATTCCGAGCCGAACAGCTCGTCCTCGATGTCCTGCGCCGAACCCAGCAGGCGCAGGACGTTGCTGGAGCGCAGCCGCCAGCCTCCGTCCGCCGCAGCGAGCACGCCGAGGCCGCTCATCTCCTCCAAGAGCGACCGAAACTCGTCCGCTCCTTGCCCGGTGAAGCCGGCGGACCACCAGGAGTGGCATTCGTCGCGCAGCTCGCCGGTCGCCATCGTTCGGTCGGCACCGTGCTCGAGTGCGGCCAAGGCCACCACGAGGGCGATGAGCTTGTACCGCGAGTCGAGGTTCAGGGTCAGCTGGACCGCTTCCCGGACCTTCTGCCGGACTGTTTCGGATCCGATGACCCGCTCGAGCTCGTCGTCGTTGATCACGTAGCGCGGGTTGTCTTCGCGTCGCTCGTGCGCGGATCGCACGAGCGCTTCCCCGACGAGCTGCAGGAGCTTGGGCTGGTAGTTGCAGTACGCCAGGACACGGTGGATGAGCTCGTCCGACGAGAACGAGATGCCCAGCGTTTCCATCGGCGTGAACATCAGCTGGTAAGCGGGTTCCGGGGCCAGCGGGCCAATCGCCAGCGCATCCCCGAAGTGGGCGGCGGCGAGCGGCTGGTTCGGCAACTGCGCGAACCGCTGAACCTGGTGCAGACCCGCGAAGACCGGCTTGAACCGGCGTTCCGTCGAGTTCATCAGGTCACGCAGGCGGGTGGTCGTCGCAAAGCCGGTCGTGGCGTCCGCGTCGAAAAACTCGTCGCTTTCGTCGAGCAGTAGTACCAACCGTCGTTGGGCATCCGCACCCAACCAGGTCTTCACGACCCGTTCGGCGTGCTTGGCCGCATCCCGTCCTCGTTGACCCGGCGCGGTGATCTCCCGCTCGGCGAGCCCGGCGACGATCATATCCCAGAGCGCGTCCGGCTTTCGCGTCACGCCGAATCCGGGCAG
This sequence comes from Amycolatopsis mongoliensis, assembly GCF_030285665.1. Lineage (NCBI taxonomy): Bacteria > Bacillati > Actinomycetota > Actinomycetes > Pseudonocardiales > Pseudonocardiaceae > Amycolatopsis > Amycolatopsis mongoliensis. The sequence continues at coordinate 9,545,079 of NZ_CP127295.1, forward strand.
CGAGAGGTATACCGCGATGTTGTCCGGCGTAACCTCAAATCGGCGAGCCGCCGCCTGCAGCACCGCCGACTTGCCGAGCTGCCGTCCGCCGTAGAGCAGGTTGGCCCCGTGCCGCTCGAGGATGGCGGACCGCTCCGCTTGCCGACCTTTGAACATCTCGCTCGGCACGTTGCCCGTCGCATGCGGGTGGTACGGGTTGGTCGTCGCGAAGGGCAGGAGGATGCGTTCCGTGGCCGCGAACCGGCCACCGCCGTAGGCGGCGAGGTAGGCCAGTGCCATGTCGTCGAGCATGATCACCGGCTTTTCCGGCCGGGCCGCGGTGGCTTTGCTCAACGCCCGTCGCTGACTCGCGGAAAGCGTCCCGAATACGGCGACCAGGACGGGCGCGTCGCTCGTGTCCTGGGTGACCCAGGCGAAGAGCGTCCGAACGTCGGGTGCGTTCCAGCACAGCATGAGCCGCAGCTGGTCCCCAGCCAGGGAACCGAACGCCGGGATCAACGCGTCGCCGACCCGTTTCACGCCGCTCAGCTCGACCCAGCGCCGGTTCGGCCCGTCGGACAGGCCGGCCGGGCGCTCGGCGGTGAATTCGATCCCGGCCAGCCGGAGCGCCTGGGCCAGCGCAGGCTTGAACGCCCGGTGTCGCCGGTCGCCACCAAGGTCGAGCCACGCATGCAGCCCGTCGGCCGCCGCGGTGCGTTCCGCCGGGGACAGCGGCCCGAAGTCCAGGCAGTCCGCGAGGACAGTGCCACTCTCGGCGGCCTTCAGCGCATCGCGCACCACCGTGGCGGGAAGGGTGTCGAGCGCGGTGAGAAACCGAGGCAGGTCAGGGGATTCCGGTGCGCTCGGCGGCTCTTCACCACCGAGCGCGACAAGCAGGTACTCCTCCGCGGTCGCGAGATCTCCGGCGTCGATCCGGGCGCGGATGCGGTCCGCGGCGTTCTCGGGGACGCGCTGCCCGGCCTTGTTCAGCTCGGAGGTCACCCGTTCCCACAGTTCCGCCTTGGCCTTCGCCGCGTACTCGGGCAGCCGGCTGTCTATCTCCTCGAGTAGCCGGCGTACCTGGTCCAAGTCGTCACGGTCCGGCCGTGCGGCTTCGAGCTGGGCCAGCACATCGGAGCGCGCCGATTCCAGGAGCTGCCCCAGCCGGGCGGCTTTCTGGACCCGGCCTTCGATCTCCGTGGCCAGCGCGCGCACCTGGGCTCGTGATCGGGCCACGGCCTGTTCGAGCCGGTCGAGCAGCGGGGTCATGTCCCGGCCGGCTTCCTCGGCGATCGCGTCGACGATCGTCCGGGCGGCGACGAAGTCCTCGATGGCCAGCCGCTCGTCGAACGCGGTCTCCCAGCCGGTGCGGTCGGCGAGCCGGATGTCATCGAGCGTCATCTGCCGGGCCGGGACGAGGTCGGCGCTGAGCCGCAGCGGTGCACAGCGCAGCAGGTCACGGTTCAGCACTGCGCGCGGGTCGGGCTCGGCACCCTTCAGGCTTTCGCCGTCTAGCATGTCGATGCTCTGTTCGAGCAGAGCCAGGCAGGTAGTTGCCGCGGCCGCCAGCACGGGGTCCGCACTTTCGTGACGCAGGACATTGAGCTCGCCGGAGGCTCCCTCCCGTTCCTCGAGCACCCGAGCGCGGAGCTCGGTCACCTGCGCGGGTATCGGGTGGGTCCCGTGCGCGGCGCTGGCTTCCGCTCGCACGGCGTCGACCCACACCCGCACCAGGTCGAGCGACTCCGCGACCTGCTCGATGATCTTGCGCCGGGAAGCGCCTTCGAGCGACCGTGAACCGGAGCTGCGCAGGCGGTCGTCGATGGTCTTGAGCTCGGCGACAAGATCCTGGCGCCGGCTGAGCTTGCGCAGCGTTCCGACCGCGGTCTCGATGTCTTCCCGCCGGTCAGCCGCCGCGATGGCCACCGCCCGCCCGACCAGCCCGTTCGGTGCCCACCACGTTTCCGCGATCTGGTTGGCCCGCGGGAACCGCAGGTTCCTGCTCCGATCGCGGTCGGCGGCCGCGGCCTCCGCCGCGGCGGCGATGTCGTTGTCGGCAACGGCGATCGGGGCTAGCTCGGCCAGCAAGGCCTGGTTGTAGAGCAGCCCGCGCGCGGAGGCCTTTCCGATCGCCGACGTCAAAGCGGTCAGGTGAGGCTGGCGCTCGAAGTGCCCGCTCAGCTCGTCCGCCAGTTCACCGGCATGGGGATCGGCCATCACCAGCGCCGCGCGTACGGCCGCCGTCAGCAAGGTCAGCTGGGCGGCCTGATGACCGTCGAAACCGTGCAGGTCGAGGTTTTCGAGCGAGTCCCGGACTTCCTTGGCCGTGGTACCCGATTCGGTCCGGACGGCCGTCGCCAGCGTGAGCAGCCGGGTCGCTTCGGCGAACTGGTCGTCTCCGGCGATGTCCGCGGCGTGGTGGGTCAGAGCGAGCTTGCCGGCACTGAGCAGTTCCGCGGTCAGTTGCCGGCCCTCGGTGTCGGCTGCCTGATCGGCGTCGTCCGGCTGATCAGTGGGAGCTGATACATCGGGCGTGGCAGTCTGCTGGGCGGGAGGCGCCACCGCAAGCGGTGCGGGCGGCGGTTCAGGTTCCGGCGAGGGCTCCGCCACCGGCGTATCACGCGGTTCCGGCTCGTCGTCCGGGCGGAAGCCGAGCCTGCCCATGAGAGCGATCACGAGTAGTGGCTGGAGGTCGCCGGGCAGTGCCGCCTGCGCCGTCTGGTGGAGTTCGACCACCACGCCGGGTTCCCCCGCGGCCGCAGCGTCGACCAGGCGGGCCAATGCGGTCAAGCCCTCGGCCCGGCTTCGCCGGGCGTCGTCCCAGTCGTCGCTTCCGAGCAGCTCACTCGCGGCGCTGCGGACGCTCGCGATCATCTCCCCGTACTCCGGCGGGCCCACGAGACCCTCGAAGCGTTCGAGTTCGGGGTGTTCGTCCGGCCGGCTTGCCCGCTCGGCCGCCTCCTCCAGCTTCTCGGCCAGAACCAGGCAATTTGCGAACTCCGATTCCGAACTCGCACCTTCGAGAAGGGCTTGCGCCGATTCGGCCTGCGGTCCGAGGGCCGCGATCGTCGCAAGGTCTTCCGCTGACGCGGTCCGGGAATCCGCCAGTTCAGCGGAAACCCTCGCTGCTGCGCGCTGGGCCTCCGCGAGGGCTTCGCGGAGCTGCTCGGCCGTCTTGACCAGCTCGTTCACCTCGGGCGCCGGAACGGGAAGAACCGTCTCTGCCGCGCCTCCGCTCACAGCTTCGAGCTTCCGGCAAGCAGCAACGACGGTGTCGACGAGCTCACTCGGCCAGCTGGGCAACGCAAGCTTGCTGCGCAGCGCGATCCGCAGCGCGGCCACTGACGCGGGCCCGCGCTGCCAGTCGGCGATAACGGTCAACCGGACCGCGCTCGCCTGAGCCGGATCGTCGGTCAGGGCCTGCCGCAAGCTATCGTCGTCGTGGCTCTCGCACCATTCGGTCAACGCCGGGGCCAGCGCTCGACGCACTGGCGACACCAGAAGCTGCAAAGCACGCGTGCGCCGCTCCTCGGGCCAGGCCCGAAGGCGGGTGAGCCCGTCACGCGCTGCCATCGGCGTCGGCCGCTTCGCCGGGGGGACACGCAGGTCGCGCAGGAAATTCGTGCGGTTGGGATTCGGCAGTCGCCAGACCAGCCGGGAAAACTCCTCCGCCGTCACGAGGTCGAGCGCCGTCTCGACGACGTCGCCGAGCCGGTCCAGCAAACCGGCCAACTCGGCCTGAGCACGCCGACGCGCGGCCTCGTCCGAATCGGTCGCCGTGGCGGCCTCGGCCAGGAGCTCGGTGGTCCCGAGCGATCCGCCGAAGTCCGTGTCATGACGGTGACGCCGGTGTGGAGCGGCCATGGTCGGCCACCTTCCTCTTCGAAGTTCGGGTGCGGTTCAGTCCGAGATCGCATCGAGCCAGACGGGCCCGGGCTCGTCCCCGCGGCGATGTCCTCGGACGAAGGTGAAACCAGGCGGCAATTCCACGGATGCGTGCGGTCCGTGAAGGCCGCTGATGTACTTCGCGTAGTTGGCCTTCGCCTGCTCGCTGGCCCGGAACCCGTCCGGCAGCTGCCGCAGGCTAGGCGGCACCCAGTGCTCCTTGACCTGGCCGGCCAGCCCTCCCGGTCGGCGTGCCTGATCGGGGACACGAGGTGCTCCGGCACCGTCGGGCCACCAGACGAAGACGTCCGGTGCCGTCCGGTCCGCGACCGGTTCGCAGGTCAGCTTGCCCGCCTCCACCAGATCTTCGCAGGTGTGGATCACCAACCAGAGCAGCACCGGGTTGACCGGTTCCGGCCCGAACAGCGCCGTCATCAGCTGAGGACCGGTGAGCTGCCGGGCACCGAACGGCCCTGCCTCGCCGTGTCTGCGCAGTGCGTTGACGATAAACCGGCCCAGCGGGTCCACCCCGCGCCCCGGCTTGACACTCCGGGCGGCCGCCGGCGCGGGAGTGACTGCCTCGGCCAGGCCGAGCGCGGCGGCGAGGAGCTTCTCGTCGGTCGCCCACCGGTAGTCGTCGCCGTAAGGCAGGGGCGCGTCGAGGAGTGTCGTCGAAAGCGCCACTCGGCGGGCGCCGCACGCGGCGGCGACGGTGACCTTGATCCCTGGGTAGAAGCCGAACGGCCAAGCGATGCCGGTCAGCCGGTTGTCCGTCAGGACCACCTCCTGGACGCGCATCGCGTCGTCGAGCGGCTCGCCTTCGTGGAACAGGTCGATGATCATGTTCTGGTGGGGGAAGAGCTCCATGGCGGACGAGGGCAGCGGGAGCACGCCGTTGTCGATGTGCGTCGCGCGCAACGCGACCGTGAAAACGGTGAGGGTGTTGTCGAGGTGTTGCAGGAGGACGTCGTCCTCGATGGGCTCCTCGCCCCGGGCGGGGTACGGCGCGTTGCGCCACACACCGCCCGCCTGCCACGGATCGTCGATCCGCACGTCGAGCCCGTCGAGTCGAGCGGCTTCGCCATCGATCGCGAGATTGGCGTGCACCACGGCTTCGACCGCGCCAGCGTAGGAGAGCGGGTCCGGCGTCTCACCGAGGTGGGCCCTCGCCTCGAGCAACGGCCAGACGCCGGTGTAACGGGGTTCGCCTGCCGGCCGGGTGACGATCCTGACGATTTCCCCCAGGTCGTCTCCGCCGAGGGCGTCGGGCGAGGCGAGGCGTTCGGTGAACCGGTCAGCGGGGGTGGCGTACGGGCCCCAGCGGCGCAGGATCGCCGACCGCGTCAGGAGGCTGTCGATCGTGGTCAGGGCCGCTTCCAACGCGGCGGCGAGCGCGCCGTCGTCGTGGGGATCGGTCAGCAGGCCGCCCAGCGGTCCGCTGAGCAGTAGCGGTTTCGCCTTCGTCAGCAGCCAGTCGGCGTACCGGCCGGTGTCCGGTGGCCGCGCCGCCACCGGGGCGGTACCGAGCACGTGGCCTCGCGCGTCGAGGACCGTGCCGCGGCGGCGCTGCCGTTCGAGCTCCGCCCGGTCGCGGTGGTTCAAGCCGATGCCGAACGCCTCGAAGTCGAGGATGGCGCGGGCTTCCCCGGCCTGCGCCGGATCGTTCCACCCGGATGCGCCCGGGAGCTCGGGTGGGACCCAGCCATCGACGTCGACGCCGTGATGGGCTCCGAACTGCCCGACCACTTCGGCCCATAGGGTGTGCACGCCTCGTTCGACGCGGACGAACATGCCCACCTCGGGAACAGTCTCCGGCTCGACGTCAAGGCGGAAGAACAGCTCCGGATCGAGGAGCTCTCCGCGGTAGCCCGAGCCGTCCGGGCCGAAACCGAAATGCACGGCGTTGAACGCCGTCGCGACGTGCAGCGGAGCCCGTCGCGCCAGGGCCACCCGTTCCAGATAGGCGAGAACCCGTTCGTGCGGTGCGTCCGGCTCGACCAAAAGCTCCGCGGTGAACAGCGGATCGTCGTGGAACGGCCGCCAGATCTCGGTCGCGCTCGCTGTCATGTCGCCACCTCCGCGGTTTGCCCGGCCGTGGTCCGCTCACGGCGTTCGTCTACTTCTGCGTACCTGCGCAGCCGCCAAAGTCCATCACCGGTCCGGATGACCTGCGCCGCGGCGGTCAGCCGGTCGAGCGCGGCGCGCACGTCATCGATCCGCGCGCCCGGATCGCACCCACGAAGACGGTGGTACAGCAGCCTCGGCCACAGCGGACGTTGCCTTCCCGTCGACGCATCCGGGTAGGTCTCGTCGCCGCGGAGCACCCGATTGATCATCGCGTCGGTCAGCCCTCGGTAGTTGTCCCACAGGAGGCTGCGAATATTGCGATCCGTCACCGTCCGATACGGCAGGCCGTCCCGCCGGACCGATGGCCGCGGGTGCTTCGTGTTGAACGCGCGGAGCAGGTCCGGCACCGGGACCCGTTCTGCGTTGTGGTGCCAGCAGGTTGAACAACGGCAAGCCGGCGTCGTGCACGTATCCTCGGGCAGGGCGTGCTCCGGCATACCGAAGTACCCGGCCATGCCGGCGTTGGCACAGGTGCGGTCTTCGTTATACCAGGCAAGAAGTTCGGCCAGTTCACGGTCATGCCGGGCGCGGTGTCCGACGGTGTGGCCCACCGCCTCTTCCGGCGCCGTCCGGGACGGCCGGACCGAGATCAGCGTCCGGTAGTTGCCAGCCTGGGAGACGTCGAGGCAACCCCGGTCGTGGAGCGTCGAAAGGACGGCCCAAGTACCGGCGACGTCACCGGATGTCCGGTCGTATCGAGGCACCTCCCGCGCGAGTCTCTCGTGAAGTTCGGTCATCTCGTACCGGCCTGACCTCGCCGAAACGATCTGCTGCAGCCGCTGGGCAACCGCCGCCAGCTCGTCATCGCCCAGGTCGAGGGGTTCGTCGACCGGAGCCAGCAGGACCGTCGCCGGAAAGTCGCCCCGGTCGTCGAGCACGCCGTTGTTCGCCAGGACGGCCACCGACCGGATGACGGCGGTCCGGAAGGCGTCCACTGTGGACGCATGCCGCGCTTCGGCGGGCCGTAGTCGTCCCGCCGCGACCTCGACCCGAAGGCAGCTGTCCGCGAGCTCGTCGGGATCCAGCACGCCGCTCCTGGATGCGGTTTCGAGCAGGAGCTTCCCGATCTGGTTCTCGGTGGCGGGCGGCAGGCCTTGCGAGAGCATCCACCGCAGGGTGCGGAAGCCGCGGCCGGTCCCGAGAGCCAGGCCGTAGGACGGCGAGTTGATCTCGGCGGCGGCCTTTCCGGCCTGATCACGTCCGGCTCGGCCGAGCTGCTGGTAGAGCGCGGCGAGGTCCGGCGGCGGCGACACTACGAACACACACCGGATGTCGCCCCGGTTGACGCCGAGCCCGAACGCGCTGGTCGCCACGATGATCAGCGGAACGAAACCGGGATCGCCCTTGACCGGTGCTTCGCGGAATTCGGTCAGCACCGCCGCCTTCTCCGCTTCGGACAGCCGGCCGTGGAAGCGCCGGACCTGCCGGACACCGGCGTCGCCGAGGAACTGGCGGAGATGGGCGTGCAGAGCCTCGACCTCTTTCACGGTCAGGCAGTAGAAGATCGCGTGGTCGTCGCACGCGGTCGCGATCTCCTCGGCGAGCCCGGCGACCGTAGTGGGTCCGGCGTTGTGGATCACCCGCCGGTACAACGCCAGCTCGGGACGGAGCGGACTGGCGGTCACCATGACGAGTGACTCACCCTCGACAGGCTCCTCGGCCACACCGAAGAGTCCCGCTCGCAGACCGGCGCGGACCGACCGGTTCGCGGTGGCCGTCACCGCGGTCACCCGCACCCGGTCGTCGTTCCTGAGCTCGGTGATGAGCCGCTCGGCACGGCGGAAGCTCGGCCGGAAGTCGTCGCCCCACTGCACGAACGTGTGCGCCTCGTCCACCGCGATCCGGCGGAGGATACCCTTCTCCGCTGCTTCGCGCAGCAGCTCCTGGAACCGGCGGTTCGCCAGCCGTTCCGGCGAGACGTAAACGAGACGGATGCCGTGGTCCGCGACCCCGGTCAGCTGTTCGGCGACCTCGGTCTTCCCTCGTCGGCTGTTCGACTCGGGCATCGGCCCGACCAGCGCGCGCACGGCCCCGCCGACGGTGGCGTTCAGCTCGAGGGCCTGGTCCGCCATCAAGGCGACCAGTGGCGAGACGACGACGGTCACCCCGGAAAGCGCCAGTGCGGGCAGCTGGAAGGCGTACGACTTACCGAAACCGGTCGGCAGCAGAGCCAGCACGTCGGCGTCCTCGGCGACCGCACGGATCACCGATTCCTGTTGTGCGCGAAGCCGAAACGGTTCTTCCGAGAAGCGGAGCAGGCCTGCGATCCGGCCGCACCGCTCCACCAGCAGGTCGCCCAGCTTCCCGGCGGCCCGCGCGGCCGCTTCCTCGACTGGGTTGATCACCGCGTCGAGGATCTCGCGAGTGGCCGGCAGCAGGGTGTGGGTCCGCAGGGCGTCCGGCTCGCACAGTTCGGCGGCTCGGTGCCGCTCGATGAGCCCGTTCTCGCCGAGGAACTGCCAGATCGTCCGCCAGCCTTCGGCCATGGTCAGCACGTTGCCTCCCGCGGGCTCTCCGGTCACTTCATCGGGGACCTGCAGCCCCGGATCGAGCGACTCGAGGAACACCCGGCGATAGCTCCGCCGTTGCGCGGTGCGGCCGGCCAGCCGGCGGTCGCTGATCACCACGATGCCCCGGTGCTCGGTCGAGCGAACCAGCCTGCCGACGGCTTGCCGGAGATCCATCGCGGCCAGCGGCAAGTAGTAGTTCTCGTTCGCGGAACGCTCTGGATCGGGATCGCCGGCATCGGCGGCTCGGCGCGCCGCTGCCGCGCGACGGGCGGCGACGAGCGGGTCGGCGAAGGGCGCGAACGGCAGCTTGTTGATCCACACGAGGGAAACCCGGTCGGCTGCGAAATCGATGCCCTGCCACATCCCCCGCGTCGCGACACAGAAGCCGCCTGTCTCGGCGAACGCGCGAGCGGCGCGTGTGTTGCCCAGCAGCGGCGCCACCGTGACCGGCGTTCCCGGCGCCCGGCCGGAGAGTTCACCGATCAGCCGTTCGGCGATGGCGGACGCAGCCTTCTTCGCGGTCGTCAAGACCAGTCCGCCGCCGCGGAACGCGTCGCCCTCGCGGCGAATGACCTCCTTCGCATAGCCGGCGAGCTGGTGGGCTGTCGTGCGTACCGCGCCGTCGGCTTGCTCACCCCAGCTCGGGAAGTCCGCCAGGCAGACCAGCCGGGCCTGACCGGCCAGATCGAACGGTCCGGTCAGGGCGAACGCGTCGACTTCCACCCCGAGACCGAGCCTCGAGCGGATATACGTCCAGCTGCCGGCCACCCGGAGCGTAGCGGAGACGTAGAAAACCCGGCCGAACCGCTCACGCACGTCAGCCCAGGTCGTCTCGCGGCTGAGCTCGATCGGGGCGGACACGACCGCGAACGCGTACCGGCGAGCCGAAACGCTGATCCCCTCGCTCTCCAGCTCGGTGGCGTAGACGACGCGGTTGCCGTCCTCGGGCGGCGGATCGTCCGGCGTTCCGTCCAAGATCTGCCGCGCGTCTCCGGTGACCCGACTCGCCGCATCCGCAAGCACCTCCGCTCGCGCGGCAAGTGAGGCTGTGCGCTCGTACTCCCACCAGGCATCAGTCCGAGCGCGAGCACCCAGGTACGCGGCCAAAGCACCGCAAACGGCATTCGCCGATCGAGCCAGCCGGTCGAGCCGGCCGAGCAGCTGCCGGGACGGCGCCTCTCCGCCGACTCCACCGAACGGGCTGGCCAAGGTGACGACGCGGCTGCCCACCGTGCCACCGGACCGGTCGAAGACAGCCTGAGCCGCCCGCGGCAACGCCTCGGTGTCCAGCAGGGACTCCAGATCGGCGACGGATTCCGCCAGCCGGTCGGGGACGTCACGCCCGCGCGTGCACCAGCGGCGCAGCTCACCGGTGAGGTTCTCCACGGCGCGGTAGTCGACCTCGGCGCTCGCCGCGGCGGTGGCAGCCTGCTCAAGTGAGTGGGCCTCGTCGATAACCAGCAACGTCGAGTCCGAACCCACGTCCGGCTGGCTCAGGAGCAGCGCGTGGTTGGCTACGATGAGCTGACTCGCGGCGAACGCCTCAGCCGCCGTCTCCGAGAGCCTGGCGAGGAGCGACGACGAGCTGCGCCGGTAGTCGCCGCTCTCCTGGCTGAGGCCGATGAGCCAAAGCGTCAGCGGGACCCGGGCACCCGATTCGAAGTACTCGGAAATGAAGGCCGGGAGATCGGCCGGGTCCACGCTCCGGGAGGACCAGCGGTCGTCGAGCGTCTTCGCCTCGCCCAATCGCCGGACCAGGTAGATCAGCAGCTCCCGATAACTCGGGTCGGTGGCGAAGCGGGTGCGCTGCTCGGGCCGGGAGCTCGCCGCCGCGCCGGTGGCGTCGGCCAGCGCGGTGACCATCGCCCGCAGGGACAGCCGGTTCCGCTTGCCCTTGACCAGCGCAGCGACGTCCGCCAGACCGGGCGCCACCGCGGCCAGCTTGGCGATGTCCCCGGCGAGCTGGGTCTGCAGCTGCTTGGTGTGGGTCGAGAGGACGACCTGCCGGCCCGGCGCACCGGCGAGCCAGTCGAGACCGGTGGCGAGGACGGCGAGGCTCTTGCCGGTCCCGGTGGGAGCTTCGCACAGAGCATCCCGGCCGGCGGTCACCTGAGCGACCAGCTGGGCGGACATCTCCTGCTGCGCCGGTCGACGCTCCACTCGCCCCGAGGCTGCCGCCTGGGCAAGGCGGTGCGGATCGACCCGCCCCGAGTCGTCGCGCAGCTCGTCCGGCACGACCAGCGGGGTGTTCGGGTGGCTCGGTGACGGCGCCGGAATGAGGTCGAATAGTACCTGCTCAACCTCCGCATCGTCGTGCTCGTGGGTGGCCACATCGGACGGAAGCAAGGAAGCCAGCAGGTCCCAGGCCGCGCTACCGGTGCCCGCGCTCAACGCCAGGACACGCTCTGCTTCAGGCCACGCAGCCACGGTCGACGCCGCGAGCTGGACCACGCGGGCCGTCAGTGTTGCGTCTGCCTCGGCGTCATGCCAGCGCAGCCCCTTGTGGTCGACCCCGACCTCAGTGGCCAGCTCGGCCAGTCGGTGGGAGGAAGCCGTCGGCCAGATAGCGTGAGCGAGGTAGAGCGCATCGACCCGGCGGTGGCCGCCGAAGCCTTGGATGCCCGCGTTGCCGCTTGCTTCGTCGAGCAGAGGGAAGTCGGCCTGTATGCCGTTGTAGGCAACCAGGGTGTCGGCGTCGGCGCAGAATTGCCGCAGCGCTTCGAAAGCTTCCACCGGACTGACTGCATGGCTTTCGTATGACGCGCGAACGCGCTCCGATCTGATCTCCGCTTCCCAGTCTTCGTCCGACAGCCTTACCCAGGCCGTGAACCGCTCACCCTTGCCAACCCAATCCGAGTCACCGGACAGGCGAGCGGCACCAATCTGATACACCTGGCGATCGCCGTCCGGTTTCTCCGAGCTGGGACGAACCACGGATTCGAAATCCACGATGACAGCCCGCAAGAGATCGCGCAGTCCGCCGTCAGGTTGCGCCGCTTCTGCAACAGCAGAGAGCATTTCACCTTCAGCCAGCACCAAGCCGGCCCGGATCGCCGACATGACGATCGCACGCAGACGTCGCAATGTCAGTGACGGCCAACGACGCTGCGCTTCGCTCAACAGCGCGCTTCCGTCGACCGGACCGATACGAGCAAGAATCTCAGCGACTTCCTCGGCCTGGCTCACTCCTGCGGCTATAGAAACCTCCGATGAAGTCGTCTCAACCACAGGATCGTGACTCCTTTTCACGTTTGCCGAACGAGAGGTGCAACGTCAACACCAAGTCACTGGGACGGCCCAGTAAATCCCGCTCCGCCCGGCAAGATCGACGATCACCGCTACGTACGGTTGATGGGTCGGCGGTCGGCCATCCGCTGTTACAACCCCTCGAAGGAAATCGATAACGTTTCGCCAGTCGAGCGCCATGCGGACCCAGCAGACAGCGGAACTACTGTAGATCGTCGCCGCATAGGGCGTTATACAGTCCTCGATGACGCATCGCGACTGCGCTGATCGGATGAACCGCTCGGAGCGCGCCGTCATGACCCAACGGCCGCGACATCCGTCCAACGTGATCCCACCGCACCCGCCCTTGCCTCAGGTGGCCGCACCACCTGCTGGCGCGGCCGACCTGCTGGCGCAGTGGATGAACGGCAAGAAGCTGGCAACCACGACCTCTACCCGCCCCGACCATGGCAGTGGCTTGAGGTTCGCCTTCTACGGCCGGACCTCGACCACCCGCCACCAAGACCGCGTGTCGTCACAAGGGTGGCAACGCGACATGGCCGATGAGTTGGTCGCGGGCCACGGCCAGGTCGCCGCCGCCTACTTCGACGCCGGCACCTCACGCCGCGTCCCATGGCGACAGCGACCGCAGGCTGCCCAGCTCATGGCCGCGGCCTCGGGTCCAGAATCCGTGATCGATGCGATCGTGGTCGGCGAATACGAGCGCGCCTTCACCGGCACCCAGTTCGCCACCCTCTACGCCTGGTGCACCCGGCACGGCATCCAGCTGTGGCTGCCCGAGACAGGAGGTCCAGTCGATCTCGCTAACCGCGATCACCGAGCGCTGTTGTCGCTTCTCGCGACCCAGTCGCAGCGCGAAGTGCTCCGCGCCCGCCACCGGGTGCTGGCGGCGATGCATAACCAGGCCACCCAACAAGGCCGCTACCTCGGCGGCCGACCACCCTACGGCTACCAACTCGTCGACGCCGGCCCGCACCCCAACCCCGCCGACGCCCGCTGGGGCCGACGCCTCCAGCGCCTCGCCCCCGACCCACGAACCGCACCCCACGTCACCTGGATGTTCCGCCAGCGTCTCGCCGGGCACAGCGTCGCCAGCATCGCCCGACACCTCAACGAGCGCGGCATCCCCTGTCCGTCCAGCGCCGATCCAGACCGCAACCGGCATCGAACCCGCAGTGCCTGGACCCTACGCACCGTCGCCGTCATCCTGGCAAACCCGCGCTACACCGGCCGCCAAACCTGGAACCGCCGCGCCACCGACACCGAAGGCCCAGCCTCAACGCCCGCGCTGTCGGCAAAGGCTGCCCATCCGGCGCTTATCACGGAGCAGGACTTCGTCACCGCGCAGCAAGTCCGGGCAGCGCGCCCAGCCGACGACGGTCAGACTCGCCGATTCGCCCTCGCCGGGCTCATCCACTGCGGCGTTTGCAACCGGCGACTGGACTCCCACTGGAACCACGGGCGACCGACGTACCGCTGCCGTCACGGCCACACCAGCACCCAACGCGCGGGCCAACCTCGGCCGAAGACACTCTACATCCGCGAAGACCACCTCGTGGACGAGATCCACGTCCGGCTCGGCGTTCAAGACGGTGACGGCCACGCCACGCTGGAGTCCGCTCGGACACGAGGCAGCCGCGTCGCCACAGCACTACGAGGCTCGGGACAGTTCATCGTCTGTGGCAGCGCAGGATGGCGACTGCAGAACATCGATTCGAGCTGAGGTACGATCAACCCGGCTTCAAGATCGCGTTCCGCGATCCGTGGGGTAATACTGTGTCCGAGGACGATCTTGCTCACTATCTACACGGCTAATCCTCGACTGAGACCCACGGCAGGCTCGCGGGTCGAGAGTCTGAGTTTGAACTCAGGTGGTCCTTCGCACGAGGCCGGTGTAGCCAGCAAGAGCCAGCGTCGCTAGCCCCCAGATCACGGCCTGCGTGAGCCAGATCGCAACAGTGAACTTCGCGGCCAAGTTGGTGTCCGGGTTGAGATCGCAGCGGTTGCGGACGCCGGTCGCTGCCAGCGGCAGGCCCCTGTCCAAGCCCAGGCCGATCAATTCCACACTTGTGCACGGCCTACCAGTGGGATCGGTGAAGGTACCAGTGCGCTCGGCGATGTGATGCCCGCCGTCGGTGACGTGCCCGGCCCACAGACCAAGGCCGCCAGCGACTGCGAGAGTGATTAGGAGTGCCGCAGCAGTGCGTCGAGTCAGGTAACCGTAGCCCGCAAGAACACCCCAGAGCCAATGGAACCGCCGAGTCAACCAGTTGCCCAGAGCCTTCGGCGCTCGATCATAAAGGTCCCTCTGCTGAGCTATCAGAATCCGGCGGGCATTGCCATCGTGACCGGCAGCCCGCTCTGCGGCTGCCAGCTGCTGATAAGGACCGGGTCGATATGCCTCCGTGTGACAGCGGATAAGGTGTAGCCACTCTTGCCACGGCATGGCTCGATATGGCATTACTTCAAGCGCACCAAATCTGAATCCGTTGATATCCACACGCTTAGAACGATCACACGAGTTGTTAGTCAGGAATTCTGAACAGATCACAGTGATCGGAAGAAAGACTTTCGAATCAACGCGTGTATTTTCAACATCTAGCACCAAACCTTCGACATTAGTTAACTCAGATTCCAACACGCTTAGCATACCTCCGATCTGCGCGCCAATGAGGCGTATTGCACCGTGCATGCCGCCACCGATAACGTGCACCTTGTCGAGATTCAATCCGGCTTCGACCCTCAATTGATCGGCGGACATGGCAGGTCCCACAAGATTCATTATCTCCGCGCCGCGCACGATTAGTGCACCGTCAACTTGAGCCCGGAAGAGTTGGATGGCACCCCGCTCACTTACGCCACCAAGCTGGGCATCACGCAACCATATGTTGCCATCAACGCGAAGGCCGGGCGCGAATAGCGCAGGACCAGTCTCATTAATTATTTCAGTTCTACTCAAGTCTAGCATGCCGCCAATATGGGAACCAGGAAGTCGGATCGCACCCGTGCCGCCAATTCCTGTAACGCGAAGACTGTCGAGCCACATGCCCGATATGACTCGAATGCCATCAGCATGAACATTGCCGACACGACAATGTGCGAGGCGAAGCCAGGGAAGGCTCGCATACCTCGCAGTGATTGCACTAGTGACAACACAGGAGGTTACACTCAATCCAGAGCAAGCAGCGACATTGTCGAGGTCCAGCGTGCCGGTTATCCTCGCACCTTGGACTTTTATTCCCTTCGGGTCCAAAGTGCCGCGCTGACCTAACAGCATCTCGCGCAATAGCCGCGCCCGGATCTCATGTGCCGGATCGTTGTCGTCGGCGAGTTCCTCGACCGTAAGTCCAGAGCCCACAGGGGTGTCGCCGGCGCGGGCAGCATCGATTAGCTCTCTCTCAAGCCTGGCCAGGTCATCGAGCATCGGCAGCAGCGAGTAATCTGTCACATCAAGCGAGTCGCCGAGCGGTGTTCGGATGCTACACGCACCGTCGCGCTGGGCGGACGTCAGCCGACGCCGCGGCTGCACGAGCAGCGCTTTCAAGCCACCGACAATCGAGGGGCACGTGCAGCCTCAGCGTGCCGGACGATCTTGCTCGCTATCTACACGGCTGCTACTCGAACGCTGACGCGCCGCGGGCGCTACGGGCTCACGACGATCCTCTGGTCCACAATCAGTAGGTGACCTCACAGGAACATCCTCGGTTGGCGCCCGACTGGAAGCGGGAGCCATGCTTAGGCTGCGCTAACCTCGTCAAACGGAGCCGCGGAGGATGGGTCGAGATAGTCGGCACGCGTTCTGGAAGCTGGCTGATCGCCTACCCGGTGCAAGCGGGGCTCGCATTACAGGCTGGCCGTAAGGACGTTCCGAATGAGACGATCTTTCTTCTCGGCACGTCCCACCTCGACTGTGCCCATGAAGCCGCGCGGCGAATCAGATCGGGTGATTTCACCTTCGTATCAGACCTCTGCGAGATGTACGTCGAACACTCTCGACATCAAGACATTCCACCTCTACATTTACCATCCCAGCCAGATAATTGCGTTTTTTGCGATCGGCTCGATTGGTCTCAGTTAACGAAGGAACACGTCTGGCCAGAGTGGCTGCAGAGGCAGTTCATCTCACGAGGCGCTCGTTTTGCTCAGAACGGCAAAGGGCGCGAGGTCTCACCGAACGCCGGCCCCATGGCTAGCGTATGCCTCAACTGCAATACGCGATGGATGAGCGTACTTGAGAACGATGTTAAGCCATTGATTCTCGAAATGTGGAAGAACCCCATCGAACTAACTAAGTCGGACCAAGAAATACTTGCAACATGGGCCTTTAAGATGTCTATTCTATTCGACAGCTTGTCCGAAACCCCCCTGATTCCAAGAGGTCTAGCATACGATCTTCGCGTGAGCCGAAAGCCATCGCAAGGGGTATGGGTGACAGCAAGCCTTTTCGTAGCACCGACACAACTTGCCACCGCAAGATTGAGGCCTTTAACGCTCGCAGCACGCGACAAGACAAAGCCGAATGAACCAAACGGTCTTTGCGTTACCTTCACCGCGTATCGCGTAATATTCCAGGTCGTTATCTTATTCGAGGATGGGATCTTTGACTTTGAGGTGCGTCAAGACTTCCAAGAGTTGCTAACTCCGTTGTGGCCAATAACTGAAGCCGTCCAATCTTGGCCGATAGGCGGGTTCGATGACAGCGCCGCTCAAGATCTAGCCGAATGGCTCTTGCATGGTCAATAACGATCTCCTCACATGATGTAACGGCATGCGTCCAAGCAGCGACATGTACTGCAAGCAGAGGAGCACACACTAGCGTCCTCGCCACCATCGAGACGACTACGAGTGCCCAGCAGTCAGCACAAGGAGGACGTTGATGCCGCAAAAAGCAATCCGACTTACCGACGTCCCAGCTGCTGGAACAGATCTTGAAGACTACGTCGCCGCGCTATTTCATGCCTCTGGCTACTATGTCGAGAAGAGTCTTGTGGAGCGCGATCCCGATGATGTGCTCGAACTCGACATTGTCGCAACCAGATACACAGAAAAACATCCAGATTCGATAATTGTCGAAGCAAAAGGTGGCAAGTGGGGCTACACCGACATATTCAAGGTAGTCGGATGGATGAGATACTTACACCAAGCAAGAGGTGCTTTCTTTGTCGTTAGAGATCAAAGTAAAGACGTAGGCCGCGTGAAATTGCGCTCATCGCGCATGGGCGTTTCTTTTGTTCACCTTGACGATTTCGCACGAGCTTCTCAGATCTTCGAGGAAGCCGAACTGGGTTCACCTTCAAGCAGTGCCGTAGTAAACCTGTGGCGCTTTTCTAGCATGGTTGAACGAAAACTGGTGAAGAATATACACAGTGACATCAAAGTGAGACCGGAAGCCATTGGCCCCACAGAGATCCTCCGCTACCATCGCCTCGTAAACGATGGAATATTCTTTACTGAGACACACGTCGAAACATTAGAGATGCTCTACGGCGCATACAAGGATCATCCCAAGCTAACATTAGCTGCAGCGCAAGAGTTGCAGAACGGAACATATGATCCAAATCCCGCCCTGGAACAGAATGCACTTATCAGAGAGGCTCTAATACAGGGAAACCACAACATACTTCAGTCTTCCCTGTATGCAGAGCATCGAGCAAGGCTCGCGATCTTGCGGGCAGCAGTCAATCTTTGTTGCACTTATCCAGGCGGGTATGAGTCTTCGTTGGAGTCCGGTTCCGACGAGTGGAACGCGTACTGGCTGCTCCCGCAGACCTTTCGAGAAGCTCTCACATGGCTGTCAGCGCAACGCAACTTTCACCTCTACGCGCTGTTCTGGCAGCAGTTCCTTTGGGGATGGGGAGGGTTCTACCTCCGGCACATCCAGGAGACCGAGTTCGAATGGATGAGTAAATATTCCGGACTACCTAGCGCAGATATACCGAGCGCACTAGAGACTTTTGACAGATTCTTCCCAATGGGCAAGTCAAGTTGGATCACAGAGTCGAACTACACAGATATAGTCCAGGTCAAGCTGATGCCGATGGCCTTCCAGGGAATAGGCGCACATCAGCGACGTCAAGAATATGACGACGCAAAGCTAGAGAAGATTGGAGGTATTGGCTACACCGTCACGAACATGAAAAGGTGGATCAATTTGACAGTTGACTTTCTTGGCGGCATTTACATAGAAGAACCTGATGAATTGGCTTAGATTTCAGCAAGTACTCACAGGGGATCGACCGGAAGTTTCGCAGTACGATGCACTTTGGCAAGCGCAAATTCAAAACCAAGGTGAGTCTTATTTTCCTGTATCCAAGTACGCTGATCACCACTGAGATGGTCACCACTCGACTTTACTTCGACAAACAGGACGTCATCGGGGCCACTCGAAGTTTCACGCCAAGTGAGTAGATCAGGCCAACCCAAGTATCTCGACCAATAAGATTCAGCAAGCCACCGCAAAACTAGCTTGACCCTTCGAGCACCTAGCACACGAATAATCATTCGAGCTCGCTTCTCGTCTTCGGGCTTATAAGCCCATAGATACTGCCTCAATGGGCGAGAGTATTCTCGCCAATAGTCAAACACCCGAAGCAAATCCTCAGTTGTTTCGCCAATGAAGTCGAGATGTTGGCCGAGCTCGACTTGTCGCCGATCGGCATGCGATCGGCGACCGAAGTCCGATGGAAGCATCGTCCAGATCAGCTGATCTTCGCCACCACCTTCGCCCGGACGACCACCGAAGCCAGCCGGCCGTTTAAGCGGATCAGCGTGATCCTGCACCCACATCCACATCAGACAGCCAAACAGCGCCTGAAACGGAAGAGATTCGCAGAACATGACCTCCCGACCTTCCGCCCGAAGATGCTCCGCCACAAATTCCTCAACGGGCTTGGCCGTGTCTGGGTCGGTGCCGCCCAGTGGAAGTACGAGCACTTGATCACGAGTAGGGCTTAGGTATGTAGCTTTATAAGCTAGTATGCGAACTTCGCATTCCCCGATGATCTCCGCATCCGATGGCTCATCATATACATACTTTGGCCGAGTCTTATGCACTTGAGCCGCCTTTTCGATCGCCTCTCGCTCGAATTTCTCAAACTGATCCCTATACTGACTCTCAAGATTGAGTACAAGTGAGTTTCCGATCTCGTCTTGCGTAGCTATGCCTTCCTCGTCGCACCACTCAATAAACCGTAGGTGTGCGCCTACAGAGATCTCACGCCAATAATATCGACGAAGTTTCGTCATCGCACCACGGATCGCAGACCTCGGATAGGCCTTAAGCGAGCAACCTCGACACTCGTCACATATATTTGGTACGAGCGGGCTCGTGACGGGAACACGGGCACCACTGTAGTCGTCAACTCCCTGCAATGCCTGATGCGGAAGCACCCGTATTGCCAATTGTGCGTCACAGGCGCAAGTCAGAATTGCGCTACATGTCTGACAGGAGTACTTTCGGATGATCTCCCAAGGGCTTAACAGATCCACCTGAAGATGCTCACAGGACTCTGACCTCAACGGGCACTCACAATCTCTCAAGTAAGTTCGAAGGTATCATACTCCATGTGTGCAACTAAATATTGTTCGCAATACAAGATGTTTGACTGCCGCGAAAGAAGTCGACGCCCTACCGTACGAATGGCCAAAATAGACGAAATTCGACTAACTCTCGCGAACTTCTGACGCTTTGAGGTCAGCACGCAAAGAGGCCTCGTCGGCAAGTCTGGCCAGATCCTTTGTAATTGCAGCCTCTCGACTAAGCGTTCCATTCCTTTCGCGCGTCCACGTCACCCCGTTAGAGTCTTTGAATTCACAACGGACACCTAGGGCGCCGACGAGTCCAAGACGAAAGCTGAATGTCGCATCAACTCCACCAAATCCCTCCGTTTGCAAACTTGCCGCGCGCTCTCGTGAAACCCGATCAATTCCGTCTTCGATGCGAGCATTTTCGCCAGACTCACGGGGTTGAGCCATTGGTCCAATTGACGGCTCAAGGAACCGATGAAATAGGTCGGCGCCTTCGTATATTTCGCACCATACATTGAATACCGCCGCATTCCCCGCGTTGTAGTAGAAGAGGCGACCAACTTCCATCCCCGGCTTGTCAATCCACACACTAAACAGCGAAGCGCCTTCCTGTTCACGGAGGTTCGCTTCGTACTTCCGTTGCTCTAGCATCTGATTGTCCGAATTCTTCCATCCTTCGACGGCAGTCCAGATCGCCGCAACAGTGCCTAGTCCGCCGATCCACTGCCCCCATGCGGCCCACCAGTTCGAATCTTTATTGTAAGCAATACCCAAGGACACCAGCAAAGTACCTCCCACGCAGATGGCAAAAAATATTAGCCATCGTTCCCGGCGGATGAAATTTCCCACACCTTCTCCTGACCCGCACTAGTTTCAACTACTTGCTTGCCCAAATCGTAATTCCACTCTAGCCTGCTCGATGGGAGCCGCGCCGAGAACGTCGCCAGATATACTGTCCAGTTGACGAAGCGTTCAAAACCAACACATGGACACCAAAGACCAGCTATCCGTCCCAGCTTTCGAAGATCCAAAGTTGGACGGATATGACTGTCAGCACGTAGCGGCGGATCAGTTCGACTGCTTCCTTGCCTCTGCCATGCGGATGCCGCCGTTGAGCAGCAGGCCAACGAGCGCGTCTTGGCGCGTACGCCACGGTCCGCCGGGCACGGCAACCATTGTTGCGGCGGTTCGGGCTTCCCAGCCTCGGCGTCGGACTCGCCCAAGGTAGCCGAGCAGGATCGAATCGCCAGCCAGTACGCGGTAGGTGCCTGAGACCTCGAAGTCCTTACCGCGCTCGACCCGAACCGTGTCCACGTCGATCACGTCTGCACGCGTGACTGAGCGGGTCTCCGACGTAGCAGATTTCGTTACGGATTCCGTGACAGTCGGTTCCGCAGCATGCGAGGACACGCCGTCCATCTCCGCGTGAGGTGTGACAAGAACTTCGGTCGCCTGAGCGGCTTCGACCAACTCGGCAACGGTGGCCAGCTCGGCGAGCGCGGCGCGGGCATCGTCGCCGGACGTCAGGGCGCGGCGCGCGCCGGCGACAGCACGCCCGGCCCGGTCGAGCAAGGCCAATAAGTTTGTACGGGCAGGATCGGCGGCGAGCCGAGCACGTCGGGCACGTTGGCGGCATGCAGGGTCGTGGTACATCGCTGGGCGCCCCCGCCCCCTCGGACGAGGCAACATCTTGCCGCAGCCAGCGCAGACCGGTTCGGCCATACCGCCCTCCATAGATTTCGTGACATGTTTCGTGACGGCGACGCGGTAAACGTACCCGTTGTCACGAATTTTGTCACGAAAATAGCTGTCACAACCCGTCCTGCGAGGCGTCCGTCCGTCACACGGCACGTGACGGCCGCAGATGCGGTTCGACCTGCGGAAACATCAGCTGTGACGGCTGTGACGGGTCCGCTGAATCCCGTCACAGCCGTCCCGAGCAGCCCTAGCGAAAGAGGATTTGAGTCGTCGGCGGGCGCCCGTCACAGCGAGTCGGATGCGCAGAGCACAGGGCCGCCATGAGTTCGGAGGCAGGGGTGTAGATGTAGGCGGCAGAGCTGTATCAGGGCGTGCACGGCTCAGGGCGTGACACGGTCGATCATGGCTGACCGCGGCGGCGGAGTTCGACGCCTTCGGCGCGCAGGATGTTGCGGGTCTGGTTGTAGGACATGCCGTAGGTAGTCGCGAGCTGGCGGATCGAACGCCCATCGAGGTAGGCGTTGACCAGCCCGGGCGGGGTCGGCGGCAGCGGAATCCGCGGAGGACGCAGTGTGACGCCAGCGTCAATCAAGGTGGTGCGGATCTTGCGATAGCTGTAGGGATAGCGCGCAACTAGGCTTTCGAGGGTGTCCCCGGCGGCATAGCGGAGCGCAAGCTCCCGCACGACGTCGACGGGGATCTCAGTAGGGACAAGATCGGGCGGACGCGCGTCTCTCTGATCGTCAATCACCAGATCATCGCCGCCCCGACAAGCTGATCCATGTCCGCGGCAACGCAGCCGACAGCCACCGCGACGCTTACGACTCTGGACGCATTGGAGACCGGAGGCCGGCGCGTTGCGCAGCGACGAGTTCGGCGGCCGTGCGCGCGATCGTCTGGAGCGCAGTCACGTGCTCGGTCAGCCGGTCGAGTCCGAGAGTGCTGAGGCGGAGTTGGGATCGGCAACCTACGGTCCGGGTCTCCAGGTACCCGGCCGCGCGCAGACTCTCGGCGTGCTGCGCCAAGCTCTGCCTGCTAAGGCTCAACGCACTCCGAACGGCGACGTCTTCGCACCAGCGCATGTCAGCCAACAGACACGCAACGAATAGCCGGACTGGCAGGAGCAGCAGCGGGTCAAGGTCCCGCTGAGCGGCAGGCACTTCGGGGTGTCCGCCAGGCGTCATCGCTCCCCCGCCGGTAGTTCGGCAGTGCCAGGCCCGGGCGAACACCGGAGGCAGGTCACGCAGGGCATCCCGACCGGGCGTTCCAGCAACTCAAGTTCGCCAGGACCGAACGCCTCGCCGCAGTACGCGGTCAGTCGCTCCAGCGTGGTCTCCTCCGCCGGGACCGGGAACACATGAACGACGCGGCGAGACTCGCCAACCGTGCCGGGCAACGGGCGTGCGATGACCAGACGAACCGTCATCGGGCGCCTCGCCGGGCGTGGCGATCGGCGGGAACGGGCGCGGTCGGGGCGGCGCCCGTTCCCGCCGACGTGGTGGTCCGGCCGCCCTGCTCAGGAATGGCCCGCACGCGTTGAGGCGGACGCGGTGGCAGGTCGGCCGGAGTCTGGAGGCGGCCGAACAGGCGACGCCAACGCGACGGCTTCCTGTGGCACGTGCGCTCGGGCGCCGGCGGGGTCGAGCGGAGCCGGACCAGCACGTTGCACGCGCCGCACCGACGGCCCGGAGGCACCAGGCAGGAGTCGAACAGCGCTTCGCGGCCGCACAGCGAGTAGTAGCGGCCCGTCTGGTGTGCGATGCCGTCGGCAAGGTCTTCGTCGGTGACGGCGTGGTCCAGGTTGTCGGCCACGCTGCGGTGCCAGGTCACGTACAAGCGCGAAGGCCGCGAGCCGCTTTCGCCACTGGTCACGTTCGCCCCCTGGTCGCCGGATGTGCTGAAATCATCCAAGTCGGAGGACCCGCCCACGCCCAGAGCGCAAACGTCGGTGTTTCGTGGCGAAGATGTGGCGGTCACCGGCTCTACCAGGTGATATGCCTGCTAGGCTGTGATCACTGTCAGCAGAGCGAGGTGTTCGGATGGTCAGCGTTCGTCGGCGCGAAGAGCTTGTTTCAGCTCGCAAGGCGGCCGGGCTGACTCAGGAGAAGCTCGCCGAGGTGATGTCCGTCGACCGGTCGACCGTCATCCGGTGGGAAGCCGGCGAGTATGCGCCCCTGCCCTACCAGTGGCCGAAGCTGGCCAAGGTGCTCGGCCGCTCCGCCGACGAGTTGCGCGAGCTGATCGGTCTGCGCCTGCCCCAGGAAACACCGATGCCCCGGTCGGGGCTTGAGCCTGCGTTCGGCTGGCTGGATCGGCACGTCGGGTGGCTCCCAGGAACTACGCGCACGCGAGTCGCATCGGCTGCGCCAGCGAGGTCGCATGGTGTAGCTACGACCGGGCGAAGTCTCGTCGCTGAGACCCTGGCGAGCTACTACGGCGATTCGGTTCCTGGTCATGCGCAGTACGCCGCGCGATGCGGGCCGGTTGGGATAGCGACCAGCGTCCTGACACGACCGGAGTGGCTGGATTTGGCTTGCCCCTTGACGTTTGAGGGCGACCAGCTGGCGTTGTCGGCCGACGGCGAGGCGTGGCGCGAGCAGGTCGACGCAGCCGCCGCGGTTAGCAGGCTGGCTGAAGCCGCGGCCCACGACGTCCGTATCGCCGACGTGCCGCTCTACCGGCTCACGGACGTGCAGGTTCGACCGGGGACGGTCGGCGGCAAGGTCAGCGTGGTGCCCTTCGTCGAGTACGCGCTGAGCGTTGACCTTCTCGAACGCGAGCTACACGAGAGCCTGGCGGCCGGTCGCGACCGGATGCCGCTCCGGGACCGGTACCTGCCCGATCTTCCTTCTGTGCTCGACCTTCAGGGACGGCTTTGCGCTGGTGGAGTCCTCGCGTTGACGGCGATCGCCCGGCCGGCCGACCCGTACCGCGGAGATGCGGACTACCTCCTGTTGATCCAGGAGCGGTCGGGACGCGTGCTGAACACCGCGCGGAGACTGGCCGTGATCCCGAAGAGCTTCCACGCACCCCTTGCCAACCATCGTTCCGACGCGCGGATCGGTGCCACGTTGCGGCGCGAACTGGAAGAGGAACTTTTCGGACGGCTCGACGTCGACCGAACGACCGGAACACAGCGCGCCGCCGATCCGATGCACCCAAGCAGGCTGTCTGCCCCAATGCGTTGGCTGAGCGAGCAGCCCGGCCGGCTGCGGATGGAGTGCACCGGGTTCGGGTTCAACCTGGTCAGCGGGAACTACGAGTTCGCCAGCCTGGTCGTGATCGAGGATGAGGAGTTCTGGCCGCGGTTCGGTGGCGACGTCGAAGCGAACTGGGAGGCCGCCGGGCTGCGGCAGTACTCGACGCTTGACGGCGACTTGATCAGCGAGCTGATCGGCGACGAAACCTGGAGCAATGAGGGGTTGTTCGCTTTTCTCCAGGGCTTGCGTCGGCTAGCCGAGATAGGCGGCGATCGAGTGAGAATTCCCGCCGTCGAATTAGGTTGCTGACGGCCAGCGGACAGTAAGGACCACCGAATCCGCCAATGCTTCCCAGGAATGGTCAACCCCTGGACCCCACATCACGTAATCGCCCTGCCGATTCATGATCTTGCCGCCGCCGGTTACTTCGACGCGGAACTCCCCGGAGACGAGCATCACAAGCGTGGTCCGCTGATCGTCGAACGTCCACTCAGGACGTTTGTCTCCCGCAGGGTGGTTGGCCCACTTGACTTCCACGTCCTTAGAGGCGCGAACACCTTGCGACGGGTCGATGAAGTGCCCGACCAGCCAGCCACGTGTCTCGGCCGCGTCGTCGTTGGCGTTGCCGGCGGTCCAACCGTCGCTCACTGGCTGATCTCCCATTCGATCTCGGGTAGTTTCACACGCTCTCCGCCGATTTGCGCAAGACGTCGAAGTCCTTGCGCCATGGCGAACAATCCTTCGTTGCTCCACGCTACATCACCCAGCAACTCGGTGACGAGTTCCGCGTCGGTAGTCGAATACTGACGAAGAGTCGCGGATTCCCAGTTTGCTTCCACCACTCCCCCGTAGCGTGCCCAGAATTCTTCGTCGTCGATGACGATCAGGCTGGCGAACTCGTAGTTCCCGCTGACCAGGTTCAGGCCGAACCCGGTGCACTCCATCCGCAGACGGCCAGGCTCCGCCATGAGCCAGCTCATCGGCTCGGTGAGCTTGGTCGGGTGCAGCGGGTCGGCCGCCAGCATGTCGCCCCGCGTGTTGTCGATGTCCGGGCGGCCGAACAACTCCTCCTCCATCTCGCGGCGCAGCGTCATGCCGACTTGCGCGTCCCGGCGGACGTCGGTGAGCGGCTGGTGGAAACCCTTCGGGATCACCGCGAGCCGACGCGCGGCGTTGAGCACGTGGCCGGACCGCTCCTGGACCAGGAGCAGGTAATCCGCTTCACCGCGGTACGGGTCAGCGGGCCGGGCAATCGCGGTGAGCGCGAGTACGCCACCCGCACACAGCCGGTCGCCGACGTCGAGCACCGACCGGAGATCCGGCAAGTAGCGGTCCCGGAGCGGCATGGCGTTCGAGCCGGTCGCCACGGCGTCCACCAGCTCGCCTTCGAGTAAGTCGACCGTCAACGCGTAGTGCACGAACTGGGACATGCCGAACGTTCCGCCGAGCTGGTGTTCACGGATGTCCGTGCTCGTCAGTCGGTAGATCGGGCTGTCCGTCAGCCGGGTGTTCATGGACAGCGTCTCGGCGAGCCGCTGAACGGCGCGGCCGGCAGCGTGGTCGTCCAGGTCCAGGTCGGCTTCAGGCTGCGCACTTGGGACGCGGAACCGGTCATGAGGCGGGCGCAGTTCGCAGTCCAGGTCCAGCCAGTCTCCGCAGGTCAGGACGCTGGTGTTCATGGCCAGCTCGCCGCACCGCGCGGTGTACAGGCCGTGGTCGTCGAGCCGGCTGCCGTAGTAGGTGGCCAGCGCTTCCGCGACGTCGCGCTGGCTGACCCAACCGCGTCGCGTGCCGCGGTCGTGGAGGTCTTGGACGTTGACGCTCGCGACTCGCTCGGCGACGGCGCGGCGCGCGGTGCCAGGCGTCCAGTGCGCGTGCCGGTCGAGCCATTCGAGAGCCGCGCCGATGTGGGGGTCCGCGGCAAGTCGCTGGTCGGCCTCCGTCGTGTCGACGGCCGGCCCCTCGCCGATTAGCTCGGCGAAGCGGGCGCGCTCAGCTTCCGACGCCCGTTCATGGGCGGTGTCCAGGACCTGTTGCATCTCTGACTGCGGCCGCAGGTCGGGTTTCTTGTGCCAGGACGCGACTGTGCGCGCGCTGATTCCGAGGTGTTCGGCGAACCGCTCTTGGCTGAGGCGCAATGCCGACTGCAATGCGACCGCTGTTCGCCCCGTCCATCCCCCGGCCGGACTCATTGCGCTCCCGAATGTCGCTGATCTGCGGTGGTTGTGCAGTGGTCCTGCGGTGCTTGTGCATGGGTTGCGACGCCGTTCCGGCCTTGAATTAGAGGCATGGAAAACACCTCACTCACCCAGTCGCTAACGCTTCGGCTTCACGTGCTCGACCACGGTCGCGAGGCTCGTTTGGACGTCCTCCAGCCGGTCGGTGATCTCGGCCAGGCGCTGTTCGAGTGCGTCCAGCCGGGACCACAGTTCATGGCCGTCGTCGGCCGGCTCGTCCGGGTGCGGCGGCGTGCGATTCTGCAGCACGGCCAAGAGATGCTGCGGATGCCAGCCCAGCGTCGTCGACAAGGCTTCGAGCGTCCGCGCGCTCCGACGACGCTCCACCGTGTGGTGCTGGAGCTCGCGCACGATCGCCTGCGACACGTGCGACCGCTCGGCAAGCTCGCGTTGTCTCCAGCCGAGTTCGTTCACGCGCATGTTGATCGCCTTGGCGACTGCCGCCCAGTCCTCCGTCACGTATTCCTCCGCGCTCCGCCTCAGCGCCGAGATTAGCGGTTCGTCGAGCTTTCATCGCGTCGCATAGCGCATTGCCTGCCGCGCGTCGGACAAACACGTCCAGTGAAGAGCTGAAATCAACAACATAGTCTTGAAATCAACAGATTGGTTCTCTCATGAACACCAAAACGACCTTTCACACCATTCCCGAGTCCGCGTGGATTCTCGGCGTCTCCCGCAACACGGTCAGCCGGGCGATCCGGACGGGCATGCTCCGCGCCACCTTGGGCCGCTCCGGGCTGCGCGTCTCGTCCACCGAGCTGGCCAAGGCGCTTCAGGACGGAGGTGCGGCATGGAAGCCGACGACCTCTGGCTGATCGGCATCGCATGGCGACTCGATCGCCTGCGGTGGGTGCCCACCGATGTCCTGCGCGACGTCGTGACCAGCGATGGAGCCTGCATGACGCCGTCGGAGGCCGGCCCGCCGGACGCTCGCGATGACCGCGAGTTCGCCAAGCTGCTGTGCGGCGGCTGCCCGGTCCAGGACGAGTGCCTTGAACTGGAGCTTCGGACGGCCGGCGTCGACACGGTCGGCGTCTGGGGCGCGATGACCGACGATGACCGGCGCGCGCTGTACCCGCACTGGCTGCGCCGCGGAGAGCGGTTCGAGCGGGGTGCCCGATGAACGGACTCACTGTGACGCCCACGCAGATCCTCGCCGGTGTCGGCGTGCTGATCGTCCTGTTCTGGGTCTGGCGGGCCGGTTCCCGCCGGGCGAAGGCCGCCGCCGAATCCGCTCGGAGCGGTGCCCGGCTCGTGTCGCTCGCCGGGCGCGTGCTGTTCAATGCCGGGCTGATCGTCGCCGTCCAGTGGGTGGTGATCGCTCACCCGGGTAGCCCGTGGCTGCTGTTCGCCGTGCTCGGGCTGCCCGCGCTGTTCGCGTCCTACGCGCTGACCCGCGCCATGACCGTGACCACGGTCGACACCTCGAAGCGGGGTGGTCGGCGATGAACCGGGCCCAACGGCTCGCACAGGACGCGGCCGAAGCCGCGGAGGTGCGCGCTTACCAGACCGATCCGGACGTCGTTGCGCTGCGGATCGAGCGTGTTCGGCGGCAGGTTGATTGGATGTGCTGGTCCGGGATCGTGCTCGGGCTGGCCTTCACGATGACTAATGTCCAGGGCTTCGCGTCGTCCGGGACGCGGCCGGGGTCGCTGCCGTGGCTGGCTGCGTGGGTGCTGGACCCGACCGTCTCGCTCGTCCTGCTGGCGATCCTGCGGGCTGAGCAGGTGACGGCGCGGTACCAGGTCAAGACGGGCGCGTGGGTGCGGCGGGCGAAGTGGTTCACGCTCGCGGCTACGTACGTCATGAACACCTGGACGTCGTTCGCGGCCGGGGAAGCTGCCGCGATTGTGCTGCATTCGGTGCCGCCGCTCGTCGTGTTCGTCGCCGTCGAGGCGATCACTGACCTGCGGGACAAGCTGACCGATGCCGTACTGGTAGCTGCTGAACGGCGTCCCGTTCAGCAGGAGACCGGCGGGAGGCGCGTGCTGTTCGCCGACTACCTCGCTATCGCTCGGGAGATGTGGACGCCGGACGTCGAGATCACGCCGGCGTGGGTGCGGCGGGCAACCGGGTGCTCACGTGGTCTGTCGCCCCGGCTGGCGCGGGCGCTGCGGGCGGAGGTGGCCCATGACTGACTCGTTGCCGGTCAAGGCCGATCCTGTGCTCGACGGCGAGCTGATCGACGACTCGTTGCCGCAGCCGCGCCCGCGCGCACCGAAGAGGAATCGCTTCGTGTTGTGGTGGCTGCACTCGCCGCGGGTGCCGCTGTGGCTGAAGAACAAGCCGCAGGCGAGGCAAGCGCTCAAGGATGCCGTGGTGTGGCTGGTGCTGTCGCCGTTGCGGTTCCTCGGTGCCGTGGTGCGCGGTGTCGTGGTCGGCGCGCGGTGGTGGCGCGGTTGGGTGACCGTCCGGGACTACCGGACGGCCGCTGAGGAGTCGGAGAAGCTCGCCGACAAGTTCACGGAGATCCGGGCGCTCACGCTGTTCCGGTGGAAGGTGACCGGTGCCGTCGTGGTCGTAACGGCTGTGGCTGTCGCCCTCGTCGATCTCGTGTACGGAACCGATCCTTTGTGGATCGGCGGAGCCGCTGCCTCAGTGGCGCTCGCGATCCTCGGGCGCAGGAAGGACGGCAGTCCTGGCCGTAAGCCAGCGCTTGCCGGGCCACGGACGTTGACGTGGACGATGGACCCGCAGGTCCTGGTGGACGCGTTCCGCGACGCGAAGCTGATCGGCAAGGACGAGACGTTGCGGCTCGTCGAACGTGCGACGCGCGTCGGCGACGGTTGGGCGGTCACCGTCGATCTCCCTGCTACCCGCAAGGCGGCCGACGTGGTGAAGAACCGGGACGCGCTGGCGTCGGCGCTTGCCGTCGATGAGGTACAGCTCATCGTGGAGCGCGTCCGGGGCAATGGCGGGCACGCCGGGCGAGTGTCGATGTGGGTTGCCGACGAAGACCCGTACAGCTCGCCACCGTTGCGGACGCCGCTGCTCGGCGTGACGCAGTGGGACGCGTGGCGGCCGATCCCGTTCGGACGGGACGCGCGGGACCGGCGGATCGACCTTCCGCTGGTGTGGACGTCGCTGCTTGTGGGTGCGATTCCGCGGCAGGGCAAGACGTTTGCCGCCCGGCTCGCGGCGGCTGGACTCATCCTGGACGCGTGGGTGCGGCTGTACGTAGCGGACTTCAAAGCCGGGAAGGATTGGGACGCGGCCGGCCTGGTGGCTCACCGCTTCATGTCCGGCGACGAGCCCGAACACGTCCTGGCGCTCGTGGACTGGCTGATTGAGCTGGTCGGCGAGGTTCAGACGCGGTTCCGGCGGATGCGCGACCTGGACGACCTGACGTGCCCGGAGTCGAAGGTCACGCCGGAGATGTCCCGCGACAAGGCGCTGGACATGCCGATTACGGCGATCTTCATCGATGAGGTCCAGGTTCCGTTGGAAGACCGCACACCCGTTGACGTTCAAGGAAAGAAGCTTTCTGCGGGTGAGTACATCGGCGAGTTGCTGACGTGGCTGGCGAAGAAGGGACCGGCCGCGGGGATCGTGCTCGTGCTCGCCACGCAGCGGCCGGACTCCAAGACGATCCCGTCCGGGCTGCGGGCGGTGCTCGGGTCGCGGTTCGCCCTGCGGGTGATGGACTGGCGCGACTCGAACATCGTGCTCGGCGAGCAGATGAACACGCGCGGGTTCGACTCGTCCCGGCTGCTGCCCTCACACAAGGGCGTGGGCATCCTGCGGCCGGACGGCGACACTGCGGCCGGCGCCGACGTGCTGGCAATGACGGTCCGGACCTACTACATGCCGAACGAGGATTGGCGGACCATCTGCGAGCAAGGCCGGGCACTGCGCGAGGCGGCCGGGACGTTGACCGGGCACGCGGCCGGGCAGGACGCGACGCCGGTGCTCGACCACGCTGCGGCGGTCAAGGCAATCGGTGCAGGTCAGCCCGTTGACACGGTTCAACTGCCCGAACTGCTCGCTTCGATCGTCGAGTACCTGGGCGACGATCTCGGCCCGGACGGCCGGGAGTTCGTGCCCACGGCCGAACTGCTCGACGCCCTGGAGATCGACCGCAAGACGTTCGCCCAAGAGATGACCGCCCTGGGGTGCCGGCCGACGCGTGACCGTGTGACCGGCGAGGATGGCGAGATTCGGCAGGTACGCGGGTATCTGACGGCTGAAATCAGGAGTTCCATCAGCCGCGCGACCACTGGCGCCGGGGCGGCAGACGAGGACGGCGAGCCATGAGCGCTGCCCATTCCGAAGAGCCGCAGATCCGGGTTATCCTACCTGCGAGATTGCCTGAGCTGACGCCTGCGGTCGCGCGTGCACTGCTGGCCGTTCTGATCGAGGTTACTGAGGTGCCGGTGCTCGACGTTCCGGCGGAGGAGATGAACCGTGGCAGCTGAAATCATCAGTGATCCGTGGGCAACGCTGGATGACATCCTGGGCCTTGAGGTCGCCGACGTGGCAGACGACGGGATCGGGAACCTGGCGGGCTACGGCCGGTGCTCGACCGAGGACAACCAGGACCCGGAGACCTCGCGCGGCTGGCAGTTCGGGAACGCTCGCAAGTTCGTCGAGCCGCTCGGCGGTCAGATCGTCGCAGAGTTCTTCGACATCGGGCAGTCGCGGTCCGTCCCGTGGGAACGGCGAACCGAGGGCGCGCGGCTGCTCGCCGAGTTGAAGAATCCGCGCCGCGGATGGGGTGGGATCGTCGTCGGCGAGGGCACGCGGTGTTGGTTCGGCAACCAGTTCTCGCTTATCGCGCCGAAGTTCGCCGCCTACGGGGTTGATCTGTGGGTGCCGGAGTTGGGTGGGAAGTACGACCCGCGTAACCCGTCGCACAAAATGCTCATGAGCGTGCTCGGCGGAATGAGCGAGTCCGAGCGGCAGCATGTTCAGGCGCGCGTCCGCGCCGCGATGGACGCCCAGGTAATCAACGAAGGACGGCACCAGGGCGGCCGGGCGCCGTACGGCTATGTGGTGGTCGACAGCGGTCCGCACCCGAACCCGCGAAAAGCTGCAGAAGGGTTCAAGCTGCGAGTGCTGGCGCTCGACGAGACGACGGCGGACGTGGTCCGCCGGATCTTCGCCGAGTACCTGGACGGAAACGGCGATCGCGCCATCGCCAACCTGCTCAACCGGGACGGCATTCCCTGTCCCTCCGCGCACCGGCCGGACCAGAACCGGCACCGGCTCGCGGACGGCTGGCAAGGCAGTTCGGTGCGGGCGATCCTGGACAACCCGCGATACACCGGCTACGCGATCTTCGGGCGTTGGACGAAACATGAGACGTTGCTCGACCCGGAAGACGTCGCCGCGGGCCACGTGGTGCGGTTCAAGCGCGCGGCGCCGGACCGGATCGTACGGTCGCGCGAGCAGGCGCATCCGGCGATCGTGTCCGTGGAGACCTTCACGCAGGTACAGCTTTTGCGTCGGTCGAAGTCGGCCGGCGGATTGAAGACTGCACGTAAGGCCGAGCGAGGCGCCCGGAAGACCGCGCGGTCCTACCTCCTGCGCGGACTGGTCCGATGTGGAATCTGCGGCCGGAAGATGCAAGGCGCCACGATCCGGAAAGGCGCCTACTACCGCTGTACTTCGCGGACCATGGCGCCCGGCTCACTGACACTGGCGGATCATCCGAAGACGGTCAACTTGCGCGAAGGCGTGGTCGTCGAGGCGCTCAGCGGATGGCTTCACGAGCTGTTCCACCCGGACAACCGCGACCGGACGGCGGCCGCGCTACTCGGGTCGGACGGCAATCAGGCCGGCAGTGGCGCGTTGGACGCGGTGAGAAACAGGCTGGCGGACGCGGAGGCAAGGCTTCAGCGGTACCAGGCCGCCATCGCGGCCGGGGTCGAGCCCGAAGCACTCGTCGACCCCATCAACCAGGCACAGGCCGAACGAGCCACCGCGAAAGCACAGATCGAAAGTGTTCCGGCAGGCACGAGCGTGTCGAAAGCTGAGGTCTACGCGAGGATTGATCAGCTCGGCGACGTCTGCGGAACGCTGGCCGACGGAACCACGGCTGGGCTGAGCCGCCTGTACCGAGCGTTGAACCTGGAGCTACGCTACGAACCAAAAGAGCTGGCCGTCTATGCGACGACCAGCCCGGGTGTAGATAGTGCGTGTGTCCGAGGGGGGACTTGAACCCCCACGCCCGTTAAGGGCACTAGCACCTCAAGCTAGCGCGTCTGCCATTCCGCCACTCGGACCTGCTGAAGAAAGAGTATACGGCTGCCCCGCGCCCTCGTTCAGGGGGGTCTGGGTCAGTCTCCCGGGAGGCTCTGGCATGATCGGCCGGTTTCGGATCTGCTGCATCGATTCAGCGCGGCTTCGGGCGAACATGCGGACCGGCTCCTGGTAGCTGTAGCGGTCCGGGCCGGATGGGTTCAGCAAGTGCGCGTCCACCAGGGATTCCAGCAGGGTCGCCGTCTCGGCCGGGGGTAGGTCCAGGACCTCGGATGCCGTTGCTGTCGAAAAGGCCGGGAACGCCGACAGCAGCTCGAATGCCCGGGCCTGCCATGGGGACAGCTCGGCCAGGGCCGACTCGTACGGCTTCTCTATCGCCTGGCACTCCGGGGGTGTTGCCGGGGAACCCGGCGCCGGGCGGCCCACGCGGTCCAAAGCCTCGGCCATCGTCCAGCTCGGGCGGGCCGCCAGGCGTGCGGCGATTGCCTGGAGGACCTGTGGGAGGCCCGCTGTGCGGGACGCCAGCGTGCGGGTCTCCGCGGGCTGACGGCTGACGCGCTCCGCGCCCAGGACGCGAGACAGCAGGGCCACCGAATCCTGGAGATCCAGGGCGCCCAGTTTCGTCCAGTGTGCGTGCGGCAGGTCGAACAGGCGCC
This sequence comes from Amycolatopsis mongoliensis, assembly GCF_030285665.1. Lineage (NCBI taxonomy): Bacteria > Bacillati > Actinomycetota > Actinomycetes > Pseudonocardiales > Pseudonocardiaceae > Amycolatopsis > Amycolatopsis mongoliensis. The sequence goes on from NZ_CP127295.1 coordinate 9,578,345, forward strand.
GGCGCGCTGTGATCATCAGGGCCGGGCCGTCCGGGCCCGGGAGCAGGGAATGGATGTCGTCGCCCGGGCGGGCGTTGTCCAGGACCACCAGCAGGCGGCGGCCCGTTGTGCGGGTTCGCCACAGGGATGCGCGCTCGCTCGGGGACGCCGGGAGGTTCGTGACGCCGATTCCGTGCAGCAGCTCCGACAGCGGGTCCGCCGATGCCGACATGTCCAGGAACAGCCGGCCGTCCGGGAAGTCCACGGTGTGCCCGACGTGGACCGCCAGCGTCGTCTTGCCGATCGCCGCCAGGCCCTCGATGCCGAGCACCGGGACCGAGGCGTTCGACCGGGTCAGGGCTGCGGACAGCGCCGAAGTCTCCGACCTGCGGCCGACGAACTCCGGGAGGTCCGGGGGCAGTTGTGACGGGCGCGACACCGGCGTCAGCGAAGGGTCCGCGGCGAGGATCCGGCGCTGCATTTCCTGCAGCTCGGGACCGGGATCGAGGCCGAGCTCGGACTCCAGCAGGCGCTGCGTCCGGGCGTAGGCGTCCAGGGCCTCGGCTTGGCGGCCCGAACGGTACAACGCCAGCATCTGCAGCTCGCGGGGCCGCTCGCGCAGCGGCTGCTCGGCGATCAGCTCCGCCAGGTCCGCCACCGCTTCGCCATGCCTGCCCGCGGCGATGTCCGCCTCCGCCAAGGCCTCTCGGGCCGTCAAGCGCAGCTCGGCGAGCCGGACGCGGGCGGCCTCCGCGTAGTCGCCGTTCACCCCGGCCAGGGGCGTGCCGTGCCAGAGGCGCAACGCCGCGCGCAAGGAGTCCGGACGCGCCGAAGACAGCAGGCGCTGGAACTCCGTCACGTCCAGGGACGCCGGCCGGATCGCGTAGCCGCCGCCGACGGACTCGATCGGCACGCCCGCGTGCCGCAGGCGCGACACGTACGAGCGCACCACGCCGACCGCCGCCCGCGGCTCGGCGCCGCCCCACAACGCCGAGACCAGCTGGGACGGCGACAGCGGCGTGCCCTCCTGCAGGGGCAGCACCGCCAGCGCCGCCCGCTGCTGGGGCGGGCCCAGCTCGATCTCGGCGTCGCCGCGCCACGCCCGGACCGGGCCCAGGACTTCGAACCGCATCGCATCGGTCACGCAGAGCGCAACCGGTGCCCAAGGAACGGTATTCCGTCACAGCCCCTGGAAGGCCTCCCGGTGCCCGGCGAGCCAGGTGGCGAAGTCCTGCAGCCGCGGGTTCAGCTCCCGCACCGCCTCCGGGTCGCGCGCGCCGGCGAACACGTCTTCGTGCTCGGTGTAGTAGACGAACATGTTCGAGAGGTCGTCGGCGCCGGGGAAGCCCGACGCCCGCAGCGCCTCGACGCTCGTCGGCCGGTAGGCGACGTCGGTGCCGAGCTCCTTGCCGAACGCCGCCGCGTACTCCTCGCCGGTCAGGTTCTCGCCGGAGATGCTGATCCGCTCCCCCGCAAGCGACGGGCCCTGCGCGAAGACGCCGAACGCGGTGCGCCCGATGTCCTCCGCCGCGATACCCGGCAGGCGCGCCTCGCCCATCGGCAGGTGCAGCGCGAGGACGCCGTCGTCGTCGCGGACCGGGCGGAAGAAGTCGACGAAGGCCTCGAAGTAGAACGTCGTCGAGAGGAACGTCGTCGGCACGCCCGCCTCGACGAAGTACCGCTCGGCCTCGGCCTTGCCGTCGAAGTGCGGGACCTTGTACCGCTCGTGGAGCGTCGGCACGCGGTCGTCGCGCAGGTGCAGGCGCGTGTCCGGCAGGGTCGACCAGATCACGTGCCGCAGCCCCGTCGCCTTCGCGGCCGCCGCCATCGCGCGGGCCTGCTGCTGCTCGCGTTCGACGGAGTTGTACTCCCAGAACGCGGTGACCAGGTAGGCGCCGTACGCGCCTTCGAGGGCCTTCGTGAGGCTCGCTTCGTCGTCGAGGTCCGCGGCGACGACTTCGGCGCCGCGGGCGGCCAGCGCCTGCGCGGCCGCCGAGTCCGGGTTGCGCGTGAGCGCGCGCAGGGCGAACCGCTGCTCCGGGTCGTCGAGGATCGCGCGGGCCAGGCCGCCACCCTGCTGGCCGGTCGCGCCGACGACGGCGATGATCTTCTGGTCGGACATCGGGAACCTCCTGGGCTCGGGCCGGGGTGTTCCGGCCACCGCCCCAGGGAACCGCCGGGACATCAGCGTCTCGTGCACGGCGGGTGCACGCGGCGTGCACACGGTTTACAAGGCCGCCGCGGCTTCCTAGGATTCGCCGGTCGGGCCGCAGAACTGGAGGATCAGGATGGCGCGCGCCGATCGGCGGCAGGACGACGAGATCTCGGTCGCCGAGCTGCTCCGGGAGACCGGGGCGACGCCGCGCTCGCTCGGCGGGCCGCCCGAAGCCACGCCCGCTCGCGAAGAGGACACCGGCGACGGCTACCGGGAACGCCTCGAGCAGCGGGCGCGGGAAGCGGCCGCGGACCAGCAGCGGGCCGGCCGGCGGATCCGGTGGGTTTCCGCGGTCGCGGGCGCCGTCGTGGTGGTCGGCAGCCTCGTACTCATCGCGGTCACCTCCGAAAGTTCCCCGGGACGGCAGGCGGCGCTCGGCCCGGGCCCGCTCGCGCCGGCGACGACGACTCCGCGTCCGACGACGCCGATCCCCGTGAAACCGACTCCCACGCCGATCCCGACCGTGCTGCGGCAAACCGCGACGTCACCGGCCGAGTCCAAGCCGCAGCCGCCGCCCGCCCCGGTCGAAACCGCGCCGTGCGTCGTGCGCTTTTCCGTGACGGACCAGTGGAACGACGGCTTCACCGCGGGCGTCGCCATCACCAACAAGAGCAGCGCGACGCTCTCGCCGTGGACGCTGTCCTGGACGTTCACCGCCGGTCAGCGGGTCACCCACGGCTGGGACGGCAAGTACAGCCAGAGCGGCAGCCGCGTCACGGTGAACGCCGAGTCCTACAACGCCACCCTCGCCCCGGGCGCGACCGTCAGCACCGGCTTGAACGGCGCCTTCGACCACGGCAATCCCGCGCCCACGGCGTTCACCCTCAACGGCGCCCGCTGCGACGCCGGCTGACGATCTTCACGTCGGCCAGCTCCAGCAGGCCGTCGAGCTCGACGCGCGCGCGGGTGCGCGACGGGTCGGGCACCAGGCCTTCGGCGCGGACGACGTCGAGCAGGCGGCTCGCCAGCGGCAGCACCAGGTGCCGGCCCCAGCAGCGTTCGCTGACGTGCCCGAACGGCAGGTAGCCCGGGTGGTGGTCGGCGTCGAGCTCCGCCCAGCGCCGCGGCCGGAACTCGTCCGGCGCCTCCCAGAGCTTCGGTGAGCGGTGGCTCAGCAGCGGCAGCAGCAGGACGTCGTCGCCCGGCGTGATGCGAGCGTCGACGTCGGCGAACTCCGGCGAGCGGACGCGCAGGATGTTCCACGACGGCGGCAGCAGCCGCAGCGCCTCGTTGATGACGTGCTCGTTCGGGACGTCGTCGTCGAACGGCGCGCCCAGCCAGACCGCGTTGGTCACCAGCGCGGCGACCGTGAAGCAGATCGGCCCGGCGACCCGGCGGTAGAGATACATCCGGAAGCGCCGCTCGGCCAGGGTTTCGGCGGCCACGACCTGCCGCGCGAGGGTGGACAACGGCACTCCGGGCGCGGGAGGCCGGACCAGCGCGGCGCCGGCGGTGACGGCCGACCACGTCAGCTTCGGCGTCAGCTCCAGGCGCCGGTCGACGAGCACGCGGAACCGGCGGAGCTCCGGCCCGAAGACGAACCGGCGGAGGTAGTCGTGCGGCACGGCCGGCCACGCGCCGGTGAGGTCGGGGCGGTCGGCGGGCCGTTTCAGCGCCGCCCGGACGTCCGCGCCCAGTGCCTGCATGAGGCTCGCCGACTCGGCGCGGGTGACCGCGCGGCCCAGCACCGGCTTGAACGTCGGCCGTTCCTCGGCGTTGGCCGGGCGGGCGCGCAGGACGGCGTCCATCAGCTCCGGGTCCGCGATCCCGACGGTGTCCGGTTCGAGCCGGAAGAGCCCGCCGTCGCGGTGGTCTCGCAGCAGCTGGTCGAGGCGGGGCGCGAAGACGACCTCGCGGTGGGCGGGGGCGATGACCACGTGCGGCACTCCTCGGGGAGAAACGGGCCGGTCCCGGTGACCGGGACCGGCCGCGGTGATCAGATCCAGCCGTACCAGGCGTACGCCTTCAGGCTCTTCTTGGGAAGCGCTTTCTTGACCAGGCGGACGAGCTTCACCGGATTCCTCCCTAGTTCGGTTGTCAGGGCCGTGATCGACCCTAGGCAGCACTGGATCGGTTCCGCACGAAGCACTACACGTTCGGCCCAGATCTTTCGGCGCGAAATGGGCGCCATGAAAAATGCGTGTTAAATCAGCGGAGCACTTCGCGCATGAATGTCACAAGCCAATGCTGTGCCGGACTGCGCGCGTGCGTGTGGCGCGTGTACACCGAAACCTGCGCCGGCTCCACGTCCATCGGCAGCTCGAACAGCCGGACGCGGTGCTCGGCCGCGAACATCTCCGCCACCAGGCGCGGCACCATCGCCACCAGCTCACCGTCCTGGACCAGGTACGGCAGGGCCGCGAACCGGGTCACCTCCAGGACCACCCGGTCGAGCAACCCGCACGCTTCCAGCGCGCGGCGGGGGCCGTCGTGGCCGGTCGGGCCGAACACCGTCACGTGGCGTTCCGCCGCCAGCTCCTCGAACCCCACCGACGCGCCCAGGCGGGGGTGGTCGCGAGACACCATTCCCAGGTACCCCTCGGAAAACAGCGGGACCCGCGCCACGCGCTGCGAGCTGATCAGCGGGGACGCGATGAACGCGTCGATCTCGCCGCGGCCCAGCTGGTCGGCCGCACGGTCGACGTCCAGCGGCCGGACGGTGAGCGTGACGCCGGGTGCCCGCGCGGGCAGCGCCGCCATCAGGCGTGGCAGCAGCGAGATCTCCCCCAGGTCCGACAGGCACAGCGTGAACGCCGCCCGGGCCGTCGAAGGCGAGAACGACCACGCGCCGCTGACCGCCGTCTCGATCCCGGACAGCGCGCTGCGCAGGGGTTCGTAGAGCGCGCGGGCGGTCGTCGTCGGCACCAGGCCGCCGCCCGTGCGGCGGAACAGCTCGTCGGAGAACCGGCGCCGCAGCTTCTGCAGGCTGTAGCTGATCGTCGGCTGCGTGACGTGCAGGGACTCGGCCGTCGCGGTCACGCTGCGGGTCTCGTAGAGCAGCACGAACGTGCGCACGAGGTTGAGGTCGAAGTCCCGCATCATCGATCCCATCTATGTGGATACCTGCCAACATTTATTGGAACACAGGGCCGTGCGCTCCCTAGGGTCTGGGCCAACCCGCCCGAGAGGACCCGCGCATGCCCAGCGCCCGCCGACTGGCCCACGAGTTCCTGCACCGCCGTGGCCTGACCACGATCTTCGGCAACCCCGGCTCGAACGAGCTGCCGTTCCTCGCCGAGCTGCCGGACGACTTCCGGTACGTCCTCGGCCTGCACGAAGGCGCCGTCGTCGGGATGGCCGACGGCTACGCCCAGGCGACCGGCCGCCCGGTGCTGGTGAACCTGCACGCCGCCGCCGGGTCGGGCAACGCGATGGGCGCGCTGACCAACGCCGTCTACTCGCGCTCTCCCCTGGTGCTCACCGCCGGCCAGCAGGTGCGGGCGGCCATCGGCATGGAGGCGATGCTCGCCAACGTCGACGCCACGCAGCTGATGCGTCCCCTGGCCGTCTGGTCCGGCGAGCCGAGCTGCGCCGAAGACGTCCCGCGGTCGCTCGCCCAGGCGGTGTTCGAAGCCGAGCTGCACCGGGGCCCGAGCTACCTCTCGGTGCCCTACGACGACTGGGGTGCCGAGCTGGACGCGAACGCGTCCATCACGCTGGACCGAAGCGTGAGCAGGGGCCTGGCACCGAACGAGGCTCAGCTCGACGAGCTCGCGAAGAGCGTCGCCGCGGCGAAGAACCCCGCGCTCGTCCTGGGCGGGGACCTCGACGCGACGGGCCTGTTCGACCGGGCTGTCGCGCTCGCCGAGCACCTCGGGCTGCCGACCTGGGTGGCGCCGTCGCCGCACCGGCTGCCCTTCCCCAACCGGCACCCGCTCTTCCGCGGCGTGCTCCCGGCCGGCATCGCACCGGTCTCGGACGCGCTGACCGGGCACGACATCGTGCTCGTGCTCGGCGCGCCGGTGTTCCGCTACCACCAGTACGTGCCGGGCGCGTACCTGCCGGAAGGCACGCGGCTGGTCCAGGTGACCGACGACGTCGGCGCCGCGGCCCGCGCGCCGATGGGCGAAGCGCTGGTCGCCGACCCCGCGCCGGTGATCGAAGCGCTGCTGGCCCGCGTGCCCGCGCGGACCTCCCCCAGCGGCTTCACCGCGAACCCGGAGCCGAAGGCCGGCACGACGGCGCTGCACCCGGAGCAGGTCTTCGCGGCGCTGCGCGAAACCCAGCTGGACGACACCCGCTACGTCGTCGAATCGACTTCGACGAACTCGGCCTGGTGGCGCCAGCTGGACCTGCGCCGCGAGGGCTCGTACTTCTTCCCCGCCGCCGGGGGCCTCGGCTTCGGCCTGCCCGCCGCGGTCGGCGTGGCCCTGGGCAGCCCGGACCGCCCGGTCGTCGGCGTCATCGGCGACGGCTCGGCCAACTACGGCATCACGGCGCTGTGGACAGCGGCGCACTACCGCGTCCCGGTCACGTTCGTGATCCTGCGCAACGGTGTCTACGGCGCGCTGCAGTGGTTCGGGGAGCTGCTCGGGACGCCGGACGTGCCGGGCACCGAGATCCCCGGCCTGGACTTCACCGCCATCGCCGCCGGTTACGGCGTTTCCGCCACCACTGTCACCGACCTCGACCACCTGCACACCGAGCTCAAGACGATCCCGGACGGCCCGCGGCTGATCCAGGTCGACACCGAACCGACCTCCCCGGAGTGACCATGACCTTGCTCGAGAAAGACTTCGTCCACGGTTCCGGCGGGACCCACCCGGTCGTCGAACCGGCCACCGGGGAAACCCTGGGCGGCGTGGGCATCGCGACGCCGGACGACGTCGCCGCGGCCGCGATCGCGGCGGCGAAGACCCAGCGCGACTGGGCCCGGCGCAAGCCTGCCGAGCGCGCCGCGGTGCTGCGTCGCGCCGGTGAGCTCTGGGAGGCACACGCCGCCGAGGTGCAGGACTGGATCGTCCGCGAAGCCGGTTCGACCCGGCCCAAGGCCGGGATCGAGACGGAGATGGCGGCCGGGATCTGCTTCGAGGCCGCGGCCCTGCCCACCCACCCGCGCGGCGAAGTGCTGAGCACCGGCGAACCGCGCTGGTCGCTGGCCCGGCGCGTCCCGGCCGGGGTGGTGTCGGTGATCTCGCCGTTCAACTTCCCGCTGATCCTGGCGATCCGCTCGGTCGCGCCCGCGCTCGCGCTCGGCAACGCCGTGCTGCTCAAGCCGGACCTGCGCACCGCGGTTTCCGGCGGGGTGAGCCTGGTGCGCGTCTTCGAAGAGGCCGGGCTGCCCGAGGGCCTGCTGCACCTGCTGCCCGGGGACGCCGCCGTCGGCGCCGCGGTGGTCGACGCGCCGGAGGTGTCGGTCGTGTCGTTCACCGGCTCGACGGCCGCCGGCCGCAAGGTCGGCGAGGCCGCCGCGCGGGCACTCAAGCGCGTGCACCTGGAACTGGGCGGGAACAACGCGCTCGTCGTGCTGCCGGGCGCCGACGTCGCGAAGGCCGCGTCCGCCGGCGCGTTCGGCTCGTTCCTGCACCAGGGTCAGATCTGCATGACGACCGGGCGTCACCTCGTGCACGAGTCCCAAGTGGACGAATACGTCGAAGCCCTCGCGGAGAAGGCGCGGCGGCTGCCGGTCGGGAACCCCGCCGCCGGCGACGTCGCGCTCGGCCCGATCATCGACGACCGGCAGCTCGCGCACGTCACCGACGTCGTCGACCGGAGTGTCGCGGCGGGCGCGACGGTCGTCGCGGGCGGCAAGCCCGACGCGCCGTACTACCCGCCGACCGTCCTCTTCGGACTTTCCGACGACACACCCGCTTGGCGCGAAGAGATCTTCGGCCCGGTCGCGCCGGTGCGGGCCTACCGCGACCTGGACGAGGCCGCGCGGCTGGTCAACGACTCCGAGTACGGCCTGTCGGTCGGCATCCTCGGCGACGTCGGCACCGCGATGACGCTGGCCGACGAGGTGCGCTCGGGCAAGGTGCACATCAACGAGCAGACCGTCGGCGACGAGCCCACCGCGCCGTTCGGCGGTGTCGGCGACTCCGGCAACGGCTCCCGCTTCGGCGGCGCCCAGGCCAACATCGAGGCCTTCACCGAGACCCAGTGGCTGACGGTCCGCGCGGACATCGCGGGCTACCCCTTCTGATTCCATTCCCCCAGGAGTACGACAATGACGACGTCTCCCGCCCGTCCCGTGTGGACGGCGGTCCTCTGCTGGCTGACCGTCCTGCTCGAGGGCTACGACCTGGTCGCGCTCGGCGCCACCATCCCGACCCTGCTGAAGAGCGGCTACCTCGGCTTCACCGCGGCCGGCGCGACGGCGGTCGCCACCGTGTCGCTGGTCGGCGTGGCGGTCGGCGCGGCCTGCCTCGGCCCGCTCACCGACCGCTTCGGCCGTCGCGGCATGCTCATCGGCTCGGTGCTGCTGTTCTCGCTGTTCACCCTGCTGACGCCGCTGGCGCCGAACGTGGCGGCGTTCGGGATCTTCCGGTTCGTCGCCGGGCTCGGCCTCGGCGCGTGCATGCCGGTGGCGCTGACCGTGATGTCGGAGAACCTCCCGGCGCGGCGGCGGGCCAGCGCGAGCACGTTCACGATGACCGGCTACCACGTCGGCGCGGTGCTGACGTCGATCCTGGCGCTGTACGCGAAGGACGACTGGCACCTGCTGTTCTACGGCGGCGGGATCGTCGGCCTGCTGGCCGTGCCGCTGATGTGGTGGAAGCTGCCGGAGTCGGCCGCCTACCTCGCGTCCCGCCAGGACGCGGCGGCCGAGCGCGTCGGCCTGCGCGACCTGCTGGGCGCGCGGTTCCGGCGGATCAGCATCGCGGTGTGGACCGGGTCGTTCATGGGGCTGCTGCTGGTCTACGGGCTCAACACGTGGTTGCCGCAGCTGATGCGCACGGCGGGCTACCCGATCTCGACGTCGATCACGTTGCTGCTGGTGCTCAACATCGGCGCGGTGCTCGGGCTGGTCCTGGCCGGCACGATCGCCGACCGGTTCGGGATCCGGCCGATCGCCCGGATCTGGTTCGGCGCGGGCGCGGTGCTGCTCGCGGCGCTGAGCCTGAAGATCGGGAACGCGTTCGTGCTCAACGCGGTCGTGCTGCTGACCGGCGTGTTCGTGTTCTCCGCGCAGGTGCTGATCTACGGGTACGTGGCCCAGGCGTTCCCGGCGCAGGCCCGGGGTACCGCGCTCGGGCTGACGTCGGCGGTCGGGCGGCTCGGGTCGATCCTCGGGCCGTTCGTGACCGGCGCGCTCGTCACCGCCGGGGTCGCGTACCCGTGGGGGTTCTACTTCTTCGCCGTCGTGGCCGCGTTCGGGCTGCTCGCGGTGCTGATGCTGCGCGGCGAGGCGCGTGCGCCCTCGGCGCTGACGACGGTGTAGTCAGGCGGTTTCCTCGGGGCGGCGGCGCAGGGTGGGCTCGGGGTCCTCGGTCCGGCGGTCGGAGTCCCGGAGCACTTCGCGGGCCTGGGCTTCGGGATCGGCGCTGTCGGCGGCCTGCTCTTCCGGGAGCAGCTCGGCGCGGGTTTCCGTCCGATCGGGGATCTTGTCGTCCATGCCGGGGTGGTACCCGGTGCCGCCCCGGCTCAGACATCAGTCCTTGGCCCGCCGGTTCCCGGCCGCGGTGCGGCGAAGGCGGTCCGCCTGCTCCGAGATCTCCCCCAGCTGCGCCGCCAACCCGGCGTGCTCGACGGCCAGGTGCGGCCGAGCCGCGGCCAACGGCGGCAGCAGCGTCGCCGGGTCGTCGTCGCCCAAGGCCGCTCCCAGCCGGTCCACGCTCGCCTGTGCCGCCGGGCCGAGGCCGTCCAAGGCGCTCACCCGGCCGGCGAGCTGGCGCAGGATCGCCGAGTTGCGGCGCGCCCAGTCGGCGACCGCGCGGTCGCCCGCCCGGCGGTCGCGCTCCGCGTCGACCCGGGCCTCGCCCGTCTTCTCGCCCGTGTTCGACGGCTGCAGCCGCAGGTAGCGCCGTTCCGCGGCCTGGCGGCTCGCCACGCCCAGCGCCGGCGCCAGCGCCACCCAGCTGGTGCCCGCCGCGCGAGCCGCGGTGATCAGCTCCGGCTCCCAGCCGGCGAGCTCCTCGCGCAGCACGCGCAGGCCGGCCAGTGCGGACAGCAGCCGATCCTGGTCCGCCGAGCCCGCGCGGGCGGCCGCGACCACCTCGTGGATCCGGCGCAGGGCACCGGCGGGATCGCTCACGTCCATTTGTCATCCTTTCGACGACCCATATCTTGTCATCGTTATGACGACATGTTAGAACAAAAGCACCTGGTGACGCCAGAGCCCGTCGACTTCCCGGAGGTGACCCCATGGTGACGCGCACCGGCCCGGTCCGCGACCGGTTCCCTCTCACCGGTTCCCGCGACCACCGGGAAATCACGGCCTGACCTCGGAGAAGGCGGGGTCCGGGCACCGCGCCCGGACCCGGTCTTCACGACGTCGGAGGAGAATCGCGTGACCACCGAAAGACCCATCACGGGCGAGCGCGCGCCGGCGACCGCGCTGTTCGAAGAGCTCCTGGAGCGGATCGCCGCCGACGTGCCGGGCGCCCTCGGCGCGGCTGTTTCCGTGCACCACCACGGAAAGCCACTGCACGCGGTCGCCACCCGCGGGCTCGCGGCCACCTTCGTCCCGGCCCAGCTGGACCGGTTCGGCGGCCCGGTCCCGACGGCCGCCCATACCGGCGAACCGGTCGTCACCGGCGACGTCTTCGCCGACGAACGCTGGCCGTCGCTCACCCTGGACGGCCTGCTCGGGCACCACCCCGGGCCGGCGGCCGACTGGCCGCGCGTCCAGGGCGTCGCGGCACTGCCCGCGCCCTGGGGCGCCGACGGCAGGCTGGTGCTGTCGGTGACGCTCGACCGGCCCGCCACCGAAGAGACGCTGAACGTGTTGCGGCGCCACGAAAGGTTCACGGCGATGGCACTGGTCGTGGCCGAAGCGGCCCAGCCGGACCGGACCGAGCAGATCCTGGACCTGCTGCAGTCGCGAGCCGCGCTGGAGGAAGCAAAGGGCATCGTCATCGCCCTGCGCCGCTGCGACCCCGACGAGGCCTGGGCGACGCTGCGGCGGGCGAGCCAGCAGTTCAACGTCAAGGTGCGCGAGCTCGCCGTCGCGCTGGTGGAGCTGATGGCCGGGGCCCCGGCGCCGCAGCCCGACGGCGACCGCACGATCCACCCGGGTCCCGCCGCGCGCGCCGCCGCCGAGCAGGTCCTGCGGGCGTTCGCGAGCGAGGCCGAGCTGACCGGCTTGTGACGCCCGGGCGTCGCGGACGACCCGCACGGATCGTCGCCGGCGGCTCGGGCCGGCTCACCGGATCGGCTCGATGCGGAACACCGCGATGCGCTCCGCCGCCGCGGCGGCGGCGTCCGGGGTCGCCGCGTCCGCGAGGCCCGTGGTCACCAGCCGCTTTCCCACGCTGGCCGGGCTGTTCGCCACCAGCTCGCGCAGGAGCGGGCGCCGCTCCTCCACCGGGACCTCCGTCAGGCGGGCCGCCGACGTGCGGCGGCCGCGGGTGAGCGTCACCTCGGCCGCCGCCCGGGCGTTCGCGACCCAGGCCGCCTTCGGGTAGGCCTGGAAGATGTAGCGGTCGCCGTCGATCGGGATGACCGCGATCGGGAACGTGCGCGGGACGCCCGTGCGCCGTCCGGGGACGGTGAGCAGCTGCATCGGGCCGAACGCGACACCCAGCCGCTGCAGGCCCACGACGATCTTGTTCCCGGCGTTGACCATCCGCCGGTAGTTCTGCGCTGTTGTCATGCCACGACCGTACACGAGATCATATGAAACTCATATCATCTGTTTCTCGTATTCAGCGTCGCTCCGGGCCGGGCTGCGGTTCCGGCGGCAACGGGTCCGGGACGGGTGTGCCGGGCTCGGGAGCCGGCCGGTCCGGGCCTGGGCCGGGCAGCGACGGATCCGGGACGACGGGATCCGGCGGGATCGGTTCGGGCGGCGCCGGGGGTGCGGTCAGGCGAGCTGCGGTCGACATCGGTCTTCCCTTCGCTGCGCATCGCCGTCCGCGGCCCGGACGGTGATCACCGGTGGTTACCACCGCGACCTGGCGCGGAAACCGGCCGGTTGACCCTGACACCGTGTCAGCCGCTATCCCGGACTCATGACGTTCTTCCGCACCGCCACCGAAGTGGCCGCCGACATCCGCCGGGGCGCGCTCTCGGCCCGCGAACTGACCGAGCAGCTCTTCGCCCGCATCGACGCCTCCGACGTCAACGCCGTCGTCGCGACCCGGTGCGACTTCGCGCTGGAAGCCGCTTCGAAGGCCGACACGACGACCGGCGGGCCGCTGCACGGCGTCCCGATGACCGTCAAGGACGCCTTCGCCGTCGCCGGGCTGGCCACGACCTGGGGCGAGCCGGCGTTCGCGGACCGCGTCGCCGACCGGGACGCCACGGTCGTCGAACGGCTGCAGGCGGCGGGCGCGATCGTCGTCGGCAAGTCGAACGTGCACCACATGCTCGCCGACTTCGGCCGGACCGAAAACCCGGTCTACGGACGGACGCTGAACCCGCGGGACCACTCCCGGACGCCGGGCGGGTCGAGCGGCGGCGCGGCGGCCGCGCTCGCCGCCGGACTGTCCTTTCTGGAGTACGGCTCGGACCTGGCCGGGTCGATCCGGATCCCGGCCGCGTACTGCGGCGTCTACGGCCTCAAGCCGACCCCGGGAACCGTGCCGCTGCGGGGTTTCCAGCCGCCCGGCCCCTTCGCCGATCCCGTCCGGGAGTTCCCGTCGGCCGTCGGTCCCCTGGCCCGCTCGGCCGCCGACCTGCGGCTCGCGCTGAGCGTCACCGGCGGGCCGGGAACGCCCTCACGCCGGTCGAGGCTGCCGGACTTCCGCGTCGGCGTCGTCCTCGACGATCCGGGCTGCCCGGTGACCGGCGAGGTCGGCAAGATCCTGTCGGACGCCGTCGACGCGCTGGCCCGGGCCGGCGTGCGGGTTCGGGAAGGCTGGCCGGAGGACGTCGATCCGGTCGTCCAGGCGGAGGCGTTCGGTTTCCAGGTCGAGTGGTTCTTCGCCGCGCAGGAAGGCCGCGAACCGGCCGGCGCGGACGAGCAGGAGCGGCAGCGGGCGGCCTCGGGAGCGGCGTGGGGCCGGTACTTCGCCGACGTCGACGTCTTCCTCTGCCCGACCGTGTTCACGACGGCGTTCCCGCACGACGACCGGCACCGCTACGACGACCAGGTGTTCTGGATCGCGCAGGCGTCGCTGCCCGGGCTGCCCGCGGTGAGCGCGCCGGCCGGGGGCGCGCTGCCGGCCGGGCTGCAGGTGGTCGGGCCGGCGCACGAGGACGACACCGCGATCACGTTCGCCGAACTCGCCGCGGACGTCGTCGGCGGGTTCGTCCCGCCTGCGGAATGATCGGGCGGTGTTCTCGATCGGCGACTTCGCCCGCCACGGCCGGGTGTCGGTCCGGATGCTGCGCCACTACGACGCGCTCGGGCTGCTGCGGCCGGCGCGCGTCGACCCCGCGACCGGTTACCGCAGCTACACGGCGAGCCAGCTGGCGCGGCTCAACCGGATCGTCGCGCTGAAGGACCTCGGGTTCACCCTCGACCAGGTGGCGACGCTGCTGGCCGACGACGTTTCGGCCGAGCAGGTGCGCGGCATGCTCACGCTGCGCCGGGCGGAACTGGAAGCCGCGCTGGCGGAAGGCGCGGCGCGGCTCACCCAGGTCGAGGCGCGGCTGCGGACGATCGAGGAAGAAGGTCGTGCCCCCGACGTCGTCGTCAAGGAGCTGCCCGCGATGCGGGTGGTGGAGCTGACGGGCGTGGCGGCGGGGTTCGCGCCGGAGGCGATCGGCCCGGTGGTGCGCCCGCTGTGCGCGGAGCTGGGCCGTCGTCTTCCCGCGGCGGACGTCACCCCGGCGGGCCGGCTGACGTGCTACTACGAACAGCGCGCGGAGGACGAGGTCGTGGTGCACGCGGCGGTTCCGGCGTCGGCGGGCCCGGGCGACCTCAACGGCCTCACGGTGGCGGACCTCCCCCCGGTCCGCGCGGCGACGCTGGTCCACCGCGGCGCGATCGACGGCGTGCTGCCGAGCTGGCAGGCGCTGGTCCGGTGGATCGACGACCACGGGTTCACCTCGGCCGGGCCGCAGCGCGAGCTGTACCTGGACTGCCCGGAGGATCCGGCGGACTGGGTGACGGAGCTGCAGGAGCCGATCGGCTAAGGCCGGTGGGCGTGCTCGGCCGGGAGGTCGCGGTCCAGGTGGTCCGCGTGGTGCAGCGCCTGGGCCAGCAGGCCGCGCACGTGGTTGTCGGCCGCCGAGTAGTAGACGAACGTGCCCTCGCGGCGGCCCTTCACCAGGCCCGCCAGCCTGAGCTTCGCCAGGTGCTGGCTGACTGCCGTCGGGGCCGCGCCCGCCAGCTCCGCCAGGCACGCCACCGAGGACTCGCCCTGCAGCAGCGCCCACAGGACCTTGATGCGGGTCGGGTCGGCGAGCAGGCGGAACGACTCCGCGGCCAGGTGGACCTGCTCGTCGGTGGGCATGTCGAACTCCGGCAGCGACGCGTGCATGCCGTGACCTTACTACTTGCGTATCTGCGTGTGTGCGCAGATAGACTCGTAGCATGGGACACGGGCATGGACACCGATTCGGGCACGGACACAGCCACGACAGCGCCGACCGGGTCGACCACGCCCTCGAAACCAGCCGGCGCGGCCTGCGCACGCTGGGGTGGTCGTTCGCCGCGCTGCTCGCCACCGCCGTCGCGCAGCTGGTCCTCGTGCTCGTCACCGGGTCGGTCGCGCTGCTCGGCGACACCATCCACAACTTCGCCGACGCGCTGACCGCCGTCCCGCTCGGCATCGCCTTCCTGCTCGGCCGGCGGGCGGCGACGCGCCGCTACACCTACGGCCTCGGCCGCGCGGAAGACCTGGCCGGGGTGGTCGTCGTGCTGGTCGTCGCCGCCTCGGCGGTGCTCGTCGGGTACGAGTCCGTCCTGCGGCTGCTCGATCCGCAGCCGGTCGGCCACCCGTGGGTGGTCGCGGTGGCCGGGGTGATCGGCTTCGCCGGCAACGAGCTCGTCGCGCGGTACCGGATCAGGGTCGGGCGGGAGATCGGCTCGGCCGCGCTGGTCGCCGACGGGGTCCACGCCCGCACGGACGGCTTCACGTCACTGGCCGTCGTCGCGGGTGCGGCCGGGGTGGCGTTCGGCTTCCCGGCGGCGGACCCGATCGTCGGGCTCGGCATCACGCTCGCGATCGTGTTCGTGCTGCGCGACGCGGCGAAGGAGGTGTTCCGGCGGCTGCTGGACGCCGTCGACCCGGCGTCGGTGGAGCTGGCCGAGCGGACGGCTCTGGACGTCGAGGGCGTGCTCGGCGCCCATGACCTGCGGATGCGGTGGATCGGGCACCAGCTGCGGGCCGAGCTGGCGGTGACCGTCGCGGCGGACCTGACGGTCGGGGAAGCCCACGTGCTCGCGCACGCCGTGGAGCACCGGCTGGTGCACACGATCCCGCGGCTGGCCGCGGTCGTCGTGCACACCGAACCGGCCGTCGGCGCGGAACGCGCGCACCTCCCCTAGCCCGGCCTCAGCCGACGGGCTGCTCCGCCGGTTCCGGTTTCGGGTTCAGCACCCCGGCGAACACCGCCGCCAGCACGCACAGCACCACCGGCACCGCGAAGGTGACGTTCAGCGGCATCCACCGCGTCAGCCCGCCGATGAGCGCCGGACCCGCCAGCAGGCCCACGTACCCCAGCCCGACCACCCGGGCCATCAACGCCCCCGACGCCCGCGTGTCCAGGTTGCCCGCCGCCGTGAACAGCTGCGGGACGCCGCCCGACAGGCCCAGCCCGAACAGCGCCCAGCCCACCAGGGACAGCGGCACCCACGGCGCCGCCGCGGCCGTCGTCAGTCCCACCGCCGCCAGCGTCGCTCCGTAGCGGACGATCGCCGCCGGGCCGGCCCAGGCCGCGACGCGGTCGGTCAGGAACCGGCCGGTCGTCATCGCCACCGCGAACGCGCCGTAGGCCAGCGCCGCCGTCGAGGACGACGTGCCCAGGACCTTCTCCATGTGCAGTGCCGCCCAGTCGTTCGCCACGCCCTCCGACAGCATCAGCGCCAGCGCCAGCAACCCGAGCAGCCACACCACGCGACCCGGCGTGCGGCGGCGGGCCGGCGCGGCCTCGGACTCGGTGGCAGCGACCGCAGGCGCGTCCGACGGCTCCATCAGGAACCGCGCCGACACCAGCGAAAGCAGCACGCACAGCAGGCCGGTGCCGGTGAGCGTCACGCCGGTCGACACGCCCGCGCCGAGCGTCGCCGCGCCGATGACCGCGGCGAACGCGCCGCCGATCGACCACATCGCGTGGAAGGCCGCCATGATCGGGCGCGGGTATGCCCGCTCCACCACCACGGCGTGGGAGTTCATCCCGACGTCGATCGCGCCGTTGCCGAAGCCGAACAGGACGAGCGTCAGGCCCAGCGACCACCACGAGTTCGCGAACCCCGGGCCGCACAGGGCCAGGCCGAGCAGCACCCCGGCCGCCGGGACCAGGCGGCGGTGGCCGAGCCGGTCGACGAGCGGCCCGGAGATCTGCATGCCCGCGAACGCCGCACCGCCGAGCACCAGCAGCAACGCGCCCAGTGTGCTGTGCGAGATGCCGGCCGCGCGCTCGACGTTCGGGATGTGCACGACCCACATGCCCATCGCGAACCCGTTGAGGCCGAAGAACATGAAGGTCGCGAACCGGGCGGCGCGCGGGCGGGGCGGGGCGGTCGTCATCGGTTCTCCAAGGGGACGGCGACGTGCACGAGCACGCCGAGGCCGGCCAGCGCCGTGCGCTGGTCCTCGGGCGCGCCCGGGTCGGTGATCACTACGTCCGCGCGGTCGGCGGGACAGACGTGGGCGAGCGCGGCGCGGCCCCACTTGGCGCCGTCGGCGAGCACGATCGCCCGGGCCGCGACGTCGAGGGCCGCCCGCTTGACCTCGGCGTCGCCCAGGTCGAACGCGGTGAGCCCGGCGTCGAGGCCGAACGCGCAGGGGCTCAGCACGGCGACGTCGAAGCGCAGGGCGCGCAGCGACGCGACGGTCAGCGGGCCCACCAGGGCCTGCTCCCCCGGCCGCGGCTCGCCACCCGGCAGGAGCAGCCGGACTCCCCCGTCGTCGGCCAGCTCCCGGGCCGCGTGCAGGGAAAGCGGCATCACGGTGACCGGGCGCCCGCGCAGCAGCCGCGCCAGTTCCAAGGCGGTCGTGCCGCTGTCGAGGACGATCGTTTCGCCGTCGCGGATCAGCTCGGCCGCCGCGACCGCGATGGCCCGCTTCGCCGCGACCGCGGCCGTCGCGCGGGCGGCGAACGGCGGCTCGATCCCGGACGGCGACGCCGGCACGGCTCCGCCGTGCACCCGCCGCAGGACCCCGCTCGCGGCCAGGTGGTCGAGGTCGCGGCGCACGGTCATCTCCGACGCGCCGGTCGCCGAGGCCAGTTCCGCGACCGCCACCTGGTCGGCGCCGCGCAGGCGCTCCACGATGATGCGATGCCGTTCCGCGCTCTTCACACCGCGATGCTCGCAAGCCGCGAACATTCGCACAACCGACTTGTTCGTCCGCTCACGTCGCTTGTGCGAAACACCGCTGCGGCATGATGGTGCCGTGCACGCCGCCGAGACCACCGCGACCCCGTGACCGGGGGCTACCTGAAGGGCCGGATCCGCCGCGAGGACATCATCACGGCGGCGGCCGCGGCGTACGGCGAACTCGGCTACCACGGCTCGTCGCTGCGCGAGATCGCCAAGCGCGTCGGGATTTCGCACGCCGGCCTCCTGTACTACTTCCCGACCAAGGAGGCCCTGCTCGCGGCCGTCCTCGAACGGCGCGACGCCGAAGACTCCGAGCGCGAGCAGCTGACGGTGCCGCCCGGCCTCGAGGTGCTGCGCCACTTCGTCGCGCTCGCCGAGCACAACGTCCGCCACCCCGGCATCGTCGACCTCTACTCCCGGCTCGCCGCCGAGGCCGTCGCCCCGGACCACCCGGCGCACGAGTACTTCGTGCGCCACTACCGGGCCGCGCGCGAAGGCGTGCACGAGTCCTTCGCGGTCCTCGCGGCGCGCGGCGAACTGCGCGACGGCGTCGACCCCGGGCTGGCGACGCTGACGTTCATCGCGCTGATGGACGGCCTGCAGGTGCAGTGGCTGACGGTCCCCGGCGACGTGGACCTGGTCGGATCGCTGCGTTTCTACCTGCAGAACCTGCTCACCGTCCCGCTCTAGAGGGTCTTCGCGTGCGGGTCCCAGCCCGCCGGCAGCGCGGGCGGGACGTCCACGGTGCTCGCGACCTCGACCGTCTGGCCCCGCGTGAGGGACTCGTCGATCGCCAGCATCGCGTCCAGCACGTGGTAGGCCAGCTCGCCGGACGCGCGTTCCGGCACGCCCGCGCGGATCGCCCGCGCCAGTTCGAGCGCGCCCGTGCCGCGCGACGCCGCGTGTCCGTGCGGCGTCAGCTCTTCCGGTTCGGCGTGCCCCGGCAGGTGCAGTGTCGTCGAGCCGTCGAACCGGTTGGGGTCGGGCAGGACGGCGGTGCCGAGCGTGCCGGTCAGCTCGACGAACCCGGTGCGCTTGAGCGCCGAGTCGAAGCTCAGCACGAGCTGGGCGGACCCGCCCGCTTCGAACTCGACGAGCGCGGTGACCGTCGTCGGCACCGTCACCGGGAACTCCGTCCCGGCCCGCGGCCCGGACCCGATGACCCGGGTGTCGCGCGCCCGGCCCCCGGCCCCGGTGACGCGCCGGATCGGGCCGAGCAGCTGCACCAGCGTCGTCAGGTAGTACGGGCCCATGTCCAGCAGCGGGCCGCCGCCGGCCTGGAAGAGGAACTCCGGTGCCGGGTGCCAGCTCTCCGGGCCGGGCACCTGGAACAGGGCCAGCGCGGTCAGCGGCCGTCCGATCCGGCCCGCGTCGACGGCCTGGCGCGCGGTCTGCAGCCCCGCGCCGAGAACGGTGTCGGGCGCGCTGGCCACGCGCAGGTTCTTCTCCCGCGCGCGATCCAGCAGCTTCCGGCCGGTCTGGCGGTCGAGGGCCAGGGGCTTCTCCGCCCAGACGTGCTTGCCCGCTTCGAGGGCGGCGAGCCCGACGTCGACGTGCGAAGCCGGGATGGTCAGGTTGACGACGATCTCGACGTCCGCGTCGTCGAGCAGCTCGGGCACCGTGCCCGAGTGCGGAACGCCGAACTTCTCCGCCTGTGCCGCGGCGCGCGCGGTGTCGAGGTCGGCGACCCGCAGCACGCGGACGTCCGGGAAGCTCGTCAGGTTCTCGAGGTAGGTGCCGCTGATGACGCCGGCGCCGACGATCCCGACGCCGACCGGCCCGCCGGTCACCGGCCCGCGCCGGTCAGGAAGGCGTGGCTGGCGGCGATGGCTTCGAAGAGGTCACCGTCGTAGGCGTCGAACTCGACCACGCGCAGCGCGTCCGGCGCCGCGGCGAGCACGTCGGCGACGGGCACCCGGCCCTGCCCGGCGGGCACCTGGCCGGTGGCGTCGGTGGCCAGGCCGCCATCCTTGACGTGGATCGCGCGGACGCGGTCGCCGAGCCGGCGCAGCAGGGCGGGCACGTCCTCGCCGCCCGCGGTCGCCCAGTAGGTGTCGACCTCCAGCGCGACGGCCGGGTCCAGCTGGCCGGCGAACA
Source organism: Amycolatopsis mongoliensis (assembly GCF_030285665.1). Lineage (NCBI taxonomy): Bacteria > Bacillati > Actinomycetota > Actinomycetes > Pseudonocardiales > Pseudonocardiaceae > Amycolatopsis > Amycolatopsis mongoliensis. The sequence continues at coordinate 9,598,171 of NZ_CP127295.1, forward strand.
CCTCGAACGCGCTGCGGCCGTCGATCCGGGACTCCAGTTCCCACCAGTGGTTGTGGTAGCCGACCTGCACGCCGTGCTCGGCCGCGACCTTGGCGGCGGCGTTGAGCGCGTCGGCGGTCGCGGCGATGTCGGCCGGGTCCTGCCACTGCTCCGGCTTGACCAGCGGGTCGATGACCAGGCCGATGCCCAGCTCGGCCGCCGCGGCGAACACGGCCGCCTGGTCGGCGCCGATCAGGCGGGCGTGCGCGGTCGGGGCGGTCAGGCCGTTGGCGGGCAGCCCGGCCCGCAGTGCTTCGACGTTCTCGACGACGCCGTACGGCTCCACCCGCGTGAAGCCGATGGCGGCGAGCCGCCGCAGGGTGTCGGCGGGATCGGCCGCGAAGGCGTCGCGGACCGAATACAGCTGCACGGAAAGCTCGCTCATCACCGGCTCCTGGAGGTCGCGGGGTCCCTTGAATTTCTACCACTTGGTCAAAATTGACACCAGGGATTTCCCGGCCGGTCCACCGGACGGCCGCACCGGCGTGCCCAGGCTCACGGCCGCGGTTGTTTTGGCGAGGGCCGGTTGGGGCAGTAACGCTTTGACGAGGTCAAGGCCGATCCGACCCGGGAGGTGCCGGTAGTGGACAGGGCAGGGGACGAAGTGGACACGGGGGCCGTCGGCCACCCGGCGTCCCGTCGCGACCTGACGGAACTGTCCGAGGCCGCCCGGGACCTCGACCGCCGGATCGAGCAGCACCTCGCCCGGCTGCGCCGCGAACGCGCCGAGCGCGCCCGGGACGACATCCCTGACCAGCGGCTTCGCCCGAGCGGCTGACCTCGCGTTTACCGCGCGGACGCGGACTACTACGCTGGGTGGCCCAGCTTCCCGCCGAAGTCCTGCGAGGTTGCCATGTCCGAGACGCCGTCCCCGAGCCAGACGCCGGTGGGAGTCGATCCCGCCCGGCCGAGCATCGCGCGGATCTACGACGGGTTCCTCGGCGGCAACAACTACTACGAGGTCGACCGCGTGGTGATGGAGAAGATCCGCGCGGCGGTCCCGGAAGCGGTCGACATCGCCCGCGGCAACCGCGGCTTCCACAACCGCGCGCTGCGGATGCTGGCGAGCCAGACCAAGATCGGGCAGTACCTCGACTGCGGGTCCGGGCTGCCCACGGCGGAGAACACGCACCAGATCGTCCAGCGCATCGACAAGGACCACACCGTCGTCTACGTCGACAACGACCCCGTGGTCCTCGCGCACGGCCGGGCGCTGCTCGTCGAGAACGACTTCACGCACATGGTCGAGGCGGACATCTTCAAGCCGGAAGCCGTGCTCGGCAACGAGGAGGTGCGGCGCTACATCGACTTCTCGGAGCCGGTCGCCCTGCTGCACGTCGGCACGATGCACCACTTCGAGGGCGACGGCGCCGTCGAGGTCATGCGGGAGTACATCGACGCGCTGGCCCCGGGTTCGTACGTGGTGCTGTCCCACTTCTTCGACCCCGAGGTGCCGGAACTGACCGCGATCGCCAAGCGCATCGAGAACATCCTGACCCAGGGCCCGCTCGGCGCCGGCCGGTTCCGCGCGCGGGCGGAGATCGAAGCCATGCTGCCGGGCCTGGAGTTCCTCCAGCCGAACGCGACCTCCGCACCGGGGCTGGCGGTGTGCGACGAGTGGTGGCCGGACGGCCCCCGGCTCACCCCGCTGTCGGGCGCGGCCCGGTGCGTGGCCGGGATCGTCGGCGTCAAGCGCTGACTCGATCCACTACGGGCGCAGCCGCCACAGGTGGTCCGCGGTGCCGCTGTCGGCGAACTGCACCACCTGCGCACTGTCCGCCGTGGACATCCGGTCGACGCCGAGGACCTTGCCGGAGTTGCGGTTGAGGATCCGGAACCAGCCGCTGCCGTCGTCACGCAGGCGCCACAGGTGGTCCGCGGACCCGTTGTCGGCGAACTGCACGACGATCGCACTGTCCGCGGTGGACAGCTGATCGACGCCCAGCACCTTGCCCGAGTGGACGTTGCGGATCAGGAACCAGCCGTCGGCCGCTGCCTCGAACGTCCACAGGTGGTCGTCGGTGCCGTTGTCGGCGAACTGCACCACGCGCGCACTGTCCGCAGTGGACATCTGGTCCACGCCGAGCACCTTGCCCGAGTTGCGGTTCTCGACCCGCACCCGGCCGTCCGGCACCAGCCGCCACACGTGGTCCGCCGTGCCGCTGTCGGCGAACTGGACGACCTGCGCGCTGTCCGCGGTCGACATCCGGTCCACGCCGAGGACCTTGCCGGAGTTGCGGTTCTTCAGCCGCCACCAGCCGTCGCCGTTGTCCAGCAGCTGCCAGAGGTGGTCCGCGGTACCGTTGTCGGCGAACTGCACGACGATCGCACTGTCCGCGGTGGACATCTGGTCCACCCCGAGCACCTTGCCCGAGTGGTGGTTGCGGATCCGGTACCAGCCGTCTCCGTTCGCGACGAGGTGCCAGACGTGGTCGTCGGTGCCGTTGTCGGCGAACTGCACCACCCGGGCACTGTCCGCAGTGGACATCTGGTCGACACCGAGGACCTTGCCCGAATTGCGGTTCACGATCCGGAAGCCCGCTCCCCCGCCGCCCGGCGACCACGGGTGGCCGTCCGGGGCGGCCGTCGGGAACGACGTGACGCGCAGCCGCGCGGCCCCCATCGGGATCAGCGTGACCGTCTCGACCGGGGCCTCGCTGCGCGCCGGTGACGCCTGCAGCGGCGTCACGACGTTCTGGTCGTCCGCGGTCCATTCGGCGATCTTCCGGGCGGGCGCGGTGATCTTGACCGGCGCGGTGTCCGGCGTGAACGGGTTGGCGGGCAGCGCCCCGCCGGCCGCGGTGAAGGTCAGCGCCGCGTCGGTCGTGAGGCCGTAGTTCCAGGGCGTCGTCGCGTGCACCGCGTACTCCGGGAACTGGGCGTTCCCGCCGATCTGCTGGTAGTTCTCGCCGATCTTCAGCGAGTACGTCAGCGGACCGTGGTCGACCGACACCGAGTCGTGGTTCGCCGACCACGTCCGCGTCGTCGTGCGCTGCGGCAGGGTGAGCGTGACGACGTCGCCGTTCGCCCAGGTCCGGTCGACCTTCACGAACGACGGCCCGGCCGTCGCCGCGACCGCCGCCCCGGCCACGACCAGGCGCGGCGCCGCGCACCACGAGGGAATCCGGAAGTACAGCGGGAAGGCGAGCCGCTTCGGGGTCCGGACGGTGAAGGTGACCTGCTCGGAGAACGGGTAGGTGGTGTCCTCGGTGATGGTCACGGAGGTGCCGTCGCCGACCTTCGCCGTGACGCTGCTGGCGGAGTACATCGCGGCCGCGAGACCGTTGTCGGGCGTGGCCAGCCACAGTTCTTCGGTGAAGTACGGCCAGCCCATGCCGTAGTTGTGCGGGCAGCAGCGGTACTGGTCGACGCCCGGCAGGTAGGCCTGCATCGCGAAGCCGTTCTGGAACTGGCCTTCGCTCTTGGGCACGTTGTCGAGGTCGACGCTGTTCGCGCTGGTGATGTAGTGGACGGCGCGCCCGGCCGGGTCGAGGGCGGCGGGCAGGGAGTTGAAGGCGAGGTCCTCGCAGCGGTCGGCCCAGACGGGGTCGCCGGTCAGCCGGGTGAGCAGCTGGTGGCTCGCCATGAATTCGACGATCCCGCAGGTCTCGAAGCCCTGCCGCGGGTCGCCGAAGCCGGGCCGCGCGTTCTCGTCCCCGGCGAAGCCGCCGCCGGGGAACTGGCCGTAGGTGGCCATGACCGTGTCGTAGTCCTGGTAGGTGGCCTGGGTCAGGCTCGCGTTGCCGGAGCGCAGCGCGTACTGGGCGGGCTCGCGGAAGCCCTGGGCGATGTTGACGTTGTGCAGGCTGGGCAGGGTGCCGACCCAGCTGGCGCCGTAGGTGTGGATCTTGTCGGCGAGGTCGAGCAGGAAGGTGTTGCCGGTGCGGTTGAAGAGCCAGAACACGCTGTCGAGGCCGTCGCCCCAGCGCACGGACACCCAGCTGGAGTCGAACGCGCTCTTGCCCTGGGCGTTCATGTAGCGGAGGAAGCGGGTGAGGAACGGGATGACGCGGGCGTCGCCGGTGTACTCCTGCCAGGAGCGCAGGGCCTGCAGCAGCGGGAGGTACGGCCAGAAGTCGGGGCCGTTGTTGAGCGCGGTGCGCAGGGCGGTGGGCCCGAAGAAGCCGTCGGGCTGCTGGGTGGCGAGGATGGCGTCGATCCACTTGGCGGCGGTGGCTTTCGCGGTGGCGTCCCCGGTGACGGCCGCGAGGTCGACGTAGCCGCGCAGCCAGTAGGGCACCTCCTCCCAGCCGGTGCGCTCGGGGTGGACCCAGCCGCTGGTGGCGAAGTCGAGGAAGTGCGAGGTCTCGGGGTAGTGCCCGCAGAGGCCGTCGAGCTGCAGTTTCAGCTGGCCGGCGAGCCAGCCCCGCGCGGTGACGGCCCCGGGTGGCAGCTTGAGGAAGGCGGCGGGCTTCAGCGGGGCGGCGTTCGGCGTGTAGAAGCCGCCCTTCGCGGGGGTGACCTTGCGGCAGCGGAGGACCGCGGCGGCCGCGTTCGGCGCGGTTGCCCCGGTCAGCAGGGTGGCGGCGACGGCTCCGGTGACGAACTGCCTGCGGCTCAGCGACACGGGACGGCCTCCGCTCGTCTTTACAACGTTGTAAAAGACGTTCTACCCGGTAGATACAACGTTGTAAATCCGCCGTTCGTCGGAGAGGCGAAGCCGGGCCGGCTCGCGGGGCGGGGGCGGGCCCGCTTCGCGAGTGGGCGGCTACGGCACGTGCGACGAGACAGGGTCGGCCGCCGCCGGCCCGGGTCCGGCAGCGGACCCTGCTGCCGGATTGCCCGGTTCCGCCTCGGCACCGTCCTCGGTGGACGCCTTGTCGCGCACCCGCTTCAGCTTCACCTCGAACCGGCCCTGCAGGCCCGTGCGCGCGATCACCGCACCGGCCGGGCTCGGTCAGGCGATTCAGTCAGGCGATCGTGCGCAGCCGGCGGAGGGCGAAGTACACCAGTGCCGCCGTCAGCACCGCGAAGATCCCCGTCTCGATGCCCTGGAACGTCCAGAACCGGCCGCCCGGCTGGTACTGCAGCCAGTTGTACGCACCGGGACCGGCCGCGCTCTGCCCGCAGCCGCCGGGGCCGCACGGGCCGATCTCGGAGTTCGGCAGCACCATGTCCCCGGCCGCGTTGCGGACACCCTGGGAAAGCACCCAGTCGCCCGACGCCGTGTTCGGTGTCTGGTTGCCGTCCGGGAAGAACGTCAGCGTCTGCGCGGGCAGGTAGCGCGGCCGGGCCAGGACCTCGATCGCGATACGGACCGCCGCGAAGCCGACCAGCGCGATTCCCATGGCGGGCAGCACCTTGCGCCAGTACGTCCCCGCGAAGACACCCAGTGCCAACGCGAACAGCGTGTACGCGATCGGGACGACGCCCTGGACGTCGAACGAGAAGTACCCCAGCCGCCCGGTGCTCGCGGTGACCAGCGGCTCGAACCACCACGAGACGCCCAGCGCGTACGCGACCGCCAGCACCACAGTGATCCCGCCGACCAGGCCGAACTTCACCAGCGCCCAGTGGAGGCGGCTGACGCCCTGCGTCCACACGAGACGGTGGGTGCCCTGCTCGACCTCGCGGGCGACCAGCGGCGCGCCGAAGAATACCCCGACCAGCACCGGCAGGACCACGAACAGCACGGCGACGAACACCATCCCGCCGAACTGCTGCTCGAACTGGTGGCCGAGGCCGGCGCAACGGGACACCTCCTCGGTCTGCGTGATCATCGACGCGCTGCCGAGCGCGGCCCGGCAGGCGGGCAGGCCGAGGCTGTCGTACTTCGTGTGCATCGCCAGGCCCGTCGGCACCATGATCGCGGCGAGCGCGACCAGGGCACCGAGGGTGAACAGCGCCTGCTTGCGGTGCTGGCGCCAGGTCAGCCAGATCATGCCGGCACCCCCCACGAGGTCGCGGCGACAGGAGTCTCCGTGGCTTCGGCCAGGTGGGCCAGCACCAGGTCCTCCAGGGTCACTTCGTGCTCCGTCCACAAAGGATCGATCGGCCCGTCGCCGCGGCGGACGAGCAGGGTCGACTGACGCTCGGTGTGGCTCGCGCGGACGACCTTGGCCACGCCGGCGATGGACTCGCTGCCGGCCCGCGGGCCGACCAGCGTGCGGTGCGTCTCGAGCAGCTCGTCGACCGCCCCGGCCAGCTGGACGCGGGACTGCTGCAGGACGATCAGGTGGTCGCAGCTGCGTTCGAGGTCGGCGAGCAGGTGCGAGGACAGCAGGACGGTCGTCTCGCTTTCGGCCACCGCGCCCATCAGCGCCTGCATGAACTCGCGGCGTGCCAACGGGTCCAGGCTCGCGATGGGCTCGTCGAGCAGCAGCAGCCGCGGGCGCTTGGCCAGGGCCAGCGCCAGCGCGACCTGCGCCCGCTGACCACCCGACAGCTTCCCCACCGGCTGGTCCGGCGGGATGCCGAGCCTGGCCAGCCGTTCGCGGGCCAGCGCGGCGTCCCAGCGGCGGCGGTTCAGCTTGCCGCCCATGGTGACCAGTTCCGCCGCAGTGAAGTCCCGGTACAGCGGGGTGTCCTGCGCGACGAACCCGACGTCGGGGAGCACCGACCGCGGGTCGCGGCCGAAGACGCGCACCTCCCCCGCGTCCGGCCGCAGCAGCCCGACGGCCAGGTGCAGCAACGTCGTCTTGCCCGCGCCGTTCGGGCCCACCAGCGCGGCGATCCGCCCGGCGGGCACCTCCAGCTCGCAGTCCTGCAACGCCCAGGTGCGCCCGTAGCGCTTGCCCAGCGCACGGGCCTGCACGGCCAGCTCCATCTCCGGAACTCCCTACGCAAGGTTGCGGGGCACCGCGGTGCCCCGCAACGTGGTCTCGATCAGGGCGGCGATGTCGTCGGCCGACATCCCCGCGGCTTCGGCGCGCTCAAGCCAGGCCACCAGCTCGTCGCGCAGCTGCCCCTGGCTGCCCAGCGACGGGCCGGCCAGGCTGCCGGTGACGAACGTGCCCACCCCCGGCCGGCCTTCGGCGAGCCCCTCCAGGACCAGCTCGCGGTAGGCCTTGAGCACGGTGTTCGGGTTGATCGCCAGCGCCTGGGCCACATCCCGCACCTTCGGCAGCTGGTCGCCGGGGCGCAGCAGGCCGACCCGCAGCGCCTGCTTCACCTGGACGACGAGCTGCATGTACGTGGCGACCCGCGAGCGGCCGTCCAGCACGAACTCGATCACCGGACACCTTCCTATTGTCTTACGACATTAAGACAACACCCGGGAACGCGCCGCTGTCAAGAAGCGCCTGCCGGGCATAGGGTCTCGATCGGGACGCACACCGGCACCGGGAGGCAGGCATGTCGTTGTTGGACGGGCTGAGCAAGGCACTCGGCGACGGGTCGATCGAGATCGTCGACCTCACCGCTCCCCTGAGCGAGAGCACGCCGATCCTGCAGCTGCCGGAGCCCTTCGCCAACACCATCCCGTTCCGGCTGGAGGAGATCAGCCGCTACGACGAGCGCGGCCCGCGGTGGTACTGGAACGACATCCACACCGGCGAGCACACCGGCACCCACCTCGACGCACCCGTCCACTGGGTGTCCGGGAAGGATGGTCACGACGTCTCGCAGGTGCCGCTGAAGACCCTGGTCGCCCCCGCGGTGGTGCTGGACTTCTCGGCAAGGGCGGCCGAGGACCCGGACTTCCTCCTGTCGGTCGACGACGTCCGCGCCTGGACGGCCGAGCACGGCCCGCTGCCCGACGGCGGCTGGCTGCTCTACCGCACCGGCTGGGACACGCGCAGCGCCGACCAGGCGGAGTTCCTCAACGCCGACGAGTCGGGCTCGCACTCCCCCGGCGTCTCGCCCGAGTGCGCGCGGTGGCTCGCCGAGGAAACCCCGATCACCGGGCTCGGCGTCGAAACCGTCGGCACCGACGCCGGCCAGGCACCCGGCCTCGAACCGATGTTCCCGTGCCACGAACTCCTGCTGGGCGCCGGGAAACACGGCCTGACGCAGCTGCGGAACCTCGCCACGCTGCCGCCGACCGGGACACTGCTGGTGGTCTCGCCGCTGCCGATCGTCGGCGGGTCCGGCAGCCCGGCCCGCGTACTGGCGCTGGTGGAGCGGTGAACGTCGCCGGACTCGTCGGCCGGACGCTGGCGGGCCTGGGCGCCGGGACGGCGTTCGGGGTGGTCGGCAGCGGCAACTTCGAGGTGACGAACGCGCTGCGCGCGGGCGGCGTCCGGTTCGTCGCCGCCCGCCACGAGGGCGGCGCGGCGAGCATGGCCGACGCCTACGCGCGGATGAGCGGCAAGGTGTCGGTGCTGTCGCTGCACCAGGGCTGCGGGCTGACCAACGCCGTCACCGGGATCACCGAGGCCGCCAAGAGCCGGACGCCGATGCTCGTGCTCGCCGCCGACTCGGCCGGCGCGTCGGTGCTGTCGAACTTCCGCATCGACCAGGACGGGCTGGCTACCGCGGTCGGCGCGGTGCCGGAGCGCGTGCACTCGGCCGCGAGCGCGGTCGCCGACACCGTGCGGGCCTTCCGGACCGCGCGGCAGCAGCGCCGCACGGTCGTGCTGAACCTGCCGCTCGACGTCCAGGCCCAGCCCGCGCCCGAGCCGCCGGACGCGCTGCCGGCGATCCCGGGACCGGCTCCCCTGCGGCCGGACGCGGCCGCGGTGGCCGAGCTGGCGGACCTCCTCGCGGCCGCCGAGCGGCCGGTGTTCGTCGCCGGCCGCGGCGCGCGAGGCAGCCGGGAACCGGTGCGGGACCTGGCTTCGCGCTGTGGTGCGCTGCTGGCGACGTCGGCCGTCGCGCACGGGCTCTTCCACGGCGACCCGTTCGCCCTCGGCATTTCGGGCGGGTTCGCGTCCCCGGCGGCCGCCGAGCTGATCGTCGGGGCCGATCTCGTAGTCGGCTGGGGCTGCGCGCTGAACATGTGGACCACCCGGCACGGGAAGCTGCTCAGCCCGCACGCGAAACTCGTCCAGGTCGACGTCGAGCAGAGCGCGCTGGGCGCGCACCGGCCGGTCGACCTCGGGGTCGTCGGCGACGTCGCGCGCACCGCCACCGACGTCCTGGCCGTGGCGAAGGAGCAGCAGGGCTATCGCACCGGTGAGGTGGCCGCCCGGATCGCGGCGGGCCGCTGGAACGACGTCGACCACGACGACCTCTCCCGGGGCGGCCGGATCGACCCGCGGACGCTGAGCAAGCTCCTGGACGAGCTGCTGCCCGCGGAGCGGATCGTCTCGATCGACTCCGGCAACTTCATGGGCTACCCGAGCGCTTACCTCTCGGTGCCCGACGAGCAGGGGTTCTGCTTCACGCAGGCGTTCCAGAGCATCGGGCTGGGCCTGGGCACGGCGATCGGCGCCGCGCTCGCCCGTCCGGACCGGCTGCCGGTGCTGGGCACCGGCGACGGCGGGTTCCACATGGCACTGTCCGAACTGGACACCGCGGTCCGGCTCGGCCTGCCGCTGGTGGTGGTCGTCTACAACGACGCCGCGTACGGCGCGGAGATCCACCACTTCGGCGACGCCGACATGACCACGGTCCGGTTCCCCGACTCCGACCTCGCCGCGATCGGCCGCGGCTTCGGCGCCGACGGCGTGACGGTGCGATCCGCCGAAGACCTCTTCGCGGTGCGCGACTGGCTCGCCGGACCGCGCAGCGGACCGCTGGTCATCGACGCGAAGATCGCCGACGACGGCGGGTCGTGGTGGCTCGCGGAGGCGTTCCGGCACTGACCCGGCCTTGACAGCGCCCCGGGCGGAGCTGGATGCTGACCGAGTTGTCTTACAGTCGTAAGACAGTGGGGGAAGTCGTCCGAGGAGCCGTCATGCGCATCTTCCGCACCGTCCTGGCCGTGCTCGCGGCCGCGACCCTGGTGGCCGCACCGGCCGACGCCGGTCAGCCGAGGCCACCGGACGCCGCGGGCGCTCTGCTCGCCGCGTTCGACACCCATTCGATCGTCGCGAAGTCCAGCCCGGACGTCGGGACGTTCCTGTTCGACCTCGTCCGCGACCCGCGCTTCCCGGGCCGCGTGGACGACATCGCCGTGGAGTGCGGGAACTCGCTGCTCCAGCCGCTGCTGGACGCCTACATCGCCGGGGGCGACGTACCCGACGTCAGCCGGGTCTGGCGGGACACGACCCAGCCGAGCTGCGGCTTTTCGACGTTCTACGAGCAGCTTTTCGCCTTGGTGCGGCAGGTCAACACGACGCTGCCGGCCGCGCGGAAGATCCGCGTGCTGGCGTGCGACCCGCCGATCGACTGGAGCCGCATCCACACGCCGGCGGACGTGGAACCGTTCCACGACCGCGACGCGTCGATCGTGTCCGTGGTGAAGACGCAGGTGCTGCAGAAGCACCGCAAGGCACTGATGCTGTTCGGCCTGGGTCACCTGACGCACAACGGCGGCAGCGGCGCGGTCGCACAGCTGGAGCGCGAGTACCCGGGCGCGGCGTACGTCGTGGCGGACCACCGCGGGTTCACGTCGGACAACGCGCGGCTCGAAAAGGGACTCGGCCCGTCGCCGTCCCTGACCCCGCTGACGGGGTCCTGGTTGGGCACCCTCGACACGACGTACTTCCCGACGAACCGCGACTACCCGCCGGGGACCAAGGGGTATCCGGGCGTCGACGCGTATCTGTACGAGGGCCCGGCCGAGCTCCTGCTGCGCGAACCGTTGTCCGCCCGGGCCATCCTCGACACGGACTACCTGAACGAGCTCCGGCGCCGCGCGACCGCCATCGACACACCACCGGGCGGGCTCGAGTGGCCGGAAACCTTCTTCGAGCGCGAGCGTGCCGCGGGGGTGCTGCTGCGCGGCTAGTCTCGCGCGTCTCAAGTTCGTTGACGGGCGGTGTGGGGCAGGATTTCGTCGGCGGTCTTGGTCCAGGTGAACGGGTGGCAGCGGGTGTTCCACCCCTCGATGAAGCCGCGGATCGCGGCGACGAGTTCTTCGACGTTGCCGAAGGATCCGCGGCGGATCGCTTGGCGGGTGATGATGCCGAAGAAGACTTCGACGAGGTTCAGCCAGGAGCCCGAGGTAGGCGTGAAGTGCAGCGTGATCCTCGGGTTCCTGGCCGGCCAGGCGTCGACCTCGGCGTGCTTGTCTAGCGTGGGGAATCGGCGCTCCCGCACCGAGCGGGAAGCAAGAACGGCAAGCGCCGATTTCCCACGCCCCGGCGGAGCCGTATCTTCAAAAGCCGCCCACCCGATGCACCACCCAAACATTGGGTTCAACGTAAACAGCGAAATCCCCCGCAGCGGAGACGAAAACCGGAGCAAGAGCCCCCGGGACAACGACAACACCATCCCGGTCGAAGGCCAACCCGGTCCACCGCCGCCACTCGGCCAACGGAGCCTGGACGGTCGCCGAGCAAGGCGCGACTGCCCCGATCCGGCCACCGGCGCGCACGTGGGTGCGCAGCCAGCGATCGGCGGGCAGGCCGTCCGCCCGTGTCTCGGCGGCGTAGTCGCGCATCGGCATCTCCGGGACCGCGGCCTTGCCAGGCGGCCGGACGGGGATCACGAGCGCCCCCAGCCCGGCGGCCGCGACGGCTTCGCGCATCGCCTCCAGCACCGTGCGGGAGTGGCCGCGGGACTGGTGGTCCGGGTGCACGGCGATCTCCAGCGCGCACGCGGTGTCCGGCGTGACGTCGTCGAGGGCGTCTTCCGCGGCCCACACGGCGACCTCGTCCCAGCCGCGGGCGGGGAGCGAGCCGCGGCCGCGGAACGGCACCATCACCCCGCGCGCGACCGGCCGCCCGCCGTCGAGCAGCGCGACGACCAGGTGCGGCCAGCGCCGCGCGACCCGGCGGCCGCGCACCAGCAGGCTCGGGAGACTGCCGGCCATGAACTCCGGGGAGTCCGGCGGGTACGGGATGGCGTAGGTCGCCTCGGCCAGGTCGGGACGCTGCGCGAGCGTCACGAGCACGTCAGGTCCCCCGTGCCCAGGACTCGAGGGCGATCAACGTCTTCGTGCCGGTCACCTGGTGGTGGCGGCGGATCTCGTCGATCGTCTTCTGCAGGTGGGCCATGTCGCGCACCCGCAGCCACACCAGCGCGTCCGGGTCGCCCGCGATCGTGAACACCGCCTGCGCCTCGGGCATCCGCGTGGTGGTGCGCAGGATCTCGGCGACCTTCGTGTTCCCGACGAACCGCAGCTCGGTGAACGCCTCGATCCCCCAGCCCAGCTTCGCGTGGTCGACCTGCACGGTGAACCCGGTGATCACGCCGGTCTCCCGCAGCCGGTCGATCCGGCGCTTGACCGCGGCCGTCGACAGCGTGACGCGGCCCGCGATGTCGGACAGCGTCCGGCGGGCGTCCTCGCGCAGCAGGCCGAGGATCTCGTGGTCGGTCGCGTCGAGGAGCTCTTCGGTCATGCGCCCGAGCGTAACCTCGCGCAAAAAACCGGACCAGTCGACGCGAATGCCTGCCGAAATTTGCGTGTGAGACCTTGATCCGACAGTGCCTGTTGCGTCAGGGTGACCCGCGCCGCACTGTGCCTCACAACACTGTGCTCCGAAGCACATCGACGCGAAGGAGGCCCGCGCCGTGGAGACGTTCACGCTGGACGACCGGTACCTGCGAGAGGCCGGGACCGTGCACCTGACCGGGGTGCAGGCCCTGGTCCGGCTGCTGTTCGACCGCGTCCGCCACGACCGCGCCCACGGTGGCGACCCCGCCGTGTTCGTCTCGGGCTACGAGGGCTCGCCGCTGGCCGGCTACGACCTCGAACTCGGGCGCCGCGCGAAGCTGCTGGAGAAGCACGACGTCGTGCACCGCCCGGGCCTCAACGAGGAGCTGGCCGCGACCTCGGTCATGGGCAGCCAGCTCGTCGCGGGCGCCGGTGGGCGGCGCGGCGTCACCGGGTTCTGGTACGGCAAGGCCCCCGGCCTCGACCGCGCCTCCGACGCCCTCCGCCACGCCAACCTGGCCGGCACCGACCCGCGCGGCGGCGCTGTCGCCCTGGTCGGCGACGACCCGAACGCGAAGTCCTCGACCGTGCCGTGCGCGTCCGAACTCGCCCTCGCCGACCTGGCGATCCCGATCCTCTACCCGGCCGACTCCCAGGACGTCCTCGACCTCGGCATGCACGCGGTCGAGCTGTCGCGCGCCGCCGGGGTGTGGACGTCGCTGAAGATCGTCGCCAACGTCGCCGACGCTTCGGGCACCGCCACCGTGGGTCCGCAGTGGACGGCACCCGAGATCGCGAAGGCCTACCGCCACACGCCGACGTCCCGCCTGCTCGGCACGAGCCTCGCCGAGCTGGAACGCAGCCTCTTCACCGTCCGGCTGCCGCTCGTGCTCGACTACCTGCGCGCGGCCGGCATCAACCGGATCACCGCGCGCGGGCCGGCCGACCGGATCGGCATCGTGTCCGCCGGCAAGTCCTACCTGGACCTCCAGCAGGCGCTGCGCGCACTGGGTCTCGACGCGGAGGCTCTGGCGAAGCACGGCATCCGCGTGCTCAAGCTCGGCGCGATCCACCCCCTCGAACCCGGCATCGTCCGCGAGTTCGCCGACGGGCTCGACGAGATCGTCGTCGTGGAAGAGAAGCGCTCCTTCGTCGAGACGGCGCTCAAGGAGATCCTCTACGGCGTCCCCGGCGCGCCCGCCATCACCGGCAAGAAGGACCGCGCCGGCCGGACGCTGTTCACCGAGCTCGGCGAGCTGGACCCGGACGCCGTCGCGACCGGCCTGGCCCGGCGGCTGCCCGCGGGCATCCCGTCGGTCGACGCCTGGCGCGGCCGCCGGCGCCGCGAGCGCATCTCCGTGCCGCTGCTCGCGCGGACCCCGTACTTCTGCTCGGGCTGCCCGCACAATTCGTCGACGAAGGTCCCCGAGGGGACGCTGGTCGGCGGCGGCATCGGCTGCCACACCATGGCGCTGTTCATGGAGCCCGACCAGGTCGGGACCGTCCTCGGCGTGACGCAGATGGGCGGCGAGGGCACCCAGTGGATCGGCATGGCGCCGTTCGTGGAGGCCGAGCACTTCGTCCAGAACATCGGCGACGGCACGTTCACCCACTCCGGCAGCCTCGCCGTGCGCGCGGCGGTCGCCGCCGGCGTGAACATCACCTACAAGCTGCTCTACAACTCCGCTGTCGCGATGACCGGCGGTCAGGACGCCGTCGGCGGGCTGCCGGTGGAGAAGGTCGCCGAGCTGCTGCTCGTCGAAGGCGTGAAACGGGTCGTGATCACCAGTGACGCGCCCGCACGGCTGCGGCGCCGGAAGCTGCCCGCCGGGGTCGAGGTCCGCGACCGCACCGAACTCCTTGCCACGCAAGAAGAACTGGCCGGCATCAAGGGCGTCACCGTGCTGATCCACGAGCAGGAGTGCGCGGCCGAGAAGCGGCGGAAGCGCCGTCGCGGCAAGCAGGAGACGCCTGCGACGCGGGTCGTGATCAACGAGCGCGTCTGCGAAGGCTGCGGCGACTGCGGCACCAAGTCGAACTGCCTGTCGGTGCAGCCGGTGGCCACCGAGTTCGGCCGCAAGACCGCGATCCACCAGTCGTCGTGCAACGTCGACTACTCCTGCCTGGCCGGGGACTGCCCGTCGTTCGTCACCGTCGTGCCGACCGGGAAGAAGCAGCGGCGGAAGCTCGGCGAGCTGGCCGCGGACGCGGTGCCCGCTCCCCCGGCCGCGGCGAAGGACTTCACCGTGCGGATCACCGGGATCGGCGGCACCGGCGTGGTCACCGTGACCCAGATCCTCGCCACCGCCGCGGTGCTCGACGGGCGGCACGTCCGCACGCTCGACCAGACCGGGCTGGCCCAGAAGGGCGGCGCGGTGGTGTCCGACCTGAAGGTGACGGCGGAGCCGGTCGAGCAGGCCCCGAAGCTGGCCGCCGGCGAGTGCGACCTGTACCTGGCGTGCGACGCGCTGGTCGGGGCGGACGCGGCGAACCTGGCCGTGGCCGACGCCTCCCGGACCACCGCGGTCGTCTCGACCACCGAGGTGCCGACCGGCCGGATGGTCGTCGACACGACGGTGGCTTTCCCCAGCCCCGGCAGCGTCCTCGCGCCGCTGGAAGCCGCCGCGGCGCGCACGGTGTCCCTGGACGCGCGCGGCCTGGCCGAGGAGCTGTTCGACGACGACCAGTTCGCGAACGTGCTGCAGCTCGGCGCGGCTTTCCAGACCGGCGCGATCGGCCTGCCCGCCGAGGTGATCGAGCGCGCGATCGAGCTGAACGGCACCGCGGTGGCCGCGAACCTGCAGGCCTTCCGCCGCGGCCGTCAGCTGGTCGCCGACCTGGGCGCGCTCACGACGTCGCCCGCTCCCGCGCGGCCGGTCGCGCAGCCCGCCGCGCGGGAGCTGGTGCACGCCGCGCCGGAGTCCGAGCTGGCGCGGCTGCTCGACGTCCGGGTCCCGGAGCTGGTCGCCTACCAGGACGAGCGGTACGCGCGGGCGTACGCGGAGTTCGTCGAGCGGGTGCGGGTGCTGGAGGACGGGCCGACGGAGATCACCGAAGCGGTCGCGAAGCACCTGTACAAGCTGATGGCCTACAAGGACGAGTACGAGGTCGCGCGGCTGTCGCTGGACCCGGCGTTCACGGCGGACCTCGAGGAGCAGTTCGGCGAGGGCACGAAGTACGCCTACCGCCTGCACCCACCGGTCCTGCGGGCGCTCGGCATGAAGCGCAAGATCAGTCTGGGCCCGTGGTTCCGCCCGGCGTTCCGGCTGCTGCACGCACTGCGGCGGCTGCGCGGCACCCGGTTCGACCCGTTCGGCCGCGCCGAGGTGCGGCGGGTCGAGCGCGAGCTGATCGAGGACTACCGCACCACGGTGCTCGAAGCCTTCCAGGCCTCCGACGCCGACCGGGCCCGGGTCCTGGCGCTGGCCGAGCTGCCGGACCTCGTCCGCGGCTACGAGGACGTCAAGCTGGCGAACGTCGCCCGGTACCGCGAGAAGCAGGCCGAGGTCCTCACGCTCGTAGACAGCTCACGCTCGTAAGTAGCTCAGCATCGCCTGGGCTTCGTCGGGGACGCGCAGCTTCGCGCTGACGTCCCCGGCGTGCTGCCGGGCGGCCGTGGTGCCGATGCCGAGCAGCCGCCCGATCGTCGGCACCGAGTGGCCTTCGGCCAGCAGCGCGACGACCTCGCGTTCGCGCGCGGTGAGCGTCGCGACCGGGTCGCCGGGGCGCGGCCGGGCCAGCTGGACGGCGACGACGTCGCGGTCCAGCACCGTGCCGCCGGCGGCGACGCGCTTGAGGGCGTCGAGGAACTCGTCCGGCTTCCCGACCCGCTCCTTGAGCAGGTACCCGGCGCCGCCCCCGCCGGCGGCCAGCAGGTCGCCGGCGTAGCCGTCCTCGACGAACGCCGAGAGCGCGAGGATCGCCAGCCCGGGGGCGAGCCGGCGCGCTTCCAGGGCGGCCCGCAGGCCCTCGTCGGTGAACGTCGGCGGCATCCGGACGTCGACGACGGCCAGGTCCGGGTCCGCCATCTCGACGGCGGCCAGCAGGTCACCGGGGTGGTCGACGGCGGCGGCGACGTCGAACCCTTCGCTGCGCAGGAGCAGTACCAGCCCCTCCCGCAGCAGGGCGTCCTCTTCCGCGATCACGATCCGCACGACGGCTGCCTCCTCGCCTCCACGTCCTCTCCCTGCCTGGATGCACGGATCGGGCGGCGGAACCGTTCAGCCGATGCCCGTGGTCCGGAACCGGGCCCGGTAGTCGCTCGGTGTCACGCCTAGGCCGCGCGCGAAGGCGCGTCGCAGCGTCTCGACGGACCCGAAGCCGGATCGCCTGGCCACGACGTCCAGGGGCTCGGTCGTGCGCTCCAGCTGCTGCTGGGCGGATTCCAGCCGCACCTGCTCGACGAACCGCGCGGGCGTGCGGCCGAGTTCTTCGCGGAACAGGCGCGTCAGGTGCCGCGCGCTGACGCGAGCGCGGGCGGCCAGGTCGTCGAGGGTGTGCGGCGCCGACGGGTCGGCCGTGACGGAGTCGAGCACCGCGCGCAGCACCTCGGTGCGCGGGCGGCCGGTCTGCAGCCGGACGCTGAACTGCGACTGCCCGCCCGGCCGCTGCAGGAAGACGACCAGGTGCTTGGCCACCAGCCGGGCGGTCTCGGCGCCGAGGTCCTCCTCGACCAGTGCCAGGGCCAGGTCGATGCCGGAGGTGACCCCCGCCGAGGTGATCACCGGGCCGTCCTTGACGAAGATCGCGTCGCCGTCGACCCGCACGCGCGGGAAGCGGCGGGCGAGCTGGCCGGTCAGGTCCCAGTGGGTGGTGGCGCGCCTGCCGTCGAGGACGCCCGCCGCGGCCAGGGCGAACGCACCCGCGCACACCGACGCCGTGCGGTTCGCGCCGCCGGCGAGCCGCCGGATCTGCGCCACGAGCTCGGCGTCGGCGATCGCGCGGACCCAGTCGGGGCCGCCGGGCACCAGGACGGTCGCCCCGCGCGGGTCCGCGGCCGCGAGGTCGAGGTCGGCCCCCAGGCGCGTCCCGGTGTTGGCGCGGACGTCGGCGCCGCCGGGCGAGGCCGTCTTCAGCTCGTACCGGCCACCGTGCTCGTTGGCTTCGGCGAAGACCTCCAGCGGCCCGGAGACGTCCAGGAGCCGGACGCCGTCGTAGAGCACGACGAGAACGGGACGGCCGCGCACGTCAGCTCTGGCCGGACCAGCCGCTCAGACGCGTGAGCAGCCGTTCCAGCACCTCCGGGTCCGCGGCCACCGGATCGCCGGAGACCGGCTCGTCGACCAGGGTCCGGCGGTCCTGCCGCCGCGGCAGGCGCACCTGCTTCGCGTTCATCCCGCCGGGCAGCTCGAGCTCGCACCAGGTCGTGCGGGCCCCTCCCACGCCGGGCGTGACGCCCACGCGCTCGCCGGGCCCGGCGACCTTCGGCTCCGGCAGGCCGGGCACGTCGTCGTCGACCTCGACCACCAGCACCTCGGCGCGCAGCCGCAGCCGCAGCGTCACGAAGGCGGGTGATCGCGGGTCACCGGCGTCGATCACGGCCTCGACCAGCCGTCTCGCGGTGGCGGTCACCTGCTCCAGCATCGGCATCAGGGACCAGTCGGTGAGAATCAGGCGGACGAACAGTTCCGTGACCGGCAGTGCGCTGGGTTGTGCGACCAGCCGGATATCGTCCATCTGGGAGGTGTGCGCGCTCAAACCTGACCTTCCTCGCCCAGGTCGACTGTCCGGGTCCCGGCATCTTGCCACCCGGCCTCCGGCGGCACGGTACCGGCCGGGCTCGCGTTGCTACCGTCGGGGCATGGGCGAACTGGTCGAAAGCGAGGATCTGCGCGCCGAACGGTTGCTGGACGCGCAGGAGAAGGCGGTCGAGCTGTTCGCGGCGGTCGCCGACCGCGGCATCCTGGTGCCGGGCGTCCGGGAGACCGAGGCGAGCGACGCGATCCGCGACCTGGCCGGTGACCTGCTCGGCATCCGCCGCTACTGGCACAAGCGGATCGTCCGCGCGGGCGTCAACACGCTGCGTCCCTACCGCGAGAACCCGCCGGACCGCGTGCTGGCCGAGGACGACATCGTGTTCGCCGACTTCGGCCCGATCTTCGAGGACTGGGAGGCGGACTTCGGCCGCACGTTCGTCCTGGGCGACGACCCGGTGAAGCACCGGCTCCGCGACGCGCTGGCACCGGTCTTCGACGCGGGACGCGCCTGCTTCGCCGCGCGGCCGGACGTGACGGGTGCCGAGCTGTACGCGCACATGGTGGAGCTGGCGCGCGAAGCGGGCTGGGAGTTCGGCGGCGAGATCGCGGGCCACCTGGTGGGCCAGTTCCCGCACGAGACCATCGACGGCACCAGGATCGACTCCTACATCGCGCCGGGCAGCGACGGCCCGATGCGGCGGCCGGACCGCAACGGCCAGACCTCGCACTGGATCCTGGAGGTCCACCTCGTGGACCGGGAGCTGGGGATCGGCGGGTTCTTCGAGCAGCTCCTGACGTTGGGGCCGAGCGCCGCGGAGTCGTGAACGCCGTGAAGGACTCCTTCCCGGCCATAAGAGCCGGTAAGGAGTCCTTCACGGCTTTCGGTCATACCCGCGCCGGGGCCCACAGGGCGTCGATGGTCTTCTCCGCGGTCTCCAGGCTCGCGTCCGCCAGCGGGATGAGCTCCGCCATCGCCGGGTTCACGTGCGCGAGCGTCAGCTCCGCCGTGATGAACCGCGGCTCCAGGCCCGTCAGCGAGACGCCGTGCGGCAGCCACTGCTCCGCGTGGTCCCAGCCTTCCCGGGGCGCGCCTTCGCCGTAACCGCCGCCGCGGGAGGCCAGCACGACGAACTCGCGGCCGCCGAGCAGGCCGGTCATCGTCTCGTGGTCGACTGAGAGCCCCGGCGCGATGAGGTGGTCGACCCACGCCTTGACGCTGCTCGGCGCGCCGTAGTTGTAGACCGGCAGGCCCAGCAGCACCGTGTCGGCCGCCTTGATCTCGCCGACGAGCTCCTGGGTCAGCGCCCACGACGCGGCTTGGGCCGGCGTGTGCTGCTCGGGCGGGACCGCGCGGGCCGCGCCGCTCTCGGCGTCGAGGTGCGGGAGCGGGTGCGCGCCCAGGTCGCGGTAGGTGACCGTGCCGTCGGGGTGCGCGGCCCGCCACCCGGCCGCCGCCCGTGCGCTGAGCCGGCGGCTCACCGAGCGCTCGCCCTGGATGCTCGAGTCGATGTGGAGGAGATGTGCCATGTCGCTAGCCGTCCATCGATCATTGGTGTAAGACAAACCATTAATAGCACATCGACCGCTGGGGCGCCCATATACTGGGCGCATGACCTCGCTGCCGGTCGTCAACCAGCCGCCCCACCGGTGTGGAGCGCTGCTCGACCACCTCTCGCGCCGGATGCGGCTGCGCAGCGAGTCCGTGCTGGCCCCGCTCGGCCTGCGGCCGCGCCACCTGATCGCCCTGACGGTCCTGCGCGACCTGGGCGGCAGTTCGCAGCAGGACCTGGCGAAGATCCTGGAGATGGACGGCACGAACGTGGTCGGCCTGCTGAACGACCTCGAGACCGAGAACCTGATCGAGCGCCGCCGCTCCCCCGTCGACCGGCGGCGCCACGTCGTCGAGCTCACCGACGTCGGCGTGAAGCTGCTCGTGCGGGCCGAGTTCGCGCTGGCCGCGGTCGAGGACGAGGTGCTGCGCGGGCTCAGCGACGAGCAGCGCGAAACGCTCTACGAGCTGCTCCACCAGGCGACGAGCAAGACGGAGGCGGAAGCCTGCACGGAAGCCGTGACGCGGCCGACCTGCTGAGCGTCAGCCGCCGGCGATGTCGCGGGCCAGCTGCTGCGCCTCGGGCAGCGTGAAGTTCCCGGTGATCTGCGTTTCCCCGCCGGTGATGGCGGACTGCACCGTCGGAGCCGTCAGGACCCGGCTCTTCAGCACCATCGCGACCTGCTTGCCGATGTTCTGCCCGGTCCACTCCGCCCACGTCTTCGCCCCGGCGGCCGTGAAGCTGATGCTGATGACCGACCTCCCGGTCCGCGGGTCGACGGCGGCGTCCACGCGGCCGACGTCGTCACCGCCGAGGAAGCCGGGGGCGAGGACGTACTTCGTGCCCTGCACGCGGTCGCAGCTGACCAGCGGCCGCGCCGGGTCGTCGTGGCCGTCCAGCGGATCCGGCTTCCCCTGGGCGCAGTCGAAAGCCTGCGCGGCGGCCTGCTGCGTGGCCGGGTCGGTGCTCTGCCGGTCGGTCGCCGAGCCGGTCGGCGGCCCCGGCGGCAGCTCGGCCAGGACCGGCCGGAAGCGCAGCTGGGTGCCGTCCTTGACGACGAAGCCGGTGGGCACGGCGTGGCCCGCCACCTCGGCCTGGCACCCGGTGGCGAGCACGGCGACGGCCGCGAGGAGGAGGATCCGCACGGCGCCCATTCTGACGTGCGAGCTATCCGGCCGCCAGGATCGCTTCGAGCCCGGACGCCTGGGTGCGCCAGTCCGTCACGTTCGGCGTGGTGCCGGTCCAGCGCTGGCCGATCCGGTTCAGCGCGTCGCGGTCGCCCGCCCACAGCGCGTCGGCCTGCTTCTGCGCGAACGCGCGGTAGGTGGCCGAACCCGTCGCCGTGGCCAGGTCGCCGAAGTAGCGCAGGAAGATGCCCTTGAACTGCTTCTGGTTGTCGTCGCAGGATCCCGAGCCGGTGTCGCAGGATTCGACGAGCACGCCGCCCGACGTGAGCCGCGTCGTCGCCGCGTCCGCCAAGCGTTTCGCCGCGTCCAAATAGGACGTCGTGCCGGTGGCGCGCCACAGCTCCAGCAGGCCGCCGATGCCGAGGCCCTGGTTGTACGTCCAGACGGTCTGGCCGTTGTTCGCGCACGACGCCGTCAGCCCGTCGTTCACCAGGCCCGAGGAGTTGATCAGCCCGCTGTTCAGGTACCAGTCGCCCGCCGTCCGGGCGCGCTGGCCCCACACGGTGTCGCCGGCGAGCCGGTTGTGCAGGGACGCGGTCAGCCGCAGGTACAACCCGGCCGTGACGGCGTTCTTGTACGTCCGCTCGCGGTTCCACCACACCCCGCCGCCGCAGGTGCCGGTGTCCCAGAACCCGTGGACGTAGTTCGCGATCGTCGTCGCCTCGGAGAGGTAGCGCGCGTCGTGGGTGCGGTCGTAGACGGCGACCCACGCCAGGCCCCACCACGCGCTGTCGTCGATGGCTCGGCTGACGAAGTCGCCCTCGATCGCGTCGGAACTCCTAGCCCCGGCGGGGAAAGCGACGCGGTTGACGTCGAACGTGCGGGCCAGCGCGGCGTCGAAGCCGCCCGCGTCGGCCACCGCCGTCACCGCGACCGCCGAGTTCCACCAACTCGACGGCCACCACGCGGTGTAGGAGTCGTAGGACCACATCAGCGCGTCGAGCGCACCGGCGGCGCGGGTCACCGCCGGGCGCGCCCAGGCCGTGCAGCTCCCTTGTGCGTGCGTGGCTTCGCGGCCGCACGCGCGCACCGCGCCGCCGTAGAGCCGGCCGCGCGGGTCCCGCGCCGCGAACGCCGTGGTGTGGGTGCCGGTGCCGCCCGCGGCGACGCTCGTGCGGCCCAGCGACGAGCCGTCCGGCCAGCTCGCCCCGGCGTCCCAGGAGCGGTCGAGCCAGATCTCGTCGCCGGCGCCGCCCGCTTCGATCCCCGCCCACGCCATGCCCCTGCCGTCGAAGTGGAGCCGGATCGTGCGGCCGAAGAGCGTGGTCGGTGCAACCGGCTGACTGTCCCCGGCGCCGGGTGCGCCGCGGTCGCACGCGGCGTCGCAGACGTCCGGGTAGATCCACGCGGTGCACGCGACGCCCTGCGCGTCCCCGCACGCCCGGACCAGCCCGCGGCGGTGGTGCTGCGGGTCGGTGAGGTTGTACATCAGCGTGCGCGTGCCGGTCCACGTGGCCGGGATGCTCGCCTTGCCCAGCAGGCCTTCCCAGCTCGCGCCGGCGTCCCACGAGCGGTCGAGCCAGACGGCGTCGCCGGCAACGCCGTTGTCGATGCTCGCCCACGCCATGCCGTCGGGGTCGGAGGCGTGCAGCCGCACCACCCGGCCGTTGATCACCTTGTCGGGCAAGGGAAAACTCTCCCGCGTGGCCCGCGAGGGGTCGAGGGTGTCGCACGACGTCACGCACACCGCCGTGGCCGCGGCGGCGGGGATCGGGGTCAGGGAACCGAGGACGAGCAGCAGCACGAGCAATGTCCGCATCGACATCCCTCTCCACGCACCGGGGTTCACTCCAGGATAGGAAATCCCGCCGCGGTTCTGAAGGATTCCGCCCGGTTCTGGCTCGTTCCGGACAATGGTTGGCGCGGACGACGTCATGGCCCGGGCGCACCTGTGGAGCCACGTCGCCGAGCTGGCCGGGGTTCCGGCCTGAGCGCGGGAAAATGAGTTGGTCCGGCCGCGCCGCGCGGAGTTAGCTTGCCGCCGTGGCCGACATCTACGGTAGCTGCGAGGAACGGTTCAGCGGAGTGGGCGACGTCCTGGCGGAGTCGCTGGACGCCGACGACGTCGGCGCCTCGGTCGCCGTGTTCGTGGACGGCGAGCCGGTGGTCGACCTGTGGGGCGGGTACGTCGATCCGGCGCGCACCGTCGCGTGGGAACGCGACACCATCACCAACGTCTGGTCCACCACCAAGACGATGACCGCGCTCTGCGCGCTGGTCCTGGCCGACCACGGCGACCTCGACCTGGACGCGCCGGTCGCCGCGTATTGGCCCGAGTTCGCGGCCGCGGGCAAGGAGTCGGTGCGGGTCCGGCACCTGCTCGGGCACACCGCGGGCCTGCCGGACTTCGACGGGCCGATCACGGTCGAAGATCTCCTCGACTGGCCGGCCGTGACGGCGCGGCTGGCCGCGCAGGCGCCGGTGTGGGAGCCCGGTACCGCGGGCGGCTACCACTCGGTGACCTTCGGCTTCCTGGTCGGCGAAGTCGTCCGCCGCGTCACCGGGCGCAGCCTCGGCACGTTCTTCGCCGAAGAGGTGGCCGGCCCACTGGACGCGGACTTCCACATCGGGCTGGGCGCCGAGCACGATCACCGGGTCGCCCCGCTGCTCCCCGACCCCCAGGGCGACAAGCCGCCGGGTTTCCTGATCGGCGTGGCGGATTCGTACCCCGAGGCCTGGCGGCGCGCGGAACTGCCGGCCGTCAACGGGTACGGCAACGCCCGCTCGGTCGCCGCGGTGCAGTCGGTGCTGGCGTGTGGCGGAGCCGCCGGCGGCGTACGGCTGTTGTCGGCGGCCGGCAGCGAGCGGGTCTTCGAGGAGCAGTTCCACGGCGAAGACCGCGTCCTCGGCGCGCCGATGCGGTACGGCATGGGCTTCCGGCTGGAGAACCGCACGTGTACGTGGGGCGGCTTCGGGGGATCGGTGGTCCTCGTCGACGCGGACCACCACCTGGCGGTGTCGTACGTGATGAACCAGATCCTCTGGGAAGACGGGTATTCCCGCGGCCTGGGCGTCGTGCTGGCGGCCTACGAAGCGCTCACGGGCTAGTCGTCGCACTCCGGCGGGAACAGGCGCGGCAGGAAGCCCAGCATCAGCGCCGACCACACGACGTGCGTCAGCAGCGGCGCCTGCACCCCACCCGACCGGCCGCGCTGCAGGGCGAAGAGCGTGCCCATCACGGCCGAGGCCGGTACCAGCGCGGGGTTCCGCGTCGCCGTCGTCGAAAGGACGTACATCGCCGTCGAACCGCGGGGGCCGAACGCGTCGTACAGCGCGCCGCGGAAGAAGACCTCCTCCGCCGCACCCGTGACGAGCGCCGTCGCCACCACCGACGGGGTCGGGCCGTGGTGGGCGTGGGAAAGCACCCCCGCGATCGCGCGCCGCAGCGGCGGGATGCGGCGGGCCACCAGCGCACCGCCGTAGAACACGCCGAACGCGCCCGCCCCCGCCAGGACCGGCTGCACGACGTCGCGGCGGCCCCGGGGCACCGGGCCGGCACCGGCGAACCAGGTCGCCGCGACCGCCGCCGTGAGGACGTGGAACCGGCGCGAACCCGGCCGGCTGGCCAGGGACGCGCCGAGCAACGCGGACCCGGCGGCCGTCACCCCGGCGAGCAACGCCTTCTTCACGCCGGCCGCCTGCTCTTCGCCCGCTCGCCCAGGGCCTGCAGCACGGCTTCGTCGTAGTCCATCGGCTCGAACTCGACGATCCGGCGGATCGCGTCGTCGCGGACGACGACCTCGTTCGTCATCGAGTCGATCAGCGCCCGCCCGGTCGTCACGTCGATGTCGGTGACCAGCGAGAGCCAGTACGACGAGAGCCGGGGCGAGAGCAGCGGCACCGGCACGATCACCAGCGGCCGCCCCTCGATCGCGGCGACCCGCTGCAGCATGTCGCGGTAGGCCAGCACCTCGGGACCGCCGATGTCGAACGTGCGGCCCGCCGCCTCCGGGTGTTCGAGCACGCCGACCAGGTAGCGGACGACGTCGGCGATCGCGATCGGCTGGGTGCGCGTGCCGACCCAGCGCGGCGTGATCATCGCCGGCAGGTGCTCCACCAGCTGGCGGGTCAGCTCCCACGACGTCCCGCCGTGCCCGACGACGATCCCGGCTCGCAGCACGGTGACCGGCACGCCGGTCTCCCCCAGCAGCCGCTCGACCTCGCGCCGGCTGGCCAGGTGCGCCGAGAGCGTGTCGTCGTCGTCCCCGAGGCCGCCGAGGTAGACGATCCGGCCCACGCCCGCGTCGGCCGCCGCCCGGGCGAACGCGCGGGCGGCCTCGGCGTCGCGGCGCTTGAAGTCCGCGCTGTCGAGTGAATGCACGAGGTAGTAGGCGGCTTCGGCGCCCTTGAGCGCGTCCCGCAGGGAACCGACGTCGGCGACGTCGCCGCGCACGGCCGTCCCGGCGCCGTCGTACTTCGCGGGGTGGCGGGTCATCGCGAGGACGTCGTGCCCGGCTTCTTCCAGCGCCGGGCACAACCGTCTGCCGACGAACCCCGAAGCCCCGGCCACCAGCACTCTCATGGTCGCGACGTTAGCCGGGGCCCCGCCGGTCCGCAGAACGTCCGATGGCGGCGAAGCAGACCGCGGCGACGACCCCCGCGCAGCCGACGAGCTGCAGCGCGCTCGGCGTCTCCCCGAGCAGGCCGATCCCCAGCAGCACCGCGCCGACCGGCTGCAGCAGCATCATCGTCGCGCCGGTGGTGGCCGACATCCGGGGCAGGGCGGCGGAGATGAGGATCCAGCCCATCAGCTGACCCACCACGGCGAGCGCGACCAGCCAGCCGAACGTCTCGAGGCTCGGCGTCAGGTCGAGCGTGCCGGTCGGGACGCCCAGCACGACGGCGACGACGCCGGCGGAGACCGTGGCCAGCGCCAGGGACTGCGCCTGCGCGCCCGTGCCACCGCTGAGCCGGATCAGGAAGAGGTAGCCGGCGTACCCCGCGCCGGCCAGCATCGCGAACACGGCGCCGGTGACCGGGTCCGGGCCGAACGAGCCGGTGCCGGCGAACCCGCCGGCCAGCACGACGCCGCCCAGCAGCACGGGCGCGGCGAGGACGAACTGCTTCGCCGGTCGCTCCCGCAGGAACGCGAACGCCAGCAGCGGCACGATGACCACCTGGACGGCGAGCAGCACGGTCGCGATGCCGGCGCCGATCCGCGGGATCGCCTCACCCCACAGCACGAAGTCCAGGCCGAGCCCGGTGCCGGCCAGCAGCGGGAGGAGCACGCGGCGGCGGGGCGCCGGGCCCGCCTTCCGCCGTTCCCGCGCGGCGAGCGCGAGCAGCACCGGCAGGGCGAGCAGGCAGCGCCAGAACGCGCTCGTGCTGCCGCCGGCGTGCGAGACCTTGATGAAGACCGACGACAGGGAGATGCAGAAGCTGCCGAGCGCGGCGAGCAGACGCGGGTCGAAGCGCTCGGTGAACGGCGTGGTGGTGGTCGCGGGGCGCGGCGCGGTCGTGGTCACGGCTCCAGCCTGCGGGCGGCGACTGCCAAGGACAAGCGAATGTTTCTGCGCGGAATTCGGTAGCATCTCTACCGTGTTCGGAATCGAGCGGATGCGCGCCCTGCACGCCGTCGCCACGCAGGGTTCGGTCGCCGCGGCGGCCGCATCCCTGCACGTCACGCCGTCGGGGGTGTCGCAGCAGCTGGCTAAGCTGGAACGGGAAGCCGGGCAGCGGCTGCTGGAGCCGCGCGGCCGGGGCATCCGGCTGACGAAGGCGGGCCAGGTGCTGGCCGGGCACGCCGAGCGGATCCTGGCACAGGTCGCCGAGGCGAAGGCGGACCTGGAGCTGCTGCGCGAGGACGTCATCGGGCCGCTGCGCGTCGGCGCGATCCCGACGACGGTGCACGCGCTGCTGCCGCCCGCGCTGGCCACGCTCGCCGCGCAGCACCCGCGGCTGGCGGTGACGCTGCACGAGGGTGAGGCGGAGCAGACGATGCCCCGCGTGCTGGCCGGCGACCTCGACGTCGCGGTGCTGGAGAGCTGGGAGGACCGGCCGACGGTGCTCCCGCCCGCGACGACGCGGATCGCGTTGTTCTCCGACGTCGCCGACCTCGCGCTGCCCGCCGGGCACCGCCTCGCGCACCGCAAGACGGTCGATCTGTCCGAAGTGGACGACCTGCCGTGGATCGGCTGGAGCCTGGGGTCCGGCTGCTACGAGTGGCTGGTGCAGGTGCTGCGCAAGCAACGGCTGGAGCCGCGGATCAGCTGCACGGTCGGCGGCTACCCGACGCAGCTGGCGCTGGTGGCGGGCAACGTCGGCGCGGCCCTGGTGCCGCGGCTGGCCCGGGAGCCGCAGCCCGAGGGCGTCCGCATCCTGGCCACGCGCCCGGCGCTGACCCGGACCATCTACGCGATCTGCCGGGCGGGCGAGGAGGACCACGGCGCGGTGCGTGCGTGCCTGGACACGCTCAGAGCCGCTTCCGCGCGCTTCGAGAGCGTGGGGCGGCCGGTCGGCTGAGGCGTCAGCGGATCAGGTCCCGGGCGCCGAGCAGTCTACTGTGGACCGAGCCGCTCGATCATCTCGGTCACCAGCCTTCCCGGCTGCCGGTGGTGCACCAGGAAGACGTCCCGCGCCGGCCGGGCGTCGGCGACGTCGCGGACCTCGATCCGGGCCGGCCCCACCCGCTCGAGCACGCTCTCCGGCACGAACGCGACCCCCAGCCCGGCCTCGACCAGCGCCAGGATCACCTGGTAGTCCCGGGTTTCGTAGGCCACGGTGAGGGTGACCCCGGCGGCGCCGGCGAGCTGGTCGAGGCAGCTGCGGTTGGGCACGCCCGGGCTGCCGGAGATCCAGTCCTCCCCCGCCAGGGCCCGCAGCGTGAGCCGGCGGACGCGAGCTTTCGGATGTCCCTCGGGCAGGATCAGCCGGAACCGCTCCGAACGCAGCAGCGACCGCGTCAGCCCGCTGGGGTCGGGCAGCGGCGCACCGGGATAGCGGTGGGTGATCAGCAGGTCGAGGTCGCGCGAGCTGACCAGCCCGTACCCGTCGGGCGGTTCGAGGTCCAGCAGCCGCAGCGCGACCGCCGGGTGGTCGCGGCGGAACCCGGCGAGCGCGGCGGGCACGAGCGTCATGCCGGCGCTGGCGAACGTGCCGACGGTGAGCTGCGCCGGTTCCTCGCCGAGCAGGGCACGGACGGTCCGCTCGGCCGTGCGCAGCTCCCCGACGACGGTCTCCGCGTGGCTCAGCAGCGCCGCCCCGGCCGGGGTGAGGGTGACCCCGCGCGGGTTTCGGTGCAGCAGCGGCGCGCCGACGTCGCGTTCGAGCTTGGCCAGCTGTTGCGAGACGGCGGACGGCGTGAAGGACAGCGCCTGGGCCGCTCCGGCGATCGACCCGGCGTGCGCGACCTCGGCGAACAGGGCCAGGCGGTGGGCGTCGAGCATGGGAGCCTCCAGCCGTAAGCGTTGCTAAGGTCAGCGTAGAAGACCTCGCTGGTGCTTACGGCGGTCCGCGCGCATGCTGGGGCGATGATCAGCACTTCGGATGTCGAGCAGGCGGCCACGCGGATCGGGGGCCGGGTCCGCCGGACACCGGTGTTCACCGACGACGGCGTGTGGTTCAAGCTCGAGCAGCTGCAGCACACCGGGTCGTTCAAGGCCCGTGGCGCGTTCAACCGGATCATCGCCGCGGGTGAGCTCTCGGCGGCCGGAGTGGTGACCGCCTCGGGCGGCAACGCCGGGCTCGCCGTCGCCTACGCCGCGCGGGAGTTCGGCGTGGCCGCGCGGGTCTACGTCCCGGTGAACGCGCCCGCGGTCAAGGTCGCGAAGCTGCGGGAGCTGGGCGCGGCCGCCGAGCTGGTCGGCGAGAAGTACGCGGACGCCTACGACGCGGCGGTGAAGGACGCGGCGGACCGCGGCGCGCTCTTCTGCCACGCCTACGACCAGCCGGAGATCTGCGCCGGCCAGGGCACGGCCGGCCTCGAGCTGCTGGAGCAGACCGGCGGCCTCGACACGATCCTGGTCGCGGTCGGCGGCGGCGGGCTGCTGGCCGGCATCGCGGCCGCGGTCGAGGGCCGCGCGCGGGTGGTCGGCGTCGAGCCGCGCACGGCGCCGACGCTGAACGCGGCCCTGGCCGCGGGCGAACCGGTCCCGGTCGAGGTGTCCGGCGTCGCCGCGGATTCCCTGGGCGCATCGCGACTCGGCGACATCGCGTTCGCGGTCGCGACCCGGACGGGCGCCGGATCGGTGCTGGTGGACGACGCGGCGATCGTCGAGGCCCGGGCGGCGCTGTGGGACCGCTACCGCCTGGCGCTCGAGCCCGGCGGAGCGACGGCGTTCGCGGCGCTGCTCTCCGGCGCCTACCGCCCGGCGCCGGGAGAACGCGTCGCGGTCCTGCTGTGCGGCGCGAACACCGACCCGGCGACGCTCACTTCCCCGACAGCCGCGCCACCAGCGGCGCGAACTCCTCGATGAAGGCGCCGTTGACGCTGAAGTAGGAGACGCCGAGCTCCTCGCGCCGCCGTTCGAGCTCGGCGGCCATGTCGTCGACGCTGCCGCGGATCATGGTCAGCGAGTCGTGCTCGATGAGCGTTTCGGCATCGACGCCGATGAAGCCCCGGATCCACGGCGGCACCTGCTCACCGACGACGAAGATGTTCAGCGCCAACTCGACCTCGCGATCACCGGCCGCCTCACGGATCTCCCCGACGTAGCCGGCCATCTCTTCACGGGTGGTCAGCACCCCACCGGCAAGGGTGACGATGTCGGCTTTCGCCCCGGCGAGCCGACGAGCTTTCGGCCCCCCGGCGGCGATCATGACCGGGCTGTGCTCGTCGCCGTCGAGCCGGCGGACGTGGTCGATGGTCTCGGAGATCGAGTCGAGCCGCTCCTGCCCCGAGCCGTAGGGCAGGCCGAGCTCTTCGGCCTGGTGCCGCATGGTCGGAAGACCGGTCCCGAGCCCGAGCTCGAACCGGTGGCCGGTCACGACGGCGAGACTGTGCGCCTCCCAGGCGGCGGCCCGCGCGGTCCGCAGCGGGCTGGCCAGCACGAAGGAGCCGACCCGCAGCTCACTGGTGACGGCAGCGGCAGCCGCGAGCGCGGCGGTGGGGGTCGGCAGGTTGAGGTTGTCGGGACAGAGCAGGGTGGAGTAGCCGAGCTCCTCAGCGCGGCGCGCGGTCTGCAGCCACTTCGCGCCGCCTTCGGTCGCACCAGCGACCACGCCGAACCGGAACGCCTTGTTGGCCATCGAGCACCCCCGGGTTTGGTTGGTACTTCGATCAAACCACCGCGGCGCTCGGCTGTGCCACCACGGTCGAGGCCGGGGCGGGCTTTGCCCGGGGATTTCGAGTAGCCGGCTACGGTTGGTGCCGTGCCCGAGCGCGATGGCAAGTCGGGTTTGGCCGGTTTGAACGGGTCTGGAGCTGCGGGGCATGCGTCTCGGGACGTTCTGACCGCGACGGCTTCCGCGCCGGACTCGGGTGTTACCCGATATCGGCCAAGTCGGCGCTGTCACGGGTGCGACTTGGTTTGTCTGCGCAGTAGGCAAGCCAGGTTCCCGCGAGACTGACTCGGTGTGGCTGCGGAGGCGGATCATAAGGTTTCGTCGCCGGGATCATGCGTCTCGGGACGTTCTGACCACGACAGCTTCTGCGCCGGACTCGGGTGTTACCCGCTATCGGCCAAGTCGGCGCTGTCACGGGTGCGACATGAGTTTGTCGGCGCGCAGTAGGCAAGCCAGATTCCCGCTAGACTGACTCGGAGTCGCCGCGACGGATCATCGGTTTCCGGTCGCCAGGGTGCTGTGTCCGGGCAAGGTGAACGACCCGTCTCTGCGATGCCGTACGGGGTGGGTCGGCGCTGGCTGCGACGCTATGAGTTTGCTGCGCGTCGCGGCGATGCCTGAGAGCGCCGTGGTCCAAGCGATGACCACGCCGAATGTGCGGGCATGCGGTTTAGGTGCTGCTGAGAGCGATGCTGTCGTCCGGGTGATGACCCCGACCGCGCCCACATGGCATGGGCAGCCTTCGGTAAGGGCGCTGCCCACAGCGATCGCCGTCGCCGGGAGGTGACCCAGACGGACCTTTGGCGTGGTGACGAGCGCTGCCCTGAAGCCGATCAAGCTTCGGCGGCGTGGGTGTAGGCCCGTAGCCGGTGGCTACGGGCCTTTCCCCTCTTCGGTTGATCAGGCGGCGAACGGTAACGGCTCGTGGAGGTTGTTGCGCCTGGGTTTTCGGCGCCTGTCCAAGAACACCGGTGGCAGGAACTCGGGTAGTCCATCGGCGGCGATGCGGACTTGCCAACCGGAGCGGTGCAGCAACCGATGGTGGTGGCCGCACATCAGCACCAGGTTGCCCAGCTCGGTCGGCCCGCCATCGGCCCAGTGCCGGATGTGGTGGCCTTGGCAGTGGCGGGGTGGGCGATGGCAGCCGGGGAAGGCGCAGCCGCGGTCGCGTAGGTACAGCGCGCGGCGGAGGCCGGGTGAGACCAACCGCCGGAGGCGCCCGAGGTCGAGGGGTTCCCCCTTGCCACCCAGGACTGCGGGGATGATCTGGCAGTCGCAGGCGTGGATCCGGGCCTCGGCCGCGGATATGCGGCCGGTATCGCCCAACGTTGCCTGGCCGACACCGGACTTCAAGTCTTCCAACGAGACCGCGACCATCACGTGCGCTCGTTCACCCGCCTGCATGGGCAAGTCTGGAGAATTCAGGGCGAGGTCGATCGCGTCGGAGAAGGCGTCGCCGTAGCGTTCCTGCGGGGAACGGAAGTCGGGACCGTCGTCGGCTCTGCGGCGTTCGGCCAGGGAATCCAGCAGGGCGCTGGCGCGGGCGCCGGTCTCGTCATCGAACCGGCCCTGAAGTTCCCAGACCCCGGTTCTTTTGCGGCGCAACGACAGTTCGCGGCTGGGGGTGGCCGGTTCGGTGGTGTCGGGTTCGGTGCCGTCGGGGTCGAGGTGGGCGAGGATGCGGGCGCCCAGTGCGGCGACCTGCTTGTGTCCGGCGTCTTCGGCGAAGGACAGCAAGTCTCGTTCGGCGTTATCGCGGTGCTCGGGCGGAACTTGAGTCATGACACCGACGATGGTGTCGATCATCGGGGTGCTCAACCGGCCGTCCAACGTGGCGGCGCCGGTGGTGGGAGCGACAGCGGGAATGGGTGTGCCGTCGAGATTGCGACTAGAGGTGAGGGCTCGGGCTCGTTTGACGACGTTCTCGGCGGCAGCCTTGGGAACATCGGCGAGATGCTCGAACAACCGGCCGACAGACCGGTAGCCGAAGAGTTCCATGACCCCGCGCGACTCGATTTCCACGAGCAGAGAACCGATCTCAGCCTCGGCAGAGCGCACGACGGTGAGCAGCGCGGAGATACGGTCGGCCAGGGCCACCGCATCCGCTCTCCACACCGCTTCGCTGTCCACACACCAAGATTACCGGCATCCGAACGCATGTTCATAACACGAAAGGATGATCACGACGAAGCCCGGCAGGGCCACCGTAGCGTGGGGAATCGGCGCTCCCGCACCGAGCGGGAAGCAAGAACAGAAGGCGCCGATTCCCCACGCCCCGGCGAAGCCGTATCCCTAAAAGGGATCAACCCCGCTGGTACTCCTCCCAAGTAACCTTCGCAACCGAAGGACCATCATCAGCACCACGCCCGGCAAGACCGTTCATACCCAGGTAGTAGTCCCCGGTCTGGTGCTGAGCCCCCGAAGAAAGATCCGGGTCCGAGATCGCCATGGCGTGGATGTGATAGGCAAAACCCTGATCAGGAGTACGCAGCCAAGCAGCGAACCCGACCTTCCGCAACGCCTTCAGCAGGTTGGTCCGGCTGGTAGAAGACAGGCTGGACACCGAGATGTCCATGGCCCCGCCACCATCATGGGTACCGGCGGAAGCATCGACCCCGCCGGGGTTGTACGAACCCTGCGTCAAGCTGACCGACGACCCGAAGATCCCCTCGGCGGCCACGAGCATCGCCTTGGTGCGCGTGTTCAACGTGACACCGTGGTAAGTGACGTGACTACCGGCCGAAACGGGCGACGTCACCGTGTACCGGCCCTCGCCCAGCTTCTCCAGCGACGTCTTGCCCGGCAGGCCCGAAGCGTCGATTCCGGTGTACCCCAACGACTTCTGGTACTGCGAGTACGCCGTGATCGTCGTCGTGCCGAAGTACCCGTCGACGTACGTCGAGGCCAGCAGGCCCTTCGCCTGCAGCGCCTGTTCGACGAGCAGCACGCTGTCGTGCGCGCCCGGTGTCTGGGTGTCGTCGGCGCGGCGCGGGTCGATCTGGGCCGCCTTCAGCACGGCCTCCATGTTCGCCGTGGGCAGCGCCGTCGTGGCCGCCGGCTCGGCCTGAGCCGGTGCGGCCACGGCGAACGCCGCTGCGGTGAGTGCCGTCAGCACGGCGGCCTTCGTGAACATCCCTGTCCTCCACTGGTCGGAATCCTTACTCGACCAGCATCGCGCGGCCCGGTACAAGGACCGTACAAATCACCCGGCCCGGAACGCGCGCAGACGCAGGCTGTTCGTGACGACGAAGACCGAGCTGACCGCCATCGCCGCGCCGGCGAGCATCGGGTTCAGCAGGCCCGCGGCGGCCAGGGGCAGCGCGGCGACGTTGTACGCGAACGCCCAGAACAGGTTGCCCTTGATCGTGCGCAGCGTCCGGCGCGACAGGCGGATCGCGTCGGCCGCCGCGCGCAGGTCGCCGCGCACGAGCGTCAGGTCGGCCGCCTCGATCGCCACGTCGGTGCCGGTGCCCATCGCCAGGCCCAGGTCGGCCTGGGCGAGCGCCGCCGCGTCGTTGACGCCGTCGCCGACCATCGCGACGACCTTGCCGTCCTCCTGCAGCCCGCGCACGACGTCGGCCTTGTCCTTCGGCAGCACCTCGGCGATCACGCGCTCGATGCCGACCTCGGCGGCGACCGCCCGGGCGACCACGGCGCTGTCCCCGGTGAGCAGGACCGGGGTCAACCCGAGCGCGCGCAGCCGCCGGACCGCCTCGGCGGACGTCGGCTTGACGGTGTCGGCCACGGCCAGCGTGCCCCGGACCTCGCCGTCCCAGGTCACCGCGACCGTGGTCAGCGCGCTGTCGGAAGCAGCCCGGCCGATGCTGACCTCGCGCCCCTCGACGACGCCTTCGACGCCCAGGCCCGGCGTGCTGCGGAAGTCCACGACGGACGGCAGCGTCCCGAAGCGCTCCCGGGCGGCGTCCGCGATCGCCCGCGCCACCGGGTGCTCGGACGCGGCCTCGACGGCGCCCGCGAGCCGCAGCACCTCGCCGTCGCCCTCGACCAGCGTCATCCGGCCGGTGGTGACGGTGCCGGTCTTGTCGAGCACGACGGTGTCGACGCGCCGGGTCGACTCCAGCACCTGCGGCCCCTTGATGAGGATGCCGAGCTGCGCGCCGCGGCCGGTGCCGACCAGCAGCGCCGTCGGCGTCGCCAGGCCGAGCGCGCACGGGCAGGCGATGATCAGCACCGCGACCGCGGCGGTGAACGCGGCCGAGGGCGTCGCGTCTGCGCCGAGCCAGAAGGCGAGCGTCGCCACGGCCAGCGCGATGACGATCGGCACGAACACCGCCGAGACGCGGTCCGCGAGCCGCTGGACGCGGGCCTTGCCGGTCTGCGCCTCCTCGACCAGCCGGGCCGTCTGGGCCAGCTGCGTGTCGGCGCCGACGCGGGTGGCGCGGACGACGATCCGGCCGCCGGCGTTGACCGTCGCGCCGGCGACCGCGTCGCCCGGCCGGACCTCGACCGGCACGCTTTCACCGGTGAGCAGGCTCGCGTCGATCGCGGACCCGCCGTCCTCGACGACGCCGTCGGTGGCGACCTTCTCCCCCGGCCGCACCACGAACCGGTCGCCGACGACCAGGTCGGCGACGGGGATCCGCTGCTCGCCGCCGTCGCGCAGGACCGCGACGTCCTTCGCGCCCAGATCGAGCAACGCCCGCAGTGCGGCACCGGCGCGGCGCTTCGAGCGGGCCTCGAAGTAGCGGCCGGCCAGGATGAACGTGGTGACGCCGGCAGCGACCTCGAGGTAGATGGCGCCGTCCCCGGCCATGCGCTCGATGGTGAACTCGAACGGGTGCCTCATGCCCGGCATGCCCGCACTGCCGAACAGCAGCGCGTACACCGACCAGCCGAACGCGGCGAGCGTGCCCATCGAAATGAGCGTGTCCATCGTGGCGGCGCCGTGGCGGAGGTTGGCGAACGCGGCCCGGTGGAACGGCCACGCGCCCCACACCAGCACCGGCGCGGCCAGGGTGAGCGAAATCCACTGCCAGTAGGTGAACTGCCAGGCCGGCACCATCGCCAGGGCGATCACCGGGACCGAGAGCACCGCCGAACCGAGCAGGCGCTGCCGCAGCGTCCGGCCGGGGTCCTCTTCCCGGGGCTCGTCCGGTTCCGCCCGGGGCAGCGCCGCGCCGTAGCCCGCCGCCTCGACCTGCGCGACGAGGTCCTGCGGGGCGATCTCGCCGCCGTAGACGACCTTCGCCTTCTCCGTCGCGTAGTTCACGGTCGCCCTGACGCCGTCCAGCTTGTTGAGCTTGCGTTCGATCCGCATGGCGCAGGACGCGCAGGTCATGCCGGTGATGCCCAGCTCGATCTCCGCGGGCTTCTTCTCCAGGTGCAGCGTCATCGCCGGTCCCCTTCCCCGGTGGTCACGGTGAATTCGGCGGTGCGGACCGCGCCGTCGTGGCGGAAGTCCAGGAACAGCCGGTAGGTCCCGGCCGAGGGCACCTCGGCGAAGAACGGCACGGCCGGGCCGGCGCTCGTGCGGCCGTCGCCGGGTTCGCCGTCCGGGTGGACGTGCAGGTACCCCAGGTCGCCGCCGCGCAACGCGACGAGGTGGCCGTACGCGCCCAGGTAGGGCTGCAGATCGGTGACGTCGCGGCCGTCCTTCGTGACCGTCGCGGTCAGCCGGGACGAGCGGCTGGGCACCAGGTCGCCGTCGAGCCGGACGCGGTAGCCGCCGATGTCGGCGACGCGCGACTCCGCGTGCTCGACGGGCTGGAAGAGACCCGGGGCGACGAGGTCGACGCCGAGCGTCTGCGCCGGTCCCCCGGCGGGTGTGAAGTCGGCGAAGGCGCGGTAGCTGCCCGCGTCGGCGACGGTGATCGGGACGCTCCACGTGCCGTCGGCGCCGAGGTCCGGGTGCAGGTGCCGGTAGCCGCTGGTGTCCCGGCGGACGACGATGAAGTGCATCCGCTTCTCGTGCTCGACGTCGTAGGCGGTCACGGGAGCGCCGTCCGGGCCGGTGATCCGGAAGGTGAACTTCGTCGTGGCGCCCGGCGTGAGCGTCGTGCCGGCGGGCGTGAGGGTGTAGCCGCCGGCGGCCGACGCCAGCCCGCCGGGCTGGTGGTTCGCGGCCTCCGCGACGGTGCCGCCGTGGACGTCCCCGTGCGCGGCGTCCTCGCCGCCGTGCACCCCGGCTTCGGCGGGGAAGGGACCGACGGCGGTGCCGGCGACCCAGGCGCCGACGGCGACCAGGGCGAGCGCCGCACCGTAGGCGGAGAGCTTCGCTGCCGTGTTCATGTCAGCTCGTACCCCGCCTCTTCGACGGCGCCCCGCACGTCGGCGACGGAAAGGGCTTCGGTGCTGCTGACGGTCACCGCACCGGTGGCCAGTTCGACGGTGACGCCGGTGACGCCGCCGAGTCCGCGGATCTCCTCTTCGACCGAGCGGGCGCAGTGGGCGCACGTCATGCCGGTGACGGTGTAGGTCGTGTCTGCCATGTCTCATAGATACCCTAGGGGGGTAGGGTAATCAAGCCCGATCTGGCATGTAATCCCGGTCACAGCAAATTCGGTTACCACTGGTCCGGGCGTGTTTCTCGCCGTCACGGAGAGTTCTCAAAGGGGCCCCCTAGACGGTGCCGTGCTCCTTTCGTAACCTGTTCGAGATCTCGCGGCCCCCGGTCGTCGATGAGACGGCGACGCGAGATCGCCGCCGATACCCCCTGCTGGGTACCGGACCCACCGCGTTGCTCTTCCTGTTGCGGTCGAGCACGCGCCGGACACGGCGAGGCCCCCGACTCGCCCCGGTACCCGACGGCGGCCGATCAGCAAAGGAGACCCGCGCGAGAATGCGTTCGCATCCCGTCAAGCGCGTGGTGTCAGGTGCCCTCGCCGCTGCCTCGGTGATCACTGTCGTCACCATGTCCCAGGCGCCGGCCACCGCCGCCCCCGTCCCCGTCCTCCAGGCCCCGCCCACCGGGTCCGACGCCCTGGCCAAGTACCGCGACCTCTCGGCCCAGGCCGAGAAGCTCAACGAGGACCTGCTCAAGGCCCAGGACGACCTGACCGCCAAGCAGGGCCAGCTCGACAAGGCCAACGCCGACGTCACCGCCGCCAAGGACGCCGGTGCGCAGGCCATCGAGGCGAAGCAGAAGTACCAGACGCAGGTCGACAAGTTCGCCGGCGCGTCGTTCACCAGCGGCGTCCAGCTGAACAAGCTGTCGGCGCTGCTGGCCGGCACGTCGACGCAGGACTTCCTGGACCGCTCGGCAGCCCTCGAGGTCATCGCGACCGACAAGAACGCCGCGATGGGCAACCTCAGCGGCGCGGCCGAGAAGGCCGCCGCGGCCGAGAAGGCGGCGACGGACGCGGCGAAGCGGGCGACGGACGCCCGGGACGCCGCGGCGAAGCTGGCCTCGGACATCGAAGGCAAGAAGAAGAACCTCCAGGCCCAGATCGACCAGATCGAGGCCCAGAGCAAGACCCTCAGCACCGCCGACAAGACCGCCCAGAAGGACACCGGCGGCAAGGCCCCGACCGTCAAGGCGGCCTCCTCGGCCGCGCAGAAGGCGGTCGACGCGGCACTGAGCAAGCTCGGCAGCGCCTACGTCTACGGCGCCACCGGGCCGAGCACGTTCGACTGCTCGGGCCTGATGCAGTGGGCCTACAAGCAGGCCGGGATCACGCTGCCCCGGACGTCGTCGGCGCAGGCGGGCTTCGGCACGCCGGTGCCGCGCGACCAGCTGCAGCCGGGCGACCTGGTCGCCTACTACTCCCCCGTGTCCCACATCGGGATGTACATCGGCGACGGCAAGATGGTGCACGCGCCGACGAGCGGCGACGTCGTCAAGATCTCGCCGCTGCTGAGCCAGTACGCGGGAGCGACGCGGCCGACGGCCTGATCCTTCGGGCGGATGCCCCGTTCCGGGAGGTGTAGAAATCCCGGGACGGGGCATCTTCCGCGCATGGTCGACAACTACGACGCCGCCACGGTCTCGGCGGTCGGCAAGGTCACCGAAGCGCTCGAGACGATCGAGCGGGCGCGCGGGCACCTCTATTCGTTCCACCAGCTGACCGGGAGCGCGGATCTGGCCCTCGGCGAAGCCGTCGAGAAGCTCGAGAAGGCCGGCCACGCGGACTGGGCGCGGCGGATCTCCGAGGAGCTGATCGGGCTCAACGTGCTGCCCGGCCGGTGGACGTTCCAGATCGTCGAGGAATACGACGACGGCTACCACAAGGCGTGCCGCGACCTCGAGCGCGCGCTCTTGGAGTCCTTGACCGGCGGGCGCCGCCACCTGCACGAACAGCAGATGAAGGACGACCGGCGGACGCACGGGCGACCGGGCCACGAGGCGGGGGCGCCGAGCACCCCGCCGGCCGGCCCGTGACCGGCGATTGTCGGACCCCTGCGCCAGAGCCGAGTTCGAGCGAACATATGTTCGATTGGAGGATGCCGTGACCGACCAGGTGGAACCGAACCCGGAGAAGGACCCGAGCGACTGGATGACCGGCGACGAGCCGATGACCGGGCCACAGAAGTCCTACCTGCAGACGCTGGCCCAGGAGGCCGGTGAAGAGGTGCCTGACGGCTTGACCAAGGCCGAGGCTTCGACGCGGATCGACGAGCTCCAGCGCGAGACCGGCCGAGGTACCTGAGGGCCCGGCGCGGCGCGGGCTCCGCTGTGCCCGGCGCCACGGCTTGCCGCCCTCCCGCACGGGTAACCGGTACCCAGATGACCGACTCCCCCGAAGGAGGACATCCCGTGTACCTGACCGTGCTGCTCGTGGCTTCGGCCGGATTGTTCGTGCTCGGTGCGACAGCCCTCCGCGAACTGCCCAAGCCCTATCCCCTCACCGCGAAGCGCACCCTCGTCGTGGCGTGGGTCGCCGCCGCCGGCGGCGTCGGGTGGTGGGCCGCTTCGCCGGGGGCCGCGCCGCTCGTCGGCACCGTTGCCGGGCTCGGTTTTCTCGTCGCTGCCCTGAATCGCGGGCCCGAACGGCCGTCCTACCCGCAAGCCACGCCCTACCAGCCGCCTCGGTGACGCGGTTGGCCGCGGGAAAGGCCGGGTACCACTCGGAAATGTCCGAAACGAACGAGCAACCCGAAATCGCCCGGCCCGGAACCGCGGACCCCGGCCGGGCGGACGACAACCTTTACGAGGCCGGGGAAGGCGTCCCGCCGGACAACGCCGAAGAAGCGCACGGCGTCGGGCAGAAGGTGATCGGAGAACTCCGGGAGCGGCGCGAAAGCTGAGTCAGGCCGCAGCGGGCATGGCGGCGGCCGCGGCGCCCGTCACGCGGAGCAGGAACTCGGCGTTGGACCCCGTCTTGCGGAGCTGGTCGAGCAGCTGCTCGATCGCGTGCGGGCCCTGCAGGGCCCGGCGAACCTCGCGCATCGCGACGAGTTCACCCGGTGTGACCAGGAGTTCTTCGCGCCGGGTGCCGGACGCGGCCACGTCGACCGCCGGGAAGGTGCGGCGCTCGGCCGTCTTGCGGTCGAGTTTCAGCTCGGCGTTGCCGGTGCTCTTCAGCTCCTCGAAGAACACCGTGTCGGCCAGCGAACCGGTTTCCACGAGCGCCGAAGCGACGATCGTGAGCGACCCGCCGCCTTCGAGGTTGCGGGCCGCGCCGAGGATGCGCTTCATCGGCTGCAGCGCGGCCGCGTCGACGCCGCCGGACAGGGTGCGGCCGGACGGGCGGGCCGAAAGGTTGTACGCGCGGCCGAGGCGGGTCAGCGAATCGAGCAGCAGCACGACGTCTTCGCCGCGCTCCACCAGGCGTTTCGCGCGTTCGACGGCGAGTTCCGCCACCGCGATGTGTTCGGCGGGCGGACGGTCGAAAGTGGACGCGATCACCTCACCGCGCACGGTCCGGCGCAGATCGGTGACCTCCTCCGGACGCTCGTCGGCGAGCAGCACCATCAGCCGGCATTCCGGGTGGTTGACCGAGATCCCGTGGCCGATCTCACGCAGCGTCGTGGTTTTCCCCGCTTTGGGCGGGGAGACGATCAGTGCGCGCTGCCCCTTGCCGAGCGGGGTGACGAGGTCGAGGACGCGCGGCAGCAGGCGCGTCGGCGTGGTTTCGAGCAGCAGGCGCTGGTCCGGGTGCACCGGGACCAGGTCGGCGAAGTCCGGCCGCGGCTCCGCCGGGTCGGCACCGTTGACGCTGGTGATTTCCTCGGTGGTTCCGGTGATTTCGTCGCCGGGACGCAGCTTGTGCTTGCGGACGACGGAAAGCGGGAGTGCGATGTCGTCCGGGCACGGCCGGTAGCCGGTGCGGACGAAGGCGGTTTTTCCTGACAGGTCAAGGATTCCGTGAAAGGGCATGAGTGTTCTCCTGATGAGCGGCGGCCCACGCGGACGGCGAGGCCAGAGATGAGGAAGAAGGCCGATCGGCCTGGATCCGGGAGGCTTCCTCCGGGCGGCCGAGGGGCCGACATCCGCGAGGAGCACCTTCACGGTAGCGCGACGTCACGGAAAGCACAACGGGTAAGACCCCATCGCGGTGGGTAGCTCTTCAGAGAAGCCCGAAGCACGGGGGAACCGCGGCTGACGATGGGAGCGGATCGTGTACCGACATACCCGGGAGCCTGGCATCGACATGGGTGAGAGCACCGACGGCGACCAAACCGGGACCACGCCTCCGGCGCGCACCGGTACCGGCGCCGTGGTCACCTCGAAGTTCGAAGAACTGGCGCCCGCGCTGCCGAACGAGATGGCGGGCCTGCGCCGCAAGCTGACCCAGTGGCTCGGCGAGTTCCCGCTCGACCCGGAGAGCACGCACGACATCACGCTGGCCACGTACGAAGCGCTGGCGAACGTGGTGGCCCACGCCTACCCGGACGGCCGCGGCTGGACCCGCCTCCAGGCGGCCCGCACCGGCGACACGGTGACGGTCACGGTGACGGACACGGGCTGCGGAATCCCGGCGACGAGCCCGCGCCGGGCCGGCCTGCGCACCTCGGGCGGGCGCGGCCTGGTGTTGATCGAGAAGGTGACGGACCAGTCCGACATCGAAACGGGTTGCGACGGCACGACGGTCCGCATGACCTGGCGCCCGGCGGCGCTGAGGGACCAGAACCCGGCCTGACCGGGCGGCGCCGCGCGCGGCCGGCGCCGGTTCGCCACTCCGGCGGGCCAGCACGCCGCCCCGCCGCCCCGCCTCCCCCGGTGTCCTACCTCACAACCCTCAGGCCGCCCCGGCCAGCCGGACCAGCCGGTTCCGCGGGTAGGAAACCAGCTCCCTCTCCTCGTCCGTGGTGAAGATCTCGACGGAGTCCTCCAGCAACTCCGCCGAGGTCACCTGCAGCTGCCACGCGGGCAGGCCCGGCGCCGGCTCGTGCCAGAACCACTGGCCCTTGGTCAGCTGGTCCGCCGGGACCGTCGCGTCGTCCGTGTTCATGCCATGAGGCTAGCCGTCACCACCGACAGTTTTCGCACTGCCTCAGCCGTGCGCCGCGTTGATCGTGATCGTCAGCACCTGCGGGTCGCCCGCGAAGACCGCGCCGCTGAAGTCCGGGCCCGGGCTCACGTCGTCGTACGGGAACGCGTACCCGCGGTTGTCCGGCAATTTCGAGTGGACGATCCGCGCGTAGTGGTTGGTCACGTCGCCCTGGTAGAACTTCGCCGGGTCCTCCGCCGTGGGCTGGTTCGGGTTGTCCAGCAACGTCGTCCGGTTCAACGCCGCCGCCAGGCGGGGGACGATCGCCTTGCGCGCGTCGCTCGCTCCGGCCGCCAGTGCGAACGGGCCGCTGTCGCAGCTCCACACGTCCGCCGTCGCCGGCTTGGCGAACGACTCGGAGCCGAACACCAGCTGGTCGCCCGAGACGCGGCCGGTGAACGTGCCCAGGCCCGGGTTCTGCGAGTCGACGACCAGGTCCGTGCCCGCGTACTTCTGCCACACCTGGTCGATGTACCCGTCGAGGTAGCCGCCGAACTGGGACGCGTGGTGGTGCGGCGACAGCACGCGCAGGTTCCCGCCCCCGCCGGTCTGCACCAGGCCCGCCCACTCGCCGCCCAGCTGCGTCAGCGAAGACGCGATCTGGTCGAGCGCGCCCGCGGGAAGCCCGTTGACCGTCGACGTACCGGAGCCGGACGTGGTCAGCGAAAGTCCCATCGGGATGCCCACGAAGTCGACGTAGCTGATGTTGGCGAACAGCTGCGTGTCGTTGAACGTGAACTCGCTGAACGACCAGTTCTTCCCGTAGTTCGCGTCGCCGGAGTTGAGGAAGCTCGGGTGCACCAGGTTCGGTCCCGGGTCGAGGAAGAAGTCCAGCTTCGCGTCGGTGACGACGTAGATGCGCGCGCCGCCCATCTTGGGCACCGAAACCTGGGCCCCCGAAGCGATCGGGATGGCGCAGTCCTCCGGCAGCGGGGTCGTCGGCGCGGACGGCGAGTCCGGGTAGTACGGCGTGCCGTCGGCGCGCAGCAGCACCAGGCGCCCGTCCGGCGTCGTGCCGGTGACGTAGGCGTACACGGCGCCGGAGCCCGAATTGTTCACCAGCTTGAGGCCGAACGTGTCCGGCGTCGCGGCGTAGGCGGACCGCGCGAGGGGCAGCGCGGTGGCCGTGGCGAGCGTCGCCGCCGTGAGACCGAGGAACGAGCGACGGGAGATCATGGCGTCCTCCACGTTGAGGAGACGGATTGCAGAGTCCTTAAAGGACTTCCGAGGGCGGTTCGCAGGATTCGTTGTGGACGTCAACAAACTATGACTCCACTTTCGTTACCTGGCAACCCTTCGAAAGAAGGTCCAGACCACCATCTCACCCGGCCCGCGCGTTGCCCCGGCGAGCCGAATTCCAAACGCGACTCCCCCGGGACTGCCCACGGGTACCGGGTGCGGGGTACTTCCGGGCACATCCCTTGACGCGGGCACGGACCGGCGGTGACAGTGGGCGGCCTCGCAGGTCGTGGACGGCCCCATTCCCCTCAGGAAGCGAGACCTCCATGCGCACCGTCAAGCGGCTCACCGCCGTGCTGGCCACGTTGTCCTTCGCCCTGACCGCCGCCCCGGCGCACGCCGAAGCCGGGTGGACCACCGTGTTCCAGGACGACTTCGACGGCGCCGCCGGCACCGGCCTGAGCACCCAGAACTGGCTCTACGACACGGGAACCGGCTACCCCGGCGGCGCGGCGAACTGGGGCACCGGGGAGATCGAGACGGCGACGAACTCGACCGACAACGTCTACCACGACGGCGCCGGCCACCTGGCGATCAAGCCGCTGCGCGACGCCGCCGGCCACTGGACGTCCGGCCGGATCGAAACGCAGCGCACCGACTTCGCCGCCCCCGAAGGCGGCCGGCTCGAGATCAGCGCGACGCTCAAGCAGCCCTCCCCCGCGAGCGGCCTCGGCTACTGGCCGGCGTTCTGGGCGATGGGTGCCGACGCCCGCCCGGTCGGCGCGACGAACTGGCCGAGCATCGGCGAGCTCGACATCATGGAAGACGTCAACGCGCTGAGCAAGCACTCCACCACCTTCCACTGTGGACAGTGGCAGGGCGAGTGCCACGACCCGGACGGCATCACCAGCGACCTCCAGGACTGCGCCGGCTGCCAGGACGGCTACCACACCTACTCCGTCGTCGTGGACCGCCGCAACGCCGCGGCCGAGGAGCTGCGCTTCTTCCTCGACGGCACCCAGACCTTCGCGGTGCAGCAGAACCAGGTGTCCGACGCGACCTGGAAGGCCGCCGTCGACCACGGGTTCTTCGTCATCTTCGACGTCGCGATCGGCGGCTCCTACCCGAACAAGGTGTGCGGCTGCACCTCCCCGAGTGCGGACATCACACCCGGCGCGGAGATGAGCATCGACTCGCTCTCGGTGAAGACGAGCCAGGGCTGACTTGTAGGCTGACGCCATGAGCGTGCGCCACACCGTCGTCGAGTCCCCGGTCGGTCCCCTGACCCTGGTCGGCGACGGCACCGCGCTCATCGGGCTCTACTTCGACGGCCACCTGCGCACACCCCGCGTCACCGACCCGGGGCCGCGCGTGGACGACGGCTTCGAGACGGCGAAGCAGCAGCTCGGCGAGTACTTCGCGGGCACGCGGCGCGAGTTCGACCTCGAGCTCGCGCCGCGCGGCTCGGCGTTCGAGAAGCAGGTCTGGGCGCTGCTGACGAAGATCCCGTACGGCGAAACCCGCACGTACGGGCAGCTGGCCGCCGAACTCGGCGACCCCGCCGCCGCGCAGGCGGTCGGCAACGCCAACGGCTGGAACCCGATCAGCGTCATCGTGCCCTGCCACCGCGTGGTCGGCACCAGCGGCGGCCTGACCGGGTACGCCGGCGGCCTCACCCGCAAGCGGTTCCTCCTCAGCCTGGAGGAACCGCCCGCGGACGAGGTCGGCCGGTTGTTCTAACCCACCGAACAGGTCACGGCCGGGTCCGTCAGGTTCCCGCCGTGCTCGACGGTGAAGCCGATGACGTTGCCGCTCCCGTTGGGCCGCGCGGTCAGCACGTACCCGGTGCTGTCCCAGGTCCCGGTGTAGTTCCAGCTGCCGATGACCTTCTGGGGTGCGTGGAAGGTGATGGTGAGCACCCAGCTGCTCGACCCGGTCACCGTCACCTGGCCGTTGAAGCCGACGTTCCACTGCGCCGTCTTGGCGTAGGTCCCGGTGCACCCGCCCGGCGGCGGGGTCGTGGATGTGGTCAGCGTGGTCGGCGTGGTGGTCGGCGGCGGGGTGGTGCCGCCGCTGTTCAGGCCCAGGAACGCGATCGCGTACGCGACCATCCCGCTCTGCGGCAGCGCGTGCCCGGCGCCCTGGACGCTGATCCCCTCGACCGGCGCCTGCGTGCCGGTGCCGCCGTAGCGGGTGCGCGTCCAGCCGGACTGCGGCGAGTCGGTCGACGACGGCGTCTGGCTCACCCCGCGCAGGTTGGTCCACTGCTTGATCTC
Organism: Amycolatopsis mongoliensis; assembly: GCF_030285665.1. Taxonomy (NCBI): domain Bacteria; kingdom Bacillati; phylum Actinomycetota; class Actinomycetes; order Pseudonocardiales; family Pseudonocardiaceae; genus Amycolatopsis; species Amycolatopsis mongoliensis. Next base: position 9,643,074 of record NZ_CP127295.1, read on the forward strand.
TTCGCCGAAGTTCGGGTAGCGGAGGGTGTCGTCGGCGGTGCCGTGCCACAGCTGCATCCGCGGGTACGGGCCACTGCGGCCGCCGCTCATCTGCCGGGCCTGGTCGCCCCACTGTTGCGCCGTCTTGATGATCTGCCCGTTGGCGCACTGACTGTTCCAGCTCGAGCCGTCGGTGGTGGCGAAGCAGCCGGCCGGCACGCCCATGAACGCCGAGCCGGCGGCGAACACGTCCGGGTACTCCGCGGCGAGGACGTTCGTCATCATCGCGCCGGAGGAGAACCCGGTGACGAACACCCGGGCGGGATCGACGTTGTAGTGCTGCTTGGCGTAGTCGACCATCGACAGGATGCCGACCGGGTCGCTGCCGCCGCCGCGGGTGAGGGCCTGCGGCGAGGAGACGTCGAAGCACTGCCCGCTGCGCGTGGCCTCCGGGAACACGATGACGTACCCGTACTGGTCGGCCGCGGTGACGTAGTCGTGGGCGTAGCCGGTGAACACCGCCGAGGCCGAGCCGGTGCAGTAGTGGATCGCGACCAGCAGCGCCGGGCGGGCCGCGACCCGGTCCGGGACGTAGGCGTACATGTTGAGGTTGCTGGGGTTGGTGCCGAAGCCGGTCACCCTGGTGAGCGTGGCCGCCGACGCGGGCTGCGCCGTGACCACCAGCACGATGGCGGCGGCGACCGACAACACGGCGGCGAGGAGGGCGGTGAAGAGTCTTCGCACTCGAGTCAATCCTTTCCGGGAGCAGGGCGCAGCTGCGACGATCGTTCGTTCGCGACCTGGGACCGGTCAACGATTTTCGGAATGTTTCGGGACCTTTCGAACTGCCGACCGGCCGTTCTGCTGAAAGGATCCGGGGATGACCGAGCTCCTCCTGGGACCGCTGCTCCGGCACGTCGACGCCACCTCCGCGACGATCTGGGTCGAGACCGGCGGCCCGTGCGAAGTCCTTGTCGGGGAAGCGAAAGCGCGGACGTTCGAGGTCTCCGGGCACCACTACGCGCTGGTCGTGCTCACCGGGCTGGAGCCCGGCCGCAGCAGGCCCTACGAGGTCCGGCTCGACGGCGAGCTCGTCTGGCCCGAGCCGGACAGTGACCTGCCGCCCAGCCGGATCCGGACGCTGACCCCCGGTGACCCGCGGTTCCGGCTGGTGTTCGGGTCGTGCCGCAAGCCGCGGGAGCAGGACGCGCTCGGCCCGGACGCGCTCGCCGCCTACGCCCACCGGATGGCCCGGCTCGACGAGGCCGAGTGGCCCGAGTCGCTGTTGCTGCTCGGCGACCAGGTCTACGCCGACGAAACCACCGACGCCACGCAGGACTGGCTCGCCTCCCGGCGCGACACGAGCCAGCCGCCCGGCACCGAGGTCGCCGACTTCGAGGAGTACTGCCACCTGTACTTCGAGGCCTGGTGCGAACCGGCGGTGCGCTGGCTGCTGTCCACCGTGCCGACGTCGATGATCTTCGACGACCACGACGTCCGCGACGACTGGAACACCTCGCAGGCCTGGCGCGAGCAAATGACGCAGACGCCGTGGTGGCCGGAGCGGATCCGCGGCGCGCTCGTGTCGTACTGGGTCTACCAGCACCTGGGCAACCTCGGGCCGCGCGAGCTGGCCGAAGACGACGTCTACCAGCGGGTGAGCACATCGGGGACGGACAACGCGGAGCTGCTGCGCGAGTTCGCCGACCAGGCCGACCGCGAGGCCGACGGCGCCAAGGGGACCCGCTGGTCCTACCGGCGCGACTTCGGCCCGGTCCGGTTGCTGGTCATCGACTCGCGGGCCGGGCGGATCCTCGGCGGCGGCGAGCGCTCGATGGTCGGCGAGGCCGAGTTCCGCTGGATCGAGGAGCAGGCCACCGGCGAGTTCGACCACCTGCTGATCGGGACGTCGCTGCCGTGGCTGATGCCCACCGCGCTGGCGGCCGCGCAGTCGGTCAACGAGCGCCTCTGCACGCGGCCGGGGCTCGTCGGGCGCGTCTCGGAGTGGTTCCGGCAGTTCGCCGACCTCGAGCACTGGCCGGCCTTCCGCGAGTCGTTCGACCGGCTGACCCGGCTGATCGCCCGGGTTGCGGACGCGGGCCCGGCGTCGGTGAACGTGCTCTCGGGCGACGTCCACCACGCCTACGCCGCACGGGCCGACCTCCCGGGCGCGCCGGTCCACCAGCTCACCTGCTCGCCGGTGCACAACACCGTGCCCTGGTACATGAACCGCCTGTTCCGCGCCGGCTGGGCGCGGGGGCTGACCCGGTTGAGCGAAGGGCTGGCCCGTCGCGTCGGGGTCCCGCCCGCGCCGCTGACCTGGAGCTGCGTCTCCGGTCCGCACTTCGGGAACGCCGTGATGACCTTCGACGTCGACGGGCGCACGGCCACGGCGACCCTGCTGCAGCCCGAGCGGGACGGGGCGCCGATCCCGCTCACCTGAGCGTGAGGGTGGGTGCGGCGCGGCCACCCTTCTCGGCCTGACCGGAGTTAGCCTCGGATCATGGCCACGGAAAATCCTCTCGGGGAGTTCCTCCGGGCCCGCCGGGAACAGGTGGGGCCGGAGGAGCTGGGCCTGCCCGCGGGCGGGGCGCGCCGGGTCGCCGGGCTGCGCCGTGAGGAGGTCGCGGTGCTGGCCGGCGTCAGCACCGACTACTACGTCCGGCTCGAACAGGGCCGGGAGCGGAATCCCTCGCCGCAGGTCCTCGACGCGCTGGCGCACGGGCTGGCCCTCGACGAGGACGCCACCGCCCACCTGCACCGGCTGGCCCAGCCGGCCCGGAGACGCCGTCGCGCGCGGCGGCGGGAACAGGTCAGCCCGAACCTCCTGCGGCTGATGGACGGCTGGCCGGACACGCCCGCGCTCGTGCTCGGCCGCTGCCTCGAGGTGCTCGCGCACAACGCGCTGGGCGAGGCGCTGTTCGGCGGCCACACCCACAGCGGTGACCTGGTCCGGCTGGTGTTCCTCGACCCGGACGCGCGCGAGTTCTACCCGGACTGGGAGCGCGTCGCGGTCAACACCGTCGGCGGCCTGCGGGTGGCCGCGGGCCTCGACCCGGACGACCCGCAGCTGGTCGAGACGGTCGGGGAGCTGTCGGTCAAGAGCGTGGACTTCCGCCGGCTGTGGGCCCGCCACGACATCCGGCAGAAGACGCACGAGACCAAGCGGTTCCACCACCGGCTGGTCGGTGAGCTCGTGCTGAGCTACGAGGCGCTGACCGTGAACAGCGCGCCCGGCCAGCAGCTGGTGGTCTACCAGGCCGAGCCCGGCAGTCCGTCGGAAGCCGGGCTCGCCCTCCTCGGCAGTCTCGCCGCCGGCTGAAACCCCGTTTCCTTTCCTTCCACAATGGACGGAGTACTTCGGCATGCCCGAAAACGCTGTCTGGTTCATCACCGGCTGCTCCACCGGCCTCGGCCGCGCCCTGGCCGAAGCCGTGCTCGACCGCGGCCTGCGGGCCGTCGTCACGGCCCGCGACCCGGCGCGGGTCGCCGACCTCGTCGCGGCGCACGGCGACCGTGCACTTGCCTTGCCGCTCGACGTCACCGACCACGCACAGGTCGCCGACGCGGTGAAGCGGGCCGAAACCGCGTTCGGCCGGATCGACGTCCTGGTCAACAACGCCGGCTACGGCTACCTCGCCGCGATCGAAGAAGGTGAGGACGACGAGGTCCGGAAACTCTTCGACGCCAACGTGTTCGGCCTCGCCGACGTCACCCGGGCGGTGCTGCCGGGCATGCGGGCCCGGCGGAGCGGGCACGTCGTGAACGTGTCGTCGCTCGGCGGGCTCGCCGCCTTCGGGGCGACCGGCTACTACCACGCGACGAAGTTCGCCGTGGAGGGGCTTTCCGAGTCACTGGCCGCCGAGGTCGCGCCGCTGGGCGTCAAGGTGACGATCGTCGAGCCCGCCGCGTTCCGCACCAACTGGTCCGGGCCCTCGATGCGCCAGTCGGCGACGCACATCGACGACTACGCCGAGACGGCCGGTGCGCGCCGGGCCGCGACCACCGCGACCTACGGCCACCAGGCCGGCGACCCGGTCCGCGCGGCCGAGGCGATCCTCACCGCCGTCGACGCCGACGAGCCGCCGCTGCGGCTGCTGCTCGGCAAGGCCGCCTACGACATCGCCACGGCCCGGCTCGACACGCTGCGGTCCACCTTCGACACCTGGCGCGAGACCACCCTCGGCGCCGACTTCCCCGGAAAGGAAACCTCGTGAAGATCGTCCTCATCACCGGTGCCAGCAGCGGCATCGGGCACGCCACCGCGCTGCGGCTGGCCCGCGAAGGCCACCACGTCGTGCTCGGCGCCCGCCGGGAGGACCGGCTGGCCGCGCTGGCGAAGGAGATCCACGACGCCGGGGGCACCGCCGACGTGCACCGCCTCGACGTCACCGACCGCGCGGAGGTCGCCGCCTTCGCCGACGCCGCGGTGGCGGCGCACGGCCGGCTCGACGTGTTCGTCGCCAACGCCGGCGTGATGCCGTTGTCGCGCCTGGACTCCCTGCACGTCGACGAGTGGGACCGGATGCTCGACGTCAACGTCCGCGGCCTGCTCCACGGGATCGCGGCCGCGCTGCCGCACTTCCGCCGCGCCCGCGCGGGGCACTTCGTGACGATCGCCTCCACCGGCGCGTACGAGGTGGTGCCGACGGCCGCGGTCTACTGCGCCACGAAGTACGCCGCCCGCGCGATCACCGAAGGCCTGCGACTGGAGGCCGACCCCGGTATCCGCGTCACCACCGTGTCGCCGGGCGTCGTCGAGTCCGAACTGGCCGACACCATCACCGAACCCGGTGCGCGCGAGGCGATGCGCACCTACCGCGCGGTGACGCTCCCGCCGGACACCATCGCCCGGGCGATCTCCTACGCGATCGGGCAGCCGGACGGCGTCGACGTCAACGAGCTCGTCGTCCGGCCCACCGCCCAGCGGTAGCCGCTCAGCGTTCCAGCTCGGCGATCACCCGGGGGATCTCGGCCACCAGCTCGCGCGCGAGCAGGCCGGTGCTCCCGGTGTCCGGGATCAGCCGCTGCCCCGCCACGGCGTGGACGTGCGTCGCCCAGCAGGCCGCCTGGTCGAGGTCCGCGCCGCGGGCCAGGAAGCCGCCGGTCAGGCCGGCCAGGACGTCGCCGCTGCCGGACGTCGCCAGCCCGACGTGGCCGCTGCCGTCCCGCCAGGTGCGCCCGCCCGGCTCGGCGACCACGCCCATGAGCAGCACGACACCGTCGTAGCGCTCGGCGATCCGGACCGCCGTCGTCAGGTCGTCGACGTCCTCCTCGGAGCAGTCGTCGAGGAACGCGGCTTCGGTCCGGTTCGGCGTCAGCACGAGCCGGCCCGAGAGCGGTTTCGCCAGTTCGGGTGCCCGGCTCAGCGCGCCGAGCGCGAACGCGTCGAGCACCACGCGGGCGTCCGGGGCGATGGCGGGAATCAAGCGCCGCAACAGTTCTTCGGTTTCTTCGGCGCCGGTGAGGCCGGGCCCGACCACGACGGTGCCGGCACCGGGCAGCACGCCGGCCAGCCGGTCGACGGCGTCGGCGGCGATCGCACCGGATTCGGTTTCCGGCAGCCCGAACACCGAGGACTCGGGCACCGACACGCCGAGCGCGACCGCGTGCCGTTCGCTGACCGCGAGCTGGAGCGTGCCGGCCCCGGCGCGCAGGGCGGCCGTCCCGGACAGCCCCGGCGCGCCCGGCACCGTCCGGGCGCCGCCGAGCACGAGCACGGTGCCGCGGTCGCCGGTGCCGATCCGCCTGTCCCGCAACAGGGCCGGGCTGATCGGCGCCGGGTCAGGAGAGCTGCTCGGCGGCATCGTCGTCCGCCGTAGGCGGGGTGTCGGTGGCGTGCAGGTGGCCGATCTCCTGGGCCAGCACCATGGTGAAGGCGCCGTCGCGGTCGCGGTCCCAGGCCGTCACGGAACCGTTGGGGACGTCGGTGCCGCCGGCGGCGCGCAGCAGGTCGGGTTCCGGCAGCCCTTCGAGGAGGTAGCGCAGGGCGAAGACCGTCATCTCGTGCGCGGACAGCAGAACCCGCGCGCCGGGGTGGTCCGCGCTCAGCTCGCGCAGCAGGGACCGCAGCCGCAGCACGACGTCCGCCCAGGACTCCCCGCCCGGCGGCCGGTAGTAGAACTTGCCCAGCCGGCGTTTGCGCCGCAGCTCGTCGGGCCACCGCTCGCGGACGCCGTGGGAGGTCAGCAGGTCCAGCACGCCGAGCTCGCGGTCGCGCAGCCGTTCGTCCGGGACGATCGGCACGCCGTCGGGTGCGGCCAGGCGCGCGGTGTCCCAGGCCCGGCGGTAGGTCGAGGTGACCACGAGGTCCGGCGGGCGGCGGGCGAGGAACTCCCCCGCGGCCTTCGCCTGTTCGCGGCCCAGGTCGGTCAGCGGGACGTCGGCGTCGCGCTCGGCGATGTCGATCACATCCGCCCCGGCCGACTCCGCCTCTTCCCGGGCCACGTTCCCCGTGCTCTGGCCGTGCCGCAGCACGGCCACCCATTCCAAGTCGACGCTCACGCCGGGCTGGTTACCCCCGCGGACCCGCCGGTGAAACCCGGGATGGTTAGGCGCGCAAAGCACTTCCGGCTAGGGTCTTTCCATGTCGCGAAGTCTCGACGCCGAGGATCGTCTGAAGCTGCTGGAGACGATCATCGGCGCACCCGCCGAGCACCTCGGCCTGGCCGAGCTGCTCGCCGAGACCTTGCAGCGCCTGCGCGAGGCCATGGGCGTCGACACCGCGACCGTGCTGCGGTACCAGGCCAGCGGCCGGCAGCTGGTGGCCTTTGCGGCCGCGGGCATCGAAGAAGAGGTCCACCAGGGCGTGCGGGTGCCGGTCGGCAGCGGCTTCGCCGGCCGGGTGGCGCTCGAACGAGCTCCCGTCGTCCTCGACCACGTCGACGAAACCACCGTCGTCAACTCCCTGCTCTGGGAGCGGGGACTGCACTCGATGCTCGGCGTGCCGATGGTCGCCGGGGCCGAGCTCGTCGGGGTGCTGCACGTCGGCTCCGTCACGCCCCGGCAGTTCACCGACGCCGAAGTCGCCACCATGCAGCTGCTGGCGGACCGCCTCGCCATGGCGATCCAGGTCGAAGCGCTCGAAGAGAACCGCACCGCCACCATGGCGCTGCAGCGCAGCCTCCTGCCGAACAGCCTCCCCGACCTGCCCGGCCTCGCCTTCGGCGCCCGGTACGTGCCGGGCGCGGAAACCGGCCTCGGCGGCGACTGGTACGACCTGTTCTCGCTGCCCGGCGACCGCGTCGGCGTCGTGATGGGCGACGTCTCCGGCCACGGGCTCGAGGCCGCCGTGATCATGGGACGGCTGCGCAGCGCGCTGCGCGCCTACGCCCTCGACTGCGAGAACCCGGCCGACGTCCTCGCCAAGCTCGACCGCAAGGCGAACCACTTCGAGCACGGGGCGATGGCCACCGTCGCCTACGGGATCATCGAGCCGGGCCGGGAGACCCTGGCCCTGTCCCTCGCCGGCCACCTGCCGCCCGTGCAGGCCGGACCGGGCGGAACGGGGCGGCTGCTGGACGTGCCGCCGGATCCCCCGATCGGGTTGACCATCGGGCAGCCCCAGCGGCGCACGACCGTGGTCGAGCTGACGCCGGGTGGTGTGCTCGCCTTCTACACCGACGGCCTGGTCGAGCGCCGGGACCGGCCGGTGGACGTGGGGATGGCGCAGCTGGCGCGAGCCCTGCGCGCCGGCGACCCCGACCGGGTCTGCGCGCAGGTGATGGCGGCGATGATCGGCAACCGGGCGGCGCAGGACGACGTCGCCCTGCTGGCCATCCAGCGCCGGACCGTCCCGGCCGGCGGCTGAGCCGGCCGGGACGACGCGGTCAGGACGCGGTCAGCGCCGCTTCCCGGGTCGGGAACAGCGAAAGGCTGTCCTCGAGCCCGGTCAGCTGGATCGGCCGCAGGGTCGCCCGGCCGGACGCCACGATCCGCACCGCGGTGCCGGACCCGGCGTTGCGGTGGATGGTCAGCAACGCCGTCAGGCCCGGCGACGCAAGGAACTCCACCCGGGTCAGGTCGACCACCAGCAGCGGCGGCGCCGAGGCCAGCACCTCTTCCGCTGCCTGCACGAGAGCCGGCGCGGTGGTCGTGTCGACGTCGCCGGCGACCTCGACGACGACCGCCCCGTCCTGCTCCGTTCGGGCGATCCTGAACTCGCCGAATGGCACAGCGGTGGCTGAGCCCTCACTGTGGATGTGCTCCGTCATCGTGTTCTTCTCCTCGCCCTCGCACCGCCACCGGGGTTCCGGCGGGCACGCGTCATCACGAAGGCTGTCTGCTCAACCGGGATCAATCATGCCCGCCCCCGTCGCTCACCGCCGTCTCAGCACCCGTTCCGCTTTGCGCGCCGTCCGTGAACAGGCAGGATGGTCGGCATGGCCGAAACGGACGTGACCGGGAACTCCCTCGGTGACGCCGCGAGCTCAGCGGGCAGGGTGGCGCTGGAAACCGGGACGGCACCGCCGTGCTCCGGGTCGACGGCGCACTCGACCTCGCGCTGGCACCGAAGCTGCGGCAGCTGGCCGAGCGCGCCGCGCGCCTGGAGCCCACGGCCCTGGTCATCGACTTGACCGGCGTCACGTTCCTGACTTCGGCCGGCATGGCCGAGCTCGTGCGGGCGCACCGCGGGCGGACGGTGTCCGCGCCGCTGCGGGTGGTGGCCGCCGGCCGGATCACGATGCGGCCGCTGGAACTGACCCGGCTGACCGACGAGCTCGCCATCTACCCGTCGCTGTCCGAGGCACTGGCCACCGGATGACCACCCCGGGGTTCGACGAACTGCTCGGCGCCGTGCTGCGGTCGTTCGTCGACAGCTCCGGAGCTGCCGTCGCCACCGGCGTCCGTCCCCTGGAACCCGCCGAAGCGCGCGCGGTGCTCGGCGACCACGTCGCGGTCGCGGTGACCGACCGGGCGCTGCTGGCGGGCCTGGTGCCGGACCGGGAGATCACCGGTGCGGTCGCCGTCGCCGGCGACGGGCGCGGTGTCCTGGTCTACACCACCGAGGAGGTCGGCGGGACGCCGTCGGCCGTCGCCGGCGCCGTCGAAGCCGCGACTTCCCACCTGGCGGGCACCGTGCGACGGCTGCGGGGCGAAGCCGTGGTGCTCGACGCGCTGCACTCCACCGGCCGCGAACTGACCGCCCAGCTCGACATCGACCGGATCGTGCAGGAAGCCACCGACGCGGCCACGAAGGCGACCGGAGCCGAGTTCGGCGCGTTCTTCTACAACCTGGTCGACGAGCTCGGCGAGTCCTACACGCTGTACACGATTTCGGGCGTGCCGCGCGAGGCGTTCGAGCGGTTTCCCATGCCCCGCAACACCGAGGTGTTCGCGCCGACCTTCGACGGCGCCGGCACCGTCCGCAGCCCCGACATCACCCGGGACCCGCGGTTCGGGAAGAACGCGCCCCACCACGGGATGCCGGCGGGGCACCTGCCCGTGTGCAGCTACCTGGCCGTGTCGGCGATCAGCCCGACCAGCGGCGAAGTGCTGGGCGGGTTCTTCTTCGGCCACTCGGAGCCGGACCGGTTCACCGCGCGGCACGAGTACCTCGCCGAGGGCATCGCCGCCTATTCGGCCATCGCGCTGGACAACGCCCGCCTGTACGAGCGCGAGCGCACCCTCGCCTCCGAGCTGTCGCGCAGCATGCTGCCGGTCGCGCCCGCCGTCGAGGGCCTCGACGTGCTCACCCGGTACCTGCCCGCGGCGACCGGGAGCAAGGTCGGCGGCGACTGGTTCGACGTCATCGCGCTGCCGTCCGGCGCGACCGCGTTCGTCATCGGCGACGTCGTCGGCCACGGCGTCACTGCCGCGACCGTGATGGGCCAGGTCCGCACCACCATCCGCTGCTACGCGCTGCTCGGGCTGCCGCCGTCGGACGTGCTGCGCAACGTCTCCGCGCTGACCGGCGGGCTGTTCGGCGAGAGCTTCGTCACGTGCTTCTACGCGGTCCACCAGCCGGCCGACGGGACGCTGACCTTCGCGAACGCCGGCCACCTGCCTGCCATCCTCGTCCGCCCGGGCGCCGCGCTCGAGGAAATCGGCGAGGCACTGGCCGAGGTCGTCATAGCGTCGGCACCGAGTTCCCCCAGCGCAGCACCGCGTTCCCGCCCGGAGCGGACCTGGTGCTCTACACCGACGGGCTGGTCGAAAGCCGCACCCGCGACCTCACCCTGGGTGTGGAATGGCTCTTGGCGGGCATCCCGGAACTGCTGGCCGCGGCCGACCTCGGCGCGGCGTGGGACAAGCTCATCGACGAGCTGACCCACGGCCGGCACGACGACGACATCGCGCTGATCCACGTGCGCCACCGCGGAGAGGACGGAGCATGACGGACCCCCTCCCCCGGGCGCGCCCCCGGCGACGTTCCACCGGCGCACGGCCGCCGTGGCGGACCGGCTGCCGGAGCTGCGCGGAGCACTGGCGGACTGGCTGGGCACGCTCGGCCTGAGCGAAGAACGCCAGGAGGACGTCGTCCTCGCGGGCTACGAAGCGATGGCCAACTCCGCCGAACACGCCTACCGCGACGGAGAAGCGGGCGCAGTCGACGTCCGGGCCGAAGCGCTCAACGGGCGCTTGACGGTGACGGTCACCGACTACGGCGAATGGCGCACCCCGGCCGCCACGAACGGGCTGCGGGGACGCGGCCTGCGCCTCATCGACAGCCTCGCCGACCACAGCGCGCAGGTGCACCGCGAAGACGGCACGACGGTCACGATGACCTGGCTCTCCGGTGGCTGAGCACGCACTCGCGGGCCCGGCGGAGTCCGTGCCGGGCAGGTAGGCTCACGCGGGGCCGGGTGAACCAGGAGTGTGATGAGCGTCGGCGAGGAATCCGCCCAGCGCGCCGTTTTTCCCGGAGCCAGCCGCATGGCGGCCCGGATGCGGGAGTTCGACTGGGCGTCCTCCCCGCTGGGGGAACCGGCGGACTGGCCGCCGAGCCTGACCACGGCCGTGCGGATCTGCCTCACCTCCCGCTTCCCCATGATCGTCTGGTGGGGACCGGACCTGCGGTTCCTCTACAACGACGCCTACCTGCCGCTGCTCGGGACCAAGCACCCGGCGCTGGCGAAGCCGGGCGCGGAGGTCTGGGACGACATCTGGCACATCGTCGGCCCGATGCTCGACAGCGTGATGGCCACCGGTGAGGCGACCTGGTCGGAGGACCTGCTGCTGCCGATGAACCGGCACGGCTACTGGGAAGAGACCTACTGGACCTACTCCTACAGCCCGGTCCACGACGACGAAGGCGCCGTGCGGGCCGTGTTCACCGCGGTCACCGACACGACCGAGCGCGTGATCGGCGAGCGCCGGCTGGCCATCCTGCGCGAGCTCGGCGCCCAGGCCGGCATCGCCCGCACCGTCGGCGAGGCCTGTGAGCTGGTCGCCGCCGTGCTCGGGCGGGCCGGCGCCGACGTTCCCCACGCCGCGATCCACGTCCGCGACGGCGCCGGCGAGCTCGTCCTCGCCGCCGCCACCCCCGGCTCCGCCGGGCACGCGGACGGCTGGCCGCTCGAAGACGTCCTGGCCGACGGCACCCCGCGCACCGTGTCCGACCTGACGGCGACCTTCGGCGAGCTGCCCTCCGGCGGCTGGTCCACGCCGCCCGTCGAAGCGATGGTGCTGCCGCTGCCCGGCGACGCCGACGGCGCCACCACCGGCGCGATCGTGCTCGCGGCGAGCGCCGGGCACGCGCTCGACGAGTCCTACCGGACGTTCCTCGGACTGGTCGCCCAGCAGACGGCGGCGCTGGTCAACAGCGCGCTCGCCTACCAGGCCCAGCAGCAGCGCGCCGAAGAGCTGGCCGCGCTGGACGCGGCGAAGACCACCTTCTTCGCCAACATCAGCCACGAGTTCCGGACCCCGCTGACCTTGATCCTCGGCCCGGTCACCGAGCTGGACAGGACGCTCGGCGACGCGGACGAACGCGTCCGCGAGGAGGTCGCCGTCATCCACCGCAACGCGCTGCGGCTGGGCCGGCTGGTGAACAACCTGCTCGACTTCTCCCGGCTCGAGGCGGGCCGGATGCAGGCCCGCTTCGAACCGGTGGACCTCGCCGCGTTCACCGCGGAGCTGGCGAGCGTGTTCCGCGCGGCCGTCGAACGGGCCGGCCTGCGGTTCGAGGTCGACTGCCCGCCGCTGGCCGAGCCCGTGCACGTCGACCGCGGGCTGTGGGAGAAGGTCGTCCTCAACCTGCTGTCCAACGCGGTCAAGTACACCTTCGACGGCGAAATCCGGGTGCGCACCACCCTGGACGGCGAGCACGCCGTGGTCACCGTGTCCGACACCGGGATCGGGATCGACGCCGCCGAGCTGCCCCGGCTGTTCGAGCGGTTCCACCGGATCCCGTCGGCGCGGGCGCGGTCGAACGAGGGCAGCGGGATCGGCCTGGCCCTGGTGCGCGAGCTCGTCGGCATGCACGGTGGCACCATCGCCGTCGACAGCACGCCCGGCGCGGGCACGACGTTCCGGATCCGGCTGCCGCTGGGCACCCGGCACCTGGCGCCCGAGCACCTCGCCCCGGAGCCTTCGGCGGGCGGGCTCGCCGCGGAGACCGTCGAACCGTACGTGCAGGAGGCCCTGCGCTGGCTGCCCGACGGCGACCCGGCCCCCGGCGTCGCCCCCTCCTCGGTCACCGGCGCCCGCGTGCTGGTCGCCGACGACAACGCCGACATGCGCGACTACCTCGCCCGGCTGCTGCGCGAGGACTACGCGGTGACCGCGGTGCGCGACGGCGTCGAGGCGTTCGCCGCCGCGTCCGCGCAGCCGCCCGACCTGATCATCAGCGACGTGATGATGCCGCGGCTGGACGGCCTGGGCCTGCTCGCCGAGCTGCGGCGCGACCCGCGCACCGCCGCCGTGCCCGTGCTGCTGCTGTCCGCCCGCGCCGGGCAGGAGGCCGCCGTCGACGGGCTGGCCGCCGGGGCCGACGACTACCTCGTGAAGCCGTTCTCGACGCAGGAGCTGCTCGCCCGCGTCCGCACGTCCATCCGGCTGGCCCGGCTGCGGACGCAGCACTCCCGCTGGCGCGCGGCGATGATCGAGTCCCTGCAGGAGGGCTTCTTCGTCTGCGACGCCGCCGGGCGGGTCGTGGAGATGAACGCCGCGTGCGCCGAGCTGCTCGGCTTCGGCCCCGAGGGCCTGCCCTACGCGCCGCCGTACCCCTGGGCGCCGCGACCGGACGACGATCCGATCGCCTTCCGCCAGGTCGCCGACGCGTTGGGCCGGTCGCGGACCGAGCCGGCGGGCAGCTTCGTGCTGCCGCTGCGGCACCGCGACGGGCACCGGGTGTGGGCCGCGATCACCTACAACGAGCTGCACGACGACGAGGGCCGCCGCCGGCTCGTCGGCACGATCCGCGACGTCACCGCCGAGCGCTACGGCGTGCAGCGGGAAAGCGCCCTCGCCGCGATGAACCAGCGGCTCGCCGGGGTCAGCGGGGTGCCGGACGTGCTCCGCAGCGCGCTGGAGCTGCTGCGCGAGCTGTGGCACGCCGAGCGCGTGCTCGCGGTGACCTGGCCGGGCGACGGCGAGCCGGAGCTCACGTCCACCGACCCCGGCGACCGGCGGTGGCGGGACCTCGCCGCGCCGCTGCGCGCGAAGCTCGGCGAGGTGCGCTCGCTCCCGGCGTTGCACGCGACGCCGGCCGAGGGCGGGGCCGGGGCGACCCTGGACCACCCCGGCGGCCGGCTGACGCTCTGGGTGGAGCCGGCCGCGCGCCGTCCGTTCGGCACCGAGGACCGGACGCTGCTGGCGCTGCTGGCCGGGACGCTGGCGCACGCGCTGCGCCGCGCCCACCGCGACGACCGGCAGCGCGAGGTCGCCATCGCGCTGCAGCGCTCGATCCTCGGCCCGGCCCTGCTGCCCGACGGCTTCGCGGTGCGCTACGAACCGGCGAACCCGCCACTGGAGGTCGGCGGCGACTGGTACGACGTCGTCCCGCTGGCCGGCGACCGGATCGGCATCGTCGTCGGCGACTGCGTCGGCCGGGGACTCGCCGCGGCCGCGGTGATGGGCCAGCTGCGCAGTGCCTGCCGCGCGCTGCTGCTGGAAGCCAACGGCCCGGCGCACACCCTGACCACGCTCGACCGCTTCGCCGACCGGCTGCCGGGTGCCCTGTGCACCACCGTCTTCTGCGGGATCCTCGACCCCGCCACCGGCGCGCTCACCTACAGCAGCGCCGGGCACCCGCCGGCCACCCTGGTGCACAGCGACGGCTCGTCGGAGTTCCTCGACGCGGGCGGCAGCGTGCCGCTCGCGGTCCGCATCCCGGCCGCGCGCCCGGAGGCCACCGCGGTCGTCCCGATCGGCTCGTTGCTGATGCTCTACACCGACGGTCTCGTCGAGCGCCGCCGCGAGTCGCTCGACGACGGCATCGACCGGGCCACCTCGGTCGCCCACGGCGCGCGCGACGCCGGCCTCGCGGACGTGGCGGCCACGCTGATGGGCCGGCTCCGGCCGGCGGAGGGGTACGAGGACGACGTCGCGCTGCTGCTCTACCGCCGGTCCGTGCCGCCGCTGGAGCTGGACTTCGCGGCGCACCCGGACAGCCTCGCCTCGACGCGCCAGTGGCTGCGCGCGTGGCTGAGCAACGCTTCGCTCGGCGAGGACCTCGCGCAGGACGTGCTCGTCGCCGCGGGCGAGGCCTGCGCGAACGCCGTCGAGCACGCCTACCACGAAAGTGCCGGGGACGCGCACCTGTCGGGCCGGCTCACCGGCGCGCACCTGGTCGTCACGGTGACGGACCGCGGCCGCTGGAAGCGGCCGCCCCCGGACAACCACGTGCTGCGCGGCCGCGGGATGCCGATGATGGAGGCACTCGCCGACGCGGTCACCGTCCGGCACGACGCGGCCGGCACCACCGTCACGCTGGAATGGAGAATCGGTTCGTGACGACGGCACTCACGCTGGTCGCCTCCGCGGGCGACGACGGGGACCGGATCCTGACCGTGACCGGTGAGATCGACATGAGCAACGCGGCCGGGTTCGGCGCGGCCATGGACCGCGAGCTGGCGGCCGGCACGGCCCTGACCGTCGACCTGACCGGGGTGACCTACCTCGACAGCGCCGGCGTCGCCGCCCTGTTCGACCGGGCCACCGCCCGCGACCTGCGCCTGACCGCGCCCCGCCTGCTCGAGCGCGTCCTGCGCGTCTCGGGCCTGGCGCAGGTGACGAAAGTGATGATCCGCTGAGGGGTTGGCCGTCCCGGCACCGGGTAAGCGCATCGCAGCGACGGTCGCCGGGTGGGTTGTGCTGCGGGCCGTCGCCAGGTGGCCCCGGCACCCAACCCACGACGTTCAGCAGCGAGCGACGGGCCGGAGTCACCGCTCTCCTGGGTCACCGGGGGTGTGCCGTCCGCGGGTACTGTGCGCGCAGGAGCCGACGGAGGTGAGCGCAGTGACCGGTGACCCGATCCCGTCCGAACACCTCGACGAGCTGACCGCGGCGATGGCGGACCTCACGAGTTCGCTGGAGACCGAGCCCTCCGAGGCGGAGATCCTCGACGCCGTCTGCGCCGAAGCCGTCCGTGCCGTGCCCGGGGCCGACATGGCCAGCATCACCGCGATCCGCGACGGCGAGCCGGAAACCGCCGCCTCGACCGACGAGCGCGCCGTCGAGATCGACCGCGTCCAGTACGCGGCGGGCGAAGGCCCGTGCCTGCGGGCGGCCCAGACCGGCGAGATCGTGCGGCTGCCGCTCGCCGCCGCCGGCGCGCTGTGGCCCGAGTTCACCGAGCACGCCCTCGGTCTCGGTGTGGGCAGCTACCTCGCCGCGCCGCTGCGGGTGGACGGCAGCCTCGCCGGCGCGCTCAACCTCTTCGGCTACGGCGGCCACGGCTTCGCCGAGACCGACTCGCGGCTGCTGCGGCTGTACACCACGATCGTCTCGTTCGGGCTGCGCACCACGCGCCGCTACCACCGGGCCCGGCAGCGCGCCGCCGATCTCGAGACGGCGATGAGCTCGCGGGCGGTGATCGAGCAGGCGAAGGGCATCCTCATGGCCGTGCACGGCATCACCGCCGACGACGCCATGAAACGCCTGATCGCGGAGTCGCAGCACACCAACGTGAAGCTCCGGGACGTCGCGGCCCGCTTCGTCGAAAGCCTGTCGGCAGGCTGACGCTCAGGCGGTGCGGCGGGCCGGGAACGGCCAGGTCAGCGTGATCACCGTGCCGTCGTCGGTCGAGCGGAGGTCCAGACCGTCGACCAGGGCCTGGATCAGCCGCAGGCCGCGGCCGCCGTCGGACCGCTCGGCGATCGTCGTCCAGCGCCCCTGGTCGGCGACGGTGACGATCAGCACGTCCTCGTCGATCCGCGCCCGGATGTCGATCAGCCCGGGCCGGCCGCGGTAGGCGTGGTCCAGCACGTTCGCCATCGCTTCCCAACAGGCCAGGACGACGTCGTCGGCCTGCCGGCCGACATCGTCACCCGCGCGTCTGCGCAGCCACGACACGAGGTGCCGCCGCAGACTCGGCAGCGTCCGTGGCGAAATCGTGCCGCGGTACCGCCACCCGTCCGATCCGTGCTCTTCCACGTTCACCTCCCCGGGGGACTGTGGGTTTGCTACCCACCGGTCGGGTTTCTCAATCACGGGTAACGATTTTCCTGCTGCGTTCGGCTCTGGTGCGCCGCGGGACGGCGTGATCGGATGTGCGGATGACCCGGTCGACGTCGTCCGTGATGCTGTGCGCGGTGCTCGCCGCGGCCACCCTCCTGCCCGCGCCGGCGGCCGCCGCGGCCGCCCCGGCTCCCGGACCGGGGGCCGTCTCGCACTTCGGCCTGGCCCGCAAGGACTGCCTGGGCACCGCCCGGAACACGACCAGCAAGGCGTGGTTCACGGTGGCGGGCGGGGTGCTGTCCGACGTGTACGCGCCGGTGATCGACAACACGAACGTCGAAACGCTGCAGTTCGCCGTCACCGACGGCCGCACGTTCACCGACCTGCAGGCGCGGGACATGACCTACACCGTCCGCACCAGCGCGGGCGGGATGGCCTGCGAGGTGACCTCGACCCCGCACAGCGGCAAGTACCGGCTGGTCACCGACTACCTGGCCGACCCGGCCCGGACCGGCGTGCTCATCCGGACGCGCCTGGAGCCGCTGCAGGGGTCCGGCCGCGACCTCAAGGTCTACGTGCGGTTCGACGCGAGCATCAACGGCAACGGCGGGGGTGGCCCGGCGAACGGCGGCGGCGACACCGCGACCGTCGACGCGGCGACGAGCGCGCTGGTCAGCGCCGACCCGAACACGGTGTCGAGCGCGCCGAACCGCGACTACGCCACCCCGCTGGCCGCCGCGCTGCGCGCCGACCGCCGGTTCCTCGGCACCTCCAGCGGCTTCGCCGGCACCGCCGGCGACGGGCTCGCCCAGCTCGACCGCGACCACCGGCTCACCGATCCGGCACCGTCGGCGGTGAACGGCAACGTCGTGCAGACCGCGCAGCTGGACCTGGAACCGCGCCGGCCGGCCGTGCTGGCGCTGGGCTTCGGCTCGGACGCGCGCGCCGCCGTGCAGACCGCCGGGGCGAGCCTGCGGACGCCGTTCGAGCAGAGCTACCGCGATTACGCGCGCGGCTGGCGCGACTACGACAACGGGCTGATCCCGGTGCGCGGCAAGGACTCCGACGCTTACTACCAGTCGGCCAACGTGCTGAAGGCCAGCGAGGACAAGACGTTCCCCGGCGCCGTGGTCGCCTCGCTCGGCAGCCCGTGGGGGCAGGCGGTCTCCGCCGGCGACGCGCCCGGCGGCAAGCCCGTCTACTTCGGCTCGTACCGCGAGATCTTCGCCCGCGACCTGTACGAAAGCTTCTCGGGCCTGTTCGCCGCGGGGGACCGCGAGACGGCGCGGGCCAGCGTGCGGTGGTTGTTCGCCCGCCAGCAGCAGCCCGACGGCCGGTTCCCGCGCAACTCCATGCTCAACGGGAAGAAAGCGCCCGACTCCGGCGGTGACCAGCTCGACGAGAGCGCGTACCCGATCCTGATGGCGTTGCAGGCCGGGCTCGACCGCGACCACACGCTCTACACCGACCACATCCGCGCGGCCGCGGACTTCGTCGTCGCGCACGGCCCGGCGTTCGGCTCCGAGCGCTGGGAGGAGCAGGGCGGTTACTCCCCCTCGACGATCGCCGCGGAGATCGCCGGGCTCGTCGCCGCCGGGGTGATCGCCGACCGCAACGGCGACCCCGCACGCGCCCGCGTCTACCGGGCGACCGCCGACCACTTCCAGCGCAGCATCAAGGGCTGGACGGTGACGTCCACCGGCCCGTACGGCGGCCGGTACTTCCTGCGGCTGACCAAGAACGGCGACCCGAACTCCGAATGGATCTACAACCTCGG
Organism: Amycolatopsis mongoliensis; assembly: GCF_030285665.1. Classification (NCBI taxonomy): domain Bacteria; kingdom Bacillati; phylum Actinomycetota; class Actinomycetes; order Pseudonocardiales; family Pseudonocardiaceae; genus Amycolatopsis; species Amycolatopsis mongoliensis. The sequence continues at coordinate 9,661,393 of NZ_CP127295.1, forward strand.
CAACGGCTCGGTCGACGCCGACCAGCGCGCGGTCGTCGACGCCGGGTTCCTCGAGCTGACACGCCTCGGCGTGCTGGCGGCGAACGACCCCGACGTCACGGCGTCGCTCGGGGTCGTGGACCGCGTGATCAAGCGGGACACCCCGGCCGGGCCGGGCTGGTACCGCTACGGGACTTCCGCCGCGGGCAGCGAGGACGGCTACGGCGACTGCTACGAACCGGATCCGACGAACTGCGCGCCGACCGGGGCGCCGTGGCCGTCCACGAACACCGGCTCCGGGCACCTCTGGCCGGTGCTGGCCGGTGAACGCGGCGAGCAGGCCGTGCAGACCGGCGACCGGGCCGGCGCGGCGGCGCTGCTGCGCGCCATGCGCGCGCAGACCGGCGGCACCGGGCTGATTCCCGAGCAGACGTGGGAAAACCCGGCGGTGCCGGCGTCGCCCTACGGTTCGGACCCGCGTACGGCGTCGATCGGTTTCGCCCCCGGGCAGCCCGCCGGTTCGGTCGCGCCGCTGAGCTGGGCGCAGTCGCAGTCGGTGCGCCTGGCCCGCGCTCTGGACGACGGCCGCCTGCCCGAGCAGCCCGCCGACGTCCGCGCCCGGTACGTCACGCAGGCCCCGCCCGCGGCGCTGGCGGTCACCCTCGACGCTCCGGCATCGGTGTCGACCGCGACCGCGGCGGTCACCGGCACCGCACCCGCCGGCAGCCGGGTCGACCTCGCCGTCTCGGCCACCGACGCGGGGACGACTTCCGTGCTCTCGACCCGGGCAACGGCCACGGGTACGTTCAGCGCGACGGTGCCCACGCCGCTGGGCGCGAACGTCGTCACCGCGGCCGCCACCACCGCCACCGGCACCGGCTACGCGCAGAAGACGATCAGCTCGGACTTCGTCACCGGGACCGTCCTGCTCGACAAGACCGACCCGGACGGCGACGACAACGGCCCGGGCACGTACACCTACCCCACGGCCGGCGACTTCCACGCGGGCGCGTTCGACCTGCAGCGCTTCCAGGTCATCGACTCGGGCACGAACCTGGTGTTCCGCGCACAGGTCCGCGACCTGTCCCCGACGTTCGGCTCGCCGCTGGGCGCGCAGCTGCTGACGATCTACGCGCACGACCCGGCCGCCACGGCGACGTCGACCGCGGCGCCGTTCCCGAGCCGGGCGTACTCGATCGCCGCGCAGGACGCGTGGAGCCGGCGCATCGAGGTCCAGGGCTTCGCCGACCCGGCGCTCGTCGACACTTCGGGCGCCTCGCTGGCGACGCCGTCTGTGCAGGCTTCGCAGGCGACGCGGTACATCACGGTGAGCGTGGCCAAGTCGGCGTTCGGGACCCCGGCCGCCGGCTGGACGTTCGCGGTCGTGCTGACCGGCCAGGACGGCAACTCCCCCGACCAGGCGCGGCCGTTCACGCCGACGGCGGGGCAGTACACGTTCGGCCTGTGCGCGGCGGGCGGCACGGCACCGCTCTGCACGGCGGACCCGGCGACGGCCCCGAAGGCGTTCGACGTGCTGACGCCGTCCGGAGTGGACCAGGCGGCCGAGCTGGACCCGACCCGCGGGCCGGTCGAAGTGCGTGGCGTGCCCGTGGGCTGATCTGGCACGCTCGAAAGCGTGATCGACGACTTCGCAAAACGGTATCTGCACGACGATCTGCGGGAAATCCGCGAGGTGCTGGTCGGGAAACTCGAGGGCGTGGGCGAGTACGACGTCCGCCGTCCCCTGACCGCGACCGGCACCAACCTGCTCGGCCTGGTCAAGCACCTGACGCTGACCGAAGCGCGGTACTTCGGCGAGGTCTTCGGCCGGCCGTTCCCCGAGCCGCTGCCGCGGTGGGACGACGCCGGCGCGCGCGGCAAGGACATGTGGGCGACCGAGCACGAGACGCGGGAGGAGATCGTCGGCCGCTACCGCCGCGCCTGGGAGCACTCGGACGCGACGATCAGCGCTCTCGCCGTCGACGCGCCCGGCCACGTGCCGTGGTGGCCGCGCCCGGACGTGCTGCTGTTCAACGTCCTGGTGCACGTGCTCACCGAGACCAGCCGCCACGCCGGGCACGCCGACATCCTGCGGGAACAGCTGGACGGGGTGACCAGCGCGGCGAGCCGTGACGCGGAGTTCTGGGCGGCCCGGCACGCGGAGATCGAGCGGGCGGCCGCGGCCGCCCGTTAGGGTCCCGCGCGGCGACGTCAGCGATCCCGCGATCACGCTGCCGTGGAACCAGGGCCCGCTCGACGACTCCGCCGAGGCGCACGGGCTGACCGTCGGCGCCGTGACCGCGGGCCCCGCGCAGCCCTGACCTCGCGAAGTGCACCGGGGACCAGGTCGAGCTGGTGTCGTGGAGCCCGGCCCCGGGCTACCAGCCCGACGACGTCTCCCGCGGCCCGGCCACGGGGAACCTGCGCCAGGAGAACCCGGCCCGTGCAGCCCCGGCCGCGATGCAGTGAATGACCCATTCACCTCGTCCGACGACATGAATGACTCATTCATGTCGCCGGACCAGCCACCGCGACCCTCGGCAGATCCAGGGCCGGGCCGCTGTCAACGAACCTCCGACGCGGCTAGCGCGGCAGCCCGGCGTTGAGCCGCGCCAGGATGCCGTGCGGGAACGGCAGTTCCGGCGCGCTGGCCGCCGTCAGCCGGTCGAGCTGGGCGTCGGTCAGGACGAGTTCGAGCGCGCCGAGGGTTTCGGCGAGCTGCTCCGGCGACCGGGCGCCGATCAGCGGCGCGGGCATCGCCGCCTGGCGCGTCACCCAGTGCAGCGCCACCTGGGCCGGCGTCGCCCCCACTTCGGCCGCGACCTCGCGGACGGTGTCCAGCACGGCCCAGCGCGTCTCGGGCAGGGACCGGTAGGGCGCACCGTCGGCGAGCCGTCCGGTGCCGCCGCCGTCGCGGGTGTACTTGCCGGACAGGAAGCCGCCGCCGAGCGCGCCCCACGGCTGGACCGCGATGCCGAACTCCCGCGCCAGGGGCACGTACTCGGCCTCGATCGCCCGCTCGACCAGGGAGTACTCCAGCTGCAGCGCGGTCACCGGCGGGCCGCCGAGCATGGCCGCCTTCGTCGCGTACCAGGCCGGGACGTCGCTGAGCCCCACGGCGCGGATCTTCCCGGCGCGCACGAGGTCGCCGAAGGCCGCCATGACCTCCTCGGCCGGGGTGAAGCCGTCCCAGATGTGCAGCCAGTACAGGTCGACGTGGTCGACGCGCAGCCGCCGCAGGGACGCCTCGAGCGACGCGACCATGTTCTTGCGGCCGTTGCTGCGGCGGCGGGGGTCCGACCGCGGTTCGCCGTCGCTGAAGCCGGGCCCGGAGTACTTGGTCGCGAGCACGACGTCGTCGCGGTCGACCTCGCGCAGGAACTCGCCGACCAGCTCCTCGCTGCGGCCGGCGCTGTAGTTGTCGGCGGTGTCGACGAAGTTGCCGCCGCCCTCGACGTACGCGCGGAAGATCTTGCGCGCGGTGTCGTCACCGGCGCAGAAGGAGCCGGTGCCGAAGGTCATCGCGCCCAGCGCCAGCGGGGAGACCCGCAGCCCGGAGCGGCCCAGCGGCCGGTAGTCGCCCAGTCGTGTCATGTCCCCGATCGTGCAACCCGGAGCGTGGTCCGGGTCAAACCCGATCGAGGGCATTCCCGGGCAACATCGGGGAGAAAACCAGGCATCCGCCCGCGTACCGCCGGATGAACGTCCGGGGTGCGATAACCTGGCCCGATCATGGGGCCCGGGCCCCGCACCCCGGCGTGGCGAGGAGTCGAATTCGTGCAACCCAACCTGGGGCCAGGTGAAGACTTCGAGCTCCTGCTCGAACGTCAGGTCCGGGACATGCAGGCGAAGGCGGCGGCGCTGAACGAAGCGCTTTCCGCCGCCGGTGCCACGGTCCGCTCGCGCGACGGGGCGGTCACCGTGACGCTCGCGCCGAACGGCGCGCTCACGAACCTCGAGCTCGGGCACCGGGCGTGCGAACTGGGGCCCGCGCGGCTGACCGCGGCGATCATGGGGACGGTGCGCGAAGCCCAGCGCCAGACCGCCCGCAGCGTCGCGGACTCCTTCGCGACCATCAACGGCGACGGCGAGTCGACCGACATGGTCCGGTCGTTCCTGCCGCCGGACCCGCCACCCGACGGCGACTTCGCCGCGCCGGAGAGCGCCGAGCCCGAGCGCACCCCGCCGCCGGCCGTTCCCCCGGCGCGTCCGCCCGCGCCGCCGGCCCCGCCGTCCGCCGGGCCTGCCCCGCGTCGCCGTCCCCCGGCCGACGACCACCCCGACGACGAATCGAACCCCTGGTGAGCGGCGGCGGCTTCAGGGTCAATTCGGAACCCCTGGCCGACTTCGGCAAGCACCTCGACGAGCTCCAGAGCAACCTGCAGGGCACGGCCGACCTGGTCGGCGGCATGACGTGCGACCCCGGCATGTTCGGCATCAACCCGGCGTGCCAGCTGATGGCGGCGGGCGCGAGCACGTGGACCGACAAGGCGCACCACCAGTTCGGCAACTACGCCAAGACCATCGGCGAGTTCGCCGACAAGGTCGCCGAGGCCGCGAAGCGCTACCAGGCGGGCGAAGCCGACGCCGTCGACTCGATCGTGAGGTTCGAATAGTGGGCGACGACTACCAGAGCAAGGACGTCAGCCTCCACGGCTCCGAACTCTTCAACAGCGACAACGCCTCGGCCGGCGCCGGGTTCTTCGAGGCCGCGGTAGGCCTGGACAAGGCCCGCAAGGACAACGACAAGGTCGCGATCGGCATCGGCTCGGCGGGCATGGCACTGGAGACCATCGGTCTCGTGCTGGACCCGATCGGCAGCCTGCTGACCGCCGGGATCGGCTGGCTCATCGAGCACATCACGATCCTGCGGTGGCCGCTGGACATCCTGATGGGCGACCCCATCGGCATCAACGCGGCGAGCGAAGCGCTCACGGCCGAGAAGAAGAAGCTGGAACAGTGGTCGACGGACCACCAGTCGGCGATCGACAAGCTCATGAAGGACTGGTCGGGCAACGCCGCGGACCAGTTCAAGAAGGACATGGACGCGGTCACCGACCAGCTCAACTCCCTCGGCGGCTACCTCGACCAGGCCGGCAAGAACATGAAGATCGCCGGCGGCATCGTCGGCGCCTTCCGCGGCATCTTCCGCGACCTGATCGCGATGCTCCTGGCGACGATCATCAAGGGCGCCCTGATCGCGGCGGCACTGGCCCCGGTGACGTTCGGCGCGTCGATCGCGATCTTCATCGGCACGACGATCGGCACGGTGGCCACGGCCCTGGGCAAAATCGGCACGAAGCTGATGCAGCTGGGCAAGAAGCTGGCCGAGCTGGTGAAGGCGCTGGCGAAGATGGGCAAGGCGGGCGACGAGGCGACGTCGGTGAAGCCCCCGACGAACAGCCTGACCCCGACCCCGACCCCCAAGCCGGACGCGACACCGCTGCCGAAGCCGGATGCGACGCCCGAGCCCAAGCCGTCGTCGGCGACGCCGGACCCGAAGCCCGAGCCGAAACCGGAACCCAAACCGGACCCGAAACCCGAGCCCAAGCCCGACACCACGCCGTCCTCGGCCGCGCCGGAGCCCAAGCCCGACACGACGCCCGAGCCGAAGCCGGACACCACGCCGGAGCCGAAGCCGGATACCACTCCCTCCTCGGCGACCCCGGAACCGAAACCCGAGCCCAAGCCGGACACCACCCCCGAGCCCAAGCCCGAACCGAAACCGGAACCCGCGCCGTCGTCGTCCTCGGCAACCCCGGAACCCAAGCCCGAACCGAAGCCCGACACCACCCCGGAACCGAAACCGGAACCCAAGCCGGAACCCGCGCCGTCCTCGGCCGCGCCGGAGCCCAAACCCGAGCCCAAGCCGGACACCACCCCCGAGCCCAAGCCCGAACCGAAACCGGAACCCGCGCCGTCGTCGTCCTCGGCCACGCCGGAGCCCAAGCCCGACACCACTCCCGACCCCAAGCCGGACACGACGCCCGAGCCCAAGCCGGAACCCGCACCGTCCTCGTCTTCGACCACCCTGGAACCGAAGCCGGACGCCACGCCGGAGCCCAAGCCCGACACCACGCCGGAACCGAAACCGGACTCCACTCCGTCGTCGGCCACCCCGGATCCCCAGCCGCACAAGCCGTTCACCGACCAGATGACCGACGTCATCAAGAACAAGCTGTCCAAGATGGACGGTGTGACGCCGGAGATCATGCAGAAGTTCGACAAGATCAGCAACTTCTCGGTGCACGAACTCGGCAAGGTGTTCGGCAAGGAAGGCGCCGAGAAGTTCGAGTCGGCCATCAAGATCATGACCGACCCGTGGTTCGGGAAGTCGGGCCTGGCCGGCAAGACCGTCGTCGACATGATCAAGGGCGTGCCCGCCAGCATCGGCAACGTCACCGGCGGCGGGGACGACAACTAGTCACTCGTCCGAGAGGATCACCGCCCGGGACGCGAGGTGCAGCGCCAGCCTCTCGTCCGGGCGGGACAGGTCCACCCCCAGCAGCTGCTCGATCCGCGCGATCCGGGCCGCCACGGTGTTGCGGTGCACGCCCAGCACCGTGGCGGTCTCGGCGATCGACGACTCGGCGTCGAGGTAGGCCGAGAGGGTCCGGACCAGGTCGCCCGGCACCGAGCGCAACGGCGCGACCAGCGCCCGCGCCGCCGGCTCGAACGTGTCCGTGCGGGTCCACTCCAGCAGCAGCTGGGCCATGCCGAGCTGATCGACGTGCAGGAAGTGGCCGGTTTCGGGCCGGGTCGCGGCCAGCCGGGCCGCGTCGAGGGCTTCCGCGACGGTCGCCGCGAGCCCTTCCGGCCGCGGGTGCGGCCGCCCGACCCCCATGTGCGCGCCCAGGCGCAGCGTCCGGTGCGCCGCCTGGAGCCGGGTCGCGAGGGAGCGCACCCGTTCCGCCGTGGGTTCGTGGTCGAAGGTGACCCAGCCGGTCCAGCCGTCGCCGTGCTCGACGACGACCGCGTCGACGTCCAGCGCCCGCATGACCTCCTGCGTGCGCGCCACCGTGTCGACCGCCGCCGGGACGCCGATGTGCAGCCCGACGTGCCAGCCGCCGAGCCGCCAGCCGGCGTCGGCCACGCGACGGCGCAGGTCCGCGCCCGGTTCGGTGTCGAGGCGCAGCAGGTCGCCGAGCAGCGCCGTGCGCGAGCGCGCGTCCCGTTCCAGCTCCAGCCGGTTGGCGAGAAGCCACCGCTGCAGCGCCCCGGCCGCGACGGCGAGCGCGGGCGGGACGACGTCGGCCCGCGCGGCCTCGGTTCCCCGCAGCTCGGCCGCCAGCCACATCGCCGGCCGCTGCAGCAGCACGGGATGAGCCAGGAGGACGCCGCCGTCCACCTCGGTCCGCTGTGGCACCGCCTCGTCCAGGCGGACGCGCCCGGTCACTTCGCCGGCCAGCGGCGCCCCGCGGTCGTCGAGCACCGCGACCGGCGACCGCAGCAGCCGCCGCACCACGGCGACGACCTCCTCGGGCGGGCGCAGCCGGTCGCCGAGCGCGCGGTGGGTGGCCAGCAGCAGATTCGCCCGGTCGATCTCGGGCGCGGCGAGCAGCAGCCGGGCCTCGACGAGCAGGTCCAAGGGCGGCGCGCCGGTGGTCAGCAGCGGCACGGCCAGCCGGTCGGCGAGCAGGCGCGACGCGGTGAGCGGTTCGGTCCCGGGCAGCAGCACCCCGGTGGCGCCGGCATCGGCGCAGCGCCGCACCAGGGCATCGATCTGCCAGTCGGTCCCGGCGACCGGCCGGGCGACGACGGTCAGCTCCCCGGGAGCGGGCCGGTGCGAAGCGTCCAAAGTGGCCTGAACCGTCGCGAGTGGACGATCGAGCCCGGCCGCACCGGCGAGCAGCCGGACGTGCTCCGCCCAGCTGGGAAGGGCGAGCACCCGCCGCAGGCTCATCGGTGGCCCACCGGCCCTCGGCCTGACCCCAGCGCCCCAATGTGGCGTTCGGTGCGTGGCACGCACCGAACGCCACATTGGGTGCGTCTGACGCACCCAACGCCACATTGGGGCGCTCGGGGCCCGCTCATCCGATCCCCACCGGGTCGCAGTCGATGCCGTACGCCCGCGGCCGCACCACCGGCAGCCACCGGGGGTCGGTCCAGAACGGGGCCGCCGCCAGCCGCACCACGTCGACCTCCACGCCCGTGCGGATCGCGTCGCACGAGACCGGGACGCCCGTCCGGTGGTCCAGCACCGACAGCACGTCCGGCGTCGAGGCCACCGGCGTGCCGTCGCGCAGTGCCAGCAGGTACTCGTTCTCCATCTCCAGCCGCAGCAGCCCGCCATCGCGGTGGTCGGCCAGCGTGACGCTGCCGCGGCCGAACCCCGGGCTGCCGTGCTGCCCGGGCCCGAGGTGCCGCGCCACCTCCAGGACCCGCCCACGGGCCAGCACCGACCCCGCCAACGCCGTTTCCAGCGCGTCTCGCGGCGGGCTCTCCCCCACCGCCAGCACCCGGCGGCCCAGCTCCAAAGCGCCGCTCGTCGTTCCCGGCACCGTGCACCCCGCCAGCTCCCCGGCCGGGATCGGGGCCAGCGCGAACGCCGCCCACCCGCCGGAGCCGGCCAGGAACGCCCGGGTGCCCCGCTCGATCACCGCGTCGGACCCGGCCGCCAGCACCACGACCTGCCCGCCGGGCTCGGCCAGCGCCGCGGGCGCGACCCCGCGGCCGGTCGCCGCCACCGAGAACTGGTCGAGCCGGGGCAGGCCGCGGCCGGACAGGTCGGCGTCGACGTACCCCAGCCCGAGCTGATCGGCCACGACCAGCGGCAGCAGCCCGTTGAGGCCGCCGATCTCGATCGACATCAGCGCGTCGGCACGCTCGCCCGTCCAGCGTTCGACGGCGGCCACCGCGGCCGCGAACTCACCACCGCCCGGCAGCTTCTCGGTGAACGCCGCCGTCGCGCCGACCACGCCGATGGGCACCACTCGTGCCGAAGGCGCCAGCTCGGCCGTCGATGACACCACCAGCGCACGGCCGTCCGAGAGCAACTGGCGCAGCAGCACGGCGGCGGTCACGGTGTCCCCGCCGCCGCCGGACCCGAGCAGGGCCACCCCGCGCTCGAGGGCGGCCACGTCACCAGCGGTGATGCGCATGACTGACCACAGTAGACGAGCTCAGCGCAGGGCGTAGCCACCGTCGGGGTAGAGCGTCGACCCGGTCGTGTAGGTGCTGCCGAACAGGTACAGCACGGCATCGGCCACTTCGGACTCCTTCCCGACGCGGTGCAGCAGCGTGTCCGCGCGGTACTGCGCGAAACTCGCCTCCCGCACGTCCGCGGGCCGCCCGGCCCACAGGGACCCGTCGATCGTGCCCGGCGCGACGACGTTCACCCGGACCGGCGCCAGCTCGACCGCGAGCCCGCGGCCGAGGCCTTCGACCGCCGCGTTGCAGGCGACGTACGCAGGCGCCGCACCCGGCGGCCGGACGCTCGCCGCGCCGGACATCAGCACGATCGACGCGTCCGGGGCCAACCGGGGCACCGCGTGCTTGACGGCGTGGTACTGGCCCCAGAACTTCGTCACGAACGGGCTCGCCGCGTCCTCGTCGCTCAGCTCCCGCAGCGGCCCTACGGTGTAGGACGCACCGGGCGTGAAGAGGTGATCGATGCGGTCCACGGCGCCGAAGAACGCAGCCAGCGATTCCTGGTCGGTGCTGTCGACGACCTGCCAGGTGCCGCCCACCTCCTTCCCCGCCGTCGACAGCTTCTCCGCCGTGCGCCCGCCGAGGTGCACCTTCGCCCCGGCCGCGACCGACCGCCGGGCCACTTCGAGGCCGATGCCGGACCCGCCGCCGAGGATGACGACGGTCCGGCCTGCCAGCGCACTCACGCGATCTCCTCGACGGGGACGAAGGGGTGCGGCAGCCCGAACGCGGCCGGGCCGAAGGTGTCCAGGGCCTCCGGGGTGCGCATCAGCGATGGCGTCGAAATGCCGACGACGGTGACGCGCTGGCCGTACCGCAGCGTCTCGGTGGTGATCGGCTCGGCGGTGGCCGCCTCCAGCACGCAGATCAGGTCGGGCACCACGCACCGCACGGAACCGTCCACGGTGGCCAGCAGGTTCTCGTTCTGGAACAGGATCTCCAGCTTGCTCGCACCGTCGAACGACACCGCCGCCGCGCGCCCGCGGGCGAAACCGGCCTCGGTCCGGCGCTCCACATCGGACACCTTGCCGCGGAACAGCACCCGGAGGTGCTGGTACGGCGTCGAGCGCAACGCCGACGCCAGCCGCTCGACCGGGTCCTCGTTGCGTTCCCGGGCGAACCGGATCGTCCGGCCCACGGTCAGCGCCAGCGAAAGCGTTTGCGGCACGGCGGTCCGCTTCACGTCGGCGCCGCTCATCGCGTACTCGGCGATGTGCGCGACGCCGCCGAGCCGGATGGTGACGCCGCGGGCCAGCCACTCCATCCGCCGGTTGTCCGCGCCGGTGTCGATCACCGTCGTCTCGCCGCGTTCACCGCCGATCGCCATCGGGGAGCCGGGAACGCCGTAGACGCCGAAGGTCTCCATCTGCAGTTCCGGGAACGCCCGGCCCATGCCGTCGGCGTCGACCACCGGCAGCCCGAGCCGCGCGCCGACCAACAGCGGGATCATCGAGTTGATGCCCCCGCACTCGATCGGCATGGTCGCGTCCGCGGGCCGGCCGAGGTGCTTCTCCAGCGTCCGCAGGGCCAGCACGGGCTCGGCGCCGTTGGGCAGCTTCTCGTGCACCACGGTCGGCGCGCCCATCTGCGCGGTCGGGATCACCAGCGCGTCGTCGTCCACTTCGGACGGGTCGAGGATCGTGATCGGCCCGTGCTCGCGGATGGCCTCGCGCACCAGCAGCCGGCCGACGTACGGGTCGCCACCGCCGCCGGTGCCGAGCACGGCGGCACCGCGGGCGAGGTCGGGCAGGTCGTCCTCGGTCAGGGTCCAGCTCACCCGGCAACTCCGATCGGGTCGATGTCGTAGCCGAAGTACCGCGGCCCGGCCAGCGCGATGCCCTCCGGCGTGTGCCAGCGCGGGTCGGCGGGCGCAGCGATGACCGTGACGCGCTGGCCGAACCGCAGGCCTTCGGTCGTGACGGCTTCCCCGGTCTCGCGCTCCACCGTGCAGATCAGGTCGGGCACCGACGCCTCGACGACGCCGTCGCGCTCGGCCACCAGGTGCTCGTTCTGGAACCGCAGCACCAGCTCGGCGCCGGTGTCGCCGTCCATTCCGGACAGCCGTGCTTCGCCGCGGGCGAAGCCGGTGACCGTCCGGCGGGCGACGTCGACGACCTTGCCGCTGAACAGCCGCCGTCCGCCGAGCCGCTCGACGACCCGGGCTACGGGGTCGGCGTGTTCCGAACGGGCCGCACGCACCAGCGCGCCCAGCTCGGCGCACAGGCTGAGCGTGCCCGGCACCAGCGACTCCCGGGCCTGGGGCCCGGACATCGCGTAGTTGCTGATCATCGCCGAGCAGCCCATGTCGATGGTCGCCGACCGGGCCAGCCGCTCGGCCCAGCGGTTGTCCACTGTGTCCAGTACCCCGCGGTTGCCCTTCTCGTCCGCGATGGACATCGGGGTCGCGCGGATGCCGTACAAAGTCGGCAAAACCATTTGCAGCTCCGGGAACGCGCGGCCCATGCCGTCCGCGTCGACCAGTGGCAAGCCGAGCTGCGCCGCCGCGACGACCGGGATGAGCGAGTTGACCCCGCCCGCCTCGGCGCACGCGATGTGCGTCAGCTCCTTGCCGAGGTAGCCGGCGAGCGTGCGAGCTGCGAGGCCCACCTGCTCGGCCGACGGCAGCTTCTCGACCATCACCGTCGGCGCGCCCATCATCGCGACCGGCAGCACGACGGCGTCGTCCGGCACCTCCGTCAGGGGGACCAGCGGCACCGGGCCGTGCTCACGGACCGCCGAGAGCGCCAGCAGCCGGCCGATGTACGGGTCTCCCCCGCCGCCGGTGCCGAGGATCGCCGCGCCGCGCGCGATGTCGTGCAGGTCGTCCGCCGTGATCTCGCGCATCACGCCCCCAGCTGCAGGTCGCCGACGGCCTTGGCGCGGATGCGCGTGGCGTTGCCGGGCAGGTACGGGATGGGCACCTCGTCGAAGTCGACGATGCCGACCGACGCCGGCGACGCACCGGCCGCCACCGCACGGTCGATCGCTTCCTGCTTCGCCTCCTCGACGACGGCTTCGCGACGGCCGGGCTCGATCACGTAGACGCGGTCGACCTCGCCGCCGATCTGCGCGATGGCCGCGCCGATCGCGTTGGCCACGGCGTAGTTCTCCGGCCGGTGCACTTCGCCGCACCCGGCCAGCTCGTCCGGCAGCAGCACCGAACCGCCGCCGACCGCCACCACCGGCAGCGGCTCCGCGGACGTCCGCATCCGTTCGACCACATCGGACACGTCGGCGGCGATCTTCTCCAGCGCCGCCCGGACCAGCCCGCGGTCCAGGTGGGCGACCAGCGAGGCGTCGCCGATGTCGGCCCGGCCCGCCGCGACCGCGATGTCGGTCGCGGTGAGCGTGTCGCCGCCGAAGACCAGCGCCTTCGACGTCAGTTCGTAGCCGACCGAATCCGGGCCGACGGTGACGTTCCCGGCGTCGCCGCGCACCCGGCTGCCGCCGCCGATGCCGATCGAGAGCACGTCCGGCATCCGGAAGTTCGTGCGGATCCCGGCGACGCTGACGTCCGTGGTCGCCTCGCGCGGGAACCCTTGCCGCAACACACCGACGTCCGAAGTCGTGCCGCCGACGTCGACCACCGCGCAGGTGTCCAACCCGGACAGCACGGCCGCGCCGCGCATCGAGTTCGTCGGACCCGAAGCGAAGGTCGCGACCGGGTAGCGGCGGGCGAAGTCGACGTCCATCAGCGTGCCGTCGTTCTGGCTCAAGTACAGCGGCGCGGTGATGCCCGCGCCGGTGACCGAGGCCGACAGCCCGTCGACGATGTGGGCGGCGAGCTCCCGCAGCGCCGCGTTGATCACCGTCGCGTTTTCCCGCTCCAGCAAGCCGATCCGGCCGATCTCGTGGGACAGCGAGATCGCGACGTCCGGCAGCTGCGCGCCGATGATCTCGGCCGCGCGGGTCTCGAACTCGGCGTTGACCGGGGAGAAGACCGAGGTGATCGCGACGCTGCGCACCCCGGCCTCCCCCATGTCGTCGGCGGCCTTGCGCAGCTCGCTCTCGTCGAGCTCCGCGATGTGGCGGCCGTCGAACTCGTGGCCACCGTGGACCAGGTAGCTGCGTCCCGACACCGCGTCGACGAGCCGCTGCGGCCAGTCGACCATCGGCGGCAGCGACGCCCCGGCCGGCAGGCTCAGCCGCACGGCCGCGGTCGGCGCGAGCCGGTGGGCCTCGACGAGGGCGTTGATGAAGTGCGTGGTGCCGATCATCACCGCCCGCACCGCCGCCGGGTCGAACGCGCGTTGCCGCTGCAGGCCGTCGATCGCGGCGACGATGCCCGAGGTGACGTCCGCGGTCGTGCTGGTCTTGACCGAGGCGAGCACCTGACGGCCGTCGAGCAGGACAGCGTCGGTGTTGGTGCCGCCGACGTCGATGCCGATGCGCACGAAGATTCTCCTTAAGCAGACTGGACGGCGGGCTCGGCGTCGGCGGTCCGGCTGCTGCCGATCCCCCGCACCAGGCCGAGCTTCCCGGCGACGACGTACAGGACGAAGGCCACGACGAGCGAGTTGATGCTCGGCAGGCCCCACTCGACGAACTCGCCGAACAACGCGGCGGCGATCCAGACGACGAGCGTGGCGGGCACCCACACCGGGGCGTCCTCCGGCACGGTGCCGCGGGCGCGGGCGGATTCCAGGTCCCCGCGCCACTTCTTCACGACGAAGTACTCGGCGACCATGATCCCGGCGATCGGCGGGAACGCGACGCCCAGCACGGTCAGGAAGTCGGTGAACTTCGCGAGGATCCCGACCGCGGCGAGCAGGCTGCCCGCGACGCCGAGCACGGCCGTGACGAGCCCGCGATGGGCCTTGCGGCCGGACACCGTGCCGATGAAGTTCACGACACCCAGACCGGAGGAGTACAGGTTCCAGTCGTTGATCTTCATCGTGCCGGCGATGACGATGAGCAGCCCGATCCAGCCGACCGACGACGTCACGATGGTCGTGATGCCGGCGCTGCCGACGGCGTGCGCGAGCAGGACGCCGGACAGGCCGATGACGTACTCGCCGAGGGTGATCCCGACGAGCGTCTGCTTGACGACGTCCGAAGTGGACCGGTTGAAGCGGGTCATGTCCGGGGTGATGACGGCGCCGACGATGAAGCCGCCGGCGACCAGCGTGGTGCCCTGCAACAGGCTCAGCGACGGCCCGGGCGGGGCCGACGAGACGAGCGCGCCGAGGTCGTGGCGGGTCAGCTCCGAAATGACCGACCAGCCGACGAGGATCAGGAACGCCGGGACGGTCAGGTACGCCGTCCAGGCCATGGAGTGGAAGCCGCGCACCACGATCGCGGTGACGAGCAGGCCGAACACGAGCGCCCAGCCCCACTCCGGCAGGCCGCCGATGAGTGACACGAGCCCCTGCGCGGAGACCGCGGACTGGATGCCGAACCAGCCGATGAGGCTGATCCCGATGGCGAGCCCGATGAGCGCCGAGCCGCCGCGGCCGAAGCCGGTCCAGCGGGCGATCATGGACGTGGACAGACCTTCGCGGACGCCGATGACGCCGACGAGGATCGTGATGAGCTCCAGGATGACCGAGCCGAGGGTGAAGGCCAGGACCGCGGGCCAGAAGCTCATCCCGAAGCCGACGGTGGCTCCGAGCAGGAACTGGGACAGGGCGGACACCTGGCCGAACCGCTGGACGGCGACCGACCACCACGAGTACCGGGCGTGGTCCGGCACTCTGGTGAGGGCATAGTCATCGACACCGACTGATGAGGCCACGCCGACCTCCTACTGTGTTGTTGGTTGCCAATCCGACTGCAGCCACGGCCGATGACTTTCGCAGCAACGACTACGTGCCGCTCGACGGTCGGCCTGCTTCCGGTCGGATTGGCAACCGGGGGAAGGGGAACGGTTCCCCGCACCGTAAGCAGCGGTCCCGGCGGCGTCACCGTGCGATGTGCACAGTGCCGGCCTCAGCACTGTGCATTCGGCCCAGTGGGTCCACCCCGGTCAGCGTGACACTTTCCGCCCACAGGCGCCTGGCGGCGGCGTCGTCGGTCAGGTTCGCCCAGCGCTCTTCGAGGCGGGGACGGCCGCGCAGCCCGAACACGCGCGGACCCCACAGCTGGCCGCCGGTGACGTCCGGGCCGCGCGCCGGCGTCCTTGCCCTGCAGCAGAATCCGGGCCGGCCGCCCGCGGAGCCACTGGCCGGCGGTGCGGACGTGCACCGGCGGGCGTGACGGGGTCAGCGAGTCGAGCGCGCCGCCGGGGTGGGCCACCACGCTCAGCCGCTTCGAACCGGACTCGCGCAGCCGCCGGTCGAGTTCGAAGGCGAAGAGCATCTGGGCCGGCTTGGAGCGTTCGTAGGTGCGTTTCGGCTGGTAGCCGCGCTCGCTCTGGAGGTCGGCGAAGTCGAGGCTCGCGGACTTCGCCGCGAAGCTGCCGGTGGTGACGATGCGCGCGTCCGGCGCCAGCCGCGGCATCAGCCGCGCGACCAGCGCGAAGTGGCCGAGGTGGTTGGTGCCGAACATCAGCTCGTGCCCGGCGGGTGTCTCGCGGCGGGGCGGGTGGTCCAGCATCACCCCGGCGTTGCAGACGACGGCGTCGAGCTCGCCGGGGTCGACCGCTTCGAGCGAGGCCGGCTGCTCGGCGGCGAAGTAGCCGATCCCGGCGTTGCCCCCGGTCACCAGCACCCGCGTGAACGTTCCCTCCCCGTGCCAAGCTGTCTCGCGTGGACAACGCTACCGGGGAACGGGCCGGCTACCGGCGCTCGGCGGGGTCGCCCCGCGGCGAGGCGCGCCGGCTCGAGCTGCTGGCGAAGATCACCGACGACGTCGCCGAGAACGGCCTCGTCGACTTCTCGCTGCGGCGCGCCGCGCGGGCGGCCGGGACGACGCACAAGGTGCTGCTCTACCACTTCGAAGGCGCCGAGGACCTGCTCCGGCAGGTGGTCTTTTCGTTGCGGGAACGACGGATCGGCAACGCGCTGACGGCGGTCGCCGATGCGCCGGCCACTTTGACCGACCGCGTCCGCGCCGCCTGGGAGAGCCTCCGCGACGAGGAGTCGGAGCTGCGGCGCGTGCTCGACCAGGCGATGGGCCTGGCGATGTACGACCCGGGCCGGTACGCCGCGCTCGGCCGCGGCGCGTCCCGGCAGTACCTGCCGACGCTGCTGTCGTTCTGCCCATCGCACTGGCCGGAGCAGCGGAAGTTCGAAGTCGCGTCGATGATTCTCGCGACCCTGCGCGGCTTCCTCGTCGACCTGCTGACCAGCGACGACGGTTCCGGCGCCGAGGCCGGGTTCGAGGCGCTGCTGCGCGCGGTCGAACGGGAGGAAGCCGCTCCCTGATCCTCGACAGTTTGCGAACCACGTGGTTCACTTCTGCTTCAGGGGGACTTCACTGGGAGGCCGGGATGCAGGTCGAGCTGTCCGCGGGAACCGTCGAGTACGCCGACACGGGCGGGCCGGGTCCGGTCCTCGTCTTCGTTCACGGCCTGCTGATGGACGGCTCGCTGTGGGACGGCCCGGTCGCCGAGCTGGCCGGGCACCGCTGCGTCGTCCCGACCCTGCCACTGGGCGCGCACCAGCACCCGATGCGGGCGGACGCAGACCTGTCACTGCCCGGTATCGCCGCATTGCTGACGGAGTTCCTGGAGCGCCTCGACCTGCGGGACGTCACGCTGATCGGCGTCGACACCGGGGGCGCGCTGGTGCAGCTGCTGATGGCGGACGGCGAGGCCCGGGTGAGCCGTGTGGTGCTGGCCTCGTGCGACGCGTTCGACAACTTCCCGCCCGGGCTCACCGGCAAGACGCTGTTCCTGACCGGGAAGCTGTCGCCGGGGTTGTTCGGCGTGTTCATGCAGCAGATGCGGGTGAAAGCGGTGCGGCGGCTGCCGATCGCGTTCGGGTGGCTGACGAAACGCGGCGATGCGGTGTCCGCCCGCTGGCTCCGGCCGTTGCTGAGCGATGCCGGAGTCCGGCGTGACACCGTACGCGTCCTGCGTGCGGCGGCCGCGTCGCCGGGGATCCTGCTGGAGGTGGCCGAGCGGCTCCCGGCGTTCGACCGGCCGGTGCTGGTGGTCTGGGCCCGCGAGGACCGCGTGATGCCCCCGGAGCACGGTGAACGGCTGGCCGCGTTGCTGCCGAAGGGAAAGCTCGTCGAGGTGGCCGACAGCTACACGTTGCTCCCGCTGGATCAGCCGGCGGAGTTCGCGCGGCTGGTCCGGGAGTTCACAGCCGGCTGAGGCCGTGGAGGATGCGCTCCATCAGCTCGAGGCTCGGCCGGTTCCCCGACCCCTTCCGGGCGGTGTGCACGGCGACGATCCCCCGGTCCGCCAGATCGGACAGCAGGACCCGCGCCACCCCCAGCGGGATCCGCCGCCGCGCGGCGACCTCGGCCACCGACTGCGAAGTCCGCAGCAGCGCACAGATCTCCGTCTCCTCCTGCGTGCTCCCCCGCACCACGGCCCGCCCGCGCTGGGTGATCGACACGAGCGTCTCGATCGGGAGGTCCCGCGTCGGGCGTGTCCTGCCATGGGTACGGAAGTACGGGCGGACCATCCCCGCCCCGCCTTCTTCGAGCACGGACCCCCAGTGCACAGCCAGCTCCTCACGGCGATTAATCCTTGTCGGCGATTATTTGACCTAAAGATCGAGTAGGCCGCAATCGACCGAACAGAGCAACGCCGGAGAAAACGCAGGTCAGCGCGGCGATCGCGGAGCGGTACTGCCCCGAAGGACTAGTCGGGTCCCAAGAATCGCCGGAGATGTCGCGATTTTTCCGCCCGACAATCTCGCCAGGAGGAGCCGTCCGGCGCGCTCGCCGAGCTCGGCCACGGGCTGGGCGACCGTGCTCAGCTCGAGCAGGTCGGCGAGGTCGTGATTGTCGAACCCGAGCACCGAGACGTCCTCCGGTACCCGCAGCCCGGCCCGGCGCAGCGTCCGCAGCGCCCCGAACGCCATCTCGTCCGACGCGGCGAACACCGCGGTCGGCCGGCGGGGCAGGCCGAGGAGGCCGCTCATCGCCCGTTCCCCGCCCGCGACGGTGAACCCGCCCGCGGTTTCGAACGCGGCTTCGGGCTCGCGGCCGTCCTCCCGGCACACCTGGTGGTAGACCTCGCGATACGCCGCCAGCCGCCGCAACGGCGTGGTGAACCCGAGCGGGATCGGGTCGCGCTCGCCGATGAACGCGATTTCGCGGTGGCCCAGCTGGACGAGGTGGCGCATCGCGGTGGCCGCGGCGCCGTGGTCGTCGATCCCGACGGAGTCCGCGCCGAGTTCCTCGGTGCCGATCGTGACGAGCGGCGCGTCCAAGCCCAGCAGCAGCTCGCGTTCGACCTCGGTCAGGGGCAGGGAGAGCACGAGCACGGCGTCGACCCGGCGGCGCAGCGGCAGGCCGGCGAAGAACCGCGCGCGGCCCGGGTTGTCGCCGAGGTTGTAGAGCAGCAGGCTGATCCCGGCGTCGCGCAGCACCCGCTCGACCCCGGAGATGATCCGCGAGAAGTACCAGCGGTCGACGTAGGGCACGATCACGCCGACCGTCCCGGTCCGGCCCGTGGCCAGGCTCGACGCGGCGGGCGAGATGGCGTAGCCGAGCTCCGCGGCGGCCGCGAGCACCCGGCTCCGCGTGCGGTCGGCGACCCCGGGCACCCCGCGCAGGGCCCGCGACACGGTGGCCGCCGAGACCCCCGCGAGCCGGGCGACGTCGTCGAGCTTCTCCGGCATCCCTGCCCCGTTCGTTGCAAGCGCTTGCAACCGTCTACGTCTTCTGCATTGACAGTGCCCTTGATCAAGGCTAATCATCGATGCAAGCGCTTGCAATGCCTGTCCGGCAAGGAGGCCGACATGCGCCAGTTCCTCCCCGTCACCGGCGCGGTCCTGCTGGCCGCCGGCGCGCTCACCGCGTGCTCCTCGGCCGCCGGCCTGACGATCAACCTGTACATCTCGCCCGAGGACCACCTCCAGACGGTGGTCGACCGGTGCACGCAGGAGGCCGCGGGCCGCTACAAGATCGTCTACAACAAGCTGCCGCGCGGCGCGGACGGCCAGCGCGAGCAGATGGTCCGCCGGCTCGCCGCGGGCGACTCCTCGCTCGACGTGCTCGGCCTCGACGTCACGTGGGTGCCGGAGTTCGCCGAAGCGGGCTGGGCCGAGGAATGGACCGGCGCGAACGCGGCGGCGGCCACGCAAGACGTGCTGCCGGGCCCGCTGGCCACCGCCAAGTGGAACGGAAAGCTCTACGGCGCGACGAAGAACACGAACGTCCAGCTGCTCTGGTACGACGACCGGATCACCCCGACGCCGCCGAAGACGTTCGACGAGCTCATGACGCAGGCGCAGCAGCTGAAGGCCGCCGGCAAGCCGTACCAGGTCGTCTTCACCGGCGCCCAGTACGAAGGCCTGGTCGTCTTCTACAACACGCTGGTCGCCTCCGCGGGCGGGCACATCCTGTCCGACGACGGCAAGTCGGTGGTGATGGACGACGGCGCGGTGCAGGCGCTTTCGCTGTTGAAGACGCTCACGACGGCGGGGATCACGGACCCGTCGCTGACGAACCAGAAGGAGGACGACATCCGCCAGGCGTTCCAGCGCGGCCAGGCCGCGACCGAGCTGAACTGGCCGTTCGTGTACGCCTCCTACGCCAAGGAAAAGCCGCAGGATCTGGCGCACCTGAAGTGGACGCGGTACCCGTCGGTGCGGCCGGGCCAGGCCAGCCGCGTCACGATCGGCGGGTTCAACCTGGCGATCTCCACGTATTCGCGGCACAAGCCAGAGGCATTCGAAGCGGCGCTGTGCCTGCGAAACGCGTCTTCGCAGAAGTACCAGGCCTTGGTGGACGGCATCCCGCCGAGCATCGCGTCGATCTACCGCGACAACGCACCGTTGGATCCGACGAAGCCGGCGGACCCGAAGGAAAACCCGACGATGGCCGACCAGTACCCGATGAAGGGCGACATCCAGGCAGCCCTGACGGACGCGGCGGTCCGCCCCCTGACCCCGGCGTACCAGAACCTGTCGACGGTGATCTCGAAGGTACTGTCACCCCCGGCGGACATCGACGTCCAGGCCACGGCCGACGAGCTGCGCGAGCGCTTGACGGACGCACTGAACTCGCGGGGGATCATCCCGTAGGCATTCCCGCCGGGGCGGGGTCGTGGGCGGGGAACGGCGGGACTTGGCCCCGTTCCCCACTCACCACTCAAAGCCGGATGGGTTTCTTGTTCATGAACTCTTCGATCCCCAGCGGCCCCAGCTCGCGCCCGATACCCGACCGCTTGATCCCCCCGAACGGCAGATCCGCCTCGGACCCGCCCGACTTGTTGAGATAGACCATCCCCGCTTCGATGCGCCGAGCCACCCGCACCGCCCGTTCCCGATCAGTCCCGAACACGCTCGCCCCCAACCCGAACGGCGTGTCGTTCGCCAGGGCGATCGCCTCCTCCTCCGTCTCCGCCCGGAACACGAGCACCACCGGGCCGAAGATCTCCTCGTGGTACGCCGCCATCTCCGGCGTCACGTCGGTGAGCACCGTCGCCTCCAGGTACGCGCCCGGTCCCGGCACCCGCCGCCCTCCCGCGCGCAGGGTCGCGCCCTCGCGGATCGCCGTCTCGACCTGGGCCGCCACCTCGTCCGCCGCCGCGATCGAGGCCAGGGGTGGCAGCGTCGTCGCCGGGTCGGCCGGGTCACCCGGCACGTAGTACTCCGCCACGCGCTTGGCCAGCCTGTCCACGAACTCGTCGTAGAGCTCGCCCAGCACGATCATCCGCTTGGGTGCGTTGCACGACTGGCCGCAGTTGCGCATGCGGGCGGTCGCGGTGACCTTGACCGTTTCGCCGAGGTCGTCGGTGTCCAGCACGATCAGCGGGTCGGACCCGCCCAGCTCCAGGACGCACTTCTTGAGGTTCCGCCCGGCTTCGGCCGCGACGGAGATCCCGGCCTGCTCGCTGCCGGTCAGCGAGACGCCCACCAGGCGCGGGTCGGCGAGCATCCACGGGACCTGCCGGCTCGACGCGAACACGTTCACGTACGCGTCCTCGGGCACGCCGGCGTCCCGCAGCACGCTCTCGATGGCCGCCGCCGAGCGCGGGCAGATCGACGCGTGCTTGAGCAGGATCGTGTTGCCCAGCACCAGGTTGGGCGCGACGAACCGGGCGACCTGGTAGGCCGGGAAGTTCCACGGCATGACGCCGAGCAGCGCCCCGATCGGCTCCTTGGTGAGCACGGCTTCACCGCCGCGGATCGGCATCGGCTCGTCGGCCAGCAGGTCCGGGCCGCGGTCGCCGTAGTACCGGAAGATGTCGACGACGACGCCGACCTCCCCACGGCCTTCGTTGATCCGCTTGCCCATTTCGAGGGTCATGATCGCGGCCAGCTCGTCGGCGCGTTCGGCGAACAGCTCCGCCGCCCGCAGCACGATCGCCGCCCGCTCGGCGACCGGCCGGGCGCGCCAGGCCGCGAACCCGCCGTGGACGCGGTCGATCGCGGCGCGGACCTCCTCGTCGGTCGCGTTCGGGATCTCCTCCACGAGTTCACCGGTGGCGGGGTTGGTGACGGAATACATGGCGGTCTCCTCTGCCCAGGCACCCTACTGAGCCTACTGCATACTGTATACACCATGGGATCGTCGATCGACACCCGCGCGGCGGTACCGCTCGCCGCGTGATCGACTATCGTTCCCCCATGACGCTGGAGATCACCGGCGGAACCCTTTTCTCCGCCCTGGCAACGAAAAGCTGGACCCGTCACTACGCGGGTGGCGCGGTCACGTTCGGCTGCCGCGAGCGCACGTACGAACGTGCCCCGCGGGTCTGGGGAGGCCGCGGTCTCGGGCTGCCCGAAGACGAGCTGCCGGCCTTCGCCGCGCAGCTCAAGCGCGTCATGAAGCACGAGGCGTACTGGCTGGCGCGGGCCGAGTGCCCGGACCGCCGGGCGGGCGACGCCGCGCGCTGGTCACCGGGCCGGTACGACGACGAAGACGGCTTCGTGTACTTCGCCGGACCGTGCACCCACGGCGATCCGTGGCCGGGCTACCGGCCGGCGCGCAGCTTCACCGTCGCGCTGCCCCAGGTCCGCGGCCTGCGCATCCGCGTCGCCGCCTACCTGGCCGCCGGCTGACCCGGGACAAACGACAGGAATGAGTCATTCATGTCGTCTGACGAGGTGAATGAGTCATTCACGGCATCGGCCCGCCGTGCCGCGCGAGCCGGAGCCGTCGCCGCGGTCGTGAGCGGGATCCCGTCCACCGCCCACGCCCTCCTCACCGGCCGTGACCTGCTCGCCGCGACCCGCGCCGCCGGCACCCTGCTGCCCGGCCGGCGCGACCGGCCCGGCGTCGCCGCCGGGCTGATCGCGCACGTCCTCGTCTCGGCCGCCTGGACCGGGGTGCTGGCCGCGACCGCCCTGCGCCACCGCCTCGGGTTCGTCCGGGGCGCGGCGGCCGGGCTCGTGATCGCGGCGCTGGACCTCGGCATCGCCGGCCGGATCTACCCGGCTGTGCGGGCGCTTCCCCGCGCCCCACAGGTCCTGGACCACCTGGTCTTCGGCGCCGTCACCGGCGCGCTCCTGGACCGTCCACAAGGGACGGATCAGGGCACGACCTGGACGACGTCACCCGGGTGCAGCGAGTCGTAGAACGTCACCGCGGCCGCGTGCGAAAGGTGCACGCACCCGTGCGACTTCACCTTCAGGCTGCCCTGGTGGAACGCCACGCCGGTGGTCGTGAAGAACACCGAGTACGGCATCGGCCCGTTGAACTGCCTGCTGTAGTGGTCGATGTCCTTGTACTGCACGTGGAACGTCCCGAGCGGGGTCGGGTACTTCGCCAGCCCGACGGTGATCGGGACCCCGCCGTAGGTGACGTGGCCGGCGCCGTCCGTCAGCCACGCGGTATTCGAACTGCGCTGGACGCAGGCCTTCGCTTCGGCGCTGCACGGCGTCGACGCCGCTTCGGCCGTTCCCGCGAACGCCACGGTCCCCGCCATCGCGGCGACCCCGCCCAGTAGTGCGATCATCCTCCGGTTCATCGTGCGCCTCCCGTTGTCGTTCGGCTACAGGAGGTAGAATGCCCAGTTTTCGGATCTTCGAACCGAGGATCACTCCCGCGGTTGCGACAGCTGGAGGAACTCGTTCTGCTCGCGGTCGTAGCGCTGGGTCAGGCCGTTGCCGTAGCGGTCCCACCAGTTCGCCGTGTGGCCGCCCTGACGGGTCGTCGTGTCCCCGTAGACCTGGCGGTCGTACTCGATGCGCGCGTCGTGGAACTCCTGCTGGAACTGCTCGGGCGTGAGGCCCTGTGCGTGCTGGATCGCGGCGTCGGACAGGGTGCGCGAGCTCCGGACGATGTCGTCGCCCGCCATGTGGTTGAGGATCGCGCGCACGCCGCCGGCGCCGCGCATGTGCGCGCCGGACATGACCGCGGCCTGGGTGCCGGGATCGGTGAAGTTGAGCGCGCCCGCGGTGCGCGCGTTCGCCGTCATCAGGTCGGAGACGACGGCGCGTTCTTCCGCGCTGCCGATGCCGTACTGCTCGCGCGCGGCGATGATCCGGTCGTAGCCGTTGTGCATGTTCTGCCGGAAGCCGTACGCCTCGGGCACGCCGCCCTGCTCCCCCGTCGCGCCCTCGGAGCGCATGATCGAGTCGACGACCCGCGGGTCGAGCTGCTGCGGCGCCGCCGCGGCCGCCGCTCCCCCGCCGCCCTGGGCGGCGTTCTGGCCACCGCCGTAGGCCTGCGCGACGTCGGAGTCGGCCGCGTTGTAGGCGTTCGCGGCCGTCTGGACGTTCTGGTTGACGTTCGTGATCAGGCTCAGGAACTTCTGGAGCGCGCTGCCCAGCGAAGAGTGCAACGCCGAGTTCGCGGCGGCGACCCCGCTGCCGATGCCGGCGAACGACATCGCGTCCAGCACCAGGCCTTCCAGGTCGCGGGTGGTCGACAGGAAGGACGACCCGACTTCTTCGACCGCCTTGGCGACCGTCCCCATTTCGGTGGTTTCGGCGCGGTAGGCCCCGGCACTCATGGTCTGCTCCCTCCGGACACCGGCTTTGCGCGTCGAGAATTCCCCACCGGGCCGCGCCGCCCCACGGCCGAATTACCCACTGATCGACCCTCGCCTGTCGTTCATCTTCAGTTCACGCGGGATTCTTCTCGCGCGGTACTAGACCTCCATGACGACCCAGACGCTCGACACGATCGCGTCCGAACAACTCGACCTGCAGCTCGACATCGTCGAAGACCGGCTGCGCCAGGACTACGCGGACCTGGACCGCCCGTCCGCCCACGCCCTCGTCGAACGGGAACGGACCCGGTTCGCCGCCGCACGGATCCACGCGTTCGTCCCGATCCTCGTCGAACGGGCCGTCCGGGAATCCCTCGAGGAACCGCCGGGGCGCCACCGGCGCTAAAGTCGGGAGATGGACAAGCCCCAGGACGACCCGGACGTCGTGGACGCCGAGATCGTGGACGAGACGCCGACCGCCGCACCGGCGATCCCCTCGCCGCCGCTGCCGGACCCGGACTACAGCGAGGGCGGCGTGCCCAGCTTCGACTTCGTCCGCGACAAGATCGAAAACCGCTACACGACGTCGCTGGGCGCCACCGACCTGGCCGGGCTGGGCACGGAGAACACGGCCGAAGCCCTGGACAAGAAGATCGCCGACCGCGACCAGGCCGCCAAGGACCGGCTGGCCGAGATCCGCCGCTCGATGCGCGGCGAGTAGGTCAGCCGAAGATCGCGCCGGGATCGCCGGTGTACCAAGCGTTTTCGATCCGCACCCGGCGCATCACCCAGCGGGCGCCGTCGCGGACCAGCGTGACGTCGTAGCGGTTCTTCAGCAGCGCGTGCTTGCCGTGGTCGTCGCTCAGCAGGTGCTGGGCCTCGACCATGGCCGTCAGCCGCGCGGTGTCGCCGTCCACCGTGACGCGCGGGTTGGTCACCTGGTGCGTCGTGTCGACGCGCCCCTCGAACAGCGCGAGGATCGTGTCGACGATCGCGTCCCGGCCCGTCATCACCGGCGGCTCCGCGCCCCAGCGCGCGGCCGCCGGCCGGAAGTCCAGCTCCGCGTCGGCGGCGAACGACGACGCGAACAGCTCCCGGTCCTTGAGGTCCTGGCCGAGGCCGAAGCGGTACAGCGCGTCGACGATCTCGGCGCGGTCGTGCAGATCCGTGGTCATGCCCCCAGCCTCGCCGCGCCCGCGAAGCCGATCAACGCGCTTCTGTGCCACGATCGTGAAGCAGGAGTTGACGATGGAGGGGCGGCGTGGCGGAGAGGCGCGAGGTCGAGGCGTTCCTGGCGCTGGCCGGGGAACTGCACTTCGGCCGCACGGCCGAGCGGCTGCGCGTGTCGACCGCCCAGGTCAGCCAGACGATCCGGAAGCTGGAACGGCGGATCGGCGCGCCCCTGTTCACCCGGACCAGCCGCCGCGTCGAGCTGACGCCGGTGGGGCGGCAGCTCCTCGCCGACCTCGGGCCGGCGTGGTCGGCGGTCGAAGCGGCCCTGGACCGGGCGGTCGAGGCCGGCCGCGGGGTCACCGGCACGCTGCGCGTCGCGTTCGGCGACGCCGCGGGCGGGCAGCTGCTGGCCGGGGTGGCCGAGCTGTTCCGGCGGCGGGCGCCCGGCTGCGAGGTCGAGTTCCGCGAGGTGCGGCCGGCCGAGGTCCTGCCGTGGCTGCGCGAGGGCGAGGTGGACGTCGTGCTCGCCGGGCTCCCGCTCGGCGGGCCCGGCCTGGTCACCGGCCCGGTGCTGGTGCGGGAGACGCGCTTCCTCGCCGTCGCGGCCGGCCACCCGTTCGCCCGGCGGGACGCCGTGGGAGTCGCGGACCTGGCGCGGGTCACGGTGCTGCGTTGCGCGCTGCCGGACCCGTGGCTGGACGAGCACGCGCCCGGGGCGGTGGTGCGGCCGCGCGCCGGCCTGCAGGAGCTGCTCACGCTGGCCGGTGCCGGAGACGGCGTGCTCCCGGTCGGCGCTCACATCCGGCGCTACTACCCGCGGCCCGACATCGCCTACGTCCCGCTCGAGGGCGCACCCCGGCTCGAGTGGGGCCTCGTCTGGTGCGACGGGTCCGAAACGGCCCGGGTGCGCGCCTTCGCCGAAGCCGCGGCCGACCTGGTGCGCGAACCGGCCTGACGCTTTCCCGGGCGCACCGGACCGGAGCCGGTCAGGCCGGCAGCCAGCGCACCTCCTCCGGCTGACAGGCGGCGATCGCCGTCAGCCGGTTCGGGAACACCCGGACCCGGTCGGCCAGACCCGTCAGCCGCACCACCCGGTCGGCCACGCTCCCGGGCGTGACGATCAGGCACCCGGCTATCCCGCGGTCCCGGCAGCACTTCATCGCCTCCAGCAGGCCCCCGGCCCCGTGCGCCGACAGGAACTCGAGCGACGCGAGGTCGAGCACCAGCAGGTGGGGTTCCGGCAGTTCGCAGATCGCGGCTTCGATCAGCGTCGTCCACCGCAGCACGGTGGCGATGTCCAGCTCGCCGCGGACCTCGACGACCAGCACACCGCTGGTCCGCTCCGCGACGGCCTCTTCCCGCTCCCGCATCGCGCCCTCCCCGGAGCCGGATCGGGGCCGGCCCCGGCCCATCGTCCCACTCCCGCCCGGCCGCGGCCGCGCAACCAGCGAGAGCGAACGCAGACGGCCCAACCGGCACGCCCGTCCGGCTCAGCGTCCACTGTGGAGGCTCAGCCGCGCCAGCCACTCCCGCAGCAGTGTCATTTCGGCCGCCGTCAGGTCTCCCGGCGCCGCCTCCGGCAGCTGGGCGGCGAGCGTCGTCGCCGTCGCCGCGACGTCGTCAGGCCCCGGCCGCGCCTCGGCGAGCACGCCGGCCAGCACGCTTTCCCGCACCCGGACGGAAAACCCGGGATCGGCGTAGAGCTCCGGCCGGGTGATCATCGACAGCGCGACGCCGGCGTTGGCCGCCATGACCATCTGCGCGGCGAGCGGCGGCGGCAGCTTCAACCGACCGGCGGCCGCACACCGCTCCAGGACCGCGAGCAGCAGGCCGTGCGCCTCGGCGGCCGCCCCGGGCGGGGTCGACAGGCCCGAGTACATCAGGCGGTAGTGGTGGGGGTTGCCGAGCGCGAACGCGACGTGGTTGTCCCAGCCGTCGCGCAGGTCGCGCACCGGGTCGCCGGACGGCTTCGCGGCCCGCTTGCCGGCGAGGTACTTCTCGAAACCGCGGTCGACGACGGCGGCGAGCAGGCCATCCTTGTCGCCGAACTGCCGGTACAGCGCCGGCGCGCCGACGCCGGCGGCCTCGCAGACCGCCCGCGTGGAGAACTCGCCCGAGTGCGCCAGCAGGTCGGCCGCTGCCTCCAGAATTCGCGTCCTCACATCCACGACGCCGACGCTACCAGCGGATATCATCGATATCAACGATAGGGTAGCGTCGGTTCGAGACCTGTGTTAGCGTCGCTTACACAAACCGGAATCCACTGATACCGAAGGATGCTCACCATGCCGTTCGCCAACTTCAAGGTCCCCGCCGGCACCCTCACCCCGGAGCAGAAGGAGCAGCTCGTCACCCGCACCACCGACCTCTACGCCGAGTTCTATGGCGACCGCGCCCGCGCGAACACGATGGTGCTGGTCGAGGAGGTCGCCGACGGCGGCTGGGGCATCGGCGGCGACGTGCTCACCCTGGCGAAGCTCCAGGCCGGGTGACGTCAGGCTTCCGTAATCCTCTCGTGGAATCATCGGTACGCCGCCGAAGTTGTACCAGCGGAAGCACCGCACGAGAGAAGGAGTGACGCCGTGACCACGTCAACCGAAAGGGCCGTCCTGGCCGGCGGCTGCTTCTGGGGCATGCAGGAGCTGTTCCGCCGCCAGCCCGGGGTGATCTCGACCCGGGTCGGTTACAGCGGCGGCGACGTCCCGAACGCGACCTACCGCAACCACGGCACCCACGCCGAGGCCATCGAGGTGGTCTACGACCCCGCGCAGACGACGTTCCGCGACCTGCTCGAGTTCTTCTTCCAGGTGCACGACCCGACGACGAAGAACCGGCAGGGCAACGACATCGGCCTGAGCTACCGCTCGGCGATCTTCTTCGAAAACGACGAGCAGAAGCGCGTCGCAGAAGACACGATCGCCGACGTCGACGCGTCCGGGCTGTGGCCGGGCAAGGTCGTCACCGAAGTCAGCCCGGTGGGCGACTTCTGGGAGGCCGAGCCGGAGCACCAGGACTACCTGCAGCGCATTCCGAACGGGTACACCTGCCACTTCGTGCGCCCGGGCTGGAAGCTCCCGAAGCGCGAGAAGACCGCCTGACACACTCGTATCACCAAGGCCCCTTCGCCGATCCCCGGCGAAGGGGCCTTCGTCGTTTCGGACGCGGAAAAGA
Source organism: Amycolatopsis mongoliensis (assembly GCF_030285665.1). NCBI lineage: Bacteria > Bacillati > Actinomycetota > Actinomycetes > Pseudonocardiales > Pseudonocardiaceae > Amycolatopsis > Amycolatopsis mongoliensis. The sequence continues at coordinate 9,689,810 of NZ_CP127295.1, forward strand.
TCACCCGAACGGCGGTGATCCGCCTCGCGTCCTGAGTGGACGGTCAGCCGATCGAATCCCAATAGCGATGATTGTCCTTTTTGGGACGTATTGCGTCCGGTAGATAAGACCGTACGTTAGTCGCTTGTTCACGAGCCTCCGGCACCGGATTCTGATTTCCGTTACATGGCAGTACCTCTCGTCCCCCTGATCCGGCCCGGTCTCGAACCCGGGCCTGGTTCACCCTGCCCGGAGGAGATCCCTCGATGGAACTGAGACGTCCAGTCGTCTTGGCAGCAACCGGCGTGCTCGTCGGCGCTCTCTGCATCACCGGTACCGCACAGGCGCAACCCACCCCGAACGCCACCCCGGACGCCGTCCCGAGCGCCGTGGCCCAGGCCACGACCGCGGCCGCCGGCCTCGTGGCGAGCAGGCCCGCCGCGCTGCACGCCAGTGCGGACGACGTTTTCCTGGCCCAGAAAGCGATTTCCTCCACCAACGGACTCCAGTACATCCCTTACGAGCGCAGCTACAAGGGCCTGCCCGTGGTCGGCGGCGACTTCGTCGTCGCGACCAACTCGACGGGCCAGGTGCTCGGCACCTCCGTCGCACAGGACCAGACCATCAACCTCGCCACGACCACCGCGAAGGTGACCGGGGCCGCGGCCGAGGCGACCGCGCGGCAGCAGCTGTCCGCCGTGGACAGCGTGAGCCCCGCCCAGCAGGTCGTCTACGCGCTCGGCTCGCCGACGCTGGCCTGGAAGAGCACCGTCGTCGGCCGGGACGCCGAGGGCCCGAGCCGGCTCGACGTCATCGTCGACGCCGCCACCGGCAAGGTGCTCAAGACGCAGGAGCACGTCCTCAACGGTGACGGCACCAGCGCGTGGAACGGCCCGAACCCGGTGCACCTCGACACCACGCACTCGGGCAGCACGTACTCGCTGAAGGACCCGGCCATCACCAACACGTCCTGCCAGGACGCGGCCAACAACACCACCTTCAGCGGCACGGACGACCTCTGGGGCAACGGCACCGCCAGCAACCGCGAAACCGGCTGCGTCGACGCGCTGTTCGCCGCCCAGACCGAGAACAAGATGCTCTCGCAGTGGCTGGGCCGCAACGGCTTCGACGGCAGTGGCGGCGGCTGGCCGATCCGCGTCGGCCTGAACGACCAGAACGCCTACTACGACGGCACGCAGGTCCAGATCGGCAAGAACACCGCCGGTGGCTGGATCGGCTCGATCGACGTCGTCGCGCACGAGCACGGCCACGGCATCGACGACCACACCCCGGGTGGTATCTCCGGTGCGGGCACGCAGGAGTTCGTCGCGGACGTCTTCGGCGCCTCGACCGAGTGGTTCGCGAACGAGCCGGCTCCCTACGACCAGCCGGACTTCCTCGTCGGCGAGCAGGTGAACCTGGTCGGCTCCGGCCCGATCCGCAACATGTACAACCCGTCGGCGCTGGGCGACAAGAACTGCTACGACAGCTCCGTCCCCAACGGTGAGGTGCACGCGGCCGCCGGCCCCGGCAACCACTGGTTCTACCTGCTGGCCGAAGGCACCAACCCGACCAACGGGCAGCCGACCAGCACCACGTGCAACAGCTCCACGATCACCGGCCTCGGTGTCCAGAACGCGGTGAAGATCTTCTACAACGCGATGCTGCTCAAGACCTCCAGCAGCTCGTACCTGAAGTACCGCACCTGGACGCTGACCGCGGCGAAGAACCTCTTCCCGGGCAGCTGCACCGAGTTCAACACCGTCAAGGCGGCGTGGGACGCGATCTCGGTCCCGGCGCAGTCGGCCGACCCGACCTGCTCGGCGACCGGCACCGTGACCGTCTCCAACCCGGGCAACCAGTCGACGACGACCGGCGGCTCGGTCAACCTGCCGCTGTCGGCCTCCGGCGGCACCGCGCCGTACTCGTGGACCGCCACCGGCCTCCCGGCCGGCCTGTCGATCAACGCCTCCACCGGCACGATCTCGGGCACCGCGACCACCGCGGGCACCTCGAACGTCACGGTGACGGCGACGGACGCGGCCAACAAGACCGGCACGGCGTCGTTCACCTGGACCGTCGGCACCACCGGCGGCTGCTCCGGCCAGAAGATCGTCAACGGCGGCTTCGAATCGGGCAGCGGCAGCTGGACCGGCACCACCGGCTCGATCGGCCAGTGGGGTTCGCAGGGTGAGGCCGCGCACGGCGGCACCTACTCGTCCTGGCTCGACGGGTACGGCTCGACGCACACCGAGTCGGTCGCGCAGTCGGTGAGCATCCCGGCGGGCTGCCACGCCAGCCTGACGTTCTACCTGCACATCGACACCGCCGAGACGACCACCACGACCGCCTACGACAAGCTGACCGTCACCAACGGCAGTGCGACGCTGGGCAGCTACTCCAACCTGAACAAGGCGTCCGGGTACGCGCTCAAGACGATCGACGTTTCGTCGGCCGCCGGCGGCACCCTCGCGCTGAACTTCACGGGCACCGAAGACAGCTCGCTGCAGACCTCGTTCGTCATCGACGACGTGGCCGTCACCCTGAGCTGACGCTGAACCGCTGAGACGGGGAGACCGGGCGACCGGTCTCCCCGTTTCTTCGTTTTCCGGAGCAGAATCGGCGCATGGACACCGAAGAGCTGCGCGCGACCCAGGCCCCGCTGAAGGAGCAGTACCGCGAGCGGCCGGAAAGCGCGCTCGTCACGCTGCACGCCGACGCCGAGCTCGACGGCCTCGGCGTCTCCTGCAAGGTGGAGACCGGCCGCGCGGTCGTCGAAGCCGGCCTGCACCCGGCGACCGGCGGCGACGGCACCCTCGCCTGCTCCGGCGACATGCTGCTGGAAGCCCTCGCCGCGTGCGCCGGGGTGACGCTGCGGGCGGTGGCGACGTCACTGGGCCTCGAGGTGCGCGGCGGCCGCGTCCGCGCCGAAGGCGACCTCGACTTCCGCGGTACCCTCGCCGTCGCGAAGGACGCGCCGGTCGGCTTCCGCGCGATCCGGTTGTCGTTCGTCCTGGACACCGACGCTTCCGAAGACGAACTGGCGACGCTCAAGAAGCTGACCGAGCGCTACTGCGTCGTGTTCCAGACGTTGCGGACGCCGCCGGAGTTCGCCGTCACGCTTTCGGCGAACTGAACGCACCTCCGGGAGAAACCCGGAGGACAAAGCGGACAGCGTGGCCTAGTTTGGCGGGGTCACCGAGAGGGGGACCGCCATGCCGGAACCGGACATCGCCGTCCAGGTGCGAGGGCTCGTCAAGACCTACCGTGCGACCCGCGCGCTCGACGGCGTCGACCTCGACATCCCGGCCGGGCGCGTGCTCGGCCTGCTCGGCCCGAACGGCGCCGGGAAGACCACCGCGGTCCGCATCCTGACGACGCTGCTGCGGCCGGACTCGGGGTCGGCGCGCGTGGCCGGGTTCGACGTCCTGACCCAGCCCGACGAGGTGCGGCAGCGGATCGGGCTCTCCGGCCAGTACGCGGCCGTCGACGAGAACCTCACCGGGTTCGAGAACCTCTACATGGTCGGGCGGCTCTACGGCAGGCGGAAGTCCGCCGCCCGGTCCCGCGCCCGGGAGCTGCTGTCGCGGTTCGCGCTCGAGGAAGCCGCGGACCGGCCCGCGAAGGGCTATTCGGGCGGCATGCGCCGGCGTCTCGACCTGGCCGGCGCGCTGGTCGCCGAGCCGACCGTCGTCGTCCTCGACGAGCCGACCACCGGTCTCGACCCGGGCGGGCGCCTCGACACGTGGGGCGTCATCAAGGAACTGGTCGCGGACGGCACGACCGTGCTGCTGACCACGCAGTACCTCGAAGAGGCCGACCAGCTCGCCGACTCGATCGTCGTGATCGACCACGGCCGGGTGATCGCGCGCGGCACGGCCGACGAACTCAAGGCCCAGATCGGCGGCGAACGGCTGGAGCTGGTCGTCGCCTCGGCCGCGGACCTGCCGGCCACCCTGGAGGTGCTGCGCGCGGTGGGGACCGGCGAGCCGTCCGGCGACGATCACACGCGGCGGGCGGAGATCCTCGTCGACACCGGGCCGAAAGCACTCATCGAGGCCCTGCGCCGGCTCGACGGGCAGGGCATCGCCGTCCAGGACGTCGGCCTGCACCGGCCAACGCTCGACGACGTGTTCCTGTCCCTGACCGGCCACGGCGCCGAGGAGGCCGCGAAGTGAACGCGATCGCGAAGGGCCTCTCGGACGGCGGCATCATCACGTGGCGCAACCTGATGAACGTCCGCCGCAACCCCGACTGGCTGATGGCCGCGACGCTCCAGCCGATCATGTTCGTGCTGCTGTTCGCCTACGTCTTCGGCAACGCGATCGGCGGCGAGTCCGGCGGCGCGGCCTACCGCGAATTCCTCATCGCCGGGATCTTCGCCCAGACGGTGGCGTTCAACTCGGCGTTCACCGTCATCGGCTTCGCCAACGACCTGCAGAAGGGCATCATCGACCGGTTCCGCTCGCTGCCGATGTCCCGCATCGCGGTCATCCTCGGCCGGACGACGTCGGACCTGGTGGTCAGCGTGGTGGCGCTGGTCGTGATGTCGGCGTGCGGCCTGATCGTCGGCTGGCGGATCCGCGGCAGCTTCTGGGACGCGCTGCTGGGCTACCTGGTGATGCTGATGTTCGCGTGGGCCCTGTCGTGGGTGGGCGCGCTGATCGGCCTGGCGGCGCGCAGCGTCGAGGTGGCGCAGAGCCTCGGGCTGGTCTGGATGTTCCCGCTGAGCTTCATCTCCTCGGCGTTCGTGCCGACGCAGACGCTGCCGGCGTTCCTCAAGGCGATCGCGGACTGGAACCCGTTCACGGCGGTGATCAACGCGACGAGGGACCTGTTCGGCAACCGGTTCGGGGCGCCGCCGTCGGGCTGGCCGGCCGAGCACGCGGCGCTGTACGCGATCCTGTGCTGCGTGGCGATCATCGCGGTGTTCGCTCCCTTGGCCACGGCGAAGTACCGGCGGGTGGCGAGCAAGTAGCACCGTCCGAAGAGGACTGACCGCTCGATGTCAGTCCTCTTCGGACAGCTCCACGATCGGGATCACCCGCTTCGCTTCCCTCGCCTTCACCCGGTGGTCGGCCAGGAACGGGTAGTGCTTCTCCAGTTCCGTCCACGTCCGCACGTAGTCCGCCCCCAGCAGGGGCAGCGCCTCCGCCGTGAACGTCCGGCCGTCGACCTCCACCGTCACCCTCGGGTCTTCCGCGAGGTTCAGGTACCAGTCCGGGGTGCGCGGCGCCCCGATGTTCGACGCCACCACCAGCAGCCGCTCGCCGTCGCGGTGGTACATCATCGGGACCGTGCGCGGCTCGCCCGTGCGACGGCCCGTCGTGGTGAGCAGCACCAGCCGTTCGCGGTGCATGCCCTCGACCTCGCCGCCCGCCCGGAACTGCTCGATGACGCGGCGGTTCGTGTCCTGGACGTCGACGGTGTCCATGGTCACCGGTCGTAGTAGCGGGTCGGCGGGGGCTCCTGGCGTGTCGGCGGCCCGGGTTGCTGCTGGCTGCGGCGCCGGTGCAGCGTGCGGGCGCTGGCCGCCATGCTGTTGACCACCGCGGCGATCACGAGCCCGATGACGAGGTTGATCGCGGCGGTCGCGATCTTCGCGCTCGGCGCGACGGTCAGCGTCAGCGGCAGCACCACCGCGATCAGCGTCACCAGCACCATGATCCAGCCGAAGAACTGCGACGGCGCGGGCGTGGCGACGCTGAGCAGGTGCATCAGCCCGGTGGCGAGCAGGGCCACCGCGGCGGCGACCAGCGCGTACGTCGTGGTGCTCGCGTTGCCCCAGACGCCTTCGCCTTTTGGGGCCAGCACTTCGACCTCGAAGACCCCGCGCGCGATCAGCAGCCCGACCACCGCGAGGAGGGCCGCGATCACCGCCGTCGCCACGCCGCCCGCCCACAGCCTGCGCGCGTCGATCCCCGGGCGGACGTCCTGGGGCTGGTTCCCGTAGTAGTCGGACATCAGAGCCTTCCTGGGTCGGCTGTGCCTCTCACCCCCGATTGTCCCCCGTTTCGGCCCCGTCCGCGATTTGCGCTGGAGTGCGCTCCAGCTCGTACCGTCGGGGCATGATCACCGAACAGCACAAGATCGGATCGGGCTTCGGCGCCACGACCACGGCCGCCGAAGCCGTCGCGGGCGTCGACCTCACCGGCAAGCTCGCCGTCGTCACCGGCGGCTACTCCGGGATCGGCCTCGAAACCACCCGCGCGCTCACCGGCGCCGGCGCGCACGTCGTCGTCCCGGCCCGCCGCCGCGCCACCGCCGAAGAGGCCCTCTCCGGGGTCGAAAACGTCGAGGTCGACGAGCTGGACCTGGGCGACCTCGACAGCGTCCGCGCCTTCGCCGGGCGCTTCCTGGCCACCGGACGGCGGATCGACCTCCTCATCGCCAACGCGGGCGTGATGGCCTGCCCCGAGACGCGCGTCGGCCCGGGCTGGGAAGCCCAGTTCGCCACCAACCACCTCGGTCACTTCGCGCTGGTCAACCGGCTGTGGCCGGCCGTCGCCGACGGCGCCCGCGTCGTCTCCCTGTCCTCCCGCGGTCACCACAACTCCCCGATCCGCTGGGACGACGTCCAGTTCACCCGGGGCTACGACAAGTGGGCGGCCTACGGGCAGGCCAAGACGGCCAACGTGCTCTTCGCCGTCCGGCTCGACGAGCTGGGCGCGGAGAAGGGCGTGCACGCGTTCGCGCTGCACCCCGGCGGCATCATGACGCCCCTGCAGCGGCACCTGCCGAAGGAGGAGATGATCGAGCGCGGCTGGATCGACGAAGCCGGGAACTTCCTGGTGCGGTTCAAGACCCCGGAGCAGGGCGCGGCGACCACGGTCTGGGCCGCGACGTCGCCGCAGCTGGCCGGGCTCGGCGGGCTGTACCTCGAGGACTGCGACGTCGCCGAGCTGTCCCCGCCGGACGCCGAGGGCATGACCGAGTCGGGCGTGCGCCGGTACGCCGTGGACCGCGAGGAGGCCCGTCGCCTGTGGACGCTGTCCGCGGAACTCACCGGCGTGGACGCTTTCGCGTGATCTTCTGACGTTTGCCCGTCACGGGATCGGGGTACATCGCGGCCGTGGCCGACGACGCCGGCAGAACGGGGAACGCGCCGATGAGCGACGCGGACGACGTCACGTGTGCTCGGTTCGCCCTCGGCGAGTTCGCCGTCCGGCCGCGCTCCCTCCACGACGGACATCCGCCGGAGCTGCTGGCCGGGCGCTACGAGGTCGGCCGGCTGGTCGGCAGCGGCGGCACGGCCCGCGTGTACCGGGCCTACGACGTGCGGCTCGCGCGGGAGGTCGCGGTCAAGATCTACGACCGGGACGCGGTCGCGCTGGACCAGCGCCGCCGCCTGCGCGAGATGAGCATCCAGGGCAGCATCACCCACCCGGGCGTGGTGGCGCTGCTCGACAGCGGCACCGAGCACGGCCGGACGTACCTGGTGATGCAGCTGGTCGAGGGCGAGAACCTGGCGGAGCGGCTGCTGGGCGGCCCGATGCCGGTGGCCGAGGTGACGGCGCTGGCCGACGGGCTCGCCGAGGCGCTGGCCCACGTGCACGCGCGCCGCGTCGTCCACCGGGACCTCAAGCCCGCCAACGTGTTCCTGTCCGTGGACGGCCCGCTGATCGGCGACTTCGGCATCGCCCACGCCCTCGACACGACGCACATCACGGGCACGGGCGTGGTCCCGGGCACGGCGGCGTACCTGGCGCCCGAGCAGGTCGGCGGCGAACGAGCGGGGCCACCCGCGGACGTGTACGCGCTCGGGCTGATCCTGCTGGAGTGCGTGACGGGCCGCCGCGAGTACCCGGGCACGATGGTCGAAGCGGCGATGGCGCGGCTGACGAGGCCGCCGCGGATCCCGGAGGGGCTGCCGCCGTCGCTCGCGCACACGTTGCGCCGGATGACGCAACGGGAACCCGCTGACCGCCCGACGGCGGCGGAGGTGCGGCAGCTGCTGCACGCACCGGCGCCGACGCTGCCGCGGGCCACCGAGCGCCGGGGCCTCGCCGCGGCGGCGGTGCTGCGGCGATGGCACCGCGCGGCACCGGACCGCGGACTGCGTGGCACGGCGGGACGCCGACGGACCGTGGCCGACGACGGCGGGAAACTCGGCCACCACGGCCCCCACGCCCCGGCGGCCGCCGGTCCTGGCCGGCCCGGCGGGCTCGACCCGGCGGCGGACGGCGCCGGTGAATCCGGCCACCGGTACCCGATCGACTCCCCGGCAGGCCACCGCGGCCCGCTCGCCCCGACCGTGCGCGACACCGGCGTCGCGCACCGGCCCGGACCCGCGGGCCCCCGCAGGATCCTCGCCGCCGTGGGCCTGTCGGCGGACGGCGATCCGGCCCGGCGCCGCCGGTTCACCGCGGCCGCCGGACTGACCGCCGCGGCCGTCGCCGCCGCTTCCGCCCTGTTCCTCGCCGCGCAGGAACCCGGGACCAGCACTCCGGCCCAGCCGCCGGCGCCCAGCTCTCCCGCGTCCAGCCGGCCGTCGCCGGCACCGCTCGCCGGCACCGGGACCCCGGACGCGGGCCCCGGCGCGGCCGAGTCCGCGGATCTCGAACCCGCCGCCGTCACCCGTGAAAGCCAGGCCACGCCGAAGGCCACGAAGCCCGTCAAGCCGCCGAAGCCCGAGCCCCACGGCAAGGGCAAAGGCAAGGGCCCCGGCCACGACTAGGACCTCCGGCCGGGCCCGATCCGGGCCCAACGGCCCTGGTGCCGCAAACCCATTCGGAATAGACCGGAAGCCGTCTCGAATTGTTCCCCCGAATTCGGACTCGAAGCAATAACGGCCGGTAACCGGAACCGGCTCCGCCCCGACACACCTTACGTGTCCGGCCGGCCGAGTTCCGGCCCGGCACCACCGCCGGGAATCCCCGTTCCGGCCGGCTCGACGACTTTCCGGAGGTCTTGATGAGTGTCCACGCTGCCCTCGCGCGGCCGGTTTTCGGAACACCGCGCGGGCGGCACGCCAAGCCCCGCTCCGCGTGGCCGCGCATCGCTGTCAGGACCCTCTTCCTCCTGTGCGCGATGATCTCCGCCGCTGCCGTCCTCGGCGGCGGCTGGCCGCCGGTGCTGCTCGTCGTCCCCGCCGCCGCGCTCGTACTGCTCGTCGCGGGCATCGTGAAACTGCGGACCGCGGCCCGGCAGATCGACACCATCTTCGCCGAAGAACTGACGCGGGAAGCGCCTGCCGAAACCGGCGTTGATATCGAGATCTCCTGACCTTCAGATCATTTCCGGCGCCACAGAACTGTTCTTCGGCAACGGGCTGACACCGCTGGTGACCTCGCCCGGCCGGCGCATCCCGGCACCACCTGGGACGAAGGGCGCCTTCAGCCCGCGTCCTGCCAGGGTTCGAAGCTGCGCAGCAGCAGCCTGACCTGCGCCGGGTCCCGGATCTCCGCCTCGACGCCGCCTGGCATCGCGATGATCAGGTGGGTGTCACGCGCCGCGCAGCCCGCTGCAGTCGCGGCCAGGACCGCCGCCCCGCCGCCGTCGACCGCGGTGGCCATCGTCAGGTCCACCACCAGGCGGCGGACCTCGGCGGCGTAGGCGTCTTCGACTGCCTGGTGGTACGCGGGCGCCAGACCGCCGTCGAAGAGCCCCTCCACGGACAGGATGATCTCGTCGTCCAGGAGAACGCTGTGCAGTGCCATCCCGACCTCCTGCCGACCGGGTTTTTCCCACCGGTCCGGGTTCTTCGGAAAAGGTTACGTCAGGCCCCCGGGCGGGTGCAGGCTGAGAGCGTCACGGCTCGGCGTCGAGGAGGACGGACCCATGGGCGAGCAGCTCCCCCGGTTTTCTCTTTTGATCAACGGAAAAGCCGCCGGAGCCCGCTCCGGGCGGACGTTCGGGGCGCAGAACCCGTACACCGGGCAGCACTGGGCGGTCGTGCCGGACGGCGGCCCCGAGGACGTCGACGACGCGGTCGCGGCGGCCCGCGCGGCGCTCGAGGGCGAGTGGGGCACGACCACCGGCTTCGCGCGCGCCGCCCTGCTGCGCCGGCTCGGCGACCTCATCGGCGAGCACGCCGAACGGCTCGCCCGGCTCGAGGTCAACGACTCCGGCAAGCTCTACCGCGAAATGATCGGGCAGCTCACCGGGCTCGGTGGCTGGTACCACTACTTCGCGGGCCTCGCCGACAAGATCGAGGGCCGCCAGATCCCGGCGCCGAACCCGGACTACCTCGTCTACACCCGCCGCGAGCCGGTCGGCGTCGTCGCGGCCATCACGCCGTGGAACTCGCCGCTGCTGCTGCTCACCTGGAAGCTCGCGCCCGCGCTGGCCGCCGGGTGCACGGTCGTGGTGAAGCCGTCCGAGCACTCCCCCGTCTCGACGCTCGGGCTGGCCGAGCTGATCACCGAAGCGGGGTTCCCGCCCGGCGTCGTCAACGTCGTCACCGGGCTCTCCCGCGAGACGGGCGCGGCGCTGGCCGGGCACCCGGGCGTGGACAAGGTCGCGTTCACCGGGTCGACCGCCACCGGCCGCGCGGTCGCCGTGGCCGCCGCGCAGAACCTGAACAAGGTGACGCTGGAGCTGGGCGGCAAGTCGCCGCAGGTGGTGTTCCCCGACGCCGACCTCGCCGCGGCGGCCAACGGCGTCGTCGCGGGCGTGTTCGCCGCGACCGGCCAGACGTGCATGGCCGGGTCGCGGCTGATCGTGCACACCGACGTCCACGACGAGCTGGTCCGCCTGGTCGCCGAGCGCGCCGCGGCGATCCGGCTCGGCGACCCGAACGAGCCGGACACCGAGATGGGGCCGGTCGCGAACGCGCCGCAGTACGAGAAGGTGCTGCACTACCTGGAAACCGCGAAGGCGGAAGGCGCGACGGTCGTCTGCGGCGGCGAGGCGGAACCGGCACTGGGCGGGCTGTTCGTGCGGCCGACGGTGCTGACCGGGGTGACGCCGGAGTCGACGGTCGTGCGCGAGGAGGTCTTCGGGCCGGTGCTGGCCGCGCTGAAGTTCACCGACGAGGCCGAAGCGATCCGCCTGGCCAACGACACGCCGTACGGCCTCGCCGGTGCTGTGTGGACGAAGGACGTGCACCGCGCCCACCGCGTCGCGGCGAAGCTCAAGGCCGGGACGGTGTGGATCAACGCCTATCGGGTGGTGGCGCCGTCGGTGCCGTTCGGCGGGGTGAAGAACTCGGGTCTGGGACGGGAGAACGGCGTCCACGCGATGGACGAGTACCTGGTGGACAAGGCGGTCTGGGTCGAACTGACCGGCGGCACGCGGGATCCGTTCACCTTGGGCTGAAGACGCGCCGGACCGGCGAAGGTATTCCCTCTCCCCACTCAAAGATATAGCCGACCCCGGGGCTTGTGGCAAGACCCCGGTGCGGGTCCACAATCCGGGCTCATCTTTTTCTGCGGAGGGGATTCCTTCATGCGTGTGCTGCTGTCCACGATCGGCTCGCGGGGCGAGGTGCAGCCGGTGCTGGCGCTGGCCTCGGAGCTGAGAGCGCTCGGGCAGGACGTCCGCCTGTGCGTGCCGCCGGACTTCCGGGACTGGCTCGACGAGCTGGGCTTCGACGTCGTGCCGATCGGTCCCGAGCTGCGCGGGACCGCCTCGGCGCACCACGGCAAGCCGACGCCCGAACAGATCCGGAAGTCCACCGAGGACACCGTCACGACCCAGTTCGAGACGATCGCCGTGGCCGCCGAGGGGTGTGACGTCCTGATCGCCGGGGGCGCCCTGCAGTTCGCCGCCCGCTCGATCGCCGAACGATCGGGCGCCGCCTACGTCTACGCGAGTTTCTGCCCCATCACACTGCCCTCCGATCTGCACGCCCCGCCGCCGATGCCGTGGCGGACGCCCGGAAAGGCGGGAAACCGTGCCCTTTGGGCCGAAGACGCGCAGCGCTGGAACACCTTTTTCGGCGTGAAGGTCAACGAATACCGGGCGGCGGCCGGACAGGCCCCGGTCGACGACCTGCCGGGCCACGTCTTCTCCGCACGGCCGTGGCTCGCGGCCGACGCCGCGCTGGCGCCGTGGCCCGAGCCGGGCGACCCGCGGATCGTCCAGACGGGGGCGTGGATCTGGCCGGACGAGCGGCCGCTGCCGGACGAGCTGCGGGAGTTCCTCGACGCGGGCGAGCCGCCGGTGTACTTCGGGTTCGGCAGCATGCGCGCGCCGGGCGAGGTCGCCGAGGCCGCGCTCGCGGCGGCGCGGGCACACGGCCGCCGGGCGGTCGTGGCCCGCGGGTGGGCGAACCTCGTCGCCGCCGACGCCCCGGACTGCCTCGGCATCGGGGAGGTCAACCAGCAGGCGCTGTTCAAGCGGGTCGCGGCCGCCGTCCACCACGGCGGCGCGGGCACCACGACGACGGCGGCCCGCGCGGGCGCCCCGCAGGTGGTCGTGCCGCAGATGTACGACCAGCACTACTTCGCGGGCCGGGTCCGCGACCTGGGCCTCGGCGCGGCGACCGAGCCGTGCCTGCCGACGGCCGAGGCGCTGACCTCGGCGCTCGACGTCGCGCTAGGGCCCGAAGTGGCGACGCGGGCGCGGGAGTTCTCCGGCAAGGTGCGGGCGGACGGCGCGAGCGTCGCGGCGCGGCACCTGCTGGCGACGGTGCCGCTCGCCTCCGCCTGAGGTGCCGGGTTCCCGGGTGCCGTTCGCCGGTCCGGCGAACGGCACCCGGGGGCAAGCACGTCGCCGGCCGGACCGCGCCGGTTCGCGGGTCTGCCGCGGCTCGTCGTGAGTGAGAAACCGGGTTCTGACCCTGTTTCTCACTCACGACCCCGCACCGCCGCGCAGAGCTGCGGGACCACCGTCTCGATGTCGTCCCGCAGCACGAACGCGGCGTACTCGTCGTACGGCGTCGGCTGGTGGTTGACGATCACCAGCGTCGCGCCGCACTCCGCGGCGATCGTGCACAGCGACGCGGCCGGTTCCACCTGCAGCGAGCTGCCGATGGCCAGGAAGACCTCGCTCGCCGCGGCCACGTTGCGGGCGCGGCTGAGGGTTTCCCCGTCCAGTGCCTGTCCGAAGAGGACGACGTCGGGCTTGAGGATCCCACCGCATCCGGGACAGTGCGGGTCTTCTTCGCCGCGAGCCAGCACTTCGGTGGTCGGGAGCCGCACCGGGCAGCGGATGCACCGCGTGGTGTGCATGGAGCCGTGCAGCTCGAGGACCTTGCGCGCGGCGAGGCCGGCTTTCTGGTGCAGGCCGTCGACGTTCTGGGTGAGCACGCGCACGGCGGCCCCCGAACCGTCCAGGTCCGCGAGGGCGCGGTGGGCCGCGTTCGGCTCGGCGGTCCAGACCGCGTGGCCGGTGTAGCTGCGCCAGAACTCCCGGCGCACTTCGGCGTCGGCCAGGAAGTTCTCGAGCGTGAAGGCGTTGACCGCATTCGGCGAACGCGTCCAGACGCCGTCGGGACCGCGGTAGTCGGGGATGCCGGACGCGGTGGAGATGCCCGCACCGGTCAGCACACCGATCAGCCGGGCACCGCGGATCCGGTCGAAAGGCTCCATACCCGGAGGTTAACCACCCGCCGGCGCTTCCGACGACCGGATTTGCCGCCGGCGGCCGGGGGACGGCTCAGTCCTTCCGCAGCCGCAACGCCAGCGCCGGGCACGCGGCCACCGCACGCCGGGCCTCCGCCACCAGCCCGGGCGGCACCGGGCCCGAGGCCACCACGGGATAGCCCCACTCGTCCAGCCGCACCGCCTCCGGCAGCAGGTCCGCGCACAGCCCGTGCGCCCGGCACCCGATCGGATCCACCGTCACTTTCACGCCACACGCTCCAGAATCCGGCACCGGCCACCGGCCGAGTGCGCTGCCAGGTCGGCACCGAACACCTGCAACGCACTCGCCGCGAGGCGCGCCGCGCCGTCCGGGTGCGCGCACGCCCCGCGGCCGGTGAGCGGGGGAAGACGGCGGGCCAGCCGGGCCGTCGACGGGCCGCCGCGGAGCAGTTCGGCGAAGTCCGCCGCGATCGCCGGGAGGCCGAACATGCACGGCCCGCACTGCCGGGCCGACTCCGCCGCCAGGAACGCCAGCACCTTCGCCGTGTACTCGAGCCCGCACGCCCGGGCCGGGAGCGCGTACACCGCCGGAATCCCCGAGACGCCGAACCGGAAGTCCGACGTCCAGGTCCCGCCGTAGCCGCCGACCAGCACCGCCTGCACCGGCTCGGTCTCGCCGCCCGCGGCGGCCAGCACCGCCGTCAACGGCGCTCCGGGCGCCACCTCCACGACCCCGGGCCGCCGGACCACGCCGGTCACCGTGACCAGGTCCCGGCGGGCGGAAAGGTAGTGCTGCGGGCCGAGGAGGATCACCAGCGCCAGCTGCGCCAGCGTTTCGACGTTGTCCACCAGTGTCGGCCGGCCGCGCACCCCGCGTTCGTCGGGCCGCGGCGACTTGCCGAGCGGCCGCGCGTCCCCCGACGTCAGGTAGTGGACGAGCGCCGTCTCCTCGCTGGCGACGTACCGCCGCGGGATCTCCTCGACGCGCACCGGCACGGGGTCGTCGCGTTCGGCGAGCGCGGCGAAGACGCTCGGCAGCACCGGGCTGCCCGCGTGCACGCAGAGGACGGCTTCCCCGGCGCCGACGGCGTGCGCGGCGAGCTGCAGGCCGTCGAGCACCAGGTGCGGGGACAGCGTCAGCAGCGCGGCGTCCTTGTGGCTGAGCGGGTCGCCTTCGCAGCCGTTCGCGACGACGACCGAGCGCGGTGCCCGGGCCGAGCGCAGCTTGACCGCGGTCGGGAAGCCCGCGCCGCCGCGGCCGCGCAGGTCCGCCGCGGCGACGGCTTCGATCAGCCGGTCGCGGCCGTCTTCGCCGTGGTAGGCGACCCAGGGCACGACGCCGTTGCGGCGCCGGTGGCCGGCCAGGTCGAGGTGGTGGGGCGGCAGGATGGTCATCGGGTGCCTCCGAGCGGCGAGAGCTTGCGGGTCGCGGTGTCGGCGTCCTGGCGCGTGGCCCGGAAGGCGACGGCGCCGAGCACGGCCAGCACGCAGGACACGTCGAGGGCGACGATCCAGCCGTACGCGGCGTCGTTCTCGGCCATGCCGAAGCCGTGCACCAGCGCGACCGGCCAGCAGAGGTAGGCCAGCCAGTGCACGGCCCGCCAGGCCCGCGGCGGGATGCGCGTGCGCAGCAGGCTGGTGACGACGATCGCGAGCAGCAGATCGATCGCGGCGGCGCCGAAGCCGACCCAGAGCGGCTGGTACTCCGAGCCGAACGGGACGATGACGTCGAGCCAGCTCAGCGAGACGTAGCCGTCGAGGATCGCCGACATGATGTGCGCGGTGAGGAACGCGAGGCTGGTCAGGGCGAGGTTCCGGTGCAGGGCGGCGAGGGTGAACCGCGGCCACTCCCGCGTCGCGAACCGGCCGGCGCCGAGCGCGCCGAGGACGACGACACCGGTGAAGAGCACGAGCGACACGAGGCCGGTCGCGCGGCTGAAGTACCAGACGGCGGAGCTCATGCGGCTGTCCTACCTTCTTTGTTGGGTCTGAACTGGTCATTCGTAGGATCGGTGGGCCCTGGGGCTCAGGTATGGCTTTCATGCTCACGCCGGTGTTAAGGCTGAAAGGACTTGGCCGCCTGGGCTCCCGTGACGGCACGACCGCTGATTGGGATATGCGATGGGATCGCTGTGTAGGACAGCGTCGGCGTGGTCGTCTGTGGGTGAACTGCGGAGCTCAAGTGATGGAGGTGGTCGTGCCCCGGATCTGGGCCGGCGTGGACATCGGCAAGGAACACCACCACTGCGTGGTGATCGACGACAGCGGTGTGCGGCTGCTGTCGCGGCGGGTCCGCAATGACGAAACCGACCTGCTGGCCTTGATCGCTGACGTTCTCGCGATCGACGCCGATGCGCTGTGGGCGATCGATCTGAACTGCGGCGGTGCGGCGCTGCTGATCGGGTTGCTGGTCAACCACGACCAGCCGCTGGTCTACATCACCGGGCTGAAAGTCCACCGCGCCGCCGGAACCTACCGGGGCGAAGGCAAAACCGACGCCAAGGATGCGTTCGTCATTGCCGACCAGGCCCGGATCCGCCGCGATCTCGGGCCACTGCGGGCCGGGGACGAGATCGCCGTCGACTTGCGGACCCTGACCAACCGGCGCACCGACCTGATCTGCGACCGCACCCGCCAGATCAACCGGATCCGGCACCAGTTGCTGGAATACTTCCCCGCGCTGGAACGCAGCCTTGACCTGTCCCGCAAAGGACATCTGCTGCTGCTCACCGGCTACCAGACCCCCGACGCGATCCGCAGGCTGGGCGAGCAGCGCTTGGCCCACTGGCTGCGCCACCGCAAGGCCCGCAACGCCGACATCGTCGCGCATCTGGCGATCGAGGCCGCCGCCGCGCAGCAGACCACGTTGCCCGGACAGAAACTGGCCGCGGCGATGGTCGAACGGCTGGCCAAGGGGGTGATCGCGCTCAACACCGAAATCGCCGAGATCGACGCGATGATCGAAGAGCGGTTTCGCCGGCACCGCCACGCCGAGGTGATGCTCACCCTGCCCGGCTTCGGGCCGACTCTTGCTGCGGAGTTCCTCGCCGCCACCGGCGGCGACATGAGCGCGTTCGGCTCGGTCGACCGTCTCGCCGGCTACGCCGGTCTCGCGCCCGTGCCCCGCGACTCCGGCCGCATCCGCGGCAACCTGCGACGGCCTCGCCGCTACCACCGCGGCCTGCTGCGATCCTGTTACCTTGCCGCCATGGCCAGCCTGCCGGCCTGTCCCGCCTCGAAGGCCTACTACCAGCGCAAACGAGCTGAGGGCAAACGACACGAGCAGGCGCTGCTCTGCCTCGCCCGCCGACGCCTCAACGTCTTGTGGGCCATGCTCCGCGACGACTGCCGCTACCACGCTTCACCTCCGATCCCGGCGGCTGCGTGACTTGACAATCCCCATTGGGAAGTCCTTTCGGCGGGCCAGCCCGGTGTCGTGACGACGTCGCCGGCGTCGGAGGTGAGCCGCGCGGGCAGCCGTCGCTGCTCGAGCCAGCGCGGTGCGTCCGCCCCGAGGACGATGGCCGCGGTGCTCGCGGTGTTGGCGTCCACAGTGGACTTGGCGGCGACGGTGACGGTGCGCCAGCGTGATTCCGCGACGTCGCCGGTGCGCGGGTCGACGATGTGGTGCACGGTGCGCCCGGCGTGGCGCCAGCGCCGCCGGGTGGTCCCGGAGGTGGCGAGGGCGCCGTCGCGGTGCAGGGCGACTCTCGCGTCCGGCCGGGCGACGGCTTCGGCGTGGTCGTCACCGAGTGCGACCTGCCAGCCGCCGGCGGGTTCCGGACCGGCGACGCGGAGGTCACCGCCGAGGTTCACCAGGGTGCCGCACCCGAGCGCGGCGTGGATCCGGCGCGCGGCCCGGTCGGCGGCAAGGGCTTTCGCGGTGGCACCGAGGTCGAGCTGGACGCCGCGCGGGAGGACGACCAGGCGCAGGGCCGGGTCGAAGAGCACCCGGTGCCACCCCGGCGCGGGAGCCGGGTGGGCCGGACCGGGCCGGTGGGAGGTCTGGGATGACTCATTCAGGACCGGCGCACCGCCGAGCGCGGCCGCCGAAGCAGCCGCGCCGCCGGTGACCAGCGCGAAGTCGCGGTCGTACCCGAGCGCCCGCACCGCGGCCCCGACCGTCGGGTCCACCAGGCCGCCGGTCAGCCGGGCCGCGCGCAACGCCGTGCCCAGCGCCTCCGCCAGCAGTGGCCCGATCCGGACCTGGCGCCCGGCCTGCTCGTGCAGCCGCGAAATCTCCGAGTCCGCCCGGAACCGGCTGCAGGCGACGTCGATCGCGTCGAGCTCTTCGCGCAGCAGGCCGACCGCGGCCGGGAGCCGCGTGGGGTCGGTCACCACGATCTCCGCCGTGGTGCCCAGGGCGCCGAACGCCCGCGCCGCCGTGGTCACGACGCGCCCGATCCCGCGTGGGCACTGCCCGAGCCGGAGCTCAGGCCGCCGTCGGTCGACTGGAGCTGGTCCTGGGAGCTGCCGGAGCCGGTGGTGCTGGTCTGCGTGGTCGTGTCGTCGGAGGCCGAAGCGGTCGAAAGGCCGAAGCCGATCGCGCCGGCGGTGGCTGCGCCCAGCACCGCGACCGTCGCGGTGACCAGGGCGGCCTTGCGCCGGCCGTGCTCTCGGCGGGCCGCGCCGCCTGTCGTGGTGGGTTCCATGGGACCGAGTCTCGGCGCCGTTCCTTTGAACGACCTGGGAGCGACCTGTCAACTCCCTGGCCGTCCTTTATGGACTCATACCAAAGGAGGTTGACACCGGAAAGCGATTAACCCACTCTTTCCGTTGTCTGCCGGAGGTTTCCTGGTGTTCACGAGCCGGACCACGACACGCCCACGTTCCGGTCCCCTGCGGTGGGCATCATGAGGCGCCCTCACCCGCCACCGTTGGAGGACCCATGATCCGCAAGCGGATCTTCGCCGTGTTCGCCGCCGCAACCTTGGTCACAGCCGGTGTCGCCACCGCGGCCGTCGTCACCGGAACGGACGAGCCCGTGGCCGTGCGGCCCACCGCGTCGACCGTGCCGGCGTTCGACCACATCGTCCTCGTGATGTTCGAGAACAAGAAGTACTCCTCGATCAACGGCAGCTCCAGCGCGCCCTACTTCAACACCCTCGCCGCGCAGAGCGCGAAGTTCACGAACTCCTTCGCCATCACCCACCCGAGCCAGCCGAACTACGTCGCCCTCTTCTCGGGCGCGACGCAGGGCGTCACCGACGACTCCTGCCCCGCCGACCTCGGCGCCAAAGCCAACCTCGGCCGGCAGTTGATCGACGCCGGCAAGACCTTCAAGGGCTTCTCCGAGGCCATGCCCTCGGACGGCTACACCGGCTGCTCCAGCGGCACCTACCGGCGCAAGCACAACAGCTGGGTCGACTTCTCGAACGTCCCGGCCGCGAGCAACGTCCGGTACTCGAGCTTCCCGGCCGACTTCACCCAGCTGCCGACGGTCGCCTTCGTGACGCCCGACATGTGCAACGACATGCACGACTGCTCGATCGGCACCGGCGACACCTGGCTCAAGAACCACCTCGACGCCTACGCACAGTGGGCCAAGACGCACAACAGCCTGCTGATCACCACCTTCGACGAGGACAGCGGCACGTCCGTGAACCAGATCTTCACCACCTTCACCGGCGCGCACGTCCAGGTCGGCAGCTACAGCGAGTCGATCAACCACTACACCGTGCTGCGCACGATCGAGGCTTCGTACGGCCTGCCGGGCATCGGCGGCGCCGCGAGCAAGTCGCCGATCCTCGACGTCTGGCAGTAGCCGCGTGTACCTCGCCACCCTCGGCCGCCGGGAGCACACCACGAAAGGCAAGCTCTCGGCGGTCGGCGCGAACGTCTTCGCGCTCGGCGCGGTCAGCCTGGTCACCGACGTCTCTTCCGAGATGGTCACCGCGGTCCTGCCGGTGTACCTGGTGCTCGGGCTGCACCTCGGGCCCGCCGCGTACGGCGTGGTCGACGGCCTCTACACCGGCGCCACGGCACTGCTGCGGATCGTCGGCGGGTACGTCGCGGACCGGGTCCGCCGCCGCAAGGTCGTGGCCGGCGTGGGCTACGCGCTGTCCGCGGTGGCCAAGCTCGGCCTGCTCGCGGCCGGGGCGTCGGCGGCCGCGATCGGCGCCGTGATCACCGCCGACCGCACCGGCAAGGGCCTGCGGACGGCGCCGCGGGACGCGCTGATCACCCTCTCGGCGCCGGAGCCGCTGCTCGGGCGGGCCTTCGGCGTGCACCGGGCGATGGACAGCGTGGGCGCGTTCGCCGGGCCGCTGGTCGCCCTCGGCGTCCTCGCGGCGGTCGGCGCCACCGATCCCGAGGCGTTCGACGCGGTGTTCGTCGTCAGCTTCTGCGTCGCCGCGATCGGCGTGCTCCTGCTCGTGCTGTTCGTCCGCGACCGCCGGACGCCCCCGGTCGCGGCGGGCACGGTGTCGCCGCGCGCGGTCGCGGCCCTGCTGCGCGGCAGCGGCGTGCGGCGGCTGCTGGTGGCCGCGTGCGTGCTCGGGCTGGCAACGGTCGGCGACGGGTTCGTCTACCTGCTGCTGCAGCACAAGGAGGACATCGCGACCGGGTGGTTCCCGCTGCTCGCGGTCGGCACCAACCTGAGCTACCTGCTGCTGGCGGCGCCGCTGGGCGCGCTGGCGGACCGGGTCGGCCGGCTGCCGGTGGTGCTCGGCGGCTACGGCGCGCTCGCGCTCGTCTACCTGCTGCTGGCCGGGCCGGTGTCCGGCTGGCCGCTGTTCGCGGCGGCGCTCGCGTTGTACGGCACGTTCTACGCGGCGACCGACGGCGTCCTGATGGCGCTGGCCGGCCCGCTGCTGCCGGAGTCGTTGCGCACCACGGGGATTTCCCTGGTGCAGACGGCGCAAGCGCTTGCGTACTTCGCCTCGTCCGTCCTTTTCGGACTGGCCTGGCAGTTCTGGGGCGCCGGGCTCGCCGTCGGCGTGGCGGCGGGCGGGGCGGTGGTCGCGATCGGCGTCACGTTCGTGGTGCTGTCACCGCGGAAGGCGGCCGCGTGAAGACCCGGATCCTGATCGCCGTCCTCGGCGTGCTCGTGCTGGCCGGGGCGGCGGTCGCCTACGTCGGGTTCGCGAGCGCGCGCGGCCACGACGTCGCCGCGACCGGCGTGGTGAGCCTCTCCCCCGGCCCGCGGCTGCTGTTCCGCAGCACCGCCGACGCCGACCGCGGGCACGTCACCACCGTGTCGGCGATCGACCCGGGCGGCCCGCGGACGGTGTCACCGCTGTCGTGCGCACGGGTGTACGCCGCCGGCGGCACCGGGCTCTGCCTGCGCCAGGACGGCGACCTGACCACCTACCAGCTGGCGGTGCTCGACGCGGGCCTCGCGGTGACCCGGGAGATCCCGCTGGTCGGGCTGCCGAACCGCGCCCGGGTGTCGGCGAGCGGCCGGATGCTCGCGTGGACGGTGTTCGTCACCGGTGACTCGTACAACGGCGGCATGTTCTCCACCCGCGCCGGCATCCTCGACACGGCGACCGGCGACCTGGCCGGGACCCTGGAGGACTACGCGGTGACGCTCGACGGGAAGCCGTACCAGGCCGCGGACCTCAACTTCTGGGGCGTCACGTTCACCCGCGACGACCGCCACTTCTACGCGACGATGTCGACGGCCGGGCACCGCTACCTCGTCGCCGGCGACTTCGCCGCGCACACGGTCCGGACGCTGCGGGAGAACGTCGAGTGCCCGTCCCTGTCGCCGGACGGGACGCGCGTGGCGTTCAAGTCCGCTGTGGACGGTGACCCGGCGAACGGCTGGCGGCTGTCCGTCGTGGACCTGGCGTCGTCGAAGGTGACCCCGCTGGCCGAAACCCGCAGCGTCGACGACCAGCCGGCGTGGCTCGACGACCACACGATCGGCTACGGCGTGCCCCGTGGACCGGGTCACGCGGACGTCTGGTCGGTGCCGGCCGACGGCTCGGGCCAGGCCCGGCTGCTGATCCCGGAGGCGGAGTCCCCCGCCGCGCTCAGCGACGCTCGTACCGGGCGATGAGCACGCCCTTCGTGGTCGTGACGCTGCCGGCGAGCGTGAACTCGGTGAGCGGCGCCGGTCCCTCGAACAGGCGTCGGCCGGTGCCGAGGGTCAAGGGGTGGATCAGCAGCGTGTAGCGGTCGACCAGGCCGGCGGCGTGCAGGGTGTGCACGAGCGAGGCGCTGCCGATGACGGACAGGGCGTTCCCGGGCTGCGCCTTCAGCTCGGCGACGGTCTTTTCGGCGTCGCCGCGCAGCAGCACGGAGTTCTGCCAGGCGTCGGCGTCCTCGAGGGTGGCCGAGGCGACGTACTTCGTGGCGGCGTTCAGGTGGGCGGTGAAGGGGTTGCCGTCTTCACGCCCGGCCCAGGCGGAGGTGAAGTCCTCCCAGGTCCGCCGCCCGAAGAGCATGTCCCCGGCGCGGCTCATGCCCTTGCCCATCTCCCGGGCCAGGACGTCGTCCTGGTACCGGTTGCCCCAGCCGCCGTGCGCGAAGCCGCCGCGGGTGTCCTCGTCGGGCCGGCCGAGGCCCTGCACGACCCCGTCGAGGCTGACGCTCATGGTGACGTTGATCGACCGCACGGGGTGTCCTTCCGTCCAGGTGGCTGGTCACCTCCTGAACGAACGGCGGGGCCG
Source organism: Amycolatopsis mongoliensis (assembly GCF_030285665.1). Taxonomy (NCBI): domain Bacteria; kingdom Bacillati; phylum Actinomycetota; class Actinomycetes; order Pseudonocardiales; family Pseudonocardiaceae; genus Amycolatopsis; species Amycolatopsis mongoliensis. The sequence goes on from NZ_CP127295.1 coordinate 9,711,876, forward strand.
CGGATCGACAGCTCAGTCCAGCTCGCGCAGGCCGTCGAGGATGCGCCGCATCAGCTCGCCGTCCGGGGCCGCGAACGCCAGCCGGGGCGCCCGGAAGCGGCCCGAGGGCGGACGAGCCGGCGGGGACGTGCGTGGCACCCGCCGTGGCAGCCGGTCCGGGGACGAGCCGCGGCCGATCTGCTCGGGGATCGGGAGGGTCGGCAGCGCGATCGTGCCGGCCTCGGCGAACCTCCGGGCCGCCTGCTCGAAGCGGAGGCGGGCCTGGATGCCGGCGACCGTCCAGTCCGGCTCGGGGTCGGGCTCGGCCGCGACGGCCGCTCGGCGTGGCCGGCGTTCGAGTGAGATGGCCCAGGCCGCGGCGGCGAGTGCCGGGAGCAGCACGCCGGCGACGATGGCGAAACCGGACAGATCCGCGGCCATCAGGAGGCCCCGGTGACGGGTAGCAGCATGGCGTTCACTTCCGGACTTGCGGTTCTTCCGAAGCATGGCCGACACCTGGATATTCGACGTGAACGAATGTTTCGCGGACCCCGGAAGCCCATCATGAACGACGGGCAACACTCACGCAAGCGGCCGAACGGGGTCGCCCTTCCGGCGGCGAAACCGCAGGTGAGAACCGGTTTTAGGGTAGCCGCAACGCGCCCCTCACCCAGTAGTACGGGCGCCGGCCGCGTCCGGTTCACTTCTGTTTTTGTACGCCTCGTGTACGCCACTTCGGCAAACTCGCCGAATGCGCATTCCGCCCCTCCTCGTGGCCGCGACGCTGGCGCTCACCGGGCTGGCGTCCCCGGCGCTCGCCGCCGACGGCAACCCGCTCGAGAAGACGAACGGCTTCTACGCCGACCCCGGCTCCAACCCGGCGGTGTGGGTCCGTGACCACCCCGGCGACAGCCTGGCCGGCCCGATCCGGACGTCGATCGCGACCAAGCCCGGCGCCCGCTGGTTCGGCACCTGGAGCGGGGACGTCCGCACGGCGGTCGACGCGTTCACCTACGCCGCCGACGTCGCCGACAAGCTGCCGGTGCTGGTCGCCTACAACATCCCCGGCCGCGACTGCGGCGGCGAGTCGACGGGCGGCGCCGGCAGCCCGCAGGCCTACCGCGACTGGATCTCCGCGTTCGCCGACGGCATCGGCGGCAAGCCGGCGGTGGCGATCATCGAACCGGACGCGCTCGCCCAGCTCGACTGCCTGTCCGGCGACGCCCGCCAGACCCGGCTCGACCTGCTGAACTACGCGGCGGCGCAGTTCGCGCAGAAGGCGCCCAACACGTGGGCGTACCTGGACGGCGGCAACGCGACGTGGATCCCGGCGGCGACGATGGCTTCGCGGCTGAAGTCGGCGGGCGTGCAGTCCATCCACGGGTTCGTGCTGAACGTGTCCAACTTCTACTCCACGGCCGACTCGACGACGTACGGCAAGGCCGTCGACGCCGCCCTGGGCTACGCGGCGCCGTTCGTCGTGGACTCCAGCCGCAACGGCAACGGCCACGGCACGGACACCGAGTGGTGCAACCCGCCGAAGCGCAAGCTGGGCGCGCCGTCCCAGCTCGGCGGCGGCCCGGAGATGCAGCTGTGGATCAAGGTCCCGGGCGACTCCGACGGCAGCTGCGGCTACGGCACGGGCGTCCCGGCGGGCACGTTCAGCCCCGCGCTGGCCAACCACCTCATCCAGGGCGACTGACCCGAGCGCCCCAATGTGGCGTTGGTTGCGTCAGACGCACCCAATGTGGCGTTCGGTGCGTGGGACGCACCGAACGCCACATTGGGGCGCTGGGGGTCAGGCCAGTGAGCAGGTGCGCGCCAGGTCGGCCGGGGTCGCGCCGGGCGGACGGGCGATCGTCGAGGAAGCCGGCGGGCGGACCCCGCGCAGCCACCCGCCCAGTGCGTCGAACGCCGTCCGGAAGCACGGCCCCAGCGGCCGCAGCCGGTCCGGGTACGCGTCGACCAGGCCGTCGACGTGGTTGCCGCCGACCACCCGGTAGTACCGGTGCAGCGACCCGCGCCCGGCGGAAGCGATCATCCTGTCGTACACATCGGAGTCCTGCGTGATCGGCAGCAGCGTGTCGAGCGTGCCGTGCAGCGTGAGCAGCGGCTTGCCGATCCGCCCGGTCAGCGAGATCCGCTCCACCGCCCGGGCCACCGAAGCGGGCCGCGAGGAGTACGCGTAGTCGGCGTCACACGACGGCGTTCCCGAAGCACAGAACGGGATCCCCGCCGCGAGCGCGCCGTCGAACGACGGGTCGACCTCTTCCCGGTAGATCCGCTGGGTCAGGTCCCAGTAGACGCGGTAGTGGTAGTCCCACAGGAACTCCGACCCCGGCGCGAACCCGGCGTCCAAAATGGACTGGTGCGCCGCCGGGGAGCCCGCCGCGTAAGCCGGGTAGGCGCGCAGGGCCGGCGGCAGGAACGTGAGCAGGTTCGGTCCGTCGGCACGCCACAGCGTCCCCTCCCAGTCGACGCCCCCGTCGTAGAGCCACGGCCGGTTCTCCAGCTGCCACCGCACGAGGTACCCGCCGTTGGACAGCCCGGCGGCCAGCGTCCGCGTGACCGGACGGCCGTAGTGCCGCGTCGCCGCGGCGCGGGCGGCCAGCGTCAGCTGCGTGACACGCGTGTTCCACTCGGCCAGCGCGTCGCCCGGCCGGACGCCGTCGTCGTAGAACGCGGCGCCGGTGTTGCCCTTGTCGGTCGCGGCGAACGCGTAGCCCTCGGCCAGTGCCTGGTCGCCGATCGCGCGGTCGTTCGCGTACTGCCGCCGCACGCCCGGCGAGCCGGAGACGACCAGGCCGCCGTTCCAGTGCGACGGCAGGCGCAGCACGAACTGCGAGTCGTGGTTCCAGCCGTTGTTGGTGTTGGCCGTCGACGTGTCCGGGAAGTACCCGTCGACCTGGACGCCGGGCACCCGGCCGTACCCCGGCAGCCCGGCCGACGTCAGCCCGGCCCAGTCCGCCTCGACGGTGTGCCCGGACGCGAGCGTGCCGGTCGTCGTCAGGTCGTCCAGGCAGGCGGACACGGACTTCTCGGCACCGGGCACGTCCACCCGGCAGCGCCCGGCCGAAGCCGACGCCGAAGCGGGCAGCGCCGCCGCGAGCGCCCCCGCCAGAACCACAACCAGCCATCTGCGCACGGTTCACCTCCGGTCTCGATGGAACGAACCCAAGCGCGTGCACCCGGCGAGAGCCACCCCGCCGGTCACCATGAATCGCCGCGGGGATGTGGTGGACGGCCACATGGCCCGAACCGGAAGGCCGACCTAGCGTCGCTGGAAACCCTCTCAACGACGAGAAGGAGTCCCTCATGCGCAAACTCGCCTTCGCCGGACTCGCCGCGATCACCGCCGCCGTGCTCACCACCGTCGGGGTGGCCTCGGCCGACCCGCCGCCGTCGTCCCTGGTCCAGGTCTCGAACTTCGGCGCCAACCCGGGCGCCCTCGCGATGTACACCTACACCCCCGCCGGGCTCGAGTCCGGCCGCCCGGTCGTCGTCGCCCTGCACGGCTGTACGCAGAGCGCCTCGGACTACTACGCCCACTCCGGCTGGCCCGAGCTGGCCGACAAGTGGCGCTTCGAGGTCGTGTTCCCGCAGCAGTCGACCGCGAACAACTCACTCAAGTGCTTCAACTGGTTCTCGACCGCCGACGACACCCGGGGCAACGGCGAGGCCGCGTCCGTCAAGGCCATGGTGGACAAGGCGATCGCCGACCACGGCTCGGACCGGTCCCGGGTGTTCGTCACGGGCCTGTCGGCCGGCGGCGGCATGACCGCGGACCTGCTCGCCGCGTACCCGGACGTCTTCGCCGGCGGTGGCATCAACGCCGGGCTGCCCGCGCAGTGCGCCACGAGCATCACCGAAGCGACGAGCTGCCAGCAGAACAACCAGAACCTGACCCCGGCTCAGTGGGCGTCGAAGGCCAAGGCGCAGTACCCCGGCTACAGCGGGCCGTGGCCGCGCGTGGCGATCTGGCAGGGCACCGGCGACTACACGGTCTACCCGGTCAACGGCACCGAGCTGCGCGACCAGTGGACCGCGGTGCACGGGATTTCGCAGACGCCGACGAGCACGCAGTCCCTGCCCGGCGGCACCACGCTGACGAACTACGGCGACAAGGTCCAGCTGTACTCGATCGCCGGGATGGGCCACGGCACCGCGGTCGACCCGGGCACCGGCGCGACGCAGTGCGGCAGCACCGGCGCGTACTTCCTCGCCGGCATCTGTTCCAGCTACTACACGGGCGTGTTCTTCGGGCTGGACAAGGGATCCGGGACCACGCCGACCACCACGACGGCACCGCCGACGACCACGACCACCCAGCCCGCGGGCACGTGCGTGAACGCGAGCAACTACGCCCACACGCAGGCAGGCCGCGCGCACCAGAGCGCCGGTCAGGTGTACGCGAACGGCTCCAACCAGGCGATGGGCCTGTGGAACACGTTCACCACGCACGCCCTGCGCGAGACGTCACCGGGTTACTGGGTCCTCGCCGACGGGCAGTGCTAGCCGCGTGCGGCTCGGCCCGGCCGGCCGGGCCGCACTCAGGCCAGCAGTCCGGTCAGCAGCACCGCGGTCAAGCGCCGGGCCGCCGGTCCCGTCCGCGCCGACGTGGTCGCCGTCAGCGCGAGCCGGACGTCCTCGAGAGACACCCGGGGCCGCAGGACGCCGTCGGCGCGGGCCCGCTCGACCAGCCGCGCGAACGCCTCGGCGTGCGCCCGGCGCCGGCCGACGAACTCCGGTCCTTCGAGGACGCCCAGGAGGCCGGGCTCCTGGACCCGCCACTCGCCGAAGCGGTGGAACGTGCGGGTCAGCGCGCGGCGGCTGTCCGGGTCGGCGAGCGCGGCCCGCAGCTGCCCCTCGCACCGGTCCACCTGGCCGGCGAGCACGGCCGCGAGCAGGTCGGCGCGGGACGGGAAGTGCCGGTGGACGGTCGCGGGAGCCAGGCCCGCGCGTCGCGCGATCTCCCGCACCGGCAGGTCCGGGCCGTGCCGCGCGAAGGCCGTGTGCGCGACCGCGACGAGGTGACGGCGGTTGTCCTCGGCGTCCGCCCGGCGTTTCCGAGTCAGTTCGTCCCGCACGGCTCTCACTTCCCCGCTCGGCACCGGTGATCACTCCTAGCGTAGGCGCGGTCAGCGTGTCCGACGGCGAGGAGTGATCGTGTTCGCAGCCCGGTTCGAGCGGTTCGGGCCGCCCGGAGTCCTGTCCGTGGGGGAACTCCCGGAGCCGCACGCCGGGCCGGGCGAGGTGCGGGTCCGCGTGCGGGCGGCCGGTGTCTCGCCGGTGGACCTGGCGATCCGCGCCGGGAAGTCGCGCTCCCCTGTCGCGCTGCCCCACATCCCCGGCGTCGACGCCGCGGGTGTCGTGGACGAAGCCGGTCCCGGGGCCGCGGTCGGCGACGAGGTGTTCGGCACGGTCGACCTCGCCCGGCTCGGCGGGGCGACGGCCGAGTTCGCCGTGCTCGCGTTCTGGGCACCGAAGCCGGCGTCGATGCCGTGGGAGCAGGCGGGCGCGGCGGGCTCCGGGATCGAGACGGCCACCCGTGCGCTCGACCTCCTGGACGTCCGGGACGGCATGACGCTGCTGGTCGACGGCGCGTCCGGCGGCGTCGGCAGTCTCGTGGTGGGCCTGGCGCTCGCCCGGGGTGCGCGGGTGATCGGGACGGCAGGCGACCTGGAGTTCGTCGAAAGGCTGGGTGCGACGCCGGTTTCGTACGGTCCCGGCCTGCCCGCGCGGGTGTCCGGCGGGGTCGACGCGGCCCTCGACGTCGCCGGCCGGGGCTCGCTGCCGGAGCTGGTCGCGCTGACGGGGTCACCCTCGTCGGTGCTCACGCTGGCCGACTTCAGCGGCCCGGCTCAGGGCGTTCGCGTCTCGGTCGGGGCCTTGGGCGGCGAGCCGGACGGACGGCACGGCCTCGCACTCGCGGCCGGGCTCTTCGAGGAGGGCCGGTTCCGCGTTCCGGTCGAGGAGGTGTTCACCGACGCGGCCGCCGCGCACGCCGCCGCCGAGCGCGGGCCACGGCGGGGGAAGCTGGTCGTGGCGGTCAGCGGGTAGTCGTCCGCACGGTCGCGGTCCAGTCCGCGGGCCGGTCCGGGCCCCGCTCGCCGAGCGCGATCAGGGCGCAGTCGCGGCCCTGTGCGAAGAGCGACTGCGCGATGGTCGTGAGCCCGGCGCGGTCCGCGTCCGGGTCGTCGTCCCACCCGGCCACCGCGACGTCCTCGGGCACCCGCAGGCCACGGCGGCTCGCGGCGTCGAGGACGGCGAAGGCGAGCTGGTCGCTCATGGCGATCACCGCGTCGGGTCCGGTGTCCAGCAGCGCGTCGGCCAGCTTCGCGGCTTCGTCGCGGTCGTTGCGGGCGACGACGGCGACCGGCACGCCGCCCGGATCGCCGAGCTGGTCGTAGATGCCGAGGAGCCGCTCGCGGGTGACGGGGAACGCCACGGTTTCCGGTGCGGGCCCGATTTCCAGCCTCGGTCGGCGGTCACGGTCGAAGGGGAAGCTCAGCACGGCCGGCCGCCGGGCGCCGGCGAACGTGCGCGCGGCCAGCTCACGCGCGGACGCGCGGTTGTCGATGCCGACCACGTGGGCCCCGGCGAACGCGGGCCCGCCGTGGATCGCGACCGGCTTGCCGAGACCGCTCACGACGTCGAGCACCGGGTCGGTGTCGACGGTCGTCCAGACGATGTAGCCGTCGACCGACGCCGACCGCACGCGTTCGACGTCGTCGTCGGCGCCGGTCGTCGGGATGAGGTTCAGCCCGCTCCCGCGCTCGCGGCAGACCTCGGCGACGCCGGCGAGGAACCGGCGGGCCTGCGGGTCTTCGAAGGCGTAGGCGAGGTGCTCGCCGAGCACGACGCCGATCGCGCCGTTGTGGCGGCGGCGCAGGGACCGCGCGGTGGGGTCCGGCCCGCGGTAGCCCAGCTCGGCGGCGACCTCGCGGACGCGGCGCAGCGTCTCCGGGGCGACCCGGTCGGGCTGGTTGTAGCAGTACGACACGGTCATCGCCGAGACACCGCAGCGGCGCGCGACGTCCGCCATCGTGGGTCTGGACATGGGCCCACCTTAGCTGTGTATCGTTAAACAATGCTCGCCCCGCCCCGGACGAAGCTCGCGCTGGGAGCGCTCAGCGCCGCCTGCTTCGTGTCCGTGACCTCGGAGAACCTGCCCGTCGCCCTGCTGCCCCAGCTCGCGGCCGGGCTGGGGGTCGGGGACTCCGCGATCGGGCTGCTGATGACCGGCTACGCGCTGGTCGTCGCGGTGTCGGTGGTGCCACTGGTGGCGTTGACGTCGCACTGGGACCGCCGGACGACCGCGCTGGTCACGCTCGGCATGATCGTGGTGTCGAACCTGGTCATGGCGGTCGCGCCGGGCTACGGCGTCGCCGTCGCCGCGCGGCTGGTGGCGGCCGTCGGCCACGGCGTGTTCTGGTCGGTGGTCGCGTCGATGGCCACCCGGCTGCTCGGGCCCGGGCAGGGCGGCCGCGCGACGGCGGTCGTGTTCGCCGGGAACTCCCTGGCCTTCCTGTTCGGGCTCTCGGCCAGCTCGTGGCTCGGCGCGACCCTCGGCTGGCGGACCGCGGTCCTCGCGGTGGCCGGCGTCGCGGCGCTGACGGCGCTGGTCATCCGCCTGACGGTCGGCCCAATGCCCGCGGAGGCGGCCGCGGCCCGGGGACGCCGGGTGATCGCCGACCGGTCGCTGCTCCCGGTCCACCTGACGACGCTGCTCGTGGTGACCGGCCATTTCGCGGCGTTCACCTACATCACGGCGATCATCGCGCGGTACGTCCACCTCACCGGCGCGGCGACGTCGACGCTGCTGTTCGCCCACGGCACGGCCGGCCTGCTCGGCCTGGTCCTGATCGGCCGGCACGTCGACCGCCACCCGCGCGCGACGGCGCTGATCACGACCGGCGGTCTCGCGGTGTGCATGGTGGCGCTGCTGGCCGCCCCGGGCCCGGGCGTCGCGGGCGTGGCGATCGTCTTCTGGGCCGGGCCCGCGGCGGGCATCGGCGTGGTGCTGCAGGCGGCGGTCCTCCGCGTGGCGAAGAGCCGGCCGGACCTGGCGTCGGCGGTCTACATCGTGGCGTTCCAGATCGGCATCGCGCTGGGTGCCGCGCTCGGCGGCATCGGGTCGGACCACGGAATGCTGCCGGCGACGGCGGTCGTCGCGGCGGTCTGCGGCCTGGGCGCGGCCCTCGTGGTGCGCCGGTCGGCCGCGTTCGCGGGCTGAAGCTCAGCCGCCCAGCCGGTGCACCCGCAGCGCCAGCTGGATCTCCAGCGCCCGGTCCGGCGTCTGCCACTCCTCCCCCAGCAGCGACGCCACCCGCTCCAGCCGCTGCACCACCGTGTTCACGTGGACGTGCAGCACGTCCTTCGTCCGCGCCAGCTGTGCACCGCTCGCGAAGTACGCCCGCAGCGTCGCCACCAGTTCCGTGCCCCGGCGCGCGTCGTAGTCCAGGACCGGCCCCAGCGTCTGCCGCACGAACCCGTCGAGGTCCGCGTGGTCGCCGAGCAGCTGGCCGAGGAAGCCGAGCCCCGCCATCGCCGCGCCTTCGCCGGTCCGGCCCAGCGCCAGCAGTGCCCGGACGCACCGTGCCGCTTCGCCGTGGGCCGAAGCGATCGCCGACGGGCCGCTCGCCGGGCCCGCCGCGCCCACCGTCACCGGGCGGCCCGTCGCCGCGCCGAGGTCGGCCGCCACGCGGCGGGCCAGCTCGTCCGGGTCGCCCGCACCGAGCAGCACGACCTCCTCCGCGTGCACTCCCACCAGCGTCGCGTGCCGGGCGGCCGCGCTCGCCAAGCGCCGCCGGGAACCGCCGTCCGCGTGCGCGACCAGCACCGCGTGCGGCGCCGACAGGTCGATCCCCAGCCGGCGGCCGCGCGCCAGCAGCGCCCGCGGGTTCCGGTCGGGCGCGGTGAGCAGGTCGGTCAGCAGCTCGCCGCGGACCTCGTCCTCGGCCCGCACCACCGACCGCCGCAGCATCAGCAGCAACGCCGTGACGACGCCCGCGCGTTCGAACAGCCGCCGGTCCGGATCGGTGAGCCCGTCGCGCCCGGCCAGCACCAGGCTGCCGAGCAGTTCGGGACCGGCCTGCACCGCACACACCCACGTGTCCTCTGTGGACACTGCTCGCCCGGCGGCACGGGCTGCGGCGAGCGCGTCCGGGTCGAGCGCGGCGGGGGCGGCCGAGCCGGCCAGCAGCCTGCCGTCGGCGTCGTAGACCGTGAGGTCGCCGTGCAGCACCCCGGCGACGGCCGCCGCGACGTCCGGCAGGTCACCGCCGCGCAGCACCAGGTCGGTCAGCCGGTCGTGCGCGTCCTGGGCACGTTCCATCGCCTCGGTGTGCGCCCGGATCGTCGCGTTGGCCTCGTTGAGCTCGGCGACCGCGCGCCGGGTCTGGTCGAGCAGGTTCGCGCTGTCGAGCGCGATCGCCGCGTGGTCGGCGAGCGACGACAGCAGCGCCACCTCGTCCGCGGTGAACTCCCGCGTGCCGCGGTCCGACGCGAAGAGGACGCCGAGCACCTTGGGGCCGATGGCCAGGGGGACGCCGAGGATCGCGGTCAGGCCCTCGTCCTGGACGCCGGAGTCGATGTGGCGGGTGTGCTTGAACCGGTCGTCGTGGAAGTAGTCCGACGTCGAGTACGGCCGCGCGGTCTGCGCCACCAGCCCGCCGAGGCCCTCGCCCATGCCGAGCACGATCTGCTGGAACTCCGCCGACACCGACCCGTCGCTGACCCGGACGTAGGTCTTGTTCTCGGCCTCGTCGTTGAGCGACAGGTAGGAGACGTCGACGTTCAGCAGTGCCCGCGCCCGCCGGACGATCGAGCGCAGGACGGTGTCCGGGTCGGACAGTGCGGCGAGTTCGCTCGCGGTGTCGAACAGCGCGCCGAGCTGGGCCTCGCGCCGCCGGTGTTCCGCGAGCGTCTCGCGGATCCGCAGGGCCAGCTCGCCCGCGCTGGCCAGGGCGGTCAGGTCCGCCGGGCCGAGAGCGCCGTCGGCCCGCGCGGCCACGACGACGTGCGCCAGCTGCTCGCTGCTCGCCCCGGAGGCGAGCAGGTCGAGCAGCCGGCGCAGCGCGTCCGTGGGTGCGGTCACGGCCGTCATGCTAGGGCGAAACGGCCGCCGTCTCCGCCTCGACGTCCTCGCCGTGCAGCGACTCCCCGCGCGTCTCGCGGGCCGCGAGCAGGGCGACCACCGTGATCAGGCACATCGCCGCGACGTACAGCGACACCGGCACCGTGCTCCCCCAGGCCGAGAACAGCGCCACGGCGATCAGCGGGGCGACGGCGCCCGCGGCGATCGACGACAGCTGGCCGCCGACCGACAGCCCGGTGTAGCGCACCCGGGTCGGGAACTGCTCGGCGAAGAACGCGGCCTGCGGGCCGTACATCGCGCCGTGCAGCACCAGCCCGACGGTCGTGGCCAGCACGATCACCGCCGACGACTTCGTGTCCAGCAGCGCGAAGAACGCGAAGCCCCACAAGGCCATCCCGATCGCGCCGAACAGGTACACCGGACGGCGGCCGACGCGGTCGGACAGGGCGCCCCACAGCGGGATGGCCACGAAGTGCACGGCCGAGCCGATCAGCACCGCGCTCAGGCCGAGGCCCTTCGGCAGGTGCAGCCCGGTCGTGACGTACACGAGGATGAACGCGGTCAGCACGTAGTAGGAGACGTTCTCGGCCATCCGGGCGCCGATCGTGATCAGCACCTGGCGCCAGCTGTTGCGGAAGACCTCGACGACCGGGACGTGCTTGTCGGCCCGCTTGTCGGCCTGCTGCTGGGCGGCCAGGAACACCGGCGACTCGGCGACGGCCAGCCGGATCCACAGCCCGATCAGCAGCAGCACGCCCGAGAGCAGGAACGGGACGCGCCAGCCCCACGACATGAACGTCGCGTCGGACTGCGTCGCGGACAGGATCGCCAGCACGGCGGTCGCGAGGAGGTTGCCGCCGGGCGCGCCGCACTGCGGCCAGCTCGCCCAGAAGCCGCGACGGCGGTCGTCGCCGTGTTCGGAGACGATCAGGACGGCCCCGCCCCACTCACCGCCGAGCGCGAAGCCCTGGACGAGGCGAAGCAGCGTCAGCAGCAACGGAGCCGCGACGCCCGCGGCGGCGTACGTCGGCAGCACGCCCATCAGGCAGGTCGAGCCGCCCATCAGCACCAGGCTGACGATCAGGAGCTTCTTGCGGCCGAGCCGGTCGCCGTAGTGGCCGAAGACCAGGCCGCCGACCGGGCGGGCGAGGAACCCGACGGCGTAGGTCAGGAACGCCAGCAGCGTGCCGGTGAGCGGGTTCGCCGTCGGGAAGAACAGCTTGTTGAACACCAGCGCGGCGGCCGAGGTGTAGAGGAAGAAGTCGTACCACTCGATGGTGGTGCCGATCAGGCTCGCGCCGACGATCTTGGCGATCGCCGACCGGTGGGGTTGGCTCACTGCGGGCTCCACTTCCTTGTGGTTGAGCGGGTTCTGAGCAGGTTCTGGGCGGCTTTACGCGGCGGTCCAGCCGCCGTCGAGCGGGATGGAAGCCCCGGTGACGTGGCCGGCGTGCGGCGAGCACAGCCACGTCACCAGGGAAGCGACGTCGTCGGCTTCGATGAGCTTCTTGATGGCGGCGCGCTTGAGGAGGACCTCGGCGACGACGTCCTCGCGCGGGATGTCGTGCTCGGCGGCCTGCGCCTCGATCTGGCCGTCGACGAGGGGGGTGCGGACGTATCCGGGGTTCACGCAGTTGCTCGTGACGCCGTGTTCGGCGCCTTCGAGGGCGGCGACCTTGGAGAGACCTTCGAGACCGTGCTTGGCGGCGACGTACGCGGATTTGAAGGCGGAAGCGCGAAGCCCGTGGACGCTCGACATGTTGACGATCCGGCCGAAGCCCCTGGCGTACATCGACGGAAGCGTGTGCCGGATGAGCAGGAAGGGAGCGGTGACCATCAGCGCCTGGATGCGGGTGAACACGTCCGGCGGGAAGTCTTCGAGCGGCGCGACGTGCTGGATCCCGGCGTTGTTGACCAGGATGTCGACCTCGGCGGGCAGGGTGCCGATGGTCGTGGGATCGGTGAGGTCGGCGGCGTGCGCCCACCCCCCGACCTCGGTGGCGACGGCTTCGGCGTTGGCCGCGTCGACGTCGACGACGTGTACCTTGGCCCCGGCCGCCGCGAGGGCGCGGACGCAGGCCAGGCCGATACCGCCGGCCCCGCCGGTGACGAGGGCGGTACGCCCGTCCAGATCGCTGGTCATGGACGGGAACGGTAAGCGTGACCCGGGTCCCGGGCTATGTGTGCGGGAGCTACAGCTCGCGAAGATCCTGTGGCGCGGAAGCACACACGATGATCAGGAAGGCGCCCCACGATCGGGTGGAGATTTCGAGGGTGCCGCCCGAGCGGTCCTTGGTGTCGCGGATTTTTGCCGCAGGTCCGAGCGCCACTTCGACGCAGTTCTCCCGCTCCGAATAGCGGGAGGTTCGCCACTCACTCACCAGAGCCTCCGAGTTCGGCGATCACCTCCCCGATGAACCGGGCGCTCTCTCCCTCGTCCATCGCCGATGCCGCCATGGTTTTCGCCGCCGCGCGGTAACTGGCCACCTGATCGTCATCGTAGAGGTAGGCGCTCGCGTGGTGGAGTTCGACGAAAACGATCGACGGCAGGGTCGCGAAGTCGAGTACCGCGAAGTTGTGGGACGGGCCATCGGCGGGCCCGACCGGCACCGGCATCACCTGAAGCTTGATGTTCCTACGCACGGCAGCCTTCAGCAGGTGCCGCAACTGCTCGGCCATTACGTGCGCGCCGCCTACCTCCGCCCGCACGGCGATTTCGCCCACCAACACGTGGTAATCGAGCGGGTCGTGCCTCGTCAGCGCACTGCGCCGCGCCAGCCGCGACTGGACCACCCGCTCGATTTGCCCCGGTTGAAGACCTCGCGCCCCCCATGACCGCGCGCACATAAGCAGGAGTCTGGAAAAGTCCGGGAATCACCGCCGGCTCCCAGTCGAAGATCGCCTCCGCCGTGCGCTCATGCTCGGCATAGTTCGAGACATTCGCCGCAACCCCGGGCACTCGCTTCTCCAGCCAGCTCGGCTCGCGCGCGTTCTTGGCCAGTTCCAGCAGCCGAGCGCGCTCCCCCGGCTCGACCACCAGCACCCCCAACAACAGAGCCACCTGCTCCACCTTGGGGATCCGCTTCCGTTCTCCCAGTTGGACAACTCCTGCGCGTGCACCCCGATCAACCTCGCGAGCTCCCGCACCCGAGGTCCCGGGCCGTCCGGCACGCGCGCAGCCCGAAGCCGAGCGCTCTCGCCCGGGGTGTGGCGAAGGGTGTCGCCATGACCGCATTCTGTCACCGGGGTCCGACATTCCCGGCGTCCCCGCTTCGGCTGGTGTCACAAATCCGCGTCAGGTTTCCTGCCGGTCATGGACCCGGACCACGCCCTCCTGACCCGGCTGCGCGACCTGACCGAAACCCTCCCCGGCGACGTCTCCTGGCTCGCCGGCCCACCCCTGCGCGCGGACGGCATGCGCGACCTCGGCGAGCGGCTCGCCTGCCTCGGCGCCGACCTGATCGGCCGGGCCGGCGTGCTCGACGAGATCGCCGCCGCCCGCCTGCCCGCCCACGGCTGGATCCCCGAGTGCGGGCCGGATCCGCGCCGCCGGCTCGCGCACTACGTAGGCCGCGGCGAGGTCCGGCTCGGCCTCATCTACTTCGCGAGCTGCGGCGCGGGCTGCTTCCCGTTCTACGGCACCGATCCGGCCGAGAAGACCGTCCGGCACGAGCGGTGCGACAAGTGCGTCAAGGAGGCCTACCGGCTCATGAGCGTTCCTTCAGCACCGCCAGGTAGTGCGCGTTCGTCATGACGCCGAGGACGTTGCCGAACGGGTCGACGACCGACGCGGTCACGAACCCGGGCCCCCGCTCGGTGATCGGCTCGTGCTCCTTCGCGCCCAGCTCGTGCAGGCGCGCGACGGTGGCCTCGAGGTCGTCGACGTGCCAGTAGACGATCTCGCCGCTCGCCCCGCCCCGGCTCGCCGGGACGTACCTGCGGTCGATGAGGCCGAGTTCGTGCTGGTGGTCGCCGATCCTGAACTCGGCGTACCCGGGCCGGTGGAAGTACGGCTCGATCCCCAGGAACTCGGTGTACCAGGCCTGTGCGGCCGCGTGGTCGTCGGCGAAGTAGGAGACGGTGGCCATTCCTCGCAGCATGTCTGCTCCTCTCAAGCGGTGTGGAGCCATCATGCGGACTTGAAGTGCGCACCGAATGAGCACTTTGTTTGCGAGACTTCTCCCATGCGTGCCGACCGTCTCGTGGCCACCCTCCTGCTGATGCAGACCCGCGGCCGCGTCACGGCCGCCGAGCTGGCGGCGGAGCTGGAGATCTCCGTCGCGACGGCCCGCCGCGACCTCGAAGCGCTCTCGACGGCGGGGGTGCCCGTCTACCCGCAGCCGGGCCGCGGCGGCGGGTGGCAGCTGGTCGGGGGCGCCCGCACGGACCTGTCCGGCCTGACCGCGAGCGAGGCGCAGGCCCTGTTCCTCCTGGCCGGCCCGGCCGCCGCGGCGGCCCCGGAGGTCAAGTCCGCCCTGCGGAAGCTGATGGGCGCCCTGCCGGGCACGTTCCGCGCGGACGCCTCGGCGGCCGCGGAGGCGGTGCTCGTCGACCAGGCGGGCTGGGGCGAGCGGGTGAAGGACCGGCCGCCGCTGGTTTCGCTGCTGCGGGACGCCGTCATCGCGCGCCGCCGCGTCCGGCTCACCTACGCCGGACGCGAGAAGACGGAACGGCTCGTGGACCCCTGGGGCCTGGTCGACAAGGACGACGTCTGGTACCTGGTCGCGGGGACCGCGAAGGGCCGCCGGACGTTCCGGGTGGACCGGATCGTCGCGGCGGACGTGACCGCGGAGGCGGCCGACCGGCCGTCCGATCTGGAGCTGGCCGCGGTGTGGGACGAGGTCGTCGAGGAAGTGGAGAAGCGACGGTCACTGCTCACCGCGGACGTGGTGCTCGACCGCCGCCACTTCGGCGTGCTGCGCGACCGGTTCGGCCGGCACTGCGAACGGGTCGCGGAGCTGCCGGACGGCCGGGTACGCGCCCGCGTCGCCGCCCCCGCGCCGATCATGATCGCCCAGGAGCTGGCGGGCTGGGGCGCCCTCGTCGAGGTCGAACGCCCGGACTCCGTGAAGGCCGAGCTGGCCCGCCTGGGTTCCGAGCTGATTGCCCGGTATGCACCCGGATGTCGCGAATGACCACCGTCGCCGCCTTCCGCCGCGTGCTCGCCGAAAGCGAAGGTCCGAAGTCCGCGAAGATCGAACTCGCGCGCCTTTGATCGAACCCGCTCACCCGTTATGCTCGGTGAACGGCGTTAATCACTCCACTGTAGACAGTAGGAAGACCCACTACGAGTGACCGTTACTCACCGGTATCTGGCCGTTCGGAGTATCCGGGATCACCCGTTTGCTGTTACTGTGACGCCTCCGTGACCTGAACGTGCGTTCGGCGACACTTCGGTGAGGGCAGACCAAGATGCGTGACGATGTGGTCGAGGCGAGTGCGGTGGTCCGGCACACGCCGGACGTGGTGTGGCAGATCGTCGGATCGCCGGAGTGGTACTCGAGGTTCGTGCCCGAGATCGCCGGCTGCGAGGTCCACGAGCACGCCGCCCGCGGGCGGGGGCCCAGGGGCTTCGTCCGGATCGTCCCCGAGCGCGGGCGGATGATCGAGGCACAGGTGCAGGCCGTCGTGTACCGGCCGGGCGAGCACGTCGTGTGGTGCGGCGTCCCCGACGAGGGCACGTGGGTCTCCCTCGAGCTGAGACCCTTGGCCGGCGGCAAGACCGAGCTGTTCGTCCGGATGATGCTGCCGCCGTCGTACCTGGATCTGGTGTCGTCGGTGAAGAAGGACGTCCGCGCCCTCGCGCGGCGCCTCGACCTGTACCTGGCCGGGCAGTCCGATCCCGACGCCGACCGTGACGGCAACAAGGCCACCAAGCTGCGCACCACGAGCGTCCTGCTGCGCGCCGGGGTCATCAGCGCGGGCCGCCCGGACAAGATCGCCCGCCAGCTCAACTCCCTCGCCCAGTGGGGCGCCACCATCGCCGGCGGCTACCAGGCCGCCGCGGCCCGCGTCCCCGACGAGCCCGCCCTGCACGACGAGCGCAGCCTCCGCACCTTCCGGCAGGTCCAGGAGCGCAGCGACCGGCTCGCGAACGGGCTGAGCGAGCTCGGTGTCGGCGAACGCGACCGGATCGCGCTGATGTGCCGCAACCACGCCGCGATGGTCGAGTCGTTCGTCGCCGCCAGCAAGCTCGGCGCGGACGTCGTGCTGCTGAACACCGGCCTGTCCGCGGCCTCGGTCAAGGAGGTGCTCGCCGAGCACCGGCCGGCCGCCGTGCTGGCCGACGACGAGTTCGCGCAGACCATCGCGAACGTCCCGGGCGAGTTCGCCCGGATCAGCACCTGGCCGGACGCCGAAACCGGCTACCCGACCGTCGACGAGCTGATCCACGCCGCGCCCGCCGACCCGCCCAAGCCGGTCGACCGGCCGGGCCGCGTGGTCGTGCTCACGTCCGGGACCTCCGGCACGCCGAAAGGCGCGCGGCGCCCCACGCCGAAGGGCATGGGGACGGCCGCGGCGATCCTCGACCGGATTCCCCTGCGCGCCGGCGACCGGATCCTCGTCGCGGCGCCGCTGTTCCACAGCTGGGGCCTGGCCGCGATGCAGCTCGGCATGGCGCTGCGGGCGTCGCTCGCGCTGATCCGCAAGTTCGACGCCGAAGAGACGCTGCGGGCGGTCGCCGAGCAGAAGTGCGACGCGCTGTTCGCCGTGCCGATCATGCTGCAGCGGATCATGGACCTGCCCGAGCGGGTGCGGGCGCGCTACGACCTGTC
Source organism: Amycolatopsis mongoliensis (assembly GCF_030285665.1). NCBI lineage: Bacteria > Bacillati > Actinomycetota > Actinomycetes > Pseudonocardiales > Pseudonocardiaceae > Amycolatopsis > Amycolatopsis mongoliensis. The sequence continues at coordinate 9,728,730 of NZ_CP127295.1, forward strand.
GTCGCTGCGGATCGTCGCGAGCAGCGGCTCGGCGATGTCCGGGGCGTTCGTGAGCCAGTTCATGGACACCTTCGGCGACGTCCTCTACAACTTCTACGGCTCGACCGAGGTGTCCTGGGCGAGCATCGCCGACCCGGCCGACCTGCGCGCGGCGCCGACCACGGCCGGCCGCTGCCCGCTCGGCACGCGCGTCGCGATCCTCGACGAGGACCGCAAGCCCGTCCCGCCGGGCGGCGAGGGCCAGATCTTCGTCGGCAACGACATGTTGTTCGACGGCTACACGAACGGCAAGGACCCGGCGCGCGCGGCGGACCTGATGGCCACCGGCGACGTCGGCTACCTCGACGCGGCGGGCCGCCTGTTCGTCACCGGCCGCGCCGACGAGATGATCGTGTCCGGCGGCGAGAACGTGTTCCCCCGTCCGGTCGAAGAAGCGCTGGTGGCACTGCCCGGCGTGCACGACGCGGCGGTGGTCGGCGTGGCGGACGCGGAGTGGGGCCAGCGCCTCGCGGCGTACGTCGTCCCGCGCCGCGGCGCCTCGCTGCACGCCGAGGACATCCGGGCCTACATCCACCAGCGGCTGGCCCGGTTCGCCGTGCCGCGCGACGTGTACTTCGTGCCCGACCTGCCGCGCAACGCGACGGGCAAGATCCTCAAGCGCCTGCTGCACGACGACACCTGGCCCGTGGCCTCCGACTACTGATGCCCGAACACACCCCCGACGGCCGCTACATCGTCGTGGACGGGCGTCGCCGGCGCGCGACGGACCCGCAGATCGCGGACACCGTCCGCGACCGGCTGCAGAAGCACCTGATGGCGGCCCGGCGGGTGCAGGACCGCGCGCGCACCCAGCTGGCGAAGGTGGCGCTGGGCGAACGCGGCGAGCCGTGGTGGGAGCAGACGTCCGCGCAACGGCGGGAACGGTGGGAAAGCGGCCTCGCCGAGCTCGATCAGCCCACCGGCTGACGCAGCACGGTCCTGAGCTTCGCCGGTTCCACGCGCCGCGGGTCGCCGAGGTAGACCTCGTGGTGCAGGCCGGCCGGCTTCAGTCCGTGCCGGTCGAGGAATTCGCCGTGCAGGCGGGCCAGGAGCGGACCTTCGTCGTCGTACGAGCCGATGTGCAGCGCCTGCGCGCACCGGCCCTCGTGCAGCTTCTCCAGCCGGACCGGCGCGTCGATCTTCTTCTTGCGCCGCACCGATTCCCGGGCTTGCTCGACGGCGTCCTCGCCGATCCACGCGGGCTGGCAGATGAGCATCGTCCACCGCCAGGAGTCCTTGGCCCGCACGGTGAACGCGGTGTAGTCCTCGGCCCACCACAGACCTTCCAGCGGCCCGACGACGAAGTCTTCGCCGGCTTGCTTCGCCGTCATCTTGATCGTGTACGCGAAGGCGTACAGGGCTTCGACGGCCTTCCGGTAGCTCTCGGCCGTGTTCGGGTTGCCGCGGCCGTCGATCGCGAGGAACTGCTGCCCGGGCACGTCGACGAGCGCCCAGTCGGTGTTCTTCGGCGCGTACAGCTGCTTGAGGTCTTTCTTGACGTCGTAGGGCATCAGATCGTCCTTCCGGCCAGCCAGGCGGCTTCGGCTTCGAGCTGAGCGAGGGAGTAGTCGAAGATCGCCCGGACGAACGGCGGGGCCTCGACCGCGGCCGCGCGGCGGACTTCGGCCAGCCGCTCCTCGACCGCTTCGGCGCGCCGGGCCAGCGCCGCGGCGAGCCGATCGGGCGGGATCGCCGGGCTGTTGGCCAGCCCGACCAGCAGCGGCGGGTGCACCGGGCGCAGCTCGGCGACGGCCGCCTCCGCGGCCGCCGCGCACGCACGCCGGCCCGCCTCCGTCGCCGTGTAGGTCTTCTTGGCCTTGGCGTGCGCCCGCTCCCCCGCGACCTCGGCGACCAGGCCGCGGTCGCGCAGTTTGCCGAGCACGTAGTAGATCGAGCTGAAACCGAGGGCGGTCCACTCGCGCATGCCGCGTGCCGAGACGACCTCGTCCAGCTCGTAGCCGTGTCTCGGCCGCTCGACCACGAGGCCGAGCACCGTCAGTTCCGCGTCGGTCAGCACTTCCATATTCTAGAGCTAGAATACGGCGGCTCGTCAAGGTCGCCGGAAAATGTCGGTGGGTGCTGGCATGCTTCACCGGGTAAGCCTCCCCGGGCCACTAGCCTGGGGAATTCGACCGGACGGCAAAGGAAACCAGTGGGGGGACAGGTGGTGACGGCGGTGCCGTGGACCGCGGAACGCGTGGCCGGGCTCGCGCCGGATCCCGCTTCGGAGAAGGCGGGCCGGGCGCTGGCCGCGCCGGCGAAGTGGTCGGGCGCGGGAGCGTCCGAGGATGCCGTGTGGGGCTTCTGCCAGGGCAGCGGCAAGAAGCCGTACCAGACGTGCGTCGAGCTCGCCGAGCCCGCGTTCCGGTGTTCCTGTCCCAGCCGGAAGTTCCCCTGCAAGCACGCGCTCGGGCTGTTGCTGTCGTGGGCGGCCGGGCAGGTCGACACCGGTCCGGCACCCGACTGGGTGCACTCCTGGCTGGCCGAACGCGCCGACCGCGCCCAGCGGGCGGAAAAACGCGCGGAGGCGGCCGGGCCGAAGGACGAGGAAGCGGCCGCGCGGCGCGCCGGGGAACGCGCCGCGCGCGTCGAAGGCGGCGTCGCGGAGCTGAAGATCTGGCTGACCGACCGGGTCGGCGCGGGTTTCGCCGGATTCGAGCGCAGCGGCGGTGAGGAGCTGCGCACGGTGGCCGCGCGGATGGTGGACGCCCAGGCGCCCGGCCTGGCGGGCGGACTGCGGCGGGCGGCGGCGATCGTCGGCCGCCGCGACTGGCCGGAGGCGCTGCTCGGCGAGCTGTCGATGCTGTACCTGCTCGGGGACGCGGCGACCCGGCTGGATTCACTGCCGGGTCCGCTGGCGGAAACCGTCCGGACGCGGCTGGGGTTTTCGGTGGAGACCGCCCGGGTGCTCGAGAGCGGCGAGCGCGTGTCCGACGAGTGGCTGATCGCGGGCGCGGCCGACGAGGAGAACGACCGGTTGCTCACGCGCCGCACGTGGCTGCGCGGGCGGCGCACGGGCCGGGACGCGCTGGTGCTGTCGTTCGCGCCACCCGGCCGGCCGCTGGACGCGTCGTTGCCACCCGGGCACTTCTTGACGGCGGAGCTGGCGTTCTACCCGGGCGCGGCGCCCCTGCGAGCGCTGGTGGCCGAGCGCGGCATCCCGTTGCCGGCCCCGGCCGCCGAGGGCGGTTCGATCTCGGACGCGCTGGCGGCGTACTCGCGGGCGATGGCGGCGGACCCGTGGCTGGAGCGCTGGCCGGTGCTGCTTTCCGGGGTGACGCCCGCGGAGCACGCGGGCGGGTGGTGTCTGTCCGAAAAGGACGGGACCGCGCTGCCGCTGGTGCCGTACGCGTTCCCGTGGTCGTTGCTCGCGATGTCCGCGGGCAGGCCGCTGACGGTGGCGGGCGAGTGGAGCCAGTCGGGGCTGCGGCCGCTGATGTGCTGGCAGGAGGACCGGGCGGTGCGGCTGTGACTCCCGGTTTCCTCGCCCCGAACCACGATCACGAACAGGAGGTGCGACCGTGAAAGCCTGGGAAGACCTCGTCGGCACCGCGCTCCTCGGCACCCGCCGGCGCACCCTCGACCCCGCCACCCAGCCCCGCGCGGTCCAGGACCTCGTCGCGGACCACCCCGACCCCGCCGGACAGCTCCTGGCCGCCGCGGCCGTCCTCACCACCTACCGGCGAGCCGGCCGGCGTGCCCTGACCGACGTCCGCCCCCTGCCCGTCGCCGCCATCGACGAGCGGCCCTTCGTCCCGCCCCTGGCCCGGGAACGGCTGGCCCGGCTGCTCGCCGCCAGCCATCCCGACCTTCTCCTGGAGTGGCTGGGCATCGTCGCCGGCACGGACTACCGCGTCCCGCCCGAAACCCTCCCCCTGCTCGCCGAAGCCGCCCGCAGCAAGGCAGCCCTGCGGGGGCCGCTCGTCGCCGTCGCCGGGCCGGTCGGGGCCTGGCTCGGGCAGCGGAACCCCGACTGGGCCTTCCTTTCCGCGCCCCCCGAAGAGTCCGGGGACGTCTGGCAGTACGGCAGCCTCGCCCAGCGCCGCCGCTGGCTCGCCACCAAGCTCGCCGACGATCCCGGCGCCGCCCGCGAAGCCCTCCGAGGCTCCTGGAAGAGTGAACCCGCCGACGTCCGCTCGGACTTCCTCGGCGTGCTCGCCGGGCACGTGAGCGCCGAGGACGAAGCCTTCCTCGAGGCCGCCCTCTCCGATCGCGCGGCCGCCGTCCGCGAGCGGGCCGCCGACCTGCTCGGCCGGCTGCCCGGCACCCGCTACGGCGAGACCATGGCCGACCGGCTGCGCCCCCTCGTCCGGCGGAAGGGCCGGGTGCTCGAAGTCTCCGTCCCCCAGGGCGAACGAGGCGAAGGCACCGTCCGGCTGCGCACCCTCGCCGCCGCCGCTCCCCTGACCTTCTGGACCGAGTTCGGCCCGCCGGCCGAAGTCGTGCGGATGACCGTCGAGGGCTGCCCGGCGGGCGTGCTGCGCGACTCCTGGGCCACCGCGGCCCTGCGCCAGCGCGACGAAACCTGGGCACAGGCGCTGATCGGCGCCGACCCCGGTGGGCGCACCACCCCGCCCCTGCTCGGCGTCCTGAGCCCGGGGAGCCAGGCCGCCACCGTGGGGCACCTGGTGAGCCGGCTGCCCGTCGAGTCGTTCGCGCGGCTGGTGCACGAGCTGCCCCGGCCGTGGACGAAGGAGCTCGGCACCGCCCTGCTCGACTGGATCGCCCGCCAGGACGACCACCGCCTGGTCTCCCACGCCGCCGTCGTGATCGCCCGCGCGGTCCCCGCCGCGTGCCTGCGCCACCCGCTGGCCACCACCCGCCTGACCATGGACGCCGGGCCGTGGCGCCGGGCGCTCACCGAAACGCTGAACTTCCGCCGCGAAATGTACGAGGAGCTCGCATGACCGCCGCCACCGTCCTCCGGCCGCACGCCGAACAGGACCACGCCGCCGAGCTGGCCGCGCTGGCCGCCTCCGACGAGCGGGCCAAGCCGCCCAACTGGAACCTCTCGCCGTGGGCGGTCGTCGAGTACCTGCTCGGCGGCACCCTGGCCGACGGCACCGTGATCACGCCGAAGTACGTCGGGCCGCGGCGGCTGATCGAGGTCGCCGTCGCGACGCTGGCCACCGATCGCGCGCTGCTGCTGCTCGGCGTGCCCGGCACGGCGAAGACGTGGGTGTCCGAGCACCTCTCCGCCGCGATCAGCGGGGACTCGACGCTGCTGGTGCAGGGCACCGCGGGCACGTCGGAGGAGTCCATCCGCTACGGCTGGAACTACGCCCGGCTGATCGCCGAGGGCCCCAGCGCCGCGGCGCTCGTCGAAAGCCCGCTGCTGCACGCGATGCGGGACGGCAAGCTCGCCCGGCTCGAGGAGCTGACCCGCATCCCGGCCGACGTCCAGGACTCGCTGATCACGATCCTGTCCGAGAAGACACTGCCCATCCCCGAGCTGGGCACCGAGATCCAGGCGCGGCCGGGCTTCAACCTGATCGCGACGGCGAACAACCGCGACAAGGGCGTCAACGAGCTGTCGAGCGCGCTGCGGCGGCGGTTCAACACCGTGGTGCTGCCGCTGCCGGACAGCGCCGACGCGGAGGTCGAGATCGTCAGCCGCCGGGTCGCGGAGCTGGGCACGTCGCTGCACCTGCCGGTGGAAGCCGCCGAGCTGGCCGAGATCCGTCGGGTGGTCACGGTGTTCCGCGAGCTGCGGTCGGGCCGCACCGAAGACGGCCGCACGGCGGTGAAGTCCCCGTCCGGCACGCTCTCGACGGCCGAGGCGATCAGCGTGCTGACCGGCGGCCTCGCCCTGGCCACCCACTTCGGCGACGGCGTGCTGCGCCCGCACGACATCGCGGCCGGCATCCACGGCGCGGTGGTCAAGGATCCGGTGGCCGACCGCGCGATCTGGATCGAGTACCTCGAGACGGTCGTCCGCGAGCGCGACGGATGGGCCGACTTCTACCGGGCGGGCCAGGAGATTTCGTGACCTCGACCCACCTGCTCGGCATCCGCCACCACGGCCCGGGTTCGGCCCGGGCCGTGGCGACGCGGCTCGCCGAGCTCGAACCCGACGTCGTGCTGATCGAAGGTCCACCCGAAGCCGACGCCCTGGTCGAGCTGACCGAAGACCCGGCCATGGCGCCGCCGGTCGCGCTGCTGGCGTACGCGACCGACGACGTCTCACGGGCCGCCTTCTGGCCGTTCGCCGTCTTCAGCCCGGAGTGGCAGGCGCTCGCGTACGCGCGTGAGGCCGGGATTCCGGTGCGGTTCTGCGACCTCCCGGCCGCGAACACGTTCGCCGCGGGGCCGGACGAGCACGGCGGGCCGCCCGGCGACCCGCTGGCCGCGCTGGCCTCGGCCGGCGGCTACGACGACCCGGAACGCTGGTGGGACGACGTCGTCGAGTCGCGGCGCGGCGACGAGAACCCGTTCGACGTGATCGCCGAGGCGATGACCGCGTTGCGGGAAGACGAAGAACCGCCGCGCGGCACCGAAGCCCGGCGCGAGGCCTACATGCGCTCGGTGCTGCGCCGCACCCGCAAAGACGGCTTCGAGAACATCGCCGTCGTCTGCGGGGCCTGGCACGTGCCCGCACTGACCGACCCGCTGCCGCCGGCGGCCCACGACCAGACCGTCCTCAAAGGACTGCCGAAGCGGAAGGTCGCGTGCACCTGGGTTCCGTGGACCCACGGGCGCCTCGCGACGGCCAGCGGCTACGGCGCGGGCGTGCGGTCGCCGGGCTGGTACCACCACCTCTTCACCACGGCCGAGGACGTCACCGCGCGCTGGCTGACCGGCGTCGCGGCGGTGCTGCGGCAGGAGGACCTGCCCGTCTCGACCGCGCACGTCATCGAGGCGGTCCGGCTGTCCGAGACCCTGGCCACGCTGCGCGGGCGGTCGTCGGCCGGGCTGGCCGAGGTCACCGAAGCCACCCGGTCCGTGCTCTGCGGCGGGGACGAGGTGCAGGTCGAGCTGGTCACGCGGCGGCTGGTCGTCGGCGAACGGCTCGGGGAGGTGCCCGACCGGGTGCCGCAGCCGCCGCTGGCCGCGGACCTGACCGCGACGGCGAAACGCCTGCGGCTCAAGAAGGACCCGGTCGTCAAGGAGCTCGACCTCGACCTGCGCACGCCCGGCGGGCTCGACCGCTCGAAGCTGCTGCACCGCCTGCGGATCCTCGGCATCGAGTGGGGCAGCCGGGAGGCGTCGGCGCGGCGGAACAAGGGCACGTTCCGGGAGACCTGGGCGCTGTGCTGGGAACCGGCGTTCGAGGTCGACCTGGTCGCGGCCGCGGTGCACGGCACCACCGTGCCGTCGGCGGCAACCGCCGCGGTCCGCGACACCGTCGAGGGCACGCCCCCGCTGGACGAGGTGACCACGGCCGTCGAGAACTGCCTGCTCGCCGACCTGCCGGAGGCGCTGCCCGAAGCGCTGGCGGCGCTCGACGCGCGGGCGGCGGCGGACGCGGACGTCGCCCGGCTCATGTCGGCGCTGCCCGCACTGGCCAGGGCGACCCGGTACGGCAACGTGCGCGGCACCGACACGGGCGCGTTGCGTGCGGTCGCCGACCGCATGCTCGACCGGATCTGCGCCGGGCTGCCGCCGGCCACGCACGGGATCGACGACGACGCCGCGGCCCGGATGGCCCAGCTCGTCGACGGGGTGCACGACGCGACGTCCTTGCTGGGCGACGACCCGAAGGAGCGCTGGCTCGCGGCGCTGGCGCGGCTGGCCGAGCGGCCGTCGCTGCCGCCGCTGCTGGCCGGCCGGCTCACCCGGATCCTGCACGACGCCGGGCTGCTCGACGCGCTGGACGTCGAACTCCGGCTGGGCCGGGCGCTCACGCCGGGCATCGCGCCGTCGGCGGGCGCGGCGTACGTCGAGGGCTTCTTCGACGGCGGCGCGTTGCTGCTGGTGCACGACGAAGGCCTGCTGCGGGTGATCGACGCGTGGCTCGCGGCGATCCACGACGACGTCTTCACCGAGGTGCTTCCGTTGCTGCGCCGTACCTTCGGCGCGTTCAGCGGACCGGAGAAGCGGGCGATCGGGCAGCGCGCGGCCGGGCTCACCGGCACCGCGCGGGTCGTGGCGATGGCCGAAGAACTGGACGAGGACCGGGCCGAGCGCGTGCTGCCCGTCCTCGCGACGCTGCTGGGGGTGGGGGCATGACGAGTACCGCCGACGCACTTCCGCCCGCGGAGGCGGCGGGGAGCACCGCCACCGAGCGCACGCGGCGCTGGCGGCTGGTCCTGGGCGCCGAGGGCGCGGGTCCCGGGTCGGGGCTGGCCGACACCGAACTGTCCGATGAGGACAGTGGGGTCGACGCGGTGCTGGCCGCCCTCTACGACAAGCCGGACGAGGAGGCGGCGGGCGGGCCGCGCAGCGCGAACCTGGGCGCGTCGGCGCCGCGGGTCGCGCGGTGGCTGGGTGACATCCGGCGCTACTTCCCCAGCACCGTCGTGCAGGTGATGCAGCGCGACGCCGTCGACCGGCTGGGGCTGACCCGGATGCTGCTGGAGAAGGAACTGCTCTCGGCGGTCGAGCCGGACGTGCACCTGGTCGGGACGCTGCTCTCGCTGAACGGCGTGCTGCCCGAGGAGACCAAGGAGACCGCGCGCGAGGTCGTCCGCAAGGTGGTCGAGGAGCTGGAGGAGCGGCTCGCCGAGCGCACGCGCGCGGCGATCAAGGGTGCGCTGGACAAGGCGTCGCGCACGCACCGGCCCCGGCCCGGCGACGTCGACTGGGCGCGCACGATCCACCGGAACCTCAAGCACTACTCCCCCGAGCTGGGCACGATCGTGCCGGAGCAGCTGGTCGGGTACGGCCGGCGGCAGCAGGCGGTGCAGCGCGACGTCATCCTGGCCGTGGACCAGTCGGGGTCGATGGCGGAGTCGGTGGTGTATTCGGGGCTGTTCGGTGCGGTGCTGGCGTCGATGCGGGCGCTGCGGACGTCGTTCGTCGCGTTCGACACCGAGGTCGCGGACCTGACCGAGCACCTCGCCGACCCGGTCGACGTGCTGTTCGGCACCCAGCTGGGCGGCGGCACGGACATCAACCGGGCGATCGCCTACTGCCAGGGCCTGGTCGGCCGGCCCGAGCAGACGCTGCTGGTGCTGATCAGCGACCTGTACGAGGGCGGCGACGAGGACGAGCTGCTGCACCGGATCACCGAGCTGGTCGGCGCGGGAGTCCAGGTGGTGACGCTGCTGGCCCTGTCCGACTCGGGCGCGCCGTCGTACGACCACGAGAACGCGGCAGCGCTGGTGGAGCTGGGCGTCCCGGCCTTCGCGTGCACCCCGGACCAGTTCCCGGAGCTGATGGCGGCGGCGATCCGCGGTGACGACCTGCAGGCCTGGGTGGCCCGGGAGACCAGCTGAGTTGCGGAATGAAACCGACCCGACGGCGGTTCACACGAGAGCGGGACGCATCCGGGGCCCGCACCACCGACCCAGGAAGGGACGGCTCGCCATGAAGGTTCGCAGCTCGGTCCGTTCGCTCGCCCGTCAGCCGGGCGCCCAGGTGATCCGGCGCGGCAACCGCGTGTTCGTGATCAACAAGGACAACCCGCGCCTGAAGGCTCGTCAGGGCTGACTCGGCGCGGCGACCCGCTCCTCGGCGCGGCCGAAGCGCATGACGCCGTCGTCGAGCCGGTTGAGCCGCATGTCCGCCAGATCCAGCAGGTAGTTCTGGCGCATCATCCAGGGCCGCCTCTCGCCCTGCTTCGGCAGGCCGGGGGCGGCCCTCTTGATGTACCCCGACGCCAGGTCCACGATCGGGCGCGGCCTCCCCGCCGACGACGCCGAAGCCACGTCCGGGGTGCACGACACGAAGCCGCGCCGGTCCAGGTACTGCAGGAGGCGGCAGACGTACTGGGACGTCAGGTCCGCCCGCAGCGTCCACGAGTTGTTCGTGTAGCCCACACACCACGCCAGGTTCGGGATGCCGCCGAACATCATGCCCTTGTAGGCCCGCTGCTCACCCGGCTCGATCGTGCGTCCGTCGACCGTCAGCGCGATCCCGCCGAAGGCCACCAGCCGCAGGCCCGTCGCCGTCACGATGACGTCCGCCGGCAGCTCGCGCCCCGACTCCAGGAGCACACCGGACACCGTGAACCGCGAAATCCGGTCCGTCACGATGTCCGCCTTGCCCGAGCGCAGCGCCTGGAAGAGGTCGGCGTCCGGCACGAGGCACAGCCGCTGGTCCCACGGGTGGTAGTCCGGCACGAAGTGCGGGTCGACCGGGATCGACGCGGGCAGTTGCGCCGCCACGCGCTTGCGCAGCGCCAGGGACGCCCGGTCCGGCAGCCGCCGCAGCAGCTGGAAGAAGAACGTGCCCAGGACGACGTTCTTGCCGCGCACCACCCGGTGCGCGAGCTTCTCGGGCAGCAGCGCGCGGATCCGGTCGGCGAGCGCGTCCCGCCCCGGCCGCGCCACGATGTACGACGGCGAGCGCTGCAGCATCGTCACGCGGGCCGCGCGCGGAGCCATCGCCGGGACGAGCGTCACCGCCGTCGCGCCGCTGCCGATCACGACGACCTGCTTGCCGTCGTAGTCCAGCTCGTCCGGCCAGTGCTGCGGGTGCACGATGTCGCCCGCGAACTCGTCGCCGCCCGGGAAGTCGACGACGTGCCCGTTCTCGTACGAGTAGTAACCACTGCACAGGTACAGGAACCGGCAGGTGAACGTCACCCCGTGGGCGGTCGAGACCGTCCAGACCGCATCCGCGGACGACCAGCTCGCGCTGACGACCCGGTGCCCGAACCGGATGTGCCGCTCGATGTCGTGCGCGGCCGCGGTCTCCCGCACGTAAGCGAGGATCGACGGGCCGTCGGCGATCGCCTTCGGGTCCTTCCACGGCCGGAACGGGTAACCGAGGGTGAACATGTCCGAATCCGAGCGGATGCCCGGATAGCGGAACAGGTCCCAGGTGCCGCCGATCGTATCCCGCGCCTCGAGGATGGCGTAGGTCTTGCCCGGCAACCGCTCCTGCAGCCGGCAGGCCGCGCCGACGCCCGACAGGCCGGCGCCCACGATCAGCACGTCCACGTGCTCGGCGGTGGTCATGAATTCCAGCGTAACGGAGGTGGGGACCCCGCCGGACCGGGTCGGGGCACCGGCCCGGCGGGGAGGACCTCTTCAGTTTTCGGGGGGTCCGGGTGGCGAAGCCCCGCATGTCACAGGGGCACGACCTTCGTCGCGCCGAAGCTGCCCTTGAGCGGCACCGTCACGGACTTGCCGTGCACGGTCACCGTCACGCTGTCCTGCGTCTGGGTCGGGTCCGAAACCACCAGCACGCGCCGGTACCCGGACCGCCCCACCGCGACCGACACGGGCCCGGAGACGCGCACGTCGTCGACCGAGCCCGCCGCGAAGAAGTTCGCCAGCAGCGTGTCGCCGACCCGGACCGCCTGCACCATCGGCGTGTTCGTCCGCACCTGCCAAGCCCAGGACGCGGTCAGCGTGCCGACCACCGATGCGCCCGGGAGCACCGCGTACGCGTACTTCGCATCTGTCGGCTTCGCGCCGTGCTCCAGCACCAGCTTCTGGTAGCGGCGTGTGTTCGGCGTCGTCGTGCCCTTGGTGTTGGCGCCGGTGTCGATGTCGCGCCACGCGCCGGTCCGGTCTTCGCGCAGCGCCGTCACCGAGGCGTCGTCGAGGAGCACGTACCCGCCGACGTTCTCCAGGTGCACCCAATTCGGCCGCCGCAGCGCGGAAGCCTTCCCGAGGTCGGTCGGCACGCGCCGGAAGTCCGCCGTCAAGGCACCGCGACCGCCTTCGCCGAGGTTGCGGTTCTCGATCGTCGTGCGCACGTTCGACGCCGACGTGCTGGTGATCCCGGCGCCCAGGCAGACGATCCCCGACGGTGTGAAGAACCACGACTTCTTCGCGACCAGCGACCCGTCCCAGGACTTGAAGTCGAACGCGTAGGTGCCGTGCTTGTCGTCCCAGCGGACGCCGCCGGTGTGCGGGTTCGGGCCGACCGGGACGCCGCCGAACTTCGGGTCGGCCGGGCCGTCGTTCTCGGTCGTGCCCGGCAGCAGCAGCGGGTCGACCGTCGGCCAGTAGGCGTCGGTGTAGTGGCCCTTGGCGTTGGGCAGGAACGTGTAGAGCACGCCGTCGCCGACGTGGTAGCCCTTGAGGTTCTGGCCGTTGATGGACTCGTAGCGCGAGATCCGCGTCGAGCTGACGCCCAGCGACGCCGACCAGCCGTCGGTGACGTGCACCATCCGGTCCTGCTGGCCGAAGTCCCGGTGCGTGGCGACGACCCGCGCCGGGCGCGCGCCCGAGGCCAGCATGTCCTGGGCGAACTCGATGCCCGGCGTCGCCACCAGGTCCGGGCCCGGCGCGAACCGCTCCGGGTCGGGGATCTTCAGGAACGGCGCGTACGTGCCTTCCTTGATCCACTTCGCGGCGAGCGCGTTGAGGTCGGTCTTCGTCTTCCCCGAAGCCGTGCGGGCCAGGACGAGTGTCGCGACCGTCAGCTGGTGGCCGATGTCGTGCCCGGTCTCGCCCTGCCGCGAAAGCATCCGGCCGCGAACCGGTTCCATCAGCGCGCCCGCGTAGACGAACGGCGCGAAGCTGTCCGCGACCAGCGCGTAGATCTTGTCCTTCAGCGGCTGCGGGAGGGCGAACTCGGTACCCGCCGTCACGTGGATGGCGCTGGCCAACGCGGTGAGCAGGACGATGCCGTAGTGGCCGGGGTACGGGATGGTGTCGTGCTGGATGAACGAGCCGTCGACGTGGAAGCCGTCGCCCGCCGCGCGGTCCAGCTTGGCGACGACGCTCGCCGCACCCCCGCCCGCGACGTCGGTGAGCGCGTCGACGCCGGTCCTGATCCACGCGGTGTCGCCGATCAGCGCGCCCGCGACGATCGAGATCAGGCCCTTGTCCGCGCGGTTCGCGCCGGTCTCGACGAGCGCGGTGTTGTTCGCGCGGACGTTCGGGTTGCCGACGAACCGCTTGATCGGGCTTACGTACCGGGCCAGCTCGTCGGCGGCCAGCTCGTCGGCGACCACCGAAAGCGTGTGCAGCACGTAGTACGGGACGCCGATCTCGTAGGTGTACCAGTTGCCGATCTCGCCGACCTGCGGGTTGTACTGGCTCGCGTAGATCAGCTCGAGCGCCGCCTTGATCCGGTCGAGCACCACCGGGTCACCGGCCAGCGCACCGCCCGGCGTGCCCCAGTCGACGGCGATCGCGCGCAGCCGGGCGTACATCGACGTCGTGTAGTCGCTGCCCGGGCCGAGCGGCAGGTCCGTCCACAGTGGAGCGCCGCCGCCGGCGACGGACATGCTCGCGTTGTAGGCCTTGGCGACACGGCTCAGGTTGGCGAGTGCCTCGGTGCGTTCCGGCGACGGCCGGTTGATGCCGGTCTGCAGCTGCCGGTACGCGGCGACGATCGGCGCGGTGGCCGTCGGCACCCCACCCGCGGCGGGGGCCGCGGAAGGGGCCGCCGAAGCGAACGCGGGACGGGTGAGGAACACGGTGGAAGCGGCCGCCAGGGCGCCGCCGCGCAGGGCGTTTCTCCGGTTCACGGGCATGACAATGCCTCCCAGGAAGACATCCTCGGCTTGCGGGGAATGGGGAACGGGATTCGGTGGTGCGGCGGCGGTAAGCGTCGTGAGTGTTTAGGGCGGTTAGAACCGCCCTAAACACTCACGACGGGGTCAGCGGGAGCCGTCGGTGCGGCGGGGCAGCTGCCAGGGGTTGGCCTCCTGGAGGGGTTCGGGCAGCAGCGCGTCGGGGAAGCCCTGCCACGCGATCGGACGCAGGAACCGCTCGATCGCGGCGGTGCCGACCGACGTCGTGGTCGGGGCCGTCGTGGCCGGGTACGGGCCGCCGTGCTCCTGGGCCCAGCTCACCGTGACGCCGGTGGGCCAGTCGTTCCACAGCAGCCGCCCGGCGATGCGGCCCAGCGCCGGCAGCACCGGCCGGATCCAGTCCACATCGGACTCCTCGCCGTGGATCGTGGCGGTGAGCCCCGGTTCGATGACGTCGAGCAGGCGCAGCAGCTCGGCCTGGTCGGCGTAGGTGACGATCAGCGACGCCGGGCCGAAGCACTCTTCGTGCACCGTGTCGCCGCCCTCGAGGAACTGCTTGCCGGTGGTGGCCAGCAGCGTCGGCGTGAACGCGGGCGACTCCGAAGCCGCTTCCGACACGACGTCGACACCGGGCACCTCGCGCAGCTGCGCCAGCTTGTCGGCGTACCCGGCGGCGATGCGGTCGTTGAGCATCGGCTGGGCCGCGGCGCCCGCCAGCGCCTCGCGCAGCGTCTCGGTCAGGCCGTGGTCCTCGGGCAGGAACAGCAGGCCCGGCTTGGTGCAGAACTGGCCGGCGCCGAGGGTGAACGACCCGGCGTAGCCCTTCGCGACGGCTTCCCCGCGCGCGGCGAGCGCGGCCTCGGTGACGACGACCGGGTTGACGCTGCCGAGCTCGCCGTAGAACGGGATCGGCCGCGGCCGAGCGTTCGCGATGTCGAACAGCGCCCGCCCGCCGGGGATCGAGCCGGTGAACGACGCCGCCGCGATCCGCGGGTCCTTCAGCGCGGTGACGCCCTCCTCCTGGCCGAAGATCACGTCGAAGATGCCTTCCGGCGCACCCGCGCCGACCAGGGCTTCGCGCACGATCCGGCCGGTCAGGGCGGACAGCTCGGGGTGGCCGGGGTGGGCCTTGAGGATCACCGGGCAGCCCGCGGCGAGCGCGGACGCCGTGTCGCCGCCGGCGACGCTGAACGCGAACGGGAAGTTGCTGGCCGCGAACACCAGCACCGGCCCGATCGCGGTCTTCACGCGGCGGATGTCCGGACGCGGGCCCATCGGCCAGTCGGGGTCGGCGTGGTCGACGGTGGCGCCGAGGTACTCGCCGTCGGTGAGCACCTCGCCGAACAGGCGGAGCTGGAACGTCGTGCGCTTCAGCTCTCCGGCCAGCCGAGGGGTGGCGGGCAGGTGGGTCTCGCGGTGGGCGAGCGGGACGAGGTCGTCCGCGGCGGCGTCGAGGGCGTCGGCGGCCGCGACCAGCCAGCGGGCGCGCTCGGCCGGGGTGGCCTCGGCGGCGGGACGGGCGGCCGCGGCGGCTCCCGTCAGGATCTTCTCGAGCGTGGCGGCGTCGGTGGCCTGGCTCATGGGGGGTACAGCTCCTCAGTGCATCTCGTGGGCGGCGGCGGTGGCCGTCTCCAGGTCGCGCCAGCGACCCGGGCCGGCCAGGCCGAGGTGGTACAGGTGCAGCTCGGCCGCGCCCGCCTTGGCCAGCTCGCCGGCGTAGGCGGCGATGTCCGGCACCGGCGCGGCGGCGACCGCGGTGATGTAGCTGCCGATCGCGACCCGCTCGGGCAGGGCCTCCCGGGCCGCCGCGACGGCTTCGGCACCCGTCGCGGGCGCCCAGCCGAACAGTACGACGGCGTCGACGTCGTCCGCGGCGGACGGCGTCAGCCCGGGCAGCGCGCCGGTGACCCACGGGTCGAGCGCGCCGTGCAGCACGATCCGCACGCCCGCGGGCAACGACGCCAGCACCGCGGCCCGCAGCTCGTCCGTGGCCCGCTGCCGGGTCCGCAGCAACGCCTGCGTCACCGACGGTGGCAGGTCGTCGGCCGTCACGCCCAGGTCGCCGGTCGCGACCAGCCGCCGGACCTCCTCGACGAGCTGGGCGCGCACGGTGTCCGCGTCGAGGTCCCAGCCGGCCGCGCAGGCGTCGCAGCAGCAGATCGACAGCAGCCGGGCCACCGCCGGCGCCCAGACGCCGTCGGTCTTCTCGTGCTGGTGCTGGTGGACCGCGCCGAGCGGGCCGCAGGCCTCGAGGATCACCGACGACAGCTCCAGCCCGGCGACGGCCTCGGCGGTCAGCGTCGCCGCGTACTCGCGCACCGCGGGCTGCGAAGGACACAGCGCCCAGGGGTAGGCCTCGCCGAAGCAGTTGCGCACCACGACGTCCGGGTGCTCGTACCCGAGCTGCGAGTTGTGGGTCAGCACGATCCACGCGGCCGCCGGGATCCCGGCCTCGTTCAGCACCCGGACGGCGTCAGAACCGCTGTCCTGGGCAGCTACCCAGTCCGGAATGGACGGACGCAAACGTTTGCCTTCCCAGGCTTCCGCACGCACCGGCCGGTAGAACGCCGCGTGCCGCGCGACCACGGCGGTCCGCGAAGCCGACCACGGCGTCGCCGCGCGGGCGCTGTGGTACGACAGCGCCACGGCCACCTCGTCGACGCCCAGGTCCCGGGCCCGCGAGGCGAACCCGGCCTCCAGGACATCCCAGGGGTAGGCGTATCCCGTCACCTTCACCGGGTCACCACCTCGCCGTGTTCGGCTCGAAACCCTCGACGTACTTGCGCATGTAGGTCACGTCGTCCCGCTTGGTCAGTCCACATCGGACGTAGTTCTCGTGCAGCTTGGCCAGCGCGTCCTCGTCCAGCTTGACGCCCAGGCCCGGGGTGGACGGCACCGCCACGGCACCGTCGCGGAACTCCAGCACGCCCGGCTCGATGACGTCCTCGACCTTCCACGGCCAGTGCGTGTCGCAGGCGTAGGTCAGGTGCGGGGTCGCCGCGGCAACCTGGACCATCGCGGCCAGGCTGATCCCGAGGTGGCTGTTGGAGTGCATCGACAGGCCGACGCCGAAGCTCTCGCACGTCACCGACAGGGACTGCGTCGCGCGCAGGCCACCCCAGAAGTGGTGGTCCGAGAGCAGCACGCCGATCGCCCGCGCCCGGAAGCCCGGCTCGATGTCCCCGAAGTTCACGACGCACATGTTGGTGGCCAAGGGCATCGACGCCCGCTCGGCGACCTGGGCCATACCGTCGATGCCCGGCGTCGGGTCTTCGAGGTACTCCAGGACGCCGTCGAGCTCGGCCGCGACCCGGATGCCGGTCTCGACCGTCCACGCGGCGTTCGGGTCGATCCGGAGCGGGTGGCCGGGGAACGCCTCGGCCAGCGCGCGGATCCCGTCGACCTCCTGGGCCGGCTCGAAGACCCCGCCCTTGAGCTTGATCGAGCGGAAGCCGTACTCGTCGATCATCCGCTTCGCCGAGCCCACCAGCGTCTCGGGCGTGGTGATCTCGCCCCAGGTGTCCGCACGGCCGTCGACGTGCCTGCCGTACTTGTAGAACAGGTAGGCGGAGAACTCGACGGCGTCGCGGGCCTTGCCGCCGAGCAGGTCGGTGACCGGGCGGCCGAGGTACTGCCCCTGCGCGTCCAGGCAGGCGACCTCGAACAGCGAGTAGACGCTCGCGACGGTCTTGCGGATGGAGAACCCGCCGATCAGCCCGTGGGCGTCGGTCAGCACGGTGTCCGAGAGCGCCCGCGCGACCAGCCGCTGCAGGCCGGGCAGGTCGAACACGTCGTGGCCGCGCAGCTGCGGCAGCACCTTGCGGACCTCGCCGAGGAACGCGTCGTCGCCGTAGGACTCACCGAGCCCGACGACGCCGTCCTCGCACTTGACCTGCACGACGCTGCGCAGCGCGAACGGCTCGTGCACGCCCATGACGTTGAGCAGCGGCGGGTCGGCGAACGCGACCGGCGTCAGCACCACATCGAGGATCTTCATCAGCCCAGCGCCTTCAGCGTGACGAAGCCGTCCTCCACGATCTTCTCCAGCCGGTGGATCTGCTCCGGCGTCGGCTCGACCAGCGGCGGCCGGACCGGGCCGACCTTGTCGCCGCGCAACCGGGCAGCGGCCTTCACCAGGGACACGGCGAAGCCGGGCGTCTCGTCCCGCAACGCCACCAGCGGCAGGTAGAAGCCGGTCAGCAGGGCGTCCATCACGCGGGTGTCGCCCTCGCCGAGCGCGCGGTGGAAGCGGTGCGCGATCTCGGGCGCGAAGCAGTGCACGGCCGAGGAGTAGCGGGCGACGCCGATCGAGGCGTACGCCTTGGCGGAGACCTCGGCGGTCGGCAAGCCGTTGAAGAACAGGAAGTTCCGCGCCCGCTCGGTGTCCAGCGACCGGATCGTGGTGACGATCCGGGTCATCACCTCGACGTCGCCGTAGCCGTCCTTGAGGCCTGCGACCGAGGGGATCTCGAGCAACGAGGCCGCGGTCGGCGCGGTGTACACGCCGGTGCCGCGGTGGTAGACGATCACCGGCACGGACGAGTCGCCGACGGCGTACCGGACGAAGTCGACCAGGCCCGAGGACGGCCCGGTGACGAGGTACGGCGGCAGCAGCAGGACACCGTCGGCGCCGCCGGCCTCGGCCAGGGCGATGCCCGCCCTGGCCGACGCGGCCCCGCCGCCGGCACCCACCCAGACCGGCACCCGGCCGGCGGCCACCTCGCGGGACTTCGCGAGCACCGCCGCGTGCTCGTCCGGCGAGAGCGAGCTGAACTCGCCCGTGCCGCACGCGACGAACAGCGCGCCCGCGCCCGCCGCGATGTGGCTCTCCACGTTCTCCGCGAGCGCATCGAGGTTGACCTCGAGGTCCTCGGTGAACGGGGTGAGGGGGAACGCCAGCAGGCCGTCCAGCTCGATCTCGGTCTGTGCCATCAGTTCTCTGCTCTCTCGTCCTTAATCGGGTTCGGCCGGGTGTGGCCAACGTCAGGCGGGCACGGTCGTGCCTTCCTTCGTGCGGTCGACGTCGTCGTCGGTGTTCACGGTGTCGACGATCTCATCGGCGACCGCGCTGCGCTCGGGCGCGATCAGCCCGAGGCCGACGTAGAGGGCGAGCGAGACCAGGATCGGCGTCGCGATGAGCACCGTCTGGTTCGCGCTGAAGACGTAGTAGCAGAGCCCGTAGGCGATCAGGCCGCCCGCCCACGAGACCAGCGCCGCGCGCGGGCCGCACTTGCGGAACCACGGCAGCATGCCCAGCAGCAGCGGGATCGAGATCGGGCCCATCAGCGCGGCGACCCAGTTGACGACGATCTGCAGCACGCCGCCGAGGTTCTGCGCCTGCGTGGCCACGAGCATGGTCAGCGCGACGAAGATCACCGTGGTGATCCGCGCCGCCTTGAGGCCCTGGACGTCGGTCCACTGCCGGGTGCGGCGGACCATCGCCGGGATCATGTCGCGGGTGATCACCGCGGAGATCGCGTTGGCGTCGGAGGAGACCATCGCCATGGTGTGCGAGAAGATCCCGGCCAGCACCAGGCCGACCAGGCCCGGCGGCAGGAACGTCGTCGTCATGATGGCGTAGGACTGCGTCGGGTCCTTGATACCGGGGATGAGCAGCGGCGCCGCGAACATCGGGAACATCAGCACCAGCGGCCACAAGAGGTACAGCGCGGACGAAAGCCGCGCGCCGCGCCGGGCCTCGTGGGTGTTCGGCGCCGCCATGTAGCGCTGCGCCAGGTTCCACATGCCTCCGTTGTACTCCAGCGTCTTCACGAGCACGTAAACGAGCAAGAAGATGGTGGTGTACTTGGACGTCACCGGGTCGGTGTGGTTCTCGGGCAGCTTGTCCCACATCGTCCAGAGCGCGGAGATCCCGCCCAGCTTGCCCAGCACCACCACGATCATCACGATCGCGGCGATGCCCTGGATGACGAACTGGCCGAAGTCGGTGAGCGCGTCGGCCCACAGACCGCCGATGGTGCAGTAGACGAGGGTGACGGCGCCGGTGATCAGGATGCCGAGGTTGTAGTCCAGCCCGGCGAAGACGTGCAGCAGCGTCGCGACGGCGAACCACTTGGCCGCGATGTCGAAGATCTTCAGTAGGCTGCCGCTCCAGGCGAGCGCCTGCTGCGTCGGCACGTTGTACCGCTTCGCCAGGTATTCCAGCGGAGAGGCGACGCCGAGCTTCGAGCGCAGCCGGTTCCACCGGGCGGCGAACAGCCAGCTGCCGATCCCGACGCCGATACCGATGCTGGCGAAGCCCCAGAAGTACACGGTGACGCCGCTGGTGTACGCCACGCCCGCGTACGCGACGAAGAGCACGGCGCTGTAGCCGGACATGTGGTGCGAGATCCCCGCCAGCCACCACGGCATCTTGCCGCCGGCCGTGAAGAAGTCCTTCACGTCGCTGACCCGTTTGTGCGACCACCAGCCGATCACGATCATCAGCGCGAAGTACGCGCAGACCATCGTCCAGTCGAGTGCGTGCACCGCAGGCTCCTTTCCGCGTCCACGGTGATGCGGTCTCGCAAGAGATGTTCACATCCATGAACGGAGTCTGTTATAGTGATTATGTTCATCCATAAGAACGTTGTTCGGGACGCTAATATGGCCGGAGTCACAAGTCAACGGCCGGACGGAGGAGCACAAATGCCGCAGAAGGTGGACAACCCGGTAGCGGCCGACGGTGCCCCCGCCGAGTCGTCGGGAGTGAAGTCCGCGCGCCGGGCCGTCGACCTCATCGAGACCTTCGCGGCGAACGACGTCTGGCTGTCGCTGTCCGACCTGCACGCGCGCACGGGCTTCCCCCGCTCGTCGCTGCACGGCCTGCTGCGGACACTGCTGGAAGCCGGCTGGCTGGAGGCGGACGCCAACACCGCCCGCTACCGCCTGGGCGTCCGCGCGCTGATCTGCGGCACGGCGTACCTGGACCGCGACGCCGTCGTCCCGTTCGCCACCGAGGCCCTGGAACGCATCCGGGAGAAGACCGGCTTCACCGCGCACTTCGCGCGGCGCAACGGCACCGAGGTCGTCTACCTGGAGACGCGCGAATCGCAGCGTTCCACGCACCTCGTCTCCCGCGTCGGGCGCACGCTCCCCACGCACGCGACCGCGCTGGGCAAGGCGCTGCTGGCCGAGCTGACGCACGACGAGATCGAGGCGCTGATGCCGGCGACGCTGACCGCGCTCACGCCGAACACCATCACCACGCTCGAAGGCCTGCACGCCGAGTGCGCCGCCACCCGCGAGCGCGGGTACGCCGCCGAGGTCGAGGAAGGCACGCTCGGCGTCCGGTGCGTCGCCGCGGTGATCCCCTACCGGATCCCGGGCACGGACGCGATCAGCTGCTCGATGCCGATCTCCCAGGTGACCGACGCCGACGCCCAGCGCGTCGGCGAGCTGCTCGCCGAAACCACCGCCGAGCTCGGGCAGCAGCTGCGCCGGGCCGGGATTCGCTGACCGCCGCCCTTACCGAGAGGACCACCATGACGGACCAGCGTGTGCTCATCACCGGGTCGGCGGGCGTCGTCGGCACCCTGATGCGGCCCCGCTTGAAGCGCGACGGCCGGGTGCTGCGCCTGCTCGACCTGGCTCCGCAGACGGCGTCCGACGCCTCCGAAGAGATCGTGACGGCGTCGGTCACCGACCCGGAGGCGATGGCCGCGGCGTGCGAA
This sequence comes from Amycolatopsis mongoliensis, assembly GCF_030285665.1. Taxonomy (NCBI): domain Bacteria; kingdom Bacillati; phylum Actinomycetota; class Actinomycetes; order Pseudonocardiales; family Pseudonocardiaceae; genus Amycolatopsis; species Amycolatopsis mongoliensis. Next base: position 9,749,982 of record NZ_CP127295.1, read on the forward strand.
GGGGTCGACGCGCTGATCCACCTCGGCGGGCACAGCCGCGAGAACTCCTGGGAAGCGACCCTCGACGTCAACATCAACGGCACGCACACGGTGCTGGAGGCGGCGCGTTCCGCCGGGATCAGCCGCGTGATCCTGGCGTCGAGCAACCACGCGGTCGGTTTCCGCCGGAACGACTCCGACCTCCCCGCGGATTCTTCCCCGCGCCCGGACACGTACTACGGCGTCAGCAAGGCGGCGATCGAGGCGCTCGGCAGCCTGTACCACTCGCGGTTCGGCATGGACGTGATCGTGATCCGGATCGGCTCGTGCTTCGAGACGCCGTTGCCGCTGGGCCCGCGCGGCCTGACGACGTGGCTGTCGCCGGACGACGGCGCCCGGCTGTTCGAGGCGTGTCTCTCCGCGCCGTCGCCGGGGTACCGGCTGATCTGGGGCGTCTCGGACAACACGCGCCGGATCTACTCCCTGTCCGAAGCGGAGGCGCTGGGCTACAAGTCCCTGGACGACGCCGAGGTGTACGCGGAGCAGCTGGCTTCGAAGCCGGCCCCGACGGGCGCGGCGGCCGAGTACGTCGGCGGCCCGTTCTGCACCGCTCCCCTGGGCGTCTTCAACCCCCTCTGACGTTCCGTGAATGGCACATTGAGGGACTTCAAGTCCCTCAATGTGCCATTCACGGCTTTTGGTACTAGTACCTTGGCGGCTTTCCGTGTGACCGGACCGTCGCCAGGGTGGCGCCATGATCTTGAAATCCCGCCGCGCGCGGAAGTGGACCATCGTCGTGGCGTGCGTGCTGGTCGTCGTGCTCGCCGGCGCGTTCACCCTGTTCGAGGTGTCGAAGTCGCGGACCTTCCAGTTCTTCGGCACCCTCGTGAACCGCGTCGACACCACCGAAAAGATCGTCGCGCTCACCTTCGACGACGGTCCCGACCCGGCCGGCACCCACGCGATCCTCGACACCCTGAAGAGCCGCCAGGTGCCCGCGACCTTCTTCCTCATCGGCCGGGACATCGCCGCGCACCCCGACCTCGCGCGCGACATCGCCGCGGCCGGCCACGAACTCGGCAACCACAGCTTCAGCCACGAGCGGATGATCGGCGTGACGCCGGCCTGGGTCGCCGACGAGGTCGAGGCCACCGACGCGCTCATCCGCGGCACCGGCTACACCGGCGAGATCCTCTTCCGGCCCCCGAACGGCAAGAAGCTCTTCGCGCTCCCGCACTACCTCGCCGAGCACGACCGCACCACGATCACCTGGGACGTCGAGCCGGACTCCGAGGGCACGCCCGACGCCGCCACCGTCGCACGCACCACGCTCGGCCAGGTCCGGCCCGGCTCGATCGTGCTGCTGCACGCCATGTACGCCTCCCGGGAGCAGACCCGGCAGGCGATCGGGCCGGTCGTCGACGGGCTCAAGCAGCGCGGCTACCGGTTCGTGACCGTGTCACAGCTGCTGGCAGCTCGACACTGACGACCCACTCGCCGTCCCGCGGCCCGTGCGTCAGCACTCCCCCGGCCGCCGCTGCCTGCTCCGCGAGCCCGGCGAGACCGTAGCCCTCGCCGGACCGCGGAGTCCCTTTGACCGTGTTGCGCGCGGTGATCGTCACCTGGTCGCCGGCTTCGACGTCGAACCGCAGCCGGACGCCGGGACCGTTGTGCCGCAACGCGTTCACGGCCGTCTCCGCGACGAACCGGTCCGCCAGCTCCCGCAGCGGCCGGGGCAGGGCGGGCAGCACCGGGTCGCGGTCGAGGACGAGACCCGCGGTGCGGAGCCGGGCCAGCACCTCGGCGAGGTCGGGGGCGCGGTCTTCGTCCTCCCTGAGGTCGTCGAGCGTGCGCCGGACCAGCGTGAGCGCGCCACGCCCGGCGGCCAGGAGGGTGTCGAGACGTTCCCGGTCCGCGTCGGTCAGGTCGCCGACCGCGCGCAACGTCTCCGCCTGCACCAGCATCACGGCCGTCGTCTGGGCGAGCGTGTCGTGCAGCCGCCGGGCCGCGCGCTCGGCCCGGTCGGCGAGCGCACGCCGGCGTTCGGCGCCGAGCAGCCAGGCGACCGCGCAGATCGTGATGGCCACGAGGGTGCCGTCGAACGGGCCCTTCGCCGGGAACACGGCGCCGCCGACCACGAGCGCCGCCGCGGCCGCGAGCCACCGCTGCGGCGTGCTGTAGAGCGCGAGGAGCACCGGCACGTACATCGTGTTGCGCGGCTGGTCGTGCAGCAGGTGCCCGGCCGTCGCGAGGGTGACGGCCACCAGCACGACGGCGGGCGCGCGGCGCGACCACAGCAGCGGGACCAGCTGGACCGCGCTGAGCAGCGCGGCGACCCAGCCCTGGTGCGGGGTCCAGGCGCCGCTGGCGAAGAACACCGCCGCGGCCGCGACCGTCGTGACGAGAGACTGGCGCATGCGCCCGACACTAGAGTGCGGGCATGATCCGGGTTCAGGTCGTCGACGACCACGCGCTCGTGCGCGAGGGCATCGCGCTGATCCTGGGTGCGCAGCCGGACCTCGACGTCGTCGCGCAGTACGCGAGCGGCCCGGAGCTGCTCGCCTCCGCTGTCGACGCCGACGTCGTCCTGCTCGACCTCTACCTGCCCGGCATGGACGGCCTCGAAGTCCTGCGCCGCCTGGCCGCCCCCGCGCCGCGCGTCCTCATGCTGACCACGGTCGGCCGGCCCCGCGAAATCCGCGAAGCGCTCGCCGCGGGCGCGGCCGGGTTCGTGCTGAAGGACTCCTCCGGCGACGAGCTCGCGGCCGCCGTCCGGGCCGCCCACCAGGGCGTGACCGCGCTGAGCCCGGCGGTGGCCTCGGCGCTGAGCGGCGGTGGTGCGCTGACCCCGCGCGAACGGGACGTGCTGGAGCTGCTCGGCGAGGGACTGTCCAATCGGGACATCGCGGCGCGGCTGCGGCTGGCCGAGCGGACGGTCAAGGTGCACGTCGGGAACGTCCTCGCCAAGCTGGGCGTCACCAGCCGCACGCAGGCCGCGCTCGTGGCGCGGGACCGGTGACCTGGCTTTCGCCCTGGTGCGCGGAGCACCTGGGGAGCACGCCGGCCGAAGTGCTCTTCGCACGGCAATCCCTTTCCTCGGTCTGCGGCGTGCGGCCGGCCGACGGCCGAGAGGTCGTGGTGAAGGCCCGTGAGGACGACGGCCGGGCCACGTCGTGCGTCACCGCGCAGGCCCGGCTGGCGGAGCGCGGGTTCCCGTGTCCCCGGCCGCTCACCGCGGTGTCCGTCACCGGCGGCCTGGCCGTGCACGCCGAGGAGTACCGGCCCGGTGGTGAAGTGCTGCGCGGCGACACCCCGGACGTCGCCGTGCGCTACGCGGCGGTGTTCGCGCGGCTGATGACCGAGCTGGCCGACGTGGTCGTCGCACCGCCGCTGCCGAACCCGCGCTGGGCACGGTGGGACCACGCCGATCCCGGGCTGTGGCCCGCGATCGGGTTCCTCGACGAACGGGACCAGAGCGCCGTTCCCCGCCACGTCGTCGACACGGCCGTCCAGGCCCGTGACCGGCTGCTCGCCGCCGAGCTGCCGTGCGTGCTGGGCCACGCCGACTTCGAAGCGCAGAACCTCCGCTGGCACGACGAGGTCCGGGCGGTGCACGACTGGGACAGCCTGGCGTGGCAGCCGGAAGCGGCGCTCGCAGGCGCGGCCTCCGGGGCGTTCGCCAGTGACTCGCCCCCGACGCTGGCCCCGATCGGAAGTTCCGCGGCTTTCCTGGCGGCGTACCAGGAGTTCCGCGGACGGCGGTTCACGGCGGAGGAGCACGAAGTCGCCTGGGCGGCCGGCCTCTGGCCCGCGCTGCACAACGCCCGCTGGGAAGCGCTGCACGGCGATCCCCCGGTGTGCGGCGAGGCCGTCCGCGCGCAGGCGGCCGAGCGGCTGGCTAACGGCGGCCGTAGGCGGCCATGAACATGTTCAGCAGCGCGTCGACGGTCGTCTCGTCGGCGACGCGGTTCGACAGCAGGTAGCGGTAGTAGAGCGTGCCGCACAGGACCTCGGCCGGGAACGTCAGGTCGACCCCGCCGACGAGCTCCCCGGCCTCCTGGGCCCGGGTGATCCGGGCGAGGGTGCTTTCCTCGACGGTGCGCAGGAACCGGTCGTGCAGCGTGGCCCGCAGCCCCTCGTCGGCCTGCGCCTCGGCGATCACCGCCCGGTAGACGGGCCCGATCGGCGGAGCGGCGAGCGCGGGGGCCGACCGCAGGAACTGCTCACGCAGGTCGGCGCGGACGTCCCCGGTGTCGTGGTAGCCGAGGTCGGTGGTCCACGCGCGGCTGAGCGCGTCCAGCAGGAGCGCCGCCATGGTCGGCCAGCGCCGGTAGATCGTGTGCTTCCCGACGCCGGCCCGGCGCGCGACGGCCTCGATGCTGAGGCCCGCGTACCCGACCTCGGCCGCCAGGTCGAGCGTCACCTGGAGCAGTTCGTCGGTCCGGGCGGCGCCCCGGCGGCGCGGTTCCTCGGCCATGCCGCGATCATAACGGCACGCACCGTGCCATTGACATCCCCACCGTTCGCCGGGCAAGCTGGCGCCTATCGGCACGCGTCGTGCCGATAGACCGAAGGAGAACTGCCATGGGGACATTCACCGCCGAAGAGCGGGCCGCGATGAAGGAGCACGCCAAGGAGCTGAAGACCGCGGCGCGCCGCGCGTCCCAGGCGGACAAGGCGGCGCAGGCGGAGCGGGACGTGCTCGCGAAGATCGCCGAGATGCAGCCGGCGGACCGGGTCCTGGCCGAGCGCGTCCACGCCGTCGTCACCGCGACCGCGCCGGTCCTGGAGCCGAAGCTGTGGTACGGCATGCCGTCCTACGCGCTCGACGGCAAGATCGTCTGCTTCTTCCAGAGCGCGGAGAAGTTCAAGGCGCGCTACGCGACCCTGGGCTTCAGCGACCAGGCAAACCTGGACGACGGCCCGATGTGGCCGGCGGGCTTCGCGCTGACGGACGTCACCCCGGCGGTGGAGAAGAGAATCGCCGCGCTGGTCGCGCAAGCGGTGAAGTGAGCCGGTGCCGGGCTTGTACAACCCGTGTACGGGCCCGGCTTACCGTCGCGCGGCATGTCGAAGAAACTGCTCTCGCTGGGTTTGTTCGCTGCACTCGCGGCCACGGTCGTCGCCGCGCCCGACGCCTCCGCCGCCGTGAAGACCTACTACGTCGACCAGACCCTCGGCAGCGACAGCGCGGCCGGCACCTCCCAGTCCGCGCCGTGGAAGTCGCTCGCCAAGGTCGCCGCGACCACCCTCGCCCCCGGCGACACCGTGCTGCTGCGCCGCGGCCGGACCTGGAGCGGCGGGCTCGCGGTGCGCGGCTCCGGCAGCGCGTCGGCCCCCGTCACGATCGGCGCGTACGGCGACGGCGCACGCCCGATCGTCCAGGGCAACGAGGAAGCGTGCGTCACCCTGCCCGGCGACTACGTGACGGTGCAGGACCTGCAGGTCGGCGTCGCGGCCGACGCCGGGCGCTGCTCCTGGGCCGGCGTCGAGGTCGGCGGTGACCACGACAAGGTGCTGTCGAACTACGTCACCGGCGCCGGCGCCGGCGTCTACATCGCGCCATCCGCCGACGGCACCGAGGTCACGCAGAACGACCTCGTCGACAACAACCACATGACCGTCGTGACGCCGGGCGGCAACGACGACTCCGGCGCGTTCGCGATCCTGGTGCAGGGCAACGGGTCCGACATCGGCTGGAACCGGATCAGCGGGTCGATCGCGGTGAGCGAAGACTTCGGCGGCCTCGACGGCGCCGCCGTGGAGATCTTCTACGGCTCGGACAACGTCATCCACCACAACATCGCCGAGGACAACGAGTCCTTCACCGAGCTCGGCACCGACGCCGACGACCCGGACGGGGTGTCCCGCAACAACGTCTACGAGTACAACGCGGTCTTCGGCGCCAAGACGCGCGGCGGCATCGTGACGCGCAGCGCCGAGGACGGCAACGGCCCGGTGACCGGCACGGTCTTCCGCAACAACTCCGTGCGGCTGAGCAACGCCGAGTCCGAGGGCTTCGTCTGCTACGGCGGCTGCACGAACCAGACGCTGAAGCTCACGCAGAACGTCATCCAGTCCGCCATGAAGGTCGGGTACGCCGACGACGGCTGGACCGCGACCGATCACAACGTCTTCTTCGGCGGGCAACGGCAGTTCACGCCGGGCGCCACGGACAAGGTCGCCGACCCGAAGTTCACCTCCGCCGCGAACCTGGTCCTCACCGCGGGCAGCCCGGCCATCGGCCTGGGCACGACGAAGTACGCCGACATCGACGTCGACGGGAACGCCGTCGGCACGCGGGTCGACGCCGGCGCCTACCAGTTCACCCCCTGACGTACCGGGTCAGCATCGCCACCAGCTCGGTCTCCAGCTTCCCGGTGTCCACCGGCTCGTGGTCGGCGACGAGCTGGTGGATCACCAGCTCGACCGTCGTGACGATCAGCCGGGCCGCCGTCTCCGTGTCGGCGACCCGGACCGCGGGGTGGCCGTCCAGGAGCTCCCGCATGTAGGCGACCAGGTTCTTCTTGAGCACCTCGACCTTCTCGAGGACGTCGGTCGACTTCGGGGCCTGCTCCAGCAGCACCCGCAACAGCCGGGGCTCGTCGAGGTGGCTTTCGATCGCGCCGCGGACGAAGAGGCGGAAGATCTCCTCGATCGGGCCGGGCAGCTCTTCGCGCTGGACCCGTTCGGCGATCGCCGCGCCGTCGTCGAGGTGGCGGACGAGCAGCTCGGCGAGGATCGCGTCCTTGTTCGGGAAGTACTGGTAGAGCGAGCCGATGGAGATCCCGGCCCGCTCGGCGATGCGGTTCGTGGTGCCCGCGGCGTAGCCGTGCTCGCCGAAAACGTGAGCAGCCGCCGTCAGGATCCGCTGCCGGGTCAGCTCGGCGCGGACCTGCCGGGGCTGTTTACGTGGCTGGATGCGGCGCTGGTCCGGCGTCACGGCACTCCCTTCCGCGCGGCTCGAAAGCGAGTAGCGCAAGACCTGAGTATTTGCTCATAATTGTGCCATGACCAGCACAAACACGCTGAGCACCCGGTACCGGCGGGTGTCCATGGCCGAAGTGCGGAGCCGGCTGGGCACGCCCGAGGAGATGCTCGAGGGCAAGAAGCTCGACCACGTCGACAAGCACGCCCGCCGGTTCATCGCGCACGCGCCGTTCCTCGCGCTGGCCACCTCCGACACCGCGGGCCGTGCGGACTGCTCGCCCCGCGGCGACTACCCCGGCTTCGTGAAGGTCCTCGACGAGCACACGCTCGCGCTGCCCGACCGGCCCGGCAACAAGATCGCCGACTCGTTCCGCAACATCGCCGAGAACGACGGCGTCGGCCTGCTGTTCCTCGTCCCCGGCATGCGGGAAACGCTGCGCGTCAACGGAAGCGCGTACGTCACCGACGACCCGGACGTGCTCGCCCGGATGCGCACCGAGGCCAAGGCACCGGTGCTGGCCGTCATCGTCGAGGTCGCCGAGGCGTACTTCCACTGCGGCCGGGCGCTGCTGCGGTCGCGGCTGTGGGACCCGGCCAGTCAGGCGCTGGCCGCGGAACTGCCGTCGGCCGGCGAGATCGTCACCGACCAGCTGGGCCTGGCCGTCGACCCGGCGGTGTTCGAGCAGGTCCTCGAAGACAGCTACCGGAAGTTGTACTGACCATGCAGAAAACGATGCTGGAGAGCGTCGAGCGGGTCGCCGACGACGTCGTCTCGTTGGTGCTTCGCGGTGATGAAGGGCTCCTCGAGGCGTGGGAGCCGGGGGCGCACATCGACCTCGCGCTGCCGAACTGGCTGACGCGGCAGTACTCGCTGTGCGGTGACCCCGGTGACCTCTCGGCGTACCGGATCGCCGTCCGGCTCGACCCGCTGAGCCGGGGCGGGTCGGAGTACGTCCATTGCTACCTCCGCCCGGGACGGACGCTCGAAGTCTCCTCGCCGCGCAACCACTTCCCGCTCGTTCCCGCACCGGAGTACCTGTTCCTGGCCGGCGGGATCGGGATCACGCCGATCGTGCCGATGCTGCAGGCGGCCGTCACCGCCGGGGCGGCCGCTTCGCTGGTGTACGTGGGACGGTCGGCTTCGAGCATGCCGTTCGCGGCGGAACTCGTTGACACGTATGGCGAACGCGTTTCGCTGTTCTCCCGAGGCCGGCCGGATCTCGCCTCTCTTGCCGTGGCCCCCGAGGCCGAGGTCTACTGCTGCGGACCGGCGTCGATGCTGGCCACGGCGGAGGCGGTGTTCCCGCGGGTGCACACCGAACGCTTCCAGCCGACGCAGCGCGTTTTCGGGCCGGACTCCGCGTTCGAGGTCGTCTGCGCGCGGTCCGGGGCGACGATCCAGGTCCCGGCCGACGAGTCGCTGCTCGACGCCCTGAACCACGCCGGGCGCCCGGTGCCCTCCGGGTGCCGCGAAGGCGTCTGCGGGAGCTGCGAGCTGGCGGTGCTCGACGGCGAACCCGAGCACCGGGACGACATCGGCACACCGCCGGGGCGCATGTACGCGTGCGTGTCGCGGGCGTTGTCGCCGCGGCTCGTGCTGGACGTCTGATGATCCCGAAGGTGCGCCGCCCTTCTTCCCGGCGGATGATCACGCTCGAAGTCCTCGCGAACACCGCGCCCAGCCCGGCGTTCCGGACCATCACGCTGGGCGGCCCCGGGGTGGCGGACCTCGAGGTGGCCGGCGACGACCAGGCCGTCCGGCTGTTCTTCCCGCGGGTGGGCCAGGACGGGCTGCGAATGCCGACCCTGCACAACGAGGGCTGGATGGCCGAAGTGCTGATGCTGCCGAAGTCGCGCCGGCCGTGGGTGCGCAACTACACGGTCCGGCGAGCGCGTCCCGGGGAGATCGACATCGAGTTCGCGCTCCACGACGGGGACGCCCCGGCGGCCGCGTGGGCCCGGCGCGCCCGCCCCGGCGACCCGGCGGGCATCTTCGACCTGGGCGTGAGCTACCTGCCACCGCCCGGGGTGGCGTGGCAGCTGCTGGCCGGGGACGAGAGCGCGGTGCCGGCGATCCTGGCGATCCTCGAGCACGCTCCGGCCGACCTGGTGGCCGAGGTGTTCCTGGAGGTGCCGTCGGCCGCGGACGTCCGGGCGGTCTCGGCCCCGCCGGGGGTGCGGGTGCACTGGCTGCCGCGTCCCCGGCCGGGCCGCCCGGGGGTGCTGGCGCTGGAGACGGTCCTCGCGGCCGACCTGCCCGGTGGCCGGGCCTACGCGTGGGTCGCCGGCGAAGCCGCGCTGGCCACGGGAGTGCGCCGTCACCTGGTGCGCGACCGCGGCTGGGCGAAGTCCGGCATCGCGTTCCTGGGCTACTGGCGCCACGGCCGGGCCGCACCGGGCTGAGCACCCGGAGAGCCGGCTCGTGAGCCGACGGTCCGGGTACGCGAACCGACCGTCCAGGCGAGCACGTAGACCGCCGCGGCCAGGGCGAACCCGCGGACCGCGCCGAGCAGCAGGCACCGCACCCAGTCGTAGCCGCTCACCCGGCTCACCGGATCGGTCAGGCCGAGCAGCGCGCCGGCCACCAGACCCACGCCGAGCCCGGCGAGCACGAGCGTCCGGAGGGCGCGCGGGAGCACCGGCCAGGCGCGGTCCGCCCGCGGCGTCCGGCGGTACCAGCGCACCGACACGACCCCGAGCAGGACGAGACCCAGCACCGAGGAGACGTAGCCGACGACGTTGTACAACCGGTGCGGCCCGGTCACCGGCACCCCCAGCAGCGGCCAGTGCCGGACCATGAAGCCGGCCGTGTGCGTGAAGGCGTCCCAGAGCAGGTGGGTGGCCGCTCCCACCACGATCGCCACCACCGCTGCGGGCCACCGCACGCGCACGGCCGGCCGCGGCACCCGGTCCCGCAGGCCCGCCGGGCCGAGCGCCAGGACCGGGCCGGGCACGGCGTAACCCGCCACGACCAGGACCAGCCCCAGCAGCAGGTCCAGCGTCACGAGCCCGAGCGGCTCGTGGGTGAGCTCGCCGCCGGGCACGGGCAGGTAGTAGGCGACGTCGGGCGCCAGCGAGCCCGCCACGAGGCCCGGCAGCCACAGCCGGCGGGCCAGCGGCAGCACGGCGGCCGGGTGGGCGAAGGTGAACGGCAACGGACTCCCCGGGATTCGGACGGACAGCAGGAGGACGCCTGGCCTGCGTACCCGGTTGGCCGGGCGCGCGTCGCGTACCATCGCGGGCAGCCTCGACGTCGAGGAGGCAGGCGTGGGCGAACTCGGGCTGACCGACACCAACGGCATCCTCGCGCTGCCCTGGGTCCGGCCCGAACGCACCAGCGCCGGGCTCGGCTGGGACCGGGTCTACGTCTCCAAGCAGCGGGAACGTCCCTACCGCGCCGAGTTCGCGCCCGCCCGCAGCCACCAGCTGATCCTGCACCTCGACGGGCCCGTGACGGTCCGGCGCGGCGTCGGGACCCCGCGCGAGCGCAGCCACCGGATGCCCGCCGGCGGGCTGTTCCTGCAGCCTTCGCACGCGGACCTGTCGGTCGAGCTCGGCGGGGACCTCGAAACCGTGCACGTGTACGTCGCCGACGACGCCGTGCAGGAGGCCGCCGGCGAGCACGCGCCGGTGCGGCTCGCCGAAGAGCTCGGCAGCTCCGACCCCCTGCTCGAACAGCTGGTGCTCAGCCTCGACGGCGTGGTCCGCGACTGGGAGCCGAGCGCCCGCACGTACGCCGACCAGCTGGGCGCGCTCGTCGCGGCGCAGCTGGTCCGCCGCCACCGCGCCGGCCCGGCCCGCGAGCCCGAGCCGGCGCGGGGTCTCTCCGACCGCCAGTTCGCGCGGGTCCGCGACCTGATGGCGGAGCGCCTGGCCGAGCCGGTGCCGCTGGCGGAGCTGGCCGCGCTCGCCGGGCTGAGCGTGAGCCAGTTTTCGCGGCAGTTCAAGGCCCGCACGGGCGTGCCACCCCACCGGTTCCTGCTGCGGCTGCGGGTGGAGCAGGCGGGGCTGCTGCTGCGCACGGGCACCGACCCGATCGCCGAGATAGCGGTCCGCTGCGGCTTTTCCCACCAGGAGCATCTGACGCGGGTGCTGCGTGCCCAGCTGGGCACGACCCCGGCAGCGCTGCGCCGGGCACGCTGACCCGGATCACGTGAGTTCCGGCTTGGTCACGCCGATCACGGCGCGGAGCCCGTCGGGCGGCACGCGCGTTTCGTGCCGCTCCGCAGCACGAACGTGCAGGACCCCACCGCGCGGCAACCGGATACTCCCCCGCATGACCTCGTTCACCTACGCCGCGAACCCCGTCCGGGTGGTCTTCGGCCGCGGCACTCTCGGCACCCTCGGTGACGAGGCGCGCCGCCTCGGGCTGCGCCGCGTCCTGCTCGTCGGCAGTCCCCGGTACGCCGACCGCGCCGCCGAGGTGCTCGGCCCGCTGCTGGCCGCGCGCTTCGAAGACGCTGCCATGCACACCCCCGTCGACGTCACCGAGCGCGCGCTCAAGGTCGTCGCCGAGTACGACGTCGACGGCGTCGTCGCCATCGGCGGCGGCTCGGCCACCGGGCTGGCCAAGGCGATCGCCCTGCACACCGACCTGCCGCAGCTGATCGTCCCGACGACGTACGCGGGCTCCGAACTCACCGAGGTCCTCGGCCAGACCGCCGACGGCCGCAAGACCACCCAGAAGAACCCGAAGGTCCGGCCGGAGACGGTCGTCTACGACGTCGACCTCACGCTCGGGCTGCCCGTGCCCCTCTCCGCCGCCAGCGGCCTCAACGCGCTCGCCCACGCCGTCGAGGCCCGCTACGCCCCCGACGCCAACCCGATGACCGACCTGCTCGCCGCGGAAGCGGCGAAGCTGCTCACGAGCGCCTTGCCCCGCATCGCGAAGGATCCGTCCGATGTGGACGCCCGCACCGACGCCCTGCGCGGCGCGTGGCTGGCCGGCACCTGTCTCGACGCCGTCTCGATGGGCCTGCACCACCAGCTCTGCCACCTCCTCGGCGGCAAGTTCGGCCTTCCCCATGCGGAGACGCACGCGGTCCTGCTCCCGTACGTCATGGCTCACAAGGGGCTCGAGGACGCCGGTGAGATCTTCGAACTCGCCGCGAGCCTCCCGATCCCGCACTCGCTGGCCGAGCTGGGCCTCACCGAAGCCGACATCGCCGACGAGCCGGAAGCAGGCCTGCTCCGCGAAGCGGTCAACGGCACCCGCCCGGCCAGTCCCCCGAGCCTCAAGGCGCTGACGAAACAGGTCGTCGACAGCTTCGCCGGCGCGCCGGACCGCGTCCGCGAACTCCTCACGGACCTGGTCGAGACGCTGCACGGCTACGCCATCCGCACCGACCTCACGCAGGACGAGTGGGAATACGCGATCGGGTTCCTGACCCGGGCCGGCCACATCACCACCGAGACCCGGCAGGAGTTCATCCTGCTGTCGGACACTCTCGGCGTGTCGAGCGTCGTCGACGTCCTGACGAACTCGCGCACGCCGGACACGACGCCGTCGGCCGTGCTCGGCCCGTTCTACGTCGAAGGACCGCCCGAGACCCCGCAGGGCGCCGACATCGCGGAGGGGCTGACGGGCACTCCCCTGTGGACTGACGTCCGGGTCACCGACACCGATGACCGGCCGGTGCCGGACGCGATCGTGGACGTCTGGCAGTCCAATGAGGACGGCTTCTACGACGTCCAGCTGCCCGACGTCGACGGCCCGGTGCTGCGCGCCCGGTTCCGCACCGACGCCGAGGGCCGGCTGCGGTTCCGGACCATCGTGCCGAGCGCGTACCCGATCCCCGCCGACGGCCCGGTCGGGCAGCTGCTCGACGCCGTCGGGCGGCACCCCTACCGGGCGCCCCACGTGCACTTCATGATCGCCAAGCCCGGCTACCGGACGCTGATCACCCAGCTGTTCGTCGCCGGGGGCGAATACCTCGACTCGGACACCGTGTTCGGCGTCAAGGACGGCCTGATCGTCGACTTCACCGAGCAGCCCGGCGAAGTCGGGCGGCGGCTCGAGTTCACCTTCCGGATCTCAGGGAGCACGAGATGAGCTACGACACCGACGTCATCGTGGTCGGCAGCGGCCCGGCGGGCGGTTCCGCCGCGCTGCTGCTCGCCACCTACGGCGTGCCGACCGTGCTGGCCACCAAGTACGGCTGGATGGCCAACACGCCCCGCGCGCACATCACCAACCAGCGCACCATGGAGGTGCTGCGCGACCTCGGCGTCGAGCAGAAGGCCCTGGACGTCGGCACGCCGCCGGAGCTGATGGGCGACACCGTGCTCTGCACGTCCCTGACCGGGCCGGAGATCGGCCGCATCGCCAGCTGGGGCACCGGCGACGCCTCGGCGGCCGAGTACGCCGCGGCGAGCCCGTGCCACATGATCGACCTGCCGCAGACCTACCTCGAGCCGATCCTGGCCAGTGAGGCCGCCGCGCGCGGCGCGAAACTGCGGCTGGACACCGAGTTCCTCGACTTCACCCAGGACGCCGACGGCGTCACGGCCAGGTTCCGCGACCGCGTCCGCGGCGACGAGTTCACCCTGCGCGCCCGGTACCTGATCGGCGCGGACGGCGCGCGCAGCCGCGTCGCCGAGCAGGCCGGCCTGCCGATCGCCGGGCAGACCGGCAAGGCGGGCAGCATGAACATCACGTTCACCGCCGACCTCGCGCCGTACGTGGCGCACCGCCCGAGCGTCCTGTACTGGGTGATGCGGCCGGGCGCGCACCTCGGCGGGATCGGGATGGGCCTGGTCCGGATGGTGCGGCCGTGGAACGAGTGGCTGCTGACCTGGGGCTACGACATCGAGCAGGCCCCGCCCGAGGTCGACGTCGAAGAGGCGACCCGGCTGGTGCGCGACCTGGTCGGCGACCCGGACCTGGACGTCGAGATCACCTCGACGTCGCTGTGGACGGTCAACCACAACTACGCGACCGAGTACCGCAGCGGCCGGGTGTTCTGCGCCGGGGACGCGGTGCACCGGCACCCGCCGTCCAACGGGCTCGGCTCGAACACTTCGATCCAGGACTCCTACAACCTCGCGTGGAAGCTCGCGATGGTGCTTCGCGGCGAAGCGGGCGAAGGGCTTCTGGACAGCTACAGCGCGGAGCGGGCGCCGGTCGGCAAGCAGATCGTCGACCGCGCGAACCTGAGCCGCGACCAGTTCGGGCCGATCTTCGCCGCGCTGGGCATCACCGGCGACACCGACGCCGACGGCATCACCGCCGGGCTCGAGACCTGCCTCGCGCCCACGGCCGAGGGCGCGGCGAAACGGCGTGAACTGGAGAAGGCCATCGAGCTGAAGCACTACGAGTTCAACGCCCACGGTGTCGAGATGGACCAGCGGTACTCGTCGGGCGCGGTGCTGCCCGACGGGGTCGTGGCGCTCGCCGAGCGTGATCCCGAGCTGTTCCACCGGCCGAGCACCGAGCCGGGGGCGAAGCTGCCGCACGCCTGGCTGGTCGGCCCGCACGGGCGTCGGGTGTCCACTTTGGACCTCGTGGGCGGCGGCCGCTGGACGGTGCTGACCGGGCTGACCGGCACGGCGTGGTGCGACGCGGCGGCCAAGGCGGGCGCCGAGCTGGGCCTCGACCTGCGCGCGGTGCGCGTCGGCGACCCGGAAGGCCGCGACGCGTACGGCGACTGGTCCCGCCTCAGCGGCATCGACGAAGACGGCTGTCTCCTGGTCCGCCCGGACGGCTACGTCGCCTGGCGCCACCACACCGCGTCCCTCGAGGCGGCAAAGTCCCTCCTGACCGCCTTGCGAACCCTCCTCGACCGTGCGTGAAGGGTCGACACGCGTGATCAGGGAGCCGACACGCGTGATTGAAGCGACGACACGCCGGGACCGGCCGCGGTAGCTCGTGTCGACCCTTCAATCACGCGTGTCGACCTCTCAATCACGCGTGTCGGCCCTTCTGTCACGGGGTGGTGACCTGGGTGAAGGTGACCGGGATCTTCGGGGGGCCGCTGCCGTCGCCGATGCCGGGGCGGGACGGGTCGATGCCGCCGCGGGCGACGTTGTCCAGCACACCGAGGCCGGCGTCATCGATGCTGCCGAACACCGTGTACTCCGGCGAAATCCGGACGTCGCCGAAGACGAGGAAGAACTGGGACCCACCCGAGTCGGGCTCGGCCGTCTTCGCCATGGCGAGGACGCCGCGGCCGTAGGTCAGCTCGGGGAAAACCTCGTCGCGGATCGTGTACCCGGGGCCGCCGGTGCCGTCGCCCACCGGGTCGCCGCACTGGAGCATCTGCAGCCCGGACGTCACCGACAGCCGGTGGCACGACGTGCCGTCGTAGAACCCCTGCTTCACCAGGCTCAGGAAGTTGACCACGGTGCACGGCGCGAGCGCGCGGTCGAGGGTGAGCCCGATGGTGCCCGCGCTCGTCGCGAGCCGCACGGGGACGGTGCCGGACGACGACGCGGGGCCGTCGGGCGGTGGCGCGACCTTCTTCGGCGCCGGTGACGTCGAGTCCGGGGTGAAGGCGCAGGTCACCGGGTCGGCCAGCGGCTTCGACCGCTTCGGCATCCGGGCCGGGCCGATATTGGGCAGCGTGTACGCAGCGCTCGGGGCGGTGGTCGTCGACGACGACGGGGCGAGGAACGGGGGCGACGTCGCGGGCCCCGTCCCGATGGCGCTCTTGGCCTCGTCGTCGCGCAGGAAGCCGGGATAGCCCCAGGCCAGGAAGGCCAGCGCCATCACGATGACGACGACGACCGAACCGGTGATCAGCACGACGGCGGCGGGCGAGGTCTTCTTCGGCGGGACCGGCGGCTGCCACTGCGGGTACTGGGAGAACTGCTGGCGAGGCTGCTGCGGGCCGGATCCCGGACCGGGCGGCCACGGCGGTGCCCCGCCCGGACTGTCCCCGCCTGGTCGCTCCCCCGGCTCGCTCATCCCCGCTCCCCTCGTCAGGAAGCCCATTCTGCCGGGCGGGCCGGCTCCCCGGGCACGAACGCGGAAAGCCGGCCCGATCGTCCCCTCACGGCAGCCCCCACGGCACGCTCGGCCCGGACGGCTCGACCGGCCGCACCCCGAAGTCCGGCCGGTCCCCCTTCCGGTACACGAAGGCGTCCTCACCGCGCCCCAGCTCCACCTGCACGTCCCCGTTCGCCAACCGCCGCCGGCGCCGCGCACGACCTCGCGCGTCCGTCACCACGAGCTCGCCCTCGATGCCGGGCCGCAGCACGCAGGGCGCCCCGGCCTCGCTGTGCACCTTCAGCCAGCGCGTCTTCCCGCCCGCCCGGGACGCGCTCAGCAGGAACGCGCCTTCGGTGCGGAAGTCCCGCAGCGCGATGTCACCCCAGGCCGCGGGCACCGCCGGGAACAGCCGGACCACGCCACCCCAGCTCTGCACCAGCATGTCCTGCATCGACTTCGCCGCCGACAACGGCGTCTCGATGACCGGCCCCGACTCCTTGTACATCGTGTTCGGCTGGATGAACCGCCGCTGCAGCTCGCCGAGGTAGAACGCCGCCTGCTCGCCGCGCAGCATCTGCGCCGAGATCGACGCGGCCCCGGTGAACGTGTAGCCCTGCAGCGCGCCCTCGAAGCCGACCCAGTGGTTCAACGACGTCTCGATGATCTGCCGGTGCTCCGGCTGCTCCCACGTGACGTCGTGGAGCGGGTAGATCTGCAGCAGGTGTGAGTAGTGCCGGTGCGACTTCGCGAACGGCACGCCGGCCCCGATCATGTACCCGTTCGCATCGGCCGGGTAGCCCACCAGCGACGCCAGGACGTTCCGCCACTTCGGCGCCAGCGGGTCGCCCGGCGCGGTCTGCAGCAGCGTCTTGCACCCCCAGCGGATCAGCGA
Source organism: Amycolatopsis mongoliensis (assembly GCF_030285665.1). Lineage (NCBI taxonomy): Bacteria > Bacillati > Actinomycetota > Actinomycetes > Pseudonocardiales > Pseudonocardiaceae > Amycolatopsis > Amycolatopsis mongoliensis. Next base: position 9,766,712 of record NZ_CP127295.1, read on the forward strand.
GAGGTCGTAGTTGCAGTCCGGCGCGTCGACGCCGTATTCGGGCGAGAACGTCGGCGGCAGGTGCAGCTTCCCGTCCGGGCCCGGCGCGAGGAAGTGCAGGTAGTAGCTGATCGCCTTGCGCAGCAACGGGACCAGCGTGCCGGTCAGCAGCTTCCGGTCCATGGTGTGGCGGTAGGACAGCCACACGTTGTGCAGCGCCCAGGTCAGGTTGCCGACCTCCGGGGTCGGCGGGTCCTGCCCCGGCACCCCGACGGGAAACCCGCTCGTGGCGTTCGAAACACCGTTGAGCAGCGTCATGTCGGTCGTGCGCGGGATGCCCGCGGAATCGGCCTGGTACGGGGTCGCGACCTGGCTGGTCAGGTTGGCGCGGTACTTGTCGAGGGCGAAGCTGACGGCGTCCAGTTCCAGGTGGTTCGAGCCGTGGATCAGCCAGTACTCGAGCTGGACGTTGAGGTTCCACCACGTCGCCGGCCACGGCGTGTTCTCCAGCCACGGCCCGGACGTCGCCATCACCGGTGCCTCGCGCCGGGCCGCCGACGCGATCTTGTACAGCTGGATCCAGTAGAAGCCCTGCAGCCGGGTGTCCGGAATGGACACGAAGCTCGCCCGGTAGTAGTCGTGCCACCAGCGCCGGTGGTCCTGGGTCAGCGCACCGAACGGCTCGGCGCGGCGGACCGTGCCGAGCGCCCGCGCCGCCGCCGTCTTCGCCGGGTGCGACCACGCCACCGACGTGTACAGCGTGCGCGTGCCGCCGCGGGTGACCTCCCGCCAGGCCGTCACGTGCTCGCCGCCGGCCAGCAGCGGCTGGACGGCCAGCCGCGCGTCGCCGCTGCCGGACAGCTGCACCGCCGGGTTCGCGGTGTAGCCGGCGGGCGGCGGCTTGTTCCACACCGGGTCGGCGCGCGGGCTGACGGCGACCGCCGGGTGGAACACCCACGCGAACGCCCGTTCCCCCTCGGACGGGCGGACCTCGACGGCCAGCAGCGACTGTCCGGTGTGGACGATCGCGCGCAGGCTCAGGCTGCCGGCCGCGGTCGTGATCGTGCCGGTCAGCTCGGCGTTCCACAGGTCCATCCGCCAGTCGATCGCGGTGATCGCCCCGACCGGTTCGAGGGTGAAGTACCCGATCGGCAGCCGGGCCAGGCCGAACAGCGAGCCGAACTCCGGGCGGTGGTCCTGGACCTGGCTGTGCTGGACGGTGAAGCGGATGGCGTTCCGCCCCGGTTCGGCGTAGCTGCCCGAGCCGAGGAACCCGTTGCCCAGGAACGGGCCCTCGTACCAGGTCTTCGGCAGCCGTCGCCAGTACAGGTCCGCGGTGCCGAGGAACCCGGCCCAGCCGAAGTCGTCGCTGCCGGGGGCGTCGGCGAAGGCGGGCGTGATCCCCGCCGCGCCCGCCGCGATCCCGGCGAGTGCCCCGCCGAGCACGGTTCTGCGGGTGATGTCCATTCCGACCTCCTTGTCGAAACTCAGCTGGGCAGACCCCATGCCGGGGCGGAGCCGAGGGCGGGGACGTCCCGGGGCGCGAAGTCACCCCGCCCGCCGCGCGGGGTGACGACGGCGGTGCCGCCGCGCCGCAGCCCGATCGCGATCCGGCCCGGCCCGGCCGGGCGCCACGGCAGCCGTCGGCCGTGCTCGTCACGGACGTCGACGTCCCCGGTGACGCCGTGCTGCAGCACCAGCGGCTCGCCGGCTTCGCTGTGCACGCGCACGAACTCCGTCTTCCCGTCGCGGCGGGAGGCGTCCACGAGGAACGCGCCCTCCGCGCGCAGGCCCGCGATCGAGGCGTCGCGCCAGGTCGCCGACACCGACGGGAAGACCTTGAGCACGCCACCGGAGCCCTGCATCAGCATGTCCACCACGGACTGGGCGGCGGTGATCGGGCTTTCGACGGCGAAGTTGGAGCCCTCGCGGTACATCGTGTTCGCGGTCAGCTCGGTGTCGGCCACGACGTTCCGGTCGAGGAAGAACTTCAGGTAGCGCAACGCCTCCTCGGGCGCGTCCATCACCGAGCTCATCGACGACGCGGCCGCGTAGCTGTAGCCGTGCCACGCCGTCCGGTCGGTGATCCAGTGCCGGAACGTCCTCGTCATGAGGTCGCGGTCGCCCGCCCGGTCCCAGACCTTCTCCCGCAGCGGGTACAGCCACAGCAGGTGCGAGAAGTGCCGGTGCGAGGCGGCCAGCGGCACGCCGTCGCCGATCAGGACACCGTCGGTCGCGGTTTCGTGGTAGGGCACCAGTTTCGTGCCGATCTCCTGCCAGATCGGGACGCGCGGCTCGTCGAGGCGCAGGATCCGCGCGGAGTCGACGAGCGTGCGGGCGGCCCACCGGATCAGCGACAGGTCGTAGGTGCAGTCGGCCGCGTCGGCGTACTCCGGCGAGCGGGTCAGCGGCAGGTGCAGGTACCCGTCGGGGCCGGTGAAGAGGAAGTGGCGGTAGAAGTTCAGCGCCTTCGCCAGCGTCGGGTACAGGACGTCGCGCAGCACGCGCCGGTCCAGGTGGTGCCGGTAGGCGAGCCAGACGTTGTGCAGGCCCCACAGCAGGTTCCCGGTCTGGTCCGTCTTGGACGTCGTCCCGGGGACGCCGACCGAGCGCGTGCCGCCGGGGCGCAGCCGCCAGTCACCGGGGTGCGAGAGCGCGTAGGTGTCGCCGTCGCGGTAGGCCGGCGGCACGGACGTCTCCAGGTTCGCGTGGTCGCGCCGGAAGGTCTCGGTGACGGCGTCGAGCTCGGGGTGGTTGCTGCTGTTGACGATCGGGTAGGTGACCTGGACGTTGAGGTTCCACCAGACCGCGGTCCAGCTGTTGCCGACCTCGGGGAACCACGGGCCCCACTCGGACACGACCGGCCCGTCCGCCCGCGTCGCGGCCGCGATCTTGTAGAGCTGGATCCAGTAGAACCGCTGGACCTGCTTGTCCGGCACCGAAACGAAGCTGCGCGCGTGGTAGTCGTTCCACCAGCGGCGGTGGCGGGCGAGCAGCGCGTCCGGGTTCGCGGCAAGCGCTTTCCGGACGGCCGAGAGGGCGTCCGCCGTGTGCGTCGTGCCCGGGAAGCTGTAGGCGACGGTCGCGGCGAGCAGCCGTCGCGCCCCGATCGTGCGTTCGCGCCAGGCCGTCGTGTAGCCGCCCCCGGCGAGCATCGGCTGGGCGCAGTAGCCGTCGCCGAGCTCGGGCGCGGGGTTCGCGACGTACTCGGGGGGCTTGCGCACGGTCCGGGTCGTCGCCGACTCCAGCGGCTGGAACGCCCAGGCCGCGCCGGCCTCACCCGCGCTCGGAGTCAGCGAGACGAGCAGCACGCCCAGGTCGTTGTGCACCACCGCGGAGAACGCGACCGACCCCTGGGTCGTGGTGATCGTGCCGCCGAGCTCGGCGTTGTAGAGGTCGAGCGTCCAGTCGACGGCGGTGATCGCGCCGGCCAGGGTCAGCGTCAGGAAGCCGATCGGCAGCCGGGACAACCCGATCCCGGCCTCCCACTGGATGCGCTGGTCCTGCACCTGGGTGTGGCTCAGCATCACCTTGAGCACCTGCGGCGTCTTCCCGGCGTAGACCTGCGCGCCGAGGTAGCCGTTGGCCAGGAACGGGCCTTCCTGCCAGTTCTTCGGCAGTCGCTTCCAGATCATCCGCGCGTCGGCGGCGACGTCCCGGTGTGGGTTCGCCGGGTGCGCGGCGGCCAGCGCGGGCGCGGCCGCCCTCGCCCACAGGCCACCGAACGCGGCAGCTCCCGCCACGACCGAGGCAGAGCGGAGCACGGTACGCCGCGACACTGCGTCCATGAAGCGTCCTTTCACATTCATACTACGTTTCACGAGATCCACAGGCGGCGTCCGGCCATGTTTGCAGACAGAGTCCCCAAAGACCAGGGTTGTTCACCCAGAAAGCCGCAGATACATCCGATGTATCTGCGGCACGACGAGAGAGTCAGCCCTTCTGGCAGAGCTGGGAGACCAGGGTGTCGGCGGCCCAGCCCGCCCACCGCGCGGGCGACCAGCCGCGGTCGCGGACGAACACCTGGTAGAGCTCCGGGCTGAGCACTCCGAACAACAGGTCGGCGGCGTGCTCGGCGGTCACCCCGGCCCGCGCCCCCGGTTTGACCACCAGGGACCGGGCGGCTTCGAGGTGGACGGCGAACCGTGGATCGGCGTCGTCGTCCCACTGCCCGGCGAGCGCCGGGTCGGCGGCGGTGGCCGCGCGCAGCATCTCGACGATCGGGGCCACGCGCTCGAGGATCCCGCGCGTCCCGCGGACGTGCAGCCGCAGGTGCGATTCGGCCGTCGTGGCCGCCAGGACCTCCTGGAACCACGGCCGATCCAGCGTCGCGACCGGTTCGAGGTCACCCGCGATCGCCACGTCGACCAGCTCCTTGAGCAGCACGCGCTTGTTGCCGAAGGTGAAGTAGATCGTCTGCACGGCGACGCCGGCCCGGTCGGCGATCTCCTTGAGGGTCGTCGCGCCGTAGCCGTTGTGCACGAACAGCTCGCGTGCCGCGTCCAGCATCCGCTTGCGCGTCTGAGCGGCGTCACGGACCCGCTTCGGCCCTTCCTTGCGCTGTGCCATTACTAGAGTGTACATCTAGAGTCTCACTCTAGTAAGCACGGGAGGTCCCATGCGAACCATCGCCAACACCCGGCAAGCCGAAGCCTGGAACGGCTGGGAGGGTGCGCACTGGGCGCGCAACCGCGCCCGCTACAACGCGACTGTCGGCGCCTTCAACGACGGCCTCTTCCGCGCCGCCGCGATCGCCCCGGACGACCGGGTCCTCGACGTCGGCTGCGGGACCGGCCACGTCACGCTGCTGGCGGCACGGCGGGCCGGCCGGGGAACCGTCGTCGGAGTCGATCTCTCGGCCCCGATGCTGGAGCGCGCCCGCGCCGACGCGGCGGCCCAGGGCCTCGCCAACGTCCGGTTCGAGCAGGGGGACGCCCAGGTCCACTCCTTCCCGGACGCCGGCTTCGACGTCGCGATCAGCCAGGGCGGGGTGATGTTCTTCGAGGACGAGGTCGCCGCGTTCGCCAACATCCGGCGCGGGCTGCGGCCCGGCGGGCGGCTGGTGTTCATGGGTCCGCAGGCCGGCGGGCCCGAGAGCGACTACGCCCGCGCCACCAGCGCGCTCAAGCCCCTGCTGCGCGCACCGTCGCCCGCTTCGCGGGGCATGGGCTCCCTGACCGACCCGGCCCGCATCCGGGAAGTGCTCGACGCGGCCGGGTTCACCGGCGCAGCGGTCGAACCGGTCACCGCGCTCATGGACTACGGTCGCGACGCCGCCGACGCGGCCGAGTTCATCCTCGGGCAGGGACCGGTGCGCAGCAATCTGGCCGGACTCGACCCGAGCGTCGTCGAACCGGCGCGGGCCCGGCTGCGGGAAGGGCTCGAGGCGTACGAAACCCCCGAAGGCGTCCGCATCCCCGGCGCGGTCTGGCTGGTCAGCGCCGCCCGTCCCTGACCGGGGGTCAGGCGCCCGGAAGGGCGGGGAGCGCCGGCGTCTCCAGCCAGCGCGTGAAGAACGAGTCCAGCGACCGGGCCGCATACGCTTCCGCCATGGCCACGAAGCCCTCCGTCGTGACCAGGCCGTGCCGGTGTTCCCCCGTCCACGCCTTCAGCAACGCGAAGAACGCCGGATCGCCGATCTCCGCGCGCAGCGCGTGCAGCGTCAGCGCGCCCCGCTTGTAGACGCGCTCGTCGAACATGCGGGCCACGCCCGGGTCGGCGATCCGGACGTCCGCCGGCTTGGCCTTGATCCGCGTGTGCCAGCCGCGGGCCAGCGCCTGCGCCGACTGCCCGCCCGACTCCTCCGACCACAGCCACTCGGCGTAGGTCGCGAAGCCTTCGTTCAGCCAGATGTGGCTCCAGTCGGCCACCGTCAGGCTGTTGCCGAACCACTGGTGGGCCAGCTCGTGCACCACGAGCCGCTCGTGGGTGCGGCGGCCGTCGACGTGGTTGGCGCCGAAGATCGCCATGCCCTGCGCCTCGATCGGGTCGTCGAGCTCGTCGTCGGTGACGACGATGACGTACTCGCCGAACGGGTACGGGCCGAACAGCCGCTGCAGCATCTCCAGCATCCGGCCCTGCCGCCCGAAGTCGCGCTCGAAGAGGCGACGCAGCCGAGGCGGGACGGCCGCGCGCTGCGGCACGGCTTCGAGGACCGACTCCACGCGCCCGCTCGCGCGCCCGAAGCCGAGGCTCAGCCGCCGCGAGCTGACCCCCGTGTGCGGGAACCAGCCGCGGCCGGTCAGCTCGAGCTCGTCGTAGCGGCCGATCTGCACGCTCATCAGGTACGTCGCGGTCGGCTCGGGACGTTCGTACACCCACCTCGTGGTGCTCGCCGCGGTGTAGCGGTCCACCAGGTTGCCGGTGACCGCGACCAGGTACGGCGACGCCGTCGTCACGGTCACGCGGTAGGTCGCCTTGTCCGCCGGGTGGTCGTTGCACGGGAACCACGACGGCGCGCCGACCGGCTGGCTCGCCACGAGCGCGCCGTCGGTCAGCTCGTCCCAGCCGACGTCGCCCCAGCGGCTCCGCACCGGGCGCGGGTTGCCGACGTAGTGCACCTCGACGAGGAACGCGGCACCCGCCGCGATCGACCGCGCCGGCCTGACGTGCAGCTTGGCGCCGCGCTTCAGGTACTTGGCGGGCTTGCCGTCGACCAGCACGCGGTTGATCCGGAACTCGCCGAAGTCCAGGCTGACGCGGGAAAGCGCCTGCGTCGCCTCCGCGGTGATCGCCGCCGAGGCCGAGAGCCGGTTCGGCGCGACCTTGTAGTCGAGGTTCAGCTCGTAGTGCCGGACCCGGTAGCCGCCGTTGCCGTGCGCGGGCAGGTAGGGGTCACCGGAAGTATCCGCGCCGGGTGCCGGAGCCTTCGAAATCACCCGTGCCGAACCTTTCCTCGTGCCGACGTACCAATCCAGGCTCGCACGGACGGGTGAGTCCGGCGAGCCAGGCGCGTACTTCGTGACCTTCTACTTACCCGTCCACGCGGAGATCGGGTTGCCGAGCCAGCGGGTGTCGGCCGGCACCTCGTCGCCGCGGGTCACCAGGGAACCCGGGCCGACCGTGGTGCGCGCGCCGATGCCGGCGCCCGGCAGCACGATGCCGTGCGGGCCGAGCGTCGCGCCCTCGCCGAGCGCCACCCGCGACATGCTCATGATCCGGTCGTGGAACAGGTGCGTCTGCACGACGCAGCCGCGGTTGATCGTCGCGCCGTCGCCGAGCTCGACGAGATCGGCTTCGGGCAGCCAGTACGTCTCGAGCCACACGCCGCGGCCGATCTTGACGCCCATCGTGCGCAGCCAGGCCGGCAGCAGCGGGGTACCGGCGATCGAGCCGATCAGCCACGGCACCGCGAGGGCCTCGACGAAGGTGTCGGCCAGCTCGTTGCGCCAGACGAAGGAGCTCCACAGCGGGTGGTCGACCTCGCGGAACTTGCCGACCAGCAGCCACTTCATGACGGTCGCGGTCAGTGCCGCGACGATCCCGGCGGCCAGCAGGACGGGCCCGGCCAGCAGCGCGGCCACCGCGAAGCCGAACGCCGACGCCGCCCCCAGCAGCCCGAAGGCGACCGTGACGGTCAGCGCGACCGCGCACATGACCGGGATGATCCGGCACAGCTCGACCAGCGCCCGCGCCGCCTTGAGGTGCAGCGCCGGGGTGTAGGTGCGGCTCGTGTCGGCGTCGCCGATCGCGCGGCGGACCGGCAGCGGCGGCATCCCGAGGTACGACGAGCCCTTCTTCGCCTTCAGCGGCGTCGAGGACAGGACGCCGACCAGGCCGCGCTTCGGCACCGAACGGCCGGGCGCGGTCATCCCCGAGTTGCCGAGGAAGGCCTGCTTGCCGATCCGGGCCGGGGCGACGTGCAGCCAGCCGTGGCCGAGCTCGTAGGTGGCGACCATGGTGTCGTCGGCCAGGAACGCGCCGCTGTCGACCTTGGTCATCTTCGGCAGCGCGAGCACGGTGGACGCCTCGACGTTGCGGCCGACCTTCGCGCCGAGCAGCCGCAGCCACACCGGCGTGAACAGGCTGGCGTACAGCGGGAACAGGCCCTCGCGGGCCATGCTCATCAGACGTTCGGTGGCCCAGACCTGCCACGCCACGCGGCCGTGCACCGGGTGGTAGCCCTCGACCATGCCGATGCTCAGCGCCCGGACGCCGGCGAGCACGAGCAGCATGTACGCGGCGAAGTACACCACGGTCGCGACCGGGACGAAGATCAGCGCCTGGGTGAACGCGGCCAGGAGCGTCGGGGCGCCCGCGATCGCGTACCCGAGCACGGCGACGCCCGCCAGCGCGGCGACGCCGGGCAGGAAGCCGAGCGCGAGGGAGGTCGCGCCGTAGACGGCGGCCCAGAAGTGCGACCGCGGCGGACGGCTCGACGGCCACTTCAGCGCGTCCTTCGCGTCCTTGCCGTCCTTCCCGACGGGCGCCGCGGGCGAACCGGCGAAGTGCTGACCGGCCTTGACCACGCCGCGGACGGTCGACCCGGCCGCGATCTCCGCGCCCTTGCCGATCCGGACGCCGGGGAACAGCGTGCTGCGCGCGCCGATGCGGGCCTCCGCGCCGACGCGGACCTTGCCGATGTGCACGACGTCGCCGTCGACCCAGTGGCCGGTCAGGTCGACCTCGGGCTCGATCGCCGCGCCGCGGCCCAGCTTGAGGAAGCCGGTGACCGGCGGCGGCGAGTGCAGGTCGACGTCCTTGCCGATCCGCGCGCCGAGCGCCTTGGCGTAGGTGGTCATCCAGGACGCGCCGGCGACGCTGTCCGCGCCGCTGAACTCCGCGAGCTTCTCGGCCGTCCACAGTCGCAAGTGGACACTGCCACCGCGCGGGTAGGTGCCGGGGCGGACGCCGGACAGCAGCACGCGCGCGCCGCCCGCGGCGATGGCGATCCGGCCCGCGGGGCTGAACAGCGCGACCCAGGCCAGGCCGACCCACGCCCAGTTCAGCGTCGGCGCCCAGGCGAACCCGAGCAGGGACAGCACGTTCGACAGCGCGGCGGCGAGGGTCGCCCAGCGCAGGCCGACGAGGCCCATCAGAGGGACCATCAGCAGCGTCTGGATCACCCCGGCGCGACGCGGGGTCGGCGCGATCTCGCGGCGCTCGGTGGCCTGGCCGGACAGCGCGTCCAGCATCGCGGCCAGCGCGCCCAGCTTGGGGTGGGAGTAGATGTCGGCGACCGACACCTGCGGGTGCCGGGTGCGGATCCGGGCCACCACCTGCGCGGCGGTCAGGCTGCCGCCGCCGTGGGTGAAGAAGTCGGCCTTCGGGTCGTCGACCGACACGCCGAGGATCTCGGCCCAGCCTTCGGCGAGCCACGTCTCGGTCGGCGACAGCCCGGTGGCGTCCACTGTGGACAGCGGCCACGGGAGGGCGTTGCGGTCGACCTTGCCGGAGGTGCGGGTCGGCAGGTCGTCGACGACGGCCAGCAGCGGCACCAGCGCGGCGGGCAGGTGCTCGCGCAGCCGGGTCGCGGACTCGTCGAGGTCGAACGGGACACCGGCGGCGGGCACGACGTAGCCGACGAGGACCTGGTTGCCGGCCTTGGTGCGGCGGATCGCGGCGGCCGCGCCCTGCACGCCCGGCAGGGCCTGCAGCGCGGCGTCGACCTCGCCCAGCTCGATGCGGCGGCCGCCGAGCTTGACCTGCTCGTCGAGGCGGCCGAGGAACAGCAGGCCCTCGGCCTCGGCGCGGACCATGTCGCCGGAGCGGTAGGCGCGCTGCCAGCCCAGCGACGGCAGCGGCGCGAACTTCTCGGCGTCCTTCTCGGCGTCGAGGTAGCGGGCCAGGCCGGCGCCGCCGATGACGAGCTCACCGGTCTCGCCCATGGCGACCGGCCGCCCGTCGTCGTCGACCACGGCCAGCTGCCAGCCCGCCAGCGGCAGGCCGATGCGGACCGGGCCTTCGCCGGTCAGCTGCGCGGCGCAGGCGACGACGGTGGCCTCGGTCGGGCCGTAGGTGTTCCAGACTTCGCGGCCTTCGACGGCGACGCGCTCGGCCAGCTCCGGCGGGCACGCTTCGCCGCCGAAGATGAGCAGGCGGACGTCTTCGAGCGCGTCGGCGGGCCACAGCGCGGCCAGCGTCGGCACGGTCGAGACGACGGTGATGCGCTGTGCGACCAGCCACGGGCCGAGGTCGACGCCGGTGCGGACCAGCGCGCGCGGCGCCGGGACCAGGCAGGCGCCGTGGCGCCAGGCCAGCCACATCTCTTCGCAGGAGGCGTCGAAGGCGACGCTCAGGCCGGCCAGCACCCGGTCACCCGGGCCGATCGGCTCCTCGGTGAGGAACAGCTCGGCTTCGGCGTCGACGAACGCGGCGGCACTCGCGTGGCTCACTGCGACGCCCTTGGGCTTGCCGGTGGAGCCGGAGGTGAAGATGATCCAGGCGTCGTCGGCGGGTCCGGGGACGCCGTGGCGGCCGCCCGGGGTGCTGTGGACGGTGATCTTGCCGTCGGTGGCGACGGCCGCGACCTGGGCCTCTTCGAAAACCAGCTCGGCGCGCTCGTCCGGGTCGTCCGCGTCGACCGGCACGTAGGCGGCGCCGACGGACAGGGTGGCGAGGATCGCGACGTACAGCTCGGCGGTGCCGGAGGAGATCCGGATGCCGACGCGGTCGCCGAGGCCGACGCCGTAACCGCGCAGGCGGCGACCGTAGACCTCGATCTCCTCGAGCAGGCGGCGGTAGGTCAGGGTGGTGGTGCCGTCGTCGATCGCGGCGGCGTTGGGGTGCCGCTCCGCCGTGGCGGCGAGGACGTCGAGCAGGGTGCGCTCGCTGGCGCCGAGACCGGACCAGAACAGGGCCCGGTCGGCGACCGGCGTGGCCGAGGGCGCGTGCGTCACCTCGGCGACGCAGGCGAGCGGCGCGGTGATCTCCGCGTCGGTCTCCGGGACCGATCCGGCGGGTTCGATCGTGACGGTCATCGGGCCTTCACCTCGACCACGACGAAGACGTGCAGGGACGAACTATGGGCGCGCAAGCCCACCACTCACCTTCCGGGAGCCTCACCGGGCTTGCACTCCTGAATGAGGCGCCCGCAACGACCCTCCACCATACTCGCAGATGAAGGAAACATATCTTCGAGATCACGACGGAGTGTCGGACCTCACCACAACCGCCCTGACCAGCGTGATCCAGGTCGCATTCGGCGGATCACGCCGGCCGGGACGTCAAGAAATCACCGGGACTTGGCGGGCCTGGCCGCTTTTCCGCCGACCTTCGGTTTCGCCTTCTTTTCGCGGACGCGCACATTCACCCGAACGGGGCTGCCTTCGAAGCCGAACTTCTCGCGGAACTTGCGCTCGATGAACCGGCGGTAGCCCGCCTCGAGGAAGCCGGTGGTGAACAGCACCAGCGTCGGCGGCCGGATGCCCGCCTGCGTCGCGAACAGCACCTTCGGCTGCTTGCCGCCCCGGACCGGCGGCGGGGTGGCCGCGATCAGGTCGGACAGCCAGGCGTTGAGCTGGCCGGTCGGCACCCGCTTGTCCCACGACGCCAGCGCCGTCCGCAGCGCCGGGGCGATCTTGCGCACCGAGCGGCCGGTCAGCGCCGAGACGTTGACCTTCTCCGCCCACGGCACGCGGACCAGGCCGCGCTCCAGCTCCCGGACCATCGCGTGCCGCCGGTCCTCGTCGACCAGGTCCCACTTGTTGAACGCCAGCACGCAGGCGCGGCCGGCCTCGACGACCATGGTCAGCACCCGCAGGTCCTGCTCCGAGATCGGCTCGGCCGCGTCCAGCAGCACGATCGCGACCTCGGCCGCGTCGATCGCGGTCTTGGTGCGCAGCGAGGCGTAGTACTCGGCGCCGGCGGCGAAGTTGACGCGCTTGCGCAGGCCCGCCGTGTCGACGAACCGCCAGGTCTCGCCGTCCAGCTCGACCAGCGAGTCGACCGGGTCGACGGTGGTGCCGGCGACCGAGTCGACGACCGAGCGCTCCTCGCCCGACAGCTTGTTCAGCAGGCTCGACTTGCCGACGTTCGGCTTGCCGACCAGCGCGACGCGCCGCGGGCCCGACGTCGCGGCGACGCCCTCGCGCGGCGCCTCCGGCAGGGTCTTGAGGATGGCGTCGAGCAGGTCGCCGGAGCTGCGGCCGTGCAGCGCGCTGACCGGGTGCGGCTCGCCGAGGCCGAGCGACCACAGCGACGCGGTGTCCGCGAGCAGCCGGTCGTCGTCGACCTTGTTCGCCACCAGCAGCACCGGCTTCTTCGAGCGGCGCAGCACCTTGGAGGCGGCTTCGTCGGTGGCGGTGGCACCGACCGAAGCGTCGATCACCAGCAAGATCGCGTCCGCGGTCTGCATGGCCAGCTCGGCCTGGGCGGCGACGGAGGCCTGCAGCCCGGTCGCGTCCGGCTCCCAGCCGCCGGTGTCGACCAGGGTGAACTTGCGCCCGCCCCAGTAGGCGTCGTAGGCGACGCGGTCGCGGGTGACGCCCGGCACGTCCTGCACCACGGCTTCGCGGCGGCCGATGATGCGGTTGACCAGCGTGGACTTGCCCACGTTCGGCCGGCCGACCACGGCGAGCACCGGTTGCGCGAGCGCGGCCTCCTCGGCCGCTTCCGCCGCCTCGATCTGCGCGTCGAGCCTGGCGAACTCGGTCTCGTCCGACCAAGTGCCGTCGACTTCGCCGACGCTGTCCAACTCTTCCATCACTACCCAATTTCCCTTATGGCGTAGCGAATCCGTTTTCGCTGCGCCAATCGTCCAAAGTCTTCACGAGCGCCGCGAGCTCACCGCGCAGCTCTTCGGTGCCCTGGTCGAGCCCGGTCTTCCCGGGTCCGACCTTCGGCGAGAACGGCTCCCCCACGAGGATGTCCACGCGCGGGCGCCAGCGCCGCTTGCCGTCCGCGGGCTTGAGCGTCCCCCGCGTCGCGACCGGGAGCACGATCGCGCCGGACGCCCGGACCAGCCAGGCCGCGCCGCGTTCGGCCGCACCGACGTCCCCGGCACCGCGGGTGCCCTCGGGGAAGATCCCGACGACCCCGCCGTCCTTGAGCACGCCGACCGCCGTCAGCAGCGGCTTCCGGTCGATCTCGCCGCGCTTGAGCGGGATCTGCCCGATGGCCACCAGGAACTTCCCGACCACGCCCTTGAACAGCTCGGCCTTGACCAGGAACGCCGAACGCCGCGGCAGCATTCCGAAGATCAGCTGCGGCTCGATCATCGAACTGTGGTTGGCGATCACCAGCACCGGCCCGGAGGCCGGCATCCGCTCGCGGCCGTGCACGCGGATGCGGAACGCCGATCGCAGATGGTACCGGGCGAAGACCCGCCCGGCGTCGTGGAGCCAGCCGACGGAGCCTTCCGGCAGTCCGTCAGCGCTCATCGCGCGACCTCGGCGTTGCACCCCGCCAGCAGGCCGCGGTGGCTGGCCAGTTCGCTGAGGGCGACGATCACCTGGTCGATCGACAGTTCCGAGGTGTCGACGTGGACCGCGTCGTCGGCCGCGCGCAGCGGCGAGGCGGTGCGGGTGGAGTCGAGGTGGTCGCGGCGCTCGACGCTCGCCAGCGCATCGGCGACCGACAACTTCCGCCCGGCCGCGGTGTCCTGGGTGCTGCGGCGCGAGGCGCGGACATCGGCGGAGGCGGTCAGGTAGACCTTCAGCGGCGAGTCCGGCGCGACGACGGTGCCGATGTCCCGGCCCTCGACGACGATCCCGCCGATGCCGTCCAGGACCTCGTCGATGATCTGCCGCTGCCGGGCGACGAGCAGCTCACGCACGTGGGGCACGGCCGAGACGGGCGAGACGGCCTTGGTGACCTCGGGACCGCGGATGTCGGTGGCGACGTCCTCGCCGGCCAGCCGGATCTCCAGCCGGTCGGGGCTGGTGCCGATGCCGAAGTCGGTCTTGTCGGCGAGCGCGGCGACGGCGGCCGAGTCGGCCGGGTCGACGCCGGCCCGCAGCACGGCGAGGGTGACCATCCGGTACATGGCGCCGGTGTCGAGGTACCCGGCCCCGAGCCGCTGGGCGAGCTTGCGCGCGACGGTGGTCTTCCCGGTCCCCGACGGGCCGTCCAGCGCGACCACACCACGTAGGGCTCCCGTCACCGGCACTCTCCTCGCGTTCTCGTCATCGTTCTCCGCCGGTGTCCATTCTGCCGGTCGGGCCGCGGAGGAGATCAGTCGCCCCGCGCGCCGAAGCGGGCGACCACCAGCGCGAGCCGCTCGTCGCGGTTCTCCGGGGACAGCCGGTGCCCGCGGTCCAGCGTGATCAGGCCGTGCAGCGCGCCCCAGAAGACCTCGGCGAGGATCCCGGGCTCCCCCTCGCCCGCCACCGGCGCGACCACCGCGAGCAGCCCGTCGAAGGCGTCCTTCATGACGTCCGGCGTGTCGTCCTGGGCGAACGGCAGATCGGAAGCCAGCGAGAACATGGCGTCGTAGAGCGCGGGCTTGGCGTCCGCGAAGGCCATGTACGCGGCCGCCACCCCCGCGATCCCGCTGTCGCGAGCGGCCGCCAATGCCGAGGCCAGCTCGGCGAAGCCCTCCAGCGCGGCCGCCGTCATGATCGCGTCCTTGCCGCCCGGGAAGTGGCTGTACAGCACCGGCTGGCTGTACTCGATGAGCGCCGCCAGCCGCCGGGTGGTGACGGCGTCCCAGCCCTCCGCTTCGGCGAGCTCCCGGGCCGCGGACACGATCCGCTGCCCGCGCTCGGTCCGGTCGCGCACTCGGCGCTGTCGCTGGGTCATGCGTCACATGCTAGCACCGCTAGACAAACTAGCGCCGCTAGGTTAGCGTTGCTAGCAATCCTAGCGATGCTAGAAAACTCTGGAGGGAACACCATGGTCATCGCCGGCTACGTCCTCGTCGCGATCGTCGCGCTCGGCATCATCTACGTCGGCCTCAACTACCTCTTCGCGCCGGCGAAGATCGCCTCGGGCTTCGGCTTCACCGAGGTCCCCGAAAACGCCGAAAGCTTCCTCAACGTCAAGGGCGGCCGCGACATCGGAGCCGGCCTGATCCCGCTGGCGCTGATGATCTACGGCGACCCGCACGCGCTGGGCTGGGTCATCCTCACCGCGGCCGCGTGGCCCGTCTTCGACATGCTGATCGTCCTGCGCCACCGGGGAAAGAAGGCCATCGCCTTCGGAGTCCACGGCCTGACCGCCGTGGTGATGGTCGTCGCGGCGGCGTTGCTGCTGCTCGGCTGAACGTCGCGAATCGGACACGTGGGTTACGGTGGTTGGGTGAACGTCGAAGTAACTCCCCTGCCCGGCATCGGGGTCCGCAAGGACTTCGCCACCCGTACCGGCCGCCGCATCGGCGTCGTCACCCAGCGGGACGGCCACACCGAGCTCATCGTGTCCAAAGCGGACGACGCCGACGCCTGTGCCGCCTCGATCCCGCTGACCGCGGACGAGGCGGGGACGCTGGCCAACCTGCTCGGCGCACCGCAGCTGGTCGCCCAGCTCACCGAGGAACACCGGGATCTGCCGGGCATCAGCACCCGGCAGCTGCCGATCAAGCCGTCCGGCCCGTTCGACGGCCGGACGCTCGGGGACACGGCGATGCGCACGCGCACGGGGGTTTCGGTGGTCGCGGTGGCGCGGGCGGGGCAGGTGCACCCGTCGCCCACGCCCGACTTCACCCTCACCGGGGGCGATCTGCTGGTCGCGGTCGGCACGGGCGAGGGCCTGGAAGCCGCCGTCAAGATCCTGAAGTACGGCTGAGCCCAGGATGGACCACACCGCGCTGTCCCTGATCGAACTGGGGGCGGTCTTCTTCGTGCTGGGCGCTCTCGGGCGCCTGGCCGGGAAGATCGGCCTCTCCCCCATCCCGCTCTACCTGCTCGGCGGCCTCTGCTTCGGCTCGGGTGGGCTGATCCCGCTGACCGACATCGGCGGCTTCACCCACCTGGCCAGCGAAATCGGCGTCGTGCTGCTGCTCCTGCTGCTCGGCCTCGAGTATTCGGCGGCCGAGCTGTTCACCGGGCTGCGCCGGTCCTGGACGGCGGGCCTGCTCGACATCGTCCTCAACGCCGCCCCCGGCGCGGCCGTGGCGCTGCTGCTGGGCTGGGGCCCGGTCGGCGCGATGGTGATGGCGGGCGTCACGTACATCTCGTCGTCCGGGATCGTCGCGAAGGTCCTCGGCGACCTCGGCCGGCTCGGCAACCGCGAAACGCCGGTGGTGCTGTCGATCCTCGTGTTCGAGGACCTGGTGATGGCGCTCTACCTGCCGATCCTGACGGCGGTGCTGGGCGGCGTGTCGCTCCTCGGCGGCATGGAGGCCGTCGGGATCTCGCTGCTGGTGATCACCGTGGTGCTGGTGATCGCGCTGAAGTTCGGCCGGTACGTCTCGGCCGCCGTCGACAGCCCGGACCGCGAGGTGTTCCTGCTCAAGGTGCTCGGCGCGGCGCTGCTGGTGGCGGGGCTCGCGTCGGCGATGCAGGTGTCGGCCGCGGTCGGCGCGTTCCTGCTCGGCATCGCGATCTCGGGCTCGACGGCGGAGAACGCGACGCACCTGCTGGAGCCGCTGCGGGACCTGTTCGCCGCGGTGTTCTTCGTGGTGTTCGGGCTCAACACGAACCCGGCGTCGATCCCGCCGGTGCTCGGCTGGGCGGTGGTCCTGGCGGTGATCACGACGCTGACGAAGGTCGGCACGGGCTGGTGGGCGGCGCGCCGGCAGGGCATCGGGAAGATGGGCCGGGCGCGCGCCGGAGCGGCTTTGGTGGCCCGCGGCGAGTTCTCGATCGTGATCGCGGGCCTGGCGGTGACGGCGGGAGCGGTGGACGGCGAGCTGGCGGCGCTGGCAACGGCGTACGTGCTGCTGATGGCGATCCTGGGTCCGACGGCGGCGCGGGTCGTGGAGCCGATCGCCCGCGCACTGCAACGGAAGTCGGCCCCGAAGACCGCCCCGGCCGAGGCCAGTTAGCGCCGGTCCCGAGCGCCCCAATGTGGCGTTGGTTGCGTCAGACGCACCCAATGTGGCGTTCGGTGCGTCTGACGCACCGAACGCCACATTGGGGCGCTGGGGTCAGCGCAAGTCGGCTCGGCCCGATGACGGCACGTGGGCACCGTTCTCGAGGCTCGGGTGGGTCGACGCCGCCGGGGCGACCCCGGCCAGCGGGACCGACACCGAGGTCTTCGCCAGGTCCAGCGTCACCCGGCCCGGCTGGGCCGGTCCGCGGATGAAACTGCCGTCCGTGCCGCCGATGATCAGCGCCAGCGCGTGCCCCTTCGGCACGACGTGGTCGGTCGAAGCCAGGTCGAACGTCATCGTGTACGCCGTGCCCGGGGTCAGGACCTGTTCCTGGGTCAGGGAAGCGTAGTTCGCGAGATCCGCCCAGCCGCGGCTGAGGATCGTGTAGCTCACCTTCTTCGGATCCGCCGTGGCGATCTTGTAGCAGGCGTCGTCGCCCGTCGCCGACGAGCCCCAGCAGTTCTCCGTGGTGCCCGTCTTGATTCCTTCGCCACTGCCCGCGAAATTGCGGATCGTCGCGGCGCCGAGGTCCACGAGCAGCGCCGACAGCCGGGCCGACGCGGTGCTCGGCGTGGCCGTGACCGTGATCTTCGACGTGCCGGACACCTGCAGGTCCGACGCCAGTGTCCCGGTCGCGTAGGTCAGCGCCGCGCTGCCGGGGTTGGTCACCCAGGTGTCCTCGCCGAGGTTCGGGTTGTCGGTGAACGACGCCGTCCCGGACGCCGGCGAGGTGCCCAGCCTGCCGGACGCGCCCGGTCGCAACGTCGTCGTCACCGCGTTCGACGCCGGGTACGCGCTCTGGTCCACCCACTGGTCCGGCTGCCGCTCGACGCTCGCCTGCGGCCCGTTCTGGACGCCGTTGTCGATCCCGAGCAGATAGTGGTCGAACCACCGGTGCAACAGGTCGACCCAGTCGGCGCGGCGGTAGTCGAAGGGGTCGACGTGCCCGGTCTGCGACAGCCAGATCTTCTTCTCGACGTTCAGCCCGCTCCACCACTGTCCGAAGTGGATGGTCTTGACGTTCAGGTCGTTGACGCCGTGGGAAAGCAGCACGCTGGCCCGCACGTCCCCCGCGTGCGTGACGTAGTCCCGGTCCGCCCACAACGGCCCGTAGTCGCCGTTGGCCGTCGCGCCCTGCGTCAGGACCTGGTTCTGCGCCGAGCAGTTCTGCCCGCTGTTGCGCGCCTCGACGGTCTGCGCGAGCCCCGCCGGGTTGAAGCCGAAGGTCGCGCCGTCGGAACGGTAGTAGTCGTACCAGGAGCTGATCGCCGAGATCGGCACGATCGTCTTCAGCCCGTCGACGCCGGTCGCCGCGACACCGTTGGCGATCGTGCCGTCGTAGGACTTCCCGATCATCCCGACGTTCCCGGTGCTCCAGCCCGCGGTCACCGCGCTGCCGCCGGTCTTGGCGCTGTAGCCGGTCGCACGCCCGTTGAGCCAGTCGACGACCTTGCGCGCCGAGTCGACGTCCGACGCGCCGCCGACGTCCGCGCAGCCGGCCGAGCGGTTCGTCCCGGCCAGGTCGACGAGCACCACGGCGTACCCGCGCGGCACGAAGTAGTTGTCGTAGAACAGCGGGAACTTCACCGGTTTTCCGGCGCTGTCGTACGTCTTGAGCTCGCTCTCGTTGCCGCGCCCGCAGCACGAGTAGTACGGGCTCGCGTCCATGATCACCGGCACCCGCGAAGTGGCTTCACTCGGCCGCACGATGTCGGCGGCGACGCGGTCGGAGCGGCCGTCGCCGTCGCCGTCGTGGCCGATGTCGACCCAGACGGTTTCGCGGATCGCTTTCGCGTAGTCGTAGACCGGCTCACTCGCCCGGGGCGCCGCGGCGGCCGGAGCCACCGCACCGGACAGGAGCACCGCGAGGACCCCGCACACCACCCCGAGTCGCATGCCCGTCACGCTAGCGAGCCGGCGCCGATCACCGCCACGGCGGAAAGTCGGGGGTACGGTGAGCGATCGTGACGGAGTCCCTGCCCGCGGTGAGCCGCACGGCTGTCGGCGTCGCCGCGCTGCGCGCCTACGAAAGCAGCCGCCCGGACCGGCTGTTCGACGACCCGTACGCGGCCGCCTTCTTCGAAGCGGGCCGCTCGGCGCTCCCCGACCTGGACCGCGGCAGCAAGCAGGCGGGCCTGGGCGCCCTGATGTACCCGCAGGTCGTGATCCGGACCCGGTTCTTCGACGACTACCTGCTCGGCGCCGGCTGCGCGCAGGTCGTGCTCCTCGCGGCCGGGCTCGACGCGCGGGCGTTCCGGCTGGCCTGGCCGCCGGGCACCCGGCTGTTCGAGCTCGACCTGCCGGACGTGCTGGCGTTCAAGGACGACGTGCTCGCCGCGCGGGGCGCGACACCGGCGTGCGAGCGGATCGTCGTGCGCGCCGACCTGCGGGAGGACTGGGCCACGGCGCTGCGCGAAGCGGGGTTCGATCCCGCCGTGCCGACGGCGTGGCTGGCCGAGGGGCTGTTGATCTACCTGACGTACGAGGAGGCTTCCCGGCTCCTGACCACCGTGGGCGAGCTGTCCGCACCGGGCAGCAGGGTGTCGTTCGAGCACCGGCCGGGCGACGCGCCGGACAGCCTCGTCTCGCGCGCCCGCGCGACCGAAGACGGCGAGCACGTCACCGCCCTGTGGCGCGGCGGCCTGCGGGACACCGCGCCGGAGTGGCTGGCCGCCCACGGCTGGGAGCCGTCGACGGTCACCCGTGCCGAGCTGGCCACCGCCTACGGCCGGCCGTCGGACGGCGACGCCACCGCCGGCGGGTTCGTCACCGCCGTGCGGTGACACCCGGATCCCCGAAGAGCGGGTGTCAGAGCTCGACGTTGCGGTAGAGCGCGCCGACCTCGCCCTTGGTCAGCCGCCGGATCGAGCCGACGCGCTGGTTGCCGAGCTGGACGTCGCCGACCGCCGTGCGGACCAGCTTGAGCACCGGGTGCCCGGTGTCCTTGAGCAGGCGGCGCACGATGTGCTTCTTGCCCTCGTGGATGACCAGCTCCACCAGCGACTTGCCGGAGTGCATGTCCTTCACCCGGAACTGGTCGACCTTGATGATGCCGTCCGGCAGCTCCCAGCCGTTGCGCAGCTCCTTTCCGAGCCCGCGCGGCACGAGGCCGTCGACCTCGGCGAGGTAGGTCTTGAGCACCCGGTAGGACGGGTGCATCAGCCGGTGCCCGAGGTCGCCGTCGTTGGTGAGCAGCAGCAGGCCCTCGGTGTTCTCGTCGAGCCGGCCGACGTGCACGACGCCGGGGGTCTCCTCGTAGCGGCCGGCCAGGTAGTCGCCGACGCACGGACGGCCGCGGTCGTCCGACATGGTCGAGTGCACGCCCTTGGGCTTGTTCAGGGCGAGGTAGATCAGGTCGTCGCGCAGGTTCACGCGGGTGCCGTCGACGTGGATGATCGCCTCGTCCGGGTGCACCCGGCGGCCCAGCTCGGTGACGACCTCCCCGTTCACCTCGACCCGGCCGGCCGCGATCAGGTCCTCCGCCGCACGCCGGGAGGCGACCCCGGCCTGCGACAGCACCTTCTGCAGCCGGATGCCGTCGGGGTGTTCACTGGATGTCATCGATGGTGTCCACTTCGGGTAGCAACGGAGCGATGGCCGGCAGGTCGTTCAGTGACGACAGCCCCAGTCGCTCCAGGAACAGCTCGGTCGTCACGTACAGCGTCCCGGTCGTCTCGGGGTCGGTTCCCATCTCTTCGATGAGGCCGCGCGCGAGCAGCGTCCGGATCACGCCGTCCACGTTCACGCCGCGCACCGCGGCGACCCTGGCACGGGTCACCGGCTGCCGGTACGCGATCACGGCGAGGCTCTCCAGCGCGGCCCGGGTCAGCTTCGACCGCTGGCCGTCCAACAGGAGCTTCTCCACGAACGGGGCGTAGACGTCTCTAGTGTAGAACCGCCACCCTTCGCCGACGCGGCGCAGGTCGATCCCGCTGGCCCGATCGGTGAACTTCTGCGCCATGGTGCGGAGGGCGACGACGATCCGCGCCCGGGGCTGACCGACGGTATCGGCGAGCGATTCCTCGCTGGCGGGCGAGTCGACGACGAGCAGGAGAGCTTCGAGCGCGGCTTCGAGCGCCTCGTCGGAGCTGACGTCGGGCAGGGAGTCGGCATCCCCGGCGGCGACGAGATCGGACTCGGGATCGGCGGGGCGGAGGTCGGCCGGCTCGGCGGCGGCAGCCTCGGCCTCGGGCTCGGCGGCGGCTTCCGCGGGCTCGGCCGGCTCGGCGGCGGCAGCCTCGGCCTCGGGCTCGGCGGCGGCTTCCGCGGGCTCGGCCGGCTCAGCGGCGACGGCATCGGGGTCGGGCTCGGCGGCCGTCTCCGCGGGTTCGCCCGGCTCGGCAGTGACGGCTTCCGCGGGCTCGACCGGCTCGGCAGCGGCGGCCTCGGGCTCGCCCGGCTCGGCACTGATGGCTTCCGCGGGCTCAGCCTCAGACTCGGTCGGCTCAGCGACAGCATCAGCCTCGGCGGCCGTGTCCGCGGCTTCGTCCGGCTCGGCGGCGACGGGGTCTTCCTCCGCGTGAGCCTCTTCGACCGAAGCCTCCTCGGCCGAAGCTTCAGCCGTCTCGGCCACCGTCTCCACGCCCAGCGGCTCCACCGGCTCGCCGTCCTCGGTCACCGGCTCGCCGGACAGCGCCTCTTCCAGCGCCAGTTCCGCCGCCGTCGCCGATGGTTCGGCGGCCGGCCGCTCGTTGTCTTCGGGGCTCACCCGTACTCCTCTTCGTCTCCGGCGGTGCGGTCCAGCTCGGCCGCCGCGGAGGCCTCGGCCATCGAGCCGCCCGTCCAGCGGACGTGCAGCTCCGCCAGCGCCTCCGTCTGCTCGAACTGGACCGTCGCCTCGCGGTAGAGCTCCAGCAGCGCCAGGAAGCGCGCCACGATCTCGACCGTGTGCTCGCAGTCGTCGACCAGCTCACCGAACGTCGCCTGGCCGCGTTCGGCCAGCATCACCCGCAGCACCGCCGCGTGCTCGCGCACCGAGATGCGGCCCATGTGGATGTGCGCGATCGACACCGTCGGCGGCGGCTTCGGCCGGAACACCGCCACCGCGATCTCGGCGAACTTCTCCGGCGTCACGCCCAGCATCACCTCGGGCAGCAGCCCGACGAACCGCTCCTCCAGCGCCACCGACCGCGGGTAGCGCCGCAGCGCACCCTGCTCCAGCTCGCCGAACAGCGCCGCCACCTGCTTGTACGCGCGGTACTGCAGGATCCGCGCGAACAGCAGGTCACGAGCCTCGAGCAGGGCCAGGTCGTCCTCGCTCTCGACCTCCGCCGACGGCAGCAGCCGCGCGGCCTTGAGGTCGAGCAGGGTCGCCGCGATGACCAGGAACTCGGTCGTCTCGTCGAGGTTCCAGTCCGCACCCAGCGCCCGCGTGTAGGCGATGAAGTCGTCGGTGACCCGGTGCAGCGCGACCTCGGTGACATCGAGCTGGTGCTGCGAGATCAGCTGCAGCAGCAGGTCGAACGGACCTTCGAAGTTGGCCAGCCGCACCTTGAACTTCGACGTGCTCAGTTCCTCGTTGGCCAGGCCCTCGGGGACCATGCCGCCGTGCACCGTCTGGTGCTCGTGCGGCTGCTCTTCCGGGGCCTGCTCGACCGGCTCCGGCGGCGTTTCGGCCGATGCCGGGGTGTCCATCAGCCCTCGGTTTCGCCGCCGTCTGAGCCGACCACCCGCAGCCGCTGCACCAGCACCGACTCCTCGCCGTTCTGGTCGAAGTCGGCCAGCAGCACCGCGACGGCCTCACGGACCAGCCGGCCGCGGTCGACGACCAGCTCGTGCTTGGCGCGCAGCGTCAGCCGGGCCTGCTCCATGGCCACGAGCTCGTCGCCGGAGACGTAGACGGTGATCTTCGCGTCGTGCTTGGTCCGGCCGGACCCGTGCGGCGCCGCGCTGCGGGCGAGCTGTTCCGTCCGGCCGTTGCCTGAGGACTTCGGCTTGGCGTCTTCGGCCGGCTCGGCGGACGCGGGCGGCGCCTGGGGCGGAAGGTCGAGAGCGGGGCTGGAGGTGAGACGGAAGAGTTCCGACGCTCCGGGCAGGGAGGCGCGCCTGCTCACCGAGCGATCACCTCGCGGGCCAGCTGGCGGTACGCCGCGGCGCCGGCCGACTTGGGCGCCCAGGTCGTGATCGGCTCACCCGCGACCGTCGTCTCGGGGAACCGCACGGTGCGGTTGATGACCGTGTCGAACACGGTCTCGCCGAATGCCTCCACCACGCGAGCCATGACCTCCTTCGAGTGCAGGGTTCTCGGGTCGTACATGGTGGCGAGAATCCCGACTATGTCCAGTTTGGGGTTGAGCCGTTCCTGCACCTTCTCGATCGTGTCGATCAGGAGCGCGACGCCTCGGAGACTGAAGAACTCGCACTCGAGCGGGATGATCACGCCGTCCGCGGCGGTCAGCGCGTTCACCGTGAGCAAGCCGAGTGAGGGCTGGCAGTCGACAAGAACATAGTCGTAGTCGTTCATGACCGGACGAAGGACCCGTAACAACGTGTGCTCGCGCCCTACCTCAGCGACGAGCTGGACCTCCGCCGCGGACAGGTCGATGTTGCTCGGCAGCAGGTCAACGCCGTCGACGCGGGTTTTCATCAGCACGTCGGTGGCGCTGACCGACCGCTCCATGATGGCGTTGTAGACCGTCTGGTCCAGTTCGTGCGGCTGGATGCCGAGACCGACCGCGAGGGCGCCCTGCGGGTCGAAGTCGACGAGCAGCACCTTGCGCCCGCACTCGGCCAGGGCGGCCCCCAGGTTGATGGTCGACGTCGTCTTGCCGACGCCGCCCTTCTGGTTGCACATCGCCATGATCTTGGCCGGGCCGTGGCTCTCGAGCGGCGGCGGTTCGGGGATCTCGCGGATCGGGCGGCCGGTCGGCCCGATGCCCTCGAGCTTGACCTTCTTGCCGTTGCGCTCCTGCGGTTCGTCGCCGTCGTGGACCGCCGGGGTCGCGATCTTGACGTCGTTGAGGTTCGCCGCCGCCGACCCGGCGGACTCGGCCGGGTGGGCCGGCTGGTTCGGTGTCGACATGGCGGGAAAGCTCCTTGTTCGTCGCGTCCGCCGCAGCCTATGCGCGGAGTCGGAGCCCCGGCAAAGCAACGCGCCGGACCCGAGGGGGCAATGTCACTCGACCGTCGGTCCAGCGTAGGAAGGCTGTAGGCGCCCTTTTGGGCCGTCTAGCCCAGCGCCCGCGGGTGCGCCGTCGCGTACACCTCGCGCAGGGTGTTGACCGTGACCAGCGTGTACACCTGCGTCGTCGTCACCGACGCGTGACCGAGCAGTTCCTGGACGACCCGGACGTCCGCGCCGCCTTCGAGCAGGTGCGTGGCGAAGGAGTGGCGGAGGGTGTGCGGCGAAACCGCGGCGACGATCCCCGCCCGTTCGGCGGTGTCCTTGAGGACCTGCCACGCGCTCTGCCGCGAAAGCCTGCTGCCGCGGGCGTTGAGGAACAGCGCCGCGGTGCCGCGGCCGTGGGCGGCGAGCGCCGGCCGCGCGCGGACGGTGTAGGCGTGCAGCGCGGCGAGCGCGGGGCGCCCGATCGGGACGAGCCGCTGCTTGCCGCCCTTGCCGTCGAGCAGCACGGTGCGTTCGACGTCGTCGACGTCGTCGACGTCCAGGCCGACGGCTTCGGAGATCCGGGCGCCGGTCGAGTAGAGCACTTCCAGCAGGGCCCGGTCGCGCAGCGGGCGTTCGCCGTCCGGCGGTGGGGTCTCCAGCAACCGCAGGACGTCGTCGACGGGCAAGGCCTTGGGCAGCCGCTTCGCCGGTGTCGGCGGCCGGACCTCGCGGGCCGGGTTGTGCTCGGTGAGGCCCTCGGCGTGGGCGAACTTGTGCAGCCCCCGCACGGCGACCAGCGCCCGCGCGGCCGAGGAGGCAGCCAGCGGCTGGTGCTCGCCGTCGCCTTCCCGGAGCGCGGCGCCGAAGGACGTCACGTGCGCGGACGTGACGTCGGCGATCTTCGCGACACCGACGCCGTCGAGATGGGCGGCGTATCGGCGCAGGTCACGGGCGTAGCTGTCCAGGGTGTTGCGCGCGGTCCCGCGTTCGACGACCAGGTGGTCGAGGTAGGCGGCGATCACGTCGGCCGTGCTGTGCGGGCTGGAGGCCACGCGGGTCACCTTAGGCCGCCCGGGGCTCGTGACCCGGCAGAAACCCCGTTCTCAGCTCCACGCGGTTACCTTGGACTGCATGGAGTCGGACGAACTCCGCATCGGCACGGCCGAGCGGGAGGAAGCGGCGAGGCTGCTCGCCGACCACTTCGGCATGGGCCGCATCACGCCGGACGAGTACGAGACGCGGGTGACGGACGCCTACGCGGCGACCACCCTGGGCGATCTGCGGCCGCTGTTCCGCGACCTGCCGCACCCGCACCCGGGGTTCTTCGGGCCGCCGCCGGCGTACCCGCAGCCGACGATGCAGGTGCCGATGTACGGGCCGCCGGACCAGTATGCGCCGCCGGCCCCGATGCCGTACGCGCAGCAGCCGGTGCCGTACTCCTACCGGTCCAAGACCGTGGCCGGGGTGCTGCAGATCGTGCTGCCGTTCGGCGTCGGCCGGTTCTACACCGGCCAGGTCGGGCTCGGCCTGCTCCAGCTGTTCGTCTGCCTGATCACCCTCGGCTTCGGTGCGATCTGGCCGTTGATCGACGGCATCGTGCTGCTCGCCAACGGCGGCCTCGACGCCGAAGGCCGCCCACTACGCCCCTGACCCCGCACCTCCGAGTCCGTGAATGGCACATTGAGGGACTTGAAGTCCCTCAATGTGCCATTCACGGACTTTCGCGGGTCAGGCTTCCTTGCGCTTGGCGAACGCCGTCGGACGGTCTTCCCATGGGGCGTCCGCGGGACGCGCCGGAGCCGCGCCCGAGAGCACCGCGTGCGCGGCCAGCACGCCGGACACCGTGGCGCCGTTGATCAGCTCACCCGCCAGGGCCATCCGGACGGCCTCGGCGAGCGGGAACTTGCGGATCACCAGGTCCGCCTCCTCCTCGCCGAGCACGTCGCGGTCCACATCGGACAGTCCGCGGGCCAGGAAGACCCGCACGACCTCGTCGGTGAAGCCGGGTGACGCCGCGACGTCGACCAGCGTCACCCAGTCCGAAGCGGTCAGGCCGACCTCTTCGACGAGCTCCCGGCGAGCCGTGCCGACCGGGTCCTCGCCGAGGTGGTCGATCAGGCCGGCGGGCAGCTCCCACAGCCGGTGCCCGATCGGGTGCCGGTACTGGTGGATCAGCGTGACCTGCTGCTCGTCGTCCAG
This sequence comes from Amycolatopsis mongoliensis, assembly GCF_030285665.1. Lineage (NCBI taxonomy): Bacteria > Bacillati > Actinomycetota > Actinomycetes > Pseudonocardiales > Pseudonocardiaceae > Amycolatopsis > Amycolatopsis mongoliensis. The sequence continues at coordinate 9,792,847 of NZ_CP127295.1, forward strand.
CGCGACGATCGCGACCGCGCCGAGGTGCTCGATCACCTCGCGGACCGCGGTGTCGCCACCCGGCATCACGACGTCGTCGATCCGCAGGCCGACGACGCGTCCGATGTGGACGTCACGGCTGGCCGCGACGCTGAACTCGTGCTCGCCCGGCGCGGTCACCGGGCCGCCACGGGGGCCTCGGGCAGCTCGACCGGCAGCCGCTCGGCGACCTTGCGGTCCACCACGGCCTTGACGAACGCGCTGAACAGCGGGTGCGGCCGGGTCGGGCGGCTCTTGAGCTCCGGGTGCGCCTGCGTGCCGACGAAGAACGGGTGCACGTCGGCGGGCAGCTCGACGAACTCGACCAGGCGGTCGTCCGGCGACGTGCCGGAGAACACCAGGCCCGCGTCGGTGAGCTGCTTGCGGTAGGCGTTGTTCACCTCGTAGCGGTGCCGGTGCCGCTCGGACACCTCGGTGGTGCCGTACGCCTTGGCGACCTGCGAACCCGGCTTGAGCTTCGCCGGGTAGGCGCCCAGGCGCATGGTGCCGCCCATGTCCCGCTCCCCCGCGACGACGTCGCGCTGGTCGGCCATCGTCGAGATCACCGGGTGCTTGGTGTTCTCGTCGAACTCCGACGACCCGGCGTCGGCGATGCCGGCCAGGTGCCGGGCCGCCTCGATGACCATGCACTGCAGGCCGAGGCACAGCCCGAGCAGCGGCACGCCGCGGGTGCGGGCGTACTCGATCGCGCCGACCTTGCCCTCGATGCCGCGGATGCCGAAGCCGCCCGGGATCAGCACACCGTCCACATCGGACAGCACCGATGCCGCACCGGACGCGGTCTGCGCGTCGTCGGAGGCGACCCAGACGATCTCGACCTTGGCGCGGTGGGCGAACCCGCCCGCGCGCAGCGCCTCGGTGACCGACAGGTAGGCGTCCGGCAGGTCGATGTACTTGCCGACGACGGCGACCCGCACGGTCTCGCTCGGGTTGTGCACCCGGTCGAGCAGGTCGCCCCACACCGTCCAGTCGACGTCGCGGAACGGCAGCCCGAGGCGGCGGACGACGTAGGCGTCGAGCGCCTCGCCGTGCAGCACCTTCGGGATGTCGTAGATGGACCGCGCGTCGGGGCAGGCGATGACGGCCTCGGTGTCGACGTCGCACATCAGGCCGATCTTGCGCTTGAGGTCCTCGGGGATCTCGCGGTCGGCCCGGCAGACCAGCGCGTCGGGCTGGATGCCGATGTTGCGCAGCGCGGCGACCGAGTGCTGGGTCGGCTTCGTCTTGAGCTCGCCCGACGGCGCCAGGTACGGCACCAGCGAGACGTGCAGGAAGAAGCAGTGGTCGCGGCCGACGTCGTGGCGGACCTGGCGGCAGGCCTCCAGGAACGGCAGGGACTCGATGTCGCCGACCGTGCCGCCGACCTCGGTGATGACGACGTCCGGGGCGGTCCCGGCCTCGTCCGGCTCGGCGGCCGCGGTGATCCGGGCCTTGATCTCGTCGGTGATGTGCGGAATGACCTGCACGGTGTCGCCGAGGTACTCGCCGCGGCGCTCCTTGGCGATCACCTCGGAGTAGACCTGGCCGGTCGTGACGTTGGCCTTGCCGTCGAGGTCGCGGTCGAGGAAGCGCTCGTAGTGCCCGATGTCGAGGTCGGTCTCGGCGCCGTCGTCGGTGACGAACACCTCACCGTGCTGGAACGGGTTCATCGTCCCGGGGTCGACGTTGAGGTACGGATCGAGCTTCTGCATCGTGACGCGAAGCCCGCGCGCGGTAAGGAGTTGTCCCAGGCTGGAAGCCGTGAGTCCCTTACCCAGAGAGGAGGCGACGCCTCCGGTGACAAATACGTACTTGGTAGCCCGCGACTGAAGTCCCACGGGCCGCCAGCATATCCCAAGCCGGCCGAACCGCTCGCCGGGACATGCCCGAACTGTCTTTTGTGCCCTTGACCACCCGCAGGGGTGAGTCAGGCGGCGGCCTTCGCCGGACGCAGGCGCGGGCGCCCGGTGAGCGCGCGGCTGCCCGGCAGGCGGCGCAACGCCTCGACGATCACGATCGTCAGCGCGATCGTGGCCACGTAGATGATCACGCTCAGCCACGGTGCGCCGAAGCGCTCGGCCACGTGCGGGATCGCCGGGCCCAGGAGGGCCAGGGCCAGCGGATGGACGAGGAACACGCTGAACGACCGGTTCGCCGCCCACGAGACCACCCGGGCGCCCCGGCTGCCGTCCCGGCGGCGGCCCGCCCACCAGGTGGCGAACGCGTAGATCGCCGCGATGACGGTGACGCACCACGGGATCAGGTAGGGCTGGAACGGGTCGCTGGCCACCTGCGGGAACGTTCCACTGTGGACGGTGCGCAGGTAGTACCACTCGGTGCCGGCGAGCACCGCCACGAGCGCGCCGCCGAGCAGCAGCCGGTGCCGGCCGACCCAGGCGTGCACGGCCTCGAAGTGCATGGCCACCACGGCGCCGAACACGGTGTAGAACTGGTACGGCAGCAGCGTGGCGTACAGGTGGGTGATCGTCTCGTAGCCGACGCCGAACGGCTGGTAGGTCATGAACAGCGTCACGCCGACCTGCAGCACCCCGCTGCCGAGCAGCAGCCACTTGTGCTTTCCCGCGGTCGCGCGCAACAGCTTCATCAGCACCGGGAACAGCAGGTACACCTGCATCGTCACGAGCAGGAAGTACAGGTGGTACCAGGCGCCGCCGGTGACGAGGTCCTTGACCAGCAGGCGCATCGACGCCTCGAGCGAGTCCGGCTGCTGCGTGCCGGTGACCAGCGAGAACGCCCAGAAGAACATCGACCAGGCCAGGTACGGCGTCGCGACCAGCGGCAGCCGGCGGCGCCAGAAGTCGCCGGGGGTGATCTCGCGGCCGCGGTTCTGGAACACCAGCACGAACCCGGTCAGCGCGAAGAACGCCTCCCGCGTGAAGTGCAGCGGAGTCTCGACGGCGTTGGCGCCGACGTCCTGCGCGAAGTTGGTCGCGCCGACCACGTGGATGAGGATCACGCAGGCGAACGTGACCAATCGGAACAGGTCGATCTGGTGCAGGTACGGCGCTTTCCCACCCGGTCTCGCGATCCGGGAGGGAGCTTCGAGAGTGGCCTGGGCAGTCGTCATCGTGCCGCCGTTCCGGCACCGTCGTCGGCGTGGTTCACGTTGTCAGACTTGCCACCCATTCTGTGAATTTCCCATGAAGGCACTGGGAAGCGCCTGTTGGCGGAGGTCCCGCGGGCTGTTGGATATGCCACTCCCGCTCACGGAGCGAGGACCCGCCGATCATGTTAATACGTGAGCTCTCCGGCACCGAGCGTGACCTTCGTCATCCCGCCGTGATCAGCGGAAAACCTCCTGCTCGACCTCCTGCCGGACCGCCGAAAGCGCGTCGCGGAGTTCGGCGTGTCCCACCGAGCCCAGCGCCAGCCGGAGCGCCTGCGGCACCGCCGGGGTCGTCGCGAACGGCTCGGCCGTGGAGACCGCGACGCGCCGCCGGGCGAGCGCCGCCACGATGCGGTCCGGCCGGGAGTCGCGGGCGAGCGGCAGCCACCGGAAGTACGACGACGGGTGCCCGGTCCACGGAAGCCCGGCCAGCACCTCCGAGGCGAGTGCCTGCCGCTGTCGCGCGTCTTCGCGCTTGCGGACCTCCAAGCGTGCCACGGTACCGTCGTCGAGCCATCGGCGCGCGATGGCCGCGGTCAGGGCGGGCGTGTTCCACGTCGTGGCCCGGATCGCGCTTTCGAGCGCCGGCACGAGCCCGGCCGGCGCGACAGCGAACCCGAAGCGCAACCCGGTCGCGACGCTCTTCGACAGCCCCGAAACGTGGACGGTGGCTTCCGGCGCGAGCATCGCCAACGGCGGGGGCGCGTCCTCGGCGAGGTAGGCGTACGACCCGTCCTCGATGATCGTCAGCCCGTGCCGCCGGGCGATCTCGGCGAGCCGCGCGCGCTGCTCGGCGGCGAGCACCCAGCCCAGCGGGTTGTGCAGGGTCGGCATCGCGTACAGCGCGCGGACCCGGCGACGGCGGCACAGCCGGTCGAGCGCGTCGAGGTCGGGCCCCTCGGCGGTCACCGGGAGCGGCGCGAGGTCGAGCCCGAGCGTGCGCGCGAGCACCCGGAACCCCGGGTAGGTGAGGGCGTCCACCGCGACGACGTCGCCGGGCCGCAGCAGCGCCATCGCCGTCACCGCCAGCCCGTGCTGCGCGCCGTCGACGATCAGCACGCGCTCGCGGCCGGCTTCGAGCCCGCGCCGACGCAGGTGGCGGGCGACGGCGGCCCGGTCGTCCGCGCGCCCCCGGTGCGGCTGGTAGCGCAGCAGCGCGTCGAGGTCCCCGGCCGTCGCGAGGTCCCGCAGCGCCTGGCGCAGCAGGTCGGCCTGGCCGGGGATCGACGGCGAGTTGAAGCTGAGGTCCACGGCGTCGGCCGCGACCGAGCGTTCGTCGGCGCCGTCGCCGGCGGCGAGGTCGCGGACGAACGTGCCCCGCCCCTGCTCGCAGCTGACCAGGCCCATCGCTTCGAGCTCGGCGTACACCCGGGACGCCGTCACGACGGCGATGCCTTCGTCGGCCGCGAGCCGGCGGTGGGTGGGCAGCCGGGTGCCGGCCGGCCACTGCCCGCCGCGGATCTTCGCCGCGAACGCGTCCACGACGACCTTGTACTTCGGCACCCGCACGCCGCGATTGTAGGCAGGACAATTTGTGGACTGTCCTGGATCGGCGGTCCTAGCGTGCGGGCATGCACACCGCGATCCTGACCTTCGACGGCTACAACGAACTCGACTCGCTCATCGCGCTCGGCGTCCTCAACCGGGCGCCCGGTTCGCGGGTGTCGATCGCAAGCCCGGCCCCGCGGGTGACGTCGATGAACGGCGTCACGATCGACGCCATGATCGGCCTGGAGGAGGCCTGCACGGCCGACGCCGTGATCGTCGGCAGCGGCTCGAAGACCCGCGAGGTCGTCGAAGACCCCGCGATCATGAGCACCCTGGCGCGGCTCGATCCCGCCCGGCAACTGCTCGCCGCGCAGTGCTCGGGCACGCTCGTCCTGGCCAGGCTGGGACTGCTCGACGACGTGCCCGCCTGCACCGACCTGACGACGAAGCCGTGGGTGCTCGCGGCCGGCGTCGAGGTGCTGAACCAGCCGTTCTTCGCCCGCGGCACGCTCGCCACCGCAGGCGGCTGCCTCGCCTCGGCGTACCTCGCGGCGTGGGTCCTCGCCCGGCTCCACGGCCTCGAAGCGGCCGAGCACGCCCTGCACTACGTCGCTCCGGTCGGCGAGAAGGACGAGTACGTCGAGCGCGCCCTGCGGAACGTGACGCCCTACCTCGAGCCGGCCGTCGCCTCTTCCTGATCCCGCTCGTCGCCGAAGAGGGACTTCAGCGTCACCTCGCGGTTGACCCGCACGTGCTCGACGGCTTCGGCGTGCGCGCGGTCCGCGTCGCCCGACGCGATCGCGTCGTAGAGCCGGCGGTGCTCGTCGAGCAGCTCGGTCCAGTGCTCGTTCTGGCTGGTGAGCCAGCGGAGCCTGCCCTGCAACGGCTGCAGCATCGTGGTCAGCAGCGCGTTGCCCGCGATGGCCACGATCTCGTCGTGGAAGCGCGAGTTGAGCACGGTGATCCGGGCGGCGTCGCCGCGGGCCGTCGCGCGGGCGGCGTCGGCGAGCGTCCGCTCGAGCCGCTTCAGCTCCTGCGCTCCCACCCGTTCGGCGGCGCGCCCCGCGGCGAGTCCCTCCAACGCCTCGCGGACGTCGAACAGCTCCTCGACGTCGACGCGCGCGAGCTGCCGGACGACGATCCGGCGCGCCGACTGCTCGACGAGGAAGCCTTCGGCCTCGAGGCTGCGGATCGCTTCGCGGACCGGCACCCTGGACACCCCGAGGTCCTCGGCCAGCTCGCGCTCGACCAGCCGGTCGCCGGGACGGAGACGGCCGGTCAGGATCCGTTCGCGCAGCTCGTCGCGCACCCGCTGCCGGGTGGCCGCGAGGGGCTGCCGCTCGCTCGCCGTCGTCACCGACTCCCCTCTCACGGAAGGCTACGCAACCTTCCGTAACCCGAGTTTAACGACCGGAGGGTTGACGGGGGCGGACATCGGGGTGATATTTGGGATGCCAAATTTTGGTATCCCAAATCGCCGTCGCTGCACTGTGACACGCGGGGCTTCGCCCCGGCCGGGGGCTCCGCCACCCGGAACCCCCGAAGGAATCCGTAGATCGGAGGCCCGCCTTGACCGCCGCCCCGCTCACCGAATCCCAGCAAGACACGACCACGCTGCCGGATCCCCGGCTCTGGAACGAAGACCTGGCCCCGGCGAAGGACCGCCGCTGGAAGGTCTACGACATCTTCGCCCTGTGGATGTCGGACGTGCACAACCTCGGCAACTACACCTTCGCGGCCGGGCTCTTCGTGCTCGGCCTGTCGGCCTGGCAGGTGTTCACCGCCCTGCTGTTCGGCTTCGTGATCATCTACTTCGGCATGAACCTGATGGGCCGGATCGGCCAGCGCACCGGCGTCCCGTTCCCGGTCGTCGCGCGGATCAGCTTCGGCACGTTCGGCGCCAACCTGCCCGCGCTGATCCGCGCGATCATCGCGATCTTCTGGTACGGCATCCAGACCTACCTCGCGAGCGTCGCCATCACACTGCTCGTGCTCACCATCGACCCGGGCCTGAAACCGTTGACCGAACACGGTTTCCTCGGCCTGCACGCGCTCGGCTGGATCTGCTTCGTCGCGCTCTGGGCGGTCCAGGCGCTCATCCTGACGCGCGGCATGGAGTCGGTCCGCAAGTTCCAGGACTGGTGCGGCCCCGCCATCTGGGTCGTGATGATCGCCCTCGCGGTGTGGATCCTCGCCGCCGGCAACTGGCACATCTCGCTGACCAGCAGCCCGAAGCAGCTGTCGACGGGCGAGCAGATCCGCCAGTGGTTCGGCGCGGCCGGGCTGATCCTGGCCACCTACGGCACGCTGATGCTGAACTTCTGCGACTTCTCCCGCAACGCCCCGGACCAGAAGACGGTGAAGCGCGGCAACTTCTGGGGCCTGCCGATCAACTCGACGGCGTTCGCGCTGCTGTCGGTGATCGTGACCGCGGGCAGCATGCAGGTGTTCGGCGAAGCGATCACCGACCCGGCCGAACTGCTGGCGAAGGTGCACAGCACGCCGGTGCTGATCGTCGGCGCGCTGACGTTCGCCATCGCCACCATGGGCGTCAACATCGTCGCCAACTTCGTCTCCCCCGCCTACGACCTGGCCAACATCTGGCCGAAGCGGATCACGTTCACCATCGGCGGGCTGATCAGCGCGGTGGCCGCGCTGTGCGTGCTGCCGTGGAAGCTGTACTCGTCGCCGGCGGTCGTCAACTACTTCCTCGGCGGGCTCGGCGCGTTCCTCGGGCCGCTGTTCGGGATCATGATCGTCGACTACTACCTGATCCGGCGCGGCAAGGTGGATGTCGCGCAGCTGTTCGTCGACGGCGGCGCCTACCCGCGGGTCAACCCGCGTGCGCTCGTGACGTTCTTCCCCACCGCCGCGCTGGCCGCGGTGATCGCGCTGGTGCCGTTCTTCGCCCCGGCCGCGCCGTACTCGTGGTTCATCGGCACGGCGTCGTCGGCGCTGCTGTACTTCGGGGTCTCGAGGAAGCACCGATGAGGATCGTCGTCACCAACTGCAACACCACCGAGGCGATGACGAAGGAGATCGAAGCCGGGGCCCGTGCGGCCGCGAGCCCCGGCACCGAAATCCTGGCCAGGACACCGAAGTGGGGTCCGGAGTCGGCCGAGGGCTGGCTGGACAGCTTCCTGTCCGCCGCGGCCGTACTGGACCTGTTGCGGGGCCTGGACGAACCGTTCGACGCGGTCGTGCTCGCCGGGTTCGGCGAGCACGGCCGCGAGGGCGCGCGCGAACTGGTGGACGTCCCGGTCGTCGACATCACCGAAGCGGCCGCGCACCTGGCCTGCCTGCTCGGCCGCCGCTACGGCGTGGTGACCACTTTGGACCGGACGTGCGGGCTGATCGAGGACAGCCTGCACGCGGCCGGGGTGGCCCAGAACTGCGTCACGGTCACCGGCGCCGGGCTCGGCGTGCTGGAGCTGACGGACGAACGCCGCACGGAATCGGCCCTGCTGACCGCCGGCCGCCGAGCCCGGGACGCCGGGGCGGAGGTGCTGGTGCTGGGCTGCGCCGGGATGACGGGGCTCGACCGGAAGATCGCGACGATGCTGGACATCCCGGTGATCGACGGCGTCGCCGCGGCGGTCCGGCTCGCCGAGTCGCTCGTGGCGCTGGGTCTCAAGACCAGCCGCGCGGGCTCGTACGCCAAGCCGCTGGCCAAGCGGCGCACCTGGCCCGATTGACACCCGGCCGCTCGCACAGCAAGAATCGCCGACGCCACACGCCGTACCGCCGCCCGGTGACGAGTGGGGATCCTGGCGTCCCCGAAGGGCGGTCGAAGGTGCGAAGGCTCCGCGTTCTGGGCGCGCTGGCGCTGTCGGCGAGCATGATCCTGGTCCCGGTCAGCGGGACGGCGGTGGCCGCGTCGCCACCGCACACCGTCCTCACCGACGGCGGCAAGCTCGCGGCGATCCGGCAGGCCGTCCGGAGCGGCCACGCCTCCAGCGCCCAGCGGGACGCGCTGAAAGCCGTGCTGGACAAGGCGAACACCGCGCTGACCGCCGGCCCGTGGTCGGTCATGGACAAGCCGTCCGCGCCGCCGAGCGGCGACAAGCACGACTACATGAGCCAGGCGCCGTACTGGTGGGCGAGTGAGAAGACGCCGGAGAACCCGCAGGGCTGCCCTTACGTCAGCAAGGACGGCCAGCGCAACCCGGAGGCCGACGCGATCACCGACCACACGTACCGGATGTGGGCCTGGGACGCGATGTACTACCTCTCGCTCGCCTGGTACTACACCGGCGACGCGAAGTACGCGAAGCGGGCGGCGCTGGACATCCGGACCTGGTTCCTCGACCCGGCCACCAGGATGGACCCGAACATGACGCACTCGCAGATCATCCCGTGCAAGACGACGATCAGCGGCACCGGGATCATCGACTCGACCCAGTCGTTCAGCCAGCTCCTCGACACCTTCGCGCTGCTCGACGGCGGCGCACCGGGCTGGACCGGCCAGGACCGCTCCGGGATCAAGGCGTGGCTCGCGCAGTACCTCGACTGGATGCAGACCAGTCCGCAGGCCAAGCTGGAACTGGCCGCCACCAACAACCACGGCACGTTCCTCGACATGCAGAACGCGACGATCGCGGTGTACCTGGGCAAGCGGGACACCGCGCGCAAGATCGTGCTCGACGCGGAGCAGAAGCGGTTCCCGGTGCAGTTCGCCGCCGACGGCAGCCAGCCGCTCGAGCTGTCCCGGACGATGTCCTGGCACTACGTCAACTTCAACCTCACCGCGTGGGGCCGGATGGCGGAGCTCGGGAAGAACCTCGGCGTCGACGTCTGGAAGTACCGGGCGCCGAACGGCGTGACGCTGCGGAAGGTCGTCGACCAGCTGATCCCGGGTGCGCTGCAGGGCGCCGCGGGCTGGCCGCACCAGCAGATCGGCGTGTTCGACCAGTCGATCGCGGCGGACATCTTCCACGCCGCGGCCGAGGAGGCGCACGACACCGACGCGGCCGCCGCGCTGAAGAAGATGCCGCTGCCCGCGGGTGGCGACACGTGGCCGGTGCGCGTGTCGTGCTTCCCGCTCGACCCGCCGCTCAAGTAACCCGACCTTCGCCGGGAAATCCGGACACGACGTCCCATAGCGCACGTCGTTCGTAATTGGTCTAGTCCAAAGTATTGACACTCGGTTTCCCCGCGCGCACATTCATGACCGGGGCCGGACCCGCTTCGTGAAGAACCGTCGCGTACGCCCTCTCCCGCGCCGTCGCGGCCCGGGAGAGGGCCGTCCGCCTGCGCGAGGAGACGCCCATGCAGCGAAGATTCGCCCTGGTCGCCGCCGCGGCCGCCGCCGTCGTGATCGGTGCGCTGACCGTCGCCGGCCCGGCGACCCCGGACGCGGCCGCCGCCACCTCCGGCGGGGTCCGGATCGCCTACTACGACCAGTGGAGCATCTACCAGAACGCCTACTACCTGAAGAACGTCGACGCGATCGCCGGCAACCTCGACTACCTGCTCTACGACTTCGAGAACATCGACCCGGGCACCCTCACCTGCTTCGAAGCCACGAAAGCGACGACCCCGGACCCCGGTGGCGAGAGCGACCCGAACGCCGGCGACGGCGCCGAGGACCAGTTCGCCGACTACCAGAAGACGTTCGGCTCCGACATCAGCGTCGACGGCACCGCCGACACCTGGAACCAGCCGATCGCCGGCAACTTCCACCAGCTGCAGGAGCTCAAGGCGCGGCACCCGAACCTCAAGGTGCTGCTGTCGATCGGCGGCTGGACGTACTCGAAGTACTTCTCCGACGCCGCCGCGAGCGACGCGTCGCGCAAGAAGTTCGTCAGCTCGTGCCTCGACATGTTCATCAAGGGCAACATCCCGGCGTCCGGCGGCTACGGCGGCCCGGGCACCGCGGCGGGCATCTTCGACGGCATCGACATCGACTGGGAGTACCCGGGCTCACCCACCGGCCACGTCGGCAACCACTACAGCGCGGCCGACACGGCGAACTACACCGCGCTGATGGCCGAGTTCCGCACCGAGCTGGACGCGTTGGGCGGCAAGCATTACGCGCTCTCGGCCGCGCTCCCCGGCGGTCAGGACAAGATCGCGAAGATCCAGACCGACCGGATCGGGCAGTACCTGGACTTCGGCAACGCGATGACCTACGACATGCACGGCGCGTGGGACGCGACCGGGCCGACGAACTTCCAGGACCCGCTGTACTCGTCGCCGGGTGACCCGTCGGGCACGATCCCGCCCGGCACCGAGAAGTACACGATCGATTCGGTGATCAAGGACTACCTGCACGGCAACAGCGCGTACGGCATCGCGGGCGGCTTCCCGGCGGCCAAGCTCACCCTGGGCATCCCGTTCTACTACCGCGGCTGGACCGGCGTGCCGGCCGGGGCGAACCACGGGCTGTACCAGTCCGCTTCGGGTCCGTCCCCCGGGCACACGCTGAGCGGCAACGTCCCCGGTGTCGCGATGTACAAGGAACTGTCCGGTGTCGTCGACAACCCGGTGGACACCTACTGGGACCCGGTCACGCAGTCGGCCTGGTTCTACGACGGGACGAACTTCTACGGCGGCTCGTCGGCGCAGTCGGTCAAGGCACGCACGGACTACATCCACTGCACGGGTCTCGGCGGCGCGATGATGTTCTCGCTCTACGACCTGGACCCGGGGTCGACGTTGTTCCACGCGGTGGTCGACGGCCTCGCGGCCTCGACGCCGAACTGCTCGGCACCGCCGACCACGACGCCACCCACCACTCCTACGACGCCGACAACTCCGACCACGCCCACCACACCGCCTACGACCACCCCCACGACGCCGCCTTCGATCCCCGCGTGGGCACCGAACACGGCGTACGCGACGGGCGCGAAGGTGACCTACAACGGCATCACGTACACGTGCCGCCAAGCCCACACCTCACTGGTGGGCTGGGAACCGCCGAACGTCCCGGCGCTCTGGCTCGCCGACTGAGCACCCTGCCGAAAGTCCGTGAATGTCGCATTGAGGGACTCAGAGTCCCTCAATGCGACATTCACGGACCTGGCTGAACCCCGACGTCAGTTGCCGTTGGGGGCGCCGACACCGGGCGCGGGGGCCTGCGCGTTGCCCGCGATGCCGTAGCGGCCGGCGCCGCCGTCGAGCTGTTCCTTCAGCGCCAGCACCGTGCTCACCCGCCCGGCCGAGCTGTCCACGTTGTCCACAGTGGACAGGATCGACGTCGACGACGTGTCCGCGCGGACCACGCCCAGCGCGCCCGTCCCCTCCGCGGAACCGGCGTCGCCGGCCAGGACCGTGCCCGCGCCGCTGCGGTCGAGCTGCGTGGCGAACCGGGCGATCGTCGCCGCGCGGTCGCCCGCGCTGTCGCCGCTCGCCTGAGCCCCGGTCAGCACGATCGCCAGCTGCGCCGGCTTGACCTCCTGGCCCGCCTTGACGAATCCGCCGTCGGTGAGCCCGCCGATCGCGGCCGCCAGCTCCTCGCCGGAGGACTGGGGCTTCGCCGTGGTCTTGTCCAGCAGCAGCACCGAACCGAGCAGCGCGCCGGCGAGCGTGCCGGAGTCGCCCGCGGTCGGGAACTTCGAGCCGGCCGGCTGCAGGCGCGTGACGACGTCACGGAGCTGGTCGGCCTTTTCCGGGTCGGCGAACGCGGCCGTCAGCTGCACCTCACCGGTCACCGAAGCACCGGACTGGCCGATCAGCTGCTTGAGCGCGTCCCGGTCGGCCGGGCGCGCGTCCTCGGTGGTCACGAGCACCACCGACCGCTTGTCCAACGCCCCGGCGACGACCTTCGGCCCCATCGAGCCGGCGAACGCGTCCGCGTCGGCCAGCCGGGCGTCGAGCGCGTTGCGCTGCGCCTCGAGGTCGGAGACCTGGCTGCCGAGGTCCTTCTTCTCCCCCGCCAGCCCGGACAGCAGCGAACCGTTGAGCGCCGTCGAACCGAGCACGACGCCGACGGCGAGCGCGAGGAAGCAGGCGGCGATGGAAACGACGTGGTAGCGCAGCGAAATCACGTGAACAATCCCTTGCCCCAGGCAGCGAGCGAATTCCAGGTGTGCCGGAGCCAGTCCAGGTAGACCGAGCCCACGTCGGACACCAGCAGGGCCGCGGCGACGACCACGACCGCGGCGAGCACGAGCAGCACGACCGCGCCGATCGACACCCGGCTGCGGTGCAGCGTCGCCACCGCCTTCCCGTCGACGAGCTTCGTGCCGAGCTTGAGCCGGGTCAGGAACGTCGACGGGTTCGACCCGGACCGGCCGTGGTCGAGGAACTCGCGCAGGGTGGCCTGGAAGCCGACCGTGACGACCAGGCTCGCGCCGTGCGCGTCGGCCAGCAGCAGCGCGAGGTCCTCGGCGTTGCCCGACGCCGGGAACGTCACCGCACCGATGCCGAGGTCCTGGATCCGCGAGACGCCGGGGGCGTGCCCGTCCGGCTGGGCGGGCACCACGACCTCCGCGCCGCCGCGCAGCGTGGTGGTGCCGATGCCGGTGGGGTCGCCGACGATGACGTCCGGCTTGTAGCCCTGCACGCGCAGCGTGTCGGCACCCGCGTCGACGCCGATCAGCACCGGCCGGTGCTCGGCGACGTACTTCTTGAGCTTCTTCAGGTCTTCGGCGTGCCCGTTGCCGCCCGCGACGACCAGCACGTGCCGGTCCCGCAGCGGCACCTTCAGCTCCGGCACGCCGACGCCGTCGAGGATCAGCGTGCGCTCGCGGCGCAGGAACTCGATGGTGTTCGCCGAGAACGCCTCCAGCTGCGTCGACATCCCGGCCTTGGCCTCGATCATCTGGTCCGCGACGCTGTCGGCGGTCTGCTCGATGCCGGAGGCGACCTGGCGCTCGCCGACGTACACGACGCCGTCGTGCAGCCGCAGCTTCGTGCCGTCCTTGATCGTGCGCAGCAGCTCGCCACCGACCGAGTCGACCAGCGGGACACCGGCCGCGACGAGGATCTCGGGGCCCATGTTCGGGAACCGGCCGGAGATCGACGGCGAAGCGTTGACCACGCCGGCGACCTCGGCCTCGACCAGGGCGTCGGCCGTCGCGCGGTCGAGGTCCAGCTGGTCGAGCACGACGATGTCGCCGGGACTGATCCGGCGCAGCAGCTCCCGGGTGCGGCGGTCGACCCGGGCGACCCCGGTGATCCCCGGGAGGGGTTCTTGGTTCCGCGTGAGCAAGCCGGTGAGCTTCATGTGGCCGATGGTGACAAATTTGCTCGTGGGACAACGGACGCCACGCCGTAGCAGGCGTGACTCGTTGTGGTGAGCCGGGTCGCGTATCCCCCGCGCGGGTCAGGCCTCCGATTCCTCCGAAAGGGACCCGAAACCGAGGTTCACCCAGGGGCTCGCCGGGTCCTGAAGGAGCTGGTGGTGGACCCGCACGGCCGCCGCGTACCACTCACCGAACTCGTCGTCCTCGGCGTGCAGCACGCGGCCCATGACGTACCCGGCCGACAGGTCCGCCCATGACTGGTGGTAGCGGCGCGCGAGCGAACCGGCTTCGAGCACCATCAGCTCCGCTGTCAGCGCGTCGCAATAACCGGCGGCGAGACCCCACCGGGCGATGTTGACCGCGCGGCCGACGTCCCACGACAGCGCCGTCGTGACGAACCCGTCCGCATCGACGAGGCCGTCGGCGCGCAGGCGCTGCTCGCAGCGCGACACCCGGCGGACGGTGTCCCGCAGTTCGTCGGCCTGGTCCGCGGCGTCGTTCTCCGCGCACCACCGGTCCACCAGTTCCGCCCAGATCAGCGGGTCGAACTCGCCATTGCGCAGGCCGTACTCGGCGGCGAACCGAAGCCGCAGCATGAGCACGAGGTTGCCGGGCGTCAGCGCGTAGCCGTCCCCGATCAGGTCGGCCATCGTCGCGCGCCACGCCGGCGGGTCCGGCACGCCCCACCAGTCCCGCAGGCCCCGCACCTCGGCGACGTAGTCGTGGCGGCGCGCGTCGAGCACGTTCCACGGCACCGCGTTGAGCACCGCGAGGTGCGCGCCGCAGGCCAGCGCGTGCGCGATCGGCCCTTCGAGGTGCCCGTACGGCGCGGTGATCAGCCGCTCGACCTGCTCCTCCAGCGGGGTGACTTCGTCATGGTGCGCGTCGAGCCACGGCTGCAGGGTCGCGCCCGGCAGCCGCCACTCGCTGCGCGTGCCGCGGTTGAACACGACCCGCTCGTGCCGCCCGACACCGTCCACCGCCCAGTCCAGCGCGCCGCCCATGGCGACGACGTCCGGGCCGAGGTCGGGCAGCGCGCCGCGGGTGAAGACCTGCAGGAACTCGTCGCCACCCGTCTCGAAGTAGACGTTGGGGAAGGTCTCCGCCCGCTCGTCGAGGATGCTGCGGGCGTCGACCCGCCGGATCGGGACGAACAGCTCTTCCCCGGCCAGCAGGCCGAGGTAGCGGTCGAGGTCGCCGTCGCGGCGGGCGGCGGCCAGCTGGGCTTCGACGTCGGCGGGCGGCGGCAGGATCACGGGGCGGCTCCCTCCGCTCGGCCGGTCAGCACGACGAGCTTGCCCGCCGTCCGGTTGTGTTCCAAGTCGTCGTGCGCCTGCCGGATCTCCGTCATCGCGTACACCTTCGCCGGGCCGAGACTCGTTTCGCCGGCGGCGATCCGGTCGAGGTGGCGCTGGAGGACGGAGGCGGGCAGGTCGTCCGCCTCACCACCATAAGCGGTCAACCGCACCCCGGCGGGAAGGTAGCCGATCGGATAGAAGTTCGAGATCGTCCATTGGTTCGACAACATGCCCGTGAAGCAGACCGTGCCGTGCACACGGGTGGCCTTCAGGGTGTCCGGCAAGGTCGGGGTCCCGACGAGCTCGAGGGCCGCGTCGACCCCGTCGGGCACGATTTTCCGGACCTGGTCCGCGACGTCGCCGTCGTCGAGCAGGGGGTGGTCGACGCCGTGTTCGCGCAGGGTTTCGAGCCTTTCCGGCTGCCGGGTGGTGGCGAAGACGGTGGCGCCGAGGTCCTTCGCCAGGGCCGCGGTGGCGAACCCGAGCGCGGACGTCCCGCCGCGGATCAGCAGGGTCTGTCCTTCGCGCAGGTCGAGGCCGGTGGTGAGCGAGCCGTACGCGGTCTGCAGCGTCTCGGGAACCTGGCCGAGCACCTCCCACGGCAGGTCCGAGCGGAACGGGATGACCTGCCCCTTCGGCACCACGGTGTATTCGGCGTAGCCGCCGTCGAAGGTGCGGCCCATGCCGCCCATCATGGTCGCGACCTGCTGCCCGGGCTCGAATTCGCCGCTGGGGTCGGCGTCGACCACGCCGACGGCTTCGATGCCGGGCACGCGCGGGAACGTGACGCCCTCGGCCAGGCCCAGGCGCGTGTGCAGCTCGGACCGGTTGAGGCCGAACGCCTGGACGGCGATCCGCACCCAGCCCGGCTTCGGCTCAGGCAACGGGAGGTCCGTCAGCTCGAGGTTCTCGACGGGACCGGGTTCTCGGAGTACGACCGCGCGCATCACAGGTCCTTTCTTCGCATGCGAACAGTCCGCACAACGACTGTCCGCATGAGTAGTATTCCCGGAGTGAGCCTGTCCCGAGAGCACGACGCCGCGTGGCGGGGATTCCTGCGCTCGTCGGCGCTGCTGCTGAGGGTGCTGGACGCGGAGCTGCGGGCCGAGCACGGGATGACGCACCGGACCTACGACGCGCTGGTCCAGCTCTCGGAGGCCCCCGGCCGCCGGCTGCACATGAAGGATCTGGCGGCGGCGCTGGTGCACAGCGCGAGCGGGCTGACCCGGATCGTGGACGGCCTCGAGCGGTCGGGGTACGCGCGGCGCGAGCCGGACCCGGCCAACCGCCGGTCCACGCTGGTGGTGCTGACGCCGGAAGGCCTGGCCGCGCTGGAGAAGGCGTGGCCGACGCACGTCCGCGGCGTCGAGCGCCACTTCGCCGCCCAGGTGAGTCCCGAGCAGGCGCGGGTGCTGGCGGAGGTCTTCCGCGGCATCACCACGAACCTCGAGGACGGCCCGCCCCCGGCGTCGTGAATGAGCTTCATTCAGGTCTTCGGAGGTCCTGAACGACTCATCCAAGACCTCTCACCGGACCCGCGGTTACTTCTTCTTGGCCCGCTTGGGTTTCGGGGCGGGCTCCGCCTTGGCCTTCTCCGCGGTCGCGAGCAGCTCCTCGGCGTGGGCGCGGCCCGTCTCCGTGTCGTCCATCCCGGCGAGCATCCGCGCCAGCTCGTTGACGCGCTCGGACTGGCTCAGGTTCTTGACCCCGCTGCGCGTCACCCCGCCGGTGTGTCCCTTGTCCACCACCAGGTGCTGGTCCGCGAACGCCGCGACCTGCGGCAGGTGCGTCACGACGAGGACCTGGTGCGTCCGGGCCAGCCGCGCCAGCCGGCGGCCGATCTCGACCGCCGCCCGGCCGCCGACCCCCGCGTCGACCTCGTCGAACACCAGGGTCTGCACCGTGTCCGCGTGCGCGAGGACCACCTCGATCGCCAGCATCACCCGCGACAGCTCGCCCCCCGACGCGGCTTTGTGCACCGGCAGCGGCGGCGCGCCGTCATGGGCCCGCAGCAGCAGCTCGACGTCGTCGACGCCGTCCGGGCCCGCGTGCACCGCGCGGCCGTCGAGGGTCAGTGCGTGCGTGTCGCCGCGCTCGGCGGGGCGCTGCTCGACCGTCACGTCGATCGCGGCCTGGCCCATCGCCAGCCCGGACAGCTCGCGCGTGATCTCCGCCGCCAGCTCGGCCGCTGCCTTTTCGCGCGCGGCCGACACTTCGGCGGCGTGCGCGGCCAGCTGCACCGCGAGCTGGTCGCGCCGCAGGGCCAGCTCGGTGAGCGCCTCCTCCGACGTGTCCATCGACTCCAGGCGGCGCCGGGCGTCGTCGGCCCAGGCGAGCACGCCGTCGACGTCCGCCGCGTACTTGCGGGTCAGCCGCTTGAGGTCGCCCTGGCGCGCCAGGACCTTCTCCAGCAACGCTGGGTCGGCGTCCAGCGTCTCGACGTAGCTGCCGAGCTCGGCCCCGACGTCGGCCAGCAGCACCGACGCCTCCTCCAGGCGCGGCGCCAGCTCGCGCAGCACGCCGTCTTCGGACGTCGAGAGCCGCCGCAGCGCCTCGGAGACCAGCCCCATCGCGCTCGGGACGTCCGGGTCGCCGTCCGGCGAGCCCGACACCGCGACGTGCGCCTCGGTGGCGGCCGCGCGCAGCTCGTCGGCCGCCGCAA
Organism: Amycolatopsis mongoliensis; assembly: GCF_030285665.1. NCBI lineage: Bacteria > Bacillati > Actinomycetota > Actinomycetes > Pseudonocardiales > Pseudonocardiaceae > Amycolatopsis > Amycolatopsis mongoliensis. Next base: position 9,810,628 of record NZ_CP127295.1, read on the forward strand.
GCCGCTTGATCTGCGTGGTGAGCTCGACGTCCTCGCCCGGCTCCGGCGCGACGGCGTCGATCTCGGTGAGCCCGTGCTTGAGCAGGTCGGCCTGCTGGGCCATCTCCCGCGAGCGCGTCGACCGCTCGGTCAGCTCGGCGATCACCGCCAGCCACTCGGAGCGGACCTCGCGGTACGCGCTCAGCGGCTTCCCCACCGCGTCACCGGCGAACCGGTCGATCACGTCGCGCTGCTCACTCGGGCGCAGCAGCCGCAGCTGGTCGTTCTGCCCGTGCACCGCGATCAGCTGTTCGGACAGCTCCGCGAGCACGCCGACCGGCACCGACCGGCCGCCCAGGTGCGCGCGCGAGCGCCCGTCGACCGCGACGGCCCGCAGCGCGATGACGCTGCCGTCCTCGTCGACGTCGGCACCCGATTCGGTGACGATGCGTTCGGCGCCTTCGACGCCGGAATAGGTGAACCGTCCTTCCACGAACGCCTTGAGCATCCCCGTCCGGACCTTGGACACCTCGGCCCGGCCCCCGGACAGCAGGTGCAGCCCGGTGACGACCATGGTCTTCCCGGCACCCGTCTCACCGGTCACGACGGTGAAGCCCGCGTGCAGTTCCAGCAGGGCGTCCTCGATGACTCCGAGGCCCTGGATGCGCATCTCGGCCAGCACGCCGCCTACCGTAGCGGCCCCCACCGACACTCTGCGCGCGCGGGACCCCGGCGAGTCGCCGATATGTTCGAATGAATCGCCGAACGGTTGGCTCAGCGGCGCGAAGCGCCTCCGTTGAGGGCGGCGGTGGGGAGGAAGGCGGAGGTTATTCGCAGGGGCGCGCGTGCCGCTCTCGCCAGCTCTTCACCGGGAGCGAGAACTTCTGCACCAGCCGGTCGGTGAACGGCCCGTCCCACAGCCGGACCAGCCGGACAGGGGTCTTGCCGCACGTCACCCGCACGCGGGCCCCCGGCGGCAGGTCGATGAGCCGGCCGCCGTCGCAGGTCAGGACGGCTGGCGAGCCGTCAGGGTCGATCCCGACGGTGATCACCGAGTTCCGCGAGACGACCAGCGGCCGCGCGAACATCGCGTGCGCGTTGCTCGGCACCACCAGCAGCGCCTGGACGTCCGGCCAGATGATCGGGCCGCCCGCCGAAAACGCGTACGCCGTCGAACCGGTCGGTGTGGCGCACAGCACACCGTCGCAGCCGAAGGCGGACACCGGCCGGCCGTCGACCTCGATGAGCGCGTCCAGGACACGCTCGCGCGTGCTCTTCTCGACGCTGGCCTCGTTGAGCGCCCAGGTGCGGGCGACCTCGGCACCGTCGTGGGTGACCGTGACGTCGATGGTCATCCGCTCTTCGACCTGGTAGTCGCCGTCGACGACCCGCTGCACGGTGTCGGCCAGCGCGTCCGAGTCGGCTTCGGCGAGGAAGCCGACGCGCCCGAGGTTCACGCCGAGCACCGGCACCCCGGCCGGGCGGGCCAGCTCGGCCGCGCGCAGCAGCGTGCCGTCGCCGCCGAGGACGAACACCAGCTCGACGCCGTCGGCGGGGTTGTCGTCCGGGTCCACGACGGTGCAGGTCGACCCGACGCCGTGCCGGTCCGGGTCGATGAGCGCGCAGACGTCTTCCTCGATCACCCGGATCCGGATGCCGGCCTTGGCGAAGCGCGCCGAAACCTCGCGCGCGGCCTCGCCCGTCGCTTCGCGATCGGGGTGCACCATGAGCAGAACTTCACGTTCAGTGGTCATGCGGGCCCTTCCTCGACGGCGGTTCGGACGAGCCGCTCGGCCTCAGACCTGTCTACCGCGTCCACAGTGGACTCGGCCACGTGTTCTTTGCGCAGCCACACGAAGTACTCGACGTTCCCGGACGGCCCCGGCAGCGGGCTCGCGGTGACGCCGCGCAGCGCGAGCCCCAGCTTCGCGGCCTCGTCGATGACGGTGAGCACCGACTCGGCGCGCAGCTCCGGGTCGCGGACGACCCCGCCGCTGCCGAGCCGCTCCTTGCCCACTTCGAACTGCGGTTTCACCATCGGCACCAGGTCGGCGCCGTCGCGCGCGCAGGCGGCGAGCGCGGGCAGCACGAGCTTGAGCGAAATGAAGGAGAGATCACCGACGACGAGGTCGACCTGGCCGCCGAGGTCGTCGGGAGAGAGGTTGCGAACATTGGTGCGGTCCATGACCACTACACGTTCGTCGGTGCGGATCCGCCAGTCGAGCAGGCCGCGGCCCACGTCGGCGGCGATCACGGTCGCGGCGCCGTTCCTGAGGAGGACGTCGGTGAAGCCGCCGGTGGACGCGCCGGCGTCGAGGCAGCGTTTACCCTCGACGCTCAGGCCGCTGAACGCCTCCAGGGCGCCGAGCAGCTTGTGCGCGCCGCGGGAAGCCCAGCCGGGATCGTCCTCGTCCTTCACCACGATGGGCGCGTCGGTCTCGACGCCGGTGGCGGGCTTGCTGGCCACCATGCCACGCACGGTGACCTTGCCGCCGGTGATCAGGGCCGAGGCCTGCTCGCGCGACCGGGCGAGGCCGCGCCGAACCAGTTCCGCGTCGAGGCGCGCCCGCTTGGGCACCGTGGTCAGACCTTGTCGATGCTGGAGAGGGCGACCGTCAGCTCGGTGTGCACGGCGTCGAAACGCTCGACGTGCTCGGCGAGCGGAAGCGCGTCGAGGTCGTCCAGTCCGGCGACGGCTTCGTCGATGCCGGCCCGCGGGTCGGTCTGCTGCGAGAACGAACCGGGCGGCGGGCCCGGGACGGGGTACGGGTGATCCTGCACGTCACGAACGGTATCAGTCAGGCGCGGGCGAGCCGTGACTCGGCGTCCCCGCCGAGTCCGGTGACGCCGGTCTCCCAGGCCGTGTGGCAGAGCGCGCGGAGCAGGTCCAGGGCGTCGCCGTCGCCGGCCGCTTCCAGGACACCGTTCTCCGTCGTGATGGACCAGCCCGGGCGCGGGCCGATCTTGAGGTCATCGCCCGGCTCGGTGAGCGCGGTGAGGTCCTCGGCGAGGTAGGTGGCGCGCTCGGCCGGGATCGCCTCGATCAGCTGCTGCGGCGTCGCGACGCCCGACAGGACGACCAGGGAGTCGATGCCCGCGGCGACCGCGCCGGCGATGTCGGTGTCCAGTCGGTCCCCGACGACGAGGGGGTGCTCCGCACCGGCGGACTTCGCCGCGGTCTCGAACAGCAGCGGCTGCGGCTTCCCGGCGACGAGCGGCTCGACGTCGGTGGCGGTGCGCAGCGCGGCGACCATCGACCCGTTGCCGGGCAGCAGCCCGCGCTCGCTGGGCAGGGTGGCGTCGACGTTGCAGGCCACCCAGAGCGCGCCCGCGCGGATGGCCAGGCAGGCTTCGGCCAGCGCGGCCCAGGTGTTGTCGGGCGAGTGGCCCTGCACGACCGCCCGGACGCCGTCGCCGTTCTCCCGCACCGGCTTCAGGCCGGCTCCGGCCACTTCGGCGGCGAGCGACTCCGTGCCGACGACGAGGACCTCGGCGCCGGGTTCGAGCCGGTCCTTGAGCAGCTGCACCCCGGCCTGGGCGCTGGTGTGCACCTCACCGGCGTCGGCGGGCATGCCGAGGCCGGTGAGGTGGTCGACGACCTCGCCCGGGGCCTTGGACGCGTTGTTCGTCACGAACCGGACGGGCGTGCCGTGCTCGCGCGCGGCCCGCACCGTCTCCTGGGCGCCCGGGATCACCCGGGAGCCGTGGTAGACGGTGCCGTCGAGGTCGAACAGGACCGCGTCGTAGGTCGCGAGCAGGGCGTCACTCATCCGAGTCTTCGGTGTCCTTCTTCTCGGCGTTCTCGCTGTTTTCGTTGGCCAGGTCCGCGGCGCGCTCGGAGGCGTCGGTCTCGTCCTCCGCGTCGGCCTCGGCCGCGTTGAGGAACCAGCGGACGGCCTCCTCCTTGCGCCCGGCGGCCGCGAGATTGTCGGCGTAGGCGTAGAAGAGCCGCGCGCTCCACGGCTCGCGCTTCTCGGCCTTGAGGTCGTCGCCCTGCAGCGAGACGACGGCGGCGTCGAGCTGCCCGAGGTCCCGCCGCGCCCCGGCCGCGACGATGGCGAGCTCGACCTGGACGGCCTTGCCGAGCTTCGTCGTATCGGCTTCCTTCGCGAGGTCGAGGGCGCGTTCGGGCCGGCCCAGTGCACGCTCGGCATCGGCGATGATGGCGATGTGGTCATCGCTGCGGGTCATCCGCCGCACGGCCCGCAGTTCGGAGAGGGCCTCCGACCAGTTGCCGGCGTGGTAGGCGACCAGGCCGAGCGCCTCCCGCACGATCGGCACGCGCGAGGCCTTGGCCTTGGCGTACTTGGCGTGCTCGAGGGCGGCCTCGGGATCGCTGTCGATCAGCCCACCGGCGGCGACGAGGTGCTTCCCGACGGTCTCGGCGAGGCCCTTCGGCAGGGTCCTCAGCTCGCGGCGGGCGTCCTCGTCGAGGTCGGAGAACTCGACGTCCTCGGGCAGCTCCGGCGCTTCGAGGAGTTCCCTCGCGAGGGCCTCGTCGTCGAGCGGGGCCCCGACCTTGGGCCGTGGTTCCCGGCGGGCCGCGGGACGGTCGTCGCCGCGCTTGTCCGAGCCGCGGAAGCCGCTGCCGGTCCGGGCACCGCGGTCGTCGCCGCGGGGGCCGGCCGGACGGCGGTCGCCGTCACGACGGTCGCTACCGCGGTCGTTGTCGCGGCGCTGGTAACCGCCACGGTCGCGGTCACCACGGTCGCCACGGGAGTCGTCCCGGCGGTCATCGGACCGGAAGCCGCCGGTGCGGCCGCCGCGGTCGTCGTCCCGGCGGTCACTTCCCCGGCCGCGATCGTCGGAGCGGAAGCCGCCGGTCTTGCCGCCGCGGTCGTCGTCACGGCGCTGATAGCTGCCACGCGAGTCGTCACGACGGTCGCTACCACCACGGCTGCGGTCGTCGGAGCGGAAGCCGCCGGTCCTGCCACCGCGGTCGTCGTCACGGCGCTGATAGCTGCCACGCGAGTCCTCGCGACGGTCACTGCCACCGCGGTTGCGGTCGTCGGAGCGGAACCCGCCCGAACGGCGATCGTCGTTGCCGCCACGGCCCCGGTCGTCCGACCGGTACCCACCGGTCTTGCCACCACGGTCGTCGGACCGGAAACCACCGGTCCGCGCGCCACGGTCGTCGTCACGGCGCTGGTAACTGCCACGCGAGTCGTCACGGCGGTCGCTGCCACCGCGGTTGCGATCGTCGGAGCGGAACCCGCCCGAACGGCGATCGTCGTCGCGGCGCTGGTAGCTGCCGCGCGAGTCGTCCTTGCGACCACGGTCGTCCGAGCGGAAGCCGCCCGAACGGGTGCCGCGGTCGTCGTCGCGGCGCGAGGAGCCGCCGCGGTCTTCCCAGCGGGGCTTGCGGTCGCCGTACGACGCCTTGCCCTGGGGACGGCCGCCGCGGTCGTCGGAGCCGCGACCCGAGCGCTCGCTCCGGTCACCGCCACGGTCCTCGTACCGGCTGCCCGAACGGGTGCCGCCGCGGTCGTCGAACTTGCCGCCGCCCGCGCGGGCCGGACCGCCGGAGAACTTGCTGCCGCCGCCGGCCCGGTCACCCGAGTCGCGGTAGCCGCCACGGCGGTCGTCACGGTCGCCGGTGCGGCCGCTGTCACGGCTCTGACCTGCGTATCCTCCGCGCTGGTCGCGGTCACGCGGACCGTCGCCGCCGCGGAAGGGCTTACCGCCGCCGCGGACCCCGCGGTCGTCACGGCGCGGCCGGCCCTGATGAGTGTTGTCGCGGCCGCCGCGGTCCTGCCGCGCACCGCGCCGGTCTCCCCCGGGTGCGTCCGGCCGGCCCCGGGAGCCTTCGTCCCGGCGTGCCGACCGGCCGGACCCATCATCCGCTGAGTCTCGTCGACCGAACTCGGACACCTGGCCTCCTGCCGTGGAAAAAATCTTGTTCTGGACATACACGTACGGCCCGCTAGGGCAGCCAACTGGCTATCCTAACGGGCCGTACGGAACGTTAGTTCGGCGGTGTCCTACTCTCCCACAACCCTTCGGTTGCAGTACCATCGGCGCTGTCAGGCTTAGCTTCCGGGTTCGGAATGGGACCGGGCGTTTCCCTGACGCTAAAACCACCGAAACACTACGAAACAACACACCCTGCTCCCAGGGTGGTGTTTCAGAACCGTAGAGTGGATGCGTAACACCTTCGTAGACAAGTCCTCGGCCTATTAGTACCAGTCAACTCGACAACACATCACTGTGCTTCCATTTCTGGCCTATCAACCCAATGGTCTCTTGGGAGCCTTAACCCACAAAGGGTGGGATACCTCATCTTGGAACAGGCTTCCCGCTTAGATGCCTTCAGCGGTTATCCCTTCCGAACGTGGCCAACCAGCCATGCCCCTGGCGGAACAACTGGCACACCAGAGGTTCGTCCGTCCCGGTCCTCTCGTACTAGGGACAGCCTTCCTCAAGTATCCTACGCGCGCGGCGGATAGGGACCGAACTGTCTCACGACGTTCTAAACCCAGCTCGCGTGCCGCTTTAATGGGCGAACAGCCCAACCCTTGGGACCTACTCCGGCCCCAGGATGCGACGAGCCGACATCGAGGTGCCAAACCATGCCGTCGATATGGACTCTTGGGCAAGATCAGCCTGTTATCCCCGGGGTACCTTTTATCCGTTGAGCGACACCCCTTCCACCAGGAGGTGCCGGATCACTAGTCCCGACTTTCGTCCCTGCTCGACATGTCTGTCTCACAGTCAAGCTCCCTTGTGCACTTGCACTCAACACCTGATTGCCAACCAGGCTGAGGGAACCTTTGGGCGCCTCCGTTACTCTTTAGGAGGCAACCGCCCCAGTTAAACTACCCATCAGGCACTGTCCCTGAACCAGATCATGGCCCGAGGTTCAGATTCCCAATTCGACCAGAGTGGTATTTCAACAACGACTCCACAGTAACTAGCGTCACCGCTTCACAGTCTCCCACCTATCCTACACAAGCCGAACCGAAAACCAATACCAAACTATAGTAAAGGTCCCGGGGTCTTTCCGTCCTGCCGCGCGTAACGAGCATCTTTACTCGTAGTGCAATTTCGCCGGGCCTGTGGTTGAGACAGCCGGAAAGTCGTTACGCCATTCGTGCAGGTCGGAACTTACCCGACAAGGAATTTCGCTACCTTAGGATGGTTATAGTTACCACCGCCGTTTACTGGCGCTTAAATTCTCAGCTTCGCCCCAAAAGGCTAACCGGTCCTCTTAACGTTCCAGCACCGGGCAGGCGTCAGTCCATATACATCGTCTTGCGACTTCGCATGGACCTGTGTTTTTAGTAAACAGTCGCTTTCCGCTGGTCTCTGCGGCCACCCACCCCTAGTCCGCAAGGGACTTCAAGGTGTTTGGCCCCCCTTCTCCCGAAGTTACGGGGGCATTTTGCCGAGTTCCTTAACCACAGTTCACCCGATCGCCTTGGTATTCTCTACCTGACCACCTGTGTTGGTTTGGGGTACGGGCCGTGCATGCACTCACTAGAGGCTTTTCTCGGCAGCATAGGATCACTCTACTTCGCCTCAAACGGCTACGCATCACGTCTCAGGATATATAGCTGGCGGATTTGCCTACCAACTTCCCTACACGCTTACACCAGTACTACCACTCACTGGCGGAGCTACCTTCCTGCGTCACCCCATCGCTTGACTACTACGAAATCAGGTCCCACGCTCCACAATGCCAACTAGGCCCGAAGGCTTCGCCGGCACGCTTCGGGTGGTTAGTATCAAACGCCTCGTCATGGGCGCACATGCTCGGGTACGGGAATATCAACCCGTTGTCCATCGACTACGCCTGTCGGCCTCGCCTTAGGTCCCGACTTACCCTGGGCGGATTAGCCTGGCCCAGGAACCCTTGGTCATCCGGCGGCAGAGTTTCTCACTCTGCATTCGCTACTCATGCCTGCATTCTCACTCCCACACCCTCCACGACTGGCTTCCGCCGCCGCTTCCCTGGATGCAGGACGCTCCCCTACCCATCCACACCACTAGACAAGAGACTCAAGGCCTCAAGCCGATGTATTGCATGAATGACACAGCTTCGGCGGTGTGCTTAAGCCCCGCTACATTGTCGGCGCAGGACCACTTGACCAGTGAGCTATTACGCACTCTTTCAAGGGTGGCTGCTTCTAAGCCAACCTCCTGGTTGTCTGGGCAATCCCACATCCTTTCCCACTGAGCACACACTTAGGGGCCTTAGCTGGTGTTCTGGGCTGTTTCCCTCTCGACGACGAAGCTTATCCCCCGCCGTCTCACTGCCACACTCTCACACCACGGTATTCGGAGTTTGGTTGATTTCGGTAACCCGGTAAGGCCCCTAGACCATCCAGTAGCTCTACCCCCGTGGTGAAACATGTGACGCTGCACCTAAATGCATTTCGGGGAGAACCAGCTATCACGGAGTTTGATTGGCCTTTCACCCCTACCCACAGCTCATCCCCTCAGTTTTCAACCTAAGTGGGTTCGGGCCTCCACGACGTCTTACCGTCGCTTCACCCTGGCCATGGGTAGATCACTCCGCTTCGGGTCTAGACCACGCGACTCAATCGCCCTATTCAGACTCGCTTTCGCTACGGCTACCCCACACGGGTTAACCTCGCCACGCAGCACTAACTCGCAGGCTCATTCTTCAAAAGGCACGCCATCACCCAAAGGCTCTGACGGCTTGTAGGCACACGGTTTCAGGTACTCTTTCACTCCCCTCCCGGGGTACTTTTCATCTTTCCCTCACGGTACTCGTCCGCTATCGGTCTTCAGGAAGTATTTAGGCTTACCGGGTGGTCCCGGCAGATTCACAGCAAATTCCACGAGCTCGCTGCTACTCGGGAACACCAAACAAACAATCAACGACATGTTTTCGCGTACGGGGCTCTCACCCACTCCGGCCCGCCATCCCAAGCGGTTCCACTAACATACGTGACCATTCCGAGGACTGTCAGATCCTCGACGCTGGGTCCCACAACACCGCACATACAACGCCTGACAGCTTGACATATACACGGTTTAGCCTCTTCCGCTTTCGCTCGCCACTACTCACGGAATCACGGTTGTTTTCTCTTCCTACGGGTACTGAGATGTTTCACTTCCCCGCGTTCCCTCCACACACCCTATATATTCAGGTGCGGGTAACACCACATCACTGGTGCTGGGTTTCCCCATTCGGAAATCCTCGGATCACAGCTCGGTTGACAGCTCCCCGAGGCTTATCGCAGCCTCCTACGTCCTTCATCGGCTCCTGAAGCCAAGACATCCACCATGTGCCCTTAACAACTTGACCACAAAGATGCTCGCATCCACTCTACAGTTCTCAAACACCACACCAGAAACAAACAACGTTCCAGGGCTATGCTCTAGCCCTGAGGCGTGTTGCCTCAGGACCCAACAGTGTGCTTCATGAACAACTTGCCCTCCAGGCGCCGGCCCTTCGTTCCACGACCGCAAGCGGTCAGTACTAGACGAGGCATTGCCAACCAGAACAAGCCATAACCAGTAGTTCCACAATTCCTTGAGCAACCGGAACAAGCACACATTCGGCACTTGAGTTCCAGCCACCCCACCACGGTAGTTCCGGGAATCCCGGCCGAGTGGATGTGTTGTGCTCCTTAGAAAGGAGGTGATCCAGCCGCACCTTCCGGTACGGCTACCTTGTTACGACTTCGTCCCAATCGCCAGTCCCACCTTCGACCACTCCCTCCCTTACGGGTTGGGCCATGGGCTTCGGGTGTTACCGACTTTCATGACGTGACGGGCGGTGTGTACAAGGCCCGGGAACGTATTCACCGCAGCGTTGCTGATCTGCGATTACTAGCGACTCCGACTTCACGCAGTCGAGTTGCAGACTGCGATCCGAACTGAGACCGGCTTTAAGGGATTCGCTCCACCTCGCGGTATCGCAGCCCTCTGTACCAGCCATTGTAGCATGTGTGAAGCCCTGGACATAAGGGGCATGATGACTTGACGTCATCCCCACCTTCCTCCGAGTTGACCCCGGCAGTCTCCCACGAGTCCCCGCCATAACGCGCTGGCAACGTAGGATAAGGGTTGCGCTCGTTGCGGGACTTAACCCAACATCTCACGACACGAGCTGACGACAGCCATGCACCACCTGTACACCAACCACAAGGGAAGCCCCATCTCTGGGGATGTCTGGCGCATGTCAAGCCCAGGTAAGGTTCTTCGCGTTGCATCGAATTAATCCACATGCTCCGCCGCTTGTGCGGGCCCCCGTCAATTCCTTTGAGTTTTAGCCTTGCGGCCGTACTCCCCAGGCGGGGCGCTTAATGCGTTAGCTACGGCACGGACAACGTGGATGTCGCCCACACCTAGCGCCCAACGTTTACAGCGTGGACTACCAGGGTATCTAATCCTGTTCGCTCCCCACGCTTTCGCTCCTCAGCGTCAGTATCGGCCCAGAGACCCGCCTTCGCCACCGGTGTTCCTCCTGATATCTGCGCATTTCACCGCTACACCAGGAATTCCAGTCTCCCCTACCGAACTCAAGTCTGCCCGTATCGACCGCACGCTCCACGTTAAGCGTGGAGATTTCACGGCCGACGCGACAAACCGCCTACGAGCTCTTTACGCCCAATAAATCCGGACAACGCTTGCACCCTACGTATTACCGCGGCTGCTGGCACGTAGTTAGCCGGTGCTTCTTATCCAGGTACCGTCACTTGCGCTTCGTCCCTGGCGAAAGAGGTTTACAACCCGAAGGCCGTCATCCCTCACGCGGCGTCGCTGCATCAGGCTTGCGCCCATTGTGCAATATTCCCCACTGCTGCCTCCCGTAGGAGTCTGGGCCGTGTCTCAGTCCCAGTGTGGCCGGTCACCCTCTCAGGCCGGCTACCCGTCGTCGCCTTGGTAGGCCATTACCCCACCAACAAGCTGATAGGCCGCGGGTTCATCCTGCACCGCCGGAACTTTCAACAACACTTCATGCGAAGCGTTGTGATATCCGGTATTAGACCTCGTTTCCAAGGCTTATCCCAGAGTGCAGGGCAGATTACCCACGTGTTACTCACCCGTTCGCCACTCATCCCCACCCGAAAGTGGTTCAGCGTTCGACTTGCATGTGTTAAGCACGCCGCCAGCGTTCGTCCTGAGCCAGGATCAAACTCTCCAACAATGAATAGTTTGATCGAGACTATTTCTCAATCTAGATTTTCTCAAAGGAACCTCATACGAGGTTTCATAATAAGCTCTACTGGCTTAGTTCACTAGCACACTGTTGAGTTCTCAAGCAACACACCCCGAGTCGCACCGCCGTCAAGCGGCCTTACCCGAAGCGAGTATTCCTAGCAGTTTTTGGTGGGACACCCACTCAATCGCTTCGAGCGAGAGCTTGGTTCGTGTCCCGGCGGCCACCCGGTTTCCCTGGCGACTTGGAGAACTTTACACCCCGCCAGAGGGCCCGAAACAGGGGGGTACCTTAACCGCGTTCCCGCAGGTCAGGAGCCTGTTTCGGGCCGCCTGAGCCGGTCAGCCGCCGAGCGCGACACCGGCGACGTTCCGCTTGCCCTTGCGGACGACGAGCCACTTGCCGTGCAGGGCGTCGCCCGGGGCCGGCTTCCACTCCTCGTCCGCGATCTTCACGTTGTTGACGTACGCGCCGCCCTCCTTGAGCGTGCGGCGCGCGGCGCCCTTGCTGTCCACCAGTCCCCCGGCGAGCAGCAGATCGACGATCGTCGCGTCCCCGGACGGGTCGACCTTGCCGTTCGGCACCTCGGCCATCGCCGCGTCGAGGGTGCGTTCGTCCAGCTCAGCGAGCTCGCCGCGGCCGAACAGCGCCTGGCTGGCGTTGATCACCTGCCGGGTCTGCTCCTCGCCGTGGACGAGGATCGTGAACTCCTCCGCCAGCCGCTTCTGCGCGGCCCGCAGGTGGGGACGCTGCTCGGTGTCCTCCGCCAGCGAAGCGATCTCCTCCTGGCTCAGGAAGGTGAACATCCGCAGGTACCGGATCACGTCGGCGTCGCCCACGTTGACGAAGTACTGGTACCAGGCGTACGGCGAGGTCATCTCCGGGTCGAGCCAGAGGTTCCCGCCGCCGGTGGACTTGCCGAACTTGCGCCCCTCGGCGTCGGTGACCAGCGGTGCGGTCAGCGCGTGCGCGCCTGCTCCGTCGGTCCGCCGGATCAGGTCGACCCCGCCGACCAGGTTGCCCCACTGGTCGGAGCCGCCGACCTGCAGCTTGCAGCCGTACTTGCGGTGCAGCTGGAGGTAGTCCTGCGACTGCAGCAGCAGGTAGCTGAACTCGGTGTAGGACATGCCGTCGCCCTCGAGCCGGCGCTTGACCGTCTCCCGGTTGAGCATGACGTTGACCGAGAAGTGCTTCCCGACGTCGCGCAGGAACTCCAGCACGTTCTGCTCGCCGGTCCAGTTGAGGTTGTTCTCGACGATCGCCCCGGTCGGCGAGTCGTCGAAGTCGACGAACCGTTCGAGCTGGCCGCGGATGCGCCCGGCCCACTCGGCGACGACGTCGAGCGTGTTCAGCGTGCGCTCACCGGTGTCGCGCGGGTCGCCGATCATCCCGGTCGCGCCACCGGCCAGCACGATCGGCCGGTGCCCGGCGCGCTGGAACCGCTTGAGCATGAGCAGCGGGACCAGATTGCCGGCGTGCAGGCTGGGTGCGGTGGGGTCGAAGCCGCAATAGAGCGTCACGGGACCCTGGTCGAGCTCGCGCCGGAGGGCGTCGATGTCGGTGGACTGCGCGATGAGGCCGCGCCAGGACAGCTCGTCGAGGATGTGTTCGCTCACGCCTGTAGATCCTCCCGTACCAGGTCAACCGACTAACTGGCGGGTCGGACCCGCCGCTTCCCGCCACGGCGGTAGGTCGACACCGCGAGCGAGGCGCCGTCCCAGAAGCGCCACGGGGTGTCGATCGCCGTCGCGACGCCGACGCGCGGGCCGACCCGGATCCGGTCGGCCGGCACGCGGTCGCCGACGTGCAGGCGGACCGGGGACGCGGGGTCGGTCAGGTCGACGCCGTTCTGCGCGCGGTCGATGCGCAGCACCGACGTGAGGATGGCCGGCCCCTTGGCCAGCTCACCGGTCCCCCGGCCGTTCGGGCGCCGGCCGCGGACGACCTCGAGACCGGTGACGACCTCGCCGGCCCGCAGCAGCACGGCACCGGGCATGTCTTCGTGGGTGCCGACGACGTTCGCGCAGAAGTGCATCCCGTAGACGAAGTACACGTAGAGGTGGCCCGCGGGCCCCCACATCACGGCGTTGCGCGGGGTGCGGCCGCGGTAGCAGTGCGATGCCGGGTCGTCCTCGCCGCGGTAGGCCTCGACCTCCACCAGGCGGACGCCGACGGTGCCGTCGGGGCCGGTGGCCTCCAGGACCGAGCCGAGCAGCAGCTGGGCGAGGTCGACCGGGTCGAGCGCCAGCTCTTCACGGGTGAACAACCGGCCTGGGTCGGCGCTCAAGCGGGCTCCTCCTTCGGGCAGTCCTGCTCCAGCCAGCCTAACGAGCGGTCCGAAGGTGCCGAGCAGGCCGTCACCGCGCTCGAGCGAACGGCCGGGCGCGGCAGTCCGCGCCCGGCCGGGCGTCAGGTCAGTTCAGCCACTGACGGGCCGCGGTCACGCGCTCTTCGAGCCGCGCGCGCTGCTCGGCCACCCGTGCCGGCGCCGTGCCGCCGCGGGCGTCGCGGGACTTCACCGAGCCTTCGACGGTGAGCACGGCCCGCACCTCGGGGGTGAGCGCCGGGTTGATCTTCTCGAACTCCTCGTCGGTCAGCTCGTCCAGGCCGACGCCGCGGGACTCGGCGACCCGGACGCTTTCGCCCGCGGCCTCGTGCGCGACGCGGAACGGGACGCCCTGGCGCACCAGCCATTCCGCGATGTCGGTGGCGAGCGTGAACCCGGCCGGGGCCAGCTCGGCGAGCCGCTCGGTGTGGAAGGTCAGCGTGGCGAGCATGCCGGCGATCGCCGGGAACAGGAGCTCGAGCTGCTCGACCGAGTCGAACACCGGCTCCTTGTCCTCCTGCAGGTCGCGGTTGTAGGCCAGCGGCTGTGCCTTGAGGGTGGCCAGCAGGCCGGTGAGGTTGCCGATCAGCCGGCCGGCCTTGCCGCGGGTCAGCTCCGCGACGTCCGGGTTCTTCTTCTGCGGCATGATCGAGCTGCCGGTCGCCCAGGCGTCGTCGAGCGTGACGTAGCCGAACTCGGCGGTGTTCCAGATGATCACCTCTTCGGCGATCCGGGACAGGTTCACCGAGAGCATCGCGACGGCGAAGGCGAACTCGGCGACGAAGTCGCGCGAAGCGGTGCCGTCGATGGAGTTCTCGACGCTCGTCGCGAACCCGAGTTCCTCGGCGACCGCCTCGGGGTCGAGCCCCAGCGACGAGCCCGCGAGCGCGCCCGAGCCGTACGGCGACTCGGCCGTGCGCGCGTCCCAGTCCTGCAGCCGCGAGACGTCGCGCAGCAGCGCCTGCCCGTGGGCCATCAGGTGGTGCGCGAGCAGCACCGGCTGGGCGTGCTGCAGGTGCGTGCGGCCGGGCAGGATCGCGTCCGGGTGCCGCTTCGCCTGCGACACCAGGGCGTCGACGACGTCGAGCGTGCCCGCGACGACCCGGCGGGCGGCGTCACGCAGCCACATCCGGAACAGCGTGGCCACCTGGTCGTTGCGCGAGCGGCCGGCCCGCAGCTTGCCGCCGAGCTCGGTGCCCGCCCGCTCGAGGAGGCCGCGTTCGAGGGCCGTGTGCACGTCCTCGTCGGCGATCGTCGGGGTGAACGCCCCCGACGCGACGTCCTGGGCGAGCGTGTCCAGCGCGGCCAGCATGCCGGCCAGCTCGTCGTCGGTGAGCAGGCCCGCCTTGCGCAGCACGCGGGCGTGCGCACGGGATCCGGCGATGTCGTAGGGCGCCAGGCGCCAGTCGAAGTGCGTCGACGCGCTCAGCGCGGCCATGGCCTCCGCCGGACCGCTGGCGAACCGGCCGCCCCACAGCTGGACCGGCTGCTCGTTCCCGCTCACTGTTCTCGCTTCTCCTCGTCGTGTTCTTCGGTTGGCCCGGGCCGGGCGACCGTGACCCGGCCGGCGTACAGGACCAGGTGGACTTCGCCCGAAAGAGTGCGGGCCGCTGCGCCCCGTTCGAGCGCACGATAGGCCGTCGTCAACGCGAGCGCCCCACCCCGGCCGATGCCCTGTGCCTCGCCGCGTGCGCCCAGCATCCGGCGCGCTTCGGCGACGGAGACGGTCTCGCCGTCGATCGCCACCGGGACGCCGCGATCGAAGGTGACGACGACCTCGTCCGGCGCGAGGAACTCGCCCTCGACGGGGAAGAGGTCGGCGAGCACCATCCGGCCGGTCATGGCGGTCCTTCGTCTCCGTGTTCCTGTGCCGAACGGTGCGCGAGCGCGGCGAAGCGTTCGGCGAGCCCCTTGCCCGTCAACGGTTCGCGCGCGATCACGGCGACCGTGTCGTCACCCGCGATCGAGCCGACGACCTCTTCGAGCGCCGCCCGGTCGATGGCGCTGGCCAGGAACTGCGCGGCGCCGGGCGGGGTCCGCAGCACCATGAGGTTGCCCGACGAGTCGGCCGAGACCATCAGCTCCGCGAGCAGCCGGGAGAGGCGCGACGTGCCGCCCTGCACCCCGCGGACGGGGCTGCCGTCCTCGGGGATGACGTAGACCGGCGCGCCCGAGTCGGGTCCGCGCAGCTTGACCGCACCCAGCTCGTCGAGGTCGCGCGACAGCGTCGCCTGGGTGACCTCGATGCCCTCCGCGGCCAGCAGCTTGGCCAGCTCGGTCTGGCTGCGGATGGTCATGGTGGACACCAGTTCGGTGATCCGCGCCTGCCGCCCCACCCGGCTGCTGGTCATCGCCGGCTCTCCTCGAAGAGCCAGACCAGCAGGGCCTTCTGCGCGTGGAGCCGGTTCTCCGCCTCGTCCCACACCGCGCTGGCCGGGCCGTCGATCACCTCGTCGGTGATCTCCCAGCCGCGGTGCGCGGGCAGGCAGTGCAGGACGATCGCGTCGTCCGCGGCCTTCTTCAGCAGCTCCGTGTTGACCTGCAGGGCGCGGAACGGGCCCACCCGGTCGAGCCCGTCGTTCTCCTGCCCCATCGACGTCCACGTGTCGGTGACGAGCACGTCCGCGCCGGCGACCGCCGCGTACGGGTCGGTGTAGACGGTGGCGGTGCCGCCGGTCTCGCTCGCGCGCTTCTTCGCGTCCAGCATCACGCCCTGGTCCGGCTGGAAGCCGACCGGCGAGACGACCCGGACGTGCATCCCCGCGGTGACGCCACTGAGCAGCAGTGAGTGCGCCATGTTGTTGGCGCCGTCGCCGAGGTAGACGAGGGTGAGGCCCTCGAGCTTCCCCTTGCGCTCGCGGATCGTCATCAGGTCGGTGAGCGCCTGGCACGGGTGGAACTCGTCGGTGAGCGCGTTGATCACCGGGATCGACGCGGCCGAGGCCATCGCTTCGATGCGCCGCTGCGCGAAGGTACGCCACACGACTCCGTCGACGTAGCGCGACAGCACCCGCGAAGTGTCCTCGATCGTCTCTTCGCGGCCGAGCTGCATCGAGCGGCCGTCGACGATCACCGGGTGCCCGCCGAGCTGGCTGATGCCGACCTCGAACGAGAACCGCGTGCGGGTCGAGTTCTTCTCGAAGATCGCCGTGATCGACTTGCCGGCGAGGGTCTTGGTGCCCAGCGGGTCGGCCTTCAGCGCGTCGGCGAGGTCGAGGATGGCTTTCTGCTCGGCGGGACTGACGTCGTCGTCGCGGAGGAAGTGGCGGAGCATCAGTCGGCGTCCTTCGTGGTGGAGTCGAGCGCACCCGGGAGTGCAGCGAGGAAACCGTCGGCCTGGTCGCCGTCGAGCACGAGCGGCGGCGCGAGCCGGACGGTGTCGGGCGCGACCGGGTTGACGAGGTACCCGGCGTCCTGCGCGGCCTTGGCCACCGCGGCCGAGACGGGCTCGCGCAGGGCGATCCCGAGCAGCAGCCCGGCGCCGCGCACCCCGGCCACCAGCGGGTGGCCGAGCGCCTCGACGCCCGCCGCGATGTCCTTGCCCAGCGTCGAGACGTGGTCGAGGAGACCGTCCGCGGCGATGGTCTTCAGCACGGCCAAGCCGGCCGCGCAGCACACCGGGTTGCCGCCGAAGGTGGTGCCGTGCTGGCCGGGCTTGAGCAGATCGCCCGCCGCGCCGACACCGATCACCGCGCCCAGCGGCAGGCCGCCGCCGAGGCCCTTGGCCAGCGTGATCACGTCCGGGACGATGCCGGCCTGCTGGTAGCCGAACCAGGTGCCGAGCCGGCCGAGACCGGTCTGCACCTCGTCGAGCACCAGCAGCGTGCCGGTGGCCTTGGTGATCTCGCGCGCGGCCTGCAGGTAGCCGTCCGGCGCCGGGATGACGCCCGCCTCCCCGAGCACCGGCTCCAGGAAGACGGCCGCGGTCTCGGTGTCGACGGCCGCCTTCAGCGCCGCGACGTCCCCGAACGGCACGTGCTCCACGCCGGGTACCAGCGGCTTGAAGGGGTCGCGCTTGGCGGGCTGGCCGGTCAGGGTGAGCGAGCCCATGGTCCGGCCGTGGAACGCGCCTTCGGCGGCGACCACCTTGGTGCGCCCGGTCAGCCGGGTGATCTTCAGCGCGGCTTCGTTGGCTTCGGCGCCGGAGTTGACGAAGAGCACCTTGCCGTTGCCGGTGAGGCCGGCGACGTCGAGCAGCACCTCGGCGAGCTCGACGGCGACCGGGTTGACGTACAGGTTCGAGGTGTGGCCCAGCTGCTTGATCTGCCCGGTGACGGCTTCGACGATCGCCGGGTGCGCGTGGCCCAGCGCGTTGACGGCGATGCCGCCGACCAGGTCGACGTACTCCTTGCCGTCGGCGTCCCACACCTTCGCGCCTTCGCCGCGGACGAGTGTCAGCGCCGGGGTGCCGTAGTTGTCCATCAGGGCGGACTGCCAGTGCTGCTGGCCGTCCACATTGGACTTGAGGTCGGTCACGGGAGCTCCGTTTCGGGGAAGACCATGGTGCCGATGCCGCGGGAGGTGAAGACCTCCAGCAGCACCGAGTGGGCGAGGCGGCCGTCGATCACGTGCGCCCGGCGCACACCGCCGCGGATGGCGCGCACGCACGCCTCCATCTTCGGGATCATGCCGCTGGCCAGCGTGGGCAGCATCGGTTCGAGGTGATCGACGCGGATGCGGTCGATCAGCGACGACCGGTCCGGCCAGTTCGCGTACAGGCCTTCGACATCGGTGAGCACGACGAGCTTCTCGGCGCCCAGCGCGGCTGCCAGGGCACCCGCGGCGGTGTCGGCGTTGACGTTGTGCACCACGCCCTCGACGTCCGGGGCGACGGTGGACACCACCGGGATGCGCCCGGCGTTGACGATGTCGAGCACCGCGTCCGGGTTGACCTCGGCGACCTCGCCGACGAGCCCGATGTCGACCGCCTCACCGTCCACGGTGGCCTGTTTGCGCTCGGCGGTGAACAGCCGGGCGTCCTCGCCGGAGATACCGACCGCGTACGGCCCGTGGGCGTTGATCAGCCCGACCAGCTCGCGGCTGACCTGCCCGGTGAGCACCATCCGGACGATGTCCATCGTCTCCGGGGTGGTGACGCGCAGGCCACCCTTGAACTCGCCTTCCACGCCGAGACGCTTGAGCATCGCGGTGATCTGCGGACCGCCGCCGTGCACGACCACCGGGCGCAGGCCGGCCAGCCGGAGGAACACCATGTCCTCGGCGAAGGCCGCCTTCAGGCCGTCGTCGATCATCGCGTTGCCGCCGTACTTGATCACCACGGTGGCGCCGTGGAACCGCTGCAGCCAGGGCAGCGCTTCGATGAGGACCCCGGCCTTCTCGGCCGCCGTCGCGAGTCTCTCGTCCGCGGAAATCAGTGCCTCCTGGCTCATGAGGAATACGCGCTGTTCTCTTCGACGTAACCGTGCGAAAGATCCGTGGTGTAGATGGTGGCCGCCTCGCCGCCGACCCCGAGGTCGACGACGATCTCGATGTCCCGCGCGGTGAGATCGGCCGCCGACCGGTCGGCGGCCGGCATCCCCTGGGCGAACAGGGTGACGCCGTTGATCGCGATCGACACCGTTTCCGGGTCGATGCGGGCCGGGACCCGGCCGAGTGCCATCGCGATCCGGCCCCAGTTCGGGTCGGAGCCGAACAGTGCCGTCTTCACCAGGTTGTCCTCGGCGATCGTGCGGGCGACCGCGATCGCGTCGGCCTCGGACTCGGCACCCTGGACGGTGATGTTGACGTCCTTCGTCGCGCCTTCGGAGTCGGCGCGCAGCTGCAGGACCAGGTCGAGGCCGACCTTGGTGAGCAGCTCGGTGAGCTCGGCCTCGGACGGTTCGACACCGCTCGCGCCGGAGGCCAGGACCAGGACGGTGTCGTTGGTGGACGTCCCGCCGTCGACGTCGAGGCGGTCGAAGGTCACGTAGGTGGCCGCGTGCAGGGCACGGTCGAGGGTTTCCTTGTCCACCACGGCGTCGGTGGTCAGCACCGAGAGCATGGTGGCGAGGTTCGGCGCGAGCATGCCCGCGCCCTTCGCGAACCCGCCGACGCTCCAGCCGCTGTCGTGCTTCGCGAAGGCCTGCTTCGGCTTCGTGTCGGTGGTCATCACGCCCTTGGCGGCGTTCAGGCTCGCTTCGGCGCTCGCGTCGAGAGCCTTGAACGCGAGGTCCACGCCGGACAGGACCGCGTCCATCGGCAGCCGCTCACCGATCAGGCCGGTGGAGCAGACGGCGACCTCGATCGCGCCCGCCTGCAGCACTTCGGCCACCTTTTCGGCGGTCGCGTGGGTGTCCTGGAAGCCGCCGGGGCCGGTGGCCGCGTTGGCGCCGCCCGAGTTGAGGACGACGGCCTTGAGCCGCTGCTGCTTGAGCACCTCCTGCGACCACAGCACCGGGGCGGCCTTGATGACGTTGCGCGTGAAGACCCCGGCCGCGACGTCGAGCGGGCCGTCGTTGACGACCAGCGTGAGGTCGAGCGCACCGGAGGCCTTGATCCCGGCGGCGATGCCGGCGGCGCGGAAGCCCTGGGGGCCGGTGACGGTCACGGTGCCACTCCTACGGTGGAAAGGCCGGTGGTCTCGGGGAGGCCGAGGGCCAGGTTCATCGACTGGACGGCACCGCCGGCGGTGCCCTTGGTGAGGTTGTCGATCGCGGCGACGACGACCAGGCGCCGCGCGTCGGTGTCGACCGTGACCTGGAGCTGGACGTTGTTCGAGCCGAGTGTCGCCGAGGTGGTCGGCCAGGCGCCCGCGGGCAGCAGCTGGACGAACGGCTCCGCGTCGTAGGCCTTCTCGTAGGCCGCGCGGGCGGCAGCCTCGTCGACGTCGTCCTTCAGCGGCGCGCTCGCCGTGGTGAGGATGCCGCGGGGCATCGGCGCGAGCACCGGGGTGAAGGACACGGTGACCTTCTCCCCCGCGACGGCCGAGAGGTTCTGCGCGAGCTCGGGGGTGTGGCGGTGGGCGCCGCCGACGCCGTACGCGCTCGCCGAGCCCATCACCTCGGAGCCGAGCAGGTTCGGCTTGAGGCTCTTGCCGGCGCCGGAGGTGCCGGTGACCGCGACGATCGTGACGTCCGGCTCGATCAGCCCGGCGGCGAACGCGGGCGCGAGCGCCAGCGAACCGCCGGTCGGGAAGCAGCCGGGCACGGCGACGCGCTTGGTCCCGGTGAGCTTCTCGCGGGCGCCGGGGAGTTCGGGGAGGCCGTAGGGCCACCGGCCGGCGTGGTCGCCGCCGTACCAGCGCTGCCAGTCGGCCGGGTCGGCCAGCCGGTGGTCGGCGCCGAGGTCGACCACCAGGACGTCCGGGCCGAGCTGGGCCGCGATCTCCGCCGAGTGCCCGTGGGGCAGCGCGAGGAACACGACGTCGTGGCCGGCGAGGGTCTCCGGTGTCGTCTCCGCGAGGACGCGGTCGGCCAGGGGAACGAGGTGGGGCTGGTGGGTGCCGAGTCGGGTGCCCGCGCTGCTGGCGGCCGTGAGCGTGCCGATCTCGACCTCGGGATGGGCCAGGAGCAGGCGCAGCAGTTCGCCGCCCGCGTACCCGCTGGCTCCGGCCACCGCGATGTTCACCGTCATACGCATGATTATGCACACCCTTGCAAGGCTAAACAAACAGGTTTCCCGGGAAGTGGTGGCCGCCACCTTGGGATGCTGGGCGGATGACGGACACCCCGGCGCGGCTGCTCGGCCTGCTCTCGCTGCTCCAGACGCCCCGGGAGTGGCCGGGCAGCGAACTGGCCGACCGGCTCGGCGTCAGCCCGCGCACGATCCGCCGCGACGTCGAGCGGCTGCGCGAGCTCGGCTACCCGGTGGAGGCCAGCCGCGGCGTCGCGGGTGGCTACCGGCTGGTGGCCGGGACCGCGATGCCGCCGCTCGTGCTCGACGACGACGAAGCCGTCGCGATCGCAGTCGGGCTGCGGACCGCCGCGGGGCAGACCGTCTCCGGGATCGAGGAGGCGTCCGTGCGGGCGCTGGCCAAGCTGGAGCAGGTCCTGCCGGCGCGGCTGCGCCGCCGGGTGGGCACGATCGGCACGGCGACGGTCGCCGTGCCGGCCGTGGGGCCGTCCGTCGACCCGGCCCAGCTGACCGTGTTCGCCGGCGCCATCACCAACCGCGAGACGGTCCGGTTCCGCTACCGCGCGAACGACGGAACCGAGACGCGACGCCGCACCGAGCCGCTCCGGCTGGTCGCCACCGGACGCCGCTGGTACCTGGTGGCGTACGACCTCGACCGCGCGGACTGGCGCATCTTCCGCGCCGACCGGATCCGCGACGCCCAGGCGACCGGCGGCCGCGTCACCCCGCGCCGCCCACCCGCGACGGACCTGGCGGCCTACGTCGTCGAACGGCTCTACGACCTCATGCCTACGTACCGCACGGTGGCGGTCCTCGCCGGACCGGCGTCGCAGGTCGCGCCCCGGCTCGGCGCGGCGGCCGGTGAGCTGACCGACCTCGGCGACGGCCGCTGCCGGTGGCGCAGTCAGGCGGACACCTTGGACTGGCTCGCGTTCCGGTTGCTGGGGCTCGGTTGCGCATTCACCGTCGAGGAGCCACCGGAACTGGTGGCGCACCTGCGGGCGCTCGCGGATCGCGCCTCCACGGCGGCGGGTTCCGACGCGCGAAGGTGATCGGTGGTGCGACACGGCTCTCCTTTCCTCGGTGCGTTCCGGTACGGGGTCAGAACTTCAGGTGCTGCCAGTCGAAGGCCTGCCGCCAGGCGTCCTCGCCTGCGGCGAAGCCGATCAACGCGCGAACGATTCCAGCCCGTTCGGCGACCTCGGCCCGGAAGTGGCGGTCGGGCAGTCCGTCACGGTGCTCCAGCGCGTACCAGCCGGGGCGGGTCGCTGCCCGCTCACCGAGGCTGACCTGGACGTAGTGGTCCCCTCGGTCGAGCACGAGGAACCAGTTCCGAGGCGACAAGCGGCCGACCGCCGCCTCGATCGCCGCGGCGTCGGGGTGCTCGACCCTCGACCCGTCGCAAGCGGACAGCAACGGCACCGGGTCGCCTCTCGAGGCGGGCGGGGAGCGCACCGCGTCGGCGGCGGACCTCTCGTGCTCGCGTACCGCCTCCTCCGCGGCGACATCCTCGGGTGCGGACCACCCGGCGAGATCGAAGCTCATCGGAACAACTCCGTTCGTGGGGAGAGGGACGGCCACGGTGGGCCGGTCCACTGTGGACCGGCCCGCCGCCGTCGCTCAGGCCGGCTCGCCTCCGTCCAGGTCCGTGCGCCTGCTCGGCGGCACGGGGAGGTAGCAGCCCGGGTTCTCCGGGTCGCAGCCCACGCGGGGCAGCCGGGCGCGGATGCCGCCGGGGGTGCGCTCGAAGTACGCCGCGATCTGCGCGACGCTCTCGCCCGCGATCCACCGGGTCTCCAGTTCCGCGTCCATCTCCTCGCTCCACGGGCGGCCCTGCTGGGCAGGACGGCCCGCGGATCTTCGCCGCGGCCCGCGGCCCGCACCCGTCACCGACAGCAGCCCGTCCGCGACGAGGTCGGCCACCGTGGCCGCCACCGCCACGTCCAGGTCGAGACTGCCCTCGGCGACCGGTTCGCCGCCGGGGCCACCGCCTTCCAGGGTGATCATCACCCGGGCGTTCGGTTCGGCGCGGTCGTCGTCCGTCCTGGTGGCGACCGCGATCTGGTAGGTGATCTCCTGTGCCCGGACCTCGGTCCGGCGCTCTTCGATGATCGACATGCCACGAAGCTAGCGCGCACCCCCGACAATTTTCGGCCACGCGCTGCT
This sequence comes from Amycolatopsis mongoliensis, assembly GCF_030285665.1. Taxonomy (NCBI): domain Bacteria; kingdom Bacillati; phylum Actinomycetota; class Actinomycetes; order Pseudonocardiales; family Pseudonocardiaceae; genus Amycolatopsis; species Amycolatopsis mongoliensis. The sequence goes on from NZ_CP127295.1 coordinate 9,833,805, forward strand.
CACGGCCGACTTCGCTCCGAAACTGTCGGACCCCTCGCCTAACGTCCTCCTCGACCACACCACGTGATAGGGGGGCGACGATGGGACACGGGCGGACGAGGCGGAAAAGACACTGCCCCGGTCCGGGCGAACCGGACCGGGGCAGCGGGCTGCGACTGATTAGCTCAGAAGTGCAGCAGCTGGGCCAGCGTGCTCTGCTTCTCCTGGGCGGCCTTCGCGGAATCGTCCGACTTCTGCGCCGCGGCGCCGTCGGGCTCCGGCGCCGGAACCGGCTGGCACTGGACGTCCGAGTGGTTGCCGGGGCGGCGCTCGGGCAGCTTGCCGGTGGCCAGGTAGTCGGCGATCTTGTCGTCCACACACGACACCCCGGACAGCGAGCCGGCGTGCGTCGTGCCGCCCGGCGCGCTGATCAGGCTCGAGTTCGGAAACCGCTTCCGGACCTCGAGGCTGCCGGCGTACGGCGTGGCCGCGTCGAGCTCCTCGCTGATCAGGAGCGCCCCGGCCACCTTGCGGCCGTCGATGTCCACCGGCTTGCCCGCCTTCGCCGGCCAGTACACGCAGGGCGCGTTGAACCAGGCATTGCCCCAGGTCTCGAACGGGGCCTTGAAGTAGGTCAGCCAGTTGTCGGCGCGCCACTTGTTCCAGTTCGTCGGCCACTGGACGTCGGTGCACTGGACACCCGCGTACACGGCGAACCCGTTGTCGTCACCGGGTGGGTTCGAGTCGTCGTAGAGCGCCTTCAGGGTCTGCCAGTCGCCCTTGTGGACGAACCCGTCGAAGGCCTTCGCCATGTCGACCCAGCCGAAGACGTAGTAACCGGCCTGCAGGAAGATGTCGGTCCACTCGTCACCGCCGATGACGCCGCCCGCCGGGTTCTTGGCGAGCTTGCGCTGCGTGTCGTACCAGAGCTTCTCGACGGCGGAACCGGTCTTGCCGAGGTGGTAGACGCTGTCGTGGGACGCCAGCCAGCCGAAGTAGATCTTGATGTTCTTGTCGAAGGCGACGTCCTGGTCGAGGTTGGCCTCGTACCAGACCTTCCGCGGGTCGACGTTGCCGTCCAGCACCATCCGGCGGACGTTCTTCGGGTACAGCGTGCTGTACACCTGGCCGAGGTAGGTGCCGTAGGAGAAGCCGTAGTAGTTGATCTGCTTCTCGCCCAGCGCCTTGCGCAGGCTGTCCATGTCCTGGGCGACGTCGGTCGTCTTGAGGTGGTCGAGGATCGCGCCGTTCTTCTTGCACGCGTCGGCGTAGCCCTTCGAACGGGCGAGCCAGGTCTTCTCGAGGCCCGGCGTGCTCGGCACGTAGGCCGGCCGGTTGTAGCTGAAGTAGTTCCCGTCGCAGCTGATCGACGGCTTGCTGGACCCGACGCCCCGCGGGTCGAAGCCGATCCAGTCGTAGTTGTCCCCCGCGTGGTTCGGCACGTACTTGCCGAGCACCGAGAGCCCGAGGCCGGAGCCGCCGGGGCCACCGGGGTTCACGAGCATGATCCCCTGGGACTGCGAGGTCTTGTGCTTGATCCGCGACACCGCCACCGAGACCTTCGCCTCGCCCGGCTTCGCGTAGTCCATCGGCACCTCGAGGAAGCCGCATTCGGCTCCGGCGGCCTTCAGGCTCGCCGACGCGCAGGGCCCCCAGGCGATCGGTGCGGGGGTGAACTGCACCCCGGGGTCCGCCGAAGCGGCGGGCGCGGCGGCCATCAGCCCGGCCGCGAGCCCCGCCGCGGCGACAGCGGCAACGATTCTCTTCACAGTCGTCCTTTTCATCCGCATTGGACAGTGTTCGCCGGATTCCGGCGAAACTACCGGCAACCTTCGCCAATCTCGTCGACCGGCGCGACTTCCGCCATCCGTCTTTCGTCGGTACCTGCGCCGTCGGCCGAGGGCCGGAACCGTCGGTGCCCGGCAGTACGCTCCGGACCGCCGGAGCACGACGGGAGGGCGCATGAGCGCGGACGATCAGCTGGTCAAAGCGATCCGCACCAGGCTGGCCGCGCTGGCCGACCCGGTGAAGGCGCCCGCGATGCAGGCGTACATGAAGTCGGCCATGCCGTTCCGCGGGGTGGCTTCACCCGAGCGGACCGTGCTTCTCAAGCGGGTTCTGGCCGACCACATACTGCCCGATCGGGTGACTTATACGGCGACCGTGCTGGAGTTGTGGCGGGCGGCCGAATTCCGCGAAGAGCGCTATGCGGCCATCGCGCTTTCGGGGCACCGGGCGTACCGGCGCTGGCAGGACCCGGAGCTGGTGCCGATGTACGAAGAGATGATCGTCAGCGGGGCTTGGTGGGACTACGTCGACGAGCTCGCCATCCGCCGGGTCGGGCCGATCCTGCGCACGCACCGGGCCCGGGTCACGCCGATCATGCTGAGCTGGGCGGCCGACCGCGACCTCTGGCGCCGCCGCTCGGCGATCATCTGCCAGATCGGCGCCAAGGAGGACACGGACACCGGCCTGCTCACCCGGACGGTCGAGCCGGCCATCGCCGAGCCGGAGTTCTTCCTGCGCAAGGGAATCGGCTGGGCGCTGCGCGACTACGCGAGGACAGCACCGGACTGGGTCCGGTCCTTCGTGGACGATCACCCCGGACTGTCGGGACTGTCCCGCCGGGAGGCACTCAAGCACCTCGGCTGAGGTTCGGCCGCGGACCGGCGCATCCGGACGGACGACACGCTTACCCGGATGGACGACACACGTGCCGGGAGAGTCGGCTCACGTGCCTCAGCGGTCGGCTCACGTACCGGGAGAGTCGGCTCGCGCGCCTGGACGGTCGGCTCACGTACCTGGGTGGTCGGCTCGGTGGGCGTGCCGATGACTCGTTTGCCGGGTGTCCGGAAATTCCGGGAGGGGCCGGTTTCCCGGCCCCTCCCGGAATACCTTGCCGGTCAGGCGCGCAGGGTCGCGTCGAAGCGCTCGCCCGCCGCCGCCACCGCCGCGTCGCGGGCCTTCGTGGCCTCGTCGACCGTCAGCGTCCGGTCCGCCGCGCGGAAACGCAGCTTGTACGCCAGCGAGCGCTTGCCCTCGCCGACCTGCTCGCCCGTGTACACGTCGAACAGCGTGATGTCCTCGAGCAGCTCGCCCGCCCCGTCACGCAGGACCGCCGCCAGGTCCGCCGACGGCACATCCGCCGCCACAACCAGGGCCACGTCCAGCAGCACCGGCGGATACGCGGACACGCTCGGCGCCGGGCGGGAGTCCGGGAGCGGGATCGCGTCGAGGTCCAGCTCCATCGCGACCGTCCGCGGCGGCAGGCCGAGGGCCTCGACCACCTTGGGGTGCAACTCGCCGGCGTGGCCGACCGGCCAGTCGCCGACCCGCAGCTGCGCACAGCGGCCCGGGTGCCACGGCGGCAGGTCCGCGGCCTGCACCGTCAGCTCGATCCCGGCGGCCTCGGCGACCGTCCGGGCGGCCTGCACCGCGTCGGCCCAGTTCGCCGGCTCGCCGCTGCCCCACCAGCCGGCCCGGCGGCGCTGGCCGGCGAGCACCACCGCGACGTGCAGCGGCTGCTGCGGCACGGCCGCTTCGAGCAGCGCCAGCTCCTCGTCGGTGGGCCGCCGGTCGACGCCGAGGTCCGGCACCTTGAGCGGGTTCGGCGGGGGCAGCACCACCTGGCCGATGTGGTAGAGCGAGACGTCCTTCATCCCGCGGGACACGTTGCGCTGCAGCGTGTCCAGCAGGCCCGGCAGCAGCGTGGTCGCCAGCCGGTTGCGGTCGGCCTCCAGCGGGTTGCGGACCACGACCGTGTTGCGCCGGACGTCGTCCGCCGGCAGGCCGAAGGCGTCCCACACCGCGTCGCCGATGAACGGGAACGGCCGCACCTCGACGTACCCGGCCTCGGCCAGAGCTCGCGCGACGCTGCGGCTGCGGCGCTGGATGTCGGTCAGGCCGCGGCCGGCCGGGGCGGCGGGCAGCGTCGACGGGATGCTCTCGTAACCCTCCAGCCGCAGCACCTCTTCGACGAGGTCGGCGGGCTGGCGCAGGTCGCCGCGCCAGCTCGGCGGGATCGCCGTGACCAGGCCGGTGCCGTCGTCGCCCGTGCCGACCGAGACCTTGCAGCCGATCTGGGACAGGCGCCGGACGGTCACGCCGCGCTGGTAGTTCACGCCCGCGACCTTGTCGGGCAGGTTGATCGGCATCATGACGGCCGGGTTCGGCTCGACCGTGCCCTCGTCGGTGCGGCCGGGCTGGATCGCGGCGTCGCCGTACTGGCGCAGCAGCCGCGCGGCCAGCTCCACCGCCGCCGGGCACAGCTGCGGGTCGGTGAACCGCTCGAACCGCTTCGCGGCCTCGGAGAACAGCTTGTGCCGGCGCGCGGTGCGGCTGATCGCGGCCGGGTTCCAGTGCGCCGCCTCGAGCAGCACGTCGGTGCTCTCCGGCGTGATCTCGGTGCTCGCGCCGCCCATCGTGCCGGCGAGCGAGATGACACCGCTGTCGTCGGCGATGATCACGTCGTCCGGGTCGAGCGTGCGCTCGACGTCGTCCAGCGTGGTCAGCTTCTCGCCCGGCTTCGCCCGGCGCACCACCAGATCGCCCTGGATGGCCTTGGTGGCGAACGCGTGCAGCGGGTGCCCGAGCTCGAGCATCACGTAGTTGGTGACGTCGACGGCCAGGGAGATGGAGCGGATACCGGCCAGCATCAGCCGCCGCCGCATCCACCACGGCGTCGGCGCCGTCGCGTCCAGGCCGGTGACGCGCCGCAGCACGAAGCGCGGGCAGCCTTCCGGGTCCTCGACGTGGACCGGCCACGCGTCGCCCTCGGCCGCCGGGACCTCCAGCAGCGCCGGGTCGCCGAAGGGCACGTCCAGCGCGTTCGACAGCTCGCGCGCGAGACCGCGGACCGACAGCGCGTAGCCGCGGTCCGGGGTCGGGGCCAGCTCGATCACGGTGTCGGCGAGGCCGAGCAGCTCGGCCGCGTCGTCACCCGGGCTCGCGGTGCCCGAAGGCAGCACGAGGATGCCGGTGTGGTCGTCGCCCAGGCCGAGCTCGCGGGCCGAGCAGATCATCCCGTCGCTGACCCGGCCGTAGGTCTTGCGGGACGCGATGGTGAAGTCGCCGGGCAGGACCGCGCCGGGCAGCGCGATGACGACCAGGTCGCCCTCGGCGAAGTTGCGGGCGCCGCAGACGATGCCGCGGGTCCGGATGCCGTGCGGACCCTCGTCGAACTCGCCGACCTCGTCGTCGTCCTCGTCTTCGTCGTCGGCCTGCTCCGCCGGCTCCTCGGCCTCTTCGCCGACGTCTACGCGGCAGAACCGGATCGGCTTCTTGAACTCGGTGAGCTCCTCGATCTCGGCCACCCGGCCGACGACCAGCGGGCCGGTCACCGGCCCGAGCTGCTTCAGGTCGTCGACCTCGATGCCGATCCGGACGAACGCGTCGGCCAGGTCCTGCGGCGTGACCTCCTCGCCGATGTCGAGGTGCTCGGTCAGCCAGCTGACGGGGACTCGCACTACGCCTCCGTTCCGAAGGGAAGGGTGAAGCGGACGTCGCCTTCGACCATGTCGCGCATGTCCGGGATCCCGTTGCGGAACTGCAGGGTGCGCTCGATGCCCATGCCGAAGGCGAAGCCCGAGTACACGTCGGGGTCGACACCGCAGGCCCGCAGCACGTTCGGGTTGACCATGCCGCAGCCACCCCACTCGACCCAGCCGGGGCCGCCCTTCTTCTCCTCGAACCAGACGTCCACCTCGGCGGACGGCTCGGTGAACGGGAAGAAGTGCGGGCGCAGCCGCGTTTTCGAGCTCTCGCCGAACATCGCGCGGGCGAAGGCGTCCAGCGTGCCCTTGAGGTGCGCCATGGTGATGCCCTTGTCCACCGCGAGGCCCTCGACCTGCGTGAACACCGGGGTGTGCGTCGAGTCGAGCTCGTCGGTGCGGTACGTGCGGCCCGGGCAGACGACGTACACCGGCAGGTCGCGGTGCAGCAGGGTGCGGGCCTGCACCGGCGAGGTGTGCGTGCGCAGCACCAGGCCGGAGTCCTCCTCGCCGACGTAGAACGTGTCCTGCAGCTGGCGGGCGGGGTGGTCCTTGCCGAAGTTCAGCGCGTCGAAGTTGAACCACTCGGCTTCGAGCTCCGGGCCCTCGGCGACCTCGTAACCCATCGCGACGAACGCGTCGGCGACGCGCTCGGAAATGGTGCTGATCGGGTGCCGCGCACCGCGCGGGACGCGGTCCCACGGCAGCGTGACGTCGACGGCCTCCTCGCGCAGCACCCGCTCGTCGCGCTCCACCTGGAGCTCGGCACGGCGGGCGTCGAAGGCCGCTTGGACGGCCTGGCGAGCCTCGTTGACGCGCTTGCCCGCCTCGGCCTTCTCCTGCTTGGGCAGGGCGCCGATCTCGCGGCGGGCCAGCAGCAGCGGCGAGTGGTCGCCGAGGTGAGCCGGCTTGACCTCGGCCAGCGCTTCGAGCCCGGTCGCGGCGGCGAACGCGGCTTCGGCGGCCTTGACCGCTTCCTGCAGCGTCTCGGGGGCCAGCACCGCGCCCTGGGCTTCCTTCTCCTTGGCTCCGGACATAACTCCTCGGCGTCCGCTGGGACTGGTCGTACGTGCACCGCCGGACACGCGGCGCACGAGAGGTCAAAGGCGTGAAAAGTCTATGGGATCGGGTCCGCGCGCCCCCGGTCGGCCTCGGGCCGTGCGGATGCACGCTCAACGCTCGCGGAAAGCCGCCCCGAAGTCCACCGACGCGAACTCGCCCGCCACCACGCCGTCGGCGGCGTAGCGGTACAGCGCGGTCTGGTAGATGCCCGACAGCGTGGTGACGAAGACCGTGACCAGCACGGTCCAGACGAGCGCCAGGCCGAGGCACACGAACACGGTCGCGGTGCCGCCGAGCAGGAACCCCGCCAGCAGCAGGACGGCGTAGCCGGCCAGGCTGATGACGAACCCGATCAGGCCGATGCCCGCGTTGCCCACGACGTTCTCGCCCCAGGTGCGGCGGAACAGCTCGACCGAGCGCTGGACGCTCCCCTTCACGCCGGCGCCTTCCAGCATGACGACGGGGAGCACCAGGAACGTCGTGAGCCGCCAGGCGAGGCCGACCAGGCCGCTGACGATCTGCCCGAGGAAGCCGAGCCGCTCTTCGATCGCGCGCAGCACCAGGCTGACCGTCGCGGAGAGGCCGGCCCAGCCCAGCAGCGCCGGCCACCGGCGGCCCGCCGCGGCCAGGCCCGCGCCGACGCCCGGCAGGCCGCCGTCACCGCTCAGGGCCACGTCGGCCTGCGAGATCAGGGCGGCGTTGAAGTAGATCGCGACGAACGCCGAGACCAGGTAGAACGCCGCAAGCAGCACGTACGTGCCGGCGGTCGGCCGGACGTCCCCGGTCTGGACGTGCGCGGTGAAGAACGCCGGCGTCAGGAACACCCCGGCGACCAGCAACCCGGCGATGCCGGCGAGCACCGGGAACCACGCCAGGCCTTTGTGGGCGCGCAGCACCCGCAGCGAGGCGACGAACAACGCGTACGAACGGGCGATCCTGCCCATGATTCCCCCCGGATGATCACGATGAACGGGAGAAGCCTACCGCCGGCTCAGCGGTGGGCGGCCATCGCGCTCGTGTACACGCAGACGGCCGCCGCGGTGGCCAGGTTGAGGCTCTCCGCCTTGCCGTACAACGGGATCCGGACGGCGAGGTCGGTGCGGTCGAGGACGTCGGCGGGCAGGCCGTGGGCCTCGTTGCCGAAGACCCACGCCGTCGGCTCGGTGAGATCCACCCGATCGAGTTCGACGTCGGCGTAGCCGTGCGCGGCGAACGTGCGCAGGCCCGCCGCCGAGCAGGCCGCCAGCGCGGCCGGGACGTCACGGACGCGCGCGATCGGCAGGTGGAACAGGCTGCCGGCGGCGGCGCGGACGCACTTGCCGTTGTGCGGGTCGACGGTGTCGCCGGCCAGCACCACGGCATCGGCGCCGGCCGCGTCGGCGACGCGGATCACCGTGCCAGCATTGCCGGGGTCGGCGACGTCCACCAGCACCACGACGAGCCGGGCACCCGGCGTCACGACCGCCTCCAGCGGACGGTCGAGCAGCGCGCAGACGGCCACGATGCCCTGGGGCGTCACGGTTTCGGACAGGCCGTCGGCGGCGCGGTCGGTGATCGGCGAAACTCCGACGCCGGCCGCGCGGGCCGCGTCCACGAGGTCCGCGTGCTGCGCCGCCGCGCGCTCGGTGACGAACAGCTCGTGCACCGAGCCGCCGGCCAGCGCGGCCTCGACGGCGTTGGCGCCTTCGGCCAGGAAGCGGCCGGTCTTGTCGCGTTCCGCGCGCCGCGTCAGCTTGCGCGCAGCAACGACCCGGGGGGTCCGTTCGGTGAACGGGTCCGCCCCGGGTCGGGGAAAGCTGCCGGTCAGGCCGACTTCGCTTCGGTGTTCACGTTGGCCTTGGCGAGCTCGGCCAGCGCGGCGAAAGCGGCGGCGTCGTTGACGGCGAGGTCCGCGAGGATCTTGCGGTCGACCTCGACACCCGCGGCCTTGATGCCCTGGATGAACCGGTTGTAGGTCACGCCGTTCGCGCGGGCGGCCGCGTTGATGCGGGTGATCCACAGCTGGCGGAAGTCACCCTTGCGGGCACGACGGTCCCGGTAGGCGTAGTTGAGCGAGTGAAGCGTCTGCTCCTTGGCCTTGCGGTACAGCCGCGAACGCTGGCCGCGGTAGCCGCTGGCCAGTTCGAGAGTTGCGCGACGCTTCTTCTGGGCGTTGACCGCCCGCTTGACGCGTGCCACGGGTCCATCCTGTCGATCTCAGGGGGCGAAGGGGACGCCCCGGGTGGTTACTGCAAGTTCTGCGGGATCAGATGCCGAGAAGGCGCTTGACCCGGCCGGCCTCGGTCTTCGACAGCTCGGTGGTGCCCTCGAGCCGGCGGGTGAGGCGGTTGGACTTCTTCTCCATCAGGTGGCGGCGGCCGGCCTTCTGGCGGCGCAGCTTGCCCGTGCCCGTGACGCGGATCCGCTTGGACGTCCCGCTGTGGGTCTTCATCTTCGGCATTTCAGTCCTCTTTCGTGCGGCGGCTCACCGGAGATTCCGGTGAGCCGCTGACATGTGCTGGTCGGCGCTTACGCCTCGGGGGCCGGCGCGGGAGCCGGCTCGGCCTTGGCCTTCGGCTTCACGTTCTTGTGCGGGGCCAGCACCATGATCATGTTGCGACCGTCCTGCTTGGCCGACGACTCGACGAAGCCGAGCTCCGTGACGTCTTCGGCGAGCTTCTGCAGCAGCCGGTAGCCGAGCTCCGGCCGGGACTGCTCGCGACCGCGGAACATGATCGTGACCTTGACCTTGTTGCCCGCCGCCAGGAAGCGCGACACGTGACCCTTCTTGGTCTCGTAGTCGTGCTGGTCGATCTTGGGGCGCAGCTTCTGTTCCTTGATGACGGTCAGCTGCTGGTTCCGACGCGACTCGCGGGCCTTCTGCGCGCTCTCGTACTTGAACTTGCCGAAGTCCATGAGCTTGCACACCGGCGGGCGGGCCTGCGGCGCGACCTCGACGAGGTCGAGATCGTTCTCCTGCGCCAGGCGCAGCGCATCCTCGATCCGGACGATGCCGACCTGTTCACCGGCGGGTCCGACGAGTCGGACCTCCGGCACCCGGATTCGGTCGTTGATGCGTGTCTCGGAGCTGATGGGGCCTCCTTGGTCCGAGGAATGTTTCCTGTTCTCGTTCGACCTGGTGCCCACATAGCGAAGGCCCCGACACCGTTCGGTGTGCGGGGCCCACTCTGTTTCCGATCGCCCCCGGCCGCGAGACCGGGCACTTCACCCTGGACTGGCGTCCGGGCGAGACCGGACCCGGCCACCTGTACGGTGACGCGGGTGGGAGCGGGGCTCCACTTGCCGCCCCCGATCGCTCGGGGGCTGGTCGCTCGTGGAAGGGTACCAGACGTGTCGGAACAACCTTCGCAACCGCCCCCGTATTCCCCGGACGACCGCCACCTGGAGGACATCCCCAGCGTGGAGGTGATCAGCCGCGCGGCCGTGATGCTGCTGTCGGCCGGCGCCGAACGGCTCGGCCTGGCCGACGCCGATCCGGACAACTCCCCGCACCGCGACCTCGACGAAGCGCGCCGGCTCATCACCGCGCTGGCCGGGCTCGTCACCGCGTCCGCCGAGTACCTGGGCCTGCACGCCGGGCCGTTGCGCGACGGCCTGCAGTCGCTCCAGAAGGCCTTCCGGGAGGCTTCGGCCGTGCCGGACGAGCCCGGCAAGGGCCCCGGGGAAAAGTACACCGGCCCGGTCTACTGACGTTCCGCTCGCCCGGCTCCTTGCCGGACGGGCTTCGCGACATCTAACATGTTAGATGTGAGTCTCTCAAAGGTCACCCGCCCCCTGCTGCGGGACGAGGCGTACGACCGCATCCGGCAGGCCATCGTCGACGGCACGCTGCCGCCCGGCACCCCCCTGCGGGACGCCGACCTCGCCGAGCAGCTCGGCCTGTCCAGGGCCCCCGTCCGCCAGGCCCTGCTGCGGCTGGCCGGCGACGGCCTCGTCGACTCCAAGCCGCAGAGCTACACGCGGGTCTCCGAGGTGATGTCCCCCGACGTCGTCGACGCCCGCCAGCTCGTCCGGCTGCTGCACGAGTTCGCGGTCCGCCAGGCGGCGTCCCGCTGCCGGCCGGCCGACGTCGCCGCGATGCGCGCGGCCAACGACCGCTTCGCGGCGGCGATCGAAGCCCGGGACATCGCGGCCGCCGTCAAAGCGGACGACGAGCTGCACGACGTCCCGGTCCGGCTGGCCGGCAACTCCGCCGTGGCCGCCACCCTCGACCGCTACACGCCGCTGCTGCGCCGGCTCGAGCACGCCCGGTTCAGCTCGGCACTCGCCTGGAACTCGGTGGAACGCCACACGAAGCTCATCGACGCGCTCGAAGCGCACGACACCGAAACCGCCGTCTCCGTGATCTCGACCATCTGGACCGACCTGCTGGAGGACCGATGACCCTCGCCGACTTCCCGCGCTATCCCCTGTTGTTCGGCCCGTCGCCGGTGCACCCGCTGGACCGGCTGACCGGGCACCTCGGCGGCGCGAAGGTCTGGGCCAAGCGCGAGGACGTGAACTCGGGCCTCGCGTTCGGCGGCAACAAGACCCGCAAGCTCGAATACCTCGTCGCCGACGCGCTCGCCCAGGGGGCCGACACGCTCGTGTCGATCGGCGGCGTCCAGTCCAACCACACCCGGCAGGTCGCGGCCGCCGCCGCGCGCGCCGGGCTGAAGGCCGTGCTGGTGCAGGAGAGCTGGGTCGACTGGCACGACCCGCTCTACGACAAGGTCGGCAACATCCAGCTCTCGCGGATCCTCGGCGCGGACGTGCGGCTCGTCGAAGCCGGCTTCGGCATCGGGTTCAAGCAGGCGTGGGAGGACGCGGTCGCCGAGATCGAGGCCGGCGGCGGGAAGCCGTACGCCATCCCGGCCGGAGCCTCGGACCACCGGCTCGGCGGGCTCGGCTTCGCGAACTGGATCGTCGAACTCGAGGCGCAGGAAGAAGAACTGGGCGTCTTCTTCGACACGGTGATCGTCTGCTCGGTCACCGGCAGCACCCAGGGCGGGATGGTCGCGGGCACGGCGATCGGCGGCAAGGAGCGGCGGATCCTCGGCATCGACGCCTCCGCGAAGCCGGCCGAGACCCGCGAGCAGGTCACGCGGATCGCGCGCAGCACCGCGGAACTGATCGGCGCCGGCGAGATCGCCGAGGTCGAGCTGGACGACCGCTACCACGCCGGGATCTACGGCATCCCCGACAAGTCCACTGTGGACGCCATCGAGACGTGCGCCCGGCTGGAGGGGATGATCACCGACCCGGTGTACGAGGGCAAGTCCATGGCCGCCCTCATCGACCTGGTCGGCCGCGGCGAGATCAGCCGCGACTCGAACGTCCTCTACGCCCACCTCGGCGGGCAGCCCGCGCTCAACGGCTACACGAGCGTTCTCGGCTGAACCGGTGGGCCGGGGAAACCCGGCCCACCGAAGGGCTCAGTCCACCACGCAGAGCACGTCGATCTCGACGAGGAGCTCACCCGGGAGGCCGACGTACACCGTCGTGCGGGCGGCGTGCGGTGCGTCGCCGATCAGCTCGTTGTAGACCTCGTTGAACGGCGCGAAGTGGGCCGTGTCGGTCAGGTACACCCGCACCATGATCGCGTCGGCCAGGCTCGAGCCCGCTTCCGCGAGCACGGCCTCGATGTTCTTGAACGTCTGCCGGGTCTGGCCCACGACGTCGTCGCCGACGATCTCGTTCGTGGCCGGGTCGAACGCGACCTGGCCCGCGACCTGCAGCAGGTTCCCCTTGCGGACGGCCTGCGAGAACTTCGCCGGCGGCTTCGGCGCGTTCTCGGTGGAAACTGCCGTCTTGCTCATCAGTGCCCCTTTCCGTTCTCCGTCCATCCGCTGTGGACGGAAGCTTCCGTGGTCGCGGCGCGCAGGTCCGGGACCAGCGCCAGCAGGCCTTCGTAGTCGAGCAGCACCTTCGGCACCGACATCGACGCGGCGGCCAGGACTTCACCGTCCGCCCCGCGGACCGGCGCCGCGATGCAGTGGATGAAGTCCTCGTGCTCGGCGTTGTCGACGGCGTACCCGAGCCGGCCCACGCGCTCCAGCTCGGCGAGGTAGGCCTCGGGCGTGGTGATCGTGTTCGGCGTCAGCACCGGGTACTCGATCGAGTGCGCGATCTCCTCGCGGCGCGCCGCCGGCATCGCCGCGACCAGTACCTTGCCGACGGCCGTGCAGTGCAGCGGCGCGCGCTTGCCGACGCGCGAGTACATCCGCACCGAGTGCCGGCCTTCGTACTTGTCGATGTAGACGACTTCGCCGTCGTCGTAGCTGGCCAGGTGCACGGTGTGCCCGGTGCGGGCGTTGAGCGCGGCCAGCGCGGGCTGGGCGCTGCGGCGGACGTCGATCGAGTCGAGCGCCTGGTTGGCGAGGTCGAACATGGCGCTGCCGAGGCGGTAGTACCGCGTGCCCTCGCGGCGGACGAAGTGGTGCTGTTCGAGGGTGCGCAGCAGGCGCAGCACCGTCGACTTGTGCACGCCGATCTCGTCGGCGAGGTCGTCGAGCGTGCGCGCGTCCTTCGCGATCGAATTCAACAGCGTCAACGCTCGGTCCAAGCTCTGGCTCACGCGCCCACCTCGCTGACGCTCGGTGCGCCATTCGCCGAAGGCGCGGTGTTCAATGGTTCGGTCGCAAGCTCCCTCACGTGCGCACCACGCCCTCTCCGGTCAGCCGGGCCGAACGCCACTCGTCCGGATCCGCCCGCAGCAGGCTATCCACGACCGTGCGCGGCAGGGGCACCCCGACGTCGTCGTGGGTGAGCAGGGTCGCCGCGGCCTGCAGGTGGCCCTGCCGCAGCCGCGCCAGGGGTTCGGCGCCCCGCAGCGTCGCCGCCAGGAAACCCGCGGCGAACGCGTCCCCGGCGCCGACCGGCTCGACGACGTCGACCCGCAGCGCCGGCGCGAACAGCGGTTCCCCTTCGACCAGTGTCGCGCCGCGTTCGCCGTGCTTGACGACGAGGGTGCGCACGCCCGGCAGCAGCGCCCGCAGCTCGGCCGGGTCGCCTGTGCCCCAGACGTGCTGGGCCTCGTCGTCGCCGGTCAGGACGATGTCGGCCTGCCCGGCCAGCTCCGCGAGCAGCCGCGGGTCGCGGCCCGCCCACAGCGCGGGGCGCAGGTTGACGTCGAACGAGATCAGCCGGTCGCCGCGGGGCAGCTCCAGCAGGGCGCGCACCAGGGCGAGGCAGCTCTCGGACAGCGCGGGCGTGATGCCGGACAGGTGCAGCACGCGGACGCCGTCGAGATCGAGCCGATCCAGCACCGAGGGGCCCATCCCGGACGCCGCCGAGCCGGCCCGGTAGTAGCGCACCGGGCTGCCGCCGGCGCCGCTTTCCTTGATGTAGAGCCCGGTCGGGCGCACCGGGTCGACGGAGCACGCGCTGACGTCGACACCCGCGGCGGCGATCTCCCGGAGCATCGCGCGCCCGAACGGGTCGTCGCCGACCGCGCTCACCCAGCCGCTCGGCACGCCGAGGGCCGGCAGGTGGCAGGCCACGTTCGACTCGGCACCGCCGATGGTGCGCAGCCAGTGCTTCACCTCGTCCGGCGGGCCGGGTTCGGCGGGCACGAACAGCGCCATCGTCTCGCCGACACAGAGCACCTCGGGCCCGCTCGTCACTTTCCGTCTCCCCTGTCCGTCACCCCGTTGACCTGTGGCGACCCGGATGCTACACCTATGGCACTCAAAATGCGCAACAGTCGTTGCAACATACGCAACCGAGGTCGCCGCCGATGAACCCTTGCCTGATGGACCCCGCCGCGCTCGCCGCCCTCCGCGACGAGCGGATCGACTGGCGCTTCCGCTCGGCTGCCCCCGCACTGACCGGGCTCACGCTCACCGAAGCCGCGGACCGGCGGCTGAACCTGTTCACCGACGGGTTCTTCGCGCCCTTCGTCGTCCTCGACGACGACGCCCTCGAGCACAACCTGCGGACGATGGCCGCGTGGTGCGCCGCCCGCGGCGTCGTGCTCGCCCCACACGGCAAGACGACCATGGCCCCGCAGCTGTTCGCCCGCCAGATCGAGCACGGCGCGTGGGGCATCACCTGCGCGAACGCCGGGCACCTCCGGATCTACCGCGCGTTCGGCGTCTCCCGGATCCTGCTGGCCAACCAGTTCCTGGACCCGTCGGGCCTGCGCTGGCTGGCCGCCGAGCTGGCGGCCGACCCGGACTTCGAGTTCGTCTGCTGGGTCGACTCGGTCCGCGGTGTCGAGCTGATGACCGCGGCGCTGGAAGGCACCGGGCGCCCGGTGGACGTCCTGCTCGAACTGGGTGCCGACGGCGGCCGCACCGGGGTTCGCGACACCGCGACCGCGCTGGCCGTCGCCGAAGCCGTGCACGCGAGCCCGGCACTGCGGCTGCGGGGCACCGGCGGGTACGAAGGCGCGCTCTCCCACGACACCGACGAGGCCGCGCTCGCGAAGATCAGCTCCTACGTCGACGGCCTGCGAGATCTCGCGATCACGTTCGCGGACAAGGGAATGCTCGACGGCCGGATCATCGTCACCGCCGGCGGCAGCGCGTACTTCGACCAAGTCGCGAACGAGCTGACGAAGCCGTGGCCGGAGGGCCTCGACGTGCTGCCGGTGCTGCGCAGCGGCGCGTACGTCACCCACGACGACGGCTTCTACCGCGAGATCTCCCCGCTCGGCGACCACCCGCGCATCGACGGCGTCGAGTCGTTCCGGCCCGCGCTGCGCGCCTGGGCGCAGGTGACGTCGAAGCCGTCGGACACCCTCGCGCTGCTGACCATCGGCAAGCGCGACGCGTCGTTCGACGAGGGCATGCCCGAACCGCAGCTGAGGCGGACCCCGAACGGGCCCGCCGAGCCGCTCGAAGGTCACGTCGTCGCGAAGATGAACGACCAGCACGCGTTCCTCACGCTGCCCGCCGGCTCCCCGATCGAGGTGGGCGACTGGGTCGGGCTGGGCCTGTCCCACCCGTGCACGGTGTTCGACAAGTGGCCACTGCTGCCGGTGACCGCCGCCGACGGCGAAACCGTCGTCGACCTCGTGCGGACGTGGTTCTGATGGACGTCGTCGTCAAGAACGCGCTGGTCGCCGACGGCACCGGCGAGCCCGTCGCCCGCCACGACGTCGGCATCAGCGGTGGGAAGATCACGGAGGTCGCCGACGGGGGTTCGCTGACCGGCGGGCGGACGATCGACGCCGACGGCCTGGTGCTCGCGCCCGGGTTCATCGACATGCACTCGCACTCCGACCTGCAACTGCTGGCCAACCCGGACCACCCGGCCAAGATCACCCAGGGCGTCACGACCGAGGTGCTCGGCCAGGACGGGCTCTCGTACGCGCCGGTCGACGACGCCGTCCTGGAAGCGTTGCGGCAGCAGCTGGCCGGGTGGAACGACGACCCGGCCGGTTTCGACTGGAACTGGCGCTCGGTCGGCGAGTACCTCGACCGCCTGGACCAGGGCATCGCGGTCAACGCGGCCTACCTGGTGCCGCAGGGCACGGTCCGGATGCTCGCCGTCGGGTTCGACGACCGGCCCGCGACGGACGCCGAGCTGACCCGGATGAAGGAGCTCGTCGCGACCGGGCTCGCCGAGGGCGCGATGGGCATGTCGTCGGGTCTCACCTACACGCCCGGGATGTACGCGGAGACGAGCGAGCTGGTCGAGCTGTGCAAGGTCGTCGCCGAGGGCGGCGGGTTCTACAGCCCGCACCACCGCAGCTACGGCAAGGGCGCGCTCGAGGCGTTCGCCGAGATGATCGACGTCTCGCGTCGCTCGGGCTGCCCGCTGCACCTGGCGCACGCGACGATGAACTTCTCGGTGAACAAAGGAAAAGCACCCGACCTGCTGAAGCTCCTGGACGACGCGCTCGACGACGGCTGCGACGTCAGCCTCGACACCTACCCGTACCTGCCGGGCGCGACCTACCTTTCGGCGCTGCTGCCGAGCTGGGCCACCGAAGGCGGCCTGGACGCGACGCTCGCCCGCTTGTCCGATGTGGACGAACGCGAGCGGATCCGCGCCGAGATCGAAGAGTCCGGTTCGGACGGTGCGCACGGCGTCCCGATCGACTGGGACGCCATCGAGATCAACGGTGTCCGCAACGACCGCAACGCCCACCTGGTGGGGCACAGTGTCGCCGGTTCGGCGCGCGCCGCCGGCGTCGAACCGGCGGCGCTGTACTTCGACACGCTGCTCGACGAGAAGCTCGGCACGTCGTGCCTGATGCACGTCGGGCACGAGGAGAACGTCCAGGCGATCATGCGGCACCGCACGCACACCGGCGGCAGCGACGGCCTCCTGGTCGGCGCCCGGCCGCACCCGCGCGCGTGGGGCACGTTCCCCCGTTACCTCGCCCGGTACGTCCGCGAACTGGGCGTGCTGGACCTCGCCGAGTGCGTCGCCCACCTCACCGGGCGGGCCGCGCGGCGCCTGCGGCTGACCGATCGCGGGCTCGTCCGCGCCGGCTACGCCGCCGACCTGGTGCTGTTCGACCCCGGCACGGTCGCCGACACCGCCACCTTCGACGCCCCTCGGCAGCCCGCCGCGGGCATCACCCACGTGTTCGTCAACGGCGTCGCCGCCCTCGACGACGGCCGTCCCACCGGCGCCCTCGCCGGCCGTTCCCTGCGCAACCCCCGGAGAGCCCGATGATCCACTGGCTGCAACACACCACGGGCGGGCTGCTGACGCTCGCCGCCGTCTCGATCGCCGTCCTGCTGGTGCTGATCATCAAGCTCAAGCTGGAGCCGTTCATCGCGCTGATCGTCGTCGGCCTGCTGACCGCGCTGGCCGCCGGCCTGCCGGTCGGCACCATCGTCGGCTCGGCCCAGAAGTCGGCGGACTCCTTGCTGGAGAAGGGGTTCGGCGGGATCCTCGGGCACATCACGGCGATCATCGGGCTCGGCACGATCCTCGGGTCGATCCTGGAACGCTCGGGCGGCGCCAAGGTGCTCACCGGCGCGCTGCTGCGGTCGTTCGGCGAGAAGCGGGCGCCGCTCGCCATGGGCGTCGCCGGGTTCATCTTCGGCATCCCGGTGTTCTTCGACATCGGCATCTTCGTGCTGGCCCCGCTCGTCTACGTCGCCGCGAAGCAGGGCGGCCGCTCACTGGTGCTCTACGCGATGCCGCTGATCGCGGGCCTGTCGATCACGCACGCCTTCCTGCCGCCGCACCCCGGCCCGGTCGCCGCGGCGGGCCTGCTGCACGTCGAGCTCGGCTGGATCATCCTGATGGGCCTGGCCTGCGGCGTCCCGGCGTTCCTCGTCGGCGGTGTGCTCTACGCGACCTGGATCGGCAAGCGCATCGACGTCGGCGTGCCCGAGGAAATGGTCTTCGCCGAGGAGGAGGGCGAGCGCGAGGAGAACCCGCCGTCGCTGGCGCTGGTCGGCTCGATCATCGCGGTGCCGCTGGTGCTGATCCTGGCCGGCACGTTCGGCAGCATCTGGCTGCCGAAGGGCTCCGCGCTCGCCGGCGTCGCCGCGTTCATCGGCACCCCGGCCGTGGCCCTGACCGTCGCCGTCCTGCTCGCGTCCTGGCTGCTCGGCCTGCGCCGCGGGCTCACCGGCAAGGACCTCAACGAGCTGGCGGCCAAGTCGCTGCGGCCGGTCGCGATGATCCTGCTGGTGGTCGGCGCGGGCGCGTTCTTCGGCGGGGTGCTCTCGGCGACCGGGATCGGCAAGGCCGTGGCCGACTCGCTGCACGACGCCGGGCTGCCGGTGATCATCGCGGCGTACGTGATCAGCTGCGGCATGCGCATCGCGCAGGGTTCGGCGACCGTGGCGATCGTGACCACGTCGACCATCCTCGGCCCGGCCGTGGCACAGCTGGGGTACTCGCAGATCCAGCTGGCCCTGCTGGTGATGGCGATCTCCGCCGGCTCGATCATCGCCTCGCACGTCAACGACGGCGGGTTCTGGATCGTTTCGCGCTACTTCAACCTCTCCGTGCCGCAGACCATCAAGTCCTGGACCGCGCTGGAAACCGTGCTTTCCGTGTCCGGATTCGCGGTTTCGGCATTGCTCATGGCCGTGGTCTAGACCATACTGGAGGGAGCCGCCGCCCGAACCCGTTGGGAGACAATGACGATGACCGGACTTTCCCGTCGTACGTTCCTCGGCGCCGCCGCGGGGGCCAGTGCCGCGACCGTTCTCGGTGCGCAGTTCGCCACCGCGGCCACCACTGCGAAGGGCTGCATCGCCGGCGGAACCGTGTACATCGGCAGCTACACCAGCGGGGCGAGCGGCCACGGTCTCGACGTCTCGAGCCGGTCGGGCGCCACGCTGGGCCCGGTCCGCACGGTGCCGGGCATCACCGACACGTCGTGGTTCGACCGCGGTGCCGACGGCAAGACGCTGTACGTCACCAACGAAGGTGACCCGAACGGGTTCGTCTCGGCGCTGAACATCGCCGATGCCGCGAATCCCCGGCTGCTCAACAAGGTTTCGTCGAAGGGCGGCGCGCCGACGCACCTGAGCGTGCATTCGAGCCAGAAGTACGTGCTGGCGGCGAACTACAGCTCGGGTAGCGTCGTCGTGCTGCCGATCCTGGCCGGCGGCAAGCTCGGCGCGGCCACGGACCTGGTGACGCACCAGGCCGATTCCGGGCAGGCGCACGCCCACCAGGTCGTCAACGACCCGACCGGGCGCTGGGTGCTGTCGGTCGACCTGGGCGCCGATTCGGTGTACGTCTACGCGCTCGACGTCGCGACCGGGAAGCTTGCGCTGCACCAGCAGCTGAAGCTGCCGGCCGGCGCCGGGCCGCGGCACCTCGCGTTCGACAGGACCGGGACGTTCGCCTACATCCTGCAGGAGCTGCGCCCGGAGGTGACGGTCGCGAGCTGGGACGCGGCCACCGGCACGCTGAAGGCGCTTTCCGTCGTCCCGGCGGTGCCGCCGGGCAGCACCGGCGACCTCTACCCCGGCGAGATCGCCCTGTCGAAGGACGGGAAGTTCGCCTACGCCACCGTCCGCGGCCCCAACACGCTGGCGACGTTCTCGGTCGCCGGCGAGAGCCTGCAGCTGGTGTCCACTGTGTCCAGTGGCGGCAACTGGCCGCGGCACGTCGCCCTCGCCCCGGGGGAGAACTGGTTCTACGTCTCGAACCAGCGCTCCGGCACCGTCACCTGGCTGCCGCGCGATCCGGCCACCGGCCTGCCCGGCGCCGTCGCCGGCAGCCTCGCGGTGCCCGACGTCAACTCCGTCCACTTCGCCTGAGCCCCACCCTGTCGTGAGTGGTAATTCGGGTTAGAACCCCAATTACCACTCACGACGGGCACTCACTGGAGGATCCGTCATGAGACTGCGCCGCACGCTGCCCGTCGTCGCCGGGCTGGCCCTGCTGGCCGGCTGCGCGCCCACCCAGTCCGCGCCCGCCGGCTCCGGCGGGGACGAGAAGACCGGCACCGTCCGCGTCTGGCTGTTCGACGAGGCCAACCGCGCGCCGAAGGAGGCCGCGGTCAAGGACGCCATCACCGAGTTCAAGGCCGCGCACTCCGGCGTCGAGGTCGACGTCCAGTGGGTGCCGGTCGAGGGCCGCGCCGACAAGTTTTCGGGCGCCTTCACCGACCCGGCCAGCGCCCCGGACGTCGCCGAGTTCGGCAACACCGACGTCTCCAACTACGCCGCCACCGGCGCGCTCGCCGACCTGACCGGCGACCTCGCGTCGTGGGGCGAGGGCAAGGACCTCATCCCGACCGTGCTGGACACCGCGAAGTCCGGTGGCAAGACCTACGGCCTGCCCTGGTACACCGGCATCCGCGCGCTGTACTACCGCACCGACGTCTTCACCGAGCTCGGCCTCAAGCCGCCGGCGACGCTGTCGGAGCTGACCGAGGACGCCCGGAAGATCCGCGCCGCCAAACCGGATCTCTACGGCATCGCCGTCGGCGGCAAGTACACCTACGCGATGCTGCCCTTCCTCTGGGCCAACGGCGGTGAGCTGGCGCAGGAAGAGGGCGGCAAGTGGAAGTCGACGGTCACCGGTGAGCAGGCCAAGGCCGGCGTGACGCAGTACGCGAACCTGCTCAAGGACGACATCTGCCCGCCGGCGCAGTGCGCGAACCTGACCGGCACGCAGAGCGTCACGGCGTTCGCCGGCGGCAAGGCCGGGATGACCATCGGCGGCGACTTCAACCGCAAGGCCGTCGAACAGGGCGCGGTGAAGGGCAAGTACGCCGTCGTCCCGATCCCGGGCACGGCCGCGGGCAGCGTCGCCCCCGCGTTCGCCGGCGGCAACCTCCTGGGCGTCTTCAACGCGAGCAAGCACCGCAGCCTGGCGCTGGAGTTCGTCGAGCTGCTCGGCGGCGCGAAGTACCAGGAGAAGATGTACACGGCGATGGGGAACCTGCCGACGCTGAGCAGTGTGCAGCAGAAGCTCGCGGCGAACGACCCGTTCCTCAATCCGTTCGTCGACACGCTCGAGGCGGGCACCAAGTTCGTCCCGGCGACGCCCGCGTGGTCGAAGATCGACAGCCAGAACGTGCTGCCGACGGCCGTGCAGCAGATCGCGACCGGCGGCAAGGACCCGTCGGCAGCCCTGACCGACGCCGCCGCGGCGATGAACAAGGCCTTCGGTTAGTGGTGACCGTCCAGGAAGCCCCTCCCGTCACGGCTCCCGCGCGGAAGCCGAGGCGGAAGGGGGACGGCCGGGCCGCCGCGCTCTACCTCGCCCCGGCGGGCATCCTGCTCGCGGCGATGCTGGCCTACCCGATCTACCAGCTGGTCCTGATCTCGTTCTACGACTACGGCCAGCCTCAGGCCACGGGCAACGCGCCGCTGGTGTTCCTCGGCTTCGCGAACTACACCGACCTGCTGTCCCAGGTGCAGTTCTGGACCGTGCTCGGCAAGACGGTCGGGTTCGCCGCGGCCTGCGTCGTCGGTTCGCTCCTCGTCGGCACCGGGCTCGCCGTGCTGGCGACCCGCGTGCGTGCACTCCCCCGCGCCCTGCTGTTTCTGGCCGCGCTGGGCGCGTGGTCGACGCCGGCGATCGCGGGCTCCTACGTCTGGCTGTTCCTCTTCGACACCGACTTCGGCCTGGTCAACGAGGTGCTCTCGGGGATCGGCCTGCCGTTCGAGCACCACTCGTGGACCTTCGGCACGCTCGGCGCGTTCGGGCTGGTCGCCGCCGAGGTGATCTGGTGCTCGTTCCCGTTCGTGCTGGTCACGATGTACGCCGGGATCAAGGGCGTCCCGGACGAGGTGCTCGAAGCCGCGTCGCTCGACGGCGCGTCGACGTGGCGCACGACGTGGGCGATCCTGCTGCCGATGGTCCGGCCGCTGCTGATGATCGCGACCGTCCAGTCGATCATCTGGGACTTCAAGGTGTTCACCCAGATCTACGTGATGACCAACGGCGGCGGTGTCGCCGGCCGCAACCTGGTCCTCAACGTCTACGCGTACCAACAGGCTTTCGCCGGGCAGGAGTACGGCCTCGGCTCGGCGATCGGAGTCGTCATGACGCTGTTGCTGCTGTCGGTCACCGGGCTGTACGTCCGGTCTCAGCGCCGGAGCGCGGCATGGCTGTAGCTGTTCGCCGCCCCGGACGGCTGATCGCCGAAGTCAGCACCGTGGTGATCGCCGGCATCGTCGCGTTCCCGCTGTACTGGATGCTGCTCTCGGCGGTCAAGCCGCCGGGCGAGATCCAGTCGGCGAACCCGAAGCCGTGGACGCTCAGCCCGTCGTTCGACAGCTTCTCCCGGGTCCTCACAGTGTCCGGGTTCGGGCGGTTCTTCATGAACAGCCTCGTCGTGGCGCTGGTGGTCGTGGCGCTGTCGCTGGTGCTGTCGTTCCTCTCGGCGGTGGCCCTGACGCGGTTCTCGTTCAAGGGCCGGACCGTGCTGCTGGTGATGATCCTGGTCGCCCAGATGGTGCCGGTGGAGGCGCTCACCATCCCGCTGTTCTTCCTGATGCGCCAGATCGGCGGCGTCGCGCCGGCGTTCGGGCTGAACGAGCTGGGCTCGCTGGTGCTGGTGCACCTGGCGTTCAGCCTGCCGTTCGCGATCTGGATGCTGCGCGGGTTCGTCGCCGCGGTCCCGGTGGAGCTCGAAGAGGCGGCGAAGCTCGACGGCGCGTCCCGGATGCGGTTCACCTGGCAGATCCTGTTCCCGCTGGTCGCGCCCGGGCTGGTCGCGGTGAGCGTCCTCGCGTTCATCCACGCCTGGAACGACTTCCTGTTCGCCAAGACGTTCATCATCTCCAAGACCGAGAACCAGACGCTGCCGCAGGCGATCCTGGTGTTCTTCAAGCCGGAGGACACCGACTGGGGCGCGGTGATGGCGTCCTCGACCCTGATGACGATCCCGGTCCTGGTGTTCTTCGTCCTCGTGCAACGACGGCTGGTGTCCGGGATGGCCGGCGCCGTGAAGGGCTGACATGTCTTTTGCCACCTTGCTCCCCCGTCCGGTTTCGGTGACGCCGGCGCCGGGTTCGTGCCCGTGGCCGTCCACTGTGGACGTCCGGGACGCAGCGCTGCCGGCGGAGGGCTACCGGCTGGAGATCTCTTCGGATGGCATCGTGCTGTTCCGCGGTGACGCGGCCGGCGAGTTCTACGGGCGGCAGACCCTGCGGCAGCTCGCGGGACCGGACGCCTTCCGCGCGGCTTCTCTCGGTGGGGAAGCCTCGATCCCGTGTGGCGTGGTCGAGGACCACCCGCGGTTCGGCTGGCGCGGCTGCCTGCTCGACGTCGCCCGGCACTTCCGGACCAAGGCGGAGGTGCTGCGGTTCGTCGACCTGCTGGCCGCGCACAAGCTGAACGTGCTCAACCTGCACCTGACCGACGACCAGGGCTGGCGCTTCGAGGTCCCCGCGTTCCCGCGGTTGACGTCGGTGGGCGGCTGGCGGCCGTCGTCGATGGCCGGCAGCGGGGGCGCGCAGGACGGGCGCCCGCACGGCGGCTTCTACACCGGCGACGACCTGCGGGAGATCGTCGCGTACGCGGCCGCCCGCTCGATCACCGTGGTGCCGGAGATCGACATCCCCGGCCACGCCCGGGCGGCACTGGCGGCCTACCCCTCGCTGGGGACTTCGCCGGCCTACGAAGTCTGGACCGAGTGGGGCATCAGCACTTCGCTGCTCGACCCGTCCGAGTCCACTTTGGATTTCTTCCGGCGCGTGTTCGACCACCTCCTCGACCTCTTCCCGTCGAAGGTGATCGCGCTGGGCGGCGACGAGACCCCGGGCGCGACCGACGAGCACCGCGAGTTCGTCCGGCTGCTGGCCGAGCACCTCGTGGCGCGCGGCCGCACCCCGATGGGCTGGGACGAGGTCCTCGACATCCCCGGCCTGCCGCCGATGGTGATCGGCTCGTGGCAGAACGAGTCGGCGGGCGTGCGGGCGGCTTCGGCCGGACACGACGTGGTGATGTGCCCGGAGCAGCACGTGTACCTGGACCACCGGCAGGCCGAGCACCCGGACGAACCGATCCCGGTCGGCTGGGTCCACACGCTGGAGGACGTGTACGCGTACGAGCCGGCGTTGACCGGGCCGCGGATGCGCGGGGTGCAGGCCCAGGTGTGGAGCGAGCACCTGGACGACGTCCGGCGGGTGGACTACATGGCTTTCCCGCGGCTGTCGGCCTTCGCGGAGGTGGCGTGGAGCAGCGGGGACCGGGACTACGCCGAGTTCCTGCCGCGGCTGCGGGACCACCACCTGCCGCGGCTGGACGCGCTCGGCGTCGATTACCGGCCGTTGGACGGGCCGCGCCCCTGGCAGACCCGGCCGGGCGTGCCCGGCCGGCCGCGCTGATCACGGCAGCAGCGTCACCACGAACGACCGGGTGGGGCCGGTGTTGCCGGCCGCGTCGATCGAGCGGTACTCGACGCGGTGGCGCCCGTAGCCCGGCATGCGCGTCGCGAACGGCGACACCGTCAGGCCGCCGGAGCCGAGGTTGCCGTACGCCAGGCCGTCGATCTCCGTGCCGCGTGTGGTGAACAGGTACGGCGCGTTCGGGTCGGTGGGCCAGCCGTAGTACTTGTGCCAGCCGTCGCCGTCCACGCGGAACTCGGGCAGCCCGTCGGACGGCGTCAGCCGCATCGTGAACGAACCGTGGAAGACGTTGTCCTTCGCGGGCGGCAGCTCGGCCGTCGTGGTCGGGCCGGCCGCGTCGACCGCCCAGGTCAGCGTCGTGCCGCCGGTCGTCGCCGTCAGGGTGTGCGACCCGCGTGACTCCTTCAGGGCGAAGTCGGGGCCGCTCCCGGCCGGCTTCCCGTCGAGGGCCCAGCGGACCTGCGGGATCGAGCCGGTCGGCTCGCCGGTCTCGACGTAGACGACGTCGTGACCGCCGACGGGCTGGGCGGTGGGGGTCGACGCCACCACCGCCGGGCCGCCGGCGGGCGGGGTGGTCACCGACGTGTCGACGGTCCACGTGCGGGTCGCCGTCGGCCGGACCGCCGGGTCGCGGACGAACGGCGTCGGGTCGGTCACCTTCGCGCTCAGCGTATGCTTGCCGGGCTTCACGTGCGTCTGTCGCAGGTCGAGCGCGTCCGAGCCGCGCACGGGGACGCCGTCGAGGGTCCAGGTGACGTCGAGGCGGTGGTCGGCCGGGTGCATCGTCCGCACCCACACGACGCGGTCGGCGCCGATCGTCCCGGCCTCGGTGCCACCGCTGATGAGCGGCACCTTGGCGGAGATGCGCTGCGTCATCCGTTCCCGGCCGACCTGGTCGAACGCGTAGCCGAGCGTCTTCATCATCGAATGCTCGCTCGGCCGCCAGACGCCGGTCTGCGTGTAGAGCCCGCCTTCGAAGCGGCCGATCGTGCCGCCCGACTCGCTGGGCTCGCCCAGCCAGCGCCACCACTTCGCGTGCTGGTCGCGCATCTGCCGCTCGGTCAGCAGGGTGTGGTGGACCGAGTCCGGCTCGCCGCCTTCGTACGCGCCGCCCGGGACGTTGCGGGCGTAGTAGTCGTACTCGTCGTCGAGGCCGCCG
Organism: Amycolatopsis mongoliensis; assembly: GCF_030285665.1. Classification (NCBI taxonomy): domain Bacteria; kingdom Bacillati; phylum Actinomycetota; class Actinomycetes; order Pseudonocardiales; family Pseudonocardiaceae; genus Amycolatopsis; species Amycolatopsis mongoliensis. The sequence goes on from NZ_CP127295.1 coordinate 9,859,214, forward strand.
AGCGAATGGCCCAGTTCGTGGGGCGAGATCAGCGCGGAAAGCGCGTTCCCGCCGGACGCCGTCGCGTAGGTGCCGCCCGCGCCGCCGTACGTGCCGCTGTTGGCGAGGGCGAGGATCTGCCGGTTGGCGCGGGTGGTGCCGGGCACGAGGTCGGCGTACCGCTGGGCCGCGTCGTCGTCGACGGTCAGCAGCCGCTGGACGCTCGCGGCGGTGCAGCCACCCCAGAAACCCATGTTCAGCGGGGTGTCCCGGCGTGGTGCGTCGAGCGACGGGTCACAGTCCACACCGGACTCGGGCGAGGCGATCGACACGGCGTAGACGTTGAAGTAGCTGCGGTAGGACTTGAACGGCTCGAGCGACCACAGGGTGCTGACGTGCCGCTGGACGTCGGCGAAGAACTTCGGCTGTTCCGCTGCGGTGTAGCCGTCCCCGAGGACGACGAGGGTGAACCGCTGGGCGACGGGCCCGGTCACCTGGACGGCGGTGACGCTCGCGGCCGGCTCGGCGGCTTGTGCGGGGGTGGCGATTCCGGCGGCGATCAACAGTGCTGCGGCGAACCCGGCCCACTTCGACATCGTCCCGGTCTACCGCAGTGCTTTCGCCGCCGGAACCGCCGGAAGTCGGGCTATCCTGCGGGGATGGGGAATCGAGGGGGAATCCTGCCGGCTGTCGGCGCACTGGCCCTGCTGGCCGCTTGTTCGGCTCCGGCGCCCGCGCCGGTCGCGCAGACCACGACTCCGGCTTCGGCTTCGGCCAAGCCGCCGACGACCGGGCCGTCATCGGACGCGCCCGCACTGGGCCCGGGGCCGGGCTCGCAGCCGCCGACGACACCGCAGCCACCGCCGCCGAACTCGCCGGCCGAGGTGACGTCGGCCTGCCCGTTCCTGGGCGTCACCGAATCGAGCGCCACGATGGGCGTCGTCCTGGACGCCTACGCGGTCGAGGAGGCGAAGACCACGCAGCAGGACGCGACGACCTACCACTGCACCTACGCCAGCCGGACCGGCGGCCGGCAACTGCTCGACCTGTTCGTCACCGTGGTCCCGGGCACCGGGCAGATCCCATCCCTGGTCACCGCGTGGACCAAGGACTGCAAGGGCCCGGCCAAACCGATCGGCGGAGTGGCCGGCACCACCCGCACCTGCTCGCTGGACGGCGCCGACTCGGGCGACGTCATGGTGCTGGTGGTGAAGAAGTCCCACGGCCAGACCCGGCTGGCCGAGCTCTACGTCCGCCCGTTCACCGACGAGGTCTACGCCAAGCTCGCCCAGCTCCTGACCGACCGGCTGTAAGCCGTTATACGCGGGTGAGCCGGTACCAGACCTCGGGCCGGCCCACCTGGCCGTAGTGCGGCTCCCGGTGCGCCATTCCGTTGTCCGCCAGGTACTCCAGGTACCGGCGCGCCGTCACGCGGGAGGCGCCGATCGCGTTCGCCGCCGCGCCCGCGGACAAGCCCTCCGCCGCGCCGGACAGCGCGTCCGTGATCGCCTCCAGGGTCTGGACGCTCATTCCCTTCGGCAGCGGGGGTTGCTCCGTCGTGCGCAGCGCCCCCAGCGCGCGGTCGATCTCGGCCTGGCCGGTCACCTCGCCCGACGCGTCGCGGAACTCCGCGTAGCGCTCCAGCTTCTCGCGCAACGTGGCGAACGTGAACGGCTTCAGCAGGTACTGCACCACCCCCACCGACACCGCGGCCTTCACCAGGCCGAGGTCGCGCGCCGACGTCACGGCGATGACGTCGATCGGCAGGCCGGCCGCGCGCAGGGAGCGGCACACCGCCAGGCCGTGCGTGTCGGGCAGGTAGAAGTCAAGCAGCACCAGGTCGACCGGCTCGCGTTCGCAGAACCGCAGCGCCTCGCCGCCGGAATGGACGACGCCGGCCACGGAGAACCCGGGCAGCCGCTCGACGTAGACGCGGTGCGCCTCGGCGGCCACCGGCTCGTCCTCCACCACCAGCACGCGGATCACCGGTCCGCCTCCTGCCGCGGCAGCCGCACGGTGAACACCGCGCCGCCGTCCCGTCCGAGGTCGACTGTGCCGCCGTAGCGGCGCACCGCCTGCCCGACGAGCGCGAGGCCGAGCCCGTGGCCGTCCTCCGCCTTCGTCGACCAGCCGCGGCGGAAGATGTCGGCGTCTTCGGGGACGCCGGGCCCGCTGTCGGTGACGCGCAGCAGCAGCCCGCCGTCCTCGGACCGGGCGGTGACGACGACCGCCGGCTTGCCACCGCCGCGCACAGCCGCGTCGATGCCGTTGTCGATGAGGTTGCCGAGGATGGTCACCAGGTCGCGGGCGGCGATCCCGAGCGAGGCGTCGTCGATCACCGTGTCCGGGGTGACGGTGAGCTCGACCCCGCGTTCGCTCGCCTCGGCGGCCTTTCCCAGCAGCAGCGCGGCGAGCACCGGCTCGGCGACGGCGCCGACGACGCGGTCGGTCAGCTCCTGGGCGAGCGCGAGCTCGGCAGTCGCGAACTCGACGGCCTGCTCGGGTTTGCCGATCTCCACCAGGGAAACGACGGTGTGCAGCCGGTTCGCCGCCTCGTGCGCCTGCGACCGCAGCGCCTCCGCCAGCCCGCGGGCGGTGGTCAGCTCCCCGGTCAGCGTCTGCAGTTCCGTGTGGTCGCGCAGGACGACGACGGTGCCCTGGGAGCGGCCGCCCGAGCGGACGGCGGTCGTGCTGACCAGCAGCACGCGCGCGTCGGTCAGGTGCAGTTCCTCGGCCCGGTTCTCGGCCGACGCGAACGCTTGCGCCAGCTCGTCCGGCAGGCCCAGCGACGCCAGCTCGCGCCCGACCGGGTCGGCGTCGAGACCGAGGAGCGTGCGCGCGCCGTCATTGCAGAGCCGGATCCGCCCGTCCCGGCCGACGAGCAGCACGCCTTCGCGCACCGAGTGCAGCACGGCTTCGTGGTACTCGAACAGGTTGCTCAGCTCGTCGGGCGCGACCCCGCGGGTCTGGCGCCGCAGCCGGGCGCTGATCAGCCAGCCGCCCAGCGCCCCGACCAGCAGCACCGCGCCGGCGACGCCGAACAGCGGCCAGAGCCGTTCGCGCAGCTCGGCCGAGATCGCCGCGACGGTGATCCCGACCGCGACCAGCGCGACCACCCGCTGCCCCGGCCCGAACACCGGCACGACCGTCCGGACCGACGGGCCGAGCGAGCCGGTGTAGGTCTCGGTGTAGTCCAGCCCGCGCTGTGCCTGTTCGATCGTCCCGATGTAGTGCTGGCCGATCAGCGCCGGGGTCGGGTGGGTGTAGCGGATCCCGGCCGGGCTCATGATCGTGATGAAGTCGACGTGGGTGTGGGCCTGCACCCGCAACGCGAACGGCTGCAGCGTGGCGCTCGGGTTCGCCGTCGCCGCCGCGGCGGCGACGGTCGGCGCGTCCGCCACCGCCAGGGCGATCGCCCGGACCTGGTCGCGCGCGTTCTCGTTCACCGCCCGCGACGCGTCCAGGTACGCGAACGTGATCCCGGCGCCGGCGAGCACGCAGAGCACCACCAGCTGCAGCACGAGCAGCTGACGGGCCAGGCTCCAGCGGGACCGCATCGTCGGGGGCACCTCCTCATACCAGCACACGCGCTCCTCCGATGTCCGAAGGGGACGGTCCGGCCGCCGCGCGAACTCAATGAACACAAGTGAGCCGGATCACCGGAGTGCGCCTACAGTGTGCCGCAACCTGGAACACCCCTGAGCTGGAGGCAACGGTGCCGACCCCACCGACCACCGAGGACACCCCGCGCAAGCGGGACAAGACCCACTACCTGTACCTGGCCGTGATCGTGGCGGTCGCGCTCGGGATCCTGGTGGGCTTCCTCTTCCCCGGCTTCGCCAAGGGCCTCAAGCCCCTCGGCGACGGCTTCGTCAACCTGATCAAGATGATGATCACGCCGATCATCTTCTGCACCATCGTCATCGGCGTCGGCTCGGTCGCGAAGGCGGCCAAGGTCGGCAAAGTCGGTCTGATGGCGTTGTTCTACTTCATCATCATGTCGACCTTCGCCTTGGCGATCGGCCTGGTCGTCGGCAACATCCTGCACCCGGGCACCGGCCTGCACCTCAACCCGGCCGACGTGAAGAGCGTCCAGAAGTCCGCCGGCGGCGCCGAAGGCCCGGTCGACTTCCTGCTCGGCATCATCCCCAAGACCCTCGTGTCCGCCTTCACCGAGGGCGAAGTCCTGCAGACGCTGCTGGTCGCGCTGCTCGTCGGGTTCGCGCTGCAGAAGCTCGGCCCGAAGGGCACCCCGATCCTGCGCGGCATCGAGCACATCCAGCGGCTGGTCTTCCGGATCCTGGCGATGATCATGTGGGCCGCCCCGGTCGGCGCGTTCGGCGCCATCGCCGCGGTGGTCGGCGCGACCGGCTGGGCCGCGCTGAAGAGCCTCGCGGTGATCATGATCGGGTTCTACGCGACCTGCCTGGTGTTCGTGTTCGTGATCCTCGGGATCGTGCTGTGGCTCGGCGCCCGCGTCTACATCTGGCACCTGCTGCGCTACCTCGGCCGCGAGTTCCTGCTGATCCTCTCGACGTCGTCGTCGGAGTCGGCGCTGCCGCGGCTGATCGCGAAGATGGAGCACGTCGGCGTGAGCAAGTCCGTCGTCGGCATCACGGTGCCGACCGGCTACTCGTTCAACCTGGACGGCACCGCGATCTACCTCACCATGGCGACGCTGTTCATCGCCGCCGCGCAGGACGCACCCCTGTCGATCGGAGCGCAGATCGGCCTGCTCGCGTTCATGATCATCGCGTCGAAGGGCGCCGCTGGCGTCAGCGGCTCGGGCATCGCGACCCTGGCGAGCGGCCTGCAGTCGCACCGGCCGGAGCTGGTCAACGGCGTCGGCTTCATCCTCGGCATCGACCGGTTCATGTCGGAGGCCCGCGCGCTGACGAACTTCGCCGGCAACGCCGTGGCGACCGTCCTCATCGGAAACTGGACGAAGGAGTTCGACCGGGAGAAGGCTCAGCGGGTCTTCGCCGGGCACGATCCGTTCGACGAGGCCACCATGCTCGACGACGACGCCCACGGCGCGAAAACCGAGCCGGAAGCCGAAAAAATTCCGGTCTGACCCACGACGTTCGTGCTCACGCCCCCGCTGAGCACGAGCCACGCGGGCCGCGGTGCGAGTTCCCCGACTTCGCACCGCGGCCCGTTTCCATGTCCGCTTCCGTGTCCGCTTCAGGAGGCGGCTTTGCCGTCGTAGACGACGCGCGCGGCGGCGATCGACTCCCGATGCCGCTCCGCCCAGCCGAGCAGGCCGTTCAACGACTGGTACAGCTCCTTCGCCATCGGCGTGGCTTCGTACTCCACGCGCGGCGGGACCGTCGGGTAGATCGTGCGGACCAGGAGGCCGTCGCGCTCGAGGTTGCGCAGGGTCAGCGTCAGCATCCGGCGGCTGATCCCTTCGACCGAGCGCTCCAGCTCGGTGAACCGCACCGGGCCGCGCGTCGCCTCCAGGAGGATGCCGATCGCCCACTTGCCGCTGATCCGGTTGATGACCTCGAGCACCGTGCAGACGTCGAGTTTTTCCGGGTCGATCTCGGTGACCTGGACGGGTACATCGATGTTCCCCTGGGACATGAAAGTGCCTCCTTCCCGGCGCACCCATGGTCACACATGATGGGCACTGTTACAAGAAGTGCCCTGGCAACGACCAGGTGGAACACTCGACTGGAGGGGCCTGACATGGCCGAGAACCACCCCACCCGCTCCCGCGGCCTCGCACTGGCGGTGCTGTGCGCCGCGTCGCTGATGGTCGTGCTCGACAGCAGCATCGTCGCGGTGGCGCTGCCCGCCATCCAGGCCGACCTCGGCTTCAAGCCCGCCGGGCTCGCCTGGGTCGTCACGGCGTACCTGGTCGCCTTCGGTGGCCTGCTCCTGATCTCCGGACGGCTCGGCGACCTGTTCGGCCGCCGCCGCGTCTTCCTCGGCGGGCTCGGCCTGTTCACGACGGCGTCGCTCGTGGCCGGGCTGGCCACCGACGCCGGCGTGCTCGTCGTCTCGCGGTTCGCGCAGGGCGTCGGCGGCGCGCTCGCGTCGGCCGTCGTGCTCGGCATGATCGTCACGATGTACCCCGAGCCGCGGGCCCGCGCGAAGGCGATCGGGGTGTACAGCTTCACGCAGGCCGCGGGCGCGTCGATCGGGCTCATCGCGGGCGGCGCGCTGACGCAGGCGCTGAGCTGGCACTGGACGTTCTTCGTCAACCTGCCGATCGGCGTGGTCGCGCTGGTGCTGGCGGTCCGCGTGGTCGAGGCCGACCGCGGCCCGGGCCTGCGGGCCGGCCTGGACGTGCTCGGCGCGGTGCTGGTCACCGCCGCGGTGATGCTCGGCGTGTACGGGATTTCGTCCTACGCCTGGGGTGCGCTGGTCGCGGCCGCCGTGCTGCTGGCCGCGTTCGTGGTGCGGCAGGCGAAGGCGCGCACGCCGCTGCTGCCGTTGCGGCTGTTCCGGATCCGCGCGGTGACCGGCGCGAACCTGGTGATGGTGCTGATGGTCGCCGGGATGCTGGGCTTCCAGTTCGTCACCGCGTTGTACCTGCAGCAGGTGCTGGGCCTCGACGCGCTGCGGACCGGCGTCGCGTTCCTGCCGGTGCCGCTGGTGATCGCGGTGGCGTCGCTCGGGTTCGCGGACAAGCTGGCGGCGCGGTTGGGGCCGCGGACGGTGCTGCTGTCCGGACTGGGCCTGGTCATCGTAGGCCTGCTGCTGCTCACGCGAGTCTCGGTCGCGGGTTCCTACTTCGCCGACGTCCTGCCGCCGCTGCTGGTGATGGGCCTCGGCGCGGGCGCGGCCATCCCGGCGCTGATGGGGCTGGCGATGTCGGACGTCGCCGCGGCCGACGCGGGCGTGGCGTCCGGCCTGATCAACACGACCCAGCAGGTGGGCGCGGCGCTGGGCACGGCGGTGCTGGCTTCCCTCGCCGCCTCCCGGACCGCGAGCCTCGGCTCGGCGGACCACCGCGAGGCACTGGCGGCGGGGTTCCGGCTGGCGTACGGGGTCAGCGCGGGCTTCCTGATCGCAGCGGTCGCCCTGGGAGCGGGGGTACTGGCCCGCCGCCCCCGCCCGACCGCACTTCCCGCGGAACCCGAGGTCTGCGTCGCCGGTCAGGCGTGATCCAGAAGCCGACACGCGTGATCAGAGGGTCGACACACGTGATTGAAGGGTCGACACGGCTTCCTCGGCCGTGTCGACCCTTCAATCACGCGAGTTGGCGTTCTGATCACGCCAGGTAGGCCGACAGGCCACGGTGGCCCCGCCGCATCATCAGCGCGTGGTTCGCGCGGAAGAGCGGCCGGGCCACCGCGTCGAGCCGCCGCAGCAGCTCCTTGCGAGCCTGGACGTCCTGGGTGATCTCCAGGAGCGTGCCCGCGCCCGCCGCGCGGACCGCTCCGGCCAGCACCCCGTCCAGGTCGCCGCTCAACCGGACCCGCATCAGACCCGCTCGCTCGTCCTGGTGGTCCCGGTGCATCCGGACCACCAGGCGGAACGGGAGCCGGGACCGGCAGATCAGCTCGGCGGTGTCGTCGTCCACCCGGCGCACCGTGCGGACGTCCGACCACCACCGCGGGTAGCCGGCGAGGTCGGTGACCACGCCGAACACCCGCTCGGGCGCGGTACCGGGCAGCAGCCACGTGCTGCTGAACCGGTAGCGTGCGCCCGTCACGTCACACCTGGGCCGAGACCAGCTTCCGGCCGTCCACCGTGACGATGTCGACCGACTTGACGTCGTCGGGTGCCACCAGCGCGGACCCGTCGAGCGAGAAGCCCTGGCTCTCCCATTTCTCCGACACTTTCCAGCTGCCGGCGGTGACCGCCTGGCCTTCCTTCGTGACGACCTGCAGCAGGCACTGTTCCCCGGCCTTGACGCCCTTCACGGCGACATTCACCCGGACCCAGCCCTGGAACGGCGCCACCGACGCGGCCAGTTGCACGCCCGTGGTCGGATCACGGCCTTCGACGCTCTTCGTGCCCGGAGGCGAGTCCGGCGGAGCAACCGGAGCGGCGATGCCGGTGTCCGGCGCCGTCTGCCGGCCCACCAGGATCCCGCCGCCGAGCGCGGCCACCACCAGCACCGCCGCCGCGACCAGGGCCAGGCCCCGGCGTGACGAACGGCCCGAGCGGACCGGCGCCGCCGTCTCCTCTTCGCGCACCCGCCGCAGGGTCTTCTGCAGCAGCAGGTCCCCGCCTTCGGGCGGCCCGTCGAGGAACGCCTCGGGCGGTACCTCGTCGAGCGACTCGCGCAGGGCGACGAGCTCGTTCAGGTCGAACCGGCACTGCGCGCAGGTCTGCAGGTGCCGCCGCTCGAAGTCGGCCGCCTCCCCGGGATCGAGCGCGCCGAGGGCGTACGCGCCGAGCTGCGTGTGACTCTCGTCGACCGAGTTCATCGCGCCACCTCCGTTCCGCTCGAAATCATCGCTGCTCTCAGTGCTCTCAGTGCGTAATACGACCTTGATTTCACGGTACCCGGTGCGACGCCCAGTGTTCTCGCCGCTTCGGCCACCGTCCGTCCCCGGTAGTAGATCTCCACCAGGACCTCTCGGTGCTCGTTAGAAAGGCCGTCCATCGCGCCGAGCACCGTCATCGAGTCGACCACGCTCTGGGCGTGATCGCGCTCGACGGCCGGTGTCGGCACTCCTTCGGCCGGTTCGGCCACCTCCTGTGGCCGGGCCGCCCGGGCACGTGCCCGGTCGGTGACCAGGTTGCGCGCGACGGTCAGCAACCAGCCGCGCACCGAGCCCTTCCCGTCGTTTTGCAGGTCGTCGGCGTGTTTCCACGCGCGGACCAACGTCTCCTGGACCACGTCCTCGGCTGCCGCCCGATCACCGGTCAGCCTCGTCGCGTAGGCCAGCAGGCTCCGGCCGTGTTCGGCGTACAACTGCCGAATCAGGTCTTCGCCTTTGGCCTTCTTAGGCCGCCTGCCTCCGATCGCCACCCTCGTCCTCCCGACGGTGTTCTGAGTCGGCGAGGACAGTACTGCAACCCGCAGCGCCACCGGCGGTGCGTGGGTCGAGCGCAGCGCGACCATGGTGTTCATCGGCTGCCCGTCCTTCCTCGTTCTGCCCGGAAACCGTCGGTGTTCAGTAGCCGGAGCCACCGGCCGCGGGCTGGGCCTGACCGCCCGCGGTGACCTTGCTGCCGTCCGGCGCGATGGCGAACCAGGTGCCGTTGGCGCCCTGGCCGTTCATCTGCCCCGGTGCCTTGTCGCCCGAGAACTCGTACAGCGCCCAGCCGTTGAGCGTGAGCTGCTTGCTGCCGTCCGGGCGCGCCAGCGTGCCGACCTGGCTCTGCTGGATGCCCTGGAGCATCGGCGGGGCCTCCCCGGCCAGCGCCGGCGGCCACGTCGTCGCGCACTGGGCGTCGCAGTTGGACGTCGGCGGCGTCGACATGTCCTTGTCGAACCGGTAGAGCGTCTTGCCCGCCGCGTCGGTGACGACCGCCCCGACCCCCGCGACCGCGGTGGCGGCCAGCATCACGTGCCCGGGCTGCCCGTGCTCGGGACCCTGGGTTCCGGAAGCCATGTCACCGCAGGCCGACAGTGGGGCGACGACAGCGACCGCGGCGGCGCACAAGCCTGCCGTCCGGATACGGTTCATGACGTTCTCTCCTCGGTGAGGGCGGCACCGCCGTCCGGCGGACCTCGACACCTCAGACACGGACGGTTGCCCGAAACGGTTCAGCGGGGTTTCGCACGGTTCGGTGCCGGTTCGAGGCCGGATTGGTGTGTTCCGGTGATCGGCACGATCTTGTCGCCGTGCGGGACGGGTTCCTAAGCTGACGACGTTCGCACCGCCGCCCCCGATCGCCGCGGGAGCCGCCGTGTCCGTGAAACCCCTCGTCTTCGTGGCGCTGCTGGCCGTGGGCTGCTCCACCCCGGCTCCCCTGCCGCCGCCGTTCACGGCTTCGCTGACGTCGCCCACCGACGTCGTGCTGCACTGGCCGGACGACGCCGACGGGCACCGCGTCGAGTACGCGAACGACCCCGCCGGGCCGTGGACGACGCTGCGGTTCCTGCCCCCGCACACGACGAGTTACCACCACCCGGACCTGATCCCGGAGACGCCGTTCTACTACCGGGAGCAGCCGTTCACCGGCCCGGTGTCGGCGGAGACGACCGCGGGCGCGCCGGCGGCCGCGGACGCGACGGGGCTGCACGCGGTGGCGTCGGGCGACTCGGTGACGTTCACGTGGGCCGACCGCTCGGCGGACGAAGCCGGCTTCCTGCTGGAGATCCGGCGGCCGGGCGCGACGGCGTTCGACCCGGTCGAGGTGACCGACCCGGACGCGACGACGTGCGCGCTGTCACTGCTGCCCGGCGAGGCGGGGGCCACCTACCGCCTCCGGGCGCTGCACTACGGCCCGCTCTCCCCGGTGGTCCACCAGACCACCGGGAAGGAGCGGTGAGCCGCTGTTACTCGGGCGTGAGGACGGTGCGCAGGAACTGACCCGTGTAGCTCGCCTCGACACCGGCCACGTGCTCGGGCGTGCCCTCCGCGATCACCGTGCCACCGCCGGACCCGCCCTCCGGGCCCATGTCGATGATCCAGTCGGAGGTCTTGATCACGTCGAGGTTGTGCTCGATCACGATCACCGAGTTGCCCTTGTCGACCAGCCCGTTGATCACGCCGATCAGCTTGTTGATGTCCTCGAAGTGCAGGCCGGTGGTCGGCTCGTCGAGGATGTAGACCGTCTTGCCGGTGGACCGCTTCTGCAGCTCGCTGGCCAGCTTGACGCGCTGCGCCTCACCGCCCGACAGCGTCGGCGCGGGCTGGCCGAGCCGGACGTAGCCGAGGCCGACGTCCACCAGCGTCTGCAGGTGGCGGTGGATGGCCTTGATCGGCTCGAAGAACTCCGCCGCCTCCTCGATGGGCATGTCGAGCACGTCCGAGACGGTCTTGCCCTTGTAGTGCACCTCGAGGGTTTCCCGGTTGTACCGCGCGCCCTTGCAGACCTCGCAGGGGACGTAGACGTCCGGCAGGAAGTTCATCTCGATCTTGATCGTGCCGTCGCCGGCGCACGCCTCGCAGCGGCCGCCCTTGACGTTGAACGAGAACCGGCCCTGCTGGTAGCCGCGGACCTTCGCCTCGGTCGTCGCGGCGAACAGCTTCCGCACGTGGTCCCAGACGCCGGTGTAGGTGGCCGGGTTGGAGCGCGGGGTCCGCCCGATCGGCGACTGGTCGACGCGCACCAGCTTGTCGACGTTGTTCAGGCCGTTGACCCGGGTGTGGCGGCCCGGCACCTGGCGGGCGCCGTTGAGCTTGTTCGCCAGCACCGTCGCCAGGATGTCGTTCACCAGCGTGGACTTGCCCGAGCCGGAGACGCCGGTGACCGACACCAGGGCGCCGAGCGGGAACGAGACGTCCAGGCCGCGCAGGTTGTGCTCGCGCGCGCCGACCACGGTCAGCTGCCGCTTCTTGTCGATCGGCCGCCGGATCGCCGGAACCTCGATCTTCCGCCGCCCGGACAGGTACTGGCCGGTCAGGGACTCCTTGCTCTTCAACAGCTTCTTGTACGGTCCACTGTGGACGATGTGGCCGCCGTGCTCGCCCGCGCCCGGGCCGATGTCGACCACCCAGTCGCTCGAGCGGATCGTGTCTTCGTCGTGCTCGACGACGATCAGCGTGTTGCCCAGGTTCCGCAGCCGGGTCAGCGTCTCGATCAGGCGGTGGTTGTCGCGCTGGTGCAGGCCGATCGACGGCTCGTCGAGCACGTACAGCACGCCGACCAGACCGGAGCCGATCTGCGTCGCGAGCCGGATGCGTTGGGCCTCGCCACCCGACAGCGTCGCCGACGCGCGGTCGAGCGAGAGGTACGTCAGGCCGACGTCGAGCAGGAAGCGCAGCCGCGCCTGGATCTCCTTGAGCACCGCGCCGGCGATCATCGACTCGCGCTGCCCGAGCTCCAGCTCGTCGAGGAACTGCGAAGCCTCCGCGATGGACAGCGCGCAGACCTCGGCGATCGACATGTCACCACGGGTCTTGTGCGCCAGCGTGACGGCGAGGATCTCCGGCTTGAGCCGGGTGCCCTGGCAGGCCGGGCACGGCACCTCGCGCATGTAGCCCTCGTACCGCTCGCGCATGTACTCGGACTCGGTCTGCTCCTGCCGCCGCTCGAGGAACGGGATGACGCCCTCGAAGCTCGCGTAGTACGAGCGCTGGCGGCCGTAGCGGTTCTTGTAGCGGACGTGCACCTGGTCGTCGACGCCGTGCAGGACGGCCTTCTGGGCGCGCGCGGGCAGCCGGCGCCACGGCGTGTCCATCCGGAAGCCGATGGTCTCCGACAGCGACTCCAGCAGCCGGATGAAGTAGTCCGCGCTCTGCCCGCCCGACCACGGCGCGATCGCGCCCTCGGCCAGCGACAGCTCGTCGTCCGGGACCACCAGCTCCGGGTCGACCTCCTTGCGGATGCCGATGCCGGTGCACTCGGGGCAGGCGCCGTAGGGCGAGTTGAAGGAGAACGAGCGGGGCTCGAGGTCCTCGATGGCGAGGGGGTGGCCGTTGGGGCAGGCCAGGTTCTCGGAGAAGCCGCGGATCCGGTGCGGGTCGTTCTCGGGCAGGTCGACGAACTCGAGCTCGATCAGCCCGTCGGCCAGCCGCAGCGCCGTCTCGACCGAGTCGGTGAGCCGCTGGCGCGAGCTCGACTTCACGCTCAGCCGGTCGATGACCACGCCGATCTGGTGCTTTTCCTGCTTCTTCAGCTTCGGCGGGTCGGTGAGCGCGTGGACCGTGCCGTCGACGACCACGCGCGCGTAGCCCTGTTGCTGCAGGTTCTCGAACAGGTCGACGTACTCGCCCTTGCGCCCGCGCACCACCGGCGCGAGCACCTGGAAGCGGACGCCTTCGTCCATTTCCAGCACCTGGTCGACGATCTGCTGCGGGGTCTGCTTGCTGATCGGCTCGCCGCACTTGGGGCAGTGCGCCTTGCCGGCGCGCGCGTAGAGCAGGCGCAGGTAGTCGTAGACCTCGGTGATCGTGCCCACGGTCGAGCGCGGGTTGCGCGAGGTGGACTTCTGGTCGATCGACACCGCGGGCGAGAGGCCCTCGATGAAGTCGACGTCCGGCTTGTCCATCTGCCCCAGGAACTGGCGGGCGTACGCCGAGAGCGACTCGACGTAGCGGCGCTGCCCTTCGGCGAAGATGGTGTCGAAGGCGAGGCTCGACTTCCCGGACCCGGACAGACCGGTGAACACGATCAGGCTGTCGCGGGGCAGGTCGAGATCCACGCCGCGGAGGTTGTGCTCGCGGGCACCGCGAACAACGAGGCGATCAGCCACGCCAGGGTCCCTTCAGTGTCATTCTCAGCTGCGGTTGCCGGCCCGGTGTCAGGCTGCACGGGCGGCCGCGATCCATGCTACGAGCCACCACCGACAGAAACTGGCTCCGCGTCCTTGACCTGCGGTTCTTCCGGCTTGCGGCGGGTGGTGAGCCACCGGTGGACCGGCCGTTCGACCCCCGCGGTGACCGCCCAGCCGCCCAGTACGGCGGCGCCGACGACCACGGGGAGCCGCAGCCAGCCGGGCAGGCCGGCGTCGAGCAGAGCGCGGGCCAGGATGTAGCCCAGTTCCTGGTGCACCAGATAAAGACCATACGAGATGCCCGCGAGCCAGGTGACGGCCGGGGCGATCCTCGCCAGTCCGGGGAACCGCCAGTCCGGGCCGCGGGCGGCCAGGCAGACCAGCAGCAGGAGCACGGCGAACCCGATCGTGGACGGCCAGCGCGCGGCGTCCTGCGGCAGCGCCCGGTGCAGCGGGAACACCTGCAGGTCCTGCGCGGCGACGGCGGCGAGGACGAACAGCGCGGCGTGCCAGTGCGCGAGCCGCTTCTTCGACCACAGCCAGAGCGCGATGCCGATGGCGAACACGTGCAGGCGGTGCAGCCCCAGCCCGTAGTAGACGCTGTCGACGACCGGGCGCGCCGTCTCCGGGTCGAAGACGGCGAAGCGGAGCAGGAGCGGGACGAGGATCAGCGCCCAGAGCAGGGCGACGGTCAGCCGGTGGGTGCGCCACGACCGCGGCCACAGCAGAGCCGCGCCGGTGAAGGCCATCAGCTGCACCGGCAGCGTCCAGTAGGAGCCGTCCAGGTAGTAGAACGTCTCCGAGCGCACCCCCCACTCCTGCACCATGCCGAGGTTGGCGACCAGGTCGAGCCCGGTCGGGATGTACCAGGGCGCGGGGTTCGCCGGCGGTCCCTGCGGCACGCCGAAGAGGAACCCGGTGACGCCGGGCGGGTAGGGCAGGCCGCTGAAGGAGATGGCGGCGTACCGCGTGACGACGTAGGTCACCACGACGGCGACGAAGTAGGCGGGCACGAGGCGCGCTACGCGGTTCCACAGCCACCGGCGCGGATTGCCCTTGCGCAGGCTCGCGCAAACGAAGAAGGCGGAGATCACCAGCAGGATCGCGGCCCCGAACTGCGCTGTCACCCGGAAGGGGTACCCCGTGAGCTCGGGGTGCAGCAGCGCGCCCTGGTGGGTGACGTGCCCCAGGATGACCGCGAAGACGGCGACGACGCGGAGCAGGTCCCAACTGATCCGGCGCGGCGTCGGGGAGGTGGGCACGGTCGTCCTGAGGTCGGCTGGCGGGGGCTGCCGTGAGCGTACGGGGGACGGCGGGCGCGCGCTTGTGCGGGTGGAACCGCTTGGAGCGAAACGACTACCGTGTGCACGGTGAACATCGTGGAGACCTACACCGGGCACGTCGACCCGGGCGGCGACGCCACCCGGCGGACCCTGGACGCGCTGACCATCACCAAGCTGTCCGTCGGCCCGATGGACAACAACACGTACCTGCTGGTGTGCCGGGAGTCGAACGAGGCGCTGCTGATCGACGCGGCGAACGACCCCGAGCGCATTTCGGACCTGATCGGCCACGGCCCGGACCGCCCGGCGCTGCGCACGGTGGTGACCACCCACCAGCACCAGGACCACTGGCAGGCGCTCGGCGCGGTCGCGGGGGCGAACGGGGCCAACACGGCGGCCCACCCCCTGGACGCCTCGCCGTTGCCGGTGCCGCCGGACTTCCTCGTCGAGGACGGGGACACGCTGTCGGTGGGGCAGGTCACGCTGTCGGTGATCCACCTGAGGGGGCACACGCCCGGGTCGATCGCACTCCTGTACCGCGACCCGTCGGGGCATCCGCACCTGTTCACCGGGGATTCGCTGTTCCCGGGCGGAGTGGGGCGGACCACGTCGCCCGAGGACTTCGCGCAGCTCCTGGACGACGTCGAGGCGCGGATCTTCGACGAGCTGCCGGACGACACGTGGTTCTACCCGGGCCACGGGGACGACTCCACGCTGGGCGCGGAGCGGCCGAAGCTGAAGGAGTGGCGCGAGCGCGGCTGGTGAATTTCCTCCGAGCGGGGCGGCCAATGGTTTTCGGGCGGCCCCGCTTTGTATTTCCCGCGCCGCCGCTCGACGCCGACGAGCCCGCTGGAAGGGTCACCCGCGCTCGTACGGGATCTTCTCCCCCGCCTCGACCGGGAACGGCAGGTGGTTGCCCGCCGGCGGCAGCGGGCACGTCGCGAAGTCGGTGAACGCGCACGGCAGGTTGACCGCCCGGTTGAAGTCCAGCGTCACCGAACCGTCGGACGCAGGCGCACCGACCGGCAGCGAGCGGTTCGCCGCGTACGTCGTCACCCCGCTCGTCTCATCCGTGAACAGGATGCTCAACCCGCCGTCCTTGCCGTTGAACGCGGTCAGCGTGTGCGACTCTCCGCCGAAGGAGAAGTGCACCAGACCCGGCGCCGTGTAGACGTGGCTGAGGCCCTCCACGACGGCACCGACCGTCGTGGGCCGCGGTGAGTCGAACGGCTCGAAGCGGCCCGGCACCACCCAGGACGGCGACGGCTCGTACGCCGGGACGCCGTGGAACTCGCGCAGCACCTCGGCCTTCGGGTCGTGCACGCGGATCAGGTACCCCGAACGGCGGGCGACCTCGATCTCGACGTCGCCGGCCAGCACGCGCGTGCCCGCGCCGCTGTTGACCAGCTCGAACCGGCGGGTCTCGGTGATCGGGGCGCCCTCGTGCACGAGTGTCGCGCCCGCCGGGTCGACGTACGCCGCGTCGGCGTCCTGCCACCAGCGGCCGGGGATGCCCGGGTACTCCCGCGGGGTGTCCGTCAGCCAGTCGAGCGACACCAGCGCCAGCCAGCCGTGGGGTGCCGCGAGGTCCTCCTCACGGCGCGTCTTCCAGTCCTGCCACTCGCTCGTGAACGTGCTCATCGCGGGCCCCTTCTCCTCGGCTACGACGGTGCCAACCCGTCGCCGGAGCCGGTATTCCGCGTCCCAGTATCCGGACCGGTCCGCAGCCACGCGATTTCACGCTCGCCCCCGGCGTGAACCACCACCCGCCGGAACTCCGGCGCGTCGCCGATCGCCGCGTGGAACCGGTCGGAGACGATCAGCAGCTGATCGCGCTCCGGCTCCGCGGCCATCGCCGCCTTCAGCACCTCCGCCTCGCACAGCCAGACCGCCAGCGCGATCGCGGCGCCGCCGAAGTTCGGCCGGCGCAGCACCACGTCGCCGTGGTCGGCGGCGAGCCTCAGGCGCAGCCTGCCGAACTCGTTGAGGTGACGGTTGCGGCGCCGCAGCGCCCCGGCCAGCTCGTCGGCGAAGTCCGTCGCGACCCACCGCCGCGGCACGGACGGCGGGATGACCAGCGTCGTGTTGTCCCCCTCCGGCCGGCGGTACCAGGTCGGTGTCCGGTACGGCACCGGGACGTGGTCGAACACCTCGTCCAGCACCCCGTCGAGGATGGTGCCGAGGTGCACCGCGCGGGCGGTGCCGCCGCGGCTCGGGGCGACGATCCCGATCCGGACGACGGTCGCAGCCACCGGCACGGTGCGCATGGCCTCAGTCCCCCCGGGGCTCGAAGGACCACTGCAAGCCGTAGCTCAGCCCCTGGTGCAGCTCGTGGAACTCGAACCCCACCTCGCCGACCCGGTTGACCGACAGCGCGTCGCCCGAGTCGACGCCGTCGTCGACCACCCGGCCCGGCACGCCGTTGAGCCGCCACACGCGCGGCGGCGGGTTCGCGCGGTCGAACCGGACTCGCACCGAGAGCCGCTCGCAGCGGCGCAACGGCGTCATGACGTAGTACGGCCGCAGCGACGTGCGCCGCGGCGCGAAGCGGACCCCGTATTCGTGCCGCTGGCCGAGCCGCAACGGGCTGGGGAGCCGCATGACGAACTGCGCGTGGCTCACCGAAACCTGGCGCGCTTCGACGATCTCGCCGCCGAACAGGGCGTCGGCGGTGATGTCCGGCACCGGGTCGCTGCCCGGCTCGGCCGGCACGCTGAAGGAGAGCACGAGCTCGTCGAGCTCGTCGACCTCCGCGACGATCCGGCGTTCCTCCTCCAGGTCCGGCGGATCGCGGTCGAGGTGCAGCGTCGCCTTCATCGACTCGACGTACCAGCCGGCCAGCGGGTGCAGGTCGCGCTCCGGCGGGGGCGTCACGAGCAGCTCGTCGAGCCGGCGGAACGCCAGGTCGATCCGGCGGCGCGCGGTGCGCGGGTCCCGGTCCAGGACGCTGGCCAGCCACGAGATCCGCCGGTCGAGGAACTCCCCCGCGGCCTCTTCGTGCAGGCCGAACGCCGCGAGCGCGGCCAGCCGGAGGTCGTCCGGCAGCCGTCCGCACAGCTCGGTGAGCCGCAGCACGAGCTTCCGCCGGGCCTCGGCCGGCCGGTCGGCGTCGGTGATGTCGCACACCTCGCGCAGGAACGGGCCGATCCGCTGGTGCAGGTCGGCCGCGTCGAGCCCGCGGCCGCGGCGCAGTTCGTTCAGCTCGCGCACGAACGGGAAGGAGTTCTCCGGCCGCATCCCACCCCTTCCCGGTGCCGCGGTGAAATGACAGCCCACATTACCAAGAAAGGTTCCGTGCCGGGCGTGACAGATCGCGGACACTCGCATTCACGGAAATACCCGGCCGGCCGGCCCCCCACGAGCCGGCCGGCCGGGCTGCTGCGGATCAGTTCGCGCCGAGGATCAGCGCCCAGATCAAGTGGCTCTCCATCGCACACCTCCTCATCGCTGCACCCAGGCCGGGTCGGAGAAAGTGGCGGAGCCGTGCAACGCCGGCGCGGCCGGTTCCGCTGCGTTTCCGGTGGCCGCCAGGAATCCCGCGACGGTACCGACCACGAACGCGACGAAGACCGATTTCACCAGGGTCAAGATCTTGCAGTAGACGTTCACGGCAAAGCACTCCCCGACCTCGCTCGAAATGGAATCCGGCCGGTTGGCATCTGATTTCTTTTCCGGCCGGAACCAGGATCGCGCCGGGGCGGCTCCGCTCAGAGGCCCGCTGTCACGGGCGTTGTGTGCCGTTTGGCTCAGAGCGGGCGAAGGCGCGCAGGACCCGCGGCTCGCGGATGAGGATCCGGCGGCGGCCGGTCTCGACGATCCCCCGCTCCCGCAGGACGTGCAACGCCCGGGCGACGGTACGCCGGGCCGCTCCGATCTGCGACGCGATGTCCTCCTGCGACATCGCGCCCTCGATGAGCACGCCTTCCGGAACGCGCCGGCCGTGCTCCTCCGCCAGCCGGACCAGGACCACCGCGACCCGGCGGCTGACGTCGAAGGCCGCGGAGTCGACCCGGGCCGACTCCGCGTTGCGGAGCCGGGCCGCGACCGTCTTGATCGTCGCGATGGCGATCTCGGGCCGGGTGTGCAGGACGTCGACGAACTCCGCGCCGGTCAGCTGGTAGACGGTGCAGGGTTCGATCGCGCGCACCGACGCCGACCGCGGCCGCCCGGTCACGGCGGCGAGATCGCCGAGCACCTCGCCGGGGCCGCGCAGGCCGAAGAGCACCTCGCGGCCGTCCTCGACGATCGTGGAGACGCGCACCCAGCCGGCGACCAGCACGTGGACGTGGTCGGACGGGTCGCCCTCCATGAGCACGACGTCGTTCGCGCGAAACCGCCGGCGGGTGCCGCGGGCGAGCAGGTACTCGCGATCGGTGTCGGCGAGATAGGCCAGGAGCGCGCCCTCGCCCGTGTCGTCGTGCCCGCTCATGGCTCCCCTCCGGATCTCCACCGTAACCCGGCGTGGCGGGCCGGGGCGAGCGCCGGGACCGGTAGGGTCGCCGCGTGGACGTGGAGATCTACACCGACGGCGCGTGCAGCGGGAACCCGGGACCGGGCGGCTGGGGCGCGGTCCTCCGGTACGGGCGGCACGAGCGCGAGCTCTACGGCGGCGAAGCCACCCCGACGACGAACAACCGGATGGAGCTGACGGCGCCGATCCGGGCGCTGGAGAGCCTGACCCGGCCGTCGCAGGTCCGCGTATACACCGACAGCACGTACGTGCGCAACGGGATCACGCAGTGGCTGCCGCGCTGGAAGAGCAACGGCTGGCTGACGGCGGCGCGCGAACCGGTGAAGAACGCGGACCTGTGGCAGCGCCTGGACGCCGCGGTCGGCGAGCACGAGGTCGAGTGGCTGTGGGTCAAGGGCCACGCGGGGCACCCGGAGAACGAGCGCGCGGACCGGCTCGCGGTGCGCGGGGCCCAGGAGGCGCGGGAGATCGGGAAGCCGGTCAACGCGGGTTAGTCCGAAGTGGACGGACGCTGCGCCGTTCGGGCGATCGGCGTTCCCGCCGCCGGGTTTCCGGTGCAGGATCGGACCCTTCCGGACCGGGGAGGGAACGGGATCTCGCCATGGTGCGCACGGTCGACGGCAAGCCGAAGCCGTTCGGGGAGGACAAACCGCCGAAGGGGCGGGCAGCTCTGCTGGCGGCAGCCGTGGTCGGCGCCGCCGCCGCGGGCGGCACCGCGCTGAGCGGCGGCGCGGCTTCGATCGAGTCCGGCGGGGGATCGAGTCTGCAGGCGCGGAACGCCGGCAAGGAGTCGGCGCGCAAGGGCAAGCACGAAGACGCGATGAAGCGCCTCGGCCTCAAGACGCTGAAGAAGATCGCGAAACGCGAACTGAAGTGCGCCCCGTATGCGTTCGGGCAGGTCCGGCAGTTCTTCTTGCGCCATCCGTGCAAGGCGCTCTCGCGGATGCTGCTGGCCGTCGGAGACGGTGCCGGAAACACTGTCGTCGTCACGATCGCGTGGGTCCGGATGCCGAAAGCCGCCGAGGCTCGCGACCTGCGGGACCTGGCCGACCGGGATGGGAGCGGGAACATCTACGCCCTGCCTGACGCGCTGCTGAAGCGGGCGGGCGTGCGGTTCACCGGCGAGCACTACGAGTCGCGCCTCGACGGCTCCCTCCTGGTGATCGCCGAGGCGGCCGGCGGCGGCCACCCGGATCCGGCGGTCCTCGACGCCGCGGCCGACGTCGCGGCGGCGTTTCCCGCGCCCTGAAATCCCGTGCTCCCCCAGCAGCGAAACGCACTACAGCGCTCCGGTGGCCCGGACGCGCCGTGGCACAATTCGCCGGTGCCTCCCGCTTCGTGCCCGTGCGGCCTCGCCGAGTCCTACACCGCCTGCTGCGGCCGGTTCCACGAAGGCGGCCTCGCGGCACCGACCGCCGAACTGCTGATGCGCTCGCGGTACAGCGCCTTCGCCGTCGGGGACACCCCCTACCTGCTGCGCACCTGGCACCCGGACACCCGGCCACGCCGGCTGAGCCTGGACCCGCGTCAGGAATGGACGCGGCTGGAGATCCTCGCCCGCACCGGCGGCGGCCTGCTGCACACCGAGGGCACGGTCGAGTTCCGCGCGCACTACCGCCACCACGGCCGCGACGGCTTCCTCGAGGAGAACAGCCGCTTCCGCCGTGACGGCGGCCACTGGGTCTACCTCGACGCGGAAGCCTGATGGGCACCGCCGTCGTCGGCGTGGCCGGCGCTCTCCTCCAGCACCGGCTGGCCGCGCGCAGCCGCCGGTGGCAGCGGGAAGACGCGCTCGGCAAGCTGAAGCAGACCGTCTACGCCGAGTACCTGCGCTCGATCAGCGCGAGCCACGGCCAGGCGATGGCCGGCGAACGGACCCGTGCCGAGGACGCCCGCCTGCACGCCGCCACGGCCGAGATCGAAGTCCTCGCCGGAGCGGCGGTTTCCGGACCGGCCCGGGAGCTCACGACCACCGTGATCGACACCCACGCGAGGATCGCCGCCGGTGACGGCGTCGAGGAAACGACCGTGGCCGCGGTCAACCGCCGGCGGCTCGAAGTGATCGCGCTCTTCAAGGCCGATCTCGAGATCGAGCCGTAGCCCGAAACCCGCCACGAACACCGCCACCGCCGTGCTAAACAGTGCGGCGATGGGAAAACTGACGCGCCGCGCCCGGGCCAGAGCCGACTACCTCGGTTTCATGGGCGCCCGGGAGTGGCCGCTCGCCGCTTCCGGGCTCGGGGTCGTGCTCGGGGTCGTAACCGTCCTGCCGAGCGCCGTCGGGGTCGTGCTCTCCGTCGTCGCCCTCGGGCTCGGCCTCGCCACCTTCACCCGGGACGTCCGGCTGCTGCGCCGCCGCTGGGCCGGGTTCGCCTTCACCGCCATCGCCGCGCCCTTCCCGACCGCGGAGCTGCCGCCGCCGTCGGCCTACCCGCCCTCGGAGTACCTCGCCGTGCCCGCCCGCGGGACCGCGCTGGTCAGCGCCGCGATCGACCGGGACCTCTGGACGGAACGGCACACGATCACCGTCGCCGAAGAGCCCTACCGGCTGCCGCCCGCCCTCAAAGCGACCGCGCCGCACGTGCTGCCGCTGCGGGCGCGCGGGCGGCTGCTGTTCAACGGCCCGATCGTCGGCCTGCGTGGCGACCCGCTGCCGGCCACCGGTGCGCGGCCCGCGCCGATCCGGCTGCACCGCGCCCGGTTCTTCGACGCCGTCTGCTCGAACGAACTCGGCACGCTCCGCATCACCCGCGCCGACACCGGCGAGGAGTACGACCTGCGCAAGGCCGAGCTGACCGACACCGACGGCGCCCTCCGTGAGCTGAGCAGCAGCACGCTGGCGGACCTCGTCGGCGTCTCCACCGTCGCGTTCACCACCGACGGCAAGCTCGTCACCGTCCGGCAGTCGTCGCTCAACGCCGTGAGCGGGCTGCTGCTCGCGCCGTCGGGCAGCGGCTCGCTCGAACCCCGGGACCTGCGCACCCTGGGCGGCGGTCCGCGCCGGTTCCTCCACACCACCGTCTGCGCCGGGATGGAACGCGAACTGTGCGAGGAGAGCGGCCTCCGGCCCCAGGACGTCCGCGAGACGAAGCTCGTCGGGTTCGCGCGCTGGATGGAACGCGGCGCCAAGCCGGAGTTCTTCGGCGTGACCGAGCTGGCGGTCGACAGCGCCGAGGTCGCGGGCCGGTGCCCGGTCAGCGGTGAGCGCCTCTACAGCGCCGGGCTGACGCTCTTCGACGTCGACCTCCCGGCCATCGGGGCCGCACTGGGCGACGGTGTCCCGCTCAGCGAGGCACTTCCGCGGCGGATCTGGGAGGACGGTTCGCTGCCGCTCCTGCTGGCGCCGCCCGCCAGGCCGCCGCGGCGGCCTGGCGGGCGGCGCGGATCTGACCGGTTCGCCCCTGTTCTCCGGGTGACCGGACCGCTACGATCGTCCGCAATTGTTAGGAAAGTTCCCTAACGATGGTCCCGTTGTTCCCCACGCCGCCGTGGTGCCTAGGAGGCGCGCTAGTGAGCTATCGGCAGAAAAGAACCCGGACCCTCGTGGCGGCGGCGGTGCTCGCCGTCGCCGTGAGCGGGGCGACCGTCCCGGCGGCCACCGGCCAGGAGCAGGCGAGAGCGACGGTCGCGGCCGCGGGCCCGGCCACCGCCGTCCCCGGCTTCCTGATCCAGACGTCGGCGCAGGTCAGCGACGACGCGGCGGTCTCGAAGCCCGGCTTCGACACCGCCGGCTGGTACCCCGTCGGTCCGCGCTCGACCGTCTACGCGGGCCTGCTGGCCAACGGCAAGTACGCCGACCCGTTCTACTCGACGAACATGAAGAACGTGCCGACCGCGGACTTCAAGGTCCCGTGGTGGTACCGCACCGACCTCACCGTCACCGACACCACGCAGCGCACCTACCTCGACTTCAGCGGCGTGCTGTCGAAGGCCGACGTCTGGGTCAACGGGACGCGGATCGCGGACAAGACCCAGGTCACCGGCGCCTACACCCGCCACGACCTGGACATCACCGCGCAGGTGAAGGCCGGCACCAACAGCATCGCGTTCAAGGTCTACCCGAACGACCCGAACAAGGACCTGTCGATGGGCTGGATCGACTGGGCGCAGACCCCGCCGGACCAGAACATGGGCATCGTGCGGGACGTCCTCGTCCGGCG
Source organism: Amycolatopsis mongoliensis (assembly GCF_030285665.1). Classification (NCBI taxonomy): domain Bacteria; kingdom Bacillati; phylum Actinomycetota; class Actinomycetes; order Pseudonocardiales; family Pseudonocardiaceae; genus Amycolatopsis; species Amycolatopsis mongoliensis. Next base: position 9,882,401 of record NZ_CP127295.1, read on the forward strand.
CAGCGGCCCGGTGGCGTTGCGCGGCGGCCACGTCGTCACGAAGCTGACCGGGACGGCCCACGCCGACCTCACGGCGAAGGCCGACGTCCGCAACGACTCGGCGGCCGCGGTCTCCACGACGGTGTCCGGCACGGTCGCCGGCAAACCGGTCAGCCAGACCGTGTCGCTGGCGGCCAAGGAGAAGAAGACCGTCACCTTCCCGGTGATCGGGATCGACAACCCGCAGGTCTGGTGGCCGGCCGGGATGGGCGGGCAGCCGCTCTACGACCTCGACCTGACCGCGAGCGTCGGCGGCACGGCGTCGGACTCCTCCCACTCGAGCTTCGGCGTCCGCCAGGTGACGGCGAACAAGAACGCCGGCGGCGGCCGATCCTACACGATCAACGGGCGCCCGCTGCTGATCAAGGGCGGCGGCTACTCGCCGGACCTGTTCCTGCGCTGGAACGAGCAGTACGCGGCGGACAAGCTCGCCTACGTCAAGGACCTCGGGCTCAACACCGTGCGCCTGGAGGGGCACATCGAGCCGGACGAGTTCTTCGACCTCGCCGACCGGATGGGCGTGCTGACGCTGCCCGGCTGGGAGTGCTGCGACAAGTGGGAGGGCCAGGTCAACGGCGACGAGAAGGGTGACCCCTGGACCGCCGCGGACTACCCCGTCGCGAAGGCGTCGATGACCGCGGAGGCCGAGCGCCTGCGCGACCACCCGAGCGTCATCTCGTTCCTGATCGGCAGTGACTTCGCGCCCGACGCGACGATCGAGAAGAACTACCTCGACGCGCTGAGCGCCGCGGACTGGCCCACTCCGGTGGTCCCGGCCGCGTCGGCGAAGTCGTCGCCGCAGCTCGGGTCGTCCGGCATGAAGATGAACGGCCCGTACGACTACGTCCCGCCGAACTACTGGTACGACAAGGCGCACAGCGACCTCGGTGGCGCGTGGAGCTTCAACTCGGAGACCAGCGCCGGGCCGGACATCCCGACGATGGACACGCTCAAGCGGATGATGTCCTCGAGCGAGCTCGACACGATGTGGAAGAGCCCGTCGACCGCGCAGTACCACCGGTCGTCGTCCTCGACGTTCGCCAACCTGAAGCTCTTCGGCGACGCGCTGACCGGCCGCTACGGCAAGCCGGCGAGCCTGGACGACTTCGTCCGCAAGGCGCAGCTGGCGCAGTACGAGAACGTCCGCGCCGAGTTCGAGTCGCACTCGCGCAACTTCAGCGACAGCTCGAACCCGGCCACCGGGATCATCTACTGGATGCTCAACAGCGGCTGGACGTCGCTGCACTGGCAGCTGTTCGACGCCTACCTCGACCAGAACGGCTCCTACTTCGGGGCCAAGAAGGCGAACGAGCCGCTGCACATCCAGTACTCGTACGACACCAAGTCGGTCGTCGTGGTCAACCACAACCACGACGCGGCGGCGAACCTCACCGCGTCCGTCAAGCTCTACAACCTCGACGGGACGGAGAAGTTCAACCAGTCGAAGACCGTGTCGGTGGGCGGTGACGGCGCGAAGACCACCGCGCTGACCATCGGTTCGGTCAGCGGCCTGTCGACGACGTACCTGGCGAAGCTGGTCCTGACCGACGGGTCGGGCAAGGAGGTCAGCCGCAACGTCTACTGGCTGTCCACCAAGGCCGACACGCTCGACTGGGCCAACAGCGACTGGTACTACACGCCGACGACGTCGTACGCCGACCTGTCCGGGCTGAACGGCCTGGCCCAGGTGACGCTCGGGTCGACCGCGACCTCGACGGCCAACGCCGACGGCACCACGACGACCAAGGTGACGCTGACGAACGGCTCGGCGAACAAGGTGCCGGCGTTCTTCGTCGACGCGCACGTCGTCGGCGCGGCGGGCGCGCCGGTGCTGCCGGTGCGGTGGACCGACAACCAGGTCAGCCTCTGGCCGGGCGAGTCGACCACGCTGACGGCGACGTACCGGACCGCGGACCTCAAGGGCGCCAAGCCGTCCGTGCGGGTCGCGGGCTGGAACACCGGGACGAAGACGATCCCGGCGGACGGCACGGTCGATCCCGGCCCGGGCAACCCCGTCGACTACCAGGCCGAGAACGCCACGATCACCGGCGGCGTCGCGGAGTCGAACCACGCCGGCTTCACCGGCACCGGGTTCGTCAACTACGACAACGCGACCGGCAGCGCGGTGGAGTTCTCCGTCGACGCGGCCGCCGCGGGACCCGCGAACGTCGTCCTGCGGTTCGCCAACGGCACCACGGTGAACCGGCCGATGGACATCACGGTCAACGGCACGGAGGTGGCGTCCGCGGTGGCCTTCGGCGGCACGGGGAACTGGGACACCTGGCAGACGGTCACCGTGCCCGTCACGCTGACCGCCGGGACGAACAAGATCAAGGCGACCGCGACGACCGCCAACGGCGGCCCGAACGTCGACAAGATCACCGTCTAGCGCAAGTCCGTGAATGTCGCATTGAGGGACTTGAAGTCTCTCAATGCGACATTCACAGCTTTCAGAGGGAGTCCCAGAGCAGGCGCTGGTCGCGGTCCGGGTCGGACACCGTCGTGGAGACGTCGTCGAAGAGGCGCGTGACGCGGTCGGCCGTGGCGTAGCGGGGCCAGCCCGGGTCGCCCGTCGCGATGAACCGGACCCACGCGTCGAACATCTCCGTCGCCATCGCCTGCATCCGCTCGGCCGGGAACGGCCGGCCGGCGAAGAGGAACCGCCAGTTCCTGTTGCGGATGTCGTCGAACGTCAACGGCAGGTCGAGCCCGTGCGGCGCGCCGAGACCGCGACCGCGCGGGGCGATCCGCCAGTCCAACCGGTACATCCAGGCGTCCTGCTGCTTCTCGGCGAAGCGGATCGCCGGGATCCACCAGTCCCCCGCGGTCAGCGCGCGGTTGCGGATCTGCTCCTCGGGCCAGTCGAGTAGGTCGTTATACACCTCGACGGCCTTCTCGACGGCGGAAACGTCCAGCATCGTCGAGCCCACGCCCAGGAGCTTCGCGCCGCCCGACTGCAGCCAGCTGAACAGGTCCTCCTCGTCGGCCGTCGTCCCGATCAGCAGCGGAACCTGGCGGACGCCGTCCAGCGGCCGTTCCGGCAGCAGCTCGTCGCCGACGACCACGCGGTAGGTCACCTTGGTCCCGGAGACCGCGGAAACCCGTTGCTGCGCTTCGAGAATCCGCTTCACGGGCAGCGTCGCCAGGTCCTCCGGCGCGGCGTCCAGTTCGGAAAGGACCGCGGAAGCGATCGCCGTGCCTTCGGCCGGGGTGTGCACGACCGAGCCGACGCCGGTGCCGCTCTGCACGATCGCCTGGTGGACGAGCCCGCGCGTGGCGGGCACCGCGAGCAGCGTCCCGACCGTGCGGCCGCCGTTGGACTGCCCGGCGAGCGTCACCCGGCCCGGGTCGCCCCCGAACGCGGAGATGTTGTCGCGCACCCACTCCAACGCGGCGACCTGGTCGCGCAGGGACAGGTTGGAGCCGGCGACGCCGGGCAGGTGCAGCAGGCCGAGCACGCCGAGCCGGTAGGCGACGGTCACCACGACGACGCCGCGCCGCGCATAGGCGGACGCGTCGAACTGGTGCGGAGCGCCCATCACGCCGCCCCCGCCGTGGATCCAGACGAGCACGGGGTACGAGCCGGGCGGCTCCGGGGCGTAGACGTTCAGGTAGAGGCAGTCCTCGTCGCCGGTGAAGCCGCGTCCGGTCAGCTCCGGCTGCGGGGCCCGGGCCGCCCACCGCGTGGCGTCGCGCTCGCCGGACCACGGCGGCACCGGCCGGGGCGCGCGGAACCGCAGCTCCCCCACCGGCGGTGCGGCGTAGGGCACGCCGAGGAACGTCCTGACTCCGTCCTGTCCGGACCCGCGCAGGGCACCGGCCGCGATCTCCACCGTCCTCACGCGATCCAGCCTAGGCGCGGGACTTGCCCTGGAGTGCGCTCCAGCGTGTTGACTGGGGCACACACACTGGGAGGGAATCGTGACCGCAGCAGAGAACAAGCAGCTCCTGAGAACCGCCTTCGACGCCTGGGGCACCGGCGACATCCGGCCGCTGCTCGCCGCCATGGCCGACGACGTCGTGTGGACCGTCAGCGGGCACAACAGCTGGTCGGGCAGCTTCCACGGCAAGGACTCGGTCCGCCGCGACCTGCTCGGGCCGCTCGGCGAGCAGTTCGACGGCACCTACACCAGCACCGCGAGCCGGTTCGTCGCCGAGGACGACGTCGTCGTGGTCGAGACGCGAGGCAGCGTCGCCACGAAGGCCGGGCCGCGCTACGACAACCAGTACTGCTTCGTGTTCCGCGTGACCGACGGCCGGATCCGCGAGATCACCGAGTACCTGGACACGCAGCTGGTCGCCGAGGTGCTCACCGAGCTGGCCAGGTGACACCCGCCGCGGCGGACGGGTAATGATTACCCCGTGCACATAGCGGCAGAGATAGTGGCGCTGGTCGTGACGGTCCTCTTCGTCAGCGCGGTGGCGCGGCGGCTGGACTGGTCCGCCCCGCTGTGCCTGATCGTCGTCGGGGTCGGCGCGTCCTACGTGCCGGGCGTGCCCGAGTACCACCTCGACCCCGAGGTCGTCCTGCTCGGCCTGCTGCCGCCGCTGCTCTACTCGGCGGCCATCCAGACGTCGCTGGTCGACTTCCGGAAGAACCGCGCGGCGATCGGGCTCATGTCGGTCGGGCTCGTCGTGTTCACCGCCTTCGGCGTCGGGCTCGTCGCCTGGGCGGTGATCCCCGACCTCCCGCTGGCCGGCGGGATCGCACTCGGCGCCATCGTCGCCCCGCCGGACGCAGTCGCCGCCAGCGTCGTCGCCCGCCGCGTCGGCATGCCCCGCAAGCTGATCCGGCTGCTGGAGGGCGAGAGCCTCTTCAACGACGCGGCCGCGCTGGTCGCCCTGCGCACGGCCATCGCCGCGCTGGCCGGCTCGGTCAGCCTCTGGCAGGTCGGGGCCGACTTCCTGCGTGCGGCCATCGGCGGGATCGTGGTCGGGCTGGTCGTCGGGTTCGTGGCCGCGTTCATCCGCGCCCGGCTGAACGAGCCGGTGCTGGACACCGCGCTGTCGTTCGCCGTGCCGTTCATCGCCTACATCCCGGCCGAGGCGATCCACGGCTCCGGCGTGCTCGCCGTCGTCGTCGCCGGGCTCATCCTGGGGCACAAGGCACCGAAGATCCTCTCCGGCTCGGCCCGGCTGGCCAGCAGGCTGAACTGGCAGACCATCGCGTTCCTGCTGGAGAACATGGTCTTCCTGCTGATCGGCCTGCAGCTGCGGCGGATCCTGTCCGAAGTCGGCGAATCCGGGCTGTCGCTGTTGCTGCTGACCTGGATCTGCGTCGCGGTGCTCGGCGCGACCATCGTCACGCGGGTGCTGTACCTGATCGGCATCGGCACGGTGAAGCGGCTGGAGCGACGGCTGCTGCCCGGCAAGCCCCGGGCGAAGATCTGGCCGTGGCGCTACTCGGCCGTGATCGCCTGGGCGGGGATGCGCGGCGTGGTCACGCTCGCCGCGGCGTTCGTGCTGCCCGCGGACACCCCGCAGCGGGCCGTGCTGGTGCTCGCCGCGTTCGTCGTCGTGGCCGGCACCCTGGCCGTGCAGGGCATGACGCTGCCGCCGCTGATCCGGCGGCTGCGCCTGCCGCGGCCGGACCCGGCGGAGGACGCGCTGCAGGAAGCGTCCGTGCTGCACGACATGACCACCGCGGCGCTGGCGAAGCTCGAAGAGATCCAGCAGCCGGACGACCCGCCGGAGATCATCCAGCGCATCCGCGACCGGCTGCAGAACCGCTCCGACTCCGCGTGGGAGCAGCTCGGCAGGCAGAGTGTCCTCGCCGAGACGCCGAGCGACGCCTACCGCCGCCTGCGGATCCAGCTCCTCGAAGTGGAACGCGAGCAGTTCCTGAAGGCCCGTGACGCCGGCAGCGCCGACGACGACGTCCTGCGGAAGGTCCTGGAGCGGCTCGACATCGAAGAGTCCATGCTCGACCGGGACGAAGAGGAACCCGACGTCGAAGGCCGCGAGCTGCGCACCCCGGCCGCGACGGCCGGGTCGTGCAAGCACCTGGCCCACGAGTGGGCCGACAAGGAGCCCAGTTCGAAGGACACCTGCGCCGCCTGCATCGAGGAAGGCACGACCTGGGTGCACCTGCGGATGTGCCTGAAGTGCGGCAACGTCGCCTGCTGCGACTCGTCGCCTCGGCGCCACGCCACCCGGCACTTCCACGAATCCCGCCATCCGGTCATGCGCAGCTTCGAGCCGGGCGAGACGTGGCGATGGTGTTTCGTGGACAAGCAACTCGGTTAGGGTCGAGGCCATGAGCACGCCCGAGCAGGAGATCGAATACCGCCAGCACCGCTTCAGCCCGCCGCCGGGCGCGACGGAGATCTTCCTGGTGCGCCACGGCGAGTCGGCTCCCGCCCGCGGCGAAAACCCCTTTCCGCTGGTCGACGGCCAGGCCGACCCGGAGCTCGCGCCCGACGGCCGCGACCACGCCCGGCGCGTCGGCGACCGGCTGGCCGGCGAGCGGATCGACGCGATCTACGTGACGACCCTGCGCCGCACGGCGGAGACCGCGGCGCCGCTGGCGGAGAAGCTCGGGATCACGCCGGTCGTCGAGCCGGACCTGCGCGAGATCCACCTCGGCGACTGGGAGAACGGCCTCTTCCGGAAGTACACGACCGACGGCCATCCGATCGTCGAGCGGCTGTGGGCCGAGCAGCGCTGGGACGTCATCCCGGGCGCGGAGTCCGACGAGCGGTTCGGCGCCCGGCTGCGCGGCGCGCTGACGCGGATCGCCGCCGCGCACCCGGACCGGCGCGTCGCCGTGTTCACCCACGGCGGCGTGATCGGCGAGGTGTTCGCGCAGGCCAGCCGCTCGGTCGAGCGGTTCGCGTTCCTCGGCGCCGACAACGGGTCGATCTCGCACCTGGTGCTGCACGGCGACAGCTGGATCATCCGGCGCTTCAACGACACGGGCCACCTGGCTACCCCGCTCGGTTGAGCTTCCCCGCCGCGACGAACTGCACGGTCACCAGGATCGAGACGGCCTCCGCGGCGAGCAGCCCGATCAGCACCAGCACCTGCGTCATGCCCGCCTGCACCGGGCCCGCGCCGCCCAGCAGCACGCCGACGTAGGCGCCCGGCAGCGTCACCAGGCCGACCGTGCGGGTCTGGTCCAGCGCCGGGATCAGCGCGTGCCCGGCCGACGGGCGGCAGATCTCCAGCGCGGCGGGCCGCGGCAGGAACCCCAGGGCGAGCGCCGCTTCGTACTCGCCGTGGCGGGCCTTCAGCTCGTCGAGCGCCCGGCGCGCGGCCTGCGACGTCGCGGTCATCGCGCCGCCGATGACGATGCCGGCGATCGGCACCACCGCGATCGGCTCGAGCGGGACCACCCCGGCGCCCAGCACGAGGGCGAGCACCGGCGCGACGCCCGCCGCGATCGCCAGCGCCGTCCACGGCAGGTTCGCCCAGGTGCCGGCGCGCCGGGCCGACGTCACCGCGGCGATGCCGAACATCAGCAGCACGAACACGCCGGTGAGCGGGGGCGACCGCAGGACGGCGGTGATCACCAGCGACACGAGAGCCAGCTGCGCCACCGCCCGGACGGCGGCGATCAGCACGTCGCGTCCCCGCCCGAGCCCGCCGGCCCGGACGACCGCGGTGGCGGTGGCGGCGAGCAGGACCAGGACCGCCACCAGGGCGGGTCCGAAGGTGATCGCGGCGTTGCTCACGCCGCCGATCCTGCCCCAGAACTCAGACGGCGCAGCTGAACTGGCGGCCCGGCTCGGCGACGGTCTTCTCGGCGACGACGACGCCGTCGACCACGATCCGGCAGCGCAGCTCGCCGGGCCCGGGGTTGCGGGCGGCGATGCTGTAGAACTCGGTGCGGCCGGCCGGGCCGACGCGGGTGAACTCCGCCGACCACGGCGTCGTCACCTCGGCGCGCTGGGTCAGCGCCGAACCCGCGGCGGCGTACGTGACGTCCTGGGCGCGGTGCGCGCCGAGCAGCTCGTAGACGACGGAATGGCTGACGGTGGCGACCGCGGCCGGCACGACCGGCGCGGCCACCGGCTCTTCCCTGGCCGGTCCGCGCGCGGTCCGGGGCACGACGAACGTCGTCACCGCGACGGCGGCGGCGAGCACGCCCAGGACGACCACGACGCTGCCGGCCGACCTGGCACGGCGCGGACAGTCGTGGCCGAGCCGGATCGCGGTGGGAACACCCATGGAGAGGTCTTCTCTCGTCGCGCGCACTTCCGCCGAGTGCGTCGACCTATATCTCGCCGTGACCTCACTGCGCGTTAGCCGTGCTTCGCGAGATGTGCAACTTTCACCCAAATGGGTGCCCTCAGTCCACGAGCCCCGCTTCGGCGAGCATCCGCAGGACCCGCTGACCGGCGGGCGGGCAGGCCGGCGCTTCGGCGGAGGTGAGCCAGGCGGCCTCGGCGATCTCCCGCGACGGCGTGGGCTCGCCCCGGTGGTCGGCGGTGTAGCAGGTCATCCGGACCAGCCGGCCGTCGGCGAACCCGTCGGCCTGCTCTTCGAGGGCGGCGAAGAAGCGGAAGGTGAGCGGGTCGAGCTCGACGCCGAGCTCTTCGCGGATCTCCCGGCACAACCCGGCGACGTCGCCCTCGCCCGGCTCGCGCTTGCCGCCGGGGAGGTAGAACTTCGTCTTCCCGGTGGTGCGGACGGACAGCAGGCGGCGGTCGCGGACGTGGATCCAGGCCAGTGCGTCGATGGTTTTGTCGGACCCCGGGTGCATGATCTGGAGTATGTACGAAGAGGCGGCGCCTCCCGGGGCGCTGGCGGGCGTGGCGCGCTGCGTGTGGCGGTCGGCTTCGGCGGGACCGAAGCGGATCGTCCCCGACGGCTGCCTGGACCTGGTCGTCGGCGACGGCGCGGTGTTCATCGCGGGCCCGGACACGGCGGCGTGGTCGTCGGTGACCCGGCCTCGCGCGGAGCTTCGAGGAGTGAGGTTCACACCCGGGCGGGCACCAGCGGTCCTCGGCGTGGCGGCCGACGAGCTGCGCGACCGCCGGGTGCCGTTGGGTGAGGTGTGGGGGCGTGCCGGGGAGGAGCTGGCGGAGCGGTTGCTGTCGGGTGAGCTGACGCCGGCGCAAGCGGTTGCGTCGCGGTTGCCGGAGGTGCCGCCGGCGGACCCGGCGGTGGCGGCGCTGATCGCGAGGCTGGACGCGGGAGCGGCACGGGTCGCGGAGGCGGCGGCGATGGTGACGGGAGCAGCCCGCACCGCGGCGGCGCTCGACCGAAGCGGCGCGGATCCGGCCTCACTCACCACCCAAAGCGCCGGCCCAGCCCGAGCCGCCGCCCTCCTCGCCCGGCCGGGCGCACCCCGGGCCGCGCCGGAGCTCACCGCCGCGCGGCTCGAAGACCCCGGGCCCTTCGCGGTGAGCGAGCGGCGGCTGCGGCGGCGGTTCGTCCAGGCCGTCGGGTACGGGCCGGCCACCTACCTCCGGGTCAGCCGCTTCCAGCGCGCCGTCGCCCTGGCTCCGCGCACCCCCGGGCTGGCCGCGCTGGCCGCCGCCGCGGGGTATGCCGACCAAGCGCACCTCAGCCGGGACTGCCGGGCCCTCACCGGGCTGACACCCCGCGCCTACTTCCGCCCACCCTCCACTGTGGACGAGGCGGTGCGTGACCGGCTCCGTTCGGCGTAACCCGTGCGGGCAACCGGAAGTGGACTCTCACCCGGGAGGGTAAGCGGACGGTAAACGACTACCAGGAGCGCTATCCTCCCTTCGACCAGTGATCAGGGAGGGCGTGTGGCCACCATCAGCGACGTCGCGGCGAGGGCCGGCGTCTCCACGGCGACCGTGTCGCGCGCGCTCAACGGCAAGTCCACTGTGGACCCGATGCTCGCCGCGCGCGTCCAGGAGGCGGCCGCCGAGCTCGGCTATCACCCGAACGGGCTGGCGCGGAACCTCCGCCGCCAGGAGACCGCGGTCCTCGCGCTGATCATCTCCGACGTCGAAAACCCGTTCTTCACGGCCATCGCGCGCGGGGTCGAGGACCTCGCGCAGCGGTCGGGCTACTCCGTCGTGCTCTGCAACTCCGACGAGAACGAGGACAAGGAACGGCGCTACATCGAGGTCGCGCTGCAGGAGCGGGTCGCCGGCGTGGTGCTGTCGCCCACCGGCCGGTCGACGAACGTCGAGGGCCTGCGCCGTCAGGGCACGCCGCTGGTGGCGGTGGACCGCCCGCTGCCCGCCGACACGGGCGACCAGGTCCTGGTCGACACGCGCCACGCCGCCGCCGAAGCCACGCGGCACCTGCTGGCGGGCGGCTACCGCCGCGTCGGCTGCCTGACCGGGCCCGCCGGCGTCCGCACGGCCGACGACCGCCTGGCCGGGTACGCCGACGTCGTCGGCGAAGCGAACGTCGTGTCCCGGCGGGCGGAATACCGGGCCGAGGGCGCCCGGCTGGCCGCGCTGGAGCTGCTCGACGAGCCGTCGCCGCCGGACGCACTCCTGGTCGCGAACAGCACGATGGCGATCGGCGTGCTCGAAGCGCTCTCGTCGCGCGGCCTGCGTTCGGGCCGTGACGTCGGCATCGTCTCGTTCGACGACGCCCCGTGGACGACGCTCATCGACCCGCCGCTGACGGTGGTCGCCCAGCCGGCGTACGAGGTCGGCCGCGTGGCGGCGCAGCTCCTGCTGGCCCGGATCGCGGACAGCAGCCGCGAAGCGACGACCACGACGCTCGAAGCCCGGCTGATCGAGCGGAAGAGCTCACGCCGCTGAGGCAGACCGAGCAGGGCAGGTCCCCCGAAGGTCGACTCGCGCACGCAGACAGCCGGTTCGAAGCAGGGGCATCCGCGGACAGACGTGCCTGGGGGGCCGGCTCGTGCCAGGCCCCCCAGGCACGCCCCACCCCCTGTGTCCCCCATGGCCGGCGCCAACCCGCCGGATCCTGTGAGCACGGAGCGGAAATCGTTTACTCACACGGAACGTAAGACCGGGGACGCACACTGTCAAGCCTGGACAACGTCGTCCGATGCGGGCAGACTATCCGGAAGTTGCTTACTCAACGTGTTGAGTGATGTGCGGTAAGTGTCGATCTCTGGTGAATTCACCCACAGTCCGGGCAAGAAACCGCACGAACCCGCACACGCGCGCTGTTTCGGGTTAACCTGAGCCACATGTCTGTAGCGCTGGAGAACATCCTCGCCAAGGCGGGCCTGAAGGTCGACGCGAACGAGTTCCTCACGCTCGTCGAAGACGCGGCGCGCAGACTGTCCCCACCGAACCCGGATCCCTCGCACTACTTCTCCGCCGACCAGCGTGCCGCGCTGACCGACGTCGGCCTCGACCTTTCGCCGCGCCGCGAGAGCGAACCGGACTTCCGGGCGCGCACCGTCGCCGCCCACGCCGTCCTCGCCGAGAGCGCGCTCAGCGTCAACGAGGCGGCGAAGGCCCTCGGCGTCGACGACAGCCGGATCCGCCACCGCCTCAAGGAAGGCAGGCTGACCGGCTGGAAGGACGGCGGCTGGCGGCTCCCGGCGTGGCAGTTCGCCGGCTCGGGCGTGCTGCCCGGCCTCGAGGTCGTGCTCAAAGCCCTCCCCGAGGACCAGCCCGCGCTCGTCGTCGCCGCGTTCATGAGCACCCCGCAGCCCGACCTGGTCATCAACGAGCACCCGGCGACCCCTCGCCAGTGGCTCCTCTCCGGGGGTGACCCGGACCACGTCGCCCGCCTCATCGCCATGCTCGGCTCGCCGTTCTAGGCTGGGCCTCCCCGAGCAAGATCACCGACAAGGACGGACCACCCCCGACCCATGGCCCGGCTCCCGCTGCCGCCCGCCCGATCCGTCCTGGTCCGGCAGTTGAACCGCGCCGACGACGTGGTGACGGTCCAGCCCGCGACCAGGCTCGTCCGGATCTTCACCGCGCACGGCAACCACCCCCAGCAGTGGAACTCGTTCCGCTACACCGGCCCGCTCCCGCACGGCCGGTTCGACCAGCAGTCGCCCGGCCGTGGCGGCGCACCGGTCGCCGACCCCGCGAACGGGGTCCTCTACTTCGGCCTCACGGTGCGCACCTCGGTCGCGGAGGTCTTCCAGACGAGTTCGGCGGTCGACCGCCGCACGCGCGGCCCCCGGCTGGTCGTCGTCCGCCCGACCCGCACGCTGCGCCTGCTCGACCTGACCGGCCTGTGGCCGACGCGGGTGGGCGCGTCGCAGGAGATCTCCAGCGGGCCGAAGAAGCTGACGCAGGCGTGGGCTCGCGCGATCCGCGGCGCGTTCAGCGACCTCGACGGCCTCTGGTACCGCTCCTCGATGGACTCCGGCGACCCGGCGCTCTGCCTGTGGGACCCGCCGGCGGGCGCGGCGCTGCCGATCGCGCCGGACGTGCTGCTGCCGCTGGACCACCCGGGCCTGGACGTGCCGCTGGGCCGGGTCTGCGAAGAGCTGAACTACACGCTGCTGAACTGAGCTTCGAGCAGCGGGACGATCGCGGTCAGGTCACCGGAGTCGACGACGTGGGTGGCGACCGCGCGAGCCTGCGGCGCGGGGTTGAAGCCGATGCTCGTCCCGACGGCGGCGAAGAGCGACAGGTCGGACCGGCCTCGTGCCCCAGCACCGCGGCCACCCACGCGCACGAGCTCGTGCCGGGGACCAGCGTGCCGTCGACGTCGAAGCAGACCAGCCCGTCAGCCAAGCGTGCCCCGCGGGCAGACGAAGCCCACGATCTCCGACGCGATCAGCCCGGCCTGCTCCGCCGGATCGGCGTCCAGGATCGCGCGGGTCTCCGCCTCCGACGTCCGGAAGAACGCCACCCCGGTCACCGGCAACGAAGACGACGGCTCCGGCACCGCGCCCGCGAACAGCAGCGCCCCTGCAGCCTGTTGCCGGCGCGCCGACGAAAGATGCCGGGCACGCAGCTCGCGAGCCATCTCCTCGGAGATCTCGCCGGCGCGCGGACCCGCCCGGAACAGCACCATCCGCCAGGTCTCGAGCTCGAAATCCACCTCGGGCACCGTCATGACCACGGACATTCGCAGGCTCCGGCGGCCCGCGCAACAGGCCTAGAGGTGACGCCCCCACCAGTCGAGGATCGCCTCGAAGCGCTGCACCCGGTGGCGGGGGCGCCCGGACCGGGACAGCTCGTGCCCCTCACCCGGGAACAGCAGGAACTCCGCCGGCGCGCCCGCGCGCCGCAGGGCCACGAACATCCGCTGCGCCTGCTCCAGCGGACACCGCCAGTCCTCCTCCGAATGGACCACCGCGAACGGGATCTTGATCTGCGCCGCGTACGAAAGCGGCGAACGCTCGCGCTGCACTTCCGGCGACGCGCCGACGTACGCGTCGACGAACGTGTAGCCGATGTCGGAGCTGCCGACCATCGAGTCCCACGCGTTGACCGCGCGCTCGCTCCACGCCGCCTTGAACCGCTCGCCGTGGTGGGCCGCCAGCCAGCTCGTCATGAACCCGCCGTACGAACCGCCCATGATGCCCACGCGGGAGGCGTCCAGGTCCGGGCGCTCCAGCGCCTTGTCCAGCAGCGCCAGGACGTCGTCGACGTCGACCGTGCCGAAGCCGTGCGAGATCGAGTGGCCGTGGGCCTGCCCGTAGCCCGCCGAGCCGCGCGGGTTGCCGAGCACCACCGCGTACCCCGCGGCCGCGTACACCTGCGCCTCGTCGAACACCGCCCAGTCCTGCTGGGTGAACGGGCCGCCGTGCACCACGCGCAGCACCGGGTGCGGGCCGTCGCCTTCGGGCAGCACCAGCCAGCCGTGCACCGGGTAGCCGTCCGGCGCCGTGGTCTCCAGCTCGAGCATCGGCCGGATGCCCTTGTCGCGCAACGGCTTCGAGTAGCCGGTCAGCACCTGCGGGACGCCGTCCCGGAGCAGCACGACCTCGCCCGAGGTGTCCGGCGTGGCGATCACCGCCGCCAGCACCGGGCCGTCCAGGGTGAACGACCGGAGCGCGGTGCGGTCCGCGTAGACCACCGGCAGATCGGCCAAGGGAGCGTCCGCGGCGTCGAAGGGGACCGCGCGCAGCTCCACCGCACCGCGGTTGCGGACGGCCACGAGCACGTCGCCCTCGCGCGGCGCCGGCGGGCCCGCCGAGGCCTCGCAGTCGACGGTTTCGATGTCGGTGAGCCGGCGCGCCTTCACCGGGCCTGCGCCGAACTCCGGCGTCGCCGCGTAGAGCCCGGTCATCGCGGCTTCGTGGTGCTCCTCGAACGACTGTCCGAAGTAGAACAGCGTGCCGTCGGCGGCGAACGCCGGACGCTCCGAGTACCCCACGCCGCGCACGACCAGCTCGGGCTCGCCGCCCTCGGCGGAGATCGCGCAGACGTCGCGGTGGTCGCTCTCGGCCGCACCCCAGTCCGGCGGTGCCGTGAAGACGACGCGGGTGCCGTCCGGGGTCCACACCGGGGTGGTGACGTCGTACCCGTCGCCGGTCAGCGGTTCGAGGTCCGCCGGGACTTCCTCGAACGTGTCGACGACGAACAGCCGCTGCGTGCGGTCGCGCAGGAAGCCGACGTCGTCGATCCGGTAGTCCATGCGCGTGATCCGGCGCGGGGCCTCGGCGGCCGGCTCCGGCGTCTCGCCGTCGGCGTCCGCCGTCCCGTACCGGCCGGCTTCGGGCACCCGGGCGGTGAAGGCGATCCGCCTCGAGTCCGGCGCCCACACCGGCTCGCCGGCGCCGAGGTGCAGCGACGTCAGCCGGCGCGCGTCACCGCCGTCGGCCGGCATGACGTGCAGCTGCGGGCTGCCGTCGGCGCCCTTGCCCTCCCCCGCGCGGAGGAACGCCACCCAGCGCCCGTCCGGGGAGATCGCGGGCGCCGAGTCGCGCGGACCGTGCGTCCACGCGGACTCGCCGCCCTCGAGCGAGACGCGCCGCACTGAGCTGTGCGCGGCGTTCGTCTTCAGGTCGGGCTTCTTAACCGCGGTGAGCAGCAGGTTCCCGCGCAGCGCGGGACGGCCGGGAACGACGAGGGCTTCGATGTCGGCAGGACGCACGTCCTCGACCGTACCCGAAATCCTTAGCGCTGCGAACGACCTTCGTCGGGACTTACGCCGCGACCTGCTTGCGCTCGTCGCGGCGGGCCTTCGCCAGGCTCGCCACCGTGGTCACGGTGAGCACGACGATGATGACGCCGAGGGAGATCCAGTTGTTGATGTCCAGCCAGTCCGGCACGACGTGGTACTCGTGCAGCGCGTGCAGGAACAGCTTCGCGCCGATGAACGCGAGGATCACCGCGAGGCCGTAGGTCAGGTAGACCAGCTTCGTCACCAGCCCGCCGAGCAGGAAGTACAGCTGCCGCAGGCCCATCAGCGCGAACGCGTTGGCGGTGAAGACGAGGAACGCCTCCTGCGTGATGCCGAAGATCGCCGGGATCGAGTCGACCGCGAAGAGCAGGTCCGCCGAGCCGATGGCCACGATCACCAGCAGCATCGGCGTGATCATCCGCTTGCCGTTCAGCTTCACCGTGTAGTGGTGGCCGTGGTAGTCGTCGGTCACCGGGGCGAACTTGCGGACCTGCCGGGTGACGGCGTTCTCGTGGTACTCCTCGTCCTCGCCCTTGCCGCGCAGCATGCTGACCGCGGTCCAGACGAGGATCGCGCCGAAGAGGAAGAACACCCAGACGAACTGCGCGATCAGCGCGGCCCCGATGGCGATGAAGACGCTGCGGAAGGCCAGCGCGAGCAGGATGCCGACCAGCAGCACGCGGTGCTGGTGGATGGCGGGCACCTTGAACGACGCCATGATGATCATGAAGATGAACAGGTTGTCGACACTCAGCGAGTACTCGGTGATGTACCCGGTGAAGAACTCGACGCCCGGCTCGTGCCCGGCGAAGAACCACACGCCCGCACCGAAGAGCACCGCGCAGGAGACGTAGAAGATCACCCAGCGAGCAGCTTCCCCCGTGGTCACTTCGTGCGGCTTGCGATCGACGATGACCAGGTCCAGCGCGATGAGCGCGAGCAGGCCACCGATCGTGGCGATCCACAGCCACAGGGGGACAGTCATGGAACACGAACCTCCGGATAGTGCGCATGAGCAACTAACCGGAGGTCTCTCCCGCCGGTGAAAACACCGGCCGACGGTGCCGGGGGCGCTGGGCCACCGTGCTGACGACACCGCCGCGAAGGAATACTCCCCTCACAGCGCGTCCAGTTTGCCGGTTCTCCCCGGCCGAGCGCCAGCCGGAATCGCGCACGTCACCAGGTTGGTCCTGTAATTTCGGTCACCCCGGTCCACCAGGTGGTCCCGGGCGTGTGATCGATGTGAGCCGGTGAGGACACTCTCAGGAAAGTTCACATACGGTCACCTCGTGCCCCGACTCCCGCTCCCGCGCACCCGCGGAGCCCGCCTCACCGCGCTCGCCGTCGTCGTCGTGGTCCTGGCCGCCGGCGCGGTCTTCTGGATCACGCGCCCCGCCCCGCCGGCCGCGGTGCCCACGCAGGACGCGCTGATCGACATGCCCGCCGCGCCCGGCTCGGCGGAGCAGGTCAAGATCGACACGACCACCTACCTGCCCGCCACCGTGCCCGCGCCCGCGGTGCTGCTCGCGCACGGGTTCGGCGGGGACAAGAACAGCGTCGCCGACGACGCGCGCGAACTCGCGCGGAAGGGCTTCGTCGTCATGACGTGGTCCGCGCGCGGGTTCGGCAAGAGCACCGGCAAGATCGGCCTCAACGACCCCGACGGCGAGGTCGCCGACGCGAGCCGCCTGATCGACCGGCTCGTCGCGCAGCACCAGGTGACCACCGACGCGAAGGGCGACCCGAAGGTCGCCGTCACCGGGGCCTCCTACGGCGGCGCGCTCTCGCTGCTGCTGGCCGGCACGGACAAGCGCGTCGACGCGGTCGCCCCGGTGATCACCTACAACGACCTCGCGCAGGGCCTGGTCCCGAACGCGGCCACCCCCGGGCTCACGGCCTCGGGCACCCCGGCCGCCGGGGCCTTCGCCACCGACGGCGTCTTCAAGAAGAGCTGGGCCGGCATCTTCTTCTCGGCCGGCTCCGGCGCCGCGTCCAGCGGCTCGCCGTCGGCCGAGGCGCCGGAAGCCGGGCAGGCGACCGACACGGGATCCACCGGTGCTACCGGCAACGCCGCCGCGGCCACCCCCGCCGTGCCCTCGGGCGCGGGCGGAGGTCGCCAGAGCGGGCCGGCCGACCCGTGCGGCCGGTTCACCGCCGCCGTCTGCCGCGCCTACACCGAACTCGGCACCACCGGGCAGGCGAGCCAGGCCAGCGTCGACCTGCTGCGCCGCGTCTCCCCCGTCTCGGTGACGAGCAAGATCACCGTCCCGACCCTGCTGGTCCAGGGCGAGAGCGACACGCTGTTCGGCCTCGACCAGTCCGACGCCACCGCGCGGCAGATCACCGCGGCGGGCGGCAAGGTGCGGACGATCTGGTACACGGGCGGCCACGACGGTGGCAAGCCCGGACCGCAGCTGCGCGGGAAGATCGCCGACTTCCTCCGGACGGCCGTCGACGGCGGCGACCCGGGCACCGGGTTCAGCTACGACGTCCAGGGCACCTTGCGCGCCAACGGAACGCCGTCGGTGCGCACGGTCACCGCGGCCGGCTACCCCGGCCTCACCGGCCCGGCCACCGAGCGGCGACTGCTGGCGATGACCGGTCCCGCGCAGGCGATCGTGCGCCCCGCCGGGGCGAACCCCTCGGCGGTGAGCGGGATCCCCGGCCTCAACGGCGTCGCGAGCAGCACGTCCCGGCTGGGCGCGTTGTTCAGCAGCGACCCGCCCGGCCAGGCCGCGCAGTTCACGACCGCGCCGCTGGACGGGCAGCTCGTCGTCAGCGGCTCCTCGACCGTGCGGCTGCAGGTCGCCGCGGACCCCGCGCACCCGCAGCCGGACGCGGTGCTGTTCGCGAAGCTCTACGACGTCGGACAGGACGGCTCCCGGGTGCTGCCGGCCAACGCGATCGCGCCGTTCCGGGTGAGCGGGCTGCCCGCCGACGGCACGCCGGTCGAGGTCACGGTGACGCTGCCCGGCATCGTCCGGCCGATCGAGGGCGGGCACTCGCTGCGCCTGGTCGTCGGCACGACCGACCAGGCGTTCGCGACGCCGGCCGCGCCCGCGGTGTTCCGGGTCGCCCTCGCCGGCGGCACCGCGCTGGCCGTCCCGGTCGTGCCCGGCACGTCGGTCGGCTCGCCGGCCCCCGTCGGGCAGCTGGTGGGCATCGGCGTGACGCTGGCCATCGGTATGGCCGTGGTGCTCTTCGCGGCGCTGCGCCGCCGCCGGGCCACCGACGTCGATCCGGAGCTCGCCACGACACCGCTGGTCATCGAGGGGCTGCGCAAGGAGTACCCGGGCGGGTTCGTCGCGGTGAACGACCTGTCCTTCCGCGTCGAGCCGGGCCAGGTGCTCGGCCTGCTCGGGCCGAACGGCGCGGGCAAGACGACCACGCTGCGGATGCTGATGGGCCTGATCACGCCGACGAAGGGCCAGATCCGGGTCTTCGGGCACAAGATCACCGGCGGCGCGCCGGTGCTCTCGCGCATCGGCTCGTTCGTCGAGGGGTCCGGGTTCCTGCCGCACCTGTCCGGCCGGGCGAACCTCGAGCTGTACTGGGCGGCCACCGGACGGCCGGCGGACAAGGCGCACTTCGGCGAGGCGCTGGAGATCGCCGGGCTCGGCACGGCCGTCGACCGGCGCGTGCGGACCTACAGCCAGGGCATGCGGCAGCGGCTGGCGATCGCGCAGGCGATGCTCGGGCTGCCGGAGCTCATGGTGCTCGACGAGCCGACCAACGGGCTCGACCCGCCCCAGATCCACCAGATGCGCGAGGTGCTGCAGCGCTACGCCGCGACCGGCCGCACCGTGGTGGTCTCCAGCCACCTGCTGGCCGAGGTCGAGCAGACCTGCACGCACGTCGTGGTCATGCACCGCGGCGCGCTGGTCGCCGCGGGCGAGGTCGGCGAGCTGGCCGCGGCCGGCGGCGAGGCGACGTTCCGGGTCGGCGACCCGGCCGCGGCCGCGGCGGCGCTGAAGGCGGTCGGCGGGGTCACCGCGGTCGACGTCGACGGCGACCTCGTGCACGCGAACCTCGACGGGCTGCCGCGCGCCGAGGCGGTGGCGGCACTGGTCCGCGCCGGCGTCGCGGTGGAGCAGGCCGGGCCCCGGCGCCGGCTGGAAGACGCGTTCCTGCAACTGGTCGGAGACGAATCGTGAACACCGAATCGGGCGTGCACACCGACCCGCACGCGCTGGACGAACTGAGCGACGCCGCGTCGCACGAGCACGCCGGGTCCGGGCCGGACGGCGCCGTCGAGGGCTACTCCGCCCGGCGGACGCTGCGGCTCGGCGTCGAGCTGCGGCGCCAGCTCAAGCGGCGGCGCACGCAGTTCCTGCTCGGGTTCGTCGCGATCCTGCCGTTCATCCTGGTGATCGCGTTCGAGCTCGGGCAGTCGAACCCGAACCGGCGCAGCGGCGGGTTCGTCGACCTGGCCACGGCGTCCGCGCCGAACTTCGTCGTGCTGGCGCTGTTCGTCTCGGGCACGTTCCTGCTGCCGATGATCGTCGCGTTGTTCTTCGGCGACACGATCGCGAGCGAAGCGTCGTGGTCGAGCCTGAAGTACCTGCTGGCGGTGCCGGTGCCACGGCAGCGGGTGCTGCGGCAGAAGGCGATCGTCTCCGGGCTCCTGTCGGCGGCGGCGCTGGTGCTGCTGCCCCTGGTGTCGCTCGGCGTCGGCGTGCTCTGGTACGGCGCGGGCGACGCGATCAGCCCGACCGGGGACGCGGTCTCCTTCGGCGACAGCCTGCTGGCCATCGCCCTGTCCACCGTCTACATCATCCTGCAGCTGGCCTGGGTGGCCGGGCTGGCGCTGGCGCTGAGCGTGTCGACGGACGCCCCGCTCGGCGCGGTCGGCGGCGCGGTGCTGGTGGCGATCCTGTCGCAGATCCTGGACCAGATCACGGCGCTGGAGGGGCTGCGCAACTACCTGCCGACGCACTACGCGTTCTCGTGGATGGACCTGATCTCGACCGAAGTCGACTGGACGAACCTGGCCAGCGGCATGCTTTCGGCGGTCATCTACGGGACGGTGTTCTTCCTCTACGCCGGGCGGCGGTTCGCCCGGAAGGACATCACGAGCTGAAGCGGGTCGTCCGGTCGAGCGAGAAAACCTGAGCGGGCCGCCCCGCCGGGGTACGGTCTGGCCGTGCCGATCACCCTGGACAGCCACCACGACGTCGCCGTGCTGCGGATCGACCACGGCAAGGCCAACACCCTCGACACCGACTCCTGCCGCGAGCTCGTGCTCCGGCTGGAGGAGGCCTCGCAAGCCCGCGCGATGGTGCTCACCGGCACCGGCCGCATCTTCTCCGCGGGCGTCGACCTCAAGCGGATCCACGAGGGCGGCGCGGCGTACGTGTCGGAGTTCCTGCCGCTGCTGTCCGACGCGCTGCTTGCGGTGTTCGGCTTCCCGCGTCCGGTGGTCGCCGCGCTGAACGGACCCGCCATCGCCGGCGGCGCCGTGCTCGCGGCCGCGTGCGACCACCGCGTGCTCGGGTCCGGCACCATCGGCGTGACCGAGCTGCTGGTCGGGGTGCCGTTCCCGCTCTCCGCGCTGGAGATCCTGCGCTGCGCCTACGGCACCGCGCCGCTGCCCGGGCTCACCTACTCGGGCGCCGTCCACCGCGGCGAGGACGCCCTCGCGCGCGGGCTGGTCGACGAACTGGCGGACGAGGTGCTCGAGCGGGCGCTGGCCGTCGCGAGCCGCCTCGGTGAGCTGCCCGCCGAGGCGTTCGCGCACACCAAGGCCCAGATCCGCCAGCCCTTCCACGAGCGGATCGCCGAGTACCGCCACACCGACGACCCGGTGGTGGAGCGGCTGTGGCGCTCACCCGCGGCACTCGCCGCCGTGAAGTCCTATGTGGACAAGGTGCTCCGCTAGTGTCGCGCGTCCGAGGCCCGTTGACAGCGGCCCGGCCCTGCGCGCCAAGATGGCATCGGGTGCAGCGGACCGGGATCTGCCGAGGGTCGCGGCGGCAGGTCCGGCGACATGAATGAGTCATTCATGTCGCCGGACGAGGTGAATGAGTCATTCACTGCGTCGCGGGAGGGGCTGCACGGGCCGGGCTCCCATGACGCAGGTTCCCGCCGCACCGAACGTCAAACTCCTGCAACACGCGACGCTAGACGGCGTGGACGCCGCTCTCGACGAGGGCCTTGATGCCCTCGACCGTCTTCTGCATGTTGCCCTGCAGCTCCCCCAGCCGCATCGCGACGATCTCCTCCTCGTGCTCGGGCATCGAGCCGATGATCGCCGTCAGGTTGGACGGGCCCGGGCCGATCTGGGCCCACTGGCGCAGGATCGTGCCGTCCCCGTCGGGGACGAGCTCGAAGCGCCACGACGCGGCCGGGTTCGTCACGTCCATCACGGCCCACGCGAACAGCCGCTCGGGCTCGTAGCCGGTCACCGTCGAGACGGTCTCCCACTCCCCGGCGACCGGGTGGGAGTTGCGGCCGCGGAACTGCGCGCCCAGGCCGGGCTCGGCGCCCTCGACCCAGCCGCCGCCCTGGAACTCGCTGGAGAACCGGGCCGGCAGGTCGACGTCCAGCAGCCAGGACCAGACCTCGGCCGGCCGCGCGGCGATGCGGACTTCGACCTGCGTCGTAGGGCAGTCGGAAACCTTCATGGCGGACCCCTCGCTCGATGCCGGTGCCTACGGCTTCGGACCGTACGGGGCGCTGATCACCCGGACAACTCACACGGTGCCCGCGGTTGCGCACGGGAGAGGACGCGCGCCACCCGACGAAAGTCGGAACCTGACCGATTCTGCGCCCGGACAGCCGATTGCCGACCGCGGCCGGTTCTGTGAGGGTCCCACGGTGGGATCCGAAGCCGGGGAGGGTGCGTCCATGCGCAGACTGTTCACCGCCGTCGCGGCGGTCGTGCTGGCCGTGGTGGGGCTCGCGCCCACCGCGGGCGCGGCGACCGACATCGAGGCCGCCCTGCGGAAGATCCCCGGCCTGACGATCGTCAAGGAGGACCCGGCGCCGGCCGGGTTCCGGTTCTTCCAGCTGACCTTCACCCAGCCCGCCGACCACCGCCACCCCGGCGCGGGCACGTTCCAGCAGCGGTTCACCCTGCTGCACCGCGACTTCGCGGCGCCGACGGTCGCCTTCACCAGCGGCTACAACGTCAACACCGCGCCGAACCGGTCGGAGCCGACGCAGATCGTCGACGGCAACCAGCTTTCGATGGAGTACCGGTACTTCACGCCGTCGCGGCCCCAGCCGGAGAACTGGGCGCAGCAGCTGACGATCTGGCAGGCCGCCGCGGACGAGCACCGCGCGGTCCAGGCGTTCAAGGCGATCTACCCGGGCAAGTGGCTGGCCACCGGCGGCAGCAAGGGCGGCATGACCGCGACGTACTTCCGGCGCTTCTTCCCCGACGACGTCGACGCGACGATCCCGTACGTCGCGCCCAACGACGTCATCGACCCGCTCGACGTCTACAACCGGTTCCTCTCCCGCGTGGGCGACGACCCGGGCTGCCGCGACGCGTTGAAGGCGATCCAGCGTGACGCGCTGAAACGGCGTGACGAGCTGGGCGCGATCGCCGCGGCGGACGCGGCGAAACGGGGCCTGACGTTCTCGATCGTCGGCTCGGCCGACAAGTCCCTCGAGATCTCGGTGATCGACTCGTACTTCGCCTTCTGGCAGTACCAGAAGCAGGCGGACTGCGCGACGGTGCCCGCGCCGGGAGCGCCCGCGGCCGTCGTCTACGCCTGGTACGAAAAGGTGGAGAGCCTCAACACCTATTCGGACCAGGACCTGGCGCCGTTCATCCCGTACTACTACCAGGCGGCCGCGCAGCTGGGTTCGCCCGAGGCGTACGACGGCTACCTGCGCGACCTGCTCCGCTACCCCGGCGCCGACCAGCCGAAGACGTTCGTGCCCTCGTCGGTCAAGATCCCGCGGTTCGACTACCTGGCCATGCCGGACATCGACTTCTGGGTCAAGTCGCGCGGGACCCGGCTGCTGTTCGTGTACGGCTCGAACGACCCGTGGGGCGCCGAGCCGTTCGAGCTGGGCTTCGGCAGCCGCGACTCTTACCGCTACTACGTGCCGGGCGGCAACCACGGGTCGAAGATCGCGCAGCTGCCCGCGGCCGACGCCGCCGCGGCGACCGCGACGGTCCGGCGCTGGGCGGGGTTGCCCCCTGCCTCGGGTCTGACGGCCCGCAGCGCGCCGGCCGGGTTCCCCGGCTTCGACGCCGACCTCACCCTTTCGGCGCGGCCACCGCTGTGACTTTCCTCAGGCCGGGCGTAGTCTCACGGCACCTTGACGGCCCGGCTTGAGGAGGCACGCATGCCTCGTCCCGTCCACTTCGAGATCCACGCGAGCGACCCCGAACGCGCGGCGGCCTTCTACACAGCGGTGTTCGGCTGGAAGTTCGAACGCTGGGGCGACGTCCCGTACTGGGCGATCACGACCGGCGAAGGCCACGGCATCGACGGCGGGCTCGTCCCCCGCGTCGGCCCGGCGCCCGAGGAGTCGGCGCCGGTGCACGGTTTCGTCAACACGATCGACGTCGCCGACCTCGACCAGGCGCTCGCCGCAGTGACCGAAGCGGGCGGCTCGCCGGCAGTGCCGAAGAACCCGGTGCCGGGTGTCGGGTGGCTGGCGTACGCCAAGGACACCGAAGGCAACATCTTCGGCATGCTGCAGCCGGACTCGACGGCTTCGGCGCCCGCCTAGGGGCGTTTCGCCCTCGGCAGCCGCCGGACGACCTCGTCGTAGGAGGCGTCGATGAGCTCTTCGAGTTCGGCGTCGGGAACATCGGCACCGAGTCCGACACGGTTCCAGCCGTAGCGGCCGAGGTAGTCCATGACGGTGACGGAGTCCGGGTACCGTTCCCGGATCTCGGCGGCTTCGTCTCGGGTGGCCCCGCACTTGACGGCGACGCTGCCGGGCTCGTCCTGCCCGATGAAGGCGAAGCCCTTGCCTCCGACCTTCGCGACGAGCACGTGATCACCGAAGGGATAGGTCTCCTCGGCCCCCGGCTTGCCGAGACAGTACGCGACGACGGCTTCGACGTTCACTGATCGAGTCTCCCCTCCGCACGGTCAAGCCATGCCGACGCGAGCCGACCGCAACGGCCGAGCCGCGCCCCGCAGACCGCCGCAGCACTGTGCCGGCCGACCACCGCACCACCCGGCGAGCGGCCGCACCGCCGAGCACCACGGGCACCGGCGCATCCCCTCGGCCGCCCTGCTCCCGGTTACTTGATGCCGGCCGCGTCCATGCCCCTCAGCTCCTTCTTCAGGTCCGAGATCTCGTCGCGCAGCCGGGCGGCCAGCTCGAACTGCAGGTCGCGCGCCGCCTGCATCATCTGGTCCGTCATCTGCTGGATCAGGTCCGCCAGCTGGGCGCGCGGCATCGCCGACACGTTCTTGTCCACCAGCATCCCCGAGCTGCGCACCCGGTCGCCCTGCTCCGGCTTCTTGCCGCGGGAGGAGTTGCGGCCCGAGCCGCCCACCGAGACCTGCTCGGTGTCCTCCGCCTCGCTGTACACGCGGTCGAGGATGTCCGCGATCTTCTTCCGCAGCGGCTGCGGGTCGACGCCGCGTTCTTCGTTGTAGGCCACCTGCTTCGCGCGGCGGCGGTCGGTCTCCTCGATCGCGTGCTGCATCGAGTCGGTGATCTTGTCCGCGTACATGTGGACCTCGCCCGACACGTTTCGCGCCGCACGGCCGATCGTCTGGATCAGCGACGTCCCGCTCCGGAGGAAGCCCTCCTTGTCCGCGTCGAGGATCGCCACCAGCGACACCTCCGGCAGGTCGAGACCCTCGCGCAGCAGGTTGATGCCGACCAGCACGTCGAAGTCGCCCGCCCGCAGCTGCCGCAGCAGCTCCACCCGGCGCAGCGTGTCGACCTCCGAGTGCAGGTAGCGCACCCGGATGCCCAGCTCCAGCAGGTAGTCCGTCAGGTCCTCGGACATCTTCTTCGTCAGCGTGGTGACCAGGACGCGTTCGTCCTTGTCCGCGCGCTCGCGGATCTCGTGCACCAGGTCGTCGATCTGGCCCTCGGTCGGCTTGACGACCACCTTGGGGTCGACCAGGCCCGTCGGCCGGATGACCTGCTCGACGAACTCGCCGCCCGCCTGGCCCATCTCGTACGGTCCCGGCGTCGCCGACAGGTACACCGTCTGCCCGATCCGGTCGGAGAACTCCTCCCAGGTCAGCGGCCGGTTGTCGACCGCGCTCGGCAGCCGGAAGCCGTACTCCACCAGGTTCCGCTTCCGGGACATGTCACCCTCGTACATGCCGCCGATCTGCGGGACGGTCTGGTGCGACTCGTCGATCACCAGCAGGAAGTCGTCCGGGAAGTAGTCGATCAGCGTCGCCGGCGCGGTGCCCGGCCCGCGGCCGTCGATGTGCCGCGAGTAGTTCTCGATGCCGGAGCAGAACCCGACCTGCCGCATCATCTCGATGTCGTAGGCCGTGCGCATCCGCAGCCGCTGCGCTTCCAGCAGCTTGCCCTGCTTCTCCAGCTCGGCCAGCCGGTCCTCGAGCTCCTTCTCGATGCCCTGGATCGCCTTTTCCATCCGCTCCGGGCCCGCGACGTAGTGCGTCGCCGGGAAGATCCGGACCTCGTCGACCTCCTTGACGATGTCCCCGGTCAGCGGGTGCAGGTAGTAGAGCTTCTCGACCTCGTCGCCGAAGAACTCGACGCGGATCGCCAGCTCCTCGTACGCCGGGATGATCTCGACCGTGTCCCCGCGCGCCCGGAACGTGCCGCGCGCGAAGGCGATGTCGTTGCGCGTGTACTGCACGTCCACCAGCGCCCGCAGGAACACGTCCCGGTCGAGCTGCATGCCGACCGACAGCTTCGACGACCGGTCGAGGTAGGACTGCGGGGTGCCCAGGCCGTAGATGCAGGACACGCTCGCGACCACGATGACGTCCCGCCGCGACAGCAGGTTCATCGTCGCCGAGTGCCGCAGCCGCTCGACGTCGTCGTTGATCGACGAGTCCTTCTCGATGTAGGTGTCCGTCTGCGCGATGTACGCCTCGGGCTGGTAGTAGTCGTAGTAGCTGACGAAGTACTCGACCGCGTTGTGCGGGAACAGCTCGCGCAGCTCGTTCGCCAGCTGCGCGGCCAGGGTCTTGTTCGGCGCCATCACCAGCGTCGGCCGCTGGACGCGCTCGATCAGCCACGCCGTCGTCGCCGACTTGCCGGTCCCGGTGGCACCCAGCAGCACGACGTCCTTCTCGCCCGCCCTGATCCGGCGTTCGAGGTCGTCGATGGCCGCCGGCTGGTCGCCGGCGGGCTGGTAGTCACTGACCACCTCGAAGCGGCCGCCGGTCCGGGGGATCTCCGAGACCGGACGGAAGTCGGACTGGGCGAGCACGGGGTGTTCGGTTGCGAAAGCCACGTCCACCAGAGTAGGCCGACCCACCGACAATTTCCGTCGGGCCTGGTCAGCGGGGCCGGAACACCGTGACGGAGGTGACTTCGCCACCGGTCACGGCGCAGTGCAGGACGGCGCCCGGCACGGGGTCGTCCCCGAAGCACGAGACCAGCACCCGGTCGGGTCCGGTCGCCTGGACCTCGGTGCGCGGGAACTCCGCCAGCACCTCGCCGGCCTCGGCTCCGGGTTCGGCGAGGTGAGCCAGCACCACCTCGCGCGCCGACGGCGGGGGCGGGATGGGGAGGCCGTGCCCTTCGAAGAGGCGGTTCAGCTGGTCGGCCGCCGAAACCGCGCGGGGGAACCCCGCGAACGCCGACGTCTGGACGACGACTTCGCAGATCTCGGCCGGCGACAGTCCCGAGGCGAGGCCCGTGCGGAGGTGGACGCTCAGCGGCGGGCCGACCATCCCCGCCGCGACGATCGCCGCCAGGGTGGCCGCCTCCCGCGTCCGGCTGTCCAGCGCCGGGCGTTCGTGCAGGTGGCCGTAGACGGTGCCGACCGCCAGCTCGCCCAGCGCCGGCACGGTGGCGAACAACGCGTCGAGCCGCTGCGCACCGTCCTCGACCAGCCCGGCGAAGTTCTCGCGGCCCCGGTCGTGCAGGTCCGCTATCGGCTCGGTCATCGCGATCCCCTCTCAGCAGTTGCAGTCACAACAGGAGCAGCAGTCGCAACAGCCGTCACAGCCACCGCAGTCGCAGCCCCCGCAGTCGCCGCCCCCGCCCGAGTGCGGTTTCCCGCTCCACGGCCCAGGATAGGGATCGCGGCAGCAGAACTGGCAGGTGCAGCACATGTAGGGCGTGAGCGCGCAGCCGAGGAGGAAGTTGCGCTTCTTCGGCGGGACGGCGAACTTGGGGTACCAGAGCCCGCCACCCTTGCCGTCGAGCGGCTCCGGACCACCGGAATCACCCGG
The DNA here is from genome assembly GCF_030285665.1 of Amycolatopsis mongoliensis. NCBI lineage: Bacteria > Bacillati > Actinomycetota > Actinomycetes > Pseudonocardiales > Pseudonocardiaceae > Amycolatopsis > Amycolatopsis mongoliensis. The sequence continues at coordinate 9,909,709 of NZ_CP127295.1, forward strand.
CCCACCCGGACCACCGGGCCCGCCCGGACCTCCAGGTCCACGCGGACCCCGGCCGCCGGGGCCGCCCGGGCCGGGCGCGCCCGGCGGCGGAACCGGCCCCGGCGGCGGAAAGCCCTGCGGCGCACCGGAACCCGGAGGCACCTGGGGCGGGTACTGCTGCGGAGCCGGTCCGCGGCCGATCCAGCCCGGCGGCGGCTGCTGAGGGTGCTGCGGCGGCGTGGGTCCCGGCCCGATCCACCCGGGCGGCGGCTGCTGCCCGGCGTCCGGGCCGTGGGCGTGTGCCGAGCCGTGCCCGAAGGCGCGTCGCACCGCCTGGCGCAGTTCGTGGACCAGCAACGCGTGCACGAGAGCCGGCTTCGCGAACTCGGCTTCCCGCAACGCCAGTTCCACCCCGAGCACCGCGTCGTCGCACAACCGCCGCGCCTCGCCGAGTGAGGTTCCGGTGGCCCGCAACGGGTTCCAGGCGCCCACGGCGGCGTCGGCCGCGTGGTCCTCGACCGCGTCCAGCAGGTGGGCCACCCGCCCGAACAGCCGGCCCGCCTCCGCCAGCGGGGCCATGTTCCCGGGGCGGGCGGCCAGCTCCGCGGTCCGCGCGAAGGCCGCGGAGGTGGCCAGCTCGGCGGGCTCGGTCGCGAGGAGCGCCGAGTCACCGAAGCGCACCGAGTGCTCCAACGAACCCTGCCGGGAGACCGCCTCCACCAGCACCGAAGTGTCGAAGCCGACCCGGCCGCCGGTGCTGCTGCCCTGCGAAGCCCACCGGGCCGCGACCCGCCGCGCGGCCACGGCCACCGGACGCCGGCCGAAGGCGCCGTCGCGGTCCTCGACGTGGTCGCCCACCTTCGCCGCGGCCAGCACCAGCGACACCGCGGCGGCGAGCTGGGCACCTTCCCCCCGCGCCACCGTCGCCGGGCGCATACCCCGCAGCGGGCACGGCCCCGCGTCCCGGCGCAGGTCGGCGCGCGGTGCCTGTGCCTCGACCAGCGCGGAGATGATCAGCCCGTCGTAGTTGGTGACGACGCGGGCCAGCTGGCCGTGTTCGTCGCGCAGCGTGAGACACAGCCCGCACAGGTGCGCGAGCCAGTCCGCGTGCAGGCTTTCGGACAGCCGGTGCCGGCACGGCCTGATGATCCCGAACATCCCCAGTTCCCCTCGACTCCCCGGACGGTCGGCGCACCTTAGCCCGAACGTGTGGCGCGCGCGTCGCGTGTGCGCGATTCGTGACCCGCCCGGCAGGATGAGCGCCATGGCCGCACTGCACCCGCCGAAGGTCGAGGTCTTCGACCCCGCCGCGCGCGCGAACATCGACCCGAAGGGGATCGTCCGGGACGTCGAGGAGTACCGCGAGGAGCCGTTCGGCCTGTATCTCGCCCGCCCGGCACCCGGGCGCGCCCAGTTCCACTACCTCGAGTCGTGGCTGGTGCCCGGGCTCGGCCTGCGGCTCACCGACTTCTGGTTCTCCCCCGGCCACGAACGCGACCAGGACTTCTACCTCGACGTCGTCCGCGTCCGCCGCGACGGCCCCCGCTGGGTCGCCACCGACCTCTACGTCGACCTGGTGCTCAAGGACAAGCTGTCGCTGCGGGTGATCGACACCGACGAGCTCCTCGAGGCCCACGCCGCCGGTCTCGTGACCGCCGAAGACGCGCAGTACGCGCTCGAGACCACCTACGCGGCGGTGGAGGGGCTGGCCGCGCACGGGTACGACCTCGCCGCCTGGCTGTCCACGAAGGACATCGCGCTGACCTGGCGGCGCCACCCCTAGGGGCCGCCGCATCCTCCGAACGATGGATGCGATGCGGACCGTTCCGATGACGCGCCGCCCCGGGCTGCCGCGGGATTCTCGTTCCGTCGGAAACGGATCGAGAAGGGGGACGGCGCCGTGCCGGTCATCGAGGTCGAGCACCTCCACAAGCGGTACGGGGACAAGGTCGCGGTCGACGACGTGTCGTTCACCGTCGAGCGCGGCGAGATCTTCGGCATCCTCGGGCCGAACGGCGCGGGCAAGACCACGACCGTCGAGTGCCTGGAGGGCCTCCGGACGCCCGACGGCGGCCGGCTTTCGGTGCTGGGCCTCGACCCGCGCCGCGACCGGGCCGAGCTGCGCCAGCGCGTCGGCGTCCAGCTCCAGGAGGGCCGGCTGCAGGACAAGCTGCGGGTCGGCGAGCTGCTCGACCTCTACGCCGCCTTCTACCGCACCCCGGCGGACCCGGAGAAGTTGCTCGCCACCCTCGGGCTCACCGACCACCGCGACACCGCGTACAGGAAGCTCTCCGGCGGCCAGCAGCAGCGGCTGTCCATCGCGCTCGCGCTGGTCGGGCGCCCGGAGCTGGCGGTGCTCGACGAGCTCACCACCGGCCTCGACCCGCAGGCCCGCCGCGACGCCTGGGACCTCATCGAGGCCGTGCGCGCCCAGGGCGTGACGATCCTGCTGGTCACGCACTTCATGGCCGAGGCGGAACGCCTCTGCGACCGGGTCGCGGTGATCGACGCCGGCCGCGTCGTCGCACTCGACTCGCCCGCCGGCCTGGTCGCCCGGGTGTCCGACGAGCAGGTCGTGCGGTTCCGGCCGTCGGCCCCGCTCGACCCCGGCGTGTTCGAGGCGCTGCCGGAGGTCCGGAAGGCCGAACGGCACGGCGACCGCCTCGTGGTCAGCGGCGGCGGGAACGTGCTCCACGCGGTGACGTCGCTGCTCGCCCGCCTCGGTGTGCTCGCCGGGGACCTGCGCGTCGAGCAGGCCGGCCTCGACGACGCGTTCGTCGCGCTCACCGGCCACCGGCCGGAGTGAAGGGGGAACCATGTCCGTCCTGACCAAGCTGACCACCGCCGAAGCCAAAGTGTTCCTGCGCGACCCGGGCGCCCCGGCCGTCGTCGTCGGTATCCCGCTCGCGCTGCTGCTCGTGTTCGGGCTGATGCCCGGCGCGAACCAGCCGGACCCGAAGTACGGCGGCCACAGCCCACTGGCCACGGTGATCGCGCCGATGGCCGTCACGATCCTGCTGGCCATGCTGGCGCTGACGCTGTTCCCGAACGCGATGGCCACCTACCGGGAAAAGGGCCTGCTGAAGCGGCTTTCCGCGAGCCCGGTGCCGCCGAGCCGGCTGCTGGCGGCGCAGTTGCTGGTCAACCTGGCCGCGGCCGTCGTCGTGGTCCTGCTCATCGCGGGCGTCGGCGGGCTCGTGCTCGGCATTCCCCTGCCGGGCAACCCGGCCGGCTTCCTGCTCTCGATCGTCCTCGGCGCGCTGGCGCTGTTCTCGGTCGGGCTGCTGGTGGCGGCCCTGGCGCCGACCGGCCGCGCGGCGAGCGGCATCGGCAGCGCGCTGTTCTTCCCGATGCTGGCGCTCGGCGGGGTCTGGGTGCCGAAGGAGCAGCTGCCGGTCTTCCTGCAGCACGTCGCCGACGTCCTGCCACTCGGGGCAACGCTCAACGCGCTGCGCGCCACCTGGGCCGGCAATGCCCCGGAGCTGCTGCAGCTCGGCGCGATGGCGGCTTTCGCCGTCGTCTGCACCACGATCGCGGTGCGGGTGTTCCGATGGGCGTGACGACCGCACCCGCCCCGGCCCGGGTCCGGCCGGTCGCGTCGGCCGCCGTCGTCCCGGTCGCGATCGTGACCGCGCTGATGGCGATCCCATTGCTGCTGACGGCGAACCGCTACGGCTACTTCGGCGACGAGCTCTACTTCCTGGCCGCGGGCCGGCACCTGGCGTGGGGCTACGTCGACCAGCCGCCGCTGCTGCCGCTGCTGGCCCGGACCATGGACGCGCTCGGGCACTCGCCGTTCGTGCTCCGGATCCCGGCGATGCTGGCGATGCTCGCCGGGGCCGTGCTGACCGCGCTGATCGCCCGCGAACTCGGCGGCGGCGCCAAGGCGCAGACGCTGGCCGCCGCCACCTTCGCCGTGTCGACGAACTTCCTGGCCGGCGGGCACTACCTCGCGACGTCCACAGTGGACCCGTTCCTGTGGACACTGCTGCTGTGGCTGCTCGTCCGCTGGCTGCGCACCCGGGCCGACGGCCTGCTCGTCTGGGCCGGCGTCGTGACGGCGCTCGCGCTCCACACGAAGTTCCTCATCGGCGGGTTCTGGCTCGCCGCCGGGATCGCGCTCCTCGGGTGCGGCCCACGGGACCTGCTGCGCCGGCCCGCGTTGTGGGCCGGCGCGGGGATCGCCGCGGTCGCGCTGGTGCCGACGCTCCTCTGGCAGGCCACGCACGGCTGGCCGCAGCTGGGCATGGGTGCGGCGATCTCGCGGGAGGTCGACGGGACGTGGGGCGGCCGGCTGACGTTCCTGCCGACGGCCCTGCTCACGGCCGGGCTCCCGGTGGGTGCCGTCCTGCTGGGTTACGGCCTGTGGCGGTTGCTGCGCAGCCGCGAGCTGCGCTTCCTCGGCTGGACGACGCTGCTGCTGACCGTCGTGTTCCTGGTGGTGAACGGCCGGTTCTACTACGTCGCCGGGATGTACCCGCTGTGCTGGGCGGTGGCCGCGGTCGCGCTCGAACGCCGGGAGCCGGCGCGCTGGTGGCGGTGGATCACGACCTGGCCGGCTTACGTGCTCGCGGCGGTGCTCGTGCTGCCCGTCGCGCTGCCGATCTGGCCGCGGGTGTGGCTGACCGAGCACCCGGCGCTGCCGTCGCCGGTGTTCGCCTTCGCCGAGATCGGCTGGCCCGAGGCCGCCCGGTCGGTCGCCGGCACGTTCGCCCGGCTGCCCGGCCGGGACCACACGGCGGTGGTGACCGAGACGTACTGGGAAGCGAGTGCGCTCGACCGCTTCGGCCGCGACCTCGGCCTGCCCGAGCCGGCCAGCGGGAACCGGGGCTACGCGACGCTCGTCGTCCCGTCCGAAGCGGCAACGGACGTCCTGTTCGTCGGCGCCGACCCGCGGCCGCTGCTCGGGCACTTCGCCGACGTGCGGCCGATCGGCACCGTGGACACCGGTGCCGCGAAGCCGAGCTACTTCGACGGCGTGCCGCTGTGGCTGGCGACCGGCCGGGCCGAGCCGTGGTCCGCGCTGTGGCCGAAGCTGGTCAACACCCACACGTGAGCCACGTGCCCGGCGTCACCATCCGCACGGTGGCGCCGGGTGGGCCCACGTAGGGTGCGGGAAGGACCGGCGCCGACGAACGACAGGAGCGTGATGGACGCCGTAGCCACGGCCCCCGACCAGGCGAAAGCCGAGCCGGCGCGGTTCGCCGGGCTGCCGGTGGCCCTGCTCGCCGCGGGCGTCGCGGCCGCTTTGCTGCTCACCGCCGGCCGCTACGGCTACTTCGGCGACGAGCTGTACTTCCTCGCCGCCGGGAAGCACCTGGCGTGGGGCTACGCCGACCAGCCGCCGCTCGTCCCGTTCCTGGCGTGGGCGATGAACACCCTCGCCCCGGGCTCGCTGGTCGTCTTCCGGCTGCCGGCGATCGCCGCGACCGCCGCCGGAGTGGTCGTCACCGCGCTGATCGCCCGGGAGCTGGGCGGGCAGCGCAAGGCGCAGGCGCGCGCCGCGGCGGCGTACGCGATCTGCGGGCAGTTCGTCGGCAGCGGCCACTACCTGGCGACGTCGACGATCGACCCGCTGCTGTGGACGCTCGTGCTGTGGCTGCTGGTCCGCTGGGTCCGCACCCGGAACGACTCGCTCTTGGTCTGGCTCGGCGTCGTGACGGCGGTGGCGCTCAACGACAAGCTGCTCATCGGCGCGTTCTGGGTGGTCGCCGGGTTCGCGGTGCTCGTGTTCGGGCCGCGAGAGCTGCTTCGCCGTCCGAAGCTCTGGCTGGGCGCGCTGATCGCCGCCGCCTCGCTGGTGCCCACGCTGCTGTGGCAGCGCGCGAACGGCTGGCCGCAGCTCGGCATGGGCGACGCGGTCGGCGCCGAGGTCGACGCGGCGGGCGGCCGCGAGAGCTTCGTCCCGAACCTCCTGGCCGGCGCCGGCTGGGTGATCGGCGCGCTCGGCGTCCTCTACGGCGTCGCCGTGCTGCTCGGGAGCCCGCAGCTGCGGTCGTACCGGTTCCTCGGCTGGACGGCGCTCGGCGTCGTCGCGGTCTTCCTGGTCGCCAACGGGCGGTACTACTACGCCGCCGGGATGTTCGGGGTGCTGTGGGCCGCGGCCGCGGTGCACCTCGAAGCGCGAGAGCCATCCCGCTGGTGGAGGTGGGTGCCGACCTGGCCGGTGTTCGTGCTGTCGGCCCTGTTCAGCCTGCCCTTCACGCTGCCGGTCTGGCCCGCGCACTGGCTGGTCGACCACCCGGCCGCGCCGCGGCCCGCCTACGCGGCCGAAGAGATCGGCTGGCCGGACCTCGCCGGCGACGTCGCCGCGCTGTACCGGACCGCCCCGCCCGGCACGGCCGTCGTCACCGGCGGCTACTGGCAGGCGGGCGCGCTCGAGCGCTACGGGCCCGAGCGCGGCCTGCCCGAGGCGTACAGCCCGAGCCGCGGCTTCTGGTACTTCGGCCGGCCCGCCGACGACGTCGACACCGTGCTCTTCGTCGGCTACGACCCGTCGAAGCTCGCGAAGTACTTCGGGTCCGCGCACATCGCCGGGCAGGTCGGCAACCGGCTCGGCGTCGTCAACGCGAGCGAGCACATGCCGGTCTGGCAGCTCACCGGCCGGACCGCGAGCTGGGCGGCGATCTGGCCGCAGCTCAAGGACATGAGAGCGTGAGCCTCGAGGTCGACTGGACCCGGCCGATGTGGCCGCCGGAGTCGGCGCGGACCCCGAGTGACTGGCAGCCGTGGCTGTACCGGGCCGAGCGCATCCTGCCCGGCGTGCTGCTGGCCGTCGCGACCGTGGTCAGCCTCGGCGTCGGCGGGCACGACGGCCGCTGGTGGGTGATCACCGGCATCCTGGTCGCCGCCACCGCGCTCTGGGTGCTCGGCACGGTGGTCCTCGCGCCGCCGCGGCTGCGCGAACGGCCGGCGTTCGCCCTGCTCGCGTTCCTCGGCATCGTCGGGCTGGGCAGCGTCCTCGAAGTCCGGGACATCACGTTCCTGATCTTCATGATCTTCGCGTTCCTGGCCGCCATGCGGCTGCGGCCCACCTGGCTCGCGTTCGCCGCGCTGGCCGTGACGTCGCTGCTGATCAACACCCTCGGCAACGGCGGGCCCGTGCACGCGCTGCGGGAACGGCCGGCCGTCTGGATCACGATCATCGTCGTGCAGACCGCGGCCATCGGGGGCGGCGGGCTGCTCTCGACGGCCGTCGCCCGGCAGAACGAAGAACGCCGGCGCATGCTCGACGACCTCGCGGCGGCGCACGCGGAAAACGAGGGCCTGCAACGGCAGTTGCTCAGCCAGGCCCGCGAAGCGGGGATGCTCGACGAGCGGCAACGACTGGCCCAGGAGATCCACGACACGCTCGCGCAGGGCTTCACCGGCATCATCACCCAGCTCGAGGCCGCCGCGCTGGCCAAGGACGAGCCCGCCGAGTGGGAGCGGCACCTGGACTCCGCGACCGCGCTCGCGCGGGAAAACCTCACCGCCGCCCGGCGTTCGGTGCGCGCGCTGCACCCCGAGCCCCTGGACGCCGCGACGCTGCCCGACGCGCTCGCCGACGTCGCGACGCGGTGGAGCGGGCGGACCGGCGTGCCCGCCGCGTTCACCGCCACCGGCGAACCTCGGCCGCTGCACCCCGAAATCGAGTCGACCATCCTGCGGGTCACCCAGGAAGCGCTGTCCAATGTGGACAAGCATGCTGCGGCGCGCCGGGTCGGCCTCACCCTGTCCTACATGGACGACGAGGTGACCCTGGACGTCCGGGACGACGGCGCCGGGTTCACCCCCGGCCCCGGCCCCGGCTTCGGGCTGCCCGGGATGCGCCGCCGCGTCGAGCGGCTCGCCGGTACCCTCCACGTCGAGTCCGAACCCGGCGGCGGCACCGCGATCTCGGCCGTCCTGCCCGCCGTCCCGTCCCCGCCGGAGGCTTCCGCATGACGATCACCGTGCTCATCGCCGACGACCACCCGATCGTCCGCGACGGCCTGCGCGGCATCTTCACCGGCCACGGCTTCGACGTCGTCGGCGAGGCCGTGAACGGTGCCGAAGCCGTCACGCTGGCCGAGCGGCTGCGCCCCGACGTCGTGCTGATGGACCTGCGGATGCCGGGCACCGACGGCGTCGCGGCGATCACCGAGCTGGCGAGGCTGGGCAACCCGGCGCGGGTCCTGGTGCTCACGACCTACGACACCGACTCCGACGTCCTGCCCGCCATCGAAGCCGGCGCGACCGGCTACCTGCTCAAGGACGCCCCGCGCGAAGACCTCTTCCGCGCCGTCGAGGCCGCCGCGCGCGGGGAGGCGGTGCTCTCCCCCGCGGTCGCCAGCCGGCTGCTGGGCCGGATGCGCGCGCCGGCGCGGGAGGCGTTGTCCCAGCGCGAGCTCGAGGTGCTCACGCTAGTCGCCCGCGGCTCGACGAACAAAGAAGCGGCGAAGAAGCTCTTCATCAGCGAGGCGACGGTCAAGACGCACCTGATCCACGTCTACGCGAAGCTCGGCGTGAAGGACCGCGCGGCGGCCGTCGCGGTCGCGTTCGAACGCGGGCTGCTGGGTTCCTAGGGCGCCCAGCCGGTGGTCGCCGCCCACTTCTCCGCGCGGGCGAACACGCCGTTGACGAACTCCTGCTTCTCGTCCGCGTAGGCCTCGACCGTGCCGTCCTCGGCGTGCGCGCCGGCCAGCCGCAGCTTCACGTCGCGATAGTCGTCGCGCTCGTCCGGGTTCGCGCGCAGGTAGTCGCGGAACAGCAGCGCGAGCCGCCACGCCGGCGTCTCGACCGACCGGACGTGCAGGTTCACCGGGCGCTTCGGGTCGGCGCCGACGTGCAGGCGCTTGGGCCACGTCCCGGTGCCGTCCTGAGCGTCGTCGCACCAGTCGCCCTCCAGCCGCGGGAACCCGGCGTCGGACAGCAGCTCGCGCAGGGTGTCGGCGTCGTCCAGGGTGGCCACCGTGAGCTGGAGGTCGACGACGTCCTTGGCGGGCAGGCCCGGGACGGCGGTGGAGCCGATGTGGTCGGCGCGGCGGGCCAGTTCCCCCGCCGCGGCGCGAACGCGGGCGAGCACCCGCTCGGCCTGCGCCGGCCAGGTGAGGTCGTATTCGGCGATCTTCGGGGACACCGGCGGCCGCGGCTTCCGCAGCCGGACGTTCGCCTCGAACGGCACGAGCCGGTCGGCCCACAGCGCGTCGACGTCGGCGAGCACGGCGTCTTCGGCGCCGCCGTTGTCCAGCCAGACGTCCGCGACGGCGCGGCGCTGCTCGTCGCTCGCCTGCGCCCGGATCCGCGCCCGCGCGTCCTCCTCGGCCATGCCCCGCGCCGTCACCAGCCGCCGGACCCGCACCTCGACCGGCGCGTCGACCACGACGACCAGGTGGTACACGGTCGCGAGGCCGTTCTCGACCAGCAGCGGGATGTCGTGGACGATGACGGCGTCCGGCGCGGCGGCGGCCATCAGCTCGCCGGTGCGGGCGCCGACCAGCGGGTGCACGATCGCGTTCAGCCGGCGGCGCGACTCGTCGTCGGCGAACGCCTTCGCGGCGAGCACGGGCCGGTCGAGCGAACCGTCCGCGGCCAGGATCTCCTCGCCGAACTCCTCGACGAGCCGGGCGAGCCCCTCGGTGCCGGGCTCGACCACCTCGCGGGCGATCCGGTCGGAGTCGATCAGTACGGCGCCGTGCTCGGCGAGCCGGTTCGCCACGGTCGACTTGCCGGCCCCGATCCCACCCGTCAACCCCACACGCAACATGCCGATCACCCTAGTCAGGCCGCCCGGGCCGCCGGGTGCTGCGCCCGATCGTGTGACACGTCCGCTCATCCCGTAACGCGGGTAATCGTTTTCCGATGCGACCGGCAGCGGGTCATCGGCCCGCCTGGTCAAGGGGAGGGACCATGAGGATGACGAAGCTCGGCAGAGCGGCGATCGTGGTGCTGGGGGCGGGCGGGCTCACCATGGGGGCACCCGGCGTCACGACGGCGACACCGGCGGAGCCTGCCGCTCGCTGCCTGTCCGGCGTCTACCGGGTCCAGGTCCAGCCGCTCCGGTCGCTGTACACGGTGAAGAGCGCGTGGATCCCGTTCACCGTGACGTGCCCGAAGGGCCAGGTCACGACCCCGCCCGCGTGACGGCGTAGCGAGTGCATACGAACGGGTGACCCGCAAGGCGATAGTGACGCGTGACTCAACCGATATCCGGACACGCCGCGTTCCTTCCTCACCTTCACCGCCCCGGCTGCGTACCGTGCGCGCGACAGGGTCGCCCACACGGAGGAACGATGGCGGACAGCAAGCACGTCGGGAGGCACCGGCTCGGCACGCCGGGGCTGGTGCACTGCGTTCTTCACCGCACCGTGGCCGACGCGCTGGCGGACTACCGCCGGACCTGGCTCAGCGCCCTGCTCGTGCCGGCCAAGCACAGCTTCGCGGGACTCCGCCGCAAGGCCCGCGCGGCGGCGCTCGAGCGCATCTGGGTGCCGGCGGTGGGCACCGCGACGGTGCGGCCGGTGACCGCCCAGGCCGCCTGACGGCGAGGGCTCGGCGCGGGCCGAGCCCGGCCCGCGCCGCCCGGAGATCCGGTTACCTCAGCGGCCGGTCTCCCGCGTCTCGATCGCGATCTCCGAGGACAGCGTCCGGTGGACCGGGCACTTGTCGGCCATCAGCATGAGCTTCGCGCGCTGGTCGTCGTCCAGCTCGCCTTCCAGCTCGATTTCGCGCGTGATCCGGCTCAGCATGCCGCGCTCGGTCTCGCACCTGGCGCAGTCCTCGGCGTGGATGCGATCGTGCCGGAGCCGGATCGTCGCCCGGGTCAGCGGGATGCCCTTGCGGTTGGCGTACATCCGCAGCGTGATCGCCGTGCACGAACCCAGCGAAGCGAGCAGCAGCTCGTACGGGTTCGGGCCGGCGTCGGCGCCCCCGACCTCGACCGGTTCGTCGACGAGCAGCTCGTGGGTCGCCGTCGTGACCTGCTGCGTGTAGGTGCCGTCGCCGCTCGCGGTGACGACGACCGTGCCCGGCTCGGGGTGCTCCATCCGCGTCAGTCCTCCCAGGGTGAGTCCAAGATCGTGGTGACGAAGTCCGTCCGCTCGAAGCCTGGCACGAACCGGGCCAGGACATCGGCTTTGACGTTCCCGAACGTCGTGTCGGGCCGGTCACGGATGCCGTCGGTGAAGGCCTCGAGGATGCGCCGCTTGAAGTCCGGCCGCGGGTGCGCCGCCACGACCGCGGCCCGGGCGTCGGCGGGGAGGTCGTGGTAGCCGATGCCCAGGACGTCGTACTCGACACCGGCCGTCACCAGCGCGACCTCGGGTTCCATGTGTTCGGGGATGCCTGGGGTGGTGTGCAGCGCGATGGCCGTCCAGGCGATCCGGGCGCGCTCGGCGGCGACGCCGTGCCCGAGCAGGAAACGGCGGGCCTCGTCCGCGCCGTCGAGCTCGAAGCGCCGGTCGGTGCGGTGGCCCGCGACGAGCCCGAGGTCGTGGAACAGCGCCGCCACGTAGAGCAGCTCGGCGTCGAAGTCGAGGCCGCGGCGCCGTCCCTGGAGCGCGCCGAAGAGGTAGACGCGGGCGGAGTGGTCGTAGAGGAGCGGGCCCGCGGTGTCGCGGACGTATGCGGTGGCTTCGCGGGCGAGCGCGGTGTCAGGGACGTCGATGGTCATGCCGACGACGATGCCCGCCCGCGCGGTGCTCGGACATGCGTCCAGCGGACGGGAACCCCGCACATCCGGACATCCGGCGCATTCCCAAGACGCGCCGGATATCGTATCTTCTGCTGCGGGTGGTTCACCCGGACGTGTTGTGCGCGAAGGGGGTGCGCCGTGGCCACCAGGCACCTGTCGATGCGCCCCGCCGAGCAGGGCAACCGCGAGCGCTTCCTGGACGCGGCGCTGGCGGTGCTGTTCGACCGCGGTGTCACCGGGCTGACGGTCCGCGGCGTGGCCGAGGAGGCCGGCGCGTCGACGATCTCGGTGTACGCCCGCTTCGGCGGCCGCGAGGGCCTGCTCGACGCGCTGTACGAGCGCACGTTCGAGTCGCTGCGGCAGGTGCTGGAGGATCTGCCGCCGGCGAGCCCGGACGGCGTCGCGGACCTGCTGCACCTGGCGCTCGAGTACCGGCTGTTCGCCCGCGAGAGCCCGGTCCGCTACGCGCTGATGTTCGAGCGCCCGGTGCCGAGGTTCGACCCCGACCCGGCGCTGCGGTCGACGGTCCTGCGGACGACGTTCACCCTGTTCATCGCCCGGGTCCAGCGGGTGTGCCCGCCGGAGGCGGACGCCCGCGAGGCGGCGTACCAGCTGTGGACGGCGATGCACGGCCTGGTCGGCGCGGAGCTGATGCTGGCTTCGCGGACGCCGCTGCCGGACTGGTTCATCCCGCCGACCGAAGAGGCGAACGAAGGGATGTACCGCCGAGGAGTCAGCGCGATGATGACCGGCCTGGGCCTGCGCAACCCCTGAGCCAGGCGGAGGCACCGCAGGCCGGCGACGCACCCGATGTGGCGTTCGGCGCGTCCCAACGCCGCGCTCGCTGCCGCCCGCGCACCCCAATGCGGGACTCGCCGCCGCTCGCGCACCCCAACGCGGGGCTCGCCGCCCGTGCACCCAATGTGGCGTTGGGTGCGTCCCACGCACCCAATGTGGCGTTCGGTGCGTCCCACGCACCCAACGCCACATTGGGGCGCTCGGGCCGGTACCTACTCCGGCGCCCGCGAACCGAGCCGGGCCGGGGCGGGGCGGGGCGGGCGGTGCGGGCCTGGCCGAACCGAGCCGGGCCGGGCCGGGGCCGGGCCGGGTCGGGTCGGGCGGGGCGTCAACGCAGCGAACCCCCGGTCCGCTGGGGACCGGGGGTTCGCAGTCAGCTCAGAGCGCTAGTGCTCACGCGCCGCCGGAGAGCTTCTCGCGGAGCGCCGCGAGCTGCTCGTCGGAGGCGAGGGTGCCGCCGGTGCTCTTCGTGTCGGCCGGGGCCGAGCCCGAGGTGTAGCTCTGCTCGCCACCCTCGATGCCGGTCGCCGCGTCCGCCGCGGCTTCCGCGTCGGCCTCGACGGCCTTCTGGACCTGCTTCATGTGGGCCTCGTAACGAGTGTGCGCCTCGGCGTACTGGCGCTCCCACTCCTCACGCTGCTTGTCGAAGCCTTCCTGCCACTCCTGGGTGTCCGGGTCGAAGCCCTCGGGGTAGATGTAGTTCCCCTCGGTGTCGTACTCGGCGGCCATGCCGTACTGGGCCGGGTCGAACTCGGTGTCCGGCGTGACACCCTCGTTCGCCTGCTTCAGCGACAGCGAGATGCGACGGCGCTCGAGGTCGATGTCGATGACCTTGACCATGACGTCACCGTTGACCTGGACGACCTGCTCCGGGATCTCGACGTGGCGCTCGGCCAGCTCCGAGATGTGGACCAGACCCTCGATGCCCTCTTCGACGCGCACGAACGCACCGAACGGAACCAGCTTCGTGACCTTGCCCGGCACGATCTGGCCGATCGCGTGGGTGCGGGCGAACTGGCGCCACGGGTCTTCCTGGGTCGCCTTCAGCGACAGCGAGACGCGCTCGCGGTCCATGTCGACGTCCAGGACCTCGACCGTGACCTCCTGGCCGACCTCGACGACCTCGGACGGGTGGTCGATGTGCTTCCAGGACAGCTCGGAAACGTGCACCAGGCCGTCGACGCCACCCAGGTCCACGAAGGCACCGAAGTTGACGATGGACGACACGACGCCCTTGCGGACCTGACCCTTGGCGAGCGCGTTGAGGAACTCGCTGCGCACCTCGGACTGGGTCTGCTCCAGGTAGGCACGGCGGGACAGGACCACGTTGTTGCGGTTCTTGTCCAGCTCGATGATCTTCGCCTCGAGCTCGCGGCCGACGTACGGCTGCAGGTCGCGGACGCGGCGCATCTCGACCAGGGACGCGGGGAGGAAGCCGCGCAGGCCGATGTCCAGGATGAGGCCGCCCTTGACGACCTCGATGACGGTGCCCTTGACGGGCTCGTCCTTCTCCTTGAGCTCCTCGATCGTGCCCCAGGCGCGCTCGTACTGCGCGCGCTTCTTGGACAGGATCAGACGGCCTTCCTTGTCCTCCTTCTGGAGAACGAGGGCTTCGACCTCATCGCCGACGGTGACAACCTCAGCCGGGTCGACATCGTGCTTGATGGACAGCTCACGCGAGGGGATGACACCCTCGGTCTTGTAGCCGATGTCGAGCAGGACCTCGTCGCGGTCGACCTTGACGATCGTGCCTTCGACGATGTCACCATCGTTGAAGTACTTGATCGTCTTGTCGATAGCCGCGAGGAAATCTTCCTCCGACCCGATGTCGTTGATGGCGACCTGCGGGGCCCCGGTGGGGGCGGTCGGGGCGGTGGCGGTGTCGGTGGTCATTAGGCGGGTTGCTCCGGTGGATGGGATCGAGGGTTGGCAGTTGTCGGCGCGATGGGCACTACGAGATGCGACGACCCTGCGAGCAAACGTCCACCAGTGAACGACCGCGGCATGACCCGCATAACGGTGCGCGACCCGAGCCCGACCAAGAAAGCTGAGCGGAAGGCAGCGCGAACCCACTGCGCTAACACTTATCCTACGCGGCGGCCGCTAGGCGGCACAATCAGGGTCCCCCTCGGTCGCTAAGGTCCTCGCGGAAGCAAACCGCACGCACCAGGACGCAGGGACCGGAGACCACCATCATGCCACCGGAGGAGCCGCCCGCGCCGGGGCGCCACGACGCGGCCGAGCACCGGCTGGGCACCGCGGCCGTCGCCTACCGCGAGGTCGGGGGCCCCGAAGCCGCCGCCGCGAACCTCGCGTGGTGGGACGCCGACGCCGACGACTACCAGGCCGAACACGGCGGGTTCCTCGGTGACGCCGACTTCGTCTGGTGCCCGGAGGGCGTGCGGGAGGCGGACGCGCGGCTGCTCGGCGACGTCCGCGGCAAGCGCGTGCTGGAGATCGGCTGCGGGCAGGCCGCGTGCTCGCGCTGGCTGGCGGCGCAGGGCGCCCGCGCCGTGGCGACCGACCTGTCGGCGGGCATGCTGCGCCACGCGCGCGAAGGCAACGAGCGCACCGGCGCCGACGTCCCGCTGGTGCAGGCGAACGCCGAGTACCTGCCGCTGGCGTCGGGGAGCTTCGACGCGGCCTGCTCGGCCTTCGGCGCGATCCCGTTCGTGGCCTCGGTGGACGCCGTCTTCGCCGAGGTGCACCGGGTGCTGCGACCGGGCGCGCCGTGGGTGTTCTCGGTGACTCACCCGATGCGGTGGATCTTCCCGGACGACCCCGGCCCGCAGGGGCTCACCGTCACCCAGCCGTACTTCGACCGCACGCCGTACGTGGAGGTCGACGACGAGGGCACCGCGACCTACGTCGAGTACCACCACACCCTCGGCGACTACGTGCGCGCGCTGGCCGCGGCCGGGTTCACCCTCACCGACCTGGTCGAGCCCGAATGGCCGGAGGGGCACACGCGGGTCTGGGGCCAGTGGAGCCCGCTGCGGGGCCGGCTCTTCCCGGGCACCGCGATCTTCCGCACGCGCCGCTCGTGAACCCCCTGGAAAGGGAGCAGAACGCCCGGTTCGCCACGCTCGACCCCCTGCTGCCGCCGATCGCCGCCCCGCCCGCGGCGAGCGAGCCGCTGGTGGTGACCACCGGCGGGCGCCGGGCGGGCGGCCTGCTGACGCACGTCGTGCACGCGCCGGGGGCGTGGCCCGCGCTGTGGGGCCCGCTGGAGATCTGGGACCTGACCGCGGTGCCGGGCGACAGCGGCGCGGCGGGCCTGACCGCGCTGCTGGCGGCCTGGCGCGACCGGATGCGCGGGACGCGCCCCGATCCGGACTCGGGCTGCTCACTGGCCTGGCCGAGCCGCGACGCCGAGGCGTCGGCGGTCCTGCTGGCCCACGGCTTCGCGCCGATGACGTGCCTGGCGGTGCGGACCCCCGCGCCGCCCGCGGACGAGGGACCGTCCCGGGTGACCGTCCGCCTCGCCGGCGAGGGCGACGTCGAGGCGCTCACCGACCTGCGCGTGGCGGAATGGCGCTACACGTCGCTGGTGGGCACCGCGGTGCCGCGGGCCGGTGCGCGGGCGCTGCTGCGCGCGGAGGTCGTCCGGGCGCTGCGCTTCAGCGGCCTGGTCTGGCTCGCGGAGGACGACGGCGTCCCGGTGGGCATGGCCGCGTGCGTCCCGACCTCGCCCGCGCCGGGCGACGGCATCCACGGCCGGCTGCAGCCGGGCCGCTGGGGGTACGTCGACACGCTGTCGGTCGCGCCCGGCGCGCGCGGCGGCGGCGTGGGCCGGGCGCTGATGGCGGTGGCCCATCGCGAGCTGCTGCGGCCGGGGGTGCGCGGTACGTTCCTCTTCTACCACCCGGCGAACCCGCTCTCGCCGGTGTTCTGGCACCGGCAGGGCTATCGTCCACTGTGGACCATGTGGATCCGGCGACCCGCCTGGTCCTGACCGACGCACCAGGGGGGTCCATGGAGATCGCCGAGCCGCTGCTCGCCGCCCACCGCGCGCGCTTCGCGGCGGTCGACGCGCTGCTGCCGCCCGCCGCACCCCCGGCCGAGGGCCGGCGGCTCGACGCCGCGACCGCGGACGGCACCCGGGTCGCCGGGGTGGTGCAGCGGCAGCGCGCGGCGCCGGGCGACGTCACGACGCTGTGGGTGGCCGCCGACGTCTGGCAGCTCTTCCCGTACTTCGGCGCCACCGGCACCGAAGGCGTGGATCTCCTGCTTCGCGCGCTCAAGGGCCTGCTGGAGACGGAGGAGATCGGCGACGACTCGTCGTGCGTCGTTCTCTGGCCCAGCCGGGACGCCGAGGCGATCCGCGCCTTCCTCGACCACGGTCTCGTCCCGCTCTCCGCCGTCGGCGTGCGCACGGCACCCCCGGTCGAGGCGGACCCGGCGGTCGCCGTCCGCCGCGCGGGGCCCGGCGACTTCGCCACGGCGCTGGAGCTGGCCACCGCGACGTTCGACTACACCGGCCTCGTGGCCGCGGCCCGCCGGGCGGACACGGCCGAGCTGCTCGCCCCCGCGCTGCGGGCGGCACTGGCCGAGGACGAGCCGGCCGTCTGGCTGGCGGAGGACGGCGGCGAGGTCCGCGCCCTCGCCCACTGCGCGTGGATCGACGCGACCCCGGGGAGCGCGGCGGCCGAGCTGCTGCCGCCGGGACGCTGGGGGTACGTGAACAACGTGGTGACGGCGCCCGGTGAGCGCGGCAGCGGCTTCGGCCGGGCGCTGATGGCCCACGTGCACCGGGAGCTGCACCGGGGCGGCGCGACCCGCACCTACCTCTACTACAACCCGACCAACCCGCTGGCCTCGGTGTTCTGGCACCGGCAGGGCTACCGTCCACTGTGGACCAGCTGGGAGGTGCGGCCGGCGTCGGCGCTGCGGTGAGCTCGAGCAGCCCGGTACGTCACCCGCAAGTGTGACGTGCGTCCGGTGATCTTGCCGCACCCCCTCCGCGAGGACTAGCTTTTGAACTGACCGGTCAGTTCAAAAGTTCCCGACGCTGGAGTAACCGTGCAGGTCCGAGCCGATCGGGTGTCCCTCGAAGGACACCACGGCCCCTTGTTACCGCCCACCTCGCTGACCGTCGGCGAGGGCGACCTGGCGATCGTGCACGGCGAGCCCGGCGTCGGCGTCACCGCGTTCGGCCTGGCGCTGGCCGGGCGGCTGAAGCCGACCACCGGCACGGTGCACGCCGAAGGAACCGACGCCGGGCTGCCCGAGCTCGTCGCGGTCGTCGACGCCCCCGGCGTCAGCGAGCCCGACCACGCCCTCGCGCTGCGCGTGGTCGTCGGCGAGGAGCTGGCGCTCGCCCACCGGCCGGCCGGCAAGGAAGACGTCGCCCGCTGGCTCGCCGAGCACGACGCCGCGCCGTTCGCGGGCACGCGGTTCGAGAACCTCGCCCCGGCCCTGCGCACGCGGTTGCTGACCGAGCTGGCCGCCGGGCGCAAGGGCGTCCGGCTGCTCGTCCTCGACACCCCCGACCGGCACACCAGCGACGTCGAAAGCTGGGCCGGCCTGGCGCGCGAGCAGGCCGAGCGCGGGCTCGCCGTCGTGGTGCTGACCGCGACGACGCCGCTGTCCGCGCTCCCCTTCCCGCCCGCGCTCCTCGGCTCGGCCGAGCAGCCCGAGCCGCAGCACCACTCCCCCGAACCCGCCCCCACCGAAGAGCTCCCCGAGAGCACCGACGGAGTCTCCGCATGAACGCCTTCCGGATCGCGCGCAACGAACTGCGCCGCCTCTCGACCGGCACGATGCCCAAGCTCGCGCTGGTCGCGCTCGTGCTGGTGCCGCTGCTCTACGCGTCCTTCTACCTCTACGCGAACTACGACCCGTACGGCCGGCTCGACAAGCTGCCCGCCGCGGTCTTCACCAGCGACACCGGCGCGAAGGACTCCGCCGGCCAGCAGCGCAACGTCGGCCGCGAGGTGACCGACGAGCTGGTCAAGTCCGGCACCTTCCAGTGGCACGAGGTGTCCGAGCAGGAGGCCCGCGACGGCGTCCGCGACGACAAGTACTCCTTCGCGATCGGCATCCCCAGCGGCTTCTCCGCCGCACTGCTCGGGGTGGGCACCTTCCAGCCGCAGCAGGCGACGATCACGCTGACCACCAACGACGCCAACAACTATCTCTCCGGCACCATCGCCAAGCAGGTGGCCGAGCAGGTGCGCAAGACGATCGCCGAGAAGGTCGGCAGCGAGGCCGCGGACCGGTTCCTGGTCGGCTTCTCCACGATCTACGCCAAGATCCAGGAGGCCTCGACCGGCGCGTCCCAGCTCGCGGACGGCGCCAACCAGCTGAAGTCGGGGCAGCAGCAGCTGGCCGACGGCGCCGCGAAGCTCGCGGACGGCTCGTCGACGCTGGCGACCGGCCTGGGCACGCTCAAGAGCAGCACCGCGGACCTGCCTTCGCAGACGCAGAAGCTGGCCGACGGCGCCTCACAGGTCGCGGCCGGGGACCAGAAGGTCGCCGACGCGGCGTCGCTGGCCGCCACGGCGTCGTCCGGCATCCAGGGCAAGCTCGACTCCTACCGCACCCAGCTCGTGACGGACCTGCGCGACGCCGGGGTGCCGGAGGCCCAGGTCCAGGCGATCGTCGCCAAGGCCGACCAGCTCCGCGCCCCCGTCGACCAGGCGAACGGCAAGATCCAGCAGGCCAACGGCGACCTCGCGAAGCTGGCCGACGGCGCCCGGCAGGTCTCCGACGGCGCGGCCAAGCTCGCCGCCGCGTCCCCGCAGCTGACGAACGGCATCGCGCAGGCGTCCGACGGGGCGAACCAGCTGCGCGACGGCGCCGCCCAGCTCAACGACGGCGAAAAGACCGCCGTCACCGGCACGAACCAGCTGGCCGACGGCGCGGTGAAGCTGCGTGACGGGCTTTCCGCCGGGCTCAAGGAGATCCCGAACCCGGACGACCCGACCCGCTCGGCGACGGCCAACACCATCGCCGACCCGGTGGCGGTGAACGCCAACGGCGAGGCGTCGGCGGGGACGTACGGCGCCGGACTCGCGCCGTTCTTCATCTCGCTGGCCACCTGGATCGGCGCGTTCGTGCTCTTCCTGCTGCTGCGCCCGCTCTCGACGCGCGCGCTGACCGCGGGTGCGTCGCCGTTCCGGGTCGCGGTCGGCGGCTGGCTGTCGTCGGCGCTGCTCGGCGCCGCGCAGGTGATCGTCCTCTTCGGGGCGGTGACCTGGCTGGTGGGCATCCACATCGCGCACCCGCTGGGCGCGATAGGGTTCGCCGTGCTCGTGTCCCTGACGTTCACCTCGGTGGTGCACGCGCTGAACGCGTTCTTCGGCGCCGTCGGCAAGTTCCTCGGCCTCGTGCTGCTGGTGCTGCAGCTGGTCAGCGCCGGCGGGACGTTCCCGTGGCAGACCATCCCGGACGCGCTGTACCCGCTGCACGTCGTGCTGCCGATGGGCTACGCGATCGACGGCTTCCGCCACCTCTTCTACAGCGGGGCGACGGTGCAGATCCTCGGCGACATCGGGGTGCTGCTCGCCTACCTCGTCGGCGGGATCCTGGTGTCCACCCTGGCCGCGCGCAAACGTCGCGTTTGGACGGTGTCCGCGCTCAAGCCCGAGCTGAGCCTGTGAGCGGCGGGACGAAGCAGAAGCTCTTCGAGGCCACCCTGCGGCTCTCGAAGAGCCGGGGCCTGGTCGGGCTGACGGTCGACGACATCGCGGCCGAAGCCGGCGTCGCGAAGGGCACGGTCTACTACAACTTCGGCTCGAAGGACGGCCTGGTCGACGGGCTCCTGCGGTACGGGGTGGACATGCTCGCCGGCCGGCTGCGGGACGCGGTGTCCGACGCCGACCCGCTGGACGTGATCGAGGCACAGGTCGACGCCACGCTGGAGTTCATCGCGAGCTACCCCGGCTTCTCGCAGATCCTGGTGAGCGAGCTGTGGCGGACGCCGGGCCAGTGGCACGGCACGCTTTCCCTGCTGCGCGAAGAGATCATCTCGATCGTGAAGCACCAGCTCTCGCGGCTGGAGGAGGCCGGGCGGCTGCCGGACGGGGTGGAGATCCCGACGGCGGCGGCCGGGCTGTTCGGCACGATGCTGGTGGTGGCGCTGGACTGGCAGGTGTTCGGGCCGCAGCGAACGCGGGCCGAGGTGCGGGAAGCGGTGATGGTGCTGATCCGGGGTCTCGGCCGCCGCTAGCCCCGAGTCGCCGAGCGCCCCAAGGTGGCCTTCGGTGCGTTCAACGCACCGAAGGCCGCCTTGGGTGCGTTGAACGCAACCAAGGCCACATTGGGGTGTTGGGAACCCGGGTCAGACCCGGTCTTCGATGCGGGCCCGGACCGCGGCCGCGTACGTGTCGACCGCCGTGGCCGCCGCCGTCAGCTCGCAGGGGCCGTCGATCAGCAGTCTCTTCGCCGGCCCGTAGGCCTGCTCCAGCTCCGGATCGCCCGCCAGGCCGTGCTCGCCCGCGAGCTCGTTGTCGGCGGCCAGGCGCGCCCGCAGCTCCTCGCGGCGGGCGACCAGCCCGTCGAGCACCGCGCGCTGGCGGCGGCCGTCCTCGACCGCCGGGGCGACCGCGTGCTCGTGACCGCCGATGTGCTTCTCGACCCACTCCGCGTCACCGTCGACCTCGGCCGACCGCAGCTGCTTCAGCGCGCCGCGCAGCCGCTGGGCCCGGGCCGGCAGCATCGCGACGCCGGTGAACCGGGTCGCCACGCGCAGCTGGTACGCCTCGATCTCGGCGAGCTCCTCCACGGCCTGGGTCAGGACGTCGAGCCGGCCCGCGAGGTCGTCCGGCGCGGGGCGGGTCCCGAGGGTGCTCGCCCGCACCGCCGCGACGCCGGGCGAGGACTCCTCGCGGAACCCGAGCAGCAGGCGGATGCCGAGCTCGGCCGCGCGGCCGGCGAGCGGGGCCAGCACCTCACCGACGAGCCGGTCGGGTTCGGCGGAGTCGTCGATCGCGTCGACGACGAGCGTGCGCCCCGCGACCCCGGTCGTGAGCCGGTCTTCGATGCGGTGGCGGATGGCGTCGGCCGTGCGGCCGGTGGCGTCGACGGCGAGGTCGACGCTGCCCGTCGGCGGCATGTCGCCGAGCGCGGGCGGCAGGCCGGGCACGCCGAGGGAGCGTTCGCGGTCGGCGAGGACGATCCCGAACCGCAGGGCCGCGGCAACGGGCGAACCGGCCTCGCCGGTGTCGACGACCCAGACGGTGCCGGGCTCGGCCTTGGCGAACCAGTCGGCGACGCGCTGCACGAAGGAGACGTCGACGGCTTCGCCGACGGGCCGCGAAAAGCTGGCGTCGACCGCCGGGCTGCCCGAGGTCCAGATGCTCAGCTGGGGCAGGTGCCCGAGCATGGTCTCGACCGGGATCATCCAGGTGCCGGAGTCCTTGCCGACGACCACGCCGACGACGTGGCCGGTCGCCTCGTCGAGCACCGCCGTGCCGCCGAAGCCGGGGCCGAGCGGTTCGGCTTCGGCGGTGCGGAACAGCCGGACCCATTCGCCGCCCGGGCCGCCGGGCTGTTCGGGGCCGCCGAGCCGCGCGTGCGTCCAGCGGCCGACCGAACCCGGCGGGAAGCCGAAGGCACGGACGAGCTGGTGCTCGCCGAGCGGCATGCGGTGCAGCGGCGCGCGGAAGACGCGGGATTCGGGCCGGTCGAGCCGCAGCACGGCGAGATCGCCACGACCACCACCGTCGGAGGGCACCCAGCAGCCTTCGACGACGGCCGCCGTGCCGGGCATCGCCTCGGCCAGCCCGACGAAGTCGACGCTCAGCGCGGAGCGTGGCCCCCCGGCGGTCTCGACGACGTGCGCGCTCGTGAGGACGTGGTATTCGTCCAGCACCGTGCCCGCACCGCACACCCGGCCGAGTTCGTCGTGCAGCCGGACCCGCCAGCGTCGTCGCTCACGCTCGAACCCCATTCGGCGGACCCTACGCCGTGATCGCCGTACGTCCGGCGCCGACCTCCCTACCCAGCGGTAATGGCTCACCCGAACGGAGTCCGCCGTTCGTCGCAATGCCAACGGTTTTCGTGCGCGGATGAGTGTGCGGGCCCCTCGGGAGACCGCTCAGCGGGACCGGGGGCCCGTCCGGCGGTCTGCCCGAAAGATCACCCGGCACTGCACCACCTGACCGTCAGACCCGGCCGAAAACCGCGCTGCCCGGGGCCGCGGGGTCGTCGCCCGCCCAGAACTCGTACCAGTGGCCGGTGAACTCGTCGTGGGACAGGCGGCCGTCGCCGTCGGTGTCCAGCAGGGCGAACACCTCGGCCGCCGGGGTGCCGACGCCGCTCCACGCCTCGATCATCCGGCGGTACTCCGCCGCCGAGATCGTGCCGTCGCCGTTTTCGTCCACCGCTTCGAACATCGCCGCCGCGGTGCCGGTGACCGCGCCCGGCATCTTCGGGAGCTCGTCGACGACGGCGAGGACCTCGTCGAGGGTGACCTTGCCGTCACGGTCGCGGTCGGACGCGTCGCGCAGCGTCGCCCACCAGCCCATCATGATGGCGGCGAGCTTCTCCCCCTCGGGGGTGCTGCCGTCGGTGCCGCGGAGGTCGAGCCATCGCGCCGTGAGCGCCCGGAAGTCGGACTCGGTCAGGTAGCCGTCGTCGTCGGCGTCCATGGCGCCGAAGACGCCGGAGATCTTGCGCCGCTGGAAGTCACTGGCCATGGACGACAGCGTGGTCCCGATGACCGGCACCCGACGACGTCCGCCCGAGTACACCCGCGCCACGACCCGGTGATCCGGGTCGCGACGCAGAGTGAACCGGGGTCAGTGCGCGGCTTCGTTCCAGGACCGGCCGTAGCCGACCGAGACCTCCAGCGGCACGGCCAGCTCGTAGGCCGACCCCATGCCGTCGCGGACGAGCTTCTCCAGCTCGTCGCGCTCGCCTTCGGCGACCTCGAGCACCAGTTCGTCGTGCACCTGCAGCAGCATCCGGCTCTTCAGCTTCGCCTCGACCAGCGCACGGTGGACGTTGAGCATCGCGACCTTGATGATGTCGGCCGCGCTGCCCTGGATCGGGGCGTTCAGCGCCATCCGCTCGGCCATCTCGCGGCGCTGGCGGTTGTCGCTGTTGAGGTCGGGCAGGTAGCGGCGGCGGCCGAAGAGCGTCTCGGTGTACCCGTTCTTCGCCGCGATGCCGACCACGGAGTGGAGGTAGTCGCGCACGCCGCCGAAGCGGTCGAAGTACGCCTCCATCTGGGACTTGGCGTCCTCGGTGGAAATCCGCAGCTGCTGCGAAAGCCCGTACGCCGACAGCCCGTACGCGAGGCCGTACGACATCGCCTTGACGCGGTAGCGCAGCTCCGGCGTGATCTCCTCCGGCGGCAGCGAGAACGCCCGTGACGCCACGAAGGTGTGCAGGTCCTCGCCGCTGTTGAACGCCTCGATGAGGCCCTCGTCCTGGGAGAGGTGCGCCATGATCCGCATCTCGATCTGGCTGTAGTCCGCGGTCATCAGCTCGGTGTAGCCCTCGCCGACGACGAACGCGTCGCGGATGCGGCGGCCCTCTTCGGTGCGGACCGGGATGTTCTGCAGGTTCGGCTCGGTCGAGGACAGCCGCCCGGTGGCCGCGATCGTCTGCAGCAGCGTCGTGTGGATGCGCCCGTCGTCGGCGACGGACTTGATCAGGCCCTCGACGGTCGTGCGCAGCTTCGTCGCGTCCCGGTGCTCCAGCATGTGCTGCAGGAACGGGTGCTCGGTCTTCTCGAACAGGCCCTGCAGCGCCTCGGCGTCGGTGGTGTAGCCGGTCTTGGTGCGCTTGGTCTTCGGCATGCCGAGCTCGTCGAACAGCACGACCTGCAGCTGCTTCGGCGAGCCGAGGTTGATCTGCTTGCCGATCACCGCGTACGCCTCTTCCGCCGCCTGGGTGACGCGCGAGAGGTAGTGCGCTTCGAGCGTGGTCAGCTGCTCCAGGTCGACGGCGACGCCGGCGATCTCCAGCTCGGTGATGACCTCCAGCAGGGGCAGCTCCAGCTCGGCGAGCAGCCGCGCGCCGCCGATCTGCTCGAGTTCCTTGTCGAGCGCGCCGGCCAGCTCGAAGATCGCGCGGGCCTTGACCAGCTCCTCCTGGATCTCCTTCTGCTCCAGGCCTTCCGCGCCGCCGTCGAGCAGCGACAGCTGCCCGTCGCCGCCGTCGGTCTCCGAGCGCAGCTCGCGGTGCAGGTAGCGCAGCGCGAGGTCGTCCAGCTCGAAGGTGCGCTGCCCGGGCCGCACGAGGTACGCGGCCAGCGCGGTGTCCATGGCGAGCCCGGCCAGCGCCCAGCCGCGGGAGCGGATCGCGTGCAGCGGGACCTTGAGGTCGTGACCGGTCTTGCGGCTCTTCGGGTCGGCGAACCACGCGGCGAGCGCCGCGTCGTCGGCCTGGTCCATCGCCGTCACGTCGACGTACGCGCCTTCGCCGTCCGCCGACGCGAAAGCGACCGCGCGCAGGTCGGACCGCACCGACGTGCCCACGGTACGGAAGGCCAGCGCCACCGGCTCGCCCTCGCCCGCGTGCGCCGCGAGCCACGCCGGGAGCGCGCCCGGCGCGAGCGCGGAACCGGACACCTCGAAGCCTTCGTCGGCCTCCGGCTCGGCACTCTGCAGCGTCGCGAACAGCCTGTCCCGCAGGACGCGGAACTCCAGCTCGTCGAACAGCGCGTGCACGGCCTCGCGGTCCCACGGGCGCAGCTCCAGCGCGGACGGGCCGATCTCCAGCTCGACGTCGCGGATCAGCTCGGTGAGCTGGCGGTTGAGCTGGACCGAGCTGAGGTGCGCGCGCAGCGCCTCCCCGGCCTTGCCCTTGACCTCGTCGACGCGGTCGATCAGGTCGTCGAGCGAGCCGAACTGCTTGATCCACTTGGCGGCGGTCTTCTCGCCGACGCCGGGGATGTTCGGCAGGTTGTCCGAGGGGTCGCCGCGCAGCGCGGCGAAGTCCGGGTACTGCCGCGGGGTGAGCCCGTACTTCTCCTCGACGGCCTCCGGCGTGAACCGGGTCATCTCCGAGACGCCGCGTTTCGGGTACAGCACGGTGACCCGGTCGGTGACCAGCTGGAGCGCGTCGCGGTCGCCGGTACAGATGAGGACGTCGAAGTCTTCGGCGGCCGCCTGCGTCGTGAGCGTGGCGATGATGTCGTCGGCCTCGAAGTTCTCCTTCGTCAGCGACGGGATGCCGAGGACGTCGAGGACCTCCCGCACCAGGTCGACCTGGCCGCGGAACTCGTCCGGCGTCGTGCTGCGGTTCGCCTTGTAGTCCGCGAAGGTCTCCGAGCGGAACGTCTTGCGCGAGAGGTCGAACGCCACCGCGAGGTGGGTCGGCGCTTCGTCGCGCAGCAGGTTGATGAGCATCGAGGTGAACCCGAAGACCGCGTTCGTGACCTGCCCGGTCTTGGTCTTGAAGTTCTCCGCGGGCAGCGCGAAAAAGGCGCGGTAGGCCATCGAATGGCCGTCGATCAGCAGCAGCTTCGGCCGCGCGGCGACGCTGGTCGTTCCTGTGGCGTTGGCAACGGTCGTCTTCTCACTCGGGCTCACGGGCCCGAGTCTAGGCTGAGGGTCCGACACTCTTACGTGTCGCATAGGAACAGGAGCTTTGCGTGACCGAAAGTGCCGCCCCCATCGAAGTGGACCGGTTGTCGGGCATCGACCCGGCCGCCGCGGACCAGCAGCTGAACGACAAGGTCGGCATGAAGCTCCTGGAAGCGACCGCCGAACGCGTGATCGGCACGATCCCGGTCGAGGGCAACCTCCAGCCGTACGGCCTGCTGCACGGCGGCGCCAACGCCGTGCTCGCCGAAGCGCTGGGCTCGACGGTCGCGGCGCTGAACGCGGGCCCGGACCGCGCGGCGATGGGGCTGGAGCTGTCCTGCACGCACCACCGGGCCGTCCGCTCGGGCACCGTCACCGGCGTCGCGACGCCGCTGCACGTCGGCCGCGGCACCATCACCGCCGAGATCGTGCTGACCGACGACGAGGGCCGGCGCACCTGCACTGCCCGGCTCACCTGCGTCGTCCGGGACCGCCCGCCGGGCGCCTGAGCCGGTGGACCTCGACCTCGCCCAGGTCCGGGCGTTCGTCGTGACCGCCCAGGAACGCCACTTCGGGCGGGCCGCCCAGGCGCTGTTCCTCACCCAGCAGGCGCTGTCGAAGCGGATCCGGAAGCTCGAGGACACGCTCGCGACGCCGTTGTTCCTGCGCACCAACCGGTCGGTGGAGCTCACCGCCGACGGCGAGCGCTTCCTCCCGCACGCCCGCGAGCTGGTCCGGGTGGCCGACGCGGCGGTCGCCGCGATGGGCGCCGACGACCGGCCGCTGCGCCTCGACGTCGTCGACTTCCGGCTCTCGCCGATGTACCTGCTGCGCCGGCTCGCCGCGCGGGAGCCGGCGCTGCGGATCGACCGGGTCGCCGGCAGCGGGTTCGCGAACGCCGTCGAACCGCTGCTGTCCGGGGAGCTCGACGCCGCCGTCGGGCGGGTCACCGGCTTCGGCCGGCCGCTGCCCGACGAGCTGGAGCACCGCCCGATCCGGCTGGAACCGCTGGTCGCGCTGCTCGCCCCGGAGCACCCGCTGGCCCAGCAGGACGTGCTGCCGCTCGCCGACCTGCGCGCCGACGGGATCTGGCTGCCCGGGTCCGGCGGGGCCGCCGAATGGCTGTCCTACCTGCAGGAGCTGTGCGGCCGCTTCGGCGTGCCGATCGACGACTCCGGCGTCAGCTACGACCTGCGGCACACCCTCGAGCAGACGCGGTACGGCAAGCGGCACGTCACCCTCGCGGGCGCCGACATGGAGCTCGCGCCGGACCTGAACCTCAAGGTGCTGCCGTTCGAGCCGTCCCCGCTGTTCCCGTGGTCGCTGGTCTGGCGGCGCGGGAAGGCGCATCCGGCGCTGCGGCGGTTCCTCGCCCTGGCCGGGCGCACCAGCCGCGAAGAGGACTGGTGCGCCTACGACCCGGCGCACGCCTGGTTGCCGGAGGACGACCTCAGGCTCGCAGCCGCCGCGCGAACCAGTCGCTGAACGCCGCGTCGACGCGGGCCGCTGCCGGCGTCCCCGGCGCGAACTCGTGCGCCATCCCCTCGACCGTCACCAGCTCGGTCCCCAGCTTCTCGCGCAGCGCCTCGGCCGGCTCGCGGACGGCGGCGTCGTCGGCTTCGCCGGTCACGATCAGCAGCGGCGCACCCAGTTCCCCGGCCCGGCGCACGAAGTCGTAGCGGTCGGCGACGGCCCGGGAGCGCGGGCTCCACGGATACGTGACGTCGAAGAGCCGCTCGTTGCGGCCGATCACCGGTGCCAGCCGGGCGACGGGGCTGACCACCGCGGCGGCCTCGACCGCGACGTCCCCGCGGGCGAGCACCTCCAGCGCGACCAGCGAGCCCGCCGAGCCACCGAAGACGCCGAGCGGACCGGCCGCGCCCGGGAGCCGGCTCCGCAGCTCGGCCAGCGCCGCGGGGAACTCCGCCACCGCCTGCTCGGTGACCGGCTCGAAGACATTGAGCACCGCGTCCTCGCTCGCCCGCCGGAACAGCTCCGCCGGGCCGCCTTCGGGCAGCCTGGCCCCGGTCAGCGGCAGGCCGAGGTACACCCGCCAGGCCTGCAGGCCGGTCATCGGCACCGCTTCGGCGAACGCCTGCTCGCTCGCGGGCACCTCCATCAGGTGCCAGCCCGCCACCAGCGCGGCCGGGGCCGCCCGGTCCGGCGGCGGCAGGGCCACGAACGGCACCCCGGCCACGACCCCTTCGACGGTTTCCTGCTCGGCGATCCGCATCCCGCTTCTCCCTGTCTCTCGGCTGTCTCCAGCCAACCGCCGGACCGCGGGGCGGGTCCAACAGCCGTTGCGGCTCCCACGACAACCGGTGGTTGTGGCCGCGGGTGCCCGGAGAGGCGGCCGTTCGGGCAGACCTGCCGGCTCCGGTGAGCGGGGGTGGTCCGTTCGGGCGCCCGAACCGGACGTAAGGTGCATCCCTACGGCGGTGCCCGCCCCACGGAGCCCCCGCCAGGGTGAACAGCGGATCGCCGGGAAACCGGCCACGCACCGCCCGCCGAAATGGGCCATGACATACCGGGGAAACACAGCTGTCACCCATTCGCCAAACGAGCGCCGATACTTAGCATCGCTGCGTGACCAGCAGCGGCCCACGGCGAAACGTCATTCGCCTTTTCGTGCAATTCGTGTCGGTTGCGATCGTCACGATGTGGACACAGAGTAGTGAGGCCGCCTGTGCACATGACGGGCGAGAGGGATATCTTCCTGCCCTAACCTAGCCCCTGTGTCGGGGGCAACGCCTACCGGCGGCTGGTTGGTCATGGGAGGTAGTCGGTGTCAGGAGTGCGTTTTGGACGGGTTCTCGCCCTCGCGGCGGCGACGTCGCTTGCGCTGGCGGGCTGCGCCGGCGGCAGCAGCTCGTCGGGCAGCGGTGACAGCAGCACGCTGAAGATCGGGTTCATGGGCGACCTGACCGGGGAGAACTCCGGGATCGTGATCCCGCCCAACAACGGCGCCAAGCTCGCCATCGACGAGTACAACGCCACGAACCCCAAGGTGAAGCTCGAGCTGAAGAACTACGACAGCCAGGGCAAGCCGGAGCAGGCCACCTCGCTGGTGCAGACGGCGATCGGGACGGACAAGATCACGGCCCTGATCGGCCCCGCGTTCTCGGGTGAGTCGAAGGCCGTCGGCGGCGTCCTCGAGCAGGGCAAGGTCCCGAGCGTGTCGCCGTCGGCGACGAACCCGGGCCTGGCCGCGAACGGCTGGAAGTACTGGCACCGCGTCGTCGCGAACGACAACGACCAGGGCCCCGCGATCGCGAACTTCCTCATCACGGCGAAGTCGCCGAAGAACGCCTACGTCATCTCGGACGACCAGGAGTACAGCGTCGGCCTCGCGGACGCGTTCGAGAAGACCTTCAAGGAGAAGGGCATCACGACCGAGCGCGACAAGTTCGCCAAGGACGCGTCGGACTACTCCTCGACCGTGCAGAAGGTCAAGGCCGCCAACCCGGACGTCATCACCTTCGGTGGTTACTACGCCCAGGGCGGCCGGCTGCTCAAGCAGCTCCGCGACGGCGGCGTGAAGGCCATCTTCGCCACCGGTGACGGCTCGCTCGACCCGCAGCTGGTCTCGGGCGCGGGTGCCGCGGCCGCCGAGGGTGCCGTCGTCGGCTGCCCGTGCAACATCCCGGACGCCGGCGCCAGCAACGAGTTCGCCACGAAGTACAAGGCCAAGTTCAACGTCGACCCGGCGATCTACGCCACCGAGGGCTACGACGCGGCGACCGCCATCATCAACGCGGTCAAGGCGGGCAACACCACCGGTGAGAAGATCAACGACTTCCTGAAGACGGAAGACTTCAAGGGCGCGTCGAAGCAGATCAAGTTCAAGGACAACGGCGAGCCGCAGACCAACGCGATCTACGTCTACCAGGTCGTCGGCGGGGTCATCAAGAACCTCGGCGCCTCGACCGAAGCCAAGATCACCGGCTGACGGAGCTAGACACACCTAACGGGAGCGGGGGCGCTGTGCTCGGACACAGCACCCCCGCTCCCCGCCAATGTGGCGACCATCCTCGCCCCGTCAGGTAAGGCAACTACGTCATGTTCCAAGATCTGCAGAGCCAGTTTCTGGGCAGCACCATCGGCGGCCTGGTAGCCGGCTCCATCTACGCCCTCATCGCCCTCGGCTACACGATGGTCTACGGCGTGCTGAGGCTCATCAACTTCGCGCACTCCGAGATCTTCATGATCGGGACGATGACGTCCCTGTTCATCCTCGTCACCATCGCGCCGACGGCGCCGTTCACCATCTTCTCGATGATCGGCATCCTGCTCCTGCTGATCGTCGCTTCCGCGCTGGTCTCCGGCGGGTCCGCGATCGTGCTGGAGCAGCTCGCGTACCGGCCGCTGCGCAAGAAGGGCGCGACCCGGCTCGCCGCCCTGATCTCGGCGATCGGTGCGTCGCTGTTCCTGCAGGAGGCCTTCGGCCTGAAGATCATCCCCTGGCTCTTCGACAAGCCGGGCCGAGTCCAGCAGCCCGCCCCGCGGTTCGTCCCGCACGAGGAGCTGTTCCGCATCGGCAACGGCGTCGTGCGCACCGACCACGTCTTCGTGATCATCGGCGCGGTCATCGTGATGGTGGTCCTGGACCAGCTGGTCAGCCGGACCCGGATCGGCCGCGGCATCCGCGCCACGGCCCAGGACCCCGAGGCCGCCGTCCTGATGGGCGTCAGCATCGACCGCATCGTGCGGATCACGTTCCTGCTCGGCGGCGCGATGGCGGGCGTCGCCGCCGCCCTGTTCGTCATGGAATACGAGAACACCGACTACCGCATCGGGTTCCTGCTCGGCATCAAGGCGTTCACCGCCGCGGTGCTCGGCGGTATCGGCAACCTGCGTGGCGCCCTGCTCGGCGGGATCGTGCTGGGCCTCGTCGAGAACTGGAGCTCCATCTTCCTCGGCTCCGCCTGGAAGGACGTCACCGCCTTCGTCGTCCTGGTGCTGGTCCTGATGTTCCGGCCCACCGGCATTCTCGGTGAATCGCTGCAACGGGCACGCGCATGAAGGGTGAAGAAGTGGCTCCGAGCAACGGAAACCCCGCGCGCGGCGGTTTTCACCCCATCGACGGGATGCGGGACTGGTGGGCGGACGCCCCCCACTGGCAGCGTTACGGCGTCTACCTCGCGCTGATCGTGCTCGCGCTGATCCTGCCCGCTCCCTGGGTCGGATCGTTCATGTCCCCGGACTCCGACTGGACGACGGTGCTGATCTTCCCGGTCGGCACGTACATCCTGCTGGCCGTCGGCCTCAACATCGTCGTCGGCCACGCGGGCATGCTCGACCTCGGTTACGTGGCGTTCTTCGCGATCGGCGCCTACACGTGGGCCTCGATCGGCACGAGCTACGGCTGGTCGTTCTGGCCGACCGTGCTGCTGGGCATCTTCCTGGCCTCGGTGTCCGGGGTCATCCTCGGCGCACCGACGCTCCGGCTGCGAGGTGACTACCTCGCGATCGTGACCCTCGGGTTCGGGGAGATCGTCCGGATCACCGCGAACAACACCGACTCGATCGGCGGCGCGCGCGGTATCACGAACGTCCCGCACCCGGAACCGATCTTCGGCGTCGAGTTCTTCCTCGACCCCGCGCCGTACTACTACCTGATGCTCTTCGCGATCGTGCTCGTGATCGTGTTCTCGGTGCGGCTGAACAAGAGCCGCGTCGGGCGGGCGTGGGCGGCGATCCGCGAGGACGAGGACGCGGCCGAGCTGATGGGCGTGCCGACGTTCAAGTTCAAGCTGCTCGCCTTCGCCATCGGCGCCATGATCGGCGGGTTCGCCGGCACGATCTACGCGAGCAAGGCCGTGTTCATCGAGCCGAACAACTTCCCGTTCATCCTGTCCGCGACCATCCTGGCCGCGGTCGTGCTGGGCGGCTCCGGCAACCTGCCCGGTGTCATCATCGGCGCGTTCGTCATCGCGTGGCTGCCCGAGCGGTTCCGGTTCCTGTCCGAGTACCGCATCCTCATCTTCGGCTTCGTGCTGGTGCTGATGATGGCCCTGCGGCCGGAGGGCATCCTGCCGTCCCGCCAGCGCAAGGCCGAACTAAGGGAAGGAACCGGCGGCATGGGCGCGATGGGCGCGGAAGTCGCCGGCCCGGACTCCGAGGCTTCGGCGGAGGTGACCAAGTGAGCCCCTTGCTCGAGTTCGACAACGTGACCATGCGCTTCGGCGGCGTCACGGCGTTGCGCGAGGTCAACCTCAGCATCAACGAAGGCGAGATCTTCGCGCTCATCGGGCCGAACGGCGCCGGCAAGACCACGGTGTTCAACGTGGTCACCGGCGTCTACCGGCCGACCGAGGGCGAGGTCCGGTTCGGCGGCGACCGGGTCGACGGCATGAAGCGGTTCCGCGTCACCAAGCGCGGCATCGCCCGGACCTTCCAGAACATCCGGCTGTTCCACAACATGACGGCGCTGGAGAACGTCATGGTGGGCGCGGACGCGCACCACAAGACCGGTGCGATCAGCGCGGTGCTCGGCCTGCCGGGCCACCGCAAGGAGGAGAAGCAGGGCCGGGAACGAGCGCGGGAGCTGCTCGACTTCGTCGGCATCGGCCGGGTCGAGCACAACGTCGCGAAGAACCTCTCCTACGGCGACCAGCGCCGGCTGGAGATCGCGCGGGCGCTCGCGACCGACCCGAAGCTGCTGCTGCTCGACGAGCCGGCCGCGGGCATGAACCCGGCGGAGAAGAACGCCCTGCAGGCGCTGATCCGCAAGATCCGGGACGACGGCCGCACCGTGCTGCTGATCGAGCACGACATGGGCCTGGTCATGCACATCAGCGACCGGCTCGCGGTGCTCGACTTCGGGCAGAAGATCGCAGAAGGGCTGCCGCAGGAAGTGCAGAACAACCAGAAGGTGATCGAGGCGTACCTGGGGGTGTCCGAAGATGCTTCTTGAGGTCGAGGACATCAACGTCCACTACGGCAAGATCGCCGCCCTCAAGGGCATGAGCATCCAGGTCGGCGAGGGTGAGATCGTCTCCCTAATCGGGGCCAACGGCGCCGGCAAGACCACGACGCTCAAGACGATCTCCGGGCTGCGGCCGCTGACCAGCGGCCGGATCCTGTTCAACGGCCAGGACATCTCGAAGACCCCGGGGCACAAGCGCGTGCTGCTCGGGATCGGCCAGTCGCCGGAGGGCCGGGGCGTGTTCCCCGGCATGACGGTGCAGGAGAACCTCCTGATGGGTGCCTACACCCGCAAGGACGACCTCAAGGCCGACCTCGAGGAGGTCTACGAGCTGTTCCCCGGCTCGCGGAGCGGAAGTCCCAGTTCGGCGGCACCATGTCCGGTGGCGAGCAGCAGATGATCGCCATCGGCCGGGCGCTGATGACGAAGCCGAAGGTGCTGCTGCTCGACGAGCCGTCGATGGGCCTGGCGCCCATGCTGATCGCGCAGATCTTCGACATCATCCGGGAGATCAACAAGCGCGGCACGACGGTGCTGCTGGTGGAGCAGAACGCCCAGCAGGCGCTGAAGCTGTCGGACCGGGCGTACGTGCTCGAAACGGGCCGCGTGGTCCAGAGCGCCCGCGGGTCCGAGCTGCTGAACGACCCGAAGGTGCGGGCCGCCTACCTCGGTGGCGACCTCGGCGTCTGATCGTTTTTCACGGAGAAGGGGCCCGGCGTGTTTCGCCGGGCCCCTTCTTCACAGCTTGATGTCGGTGCCGTTGAGGTTCTTCATGTCGGTGATGGTGGGACCGCCGAAGGCCCGCAGCGTCACCGGCTTCCGGTCCTTGGGGATGTCCCAGTACAGGTCGAACTCGACGCGCACGCCGTGCCCGAGGTCGAACTGGCCCGGCTGGCGCTTGATCAGCATGGCCTGCTCTTCCGGCGGGCGGGCGGCGCCCTGGTCGTCGACCAGCAGCTGCCGTTTCGTGTCGAACAGCACGCTCGAGGTCCCGGTGTTGGTGATGACGAGCCGCAGCCGGACGAACTGGCCCTTGGCGGGGAACTCGGTGTGGCTCCCGGTGATGCTGGGCAGCCCGGCGGCCAGGCCGATCAGGGTGAACTCGGTGTCGCCGTTCTTCGCCGGCGGCAGCTTGAGGGCGGTCTCGTCGGGCCGGACCTGGCGCGGCGGCAGCTCGTAGGTCGTCGGCGCGGGCGTGCTGGGCTCGTTCGCCGCACAACCGGCCGCCAGTGCCAGGACGACGACGGCCAGCAGGCGGAGTTTCACGCTCGTGATTCTGCCCGCCGGCCGTCGGTCCGGCTAGCTCCCGATGCTTTCGACGACGGCCTCGGCGACGGCCTTCATCGTGGTCCGGCGGTCCATGGCGGTGCGCTGGATCCAGCGGAAGGCGTCGGGCTCGGTGAGCCCCTGGCGGCTCATGAGCAGGCCCTTGGCGCGATCGATGACCTTGCGCGTCTCGAGCCGGTCGGTGAGCCCGGCGACCTCGGCCTCGAGGGCCTGCAGCTCGGAGAACCGGCTGACGGCGAGCTCGATGGCGGGCACGAGGTCCCGCTTGGCGAACGGCTTGACGAGGTAGGCCATGGTGCCGGCATCCCGCGCGCGTTCGACGAGGTCGCGCTGGCTGAAGGCGGTGAGGATGACGACGGGCGCGATCCGGTCACCGGTGATCTTGGCCGCGGCCTCGATCCCGTCGAGCTTGGGCATCTTGACGTCGAGGATCACGAGGTCGGGCTTGAGATCGGTGGCCAGCGCGATGGCCTGCTCGCCATCCCCGGCCTCCCCGACCACTTCATAGCCCTCTTCACGCAGCATTTCGACGAGGTCCAGCCGGATGAGCGCCTCGTCTTCCGCGACGAGCACCCGACGCTGCGGCACGGTGGCGACACCGTTGGCCTCGGTAGCCTGATCGGTCACCGGGGTCCTCCTGAAGACTCGGCGGGACGGTCGGTTTCGCGGCTTCCCGCGAACCTGAAGCCTACCGGGAACGATCCAGAAGAAGAGATGGCGTTCACCACGTAGTGGCGGGCGCGACACTCCGCCCCGGTAACGGCCGGGGTCCGGTGATCCCGTAGAGTCGCTGCGTCACGCCCCCGTAGCCCAACTGGCAGAGGCAACGGATTCAAAACCCGTCCAGTGTGAGTTCGAATCTCACCGGGGGCACCCGGTTTCGCGGGCTAGCGGCCTGCAGCCCGACGAACAGCAGGACAATCGCCAGGGTGGTTTCTGGCCGAGTTCTTTGTGGTGCGCCTGCCTGCTACTGATCCAGGCCGGCACCAGGGCCCCAATCAGGTGGTTGGCGAGGTTGACCGGCCGTGCCTGAGGACGTCGTTCACCGTCTGCCTTTCGGTCGTGGTCGTGCAGTCGGCGCGGGCAACGCACCGGCAGTCAGATGCGGGACACCTCGGCGTCGACGGCCTCGCGCTGCGCGGCGGCGAGTGCACGGGACCGGATGGCCAATCCGATGGTGCGGGTGAGCAGCATCGCCACGGCCATGAAGATCAGGGCATCCGTGATGGCGGCCGCCGGGATGGCGTTGTCGATCAGCCAGCGGCCGAGCCGGATGGGGAACCAGTGCATCGCACCGTAGGAGAACGCCGCCCGGGCCCCGATGACCACCACCCACAGCGCCGCGTAGCCCCACCCCGCCGCGGTGGCGTTCTTGCCGGTGTCCGGGTTGTGGTTGACCCGGATCAGGGCCAGGGCGATCAGTCCGCCGACGACACCGGCCGCGACACCGGCGATTTCCAGGGTGAGCCCGTTGCCCTGCGTGGTGACGCTCTGCATGAACAGAGGGACGATCAGGGCGGCGAGCAGGATCGGCCGCACGAGCCGACTCGCCGTGAGCTTGCGGCTACGGCCGAGGTCGGCCTGCAGGACCGCGGCCAGCACGGCCGCGTTGACGATCTCGGCTTGGACGAGAGGGGACATCGCGCACTCCAACCGGTCGGAATTGTTGTCCTTTCCAGACTGACGCGCGGACGCGAACCGGACATCGGACTCCGGTACGGTTCGTCTCCGGCTCCGGTATGGCCCCGGCATGAGGGCGGCGGCCGAAGTTCATACCGCTCGGACCAACGTTCCCTCTTTCGGTTCGACGTTCCCCCACCCGAAAGTTTCTAACGTGGACGGTGCGTGGTACACGAGCACGCGCAATTCGCCGGAAAGGGACCAGGCGTGGACATCCACTCGGCCACCGTCCGAAGCTCCGGTCGCGGCACGGCCGCGACCGGGGATACTGAGCAGATGATGCGGTGGGTCACCTGGGCCGTCCGAGCTGCGGCTCTGGTCGGTGTCGGGGTGTCCGTGTTCACCGCGCACACCGTTTCGGTGGCGGTGATTATCGCCTTCGTCGTCGCCGGTTCGATGATGGTCCTGTGGGCCGTCATCGAGAACCCCGCCACCGAGCGAGCACAGTTCGGCCGGCTGCTGCCGTACGCCCTGGCCGCGGTCACCGTCGTCTGTGGCGTTGCCGCCGTGTCGCCCACCGGCGGGGCGCTGGTCTTCCTCGGCTTCATCGCCACCATCTCGGCCGGCAGCGACACCAGCCTGACGGCCGGCTGGACCATCACCGGACTGGGGGTGCTGGCGGTCGAGATCACCAGCCTCGTCACGCAGACCAGCGGCTGGATCACCATCGGATACCCGGCGATCCTGTTACCCGGCCTGCTGATCGGCTACAACCGCCGGTCCTACCGGGTCCAGGCCGAGCAATCCGCCGTACTGCTGGCCAAGGCCGAACAACTCCGCGACGAACGCGCACGCGTGGCCACGCTGGAAGAGCGCAGCCGCATCGCCCGGGAGATACACGACGTCCTGGCCCACTCGCTCGGTGCCCTGGGCGTGCAGCTGCGGGCCGCCGGCGCGGTGCTCACCGACCAACGCGACATCGACCGCGCCGTGGACCTGCTGGATCAGGCACAACGGCTGACCAAGGACGGCCTCGCCGAGACCCGGCGCGCCGTGCACGCACTCCGCACCGACACGCCACCTCTGCCCGACGGGCTGGCCGATCTCGGTGCGTGCCACGAACGCCGCCACCACACCCCGGTTACCGTGCGTGTCGACGGCAGCGAACGGTCGCTCACCGCGGACGCCGGCCTCGCGTTCGTACGCACCGCACAGGAAGCACTGGTCAACGCGGCCAAGTATGCTCCACGACAGCCGATCGCCATTCACCTCGACTACGGTGACGGCGACACGACGATGACAGTTTCGAACACAATGTGTGACGGGGTCGGCGATATGGACAGCGTCAACGCAGGATACGGGCTGGCCGGCATGCGCGAACGCCTCATGCTCGTCCGCGGGAGCCTGACGGTCGGACCGCACGCGGGCACGTGGATCGTCAACGCCCGGGTCCCGCAATGAGCGCCCAGCCGCACCCGCTGCGCATCATCATCGCCGACGATCAGGCCAGCGTCCGCGAAGGGCTCGTCCTTCTCCTGGGGCTGCTCCCCGACTTCGAGGTGGTCGACTCGGCCGCCAACGGTCGCGAAGCCCTGGACCAGGTCACCGCGCACCAGCCCGACGCCGTCCTGCTCGACCTGCACATGCCCGAACTCGACGGCGTGGACACCACCCGGCGGCTCGTCCAGCACCATCCCGGGGTCGCCATCGTCATCCTCACCACCTACCGTGACGACGCTTCCGTCCTCGCCGCCCTGCGGGCCGGGGCCCGCGGCTATCTCACCAAGGACGCCAGCCGCGAAGAAATCGCCCACGCACTGCGCAGCGCGGCCGCGGGCCTGGCCGTGCTCGATCCGGACGTGCAGCTGACCCTGCTCAACGCGGCCGACCATGGCGGTCCGGCCGACGTCCCCATCCCCGAACCGCTCCGAACCCTGCCCGACGGGCTCACCGCCCGCGAAGGGGAAATCCTCGCGATGATCGCCCGCGGCAAAACCAACCCGGACATCGCCCGCGAACTCGTGCTCAGCAGCCACACGATCAAGAGCCACATCAACCGGATCTTCGCCAAGACCAGGTCGGGCGACCGCGCCGCCGCGATCCGCTACGCGCGGGAGCATCACCTGGCGTAGCTCACGGACGGTGGTCCGCCGCGCGCGCCACCCGGAGATCCGAACCGGAGCACTCGGAGCGGGCACGCTGTGGGCGGCCTTCTCTGAAGAGAGTCAACAAACACGTGCAGATCCGAGTGAGCCGGGCAGCAACCCGGAAGGGTTGCCTGCGCGTCCCCGCCCCGTCGGTCGTCCCGCAACGATGTACCCGGTCGGACGGACTGGACGGTCGAGCGATCATTCAGTGGAGGGTGTGGTGGAGTTCCGGCGGACCACCCATCTCGTACCGGAGCGAAGCCGGCGCGCTGCCATCGATGTCGGTGACGCCGAGATGTGCACCGAGCTCGGCTCCGATGAGTGCCCGGCCGGAGAAGGACATCAGGTTCTCTTGCCGGTACAACGCCGCGATGACGCGTCCGGTGAACCGGGCCGACTCCCGTTTGGTCTTCGGT
The DNA here is from genome assembly GCF_030285665.1 of Amycolatopsis mongoliensis. Classification (NCBI taxonomy): domain Bacteria; kingdom Bacillati; phylum Actinomycetota; class Actinomycetes; order Pseudonocardiales; family Pseudonocardiaceae; genus Amycolatopsis; species Amycolatopsis mongoliensis. The sequence continues at coordinate 9,948,018 of NZ_CP127295.1, forward strand.
CGCTTGTCCGCGGGCAAGGACTCGAGATAGGCGCTGGCCCGTTCGGTGTCGAGGCCGCCCATCCAGATCGACACAGCAGCCACGCCGTGTGGTCGCAACTCCTTCGCCATGTCGGCTGCCATCTTGTCCGCACCGGCCTTCTGCGCCCCATAAGCGGGGCCCTGGTGGTACGAGACCGCACCGTAGTGCCCCGTGTTCACGATGAGTCCGCGCTTGTTGGCGATCAGCAGCGGCGCCGCGTAGTACGCGGCAACGTAGTGCGATCGGAGCCCGACCGAGATCAAGTCGGCCGCCTCGAGCGGCTTCTCCCAAAAGCCGCCAGGGCCGGTGATGCCGACGAGCTTCGCGGCGTTGTCGACCAAGACGTCGAGCCGGACGTGCTCGGCGTGGACACGGGCGAAGAGCTCACGCACCGCCTCGTCGTCTTCGTGGTCGACCGCCACGGCGACCCCACTGCCCCCGGCCTCACTGACCAGTTGCGCTGTTCCGAAAATCGAACCACCGTAGGGCGAATCCTTACCCGACGTGCTTCGTCCGGTCACGTACACGGTCGCGCCGGCCTCGCCCAACGCCGTCGCGATTTCTTTTCCAGCGCCCCGGGTTGCGCCGGTCACCACGGCAATCGGCTTGCTGATGACACACCTCCTGGTGTTCGTCCTGGGTCTCACCGAGCGGCCTCACGCACCCGGACCCGCTGGACGTCACACTCCGGCAAACCGTCAGTGCCATCTCCGATCCGGTGAGGCGGTCGATCAGGACAGGGCGCGCTTGTGAACCTTGCCCGTGGCGGTCAGGGGCAGCTCGCTCTGCACGATGATGTGGCGCGGGTACTTGTACTCCGCGAGGCGTTCCCGCGCGAACGCCGAAAGTTCGCCGACGTCGATCCGGTGCCCGATCCGGGGAACCACGTAGGCGACGACCTCTTGACCGAGCCGCTCGTGCGGCTGACCGACCACCGCGGTCATCGCCACCGCCGGGTGGTGCAGCAGCACCTGTTCCACCTCCGCCGGGTACACGTTGTAGCCACCGCGCAGGATCAGGTCCTTGACCCGGTCCACGACGTAGAGCCACCCGTCCTCGTCGAAGCGGCCCAGGTCCCCGGTGTGGAACCAGCCGTCCCGGATCGCCTCCGCCGTCGCTTCCGGACGGTTGAAGTAGCCCAGCATCACGCAGTGGCCACGGACGACGATCTCGCCCACCGTCCCCGCCGGCACCCGCGTGCCCGCACGATCCACGACCTGGATGTCGACGCCCCACACCGGCTTGCCCACCGACGCCGGGCGCAACGGCTCGTCCCACGGACAGAATGTGACCGTCGGACTCGTTTCCGACAAACCGTATCCCTGCTGGATCTGCAGTCCGCTCAGTTCCTTCACCCGCTCGAACACCGCCACCGGCAACGGGGCGCCGCCGGAGGTGATCAACCGGATCGTCTCGGCCGCCTTGCGCAGCCGCACCCCCTTCGGGTCGGCCTGCAGGAACGCCTGGAACATCGAGGGCACCCCCGCGAACAACGTGACCCGGTGCTCCACCAGCAGGTCCAGCGCAGTGCCCGGCTCGAACCGCGGAAGCAGCACGAGCGTCCCTCCGGTGTGGACGTTGCCGTTCAGCACCGAGGTTTGCCCGAAGATGTGGTACAGCGGCAACGCCACCAGCGCCACATCGTGCTCGTGCCGCGGGATCAGCAGATCCTTCATCCGCGCGTTGAGCAACAGGCTCACGTGCGACAGCGCGGCACCCTTCGGGGTTCCGGTGGTTCCGCTGGTGTAGATGATCACCGCCGGATCCTCCGCCCCCGTCGGTTCGCTGTCCGCTTCCCCTGGACGCGGCGCCAGCAGCTCCGCCAGCCCACTCAGCGCGACCACCTCTCGCACACCCGCGGCCACCGCCGCCCGCCGCGCGTTCTCCAGCACCGGCAAGTGCTCGGTGCCCTCCCAGGCGAACACCATCACCGCACCGCTGTCGCCGAAGACGAACTCCAGTTCACGCTCCTTCAGCAACGGATTGAGCGGAACCACCACGACCCCGGCCTTGAGCAATCCGTAATACACCACAGGGAACTCCGGGAGGTTCGGGCAGATCAGCACCACCCGGTCACCAGGACGCACCCCCCGCGCCCGGACCAGCTCCGCGACCTGCCGGGCCCGGCGATTCAGCTCCGCGTAGCTGTACACCTGCTCGCCGCAGACCACGGCGGCCCGGTCCGGATGCAGCCGGGCGGCCGAATCCAGCACTACCGACAGATTCAGCATGAACTATCTCCTGTCTCAGCACACCCAGTACCGATAGTGGTTACTATCGCAACAGTAGATGCAATCTCCAATTGCCATAGTGTCCACTATCCGAGTAGTCTCCTGGACATGACCACGGAAGAACCGCGACGACAGAGACTCACCCGGGCGGAGGCGAAGGCGCGGACCCGGAAGCTGCTGCTCGAAGCCGCCGCACAGACCTTCGCCAGGAAGGGGTACGCGGGCTCGTCCGTCGAAGAGATCGCCGAGGCGGCCGGGTTCTCGATCGGCGCGCTGTACTCGAACTTCGGCAACAAGGAGGAGCTGTTCCTCGAGTTGTCGACCACGTACAACGCCGACCGCATCGCCGAAGCGTCCGAGGTGCTGCTCGATCAGGACGCGGATCCGGTGCAAGCCGTCAACGAGGTGAGCCGGCTGCTGGTCGACGCCGCCGACAAGGACACCGACTTCTCACTGCTGCAGGCCGAGTTCTGGCTGTATGCGGTCCGGAACCCGCAGGTGCTCGACCAGATGGCCACGCGGATGCGGACCCCGAGGGCGGCGTTGGAGCAGCTGGTCGGGAAGTCGCTGGAGACCATGCCGGCCCCGGCCGAGGCCACCCCGAAAGCGGTGGCGACCATCGTGGCCGCGTTGTTCGAGGGGCTCGTCCGGCAGCGGCGGATCGACCCGGACCAGGTACCGGAGGAGCTGTTCGGCGCGGCACTGCGCTGGCTGTTCAGCGGAATCGAGGTGTCCGGCCGGGAGAAGAAGGTCGCCGCACCGGCGAAGCGCAAGCCGGCGAAACGACCCCGCCAGGGCTGACGCCCGTCCCGAGCCCACCGAGCGGGCTTTGCCCTGCCCGCTCGCAATCCACTGCCGCGGTTTTCCCGCCGGGGCACCTTCCTCGCCTTTCGTGCGCCCTTTTCCCGTGGGCCGCGCCCAACTTGGAGAGCCATGACCGAGACGATGCTGGCCGGCCGCCTGGACCGGAAAACCCGGCGATTCCAGGTCGAAGAAGTACCGGTGCCCACGCCGGAGCCGGACGAGGTACGGATCGCCGTCGCCGCCGCAGGGGTGTGCCTGTCGGACCTGCACCTCATCGACGGCACGTTGAACCCACGGGGCACGGCGTCCGCCGTCACCCTCGGCCACGAGGTCGCCGGCCGGGTGGAGGCGCTCGGCGAGGCCGTCCCCCCGGGTGTCCACATCGGACAGCGGGTGACCCTGCAGGCCGGCCAGTCGTGCGGCCGGTGCGACGATTGCATCCGGCGGCAAACCTGCCCGCGCAGTCTGACGCGGGGCGTGCACTACGACGGCGGCTGGGCGGAGTACGCCCTGGCCCGGGTCGACACCCTGGTTCCCATTCCCGAGCACCTACCCTTCGACCAGGCCGCGATCATCCCCGACGCCGTCTCGACGCCCTATGCCGCCATCACGGCGACCGCGCAGGTACGGCCGGCTCAGTCGGCGGCCGTATGGGGTGCGGGCGGACTGGGCGCACACGCGATCCAGGTGCTCAAGCTCGTCGGCGCGGCACCGATCATCGCGATCGACCCCCTGCCCGCGGCACGGCGGAGAGCACTCGCGTTCGGCGCCGACGTCGCGCTGGACCCCGGCGCGGAGGACCTCGTCACCCAGGTGCGCGACGCCACCGCCGGCCGCGGCGTCGACTACGCCTTCGACTTCGCGGGCGTGGCCGCAGCCCGCGACCAAGCCGTCGCCGCGCTGGCCCCAGCAGGCGCCCTGGTGCTGGTCGGGCTCACCCCCGAACCGCTCTCGATCAGCGACAGCACGACGTTCTGCGCGCGGAAGAACCGGCTGCTCGGCCACTACGGCTCGGCTCCGCAGCACGTGGAAGAGCTCGTCGCGATGACCGCGACCCGCCGCCTGGGCTTCTCCGACTCCATCAGCGGGCACATCAAGCTCGCCGACGCCGAGGATGCGGTGCACCGCCTCGCCCACAAGAGCGGGGACCCCGTTCGCCTGGTCCTGGTCCCCTGACCGCATCCCACCGGCACCAGTCATCCGAACCGACGAAACGGATCGCACATGCCCGATCAACCACTCCTGGTGTCGGCCCTCCAGCTCGTCGACGGGCTCGGGGGTCCGCCTGTTCAGGACGCCGGCGTCCTGGCCGGCACGGACGGCACCATCACCTGGGCCGGCCCGCTGACCGAGGTACCGGCTCTTCCGGAGAACTGCCGCCACATCACCATGCCCGGCACCCTGCTGCCGGGGTTCATCGACACCCACGTCCACTTGGGGCTTCCGGGTGGCGGCCTCAACGCCGCGATGCTGTTGATCGAACCGCCACCGGTCCGCGTGCTGAAGATCGCCGCGGCGATGCGAGCCACCCTCGAAGCAGGCGTCACCACCGTTCGAGACCTCGGCTTCCTCGGGCCGAGCCTGGCGAAGATGGCCACCACCGGCGCCACTCCCGCACCACGCCTGCTCAACGCGATCGCGATGCTGAGCGGGACCGGCGGGCACGGCGACTTCCCCCTCCCGCACGCCATCGACCAGGCCGAGCTGTTCCGCGTGCTCGACCTGCGGCTGGCCGTGGCCGACGGTCCCACCGAAGTCACCAAGGCAGTGCGCGAGCTGATCCGGGACGGCGCTCAGGTGATCAAGGTCGCCGCCAGCGGCGGAATCAGCACTCCTGCCGACACTCCCGACGACATCGGGCTCACGCTCGAAGAGCTGCGTGCCGCGGTCGAAGCCGCGCAGGGCCGGGGCCGGACCGTCGCCGCCCACGCGATCGGGACGGAAGGGATCGCCCTCGCCGTCGAGGCGGGTGTGCACAGCATCGAGCACGGCAACGGGCTCACACCCGGGCTGGCCGATCGGATGGCCCGCCAGGGCACCTTCCTGGTGCCCACTCTGGCGGTGATGGAGCAGACCGGTGACCCTGCCGTCATGGGTCATCACGCCCACGCGAAGGCGGGCCGGTGGCGCGAGGCCACCGAAAAGGCCCTTCCGACGGCCATCGGCGCGGGCGTGCGGATCGCGACCGGCACCGACGCCGGGCTGGGGATCCGCCACGGCCAGAACCTGAGCGAACTGTCACTGCTCGTCCAGGCAGGTCTGTCCGCCATGGACGCGATCGTCGCCGGGACCAGGACCGCGGCCGAGGTGTGCAGCCTGGGAGACCGCATCGGCACGGTCGAACCCGGCAAGCTGGCCGACCTGGTCGTCGTCGCGGGAGATCCCCTGGCGGACATCACCCTTCTCCGGGACCCGGCCAACATCACACTCGTCGTGCAGGAGGGGCGCGTGGTCAAGCATCCGGAATCCGCGCACTGACGCCACAGATCCGGCCGGCGAGATGTAAGGAATGAGTCATTCACCTCGTCCGACGACATGAATGAGTCATTCATGTCGTCGGGCCGACCGCCCGCCACCTCCCGTCCCGTGATGGTGACTTCGCGGTGCACGATGTCACTACCGGCGAACGCCTCCTCGAACGGCACGGCACGCTTGGCGCGGAGACTGCGCACTAACGGGAGGTCCTGCAGCGTGATGCGTTCGGGAAGCACCGCGAGGATCTCGGCGATGTAGCCACGGAGGAGCCTTTCGGGTGCTCAGCGCAGGCGGCGGAGGGTCTCGCGGGTGAGGTCGGCGATCGTGGGGTAGCCGTCGACGGCCATGACGAGGTCCGCCTCGGCCAGGAGGGCGCGCAGGACGTGGACCACGCCGTCGGCGCCGCCCAGAGCCAGTCCCCACGTGTACGGCCGCCCGACGCCGACCGCGGACGCGCCGAGAGCCAGTGCCTTGACGATGTCGGCGCCGGAGCGGATTCCCGAATCGAAGAAGACCGGGACAGGACCGGCGGCGTCGACGACTTCGGCGAGACAGTCAAGGGCCGGCAGGCCCCCGTTGGCCTGCCGGCCGCCGTGGTTGGAGCAATAGATGCCGTCGACCCCACCGTCGATCGCGCGGCGGGCGTCGTCGGGATGCTGGATGCCCTTCACCAGCAGCGGCAGCTTCGTCAGCGAGCGCAGCCACGGGAGGTCGTTCCAGGTGAGGGGGTTGCCGAACACCTGCGCCCACAGGCCGATCGCCGCCATCGGGTCCTCTTCCGGCGCCTTGCCCAGCCGGGCGCGGAAGACCGGGTCGGAGAAGTAGTTCGCGAGGCAATGACCGCGCAGCTGAGGGAAGTTGGCCGTGGACAGGTCACGGGGCCGCCAGCCGGTGATCCACGTGTCGAGCGTGACGACGATCCCGTGGAAGCCCGCCGCTTCGGCGCGCCCGACCAGCGAAGCGGCCAGGTCGCGGTCAGTGGGGGTGTAGAGCTGGAAGAAGCCGGGCGTGTCACCCAGCTCGGGCACGACCCGTTCGAGAGGGTCGGCCATCAGCGTCGAGGCGACCATGGGGACACCGGTCCGCGCGGCCGCGCGTGCGGCGGCGACGTCGCCGTGGCCGTCCTGGGTGCAGATGCCGGCCACGCCCACCGGTGCCATGAACAACGGAGAGGGCCATCGCGTCCCGAACAACTCCACCGACAGATCACGCTGCTTCGCACCGACGAACATCCGCGACATCAGGCCCCACTTGCCGAACGCCTCGACGTTGGCCCGCTGCGTGGTCTCGTCACCGGCCCCGCCGGCCACATAGGACACCACCGACGGCGGCAGCGCTTCCGCCGCGCGACGTTCGAGCTCGGCGTACGCCATCGGCATCGGGGGCAGCCGCCCGGCCAGGCCGCCGAAGTAGATCTCGTTCTGGAAGTCACCGAAGGCCGGTGGTCGCGGAGCGTTCACGGCGGACCCCTTTTCTGATCACTCAACGAAACCCTAATCAGATAGCGGTTGATATGCAACCAGTGTATCCAATTGACATAGTACTTGCTATCTGAGTAGCGTCGGTCCTGCCGTACTGCGACCGGCAAACGACGAGAAGGCGGAGAAGCGATGACCAACCCCGGCAGGACCACCGCGCGACCCGATACTTCCGACACGACCACGAAGACGCGTTCGCGCTTCCTGGCACTCGGCTTGCTCCTCGGCGTTCTTTGGTACGTCAACGGCAGCCGGCCACTGTGGGAACACGCGCTGCGCATGCTCGTGCTCATGATCGTGGTACTGGTCGCGCTGGAATTGCTGGCTCGTCGGCGCTACCACGGCAACGAACGGCCGCACATCCGCCACGGCTGGATCATCGGCGCCAAGCTCGCCCTGCTCGCCGTGGCCGTCGGCGCCGACTGGCTGCTCGCCCAGTGGACTTCTCGCGCAAACCTGATCGTCGCCATCGGTCTCGCCGTGGTCGTGGCCGTCGCAGGCCCTCGATTGGCACACCGCGCCGTCCGCGGACCGGGTAAGTGACCGCACGGGAAAGAGGAACCGCATGCATGTCGAAGTCATCACCAAGGGACTGCCGCTCGTCTTGGCGGCAGTCGCGTTCTCCAGCATGGCGGGCAGCGGCGTGACCACCGCTGCCGCTTCCGCGGCGGAACCGCCCTCCCGTCCCGGCTCCGCCGCGGGCAGCGGCAGTAGTCTCCCGACCGCCCCCGGGCCACCGGGCCCCCTCGTGGACCTCGCCGTCCGGCGGTTGCTGGTCAGCGACCAGGTGGCGACCGCGAAGTTCGGCACCCCGCAGCCGATCGACGACCCGGCTCGTGAACAGCAGGAGCTGACGCAGGTCCGGCAGCAGGCGGTCGCGCTGGGCATCGATCCCGACGCGACCGTGGCGTTGTTCCAGGACCAGATCACGGCGAGCAAGGTCGTGCAGCGAGGGCTGTTCACGCGGTGGACGGCACACCCCGGTCTTGCGCCCACCACGAAACCCGACCTCGGCCGGATCCGCACCCGGCTCGACCAGCTCACGGCCGAGATCCTGAACCAGCTGGCCGACACCGAAACGGTCCGGCGAGCCGACGGCACCTGCCGAGCCGACCTGGCCGTCGCACGAGTCACCGCGGGGGCACTCGACCACCTCGACGGCCTGCACCGGCACGCCCTGTCGATCGCCCTGCAATCGGTCTGTCGAAGCGCCTGAGTGCCGTCGCGCGGGTCTCGTCCGCGCCGCACTGGTCACGATCGCCGGAGCCCCGTACACGACTTCCACCCGAAGGGAATGCCATGACGAACGAAGTGAAGACCGCCAACGGACCGTTGGCCGGGGTGCGGGTGATCGACTTCTCGACCGTGGTGATGGGCCCGTACGCCGCACAGATCCTCGGCGACCTCGGTGCCGACGTGATCAAGATCGAGTCCCTCGCCGACACCGCGCGGGTGGGCCAGTACCGCACCACGCCGGGCATGAGCCCGCTCAATCTGAACGTCAACCGCAACAAGCGCAGCGTCGCCCTGAACCTGAAGGACGCCGGCCAAAATGAACAGGCACTGACGTTGATCGACACAGCCGATGTGCTGATCACCAACGTGCGCCCTGACGCGCTCGCGCGGCTCGGAATGGACCACGCGGCCATCGCGCGACGCAACCCGCGCCTGGTCTACGCCCACGCGCAAGGCTGGCGCAGCGACTCCGACCGCGCCGGCAAGCCCGCCTATGACGAGACGGTCCAGGCTGCGTCCGGGCTGGTCGACCTCGCGCACCGCGCGATCGGCACGCCGGTGTACCTGCCCACGATCCTGGGCGACAAGGTGTCGTCGCTGACCATCGCCTACAGCGTGCTCGCCGCACTGCTGTACCGGGACAAGACCGGCGAAGGCCAGCTGGTCGAGATCCCGATGGTGGACACGCTGATCGCGTTCAACCTCGTGGAGCACCTCGAGGGTCACGTGTTCGAGCCGCCGACCGGCCGGACCGGTCTGCCGGTGTCCATGGGCGCGAACCACCGGCCCGCGCGAACGAAGGACGGCTTCGCCTGTGTGATCCCGTACAGCCCGCGGAACTTCCGGGACTTCTTCACCGCGGCCGGCCGCCCGGACCTGGCGCGGGATCCCCGGGTGAACGGGGACATGCTGGACACCGCCGACCTTCCGTACCTGAGCGAGTGCCTGCACACCTGCGCCCCCGCGCTGACTACCGGCGATTGGGCCGAGGTGTGCGCGAAGCACAGCATCCCGATGGCCCCAGTGCTCGAACTGGACCACGCCCACGAGGACGCCTACATCCGCGAGGGGCACCTGCTCGACACCGTCGAACATCCCACCGAAGGCACCATCCGCACCGTCGGCATCCCCGTGCGCTTCTCCGCCACACCCGCGTCGATCCGCCGGCTCGCCCCACGGCCTGGCGCCGACACCCGGTCGGTTCTCGCCGAGCTAGCGGACCACCTGAGTCACGGGCCCACCGACGAGCAGCGGCAATAGCTGATCGCGGCCATCGAGTCGGCGACGTGAAGAACGTCCACTACGAGGAGAACAGATCGTGAACCAACCAATCGTCACAGAAGACGCACTGGCCGCCGACTTCTACGGCTACGAAGCGCTGCTGCCGGAGAAGGAGCACAAGATCCTGCTGAAGGCGCGCGCCTTCCTGCGTGACGAGGTCGAGCCGCTGGTGAACGAGAACTGGGCTGCCGGCACCTTCCCCCAAGAGCTGCTGCCGAAGTTCCGGAACATCGGCCTCGGCGGGCTGCCCTACGAGGGTTACGGCGAACACCGCCCCCGAACCAGCAGCCTGCTCACCGGCATGCTGGCCATGGAGATGACACGCATCGACGCGTCGGTGGCCACTTTCTTCGGTGTCCACAACGGACTCGCGATGTACTCGATCTACGCCGGAGGCAGTCAGGAGCAGCGTGACCGCTGGCTGCCGGAGATGGCCACGATGGACAAGATCGGCGCGTTCGCCATGACCGAGCCCCTCGGCGGCTCCGACGTGGCCGCAGGCATGCGCACCACCGCGAAGCGCGACGGCGAGAGCTGGGTTCTCAACGGCGCCAAGCGCTGGATCGGCAATGCCACCTTCGCCGACTACGTCGTCGTGTGGGCTCGCGACGTCGAGGACAACAATGTCCGGGGTTTTGTCGTCGAGAAAGGCACCCCTGGCTTCTCGCCGGTGAAGATCGAGAACAAGATCGCGTTCCGCATCGTCGAGAACGCCGAGATCACCCTCGCCGGCGTGCGCGTGCCGGAGGCGAACCGCCTGCAGGGCGTCAACTCCTTCCGTGATGTCGCGAACATCCTGCGCGCCACCCGCTCCGGCGTCGCGTGGCAAGCATTGGGGCTGATGATCGGTGCCTACGAACTGGCACTCGGCTACGCGAAGGAACGCAAGCAGTTCGGCCGCCCGATCGCCCGCTTCCAGCTGGTGCAGGACCTGCTCGTGAAGAGCCTCGGCAACATCACCGCATCCTGGGGGATGCTCGTGCAGCTCGCCCGCCGGCAGGACGCCGGGATCTTCAAAGAAGAACACTCCGCACTCGCCAAGGCATTCGTCACCTCCCGGATGCGGGAGGTCGTCGCCTGGAGCCGCGAGATCTTCGGCGGCAACGGAATCGTGCTCGACTACGACATCGCCCGCTTCTTCGCCGACGCCGAGGCGATCTACTCCTTCGAAGGAACCCGCGAGATGAACACTCTCATCGTCGGTAAGGCCATCACCGGCCAAAGCGCCTTCGTGTAAGTCCTCGGGACCGAGGTCGGCGACGGCGCGAGCCATTGCCGACCCGGCCCGGGACCGGCTGAGTGGCGCCCTGCCGAAGACTCGAACCTGCGCACCCCGCTCACCGCCCGCTCCGCCGCGTCCGGCGCTCCCTCGCCAGCAGCGCGTCGGCTCGGATCAGGAGTCCCTCGGGCAAGGCGATTGGCGTGATAGCTGCCGGAATCTCACCGGGGGCACCCGCAGAACCTCACCGCCAATCCCCTCAGGCGCCCCCAGCAGAACCTCGTCACCCAGCCGGCACCAGCCGGATCCGGACGTCCAGGTTCCGTTCCACCTCGCTGCGGCTGTACAGCAGAGGGAACGACCCGCCCGAGGCCCAGAGCGTGTTCAGGTCGCTGTAGTGCGGGCTGCGCGGGTCTCCCGACTGCCCGGGCGCGTTGATCGCCGCCGAGCCGTTCCAGTTGCCTACGTCCAGGGCCATCTTGAACGTCGCCCCGATGATCTGCTGGTAGGTCAGCGGATGGAAGAACGACGGGTGGATCGTGTGGTACGAACCGCCGACCGGGGTCGGGCCGACGTTCGGGCCGCCCAGCGGGTGCACGAAATCCTGGTGGTGCAGCGATCCCCAGTGCCACGTCGACGTGTCGGTGCCGAGCTTGCCGGCGACGTCGCGGAACGCCACGGGCAGCGTGTCCAGGATCAGCTTGTCGCGCACCGCCGCGCCGTCCGGGCCGAGCCATCCCGTGGGATCCGTGAAGGAGGCGATGACCAGGCTGAAGTCGGGATTGATGGTGCGCACCAGCGCGTCCGCCGCGGCCTGCGGCAGCACCGCGTGCGCCCATGCGTAGTGGAGGTACTTCATGATCCACGTCTCGAACAGCGCGGCCCCCGGCGAATCCACCGACGCGACGCCGTCGTAGCCGCGAAGCAGCTCCAGCGCCTTCGCGGTGTCCGGGTCCGTTGAGGACAGGCCTCGCACGAACTCGAGGAACTGGGTGGCCACCAGCGACTTCTCGTCCTTCTGCAGCGCGAGCGAATCGGCGACGGTCGCGCCCGGGTGGGACTCGATCAGCTCGTCGATGCGCTGCTTGCGGTAGGGCAGCTGCCATTCGTAGTTGGACACCACCGGATAGCCCGGCGGGATGTTGAAGTCGTTGGCCGAGGCGAAGAACCCCGACGCCGGGTTGTACTGCCCCGGCAGCTCGCTGTTCGCGTGGAAGCCGTTCCAGTCGTAGCGCCCGTCACCGGGGACGGGCAGCAGGCCGTCGTAGCCGGCGCCGGTGCGGCGCGGCGTCAGCCCCGCCGGGACGTAGCCGATGTTTCCCCGCACGTCGGCGTAGGCCAGGTTCGAACCGGGCGTGCCCCAATTCCGCATGCCCGCGGTGAACTCTCCGAAGTTCGTGGCCCGCTGATAGTTCAGGCTGCCCAGGTACGCCGAGGCGCCCGGCTGCGTCCACGCCGTGCGGACCGCGAACGCCCGGTGCGCCGCCTCGTCGACCTTGACGACCGGGCCGTGCCGGGTGAAGGACAGGTCCCGGGTGACCGGCGTGCCGCCGCGCACCGGAATGGACTCCGTGACCGTGGTCATCCGCTCCCAGCCGGCGCCGTGGCGGTAGCGGGTGTGGTCGTTCGGGTCGAGTTCGTAGACGTAGAGGTCGGTCTGGTCGATCGGCAGGTTGGTCAGGCCGAACGCGATGTTCTCGTTGTGCCCGATGGCGATCCCCGGGTTCCACGGCTCGCCCGCGCCGGCGAGGTTCAGCCCGGGAGCCGACAACTGCGCGACGTACCGGCCCGACGGCAGGGCGTCCGCGCCGCGGTGCGGGTCGTTGGCCAGGATCGGGCGGCCCGACGCGGTCCGGTCCGGCCCGATCGCCCAGGCGTTGCTGCCGGAGGTCGCGTCGGCGATGTCCTTGGTCTGGAAACCGCTGCCGGTGAAGTTCACCGCAGCGGTCGCGAGGTCGTACACCTTGAGCACGTCGTCCGGCACCGAGCACGGGTCGAGCCCGGCGGGCACCGCCGCTTCGTGGTCCGGGTGGAGGGAGCGCAGGTAGCGACTCGCGTCGGGACCGGCCAGGCAGAACAGCTTCGCGCGGGCGACCTCCCACATCAGGTTTTCCCCGATGGCGTGCGTGCGGATCCGCACCACGTCCTGCGGGCGCCAGCGGGCGGGCTGGTAGCCGAGCTTGGCGAACTCCGGCGGGAGCGCGGAGGGGTTGCGGCCCAGCCAGTCGACGTAGGAGTTGATGCCCTCGGCGAACCGGGTGGCGGCCAGCCTGCCCTCCGGACCGTAGGACGCCCACTCGGCGTCCATGTCGCCGCGGTAGAGGAACAGCCGGGCGGCCCGATCCTGCTCCACATAGGACGGACCGAGCACCTCGCTGAGCGTGCCGAGGCCGCGGCGGCGCCAGGTGTCGATCTGGAACAGCCGGTCACGGGCGATGTTGAAGCCCTGGGCGAAGAAGAGATCGCTCGTGTCGGCCGCGTAGATGTGCGGCACTCCCCACTTGTCGACCAGCAGCTCGGCCGGCCGGTGCAGGCCGGCCACCGCGTACCTCGGGCCGGTCGCCGCCTGCACGCCCGGAACCGGCGCCAGGAGGAGCACGACCAAGGCGACGAGCAGGGCACGGATGGCCGGCCGACGTGTGGCCATGGTGATCTCCTCGTCCGGGGCGGGGGAACGGGTTTACCGTTCGATTACTACCCGCCGCCGGCACGAGTCCACGAGCCCTTTAGGGGTTCGGGAAGTGGGCTGTCGAAGCCCTCTGGACAAGACCTACTGGGGACCGTTGGTCAGTGAGAGGTTGAACGCGTAGCGGGACGCTCGGTAGACGTGCCAGCCGTACTCGACCACGCGGCCCGTGTCGTCGTACGTCGTGCGCTGCATGGTCAGCAGGGCCGCTCCCGGCTTCTCGTGCAGCAGCTCCGCGTCCTCTTCGGTCGCCAGCCGGGCGCCGATGTTCTGCTCCGCCGCGTGCAGGCGGATGCCCGCCGAGCGCAGCAGCTGGTAGAGGCCCTTGTCGCGCAGTTCTTCGTCCGTCGGGTCGATGACGCCGTCGGGCAGGTAGTTGTTCATCAGCGCGAGCGGCTCGCCGTCGGTCGAGCGGATGCGCTTCAGCCGCCGCACGTGCGTCAGGCCCGGGGCCTCCAGCAGCTCGGCCACCTCGGCGTCGGCCGGCTCCACGCTGTTGGCCAGCACCACCGACTCCGGCTTGCCGCCGAGGCCGGTGAGGTCGTCGAACAGGCTGCTCAGCCGCAGCGGCCGCGCCACCTTGGTCCGGACCACCTGCGTGCCGACGCCGCGCCGCCGCACGAGCAGCCCCTGGTTGACCAGCGTCTGGATCGCCTGGCGGACGGTGGGGCGCGACAGCCGCAGGCTCGCCGCCAGGTCGACCTCGTTGCCCAGCCGGGCACCCGCCGGCAGGCGGCCGTCCTCGATCGCGGCGTGGAGCTGCTGCGAGACCTGGTGGTACAGCGGCTCCGGGCTGCCGGGGTCCAGCACGATCTCCCGGCCGGGGTCCCAGGCCGGGTGCGTGACGTCCACGCGGGACGACGGCGGAGGGGTGCTCATCACCGGAAGCCTACCGCCATCCGGAGCGCAGTAGGGATGACCTGATGTCCATATGTCTTGACAAAGTCTCCAGCCGCTGGCAATCTCGGTTCCGGACCAGCCGAAGCTCTCCGGGAGGACACCGATGGCCCCACGGTTCGACCTCGTGACGATGGGCCGGGTCGGGGTGGACATCTACCCTCTGCAGACCGGCGTCGGGCTCGAGGACGTCACCTCGTTCGGCAAGTACCTCGGCGGCAGCGCGACGAACGTGGCCGTCGCGGCGGCCCGGTACGGCCGGCGCAGCGCGGTCGTCACCAAGACCGGAGCCGACCCGTTCGGGCGGTTCATCCACCGTGCGCTCACCGGTTACGGCGTAGACGACCGCTACGTCGGCACGTCGGAACACCTGCCGACGCCGGTGACGTTCTGCGAGATCTTCCCGCCGGACGACTTCCCGCTCTACTTCTACCGCTTCCCGAAGGCACCCGACCTGGACCTCGCCCCCGAAGACCTGGACTTCGACGCGATCCGCGCGGCGGAGATCTTCTGGGTCACCGTCACCGGCCTCTCCCAGGAGCCAAGCCGCTCGGCCACCCTCGCGGCGCTGGAAGCCCGCGGACACACCGGGATCACCGTGCTCGACCTCGACTACCGGCCGATGTTCTGGGACTCCCGCGAACAGGCGCGCGCATGGGTGGGCAAGGCGCTCGACCACGTGACCGTCGCCGTCGGCAACCTCGACGAGTGCGACACCGCGGTGGCCACCCGCGAGCCCCGTGGGGCCGCGAAAGCCCTGCGGGACAGGGGAGTTTCGCTCGCCGTCGTCAAGCAGGGGCCGAAGGGTGTGCTGGCGGTCGACGACTCCGGTGCGGTCGAGGTGCCCCCTGTCCCGGTCGAGGTCGTCAACGGCCTCGGCGCCGGCGACGCGTTCGGCGGCGCGCTGTGCCACGGACTACTGGCCGGCTGGGACACGGAACGGATCATGCGGTTCGCGAACGCCGCCGGGGCCCACGTCGCCGGCGAGCTCGCGTGCTCGGACGCCATGCCGACCGAAGACCAAGTCCTGCGCAGGCTGGGAGAGCAACGGTGACCGACATGCTGCGGCGTCTCGTCGCGAAACGGGTGCACGACCCGGAAGCGATCGCCGAGGCGGCCGCGAACCGGGTGCGGGCCAAGTCGCCGTTCAACGACAAGGGCCGGACGATGATCATCGCCGCCGACCACCCCGCCCGTGGCGCCAACGCGGTCGGTGGCAACCCCTCGGCGATGGCCGACCGGGGCCGGTTGCTGGAGCGGCTGTGCCTCGCGCTGGAGCGGCCGGGGGTCACCGGGGTGCTGGCGACCGCGGACGTGATCGACGACCTGCTGCTGCTCGGCGTGCTGGACGGCAAGACCGTGCTCGGATCCATGAACCGGACCGGGCTGGCTGGGTCGAGCTTCGAGATCGACGATCGCTTCGCCTGCTACGACGCCGAAGCGATCGAACGGATGCGGTTCGACGGCGGCAAGACGCTCACCCGGATCTGCCTCGGCGACCCGGCCACGCCGAGCGTCCTGGAGAACACCGCGAAGGCGGTCAACGAGCTGGCCGACCGCAAGCTGATCGCGATGGTCGAGCCGTTCCTGTCGGTCTGGGCCGACGGCCGGATCAAGAACGACCTCTCCCCCGACGCCGTCATCAAGTCGATCACGATCGCCGCCGGGCTCGGCCGGTCGTCGGCCTACACCTGGCTCAAGCTCCCCGTGGTGGACGACATGGAGCGCGTGCTCGCCTCCTCGACCCTGCCGGCCGTCCTGCTCGGCGGCGAGGTCAAGGACCCGGACGCGGCCTTCGCCGCTTGGCAGCGGGCGCTCACCCAGCCGACGGTGCAGGGCCTGGTCGTCGGGCGTTCGCTGCTGTACCCGCACGACGGGGACGTCGCCAAGGCCGTCGACACCGCGGTGGGGCTGCTGTGAAACTCCACCGTGAGGCGGGCAGCACCGCCGAAGGACCGTTCGACCTGGTCGTCACGCCGGAGTCCGCGGGCTGGGGCTGCTCCGGCCTGCGCGTCCTCGAGCTGGACGGCACGCAGACCGTCACGACCGGCGACGCCGAAACGCTCGTGCTGCCGCTGTCGGGCGGCTGCACCGTAGCGGTCGACGGCGAGACGTTCGAGCTCGCCGGGCGCACCGGCGTGTTCGACGCCGTCACGGATTTCGCCTACCTGCCCAGGGATGCCGAAGCGACGATCACCGGTGCCGGGCGGTTCGCGCTGCCGTCGGCCAAGACGGCGAAGCGCCTGCCCGCGCGGTACGGACCGGCGAAGGACGTTCCCGTCGAGCTGCGCGGCGCGGGGCACCTGCAGTCGGCAGGTGAACAACTACTGCCTGCCGCACACGTTCGACGCCGACCAGCTGCTGGTCTGCAAAGTGCTGACGCCGGGCGGGAACTGGTCGTCCTACCCGCCGCACAAGCACGACGAGGCCCGCGAAGGCGAGAGCGAACTCGAAGAGATCTACTACTTCGAGGTCGCGCGCGGCGGCATGGGTTACCAGCGGGTCTACGGCACCGACGAGCAGCCGATCGACGTGCTCGCCGAGGTGCGCTCGAGGGACGTCGTGCTGATCCCGCACGGCCCCGGCCCGGAGCGGGCCTGGCTGATCTGCGACGACCCCGCGCACGGCTGGGTGCGCCAGACCTGGGCGTCCCAGGACGTCGACCCCCGCCTGCCGTTCGGAGAACGGAAATGAGACTGACCACCGCGCAGGCCCTGGTGCGGTTCCTCGCGAACCAGTACTCGGAGCGGGACGGCGTCGAGCAACGGCTGATCCCCGGCGTGTGGGGGATCTTCGGGCACGGCAACGTCGCCGGGATCGGGCAGGCGCTGCTGCAGGCCGCCCGAACCGGCGAAGCGGATCTGCCGTACTACCTGGCGCGCAACGAACAGGGCCAGGTGCACGCGGCCACGGCGTTCGCGAAGATGCGCAATCGCCTGCAGGCCTTCGCCTGCACCGCCTCGACCGGCCGCGGCTCGACGAACATGATCACCGGCGCCGCGCTGGCGACCACGAACCGGCTGCTCGTGCTGCTGCTGCCGAGCGACATGTTCGCGACCCGCTCGCCGGACCCGGTGCTCCAGCAGCTCGAAGACACCCGCGGCGGCGACGTCACGGTCAACGACGCGTTCCGCCCGGTCTCGAAGTACTTCGACCGCGTCACCCGGCCCGAGCAGCTGATCCCGGCCGCCCTCGCCGCGATGCGCGTGCTCACCGACCCGGTCGAGACCGGCGCGGTGACCCTGTGCCTGCCGCAGGACGTCCAGGCCGAGGCCCACGACTGGCCGGAGGAGTTCTTCCGGCGCCGCGTCTGGCACGTCGGCCGTCCCGTGCCCGAGCCCGACGCGCTGGCGCGGGCGGTCGACGCGCTGCGGTCCGCGAAGGCGCCGCTGATCGTCGCCGGCGGCGGGGTCGTCTACTCCGAGGCCGAACAGGAGCTGCGGGCCTTCGCCGAGGCGACCGGGATCCCGGTCGCCGACACCCACGCCGGCAAGGGCGCGGTGCCGTGGGACCACCCGTGCGCGGTGGGCGGCCTCGGTTCCACCGGCACGTCGGCGGCCAACGCCCTGGCCGCCGAAGCGGACGTCGTCCTCGGCATCGGGACCCGCTACAGCGACTTCACCACGGCCTCGCACACCGTCTTCGGCAACCCGGCGGTGCGGTTCGTGAACCTCAACGTCGCGCGCCTCGACGCCGCGAAGCACTCCGCGGACATCGTCCTCGCGGACGCGAAACGCGGCATCGAAGCCCTGCACGGCACGCTGGCCGGCTGGCAGGTCGACGAGGCCTACCGTGCGCGGACCCGCGTGCTGGCCGACGACTGGAACCGCAAGGCCGACGCCTGCTTCAGCCTCGGCCACGGCCCGCTGCCCGCCCAGAGCGAGATCCTCGGCGCGCTGAACCGGGCGCTCGGCGACCGGGACGTCGTGATCAACGCGGCCGGGTCGATGCCCGGGGACCTGCAGATGCTGTGGCGGGCCCGGGATCCGAAGGCTTACCACGTCGAGTACGCCTACTCGTGCATGGGCTACGAGGTCGCCGCCGGGGTGGGCGCGAAGATGGCCGCACCGGACCGCGAGGTCGTCGTGCTCGTCGGCGACGGCTCGTATCTCGTGATGGCCCAGGAAATCGTCACCATGGTCCCCGAAGGCCTCAAGGTGATCATAGTGCTCGTGCAGAACCACGGGTTCACCTCGATCGGCGCGTTGTCGGAATCACTGGGCTCGCAACGCTTCGGCACGTCGTACCGGTACCGCAGCGACGACTCGGGCCTGCTCGAGGGCGGCGTCCTGCCGGTCGACCTCGCGGCGAACGCGGCCAGCCTCGGCGCGACCGTCCTGCGCGCGTCCACAGTGGACGAGTTCACGGACGCGATCGCACGGGCCAAGGCGAACCCCACGACGACCGTCGTGCACGTCGAGACCGACCTGCACGGCCCCAACCCGCCGGGATCCGCGTGGTGGGACGTGCCGGTCAGCGAGGTCTCCGAACTCGAATCCACGCGGAAGGCCCACGAGACCTACGCCGCGACCAAGCAGGCCCAGCGCCACTACCTGTAGGAGCACCGTGAACACCATCGAACACTGGATCAACGGCACCGCCACGTCCGCGGGCTCGACCCGCACCGCGCCGGTCTTCGACCCCGCCACCGGGAAACAGCAGGCCTCGGTCCTGCTGGCCGAGGCATCCGATGTGGACACCGCGGTCGCGGCCGCGAGCAAGGCCTTCGAGTCGTGGGGCGACTCCTCGCTGTCCCAGCGGACCCGGGTGATGTTCGCTTTCCGCGAGCTGCTGGTGAAGCACGAGGACGAGCTCGCCCGGATCATCTCCCGCGAACACGGCAAGGTCGTCGACGACGCCCGCGGCGAGATCGTGCGCGGCCGCGAAGTCGTCGAATACGCCTGCGGCATCGCCGACGCGCTCAAGGGCAGCTTCTCCGACCAGGTCTCCCGCGACGTCGACGTCCACGACTTCCACCAGCCCCTCGGCGTGGTCGCCGGGATCACGCCGTTCAACTTCCCCATCATGGTCCCGCTGTGGATGCACCCGGTCGCCATCGCCACCGGCAACACCTTCATCCTCAAGCCGAGCGAGCGCGACCCGTCGGCGTCGAACTTCGTCGCGCAGCTCTACGCCGAGGCCGGGCTGCCCGAGGGTGTGTTCACCGTCGTGCACGGCGACAAGGTCGCGGTCGACGCGATCCTCGACCACCCGGACATCGCCGCGGTCTCCTTCGTCGGGTCCACCCCGATCGCCAAGTACGTCCACGAGCGCGCGACCGCCACCGGCAAACGCGTCCAGGCCCTCGGCGGGGCGAAGAACCACGCGGTCGTCCTGCCGGATGCCGACCTGGAGTACGCCGCGAACCACCTGACCGCCGCCGCGTTCGGGTCGGCCGGGCAACGCTGCATGGCCATCTCCGTCGGTGTGGCCGTCGGGGCGGCCGGAGACAAGCTGGTCGGGATCCTCGAACGCAAGGCTCGCGAGGTCAAGGTCGGCCCCGGCGGCGACCCGGCCAGCGACATGGGGCCGGTCGTCACCGAGGCCGCCCGCGAGCGCGTGGTGAACGCCGTCGCGCAGGGCGCGGAGCAGGGCGCCACGGTGGTGGTCGACGGCCGCGGACTGACGGTCGACGGCCACGAGGAAGGCTTCTTCGTCGGGCCGTCCCTGCTCGACCACGTCACCACGGACATGACTGCCTACCGGGAAGAGATCTTCGGGCCGGTACTGGCGGTGGTCCGCGCGGAGACGGTGGACGAGGCGATCGCGATCATCAACGCCAACCCCTACGGCAACGGCACCGCGATCTTCACCGGCAGCGGCGAGGCGGCGCGGAAGTTCCAGCGCGAGGTGAAGGTCGGCATGATCGGGGTCAACGTGCCGATCCCGGTCCCGATGGCCTACTACTCCTTCGGCGGCTGGAAGGACTCGCTGATCGGCGACAGTCCCATCCACGGGCCCGCCGGCGTCCGCTTCTACACCCGAGCCAAGGTGGTCACGACGCGCTGGCCGCACACGAGCACCTCGGCCGCGGCGTTCACCTTCCCCACCTCCAGCTGAACCGGCGGCGCGCGGAGCGTTCGAAGCGGACGCTCCGCGCACGGCGGCTCGTCCCCCGGCGGACGCCCGGCGCGGTAACCGGAACACCCATCTCCGGTTTCCGGTACGGTGGGTGGCGGCACCGACGAAGGAGGCCGCCGTGGGGTATCGAGGCCCGCTCCCGAAGAACGCCGTCGACCGCTTCAACACGTGCGTCGGCACGCTGCGGACGTCACCGCGCTGGGGACCGCTGGTCCGCCGTCACCTCACCCAGGTCACCTACACGGGCCGGCGGTCGGGCCGCACGTTCAGCACCCCCGTCGGCTACCGGCGGGCGGGTGACGTCGTCACCATCGGCGTCCGGCTGCCCGACGCGAAGTCGTGGTGGCGCAACTTCACCGGCGACGGCGGCCCGCTCACCCTCGAGCTCGACGACGCCGCCCACACCGGCCACGCGGTGGCGCGCCGCGACGAGAAGGGCCGCGTCACGGTGACCGTCCGGCTCGACGACCACGCCTAGCGGGCCATCCCGTGCCAGAGCAGTTCGGCAAGGGCCTCCGCGTCACGGCGCCACTCGCCGTTCGGGTCGAGCAGCAGCAGCCCGGCCAGGCCGCGCAGCACCACCAGCGGGTCGAGGTCCGGCCGCACGGTCCCGGCTGCCTCGTTGGCCTTCAGCAACGTCGACACCGCGCCGACCATCGCCTCGTACGCGTTCGCCGGCAGCTCGCCGCGGGAGGCCGTCGCGCGGCGCAGGGCGTCGGCCAGCCCCTTCTTGGTCATCATGTAGTGGGCCAGGTGGTCGGTCACCCACACCCGGAACGCCTCGTCGGCGGGGTGCCTGTCCAGCAGCACCGGCACGATGTCGACGATCTGCCGGACCTCGCGCTGGTACACCGCCAGGATCAGCGCCTCCGGCGTCGGGAAGTGCCGGTACACCGTGCCGACGCCGACCTCGGCCTGCTTCGCGATCGCGTTGAACGAGACTTCGCCCGTCCTGGCCAGCGACTCAGCGGCGACGACGAGGATGCGCTCGTGGTTGCGCCGGGTGTCCGCGCGCCGGGGGCTGACCGATCCCGTCGTCATCGTCCTCCCGCTCCTCGTGCTGTCCCGCCGAATCTAACCCAGACCTGGAGCAACTCCAGCATGACCGGTTCGTTGCGAACCGGATTGTAATCCGCTAGCCTCGCGACCAGGTGAAGCGGATGAGTATCCGCTCCCCGTTCGCCGCCACCACCACCGTCAGGTACCCACCCGGACGAGCTGCGGAAAGAGACCAGTGGACATCTCACTCGAAGTCAACGGCAGTACCGAACACCTGGAAGTCGATCCCGGTGTGACCCTCCTCGACGCGCTGCGCGAGCGCCTCGGCGTCACCGGCCCGAAGAAGGGTTGCGACCGCGGGCAGTGCGGCGCCTGCACCGTGCACGTCGGCGGCCGGCCCGTGCTCTCGTGCCTCACCCTGGCCGCCACCGTCAAGCAGCCGGTGACCACCGTCGAAGGACTGTCCACGGAGGACCGGCTGCACCCGGTGCAGCAGGCGTTCGTCGACCAGGACGCCCTGCAGTGCGGGTTCTGCACCGCCGGGCAGATCATGTCGGCGGTCGCCGCCGTCGAGCAGGACGTCGAGGACGTGCGGGAGTTCATGTCCGGCAACCTCTGCCGGTGCGCGGCCTACCCGAACATCGTCAAGGCGGTCGACCAGGCGAGGCGGGCCGATGCGTCCCTTTGAGCTGACCGCCCCCACCACCGTCGACGACGCGCTCGCAACGCCCGGCACCTTCCTGGCCGGCGGGACGACCCTGGTCGACCTCATGAAGCTGGACGTCCTCACGCCGCAGCACGTCCTGGACATCAACCAGGTCCCGCTGCGCGGCATCGACACGAGCGACGGCCTGCGCTTCGGCGCGCTGGAGCGGATGAGCGCCATCGCCGCGCACCCGCAGGTGTACCCGGCGATCTCGCGCGCCCTGCTGCTGAGCGCGTCCCAGCAGATCCGGAACATGGCCAGCATCGGCGGGAACCTGCTGCAGCGCACGCGCTGCTCGTACTTCCGCGACGTCGCGATGCCGTGCAACAAGCGCGAGCCCGGCAGCGGCTGCTCCGCGCTCGAAGGCGCCAACCGGATGCACGCGATCCTCGGCACCAGCGACTCCTGTGTGGCGACGCACGCCAGTGACGTCGCCGTCGCCCTCATCGCGCTCGATGCCCGGGTGAAGCTGGCCGACGCAAACGGCACGCGGGAGGTGGCGCTGCGCGACTTCTACCAGCTGCCCGGCGACACCCCCGCGCTGGAGAACGACCTGCGTCCCGGCGAGCTGATCACCGAGGTGCTCGTCCCGCGGCTGGACTGGGCGGCCAACTCCACCTACGTCAAGGTGCGCGACCGGCAGTCCTACGAGTTCGCGCTGTGCTCGGCCGCCGTCGCGCTGGACGTCCGCGACGGCGTCATCGCCGACGCGCGGGTCGCGGCCGGTGGCGTCGGCACGGTCCCGTGGCACCTGCCCGCCGTCGAGGACGCCCTGCGCGGTGCCCCGGCGACGCAGGCCTCGTTCGAGGCCGCCGCGGCCGTCGCCGCCGACGGTGCCCGGCCGTTGGCGGACAACGGCTTCAAGGTGCCGCTGCTCAAGCGGACCCTCGTCCGCGCGCTGCTCGAACTGACCGAGGGGAGCTCCCGATGATCACCCGGCTCGACGCGCCGCTGAAGGTCACCGGCGGCGCCAAGTACGGCGCCGACCACACCTTCCCCGGCATGGTCTACGGCTACGTCGTGCTCAGCACGATCGCCCACGGCGAGCTCGAAGCCATGGACTTCTCCGCGGCGAGGGAGGCGCCGGGCGTGCTCGGCGTGTACTCGCCGTTCGACCCGCTGGAGATGCGCACCGCCACCTCGCCGCTGTTCGGCGAGACGTGGGTTCCCCTGCAGGACAAGGAAGTCACCTACTACGGGCAGCCGATCGGCTTCGTGGTCGCGGAGACGTTCGAGCAGGCCCGCGACGCGGCGATGCTCGTGAACGTCGCCTACCGCCCGTTGCCGGCCCGGACGTCGCTGACCGAAGGCCTCGCCACGGCCGAAGACGCGCCGCCGGCCCGGGACGGCGCCCCGCCGACCCTGGAGGTCCTCGAAGACGGCGTCGAGTCCATCGAGGAAGCGTTCGCCGCGAGCCCGGTGGTCGTCGAGGCGACCTACACCACCGCGACCCAGAACCACGCCGCGATGGAGCCGCACTCCGCGGTCGCGGTGTGGGACGACGGCGAGCTGACCGTCTACAGCGGCAACCAGGCCTCGAACCTGCAGGCGATGGAGCTGGCCAGCGCACTCGAGCTGGACCTGGAAGCCGTGCACGCCGTGAACCCCTTCGTGGGCGGCGCGTTCGGCGGCAAGGGCCGGACGTCGGCGCCGGCGTTCCTCGCCGCGGCGGCCGCCCGTGACCTCGGCCGGCCGGTGAAGGCCGCGCTGACCCGGGAGCAGGTCTTCACCGCGACCGCCGGGCGGGCCGCGACCGTCCAGAAGATGCGGCTCGGCGCCGACCGGGACGGCACGCTGGTCGCCCTGAGCCACGACTCGTGGTGCAGCACGGACACCGCGCGCTCGTTCGTCGAACCGACGTCGCACGGCACGTCGCGCGAGTGGTACGCGACGAAGAGCCTGGCCATCAGCCAGAAGGTCGTGCCGCTGAACATCCCGCCGACCACGTTCATGCGGGCCCCCGGCGAAGCGCCCGGTTCGTTCGCGCTGGAGAGCGCGATCGACGAGCTCGCCGAGGCGCTCGGCATGGACCCGATCGAGCTGCGGATCAAGAACAGCTCGACCGCCCCGCCCGGCAAGGACCTGCAGTGGTCGAGCAAGCACCTCGACGAGTGCTTCCGCGTCGGCGCGGCCCGGTTCGGCTGGGCGCACCGCCCGCCGGGCACGCGCACCGACGGCGACTGGCTGGTCGGCATGGGCGTCGCCACGGCGATGTTCCCCGCCCTGCGGTTCCCGGCCACGGTCGGCATCACACTGCGGGCGGACGACACCGCCGACGTCGCGACGAGCGGCGCCGACCCCGGCACCGGCCTGCTGACCGTGCTCTCCCTCATCGGCGCGGAGTCGCTGGACATCCCGGCCGACCGGATCACGCCGCGGCTCGGCGACTCGTCCCTGCCGCCGGGTGGCCTCTCCGGCGGCTCGACGGCGACGGCGAGCGCGGGCACGGCCATCATGATCGCGGCGACCAAGGCGATCGACGAGCTGGTGGCGCTGGCGTCCGACCCCGGCGGGCCGTTCGAAGGCGCCGAAGTCACCTACGCCGACGGCCGCGTCTTCGCCGGCGGCCGGACCATGACGTTCGGCGAGCTGCTGCGGACGCTGGGCCGCGAAACGCTCGAGGTGACCGGCTCGTCGGCCCCCGGCGAGGAGGTCACCAAGCACTCGTTCAGCTCGTGGGGCGCCCAGTTCTGCGAGGTCCGGGTGCACAAGTGGACGCGCGAAGCCCGCGTGTCCCGGATGCTCGGCGTCTTCGACGCGGGCCGGATCATCAACGACAAGGCGGCCCGCAGCCAGCTCATGGGCGGCATGATCTGGGGTGTCTCGGCGGCCCTGCACGAGGGCCTGGAGATCGAGGCGAACGGCCGGCTCGCCAACGGCGACTTCGCGAGCTACCTGCTCCCGGTGAACGCCGACATCCCGGAGGTCGACGTCCAGTTCGTCGAGTACCCGGACACCCTGCACAACGCGGTCGGCGCGCGGGGGCTCGGCGAGATCGGCACGGTCGGCATGGCCGCAGCGGTCGCCAACGCCGTGCACAACGCCACCGGCATCCGGGTCCGGCACATCCCGATCACCATCGAGGATCTGCTCGAAGACTGACTCCCGGGGCGGGGCACGCGAGTGTCCCGCCCCGGCGCGTTGGTCCACCTGGCGCAACGGGCCCGGCCCGTTATCCATCCGCGACAACTCCCGCGACGGTTCGCCCATGACGGCGGCCCGTCCCCGGTCCTAGGCTGACGGGCGCTCGCCCGATCTTCCTCGAAGGGACCCCCCGGCATGACCGACCCCGTCGTCCCCACCACGTCCGGCGCGGTCCGCGGTCAGGTCACCGCCGCCGGCTTCGCGCTGTTCCGCGGGATCCCGTACGCCGCCGCGCCGGAGGGCGACCTGCGCTTCGCCGAACCCGTCCCCGCCCCACCGTGGGAGGACGTCCGCGACGCCAGCAGACCCGGGCCGACCGCGCCGCAACGCCGGCACGACGTGCCCGGGCTCGACCTCTCGCCCCTCACCGGCACCGGCTGGCGGCCGGGCCCGGAGTACCTGACGGTCGACGTCTGGACGCCGCAGCTCGGCGCGGCCGGCCTGCCCGTGCTGGTGTTCGTGCACGGCGGCGCCTTCCTCGGCGGCACCGGGTCGGCGCCGGTCTACGACGGCACCTCGTTCTCGCACGCCGGCGCGGTGCTGGTGACCGTGCAGTACCGGCTGGGCGTCGACGGCTTCCTGCCGCTGGACGGCGGCACGACGAACCTCGGGCTGCGCGACCAGCTCGCGGCCCTGCGGTGGGTCCGGGAGAACATCGCCGGCTTCGGCGGCGACCCCGGCAACGTCACCTTCTTCGGCGCCGCCTCCGGCGCGGTGAGCGTCGCCTGCCTCCTCGCTTCCCCCTCTCGCAAGGACTCTTCCACCGGGCCATCGTCCAGAGTGGACACCCGGACATGGTGCGCGACGGCGTCCAGGCACGCCGCCTGGCCAAGGTGATCGCCGACGAGCTGAAGGCCGAGCCGACCGCCGAGGCGTTCCGGAAGGTGTCGACCGAGCAGCTGCTCGACGCGCAGGACGCCGTCCTGCGCCCCGGTGGCGCCCCCGACCTGCGGGACGCGCTCGGCTTCGACCGCGGGTACGGGCTCAGCCCGTTCCTCCCGGTGGTCGGCGACGACGTCCTGCCGCAGCACCCCGCCAAGGCGATCCGGGCGGGCGCGGGCCGCGACGTCGACCTGGTCGTCGGCAGCTGCAGCGAGGAGATGCGGCTCTACCTGGTGCCCACCGGCGCGCTCGACGCGGTCACCGACGACCAGGCCGTGGCCTCGCTGGCGGTGTCGCACCCCGACCCGGCCGGTGTGCTCCACCGGTACGGCCTGGGCTCGGACCGCTCGGCGGGCGAAGTCCTCGTGGCGGCCCTGACCGACCTGGTCTTCCGCGACGGCGTGCGCGACCTGGCCGAGCACCACGGCGGCCGGACCTTCCGCTACGAGTTCGAGTGGGGTTCCCCGCTGCTCGAGGGCAGCCTGGGCGCGTGCCACGGGCTCGAGCTGCCCTTCGTGTTCGACGCGCTGGGACCGGCGTCCGGGCCGCGGGGCCTGCTGGGCGAGCACCCGCCACGGGAGCTGGCCCGCGACCTGAACGGCGCCTGGTACCGCTTCGCCGCCACCGGTTCGCCCGGCTGGGAGGAGTACACCGGCGAGGAGACGCTGTTCCACACGTACTGACCCCACCCCGGGAGCGGTTGACGACGCCCCTGCCGCGCTGCCAGGCTCAGACCGCCCGGACGGCCGGATGAAATGGGGACCACCGATGCCCGAGGCGGGCTCCGCCGCGCCGCCGCGCGCGCTCGTTCGCACGCTGCTGCGCAGCGGCACACCCGCGGAGCCGGCCGAGCCGCCCGACGAGCTCGGCGACCTCGCCGCCGTCGGGGACGCGACGCTCGCCCGCGCCGCGCGCTACTGGGTCGTCGTGCCGCTGGCCTACCGGATCGCGGCGTTCGTCAAGGTGTTCATCGGGTTCGCCGCGGCCAACGGGCGGCTCGGGCTCGGGCCGGTGCTGGCGGCCACCGTGTTCGCCGTCGCGGCCAACACCGCCGCGGTGGCTTGGGTGCTGCGCTCGGGCGGGCTGCGGGCCCGCCTCACCGGCCGCGCCCTCGCCCTGGACCTGGCCGTCGGCGTGGCGCTCAACTTCGCCGTCGCGGCGACGGCCCCGGCGTCGGTGCAGCCGTTCGCGGTCGACGTGTCGTGGACCTGGCTGGTCGGCGCGGTGGCCATGTGGGCGGGCACGTCCGGGCTGCCGTCGGCGCTGTGGCTGCTCGTGGCGGCCGTCCCGCTTCGGGCGGCGCTCACGCTGGCCGGCGGCCTCCCGCTGACCGACCAGCTCTCCGTGACGCGCTCGATCGGCTGCATGATCGCGCTGGGGGTGGCGATCGTGCTCGCCGCGGGCATCCTCATCCTGCTCGGCGCAGGAACCCGGTTCGCGGTCGACATCGGGATCCGGCGCGGGCGCGAGGCCGAGCGCCGGCGGACGCGGCGCATCATGCACGACAGCGTCCTGCAGACGCTGGAAGCACTGGCCATCTCGGCACCCGGCGACGACGCCCACGCCGTGAGCCGGCTGTCCGAGGTGCGCTCGGTGGCGAAGGCGGAGGCGGCCGAGATCCGCCGCCAGATCACCGAGCCGGTCCCGAACGGGACGACGCGCGGCTTCGCGGTCGAACTGGCCGACGTCGCGACGGAGATGGCCCGCGACGGCCTGCGCACCCAGCTCGTCGCCGCGGACTTCGCGGACGACCACAAGCTGTCCCAGGACCGCCGCACGGCGATGTGCGAGGCAGTGCGGGAAGCGTTGCGCAACACGGTGAAGCACTCCGGGACGAAGCAGGTGGTGCTGCGCGTGGAGGAGCGCGACGGCGGGATCGCGGTGGTGGCCCGCGACCAGGGCGACGGCTTCGACGTCCGCGAGCGGCCCCCGGGCTTCGGCATCACCCAGTCGATCGTGGCCCGCCTGGCGGAGGTGGGCGGGCACGGCACGGTGGACTCCCAGCCGGGCCGCGGCACCCGCGTGACCATGTGGGTGCCGAGCTAGACCGAAACGATCCGGGCGATCTCCGGGGCGTGGGTGAAGACCAGGCCGTGGTCGGCGTCGAGCCACGAGGTGGCGATGTCCGGTCGTGCCCGGACGAGCCGTTCGACGCCGGCCCGCCAGTTCCGGTTGCACCGCACGGCGAGGCCTTCGCCGCCCTCCCCCGCCATCGCCGTGGACATGATCATGCCGATCGGGCAGTCGATGTCCCGGTACCGGTCCAGGATGTGCGAGCGGACCTCGTCGATCTCGACGTTCAGGTCGAGGTTCTCCGGCCCGGTGAGCAGCACCTGGCGCGCGGTGCCCCGGCGAGCCTCGTTCTCCGCCGCCATGGCGTCCCGCATCGCGCGGAACACCGGCAGGTCGGCCTCGGTGAGGAACGGCTCCGGCACGGGGTTCGCCCCGTCGACGAGCACGAGCCGGCCGACGGTGCCGGGTGCGCCGCGGCGTAGTGCAGCGCCAGGTCCGCGCCCAGCGGCCGGACGGCGACGCGAGGCCGTGGCCCGCAGGTCGAAGGTCACGACGTCGTGGTCGCGCCGCAGCAGCTCGGCCAGTTCCCGCAGATAGGCCTGGGTCGAGCTCAGGCCGGGACACCGGTCGAGTGGCCGGCCGCGGCCGCCTCGGGACACCGGGATCGTGACGTCGTCGTGGTGCAGCGTGAACTGCCGCATCGCCTGCCCACCCTGGTCCCGTCAGGCCGCGCGCCGGGCGTCGCGTTCGGCGGCCAGGCTCGCGCGGCAGGCCGCGGTCAGCCGGGTGGTGGCGGCGCTGCCGCCGTGGCCGCAGCGCGGGCAGGTCATCGAAACCCCGAGCGAAAGCTCGTCGACGGCGACGGACAGCGCGGTCCGGCAGCCGCGGCACCAGCGGTGCCGGGTGACCGGGCTGACGTGCGTCGGCGAAGCGACGCACTGGTGGATCCACCGGCCGTGCACGTGGCAGGTCAGGCGGTCGTCCGGCGCCAGCAGGCCCATGTCCTCGGCGTCGTCTTCGGTGGCGAGCAGGACCGGCAGGCTGCGGACCCGGGTGGTGGTGCACGTCGTGGCGGTCATCGCGATCCCCTTTCTCTGCCTGTTCGTCGAAGGGGGACCGCCGGATTCGACATCCGGACACCCTTGGCCGGATCTCGGTGGCTCTTGGCATTCCAGCCACTGCCGGGCCCGCGGGCGAGCGGATAACTTCGGCGCGTGTCGAAATTCCTGCTCTCGGTCCACGTCCTGGCGGCGGTGCTCGCCGTCGGCCCGGTCGCCGTCGCGGCCAGCATGTTCCCCGCCGCCGTCCGGAAGGGAAACCTCGAGATCGCGAGGATGCTGCACCGGATCTGCCGCGTGTACGCCTACGCCGCCATCGCGGTCCCGGTGTTCGGCTTCGGCGTCGCGGGCATGATGCACGTCATGGGCGACCCGTGGCTGCTCGTGTCCATCGGGCTGACCGCCGTCGCGGCCGCGGTGCTCGCCGTGCTGGTGCTGCCGCGGCAGCGACGACTGCTGACCGAAGAGTCCACTTCGGACAAGCTGGGCCGGCTCGCCATGGTCACCGGGGTGTTCAACCTGCTGTGGGCGGCGGTGACGGTGCTGATGATCGTGCGGCCGGGCTCCTCGACCGGCGCCTAGTGTCGGGTGTCTGAGGTTCGTCGACAGCGGCCCGGGCCCTGCGCGCCGAAGTGGCGTCGGGTGCATCGGAGCTGGATCTGCCGAGGGTCGCGGCGGCTGGTCCGGCGACATGAATGAGTCATTCATGTCGCCGGACGAGGTGAATGGGTCATTCACTGCATCGCGGCCGGGGCCTGCACGGGCCGGGCTCTCCTGGCGCAGGTTCCCGCCGCCCCGAACGTCGAACACCTTGCAACGCACGACACTAGCCGGGCACGCGGACCGCGACGAAGTCCGGCCGCCGCCGCTGGGCGAACCCGAGGGAGAGGTAGAGGCGGATCGCGGAGGTGTTGCTCGCGGCCGCGTGCATCATCGGCGTTTCGCCGCGCTCGCGGATGCCCGCCGCGACGGCGAGGACGAGCCGGGTCGCGAGGCCCTGCCCGCGGTACGCCGGGTCCGTGCAGACCGCGCTGATCTCGGTGTAGCCCGGCGGGTGCAGCCGCTCCCCGGCCATCGCGACCAGTGCGCCGTTCCGCCGGATCCCGAGGTACGTGCCGAGCTCGACGGTCCGCTTCCGGAACGGCCCCGGCTTCGTCCGCTCGACGAGGTCGAGCATCTCCGGCACGTCCGCGAGCCCCAGCCGGACGGCTTCCGGGTCCCGCGCGGCCGCGACGCCCTCGTCGACGAGCTGGACGCCGGGAAGCGCATCGAGCACTTCCCAGCCCGACGGCGGCCGCGCGGCGGTGCCGGCGAGCACGACGACCGCTCCCGGCCCGGCCAGCTCGGCGACGTCCAGCCAGTCCCGCTCTTCGGGAGCATCGGGAAGGGCGAGGAAGGGAGCGACGTCCACGGGGTAGCGCAGCACGCGTCCACGCCGTTCCGCGAAGTGGGCGTGCGGGCCGGTCAGCGACGCCCGAGTCGGGTTGTCCAGCGGAGAATCCACGGCACCAGGATGCTCGAAACCGCCGGCCTCGCGGCGGCACTCCCACATCCTGAGCAAGCGCTCAGCCGACCGTCGTCAGCTCGTCGTCCGAGAGCACGCCGGACCCGGACGAGACGACGAGCCTGCCGCCGCCGACCTGGTAGGTGTAGTCGCCGTTCTTCGCGACGAAACCGTCGCCCGAAGCCTGGGCCGGCAGCGCGATGTGGGTGTCGTCCGAGGCCGCCTGACCGCGGGCCTGGCCGTCGTAGAAGATCCGGCCGTCGGGCACCTGGCAGATCGTGATCAGGGACTTCGCGGTCTGCGCCACCAGCAGCGCCGTCCCCTGGCCACCCGGCAGGTACCGGGCAGCGTCGCCCGGGCACGGCTTCCCCACCGGTGTGGCCGAGGTCGACGTCGGCGTGGACGTCGACGGCGTGACCGGCGGGGTGAGGGCGTTCGCGGTCGTGACCACGGTCTTGGTCGTCGGCAGGGCGGGGGTCGTGTACGACGGGAACGGCCCGGCCGCGTCCGGCGTGGGCTTCGAGCGCCCGGTGAACAGCAGAACGCCGCCGATCGCGACGCCGGCGACCAGCATCAGGGTCAGCAGCACCCACAGCGCCCGCGCGCGAGCCCGGCCCGGGGCCAGGCTCGCGCAGGTACCGCACCGCCCGGCCGCGGGGTCGTTGACCGCGCCGCACTGTGCGCACGTCCAGGGGGAACCCGTCATCGGGCCTCCTTCGCCCCGGCGCGGAAGCACGCCGGCCCCTCATCGTCACCGACGCGGGCTCGGGCTGCAACGCCCCGTTACGCCTGATGGACGACGTTGACCATCCACGGGATGCCGAACTTGTCGATGCAGGCACCGAAATGTTCGTGCCCGGGGTGTGGTCCATCCCGGTCGGCGTGTCCGCGGCCATCAGCCTGAAGCCGTTTTCCGCCACCAGCTGGGCGTGCATGATCTTCTCCGCGTCCGCCCCTTCGGGTGATCCGAATTCCCCGAACGTGTTCACCGTGAGGGTGCCGCCGAAGATGCACTCGTAGAACTCCATGGCCTGGCGCGCGTCATCGCGGAGGCCCGTGACCTCGACAAACGCGGGAATTTCAGACGACGAACCGGCGGTGCGCGTGCGGTTCCAACGGCAGCGCGCCGTGCAGCGCGGCCCGGGCGCGCAGCTCGAGCGCGCGGTCGAGGGGTGCGGTGCCGGCGGCGGGCGCGGTGTGGAACGTGCCGCGGTCGAACAGGTAGACCAGCGCGAGCTTGCGGTCGCGGCGCCCGGTCGGCTCGGCGAACTCGACGCTCGCGGACCGCAGGCAGCCGCCGTAGCCCGCCCGGGTCAGCCGGTCCGCGACGTCGACCAGGTCGGCGGTCAGCACGCGCAGGTCGCGGTTGCGCCGCCAGCAGCGGACCGTCGAGCGACCGTGGAGATCCTGCGTCACCAGCGGGTGCACCGGCAGCCGGGCCGACGTCGCGGCGATCAGCTCCGCCTCGGTGCGGGCCAGGGCGTCGCCGTCCACTTTGAAGCCGACGGTGCCGCCGCCGGTGGGCGTGAGGCCGAGCGCGGCGCGCATCCGCGGGGCGGCCGCGGCGAGGGTGTAGAGGGACTGCAGGTGCGGACGGGACGTCCAGCAGCGGACGAGCTTGCTGTCCAGCAGGGTCACGGGCGGTGTGTCCTATCTCCGGTCGAGAAGACCGCCGGGCCGGGCGCACTGGCAATGTCCACAGTGGACGTCAGGCACGGGGACGCGGGGTCGGAAAGGACAGCATGCGCCCGCGGCCACCGGTTCCGGACCGGAACCCCGCGATCACGCGGCGAACGGCAGCACTTCGCCGCCGAACGGTCACTCCGAGTCAGGTTCAGCCGATCAGCGGTATCCCTCTCGCCTCACGCCGCCGAAACGACGACCTTCCCGAGGTTGCGGCGGCTCCGGAACCGGTCGAACGCCGCGACGGCGTCGTCGAACGGGAAGACGCTGTCGACGACCGGCTCGATCAGGCGGACCGCGAGCCACCGGACGAGGTCCTCGGTGTCCTCGCGGCTGCCGACCCAGATCTTCCGCACGGTCGCGCCGCTGCGGAAGAGGTCCATGAAGTCGACCGGGGCGCCCCCGGTGCCGACGAACCCGACGAGCGCGATGTCGGCGTGGTGCGTCCCCGCCGCGACGAGCGACTGCGCGAACGTGCCGGGCCCGCCGACCTCGACGATCCGGTCCGCGCCCCGGCCGTCCGTCGCGTCGAGGACGGATTTGCCCCACTCGGGCGTCGCGGTGCAGTCGATGACGACGTCGGCGCCGAGTCCGGTCAGCTTGGCCGCCTTCGCCGCGCTCGACGTCGTCGCGACGACCCGGGCGCCGTGCTGCTTGGCCAGCTGCAGGGCGAACAACGACACGCCGCCCGTGCCGAGGGTCAGCACGACCTCGCCCGGACGCAGCGGCGTCCCGCCGTTCAGCGACGTCCACGCGGTGACCGCGGCGCACGGCAGCGTCGCCCCTTGTTCGTAGCTCAGGGAATCCGGCAGCGCGACGAGCGCGTGCTCGCCGACGGTGCGGTACTCCGCGAGCCAGCCGTCCTGGCCGTTCCCGTAACCGACCAGGGCGTCCGGCAGCCGTCCGGCGATCCAGTTCGAGTGGAAGGCGTTGATCACCCGGTCCCCGACGGCGAAGCGCGTCACGCCGTCGCCGACCGCGGCGACCTCGCCCGCGGCGTCGGACACCGGGATCAGGTTCCCGGGCCCGTTGGTGAAGTGGCCGCCGTCGAGGATGAGCAGGTCCCGGTAGTTCAGCGACGTCGCCCTGACCCGGACGAGCACCTCCCCGCGCTGCGGTTCGGGAACGGGCTCTTCGTGCCGGACCAGGCGTCCGGATTCGGGACGGTAGACGCGCACCGCCGACTCCCTCATGTTAATCGATTGGCTAACATCGACCATGGCACAGCCGGCCGCGTCCCGGCAACCAGGGATACTCGGACCATGGCCAGCCGCACCGCGACCCCCCTGGAGCACCCTGCCCTCGAAGACGTTTCGTTCCCCGAGGCCCTGGAAGCCCTGCGCGACCCGCACCGGCTGGCCATGGTCGCCGCCCTCGCGCGCGAACCCGGCCAGTCGTGCGGCGCGATCATGCCGCCGGTCAGCAAGCCCGCAGCGTCCCGGCACTTCAAGATCCTCCGCGCGGCCGGCCTGCTGAAGCAGTGGGACAGCGGCACGCAGCGGCTGAACGCGTTGCGCCGCGAAGAGTTCGACGCCCGCTTCCCCGGCCTGCTCGACCTGGCCCTCGCCGAAGCCGCGCGCCTGCCGGACTGAGTTCCGCCCATTTCTCCCCTACCAGACATTTAGCGTTGCTAATAGATCTGAGTCAGAGCTACCTTGACGGCATGACCGAACTCGCCGAACGGCTGCTCGGCGCCGTCCAGGGGATCCGCCGGGTGGTGCGCCGCCGGGTGCGCGCCGACGTACCCGGCTTCCCGCTGCCCGGCGCGCAGGTCGAGGTCCTGCGCGTGGTGGCCGACCAGCCCGGCGTCGGCGTCGCCGCGGCCGCGCGCGAGCTGCACCTGGCCGCCAACTCGGTCAGCACGCTGGTGAACCAGCTCGTCGACGCCGGCCTGCTGCGCCGCGAAGCCGACCCCGCCGACCGGCGCGCGGCCCGGCTGGAGGTCACCGACGCCGCGCGCGACCGGATGGCGTCGTGGCGGCGCGCCCGGACCGGGCTCGTCGCCGAAGCGCTCACCGGACTGTCCGAAGAGGACACGGCGGCGATCGAACAGGCGTTGCCGGCGCTCGAGAAACTCATGGGCATCCTGAAGGAGCAGCCATGACCGAACCCGCGGTGCGGTGCACCGACCTGAGCCACTCGTTCGGCACGACCCGGGCGGTGGACGGCGTCGACCTGGAGATCTCGCCCGGCGAGGTGTTCGGCCTGCTCGGCCCGAACGGCGCCGGCAAGACGACGACGCTGCGGATGATCACCACGCTGCTGCCCACCACGCCGGGCCGCATCACGGTCTTCGGCGTCGACGTCGCACGCCGCCGGATGGCCGTGCGGCGGCTGATCGGCTACGTCCCGCAGCAGCTGTCGGCCGACGGCGCGCTGACCGGCCGCGAGAACGTCGCGTTGTTCGCACGGCTCTTCGACGTGCCGCGCGCGCGACGCGACGCCGAGGTCCGGCGCGCCCTCGACCTCGTCGGACTGGCGGACGAAGCCGATCGCGTCGCGAAGGGCTACTCCGGCGGCATGATCCGCCGGCTCGAGCTCGCCCAGGCCCTGGTCAGCTCGCCCCGGCTGCTGATCCTCGACGAGCCGACGATCGGGCTGGACCCGGTCGCCCGCTCGGCCGTGTGGGAGCGGATCACGCAGATCCGCACCGACACCGGCATGACCGTGCTCGTCACCACGCACTACATGGACGAGGCCGAGCAGTACTGCGACCGCGTCGCGCTCATGCACACCGGCCGGATCCGGGCGCTGGGCACCCCCGCCGACCTCGAGACCGACCTCGGCCCGGGGTCCACATTGGACGACGTGTTCCGGGCGGTCACCGGCGACCGCCTCGAGACCGACGAAGGAGGGATCCGCAGTGTCCGTGCCGCTCGCCGCACCGCCCGCCGTCTCGGCTGACCCCGGTCCGCTGCGCCAGGTGCGCATCCTCGCCGCCCGCGTCGGCGCGATGTGCCTGGTGGAGTTGCAGAAGCTGCGCCGCGACCAGACCGAGCTGCTCACCCGGGCGATCCAGCCCGCGCTGTGGCTGCTGATCTTCGGGGAGACGTTCACGCGCCTGCGCGCGATCCCGACCGGCTCGACGCCGTACCTGGACTACCTGGCGCCCGGCATCCTCGCGCAGTCGGCGTTGTTCATCTCGATCTTCTACGGCATCCAGATCATCTGGGAGCGCGACGCGGGCGTGCTCGCCAAGCTCCTGGTGACCCCGACCCCGCGCGCCGCGCTCGTCGCCGGAAAGGCGT
This sequence comes from Amycolatopsis mongoliensis, assembly GCF_030285665.1. Classification (NCBI taxonomy): domain Bacteria; kingdom Bacillati; phylum Actinomycetota; class Actinomycetes; order Pseudonocardiales; family Pseudonocardiaceae; genus Amycolatopsis; species Amycolatopsis mongoliensis. The sequence continues at coordinate 9,983,664 of NZ_CP127295.1, forward strand.
TCGCCGCCGGTGTCCGCGCGCTCGTGCAGGCCCTGATGGTGCTGATCCTGGCGGCGATCCTCGGCGTCGGGCTGACCGTGAACCCGCTGAAGCTGCTGGCGATGGCCGTCGTGCTCGTGCTCGGGTCGGCGTTCTTCTGCTGCCTGTCCATCGTGATCGCCGGGATCGTGCTGTCGCGGGAACGGCTGATGGGCATCGGCCAGGCGATCACGATGCCGCTGTTCTTCGGCTCGAACGCCCTGTACCCGGTGGACCTGATGCCGTCGTGGCTGAAGGTGCTCAGCCACGTCAACCCGCTGAGCTACCAGGTCGACGCGCTGCGCGGGCTGCTGATCGGCACCCCGTCGCACCTCGGACTCGACTTCGGCGTGCTGGCCGCGGCGACCGTCGCCGCGATCGCCGTCGCTTCGGCACTGCTCGGCAGGTTGGCCCGGTGAGGCACATGTCTCACCGAACGGAACCTTTATCGCGGAATGCCTAATCTTGATTCCGTGAATCGTGGCCGGGGCGTGGTCCCCTTTGTCGGATTGTGCGTGCTCGCCGGAATTCTGGTGGCCGGGACGGCGGCGCCCGCCGCCATCGGCGCGGGCTTGTTGTCGAATCAGGTCAGCGATTCGGTCGACGCCATTTCCGCCCAGCTGGCCGCCGCCGATCCGCCGCTGACCACGACGGTGACCGACCGGGACGGCACGCCGATCGCGACGCTGTACGCGCAGTACCGCCTGCCGGTGACCCCGGCGGGTATCGCGACGACGATGAAGGCCGCCATCATCGGGATCGAGGACCGCCGGTTCTACACCGAAGGCGGCGTCGACCTGCAGGGCATGCTCCGCGCAGCGGTCAACGACAGCGCCGGCGGGTCGCTGCAGGGCGCGTCGACGATCACCCAGCAGTACGTCAAGAACTACCTCGTCAACGTCGTCGACCGGAACAACCCGATCGCGCAGCAGGAAGACCGCGAAGACTCGCTCGCGCGCAAGCTGCGTGAGGCGAAAATGGCCGTCCAGCTCAACGACACCACGAGCAAGGACGACATTCTGGCGAATTACCTCAACGTGGTCGAATTCAGCGGAACCGTGTACGGGGTCGGCGCCGCGGCGAAAGCCTACTTCGGGACGACGGCGGACAAACTGACCGTGCCGCAGGCGGCGTTGCTCGCCGGAATGGTGAACAACCCCAGCGTCTACAACCCGTACACGCACCCGGACAAGGCTCTGCAGCGGCGCAACCTCGTCATCGACGCCATGGTCACCAACGGCTCCCTCCCGGCGTCCTACGCGGCCACGGCGAAGGCGGCACCGCTCGGGCTGCTGCCGAACGGGCCGGTCACACCGTCCGGAACGTGCATGGGCGCGGCGCCGGACGCGGGGTTCTTCTGCGCGTACGCGGAAAGCTACCTGGTGCACGCCGGGTTCACCGCGGACCAGCTGGCCACCGGCGGCTACACGGTCAAGACCACCCTCGATCCGCGCGTCTCCCAGGTGACGAAGGACGCCGTCGACGCGAACGTGCCGACCACGCAGGACGGCGTGGCGAACACCTTCGCCGTCGTGCAGCCGGGCTCGGGCGGCCACCAGGTGCTCGCCATGGTCGCCAACCGCAACTACGGCACGGACCCGGCGCAGGGCGAGACGTCCACCGACATCGTCGCGGACGCCAGCAACGAGTTCGGCGCGGGTTCGTCGTTCAAGATCTTCACCTCGGCCGCGGCGCTCGTCACCGGCAAGGCGGGCCTGGAGACGCCGCTGCCCAACCCGGACAGCCAGTGCTTCACGCCGCCGGACGCCGACGCGCACACGGCGTGCTACACCGTCCACAACGACGGTCACTACGCCGACCCGATCACCCTCGCCGACGGTCTCGCGACGTCGCCGAACGTCGCCTTCGTCGGGCTCGAGAGCCAGGTCGGGATGCCCGCCGTGCTCGACATGGCGTACAAGCTGGGCCTGCGGAACACCCTCGCGACCAACGACGCCGGGGCCGCGCCGAACCCCGCGTCGAGCAACCCGCAGTACAACGAGCCGCAGTCGAAGTACTTCCGGAACCTGCTGTCGTTCACCCTGGGCAACAGCCCGGTCAGCCCGCTGGAGATGGCGAACGTCTCGGCGACGCTGATGAGCGGCGGTGTCTGGTGCCCACCGAACCCGATCCTGTCGGTGACGGACCGGAACGGGAACGCCGTGCCGGTGCAGCAGCAAGCGTGCGAGCAGGTCATCCCGGCCGGCGTGGCGAACACCCTCGAGGCGGGCCTGAGCAAGGACACGACGGACGGCACGTCGGCCCAGGCCGCCCACGCGGCCGGCTGGACCCGCCCCGACATCGGCAAGACCGGCACGACGCAGCAGAGCGAGTCCGTGGCGTTCGTCGGCGGCGTCGACGGCTACGCGGTCTCGTCGATGGTGTTCGCCGACGGCCCGCGCCCGCGCGAAATCTGCCCGGGCACACCGGTGCACCTGGGCGACTGCGGCCACGGCGCGTTCGGCGGCACGGTCGCCGCACCGCCGTACTTCCACGCGATGAGCGAGTTGCTCGCGGGGGTGCCGGACCAGGCGATCCCCGGCCCGGACCCGGCGTACCTGACCGCGCGGACCTAGCGCGGTTCGAGGAAGACGAGCGGGATCTCACGCTCGGTCTTCGTCTGGTACTGCGCGTAGTTCTTGAAGTCGCCGGAGATCTTCAGCCAGAGCTTCGCGCGTTCGTCGGCGTCGGCGACCCGCGCGTGCATCGGCCGCTTCGGGGCGCCCTTGAGCGACACCTCGACGGCCGGGTTGTCGCGCAGGTTGAGGAACCACGCGGGGTGCGTGTCGTCCCCGCCGCGCGAAGCCACGACGACCAGCGTGTCGCCTTCCTGGTGCGGCGAAGTCAGCAGGACCGACCGCGGCTGCCCGCTCTTGCGGCCGGTGGTGGTGAGCTCCAGGACCGGCATGGCGGCGTGCCAGCCCACCCGGCCGCCCGTGAGCTTGATCAGGCCGCGGTGCACGGCGTTCATGGTCTTGAGGGCGAAATCGCTCGGCATGATCACAATCTAGCCCCCGAGTTCGGGGAAACCGCCACGCGGCGGCGCACCGGTGTGCGAGGCTGCGCGGCGAACACAGGACCTGGGAGAAAGAAGTACCGATGCTGATCTGGGGCTGGCGAACGCGGATCTACGTGCTGGCGATGACGACCTTCCTGTGCGGCCGGTGCGGCAACCCCGCCTCGCACGCGGTGCGCAAGGCGGTCACGAAGTTCACCCTCTTCTTCATCCCGCTCTTCCCGATCGGCGTCAAGTACTCCGCGCAGTGCACGTTCTGCGGGATCGAGAACCGGATCCCGAAGGAGGACGCCGTCCGCCTGCAGGCGCAGGAGGAGCAGGGGCAGCAGCAGGCGCCGGGGTACCCGCAGCAGCCGCCGTCGCAGGGTTTCCCGCAGCAGGGGGCGCCGCAGGGCTTCCAGCAGGCGCCGCACCCGTCCCAGCCGCAGGGTTTCCCGCAGCCGCAGCACCCGTCGCAGGGGGCTCAGCAGCAGTATCCGCAGCAGGGCCAGTTCCCCCAGCAGGGTCAGTTTCCCCACCAGGGCAGCTGATCCGGCCGACGCTCGAGCGCCGGAACTGTCACTGACCGGCCTCGGGGGTCGGAAGCCTGGGCCGTCCTTTTCGGACAATCAGGCACAAAACTCGCTTTACCGACCTCCCCGCAATCAGGCGAGGGCTACCTGCGGCCGGCGCGTCAGGCACCGACCGGCGCGAACCGCGTGGCCCGGCGCGCGATCAGGGCCGACATCCCGGCGAACCGGCCGTAAACCGCCGCGAGCAGCACCACGTCGACCGCGGCCGCCGCGCCACCCTCGCGCGCCTGTTCGCGCAGCCCCCGCTCCGCCGCCACGGCGAGCGCGACGGCGTCGCCCACCCCGGCGTCACCTTCCCCGGCGAGCAGCCCCTGCAACGCCCTGGCGGCCGCCACCGCGTGCCCGCCCAGCCGCCCGAGCGCGGGCCGCACGTCCACCGGCACCCGCCGCGGCTCCGCGACCTCCCGCGCAAGACCACCCATCCGAGTGAGATCCGCGGCGGTGTGGGCGGCCGCGACGACCGCCTTCACGTCCTCCTCCCGCGGCGCGTGCAGGGCCAGCAGCGCACACGCCTGGTCCTCGCACGCGGCCCCGAGCGCGGCGATCGCGGCAACGTCTTCCCGCACCCGTCCGCCCAGCGTGTGGTCACTTTCGAGGACGGAACGGGTGGCCTCTTCGAACGCGTTCGCGACCAGCGCGCACAGGTCCGCCAGCCGGTGGGCGAGCGTGCCCAGCTCCTTCTGAAACGCCGTCGGCATGGCGGCAGGAAACCAGCCCGGCCGGGTGTCGGCATCTCGTCGCCCGGCCCGGAACTGTCGGACCCCCGTGCTCTCCTCGTCGGCGAGAGCGGTGCACCCCGCACCCGGAGGAGAAGGAGGAGACCGATGGCAGGCGAAACGCTGGTCACCGTGGTCGGCAACCTGACGACCGACCCCGAGCTGCGGTTCACCCCGTCCGGCGCCGCGGTCGCGAACTTCACGGTCGCGTCCACGCCGCGCACGTTCGACCGCGAGTCCGGCGCCTGGCGCGACGGCGAGGCGCTGTTCCTGCGCTGCAGCCTGTGGCGGCAGTACGCGGAGAACGTCGCGGAGTCGCTCGGCCGCGGAGCCCGCGTGCTCGTCCACGGCCGGCTGAGACAGCGGTCGTACGACACGAAGGAGGGCGAGAAGCGCACCGTGACGGAGCTGGACGTCGACGAGATCGGCCCGGCCCTGCGGTACGCCACGGCGAAGGTGACCAGGCTCAGCCGGGCCGCGGGCGGCGAGGCGAGCAGTTCGTGGACACCGGAGCCGGCGGTCGCCGGGTCGCCTCCGTTCTGAGCCCTTCCGGGCTCGTCCGGCGTCCGAACGCCGTCGACGGGAAATCGACCCGGGCTCGACCGGCGGCGGTGACGATGGACGGACGCTTCTGGCCGGGCCGGTTCCGGATGTGCTGTCGAAATCCCGTCAGCTGGTTCGACGCATGGGTAGGACGAGGTCGAACCACGAGCGGGAGGGACCGAGATGAACGGGAACGAACAGACCGCAACGCCGGCCGTGCGCCCCCTGGTGAACCACCGGATGCTGGCGATGCTGCGAGCGGTCGGTGTGGGCCGCGGCCGGGTCTCCTGCAGCAGCGAGCCCGATTTGTTCATCGACGGCCTGTCGTGCGGCGACCAGTTCGCCGCGCACGCACTGGCCCACCAGGGCCTGGTCCGCGCGGGCCGCCCCGGTCTGCCGGGCGAGCTGGTCCCGGCGATCCTGACGGCCGAGGGCCGGGCGGTCGTCACGGCGCAGCAGCAGCACCACGCCGCCTGACCCGGCGGCGCGAAGATTGACAACTCCACAAAGCGAACACGGCCGTCCCCGCGCCTCGCGGCCCGACCCACCCGGGGCCTCCCGTCCGCTCACCGAGACCGAGTGCGGGCGGGGCACGCGACTACCGTGGCGGACATGAGCAACACCGAGGCCGCCCCCGCCGAGCTCGCTTGTGGCGACCGGGCCACGACCGCCGACCCCGAGCACCCGGCCCTCGAGATCCTCACCCCGCGTGAGGTGCCCCTGGGCGGCCCGCGAGCGATGCGCGTCCGGCGGACGCTCCCCCAGCGGTCGCGGTCGCTGATCGGCGCCTGGTGCTTCGCCGACCACTACGGCCCGACCGACGCGACCGGCGCGATGGACGTCGCCCCGCACCCGCACACCGGCCTGCAGACGGTGAGCTGGCTGTTCGCCGGCGAGATCGAGCACCGCGACAGCCTGGGCACGCACGCCGTGATCCGCCCCGGCGAGCTGAACCTGATGACCGGCGGGCACGGCATCTGCCACTCGGAGGTCTCGACCGGCGCCACGAAGACGCTGCACGGCGTCCAGCTCTGGGTGGCGCTGCCCGAGCGGCACCGGCACACGGCGCGCGCCTTCGACCACTACGTGCCCTCGGTGAACCGGATCGAGGGCGCCGAGATCCGGGTGTTCCTCGGATCGCTGGCCGGGCGCACCTCCCCGATCCCGACGTTCACCCCGCTCCTGGGCGCGGAGATCGTGCTGGGCCCGGACGCCCACATGTCGCTCGGCGTCGACCCCCGCTTCGAGCACGGCATCCTGGCCGACACCGGCGACGTCGTCGTCGCGGGCACCCGCGTCCGCGCGGGCGAGCTGGGCTACATCGGCATCGGCGTGCGCTCCCTGACGCTGAGCAACCGGGGCACGGCGCCGGCCCGGTTCCTCCTGCTGGGCGGGACCCCGTTCGACGAAGAGATCCTGATGTGGTGGAACTTCGTCGGCCGGACCCACGAGGAGATCGTCGCCTTCCGCGAGGCCTGGCAGGCGGAGTCCGACCAGTTCGGCAGCGTCACCGGCTGTACGGGCACCCCGCAGCGGCTGCCGGCTCCGGAGCTGCCGGCGGTCCGCATCAAACCGCGCCGGAACCCGGCTTCAGGTCAGGAAGCCCGCCACGGCTGACACGAACGCGGCCGCGTCGTCCAGCCAGGGATAGTGCGCGGCGCCGGACAGGGCGACGACCCGCGCATCCGGGAACAGCGCGGCGAACTCGACGGCGACCGCCGGGCTGGCGATCCAGTCCAGCTCACCCGCCAGCACCAGCACGGGAGCCTCGACGGCACCGAGCGCGGCCCGGGTGCGCCCGGGTTCGAAAGCACCGTCGGCGTTGTAGACGCGCGCGGCGGCGCCGTTGCGCTGACCGGGCTCGGCGGCCTGGTGCCGCCGGGCGGCGTCGTCCCAGCGGCCGTAGTACATCGGCGCCATGGCGGCCCAGTCGGCGCGGGTCGCCGTCCGGGCGGCGATCGCCTCGTAGGCCGCGGCGGCCGCGTCGAACCAGGGGGCGCCGGCACGCCGGGCCATGATCCGCCGCCGGTCGGCGACGGGCAGCTGCAAGCCGACCGCCCGCGGACTGGGCGCGACGAGCGCGAGCCGGCGCAGCCGCCCGGGATACCGGACGGCGTAGAGGACGGCGAGGCTCGCTCCGGCCGAGTGCCCCAGCAGGTCGAACCGCTCGAGGCCGAGGTGCTTGCGCAGTGCTTCGACGTCCTCGACCTGCCGATCGCACCGATAGGTCGAGGGATCACCGGGCGCCTCGGAGTCCCCCGTCCCCCGCAAATCCAGCACGGCGAGCCGCCGCCGGTCGCCGAGCCCGCCGAGATCCCCCAGGTAGGCCCCGGCCCGCATGGGCCCGCCGGGCAGGCAGACAAGAGGCTCACCGCCGGAGCCGGAAAGGCGAAAGGCGAGCGCGGTCCCATCCGGCGCGGAGAAGATCGGCATCCCCGACCCTGACACTGCCCAGGCGGCCCGGGCAACCCTCACCCGGCAATCGTCCGGCCACGCCACCCTGACGATCTCTCTCGCGCGACCTCGTCCCCTCACCACGCGGGGCACGCACGGCAAGTCGCCTGCCGTCACCGCCCCCGCGCGAGATAAGCCTCCAGAGTCGCCAGCCGATGCTCCCGCGCCAACCGCTCGACCTCCGCCGGATCGCCTCCACCGTCGATCAGCGCGAGCAGCCGCTCGTGCTCCTCGACCGACTTCGGTGCCCGGCCCGGCACGGACGCGAACGTGCTGTCGCGGACCGCGGCGAGCCGGGTCCAGCAGCGCTGCACCAGGTCGACCAGGTTCGGGTTCGGGCAGGCGCTGAACAGCACCTCGTGGAACTCCGCGTTCAGCGCCGTGAACGCGAGCGGGTCGAACTCGGCCAGGCTCCGGCGCATCCGCTCGTTCAGCGCACGGGCGCGGGCCAGGGCCTCCGGTGTGAGCAGCGGCGCGGCGAGCCCGGTGGCCGCGCCTTCGACGATCGCCACCGTCTGCATCGCGTGCCGGTACTGCGTGGGGTCGATGGCCACCACCCGGGCGCCGACGTTCCGCTCGAACTGGATCAGCTCCTCGGCCTCGAGCCGGCGCAGGGCCTCGCGGACCGGCACCGCGCTGACCTCGAGCTCGCGGCCGATCTGGTCGAGGACCAGCCGGTAGCCGGGCCCGTAGCGGCCGTCGAGGATCCTCGCCTTGATCGTCTCGTAGGCCAGCTGGGACTTCGTGATCGGTCTTCCCGCGGACGCGCTGATCATGTAGGAAACCATATATGATCCTGCCGACGGACGATGCCCAGGAGGCCGCGCCGATGCCGATTCCCCCGCCCGCACCCACCGCGGCCGACCTGATCGTCGACGGGCTGCGGGCCCACGGCGTCGACACCGTCTTCGGGCTGCCCGGCGTGCAGACCTACGACCTGTTCGACAGCCTGGCGCGCGCGGGCGACCACATCCGGGTGATCGGTGCCCGGCACGAGCAGACGGTGGCCTACATGGCGTTCGGGTACGCCCAGGCGACCGGCCGCACCGGCGTCTACACCGTGGTGCCCGGCCCCGGTGTGCTCAACGCTTCGGCCGCGATGCTCTCGGCGCACGGGGCCAGCGCGCCGGTGCTGTGCCTGACGAGCGAGATCCCGCGCGCGTACCTCGGCCGCGGGCTCGGGCACCTGCACGAGATGCCCGACCAGCTGGCCACCCTGCGGACGATCACCAAGTGGTCGGCGCTGGTCGAGCACCCGGTCGAGGTCCCGGACGCGCTCGCGACCGCCTTCCGCGAGGCCGCGGGCGGGCGGCCGAGGCCGGTTTCCCTGGCGGTGCCCTGGGACGTGCTGGGGCTGCGCGCTCCCGCCGAAGCGGCCGGCCCGCTGCCACTGCCCCGCCCGGCCGTCGACCCGGCGGCCCTCACCGAGGCGGTGGAACTGCTGGCGGGCGCGAAGAACCCGATGATCATGGTGGGCGGCGGCGCCCGGCACGCGGCCGCGGAGGTCCGGGCGCTGGCCGAACGGCTGCAGGCGCCGGTGGTGCCGTTCCGCGGCGGGCGCGGCATCGTCGGCGACGACCACCCGCTGGGCTTCACCTGCGTCTCCGGCTTCGAGCGGTGGGCGGAGACCGACGTGGTGATCGGCATCGGGTCGCGGATGGAACTGTCCTGGTTCCGCTGGCCGGAGAAGCCCGCCGGCCTCAAGACGATCCTGCTCGACATCGACCCACGGCAGACGACCCGGCTGGACGCGGACGTCGCGATCGTCGCCGACGCCGCCGACGCCACGGCCGCGCTGGCCGAGGCCGCCGGTCCACAACGGACGGACCGGACCGCGGAGTTCACCGCGCTGAAGGCGACCGTGGCCGCGCGGTTCGCCGACGTCGGGCCCGAACTGGAGTACCTGAAGGCGATCCGGGACGTACTGCCCCGCGACGGCTTCTTCGTCGAAGAGATCTGCCAGGTCGGCTTCGCGTCCTACTTCGGGTTCGAGGTCTACTCGCCGCGCACCTTCGTCACCTGCGGCCACCAGGGCACGCTCGGCTTCGGCTACCCGACGGCCCTCGGCGTGCAGGCGGCCTTCCCCGGCCGCCCGGTGGTGTCGGTGGCCGGGGACGGCGGTTTCATGTTCGCCGCGCAGGAGCTGGCCACGGCCGTCCAACACGGACTGAACGTGGTGGCGGTCGTGTTCGACAACGGCTCCTTCGGCAACGTCCACCTCGACCAGGAGCGTCTGTTCGAGGGCCGCGCGCTGGGCGGCCGGCTGCGCAACCCGGACTTCGCCCGGCTCGCCGAGACGTTCGGTGCGCTCGGCCTGACCGCGCGCACCCCGGACGACCTGCGGGGTGCGCTGGACAAGGCGTTCGCCGCGGGGCGGCCGGCGCTGGTGCACGTGCCGTGCGAACTGGGTGCCGGGGCCTCGCCGTGGAAGTACCTGATGCCGAACTCGGACCGCAGCTAGTGTCGCGTGTCTGAGGTTCGTCGACAGCGGCCCGGCCCTGCGCGCCAAGGTGGCGTCGGGTGCATCGGACCTGGATCTGCCGAGGGTCGCGGCGGCTGGTCCGGCGACATGAATGAGTCATTCATGTCGCCGGACGAGGTGAATGACTCATTCATGTCGCCGCGGGAGGGGCTGCCCGGGCCGGGCTCTCCTGGCGCAGGTTCCAGCCGCCCCGAACGTCGAACAGCTTGCCACGCCCGACACTAGCCGGCGGTCACGCGCTCGAGCGCGGCGAAGACGCGGTCGACGTCGGCCGGGGTCGTCCGCCAGTTGCTGAAGGCGGCCCGCAACGCGGGGCGGCCGCCGTACACGGTCGACGTGAGGAAGGTGGTCCCGTCCTCGGCGATGGCGCGGACGAGAGCGTCGATCCGGTCCTGCGTGACGTCCTCGGCCGGGGCGAAGCACACGACGTTGAGCCGCACCGGCGCGAGCAGCCGCCAGTGGGGCGAGCCGTCGAGACGTGCGCCGAGGTCCCGGGCGAGCGACACGCAGCGCTCGACGATCTCGCGGTGCCCGTCCCGGCCGTAGGCGACGAGCGAGAACCAGGCCGGGAGGGCGCGCAGCCGCCGGGAGTTCTCCGGCGTGAGGTGCAGGAAGTCCGGGGTCTCGCCGATCTCGCCCAGGTAGGCGGCGTTGTTGCTGAAGACGCGCAGCTGCAGGTCGCGGCGGCGGGTGAACTGGACGGCGGAGTCGTAGGGCACGTTGAGCCACTTGTGCAGGTCGACGACCACGGAATCGGCCTGGTCGAGGCCCGCGGTCAGCGCCGCGTGCTCCGGCGCGAGCGCGGCGAACCCGCCGAACGCGGCGTCGACGTGCAGCCAGAAGTCGTACCGCTGCTTGAGCGCGGCGATCGCGCGCAGGTCGTCGAAGTCGACGGTGTTCACGGTGCCCGCGTTCGCGACGACGATGGCCGGCCCGTCGAGCGATTCGAGCGCCTCGGCCAGTTTGGCGACGTCGACGGCTTCGCGGCCCGGCAGCACCGGCACCTTCCGCAGCGCCGACCGGCCCATCCCGAGGAACGACAACGCCTTCAGGATGCTCGAATGCGGCGAGCCGGACAGCACGGTGACCGGGCCGAGCGCGGCGGCGCCGTCTTCGGACACCGAGATCCCGGCGCGCTCGCCGAGCCATTCGCGGGCGATGGCGAGACCGGTGACGGTGGACATCGTGGCGCCGGTGACGAACGCGCCGGAGAACTCCGCGCCGAGCCCGAACAGCTCGGCCAGCCAGCCGACCGTCTCGCGCTCCAGGTCCTGGGCCGAGGAGTCCATGCCGCTGGCGGGGTTCTGGTCGTAGGCGGCGGTGAGCCAGTCGCCGGCCAGCGACGCCGGGGTCGCGCCCCCGGTGACGAACCCGAGGTAGCGAGGCCCGGCGCTGCCCGCGAAACCGGCTTCCCAGCGGTGCGAGAACTCCTCCAGCGCACCCCGGGCCCCGGCCCCTGCGAGCGGCAGCGGCGCGCGGGCCACGCCGACGGGCGGGACGGCGGCGGGCCGCTCATCCAGCCCCGCAAGCGCTTCCCCGGCGAGTTTCCGCGCAGCGTCCAACAGGTCGGGCAGGGAGTTCAGGTCTTCGGCAAGCCTCGGATGCACCCCACCGACGCTAGGCGCCGCCGGCCGCGCTGTCGCGGTCCAATCCCCCGAAACTGGCCCGCCCCGCCACCCAGCAATCACACGTGATGCCCCTCCAATCACGCGTGATGCCCGCCCAAGCACAGGAGATGCCCGCACAAGCACGCGAACCGACCGTCGAGGTACGCGAACCGACCCTCCAGGCACGCCAGCCGACCGCCCGGACAGCCGACCGGGCGCAGTCAGCGGCGCCGAAGCCGCCGGACCCGGGCCTCCGCCGGGTCGAACGCCACCCGCCTCAGCGGCATCACGAGCAGCAGGACCACCGCCATCGCCGAGAACGCGGCGAGCACCATCGCGGCGACGAACTGGGCGGCGCCGGAGGTCGCCGTCCCGAGGATCAGGTACCCCGCCAGTACCAGCGCGACCGGTGCCAGCAAGCCGCAGAGCACCGGCACGAGCGGCACCCGGTCACCGTCGGGGCGGCGGGCGGACACCACCGCCGCCCCGGCGCAGGTGACCGCGGCGACCAGGAGACAGCCGCCGACGGTGTCGCTCAACCGGTGCCAGCCCAGCGCCACGGCCGCGGCCGAGACCCAGGCGACGCCGACCCCGCCGGCCACCAGGGCCTGCGGGCGGAAGCGGCGCGGCAGGACGATCGCGAGCGCCACCAGCACGGCCATCGCCGCGCTGACGTGCCCGCTGGGGAAGCTGTTGTGGCTCGCGACGCCGAACCTCTCGCCCGTGCTCGGGCGGTCCAGGACGTACAGCTTGAGCAGCTGCGCCACCACCAGCGGCGCGGCGAGCATCAGCAGGGCCGTCACGCCCAGTGCGAACCGCCGCCGCGCCAGGGCGATCACCACCAGCAGCACCGCGACGCCGCCGAGCACGACCACCAGGTCGGTGTCGCGCAGCGGGTTCGCCCACTCCACCGTCGTCCCCGCGGTCTGGGCACTGCGGACGACGCCGTTCTCGACGCCGCGGCCGGCCTCGGTGCGGACGAAGAGCAAGTAGGCCGCGACGAAGGCGAAGGCGAACCCGGCCGCGCTCGCCGCGAGCACGGCGGTGCGGGACACGGCCCGGGTCACGAGCGCGTGGCGCCCGGCCGGCGGAGTGGCGGGGCGTACCTCGGAAATGATCACTGCCATGTCTTCGAGCCTGGACCCGGCATTTCGAGATCCCGTCAGGGCGATGTCATGGTTTTGCTACAAGATCCGCCCGAGTCGCCACGACGTGCGCTTTTCCGAATAATGGCGCCGTGGCCGAGGTACTGGTGGTAGAGGACGACGCGGCGGTACGGGAAGGCCTGCAACTGGCCCTGCGCCGGCAGGGACACGTGGTGCACACCGCGGAGTCGGGCGAGCTCGGCATCGAGGTGCTCGTGCACCAGCACCCCGACATCGTCGTGCTCGACCTCATGCTGCCCGGCATGGACGGCTTCGAGACGTGCCGGCGGATGCGCGCGTCGGGACCGATCCCGATCATCATGCTCACCGCGCGCAGCGACGACTTCGACGTCGTGGCCGGGCTCGAAGCGGGCGCGGACGACTACGTCGCCAAGCCGGTCGAACCCCGCGTGCTGGACGCGCGGATCCGGGCCGTGCTGCGCCGCGCCGTCGCGGAGCGGCCGGACGAGCCGCCGCAGCCCGCGGAACGCCACGGCGACCTCGTGATCGACCGGGCCGCGCTCGAGGTGACCAAGCGCGGCGCCCCGGTGTCGCTGACCCCGACCGAGCTGAAGCTGCTGCTGGAGCTCTCGCGCACGCCCGGCCAGGTGTTCAGCCGCCAGCAGATCCTCTCGGCCGTCTGGGACCACGACTACCTCGGCGACTCGCGGCTCGTCGACGCGTGCGTGCAGCGGCTGCGCGCGAAGATCGAAGACGTGCCGGCGAAACCGGCGCACGTGCAGACGGTCCGCGGGTTCGGCTACCGGTTCGGCCGGTCGTGATCCGGCAGGTCCGCTCGTGGCTGGCCGGGCTGCGGCCCCGGCTGGTCGCCGCCTTCGCGGTCATCATGATCCTCGGCGCCACCGCCGCGGCCGGCGCGAGCTACGTCTCCGCGCGCAACGCGATCCTCAAGGGCATCCAGGACCAGACGATGGTGAAGCTGCGCGACCAGATCGTCGCGTACCTGCCGACCGTGTCGCTGCCGCCGTCCCAGGCCACGCTCGACGCGTTCGCGACCGCGCTCAAGCCCAGCGGCGCGCTGGTCGTCTACCACGACCTGCACTCGTCTTCGAGCATGTCGCCGGACGAGGTGCCCGCCGAACTGCGCCGGACCGTGGCGAGCAGCACGAACATCCAGTTCCAGCGGGTCGACGCCCACGGGTTCCCGCAGTTCTACGTCGGGCTCCAGGTGCAGACCGGGTCGGGCGCGACGAGCGGTCTCGAGGTCTACGCGACGACCTCGCTGGTCCAGCAGCAGGCCGCGATCGACGAACTGGCCCGCCAGGCCTGGCTCGTCTCCGCGCTCGCGCTGCCGTTCGCGGTGGGCGTGGCCCTGCTGGCCGCGCGGCAGGTGCTGCGGCCGGTCCGCGCGCTGAACACCGCGGCCGACCAGCTCGGCCGGGGACGGCTCGACGTGCGGCTGCGCGTCAAGGGCTCCGACGAGCTCGCGCAGCTGGTCACGACGTTCAACCACACCGCGGCGGAGCTGGAGCGCACGGTCGGCACACTGCGCGCGATGGAAGCCGACGCGCGGCGGTTCGTCGCCGACGTCTCGCACGAGCTGCGGACGCCGCTCGCGGCGATGAACGCCGTGACCGACGTCCTCGACGAGGACGCCGGCCAGCTGCCGGCGGACACCGCGGTCGCCGCGCGGCTGGTGTCGGCGGAGACGAAGCGGCTGACCCGGCTGGTGCAGGACCTGATCGAGATCTCCCGGTTCGACGCCGGCCGGGCCGAGCTGCGCCGGGAGGAGCTGGACGTCGCCGCCGCCGTCACCGACAGCCTCGCCGCGCGCGGCTGGGAACCCGGTTCCGACGTGGTCACCGACCTCCCGTCCGGGATCACGGCCGCCCTCGACCGGCGGCGGGTGGACATCGTCGTGGCGAACCTCGTCGGCAACGCGCTGCGGCACGGCGCGCCTCCGGTCGAGGTGGTGCTGCGGGCGGAGGGCGGCGACGTCGTGCTGACCGTCACCGACCACGGTCCGGGCATCCCCGGCGAGGTGCTGCCCCGGATCTTCGACCGTTTCGCGAAGGCGGACACGGCCCGGGCGCGGTCCGAGGGCAGCGGGCTCGGCCTGTCCATCGCGCGCGAGAACGCGCGGCTGCACGGCGGCGACATCACCGCGGCCGACACCGGCACGGGCGCGCGCTTCGAGCTGCGCCTGCCCCGGGCGGCCCGGTTCGTGGAGGCGCGGTGAAGAAGCTCTTCGTCCTGGTCGTGGTGCTGCTGATGGTGAGCGCGTGCGGCATCAAACCGACCGGTGTCGTCCCGGCCGGGCCGGCGCCGACGCTGCGGAACCCGGGCAGCAGCGGTCGCGGCACCGACGTGATCCTCTACTTCGTCATCGACGGGCGGGTGGCCCCGGTGACGCGCTCGACCGGAAGCACCGTGGGCGTCGAGAACGCCCTGTCGATGCTGCTGGCCGGACCGACCGCCGGCGAGGCGGCCGACGGATACGCGACGGCCCTCCCGGCCCGGTCCGGGCCGATCGTGCTGACCCCCGGCCCCCCGGCGGCGATCACGTTCTCGTTCCCCCTGAGGCCGATCGCCGCCGTCGGGATCAACCAGCTGGCCTGCACCGCGTTCGCGGCGCTGGCGGCGCAGAGCAGCTACTCCGTCGACGGCACCATCGCGCTCTCCGGGACGGACGTGCAGCTGCCGTACCAGACGTGCCAGGCGTTCTGAGCGACGCCCGCCGCTTGTCTACTGTGGACACTGCGGTGCACGTCGATCCGATCGAGGCGGGCGAGCAACTGCTCCCCCGTCATGCCCGCCATCGTCGGCCGTCAAGCCGACCTGAAGTCAGGCGCCGGGGTACGGCCGGACCGTCCTGGCCTCCGCCAGCGACCGAGCCCACCAGCTCAGCTGGTCGAGCATCGTCTTCGCCGCCACCGCCGCGGCGTCGTCCGTCGGTGCTCCGTCCGAGCCGAAACGCGCGTGGGCGCCGTGGAAGCTGACCGTGTCGCGGATCGTCACCGCGTGGAGCTCGGCGAAGACCGCCCTCAGGTGCTCGACCGCGCGCAGGCCGCCCGAAGTCCCGCCGTACGAGACGAACGCGACCGGCTTGGCCGTCCACTCCGTGCGGTGCCAGTCGATCGCGTTCTTCAGCGAGGCCGGATAACTGTGGTTGTACTCCGGGGTGACCACGACGAACGCGTCCGCCGCCTCGAGCCGCGGGGTCACCTTCCCGACCGCCGCGACGACCGTCGCCGATGGGGTGGCGCCGAACGCCGGCAGCACCATCGGCAGGTCGGGCTCGGCGAGGTCGACGACGTCGACCTCGAACCCGCCGTGCTCGCGCGCCACGCAGGCCAGCCAGCCGGCCACCACCGGGCCGAACCGTCCTTCCCGGACACTTCCCACGATCACCGCGACCCGCACGGGAGCTTCGGACACACTTCCTCCTTGGCACAGCGGCGTTGTTGCCGTCCGGGCCAGGATCAGACCTCAAGCTCGCTTGAAGTCAAGCGCGCGGCTGTGGTTGGCTGGGAAGCATGGTGAACGCCACAGCCAGGACGCTGCCCGACCTCACCGTCGGCGAACTCTCCCGGCGCAGCGGGGTCCCCGCGTCGGCCCTGCGGTTCTACGAGGACGAAGGCCTCATCCGCAGCCGCCGCACCGCCGGGAACCAGCGCCGCTACTGCCGGGACGCGCTGCGGCGGGTGACCTTCATCCGGATGTCCCAGCGGGTCGGCATGCCGCTGTCGGCGATCCGGGAGGTGCTCGCCCTGCTGCCCGACGACCGCACGCCGACCCGGGCCGACTGGGCGCGGATCTCCCAGTGCTGGCGCCACGACCTGAACGCGCGGATCCGCCAGATGGAACAGCTGCGCGACCAGCTCACCGACTGCATCGGCTGCGGCTGCATGTCCCTGGCCAAGTGCAGGCTCGCCAACCCGGGCGACCGGCTCGGCACCGACGGGCCCGGCCCGCAGCGCCTGGCCGACCACCGCGGGGACGGGTACGAAGACTAGCGGCGTTCCAGCACGCCGCGGACGAACATCGCCTGCCCGGCGTGCTGGATGTCGTCGTCGAGGACGCTGATCAGCCGCACGCCGAGGGACACCGGCGGGTCCCAGGCCTCGTCGACGATCCGGTCGAGCGCCTGCCCGTCGAGCCCCTCGACGAACCGGAGGGTCTGCTCGTGAACGGCGTCGTAGTACCCGGTGAGCAGGTCCGGCCGGTCGACCCGGACCGCTTCGACGTCGGCCGGGCGGTGCCCGTAGCCGGTGTCGCCCGCCGGGAACGGGAGGCCGAACCGCGAAAGCCAGTCCTGACCGGTCCACACCTGCTCGGTCCCGGCCACGCCGGCGACGTGGTCGTCCTGCACCCGGGTGAGGTGCCACACCAGCCAGGCGATCGAGTTGGCCTCGTCGTCCAGCCGGGTCCGGAGCTGCTCGGCGGTGAGCCCTTCCACCGCCGCGTGCACGTGCTCCCGGACCCGGCCGAACCCGTCGACGAGCAGATCGGCCACGTTCATCGGCTGCCTCCCGTTGCTGAACCCGTTCACCGGCGTGCTACCCGATAATGCCCGCCGGCAAACGGGTTCGGCTACCGCGGCAGCAGCTGGTCGAAGAACGAACGGTAGCGGCGCAGCGCGACGCGCAGGTCCTCGGTGGCCGGTTCGCCGTGCTGCCACTGGCCTTCCAGCTCGCCCTTGTGCTCGGCGAAGGTGGTGGCCAGCGCGCTGATCACGGCGGCGACCAGCTCGTCGGCCTCGCGGACCGACTGCTGCGGGTCGTCGACGAACCCGGTCTGGATGTTCTGCCAGCGGTCCCGGAAGCCGGTGACCTTCTCCTCGTCGATCAACGGCGGCGCCTCCACGTCGCCGCCCGAAGCGGCGGGAGTGGTGCCCGGGCCGGCGTCCGTGGTCACGGAGCGCGTCGAAGCCGAGGCCAGGTCGGCGGTGCTCAGGCTCTGGCCGTCGCCGCGGTCCTCGCCGGTGCCCGGCTCGCGGAAGTCGGCCCGGTCCTGGCCGGGGCGTCCTGCGTCGGCGCCGAGGTCACCCGGCTCGCGGACCTCCTCACGCCCGGTGAAGCCGTCGTCGTGTTCGGTGCTGTGCCGGGTCAGGTGCTCGGTCATGGTCAGCGTCCTCCGTTCCACTCGGTCCGCGGCTGCGCGGACGCCTGGCGCTCGTTCTGTGCGGTCTCGTGACGGTCGTCGTCGCGGGTTTCGGCGTCGCGGGTTTCGGCGTCGCGCTGCTCGGTGCGGTCGCGGTCGTGCCCGTTGCGCTCGTGCCCGTTGCGACGCTCGTGGTGGTCGTGCCGGTCGTCGTCGGCGCCGTCGGTCAGCAGGTCCTCGAAAACGGTGCGGTAGCGCACCATCGCGTCGCGAAGGTCCTCAGTGGACACTCCGTCGCTCTTCTGCTGCGTGGTGTGCGCCGCGCGGTAGTTCTCGAGGGTCTTGGCGTGCCGCACGGAAAGATCGGCCAGCTGCTGCTCGTACCCCTCGGTGGGGTAACCGCGTTCGCCCATCAGCGCCACGAGGAGGTGGTCGGCTTCGGCGACCGCGGTGGACGGCTCGTCGACGAACTTTTCCTGCACCTGCGCCCATTCCCGGGCGTAGCGCTCCCGCGCCGACGCCGACAGCGGGCGGATGTCGAGCTCCTTGTGGCGGCGCTCCCGCTCGGCGAGTTCACGCTGCGCGGCACGCGGGTTGTCGCTCTCTTCGACCGTCCGGTCGTACTCCGGGCCGAACCGCTGCTGCAGGCGTTTTCGCTGCATCTCTTGGGACACAAGCCAAATCACGGCGCCGAGCACCGCGACGGCCACGACGACGATCACGACGATCAGCCATGTGGGCATTGCAAAAACACTCCTTCACGGATGTCGCCCCCGATGCGTCCGGTATTCCCGCTGCCGGGACTCCGAAACCCGGCGGGACGTGCTTGGCCCCGCGATTCGGCCGACCGGCGGCGCGGATACGGCCGGATGCCGAGCCGCTCATCCGGGTGTAACGACGATAACAGCAGGAGACTAGCGCTGTTACCATCACAGTGCTATCGTCGGTAACACAACGACGGAAGCGGTGATACACCCACCGCCCTGACGGAAGAAGGAAGCATGAGCACCCCCGGAACCCGCGTCGCGATCGTCACCGGCGGCTCCCGCGGCATCGGCCGCCAGGTCGCCGAGCGCCTGGCCGCCGACGGCATGGCGGTCGTCGTCAACTACGCCGGCAACGAGAAGGAGGCGCAGGCCGCTGTCGACGCCATCACCGAACGGGGCGGGCAGGCGATCGCCGTCCGCGCCGACGTGGCCGACCCGGCCGCGGTCGCGGAGCTGTTCGACACCGCGGAGGCCACGTTCGGTGGCGTCGACGTCGTCGCCCACCTGGCCGGCGTCATGAACGCGCCGACGCCGATCGCCGACATCGACTTCGAGGTCCTCGACCGGGTGCACCGCACCAACATCCGCGGCACCTTCGCGGTGGCCCAGCAGGCGGCGCGGCGGGTGCGCGAAGGCGGCGCGGTGATCACCACCTCGACATCGGTGCTCGGGCTGAACCTGCCCGGCTACGGCATCTACAACGCGACCAAGGGCGCGGTCGAGGCGATCACCATGATCCTGGCGCGCGAGCTGCGCGGCCGCGACATCACGGTCAACACCGTCGCGCCGGGCCCGACGGCGACCGCGCTGTTCCTCGACGGCAAGGACGAGGAGACGATCGACCGGATGGCCAAGCAGCCGCCGCTCGAGCGCCTCGGCCAGCCCGAGGACATCGCCGAGGTCGTCGCGTTCCTCGCCGGCCCGGCCCGCTGGGTCAACGGCCAGGTGCTGCGCGCCAACGGCGGAATCGTCTGAGCCGGCCAGGAGGACCTCCCATGTCGAAGATCATCGTCGTCACCGGCGCCTCCAGCGGGATCGGCGCCCTCTCCGCCCGGGCGCTGGCCCGCGCCGGCCACACGGTCTACGCGGGCATGCGCGACACCGGCGGCCGCAACGCACCCCAGGTCGAAGCGGCGGCGGAGTTCGCGAAAGAGCACGGCGTGGACCTGCGCACCGTCGAACTCGACGTTTCCGGCCAGGATTCGGCGGACGCGGCGATCGGCTCGATCGTCGCCGAGCAGGGCCGGCTGGACGTCGTCGTGCACAACGCCGGGCACATGGCGCTCGGCCCGGCCGAGGCGTTCACCCCGGAGCAGCTCGCCGAGCTGTACGACACCAACGCGATCGGCGCCCAGCGCGTCAACCGGGCCGCCCTGCCGCACCTGCGCGCGCAACGCGACGGGCTGCTGGTGTGGGTGTCGAGCAGCAGCGTCCGCGGCGGCACCCCGCCCTACCTCGCGCCGTACTTCGCGGCGAAAGCGGCGATGGACAGCCTCGCGGTCAGTTACGCCGCCGAGCTCGCCCGGTTCGGCATCGACACCACGATCGTGGTGCCGGGCGCGTTCACCGCGGGCACCAACCACTTCCCGCACGCCGGGCGCCCGGCCGACCAGGCCGTCGAAGCCGCCTACGAAGAGCGGTACGCCGGCCTGGGCGACCACGTCGGGCGGAAGCTGGCCGAGATCACCCCGCCCGGCGCGGACGTCGCGAAGGTGGCCGAAGAGCTGGCGCGCGTGGTCGGCCTGCCGAAGGGCGAGCGGCCGTTCCGCGTGCACATCGACCCGGCCGACGACGGCGGGTGGCTGGTCGCGGAGGTCGGCGACCGGATCCGGAGCGAGTTCCTGCGCCGGATCGACCTGGGCGACCTGCTCAGTCCGGCGGGCGGCTGAACCGCGTGACGATCACGTGGTCCTTGGCCGGGCCGCGGACCGCCCACTCCTGCCGCCAGCGCCGCGCGTCGAGCACGCGGTAGCTCCCGCGGTAGAGGTCGTCGCGGCAGGGGTGGTCCGTCTCCCAGTGGCCGGCGCGCAGGTCGAGCGCGTGGAAGAACCCGCCGTGGTCGAAGTGGACGTCGGCGCGGCCGGGGGCGGTCGGCCGGTAGTGGAGCGTGCGCGTCACCGGGCCGGTGTACGTGCCGAGCCGCATCTCGCCGGCTTCGCGGTAGACGAGGACGCCGTCCTCCTCGGTGAAGGTGGCCGTACCGGTCACCTCGCCCGCCGGATCGCCGTCGGCGGTGAGGATTTCGCGGTCGAGTCGCCACTCGCCGCCGAAATGCGCGGCGAGGTCCGGAACCGGAAAGTATTCGTCCATCACGACCAGTGTCGCACCGGTGCGGCGGCGGCACGCCGGAGAGGGCGGCCGGAAGTTGTCGGACCCCGGCTCTAGACTCGGCCGCGTGGCAGAGACCGAACTCGCGACCGTGTCCGACGCGCTGGAGACTCTCCGGCGCGTGTTCGGCTACGACAGCTTCCGCGGCGACCAGGCGGCGATCGTCGAGCACGTGATCGCCGGTGGCGACGCGCTCGTGCTGATGCCCACCGGTGGCGGGAAGTCGTTGTGCTACCAGATCCCCGCGCTGGTGCGGCCGGGGGTGGGCGTGGTGGTCTCGCCGCTGATCGCGCTGATGCAGGACCAGGTCGACGCCCTGCGCAACGCCGGGGTCCGCGCCGGTTTCCTCAACTCCACGCAGGACTACGCGGCCCGCCAGGAGGTCGAGTCGGCGTTCCTGTCGGGCGAACTCGACCTGCTCTACCTGGCGCCGGAACGGCTTTCGGTCGAGTCCACCGTGCGGCTGCTCGACCGCGGCAAGATCTCGCTGTTCGCGATCGACGAGGCGCACTGCGTCGCCCAGTGGGGCCACGACTTCCGGCCCGACTACCTCCAGCTCTCCGCGCTGCACGAGCGCTGGCCGGACGTGCCGCGGATCGCGCTGACCGCCACCGCGACCGAGGCCACGCACAAAGAGATCGCGGCCCGGCTGAACCTCGACGAGGCCCGCCACTTCGTCGCGAGCTTCGACCGGCCGAACATCCAGTACCGGATCGTCGGCAAGAACTCGCCGCAGCGGCAGCTGCTGGAGCTGCTGCGCACCGAACACCAGGGCGACGCGGGGATCGTCTACTGCCTGTCCCGGAACTCGGTCGAGAAGACCGCGGAGTTCCTGGTGCAGAACGGGATCCCGGCGGTGCCGTACCACGCGGGCCTCGACGCGCGCACCCGCGCGAAGCACCAGTCGCGATTCCTGCGCGAGGACGGCCTGATCGTGGTCGCCACGATCGCGTTCGGCATGGGCATCGACAAGCCGGACGTCCGGTTCGTCGCGCACCTCGACCTGCCGAAGTCCGTCGAGGGCTACTACCAGGAGACCGGCCGGGCGGGGCGCGACGGCCTGCCGTCCACCGCCTGGCTCGCGTACGGGCTGCAGGACGTCGTGCAGCAACGCAAGATGATCGACACGTCCGAGGGCGACGACGCGCACCGGCGCCGGCTGGGCGCGCACCTGAACGCGATGCTCGCGCTGTGCGAGACGGTGGAATGCCGGCGCGTGCAGATCCTCAACTACTTCGGGCAGAAGGCCGAGCCGTGCGGCAACTGCGACACGTGCCTGAGCCCGCCGGAGAAGTTCGACGGCACGATCCCGGCTCAGAAGCTGCTGTCGACGATCGTGCGGCTGCGCAACGAACGGCGGCAGAAGTTCGGCGCCGGGCAGGTGATCGACATCCTGCTCGGCAAGTCCACGCCGAAGGTCACGCAGTTCCAGCACGACACGCTCAAGACGTTCGGCATCGGCACCGAGCTGCGCGAGCCGGAGTGGCGCGCGGTGGTGCGACAGCTGCTGGCCCAGGGCCTGCTCGCGGTCGAAGGCGACTACGGCTCGCTCGTGCTCACCGAGGCCAGCGCCGAAGTGCTGGGCGGTGATCGCCAGGTGATGCTGCGCCGCGAGCCGGAGCGCGCGGCGGCCGCGAAGGTCCGCGGCACGCGGAAAGCCGCCCCCGCGGCGGATTTGCCCGCGGAGGCGGCTCCCCTGTTCGAACGCCTGCGTGCCTGGCGGGCCGGCGTCGCGAAGGAACAGGGCGTACCCGCGTACGTCATCTTCCACGACGCGACCCTGCGCCAGATCGCCACGCAACGGCCGTCTTCACTGGCCGACCTGGGCACGGTCAGCGGCGTCGGCGAGAACAAGCTCGCCAAGTACGGCGAGGGTGTCCTCGAGGTCCTGACCGCCGGGTGAGCTAGCGGGCGGCCGGCCCGGGTCCCGGCCGGCCGTCCGGCCCGGTCACGGAGTTGACCTTGCGGACCGCACCGGCGATCCGGTCGTGGTACTTGCCCTTGGTCCGGTCGTCGACGAACTTGGCGGCCTTGCCGACGTACTGGTTCACCTTTTCGGGGTTCTTCTTGGCGTAGGCGCGGGCCGCGCCCGCGGCCCCGGCCAACATGGTCAGTCTGCGCATCAACGGCACGGTGGTCCTCCCTCATCGGGTTCGGTCATCCTGACAACGCGGACGAACCACCCGAAGGTTCCCCGTGTGACGACCGCCAAACCTCCGAGCAGAGCGTGACGGACCGTCACCGGCCCGAAAAGGCCGAGCGGACCCCCGCAAGGCGGCCCTAGGCTCGTGATCATGCGCGACCTGGCCACCCTGCCGAAGGCCCACCTGCACGTCCACCTGGAGAGCACCATCCGGCCGGACACGCTGCGCGAGCTGGGCGAAGCCAACGGCGTCGACGTCCCGGCCGAGCCCCCGGTGTTCGACGGCTTCCGCGCCTTCGCCGACTACAACACGCTCGTCCGGGCCTGCCTCCGCCGCCCCGAAGACTTCGAGCGCGTCGCCCGCGAGTACTGCGAAGACGAAGCCGCCCAGGGCACGCGCTACGCGGAGGTCACGTTCACCGCGGCCTCGCACGGGGAGCGCCTGGGCGATCTGGAGATGCCACTCGCGTCCGTCCTCAAAGGACTCCACAGCAGCGGCGCCATCGAGTGGCGGCTGCTGCTGGACCACTCGCGACGCCGTTCGGTCGAACGCGCCGAGCGCACCCTCGACCTCGCGTCGAAGTACGACGACGTCTTCGCGATCGGCATGGCCGGCGAGGAAAACCACTCGCTCCGTCCTTTCGCGACAGTCTTCGAGAAGGCGCGCGCGGCCGGCCTCCACCTGCTGCACCACACCGGTGAGGACGCCGGTCCGGACAGCATCCGCGAGGCACTGGAAGTCGGCCGCACCGAACGGCTGGGCCACGGCATCCGCGTCCTCGACGACCCCGAGCTGGTCGCCGAGGTCCGCGAGCGGGGTCTCGCGCTGGAGGTGTGCCCGTCGTCGAACGTGACGCTCGGGCTGGTGCCGTCCCTGCCCGGGCACCCGCTCCCCCGGCTCGTCGACGCCGGGCTGACGGTCACGCTCAACACCGACGTCCCGTCCGTCACCGGCGCGAACCTGGCCGGGGAGTACGCCCGCGTCCGGGACGCTTTCGGCTACGACGACGCGGTGCTGGCGGACTTCGCGCGGGCGAGCGTCACCGCGTCCTTCGCTCCCGAAGGGACCAAGACGCGGATGCTGCGCGACATCGACGCGTGGCTCACACCGGCAGCAGGCGGGTGACCAGCGCGCCGAGCTGGTGCACCGTGCGGCACTCGTGCATCTCGACGACGTCGGCGTACTCCAGCGCCGCCGAGTCGCCGGTCGACCACAGCGACCGCCGCTCCGGGTTCAGCCAGTAGACGTGCCGGGCGCGGGCCTTGATCTCGCGGACGGCGTCGAGGTTCGGGTCGCCGCCGTTGGTGCGGGCGTCGCCGAGGATCAGCACCGACGTGCGCGGGCCGACCGCGTCGAGCCAGTTGGCCGTGAACTGGCGCAGTGAGCCGCCGTAGTCGCTGTGGCCGTCCCAGCGCACCAGCGCGGCTTCGGACAGCATGCGCGCCCCCAGGTGCTCGGGGTCGGCCGCGCCGCCGGTGACCAGGTGGGTGACCTCGTCGGCGCTGTCGACGAACGCGAACACGCGGATCTTGCTGAACTGGTCGCGCAGGGCCTGGACCAGCAGCATGGTGAAGTTCGCGAAACCCGCCACCGAGCCGGAAAGATCGCACAGCAGCACGATTTCCGGCCGACCGGGCCGCCGGTGGCGGTAGGCCGGGCGCAGCGGCACCCCGCCGGTCGAGAGGGACCGCCGCAGCGTGCGGCGCAGGTCGATCTGCCCGCGGGTGGTGCGCTTGCGGCGGGCGGCGAGGCGGGTCGCGAGCTTGCGGGACAACGGCTGGATCGTGCGCCGCAACTCGGCGAGCTGGTTCCGGCTGGCGATGAGGAAGTCGACGCGGTCGGGTGCGGGCGCGATGGCGTGCTTGGCCACGCGCTCGCGGCCGCGGACCTCGGCCGCGCGGCGGCGTGCCTCGGTGCGGACCTGGCCGCGGAAGCCTTCGACGCGGCGGCGGATCTCGTCGCGGTCGAGCCGGTCGGTGAACTCGCCGCGCGCGCCGCCGCCCCGCACCGCGGCCAGCACCCGCGCGATCAGCGTCTGCGGCTGGAGCCGCTCCAGCGTCTGGTGGGCCGAAAACCCGCCGCCGGGACCCGACGCCGAGCCGTACTGGCCGAGCATGTCCACCGCGAGCCCGGCGAGCTGCGCCAGCGCCTGCCGGTCACCGTCCGCGAGCGCGGCGGCGAGCTCCTCGCGCAGCTCCTCCAGCGTCGACGGCTGGTCTTCGCGGGCCCGTTCCGGCGTACCGATCCCCGCCGGGAAGTACAGGTCGAACGCGGCGTCGAACACCGCGCGCTGCCCACCGCGGCGCACCAGGGCCGTGGCCAGGCCCTCCCGGACGAGCGAGCGGTCGTCCATGCCGAGGACTTCCAGCGCGGCCGCGGCGTCGACGGTCTCGGCGGGTCCGGCCGGGATGCCCTGGGCCCGAAGTGCCCGCACGAACGACGCGAGCCGATCCGGCACGCCGCCGGTCACGACGCGTCCAGGACCTGTTCGAGCTTCAGGCCGGCGCCGGCCTTGGCGATGTCGTCCTGGTGCTTGAGCACGACCCCGAGGCTCTCCCGCACGACCTGCTCGTCCAGCGTCGACGCGCCGAGCGCGAGCAGCGTGCGCGCCCAGTCGATGGTCTCGGCGACCGACGGCAGCTTGCGCAGGTCCATCGCGCGCAGGGCGGCGATCACCCGGACGACGGAATCCGCGAGGGCGGCGTCGATCCCCGGCACCTTGAGCCGGACGATGTCGCGTTCCAGCTCCTCGTCCGGGAAGTCGATGTGCAGGAACAGGCACCGGCGGCGCAGGGCCTCGGACAGCTCGCGCGTCGCGTTGGAGGTCAGCACGGCGAACGGCGCGCGCGCCGCGGTGATCGTGCCCAGCTCCGGCACGGTCACCTGGAAGTCGCCGAGCACCTCCAGCAGGAGGCCCTCGACCTCCATGTCGGCCTTGTCGGTCTCGTCGATGAGCAGCACGGTCGGCTCGTCGGAGGAGATCGCGGTGAGCAGCGGGCGGCGCAACAGGAACTCCTCGCCGAAGATGTCGGTGCGGGCGTCCTCCCACGTCTCGTCGCGGCCGGCGGTGATCCGCAGCAGCTGCTTCGCGTGGTTCCACTCGTACAGCGCGCGGGCCTCGTCGATGCCCTCGTAGCACTGCAGGCGCACCAGCCGCGAGCCGCTGACCTGCGCGACGGCCTTGGCGAGCTCGGTCTTGCCGACGCCGGCGGGCCCCTCGACCAGCAGCGGCTTGCCGAGCCGGTCGGCCAGGAACACCGTGGTCGCCACGGCCGTGGACGCCAGGTAGCCGGCCTCGGCCAGTTTCGCCGACACGTCGTCGACGGAGGTGAAGAATCCGGTGCCCACCAGTGGCCTCCTAAGCGGTCGCTCACCCCGGACTCTACCGGACCGCCGAGTACGTCGAAGGGAGTTAGCATCGGCCACGTGACCTACGTTGCGGCTTCCGGCCGATACGAATCGATCCCCTACCGGCGCTGCGGGCGGTCCGGGCTCAAGCTGCCCGCGATCTCGCTCGGGCTGTGGCACAACTTCGGCCACGACAAGCCCCTGCAGACCCAGCGCGACATCACCCGGCGCGCGTTCGACCTGGGCATCACGCACTTCGACCTGGCCAACAACTACGGCCCACCCTACGGCTCGGCGGAGGAGAACTTCGGGCGGCTGCTGGCCACCGACTTCAAGCCGTACCGCGACGAGCTGGTGATCTCCACCAAGGCGGGCTACGACATGTGGCCCGGCCCGTACGGCGAGTGGGGCTCCCGCAAGTACCTGCTGTCCTCACTGGACCAGTCGCTCGGCCGCATGGGCCTGGACTACGTCGACATCTTCTACTCGCACCGGTTCGACCCCGAGACGCCGCTGGAGGAGACCGTCGGCGCGCTCGACTCCGCGGTCCGGGCCGGGAAAGCGCTTTACGTCGGGATTTCGTCGTACAACTCCGAGCGGACCGCGGAGGCGGCTCGGCTGCTGCGCGAGCTCGGCACGCCGCTGCTGATCCACCAGCCGTCGTACTCGATGCTGAACCGCTGGATCGAGGAGGACGGCCTCCTGGACACCCTCGAGGAGGTGGGCGCGGGCTGCATCGCGTTCTCCCCGCTGGCGCAGGGGCTCCTGACGGACAAGTACCTGAAGGGCGTCCCCTCGGATTCGCGGGCGGCGCAGGGCAAGTCGCTCGACCCGGGCACCCTCGACGAGAACCGGCTGGGCCGCGTCCGGGCGCTCAACGAGATCGCCGGCCGCCGCGGGCAGTCGCTGGCGCAGCTGGCCCTGGCCTGGGCGTTGCGCGACAGCCGGGTGACGTCGGTGCTGATCGGCGCGAGCAGCGTCCAGCAGCTCGAAGACAACGTCGGCGCGCTCGGCAACCTCGACTTCGGCTCCGAGGAGCTGACCGAGATCGACGGCCACGCCACCGACGCGGACATCAACCTCTGGAAGCGGTCCTCGGACGGCTGAGGACGGACGACGGCGGGACGCCCGGCGCGTCCCGCCGTGACCGCGCAAGCACGCGAAGCCCGGCTACGGCACGCTGTGGCCGGCGCAGTGCGGTGGGTGGGACGCGCGGACGGCGCTGCCCGCGCTCGGCACGGCGGCGGAGGTCCCCGCCTATCGGTCCGTTCTGGACAGGGAGGGCTACGGACGCGTCTCGGACAGCGCGATCGTCGGCGACGAGGAAACCGTCCGCTGCCAGGTGAAGTCACTGGAAGACGCGGGCGCGACCGAGTTGCTGGTGATGCCGTTCGGGTCGACGGCGGAACAGGCCCGCACCCGGCCGCACGACCGGTCTGCGAGTGGACGATCTGCG
Organism: Amycolatopsis mongoliensis; assembly: GCF_030285665.1. Taxonomy (NCBI): domain Bacteria; kingdom Bacillati; phylum Actinomycetota; class Actinomycetes; order Pseudonocardiales; family Pseudonocardiaceae; genus Amycolatopsis; species Amycolatopsis mongoliensis. Next base: position 10,011,324 of record NZ_CP127295.1, read on the forward strand.
GCCGGCGCGGCGGTACGGCCCCGGAGTGCGCCCCGGCTCACCCGCCGAGGGCTGACGGCGTCCCCAGCCCCTCTTGCCCGTTCGCGGGCCCGGCTCCGTGCCGGGTCAGCCCGCGTCGGAACCGCGGGCCCGGCAGGCCTGGATCAGGTCCTCGCGGGCGCGGGCGACGCGGGAGCGGACGGTGCCGACCGGGCAGCCGCAGACATCGGCGGCCTCGGCGTAGGACAGGCCGAGGACCTGCGTCAGCACGAGGACTTCGCGCCGCTCCGGCTCCAGGCCGTCGAGCAGCAGGCCCAGCTCGACGAGCTCCTCGAAGCCGGCCGCGGGGTCGCGGGTGTGCTCGGCGGCGGCTTCCCAGTCGGTGTCCGCGATCTTGGGACGGGCGCCCGCGGCCCGGATCCGGTCGACGACGACCCGGCGCGCGATGGACAGCAGCCAGGTCCGTGACGACGAACGGCCGGCGAAGCGGTGCAGGCTGCCGAACGCGCGGAGGTAGGTCTCCTGCGTCAGGTCGTCGGCCGCGGCCGCGTCGGTGAGGTGGGCGAGGAAGCGCCAGACGTCGGCCTGCGTCGCGCGGACCCAGTCTTCGAGGGCCCGCCGATCGCCGCGGCCGGCCGCCATCGCCAAGGCCGTGACGCGCTCGTCGTCTTCACCGCGGGTCATGATCCGGAACTTAGCAGTGACGGCAAACCTCGCGATTCCGCCGTCCGGCTGGAGGGAGACTCGCGATATAGGGCGTTATACGGTCCTCAGTCGATCTGCTCGACCGCCCAGTCCGCCCACTCGCGCTGCATCGCGGAGAAGCGTTTGCCCCACTCGAGCACCAGGCGGCCGTAGAGCGACTGGTTGTCGTCGCCCCAGTCGATCGAGCCCTCCAGCTCGTCGAGCCGCTCTTCGCGCGCCCGCGCCGATTCCCCCATCGACGCGACGTAGCCGCGTGCCTGCGCCGGTGAAACCGAGCCGAGGAAGTACACGCGCAGCAAGCCGGCGCTGCGGGGCGGGCCACCCGGGTCGACGTCGACCAGCCAGTGCCGCAGCTCCTCGAGCCCGGCCTCGGTGATCTCGTACTCCTTGCGCCCGCGCGGGCCCTCGGCGAGGACGTGGATCATGCCCGCGGCCTCCAGCTTGCCGAGCTCGCCGTAGAGCTGGCTCTGCGTCGCGGGCCAGACGTTGGCCATCGCCCGCTCGAACCGCTTGAGCAGGTCGTAGCCGCTTCCGGGCTCGTCGGCCAGCATGCCGAGCACCGCGTGTCGAAGGCTCATGCCCCCAGTCTGGCATTCCACTCTTGACATGTCTAGCTAGGAGCTTCTACTTTCGACATGTCACAGTTGGAACGTCCGGGGGAGACCGGCATGAACTACCTGAAGAGCTTCCTTCCGTGGATCGCGTTCGCCGTGGTCGCGACACAGTTCGACTGGCGCTGGTCCGGCCTGACCGGGCTCGTCCTCTCGGCCGCCCTGCTCGTCCTGGCCCGCCGCGAAGGCCGCAAGGCGGACGCCCTCATCATCGAGTGGAGCGCGCTCGCCTTCTTCGCCCTGCTCACGGCCGTCGCGTTCACGTTCCCGGCGTCGCCGCTGAAGACCTACACCGGCGCGCTCACCGACGCCTGGCTGGCGCTCACGGCCTGGGGCTCGCTCGCCATCGGAAAGCCGTTCACCCTCGGCATCGCGCGGACGATGACGCCGCCGCAGCTGTGGGACAACCCGGTCTTCAAGCGCGTCAACGCGATCATCACGCTCGTGTGGGCCGCGAGCTTCACCGTCACCGGCCTCGCCGGCATCGCGCTGCTGAACTACGCCCCGCACGCGACGGCCGCGCTCATCACCCTCAAGGTCCTCGGCTTCGCCGTGCCCGTCGTCTTCACCGTCCGCTACCCGCGCATCGTCCGCGCCCGAGCCGAAAAGGCCGCCTGAGATGACCACCAGCGACTTCCACCTGAGCGGGGTCTACGCCCCGGTCCACGACGAGCTGACCGCGTTCGACCTCCCCGTCACCGGCGCCCTGCCGCCCGAGCTGACCGGCTGGTACCTGCGCAACGGCCCGAACCCGCGCGACGCCAGCAAGCACTGGTTCACCGGCGACGGCATGGTCCACGGCGTCCGGCTCGAGAACGGCCGCGCCGCCTGGTACCGCAACCGGTGGGTGCGCACCGAGAGCTTCGACGACCCGGATCTCGCGCTGTACAACGAAGACGGCTCGCGGAACCTGCACGCCAGCGTCGCGAACACGCACGTGGTGAACCACGCCGGCCGCACGCTCGCCCTCGTCGAATCCTCGCTGCCGTACGAGATCACGACCGACCTCGAAACCGTCGGCGCCTACGACTTCGGCGGCGAACTGACCGACTCGATGACCGCGCACCCGAAGATCTGCCCCACGACCGGTGAACTGCACTTCTTCGGCTTCGGCAGCATCACCGCGCCGCACGTGAGCTACTACCGCGCCGACGCCGCCGGGAAGCTCGTCGTCAAGCAACCCGTCGACGTGCCGGGCCTGACGATGATGCACGACTTCGCGCTCACCGCGGAGCACGCCGTCTTCTACGACCTGCCGGTCGTGTTCGACCGGGCGTCGGTCGGCCAGGGCATGCCCTACCGCTGGGACGCGGGCTACGGCGCCCGGCTCGGCGTGCTGCGCCGCGACCGGCCCGGAGCCGGGGTCCGCTGGCTGGAGATCGAGCCCTGCTACGTCTTCCACACGCTCAACGCGTTCGACACCCCGGACGGCCGGATCGTCGTGCACGTCCTGCGCTACGACCACCAGTGGCAGGCGGGCAACGACGACCCGCCGGCGTTCCTGTACCGGTGGACCCTCGATCCCGTCGCCGGGACGGTGACCGAGGACCGGCTCGACGACCGGCCGGGCGAGTTCCCCCGCACCGACGACCGGCTCGCCGGGTCCGACGCGCGCTTCGGGCACGTCACCGGCCACGACGTCCTGCGCCGCTACGACCTGCACGCGGGGACCAGCACCGAGCACACCTTCGGCGAAGGGCGCGTGCCCGGCGAAGCGGTGTTCGTCCCGGCGGAGCACGGCGAAGGCTGGCTGCTCACCTACGTCTACGACGCGGCGGAAGACCACAGCGACCTCGTCGTGCTCGACGCCGGGAACGTCGCCGCGGCGCCCGTGGCCACGGTCCGCCTCCCGCAGCGGGTTCCCGCGGGCTTCCACGGGAACTGGCTGCCGGACGCGTGAGCGCTCAGGCGAACTTCGTCTTCGGCCGCTCCTGCCGGACGCCGTCGACGAAGACGTCGACCTTCTCGTCGAGGAACGCCACCAGACCCGCGACGCGGGTGCTTTCCGGCAGCGGCGTCGGGTAGCTCCAGGCCAGGTCCGCGTGCCCGGCCACCGAGAAGTACTCACTGGCCCCCTTGTACGGGCAGTGCGTCACGGTGTCCGTCTTCTCCAGCAGGTCCATCCGGACGTCGACGCGGGGTAGGTAGTAGCGGGTCGGCAGGCCGGTCTCGAACAGCAGGTGCGGCCGGACGGTGTCGGCGACGGTGACGCCGTCGACCTCGATCCGCACGTGCCGCGAGCTCGGCAGGATGTCCACGCGGACGCCGGGGTCGCGCGGGTGCGTGAAGATCTGTTCGTCCTCTTCGAACCAGTCGAACGCGGCGAAGTCGAAGCGGACGTGGTCCCGGAGCTCCTCGATGGGCGAATCCGGGTATTCCAGCGCGCCGTCCACCGCCTCGGCTCGGCCAACCTTTATCGTCGACAGAACACCTTCTCCGCGGCTGGGCGAGTGCGACGTCCGGCCGGAGGGGGCGAGAACGCCGCTCACGACGTCCGCGCGCGGGAAGTAGTACGTGGGGTAGTACGGGACGACTTCCCACACCAGAAGGGGGTGCACCGTGTCCGCGACGACCTGCCCGCCGAGGAACACGCGTACCCGTTTCGCGCCTTGTGCCACGCGGACCCGGCCGCGTACCGGAGTGCTCATGCCCCGGTCAACGGGTCCCGAAGCGGGGGTATTCCGGCGAAACCGGGGCTCGGACGGCTAGCGTGGCGGGAAACACGAGGACGACAGGAGGCGGGCACGGGTGGCCGGCGTAGATGTTCCAACGGTCGGGACCCCCGCCGGGATGCGCAAGATCAACCAGCGGGCGGTGCTGGACCTGCTGCGCCGCAGCGGACCGGCGACCCGGCCGCAGGTGGCGAAGGACACCGGGCTGTCGAAGCCGACGGTCAGCCAGGCGCTGCTGGCGCTCGAAGCCGCCGGGCTGGCACGCCCGACCGGGCACACCTCCACCGGCACCGGCCGCTCGGCCGTGCTGTACGAGGCCGACCCGACCGCGGGGTACGTGCTGGGCGTCGACATCGGGCGCGAGCACATCCGCGTCGCGGTGTCGGACCTCGGCCGCACGATCGTGGCGCGCCGCGACGAGCGCAACACGGCGCGATCCGGCGCCGCCCTGGTCGCGGCGGTCGGGAAGATCGCGGCTTCGGCCGTCGCGGAGGCCCGGTTGTCGCCGTCCGACATCGTTGTCCGCGTGGTCGGCTCCCCCGGCGTCGCCGATCCGGAGAAGCGCTGCTTCCGGCACGCGCCGAACCTGCCGGGCTGGGGCCGGGCCGGGCTGATCGACGACCTCGAAGCCGCGCTGGGCCCCGACCTGATGGTGGAGAACGACGCGAACCTGACGGCGGTCGGCGAGGGCGAAAGCGGCGCCGCGCGCGGCGCGTCGGTGTTCGGCTGCATCACGATCGGCACGGGCGTCGGGATGGGCATGATGGTCGACGGCCGGGTGTTCCGCGGCGCGACGGGCGCGGCGGGCGAGATCGGCTACCTGCCGTACGGCCGCACGCGCGCGGCCGATTCCCCTGGGTCCCCGCCCGCACGCGGCCACCTCGAAGAGGCGACGGCGGCCCAGTCGGTGGTCCGCGGCGCCCGCGAACTCGGCCTGGGCACGGCGAAGTCGGCCCGCGAGGTGTTCCGCCTGGCCCGCGAAGGCGACGAACTCGCCCGGCAGGCCTTGGAGGCGGAAGCGGACCGGCTGGCGTACACGGTGGCCTCGGTGGCGGCGGTGATCGATCCGGAGCTGATCGTCCTGGGCGGCGGCATGGGCATGGCGGCGGACCTGCTGCTCGAGCCGCTGGATCGCGCGCTGCGGGCGTTCACGCCGTTGGTGCCGAAGGTGGTCCAGGGCGAGCTGGGCGAGGACGCGGTGCTGACGGGAGCGATCAGCGTCGGGCTGCGGGCGGCCCAGGGCCTCGTCTTCGACCGCCGCGTGGGTGCCGCCTAGGCCGCTTCGGCTCGCTCGGACGTAGTGAATGACTCATTCCTGTCGTCGGACGCCATGAATGAGTCATTCACGGCCGCGCCGGGGCCGAGATCAGGCCGCGCGCCAGGCTTCGCCGCCGGTCGAGACCCGCCACGGGGTCAGCTTCAGCACCGTGATCTTCGGGTCGCGGTGGTCTTCGCCGCCCAGGATCTTCGGGTCGTAGCCCAGCGGTTCCGGCGTCGACGCGAACAGGTCCCACAGGGACCGGCGCGTCTCCTCGTCGTCGGCGAACTCCGCCCGACACTCCGCCACCGCCACCTCGTGCTGCGGGTCCCAGTACGAGCACGACACGTACGGCGAGGCTGCCAGATGGGCCACCTTCAGCGGCGTCGGCCGGGTGAACAGCCACCCGGTCAGGCCGTCCGGACCCGTTTCCCAGATCGGGTGGACCACCCGCGACCGTGGCCGCCCCCGGCGGTCGACGGTCACCAGCGTGCACCACACGATCCGGTGCGCGACACGGACGAACGCTCCGGCCAGTTCCGCCGGCACCCTGCTAGATTCCACAACCATGGTTGTGCATCCTACGCCGGACGGCCTCGACCTGTCACTCACCGCCCTCTTCGCGGGCTGGGCGATGACGGACGAGGTGCAGCGGCGGCTCACCGCGCAAGGCTTCGGCAACCTGCGCTTCAACGACGGTGTGGTGATCCAGCACGTCCTGGCCGCACCGCTGTCCATCACCGCGCTGGCCGAACGGATGGGCGTGACGCAGCAGGCCGCGTCGAAGGCCGTCGCCGATCTCGAACGCCGGGGGCTGCTGCGGCGCGCACCGGATCCGGGTGACGCGCGCACCAAGCTGCTGCACCTCACCGAGCACGCGCACCGGGCCGTCGAAGCCACCCGGGCACTGAGAGCTGGACTTCAGGACGAACTGGAGGCGGAGTTCGGGGCCGCCCGCGTCGAGGACGTCCGCGCCCTGCTGGCGGCGGTCATCGGCCGCTTCGGCGGCGACGAAGCGATCCGGGCCCGGCGGGTCCGGCCCCCTCGGTGATTACCTCCGGCGTAATCGACCGCGGCGCCCGGGAAGCCGACGATGACCCCATGAGCGAAACGAACCGCATGATCGTCGTCGACTGCCTGGAGAACCTGTTCGTGTACAAGGACTTCGACGCCGCGAAGGCCGCGCTGCACCCCGGTTTCGTCACCCACAGCCACGGCCTGCCCAATGGCCGCGACGCGTTCGCCGACGCCGTCAAGAACTCACCACTGGCCGGCGCGACGGCGGAGATCAAGCACATCGTCGCCGAGGGCGACTTCGTCATGGTGCACCTGCACGTGGCCGGGACGGCCGTCGTCGACATCCTGCGCGTCGAGGACGGCCTGCTCGTCGAGCACTGGGACGTCAAGCAGCCCGCCTAGCGGGTGATCACGCAGGTTCCCGACGCCGTCGCCAGCAGCTTGCCTTCGGCGTCGCGGATCTCCCCTTCGGCGAACGCGATCCGCGAGCCCTCCTTGACGACCCGGCCGGTGGCCCGGATCTCGCCGCGGCCCGCGTGGATGGCGCGCAGGTAGCTCACCTTCAGCTCCACCGACGAATAGCCGACGCCGGCCGGCAGCGTCGTGTGCACCGCGCAGCCGACCACCGAGTCCAGCAGGGTGGCCGCGACGCCGCCGTGCACCATCCCGATCGGGTTGTACAAAGACTCGTCGGGTTCGGCGACGGCGACGACCTCGCCGTGGCCGATGTGCTCCCAGCGCAGCCCGAAGTGCGCGGCGATCGGCGGCGCGGGCACGCGCCCCTCCGCGATGGCCGTCATGTACTCGAACCCGGTCATCGTGGCACCGAGGCGGGCGGTCGGCAGCGGGTCCTGCCAGGTGATGGTCTTCGAGCGGGTCTGCGCTCCGGCGGCCACGTCGGTCATCTCGGCTCCTCGACTATGACGACTGTCTTAATCGCAGCCTCGCCCGCGCACCCGCCGGCGTCAAGCGCGGCGTGACCCAGGCCACCGGTGGCCCCGGCCCGGGTGAAATCATCCGGGGGTGGACAACGACGACCCCGGCCGCAGGCTCATCGACCCGGAACGGGTGGCCGCGGCGATCGACGGCCTGGGCGACCGCGCCGTCATCGACGAGTGGGCCCAGCGCTTCTCCGTCGTCGCCGACCCGTCCCGGCTCGCCCTGCTGGTCTCGATCCACTACGCCCGCGAGATCAGCGTCTCCGACCTCGCCGCGGTCACCGGCATGACCGACACAGCGGTTTCCCAGGCTCTGCGGCTGCTGCGCGCGCACGGGCTGGTCACCACGCAGCGCACCGGGCGCGTCGTGCGTTACCGGCTCGCGGACGCCACCGTGCACGAGCTCATCCACCGCGTGCGACCACACCCGGCACAGCCCGTGACCGACGAGGACCGGTAGCGTGCGAGCATGACGGGACTGCCCGAAACCATCACCGCCTGCCTGTTCGACCTCGATGGAGTGTTGACCGACACCGCGGTTATCCACAGCCAAGCCTGGAAGCAGACTTTCGACGAGTTCCTTCGCGCCCGCGACGGCGACGAGTACCGCGAGTTCACCGACCAGGACTACGCGACCTATGTGGACGGCCGCCCGCGCGCCGACGGGGTCCGCGAATTCCTGCGCTCGCGCGGGATCGAGCTGCCCGAAGGCACCCCCGACGACGCTCCGGACGCCCCGACCGTCAACGGCGTCGGCAACCGCAAGAACGAGCTCGTCCTGAAAATCATCGACGAACGTGGCGTGAACCCCTACCCCGGCTCGATCCGCTACCTCGACGCGGTCAAGGCCGCCGGGCTGCGGATCGCAGTCGTGACGTCGTCGGCGAACGGCGCGAAGGTGCTCGACGCCGGTGGCCTCAGCAAGTACGTCGAAGCCCGCGTCGACGGCCTGACCATCCGCGAGCGCAACCTCAAGGGCAAGCCCGCGCCGGACTCGTTCCTGGCCGGCGCCGCGGCACTCGGCGTCGAACCCGCGCACGCGGCCGTGTTCGAGGACGCCCAGTCCGGCGTCCAGGCCGGGAAGGCCGGCGGCTTCGGCTACGTCGTGGGCGTGAACCGGGCGGACCAGGCCGACCAGCTTCGGGCACACGGGGCCGACATCGTCGTCGACGACCTCGCCGACCTCCTGGAGGATTGATGACCGAAGAAGAACCCCGCGGCTACGAGTGCGCGCCGTGGGAGCTGCGGTGGCGCGGCATGGACGTCGACGCCCTGCAGCGCACCGAATCGGCGTTCGCCGTGTCGAACGGGCACATCGGGCTGCGCGGCACGCTCGAGGAGGCCGAGCCGCGCGGGCTGCCCGGCACCTACCTCAACGGCTTCTACGAGCAGCACGAGCTCCCCTACGCCGAAGCGGGCTACGGCTACCCCGAAGAGGGCCAGACCGTCGTCAACGTGACCGACGGCAAGATCATCCGGTTGCTCGTCGAGGACGAGCCGCTCGACATGCGCTACGGCGCGGCCACCAAGCACGACCGGGTCCTCGACTTCCGCAAGGGCACGCTGTGCCGCAGCACCGAGTGGTCGTCGCCGACCGGGCGGCGGGTCCGCGTGCGCACCGAGCGGCTGGTGTCGTTCACCCAGCGCGCGATCGCCGCGATCCGGTACGAGGTCGAACCGCTCGACGAGGACCTGCAGCTGGTCGTCCAGTCCGACCTGCTGGCCAACGAGCCCATCGAGTCCGACACGAGCGACCCGCGGGTGGCCGCCGCGCTGAACTCGCCGCTGGTCGGCGAGTTCCACCGCGCGTCCGACTACAACGCCGTGCTGGTGCACCAGACCCGCCGGTCCGGCCTGCGGATGGCCGCCGCGATGGACCACAAGATCGAGGTGGACGACGGGATCCGCGCCCGCATCCACTCCGAAGAGGACCTCGCGCGGCTCACGGTCGCGGTCGACGTGCCGAAGGGCGGGCGGCTGCGCATCACCAAGTTCCTCGCCTACGGCTGGTCCGCGCAGCGGTCGGTGCCCGCGCTGCGCTCCCAGGTCGAGGCCGCGCTGGCGGGCGCGCGCCAGACCGGCTGGAAGGGCCTGGCGACCGAGCAGCGCCAGTTCCTCGACGACTTCTGGGCCACCTCGGACATCGAGATCGAGGGCGATCCCGAGCTGCAGCAAGCGGTTCGCTTCGCGCTGTTCCACCTCCTGCAGGCCGGGGCCCGCGGCGAAAGCCGGGCGATCGCGGGCAAGGGGCTGACCGGCCCGGGCTACGACGGGCACGCCTTCTGGGACACCGAATCGTTCGTCCTGCCGGTGCTCACGTACTCGATGCCGGACGCGGCGCGCGACGCCCTGCGCTGGCGGCACTCCACAATGGACAAGGCGCGGGAACGCGCGCACCAGCTGGGGTTGCGCGGCGCGGCCTTCCCGTGGCGGTCGATCAACGGCGCCGAGTGCTCGGCGTACTGGCCGGCGGGCACGGCCGCGTTCCACGTCAGCGCGGACATCGCCGACGCCGTGCTGCGCTACCTGAACGCGACCGGCGACGACGAGTTCGAACGCGACTTCGGCACCGAGCTGCTGCTGGAAACCGCGCGGCTGTGGGCGTCGCTGGGCCACCACGACCGGCACGGCGCGTTCCGCATCGACGGCGTCACCGGGCCGGACGAGTACTCCGCGGTGGCGGACAACAACGTCTACACGAACCTGATGGCGAAGCGGAACCTGCTGGCGGCGGCGGAGTCGTGCGAACGCCAGCCGGACGTCGCGGCGCGGTTCGGCGTCGACACGGTCGAGCTGGACTCGTGGCGCGCGGCCGCCGCGGCGATGTTCCTGCCCTACGACGAAGAACTCGGCGTGCACCCGCAGTCGGAGGGCTTCCTCGACCACGACGAGTGGGACTACGAGCACACGGACATGGCGCACTACCCGCTGCTGCTGCACTTCCCGTACTTCGACCTGTACCGCAAGCAGGTCGTGAAGCAGGCGGACCTGGTGCTGGCGCTGTACCTGTGCGGCGACTCGTTCAGCCCGGAGGAGAAGGCCCGCAACTTCGCCTACTACGAAGCGAGGACCGTGCGCGACTCCTCGCTGTCGGCGGGCACGCAGGCGGTGGTCGCGGCCGAGGTCGGGCACCTCGAGCTGGCTTACGACTACCTCGCCGAGGCCGCGCTGACCGACCTGCACGACGTGCACAACAACGTGCGCAACGGCCTGCACATGGCGTCGCTGGCCGGGGCGTGGCAGGGTGCCGTGGCCGGTTTCGGCGGCCTGCGCGACCACGGTTCGACACTGGCGTTCGCGCCGCGGCTACCGCCGCAGCTGGACCGGATGACCTTCCGCCTGATGTTCCGCGGCACGCGGTTCCAGGTGGAGATCGACCGCGACCAGGCGACCTACCACGTGCTCGACGGCGAGCAGCTGGAAGTGCTGCACCACGGCGAGCGCGTCACGGTCACCGCCGAGCCGCAGCGGTTCGCGATCCCGAAGATCGACGCGGGCGACCCGCCGGCCCAGCCCCCGGGCCGCGCCCCCATGCGGCGCGACTCGGAGAAGGTGCGTCAGTACGCGGATCCGACCAACCCGGTCACCCTGGAAGGTCGCTGACGGCGTCCCGCCCGGGTGGGGCCGGAACCTCTTCGGTCCCACCCGGGTTCACGTCCGGGTCGGGCGCGGTGGGCACGTCGTGGGTGAGCTGACCGGGCGTCGGGAGCTTCGGGAGCTCGTCGTCCTCGTCGTCGCGGGCGTGGCTGTGCTGCTGCTGGCTCATACCTTCCGGAATACCCGGTTTTCCCGGCCGCGGCCAGGGGTCAGGCCGCCACGACCTTGTTCCCGGCCTTCTCCCGCGCCTTGTCCTGCAGGGTCAGCAGCAGGCCGTCGCGGGTCGACCAGGGGCAGATCGCGACCTTGCCGCCCGCGACCGTCAGCAGCGCTTCCGCCACGATCGCGCCGGCCAGTGCCTGGTGGGCGCGACTGCGGGAGATGCCCGGCAGCTTCGCGCGCTTCGACGGCGGCAGGTCGGCGAGCCGCGGGATCCAGGAGCGCAGGTCGTCGAGCCGCAGCTCCCGGCACCGGCTCGGGCGGGCACCCGCCAGCCGCGCGAGCTGCTGCAGCACCTTCGAACAGCCGACGACCAGCGGGTCGACGACGTCCGCGGCCCCCAGCGTGGTGGTCACGACGTCGAGCGCGTGCGTGCGCAGCGCCTTGACCTGCTTGGCCGACACGCGCTCGCCCGGCAGCCAGTCCCGGGTCATCGACCGCGCGCCCAGCGGCAGCGACCGCGCGAAGGTGGCCTGGTCGCCGCGGCCCGCGGCCAGCTCGACCGTGCCGCCGCCGATGTCGAGCACGAGCAGCGGCCCGGCCCCGGCGCCGTACCAGCGGCGGGTGGCCAGGTAGGTCAGTTCCGCCTCGCAGCGGCCGGAGAGGAACCGCAGCTCGACGCCGGTTTCGCCGGCGACGTGCCGGACGACGTCCGCCGCGTTGGCGGCGTCGCGGATCGACGACGTCGCGAGCGGGTAGATGTCGCTCACGCCGTGGCGGTACGCGGTGGTCATGCCCGCGGCGACGGCGGCCGTGACGGCGGCGGTGCCGCGGTCGGAGAGCCGGCCGCGGTCGTCGAGCTCGCGGTCGAGGCGCAGCCGCGTCTGGTGGTTCAGCACCGGGTCGCGGGGCGAGCCGTCGACCGGGACCACCACGAGCCGGGCGCTGAACGATCCGACGTCCAGTACGCCCACCGCGGGCTCTTCGATTTTTCGCACGACTCGGCGCACCTCACTTCCGGACGAGTGGATATCCCCGGTTCGACAGGTCGAAACACGCCATACTGCCGGAAACCGCCGACATTTGCCGGTGATTGACGGTTTTACCCCCTCCAGACGTGCCCAATTGACGCGAAGGTCACAGTGCGATAACCCGATCGAGTGAACCGCGCCACCCCTGGACACGATTCGGTAACGCCCACTCTCCCGCTCCCGACTTACCGGCGTGCGGCAGGGAAACGTGGGAGAGCGGCACTCGACGCTCGTGCGGCCGGCCGCCGCCGTGCTCGCGGTGGTGGCCGGGCTCGGCTGCGTCCTGCTCGGCGTCACGGCGGTGCTCACCCCGGGCGCCTCGGCCCGCCCCGGCGCGGCCGCGGACCCGCCCGTGACCGTCGGCGCCGGTGTCGAGCCGGCCGCGCTGGTGATCCCCGACCTGGGCCTCGCGCTGAACCACCTGGTCGATCTCGGCCACGTCGGCGGCCGCCGGGAGCAGCCCGGCACGGCGCTGGGCGTCGGCTGGTTCGCCGACGGCCCGGCCCCCGGCGCCCCGGGCGTCGCCGTGCTGTCCGGGCACATCGGCTTCGGCTACGCCAGCGGCGCCTTCGCCCGCCTCGGCACGCTGGAGCCGGGCGCCGCGGTCGTCGTGCGCAACGACGAGGGCCGCGAGGCCCGCTTCACGGTCCGCAGGACCGCGTCGTTCCCCGCGGACGCACCGGACAGCACGCTCGTCGCCCCGGAGGGCCCGGGTCCCGAGCTGCGCCTGATCACCAGCGACGGGACCCACGACCTCGACGGGATCGACTCCCCGCGGATCGCCGTCTACGCGGTACCGGTCTGACCACGGTTCGGGCCGGGCTCAGCCGAGCAGCTCCCGCAACTGGGCCACCGCCGCGACCCGTGCCTCGCGGCCGGGCAGCATCGGGTTGACGACCAGCGTGGTCGCGCCCGCTTCCGCGAACGCCGCCAGCCGCTCCTTGACGTACCCGGCCGGGCCGACCAGCGAGATCGAGCGCAGCAGCTCGATCGGCACGGCCGCGGCGGCCTCCTCCTTCTTGCCGTCGAGGTAGAGGTCCTGGATCAGCTTCGCCTCGGCCTCGTAGCCGTAGCGGCGGGCGAGGTCGTTGTAGAAGTTCTTGCCGCGCGCGCCCATCCCGCCGACGTAGAGCGCGACGAGCGGCCGCAGGTGGTCGAGCAGCGGCTCGACGTCGTCGCCGATCGCCAGGGCGACCGTGACGAACGTGTCCAGCTCGCCCAGCTCCGGGTCGCGCTTGGCCTTGCCCGCGGCCAGGGACTCGCCCCAGACGTCGGCGGCCTTCTCCGGGTGGAAGAAGATCGGCTGCCAGCCCTCGGCGATCTCGGCGGTGAGCGCGACGTTCTTCGGCCCGAGCGAGGCCAGCAGCACCGGGATCCGCTCGCGCACCGGGTGGTTGATCAGCTTGAGCGGCTTGCCGAGGCCGGTGCCCTGCTCCGGTGGCAGCGGGATCGTGTAGTGCTTGCCGTCGTGGACGACGCGCTCGCGGCGCCACACCTGGCGGCAGATCTCGACGATCTCGCGGGTGCGGGCCAGCGGCGCGTCGTACTTCACGCCGTGGAAGCCCTCGATGACCTGCGGCCCGGAGGCGCCGAGCCCGAGGATGAACCGCCCGTCGGAGACGAAGTCGAGCCCGGCCGCGGTCATCGCGGTGAGGGTCGGGGTGCGGGTGTAGATCTGGAAGATGCCCGACGCGAGCTGGACGCGTTCGGTCTTCGCGGCGAGGTAGCCGAGCTGGCTGACAGCGTCGAAGGAGTAGGCCTCGGGAACGAAGGCGACGTCGAGGCCGACTTTCTCGAGTTCGACGATGTCCGCGACGCTGTCGGCGAAGCCTCCGGCGTAGTTGATCGCGGTCCCGATCCGCATGGCCACCTCCATTGCTGAGCAAGCGCTTAGTCGCGGATCCTAACGGGACCGGCCGCGCCGCGGGCCGGCGATGTGCGCGCCGCCACTCACCGGCCGGCGAGCGTCCGGACCACCAGCTCCGCCGACGCGCCGGCGCCCAGCGTCGTCCCGGCGTAGCGGACGTCGGCGGCGAGCGTGCCGGCCGGGCGCTCGTCCCGGACCGTGAGCCACACGGTGACCATCAGCAGCCAGCGGACGATCAGGTAGACGAACAGCAGCACGCCGACGAGCGTGCCGAACGCCGCGACGGCCGGCGACCGGCCCAGCAGGTGCAGGTAGAACCCGCCGGCCTGTTGGATCGCGCCGAGCCCGGCCGCGGCGGCGACGGCCGGGCGCAGCGTCGAGCGCAGCGGCAGTGGCCGGCGCGGCAGCCGCGCCAGGCACCAGGCGATGACCAGCCAGTTCGCCGCAAGGCCGAGCAGGAGCGAGCCGGCGACGAGCACGAAGTGCGCGAACCCGCCGCCCAGCCCGGTCAGGTGCAGGAGCCAGGTGCCGGCCGCGCCGGTGAGCGCCGCCAGCCCGAAGGACACGGCCAGCGCGAGCCCGACCCCGGCGAGCGCCAGGACGTCGGCGACGATGCCGCGCAGCAGCGGCCGCGGGGTGCGTTCCTGGCCGAGCATCGCGGTGACCGCGTCGCGGACGTTGCTGATCCAGCTCCAGCCCGAGTAGGCGGCGAAGGCGAGCGCGAGCAGCCCGATCCGGCCGCGTTCGCCCACGACGGTGTGCACGACACCGGTGACCGGCCCGCCGATCTCGGGCGGCAGCGAACCGTCGATGACCCGGTCGAGCTCGGTCGCGAGCAGCCGGTCACCGGCCAGCACGAACCCGGCCACCGAGACGGCGACCATGATCAGCGGGACCAGCGCGAGCAGGCTGAAGAAGGTCACCGCGGCCGCATAGTGGTCGCCGTCGCGTTCGCGGTACCGGGCCAGGGTCGCCCCGGCCCGCCGGATCCCCTTGCCCACGACGGCTTTCCCCGCTCCACGTCCCACCGGCCGACCCTCTCATCCGCACGCGTCCCCCGCAGTACGGACCCGGCGGCGGGGAAAACGTCACGGTCTCGTGTCTTACGGTGTGATCACAGCCGGATCTCGCGTGATCCGGGCTTGCCGCGGGATCAGCCGGGGACCACCGTGCCCCGGACGTCGCCGAAGCCGATGCGCGTGCCGGCCGGACCCGGGGCCGTCGCGCTGATCACCACTTCGTCGCCGTCTTCGAGGAACGTCCGCCGCTGCCCGTCCGGGAGGTCCAGGGGCTCGCGGCCGCCCCAGGAGAGCTCCAGGAACGAGCCCCGCTGGTCGCGCTCCGGGCCCGTCACCGTGCCCGAGGCGAACAGGTCGCCGGTGCGCAGGCTCGCGCCGTTGACCGTCAGGTGCGCCAGCTGCTGCGGCGCCGTCCAGTACTGGGTCGCGAACGGCGGGCTCGACACCAGGTGGCCGTTGAGCCGGACCTCGATCGCCAGGTCCAGTCCCCAGTTTTCGCTGGTGCGCAGGTATTCGAACGGTTCCGGATCCTGCGGTGGGCCCTCGACCCGCGCGTGCTCCAGCGCCGCGAGGGGCACGATCCACGGCGACACCGACGTCGCGAACGACTTGCCGAGGAACGGGCCCAGCGGCTGGGACTCCCAGGCCTGGATGTCGCGGGCCGACCAGTCGTTGACCAGGCAGACGCCGAAGACGTGGTCTGCGAAGTCCTCAGTGGACACCGGCGTGCCGGGGGTGGACGGGACGCCGACGACGAACCCCACCTCCGCCTCGATGTCCAGCCGCTGAGACGGGCCGAACGAAGGAGCGTCGGCGTTGCGCGGCTTGCGCTGCCCGTGCGGGCGGACGACCGGCGTGCCCGACGCCACCACCGTGCCCGCCCGGCCGTGGTAGCCGATCGGCAGGTGCTTCCAGTTCGGCGGCAGCTCGGCCGCGTCGGGCCGGAAGATCCGGCCGGCGTTGAGGGCGTGCTGCTCGCTGGAGTAGAAGTCGACGTAGTCGGCGACCTCGAACGCCAGGTGCGTGGTCACCTCGGCCAGTGGCACGAGGTGCGGGCGCAGCGAGTCGGCGTACCGGGGCTCGGTCAGCCAGGTCCGGATGCTCTCGCGGACCTCCCGCCAGGTTTCCGGCCCGGCGGCCAGCAACGGGTTGAGCACCCCGGCGGTGACCAACGGGGCGAAGGCCGACGCCGTCTCGGCGGCCGCGGCGGTCAGGTCGAGGACCTGCTCGCCGACGGGCACGCCGACCCGGCGCTCGGGCGCACCGCCGACCGAGAACACGCCGTAGGGCAGGTTGTCCAGTCCGAACGGCGTGTCGTCGGCGAGGTCGAGCCAGGTCACGTCTGCTCCTCGTCTCGGTTGTCCCCATCGGACGCCAGGCCGGGCCGGGCCACCGCACGCGTGCTCAAGGGGTCGACACGCGTGATTGCCGAGTCGACACGGCGTTTCCCGCGGGCCCTCACTCCGTGTCTCCGGCGGAGCGGTCCGCCACCCAGGCGGCCACCACGTCCGCCAGCACCGGGAGCGGCAGGGTTCCGCTGCCCAGCACCGTGTCGTGGAACTCGCGGATGTCGAACCGCTCGCCCAGCGCCCGCTCGGCGTCGGCGCGCAGGCGCTCGATCTCCAGGCGGCCCACCATGTAGCCGAGCGCCTGGCCGGGGTGGCCGGCGTAGCGGTCGATCTCCGCCTCGATCTCGATCCGCGCCATCGGCGTGTTCTCGACGAGGAAGTCCACCGCCCGCTGCCGGCTCCAGCCCAGCGCGTGCAGCCCCGTGTCGACGACCAGCCGGGCCGCCCGCATCGAGTCCTGCGTCAGCAGGCCGAGGCGCGAAACGTCGTCGGAATACAGCCCCATCTCGTCGGCCAGCCGTTCCGCGTACAACCCCCAGCCTTCGGCGTAGGCGTTGAACATGGCGATCCGCCGCAGCAGCGGGACGCCGGTGAGCTGCTGCGCGAGCGTGAGCTGGAAGTGGTGCCCCGGCACGGCTTCGTGGAACGCCACCGACTCGCCCAGAGTCCGCTGCCGCTGGTCCGCTTCGTGCGTGTTGGCGTAGTACGTGCCCGGCCTCGAGCCGTCGAGCGACGGGTCGATGTAGTACGCGATCGAGCCGCTCTCGGCCTCGGCCGCGGGCACCGGGGCGACCTCGCACTTCTGCTCCGGAACGCGCAGGAACCATTGTGGCGCCACGGCTTCCGCCCGCGCGATCGTCTGCCGGGCGGCGTCCAGGAGCTCGTCACCGTCACGCCAGCGCAGCGCCGGGTCGGTGCGGATCCGCTCGAAGATCTGCGCGAGATCGGTGGTGCCGAACACCTTCTGCCCCAGCTCGCGGTACTCCTCCGCCAGCCGCTCGATGATCGCCAGGCCGGTGTCGTGCAGGTCCTGGGCCGTGCGCTCGGTCGTCGTCTCCGCGCGGATCAGCGCCGCGTAGCGCTCCGGGCCGCCCGGCAGGTCGCCGATGCCCGGCGACGTCTCCGGCCGCGCGACCGGGACCACTTCGCCGGCCAGGAAGTCGCGGTACCGCGCGTACGCGGGCCGCACGACTTCGGCCAGCAACCGGTCACGCTCGGCCTCGAGCCCGTGGACCGGCACCTTCAACGGGTCGGCTTCCGGGGCCGCGAGGTAGCGCTCGACGTACCCGACGCCGATGCGCGCCAGGAACTCCGGCGGAGTGAGGCCTTCGGCGAGCGCGGCCCGCTGCCGCACGATCAGCTGGTCCAGGTACGTGCCGATCGCCGCGAGCCGGCTGAGGTAGCCGCGGGCCTTGGCCTCGTCGTCGACCACCGTCTGCGGCAGCATCATCAGCAGTTCCAGCGCCGGCGCCGCGAGCCCGTCGCTCACCGCGATGTCGGCGCGGCCCGAGTCCAGCACGTCGATCAGCGTCCGCGCCTGCCAGATCACGACGTCGCGGGTGACGCGCTCACCCGGCGACAACGCCGCCGCGTCGAGAGCTTCGGCCCGCGTGATGATCCCGGCGAACGCGGCGCGCTGCCGGGCGCCCGCCTCGGCGGACTGGTCGGCGAGCCGGTCGTGCGCGCCGGGGAGACCGTAGAGCGACGGCAGCAGCGGCTGGGCCTCGAACATCAGCTCCAGGCACTCGTCGGCGAGCGAATCCGGGGTGTCGGTCCGGCCGGCGACCCAGTCGGTGACGACCTTGGCCAGCGCCGAGAGCGGCAGCATGCCGTGGCCCAGCACGACTTCGTGGAAGTCGCGGATGTCGAAGCGGTCGCCCAGCGCTTCCTCGGCCTCGGCACGCAGCCGCTGGATCTCCAGCCGCCCCACCATGTACCCGAGGGCCTGGGCCGGCCAGCCGGCGTACCGGTCGATCTCCGCCTCGATCTCCATCCGCGCCATCGGCGTGTTCTCGACGAGGAAGTCGATCGCCCGCTGCCGGCTCCAGCCCAGCGCGTGCATCCCGGTGTCGACGACCAGCCGGCCGGCCCGCATCGAGTCCTGCGTCAGCATGCCCAGCCGGGCGACGTCGTCGGCGTACAGGCCCATCTCGTCGGCCAGCCGCTCGGCGTAGAGCCCCCAGCCCTCCGCATAGGCGTTGAACATGCCGATCCGCCGCAGCAGCGGCAGGTTCCGCAGCTCCTGCGCCAGGCTGAGCTGGAAGTGGTGGCCCGGCACGGCTTCGTGGAACGCGATCGCCTCGCTGGTGAACCGCGGGCGCTGGTCGGCCTCGTGCGTGTTGGCGTAGTAGGTGCCCGGCCGCGAACCGTCGAGCGACGGCTGGAGGTAGTACGCGATCGTGCCGCTCGCCGCGTCGGCCTCGGGCACCGGCGCGACCTCGCACTTCTCGGCCGGGATGCGCGAGAACCACTGCGGCGCGACGGCTTCGGCGCGGGCGATGGCGTCCCGGGCCGCGGACAGCAGCTCCTCGCCGTCGCGCCAGCGCAACGCCGGGTCGGTGCGCAGGCGCTCGAAGATCTCGGCGAGTTCGGTCGTGCCGAACACCTTCCGCCCCAGTTCGCGGTACTCCCCCGCCAGCCGCCCGATGATCGCCAGCCCGGTGTCGTGCAGGTCCTGGGCCGTCCGCTCGGTCGTCGTCTCGGCCCGGATCAGCGCCGCATAGCGCTCCGCACCGCCCGGTACGTGACCGATCCCGGGCGCGGTGTCGGGCCGCCCGGCGGGTTCGACCTCGGTGCGCAGGAAGTCGCGGTAGCGGGCGTACGCGGGCCGCACGACGTCCGCCAGCAGCCGGTCGCGCTCGGCTTCGAAGCCCTCGACGGCCGCCGTCGTGCCCACCTTCAGCGGGTCGCTGTCCGGCGCGGCGAGGTAGCGCTCGATGTACTCGATGCCGACGCGGGCGAGGTACGCCGGCGGCACGAGCCCCTCGGCCAGGCTCGCGCGCTGCCGCCCGGCCAGCGTCTCGAGGAACGGCTCGATGGCGGCGAGCCGGGCGAGGTAGCCGCGCGCCTTCTTCTCGTCGTCGAGCTGGTAGTACGGCAGGAACAGCAGCAGCCCCAGTGCGGGGGCGCTCAGCCCGTCGCTGACCGCGATGTCGGCGGCCCTGGAGGCGAGCCTGTCGGCCTCCACCTCGGCGGCGGCGATCACGACCTCGCGCGTGACGGTTTCCTCCGGCGTCAGGCTGTCCGTCGCCAGCGCGCGGGCGCGGGCGGCGAGCTCCCGGTAGCCGGTGAGGAACCGCTCCAGCGCCTCCCGGCTCTGGTCCCCGAGCCGGTCGTGGTCGCCGGGCAGGCCGTAGACCGAGCGGGACAGCGGCTCCTGCTCGAAAGACAGCTCGACGAGCTCGTCGGCCAGGCCGTTGACCGTGTCCCCGTGGCCGGCCACCCACGCGTCGACGGCGGAGGCGAGCGCCGAGAGCGGCAGCGCGCCCCCGACGAGCACGAGGTCGTGGAACGCGCGGACGTCGAACCGCGACCCGAGCCGCGCCTCGGCGCCGGTGCGGATCCGCTGGATCTCCAGCCGCCCCACCATGTACGCCAGCGCCTGGCCCGGCCACGCGATGTAGCGGTCGATCTCGGACTCGACCTCGACGCGCGCCTCCGGTGTGTGCTCGAGCAGGTAGTCGACGGCCTGCTGCCGGCTCCAGCCCAGCGCGTGCAGGCCGGTGTCGACGACCAGCCGGGCCGCCCGCATCGAGTCGCCGGTCAGCATGCCCAGCCGCGCGATGTCGTCGGAGTAGAGCCCCATCTCGTCGGCGAGGCGCTCGCTGTAGAGCCCCCAGCCCTCGGTGTAGGCGGTGAAGTTGCCGATGCGGCGCAGCAGCGGCAGCTCGGTCAGCCCCTGCGCGATGCTGAGCTGGAAGTGGTGCCCGGGCACGGCTTCGTGGAACGCGGTCGACTCGGCCGTGTGCCGGAACCGCTCGCCCGCTTCGTGGGTGTTCGCGAAGTAGATGCCGGGCCGGGAGCCGTCGGCGGCCGGGCGCAGGTAGTACGCCGCGGGCGCGCCGGGCGCGGTCTCCGCCGGGACCGGCTCGACCGCGCACTCCTCCGCGGGGACCCGGCCGAACCACTTCGGGGCCTCGGCGGCGGCCCGCGCGACGGCCGTGCGGGCGGTGTCCAGGAGCTCGTCCCCGCTGCTCCAGCGCAGGGCCGGGTCGGTGCGCAGGCGCTCGAAGATCTCGGCCAGGTCGTCGGTGCCGAACACCTTCAGCCCCAGCTCGCGGTACTCGGCGGCGAGCGAGTCGATGACGTCGAGGCCGATCCGGTGCAGCTCCTCCGGGGTGCGGTCGGTGGTCGTGTGCACCTTCGCCAGCCGCGCGTACGCCTCTTCGCCGCCGGGCAGCCACTTCAGGCCGGGCCGGTCGGCGGGGCGCCCGTGCGGCTTCACCTCGGTGACGAGGAATTCGCGGTATTCGGCGAAGGCCGGGCGGACGACGTCGGCCAGCAGCTCGTCGCGCCGGCGGCCGAACTCCTCGTCCGGTGCCGGCTGGCGGCGCAGCGGGTCCGCGTCCGGGTCGGCGAGGTAGCGGTCGAGGTGCGCGATCGCGGCCTCGACCAGGTGCGCCACCGGCACGAGCCCGTCGGCGATGCCTTCGGCGTGGCGCGCCGCGGCCTGGCGCAGGTACGCCGGGACCGCGGCCAGGCGCCCGAGCTGGGCCTCCGCCGCTTCGCCCGCCGTCACGGTCGTCATCGGCAGCGCCATGAGCAGGGAGGCCGCGGGCGCGACCATGATGTCGGTGACCGTGAACTCGGCCATCCGGCTGTCGATCGAGGCGACGCGGTCTTCAGCCGTGGCGATCAGGACCTCGCGGGTGACCCGGTCCTCGGCGGACAGCCCTTCGGCGTCCAGCGCGCGGGCCCGCTCGGCGAACTCCGCGAGCCGGGCCCGGTGGTCCCGCTCGGCTTGCGCGGACAGGTCCGGCAGGCCGGGCTCGGCCGGGCGGAGGCCCAGCAGCGCGGGCGTCAGCGGATCGGCGGCGAACAGCGCTTCGACGAACTCGTCGGCGAGTTCGGTGACCGCGGTCATGGCAGGACCCCCAGCTTCGATGGTGTGCTCCCGGCCGACCCTAACGGAGATCACCGACAGGAACGGTGAGCTGTTCGCCGGGGGCGGACCACCTCGGCACGGCCTCCGCGGCGAGGCGGTAGCGTGCTGCAGGTGGCCGTGACCGATCCCGTGGATACCCGCCTGCTCGCCGCGCTCGCCGACCTCGGCAAGGCCGCGGTGCACGAGCTGGCGGCCAAGGTCGGCATGGATCCGCGCGAGGTCGCCTACCGGCTGGTGGCGCTG
This sequence comes from Amycolatopsis mongoliensis, assembly GCF_030285665.1. NCBI lineage: Bacteria > Bacillati > Actinomycetota > Actinomycetes > Pseudonocardiales > Pseudonocardiaceae > Amycolatopsis > Amycolatopsis mongoliensis. The sequence goes on from NZ_CP127295.1 coordinate 10,032,873, forward strand.
TCCGGCAGCGGGCTGCCGCTGCTCGTCGGCGTCGAGAGCGACCCGCAGGGCCTCCGGGCGGCGATCGCGGGCTCGCCGCCGTCGTGGGCGAACCGGCCACCGCAGCAGTTCCCGCCCCCGCCGTCGCAGCCGGTGCCGCAGCAGCCCGCGCCGCCGATGCCGCCGCCGGGCCCGCACGGCGTGCCGTCCGGCCCGTACAACGTGCAGGGCGCCCCTTCGGGGCCCTACAACGTCCAAGGAGCGCCGTCCGGGCCCTACAACGTCCAGGGGACGCCGTCCGGGCAGTACCCGGGCCCGCCGCCGCCCCGGCAGCGCCCGCCGCAGCAGTTCGCCCCGCCGCCGGTCCCGCTCGACCCCGTGGTGAGCACGTGGGGCCTGCCGCAGACGGCGTCGTGGGCCCGCGGCGACGAGCCCGCCCGGCCCGCGGCGCCGGCCGGCGGCAAGCAGGGCCGGATCCGCGAGGTCATGGAGACCCAGGGCCTGGAGGGCGAGCAGCTGTCGCTGCAGCTGCTGGAGGTCCAGGACCCGGCCGACTACCTGTTCAGCGCGGCGGGCTACCGGCTGGAAGAGGGCGAACGCGCGGTGGTCGTGCACACCGAGATCACCAACCGCGGGGCGATCCCGTTCGCGTCGCTGCCGGACAACTACCTCGAGCTGCTCGCCGCCGACGGCACCGCGATCGGCAAGGCCCCGGTGTCGCTGACGTCGCGGCCGCCGCACCGGATCGGCGTCCAGCCGGGCGAAACCCTGGGCGGCCACACCGTGTACGTCCTGCCGGACGCGACGCGGGTGGTGTCGGTGCGCTGGAGCCCGCGGCCGGAACCGGACGAGCGCACCCTCACCTGGTCGATCGAGGACTGAGGCTTGTTCCGGTCAGCCCGCCGCGACCCGCGCGGAAACCGGAGGTGTCCTGCGGCGGGCGACGGCTGAACAAGCCTCACTAGTGTCGCGCGTTGCAGGTTGTTTGCCGTTCGAGGTGTCGGGAGCCTGCGCCACGAGACCCCGGCCCGTGCAGCCCCTCCCGCGACGACATGAATGAGTCATTCACCTCGTCCGGCGACATGAATGACTCATTCATGTCGCCGGACCAGCCGCCGCGACTCTCGGCAGATCCGGGTCCGATGCACCGGATGCCGCTTTGGCGCGCAGGGCCGGGCCGCTGTCGACGAACCTCAGACGCGCGACACTAGTAGCTTTCCTCGCGCAGGATTTCCAGCGCCTTGGCCAGGTCGTCCGGGTACTCCGACTCGAACTCGACCCACCGGCCGTCCGCCGGGTGGGCGAACGCCAGCGTTTTCGCGTGCAGCCACTGGCGGCTCAGGCCGAGGTGGCGGGCCAGGACCGGGTCGGCGCCATACGTCAGATCGCCGACGCACGGGTGGCGCAGCGCCGAGAAGTGGACGCGGATCTGGTGCGTCCGCCCGGTTTCGAGCTTGATGTGCGTCAGGGACGCCGCGCGGAACGCCTCGACGACCTCGTAGTGCGTCACGCTCGGACGGCCGCCCTGGACGACCGCGAACTTGTAGTCGTGGCGGGGATGGCGGTCGATCGGGGCGTCGATCGTGCCGCGCGTCGGGTCGGGGTGGCCCTGGACGATCGCGTGGTAGCCCTTGTCGACCGTGCGTTCCTTGAACGCGCGCTTCAGCACCGTGTACGCGTGCTCGCTCTTGGCCACCACCATCACGCCGGTCGTGCCCGCGTCGAGCCGGTGCACCACGCCCTGGCGCTCGGCCGCGCCCGAAGTCGCGATCCGCAGGCCGGCCGCGGCGAGGCCGCCGACCACCGTCGGGCCGGTCCAGCCCGGGCTCGGGTGCACCGCGACGCCGACCGGCTTGGAGATCACGACGATGTCGTCGTCGTCGTGGAGGATCTTCATGCCTTCGACCGGCTCGGCGACGATCTCCACCGGGTTCGCCGGCTCCGGCAGCGTGACCTCCAGGAGGCCGCCCGCGGCGAGCCGGTCGGACTTGCCGGCGGGCCGGCCGTCGAGCAGCACGTCCCCGGATTCGGCCAGCTCGGCGACGACGGTCCGCGAAAGGCCGAGCAGCTTGGCGAGGCCGGCGTCGACCCGCATCCCGTCGAGCCCGTCGGGCACCGGGAGCATCCGCGACGTCACGCCTGCTCCTCCTGCTGCTCCTGCTGCTCCTCGGCGGCGGCCTTCTTCTTGTCCTTGGTCGACGTGCCGTCGTAGTCCCTGCCCAGCAGGGACAGCAGCACGATCAGGGCACCGCCGACGCAGATCGCCGAGTCGGCGATGTTGAAGATCGCGAAGCCCTTGCCGTTCGGGGCGAACGCCGAGATGAAGTCGACGACGTGGCCCTGCAGCCCGCCGGGCGCGCGGAAGATGCGGTCGGTCAGGTTGCCGGTGGCGCCGGCGAGCACGAGGCCGAGCCCGATGGCCCAGCCGATCGAGCGCAGCCGCCGGGCCAGCCAGATGATCGCGATGACGACGGCCAGCGCGACCAGCGCGAGCACCCACGTCATGCCGGTGGCCATCGAGAACGCCGCGCCGGGGTTGCGGATCACCTGCAGGTAGACGAGGCCGCCGAGGATCCGGACCGGCTCCTTGCCCTCCAGGTTGGCGGCGACCAGGTTCTTCGTCACCAGGTCGATCGCCCAGAACACGACCGCGACGGCGAACACCCAGCCCACGCGGCGCTTCGGCAGCGGCTTCGCCGGGGCTTCCGGTGTTTCCTGCACGGTCTCGGGCGTCGCCTCGGCGGCGGCGTCGGTGTCGGGTTCTCCAGCGCTGGACTCGGTGCTCACCGGTCCATTGTCCACGCCTGGTCAGGGTGCGTCGGCGGCAGTGTCGCGAGGGCGCCGCAGGAGGACCGCGAACGCGGCGGCGAACAGCACGCCCGCCGCGCTCAGCGCCCCGGTCACCGGCGTCAGGAACAGCAGGCTGACCAGCGCGAACACCACGGTCACGGCCAGCACGAACCAGCTGCGCTCGTACGCCGCCAGCACCAGCAGCCCCAGCGCCGCCACGAGCGCGCCCCGGACGTCGCCGGACAGCCGCAGCTCCACGGCGCCGACCAGGTCGAGCAGCGGGAGGGCGGCCAGCGCGCCCAGCGTGCCGAGCACGAACCGGACCGGCCGCGGCGGCGCGCCCGTGCGGCGCAGGCTCAGCCAGTACCAGCCCGCGACGGCGAGCACCACGCAGGCGAGACCGGCGAGCCAGCCGAGCGCCGCCGGGGGCACCACGTCCACCGCGACGGCACCGGCCGAGTACCAGCCGCCGTCGCCGAGGGCGGTCCCGCCGACCCCGCCGGTCCCCAGCCCGTGGAGCTGCTGGGTCATCGCGTAGCCACGCATGTTCACGAACTCGCCGGTCGCCGGGGCGGCCGGGACCAGCGCGACCACCGCCATCACGAGCTGGGCGAACCCCAGCGCGGCCAGCGGGAACCAAAATCGTCGTCCATCCCCCATCGGGGCAGGATAGCGCCCGCGAGGAGGACGGCGGCCGAGATCACCACGCCGGGCAGGTCCGCGACGGCGACGGCGGTCGCGCCGGCCACCACCGCCACCGCGAGCACCAGGCGGCTGCGTTCGAGCCAGGCGACCAGGGCCAGGCCGAGCGTGGCGAGGACCGGGCCGCGGGTGGCCGCGTCGAAGCCGAACCAGCTGTAGGCCAGCAGGTCCAGCAGGGGCACCGCGACCAGCACGCCGACGGCGGACAGCACGGCCGCTTTCCCGCCGAGCCGCCGGGCGTACCAGGCCACCACCGCCAGGAACGCGGCGATGAGCACCCACTGCCAGGCCACGCCGATTCCGCCCCGGTAGGCGAGGACGGTGTCGGAGAGGCTGAGGAGCCGCTGCGTGCCACCGTGGCCCTCGACGGTGAACCCGAAGATGCTGTCGTAGGACGGCGGGGCCGGGTCCGGCGCGAGGCGGGTCGCCAGGTCCGCCGTCACGGCCGAGCGGTGGAACAGTTCGACCGTGACCAGGACCAGCTCCGCGAACCCGAGCAGCGCCAACGGAACCCAGTGCCTCCCCATCGGCCCAGGGTAACGATCAGCAGAACGGCGGCAGCTCCCGCGGGTCGCCGACCGGGGCCCAGCGGCCGTCCACCTTCGCGTACTCCCAGCGGGCCCCGCGCGCGACGATCTGGCGCAGCGCCAGCACGACGCGGTCGACGTGCTCTTCGGTGCTGCCCAGGCCGAGGCTGACGCGGACCGCCTGCTGCCCGGCGCCGCCGGTGACGCCGATGAGCCGCTTGGCCGCGACGTGGGCGCAGAACGCACCGTCGCGCACGCCGATGCCGTACTCGGCGGACAGCACCGCCGCCAGCCAGCCGGGGTCGAAGCCGTCGACGACGAAGCTGACCGTGCCGACGCGGTCGACCGGCGCGTCGAAGAGCCGCAGCTCGGCGCAGCCCGGGATGCCTTCGAGCCCCTTGCGCAGCCGGGTGAGCAGAGCCTGCTCGTGCGCCACGACGGCGTCCCAGTTCTCGCTGAGCTTCTCGCACGCGACGCCGAGCGCGTACACGCCGACGGTGTTGGGCGAGCCGGCTTCGTGGCGTTCGGGCCCGGCGTTCCAGACCACCGCGTCCTCGGTGACGAGCTTGGTCGCGCCGCCGCCGGCGAGGTACGGCCGGGCGGCGCGCAGCCAGTCGGCGCGGCCGATCAGCGCGCCCGCGCCGAAGGGCGCGTACAGCTTGTGACCGGACAGCGCGACGTAGTCGACGTCGAGCTCCTTGATCGAGATCCGCCGGTGCGGAGCCAGCTGGGCGGCGTCGAGCGCGATGCGGGCGCCGTGCTTCCGCGCCACGGCGGCGATCTCCGCCACCGGCAGGAGCTCACCGGTCACATTGGACGCTCCGGTGACGACGACCAACCGCGGTCCCTGCGGGGAGTCCGCGAGGGCTTCGTCCACAGCGGACACTGCCGCGAGGCGGGTGCGCGGGGTCGGGATCCGCCGGACGTTCGGCCCCTGCCACGGCAGCAGCGCGGCGTGGTGCTCGGTGTCGAAGACGACCACCGAGGTGTGCCGGGGCAGGCTGCGGGCGAGCAGGTTGAAGGAGTCGGTGGTGTTGCGGGTGAACACGACGGTGTCCGTGCGCCGGGCGCCGACGAAGCGGCGCAGGACGTCGCGGGTGCGCTCGTAGAGGCGGGTGGAGACCTGCGACGCGAACCCGGCGCCGCGGTGGACGCTGGCGTACCAGGGCAGGAACTCGTCGACGGCGCTGCGGACCGCGTCGAGACAGGGAGCGCTCGCGGCGTGGTCGAGGTTGGCGTAGCCGACGGTTTCGCCGGTGACGAGCGGGACCCGCAGGGCCGCCCCGGCCACGGCCGGGATCTCCTGGGGGACAACGGTTTCGACGTGCTCGGCGGGGGTGACGGTGCTGGTGCGGTCGATGGCGAGAGTCATCGAGTGCCTCCTCGGCGGTCCGGGGGACCCCGGCGAGGGGCCCGCGCTTGCCCGTCGCACGACGCGACCGGCCCGGTCTTCACCCGGGGCACCCCACCGCGGTAGGAGGGTTGCCGGCCAGCAAGCCGGGGCTTCGCGCTGGCACTCATGACCTGAGCCAGAAGGTAACCGAGAACGCCGCCGGCGGCCAACCCCGCCTCACATTCTGAGACGCCGCTCACACACCGTGAGCGTCAGAGCTTCGCGCGGAAGTGCCCCGGCAGCTGCGTCACGGCGTCGTCGGCGAGGTGCGTCGCCGTGCCGGTGTACTGCTCGGCCCCGGCGGTGAAGCGCCAGCCGCCGATGGTCTTCCCGTCGACCGGTTCGCCGACGGCCGCCGCGACGGCCGTCGAGACCTCGGCGAACGACTTGCCGTCCCAGTTCGCCGCCGCCGGGCCGGCCGGCAGGGTCCAGAGCGTGAAGTGCACGTGGGCGCCGGTGCTGCTGCCGCCGCACGGCAGCGCGTTGCCGGTCGAGCCGAGCTCGGCCCCGGCCTCGACGTGCTCACCGTCGGTGACCTTGATGCCTTCCATGTGGTAGTACCCGGTCCGCCAGCCGCCGGCGTGGTCGATGGTCACCCAGTCGCCGCCCGCGCAGTGCTGCAGGTGGACGGTGCCGGCCAGCGGCGCGCGCACGGTGTGGTCGGCCGGGCTGAAGTCGACGGCGTTCTTGACGCCGGTGCTGCCGTCGTCGGAGTGGATGCCGGCCGAGTAGACCTGCTGGCCGGCCTTGAACGGCAGGGCGAGCGCCGGGAACGGGGCCACTTCGGCGATCGCGGCCGGTGCGGCTGCCAGCCCGAGGACCGCGGTCATCGCGGCAGCCAGGACCGCCCCACGAACGTGCAGTTTTGTCACCGTGCGTACTCCTTTGACCTAACACTCACCCATTCGAACTAACCGGATCGAGCGCAGAGTAGGCCAAAGGTTGGATCACTGGGAAGATCACGTGAGGTTTTCGTGAGGGGCGTTCACCCTCGCGGAAAAAGATCACCAGGTCGGCGGGGAAACCGGACAAGCACCGGACAACGGCCAGTTCAGGGCACCACGGGTGCTCGAGGAGACATCACGCGTGCCGGGGAGGTCAACACGCGTGACTGAGGGGTCGACACGCGTGACTGGCGGGTCGACACGAGTCGTCCGATCGGTCACGGCGCGGCCACGACCACGAACGGGTCAACGACCCGACTCGCCCTTCCAGCGGGCCAGGCGGCCGGCCCGGTCCACGGCACGGAGCCGGCGCTCGGCGTCGTCGCGGACCCCGCTCGTCGTGACCACCAGCAGCTGGTCGTGCTCCTGCAGGCGGCTGGTCTTCTGCGGCGTGAAGCCCGCGCCGTCGCGCACGACCAGGCTGACCGTCGCGCCGACCGGCAGCCGCAGCTCGGACAGGTACACGCCGTGCAGCTTCGAGCCCGGCTGGATGCGGACCTGCAGCAGCTCGGCGCCCAGCTCGTCCAGCGGCGCGGCGTCGACCTCGATCTCGTGCGCCTCGGACTTCCGGGCCAGCCCGAGCCGGTGCCCGAGCGGCCCGAGGGTCGCACCCTGCACCAGCGTCAGCACGATGACCAGCACGAACACCGCGTCGACCAGCCGTTGCGCGCCCGGGAGCCCTTCCGACAGCGGGATCATGGCGAGCACGATCGGCACCGCGCCGCGCAGCCCGGCCCACGACAGGAACACCTGTTCCCGCCACGGCAGCCGGAACGGCAGCACCGAGAGCACCACCGAGATCGGCCGGGCCAGCAGCAGCACGACGGCGCCCGCGACCAGGCCCGGCACCAGCGTCTCGAGCAGCCGGCTCGGCGAGGCGAACAGTCCGAGCAGCACAAACAGCCCGATCTGCGCCAGCCAGCCGAGCCCCTCGGCGAACGACAGCGTGTCCGAGCGGTGCGGCAGCCGCGAATTGCCCAGCACCAGCGCGGCGACGTACGTGGCGAGCAGCCCGGACGCGTGCAGCAGCTGCCCGGACGAGTACGCCACGACGCACACCGCGACCGTGGCGAGCGGGTAGAGGCCGGTCGCCGGCAACGCCGCCCGGCGGAGCGTGAAACCGCCGAGCCAGCCGAACGCTAGCCCGATCGCCAGGCCCGCCCCCAGTTCGTAGACCACCAGCAGCGGCAGCGTCCAGTCCACAGTGGTGCCTTCGGCGAGCACGACGACCGCGATGTAGGCCGGCGCGTCGTTGATGCCGGACTCCAGCTCCAGCGCGCCGACCAGGCGTTTGCCGATCCCGGCCGTGCGCAGCACGGAGAACACCGCCGCCGCGTCGGTCGAGGCGAGCACGGCGCCCCACAGCAGGGCGAACCGCCAGTCGAGGCCCAGCAGGAAGTGCAGGGCCGCGCCGGTGACCGCGACGCTCACCACGACGGCCACTGTGGACAGTGCGATTCCGAGGCCCAGCGAGGGTTTCACCGCCGACCACCGCGTCGTCAGCCCGCCTTCGGCGAGGATCATGACGAGCGCGGCGAGGCCGAGCGACTGGGTCAGCTCGGGGTTGTCGAACCGGATGCCGAAGCCGGCTTCGCCGAGCACCACGCCGATCCCGAGGTACAGCAGCAGCGAGGGCAGGCCGAGCCGGATGGAGACGCGCACGGCGAGCACCGAGGCGAGCAGCACGACGCCGCCGACGCCGAGCAGCACGGGAAGCTGGTCCATGCCGCCTCCCTCCGAGTGCCGTGGGCCCTCAGAATAGTGAAGCGACCGGGTTAACTCGTTCGTGTACCGCCGGCCCGAGCCGGACACTCGGTGTGTTAAGGCCGGGCGGCGACACCCAGCGCGTCGAGATCGACACCGAGCGCGGCGAACGGCTGGGCCGCGCTCGGCCGCACCTTCACCGCGCGGTGGCCGTCGCGGGCCACCCAGCCGGCCTCGACCGCCCGGTCGAGCAGCGCGGCGGGCAGCGCGCCGGCGAGGTGGTCGCGGCGCTCCGTCCAATCCAGACAGTCGCGCAGCAACGGCCGCCGCCCGGCGGCGACCGGCACGCCGAGGCCGGCCAGCACCTCGCGGCCGCGGCCGGTCAGCGTCAGCCCGCCGGCGGTGTCGAGGAGGCCGGTGGCGAGCATGCCGTCGCGGACGGCGACGCCGAGCACGCCGGCGAGGTGGTCGTAGCAGGTCCGCGCGAACTCGAGCCGCTTCACCCGCAGCGACGACTTCAGCCCGGTCACCGGCCGGTGCTCGGCGTGCTGGGCCAGGTGCTCGATCAGCTCGGCGACGCGCGGGTCGGCGATCCGGACGTAGCTGGCCCGGCCCTGCTTGACCCGGACGACGAACCCGGCGTCGACCAGCCGGGTGACGTGCTCACTGGCCGTGGAGAGCGCGATCCCGGCCGCCTTGGCCAGCTCGCCGACGGTCCAGGCCCGCCCGTCCAGCAGGGCGAGGCACATGGTGGCTCGGCTGGGGTCGGCGAGCACCGCGGCGACCTCGGCGAGAGCGATCGTCTCCATGCGACCACGGTACGGCGGCCGCACTTCGCCCGCGGCCGAAGCGACGTACCCCGGCGGACGACACGCGTGCTCAGCCGGACGCCATGAACCGCGGCCGCCTCCGGCGCGTCGTCCGGGCGGGTACGGGTCAGATGCCCTTCAGGAACTTCGCTGCCAGGGTGACCGCCGGGCCCGAGTCGTTCGAGTCCTCCAGGAGCACCGCGAACGCCACGGACCCGCGGTAGCCGACGAACCAGCCCGTGGCGTTCGAGCCGTCGCCGAACTGGGCCGTGCCCGTCTTGCCGAACACCGTGCCCGCGCCCGCCGCGCCCCGGCCCGTTCCGCTGGTCACCACCGCGCGCATCATCGTCCGCACCTGGCCGAGCACCGACGCCGGCGGCGGCGAGTAGCCCTTGACGACCGTGGTCTCCAGGTCGTGCCACAGCCGCGGCGTGATCGCCTTGCCGGACGCGACCGTGGCCGCCATCAGGGCGCCGCCGAGGCAGCTCGCCTGGATCCGGCCCTGGCCGAACCCGTCCTCGACCAGCTCGTCCTTGCTCGCCGCGGGCTCGACCTTGCCCAGCTCGGTGTCGATCCCCGGGATCTCGTAGTCGGCGTTGAGGCCCAGCTCGTCGGCCGCCTTCTGCAGCCCGTCGGCCGGCAGCGCCAGCGCGAGCTGCCCGAACGTCGTGTTGCAGGACCGCGCGAACGCCGTCTGCAGGTTCGTCGCCCCCAGCTCGAAGCCCTCGTTCTTGACCGTCCGCGTCCCGATCGTCGCGACGCCGGGGCAGTCGACCGGCGAGGCCGCGGTCAAGCCGCTCTGCTGGACCGCGGCGACCGACGTCGCGATCTTGAAGGACGAACCGGGCTCGTACAACCCGTGAAGCGCCTTCGGCGCGTTCCCGGCGGCCGCGTTCTGCGCCACCGCCAGGATGTCGCCCGACCCGGTGTCGAGGGCGACCAGCATCGCCGAGCCCCGATAGCTGTTCACCGCGGCCTGCGCGGAGTTCTGCGCGGTCAGGCTCAGGCTGGACGTCAGCGTCTTCGCCCCGCCGTCGGCTTTCCCGAACAGCGTCTCGAGGCTCTTCCCGCTGGTGTCGACGCGCTCGACGGCGAACCCGCCGCCGCTCGCCGCCGTGACCTGCCCGGTGAGCGCCGAACGCAGCAGCGGCGCCGGGTCGCCTTCGACCGCGCGCAGGCCGCCGGACCCGCTGATGAGCAGCGGCTTGCCGTCGCGGTCGGCCACGGCCGTCGTGTCCTGCACGGCCGTGCTGACCACCAGCCGCTGGCCCGCCTCCAGCTTCGGGTGCAGCAGCGACGGCGCCCAGTGCACGAGCCACTTCCCGCCGGCCTGGGCCAGCTGGAACGTCACGTCGTAGGTCCAGACCTTGCCCGGCTTCAGCGCCCACGCCAGGCTGAACGTGCCGCCGGTCTGCGTCGCCCCGGCCGGGGTCGGCTGCAGGACGGTCAGCTTGGCCGTCACCGACGACGGGTTCAGCGTGTTCCGCGCGTCCCGCAGGGCCACCGCGGCCGCCGGGGCGGCGTCGGTCAGCCGGGCCGCCGCGTCCGGGTTGTTCTCGGTGATGTCCTGCAGGTACTCGGTGATCGCCGAGTGCGGGTCGATGGCGCCCGGGCTCTCGACGCTCGTCGCCCCGGCTTCCGCTTCCGGCGTCGCTCCCCCGCCGTTCAGCACGAAGAACGCCGCCACCACGATCGCGACGACCAGCAGCACGCCGCCGATCAGGATGCCGCGTCTCTTGGCAGAACTCATTCCGCGATCCCCTCCCCCAAGGAGGCCGCCCCCGAACCGTCGGGGTGGCCAGTCGGGTTCTCACCCTACCGGCCACCCCCGGCGATCAGGCCTTGGCGACCGAGACCGTCACCTTCGTGCCGTCGCCGACCGTGCCGGCGGAGCCCTCGGCCACCGGGGCGTGGGTCACCGACGTCGCCAGCGTCTCCGACGCCAGGAACTCCTGGTGCCGCTCCGCCGCTTCGACGACCTCGGAAGGCGCGTCCACGGTCAGCGCGATCCGGTCGGCGACGTCCAGCCCGGCGTCGCGGCGCGCCTGCTGCACGACCCGGACCAGGTCGCGGACCAGGCCCTCGGCCGCCAGCTCCGGCGTCACCTCGGTGTCGATCAGGACCAGCCCGGACCCGCCGGGCAGCTCCGCCGCCGCGCCGCCGCCCTTGGCGACCAGCCGCCGCTCGAACTCGCCTTCCCGCAGCGAGATCCCGGCCGCGACGACGGTGTCGCCCTGCAGCGACCAGTCACCCGCCTTGACGGCCTTGATCACGGTCTGGACGTCCTTGCCCAGGCGCGGGCCGGCCGCGCGCGCGTTGACCGCGACCTCGAACCCGCCGTGCGCGGCGACGTCGGTGGTCAGCTCGACCGCCTTGACGTTCACCTCGTCGCGCAGGATGTCGGCGAAGGGCGCCATCGACTCGGCGTCACCGGCCGCCACGACCAGCGAAGCCAGCGGCAGCCGCACGCGCAGCTTGTTCGCCTTCCGCAGCGACAGCGCCGACGACGCCACCTGCCGCACCCGGTCCATCGCGGTGACCAGCGCGGCGTCCGCGGGCAGGTCGAGCGCGTTCGGCCAGTCGCTCAGGTGCACCGAGCGGCCGCCGGTGAGACCGCGCCAGACCACCTCGGTGGTCAGCGGCAGCAGCGGCGCCGCGACGCGCGAGGTCACCTCCAGGACGGTGTGCAGTGTGTCGATCGCGTCCTTGTCGCCCGCCCAGAAGCGGTCGCGGGAGCGCCGGACGTACCAGTTCGTGAGGACCTCGAGGAAGTCCCGCACGGTCTGGCACGCGCCCGCGACGTCGTAGCTGTCCATCGCGCACTCGACGTCGGTGACCAGCTCGTGCGTCTTCGCCAGGACGTACCGGTCGAGCACGTTCGGCGAATCCGTGCGCCACTGGCCTTCCACGCCCTCGGCGTTCGCGTAGAGCGCGAGGAAGTAGTACGAGTTCCACAGCGGCAGCACGGCCTGGCGGACGGCGTCGCGGATGCCCTTGTCGGTGACGACCAGGTTGCCGCCGCGCAGGATCGGGCTCGCCATCAGGTACCAGCGCATGGCGTCGGAGCCGTCGCGCTCGAACACCTCGTTGACGTCCGGGTAGTTGCGCAGCGACTTGGACATCTTCGCGCCGTCGGAGCCCAGCACGATGCCGTGCGCGACGCAGGCGCGGAACGCCGGCCGGTCGAACAGCGCCGTCGCGAGCACGTGCAGCAGGTAGAACCAGCCGCGGGTCTGCCCGATGTACTCGACGATGAAATCGCTCGGGTAGTGGTGCTCGAACCAGTCGGCGTTCTCGAACGGGTAGTGCACCTGGGCATACGGCATCGAGCCCGAGTCGAACCAGACGTCGAGGACGTCCGGGACGCGGCGCATGGTGGACTTCCCGGTCGGGTCGTCCGGGTTCGGCCGGGTCAGCTCGTCGATGTAGGGCCGGTGCAGGTTGTCCAGGCGCACGCCGAAGTCCGCCTCCAGCTCGTCGAGCGAGCCGTAGACGTCGGTGCGCGGGTACGCCGGGTCGTCGGACTGCCACACCGGGATCGGCGTGCCGAAGTACCGGTTGCGCGAGACCGACCAGTCGCGCGCGTTCTCCAGCCACTTGCCGAACTGGCCGTCCTTGACGTTCTCCGGGTACCAGGTGATCTGCTGGTTCAGCTCGACCATCCGGTCCTTGAACTGCGTCACCGCGACGAACCACGACGAGACCGCGCGGTAGATCAGCGGGTTGCGGCAGCGCCAGCAGTGCGGGTACGGGTGGTCGTAGGTCTCGTGCCGCAGCAGCACGGCGCCCTGCTGCGCCGCGGATCCCGTGCCGTTCTTGAGGTCCCGGATGATGTTCGGGTTCGCGTCGAAGACCTGCTGGCCTTCGTAGTCCGGCACGGTCGCGTCGAACTTGCCCCGCGCGTCGACCGGCGTCACCGGGGCGATCCCGGCGGCGTCGGTGACGACCTTGTCCTCTTCACCGTAGGCGGGCGCGATGTGCACGACACCCGTGCCGTCTTCGGTGGTGACGTAGTCCGCGGACAGGATCCGGTGCGCGTTCTCGGCGCCGGTGAAGTACGGGAACGGTGGCGCGTAACGGGTTCCGAGCAGCTCCGCACCCGTGTAGTGCGCGACGACCGTCGGCTCTTCGCCGAGTTCGCGCGCGTACGCGGCAACCCGCGCTTCGGCGAGCAGGAACCGCTTGCCGGGGAATTTCTCGCTCTCGACGACGACGTACCGCACCTCGGGGTGCACCGCCGTCGCCATGTTGGACGGCAGCGTCCACGGGGTCGTCGTCCAGATCAGCAGGTACGTGCCGTCGAGGTCGTTCCCGTTGTCCTGCATGCGGAAACCGACCGTGACGGCCGGGTCCTGCCGGTTCTGGTAGACGTCGTCGTCCATCCGCAGCTCGTGGTTGGACAGCGGCGTCTCGTCGCGCCAGCAGTAGGGCAGGACGCGGTAGCCCTCGTAGACGAGTCCCTTGTCCCACAGGCGTTTGAACGCCCACAGCACCGACTCCATATACGTGACGTCGAGCGTCTTGTAGTCGTTGTCGAAGTCGACCCAGCGGGCCTGGCGGGTCACGTACTCGCGCCATTCGTTCGTGTAGCGCAGCACGGACTCGCGCGAGGCCTCGTTGAACTTCGCGATGCCCATCTCTTCGATCTCGGACTTCTCCGTGATCCCCAGCTGGCGCATGGCTTCGAGTTCGGCGGGCAGGCCGTGGGTGTCCCAGCCGAAGCGGCGCTCGACCTTGCGGCCCTTCATCGTCTGGTAGCGGGGCACCAGGTCCTTGACGTACCCGGTGAGCAGGTGGCCGTAGTGCGGCAGGCCGTTGGCGAACGGCGGGCCGTCGTAGAAGACGTACTCGTTGTCGCCGTGCTCGCCGGCCGGGCGGGCGTCGATGGTCGCCTGGAACGTCCGGTCCGTCTCCCAGTAGGCGAGGACCTGCTTCTCCAGAGCGGGGAAGGACGGCTGCGACGGGACGCCGCTGCCATCGCCGAGCTGGGCCTGGGGGTACATCCGGGTGCTCCTCGGTTCGTCGCTCTCGTACGGACGACCGGGTTCCCGGTCACCCACACGGGGACGAAACGCCTTGGCGGCGCACCGCGGTACCACCCCGCTTGCCCGGCGGTGACGCTGCCGGGCCGCTCGTTCGACGGCTGTCACGGGCCGCACCCGTCCGGTTCTACTGAGAGCTCGCGCTCGGTTCTTCCGGAGACTCCCCGGTGATGGCCGGATCGACGCCTTGCTGGTTACCAGGTTAACCGGCCCGCGCAACCCGGTTGTCACGAGGGGCACGTACGCCGGAGAGGGTCACGCCGATCGCCAGCAGCCACAACGCTCCCGCGATCAGGCCGGCCGCGTGCAGGCCTTCGACGAACTCCCCGCCCGGCTCGCCCACGACCGCGCCGAGCACCGCCACCCCGAGTGCGCCGCCGGCCTGGCGGGCCGTGTTGTTGATGCCGCTGGCGACGCCCGCGCGCCCGGGCGGGATGCCGCCGACCGCGGCCGTCACCACCGCCGTCGTCAGCAGGCCCATCCCGACGCCGAGCCCGAGCAGCGTCGGCAGGAGGGCCGCGTAGGCGCTGTTCCCGTTGACCAGCACCAGGTTCAGCATGCCGAGCGCGCCCAGCGCCAGCCCGGCGACCATCAGCGGGCGCGGCCCGACCCGGCCGGTCAGCCGGCCCGCGACCGGCGCCAGCACCGAAAGCGGGCCGAACAGCGGCAGCACCTCGAGCCCCGCGGTCAGCGGCGACGCGTGGCGCACGCCCTGCAGGTACAGCGTCAGCACGAGGACAGCACCGATGCCGACGAAGTTCATCGCCGCCGCGACGAAGTTCGCGCCCAGCGTCCGCCGGGCGACGTCCAGCGGCAGCATCGGATCCGCGGAACGGCGTTCCACGGTCAGGAACGCCGCCAGCGCGGCGAGCGCCACCACCGCGGCGGGCACACTCCCGCCGATGACCGCGTAGACGCCGGCACCGAGGGCGGGCGCGGCGGTGACGACGGCGGCGACGTCGACCCGCCGGCCGGGCACGCGGTCGCCGCGCGGCACGAGCCGCCGGGTCGCGAAGGCGGCCGCGAGCACGATCGGGACGTTGAGCCAGAAGACCGGCCGCCAGCCCGCGGCCGAGACGACCGCGCCGCCGAGCACCGGGCCCGCCGCGAGCGCCAGGGCCGACACCCCGGCCCAGATCCCGAGGGCCCGCGCGCGCTCGGCGTGTCCCGGGTAGGCGTTCGTGATCACGGCGAGGGTGCCGGGCAGCAGCAGCGCGGCGCCCAGGCCCTGCCCGGCCCGGGCGGCGACGAGCCAGGGCGCCGTGCCGGCGAGCCCGCAGGCGGCCGAAGCCGCGCCGAACAGCGCGAAGCCCGCGAGGACGACCCGGCGGTGGCCGAAGACGTCGCCGAGTGCGCCGCCGGTGAGCAGCAGCGCGGCCAGGACGACGGAGTAGCCGTCCACCACCCACTGCTGCGCCGCGAGGCCGCCGTGCAGGTCCGCGCCGATGGCGGGCAGGGCGACGTTGACGACCGTGACGTCCAGCTGCACGAGGAACATGCCGGCGCACATGGTGACGAGGAGGGCGGAACGCATGTCCCCCAGTGGACCGCGCGGACGCTTCCGTCGCGGCGGAAGTGTGCCGGGGGCATCCTGGAGGCATGGAAGGCGACGCCGACATCGCCCGCACCGCGGCGCTGTTCGCGGACCCGGCGCGGGTCCGCGTGCTGCTCGCGCTCGCCGACGGCCGGGCGCTGGCGGCGTCCGTGCTGGCGGCCGAGGCCCGGCTGTCCGCGCAGGGCGTCAGCGCGCACCTGGCGAAGCTGCGGGCGGCGGGCCTGGTCGTCGCCGAGAAGTCGGGGCGGCACCGGTTCTACCGGCTGGCCGGCCCGGAGCCGGCCGAGCTGATGGAGACGCTGGCGCGGTTCTCGCCGTCCCAGCCGGTGTCGTCGTTGCGCGAGGGCACGCGCGCCGAGGCGTTGCGCACGGCCCGGACGTGCTACGACCACCTGGCGGGCCGGCTCGGGGTGGCGGTGACGTCGGCGTTGCTCGCGCGCGGCGCGCTGGCGGCCCAGGACGGGGTTCCGAGCACCCGCCGTCGCGAAGGTGACCGGATTTCGGCTCCGCTGCGCGAACACCCGTACACGCTGGGTCCCGCCGCGCGCTCGGTGTTCGGCGAGCTGGGGGTGGACCTCGACGCGGCCGCGGCCGGCCGCCGGCCGCTGCTGAAGTTCTGCCTGGACTGGAGCGAACAGCGCCACCACCTGGCGGGCGCGCTGGGCGCGGCCGTCGCGACGCGGTTCACGGACGCGGGCTGGGTGCGACGGCGCGGCCGGGCACATCGCGCCCTGCGGCTGACCCCGGAAGGAGCGCGGGCCCTGGACACCCACCTGGGCCTGGCGGGCCTCGCCGCCTGACGACGGGTCAGCGGTGGGCGGCCACCAGGTTCGCGTCGGGGCAACAGCGGTCACAGGGGGTGAAGCCGAGCTGACGGGCTTCGCCGACGCCGATCGGGATCGTGTCGCGAGTACCCAGCCACGCGCAGGTCGTCAGGTGGTAGCGCGGGTGCTCGTCGACGACCACGACCTCGTCCTCGAGGTCGGCCAGCACGGCAATGTCGTCCGCCGGGGTCTCTTCCACACCCGGGTCGGTCTCGGCTTCCGGCTCGGCCTCGGTTTCGGCCGCGGCGGGTTCCGCCGGCGCCGGCTCTTCGGGCTCGGGCGTGCCGGCCGTATCCCCCAGGTCACCGGCGGCCGGGATGAGGACGGTCTGCTCCTCCGCGGCCGGCTTCCCTTCCGCCGAAGACTCCTCGGCCGGGGGCTCTTCGGCGGCGGGTTCTTCGGAGACAGGTTCTTCGGACGCGGGCTCGGCGGGTGCCGCCGGACGACGCCGGCGGCGCAGCCAGTCGGCGACCAGGATCAGCCCGGCCAGCACCGAGAGGCCGATGGAAACCCACGCCCACAACGATGAAGCGGTGATGAGCGCCGTGACGAGCAACCCCAGAGCCGCCAGTACCAGTACCAGCACGATGTAAAGCACGCTGAATTACAGCACGAACAGGGCAAGATCGGCGGTCGACCCGCCCACGTGCGGTACCGGATCGACTCCGAACCGTGGCCCACCCCGCCGGCGCGTGCCGACGGGGTGGGCCCGGAGGAAAACTCAGCCCGCTTCGGCCCGCGGGCCGAACGAGTAGCCCTGGCCGCCGCTCGACGAACCGGACGACTGCCCGGAGTTCGACGAGGCCGACGCCGGGGCCGCGGAGCCGCGGTCGTCGAGTTCGCGCAGCTGGGACTCGAGGAACCCGCGCAACCTCGTGCGGTACTCCCGCTCGATCGTGCGCAGCTCTTCGATCTTCTTGCCCAGCCCGCCCTTCTCGGCGTTGAGGCTGTTCATCGTCTCGGTGTACTTCCGCTGGGACTCGCGCTCCAGCGTCGTCGCCTTGTCGCGCGCCTGGCGCTCCAGCGTCTCCGCCCGGGTCCGCGCGTCGTTCAGCATCGTGTCGACCCGGGTGCGGGCCTCGTTGACCATCGAGTCGGACTTCGCCCGGGCGTCCGAGAGCAGCTGCTCGGACTTGGTGCGGGCCTCGGCCAGCATCCCGTCGGACTCGGTCTTCGCCTCGGCGGTCAGCCGGTCGGCCATCTCCTGGGCGAGGCCCAGGACCTTGGCCGCCTGCACGTTCGGCTCCGTGCTGTCGCCGACCATCGAGTGCGCCTGGGTCTGCTCCATGGCGGACTGCGGCGGCGGCACCGGCGCGAGACGCCGCGACGGCTCTTCACGCATCGGGGGCGCCGATTTGGCACTGTCGAGCTCGCTTCGAGTCGACTCAAGCTCGGCGTCGAGCTGCTCCATCTGCTGGCGCAGCTCGTTGTTGTCCTCGATCAAGCGGGCCAGCTCGGTCTCCACCAGGTCGAGGAACGCGTCCACCTCGTCCTCGTTGTAGCCCCTCTTGCCGATGGGCGGCTTGCTGAACGCGACGTTATGCACGTCAGCGGGGGTCAACGACATCAGATCACCTCACGCACTCCATGGCCTGCAGGGTCCACCCAAGTCTCCCCGATCAACTTGGAGTCGCCAGTTGCATCGCGAAGAACACAACCAACAGCAGCACCATAATCGATAAGTCCAGTCCGACGCCGCCGATTCGAACCATCGGAATGATTCGTCTGAACAGACGAACCGGCGGGTCCGTCACTGTGTAGATGGTCTCGAGCGTGACCGCAACCCCCCCGGCCGGATGCCACTCACGGGCGAACGTCCGGACGAGTTCGATCACGATCCGCGCCGTCAGCAGCAGCCAGAAGGCGAACAGCACGTACCAGACGACCAGCCACACAGCTTCCACGTACCTACTCTAACCGGGCGTCCTCGCAGAAGACGCAGTTGAGGGGGTCGACGCGGCATCGGGTCGACAAAATCACGTCTGCTTGCGCTCAGCGGTAAGCGCGACTTCAGCCGCGCAGGAACAATCCGCCCTCGGCAATCCGTCGGCGGTCCTCCGCGGTGACGTCCACATCGGGCGGTGAGAGAAGGAACACCTTGTTGGTGACCTTGTCCATCGACCCGCGCAGCGCGAAGGCGAGCCCGGCGGCGAAGTCGACGAGCCGCTTGGCGTCCGCGTTCTCCATCTCGGTGAGGTTGATGATCACCGGGATGCCCTCGCGGTAGTGCTCGCCGATGGCGCGCGCCTCCACGTAGCTCGTCGGGTGCAGCGTCGTGATCCGGCTCAACGGATCACGCAGCGGCGGGCGCGCCGGCTCGGTGACCGGCCGCAGGCGTGCCACCGGTTCCGGCTGCCGGTCCATCGCCAGCGCACCGTGGACGGCGGGCTCGGCGGCTGCCACGGAGCGTGACCGGCTGCGGCTGACAGGCTCGTCGTACGTGTCGTCGACGTCGCGGTACCGTGAGCGGGACGACCGCGGCGCCGGCTCCTCGTAGGAGTCGTAGTCGTCGTCGTAGCCACGCCGGTAGTCGTCCTCGACTTCGTAGCCGTCGTCGTCAGCGGGCACCATCCCGAAGTAGGCCTTCAGCTTCTGCAGCGCGCTCATGCCTCTCCCTAGCCCTAGCCGCTCCCGCACCAACGCTTCTCCACGCCGTCAGTGCCCCGCACGAGCGACCACTAAACGTGACGACCGCGCGAGCTCCCTACGGCGAGGCTAAACCGCGCCCGCCGAGCAACGCGGTTCCGACACGCACACAGGTCGAGCCGTGCGTGATCGCCTGCTCGAGATCATGGCTCATCCCGGCGGAGACTTCTGCGGCATTCGGGTGATCTTTCCGGAGCCGCTCACCCGCGCGGGCGAGCCGTTCGAAGGCCTCCGCAGGGTCGGCGCCGAGCGGCGCGACGGCCATCAGGCCGCGAAGCCGCAGTTCGCCCGTGTGAGTGACGCGCTCAGCGAGGGCGCCGAGCTCGTCCAGCGGGCAGCCGCCGCGCTCCGGGTCGTCGTCGAGGCTCGCCTGGATCAGCACGTCGAGGGGTTCCTCACGTTTACCGGCGTCCCGAGCGGTTCGCACCGCCTTCGCGAGCGCGTCGGCGAGCCGGGCCGAGTCCAGGGACTGCACTTCCTGTGCCCACTCGACCACGGACCGCGCCTTGTTCCGCTGCAGCCGGCCGACCATGTGCCAGCGCAGGTCCGCCTCCGGGCGCAGCTCGGCGACCTCCGCCACCTTCGGGCCGGCCTCCTGGTCGCGGTTCTCGCCGACGTCGGTCACCCCGAGGTCGGCCAGCAGCGCGGCGTCCGCGGCGGGGAACGTCTTGGTGATCGCGATCAGCTTGACCTCGTCGCGCGCCCGGCCGGCGGCCCGGCACGCGGCGGCGATCCGCGCCTCGACCTCGGCGAGGTTCGCGGCCAGCTCGGCCTTGCGGTCGACTGTGCTCATGCCGTCTCCGCGGGAAGAAGTACGTCGGCGGTGTTCATGCCGCCTCCGCGGGAAGAAGTACGTCGGCGGTGTTCATGCCGCGATCCAGGTGATCCCGGCGATCCGGCCGGTCGTGCCGTCGCGGCGGTAGCTGAAGAGCGTCTTGTCCTCGTTCGTGCATCGCGGGTCGACGCCGATCTTGCCGACGCCCAGGTCGGCGAGCTGCCGCCACAGCCCGGCACGCAGATCGAGCCCGGGGGTGCCCTTCCGCGTCTTGCAGGCGCTGCCCGGAACGTGCTTCTCGACGTCGGCGGCCATGGCGGCCGGCACCTCGTAGCAGTCACCGCAGATGGCCGGGCCCAGCAGCACCTCGATGCGGCCCACCTCGGCACCGGCTTCCCGCATGGCCTCGACGGCGGCCGGGACGACGCCGACCCGCGTGCCGACGCGCCCGGCGTGCACCGCCGAGACCACGCCGGCCTCGGCGTCGGCCAGCAGGATCGGAACGCAGTCGGCGACCAGCACCACGAGCGCGACGCCCGGCGTCGCGGTCACGAGCGCGTCGGTCGCTTCGGCGGCCTTCGTCTCGGAGCCGTCCACAGTGGTCGCCGTGCGGCCGTGGACCTGTTCCATCCAGGCCAGCTTGTCCTCGGCCAGGCCCAGCTCGGCGGCGAGGCGCTTGCGGTTCGCGTAGACGTCGCCCTCGTCGTCGCCGACGTGATCGCCCAGGTTGAACGTGTCGTACGGCGGCCGGGACGCGCCGCCCGCCCTGGTCGTGACCACTCGCCGAACCCGCATGCTTGCCATCCTCCCAAACGCCGTGAAGGCCTCCTTACCGGCCTTGAGAGCCGGTAAGGAGACCTTCACGGACAGTGTGTCCTCAGCGCTCGGTACCTAGCGCCGCATGAACGGCGGGACATCGACCTCGTCGTCCGACGGGTCGTCGTGCACCGGCATCGCGCGGCCGGGCAGGCTGCCCTGGGTCGCGTTGGAACCGATCGGCGAGTAGCCGCGCGAGCCGCCACCCGGCTGCGGGAGCCCGCCCGAAGACTGGTTCCCCGTGGCCGAGGGCAGCGGCGAGTGCGACCGGGGCGGCGCGACCGGGTAGCCGGAGCTGCCGGCCGACGGCACCGGGGTGGCCCCCGACGGCGGCGTGGGCGGGTGCGAGACCTGGCCGGCCGACGCCGACGCGGTGGTCCCGGACGAGCGCGAGCCGGAACCGAACGTCGACGGGTCGAGCTTCTTGTGCGTCGGCGCGCCGGCGTCGAACCCGGCCGCGATCACCGTGACGCGGACCTCGTCGCCGAGCGAGTCGTCGATGATCGTGCCGAAGATGATGTTGGCGTCCGGGTGAGCGGACTCCTGCACCAGCGACGCGGCCTCGTTGATCTCGAACAGGCCCAGGTCGGAGCCGCCGGCGATCGACAGCAGCGCACCGTGGGCGCCGTCCATCGACGCCTCCAGCAGCGGCGAGTTGATCGCCTTCTCCGCCGCCTGGATGGCCCGGCCCTCACCGCGCGCCGAGCCGATGCCCATCAGCGCGGAGCCCGCACCGGACATGACGCTCTTGACGTCGGCGAAGTCGAGGTTGATCAGGCCCGGCGTGGTGATCAGGTCGGTGATGCCCTGGACACCGGACAGCAGCACCTCGTCCGCGGAGCGGAACGCGTCCATCAGCGAGACGCCGATGTCGCCGAGCTGCAGCAGCCGGTCGTTCGGGATCACGATGAGGGTGTCGCACTCGTTGCGCAGCGACTGGATGCCGTCCTCGGCCTGCTTGCCGCGGCGCTTGCCCTCGAAGGTGAACGGGCGGGTCACGACGCCGATGGTCAGCGCGCCCAGCTTGCGGGCGATCTGCGCCACGACCGGGGCGCCACCGGTGCCGGTGCCGCCGCCTTCACCGGCCGTCACGAACACCATGTCGGCGCCCTTGATGACCTCTTCGATCTCTTCCCGGTGGTCTTCGGCGGCCTTCTGGCCGACCTCGGGGGCGGCGCCCGCGCCGAGGCCGCGGGTCAGCTCGCGGCCGATGTCCAGCTTGACATCGGCGTCGGACATGAGCAGTGCCTGGGCGTCGGTGTTCACCGCGATGAACTCGACACCCTTGAGGCCGACCTCGATCATGCGGTTCACGGCGTTCACGCCGCCACCGCCGATGCCGACCACCTTGATCACCGCAAGGTAGTTGTGCGGGGGCGTCATCGAAGTCCGCCTTCCTGATCGTTGTGCCCGTACAGCCCGCCGGTGGGTGATCAACTCTCAACCTAAACCCCAGATTGAGAGTTATGTCAACCGCCGACGTTAGGCAGGACGGTAGGCACCAGGCAGGCTCTAATCCAGTAGGCACGCCGTGTGTCGCAAAGGTGTTTTGCCACAACACGTTCGAGCGCGCAAGAGCGAGGAGCCGCGATCACCGCTCCGGCCCCGTCTGCTATGGCTCGCAATCACGCCGGCGCGGGCATGCTCATCAGGACGTCCGTGGGCGCGCCGTTGGGCGATCCACCGGCCGGCTCGAGGCTCACCGCGAGCGTGTCGACGCTGCCCACGCCGTCGGCCACGACCAGGCCACCGTCGTCGGCGGCGGCGATCACCCCGGCCGAGCGCGGCGCGGCGGAGCCGGTGATCAGCCAGGCCTCGTACACCTTCCCGCCCGGCTGCGCCGGCAGCCCCGCGTCCATCACCATCACGCGGTTCAGGGACTTCGACAGGATGACCGTCACGCCGCCGCCGGTGGGCGCCTCGCCGTGCGCCGTCTTCGCGTCGGGGGCGGCGAGCAGCGCCGCCACCGGCTCGTACCGCTGCTTCGCCTGGTCGAGCCGGGTCTGCGCGGTCTGCAGCTCCTGCTGCTGGGTCAGCGCGATCCCGCCGAACACGCCGCCCGCGGCGAGCCCGACGACGGCGGCCGCGGCCGCCACGACGACCGCCCAGCGCGGCGCCCGCGCCGAGCGCCGGTGCCGTTCGGCGACGGGCCGCGTCCGCGGCGGCAGCTGGCGGGTGGCGTGCATGGCGGCCAGGACGCGGTCCTTGAACTCCGGCGACGGCTCCTCGGCCATCGCCGCGCCCAGCCGCGCCGCGGTCGCGCGCAGTTCGGCGACCTCCTGCGCGCACGACTCGCACTGCTCGAGGTGACGGCTGAACTCCGCCCGCTCGAGGTCGGACACCGCGTCGAGCGCGAACGCGCCCGCCAGGGTGTGCATCTCCGGTGTGCTCACGCAGTCACCCCCAGGCAGTCCCGCAGGCGGATCAGCCCGTCCCGCAGCCGCGTCTTGATGGTTCCTTGCGGCGTCGACAGCACTTCGGCCACCTCGCGATACGTATAGCCCTGGTAGTAGGCGAGCAGCACCGACTCGCGCTGCAGATCGGTCAGGAAGGACAGGCACCGGCGCACCTGGGAGCGTTCGAGCCGCGCGGTGACGGACTCGGCGACCTCGTCGAACGGCCGGCCGCGGGCGGCTTCGAAGGTCGCCTTCTGCTCCCGCTCGGTGCTGGCGCGCGCCGAGCGGACCCGGTCGACCGCCCGGCGGTGCGCCAGGGTCATCGCCCAGTTCAGCGCCGAGCCCTTGTCCGGCGAGTACCGCGTCGCGGTGCGCCAGAGTTCGACGAGCACCTCCTGGGCGACCTCTTCGGACTGCGCCGTGTCGCGCACGATCCGCCGCACCAGCCCGAAGATCGGCCCGGCGAGCTGGTCGTAGAGCAGCTCGAAGGCCCGCTCGTCGCCCTTCGCGACGCGCACCATCAGCTCCTCGGCGGTGGGCGCGGCCGGGGGGTCGGAGGGCACCGGCGTCACGGGGCGCGGGCGGGCCGGCTCATCCATGCAGCTGTCCTCCGGCGTTCTGCGGGGTGCGGGGCACGACCGCGGCCTTCCGCAGCCACAACGCGACGCCGTGGCGGCGGATCAGCGCGGACACCCGCTGCGGGAGCAGCGGCCGGGCCAGGACGAGCCGGGCCAGCCACCGCGGGTTCACCGGGCGGCGAACTCCCCGCAGCGTAGCGACCAACGGCGTCGAACTCCCGCGGCGCAACGCCACGGTGAGGTCGAGCAACGCTTCCGGATGGGGCAGGCGCATCCGGTACTCGCCGTCCATCTCCTGGAACGGCGAGACGTAGAACTCCTTGCCCACTCGGACGCGGCCGGCCTCGTCGGGGTGCAGCAGGTAGGCGTGCCGGCCGCCGTAGGTGTTGTGCACCTCGGCGACGACGCAGGCGAGCCGGCCCTCGGGATCGTGGCACCAGTAGACGCTGATCGGGTTGAACACGTACCCGAGCACGCGCGCGGCGGCCAGCATGACGACCTTCCCGCCACGCAGGTCGACGTCGCGCTCGGCCAGCCACGCGTCCAGCTTCTCCCGGATCCCGCGCGGGTCGCCCGCAGCGAAGTGGTCCCGGCTGTCGAACCGGGCGAACGGCTGCAGCCACGCCGGCAGCCGCGGCGGCGCGTCCAGGTCCACCAGCCACAGGTACACGCGGTGCGCGAAGGAGTGCGGCGGGTCGATCCGCCGCACGTGCGCGACCGTGGCGTCGTAGAGCGCGTTCGTCACCAGGTCACTCCGAGGCTCTCGGCGGCGCGGGCGCCCGACGAGCAGCCGTCCTCGTGGAAGCCCCAGCCGTGGTAGGCACCGGCGTAGGCGACGACGCCGTCGTTGAGCTCGGGCAGCCGTCGTTGCGCCGCAACGGATTCCGGCGTGTAGACCGGGTGCTCGTAGTGCATCTTGGCGACCAGCGCCTCCTTGCCGGTGCCCTCGCCCGGGTTGAGCGTGACGACGTAGCCGGTCGGCTCGTCCAGCCGCATCAGGCGGTTCATGTCGTAGCTGACCTGGACCGCGCCGGTCGGGGCGCCGCACACGGGAGCCCGGTAGTTCCAGCCCGCGCGGGCGTCGGCCAGCGACGGCAGCACGCTCGTGTCGGTGTGCAGCCAGGCCTCGTTGGCCGAGTAGCGGAAGGCGCCGAGCACCTCGCGTTCGGCGCCGGTCGGGTTGGCCAGCAGGGCCAGCGCCTGGTCGGCGTGCGTGGCGATGACGACCTTGTCGACGCGGTGCGGGGTGTCGGCGTCGTCGCGGATTTCGACGCCGCCACCCGTCCGCAGCACCGACCGCACCGGCGTGGACAGGTGCACCGCGGTGAGCTGCTTGGCCGCGCGTTCGACGTATTCGCGGGACCCGCCGACGACGGTCCGCCAGGACGGCGAGTTCTTCACCGAGAGCATGCCGTGGTTGCGGAGGAACTCGAACAGGTACCGCGCCGGGTAGCGCAGCGTGTCGCTGCGGTCCGCCGACCAGACCGTCGAGACCAGCGGCAGCATGAAGTGGTCGACGAAGTAGCGGGTGTAGCCGCCGATGGCGAGGAACGCGCCGAGCGTGACGTCGCCGGCGTCGTTCGCCGCCAGCAGCCGCTTCGCGTGCCGGTGGAACTTCTTGACCTCGGCCAGCATCCGCAGGTAGCGGGCGCGGACGAGGTTGCCGCGCTGGGCGAACAGCCCGGGCAGCCCCTTCGCGCCGGCGTACTGCAGGCCGCAGCCGTCGCACCGGATGCTCATCGACATCTCGGTGTCGCGGGTGTGCACGCCGAGCTCCCCGAACAGCTTCAGCAGCGTCGGGTAGGTGCGCTCGTTGTGGACGATGAAGCCCGAGTCCACGCCGATGGTGCCGCCGTGGGCGCTGGGCACGTCGTGGGTGTGCGCGTGGCCGCCGAGCCGGTCGTCGGACTCGAACAGCAGGACCTCGTGCTTGCGTTGCAGCAGGTATGCCGCCGTCAGCCCGGCCACCCCGCTGCCGATGACGGCGATGCGTTCTCCCGTGATCTCCACACCGGTACTTCGCCGCCGGGCCGCAGGTGGATTGGAGGGAGCCGGCACCAATCCACGACGCGGGAGAGAGCGAATCCCGGACATGCCGAACAGCACCGCGCACCGCCTCGCCTCGTTCGCCGAAAAGCTCCTCGGCGGGCAGCTCCCCGTCGGCCTCCGAACCTGGGACGGAACCCGCGCCGGCCCAGTGGACGCGCCCACGGTGGTGCTGCGCAACCGCCGCGCCCTGCGCCGCCTGCTCTTCGCGCCGGGTGAGCTGGGTCTCGCCCGCGCCTACGTCACTGGTGACCTGGACGTCGAGGGCGACCTCGCCGACGGCTTCCGCCGGATCTGGTCCCTCACCCGCGCGGGTGAGCTCAAGCGGGTGAAGCTGGGCCCGCGGGAGTGGGCCGAGGCCGCCAAGCTCGCCGGTTCGCTCGGCGTCTTCGGACTCCCGCCCAAGCCGCCCGCCGAAGAGGCCCGGCTCTCGGGCAAGCTGCACAGCCTGCGGCGCGACAAGTCCGCCATCGCCCACCACTACGACCTCAGCAACGCCTTCTACCAGCTGCTGCTGGACGACTCGATGGCCTACTCCAGCGCGTACTTCACCTCCGACGAGCCGGGCTACGGCCTCGAACAGGCCCAGCACGACAAGCTGGAGCTGATCTGCCGCAAGCTGGGGCTGCGCCCGGGCATGCGACTGCTCGACATCGGCTGCGGCTGGGGTTCGCTGCTGGTCCACGCGGCCAAGCACCACGGCGTGCACGCCGTCGGCATCACGCTCTCGGCCGAGCAGCTGCAGCACATCCGCGGCCGGCTCGCCCAGCACGACCTCGAAGACCGCGTCGAGGTCCGCCGCCAGGACTACCGGGAGCTGCCCGACGCGCCGTTCGACGCCGTCGCGTCGATCGAGATGGGCGAACACGTCGGCGAAGTCAACTACCCCACCTACGCCGCGACGCTGCATCGCATGGTGAAGCCCGGCGGGCGCGTGCTCATCCAGCAGATGTCCCGCGGGAACGTCGCTCCCGGCGGCGGCGCGTTCATCGAGCGCTACATCGCGCCCGACATGACGATGCGGCCGGTGGGCCGGACGGTCGACCACCTCGAGGCGGCCGGGCTCGAGGTCCGGGACGTGCACGCGATGCGCGAGCACTACGTCTGGACGGTCCGGGCCTGGGCCGCCACCCTGGAGCAGAACTGGGCCGACGTCGTCGCGCTGATCGGCGAGACGGGCGCGCGGGTCTGGCGGCTCTACCTGGTGGGCGGGGCACTGGCGTTCGAGGAGAACCGGATGGGCGTGGACCAGATCCTGAGCGTGCGACCGCACGCCGACGGCACGAGCGGCATGCCCGCGACGAGGGAGTGGCTCTGATGTCCCTCGGCGGCACGCTGCTGGTCACCGCCGCCGTCACGGTCGTGGCGGTCGTGGTGACCTTCGGGATCGCGCGGGCGCGCAAGCGGTACGACACGATCGACACGTTCTGGGGGCTCGGCTTCGCGATCGTCGCGGTCACCGCGTTCCCGTTCGGCGACGGGCCCCTGGCGCTGCGGCTGGTGGTCACCGCGCTGACCGTCGTCTGGGGTGTCCGGCTTTCGCTGCACCTGCACCTGCGCAACCACAAGCTGCCGGAGGACCCGCGGTACGCGCGGATGGCTTCGGGGCCGCTGCGGATGTTCGTGCGCGTGTACCTGTTCCAGGGCGTGGTGCTGTACTTCGTGTCGCTGCCGGTGCAGTTCGCGATGTACGGCACCGGGTTCGGGGTGCTCGGCTGGCTCGGCGTCGCGGTGTGGCTGCTCGGGTTCGCGTTCGAGACGGTCGGCGACGACCAGCTGCGCCGGTTCAAGGCCGCCCCCTCGAACAAGGGCAAGGTGCTCGACACGGGGTTGTGGCGCTACACGCGGCATCCGAACTACTTCGGCGACGCGTGCGTGTGGTGGGGCCTCTACCTGCTGGCCTGCTCCACGTGGCCGGGCGCCGCGACGATCCTCTCGCCCGTCGCCATGACCTTCACCCTCGCTCGCGGCACCGGGAAACCGATGCTGGAGAAGGGAATGGCGAAGACCCGCCCCGCCTACGCGCACTACGTCGAGCGGACGAGCGGCTTCTTCCCGTTGCCACCCAGGAAGGTCACTCCCCGGTGAGGCCGTCGGCCAGCTCGCGCAGGACGTCGAGGTGGCCGACGTGCCGGGCGGTCTCCTCGATCATGTGCGTGACGACCCAGCGGACGTTGAAGGTCTCGCCCTTGTGCGTCACTTCGTCGTCCAGGCCGTGCTTCGCGACGATCTCGCGGCTGCGGGCGCACTGCTTTTCGTAGCCGGCGAGCAGCTGCGCGAGTGTCGTCTCGGGTGGGACCCGGAACTCCGCGTCCGGGTCCTGCTCGAGCTTCTCCTCCCAGGTGTCCTCCTCGCCGCCGACGACCACGGCGAACCAGAACCACTCGTTCAGCGTGAGGTGGGCGAGCAGGCCGGCGATGGTGGTCAGCTCGCTGGGCAGGTGGACTTGGCGGGCCTGCGCTTCGGTGAGCCCTTGGCTCTTCCACGCGGCGGTGGCGCGGTGGTAGTCGAGCAGGCTCGTGAGGATCTCGCGCTCGCCGCCGGTGAGCGGGACCTTCGGGCGCTGCGGTCGTTCGGTCATGCCCGGCACTGTGCCAGAGGGGTCCGACAGAAATACCTTGCGCACAATGTAATCGTGGGCTAGGTTTATCGGCGTGCCGGATGAGTTCCTCTTGGACGAGCAAGCCTGCTTCGCGCTCTACGCGGCGTCGCGCGCGGTGACGGACACCTACCGTCCCCTGCTCGGCGAGCTGGGGCTCACCTACCCGCAGTACCTGGTGCTGCTGGTGCTGTGGGAGTCCGACGCCCGGCCGGTCAAGGAGATCGGCGAGGCGCTGCACCTGGACTACGGCACGCTTTCCCCGCTGCTCAAGCGACTCGAGGCCAACGGGCTGGTGACGCGGGCGCGACTGCCCGAGGACGAACGCACCGTGGTGATCAGCCTGACCGAGGAGGGCCGGGCGGTGCGCACGCGCGCCGCGGGCGTCCCTTCGGCGATCGGCTGCGCACTGGGCCTCGACGACACCGAGCGGCGGCAGCTGATCGACACCCTGCGGCGGCTGACGGCGTCGGCCGCCGCCTACTCACCTGGAGGCTCTGATGCCCAGCCGTGACGCGACCACCCACTGGGTCGGCGGACTGCAGAACGGGAAGGGCGAGGTGACGCTGGACTCGTCCAACGCCGGCACGTTCTCCGTCTCGTTCCCGACCCGCGCGGGCAACCCGGACGGCCAGACGAGCCCCGAAGAGCTCATCGCGGCGGCGCACTCGTCGTGCCTGGCGATGAACCTGTCGGGGGTGCTGGAGGCCCAGAAGCTGACGGCGGACTCGATCGACGTCAGCGCGGAGGTCACCCTCGGCCCGGCCGCCGGGGGCGGCTTCGAGATCAGCGGCATCGCGATCACGCTGCGCGCGTCCATCGAGGGCGTGACGGCGGAGCAGTTCGCGGAGTACGCCGAGACGGCGGAGAAGACGTGCCCGGTCTCGAAGGCCCTGGCCGGCACGACGATCACGTTGGACGCCGCGCTCAGCTGAGCTTTGGCCCGAAGCGCCCCAATGTGGCGTTCGGTGCGTCAGACGCACCGAACGCCACATTGGGTGCGCCTGACGCAACCAACGCCACATTGGGGCGCTAGGCGCGGATCCCGGCCTTGGCTCGATAAGTCGACTTCTTCGCCTGGTTCCCGCAGATCTCCATCGAGCACCACCGCCGCGTCCCCGGGCGGGACGTATCCAGGAACAGCGCGCCACACCGCGGACCCGCGCACCGGCGGACCCGCGCGAAGTCCGGCGACGTCACCAGGTCCAGCGCGTCGCGCACCAGCAGCGCCAGCATCGCCTGCACGGGATCCCGGGCCTGCCAGCGCAACTCCCCCGAGGGCGCCAGTGACGGCGCCGGGACCGGGAAGGCCGCGAACCGGTTCAAGCGCCGGCGCACCGGGTCCCGCACTTCACCGGTGAGCAGCTCGTGGATCGCCTCGCGCACCACCCACGCGTCGCCGGCCGACCCGGGCCGCACCGGAGCCGGGAACGGGCCCAGCTGGTCGATCCACGCACCCCACGCCGCCGCGTCGGGCAGCTCTTCCAGCTCCTCCGGCGTCCCGCGGTAGCGCAGCGTCCGGACGAAGTCGAGGCACAGCCTGCCCGCTCCCGCGCGGAATCGTTCCGTCATACGGGTCACAGTACGCCGGAACCGGTTTGACTGGTACCGTCGGGAACCGATCAAACTGGTTCCACAAGGGGGCACGCATGACCGAGACCGAGCAGAAAGCCCCGCCCGGCTGGCTGGTGCTTCTGTTGGCCGTCTCCTGTGGACTGACCGTCGCGAACCTCTACTACGCCCAGCCGCTGCTCGCCGAGCTGCGGCACACCTTCGGCATCGGCGAGGCCGCCGCCGGCGGGGTCGTCACCGCCACCCAGATCGGGTACGCCGCCGGGATGCTGCTGCTGGTCCCGCTCGGTGACCGCCTCGAAAACCGCAGCCTCGTCGCGACGCTGCTCGGGCTCGCCTGCGCCGGCCTCGTCGTCACCGGCGTCGCGCCGGGGTTCGCGGTGCTGCTCATCGCCTCCCTCGTCGTCGGGGCGGCGTCGGTCGTCGTGCAGATCCTCATCCCGTTCGCCGCCGACATCTCCCCCGACGCCATCCGCGGCCGGATCGTCGGGCGCGTCGTGAGCGGGCTGCTGTTCGGCATCCTGCTCTCCCGCGTCGTCGCCAGCCTCCTGGCCGAAGTGACGAGCTGGCGCGTGGTGTTCCTGATCTCGGCGGCCGCGATGGCCGCACTCGCCGTCGTGCTGCGGTTCATCCTGCCGCGCCGGACACCGAAGACCGACGTCCACTATGGACAGTTGCTGCGCTCGACACTGGCCATGTGGAAGAAGCATCCCGACCTGCGCCACCGCGCGCTGTACCAGTCGGCGATGTTCGGGGCGTTCAGCGCGTTCTGGACGACGATCGCCTTCGTGCTCACCGCACCCCCGTTCGACTACACGCAGCTCGGAGTCGGCCTGTTCGCGCTGGCGGGCGCGGCCGGTGCCGCGGTGGCGCCGCTGGCCGGGCGCTGGTCGGACCACGGCCACGGCCGGCGGCTCACCGCGGGGGCGTTCGTGCTCTGCGCGGCCGCCTTCGCGCTCGCCGGCTTCGGTGCGCACAGCGTCGTCCTGCTGGCGGTCGCGGCGATCGCGGTCGACATGGCCGTCCAGGCGACGCTGGTGACCGGCCAGCACGTGATCTACCAGCTCGACCCCTCGGCCCGCGCCCGGGTCAACAGCATCTACCTGGGCACGTTCTTCGTCGGCGGCGCGATCGGTTCGCAGGCGGGCTCGATCGCCTACCACCTGGGCGGCTGGACGGCGGTCGTCGTCTTCGCCGGCGCGCTCCCCCTGCTCGGCCTGGCCGGGATGACGCGCACCCGGGTCTAGCCGAACACGTCGCGCCGCGCGGAAGCCCACTCCGCGTACGTCGTCCCCGGACGGCCCAGCAGCTGCTCGACGACGCCGGTCGGCACCTGCGGGTGCCGCAGCGTCTCCTCGAAGCCGTCCAGGATCCAGTCGACGGCCTGCTCGGGGACGCCGTACCCGATCCACTGCGCACGCTGCTCGTCCCGGGTCAGCTCGCGAAACCGGATCTCCTTGCCCAGCACGGACTCCAGCGTCGCGACCTGCCCGCGCAGGCTGATCGCCTCCGGTCCGCTGAGGACGTAGGTGGCGGCTTCGTGGCCTTCGGTGGTGAGCACGTGGGCGGCCACGGCGGCGATGTCCTGCAGGTCGATCGGGGTCTGGGTCGCGTCGCCGTAGGCCATCGCGGCTTCGCCTGCGCGGACCATGGGCGCCCAGTCGAGCGTGTTGTTCATGAAGACGCCGGGGCGCAGGAACGTCCACGCGAAGCCGGCTTCCCGGACCGCCTTCTCGACGGCGCCGTACTCGTTGCCACTGGAACCTTCGTGCTCGTCCCCGACGCTGCTGCCCGACAGCGCGACGACCCGCTCGATGCCCGCTTCGGTGGCCAGCTCGCAGAACTTCCGGACGGTCCGGGCCATCGGGGCGAGGTACACCGCATCGACGCCCTTGAGCGCGACCGGCAGCGTCGACGGCTTGGCCAGCGACCCGACGACCACCTCGGCCCCGGCGGGCAGCTTCGCCCGCGCGGGATCGACGGTGAGCGCACGCACCGGCACCCCCGCGGCGAGCAGCTCGTCGACCACCAAGCGGCCGACGCTGCCGGTCGCCCCCGTCACCAGGATCGTCATGACACCCTCCTCTATTTTCGTATGCAGTACGAGATCGTACGACATACGAGAATAGAGCGCACGGGATTTCCGCTGACGACCAGGATCAGCGCCTGGCACGATGAGCCGATGAGTGACGCCGAGGACCGGTTCCGGGACCCTTTGGTCCGGGTCGGGCGGTTCGCGGACGAGGTGCTCGTGCGGTGCCCGAGGTGCGCTGCGTGCGCGACCGTGCTCGCTCGCCTGGGAGCGCCGGAGTACCGAACCGACCGCGGTGATGGCCGCCGGATGACTCGAAAACGCCTGCGCTGCCTCGCCTGCGGCCTGTCCAAGGACGGCTTCCCGCTGACGCAGGTGATCGGCGGGCCGGTGGATCCCTCCTTTCGCCTACCGTTGTGGCTTCAGGCGAACTGCTGCGGCGAGACCCTGTGGGCGTACAACGCCGGACACCTCGATCTCCTGGAGTCCCACGTCGCCGCCCGGCTTCGCGAACGTGGGCCGGTTCCCGGCTCGATGAGCATGGTGGAGCGGCTCCCCGCCTGGCTGAAGTCGGCGAAGAACCGTGACGAGGTGCTGCGAGCCATCCGGCGGTTGCGGTCGTCGCTGCCCGCTGTGCGGCAGTGCATCAGGAAGTGATCGTCGGCAGCTCGGGCGCCGCGACGTCGTAGACCTTGCCGTCCTGGCTGAGCAGCGCCGCCAGGACCTTCGCCTTGCGGTCCGTCTGCTCCGCCGTTCCCCAGCGGACGATCTTCCCGTTCGACAGCGTGAACTCCACGCTCGCCGGGGTCTTCGCCGTCGCCGTCGTCACCTGCTTCAGCAGCTGCTCCGGGATCACCCCGAGGACCGCCGTCACCGCTCGCGTCACCGGGTCGTCGGCCGACACCTTCGGCAGCTTGAGCTCCGGCAGCCCCGCCGGCCGGGCGGGCACCGTCTTGAACACCACGCCGCCGCCGTCGACCAGGTGGACTCCGTCGCCGCCCGGGCCGCTGTCGAAGAACGCGATCGCCGTCCGCTCGGTCACCGTGATCTCGACCGTGTTCGGCCACGACCGTGACACCTCGACCGTCGCGATGCCGGGCATCGCCGCCACGCGGTCGCGGATCTCGTCGGTGCTCAGCCGCAGCATCGGCTTGTCCACCGGCACTGCCGCCACCGCGCGGATCTGGTCGGCCGAAACCGTGCGCGAGCCACTGACCGAGACGTCCTTCGCCCCGAGCATCGAGCTGAAGAACAGCAGGTACGCCAACGCGATCACGGTCAGCACCGAGAGCAGCGCCACCCAGCGGCGGCGGATCTCGACCCGCCGGTTGGGCCGGTTGCGCGGCGAAGGGCGCGTGGTCGCGCGGGTGCGGCGGCGTTCCTCGTCGGAGCGCCGCCCCCGGCGCTCCCGCGCCAGGGCGGCGCGGTCCCGTTCGTCCTCTTCGGACGGACGGCGGCGTTCCCTGGTCGGACTCATGGCGTCAGCGCTTGTCCAGCTCGGCGAGGATTTCCGGGCCCAGCTGCGTCACGTCCCCGGCGCCCATGGTGACGACGAGGTCGCCGCCGCGCACGAGACCCGCGGTCAACCGGGCCGCGACGTCGAACGCGGGCTCGTAGTGCACCGGCACGGTCACCGCGTCGGCGATCAGCGCCCCGGTCACCCCCGGCTCGGGCTCCTCGCGGGCCCCGTAGACGTCCAGCACGACGACCTCGTCGGCCAGGGACAACGCCGCGGCGAACTCCTTCGAGAACAGCTTGGTCCGCGAGTACAGGTGCGGCTGGAACACGACGACGACCCGGCCCGCCCCGGCCGCGGTCCGCACCGCGCGCAGCTGCGCGGCGACCTCGGTCGGGTGGTGGGCGTAGTCGTCGTAGACGCGGACGTCGCCGGCCCGGCCCTTGAACTCGAACCGGCGGCGGACACCCCCGAACGCCGCGAGCCCGTCCGCCAGCTCGGCAGCGGGCGCGCCCAGCTCGATCCCGGCCAGCAGGGCCGCGATCGCGTTGAGCGCCATGTGCTCGCCCGGCACCGCGACCCGCACCGGCAGCTCTTCGCCGTCCAGGGAGAGCCGGACGCCGCCGCCGTCCGGCGCCGGGGTGTAGTCGAGGATGCGGGCGTCGCCCTCGCCGGTGACCGTGCGGCCGTAGCGGCGCACCCGCACGCCGAGGTCCGCAGCCTGCTTGCCCAGCTCGTCCGCGGCGGGATCGTCACCGCAGACGATCAGCAGCCCGCCCGGCGCGATCCGGCCGACGAAGTCGGTGAACACCTTCGTGTAGGCCTCGGCGGTGCCGTGGTGGTCCAGGTGGTCCGGCTCGACGTTCGTCACGACCGCGACCGACGGCAAGTAGGTCAGGAACGAGCCGTCGCTCTCGTCGGCCTCGGCGACGAAGATGCCACCCTCGCCGTGGTGGGCGTTGGCCCCGGACTCGTTGAGGTCGCCGCCGATGGCGAACGACGGGTCGAGCCGGCAGTGCTGCAGCGCCACGGTGAGCATCGACGTCGTCGACGTCTTGCCGTGCGTGCCCGCGATGCAGGCGACGCGGTGGCCTTCCATCAGCCCGGCCAGCGCCTGCGCCCGGTGCAGCACCGGGATCCCCGCGGCCCGCGCCGCGGCCAGCTCCGGGTTGGTCTCCTTGATCGCCGTCGAGACGACGACGGCGGACGGCGGCTCGGCCAAGGCGGAAATGTTCGCGGCGCTCTGGCCGACGAACAGCTCGGCACCCTGGGCCCGCAGCGACAGCAGGGCGCGCGACTCCTTGGCGTCCGAGCCCGACACGAAAGCCCCACGGGCCAGCAGGATCCGCGCGATACCGGACATGCCGGCGCCGCCGATCCCGATCAGGTGCGCCCGGCGCAGCCCGGCGGGCAGTTCAGGCTGTGTCGACTCAGACACGGGCAGCCTCCAAGACGATGCGGGCGAGGGTCTCGTCGGCCTCGCGGTGGCCCATGCCGACCGCCGCCGCGCCCATCTTCGCGACGCGGTCGGCGTCGGTGACCAGCGGGACGACCAGCTCGGCGACCTTGGCCGGGGAGAGGTCGGCGTCGGCGACCATCAGCGCCGCCCCGGCGTCGACGGCCGGGCGCGCGTTGGTGGCCTGCTCGCCGTTGCCGATCGGCAGCGGGACGAACACCGCGGGCAGCCCGACCGAGGTCACCTCGGCGACCGTCATCGCACCCGACCGGCAGATCGCGACGTCGGCGGCGGCGTAGGCCAGGTCCATCCGCTCCAGGTACGGCACCGGCACGTACGCCGGCCGGCCCGGGAACTCCTGTACGACCAGCGTGTTCTTCGGGCCGTGCGCGTGCAGCACGCCGACCCCGGCGTCGGCCAGGTCCTTCGCCGCGCCGGACACCGCGGCGTTGATCGACTGGGCGCCCTGCGAACCGCCGAACACCAGCAGCGTCGGCGCGTCCGGGTCCAGCCCGAAGTGCTCGCGGGCCTCCGCGCGCAACGCGGCGCGGTCGAGCGACGTGATCGACCGCCGCAGCGGGATCCCGACGACCTCCGCGTTCGGCAGCGGCGTGCCCGCGACGGCGACCGCGACCCGCTTCGCGAACCGCGCGCCGACCTTGTTCGCCAGGCCCGGCGACTGGTTGGCCTCGTGCACGACGATCGGGACGCGCCCGCGAGCGGCCAGGTAGGCGGGCAGGGCGACGTAGCCGCCGAAACCGACGACGACGTCCGCGCCGACCCGCTCCAGCACGTCCCGGGTGCGCCGCACGGAGTCGCGGACCTTCAGCGGGAGCCGCAGCAGCTCCGGCGTCGGCTTGCGCGGCAGCGGGACCGGCGGGATCAGCTCCAGCTCGTAGCCGCGGGCCGGGACGAGCTTGTTCTCCAGGCCGCGCTCGGTCCCGAGCGCGATGACCGTCGCGTCCGGGCGCAACCGCATGACGGCGTCGGCCAGGGCGAGAGCGGGTTCGATGTGTCCTGCGGTGCCACCTCCGGCGACCACGACCACGGGCCCCTTGCCCTCGGCGGCTCGCTCGGTTCCCTTGACGGGCTTACTCACCAATGACCTCTCCGGTTCGCGGTACTCCGGGTACCACGGCTCGCTGTTGTCCGCGCGGCCCCGCCGCGAGACGTGGCCGTGCTCGTCCGTGCCGCGCTGCGGCGCACCGGTTCGCGGACCGACCTGCGTCGTTCCTGTGCCGGGGCGGGCCGCGCCGCACGGGGCGCGGGCCTGGCCGCCTTCGCCCCGGTGCGCGCCGCACCCTTGCGGGTGGCGGGCGGGCGGTACGGATCGGGCGCGGGCAGCCGCAGCAGGCGTCCGAATTTACCCGGCCCCTGTGTGCGCAGCGCGGCCACCGCCTCCGGTTCGTGCCGGGCGGCGTTCGCGAGCACGCCCATGATGAGCATGGTGATCACCAGCGAGGTGCCGCCGTAGGAGATCAGGGGCAGCGTGACGCCGGTGACCGGCAGCAGGCCGACGACGTAGCCGATGTTGATGCCGGCCTGCGCCACGAGGAACACCGTCAGCGTGCCGGAGACGATCCGGATCCACGGATCGATGTTGCGCGTGGCGATCCGCAGGCCCACGACGGCGACCCCGGCGAACAGGGCGAGCACGACGACGCAGCCGATCAGCCCGAGCTCCTCGCCGATCAGGGCGAAGATGAAGTCGTTCTGCACGTTCGGCAGGTAGCCCCAGTTGGACGTGCCCTGGCCGAGGCCCTTGCCGAAGAACCCGCCGTCGGCCAGGGCCAGCTTGGCCTGGTTGGCCTGGAACCCCTCGGCGCTGATGTCGGCGTCCGGCGAGAGGAACGACATGACGCGGGCGAGCCGGTAGGGCGCGATCAGGGCGAGCACGAGCACGCCGGCCAGGCCGCCCGCGAGGATCACGCCGAACAGTCGTTTCGGCGCGCCGGCGAACCACAGCAGGGCCAGCAGCACCACGGCCAGGGTGACCGTGCCGCCGAGGTCCGGCTGCAGCATGACCAGGGCGAACATCAGCAGCGCGATCGGCACCACCGGCACCAGCAGGTGCCGCCACTGGTGGATCACGTTGTACTTGATCACCAGGATGTGGGCGCCCCAGAAGGCCAGCGCGACCTTCGCGGCCTCGACCGGCTGGAAGGTGAACTCGCCGAGCTTGAACCAGCCCTGCGAGCCGTTGACCGTCGAGCCGAGCGGGGTCAGCACGAGCACCAGCAGGCCGAGGCAGACCACCGTCGCGGTGGCCGACATCCGCCGGATCCGCTCCAGCTTCACCCGCAGGCCCAGCCAGAACACGACCGAGCCGATGGCGACGAACACGAGGTGCTTGGTGAACAGCGAGTACACCCCGCTGCCGGTCTTCGGGTTGTAGGACGCCACCGACGACGCCGAGAGCACCATGACGATGCCGATGACGGTGAGCACGCCGGTGAGGGCGAGCACGAGGTGGAAGGACGCCAGCGGGCGCGAGAGCCACGCGGTGAGCGCGGTCCGGAAGGCGACGAACCCGCTCTCCTTGCGCTCGCGGCGCGGCCGCTTCGGCGCGGTCCCGGGCTTGGGCGTCTTGGGTGTCTTGGGCTCAGTGACCGTCACTCGGCTCCCCCGCTGCGTCGTCGCGGAGGACACGCACCGCCGCGGCGAACGCGTCGCCGCGCTCACCGTAGTTGCGGAACATGTCCAACGACGCCGCGGCGGGTGCGAGCAGCACCACGTCACCGGGTCGGGCCATCGCGCTGGCCGCACTCACCGCCGCAGTCATGGGTTCATGGTCACCCGGACGGAGGCTGTTCACCGGGACATCCGGCGCGTGTCGCGCGACCGCGGCGGCGATCACGGGTGAATCGACGCCGAGTAGCACAACTCCCCGGAGGCGGCCGGCGATGCTGCTCACGAGTTCGTCGACCGAAGCGCCCTTGAGCTGGCCCCCGGCTATCCAGACGATGCTCTGGTGCGCCCGCAGCGAGCCGGCGGCGGCGTGCGGGTTGGTCGCCTTCGAGTCGTCGACGTACCGGACCCCGGCGACCTCGGCGACCTCCACGGCCCGGTGCGGCGCCGGCTGGTACTCGCGCAGGCCCTTCAGCACGGCCTCCGGCGAGACGCCGTGGGCGCGGGCCAGCGCGGCCGCGGCGAGGGCGTTCGAGACGTTGTGCGGGCCGGCCAGGCGGACGTCGGAAAGCGTCGCCAGCTCCTCGGCGCTGTTCGCCGGGTCGGCGACGAAGGCGCGGTCGACCAGCAGGTCCTCGACCAGGCCCAGCTCCCCGGCGGCGGGGGTGTCCAGCCGGAAGCCGACGCGGCGGGCATCGGCGCGCGCGTGCTCGCCGGCGATCCGCGTGGACCACTCGTCGTCGGCGTTGTGCACGGCGACCTTGGCCCAGGTGTACACGCGCCCCTTGGCGGCGGCGTACTCGTCCATCGAGCCGTGCCAGTCGATGTGGTCCTCGGCCAGGTTGAGCACCACGGCCGCGTCCGGCGCCAGCGTCGAGGACCAGTGCAGCTGGAAGCTCGACAGCTCCACGGCCAGCACGTCGTAGCCCGCGCGAACCGCGTCGAGGGCCGCGTAGCCGATGTTCCCGCAGGCCACGGCGTTGACGCCGGCCGCCTTGAGGATCGACTCGAGCATGCCCACGGTGGTCGTCTTGCCGTTGGTCCCGGTGACCACCAGCCACGACGGCGGGTGGTCGCGCAGCTGCCCGACCCGCCAGGCCAGCTCGACGTCGCCGATCACCTCGACGCCCGCCTCGGCGGCGGCGACCAGCAGCGGCGACGTCGGCCGCCAGCCGGGGCTGGTCACGACGAGGACGACGTCGGACGGCGGTTCGGTCAGCCCGGGTACCAGCTCGGCCCCGAGGCCGGCCAGCTCGGCCAGCCGCTCGGCGTTGCCGTCGGTGACCGTGACCCGGGCCCCCAGGTCGACGAGCACCGGGACCACCGACTTGCCGGTGACCCCCGCGCCGGCGACGAGGACGTGACGACCAGCCAGCTCCACGTCAGCCGCCGAAACCGAGCTGCTCGCTGTAGAACAGGCCGAGCCCGAACATGCAGCAGATCGCCGAGAGCAGCCAGAACCGGATGATCACCGTGGTTTCGGCCCACCCGGCGAGCTCGAAGTGGTGGTGGAACGGTGCCATCCGGAAGAGCCTTCGCCGCGTCGTCCGGAACACCGCGATCTGCGCGACCACCGAGATCATCTCGACCATGAACAGGCCGCCGATGACGATGGCGAGCAGCTCGGTGCGGGTGGTCATGGACAGCCCGGCGACCAGGCCGCCGAGGGCCAGCGAGCCGGTGTCGCCCATGAAGATCTTCGCCGGGGCCGCGTTCCACCAGAGGAACCCGACGCAGGCGCCGGTGGCCGCGGCGGCGACCACCGCCAGGTCGAGCGGGTCGCGGACGTCGTAGCACGCGGGCGCCGGGCCGTTGGCGCAGTTCAGCCGCTCCTGCCAGAACGCGATCACGACGTAGGTCGCCAGCACCATCGCCGCCGAGCCGCCCGCCAGGCCGTCGAGGCCGTCGGTGAAGTTCACCGCGTTCGACCAGCCGGAGATCACGATGTAGCAGAAGATCACGAAGAACACCGCGGGGAAGGTGATCAGCGCGAGGTCGCGGACGTAGGAGAGGCTCTCCGACGCCGGCGTGATGCCGCGGGCGTCCGCGAAGTTCAGTGCCAGGACCGCGAACGCGACGGTGACCACCAGCTGGCCGACCAGCTTCGCGGTCTTGTTCAGCCCCAGGTTGCGCTGCTTGCGGATCTTGATGAAGTCGTCGAGGAACCCGACGATCCCGAGGCCCACCGCGAGCATCAGCACGAGCAGCCCGGAGGCCGTCGGCGCGCCGCTGCGGGAGTTGAACATCCAGTTGATCAAGTGCGCGGCGAAGTACCCGACGACCATCGCGATGATGATCGCGACGCCACCCATCGTCGGCGTACCGCGCTTGGACTTGTGTCCCTGCGGGCCTTCCTCACGGATCTCCTGGCCGAAGCCCTGCCGGGAGAACACCCGGATGAGGTAGGGCGTGAGCAGGATGGAGATCAGCAGGCCCGCCGCGGCCGCGATCAGGATGCTGATCACGCGTCACCACCGTTCGAGCGTTCCGTGGAGCTTTCTGGGGAGGTTTCCCGGGGTTCGAGCAGAGCTTCGGCAACCCGCCAGAGGCCGGCGGCCTTGGAGGCCTTGACCAGCACCACGTCCCCGGGACGGAGCTGATCATGCAGCACGGCGATCGCGGCCTCGACGTCGGGTACCAGAGTCGATTCCTCGCCCCAGGAGCCCTCCTGGAACGCGCCCTGGTGCATGGCCGCCGCCTCGGGACCGATCACGACGAGCTTGGCGATGTTGAGCCGGACGACCAGGCGGCCGATCTCGTCGTGGGCGGTGACCGCGTCCGCGCCGAGCTCGCCCATCACGCCGAGCACCGCCCAGGACCGGCGGCCGCTCTCCCGCGTCATCGCCGCGAGGGCCTTCAGGCCGGCCCGCATCGACTCGGGGTTGGCGTTGAAGGAGTCGTTGAGGATCGTGACGCCGTCGGGCCGCGTGACGACCTCCATGCGCCGCGCCGAACGCCGCTCGAGCCCGGACAGGCGCGTGGCGATCTCGTCCGGCGTCGCGCCCAGCTCCAGCGCGACCGCCGCGGCGGACAGCGCGTTGCCGACGTGGTGCTCGCCGTGCAGCGGCAGCTTCACGTCGGCCTCGCCGGCCGGGGTGATCAGCCGGAAGGAGGCGCGGGCCTCGTCGTCGAGGGTGATGTTCTCCGCGCGGATCTGCGCCGACGGGGTTTCGCCGACGTAGACCACCCGGGCCTTCGTCCGGCTCGCCATGGCGGCGACCAGCGGGTCGTCCAGGTTGAGCACCGCGACGCCGTCCTCGGGCAGCGCCTCGACCAGCTCGCCCTTGGTCTTCGCGATGCCCTCGCGCGAGCCGAACTCGCCGACGTGCGCGGTCCCGACGTTGAGCACCACGCCGATCTTCGGCGGGGCGATCTCGGCGAGGTGGGCGATGTGCCCCGGCCCGCGCGCGGACAGCTCCAGCACCAGGTGCCGGGTCTGCGCGTCGGCCCGCAGCGCCGTCCAGGGGTGGCCCAGCTCGTTGTTGAACGACCCGGGCGGCGCGACCGTCGGGCCGAGCGGCTCCAGCAGCTGGGCGATGACGTCCTTGGTCGACGTCTTGCCGGAGGAGCCGGTGACGCCGACGACGGTCAGGTTCCCTTCGGCCAGGCGCTGCACTACGAACCGGGCGAGCTTGGCGAGCGCGGCCAGCACCGCGGCGCCGGAGCCGTCCTTGTCGCCGGTCAGCGCGACCGACCGCTCGTGGGCCTCGCCCGGCGCCGGTGGCGGGACGACGATGGCGGGCGCGTCGACCTCGCGGGCGGCCAGCACGGCCACGGCGCCGGCTTCGACGGCCTGCGCGGCGAAGTCGTGGCCGTCGACCTTCTCCCCCGGCAGGGCGACGAACAGGCCGCCGGGCGTGAGCTTCCGGGTGTCGAACTCCACGCTGCCGGTCACCTGGGCGCCCGGGTCGGCGCGGTGCAGCCGGCCGCCGACGACGTCGGCGATCTCGGCCAGGCTGAGCACGATCACACACTCACCTCGAGTTTGTTGCGGATGGCCGCGGCCAGCTCGTCGCGGTCGGAGAACGGGTGCACGACACCGCCGGCCTCCTGGCCGGACTCGTGCCCCTTGCCGGCGAGGAAGACGATGTCGCCCGGCCCGGCGAGCTCCACCGCGTGCGCGATGGCCTCGCGGCGGTCGCCGATTTCGACGACCTCGCCGCCCTCGGCGGGCCCGACGGAGCGGGCGCCGGCGAGCATCGCGGCGCGGATCGCCGCGGGGTCTTCGGAGCGCGGGTTGTCGTCGGTGACGATCAGGACGTCGCTGCGGCGGGCCGCCGCCTCGCCCATCATCGGGCGCTTGGCGGTGTCGCGGTCGCCACCGCAGCCGAGCACGGTGATGATCCGGCCCTCGGCGCGGGCCCGCAGCGCGTCCAGGCCCTGGGCGACCGCGGCCGGCTTGTGGGCGTAGTCGACGACGGCGGTGAACTCCTGGCCGACGTGGACCCGCTCCATCCGGCCCGGCACCTGCACCTGGGCGAGCCCGGTGACGATGTGGTCCAGGCTCACCCCGGCGGTGCTCAGGATCGCGGCGGCGAGCACGGCGTTGGCGACGTTGAACTCGCCGGGCAGCGGGATCCGGGCGGGTGCGCTGACGCCGTCCGGGCCGTGCAGGGTGAACGTCTGCTCGCCGTGCGGGGTGGCCTGCAGGTCGGTGGCCTTCCACGCCGCGTCGGTGCCCGGATCCGTGGTCACCGTGACCGTTTGCGGCGTGAGCAGCGCCTGGCCCCAGGCGCTGTCGACCACGACGACCTCGGTGGTCGAGCGGCCGTCGAACAGCAGCGACTTCGCCGCGAAGTACTCCTGCATGTCCTTGTGGAAGTCCAGGTGGTCCTGGGAAAGGTTCGTGAAGGCGCCGACCGCGAACCGCGTGCCGTTGGCGCGGCCCAGCGCGAGCGCGTGGCTGGAGACCTCCATCGGCACGTGCGTGACGCCGCGCTCCAGCATCACCGCGAGCAGCGCCTGCAGGTCCGGCGCCTCCGGCGTGGTGAAGCCGCTGACCAGGCGTTCGCCGGCGATCCGGGTCTCGACGGTGCCGATCAGGCCGGTGGTCAGGCCGGCGGCCTGCAGGCCGGCGTCGACCAGGTACGACGTGGTGGTCTTGCCCGAGGTCCCGGTGACGCCGAGCACGGCCAGCCGCAGCGACGGCTCGCCGTAGATCCACGCGGCGATCTCGCCGAGCGCGGCACGCGGGTCGGCGTGCACGAGGATCGGGACGCCGGCGTCGCGCAGCGCGGGGCGCTCGGCCCCGTCGGCGTCGGTGAGGACCGCGACGGCACCGGCGGCGATCGCCTGGTCGCTGAAGTCGGCACCGTGCGCGCGGGCGCCCGGGAGGGCGGCGAAGAGGTCGCCGGGGAGCACGTGCTGCGCCCGCAGCGTCGTGCCGGTGACGGTGAGCTCGGCCGCGTCGGGCGAGTCGGCGATCAGGCGGGCGTCCGCCCTGGCGAGAAGGGTCGCCAGCGGGACCGGGTCGATGCGCGCCGGGCGCGGCGGCGCGGGGACCGCTTTCACCGGGCTTTCCGGCACCTGGGAACTGGACGAGGACACGGACACGGCCAAGAGGCTACCGGCGGGCGTTCCGGGGGCCCGCACGCGGTACGGCGATTGCGCGCGGCCACGGCACATGTGCTAAACGCGGCCGCGGACCCCGTTGCCCCGCAACACTTTCCCGCGCGGGTACGGCCGATGTGGACGATGGGCGGGCCGAAAGCCGTGAAGGCCTCCTTACCGGCTGCTTGAGCCGGTAAGGAGGCCTTCACGGATCGTGCTCACTGCACGATGAGCGGAACCTCCGGCGACGGGCCGTCCGACAGCGGGATCTGGAACCGCTGCGTCAGGTACGACGCGATGCTGTGGAACAGCGGCGCGGCGGAGTGCCCCACCGGCAGCGTGGTGTCGGGCGCGTCCAGCCGGATCCCGACGACGAACCGGGGGTGGTCGGCGGGCAGGATGCCGGCGAAGGTGATGTTGTAGAGGTGGTCGCTGTAGGCCCTCGTCCGCGGGTCGACCTGCTGGCCGGTGCCCGTCTTGCCGGAGATCTGGTAGCCCTCGACCGCCGCCGTCGGCGCGGTGCCCTTCTGCAGGCCCTTGCCGTTCTGCGCGACCGCGCGCATCATGTCGCGCACCGTCTTCGCCGTCTGCGGGCTGACCACCTGGACCTGCTTCGGTGCCGGCT
The DNA here is from genome assembly GCF_030285665.1 of Amycolatopsis mongoliensis. Taxonomy (NCBI): domain Bacteria; kingdom Bacillati; phylum Actinomycetota; class Actinomycetes; order Pseudonocardiales; family Pseudonocardiaceae; genus Amycolatopsis; species Amycolatopsis mongoliensis. The sequence continues at coordinate 10,076,317 of NZ_CP127295.1, forward strand.
CCGGCACGGTCGTCCCGTCCGGGTTCACCTTCGCCTTGACGATCCGGGGTTCGACGCGCAGGCCGTCGTTCGCGATCGCCTGGTACATCCCGGCCATCTGCAGCACGGTCATCGACAGGCCCTGCCCGATCGGCAGGTTGCCGAAGGTGGTCGCCGACCACTGGCTGCGCGCCGGCACGACCCCCGCGCTCTCGCCGGGCAGGCCGACGCCGGTGCGCTGGCCGAGGCCGAACTTCTTGAGCAGGTCGGCGTAGCGCTCCTCGCCGATCTTCTGCGCCAGCAGCAGCGTGCCGATGTTGGACGACTTGGCGAAGATCCCGGCGGTGGTGAACGTCTGCGTGCCGTGCGTCCAGGCGTCGTGCACGGTCTTGTCGGCCACCTGCAGCGCGCCGGGCACCTGGATCGTCGACTCGGGGGTCGCGACGCCGTAGTCGATGGCGCCGGTGGCGGTGACGACCTTGTTGACCGACCCGGGCTCGAACGGCGTGGTGACCGCGCGGTCGTTCATCGCTTCGGCGTCGGCGAAGGTCGACGGGTCGTTGGGGTCGAACGTCTTGTCGTTGGCCAGCGCGTAGACCTCGCCGGTCTTGGCGTCCAGGACGACCGCCTGCCCGCCCTTGGCGTGCGACTGCTGGACGTAGTCCGACAGCTGCCGCTGCACCTCGTACTGCAGGTCGGAGTCGATCGTCAGCTCGAGGTCCGACCCCGGCACGGCGGCCTGCAGGTCGCGTTCGGTGCCCGGGATGACGACGTTGTCGCTGCCGTTCTTCGTGTTGACCAGCATCCGGCCCGGCGTGCCCGCGAGGTCGTTGTCACGGGACTGCTCCAGCCCCACCAGGCCGTGCAGGTTGTGCTTGGAGACGTCCTTGTCGTCGGTGCGCCAGTTGGCGACCCCGACGATGTTCGCCGCCAGGTTGTCGCCCGGGTACTCCCGCAGCGCGCGCTTCTCGATTTCGACCCACGCGAAGTGCTTCTGGATGTCGGCGGCGACCGAGGGCTCGACGTTGTGCTCGAGGTAGGTGAAGGACGCCTGCTTGTGGAACAGGTCGAGCAGCTGCTGCTCGGTCAGCTGGCTCGGGACCTTGGCCGCGATGTACTTCGCGGCCGCGGCGGTCTCGCTGTCGAACGTCTTCTTCGTGCCGGGGTTCTTGGCGGCGAAGTCGTCCATGTTCTTGCGGAACGCCTTGAGGTTCACCGACAGCGAGCGCACCTCGACGCTGAACGCGAGCTTGGCGCCGTTGCGGTCCACAATGGACCCGCGTTGGGCGGGGATGTCGATGGTCTGGGTGCGCTGCCGCTCGGCCGCGGCCGAGAGCGCCCCGGCCTCGAACCACTGCACCTGCACCAGTTTCACGCCCGCGACGAGCAGGATGGCGACCAGGATCAGGCGCACGGCGGAGAACCGGCCCCGGTGGCCGCCGTTGCCCCGCCTCGCGGCCGCGCTGCGCGTCCCGGCGGCGTAGGTCCGCCGCGCGCTGCCGGTGGTGCGCGCGCGGGCCTGTCCCCGGCTCGAAGCCATCACTGGCCGCCCCCCGGCTGCGCCGGCGGCGCGGCCTGCTCGTCGGGCACGGCGGGCTGGTCGCCCTCGATCGGCGCACCCTGCTGCGACTGGGTGCCCGCGGCGGGCGCGGCGGGCGGCGCGACCGGCACCGCCGGGGTGTCCGCCTTGGCCTTCTTGGGCTCGCCGACGAGCGACGTCTTCCCGTCCGGGCCCACGACGATGCGCGCCGGGTCACCGCCCGGCACCATGCCCAGCTGCTGAGCCGCGGGCGCCAGTGACGCGGGCGACTCGGCCTTGGCGACGTCGCGCTGCAGCTGTTCCTTCGTCTCGGCCAGGGTCGCGTTGGTCGTGCGCAGCTGCTCGAGCCGGTAGGAGTCGGCGATCGCCTGCGTGGTCAGCCACAGCGTGGTCGCCACGCCGGCGGCCAGCAGCGCCATCATCAGCAGCACGAACGACGCGCGCGACTTCGGCAGCCGCAGCTTGAGCCGGACCTTGGGCGCGCCCGGCTCGGCGGTCTTCGGCGCGGGCCGCGGCTCGCGCTCCTTGAGCAGGTCGGCGCGCTGGGCGCGGCGGGCGTAGGCGCGCTCGGCCGCGGACGTGCGGCCCCGCGACGCGCGGCGCGGCGCGACCTTGCCCGGTTCGAGGGTCTGCGGGTCCGGCTCGGCGGTCGTCGAGGTGCGGGCGGCCTCGCTGCGGCCCCGCGTCGCCGGCGCGTTCCGGCGGCGGGACTTCGTGGGAGCGGTCATCGCGGCTCTCCGATCCTCTCTGCGGCCCGCAGTCGCACCGAAGCGGCGCGCGGGTTTCGTTCGATCTCCTCTTCGCCGGCCTTTTCGGCCCCCCGGGTCAGGAGCTTCAGCTCCGGCCCGTGTCCCGGCAGCTCGACCGGAAGCCCCTCCGGGGTACGGGACTTCGCGAGCTCGGCCAGCGCCTGCTTGACCAGCCGGTCTTCCAGGGACTGGTACGACTCGACGACGATCCGCCCGCCCACGGCGAGCGCGCCCAGCGCGGCGGGCATGGCCCGGCGGAGCACCTCCAGCTCGCCGTTGACCTCGATCCGCAGCGCCTGGAACGTGCGCTTGGCCGGGTGCCCGCCCGTCCGCCTGCTGGCCGCCGGAACGGCGTCGTAGAGCAGCTCGACCAGGCGCCCGCTCATCGTGAACGGCTCCTGTTCGCGGGCCTTCACGACGGCCTTGACGATCCGCTGCGCGAACCGTTCCTCGCCGTAGTCCCGCAGGATCCGGATCAGCTCGCCGGGCGCGTAGGTGTTGAGGACGTCGGCGGCGGTGAACCCGGTGGTCGGGTCCATCCGCATGTCGAGCGGCGCGTCCTTCGAGTAGGCGAAGCCTCGCTCGGCGCGGTCCAGCTGCATCGACGAGACGCCGAGGTCGAACAGGATGCCGTCGGCCTTGGCGATCTTCAGCCCGGCGAGCGCTTCGGGAAGCCCGTCGTAGACGGTGTGCACGAGGTGGACGCGGTCGCCGTGACGGGCGAGGCGTTCGGCCGACTTCTCCAGCGCGGCCGGATCGCGGTCCAGCGCGACGAGGCGCAGCCGCGGGAACGCTTCGAGGAGGGCGTCGGAGTGCCCGCCGAGGCCGACGGTCGCGTCCACGAGGACGGCGTCGCGCTCGGCGAACACGGGAGTGAACAGCTCGATGATGCGATCGAGCAGCACCGGGACGTGCTCGGGTGCCGTCATGTTCCCTCCCCCTTTCTCGCCTGGGCGGCTCGGGGGAAATATGGCGGATGCCGTCAGGTCCCTGTCCGCCCGCTGCCGACCTGGTACCGGGGAAGGTGCACCAGGGCTGTTGAGCGGACAGAGGCCTCACGGCATCCGGGTGGGCGTTCCCCTCACCGCGCGGGCGGCGAACCTCTCGTCCCCCGACGACGAAGGTGCACCGCGACCGCACGCCTAGAAGACGCCCGGCAGTACTTCCTCTCGAGCCTTCGCGTAGCTGTCTTCGTGTTCCTCCAGGTAGCCCTGCCACGCTTGGGCGTCCCAGATCTCCAGCCTGGTGATCGCCCCGATCACCACGCACTCCTTGCTGAGCCCCGCGTAGCGGCGGAGCTCGGACGCGATGCTGATGCGCCCCTGCCCGTCCGGGCGTTGTTCGTCCGTCCCGGCGAACAGGTAGCGCTGGTAGGCCCGAACCGCCTCGTTCGTGAACGGGGCCTCGGCGACCTTGCGCGCCATCTGCTCGAACTCGGCGCGGGGGAAGACGAAGAGGCAGTGGTCCTGCCCCTTGGTGAGCATCAGCCCGCCGGCCAAGGCGTCGCGGAACTTCGCGGGCAGCGCGAGCCGCCCCTTGTCGTCCAGCTTCGGGGTGTGGGTGCCGAGGAACACGGCCTCCACCTCCCTACCGCCCTCGGTGGCGAACCACCTCGAACGGCTACGGGGCTTCCCTTCCGCCCCACTGGCCACCACCGTACCCCACTTTTCACCACAGTCAACGCGACAAACGGACGGACCACTCCGTCGAGTGCTTTGTTTGCGCAGGTCAGCAGGGTGGGGGTCCGTGGGGGGTGCGGTGGGGCACGGTGGCCAAGATCCCCCGCGCCGGGGTCCGGAGCAACCTCAGCTGCACCCCATGCGTCCGCATAACGGCCGCGAGAACCCTCGCCACGCCCCGCGTGGGGGCCCGTGGGGAAGCGCGTGGGGGCGGGTGGGGACCCGCGGTGGTGCGAAGTGGGGGCCCGGCCGCGATGACAGGAATGAGTCATTCACTACGCCGGACGACAGGAATGAGTCATTCACGTCGTCCGCCGCTGACCCGCAGTTGTCCACAGGACCCCTGAAGCACTCCGAGTAGTCCACAGATCACGGAAAGCTCTCGCCTCGCCATCCCGGGTCGGTCACGATCGGCTCGTGACGAGAACATCGTGGACGCGCGACGCGGAGGCACTCTTCGCGGCCAGCAGGCGCGGCGTGATCACCGTGGCGCACCTCGAGGCCCTGGGCGTGCCCCAGGTGACCAGCTACCGCCGTTGCCTCCCCGGCGGACCTTGGCAGCGGCTCCTGCCGGGCGTCGTGCTGCTGCGCACCGGCGCCCCGACTCGGCGGCAGCTGGTCGAGGGCGCCCTCGTCTACAGCGGCGACCAAGCGGTCGTCACCGGCCTGGAATCGTGCCGCCACCACGGCCTGAAGCGGGTGGCCGGCCCAGGCGAACCGATTCACCTGCTCCTCCCGGCCCATTTGAAGACCACCAGCAGCGGCTACGTCCTCATCGAGCGGACCAAGCGGATGCCCGAACCGGTCCGTTCGGACGGGCTGCCCCTGGCGCCGGCCGTCCGAGCGGTGCTGGACGAATGCCGGCGACTGCGCGAGCGCCCGCCGATCCGGGCGTTGCTAGCCGAGGCGGTACAACAGCTCGGCGTCGATCCGGGGGAGCTGAGTGCGGAGCTGGCGCAAGGCAGCCGGCGAGGGAGCGCGCTGCCACGGGATGTGCTCAAGGAGATCGCTCACGGCGCGCGGTCGGCCGCGGAGGCCGATGCCATGGCCTTGGTGCGCCGCACCGGCTTGCCGGAACCGGTGTGGAACTTCTCGATCCACGACGAGCGAGGCCGCCACATCGCCACCCCTGATGCCTGGTTCGACGAAGTCGCTCTGGCGTGGGAGATCGACTCCTACGAGTTCCACTTCGGACAACCCGGCTACGCGTCGACGCTCGCCCGCAACAATCGCTACGCCGCTGCCGGGATCGTCTTGGTGCAGACGCTGCCCAGCCGGTTGCGTACCGATCCGGCCGCAGTGATCGCCGACCTCGTCGCCGCGTACCGCTCCGCTGCTGCCCGCCCCCGCCCGCCGGTAGTCCTCGTCGGACGTAGTGAATGACTCATTCATGTCGTCTGACGACATGAATGAGTCATTCACGTCGTCAGGACCCGGCGTGGTCAGTCCTCCGGGGTGACCAGGGCCGCGATGCGGGACGCGAGCCGGGCGCTGTCGACCGGGGTGACGTTCACCCACTCCTGCCCACCCCGGCCCGGGGTCTTCGTCGCGCAGTAGGCCCCGACGTCGGTGTCGAACCACGTCAGCCCGCCCACCCGCGCCACCCGGCCCGACGCCGAACGCCGGCTCACGCTGAACTGCCCCGCCGCGTACACCGGCCGGGCCTGGATCGCCAGGACCTCCTGCTGCTGGGCAGAGGTCGCGGCGGAGTCCGAGGCACCCGAAAGCGCCGACGCCGCGAGGTTGACGCCGTAGCCGGGCCCCGCCGTCAGCTCCGGCAGGACGTCGACGAGTGCCGTGCACAGCTCGCTCTCGCGGATCGCGTCCAGGCCGATCGTCTGCTCCGGCTGGGTCGCCAGCACGCCTTGGCGGCCGCGGGCCGCCGTCACCGCGCGGAACGGGGCCGGCGCCGTCATGTCCGCCAGCGCTTCGCACGCCACGAACACGTCGCCGCCCGCCAGCAGGTCCAGGCGCGAGGCCAGCGCCGGCGCCAACGAGCCGTCGTACAGACCGCGTTCGGCGAGGTTCTCGTACACCGCCTTCCGCACCTCGGCGCGTTCCTCGTCGGTCCCGCCGACACTGCGCACGGTCAGCGGCTCCGGCGGGCGGTCGTGGCCGAGGTCGGTCCAGAGGATGTCGAACGCCGACGCCGAGACGCGGATCAAGCCGGCCCCAGCGTGGGCGGGGGCGCGAACGCCTCGCCGGGCACGTGCCCGCGCAGGGCCGTGTCGCGGGTCCGCATGACGTCGATCGCCTTCTGCCGCGCGGCTTCCGCTTCGGCGCGCCGGGCCGCCATCTCGTCGGCCAGCCCGGCCAGGACGAGCACGTTCCCGGACGACGCGGCGTCGCGGATCATCGACGCCGGGTCGTAGGCCACCGGCGGCGGCATGTCGGCGCGGGCCCGCGCGGCCGCCTCCGCCTGCGCGCCGACCGCGCCGCCCACCGACGCCGAGACCGCGGCGGAGTGCGAAAGCCACTGCGCGGCCCGGCCCAGCGCCGCCCGTGCCGCGTCGCCCGCCTGGCCGCGCCAGTTCTCTTCCGAGGAGGCGATCAGCGCGGCGAGGTCGGCGGTCGACTCGTGCAGCCGTTTCGCCAGCCCGTCCCAGCGCGCGCCCGCCTCGCCCGCGGCGACCGGGTCGTTGTCGCGCTCGACCTCCGCGGCCATCGCCTCGTGGCTGTAGGCCTCGTACCTCGCGGTGGGCACTGGGGGTTCGGACACGACGCACCTCTCGGGTTCAGGGCAGCTTGGGCTCGACCAGCCCGGCCACGGTGCCCGCGCGGCGGCACGCGAGCGGGGTGTCCGAGAAGCCGGTGTTGCTGACGTCGATCTGGACGCTGGCCGCGTCGCCCACCCCGAGCAGCACGGCGCAGGTGCCGTCGGCGGCCTTCTTGTCCGCCACCTGCAGCGCCGGGTGCGCGCCGACCTTGGTCTTCGTGGCCGTCTTCTTCGCGACCTCGAGATCGGCCAGGCCGTCGGTGTCGCTGAGGGTCACGGTGACGCCGAAGGTGCCGGGCACGCTCCAGTCGCACGCGCGGGCCCCGGCGATGTCCTTCGGCTTGCCGAGGACGCTGATCCCGGCGGTCGAGCGGTCCTGCGGGGAGAGCAGCGTGCAGGGGTCGATCGCGGCGAGGCCGGTCCACGCGACGGGCGGGGGCTCGGCCGTGGCGGTCGCCGGCGCCGAGGTGTGCCCGGCGGCGGCCGGCTGGGCCGGTTGCTGCCCGCACGCGGCGAGCGGGAGCAGCAAGGCAGCCGCGATCCCCCGGCGTGCCCCCGCGAGCGACCCGGCCTTCTTCCCGCCCACCCGGTCAGCCACCCGTGCAGTCCACTCCGTCCGCCGCCTGCTCGTCGGCGTGCTGGTACTTCGCCAGCGCCTGGCCGATCCGGTGCTTCAACGTCTCGAGCTCCTTGCCGAACGCCGTCAGCTGCTGGACGGCCGAGCCCCGCCCGCCGATGCCGTACTCGGCCATGAACTTGCCGATCTCCCCGGCGTACCCGCCGCCGAGCGGCACCGACCGGCCGAGCACCTTGGCCTCGCGCACCATCTCGCCGACGACGTCCTGCAGCTGGCCGAGCTTCGTGTAGGCGTCCGTGGCCAGCTCGGGCGCGACCGCGAACCCACGCAGGTCGAACGGTGGCTGCGTCCGCACCTCGCTCATGAGCGATCACGCCTCTCCGTAGCCGGGCGACCTCGAACCGCAGCATACGACAGTGCGGGGCGTCAGCGGGAGCACCCAGAATCGGGTGACAACACACCCGTTCGGGGTATCGTCCCTGCTTGCGCAGTGTCATCAACCGACGTGCCGGGCGTGATCCCCCGGGCTTCGCGGGGTTCCGCCCCCAGGTTCGCCCGGGTTTGACACACTGGATGGAAGGCTGGTCGCTGCGCGCGGACAGCAGCGAGGGGGCCGATCGGGCCCGGCGGTGCGCACAGTGCGCGCGGCCATGCGCCACCAGGAGGTCGAGTGACGTCGAGAATCCAGTCTGCGACGCCCGGATCGGGCGAGCAGGCATCCGGGCGACCGCCTTATCCGGCGGAGCCCTCGGGCAACGGCCGGGCCAACGGCCGCCCCGCCAGAGTGTCGCTGGACGAACTCCACGAGGCCGCGCGGCGGATCGCCGCGAACGTGGAGCGGGTGCTGGTCGGCAAGCCCGAAGTCATCCGGATCGCGCTGGTCACCCTGCTCGCCGAAGGCCACCTCCTGGTGGAGGACGTGCCCGGCGTCGGGAAGACGTCGCTGGCCAAGGCCCTCGCGAGGTCCATCGACTGCACGGTCAGCCGCATCCAGTTCACCCCGGACCTGCTGCCGAGCGACGTCACCGGCGTGTCCATCTACAACCGCCAGTCCGGCGAGTTCGAGTTCCGGCCCGGCCCGGTCTTCGCGAACATCGTGGTCGGCGACGAGATCAACCGCGCCTCGCCGAAGACGCAGTCGGCGCTGCTGGAGTGCATGGAAGAGCACCAGGTCACCGTCGACACCTCCACCTACCACCTCGACGAGCCGTTCATGGTGATCGCCACCCAGAACCCGATCGAGATGGAAGGCACGTACGCGCTGCCCGAAGCCCAGCGCGACCGGTTCACCGCGCGCGTCTCCATCGGCTACCCCGACCAGCAGGCCGAACTGGCCATGGTCGACGAGCACGCCGGCCACAACCCGATGGACGACCTGCAGCCGGTGTCCGACGGCGAGACCGTGCACCGCCTGATCGAGACGGTCCGCGGCGTGCACATCGCGCCGGAGGTCCGCCGGTACGCCGTCGAGCTCGTCGCCGCCACCCGCCAGGTCCCGGAGATCCGGCTCGGCGCGTCCCCGCGCGCGACGCTGCACCTCGTCCGCGCGGCGCGGGCGCAGGCGGCGCTGTCGGGCCGCGACTACGTCGTGCCCGACGACCTGCACACGGTCGCGGTGCCGGTGCTGGCGCACCGCCTGGTGCTGACCACCGAGGCCCACGCGGCACGCCGGTCGGCGACCGACGTCGTGCGGGCGGTGCTGCACCGGGTGCCGGTGCCGCAGGGCTCCCGGCCCCAGTAACGCACCGGCGAAGGGGAGAAAACGGCATGCTGCGTGCCCTGTCCGGCCTGACCACCCGCGGCCGCTGCCTGCTGGCCGCGGGGCTGGCGGCCGCGGTGTGCTCGTTCGTGCTCAACGAACGCGACCTGCTGCGGGTCGCCGTCTTCGTCGTGGCGCTGCCGCTGCTGGTCGCCGCCTTCATCTCGGCGACCCGGCTGCGCATCGGCGCCACCCGCGCGCTGCACCCCCAGCGGGTCGCAGTGGGCGGCAACGGCGAAGTGCAGCTGGAGCTGTGGCGCAGCGGGCGGCTGCCGGCCGGCGAGATCCTGCTCGAAGACGGCGTGCCGTACGCGCTGGGCTCGCGGCCGCGGTTCGTCGTCGAACGCCTCCCCCACGACCGGCGGGTCGCGCTGCGTTACCCCCTGCAGCCGGTGCTGCGCGGCATCCAGCAGGTCGGGCCGCTGCGCGCGACCATCACCGACCCGTTCGGGCTGTGCGAGTTCGAGCGCGAGCTGATCGGGCACTCGCGGCTGGTCGTCGTGCCCCGCGTGGTCCCGTTGTGGGGCCTGCCGAGCGGCGCGGGCATCGGCGTCGGCGACGACGGCACGGTCCGGCTGCACGCCGGGCAGGGCGAGGCCGACGTCATCGTCCGCCAGTACCGCCAGGGCGACGACCTGCGGAAGGTGCACTGGCGCTCGACCGCCCGCCGCGACGAGATCATGGTGCGCGTCGAGGAACGGCCGTGGCGCGGCGGCACCACGGTGCTGCTCGACCACCGCGCCGCCGCCCACCACGGCAGCGGCCCGGCCGCCAGCCTGGAGTGGGCGGTGTCCTTCGCCGCCTCGGCCGCGCTGCACCTGCGCCGGTCCGGGCACCGCGTCCGGCTGGTCAGCGAACACGGCGTCACGCTCGCCGACACCCCCGGCGACGGCGGCGACCACTACGACCACATCGTGCTCGACGCCCTGGCCGCGCTGCAGCCCGCGCACCAGCGGGACATCACGCTGGCCAGCGACCCGGCCGACGGCCAGGAGCTGATCGCCGTGCTCGGCACGGTCAGCACCGAGGCCGTCCACGAGCTGGCCCAGTTCCGCCCGCGCGGCATCCGCAGCCTCGCCGTCCTGCTCGACACGCCCACGTGGTCGGCCGGGGTGAGCGCGCCCGAGCAGCGGGCCGCCGCCACGGAGGACTCGGCCGCGCTGCTGCGCGCGTCCGGCTGGGGCGTGGTGATCGCCGGGCCCGGCTCGCCGATGCCGCAGGTGTGGGCCGAGCTGTGCCGCAGCGGCGCCCGCCGCGGCACGCTGATCGGCGGCCCGCGATGAGCACGCACGCCTGGCGCCGCCACCCCGCGAAGCAGGCGGCGATGAACACGACGGCGCCCGCCCGGCACCGCCACCCCGCATCCCGGCTCGCGCCGAGCCCGTCCGCCACCCCGGCCCCGATCGGCGGTTCCCGATGAGCACCGCCGCCCCGCCGCGCCCGGCGAAGCGCCCCTCCTCGCAGCACCCGCTTTCCGCCTGGCGCGGCAGCCTGCTCGCGCCGTCCGCCGCCGGGATCGCGACGCTCTGCGCGGCGACCTCGGTGACGAGCGTCGTGTCGGGCCTGGCCTGGTTCGGCTACCTGTTCGTCGCCGTGCTGCTGATCGCCGCGACCGGCCTGGCGCTGCGCTCGCTGCAGGTGCCCACCGTGCTGGTCGGCCTCGGCCAGCTCCTGGTGCTGCTCTTCCTGATCACCGGTGCGTTCACCACGCACGGGATCCTGCAGGTCATCCCCGGTCCGGAGGCGTTCGGCGAAATCGGGAGCACGCTCTCGGCGGCCGCCGAGCAGATCCGCGTCGGGCTGCCGCCGGTCGAGGGCACCCAGCCGATCCTGTGCCTGGTGACGATCCTGGTCGGCCTGGTCGCCGTCCTCGTCGACACGCTGACGGTGGCCGCCGCGGCCCCCGCCGCGACCGGGCTCGTGCTGCTCTGCGTCTACGCGGTGCCGGCCGCGTTGAGCGAGGAACTGCTGCCGTGGTGGACGTTCCTGCTCGGCGCGGCCGCGTTCGCCGGTCTGCTGGCGGTCGACGGCAACCACCGGCACCGGCGCTGGCGGACCCGCGAAGCGCCCGGGCGCAGCGGCAAGCCGGGCGTGCTGTCCGCGCCGGTCGCGGTCGTCTGCGCGGCGATCGTGCTCGGCCTGTTCGGCGGCGCGATCACCTGGGTCGGCACGGTCGGGCGGATCCCGTTCGGCAACGGCGGCGACGGCCCCGGCGCGGGCTCCGGAGGGTTCGGCATCCAGCCGTTCACCGAGCTGCGCGGCATGCTCGACCAGGGGGCCAACCGCGAGCTGTTCAAGGTGCGCGGCCTCGGCACCGACCGGCGGCTGCTGCGCGCGATGACGCTGGACACCTACTACCCCAACAAGGGCTGGGGCCTGCACGACGAAGGCCGTTCGCAGCAGGGCGTCCCGGTCGGGCCGCCGCTGCCGCCCGCGCCGGGTGACGACGGCCGCGGTGCCGCGCGCCGGATCGACGTCGAGCCGACGAGCTGGCGCGACAACTGGCTGCCGGTGTACGGCGCGCCGCGGGTGATCGACGGCGCGGCCAACGGCTACCTCTACGACCAGGTCAGCGGCACGGTGTTCACCACGCGCAGCGAAGTTCCGCCGTCCTACACCGAATACGCGTCGCTGAAGGAACCCACGGCCCAGGAGCTGCGCGTGACCCCGCGGGTCGACGACCTGCCGCCGCGCTACACCCAGATCGACCGCGTCGACGACCGCGTCCGCGCGAAGACTCAGCAGCTGACCGCCGGCGAGTCCAACGACTTCGACCGCGCGTCGGCCATCTGGCGGTACTTCACCGCGCAGAACGGGTTCGTCTACGACACGAAGACCGCGCCGGCGAACGACGCCGACGCGCTCGCGGACTTCATCCTCAACGGCAAGCGCGGCTTCTGCGAGCAGTTCGCTTCGGCGATGGCCGTGATGCTGCGGGTGGCGGGCATCCCGTCGCGGGTGGCCATCGGGTTCACGCCCGGTGTGCCGGTCAACGACTACCTTTCGATCAGCACGCAGGACGCGCACGCGTGGGTCGAGGCGTATTTCGGCGACAAGGGCTGGGTGACGTTCGATCCGACGCCGCTGTCCGACGGCCGCGGCATCACCCCTTCGTACCTGCAGGCCGGCACGCAGGACGGCAACCAGCCCGACGACACCCAGGTGGCGCCGAGCACGGTCCAGTCGAGCGCGGCGCCGACCGGCGCGCCCCGCGACACCGAGCAGAACCAGCAGGCGCAGGGTCCGCAGTCCACCGACGAGGGCACGGCGGCCTGGATCTGGGTGCTCGTGGCGGTGCTGGTCGCGCTCGCGGTGCTGGCGACGGTCCTGGTGGTCGCCGGTGGGTTCCGCAACCGGAGACGGCCGGACCGCGAACCCGCGTCCAGCGGGCTCGGGGCGACGCTCAAGAACTGGCTGCCGCTGATCGCCGCCGCGCTGTGGGTGGCGGTGCTGGGCGTGCTGACGTGGCTGGTGGCCTGGTGGTTCAGCCTGATCGTGGTGCTGCTGCTGGCCGGGCTGCTGGGCCCGTCGGCGGCGCGTGACGTCGGCCGTCGCCGGCGGCTGCAGGAGATCGTCGCGCAGCGGCCGGGCGCGGCGGACGCGGCGTGGTCCGAGCTGCGCGCCGAGTGCGCCGACCGCGGGCTGCCGATCCCGCCGAGCGACACGGTCCGCGTGGCCGGCCAGAAGCTCGCGGCGAAGCACCACTTGGACGACGAGGGCCGGGACGGCCTGCGCACGGTGATCGGCGTGGTGGAGAAGTCGTGGTACGGCGAGGACGGCCAGGCCGACCCGACACTCCCTCCGGCGTTCGACCACCTGCGGCGGAGCCTGAACCGGAACGCCCCGCTGTCCTGGAAGGGCCGCCTGTTCCCGAAGTCCCTCTTCCGCAACCGCGACTGAAGGGGCATCACGCGTGATCAGGAGGGCATCACGCGTGTCCGGAAGGGCATCACGCCGATGCCCCTCGGATCACGCGTGATGCCCCTTCAATCACGCGTGATGCCGTTCCGAGCACGCGAGATCCGTCTCTGATCACGCGAGATCCCGGTTCAGTCACCTGAGATCCGGGTTCGATCACGTGGGTTGCGGGGCTGGTCACGCGGGGCGCCACCCAGTGTCACCGCGGCCGCCGCGGACCGACTGAGCACACAAGAAGATCCGCGTCCACCGGGGTGGCGGACGCGGATCTCTGTGGTCTTGCGGCGCTACTGCTCCTCGAAGCGCTGGCGGAAGCGCTCTTCCATGCGCTGGGTGAAGGAGCTCCGGCGGCCCGACTGCTTGGCCCCGCGAGATCCCGATCCACCGCCCTTGCCGTCCGATTCGGCGCCGTGCCGGATCGATGTGACGGCCAACATGACCCCGAAGAACATCACGAGGAACCCGAGCACGCTGATCAGCGGGATGTCGGCCACCCTGAACTGCGGCACCACCACGCCCAGCACCAGCAGGGCCACGCCCACTACGAACAGGGCGATGCCCTGAATACGCCGTCGGCGAGCGGGGCGACGCAACCGGGTGCCGCGCACCGTGGATGCGAACTTGGGGTCCTCGGCATAGAGCTCGCGCTCGATCTGATCGAGCAGCCGCTGCTCATGCTCGGAGAGTGGCATCTTTCCTCCTCCGGCACAGCTGTCGCGGGCGCCGGGCCGCGCAACGTCCTGGACCCAACAGCCAACCCCAGGCGGGGTGGCACTGTCCAGGATACGAGGCCCGCGCCCGGACGACTACCCGATCCCGCATCCAGAAGGGATCGAATTGGGCTAAATCCCGCCCGAGCAGGGTTGCGGACGGTCACCGTCGCCTACGGTGACCGATTTACGGCTTCGACGGCCATGTGGGGAACGTCGGCCGGGCCGAAGATCACCGCCCGTGCACAGCGCTCGCGGCGCGGGAGCGGGGCATCGGTGGCCGCAGCTCGCGGTGGGGCTCGGACCGGCGCTTGCCCCGCCTGAGCGGGAGGCTGCGAGACGTCCATACAGCTCGGCTCGCTCGAGGTTCACGGGCGCGGTCCGAGGGCTGCGAAAGCACCGATCGGGGTCAGCCCGGCACTCACCCCTCCCGTGGCCCCAGCAACGACGCCGGCCGCACCGCCGCGGACCCGAACTTCGACCGCGCCACGTCGGCCGCCACCTCCGCGTCGCGCCAGCGGGGTGCCGGTGAGTCGAACACCAGCTGCTCCCCCGCCTCCCCCGTGTCGAGCCCCTCCACCCGGACCCCGATCAGCCGGACCGCTCCCGTCGGCGCGTGCTCCGTGAGCAACGCCACCGCCACCGCGTGGATCTCCCGCGCCACGTCGGTCGCCGAGACCAGCGTGCGGGCGCGGGTGATGGTCCGGAAGTCCGCGAAGCGCACCTTGATCGAGACCGTCCGGCCGCGCACCCCGCGCTCCCGCAGCGTGGCCCCCACGCGCGAGGCCAGGCGCAGCAGCTCCAGGCCCAGCTCGGCGCGATCGTGCCGGTCGACGTCGAACGTGTGCTCCGCGCCGATCGACTTCTCCGGTGAGTCGACGACCACCGACCGCTCGTCGACGCCGTGCGCGAGCCGGTACAGGTGCTCCCCCACCGCGACGCCCAGCGACTTCTTCAGCCGCTCCGGCGGGAACGCCGCGACGTCGGCGATCGTGCCCAGCCCCAGCCGCCGCAGGTGGTCCTCCGTGCGCGCGCCGACGCCCCACAGCGCCGACACCGGCAGCGGGTGCAGGAACGCCAGGGTCTCCGCCGCGGGCACCACGACCATGCCGTCCGGCTTCGCCATCCCCGATGCCAGTTTCGCGACGAACTTGACCTTCGCGACGCCGACCGAGCAGGTGATCCCGTGTTCGGCCTCGACCCGCGAGCGGATCTGCGCGCCCAGCGACGCCGGCGTCGCGCCCAGGCGCCGCAAAGCCCCGCTGACGTCCAGGAACGCCTCGTCCAGGCTCAGCGGTTCGACCAGCGGCGTCAGCTCGCGGAAGATCCCCATCACCCCGCGGGAGACCTCGCTGTAGAGCCCGCCGGTCGGCGGGATGTTGATCAGGTGCGGGCACAGCCGTTTCGCCGTCGAGAACGGCATCGCCGAGCGCACACCGAACTTCCTCGCCGGGTAGTTCGCCGCGGCGACGACGGCCCGCGGCCCGCCACCGGACACGACGACCGGCTTGTCCGCCAGCTCGGGCCGGGTGCGCAGCTCGACCGACACGAAGAAGGCGTCCATGTCGACGTGCAGCATCCCGCACCCGGTGTCGTCCGGCAACGGTTCCCCCGGCCGGACCCGGAACCGGCTCATCCCGCCCGGCAGCTCAGCATTTCGCCCCACGTCCGGGACGCTACCGGCCGCCACCGACAGTTTCGGGCCGGGCGCGAGCCCGACGGCCGAAACCCGCCGGAAGGAGTCAGGCGAGCCGGGCGACCGCGTGCAGCCGGCCCGCGATGTCCCGCAGGGCAGGCGACCCCGCCGCGACCCGCTCGAACTCCGCCAGCTCGTCGTCGCGGACGTCGCCGCCGACGAGGTCCGAAATCACCCGGTCGCCCTGCAGCAGCGTCACGTCCAGGCCCGCGGCCACGAGCTGGGCGCGCAGCCCCTCGGAGTCGAACCGGCGCAGCACCGTGTCGCCCGAGATGACCCCTTCCGCGCTTTCGAGCAGCTGCTGGGCCTCGCTGACGCGGCCCGAAAGCGCGCGGTGCAGCACCGCCGCGTGCCGGTTCGCGACCAGCACCGACACCGCTCCGCCCGGCGCGACCGCGGTCGCCAGCGCGGTGAGCACCGCGGCCGGGTCGTCGACGATCTCCAGCAGCCCGTGCGCCAGCACCAGGTCGGCCGAGCCGGTCTCGACGTAGCGGCCCAGCGCGTCCGAGTCGTCCGCGACGACCGTGATCAGCTCGGAGACGCCCTCTTCCTCGGCCCGCCGCTGCAGCGTCGCCAGGGCGTTCGGGCTGGGCTCGACGACGGTCACCCGGCAGCCCGCCGCCGCGAACGGCACCGCCCAGCCGCCGCTGCCGCCACCCACGTCGACGACGCGGGGGCGCTCGGCGCCCCGGGCGCGGGCAGCCTTCAGCTCGGCCTCGAGCACCCGGCGGACGGCGCCCGAACCCCGGGCGGCCACGGTCTCCGTCTTCATGCCGCACAGGGTAGTGCCCGCCCCGGCCTGCCTCCCCGGCTCCTCCCTTCGAGTGAACGCCCCTTGCCCGGCGGCACCTCTCGCGCACACCCGTAGGCTGGTCTTCGTGCACACGGTCGCCGTACTCAGCCTCAAGGGAGGCGTCGGCAAGACGACGGTCGCTCTCGGTATCGCGTCCGCCGCCCTGCGTAGGGGCACGCGGACGCTGGTGGTGGACCTCGACCCGCAGGGCAACGCCACGACCTCGCTCGACCCGCCGTACACCGACGCGACCCTCGCCGACGTGCTCGAGACCCCGACGCGGGAGATGCTGGAACGGGCCATCGCGCCGAGCGTCTGGAGCGAAGACGTCGACGTCCTCGTCGGCACCGAAGAGCTCGAGCTGCTCAACGACCCCGACGCCGACAGCGAGCGGCTCGCCAACTTCTCCCGTGCGCTGGACGAGCTGCACCGCACGCCGCTGCGCGAGACCCCGTACGAGCTGGTGATCCTCGACTGCCCGCCGTCGCTGGGCCGGCTGACGAAGTCGGCGCTGGTCGGCGCGGACAGCGCGCTGATCGTCACCGAGCCGACGATCTACGCCGTCGCCGGCGCGAACCGGGCCCTGGAAGCGATCGAGAAGATCCGCAAGGAGCTCAACCCGGACCTGCGCCCGATCGGTGTCCTGGTGAACAAGCTGCGGGTGCGTTCCTACGAGCACCAGTTCCGGATCGCCGAGCTGCGCGACAACTTCGGCTCGCTCGTGATGCCCACGGCGATCACCGACCGGCTGGCCGTGCAGCAGGCCCAGGGCGCGTGCAGCCCGATCCACGAGTGGCACTCGCCGGGCGCCCAGGAGATCGCACTGACGTTCAACATGGTGCTGGCGAAGATCCTGCGCTCCAACCGGGCGGGCCGCCACCGCATCGCCGGCGAAGAGCCCGAAGGCCCGGATTGGCCCGAGGGCCCGGCGCCGGAGACACCCGAGGCCCCGGCCGAGGTGTCCGAGTCCACGGGGTGAGCCGTGCCCGAAGGTGACACCGTGTACCTCGTCGGAAAGCGCTTCGACAAGGCGCTCGCGGGAAAGACGTTGCTGCGCGGCCAGTTCCGGGTGCCGCAACTGGCCACTGTGGACCTCGCCGGCCGCGAGGTGCTCGGTGTCGGCACGGTCGGCAAGCACCTGTTCACCCGCTTCTCCGGCGAGCTGACCCTGCATTCGCACCTGATGATGGACGGCATGTGGGACGTCTACCCGGCCGGCGCGAAGTGGCGCCGCCCCGGTCACCAAGCCCGGGTGGTCCTGACCGCGGCCGACGTCCAGGTGATCGGCTTCCGCGTCCACGACCTCAAGCTCGTGGCCACGCCGAAGGAGCACGACCTCGTCGCACACCTCGGCCCGGACCTGCTGGATCCACAGTGGACGGACGAGCACGCGGCGCACGCGACCGCCGCCCTGGCCGCCGATCCCGGGCGCGAGCTGGGGCTCGCCCTGCTCGACCAGCGCGTGATGGCGGGCGTCGGGAACCTCTACAAGTGCGAGATCTGCTTCCTGCTCGGCGTCACCCCGTGGACGCCGGTGTCCGAAGTGGACGCCGGGCGCACGGTCGCGCTCGCCCGCAAGCTGTTGCTGGCAAACGCCTCCGCCGGGCGCTTCGACCAGAGCACCACCGGCCACCTCGACCGCAACCGCAAGAACTGGGTCTACGAGCGCACCCGCCAGGGCTGCTTCCGCTGCGGCGGCCAGGTCCAGGTCCGCACGCAGGGTCACGACGTCCAGCGGCGGCCGACGTGGTTCTGCCCGAAGGACCAGCACGGCCCGGCACCCGCGAGCTGAGCCGAACCCGTGACGTCGCCGCCGTTCCCGGCGAAAGAGCACGGAAGCCGGGCAGGAAGACGCTCGTGTTCGCGCTCCGCGAACGCCCGGACGGCTTGGTGCCCTTCGGGCTCGGCACGCCGGCGAAACCACCGGCCGGTCCCGCGAAAATGACGTTGCCGGATCCCGGGATCTTCGCCTAGCGTGGCAGTACACGAGAAAGGAGGTGGTCCTAAGTTGTATTCCAACAGGACTCGTGAGGTGGCTGTCCGCTAGCGGATGGCACGTGGAGGACTTTGAGCAGCGTTACAACTGAGCCACCTTCGGCTCATCGCCTGCTTCACGTGATGCCTGATAGCGAATACCAGGCAGTCACCGTGCCCCCGGGGTTCCCGAGCACCAGTCCGGCTCGGGCTCGAACGTTTGACGGCGTTCGAGAGGCACCCCGGGGGTTCCTTCATGCGCTCATTTGTGCAGGTCACGCCGCCTGTCGGCGCCGAACGACCGCCCGGCGATCCGACCCCGTGGTTCGCCGAACGCGTTACGCCGTTCCGTCCCCCGGACGGCTGAAGGTCGCTAGCCTGGAAGCATGCTCAGGCCCGATTACCCGATCACCACGGCCCGGCTGCTCCTGCGCCCGTTCACGCCCGACGACCTCGACGCGCTGAACTCGTTCCAGTCCCGCGCCGACGTCGCCCGCTACCTGTACTGGGGCCCCCGCAGCCGCGCCGAATCGGCCGCGGCACTGGCGAAACGGGTGCACAGCTCGACCCTGACGAAGGAAGGGCAGTTCCTGGCGGTGGCGGTCGAGCTCGCCGCTACCGGGCAGCTGATCGGCGACCTGAACCTGGAGTGGCTCAGCAGCGAGCACCGGCAGGGCGAGATCGGGTTCGTCTTCCACCCGGACCACCACGGCAAGGGCCTGGCCGCCGAGGCGACCACGGAACTGCTGCGGCTGGGCTTCGAGGACCTGGGGCTGCACCGGATCATCGGCCGGTGCGACGGCCGGAACACCGCGTCGGCGGCGCTGATGGAGCGGCTCGGGATGCGCCAGGAAGCGCACCTGAGGGAGAACGAGATCGTCAAGGGCGAGTGGACCGACGAACTCGTCTACGCGATGCTCGAAGACGAGTGGAAGGCGCGCGAAGCCACCGGCTGAGTGGCCGCGTTCACGCCCAGGTGACGCTCCGGGCGCGCCGCCGGGGTCGTTTGGCAGCATGGGGACGTGTTCTTCGACAAGATCGTCCGCCCGGCGCTGTACCGGGTCTCCTACCACGACCCCGAGCTGGTGCACGAGCGCACGATCGCCGTCCTGGCCCGGCTCGGCAAGGTCGCGCCGGCGATCGGCGGCGCCCTGCGGGTCGACGACCCCGTGACCGTGCTGGGCCTGCGGTTCCCCAACCGCGTCGGCCTGGCCGCCGGGATGGACAAGAACGGCCGCGCGCTGCCCGCGTGGGCCGCGCTGGGCTTCGGCTTCGTCGAGGTCGGCACGGTGACGCGGCTGGCCCAGCCCGGCAACCCGAAGCCGCGGCTGTTCAGCCTCCCCGCCAGCGATGCGGTGATCAACCGCATGGGCTTCAACAACGACGGCGCGGAAGCACTTGCGGCGAAGCTCGCGCGCGACGGGAAACCCGGCGTGCCGCTCGGGATCAGCATCGGCAAGTCGAAGGTCACGCCCCTCGAAGACGCCGTCGAGGACTACCGCTTTTCCCTGCGCGCGCTCTACCCGTACGCCGACTACTTCGCCGTCAACGTCAGCTCGCCGAACACGCCGGGGCTGCGTCAGCTGCAGGACCGCACCGCCCTCGCCGAGCTGCTCGGCGAGCTGCGCACGACGTCCCAGGAGCTCGCCGGAGCGGGCACGCCCACGCCGGTGCTGGTGAAGGTCGCGCCGGACCTGACCGACGACGCGCTGGCCGAGCTCCTGGAGGTCGCGCTCGAGCACGGCGTCGCCGGGATCATCGCCACGAACACGACGCTCGCCCGCGACGGCATCGTGCCCGCGGAGCGCAGCCTGGCCGGACAGGCGGGAGGACTGTCCGGCCGGCCGCTGACCGCCCGCGCGGCGGAGGTCGTGCGGTTCGTGCACGACCACACCGGCGGGAACCTGCCGATCATCGGCGTCGGCGGCGTCATGGGCCCGGACGACGCCGTCCGGCTGGTGGACGCGGGGGCGTCGCTCGTGCAGCTCTACACCGGGTTCGCACTGCACGGGCCGGGCCTGGTGAGGCGGGTCAGCCGGGGTCTCGCAGCCCGGCGGTAGAGGTGAACCGGACGTAGCCCCGCCACGATTCGTAGCGGTCCAGCGCGATCCCGCTCGCCGTCGGGGCGCACCGGACCGCCAGGGGCCGGGAGCCGTCGTCGAGCTCGACGCGGTCCAGCACGAAGGGTTCTTTCAGCGTGGTGACGAACTGCTCGAACGCGGCCGGGGACAGCCGCCAGCTTTCGCCGTCGAGACTGCTGCCCTCGGCGTGCTCCAGCACGCCCGGCTGCGGCGGTTCGGTGTCCAGCAGCACCATCCGGTAGCTCTCGGTGGTCCGGACCGGCCGGGTGAAGCGGGCGCCGAGCTCGGTGAGCCGGGCGTTGAGCGGCTGGCCGCGCAGGTGCGCGCCGAACACGACGAGGTCTTCGCCCGGTTCCGGGTAGGGCGTCATGGGCTCGTCCGTGCAGACCGTCGCGAGGTCCAGACCGATCTGGTCCTCGAACGCCCGCGTCAGGAAGGTCACGCCGAACGGGCGCTTGTCGCCCGGCAGCACCGGGACGGTGACCGCCGCGAGGTCGAGCAGGTTCGCGAAGGCGGTGCAGCTCGCCAGGCGGTGGTGCACGGCGGCCGGGTCGGCCAGGGCCTCGACGAGCTCCGGGTGGTCCGGCACGGTGGGCAGCAGGAGCGCGTCTTCGAAGCGGTACTCACCCCCGGAGATCGGTTTCAGCACGGCGCCGGCCGCCACCAGCCGCTTCACGACGCCGTCGAACGCCATGGCCGCGGCGGGG
The DNA here is from genome assembly GCF_030285665.1 of Amycolatopsis mongoliensis. Classification (NCBI taxonomy): domain Bacteria; kingdom Bacillati; phylum Actinomycetota; class Actinomycetes; order Pseudonocardiales; family Pseudonocardiaceae; genus Amycolatopsis; species Amycolatopsis mongoliensis. The sequence goes on from NZ_CP127295.1 coordinate 10,097,195, forward strand.
CTCAGCGGCAGGTTCGTCGGGTAGGCGACGCGCGGGTGCTCGCCGGCACCGAGGCGGACGTCGGCGGGCCAGGTGCGGGTCGCGGAGACGCCGTCCGGTCCGGTCATCAGGGCGAGCGCGCGACGGCCGGCGACCAGGCCGTTCACGTACACGGAGACGGCTTCGGAGGCGCGGACGCCGGTCATCGGCAGCAGGCCGCGGGTCGGCTTCAGCGCGACGACGGCGTTCAGGGCCGCCGGGACCGCGCCTGCCGTGCTCAGCGCCAGGTCGACGATGCCCAGCGCGACGGCGACGGCCGCGCCGCGGCCACCGACCTTCGTGCGGTCCCAGGCCGAGGCCACCGTGGCGGCACCGGTCTTGCCGAGCACGACGGCACCGGCCGCGGTCAGCCGGGAGACGATCGTGGCGCTGGTTTCCGGGACCGAGCGGCCGGACGGCTGCCCGGCGACGTCGATCAGTTCCGGTACGGCGAAGACCGTGCCCGCCAGCGGCAGGTTCTCCCCGGCCTGGACGCGTTCTTCCACGGCCTTGGCGTCGACGAGCACGTCTTCGACGGCGCGGAGGGTGGACCAGAGCTCGGGACGGTTGGCTTCGGTGATGCGCTCGAAGGCCGCGATGACGCGCTGCGAGGCGGTGGGCGGGGTCGGCGGCACGGGATCCGGGTCCGGCGGGAGCGTGTTCACGGGGCGTCCTTTCCTCGGCGGTCGAGAAAGTCCACTGTGTACGGTCGGCGCCGGCGATCCTCAAAGCACGGCGGGCCTCCCGGCTAGTGACACCTCTGCATACATGACAGAAACGTTAGGTGGTCGACGTTTCCGTAGCCAGCTGTTTCCGATTACGCGCGGGTTTCGGCACCAAGAGGTGAACAGGGCGCGACGCCGGGGTGAAACGCACGATCACGCACGCCGGGTGACGAAGAGCCGGTACGGCCGGATGCAGCACTCGAACGGCCGAGTTTGAAATCCCGACGGCGCAGTGCCGCCCCGAATCGCGTGATCAGGGGATCGACACGCGTGATTGAACAGTCGACACGCGTGATGGGGAGGTCGACACGCCCCGGCTGAGCCCGCCTTGCCGTGTCGACCCGTCAATCACGCGTGTCGGCTCCCCGATCACGCGTGTCGGCTCCCCGATCACACCGGGTTGGGGTCAGGAGAGTTCGCGCAGGGCCATGGCCAGGCCGGCCAGGCGGTCGGTGGCGTCGGTGAGGGCCTGTTTGGACGTCACCAGGCCGTCGCTCGACGCCGCGACCGTGTGACCGGCCGCGGCGACCAGGCCGCGGTAGCCCTCGAGGCCGTCGTCGAGCTGTTCGCGAAGCTTGCCGACCGCCGCGTCCAGGGCCGCCTGCTCGCGGGCCGGGGCGGAGTTGCGGCCGCGTTCGATCGCCTGGATGCGGCCTGCCAGGCCGCGAAGGGCACCTGCGGCTTCGGCGGCGGTCTGCTGCGCGTCGGCAACGGACACTTCGGACACCGGCGTCGTGCCCACCGAGGACGGTACGGAGAGCTGGCGCAGCAGCTCACCCAAGGAGGCCTCGCACTCCGCCAGCCGTTCCATCGGCTCGCGCGCGGCGGACCCCGCGGGCGGCAGCGGCGGCGGGCCGGCCGGTGCGGCAGGGAGCGGGGTGCGCTTCAGTTCACGCAGCTTGAGCCCGCTTCGGACGCCGAACGTGCCGAAGACGACGGCTCCGGCGAACGCCATGATCGCCTGCGGCATCATCGCGGCGCCGGTGGCACTCATCCAGCCCAGCCCGGCCGCCACGGCGAGAACGCCGCACAGGATCGTCAGCAGGAGCCACAGTGTCATCGCGCGCGACGTCCGGCGCTTGCGGCGCTCGAGCTTCGCGGCCGGGTGGTTCCAGCGGTCCCACTTGGCCCGGGCCTCGGCGAACGCCGGGACCTGGTTCGCCATCGTCGAGAAGGTCGCCGACATGTCGGGCCGCCGCACCGGCGGCCGTTGCAGCGGGTTCGGCCGCGGCCGCGGGGGTGCGGGCTTCCCGCCGGCCTGGTCGGCCGGCGGGAAGTACTTCTGCACCTTCTGGAGCTTTTCCTGGGCGCGCACGGCGTAGTCGGGCAGCTTCTCGATGTGCTTCTCCAGCTTCGCGCTGAACTCGCTGAAGTCGCGTCGCCTGCCCTGCTGCCCCATGCTCGCCCCCTTCGAACTCGCTGCCCGCGTCAGGCCGGGTTCTTGCCCTGCTCGGCCTGCACGCGCGCCTGGATCTCGCGCTGGATGTCGGCCGAGCTGCTCGCCGGCGCCTGGGCCGCCTTGCCGCCGTCGGTCACCTGGGCGACCGAGTCACCGTGCATCGACGCGCGGATCTGCTGCAGCCGCGACTGGCCGGCCAGCTGCGTGGTGGAGGCCTGGACCTCCATCATCCGCCCCTGGACCGAGTTCTGCGCCAGCTCCGCCGAGCCCAGCGCCGTGGTGTAGCGCTTCTCGATCTTGTCGCGGACCTCTTCCAGCGACGGCGTGTTGCCCGGCGCGGCCAGCTGGCTCATCTGGTTCAGCGAAGCGGAGACCTGCTCCTGCATCTTCGCCTGCTCCAGCTGCGAGAGCAGCTTGGTGCGCTCGGCCAGCTTCTGCTGCAGCATCTGCGAGTTGCGCTCCACGGCCTTCTTGGCCTGGGCCGCGGCCTGCAGCGACTGGTCGTGCAGCGTCTTCAGGTCCTCGATGTTCTGCTCGGCCGTGACGAGCTGCGTCGCGAAGCTCTCCGCGGCGTTCTCGAACTCGACGGCCTTCTGCTCGTCACCCTTCGACCGCGCCTCGTCCGCGAGGACGAGCGCCTGCCGGGTGGAGGCCTGCAGCTTCTCGACGTCGCCGAGCTGCCGGTTGAGCTTCATCTCCAGCTGCCGCTGGTTGCCGATCACGGAGGCGGCCTGCTGCGTCAGCGCCTGGTGGTTGCGCTGCGCCTCCTCGATGGCCTGCTGGATCTGTACCTTCGGGTCGGCGTGTTCGTCGATCTTCGACGAGAACGCCGCCATCATGTACTTCCAGAACTTCACGAACGGGTTGGCCATCTCCTCCGCCTGCCTTCTTGCGTCCCACGGGCCTAGGTACTCGGGGTGGGGCGTCGCTCCCCTGCACATGCAACGCACCGACCCCGGCGTTGGGTTCCATCGTGTCAGGTCGGCCACGTCCGTTCCAGGCGACCCCGGGGGATTTCAGGGTTCGCCCCTGATCACCCCTGGAGGTAACGCCACCGGCCCCGGGCGGGTTGCCCGGTGCCCGGGGGTGAAACCAGGGCCTGGCGGGGCGGGTTCATGGGCCGACCCGGCCTGCATCCGGGCCCGCCGCGCCATCCTCGCAGCGAGAACGGCCGGAGGACCACACCAACCGACCGGGGCCGAGGGCTCGGCCGCCGGAACGGCCAGCTCAGGGCCGGACCCGACGCGAACGGCCCCGGGCGGGGTGCCCGGGGCCGTCGGTGTCGTGCGCTGGGTTCTACGCGGCGATCGTCGAGGCCAGCTTCGGCTGCCCGATCGTCGTGCGCAGCGTGGTGTTCATCCGCGGTGCCGGGGAAACCCGCAGGTCGGCGAGGTCGTTGCCGATCAGCTCCGACATCAGGCGACCGCCTTCGATGCCGGCCGCGGAGGCCTCGGCGCCGCGGTCGGGCACCTTCTCCCGGGGCGCGCCTTCCACGATCCGCTCGTCGACCGGTGCGACCTCGACGTTGTCGAGGGCCGAAACGTCCGCCGCCACCTTGTGCAGCAGCTCGCCGAGCGGAAGGTCCAGGGCCTGGCAGATCGACGCGAGCAGTTCGCTCGACGCCTCCTTCTGGCCTCGCTCCACCTCGGAGAGGTAGCCGAGGCTGACCCTGGCGGCGCGGGAGATATCGCGCAGCGTACGACGCTGGTTGGTGCGGGCATGACGGAGCCGATCACCGATCGCCTCACGCAACAGCACGGTCATCACGCGCCTCCCTTCCGAACAAGTACCCCCTACGTTACCCAGAGCGGCGCCCCGAGCGCAGGAGTTGGTGTGTCCGTACGCCAAGGGCGAACGCCCGTTTCACGCCAGATGTTCCCCGAGCAGGGCAAACGCCGCCCGGACCGATTCGGTCCTGATCATGTCGCGGTCGCCGCTGAGGGCCAGGGTACGGACTGTGCGTGTTCCCGGCCCGGCGAGCCCGACGTGCACGGTGCCCGGCGCGACCCCGCCCTGGGCGGCCGGCCCGGCCACGCCGGTGAGCCCGAGACCCCAGGTGGCACCGCACCGCTCGCGGGCGCCCGCGGCCAGCTGGCGGGCCACCTCGGGGTGCACGGCGCCGTGGTCGGCGAGCAGGGCGGTGTCGACGCCGGCCAGGCTGGCCTTCAGCTCGGTGGCGTAGACCACCAGTCCCCCGCGCAGGGCGGCGCTCGCCCCCGGGACCTGGGCCAGGGTGGCGCAGACGAGCCCGGCGGTCAGCGACTCGGCGGCCGCGACGGTCTCGCCCCGCGCCGTCAGCGCGGCGACCAGCGCCGTGGCCTGCTCGTCGGCCACCCTCAGCTCCCGGTGGCCCGGCGCCCGGCCGCGCGCAGCCGCACGGCCCGGATCAGGTAGTCGACGCCGGTCACCACGGTCAGCACCAGGGCCAGGCCCATCAGGGCCCAGCGGACCGGGTCGGCGCCGGCGGGCAGTGGCAGCAGGTAGGCGGTGATCGCGGCGATCTGGGCCATCGTCTTGGCCTTGCCGCCGCGGCTGGCCGGGATCACGCCGTGGCGGATCACCCAGAACCGCAGCAGCGTCACGCCGACCTCGCGGACGGCGATCACGATGGTGACCCACCAGCCGAGCTCGCCGAGGACGCTCAGCCCGACCAGCGCGGCGCCGGTCAGCGCCTTGTCCGCGATCGGGTCGGCGATCTTGCCGAAGTCGGTGATCAGGCCGTACTTGCGGGCCACCCACCCGTCCAGCTGGTCGGTGGCCGAGGCGACGGCGAACAGCCCGGTCGCGATGGCCCGCCAGGTGGTGTCGTGGCCGTCGACGACGAACAGCGCGACGACGAACAGCGGGACCAGGACCAGCCGCGACAGCGTCAGCAGGTTGGCGAGGTTGAGCGTCGGGACCGGGGTCGGCGCGGGGACCTGCGCGGGGACGCTCTCGTGACCCGTGCCTTCGTCGGCGTCGCTGGGGAGCGCACTCACCGGTCGGCGTCCGGTACCGCGCGGACGACCAGGTCCACGCCCGCCGAGTCGACGACCTCGCAGCGCAGGAAGTCACCGACCTGCGTCTTCTCCGGCGCGTCGAGGATGACGCACTCGCCGTCGACCTCGGGGGCCTGGTGCGCGGCGCGGCCGGTCAGCTCGCCGTCGTCGTCCAGTTCGACGAGGACGTCGACGAAGGTACCGATCCGGTCTTCGGCGCGCTGCGCGGTGAGCTCCTCGACCAGCGCGGAGATCCGCGTGACGCGCGCGGCGACCTCCTCGGGGTCGAGCTTGCCGTCGAAGGTCTCGGCCTCGGTGCCGTCCTCGTCGGAGTAGCCGAAGACGCCGACCGCGTCGGGGCGCGCGCCGGTGAGGAAGCGCTCCAGCTCGGCCAGGTCGTGCTCGGTCTCGCCGGGGAAGCCGACGATCACGTTGGTGCGGATGCCCGCCTCGGGCGCGTACTCGCGGATCTGCTCGGTCAGCGCCAGGAACGAGTCCGTCGAGCCGAACCGGCGCATCCGGCGCAGCACCTGCTCGCTGGAGTGCTGGAACGACAGGTCGAAGTACTCGGCGACGCCCGGCGTGGTCGCGATGGCCTTGACCAGCTGCGGGCGCGTCTCGGCCGGCTGCAGGTAGGAGACGCGGACGCGCTCGATGCCGTCGATCTCCGCCAGCCTCGGCAGCAGCCGCTCCAGCGCGGTGGCGCCGTCGCGGCCGAAGTCCTTGCCGTAGGACGTCGAGTTCTCGCTGACCAGGAACAGTTCCTTGACGCCGTGCTCGGCCAGCCACATCGCCTCGGCGACGATCTCGTCCGGCTGCCGCGAGACGAAGGAGCCGCGGAACGACGGGATCGCGCAGAAGGAGCAGCGCCGGTCGCAGCCGGAGGCGATCTTCAGCGCGGCCACCGGCGAGTCGTCGAGGCGGGTGCGCAGCACCCGCGGGCCCCAGCCGTGCTGCCCGTGGCCCGGGACCTCGACGGCCTCGGCCGCGGCGGGCCGCTGGACGGGGCTGATCGGCAGCAGCTTGCGGCGGTCGCCCGGCGTGTGCGAGGCGACCTTGCGGCCCGCGACGACGTCGTCGAGCCGGTCGGAAAGGTCGGCGTAGTGGTCGAAGCCCAGCACCGCGTCGGCCTCGGGGAGGCTGTCGGCGAGCTCGTGGCCGTAGCGCTCGGCCATGCAGCCGACTGCGACGACCTTCTTGCCGGTGTCGGACGCCGCGAGCAGCGTGTCGACCGAGTCCTTCTTGGCCGACTCGACGAAGCCGCAGGTGTTGACCACCACGACGTCGGAGTCCTCCGGATCGGCCGCCAGCTCCCAGCCGCCGGCCGCCAGCCGGCCCGCCAGCTCCTCCGAGTCGACCTCGTTGCGGGCGCAGCCCAGGGTCAGCAGGGAGACGCGTCGGGTGGCGGCGGGGTCAGTGGCAGGAGAAGGCACGACGTTCAGGGTAGCCGCCGGTCCCGGGCGGGCCGACGACGGCGTGGCCCGGTCGTGTCGGCGCCGGCGCCGGGCGATGTGGCAGTCTTGACGATCGTGCCGTCCGCCTCCCCCGTCGTCCGCCGCGCGCGGATCGCCGACGTCCGCAAGATCAAGGCCCTGGTCGACTCGGACGCCGGCCGCGTCCTGCTGGAGAAGGACCTGGTCACGCTGTACGAAGCGGTCCAGGAGTTCTGGGTCGCGGAGGTGGACGGCGAGGTCGCCGGGTCGGCCGCGCTGCACGTGCTCTGGGAGGACATCGCCGAGCTGCGCACCGTCGTGGTCGACAAGGCCGTCCGCGGCCAGGGGGTCGGGCGGGTCCTGGTGAGCCGGCTGATCGACGAGGCCCGTGAGCTGGGTCTCAAGCGGCTGTTCGTGCTGACGTTCGAGACCGGCTTCTTCACCGGGCACGGCTTCGTGGAGATCGAGGGGACGCCGGTGTCGCACGAGGTCTACGAGGAGATGCGGCGCTCGCACGACACCGGTGTCGCCGAGTTCCTCGACCTGCCGTACGTCAAGCCGAACACGCTCGGTAATTCACGGATGTTGCTCGAACTCTGAAAGTTTCCCGACAACATTCTTTCGGGCGGTGACGCGCGCCACCCGAAGCCCGATGCTGATCACGCACATCCATCCTCTGATCAGCAAGGAAACAACACAAAAATGCGCACACTGCGGAACCTGGGGGCCACCATCGCGGTGGCCGCGACCGTCGGCGGGGGTGCCCTGCTGGGCGCCGGCACGGCGGCGGCGGTCGACATCCCGACCGTCACCGACCAGTACCTCTTCAGCACCTCGCTCTCGAACTTCGAGTCGATCCGGGCGCAGGCGCCCTACAACGGCCAGCTCGACTGGTCGTCGGACGGCTGCTCGTGGGCGCCGGACAACCCGTTCGGCTGGAAGTTCCTGCCCGGCTGCCACCGGCACGACTTCGGGTACCGCAACTACAAGAAGCAGGGCCGGTTCACCGAGGCGAACCGCCTGAAGATCGACGACAACCTGTACTCGGACCTGAAGGGCGTCTGCGGCTCCAACGTGGCGTGCAAGGCCGCGGCCTGGACGTACTACCAGGCCGTGCGCAAGTTCGGCAGCTGAGCCACCGGCCTCAGCCGACCCGGATCGTCGCCTCCTGGCCGTCCTCGCCGACCGACACCAGCTCGACGCGGCTGGCGGCGAACGAGGTCGTCTGGGGGCCGGTCCGCGGACCGCTGTGCAGCTCGGCCGTGGTGCTTTCACCGCGGCCGGGCTCGCTCAGCAGGAAGGCAAGGGTCGCTTCGCCCTGCCAAATGCAGGTCATGTCCGGGCGGCACCGCGAGTCGGAGACGACACGCAGGTACCGGACCGCCAGGTCCTTCCCCTGGATCGCGGCCTCCTGCCCCAGGCGCAGGGTGACCTCACCCCGCGGAACGGCGCTGACGGTCGACGGCGCCGACGGCCGGGCCGGAACCGGCTGCCCGGAAGCCACCGAGCTCCCGGCGCCCACCGCGACGACGGCGAAGGCGAACAGTCCGGCTGCGAATCGCTGCAGGTCCATGTGGTCAGGACGGAACGACCCCGCCGGCGGGTTGCACTACTCGTCGTCCGGGTCGGCCGGGACCGGGTCGCCGCCGCGGATCATGAACAGCACCGACTCCAGCTCCTCCGGCTTGATCAGCACGTCGCGGGCCTTCGAGCCCTCCGACGGGCCGACGATCCCCCGGCTCTCCAGCAGGTCCATCAGGCGCCCTGCCTTGGCGAACCCGACCCGCAGCTTGCGCTGCAGCATCGACGTCGAGCCGAACTGGGACGTCACGATCAGCTCCGCCGCCTGCAGCAGGACGTCCAGGTCGTCCCCGATGTCCGGGTCGATCTCCTTCTTCTCGCCGGCCTTCTGCGCGGTGACGCCGTCCTGGTAGTCCGGCTGCGCCTGCTCCTTGGCGTAGTTGACGACCGAGGAGATCTCCTCGTCGCCGACGAACGCGCCCTGGATGCGGACCGGCTTGCCGGCGCCCATCGGCAGGTAGAGCGCGTCGCCCATGCCGATCAGCTTCTCCGCGCCCGGCTGGTCGAGGATGACCCGGGAGTCGGTCAGCGACGACGTCGCGAAGGCCAGCCGTGACGGCACGTTCGTCTTGATCAGGCCGGTCACGACGTCGACCGACGGCCGCTGCGTGGCCAGGACCAGGTGGATGCCGGCGGCGCGGGCCTTCTGGGTGATCCGGACGATCGCGTCCTCGACGTCGCGCGGGGCGGTCATCATCAGGTCGGCGAGCTCGTCGACGATCGCCATGATGTACGGGTACGGCCGGTACTCGCGCTCGGACCCGGGCGGCGCGGTGATCTCGCCGGAGCGGACCTTCTTGTTGTAGTCGTCGATGTGCCGGACCTTGTTGACCTGCATGTCCTGGTAGCGCTGCTCCATCTCCTCCACCAGCCAGGCCAGCGCGGCGGCGGCCTTCTTCGGCTGGGTGATGATGGGCGTGATCAGGTGCGGGATGCCCTCGTACGGCGTCAGCTCGACCATCTTCGGGTCGATCAGGATCATCCGGCACTCGTCCGGCGTCGCCCGCGCGAGCAGCGACACCAGCATCGAGTTGACGAAGCTCGACTTACCGGAACCGGTGGACCCCGCAACCAGCAGGTGGGGCATCTTCGTCAGGTTCGCCGTGACGAAGTGGCCTTCGATGTCCTTCCCGAGGCCGATCACCATCGGGTGGTTGTCCTTGACCGTGGACGGCGCGCGCAGGACGTCGCCGAGGCGGACCATCTCGCGGTCGGAGTTCGGCACCTCGATGCCGACGGCCGACTTGCCCGGGATCGGCGCCAGCAGCCGGACGTTGTCGGTCGCCACCGCGTAGGCGATGTTCTTGGTCAGCGCGGTGATCTTCTCGACCTTCACGCCCGGGCCGAGCTCGACCTCGTACCGGGTGACCGTCGGGCCGCGGGTGAAGCCGGTGACCTGCGCGTCGACGTTGAACTGCTCCAGCACGCCGGTGATCGCCTCGATCATGGCGTCGTTGGCCTTGCTGCGGGACTTCGGCGCGTCGCCGAGCTTCAGCAGGTCGGGGGGCGGGAGCTGGTAGTCGCCTTCGACGGTCCGCGTGACGGCGAGCGGCGGTTCCGGGGCCTTCTTCGGCTTCTTCTCGGGCACCTCGACCGGTTTGGGCACGGCCTTGGGGGGCTTGATCGGCGTCGGCACCTCGGCCAGCGCGGCGTCGAGGTCGAGCTGCTCGGGGTTCGCGTCGGCGGCCTGGCGGCGGCGCGACGGCTTGCGCAGGCGCGCGGACTTCGGGTCGGCCTCGGTGACGGCGTCCTCGTCGGTGGCGAACCCGGACTTCTGCTCCGCCTCGGCGATCTCTTCCTCGTCGAGGCCCCAGTTGCGCAGCCGGTGCGGGATCTCGCGGACCGGGGTGCCGGTGAACACGAGCACGCCGAAGACCAGCGCGAGGATAAGGATCGGCACGGCGACCCAGGTGGTGACGCCCATGGTCAGCAGGCCGCCGGAGAAGGCGCCGATGATGCCGCCGGCGTACATCCGGCCGTCGTTCGTGTCCGGGAGCGCGGTGAAGATGTGCAGCATCCCGAGCACGGACAGCACGACCATGATCGTGCCGATCACCATCCGCGGCCGCGTCTCGGGGTGCGGCTCGGACCGCATCAGCGCGACGCCCACGACGACGAGGACCAGGGGAAGCGTCACGGCCCCGGCACCGAGGACGGACCGCGTGGCGATCTCGACGCCGGCTCCGATCGGCCCGGCGGCCCGCCACCAGACCCCGACGGCCGCGACGATGGCCAGGGCGATCAGCCCGAGCGCGACCCCGTCGCGGCGGTGTTCGGGCTCGAGCTCGCGGGTGCGGCCGACGGTCCTGGCCAGTGTGCCGATGCCCTTGGCCAGCAGGTTCCAGGTGCCGCGCACGCCCTTCCCGAAGATCCCGGGCGTCTTGCGGCGCGAGCGGGGGGCCGGCTTGCGAGCGGAGGACGTACGTGGCTTCGCGGGTGTACGCGGCTTGCGCGCCGCTGCCCCCTTCGCGCCGCTGCCCGTGCTTCGCTTCCTTGTCGCCGACCCAGCCATGCCTTCAACGGTAACCGGCCGTGGCCGTTCGTCCCATGCGCCACTCTCAGCGCAGGGTGAACTTCTGCCTCACACGCCGGCGCGAGAGGCCATCCGGGTGAACGCCCCAAGGCGGCCTTGGGTGCGTTCAACGCACCGAAGGCCGGCTTGGGTGCGTTGAACGCACCGAAGGCCACATTGGGGCGCCGGCGGTGACCATGCACGTCCGGGTGAATCCGGCGTCTGCCATGCTCTGCCCCATGGTCGCGCTGCACTCCGACAACACCGCTCGCCGGGCCCCCGCCATCTGGCGGACCATGCTGAACCTCGACCGGGGGCTGGTGAACCTCGTCGGACGGCTGACCATCAGCGGGCGGATCCCGGCCCAGCTGCGCGGCAAGCCGCTGTTGATGGCCGCCAACCACATCGGCGTGTTCGACGCGTTCGTGCTGATGGCGGCGTGCAAGCGGATCGGCATCAACCCGCGGTTCATGCTGGCCGGCGGCATCCTGGACGCCCCGGTCATCGGGCCGGCGCTGCGGGTCAGCGGCCACCTGCGGATCGACCGGAAGGTCGCCGCGACCGCCGTCGGGCAGTTCACCGAGGCCGTCGAAGCGCTCAAGACCACGCGCGAGCCGATCATCGTCTACCCGGAGGGCCGGATCAGCCACGACCCGGGCCTGTGGCCGGAGCGCGGCAAGACCGGCGCGGCGCGGCTGGCGCTGGCGGCGGGCGTGCCGGTGATCCCGATCAGCCAGTGGGGCGCGCACGAGGCCGTGTACTGGGGCACCGAGACCGTCTCGGGCCCGGCCGACCTGGTCCCGCTCGCCCGCTCCGGGCTCAGCGCTCCTCTGCGCCGGCCGAGGTTCCGGGTGCACTTCGGCGACCCCGTCGACCTGTCGGACATCGAGGCCGAGCGCCCGGGCGCCGGCGTGCGCGCGCACGCGAAGATCATGCAGGCGATCACCGACGGCCTCGTCCCGCTGCGCGCGGGCGAGCTCGACCGGCCGCGCTTCCACGACCCGACGCGGCCGACCGACACCGTCAGCCCGTGGAAGCCCCAGTCCGGATTCTGAGACGCCGCCAAGGGTGGCCCTAGAGTCGGCGAAGTGAGCACACGGATACTCGTCGTCTACTACAGCTCGACCGGGAACACCGCTGCCCTCGCCGAGTCCCTCGCCGCGGGGGCCCGTGAGACCGGTGCCGAGGTGCGGGTCCGGACCGTGCGGGAAACCGTGCCCGCCGAGGCCATCGCGCAGAACCCGCGCTGGCAGGCGTGGATCGACTCGGGCCCGCACCACGCACTGGCCACGCTCGAGGACCTCGGGTGGGCCGACGGCCTCGCCGTCGGCAGCCCGACCCGGTTCGGCGGCCCCGCGGCGCAGCTGAAGTCCTATTTGGACAGCACGGGTGGGTTGTGGGCGCAGGGGAAGCTGGCCGACAAGGTCGCGACGTCGTTCACGACGGCGTCCACCCGGCACGGCGGCCTGGAGTCGACGCTGCTGGCGATCAACAACGTCTTCTACCACTGGGGCGCGATCGTGGTCCCGCTCGGCTACACCGACCCGCACCTGATGGAGTCCGGCAACCCGTACGGCGGCTCGTTCGTGTCCCGCAAGTCGGCGGCACCGGACGAGCTCGCCCTCGGCGCCCTGCGCATCCAGGGACGGCGGCTCGCGACGATCACGACGCACGTCGCGACCGGCTTGAAGCGGACCGAGTAACCGGAAAAACCGTTTCGGCAGTGACGCGGCGGGCCCTACAGTCGCGGTGGTGACCACCGAGCTGCCCGTCCTCGCACCTCCCCGGGTCGCCCACCGCGGCCGCGGGACCACGCTCGTCCTGCTCGCCGCGCTGTTCTTCAGCACGTCGGGCACGCTGGGCAAGTCCGCGATGTCCGCCGGCTTCAGCCCGGAGCAGGTGGCCGCGATGCGGATCGGGCTGGCCGGGACCGTGCTGCTCGCCGGGGTGGCGCTGGTCGCGCCGCGGAAGCTGCGGGTGCGCCGGGCCGAGCTCCCGGTGCTGGCCGGCTACGGCCTGCTCGGCGTCGCCGGCGTGCAGCTGCTGTACTTCGTCGCCGCGGGCCGGATCCCCGTCGGCATCGCGATCCTGCTGGAGTTCATCTCGCCGGTGCTGATCGCGCTGTGGGTGCGGTTCGTGCGGCGGCACCGGCTGCCGCGGTCGGTGTGGGGCGGCATCGCGCTGGCCATGGTCGGGCTGTCGCTGGTCGCCCAGGTCTGGCAGGGCGTCACGCTGAACGGCCTCGGGCTGCTGGCCGGCCTCGGCGCGGCGCTGTGCTCGGCCGGGTACTTCCTGCTCGGTGAGCGCGCGGTGGCCGACATCGACCCGCTGGGCCTGGTCACCTGGGGCATGGTGATCGGCGCGGTGCTGATCAGCCTCGTCGCGCCGCCGTGGACGTGGCCGGTCGGCCTGCTTTCCGTGGACGTCGAGTTCGGCGCCTGGCACCCGCCGGTGTGGCTGCTGATGGTCCTGCTGGTCCTGGTCGCGACGGTGCTCGCCTACGTCTGCGGGATCTCGTCGCTGCGGCACCTGCCCGCGTCGGTCGCGAGCGTGCTCGGGCTGGTCGAGCCGGTGATCACCACCGTCGCGGCGTGGGCACTGATCGGCGAGGAGCTGACCTGGCCGCAGCTGCTCGGCTCGGCCATCCTGCTGGCCGGCGCGTACCTGGTGCAGCGGAAGTCGGCGATCCTGACGAGCTGAGCTTGCGCAAATTCTTCACCGGACGGCTCTCGGGTGCGAGAATCCCGCGATCCGCGCTCATCCGGGGAGGAAGCACCGTGACGACCGCCAAGACCCAGGGGCTGCGGCCCGAACTACGCCAGCGGCACGTCCGGATGATCGCCCTCGGCGGCATCATCGGCGCGAGCCTGTTCATCGGCAGTGGTGCGGTGATCCACACCGTGGGCCCCGCGGCCGTGCTCTCGTACGCGCTGGGCGGGCTGCTCGTCGTGCTCGTCATGCGGATGCTCGGCGAGATGGCGACGGCGGCGCCGTCGCTCGGCTCGTTCATGGAATACGCGCGGGAGTCGCTCGGCGGCTGGGCGGGCTTCACGATCGGCTGGCTGTACTGGTACTTCTGGGTCGGCGTGGTCGCGTTCGAAGCCGTGGCCGGCGCGAAGATCCTGCAGGGCTGGATTCCCGGCGTGCCGCAGTGGGTGTTCTCGCTGGCGCTGATGCTGCTGCTGACGGCGACGAACCTGGCGTCGGCGCGGTCGTTCGGCGAGACGGAGTTCTGGCTGGCGTCGATCAAGGTCGCCACCATCGTCGTGTTCCTGGTGCTGGGCCTGCTGTTCGTGCTCGGGCTCTGGCCGGGCGCGCACTTCTCGGTGGGCAACGCCGGCCTCGACGGCTTCGTCGCGAACGGCGGCTTCTCGGTCGTCCACGGCGTGGTGATCGTGATCTTCTCCTACTTCGGCGCGGAGATCGTCACGATCGCGGCGGCGGAGTCGAGCGAGCCGGAGACGGCGGTCCGCAAGGCGACGTCGACGATCGTCTGGCGCGTGATCGTGTTCTACGTCGGCTCGGTCGCGCTGCTGGTGATGATCACCCCGTGGCGCGAGGTCCCGAGCGAGACGAGCCCGTTCGCGGCGGCGTTCGGCCGCTTCGGCGTCCCGGCGGCGACGACGATCGTGTCGGCGGTGGTGCTGACGGCGGCGCTGTCGGTGCTGAATTCGGGGCTGTACACGGCATCCCGGATGTTGTTCGCGCTGCGCCGCCACGGCTGGGCCCCGGCGTGGGTGGCGGACACGAACCGGCGCGGCGTGCCGTGGAAGGCGATCCTGGTGTCCACTTCGGTCGGTTACGTGGCGGTGGTGATGAGCTACGTGTCCCCCGACAAGATCTTCTACTTCATCATCAACTCGGCGGGCGCGGTGGCGTTGTTCGTGTACGCCATCATCTGCGGCTCGCAGCTGCGGATGCGGCGGCGGCTGGAGTCCGAGGCGCCGGAGACGCTGAAGCTGCGGATGTGGGGCTACCCGTGGCTGAGCTGGCTGACTTTGGCTTTGACGCTGGTCGTGGTGGCGTCGATGCTGTTCGTGGACGAAGACACGCGGGCGCAGCTGTACCTGAGCCTGATCAGCCTGGCCGTGATCTTGGCGGTCTACGCCCTCATCCGCCGGCGATCCGGCCACGCACCGGTGGAACCCACGAACCACTGACCCGAGTGTCGCGCCCTGCTTTCGAATCCGACACGACACGGCAACTTCGGCGTTCAACGCGGCTCCATTCAGTAACAGGCCACCGCCCTCGACGTTGGTAGACGGCAACTGCGAGCTGACGAGGGGCCGACCATGGAGAAACCGCGAAGACCGAATCGAAGACACGTCAAAGTCGAGAATGATCCTTTCCGTTCGCCCTACCAGCGAGACCGCGACCGGGTGCTGTATTCGTCGGCGTTCCGCCGGCTGTCCGGCGTGGCCCAGGTAGCCGCGGTGAACGAACAGCGAGTTCTGCACAACCGCCTCACACACAGCCTGAAAGTGGCCCAGCTCGGCCGCCGGCTGGTCCAGCAACTGAAACACGACGAACCCGCGGAAGCCCGGGAAATCCGGAAGCTGGCGGGAATCAAAGCCGATGTCGTGGAGACGGCGGGACTCATCCACGACATCGGGCATCCGCCGTTCGGTCACATCGCCGAACCGGTCCTCGACGCATGTCTGCGCCGCGTCGACGGATTGGAAGGATTCGAAGGCAACGCCCAGTCGTTCCGGATCGTCACGAAGCTCGCCAGGCGGAGAACCGAACATCCGGGCTTGGACCTCACCCGGGCGACCCTCGACGCGATGCTCAAGTACCCCCGCCCGAGACCGATGTCCGTCGACGATCCCTTCGCCGCCCCGCCGTGGACGGACCGCGGATTCGGCAGCAAGTGGGGAACGTATGCGAGCGAGCTGACAGATTTCCGGTGGGCGAGGACGGGAGCACGTGCCGGGCTCAGGTCGGCCAACGCCATCCTCATGGACTGGGCCGACGACATCACCTACGCGACCCATGACATCGAGGACTACTTCCGAGCCGGGCTGATCCCCCTGCACGACCTGCGGCGGGACCGCGCTCGGATCGCCAAGCACGCCCACCGCCGGCTGGACGGAATGGCGGACTTCGAACCGGCCGAGTTCGACGCCGCGCTGAGCAACGTCATCACCAAGTTCACGCAGGGAATCACCTCATCGTGCTGGGATACGCGACAGAACCGTTCCGCGATGAACGCGATAACGACGAGGAATCTCACCGAGTGCGTCGGCGCGGTCTCCTTGGTGACCGAGCCCCCGTACGTGACAGTGGATCCACACTGCCAGTACCTGGTCGAAGCGCTGAAGGAGCTCACCTGGTTCTACGTCATCGACAGACCGTCGTTGGCAGTGATGCAGAAAGGGCAGAAGCACATCGTCCAATCCCTCTACGACCGGCTCCGCGATTGCCTGGCCGATTCACCGAAGAGCCCTCGGTTGCCGATCCAGCTTCGCTCGATCTACCAAGGCCTGGGACAAGACGCGGACTTCATGTCCACTTACCCGCGGTCTTCGGAAGCACGGGAAGCAAAGGCCGTTGTCGACTACATCTGCGTGCTGACCGAGGCGCAGGCCATCGACCTGGACGAGAGGTTGGGCGGCCGTTCCCATGGTTCGATGTTCGGGGCATGGTTCAGCTAGCCGCCGGCGATCCGGCTCAGCGCCCCGAAGAACACGTCCGTGATCTTCGCCGGGTCCGGGGCCACGAACGCTTGACCACCCGTCGCCGCGGTCAGCTGGTCCAGTTCCGGCTTGTCCGCGTCCGGGCCGATGCCCACCCCGATCAGCGGGATCGGGCGGCGGGGGTCCTGCAGCTTCGCCAGCTCCGTCAGCAGGTCCGCGCGGGAAATCCCGTGCGGGTCCTCGTTCCTGCCGTCGGTCAGGACGATCACCAGGTTGAGCCGGCCCGGCTCCCACTCGCGGCGCGCGGTGCGGTACGTGTCCAGCACGCTGTCGTACAGCCCCGTTCCGCCGTTCGGCGTCGCCGTCACCTGGGCGAGCTTGTCGAGCGCGCCGCTCGCC
Organism: Amycolatopsis mongoliensis; assembly: GCF_030285665.1. Lineage (NCBI taxonomy): Bacteria > Bacillati > Actinomycetota > Actinomycetes > Pseudonocardiales > Pseudonocardiaceae > Amycolatopsis > Amycolatopsis mongoliensis. The sequence continues at coordinate 10,113,876 of NZ_CP127295.1, forward strand.
AGGTGCTGCGCCACCGGGGCCATCGGCAGCAGCTCGCGGTAGTCCTTGTCGCCGTCCAGCCGGGTCGAAAACGCCAGCATCCGCAGCTGGGTCGTGGGCTTGAACAGGTGCAGTGCCTTCGCCGTCGCCTGCATCGAGAGCTGCATCCGGTTCAGCCCGGTCCCCGGCACCTGCGCGTTCATCGACCCCGAGACGTCGACGAGCACCTGCACCCGCGCACTCAGGTTGATCCCGGCCCACTGGTTGAGCAGGTCGTCGACGGCCGTGGCGGGCGGCAGGTTCGCGGCCCGGAACCCGGACGCCGACACCCGCGGGTCGTCGGCGTGCTCGCGCAGCGCCTGGCCGCCCGCCGCGCGCAGGCCGGTCTTCGCGATGGCGTCCGCGCCCGCGTCGCCGAGCACCGCGTCCCGCAGCGCGTCGACGATCGGCCGCTGCTGCGGCGTGATCCCGCCCAGCTCCGCGAACGGGTAGTCCAATGTGGGCACCGCGGCGGAGTAGACGGCGACGAGCGGCGACGTCGCGTCCTCGATGTTGTGGCGCAGCAAGGAGTTCTCCGACGCGGGGAACGCTGTCACCGCGGCCGTGCCGCCGGTGCCGCTCGATCCCGGCAGCCGCGCGATCAGGTCCGTCTCCGCGCCGAGCGTGTTGGCCGAGAACCGCCGCAACAGCGCGACGTACGCGGCTGCGGGCTCGGCAGCCGCCTTGACGCTCTCCTTCAACCCGAGCAACGCCACCGCGCCGACCGAGTCACGCGCCGGGTCGGGCATCCCCGGGACGGCACCCTGCGCGCCCAGGACCTCGGCCCAGGTGGGCGCGTGCTCGGGCCAGCCGATGCCCTTCGCGACGTCCTCGGCGACGGCCAGCACGACCGGCGAGCTGGCCATCGACGCCCCGGACTCGGGGACGTCGGCCGCGCCGAACTGGTGGGCGCGGCGCAGCGCGAGGGTCGAGTCCGGCACCCACACCTGCGGCCGGGGGCTGCCGTCGGACATGGCGAGCTCCTCGGCCGCGGCCGTCGCGTCCCTGGTCTGGACCTCGATGCTGCCGCACCGGAGGTCGAGACCACGCGCGACGAGCGAGAGCGCGGGCGCGATGTCGGCGGACGCGGTGACGAGAACTTTCGCCGGCTGCTCGCACGTGGGGCGGGACTTCACCACCGAGACGGTGATCCACGCCGCGGCCCCGAGGACGACCACGAGAGAAGTCGCGAGGGCGGGCACGAGCAGCCGGCGTCGTCCGTCCGGCGAGTGACGTCCCATCGGCACGGCCTCTCTTCCCGAGGCGGGATCGGATCAAGGTTAGTCCCCGGCGAAGCGGCAGTTCGTGGTCCAGACGGCGTAACAGGCGACTCATCCCCGGGAGGGATGCGGACCGTCCCGGAGTGGGATGTCCGCGGCCGCTTCGCGCGCGACACTGGGAACCTGACCGCTTGGGGGTACGCATGACACCGACACGAGCCGACCAGCGCCGGGCGCGCCGGGCCCTGCTCCGCCAGACCGTCACCGTGGCGACAGCGCTCGTCCTCGCCAAGATGACCCGCTGAAAGCCGTGAAGGCCACCTCGACCGAGGTGGCCTTCACCGGCCGACGCGAATCGATTTCCCGTCGGCGTTCCGCAAAACGCCGTGAATCGCCGCCCGCGCTGCGGAATTCGAATGCTTCCGGCCCGGGTAATCCGTTCGGATACATCTTGCGCAACGGAGCCTTTCGGCTCTTTTCGCGGCCGCGACCACGCGCCATCGTCGGGACCCCCGACCAAGGAGGCTGGTTGCATGGAACGCTTGTCCCGGACGGCCACCGCTTTCGCGCTGGCCGTCGCGTTGTCGCTCGCGGGCTCGGCAGGCCCGGCGTTCGCGGAGGAAGCCGGACCCGAGACTTCGCCCTCGACATCGGCCGATTCCGCACCGGCCGCGGACCGGCCCCCGGTTCCGGCCCCGGCCGGAGCCGCGAAACCCACCGAATCCCCGAAGGTCACCGAATCCCGGAAACCGGCCGAATCGACGGAGCCCGCCGAATCCCGGAAACCGACCGGATCGGCAAGACCCGGCGCGACGTCGAGCTCCGCCGAGCCTTCGTCGCGGCCCCACCCCACACCGACGACGGACTCGGCACAGTCTTCGTCCGCCACCCCGCCCGAAACGACGCCGACGGCGCCGGCCCAGCCCGACCTCCGGCTCACCGTGGTGCTCGACCGGCCGTCCTACGGGCCGGAAGACCTCGTGGTCGCCCGGGCGACGATCGTCAACGCGGGCACCGGCGCCGCGACCGGCGTGAACCTGACTTCGGTCGACAACCTGAGCTACCACCTGTGGGACGGCTTCACCGGCGGGAGCGTTTCGCTCGCGCCGGGCGAGTCGATCGAGAGCGTCACCGGGGCGTACGTGGCGGACGTGACCGGGGACGCGGTGCGGCTGGCGGTCGAGGTGACTTCCGCCGAACCGGACGCGAACCCCGCCGACAACGCGGTCACGGTCACCGCGCCCCTCACGGTGGTGCGCGGCGGATTCACCGGCATCGCTTACGGCGACCGGAACTGGAACCACGTGCCCGACCCCGGCGAAGCGCTCGCCGGGCTCCGCGTCTACGCCTCCGGCGGCACCCCGAACGGCTTCGTCGAAACGGTGACCGACGCCGAGGGCCGATTCGCCTTCCACGACCTGCTCGCCGGTTCCTGGCAGGTGTACGGGGACTCACCCGACTGGACCTTCACCGGCAGCCCGGTGGAGGTGGACGGCACGCAGGAGCCCGAGGTCGCGGTGCGGGGCCAGTACGACGTCACCGGGTGGCTGTCGGGCTCCGCCCGGTTCGCCGCGCCGACCTACGCCGTCGGTGACACGGCCCGGATGACCATCACGCTGGCCAACGCGGGCCGCGGCCCGCTGCCCGGCTTGACCGCGACGTCCTGCTCGACCAGTTCGAACGGGACCGTCGCGACGGGCGAGCTGGATCCGTCGGGCCCCGGCGTCACCGTCCCGGCCGGAGCCTCGCGGTCGGTCGAGGTCACGGTCCCGGTCGACGCCGCGGCGGCGAACGCCGGCTACCTGGAGGCCCGCTGCTGGATCGGATCGTCGGAGCCCTACACGGGGATCCAGGTGACCGCGACGACCCGGATCCCCGGCGCCCGCGCGGCCAAGTCGGTCGGGATCCTGCTCACCCGGCTGCCCTCGTGCTCCTGCCGGCCGCTGTACCGGGCGGTGCCCGACGTCACGGTGTACCTGCGCAACCAGGTGACCGGGGCGATCGTGGCCAGGGCCGTGACGGACGCGAACGGGTACTTCGCCTTCTTCGACGTTCCCGCGGACCGCTACGACCTCGGGCTCGTCGGCCCTTGGCGGGGACTCGGCGGCTCGACGCCGGTCTTCCCGGTGCGCGGCGGGGACGACGGATCCGGGTCGGCTTACACCGTCGTGGTGGAGCCCGGCCCGGACCAGCCCGACCCGGACGCTGTGCCGGCCCCGCCGGCTGGGGGCAACGGAGCCGTGCCGGCCCCACCGGCCTCAGCGGCCGGGTCCGCGCATCCCGTGCTCGCGCAGGCGCACACGCTGGCGTCGACCGGCACGAACGTCGGCTGGCTGGCGCTGGGCGGCTTCGCGACCTTCCTCGTCGGCGCGGCGCTGGTGCTCGGCACCCGGCGGCGATCGGTGTGAGGAATCCGCCGGACCGGCCGCGGCGGCCGGTCCGGCGGGACAGCGCCCGCTCGCGCCGAGATGACCGCTGAACGCCGTGAAGGCCACCTTGACGAACTCAAGGTGGCCTTCACGAACTCGGGACGAGACTAGACCGGGATGACCGTCGGGACGATCATCGGGCGGCGGCGGTACGTGTCGGCCACCCAGCGGCCGACCACCCGGCGGACCGCCTGCGCGATCCGGTGGGTGTCGGTGATGCCTTCGGACTCCGTGCGCGCCAGCTCCATCTCCACCAGCGGCACGACGGCGTCGAGGGCCTTCGGGTCGTCGGAGAAGCCGCGCCCGGACACCGTGGGGCTGCTGACCGGGCGGCCCGTGCTGGAGTCCACCGCGACGCTGATCGAGATGAACCCGCCCTCACCGAGGACCAGCCGGTCCGACAGGGTCGACTCGCCGACGTCGCCGACCGAGAGGCCGTCGACGTAGACGTGCCCGACCTCGACGCGGCCGGTGCGGGACGCCTTGCCGTCGACCAGGTCGACGACCACGCCGTCCTCGGCGATCACCACGTTGTCCGGCGCGACGCCGGTGCGGATCGCCAGCTCGCCGTTCGCGCGCAGGTGCTTCCACTCGCCGTGGACCGGCATGACGTTGCTCGGCCGCACCGCGTTGTACAGGTAGAGCAGTTCCCCCGCCGACGCGTGGCCGGAGACGTGCACCTTGGCGTTGCCCTGGTGGACGACGTTCGCGCCGAGCCGGGTCAGGCCGTTGACCACGCCGAACACCGCGGTCTCGTTGCCCGGGATCATCGAGCTGGCCAGCACGACCGTGTCACCCGCGCGGATCGAGATCTGCCGGTGCTCGCCGCGCGCCATCCGCGACAGCGCCGAGAGCGGCTCGCCCTGGGAGCCCGTCGAGACGAACAGGACCTTGCTCTCCGGCAGGGTGCTCGCCTGGTCGAGGTCGACCAGCAGGCCGTCCGGCACGTTGAGCAGGCCCAGCTCGGCCGCGATGCCCATGTTGCGGACCATCGACCGGCCGACGAACGCGATCCGGCGGCCGTGCCGCTGCGCGGCGTCCAGCACCTGCTGCACGCGGTGCACGTGGCTGGCGAAGCAGGCCACGATCACGCGCTGGTCGACGCGGCGGATGACGTCGTCGAGGACCGGGCCGATGTCGCGCTCCGGCATGACGAACCCGGGCACCTCGGCGTTGGTCGAGTCGACGCAGAACAGGTCGACGCCCTCGTCGCCGAGCCGGGAGAAGCCGGCCAGGTCGGTGAGGCGCCCGTCCAGCGGGAGCTGGTCGAGCTTGATGTCGCCGGTGTGCAGCACGACGCCCGCCGGGGTGCGGATGGCGACGGCCAGCGCGTCCGGGATGGAGTGGTTGACCGCGAAGAACTCGAGGTTGAACACGCCGACGTCACGGCGCTCGCCCTCGCGGACCTGGATCAGCTTGGGCCGCTGCCGGTGCTCCTTGGCCTTCGCCGCGAGCAGGGCGTTGGTGAACTTCGAGCCGTAGATCGGCAGGTCCGGCCGCAGGCGCAGGAGGAACGGGACGGCACCGATGTGGTCCTCATGCCCATGGGTGAGCACCAGGCCTTCGATGTCGTCGAGGCGGTCCTCGATCGCGCGGAAGTCGGGCAGGATCAGGTCGACGCCGGGCTGGTCGTCCTCGGGGAAGAGCACCCCGCAGTCGACGATGAGCAGCCGGCCGGCGTACTCGAAGACGGTCATGTTGCGCCCGACCTCGCCGATACCGCCCAGCGCGACTACGCGCAGGGCCCCGGCGGGCAGTTCGGGCGGGGCGTTGGTGGGGCCTGGACCTGGGGGAAGTGAGCTCACCGAGGCAGGGTCCCAACGCTGGTGTGCGAGGTCGGCGCCACGTAGGCGGCCCTCGAATCTGCTTGTGCCACCCGCTCACCATGCCAGTCCTGGGCCGCCGTGTCGCCCAGCGGCACGCCGCCCTGGCCCAGATCACCGGCGATCAGGGCGATCTGCTCGGCGGTCGGCGCGACGATCGGCAGCCGCGGCTCGCCGGCGTCGAAGCCGCGCAGCCGCAGCGCCGCCTTGCTGAACGCCACCCCGCCGACCCGCGACATCGCGCGCAGCACCGGCAGCATGCCGCGGTGGTTGGTGCGCGCGGTGGACGTGTCGCCGTTCTCGTAGGCGTCGATCATCGCGCGGATCCGGCCGGCGACGACGTGACCGATCACACTCACCACACCGGTGCCGCCGACGGAGATCCAGGGCAGGTTCAGCCCGTCGTCCCCGGAGTAGTAGGCGAGGTGGGTGTTGGCGATGACCTCGGAGCCGGCGATCAGGTCGCCCTTGGCGTCCTTGACCGCGACGATCCGCGGGTGCTCGGCCAGCCGCAGCAGCGTGTCGACCTCGATCGGCACGACCGAGCGCGGCGGGATGTCGTAGAGCATCACCGGCAGCCCGGTGCTGTCGGCGACCGCCGTGAAGTGCGCGTACAGGCCGGCTTGGCTCGGCCGCGAGTAGTACGGGGTGACGACCAGCAGGCCGTGCGCACCGGCCGCTTCGGCCTGCTTCGCCTGCTCGATGCTGTGTGCCGTGTTGTTGGTGCCCGCGCCGGACACGACGGTCGCGCGGTCGCCGACGGCCTCGACCACGGCGCGGATGAGCTCCTGCTTCTCCGCGTCGCTCGTGGTCGGGCTCTCGCCGGTGGTGCCGTTGATGACGAGGCCGTCGTTCCCCAGCTCCACGAGGTGCTCGGCCAGCTCCTGCGCCCGCTTCAGGTCCAGCGCGCCCGCGGCGTCGAAGGGGGTGACCATCGCGGTGAGCACGCGCCCGAAGGGCCTTCCGGGCGCGGCGGTAGGTGGGTTGGACATGCTGAGACGGTACCCCGTCACGCGTGCGAAAACCGCGCCGACCTGGTCACGTCCGGCGAAGTGCGGAGGATTTCCGGGACCCGGCCGCTCGTCGCGGAACTTCTACTTGACCTTGGTCACGATCGGGGCGGAGATCGGGCCGCCGTCGGCCTTGGCCAGCACGCAGTAGAACTCGCGCGTCGGATACTCGCCGCTCTCGGCCGGGACGCTCTGCCACTGCGCCTGCGTCGGCACGAGCGCCCGGTAGGTGAGGCCGTCGCGCCTGGTCTCGGGGACGATCGACGAGCGGAACGAAGCCGCGCAGCGGGCTTCGGCGGCGGCGGTGACGGCGGGCAGGCCCGGGTAGGCGGCGACCGTCGCGTCGCTGTCGGACCAGTTCGTGGTGCCGATGACGTCCCCGCTGTCGTAGATCTCGAGGGTGTGGCTTTCCTTGCAGTCGCCGTCGTTCGCGTCGCTGATGACGCCGCCGTCCTGGACCGGGGCGTTGTAGCAGAGGTAGCTCGAACTGGCGTCGACCTGCATCTGCCCGCCGACGCCGAAGGTCATCGTCGGCAGCTTCTGCTCGTCGGCGGCCGGGGCCTCGAACGCCTTGCCCGCGAAGAACCCGCCGACCAGGGCGGCCACGACCAGGACCGCGGCGGCCGAGAGCCGCAGAGCGCGGTGGTCCTTCTTCGGCGGCTGGGGCGCGACCCGCGTCATCGGGTTGACCATGGCGGTGCCGCCCGGCGGGGTGGGCCGCATGCCCTGCGCCGTGGTCAGCAGGTTCTGCGCCTGGGCGGCGGTGAGGCGCGCGTCGGGGTTGGCGACGAGCAGGCCGAGGATGGCCGCGGCGATCGGGCCCTGGCCGCGGGTCAGGTACGGGATCTCGGTCATGATCGCGTGCAGCGTCGCGGCGGTGGTCGCGCGCTCGAACGGGATCGAGCCTTCGACGGCGAAGAACAGCGTCGCGCCGAGGGACCACAGGTCGGACGCGGGCAGCGCTTCCCGGCCTTCGACGCGCTCCGGCGCCATGAACGCGGGCGAGCCGACGATCATGCCGCTGGTGGTCAGCCGCGGGTCGTCGACGGCGTGGGCGATGCCGAAGTCGGTGAGCTTCACGCGGCCGTCCGGCGCGACGAGGATGTTCGCCGGCTTGACGTCCCGGTGCACGATCCCGGCGGCGTGCGCGGCCTGCAGCGCGGCCAGCACCCGCTCCCCCAGTTGCGCCGCCTGCGCGGAGGGCATCGGGCCACGCTGCCGGACGAGGTCGGCGAGGCTCGGGGCTTCGACGAGCTCCATCACGATGAAGGTGGTGCCGCCGTCGGTGACGACGTCGTAGACGGTGACGACGGCGGGGTCGTTGAGCCGCCCGCCGGTGCGCACCTCGCGCAGCGCGCGTTCGGAGAAGACGGCGGCGGACTCGGCGTCGGGCAGCCGCAGCTCCTTGACGGCGACCTGGCGGCCGATGACCTGGTCCTGCGCCCGCCAGACGACACCCATGCCACCCCGGCCGAGCTCACCGAGCAGGGCGTAACGGCCGGCGACAACCCGCTGACCAGGCGTGACGGGCGCCTGTGGTGGGTACGGCCGGGTCTGTTCGTCGGTCACGGTGCTCCTTCAAGCGGCGGTCGCGCAGATGCTAGTCGGACCGTCGCGAGCCGCCGGAGGTTCCGCGGATTTCGTGACTCGGCGGGGTTCAGCGGGACGAGCCGTAGGCCTCGCCGCGGTACGGGATCCACCGGTAGCCGGGAGCGAAGTCGCTGAACGCGGCGCGCTTGCCGGTCGCGGTCCAGATGTCTTCGCTGACCACCAGGCCCGGGAACTTCGTCAGGTCGCTCTCGGCCATCAGCTCGTCGTACGTGCGGAACGCGCCGGTCTCGGCCCCGGCCCGCGCGTAGCGGTAGACCGGCGGTGCCGTGCGGAGCAGCCAGTAGAGCCGGCGGGCGGCGGCCGTCACGGCCGTCGCGTCCTCGGCGGACTCGATCCTCTTCTCGCCGAGTTCCTCGGGCGCGATTCCGCACCACCAGCAGCCGCCGCCGTCGGAGAAGATGCGGGACGGGAAACCCCGGAAGTGGCGTGCGAGGTCCCGGGCGTGGGTCTCCCGCCCACCGCATTCGGCGTTGAGGGCGAAGATCCAGGCCATGGCCGAGGCCTCTCTGCTCGTGGGCTCAGCCCGTGAAGGTGAGGTAGATCAGCACCAGGTTGAGCGCGATGATCACCACCGCGATCAGTGACGCCGCGATGGTCGTCAGCCTGCGGTTGGCGTCCGCCCCCATCAGATCACGGTCGGCCGTCAGCCGGATCAGGGGCACCAGCGCGAACGGGATCCCGAACGACAGGACCACCTGCGAGACGACCAGGGCGGTACTCGGATCGGCGCCGAGGGCGAGCACCACGATCGCCGGGGCGAGCGTCACGAGACGGCGTACGACCAGCGGAATCCGCTTGTGCAGCAACCCCTGCATGATCATCGCGCCCGCGTACGCGCCCACCGACGTCGACGCCAGGCCCGAGGCCAGCAGGCCGATCGCGAACATCAGCGCGATCCCCGGGCCGAGGGCCGCCGCGACCGCGCTGTGCGCGCCCTCGATGCTGTCGACGCCGTCCTGGCCCTGGAGGTTCGTCGCGGCGAGCAGCAGCATCCCGAGGTTCACCGCGCCGGCCAGCAGCATCGCGAGGCCGACGTCGGCGCGGGTGACGCGCAGCAGCCGACGGCGGGTCGTGACGTCCGGGCGGCCGTGCCGGTCGCGGACCAGGCCGGAGTGCAGGTAGACGGCGTGCGGCATGACCGTCGCGCCCAGCATCGCGGCGGCGATGAGGATGCTGCCGGAGCCGTCGAACTTCGGCACGAGCCCGCCGAGCGTGCCCGACGCCGACGGCGGCTCGACGAACAGGCTGGCCAGGAAGCCGACCGCGATGACCAGCAGCAGGCCGGTGACGACGCGCTCGAACGTCCGCTGGCCGCCGCGGTCCTGGACCGCCAGCAGCGTCAGCGAAACCGCGCCGGTGATCAGGCCGCCGACGACGAGCGGCAGGTCGAACAGCAGGTACAGGGCGATGGCGCCGCCGACGACCTCGGCGAGGTCGGTGGCGATGGCGACGACCTCGGCCTGCAGCCAGTAGGCCAGCCGCGCGGGCCGCGACAGCCGGGCGCGCAGGGCCTCCGGCAGCGACATCCCGCTGACCAGGCCGAGCTTCGCCGACAGGTACTGCACGAGCACGGCCATCAGGTTCGCCGCGACGATCACCCACACCAGCAGGTAGCCGTAGCGGGCGCCGGCACTGATGTTGGACGCGACGTTCCCCGGGTCGACGTAGGCGATCGCGGCGACGAACGCCGGGCCCAGCAGGGCCGACCCGGTGCGCAGGCGCGACGCGAGTCTCGGCCGGACAGCCTCGGTGACCGCCATGGCGCCTGCCTCTCGAACCGGATATCGGGGACCCAAACACGAAGTTTAGGCACGCCGAACTTTCCTTGACAAGAGTGACGGCTCCCACCCCCAGCCCCCGGAAAGCCGTGAAGGCCTCCTTACCGGCTCTTATGGCCGGCAAGGAGGCCTTCACGGCTTTGGAGTCAGGGGTGCGCGACTTCGTGGCCGGACTCGCGCAGCGCCTTCACCGCGTGGCCGAGGTCGGTGGCGCGGACCAGGATGTGGTCGGTGTCGAAGGTGGACATCGAGAACAGCGCGACCCCGGCCGCGGCCAGCTCCGATGCCAGCGCGGCGATGATGCCGGTGAGCGTGAACTCCAGCGGCCCGCGGACCGAGAGCAGCCGCCAGCCGTCCTCCGCCGTGCCGCCGGACGGTTCTCGCCCGGCCGGGCAGATCACGGACAGCTCCTCGGGCGTCCGGGTCACCGAGACGAACGCGGGCTCGCCGGGAGCGAGCAGCTCGGCGGGCACCGGGGCGTCCGCGGGCAGCCGCACGACGGCGTACTCACCGGGCCGGACATCGATCGCAAGACGCTTCATCAGCCTTCGAACACCTTCGGGCTCGTAGCGATCTCGGTGCCGTCCGGCAGCGTCGAGATGGTGAAGTCGGCGAACACGTTCGCCGCGGCCTTCTGCAGGTGCCGCAGGCACTCCACGGCCAGTTCGCGGATCTCGACGTCGGCGTGCTCGGTGGCGCGCATCGCGACGAAGTGGCGCCACGCCCGGTAGTTCCCGGTGACGACGATGCGGGTCTCGGTCGCGTTCGGCAGCACGGCCCGTGCGGCCTGGCGAGCCTGCTTCCGGCGCAGGGTCGCGCTCGGGACGTCGGCGAACTTCTCTTCGAGGCCGGCCAGGAGCTCGGTGTAGGCGTCGACGCTCGCCTGGGCCGCGGCGAGGAACTTCTCGTGCAGCACGGGGTCGTTCGCGATGACGTCCGGCTCGACGATCTCGGCGTCGCGCTCGGGCACGTACCGCTGGGAGAGCTGCGAGTACGAGAAGTGGCGGTGCCGGATCAGCTCGTGGGTCAGGGAGCGTGAGATGCCGGTGATGTAGAAGGTCACCGAACCGTGCTCCAGCACCGAAAGGTGGCCGACGTCGATGATGTGCTCGAGGTAGCCGGCGTTGGTCGCGGTGGCGGGGTTCGGCTTCTTCCAGGACTGGTAGCAGGCGCGGCCGGCGAACTCGGCGAGCGCCTCGCCGCCTTCCGCGTCGGTCGTCCACGGGACGTCCGCGGGCGGGAAGAACTCCGTCTTCGCGATCAGCTGCACCCTCGGTGACACGGTTTCGGCCACGTCCGCACTTCCTTCCGCAGGCTCACCCGGAAGCCTAACCGCGTGAGGGCGCCCACTCCCGGGGGACACGTGACGGCATGGCCTCCTTGACTGACGCCACTAATGACGTCATAGTGGTGTCATGGACCTGACGCCGTACATCGCCAACCTTCGCGAGGACCTCGCGAACACGGCTGCCGCCGGGGACGAGCAGACCCGGCGGGCGGCCGCACTGCTGTCCTCCGCGCTCGAACCCGCCGTCCGCCTGACGCTGATGAACGCCCTCGCCGACCTCGCTGCCGAGGTCACAGCCGCTTTGCCCGGCCAGGTGGTCGACGTGCGACTGGACGGCCGGGACGTTCGCGTGGTCGTGACGGGGGCGGCCGAAGAGGCGCCGCCACGCGCGACACCACGTGACACCACGCCGCCGCCACCGATCGACGGCGGTGACATCTCGCGCATCACGCTGCGCCTGGTCGAGCAGATCAAGGGCCAGGCGGAGCGGGCGGCGCAGGCGCAGGGCGTCTCGCTGAACACGTTCGTCTCCCAGGCCGTCCAGGGAGCGCTGGGGCACGGCTCGCTCGGCGGGGGCCCCAAGCACCACGGCAAGGGCGAACGGCCCGGGTCGCACCTGCACGGCTGGGTAGAAGGCTGAGGGGATCGAAGATGAGTGACGAAGAGACGACACCGGCCGAAGAAACGGCCACTCCCGCCGAAGAACCCGCTGCTCAGGCCGAGGAGACGGACAACGAGCTGGTGCGGATCGACGAGTTCGAGACCGACGTCCCGCTGGAGCTCGACATCGGCGTGACGATCGGCCGCGTCGAGGTCGTCCTGGAAGGCGACTCCGGTGCCCGCGTCGAGCTGCGGCACGACCAGGGCGAACAGCAGCCGTGGGTCGCGGGGGTCAACAGCCTGCTGTCCTGGGTCGGCGAGCGCTTCGGCGACCAGCTCGGCGTCGACCCGTCGGGGGCGAACCCCGCCGAGGCGGTGCGGCAGAGCCGGATCGAGAAGCTGGGCAACCGCCTGGTCGTCCAGGCGCCGAAGGCGTGGCAGCTGCGCAACGTCGCGCTCGCGGTGACCGTGCGCGCCCCGGCGGGCTCGCACGTCGAGGTGCGGGCCGGCGCGGCGGACGTCACCGTGACCGGCTCGGCCGGGCGGGTGGACCTGCTGACCGGCTCCGGCGAGGTCAAGCTCGACCGCGCCGACGGCTCGGCGACGATCCGCACCGGCAGCGGCGGCATCAAGCTCGGCCCGACGCTCGGCGGGCTGCAGCTGCGCAGCGGCAGCGGCCACGTCGAGGCGTCGTCGATCGCGGGCTCCGCGACGCTGGCCACCGGCACCGGCGACGTCTGGCTGGGCGCGGTGTCGGGCGAGGTGATGGCCCGCACGGGCAGCGGCGACCTGTCGGTGGCCGACGCGGCGTCGGGCACGCTCGACCTGATCACCGGCTCCGGCGAGGTCCGCGTCGGCATCCGCGGCGGCACGGCCGCCGAGGTCGACCTGACCTCCAGCGGCGGCAAGGTGTCCAGCGAGCTGGACGTCGCCGACAGCGCCCCCGAGGGTGGCGTGAAGCTGAAGGTGCGGGCCCGCACGGGCTCCGGCAACGCCGTGGTGACGCGCGCGGCCGGCTGATGAAAAGGGGGGTGACGGGCCGTTCCCGGTGGGGGTTTTTCGGGAACGGCCCGTTTCTTCGCGTTCGCCCGGTCCGGCGGAGGTTTCCGACCGGGGCCGGCTCAGGCGCCCCAGGCACCCAATGTGGCGTTCGGTGCGCCCCACGCACCCAATGCGGCGTTCGGTGCGCCCCACGCACCCAACGCCGCATTGGGGCGCTTCAGCGCACCAGCTTCTTCAGGGCCGGAGCCAGGTCTCCGCGGGTACCCACCGCCACGCCGGACAAGCCCAGCCACTCCGCCATGTGCCGCAGCTCCGCCGCCAGCTCCGGGAGCACCAGCGCCACGTCCACGCCCTCCTCGGCGAACGCTCCCTGGACCCGCAGCACCCCCGCCGCGCGGTCGGACTTCAGGTCCACTCGCGCGACCAGCGAACCGTCGAGCAGGAACGGGAACACGTAGTACCCGTACACGCGCTTCGGCTCCGGGACGTAGATCTCGATGCGGTAGCGGAATCCGAACAGCCGCTCCGTGCGGGCGCGTTCCCAGATCAGCGGGTCGAACGGGCACAGCAGCGCCCTCCCCGTCACCGCGCGGGGGGTGCGAGCCTCCACGTGGCGGTAGGCCGCCGCCTTCCAGCCGCGGACCGCCACCGGCTCCAGGACGCCCGACTCCACCAGCTCCGCCACCGCCCGGCGCGCCGGGGCCGGGCCGAGGCGGTAGTAGTCGCGCAGGTCCGTCTCCGTCGCCACGCCGAGCGCCCGCGCCGAACGCTCGATCAGGCCCCGCGCGCCTTCCTCCGCAGAGACCGACCGGGACAGGATCTCCGGCGGGACCACTCGCTCGGTGAGGTCGTAGAGCCGTTCGAACGAGCGGCGCGTGCCGGTGGTCAGCTGGCCGATGCCGAACAGGTACTCGCAGACGCGCTTGACCTCCGAGCGCTCCCACCACGAGCCCGGGCCGCGCCGCTGCGCGTCCGCCTCGACCTCGCGCTCGATGCCGCCCGCGCCGATCGGGCCCAGCTCCTTGACGACCGACAGGATCTCCTCGACCAGCCCCGGCGACTTCTCGATCAGCGGCCCGTAGTGCTTCCACCAGCCGTCGCGCTTCGCGCCGGAGCGGATCAGCGGCCAGTCCTCGATCGGGAGCAGGCTGGCCTCGTGCGCCCACGTCTCGACCATCATCCGGGGCCGCTTCGCCGAGTGCGACCACGCCGCGTCGTCCACCAGCGCGGGCTCGTACGCGCCGAGCCGCGAGAACACCGGCATGTAGTGCGCCCGGACGGCGACGTTCACCGAGTCCAGCTGCAGCAGCTGGACTCTCGAGAGCACGCGTTTCAGGTGCCGCCGGGACGGTTCGCCGGAGGGACGCGGGTCGCTGAAGCCCTGCGCGGCCAGGAAGGTCTTCCGGGCCGTCGCCACACTGATCGTTTGCATGGTGCTGTCATGGTGCCACCCACCACCGACAAAAACGCGCACCGCTATCTTCAGCACCTATGAGCGACGCCGCCGTCCGCCCCGCCGACCTGTCCGACGCCGCGGAGATCGCCCGCCTCCAGCGCGACACCTGGCACGCCGCCTACGAGGACCTCCTCGGCAAGAACGCCCTGGCCGAGCTGGACGCCGCCGACCTCGTCGGCACCTGGACCGAGACGATCGACTACCCGGGCAGCCAGGTCTACGTCGCCACCGAAGGCGAGTTCACCGTCGGGTTCTGCGTGGCGGGCCGCGCCCCCGAAGGCGAGGTCGCCGCCGCCGACGGCAGCCTGCCCGACGACGCCGTCGCCACCGGCCTGATCGCCACCCTGCTCGTCGAGCCGCGGTGGGGACGGCGCGGGCACGCCGGACGGCTACTCGCGACGGCCGCCGCGGGCCTGCGGGCCGATGGCGCCGGCCGCGGTATCGCCTGGGTCGCCCAGGGCGACCACGCCTCCCTCGGCTTCTACCGCCGGGCCGGCTGGAACCCCGACGGCACGGTCCGCACCCTCGACACCGGCGACCGCATGGTCCGCGAGGTCCGCCTCACCGGCACCCTCGACCTCGCGCTCGCCTGAGTCGCGGAAGATCACCCACCGCATCACGGCGTACATGAACACGCCCTCGCACGCGCCCGCGAGCACCCGCGACAGGTGGTATTCGACGCCCAGCGCCGTCAACCCGGCGCCCACACCCAGCAGGAACGCCGCGTAATTGACAGCAATCGCACCGATGTAAAGCACCAGCTGGCTTCCGACCGCGGCGTGGGAATGGAAGTTGAACGTCCGGTTCAGCACGAAGCTCAATCCGAACGCGCAGACGTAAGACGTCGTTATCGAGAGCCAGACCGGCCAGCCGGCCAGGCCGTGGAAAACGGTCAGCAGCCCCAGGTCGACGCCGAACGTGAACCCGTTGATGAGGCAGAAGCCGAGAAACGTCGGTGCCACGATCCGCGGCAAGCCCAGCGGCAGGACGCGCACGATCGCCCGGCAGAGGGCGCCGAATCGGTCAGCGGGCGTTCGGGAAGGGTCGGCGGCCACCCCGTCAGCGTTCCAGCGGGAGGTGACCGGAAGCCGTCCTGCAGGTGATCTTCTGGTGCGGCCCCTCCGCAGCATTGGGGGGTTAACCCCAGTGACTCCAGATTTCGAACTGATAACTTGGAGGAACACGAACGAGTGCGGGAGGTGACACGATGAGCTGGATCCTGCTGACCCTGGGGGTCGCGTTCGGTTCGGCCATCGTGCCGCTGATCAACGCCGAGGTGTTCCTGCTCGGGCTGTGCGCGAGCCAGCCCGGGCTGCACTGGCTGTGGCTCGGCGCGGCCGTGGCCGTGGGGCAGATCGCCGGGAAGCTGCTGTATTTCCTCGCCGCGCGCGGCACGATCAAGCTGCCGAAGGCGCTGCACGAGCGGCTCCACCGCGAGCGGCCGATGACGCCCCGGCGCGTGCGCTGGGAACTGCGGACCAAGCGGATGCGCGGCTGGATCGACCGGTTGCGCGAGCGCTGCCACCGGCACCCGCACTGGATGGCGGGCACCTACGGGGTGAGCTCGCTGGTGGGCCTGCCGCCGTTCATGGCGACGAGCGTGCTCGCCGGCGTGGTCCGGATGCGGCTCGCGACGTTCCTGACGGCGGGCCTGGCCGGAAGGTGGATCCGCTTCAGTTTGATAGCCGCTTCACCCGCGGTGTTCGCGGGTTGGCTGCACCACTGAGCAGAGCGGTCCATGCGGCGCGCGAGACGGTGAGCCGGCCGAGCTCAAGAGCTTTCCCGGAGCAGTGCTTGTGAGGCGTCTTCGGACAATGCCTTGCCCGAGGATCCGCGCCCCCTTCCTCGAACGGCGGCACCCGGGAAATGCTACGAAGACCCGGCATTTCCCGAATGAACGGCAACTGTAAGCGCATTGCCACACCGAAGCGCCGCAGACCCGGACGCGCTCCCGCCGATCGGCTCGCCGGGCTCAGCGGTCGGCGGCTTCCAGCTCCACGGCCTTCTTCATCGTCTCGCGGGCCCGCCGCCGGTCGCCTGCGATGTCGTACGCGTACGCCAGCTTGTACCAGGCGCGCCAGTTCTCCTGGTCCGCCTCGACCTCCGCGCGGCGGTCCTGGAACCACGCGTCGGCCGCGTCGCGGTCGACGCGGCCGGAGGGGCGGCGCGGCAGGTCCGAGACGTCCGGGAGCGCGCCCTCCTCGTCGAGCCGGCGGGACAGCCGCTGGATCTGCACGCCGTTGCGCCAGGTCACGACGACGATCCAGATGCCCAGCAGCGGCAGCAGCAGCACGCCGACCCCGAGCGCGATGCCCGCTCCGCTCCCCGACCGGAACAACGCGAACGCCCGGTCGGCGAGCAGGACCAGGTAGACGACCAGCGCCGCCGTCATCAGCAGCGCGATGTTGCGGGCCTTCACAGGTCGAGGACGTTTTCCAGCCCGACCGTCAGGCCGGGCCGCGCCACCACCGTGCGCACGCCGAGCAGCACGCCGGGCATGAACGACGTCCGGTCGAGCGAGTCGTGGCGGATGGTCAGGGTCTCCCCCTCGCCGCCGAACAGGATCTCCTCGTGCGCGACCAGGCCGGGCAGCCGGACCGAGTGCACCCGGACGTCCTCGACCGAAGCACCGCGGGCGCCGTCCAGCTCGGACGTCGTCGCGTCCGGCCCCGGCGCCACTCCGGCCTCCGCGCGCGCCGCGGCGATCATCCGGGCGGTGTGCGCGGCGGTGCCCGAAGGCGCGTCCGCCTTGCGGTTGTGGTGCAGTTCGATGATCTCCGCCGACGCGTAGAACTTCGCCGCCTGGGCCGCGAACCGCATGGCCAGAACCGCGCCGAGGGCGAAGTTCGGCGCGATCAGCACCCCCAACGACGGCTTCGGCTCCAGCAGGGCACGCAGCGAAGCCAGCCGCTCCTCGCTGAAGCCCGTCGTGCCGACGACCGCGTGGATGTCGTGCTCCACCAGGTACTTCAGGTTGTCCATGACGGCGTCGGGGTGGGTGAAGTCGACGACGACCTGGGCCTCGGCCAGCGCCGCGAAGTCGTCACCCGCGTCGAGCGCGGCGACGACCTTCATGTCCGCGGCACCTTCGACGGCGTTCACCACCGTCGCACCCATCCGGCCCCGGGCGCCCAGGACGCCGACGCGAATCGGAGTTTCGGTCATGACGCGATCACCTCGTGCAGGTCGTCGGGCAGGTCGTCGGCGTGAGCGTACGGCCCGACGACCGCCGCCGCCGAGACCCCGCCCGGCCGCGCGAACAAAGTGCGAGCGAGCGCACACACCTCGTCGGTGGTGACGGCGTCGATGCGGGCGATCGTGTCGTCGACGCCCAGGTAGTGGCCGTAGTTGAGCTCGCTCTTGCCGATCCGCGACATCCGCGACGACGTGTCCTCGAGCCCCAGCACGAGCCCGCCGCGCAGCTGGCCCTTGGCGCGGGCCACCTCGGCGTCGGTCAGGCCGTCGACGCCGACCTTGTCGAGGATCTCGCGGATGACCCCGGCGACGTCGCCGAGCTTCTCCGGCTGGCAGCCCGCGTACACGGCCATGTGCCCGGTGTCGGCGTAGCTCGCGACCGACGAGTACACCTGGTAGGCCAGCCCGCGCTGCTCGCGGATCTCCTGGAACAGCCGAGAGGACATGCCGCCGCCGAGCGCCGCGTTGAGCACCGACAGCGCGAAACGGCGCTCGTCGTGGCGCGACAGCGACCGCAGGCCGAGCATCACGTGCGCCTGCTCGGTGTCGTCGGTGTGCAGGGCGAGCTTCGGAACGGTCTTGATCCGGGCGCGGCCCTCACGCGGCGCGACCGGCGTCGCCGAGCCGTCGAGCTTGCCGCGCAACGCCTTGCGCACCAGGCGGAGCACCTGGCCGTGGTCGACGTTCCCGGCCACCGCCAGCACCATCCGCGGCAGCGCGTAGCGGCGCTTGTAGAAGGTGCGCAACGCCGACGGCGACATCCCGATGATCGACTTCTCGGTGCCCAGCACCGGGCGGCCCAGCGGGTGGTCGCCGAGGATGGCGGTCACGAACGTTTCGTGCAGCAGGTCCTCGGGGTCGTCGTCGCGCATCGAAATCTCTTCGAGGACGACGCTGCGTTCCATGTCCATGTCGCGGTCGGTGCAGAGCGCCTCGAACACGACGTCGGTGACCAGGTCCACGGCGAGCGGGAGGTCGGCGTCGAGCACCTGCGCGTAGTAGCAGGTGTGCTCCTTCGCTGTGAAGGCGTTGAACTCGCCGCCGACGGCGTCGATCTCTTCGGCGATCTGCGTGGCGTCGCGGTTCTTCGTGCCCTTGAACAGCAGGTGCTCGAGGTAGTGCGCGGCGCCGGCCACGGCGGCCGGCTCGTCGCGGGAGCCGATGCCGACCCACAGCCCGACCGTGGCCGAGCGGGACGCCGGGACGTGCTCGGTGATCACGCGCAGCCCGCCGGGCAGGACACTGCGCTTGACGACCGCACCGTCCGGGGTGGACTCGAGCGTGCGGGTGGTGCCGACGGGCTGCTCGTGCCCGGAAACCTGCCGTGCCATGGGTTCCTTACTCACGAATGCCGTGAAGGCCTCCTTACCGGCCATAGACGCCGGTAAGGAGGCCTTCACGGACCAACGAGCTGTCTTACTTGGCGTCGGCCTTCTCGGCGTCGGCGGCAGGAGCGTCACCCTCGGCAGCCGGGGCCTCGTCCTCCTTGACGACGATCAGGCTGATCTTGCCGCGGTTGTCGATGTCGGCGATCTCGACGCGGAGCTTGTCGCCCACGTTGACGACGTCCTCGACCTTGGCGATCCGCTTGCCGTTGCCCAGCTTCGAGATGTGCACCAGGCCGTCCTTGCCCGGCAGCAGCGAGACGAACGCGCCGAACGCGGCCGTCTTCACCACGGTGCCGAGGAAGCGCTCGCCGACCTTGGGCAGCTGCGGGTTGGCGATGGCGTTGATCAGGTCGATCGCCGCCTCCGCCGACGGGCCGTCGGCCGCGCCCACGTAGATCGTGCCGTCGTCCTCGATGGAGATGTCGGCACCGGTCTGCTCGGTGATCGAGTTGATCATCTTGCCCTTCGGGCCGATGACCTCGCCGATCTTGTCCACCGGGATCTTCACGCTGGTGACGCGCGGCGAGTACGGGCTCATCTCGTCCGGGCCGTCGATCGCCTCGGCGATGACCTCCAGGATGGTGAGACGGGCGTCCTTCGCCTGCTTCAGCGCGGCGGCGAGCACCTCGGAGGGGATGCCGTCGAGCTTCGTGTCCAGCTGCAGGGCGGTGATGATGTCCTTGGTGCCGGCGACCTTGAAGTCCATGTCGCCCATGGCGTCCTCGGCACCGAGGATGTCGGTCAGCGCGACGTAGCGGGTCTCGCCGTCGACCTCGTCGGAGATGAGGCCCATCGCGATGCCCGCGACCGGCGCCTTCAGCGGCACGCCGGCGTTGTACAGGCCCATCGTGGACGCGCAGACCGAGCCCATCGAGGTCGAGCCGTTGGAGCCCAGCGCCTCGGAGACCTGGCGGATCGCGTACGGGAACTCGTCGCGCTTCGGCAGCACCGGCACGAGGGCGCGCTCGGCGAGCATGCCGTGGCCGATCTCGCGCCGCTTCGGCGAACCGACGCGGCCGGTCTCGCCGGTGGAGAACGGCGGGAAGTTGTAGTGGTGCATGTAGCGCTTGTGCGTCTCCGGGGACAGCGAGTCGATCTGCTGCTCCAGGCGAAGCATGTTCAGCGTGGTGACGCCCAGGATCTGGGTTTCGCCGCGCTCGAACAGCGCCGAACCGTGCGCCCGCGGGATCACGGCGACCTCGGCCGCGAGCGACCGGATGTCGGTGAGGCCACGGCCGTCCATGCGGATCTTGTCCGTGAGGACGCGCTTGCGCATGACCTTCTTGGACAGCGCCTTGAACGCGGCGCCGATCTCCTTCTCGCGGCCCTCGAAGGCTTCGCCCTCGCCGATGCCGACCTTCTCCAGGACGGCGGCCTTGACCTGGTCGGTCGCGGCGTCGCGGTCCTGCTTGCCGGCGATCTGCAGCGCGTTCGCCAGGTCGTCGGTCGCGATCGCGGCGACGGCGTCGTAGGCGTCCTGCTCGTAGGGCAGGAAGACCGGGAACTCGCCGGTCGGCTTGGCGGCCACGTCGGCCAGCTTCTGCTGGGCCTCGCACAGCACCTTGATGAACGGCTTGGCGGCCTCGAGGCCCTCGGCGACCGAGACCTCGTCCGGCGCCTTGGCGCCTTCGGCGATCAGGTCGAGCGTGTGCTCGGTGCCCTCGGCCTCGACCATCATGATCGCGACGTCGTCACCGACGATACGACCGGCGACGACCATGTTGAAGGTGGCCTTCTCGAGCTGCGACCAGGTCGGGAACGCGACCCACTGGTCCTCGATCAGGGCGACGCGCACGCCGCCGACCGGGCCCGAGAACGGCAGGCCGGCGATCTGGGTCGACGCCGACGCGGCGTTGATCGCCAGCACGTCGTACGGGTCGTCCGGGTTGAGGCTCTGGACGGTGATGACGACCTGGATCTCGTTGCGGAGACCGTCGGTGAACGACGGGCGCAGCGGCCGGTCGATCAGGCGGCAGGTCAGGATCGCGTCGGTCGAGGGACGGCCCTCGCGGCGGAAGAACGCGCCGGGGATGCGGCCGGCCGCGTACATGCGCTCCTCGACGTCCACCGTCAGGGGGAAGAAGTCGAAGTGGTCCTTCGGGTGCTTCGACGCCGTGGTCGCCGAGAGCAGCATGGTCTCTTCGTCGAGGTAAGCCACGACGGCGCCGGCGGCCTGTTTGGCCAGGCGGCCCGTCTCGAAGCGGACGGTGCGGGTGCCGAACCGGCCGTTGTCGATGACGGCTTCGGTCTCGTGCACGGTGACTCCGGTGGAGTCGGTCATAGGGTGTTTCTCCTCTTTAGTTCCTTCTATACGGCGCGAGTCTCCCACCCTGGGACCCGTTTCGCTGAGGACGCTCGAGGAGTGATGCCGGTCTTCGATCGAAGCCCCCGGGACTCTTCCCGGAAGCCACTACCGAGGACCGGCGGACGGTCCCTCGTGCGCGCTCGCGCCGCTCTTCTCTTAAACCGAAGGGGAGCGACCGGCGGCCACTCCCCTTCGGGTTCAAGCTATCGACGCAGGCCGAGGCGCTGGATCAGCGCACGGTAACGCTCGATGTCCACCTTCATCACGTAGTTCAGCAGCCGGCGGCGACGGCCGACCAGCAGCAGGAGCCCGCGACGCGAGTGGTGGTCGTGCTTGTGAGCCTTGAGGTGCTCGGTGAGGCCGACGATCCGCTTGGTCAGCAGCGCGACCTGGGCCTCGGGGGATCCCGTGTCCGAGTCGTGCACGCCGTACTCGGCCAGGATCGACTTCTTCTCTTCGGTGGACAGCGCCACTTGTGTTGCTCCTCGAAATAATCAGTGCCGTGCGGCCCCGGACGCGGAATGAACGCCGGGAAGACGGTCACGGCCGCCACGGACTGCAGCCGGACCCGACTCTGACGTTACCATTCTGGTCACGTGCGCCTCTGAGCAGGGCCTTCAGGCCCGGCCCAGCTCGAACGCCCGGGCCACCCGGTAACAACGCCCGCCCGGTTCGCGCTCGCTGGTCATCAGCACCACCCGCGTGGCCGTCCACCTGCGGCTGCGAAACCCCGACAACGCCTTGGTCCAACGCCCGGCGAGCCCCGGTTCTTCCCGGGGGAACCGCGCCAGCGTCAGGTGGGGCACGTACGGCCTCGCCTCGGCGCCGGCCCCCGCGGCGTGCGCGAGCGGCGTCAGCTCTCTTCCGGCGGCAGTCAACCACAGCACCCCGGGGAACGTCGCGGCCTTTTCCAGCCGGACGTCGGCGCCCGCCCGCCCGGCCAGCCGCTCCGCCAGCCAGGCGGCCCGGGTGTCCAGGTCGTCCGCCCCGTAGTAGGCGAGGGTGACATGCCAGCGCTCCGGCGGCTCCCAGCGCAGGCCGTCCCCTGGCTCACCGAGAGCGCCCAGGGCTCCGGTGACCGCTTCGACGACGTCGTCCGGCGGGACCAGCGCGCTGAACAGGACCGGCATCAGGCGCCGTTGCCCGCCCGGCGCAGCAGGTCGGCGATGGCCGGGAACTCGTCGTCGAGCCGCTTGGCGGCTTCGCCCAGGTCCTCGTCCTCGGCCAGGTCGCGCAGGTAGGCGAGGACCTTCTGGTCTTCGTTGACGACCGGGATGTTGTCGCGGCCGACGGTGGGCCGGGAGTCGCGGACGTCCTCCATCGCGGCCAGCATCGCGTCGCGGTTGCCGGCGGCGACCTCGGGCACCAGGATCTTGCGCTCGAGCATGATCATCCTGGCCAGCACGACCGGGTTGCCGATCTTCGCCCGCCGCCCGCTCATCACCTGGCTGAGCATGGGGGCACTGATCCCGAGGACCTCGGCCAAGAACGCCTGCGAAACGTCGAACGCCACGACGAGGCGGCGCACCCGGTCACCGAGCGGCTCCCCGTACCACTCGCGCTGCAACGCGATGTTCCGCTGGACGATCTTGTGGTCCTCCACCAGTTCCGCTCCCCTAAACCGCTTCGCGTGCTGCCTGCGCGCACACCGTCCGTGAGCATCTTGCCATCGCTGCCACGTGCGTGAACGCGAAATCGCCTATTCGTCCCCGGTCGGGGCGTCCGGGGGCACCGCCAGTGCCTTTCTCGTCTCGACGACGTCGTCGTCGATCTGCGCGACCAGCCCGGCCGAGTCGGCGAACCGCACCTGGGCACGCAGCCGCGTCACGAAGTCGATCGCCACGTGCTGGCCGTAGAAGTCCTCGTCGACGTCGAGGACGAACGCCTCGACGGTCCGCTCGCGGCCGGAGAAGGTCGGGTTCGTGCCCACCGAGACCGCGGCCCGCAACCGGCGCGCCGGGTCGGCCGAGCGGGTGAACCACGCGCTGTAGACGCCGTCGGCCGGGACGGCGGCGAAGCGCGGCGTCGACAGGTTCGCCGTCGGGTAGCCGAGCTCGTGGCCCCGGCCGTCGCCGCGGACGACGATGCCCTCCAGGCGGTGCGGGCGGCCGAGCGCCTCGGCCGCGGCGACGACGTCCCCGGCGTCGATGCACGACCGGACGTACGTGCTCGAGAACGTGATCGCCGACTGGTCCTCTTCGGACAGTTCCTTGCCCTGCAGTTCGGCGCCGTAGGCGGCGAAGCCGAACCGGCGGCCGAGGGTGCGCAGCAGCGCGACGTCACCGGCGGCCTTGGCGCCGAAGGTGAAGTTGTCGCCGACGATCACCGCGGCCGCGTGCAGCCGGTCGACGAGCACCTCGTGCACGAACTCCTCCGGCAGCAGCCGGGACAGCTCCAGGGTGAAGGGCAGCACGCAGAAGACGTCGACGCCGAGGCCCTCGACGATCTCCGCCTTGCGCCGCAACGTGGTCAGCTGCGCCGGGTGGCTGCCGGGACGCAGCACCTCCGACGGGTGCGGGTCGAACGTCAGCATGACGCTCGGCAGCCCGCGTTCGGCCGCCGCGGCCACGGTCCGGCTGACCAGCTCCTGGTGCCCGCGGTGCACACCGTCGAACACGCCGATGGTGACCACGCACCGGCCCCAGCCGCCGGGGAGGTCCCCCAGCCCACGCCACCGCAGCACGTCCGACTCCCGTCTCTCATCCGCCACCCTAGGCGGGCAGCAACACGACCACTGCGCGGGACACGCCTTCTTCGTCGGCGGCCAGGGCGAGCACCCGGCCGTCGGGTCCGAAGAGCCCGTAGGTGCCCTCGAGTCCGGCGGCCGGGATGCGCTGGCCGTGCCGGACCGCTTTCGCCGACGCGGCGTCGAGGTCGCGCCGCGGGAAGGCCGCGGCGACCGCGGCGTCGAGGTCCAGGCTCAGCTCGGGCTGCTCCTCGAGCCGGTCGAGGGTTTTCGCCTTCGCCAGTGTGAACGGGCCGACCGTGGTGCGCCGGAGGGCCTTGAGGTGCCCGCCGACGCCGAGGTCCGCGCCGAGGTCGCGGGCCAGCGCGCGGACGTAGGTGCCGGACGAGCACTCCACGACGGCGTCGACCTCGACGTGGTCCTCCTCGTGGCGGACGGCGAGGACGTCGAAGCGGTAGACGGTGACCGGGCGCGGCGGGAGGACGACGTCCTCGCCGGCGCGGACGCGGGCGTACGCGCGCTTGCCGTCGATCTTGACGGCGCTCACCGCGCTGGGCACCTGCTGGATGTCGCCGGTCAGCTTGGCCACGCCCCGGGCGATGGCGTCGTCGGTGACCCCTCGGGTGGCCGCCGTCGCGAGGACCTCGCCCTCGGCGTCGTCGGTCGTGGTGCTGCTGCCGAGGCTCAGGGTGGCCAGGTAGGTCTTGCGGTCCAGCGCCAGGTGGCCGAGCAGCTTGGTGGCGCGCTCGATGCCGAGCACCAGCACGCCGGTCGCCATCGGGTCGAGCGTGCCGGCGTGCCCGACCTTGCGGGTGCCCATGATCCGGCGGGCACGGGCGACGACGTCGTGCGACGTCATGCCGGCGGGCTTGTCGACGATCACGAGACCGGGCGGCGGGGCGGGACGGCGGGGCGGTTTGGGGCTCGACACGCGGCAAACCCTAGCGGCCGCCGGTCGTGGTTCGATCAGGCCGCTCAGGCGGCGACGATCGGCGTCTCGGGTAAGGCGGCGTCCCAGCGGCGGCGCGTGATGCGCACCGGCAGTTCCTCGCCGCGGGCTTCGGCGAGGAACAGCTGGGCGCGCGTCCGGCGCCACCACACGAGCATCCGGGACGTGCCCAGCGCCAGGATCGCGACGATCGCCAGCAGCGAGATCCGGAAGCTCCCGCCGGTCCACTGCAGCAGCACGCCGACGGCGAGCGCGGCGATGGTCGTCGCGACGAAGCCACCGACGTTGACCACGCCGGTCGCCGTGCCGACGCGGCTGAGCGGGTTGTAGTCGCGGGCGAGGGCGAAGCCGATCATCGACGCCGGGCCGCCGAGGGCGAGGAAGGCGAACGCGGGCACCAGCACCGCCACCGGCACCTGCCCTGGCCAGCTCAGCAGCACCGCCCAGATCAGCGCGGCGCCGCCGATGTACCCGCCGACCAGCGGCATCCGCAGCGACGGGTGCCGGCCGATCACGCCGCCCAGCAGCGGGCCGCCGGCCATCGAGCCGAAGACGAAGACGGTGAGCAGTGCGCTCGCGGTGGCCATCGACTGTCCCTGGCCCTGCACCAGCCAGGGCACGCCCCACAGCAGCGTCAGGGCGTTGGGGGCGAACATCGTGCTGAAGTGGACCCAGAAGCCCAGGCGCGTCCCCGGCGTCCGCCACGCCTCGGCGACCTGGTGGGCGAGTTCGCGCGGGCGAACGGCTTCGCGGACCGGCGGCTGCTCTCCGGCGGGGACGTCGCGGACCCGGAGCGTCACGACCAGGGTGTAGAGCACCGTGATGGCGCCGACCGCGAGGAAGGTGGGGGTCCAGCCGGCGCTGCGGAGCACCAGCGAGAGCGGGACGGTCGCGGCGAGGTTGCCGATGTAGCCGACGGCCGCGGTGAACGACGTCAGCAGCGCGTACTGGCGGCCCGGGAAGTGGGCCGCGACCAGGCGCAGCACGCTGACGAAGGTGAGCGCGTCGCCGAGGCCGAGCACGCCGCGGGCGAGCAGGCCGAGGCCGTAGGAGTGGGCGACGCCGAGGAGGAGCTGGCCGGCGCCGAGCACCAGCACCGCGACGGTGAGGACGCGGCGGGGGCCGTAGCGGTCGACCAGGACGCCGGTCGGGATCTGCATCGCGGCGTAGACGCCGACCTGGAGCACGGTGAACGTCCCGAGCGCGGCCGCGCCGACGCCGAAGCGCTCGGCCGCCTGCAGCCCGGCGACGCCGAAGGAGGTGCGGTGGAAGACCGCGAGGAGGTAGACGGTGACGGCGGCGAGCCAGACGAGCCAGGACCGGGCGGTGGCGCGGCCGGTGGCGGGCGGCACAAGTTCCTCCAGGGATTCGGCGTTCGGGGCGTGCGGACGCCTGCGCTGCCGTCCTTACTACTTGTAGCGCCTAAGCAACGACGAAACATAGCTGTTATCCCGGTGGCGTTCACCACATGGTTGTATCTGAATGTTCTTCACATTCGGGGGTGGTTTCGTGACCGGACTGCACGGGGCGCACGCGGTGATCACGGGCGGATCCAGCGGGATCGGCCTGGCGACGGCGGCCGCGCTGGCCGCGCGCGGCGCCTCGGTGTCCCTGGTGGCGCGGGACGAATCGCGGCTCCGGAAGGCCTCGGTGTCGCTGAAGTCACGCGGTGCCTCGGTCCGGACCGCCGTCGCCGACGTCTCGTCGCAGGCCGAAGTCGAAGAAGCGTTCTCGGCGCTGGAGGCGTCCGCGGGGCCGTGCGACGTGCTGGTGACCTGCGCCGGCCAGGCGCGTCCGGGCGAATTCCTGGAGCTGGACGACGAGGTCTTCCGGCGGATGGTGGAGGTTGACTACTTCGGGACGCTGCACGCGGTGCGGGCGGTGGCGCCGTCGATGGTCCGGCGGCGGAGCGGCTCGATCGTCGCGATCTCGTCGGCGGCCGCGGTGCTGGGGATCTACGGGTACACGGCGTACGCGCCGGCGAAGTTCGCGGTGCGGGGGCTGATGGAGGCGTTGCGGGACGAGCTGAACCCGGCCGGGGTGCACGTCGCGTGCGTGTACCCACCGGACGTCGACACGCCGCAGCCGGCGGAGGAGAACCGCTGGAAGCCGGCGGAGACGGCGGCGATCAGCGGGGCGATCCGCCCGATGGCGGCCGAGGCCGTGGCGTCGGCGATCGTCCGGGCGGTGGAGCGGGAGCGGTACGCGGTGTACCCGGACCGGTCGGTGGCCCTGCTCGCGGCTTTGGGCCCGCTGGCGGCCCCGTTCCTGCGCCGGATGGTGGACCGCCGGGTCCGCCACGCCCGCCGAGCCCGAGCGTAACCGGGCTTCTCGCGTGATCAGAGAGGCATCGCACGTGATTCGAGGGGCATCACGCGTGATTGAAGGGGCATCACGCCGATGCCCGCCCAAACACGGGTGATGCCTGCTCAATCACGCGTGATGCCTTTTGGCACACGGTCAAGCCGGGCGGATGGCGCCGGTGATCGCCCAGTTTCCGGAGCGCCAGCGGACCAGCACGAAAGCCAGGCGGAGGACCATGAAGAGCGACAGGCCGGTCCAGATGCCCGTCAGGCCCCAGCCGAAGCCCAACGACGCCCAGATCAGCGGCAGGAACCCGAGCGCCGCGCTGCCGAGGGTCGCGTTGCGGAGGAACGCCGCGTCGCCCGCTCCCAGCAGGACCCCGTCCAGCGCGAACACCACCCCCGCGATCGGCTGCAGCGCCACGAAGAACCACCACGCGTGCGGGATCTCCGCCAACACCCCCGGGTCGGACGTGAACGCGTGCGGCAGCACCCACGACAGCGCCGCGAACAGCACGCACAGGAAGCACCCCAGCAGCAGCCCGTACCCGGTGATCTGTGCCGCCACCCCGCGCGCCTGCCGCGCCGAGTTCGCCCCCAGCGCCGCCCCCACCAGGGACTGCGCCGCGATCGCCACCGAGTCCAGCACCAGCGCCAGGAACGTCCACAGCTGCAGCACCACCTGGTGCGCGCCCACCGCCTCGGTCGACGTCCGGGCCGCGACGGCCGCCGCCGAGATGAAGCACGCCTGGAACGCCAGGCTGCGCAGCACCAGGTCGCGGCCGAGGCCGAGCTGCGCGCGCATCACCTTGAAGTCCGGCCGCAGGCCCACCTTCTCGCGCACCAGCGCCCCGAAGAACAGCGCCGCCGAGATCACCTGCGCGACGACGTTCGCGATCGCCGAGCCCTCCAGCCCCAGCCCGGCCCAGTAGACCAGCACCGGGCAGAGCACGGCCGAGATCCCGTTGCCCGCCAGGACGTACCGCAACGGCTTCGCGGCGTCCTGCACCCCGCGCATCCAGCCGTTGCCGGCCATGGTGACCAGGATCAGCGGCGCCCCGAACAGCGCGATCCGCACCCACGACACCGCCGCGCCGGCGATCTCGTCGCTGCCCGAGAGCACCCGCGCGATCGGCCAGGCCAGCAGCTGCCCGGCGACCAGCACGAAGAGCCCGACGAACACCGCCAGCCACGTCGCCTGCACGCCCTCGCGGACCGCGTCGGCCCGGCGGCCGGCACCGTGCAGCCGGGCGGTGCGCGACGTCGTGCCGTACGAAAGGAACGTCAGCTGGCTCGACACCTGGGCCAGCACCACGCCGCCGAGCGCGAGCCCGGCCAGCGGCAGCGCGCCCAGGTGGCCGACCACCGCGGTGTCGACCAGCACGTACAACGGCTCGGCCGCCAGCACCCCCAGCGCGGGCACGGCCAGGCCGAGCACGCGCTTCGCCGGGATCCGCTCCGCTTCCTCCACGTTCACCACGAACCGGACTCTAACCGCCGCCCCCGACAGTTCCGGCCGGCGGGAACGCGGGAACTTTCCCACCGCGCCGCCCGACGCCCGACGCCCGAGCCGAACGTAGTGAATGACTCATTCACGTCGCCCGGCGACATGAATGAGTCATTCACGTCGTCGGGGCGAAGGCGCTAGAGCAGCGGCGCCCGCTCCAGCGCCTCCCGCAACCCGGCCACGACGTCCTCGGCACTGCCCTCGATCGTGCAGCCCGCGGCCTGCCGGTGCCCGCCGCCGCCGAACTCCGCCGCCACCGCCGAGACGTCGATCCCGATGGAGCGCAACGAGATCTGCCACTGCGCCGGGTTCGCCAAGTCCTGTTTGAGCACCGCCGCCACCGCCGCCTCGCGCACCGAACGGACGACGTCGATCACCGACTCGACCTCTTCGGCGCGCACCGTCCGCGCCGCGTCGACGCGGACCACCGCGTGCACGAAACCCCGGCCCTGCGCGGCTTCCGGCTCCAGCTCGGCCTCGCGCAGCACGGACGACAGCATCGGCAGCCACGTGAACGGCCGCTCGTCGACGATCCGCCGCACCACCGCTTCGGCGTCGACGCCCGCCTCCAGCAGCCGCGCCGCCATCCGGTGCGTCTCCGGGCTCGCCCGGCGGAACCCGCTCGTGTCGGTGACGATCCCCGCGTAGATCCCGCGCGCGATCGGCTCGTCCGGCTCGACGCCCATCGCGTCGAGGATCCGGAACACGAGGATCGCGCTGGCTTCGGCGGTTTCGTCGACCACGTTGCAGCCGCCGTAGAACGTGTTGGTCGCGTGGTGGTCGATCACCAGCACCGAGCCGGCGAGCTCGACACGCCCGGCGAGCCGGCCCAGCCGCTTCGGCACCGGCGTGTCGACGCAGACCAGCAGGGCCTCGGTGTCCGGCAGGTCGTCCGGGTGCGTCAGCAGGCCGTCCTCGTCGAGCCACCGCAGCGACTCCGGCGCCTCGTCGGGCTCACCGAAGGAGACGCGCACCTTCGCGCCGCGCAGGTGCAGCGCCCGGCCGAGGGCGAGCGCACTGCCGAGGGCGTCCGCGTCCGGGCGGACGTGGCCGAGCACCGTCACGTCGGTGGCCGACGCGAGCAGCGCGGCCGCGTCCCGGATGTCCTGCGCCAAAGTAGGGGTCACGGTGCGTCACGCTACGCTCTGCGGGATGCCTGAGTACGTGATCCTGGTCCACCCGTCCGCCAATCGGGTCTACGCCGCCTCCTCCCCCGCGCTGCTGCGCGCCGAGCTGGCGGTCTTCGGCGCGGCGCTGTCGGCCGAGCTGTCCGGGATCGAGGAGATCGAGCTCGGCGGCGTCGGCTACGTGCGC
Source organism: Amycolatopsis mongoliensis (assembly GCF_030285665.1). Lineage (NCBI taxonomy): Bacteria > Bacillati > Actinomycetota > Actinomycetes > Pseudonocardiales > Pseudonocardiaceae > Amycolatopsis > Amycolatopsis mongoliensis. The sequence continues at coordinate 10,143,758 of NZ_CP127295.1, forward strand.
TTCACCAGTTCGGCGCCCCTCGGCGAGGGCGACCTCGCGCTGCTGTCGAACCTGTCGTCGCTGTACGCCCTGTTCGAGCTGGGTGACGGCGTCCTGCGCCCGGTCACCGTGACGCCGCTGGCGAAGGCCGACTCGGACCTGCTGACCATCCAGAAGTACGCCGGCAAGACCAACGAGTCGTTCACGAAGCTCCTGCTGAACGTCACGCTGCTGGCGACCGCGGATCCGTTCTCGGACAAGCCCAAGTACCTGCTCGACCCGCTGTGCGGCCGCGGCACCACGCTCAACCAGGCGATCATGTACGGCCTGCACGCCACCGGCCTCGACGTCGACGCCAAGGACTTCGAGGCCTACGAGGCGTTCATCAAGACGTGGCTGCGGAACAAGCGCGTCAAGCACACCGCCGAGTCGGGACAGCTGCGGCGCAACAAGGTCCGGCTCGGGCGCCGGCTCGACATCGAGTACGCGCTGAGCAAGGAAGACTACAAAGCCGGCGAGACCCGCAAGCTGACCTACTTCCAGGCCGACACGCTGACCACCGACGAGGTGCTGCGGGCGAACTCGTGCGACGTGATCGTCACCGACGCGCCGTACGGCGTGCAGCACGGCAGCCACCGCGAAGCCGGCCTGCAGCGCAGCCCGCGCGACCTGCTCGCGGCGGCCGTCCCGGTGTGGACGCGCGTGCTGCGGCCCGGCGGCGCGCTCGGCATCTCGTGGAACACCACCGTGCTGCCGCGCGAGGAACTGGTCGCGGTGCTGCGCAAGGCCGGGCTCGACGTCCGGGAAGGCGGGCCGTGGGCGGAGTTCACCCACCGGGTGGACCAGGCCATCCTGCGTGACCTGGTCGTCGCCGTGAAGCCCGCTTCCTGAGTCGACAAAGCGCTACTGGGTGAGCTCCCCCTGCACGGGCGCCTGCCCGTTCTCTTCCGGTGCCCCGGTGGGCGCCGGCGGCGGCGTGGTCAGGCCGCGCTTCACCGAGTCCAGAATGGACAGTCCCTGCCCGACGAGCCCCGCGGCCATCTCGCCCAGGCCGTCGGCGCCGTTGAGGATGTTGACGTTGGCGCCGGCCAGGCCGCGCCCGGCCTCCTTGACGATCTGCGGCAGCTGGTCGATGAGCATCCGGTCGAGCGCGACCCGGTTGTTCGACGCGGCCGCCTCCGCCTGAACGCGCATCTTCTCCGCGTCGGCCAGCGCCAGGATGCGGATCCGCTCGGCCTCCGCGTCGGCCGGCTTGATCACCTCGGCCACCAGCTGCTGCTGGCGCAGCTCGGCCTCGCGCTGGGCCAGCTCGGTCCGCGCGTCGATGACCTCCTGCTGAGCCTTCGCCTGCGCGAGCGGTCCGGCCTGGGCCGCCTCCGCCTGGGCCTTGTCGACCTCGGCGCGGTACTGCGCCTGCACGATCGACGTCTGCCGGGCGTACTCCGCCTGCGTCCGCTGCGACTTCTGCTCGGCCTCCGCCGCGGCCTGGTTCGCCACGGCCTGGGCGATCTGGGCGTCCCGCTGGATGGCGGCGTTGTGCGGCGCGGCCATCGCGGCGATGTAGCCGAGCTTCATGTCGTCGATCGACTGGATCTGCAGGGCGTCGACGGACAGGCCGATCTTCGCCATCTCCACCGCCGAGCCGTCCAGCACCTCGGTCGCGAGCTTCTGCCGCTCGGTGATGATCTCCTCGACGGTCATCGACCCGATGATCGAGCGCAGGTGACCGGAGAAGATGCGGCCGGTCAGCACGGACATCTGGTCCTGGTCGGAGAGGAACCGCTGGCCGGCGTTGACGATGCTCTCGGTGTCGTTGCCGACCTTGAACGCGATCACCGCCCGCACGGTCAGGGCGATGGCCTGTTTCGTGACGCACACTTCGGTCACTTCGGCCTCACACATGGAAAGCGTGAGGAACCGGACTTTCCGGAAGACCGGCATGACGAACGCGCCGTGGCCGGTGACGACCCGGAACGGTGACGTGCCCTTGCTGTTCTTGCCGCCCGAAATCAGCATCGCCTCATTGGGGGCCGGCACGCGATAACCGAACATCGATTGTCCTTCCGCGAGCACTAGGAAGTGGGTTCCGAGACGTCCCATGCCACGACGTCGACCGTGCGCCGTCCGCGGGTGTCGACGACCAGGACGGTCGTCCCCTTCGGCAGCTCCGTGTCGGACCAGGCCAGGAAGGTTTCCAAGCCACCCCTGATCCTGATCAGCACCTCCCCGGGACCACGCTGCCCGCGGGTTCCGACCAGGAGGACTCCGGTTCGGCCCGACGGCGACAGGTCGGAGTGCATGGGCCGGCCTCCCTCGGTGGGCCACCTCGACGCGGGGCACCCCCGCTCACCCCATTGTGCTCCCGGCGGGCGGGGTGGCGCGGCACTGTGAGGTTCCGATCAGGGGGCAACCGGACGGGCCGCCCGAGCGTGAGGAACCTGAGACGGGCGTCCGTTTGGCTATACTCCGGCCTGTGACGGTCGAGCAACGCCCCCTGCGCGCGGACGCCCGGCGCAACCGGGAGGCACTGGTCGCGGCCGCGCGCGAGGTGTTCCGCGCCAAGGGTGTCGACGCCCCGCTCGACGAGGTCGCGCGCCGCGCCGAGGTCGCGATCGGCACGCTCTACAACCGGTTCCCGACGCGGGCCGACCTCGTGGAGGCCGCGTTCCTGCCGACGCTCGAAGAAGCGAAGGCGGTCACCGAGGAAGCCCTCGCGTGCGACGACCCCTGGGACGGTTTCGTGCTCTTCCTCGAGCGGTCGGTCCTGATGCAGGTCGGCGACCGCGGCTTCACCGAAGTCTGCTCGCGAGCGTTCGACCCGTCGTCCGGTCTGGAGAAAGCCAAGCAGGCCAACGCTTCCCGGATGAACCGGATCATCACCCGGGCGCAGGAGGCCGGGGCGTTGCGGCCGGACTTCCGCGGCGAAGACCTGGCGATCGTGTTCGCCGCGGCGACGGCGACGCCCGGCTGGCGGCGCGCGCTCGGCATGGTCCTCGACGGGCTCCGCGCGCGATGACCTGGCTCGCGGACACCCGCACCTCGTACGACACGGTGGCGGAAAGCTACGCCGAGTTCGTGGCGGACGCGCTCGACAAGCACCCGCACATGCGGGCCGCGCTGACGCTGTTCGCGTCCCAGGTCGACGGGCCGGCGGTGGACGTCGGCTGCGGCCCGGGGCACTTCACGGCGTACCTGCACTCGCTCGGCGCCGACGCGGCCGGCATCGACCTTTCCCCGGCGATGATCGACCTGGCCCGCCGGTCCCACCCCGGACCGCGCTTCGAGGTCGGCTCGATGACGGACCTGCCGCTGCCCGACGCGTCGATGGCGGGCGTGCTGGCGTTCTGGTCCCTGATCCACGTCCCGGACGACGACGTCCCGGTGGCACTGGGGCACTTCCGGCGGGTGCTGCGGCCGGGCGGGCTGCTGGTGATCGGCTACCACGTCGGCGCGGGGACCCGGCTGAAGACGGAGGGGTACGGCGGGCACCCGATGCGGGTCCACATCCACCTCCGGCAACCGTGGTGGCTGGCGAAGCGGGTGCGGGCGGCGGGGTTCACCGTCGAGGCGGAGTGGGCGCTCGACCCGGAAAACAAGGTGTCGCAAGCGATCCTGTTCGCTCGCGCGTCAGCTTAGCCGCTGTCCCACGAACTTCAGCACGTCCGGCAGGATCCCGCGCCAGTACTCGTCCTTGTGCGCGCCGGGTGAAAACCGTGACACGGCAGGCGAAACCGCCTTCACCAGCTTGCGGTCCGCGCCCAGGAACGGATCCGACTCACCGCACCAGACGCCGAGCTGTGCGGCGCGCAGCTCGGCGGTGTGCAGCAACGGTTCCTCCGCACGCCAGTTGTCCTCGCCGGAGAACACCTTGCGGCTGCGGGCATCCGGCCAGCTGACGAACAGCGCCGCGCTCGCCGTGGCGACCGCCTTCAGGTCCGGGTGGGCGCGGGCGAAGCGCAACGCGCCGAAGCCGCCCATGGAAATGCCGAACACCGCCGAGGCCGGCCGCAGGTCGCGGCCCGCCAGCCAGCCGGGGACTTCGTCGGTGAGCATGCGCTGCGGGTCGTCGCCGGAACCGACGTCGACCCAGTAGTGGTCGCCGTCGACCGCGGCCACCGCGAACGGTGGGGTGCCGGCGCGGACCGCCGCCGTCAGCGCCGCGGGGACGCCCAGTTCGAGGAACGTCCGCGCGCGGGCGCCCCGGCCGTGCAGGGCCAGGCACACCGGCAGCCCCGACGACGGGACGCCTTCGGGGGTGATCAGGACCAGGTCGACGTCCGTGCCACGGGCGGCCGAGCGCATGCGCTGGACCGTCACCGGGTCGCGCAACGGGGACGGGCCGGTCGGCGCCGGCACCGCGGCCGGGCCGGGAGGCGGGCCGGACGGTGACGACGAGCAGCCCGCCAGCAGCGCCAGAGCGCTGCCGGCGAGCAGGCCGCGGCGGGAGAGCACGGGTCAGCCCCGGCTCTCCTCCTCCACGAACTCGTCGTCTTCGGTGTCTTCGCGGGGCGCCTTGTACGGGTCGGGTTCGCCCGCGTGCTGGGCCCCGGTCGCGCGGCGCGCGACCTCCGCGTCGGCCTCGCGGGCCTTCGCGAGGAGGTCCTCGATCCGCTTCGACTCCTCGGGGATGGTGTCCGCGACGAACGTCAGCGTCGGCGTGTAGCGGACTCCGGTGCCCTGCCCGACCTTCGTGCGGAGCATCCCGCGCGCCGATTCGAGCGCGGCGGCGGCCCCGGCGAAGTCCGGGACGGAGTCCAGCTTCTCGCCGAGCACCGTGTAGTACACCGTGGCGTCGTGCAGATCGCCGGTGACCTTCGTGTCCGTGATGGTCACGTAGTCCAGCCGGGTGTCCTTGACCTCGTGCTCGATCGCGGACGCCACGATCTGCGAGATCCGCTTGGCGAGCTTGCGAGCCCGAGCAGGATCAGCCATGTCTTTCTCCTAGTCTTCTGGACCGAGCAGCCGGCGGCGTGCGGTGAGCAGCTCGAACTCCGGCCGGCTCGCCACGTACCGCTCACACGAGTCGAGCACGTCACGGACGTGCTCGCCACCTTCGGCGACCACGGCCACCCCGATGAGGGTCCGGCGGTGCAGGTCGGTGTGCCCGGCTTCGGCCACTGACACGGCGAAGCGCTTGCGCACCTCCGCCAGCACCGGGCGGACCACGGATCGCTTCTGCTTCAGCGAATGGACGTCGCCGAGCAGGATGTCGAGCTCGAGAGCTCCGACGAACATAGGCACATGAGTTGGTGTAGTAGGGACCCTCGGGGTCCAGGGAGCTTGCCCCCTGGCGGGGGTTGAGGGGTTCGACCCCCAAAGGACACCGTAGAGGCGGGGAGGGGCGCGCGATTTCCGCGAGCACCCCTCCCCGAACCAGCCTCTACGCGCGGGGCTTCTCGCGCTGCTCGTAGGTCTCGATGACGTCGTCGACCTTGATGTCACCGTACGAACCGAGCGTCAGACCGCACTCGTAGCCTTCGCGAACCTCGACCACGTCGTCCTTGAACCGCCGCAGCGAGCTGATCGGCAGGTTCTCCGCCACGACGGTGCCGTCGCGGAGCAGACGCGCCCGGGCGTTGCGCCGGATCTCGCCGGACATGACCAGGCAACCCGCGATCGTGCCGATCTTGGAGGACTTGAAGACCTCGCGAACCTCCGCGCGGCCCAGCTCGACCTCTTCGTACTCCGGCTTGAGCATGCCCTTGAGGGCCTGCTCGATCTCGTCGATCGCCTGGTAGATGACCGTGTAGTAGCGGACGTCGACGCCCTCGCGGGTGGCCCGCTCGGTCGCCTTGCCCTGGGCCCGGACGTTGAACCCGAGGACGATCGCGTCGGACGCGGTCGCCAGGTCGATGTCCGACTCGGTCACGCCACCGACACCGCGGTGGACCACGTTCAGCTCGACCTCGTCGCCGACGTCCAGCTGCAGCAGCGAGGCTTCGAGGGCCTCGACGGTACCCGAGTTGTCACCCTTGATGATCAGGTTGAGGCTGTTCGTCTCCTTCAAGGCGGAGTCGAGGTCCTCGAGGCTGACCCGCTTGCGGCGCGACGCGTTGAGCGCGTTGCGAGTGCGAGCGGCGCGGCGCTCGGCGATCTGCCGGGCGACGCGGTCCTCGTCGACCACCAGGAAGGTGTCGCCCGCACCCGGCACCGAGGTGAACCCGATGACCTGGACGGGACGCGACGGCAGCGCCTCGGTGACGTCGACGTTGTGCTCGTCGACCATCCGGCGGACGCGGCCGTAGGCGTCACCCGCCACGACCGAGTCACCGACGCGCAGCGTGCCGCGCTGGACCAGGACGGTGGCCACCGGGCCGCGGCCGCGGTCGAGGTGCGCCTCGATCGCGACACCCTGGGCCTCCATGTCCGGGTTGGCCCGGAGGTCCAGAGCGGCGTCCGCGGTCAGCAGGATCGCCTCGAGCAGGCCGTCGATGTTGATGTTCTGCCGCGCGGAGATCTCGACGAACATCGTGTCGCCGCCGTACTCCTCGGCGACCAGGCCGTACTCGGTCAGCTGCTGCCGGATCTTGTCCGGGTTCGCGCCTTCCTTGTCGATCTTGTTGATCGCGACCACGATCGGGGCCTTGGCGGCCTGCGCGTGGTTGATCGCCTCGACCGTCTGCGGCATCACACCGTCGTCGGCCGCCACCACGATCACCGCGATGTCGGTCGAGTTCGCACCACGGGCACGCATGGCGGTGAACGCCTCGTGACCCGGGGTGTCGATGAAGGTGATCAGGCGCGGGTTGCCTTCGAGCTCGGTCTCGATCTGGTACGCACCGATGTGCTGCGTGATGCCGCCGGCCTCGCTCTCGCGGACCTTCGTCTTCCGGATCGTGTCGAGCAGCCGGGTCTTACCGTGGTCGACGTGACCCATGATGGTCACGACCGGCGGCCTGACCTGCAGATCCTCTTCGCCACCCGCGTCGTCGCCGTAGGTGATGTCGAAGGTCTCCAGCAGCTCGCGGTCCTCTTCCTCCGGCGAGACGACCTGAACCGTGTAGTTCATTTCGCCGCCGAGCAGCTCGAGGATGTCGTCCGACACGGACTGCGTCGCGGTGACCATCTCGCCGAGGTGGAAGAGCACCTGCACCAGCGAAGCCGGGTTGGCGTCGATCTTCTCGGCGAAGTCGGTCAGCGAAGCACCCCGCGGCAGCCGGATCGTCTCGCCCTGCCCCTTGGGCAGGCGGACGCCGCCGACGCTGGGCGCCTGCATGTTGTCCATGTACTCCTGGCGCTTCTGCCGCTTCGACTTGCGGCCCTTGCGCGAGGGACCACCCGGGCGCCCGAAGGCACCCGCGGTGCCGCCACGGCCACCGGGGCCACCACGGCCACCGCCGCCGCCACGGAAACCGCCGCCGCCTGCCGGGGCACCGGTGCCGCCACCCGGGCGGAAACCGCCGCCACCGCCGCCGCCACCGGGGCCGCCGCGGAAGCCACCGCCGCCGCCACCGCCACCGGGACCGCCGCGGAAACCGCCACCACCGCCACCGGGACGACCGCCGCCGCCACCGGGGCCGCCACGAGCGCCGCCGCCGGGGCCACCACGGGCGCCGCCACCGGGACCGGCGGGACGCTGCGTGCGGCCCGGCATCATGCCGGGGTTCGGCCGCGGGGGCATGTTGCCCGGGCTCGGCCGGTTGCCACCGGCGCCACCACCGGGACGCGGAGCCGGACGGTCACCGCCGCCACCGGTCCCACCGGGACGCGGCGGGCGGTTGTCGCCGCCCTGGCCGCCACCCGGGCGCGGGCCCTGCGGACGCGGCGGAGCGCCGGAACCGACGCCGAACGGGTTGTTGCCGACCCGCGGGGTGCGCGGACCGGGCTTGGGACCGCCGGGCTTGGGGCCCTGCGGCTTCGGCGGGACGACCGAACCGGTGTTGCCCGAGGGCGCGGCCGGGGTCTCCTGCTTGGGTGCGGCGGGCGCTTCGGCTTTCGCGGCCGGGACCTGCTCCTGGGGAGCGGGCGCGGCCGGCTGCTGACGCGGGCCGGGCCGCGGGCCGGGACCCGCGGGGCGGGCACCCGGTGCGGCGGCCGGCTTCGAAGCCGGTGCCTGCTGCTGCGGGGCCGCCGCGGGGGCGGCCTTCGCCGCGGGCGCCTGCTGCTGGGGAGCGGGCGACGCGGGCTTGGGCGCGGGAGCGCCCGGCTTGGCGGCCGGGGGCCCGGGGCGCGCCGACGGACCGGGGGTCGGTGCGGGCTTCTTGGCGCCCTTGGGCGCGTACGCGTCCCGGAGACGGCGGGCGACGGGCGCCTCGACCGTGGACGACGCGGACTTCACGAACTCGCCCTGTTCCTTCAACTTGGCGAGAACGTCCTTGCTGGTGATGCCGAGCTCCTTAGCGAGCTCGTGTACGCGGGCCTTGCCTGGCACAGCTCTCCTCATCTAGGGGAGGCCAGGCGGAGAACCCGCTGACCTCGTCCTTATTGTCTCGCGTTCATGGCTTCAGCTTCACGGCTGACTCATGACGGGTCGACCTGCTTCCTTGGTTCCTCGCGAAGCCGGGTACGTCCCGGCTTCGTGGTGCGAAGTGGTGCGCTCGACGTGCTCGCGGACCTCGCGGGCGTCGACCGCCCCGGGAGCCCGCAAGGCTCTCGGGAAGGCTCGCCGCCGTTCGGCTTTGGCCAGGCAGTCCGGGTCGGGGTGCAGCCATGCTCCCCGGCCCGGCAGCCGCCGACGCTCGTCGACGACCACCCGCCCGGCCACCGCGACCACGCGCAGCAGCTCACCGATCAATGCCCGCCGCTTGCAGCCGACACAAGTCCGCACCGGAGAATTCCGGTGGGGCTGGTGCTCGGCTACCCGCCGCGGGCGTTGAACCACTCCTGAGTCTAGCGCTTCGACCTTCACTCAGCCGAACCGGTTGTCGCGGCGGGCCGCGACGGACTGGCGTGGTCTTGATCACCCTCGTCGTCCGCCGGTGCGGCGTCGCTGCGGATGTCGATCCGCCAGCCGGTCAGACGGGCGGCGAGGCGGGCGTTCTGGCCCTCCTTGCCGATCGCCAGCGACAGCTGGAAGTCCGGCACCACGACACGGGCGGTCTTCGCCCGTTCGTCCACGACTCGTACCGAAACAACCTTCGCCGGGGACAGGGCATTCCCCACGAACCGGGCCGGGTCCTCCGAGTAGTCGATGATGTCGATCTTCTCGCCGGCCAGCTCGCTCATCACGTTGCGCACGCGCGCGCCGACCGGGCCGATGCAGGCGCCCTTGGCGTTCACGCCCGGCACGGTGGACTTCACGGCGATCTTCGTGCGGTGCCCCGGCTCGCGCGCGACGGCGGCGATCTCGACCGTGCCGTCGGCGATCTCCGGGACCTCCAGCGCGAACAGCTTGCGCACGAGGTTGGGGTGCGAGCGCGAGAGCGTGATCTGCGGGCCGCGGTTGCCGCGCGAGACGGTGACCACGTATGCCTTGATCCGGCTGCCGTGCTCGTAGGACTCGCCGGCCACCTGCTCCGCCGACGGCAGCACGCCTTCGGTGTCCCCCACCTGGACCACGACCATGCCGCGGGCGTTGGCGCGGGCGTCGCGCTGGATCACGCCGGCGACGATCTCGCCCTCCTTGGTGGAGAACTCGCCGAAGGTCTTCTCGTGCTCGGCGTCGCGCAGCCGCTGCAGGATGACCTGGCGCGCGGTGGTGGCGGCGATCCGGCCGAAGCCCTCGGGGGTGTCGTCCCACTCCTCGTCGACCTGGCCGTCGTGGGTCAGCGTGTGCGCGAGCACCCGCACCAGACCGGTCTTGCGGTCGATGTCGACGCGAGCGTGCGGCTGGTGGCCCTCGGTGTGCTTGTACGCGGTGAGCAAGGCCGTCTCGATGGCCTCGATCACCGTTTCGAAGGGGATGTCCTTGTCCCGTTCGATCGCCCTCAGCGCGGCGATGTCGACGTTCACTTCGACCCCTTCTCCGTCTCGGCCTGACCGGCCGCGATCATGCCGGACGCGTCGTCGTCGAGCAGTTTCAGGTCCTCGGCGGGCGGCTGCTTGAACTCGATCTCCACGACCGCCTTCGCCACGTCGGCGTAGCGGACGTCGCGGATCTTGCCGCCGTCGAGGACGCGGGCGGCGTCCGCGCCCGCGTGACCGACCCGGCCCACGAAGGGCGCGCCGTCGACCGGCGAGACCTTCACCAGGCGGAACCGCGCTCGCCGCCAGTGCCGCGGCTGGGTGAGCGGGCGGTCGAGGCCCGGCGAGGTGACTTCCAGCGTGTACGCACTCGCGAGCACGTGCTCGTTCTCGTCGAGCGCCGCCGAGACCTTGCGGCTGACCTCGGCGACCTCGTCCAGCCCGACACCGTCGTCGGAGTCGACGACGACCTTGACCAGCTGCCGCCGGCCGGCCTGCTGCACCTCGAACGAGTCGAGGTCGAAACCCGCGGCGGTGACGGCTTCGGCCACTATCGGCTGAAGCCGGCTGGCGAGTTCTCCTGGCACGTGGGGCTCTCCTTGTTCGAGCTGTGTCTGTCTGTGGGGCGGTGGTGGACCAGCTTATCCGGTCGCCCGGTCACCCCGCGCGAGCGGCGGGGGCCGCCGGGGGCCTGGCAGGATGGGCCGACGTGACCGGAAGACCGACCGACCTGACCCGTCGAGCCGCCCTCCGCGCGGGGGCGCTGGCCGCGCTGGCCGTCCCCCTGGCGGCGTGCGGGCCCGGCTACGACGAGAGCCCCGACCCCCTGCAGCCCCTGCTGGCCGCCGCCGAGGCGGACGCCGCCGCCGCGCGGGCGCTGGCCAAGGGCGAGGACGCCGACGCCGCCGGCCAGCTCGCCGACGCGCGCGCGGCCCATGCGGCCGCGCTGAAGTCCGAAGTGGACCGGCTGAACCGGCCGAAGCCGTCGCCGTCCCCGACGCCCCCGGCGCCGGCCGCCTTGGGCGACCTGAAGGAGCGGCTGGCCACCGCCCGCAAGCAGGCCGAGGACCTCGTCGGCGGGCTGCCGCGCTACCGCGCCGGGCTCGTCGCGGCGGTGGCGGCGGGCTGCGCGGCGCTCCAGCGGACCGCCCCGGCGCTGGGCCCCGGCGAGGACGCGCCGGCCCCCGTGGCGTCCGCCGGTGCCGTGCCCGCGGAGGCGGTGGACCCGCTGCAGACCGCGCTCGCCGCCGAGCACGCCGCTGTCTGGGTGTACGGCTTGGTCAGCGCGTTCCTGCCGGGCGACTTCGGCGACGCCGAGAAGGCCGGTGCCGCGGAGCACGCGGTGCGCCGCGACCTGCTGCAGACGATGCTGTCCGCGTCCGGGGCGACGCCTGTCGCGCCCGAAGCGGCGTACGTGCCGAAGAAGCCGGTGACCGATGCGAAGTCGGCGTCGCTGGTGGTCGCGACGGCGGAGGCCGACTGCGCGTCGGCGTGGCTGGCGGTGGTGAACCACACCGACGACGGGGGCCTGCGCACGACGGCACTGCACGCGCTGGTGGCGGCTTCGCGGCGCGGGACGCCGTGGCGGGCGGAGGCGGGCCAGAAGCCGGTGGCGATCGCCATGCCCGGCCAGACGAGCTGAGCCCCGCGGAAAAGCCGTGAAGGCCTCCTTACCGGCTCTTATGGCCGGTAAGGAGGCCTTCACGGCTTTCGGGAGAGCGGGTCAGCCCTTCAGGTCGGCGGAGAGGCGCAGGGCGTCGTCCGCGATCTTCTCGATCAGCGCCTTGTCCTTGTGCTTGGCGTAGAAGTCGGCCAGCACGATCGTCGTGTTCGTGCCATCCACCTTCGACGCGTACGCCGCGTCGGCGCCGCCCACGCTCGGGGTGCCGGTGCCGGCGAACGTCTTGTCCTTCACCAGGTCCGTGACGTTGCCGGTGCCGTCCTTCTCCGTCAGCGTCTTGAGCGCCTTCGCCTTCCCCGAGTCCGGCATCCCGACCAGCACCACCGACACCAGCGCCTTCGCGCCGCCCGACTCCGTCGTGTAGAGCGCGCGCACCAGCGACTGGCACTCGTTGTCCACGAAGAAGTCGTGCGTCTTGCCGTAGGACTTCGTCGCGCACTCGGTGGACTTCGCCGGCCCGGCGACCAGCGTGAACTGGTACTGCCCGGTGTTCTGGGCCGGCGGCTGCGCGACCGGCTCGTCCGGCGTCGAGTCGTGCCGGATCAGGAACCACAGCAACCCGGACACGACGGCGATCGCGACCAGCCCGGCGCCCCTGAGCAGCAGGGACCGGGTGTCGCGCGCCGGCGGTCCCGGCACGGGCGGCCGGGGCTGCGGGGGCACCGCGCCCAGCGGGGCCGTGTCGGACGGGCCTGGGGTGAAATGCGCACCAACCACGGGGCCATACGGTAGTTCACCGCCCCGGCGGCGTTCACTCGAATGCGGGTAAGACGCGTTCGACGTCGTCAGCGGTGTTGTAGAGGTGGAAACCGACCCGCACCCGGCCGCCGCGGACGCTCGAGACGATCCCGGCCGCCGCGACCCGCTCCGGGTCGGCGTCGAGCGAGACGATCGCGGTACCGCGCGGGGGCAGTCCGAGCTTCTCGAGCAGCTGGTCGGCCAGGCCGGTGTTGTGGGCGGCGACCTGCGCGAGGTCGAGACCGCCGAAGTACTCCAGCGCGGCCGCCGCGCCGACCTGGGCGAGCCAGACCGGCGAGAGGTCGAACGCGCGGGCGTCGCCGGCCAGGCGCAGCGGGAGGCCGTAGACGGTGGCCCACGGGTCCTCCCCCGCGTACCAGTTGGCCGCGACCGCCCGGGTGCGCTCCCCCGCGTCCGGCCGCACGGCGAGCCACGCGCTGCCGCGCGGGGACAGCAGCCACTTGTAGCCCGCCGCGACCACCCAGTCCGCCCAGGCGACGTCCAGGGGCAGCCAGCCCACGGCCTGGGTGGCGTCGAGCAGCACCGCCGCCCCGGCCGCTTCGGCGGCGGCCCGCAGCGCCGGGAGGTCCACGATCCGGCCGTCGGCGGACTGGACGACGCTCACCGCGACGACGTCGTGGCCTTCGACCCGCTCGGGCAGCAGCTCCAGCGGGACCTCGGTCACCGTGCCGTCCTGGACCGCGAACGGGAAGGTCACGCTCGTGAAGTCGCCTTCGGCGGCGAGCACGCGGGTGCCGGCGGGCAGCGCGGCGGCGACGTTCGCGACCAGCTGCGAAACCGACGCGCCGATCGCGACGCGCCCGGGTTCGACGCCGAGCAGGCGGGCGAATCCGGCCCGGGACCGGTCGACGTACGCGTCGAAGTCCCCCGGCCGGGTCGCGCCGGTCCGCCAGGCTTCGACCGAGCCGGCCACCGCGGCGGCCACCGGGGCCGGTGGGATCCCGACGCTCGGCGTGTTCAGGTACCCGGGCGGGACGGCGAAGTCGGTTCCGAAGGCGCGCATGGTTTTCAGGCTCGCAGACCGGGGCAACCCGATTACGGCAGCAGCGCGACGACGTCGGCGTAGCTCGGCGGGCTCGGGGGCAGCTCGCCGCCGTCGCGGACCGCCAGCGCCGTCCCGGCCGCCGCCCGGAGGGCCATGCGGTACGGCAGCGAGCCCAGGCTGACCCGGGCGACCCCCAGCTCCGCGAGCCCGGCGAAGGTGACCTTCCCGGGCAGGAACAGCAGGTTCACCGGGAGCCCCACCGCGACGATCCGCTCCACGTCCGCCGGTTCGGCCAGGCCGGGTACGAAGACGCCGTCGGCGCCCGCCGCCGCGTAGCTCTTGATCCGCGTCTCGGCGGTCTCGAGCGAGCGGTCACCGGCCCAGTGGGTGTCCGTGCGGGCGTTGACGAACAGGCCCGGCACGCGGTCCTTCACCGCCTCGACCAGCGCGGCCTGGTCTTCGACCGGGGCGAGCGAGCCGTCGGCCCGGCCGTCCTCGAGGTTGACACCGGCCGCACCGGCGTCGGCCAGCTCCGCGGCGAGATCGGCGACGGCGGCGGGGTCGGCGCTGAAGCCGTCGGCGATGTCGACGCTGACCAGGACGTCCAGCCGGGTCAGGCGGCGGGTCAGGGCGACGGTGGCGTCCCGTGTCGACGGCGCGCCATCGGGCTCGCCGGCCGCCGCGGACACGCCGAGGCTGGTGGTGCCGAGTGCGCGGAACCCCTGCGCGGCGAGGAAGGCGCCGACGCCGAACTCCCACGCGTTCGGCAGCAGCAGCGGGGAACCGGGGACGTGCAGGGCACGGAATTCGTCCATGGCCCGAACCTAGGCGGGCGACGCTTCGGCGGGCACCGAACGGACGCGGTCACGGCCACAGCAGCGGCACGGCGTGCCACACCGCCCAGCCGATGAGGGCGAACCACGCGGCGATCCACACGAAAGCGGGGATTCCGGTGAACCGGGCGAGCAGGGCGGCGTCGTCCTGCCGGCCGCGGAACCCGCCGCGGAGCCGGTTGGCGACGAGCGCCCGGAGCCCGCCGATCTCACTGGTCAGCAGCAGCCAGGCTTCGGCGTACGCGACGCCGTTCTGCAGCCAGGCCGGCGCCCAGCGCACGGCCGAGTACGCGATCGCCCCGGTGACGACGACCGACGCCAAGGTGAGCAGGTCGCGGGCGAACAGCGCGATGAACACCATCGCGGCCGTGGTCAGGGTGAGCACGGCGGGGACCAGCCCGCGGTGCAGCAGCGCCGCGATCCCCAGGCCGGCCAGCGGCGGCATGGCGTAGCCGGCGGCGGCGGTCAGGATGCCCGCGAGCGGCGGCGCCGGGTTCCTCGGCTGCGTGAAGCCGGATTCCGGCCCGGTGATCGCGATGCGGAAGACACCCCCGCCGGTCAGCAGGCTCACCAGGGCGTGACCACCTTCGTGGACCAGGGTGCCCAGGACGTTGGCCCCGGTCAGCAGGCTCCGGGTGCCGGTGGCCGGGGCCGCGAACGAAGGCGTCGCCACCGCGGCGGCCACCAGCGCGGTGATCCCGGCGAGCTCCCACCCCGGCGTGGGCACGGTCTCGTTGAGCACGGCGAACACGCCGACGAGTGTCGCGTCCCGGGAGGCGTGCCGCCCCCCGCGAGCGCCAGTTGTCCTTGAGCTGTCAGGCGGTGGCGGGCGTGTGCTCCGCGTCGTAGGCGTCCCGGGCCTCCTGGACCGCCGTCATGTGCCGCCGGGCCCACTGGTCCAGCACCTCCAGCGGCTCGGACAGGTTGCGGCCCAGCGTCGTCAGCTCGTACTCCACCTTCGGCGGGATCACCGCGTACGCCGTGCGGGTCAGGATCCCGTCGCGGACCAGGCTGCGCAGCGTCTGGGTCAGGACCTTCTGCGAAATGCCGTCCACCCGGTGCCCGATCTCGGTGAACCGCAGCGGCCCGTCCTTCAGCGCGCCGACGATCAGCACCGTCCACTGGTCGCCGATGCGGTCGAGCAGCTGGCGGGTCGGGCAGTTGCGGTCGTACGGGTCCGGTCCCACGGGCACCTCACTTTCCCGGGGAGAGTAACACGCCGTTCAGGCGGTAGCGGCCAGCAACGTCGTGAACAGCAGGCGCAGGTGCCGGCGGCCGCGCTCCCAGCGGGCCTCCAGCTCCTGCTGGTCCCGCGTCGCCCAGCTCGCGATGAGGATGCCGCGCACGACGTCCATCGCCGTGTACACCGCGTGCAGGAACTCGTGGTGCGCCGCGTGCTCCGGGAGCAGCGCCTTGCCGAACTCGACCAGGCTGGACGTCGCGATCGGCTCGACCGCCGCCATCTGCCCGCGCAGCTCCGGGTCGGTGCGGGAGGCGACCCACAGCTCGACCGTCGCCGAGAAAACCGGCCCCTGGTGCATCTCCCACATCAGCTGCAGCGCGTCCCCGACCGGGTCGCTGGACGCGCGGAGGCGGTCGAGCTCGGCCATCGCGACCTCGGTGCGCTTTTCCGCCAGGTGCCGGACCGCCGAGGTCACCAGGTCGGCCTTCGTCGGGAAGTGGTGCACCTGCGCGCCGCGCGTGACGCCGGCGCGGTCGGCCACCCGCGTCGTCGTCGTGCCCGCGTAGCCGTACTCGACGAGGCAGTCGATCGTCGCGTCGAGCAGCCGGACGCGCATCGCCGCGCTGCGTTCCTCCTGGGTGCGGCCGGTCGATCCCCGTCGTGGCGCTGACATGCGCCCACTTTATGGGGCCGCGCGCACCCCGGCCGCGTCGACCAGCCCGGCGACCACCCGCCCGATGAAACGGCCGAGGAACCGGCGGTAGAACCAGCCGGTGCCGGGGATCTTCGCGGTGAACGTCGAGTGCCAGTGGATCTCCGTGCCTCCGTCGCACGGGGAGAGATCTACGTAGGCGACGTAGTCCCGCAGCGGCAGGCCGTGGTCCAGCGCGTAGCCGAACCGGCGGCCGGGCTCGAGCGCGACGATCTTTTCGTACGAGCGGATGCGGCCGGTCCGGAACAGCCGGATCGCGCCGAGGCCTTCCGGCTCGTCCTCGCCTTCGCGGACCAGCTCGAACGACCCCAGGGGCGACCAGCGGGGCCAGCTCGCGCCGTCCCGCAGCAACGCGTACACGGTGTCGGCGTCCGCGGGCGTCACCCCGCGGACCGAGATTCTCTGTACCATTTGGTACGTGTACCATCTGGTACATGATCGACACAAGCCCGCGCGCGCAGCTCCTCGACGCGGCGATCGACCACATCGCCCACCACGGCGGCGCGGGCAAGAGCCTGCGGGCGCTGGCGGCCGGCCTCGGCACCAGCCACCGCATGCTGATCTACCACTTCGGCTCGAAGGAAGGCCTGCTCACGGCGGTGGCGCGGGAGGTCGAGGCCCGGCAGCGGGCGGCGCTGGCCGATCTCGACCCGGCGGACTTCTGGCACCGGCTGACCGCGGACGACCTGCGGGCCAACGAAAAGCTCTTCTTCCAGCTCTACGGCCAAGCCCTCGGCGGCACCCCGGGGACCACCGGGTTCCTCGACGGCGTCATCCAGGACTGGCTCGGCCCGATCGAGGAGCTGCTGGCGGAGCGGGGCGTCCCCGAGGCCGACCGGCCCGCCCACGCCCGGCTCGGCCTCGCCGTCACGCGCGGGCTGCTGCTGGACCTCGTCACGACCGGCGACCGCGAGGCCGTCGACGCCGCGATGGCGAAGTTCCAGGCCCTGTTCGACCGTGCCTTTACAGAGTCCGAACACTAGGCGGACGCCCTCCGAACACCACCCCGCCAGAGTTCTCCCCGTAAGCACGACACGAGGGAGACGACATGCGAGGAACCACCTGGACGCGGCTGGCGCTGGCGGGCTGCGGGAGCGCGGCCTGCCTGCTGGTGGCGGCGCCGCTGGCCTCGGCCCAGACGACGTCGCCGGCGCCGGTCGCGCCGATCACGCTCAGCCCCGAGGAGTCGCAGCAGGTCTGCGGCGACTGGGTGCCGAAGTTGCAGAAGCGGGCCGAAAACCTGCAGAAGCGGATCAACGGCGGTCCCGAGGTCGCCGGCTCGGTCGCCAACCTGAAGGCGCGCGCCCAGGACCAGCGCGCCGCGGGGCACAACGACCGCGCCACGAAGCTCGACGAGCGCGCCACCAAGCGGCAGGGCAAGGTCGGCGAGCTGAACGCGGCGAAGCAGAAGCTCGACGCCTTCGCGTCCGCGCACTGCAAGCCCGCGGCCCCGGCGCCGACCAAGTGAGGGCGGCGAGGATCGCGGCAGCGGTCGGGGCCGCCGCGCTCATCGCGCTCGGCTGCTCGGCCTGCCGCGACAACCTGATGGGCTCGCCGGACTCCGGCTCCTCCCCGGCGTCGTCCGAGCTGAGCGGGATCGAGTCGACGCTCAACGGCGTCGAGTCCGACATGAACAGCGATGGCTCGCCCTGACCGGCTAGCGTCTCCCCGTCAGTGACGGCGGAGACGGGAGCAGGCATGGGGTCACCGGGGCGCGGCCTCGTCCTCGTGGTCGAGGACGAGGCCGCGATCGCCGAGCTGGCGGCGCTCTACCTCAAGCGCGACGGCTTCGGCGTGCACGTCGAGGCCGACGGCGGCCGGGCGCTGGACGCCGTCCGGCGGCTCAAGCCGGTGGCGATCGTGCTCGACATCGGACTGTCCGGAATGGACGGTATCGAGATCTGCAAGGCGCTGCGCGCGGCCGGGGACTGGACGCCGGTGCTGTTCGTCACCGCGCGCGACGACGAACTGGACCGCCTGCTGGGCCTGGAGATCGGTGCCGACGACTACCTGACCAAGCCGTTCAGCCCGCGCGAGCTGGCCGCCCGGGTCCGGACCGTGCTGCGCCGCGCGTCGGGGGCGACGCCGGCCGCGGAGACGTTCACCGTGGGCGGCGCGCGCGTCGACGTCACCAGCCGCCGCGCCTGGGCGGGAGACGTCGAGGTCTCCCTGACGTCCACCGAGTTCGACCTCCTCACGCACCTGCTCCGGCACCCGGGGCAGGTGCTTTCGCGCGACCAGCTGCTGAGCGCCGTCTGGGGGTACGCCGCCGCGGCGGGCACGCGCACGGTGGACGTCCACGTGGCGCAGCTGCGGGCGAAACTCGGTCCCGCCAGTCCGATCAGGACGGTGCGCGGCATCGGCTACGCGGCGGACCCGGCATGAGGTACCGCGGCACCCTGGCCGGGCGGATCACACTGGTGTGCCTCGCCGTCGCGGGCGTGGCGGTGATCGTCGCCGGGCTCGTCGCGGCGCGGCTGATCCGGACGACCGCGGACAACGTGCTGCAGTCGTCGCTGGCCGCGCAGGCCGACGTCCTCGCCTCGCAGCTGGACGAGACCGGGATCGGGAACCGGCTCGGCGTGGGCAAGGTGGCCGACGTCGTGCGCGGCCAGGGCATCTCCGTGGTGGTCCGGCGCGCGGGCGGGCAGCCGGCCGGCGATGCGGTCGCCGTGCAGGCGGCGGCCAAGGCGGGGCTCGCGGCCCGGCATTCCACGCGCGTGACGGTCGCGGGTACGCAGTACCTGGTCGAGACGCGGGTGATCGGCACGCGCGGGGCGGGGTTCGCGCTCGTCCTGCCCGCGCGCAGCGCCGAAGCGACGCAACGTGCGCTGGTGCGCAGCATTTCCCTCGCGCTGGGCATCGGGCTGCTGGTGGCGGCGCTGGCGGGCTTCTTCTCGGGCCGGCTGCTGGGCCGTCCCCTGCGGCGGGCCGCTCTTGCCGCGGGATCGCTGCGGGCCGGGCGACGGGACGTGCGGGTGCCGGTGGAGGGGCCGCGCGAGGTGGCGGAGGTGGCCGGGTCGCTGAACTCGCTGGCGGACGCGCTCGCGGTGAGCGAAGCGCGGCAACGGGACTTCCTGCTGTCGGTGTCGCACGAGCTGCGGACGCCGCTGACCGCCGTGACCGGGTTCGCCGAGGCCATCGCGGACGGCGTCGCGGCGGGGGACGACGCGGTCCGGGCCGGGCAGACCATCCAGCGGGAGGCGTCGCGGCTGGAGCGGCTGGTTTCCGACCTGCTGGAGCTGGCGCGGCTGGGGGCCGACGAGTTCCGGCTCGACATCGCCCCGCTGGATTCGGGTGCGCTGGTCCGCGACTGCGCGGAGGTGTGGCAGCTGCGGTGCGCCCGGGAGGACGTGCGGCTCCTCGTGGACGTGCCGGCCGGGCCGGTGCCGGTGCTCGCGGACGCGCGGCGGCTGCGTCAGGTGGTCGACGGGCTGGCGGAGAACGCGCTGCGGGTCACCCCGGGCGGGGCGCCGATGGTGTTTTCGCTTTCTTCCGACGGGGTCTCGGCGCGGCTTTCGGTGCGGGACGGCGGCCCCGGCCTGGCCCCGGAGGACTACCCGGTGGCGTTCGAGCGCGGGGTGCTGAACGCGCGCTACCGCGACCGCCGTCCGGTCGGGTCGGGCATCGGGCTGGCCCTGGTCCACGGCCTGGTCACCCGCATGGGCGGGACCCTGACGGCGGGCCCGGCGCCGGAGGGCGGCGCGGCGTTCACGATCACGCTCCCGCTGGCCGCGTCCGTCCCCCAAGGCTGACGGCGTGTCGTCCCTCCAATCACGAGTGATGCCCCTCCAATCACGCGAGTTACGCGCTCAATCACGCGAGATGCGGGTCTGATCACGCGAGTCACGCCCCGGATCACGGGAGCCGACCCTCCAGGCGCGCGAACCGACCGTTTCCGTGCGCCGGATCCGGTGTCACGCCGGCGGGGCCAGCTGGGCCGCGCGGTCGGTGACGTCCATGAGGGCCCAGTGTTCGACCACCCGGCCGTCCCGGACGCGGATCATGTCCATGCTCGTCACGGCGTAGCTGCGGCCGGTCGAGATCTGCGTGCCGGTGCTCGTGTAGCGGTTCACCGAGAACTCGCCGTCGGCGACGTTCTGCTCGACCCGCACGCCGACGTCGCGGAAGTCGGCGAAGAACTCGCCGCCGAGCATGGCCTCCCACTTCGCCCGCCAGGCGTCGATGCCGTGGTGGTCGCCGCCCGCGCCGCCGCGGTGGTCGACCACGTGCGGGTCGATGTAGCGCAGGCCTTCGGCGACGCTCTCCGCGGTGAACGGCGTCAACGCGATCAGGCGGCGGTGAACTTCGGCGGCGTCCATGCTCGCTCCTTAAGTGGGGACTTCCCCGGTTAATGTTCGGCTACGCTAACCGGGGATGTCCCCACTTGGCAAGGGAGCAGGATGACGGCACGGGCCCGCAGGTCGGACGCGCGGGACAACCAGGCGCTGGTGCTCGCCGCCGCCAAGGAGGTCTTCGCCGAGGACGGGCCCGACGCGCCGCTCGACCGCGTCGCCCGCCGCGCCGGCGTCGGCAACGCGACGATGTACCGGCACTTCCCCAACCGTCGTGAGCTGGTCGTCGCCGTGTACGCCGACGAAGTCGCGGAGCTGCGAAGCCGCGCGGACCTCGACGCCGACAACCCCGGCGAAGCGCTCTTCGCCTGGCTCGGACTCTTCGTCGAGCACGTGCGGACGAAGCGTGCCCTCGCGCTTTCGCTGGCAGACCCCGCGGGCGAGCACGAAAGCCTGTTCGCCGGCTGGCACGCGGCGATGACCACGACCGCCGCGGCGCTGCTCGGCCGCGCGCGGGCCGCGGGCGCCGTCGCCCCCGACGTCACCGAACTCGACCTCCTGCTGCTCGCCACCGGCATCGCGTTGTCCGGCGGCGAGCCCGGCCGGCTGCTGGCACTGGTCCGCCGCGGTGCTGCGGCGCACTGAACGCGCAGCTCGCGTGACCGGGGACGGATCTCGCGTGATTGGGCGCGTGTCTCGCGTGATCGGAAGGGCATCTCGCGTGATTGGAGGGGCATCACGTCTGGTCGTTAGGGTCGGGGGATGGAGATGCTGCACCTGCGCTACTTCGTCGCGGTCGCCGAGGAACTGAACTTCTCGGCCGCGGCCCGGAAGCTGCACATGGCCGCGTCGCCGCTGTCCCAGCGGATCAAGGACCTCGAGCACGAGCTCGGGCAGCAGCTGTTCGACCGCAGCACCCACCACGTCACGCTCACCGCCGCCGGGACCGCGTTGCTGCCGCTGGCCCGGGACGTCCTCGAGCAGGTGAGCGCCATCCCGTGGCGGCTCAAGGAGGCGACCGAGCCGCAGCGCAGCACCGTCTTCCTCGGCATGCCCGCCGGCGTGCACCCCGACCTGCGGGACCGCGTCAACGCCCTCGCCGGGCGGGTCAAGGCGCGCTACGAGCTGAAGCGCTGGCCCGGCACCACCGCCGACCTCGTCCAGGGCGTGCACGAGGGCAAGCTCGCCCTCACCCTGGCCCGGCTGCCGGTCACCGACCCGGCACTGGAGCAGGTGCCGGTGATGTCGGAACGGCTCGGCGCGGTCGTGCCGGCCGACCTGTTCGCCGGGCGCGACTCCGTTTCCCTCGCCGAGCTGGCCGAATTCCCGTACGTCGCCTCACCTGGGGAAATCACCCCGGCGTACTTCGACCAGCTCGACCACCAATTGAACGAGCTGGGCGTCAAGAAACGCATCCGGCTGACGAACACCGGTTACGGTGGAACGTCCGAAATCATTTCCAGCGGCGAGGCCTTTTCCATTTCCATGCTCGACGGCAAATCGCCCATGCACGGCTACCGGCTCGACAACGTCATCGTCCTGCCCTTCACCGACTTCCGCCCCCAGCTGGACACCGGCCTGCTCTGGCGCCGCGACCGCAGCGACGGCGACCTGCGAGAACTCGTCGAAGCCGCGAAAGAAATCTTCGCCGAGCCGCTGACCATCTAGAAATGGTATGACCGCTGCGGTCACACCATTGTTCGTATCATGATCATTCCCTTTCGCGTCGCCCGCGCCTACGTTCGCAAGTAGAGCGAAACAGCAAGGTGCGAAAGGACGAATGATGACGGACTCCACCGGCACCGCGACCGGCCCGCTGGACGGCGTGCGGGTGATCGACCTCTCGACCGTGGTCATGGGCCCGTACGCGGCCCAGATCCTCGGCGACCTCGGCGCCGACGTGATCAAGATCGAGTCCCCCGCGGACACCGTCCGGGTGGGCCAGTACCGCACCACGCCGGGCATGACCCCGCTGAACCTGAACGTCAACCGCAACAAGCGCAGCGTCGCCCTCAACCTCAAGGACGAGGCCGAGCGCGAGCAGGCGCTGAAGCTGATCGACACCGCCGACGTGCTGATCACCAACATGCGCCCCGGCGCGCTGAGCCGGCTCGGCCTGAACTACGCCGACGTCGCCGAGCGCAACCCGCGCCTGGTCTACGCCCACGCGCAGGGCTTCCGCGGCGACTCCGACCGCGCCGGCAACGCCGCCTACGACGAGACCGTGCAGGCCTCCTCCGGCCTGGTCGACGTCGCCAACCGCGCGCTCGGCGAGCCGGTCTACCTGCCGACGATCATCGGCGACAAGGTTTCCTCGCTGACCATCGCCTACAGCGTGCTCGCCGCGCTGGTCCACCGCGACCGGACCGGCCAGGGCCAGCAGATCGAGATCCCGATGACCGACACCCTGCTCGCGTTCAACCTGGTCGAGCACCTCGCCGGGCACACGTACGAGCCGGCCGAGGGCCCCACCGGCTTCGGGCTGTCGATGACGAAGGGCCACGCCGCGGTCCGCACCAAGGACGGCCTGGCCTGCGTGATCCCCTACAACCCGGCCAACTTCCGCGACTTCTTCGCCGCGGCCGGGCGCCCGGACCTCGCCGCGGACCCGCGCGTGAACGGCGACACCATCGACCGCGCCGACAACGAGTGGCTGACCGAGCAGATCGCCGCGTGCGCCCCGGCGCTGACCACCGGCGAGTGGGCCGAGGTCTGCGCGAAGCACAGCATCCCGATGGCGCCGGTGCTCGAACTGGACCGGGCCCACGAGGACCCGTACGTCCGCGACGGCCACCTGCTCGACACCGTCGAGCACCCGAGCGAGGGCGCCATCCGCACGGTCGGCATCCCGGTGAAGTTCTCCGCGACGCCCGGCTCGATCCGCCGCCTGGCCCCGCTGGCCGGCCAGGACACCGCCGAAGTCCTCGCGGAACTGAACTGAGAGAAGCACGACGATGACCGAAGTACGCACCGAGCGGATCGGCAGCACCCTGCTGATCACCATCGACCGGCCGCAGGCCCGCAACGCGGTGAACGCCGCCGTCGCGGCCGGGCTGGCGGCCGCTCTGGACGAGCTGGAAGCCGACCCGGCGCTCCGGGTGGGCGTCCTGACCGGCGCCGAGAACACCTTCAGCGCCGGCATGGACCTCAAGGCCGCGCTCAAGGGCGAGTCCCCGGAGATCCCGGGACGCGGGTTCGGCGGCCTCACCGAAGCCGAGCTGACCAAGCCGCTGATCGCCGCCGTCGAAGGGTTCGCCATGGGCGGCGGGTTCGAGCTGGCCCTGGGTTGCGACTTGATCGTGGCCGCGGAAGACGCGAAGTTCGGTCTTCCCGAGGTCAAGCGCGGCCTGATCGCCGCGGGCGGCGGCGTGATCCGGCTGCCGAAGCGGATCCCGCACCACCTGGCGATGGAGTTCCTGCTGACCGGCGAGCCCGTCACCGGCCGCCGCGCGGGTGAGCTGGGCCTGGTCAACCGCGTGACGCCGAGCGGGGACGCCGCCGCCGTCGCGCTGCAGCTGGCCGAGAAGCTGGCGGAGAACGCGCCCCTGGCGCTGGCCGCCGTGAAGAAGATCGTGCGCGGCTCGGAGGCCGAGGCGTTCGCCCTGCAGCGCGAAGAAACGAAGAAACTGATGCAGTCCGCCGACGTCCGCGAAGGCATGACCGCCTTCGCCGAGCGCCGCGCTCCGAAGTGGACAGGCGAATAACCATGAAGATCGACGAAGTCCGCAGGCACGTGACCACTCCCCTGACCGCCCCGGCGTTCGCGCCCGTGGTCCCGAGGTTCACCGACCGCGAGTACCTGAACATCGTCTACCGGACCGACGCCGACGCCCTGCGCGCCGTCGTGCCGGAGCCGCTGAAGGTCGAAGAACCGTTGGTGCGCTTCGAGGTCATGAAGATGGGCGACGTCTCCGGCTACGGCCCGTACACCGAGTCCGGCCAGGCGATCGAGGTCAGCTTCGACGGCGAGCGCGGCGAATACCTGCACGCGATGTACCTCGACAACTTCCCGGCCACCGCGTCCGGGCGCGAGGTGAGCGCGTACCCGAAGACCGTGGGCAGCCCGAACCTCTACGTCGACAACGGCGTTCTGGTGGGCACGCTGGACTACGGGACGCTCAGGGTGGCGACCGCGACCATGGGCTACAAGCACCACGAGCTGGACGCCCGCGAGGCCGAACGCCAGATCATCGTCCCGACGTTCATGCTCAAGACGATCCCGGGCTACGACGGCGCGCCGCGCGTGCAGGAACTGGTCCGCACCGAGATCACCGACGTCGTGGTCAAGGAGGCCCACACCGGCCCCGCGCGGCTGCAGCTGTTCCAGCACGTCCTGGCGCCGCTGGCCGACCTGCCGGTGCTGGAGGTCGTCTCCGCGAGCCACATCCGCACCGACCTGACGCTCGCCCCGGTCAAGCCGGTCTTCGACTACCTGAAGGGAGCTCGGTCATGAAGTTCACCACCGCGGCGGTGATCGGCGCCGGCACCATCGGCCTGTCCTGGACGGCGCTGTTCGCCCACCACGGCCTGACCGTCCGCGTCAGCGACCCGCGCCCCGACCTCGCCGAGGCCGTGGAAGACGCGCTGGAGAAGTTCGCCCCGCACCTCGGCACGACCGCCGAGGAGCTGGCGAGCCGGGTCCACGTCGCCGCCGACGTCACCGAAGCCGTGCGCGACGCGGATGTCGTGCAGGAGAACGGACCGGAGAACCTCGAGTTCAAAAAGGACCTGTTCGCGAAGCTGGTCGAGGAAGCGCCGGAGCACGCGTTGCTGCTGAGTTCGTCGAGCGCCATCCCCTCGACGGCGTTCACCGGCGAGATCGACGGCAGCCGGGTCCTCATCGGGCACCCGTTCAACCCGCCGCACCTGATCCCCCTGGTCGAGGTCGTCCCCGGCGAGGGCACCAGCGAGGAGTCCGTCCACAAAGCCGTCGAGTTCTACACCCTCCTCGGCCGGACGCCGGTCGTGGAGCGCAAGGAGATCCCCGGGTTCGTCGGCAACCGCCTGCAGAACGCGCTGAGCCGCGAAGCGATCTACCTCGTCGAGCAGGGCGTGGTGACCCCGGCCGAGCTGGACGCGGTGATCACCCACTCGCTCGGGATCCGCTGGGCGACCGTCGGGCCGTTCCTCGGCTCGCACCTCGGTGGCGGCCCGGGCGGCTACCGGCACATGGCCGAGCACATCGGCAAGTCCATGAAGAAGATGTGGGCCGGGCTGGGCAACCCCAGCCAGAGCCCCGAAGAGCAGGAACGGCTCATCCGAGCCGTCGAACAGGCTTACGGCTCCTCCACGTACTCGGAACTCGCCGAGACGCGCGACCGCAAGCAGCTCGCAGTGTTGACCGCAGTGGAGGAGAACTGACATGGAACCGCTCAAGGACAAGCTCACCGCCGACTTCTACGACTTCGAGGCGCTGCTGCCGGACGACGAGCGCAAGCTGCTCGTCCGGACGCGCGAGTTCATGCAGAACGACGTCAAGCCGCTGGTGAACGAGAACTGGGAAGCCGGCACCTTCCCGAAGGAACTGATCGGGATGTTCCGCGACTCCGGTCTCGCGGGCCTGCCGTACGAAGGTTACGGCGAGCACAAGCCCGCGGTCAGCCACCTGCTCACCGGCATGATGGCGATGGAGATGAGCCGCACCGACGCGTCGGTGGCGACGTTCTTCGGTGTCCACAACGGACTCGCGATGTACTCGATCCACAGTGGCGGCAGCCAGGAACAGCGGGACCGCTGGCTCCCCGAAATGGCGGCGATGGACAAGATCGGCGCGTTCGCGATGACCGAGCCGCTCGGCGGGTCCGATGTGGCCGGTGGCATGCGCACGACCGCCAAGCGTGACGGGGACACCTGGATCCTCGACGGCGCCAAGAAGTGGATCGGCAACGCGACCTTCGCCGACTACATCGTCGTCTGGGCGCGGGACGTCGACGACAACCACGTCAAGGGCTTCGTCGTCGAGAAGGACATGCCGGGGTTCGTGCCGGAGAAGATCGAGGGCAAGATCGCGTTCCGGATCGTCGAGAACGCCGAGATCACCCTGACCGGCGTCCGCGTGCCGGAGGCGAACCGCCTGCAGGGCATCGACTCCTTCCGCGACGTCGCGGAGATCCTGCGCGCCACCCGCGGCGGCGTCGCGTGGCAGGCGCTCGGCGTGGCGATCGGCGCCTACGAAGCCGCACTCGCCTACGCCCAGGAGCGTCAGCAGTTCGGCCGGCCGATCGCCCGGTTCCAGCTCGTGCAGGACCTGCTCGTGAAGAGCCTCGGCAACATCACCGCGTCGTGGGGCATGCTGGTGCAGCTCGCCCGGCTGCAGGACGCGGGGATCTTCAAGGACGAGCACTCGTCGCTGGCCAAGGCGTTCGTCACCTCGCGGATGCGCGAGGTCGTCGCCTGGAGCCGGGAGATCTTCGGCGGCAACGGGATCGTGCTCGGCTACGACGTCGCGCGGTTCTTCGCCGACGCCGAGGCGATCTACTCGTTCGAAGGCACCCGCGAGATGAACACCCTGATCGTCGGCAAGGCGATCACCGGGCAGTCCGCGTTCGTGTGAGGGACTCAGTTCACGCAGCCGGCGGCCGCCGAGGTCGCCGGCTGCTTCGTGTCCGGCGTCCGGGTGGTGGTCGCCGCCGCCACCGGCTTGACGCCGCCGCCGGTGTCGCCGCCCGAGGCCTGGACCGCGGGCGTGCTGATCGCCGTGCGCACGAACTGCTGGACCTGCGCCGGGTCGACCTTCACCGCGTCGCCGTCCGACGGCGTCGACAGCGAGAGGCTCTGCACCGGGATCGTGGCGAACGCGATCGCCCCCGAGCTCATCCCCCGCAGCTGCTGCGCGAAGCTCAGCACGTCCCAGCCCTTGTCCAGCACCACGGACCCCTGCACCGCGTCGACCAGCGCGGAGAGCTTCGACGGGTCGGTGAACGTGCCCGCGCTCAGCACCTTCTTCGCCATCCCGGACAGGAACGCCTGCTGCCGCGCGATGCGGTCGAGGTCGCCGTTGGTCAGGCCGTGGCGCTGCCGGACGAACGCGAGCGCCTGCGCCCCGGACAGCGTCTGCGAGCCGGCCGGGAAGTCCGCGCCGGAGTAGCTGTCGTGCACCGGCGCCTTGAGGCAGACCTCGACGCCGCCGACGGCCTGCGACAGCGCGTCGAAGCCGGCGAGGTTGATGGCCGCGTAGTGGTTGATCGTCAGCCCGGTGAACTTCTCGATCGTCTGGATCGCCGTCTTCGCGCCGGCCTCGTTCGCCGCCACCTCCAGCTGCGCGCCGGAGAGGCCCTGGGCGCGCAACCCGGACATCGCGGCGTTCTTGCCGCGGCTGTACGCCGAGTTGATCTTGTGCTTGCCGTACCCGCCCGCGATGTCCACATAGGAGTCGCGCGGGATCGAGATCGCCGTCGCCGCGGCGCCGCCCGCCGGGATGTGGACCACGATCATCGTGTCGGTGGTGTCGCCGCCGTCGTCGCCGCTTCCGGCGTGCAACGCGTCGAGCACGTTCTGTGGCAACGGGTTGCCGTACGCGTCGGTACGCGCGTCGATCCCGACGAGCAGGATGTTCTGGGCGACTTTGAGCGGCTCCCCGGGCGGTGTGCCGTCTTCGTCCACCTGCGAGGCGGGCGGGATGACGTCGGCGGTGACGAGGCCGTCGTCCAGTTTGCTCAGCTGCGACCACGCGTACCCGGTGGCGCCGAGCACCAGCGCCGACACGACGCCGAGCGCGACCCGCCCGCCGACGCGGCGCCCCCGGGACGACAACAGCACGGCACTTCCCCTTGCTTCCCTGTGGTGAACCTCCGACCCCGCCTTCGAGGATCACCGGGTTAGCTGGGAATCAGCTGAGAAAGTTGTTGAAAGCTCGTGACGCTGCCCGATCGGCCGAGCTGAATCCAGCTGATCGGCCGATTTCGCGACGGAAAGTACCGGCGCGCACACGAGAACGTGCTGTGGCCGTGGCCACAGTCAGCGCGGCAGCCGGCGCCAGACCGCGCGCGGCAGCAAGCGCATCCCGAAGAACACGGGACGGAGTACGCCGGGCACCCAGACGACCCCGCGGCGCTTGCGCAGCGCGGCGACGGTCGCGTCGGCCACCTGGTCCGGCGTGCTCGAGAACGGCGCGGGGCTCATGCCCTCGGTCATCCGCCCGATGACGAACCCGGGGCGCACGAGCAGGAGGTGGACACCCGAGCCGTGCAGTGCGTCGGCCAAGCCGCTCGCGAAGCCGTCGAGGCCGGCCTTCGCCGAGCCGTAGACGTAGTTGGCGCGCCGCACGCGGACCCCGGCGACCGACGAGAACACGACGAGGCTGCCGTGGCCCTGCGCGCGGAGCAGGTTCGCGGCGTGGGTCAGCACGCCGACCTGGGCGACGTAGTCGGTGTGCACGATCGCGGCGGCGTGGGCGGCGTCCTCTTCGGCACGGGCCTGGTCGCCGAGGATGCCGAAGGCGAGCACCACGACGTCGAGCGGCCCGTGCTCGGCAGCCACCTTCTCGAGGAAAGGGCCGTGAGCGGCGAGGTCGTCGGCGTCGAAATCGGCCGTTTCGACGGCTTCGGCGCCGGCTCCGCGCAGGGCCGCGACCTCGGCGGTGAGATCCGTCCCGGGGCGGGCGGCCAGCACGAACCGCGGGTGTTCGCCGGCCAGGCGTTCCGCCACGGCCAGCCCGATCTCACTGCGTCCGCCCAGCACCAGCACCGTTCCGCTCACGCGGGCAGTCTTGCAGCCCCGCGTGCGCTAGCGTGCCCGGGTGGGTCACCTTCCGGATTTCGAGACGGTCGTCGAACGGCATCGGCGGGAGATCCAGGTGCACTGCTACCGGATGCTCGGCTCGCTGAGCGATGCCGAAGACCTCGCCCAGGAGACCTTCCTGCGCGCCTGGAAGGCCCGCGACCGCTTCGAAGGCCGGGCCGGCGTGCGGACGTGGCTGTACCGGATCGCGACCAACGCCTGCCTCGACGTCCTCGCCCGGCGGCCGCGGCGGGTGCTGCCCGACCAGCTCGGCCCCGCCGGGGAGCCGGACGGTCCCCTCTCCGCCGTCGATCTGCCGTGGCTCGAGCCCGTCCCGGACCGGCTGCTGGACGAGGCCGGGCCGGACGCCGTCGTCGTCGAACGGGAGACCATCGAGCTCGCCTACCTCGCCGCCGTCCAGTACCTGCCGCCGCGGCAGCGGGCGGCCCTCGTCCTGCGCGACGTCCTCGGCTGGTCGGCGAAGGAGACCGCGGACCTGCTCGAGACGAGCGTCGCGTCGGCGAACAGCGCGCTGCAACGGGCCCGCGCGACCCTGCGTGAACGACTGCCCGCGCACCGTGCCGAGTGGACGGCCGGCGATCCGACGGCCGAAGAGACCGCGCTGCTCAAGCGGTTCATCGCGGCTTACGAACAGGGCGACCCCCAAGCGGTCGCCCGGCTGCTGCACGAGGAGGCCCGCGCCGTCATGCCGCCGTACGAGCTGTGGTTCGGCAGTGCGGCGGCGATCGTCCGGGCGTTGTCGCTGTCGCTCGACCCGGCTTCACCGCACTGCGTCGGCCGCTTCCGGATGCGGGCGACGCGCGCCAACCGCCAGCCCGCGGTGGCGACCTGGCTCCGGCGCCCGGGCGCGGACGAGTACCGCTGGTTCGGGGTGTCCCTGCTGACGATCGAGCACGGCCTGATCACGGACCTGGCCGCCTTCGAGTCCGCCCCGGCGGCGGCGTGGGGGCTGCCGGAGGTCTGGCGGGACGAATGAGCACGATGCCCCCGGGTTGTCGCACACGTCACCGCGCGCCGATGACCGGTGCACGCATTCAGTAGTGCACCGGTCACCCGCGAACGGCGTGAAAAAACCCGGGCGGGTGATTCACGGGGAATCACCCGCCCGGGCGCACACCTACCCGGAAAGAAATTCTTCCGATTTCGGTGTTCGTCTTCCGGGCCGCCGGGAAGAGGTCACCGGCGGCGGGTCAGGCTGCTCGGTGCCGCTGCGGCGCGGTACGCGCCAGCCGGCGTCGGTCCTCGGCGGTGGTCCCGCCGAAAACACCGTGGTCGAGGCCGTTGTCCAGGGCGTAGCCGAGGCATTCCGCGCGCACCGGGCAGCGGGCGCACACGGCCTTGGCCTGCGCCGCCTGCCGGGCGCCGGGGCCTACCGCGGAGATCGGGAAGAACAGTTCCGGGTCCTCGTCCTTGCAGGCCGCGAGTTCCGCCCAGCCCGTCATCGTGGCTTCCATTTCCTTCGTTCACCTCCCTCTGCTTCTACTGTTTCCCATTGTCGTGGCGCGTCAACCGACTTGACCCGCGGCGGACGCGCGAGCGTACCCACGTCGGTCAAGGGGTTTTGGCTTCGGTTCCCGGCTCACCCTCCGGGCAACCAAGACTGCAACACGTGAGAGTACGCCTTTCTTCCCGGGATCTCGATGTCGATCACGTCACCCGATCGGCGAGACCGCGCTCCAGCGTGACCCGCACGAGAGCCGCCGCGAGGTGCGCCAGCTCCTCCGGACCGACGAGCTTCGCCAGCCGCCCCGGCTGCGTCGGCAGGCCGAGCTTCTCCGCACCCTGCAACGCTTTCCGGTCCAGGTGCGGACGGAACTCCGGCCACACCAGCTGCACCTCGCGCGCGAAGATCTCGGCCCCCACGGGTCCGAGCCGCGGCACCTTCGCCAGCAGCCGGGCCAGTGTCCGGAATTCGCCGTTCGCGGCCGCGCGCACCCGTCTCAGGTCCCCGCCGTACTCCTCGAGGAGGTACCGGGCACCGTCGCCGAGCGCCGTGGCCGTCTGTTCGTCGTAGCGCTTGTAGTGCGCGCGGCCGAGCGCGTCCACCCGCTGCTGCCACGTCGCGTCGGCCATCGCCCGGGCCGTGCCCATGCCGGCGGCCCCCAGCTCCCGGGCCGCGTCGACGGCGATGGCCGCCTTGATCCGGGTCGAGAGCAGCACCGACAGCACCAGCAGCCGGTAGAGCGGCGCCGGCTTGTCGGCGAGCTTGATCCCGGCCTCGGCGGCGTACGTCGGGCCGGCCTCGGCCAGCAGGCGCTGGATCGTGTCTCGCTGGGTCATCCGGATCGGGTACCCGAGTTGCCCGCGCCCATTCGTCACCGGTCGTCACCGATCCGGACCAGGCCATTACTCCTACCGGGCAGTCTTGATCGAATCGTTACACCTGGCGGTCACCCCAGTGCACTTGTTCCAGTGGAGGCGAGGGGTGGTGAGGGGGTGTCCGTGTGCGCCGGCGACGATTTCGACGCGTTCTTCCGCGCCGACTTCCCCCCGCTCGTGGCGTTCCTGTGCAAGGCCGGGTTCGAGGCAGAGACGGCCCGCGACATCGCCGCCGAAGCGATGCTGCACGCGCTGGAGGCGTGGCCGATCCTCGAAGACCCGCGAGCCTGGGTCCGCCGCGTCGCCGGCCGGCTGCTCGAGGCCGCGGACGACGCGCGCACGGACTGGACCGCGGCGGGCGACCCGCACGACGACGGGAAGCTGGCCGCCCTGGTCGACCAGCACGCGGGGCTCATCGACCTGCTCGCCTCCCTCCCCGGCCAGCAGCGGATGGTCCTCGCCTGGTCCCTCGATGGCTTCACGCCCACACAGATCGCGACGGCGCTGCGCATCGCCCCCGCGACCGTCCGCTCCAACCTCCGCCACGTGCGGGAACGCCTCAGGCGCCACCGGGTCGCCCGGCCCGGCGACCAGCGGGACAGGGAAGGGTGAGCACCATGCCGGCAACCGAGTACGGGGACCCCGCGATCACCGAGCTGCTGCGGGAGTCCAACGCCGCGCTGCACGACTCGCTGCGCGTCGGGCTCGACGTGGAGGGCACCCTGCTCCGGGTGCGCAGCCGCGCCCTCGTCCGCGAGATAGCCGCGACGCAGCCCGCGGAGGCGTTCCCGGCGCACTGGCGGCGCCACGACGAGCCGGTCGCCGACGCGATCGCCGGCGACGGCGCCGCGATCGCCCGCCTGCTCGCCACCATCCGGCCGCTGGTGGTGCGCTACTGCCGGGCCCGCGTCGGCCGGCACGAGCGGTCGTTCGCCTCGGCCGACGACGTCGCCCAGGAGGTGTGCGTGGCCGTGCTGACCGCGCTGCCGTCCTATCGCGACCAGGGCCGCCCGTTCCTCGCGTTCGTCTACGGCATCGCCCAGCACAAGGTCGCCGACGCGCACCGCGCGGCGGCCCGCAACCGCTCCGACCCCGTTCCGGAGGTCCCCGACGGCGTGTCCGATGCGGACGGTCCGGAGCAGCGCGCGCTGCGGTTCGAGCTGAACGAACGGCTGGCGCGGCTGCTGGACGTGCTGCCCGCGAAGCAGCGGGAGATCGTCGTGCTGCGGGTGGTCGTCGGCCTGTCCGCGGAGGAGGCGGCCGCGGCGGTGGGCTCGACGCCGGGCGCCGTCCGCGTGGCGCAGCACCGCGCGCTGGCGCGGCTCAGAAGACTGCTGACCGGCGAAGAGGACTAACGGCGCACGCTGTCCAAAACGAACTCTTCCAGGGCCGCGGCCGGGCCCTCCATGGATTCGCGGGCCAGCAGCATGAACTCGATGTCGCCGGGCTCGGGCAGGCCGTCGAGCTCGACGAGGTCGCCGGGTACCAGGCTGCGCGCGTGCAGGGTGACGCCGAGCCCGGCCGCCGCCGCGGCCCGCAGGCCGGTGAGGCTCGACGTCTGGCACGCGGCCCGCCACTCCAGGCCGGCGCGTTCGAGGCACTCGACGGCGAGCTGCCGCGTGATCGACGGCATCGGGTACTGCACCAGCGGCACCGGCCGGCCGGGCTCCAGCACCGTCGCCGCCGAGCCGATCCAGACCAGGGGCTCCCGCCAGAGCAGCCGGCCGTGGTGGGCGCCCGGGCGGCGCTTGCCCAGCACCAGGTCCAGCTGACCGGCGCGCAGCCGCTGCGCGAGGACGTCCGAAAGCTCGACGGTCAGCTCGACGTCCACCAGCGGGTGGCTGCGGCGCAGCCGGTGCAGGATCTGCGGCAGCTCGCCGAGCGCGAAGTCCTCCGAGACGCCGAAGCGCACGCGGCCGCGCAGCTCGGCACCGCGGAAGTGCCGCTCGGCGCGCTCTTCGGTGTCGACGACGGTCTGCGCGAACCCCAGCATCGCCTGCCCACGCGCGGTGAGCTCGACCGTGTGGGTGTCGCGGGCGAAGAGCAGCCCGCCCGAGTCGCGCTCCAGGCGCCGGACGTGCTGGCTGACGGTCGGCTGGCCGACCCCCAGTCGCCGCGCGGCCGCGGTGAAGCTGCGCGTCTCGGCGACGGCGAGGAACGAACGGCACAGGCGCGGGTCCAGCACCCGGCCACTTTATCGCGATTCGCGATGACAGTAAGTTCGGTCATCGGGGTTCACAATGACCACGGCCTAGCCGAGAATTGCCGGGGAAGGAGATCCATGTCCCGGTTTCGTCTCGACCCGTTCGTCGCCGCCATCCTCGCCACCGTCGGGGTCGCCACGCTGCTGCCCGCCTCGGGAGTGGTCGCCGACGGCTTCGGCACCGCCACCACGATCGCCGTCGGGCTGCTGTTCTTCCTGTACGGCGCCCGGTTGTCCGCGCAGGAGGCCCTCGACGGGCTGCGGCACTGGCGGCTGCACGCGGTCGTGCTGGCCGCCACGTTCGTCCTGTTCCCGCTGCTCGGCCTGGCGCTGTTCCTGCTGCCGCCGTCGGTGCTGCCCGCGCAGCTCGCCGCCGGGGTGCTGTTCCTGGCCGTGCTGCCCTCGACCGTGCAGTCGTCGATCGCGTTCACCTCGATCGCCCGCGGCAACGTCGCGGCGGCGATCTGCAGCGCGTCGCTGTCCAACCTGGCCGGGATCGTGCTCACCCCGCTCCTGGTCGCGCTGCTGCTGTCGGGGGACGGCGGCGGCGTCGACGGTTCGGCCGTGCTCGGGATCGTGCTGCAGCTGCTGGCGCCGTTCGTCGCCGGACAGCTCGCGCGGCGGTGGATCAGCGCCTGGATCACGCGCAATTCGGCGCCGCTCAAGCTGGTCGACCGCGGGTCGATCCTGCTGGTCGTCTACACGGCGTTCAGCGCGGGCATGGTCGAGGGCATCTGGCACCGGCTCGACGCCGGCCACCTGCTCGTCCTCGCCGTCGTGTGCTGCGCGCTGCTCGCGGCGGTGCTGGGCGCGACCGGCTGGGGTGCTCGCGCGCTGGGCTTCGCCCGCGCCGACCGGATCACGATCGTGTTCTGCGGGTCGAAGAAGAGCCTGGCCAGCGGCCTGCCGATGGCGACGGTCCTGTTCGGGCACGCGCAGGTGGGGCTGATCGTGCTGCCGCTGATGCTGTTCCACCAGGTCCAGCTGATCGTCTGCGCGACGCTGGCCCGCCGGTACGCCCGGGCCGCGGCGCCGGAACTCGTCCCGGCCTGACCGATGAGTTTTCCCGGCCGCCCCCGTCGGTACCGGTGACCCGACGGAAAGGTGGCACCCCATGGCCAAGGTCCTCTACCACATCACGATGTCCCTCGACGGCTTCGTCGCCGGCCCCGCCGACGACATGACGTGGCTCTCCGGGCTGCCCGCCGGGCCGAACCCGGTCGTCGAGCGGGTGATCGGCGGGATCGGGGCGGTGCTGATGGGGCACAACACCTACGCGCCGGCGACGACGGCGGAGGGCAAGGTGTACGGCGGCCGCTGGGAGGGCCCGATCTTCGTGGTGACCCGCGACGCCGCGCCGTCACCGGGCTTCACCCTGGTCGACGACCTCGGGACGGCGGTGACGGCGGCGTCCTCGGCGGCCGGGGACGGGTACGTCGCGGTGCTGGGCGCCACGACGGCCCGGCGCTGCCTGGAAGCCGGGCTGCTGGACGAGGTCCTGGTGCACGTGGCACCGATCCTGCTCGGCGACGGCGTCCGGCTGTTCGACCGTCCCGGCGGCACGCGGGTGCGGCTGGAGCCCCTGGAGCTGAGCAGTGCCGGGCCGATCGCCAACTGCTGGTACCGGGTGGCGTGAACGCCTCACCCCACCAGGACGTTCTTGGCGAAGGTGGTGGCGTAGCGGTTGACGTTGTCCCTGCTGCCGCGCGAGCCGAAACCGAGGAAGAGCCGGCTTTCGCCGGCGCGCGGCTCTTCACCGTGCCGGTGTTCATGTCGATGCGCGTGACGGAGGAGTCGATGTCCGCGGCGTCGGCGTGCCCCTCACCGTCCACTGTGTACAAATGGTCGCCGAAGATGGTGTAGCCCTTGAAGACCACGCTGCCCGTGCTCAGCGCCGGCCGCGGGAAGTGCGCCGGCGGCGCGGAGAAGTCCCCGGCGGCGGCGCTCGCGAGGGGGAAGACGCTGTACCACATCTTGCCGCCTTCACTGCGGCGCACGGCGATCCGGTGGTTTCTTCACCGAAGATGTTCCGCCGTCGACGAACTTGAAGCGTGCCAAGGCGGTGCCGACGGGTTGCACGCCGATCGACACGCCGTGCCCGGCGTGCCCCAGGTGCATCGAGCCGAGCACCTCGCCGCCGAAGCCGAGTTGGTTGACGCAGAGGTCGTCGCCGGAGGTGCCGTTCCGCGCCTGGACGACGAAGAGCCGCCGGTTCACGTTGTCGAAGGCGAAGCCCTGCATGACGTGGTGCGACTCGGGGAGCAGCTTGCCGCGGAAGAGGGTCGTGGGAGCGCTGGGTGATGTCGAAGTAGGGCGAGGCGGGCACACCGTCGGCGGCGGTGGCGGTCCCGGCGAACACGGCACCGGCCCCGAGCGTGGCCGCGGGACAGCGTGGTCGGGAGGTTCATGGGACGGAGACTGCATCGGCGCCGTACAAACCGGCATCCCTCCGCGGGCGTGACAACCGATCGGCGGCAGCGAGCGGAATCCGCGCCCTCACCGCGGTCGCGGCGACGGCTTCCGCAGTTCCTCGGCGAAAATCGCACCCACGCGCCGGTTCGCTCGCCGGAGGACCCGCGCCGCCACGCGGACCACGTAGCCCAGCGCGAACACGAGCAGCAGAGCCAGGCCGATGGCCGCGAGGTTCGCCACGAGCGCCTCCCGGTACTGGTGCGCCAGGTAGCCCAGGCCCGCCCCGGCGGTGAGTGCGTCCAGCAACGCCAGCCGGAGTGCGTGCGGACCGTGCGGAGTGGCTCGCGGTGCGGTGACCATCGCTCGACCCTCCCGCCAATCCGTTCAGCGGCGACGCCCTTGCAACCTAGACGAGGCTGCGCCGGTCGGTGGCCACTTCAACCTGTTTGGCCTACCGGATCTGCCCGGATGGCCGCTGTGATAACTTGAAGCGAACTGGGTCTTCTGTGCAAATGCAAATCCCCGTGCCGCCTGCGCGCCGGGGCCAGGGGGCGGTAGCTCAGTTGGTTAGAGCAGGGGACTCATAATCCCTTGGCCGCGGGTTCGAGCCCCGCCCGCCCCACCGATGTAGTCGTTGTGCGAACCACTCCTTTCGGGGCCGTTTCCGCTGGTAGGGCGGTTGCGGCCTCGTTTGCGTTGCGGGGTTGGGGGATGCGGAACACGGGCTTGAGCGTGTCGGGTCCGGTGATGGTGACCCGTGCGATGAGGGCTTCGATCAGGGCCTTGGTCTGGTTGTGGCTGCCCTCGGCGATCACGTCGCCGATGTGGTCGGCGACCTCGGCCATAGCGGCGGCGTCGGGTGCAGTGGGGCCGTCGTCGAGGTCGGCGGTGAGGTCGTCACGGCGGACGCGGAGTTGCTTGAGCCGTGCCCGTAGGCCGGTGAGGCGGTCGGCGACGAGTTCTTCGTCCATCGTGCCGTTCTCGAACGCGGTCAGGTAGCGGTCGATGGCCTGGTCGGTGTTGGTGATCTGCGTCCGGACGGTCGCGAGTTCGGCGCGCCGGTCGGCGTGCGCCGCCCGGTGGTGGGCTTGCTCGGCGGTGATCGCGTCGGTGATGAGGTCGTACCGGGTGCGGTAGAAGTCGGCGAGCGCGTCGAGGATCGCGGCGTCGACCGCGTCGGCGTTGAGGCGTTTCGCGTCGCACTTGCTGGCGTCGTAGCGGGCCAGGTTCCAGCACGTGTAGTAGCGGTAGGTCTTGTTCCGCCCGGTCGCCCGGGTGCCGATCATCCCCTTGCCGCATTTCGGGCAGTTCAGACGGCCGGTGAGCACGTAGTCGGAGCCGGACGCGGCGCGGTGGGCGTGGGACTCGCCGCGCGCGTCGAGGATTGTTTGCGCCTTCTCCCACGTCTCGGTCGTGATGAGCGCGGGGTGGGTGCCGGTCTTGGTGGCTTCCCGGAACGAGAGTTCCCGAGATAGACGCGGTTGTTCAACGCGCGGAGTACTTGGTGTCCGGACCAGCGTCCGCCGGTGGTGGTCCGGTGACCACGGTCGTTAAGCGCCGTAGCGATGGAGCGGGTGCCGAGCCGGTCGCGGGTGTAGAGGTCGAAGACCAGGCGGACGATGACGGCTTCGGACTCATCGGGCACCAGCTTGTCGGTGGTCTTGTCGACCTGGTAGCCGAAGGGGCGTTTCCCGCCTTTCCATTTGCCGTTGGCGTGCTTGCGTTCCATGCCGTTGATGACCCGGTCGATGATGGTGTCGCGTTCGAACTGGGCGAACATGCCGAGCATCTGCACCAGCATCCGGCCCATGGCGGTCGCGGTGTCGAACGGTTCGGTGGCCGAGCGGAACACCACCCCGCACTCGTCGAGTTCGTCCAGCAGCGTCACCATGTCCGACAGGTTGCGGGAGAACCGGTCCACTCGGTAGACCAGCAGCACGTCGATCAGCCCGGCGCGGGCGGCGGCGAGCGCGGATTGCAGCCCGGGGCGGTCGGTGTTCGCGCCGGACGCGTCGTCAGGAAACCGCTTGACCAATCGCCAATTCGGTTGTGACTCCACGTAGGACTTAAGGCGGTGGTCTTGGGCTTCGATGGAGTAGGGCTGGTGTTCGTCGTCGGTGGAACGCCGGACGTAGATCCCGACCCGTACCGTGTCGAGGTCATCGAGGGTGCGGGTGGTCTTGCGGCTGCGCCGTTTCGTCGCCGATCGCGTCATGGTGTGCCGACTCCCTGTGTGGTGCGGGCGTGCCGGGGACTTACCGGTGAAACCGGGCTTGTGCAAGGTTTCCGCAAGTCCCCGGCACGCTACTAAAATTCACTTAAACCGCTGGTCGCGGCCATGATCCCCGTTGCTTCCATTGTCCCAAATGCGTGCGGGAAAGTGAAGCGCCACAACGGGTTATCTCGGCCGTTTAGGCGGCCTTTTCGTTGCTACCGCTGGTGTCGCGTCGGTTTTTCCACTGGCCGATGAGCGCGGCCAGCGCGGTCACTGCTTGGTCGTAGTGCTGGGCGGTCATGGGTTCGGTGTCGATGTCCTCAACCGTCCACAGGCGGTCTCGTGTGGACGGCCGGCGGAACGGCAGCACCACGCCGCCGGGGTCGCTGTCGGCTTCGGCGTGGGCTGGGTCGTTGGTGTTGCGGGGTGGGCGCGGCGTGGCGGGTGGCACGGCGGGTGTCTCCTTGGCGGCGTCGGCGGACGGGGTGCGCGTGTGGTGGGTTGGTCACCTCCGAATCAGTGGGCGAGACAAGGTGCGGGACCGGCCCCGAGACCGGCGAGACTGGCCGAGACTCGCGGTCTCGCACCGGGACGGCGGGCGAGACCGGGTGTCTCGCGGCGTCTCGCTCGTGGTGCGGGATCGGGATCGACGTTCGGCGGCAAGGTCGAACACGGCGTGCTGCCCAGCCCGGCGGCCGAGGACGAATGCAGCGGCCAGGGTGGGTACGACAGCGGACGCGTCGAGGTAGACCCGTCCGGTGCCTGGGTCGCGCCAGCCGCCGAACACCCGCCCCGGCATCGCCAGCGCGCTTGCGGTTCGGGTGTGGGTGAGGTAGTCGGTGAGGTAGTCGGTGAGATCGTCGGCGGTGACCGGGCGGCGGTAGCGGCGTTCGCACTCTGGGTGGACGGAGACGGCGTAGCCGGTGCGCATGTCGGTTCCGGTGACGGGATCGACGGTGAAACCGCCGTCCGGAACCGAGAGGGCAGCGGCCATCGCTGCCAGCCGCGCCGCCGATAACCGGCGGCCGTGTGGATCGGTGGTGGGTTGGGTGTGGTTCATGCGGCTGTCCGTCGCGGCACCGGGTGTCGCTGTGCGGGTGCCCCGAGCCGTGCCGCGAGCTGGGTGAGGGCGCGGCGTCGATGTTGCCCGGCGGGCAGCCACACCGGGTCCGTCGCGGGCTCGTTCGGCGCCGGATGATCGGCGGCGAGGGTGGCGACCGGGACCGGTGCGCCACCGGGCCATCGGCGGGTGATGGCGTCGTGCAGGTTCCGTTCCCGCGTCGTGCGGGGGAGCCCGAACAGGACCGGCTTCCCGATGCCGGCCCGCGCGAGGTCGGCGTACTTGGTGATCTTGTCGGTGAGGGTGTCGAGGGTTTCGGTGCCGGTGTCGTGTTCGTAGAAGAACCCGATCGTGCCGTGCGGGTCGGTGTATTCGCCGTAGCCGTCCGGGCGGACGATCCCGCCGCAGGCGTCGGCGGTGATGGTTTCGGGCCACCACTGCGCGAGCGTGCACCCGTCGCGGGTGCGGGCGGCCCCGGCGAGGCGGGTGAAGAACTCGTTCACGCCTAACAGGTGCTCGGTGTGCGGCGAGTGCGCCAGCCGGAGAACCTTCTCGGTGACCGCTGAGGGTTTCGGGAGTGGGGTGTCGGTGGCGGCGGCGTGCACGGCCGCGCCGACGTGGCCGAGGGTGTAGCGCCACGGTTGGGAACCGGGCCAGATCTCGCGCCGGAACCGGGCCAGCACCCCGCGCTGATACAGGGCGGTGAGGCGGTGGCGGGCGTGGTGCGGCGAACCGAACAGCAGCCGCGTCACCTGGAGCGCGGTGAGCACGCGGTGCCGGTCCAGGTAGGACAGGAGCGACATGTCCCGGTCGGTCAGACCGCGCGAGCGGACCAGCGCCTCGCCGGTGCTGGCGGGTTGCAGTTGCACCCTCGGGGGTTGGGGGTAGGTATTCCTAGAAAGTTGGGGCACGGGCATGGCTCCTCCACAGTGGACCTACGCAGGGGCTTTAGGCGGCCTCGGGCGGCAACTCGGCAGGCAACTCATAGGCTGCCCACGAGTTGCCTGCCGAGTTGTCCACCGAATTGCCGTCACCCAAGGGATTGCCGGATTCGGTGTTCCAGTGCTGCCGCAGCGCATGCGCGGCTGTGCTGGCGGCGGGTGTGGCGTCCAGCCTGCGCGCCGAGGCGTCCTCGCTGCGCGCCTGCCGGGACAGCCCGGTCCGCGCCCGCGCCACACGCCGCAGCGCCGCGCCCCGGCCGGGCGGCGCGGGTGGCAGCGGCAGGGTGTCCAGCGTGCATGCGGGGATGTCCCGGCCGCCCGCGACGGCGCGGGCGACGACCTGGAACGCCGGACGCCGACGCAACCCGTGTTCGTCGATGTCCGGGGCGACGTGCCGCACCAGGCGGCGGGCGTCGTCCGGGGACACCGTGAAGTAGACCTTGGTGCGGGCGTTGGCGTCGATCCCTTCGCGCACATCCGGCGGCAACTGGGCCTGATGCTGATGCGCCAGCACGAGCGAGACCCGATAGCCGCGGGCCTCGGCGAGCGCGTCGTCGACGCCGATGGGCAGGTGCAGGAAGTTGTGACACTCGTCCACCACGATCGTCGCGTCCGGCCGCCGCGCGGGCGGGCGGGCGGCGCGGCGGGTGATCTCCTGCCACAGCCGAGCGATCAGCAACGACCCAACCAACCGCGAGCAGTCCTCCCCGATCCCGCCCTTCGGGAGCCGGGCGATCAGAACACCGCCGTCCAGGACATCGGCGAGGGTGAAACTCGACCGCGCCGCGCCGAGCAGGGTACGAGCGAACGGGCGGGTGAGCACCGACCGCAGCCGCGACGTGACCGGGGCGACCAGCTGGCCCCGCTGCGCCGGGGTGGCCTCGTTGAACGCCGCCCAGAATCCTTCCAGCCCTTCCGGTTCGCCGACCTCGGCCAGCACCTCACGCCGGAACCCGGCGTTTTGTAGCAGCGGGACGATGTCGGCCAGGGTCGAGCCATCCCGGCGGATCAGGGTGAGGCAGGCGGCGCGCATGAGGTCGTCCATCCGCGGCCCCCAGGAGGCGGCGTAGAGGCGGCGGAACACCGACACCACCCCATCGGCTACCACCGCCCGCTGTGCCGGATCAGGGGCATGCAGGACATTGAACGCGGCCGGCGCTGCGTGTTCGTCGGGGTCGAGGATCACCAGCCGATCCCCGCAGTCGGCGGGCAACCGGTCGATGACGTTCGTGGCGAGGTCGCCTTGCGGGTCGAGCAGCACCACGCCGCGCCCGGCGTCGGCTTCGCCGAGCACGTGATGGGCCAGCCATGTGGACTTGCCTACCCCGGTCACGCCCTGCACGTGAAGGTGATGCCGCGCGTCCGCCACGCTGACCCCGACCAGTTCGGCGAGACCGGTCGTGGTCGCGCCGAGCAGCTTCGGAGACTGCCGAGCCGGGTCCGCGAACGGCGAGACCACCAACCGTGCACCGCCGTGGCCCTGATGGTCCTGGTGGTGGGTGTCAGGCCGCATCCCGCTCACCCCCGAACCCGTCGCGGCGACCGCGCCGCGAATCAGGCCGGTCCTGCCCCTGGTTTCCTCGGCGGTGGCGGTAGTCATCGAGGCGGGGAAGAGCACGGTCCGCCCTGCGCTGCGGCACCTCCGGATGGGACAGGCCGTGGCTGCCCGGCTGGTGCGGCAGGTGCCACAGCGCCGCGAGTTCGCGGGTGCTGGCGA
Organism: Amycolatopsis mongoliensis; assembly: GCF_030285665.1. Classification (NCBI taxonomy): domain Bacteria; kingdom Bacillati; phylum Actinomycetota; class Actinomycetes; order Pseudonocardiales; family Pseudonocardiaceae; genus Amycolatopsis; species Amycolatopsis mongoliensis. The sequence goes on from NZ_CP127295.1 coordinate 10,185,634, forward strand.
TGAACCCGCGTCCGTGCTCGTAGCGGTCGACCTTCCCCACGGCGCGGCGGACGCGCAGGCGAGCGGTGACATGCTCGTCGGTGGCCAGCGCGGCCAGTACCCCGGCGAGGTCGTGACTGCCCTGCCGCGCCGGACCCACCTTGTGGGTTCCGGCGACCACCAGCCGAACGGTGGCCCGCAGGTGCGGCCCCGCCTTCCGCTTGGCCTCGGCCGCCCGCTGCCGCGCCACCACGACCGGATCAACCTCGACAGTCGCTCGCGACGCCGACGCCGAGCCGCGCGACGAAGACGACGAGAGGAACATCTCCACGACGCTGAGCGCACCGCGCAGCAGCCCGCGCAGCCCCAGGCCGAGCCATCCGGCCAGTCCGCGCCGGCCCGCCGCACCCCGGCCGCGCCGACCGGTGCCGCGTGCCGGGGACACCACCACCTGCACCGAGGCGAACAATCCGTCGGTCGCGATGTCGGTCAGGGACTCCAGCACCGCCCGCAACGACTCGTCTTCGACCGCCACGGGTCCGCGTTCGGGGCGGTGCTGGTGATCGACCAGCGGCGCCCACGGCCCTTCACGCGGCACCAGCTCGGTCGCGGCGACCGCTCCGCGAGGCAACTCGGGTGGTGTGGTCTCGGTCAGCTTGGAGCCGGGCCAGGCTTGCGTCACCGCACGGCCGACCGCGTGTGCCGGAGCGCCACCGGGAACCCACAGCCCGGCGCGGACGCGACCGTCGGCGCCCTCGGCCCACAGCTCCAGCGCGACCCGCGTCCGGGACGACCGTTCGGCCAGTGTCGCCGCGAGCAGCCGCCACAACGGCACCGCACCGTCAGCGGGCAGCCGGTGCGGCGGGGTGATCTCGAAGAACCGAGCTCCGTCCATCTCCCGTTCGCGGCGCTGCCGCACCACCCGCACCAGTACCGCGCCTGCCAGCAACGCGCACGCGGCCGCGATGACCAGCAGCGGCCACCACGCCTGAAGCAGCGACCACAGCGTGTGCGACACCCACGCCATGAACCCGTTGACCGTCTGCCACGGATCACACACGAACCGCGCCACCGGCGACCCCGTGCACGACTCCGGCCCGGCCGGGGCCGCGCTTGCCATTCCCGTCGTGTTAAAGTTGTTGTGTAGCACGGAAAAATCTCCTGAGTAGACATGCGTTGATGGCACGGGTGGGCAGCACGAACCCACCCGCCGCACAGGCGAGACCACAGACATCTCCTGTTCAGTTGTTCTCCAGCACTCGCGATGCTCACGCCCCCGGTCACACCAGCGGCATCCGCTCCCTTCGGTCCTCACTGCTCTGAAGCTGCTCCCGGCCAGTTTTTGCAGACCGATTTCCGTCCCGCCCGGACATCCCGTGCGGCGAGCGGGACGGACGAGGCCCCGGCCTCACCCCAAGAGGCCAAAAACAACACTGTTTTTGGACACCGAGCAGCCAAGTTCACCCGGACAACCCAACAAACCCGTCACACAAGGCAATAGAGGCTTGAGTCCCGTTTGGAGACACAGCCGCGCCTGTGACATGCACCATGAGGGATGGAGGTTGGCCAGGATCGGCGTACGACGATCAGGCGCGCACCCAACGAGCGTGGACACGAAGAATCATCAGAACGCCGGACGGCGAGAAGATCAGCAGCGCGGAAGCCTTCGGTCTCGGGCACTGTCGCGGATCCTCAAGGGGTCCGGCTCTAGATAGCCGGTACATGAACCCTCTACCACCAAGACACCCCGCCAGGGATACCACGTGCACTGGACACGGCCGGAACACTGCGCGCCACCAGGACCTCAACTCCAGACGAGTACGATCGTCCGGCCGGTCAACCCGGTGACGCCCAAGCTGTGACACCGACGCCACCCGCGCTACGCTCCTTCCCGGTCAGCTCGCGGGCAAGTCAAGATCACAACCTAGGACCCTCCAGACTGCCGATCTTTATTCCCAAGATCAATAGGCCATTCGGGTGAAGATCGCTGTCCGTGTGGTAGGTATGGTCTCTCGCTCGCTAGCGTCCCCGCGTGAACCTCGCGCTCTTCGACGCCGTCGCCGCCTTCCTCGACGCACGACTGGACGAGGAAGCCGCCAACCCCACCCGCCGCTACACCAGCCGCGCCGAAGCGTTCAAAGACATCGAAGCCAAGGTCCGGATCATGAACCGCGCCTACGAAGCCCGCGACCTCGTCCGATCCTTCCCCGACGACCCCGGCGCCACCGCCATACTCGCCGTGCACGAGGCAGTCCTCCGCCACCTCGCCGAGGTCTACAACACCCACCCCGACTACCAACGCGACTGGTGGCCCGAAGACATATGATGAGGGGGCACACTCCCGGGCCGCTTTTCTTTGAACTAAAGCCCTGGGGATGGCCGGCATCGAGCGCTGCGGCTACCTTGCGTGATCACCGACCGATGCTGATCGGCCGTGACTTGCCGGTTGTTCACCATGGCCGCCACCGTGCCAGACACCGGTGGTCAGCCAGAGTTCGTAGTAGAACAACCATTCGCTGGCCCAGGGAACGATGGTGTCGGCAAGCCGCATGGTCGGCCGCCACTCATCGTCGAGGTGCAGGCACAGCAGATCGTTGTCGAAGGTGTGCGGGATCCGATCTACTCCTTCGCGGGTATGGAGCGTCGGGTTGATGACGCGGACTTCGGGTCGCCAGCCCAGGCGGTAGCACAGCTGGACGGTGTACCGGCAGGATGCTGTCGTCGGCTGCAGTTCGAAGACCGACGTCAACGTGCTGGTTTGGTGCCGGATGCGGCTCTGTGCCGTGGGCAGAAGGGCACGGAGGTCGAACGCCTGAAGCGCCAGGGTGACCCACCTGTCAGTGGTACGCACGGCCGTAGAAAGTCGGGAGCGTCGCGGTCCTGGATCCGGCCGTGGTCAGCCCGGCGACACCGCGTGCGACCATCAGCTTCTTGTTCGATGTGGTCGTCCGGACGCTGGCGCCCCAGTTCTCTGCGGATTTCACGATGACGTCGCGCTCGAACACCTCACCCAGACGGTCGACGAGGGCCGGGATGCCGTCTCCCTGGCGCTGGTAGACGAGTTCGAGGTCGCGGCGAGCGATGTCCAGCCAGGAGCGGAACTTCCCCTGACGGTGTGCGGTATCCGCCTCGTTCCACTTGTCGGTGAAGTTCTCCTTCGGGTGCGCGGGGTTGATCACCTCGTAGTTGCCGTTAGCGTCTTTCTCGATGTAGCTGTCCATATCCTGCGTGACGGACAACAGCGCCTGTGCGAGATTGCTCTGCCCTTGGTAGGCGTGGGCAGCGAGGGTAGTGATCAGGATCGACGGGGGCCGGTCGTCGACGTCTTCACCGAAGTGCAGGTAGCAGTGCCACTTCAAGACCTGCACGAGCCGCTGGAGGGTGGACCTGACTGTCCAGTTGGGCACGTCGGCGACATTCTCTTCCAGTGCCCTCTTGGCAATCTTGGTCTGCATCTCTTCCGACCGGTTACGGAACCACATCGCATAGCCCGTAGGGTTACCGTGCTGCCAGGGACGCAGCTCAGTGTCGGTCAGCAGGATGCCGTGCGGGGAAGTCTCCAGCTCGGCATCTGGGATGCACGGCAGAACGTCGAGGTGAAAGCCGAGGCGTTCATAGGAGAGTGTCCAGCACCGCCGCTTCTCTGAGAAGTCGTCGGGCGCCTCGTCCGCCTCGGTCGCGAGCTTAAACTCGTGGTATTCGGCGAGCCAGCTACCGACGCGTTCCTTGAGCTTGATCTGGGTGGTGCTGTTCTTCTCCACCAGGTGCCGGCACACCAAGTCGATGTCGTACTCGCACGCCGTCGGCGGCCGGATGACCGTGCCGATGAGGAAGCTGCCCTGCGGGTAAATGCTCCAGTCCTCGCCGCCGGTGTCGGCCAGGTAGCTACCGACGTCTTGGTACTTGGTCACGGCGGCGTCGCGGGTCTCGGGCGGGATGTCCAGCAGGTCGGCTGAGCCGGACAACAGCTCGGAGAGCGCGTCCAGGGAGTCGTCGGTCATCGGGGAGGTGCCTTTCAGGTCAGTGGGGTGCGGCTGGTCGAGGTCGTGTACTGGTAAGTCCCGGTGCTCTGCATCCGGTCGTAGATCGCGAGCGGGGGATGCGCTGCGCGCATCAGGTGGCGGCCCATGCTTACCGCCGCGGCGGCCGGGACCGCGGGGAAGACGGCGATTTCCTTGGCTCCGGGGTGCTCGGCCTCCACCCGTGCCAGCACCGCTCGCCAGGCGCGGCTGAAGTTGTCCAACGTGGACTCGTTGTTGATCAGCGCGGGTACGGGGAGCTCGGACTCCGGCGTGAGCTCGTACACCGTGTACTCGTCGTCGATCTGCTCAGGCAGCCGATCAGGGTCGACCGTGCCGGACACCGACAGGATGATCGCCGCCTTGCCGGAGCGGTTGCCGGTCCGGACGGTCTCGACGCGGAAGCCGATCACGGCCGAGTTCGATGTCCACCCCCAGCCTTCGCTGCCGTCCCGGCGTTTCGGGTACAGCGCGGTGGGGATGGTCTCGTCCAACAGCGTGCCCAGGGCGATCAGGATCGGGATGCGCGCCAGGGCGAAGACGGAGATGTGGGAGATACGGCCTCGGCGAACCTGGGTGCGCAGGTGTTGGAGCCGGTCCTCCAAGTGTTCCCACGCTGCCGACCAGTAACCGGTAGTTCCGTCTTGCTCGCCGGGAAGTGCGCGAAGGTCGATTTCGTACTCGTCGTCGCCCAGCAGCGTCCAGTCTGGGAACCGGTCGTGGTCCAGGAGGGAGGCCGTTACTTTGGCGTTGGTGAGGTCGACGGGCCGACCGTGCAGATCACCCACCACGCGGAGGACGGTCGTCGAACGGTCGTCCGCCAGGCCGGTGAGCTTGCGGATGCGCCGCTCATGTCGGCGTTTGAATCCGCGAAGGGTTTCGGTGTCGTAGGTCTCCCATAGCGACCGGTCGTCCACAACCTTGTGCTGATCGTGGCACAGCAAGATCAGATTGTCGGCCAAGTTGCGCTCGCCGACTGGCAGCGGCGCGGAGCCGCGTGGTGATCCGGCGGCGGTGGTCCAGCCGACGATGTGCGCGAGCTGGCCCACCATGACGTCCTGGCTCGTGAATTCCTCGTCCGCGAGGTACCGATTGCACATCGAGCATCTGCCGCCTGCGGCCACCCATACCCGGCGGGCAATCCGTTCAGGGATCGCCCGAGACGTGCCGTCGGGATGGATCGCCCTGGTCGCGCTCGGTGACGCCTTGACCACCTGACCACCGCCTGTCTCGCTTGCGTCACTCCGGCTGCTCCGCAGCCGGTCGCAGACTAGCAGACGGCTTGTACCCATTTCGGTACAGTAACGCATGGGATCATCCGGCATGAGAAGGCGGTAGTTTGACCGCGGGGTGAGAGCGCGAGAGAGGAGGTGGCAGTGGACGAACCCGTCGATATTGAGAGCCTGGCGCGGCTGGTCAAGGAGGAGCGCCTGCGCCGTGGGCGACTGAGCCTGCGTGCCGCCGCTGAACAGGCCGAGGTGCCGTTCAACACGCTCGCGCGGGTGGAGAAGGGCGACCTTCCCGACTTGGGTAACTTCCGTCGGATCGTGCACTGGCTGGGCCTGCCGCCCGAGCGGTTTTTCGTCCCGCCACAGGTCAGGACGGAGACCACGCCCGACGTGATCGCTCACCACCTCGCACGTGACCCAAACCTGTCCGCCGCAGCAGCGGACAAGATCGCCAGCTTGGTACGCGACCTCTACACGACGCTCGCCGAAAGCAGCGAGAGCGTGCGGGTGCATCTGCGCGCCGCACAAACCTTCCGGCCGCCCGCCGCCCGCAAACTGGCCGATCTGTTGGAGAGCATGCAGGCCAGCCTGGACACCATGCCAGACGACGAATCCTGAGGCCGGACGATACCGATGCGCAGAGGCTTCAAAACCGAGGCTGAACGCCTAGCCGACCGAACCCGAACGCAGATGGGGTTGCGGTCCGATGCCGGATTGCCGATCCTCGATCTCGCGGCGCACCTGGGTGTCCGAGTCCGCTCCGCCGACCGCTTGGTCGCGCGTGAGGAACTCGAAGAGCTCGACGAACTGCAGCCAGGCGCCTTCTCCGCTGCCACATTCCAACTGCCCAACCGCCGGACAGTCATCGTGTACAACCCGCTCAGCGAGCGCGTTCGTACCAACAGCGACATCGCCCATGAGTTGGCTCACTTGCTGCTCGACCACGATGTGCGCGAGATCCAGCAGCTCGCCGGACAAACCTTTTTCACCTGCGACCCGGAACAAGAAGAAGAAGCCAACTGGCTTGCGGGCTGCCTGCTGCTGCCTCGGCCCCTGCTCGTCGCAGAAGCCTTCGCCGGCGCCACCCCAGAGTACCTAGCCGACAAGTACCAGGTCAGTCTCCCCATGGCCCGGTGGCGACTCAACGCCAGCGGAGTCCTTCTGCAGGTCCAGCGTGCCCGGTCGACACGAACCAAGCGATAACAAACACGGTTGAACCGCCACAATAACCCTGATGAACATCCGGAATTTGCTGTGGAACCCGCAGCCGACACCGGCCCACTCGTGATGGTGCTCTCTGAATAGGGCCAGTCCTGCTCTCTGAAATTCCCCAGTTGGGGTGTCCTGTCGGCGCGTCGTTTGCGCTGGTCAGCGGCCTCGGGGTGACGGTTTCGGTGTTGATCACCGAGACCGTTGCCGGAGGCGTGGATGCTCACTCTGGAGGAAGACGTGGAGGCGCAGGCGCTGCGTGCTCAAGGCTGGTCGGTCTCGGCGATCGCCCGACATCTCGGACGCGACCGCAAGACCATCCGCCGCTACCTGGCCGGCGACGTGGTGCCAGGCAGACGCCGGCCGGTGGGGCCGGACCCGTTCGAGCCGTTCGTGGCCTACTGCCGGGCCCGGCTGGCCGACGACCCGCATCTGTGGGCGGCGACGCTGCTGGACGAGGTCGCCGAGCTCGGCTACCAGGGCGGATACTCGACGTTCACCCGCGCGCTGCGCCGCTATCAGCTGCGCCCGCACTGCGAGCCTTGCCAGGTGGCCCGCGGCCGGGACGTCGCGATCATCACTCACCCGCCGGGTGAGGAGACTCAGTGGGATTGGCTGGAGCTGCCGGACCCGCCGGTGAGCTGGGGCGCCGGGAAGCAGGCGCATTTGCTGGTCGGCGCGCTGGCGCACTCGAGCAAGTGGCGCGGGGTCCTGGCCGATGCCGAGGATTTCCCGCACCTGATCGAGGCCCTCGATGCGGTGGTTCGCCGGCTGGGCGGGGTGACCCAGGTCTGGCGGTTCGACCGGATGGCCACGGTCTGCCATCCCGCCTCCGGCCGGATCACGCCTGCGTTCGCGCAGGTCGCCAAGCACTATGGAGTCCGGTCGGTGACGTGTCCGCCGCGGCGCGGGAACCGCAAGGGCGTGGTCGAGAAGGCCAACCACTCGGCCGCGCAGCGCTGGTGGCGCACCCTCGGCGACGAGGTCACGATCGACGAGGCCCAGGCCGGGCTGGACCGGCTCGCGACCAAGCTCGACAGTCGCCGCCGGGTCATCGACGGCGAACGCACCACCGTCGCCGGCCTGGCCGCGGCCGAGCGGCTGCATGCTCCGCCGCTGGTCGCGTTCCCGGCCGAGTTCGACCTCGGTCGGATCGTCACGCCGCAGGCGCTGGTGTCCTTCCGCGGCAACGCCTACTCCGTCCCGCCCGGGCTGGGCGGCGCGCAGGTTCAGGTCCGCCACCGGCTCGGCGCGGACATGTTGCGGATCGTCACCGAGGGCGGCGCGACCGTCGCGGTTCACAGCCGGGCCCCGGACGGGGCGGGTCGGGTGATCCGCGACGACGGGCACGTGATCGCGCTTGAACACGCCGCGATGGGCGCGTTCAGCCACGAGCGGCCCTGCACCCACAAGACGCGCAGGCCGCCGTCGTCGGCGGCGTTGGCCGAAGCAGCACGACTGCGCGGCCTGCCCGCGACGGGGCCCGCGGCCCACGTCGTGATCGACCTGGCCACCTACGCCGCCACCGCGGCGAAGCTGGGCAGTGCACCCACCTATGAGTCCGAGGAGGACTGATCACTTGTCCGGAAACCGTTCAGGGCCACAGATGAGCGAGGCCCGCCGCTATCAGCAACTCCGTTCGCACTTCTCCTACCTGAAGCTGGACAACGCCGCCGAAGCCCTGCCCCGGATCCTCGATCAGGCCCGGGCGGAGAACCTGTCGATGACCGCTGCGCTGGAGCGGCTGCTGGAGATCGAGGTCAACGCCACTGAAGAACGCCGGCTGGCCGGCCGGTTGCGGTTCGCCTGCCTGCCCGATCCCTGGACCCTGGCGGACTTCGACTTCGCCGCCCAGCCCGGGGTCGACGAGAAACTCATCCGCGACCTGGCCACCCTCCGCTTTCTCGACGACGCGTCGAACGTGTTGTTCGTCGGGCCGCCCGGGGTCGGCAAGACGATGCTGGCCACCGCGCTCGCGCGCGGGACGGCCGAGGCCGGGAACCGGGTCTACTTCACCACCGCGGCCGACCTCGCCGCCCGCTGCCACAAGGCCGCAGTCGAAGGCCGCTGGGCCACCTGCATGCGGTTCTTCGCCGGCCCGAAACTGCTCGTGATCGACGAACTGGGCTATCTGCCGTTACCCGGCGACGGGGCCTCAGCCTTGTTCCAGGTGATCAACCAGCGTTACCTCAAGTCGTCCACGATCCTGACAACGAACGTCGGGATTGCTGACTGGGCAACGGCTTTCGGCGACGCGACTGTCGCGGCAGCGATGCTGGACCGGTTGCTGCACCGCGCGACCGTGGTCGGCATCGACGGCCCGTCTTACCGGTTGCGGTCGCATCAGTCTACATCGGACAAGCTGCGGAAGGCGGTGAACGCGCATGTCTCCTGACCCGCGCGACCCGGACTACAACGCGACCCGCAAGACCTGCCCGATCTGTTGGGAGCGGTTCGTCGCGACCGGCCGGCAGGCCAAGACCCGGCTCTACTGCTCGCGCCAGTGCAAACGCACCGCGGCCGCCCGCCGGGAGGTCGAGCGCACCACACCCGCAGCCAGCACCGCCAGGTCCTTCGGGACACCGCCTCCGGCGGCGACCCCGCCGGCGCCTGCGGCGCCGCTGCCGCACATCGCGGCCCAGCGGGACTGCCCGCACTGCGGCGGCCCGGTCACCATCGTCGCGCTGCTCACCACGCCCGAAGCCGCACGACCGCAGATGCCCGTCGCGGCACCCGACGGAGTGATCCCGCTCCGCCGTTGACACCGGCTACGCTGCACTCCTCAGCTGGCCCATTTCGGAGAGCATGGCTGGCCCATCTCGGAGAGCGCCATCACTCGAGCCCGACGGAACTGGTCCACGGGGTTGTGGTGGGCATTGGCTCGCCCGAATCGCCGCGACCGATCCAACGGACCGACGCCGTCAACTCACGGAAGAACGCACTGACAGACGCAACGACTGCCCCGTCGCGTCCAGCAGTTCATACGGCTCCGACTCGCCGTCCAACGGGCCGACCAGCTTCCCCACTGTCGGCACCACCAGACGTGCAAAGTCTCGTTCCAAGATCACGCAGGCAAGCTAGCAACGCCTGTTTGAGCAGACCTTATGACGTGCTGGAACAGTCAATTAGTTCAGTCAACATGTCGCTACGTCTGCGGCCAGGCCGTATTCCTGCTGCCCCGCGCCCCTGGCGCCTACTTGCCCGGTTGGCGGCTCCAGGGCGCGCTGGGCGCCGCTATGGCAGGGTTACGGTTTGGCGGTCTGCTGAGACTGTCCAGTTCCACGCTTCCAGAGGTGGGGCGCCGCGCTGGCGCCACCATCGGTACGCGGCTTCCGCCTCGTCCCACAGCCGCCGGGGGCCGTGCTGGCGAACCGTGTACTGCTCGCCCTCGCGGACAACACTGGCCCAGGACAGCGACAGCGGATCGCGCAACCACGCAACCCCGGGCCGGTCTGTCGTCTTCTCCCACACGTCGTAGCGACACGACGGCAACGCCACCGCGAGGGGCCAGCGGTCGTTCTCGGCGAGCAACAGCGTCCACGGAGCCAGATCCGTGTACGTGACGTCGGCGTTCTCGTCGTCCCACCGCAGATCGGACATCGACGAGGCGACGCGCTGATTCCGCAGCTCCATGAACCCGACGCGCAGATCGGCCACCGCGTGGCCGGTCGCGGTGCCGTCGTTGCCGACCTCGAACCGGACCAGGGGGCCCGATGCGAGGTCAGCCCGCATCGGCGCGACGATCACGGCACCCGGTCGCGACTCCCGCACCCACGAGTACGGCAACTGGCCCACTCGTACACCGGCGGTCGCGATAACACGGCTCCAACGCGCGAAATCCGCCCGGCTCGCCGCGCCGTCGCCGTGCTCGACCTCGACGTTAAGCACGCCGGCATTGGCGAGGTTCGCACGTGCCACGTCGGCCAGCTGCCGGTCAATCTCGACCGTCGTCACGGTTCCGGCACGCCCGACGATGTGCGCCAGCAGCGCGGCGTTGAATCCGGTACCGGTGCCGATCTCCAACACTTGGTCGCCCAGCTCGGCGCCAAGTTCGGCGAGCATCCCAACCACAGCAGACGGCATCGACGCCGAGCACGTCGGCCGATCGCCGACCTTCGGCCAGGCTGTGCGGCCGTCGTCGAACTGAGTCACGATCACCCGGTCCGAGTACACGTTCCGCAGCCAACGCTCGGGATCAACCTGCCGGTCGACCGGCTGATAGTCCTCGCCGTCGACCTCCTGGACCCACATCTGCGCGGGAATGAAGTCTTCGCGGGGAACGGCTCGCAGGGCGGAACGACACTCGGCCGGGAAGTTCCCGGCCGAGCACACTTCGTCCGCCAACGCGTCAGGCGTCAACGTCACTTGTCGCCCTCGAACTTGTCGGGGTCGATGTCGTCACCGGTCTTGCCGGTGCTCTTGTCGTCCTCGACCGAGTGCTTGTCGTCGCCCACAGGGGCCTCCTTTATCCGGATATTCACTGTAACCGCGCACGTGCTCGTGCGCGGAACCTCTGTCACTCGCGCGTCGTGGCGATCACTCGGCGCGGTGAATCTCGGCGACGTACGTGCCGCCGTATGTGCCTTACGCGCTCCCGGTAAGGAGCTTCCCCACGGCGATCCACGCCGCGCCACCACCGAAAGCCAGGAGCCCCAACAGTATCCAGACGTGACCGTATCCGTGCGGCCTTCGAGTCATCCTCGATCTCCTGCCGTCGAATCTGGAGCGACAGCTTTGAACCCTGCATACGGTTTCGGTAGCGTCCAGCGGTCAGCTCTCCTCAGTATCTGGGCTTGACTTGAGAGACGATGCGCGCGGGAGAACGACACCGACGACGATGGCAGGCGTCCCGGCTACCGGATGCGCAAACACGTTGCGCACGCGCTCGCGGTCCGTGGCGAGCGGCCTAATCTCATCGAGAACCTTGTAGAGTGCCGCGACGATCATCTCGGGCCGGTCGCTACCGCCCCGGTGACGTTCGAGCAGACCCGCTGAGAAGCCGCTTAACGTCACGGAGATCGAGTTCCCGTCGAACGGACTACTCACGTCCGGGTCCTTCGCATCGGTCCCGCCTTGGATCACCTTGAGCGCAGGTCTTTCGGTCATCTCGTCCCCCGTCCTTCGGTCGATCGCGTGGGTGTGGCGCCGCACCCGGCCCGCGACCGGGTGCGGCCCACTTGCACTACGCGGCGGCCGGAACGCCGCGAGCCGTGTCGTAGATCCAGCTACGGAAGTCCGGCGAACTCGTGTAGATCGTCGGGGCCACACCCGGGTACGGCGAGGAGGTCCCCCGGCTGCATCCGCCGACCAGCTGCGCCGTGCCGTGCACGTACTTCACGGCCGGGCCGCCCGAGTCACCGTGACCCGGGCCGTCCGTGCGATTGGGGTTGTCGGTGCAGATCTCGTCGGCGGTCTGGCCGCCGTCCGCGCAGCGCGCGGGGTCGACCACGGTGGTCGCGAGCTGCTGCAACTGGGTCGGCAGGTTCGCCGACGAACCGTCCGGCTGATCGGCACCCCAGCCGAAGAGCTGAACCCGGTCGCCGGGCTGCGCCGCGCGCGGCGCCAGCTGGATCGGCTGCGAGTTCACGGGGTGGTCGAGCTTCAGCATGGCGATGTCGTCGGTCGGCGCCGTCGCACCCCAGGTCCAGCCGGGGTGCACCACGATGCGGGTCACGGTCGCGGTCTCGCCACCCTGGGTCCGGTCGTGCGAGCCGACGCGGACGGAGAACTGCCGGTCGCTCATCGGGATGGACGTGGCGCCGGCCGCGAAGTGCTGGCCGTTCGTGACGGCCGCCGCGACCTCGGCGGGCATGTCGGTCATGCAGTGGGCGTTGGTGACGACCCAGCTACGGAAGGCGAGCGCGCCGCCGCACCACGGCTTCGCGTTCGTGATCCCGTACTTGGGGGCGGTGTACTGGATCGACGCCATCCATGGCGTGGGAACCGTGGCTGCGTTGCCGCCGACGATGTTCGGCTGAACGGACGCGCTGGCAGTGCCCACGCTCGCCGTGGCCGCAAGTGCGAAACCGGCTGCGACGACTAATGCTTTGCTTCTCAAAATTCCTCTTTCTCTTGTGTGCCAACATGACTCCGACAACTGATCCGCGTTGTCGGAGGCTTTAGACTTCCGGTCGAGAACCCTCGAATCCGGAAAGCGTGCCGCGGAACTGCTGCGGTACAGGTTCGGCAAGTCGGTGCCGTGCCTGATAGTCCCGCGCAGCCTGGTGCCCCTTCCGGGCTTGGAACCCAACGATCTGGTCGTGCACTGTGAGCGGCGCGCCCAGATTTCTGGGTTTCGGAAAGCGCACCGTCTTCTCGGCGTCCATGCCCTGCCATAGCTCGAAGGCCTCGTCGCGCCAGTGTTTGGCGTCGTTGCGCAGGTCTCGGATCGTGCGCAACGCCTTGCGGACGATGAGCGCCGTCCCGCCAAGTGCGATGACCACACCGAGCGCTGGGAAAACGAACGAGGCGAACGCTGCATAGTCAAACCCCCTAGTCATGACTCGCCTACTGGGCTGTCTGGTCGGCTTCGGCGTCGAGTCGGTATTGCGCATATCGGCGCGCTGCCTCGACAAGGGACGGATAGCGACTCGTCACGGTCCACAAGCCCAGCAGTGCCACGGAGAACGCGTCGAGTGCCTCAGCGGCCGCGTTCTTCCAGGCGGGTATGTTCGATACCCAGTCCTCCGCCTGCTGTGGTGAATGCCCAGCCGCGATCAGGCGCACGACGAAGACCGCTGCGTCAACCCAAGCTGGTGCTCGCGTCGCCCACGTCCAGCCAGCGATGCGTATCCCGCCAGGTCCAACCAGGACGGTTTTCTCGTGGACGTCGGCATGGGCGATGCACGTACCGCCCGACAACACGTCGAACACGTACGACTCCTGGTCGGCGAAGTCCTTGAACCGCTTGCGCTCCCAGGTGCCGACCGTGCGTGGCTTCGTGTGGGCCAGCGTCCGCCACGGCGCGGCTATGGACCATCGCGCCCCGAGACTGGGGAAATGCTCGGAGCCTGAGACGACGGGTACGGCCAGTTCGGCGAGCAAGCCCACCAGCTCAGGGACATCAGGGGAATCAGGCTCAAACCGGGCGGGTCGCCCGTTAACGTACTCGTATCCGGTGATCACCCATTCCGCATTTGATGTTCGCCACAGAAGGCGCGGGGCCGTTCGCGGCAGCAGTTTGTTGAGCCTCATCTCGTCGCTGCGTGAGCGCGCGTGGACGTGCTCGGACTGCAAGACGGCCTTGACGAAGTACGAGCCGCGCTCCGTGTGTATTGCGGCGGAGAAGTCCGCTGTGCCCTGTGGTGCCTGGTCGTCGTATCGCAGAACGGGCGCGCCGATGCGTTCCTGGATTCCGCGGTGAACCCCCGGCCGCAGATCCTCCCATTTCAGGCGCCCCATACCGCCGCCTTCGGGTCGTGGCCGGGCGTCCAGAGGAGCGAGCTGTGTCCAGTGATCAGGTGCGGCGCACCGGGTGTGCCTGGCAACGGGAGGTCGATCAGGCTGTCGACGACCTCGACGAGGCTGCCATCGGTGTGCCAGACGACGCCGCCCTTGGGGGCAACCCGCAAGGCCATCGCGTCCGTGACGTATCGGACCAGGAACGCGTCTGCCCACCCGGTTCGCCACGCTCGGGCGCCACGCACCTCGATCACTTCGCCGTCGGCGACCACCGGGACGAATGTCCAGACTTCGGTGTTCGCAAGTTCGTGGAGTCGGGCCAACTCGGGGAAGTGGGCTATGGCTTGACGTACGGCGTCGGTCATCTTCATGCGGCGCGCCGGCCGGTGCGGTGCCTGCTGGAACCGGCGGACGCGGAGGTCGGGGCGCTCCCCGCGTCCACCGGCGTGCGTGGGTGACCAAGCAGTCGGGTGAGCAGCGATGGTCGGTGTCGACGGTTCGGGAGATCAGGCATGGACGCACGTACGACCTGGTAACGACGACATGAACCGCACCGGTGACGCGGGCCGACCGCCAGCGGAGCGGACGCGAATTCGGCCCCGCATAGCGCGGCGAAGACGGCGGTCTTGACCCCTTCGTCGTATGCCGCGTCAGTGACGCGGTGTTCGACAAGTGCGTCGTTCGACGTGATCCACGTTGTCGCCGTCGGTGTAGTCATGGTTCCACCCTGCGTGCAGCAGGTCGAACGTGGAACGACCGTACTGAGGGATGTCAAGGGGAGGGTTGGGGGAGGATTTCCGGGAGATTTGAAGGGACCAGTGGCGGCCGGACTGTGCGACGATGCCGGAGACCCGGATCACAGGAGGGACGGTCGTGACGGAACCAAATGATCAGCTCCGCGAGGTTCGCGAGCGCACCGAATCGCCGCAGACGCCCGGCGAGTGCCTGACGCGTTCTGAGCTTGCAGAGCAGGTCAACGCCTGGATTCATGATCGTCACGGCAAGACCGTCGAGTTGGACGGCAACTACGTCGGCAAGCTGGAACGCGGGCTCATCCGGTGGCCACAGGCCCTGTATCGCGAAGGGCTACGGGCCGTGCTCGGAGTCGCCAGGGACGCCGATCTCGGATTTCGTCGTACCAGGCGGTCCGCGGTTAGCCTCGAATCCGTGAACCGCTCAGATTTCTTGCGCGCGGCCTTGGGGGTCACGGCGGGCGCCATGGTCGCGCCGCTGGCGCAGTCACTGATTACCCGGCAGCCGACGCCGGTTCCCTCCGTCGTCGGGCAGCACGAGATCGACCAGGTTCGGACAACGGCGAAGCTGTTCGGTTCTTGGGATCACACCTACGGGGGTGGACTGGTCCGCGAAGCTGTCGCCGCCCAGCTGCGATACTCCGCCGGCCTGCTCAACGCCAGGTGCAGCGAGCGGCTACGGGGTGACCTCTACTCGGCGGTCGGCTTCCTCGGCCACACTGCGGCGTTCATGGCGTTCGACGCCTACGCGCACGAGGACGCCCGCGAGATGTTCCGGTTCGCGCTGGGGTGTGCCGAGCAGGGCGACGACTGGCACCTCCGCGCGAAGGTGCTTTCCAGCATGGCAAGGCAGGCCGTGTGGTGCGGCGACCCGGACGCCGGGCTCACGCTCGTTGAACTGGCAATGGTCCGTGCCGACCGGCTGACGCCAACCGAGCGCGCCATGCTCCTCACCGCGCGCGGACGCGCGCTCGCGAAGCTGCACCGGGTGTCGGACGCGGCGAAGACGATCGGCCTCGCCGACGAACAGTTCGCTAATGCGAACCCCGCCAACGACCCGGTCTGGATGAGCTACTACGACGCCGCCCAACACTCCGGAGACACCGGGCACGCCCTGTTCGATCTTGCGCTCGACGGCAAGTTTGCCTCGGAGGCATCGACGCGCCTGGCCACTGCCGTCAACGGACACACAGCGCCATATGCCAGGTCGCGGGCCATTTCGGGGATCAAGCTAGCGTCGCTGACCATGCGCACCGGCGACCCGGTGGAGGCCGCTCGTATTGGCGTGCGCGCGCTCGAAGCCGCCGGAACGATCACCTCCCGACGGGCCGCCGACGACCTGCGGGAACTACGTTCCTTCGCCGCACGGCACCAGCGCTTACCCGAGGTCGCCGAGCTGCGGAACGCCATCGGCAACCGGCTCGCGATCTCGTGACCGACCTCGATGCCGAGCAGCACGCACGCGCGGTCCTGGAGCACGCCTGCGCGAAAGCCGGCCGAGACGCTACGGACGCCGAAGTCGTTCGCCTCGGAGAGAACGCGATCTTCCGCCTGACCGACGGAGTCATTGCGCGTGTCTCGCGACCTGGACAGCTCGCCGCGGCTCGCAAGGAAGTCGCGGTGGCCCGGTGGCTGGAAAGCGTCGATGTCCCTGCCGTGCAGGTTGCCGATCAGCCGGACCAGCCCATCGACGTGGACGGCCGCGCGGTCACGTTCTGGCTGGAACTGCCGCCGCACGAACACGGCAGCCCCGTCCAAGTGGCCCAGGCCCTCCGTCGACTGCACGGCGTCGTACCACCGTCCGACCTCGACCTCGGGCCGATCCAGCCGTTCGTGCGGCTCGCCGAACGGATCGAACGAGCGTCGACTCTGGCCGAAGCCGATCGTGACTGGCTGCGAAGCCGACTCGCGGAGCTGCGGAAGCGTTGGGACGACCGCCCCGGCGGGCTGCCCGAATGCGTCGTGCACGGCGACGCGTGGGTCGGCAACGTCGTCTCGACCGCGGACGGCCGCGTCGTCTTCCTCGACCTCGAACGCGTGGCCATCGGCGCGCCCGAATGGGATCTCGTGCATACGGCGATCAAGTACCGGTCGTTCGGTTGGATCGGCGAGTCTGAATACCAGGCGTTCCGCACCGCATATGGCCACGACGTGACCAACTGGTCGGGTTTCGAGCTGTTCCGAGACATCCGCGAGTTCCGCATGACCTGTATGGCCGTCCAGGTCGCCTCGGAGAATCATCGCGCCGAAGAACAGGCACTATGGCGCCTCAGATGCTTGCAGGGGCAGCACGGTGCTCGTCCCTGGAACGGCTGGTCGGCCCTGCCGTAGCGAGTGCTGACCAGCCATGCTCGGTAAGGTGATTCACACGGTTCAAATGATGAAGGGAACGTGTTGTGCCGCTGCGGGATGAGAACCCGGACGACCACAACCGGGAACGCGAGACCGACCGAACGATCTTGCACGGTATGGCCGCGGGGATGCAGGACGACTCCATCCCGCCCGCCTTGGCGTGGGAGACCGTCGACCAGCGACTGTGGGAAGACCCGTTCCGTTGCAGCAACCTGGAGTGCTGCGAAGCCCTCGGTCGTGATCACGTCACCCTGATCACCACGGCTCACGTGCGGAGATTCTGTTCCGTGGAGTGCATCGCGGCCGGGCAGCGGGCATATCAGCTTGGACTTGGCCAGCACGCGCGCCTGCGGAGCAAGCTGATGTTCGAAGCGATGGATCGTGGCGACGAACCAACCGAAGGCCATTTCCGGTCACTCGACGAGCAGGCCACACTCTGGCAGCGAGCCCTCTCGCTTCACCGCCACCGTTGCGACCCCGAGCCTGTCCCCACCAAGGAGCAGCCGGTGCGAGACGAGGATGTCTTGATTGATGCCGCGCGGCGCTGCGGTCGATGTATGGACGATGCTCGCCAAGGCATCGGCTTCAACATCCAGTAACCCGGTCGCTCTACGGAGCGTTCCAGTGACATGCCGTCAGCCCCCACGCCCACGGCATCCGATACTTCCACGGCTGCTACAGCCTCTCCGAAGACCGCCTATGGGGTGTCCTGCACGAACACAAAGGCGGCAAACAACCCCACACATGAGGTGTCAACCAGATCCTGGGCAGACCCGATCGGGTGTCAGCAATCAGTGTACTGATCACTATGTGTGGATCCTTGGCGCGTGCTGGCTTGATCTTGGCGATAACAGCGTCGCTGAGCCTCGGCTGGCTCGCCACCTCGCCGGCCGCCGTGGCCTCCCAGAGCCCCCCGATCGCCGCGGCGACGTCCACGGAAGCCAGCCCGTCGGGCTCGGACCGCCTGAAGGTGCTGCGGCTGTGGCAGCTCGGCGGCCCGGCGACCAGGCAAGACGCGGCCGCGGCGCTTGCCGGCACGGATGCGGACGTGGCGCGGTTCTTGACATCGCAGAGAGCCGTGGACTCCTCAATCGACCGAAGTGTGCAGGTCAGCAGGTTGATGTCGGCTGGCGGTGTGGCGACGCGATCGGCGGCACAACAGGCGCTGGACGCCGGTACGGACAACGCACTGAGCGCGTTCCTTGACACGGGCTGGGAAGCGCCGTACGGGATCGACTTGAGCGTGCGGGTCAGCCGAGTGATGTCTGCCGGCGACGCGCAGGTGAAGAAGGCTGGGCAGCAGGCGCTGGACGCGGGCACCGTGGATGCGCTGAAGTCGTTCCTCCAGTCCGAGTGGCAGACCCCGTTCGAAATCGACCAGACGGTCAAGGTCAGCCGGGCGATGTCCGGTGGCGGTCCCGAAGTGAAGAGGGCCGGGCAGCAGGCGCTGGACGCAGGCACCGTGGATGCGCTGAACCAGTTCCTCGGCGTCGATCTCCCCGTGGCGCAGGCGCGAGACGCGGAAACGACGTCCATCGCGCAGTTGGTGGCTACGGCCAAGGCAGCCTCGGACCAGGCGGCAGCCGAGACGGACCAGGCGAAGCAGGAATCGGATCGCGCGGTCGTGGAGGCTGCCGCCGCGCAGAAGGCCGCACAGGCGGCCAAGGACGCCGCCGCGGCCGCACAGGGACATGCTGGCGAGGCCACGGACGCGGCGACCCGGGCCGCTTATGCGGCTGACCAGGCGGCGTTCACCGCCCGGCAGGCGATCGGTGCGGCCAATGCGGCGTCACGTTCGGCGCACACCGCGGCGGTGGCGGCCGCACGGGCGGCCGCGGCGGCCGGCCAGGCGCGGACTGCCGCCTCACACGCCTACGACGCGGCGGCGGCGGCGATCGGCGACAGGGTCAAAGCCGCGGACGCGACCAAGGCCGCGCAGACCGCACGAGACGCGGCGGTGAGCGCCTCGACGGCCGCGGACGCGGCCCGGGCGGCGCGGACAGCGTCGCAACGAGCCAAGGACGCGGGTTCCGCGGCCGGGGACGCCGCAACCCAATCCCGGACAGCGGCGCAGGCCGCCACCGACGCGGCCAACTCGGCCGCGGCCGCGGGCGGCGATGCCCGGCAGGCCCAAGCCGCCGCCGCGAACGCCCGCGCCCAGGCCGCGCGGGCGACCGCCGCGGCGCAGGCGAGCCAGTCGTGGGCTGACGAAGCAGGCGGAGACGCCGGCGTGGCCGCCGATGCCGCTTCCGCCGCTGCCAACGACGCCACCGCGGCGGCGGCCGCGGCGGACGACGCGGCTGCGCACGCCGGGCAAGCCGCCGACGCGGCGGCCAAGGCGACCGCGCACGCGAACGCCGCCACCGCCGCGGCGAACGCGGCGGTCGACGCGTCGAACCAGGCGGCCCGGATCGCCCAGGCCGCCCGCAAGGCCGACGACGACCGGATCGCGTTGAATGGCCAGCAGGCCGACGACGCCGCGTTTGCCGCCGCCGCGGCGGCTTCCGCGCGCCCCGTGCCACCCCGGTGGGACCTCGACCAGGTCAGCACCTGGAACGCCGAGACCACCCGGCTGATTGCCGAGGCCACCGCGGTCGGCGCCGCTCGCGCGACCGTGCTCACCGACGCCCGCAAGGTCGCGCTGACCCTCGCCGGTCAGGGCGGCCCCTGGACCAAGGCCGCGGCGCTCGCCGCGCTGTCGGCGTCCGACAACGAGGTCATCGACTTCATCACCACCGGTTTGACCGCGGCCGCTGGGCAGGACGACCGCGCTGTCCTCGTCCAGCTCGTCGAGGCCGGAGTGCCGGGCTTCCAGACGGCCGGGAACGCGGCTCTGGCGGGCTCGGATACCGATGTGCGGAACTTCCTGCGCAGTCGTGACTACCCCGGTCGCGGGCAGGACGACACCCTCCAGGTCAGCCAGATCATGTCCACCGCCCGCGCGGCCGGTCGCACCGTGGTCGTGCAGGAGGGCCAGAAGGCTCTCGACGCCGGGACCGGCCAGGCGCTGCGGGAGTTCCTCGACAACGGCCAGTTCGTCGCGCTCGGCATGGACGACCAGCTGAAGGCCAGCCAGATCCAGTCCGCCGCCCGCGCGGCGGGAGCGCGGGAGGTCGTCAACGCGGCCCAGGCCGCCCTCGACGGACCACCGGTGCTGTTGCGCGAGTTCATCGTCGTCGGCCAGTACACCGCAGCCCGTCGCGACCAGAACACTGCTGCCCACAACGCCGCCATCGACGGATTGCTGGCCCAGGCCGCGAGCTCCGCCGCCACGGCCACCCATGACGCCGACGAAGCTCAGGCCGCGGCGGCGCGAGCCCGCAACGCCGCCGACGAAGCCGCCGGGTACGCCGATCAGGCGGCCACGGCGGCCAACCAGGCCGCCGACTACGCCCGGCAGGCCCAGGACGCCGCCACTCGCGCCGCCGCGTCCGCCCAGCAGGCCCAGACCTCGGCCACCACCGCGGCCGGCGCGGCGTCGTCCGCCGTCGCCTCAGCCGACCGGGCCGGCCGCTCTGCCGCGACGGCTCAGTACTACGCCCATGCCGCCGCGGGCTACGCCCATGACGCCGCCGGCTCGGCCAAGATCGCGTACGACGCCGCGATCTTGGCCGGCAAGGACGCCGCCGCGGCCGCTCTGGCCGCGAAGGACGCTTGGCAGAGCGTCGCGAACAAAGCCGCGACGGAAAAGCAGCAGCTCATCCAGCAGCGGCGGGCCGACTGCGACGACAACGCCCGCGACGTCGAGGCCGTCAACCTGCTGAGCAACCAGGACTGCGTGCTGCTGTTCAGCGGCTCCCAGGCCGATCAGGAACGCATCCTCGGGCACCTCCAGGACATCTGCCGGCAGCACATCCCGCAGGGCGACCCGACGCTGCCGCGGTGCCTGGACTACCGGAACCTGTTCAGCCCGAACTACATGGCCGCGCTCCGGGACGACTTCACCAACTACATCACCGCCGGAACGGATCCGAACCTCGGCGGGCTGCTCGTGTTGCTGTCGTCCCTGGTATGTCCGGAGTGCGAACTGGCCGACCTGCTCGCAGGTGGGGCCGGCGAGCTGCGTGCGGCAGCAGGGGCTGCCGGGCTGGCGGAAGCGGCCGATGTCGCGGGGGTGGGCCTGCTCGACGCCGCCGGTGCCGGCGCTGCCGCGCAGCTCGGGCGGGCTGCCAGCGCCGCGCAGGAAGCGGCGGCGGAGTCGGGAGCACTGGCCAACGAAGCCGCCCACCTCGCCGACCTGCCCAACATCGGCCTGCTCGAGATCACGGCCACCAACCCGTCGGCCTCGGAAATCCGGGCCGCCGAGGAAATGGCGGGAGCGGGTTCGAGGGTCACACTGCGGGACCCGGTGGGCACCCGGGTCGGTGGCGGGACGAGCGACCTGGTGGTCGACGGAGTGCTCTGGGACGTGTATTCGCCTACCGGAACCTCCATCACTGCCATGGTGCGGAGTATCGCCAAGAAGTACGACCAGGTGCACGGCGGTGGCGTGATCGTCGACCTGCGGGGCACCAGTGTGACCGCGGCCGATCTCGGCGGACCGGACGGTGCGCTCATCCGGGTGAACGGTATGATTCGGAGCTGGGGCAAAACCGAATTCATCAGTGAAATCAGATTCTTTGGCGGTAAGTGATGGCAAAGATGCGGTGCAAGTGCGGGACCATCCTTCGCGATGACGACCCGCATGACACTTTTTTCATCCTGTCCGACGAAGAGTTCGATGTGGAACTCTCCGGGGTGCTCCTGTTCGGGAGGGCGCAACGGGTCGTGCGCTGCAAGGTCTGCCAGCGGTTATGGTTCTGGGCTGAAAATGGAGAGCTGACGGAGTACCTGAAAGGTGAGGTGCTGACCGCGGACTCCGATCCGTTGAACGGATGATCACGTCTCGCGCCCCGCGAAGTGTCTTGCCGTCCACGGCAAGATGATCCCGGCCAGTGTCCCCGGTGCTGGACGTCTTGGCAGGCGCCTGGCCGCCGTCCTCGAATGCTGCCTGCCGCGCCAGCAACCAGCCCCTGATCGCGGTGTCGACCTGCCCGGTGTCGACCTTGGTCACCACTCGCCAGATTGTGGCTTCGACGGCGCTGCGGGGCAACATCATTCACCCAGCCGGCGATCGCAGTGAACGAGCGCATTCCGGCCACGACTGCGGCCGCGCACAACGCCAGCATCACCGTCACGGGATGGACCACCCAGCGCGGGTCCTCAAGCTCGGCAAGGTGATCCATCAGATCGAAGGAGGTCCGCTCCGCCGCGGCCGGACCACACCCGGCAAGATCAGCAACAACAACCGACGACAACGCGGCCAGACAGGCTCATTAATGCCGGTTCGTGAACCACGAACCGGCCGGCGGGACATGCCCACGCGCTCACGATGCCGCCGGTCGTTCGCCACGGTCGCGCGTTCCGCCGAGGGTGGGCGGCAGGTGACCGGCCTGCCGCCAGCGCCGTAGCACCTTCCGGCCGTAGTTGTTCGTGCCCGCGACCCGGTCCAGCTCCGCGCCGGTCGGCGTGTGGCCCTTGGCCTGCACGGTCACGTAGTACGCCCACATCCGCTGCTCGGCGTTCGGCTCAGTCGGGCGAGCCTCATCCGACACCGCCGCGAGACGCACCACCGGGACCGCCTCGTCGCCGGTCTCGCCCGTCCCGGCGGTCTCGGTGCCGGTCTCGCTCACCGTCTCGGCGCGGTGCCGCTTGAGCGCGCGGTTGAGCAGCTCGACCGCCAGCAGCAGCGCCAGCGGTGGGCACGCTGCCACCGCCACGGCGAACACGCTCAACTCCGGGGCCGCCGCCACGTTCGCGCACAGCGAGAGGCAGATCCCGAACACGAAGGACACCCACGCCGCCCACCGGCCACCGGCACGCCGGCCGGCGCCGGTGGTCTTCCACAGCTCGACCGTGGCCGTGGTCAAGATCCCGTCCACGATCAACGGCCAGATCGCCGCCGTAGCCTCATCGGCACCAAAACGCACGGCGAACTCGCGGCCGTGTCGGTAGGAGGCGTACGCCGCGCCGAGGGCCACGAGCGCGGTGCAGGCGCACTGCACCCACAGCGCTCGGTCTCGCTTGGCCGGGGTTGCCGTGGCGCTCACCGCCGCACACCTCCCGCCGCGCGCTGTGCGTCGTCCAGGCAGCACCCGACGCAGGCGAACACCTGCGAGTCGGTCACCGACCGGCCGACCGGAACATGTGGGACCCGGACGCGGAGGTAGTCAGCACCGCACGCCACGCAGGCCAGCCCATCGGCCTCCGACGCCGTCAGCCCGGCGACGATCGTGTCGTGGTTCATCGGGCGTCACCTGCCGACAGGCGACGGGTACCAACCGGGCGGATCGTGATCTCAGAGCCTTCGACCAGCACTTCGCGGTTCGTATGCTGACACGTTAGGTCCACCGAGGCGGGGATTGCCGTTCGCAATCCCGCCGGGATCGCTCCCCTGCGCCCGCGGTGTCTGCCCGGGGGACAACCCCGGACCCCCGGCAGTGTCCGCCCGGGGGACGACCCCCGGACCCCCGGCACGGGGTGGTCCCGTTTCGCGGTTCGCGTGCGAGCACGTTCGGTCCACAAAGGACATCAGCGCGCGCGGTCGTAGATCGCCGCCGTCTCCCCCAGCTCGCCGGTTTCGTGGTGGGCCACCCGCCACTTCGTGGGCGGCAGCCCGTCTTCGAACAGCCGCGGCCCGCCGCCCACGATCTCGGGGCAGACCATCAGGTGCAACCGGTCGACCAGGTCCGCCGCCAGCAGCGGCTTGATGACGCTCGCGCTGCTGTTGACCAGGATGTCACCCGATCCGGTGGCTTTCAGGTCCGCGACGACGTCCGCGGCCGGCGCGTTCACCACGCGGGCGCGTTCCCACGGCGCCTCGGTCAAAGTGGTCGAGAAGACCACCTTTTCCGTGTCCACCAACCACTTCGCATAGCCGCGGTCGCGCGGGTCGGCGTGCTCGTCGGCGGCGACCGCCGGCCAGAAGCCCAGGAAGCCTTCGGCGTTGCGGCGGCCGAGCACCGCCGTCGTCGCCCCCTCCCAGACCCGCGAAAGGTGGCGCCGCGCGACTTCGGTCGTCGCGTACGGAACGATCGCGCCCATGTCGCCGGGTCCGCCGGGGCCGTGGTAGCGCCCGTCGAGCGTGAGGCTCAGGTTCGCGGTGACTCTGCGACCGGTCACGGTGGTCAGCCCTTCTGGTGGGTGAGGACGTCGGAGAGGTGGTCGAGCACCTGGTCCCAGCCGGTTTCGAGCCCGGCGAGGGCGTCCGCGGCCCCGGCCGTCGTCGCGGTGACGCGCAGGCCGAGCCGCAACCGGGTGCCGCCGGGCACCGACGCGAGCTCGAGGTCGTAGTGGCCGGTGAACGCCGCCTCGCCCGTCACCGCGAGGTCGAACGCGAGCCGCCCGGGCTCGGCGGCGAGGCGGACCCACCCTTCGGAGTGGTACTCGCCGTCGGCGTCGCGATAGGCGAGCACCGCGCGCCCGCCGGGCCGCGGCTCGAGGACGCACGCGGTGACCGTCGTCGACGGCGGAACCCACCACGACGCCAGCAGCGCCGGGTCGGTCCAGTGCCGCCAGACGACGTCCCGCGGCACGGCCAGCACGCGTTCGAACCCGAACTCCCGCCCGTCCGCCCACCGGTCCCGGTCCGGGGCCTCGGTGTCCGCTTCGACGGCCGCGCGGTACTGCGTGACGACGTCCCGCTCGCCCTCGTGCGCTTCGGTCGCCTTCGCCAGATCCGCCAGCCGGCCCGCGAAACCGAGCAGGGGCTCGGCCTCGAGGGCGTAGACCCGGCGCTGTCCGAGCGGGAACACGGTGACGAGCCCGGCGCGGGCGAGGGTCTGGAGGTGCTTGGTGGTCTGCGGCTGCCGCAGCCCGGTCAGCTCGGCCAGCTCCCCGACCGACCGGGGACGCTCGGCGAGGAGTTCGACGATGCGCCACCGCGCCGCGTCCCCCAGTGCTGCCGCGATAGCGTCCATGGCGCCAACTATTCGCGCAGGAGAATATTCAAGTCAAGGAATATTTTAGCCGGGGTTCAGTCGAGCCACCGCAGCCCGTAGGCGTAGCCCAGTTGCGGGGCGGAGAACTCCTGCGCGACTTCGCACGCGCCGTCGAGCGGCAGCGGCGCGCCCGGCTGGGGCGGGTCGGCGAGCACCGACGGCGGCACCCGGTCCAGCCGCCACACCACCCGCGGCGGCCGTGCGGGGTCGAAGCGGACCCGCACGGTGAACGACTCGCACGTCACCAGCGGCACGAAGGTGTACGACGGCCGGATGGGCAGGCCGTCCCGGATCCGGATCACCAGGGCGAACGTGTGGGTGTCGCCGCGCGCCAGCGGCCGCGGGAGGTCGAGCAGCCAGCGGAAGTGCCGCTGCCCCACGCGTTTCGCGTCGGCGATCCGGACGCCGTGCTGGGCGTCGGCGGCCACCTGCCGCTCGCCGTCGCGGCCGTCTTCGAGGCGGGGCACGGTGAACTGCGCGGAGATCCGGCTCAGCCCGTCGCGGGCCGCCACGATCAGCCGTTCCTCGATCAGCTCCGGCTCGACGGTGTCGAGCCGCACCAAAGCCTTGACGCGCTTGACGAACCAGCCCTCGTCCGGGGCGGGCACGCCGTCGCCCGGCCGCGTGCCCGCCTCGATCTCGGCGGCCAGGCGGGCGAACGCCCGGTCGATCCGCCGCCGGGCCGTGCGTTCGGAGATGCGCAGCCGGTCCGCGAGGATCCCCACCCGGTCGGACAGCAGCGCGTGCTGCGCGCCGGGCGCGATGCCCAGCGCGACGTTGACCGCCAGCCGGTCGTCGGCCGGGAACTCCGCGATCGCGGCGGAAACGGCGTCGCGCAGGACCCGCCGCGCTTCGCGGTCGTTCGCCGTCCGGTGGATTTCGCACCAGCCGGACACGAGCGGCCCGAGCCGTTCGCGCAGTCGTTCGGTTTCCACTCCCCAGCCGCGCCGTAAAGTGGTGAGCTCACGGAGCAACCCGTCCTCGTGTGCCATGGGATTTCGATTGTGGCACGCGGACTTCCGCGCGATCGGCGGCACCGGCTGCGCCGATCAGGTGATTCCCGGCTGGCCAGTGCGTGGCCAGTTCCGGCGCGATTCGGCCCGTGGGCGGCCTTTTCCCCTTCCCCGGCTGACCGACCATTTCCCCGTCGACGACATCGGGGAGGACGGGTTGCTCGACACCACGCACGCGCCCATCGGGCCGGCGGACGTCGCGGGCGTCCGCCGGCTGGCCCGCGACGGCCGGCTCGCCGGCTCGGCTTCGGCCGCACCGCCCGGCGACCTCGCCCGGTTGCGCGGGGCGGTCTACACCGTCGCCTGGCCGCTGGTCTTCGCGCGGATCACCAAGCCACTGGAGCGGCAGCGCCGGCACGCGGACTGCGTCCGCGGGCTCGAATGGCTGCGCCCGGACTGCCTCGACCGCTTCCACGACGACGTCGAGGCGGTCGTCGAGCACGCTTTGCGGCGCGCGACGGACCCGATCGACAACTTCGACGGCTGGCTGGCGACCCGGCTGAGCCCGGCGACGGTCGACGCGCACCGGCGGCGGCGCGGCGAGATCGGGGCCCTGCAACGGCCTCGCCTGCCGGCCTGGCTGAGCGAAGCCCTCGGCGGCGACCCGTGGCTGTGCGACCTCGCCGTCCAGATCCTGGTGTGGGCCGGGGTGCCGGCGACGGCGGGCGCCGAGCTGTGGCCGCTGGACGGCTGGGCCGCGCGCCGCGCCGAGGTCACCGGGGCGCCGCCGCCCGGGCGCGACACGCTCGACCGCGAGGTGCGGACGGTCCTGACCGCCATGCGCGGCCGGCCGAAGTGGCACGCCGAGCACGTCGAACGGCCGCTCGGGCACAAGCGGGCCCCCGTCGCGCCGATGCCGGCGGACGGCGCGGCCGAGCCGGCCCCGCTGCAGCTGGTCGGCCCGGACGAGGCCGACGACGCCCGCCTCGCTTGCCGCGCCGACCGGGCGCTGCGCGCGATCGAGGCGCGACTGGATCGCGGCGAGGATCCCGCGACGGCAGTCACCGCCGTCGTCCGGCGCGTGTTCGGAACGGGCGGGAGCGCGCTCGACCGCTTGCCGCACCACGGATCCACCCGCGACGACTGGCTGGCCACCGCCCTCGCCGACGAGGCCCGGCTCGCCCGGATCGTGGCGACTGTCCTGGCCGTCCTCGGCCGCTGAGCGCGGGCGGACCAGCCGCGCTCGCCGAGGAGACCCGGCTCGCGGCGGTCAGCCCGACCGGGCCCGGCCGCCGAGATCCGAACCGCGGCAACCACCCCGACCGGCCACGGCCGCCCAGCACAGCCCGGTCAACCACCTCGCCGGCCCCGGGCGCCGAGCACAGTCCGGCTAACCGGCCTCACCGGCGAGGCCCGCACCACGGCAACCACCGTCGCCGTCGTCGGCCGCCGAGTGCAGGCGGGCGTCCAGGATGTCGAACAGCACCTCCGGCGGGCAGCCCGCAGCCCGCGCCCGCGTTCCGGCGGACGCCAGCTCGGCCAGCAGCACCGCGCGCACGGCCGCTCGGGTCGTGTGCGGGAGTCTCACGGGCGGGACAGCTGATCCGGCCACCCCGGCCTCCTTTCGCCCGGCGCCGGGTTCGGCCGGCCCAGCCTTCCCCTGACGGACGGCGTTCAGCGCCACCACGACGGCGGGGGCACCGGCAGCCGCAGCGGGCAGCCCGTGTGGCGGCCCGCCCAGGAGTCGGCCAGCCACCGGGTCAGCGCGACCGGCCCGAGCAGGCTGTCCTCCCACACCGGGGTCAGCTCGCCGGCCCGGCGCAGCATCGTTTCGGCCGTGGCGCAGAAGGAAATGATCGCGGCGACGGCGGCGTCGGCCCGCTCCACGGGCCAGGCGACCGCGGCTCCGGGCAGCCCGGCCGGGATGGCCAGGCCGGGGCCGGCGGTACAGGTGCGGGCCAGCTGGACGGCGAGGTCGAACTCGGCCGCTTCGGCGTGGCGCTGCCGGGCCCGCCAGCGCGGCGAAGCCTCGGCGGCGTGCAGCCCGGCGAGCCGGGCGGCGACCAGCCCGTCCCACACCGTCATGAGCACCCCTCGCGTGTCGGCCGGGTGAGCGCCGGCGAGTTCGAGGGTGACGGCGCTGAGCCAGGCACACGGGTCCTTGACTTGACGATCGGCGGCGACGGTCACGGCAGACAGTCTCGCACCGGAAAGCACGTCCGGCAGCAAGATGATCTTGGTTCGCGACAGGACCACCCGGTCGGTGGCGAACCGTTGAGCGGCTGGGTAATTCCTTCGGGCACTGCGCGTGACCGAACGGTTACGGCTGTGTCATCATGTCGGCGCTCAGTGCCGAGCACGCCCCCTTCGTTCCCCCTCTCCGAAAGGCCGCCACAGCGTGATCAAGACCAGCAAGAGCCGGGCCGGCACCCAGCGAGTGACGTTCAGCCTCCCGGCCGGGGCACCACCCGGGCGCGTGAGCGTGGTGGGATCGTTCAACGACTGGACGCCGGGCCGCCACCACCTGACGACGCGCTCCAACGGCCGCCGGTCGGCGTCGGTGGACGTGGCGCCGGGCACGGTGATCCAGTTCCGGTACCTCGGCGAGAACGGCCTGTGGTTCGACGACCCCGACCTGCCGGACCGGGCGGACGGCAACTGCGTGTACTCGACGAACTGAGCTGCGACCGCCGGCGTCAGGATTTCCGGCGCGGCTTCCCGCGCTTCGGGGCGCCGCCGCCGCGCCGGGCCGCCGGCTTGCCCGCCGACTTCGCGGCCGCCGGCTTCCGCTCCGCGCGCTTCTTCTCCGCCGGTGCGGGCTGGCGGCCGCGCGTGCTGTTGACCGTGCGCCCGCGCACGATCCCGATGAACGTCTCCATCAGGTCCGTCGTCTCGTCCTCGAGCCACGACAGCGCCACGCTCGACTGCGGGGCGTCGGTCACCGTCCGGTACGTCAGGTCGCGACGGTGGTGGAGGCGGGCCAGCGACTGCGGGACCACCAGCACCCCCATCCCCGCGGCCACCAGCTCGATCGCGTCCGCCGTCGTCTCCGGGCGGGCAACAGCCGCCCGGCCCGGGAGCGCGGGCCACTCGATCGTGTCATCCAGCGGCGACAGCACGACCTCGTCCGCCAAGTCCGCTGTGGACACTTCGTCCGCCGCCGCGATCAGGTGGTCCTTGGCGATCACGACCACCGTCGTCTCCGTGTAGAGCGGGATCGCGTGGAGGCCGTCGCGGTCGACCGGGGACCGCAGCAACGCCGCGTCCGCGCCCCGCGAACGGATCAGGCCCGTCGCGTCGGCCGCGGCGACCGGGACCAGCTCGAGCGGCACCTCCGGCTGCCGCTCGCCCCACGTCCGCACCCACTTGGCGGGCGTGGCGCCCGGGACGTACGCGAGACGGAACGAGGTCACCGGGTCAGGCTACCGGGCGGGGCGCTGGCTACCCTGGACGGCATGACGTCGCACAAGACCACCCAGACGATGAAGCCCGCGACGGCGGCGAAGAAGCTGGGTGTGTACCTCGAAGCCACGCCCCCGGAGTTCCAGGAGGGCGTCGTCTCGCGCGACGAGCTGAACGCGCTGCAGGCCGACCCGCCCGAGTGGCTGCGCGAGCTGCGCCGCACCGGCCCGCACCCGCGGCCGGTCGTCGCGGCGAAGCTGGGCATCTCCATCGGCGGCCTCACCCGCGGCGGCGTCACCGAGGCGCTCACCACCGAGCAGATCGAGGCGCTGAAGACCGAGAATCCCGACTGGCTGGTGCGGGAACGCGCCACCCAGGCCGAGGTGCGCAAGGAAACCGTGCGGGTCAAGGGGAAGGACCACTGACCACGCTCGAGGAGGCGAAGCGCCTCGACGCCGCCGACGAGCTGGCGGGGTTCCGGGACCGCTTCGTCCCGATCACTGACCCCGGCGTCGTCGCCTACCTCGACGGGAACTCGCTGGGCCGCCCGCTGCGCGCGACGGCCGAACGGCTGCAGGAGCTCGTCGCCGACCAGTGGGGCGCCCGGCTGATCCGCTCCTGGGAAGAACGCTGGCTCGAGCTCCCCGAGCGGATCGGTGACGAGCTGGGCCGCGTCGCGCTCGGCGCCGCACCCGGCCAGACCATCGTCGCCGACTCGACGTCGGTGTGCCTGTACAAGACGCTCCGGGCGGCCGCCGCGCTCCGCCCGGGGCGCGACGAGATCGTCACCGACTCCGCCAACTTCCCCACCGACCGGTTCCTCGTCGAGAGCGTTGCCGCCGAGCTCGGCCACACGGTGCGGTGGATCGAGGGCGGCGACGTCCACCCCGACGACGTCGCCGCCGTCACCGGGCCGCGGACCGCGGCCGTCGTCCTGTCCCATGTGGACTACCGCTCCGCCGCGATCGCCGACCTCGCCGGGATCACGCGGCTGGTGCACGACCGCGGCGCTCTCACCGTCTGGGACCTCTGCCACAGCGTCGGCTCGATCCCGGTCGAGCTGGACGCCAACGGCGCCGACTTCGCCGTCGGCTGCACGTACAAGTTCCTCAACGCCGGGCCCGGCGCGCCCGCCTTCCTCTACGTGAACTCGCGCCACCACGCGGAGTTCGGGCAGCCGATCACCGGCTGGATGGGCGCGGCCGACACGTTCGGCATGGCCGAGCACTACGTGCCCGCGCCCGGCATCCGCCGCGCGCTGTCCGGCACCCCGCCGGTGCTGGGCATGGTGGGCGTCCAGGAAGGCGTCGCGCTGCTGGCCGAAGCCGGGATCGATCGGGTGCGGGCCAAGGCCGTCGCGCTGGGGCGGTGGGTGCTCGCCCTCGCCGACGCGTGGCTCGTCCCGCTCGGCTTCACGGTGGCCTCGCCGCGCGAGGACGCCCGCCGCGGCGGGCACGTCACCCTGCGGCACCCGGACGCCGAACGGCTTTCCCGGGTCCTGATCGAGCACGGCGTGCTGATCGACTTCCGCCGTCCCGACGGAATCCGCGTCGGACTGAGCCCGCTCACCACCGGCTTCACCGAGGTCCGGGCGGCCGTGGACCGCATCCGCGAGCTCGCCGCATGACGTGAATGACTCATTCATGTCGCCTGACGACATGAATGAGTCATTCACGTCGGTCAGACAGTAGCCATGTACTTAGTAGCCATGTACTGTATTTGACATGAGCACCCCGGGGCACCTGGTCTGGCGACTGTCCATGAAGTGGCGGGTGGCCGTCGACCGCGCCCTGGCACCGATCGGGTTGACGCACGCCCAGTACGTCTTCCTGTCCTCGCTCTTCGGCCTGGAGCGTGCCGGAGCGAGCCCGAGCCAGCGGGAACTCGCCGACCACACCGGACTGGAAGCGCTCTACACCTCCAAGCTCGCGCGCTCCCTCGACGCCGACGGGCTCGTCGAGCGCACCCGAGACCCCGCGGACACCCGCACCATCCGGCTGGCCCTCACCGAACGCGGCCGCGAAGTGGTCGAGCCCGCGATCGAGACCGTGGCCGAGCTGCTCGACCGGCTCCTCGCGCCGCTCGGCGGCCGGGACGGCGACCGCACCGCGGCCCTGAGCCGCGAACTCACGCTCCTCCTCGACACCCCCCTGGATCCCTGAAGGGACAAGACATGGACCTGCTGCACCACGAAGAGTCCGGCACCGGCACCCCGATCGTCTTCCTGCACGGCAACCCCGGCTCGTCGCACGGCTGGCGCGCCGTCCTCCCCCACGTCGGCGGTGGCCGCCTGCTGGCCCCCGACCTCATCGGCATGGGCCGCTCCGCGAAACCCGACATCGAGTACTCCTTCGCCGACCACGCCCGCCACCTCGACGCCTGGTTCGACGCGCTCGGCCTGGACGACGTCGTCCTCGTCGGGCACGACTGGGGCGGCGCGCTCGCCTTCGACCACGCCGCCCGGCACCCGGACCGCGTCCGCGGGGTGGCGTTCTTCGAGACGATCGTCAAGCCGATGGCCTGGGAAGACCTGTCGCCCCAGGCGGCCGAGCGGTCGCGCCGGATCCGCACGCCGGGCGTCGGCGAGGAGATGGTGCTGGAGCAGAACCTGTTCGTGCGGCAGGCGTTCACCGGCGGGGTGCGCACGCCGGTGGGGGACCTCGAGCCGTACCTCGCGCCGTTCCCGACGCCCGAGAGCCGCCGGCCGATCCTCGCGTGGGCACGGCAGCTGCCGCTCGGCGGCGAGCCGGCCGAGCTGATCCCCCGCATCGAGGCCTACGACGAGTGGCTGAAGACCAGCGCCGGCACGCCGAAGCTGCTCCTGACCTTCGAAGGCTCACCCACGCTGCTCATCGGCGAAAAGCTGACGCGGTGGTGCGAACGGAACGTCGCCGCGCTCGACGTCGTCGCCTGCGGGGAAGCCGGGCACCACGCCCAGGAGGACCGCCCGAAGGAGATCGCCGCCGAGATCGCGGCGTGGCTGGACCGGCACGGCCTCCGGTGAGTCAGCGGTGCCGCAGCGACGGGGTCGCGTCCATGCCGAGGACGCGGGCCGCGACCCAGGCCAGCGCGTCGGCGGTGCGGGCCGGGGTGTCCGACGGCTGCATGACGTGGCTGAGCACCGTGCGCACGACGATGTCGATCACGACGGCGACCTGCTCGTCGGTGAGCGGCGGGTGGTAGGCGGCGACGCGCGCGGTGAGCATCGTCTTGGCCTTCGTCAGCAGCGTGCCCGCCTCGGTGGTCAGCAGCGGGAGCAGCTCGGGGGCGGTGCCGTGCGTGGCGGAGGCGATCGCGCGCAGCAGGATGTTGTCGTCGGCCAGCTCGAGGACCGAGCGGACGGCGTCGTACATCGCCTCGACCAGGTCGGTCTCGTGCCGGTCGAAGGCGGCGACGACGACCGAGAGGAACCGGTCGAGCTCGTGCGCGACCATCGCCTCGGCCAGCGCGGCCTTGGACCCGATCTCGTTGTAGACGGTCTGGCGGCTCACGCCCACGACCTCGGCCAGCCGGGCCATCGTGACCGCCGGCCAGCCGGACCGCGCGGTCAGCTCGATCGCCGCGGTGATGATCGGCCGCCGGTGCTGGCCCCCCTCGGGCGGGGCCGGAAGTGCGGCGCTCATGATCGCCATTCTAGGCCGCTCCCGCGAAGGCCAGCGCTTCCGCCCACGCCGCCCGCGCGGCGACGCGCCTGCGGTACTTCATGATCTCGCGCGGGCGGTCGACGGTCAGCGCGCCGACGATCCGGTCGCCGCGGCGGTACAGCGTCACCCCGCCCGCGGACACCACCTCGTCGGCGCGTGGGGTGCCGACGAACTGGATCCGGTGGCCGTACCAGTCGGACCAGAAGTACGGTACGGCCTCGAGGGCGCGCGCCGACGCCGGATCGAGCGCGTGGCGAGCGGCGGCCGCACCCTGCTCGGCCGCGCTCGTCCAGTGCTCGAGCCGCATCGGCTCGCCGTCGAACAGCGGGTTGACCACGTGCGCGACGTCGCCCGCCGCGTAGACGCCCGGCGGGCCCGCGGACAGCGTCGCGTCGCACACCACGCCGCGGTCGCGCTCGTGCAGTGTCAGGCCGCTGCCTTCGAGCCACCCGGTGGCCGGGACCGCGCCGATGCCGGCGACCACGAGGTCCGCGGGCACGACCTCGCCGCCGGCCAGCCGGACACCCTCGTCCGCGACCCCGGTGACCTCGGTGGCGAGCCGCAGCTCGGTGCCGGCCGCGCGGTGCAGGCCGGCCAGCTCCGCCCCGGCCGCTTCCCCGACCGCGCGGACGAGCGGGACGGCCGCCGCCTCCACGATCGTCACCGGCAGGCCGCGCTTGCGTGCCGCCGACGCGACTTCCGAACCGATGAACCCCGCACCGATCACGACCGTTCGCGCACCGTCGTCCAGCGCGGCGCGCACCGCGACGGCGTCTTCGGCGGTCCGCAGCGTGCGTGCCCCGGGGAGGCGGCGCGCGGTCGCACCGGTGGCGATGACCACGGCGTCGTAGTGCACGGCCGTCCCCGCGACGGTCACCACGCGCGCGTCGGTGTCGAGGCCTTCGGCCGGAGCACCCAGCATCAGTTCGACGCCGAGTTCGTCCCGCAGCACGGTTTCGGGGTGGAACGGCTCGACGCGGCCGGGACCGCCGGCGTCGAGGAACGCCTTCGACAGCGGCGGCCGGTCGTACGGCAGGTGCTCCTCGGCCCCGACCAGGACGATCCGGCCGCGGTACCCGGTGCGGCGCGCGGACTCCACCGCGCGCAGCCCGGCCAGCGAAGCGCCGACGACGACGAAAGTCATGTCAGTCCGTCAGCTTCAGGGCCAGCACGGGACAGGAGTCGACCGCCGCGGCGAGGTCCGTCCGGTGTTCCTCGCCGGGGCGCTCGTCGAGCACCACGACCGTGCCGTCTTCGCCGACCTCGAAGAAGTCCGGCGCCATCGCTTCGCACATGCCCAGGCCGTCACACTTGCCGCGGTCCGCTTCGATCCGCATCACGCACCCACCCGGCCCGGCGCGACGAAGTCGACCTTTTCGCGCACGCCGCAGTCCGG
The DNA here is from genome assembly GCF_030285665.1 of Amycolatopsis mongoliensis. Lineage (NCBI taxonomy): Bacteria > Bacillati > Actinomycetota > Actinomycetes > Pseudonocardiales > Pseudonocardiaceae > Amycolatopsis > Amycolatopsis mongoliensis. The sequence continues at coordinate 10,219,949 of NZ_CP127295.1, forward strand.
GCAGCACCAGGAGTCCGGGATCGCCGACCACGGCGTGCCGGCCGGGAAGCCCTCGCGCGGGTCGCCGAGCTGCTCGTCGTAGACGTAGCCGCAGCCCGGGCACATGCCGCCCTCGCTGGCGTCGCCGTGGGTGTCGGCCGCCGCCCGGACGTCCATCGTCACGCGGGTCCCGTAGCGCGCGAGGAGCTTGTCGCGCTTGCCCGGCTGGATGTTCGCCCGGGAGAGGTCGCCGTCGAAGTGGGCGAGCACGCGCGGGTCCATCACGCGGCGCCACAACGGCGGGACCAGCGCCAGCACGATCATCCCGGCGTACCCGGTGGGCAGCACCGGGGACTCGGCGAAGTCGCGCAGGGTCTGGTAGCGCCGCGTCGGGTTGGCGTGGTGGTCGCTGTGCCGCTGCAGGTGGTAGAGCAGGACGTTGGTGGCGATGTTGTTGGAGTTCCAGCTGTGGCTGGGATCCACGCGCTCGTAGCGGCGTTTCCCGGGCGCGCCGACCTGCTGACGCAGCATGCCGTAGTGCTCCATGTAGTTGACGATCTCCAGCAGCGAGAACCCGATGACGGCCTGGATCACCAGGTACGGCAGGACGCCCACGCCCAGCCACGCGATCATCGCGACCCAGAGGACCGCCGACATCAGCCAGGCGTTGAGGACGTCGTTGCCGAGGCGGTAGGGGTGCTTGTCCCGCCGTGCGTAGCGCTTGCGCTCCAGGCGCCAGGCCGACTTCAGCGAGCCGAAGACGGTGCGCGGCCAGAAGCGGTAGAAGCTTTCGCCGACGCGGCTGCTCGCCGGGTCCTCCGGAGTCGCCACGCGGACGTGGTGGCCGCGGTTGTGCTCGATGTAGAAGTGGCCGTAGAAGCTCTGCGCCAGCGCGATCTTCGACAGCCAGCGCTCGTGGCTCTCCTTCTTGTGGCCCAGTTCGTGCGCGGTGTTGATGCCGATCCCGCCGATGCAGCCGATCGACACGGCGAGCCCGATCTTGTCCACGACGCCCAGGCCCCCGTGGGCGACCAGCCAGAACGCGGCCGCGAAGCCGAGGTACTGCACGGGCAAGAAGGCGAAGGTGATCCAGCGGTAGTAGCGGTCTTTCTCCAGCCGCTCGATGACGTCGTCGGGCGGGTTGCTGCGGTCCAGCCCGGCGATCAGGTCGATCAGCGGCACGATCACGAGGATCACGACCGGCCCGATCCAGAACCACCCGCCCCAGCCGGTGGCCGCGTGCAGGCCGATGGCGAGGAAGGCCAGGGACGGCACCACCAGGCCGATCAGCCACAGGTAGCGCTTGCGGTCACGCCACCGTTCGGTCGATCCGGCGGGGATCGTCGCTCCGCTCATCACACCCTCCTCCGTTGGCTGGGTTTACAGGACGATAGAGGATGTACATCTCGATTGACAATAGCTCGTTTGATGTAAAGTTCACGCGCCCTGCGCACAGCCTCTCGTGACCGAGATCATCTTCCGCCCGAGCGGCACGCGGCGTCGTCGCCGAGAGGGCCGCCGAAGGGGTCGCCCGAGGCAAGGCCGGTGCCCCTTCTTTCTCGCACCACGGACACTCCGCGCAGCGGACGGGCGAATTCACTTTCACCCGTTCGGCCCAGCGTGCAAGAGCCGGAAATACCCCTCGGGCCCGTTACCAGAGGAAACGCGGGTAACCACCCGGACGCGCTCGGTAAACGCCGTTCGCCCCTCCCCGGACCACCGTCCGCCGACCGGGTCACGACCACCGCGCCTCGGTGGTTCGTGGTAAAAAACGGACCCTGATCGATTCCACGGCAACACGGAGGGTGAGGCGAGACGGGTGACGGCGGCCGCTGTGTCCGTTCGTCGTGTCCGCTTCCTCGTCCGGGTCCCCGTTTTTCGCCGACCGTCACTCAGGAGTTCGTGAACCGCCGTGCAGAACAAAGACGCTCAGGACGAGTCGGACAAGCCGTACGACAAGTCGATCCGCAAAAGGCTGACCAGGACCGTTCTCATTCCCAGCGTCACCCTGCTGGTGCTGTGGATCGCGGTCTCCTCCTACTTCCTCTTCAACGGCGTTTACGTCCGGCTGGTCGCGGCGTCCGTGCGCGAGGTGTCCATCCCCGCCGCCACCGCGCTCGCCGAGTTCCAGAAGGAGCGCCAGACCGCCCTGCAGTACCTCGACGACCCGGCGCTCGGCCCGGGACGGCTCCAGGTGCAGCAGAAGGCGACCGACGAGAAGCTCGGCGCGCTCCAGGACGCGTTCGCCGCGACGATCTCCAACGCGCCGGACGAGATCGCGGCCAAGGTCAACGCGCTGAAGTCCCAGTTCGACCAGCTGCCCGTGCTGCGCTCGCAGATCAGCTTCCGCAGCATCGACCGCGCGCAGGTCAACCGCTACTACAACGGCGTGATGGACACGGCGTCGAACCTCTTCGACACCCAGGCCCGCGTCGTGCCCGACGCCGAAGCCGCGACCGGCGGCGTCACGGCGACCTCGGTCTTCCGCGCCGGTGACGCCATGTCGCGCGAGACGTCGCTCGTGTCGACGGCCTTCTCGGCCGGCACCTTCGCACCCGACGACTTCGCCCAGTTCGCGCAGCTGTCCGGGACCTACCGGACGCAGCTGGCGCAGATCGAGCCCTTCCTCGATCCAGCCGTCCGCGTCAAGTACCAGGCACTGGCCAAGAGCACCGCCTGGCAGCAGCTGGCCACCGCCGAGGTGGCGATCGTCAAGCACGGCCCGTGGTCGCCCAGCGAACAGAACTCCGTGCCGGTGTCCGAAACGGACTGGCAGAACGCGACGAGCCAGGTCGCCCAGTCCCTCAACGACCTCGCCATCACCCAGGCGGACAAGGTTTCCGCGGCCGCGATCGACTCCGGTGACGCCCAGCTGCGCAACGTGATCATCGGCAGCATCCTGGCGCTGCTCGCGTCGCTGGCGGCGATCATCGTCGCGGTGCGGGTGTCCCGCTCGCTCGTCGACCGCGCCCTGATGACGCGCCTGGCGCGGCTGCGCAACGACTCGCTCGACCTCGCCCGCAACCGGCTGCCGGACATCGTGGCGCGGCTGAAGAACGGCGAACCCGTCGACCTGAAGGAAGAGCTTCCGCAGCTCGACCACGGCCGCGACGAGATCGGCCAGGTGGCCGAGGCCTTCAACACCGCCCAGCTGACCGCCGTCAACGCCGCGGCGAGCGAGGCGAAAGCACGCAGCGGCGTGCACAACGTGTTCCTCGGCATCGCGCACCGCAACCAGGTCCTGGTCCACCAGCAGCTGCAGATCCTCGACGAGATGGAAGCCCGCGAGGACAACTCGACGCAGCTGGCGTCGCTGTTCCAGCTCGACCACCTCGCCGCCCGGGCGCGCCGCACCACCGAGAACCTGATCATCCTCGGCGGCAAGCAGCCGGGCCGCCGCTGGCGCAAGCCGGTGGCGCTGATGGAGGTCCTGCGCGCGGCCGTCTCGGAAACCGAGCAGTACGCGCGGGTCCAGGTCGAGCAGGTGCCCGACGTCGCGATCGTCGGCGCCGCGGTGGCCGACACGATCCACCTCGTCGCCGAGCTGGTCGACAACGCGACGTCGTTCTCACCGCCCGGGTCCCCGGTCGAGGTCACCAGCCGCGCGGTCGCGCGCGGGATCGTCGTCGACGTGTCGGACCAGGGGCTCGGCATGAAGGACGGCGTCCGCGAGTGGGCGAACGCCATGATGGCCGAGGCGCCCGAGTTCGACGCGATGGCCCTGCGGGCCGACTCCAGCCTCGGCCTGTTCGTGGTCGCGCGCCTGGCGGCGAAGCTCGGTATGACCGTCACCTTCGACCCGTCCCGCTACGGCGGCCTCCGGGCCACCGTGCTGATCCCGTCCCAGCACCTGGCCGGCCAGCAGGAGAACCCCTCCGGCGAGCCCGGTTCCTCGCCGGCGGAGACCACCGCGGTCCTCGCCCCGGTGGGCGCACCCGCGCCGCAGGCAGCAGAAAGCTCACTCGGTTCCATGGACACGCCCAGCTCGTTCACCGGCCAGATCCCGATGAAGCGAGACGCCAAGCCGAGGCCGTACCCGGCACGCGCGCTCACCCCGCCCGACCCGCTGCCCGCCGTCCCGGCCGCGCCGGCCGCGCCGGTCGCCCCGGCGGCGGCCGCGGAGCCGGCACCCGGCGACGGACCGGCCGGGCAGTCTTCGCCGGCCGACGACCGGCCCCGGCTGCCCCGGCGCGAACCCCAGCAGAACCTCGTCGCCCAGCTCGAAACCGAACCCGACGACAGCGACGACGTCGTCGCGCCCGGAGAGGGGACCGCGCGCACGCTCGCGGCGTTCCACAAGGGCACGCGCCGGGGGCGGGGCGGGCCGGACGATGCATAGTCCGCGACAGCACACACGAAAGTCCACAGAGGAAAGTCAAGGTCTCTGACGCATGAACGAGTACGGGAACCCCAAACCCGATCTCAACTGGCTGCTCGACGACGTCGTGAACCGCGTGGTCGGCGCGCAGAACGCCATCGTGCTGTCCGCCGACGGTCTGCTGATCGGCAAGTCGGCCGGCATGAGCAAGGACGACTCCGACCAGCTGTCGGCCATCGCCTCCAGCTTGCAGAGCCTGGCCAAGGGGGTGAGCAAGCAGTTCAACCGCGGCCCGGTGTTGCAGAACATGATCGAGATGGAGCGCGGCTACCTGTTCGTCTCGGCGGCCGGGCAGGGCGCGTGCCTCGCCGTGCTGGCGGCGGACAGCGTCGACGTCGAGATGATCGCCTACGAAATGAGCCGGCTGGTCAAGCGGGTCGGGGACTACATGGCGTCCGCGCCCCGCGAAGCGGCGCACGTCCTCCGGGAGGCCACATGAGCGCCGACGACGGCTGGTACGACGAAGCCGCCGGGCCGCTCGTCCGGCCCTACACGATCACCAGCGGCCGGACGCCGTCCGACGCGGCCCGGCTCGACCTGTCGACGCAGGTGATGACCCTGCGCACCGAGCAGGAGCCGGTCGGGCTGGGCCCGGAGCACGTCGCGATCGTGCAGCTGTGCCGCCACCCGGTCTCGATCGCCGAGATCGCCGTCTACGTGAAGATCCCGCTGGGGGTCGTGCGCGTGCTCGTCGGCGACCTGATCGAACGCGGCCTCGTGATCACGCGCTCGCCCACCCACCACCCGGCGCAGTCGCCGGACCTCGAAACTCTCCAGGCGGTTCTCGATGGCCTCATCAAGTACTGACGGGACGACGGGGGCCGACCTGGTCCCCACGCCGGTCAAGATCATCGTCGCCGGCGGTTTCGGCGCCGGCAAGACCACCATGGTCGGCTCGGTCAGCGAGATCCCGCCGCTGACCACCGAGGAGGTGCTCACCGAAGCGAGCGCCGGGGTCGACGACCTGTCCGGCGTGGAACGCAAGACCACGACGACGGTCGCGCTCGACTTCGGCCGGATCACCATCTCGCCGCGGCACGTGCTGTACCTGTTCGGGACGCCGGGCCAGGCGCGCTTCTGGTTCATGTGGGACGACCTCGCGCGCGGGGCGATCGGGACGATCGTGCTCGTCGACACCCGGCGCCTGGAGACCAGCTTCGCCGCCATCGACTTCTTCGAGCGCCGCAAGATCCCGTTCGTCGTCGCGGTGAACTGCTTCGACAACGCTCCGCGCTACACCGCCGACGAGATCCGCGAGGCCCTCGTCGTCCCGGACCGGGTGCCGATCGTCATGTGTGATGCACGCGACAGGGATTCGAGCAAGCTCGCGCTGATCCGGTTGGTCAAGCACGCGATGACGGTGGCGCCGGTGCGGGTCTGAGACCTGCACTTTGTCCACTCCCTGTCCGGTCCGATGAAGCCGGTGTCCGATGTGTCCGTGCGTGTCCACCTCGGACACCGGCAAACCCACATGGCCCAATTGGTTGGACCACCCGGGTGCAGCTTTTTAGTTGAGCAAGCATCAAACTGATAGCATCTGCACGTGACGATTCACGTGCCGAAGTTTCCTGAATATATAAGGGAAAACTATCCGGCCCGCGGTCGTCTCTTCGGTGACTTTCTGTGCGGGCTGTGGGCTACCGCCTGTGAGGCGCTCGAGGTTCCGGTGGAGCAGTCCGTCCGGACCGCGCGGATGCTGCGCGCCCTGCTGCCGCCGTGGGCGCACGAGCGGATCGAGGCCACGCCGGCCGAGCCGTCCTATGTGGCGGACGACGGGTTCCCCGCCGAGATGTCGGTGAACTGGTCCGGGCGGCACCCGGAGCTGCGGATCCTGTTCGACAGCCTGGGCCACGACGTGGCTCCGCCCGGGGAAAGCGGTTCCCGCATCCTGGACCGGGTGCACGAAACGTTCACCCCCCGCGGGGGCCGGCCGTCGCCCGCTCCCCTGTGGCACTCGATCGCCTGGCGCCCGCCGTCCGGAGTCGTCCACAAGACCTACTTCGGGCTCTACCCGTGGCCGCACGCGCAGCGCGAGGCGGCCGTGGCCGAAGCCATGGCCCGGCTCGGCATGGCGGACGCGTGGGAGACCACCCGGCGCCAGGTCGAGACCGTCGAAGGCGCCCGGGAAATCGAATTCTTCGCCGTCGACCTGGCCGACGAGGCCCAGGCCCGGGTGAAGATCTACTACCGCAACCACGACGCCGGCCTCACCGAGGTGAACCGCGTCGCCTCGGTGGCGCTGCGTCACGACGCGGAAGACGCACGCGCCGCCTACCAGACCCTGGCCGGCGACCGGGAAGACGCCGGTGAGGCGGCCTTGAGCTGCCTCGCGTTCCGGTCCGGTCCGGACCGGGCGGCCGAGTCCACGACGTACCTGCGCCTGCCCGATCTCGCTTCCGGTGACGAAGAAGCCGTCGAGCGCACCGCCGCGTTGCTGCACCGCGAAGGCGTCGACCCGGGACGGTTTCGCCTCCTCACCGCCGCGCTCGCGCCCGGGCCGTTGTCCGAGACGAACATCCTCGAGCTGGTGAGCTACCGCACAGCGGGCCGCCGCGGCGACGTCACCACGTACTTCCGGTTCCCCGTGTACGACCGCTCCCTCACCCCTGTTGATCTTGCTTAGCGCCCACGGAAAGATGATCTCCCGCAGCACCACGGTAAGGAGCCGATCGTGACCCAGCAGGACGTCGAGCGCGTAGCCCGCCACAACGAGCAGCGGCAACGGGAGTACGAAGCGTCGGACCTGATCCGGCTGCTGACCGACGCGAGCACCTCCGACGAGACGAAGAAGGCGGTGCTCACGTACCTGCAGCCGTGGTCGAACGCCTTCCAGCGGATGATCAGCGCCCGGGTCACCTTCGAGAGCGACCCGGAGCTGCGGGCGCTGGCCCTGGAGCACCAGGAGGAGGAGATCGGGCACGACAAGATCCTGGCCCGCAGCCGCGCGGACGACCGGCAGCTGGTCTGGGACCCGGTGATCGAGGCCGGCGCGTCGTGGTTCGTCGACCAGTTCGCGATCCTGCCCGGCGTCCAGCGCGCGGTGCTGGCGCACCTGGCCCTCGAGGCCGGCAGCCTGGTGTTCAGCCAGGCGGGCACGCGGGCGTTCCCCGACGACGAGTACTTCGACCTGCACGACGAAGCCGACGTCGAGCACCTCGAGATGGGCTACGAACTGTTGCGGCGCCGCGGTGACTGGACGGTCGAGGGTGTCGTCGAGGTGCTCGACCGCGCCTGGCAGGTGATCGGCGTCGTCTCCGATCGCATCGCCGAGTGCGCCCGCCGCGATACGGTGGCGGCGTGACCACGACCGACCCGGCTTCGGTCGCTCGCGAGATCGCCGCCGAGGCCGCGCGCGCGTACCAGGAAGCCTTGGGAGAGCGCCTGATCGGCGCGTACCTGCTCGGCAGCCTGTCCTACGGCGGGTACGCCCCGGCGGCCAGCGACATCGACCTGGCGCTCGTCCTGGCGGACGCCGACGGCTCCTCGATCGCGGAGACCACGGCGTCGCTGCAGGAGCGGAGTCCGGTGCACCGCAAGCTGTCGGTGTTCTGGGCTTCGCTGCCGGCGCTGCGCGAAGGCCGCGACGACGGCCGGTTCCCGGCGCTGGACCGCCTGCAGCTGGCCGACCACGGCCTGGTCCTGCTCGGCTCGGACGTCCTCGCCGAGGTGGCCCGCCCGACGGCTTCGGAGCTGCTGCTCGAGAGTGCCCGGTTCGCGATCACGGTGCTGGCGACGCCCGAGGTGACCGCCGAGTTCCGCGAGCCGCGCCGGCTGCTGGCGGACACGGTGTGGTTCACGAAGGCGGTGCTGTTCCCGGTCCGCTTCCTCTACTCCGCAACGCTTCCGACGGGCCGCGCGGCGAACAACGACGAGGCGGCCGGGTGGTACCTGTCCCAGCCGGACGCGCCGGCGGGTTCGCTGGTCCGGTTGGCGTTGCGGGTCCGGGAGGGACACCCTCTGGACGCGGACGAGCTGCGCCCGGAGCTGGCGGCGGGGCTGGTCCCGTTGTACCGCTACTACATCGAGGACCAGCTGCGGCGGCTGAAGGAGATCGAGGCGCCCGCCGATCTGGTCGCGGCGTTCGCCGACTGGGACGAGCGGCTCGGCTGAGGAGCCGGCGCCGCGCCGCAAGGGGTTTGACGCTCGAGGCGCTTGTCGCCGTCAGGAGGGTCCGGCCGCGCTGACCCGGCCGGCGAGATGTAGTGAATGAGTCATTCACTACGTCCGGCGACATGAATGAGTCATTCACGTCGCTGGCCCCGCCGGGCCGCTGTCAACGGACCTCGGACGCGCGACACTAGCGCCGCGAGACCTGGGCCGCCCAGGCGGCCACCTGGCTGCGCGAATCGAACTCCAGCTTCCGCAGGATCCGGGTCACGTGCCCCTCCGCCGTCCGGCGGGAGATGACCAGCTTGTCCGCGATCTCCTGGTTGGACCGGCCGTCCGCGATCAGGAGCGCCACCTCGTGCTCCCGGTCCGTCAGCGGTGTCGACCGCGACGGGCCGGGGACCGGCGACGGTGTCGCGTCCCCCAGGGCGTAGGCGATCGCCTCCTCCAGCCCGAACTCCTGACCGCGGCGGAAGGCCGCGTCGAACGGGCCCTCCCCCAGCCCCTTGCGGGCCTGCGCCTCGCACTTCCCGTGCGGGGCGCCGAAATACCTCGAGCCGAACATCGGGAACCCGACCGCCTGCCAGATCGGCCGGGCGGACCCGAGCATCGTCGCCGCCGGTTCCCAGTGGCCGCGGGCCCCTTCGTTCCAGGCCAGCACCTCGATCGCCAGCACGATGCCCAGCAGGTCGTGGAACTTCCGCTTGACGCGCAGGCAGTGCCGTCCGTACTCGGCCGCCCGGTCGAAGTCCCCGCGGCCCAGGGCGACCAGGGCCTGGACGAAGATCGCGTAGGCCTGCGCCCACTGCTCGCCGTGGGCGACGCCGGTCGCGCACGCCTCTTCGCACAGCTCGCCCGCGCGGTCGAGGTCGCCCAGGAAGATCGACGCGACCGCCAGCTCGATGCCGGCCAGCATCACGTTGCTGTTGAGCTCGCCGAGCTGCCGGTAGCGGGCCTGCGCTTCCTCGAAGAGCGCCTTCGCGTCGCCGACGTCGTCGCCGACCAGCAGGTTGCAGCCGAGGCGGTGCGTCGCGTACGCCAGCGCCACGTCGTCGCCGACCTGCCGGGCGTACGCGCGGCACTCCTCCAGCATCGCGACCGCACCGGTGGTGTCCCCCTGCAACGTCGCGACGTACCCGTTGACCCACAACGCCTTCGCGCGTTCCTCGCCCGGTTCGGGGGAAAGCGCGAGCGCGCGGTCGAGCCAGTGGCGGCCTTCGCCGAACACCCCGCAGCCCGCCCAGTAGAACCAGAGGGTCGAGGCCAGCCGGAGGCCGGACTCGAGCTCACCGGGTGTCGTCAGGCAGTAGTCCAGCGCGGCCCGCAGGTTCATGTGCTCCAGGCGGGTCCGGCGGAAGGTCTCCGCCTGCTCCGGGCCGAACCACTCCCGTTCGCTGCGCACCGCCAGGTCGAGGTAGTGGTCCCGCATGGACCGCAGGGCCGCGGCCGCTTCCCCGGACTCGGCCAGCTTCTCCCGGCCGAACTGCCGCAGCGGTTCCAGCAACCGGAACCGCCCGGCTTCACGGATCAGCACCGACTTCTCCACCAGCCCGGCGAGCCCGGCTCGGACGTCCTCGCCGGCGCAGACGCGCCCGGCCGCCGGCAGGTCGAAGCCGCCGGGGAACACCGAGGTCCGGGCCCACAGGCGCCGTTCGGCCGGGTCGCACAGCCGGAAGCTCCAGTCGACGGCGGCCAGCAGCGTCTGGTGCCGGGGCTCGCCGCCGCGCTTCACCGTCCCGGGCAGCCGGAAACAGTCGCTCAGCCCGGCCTCCAGCTCCGCCAGCGTCAGCACCCGCAGCCGGACGGCCGCCAGCTCGATCGCCAGCGGGATGCCGGCCAGCAGCCGGCACACCTGCGCCACGCACTCCTGGTTCTCCGCGGTGACGGCGAACGCCGGGTCGACGGCGGCCGCGCGTTCGGCGAACAACGTCAGCGCCGGGTAGCGCAGCCAGCCTCCGCCCGGCAGCGGACGGCCGGGTTCGGGCAGGGGCAGCGGGGACACCGGCCAGAGGTGCTCGGCGGCCAGCGCGAGCCGCTCCCGGCTGGTCGCGAGCAGCCGCAGCCCGGGCGCGGCCCGCAGCAGGTCGTGCGCGAGCGTGGCGCAGGCTTCGAGAACGTGCTCGCAGTTGTCCAGGACCACCAGCAGCCGCCGGTCCCGCAGGTACTCGGCCAGGACGGCCGCCGGCGCCCGGCCGGTTTCGTCGTGGACGCCCAGTGCCTCGAGCACGGTGTGCGCGACGAGCGCCGGGTCCTGCAGCCCGGCGAGCTCGACCAGCCAGACGCCGTCGGGGAAGGCCCGGGACAGCCCGGCGGCGGTCTGCACGGCCAGCCGCGTCTTGCCGACGCCGCCCACGCCGGTCAGCGTGACCAGCCGGGCCCGCGTCAGCAGGTGCTTGACCTCGGCCACCTCGGACTTGCGGCCCACGAAGCTCGTCGTGTCCGCGGGCAGGTTCCCCTTCCCGCACGTCGCACCGGCCTTCCCCACCCGTGCACCGTAAGGACGTCCGCGCGGGCCGGTCAATGCGAGCCCCTCGGAGGAAGCAACCGCCTCACATGTCGGGGAGGCGGTACAGCGTGGGCGTGTCGCCGCCGTGCATCGCGGAGAGACTCGTGCGGCAGGCCTGGCGGACCTCGCGGTTGGCCGCCGACCCGGCCTGGCCGCAGCGCGGGCAGAACAGGTGCACCGCGCCGGGCGGCGTCTCGTCCACCGCGACGTCGACCGGGCACTCGCACCGGCGGCACCACCGGTGCCCGGTGACCACCAGGACGTGCAGCGGGTCGCCCACGCACTGGTGCGCCCAGCAGCGGTGGACGTAGCAGGTGCTCCGGGTGTGCGGGTTGAGGCCGTGCTCTTCCGCGGTGTCCTCGGCGGCCAGGATGGCGGCCAGCCGCCGGTCGTCGAGGTCGGCGTAGCGGTCGCGCGATCCCGAGGGGGCCGGTCGCGGCTCCGGGACGGTTACTGGGGGAACGACCCGGAGGAGGGGGCGCGACCGGCCGTGCACCATGGGTTTTCCGACCTCCTGGGGTCATCGGGGGCCGGTCAAGCTTGCGTCGGGGGCGTGCGTCGCCACACCCGTACAAGTACCTGACTCCATACCTGTCCCTCACGTGCCGCGCCCAGGGCACTACTGTCCGCCGTCGCGGAGGTCGCCGGGCGCGAGTTCGGCGAGTAGGCTCTACCCGCACCAAATGGTGCTGCCGGGAGTCGACGCCATGACCGATGCCGAGTTCAGCCTCCGCCAGGTTCTCCCCGAGCGCGCCGGGATGCCCGAGGTCGAACAGCTGGAGACACAGACGCGGGCGCTGCGTGCGGTGGACTACTCGAGCGGCGGCGGGATGTGCCGCGACGCCGTCCTCGTCCGGATCCACCGCGCGCACGAGCTGCTCGGCGCGGCCGCGGCGGAGCCGGTGCGGTCGAGGCTGTTCTCCGCGGTGGCCGACCTGCACAACCTGGCCGCGTGGACGAGCTTCGACAGCGGGCACGCCGGCGCCGCGCACCACCACCTCGACCTGGCGCTCACGCTGGCCGCGCACGGCGGCAACGACGAGCTCGCGGCCAACATCCGCTACCGGCGCGGGCGGATCCACCTGCACCACGGCGCGGCGGACGACGCGCTGGCCCAGTTCCAGCACGGCCGGCTGGCCGCGCGGCGCTCCGGCTCTTCGCTGGCGGCGAGCATCCTCAGCGCCAACCAGGCATGGGTCTACGCCGGGAAGGGCGACGAGCAGCTCGCGCTCGAACTCCTCGGCCGGGCCGCCGAGGAGTTCGAGGCCGCCGGGCCGGCCGAGCCGCCGGACTGGGCGCGGTTCTTCACCGAGACCGACGTCGCGGCGATGACCGGCACCGTGCGCACCGAGCTCGCCCTGCGCGGCCGGCCCCGCCACGCCCGCACGGCGATCGCGGCGCTGACCGACGCGGTCGGCCACTACGGCCCGAACATGGCGCGCAGCCGGTCGTTCTGCCTCGCCATGCTGGCCCACGCCCATCTGCTCGACGGCGAGCTCGAGCGCGGCGCGGAGATCGGCACCGAAGCGGTCGACGCGGCCGAGACGCTCAAGTCCGTCCGCACCAAGGACCGCTTGCGGCCGCTCAAGCTGGCGGCGCAGCAGCGGCGCGACCACCCGGCGGTCCGCGCCCTGGCCGAGCACATCACCGCGTTCGCCCTGAGCTCCGCGCACGTCTGAACGCGGTCACCGCAGGGTCAGCGGGGTCTCCGACTCGACGCGGGTGAGCTTCTCCGGGTTGCGCACGTAGTAGAGGCCGGTGATGCGGCCGCCCTCGACGCGGACGGCCATGACGCCGTCGAGCTCGCCGTCGAGGTGCAGGACGAGCCCCGGGTTGCCGTTGACGACCGTGGGGGCACTGGTGAGCTTCGCTTCGATCCGGCCGATGCCGCCGGTCATGAACCGGACCACCTTGCCGGCGCTCGCGATCGGCCGCAGGGCCGCCTGCTTGACGCCGCCGCCGTCGCTGACCAGGACGACGTCCGGGGCGAGCACGTCGAGCAGGCCCTGCAGGTCCCGGGTTTCCAGCGCGCGCTGGAACGATTCCAGCACCGCCCGGGTCTCGCGGGCGGAGACCGTCTCGCGCGGGCGGCGGGCGTCGACGTGCCGGCGGGCGCGGTGCGCGATCTGGCGCACCGCCGCGGGGGTCTTGCCGACGGCGGCGGCGATCTCGTCGTAGCCGAAGTCGAAGACCTCCCGCAGCACGAAGACGGCGCGCTCGGTCGGTGCCAGGGTCTCGAGGACGAGCATGAGCGCCATCGACACGCTCTCGGCGAGCTCGACGTTCTCGGCGACGTCCGGCGCGGTGAGCAGCGGCTCGGGCAGCCAGGGCCCGACGTAGGCCTCCCTGCGGCGCTTCACCGTCCGCAGCCGGTTGAGCGACAGCCGCGTCGTGATGCGGACCAGGTAAGCGCGCCGGTCGCGCACCTGCCCGAGGTCGATGTCGGCCCAGCGCAGCCAGGTCTCCTGCAGGACGTCCTCCGCGTCGGCCGCCGAGCCGAGCATCTCGTAGGCGACGGTGAAGAGCAGGTTGCGGTGGGCGACGAAGGCTTCGGTCGCGTGGTCGCCCATGGCCGGCCCCTCTCTTTTCGCGGTCACGCGGACGCGGTGCCGAAGCGACCCCAGGCGAGGAAAACCGCCAGGGCGAGGTAGGTCAAGTTCAGCGCCACGAACTTCGCCTCGCCGTGGCGCAGGTGGGTGATCATGGCACCGACCATGAGCAGGACCCAGCAGGCGGCGGTCACCGGGACCAGGACGGGGGCGATCCCGAGGGCCGCGGGCAGGACGAGACCGGCCGCGGCCAGCAGCTCGAGGACGCCCAGCGTCTTGACGAAGCCGGTGCTGCGTTCCCCGGTCCATTCCCCGCCGGGGGTGGCGGCGAGCTTCGCCTTGGGCACGAACGCCTTGCTGACACCCCCGGTCAGCGCGACGACGGCGAGCAGCCCGGCGGCGATCCAGAGTGCGATGTTCATGAGGTCTCCTTCATCGGTCGGCCTCAAGACACCGGGTACGGGGTCGCTGTGACAGGGCACGACCCGGGTCACACGATGGGGCCGGCCTTCGCCGCCGCGACCGGTTCGAGCAGCCGGCGCGGGGTGGTGATCGCGGCGTGCCACCGCAGTCGGCCGGGCAGTTCGTCCTGGCGCGGAAAGACACCTTCACCACCGACGGACCGTACTTCGTTCCTTGAGGAGAACCCACGCGCGACCCGCGGGCGCCGGCCGATCTCCCCGCCGACCGGCGGCTGCGCCTCGACGTCACCGACCAGGACGGCCTCGACCGCGATCCGGGATGCCGGCGAGGCGGACCTCCTGATCAGCAACGCCGGCGAAACCGCGCGCGCACCGGAAACCGTTCCGCTCGAGGAGGTCGAACGGCTCTTCCGGCCCACCACGGTGGCCGCGACGATCGAGCAGGCCGCGCCGCCACTGCGCGGGCCGGCCGGGGCGCCCGCCGAAAGGCCTTGCGGGCCCGGAAGGACGCGCCGGAGAACGAGCCGTTCCTGGTCGCGAAGATCGGCTGGCAGGCCGGGTCCCCGAAGCCACCGCGGCCCGGTGGTCCGGACCAGACGTACTTGAACGAGCAACTAAACGGGAGTACTACTGGCCCCAGGGTCAGCAAGATCCGTTTCGCTCTTCAGGGGAGAATTCATGCAGTTGGGGTTCAGCCTTCCGGTCTTCGGCAAGGCCGCGGCCAAGCCGGGCGGGATCGCCCGGTACGCGCGCGATGCCGAACGGGCCGGGGCGGCCAGTCTCTGGGTCGGCGACCGGCTGCTTTCGCCGGTCGCTCCCGTCGTCTCCTACCCGGGTTACGACACCATGCCCGAGGAGTTCCACACCGCCCAGGACCCGTTCACCGCGCTGGCCGTCGCCGCCGCCGTGACCGAGACCGCGGTCCTCGGCTCCAGCACCATCAACGCCACCCAGTACCAGCCCGCGAACTTCGCGCGGCTGCTCACCAGCATCGACGTCGCCAGCAACGGGCGGCTGCTGCCCGGCCTGGGCATCGGCTGGTCGCCCCGACGAGTACGCGGCCGTCGGCATCCCGATGAGCGAGCGCGGCAAGCGGCTGGACGACCTGCTCGACCTGCTCGAGACCTGGTGGGCCGAGGACACCGTGGCGCACGAGGGCGTCGGCTACGCCATCGCCGAGTCCCACGTCGCCCTCAAGCCGGTGCGCAAGCCGCCGGTGCACCTGGCCGGGTTCGGCGAGAAGTCGCTGCGCCGCGTCGCCGAGCGGGCCGACGGCTGGCTGCCCGTCTGGTCGGTCCCCGAGCAGTTCCCCGCGGACGTGCTCACCTCCACCCTGGCCAAGATCCGGGCCGACGCCGAACGCGCCGGGCGGGACCCGAAGGCCGTCGGCGCTGCCCTGCGCGTGAACGCCGCCCCGGGCACGGAACCGGAGATCATCGCCGAGTCGGTGACGAAGATCGTCGCGGCGCTCGAGCCGGACCACACCTTCGTCGACCTGACCTACCTGACGAGCAGCGTGGACGAGCACCTCGACCTCACCGGCAAGCTGCTGGAGCTGGTCGCCCGGGGCTGATCGACATCGCGGCGCACTGTCCGGGCGGAGGCGGCCCGGGCAGTGCGATACTGCGGGGTGTGCGCACACAAGGGAAAGACGACAGCGTGATCCGCCTGGTGATCGTCGACGACGAGCCGATGGTGCTCGCGCACCTGCGTACGGTGCTGACCTCGGCCGGGGACATCGAGATCGTCGGGCAGGCACAGGACGGCGCCGAAGCCGTCGAGGCCGCCGGGCGCTTCCGGCCCGACGTCATGCTGATGGACCTGCGGATGCCCGGCGTCGACGGGCTGACCGCGATCGAGCGGATCGTCAAGCTCCCCGACCCGCCCGCCCTCGTCGCCCTCACGACCTTCGACACCGACAGCTACGTCCTCAAGGCGCTGCGGGCCGGGGCGTCGGGCTTCCTGCTCAAGTCGACGCCCCCGGAGGACCTGATCGGGCTCGTGCGGGTCGCCGCCGACGGGCACACCGTGCTGTCGAAGGAAGCCGCCCGCCGGATGGTCACCGCGTCCGCCGGGGAGCACGAACGCTCGCAGGAGGCGCGGGAGCGCACCGCCGACCTCACCGACCGCGAGCTCGACATGCTCGTCTGCCTCGGCGAGGGCATGTCGAACGCCGCCATCGCGGCCAAGCTGCACCTGTCCGAGGCCACGGTGAAGAGCTACGTCTCGCGGATGCTGACCAAGCTGGGCTGCGCCAACCGCACCCAGGCGGGCCTGCTGGCCCACGAAGCGGGTCTCGCGGGCTGACCCCGCCGGGCGCGGTGCCTACGCGCTGCTGCGCGGCCGCCGAGCGGGTCTCGCGGGCCGCCCTACCGGACGCAGTGAATGACTCATTCCTGGCGTCCGACGCCAGGAATGAGTCATTCACTGCGTCCGGAGGCGACCGAACCCGGTGCCTACGCGCTGCTGCGCGCCCCGAAGCCCCACGCGCCGAAGACCTCGGCGAGCTCCGCGCGACCCGAGATGCCCAGTTTCCGGTAGCAGTTCGTCAGGTGCTTCTCCACCGCCCGCCGGGTCACGTTGATCTCGGCCGCGATCTCGCCGTTGGTCAGCCCGTCGAGGGCCAACCCGACCACCCGGCCCTCCGCTTCGCTCAGCGCCGCCGACGGTCCCGCGGCCGTGCCCGGCCCGGTCGTCTCCTCGGCCGTCCGGCCGGTGAGCCACGGCGCGCCGCAGCCCTCGGCGAGCCGGAACGCCTCGCGGAACCGTTCCTCCGCGCCCGCCTTCCCGCCGTCGCGCAGCAGCGCGCCCTCCGCCAGCAGGGCGCGGACCAGCTCCAGCCGGTCCCCCGACGCCCGGGACGACTCGATCGACTCCGCCACCAGGCGGTCGGCTTCGGGGCCCGAGGACAGCGACGCCTTGATCCGCAGCGCGCGCCCGATCGGTGCCGGCGCGCCCCAGCGCCGCGCCCACCGGACCTCGTCGTCGATCAGCTCGCCGGCCGAGACGGGGTCGCCGAGCCGCTGCTGGAGCCAGGCGCTCCAGGTCCGCCACGGGAACAGCGCCGGGTTCCGCCAGCCCGCCCGGTGCAGGGCCGCGCCGCAGTCGAGGAACCGCGCCAGCGCGCCCCGGGGGTCCTCGACCGCCGTCGCGGCACCGCGCAGCATCAGCAGGGCGGCCCGGACGTGCAGGCCGGCCCGCCCCAGCGCCTGCTCGTCGTAGTGCTCGACCAGCGTCGTGGCGAGGCGCTCGTCGCGGGTGACCACCGCGGTCGCCACGAGCGCCATCACCAGCGATTCGGGTGCTTCGCCGAGGTTCCCGCCGATCAGCTCGTACGCCTCCCAGGCCGTCGACCGCGCGCGGGTGAGCTGCCCGGTCTGGGCCAGCACCGCGGCGCGGGCGGAGATCAGCGACGCCGGCCGCGACGGCCGGCCGAGGACCGGTTCGCCGGCCGCACTCTCCAGCCACGACCACGTCGGGCCGACCGCCCCCGCGGCGAGGGCGGAGATGATCAGCAGCGGCGCGGTGCCCGCGAACTCCGCGGACGACGCCGGGGCGCAGCGCAGCAGCCGGTCGGTCAGCTCCACCACGGTTCTCGCGGGCATCCCGGCGCTCAGCGTGGCCGCGTGCAGCAGGACCGCCAGCAGCTCGCGTTCGGCGAGGGTGGCGATCGACGGTTCCGGGCCCAGCTCGCGCAGGCGGTCCACCGCACCGGCGAGCAGCGCGGGGTCTTCGCAGCGGGTGAGCCGGATCCGCGCCTCCAGGCGGAGCCCGGCCTGCGCGCCGGCGTCCTCCGGGCCGACGCGGCCGACGAGGACGGCGGCCTCCGGCCGGAGGAAGGCCGACAGCGGCAGCAGGGTGACCGCCTCGGCCCGTTCACGCGGGGTGGGCAGCAGCCCGATCGCCTGCGTGAGGTGCCGGATCGCGGCGGCGACGTCGAAGGCGGCTTCGGTGAGCGCCAGGTCCACCAGCCGCCAGCCCCGCTCCGGGCCGCCGGGCGGGAGGTCGAGCAGCGCGCGGCGCAGGTACCGCGCCGCCGTCTCGGGTTCCCCGCGCCGGGTCGCCGCGTCGGCGGCCGTGCGCAGCTCCTCCGGCATCCACGGCGACGGCGACGGCGCGGGCACCTCGAGCAGCTGGGCCGCGACCGTCTCCGCGGCGAACCCGGCCTCGTGGAACACGTTCGCCGCGCGCACCCGCCACCGCAGGTCCTCCTGCGCGGTCATCGACGCCTCGATCGCGGTCCGCAGCACGGGTGCGGCGAACCGCGGCGGGCACGCCGGATCGAGGACCCCCAGCCGGCCCAGGGCCCGCACGGCCTCCGCGACGGCCACCGAGTCGGCGCCGGTGAGGTGCTCGACCAGCCACGGCTGGGCGTGCTCGCCGAGCACCGCGATCGCCCGGGCGCAGTCGGTCACCTGCGGGGGCAGCACGGCGAGCTGGGCGGACAGCCGTTCCTTCAGCACCGACGGGCCGACGCCGTGCGGGGGGTCGCCGCGCACGACTTCGGCGAGGTACAAGGGATTTCCGCCGCTCGCCGCGTGGCAGGCGGCGACGAACCGCGCGTCGCCGGCCCGGCCGTCGGACGCGGCGCGCAGCACCGCCGCGACGCCGGCCTCGGACAGGTTCGCCGGCCGGATCCGGGTCTTCGCCAGTTCCCACAGCTCGCGGATCGCGGGCCGGTCGGCCCCCGGATCGCCTTCGCGGACCGTGACGACCAGCGCGCAGGGCAGCTCGTGGATCCGCCGCGCGCACTGCCGCAGCCAGGTCAGCGACTGCCGGTCGGCCACGTGCAGGTCGTCGACCAGCACGACGAGCGGCCGCTCGGCGCCGACCGCGGCGAGCAGGCCGAGCAGGCCGTGCGCGGTCAGCACGTCGTTGTGGTCGCCCGGTTCCCACCCCGGCCAGCCCGGGGCGCCGGGGAACAGCCACCGCGCCGCCGACGCGGTCCCCGCGAACCAGCGGTCCGCAGCGCGCGCGTCCGCCTCGGCGACCAGCGGCTCGAGCACCTGGCAGGCGATCCCGAAGTCGAAGTCCTGTTCGGTCCGGCTCGCCGCCGCCGCGAGCACCCGCGGGCCACCGGGATTCGCCTCGGCCGAGCGCAGGACTTCCTTGAGCAGCGCCGTTTTCCCCACGCCGAGCTGCCCGGTGACCACCGTGACCGAACCCTCCCCGGCCCCGGCCGCGGTGATCGCGGCGCACAGCCGGCGCAGCTCGATCTCGCGTTCCGGCAGGGCCACGGCTAGCCCTCCTCGCCGGCGGAGGCGAGCGCCTCGGCGAGCTGGCGCCTACCGCCGATGCCCAGCTTGCGGTAGACGTTGGTCAGGTGCAGCTCGACCGTCCGCCGGGTCACCGCGAGCTCCACCGCGATCCCGGCGTTGGAGGTGCCCGCCGCGGCCAGCTTCGCCACCCGGCGCTGGGCCTCGGAAAGGCCGTGCAGCCGCGAAACCTCGCCTCCGGTCAGCTCGTTCAGCCGGCCGAGGACGCCCCGCCAGCGGTACCGCGCCGCCAGGGTGCGGGCCTCCGCGAGGAGATCGCCGGCCCCGTCGCCGTCGCCGGCCGCCAGTTCCACCAGCGCCGTCGCGTGGCGCAGGTGACTGCCGCTGCCGCGCAGCAGCCCGACGGCCTGCGCCAGGTGCCCGGCGCGGTCCGGGTCCCGGGGGCCGAGGGCGAGCCCGGCGGCCAGGTGCGCGCCACCGACGGCGGCCCGGGTGCCCCACGCGGTCGCGGCGGCGAGCTCCTCGCCGAGCAGGAGCCGGGCGGCTTCCCGTTCGCCGCCGGCAACCAGGCACTTCGCGGCGGTCGAGCGCCACGGCAGCACCTCCGGGTTTTCCCAGCCACGCGCGGAAAGCCGGCGGCCGCACTCGCGCAGCGGGGCGAGCGCCTGCTCGGGCCGGTCCTCGCCGAGCAGCACCGCGCCCTTGGCGTACAAGAGGAACGCGCTGCCGAGCCCCGGACCCGGCTCGACGGGATCACGCTCGAGCGCCTGCCGGGCGAGGTCGACGCGGCCGGCTTCGAGGTGCACCCTCGCCTCGGTCGCGACCACCCGGGCGCGCAGCATCGAGTGCCAGTGCCGGGGCGGCACCAGCTCGTGCGCGCCGGACAGGTCGGCCGCCGCGTCGTCGAGGGTTCCCGCGGCGAGGTGCCGCTCGGCTCGCTCGGCGAGGGCACGGGCGACCAGCGTCCGGGAGCACTGGCGGCGCGCCTGGGCGAGGACGTCTTCGCCGTGGGTGTCCGCTTCGGCGAGATCCCCGGTGAGCACCAGCGCGCCGACTGCGGCGGCGCGCACGGTCAGCGCGCCCACCTCCGCCATCGGCTGCGCCAGCGCGGCCCGCGCCAGCCCGCGCACCCGGGCGGGCCGCAGCCCGCGCCGGGCGAGCAGCACCGCGGCCGCGGCCGCCTGCGCCGGGTCCGCCGGCCGCTCGGGCAGCGGCGGCATGCCGTACCCGCCGACGGCCGACCGGTCCTGCGGGTCGCCGTCGACCAGCCAGTACAGCGCGAGCAGGGTTTCGCGCTCCGCCGCCGAGACGTCCGGGCGACGGAACGCGGCGACGAGGGTGCGCACGTT
The DNA here is from genome assembly GCF_030285665.1 of Amycolatopsis mongoliensis. Lineage (NCBI taxonomy): Bacteria > Bacillati > Actinomycetota > Actinomycetes > Pseudonocardiales > Pseudonocardiaceae > Amycolatopsis > Amycolatopsis mongoliensis. The sequence goes on from NZ_CP127295.1 coordinate 10,240,455, forward strand.
CAGCCCGCCCCGCGCGTTGAGCAGGTCCGCGGCCAACAGCCGGTGGCCGCCGAGCCCCGGACCGTCCAGTTCGGACAGTACCCGGGCCAGGTGGCGGTCGCCCGCGTCCTGGTCGAGCAGGAGTTCCGCGGCACCGAGGTCGATGAGCACCGCCGCGCGCCGCGCCGGATCGAGGGGTTCCTGCAGGGCGCGCTTGAGCGACGCCGTCGCCTGCCCGTCGCGGTCGCCGGCCTGGCCCAGCCGGGCGGCCGCGCGCAGCACCTCCACCACCCAGGGCTCGCCGATCACGCGGGTCCGCCGCAGGATCGCCGCGACCGCCGCGTTCGCGACGCCGTGTTCGTGGCCCAGCTTCGCCGCGCGGGTGAAGAAGGCGTCGCGCTCGCCCTCGCTCATCCGGCCGAGCACCCGCTGGCCGGCGTCCGGTTCGGCCAGCCCGCCGCCCGGGGCGACCAGGCCGATCTCCCGCAGCCGCGCGAGGTCCGCGGCCAGCCGCTCCGGCGGGCACCCGGCGAGCTCGGCCAGCAGTGCCGGGCCGAAACCCTCCTGGCACACCGAAACGGCGCGCAGCACGGCGGTGAGCTCGGCGGGCAGGACGTCGACCAGGCGCAGCAGGCGTTCGCCGGCGATCCGGGTGAAGAGCCCGGCCCGCTCCCGCGCGAAGCCCGGCTCCATGCGCAGCCGGTTCAGCGCCTCGGTCAGCACCGCCGGGTTCCCGCCGCTGCCGCGCACGGCGTGCTCGACCAGCCGCTCGTCGGCCGCCGCGCCCAGCCGCTCCCGCACCAGGCGGGCCACCGCGGCGTCGCCGAGCGGGCGCAGCCGGATCCCGTGCGCGGCGGCCACCGGCCGCCAGGTGTCCAGCCCGCTGGTCTGGCTGACCACCAGCAGCACCGGAATATCGCCCAGGAGCCCGGAAAGCGCGTGCAGCCACGCCCGGGACGCGGCGTCGGCCCAGTGCAGGTCGTCGACGGCGAGCACGAGCGGCCGGCCCTCGACCGCCGCGGCCAGGTCCCGGCACAACCCGCCGAGGACGCGTCCGTCCGGCACCGGGCCGGTGCTCTCCCCGACCGCCGCCGCGGGAAGCCCGCCGCCGAGCGCGGTGAAGATCTGGTGCAGCACGGTGAACGGCTCGGTGCCGTCGGACGGGCAGCACGGGACGTGGGCGACGCGCAGCCGGGCGTGCCGGGCGGTCGCCGCGACCGAGGCCAGCAGGGCGCTGCGGCCGGAGCCGGGCGCGCCGGTGACCGTGACGACCGCCGGGTTCCCGTCGGCCAGGCCGTGGACCAGCCCGGTCAGCAGCGCGGACTCCTCGTCCCGCTCGGCCAGCCGCGGCCCGGGCACGCCGCGCTGGTGCGGCAGACCGGTCTCGCCGGGCCGCGTCCACCCGTCGAGCACCGGGGCGTCGTCGCTACCCGGCGAGCCCATGCGTCCTCTTCGGTGCCCCGGGGACCGAGGGGGAACCCGCGCTCGCCCGCAGCGCGACGGCCAGTTCGGCGCGGCTGTCCACGGCGAGCTTCCGGTAGACGTTGGTCAGGTGCAGCTCGACGGTCCTCGGCGAGACGAACAGGGTGCCCGCGACGTCGCGGTTGCTCGCCCCGCCGGCGACCAGCTCGGCCACTTCGCGTTCGCGCTGGGTCAGGACGTCGGCTCGCGGTTTCCGCAGCCGGCCGCCCGACTCCTCGAGCAGCTCGCGGGCGAGCGCGCCGATCGAACGCCACCCCGAACAGGCGGACAGCATCGCGGCCTGGCGCAGGTGCTGGCGCGCGGCCTTGCGGTCGCCGACGCACGTCAAAGCCTTGCCCAGCAAGTACTCCGCCCGCGCGTACTCGACCCGGCAGGGCGAGGTCGCCAGCACCCGGACCGCTTCCGCGAGCAGTTCCACCGCCCGCGTCCCCGACCCGGCCACGCCGCGGCCGACCAGCACCAGGCCGCGCGCGGTCGGCGTCGGCCAGCCCTCGGCGAGTTCCTGCCCGCGTTCGGCGTACGCGGCCGCTTCCCCGTGGCGACCGTGCCCGGCGAGCAGCAGCGTGGCGGTGAACCACCAGGGCGCGAACACCGGGTTGCCGATGCCGGCTTCCTCCTGCCGTCGGCCGGATTCGAGCAGCAGCTCCAGCGCGCCGTCGACGTCGGAGCGCGCCGCCCGGGTCCGCGCCAGGCCGAGCAGCCAGAGGTGGCGCTCCGCCGGCGCGTCGTCCAGTTCGTCCGGGCGTGCCGCGCGCAGCAGCCCCTCGGCGGCGGCCGGCTCGTCGTCGGCGCGCAGGGCGGTCGCCAGCGCGGTCCGGACCGCGAGCCCCGGGCGCTGCCCCGCGCTCGCCAGCGCGGCGACGCGGACGTCGGCGAGCGCGCCGTCGCGGTCGCCGCTCTCCCGCAGCACGCAGAAGCGGGCGGCCAGCGCCCGGCCGAGTCCCGGGCGGTCGCCGAGCACCGCGGCCTCGGCCACCGCCCGGTCGAGCGCCCGCACGGCGTTCGGCGCGTCGTCGACCAGCCGCAGGGTCCGCGCGGCGGCGAGCAGGTCGTCGCTCGACGCGGCCGCCGCCGGCAGCCGGACCACGGCGCGGGCGCAGGCCGCGGCGACCTCGGTGCCGCGGCCGGTCAGCGCGAGAGCGGCGGCCCGGTCGGCGAGGTCCCGGGCGCCGGGGTGGCGGACCGCGGCCGCGCGGGGGGCGGTCGCGGCCCGTTCCCGCAGCAGGCCGCGCGCGGCCTCCCGGGTCGTGGCCCCGGCGGCGAGCGCCGCCACGGGCACCGCGCGCGAGTCCGTGCCGAGCCGTGCGGCCAGCCGGTCGATCAGGCCACCGAGCGGCGCCTGCCGCCGGCCGGCGGCGTCCGCGGCGGTGGCCGCGAGCGCGTAGAGCACGGCGACGGCACAGTGGTCACGCGGGTCGCGGACGTGTCCGGCGGCCGAGCGCAGCTCCGTCATCGCCGCCTCCGGGTCGAGCCCCAGCCGGGCGGCGGCCAGCGCCAGCCGGACGTCGAGCCGGCCCGGCTCGGCGGCCGCCGCGCGGGACAGGTGGGCGACCGCGGTCGCCGGGTCGTCCCGGCTTTCCGCGGCGGCCGCGGCTTCGAGCGCGAGGTCGATCATCCAGCGCTCGTCGAGGCGGGGCAGCGCGCCGAGGTGCGGGGCGACCTCGGCGGCGGGCCGGGCGTCGTCGTTGAGCACCCGGGCCGCGCGCAAATGCAGGTGAGCGAGTTCTTCGGCGGGCGTTTCCGCGAGCAGGCGGGATCGGACCGACCGGTCGAGCACGCTTCCGGCGAACAGATTCGCGCGTCGAATTCCGTCGATCGCGATCCGCACCGGGCGCGCCGGCAGCCCGCACAAAGCGGCCACCCTCGGCACGTTCTGGTCGTCGAGGACGGCGATGGCGGTGGCCACGGTCCGTGCCTGCGCGGACAACCCGGCCAGCGCGTCGACCGGGCTGGAGGCGGCGACTTCCCAGCGGTGGCACCGGTCCTGCGCACCGATCTGCCCCAGTGCCCAGGTGCCCGGGCCGGGCTCGTCGGGACGGCGGCAGAGGACGAGCAGAAACCGCTCTCCGCGCCCGCACCGCAGCAGGAAGTCGAAGAACCGCACCGACGATTCGTCGCACCACTGGGCGTCTTCGACGACGATCACGGAATTCTTTTCCCGCAATGGCCCGGAAAGCAGCAACGACCGCAAAGTGCGGAATTTCCGGTGGAGTCCGGAACCGTCTTCCGCGGGCAGTTCCAGAGTGCGCGCAATGGCGCCGCCCGGATCGGCGTGCCCCGCGAACAGTTCGGTGAGCGCGTGGAACTCGGGAGGCTCGGTGACTCCGCGACCGGAGAAGCGAATAATATTCGCGGACCGGCCCGTTTCCGACGCTTCGAAGCTCGCCAGCAGGGCGCGGACGCCGCCGTCCGGCGTCCCGTCGACCAGCATGGCCTGCGCGGACTCCGTCCACGCCAGTGCCGCACACCGGGACAAGGCGCCCGGATCCCCGGCGAAGTCCGGATTCGAAGTGGGTTCCGACATGCCGCCATCGACCTTTCCTGCAAGCTCGGCAAAACCGAGCCCTTTCCCGCAGCCCCCAGAGCCGCCGAAGGATCTGACCGTCCGAACGCTATTGACACCGCCGCCGGGATGAAAACCACCGTCGGTGCCCGATCTGTGCCACTTCCTCCACTAACAGGTGACCGTACCAGGCGCGACGCATGCTGTCAGCGAAGACCACCACCCGGACGGGTGACACACTTGTAGCATTACCGAGCGCCTAAAACTGGACATTTAACCAAGACTTGAGGTCCCTCTTGTTGTCCGTGGGCCGAGGGGGTGACGGGCAACCAACGAAAGTTGTCGGTCCGTCGCCCGCCGGGCAACTTTCGTCGCTAGTCCGCCCCGGGAAGCGGCGGTCCACCTCCCGGAGCCGCCCCCGGGAGCTAACGTGGGGCCCGTGTCGGACGTCACTCCAGGTACTCGAACCACGCTGCGTGAGCAGCTCGGCACCCGCGCGGGGCCCAAGCACGAACTGGCGACGCTGCTCAGCCTGGCGGTGATCTTCGGCGCGCTCGACGTGGTGATCAGCGTCAACAGCCAGCCCACCACCGGCTGGGCCGGCCCCCGCGCCGACCTCGTCCTCCAGCTCCTGGTCGACGTCTCGGTGCTCGGGCTGCGGCGCTTCCCCAAGACGGTCACCGGCATCGCACTGGCCGTGGCGTTCGTGACGGTGCTGGCCGACGGGCTCGCCCCCGGCCTGCTCTCCCCGGAGAACCCGGCCAGCCCGCTGATCCTGCCGCGCGTCACGTCGGTCATCGTGATCTTCCTGGTCCGGCTGGAGAGCCCGCGCGTCGCGTTCCCCCTCATCGGCGCCCTGGCGATCATCGGCAGCGAGCCGTGGGCGCCCAGCTGGACCATCACCCCGGTCGGCCTGCTCAGCACGATCGGCCCCGCCGCGGTCGTGCTCTACCTGGACGCGCGCAAGCAGCTGCTGCAGGAGCTGCGCGACCGCGCCGAGCGAGCCGAGCGCGAGACGCACCTGCTGGCCGAGCAGGCCCGGTTCGAGGAGCGCCGCCGCCTCGCCGCGGAGATGCACGACGTCCTCACCCACGGGCTCAGCCTGATGGTGCTGCACGCCGGGGCGCTCGGCATCAGCTCGAAGGAACCCGACGTCCGCAAGGCCGCCGAGGAGATCCGCGCCCGCGGCGCGATGGCGCTCGACGAGCTGCGCGACCTGGTCGGGGTGCTGAACACGACCTCGGCCGACATCTCCGAGCGGATGACGGGGCCGAGCCCCCGGCTCGGCTCGGCGGGCGCGCCGAAGGAGCCACCGCCGCCGCCCGACCCCGCCACGCTCGTCGCCGAGTCGGTCGCGGCCGGCATCCCGGTGGAACTGGACGTCGAAGGCGAGCGCTCGCAGATGTCCCCCACCATCGCGCGCACGGTCCACCGGATCGTGCAGGAGGCGCTGACCAACGCCCGCAAGCACGCGGCGGGCGCCGAGATCCGCGTCGAACTGCGCTACCGGCCGGACGGCGTCGGCATCCGCGTGGTCAACACCCCGCCCCGCCGGCAGCCGGACGAGGTGCTGGCCGGCAGCGGTTCCGGGCTGGGGCTGTCGAGCCTGCGCCACCGCGTCGAACTGGTCGGGGGGACTTTGCAGGCCGGGCCCACGCCCGACGGCGGGTTCCGGATCGCCGCGGACCTGCCGGCCTACGTGCCGACGACGGAGACGCGCCAGAAGTCCGCGCACCGCTGACTCCCACGCCGCACCGATGCAGTGAATGACTCATTCACCTCGTCCGACGACATGAATGACTCATTCCTGTCGTCGGACGCCAGGAATGAGTCATTCACTGCGCCCGAAGTCCGGCCTGCGCGACGGGCCCGGGCTCGGCAGCGCCGCGCCGCGCACCCAGCGCGCCGCGCCAGGACTGGAGATTCTCCTACTCCTCCCGCGCTTAGGGTCGGGCCGACCGCGATCCTTCCGACCAAGAACGTGGGGCCCACATGAAAGGCATCATCCTGGCCGGCGGCAGTGGCTCCCGACTGCATCCGGTCACGCTGGGCGTCTCCAAGCAGCTCGTCCCGGTCTACAACAAGCCGATGATCTACTACCCGCTGTCGGTCCTGATGCTCGCCGGCATCACCGAGATCCTGCTCATCTCGACCCCGCACGACCTGCCCGCGTTCAAGCGGCTCCTCGGCGACGGCGCCGAACTCGGCCTCCGGCTCAGCTACGCCGAGCAGGCCCACCCGAACGGTCTCGCGGAAGCCTTCATCATCGGCGAGGAGCACGTCGGCGACGACACCTCCGCCCTCATCCTCGGCGACAACATCTTCCACGGGCAGGGTTTCTCGGACGTGCTGCGCGCCGCGACCCACGACCTCAAGGGCTGCGTCCTGTTCGGCTACGAGGTCTCCGACCCGCACCGCCACGGCATCGGCGAGGTCGACGCCGACGGGAACCTGGTCTCCATCGAGGAGAAACCGGCCCACCCCAAGTCGAACCTGGCGCTGACCGGCCTGTACTTCTACGACAACGACGTGGTCGAGATCGCCAAGGGGCTCACGCCGTCGGCCCGCGGCGAGCTGGAGATCACCGACCTCAACAACGTCTACCTCGACCGGGGCCGCGCCAGCTGCGTCGACCTCGGCCGCGGCTTCGCCTGGCTGGACACCGGCACGCACAAGTCGCTGCTGGACGCCGGCCAGTACGTGCAGACGATGGAGGCACGCCAGGGCGTGCAGATCGCCTGCCTCGAAGAGATCGCGCTGCGCATGGGCTTCATCGACGCCGACCAGTGCTACGCGCTGGGCGAGCGGATCGGCAGCTCGGGCTACGGCGAGTACGTCATGGACTTCGCGCGCCGCGCGCGGCCGCTCACCACGGTCTGAACCCCGGAGGATCCTTCCCATGCGCATGGTGGTCACCGGCGGCGCCGGTTTCATCGGCTCGGCTTACGTCCGCAACGTGCTTTCGGGCCACTACAGCGGTTTCGAGCCCGGCGAGCTGGTCGTGCTCGACAAGTTCACCTACGCGGGCAACCGCGCGAACCTGGCGCCGGTCGCCGCCGACGAGCGCCTGCGCGTCGTCGAGGGCGACATCTGCGACCCCGAGGTCGTCGAGCGCGAGCTGACCGGCACCGACCTGGTCGTGCACTTCGCCGCCGAGTCCCATGTGGACCGCTCCATCGCCGGGTCGGCGGAGTTCGTCCGCACCAACGTGCTCGGCACCCAGACCCTGCTGCAGGCGGCGCTGGAGCGCGAGGTCGGCAAGTTCGTGCACGTCTCCACCGACGAGGTCTACGGCTCCATCGACGAGGGCTCCTGGCCCGAGGACCACCCGGTCGCCCCCAACTCGCCGTACTCGGCGTCCAAAGCGGCGTCGGACCTGCTGGTCCGCTCCTTCTTCATCACCCACGGCCTCAACGCCTCGATCACCCGCTGCTCCAACAACTACGGGCCCTACCAGTACCCGGAGAAGGTCATCCCGCTGTTCGTCACCAACCTGGTCGACGGGCTCCAGGTGCCGCTCTACGGCGACGGCCTCAACGTCCGCGACTGGCTGCACGTCGACGACCACTGCCGCGGCATCCAGCTGGTCGCCGAACGAGGGCGCGCGGGCGAGGTCTACAACATCGGCGGCGGCACCGAGCTGACCAACCGGGAGCTCACCGAGCGGCTGCTCGCGATCACCGGCCGGGACCACACCGCGATCCGGCCGGTGCAGGACCGCAAGGGCCACGACCGCCGCTACTCGGTGGACATCACGAAGATCTCCACCGAGCTCGGCTACTCCCCGCAGGTCGGCATCGACACCGGCCTGCGCGACACCGTCGACTGGTACAAGAACAACCGCGGGTGGTGGGAGCCGCTCAAGGGCTGAGCTACTGCGTGCGCAGCTCGGGCCACAAGACGTCCCAGGCGGTGTTCCGTCCGCTGAAGACGGTCATCAGCTGCGGCACCACGTCCTGGTGCCGGTCGAACGCCCCGGCCACGAGCGGGCTCGCGTCGCCGACGAACAGGACGCTGTCGACGCTCTCGTCCGGGTGCCCGAAGTAGTAGTAACCGCGGTGCGCGCTGTAAACGTTCGGCAGCCCGCGTTCCGCGCCGAAGAGCTGGAGGTCGGCGGCGAACGCGTAGCTGTCGGTCATGATCGCCGTCCGGGCCCGCTGGTCCGGCGGCAGCGAGGCGTAGACCTGCACGACGGCGTCGGAAAGCTGGCCGAGCTGGCCGTCGGACTGCACGAAGACCTTCGCCGTCAACGGCACCAGCGGCACGTCGGGAATGCGCTCGGCCCAGGACTTCGGGTAGATCGGCAGCGCGACGAGCGCTTGCAGGACAGACGCCGCGACGAGCAGCCGGCCGACGGCCTTGGCGGCCGTGGGCCACTTGACGTCCTGCAGGCCCACGGCACCGGCCGCGAACAGCGGCGCGTACAGGCTGTAGACGTAGTAGGACCGGCCCGACGTCAGCAGATAGGCCACGACGAGCAGCAGGAACGCGACGCCGAGGAAGCGGTACGGCCGCAGGTCGCGGGCGGCGAGCAGGCGCGCGAAGCCGAACAGCGCGAGCGGCACGCCGATCACCAGGCCGGGCCCGGACAGCAGCTCGAGCAGGAACTCGCCGGTGCCGGGGAACTCCGCCGCGACGACCTCGGACATCCGGGTGTACGGCCAGCCGTGGGCGGCCTGCCAGACCAGCGTCGGCACGGTGGTCAGCGTCGCGACCAGCGCCCCCGCCCACAGCAGCGGCCGGCGGACGAGGTCACGCGGCCCGAAGACCAGCGACGCGACGGCCAGCGCCACCCACAGCGCCGGGACCAGGAACTTCGTCTGCAGCGACACGGCCGTGACGAGCCCGGCGGCGAACAGCAGCCGGTCGTCGCGCACCCGGGTCCAGCGCACGACCAGGAACAGGATGAGCGACCAGAAGAACGGGTCGATCGAGTAGGTCGCGAGGTAGTGGCAGATGAGCGTCGCGCCGGACATCGCGTACGCCGCGGCGGCGAGGGTCTGCGCGACGCGGCGGCCGCCCAGCTCGCGGGCGATCAGCGCGCTCAGCACGATCCCGCCCACCGCGGCCAGCGTCGCGGGCAGCCGCAAGGCCGTCAGCGAGCCGGGGACCAGGTGGTCCAGCCCGGCGGCGAGGAACGGCAGCAGCGGCGGCTGGTCGAAGTAGCCCCACGCGGGGTGGTCGCGGCCGGCCACCACGAAGTAGGCCTCGTCGAAGGAGAACCCGTAGTTCCGGCTGGCGACGAGGAGCAGGACGCCGGCGACTCCCGCGATCAGGAGAACCGGGATCCGCGCGAACGCCGGGCGGGTGTCGGTGGTCTCGCTGGTAAGGGTCATGCTCTCAGTAGAGCCGCTCCGACCTCGCGTTTTCTGCGGCCGAGAGTGCTCATTCCGCACAACGAAAGTCGATCGCGGCGAGCGGAGCCGCAACCTTCGTAGTCACTCGGAAGTGAGGTTTGAGCACGCAAAGTGAGGGTAGCGATTCCCCTAGACTTCGCCCGCGAACCGGCCCTGATCAGGGCTTTCCGGCGATACTCCGACCATGACCCACGGTCGGCACATCGCCTTCTTCAGCTTTCCCGGCGTCGGGCACATCAATCCGATGCTGGGCCCGGTCGAAGCACTCGCCGAGCGGGGCCACCGGGTCACGTTCGCCGTCGCCGCGCAGTTCGCGCACCTGCTGCGCGACAGCCCCGCCGAGGTCCTGACCTACCACTCGGACTTCCCCGCCTCGGTGACCAAAGTGGACAGCGCCGACGACGCGGTCACGATGATCATCGACCTCATGCGCGAGGGCTTCGCCGCTCTCGAACCGGCGCTGGAGCGGTTCTCCGGCGACCGGCCCGACCTCATCGTCCACGACACGATCAGCGGGAACGCCGCCCGCGTGCTCGCGCGCGCCTGGGACGTCCCGCTCGTCGAGAGCTGTCCCGTCTTCATCGAGAACGACGACGACGAGATCCCCGGCTCGCCCCAGCCGCCCGAGGACCACCCGGCCGCCACCGACTTCGACGACCGGGACCCGCGCCTGGCGCGGTTCGGCGAGGAGTTCGGCGCGGGCGTCTCGGCGCTGCTCACCCGGCACGGGCTGGACCCGCGGCTGGCGATGGAAAGCCTCACGCCGGCCGGCGACGAGCCGCGCCTGGTCTACATCCCCAAGGCGTTCCACTACGGGAGCGAGACCTTCGGCGAGCGCTACCGGTTCGTCGGCCCGACCGCGGACTGCCGGCCCCTCGAAGGCCACTGGACCCCGCCGGGCGACGGCCTGCCGGTGGTGCTGATCTCGCTGGGCACGTCGATGAGCAAGGACCTCGGCTTCTTCACCGGCTGCATCGCCGCCTTCCGCGGGAAGCCGTGGCACGTGGTGCTGACGCTGGGCCGCGGCGCCGACCTGGCCGCGCTGGGCGAACTGCCGCCGAACGTCGAGGCGCACAACTGGATGCCGCACCCGTCGGTGCTGAAGCACGCGTCGGCGCTGGTGTGCCAGGCGGGGATGGGCAGCGTCCTGGAGGCGCTGCGCTACGAGGTCCCGATCGTCGCGGTCTCCCACAGCGGCGAGACCCTGGCCAACGCCCACCGCGTCGCGGAGCTGGGCCTGGGCCGGCACATCCCGGTCACCGAGGCGAGCGGCCGGGCGATCTTCGACGCGGTGACGGCGATGGCGGCCGACGACTCGCTGGCCGCCCGGCTCGCGCTGATGGCCAAGGAGATCGAGCAGGCGGGCGGCGCACCGGCGGCCGCCGACGCCCTGGAAACCCTGCTCCCGTAAGCAGTCTGCCGCGGCTTGTCGTGAGTGGTAATTCGGGTTCTAACCCTAATTACCACTCACGACCGCCGCGGCGGACTCGGGTCAGGCGGAGCGTCGGAAGCCTCGCGTGGCGACGATCGCGCCCGTCAGGCCGATCAGGCCGGCCGCGCCGAGGGCCGCCAGGCCGCCGACCCCCACCGGATTGCCCAGCGCCAGGTTGCGCGACGCGTCGACCGAGTACGTCAGCGGGTTCACCGTCGCCACCGCGCGCAGCCACGCGGGCAGCGAAGACAGCGGGACGTACGCCGAGGACGCGAACATCAGCGGGAACATCACCATGGACGTGACACCCTGCATGACCTCGACGTTCGTGATCCAGACGCCGATGGCCATGAACATCCAGCTGAGCGACCAGCCCACCGCGATGCACATCAGCCACGCCAGCAGCACGCCGGTGAAGCCGCCGCCGGGTGAGAACCCGAACAGCGTCGCCGCCAGCACCAGCATGATCGCCAGCTGCAGCGCGTGCCGCACGACGTCGGCGAGGCTGCGCGCCACCAGCACCGACGCCGACGCGATCGGCAGCGTGCGGAACCGGGCCACGACGCCGTTGCGCATGTCGTCGAGCAGGCCGACGCCCGACTGCAGCGCCACCGACAGCGAGCCCATCACCAGCACGGCGGGCATCAGGTAGTCGATGTAGGACACCCCGGCCGGGAACGAGCTGGTGCCGGCCAGGCTCGCGAACACCTGGCTGAACAGGATCAGCACGATGAGCGGCTGCAGCAGCCCCAGCAGCACGAGCGCCCGGGACGCCACGACCGCGCGCAGCGAACGGCCGGTCAGGATGATGATCTGCATCGGCACGCTGGTGCCGCGCCACGGACCGCCGCCGCCCGGTCCATCCACAGTGGATGAATCCGAAGCGGACAGTGTCGTCGGTGCGCTCATGGGTCAAGCCCTCTCGGTGACTGGGTGGGAATCCCGCGGCCCGGAGAGCGCGAGGTACACGTCGTCGAGCCGGGGGTCGACCAGGGCCAGCTCGACCGGCTCGACCTTGACGTCGTCGAGCGCGCGGACCACGCGCGCGAGGTCGGTGGACTTCTCCACCGGCACCGTCAGCGCGAGCCCGGCCAGTTCGTCCACTCCGGACACCCGCGGCTCCAGCCCGGCGAGGCGGACGGCGTCCGCGGCGCGTTCGGCGTCGGGCCGGTCGGCCAGTGTCAGGGTGACCGTGCGCTTGCCGACCTGCGCCTTGAGCGAGGCCGACGTGCCCGCGGCGATCACCTTTCCCTGCGCCAGCACGACGATCTTGTCGGCGAGCCGGTCGGCCTCGTCGAGCATCTGCGTGGTGAGCAGCACGGTCGAGCCGTCGCGCACGAGCTGTTCCACGATCTCCCACATGGCGATCCGGGCCGCCGGGTCGAGGCCCGTCGTCGGCTCGTCGAGGAAGATCACGTCGGGGTGGCCGACCAGGCTGGCGGCCAGGTCGAGCCGCCGCCGCATGCCACCGGAGTAGGTCTTCGCCGGGCGGCCTGCCGCTTCGCGCAGGCCGAACGCGGTCAGCAGCTCGTCCGCGCGTTCCTTGGCCGCCTTGGTGGAGGCGCCGAGCAGGCGGGCGATCAGGATCAGGTTGCGGAAGCCGGAAAGCTGCTCGTCGACCGACGCGAACTGGCCGGTGAGCCCGATGCGGCTGCGCAGGGCCACGGCGTCGCGCTGCACGTCCAGCCCGGCGACCCTGGCACGGCCCGCAGTGGGTGTCACCAAAGTGGTCAGGACGTTGACCAAAGTGGTCTTGCCGGCGCCGTTGTGGCCCAGCAGCCCGCACACGGTGCCGCGCGGCACCTGCAGGCTGACGTCGTCCAGCGCGCGGACCTTGCCGAAGGTCTTGGTGATTCCCTCGGCCTCGACGAACAGGGTCACGGCCGCTTCCTTCCGCTGCGCCGAATCGGACATGGCAACAGGTAGCACAGGAGGAATCCCCTTTTCCCTGCTCACCGCGGGACCCGAGGGGTTCGCCTAGACATGGTTGACTGCCCGCCGCGCGCGACTAGCTTTCGAGGCATGACTCCCCCGCCGGGAAGCCACCTCGCCTTCCTCACCTATCCCGCCCACGGGCACCTCAACCCGACGCTGCCCGTCGCGGCCGAGCTCGTGCGGCGCGGTCACCGGGTGAGCTACGTCGTGGCCGAGCAGTACGCCGATGCCGTGCGCGCCACCGGCGCCACCGTGCTGCCGTACGAGTCCCACGTGCCGAAGTCGTGGGACACCGTGGCGATCCCGGAGGAGATCACCGGCGACGTCGTCGCGGAGGCGGGCCTCGCCCAGACGCTGGAAGGCTTCGCGCCGCTGCGGACCGCGCTCGGCGCGTTCGAGGACGACCGGCCGGACGTCTTCCTGTACGACGCTTTCGGTTACCCCACCGGACGGCTGCTGGCGCGCAAGTGGGAGATCCCGGCCGTCCTGTCGTGCTCGACGTTCGTGGCCAACGAAAAGTTCTCGCCGTACGCCTCGATGGCGGGGAAGGTCCCCGCGCCCGACCCGGACCACCCCGCGCTCGCCAAAGCCGCGTCGGTGGTCGGGGACGTGCTCGCCGAGCACCTGCCCGGCACGTCCGCGGCGGAGTTCGCGCAAGCGCGCGAGGACACCAAACTCGTGTTCCTGCCCCGGGAGTTCCAGCCCGGCGGCGACACCTTCGACGACGGGTTCGCCTTCGTGGGGCCGTGTCTCGGCGACCGCGCGGCCGGCTGGACCCCGCCGGACGACCGGCCGGTGCTGTTGATCGCCATGGGCAGCTTCGGTTACCACCACCAGCGCGAGTTCTTCGCCTCGTGCCTCGAGGCGTTCGCCGGGTCGCCGTGGCACGTCGTCATGACGATCGGCCGCCTGGTCTCGCCGGCGGACCTGGGCCCGGTGCCGGCGAACTTCGAGCTGCACCCGTGGGTGCCGCAGCCGGCCGTGCTGAGCCGGGCGAGCGGGTTCGTCTCGCACGCCGGCATGGGCAGCACCATGGAGTCGCTCGCGCTGGGCGTGCCGCCGGTGGTCGTGCCGCGGACGCTGGAGCAGGAGATCGTCGCCGACCGGCTGGCCGAGCTCGGCCTCGGCGTGCAGCTGGACCCCGACGCCGTCGATGCGGCGTCGCTGCGGAAGGCCGTCACCGGCCTCGCCGAGGACGCCGGCGCGCACGAGCGCGTGGCCCGGATGCGCGAGCACATCACCGACGCCGGGGGCGCCGCGGCGGCCGCGGACCGCGTCGAGGCCCGACTGACCGCCTGATCCAGGAGTGAATTCGACGTGAACACCACCGAGCTGACCGCTGCCCCGGAAATCGCCCCGGACGGCGGCGCTTCCCTGCTCGCCTGGCTGGAGAAGATGCGCGCGGACACGCCCGTGTGGCAGGACGAGGCCGGGGCCTGGCACGTGTTCCGGTCCGCCGACGTCCGCCGGGTCAGCACCGACGCGCAGCTGTTCTCTTCGGACACGACGCGGCTGACCTCGCCCGGGGACCAGGCGCCTCCCGGCACCCTGCTGGTCATCGACCCGCCCGAGCACCGCAAGCTGCGCCGCCTGGTCAGCCAGGCGTTCACCCCGAAGGTCGTCGCCGACCTCGAGCCGCGGATCACCGAGCTCACCCGGGAGCTGCTGGCCGAGGTCGAGCCGGACGCGACGGCGTTCGACCTGGTCGACGTGCTGGCCTACCCGCTGCCGGTGATCGTCATCGCCGAGCTGCTGGGCGTGCCCGCCGCGGACCGCGCGCTGTTCCGGGGCTGGGCCGAGGCGCTGATGGCCCTGCAGGTCGACGACCCCAGCACCGGCGAGAAGCTCGCCATCGCGATCGAGGAGATGGAGGCGTACCTCAACGCCCAGATCGCCGATCGGCGCGCGCGGCCCCGCGAAGACCTGCTGACCCGGCTCGTGGAGTCCTCGATCGACGGCGAGCGGCTGACCGACGAGGAGGTCGGCAACTTCACCGCGCTGCTGCTGCTCGCCGGCCACGTCACCACCACCATGCTGCTCGGCAACGTGCTGCTCTGCCTGGAGGACGCCCCCGGCGTCTACGAGCGGGTCCGGGCCGATCCGGCGCTGGTCGAGCCGCTCCTGGAGGAGGTGCTGCGGCTGCGGCCGCCGTTCCCCCGGGTGGTCCGGGTGACCACGGCCGACGTCGAGGTGGCCGGGACGGTGATCCCCGCCGACTCGATCGTCTGGGCCTGGGTGGTGTCGGCGAACTACGACGAGCGCGAGTTCGCCGACCCGGAGCGCTTCGACCTGCACCGCAAGCCGAACGCGCACGCCGCGTTCGGGCACGGCATCCACTTCTGCCTGGGTGCGCCGCTGGCGCGGCTCGAGGGACGGATCGCGCTGGAGCTGCTGCTCGAGCGGTTCGAACACCTGCGGATCACCCCGGGTGCGGAGGTGCCGTTCCACGCCGGCGGCGTGTTCGGCGTCCAGCAGCTGCCGGTCACGACCACCGCCGGGGAACCGTTCCCGAGCGGAGGGTGAACGCGCGGTGCCGCGCAGGTGCCCGGGCGATACCGCACTACCGAAGGTGCGTCCCGGGGTGCCGTACCTGCGGTCGGGGGGACCCCAGTGTTAGCCCCCAACCCTCCGGCCGGCATTGACGGACCAAACCCCGTTGGCTAGCGTACGAGGCGTCATTTGGTTTGTTTCCAACGAAACGGACCGAAGCGGAGCTGACCGGGTGGACTCGAGGACGTTCTGGGGAAGGAACTCGAGTTTTCCGCTGGGGTGGTGTGAAGAACCCATCCGGACAGCCGCCGCAGGCCCTCTTGAGGGGAGCTCGGGGGTCGCCGACATCTTTGTCCGTGGACAATGCCTACGATACGTAGAACGAATCTGGGGGTTCGAACTCTATGAACACGCGTGTCGATTCCTTGGTCGAGCGACCGGCGGCGGTCCCGCACGGTCTCCCGGCCGTCGCCGAGAGACAGAATCAGAACGTCCCCTCCTTTGACATGTCCGATGTCTGCATCGCGAATCTGGCGCCCGACCTCCGGGTGATCGAGGCCAATGGCGACTTTCTCCGTCAGCTCGGCCGAACGGCGTCCGACGTTTTCGGACAGAGCTTTGTGGACTTCGTGCACCCGAGTGCCAAGCAGTTCACCCTCCAGCAGCTGGCGCGGCTGAACGAAGGCCGCCGGGACCGCTTCAGCGCGCGCCTGGTGGGCGTGCGGCCCGCGCAGCCGGTGCTCTCGGGCGGGCTGACCGGCATCGCGGTGCGCAGCCAGTCCGGTCAGGTCACCACCATCGTCGTGCTGATCAAGCCGGACCGCGCCGCGGAGACCCCGCGGCCGGCGATCGAGAAGACCAAGCTCCTCAGCGAGCTCGACGCGAAGGTGCTCGAGGGCGTGGCCGCCGGGATTTCGACCGTGCAGCTCGCTTCGAAGCTCTACCTGAGCAGGCAGGGGATCGAGTACCACGTCGGCGCGATGCTGCGGCAGTTCAAGTCGCCGAACCGCTCGGCGCTGGTCTCGAAGGCCTACTCGCAGGGCATCCTGTGCATCGGCCAGTGGCCGCCGAAGGTCACCCCGCAGTACATCCGCTGAACGCTTTCCCTGGGCCGGCCAGGCCGCCCGGGCAGGGGTCGACGTCCGGTTCACGCCGGCGTCGGCACCCACCCGGCGCGCCCGGCCGGCCCTTTCCCGCGAGGCGGGAACCTTCCGGGAAATCCCTCGAATACAGCGTCGCCGAGGGTGCGTCCGGCGGTACCCTGCGCTATCCTGCGAAGGCAGGGATCGATTTTCACGACCGCGGCCGGCACAAAGAAAGGTGAGGCGCAGTGGGTATTTTCGGGAAAAAAGAAGACGATTCCAAGAAGAAGCCGTCCGACTCCAAGGCGGACAACGCCAAGGCCGACGACGAAAAGAACCGCAAGCGCCGCAGCCGCCTTTTGGGTGGCGCGTACGGCGGCGGCAGCGGGGGCTGAGCGAGCACACCGCTGACCGATCGGATCGGGTGGGACGGGGGCGACCTCGGACCACCCGATTCGCGTTTCGAGAGCACCGGCCGAGGCCGGGTGGTGACTTCACGAGCTGTTGGTCAGTTTCCCACCTGTCGTTCGGAGCGGCTACTCTGTGACAACAGTGGTCCCACCGGGCGTGACCGCCGCGGGGGAGCACGCACCAGGCCGCCCCCACCGGACCGCGTCCACCGAAGGCGACCTCCGAACCCGCGCTCAGCTCGAGCGGGGCACCACCGGCCCGGCCCACTCCGGCACGTCCAGGATCTCCACCACGGCACCGGCCACGCTGACCCCCGGCGCGATCCCGACCATCAGCACGTGGTCACCCGGCGCCAGCTGGCCCGTCCCGAGCATGTTCGCCAGCGAGGCCACCTGGTCACTCGCCCCCAGGTGACCCAGGCCGCGGCCGAAGTCCCAGTTGGACTTCTCCAGCGGGATGCCCAGCATCGCGAGCAACCCTTCCTCGACGTACTTGCGCGAGCCGTGGTTGTACGCGATGCGGCTGACCGCGTCGAGCCCGATGCCCGCCTCGGCCAGCACGCGGTCGATCAGCTCCGAGCGCGTCTTCAGCAGGTTCAGGCCACTGTGGAGCATCGTGTCGCGGTTCTCGAAGCCGAAGAAGTCGATGCGCTCGGCGAAGTCCATGAACCGGCCGATCGTCGCGCCCGGAGGGAACATCGGCTCGTCGCCGCGGTGCATGCCCTCCAGCTCGGGCACCGTGATCGAGCTCGCCGACTTCAGCCGCGCGAAGCCGGACGTCGTGTTCAGCACCACCGCCGTCGCGCCGTCGCCGATGACGAAGTCGGGACGCAGGCAGCGCCAGCGGTTCACCAGCGGGGACGTCGAGTTGTCCGAAGCGACCGTCATCGCGGTCCCGCCGCCGCGGGCGATCAGGTAGGTCGCCGCCAGCTCCAGCGCCCCGAACATGCCGTTGCAGCCCTGGCGCAGCTGGGCCGCGAGCAGGTCGCCGCCGACCAAGTGCCGCTGCAGCCAGAACTGCGGGAACCAGCCGTCCGGGCCCGAGTGGTAGTTGTCCGCGTAGAGCAGGACGTCCAGCGATTCCGGGTCGACGCCCGCGCGGGCCACGGCCTCCTGCCCGGCCCAGAGCGCCATGTCCGGGGCCGGGGTCTCGCCGGCGCAGGCCGCGCCGGTCAACCCGGACGTCTCGGCGTCCTCGGCGGTCATCCACCCCTGCTCGATCGCCGCCTCGACGCCGGTGGTCGCCGGCACGTACGTGCCGATCCCGCTGAGGTAGACCTCCGCCAGCTTCACTTCGCCTCCACTTTCGCTCCGAGCCACGATTCGACGGCGTCGGCCGCGCGGATCTCCCCGCCGGCCAGCGCGACCTGCTCGCTCATCCACCGGACGCGCTGGGCGATCACGGGATCGGACGCGGTCGCGGCGACCGCTTCGAGCAGTTCGTCCTCGGTGACCTCGGTGCGCGACACCACCCGGCCCAGCCCGAGATCGGCGATGCGGGCCGCGGTCACCACCTGGTCGCTCTGGGACGGCGTCACGACCATCGGGACGCCGTAGTGCAGGGCCTCCATGGCGCTGCCCAGCCCGCCGTGGGTGACGAACACCCGGGTGTGCGGCAGCAGGGCCGCGTGCGCGACGAACGGGTGCGCTTCGACGTTGTCCGGCAGCGGGCCCAGCTCGGCCGGGTCGACCCACCGCCCGAGCGTCAGCACGACGTGGTACGGCTGCCCGGTAAAGGCGCGCACGCACTTGCGGAAGAAGCCCACCTGCTCCCGGCTGCGCGAGGTGCCCAGCGAAATCAGCACGAGCGGCAGCCCGTCGGCGGGCGGGGTCCACTCCCCCGGCGGCACCGTCCGGTCGAAGCACGGCCCGATGAACGCGAAGCGGTCGTCGAAGGTCTCGCCGTGGATCTGGAACGCCTTCGGCAGGTAGACGAGGTGGTAGCCGGGGGCGCCGACGCCGGTGTCCACATCGGACAGACCGTGGCGGGCCAGCAGCTGCCCGGCGTGCTCCACGAACGCGGCCAGCTCGGGGTCGGTGAGGTCCGGTGGCGCGGCGGAGTCCGTCTCGGCCTGCGCCTCGTTCAGGCGGAAGTGCTCGTTGGAGGCGAACTCCGGGCACGACTGGACCGTCGGCACCGACCACTTCCGCGCGATCAGCCGCGCCGTCTCCGACGCCGCCAGGTCGTGCACGACCAGGTCCGGCGGGTCGTCGGCGAACCGCCGCACGGCGGCGTCCAGCGGCGCGAGCCCCTCGCCCATGAACGCCAGCATGGCCCGCAGCGCGTACCCGTCGGAGGCGGTGTCGCCCAGCCCGGTCGCCCACGGGAACGTCGAGGTGTAGGGCAGTACTTCGGCGCCGGTCGCCGCCACCTTCCCGGCGAACTCGTCCACCACGGCAAAGGTGACCCGATGGCCGCGCCGCACCAGTTCGGCGACGATCGGGAGGACCGGCGCGACGTGCGCGTACGCGGGGAAACTGAAGACCGCGATGTGCCTGCTCACCACTGCATCGTCGGCCACCGGCACCCCGGGCGGCACCGGCTACCACGCAAGTTCTGGCCGTTTCCCCGCAAAACGGCTTGGAACGTTTCTACGTCGGGACGACTAGGTGGTTCCACAGAGTTTCGCGGCAAGGGCGCATCACCCACTCGCGGCGTCCCTATCCTGCAGACGATCGCACGAGGGGGAGCTCAACAGCTGTTGCAAAGCAACGAACTGCACGTCATCGCGGGAAAGGGCAGACCGCGACCCCTGGGGAAGGACCTTTCATGAAGACGAGCGTTGACGACCTGGCACTGTTCGGCGGCCCGATGGCCTTCGAACAGACCCTGGTGGTGGGGAAACCGAGCACCGGGGACCGGGCGAAGTTCTACGAGCGGCTCGAAGTCGCCCTCGACAGCGGGCGCCTCACCAGCGGTGGCCCGCTGGTCAAGGAGTTCGAGGCGCGGATCGCCGACCACACCGGGGCGAAGCACTGCGTCGCCACCTGCAACGGGACGATCGCGCTCGAGGTGATGGCGCGGGCGGCCGGGCTGACCGGCGAAGTCGTCATGCCGTCCATGACCTACGTCGCGACCGCGCACGCGATGCGCTACCTCGGCCTGACGCCGGTCTTCTGCGATCTCGACCCGGCGACCGGGTGCATCGACCCCGAGCAGGTCGAGCGCCTGATCACCGACCGCACGACCGGGTTGGTCGGCGTGCACCTGTGGGGCCAGCCGGCCGCCATCCAGGAGCTCGAGAAGATCGCCGAGCTGCACAACCTGACCCTCTTCTTCGACGCCGCGCACGGCATCGGCTGCACCTTCGGCTCCCAGCCCCTCGGCGGGTTCGGCAAGGCCGAGATGTTCAGCTTCCACGCGGCGAAGGTCGTCACGACCTTCGAAGGCGGCGCGATCGTCACCAACGACGACGAGTTCGCCCAGCGCGCCCGCTACACCCACAACTTCGGCTGGGGCGAGGAGCACGTCACCGAGTTCGCCGGCACCAACGCCAAGATGAGCGAGGCGTCCGCGGCCATGGGGCTGACCTCGCTCGAGGCGCTGCCCGCCACCATCGCCGCCAACCGCGCCCACTACGAGCAGTACGCCGCCGAGCTGGCCGGGCTGCCCGGCCTGGAGATGCACCGCTACGACGAGGAGAACCGCAACAGCTACCAGTACAACGTCGTCAAGGTGGACGAGGAGGAGTGCGGCCTGTCCCGCGACACCATCCTCGACCTGCTGCGGGCGGACAACGTGCTGGCGCAGCGCTACTTCTCGCCGTGCGTGCACGAGTGCGAGCCCTACCGGACCGAGCGGCCGGTCTCGCTGCCCGCCACCGACGTGTTCTCCCGGCGCGTGCTGACGCTGCCGACGGGCCCGTCGGTCACGAGCGAGCAGGTCCACGAAGTCGCGGCCCTGGTGGCCTTCGCGATCGAGCACGCGCCCGAAATCCGGCGCCGCCTGGCCGCCCGCGGCTGACGAGGTCGTGAGTGGGAAACAGGGTTAGAACACTGTTTCTCACTCACGACGCTCGGCGACCAGCTTCTCCAGGTCGGCCACCAGCTCGTGCGGGGTCGGCTGGGCCAGCGCGAGGTCGCGCAGGCGATGCGCGTTGGCCGCGAACTCCGGCTCCCCGACCAGCCGGGCCACCGCGGACCGCAGGTCTTCGGCGGTGAAGCCGTTGTGGGTGAACAACAGTCCGGCGCCTTCGTCGACCAGGCGCTGGGGACGCAGGAGGTGGTCGGCGATCGGCGTCGTGACCGTCAGCTGCGGGACGCCGGCCACCAGCGCCGCGCCGTAGCTGCCGAAACCGCCGTGGTGCACGATCGCCGAGCAGCTCGGCAGCACCGTGTGCAACGCGACCGACTCGACGACCCGGACGTTGGCCGGAACCTCGTCCAGCGCCTTGCGCTGTTCGGGCACCAGCGCAGCCACCACTTCGATGTCCAAAGTGGACAACGCGGCCAGGATCTCCGGAATGGACACGTAGTCGCCGCCGAACGCGTCCGTGTTGGACGAACCCAGCGTCAGGCAGACGCGGGGCCGCGACGGCGGTTCGCGCAGCCAGTCCCAGACCACCGCCCGGCCGTTGTAGGGCACGTGCCGCACCGGCAGCCGCCGCACGCCGGAGCGCGCGCCGAGCGACTCCGGCAGCGGGTCGATGGTCGCTTGGCCGGTGACGAGCTCTTCGTCGAAGTCCACCCCGTACGGCCGGCCGGTCAGCTCCAGCCAGTCGTAGAGCGGGTCTTCCCGCTGCTCCGGCGGCTGTTCGGCCATCACCTCGAGGAACGTCCGGCGCATGGCGCACCAGACGTCGGCCCAGCACAGCTGCCGGACGTGCGCCGCGCCGCAGGCCTTCGCCGCGATCGCCCCGGCGTAGGTCAGCGCGTCCCAGACGACCAGGTCGGGCTGCCACTCCCGCGCGTGGGCGACCAGGTCCCCGACCATCTCGTCGTTGTAGATGGCGAACCCGGCCCACACGGTGAACGTGAAGCGCTGGTGCAGCGCCTCCCAGGTGTGCGAGGCCGGGTCCGTGTCGTTCCAGTTCGCGATGTCGGCTTCCTGGGCGTCGCGGTTCTGCTTCATGCCCTCGTGCATCGTGTTGTCCACGCCGACCGGCACCGCGGTCAGGCCGGTGCCGGTGACGACGTCGGTGAACCCCGGCGACGCGGCCACCCGCACCTCGTGCCCGGCCGCGACGAGCGCCCAGGCGGCCGGGACCATGCAGTACAGGTGGGACTTCTCGTCCAGCGTCACGAACAACACGCGCACGGGAGGGTGCCTTTCAGTGGTGGCCGGAGAACGTGCCCGCGAGCCGGGTGGAGATCAGCCGCAGCACCTCGGGCTGGTGGTCGGCGAGGAAGAAGTGCCCGCCGGCGAACACCTTCAGCTCGAACTCGCCGTCGGTGTGGTCCTGCCACGCCCGCGCCTCGGCCAGCGTGGTCTTCGGGTCGGCGTCGCCGGTCAGCACGGTGATCGGCGTGCTCAGCTTCGGTCCCGGCCGCTTGACGTAGGTCTCCGCGGCCTTGTAGTCGTTGCGGATCGCGGGCAGCGCCATCCGCAGGATCTCGTCGTCGCCCAGCACGGCCGCGTTGGTGCCGCCGAGCTTGCGCAGTTCGGCGAGCACGCCGTCGTCGTCGAGCTTGTGCACGGATTCGTCCCGGCGGCAGGAGGGCGCCCGCCGGCCGGACGCGAACAGGTGCAGCGGGGTCACGCCGGCCGCCTCCAGCCGGGTGGCGACCTCGAACCCGAGCGTCGCGCCCATGCTGTGGCCGAACAGCGCGAACGGCTTGCGCGTCCGCTCGGCCAGCACTTCGGCGACGCGGTCCGCGAGCTCGGGAATGGTGTCGATGCCCGGCTCCAGCCGGCGGTCCTGGCGGCCCGGGTACTGCACGGACAGGACCTCGACCGCCCGGCCGAGCCCGGTGGACATCGGGAAGTAGAAGCTCGCCGAGCCGCCGGCGTGCGGCAGGCAGAAGAGCTGGACGGCACCCTCGTCCGCGTCGTGGTAGCGGCGGAGCCACAGCTCCGGGTTCTCAGTCATGCGTGAACTCCGTCCTCAGGGTGGTGCCGAGCCAGCCGCGCACGGTCTCGGCGGTGGTGGCGGCGTGGTCCTCGACCATGGTGAAGTGGTTGCCCGGCACGTCGATGACGGTGTCGGCGGTGTCCCAGTGCGTCTGCCACTCCTCCGGAGCCAGCCGCTCGTCGGCGACCGGGGGCTCGGACGAGCGCACCAGCAGCAGCGGCACCGACAGCTTCGCGGGCGCCCAGCCGGCCATGAGCCGGAAGTACCAGCTCATCGCCGAGAGCCGGGCGACGTCCATCGGCGCGAACACCTCCTCACGGTCGAACATGCCGCCGAACAGCTCGTCGCGGAACCGGTCCAGCGGCGAGTCTTCGCGCGGCAGGTAGCTGTCGAGCAGCACGACGGCCAGGGGCGGCGTCCCCCGCTCTTCGAGGAGCTCGGCGGCGGCGTGCGCGAGCATCCCGCCCGAAGACGACCCGAGGAGCACGAACGGCGCGCCGCCGGCGACGCGCAGCACCGAGTCGGCCTGGACCTCGGCGACCGCGCGGACACTGGTCGGCAGCGCCTCGCCCTTGACGAACCCGGGCGCGGGGAGCGCGTGCACGTCGTGGTCGCCGCGGAACGGCGAGGCGAACCGGGCGTACTGGTGCACCCCGGCCAGCGCCACGTACGAGCTGAAGCAGATGAGCTTCGGCGTGCGCTCCCCGGCGGCCAGCTGCACCGAACCCGGCTGTTCGGCCAGGTCCGCGGCCGCGTCGAAGGTGGGCCGCAGCAGTGCCGCGTTCTGCAGCAGCTCGAAGCCCTCCTTCATCTTGCCGAGCTCGCAGGCCGTGCGGAACAGCGCGCCGAGCGTCTCACCGGTGTCCACAGTGGACTTCGGGTGCACGGCCGCGCCGACGTTCAGCTCCGCCCGCAGGTGCGCGGCGAGGTCCGCCGGTGCCGGGAAGTCGAAGACCAGCGTCGGCGGCAGCCGCAGACCGGTCGACGCGCCGAGGGCGTTGCGCAGCTCGACCGCGGTCAGCGAGTCGAAGCCGGCGACGAGGAACCCGACGTCCGGGCGCACGGCCTCCGGTCCGGCGTGGCCCAGCACCGTGGCCGCGGTGGCCCGGACCAGCTCCAGCAGGATCGCCTGCTGGTCCGGCTCCGGCTTCCCGGCCAGGGCGGCGCGCAGGGCGGCCTCACCGGACACCGGGGCGGCGGCCGACGCGGCACGCCGGGCCGGCCGCACGAGTCCCTTGAGGACGGACGCGACCGAGCCGCCCAGCCCGGTGAGCTCGAGTTTCGCCGGGACCAGCGCGGGTTCGGCGAGCGACGTCGCGGTGTCGAACAACGCCAGTCCCTGCTCGACCGGCAGCGCCTGGACGCCACCGCGCGACATCCGCTGCCGATCCGCCGAGTCGAGCGTGGCGCTCATCCCGGTCTCCCACAGGCCCCAGGCCAGCGCCTGGGCGGGCAGGCCGCGGGCGGCCCGGTGGGCGGCGAGCGCGTCGAGGAAGGCGTTCGCCGCGGCGTAGTTGCCCTGCCCCGGGCCGCCGAAGGTGGCCGACACCGAGGAGAAGAGCACGAACGCCGAGAGGTTCCGGTCCGCGGTCAGCTCGTGCAGGTGCCAGGCGGCGTCGACCTTGGGCCGCAGCACCGCGTCCAGCCGCTCCGGGGTGAGCGAAGACAGGACGCCGTCGTCGAGCACGCCGGCCGCGTGCACGACCCCGGCGAGGTCGGGGACGTCTGCCAGCAGTTCGGCGAGCGCCGTCCGGTCCGCGGTGTCGCAGGCGGCGAGCCGGACGTCCGCGCCCAGCGCGGTCAGCTCGTCCCGCAGTTCGGTGGCGCCGGCCGCGCTGCGGCTGGTCAGCACGAGCCGCCGGACGTCGTGGGCGGTGACCAGGTGCCGGGCCAGCACGCGGCCGAGGCTGCCGGTGGCGCCGGTGAGCAGCACCGTGCCGTCCGGCCCGAACGGCCGTTTGCCGGTGGCGGCTTCCGTGGTGGCGCGGGTCAGCCGGGCCGCGAGCAGGGCGCCTTCGCGGACGGCGAGCTGGGGCTCGTCGGAGAGGACCGCGGACGGCAGCGCGTCAGCGGACTCGTCGAGGTCGATCAGGCGGACCCGGCCGGGGTGCTCGGACTGCGCCGAGCGGACCAGGCCCCAGATCGGTGCGCACGCCAGGCCGGGGACGTCGTCGCCGGCCGCGGCGGCGACCGCGCCCCGGGTCACCACGACCAGGCGGGAGGCGGCGAACCGCTCGTCGGCCAGCCAGTCCTGCAGCAGCGAGAGCACGTCGTGCGCGGCCGCCCGGGCGACCCCCGGCAGCTCGCCCGTGGCCGGGGCGAGGACGGCCAGCACCGCTTCCGGCACGGCCATCCCGAGGCCGACCGCGGCCCCGAGCGCGTCGAGGTCCGCATAGGACTCGCACGCGACGCCGCTCGCGTCGAGCACCGGCCCGACCTCGAGGTCGTCCTCGCCGACGATGGCCCACCGCCGCGCGACGGCTTCGACCGGGGGCGCCGCGACCGGCCGCCAGTCGAGCCGGAACAGCGACTCGTGCGCCTTCCGGACCGGGCGCACCGCCCCGGCGACGAGGGGCCGCAGCACCAGCGCGTCGACCGACGCCACCGGGCGGCCGGCCGGGTCGGCCAGGCTCAGCTTGACGGTGTCGTGGCCGTTCGGGGTCACCGTGACGCGGACCGCGGTGGCGCCGCTCGCGTGCAGCGTCACCCCGCTCCAGGAGAACGGGAGGTAGGTCCGGCCCGCCCACTCGGCGACCGTGCCGAGCACGTGCAGCGACGCGTCCAGCAGCGCCGGGTGCAGGCCGGACCGGGCCGCGTCCGCGTGCTCCTCGGGCCGCAGGGCCACTTCGGCGTGGACTTCGTCGCCGAGCCGCCAGGCCGCGCGCAGGCCCTGGAAGGCCGGGCCGTAGCCGAACCCGCCGTCCGGGCTGCCGGTGTAGAGGCCGTCGAGGTCCAGGGGCTCGGCCCCGGCCGGCGGCCACTCCGTCAGGTCTTCGGGGACGGAACCGGGTTCAGCGGCCAGCCGTCCGCCGGCGTGCCGCGTCCACGGCTCGTCGTCGAGTCGCGAGTGGACGGTCACCGACCGCGTGCCCGCCTCGTCCGGCGCGCCGAGGACGACTTGCAGCTGCACACCTTCGCGCTCAGGCAAGGGCAACGGCGTCTCGATGACCAGTTCGTCGATGCCGCCCGCACCCACGTGCTCGGCCGCGCGCAGGACCAGCTCGACGAACCCGGTGCCGGGGAACAGCGTGCTGCCCGCGACGACGTGGTCGGCGAGCCAGGGGTGGGTGCGCGGCGAAACCCGGCCCGTGCACACCACGGTGCCGTCGTCGGCGTTCGTGACCGACGCGCCGAGCAGCGGGTGGTCCGGGCGGTCGAGGCCCGCCATCGTGACGTCGCCGGCCGGGGTGAGGGAGAACTCGGGCCAGAACCGCTCGTGCTGGAAGGCGTACGTCGGCAGGGACGACGGGTCGCCGGTCCCGCCGAGGACGGGCTTCCAGTCCACCGTGGATCCGGTGACGTGCAGTTTCGCCAGTGCGCTCAGCAGTTCGCGCGGCTCGTCGCGGTCCTTGCGCAGCACCGCGGTGACCACCCCGCGATCGTCCAAGGAGGACGCGGCCATCGCGGTCAGGATGCCGTCCGGGCCCAGTTCCACGAACCGGGTCACGCCGAGCCCGGCGAGGGTGGCGACGGCGTCGGCGAAGCGCACCGTCCCCCGGGCCTGGCGCAGCCAGTACTCGGGCGAGGTCAGTTCGGTCGCCGGTTCGCCGGTGAGAGTCGAGACGATCGGGATGGTGGGCGCGGCGAAGGTGACGCCGGCCAGGACCCGGCCGAACTCCGCGAGCATCGCGTCCATGGCCGGCGAGTGGAAGGCGTGCGAGACGCGCAGCCGCCGGGTCTTGCGCCCGGCCCAGTGCCGCTCGACCTGCAGGACGCCGTCTTCGGCACCGGAGACCACCACGGACATGGGACCGTTGACCGCGGCCAGCTCGACACCCGCGGGCAGCGTCGGGACGACCTCGGCTTCGGTCGCCTCGATCGCGAGCATCGCCCCACCGGGCGGGAGGGTCTGCATCAGACGGCCCCGCGCGGCGACGACGGCACAGGCGTCGGACAGCGACCACACGCCCGCGACGTGCGCCGCGGCCAGTTCGCCGATCGAGTGCCCGGCGAGCCGGTCGGGATGGACGCCCCAGGATTCCAGGAGGCGGAACAGGGCCACCTCGACCGCGAACAGCGCGGGCTGGGTGTAGCCGGTCCGGTCGAGCAGCTCGGGTTCGGTGTCGACGACGTCCAGGAGCGGCCGGTCGAGATGGGCGTCGAACTGCGCGCACACCTCGGCGAAGACTTCGGCGAACACCGGGAACTCACGGCGCAGCCCGGCACCCATGCCGAGCCGCTGCGCCCCCTGCCCGGTGAACAGAAAGGCGGTGGCACCCTCGGCACGCACCCCTGTGGTGACGCCGGGCGCGGGCTGGCCGGCGGCGATCGCGGCCAGCCCCCGGACCAGCTCGTCGCGATCGGTGCCGACGACGACCGCTCGGTGACCGAACACCGTGCGGCCCGCCAGTGCGGTGCCGATCTCGGCGGGTTCGGCCGGGTGGGCCGCGATGTGGCTCAGCAGCCGTTCGGCCTGTCCTCGCAGGGCTTCCGGAGTGTGGCCGGAGATGGTCCAGGGCACCCAGCGCCCCAATGTGGCGTTCGGTGCGTCAGACGCACCCAATGTGGCGTTCGGTGCGTCAGACGCACCCAATGCCACATTGGGGCGCTCCGGTGCCTGCTCCAGGATCACGTGCGCGTTCGTGCCGCTCACCCCGAACGACGAGACGCCGGCACGGCGCACGCGGTCTTCGTCCGGCCACGGCACCGGCTCCGACAGCAGCCGCACGGCACCAGCGGACCAGTCCACATGGGACGAGGGAATCTCGGCGTGCAGCGTCCGCGGCAGCAGGCCGTGGCGCAGGGCCAAGACCATCTTCATGACCCCGGCGACCCCGGCCGCCGCCTGGGTGTGCCCGACGTTGGACTTGATCGAGCCCAGCCACAGCGGCCGCTCGCGGTCCTGGCCGTAGGTGGCGATCAGCGCCTGGGCCTCGATCGGGTCGCCCAGCGACGTCCCGGTCCCGTGCGCCTCGACGACGTCCACATCGGACGGTTCGAGGCCCGCACTCGCCAGCGCGGCCCGGATCACGCGCTGCTGCGAAGGACCGTTCGGCGCGGTGAGCCCGTTCGACGCGCCGTCCTGGTTCACGGCGCTGCCCCGCACGACCGCCAGCACCGGGTGCCCGTTGCGGCGCGCGTCCGACAGCCGTGCCAGCACGAGCATCCCGGAGCCCTCGCCCCAGCCGGTGCCGTTCGCGTCGTCGGAGAAGGCGCGGCACCGGCCGTCCGGGGACAGGCCTCGCTGCCGGCTGAACTCGACGAACGAGCCCGGCGTCGACAGCACGGTGACCCCGCCGGCGAGCGCGAGCGAGCACTCCCCCGCGCGCAGGGCCTGGATCGCCCAGTGCAGCGCGACCAGGGAAGACGAGCACGCCGTGTCCACGGTGACCGCCGGGCCCTCGAGCCCGAGCGCGTACGAAATCCGGCCTGAGAGCACGGAGGCGGCGTTGCCGGTGCCGAGGTAGCCTTCGGCGCTCTTCGGCGACAGCGCGAGCAGGGCGGGGTAGTCCTGGCCGTTGGTGCCGGCGAACACGCCGACCGGCGCCCCCCGCAGCGACTCCGGGTCGATCCCCGCGCGTTCGAAGGCTTCCCAGGACGTCTCCAGCAGCAGCCGCTGCTGCGGGTCCATGGCGAGGGCTTCCCGGGGCGAGATCCCGAAGAAGGCGGGGTCGAACAACGTGGCGTCGTCGAGGAAACCGCCTTCACGGGCGTACGAAGTGCCCTCGCTGTCGGGGTCCGGGTCGTAGAGCGCGTCGAGGTCCCAGCCGCGGTCGGCCGGGAAGCCGCCGATCGCGTCGCGGCCTTCGGCGAGCAACGTCCACAGCTCGTCGGGCGTGTGGACGCCGCCGGGGAACCGGCAGGCCATCGCCACGATCGCGATCGGCTCGTCGTCGGTCCGGGCCGCGACGGGCGCCGGTGCCGCCGTCCCCGCCTCGCCGGCGAGGTGCGCGGCCAGGGCGTTCGGGGTGGCGTAGTCGTAGATCAGCGTGGCGGGCAGCCGCTGCCCGGTGGCCGCGGCCAGCCGGTTGCGGAGTTCGACGGCGGTCAGCGAGTCGAACCCGAGGTCCTTGAACGCCCGGTCCGGCGCGACGGCCGCCGCGTTCGCGTAGCCGAGCACCAGAGCCACGGCGGTGCGGACGACGTCGAGCACGTCGGCCGGCCGGTCGGCGGTGGGCTGGGCGACCGGCCGCGGCGGGACGAGCTCGGAGAACACCGGTGGCAGGACCGGCGCGGCCCTGAGGACGGCGAAGTCGAACCGGATCGGCAGCACCGCGGGCTCGCCGGCGCGGCAGGCCGCGTCGAACAGCCGGAGACCCTCCACAGTGGACAACGGGATCATGCCGGTGGCGCCCAGCCGGCGGCGGTCGCGGTCGGCGAGGGCGCCGGTCATGCCGCCGGACTGTTCCCACAGACCCCAGCCGAGCGCGAGCGCGGGCAGGCCGTGGTCGCGGCGGTGGCGGGCCAGCGCGTCGAGCCAGACGTTGGCCGCCGCGTAGTTCGCCTGCCCGGCCGGGCCGAGCGTGCCGGAGATCGAGGAGAACACGACGAACGCGCTCAGCTCGGCCTCGGCGGTCAGCTCGTGCAGGTTGGTGACGGCGTCGATCTTGGGCCGCAGCACGGCGTCCAGGCGCTCGGGGGTCAGCGCGGACACGACGCCGTCGTCGAGGACGCCGGCCACGTGGACGACGCCGGTCAGCGGCCGGTCCGCGGGAATGCTCGCCAGCAGCGTCGCCAGCGCGTCGCGGTCGGCGGCGTCGCAGGCCGCGACGACCGGTTCGGCACCCAGCTCGGTCAGGTCCGCGACCAGCTCGGCCGCGCCGTCGGCGTCCGGGCCGCGACGGCTGGCCAGGAGCAGGTGGCGCACGCCGTACCGGGTGGCCAGGTGGCGGGCGACCAGTGCACCCAGCGCCCCGGTGCCGCCGGTGACGAGCACCGTGCCGTCCGGACCGAACGACGCGGACGGGCCCGGCTCGGGCGAGGTGAGCTTGGCCAGGCGCGCCGCCCGGATCTCGCCGTCGCGCAGCAGGAACTGGGGTTCGCCGGTGGCGAGCGCGGCGGGCAGCAGCCGCGCGGCCGCCGGGTCGTCGACGTCGGCGAGCACGAATCGGCCGGGGTTCTCGGCCGCGGCCGAGCGCACCAGGCCCCACACCGGGGCCTGCGCGAGGTCCGACACGCCCTCGGCGACGGCGGCGTTCCGGGTCAGGACCACCAGCGTCCGGCCGTCGAACCGCTCGTCGGTCAGCCACGCCTGCACGAGCCCCAGTGCGCGACGAGCCGCCGAGCCGGGAGTGTCATCTTCGGACCGGGACAGGAACGGGGCGACGAGGACGTCGGGCAGCGCGCCCGCTTCCGCGACGCCGTCCAGGTCGGGGTGGCAGGCCAGCGCGCCCAGCTCGGCGAACAGGGCGGCGCCGAGCTCGCGGTGACCGGAGCCGAGCAGGGCCCACGCCGCCGGGACCGGCTCCCCCGCCGGGACGGGCACCCAGTCGAGCTCGAGCAGTGAGTCCCGGGTGGCGCCACCGACCGGCTCGGGCAGCTCGGGCCAGTAGGTTTCGCGCTGGAAGGCGTACGTCGGCAGTTCCGCCGGGCGGGCGCCGGGGAACAGCTCGCCCCAGGCGGCCCGCGCGCCGCGGACGTACATCTCCGCGACTGCGGCCAGCGCGGTCCGGACCTCGTCCCGGTCCTTGCGCAGCATCGAGGCGGCCGTCGTGCCGGGCAGGCACTCCTCGGTCATGGCGGCGAGCACGCCGTGCGGCCCCAGTTCCAGGAACCGGGTGGTCCCCGCGTCCGCGAGCGCGGCCACGGCGGCGGCGAACCGGACGGGCTCCCGGACCTGGCGCACCCAGTAGTCCGGGGTGGCCAGCTCGTCGGTCACCGGTGCCCCGGTCACCGTCGAGACGATCGGAAGCCGCGGCCGGGCGTAGCTGATCCGCGCCGCGACCTGCGCGAACTCCGCCAGCATCGGGTCCATCAGCGGGGAGTGGAAGGCGTGGGAGACGGTGAGCCGCCGGGTCCGGCGGCCGAGGGCGGCGAAGTGCCGTTCGATCTCGCCCGCGGCCGCTTCTTCGCCGGACACCACGACGGCGGCCGGGCCGTTGACCGCCGCGAGGGAGACGGCGCCGGTGAGCAGCGGCGTCACTTCGGCCTCGGTGGCTTGAAGGGCGACCATCGCCCCGCCGCGCGGGAGCGCCTGCATGAGCCGACCGCGCGCGGCGACCAGCTCGGCGGCGTCGGCGAGGGAGAACACCCCTGCGACGTGCGCCGCCGCCAGCTCGCCGATGGAGTGCCCGGCTAGGTGGTCCGGTGTCACGCCCCAGGACTCCACCAGCCGGAACAGCGCGACCTCGACCGCGAACAGCGCGGGCTGGGTGTAGGCCGTCTCGTCCAGGTCCACCCCGGACTCGATGACCGTCTTGAGTGGACGATCGAGGTACCGGTCGAACTCCGCGCAGACCTCGTCGAAAGCGGTTGCGTAGGCCGGGAACCGCTCGCGGAGCTCGCGGCCCATGCCGGCGCGTTGCGCGCCCTGGCCGGTGAACAGGAACGCGGTCAGGCCTTCGGCGACCGCGCCGCGGACCAGCCCGGGCACGTCGTCGCCCTTCGCGAGCGCGCGCACGCCGTCGGCCAGCTCGGCCGCGTCGCCGACCAGGACGGCCCGGTGCTCGAAGGCCGAGCGGGTCGTGGCGAGGGCCAGCCCGATCCCGGCGGGGCCGCCTTCGACACCGGCGAGCCGCGCGGCTTGGGCGCGCAGAGCCGCTTCCGATCGTCCGGAAAGGACCCACGGGACCACGGCCGGCGTGGTTTCGTCCCGGAGCGCGGCTTCTTCGACCGGCGGTGCGGCGAGGAGCACGTGGGCGTTGGTCCCGCTGACCCCGAACGCCGAGACGCCCGCGCGGCGCACCCGGCCGTCCTCCGGCCACGGAACCGGTTCGGTCAGCACGCGGACGTTCCCGGCCGACCAGTCCACCCGCGACGTCGGCTGCTCGACGTGCAGGGTCTTCGGCAGGACGCCGTTGCGCAGTGCAAGAGTCATCTTGATGACGCCGGCGACGCCCGCGGCTGCCTGGGTGTGGCCGAGGTTCGACTTGATCGAGCCGAGCCACAACGGCGTCCGGCGGTCCCGGCCGTAGGTGGCCAGCAGGGCCTGCGCCTCGATCGGGTCGCCCAGCGAGGTACCGGTCCCGTGCGCCTCCACGGCGTCCACATCGGACGGTGCCAGGCCCGCGTCGGCGAGCGCGGCCCGGATGACCCGCTGCTGCGAGGGGCCGTTCGGGGCGGTGAGGCCGTTCGACGCGCCGTCGGAGTTGATCGCCGAACCCGCGACGATCGCGAGCACCGGGTGGCCCTTGCGCCGGGCGTCGGACAGCCGCTCCAGCAGCACGACCCCGGCGCCCTCGCCCCAGCCTGTGCCGTCGGCGCCGTCGGCGAACGCCTTGCACCGGCCGTCCGCGGCCAGGCCCTGCTGCCGGCTGAAGCCGATGAACGCGCCGGGCGTCGTCATGACCGTGACTCCCCCGGCGAGCGCGAGGTCGCACTCCCCCTCGCGCAGCGCGTGCGCCGCCCAGTGCAGCGCGACCAGCGAGGACGAGCACGCTGTGTCGACGGTGACGGCCGGGCCCTCCAGCCCGAGCGCGTAGGAGATCCGTCCGGAAAGGACACTGGCGGCGTTGCCGGTGCTCTCGTAGCCGTCGCCGACGCCGGGCACGAGGCTGAGCAGGCCGGGGTAGTCCTGGCCGTTGGTCCCGGCGAAGACGCCGACCGGCTCGCCCCGCAGCGACAGCGGGTCGATCCCGGCGCGCTCCAGGGCTTCCCACGACGTCTCGAGCAGGAGCCGCTGCTGCGGGTCCATCGAGAGCGCTTCGCGGGGCGAGATGCCGAAGAAGCCCGCGTCGAACGCGCCCGCGTCGCGGACGAACCCGCCCTGGTCGACGTAGCTGGTGCCCGGGTGGTCCGGGTCGGGGTGGTAGACCGCGTCGAGGTCCCAGCCGCGGTCGTCCGGGAAGTCCGTCAGCGTGTCGGTGCCGGTTTCGAGCACCCGCCAGAGGTCCTCGGGCGTCTCGACGCCCCCGGGGAACCGGCAGGCCATCGCCACGATCGCGATCGGCTCGGGCGTGGCGGATTCGGCCTCCCGCAGGCGTTCCCGGGTCTCGTGCAGGTCGGCGGTGACCTTGCGCAGGTACCCGAGCAGCTTCTCCTCGTTCACGTCGCACCCCGCCCGCCGGGGACCCCGCGCGTCACGCGAGGCCCAGCTCGTTGTCGATGAAGTCGAAGATCTCGGTCGAGCTGGCCGTCTCGAGCTTCTGCCGCGTGCTTTCCGCCGGGCCCGTGCCGAGCCGGCTCAGCAGCGCCTGCAGCCGGGTGGTGATCCGGGTGCCGGCGAGCTGCTCGGCGGTCAGCCCGGCGAAGGCCGCTTCGATCCGGTCCAGCTCGGCCTCGGCCGCCGCGGCCGGGTCCGCCGGGCCGAGCTCGCGGCCGAGGTACTGGGCCAGTGCGGCCGGGTTGGCGTAGTCGAACCCGAGCGTCGCGGGCAGCGGCAGGCCGGTGACGGCGGCGAGCCCGTTGCGCAGTTCGACCGCGGTGAGCGAGTCGAGACCCAGCTCCTTGAACGCCAGCCCGGGGTCCACTGTGGACGGGCTCGCGTAGCCGAGCACGGCGGCGACCTCGGCGCGCACCAGGTCGAGCAGCGCGCGCTCCCGCTCGGGGCCGGTCAGCGCGTCGAGCTTGGCCCGGAAGTCCTGTTCGGGCTTGACGGCGATCTCGAGCGCCCGGCGCGCCTCGGGCAGGTCGTCGAGCAGCCGCGCGGTGCGGACGGTGGTGGCGAACACCGCCCAGTCGACGTCGGCCACGGCGACGGCGGGTTCGCTGCCGCTCAGGGCTTTGTGCAGGGCCGCGGTGGCCAGTTCCGGGGTCAGCGGGCGGATGCCGCCGCGTTCGGAGCGGGCGCTGTTCCCGGCCGCCATGCCCGCGCCGGCCCACGGCCCCCAGGCGATGGAGGTCGCGGGCAGGCCGAGGCCGGCCCGGTGCTCGGCGAGCGCGTCGAGCACGGCGTTGGCGGCGACGTAGTTGCCCTGCCCGGCCGCGCCGAGGGTGGCGGCCAGGGAGGAGAACAGCACGAACGCCGAGAGGTCGCGGTTACGCGTCAGCTCGTCGAGGTGGATCGCCGAATCCACTTTGGACCTGAGGACGGTGGCGAGCCGCTGCGGCGTCAGGGAGTCCAGGACGCCGTCGTCGAGGACGCCGGCGGCGTGCACGACGGCGTCGAGGTCGGGCAGCGAGTCGAGCAGCTCGGCGGTGGCGGCGCGGTCGGCGAAGTCGCAGGCGGCGATGGTCACCTTGGCGCCCAGCGCGCTGAGCTCGGCTTCCAGTTCGGCGGCGCCGGGCGCGGCGGGCCCGCGCCGCCCGGCGAGCACGACGTGCGGCGCACCGGTGCGCGCCAGCCACCGGGCGACCTCGGCGCCCAGCGCGCCGGTACCGCCGGTGACCAGCACCGGGCCGGCCGGGATCCAGGGCTCGGCAGGCGCTTCGATCGGGGCGCGCACGAGCCGTCGCGCGAAAGTGCCGGCCGGGCGGATGGCGAGCTGGTCTTCCCCGTCCGCTCCGGCGAGGGCGGCGACGAGCCGGGTCAGCTCGGGTTCGCCGGGTTCGGCGGGCAGGTCGGCCAGGCCGCCCCACCGGTCCGGGTGCTCCAGCGCGGCGGCCCGCCCGAGGCCCCAGATCCCGGCGGACAGCGGATGTGCGGGAGTTTCGGCTTCGACGGCAACGGCCCCGGTGGTGACCGACCACAGCGGCGCGCCGACACCGGCGTCCCCGAGGGACTGGAGGAGGGTCGTGGTCAGCGCCAGGCCGAGCGGCACCGACGGCTGACCAGGGGTGGCGTGCCCGGCCAGGCCGAGGAGCGAAAGCACGCCGTCGACCGGACCGAGACCGAGCAGCTCGGCGGCGACCGCGTCGCGATCCGGCTCGCCGAGGGTCACCGGCACCGGCTCGGCCCCCGCCTCGGCCAGTGCCGGGAACACGGCCTTGACCAGCGGTTCGTCGGCACATCCGGCCGGGACCACGACGAGCCAGCGCCCGGTCAGCGCCGCCCGCGGCCGGTCCGCGAGCAGCCGCCACGACACCCGGTACTGCTTGCTGTCGGCCGGCGAGGTCACCGGCACCAGCGGCTCCGGCCAGAACACCTGCCGCTCGAACGGGTAGGTCGGCAACGCGACCTGCCGCACGCCCGGCGAAAGCGGTGCCCAGTCCACGGCCGGCCCGCTGACGTGCAGGGACGCCAGCGCCAGCAGGGCCGTCGCCGGCTCCGGACGGTCCTTGCGCAGCATCGGCACCGACCCTTCGGCCAGCGCGGACAACGTCCCGTCCGGGCCCAGCTCGACCAGCCGGGTGACGCCGGCCTCGCGCAGCCTGGACACCGCGTCGGCGAACCGGACCGGCTCGCGCACCTGCCGCACCCAGTACTCCGGGTCCGTGAAGTCGGCGTCCGCGCTCACCGTGGACACAACGGGGATGCGCGGCCCGGCATAGCCGATCCCGCGCGCCACCTCGGCGAACTCCTCGAGCATCGCGTCCATATGTGCCGAGTGAAACGCATGCGAGACCCGCAAATCCCTAGACTTCACCCCGCGCGCGGTCAGCTCGGCGGCGATCTCGGCGACCGCCGCCGCGTCCCCGGACAGCACCGTGGCCAGCGGCCCGTTCACCGCGGCCAGGTCCGCCCGCCCCGCGGCGACCGCCAGGACGTCCCGCTCGGCGGCCTGCACGGCGAGCATCGCCCCGCCACCGGGCAGCGCCTGCATCAGGCCCGCCCGCGCGGCGACCAGCTTGCCCGCGTCCGCCAGCGAGAACACCCCGGCGACGTGCGCCGCCGCCAGCTCGCCGATCGAGTGGCCGGCGAGGTAGTCGGGCTGGACGCCCCACGACTCCAGCAGGCGGAACAGCGCGACCTCGATCCCGAACAGTGCGGGCTGCGTGTACCCCGTCCGGTCGAGCGCCGAAGCGTCGCCGAACACGACCTCCCGCAACGGCCGATCCAGCTCGGGGTCCAGCACCGCGCACACCGCGTCGAACGCGTCCGCGAACACCGGGAACCGCGCGTACAGCCCGGCACCCATGCCGACGCGCTGCGAGCCCTGGCCGGCGAACAGCAGCCCGGTCGCGCCGTCGCCGACGTGCCCGGTGACGACCCCCGGGTGCTTCGCGCCCGAGGCGACCGCGGTCAGCCCGGCGAGCAGGTCGGGGCCCGTCACGACCGCCCGGTGGGCGAAGACCGCCCGGGCCGCCAGCGAACGGGCGACATCGGCCGGGGCGACGTCCGACGCCTCGACGAACTCCGCGAGCCGCCGGGCCTGCGCGCGCAGCACCGCCTCCGACCGGCCCGACAGCGGCCAGACGACGCACTCTGCCGCAGCCGGTCGTGAGTGAGAAACAGGGTTAGAACCCTGTTTCTCACTCACGACATCTTCGGCGGGCGGCTCTTCGAGGATGACGTGGGCGTTCGTGCCGCTGAAGCCGAAGGACGACACGCCCGCGCGGCGCGGCCGTTCCGAAAGCGGCCAAGGCCGGGTCTCGGTCAGCAGCGCGACCGCGCCGCTGGCCCAGTCGACGTGCCGCGACGGGCGGTCCGCGTGCAGGGTCTTCGGCAGCACGCCGTGCTCCAGCGCGAGGACCATCTTGATGACGCCGGCGATCCCGGCCGCCGCCTGCGTGTGGCCGATGTTGGACTTCAGCGAACCCAGCCACAACGGCTGCGAGCGGTCCCGGCCGTAGGTCGCCAGCAACGCCTGGGCCTCGATCGGGTCACCCAGTGCCGTTCCGGTCCCGTGCGCTTCGACGGCGTCCACATCGGACGGCTCCAGGCCCGCGTTCGCCAGCGCGGCCCGGATCACCCGCTGCTGCGAGGGTCCGTTCGGCGCAGTGAGGCCGTTCGACGCGCCGTCCTGGTTCATCGCCGAACCGCGCAGCACCGCGAGCACCGGGTGCCCGAGCCGCCGCGCGTCCGACAGCCGTTCGACCAGCACGACCCCGGCGCCTTCGCCCCAGCCCGTGCCGTCCGCCTCGTCGGCGAAGGCCTTGCACCGGCCGTCCGCCGCGAGCCCGCCTTGGCGGGAGAACTCGACGAACGCGCCGGGCGTCGCCATCACCGTCACGCCGCCGGCCAGCGCCATCGCGCACTCGCCCGAGCGCACCGACTGCGCGGCCAGGTGCAGTGCGACCAGCGACGCCGAGCACGCCGTGTCCACGGTGACCGCCGGGCCGCCCAGGCCCAGCACGTACGAGACCCGGCCCGAGACGACCGAAGCCGCGTTCCCGGTGCCGACGAACCCGCCGAAGTCCTCGCCCGAGCCCGCGAGCACCGCCGGGTAGTCCTGCCCGTTGGTGCCGAGGAACACGCCGACGTCCGGACCGCCGGCCGGGTCGACCCCGGCGCGTTCCAAAGTCTCCCACGCGGTTTCCAGGACGAGCCGCTGCTGCGGATCCATCGCCAGGGCTTCGCGCGGCGAGATGCCGAAGAAGGCCGGGTCGAACTCCGTGACGCCCTCGACGAACGCGCCGCCGGCCGCGGCGACCCCGGCCGCCGCGAGGCCCGCGACGTCCCAGTGCCGGTCGGCGGGGAAGCCGGAAACCGCGTCACCGCCGGAAACCAGCAGGTCCCACAGGTCTTCCGGGGTCCGCACGCCGCCGGGGAACCGGCAACCCATCGCCACGACGACGATCGGGTCCTCGGTGGACACCGCCGCCCGCTCGGCGACCGGTGCTTCGCTCGGCGTGCCCGCCAGGTGCCGGGCCAGGTGCGCGGCGGTCGGGTAGTCGTAGATCAAGGTCGCGGGCAGCTCGGTCCCGGTGGCCAGGCCGAGCCGGTTGCGCAGTTCGACGGCGGTCAGCGAATCGAACCCGAGGTCGGCGAACGACTTGTCCGCGGCGACCGCCTCGGTGTACCCCAGCACCGCCGCGACCTGACGGCGCACCAGGGTCAGCATGTCCTCTTCGGACAGTCCGGACAGCGCCACCGGCGGGGCTTCGCCGGCCGCTTCGGGCAGTTCGGTCAGCAGGCGGCTCGGTCGCACCGCGGTGAGCGCGGGGCCGTAGACCGGCCAGTCGACGTCGGCGAGCGCGACCGCGACGTCCCCGGCACCGAGGGCCCGGTCGAGCGCGGACAGGGCGAGGTCGGGGTCGAGAGGCGCCAGTCCGCCGCGGCGCAGCCGGTCGCGCACGGCTTCGTCCGCCGCCATCCCGGCGTCGGCCCACGGTCCCCAGGCCAGCGAAGTCGCCGGGAGCCCGCGTGAGCGCCGGTACGCGGCCAGGGCGTCGAGGTAGGCGTTCGCCGCCGCGTAGTTGGCCTGCCCGGCCGAACCGACGGTGCCCGCCAGCGACGAGAACAGCACGAACGCCGAGAGTTCGCGGCCGGCGGTGGCCTCGTGCAGCACCCGGGCGGAGGTCGCCTTGGCGCGCAGCACGCGATCGAGCTTTTCGGGGGTGAGGCCGTCGAGCACGCCGTCGTCGAGGACGCCGGCCGCGTGCACGACGACACTCAGGTCCGGCAGGGAGTCCACCAGCGCGGTGACGGCGTCCCGGTCGGTGCAGTCGCAGGCCACGACGGTGATCTCGGGCGCGGCCGGTTCGGCCCCGGCCGGGCCGCGACGGCTCGCCAGCACCACCCGCGAGGCCCCGCGCTCGACCGCCCAGCGGGCCAGGTGGCCACCGAGCGCACCGGTACCACCGGTGATCAGCACGGTTCCCGTGACCGTCCACCGGGGACAGTCGCCGGACAGCGGTGCCCGGGTCAGCCGCCGGGCGAAGACGCCGGAGGGCCGGATGGCGACCTCGTCCTCGGCGCCGTCGGCGAGCACACCGCACAGCCGGTCGAGGCCACGGTCGTCGAGGTGCCCGGGCAGGTCGATCAGGCCGCCCCACCGGCGGGGAAGTTCCACCGCGGCGGATCGGCCCAGACCCCACACCTGCGCCTGCTCCGGGTGGTCGAGGGGGTCGGACCGGCCGGTCGAGACCGCGCCCCGGGTCGCGCACCACAGCGGCGCGGACCAGCCGAGCGCGCCGAGGGCCTGCACCAGCGCGAGCGTCTCGTCCACGGCCAGCAGGGAAAGGATCCCGGCGGGCTCGGGCAGCGAGGCGAGCAGGTCGGCGCCGGTCAGCTCCACGACGTCCGCGCCGCGGTCACGCAGGCCCGCGACGACGTCCTCGGCGCCTTCCCGGGCCAGCACGACCCAGCGGCCGGACAGCCGGGTCGCGGTCGTCCCGGTGACCGGGCGCCAGCCGATCCGGTACCGCCAATTGTCCACTGTGGACTCGTCGTGGTGACGGCGGCGCCAGGACGCCAGCGCGGGCAGGACGTCCCGCAACGGCGTCTCCGACGGCACGTCCAGGGTGGCGGTCAGCGCGTCGAGG
The DNA here is from genome assembly GCF_030285665.1 of Amycolatopsis mongoliensis. Classification (NCBI taxonomy): domain Bacteria; kingdom Bacillati; phylum Actinomycetota; class Actinomycetes; order Pseudonocardiales; family Pseudonocardiaceae; genus Amycolatopsis; species Amycolatopsis mongoliensis. The sequence goes on from NZ_CP127295.1 coordinate 10,279,699, forward strand.
TCCTGCCGTTCGACCGCCGACCAGAACGTGTCCGCGCCGGTGTCCCCCACCGGGGCCGCGGACTCCGGTGAGGTCAGCCAGAACCGCTCGCGCTGGAAGGCGTACGTCGGCAGCTCGACGCGGCGGGCGCCGTCGAGCAGCGCGGTCCAGTCGGGTGCGCCGCCGCGGACGTGCAGCTCGGCCAGCGCGGACAGCGCCGACTCCCGCTCGTCGCGCGTCGCACGCAGCATCACCACGACGGGCACGCCGGCCATCCCGGTGAGCGTCCCGTCCGGGCCGACCTCGACGAACCGCGCGACACCCCGAGCCTCCAGGGCTGCCACGCGATCGGCGAACCGGACCGGCTCGCGCACGTGGCGCACCCAGTACTCCGGGTCGGTCAGCTCGGCGGGACCGCCGGTGACGATCGGGATCTTCGGCGCCGAGAAGGTCAGCCCGGACACGACCTCGCGGAACTCGGCCAGCATCGGCTCCATCAGGACCGAGTGGAAGGCGTGCGACACGGCGAGCCGCTTGGTCTTGCGCCTGCGTGACGCCAGTTCGGCCGCCGCCGCGAGCACCGCGTCCTCGTCACCGGACAGCACGACCGAGTCGGCCGCGTTGACGGCGGCCAGGTTCACCCGCTCGCTCAGCAGCGGCGTGACCTCGGCTTCGGTCGCCTGCACGGCGACCATCGCCCCGCCGGCCGGGAGGGCCGCCATCAGCCGGGCCCGCGCGGCGACCAGCTTGCAGGCGTCGGCCAGCGAGAGAATCCCGGCGACGTGCGCCGCGGCCAGTTCGCCGACGGAGTGCCCGGCCAGGAAGTCCGGCTTCACGCCCCAGGACTCCAGCAGCCGGAACAACGCCACCTCGACGGCGAACAGCGCGGGCTGCGTGTAGCCCGTGTCGTGCAGGGAATCGCTTGAGATCGCTTCGGCCAGCGGAAAGTCGAAGCCGGCGCACACCGCGTCGAAGGCTTCGGCGAACACCGGGAACGCGCGACGCAACCCCGCGCCCATGCCGATCCGCTGGGAACCCTGGCCGGAAAAGAGGAACGCGGTCTTGCCGGCCTTGCCCGGGGCGACCCCCTCCACCAGGGACGGTGCGGGTTCACCGGCCGCCAGCGAGTCCAGCGCCGTCACCGCTTCGGAGACGTCGGCGGCGAGCACGACGGCCCGGTGCTCGAACACCGAGCGTGCGGTGGCCAGGGACAGCGCGGTGTCGGCGAGCGGCCGGTCCGGCTGCCCGAGCAGGTGGTCGCGCAGCCGGGCGGCCTGCTCACGCAGGGCTTCGCCGGACCGCGCGGACAACGCCAGGGGCACCGGCCCGGCGGCGGGGAGAGTCCGCTCGGCGGGCGGCACGTCGTAGCTCTCCAGGATCACGTGGGCGTTGGTCCCGCTGATGCCGAAGGAGGACACGCCGGCGCGGCGCGGAGTCTCCCCCGCGGGCCAGTCGACGTTCTCGGTGAGCAGCTCGACGGACCCGGCCGACCAGTCGATGTGCGGCGAGGGCTCGTCGACGTGCACCGTGCGCGGCAGCACGCCGTGCTGCATCGCCAGCACCATCTTGAGCACCCCGGCGACGCCCGCCGCGGCCTGGGTGTGCCCGATGTTCGACTTCACCGAGCCGAGCCAGAGCGGCCGCTCGCGGTCCTGGCCGTAGGTCGCCAGCAGCGCGTGCGCCTCGATCGGGTCACCGAGCGTGGTGCCGGTGCCGTGCGCCTCGACGGCGTCCACCTCGGACGGAGTGAGCCCGCCGCTCGCCAGCGCGGCCCGGATGGCCTGCTGCTGGGCCGGGCCGTTGGGCGCGGTCAGGCCGTTCGACGCGCCGTCGGAGTTGATCGCGGACCCGCGGACCACCGCCAGCACGGGGTGCCCGTTGGCGAGGGCGTCGGACAGCTTCTCGACCAGCACGAGACCGACGCCCTCGGACCAGCCGGTGCCGTCGGCCGCGGCCGCGAAGGGCTTGCACCGCCCGTCGGGCGCGAGCCCGCGCTGGCGGCTGAACTCGAGGAACATGCCGGGGGTCGACATCACCGTCACGCCGCCGACGAGCGCCAGCGAGCACTCGCCGCGCCGCAGCGCCTGGGCCGCCCAGTGCAGCGCGACCAGCGACGACGAGCACGCGGTGTCCACGGTGACCGCCGGGCCCTTGAGCCCGAGCTGGTAGGCGACCCGGCCGGAGATCACCGCGGTGGAGTTGCCGGTGAGCAGGTGCCCTTCGACGCCGTCGGGCAGCGCGGTCAGGCCGGAGCCGTAGCCGGTGGACGTGCCGCCGACGAAGACGCCCGCCTTCGTGCCGCGCAACGACAGCGGGTCGATGCCGGCGCGTTCGATCGTCTCCCACGCCGTTTCGAGCAGCAGCCGCTGCTGCGGGTCGGTGGCCAGCGCCTCGCGCGGGCTCATCCCGAAGAAGCCGGGGTCGAACTCCGCCGCGTCGTAGACGAACCCGCCCTCGCGGACGTAGCTGGTGCCGGCCTGCTCGGCGTCACCCGAGTACAGCGCCGCGGGCCAGCCGCGGTCGGTCGGGAAGCCCGCCATGCCGTCGCCGCCGGCGGCCAGCAGTTGCCACAGCTGCTCGGGGGTGCGCACGCCGCCGGGGAACCGGCAGCCCATCCCGATCACCGCGACGGGCTCGGCGTCCCGGTCCTCGACCTCGCGCAACCGCTGGTTCGCCGCCCTCAGGTCGGTGGTGACCTTCTTGAGGTAGTCGAGCAGCTTCTTCTCGTTGTCGGAGGTCACGCCCCGAACTCCTTGTCGATCAGGTCGAACAGCTCGTCGGCGGACGCCGCCGCGACTTCGTCGTCCGACTGCGGTTCTTCCGGGGCGGCGGTGCCGGTCCACCAGGCGAGCAGGCTCTGCAGCCGTTCGGTGATCTCCTCGCGGCCTTCGTAGCCTTCGGGCAGCGAGGCGAGCGAACCGCGCAGGTCGTCGACCAGGCCGTTGGCCGAGGGTGCCGGCGGGGCGATCTCTTCGAGCAGGTAGCCCGCCAGTTCGGCGACCGTCGGGTAGTCGAACACCAGCGTCGCGGGCAGCCGCTTCCCGGCGACCGCGCCGAGCCGGTTGCGCAGCTCGACCGCGGTGAGCGAGTCGAAGCCCAGCTCGCTGAACGCCTTCCCGGGGTCGATGTCCACTGTGGACGCATGCCCGAGCACGGCGGCGACCTGGCCGGTCACCAGCTCCACCACCAGGTCCTCGCGCTCGGCGACCGGTGTCGCGGCCAGCCGCTCCGCGAGGCCCACCGGCTCGGCCTTCGCGACCGACACCGCCGCCCGCCGCGCCGGGGCGCTGACGAGTCCCCGGAACAGCGGGGCCACCGCGCCCGACGACGCGAGCGCGGCCGGGTCGACCCGCATCGGCACCACGGCCGCCTCGCCGGAAGCCACGCCCGCGTCGAGCAGGGCGAGGCCCAGCTCGGCCGACAGCGGCAGCAGCCCGGCGCGGGCCATCCGGCCCAGGTCCGTCTCGGTCAGCCCGCTGGTCATGCCGACGGCGGCCGACCACGGGCCCCACGCCAAGGCCACCGCGGGCAGCCCGAGGGCGTGCCGGTGGGTGGCGAAGGCGTCGACGAAAGCGTTCGCGGCCGCGTAGTTCGCCTGTCCCGCACCGCCGAACAGCCCCGCGGCGCCGGAGAACAGCACGAACGCGGTGAGGTCGGCGTGGCGGGTCAGCTCGTCGAGGTGCACCGCGGCGTCGACCTTCGGCCGCAGCACCTTGTCCAGGCGGGCCGCGTCCAGCGAGCCGACGACGCCGTCGTCGAGCACCCCGGCGGTGTGCATGACCGCCCGCAGCGGGTGCGCACCGGGGATGCCGTCGAGCAGCTCGGCCAGCGCGTCGCGGTCGGCCGCGTCGCAGGCCGCCACGGTGACGGTCGCGCCCAGCCCGGTCAGCTCGTCCCGCAGCTCGGCGGCCCCCTCGGCCGCGAGGCCACGGCGGCTGGTGAGCAGCAGGTGCCGCGCGCCGTGCTCGGTGACCAGGTGCCGGGCCAGCAGCCCGCCGAGGCCGCCGGTGCCGCCGGTGATCAGGACCGTGCCCTCGGGGTCGAGCGGTGCGGGCACGGTCAGCACGACCTTGCCGACGTGCTTGGCCTGCTGGAGGTGCTTGAACGCGGCGGGCGCGCGGTGGACGTCCCAGGCGGTGACCGGGATCGGCCGCAGCACGCCCTGGCCGAGCAGGCCGAGGATCTCCCGCAGCATCTCGGCGATGCGGTCGGGCCCGGCCTCGATGAGGTCGAACGCCTGGTAGGCGATGCCCGGGTGAGCGGCGGCGACGTCGGCGGGGACCCGGACGTCGGTCTTGCCCATCTCCAGGAACCGGCCACCGCGCGGCAGCAGCCGCAGCGACGCGTCGACGAACTCCCCGGCCAGGGAGTCGAGCACGACGTCGACGCCCCGGCCGCCGGTGGCCGCGAGGAAGCGGTCCTCGAAGTCCAGGGTCCGGGAGGAGGCGATCCGGTCGTCGGCGAGGCCGTGCTCGCGCAGCGCGTCCCACTTGCCGGCGCCCGCGGTGCCGAACACGTCGGCGCCGAGGTGCTTCGCGAGCTGGACCGCGGCCATGCCGACGCCGCCGGCGGCCGCGTGGACCAGCACCGTCTCCCCCGGCCGCACGCGGCCGAGGTCGACCAGCGCGTAGTAGGCGGTGAGGAACACGATCGGCACGGACGCCGCGTCGGCGAACGACCAGCCGTCCGGGACACGGGCGACGAGCCGCTGGTCGGCGACCGCGACCGGCCCGAACGCGCCGGGGAACATGCCCAGCACCCGGTCGCCCACGGCGAGCCCGGTGACCCCGGGGCCGACCTCGGTGACCACGCCCGCGCCCTCCAGGCCCATCGCCCCGGCCTCGCCGGGGTACATGCCGAGGGCGTTGAGGACGTCCCGGAAGTTCACGCCCGCGGCGCGGACGGCGATCCGCACGTGCCCGTCCGGCAGCGGTCCGGCGACCTCCGGGCACGGCACCAGAGTCAAGTTCTCCAGGGTGCCCTTGTCGACGATGTCGAGCCGCCAGTGCCCGTCCTTCGGCGCGCTGAGCACGCCTCCGGCCGCTTCGGCGCGCACCAGCCGCGCCGCGTGCGGCTCACCGTCGCGAAGGGACAGTTGCGGCTCGCCGGTGGTGAGGGCGGCGGGGATCGCGGCGTAGGACGCTTCCTTGCCGTCGACGTCGACCAGCAGGAACCGGCCGGGGTTCTCGGCCTGGGCCGAGCGGACCAGGCCCCAGACCGCGGCGTTGGCGAGGTCGGTCACCTCGCCGCCGTGGGCGACCGCGCCGGAGGTGACGAACACCAGCTTCGCCGCTTCGAGCGTGTCCTCGGTCAGCCAGCACTGCACGGTGTTCAGGGCAAGCCCGGTGGCCGCGCGCACCGCGCCCGGCAGGCCGGCCGCACGGTCGGGCACCAGCGGCGCGAAGACCACTTCCGGTGGCGTGCCGCCGTCGGCGACCAGCGCATCGATGTCCACATAGGACTTCAGCGGGCCGGACGTGCCGAGCTGGACGCCGAGCTTGTGCGGGTCCGGGCCGAGGACGGCCCAGGTGCCGGTGTCCGGTTCGGACCCGCCGGTCAGCGGGACCCAGTCCACTTGGAACAGCGAGTCGTGCAGCCGCTTGGGCTCGGTCAGCAGTTCGGCCGAGACCTGGCGCATGGCCAGCGACCCCACGGTGGCGACCGGGTTGCCGGCGGTGTCGGCGATGGTCAGCGCCAGGGCGTCCGGCCCGGCCAGGCTCAGGCGGACGCGCAGCGCGGCGGTGCCGGAGGCGTGCAGGGTGACGTCCGACCACGAGAACGGGAGCCTGCTCTGCCCGGACCCGGCCAGGGGCAGGTAGAGCAGCGCCTGCAGGGCCGCGTCGAGCAGGGCGGGGTGCAGGCCGAAGCGCCGCGCGTCGTCGCGGGCCGAGTCCGGCAGGGCGATCTCGGCGAACACGTCGTCGCCGCGGCGCCACGCGGCGGTCAGGCCGCGGAAGGCGTCCCCGTAGGCGAACCCACCGGCCGCGTAGGTGTCGTAGAAGTCTTCCACGGCAAGGGGTTCCGCCTGCGCCGGCGGCCACCCGGACAGGGGTTCGCCGGCGTCTCCCGCTTCGGCGGCGAGCAGGCCGGTGGCGTGCCGGACCCACTCCTCGGTGCCCTCGATCCGCGAGTGTGCGGTGAAGGACCGCGTCCCGTCCTCGCCGGGTGCCCCCACCGAGCACTGCAGCTGGACGCCGCCGCGCTCGGGCAGCACCAGCGGCGCGGCGAGCGTCAGCTCCGCCACCCGGGCGCAGCCGGCCTGGTCCGCGGCGCGGACGGCCAGCTCCAGGAAGGCCGTGCCCGGCAGCAGGACCTGGCCCATGACCTCGTGCCCGGCCAGCCACGGGTGCGTCGACAGGGCGAGCCGGCTGGTGAACAGCACCTCCTCGGAGCCGGCCACCGAGACCGCCGCACCGAGGAGCGGGTGGTCGACCGCGGTGAGGCCGGCGGCGGTGACGTCGCCGGCCGGCAGCCCGGTCAGGTGCGGCCAGAACCGCTGGTACTGGAACGCGTACGTCGGCAGGTCGACCCGGCGGGCTTCCGTCCCGGCGAAGACGGCCGCCCAGTCGGGGCTCTGCCCGTGGACGTGCAGCTCGCCGACGGCGGCCAGCACGCTGGTCCGGTCGTCCCGGCCCTTGCGCAGGGTCGGGATCGCCACAGCGGCTTCGACCATCGGCGTGAGGACGGCGTCCGGTCCGATTTCGACGAACCGGTTGACACCCAGCCCGTGCAGGGTCGTGACGGCGTCGGCGAACCGCACGGCCGCGCGCACCTGGCCGACCCAGTACTCCGGCGTCACCGGAGAGGCGACCGCGCCGGTCACCGTGGAGACGATCGGCAGGTCCGGTTCGGCGTAGGTGACCTGCTCGGCCACCTTCGCGAACTCGGCCAGCATCGGGTCCATCAGCGGCGAGTGGAACGCGTGCGACACCGTGAGCCGCTTGGTCTTGCGGCCCAGCGCGGTGAAGTGCTGCTCGATCCCGTCGAGGTCACTGCCGGAGACCACAAGAGACGATGGCCCGTTGATCGCGGCGATGCTCACGGTTTCGGTCAGCAACGGCGTGACCTCGTCTTCGGTGGCCGACACGGCCAGCATCCCGCCACCACGCGGCAGCGCCTGCATGAGCCGGCCGCGGGCGGCGACCAGCCGGCACCCGTCGGCCAGCGAAAACACGCCGGCGACGTGCGCGGCGGCCAGTTCGCCGATCGAGTGCCCGGCCAGGTACTCGGGGTGCACGCCCCACGATTCCAGCAGCCGGAACAACGCCACCTCGACCGCGAACAGCGCGGGCTGGGTGTAACCGGTCTCGTTCAGCAGGTCCTCGTCGCCGAAGACGACGTCCCGCAACGGCCGGTCCAGTTCGGTGTCGAAGTGCGCGCACACCGCGTCGAACGCCTCGGCGTACACCGGGTGGGCGTCGTACAGCCCGCGGCCCATGCCGAGCCGCTGCGCGCCCTGCCCGGTGAAGAGGAACCCGATCCGGCCCTCGCTCGTCGTGCCCGGGAGGGGTCCGTCGACGAGGTCGCGCAGACCCCGCACCAGCTCTTCGGTCTCGGTACCGAGCACCACCGCGCGGTGCTCGAAAGCCGTGCGGCCGGTGGCCAGCGACCAGCCGACGTCGGCCGGCCGTTCCCCGCCCAGCCGGTCGGCGAGCTGTCCGGCCTGGGCCCGCAGTGCGGCCTCGGACCGTCCCGAAAGGACCCACGGCACCGGACCGGTCCAGGTCGGTTCGACCGCCGGTGACTCCTCCGGCGCCTGCTCGACGATCACGTGGGCGTTGGTGCCGCTCACGCCGAACGACGAGATCCCGGCGCGACGCGGGTGCCCGTTCGGTGCCCACGCAACGGCGTCGGACAGCAACCGCACGTCGCCCGTGCTCCAGTCCACATGGGACGACGGGGCGTCGGCGTGCAGCGTCTTCGGCAGCAGGTCGTGGCGCAGCGCCAGGACCATCTTCATGATCCCGGCCGCGCCGGCGGCGGCCTGCGTGTGCCCGATGTTGGACTTGACCGAACCGAGCCACAGCGGCCGGTCGCGGTCCTGCCCGTAGGTCGCGAGCACGGCCTGCGCCTCGATCGGGTCGCCCAGCACCGTGCCGGTGCCGTGCGCTTCGACGGCGTCCACTTCGGACGGACGCAGTCCGGCGTCGGCCAGCGCGGCGCGGATCACCCGCTGCTGCGACGGCCCGTTGGGGGCGGTCAGGCCGTTCGACGCACCGTCCTGGTTGACCGCGCTTCCACGGACGAGGGCGAGCACCGGGTGGCCGTTGCGGCGCGCGTCCGAAAGCCGTTCGAGGAGCACCATCCCGGCGCCTTCGCCCCAGCCGGTGCCGTCGGCGTCGTCGGAGAACGCCTTGCAGCGGCCGTCGAGCGCGAGCCCGCGCTGGCGGCTGAACTGGATGAACCCGGACGGGGTCGACATGATCGTGACCCCGCCGGCCAGCGCGAGGGAGCACTCCCCCGACCGCAGCGCCCGCGCGGCGAGGTGCACCGCGACCAGCGATGACGAGCAAGCCGTGTCGACCGTGACGGCCGGGCCTTCCAGGCCGAGTGCGTAGGAGATCCGGCCGGACACCACGGATCCCGCGTTACCGGTCATGGTGTAGCCCTCGACGCCCTCGTCGTCGCCGAGCGCGAGCAGCGGGGTGTAGTCCTGGCCGTTGGAGCCGGCGAAGACGCCGACCGGGCCGCCGCGCAGCGACGCCGCGTCGATCCCGGCGCGTTCGATGGCTTCCCAGGCGGTCTCGAGCAGCAGGCGCTGCTGCGGGTCCATGGCCAGGGCTTCCCGCGGGTTGATGCCGAAGAACGCGGCGTCGAACCGGCTGGCGCCGTCGAGGAACCCGCCGCGGCGGGTGTAGGACGTGCCCTGGTGGTCCGGGTCCGGGTCGTAGAGCGCGTCGAGGTCCCAGCCGCGGTCGTCGGGGAAGTCGGTGATCGCGTCCGCGCCGCCGGACAGCAGCGCCCACAGGTCCTCCGGCGAGCGCACGCCACCGGGGAACCGGCACGCCATCGAGACGATGGCGATCGGGTCGTCTTCGACGGCCTTCGGCGCGATGTCCACTGTGGAGGTGGTCTCGACCGGCTCGCCCAGCTCGCCCTTGAGATGGGTGACCAGGGCGGTCGTGGTCGGGTAGTCGAAGATCAGCGTCGCCGGCAGCTTGAGCCCGGTGGCCGCCGACAGCCGGTTGCGCAGGTCGACCGCGGTCAGCGAGTCGAACCCGAGGTCGGTGAACGCCCGGTTCGGCTCGACGTCACCCGGCCCGGCGTAGCCGAGCACCCCGGCGACCTGGGTGCGGACGAACTCCAGCACGTCACGCTCGCTCAACCCGACGGCCTGGGTGGTCTCCCCCGCGGCTTCGATCGCCTGCCGCGCCTCGGGGATGCCGAGCAGCAGCGGGCTCGGCCGGACGGCGGTGAACGACGGCACGTACCGCGCCCAGTCGACGCCCGCCACGGTCAGCGTCGTCTCTCCGTGGTCGAGAGCCTGCTGCAACGCCGAGATCGCCAGCTCCGGGTCGAGCGCGTGGATGCCGCCCAGGCGCTGCCGTTCGGCGACGGCGGCCGCGTCGGCCATCCCGGTGTCGGCCCACGGGCCCCAGGAGATCGACGTCGCGGCCAGCCCGAGTGAGCGCCGGTGTTCGGCGAGCGCGTCGAGGTAGGCGTTGGCGGCGGCGTAGTTGCCCTGGCCGGGGCCGCCCCAGACACCCGCCGTGGACGCGAAGGAGACGAACGCCGACAGGTCGAGGTCGCGAGTCAGCTCGTGCAGGTGGAACGCGGCCAGTGCCTTGGGCTTGAGCACCCCGGCGAGGCGCTCCGGGGTGAGCGAGGACAGCACGCCGTCGTCGAGGACACCGGCGGCGTGGACGACGGCGTTCGGCGGGTACTCGGCCACGAGCGCGGCCAGGGCGTCGCGGTCGGCGACGTCGCAGGCCACGACGGTCGCCTCGGCACCGAGCCCGGCGAGCTCTTCGCACAGCTCCGCCGCGCCCGGGACGTCCGCGCCGCGCCGGCTTGTCAGCACCAGCCGCTGCGCGCCACGGCCGGCCAGCCAGCGGCCGACCTTAGCGCCCAGGCCACCGGTACCGCCGGTGACCAGCACGGTTCCTTCCGGCGTCCACTCGCGAGCCGGCGGCGTCGAGCCGAGCGGAGACCGCAGGAGCCGGCGGGCGAAGACGCCGGACGCGCGGACGGCGACCTGGTCCTCGTCCCCGGTGAGCGCGGCGACCACGCGGGCGAACGCGCGCTCGTCGAGGTCGGCGGGCAGGTCGAGCAGGCCACCCCAGCGGCCGGGGAGTTCGAGCGCGGCGACACGGCCGAGGCCCCACACGGGCGCCTGGGCCGGGTTGCGGAGGGCGTCGGCCTTGCCGGTCGACACCGCGCCCCGGGTGAACGTCCACAAGGGAGCATCGAGGTCGCTGAGGGCTTGGATCAGGGTGAGCGTGTCGACGAGCCCGCGGTAGGACTCGTCGGTGCCCAGCAGGGACAGGATCCCGGCCGGTTCGACGTCCCCGATCCGCTCGGCGAGGGTGGCGCGGTCGATGCCGACCTCGGCCTCGACGGTGACGGTTTCCGCGCCGAAGCGGTCCAGCGGCAGCGCGGTCTGGTCGTCCGGGCGGCGCACGACGAGCCAGGTGCCCTCCAGGCGCGGCGAGGCGTCGACGGTGACCGGCTGCCAGCCGACGCGGTAGCGCCAGTTGTCCACTGTGGACTCTTCCCGGCGCTGCCTGCGGTAGGCGGCCAGCGCGGGCAACAGACCTTCGACGGCGGACGCGTCCAGCCCGAGCGTCTCCGCCAGCTCGCCGGCGTCGTCGCGTTCGACGGCCGACCAGAACCCGGCGTCGGCGGCGTCCGAGGCCGCGGCGACGTCGCCCGGGCCGGGCAGCGTCGGCCAGTAGCGCTGACGCTGGAACGGGTACGTCGGCAGGTCCACGACTCCACCGGCCAGCACCGGCGAGAAGTCCACCTCGGCCCCGCGCGCCCAGAGCTCGCCGGCCGAGGTGAGGAAGCGGGCGAGGCCGCCCTCGCCACGGCGCAGTGAGCCGGTGACCACGACGTCTTCGAGGGTCCCGGCGATCGCGGTGCCCAGCACGGGGTGCGCGCTGGACTCGACGAACACGCCGTAGCCCTGCTCGCCGAGCGCCTCGGTGGCGGGCGCGAACAGCACGCGCTGCCGCAGGTTGCGGTACCAGTACGCGGCGGTCAGCTCGGTGGTGTCGAGCCAGTCGCCGGTGACGGTCGAGTAGAACGGGATCCGCGCCTCGGTCGGGGAAACCGGCGCCAGCACTTCGAGGAGTTCGGCTTCGATCGCCTCGACGTGCGCGGAGTGCGACGCGTAGTCGACCTGGACCTTGCGGGCCCGGACGCCGTCGGCGGCACAGCGGGCCACCAGGGCGTCGACCTGATCGGGGTCGCCGGAGACGGTCACCGCGGCGGTCCCGTTCAACGCGGCCACGGACACGCCGGGCGGCAGCTCGAGGTCCTCGGCCGGCAGGGCCACCGACGCCATCGCGCCCCGGCCCGCCAGCGAGACCCGGATCACCTTGCTCCGCAACGCCACGACGCGCGCGCCGTCTTCCAGCGAGAGCCCGCCGGAGACGCAGGCGGCGGCGATCTCGCCCTGGGAGTGCCCGATCACGGCGTCCGGCCGGACGCCGAAGGACTCCCACAGCGCGGCGAGCGACACCATGACCGCCCAGCAGGCCGGCTGCACGACGTCGACCCGCTGGAGGGCTTCCGCGTCGCCCAGGACGTCGGCCAGCTGCCAGTCCACGAACGGTTCGAGCGCGGCGGCGCACTCGGCGAGCCGATCGGCGAAGACCGGTGCGGCTTCGGCGAGTTCGAGCGCCATGCCGACCCACTGCGAACCCTGGCCGGGGAAGACGAACACGGTCTTGCCGGGCGTCCCGGCGACCCCGCGCACGGCGGGCTCGGTCAGGCCGGCCAGCAGCGCGTCCCGGTCGTCGCCGACGACGACGGCCCGGTGCTCGAACGCCGACCGCGTGGTGGCCAGCGACACCGCGACATCCGCGATGTCCTCCTTGGCCAGTGTGGCGGCCAGCCGCTCGGCCTGCTGCCGCAGCGCGTCCGCACTCCGCCCGGACAGCAGCAGCGGCACCGGCGCCGAGCGCCCCAATGTGGCGTTGGGTGCGTCAGACGCACCCAATGTGGCGTTCGGTGCGTCTGACGCACCGAACGCCACATTGGGGCGCTCTGCGGCCTGCTCCAGGATCAGGTGCGCGTTCGTGCCGCTCATGCCGAACGAGGACACACCGGCTCGGCGCGGACCATCGGCAAGCCACGGCCGGGTCTCGGTGAGCAGGCTGACGTCGCCCGCGTCCCAGTCGACGTGCGGCGACGGGACTTCCGCGTGCAGCGTCTTCGGCAGCAGGCCGTGCCGGATGGCCTGGACCATCTTGATCACGCCGCCGACGCCGGAGGCCGCCTGCGCGTGCCCGACGTTGGACTTGAACGAGCCCAGGTACACCGGCCGGTCCGCGGGCCGCTCGCGGCCGTAGGTCGCGATGATCGCCTGCGCCTCGATCGGGTCGCCCAGCTTGGTGCCGGTGCCGTGCGCCTCGACGACGTCCACTTCGGACGGCGTCAGCCGCGCGTTGGCCAGCGCCCGCCGGATCACCCGCTGCTGCGACGGCCCGTTCGGGGCGGTGAGGCCGTTCGACGCGCCGTCGGAGTTGATCGCGGAGCCCTTGATCACCGCGAGCACGCGGTGGCCGTTGCGCTCGGCGTCGGACAGCCGCTCCAGCAGCAGCATCCCGGCGCCCTCGGCCCAGCTCGCGCCGTCGGCGTCGGCCGAGAAGGGCTTGCTGCGCCCGTCGGCGGCCAGTGCCCGCTGACGGCTGAACTCCACCAGCGAAACCGGGGTGGACATGACTGTCACGCCACCGGCGAGGGCGAGCGTGCAGTCGCTCTCCCGCAGCGACTGGCAGGCCCAGTGGATCGCCACCAGCGACGACGAGCACGCGGTGTCGATCGAGACCGCGGGCCCTTCCAGACCGAAGGTGTAGGCGACGCGGCCGGACAGCACGCTCGGCGAGTTGCCGGTGCCGAGGAAGCCTTCGAAGCTGTCGGTCGCGGCGCCGAGCAGGCCGCCGTAGTCCTGGTAGGTGATCCCGGCGAAGACACCGGTGCGGCTGCCGCGCAGCGTGGCCGGGTCGATCCCGGCGCGTTCCATCGACTCCCAGGACACTTCCAGCAGCAGGCGGTGCTGCGGGTCCATCGAGACGGCCTCGCGCGGGCTGATCCCGAAGAAGCCGGGGTCGAACGCGCTCGCGTCGTGCAGGAACCCGCCTTCGCGGGCGTAGCAGGTGCCCGGCGCGTCGGGGTCGGTGTCGTAGAGCGCCTCGAGGTCCCAGCCGCGGTCGGTGGGGAACGGCGAAATCGCGTCGCCGCCCTCGGCGACCAGCCGCCAGAGGTCGTCGGGGTCGGCGATGCCGCCGGGGTAGCGGCAGGCCATGCCGACGATGGCGATCGGCTCGTCGGCCCGGGTGACGACCTCGGTGCTCTCCTCTTCCGCACCGAACAGCTCGGCGTGCAGCGCCTTCGCCAGCGCGACCGGGTTCGGGTGGTCGAAGACCGAGGTCGCGGGCAGCCGCAGGCCCGTCGCGGTGTTCAGCGCGTTGCGCAGCTGGACGGCGGTCAGCGAGTCGACGCCCAGTTCCTTGAACGCCCGGTCGGCGCCCACGGCCTCCGGCCCGGAGTGGCCGAGCACCAGCGCGGCCTCGGTCCGGACGATGTCGAGCAGCGCCCGGTGCCGGTCGGGTTCGGGCAGCCGGGCGAGCTTCTGGTGCAGCGCGTTGCCCGCATCGGCCACCTGGGCGACCACGCGGCGGGTCTTGACCGGCTCCTTCGCCGGCTCGGCGCGCTCGATGACGCGCAGCGCGCCCGGTGTCCCCAGCAGGCCGAACGCCGGCGTCTCCCCGGGCCGGCAGGCCAGCGCACTGTGCGCGACGGCTTCGAGCACCGCGCTCTGCACCGCGACCAGGCCCTCGCCGCCGGCGGTGGTCAGCACCACGAGGTGGACGTCCAGCTCGGCGAGGTTGAAGGCGATGTCGGCACGGTCGCGCAGGTCGGCCGCGCCCTCGGCGAGTCCGATGTGGACGGCCGTGGTGACGTCCGGGACGTCCCGGAGCGCCCGCGCCAGTTCGTACCGGTCGGCGGGGTCGCAGGCGATGACTTCGGCGGCCGGCACGGGTGCCTCGCCGAGCACGACGAGCCGCTGGACGCCCCGATCCTCGACGAGGTGCCGCGCGACGGCGGCGCCCAGTTCGCCGGACGCGCTGGTGAGCAGCACGGTTCCTTCGGGTTTCCAGGCGTCCGGCGTGACCGCGGAGGTCCGGGGCTCGTAGACCACGTCACCGCGGATCGCGAGCCGCTCCGCGCCCGGCTCGACGGCGGCACCGTCGACGAGAGCGAACCGGCCGGGGTGCGCGGCCAGCACCGGCTCCACGGCACCCCAGACCGCGGCTTCCACCACGTCCGGCACCTCGCCCTCGCGCACGGCGACCGCGCCGCGGGTGACGAACACCAGCCGCGAACCGGCGAACCGCGGGTCGGCCAGCCAGGCCGTGACCAACGCCAACGCCCGCTGCGCCGAAGCCCAGACGGCCCAGGTGAGGTCGTCGGTGTCGTCGGGGCGGCAGGAGGCGAACACGACCTCGGGCACCGCACCGGCGGCGGCCAGTTCGGCGAACTCGCCATAGGCGGGCAGCTCGCCCAGCCCGAGCCCGGAGAGGTCGCCGAGCCCGGCGGCGCGCAAGCGGTCGAGACGCGGCTCGGCGGCGCCCGCGACATCGCCGCGCTCCCCGGCCGCCGGTCGTGAGTGAGAAACAGGGTTGGAACACTGTTTCTCACTCACGACCCACTCGACGCGGTGGTGCGTGGCAGCGGGCGCCGACCGGGTCATCGGGCGCAGGACCACCGACTCGGCCACGGCCACGACCTGGCCGGTCGGGTCCGCCAAGGTCAGCTGGACGGCACTGCCCACCGGCCGCAGGCGCACCCGCAGCTCGGTCGCGCCGGTCGCGTGCAGGCTCACGCCCGACCAGGAGAACGGCAGGAGGCCGTCCCCCGGCAGGTCGGCGAAGGCCAGCGCGTGCAGCGCCGCGTCGAGCAGCGCCGGGTGCACGCCCCACTCGTCGGCGGAAGTCCCCGTCGGCAAGGCCACCTCGGCGTACACCGAGTCGCCCGAGCGGTAGGCCGCCCGCAGCCCCTGGAACGTCGGCCCGTAGGCGAACCCGGCCGCCGCTCGCGCGGCGTAGAAGTCGTCGGTCGGCAGCGCATCCGCGGGCGGCCACTGCGTCAGATCGTCCGAAGTGGACAAACCAGAGGCGAGGAAGCCGGTGGCGTGCCGGACCCAGCCGTCGCCGCGGGTGTGGATGCCGAACGCGCGCCGTCCGGCACCGTCCGGGGCCTCGACGCGGACCTGCACCGGTACGCCGCCCCGCTCGGGCAGGACCAGCGGCGCCTCGAGGACGAGCTCTTCGACCTGGTCGCAGCCGGCCTCGTCGGCCGCGCGCAGCGCCAGCTCGACGAACCCCGCGCCGGGGAACAGGATCTCGCCGTCGACGCGGTGTTCGGCCAGCCACGGCGAACCGTCGACCGACATGAGCCCGGTGAGCACGACGCCGTCCGCTCCGGCCAGTTCCACGGCCGCACTCAGCAAACCGTGCGAAGCACCGGACTGCCCGAGCGACGCCGGATCGCCGTCGACGTCCGGCACCTCCAGCCAGTACCGCTCGCGCTGGAAGGCGTAGGTGGGCAGCTCGACCCGCACGCCGTCGCGCAGCACCCGGGCCCAGTCCACCCCGCCCCCGGCGACCTGCAACTCGGCGAGCGCGGACAGGAGCGTGCGGACTTCGGTCCGGTCGGCCCGCAGCGCCGGCACCGCGACCACGTCGTCGTCCCGGCACTCGGCGACCATTGCAGAGAGAACCCCCGCCGGCCCCAGCTCGAGGAACCGCGTCACCCCGCGCCCGGCCAGCGTGCGGACGCCGTCGGCGAACCGGACGGTGGCGCGGACCTGCCGGACCCAGTACGCCGGGTCGCCCAGCTCCGCCGCCGAAGCGAGCGAACCGGTGACGTTCGACAGCACCGGCACGGCCGGCTCGTGGTAGGTCAGCCCCGCCGCGACCGTGTGGAACTCGGCGAGCATGCCGTCCATCCGGGCCGAGTGGAACGCGTGGCTCACCTTCAGGCGCCGGGTCTTCTCGAACCCCGCGGCGACCGCCAGCACGGCGTCCTCGTCGCCGGAGAGCACGACCGATGACGGCCCGTTGACCGCGGCCAGCGACACCCGCTCGGTCAGCAGCGGCGTGACCTCGTCCTCGGTGGCCGCGACGGCCACCATCGCCCCACCCTCGGGCAGAGCCTGCATGAGTCGGGCGCGGGCGGCGACGAGCGTGCACGCGTCCTCGAGGGACAGCACCCCCGCGACGTGCGCGGCGGCCAGTTCGCCGATGGAGTGGCCGCCGACGAAGTCGGGACGCACGCCCCAGTCCTCGAGGAGCCGGTACAGCGCCACCTCGACCGCGAACAGCGCGGGCTGGGTGTATTCGGTCCGGTCCAGCAGCTCAC
Source organism: Amycolatopsis mongoliensis (assembly GCF_030285665.1). NCBI lineage: Bacteria > Bacillati > Actinomycetota > Actinomycetes > Pseudonocardiales > Pseudonocardiaceae > Amycolatopsis > Amycolatopsis mongoliensis. The sequence continues at coordinate 10,296,268 of NZ_CP127295.1, forward strand.
CGGCCTCGATGACGCCTCGCAGCGGCCGGTCCAGCTCGACGTCGAAGTACGCGCACACCGCGTCGAAGGCCGAAGCGAACGCCGGGTGCTCGCGGTACAGCTCACGGCCCATGCCGATCCGCTGCGCGCCTTGCCCGGTGAACAGGAACGCCGTGCGGCCGGGCGCGATCGTCCCGCGCACCACCGCGGCGGACTTGGTTTCCCCCGCCAACGCCGTGAGTCCGGCCCGCAGTTCGGCGTCGTCCCCGGCCAGCACGACGGCGCGGTGCTCGAACGCCGAGCGGGTGGTCGCCAGCGACCAGGCCAGGTCGGCCGGGTCGGCCGGAGCGGTGCCGAGCAGCCGCGCGGCCTGTGCCCGCAGCGCCGCCTCCGACCGGCCGGACAGCGCCAGCGGGACGAGCCCGGTGCGGCGCGGCCGCGGCAGCTCGGGCTCGGTCGCCGGGGCCTCTTCGATGATGACGTGCGCGTTGGTACCGCTGACCCCGAACGCGGACACCCCGGCCCGGCGCGGACGACCGTCGGCCGGCCACGGCATCGCTTCGGTCAGCAGCGAGACGCGGCCCGCCGTCCAGTCCACTTCGGACGAAGGTGTCGAAGCGTGCAACGTCTTCGGGAGCAGCCCGCGCTGGAGGGCGAGCACCATCTTGATCACCCCGGCGACCCCGGCCGCGGCCTGGGTGTGCCCGAGGTTGGACTTCAGCGAGCCGAGCAGGAGCGGGTGCTCGCGGTCGCGGCCGTAGGTGGCCAGCAGGGCGTGCGCCTCGATCGGGTCGCCGAGCCGGGTGCCCGTGCCGTGCCCTTCGACGGCGTCCACATCGGACGGTTCGAGGCCGGCGTCGGCGAGTGCGGCCCGGATCACCCGCTGCTGCGACGGGCCGTTCGGGGCGGTCAGGCCGTTGGACGCGCCGTCGGAGTTCACCGCGGAGCCGCGCACCACGGCGAGCACGGTGTGCCCGAGCCGCTGGGCGTCGGAAAGCCGCTCAAGCACGAGCATGCCGACGCCCTCGGACCAGCCGGTGCCGTCGGCGCCGTCGGCGAACGCCTTGCAGCGGCCGTCCGGTGCCAGGCCGCGCTGCCGGCTGAACTCGACGAACGCGGCGGGGTTGGCCATCACGGCGACGCCGCCCGCGAGCGCCAGCGAACACTCGCCCGAGCGCAGGGACCGGGCCGCGAGGTGCAGCGCGACCAGCGACGACGAGCACGCGGTGTCCAGCGTGACGGCCGGGCCTTCGACGCCGAGGTGGTAGGCGATCCGTCCGGAAAGGACACTGCCGGCGTTGCCGGTGAGCAGGTGCCCGCCAAGGCCTTCGGGGGCTTCGCGCAGGCCGGCGGCGTAGCCCGAGACACCCGCGCCGACGAACACGCCGGACGCGCTCCCGGAGAGGGACCGCGGGTCGATGCCGGCTCGTTCCAGGGCCTCCCAGGAGCTTTCGAGCAGCAGCCGCTGCTGCGGGTCCGTGGCCAGCGCCTCGCGCGGGCTCATCTCGAAGAAGGCGGCGTCGAACTCACCGGCGCCGGTCAGGAAGCCGCCGTCGCGGGAGTAGCTCTTGCCTGCGGCGTCGGGGTCGGGGTCGTAAAGGCCTTCGACGTCCCAACCACGGTCTTCGGGCCAGGAGGAGATGGCGTCGCCGCCGTCGGCCAGCAGCCGCCACAGCTCTTCCGGCGACGTGATCCCGCCGGGCAGGCGGCAGCTCATGCCGACGATCGCGATGGGCTCGTCGGCGTTGTCGAGACGCGGCGCCGGGACGACGGCGTCCTCGGTGCCGAACAGCTCCCCGGCAAGGAAGTCCGCGAGGACGGTGGTCGTCGGGTGGTCGAAGACGAGCGTCGAAGGCAGCTTCAGCCCGGTGACCGCGCTCAGGCGGTTGCGCAGCTCGACGGCGGTCAGCGAGTCGAAGCCCAGGTCGCGGAAGGGCCGGTCCACCGCGACGGCCGCCGGGTCGGCGTGCCCGAGGGCGGCCGCGGCTTCGAGCCGGACCAAGTCCGGCAGCTCACCGGCGGACAGGTCCCGGCTTCGGGTCTCCTCGACCGGGACGTCGAGCGCGGCACGGACCTCGGGCAGGTCGCCGAGCAACGCGCTCGGGCGGGCCGAGGTGAAGCCGGGTGCGAACCGCGCCCAGTCGACGTCGGCCACGGTGACGGCGGTGTCGCCGGTGTCGAGGGCCTGACGCAGCGCGGTGATCGCCAGCTGCGGGTCCAGGGGCCGGAGTCCGCGGCGGCGCAGGTGGTCCTCCGCGCCTTCGTCGGCCAGCATGCCGCCGCCCGCCCAGGGACCCCAGGCCACCGACGTCGCGGCCAGCCCGGCCGCGCGGCGGCGGCGAGCGAGGCCGTCGAGGTAGGCGTTCGCGGCCGCGTAGGCGCTCTGGCCGCCGCTGCCCCAGACGCCCGCGATGGAGGAGAACAGCACGAACGCGTCGAGCTCGCGGTCGCCGAGGACGGCGTCCAGGTTCGCCGCACCCGCGAGCTTCGCGGCGGTGAACCCGGCGAACTCGGCGACGCCGAGCCCGGCGAGGGGCGCGGACTGGGCGACCCCGGCGGCGTGGACGACGGCCCGCAGCCCGTCGAGGCCGCCGACCAGCGCGGCGACGGCGTCGCGATCGGTGACGTCGCAGGCCGCAACGGTCACGGTGACGCCGAGCGCGGTCAGTTCGTCGCGCAGTTCCGGCGCGCCGGCGGCGTCGAGGCCGCGGCGGCTGGTCAGCACGAGGTGCTCGGCTCCGGTGCGGGCCAGCCAGCGGGCGACCTCGGCGCCGAGCGCCCCGGTCCCGCCGGTGATCAGCACGGTGCCGCGCGGCCGCCACGAGGAGCCGGACGTCGTCGCGGGGGCGCGGTCGAGGCGCGCGGCGAAGACGGCGGAGTCGCGGACGGCGACCTGGTCCTCGGTCCCGCCGAGCACGCTCGCCAGCCGGGCGACCGCGCGGTCGTCGAGGACGGCGGGCAGGTCGACCAGGCCACCCCAGCGGTCGGCGTGTTCGACGGCGGCGGTGCGGCCGAAGCCCCAGAACGCCGCCTGCGTCGCACTGCGGACCGCGTCCGCGCGGCCGACGGAAACCGCGCCCGAAGTGGCGCACCACAGCGGCGCGGCGTCGCCGAGCTGCCGGACGAGGTCCAGGGTCGCGGCGAGGCCGATCGTGATCCCCGGTGCGTCCGGCGCGGGGCGCTCGTCGAGAGCCAGCAACGACAGCACGCCGGCGAAGTCACCGTGGATGCCGGGCAGGTCAGGCATGCGGACCGGGACGCAGTCGAGGCCCGCGGTCAGCGCCGCGAGCGAGTCCGGCTCGCCGCCGTGCTCCGGGAGCACCAGCAACCACGTGCCCGGCCCGCCCTCGGCCGGCGCCAGCGGGCGCCAGTTCACGACGTAGCGCCAATCGTCCACAGTAGACAGATCAGCGCGGTTCCCGTGCCACCGCGCGAGCAGCGGCAGGGCGGTTTCGAGTCCGGACAGTTCGGACTCCGCGACGTCGAGGGTCGTGGCGAGGGCGGACAGGTCCGCGCTTTCGACCGCCGACCAGAACTCGCCGTCGACGACGTTCGCCGGAGCGGCGGCGGCTTCGGGCGTGCGCGGCCAGAAGCGCTCGCGCTGGAACGGATAGGTCGGCAGCACGACGAACGACGCCGGACGCAGCACCGCGGACCAGTCCGGAGCGTGCCCGGAGACGTGGAGGCGGGCCAGCGCGGCGAGCAGCGTCCGCTCCTCGGGCCGGTCCTTCCGCAGCGTCGCCTTCGCGGGCAGAGTGTCCTGCGCCAGGGCGGCGAGCACCCCGTCCGGGCCCAGTTCGACGGACTCGGCGACGCCGAGCCCGCCCAGCGTTTCGACAGCGTCGGCGAACCGTACCGGCTCGCGGACCTGGCGCACCCAGTACACCGGCGTCAGGATCTCGTCCCCGGCCAGGCGACCGGACACAGTGGACACGAGCGGGATCTTCGGCGCGTGGAAGGTCAAGCCGTCGGCGACGGCCGCGAACGCGTCCAGCATCGGGTCCATCAGCGCGGAGTGGAACGCGTGCGACACCGCGAGTCGTGAGACCTTCCGGCCCAGCGCGACGAAGTGCCGCTCCACCGCCTCGACGGCTTCGGCTTCACCGGACACGACCGTCGCTCGGGGACCGTTGATCGCGGCGAAGCACGCGCCGTCGCCCAGTTCGGCGGCGACCTCGTCCTCGGTGGCCTGCACCGCGAGCATCGCCCCACCCGTGGGCAGCGCCTGCATCAGTCCCGCGCGGGCCGCGACCAGCTTGCACGCGTCCTCGAGGGAGAGCACACCCGCGACGTGCGCGGCGGCCAGCTCGCCGATCGAGTGCCCGGCCACGTAGTCCGGCCGGACGCCCCACGACTCCAGCAGCCGGAACAGCGCAACCTCGACCGCGAACAACGCGGGCTGGGTGTACCCGGTCTCGTCGAGTGCCGAAGCGTCGCCGAAGACGACCTCCCGCAACGGCCGATCCAGCGCCGAGTCGACCAGCGCGCAGACCGCGTCGAAGGCGTCGGCGAACACCGGGAACCGCTCGTACAGCTCGGCCCCCATCCCGACGCGCTGCGACCCCTGGCCCGAGAACAGGAACGCGGTCTTCCCGGCGTTCTGCGTGCCCTGGACGAGGTTCGCCGCCGGACCGCCGGCCGCGAGGGCTTCCAGGCCGGTCGCCAGCTCGGCGAAGTCCGCGCCGAGCACGACGGCCCGGTGCTCGAACGCGGCGCGCCCGGCCAGGCCGGCGGCCACGTCGGCGACGTCGGTGTCCCGCAGCCGCAGCAGGTCGCGCGCGGCGTCCCGGAGCGCGGCCTCGGACCGGCCGGACAGGACCCAGGGCACCAGCCCGTCCGAAGCGGCCGGGGTTTCGGCCGCGGGCACGCCTTCGAGGATGACGTGAGCGTTCGTGCCGCTGACGCCGAACGACGACACGCCCGCACGGCGCGGTCCGTCGTGCTCGGGCCAGGAGTGCGCCTCGGTGAGCAGCGCGACCGCGCCGCTGTCCCAGTCGATGTGCCGCGACGGCCGGTCGACGTGCAGCGTCTTCGGCAGCAGGCCGTGGCCCAGGGCGAGGACCATCTTGATGATCCCGGCGACGCCCGCGGCCGCCTGCGTGTGCCCGATGTTGGACTTCAGCGAACCCAGCCACAGCGGCTGTTCGCGATCGCGGCCGTAGGTCGCCAGCAGGGCCTGTGCCTCGATCGGGTCACCCAGGGTCGTGCCGGTCCCGTGCGCCTCGACGGCGTCCACATCGGACGGTTCCAGGCCTGCGTTCGCCAGCGCCGCCCGGATCACCCGCTGCTGCGAGGGCCCGTTCGGGGCGGTGAGGCCGTTCGACGCGCCGTCCTGGTTCACCGCGGAGCCGCGCACCAGCGCCAGCACCGGGTGCCCGTGGCGGCGCGCGTCGGACAGCCGCTCGACGAGGATCAGGCCGACGCCCTCGCCCCAGCCCGTGCCGTCCGCGCCGTCGGCGAACGCCTTGCACCGGCCGTCTTCGGCCAGCCCGCCCTGCTTGCTGAACTCCAGGAACGCGCCCGGGGTCGTCATCACGGTCACGCCGCCGACCAGCGCCATCGAGGACTCGCCCGAGCGCAGCGACTGCGCGGCCCAGTGCAGCGCGACCAGCGACGACGAGCACGCGGTGTCGACCGTGACGGCGGGGCCCTCCAGGCCCAGCACGTAGGAGATCCGGCCGGAGACGACCGAGCCGGCGTTCCCGGTCCCGGCGTGGCCTTCCGAGCTGCCTTCGCCGGACTCGCGCAGCAACGCCGCGTAGTCCTGGCCGTTGGTGCCGATGTAGACACCGACCTGGGAGCCGCGCAGCGACAGCGGGTCGATGCCCGCGCGCTCGAACGTCTCCCACGAGGTCTCCAGCAGCAGCCGCTGCTGCGGGTCCATGGCGAGGGCCTCGCGCGGCGAGATCCCGAAGAAGCCCGCGTCGAAGTCGGCGACGCCGTCGAGGAAGCCACCGTGGCGGGTGTAGCTGGTGCCCTCGTGGTCGCGGTCGGGGTGGTAGAGGTCGGCCAGGGGCCAGCCGCGGTCTTCGGGGAAGGTGCCGACAGCATCGCGGCCACCCGCCAGGAGGTCCCACAGGTCTTCGGGCGACCGCACGCCGCCGGGCAGGCGGCAGGCCATCGACACGATGGCGAGCGGCTCGTCGTCGACGGCCGTGGCGGACTGCGTGGCGACTGGGGTCGCGGCGGAACCGGCCAGCTCCTCGCGCAGGTAGGTCGCGACGGCGGCCGGGGTCGGGTAGTCGAACACCAGCGTCGCGGGCAGCGCGCGCCCGGTCGCGGCGCCGAGGCCGTTGCGCAGTTCGACGGCGGTCAGCGAGTCGACGCCGAGGTCCTTGAACGCCCGCTCGGGCTCGACCGCGTCCGGGCCGGGGTAGGCGAGCACGGCCGCGGCCTGGGTGCGGACGACGTCGAGCAGGAGCGCCTGCTGGTCCTCAGTGGACAGTTCGGCGAGCCGCGCGACCAGGGGCTCTTCTTCGGGGGCGGGCATCGCCTCCCGCGCCTCGGGCAGGTCGCCGAGCAGCGGGCTGGGGCGGGTGGTGGTGAAACCGGGCACGAACTTCGCCCAGTCCACGTCGGCGACGATGGGGTTCGCTTCTCCGCCGCCGATCGCGCGGCGCAGGGCGGCGACAGCGAGGCGCGGGGCCATCGGCGGCACGCCGCCCCGGCGCATCCGGTCGGCGACCAGGTCGTCGGCCGCCATGCCGCTGCCGCCCCACGGGCCCCAGGCCACGGAGGTGGCGGGCAGCCCGGCGGCGCGCCGCTGTTCGGCGAGCGCGTCGAGCCCGGCGTTGGCGGCGGCGTAGGCGGCCTGCCCGACCGCGCCGAGGCTGCCCGCGAACGACGAGAACAGCACGAACGCGGACAGGGCGCGGTCGCGGGTCAGCTCGTCGAGGTGCCGGGCGGCGTCGAGCTTCGGCCGGAAGACCGTGTTCAGCTGCTCGGCGGTGACACCGTCGAGCACGGCATCGTCGAGGACGCCTGCGGTGTGGATGACGGCGTCGAGGTCGGGCAGTTCGTGGAGGAGCCCGGCCACGGCGTCGCGGTCGGCGACGTCGCAGGCCGCGACGGTGATCCGGGTGCCGAGCGCGGTCAGCTCGTCCCGCAGCGCCGTCGCGCCCGGGGCGTCGAGGCCGCGGCGGCCGGCCAGGACGAGATGTTCGGCGCCGGCTTCGGCGAGCGTGCGCGCGACGACCGCGCCCAGCGCGCCGGTGCCGCCGGTGATCAGCACGGTCCCGGCGGGCGACCACGGCTCGGCGGCCGGGCCGGTGGTCCGCTGCAGCCGCCGCGCGAAGACGCCGGACGCGCGCAGCGCGACCTGGTCCTCGGCCGAGCCCAGGACGGCCGCCAGCCGGTCGAGAGCGCGCTCGTCCAGCTCGGCGGGCAGGTCGACCAGACCGCCCCAGCGCTGCGGGTACTCCAGCGCGGCGACCCGGCCGAGGCCCCACAGCGGAGCCTGGCCGGCCGCGCTCAGCGGGTCGGCCTGCCCGGTGGAGACGGCACCCTGCGTCGCGATCCACAGCGGCGCTATGACGCCCGCGCGGATCAGCTCGATGGTGCGCAGCAGGGGTTCGGTGTCCCAGGCCAGCAGCGACAGCACACCGTCCACATCGGAGTGCTCGGCCAGCTGGTCGAGCGTGGCGGGGACGAACCCGCGGCTCACCAAGGCTTCGAGCACCGGGGATGCGAAGTCCGCTGCTGGGACGACAGCCAGCCTGGTCCCCGAGAGCGGCTTCACTGCCGGCGACACGGGCGTCCAGCCGATCCCGTATCGCCAGGCGTCCACAGTGGACTTCTCTTGCCGCTTCGCGCGATAGGCCGACAGCGCGGGCAGCAGGTCACCGACCGTGCCCTCGGGCAGGTTCAGCACTTCGGCGAGGGTCCCGGTGTCCACGGCGGACCAGAACTCGTCGTCTCCGGCACTGGTGGGGGCCGAGGGCTCCAGCCAGTAGCGCTGCCGCTGGAAGGGGTACGTCGGCAGGTCGACGCGGCGGCCGCCTCCCAGCACGGCCGACCAGTCAGGTCCGTGGCCGGAGACGTGCATCCGGGCGAGACCGGTCAAGGCGGCCGGTGCCTCCGGGCGGTCCCGGCGCAGGAGCGCGGCCACCGCCGCGCCGGCGGGCAGGCAGTCCTGGGCGAGCGCGGCGAGCGCGCCATCGGGACCGAGTTCCAGGAAGCCGGTCACCCCGGCCTCGCTCAGCCAGCCGACGCCGTCGGCGAACCGCACGGCCTCGCGGACGTGCGAAACCCAGTAGTCGGGCGAGGTCAGCCGGTCGGCGAGGGTGCCGGTGACGTTGGAGACGACCGCGATCTTCGGCGGGTGGAAGGCAAGACCGTCGAGGACTTGGCGGAACTCGGCGAGCATCCCGTCCATACGGACGGAGTGGAACGCGTGCGAGACGTCGAGGCGCTTGGTCTTGCGGCCCAGCCCGGCGAAGTGCTCCGCCGCGGCCAGCACGACGTCCTCGTCCCCGGAGAGCACGAGCGACGACGGCCCGTTGACCGCCGCGATCGAAAGCCCGTCGACCAGGTCGACCTCGTCCTCGGTCGCCTGCACGGCGACCATCGCGCCGCCGCTGGGGAGTGCCTGCATGAGACGGCCGCGGGCGGCGACGAGCGTGCACGCGTCGGCCAGCGAGAGCACCCCGGCCAAGTGGGCGGCGACCAGCTCGCCGATCGAGTGGCCCAGCAGGTAGTCCGGCTGGTAGCCCCAGGACTCGGCCAGCCGGTACAGCGCCACCTCGACCGCGAACAGCGTGGGCTGGGTGTAGGCCGTCTCGTCGAGCCGCTCGCCCGAAGCGATGACCGTCCGCAGTGGACGGTCGAGGTGGCGGTCGAGCTCCGCGCACACCTCGTCGAAGGCGGCGGCGAAGACCGGGAACCGTGCGGCCAGCTCGCTGCCCATGCCGGCGCGTTGGGAACCCTGGCCGGTGAACAGGAAGGCCAGCTTCCCCGGCCGGATCGCGCCCCGCACCAGACCCGGCGCGACGCCGTCCGCGCCGAGGGCGTCGAGGCCGCGCAGCAGCTCGTCCCGGCTGTCGGCCAGGACGACGGCGCGGTCGTCCAGGGCGGCCCGGCCGGTGCCCAGTGACCAGGCGAGGTCGGCCAGGTTTTCTTCCTCCGCAACGGCCCGGAGGCTCGCGGCCTGCTCACGCAGGGCGGCCGTGCCGCGCGCGGACACCAGGAACGGCAGAGGCCCCTCGACGGCCGGCGGTTCCTCGGCCTCTTCGGCGGCGGGCGGTTCGGCGAGCAGGACGTGCGCGTTGGTGCCGCTGACGCCGAACGCCGACACCCCGGCGCGGCGGGGCGCGTCGCGCTCCGGCCACGGCATCGGCTCGCCCAGCAGCTCGACCGAGCCGGCCGCCCAGTCCACGTGGGACGACGGCTCGTCCAGGTGCAGGGTGTGCGGCAGGTGCGCGTGCCGCAGGGCGAGGACCATCTTGATCACGCCGGCCGCGCCGGAGGCGGCCTGGGTGTGCCCGATGTTGGACTTCACCGCGCCGACGCGCAGCGGCCGGTCCGCCGGGCGGTTCTGCCCGTAAGTGGCCAGCAGCGCCTGGGCCTCGATCGGGTCGCCCAGTGTCGTGCCGGTGCCGTGCGCCTCGACGACGTCGACGTCGGCGGGCGAGAGCCCGGCGGCGGCCAGGGCCGCACGGATCACCCGCTGCTGCGAGGGGCCGTTCGGGGCGGTCAGGCCGTTGGACGCGCCGTCGGAGTTGACGGCCGAGCCCTCGATGACGGCGAGCACGGGGTGGTTGCGGCGCCGCGCGTCGGACAGGCGCTCGAGCAGCAGCAGGCCGACGCCCTCGCCCCAGCCGGTGCCGTCGGCGGCCTCGGCGAACGGCTTGCAGCGGCCGTCGCCGGCGAGCCCGCCCTGGCGGGCGAACTCCAGGAAGACGGCCGGGGTCGACATGATCGTGGCGCCGCCGGCCAGCGCGAGCGAGCACTCCCGCTTGCGCAGGGCCTGGCAGGCGAGGTGCAGCGCGACCAGTGCGGACGAGCACGCCGTGTCGACGGTGACCGCGGGGCCTTCCAGGCCGTAGCTGTAGGCGAGCCGGCCGGACAGGACGCTGCCCGCGTTGCCGGTGAGCAGGTGCCCGGCGACCTCGCCGGTCTCGCTGCCCAGGCCGTATCCGGACGGCGTCGAGCCGACGAAGACCCCGGCGGACGTCCCGGCCAGCGAACCGGGGTCGATCCCGGCGCGTTCGAAGACCTCCCACGACACTTCGAGCAGCAGCCGCTGTTGCGGGTCGGTGGCCAGGGCCTCGCGCGGGCTGATGCCGAAGAACGCCGGGTCGAACGTCGTGGCGGTGTCGATGAACCCGCCGGTGCGCGCGTAGTCGCCGCCGTCGACGTCCCAGCCGCGGTCGGCCGGGAACGCCGACATCGCGTCGGTCCCGCCGTCGACGAGGTCCCAAAGCTCCTCCGGAGAGGTCACACCGCCCGGGAACCGGCAGCCCATCGCGACGATCGCGATGGGCTCCCGCTCCCCCGCCTCCAGGTCCTGGAGGCGTTGCCGGGTCTCGGCGAGGTCGGTCGTGACCCACTTCAGGTAGTCCCGGAGCTTCTCTTCGTTCACCAGCGCCCTCGCCTGTGGTTTTCGTGCGGTCCACCGGCGCCGGGCCTCTCACGACCTGCCGAGCTCCCGGTGGATGAAGTCGAAAAGTTCGTCGTCCGTCGCGCCTTCGAGCTGCTGGGCGGCCCGGGGACGCCCGTCGGACGCCCGGGCTTCACCCAGCTTGTTCAGCATGGTCTGAAGTCGGCTGGTGATTTGCCCAAAGGCGTCATCGTCTGGGGAAACCCCTGAAACCAGCGCCTCGATCCGGTCCAGCTCCCCCAGGACCGAGACTTCGTCGCCGACCAGCGCCGAAAGCAGGAACCCGGCCAGCGCCGACGGCGTCGGGTGGTCGAAGACCAAGGTGGCGGGCAGCTTGAGCCCGGTCGCCGCGCGCAGGCGGTTGCGCAGCTCCACCGCGGTCAGGGAGTCGAAGCCGATCTCCTTGAACGGCCGGTTCGCGTCGATCTCCTCGGCGCCCGCGTGCCCGAGCACCCGGGCGATGGCGTCGCGGACGTGGTCGAGGACCACCCGCTCCTGCTCGGCGGGCGGCAGGCCGATCAGCTTGCCCGCGAAGGACTCCGGAGTGGACTCCGGCTCGGTCCGCTGGGCTTCGAGGGCCCGGCGGACGGCGGGGAGGTCGTCGAGCAGCGGCCGCGGCCGGGCGGCGGTGAAGCCCCGCACGAACCGGTCCCAGTCGACGTCGGCGACGGTGAGGACGGTCTCGTCGCGGTCGATCGCCTGCCCCAGCGCGAGCAGGGCCCGCTCCGGCGGCATCGCGCCCACGCCGCGGCGGCGCAGGTGCTCCTCGGCGTCGTTGTCGCCCGCCATGCCCGCGCCCTGCCACGCGCCCCACGCGACCGACGTCGCGGTGAGCCCGCGGTCACGGCGGCGCTGTGCGAGCGCGTCGAGGAAGGCGTTGCCCGCGGCGTAGGCGCCTTGCCCGCCGCTGCCCCAGACGCCGGCGTTGGAGGAGAACAGCACGAACGCGTCGAGGTCGTCCAGGAGCTCGTCGAGGTGGGTGGCGCCCGCGACCTTCGCGGACACCACTTCGGCGAACTCGGCCAGTTCGGTGTCGTCGAGCGCGGTGCCCTGGACGATGCCGGCCGCGTGGAAAACGGCCCGCACGGGCCCGTCCAGCCCGTCGAGCAGCGTTTTCAGGGCCGCGCGGTCGGCGACGTCGCAGGCGGCGATCGTCGTGGTCGCGCCGAGCGCGGTCAGCTCCTCGCGGAGTTCGGCCGCGCCGGGTGCCGCTTCGCCGCGCCTGCTGGTGAGGATCAGGCGCTGTGCCCCGCGACCGGCGAGCCAGCGGGCGACGTGGGCACCGAGCGCGCCGGTGCCGCCGGTGATCAGGACAGTGCCGTCCGGCCGCCAGTCTCGGGCCGGGGCGCCGTCGCCGAGCGGGGCCGGCACCAGGCGGCGGGTGAGCACGCCGGACGCCCGGACGGCGACCTGGTCCTCGTCGCCCGCCGCGGCCAAGACTTCGGCCAGCCGCTGCCGGTCGCGCTCGTCGGTCGTGTCCGGCAGGTCGACCAGGCCGCCCCAGCGGTCGGCGTGCTCCAGGCCGATGACCCGGCCCAGCCCCCAGACCTGGGACTGCGCCGCGTCGGTCACGGCGTCGGACCGGCCGGTGGCCACCGCGCCCGCCGTGGCGAGCCACAGCGGGGCGGCGATCCCGGCGTCGCCGAGCGCCTGGGTCAGGAGCAGGGTGTTCGCGACACCACGCGGGAGCACCGCGTCCCCGGCCGCGTCGAGGGCCAGCAGGGAAAGCACGCCGTCCACCGGGGCGAGGTCGACCAGGCGCTTGCCGAGCGCGGCGCGGTCGGTGCCACCGACGGTGACCGGGACTGCGGTGGCGCCCGCGTCCTCGACGGCCTGCCGGGCCGCGTCGATCCACGCGTGGTCGCCGCCTTCCGGCGTCACGACCAGCCAGGTGCCGTCCAGGGGTTTCTCTTCGGTGGTGAGCGGTTTCCAGGTGATGCGGTAGCGCCAGCTGTCCACAGTGGATTTCTCGAGGCGGGTGCGCCGCCAGGAGGCGAGCGCGGGCAGGACGTCGCCGAGGGGCTCCGGCGCGACGGCGAGGGTGCCGGCGATCGACGCCACGTCCTCGCGTTCCACCGCGGCCCAGAACTGCTCGTCGGCCGGGTCGCCGGTGACTGCCGCGGGCTGCGCGGCCTTCGGCCAGAAGCGCCGGTGCTGGAACGGGTAGGTGGGCAGGCCGACCGTGCGCGTCTCGGGGAGGACCGTCCGCCAGTCGACGTCGTGGCCCTGCGTCCACAGTTCGGCGACCGACGTCAGGAACCGGCGCGGGCCGCCTTCGCCGCGGCGCAGCGTTCCGACGACGACGCCCGGGGTGTCGTCGAGGGTCTCCTGGATCGCGGACAGGAGCACGGGGTGCGGGCTGACCTCGACGAAGAACCGGTGTCCCCGCTCGATGAGGACCTGGGTCGTGTCGAGGAAGCGGACCGGCTCGCGCAGGTTCCGGTACCAGTAGCCGGCGTCGAGGGTCGCGGTGTCGACGGGCTCGGCCGTCACCGCGGAGTAGAACGGGACATCGCCCGTGCCGGGGCTCAGGCCCGCCAGGACTTCGTGCAGCTCGTCGCGGATGCCTTCGACGTAAGCAGAATGCGAGGCGTAGTCGACCGGGATGCGGCGGGCGCGGATGTCCTTGTCCGCGCAGTGGGCGATCAGCTCGTCGAGCGCGGCCGGGTCACCGCACACGACCGTCGAGGCCGGGCTGTTGTAGGCCGCGATCGCGACCCCGTCCGGGAGCAGGTCCGCGACGCGGGCGGCGTCGAGCGCGATCGAGGCCATGCCGCCCTGCCCCGCGAGCCCGGCGGCGATCGCTTTGCTGCGCAATGCGACGACCTTCGCCCCGTCCTCGAGGGACAGTCCGCCTGCGACGACCGCGGCCGCGATCTCGCCTTGCGAGTGCCCGGCGACGGCGTCGGGCTCGATGCCGTGCGCCCGCCACAGCGCGGCCAGGGACACCATCACGGCCCAGGACGCGGGCTGCACGACGTCGACCCGGGCCAGGGCGTCCGCGTCGCCCAACACTTCGGTCAGCGACCAGTCGACGTGGGGGGCGAGCGCGGCGGCGCATTCGTCGAGCCGCTGCGCGAAGACGGGCTCGTCGAGCAGGCCGAGCGCCATGCCCACCCACTGCGCCCCTTGGCCCGGGAAGACGAACACCGTCTCCCCCGCGGCCCCGGCGGTGCCGGTGATCACGGACGATCCGGGCGCGTCGGCGGCCAGTGCGCGCAGGCCGTCCCGGTGGTCGTCGAGGACGACCGCACGGTGCTCGAACTGGGACCGGGTGCTGACCAGGGACCAGCCGATCTCGGCGACGTCCCCGGTCACCTCGGCCAGCGCGGCCGCCCGATCGCGCACCGCGGCCGCGGACCTCGCCGAGAGCACCCAAGGCACCAAGCGCCCCAATGTGGCGTTCGGTGCGTCTGACGCACCGAACGCCACATTGGGTGCGTCTGACGCAACCAACGCCACATTGGGGCGCTCGGGGGCCTGCTCGACGATGATGTGTGCGTTCGTGCCGCTGACGCCGAACGACGAGATCCCGGCGCGGCGCGGTCCTTCCCGCTCGGGCCACGGGCGCGGCTCGGTCAGCAGGGACACCGCGCCGCTGCCCCAGTCGACGTGCCGGGACGGCTCGCCGACGTGCAGGGTCGCGGGCAGCAGGCCGTGACGCAGGGCCAGCACCATCTTGATGACGCCGGCGACGCCGGCGGCGGCCTGCGTGTGGCCGACGTTGGACTTGATCGAGCCGAGCCACAGCGGCTCGGCCGCGTCGCGGTCCCGGCCGTAGGTCGCCAGCAGGGCTTGCGCTTCGATCGGGTCGCCCAGCGTCGTGCCGGTGCCGTGCGCCTCGACGGCGTCCACATCGGACGGTGTCAGGCCCGCGTTGGCCAGCGCCGCGCGGATCACGCGTTGCTGAGAAGGACCGTTCGGGGCGGTCAGGCCGTTCGACGCGCCGTCCTGGTTGACCGCGCTGCCGCGGACGATCGCGAGCACCGGGTGGCCGTTGCGACGGGCGTCCGAGAGCCGTTCGACGAGCACGACACCGACACCTTCACCCCAGCCGGTGCCGTCCGCCTCGTCGGCGAAGGCCTTGCACCGGCCGTCCGAAGCGAGGCCGCGCTGCCGGCTGAACTCGACGAACAGGCCGGGGGTGGACATGATCGTCACGCCGCCGGCCAGCGCCATCGAGCATTCGCCCGCGCGCAGCGACTGGGCGGCCAGGTGCAGGGCGACCAGCGACGACGAACACGCCGTGTCGATGGTCATCGCCGGGCCTTCCAGCCCCAGCTCGTAGGCGATCCGGCCGGACAGGACACTGCCCGCGCTGCCGGTGGCGAGGTAGCCGTCGACGCTCTCCTCGCCGAAGTGCAGTGCCGCGGTGTAGTCCTGCCCGTTGGTCCCGGCGAACACCCCGACCGGCGCGCCACGCACCGAAAGCGGGTCGACGCCCGCCTGCTCCAGGGCCTCCCAGGAGGCTTCCAGCAGCAGGCGCTGCTGCGGGTCCATGGCCAGCGCCTCGCGCGGCGAGATCCCGAAGAACTCGGCGTCGAACCGGTCGGCACCGGCCAGGAAACCGCCTTCGCGCACGTAGGTCGTGCCCGCGTGGTCGGGGTCGGGGTCGTAGAGCGCATCGGTGTCCCAGCCGCGGTCGGCGGGGAACTCCGTGACGGCGTCGCGGCCCTCGGCGAGCAGGGCCCAGAGCTCGTCCGGGTTCCGCACGCCGCCGGGGAACCGGCAGCTCATGCCGACGATGGCGATGGGCTCGTCGGTGTTCTGCGCGACGGCCGTGGGTCCGGCCTCGGCCTCGCCGAGCAGTTCCGTGCGCAGGTACGCCGCCAGGGCCGTCGCGGTCGGGTAGTCGAACGCGAGCGTGGCCGGGAGCCGCAGCCCGGTGGTGGTGTCCAAGCGGTTGCGCAGCTCGACGGCGGTCAGCGAGTCGAAGCCGAGCTCCTTGAAGGTGCGCCCGGCCGCGACGTCGTCGGCCGAACGGTGGCCGAGCGCGAAGGCGACCTGCTCGCGGACCAGCTTGAGCAGCTGCCGGTCGGCGTCCACCGTGGACAGTCCGGTGAGCTTGAGCGAGCCCGCGGCGGCCGGCTCGAGCTGCCGCACCTCGGGCAGGCCGGCGATGAACGGGCTCGGGCGGTGCGCGGCGAGCGCGGCCGCGAACCTGGCCCAGTCGACGTCGGCGACGGTGACCACCGGGCCGCCGCCGGTCGCGGCCTGCAGCGCGGCGATGGCCCGGTCGGGCCGCAGCGGGGCGAGCCCGGTGCGGCCGAGGTGCTCTTCGGCGGCGGCCGCGGCGGCCATCCCGCCGTCGGCCCAGGGGCCCCAGGCGATCGACGTCGCCGCCAGCCCCTGGGCACGGCGCTGTTCGGCGAGGGCGTCGAGGAAGGCGTTGGCGGCGGCGTAGTTGCCCTGCCCGGCCGCGCCGAAGGTGCCCGCGCAGGAGGAGAAGAGGACGAACGCCTCGAGTCCGGTCGTGAGTTCGTGCAAGTGCCGTGCGGAGACGGCCTTCGCGTCGACGACCTCGGCCAGTCGCTCCGGGGTGAGAGCTTCGAGGACGCCGTCGGCCAGGACGCCGGCCGTGTGCACGACGGCGGTGAGTTCGCCGACGGAGGCGAGGGTCGCTTCGAGCGCGGCGCGGTCGGTGACGTCGCAGGCCAGGACGTCGACGCGGACGCCGAGTCCGGTCAGCTCGGCTTCGAGGTCACGGGCGCCGGGCGCGTCGAGACCGCGTCGGCTGGTCAGGACGAGGCGTTCGGCCCCGGCCCCGGCCAGCCACCGCGCGACGTGCCGCCCGAGGGCGCCGGTGCCGCCGGTGATCAGGACGGTGCCGTGGGGCTGCCACGGTCGTGAGTGAGAAACTGGGTTAGAACGCTGTTTTTCACTCACGACCCCTGCGTGGGTGAGGCGGCGGGCCAGGACCTGCGCCCCGCGGAGAGAGACCTGGTCCTCGTCGGTCGCGCCGCCGAGGATCGCGCGGAGCCGGCCGAGCGTCTCGTCGTCGGCGTCGGTGGGCAGGTCGACGAGGCCGCCCCAGCGGTGCGGGTGCTCCAGCGCGACGGTGCGCCCGAGCCCCCAGACCATCGCCTGCGCCGGGTCCGGCACGTCCCCTTCGGCCGCGGCGACCGCACCTCGGGTGACACACCACAGCGGCGCGTCGATCTCGGCGTCACCGAGGGCCTGGACCAGCGCGAGCTGGCCCTCGACGTCCAAAGTGGACAAGACGCCGTCGAACTGTCGGTCACGCAGGCGCGCGGCGAGGGAGGCCCGATCGTCCGCGGGGGTGACTTCGAGGACGTCGCCGAAGAGCTGCGTGCCCGAACCGGCGGGGACCACCGCGAGCCATCGGCCGTCGAGCCGGGCCTCTCCGGTGTCGACGGGCGTCCAGGTGACTTCGTACTGTCCGGCCGGCGGCCGGCCGCGCTCGCGCCAGGCCGTCAAGGCCTCGAGGTCGCCGCTTTCGACGGCCGCCCAGAACCG
Organism: Amycolatopsis mongoliensis; assembly: GCF_030285665.1. Taxonomy (NCBI): domain Bacteria; kingdom Bacillati; phylum Actinomycetota; class Actinomycetes; order Pseudonocardiales; family Pseudonocardiaceae; genus Amycolatopsis; species Amycolatopsis mongoliensis. The sequence goes on from NZ_CP127295.1 coordinate 10,313,321, forward strand.
CTCGTCCGGTGCCGGGCGGCTGTCCAGCCAGAAGCGCGTGCGCTGGAACGGGTACGTCGGCAGGGTGACGGGGCGTCCTGGGTAGCCGGGGTGTGCCGCGTGCAGGACGGTCTGCCAGTCGACGGCGTGACCCCGCGTGTGCGCGTCGGCCAGCGCGGTGAGCAGGGTCTGGTACTCATCACGAGCCTTGCGTAGCAACGGGAGCGCGGGGAACGCGGCCAGCGCCGAGAGCACGCCGTCGGGTCCGAGTTCGAGACCCCGCGTGACACCGAGCCCGGCGAGCGCGACGGAAGCGTCCGCGAACCGCACCGGCTCGCGGACCTGCCGCACCCAGTACTCCGGCGTCAGGATCTCGTTCCCGGCGAGGCGTCCGGACACAGTGGACACCAGCGGAATATTCGGTGCGGCGAAGGACAAAGAACCGGCGACGCGGGCGAACTCGTCCAGCATCGGGTCCATCAGCGCGGAGTGGAACGCGTGCGACACGGACAGCCGGCGGACCTTCCGGCCCAGCCCGGCGAAGTGCCGCTCCACTGCCTCGACCGCGTCGGCATCGCCGGACACCACGACCGCCGAAGGCCCGTTCACCGCGGCCAAACCGACGCCGTCGGCCAGGACTGCCATGACCTCGTCCTCCGTGGCCTCCACAGCCAGCATCGCACCACCGCTGGGCAGCGCTTGCATCAAACCTGCGCGCGCCGCCACCAGCCGGCAAGCGTCCTCGAGGGACAGGACTCCGGCGACGTGCGCCGCGGCGATCTCACCGATCGAGTGCCCGGCGACGTGGTCCGGGACCACGCCCCACGACTCCAGCAGCCGGAACAACGCGACCTCGACGGCGAACAGCGCAGGCTGGGTATAGCCGGTCTCGTCCAGCAGCGCAGCGTCCCCGAAGACGACTTCCCGCAACGGCCGGTCCAGCTCCGCGTCGACCAGCGCGCACACCGCGTCGAACGCGTCCGCGAACACCGGGAACCGCGCGTACAGCTCCGCGCCCATCCCGACGCGCTGTGAACCCTGGCCGGAGAACAGGAACGCCGTCTTGCCCGGCTCCGCCAGTCCGGGGGTCGCCGCGGCGAGCCCGGTGAGCAGGTCGTCGCGACTGTCCCCCACCACCACGGTCCGGTACTCGAAGGCCGACCGCGCGGCCAGCGCCAGCGCGACGTCGACCGGGTCGCCGTCCGGCAGCCCGCGCACGGCGTCCCGCACCGCCTGCTCGGTCCGGCCGGAAAGCACCCAAGCCACGGGGCCGGCCGAGGGTTCACTGTGGACAGCCGGGCCCGCGGGCGGCTCCTCGAGGATGACGTGCGCGTTCGTCCCGCTGACCCCGAACGACGACACCCCCGCGCGGCGCGGATGGTCGCCCCGCGGCCACTCCTGGGCCTCCGTCAGCAGCCGCACGTCCCCGGCGGTCCAGTCCACCCGCTCCGACGGCCGGTCCACGTGCAGCGTCTTCGGCAGCGTCTCGCCGTGCAGGGCGAGGACCATCTTGAGCACGCCGACCGCACCCGACGCGGCCTGCGTGTGGCCCACGTTGGACTTCACCGAACCCAGCCACAGCGGCCGGTCCCGGCCCTGGCCGTAGGTCTCCAGCAGCGCCTGCGCCTCGATCGGGTCACCCAGTGCCGTTCCGGTGCCGTGCGCCTCGACGGCGTCCACATCGGACGGCGCCAGGCCCGCGTTGGCCAGCGCCGCGCGGATGACGCGTTGCTGCGCCGGGCCGTTCGGGGCGCTCAGGCCGTTCGACGCGCCGTCCTGGTTCATCGCCGAACCGCGCAGCAGCGCGAGCACGGGGTGGCCGAGCCGCCGCGCGTCCGACAGCCGCTCGACCAGCACCAGCGCGACGCCTTCGCCCCAGCCGGTGCCGTCCGCCGCGTCGGCGAAGGCCTTGCACCGCCCGTCGCCGGCCAGGCCGCCCTGCTTGGCGAACTCCTGGAACGCGCCCGGCGTCGCCATCACCGTGACGCCGCCGGCCACCGCCATCGACGACTCGCCGGAGCGGACCGACTGGGCGGCCAGGTGCAGTGCCACCAGCGACGACGAGCACGCCGTGTCGACGGTCACCGCGGGGCCTTCGAGACCGAGCACGTAGGACACTCGCCCGGACACGACCGCGCCGGCGTTCCCGGTGAGCAGGTGCCCTTCGACCTCGTCCGCCGCCCCGGTGTGGCCGGTCGCGTAACCCTGGGTGCCGCAGCCGACGAACACGCCGGCCGCGCTGCCCCGCAGCGAACGCGGGTCGATCCCGGCGCGCTCGAAGACCTCCCACGCACTCTCCAGCAGCAGCCGCTGCTGCGGGTCCATGGCCAGGGCTTCCCGGGGCGAGATCCCGAAGAAGGCGGCGTCGAACTCGTCGGCGTCGTGGACGAAGCCGCCCACCCCGGCGACCGCGTCGAGGTCCCAGCCGCGGTTCACCGGGAAGGCCGACAGGCCCTCGGCGCCCGCGGAAACCAGGTCCCACAGGTCCTCCGGTGAACGCACGTCGCCGGGCAGGCGGCACGCCATCGACACGATGGCGATCGGCTCGTCCGGGTCCACCCGGGACACCAGCCGATCGGCCGCCACGGGGCCGGCGTCGAGCAGCTGGTGTCCCAGGAGCGCGGCGAGCCGCCGCGGGTCCGGGTGGTCGAAGAGCACGACGGCGGGCAGCTTGAGCCCGGTCGCCGCGACGAGCCGGTTGCGCACTTCCAGCGCGATCAGGGAGTCGACGCCCAGGTCGCGGAAGGCCCGGTCCGGCTCGACCGAGCCCGGCCCGGGATAGCCCAGGACGGCGGCGGTCTCGGCCCGCACGAGGTCGAGCAGCGCTTCCGCCCGGGCGGCCTCGGTCAGACCGGAAAGCTGTTGCGCCAACGAGGAATCTGCTTCCACGGGTGCCGTCTCGAGGGCGTCGCGGACCTCGGGCAGCTCGTCGAGCAGGGGCCGCGGGCGGGCCGCGGTGAAGGCGGGGGCGAACCGGGCCCAGTCCATGTCCGCGACGGACAGGAAGGTCTCGTCCGCGTCGAGTGCCTGGCCCAGCACGGTGAGCGCGAGCGCGGGGTCCATCGCGCGGATGCCCCGGCGGCGCAGCTGCTCCCCGGAGTCCTCGCCGGTCATGCCCGCGCCGGCCCACGCTCCCCAGGCCACGGAGGTCGCGGTGAGGCCACGGTCCCGGCGGTGCTGGGCCAGTGCGTCGAGGGCGGCGTTGGCCGCGGCATACGCGGCCTGGCCGCCGCCACCCCAGACCCCGGCGTTGGAGGAGAACAGCACGAACGCGTCGAGGTCCCCGGTGAGCAGGGCGTCGAGGTTGACGGCACCCTGCACCTTCGCGCGCAGTGTCTCGGCGACTTCGGCGCGGTCGGTGTCGGCCAAGGCGGCCGAGCGACCCAGCCCGGCCGCGTGCACCACGGTGCGGGGCTGGACGTCGGCGAGCAGGGCGGCCAGGGCGTCGCGGTCGGCGACGTCGCAGGCGGCGATGGTCACCTCGACGCCGAGCGCCGTCAGCTCCTCGCGCAGTTCGGTGGCCCCCTCCGCGTCTTGCCCCCGGCGGCTGGTGAGGACCAAGTGCTCGGCACCCGCGCCGGCCAGCCAGCGAGCCACGTGCGCGCCGAGTGCCCCGGTGCCGCCGGTGATCAGCGCGGTTCCGCTGGTCCGCCACTCGCGGGCCGGGCGGGTGGCACCGAGCGGCGCCGGGACCAGGCGGCGGACCAGCACGCCGGCCGTCCGGATCGCGACCTGGTCCTCGCTCGCCTCGGCGAGCACCCGGGCCAGGCGGCCGAGCGCGCGTTCGTCGAGGGTTTCGGGCAGGTCGACCAGGCCACCCCAGCGGTCCGGGTGTTCCAGGCCCACGACGCGGCCCATGCCCCAGATCTGCGCTTGCTCCGGGCTCGTGAGCCGGTCGGAGCGGCCGGTGGAGACGGCGCCGCGGGTCAGCAGCCACAGCGGCGCGGTCACCGCTCGGACCAGCTCGATGGTGGCGTAGAGGCCGTCTTCGGCGAAGGCGAGCAGCGACAAGACGCCGGTGACGCCCTCGGTGGGCAGCTCCGGGAGCTGACCGCCGGGCTCGACGGTCACCAGGACCGGCTCGGCGCCGTGCGCGGCCAGGCCGTCGATGAGATCGCCTGCCGGGTATCCGCTGGGGGCGACGACCAGCCAGCGGCCGCCGAGGTCCACTTCGGACGGAGCCGAGGGCCGCCAGGCGATCCGGTACCGCCAGCTGTCCACCACGGACTGCTCGGCGCGGCGTTTGTGCCACTGGGCGAGCGCGGGCAGGACGTCGGCGAGCGCGGTCGCATCGACGTCGAGCGAAGCGGCGAGCCCTTCGGCGTCGCCGCTGTCCACGGCGGACCAGAACTGGTCGTCGGCCGCGCCCGCGGTTTTTTCGACGGCGGTCAGCCAGTAGCGTTCGCGCTGGAAGGGGTAGGTGGGCAGGTCCACGAGCCGCGCGCCGGGGAAGAGCCCGGCCCACTCGACCGCGGCGCCACGGCTCCACAGTTCGGCCAGCGACCTCAGGAACCGCGGCAGGCCACCTTCCCCGCGGCGCAGCGATCCGACGACGACGGGCGCTTCCAGCGTCTCCTCGACGGCGGCGGCGAGCACGGGGTGGGCGCTCACCTCGACGAACGTCGTGAACCCCGCCTCGGCGAGGCCGCGCACGGCTGTGTCGAACAGGACCGTGCGGCGCAGGTTCCGGTACCAGTAGCCGGCGTCCAGCGTGGTGGTGTCGACTCGCTCGCCGAGCACCGAGGAGTGCAGCGGGATCCCGGCTTCGCGCGGGGTGATCGGGGCGAGGGCGGTGAGCAGGGCGTCCTCGATCGCCTCCACGTGCGCGGAGTGCGAGGCGTAGTCCACCGGGATGCGGCGGGCGCGGATGCCGTCGGCCACGCAGGTTTCGATCAGCTCGTCGAGTGCTTCCGGCTCACCGGAGAGCACGACCGAGCCGGGGCCGTTGACCGCCGCGACGCTGATCCGGTCGTCCAGCCGGGCGGTGATCTCGTCGAGGGACAGCGCGACCGAGGCCATCCCGCCCTTGCCCGCGAGCACCTCGCCGATGAGCTTGCTGCGCAGCGCGACCACGCGGGCACCGTCCTCAAGGGACAGTGCGCCCGCGACGCACGCGGCGGCGATCTCGCCTTGGGAGTGCCCGACGACGGCGCCGGGCTTCACGCCCGCCGACTGCCAGAGGGCGGCGAGCGAGACCATGACGGCCCAGGAGGCCGGCTGCACGACGTCGACCCGGGCGAGGGCGTCGGCGTCGCCCAGGACGTCGGTCAGGGTCCAGTCCACGTGCGGGGCCAGCGCGGCGGCGCACTCCGCCAGCCGGGCCGCGAACACGGGCTCGTCGAGCAGGTCCACGGCCATCCCGGCCCACTGCGCGCCTTGGCCGGGGAAGACGAAGGCCGTCTTGCCCGGCGGTGCGGCGACGCCCCGGACGACCTCGGCCGACGGCGTCGCGTCCGCGAGCGCGTCGAGGCCGCGGACCAGGTCCTCGACGGTTTCGCCGACCACGGCGGCGCGGTGTTCCCAGGCGGTGCGGGTGGCCAGCGACCGGCCGACGTCGCTGGGCCGCTGGTCGGTGACGTGCTTGCGGAGCAGGTCGGCTTGCTCGCGCAACGCCTCGGCGCTGCGGGCGGACAGCACCCAGGTTGCCGGCCCCTGCGGCGCATCGGTTTCCTCGGGGACGGACGCGGGAGCGGCTTCGAGGACGACGTGGGCGTTGGTGCCGCCGACGCCGAACGAGGAGACCGCGGCCCGGCGGGGCGCGCCGGTCTCGGGCCAGGCGGTGTGCTCGGTCAGCAGCTCGACGGCGCCGCGCGTCCAGTCGACCTGCGTGGACGGCTCGGTGACGTGCAGGGTGCGGGGCAGCTCGCCGTGGCGCAGGGCCAGGACCATCTTCATCACGCCGGCCACCCCGGCGGCGGCCTGGGTGTGCCCGATGTTGGACTTGATCGAGCCCAGCCGGAGGGGGTGCTCGCGGTTCCGTCCGTAGGTCGCGAGCAGGGCCTGCGCCTCGATCGGGTCGCCCAGCGTGGTGCCGGTCCCGTGCGCCTCGACGGCGTCCACTTCGGACGGTTTGAGGCCGGCGTTGGCGAGTGCGGCGCGGATGACGCGTTGCTGCGAAAGGCCGTTGGGGGCGGTGAGGCCGTTGGAGGCGCCGTCGGAGTTGACCGCGGAGCCGCGCAGGACGGCGAGGACCGGGTGGCCGTTCTTGCGCGCGTCGGAGAGCCGTTCGACGAGCAGCACGCCGGCGCCCTCGCCCCAGCCGGTGCCGTCGGCGCTGTCGGCGAACGATTGGCACCGCCCGGACGCGGAAACGCCGCCTTGGCTGGTGAACTCGACGAACACGGCGGGCGTGGCCATCACGGTGACGCCGCCGGCGAGCGCCATCGAGCACTCCCCCGCGCGCAGCGCCTGCACGGCGAGGTGCAGCGCGACGAGCGAGGACGAGCAAGCGGTGTCGACGGTGACGGTGGGGCCTTCGAGGCCGAAGGTGTAGGCGATCCGGCCGGACGCGACGGACACGGCGCTGCCGGTGAGCAGGTGGCCGCGGACCTCGTCGGGCAGGCCGTCGAGGTCGGTGGAGCCGTAGGCCTGGTTGCTGCACCCGATGAAGACGCCGGTGTCGCTGGCCTGCAGGGCTTTCCGGTCGAGTCCCGCGCGTTCGAAGGTCTCCCAGGAGACTTCGAGGAGCAGACGCTGCTGCGGGTCCATGGCGAGGGCTTCGCGCGGCGAGATGCCGAAGAAGCCGGGGTCGAAGTCACCGGCGTTGTCGAGGAAACCGCCCTCGGCGGTGTTGCTGCCGGCGAGCTCGTCGGCGGTCCAGTTCCGGTCGGCGGGGAAGCTCGAGATGGCGTCGGTGCCGTCGCGCAGGAGGTCCCACAGGTGGTCGGGAGAGGTGACGCCACCGGGGAAGCGGCAGCTCATCGCCACGAGCGCGATGGGTTCCCTGGAGGCGGCCGCGAGCCGGTCGTGCTGCTCGCGGAGCCGCTTGTTGTCCCGCAAGGACGCCCGGAGCGCTTCGACGACCTTGTCCTTGTCCGAAGACAGTGCCACCAGGTACCTCCAGGTTCACGGCGTGGTCGCCTCGAGTGAACCGCACGGGGCACCCGCAAATCCCTAGACTTCGCGCCCCCCGGACGTAGTGAATGACTCATTCCTGTCGTCCGACGACAGGAATGAGTCATTCACTACGGTGCGGACCGGGTCAGTCGAGGTCGAGCTCGTCGATCAGCGCGAACATCTCGTCGTCCGTTGCCGACTCCAGCTTCTCCTCCACCGCCGTGACCGTGCCCGAAGCTCCGTTCACCCGGGCCAGCAGCTCCTGCAGCCGTGTGCCCAACGTCGCCCGCGCCTGGGAATCCGCCAGCAGCTCCGGCAGCGCGAACTCCACCCGGTCCAGCTCCGCCAGCGCCGGCAGGATCGCCGCCGGGACGTCCGGGACCAGCTCGGACCGCAAGTACGCCACCAGCACCGTCGTCGACGGGTAGTCGAACAGCAACGTCGCCGGCAAGCGCAACCCCGTTGCCGCGCCCAGGAGATTGCGCAGCTCCACCGCGCTCAGCGAATCGAAGCCCAGCTCCAAGAACCCGCGGTCCGGCTCGATCGCGTCCGGGCCCGCGTAGCCCAGCACCGTCGCCGCGTGGGTGCGGACCAGGTCGAGCAACGCTCCGTCGCGTTCCGCCTCCGACATCCCGGCCAGCCGGTGGGTCAGGCTGTCCACCGGGTCGGCCGGGGCCGTCGTCGCCCGGACCGCCCGGCGCACCGGGGTGCGGATCAGGCTGCGCAGGATCACCGGGATCGCGTCCTCGCCGACGCGGTCGCGCATCGCCTCCACGACCAGCCGGACCGGCAGCAGCACCGCCTCGTCGAGGGTGCAGGCCACGTCGAACAGGTCCAGCCCCTCCTCCGACGGCATCGGCTCGACGCCGCCGCGGGCCAGCCGCGACAGGTCCGCCTCGCCGAGCTTGCCGGTCATGCCGCTGCGCTCGGCCCACAGGCCCCACGCCAGCGACAGCCCGGGCAGCCCCTGCGCCCGGCGCACGTGCGCCAGCGCGTCGAGGAACGCGTTGGCCGCCGCGTAGTTCGCCTGGCCCGTGCCGCCGAACGTCCCGGCCAGCGACGAGAACACCACGAACCCGGCCAGGTTCATCCCGGCGGTCAGCTCGTGCAGGTGCCAGGCCGCGTCGACCTTGGGCCGCAGGGCCGTGTCCAGCTGGCGGGTGGTCAGCGCGGACACGACGCCGTCGTCGAGGACGCCGGCCGTGTGCACCACCGCGGTCAGCGGGTGCTCGGCGGGGATCGCCGCGAGCAGCGCCGCCAGCGAGTCCCGGTCGGCGACGTCGCAGGCGGCCATGGTCACGTCGGCGCCCCACGCCGTCAGCTCTTCGACGAGCTCCTGAGCGCCTTCCGCGGCCGGCCCGCGCCGGCTGGTCAGCACCAGCCGCCGGGCGCCGCGGGCGGTCACCAGGTGCCGGGCGACGAGCGTGCCGAGCGTCCCGGTGGCCCCGGTGATCAGCACCGTGCCCTCGGGGTCCCACGCGCCGACCGGCGCCGGGCTGGTGGCCGGGACGCGCGCCAGGCGCGGCACCTGGATCGCGCCGATCCGGACCGCGACGTGCGGCTCGCCGCAGGCCACCGCGGACGGAAGTGCCGCGTAGGAGACTTCGCGGTCGTCGAGGTCGACCAGCACGAACCGGCCGGGGTTCTCCGACTGCGCCGAGCGGACCAGGCCGACGACCGCCGCGGTCGCGAGGTCGGTGATGCCTTCGCCGACCCGCGTCGCGATCGCGCCCTTGGTGACGAACACCAGCCGCGAGCCGGCGAACCGCTCGCTCGCCAGCCACTCCTGCACCTGCTCCAGCGCGCCGTGGGTGGCGGTCCGGACGGCACGTGCCACGTCCTCGTCGTGCTGCGGGCCGCTGGTCATCACGACCACCTCGGGCACCGGGGCACCCGCCGCCACGGCCGCGCCGAGCGCGTCGAAGTCCGGGTAGGACTCCACCGGGACGCCCGCCGTGCCGAGGGCCTTGGTGACGCGGACGCCGACGTCGTGCCCGACGACCGCCCAGCGTTCGGCCGCCGAGTGGCTGACCGGGGTGATCGGGGCCATCACCCAGCCCACCCGGAACAGCGACTCGTGGTACGCCGACCGCGCGACTTCGAGCTGCTCGGCCGAAACCGGCCGCAGGGTCAGCGCACCGATGGTGGCCACCGGCAGCCCGTCCTGGTCGGCGACCACCAGGGCCACCGTGTCGTCGCCCTGCCCGGTGACGCGCACCCGCAGCGCCGACGCGCCGCCCGCGTGCAGGGTCACCCCCGACCAGGCGAACGGCAGCACCGCCCGGCTTTCGTCGCGCAGGGCGACGGTGTGCAGCGCGGCGTCCAGCAGCGCCGGGTGCAGGCCGAAGCGTTCGGCTTCCGCCCGCTCCTCCGCCGGCAGGCCGACCTCGGCGAAGATCTCGTCGCCGACGCGCCACGCGCGGTGCAGCCCCTGGAACGCGGGCCCGTAGTCGAACCCGTTGGCCGCGATGCGGTCGTAGAGCCCGTCGAGGTCGATCGGCTCGGCGCCGGCCGGCGGCCAGGCCCCGGTGAGGTCACCGGCCGCGGGGGCGGCCGTCGCGGCGAGCGAGCCGCTGGCGTGCGTGGTCCACGGCTCGTCCTCCAGCGCGCCGTCCGCGCGGGAGTAGATGTCGATCGAGCGGGTGCCGAACCGGTCGGGCCCGCCGACGGCGACCTGCAGCCGGACCCCGCCGGTCTCCGGCAGCACCAGCGGCGCGGCGAGGGTCAGCTCCTCGACGCGTTCGCAGCCGACCTTCTCCGCGGCGTGCACGGCCAGCTCCATGAACGCCGTCCCGGGCAGCAGCACGCTGCCGAGCACGACGTGCTGCGCGAGCAGCGGATGGCTGGTCGCCGAAAGCAGGCTCGTGAACAGCGCGCCGTCCGAACCGGCCAGCGAGACCGACGCGCCCAGCAGCGGGTGCTCGGTTTCGCTGAGCCCGGCCCCGGCGACGTTGCCGGCCACGGCCGGGACGTCCAGCCAGTACCGCTCGCGCTGGAACGCGTACGTCGGCAGTTCGACGTGCCCGCCGCCGGTGAGCACCGCCGCCCAGTCGACGTCGGCGCCGGCGGTGTGCAGCCCGGCGAGCGCCATGAGCAGGGACCGCTCTTCGTCGTGTCCCTTGCGCAGCAGGGAACCCACGCTCAGCTCGGCCGGCCCGGCGCAGTCCGGGACGAGCGCGGCGAGCACCGCGTCCGGCCCCAGCTCGACGAACCGGTTCACGCCTTCCGCGGCCAGCCCGCGGAGGGCGTCGGCGAACCGGACGGTCTCCCGCACGTGCCGCACCCAGTACTCCGGCGTCGCGACGTCACCGGCCGCCACGACCGGGATCCGCGGCGGTTGGTAGGTCAGCCCCTCCGCGACCGCGGCGAACTCTTCGAGCATCGGGTCCATGAGCGGCGAGTGGAACGCGTGCGAGACGTCCAATTGCTTGGTCTTGCGGCCCAGTGCCGCGAAGTGCTCCTTGAGCGCCAGCACGGCTTCGGTCTCACCCGAAACGACCACGGCTTCGGGTCCGTTCACTGCGGCCAGCGAGACGCGGTCGTCCAGCAGCGGGACGACTTCGTCCTCGGGAGCGGCGATCGCGACCATGGCTCCGCCCTCCGGCAATGCCTCCATGAGCCGGCCGCGCGCGGCGACGAGCTTGGCCGCGTCGGCGAGCGAAAGCACCCCGGCGACGTGCGCCGCGGCAAGCTCGCCGATGGAGTGACCCGCGAGGAAGTCCGGGCGGACGTCCCAGGACTCCAGGAGCCGGAACAACGCCACCTCGACCGCGAACAGCGCGGGCTGGGTGAAGCCGGTCCGGTCGAGCCGGGCCGCGTCGTCACCGAAGACGACGTCGCGCAGCGGCAGGTCGAAGTGCGCGCAGACCGCGTCGAAGGCGTCGGCGAAGACCGGGAACCGCGCGTACAGCTCCTGGCCCATGCCGAGTCGCTGCGCGCCCTGTCCGGTGAACAGGAACGCCGCCCGGCCGGCTCGGGCGACGTGCTGCCGCAGCCCGGCGGCGGGCCGGTCCGCGGCCAGTGCGGCCAGCCCGTCGCGCAGTTCGCCGAGGCTCTCGCCGACGACCACCGCGCGGTGCCCGAACTTCGCCCGGGCGGCGAGCGATCGGGCGACGTCGGCCGCGTCCACTTCGGACTCGGTCGCCGCCAGCAGGCGCCGGGCCTGGCCGCGCAGCGCGGCTTCGGACCGGGCCGACACCGGCCACGCGGTGAACCGCTGCTGCGTGACGACTTCCGCCGGCTCAGGCAGCGGAGGTGCTTCTTCGAGGATCGTGTGCACGTTGGTGCCGCTGACCCCGAACGAGGACACCGCCGCGCGGCGCGGGTGACCGTTCGCGGCCCACTCGACCGGCTCGGACAGCAGCTGGACCTGCCCGGCGGACCAGTCGATGTGCGGCGACGGCGTTTCGGCGTGCAGTGTGCGCGGCAGGACGCCGTTGCGCAGCGCCTGCACCATCTTGATCACGCCCGCGATGCCCGACGCGGCCTGGGTGTGCCCGATGTTGGACTTCACCGACCCGAGCCACAGCGGCCGTTCGCGGTCCTGGCCGTAGGTGGCGATGAGCGCCTGCGCCTCGATCGGGTCGCCCAGCGTGGTGCCCGTCCCGTGGGCTTCCACAGCGTCCACATCGGACGGTGCGAGCGCCGCGTCGGCCAGCGCCGCGCGGATCACCCGCTGCTGCGCGGGCCCACTCGGGGCGGTCATGCCGTTGGACGCGCCGTCCTGGTTGACCGCGCTGCCTCGCACGACCGCGAGCACCGGGTGCCCGCGCCGCTGAGCGTCGGAAAGCCGTTCCACCAGCACCATGCCGACGCCCTCGGCCCAGCCCGCGCCATCGGCGTCCGCTGAGAACGCGCGGCACCGGCCGTCCGGGGACAGCGCGCGCTGCCGGCTGAACTCGACGAACGTGTCGACCGAGGAGATCACCGTGACCCCGCCGGCCAGCGCGAGGTCGCATTCGCCGGAGCGCAGGGCCTTGACCGCCCAGTGCAGCGCGACCAGCGACGACGAGCACGCCGTGTCGACCGTGACCGCCGGGCCCTCGAAGCCGAAGGTGTAGGCGATCCGGCCGGACGCGACGCTGCCCGCGCTGCCGGTCGCCAGGTGCCCCTCGAACTCGCCGGGCGCGTGCCGCACCCGGGCGCCGTAGTCGTGGTAGTTGGAGCCGACGAACACGCCGGTCCGGCTGCCGCGCAGCAGCGCCGGGTCGATGCCGGCGCGCTCGACGGCCTCCCACGACGTTTCCAGCAGCAGCCGCTGCTGCGGGTCGATCGCGGGCGCCTCGCGCGGCGCGATCCCGAAGAACGCCGGGTCGAACTCCGCCGCGTCGTGCAGGAAGCCACCGCCGCGCGTGTAGAAGGTGCCGGGCTTGTCCGGGTCGGCGTCGAAGAGGCCTTCGACGTCCCAGCCGCGGTCGGCCGGGAACTCCCCGACCGCGTCGACGCCGTCGGCGACGAGCCGCCACAGGTCGTCCGGGCCGGCGACGCCGCCGGGGTAGCGGCAGGACATCGCGACGATGGCGATCGGCTCGTCGGTGCCCGCCACCACCGGGGCGGCGGTCTCGGTCACCGCGTCGCCCACCAGCTCACGCCGGACGTGGCCGGCCAGCGCGACGGCGGTCGGGTGGTCGAAGACGAGCGTGACCGGCAGCCGCAGGCCGGTGACTTCACCCAGCCGGTTGCGCAGGTCGACGGCGGTGAGCGAGTCGAAGCCGAGGTCGCGGAAGGCGCGGTCGGGCTCGATCGACTCGGGTCCGGGGTAGCCGAGCGCCACCGCGGCCTGGCTCCGGATGAGGTCCAGGACCAGCCGGTGCTGCTCGTCTTCGCCGAGGCCCGCGAGCCGCTGCACCCAGCCCGTTTCGACGGCTTCGGCTTCCGGCGCCGCGGCTTCGGGGATGCCCAGCAGTGCGGCACTCGGCCGGCCCTGGGCGAGGGTCTTGCGGTAGCGGTCCCAGCGGATGTCGGCGACCGCCAGCACGGTCTCGTCCTCGTCGAGGGCCTGTTGCAGCGCAAGGAGAGCCAGTTCGGGGTCCATCGCGGGCAGGCCCTGCTCGGCGAGGCCTTCACCGCGGCCGCCGGCCCACGCACCCCAGGCGACGGCGGTCGCGGGCAGGCCTGCGGCCCGGCGCTCGCGGGCGAGCGTGTCGAGGTAGGTGTTGGCCGCGGCGTAGCTCGCCTGGCCCGGCCCGCCGAGCGTGCCCGCCAGGGACGAGAACAGGACGAACGCCGAGAGGTCGCGGTTCGCGGTCAGCTCGTGCAGGTGGCGTGCGGCGTCGGCCTTGGGCCGCAGCACGGTCGCGATCCGCTCGGGGGTGAGGCCGTCGAGGACGCCGTCGTCGAGCACCGCGGCGGCGTGCACCACCGCGGTCAGGTCCGGCAGGCCGGAGAGGAGCTCGGCGAGCTGGTCGCGGTCGGCGACGTCACAGGTCGCGACGGTCAGTTCGGTGCCGAGGTCGGCGAGTTCGGCGTTCAGCTCGGGGAGGTCCAGCCCGCGGCGGCTGGTGAGGACCAGCCGCTCGGCGCCGGCCCGGGCGAGCCAGCGGGCCAGGTGCGGGCCGACTCCGCCGGTACCGCCGGTGAGCAGCACGGTGCCGGCGGCCTGCCACGGCGTCGTCGTGCCGCGGGCCGGGGTCGCGCGGACGAGCCGGCGGCCGAAGACGCCGGACGCGCGCACGGCGACCTGGTCCTCGTCGGGCGAGCCGAGCACGGCGGCGAGCCGGGCGAAGACGCGGGCGTCCAGGTCGGCCGGGAGGTCGACGAGACCACCGAAGCGCTGCGGGTACTCCACGGCCGCGATCCGGCCGAAGCCCCAGGTCAGCGCCTGCTCGGCCGCACGGATCGGGTCCAGGTCACCGGTGCTGACCGCTCCGCTGGTGGCCCACCAGAGCGGCGCGTCGATACCGGCGTCGCCGAGGGCGTGCAGCAGCGTCAGGTTCGCTTCGAAGCCGTCGAGCGCCAAGAGGGAAAGCACGCCTTCGCACGGGCCCGCTTCGCGCAGCAGCTCGGCGTACCGCTCGCGGTCCACTTCGGACGGAAGTTCCAGCAGGCGCGCGCCGAGCCCGTCTGCGACGGCCTGCCCGTCGTGCCCGGCCGGGGCGATGACCAGCCAGTTCGGGACGATGGTTCCGGACGCGACGGCGAGCGGGGTCCACTCGACCCGGTACCGCCAGCCGTCCACAGTGGACCCGGCTTGCCGCCGGTCGCGCCAGGCGGCCAGCGCTTCGAGGTCGGACTGCTCGACGGCGGCCCAGAACTCGTCGTCCAGCGCCTCGGCACCGCGGGCGGGGGTGTCCAGCCAGTAGCGCTGGTGCTGGAAGGCATACGTCGGCAGCGGGATCGTCGCGGCGCCCGGGAAGACCGGCGCCCAGTCGACGTCGACGCCGCGGACGTGCAGTTCGGCCAAGGACGTGCGGAACCGGGCCAGGCCGCCCTCGCCGCGGCGCAGCGTGCCGGTCGCGACGGCGTCCGGGACCGCCTCGGCGATCGCGGACGTGACGACCGGGTGCGGGCTGACCTCCACGAACACCGAGTGCTCGCGCGCCGCGAGCACCTCGACGGTCTGGGTGAACAGCACCGGCTGCCGCAGGTTGCGGTACCAATACCCGGCGTCCAGGGTGGCGGTGTCGATCGGCTCGGCCGACACCGTCGAGTAGAACGGGACCTCGCCGGTGCGCGGCTCGATAGCGGCGAGCACTTCGAGCAACTCGCTCTCGATCGCCTCCACGTGCGCCGAGTGCGAAGCGTAGTCCACCGGGATCAGCCGGGACCGGACGCCGGCCGCCTGGCACTGGGCGAGCAGTTCGTCCAGCGCCTCGGGCTCACCGCAGACGACGGTCGACGACGGGCTGTTGAACGCGGCGATGGTGATCCGGCCGGCCCACTCCGCCAGCAGGCTCTCGACCTGCTCGGCCCCGAGGGCGATCGACGCCATTCCGCCCCGGCCCGCGAGGCCGGCGGCGATCGCCTTGCTGCGCAACGCGACCACGCGCGCACCGTCCACCAGGGACAGTCCACCCGCGACGACGGCTGCGGCGATCTCGCCCTGCGAGTGCCCCACGACGGCGTCCGGCGAGACGCCGTGGGACTGCCACAGTGCGGCCAGCGAAACCATGACCGCCCACGACACCGGCTGCACCACGTCGACCCGGTCCAGCGCACCTTCGCGCAGCTCGGAGAACGGCGACCAGTCGACGAACGACGCCAGCGCCGCCGCGCACGCCCCGAACCGCTCCGCGAACACCGGCGACGAATCCAGCAGCTCCACGGCCATCCCGGCCCACTGCGCGCCCTGGCCCGGGAACACGAACACCGTCCGGCCGCTCGCACCCGCCACGCCGGTGACCACCGACGCGCTCGGCGTCCCGGTGGCCAGGCCGTGCAGGCCGTGCAGCAGTTCTTCGCGGTCGTCGCCGAGCACCACGGTCCGGTGCTCGAACGCGGTGCGCGTCGCAGCGAGGGACCAGCCGACGTCGGCGATGTCCGCGGCGCCGAAGGCCGCCAGCTTCTCCGCCTGCGCGGACAGCCCGGCCGCCGAGCGGGCCGACAGCACCCATGGCACCGGACCCGCGACCGGCTCGCGCTCGATCGGTTCGGGCTCGGGCGTGGGGTCGTGTTCGAGCAGGACGTGGGCGTTGGTGCCGCCGACGCCGAACGAGGAGACGCCGACGCGGCGGGGTCCCGGCTTGTCCGGCCACGGCGTCGCCTCGGTGAGCAGTTCGAGGGCACCGGAAGACCAGTCGACGTGCGGTGACGGGTGTTCCGAGTGCAGCGAGCGCGGCAAGACGCCGTGTCGCATGGCCAGGACCATCTTGATGACACCCGCGGCACCCGCCGCGGCCTGGCTGTGCCCGATGTTCGACTTGACCGAACCGAGCCACAGCGGGGCGGACCGGTCGCGGCCGTAGGTGGCCAGCAGGGCCTGGGCCTCGATCGGGTCGCCCAGGGTGGTGCCCGTGCCGTGCGCCTCGACGGCGTCCACTTCGGACGGTTCGAGGCCGGCCGCGGCCAGCGCGGAGAGGATCACGCGCTGCTGCGAAGGCCCGTTCGGAGCGGTCAGGCCGTTGGACGCGCCGTCCTGGTTGGTCGCGGTGCCGCGGACCACGGCCAGCACGCGGTGGCCGCGGCGGCGAGCGTCCGAAAGCCGTTCGACGAGCAGCATGCCGACGCCCTCGGCCAGGCCCATGCCGTCGGCCTCCGCGGAGAACGGCTTGCTGCGGCCGTCGGCGGCCAGCGCGCGCTGGCGGCTGAACGCGACGAACGGTGCCGGGGTCGACATCACCGCGACGCCGCCGGCGAGCGCGAGGTCGCACTCCCCCGACCGCAGCGCCTGGCCGGCCAGGTGCAGGGCGACCAGCGAAGACGAGCAGCCGGTGTCGATCGTGACCGCCGGGCCTTCGAGCCCGAAGGTGTAGGCGACGCGCCCGGACGTGACGCTGCCGGTGCCGCCGGTGACCAGGTGGCCTTCGACGCCTTCGGGGACGTCCCGCAGCCGCTGGCCGTAGTCGTGGCCGCTGGCCCCGACGAACACGCCGGTGCGGCTGCCGCGGACGGTGGCCTGGTCGAACCCGGCGTCCTCGAAGGCTTCCCACGCGGCTTCCATGACGACGCGCTGCTGCGGGTCCATCGCGAGGGCTTCGCGCGGGCTGATGCCGAAGAAGGCCGGGTCGAACTCGGCGGCGTCGTAGAGGAACCCGCCGGCGCGGGTGTAGCTGTGGCCGGCGCTGTCGGGGTCGGGGTCGTAGAGGTCGCCCGGGTGCCAGCCGCGGTCGCCGGGGAACTCGCCGATGGCGTCGGCCTCGGCCATCATCAGGTCCCACAGCTGCTGCGGGCTGCCGATGCCGCCGGCGAACCGGCAGCTCATGCCGACGATGGCCAGGGGCTCGTCGGTCGCCGTGACCGGTGCGGCCACGGCGGGTGCGGGGGCGCCGAGGACCTCGGTGCGGACGTGCCGCGCCAGGGTCGTCGCGTTCGGGTAGTCGAACACGAGGGTGGCGGACAGCTTGAGGCCGGTGGCGGCGGTGAGCCGGTTGCGCAGCTCGATCGCGGTCAGCGAGTCGAAGCCCAGCTCCCGGAACGCGCGTGCCGCGTCGACGTCCTCCGGCCCGGCGTAGCCGAGCACGGCGGCCGCGTGCTTGCGGACCAGGCCGAGCAGCTCGCGTTCCTGGTCCGCTTCGGACAGTGCGGACAGCTTGGCGCGCAACGCACCCGCCGCGCCGGTCTCCTCTTCGGTGACCTCCGACTCGGCGGCCAGCACGGCCGCGACCTCGGGCACTTCGGACAGCAGCGGACGCGGGCGGGCGGCGGTGAAGACCGGGACGAACCGCTCCCAGTCGATGTCGGCGACGGCCAGGAACGGCTCGTCGTGGTCGAGCACCTGGCCGAGCCCGAGCAGGGCCGGTGCCGGGGCCATGAACGGGATCCCGCGCCACTTGAGCTGGTCGGCGACGACGTCGGAGACCATGCCGTCGCCGGCCCAGATGCCCCAGGCGACCGAGGTCCCGGCCAGGCCACGGGCGCGGCGGCTTTCGGCGAGTGCGTCGACGTAGGCGTTCGCGGCGGCGTACGCGCCGTGGTCACCACTGCCCCACACGCCGGCGACGGAGGAGTACAGCACGAAGGCGTCGAGGTCGGCTTCGCCGAACAGCGCGTCGAGGTGGCGGGCGCCGGCGAGCTTCGCGCGGGCGCCCTCTTCGAACTCCGGCAGGTCGGTGTCGGATAGGGGGGCCAGGAGGCCGACGCCGGCGGTGTGCACGACCGTGCGGATGTCTCGCAGGCCGCTGACCAGCGAAGTCAGTGCGTCGCGGTCGGCGACGTCGCACGCGGCGATCGTCACCTCGACGCCCATCGCCTCGAGTTCTGCCCGCAGCAGGGCGGCGCCGGGCGCGTCCGGTCCGCGGCGGCTGGTGAGCACCAGGTGCTCGGCCCCGCGGCCGACGAGCCAGCGGGCGACGTGCGCGCCGAGCCCGCCGGTGCCGCCGGTGATCAGCGCGGTACCGCTCGTCCGCCACTCGGGGGCGGTGCCTTGCACGGGAGCGCGGCGCAGGCGGCGCTGGTAGAGGCCGGACTCGCGGACGGCCAGCTGGTCTTCGTCGCCGATCCCGGCGAGCGCGGCGCACAGCCGGGTCGCGGCCGGCTCGTCCAGGGTCTCGGGGAGGTCGACCAGCCCGCCCCAGCGGTCGGGGTGTTCGAGAGCGAGCACGCGCCCGAGACCCCAGGTCGTGGCCTGGCCCGGGTGCGGCAGCTCGTCGCCGGGCAGGACGGCGGCCGTCCCCTGCGTCGCGAGCCAGAGCGGCGCGGTGATGCCCGCGTCGCCGAGGGCTTGGGAGAGCAGGAGGTTCGCGGCGAGTCCCCTGGACAGCACCGGGTGCGTGGCGTGCGCACGCTCGTCGAGCGCGAGCAGCGAGAGCACGCCGGTGATGTCGGACTCGCCGCGCAGCCGTTCGGCCAGCGACGCGCGGTCGTCGGCCTCGTCGACCCGCAGGGTGCGGACCACCGCGCCGGCCTTCTCCAGGGCGTCGAGGCAGCCATCGGGCGCGTGCACGACCAGCCAGGTGCCGGACAACGCCGGTGCCGGGTCGACGACCGGGTGCCAGGTGATCCGGTACCGCCATTGGTCCACTGTGGACAGCTCGGTGCGGCGGTGGCGCCAGTCCGCGAGTGCGGGCAGCACCTCCTGCCAGGGCGTTTCGGCCGTGACACCCAGCTCTTCGGTGAGGGCGCCGTCCTCGACCGCGTCCCAGAACTCCCCGTCCGCCTCAGCGGCGGTCTCGACCGGCGTCTCCAGCCAGTAGCGCTGCCGCTGGAAGGGATATGTCGGCAAAGCGACCGGACGAGCTTCGGGGTAGACGGCCGACCAGTCGACGTCGTGCCCCTGCGTCCACAGGTGCGCCACCGAGGTCAGGAACCGGGTCAGGCCGCCTTCGCCGCGCCGGAGCGTACCGACGACGGCCGCCGAACCGGGGTCGACGAGGTCGTCGAGGGTCTCCTGGATGCCGCCGCCGAGGACCGGGTGCGGGCTCGATTCGACGAAGAACCGGTGCCCGTCGGCGATGAGGGTCCGGGTGGCGTCCTGGAAGCGCACGCGCTGCCGCAGGTTGCGGTACCAGTAAGCGGCGTCGAGGGTCCCGGCGGCCTCGCCGGTGACGCTGGAGACGAACGCGATCCGCGGGGCGCGGGGTTCGAGGTCCGCCAGGGCTTCGAACAGTTCGGCTTCGAGGACTTCGACCACGGCGGAGTGCGACGCGTAGTCCACCGGGATCCGGCGCACGCGCAGACCTTCGGACTCGGCGCGCGCCAGGACCTCCTCGACCGCGCCGATCTCGCCGGAGATCACCACCGACGCCGGTCCGTTGACCGCGGCGATGGACACGCGCCCGTCCGCGAGCAGGGGCTCGACCTGCGCTTCCGGCGCCGCGACGGACGCCATCGCGCCCAGGCCGGCCAGCCGGCCGGCGATCAGCTTGCTGCGCAGCGCGACGACCTTCGCGCCGTCGGACAACGACAGCGCACCCGCGACGACGGCGGCCGCGATCTCCCCCTGCGAATGCCCGACGACGGCGTCCGGCGTGACGCCGTGGGCCGCCCACAGCGCGGCGAGCGAGACCATGACCGCCCACGAGACCGGCTGTACGACGTCGACCCGCTCCAGAGCTGCCGCGTCGTCGAGGACGTCGGTCAGCTTCCAGTCGACGAAAGCCGACAACGCCGACTCGCACTCGGCCATCCGGACCGCGAACACCGGGGAGGCGGTCAGCAGGTCCACAGCCATCCCGGCCCACTGCGCACCCTGGCCGGGGAACACCAGCACGGTGCCGCCCACGGCCTGGGCCTCACCCGCCACCACGTTGCCGCCCGCGGCCGCGCCGGATTCAGCGATCTCGCGGACGCCCGCGGTCAGTGCGGGCAGGTCCCGGCCGATCACGGCCGCCCGGTGCTCGAACGCCGAGCGCGTGGCGGCCAGCGACCAGCCGACGTCGGCGATGTTCCCGTCCCGCAGTTCGGCCAGTTCGGCCGCGCGGGCCTTCAGGGCGGCGTCGGAGCGACCCGACAGCACCCACACCGCGGTGTCCACAGTGGACTCGGAGGTCTCTTCGGGTTCGTCGGTGACGCCTTCCAGCACGACGTGCGCGTTGGTACCGCTGCCGCCGAAGGACGACACCCCGGCCCGGCGCGGCGCGCCCGTCTCGGGCCACGGGGTCTGCTCGGTCAGCAGCGAGACCGCGCCATCGCTCCAGTCCACGTGCGGGGTCGGCTCGCCGACGAACAGCGTCTTCGGCAGGACGCCCGCGCGCAGGGCCAGGACCATCTTGATCACGCCGGCGACGCCGGAGGCCGCCTGCGTGTGGCCGATGTTCGACTTCACCGTGCCGAGCAGCAGCGGCCGTTCGCGGTCGCGGCCGTAGGTCGCCTGCAGGGCCTGCGCCTCGATCGGGTCGCCCAGCTTGGTGCCGGTGCCGTGCGCCTCGACGACGTCCACCTGCTCGGGCGCCAGCCGCGCGTTGGCCAGGGCCGCCTCGATCACGCGCTGCTGCGAAAGCCCGTTGGGGGCGGTCAGGCCGTTCGACGCACCGTCCTGGTTGATCGCGGTGCCGCGGATGACGGCGAGCACCGGGTGGCCGTTGCGGCGCGCGTCGGACAGCCGCTCCAGCAGCACGACGCCGACACCCTCGCCCCAGCCCGTGCCGTCGGCGTCGGCGGAGAAGGCGCGGCAGCGGCCGTCCGAGGACAGGCCGCGCTGGCGGCTGAACTCGACGAAGTTGCGGGGGTTGGCCATCACGGTCGCGCCGCAGGCCAGTGCCATCGAGCACTCGTCGTTGCGCAGCGCGGAGACCGCCAGGTGCAGCGCGACCAGCGACGACGAGCACATGGTGTCGACGGTGACGGCCGGGCCCTCGAGCCCGAAAGTGTAGGCGAGCCGGCCGGACAGCACGGCGGCCGAACCGCCGGTGAGCAGCAGCCCTTCCAGGCCTTCGGGCGCGGTGACCACGCCACCGGCGTAACCCTGGTTGCTGGCGCCGACGAACACGCCGGTCTTGCTGCCGCGCAGGCCCGCCGCGTCGAGCTTCGCCCGCTCGAACGCCTCCCAGGTGGTCTCCAGCAGGAGCCGCTGCTGCGGGTCCATCGCCACGGCCTCGCGCGGGGAGATGCCGAAGAACGCCGGGTCGAACTGCGCGGCGTCGGTCAGGAAGCAGCCGTCGCGCACGTAGCTGCGGCCGACCCGCTCGGGGTCGGGGTCGTAGAGGTCCGGGTCCCAGCCGCGGTCGGCGGGCCACGGCGAAACGGCGTCGCGACCCTCGGCGAGCAGGTCCCAGAGCTGCTCGGGGTCGGTAACCCCGCCCGGGAACCGGCAGCTCATGGACACCAAGGCGATCGGTTCGGCGCGGCGCTCGGTGACGTCGTGCAGGCGGCGGTTGGCCAGCTTCAGATCGGCCGTGACCCGCTTGAGGTAGTCACGGAGCTTGTCCTCGTTGCGCATCTGCGTCCGCTCCTGGGAAGGTTTTCCGGTCACGTCAAGAGATTCCGAGTTCTCGGTCGATCGCCGCGAACATCTCGTCGTCGGTCGCCGTGTCGAGCTCCAGGCCGTCGTCGTCGGCGTCGTCGCCCGTGTCGTCCCACTTCCACAGCAGCTTCCGCAGCCGGGCGGCGACCAGCTCGCCGGCCGGGTCGCCGGCGGGCAGGGCCGCCAGCGCGGCCTCGATCCGGTCCAGCTCATCGGCCAGGTCGCCGGCTTCGGTCTCGTCGACGACCAGCCCGGCGAGCAGGTGCTTCGCGACGGCCGTGGGCGTCGGGTAGTCGAAGACCAGCGTGGCGGGCAGCTTCAGGCCGGTCGCCGCGCCGAGCCGGTTGCGCAGGTCGAGCGCGGTCAGCGAGTCGAACCCGAGTTCCTTCAGCGTCTGCGCGGGCCGGACGGCGTCGCGGCCCGGGAAGCCGAGGACGGTGGCGACCTCGCCGCGCACCAGGTCGAGCACGACCCGCTCGCGTTCGCTCTCCGAAGCCGCCTGCAGCCGCCGAGCCAGCTCGCCACCACTGTCCACAGGGGACTCTTCGACGGCGGTCTGCTGCGCCTCGGGCAGTTCCCGCAGCAGCGGGCGCGGCCGTGACGCGGTGTAGAGCGGGGTGAACTTCGCCCAGTCGATGTCGGCGACGACACTCGTCGGGCTGCCGGTGTCGACCGACGGCTGGATCGCGGTGACGGCCAGCTCGGGCCGCATCATCGGGACCCCGCGCCGCTCGAGCTGCGCGCCGACGTTCTCGTCCACCATGCCGCCGCCCGCCCAGGCACCCCAAGCGATCGACGTCGCCGGCGCCCCGCGGTCGCGGCGCTGGTGGGCCAGCGCGTCCAGGAACGCGTTCGCGGCGGCGTAGCCCGCTTGGCCCGCGTTGCCCCAGACGCCGGCCCCGGAGGAGAACAGGACGAACGCGTCCAGGTCCCCGCACAGCTCGTCGAGGTTCCGCGCGCCGCGCACCTTGGCCTCGGCCAGCTCCGCGAAGTCGGCCAGCGTGACCGCGGTGATCGGGCGTTCGACGTCCACCGCACCCGCCGTGTGCACCACGGCGTCGATCGGCGGCAGCTCGGCGAGCAGCTCGCCCAGTGAGTCCCGGTCCGAGACGTCGCAGGCGGCGACGGTCACCTTCGCGCCGAGTGCGGACAGCTCGGCGGTCAGGTCCGCGGCGCCCGGGGCGTCGTCGCCCTGGCGGCTGAGCAGCACCAAGTGCTCGACACCGTGGGCGGCCAGCCAGCGGGCGACCTGCCCGCCGAGCGCGCCCGTGCCGCCGGTGACCAGCGCGGTGCCGCGCGGGCGCCAGCGGGTCCCGGCCGGCGGGGACGCCGCCGCGCGGACCAGCCGGCGGGCGAACACCCCCGACGGCCGCACCGCCACCTGGTCCTCGCCGTCATGGCCGGTGAGCACGGCCGCGAGCCGACCGGCGGTCGTGGCGTCGGCGACGGGCGGCAGGTCGACCAGGCCACCCCAGCGGTCGGGCTGGTCGAGGCCGAGGATCCCGCCGAGACCCCAGGCCATCGCCTGGGTGGGGCTGTTCAGAAGCTCGCCCGGGCCGGTCGAGACGGCGCCGCGGGTCGCGAACCACAGCGGGGCGGCGATCCCGGCGTCGGCCAGCGCCTGGGTGAGCACTACGTTGCCGGCGAGCCCCGCGGTGAGCACGGAGTGCTCGGCGTGCGGCTCGTCGTCGAGCGCCAGCAGGGAGACCACACCGGTCGGCGTGTCTTCCGCGGCCAGCAGGGCGGCCAGCTCGGACCGGTCCTGAGCAGCCACTTCGAGCACTCGGACATCGTCGCCGAGCAGGTTCCGGAAGTCGGTCCCGGCGGGGACCACGGCGAGCCAGCCCGCGTCGAGCGTGGCCGCGCGCGGGGTGACCAGCGGGTTCCACCGGACTTCGTAGCGCAGTTCGTCCACTGTGGACCGGACGACCGGGGCCGCCGAACGCGGTTCGAGCCAGAACCGCTGCCGCTGGAACGGGTAGGTCGGCAACGGGACCGTGCGCTTGACTGGGTAGAGAACCGTCCAGCCGACGTCGTGGCCGTGCGCCCAAAGCTGCCCCAGCGAGGTGAAGAACCGCCGGAGGTCGCCCGCGTTGCGCCGCAGGGTGCCGACGACGGCGGCACTCTCCTCCGCCTCGTCGAGAGTCTCTTCGATCCCGCCGCCGAGCACCGGGTGCGGGCTCACCTCGACGAAGAACCGGTGCCCGGCCTCGATGAGCGTCTTCGTGGCGTCGTGGAACCGCACCGGCTGACGCAGGTTGCGGTACCAGTACCCGGCGTCGAGCGTGGCGGTGTCGACCGGCTCGCCGGTGACGCCGGAGATGTAGGTGATCGCCGACGTCCGGGGCCGGACCGGCGCGAGGACCTCGAGCAGTTCGGCTTCGATCGTCTCGACCGCGGCCGAGTGCGAGGCGTAGTCGACCGGGATCCGGCGGACCCGCAGCTCACCGGCATCGGCGAGCAGCGCTTCGAGGGCCTCGGCTTCGCCGGAGACGACGACCGAGCCCGGCCCGTTCACCGCGGCGACGCAGATCCGGCCGGCGTACGGCTCCAGCAGCAGGGCGACCTCGGCTTCCGGGGCGGCGATCCACGCCATCCCGCCGCGGCCCGCGAGCCCGGCGGCGATCGCCTTGCTGCGCAACGCCACCACCCGCGCACCGTCCTCGAGGGACAGTCCACCCGCGACCACCGCGGCCGCGATCTCGCCCTGCGAGTGCCCGACGACGGCGTCGGGTTCGACCCCGTGCGCCCGCCACAGCGCCGCCAGGGACACCATCACCGCCCACGACGCCGGCTGCACGACGTCGACCCGTTCCAGGGCTTCCGCGTCACCCAAGACGTCGGTCAGCGACCAGTCCACGAACGGGGCCAGCGCGGCCGCGCACTCCGCGATCCGCTCGGCGAAGACCGGCGATTCGCCGAGCAGGTCGACCGCCATGCCCACCCACTGCGCGCCCTGACCGGGGAAGACGAAGACGGTCTCCCCCGTGGTCCCGGTGGTCACGGGGCCGCCCGCGGCCAGGGCGCGCAGCCCGGCCAGGAGCTCGTCCCGGTCGCCGGCGACCGCGGCCCGGTACTCGAACGCCGGCCGGGTGCTGACGAGCGACCAGCCGATCTCCGCCACGCCGTGCCCGGCCCACTCGGCCAGTGCCGCCGCCTGCTCGCGCACGGCCGCCTCGGACCGGGCCGACAGCACCCAGGTGCCCACGGTGTCCGGCAGTGCGTCGACCGGAGCTTCTTCCGGTGCCTGTTCGAGGATCACGTGCGCGTTGGTGCCGCTGATGCCGAACGCCGACACGCCCGCGCGCCGCGGGGCCCCGGTCTCCGGCCACGCGCGGTTCTCGGCCGTCAGCTCGACCACGCCGGACGACCAGTCCACCTCCGCGGTCGGCTCGTCGAGGTGCAGGGTCTTCGGCAGCTGCCCGTGCCGCATCGCCTCGACCATCTTGATCACCCCGGCGACACCGGACGCGGTCTGGGTATGCCCGAGGTTCGACTTCAGCGACCCCACGAGCAGCGGCCGTTCGCGGTCCGGCCCGTACGCGGCGATCAGCGCCTGCGCTTCGATCGGGTCGCCCAGCGGGGTCCCGGTCCCGTGCGCCTCGACGACGTCCACTTCGGACGGCCGCAGGCCCGCACCGGCCAGCGCGGCGCGGATGACGCGCTGCTGGGACCCGCCGTTGGGCGCGGTCAGGCCGTTGGACGCGCCGTCGGAGTTGATCGCCGACCCGCGCAGCACCGCGAGCACCGGGTGCCCGTGGCGGCGCGCGTCGGACAGCCGCTCGACCAGCAGGACGCCGACGCCCTCGGCGAGGGCGAACCCGTCGGCGGCGGCGGCGAACGGCTTGCAGCGGCCGTCGGGCGCGAGCCCGCGCTGGCGGCTGAAGCCGAGGAACTGGCTCGGCGTCGACATCACCATCGACGCGCCGGCGAGCGCCATCGAGCACTCGCCCGAGCGCAGCGACTGCGCCGCGAGGTGCAGGGCGACCAGCGACGACGAGCACGCGGTGTCGACCGTGACGGCCGGGCCCTCGAGGCCGAGGACGTAGGCGATCCGGCCGGAGGCGACGCTGGCCACCGCGCCGGTGACCAGGTAGTCCTCGCCCTCGGAGCCACTGCCCGAGCCGTAGGCCTGGTCGGTCATGCCGACGAACACCCCGGCCGGGGTGCCGTGCAGCGCGGTGGGGTCGATCCCGGCGCGCTCGAACACCTCCCAGCAGACCTCCAGCAGCAGCCGCTGCTGCGGGTCCATCGCGACGGCTTCGCGCGGCGAGATCCCGAAGAACGCCGGGTCGAACCGGGTGGCGTCGGCGAGGAACCCGCCGTGGCGGGCGTAGGTCGTGCCGGGCCGGGTCGCGTCGGTGTCGTAGAGCGAGCCGAGGTCCCAGCCGCGGTCGGCGGGCAGGCCGGAGATGGCGTCGACGCCGTCGGTCAGCAGCGTCCAGAGCTGCTCGGGTGAGGTGACTCCGCCGGGGAAGCGGCAGCCCATCGCGACGATGGCGATCGGGTCGTCGTCGGCCACCGCGACCGGCGCCGGTGCTGCGTCCACAGTGGACTCCGGAGCCACCTCGGCCAGCAGGTGCTCGGCCAGCAGTGCGGCCGTCGGGTGGTCGAACACCAGCGTGCTCGGCAGCTTCAGCCCGGTCGCCGCGCTCAGCCGGTTGCGCAGTTCGACGGCGGTGAGCGAGTCGAAGCCGAGGTCCTTGAACGCGCGCCGGACGTCGACGGTCTCCGGGCTCGCGTGCCCGAGCGCGGCGGCGACCTGCTGCCGGACCAAAGCGGACACGAGCTTTTCGCGCTCCGGCCCGGCCAGGGCGGCCAGCTGCTCGGCCCAGCCGGACGCGTCCGGCGTCTCCTCGCGGAGCCGCTTGACCTCGGGTTGCTCGGCGAGCAGCGGGCTCGGCCGGACGGCGGAGAAGACCTCGGCGAACACCGGCCAGTCGATCTCGGCCAGCGCGACGAACGTCTCGTCGTGGTCCAGGGCCTGCCCCAGGCCGGTCAGCGCCGCGTCCGGCTCGATGACCGGGACACCGCGGCGGGCCAGGACGTCGTGCAGGGTCTCGGCGATCATGCCGCCCCCGGCCCAGGGGCCCCAGGCCACCGACAGCGCGGTCCGGCCGAGCGCCCGGCGGCGCAGCGCGAGGGCATCGAGGTAGGCGTTCGACGCGGCGTAGGCCGCGTGGTCGGCGACGCCCCACACGCCGGAGATCGAGGAGAAGAGCACGAAGGCGTCCAGCTCGCGGTCGCCGAGCAGGTCGGCGAGGTGCTGCGCGCCGAGGACCTTGCCGCGCAGGACCTCGGCGATCGCCTCGGGATCGGTGTCGTCGAGCGCGGCGAGCGTGCCGACACCGGCGGCGTGGACGACGGTCCGGAGGTCTTGGATGCTCTCGACGACTCCGCGGACGGCGTCGGCATCGGTGACGTCGCAGGCCACGACGCTGATGCGGGTGCCCAGCTCGGCCCGCAGGTCGGCCACGCCGGGGGCGTCGGCGCCGCGGCGGCCGGTCAGGACGACGTGCTCGGCACCGCGGGCGACGAGCCAGCGGGCGAGCTGCCGGCCCAGTGCTCCCGTGCCGCCGGTGACCAGGGCCGTGCCCCGGGTCTCCCAGGCCGGGGCCGGGGCCGTGCCCCGCAGGGACGCGGGGACCAGCCGGCGGGCGAACACGCCGGACGGCCGGATCGCCACCTGGTCCTCGTCGCCGGCCAGCACGGCGGCCAGCCGGGCGGCGGACTCGGCGTCCCAGGTCTCCGGCAGGTCGATCAGCCCGCCCCAGCGGCCGGGGTGTTCCAGCGCGGCCACCCGGCCGAGACCCCAGACCGCGGCCTGCGCCGGCTGCGGCGGCGAGTCGGTGTCGAGCGGGGCGACCGCGCCGCGGGTCAGGTACCACAGCGGTGCGTCGATCCCGGTGTCCCCGAGCGCTTGGACGAGCACGGCCGCGCTGGTGACCGCGTGGACCGGGTCGTCGGAGGTCCCCAGCGCGAGGACTCCGTCGGGCGTCCGGCCGGTCAGCCGCTCGGCGAGGGTGGCGCGGTCGTCGTCGGCGGTGACGAGCACCTCGACGAGGTCGGCGTCGAGCCCGGCGAGGGCACCCGCGCTGGGCGTGACCACCAGCCAGGTTCCGGTGAGCTGCGCTGCGGGCGGCTCGGGCAGGGCGCGCCAGGCGATGCGGTGGCGCCAGGTGTCCAGATCGGCCTGCCGCCGCCAGCGGGTCAGCGCGGCCCGGGCGTCGCGCCACGGCGTGTCGTCGGCGAGGCCGAGCGTGTCGTCGTCGAGCGCGGTCCAGAACCCGCTGTCGTCGGCAGGCTTGGCCGCCGGTTCGAGCCAGAAACGCTGCCGCTGGAAGGGGTAGGTCGGCAGGCTGACGGTGCGCGGGTCCGGGTAGAGGGCCGACCAGTCGACGTCGTGGCCGCGCGCCCACAGCTGCGCCGCCGAGAGCAGGAACCGGCGGAGGCCGCCTTCGCCGCGGCGCAGCGTGCCCACCACGGCCGCTTCTTCGAGGGTCTCCTGGAGGCCGCCGCCGAGCACGGGGTGCGGGCTGACCTCGACGAAGAACCGGTGCCCGCGCTCGGCGAGGACCTCGGCGGTGTCACGGAACCGCACCGCCTGACGCAGGTTGCGGTACCAGTAGCCGGCGTCGAGGGTCGCGGTGTCGACCGGTTCGGCGGTCACGGTGGAGTAGAACGGGACGTCACCGGTGCGGGGCCGGATCGGAGCCAGGACCTCGCGCAGCTCGGCTTCGATCGCCTCGACGTGCGCCGAGTGCGATGCGTAGTCCACCGGGATCACCCGCGCGCGGACGCCGTCGCTTTCGCAGCGGGCGACCAGTTCCTGCAAGGCAGCGGGGTCACCGGCCACGACGGTCGACGACGGGCTGTTGTACGCGGCGATCGAGATCCGGTCGTCGAGCAGGGCCGTCACCCGCTCGGCGTCCAGCGCGATCGACGCCATCCCACCCTGGCCCGCGAGACCTGCGGCGATGGCCTTGCTGCGCAACGCGACCACACGTGCACCGTCCTCAAGAGACAGTCCACTCGCGACGACGGCCGCGGCGATCTCGCCCTGCGAGTGACCGACTACGGCATCCGGTGTGACTCCGTACGACTGCCAGAGCGCCGCCAGCGAGACCATCACCGCCCACGACAGGGGCTGCACGACGTCGACGCGGTCCAACGTGCCTTCGCGGAGGATCTCGAAAGGCGACCAGTCGACAAAGGACTCCAGAGCCGCCGCGCACTCGGCGAACCGGTCCGCGAAGACCGGCGACTCGTCGAGCAGCCCGGCC
The DNA here is from genome assembly GCF_030285665.1 of Amycolatopsis mongoliensis. Taxonomy (NCBI): domain Bacteria; kingdom Bacillati; phylum Actinomycetota; class Actinomycetes; order Pseudonocardiales; family Pseudonocardiaceae; genus Amycolatopsis; species Amycolatopsis mongoliensis. Next base: position 10,342,136 of record NZ_CP127295.1, read on the forward strand.
GCCATCCCGGCCCACTGCGCGCCCTGGCCCGGGAACACGAAGACCGTGCGTCCCACCGGGCCGGTGACGCCGGTGACCACGGACGCGCCCGGAGTCCGCGCGGCGATCTCACCCAGGCCCGCCAGGAGCTCGGCGCGTTCGCCGACCACGGCGGCCCGGTGTTCGAAGGCGGTCCGCGTCGCGGCGAGGGACCAGCCGACGTCGGCGACGCCGTGTTTAGTCTCAGCCAGCTCCAACGCCCGGTCGGCGACCGCGGCTTCGGTGCGGCCGGACAGGACCCACACACCCAAGGTGTCCTCTTCGGACACAACCGGGGTGGCTTCCGGGGCCTGCTCGACGATGACGTGCGCGTTGGTGCCGCTGATGCCGAACGAGGACACACCGGCGCGGCGGGGTGCACCGGTCTCCGGCCACGGTTGCTCCGCCGATGCCAGGGTCACGGCACCGGCGGACCAGTCCACCTTCGGGCTGGGTTCGTCGGCGTGCAGAGTCCGCGGTACCACGCCGTGGCGCAGGGCCTGGACCATCTTGATCACACCGCCGATACCGGCCGCGGCCTGGGTGTGGCCGAGGTTCGACTTCAGCGAGCCGAGCAGCAGCGGCCGTTCGCGGTCCTGGCCGTAGGTGGCGATCAGCGCCTGGGCTTCGATCGGGTCGCCCAGCGGGGTTCCGGTGCCGTGGGCCTCGACGACGTCCACTTCGGACGGTGCGAGCCCGGCGTCGGCCAGCGCGGAGCGGATCACGCGTTGCTGCGAGGGACCGTTCGGCGCGGTCAAGCCGTTCGACGCGCCATCGGAGTTGACCGCCGTGCCCCGCACGACGGCGAGCACGGGGTGGCCGAGACGGCGCGCGTCGGACAAGCGCTCGACGAGCACGACACCGGCGCCTTCGGCCCAGCCCGTGCCGTCCGCGTCGGCCGAGAACGCCCGGCAGCGGCCGTCGCGGGAGAGGCCGCGCTGGCGGCTGAACTCGACGAGCATGCCGGGACTGGCCATCACGGCCGCGCCGCCGGCCACCGCCAGCGAGCACTCCCCCGCGAGCAGCGCACGCACGGCGAGGTGCAGCGCGACCAGCGAAGACGAGCACGCGGTGTCGACCGTCAGCGCCGGGCCCTCCAGTCCGAGGACGTAGGCCAGCCGGCCGGAAGCGACGCTGCCGGTGGTGCCGGTGAGCAGGTGCCCGTCGAAGCCTTCGCCGCCTTCGAACAGGCGCGGGCCGTACTCGGAGGAGGTGGCGCCGACGTAGACACCGGTGCGGCTGCCCTTCAGCGACGCCGGGTCGATGCCCGCGTGCTCGAAGGCCTCCCACGTGGTTTCCAGCAGCAGCCGCTGCTGCGGATCCATGGCGAGGGCTTCGCGCGGCGAGATCCCGAAGAAGTCCGCGTCGAACTCGGCGACGTCGGTGAGGAAGCCGCCGTGGCGCGCGTAGGTCTTGCCGGCCTTGCCCGGGTTGGCGTCGTACAGGGTGTCGAGGTCCCAGCCGCGGTCGGCGGGCAGGCCACCGATGACGTCGCGGCCGTCGGCGACGAGCTGCCACAGCTCGTCCGCCGACCGCACGCCGCCCGGGTACCGGCAGCTCATCGCGACGATCGCGATGGGCTCGTCGGCGCGGGCCGCGACAGCCGGGGAGGCCGCGGCCGGCTCGTCACGCAGCATCGCGGCGAGCCGGGCCGGGGTCGGGTGGTCGAAGACCGAGGTGGCGGGCACCTTGCGGCCGGTCGCGGCGGACAGGCGCTCGCACAGCTCGACGCCGATGATCGAGTCGAACCCGAGGTCCTTGAAGGAGGTCGTGGGGTCGATGGCGTCCGGGCCGGGGTGGCCGAGCACCAGTGCGGTGTGCGCGCGGACGGTTTCGAGAAGGTCCTGGGCCGGCTGTGTGGGAGTGTCCGGGTGTGCCTCCGGCCCCCGGTTTCCAGCGTATCGGTGAGTACCGACGGTTTCGGCGGGTTCGGCGTCGAGCCAGAAGCGCTCGCGCTGGAAGGCGTACGTCGGCAGGTCGACCGGGCGCGCGCCGGGGAAGGCGGCCGTCCAGTCGACGCCGCCGCCGCGGGTCCACAGCTCGGCGACCGACGTGGTGAAGCGCGCGGGGCCGCCGTCGCCGCGGCGGAGCGTGCCGACCGCGGCGGCGGGCCGGTCGGCGTCGGCCGCAGTCGCCAGCACGCCACCGACGAGCACCGGGTGCGGGCTGACCTCGACGAACACGCCGATGCCCGCGTCCAGCGCGGCCCGGATGGCCGGGTCGAACAGCACCGGCTGTCGCAGGTTGGCGAACCAGTGATCGGTGTCGAGCCGTTCGGTGTCGAGCAGGCCGCCCGCGGTCGAGGAGTAGAAGGGCACGTCCGAAGGCATCGGCCGGATCCCGGCGATCAACCCGAGCAGCTCGTCCTTCAGCGGCTCGGCTTGCGCCGAGTGCGAGGCGTAGGCGATGGCGATCCGGCGCGAGCGCACCTCGCGCGCGGTCAGCTCGGCCTGCAGCTCGTCGAGGGCGTCGAGGTCGCCGGAGACCGCGGTGGTCGCCGGGCCGTTCACCGCACCGACCGACAGGCGGCCGGAGTAGGCCTCCAGCAGCTCGGTCACGGCCGCGACCGGCAGGTCGACCGACAGCATCCCGCCGTGGCCCGCCATCCGTTCGGCGAGCAGCTTGGCGCGGAGCGCGACGATCCGCGCCGCGTCGTCCAGCGACAACGCACCCGCGACGACGGCGGCGGCGAGCTCGCCCTGGCTGTGCCCGAGCACGGCGGCGGGTTCGACCCCGCGCGCCCGCCACTCGGCGGCCAGCGACACCGCGACCGACCAGAACACCGGCTGCAGCACGTCGGTGCGGTCGAGCGAAGGCGCCCCGGGCATCTCCTGCAGGACGTCGACGACGTTCCAGTCGAGGTGCGGCGCGAGCGCGGCGGCGCACTCGGCCAGCCTTGTGGCGAACACCGGTGAAGCGTCGAGCAGTTCGGCGGCCATCCCGGCCCATTGGCCGCCTTGGCCGGGGAAGACGAAGACGACACGGTCGTCGCTCGTGGCCGTGACGCCCTGGGTGACGCCCATGCCGTTCGCGATCGCGCGCAGCGCGTCCGGACCGTCGGCGACTGCGCGGTGCTCGAAGGCCGTGCGCCGGGTCGCCAGCGACCACCCGATGTCCACGGCGGACAGTTCCGAGTGTTCGTCCACATGCGACAGCAGGCGAGCCGCCTGTGCCCGCAGCGCCGCAGCCGTGCGGGCCGAGAGCAGCCAGGGCGCCGCCGCGTCCGTCGTCGCGCGGGGTGCGACGGGCTCGGCCGCTTCGAGCACGACGTGGGCGTTGGTCCCGCCCATGCCGAACGAGCTGACCCCGGCGATCCGGCGCTCGGCGGCCCAGCCGGCGTTCTCGGTCACGACCCGGAGGTTCAGCTCGGCCAAGGGGATCGCCGGGTTCGGCGTCGCGAAGTTGAGGTTCGCGGGCAGCGTGGCGTGGCGCAGGGAAAGGACGGCCTTGAGCAGCCCGGCGATGCCCGCCGCGCCTTCCAGGTGCCCGACATTGGTCTTGACCGAACCGACCGGCAGCGGCTCGTCCCGCCCGGCGGCGAAGACCTCGCCCAGCGCGGCCGCCTCGATCGGGTCGCCGACCTTCGTCCCGGTCCCGTGCAGCTCCACGTACCCGACGGCGGCCGGCTCGATCCCGGCGTCGGCGTGGGCGCCGCGCACGACCGCGGCCTGGGCCCGGGCGTCCGGGACGGTCAGGCCGTCGCCGGCGCCGTCGTTGTTGACCGCGGTGCCGCGGATGACGCCGAGGATCTCGTCGCCGTCGGCCTGGGCCTGCGAAAGCCGCTTGAGGACGACGAGCCCGCCGCCCTCGCCGCGCACGAAACCGTTGGCGCGGGCGTCGAAGGTGAAGCACTGGCCGTCCGGGGACAGCCCGCCGAACTTCGCCGTGGTGACGGCGTTGCCCGGCGAGAAGATCAGGTTGACCCCGCCCGCCAGCGCGACCGGGCACTCGCCGCGGCGCAGGCTCTGCACCGCCAGGTGGACCGCGACGAGCGAGGACGACTGGCCGGAGTCGACGGTGAAGCTCGGGCCGTGCACGCCGAGCAGGTGGGAGACGCGATTGCCCAGCAGGCTGCGGTGGACGCCGGTGATGGTGTGGTGGGTGATCGCTTCGGGGTCGCTCGCGTGCACGAGCGCGGCGTAGTCGTCCCACATCGCGCCGACGAACACGCCCGCGGCGCTCCCGCCGAGGCTCGCGGGCACGATCCCGGCGTGCTCCAGGGCTTCCCACGCGAGTTCCAGCACCAGCCGCTGCTGCGGGTCCATCGCGGTGGCCTCGCGCGGCGAGATGCCGAAGAACGCGGCGTCGAAGCGGTCGACGTCGTCGAGGAACCCGCCGCGGCGGACGCCGGTTTCCGCGGCGTCCCACCGCCCGGCGGGGACGTCGGTGATCGCGCTGCGGCCCTCGGTCAGCAGCCGCCAGAAGGCGGCGGGCCCGTCCGCGCCCGGGAAGCGGCAGGAAAGCCCGACCACGGCGACCGGCTCGCCCGGAGTGCTCGCAAAACCCGTCATCTCACGCTCCATCGGCGGGGGAGATTCCTTCCTGTGGCGACTGCTCGGCCTCCACGGCAACACAGGCGTCACAACGCTGTCCACGGCGGACAGGTCAGGTCTAGTGCGGTGCCTAGGGCTCGTGAGTGGGAAACAGGGTTCTAACCCTGTTTCCCACTCACGACCACGTGACGGGCAGCGCGTGCACCCCGTAGTGCAACATGTCGTCGCGCAGCGGGACCTGCTCCTGCGGCACCGCCAGCCGAAGCGCCGGGAAGCGCGTGAAGAGCGCCTCGAACCCCACCTGCATCGTGAACCGGGCCAGGTGCTGGCCGATGCACTGGTGCACGCCGTGGCCGAACGCGACGTGGCCCTGGGTCACCCGGCCGATGTCGAGCCGGTCGGGGTCCGGGAAGCGCTCGGGGTCGCGGTTGGCCGCCGGGAGCGCGACCACCACGGTCTCGCCCGCGCGGATCGCCTGGTCCCCGACCTCGACGTCCTCGAGCGCCGCCCGGCTCGCGCCGAGGTGCGAGACCGTCAGGTAGCGCAGCAGTTCTTCCACGGCGTTGGGCCACAACGCCGGTCCTTGCTGCAACCGCTCGAGCTGGTCGCGGTGCTCCAACAGCGCGAAAGTGCCCAGCGCCAGCATGTTCGTCGTCGTGTCGAACCCGCCGCCGACGAGCGCCCAGGCCAGGTTCACCAGCTCCGGGCGGTCCAGTTCGCCGGTGCGGGCCAGCTCGCCGAGCATGTCGTCGCCCGGGTCGTCGAACGCCGCGTCGACGAGCCGCTCCAGCGTGCCGCCGACGACCGTGATCGCGGCGACCAGCTCTTCCAGCGAGTACCGCATCCGGGCCACGACGTTCAGGTGGTGCAGCAGTTCTTCGCGGTCCACCTCCGGGACACCGACCAGCTCGCACATCAGCCGGGTGGCCAGCGGCTCGGCGTAGGCGGTGACCAGCTCGGCTTCCGTTCCCCGCGAAGCCATCGCGTCGAGCAGCTCGCCGGCGATCCGCTCCGCGGCCGGGACCAGCTCCCGGGTGCGCCGCACGGTGAAGTACTTCGCGATCAGCTTCCGGTACCGCGCGTGGTCCGCGCCGTCCATCTTCGGGAACGCGCCGGGCGCGGCCGGTTCGGGCTCGTAGGTGTCCATCGGGAACGGCGGCGGCACGGCGAGCGCGACGAGGTCGTTGCGGTGGCTGAACCGGGCGTCGGCGAGCACCGCGCGGACGTCGGAGAGCTTCGTCACCAGCCAGCCGGTGGCGGGGCCGGGACTGGCGTCGAACGCCAGAGGACTGATCCCCCGCAGCGCCCGGTATTCGTCGGGCGGGTCGAACGGGCAGCTCCGCTTGACGGGCAACGACGACGGCTCGGTCACTTCCGGCTCCCTCCGGTCAGGTTCGCGGCGGCGACCCTGGCCTCGATCTCGTCGGCGGCGCGGACCGCCCCGCCCGCGGCGTGCACCTCGCGCCGCATGAGCTGGACGCGGCGGCGCACGGCCTCGTCCTGGTCCACGGCGAGCACCGCGTCCCGGATCCGTTCGGCGGTCACGGTTTCCTTGTCCAGCGAGGCACCCAGGCCGAGGCGCCGGATCTGCCGGGCGTTGATGTGCTGTTCCGGGTGGTGCGGCACGGCGATCACGGGGACGCCGAACGACAGCGCCTCCATCAGGCTGCCCATCCCGCCCTGGCAGAGGAACACCGAGCAGTGCGGCAGGACGTCGCCGTGCGCCACCCAGCGATGGGCCTCCACATGGGACGGCAGCGGCCCCAGCGTCGCCGGGTCCACGCGCTTGCCCAGGGTCAGAACCACCTGCCACGGCACGTCCGCGAACGCTTCGGCGCAGGTGCGGAAGAACTCCGGCCGGTCGTTGACGGTCGTGCCCAGGGTGATCAGCACGACCGGGCGCCCGTCGGCGGGTGGCCGCCACGACGACGCCGGCGAGCCGGCCGGCGGTCCCACGAAGGCGAACCGCTCGTCGAAGGTCCCCCCGGCCGGCTGGAACGCGCGCGGCAGGAACACCAGCGTGAACTCGTCGCCGCCGGTGAAGAACTCCTCCAGCGTCAGGTCCCCGAGGCCGTGGGCGGCGAGGTGCTCGCCCAGGCGCGTGACGAACCGGGCGATCGCCGGGTGCGCCGGGTCGACCGCCTCGCCGAAGGTCTGGTTCTCCTGGGTGAGCGAGAAGTGCTCGTTGGACGCCACGGTGGCCGAGAGCTGCACCGTCGGCAGCTCGTGCTTGCGGGCCAGCAGCCGCCCCGGCGCCCACAGCGTCGTGTCGTAGACGAGCAGGTCCGGCGCGCGCCGGTCGAAGACGCGCTCCACGGCGGGCAGCACGGCCATGCTCTGTTCCAGCAGGTGCAGCGGCGCCTTGGCAGCTTCGTCGGCGTCGGTGATGTCCGGTTGCGCGGTGGAGAGGTCGCAGCCGAAGGCCGCGGCCCGGGCGCCGAGCGCGACGACCCGGTCCGCGAACTCGTCGGACGTGAAGCAGGTGACCCGGTGGCCGCGGCGGACGAGCTCGGCGACCACCGGCAGCGCCGGGGTCATGTGCCCGTAGGCCGGGTAGGGCAGGAAGGCGATGTCCCGTGCGTCGGTCATGACCGGCTCCTACGCGGCGGGAAGGGGTTCCGCGCCCCGGCGCTTGTAGCGCTCGATCAGCGAGAGCGCGGGCGAGGTGGCCACGGTGGTCACCAGCGTCATGACGACCAGCATCGCGAACATCGTCGGGCTGATCACCTTGAGGTCGAGCCCGATGTTCAGCACCGCCAGCTCGGTGAGCCCGCGGCAGTTCATCAACGCGCCCAGTGACCACGCGTCGCGTTTGCCGATGCCGGACAGCCGGGCGGCGATGAGGCTGCCGCCCCACTTGCCGAGCATCGCCACCGCGACGATCAGCAGGCACCAGAGCCACAGCGTCGGGTCGGACCCGATGAGGTCGAACTTCGTGCGGAGCCCGGTGTAGACGAAGAACAGCGGCAGCAGCAGGGTGACCGTCAGCGCGTGCATCTGGTCGGTGGCCTGGCGGATCGGCAGCGATCCGCGCGGCGTCACGGCGCCGAAGAGGAACGCGCCGAAGATCGGGTGGATGCCGATGGCGTTGGTGGCCAGCGCGGACAGCAGCAGCCCGGCCAGCAGCACGGACACCACCGCCGTCGTCGGCAGCGCCTTCTGGCCCTGCTCGGTGGGCGCGAACAGCCGGCGCAGCAGCGGGCGCACGACGAACAGCATGAACGCGAAGAACGCGATCGTGAGGCCCACGGTCAGCAGCGTGGCGGCCATCGAGGTCGCGCTTGCGATGGCGACCACGAGGGCCAGCAGGCACCACGCGGTGATGTCGTCGACGGCGGCGCAGCTCAGCGCCAGCGCGGCGATCGGCAGCTTCGTCATCTTGCGGTCGGTGATGATCCGGGCCAGCACGGGGAACGCCGTGATGCTCATCGAAATCGCGAGGAACAGGGCGAACGGCAGCCGGGCGACCCCGGCGCCGAGGGTCGGGTGGAGGACGAACGCGAGCAGCACCCCGGACAGGAACGGGATCGCGACGCTGACGTGGCTCACCAGCACCGCGGCCTTGCTGCGGCGGCGGACCAGCTCGACGTCGAGCTCGTAGCCGACCAGGAACATGAAGATCACGAGCCCGATCTGGGCGAACGTGTTGATCGTCGAGGCCAGGAAGTCGGGGAAGATCCAGTGGTAGGCCGCGGGCCACACCCAGCCGAGGAACGACGGCCCGAGCAGGATCCCGGCGAAGATCTCGCCGATCACCGTCGGCTGCGCCAGCCGCCGCGCGACCGCCGAGAGCAGCCGGCAGGCCAGGAAGATCACCGGCAGGGCGAACAGCAGCTTGGCCACCGGGTCGGCCGCGCCGCCGGTGTGCCCGGTCGGGGCGTGGCCGTCACCGCCCCCGGTGCGCAGCAGGAAGAAGGCGGCCACGACCGGGAGGACCACCATGGCCAGGTAGGAGATCCACGCGCGACCCTTCGGGGTGGCCGCGGGCGCGGCGGACTCGGCGGTGCGCTCGTCGAGCGATGACATGACTGACCTCTCCGATCACGCTGCCGGAAAAGGGGTCGTGAGTGTTCAGGGCGGTTAGAACCGCCCTGAACACTCACGACCGGGGGTGGGCTAGAACAGCGCCAGCGCCGAAGAAGACGCCTTGAGGCTGCCGAGGTGGCCGTGCCACAGGTGCGTGGGGTCGGCCTCGACGGCGGCGACGTACTCCTTCATCGCGGTCAGGGCCGCCGGCTCCTCGGCGTCGTAGACGTCGCCCTGGAGCATCTGGATGACGTCCTTGCGGTAGCGGTCGTCGTCGATGAACGCGGTGAACAGCACGTTCAGCCGGTAGTACATCGAGATGAAGTCGTACCAGATGTTGACGCCCTTGCGGAGGGTGTTGACGTAGTTGTCGAACCGCTCCCGGCGGAAGTCGCCCGCCTGGTGCGCGGCGATGACGTCCTTGGCCGCCAGGCGCGCGCTGTTCATCGCGACGCTGACACCGCTGGAGAAGATCGGGTCGACGAAGCGGGCGGCGTCGCCGATGAGCACCAGCGAGTCGCCGGCGATCTGCTTCATGCCGTAGCTGTAGTCGCCCTCGGTCTTGAACTTCCGCACGCGCTCGGCGTTCTTGAGCGCGTCCAGCATCTCCGGCCGGGTGCCGACGGAGTTCCAGAAGAAGCCCTCGAGGTCGTCCTTGTGCTCCTTGAACTTCTCCTTCTGGGTGACGACACCGATCGAGGTGATGGTCTCGGTGATCGGGATCTGCCAGACCCAGGTGTTCTCCTGCGGCAGGAAGTGCACGTGGATGTAGTCCGCGTCCTCGGGACGGCGCGCCAGCGACGCGCGGTCGAGGCCCTCGAACCAGGTGTGCACCGCGTACTGGTTGAACACCTTGTCCGGCACCTTGACCTTGAGCTGCTGGCCCAGCAGGGTCTGGCGGCCGGACGCGTCGAGCACGACGCGGACGGCGACCTCGATCGGCTGCTCGCCGATCTTCGCCTGCAGCACCGGCCGGTCGCGGTCGGAGAAGTCGACGCGGTTGACGCGGACGCCCTGGTAGACCTTGGCGCCGAGTTCCTCGGAGTGCTTGAGCAGCAGCGAGTCGAACTGGCCGCGGTCGACGTGCCAGGCGTAGACGCGGTCGACGCCGTCCTGATCACGCTCTTCGTAGGCGATCTCCGCGACGCCGAGGCCGTGCGAGCCGGCGTCGAAGTCCAGCGTGCTGGTCGGGCGGGTGTCCGAAGAGGTCCACGCGGCGCCGTACTTGCGGGGGAAGCCGGCCGCCTCGACCTTCCCGATGACCCCGATGTCGTGCATCACCGGGATGACCGCGGGGACGAGGGACTCGCCGACGTGCTCGCGAGGGAACGTTTCGCCCTCGAAGACCACCACCGACAGGCCGGCCTTGGCCAGGTAGGAGGCCGCCGTGGAACCGGCCGGCCCGCCGCCGATGATGCCGACATCGTAGTCGTAAGACACAGGTTCTCCGTTCAAGATCCGAAACAGGGGTCAGGCGACCGGGGCGCGCAGCGATGTCACCAAGTCGGCGATGCTTTCGATGTCCTTGAAGTGGCGGGCCACCATCTCCGTGGGGGGAACCCGCACGGAGAACTCCTCACGGATGTAGGCGACCAGCCGGGTGGTTTCGATCGAGTTGAGCAGCCCCCAGTCCAGCAACGGCGTGGTCGTGGTCAGTTCCCCCACGTCCTTGCCGTCCAACAGGTGCTTCTCGACGAACTCAACGAGCTTCCGCGTGATGTCCACGCGCTCGTCGTCTGCCATGGTTCTTCCTCCAGTGACGGCACAGCTCCACGCACAGGGTTGTGCTGGAATTCGGAAAGGTCAGTCGGTGCCCGCGTCGTGCGTGGCCTTGTTGCGCGAGCCACGGCGGGGGCGCTCCAGGCGCTCGGTCTCGGCGTTGATGTGCTTGCGCGGGGCGAAGGCGACGTAGCGGCCGCCGGACATCTTGGCCTTGAAGTTCTTCATCCAGCCGTGGTGGCCGAAGTTGCCGTACTTGTCGAAGCCGACCAGCGAGATGCCGCTGCGGTCGTAGTGGCCGCCGACGAGCAGGCACCACTGGCGGTAGTCGGGGTACTCGTTGGTCAGGTGGCGGTAGGTGAGCACGAAGGCCAGGTAACGGCGGAAGTCCATGCCGTCGAGACCCTCTTCGTCGTACACGCGCGAGATGGCCTGGGTGCTCTGGCCGAGCATCTCGGGGATCGGCGAGGCCGAGCAGACGAGCCAGTGCGACTCGTCGGTCATCGGGCTCTTGATCATGTTCTGCTCGACTTCCCAGCGGAAGTTCGTGTTGAGCTTCCCGGTCTCGATCATCTGCGCCTCGGAGATCTCCTGGGGCACGTAGATGAGCATTTCGTTGGTCGTCTCGAGCTCATCGATCTCGGCCTGCGTGAACGGGCATGGTTTCACCGCGATTTCAGTGGTTCCATAGACTCCGTAAACCATGTCTTCGAGGTTCTCGGGCATGCGCATGGGCAACCGTCCTGAATTCCGTTTTTCGCGTGGCTGATGTGTCGTCGATTTGTTTCTAGCAGGGAACCGCTTGGGGAAATCCTCAGAATGACCGGGCGCCTGCTCAGTAGAATTGCGACTTCTCCGTGGAGTCCATCAGCGCGACGGTGTTGCTGGACGGGTTGACGACCGTGCTCACCAGGTCGAAGTAGCCGGTGCCGACCTCGCGCTGGTGGCGCGTCGCGGTGTAGCCGGCGGCCTCGGCGGCGAACTCCCGTTCCTGGAGCTCGACGTAGGCGGTCATGCCTTCGTCGGCGTAGTCGCGCGCCAGGGCGAACATCGAATGGTTCAGCGCGTGGAAACCGGCGAGGGTGATGAACTGGAACTTGTAGCCCATGTGCCCCAGCTCGCGCTGGAACTTCGCGATCGTCGCGTCGTCGAGGTGCTGCTTCCAGTTGAACGACGGCGAGCAGTTGTAGGCCAGCAGCTGGTCGGGGTACTCGGCCTTGATCGCCTCGGCGAACTGGCGCGCGACCTCGAGGTCCGGCTTGGACGTCTCCATCCACAGCAGGTCGGCGTACGGCGCGTAGGCGAGGCCGCGGGCGACGCACGGCTCGATGCCGCCGCGCACGCGGTGGTAACCCTCGGGGGTGCGCTCGCCGGTCAGGAACGGCTTGTCGCGGTCGTCGACGTCGCTGGTGATGAGGTTCGCGGCCTGGGCGTCGGTGCGGGCGATGACGAGGCTGGGGACGTCGCAGACGTCGGCGGCCAGGCGCGCGGCCTGCAGCGTGCGGACGTGCTGGGAGGTCGGGATGAGCACCTTGCCGCCGAGGTGGCCGCACTTCTTCTCCGCGGCCAGCTGGTCTTCCCAGTGCACGCCGGCGGCACCGCCGGCGATCATGCCCTTCATCAGCTCGAAGGCGTTGAGCACGCCGCCGAAGCCGGCTTCGGCGTCCGCGACGATCGGCGCCAGCCAGTGCGGGGCGTCCTTTTCGTCCTCGGCCCAGCTGATCTGGTCGGCGCGCAGCAGCGCGTTGTTGATCCGGCGCACGACCTGCGGGACGGAGTTGGCCGGGTAGAGGCTCTGGTCCGGGTAGGTGTGGCCGGAGAGGTTGGCGTCGGCGGCGACCTGCCAGCCGGACAGGTAGATGGCCTTGAGGCCGGCGCGCACCTGCTGCACGGCCTGGTTGCCGGTCAGCGCGCCCAGCGAGTGGACGTAGTCCTCGGTGTGCAGGAGGTTCCAGAGCCGCTCCGCGCCCAGCCGGGCGAGCGTGTGCTCTTCGGTCACGCTGCCGCGCAGCCGCAGGACGTCCTCGGCGGAGTAGTCCCGGCGGACTCCGCGCCACCGGGGGTCCTCGGCCCAGGACCGGGCCAGTTCGGCCGCCGCGGCTTCGCGGGGCGGCGCTGCGGTGACGGTCATGTCGTTCTCCTGACGTACGACGACGCGCGGTTTCGTGGACGAGACCATTTAGCACCCGGAAACCCCTGACCGGCGTCACCCCGGAGTCAGGACGAAGCATTCCCCTAGTTCTTGCCGTGACGGCCCCGCCGGCGCCCCGACCGGGGCCGATACTCGGTTCGCGAGCCACTGGCGAACGGAAGGCGTTTGATGGCAAAGGATCTGCGGACATTCCTGGCCGAGCTGAACTCGGCGACGCCGGAGCAAGTGAAGGTCGTGCGCAAGCACGTCGACCCGGAGTTCGAGGTCACCGCCCTCGTCGACAAGCTCGAGGACGACCCGGCCTACCCGGGGTTCCCCGCCGTGCTGTTCGAGAACGTCGGCGGCTCCGACATCCCGCTGCTGATCAACCTGCACGGCACCTACGAGCGGCTCGCGCGCAGCATCGGCTCGGACGTGCACTCGATGGTGCCCGAATACGCGCTGCGCGAGGGATCGGGCGTCAAGCCGGTCACCGTGCCGGCCGGGACCGCGCCGGTGCAGGAGGTCGTGCTCACCGGCGACGACATCGACGTCGGCCTGCTGCCCCTGCTCAAGCACCAGGAGCTGGACGCGGGCAAGTACATCACCTCGGCGGTGACCATCTGCCGCGACTCGGACAGCGGCAAGATCAACGCGGGCATCTTCCGCCACCAGCAGCAGGGCCGCGACCAGGTCGGCATCCAGGTCAACCCGGCCCACCACACGGCTTACGTGCTGCGCAAGCTGCGCGAGCAGCAGAAGCCGATGGAGGTGGCGCTGGTCATCGGCCACCACCCGGCCCTGCTGATGGGCGCGGTGTCCAAGCTGGAGGGCATCGGCGGCGAGCTCGACGTCGTCGGCGGCCTGCTCGGCGAACCGCTGGAGATGGTGCCCTGCAAGACGGTCGACCTCGAGGTGCCGGCCCGCGCGGAGATCGTGATCGAAGGCGTGATCGACACCGACCCGGACGCGACGGCCGTCGAAGGCCCGTTCGGCGAGTACCCGCGGTTCTACACCCGGACCGGGCCGCAGCCGTACGTGAAGATCACCGCGATCACCATGCGCCGCAAGCCGATCTTCGTCGACGTGTTCAACGCCCACACCGAGCACAGCATGCTGGGCGGCCTCCCCCGGATGGGCAGCATCTACCGCCGGGTCAAGGAAGCGGTGCCCACGGTGACCGGCGTGCACCTGCCGCTGTCGGGCATGGCGCGGTCGCACCTGTACCTGTCGATGAGCAAGCGCGTGGAGGGCGAGCCGAAGCTCGCGGCGTGCGCGGCCTTGGCGGTGGATCCGTTGCTGAAGCACGTGTTCGTGGTGGACGACGACGTCGACGTCTTCAACGAGGTCGAGACGCTGTGGTGCCTGGCGACGCGTTTCCAGGCGGACCGCGACCTGACGATCATGCCGGGCTTCCTCGGCGGCCAGCTCAACCCGGTGACCTACGGGCACAACCGGGAGGAGAAGGGCCCGATGGAGACCAAGCTGATCTTCGACTGCACGAAGCCCGTGCCGCCGGCGGTGTTCCCGCCTTCGTGCCGGGTACCGCCGGAAGTGGTGGCGCGGGTGGACCACCGCGGGCTGCTGGAGGACGGGGACGCGCTGGCGTCCTATCTGGACTGAAGGTCGCCCTCACCGGTCCACCGCCGGTGGGGGCGATCTTCCACCACGTACGAAGAAGGCCCCCTCCGGCGGAGGGGGCCTTCTTCGGTGACCGGGGTGCGGAGCGGTGCGGGTCAGTGGGCCGAGGGGCCGTGCCAGCGTTCGACCAGCTCGTCCGGCAGCCAAACGTCTTGAATGAGTCATTCACCTCGTCCGACGACATGAATGAGTCATTCAAGACATCCGAGCCGCCGCGCGGGTCAGTGGGCCGAGGGGCCGTGCCAGCGCTCGACCAGCTCGTCCGGCGGCTTGATCCCCAGCAGGTCGCACAACCGCCCGACCTGGTGGTCCACCAAGTCGCCGAGCGTCGCCGGGCGTCCGTAGAAGGCCGGCATCAGCGGGGCCAGAATCCCGCCCATCTCGGTCACCTGAGTCATCGCGCGCAGGTGACCCAGGTGCAACGGCGTCTCGCGCAACGCGACGACCAGCTTCCGCCGCTCCTTCAACGTCACGTCGGCCGCCCGCACCAAAAGACTGTCGTTCTGCGACCAGGCGATCGCCCCGAGGCTCCGGACCGAGCACGGCAGCACGATCATCGCGTCGATCGGGAACGACCCACTCGAGATCGGGGCCGCGATGTCACCCGGCCGGTAAGTGAAATCCGCGAGGGACGCGACGTCCTCCGGCTTCCAGTCCGTCTCGAAGGCGATCGTCTGCCGGGCGGCGGGTGTCACCACCAGGTGCGTCTCGACCTCCGGCATCCCCTTGAGGATCTCCAGCAGGCGGATCCCGTAGATCGCCCCGCTGGAGCCGGACATCCCGACCACCAGCCGGAACGGCTCAGTCATGCTTCGCCCGCCTCTTCTCCGCCTGGCGCTCCTTGACTTCCTCGACCGGGCTGCGCCGGGCCTCCTCCTCGACCATCCGCCGCCACTCGGTCAGCGAGACGTCGGGGCGGTACAGCCGCTCCGGCGGGGCGTCGGTGACCTCCACCATCAGCCGGTCCTCGTCGTTGAACATGCCGTGGAACACCCAGCGGGCCCACGTCCAGTAGTAGAGCCAGAACTTCCGGTTGCGCCACTTGCCCTGGTTCATCACGGCGAGCTGGACGTACGTGTGGTTCTCCGCCGTCGCGGCCACCCACCACTCGAAGTGCGACCACTCCGCGTACTTCACCCGCAGCGTGCCCGGCAGCCGCAGCGACACCTTGGTCTTGTTGCCCTCGCGCCGCCGGTACCACTTCTTCTTCGGGAAGTCGCCGAGGCCGGGGAACGAGGCGCTGTAGTGCATCTTGTCCTTGCGGCGGGTGATCCACGGCCCGTCGCGGATCACCTTCATCTCGCTCCACACCGGCATCTTGACCCGCTTGGTCCACAACGCGTTGCGGTGCAGCCATTTCGCGTGGCCGTCGTCGAAGCCGTTCTCCGCACCGAAGCGCCAGTTGCCGTCCCGCACGGTGATGCGGCCGACGACGACCGCGTCCGGGTCGAGCAGCTCCTCCGGGACGTCGTCGGCGAACGGCCGGGCCGGGCCGTCGCCCAGCCACACCCAGACCAGGCCGCGGGCCTCCTGCACCGGGTACGTGCGCACGGTGACCTTGCCGCAGATCGGCGACTCCGGGCCGTCGGTGATCGCCGCGACCAGGACGCCGGTCTCCAGGTCGAACGTCCAGCCGTGGTAGCAGCAGCTCCACGTACCGGGGAACTCCTGCGACGACATCTTGTGGCTCAGCGGGACGCCGCGGTGCGGGCACCGGTCGTGCAGTGCGCGGACCTCGCCGCCGTCGCGGATCAGCATGATCTTCTCGCCGAGCACCTGGATCGCGCGCGGCTTCGACCCGATCTTGCGCGACCACGCCACCGGGTACCAGTACTCGCGGAAGCCGAGCGCCGCCTTCTCGTAGCGCGGCCACGTCGACCAGTCCCGGCGGCCGGGGCCGCCGACGGTCGCCTGCCGCCGCGCCGGACGGGCCTGCTCTTCGTCGACAGTGTCAGTCATCAGTTGTCTCCTCGACTGCTCGCGGGAGGCTCACGCAGTTCGGCGCGCTGCCGGGTGGTCACGTCCACCACGACGCCGACCAGCAGGTCGACCAGCCGGCGCATGGCGGGCAGGTCCGCGACGCCCATGGAAAACCCTTCGAACGGCCCGGGTTCGGCGGGCATCGGCAGGCCGATCCGCGCGGTCGGGATGCCGTGGCGGCGCAGCACGCCGCCGTCGGACAGCCCGCTGCCCGGCTTGCCCGGCACGTGCGGCCGGCCTTCGACCTCTTCCCAGGCCCGGACCAGCCGGGTGACGACCGGGCTGTCGGCGGGCGTGGCCGAGCCCGCCTGGCCGGCCACCAGCTCGACCTCGATCCCGACGGCCGGTTCCGCCGCGCGCAGCTCGGCGACGATCGCCTCGAACTGGCCGGCCACGTCGTTGACCGTGGTGCGCGGGTTGACCCGCAGGTCGACCCAGAACTCGCAGGTCGCCGGGTTGAACGCCGGCTTGGTCCCGTCGCCGGCCCGGATCGCGGTGACCGCGCCCTGCGGCGCCACCTGGCCCGAGGAGTTGCGCGCGGTGTACTCGGCGAACCAGCTCTCCAGCCGCCCGATCATCCGGGCGCCGGCGAGGATCGCGTTGGTGTAGTGCCCCTTGTGCCGGCTGCCGGTGTAGCCGACCGAACCGTGCACCACGACGCGGAAGATCACGAACCCGACCTCCTCGTGCACCACCGAGTAGCCCGGCTTGAGCACGATCGCGAGGTCGGAGGAGCACTGGCCGTGGTCCAGCAGGAACTGGGTGCCGACGCCCATGCCCGAGTTGCGCCGCGAGGACAGCTCCCCGGCCAGCACCGGCATGCTGCCGCCGACGAGCGCGACGACCAGCTGCCCGTCCAGCGGCACGCCGGAGCGGTGCACGGCGAGCGCGGCGGCCAGCGCGCAGCTGGCGAACGCCTTGGGGTTCTCCGCACCGAGCCCCACGACCTTGTCGCCGTAGCGCTGCGCGGGCAGCGTGAAGTCGGCGCGGGGCCGTTCCCCGAGCCACGGCGCGTCCTCCGGGCCCGGCGCGAACGCCGTGTCGAGCGGGGCCAGCAGGAGCAGCTGCGCGCCCGTGCGGCCGGTGCCGACGCGGGTGACGAGGTTGGCCTGGCGTTCGTCGATCGCCTGCACCCGGCTGTCGATCCCGGCCGAGGTCATCACGTCGCGGAAGTACTCGGCCAGCTCCCGCTCGCACCCGGTCGGGCTGGGGATGTCGGTGGCCGCCTGGCACAGCAGCGCCAGCTCTTCCTCGTCGACCTCGGCGCGGGCGGCCTTGACCCATTCCCGCTGCCAGCCGGACAGCTTGGTGATGTCCGGGTCGATCGCGTCGGGGGTCATGAGGTCTTGATCTCGGTGCCGGTCACGTGGTGGTGCCCCCACAGGCTGGTCGGCCCGGCCAGCTGCCGGGTCGACCAGTCGGCGGTGTCGACGTCCATCCCGTCCCAGCCGTACTCGATCTCCCAGCCCGACGGCGTTTCGAGGTAGAACGACACGGCCCGGTCGTTGCTGTGCCGGCCCAGCGTGCGCGTGACGATCCGGCGTTCGAAGGCGACGTCGAGGGTCGAGCCGACGTCGTCGAGCGTCGTCGTCTCCAGCATGATGTGCCGCAGGCCGGGCTCGTCGGTCTCCACCAGCGCGAGGGAGTGGTGGCGGGGGTTGCAGTGCAGGAACGCGATGAAGCCCTTGAACGTGTCGCTGACCCCGAAGCCCAGTGTGTCGACCAGGAACGCCAGCGTCTCGGCGTAGTTCGTGACGCCGACGACGGCGTGGCCCATCCCGTGCTCGCCGGTCCGGTAGCCGGCCAGCGCGCGGGTCAGGCGCAGCGGCCGGAAGTCGGCCTCCTGCCCGTAGAAGAGCTCGTGGCGCAGCCCGGAGGGGTCTTCGAGCCACGCCATGCCCGCGACGCGGCGGTCGGCGCACTCCTCGGCGGTCGCCCGGGTCACCGCGACACCGGCCGCGGCCAGTTCGTGTTCGAGCGCGGCCAGGTCGGCGGCGCTCGCCACCTCCCAGCCGAGCCAGGACAGCCCTTCGCCGTCGCCGTGGCGCACGTCGAAGCGGTAGGCCCGCTCGTCCATGCGCAGCAGCAGGCGCCCGTCGTCGACCCACTGGCCGGGCAGGCCCAGGACGTCCGCGGCGAACGTCTGCCACGCCGGAACCTCCCTGGTGGACAGTCCGACGTAGGCGAGACTGCGGATGCGCATGGGGTTCGTCCTCCTGCTGGTCACTCCGCACGGCCCAGGAAGTCGAGGACCACGCGGTCGTGTTCCTCGGGCTGCTCCCACTGCGGCCAGTGCGCGGCGTCGGCGACGCAGTGGAAAGCCGCGCCCGGGATGAGTTTCGCGATCCGGCGGCCCACATCGGGCCCGCTGCCGGGGTTGTGGTCCGACCACAGCACCAGCGTCGGCACGCTCACCGACGTCAGCCGTTCCTCGGAGATCCTCCGGTTCGGCCCGGAGCCGAACCCGAAGGAGTTCTCGAACACCGTGCGCAGCGCGGCGTTCGTCGCCGGCTCGGCGTAGATCCGGCGGCGGACCTCGACCAGCTCGTCGGTGACCCGGTCGGGGGTGGCCATCAGCCACTCCAGCCGGGTGCGGATGGTCTCCGCGGTCGGGTTCTCGATCGCGGCGAGCGAACGCGCACGCAGGGCCTCGCGCCCTTCGGCGGGCCGCTCGTTGACCGAGCCCGGTGCCCACTTGATGCCCGCGGTGGTGTTGAGCACCAGCTTCCCGACGCGGTCCGGGTGCTCCAGCGCCAGCGTCAGCGCGACCCAGCCGCCGAGCGACTCGCCCTCGACGTGCGCGCGCTCGATGCCCTGGGAGTCCAGCAGGTCGAGCACCTGCTCGACGTAGGTGCCGACGGCTTCGTGGGTGAACTCGGGCGTGCCGGAGAAGCCGTGCCACAGCAGGTCCATCGCCATCGCGCGGTAGTGCCGGCCGAGCCGGTTCACGTTGCGCGAGTAGGCCTCGGCGTGGCCGCCGACGCCGTGCAAGAGGACCAGGGCTTCCCCGTCACCGGACTCGATGACGCGGGTCCGGTGCTTCTCGCCGAGGACGTGGGTCTGGCTGCCGAGCAGCTCGGTCCAGATGGTCACCTCGGTCACTCCCAACGGGTCGGCGGGCCCGGCCGGGACCGGTGGCACTGGTGTTCGGGGCAGGGGCGGCAGGACTCGAACCTGCAACCGTCGGTGTTGGAAACCGCTGCTCTGGCCAATTGAGAGCTACACCCCTTCGCACCGCTTTCCCCGGTGCGAGATCATTATGCGGCGGATTTTTTGGGGAACTTGCTAGCTTGTCGCCGCACCGCCGAAACGGTCCGGCGTGAAGACGTCGACCAGGTCGTCGCCCACGCCGTCGACGATCCGGCCGGCCAGCGCGCGGCCGAACAGCGGCCCCAGCGTGACCCCCGCACTCGCGACGGCCTCGTAGTACCCCGGCACCGCCGACAGCGGGCCGACGCTGGGCAGCTCGTCACGGGCGCAGCGCGCGTCCACGACCTCGGCCGTCCGCACGGTCGCGGTGCCCAGCAACGGCACCACCTTCGCCGCGCGGTCCAGCAGGTCCTTGACGTACTCCGGGTCCGGCGCGCCCGAACGCGGGGGCAATCCGCGGTCGACGCGGTCGGAGCGCAGGACCACGCGGCCGGGACCGTCGGGCCGGATGCTGACCTCGGGCGCGCGCAGGATGTACTCGAGGGGGTCGCCGTCGACGAGCAGGTGCGCGATCAGGCTGCGCCGCGGCGGGCCGAGGAACGGGCGGGCACCGGCCAGCGCGCCGATCTCGTCCGCGGCCGAGCCGGCGGCGTTGACCACGACGTCGGCTTCGAGCCGGCGGCCGTCCGCGAGCCCGACGCCGTCGCGCGACACCGACGTCACTTCGGCGTTCAGTTCCAGCGTGGCACCGAGGGAAACGGCTTCGTCCAGCAGGTGCCGGGTGAACGCGACCGCGTCGATCCAACCCTCGGCAGGCAGCACGGCGACCGTGCCCGTGGCGGGGAAGACGACCGACGAACCGAGGACGTCGGCCGCCGAAGCGCCGGGGTGCCGGTCGACCGGGCAGCCCCATTCGTCGAGCTGCGCGAGGTAGCCGGCGAAGGACTCGTCGTCGGTCCACGCCACCGTCCCGGTGCGGTGCCACCACGGCGCGGGCGCGAACTCGCCGGCCAGCGCCGCGTGTTCGGCGATGCCCGCCTGGTTCAGGTCGAAGTAGGCCTTGGGGAAGCGCCGGTACGCCGTCGCGGTGGCGAACCCGACCTCCGTGGTGCCCGAGGCGGCCCGGTCCGCGCGGTCGACGCAGTGCACGCGGGCGCCGCGCCGGGCGAGGTGGTAGGCCACCGAGGCGCCGATGACCCCGGCGCCGACGACGACCACCTTCGGCGCCGCCATCAGTAGAGCCCTTCCGGCGCGGCCTGGCTGACCTGCAGCGGGCGCACGTTGAAGACGCCGTCGACCGGCCACTCGCCCTTGGTGTCGTAGCGGGTCGCCTCGTCGCGCTCCAGCAGATTGGGCAGGAAGAGGTCTTCGTGCAGCACGGTCAGCTTCAGCTGGCCCGACTGTCCCTTGTCGACAGTCCGCCGGAAGTCCGCCGGGTCCACCACGGACATCGTCACCTGCGGGTACGTCGGCGCGTAGGGAAGGATCGCACCGCCGTCCTCCGGGTGCAGGCTCACCGCGTTGCCGAAGGTGTTGCCGTAGCCCGACCGCACCAGCCCGCCGTCGAGGGCCTGAACGAAATCCTGGTACATCTGCGGGCTCATGTGCGTGCCGCCCAGGCGCACGCCGTCGAGCGCGGCGACCAGCTCCGGCTGCCGCGCGATCAGCTTCTGCAGCAGCGCGGGCGTGGTGTTGAGGTAGTGGACGTGCTGCGAGCGCAGGATGTCGACGATCTGCGCCAGCACGTGCTCGGTGTACTCCCCCAGCTCCTTCATCTTGCCGGCGCGGATGAGCTGCTTGATCCACCGCGGGTCCATGTCGATGCCGTACACCAGTCCGGCCAGCTGCTCGGACAGCTCGATCGCGCCGTTGCCGATCTGGTGCGGCCCGCTCGGCGTCGCCTGCAGCCAGGTCCGGCCGGCCTGGTAGCCGTCGAACAGGTAGGACCAGCGCCGCCACTCGACGCGGTGGGTCATCATGTCTTCGGTGTAGAACACCCGCACGGGGTCGCCGGTGGTGCCGCCGGACTCCCAGACGCGCCCGATCAGCGGCCGCGGCACGGTGCGCGGCACCAGGTCGCCGGGGTCCATGCCGCGCAGGTCGCCGGGCGGGAACGGGCCGAACTCGGCGAGCTGGTCGTATCGCGTGATGTCCATCGGGTCGAACGCCAGCTCGGTCGCCCGCTTCAGCCAGTACGGGCTGCCGAGCTCCGGGTTGAAGTGCCGCCGCACCACGTGCCGCGTCCACGCGTCGAGGTCGAGGGACAACCAGTGGTCGGTCAGGCTGGCACGTTCGTGCGTGCGGGTGCTCACGGTTTCTCCTTGCTCGGGTTCAGGCGGGGGCGACCAGGTCGACGGCGTAGTCGTAGATCGCGGTCATGGCTTCGGTGACGTGGTGCGGCTCGGTGATGCGCACGACGGGGAACGGGAAGTCGAGCACGCCGGCGGGCAGCGTGGGCCCGAGGACGAAGGCGAGCCGGACGCCCCGGCTCTTCATCCCGGCGCACACGTGCGGCAGGCTCATCGTGGTGGTCTTGTTGCGCTGGAACAGGTCGCGGACCTCGTCCGCCGTCGTCAGCGCGCGCTCCTCGAGGAACGAGCACACCGGGATCCGCGGGTCGCCCACCGCCATCGCCGCCACCGTGGGTGCCATGAAGTCGGTCGCGTACTGGCGCAGCGGGGAGTGCACGGCGAACGGCTGGCCGTCGATGACGCTGATCATGCCGGGCGGGCTCTGCGCGACCAGCTTGTCGAGGGCCTCGGCCGTGCCGCTGAGCATGAGCAGCCGGGCGGTGCCGTTCGCGAGCACGCCGAAGTCGCCGCCGAGGTACACGCCGGGCCGCCGGTCGCCGTAGTAGAACGTCGGGTCCTCGGTCACCGGGAGGAAGGCGATGGCCGCGCCCTGCGCCGGGGGCGCCGGGTCGGGCAGCGGCGTCTTGGCCTCGCGCACCAGCAGGTCGAACAGCGTGCGCCGGTCCACCGCGCCCGCGACGGAGCTCGCGATCAGCCCGCCGAGGCTGATGCCGCCGGCGACGCCGGGGTGGATGTCGGACTCGGCGAGCACGTCGTGGATGCCGAAGGCCAGCGCGGCCAGCCGGATGCCGGCGAGGCTGAAACGGTCGTGGTCGCCGCGGGGCTCGAACTCGCCGCGCAGCAGAGCACGCGGTTCGAGGCCGGTCCAGTCGCGCACCTGCTCGTAGGAGCGGCGCATGGCCGGGTAGGCCTCGTAGAGCTTCGCGCCGTGTTCCGGGTCGGGATCGGAGATGTTCGCGCCGAACAGATATCCCAGAGTCACCGAATTCTCCTGACGAACGTTTCCGAAGCGGCTGCCGTGACGCTACGCATCCCCTTACGCGCGGAACCGGGCTAGCATGGGGGCTCTAGGCAAAACCTCAGCTCCGGGCGCGGGACTCCTTAAGGGTTCCCCCAGGGTTGGCCTGGTAGGGCGGCTATCGCGGGCGACGCGGGTGGGAAAAAGCTGGCAGCCGGCCCATCCAGGCTCGTCACCCTATTCGCCGGAGGTATCAGAACGTGGAGTATGGCGTCTCGCTGTTGCCGGACTGCGACCCGGAGACCACGACCGCCTCGCAGTACTTCCAGGATGTGCTGCAGGTCAGTGTGCTCGCCGATCAGCTCGGCCTGAACTACGTCAAGATGACCGAGCACTACCTGCGCTCCTACGGCGGATATTCCCCCAGCCCGCTGGCCTTCCTGTCGGCCGTGGCCGCGCGCACCCAGTCGATCCGCCTGATGACCGGCGGCATCCAGGCGTCGTTCCACCACCCGATCCAGATCGCCGCGCACGCGGCGCAGGTCGACGTGATGAGCGGCGGCCGCCTGGACGTCGGGTTCGCGCGCGCCTTCCTGCCGTACGAGTTCGAGGCGTTCGGCGTCGACATGGACACCAGCCGCGAACGGTTCCTCGCCACGATCGAAGCCGTCGTGCGGCTGTGGAACGAGAAGGACGTCACCGAGGACACGCCGTTCTTCTCCTACGAGAAGGCGAACTCGCTCCCGGCACCGGTGCAGCAGCCCGGCCCGCCGGTGTGGGTGGCCGCGCTGGCGACCCCGGCGAGCTTCGACTGGACCGGCCGCAAGGGCTTCAACCTGCTCATCAGCTCGACCCAGCTGAACGAGATGGCCCGCAAGCGCGAATACGTCGAGCTGTACCGCAACGCGTTCCTGGAGGAGCACGGCGACTCCGGGCGCAAGCCGAAGTTCGCGGTGAGCATCCCGCTGCTGATCGCCGACACCGACGAGGAGGCGCGCGACCTGGCCGTGCCGTTCATGGTGAAGTCGTTCAACGCCTTCAAGGAGGCGATCCTGTCCTGGCACAACGTCGAATCCCCGGCGTACGAGGGCTACACCGCGATGGCCCGCCAGATGGCCAGCTTCGACCTGGAGACCGACGGACTCGAGTCGAAGGCCGTCGTCGGCTCGCCGGACACGGTCCTGGGCCGCATCGAAGAGGTCCGCGACGTGCTCGGCCCGGACGTCATCCTGTGGAACCTCGACTTCGGCGGCCAGTCGCTGGAGACCATGTCCCGCACGCTGAACCTCTTCGCGGACAAGGTCATGCCCGCACTCGGGTGACCCCTCCCAGGGGTGAAGAAGCGGAAGGACCCGGCGGCTGGGGCAGCCACCGGGGCCTTCCGCCGTACCGAAGGGTCAGCCGCTGAAGCCGAGCCCACCCTGGGCCGCGATCATCGTCAGCCGGATGCCGCGCAGCGCCTTCTCCAGGCCGGGGGCGACCTCACCGACGCGGTCGGTCAGCTCCTCGATGCGGTCCTTGTACTCGCCCTTGCTCTCCTTGCGCGTCACGACGCTCGGCACCGTCCCGGCGGCGGCGAGCGCGACCAGCGCGGCGTCGTCCGCGCCGACCTGGGCGGCCGGGGTCGAGCCGTGCAGCACCTCGACGGCGTGCTCCTGCAGTGCCTTGGCCAGCGCGGGGTCGGTGGCGGTCACGTGGGTCTTCGGCACGACGCCCAGGACCTTCTTCTCGTGGACCGTCAGCAGCTTCTGCTCCACGAGCTGCTCCTCGATCGCGTCGAGGGTCTCCTTGTAGTCGTGCCGCAGCCACGACTTCCAGCTGCGCTTCTCGTTGCCGATCTGCGCGAGCAGCCGGTCGAGCACCGGGTCACCGGTCGGGTCCGACTTGACCAGCACGGCGTCGCCGTCGTCGTCGGCGATGTTGCCGCGCAGCGCCAGCTCCGTCAGCACGCCGGCACGGGTCAGGAACGCCGTGCGGGTGCGGTCGTAGAGGTCTTCCTTCTCCAGGTCGTAGGCCAGCAGGTAGGCGCGGTAGTGGACGGCGGTCGGCGTCTCGGTCATGTCGGTCACCCGTTTCTGTGTCGTTCGTCGGTACGAGCCGGGATCCCCGCGTCCGGCCGGGTGCTCCCCCTGGCGGACGCGTTCCTAGGCGTATTACCCGATCTTGGCGGAAGTCATCCCGCCGAAAAACGGCCAAAGGTTGACAGTCGGTGACGGAAGGTTGTCGGCCCACAACCTTAGTTGTTCCGGCGTGCGGAGTAGCGGGGCTTAGCAGTCTCCCCAGACGTCGGCCGATCGGGTGGACTCGCGGCCCACCAGGCCGTTAAGAGAAAGAGGCCAGTCTCTTCACCACTATCCGCAATGGACGGCTCATGACCGCTCGAAGTGTCAGGCGTGGGGTGCTGTTCCTCTCCCTCCTCGGCCTGCTCGCCCCCGTGGTGCCCGCCGGTGCCGCACCGCAGCCGGTTCCGGCCGCATCGACCCTGCAGCAGATCGTGCCCGCCCCGGTGTCGGTGACGGCGGACCCGGCCGTCCGCTACCGGCTCGGTCCGGAGACGGTGGTGTTCACCTCCGGCGGCACCGACGCCCGCCAGGTCGGCGACTACCTCGCCGGCCTGCTCCGCCCGGCCACCCGGTTCCGGGTCCCCGTGGTCACCGCGCCCGCCCTCCCCGGCGTCCCGAAGGCGCTGCCCGGGATCTCGCTGCTGCTCGGCGGCGCGGACCCCCGCGTCGGCGCCGAGGGCTACCAGCTCGACAGCACCGCGTCCGGGGTGACCATCCGGGCCGCGAAGCCCGCCGGGCTGTTCAACGGCGTGCAGACGCTGCGCCAGCTCCTGCCTGCTTCGCTGAGCGGGACGCTCACCGTGCCCGGCGGCCACGTCCTCGACTACCCGCGCTACGCCTACCGCGGCGCGATGCTCGACGTGGCGCGGCACTTCCTGCCGGTGGCCGACGTGAAGAAGTACATCGACGACATCGCGCTGTACAAGATCAACAACCTGCACCTGCACCTCACCGACGACCAGGGCTGGCGGCTGCAGATCGACGGCTGGCCGAACCTGACCGCCAAAGGCGCGAGCACCGGCTCCGGCGGCGGGGCCGGCGGGTTCTACACCCAGGCCCAGTACCGCGACATCGTCGCCTACGCGCAGAGCCGGCACATCACGATCGTGCCGGAGATCGACATGCCGTCGCACTTCGGCGCGGCGCTGTCGTCCTACGCCGAGCTCAACTGCGACGGCGTCGCCGGGCCGGTCTACACCGGGCTCACCCCCGCGCCGCGATCGGACCTGTGCGTCGGCAAGCCGGTCACGTACAAGTTCATCGGCGACGTGCTCGGCCAGCTCGCCGCGCTGACCCCGGGCGGCTACCTCGACGTCGGCGGCGACGAGATCCAGGACCTCGACGACGCGCAGTACACGGCGTTCATGGCGAAGGTCGCGCCGATGGTGGCCAAGCTCGGCAAGAAGCTGCTGGGCTGGGCGGAGATGCTCACCGCGACCCCGCCGAAGGGCGCGACCGGCGAGTTCTGGATCTACGACGGCACCCAGAACGAGGTCGGCGAAGCGAGCCAAAAGGGCGCGAAGCTGATCATGGCGCCGTGCGTCTACACCTACCTCGACATGAAGTACGCCCCCGGCGTCCCGGCCGACATCGGCCTGGAGTGGGCGGGCGACATCAGCGTCCAGGCCGCGTACGGCTGGGACCCGACCGCCGTGGTGCCCGGCGCGCTGAACTCGAACATCGACGGCGTCGAAGCTCCCTTGTGGACGGACACTGTGCGCAGCTTCGACGACGTCCGCTACCTGGCCTTCCCCCGGCTGCCGGCCATCGCCGAGATCGGCTGGTCGCCGCAGGCGAGCCACGACTGGACGTCGTTCGCGTCCCGGCTGGCCGCGCAGGGCCCGCGCTGGACGGCGCTCGGCGTGAAGTACTACGCGGCCCCGGAAATCCCGTGGCCGAAGAACTGACCCGGCGGGAGAGGCCCACGATGGCGGACAAGGGCGGGCAGGTCTGGGAGGCCTACTGGACGGACCTCCCGGACCGCACGGGCGCGGCCTTCTGGGACTGCGAACCGGCTGACGGCGCGGCGGCGCACGCCGAGCTGTTCAAGGCGCACTTCGACCCGGCGCTCCCGCTGGTCGACCTGGGCTGCGGCAACGGGACCCAGACGAAGTACCTGGCCGGGCTGTACGACCGGGTCGTCGGCGTCGACATCGCGGAAGCCGCGCTGAACCGGGCGCGAAGGGAGAACGCCGCCGACAACGCCTCGTACGAACTGCTCGACGTGCTCGACGACGCGTCCGTGGCGGCGTTCCGAGAGCGGTACGGCGACGTGAACATCTACCTGTCGGGCGTGATCCACCAGCTACCGGTCGAGAAGCGGGTGGCGTGCGCGCGCAACCTGGCCGTGCTGGCCGGGGCGCGCGGGTGCGTGTTCAACCAGGAGCTGACGCCGGCGAGCTACACGTACATGCAGCAGCTGATCGCCGACCCCGCCAACGACCTGCCCAAGCTGGAGCGGGTGTCGATCTACTTCGGCATCGGCCTCCAGCCGGCGGCGGGCGAGGCGGAGCTGGAGACGGTGTACGAGCTGGGCGGCCTGACCGTCGTGGACGGCGGCGAGCTGCTGCTGCGCACGACGGAGACCCTGCCCGACGGGTCGGGCCTGGACCTGCCGACCCACTACGTCATCGCCCGAGCCTCCGGCTCCTGAACGCGAAGCCGGGAAGGCCACCTCGAGTCCGTCGAGGTGGCCCTTCCCGGCTTTCGGAGTGGTCGGGACGACGTGAATGACTCATTCCTGTCGCCTGGCGACAGGAATGAGTCATTCACTACATCCGAAGGGGTCAGTGGGCGAGGGCGGCGCGGTCGGTCTTGCCGTTCGCCGTGCGGGGCAGCTCACCGACCACGCTCACCTCGTCCACGATCATGTACCGCGGCAGGTGCGCCGCGCAGTGCGCCTTCATCCCCAGCAGCGTCACGCGCTCGCCCGGGCGCGGCACGATCACCGCGCGCAGGCGGGCGTCGATGCCCGCGCCCGCGACGATCACCGCCACCTCCGCGACCGCGGGGTGCCGGGACAGCGCCGTCTCGATCTCGCCCAGTTCGATGCGGTGGCCGCGGATCTTGACCATCGCGTCGCGGCGGCCGGCGTACTCCAGCTCGCCCGCCGCGTCGTACCGGCCGACGTCGCCGGTGTGGTAGCCGCCCAGCTGCGGTGGCGCTCCCCAGTAGCCGAGCATGACGGTCGGGCCCTCGACGACGATCTCGCCGTCCGGCGACAGCGTCAGCGTGGCGCCCGAACAGGCGCGCCCGATCGGCAGGCCGCCGGTCCGGGAGAGGTCCGCGTCGGTCACCTCGTAGCTGGTGACGACGTTCGTTTCGGTCGGCCCGTACCAGTTGAACAGCCGCACGTCCGGCCACGCGCGGCGCAGCGTCTGCACCCCGGCGATCGGGAACGGCTCCCCGGCGAACACGCAGACCCGCAGGGACGCCGGCGCCGGCCGGTCGAGCAGGCCACCGTGGCGCATCATCAGCAGCAGCGCCGAAGGCACCGAGTACCAGACGCTGATCCCGCGGCCGTGCAGGAAGTCCGTCAGTTCGGCCGGCGAGTAGGACAGGTCCGAACCGGCCAGGTCCACCGACGCCCCGGCGAGGAACGCGCCGTAGAGGTCGAACACCGACAGGTCGAAGTTGAACGGCGCGTGGTTGGCCAGCCGGTCTCCCGCGTGCAGCCCGGTCTCCGCCGCGGCCCACTCGACGAAGGCGAGCGCGTTGCGGTGGCTGATCAGGACACCCTTCGGCGCGCCCGTCGAGCCGGAGGTGTAGAGGATGTAAGCGGGCTCGTCCGGCCCGACGTGTTCGGGCGGCGGCGGTGTGTCGCTTGTGGACAGTGCGGTGAACGAGCTCAGCGGCGGCGGGTTCGCGCCCCAGTCGGCCACCTGGTCCGTGACGACCAGCGCGGGCGTGCAGCCCTCGGCGATGAGCCGCACCCGCGAAACCGGGTTCGACGGCGCGACCGGCACGTAGACCGCGCCCAGCCGCAGCGCGGCCTGCATCAGCGCCACCACCTCGACGCTCTTCTCCGCCCAGATCAGCACCCGGTCACCACGGCGGACGCCTGCCGCGTGCAGCCCGGCGGCCTGCCGGCCGGCCAGCTCGTCGAGTTCCCGGTAGGTGACGGTCGTGTCGCCGGCGTGCACGGCCGGGGCGTCCGGCGTGCGCTCACTCGCAGCGAGGACGAGCTGGTGCAGCAGTTCCGAAGTGTCCACAGGGCTCACATTCCCAGTTCCATCGCGACCAGCTGCCGCTGCACGTCGGAGGCGCCGGAGAAGATCGTGCCGCCGATCGCGTCCCGCAGCGCGGCTTCGATCCCCTGCTCGCGCAGGTAGCCGCGGCTGCCGAACAGTTGCACGGCGTCCGTCGCGCTCGCCACCGTCCCTTCGGACACCGCGAGCTTCGACAGCGCCGCGAACAGCGTCGCGTCTTCGCCCTCGTCCAGCGCCCAGCAGGCCCGGTACAGCAGAAGGCGGGCGCTTTCGGCCCGTAGCTTCATCTCCACGATCCGGTTGGACACCGACTGGAACTCGGCGAGCCGCTTGCCGAACTGGCGGCGGCCGCGCACGTGCTCCAGGCAGCGGTCGATCAGCCGGTCCTGCACGCCCAGGTACAGCGCGAAGAGACAGGCCCGCTCCCAGCCCATCGAGTGCTGGAAGATCGCCGAACCCTGGCCGGGTTCGCCGAGCACGGCGTCCGCGGGCACGAAACAGCCGGTGAAGGTGACCTCGGAGGCCACGCAGCCTTCCATGCCGAGCTTGCCGAACGGCTCCCCGAAGGCGATCCCCGGCGAATGGGCGTCGAGGGCGAAGGCCGTGATGCCCCAGTGGCCGGCGCCGGGGTCGGTGACCGCGTACGTCACCAGGACGTCGGCGACCGGGCCGTTGCTGACGAAGCTCTTGACGCCGTCGAGCACGTACCCGCCCTCGACCGGGGTGGCCGTGGTCCGCAGCGCGCCGACGTCGGAACCCGCCTCGGGCTCGGTCATCGCGTTGCCCGCGATCAGGTCGCCGGCGGCGAGACCGGGCAGGAGCCGGTCGCGCAGTGCCGCCGGGGCGAAGTCCACGATCGGCATCGTGCAGGCGAACAGGTGCGCGGCCGCGCCGAAGACGAGTCCGGTGTCCGGGCAGCCGCGCCCGGCGGCTTCGAACACCCGCGCCGTTTCGAGGGCGGTGAGCCCGCCGCCACCGTGGTCCGCGGGCACGCTGGCGCCGAGGACGCCGAACTTGCCCAGCAGGGCCCACTTCTCGCGGCTGAACACGTACTCGGGCGCGGCCGGGAAGGCCGCCCGCGTGTCGGCCACCGTCCGGTCGTAGCGCTGCCGCTGGTCCGCGGTCCAGCCGAACTCCATGCGCCCACCTCCACCAGGGTTCGCGCCCGAGGCTAACGGCGGCACGTCTAGCGAAATCCCTGAATACGCGGTGCGAGCATGACTGGTGTGACCCGCCACGTCGTGCTCTGCACCCTGCCCGGTTACGGACACGTGACGCCCGTCCTGGACGTCCTCGGCGAGCTGGTCCGGCGCGGCCACCGGGTCACCGTGGCGACCGGCAGCGCGTTCGCCGACCGGATCGCCGCGACCGGCGCCCGGCCTCTCCCCTACGACGGGCCGGCCGACGACCCGGGTTCCCACCGCCTCGCGGCCGCGCTGACCGGCGCGTCCAGTTGCCTCGAGCCGCTGGCACCGGTGCGGAAGCTGCTCGTGGACGACCCGCCCGACGTGCTCGCGTTCGACTCGACCATGTGGATCGCGGGCCGCGTCCTCGCGAACGACGTCACGTGCCCGACGATCCAGCTCTCGGCGTGTTTCGCGTCCAACGAGCACTATTCCCTGCCGACGCACGTGGCCCGGTACCCCGACTCGTCCACAGTGGACGACGATGAGCCGTACGACTTCCTCGCCGATCTCACCGCCCTGCTGACGGCCGAGGCCCCGGGGCAGACGGCGGAGCAGTTCCTCGACGACGGCCGCGACCACAAGCTGGTCCTCATCCCCCGCGACTTCCAGTACGCGGGCGAGACGTTCGACGACCGGCACACGTTCACCGGCCCGTGCTTCGGCCCGCAGCGGCCGCTGACGGGCTGGGATCCACCGGCGAACGGCAACCCGGTGCTGCTGGTGTCCCTGGGCACGTCGGCGTTCAACGACCAGCCGGACTTCTTCCGGCAGTGCGCCCGCGCGTTCGCGGACCTGCCGTGGAACCTGGTGATGACCCTGGGCGGCGGCGTGGATCCGGCGTCACTGGGCCCGTTGCCCCCGAATGTCGAGGCACGCCAGTGGATTCCACACCCGGCGGTGCTGCGGCACGCGTCGGCGTTCGTGACGTCGGCGGGCATGGGGAGCGTCATGGAGGCGTTCTACTGCGGGACCCCGCTGGTGCTGGTGCCGATGCACGGCGAGCAGGAGGTCAACACCGAGCGGGTGGTGGAGCTGGGCCTCGGCATCCGCCTGCCCCGCGAAGAGCTGACACCAGAAGCGATCCGCGACGCGGTCCTGGCGGTGGCGGCCGACGAAGGCGTCGGCGCGCGCATGCGGGCGATGCGCGACCACACGCACGAAGGCGGCGGCGCCATCACAGCCGCCGACCGCATCCTCGAAACGACGTGAATGACTCATTCATGTCGCCTGGCGACATGAATGAGTCATTCACTACATCCCGGCAGCCGGAGACCTCAGCCGGAGTCGCGCTTGCCCATCAGGGAGAACGCCACCACCAGCGCCACCGCGACCCACGTCAGCAGCGTGCCGCCGCCGGTCAGCGGACCCAGGTAGGTCACCGAGTCCGTCTTCAGCTGGGCCGTGCTCAGCTGCTCCGCGGCCGAAGCCGGGAAGTACGCCAGGATGTCGCGCTGAACCCACGTCGGCAGCAGAGCGCCGAGGATCGCCGGGGCGAAGATGAAGCCGATCGCCGTCGCGATCGCGCCCGCCGCGCTGCGCATCATCACGCCGAACGACAGCGCCAGCAGCGCGAACGCCGCGAACTCCGCGCCCCAGCCCAGCAGGCTGCGCAGCACGCCCGGGCCGCCGAGGCCCAGCGTCGGGATGGCCGGGTTGATGCCGAGCACGAGCTGGCCGATGAAGAACGCCGCCGCCGCGAACAGGGTGCCGAGCACGAACGCCAGCAACCCGACGACCACGGCCTTCGAGATCAGGACGCGGCCGCGGTGCGGCGTGATGGCCAGCGTGAGGCGCATCATCCCGGTCGAGTACTCACCGGACACGGCGAGCACGCCGAGCACCGAGATGAGGATCAGGCCGAGGTTCATCCCGACCATGCTGGTGCCCGCCGAGTCGAAGTCGGCCGTCTGCCCGGCGGGCAGGTTCTTGTAGTCCTGTTCGGTCAGGAAGCTGAACAGCACGGAGAACCCGACACTGACCACCGCCGCGGCGATGACGACGAGCCAGGTCGACCGGACCGACTTGAGCTTGGTCCACTCCGCGGCGAGCGTGTTGGTGATGCCGGGCGAGGTCTTCTCGGCGGGCAGCGAGGCCGTTGCGGTCGTCACGTCATTCCGTCCCTTCCGCGGCGAGTGCCCGCACGGTCTCGAGTACTTTGTGCTCCTCCGGCGCCGCGGCGTTGTGCGACCGGTACTGCACGCTGTCCTTGGTGAGGTCCATGAACGCGGCCTCGAGGCTCGCGCGGACCGGCGTCAGCTCGTGCAGCCCGAGCCGGCGCTCCAGCGCCAGGTCGCCGATCTCCGGCGCGTCCAGGCCGACGACGTTGAGCGAACCGTCGTCCAGCTTCGTCACCTTGCCGCCCGCCCTTTCGAGGGCTTCGGCGAGCTCGGCGGCCTGCGGCGAGACCACGTGGACGTGGCTGCGCGCGCTGCGCTGGGTGAAGTCGGCGATCGGCATGTCGGCGATGAGCTCGCCGCGGCCGATCACGATGACGTGCGCGGCGGTCTCTTCCATCTCGTTCATCAGGTGGCTGGACACGAAGACCGTCCGCCCCCCGGCGGCGAGGTCCTGCATCAGGGTCCTGATCCAGTAGATGCCCTCGGGGTCGAGGCCGTTGACCGGCTCGTCGAACAGCAGCGTCGGCGGGTCGCCCAGCAGGGCGGTCGCGATGCCGAGCCGCTGGTACATGCCGAGGGAGAAGTTGCCGACCTTCTTGCCCGCGACGTCGGTGAGGCCGACGGTGTCGAGCACCTCGTCCACCCGCTTGCGCGGGATGCCGCCGGCCTGCGCCACCCACTGCAGGTGCCGGTACGCCGTGCGCGCGCCGTGGACGGCCTTCGCGTCGAGCAGCGCCCCGACCTCCCGCATCGGCGCGGGCAGGTCGCGGTAGGCCTTGCCGTTGACCGTGACCGAGCCGCCGCTGGGGGCGTCCAGGCCGAGGATCATCCGCATCGTGGTCGACTTGCCGGCCCCGTTGGGCCCCAGGAAACCGGTCACGACGCCAGGCTTGATGTCGAACGACAGGCCGTTGACGGCCGTCGTGTCCCCGTATCGCTTCGTCAGATCTCGTGCTGTGATCAAGCGCCTGCTCCGTATTCGATCCGGTAGTACCTGAGGACAAGTCAACCGGCTGCCACCACCGCCGGGCTAGTACACAAGGTCGCTTGTCACCGCAACCAAAGTTGCAACCCCCGTACCTGCGTGATCTTCCCAGCACCCGGCGCGGCCGGCAACTCGGGAGAACGTCAACTTTCGATGGTCGGAAGACGACTTTCGAGGACTCACAACGCTGATCGCCGTGTGCTTGAATCGATCACAAGAGATTTCGTCGACCACTTTTCACGAGGAGTTTCCGATGGCCAAAGAACAAGGACGTCCCTTCGTTTCCCTCGTCATGGGACTGATTCTCGTCGCGGGCGGGGTCGCGATCATCATCAACGCGGGAGAGCACACGATCGGCGTGATCGGCGGCGCCGTCACCATCGTCGTGGGTCTGCTGTTCTTCGTCCGCAGCGCCACTTCCCGCAAGACGACGGCCGCCGGACGGCGCCGCTTCTTCATCTCCTGAGAATCCTGAAAACCAGCCATCGACGGAACTCGGCGGCCGTCCTGGTGTCCCGGTCGGGGGGTCACCAGGACGGCCGCTTCCGTTCGGCACCGCTATTCGTCGCCGAGCGCCAGCCGCACGAGGTCGTCGACCGCCATCTCGCCGAACGCGTCGTCTTCGGGAGATTCCACGGCCGGATCGCCGTCCCGCAGCTTCAGGACCGCCTCCAGCAACCCCGCCTCGCGGAACCGGGCGACCGGGATGGACGCCAGCGCCGCGCGGATCTCCCGTTCCTCGTCCCCGACTTCCGGCGTGGCTTCGAGGGATTCCGGGAACAGCTCCCCGCCCACGTAGCCGGCCAGTGCCGCCGGGGTCGGGTAGTCGAAGATCAGCGTCGCCGGCAGCCGGATCCCGCTCACCGCGCTCAGGCGGTTGCGCAGCTCCACCGCGGTCAGCGAGTCGAAGCCCAGCTCCTTGAACACCCTCAGCGGGTCGACGGTCTCCGCGCCGCCGTAGCCCAGCACCGCGCCCACCTGCGCGCACACCAGCTCCACCAGCGCCTGCCGCCGGTCCTCGCCGGACGTGCCCGCGAGCCGCTGGCGCAGGTCGGCCTCCGCCGCCCCCGCGGCGGCCGTCCGGCGCCGGACGGCGGTCCGGACCACTCCGCGCAGCTGCTCCGGGACGTCCGTCGACGCCAGCACGCGCGCGTCGACCAGCATCGGCACGAGCACCGCGTCGGGCGCGCCGAGCGCCGCGTCGAACAACGCCAGGCCCTGGTCGGCGGGCAGTGGGGGAAGCCCGGAGCGCGCCATGCGGCGCACATCGGCTTCGGACAATCCGGCCGTCATGCCGCCGGCCGGCAGCCACGGGCCCCAGGCCAGCGCCAGCGCGGGCAGTCCCGCCGCGCGCCGCTGCCGGGCCAGCGCGTCCAGGAAAGCGTTTGCGGCGGCGTAGTTCGCCTGCCCGGGTGCGCCGAGCACGCCCGCCGCCGACGAGAACAGGACGAACGCGGAGAGGTCGAGGTGCCGCGTCAGCTCGTCCAGGTTGGCCGCCGCGGATACCTTCGGCCGCAGCACGGCGTCCAGCCGCTCCGGGGTCAACGCGCCGACGAGCCCGTCGTCGAGCACCCCGGCCGCGTGCACCACCGCGGTCAGCGGGTGCTCCTCCGGCACGCCGGCCAGCAGCTCCGCAAGCGCTTCCCGGTCCGCCGCGTCACACGCGGCGACCGTCGTCTCGGCCCCGAGCGAGGACAGCTCGGCCCGCAGTTCGTCGACGCCTTCGGCCGCCGGGCCGCGGCGGCTCGCCAGCAGCAGGTGCCGGACGCCGGACCCCGCGAGGTGCCGGGCCAGCAGGCGCCCGAGTCCGCCGGTGCCCCCGGTGATCAGCACGGTGCCGTGCGCGTCGAGCGGTGCGGGCACGGTCAGCACGACCTTGCCGACGTGCTTCGCCTGGCTCACGTGCCGGAACGCCGCGGGCGCGCGCCGGACGTCCCAGGCAGTGACCGGCACCGGCGTCAGCACCCCGGCCTCGAACCACTCCAGCAGCCGGTCGAACAGCTCGCGGATCCGGTCGTACCCGGCCTCGACCAGGTCGAACGCCTGGTACCGGACGCCCGGGTGCTCAGCCGCGACGCGCTCGGCGTCGCGCACGTCGGTCTTGCCCATCTCCAGGAACCGGCCGCCGCGCGGCAGCAGCCGCAGGGACGCGTCCACGAAGTCGCCGGCCAGCGAGTCGAGCACGACGTCGACACCGCGCCCACCGGTCGCCGCGCGGAACTCGGCTTCGAAATCGAGCGTGCGCGACGACGCGATGTGGTCGTCGGCCAGGCCCGAAGCCCGGAGGGTGGCCCACTTGCCGGGACTCGCGGTGCCGTACACCTCGGCGCCGAGGTGACGCGCGAGCTGCACCGCGGCCATCCCGACGCCGCCCGCCGCCGCGTGCACCAGCACGGTCTCGCCGGGCTGCAGGTCGCCCAGGTCGGTCAGGGCGTAGAGCGCGGTCAGGAACACCACCGGCACCGAAGCGCCCTGCGCGAACGACATCCCGGCGGGCAGCCGGCAGAGCATCCGCTCGTCGACCTCCGCCACCGGCCCGAACGCGCCGCCGAACATGCCCATCACCCGGTCGCCCGGCGCGAACCGGGTGACGCCGGCGCCGACCGCGGTGACGACCCCGGCGCCCTCCAGCCCCGGCGGGGTGGCCGGACCCGGGTACATGCCGAGCGTGTTGAGCACGTCCCGGAAGTTCACGCCGGCGGCGCGCACGGAGATCCGCACCGCGCCCGGCGCGACCGGCTCGGCGAATTCGGGACAGGGCACGACGGTCAGCCCGTCCAGAGTGCCGCGTTCGGCGATGTCGACCCGCCAGTCTCCGGCGGGGACGGTGAGTGCGTCCGGTTCCTTGGCCAGCCGCGCCACCCGTGCCGCCCCGGCGCGCAGCGCGATCTGGTTCTCCCCCGTCGCCAGTGCGGCAGCGGGTTCGGCCGAGCCGTCGGAGTCCACCAGCACGAACCGGCCGGGGTGCTCCGACTGCGCCGAGCGCACCAGGCCCCAGACCGCGGCGAGGGCGGGATCGGCCGGGCCGTCGCCGTCTTCGGTGACGACCGCCCCGGAGGTCAGCAGCGCGAGCTTCGCCGCGGCGAACCGCTCGTCGGCGAGCCAGGCCTGCACGAGGGCGAGCGCGTCGTACGTCGCCTCCCGCACCGGCCGCGTCGCGAAGGGGACCACGACGACGTCCGGGACGTCGGCGAGGCCGTCGAGCGAGCCGGCGACCGTCCACGACGGGTCCGCCTGGTCGCCGTCGTGGACGGGCCAGGTGAGCCGGTACAGCGCATCCGGCCGGGCCGCGAGCTGATCCGGGAGAACTCCCGCAGGGCCAAGGAGTCCACGGTGGCCACGGGCCGCCCGGCGGAGTCGGCGATCGCGATCGCCAGGGACTCGGCACCGGTCTTGGTGAGCCGCACCCGCAGCCCGCGCGCTCCCTCGGCGTGCAGCGACACCCCGCGCCAGGAGAACGGCAGCCTGCCGTTCGGAGCGGGCGCGAACGGCAGGAACGCCGCCGCGTGCAGGACCGCGTCGAGCAGCGCCGGGTGCAGCCCGAAGGCCGAGGCGTCCGCGACAGCGGCGTTCTCGGGGAGCTCGACCTCCGCGAAGACGTCTTCGCCGTGCCGCCAGGCCTTCCGCAGGCCCTGGAAGACGGGCCCGTAGCCGAACCCGCTGTCCGCGAGCCGGTCGTAGAGCCCGCCTGTCTCGAGGAGCTCCGCGCCCGGGGGCGGCCACTCGGTGAGGTCGTCGCCGCGCGCCGGGACCGCCGGGGTCAGCACGCCGCTCGCGTGCAGCGTCCACGGGCTGTCGGGGGCCGCGTCCTCGGCGCGCGAGTGGATGGTCAGCGAGCACGCCCCGGACTCGTCCGGGGCGCCGGTCAGGACCTGGAGCCGGACGCCCCCGGTCGCGGGCAGCACCAGCGGCGCCCCGAGCGTCAGCTCCTCGAGCTGCGTGCGGCCGGCGCGGTCGCCCGCGTCGACGGCGAGCTCGACGAACGCCGTCCCCGGGAAGAGCACCGATCCGCCGATGCCGTGGTCGGCGAGCCAGGGGTGGGTCCGCAGCGAAATCCGTCCGGTGCCGAGCACTCCGGCAGACCCGGCCAGGTCCGCGGTGGCGCCAAGGAACGGGTGGGGGCTGGCGGCCAGCCCGGCGGTCGCGACGTCGCCGGAGCGTCCCGAAGACGTGCCGGGCCAGAACCGGCGGCGCTGGAAGGCGTAGGTCGGCAGCTCGGCCCGTTCGCCTGCCGGGACGAGCCTGGCCCAGTCCGGGGAGAAGCCGTGCGCGTGGGCTTCCGCCACGGCGGTCAGCACGGTTTCGACGTCCGGCCGCCGGCGTCGTTGGGTCGCGGTCACGAACACGTCGGCGTCGACGCAGTCCCCGACCATCGCCGACAGCACGGCGTCCGGGCCGACCTCGACGAACCGGGTGACACCCCGGGACGCGAGCCAGCCGGCACCGTCGGCGAAGCGGACCGCGTCGCGCACGTGCCGGACCCAGTGCTCGGGCGAGCGCAGTTCGGCGGCGGTCGCGAGCCGGCCGGTGAGGTTCGAGACCACCCCGATCCGGGGGTCCCGGTAGGACAGTCCGGTCGCCACCTCGCGGAACCGCGCGAGCATCGGGTCCATCAGCGGGGAGTGGAACGCGTGGCTGGTGCGCAGCCGCTTGGTTTCCCGGCCCAGCCGGGTGAAGTGCGCGGCGATGCCGAGGACGTCGTCTTCGACGCCGGACACCACGACCGAGGCGGGGCCGTTGACGGCGGCGATCCCGGCCGACGCGGTGAGCAGCGGGCGGATCTCCTCCTCGGTCGCGCGCACGGCCACCATGGCGCCCGTCGCGGGCAGCTCCTGCATGAGCCGCCCGCGCGCGGCGACCAGCGTGCAGGCGTCGTCCAGGGTCAGCACCCCGGCCACGTGAGCGGCCGCGAGTTCGCCGATCGAGTGGCCCAGGACGAAGTCCGGCGTCAGGCCCCACGACTCCAGCAGGCGGAACAGGGCGACCTCGACCGCGAACAGCGCGGGCTGGGTGTAGCGGGTTTGGTCGAGCTGCCCGCCACCTTCGGCGATGACGTCGAGCAGCGGGACGTCGAGTTCGGCGTCGAAGAGCGCGCAGGCCGCGTCGAAGGCCTCGGCGAACACGGGGAACTCCTCGCGCAGCGCGAGGCCCATGCCCGCGCGCTGGGCGCCCTGGCCGGTGAAGAGGAACGCCGAGCGGCCCTCGTCGGAGACGCGGCCGCGCACGACGCCGGGGCCTTCGCCGCCCTCGGCCAGCAGCCGCAGGTTGCGCAGCGCGGTGTCCCGGTCGGGCGCCAGGACGACGGCCCGGTGGCCGAACGCGGTCCGGGCGGCCAGTGCGGAACCGATGCCGTGGACGCCGTGCTCCGCCACCGGCAGCAGCGCGGCGGCCTGCGCGGACAGCGCCGCCTCGGTGTGGCCGGACAGCGGCCACAGCGGCGCCGGAAAGTCCACAGTGGACTGTGCGGGAGGCTCGGCGGGAGCCTGCTCCAGGATGGCGTGCGCGTTGGTGCCGCTGAAGCCGAACGCGGACACCGCGGCCCGGCGCGGACGATCGGCCACGGGCCAGGCGACCGGCTCGGTCAGCAGCCGGACGTTCCCGGCGGTCCAGTCGACCCGCTCCGACGGGACGTCGGCGTGCAGCGTGCGCGGCAGCACCCCGCGGTCGAGGGAGAGGACCATCTTGAGCACGCCGGCGACCCCGGCGGCGGCCTGGGTGTGGCCGAGGTTCGACTTGATCGCGCCGAGCCACAAGGGACGCTCGCGGTCCTGCCCGTAGGTGGCGAGCAGCGCCTGCGCTTCGATC
The DNA here is from genome assembly GCF_030285665.1 of Amycolatopsis mongoliensis. Classification (NCBI taxonomy): domain Bacteria; kingdom Bacillati; phylum Actinomycetota; class Actinomycetes; order Pseudonocardiales; family Pseudonocardiaceae; genus Amycolatopsis; species Amycolatopsis mongoliensis. The sequence goes on from NZ_CP127295.1 coordinate 10,380,929, forward strand.
GGGTCGCCGAGCCGGGTGCCGGTGCCGTGCGCCTCGACGGCGTCCACCTCGGACGGGGTGAGCCCGGCGTCGGCGAGCGCGGCGAGGATGACGCGTTGCTGCGAAGGGCCGTTCGGGGCGGTGAGCCCGTTGCTCGCCCCGTCGGAGTTGACGGCCGAGCCGCGCAGCACCGCCAGCACCCGGCGGCCGTGGCGCCGGGCGTCGGAAAGCCGTTCCAGCAGCAGGATTCCGGCGCCCTCCGACCAGCCGGTGCCGTCGGCGGTGTCGCCGAAGGCCTTGCAGCGGCCGTCCTCGGCCAGCCCTCGCTGCCGGCTGAACTCCACGAACCCGGCCGGGGTGGACATCACGGTGACCCCGCCGGCCAGCGCCAGCGAGCACTCGCCCGAGCGCAGGGACTGCGCCGCGAGGTGCAGCGCGACCAGCGAGGACGAGCACGCCGTGTCGACGGTGACGGCCGGCCCTTCGAGCCCGAAGGTGTAGGAGACCCGGCCCGACAGCACGCTCGCCGCGTTGCCGGTGCCGAGGTGCCCGGCGACGTCGTCCACTGAATCCCGCAGCAGGGACGAGTAGTCCTGGCCGTTGGTCCCGGCGAAGACACCGGTGCGGCTGCCGCGCAGCGCCGACGGGTCGATCCCGGCGCGCTCGAACGCCTCCCAGGACGTCTCCAGCAGCAGCCGCTGCTGCGGGTCCATGGCGACGGCTTCGCGCGGCGAAACCTCGAAGAACTCCGGGTCGAACCCGGCCGCGTCGTCGAGGAAGCCGCCTTCCCGCGTGTAGCAGGTCCCGGGGTGGTCGGGATCCGGGTGGTAGAGCGTGTCGAGGTCCCAGCCGCGGTCGCCGGGGAACGGCGAGATGACGTCGCGGCCTTCGTCCAGGAGTTGCCACAGCTGCTCGGGCGTGCGGACGCCGCCGGGGAACCGGCAGCTCATCGCCACGATCGCGATCGGCTCGTCGGCGCTCGCGGGCATGGCCTCGGTGGGCCCGAGGTCGGCCGCGCCGAGCAGGTGCTCGGCGAGCGCGCGCGGGGTCGGGTGGTCGAAGACGAGGGTCGAGGGCAGGGTCAGGCCGGTTTCCCGGCCGAGGGCGTTGCGCAGTTCGACCGCGGTCAGCGAGTCGAAGCCGAGGTCGGCGAAGGGCCGGTCCGCGCGCACGGACGCCGCCGAGTGGCCGAGCACCGCGGCCACCTGGGCCCGGACCAGGTCGAGGGCGGCGGCGGGGTCGCCGGTGAGCCGCGAGGGCGCGGGCCGTTCCCCGGCGCGCCCGTCGAGCCCGCTGAGCAGCGGTTTCGTCGTGTCCAGGTCGTCGACGGCGAAGTCGATCGGCAGCACCACGGCGTCGGTTCCGGCGATCGCGCGGTCGAACAGGCGCAGCGCGTCGCGGGCGGGCAGCGGCCGGACGCCGCCTTGGCGCACGCGGGCGACGTCGGCGTCGGTCAGCTGCCCGGTCATCCCGCCGTCCGGCACCCAGGGCCCCCAGGCCAGTGACACCGCGGGCAGCCCGTTCGCCCGCCGGTGCGCGGCGAGCGCGTCGAGGAAGGTGTTGCCCGCCGCGTAGTTCCCCTGCCCGGCGCCGCCGAGGACCCCGGCAGCGGACGAGAAGAGGACGAACGCGGACAGGCCTTCGGTGAGCTCGTGCAGGTGCCAGGCCGCGTCGAGCTTCGGCCGCAGGACGGCGTCGAGCCGCTCGGGGGTCAGCGAGGCGACGACGCCGTCGTCGAGCACCCCGGCGGCGTGCACCACCGCAGTGAACGGGCCGACCTCGCCGAGCAGTCCGGCCAGGGCGTCCCGGTCCGAGACGTCGCAGGCGGCCAGCACGACGTCGGCGCCCTCCGCCGCCAGCTCGGCCTGAAGTTCTGGCGCAGCCGGCGCATCCGGTCCACGCCGGCTCACGAGGACGAGCCGGCGCACGCCGTGCGCGCGGACCAGGTGCCGGGCCAGTGCGCCGCCGAGCGAGCCGGCGCCGCCGGTGACGAGCACCGTCCCGTCGAGCCGGACGCCGGGCTCGTCCGAAGTGGACTCGACGAGCCGGGGCACGGTGACTTCGCCGTCGGCGTAGGTGGCTTCCGGCTCCTCGACGGCGAACGCGGCCGGCAGTTCGGCGGCGTCGGCCAGGACGAACCGGCCGGGGTGTTCGGCCTGCGCGGAGCGGACCAGGCCCCGGACCGCGGCCCCGGCGAGGCCCCGGGTGACGAAGACCAGCTTGGACTTCGCGTAGCGGTCGTCGGCCAGCCAGGTTTGCAGCAGGCGCAAGGCTTCCCGCGTCAGGCGGTGAGCGGACTCGACGAGGTCTCCTTCGGCCTCGCAGCGGAAGTAGACCACCGGCGGGACGGCCTCGGCGGGGTCCAGCTCGTGCCAGTCGGCGGCCGGGCTGGTGGCGGTGGCCGGGACCTGCTCGACGCGGTACAGCGCACCGGCCGGCTCGACCGCCCGCTGCCCGTCCAGCCAGTAGCGTTCCCGATGGAAGGCGTAGGTCGGCAGGTCCACGACCCGGGCGCCCCGCCCGGCGAACACGGCTTCCCAGTCCGGGCTGAACCCGGCGATGTGCAGCCGTCCGACGGCTTCGGTGACCGTGCGCACCTCGTCCCGGTCCCGGCGCAGCACCGGCACCACCACCGCGTCCGGAACGCAGTCCCCGGCCATCGCGGCGGCCGCACCGCCGGGCCCGGGCGTGACGAACCGGGTCACCCGGTGCTCGGCGAGCCAGCGCATCCCGTCGTGGAACCGGACGGTCGCGCGGACGTGCTCGACCCAGTAGTCCGCGGAGCCGACGTCGGCCGGTTCGCCGGTCACGTTCGAGACCACGGGAATCTTCGGCGCCGAGTAGGTGACGGTCTTCGCGACCGCGCGGAACGCGTCCAGGATCGGATCCATGTGCGACGAGTGGAACGCGTGGCTGACCCGCAGCCGCTTCGACCCGGCGAACCGCGCGGCGATCTCCTCGACGGCGTCGACGTCCCCGGAGACGACCACGGCCTCGGGACCGTTGACCGCCGCGATGGCGACGCCCTCGCGAAGCAGCGGCCGGACCTCGTCCTCGGTGGCGCGCAGGGCGGCCATCGCGCCGGCCGCCGGCACCGACTGCATGAGCCGCGCCCGCGCGGCGACCAGGCGGCACGCGTCCGGGAGGTCGAAGACCCCGGCGACGTGCGCGGCGGCCAGCTCGCCGATCGAGTGGCCCATGACGAAGTCCGGCGTCAGGCCCCAGGACACGAGCAGCCGGTGGAGCGCGACCTCCACGGCGAACAGGGCGGGCTGGGTCACCTCGGTGCGGTCCAGGTCGGCACGGTCGAAGATCAGCTCGCGCAGTCCGGGGAAGCCCGCGCAGACCTCGTCGAAGGCCTGCGCGAAAACGGGGAACGCGGCGTAGAGCCCGCGGCCCATGCCCGGCTGCTGCGCTCCCTGGCCCGCGAAGACGTAAGCCGTCTTGCCCGGGGTCGTTTCGCCGGTGGACGCCAGCTCGGTCAGTCCTTCGCGCAGCTCCTCGGCGGTCTCCGCCAGCACGACGGCCCGGTGCTCGAACGCGGCCCGGGTGGTGGCCAGCGAATACGCGACGTCGACCGGCCGGAGTCCGTCCACTCGCGACAGCAACCGGGCGGCCTGCTCGCGCAACGCCTCGGGGCTCTTCGCCGACAGGACCGCGGGGACCAGCCCGGCCGGGCCACCCGGCTCGGCGGGCTCGGGTTCGGGTTCGGGTGCCTGCTCGATGATCGTGTGCGCGTTGGTGCCGCTCACGCCGAAGGACGAGACCCCGGCCCGGCGCGGCCGCTCGCCCGCCGGCCACGCGACGGCCTCCTGCAGCAGCCGGACCTCGCCGGCCTCCCAGTCCACTTTGGACGATGGAACCTCGGCGTGCAGCGTGCGCGGCAGCAGCTCGTTGCGCAGCGCCATCACCATCTTGATCACGCCGCCGACGCCGGCCGCGGCCTGCGTGTGGCCGAAGTTCGACTTCGCGGAGCCCAGCCACAGCGGCGCGCCGCCCGCGCGTTCGCGGCCGTACGTGGCCAGCAGCGCCTGCGCCTCGATCGGGTCGCCCAGCGTGGTCCCGGTGCCGTGCCCCTCGACGACGTCGACGTCCGCGGCGGACAGCCCGGCGTCGGCCAGGGCGGCGCGGATGACCCGCTGCTGCGAAGGCCCGTTCGGCGCGGTGAGCCCGCTGCTCGCGCCGTCGGAGTTGACGGCCGAGCCGCGCACCACCGCGAGCACCGGATGGCCGTGGCGCCGCGCGTCGGAAAGCCGTTCCAGCAGCAGGAAACCGGCGCCCTCGCCCCAGCCCGTGCCGTCGGCGGCGTCGGCGTACGAGCGGCACCGGCCGTCCGGCGAAAGACCGCGTTGCCGGCTGAACCCGATGAACGTCACCGGCGTCGACATCACCGCGACCCCACCGGCCAGCGCCAGCGAGCAGTCACCGCGCCGCAGCGCCTGCGCGGCCCAGTGCAGCGCGACCAGCGACGACGAACACGCCGTGTCGACGGTGACCGCCGGGCCTTCGAGCCCGAAGGTGTAGGCCACCCGGCCGGAGGCGATGCTGGCGGCGCTCCCGTTGCCCACATAGCCTTCGAGGCTCGCGGGCAGGTCGGTCAGGCGGGTGGCGTAGTCGTTGTACATGACCCCGGCGAACACGCCGGTGCTGCTGCCGCGCAGCGACGCCGGGTCGATCCCGCCGCGTTCGAAAGCCTCCCAGGCCGTTTCGAGCAGCAGCCGCTGCTGCGGGTCGATCGTCTGCGCCTCGCGCGGGGAGATGCCGAAGAACTCCGGGTCGAACTGGTCCGCGTCGTGCAGGAACCCGCCCTGGCGGGTGTAGCACTTCCCGGCGCGCTCCGGGTCGGGGTCGTAGAGGGCGTCGAGGTCCCAGCCGCGGTTGACCGGGAACCCCGAGATCGCGTCGCGGCCCGAGGCCACGACGTCCCAGAGGTCCTCCGGGGAGCGGACGCCGCCGGGGAACCGGCAGCTCATCGCCACGATCGCGATCGGCTCGTGCTCCCGGTCCTCCGCGTCGCGCAGCCGCTCGCGCGTCCGGTAGAGGTCCGCGGTGACCTTCTTCAGGTACCCGCGCAGCTTGTCGTCGTCGCTCATGCCTTTTCTCCGTCGCCTGCCCGCACGGCGCGTTCGAGGACGTCCGCCGCCTTCTTCGCGCCCCCGGACGCCTTGATGGCGGCCCGCATCCGCGCGACCTCGGCCGCCACGGCCGCGTCGGCGGCGACGGCCAGGACGGCGTCGCGCACGTCGGCCCCGGTCACGTCGTCGAGCAGCGCGCGGCCCAGTCCCAGCCGCTCGACCTGCTGCGCGGTCACCCGCGCCTCCGGGCGCTGCGGCACGGCGACCACGGGGACGCCGTGGCCGAACGCGTCCATCAGGGACCCCGTCCCCGCCTGGCAGACGACGACGTCGGTGTGCGGGAGGACCGCGCGGTGGTCGAGCCAGGAATGCAGCTCGACGTTGTCCGGCATGGCCGCCGCGACGTCGTCGCCGACGTGCCCGGCGGTGGTCATCACGACCCGCCAGCCGGTGCCCGCGAACGCCTGCCCGCAGGCGGTGAAGAACCCGGGGTTGCTGTTGGAGGAGGTGCCCAGCGACACCAGCACGACGGGCACGTCCGTGCCGGGCGCGGCCCAGCCGCCGGTGGCTTCGCCGTCGTCGCCGGTCGGGCCGACGAACACGAAGTCGTCGCCGAAGCACTCCGGGCGGACCTGGAAGGCGCGGGGCACGAACACGAGGTTCGCCACGACCTCCCCGCCGCCGGCGGGCAGCGCCGCCGGGTCGTCGAGGCCGAACTTCCCGAGCAGCGCCGTGATGCGCTCGCCGCACGCCGCCAGCGCGGGGTGCGCGGGATCGAGCGGCGGGCCTTCGAGCCCGGTCTCGCTGCCGTTGAGGGGCACCTCGTCGTTGCCGCCGAACCCGGCGAACAGGCGGACGACGCCGCAGCCGGCGCGGCGCGCGACCAGCCCGCCGACGTCGGTGCTCAGCACGTCCTCGACCACGAGGTCCACCGGGCGGTCCGCGAACTCCGGCCACGCGGTGGCGAGCGGGGCGTAGGCCTCGTCGAGGTAGTGCGCGAGGACCTCGGCGAGGTCGTCGGCGGTGTGCACGTCCGGCATCGACTCCGGGAACACCGACGGGTAGGTCAGCACCTTCGCGCCGGTCTCCGCGACCACGCCGGCGAAGCGCTCGGCGACGACGTACGACACTTCGTGCCCGCGCGAAAGGAGCTCGCGCACGACCGGCAGTGTCGGCCGGATGTGACCGAAGCCGGGAAAACCGAAGAAGGCGACATGCCCGCCGGAGACGTCCACGCCGGTCACCCTAGGTCGGCCGGGCGCCCCCACCCCGGCGTGCACAGGGAATCCAATGAATCGCCTAGTGTCACCGCGGCGCCCGCGCAAATACCAGCATTCCTCCTAGTTTCTCCTCGCTACAAATAGGACGACCCGTCCGCCGGCCACGCGAGGTGAAATCCATGGAGCGTCACACTGGAACCGGCTTGCTCCGCAAACCGGACGTGACGTTGCCACACCGGCTCGCCAGGTCCGCGGCCGCCACCGACGGCGTCGCGACGCCGAACGCGGTCGTGGCCAAGTGGATCGACGACCGCAACCTCGCCCACCGCCACGAGGTCCGCCGGATCGAGTTCGGCGACCTCCGGCAGTGGGGGTTCGAACCCGGCTCCGGGAACCTGCGCCACGAAAGCGGCCGCTTCTTCGGCGTCGAAGGGCTCGAGGTCGACACCGACCACGGCCCGGTCACGCATTGGTCGCAGCCGATCATCAACCAGCCGGAAATCGGTATCCTGGGCATCCTCGTCAAGGAGATCGACGGCGTCCTGCACTGCCTGATGCAGGCGAAGTCCGAGCCGGGCAACGTCAACGGCGTCCAGGTCTCGCCGACGGTCCAGGCGACGAAGAGCAACTACACCCGCGTGCACGGTGGCCGGCCGGTCCCCTACCTGGACCACTTCCGCGACCCGGACCCGGAAACCGTGCTCGCCGACGTCCTGCAGTCCGAACAGGGTTCCTGGTTCTACCGCAAGCGCAACCGGAACATGATCGTCGAAGCCGCGGAGTTCGCCGGCGAAGACGACCTGCCCGACGACTTCCGCTGGCTCACCCTCGGCCAGCTGCACGAGCTGCTCAAGCACGACAACCTGGTCAACATGGACGCCCGCACGGTGCTGTCCTGCATGCCGGCCGGGCTCGAGGGCCACGAAGCCGACGCCGTGAGCGACCTCGCCGCCGCGGTGGCCCGCTCCTCGGCCCAGCCCACGGGCAGCCTGCACACGCGCACCGAGGTGCTCAGCTGGATCACCTCGCGCCAGGCCCAGCACGTCGTGCGCACCAGCTCGCTCCCGCTCAGCGAGGTCGCGAACTGGGTCCGGACGCCCACCGAGATCTCGCACGAGCTCGGCCTGTTCTTCAGCATCATCGCCGTCGACATCACCACGAACGGGCGCGAAGTCGCGCAGTGGACCCAGCCGCTGGTCCGGCCGCACGGCGCGGGTGTGGTGGCCCTGCTGGTGAAACGCGTCGACGGGGTGCTGCACGCGCTGCTCAACGCGCGGGTCGAGCCCGGCTACCTCGACGTCGTGGAGCTCGCCCCGACCGTGCAGTGCACCCCGGACAACTACGTGCTCACCCCGGCGGCCGACCGCCCGCCGTTCCTCGACATGGTGCTGGGGAGACGCGAAGACCAAGTGCTCTTCTCCGCCCAGCTTTCCGAAGAGGGCGGCCGGTTCCACCACGCGTACAGCGACTACCAGATCATCGAGGTGCCGGCGGACTTCCCGGACGCCGGGCTGGCCGACTTCCGGTGGCTCACCCTGAACCAGCTCAACGAGCTGCTGCGGCACAGCCACTACGTCAACGTGCAGGCCCGCAGCCTGATCGCGTGCCTGCGGGGGCTGCGGTGAGCCGGGCCCTGCGGCTCGGCGCGCTGGGCTGCTCGTCGATCGCCGCGCGGCGCACGCTGCCCGCCGCGGCCGCCGTGGGCGAGCTGGCGCTGACCGCCGTCGCGGCCCGCTCGCCGGAGAAGGCCGCGGAGTTCGGCGGGCGCTTCGGCGCCACCGCGATGACCTACGACGAGCTGCTGGACAGTGCCGACGTCGACGCCGTGTACGTCTCCCTGCCGACCAGTCTGCACCACGAGTGGGCGAGGAAAGCCTTGCTGGCGGGGAAGCACGTGCTGTGCGAGAAGCCGCTCACGCTCAACCTCGAGCAGGCCGAAGACCTGGCCGAGCTGGCCACGAAGCAGAACCTGGTGCTGCGCGAGAACTTCACGTTCGTCCACCACCCCCAGCACACGCGGGTGCGCGAACTGCTCGACGCCGGGCGCCTCGGCGAGCTCCGGACGTTCAGCGCCTCGTTCGGCATCCCGCCGCTGCCCGCCGACGACATCCGCTACCAGCCCTCGCTCGGCGGCGGGGCGCTGCTCGACGTCGGCGTCTATCCCCTGCGCGCGGCGCTTTTCCTGCTGGGCCCCGACCTGCGGGTCACCGGCGCCACCCTGCGGTTCGACGAAGGCGGCGTGGACATCGCCGGGCATGCGCTGCTCACCTCGGCGAGCGGGGTGACCGCGTCCCTCGACTTCGGTTTCCAGCACAGCTACCGCTCGCGGTACGAGCTCTGGGGCAGCGCCGCCGCGCTGTCGCTCGACCGCGCCTTCACACCGCCGCCGGGCCGGCAACCCGTGCTGCGCATCGAAGAACAGGACCACGTCGAGGAGCTCTGGCTCCCGCCGGCGCACCAGTTCGAGCTGTCCCTGCGCTCGTTCGCCGTCGCCGCGCTGGCCGGGCGCGACGAGTCCGAAGCGGCTTGGCTTTCCTCCTCCGTGGAAACCGCCCGGCTCGCCGACGAAGTGTTCGCGAACGCCGCCGGGGTGTCCGACGACCGGGTGGTGGCCCCCTGATGGAGATCATCGGCAACGGCTTCATCGCGCACCACACCCGGCGGTACTTCGGCGACCGGTACCCGGACGTCACCCTCATCGCGGCGGGCGTGTCGACGGTGCTCGTCAACGACGTGTCCGCGTTCCAGCGGGAATCCACCCTGGTCTACGACGTGATCGACCGCTGCCGCGCGACCGGCCGCACGCTGATCTTCCTCTCCACCGCCTCGACCGGCATGTACGGCGCCGACCGGTCGGTCGGCAGCGAGGGCGGCGCGGTCTTCCCGCTCACCCCCTACGGCCGGCACAAGCTGTGCCTCGAACACGTCTGCGCGCTGTCCGGCGCGCGGTGGCTCGTCCTGCGGCTGTCGCACATCGTCGGGCCGGGCCAGTCGCCGCACCAGCTGCTGCCGTCCCTGACGCGCCAGCTGCTCTCGGGCTCGGTCACGCTGCACTCCGGGGTCTCCCGCGACCTGCTCGACGTCGGCGACATGATGCGGATGATCGACTCGCTGCTCGGCCAGGGCATCCGGGACGAAGTGATCAACGTGGCGTCAGGCCGGTCCGAGGCCATCGAGGACATCGTCGACGGGCTGGAGGAGCGCCTCGGCACGCGGGCCGAGCGCAAGCTGGTCGACATGCCGGCCAAGCGCGGCGACGTGCGGATCGAGAAGCTGCGGTCCCTGGTCACCGGGTTCGACGACTTCGGCATCGGCCCGGGCTATCTGAAGTCGCTGCTGGACCGCAACGTCGACGAGCTGGCCGAAAGCGCCCGCCGTCACCTCGAGGCCGCCGCGGTCGGCGCCTGAGCTTCTCTTCCGGACGATCTTCTTCGTCGTCCATCTTTGTCGTTGCGGCACGACGTCCGGCGCACCGTACTGGGGGCTGGGTGCACCGGACGTCGTACCTCGCAGGCGGGAGGGGGGAGTGCTCCCGCCGGGTCTTCGGCCGCGCCCGCTCACGGCGGCGTGGCGCGGGGGAAGTCCGGCTCGTGCGGCCCGGTACCGCGCGCCCGCGCGCTGTCGCCGGCGCGTGCGGTGTCCTCGAGCTCGCCCATCGGTTTCCCCCTCCCCGCGGACGTACCGCCCGCGCGGTACCCCCGGTGTTCAGCTAACCGGCCCCGGTCGTGCTACGGCTAGCGGAAAAGGTCGCTGGCCGCGACAACCTAAGTTGATCGCTCTGGATGATTAGCCCACGAACGGAGTAAGAAGCATCTTCCCCATTGCGACTATTCGTGTTCCGGATGCACATTCCCCGCGCGGAACAATCGCGTTGCTCCGAATGCCGCACCTGTACGCGAGGGCAGGCTCGGCGGCCGCTCGTACCAGACCCGACCTGGTGGTATTGACCGCGGCGACACCGGGTACCTAGCGTTCGGCGACCCCCACCCCGCGGACGCGTGCCGCCGCCACGCACGTCGCCGCCCTCCCCGAGGAGGCGCCATGTTGTCCAGGCGTACCTTCGTCACCGCGGGCCTCGCGGCCGCCGTGACCAGCGCGCCGCTGTGGTCTGCCGTCACCGCGCCGAGAGCGCGGGCCGCGGCGGCACTGCCGTTGACGCTGAAGAACAATTCCGGCAGCGGAACCGTTTACGCCTACATCAGCGGCGCGGACACGTCCGGCTGGCCGGGCTTCGTCACCGCCGACGGCGTGTTCCACCGCCTGCCCAACCCCTCGTCGCCGGTGACGCCGATCCCGGACTACGCCATCCCGCTGGGCGGCTCCGGGTCCCAGGTCACCGTGACGCTGCACGACCACATCATCGGCGGCCGGGTGTGGTTCTCGGCGGACAAGAAGATCCAGTTCTTCGTCAACCCGGGCCCGGGCCTCGTGCAGCCGGGCTTCACCAGCTCGGACCCGAACTGGCAGACGAACTGGACGTTCTGCGAGTTCACCTACAACAGCGCGAACCTCTACGCGAACATCAGCTACGTCGACATGGTGGCGCTGCCGGTGTCCATGGCCACGACGGGAGCGGCCGGCGCGCAGTCGGTCAGCCCGCTGCCCGACGGCGCGCTCGGAGCCATCGCCGACGGGCTGCGCGCCCAGCACACCACCGACGGGGCCCCGTGGGACCAGCTGGTCGTCACCGACGCGTCGGGCAAGGTGGTGCGGGTGCTCGCGCCCGGGCACTCCCCCACCGACTTCGGCGGCTACTGGACCGGCTACCTGAACGCCGTCTGGGACCGCTACCGCTCGACGCCGCTGACGATCAACGGGCAGGGCAGCATCGGCTCCTACACGGGCACGGTCAGCGGCGACACGATCGTGTTCGCCGGCCTGAACACCAACGGCGTCCCGTTCACCAAGCCGAGCGCGATCGACATCTTCGGCTGCGCGAGCGGGCCGCTGTACAACTCCGGCGGGGACGCGCGCGGCGCGATCGCCGCCCGGCTCGCCGCCGCGCTCAACCGGAGCAGCCTGCTGGTCGCGGGCGGCGGCAACCAGCCCGACGGCGTCCCGCCGTCCCAGTACTACCAGGACCCGACGACGAACCACTACGCGCGCCTGGTCCACCAGCACGCGTCGATCGGCTACGCCTTCCCGTACGACGACGTGGGCCCGACGGGCGCCCAGCCGGTCGACGGCCACCTCCAGGACCCGGCGCCGACCTCCTGGACGGTCGCCCTGGGCCCGGGCGCGGGTGGCGGCACGACGCCTCCGCCCGGGGGCGTGAGCGCGTACTCGACGATCCAGGCGGAGTCCTACAGCGCCCAGAGCGGCACGCAGAACGAAGGGTGCAGCGACACGGGCGGAGGCACCGACGTCGGCTGGATCGCGGCCGGCGACTGGCTGAAGTACACCGGCGTCGACTTCGGTTCGAGCTCGCCGCGCCAGTTCGTCGCCCGCCTGGCATCCGGCGCGGCGGCCGGGGTCAGCGGCGCGATCCTGGCCCGCCTGGACAGCACGTCGGGTCCCGTCATCGCGGAGATCGACTTCGCCAACAACGGCGGCTGGCAGAACTGGCAGACGGTGCCGGCGAACATCGTCGGTGCGGCAACGGGCGTGCACGACGTGTACCTGACGTTCGGGGGCGGCTCGGCGGACTTCGTGAACATCAACTGGTTCACGTTCACCCGGTGACCTAGCAGGCGGGGTCCGCGGTCACCCGTGGTGTGGCCGCGGCCCCGCACCGGCCCTCAGCCGCAGCGCGGAGACGAGGAAGAAGACACCGCCGAGCGTGGCGTAACCGGCCAAGGTCGCCAGCGAAGCACCGTCCTTTGTGGCTTGCAGGATGAACGACGTCCCGGCGAGCACGGAGATCCCGCCGCTGAGGATCATCGGCCACTGACCGCCCAGGCCGCGCCGGAGGACGCCGACGACGAGCTGGACGAGGCCGGCCACGATCGCCCAGGCGCCCCACACGCGCAGGACGCCGGGGATCCCGGACGAGGCGGCGACGGCCAGCCCGGCGGCGGCGAGCAGGCTGATCGCCGCGTTCGCGTACAGGCCCGCCACCGGCTTGGCCGCCTTCGCCGAGCGGGCGTCGACGATCGCCGCGGCCACGTCGAACACCGGGTACAGCACGAGCAGCGCGATGCTGACGGGACCGAGGCTCGACGCGGTGGCGAACAGCAGCCCGGCCCACCCGAGAGCGAACGCGAACCGGGTGAAGTACAACCGCCGCAAGGACTGCGCGACGCCGGCGGGGGCCGGGGCAGTGCTGGTGGTCATGGGCTCTCCTAGGTAGACAGACCGTTCTATCTCGCACCGACGACTATGGCAGGTCGCCGCGCTCGCCGCAAGACAGATCGTTCTATCTGCTAGCCTGGAGGGGTGTCCGAAGCACGAGCCCGGCTGCTGACGTCGGCAACCCGCCTCTTCTATTCGGAGGGGCTCCACTCGGTCGGGATCGACCGGGTCATCGCCGAGGCGGGCGTCACCCGCGCGACGCTGTACCGGCACTTCCCGAGCAAGGACGACCTGCTGGTCGCCTACCTGACCGCCGCCGACCAGGCGATCCGCGCCGGTGTGGAGGCAGCCCGCACCGCCGGGGCCTCCCCGGTCGACGCCGTCCGCGCGGTGGCGGCCTCGATCGCCGACGGCATCCGGTCACCGGGGTTCCGCGGCTGCGCGTTCCTCAACGCCGCGGCGGAGTACCCCGACCCGGCGCACCCGGTGCACCAAGCGGTCCTGACCCACCGGAACTGGTTCCTGCAGGTGGTCACCGAACTGCTGGAGGCCACCGGCGAGCCGGCCCCCGAGCCGGCGGCAAGGCATTTCGTGATGCTGCGCGACGGCGCGATGGCGGCGGGCTGCCTGACCGACCCGGCACCGGTCTGCGAAACGTTCCTCCGCGGCGTCGAGGGAATCCTGAAGTACCGGAACACTCCGGTCGCTTGAGCCGCGGTCGTTTTCCGGCCACCATTTTTCGTTTCTTCGGCCGGAAGCCGGAAATCTCCCGTATCCTCGGATCGGGATCTCCTGGAAACTCTCCGAAAGTCACGGTCAACGCGGACCCGAGGGAGCTGTCGACGTGGTCGAGACGCACGACATCGTTCGCCCGCCCGCCGAGCTCAGCGCGGCCCTCGCGGCCATCGGCAGCGCGACGGCCAGCGGCGAGCTCAGCCGCATGGGCATCCGCAGCGCGTTCATCCGCGGCCCGGTCTCGGTCACCCCCGGCGTGCGCGTGGCCGGCCCGGCGCTGACGCTGCAGTTCCTGCCCAAGCGGGAGGACCTCTACCCCGTCGACGAGTACGAAGAACCGGAAAAGCAGCTGCACCGGCACGTCATGTACCACGCCCAGCCCGGCGACATGATCGTCGTCGACGCGCGCGGCGACATGGAAAGCGGCGTGTTCGGCGAGATGATGCTGACCTACTTCAAGGGCCGCGGCGGCGCCGGCGTCGTGGTCGACGGGTGCCTGCGCGACACCGGCGAGGCCAAGCAGCTCGGCCTCGGGCTGTGGATCCGGGGCGCCACCCCGAACTTCCACGCCCAGACGGGCATCGTCCCGGCCGCCGTCAACGTACCGGTGGCGTGCGGCGGCACGCTCGTCGAGCCGGGCGACATCGTCGTCGCCGACGACGACGGGGCGGTCGTGGTGCCGGTCAAGCTCGCCCCGGCCCTGGTGGCCCACGCTCAGGAACACGCGGAATGGGAGGAGTTCTCCCGGATCCGGCTGGCCGAAGGCGGCGACATGCGGCTGTACTACCCACTCTCGGACGAGGCCCGGCCCGAGTACGAGCGGTGGCGCGCCGAGCGCGGTCCGGCCTGACAGCGCTTTCAGCTCCAGAGCCGGTCGTGGCTCGACTCCTTGTCCCAGTGCGTCGTCTCGGCGAAGAACACCGGATCGCGCGGGTCGAGGTGGCGGCGCAGCAGCTCCTCGTCGAGGTCTCCGAACCCCAGTCCCGGCGTGTCCGGAACCGTGATGTGGCCGTTGCGGATCAGCGGGCCGGTGACGAGGTCGCTCCAGAACTCCACGTCGGCCGCGTGGTGTTCGAGGGCGAGGAAGTTCTCCGTGGCGGCGGCCAGGTGCACGCACGCCATCGTCGCGATCGGCGACGCCGCCAGGTGCAGCGCCATCGCGATCCCGCGCTCCTGCGCGTAGTCGCCGATCCGCTTGGTCTCCGCGATCCCGCCCGCCGTCGCCGGGTCGGGGTGCACGACGCGGATCGCACCGGCGTCCAGCAGCGGCCGGAAGCCGTCGAGCAGGTAGATGTCCTCCCCCGTGCACGTCGGGACGGCGACGGCTTCGGTGAGCTGCCGCCACTGGCCGGTCAGCTGCCACGGGATCAGGTCCTCGATCCACGCCAGCGTGAACGGTTCCAGCGCGCGGCCGATCCGGATGCCCGAGTCGAGGGCGATGTGGCCGAAGTGGTCGGCGGCGAGCGCGATGTCGTAGCCGACGACGGACCGCACGATGTCCACGTAGGACACCAGGTGGTCGACACCCTTCGCGGTGACCTGGATGCCGGTGAACGGGTGCATCGTCGTGGAGTCCGCGCGGGCACCCGGCGGCGCGATCAGCGCCCCCGGCACGTCCCACAGCAGGTCGATGCCCACGTCCATCTTCAGCATCGTGAACCCGCGCTGCCTGCGCTCCAGCAGCCGGGTGCCCATGGCGTGCGGGTCCGGCAGCGACGGCGTGTCCGCGTAGCAGCGGATCTCGTCCCGGAACCGGCCGCCGATCAGCGCGTACGCGGGCACCCCGTACGCCTTGCCGGCCAGGTCCACCAGCGCCATCTCGATGCCGGAGACGCCGCCGCCCTGCCGGCCGTGGAACCCGAACTGCTTGACCTTGCGGAAGATCTTGTCGACGTTGCAGGGGTTCTCGCCGACGAGCCTGCTCTTGAGCATGAGCGCGTAGGTGGCGCTGGCCTGGTCGCGGACCTCCCCGTAGCCGGCCAGCCCCTGGTTGGTGTCGATCCGGATGATCGACGAGCGGAACGGCACGCCGGCCAGGTTGGCCACCCGCAGGTCGGTGATGCGCAGGTCGCTCGGCCGGGACGCCGTCGCGACGTGCTCCTCCGTGATCGCGCTCATCCCTTCACCGCTCCCGCGGTGAGGCCTTCGGTCAGGAACCGCTGCCCGAACCCGTACATGAGCACGACCGGGATGCTGACCAGCAGCGAGGCCGCGGCCAGCTGCCCCTGCGGCACGACGTCCCCGAAGATCATCGACTGCATGCCGACGGGCAGCGTCTTGTAGTCGTCCTTGGTGATGAACACGAAAGCGAAGAGGAACTCGTTCCACGCGTTGGTGAGCGTGAACAGCGCGACCGCGAGCAGGCCCGGCTTGGCCAGCGGCAGCACGATCCGGCGGAACGCCCCGAACCGCGTGCAGCCGTCGACCAGCGCGGCCTCCTCGAGGTCGGCCGGGATCGACTTGAAGTAGCCGACGAGCAGCCACGTCGCGAACGGCAGGGTGAACGTCGGGTAGGCGAGCACCAGCGACCACAACGAGTCGTTGAGCCCGATCCCGCTCATCAGCTGGTACAGCGGGATGAACAGCAGCGCGCCCGGCATCACGTAGGTGAGCAGGATCGTCACGGTGAAGCTCTCCGAACCCCGGAACTTCAGCCGTGCCAGCGCGTAGCCGGCCAGTGCCGCGCAGACCAGGGCGATCACGGTGGACGCCACCGACACCAGGATCGTGTTGACGTACCAGGTGCCGAACGCCCGGCCGGTGAACAGGTTGGTGAACTGCTCGGTGCTCCACGGCGTCGGCCAGAGGTCGTCGGTGCGCGCGACGATCTGGTCGTCGGACTTGAAGGCCGTGACCGTCATCCAGTAGAGCGGGGCGAGCACGAAACCCAGCAGGCCCACCAGTGCGATCCCGCTGCCGCCGCCGGCGACCAAGCGGGCCGCCAACCGGTTGCCGCGCGCGGCGAACGCGGAGACCACCCGGCCGACGGCGGCCGCCAGCACCACGAACACGCCCAGCACGAGCGCGGCCTTCCAGACGATGTGCGGCGACGCCCAGACCAGCACGAGCACCGAGGCCACGACGATCACCCACGGCAGCGCCTTGCGCTGAGCGGGGGTCAGCCGCCGGCGCCCGAGGTCGGCCGCGCCCGGCTGGTCGCTGCGCCGCATCATCCGCACGAGGATCACCACGAGGACGGCGATGATCGGCAGCATCACCAGCGTGACCGCGGCGCCCGCGCCCAGCTGCAGCTGCTGGATGGCCTTCGAGTAGGCCACCATCACGTACGGGGCGGTGGCGTCGCCCGGGCCGCCCTGGGTCATCAGCCAGATCAGGTCGAAGTTGTTGAACGTCCAGATCGACGACAGCAGCACCGTCACGATCATGACCGGGCGCAACCCCGGCAGCGTGATGTGCACGAAGCGCTGCCACGGCGAGGCGCCGTCCACCATCGCCGCCTCGTGCAGACCGCTGTCGATGGCCTTGAGCCCGGCGAGGAACGTCACCGTGAAGAACGGGATGCCCTTCCAGACGTTGACCAGGATGACCGCCGGCATCGCGAGCGCGGGGTCGGACAGCCACTCCGCGGGCCACTTGTCGACGAGCCCCGTCGCGGCGAGGGCGGGCCCGATCCCGGTGTCGGTGAGCAGGACGTTGACGCTGCCGAAGATCGGGTCGAGCAACGACCGCCAGGTGAAGGCCGTGACGACCGTCGGGATCACCCACGGCAGCAGGATCACCCCGGCGAGGATCGCCCGGCCGCGGCGCATGTGGTGCAGCATCAACGCGGCGATGAGACCGAAGGTCACCTTGAAGATCTCGGCGTAGGCGGTGAAGACGAACGAGTTGAGCACTCCCTTGTGGAACAGGGCGTCGCCGATCAGGGCGGTGTAGTTGTCCAGCCCGACGAAAACCGTCTCCGCGCCGTGGCGTTCCGTGGCGCTGGTGAAGATCGAGCCGACGATCGGGACCAGGATCAGGCCGGCGACCAGCACCAGCGTCGGCCCGATGAACACCGCGGCGAGGCGCCAGTCGCGCCCGAGCCGCCGCTGCGTACGCGTGAGCGAGGACGACGCGGCCGGCGCCGGACGGGCCGGCGCCGGGCGCGATCGCAGGACGGTCACTGCTTGTAGCCCTGCTGCTCGAAGATCTGGACGATCCGCGCGTGGGTCGTGGCCACGGCGTCGGCCGGCCGGGTGCCCTGGATGACCGACTGCATCATGTCGGTCAGCACGTAGGCGGCGGTGGCGGCCTGCTCGCCGGGGCTCGGGGCCTGCGGGAAGGCGTAGCCGGTCTTGGTCTTCACCGGGAGCGGCGCGCGGGTCTGCTCCCGCAGCGCGGCGAAGGCCGGGTCACCGGTGGTGTAGTACGGGTCGGAGTCCCACACCTTGTCCCACGAGGGGTTGACCAGGCACGGTGCTTCCTTCGCGACGCCGAGCAGCGCGCTCCCGCCGACCATGAACTTCGCGACCAGCTTGGCGAGGTCGGGGTTCTTCGCCCCCTTGAACACGACGAACGAGTTGGACTCGCCGTACGCGAGCGGCCGGTCGAGCGCCGGTCCGGTGGCGCCGTTGAACGGGTGGGTGTTGCCGTAGACCGGATTCTTCTTGGTCTTCGAGTCGGCGTAGACGCTGAACTGGTTGAGCGTGAGCCCCAGGATCTGGGCCAGCCAGTTCTCGTTGTTGCTCGAGTCGGTCCAGCTGCCGATCCCCGGCGGCAGCATCGGCGCGTACTTGGGGTTCGTGTAGATATCGCCGATGAACCTGACGGCTTCGACGGTCTCCGGCGAGTTGAACGTCACCTTCGTGCCGGTGTTGTCCGCGATCGCCCCGCCGTAGGTGTTGATGACGTTCGCAATGAAGCCGTTGGCGTCGCCGGAGCGGTTCACCGTGAGCCCCCAGCCGAAACGCCGCTTCGCCGGGTCGGAGACCGCCAACGCGTTGTCGCGCAGCTCCTCCCACGAGTAGTAGGGCTTGAGCGGGAGACCCTTTTCCGTGTACCAGTCCTTGCGCAGGTACATCGCGGTCGCGATGAAGTGGTAAGGGATCGCGAACCAGCGCCCGTCGAACACGCAGTAGTTGTTCGCCTCCGTCGCGGGTTCCCCGTAAAGCGCTTTCATCTCCTGGACCACGTCGGTGACGTCGGTGAGGGCACCGAGGTTGTGGAGCTGGCCGACGAACCGCCGGTCGCTCATGAAGGCCAGGTCGCGGTTGGTGCCCGCCTTCACCTCGGCGTCCATCTTCGCGACCATGTCGCCGGCGTCGCCGGAGACCAGGTCGTTGTGGATCGTGGTCCCGGTGGCCTGCGCGAACACCTGCAGCGACTTGTCCAGCGCCTTGTTGGCGGCCTCCGAGTACAGCTTCTGCGAGAGCATCCCCACCGACCCGCCGCGCAGGGCGGCCGCCTGGTCGAGCAGCGCCTTGGGCACCTGGACGTCGACCTGCGGCGCGGGTGCGGGGCCGCCCCCACACCCGGCGAGGCCGAGTACGCCCAGCGCGCTCACGCCGAGGAACGTGCGCCTCGACAGGTCCGTTTTCTCTTCCATGACAACTCCTCTCGCGTCCGATCGGGCGGACGCGTACCGACGGGGCGACGTTGCAACCGGCGGGACAGCGAGGCGAGCGCCCCGCTGCGGGTCGTTCATGCGGCGAAGGACGCCGTACTGCTGATGCGTTGTCCGGGCAGCCCGTCGAACAGCCCGGCCGAGCCGCGGGGCCGCCACAGCGGTACCGGGCCCGCGCCGGGCACGGGGTCGAGCGCCAGTGCGGCCGCCCGTTCCGCGGAGTCGAGCGCCCGCTGGACGACCAGTGCGTTGGCCACGCTCTGCGCGACGCTGCCGACGGGCCGCACCCCGAACTGCACGGCGTCGGCGAAGTCGACGAGCTCCGCGCGGTAACCGTTGTCGCTGCCGTGGAAGACCGTCGTGTGGGCGGTGGCGTCGGAACCGCTGTGCGTCACGCGGCGCTCCGACTCGGACCCGGCGAGCACGAGCACGCCCTCGGTGCCGTACAGCCGCATGTCGTTGGGTTCGGGCGGCACCGGGATCTCGGGGTAGGACGCGGTGTAGTTGCCGATGGCGCCTCCGGTGAAGACGAGGGTGAGCGCGAGGTCCGACGGCGCGTCGATCGTGCTGTTGGCCGTCTGCACCGCACCGTGCAGCCGGGCGATGTCGCCGCAGAGCAGCCGGATCTGGGCGATGTGGTGCACGCCGAAGTCGAGGTGCACGCCGCCGCGGTACTGCGGCCGCTGCCGCCACGGCGTGCCGCTGAACCCGCCCTCGCGGGGCACCACCCGGCCGGCGTGCCGCCACGCCATCAGGTGCGGGCGGCCGATCGCACCGCTGTCGAGCAACGCGCGGGCGTAGCGCAGGTCGTCGCGGTAGAAGAAGTTCTCGCCCATCACGAAGGTCCGGTCCGGATGCGCGGCCGCCAGGGCGAGGAAGGCGCCGGCCTGCTCCGCGTCGACGCCGGCCGGCTTCTCGCAGAGCACGTCCTTGCCCGCCGTGAGCGCGTCGCGCGCCACCTCGTACAAGTGCGGGATCGGCACCGAGATCAGCACGGCGTCCACGTCGTCGCGAGCCAGCAACGCGCCCCGGTCGGCGGTGGCCAGGGCCGGATCGACCCCGCTGTAGCCGGCGAACCTCGTGCGCTGCTCGGCCGAGGAGTCGGTGAACGCCGTGACCACGTACCGGTCGGCGAGGCCGCGCAAGGCCGGCCAGTGCAGCTTCTCGACCGCGAGCCCGGTGCCGATCAGCCCCAGCCGGATCGGCGGGATCGCAGGTGCTGCCATGCCTCGTCCGTCCTCGTCGTCGGTTCCGGATCTCGGTCGTGCAGGGGGTGCTAACGCCGCCGGGCGGCCCGCTTGCTTCGCTGCTCCTTCTCCGAGAGGAGCGTGGAGTAGTTGTTGCTCAGGTGCCGGCGCATCGCCTCGCGGGCCTCGGCCGGATCGCGTGCCACGAGCGCCTCGTAGATCTCCGTGTGCTGGGCGGTGGCGCGGCGCAGCCCGGCCGGCGCCTCGTTGGTGAGGCGCCGGCTGGCCGTGCCCAGCCAGCGCGCGGAGTACATGATCCGGTCGAGGATGCGGTTGTTCGCCGCCCGGCAGATCTCCATGTGGAATTCGTGGTCGACCTCGAGGTAGGCCTCGGGATCCGTTTCGAGCGCCGCCATGCGGTCGATCTCGTCACCGAGCCGGGCCAGCGCCTCGTCGGTGATGCCGGTCGCGGCCATCGCGGCGAGTTCGGGTTCGAGCAGCACGCGCATCCGGTGCAGCTCCTCCAGCAGCTCGTCGACGATCTCCGCGGGCAGCCACTCGATCAGCAACGGGTTCAGGTAGTCCCACTCCGCGCGGGGGCGCACGACGACGCGGCGGCCCTGCGCGACGTCGACGATGTCGAGCGAGGCGAGGATCTTGAGCGTCTCCCGCGCCACGACGCGGGACACCCCGAACTCCTGGGAGATCTCGAGTTCCGACGGGGCCCGGCCGTCCTCGATTTCGCCGCTGACGATGCGCCGGGTCAGGTGGGCTGCCACCTGCACCGGGAGGGTCCGGACCTTGACAGCGTCCGGAGACTCTTGTCTCCTTTGCATGTCATCAGCTTATCGGACAAGTTGGACCTCGCGACAGACTGTTTCCCCAGGCACTACTCTGCGGCGGGAGAGCAATGCGGATCGTGAACGTCACGACGGCGGTGGTGGCCTACCACGGGC
Organism: Amycolatopsis mongoliensis; assembly: GCF_030285665.1. Classification (NCBI taxonomy): domain Bacteria; kingdom Bacillati; phylum Actinomycetota; class Actinomycetes; order Pseudonocardiales; family Pseudonocardiaceae; genus Amycolatopsis; species Amycolatopsis mongoliensis. The sequence goes on from NZ_CP127295.1 coordinate 10,401,875, forward strand.
AGGCCACGCTGGTGCGGATCGACACCGACGAGGGCCTCAGCGGGTTCGGCGAGGCCAATCCCGATGCCGGCGCGGGCGCCGTCGTCGGGATGATCGAGTCCCTGACCCCCCTGCTGATCGGCGAGGACCCGCGCAACGTCGAGCGGTGCTGGGAGAAACTGCGCCGCAGCAAGGTTTTCGCGGGCGCCCAGAGCGGGGTGTTCGTGATCGCCCTGTCCGGGATCGAGCTCGCCCTGTGGGACCTCGCGGGCAAGGCCGCGGGCCAGCCGGTGTACCGGCTGCTCGGCGGCAAGTTCCGCGACCGGATCCGCCTCTACGCCGACTGCGGCGACGGCGACGACCCGGCGGGCTCGATCGCCGGGTGCGTCGACCGCGCCCAGCGGATGGTCGCCGAAGGCTTCACGGCCATCAAGTTCGACATCGACAACCTGCACCACCCGGCCAAGTTCGACGCGTTCAACCACACGATCAACGCGGCCGAGCTGCGCTCGATGGTCGAGCGGGTGGCAGCCGTCCGGGAAGCGATCGGCCCCGACGTCGACCTGGCCATCGACCTCCACGCCCGCTACGACGTGCCGAGCGCGTGCCGGATCGCGGGCGAGCTCGAGCCGTTCCACCTGATGTGGCTCGAGGAGCCGCTGCCGGCGGAGAACGTCGACGCGCTGGTCCGGGTGCGCGAGCAGACCCGAACACCGATCTGCGCGGGAGAAAACCTTTACCTGCGCTGGGGTTTCCGCGAGCTGCTCGAACGCGGAGCGGTGGACGTGATCGAGCCGGACGTCCCGAAGTGCGGCGGCTTGGCCGAGGCCAAGAAGATCGCCAACCTGGCGGAGCTGCACTACATCCCGTTCGCGCCACACCTGGTGTCGACCCCGCTGGGCACGATGGCGACGTCGCACCAGTGCGGAGCGATCCCCAACTTCCTGGTCCAGGAATGGCACGCCCTCGAGGAGCGCGAGGTGTGGGACAGCTACGTCCACGCCCCCGACGGAAGCGGCTCGATCGTGAAGGACGGCTACATCACGCTTCCGGACACTCCCGGCATCGGCGTGGAGCTCGACATGGACGGCGTCCGGGCCCACGCCGTCGAGGGGTACGGGGTGTTCGAGTAGCGGAAGCGGCGCTGACCGTATGGGGGGACTGCCGTCCCCCATCCTTACGTTCCAGGATCCGTCGTCGTCGCACCGCCGTGAACGCGAACGGCCCGGCGAGCAGCCACAGGAACCCTGCTCCGGCCCAACCCGTCGCATCGGGCGGGTCCATCGCCATACCTGCCGTGGCCAGCAGCGCGATCACGCCGAACACCGCCGCCACGACGAAGAGGATCCGCGACGCGCGTTTCTGCGGTGATGTCGGTGGCCGCGACGCCGGAGCCGGGACCGCCCGCGAAGCCTGCGGAAGTGTCCGATGGGGACCGACCGCCGCGTCGATTGTCGCGGTCACCGCCGGCGTCACGCCGGCGAACAGGGTCGGGTCGACCTGGACCGCCCGGCTGTCGGCGCCGCGCCAGCTCGCGGACGGTCTCGGCCGGCCCCGGCACGTGCCGGGGCCGGCCCCACGCGCGTTCTTCCGAGGGCGGTCGCTCAGTCACCTCGGCCACGATCGCGCCCGTCGCGATCCTCCTCGGCTGGCGAACCGAGGCCCGGCGAACGATCGGGTGGCGAGCAACCAATGCCCTGAGTCGTCAGCGCGGTGCCAGACCAGCCCCCAACCGGCGCTGTCGCGTCTCAGGTCACCTTGATGACGACCTTGCCCGAGGTGTGACCGTTCTCGACGGTGGCGAGAGCGGCCGGGGCGTCGGACAACGGGTGGACCGCCGTGATCGCCGGTGCGAGCACTCCGTCGAGCGCCAGCCGGGCGGCGCGCTCCAGGTTCTCCCGGTCGAGGCGGCGCTCGACGAAACGGCCGCCGATGTCGGCCACGGACTGATCGCCCACGGCGACGACAGTGCGGGGGTCCCGCGCCAACGGCGCGACCGTCCGCAGCGAGGGGTCGCCGACCAGGTCGACGATCCCGTCGAAGCCGCCGGGAACCAGCTCACGGGCCGCGGCGACGACGTCCTCGGTGGTGTAGTCGACGAATCGCACCCCGACGGTCTCGGCCGGCTCACGTTTGGCGGCGCTGCCGGTGCCGACCACGTGCAGCTCGCGCGCCGCAGCCAGCCGGGCGACCGCGAGGCCGACCCCACCGCCGACGCCGTTCACCAGGATCGTGGCGCCGGCCGGCAGGCCGAGCTGGTCGAGCGCGTCCACCGCGGTCGTCCCGGCCACCGGCAGCGTCGCCGCCACGGTGGCGGACAGGCCCGCCGGGATGCGCGCGGTGTTCGGCGCGGACAGCACCGTCGTCTCGGCGTAGGTGCCGCCGCCGGTGAGCGCGAAGCCGAAGACCGGGTCCCCCACCTCGAGCCCGTCGACGTCCTCCCCCAGCGCGAGAACGGTGCCCGCTGCCTCCATGCCCAGCACGCGCGGGAACGGCCGCCCGCCGTCGAGCCCGGGAACCAGACCCGCGCGCAGGAGGTGGTCGAGGGGGTTCACCCCGGCGACGTCGACCCGGATCAGCACCTCACCGCGACCGGGAACGGGATCGGGGCGGTCGAAGAACTCCTGCACCTCGGGCCCGCCGTGCCTGCCGAAACCCCATGCATGTCCCATTTGCCGCGCCTTTCCGGGTGACCGGCCCGGTCGTTCCGGGCTCTGCGGTCATCCTGACCGCTGACACCGGTGTCAGGGGCAACCGGCCGAGGCGCGGGTCACACCGTCAGGCCAGCTTCGCCCGGTGCCGGCTGTTGGCGTCGAGCAGCACGTCGAGCGCGTCCCGGGTCTCGGTCAGGTGCGCAATCTCCGCGTCGATCCGGTCGCGCTCGCGCTTCATCGTCGCGAACGCGAACTCGACGACGCCCGGGTCGCCGGGAGTCTCGACGCACGGCAGCACCATCGCGATCACCCGGCTGGACAGGCCCGCCTCGAACAACTGCCGGATGAGCGACACCCGCTGGACCTCGGCATCGGAGTAGTGCCGCTGCCCGGCGTCGGAGCGGGTGCTGGTCAACAGGCCCTGCGCTTCGTAGTACCGCAGGGAGCGCGGACTCACGCCGGTGCGCCGGGACAACTCGCCGATCCTCATAATGACGAAACTACGCCCGCGCGACCAGGCGCTGCCTGTGGAGCACGGCCCAGGAACCGCCCGAACCGGGCTTTCAAGGCCGCTGCACCAGGCTTGATCCGCGTGTCGGATCGGTCCTACTCTTCGGCGTCGATGATTGCCGAGGAGGACCCATGCGAGGCGCCAACCGTAGCCGTGGCCACCTGGTGATCATCTCCTGCGCACTGTCCGCCGGCCTGCTGGCCGCGACGAGCCCGGCAGCGGATGCGGCGCCGGCACCGCGGTACTCCCCCGGTGCACCCGGCGCCGAGGATCCGTATTTCCCCGACATGGGCAACGGCGGCTACGACGTCGGCCACTACGACATCCGGCTGGCGTTCAGCCCCGAAACCCAGGCAATCGACGCGACCACGACGATTCTCGCCACGGCCACCCAGGATCTCTCCCGCTTCGACCTGGATTTCCAGGGACCGCTGACGATCAGCAGGCTCTCGGTGAACGGCCTGAACGCCACCTTCACCCGCAGCGGTGCCCAGGAGCTGGTGATCACCCCGCCGTACGGTCTGCGGAAGGGCAGCGCGTTCGTCGTCTCGGTGACCTACGCCGGCGTCCCGCAGAAGATCGACGACCCTGCGCTCGGCCTCTCCGGCTGGGTCGCCACCAAGGACGGCGCGGTCGCGCTCAACCAGCCGATCGGCGCGGCGACCTACTACCCGGTGAACGACACCACCGACGACAAAGCGACCTACACCCAGACCATCACCGTGCCCACCGGACTCACCGTGCTGGCCAACGGCGAACCCGGGCCCACCACCACGCACGATCACCAGACCACCTTCCGCTGGTCCATGAACCGGCCGATGGCCAGCGAGCTGAGCATGCTCGCGATCGGCGACTACGACGTCATCCGCGGCGTGACGGCCGACGGCCTGCCGAACATCACCGCAATCGGCAAGTCGATCGACACCAAGCCCGGTCAGGGCAAGGTCTTCAACCAGACCACGGCGCAGATCATCCGATGGGAATCCTCGATGTACGGGCAGTACCCGTTCGACTCGACCGGCGGCATCCTCGCCGACGTCGGCGTCCACTACGCCCTCGAGACGCAGAGCCGACCGGTCTACGACCGGAGCACCAGCGACGTCGACGGCGACCTGCTCGCCCACGAACTCGGCCACCAGTGGTTCGGCGACAGCCTCACCCCGGTGCGCTGGTCGGACATCTGGCTCAACGAAGGCTTCGCGACCTACTCGGAGTGGCTCTACCAGGAAAAATTCAATCACATCCCCGTGCAGCAGACCTTCGCGAAGGCATACGCCGACGAGAAGGACTGGAGCGGCGAAGTCGCCGACCCCGGACGTGACCACATCTTCGACGGCCTGGTCTACAACCGCGGCGCGATGACGCTGCAGGCGCTGCGCATGAAGATCGGCGACCGCGCCTTCTTCCGAGTGCTCACACTGTGGCCGACGGCTCACCGATACGGCAATGTCTCGACGCGGCAATTCATCCAGTTCGTCGAGCGACTGACCAACCGCAACCTCGACTCGTTCTTCGACACCTGGCTGTACCGGTCGGGCAAGCCGACGCTCTGACCATGTCGTGGACATGCTACGAGAAGTCCGGAACGATCATCTCCAAGCTGGTGCAGCGAGCGCCCGGGGCCGGCGGTGCTGGCCCCGCAGGCGTCGCCGCCGAGGCAGGTCAGCTGCATCTCTCACTGCCGCCGGTCCGAAGTGACCCAGACTCCGGCGGCTCCGCATGCGAAGCCGCCGCGGGGCGGGACCGGGTTCATCGTGAATTCGGTCGCGAACATCCTGGCCAGCTACTCACTGCCGGGAACCGTGGCCCGAGGCGATGTCCTCCATCGCCAAAACGATCGTCGACACCTACAAGAACCTGCTCACGGTAATCGGCAAGTGCGCGATCAACATCTACCAGCTCGGCGGGAAGATCGGCATCGCGATCGGCACCGCCGCGGTCCTGCCGCCCCTGGCGGTGTTCAAGATCCAGGACATCGCCGAGGCGCTCAACACCGCGTTCGCGACGTTCTGGCAAGACTGCCTGACCCTGCTCACCGGCATGCTGGCCGACATCGGCACCATGATCGGCGACGGTATCGAGCTCACCACCATCGAGACCGGCTTCGCCGCCCTGCCCAAGGTTGGGGACAGCACTGGCGTGATCGACGACCCCGCCCGATGGCGCGTCAAGCCGGGAGCCACCCACTCATGACCGGCCACCGCCACACCAGCCGCACACTCGCCGCCGTACTGGCCGCGGGCCTGACCGTGAGCTGTTCCCCCAGCCCACCGCCCGCACCACCCGAGCCCTCGGTGTCCGTTCCGCCGATCCCCGGAACCGGGCTCGCCGGCGCCTCTCGATTCCAGGCAGGCCGCCCCCTGCGCCGCCGTTACCGTCGAGCAGCTCAACGGCGTCGGCTTCGCCGGCGGTGACCGCAGCGTCGACGGCCGGCGCTGCGTCACCAAGTTCGGCCCCGTCGCCACCGTCGACACCGCCAACCGCGGCAACAGCCTCACCACGCTCTACCTCGAGCACGCCCGCGGACACGACACCGGCAACCACTGGGAACCCCTCACCGTCGACACTGATGCGCGCCGGGTTCTGTGCAGGCTCTGATCCCAGGGAGGATGCAGAGCATGCCGGCACCGAAGAAGTACAGCGACGAGCTGCGTGAGCGGGCGACGCGGATGGCGTTGGACGCGATCGCGGCCGAGGGGCAGCGGATGGTGGCGATCCGCCGTGTCGCGGGCCAGTTGGACGTGCACCCGGAGGCGTTGCGGACCTGGGTCAAGCGCGCCGAGATCGACGCCGGCACGGCACCCGGCCGCACCAGCGATGATGCCGCGCGGATCGCCGAGCTGGAACGCGAGGTGCGTGAGCTGCGGCGGGCGAATGAGATCCTGAAGACGGCCTCGGCGTTTTTCGCCGCCGCGGAGCTCGACCGCAAAATCAAGTAACTCCTGACGATTCCGCACCTCGGCGGGAGGTTCCGCTCGCGGTGGTCATCGACTATATCGACGACCACCGCGAGCGGGTTGTCGAGGGGAAGAAGCTCGGGGTCGAGTCGATCTGCGCAGTCTTGAACGATGCGGATGTGCGGATCGCCCCGAGAAGTTTCTGGGCAGCCAAGAAGCGCATACCGTCGAAACGTGCCGTGCGGGACGCGGAACTGCTCGTCGAGATCGAGCGCGTGTTTCGCGGGAATTACGGCGTCTACGGAGCGCGGAAAGTCCATTCTCAGCTCAACCGTGAGGGAATCGGCGTGGCTCGCTGCACGGTCGAGCGGCTGATGCGCCAGAAGGGGTTGCAGGGACTACGGCGAGGCAGGCGGCCCAGGACCACCATCGCTGCTGCCTCGCCTTCGCCGGCGGACCTGGTCGACCGCCGCTTCGCTGCCGACCAGCCGAACCAGCTCTGGGTGGCGGACATCACCTATATCCGGACGTTTTCGGGATGGGTGTATGCCGCGTTCGTCATCGATGTGTTCTCAAGAATGGTCGTGGGCTGGCAGGTGTCGACTTCGTTGCACACGAATCTTGCCCTTGATGCGCTGGAGATGGGGATCTGGGCCAGGAAACGGGCCGGACAAGATGTGACCGGGCTTGTTCATCATTCCGATCGCGGAGTTCAATATCGAGCGATTCGTTATACCGAGCGCTTGGCGGAAGCGGCAGTGGTCGCCTCGGTCGGTTCGCGCGGAGATTCCTACGATAACGCGATGGCCGAGGCGTTCAATTCGCTGTTCAAGGGAGAGTTGATCCATAACCCTGTTGCCTGTGGCCGCGGTTGGCAATCAGTTCGTGATGTCGAGATAGCCGTCGCCGAATACGTCGACTGGTACAACCATCGCCGCGTCCACGGCGAACTCGGCCAGCGCACTCCAGCCCAGGCCGAAGCCAGCCACCAAGCGTCACGCTACGATCAGCCCTTCGAGCCTGCCCGGGCTCGGTGACAGACAACGAGACCTGCACCAGACCCGGGGCGCATCAGTCGTCCCCGAGTGCCCTCTCGGGCCTGCCGCCTCACATCGCTTCTGGTCGGCCAGCATGCGCGCGTGGACGACGTTCGACAAGCATCGCTTGAAGGAGCGCATCGCTTCCATCGAGGTCTTGCCCGCGGCTTTCTTGCCGTCGAAATGGACGCGGCCAGCGGTCGGATCACGGAGCTGGACGACGCCCATGATATGCAGCGTCCGGTTGATCCGGCGATTGCCGGCCCGGGACAGGCGGTGCCGTTGCTGTTCCCCGGAGGAGGCATCCAACGGCGCGGTGCCGTTCCAGGACGCGAACCGATCCCGGTTGCCGAACCGGTGGATGTCGCCGACGTCGGCCAGCAGCCGCGCGGCACCGGAAGGCCCGATGCCGTGCAGGTCGAGCAGAGTGCTGCCGCGGGCGATCACCAGCTCGCGGAGGTCTTTGTCCGCGGCCTTGGTCTTCTTGTCGATGGTCTCGAGTTCTGCGATCAGCTCGACAGCCAGCCGGCGTCGGGTCTTGCCCACGATGTCGCGTGGTTTGATCGCCGCCACGAGCGCGCGTGCTTGGGTCGCGGACAGGAACTTCTTGGCTCCGCCGGGAAACAGCTCGGTGAGCAGGCGGTGGAGACGGTTGACCGTCTGTGTTCGTGCGCGGCCGAGTTCGTCACGAAGGTCGACGAGCATGGTCATCACGACCAGCTCGGGGTCGACCTGGACTCGGGCCAAGGTCGGGGCACGCAACGCGGCCAGGGCAACGGAGTGCGCGTCCACGGGGTCGGTCTTGCGGCCGTTGCCGGTGGCGAACACCCGCACCTGCGCGGACAGCTTCGCCGGCACATCCACCACGGTTTCGCCGTCGTGAACCATCCGGTGGGCCCAGTTCGCCGTGGATGAACCCGTACTCGGTACGTGGAGCCACCGCGGCGTAGCGGTCGTGGAGAAGGCCCAGGAGGCGATGCTCGACCGCCGCGATCCGGTCGACGCGAGCCGCGGCCTCGCCGAGATGGCGTAACGCACGGCACAACCCGAGCCACTCCACCGGATCGACGCCGGCCCGGTCGATGCCCGGGCGACCGTATCGGTCGCGCCGACTGTCGTGCATCGTCCGGACCACGTCACCAAGGCGAGCCGACACCCGCCCGGCTCGCCCCGGGTCCCGTTCCCACAGGGCTTCGAGCGTGCCGCCACGCACGTCCTCCAGCACGGCCACCTCACCCGCGAGCAGACTCCTGCTGCGGTCCAGCATCACCACCCGGGGGACCCGAACGGCGGTCGAGGACTCATCCGCGTTCCACACATAGGCGATGCCCGTCGGACGGTCGTCCAACACCAGCCGGTAGACGCCCACCGAACGCCGCCCGCGACACCCGACAACTCACCCCTGCCGAGCCGCCCCCGGATCCGGACCATTTCCGCACCCTACAACCGGACGCACTCTTTTGCCGCGTACAGCGCGCGGCATCCGGCCAAGACCCCGGACTGCCGGGAAGCCGCGACCCATCCGAACCCCCGTCAAGACGGCTGCCCTGGGAACGGCCATCCTGACACCCGCCGGGCTCACATGCCGTAACCGAGCTCCTCGGTGGCCACGGCCCAGAACCGGTTCTCGTCCGCGACGGCATCCGCGTCGATCGCGCGGGTAGACCTCAGCGCCTCTTCACCGTTGGCTTCGAGGGCTTCATCGTCCTCCTCGAGGTACTTCGCCCGCCTGCGCGCGGCCACGTACACCGCGGCCGACTCGGCGAACTGGCTCAACGACCGGTTGACCAAGGTGACCGAACCATCCAGAACCAGCACCTCACCGGTCGCCCGGTCCACCACCAGCGCCTCGACCCCCGGGTCGTCGGCCAGCACCACCAAGGTCCGGCCGTCATGGGAACGCTCCGGATAGGTCAAGCACCAGCTTGGGATTTACTTCATCTGTTTGAAGTCGGTGGGTGGGGTCAAAGTCAATTCGGCGAGATTTTTTTCGGTCCGGGGCAGCCAGGTGTAGGTGATCACTTCGCCTTTGGACTCCGGGAATTCCTTGCCGCCCTGCGTGTTGCCGGCCTTGACCGCGGTTTCCTTGACCGGCAGGTACGTCGTGCTGTCCACCCACAGGTCGATCTTGTACTCACGCTGGGGGCCGATCACCCGGAGGTGGTGGGTGTCGACGGCGCCGATCTTCTCCTGGCCCACAAGCTCGACTTTGCCCTCGGCCACCGCCTTCTTCATGCCGTCTGGATCAGTGGGGTCCGGGATCGGGGTTTGCGGTTTGGAGTCCCTCAGGTGGTTGACGGACCACCATTTGTTCTCCCAGTCGACCGTGGTGATCTCCTGGCTCTCCCCGAGGTCTTTGACGGCGTGCGACTGTTGGCGGTGAAGCGGGCCGGCCGGCGGTGTGGGAGGGCCGGACGGGACGGTCATCTTCCTGTCCGCGGCGCGATCCGACTGGGTGGCGGCCGGAAGACGGGTGTAGACGTCGTTGCGGTACCGCTGGGTCGCCTTGTCGGTCCAGGTCTCGTAGTAGCCGCTCTCGTACGTGTCCTTCGAGTAGATGACGTACTGGGCGCCTTGGCCGAGTGCCTTCACCGTCTCCGCCTGGACGTACGCCACGTTGACGATCTGAGGCCGAGCGCTGCTGCTCGCAATGGGGGGCGCCGCGGTGGTGGATCGGGTGGGGGTGGTTTGTACCGAGACGGCCGCGGCGACGACGGCCGCGGCGGCTACCGGGGCGGCGATGGCACCGGTGATCGCCCACGTGCGCTTGGTACGGCGGCGGCGAAGCTCGCGGACCAGGTCCGGGCTCGCGTGGACATCGTCGATCTCGTGGCGCAGCCGGTCACCGATCCGGCGGCCGTACTGCTCATCGGTGAGCACGGGGAACCTCCTGCAGTGAGTCGTGGTCGGCCAGCAGCTCGCGCAGCCTGGCCAAAGCCCGGGATGTGTGCGACTTGACCGTCCCGGGGCTGAAGCCGAGCAGCCCAGCGGTCTGCTCGACGGACATGTCCTCGTAGAAGCGCAGCACGATGACCTGCCGTTGGCGGGTCGGCAGGGCGGCCAGCGCGCGCAGCACCACGCGACGCTCGGAGACCTGCTCGTACCCGGCATCCACCGCGTGGAGCGTGTCCACGTCGGGTGGCATCGGGGCCTCTCGGGGGCGCCGGAACAACGACCTGACCCGGTCCCGCGACAGGTTCAGCAACACCGCGCGTGCATACGCCTGAGGCGAGTCACGCGCCCGCGACCAATGCCGGGCGGTGCGTAACAGCGCTGTCTGCAGCAGGTCCTCGGCGTGCCCGCGGTCACCGGTCAGCAGGTACGCGGTGCGCAGCAACGCCGTCGAACTGTCTTCGACGAACACTTCGAAACTGGGATCTACCCGCATACCCCTCAGAACGTCCCCGTGCGAACCCAGGTTGTCATCGATTCCAGTGTGCTGGCGGTGGTCATGCAGCCTCAGCGCTGCTTCGAGCTGAGCAGACCGTTCTTGGGTCACACCCCACCACAGCGCTCGACGGGCGGCGCCCCATGAGGCAGCGCTTCACCAGCAGGTGAGCGATGAGCGTACCGCCGGTGTCCCACTGCGTTGCCAAACCTCGCGCACCGATGCGACCTGCTTTCGCGTCGGCGGGCGACACGCGGGCAATCGCCGATGGGTCTGCCCAGGGTCTGGTTGACACCTCACCTGTGAGGCTTCGGCCTCGCCTGAGAGGATGTCATCGTGCCCAAGCCCTACCCCCGTGAGTTCCGTGACGACGTGGTCGCCGTGGCCCGTCGCGGCGAGACACCGTTGAAGCAGGTCGCGAAGGACTTCGGGATCTCCGAGTCGTGCCTGGCCAACTGGCTGCGCGCCGCCGCCGTCGAGGACGGCACCCGTCCCGGAGTGACCAGGGACGAGTCCGCCGAGCTACGGGAGCTGCGCAAGCGCAACCGGCTGCTTGAGCAGGAGAACGAGGTCCTGCGCAAGGCCGCGGCCTACCTGGCGCAAGGCAACCTGCGGGGAAAATAGCGTTCCCGCTCGTCCGTGACCTGAGGTTCACCCCGGGTAGTGGACACCGAGTTAGCAGGATCAGATGTCCTGCTGAAAGGATGTCCTCATGCCTGCTCGCAAGCGCCGGTCGTACCCGGCTGAGTACAAGGTCGAGGCTGCTCACCGTGTGATCGATTCCGGCCGCACGATCGCTGAGGTCGCCCGCGAGCTGGGCATCGACGCGGGCATGTTGAGTGTCTGGGTCAAAGACGAACGACGCCGGATCACCGCGGCTGAGGTCCACGGGGACAACCCCTTGCAGGCGGCCGAGCGGGCCGAGCTGCTGCGCTTGCGCGGGCAGGTGGCCGAACTGGAGAAGGACAACGCGTTCCTGGTAAAAGCTTCGGCGTACTTTGCCGCGATGCAGAAGAACCGGCCCGGTTCGCTCTGATGGCCAAGTACGCCGGCCCCGACGAGTTCGCCGAGACGGCCGGCTCCACCTCGCCGCAGCACACCCGGTTCTCGGTCCGGCGGATGGCGCGGCTGCTGAGCGTGTCGAGAGCCGGCTACTACGCGCACGCCAAACGCGCCGCGGCAAGGGTGCTGACGCCACGGCAGCAACGCCGCGCCGACCTCGAGGTGAAGATCACCGAGGCGCACAAGGACTCCCGCGGAACCTACGGGTCGCCGCGGATCACCGCCGAACTGCGTGACCAGGGCGAGGTGGTCACAGCGAAGACGGTCGCCAAGATCATGGCCTCGATCGGGCTGGAGGGCATCAGCCCGCGCACGTTCAAGGTGAAGACGACGGTGGTCGATCCGGCCGCGTCGTTCCCGCCGGATCTGGTCGACCGGCTTTTCGACCGGGGCCGGCTGGACGCGGTCTGGCTGACCGACATCACGTATTTGACGTGTGGTGAGGGCGCGATGTTCCTGTGTGCGATCCGGGACGGGCACTCTCGGAAAGTGTTGGGCCACAGTGTATCTGACCGTATCAGCGCTGAGATGGTCACGGACGCCATCCACGACGCGGTCGCCGCCCGTGGCGGTGAATGTCGCGGCACGGTACTGCATTCCGACCGCGGCGGGGAGTTCACGGCGCATCTGACGGCGCAAGCGTGCTTCCGGCACGGGCTGCGCCGGTCGATGGGCGAAACCGGTATCTGCTGGGACAACAGCCCGGCAGAGTCGTTCTGGTCGACGTTCAAACATGAGCACTACTACCGGCATGCCTACGCCACGAAGATGGAACTCGTTGCCGCAGTTGACAATTGGGTTCGTTTCTACAACAGTGTGCGGCGGCACTCCGCAATCGGGATGCTCAGTCCCGACAATTTCGAGCAGTCACTTCGCACGGCTGCCTGATCCCTCGTAAGCCCCTGTCCACCGTTCGGGGTGAACCTCAACCTGGCCGCGGCCGGCGCCCCGATCAGGGTGCCGGTCGCGGTGACGTGCAGGGTGCTGGGGATCTCCCGGCAGGCTTACTACCAGTGGTGTGCGGCGCCGGTCTCGCAGCGGGACTGGGATGATGCGCATTTGATCAACGCCGCGCTCGAGATCCATGCCGATGACCCGGCGGACGGGTACCGGTTCATCGCCGACGAACTCGCCCGACAGGGCTTCTGCGTCTCGGAGAACCGGGTGTGGCGGATTTGCTCGATGCAGCAGATCTTCTCGTTGCACGCCAAGAAGAAAGGCGGTTCTCGTCAGGCGGGTCCGCCGGTGCACGACGACCTCGTGCGCCGTGATTTCACTGCCGACGCGCCGAATTCCAAGTGGTTGACCGATATCACTGAGCATCCCACCGGCGAGGGCAAGCTGTACTTGTGTGCGGTCAAGGACTGCTACTCCAACAAGATCGTCGGGTATTCCATCGCCTCGCACATGCGGGCCTCACTCGCCGTCTCGGCGCTGCGCAACGCGATCGCGCTGCGCGACCCGGTCGGCACCGTCGTCCACTCCGACCGCGGCGCCCAAGGCGGATTCAACTGGTCGTCGCAACACCTTCATCACGGAGGTTTGCGATGGGGCGCGGTCGGAAGCAGGTGCCGGAGGCGCCGGTGGGTGCGCGACGGCAGTGGGCAGCGGATCGGGCGTTGCGGGCACCGATGCGTTCACCGGGCCGGCCGGAGCCGTCTCGGGCAGTGCAGCGGGATTTTTGGCGACAGATCGCGTTGGGCGTGACGACGGCTGAGGCGGCGGAGAATGTCGGTGTGTCCTGGCCGGTCGCGGCCCGCTGGTTCCGTCACGCTGGCGGCATGCCGCCGATCAGCCTGGCCGAGCCCACGGGCCGGTATCTGTCGTTCGCCGAGCGTGAGGAGATCGCGCTGTTGCGTGCCCAGCAGCACGGGGTGCGCGAGATCGCCCGCCGCATCGGCCGCGACCCGGGAACGATTTCCCGCGAACTGCGCCGCAACGCGGCGACCAGGAGCGGGAAGCAGGTCTACCGCGCCGTGGTCGCACAGTGGAAAGCGCAGCAGGCAGCGAAACGCCCGAAGACCGCGAAGCTGGCCGGCAACGACAGGCTCCGTGAGTACGTGCAAGAGCGGTTGGACGGTGCCGTCCGCCGACCCGACGGCACGGTCGTCGCGGGGCCTGAGGCACCTGTGTGGAAGGGGCTGAACAAGCCGCATCGGCAGGATCGGCGGTGGGCGATGGCGTGGAGCCCGGAGCAGATCTCTCGCCGGCTCCCGGTTGATTTCCCCGATGATGGGTCCATGCGCATCAGCCACGAGGCGATCTATCAGTCGCTGTTCATCGAGGGACGCGGCGCGCTCAAGCGGGAGCTGGTCGCGTGTCTGCGCACCGGTCGGGCCTTGCGGGAACCGCGAGCCCGATCACGTAACAAGCCGCAGGGGCATGTCAGCGCGGACGTCGTCCTCAGCGAACGCCCCGCCGAGGCTGCCGATCGCGCCGTTCCCGGGCACTGGGAAGGGGATCTGATCATCGGGACGGGCCGGTCTGCGATCGGCACGCTGGTCGAGCGCAGCAGCCGGTCCACGCTTCTGGTGCATCTGCCCAGGCTGGAGGGCTGGGGTGAGACCCCGCCGGTGAAGAACGGGCCGTCGCTCGGCGGTTACGGCGCCGTCGCGATGAACGCCGCGTTGGCTGCCTCGATCACGCAACTGCCGGAGCAGTTGCGGCGGACGATCACGTGGGACCGCGGGAAAGAACTGTCCGGGCACGCACAGCTGACCCTCGAGACCGGGACGAAGGTTTTCTTCGCCGACCCACACTCGCCATGGCAGCGACCGACGAACGAGAACACCAATGGCCTGCTGCGCCAGTACTTCCCGAAGGGCACCGATCTTTCCCGGTGGTCCGCCGAGGAGCTGGAGGCCATCGCCTTCACGATCAATAACCGGCCCCGCAAGATCCTCAGCTGGCGCACCCCGGCCGAGGTCTTCGCCGAGCAGCTACGCTCACTACAAACACCCGGTGTTGCATCGACCGATTGAACTCGCCCAATTCCGGTCGGCTGCCTACCAGCGTCTCCTGCGCAGCCACGGCCTGACCGGGTCGATGGGACGGGTCGGCGCGTGCGGCGACAACGCCGCGATGGAGTCGTTCTTCTCGTTGCTGCAAAAGAACGTTCTCGATACCCGGCGGTGGCGCACGCGGGAGGAGCTTCGGTTGGCGATCGTGTCCTGGATCGAGACGAAGTACCACCGCAAACGCCGGCAACGGGGGTTGGGCAAGCTCACCCCGGTCGAGTTTGAGACCATCTACACGGCCGCAGCAGCGGCCTGAAAACAGTCAGCTCCGGTGTCAACCGAAGTCTGGGCAGACCCGATGAACCACAGATAGAGGTATGTGCGCTGTCATGCCGAAAGGCGGATGCTACTGATTGTCGGCAAGGATCCGGTCGGTCAGAGCAACTCGAGGTGGATCCCGTCTTTGGTCTCGCCGGAATCGGGGCCGTGATCGCGGATGATTTCGACGATCTCATCGAACAGCGTCGCACCTTCGCCACGCTTCGCACGGAGAAGCTGCGCCTGGATGGCCGGACGGTTCGACGGGTGGCAAGTGCGGAGAAGCTGCTGCAACCTTCGCGCCGTCGCCTCGTAGCCGAGCGCGGACCTGGACAGCTCGGAGTTAAGCCATCGCAGGACCCACTCGAGTCGTTCGCTTGGTCCGGCTGTCCTGTCATGCCCACGAGCGGACATCACTTCAGGCGTGCGATCATCGCCCGCACGCGGTTCAGCAGGCTGTTCGATCAGCACCGCACCGGCTGGAACCTGCTCACCCACGGCCTGCCGGTGAATTCGCCTGCCCAGATCGGCCGGCTCGCAGGCACAGCCGGGTCGCCGGCCGCCGAGTGACGGGGTCCGGCCGCCGTCACTGTAGTTGGATCGGTGGCGGCACGGTGCCGGTCGGCTGGCTCGCCGACCCGCAAGGCGGCCCGCGGCGGAGTACAACAGGGAGCGGTGGAGGGGGAACGACATGCCGGGCTACGAACCGAGGATCTACCGCTGCCCGCCCGCGTGGAAGCGGTGGACGGCGCTCGCCGGCGGGGCCGCGACCGCCTGGATGGCCTACCTCGCGCTCACCTCGGACCGGCCGTTCGACGTCGGCCTGGCGGCGGTCTTGGCGGTCACCGCCGCGGCGGTGACCGGGGCGGTGTCGTGGCGGCTGTTTTCATGGTCGACGTCGGTCTCGGCGAGCGGGCTGACGATCCGCCGCGGCCGGTCGGCGGTGCTCATCCCGTGGGCGAGGATCGCGACGTTGCGCGTCGAGGAGGTGTCGGTCGCGCTCAAGAAGCGCTCGGGCAATGCGGTGCGCAACGACCAGGCGGTCTGCTGCGAGGTGGACGGCACCTGGCACGTGCTGCCGTACCTCACGTCGGTTTCCGGCCGCGTCGTCGGGGCCGAGGTGACGGAATTGCGCCGGCTCTGGCAGCGGGAACGGGGCCGCCGCTGGGTCGCGCCGCCGACGCCGGCCCGACGCCCGGCCGAACTCGAACGCCGGGGACGCGTTCTGCTGCTGGTGGCCGCCGGTGAGCTGGCCGCGGTGTGCGTGGGGGTGCTGCTGCTCGACCTGGGCGGCCGGGCGGCGCCGTTGTCGCCGGCCGACGGGGTCGGCATGCTCGTGTTCCTGACGCTGGTGCTGGTGGTGCCGACGGTGGTCGTGACGCTGGTGCGGAGACGGGCGACGGTGTCGAGGGTGATTTCGCGGCCGCAGGGGAAGCGGCGCTGACCCCGTGTCAGAGTCGCGACACGACGACCGAGCCGGACCTGACGACCTTCAAGGCGCTGAGCTTCGACTGCTACGGCATCCTGATCGACTGGGAAGCGGGCATCGCGGCCGTCCTCTCGCCGTGGCCCGAGGCGAGGCGACGGCCGCTGCCGGTTCACCGAGGTGGGGCCGGCTCGCCGGCCCTTCATGTCCTCGAAACCGCTCCCGACCCAGTCCTCCACCACGTCGTCGCGGCCGATGTGCAGGCCCGGCGCGGGCGGCATGGAGCACCGGACGTCGTCCCGCTGCAGGGTGGCGAGCGCGCCAACCTCGGTGGCCACCCTGGCGTCGGTGTAGCGGCTCCCGCCGGGCGCGGGCGCGACAACTCATCACCCGCGTGACGGCGTGTCCCGGATCGCCTGGACCACGGCGTCCGGCCGGAGCCAGGCGAGGTCCGAGTGCCCGGCGCCGTCCACGCGGCGGGCCTCGGCTCGCGGGAGCGCCGCCGCCAGATCGGTGTACAGGCGGTGCTTGGTCCGGTCGGATTCGGCGAGGGAGGCGCGCGCTTCGGGCGGCGCCAGCTCCTCGGTGAACGTGTCGACGCCCATGGCGGACACGAAGGCCATCGGCACGTCAGGATCGGGCCCGGCGGCGCGGACCTCGCCGAACAGCCGCGGCAGGTTCATCGGCTCCCGCAGGGACTGCCGGAAAGCCTCGCGGCCGTAGCCCCGGTCCAGCAGCGGTCGCGGATCTCGGCGGGCCACCCGGCGAGCGCCCGGCCGAACCTGCCCCGGTACGCCGGCCGCATGGCGTCCAGCTGCTCGGGCGAGAACCTGTCGTCGGGGCCGGCGACCCCGCCGGGGAACCGCTTCGTGGAGCCGCGCGTGCAGGCCGCCGAGTGAGTGCCCGACCGGGACGTGCGGGGCCGCGACGCGCAGCACCTCGCGCAGGTCGTCGGTCAACTGCGTGCCGTTGCGCGGCAGGTCCACCGGGTCGTGGCGCGTCCCCAGCGGGGCCGCACGTCGTCCACCTCGAAGTGATCGTCACACCACTCGCCGGATCCGGCCGGCAGCCCGGAAAACCCGGCGAGGCCAGGCCGGACGTTCTGCGATACTCACCGTCGTGAACAGTCGCGACACCATGCCGGGGGTGCATTTCCTGCTATTGCTGATCGAGCATGGCGACGCCGCCGCGGTGCGGCAGCGGCTCGGCATCGGCGTTCCGGAACAGCTCACCGACGAGGGTGCCGCGTGGGAACTCGATCGGTTGGCCGCGCCGCGGTCGGTCCAGCTGTGGATGCTCGAGCGGGACGATCCCGGCACGAACCGGCTGGTGTTCCACCGGGCCCACGTCGGCGACGCGGTCAAGCGCGACATCCTGCGCGGCCTGCCGTTCGGCGCCGCCACCGGGCCGCTGCCGGTGCGGGTCGACTGCGGGCAGCCGTACTGCTCGCACGCGGAACCGGACATCCCGGTCAGCCGGCGGGGACTGATCGAGGGGCTGCGCGAGGCGCGGACGATGGGGGCGGCCCGGACGGCGGCGCGCGCCGTCAGCAAGCCCGACTGGGCCGCGGTCGCCGAGGCGGACCGGGCGGAACCGTTGCCCGGCTTCGCGCGCTGGGCGCTGGGCGTGCGGATCGACTGCCCACCGGAAGTGCGCGCGCAGTTCGGCTCGCACCCGAAGTTCACGAAGCGGCTGCGCGATGCGGGCATCGTCGAAGTGCGTGAGTACGTCCTGCTCGGCCGCCCGCCCCGCGACGTACTGGCGGTGCTGCGGCTCGGCACTCGGCTGTTCCCGCACCGCGTGGCCGAGGCCGCCGAAGTGCTGGCGCCCCTGGTTCGCGCCGAGCTCGGCGCGAACCCGGACGCGTGGGCGGTGCTCGCGCAGCTGCTGCCGTCCTTCGCCGGGACGGTGCCCGAGCTGGTGGTCACCAGCGGCGCCGTCGCGCGTCCGTGAGCGACGGGCGGCTGGATTCGAACCAGCGTGCCCTTCTTGCTGAGAAGGTGCGCCTGCCTCTGCGCTACGACCCGTCGGCCCGGATGTTACAGGGGGAAGAGTGGGGTTCCGGAAACGGTTGCCGGTCGTCGACCTGACCGACCGGCGGGCGCTGGCGAGCTGGCGCCCGGCCTCGCCCGCGGTGATCACCGAGGCGGAACGGCTCAAGGAAGCCGCGCTGCTCGACTTCGGGCTCACCGAATCCGTGGTCGGCTCGTGGCTGTTCAGCCGGTGCCGGCACCAGATCGCCACGACGGCGATCGACACCGCCGCGGTCGTCGCGTCCGGCGACGGCACGTGCCTGCTCCTGTTCAACCCCGAGTTCTTCGTCGGAATCGGGCTCGACGGCGTCAAGTTCGTGCTGTTCCACGAAGCCCGGCACCTGGTGCACCGGCACCTGTTCGCCGAGCCGGAGCTTCGGGAGGACCCGGTGTTCACCCTCGCGGCCGAGGTGGTGATCAACCACGTCGCGATCGTACGGCTGGACCGGGGACTTCCCGTGCTGGCCGGGAAACCGACCGGTATCGACCCCGCGGACATCCACGCGCGCTATGTCGAGGACCTCACCGCGCAAGAGCTGGAGCCCTTGCCTTACAGCGACTTCATCGACACGGACCTGACCGTCTACACCGAACTCAAGCGCATGAAGCAGCCACCGGTGCCGGCGCCGTTGTGCGTGCACGTGACCCATCGGCTGCCGGCGGACCAGGAGACGGTCGACGCGGCCGTGTCGTCGGCGTTGCTGAACTCGCTGCTGGCGGCCCGTCGCGGCAACGGCGCCGCCGAGGCGGAGCTGCTCGACCTGATGGGGCGCACCGAGGACACGGCGAGCCGGATCTGGGGGAACCTCGGCGCGGGCGCGCTGCGGGGCGTGACGGCGCGGACCGGCAAGGTCGACTGGTGGCAGCGGTGGCTGGTCGACGTGCTCGGCTCGAAGCTGCGTGAAGGTGAGCGGCTGGTGTACCCGAAGAAACGCGGCGCGGTGCTGGCCGTGCTCGGTCACGAGCCGATGCTGTCGCGGCGCGGGCCGGTCCGGGACAAGGTACTGGTGATCGCGTACGACACGTCCGGGTCGATGCCGCCGAGTGTGGTGGACTGGATGACCGAGCTGGTCGGCGAAATCGACGGTGTGCAGGCGCACTGGCTGTCGTTCGACGGCGTGGTGATGCCGTTCCGGCCGGGTGAACCGGTGTACGGCGGTGGCGGCACCAGTTTCCAGGCCGTGGTGGACCACGTCGAAGGACGGTCCCCAGTGGAGGGAAAGTACTTCGAGGAACGCCCCGACGCCATCGTCGTGCTCACCGACGGATACGCCCCGCACGTCACACCGACCGAGCCGGACAAGTGGATCTGGCTGATCACCGAAGGCGGCGACGACTGGCCCGACGCGCACATCCCACCCATGGCCTGCCACCGAGTGCGGCCCGTGACCGGAAGAACCCGATGACCGAGACCGTCCGCCGCACCTGGCGACCCAACGCGACCTATCCGACCGCCCCCGAAGGCGGGTCCCGGCTGGCCGACTTCATCGACGCGATGATCGACATCGGCCAGACCGGACAGGTCTTCGGCACCCACGGCATCGGCAAGACCGCGACGTTCTTCTCGCACATCGCCGAGGCGTACCCCGGCACCGAGCTGGTGTTCGTGCCCGCCGCCAACCTCACTCCGGACGACCTGCTGATCAACGCCCCGGTGCGGGAGAACGGCGAGTTCGTGCTGCGGCAGCTGGTGATGAGCCAGCTGCGGCCGGGCCGGCCGTTCGTGCTGCTGATCGACGACTCGCTGCAGGCGGCGGAGACCGTCCAGTCGCAGCTCATGCAGATCGCCTGCAACTGGACGCTGGGCGAGTACGACCTGCGCGCGCTCGGCTGTGTCGGTGTGTTCCTGACCGACAACGAGTCGCTCGCCGAGACTTCGGCGCGGCGCAGCGACCTCGCGATCCTCGACCGCATGGTCACCGTGCGGATGACCGCGAACGACACAGCGTGGCGCACGACGCTCGCGGCGCACCACCGCGACTGGGACCTGGGTCCGTTCTTCGGAGTGTGGAACTCGCTCGGGCCGGAGCTGCGCGAGTCGCTGTCGCCGCGGACGATGGAGCACATCCTGTCCCTCGCCCGTGAGCAGTTCCCGCTGCGCTGGGCGCTTCCGCTGGTCAACGGCGAGCGGCTGCGGCTCGAGGAGACCCTCGGCAAGAAACGCGTGGACCGCACCGCCGAGATCCTCGGCAGGCTTGCCGACGCGCTCGGCGTGCGCAACCCCGCCACCGTCCCGGATCCGGTCCGGCAGGTGCTGCGGGCCGCGCTGCGCAACCGCTGGAGCGTGCTGCTGCAGGGGCCGCCCGGCTGCGGCAAGACCGAGCTGGTGCGCGAGACGATCCGGGACGGGCTCGGCCGCGACCCGCTGTACTTCTCGTTGCCGGTGACCAATGTCGAGGACCTGTGCGCGCCGATCCCGACCGCGGACGGCACGCTGGAGAACCTGATCGCGCGGCCGTTCACCGGGCGCGAGCCGAAGGCGATCGTGTGGGACGAGTACAACCGCCCGAAGGACAAGGCGTCGTTCGCCCGGCTGATGGAGATCACCCAGGAGTGGTCGCTGGCCGGACGGCCGATCGAGAACCTCCGCGCCCAGGTGGCGATCCAGAACCCGCCCTACCACCTGGGACGCAAGCTCTTGGTGTCCCGCAACAACATCGCGCAGGCAACCCGGTTCACCGCGTCGCTGCTGGTCGAGCCGGCCGACATCCCGGCGAACGAGTGGCTGATCCGCAAGTACGGCGGCGTGGCGGAAACCGTCTTGGAGTGGTGGAAGCACGACATCGACGACGAAGGCCGGGGGTGGATCACCAAGCGGACCATCGAACGGCTCGTCAAGCTGCACGAGCGCGGCCTGCCCCTGGAGCTGGCGACGATCTACCTCGGCGACGGCGAGTACGCGCCGGTGCCGCTGACCGCGCTGATCGACCGGCTCGCCAACCGGCCGGTGACCGGGCTCACCGAACTGGCCCGCCAGGCGGCCCGGTGGGAGGAGCGGCTGCGGTCCGAGTCGGCGTCGGTCGAGGGCGGGAACGGCGGCGACATCGTGCACCAGGTGCTCGCGAACGCCGAACTGTCCCAGCTGCGCCGGCACCACGACGTCGTCGCGCGGCTGGTCGCGTTGCTGCCGCCCAAACTGCGCGCGACCTACCTGGTCGGGGTGAACGAGGACCGGCAGCGGTTCTGGATCGACGTCTTCACGAAGCTGCGTCGCTAGCCCCGCGGTGCACGCTGCGCACCGCGGCGACGTCGGCCGGTACCGGGAGCCGCTCGGGGATCGCGGCGCTCGCCAGGTCGAGCCGGCGCCTGATGCCGGTCGCGACGCCCTTGCCGAGCACGAACCGGGTGGGCGTGGCCGCGCGCCGGGCGCCGTCCAGCAGCCGGTGGGCGGCCTGGCTGCCGAGACCGGTGTTGCTGAGCACCAGGTGCCGCAGCCCATGCGGCCGCTCCGCGAGCGCGGCGGCGATGGCCGTCGTCGCGGCCTCGTCCAGCCGGTTGTCCGGGGCGTCGAGGACCCTCGCGGCCTTCACGCGCCCGAGATCGCACACTTCGACGCCGGCCCGGGCCGCCGCGATGACCAGCCTGGCCGTCGCCTTCGGGCCGATTCCGTTGCTGGCCAAGGAGATCCGGCGCAGGCTCCCGGGCTTGAGCGCGTCGGCGACGACGTGCGCACCCTCGTCGCCCAGCCGGGCCGCGGACACGTACAGCTCGGTGACCGCATCGGCGGCCAGCAGCGCGGCCAGGTGGGCCGCGCCGGCCGGGCCGAGCGGGTTGCCCCCGAGGTAGAGCCGCTCGATACGCCGTCCGGCCCCGGCCGCGGTGAGGATCGCCGCCACCAGGCTCGCCACGCCGAGGGCATCGAGGTCGGTCTGGACCAGGTCGAGCGTGCGCAACGACCGGGCGGACGCCACGATCGCGGCCGCGGCGTCCCCGTCGCCGATCGGGTTGCGCTTGAGCCAGACGCCGGTGACCTTGCCGGCCTGCGGCGACATCCGCAGGTTGTCGGCGATGCGGCAGACACCGCCCGCGGTGATGCCGTTGCAGCCGAGGTAGAGCGTCTCGACCTCGCGCTCGACGGCCTGCCCGGCGACGTCGGCCGCGCCGTCGCCGAGGCCGTCCGTGCCCAGCAGGAGGTGCTTGACCACGCCGGGCCGCAGCGCCTCCGTCACCCGGGCCGCGTCGTCCGGGCCGAGGGCCGACTTGCACAGGTCGAGCCGGCCGTCGGGCAGGGCGGTGCCGGTCGGGAAGTCCCGGCGTTCGGCGGTGGCCGTGCCGGTGCGCAGCCACGCCAGGAGGGGTTCGAGTCTGCTCACCAGGCCGCCTCCCGGTAGTCCTTGAGGAACACCCCGGCGCTCGGCGCGCCCCGCTCGCCCCGCACGATCGGGTCGTACACCCGCGCCGCGCCGTCCACGATGTCCAGCGGCGTGCGGAAGCCGTCTCCGGCGAGCCTGGCCTTCTTCGGCAGCGGGTTCTCGTCGGTGATCCACCCGGTGTCGACCGAGCACATGTAGACGCCGCGCTCGGCGAGTTCGGGACCGCTGGTGCGGGTCAGCATGTTGAGCGCCGCCTTGGCCATGTTCGTGTGCGGGTGGCCGGAAGTCTTGTTCCGGGCGGCGAACCGGCCCTCGACGGCGGTCACGTTGACGATGTAGCGGCGCGGGTGCGGTGAGGCCAGCAGCAACGGCAGCAGCCGGTCGCACAGCAGGGTCGGCGCCAGGGCGTTGACCAGCTGTGTCTCCAGCACCTCGGCCGCGTCGAGCTCGCCGACGCGGACCGACCACGAATTGACCGGCGCGGTGTCCGGCAGCAGGCCCGCTTCGTCGATCTCGGCCAGCGCCAGGGCGCCCCGGCTCGGCTCCAGCGCAAGCATGGGACTGAACCCCGGCGCAAGCACGGCGTTCGACGGCAGCAGGCCGGTCTCGCCGCCCATCAGCGCCGCATAGGACTCGGGCGGCCGCCGCACGGTCTGGGCGGCATTGTTGACGAGGATGTCGAGCGGCTTGCCGTCCGCGCGCAGCGACTCGGCCAGGCCGAGCACCTGACGTGGATCCCGCAGGTCGATGCCGAGCACGGTCAGCCGGTCCAGCCACCGCGCACTGCCCGGCGCCGCCTCGAAGCGGCGCTGGGCGTCACGCGGGAAGCGTGTCGTAACCAGCAGCTCGGCCCCGTCGCGGAGCAGCATCAGCGCCAGCTGGAAGCCGATCTTCACCCGGCCCCCGGTGAGCAGCGCGCGGCGTCCCGTCAGGTCCGTGCTCGCGCTTCGGCGTTCGGCGTTCTCCTGGGCGCAGGGCGGGCAGAGCCGGTGGTAGAACGCGTCCGCGAGCCGGTAGTGCTCCTTGCAGACGTAACACCGCCTGCTGCGGGCCAGCGGGCGGGCCACCGCGTCCGGGTCCGGCCGCAGCGGCGCGTCCTCGCGCCGGGACAGGGCCCCCGTCGCCGTCGCCGCGTCGACCGCCGCGTCCGCTTGGGCGCGTTCGGCCGAGCGCGCCTTCTTGCGGTGCTGCCGTCCTTCCCGGGCGAACGACTCCGCCACCCGCTCGGCCTTCAACCGCGCCGGATCGTCGATCGGCAACGCCCGCAGCCGCGTGACGGTGTCGTGGAACGCCGCCAGCTCGGCCTCGGTGATCATGCGCTCCCCTCCTGCGGTACCGGCGTCTCCGCCTCGGGAGAAGGACCGAGCCTGCCAGGGCGGCCGGATTCGAACCGGCGTGCACCGGATCCGCAGGCCGGGGCGCCTGCCTCTGCGCTACGACCCTGGCATCACCGAGATCGTATCCTTCCCGCCGTCGCGGCAGCGACGCACTCATCTGCCGATGTGCGGACGTTCGCTCGTCCGCCCACCCGGACCGAGCGGCGGGTCGGCAAAGTCCGGGTACTCCGCCGATGATGGGGACCGGCCCGCATCGCCTACCTGCTCAGGACTCACCGCCGGGCCCGCGCCCCGACGCCGCGTGCCGCGTGAGTGGTCATTTCTCCTCCAGGGCCGCCCGCATGCGGGTGAAGTAGACCTGCGTGAGCGGGATGGGCGCGAGCGAGCCCACCACCGCGACGAAGAACAAGGGCCACAGCAGGTTCAGCACCATCAGCACGACCCCGGCCGCGATCAGCACGGCGTACCAGCCCGCCATCACGATCACGAACCGGCGGACCTTGCGTTTCACCAACGCCGTCTGCTCCGGGTCCTCCGGGACGGGCGCCGCTGTGTTCTTCGCGCCGGTCCGCATGTTCAGCGCGTAGGCCGGGACCGCGTAGGGCGACTTACGCCACCGTCCGTGCGGGAAAAGGACCACCATGTCGCGGTCGGTGCCGCCGATCCAGGCCTGCCGGTTCGGCTGGTGCTTCATCGGCACCGAACCGTGGGACGACGTGGCCGCGCGCAGGGTGATCCGGGTGCCGTCGCGGTAAACGACGTTGATGTCCGGCAGGTGCCGGCCCCGGCGGATCGGGTAGTCCGGCTCGACGGTCACCGACGCGATCCGCCAGCCGGTGGCGCGGACGGCGCGCGAGCGGCGCCGCCAGTTCATCGCGGCGATGACCGAAAGGACGAGCCCGCTCATCCCGGCGATCGTCCCGATCACCTGCGCCCACACCCAGGTCTGGTCGCTGTTGGTCTCGTCCAGCGTGCGCACCCGATCGGGGTCGGCCTTGTCGTAGATGACCGTGATCTGCTGCCCCTCGGTGTACTGCCGGCCGGAGTCCCAGACGATGTCGGCGTACCGATAGTGGCCGTAGTCCACCGGATACGCCACGTAAATGGTGTCGTCGTCCCGGCTGTGCTTGTAGACGCCCAGCACCTCACCGGTTACGCGCGTCCCGGTCTTCAGCAGGTGGTCGGCCGAGGCGCTCATCGCGACGAAACCTGCGACCACCCCCGCGAGCACGGCCATCCAGACGAGCACGAGGCCCACGGAGCGCAGCACCAACAGCCGCAACCGGGCGGTCTCGACGTCGAGGTCGACCTGCCCTGCGCCGTTGCGTTCGGTCAGCGCCGGCAGCCAGTGCTCGTGCTCGGCGACCAGCGCGGCGCGCCGCCGGTCGAGCCACCGCCCGAGGCCGGCGCAGCCGAGCATCAGTGCAGCGGCCAGGACGAAGACCATGATCTCGCCCGTGAGCTCGCCGTCCTCGAAGACATATCCGGGCGCGGTCAGCGCGTAGACCGTCCCCGCCGCGTCGCCGAGCGCGGCCAAGCCGAAGACGATCGCTCCGGCCAGAAAGGTGTTCTGCCACCGGCGGTGCGTCGTCGCATCCCGGTCCGTCCCCAGCGTCATCGCCTGAGCGTAGACCCGGAAAACACGCCGCGACCTGCGATGAAGCAGACACCGGAAGAAGGCAACCGACCAGGCTCGCCAAGCGTGCAAGCGAGCAGTGCCCATCGGGTGAGCAGTCCCGGAGTGGAGGAAAGCCAGCGCCGCAAGAACCTTGGCCGCGACCTCGATTGCAGCAGCGGCGCAAAGGCACTCTCATAGCCGCGATGAGGACACTTGCCACGGTAGGGTTGACCGGCTGGCATCACCGACGTTCTGACGGCAACGCCGAGGGACACGATGGACACCATGATCGCGGTAACCACCGGGAAGAAAACGCACCCGAGCGCGCCCCGGCCGCACATCCGAAACCAACCGAGCGCCACGCGCAGCCGCCCTGGACGAGTCACAGGGACAGGCCCGCGCAGGCCTGCCGGCGACGATCTCTCACCAATAAACGTGGAGCAAACCTCGAGCACAGCCACGCGACCAAACACATCCAACCGCACAGGACCGCGCTCAACGGCAGCCAACTGCACCACTCGGCCAGCAGGTTCTCCATAACCACAGGTCAGGGCCATGATCGGCCCATACTGGCAGTGAGGGGGTCACCAGCTCTGTTCTGGCTGGTCAAGGACGTACCCGTCAGTCGCTCACACGAGTTCGTCAGCCGTCATCGCCAGGTCCGACCGACATACTCTGGCACGGGTGTCCCACCTCGAGCAGCGCAGCGAAGAGCATTCGCCGACAGCAGTCCTGCAACAGAACCCGAGCCTTGGGAAGTCATCGATAACAGTCGCCGACGCCGGCAGCCCGCACAGAAGCCGTCTCCACACCGGCGACCGGAAGCACGGCAGACCCGCCGTCAGACGCCGGAGTCGCGCCCAGCCATGAGTCAGCGATCGACACGGGGACGACACAGTGCTCACCAGCGGCACTACTGCAACCCCGAAGCCGCGCCCGTGCAGCCGGGCAGCCCACCGTTTGGACGATCGTCAAGATAGACACTAAATCGCCCCTACTCAGGGGTAGCAAAAAAGCCCAGGTCTGTGACCTGGGCCTTGCTCCCCCGCTTGGACTCGAACCAAGAACCCTCCGGTTAACAGCCGAATGCTCTGCCAGTTGAGCTACAGGGGAATGTCGCTCACTTCCGGTGCCGGTCTCTCCGACCGACGAGAAGAACTTTAGCCCATGCCCCAACGCCCTCCGCAGCCACCCCCCACTTAGCGCAACCGCCCCCCGCGGGCCGTTTTCCTGGACAATGGACAGTCGGACGACCTACCGACGGAAGGCGTGGAAGCGGATGAAGAAGTTCCTGCTCGGGGCAGGCCTGGGGTACGTGCTGGGCACCAAAGCAGGCCGGGGGCGGTACGAGCAGCTCGTGCGCACCTACCGCCGGGTCGTCGACCATCCCATGGTGCAGGGTGCCGCCGGGGTTGCCCGGGCCAAGATCGGCGAGAAGGTGCGCCGCTAGACCTGGGCCACGAAGAACACGCGACGGAACTCGAACCACGTGGTCCCGTCGGCCCTGGTCGGGTACGCCGAAGCCAGCCGCGGGGCCAGCTCCGCGCGGAACTGCTCCCACTCGGCGTCGGGCAGCGCTGCCCTGATCGGGCGCAACGCCGTCCCGGTGATCCATTCCAGCACCGGTGACGGCCCCCGCAGCGGCTGCACGTACGTCGTCTCCCAGGCGTCGACGCCGCAGCCCGCGTCGGCCAGGAGGTTCGCGTACTCCAGCGGGCTCGAGACCGCGTCGTCCTCGCGCAGGACGACGTCGGCCAGGCGGGACGACCAGGCCGGGGACGCCGCCAGCTCCCGCGTGAGCGCGTGCGAGGGCGCGGTGAAATTGCCCGGCACCTGAACCGCCAGGTAAGCCCCCGAGGGCAGCGAGGACGCCCATCGGCGCAGCAGCGCGTCGTGGTCCGGCACCCACTGCAGGACGGCGTTCGAGACCACCACGTCGGTGTCCGGCGCCGGCGTCCAGTCGCGGACGTCGAGCAGGGAGGCGTCGAGACCGCGAGCACGGGCGGCGGTCACCATTTCGGGTGAACTATCGCCGCACTCCAGGGTCGCGCCGGGCCAGCGTTCCCGGAGCGAGAGAGTCAGGTTCCCCGGACCGCAGCCCAGGTCGACGACGCGGCGTGGCGACGCGGCACCGATGCGCGACACCAGGTCGTAGAACGGCCGGGCCCGCAGGTCGGCGTAGTCGAGGTACTTCTCGGGATCCCACACGAGCGCCTCCCATTAAGCAGTACGCTTGTACTGAGTACGAGCGTACTGCTACTCCGCGGGGTTGACCAGCTTCGCGGCGACCTGCTCGGCGATGGCCGTCACCAGCTCGGGGTCGGTGCTCGGGTCGGGCCGGACCTGCAGCACGCTGCCGTCGCGGCCGGGCACCTTGCGCTGCACGAACCACGCACCCCCGGCTCCGATCTCCTGCCGGTGCCGCGACCGGATCGACCCGTCGACGCGCAGGTAGACCTCCTTCGGCACCTTGCCCGGCGAAGCCAGCCGGAAGCGCACCGGCGGCAGGTCGGCCAGCACGACCGCCGTGCCCGCCGTGCTCACCTCGGACGACTCGGTCAGCGTGAACACGCCGCCCGCCCAGGCCGCCTTGCCGACGAGGTGCCAGCCGACGCGCCGCGCGCCGTCGCCGTCCGGGATCCACAGCCCGAGCTGCGTCACGACCAGGTGCCCGCCGCCCTCGACCGGGGCGCTGACGACGACGTCCTCGTTCGGGTCCAGCTTGCCCGGGAAGTCCGCGGGCGTGTGGTCACCCAGCAACCGGCGCAGGAAGCTCACGTCAGCCCCACGCGCCGGCGGCCGCCTGCTCGCCCAGCGACTTCTTGTACTGCTCCAGCGCGACCAGGTCGCCGAACAGCGCGCGGTAGTCGTCCGGCGCTTCCACCGGCGAGAGCCGCTGCAGCTTGCCCTTGATCTCCGCGATCTGCCGGCCGACGAGGCCTTCCTGCAGCCGGGCGAGGATCGAGGAGATGTAGCGCGAGTCGACCTCGTCCTTGGCCTGCAACGGTTCCACGGCCAGCTCGGACAGCACGCGCCGGACCGTCCCTTCCGGACAGTGCGGGGCGGCCGCGTCCAGCAGCGCCGGCCCGGTCAGGCCCGAACCCGCGCCACCCGCCTTGAGCACGGCTTCGTGCACCGCGACGTACACCGGGTGCGTGAACGCTTCCAGCGGCAGCGCGTCGTATTCCGGCCCGGCGATCGCGGGCTGCTGCAGCGCCGCCTTCAGCGCCTCGCGCTGGACGGCGAACCGCGGGTCCTTCGGCGCCGGGCGGGCGACGTCCTGCGAAGGCGCCGGAGTCTCCGGGGCGCCGACGCGGGCCGGTTGCTTGAGGGGCGCGCCGCCGCGCCGGTCGGTCGCGCCCGCGCTGCCGCGGACCCGGTTGACCACCTGCGCGACGTCCTGCCAGCCGACCCACCAGGCGAGCTTCGACGCGTAACCGTCGCGGGCCGCGCGGTCCTTGATCGACGCGACCATCGGCACGGTCTTCTGCAGCGCCGCGACCTGGCCGTCGACCGAGTCGAGGTCGTAGTTCTTGAGCGTGCTCCGGATGACGAACTCGAACAGCGGGGTCCGCCGCGCGACCAGGTCCTTCACCGCGCTGTCGCCCTTGGCCAGGCGCAGCTCGCACGGGTCCATGCCGTCCGGCGCCACCGCGATGTAGGTCTGGCCGGCGAACGTCTGGTCGCCTTCGAACGCCTTCAGCGCGGCCTTCTGGCCCGCTTCGTCGCCGTCGAAGGTGAAGATCACTTCGCCGCGGAAGGCGTCGTCGTCCATCATCAGCCGGCGCAGCACCTTCATGTGGTCCTCGCCGAACGCCGTGCCCGACGACGCGACCGCCGTCGGGACGCCCGCCGCGTGCATCGCCATCACGTCGGTGTAGCCCTCGACCACGACGACCTGGTGCCGCTTCGCGATCTCGCGCTTGGCCAGGTCGAGGCCGAACATGACCTGGGACTTCTTGTAGATCGGCGATTCGGCGGTGTTGAGGTACTTCGCCGAGATCCGGTCGTCGTCGAACAGCCGCCGCGCGCCGAAGCCGACGACCTCGTTGCCGACGTCGCGGATCGGCCAGACCAGGCGCCGGTGGAAGCGGTCCATCGGGCCGCGCTGGCCCTCCTTGGACAGCCCCGCCGTCAGCAGCTCCTTGACCTCGAACCCGCGCGTGAGCAGGTGTTTCGTCAGCTTGTCCCAGCCGCCGGGGGCGTACCCGCAGCCGAACGTCTTCGCCGCGGCGGCGTCGAACCCGCGCTCGGACAGGAAGTCCCGCGCGGCGCGCGCCTCGTCGGTGACCAGCTGCTCGGCGTAGAACTCCTGGGCGGCGCGGTGGGCCTCGATCAGCCGGCTGCGGCTGCCGCGGTCGCGCTGGATGGTCGCGCCGCCGCCTTCGTAGGTGAGCCGGATGCCGACCCGGTCGGCCAGCCGCTCGACGGCTTCCACGAAGGTGATCAGGTCGATCTTCTGGATGAACTTGATCACGTCGCCGCCCTCGCCACAGCCGAAGCAGTGGAAGGTGCCGTGCGTCGGGCGGACGTTGAACGACGGGGTCTTCTCGTTGTGGAACGGGCAGAGGCCCTTCAGGCTGCCCCCACCGGCGCGGCGCAGCGCCACGTACTCCCCGACGACCTCGTCGATCCGGTTCCGCTCGCGCACCTCCGCGATGTCGCTCTCCCGAATCCGTCCTGCCACGTCACACACTCTAGTCTTGCTCCTTGCGGCACACTCGGGGCATGGCCTCCACGCCCACCGCCCAGGACACCCTCGCCGCGCAGTTCGCCGAGCACCGCGGTCACCTGATCGGGGTCGCCTACCGGCTGACCGGCACGCGCGCCGACGCCGAGGACGCGGTCCAGGAGTCCTGGCTGCGGCTGGCCGGGCTCGACGACGCCGGCCGCGCGGCGATCCGCGACCTGCGCGGCTGGCTCACCACGGTCGTCGGCCGGATCTGCCTCGACCGGCTGAAGTCGGCCGCGGCGCAGCGGGAGAAGTACGTCGGCAACTGGCTGCCGGAGCCGGTCGTCACGCCGTTCGGACGGCCGGTGAGCGAGGACCCGCTCGACGTCGCCGTGCGCGACGACGGCCTGCGGATGGCCGCGCTCGTCGTGCTCGACAAGCTGACCCCGGAGCAGCGCGTCGCGTTCGTGCTGCACGACGCCTTCTCGGTGCCGTTCGCGGAGATCGCCGACGCGCTCGGCGTCTCGGTCGACGCCGCGCGCCAGTACGCGTCCCGCGGCCGCAAGGCCCTCGCCGACGCCGACCCGGCCCCGCGCGTCCCGCTCGACGACCAGGCGCAGATCCTCGAGAAGTTCGTCACCGCGCTGCAGCAGGGCGACATCCGGGCGATGACCGAGCTGCTGGCCCCGGACGTCGTGCTCATCGGCGACTCGAACGGCAAGGGCCGCACCGCCCGCCAGCTCATCCTGGGCCCGGACAAGATCGTCCGGTTCTTCGTCGGCCTCACGCGCAAGTACGCGCCGGGTATGGCCGAGCGGGGTGTCCCGGTCCTGGTCAACGGCGACCTGGGGATGTACCTGCCGCCGATGCCGGGCCGCGACGGCTTCCTCGCCCTCGACGAGCACGTGCAGTCGGTGACCATCCGCGACGGGAAGATCGTGGCGATCTACGACGTCGTCAACCCGGACAAGCTGACCCGGATCACGCGTCCCGGCGCCGCGCCCGCGTGATCCCGGCCGCCAGCAGCAG
Organism: Amycolatopsis mongoliensis; assembly: GCF_030285665.1. Taxonomy (NCBI): domain Bacteria; kingdom Bacillati; phylum Actinomycetota; class Actinomycetes; order Pseudonocardiales; family Pseudonocardiaceae; genus Amycolatopsis; species Amycolatopsis mongoliensis. Next base: position 10,433,106 of record NZ_CP127295.1, read on the forward strand.
GACGGCGAAGGCGCCGAAGTAGGCCAGGGCCCAGCCCGGGCTCAGCGGCGAATCCGACAGGACGGTGGCGGTGCCGCCGTCCCGCCCGGCGTTGGCCTCCCCGCTGCCGCTCAGGAACTTCGTGACGGCGTTCAGCGGCAGCCACCGGTGGATCGCCTGCCCCGCCCGGGGGATCAGCTCGACGACGTTCTCCGCCATCAGCGGGTAGCCGACGAGCAGCGCGACGGCGCCCGCGGTGTACCGCACGAGCAGGCCGACGCCGACCCCGCAGACGGCGGCCAGGGCGAACACCGGGCCGGTCCCGGCGACGATCGTCCAGTCCGCGACGCTGGTCAACGCCAGGTCGGCGTCCGGGGCGAGGACCCGCGCCACCAGCCACGCCGTGAACGCGGCGGCCTCGCCGAGCCCGAAGGCGTACCCGGCGACGACCACGGCCTTCGCCACCAGCGCCGGCCAGCGGCTCGGCACGGCCTGGAAGGTGCCGTGGATCGTGCCGGTGTGGTACTCGCTCGTCACGGCGAGCCCGGCCGCCACCAGGACGGCGACCAGCCCGAGCTGGTAGCCGAACTGGGTGCTCGCGACGGTGGGCGGCAGCCGCGACTCGGTCGCCGTCAGGGCGGTGAGCGCGGCCGGGGCGGCCAGCGCGACGAGCGCGAAGAGGCCGCACACCCACGGCGTGGCGATGCTGAAGAGCTTGATCCGTTCACTGGCCACGAGGTGCATGCCCGGAACGGTCCCGCGGCGGGCCCCGGTCGCGCGTCCGACCGGAGTCCGATTCCCGGGGTCCTACGGGAGCGGGACGCGGCAGGCGTCGCCCGAGGTGAAGCCCTGGTCGACGATGCCGAGGGCGCTGTTCATCCGGGCGCGCGAGTTCTCCAGCGCGATCTGGTAGGTCAGCTCGACGACGCCGTCGCGGCCGAACTCGCGCTCGAGTTCGGCGACCTGCTCGTCGGTCACGGTGACCTGCTCACCGGACATCGCGTCGGCGTAGGCGATCGCGAGCCGCTCCTGGTGGCTGAACGCGGGCGAGGTCGCGTGGTCGTCGATCTTCTTCAGCCGCTCGATGTCCAGGCCGTCGTGCTTCTGCAGCATCGTGCCGAAGTCGACGCACCACGAGCAGCCGATCCGGGTCGCGACGCGGTAGACGGCGAGCTCGCGCACGTTCGCCGGCACCTTCTTCGAGGCCCGTTCCACCATCAGCTCGTGCACGGTGCCGGCCCGCAGCAGGCCGCGGTGGTGCGCGGTGACGGCCACCGGTTCGGGCACCGCGCCGTAGCGCCGCCCGGCGATCCGGTAGACCAGCTTGAGGAACGGGCCGGCTTCGGCCGTCTTCTTCACGGGCATGCGAGGCATCTGCGTCTCCTTCGTTCGCGGTCACGAGGGGGACGAGACCGCTTCCGCGGACGTGACGACGGGCGTCGTGACGCAGGCCACGAGCATGATCGCGGCCGCGGAGGCGAACACGACGGTGAGGCCGGCGGCGCCGAGGCCGCCGGTCGTGGCCAGCGCGAGCCAGCCGAACACCGCGGCGCCGGCGAGCCCGCCGGCCTGCCGGGCGAAGGTCAGCGACCCCAGGGTGACGCCCATCAGGTCCGGCCGGGCGCGGGTCTGGCCCAGCACGGTGTACGCCGAGGTGCAGACGGTGAAGGCGGCGCCGATCGCGAACAACCCCGGCGCGAGCAGCCAGGGAATGCCCGCCGAGGCGGCCGCGACGGCGACCACGGCGAGCCCGGCCGTGCCGAGCAGGCAGCCGAACCGGCCCCACGCGGTCATCTCCGGGCGTTTGCGGGCCAGCGCGGCGAAGGACGCGGACAGCGCGAGCTGCCCGGCGGTCATCGCGACGAGCAGCGCACCGGTCCCGGCCGCGCCCGCGCCCAGCGCGGCGACCAGCGCGACGTAGGTGAAGGTGCCGTAGAGCGCGGCGCCCGCGAGGCCGTTGACCACCACCGCGCGGGCCAGGACGGCGTCCGCGAACACCTTCGGCGAGATCAGCGGGCTCGGCGCGCGGCGCTGCCGGCGCACGAAGAGAGTTCCCGCCGCGGCGGCGGCCCCGACGAGAATCGGTGTCCACAGTGGACTTTTTGCGAGCGCGTCGACGGTGCCGAGTACGACGACGGCGGAACCCGCGACGGCGAGCAGCACGCTGCTCCCGACGTCGAACTTCTCCTTGGTGCGGCGGGGTTTCGCGGGCAGGCCGCGCACGCCGAGCACCAGGGCGGGGACGCAGAGCGGGAGGTTGACCAGGAAGATCCAGCGCCAGCCCGGGCCCGCGGCGAGCAGCCCGCCCAGCGGCGGCCCGCCGAGGGTGGCGGCGGCGAACACCGCCGTCTGCCAGCCCTGACGGCGCAGCAGCTCGTCGCGCTCGAACAGCTCGCCGAGCGCGCTCATCGCCGTGACGATCAGGCCGCTCCCGCCCAGTCCCTGCAGGGCGCGCGCGGCGATCAGCGAGCCGAGGTCGGGCGCGGCGGCGCACCACGCCGAGGCCACGGCGAACACGAGAACCGAGCCGGCGAAGGAGATCCGGCGGCCGTACAGGTCGCCGAACCGGCCGTGCAGCGGCGTCGCGACGGTGAGGGTGAGCAGGCCGGCGGCGGTCACCGCGACGAGACCCGTGCGGGCGTGCAGGTCTTCGCCGATCGAGGGCAGGGCCGCGGTGACGATCAGGCCGTCGAGCTGGGCCATGGCCATGCCGAGCAGCAGGCCGGCGAAGGCGAGGTTCCGAGATGCGTGCATAAAGCACACGTTATAACGTGCCTTATGCACACATCAAGCTCCGACGGCGGCCCCGCCCTCTTCCGGCTGGTCCGGCACTGGGCGCGCCAGTGGGCTCCGGACGTCGTCGAGCGCTTCGCCGCCGACGCCCCGCCGGCGTGGACCGTGCCGAACCTCCTGGTCATCCAGGCCGTCGACGGCGCCACGGCGGACGAGGTGACGGTCGCCGACGTGGCCCACCAGCTGGGCATCGACCGCTCGGTGGCCAGCCGGATGGTCGCCGAAGCGGGCCGGGACGGCTTCGTCGTGCGCGCGACGTCGGCCCGGGACGCGCGCCGCGCGGTGCTGACGCTCACCGACGCGGCGAAGGAGTTCCTCGCCGCTTCGCAGGCCCACCAGCGTCAGGCGTTCGAGGCACTGGTGGGCCACTGGGCCGCGGAGGACCGCGAGCGCTTCGCGGGCTACCTGGGCCGGCTCGCGGACGAGGTCCTCGGTTAGCTGTATTGCCCTGCGAGGTTGGGGACGCGGCTGGCGGGTGGTTGGCCGGCGAGTGCGGTATGGCCGCGATGGTGATTGTAAGTGTGCAACCAGCCCGGTAACGCATCGCGGCGCTGGGTCTCGGTGCGGTAAGGCCGGGCGTAGGCCCATTCGTCGAGCAGGGTGCGGTTGAACCGCTCCACTTTGCCGTTGGTTTGTGGCCGGTAAGGCCGGGTGCGTTTGTGGGCGACGCCCGCGTCGCGCAGCGTGTCGCGCCAGAGCCGAGAGCGGTAGCAGGAGCCGTTGTCGGTCAGCACCCGTGCAACGGTGATCCCGGCATCGGCGAAGAACGCCTGCGCGCGGGTCCAGAACGCGGCCGCGGTCTCCTTCGTCTCATCCGGGAGGATTTCGGTGTAGGCCAGGCGAGAGTGATCGTCCACGGCGTTGTGCAGGTAGCTGTAGCCCAGGTTCGCGCGGCCGCCGACCTTGCGCGGTCGGGCGGGGTCACGGTGGGCGGCGCTGTTGCGGCCACCGGCGGCACGTCCGTGAACGCGGTGGCCGCCGCCGTCGGGGATGTTGCCCAGCTTCTTGATGTCCACGTGCACCAGATCACCGGGTGCCGGGTGTTCGTAGCGGCGGACCACCCGGCCGGTGGCCCGATCCAGATGCCGCAGCCGGGCCAGCCGGTAGCGGGACAGGACCCGATGCACCGTGGAAGGGTTCAACCTGAGCAGGTAGGCGATGCGGGCCGGTCCCCACCGGCGCAGGACGCGGACCTTGATGATCCGTCGTTCGGTCCGGGTGGGAGTCCGGTTCGGGCTGGTGGCAGGCCGTGACGGACGGTCGGTCATGCCTGCTTCGCCGTGGTCGCGGTAGCGGCCGGCCCATCGGACGGCGGTCGTGACCGAGACCTGGAACCGGTCCGCGGCTCGTCGCAGAGGCCAGCCCTCGTCCACGACGCAGCGGGCCAGGCGCAGCCTGCCGGTGGGGGTCAGGGGTGCGTTAGCGTGGGTCACGAGGGCCTCCAGGTAGCCGGTGCAGATGTCGCAATCCACACCGAACCCGGAGGCCCTCCCTCACACCAAGATCATCCGATCACGTGTTGCCCCGTCCCCAACCTCCGTGGTCAATACAGTTAGCCCAGGATTTCGTTCAGAGCTTCCCAGGCGTGCCAGGCCCGGGTGACGCCGAACTGGGCGTTGAAGCGCAACGCGGCCCGGACGTCCTCCGGTGACGCGCCGCCCCGCATCGCGCGCCCGACGTGCGTGCGGAAGGTGTCGGCCAGCGTTTGGTAGTGGACATCGACGCTGAGACTGACGAGGCCCCGCTCGCGTTCGCTGAGCGTGCCGGGCCCGTGGCCGGTGCGCATCCGCGACTGCAGGTCGAAGTAGCCGGCGAAGTGCGGGTCCAGCTCGTTCAGCCGGTCGCGCACCGGCTCCGGCAACGGGCTGGGCGCGGCGTCCGGCCCGGTCGACAGCAGCTCGGGCGCCAGCGGTTCGGCGTCATCGGGGGTGATCCCGAGTTCCGCTTCGAGCTCGGCGATCCGCTCGATGCCCGCAGTGGCAACGTGGTAGCCGCAGTCGTACGAGACGAACCGCAGCAGCTCCCGGATGTCCGAAGTGGACACTCCGGCGGCCAGCCCGGCCCGCGCGTGGGCGGTGAAGGCCAGGCCCAGAATCCCCTGGCAGACGTCGGCCGTGACGCACAGGAACGTCTTCTCCCGGTCGGTCAGCTCCGGGATCGCCCGGACGTGCTTCGCGGTGGCGCCGACCATCTGGGCGAAGACCGGGTCGAGCGCGGCGAGCCGCTCGAGGCTGGTCGGACTTGCGGTGGTGGTCAAGATCGTGCTCCCTCAGTGTAGTGAACGTTCGTAGCGCTACAGCTGTAGTGCGAGTGACGCTACACCTGTAGCGCAATAGGTGTCCAGCTACACTGGACCGACCATGACCGAGAACCGCCGCCGCCCCAACGCCCGCGGCCAGGGCGAGCTGCTGCGCGAAGAGATCGTCACGGCCGCCGTGCGGATGCTCGACGAGCTGGCCGACGACGAAGCGCTGTCCCTGCGAGCCGTCGCGCGCGCGGTGTCGATCGCGGCGACGTCGGTCTACCTGCACTTCCCGGACCGCGACGCGCTCGTGCTGGCGGCGATGCAGCGGTGCCACGAGGAGCTCGTCGCCGCCGGGGACGCGGCGGCCGCGGAGGCGCCGGACCCGGCGGCCGCGCTGCGCGCCCGGATCCTGACGCAGGCGGCGTGGGCGCGCGAGCACCCCGGGCTCTACAAGGTGCTGCACGAGAGCAAGGTCCACCGGCGGCTCGGCATGCCGTTCAAGGAGGTCATGGTGGCGCGCACGATCGACGCGGTCCAGGCGTGCATGGACGCCGGCCTGGCGCCGGCCGACGACGCCACGACCGTCGCCATCGACCTGCGGACCGCCGTCAACGGCATGCTGGCGCAGCGGATCAACGAGCCCGACCTGCCGTGGCCGCCGGCCGTCGAGCAGGTCGACCGGTTCCTCGTGAAGCTGGTCGGCCTGCGGCGCTGACTTGTGCCCGGCGCCGGGACCGGCTTGGGTGAGCGGGTATGACCCCGGGTTTCCAGACGGTGATCCCGCGGATGGTGGTGCGCGATCTCGTCGCCGCCGTCGCGTTCCTGCGTTCGGTCTTCGGCGCGACCGGCGAGGCCGACGGCGGGCGGCCCGCCGAGATCCGCCTCGGCGACTCGCTCGTCATGGTGTCGGCCGAAGGCGAGCGTGAGCTGTTCCCCGCGTTCCTCTACGTGTACGTCGCCGACGCGGACGCGACGTACCGCCGGGCCCTGGACTGCGGCGCGACGAGCCTCGAGGCTCCGGCGAACATGCCCTACGGCGACCGGCGCGCGATGGTCCGCGACCCGTTCGGCAACGTCTTCCAGATCGCGCACCGCCGTGGCTGATCGCGTCCCGCGGCTGCGCCAGGTGGTCCTCGACGCACCGGACGCCCGTGCGCTGGCGGAGTTCTACCGGCGGCTGCTGGGGTTCTCGTACCGCCCGGGCGATCCGGACGACTGGGTGGTCCTGCTCGACGCGTCGGGCGTGCCGCGGCTGGCGTTCCAGCAGGTGCCGTCACTGCCGCCGCCGACGTGGCCGTCCGGCCCGCGGCCGCAGATGCTGCACCTGGACTTGACGGTGGAGACGCGGGCCGAACTGGACGAGCAGCACGACCGGGCGGTGTCCCTGGGCGCGCGGCTGCTGGCGGACCAGGCGGACGATCCGGAGGAGCCGCTGCGCGTCTACGCCGACCCCGCGGGGCACCCGTTCTGCATCTTCGTCGGTCCGGCGTTCTGAGCCACTACTCGCCCGTACTGCCGTCGACCGACTCGCGGATGAGGTCGGCGTGGCCGTTGTGACGGCAGTATTCCTCGACCATGTGGACCAGGATCCAGCGCAGGCTCGGCGAAGTGCCGTCCCGCCGCGTGTGCTTCGACGGCTGCGAAAGGTCACCCTGCGCCAGCGCTTCCGCGTACAGCTCGCGCGACCGCGCAACGGCCCGCTGCCAGAGCTCGCGGAGCTGCTCCGGGGTGTCCTCCGCGGCGGAATCCCAGTCCCAGTCCGGGCTTTCACGCCAGTCGACGGCGTTCCACGGCTCCGCCGGCTCGCGGTCGAACAGGACGCAGGAGAACCAGTAGTCCTCCACGTACGCGAGGTGCTTGAGCAGCCCGCCCAGCGTCAGGGTGGACGGTGGGAGCGTCGCGCGCAGACCCGCTTCGCCCAGCCCGGCGCACTTCCACGCCAGGGTGTCGCGGTGGAAGTCGAGGAAGCCGAGCAGGATCGCGGCTTCGTCGCCGTCGACGGGCGGCTCGGTCCGCCCCTGGTCGTCCACTGAGGTCACGGGCGCCGACTCTACCGAAACTGTCGGACCCCTCCGCTAGGTTTCCGGCATGGCTGAATTCGTACTGGTGGCAGGCGCTTGGCTCGGTTCGTGGGCGTGGGACGACGTGGTCCCGGGGTTGCGCGAAGCGGGTCACGGCGCCCACGCGGTGACGTTGTCCGGCGTCGCCGAAAAACGCGACGTGCCCGCCGGGCAGCAACGGCACGTGCAGGACATCGTCGACGTCGTCTTGCAGGGCGACCTGCGGGACGTCGTGGTGGTCGGGCACAGCTACTCCGGCATCCCGGTGGGGCAGGCGGCCGAGCGGATCGGCGACCGGCTGAGGCGCGCGGTGTTCGTCGACTCCAACGTGCCGGCGGACGGCGAGTCGTTCACCTCCGGCTGGTCCGAGGCGCAGGCCGCGGCCCTCACCGAACGCGGCTTCTGGCCACCGCTGACCGCGGAAGACTATGCGGGGCAAGGACTTTCGGCCGCCGAGATCGCCCGGATCGTGGCGGGCTCGACCCCGCACCCGGCCGCGTCGCTCACCGAACCCGCAGTGCTTTCCCGTCCGCTGGGCGAACTCCCGGCGACCTACGTCAAGTGCCTGCTCGACGGCGAAACGCCGAGCCGGGACGTCGCGAAGCTGCTGGAAAGCGACCGCTGGCAGCTGGTGGAGCTGGACACCGGGCACTGGCCGATGTTCTCGCGGCCGCAGGAGCTGACCACGATCCTGCTGGAGGCGGCGAAGGACTGACCCCGGCCGGTCACGGCGTCAGGGCGCGCACGTCCCAGATCCACACCCCGCCGACGAACTCCGCCGGCTTGCGCAGCAGGAGCTCCACAGTGGACTTCAGCGCTTCCTGGTTCTGGCGCGGCCCGACCACCAGCACGTCCGCGTTCCAGGCGCGCAGGTCCGCCAGCGCCTGGGTGCGGTCGGCTTCGGTGACGTCCGCGGCCTGCCCCGTCTTCTCCACCTCCGCGAACAGGTCCGAGGTCGGCAGGGGCACCGCGCCGTAGCGGCCGCGGCGGTCGTCCGGTGAGGTCGGGCCGACGAAGTAGCCCTCCGGCATCGGGTAGCCGAGGCCCGCGTCGACCTGCCAGTGCAACGGCTCGGCCTCGCCGGTGCTCGGCAGCGGAACGGGCACCAGCGAACCGCCCGGGGCGATGTACTGGCGCCAGATCCCGTCGGCGAAGAAGGGCGGTGAAAGGGGGCGCTGGTGCGTCACCAGTTCCGTCGGCGCGATCGGCAGCAGCACCGCCACCACCGCGCCGATCCAGATCATCCGCAACGGGAACCGGGGCTTGCCGTCCAGCGGTTCCGGCAGCTCGGCCGCCGCCGCCCAGACGCGGTGCGTCGCGATCGCCAGGAGCCCGCCGACCACGGGGATGCAGCCCATCGCGAGCCGGGATTCGAGCAGCGAATCCAGCAGCGGCAGCTGGCCGAGCCACTTCCACGGCCCGGCGATGCCGGTGTCGTCGTGCGCCACCGTGATTTCGACACCCAGCGAAAGGAGGGCCATCACGTACATCGTGATCGCCAGCGCGCGCGAAACGACGTCGCGCCACAGCCAGATCGTGAGCACCACCATGAGCACGATCAGCGGCCAGCCGAAGAACGCGTTCTCCTCGGTGCGGTTCATCGACACGTCCGCGGCCGCCTCGGGCGCGCCGGCGATCGACTGCGTCGCGAAGCGCGTGAACGCCGCCGTGTCGTTGCCCGCCGAACCGTGCAGCAGCGAGTGGAAGCTCTGCGGGCCGAAGAACTGCCAGTACAACGGGAACCCGGCGATCAGCAGCGCGACGACCGCGCCGACGCCGATCCCCTTGCCCAGCGGCGCCAGCATGCCGCGGATTTCGGCGCGGTGCGGGATCAGGTAGGCGATCGCGAACACCACGAACGTGATGGCGAAGATCATCAGCGGTTCTTCGCCCAGCAGGATCTGCCACGCGACGAGCAGGCCGAGCACGATCCCGTTGCGCACCGGGCGTTCGCCGTGCGCGATCTGGATGGTCTTGAGCGCGATGAACGGCAGCACGAACAGCACGACGAAGTTCGGGTGCGCGTTGCCGTGCGAGATCATCGGCGGGGCGAAGCCGCAGAACGCGCCGCCGATCGCGGCCGCGGTGCGGTTGGGCACCAGGTGGCGGGAGAAGACCCAGTACCAGCCGGTCGCGGTGCCGGCGAGCCCCGCGGTGAGCACGATCGCCCACGTCAGCGTCGCGCCGAAGGTCAGCGTGATCGGCGCGAGCGGGATGTTCAGGCCGAACATCGCCGCGTTCGCCGCCATGTTGACGCCGAGCGGGTAGTTCTGGAGGTCCGTGGTGAACGGGTTCTGGAAGTGCAGCACGGCCTTCGCGACGACCGTCGAGTACCACTCCCACTGGCTCTGGTCGGCGGCGCCGTTCCAGAGGTAACCGCGCTTGAGATCGAACCAGAGCCCGTTGTAGAGCAGGATCGTGAACAGCAGGAACCCACCGGTGATGGCGGAGTCCTGCCATGCCCAGCGCTTCGGGCCTTCGGGTGGTTCGGCGGCGGGCGGGACGAGTTCGGGGACGGCTTCGGACTTCAAGCTCACGGTTCGACCACCCTGGCGAGGAAGTGGAGGGCCCCGGTGCCGGCGTGCCGGACCAGCAGCAGGAACGGCCGGTCGACCGTGACGGTGACCGGGTCGTCGATGATCATCGAGGTGAGGCGCATGGTCAGCGCGGTCGCCGCGGCCCCCTCGAAGCCCTGTTCGTCCACGCGCAGCACGGCCTGGTGCAGCACCTCGGACACGATGAGCCGCGGGTCCGGGGAGAGCCCGCTCAGGTCGGCCTTGTCGGTGAACATCGTGCGGACGCCGAGGTCGCGCAGCACGCCGGTGAGCGAACTGGCGACGTCCAGCGAGATCTTGGGCAGCGCGAGCTCGACGGGCTTGAAGCCGATCCCGTCGAGCAGGCTCGTCAAGCTCGCCGGGTCGAGCGCCGCTTCGGCTTCGGCGAGGTCGCCGTCGGGCAGCAGCACCACGGCCTGGAAGCCGCCCGCCGCGACCAGCCGCACGGCCTGCCAGCCGGCGGCGTGCGCGTAGCCGACGCGTTCGCTGAGCCACATGGTCGGGACGTCCCGGGTGCCGGACGGGGCGTGGAACGGCGCGTCGGCGGTGTTCGCCTCGCGGAACGGCAGCTTCCACGCGGCCTTCAGGTACAGCGCGTTGACCAGCACGGCCGCGACGTCCCGGTCGATCGAGCCGGGCGGCAGCAGCTGCGGGATGAGGCCGCGCGTGGTGCGCTCGACGTCCTCGTTGATCAGGGCGCGCGCGGCTTCGGGCTCCTTCTCGAAGGGTGCGCTCGCGACGGCGGCACCGGGCCACCCGGCCAGCTCGGCCTTGAAGGAGTCTTCGAGCGGGAGCCGGTCGTCGGCCCACAGCGTGTTCGAGACGGCGAGCTCGGCCTGCTCGCCGCGGGCCTCTTCGACGAGCTGCGCGGCCTCCCGCAGCAGGACGGCCTGCCGGTCGGGGTCACCGAGCAGGGCGACGAGCTCGTCGCGGGTCTTCCCCCGGGCGGCCCGCGCCGCCAGGGTCAGCGCACTGGCCACCGAATACGGCGAGAAACAGGAGTTCCCGCCCGCGGCGCCGAGGGCCGCGTGAACGGCGAGGGCGAACCGGAGGTGGCTGTCCGTGGCCATGCGGGCGAGCGTACCGGAACGGTTCGCCCCGCCGGGCGGCCACGCGGAACTCCGCCCACCGGTGACAATTCCCCCACCCGGAACCACACAGCCGAATGCCAGAACGCACCCCCGCAAGCCCGTGATCCCGGGGTCGGCCCGCGTACCTGGAGGGGCGGCCCACGTGATCGGAAGGGCATCACCCGTGATCAGGAGGGCATCACGCGTGATTGGGCGGGCATCGGCGTGATGCCCCTTCAGACACGTGTGATGCCTCGCGGAGCACGTGTGATGCCCCGCGGCGCACGGGGCCGGGTCAGCGGTGGTGACGGGTCACGTGCCACGAGTACCACGTGTGGGCCTGCGCGTCCGTGAGGGAGGCGACCTGGTCGATCACCACGCGCAGCAGCCCCGCGTCGTCGCGGGCCGTGTTCCAGGCCGGGACGAACAGCGGGTCCAGCGACTCGGGCGCCCGGCGGGCCAGCGCGTGGACCAGCTCCACCAGCAGCTCCCGCTGCCCCTCCTGCATCGCCAGCCGCCGGCGGTCGCTCATCACGTACCGCAGCGCCAGCGCCTTCAGCAGCGCCACCTCCGCCGCGACCTGCTCGGGGACGCACAGCCGCGCCCGGTAGCAGCCCAGCGGCCCCTCGCCGAACTCCGCGCGGGTGCCCGTGACCGCCGCCGTCGTGAAGCGGCCGACCAGTTCGCTCGTCAACCGCTTCAACGCCACCTGCGCGCCCGGCGAGCCGTCCGGCTCCGCCGACGTCAGCGCCGCCACCACCGGCAGAGCCAGCAGTTCCGCCGCCGCATCCTCCAAAGTGGACACCGACTGCGCCGAGAAGTGCTTGGCCGCGGCCTCGGCGACGGCCGCGCGCTCGTCCGGGTGGGCGAGCACGCGCAGCTTGATCCGGCCGGCCAGCACCCCGTCCTCGACGTCGTGCACCGAGTACGCGACGTCGTCGGCCCAGTCCATGATCTGGGCTTCCAGACACGTCCGCTCCGCCGGCGCCCCTTCGCGGACCCACTCGAACACCGGGACGTCGTCGGCGTACACGCCGTACTTCGCCTGCCCCGGCTTGCGCGGCCACGGGTACTTCGTGGTCGCGTCCAGGCACGCGCGGGTGAGGTTGAGCCCCACCGGGTCGCCGTCGGCGGAGAGGAACTTCGGCTCCAGCCGGGTCAGGATGCGCAACGTCTGGGCGTTGCCCTCGAACCCGCCACACGCGGCGGCCACTTCGTCGAGGGCGCGCTCGCCGTTGTGCCCGAACGGCGGGTGCCCGATGTCGTGCGCCAGCCCGGCGGTGTCGGCCAGGTCCGGGTCCGCGCCCAGCTCGTCGGCGATCCCACGGCCGATCTGCGCGACCTCCAGCGAGTGCGTCAGCCGGGTGCGCGGGACGCCGGTGACCTCGGCGCCCTCGCCCGGCCCGACCACCTGGGTCTTGCCCGCGAGCCGCCGCAACGCCGCCGAGTGCAGCACGCGGGCCCGGTCGCGCGAGAACGCGCTGCGCCCGTCCGCGCGCGTGCCGGGCAGCGCCGCGCCCTTCGCCGGCTCCGGCAGCAGGCGGGCGGTGTCGTGCTCGGTGTAGTCCACCCGACCAGCCTAAACGCGGCCACCGACAAAAAGCTCAACCCAGGAAGGTGGCGAAGAGATCGTCGGCCGGGGTCTTGGTCAGCCGGTAGTACAGCAGCGCGCCGGTCTCACGGATGATGTAGCGCACCTGCGTGACGCGCTCCTGCACGATCGGCCCGCTGTGCGTCGGCGCGGTCCAGGCGTCCAGGCCCAGGTCGTCGGCCATCGTCCGGGCCCGGAAGGAGTGCCACGGGTCGCTGACCAGCACCGCCGTGTGCCAGCCGCGCTCCTGGACCTCGTCCGCGACCGCGCGCAGGCTGCGCAGCGTGTCGCTGCCCTCCCCGACGGCCAGCGTCGCGGACGACGGCACGCCGTGCCGGGTCAGCCAGAGCTGGCCGGCGCGGGCCTCGGTGAAGTTGTCCTCGGCCTTCTTGCCGCCCGCGGTGACGATCGTCTTCGCGACGCCCGCGTCGTAGAGCTGCTTGGCCTTGACCAGCCGCGCCGCGTAGATGTCCGACGGCTTGCCGTTGTACTGCGCGGCGCCCAGCACCACGATGACGTCGGCGGGCGTCCGGTCGTTCTCGCGCGCGACCTGCCAGACGCGGAACGCCGTCCCGCCGACGAGCGCCAGCAGCATGAGGACCGTGCCGAAGGCGATCCGGCGCGCCCAGCTCGCGCGCGTCGGCTTCGTGCGTTCAGCGGTACCCACCCGGCCCATCTTGTCAGAAGGCCACCGGCCCTTCAGAGCCAGCCGCGCTCCTCGGCGACCCGGACCGCTTCGGCCCGCGTCCGGGCCCCGGTCTTGCCGATCGCGGCGGAGAGGTGGTTGCGCACGGTGCCTTCCGACAGGTGCAGGGCGCGAGCGACGTCCGCCACCGTGCTGCCGTCCTTGGCTTCCCGCAGCACGTCCCGCTCCCGCCCGGTGAGCGGGCTGGCGCCGGTGGCCAGCGACTCGGCGGCCAGCGCCGGGTCCACCACCCGGAGTCCACTGTGGACCCGCCGGACGGCTTCGACGAGCTGCTCGGGCGGGGCGTCCTTGACGACGAACCCGGCCGCGCCCGCCGCCATCGCGCGGGCCAGGTAACCGGGCCGGCCGAACGTCGTGCAGATGATCACCCGGCACGACGGCAGCGCGGTCCGCAGCTCGGCCGCCGCCGCCAGGCCGTCCTTGCCCGGCATCTGCACGTCGAGCAGGGCGACGTCGGGCTTGGCCTCGCGAGCCGCGGCCACCACCTCGTCGCCGGAGCCGACCTGCCCGACCACCTCGATGTCCGATTCGAGGCCGAGCACGGTGGCCAGTGCCCCGCGCACCATGGCCTGGTCGTCGGCCAGCAACACCCGGATCAAGCGAGTCCTCCCGCGGGTTCGGCACGCACGGCCGGAGCGGCCGCACGGGGTTCCGGCAGCGGGATCTCCGCCCGCACCAGCAATCCTCCCCCGGGCCGGGCCGATGCCCGCAGGGTGCCCCCGACCGCGGCCAGCCGTTCGGTGAGCCCGCGCAGGCCGTTGCCCGGGACGACCTCGGCGGCCGTGCCGTCGTCCTCGATCTCCAGCCAGGTGTCGCCCAGCCGGACCTTCACCTGCTTGGCCCCGGAGTGGCGCAGCACGTTCGTCACGGCCTCGCGCAGCACGTACCCGAAGGTGGTCTGGAACTCCGGCCGGACGTTGTCGACGGCGTGCGGCAGGTCGGGGTCGATCTCCGCGGCCCGCAGCGCCGCGCGCGCCCCGACGAGCTCCGCCGACAGCGACACCTCGCGGTACTCCGACACGGTCGCGCGGACGTCGGAGAGCGCGCTGCGGGTCAGGCTTTCGACCTCGCGGATCTCCTCGACGGCGCGCGGGATGTCGCCGGCGCTCTCCAGCACCCGCCGGGCCAGCCCCGCCTTGACGGTGATCGTGGTCAGGCTGTGCCCGAGCAGGTCGTGCAGGTCGCGGGCGACGCGCTGGCGTTCGTTCGTCACGGCGAGCGTGGCGATCTCCTTGTTGGCCAGCTCGAGCCGCCGGACCGCGCGGATGAGGTTGGCCATGAAGAACATCGCCAGCGTCACCGAGCCGACGGTGATCAGGTCGCCGTAGCCGTCCTGGAACCTGCCGTCCGCCACCAGCAGCAGCGCGCCCACCGCCAGCGTCGCGAGGTCGACGATCACCGCCCACGCGGCCGGGGTCAGGAAGACCATCACCGCCGTGCCGTAGAGCAGGATGAACGGGCTCGCCGAGGCCGCCGCGACCACGCCGAGCCCCAGCAGGTTCATCCCGATGCCGAAGCCCAGCTTCACCGGCCGCGTCCGGCGGAAGACGAAGGGGAACAGCAGGTAGCACAGCGCGTAGGCGTAGACCAGCACGCCGATGAACACGACCTCGGCGTCGACCTCGGGCCGGGAGGCCAGCGACTTCGTGACCGGGATCAGGAACGGCAGCAGGAAGACCGCGCCCATGATCGGCCAGCGCACCTGGTCGGGACCGTTGTTCTCCGGGTCGGGCAGCGGGTCGTCCCACCACGCTTCCCGGCTGTTCAGCCCGAACCGGTGCCTCTCGGACTTCGCCATCGCCGTTCCTCGCCCTTCTCCGGCCCTCAGACGCGGGCGCTGTCCTTACGGTAACGCCTGATCACCAGTGCCCCCAGCACGGCGGTCCACGCCGCGAGCACGCCGACAGCCGTCGGCAGCGAGACCACCATGTCGCTGGTCACGGCGGGTCGCGCGACCTGCAGCACCCAGTACGTCGGCATGATCTGCGCGAGGTCGTGCATCCAGGACGGCATGCCCTCGATCGGGATCCACAGGCCGCCGAGGAACCCCATGCCGAGGGTGACGATCATGCTGATCGGCTGCATCGTCTCGGGGGTGCCGAACTGCCCGATCAGCAGGCCCAGCAGGACCAGCGGGACGGTGCCGAGCCAGACGCCGGCGAAGATCCGGATCCAGCCCGCGGCATCGACGTGCACGCCCTCGACGGTCACGGCCAGCAGCGGCACGAGGATCAGCGCGGGCAGCCCGACGAGCATGCCGGACAGCCCCTTGCCCGCCAGGTAGCCGGTGCCGGTGAGCGGGGTCAGCCGCAGCTGCCGTTGCCACCCGAGCGCGCGTTCCAGGGCGAGCCTGCCGCCGCTCGTGTTGGCCGCGGCAAACGTCCCGAACGTCATCATGTTGATCATGATCACGGCGGCGACCGCGGCGTGGTCCGGTGCGTCCGCCTTCGTGAAGACGCTGGCCTGCAACAGGAACATCAGCACCGGGAACGCGATGACGAAGATCAGGAACCGCGGCGCGCGGAAGTTCCGGCGGATTTCGGTGAGCAGGTAGGTGGTCATCGCGCGGACTCCGGGGTCTCGTCGGCGGTCAGGGAGAGGAAGGCGCCTTCGAGGCCGACGGCGCTGATCTCGACGTCGTGCACGGCGGGTACGGCCGCTTTGAGCGCCCACAGCGTCGCGTCGGAGTCGCCGGTGGAGATCGCGACGCGGTCGCCGCGCAGCTCGAACTCCTTGACGCCGGGCAGCGCCGCGACGACGGCTTCGGTGGCACCCGGGACGGCGGCCCGCAGCGTGCGGCCGCCGGCCAGCGCGCGGACCTCGGCGACCGAGCCGTCGGCGACGACCCGGCCGCGCCGCATGAGCACCACCCGGTCGGCGAACTCCTCGGCCTCTTCGAGGTAGTGCGTGGCGAACACGACCGTCCGACCGGACTCGGTGAACGAGTACATCGACTGCCAGAACTCCCGCCGGGTCCCGACGTCCATCGCGGCCGTCGGCTCGTCGAGGATCAGCAGGTCGGGGTTGCTGACCAGGGCGACGGCGAAGCGCACGCGCTGCTTCTGCCCGCCGGACAGCTTGTTCGCGCGGCGGCCGGCCAGCTCGTCGATCCCGGCGGCGCGCAGGGCCTCGGCCACCGGCATCGGCCGGCGGTGCAGGGCCGCGACCATGCCGACGGTCTCCCCGACGGTCAGGTCGTCCATCAGGGCGCCGCCCTGCAGCATCGCGCCGATGAGGCCGGCGCGGACCGCGTCGACCGGCCGGCGCCCGAACACGCGCACGTCGCCCGCGGCCGGCGTGGTCAGGCCGAGGATCATGTCGACGGTGGTGGACTTGCCCGCGCCGTTGGGGCCGAGCAGGGCGACCACCTCGCCCGGGGCGATCGTCAGGTCGACGCCGTCGACCGCGTGCACGTCGCCGTAGTGCTTGCGCAGGCCGGTGAGATGGACCGCGGCCCCCGCCGCCACCGCCTGGATGTCTGTTTCTCGCATGCCCCCAGGCTGCCGCCCGGCGGGCCCGGGTCCCCAGACCGTGCGTCACGACCTGACCGTGACAGGTGTCAGGGGTGCGGCCCTCCGGAAAGCCGTGAAGGCCCCCTTACCGGCTCAAGATGCCGGTAAGGGGGCCTTCACGGACCTTCGAAGCGGAGTCAGCAGCCGATCAGGCGGCCGGCCAGGTACGACTCCAGCTTGTCGATCGCGACGCGTTCCTGCGCCATGGAGTCGCGGTCGCGGACCGTGACGGCGTCGTCCTCGAGGCTGTCGAAGTCGACCGTCACGCAGTACGGCGTGCCGATCTCCTCCTGGCGGCGGTACCGCTTGCCGATCGACCCGGCGTCGTCGAAGTCGATGTTCCAGTGCTTGCGCAGCAGGTCGGCGACGGCCTTCGCCTTCGGGGTCAGGTCGGCGTTGCGCGACAGCGGCAGCACCGCGGCCTTGAACGGCGAGAGCCGCGGGTCGAGCTTCAGCACCACGCGGGTGTCGGTGCCGCCCTTGGCGTTCGGCACCTCTTCCTCGTGGTAGGCGTCGACCATGAACGCCATCATCGACCGGCCGACACCCGCGGCCGGCTCGATGACGAACGGCCGGTACCGCTGGCCCGAGGCCTGGTCGAAGAACGACAGGTCCTGGCCCGAGTGGTTCGAGTGCGTGGTCAGGTCGAAGTCGGTGCGGTTGGCGATGCCCTCGAGCTCGCCCCACTCCTGCCCGGCGTTGAACGCGAACCGGTACTCGATGTCGACAGTGCGCTTCGCGTAGTGCGAGAGCTTTTCCTTCGGGTGCTCGAAGTGGCGCAGGTTCTCGGCCTTGATACCGAGGTCGGTGTACCACTTCGTGCGCTCGTCGATCCAGTACTGGTGCCAGGTCTCGTCCTCGCCCGGCTCGACGAAGAACTCCATCTCCATCTGCTCGAACTCGCGCGTCCGGAAGATGAAGTTGCCCGGGGTGATCTCGTTGCGGAACGACTTGCCGATCTGGCCGATGCCGAACGGCGGCTTCTTCCGCGTCGTCGTCTGGACGTTGGAGAAGTTCACGAAGATGCCCTGCGCCGTCTCCGGGCGGAGGTAGTGCAGGCCTTCTTCGGTCTCCACCGGGCCGAGGTAGGTCTTCAGCATCATGTTGAAGTCGCGCGGCGCGGTGTACTTGCCGCGGGTGCCGCAGTTCGGGCACGGGACGTCGGACAGGTCGTCCTCGGTGGTCTCCTTGCCGCTGCGCGCCGAGTACTCCTCGGCGAGCTGGTCGGCCCGGAACCGCTTGTGGCACGAGAGGCACTCGATCAGCGGGTCGGTGAACACGTTGACGTGCCCCGAAGCCACCCACACCTGGCGCGGCAGGATCACCGAGGAGTCGAGGCCGACGACGTCGTCCCGGCCCTGGACCACGGTCTTCCACCACTGGCGCTTGATGTTGTCCTTGAGCTCGACCCCGAGCGGCCCGTAGTCCCACGCCGAGCGGGTACCGCCGTAGATCTCTCCGCTGGCGAAGACGAAACCACGGCGCTTGCACAGGCTGACTACGGTATCGATGGTGTTCGTGGGCACTCCACGCTCCGGAAGCATGCGGGGACGGTTATCGGACTAGAACGTCAAGGGTATCCGCCGGGGCCCGCCGCTTTTCGCGCAGGTGAGGCTACGGCCGGGACACCAGCGACGCCGTCACGACGCGGTTGTCCTCGTAACCCTCGGTGCCGCCGACGTACTCGCCCCCGCAGGTGACCAGGAGCAGCTTGTGCGGGCCGTCCGGGTCGAACAGCTGCTCCGACCGGCCGGCCAGCTCGGACTTGTGGATGGTCTCGGCCGCGTCGACCCGGTAGACCCACGCACCGCCCGCGGCGTCGGTCAGCTTGACCTCCTGCCCCTGCTTGACCTGCCACAGCTCGGTGAACGGGCCCTTCTTGCCCTTCCAGTTGACGTGCCCGGAAAGCAACGCGACACCGTGGTCGGCGCCCAGCTTCGCGCCCCACCACGCGGCTTCGTCGAGGCCCTCGGGGATCTTGAGGGCACCCGTGGCGTCGAGGTCCTCCTGGACGAGCTTCGCGGCACCGCCCCCGGGCAGCGACAGCTGAGCCGGCGCCTGCCCGGTGTCCTGCTTCGCGGGCTGGTCCGCGGCCGCGACGGGCGTGGTGGTGGCACCGTTCGCGCCGGCGGGTTCATCCTTTCCGGTGAAGATGAGCAGGGAGGCGACGATCGCCGCGACCACGAACGCGCCGGCGACGCCGGCGATCCACCAGCGGCCGGAGCCCGTCTTCCGCTCCGCCGGGTTCTGCTCCTGCATGCGCCTGTGCTCCTTCGCCGTCGTGACAAGTCACGGACAGACATGCCGTGAAGGACGGCGGAGGTTGCACCGGATCGGAAGCGGGCCGGCGTCGCCCGGTCAGCCGGTGGGGCGCGTCACCAGCCGGGCCGTGACCAGGCGGTTCTCGTCGTAGCCCTCGGTGCCGCCGACGTAGTCGCCGCCGCAGGTCACCAGGACCAGCCGGTGCGGGCCGTCCTGGGCGAACCACTTCGCCGCCTGCTCCGGCAGCGTCTCCTTCGGGAGCGTCACCACGTCGTCGACGCGGTAGACCCAGCGGCCGCCCCTCGCGTCGACGACGCTGACGTCGTCGCCGTCGCGCATCCGCCAGAGCTCGTCGAACGGGCCGCGGTGGCCCTCCCAGTTCACGTGCCCGGACAGCAGCGCGGCGCCCTGGGCCGCGCCCAGCTTGGCGCCCCACCAGGCGGCGTCACCCAGGCCGCGCGGGATCGGCAGCACGCCACGGTCGGTGAGTTCCGTCCGGACCAGGCGGGCGGTGGCACCGTCGGGCAGCCGGACCGTGCCCGGACGCTGCTGCGCGGCGGACTCGCTGTCCGCGGGCAGCACGGCCGGGGCCGCGTTCTCCCCCGGCAGCGAGCCGGGCGGCGGCGCGGCGGCCTGGGTGGTCGTCGGCGGCAGCCAGGTCAGCACGATCACCCCGGCCGCGAAGGCGGCCACGGCCAGCGCCGCCGAGACGGCGGCCAGCCCGGTGCGCAGCACCTAGTCCGTCCCGGACTTGCGCCGCCTGCCCAGTAGCAGCGCGACGGCCCCGAAGAACACCCCGCCGAAGAGCAGGCCGATGCCGAGCGGCACGCGCGAGCCGTCGCTGCCGGTGTCGGGCGCGGCCGCGCCGAGGTACCCGGCCGGGACCTGCGTCGGCACGGCGGCCTGCGAGGCGTTCGTGCCGCCCGCGGTGCCCCCGGCCTTCGCGACGAAGCCCTTCGGGACCGAGCAGCTGACCCCGCCGAGCACGATCGTCGTCCGGACGTCCTGGAGCGCGGCCCCCGCCGCGTCCTTGACGTGGGTGGTGATCTCCACGCGCCAGCCGGCGACGGCGGTGTAGTCGCCGCCCCGCCAGCCGTCCTGGCGGATCAGCTGGTCGAACGCGCCGACGCGGGTCAGCCTGAGATCGGAGAGCGTGGTGTCCTTGCCGGCGTTCGTGATGTCGCCGGGCGGGCCGAGCCGGAGGTTCTTCAGCTCGAGGCCCGCGTTGCCGCCGGGCATCGGGACGATGCCGAGCCCGCCGTCCTGGCGCACCCACAACCGGGTCACCGACGACGTGCCGGTGAGCTTCACCGGCCCGGTGCAGTCCACCGCCGTCTTCGCGCCTTCGAGGACGAGCACGGTGTCGTCGACCGGCTTCGCGCCGCCCTGCCAGGTGTCGCGCAGCGCGTAGGTGGTCTCGGCGACGGCGGTGGGCACGGTGGTCGCCTGCAGCGCGGCGACGACGTTGTGGTCCCGGCTCGCGACGCCCGCCGGGTAGGGGTTGCCGTTGCTGTAGCGGCCGAGGTCGATCTGGTAGTGCCCGCCGAAGGTGGCGCGCTCGCCGTCGTCCTTGGGCACCGAGACGCGGTCCGTGCCGAGCTTCGACTGGCCGGGCAGCAGCGGGGAGCGCTGGGTCTCGGTGATCAGCGCGCCGCCCTTCTGGCCCTCGCTGCCGATCCGGACCGACGCGATGTTCGCGAACGAGACCGGCCCGGTCTTCTCGTCGACGGCCTGGCTCTGCGCCCCGGCCACCCCGGCGCCGACCAGCGGGAAGAGGACGGCCGTCAGTACGGCTGCTTTCGTCACGGAACGGGTCATGTCTCCCCACTGCTCTGCTTCGGGCGGGTCGCCAGCGTACGAGAAGCGACGAAACGCTCCGCGACAACCTTGCACCGTCCGCCACGACATGCGAAGCCGAAGAGGCAATTCCCCACGAACTCACCCGAATGGAGCAATGCGACCGACCGTAGTCCGCAGAGCGCGGTGACGGAGCGGGTGCTATGCGGGGGAACACTAGGATGGGTGGCGCCGTTATCGGCAATGACTACGGAATTCATGGTCGCCGGCGGCGATGACGAGCAGCGTGGAGGCGGGAATGGCGACAGTCACCGGCGGTGGCGCCCAGCCGGGCCTCGGGGAGTGCGCACCGGTGGCGGCCGAAGCGCCGGCACACCCGCCGGCGTCGGTCCTGACCGACGCGGGCGACCTGCTGCGCGCGCTGGCGGCGCCGGTCCGGATCGCGATCGTGCTGCAGCTGCGCGCGGCCGACCGGTGCGTGCACGAGCTGGTGGACGCCCTCGACGTCGCCCAGCCGCTGATCAGCCAGCACCTGCGGGTGCTGAAGACCGCCGGGGTGGTCCAGGGCGAGCGCCGCGGCCGCGAGGTCGTCTACCGGCTCGCCGACGACCACCTGGCGCACATCGTCGTCGACGCCGTCGCCCACGTGCAGGAAGGACAGTGATGAACGCCGCCGCGCCGCGCAGCCAGGCCCCGGTGCCCGGGCGCCGATCGACCCGCCAGCGAGCCGCGGTCGTCGAGCTGCTGAGCACCGTCGACGACTTCCGCTCGGCCCAGGAACTGCACGACGAGCTGCGCAAACGCGGCGACGGCATCGGCCTGACGACGGTCTACCGCACGCTGCAGTCGTTGTCGGAAGCCGGCGAGATCGACGTGCTGCGCACGGACTCGGGCGAGGCGATCTACCGGCGCTGCTCGGCGCACCACCACCATCACCTGGTGTGCCGCCTGTGCGGCCGCACGGTGGAGGTCGAGGGGCCGGCGGTGGAGCGCTGGGCGGAGAAGATCGCGGCCGAGCACGGCTTTTCGGAGATCTCGCACACGGTGGAGATCACCGGGACCTGCGCGGAGCACTGACCCGCGGGCCGCGGGTGCCGCGCTGGGGCGCGCCCCCGAGGAGAGGTCTCGAGACACCGCTGTCACGGGCGTGGCGGCGGTCGCCCCGGCTCAGTACTCGTACGGGTCCTGCGGTGCGGGGATCGTCGTGATCGAGGCCAGGGTGAAGTCCGGCGTGTAGCTGTTGTTCTTCGTGGCCGTGCCGGGGACGACCTGGCCCGTCACCCGGATCCACGTGTCGCTCGCGAGGTGGTCGGCTTCGCCGCCGCGGAGGCGCACCGTCACCGGGAACGCGTCCGCCGCGCAGCAGCTGATCACCAGGCGGGCCAGCAGCGTGCCGCCGCCGGTGTGCACGACGAAGCCGGTCAGGGAGACCGTGCGGTGGTCGAGGGTGCCCGCCGCGTCCCAGCCCGCGCGGCTGACGAACTCGTTGACCGCCAGCGGCACCACGTTCCCCGCGGGCAGGGGCGGGAACGCGGCGGCGTTGGCGGCGGCCGCGCTCGCCGGGACCCGCGCCTCGGTGCGGATCACCGAGTCGGCGCCCAGGGCGGGCGGCGCGACGAGGAAGACGGCCAGCACCGGCACCAGCAGCAGCCAGGCGGGCCGCGCCGAGTGCGAGTGGCCGTCGTGGTCGTGGTCCGGCTCTTCGGAGGTCTTCGCCCGCGCGGCCAGGAGGTCGCGCACGACGGCGACCGCCCCGAGCAGCACCATGACCGCCCCGCCGGCGATGATCCACGGCTGCTGCGCCGGCTTGACGTAACGCAGGTAGTCGCCGTTCACCGCGATCTTGATCAGCGCGCCGCCCAGCAGGATCAGCAGGATGTTCTGCGTTTCGCGTTTCACGCCGCCTCCCACGCCGACGAATGGCGGCGTCCGGGACCAGGCACCAATCCCTTGCCCGCCAACGGCTTCCGGCCCGGCAGAGCACTCGCCACCGTCATGCCACCCCCACCACGAGACCGGCCGCCACGGCACACAGCGCCGCCACCACGAACGTCGCCGGGGCGAACCGCGCCGCGAACGACTTGCCGAACGTGCCCGCCTGCAGCGCGAACAGCTTCACGTCCACCGCCGGCCCGACCACCAGGAACACCAGCTTCGGCAGCATCGGCAACGCCGTCAGCGACGCCGCCACGAACGCGTCCGCCTCGCTGCACAGCGCCAGCACCACCGCCAGCACCGCCATCACCACGATGCCCAGCACCAGCTGGTCGCCCAGCACGCCGAACCACTTCGCCGGCACCAGCACGTTCAGCGCCGACGAGATCAGCGCCCCCAGCACCAGGAAGCCGCCCGCCTCGACCAGGTCCGTGCGGGCCGTCTCGGCGAACACCCGCCACCGCTGACCGCTCGGGACTTCGGGCAGGCGCCGCAGCGCGCGGGCGGTGATCCACTCCAGCTTGCCCCAGCGGGCCCACAGCCAGCCCATCACCATCGCCGTCGCCAGCGAACCCGCGAAGCGCGCCAGCACCATCTCCGGCTTGCCCGGGAACGCCACCGCCGTCGCCACCAGCACCACCGGGTTCACCGCCGGCGCCGCCAGCAGGAACGTCAGCGCCGCCGCCGGTGCGACCCCCTGCCCCATCAGCCGGCGCGCCACCGGCACCGAAGCGCATTCACAGCCCGGCAGCGCGACGCCGGCCAGCCCGGCCACACCGACCGCCGCGCCGGCTCGCCGGGGCAGCACCTTCTCCAGCACCCGGGCGGGCACGAACGCCGCGATCGCCCCGCTGATCAGCACGCCCATCACCAGGAACGGCAGGGCCTGCACGCAGACCGCGACGAACACGGTCGAGCCGGTGCGCAGCGCGGGCACGTCGAACGCCTGCTGCAGCCGGCCCTGGGCGAGGATCGCGACCAGCAGGATCGCGCACAGCACCTCGACGGAGCTGATGCGGAACCGGCGGGTGCGCCGCGCGTTGCCGGAAACGATGTTCACGACGGCGATGATGCCAGCAGGGTCCGACAGCGAGAGCACCGCACAGTCGCGAACGGTCGAAAAAGGCCGGATTCCGACCGGAATCCGCCGTTCGCGCCGGGAAGAACACCCCGGGTGGGTTACTCGCCGGGCACGATTCCCGGCAAATCGGTCCGCAGCTGCGACGCCGTCGACACCACCAGCATCAGCAACGTCCCGAGCGCCGCCGCGTCCAGTCCCGCCGCCGGGAACGCGTACCGCAGGGTCACGTCCACGCCGTTGTCGGAGTGCCCGACGCCCAGCGTCCCGAACAGTCCCTGCCCCGCCCGCTCGGCGACGGCGATCGACAGCTCCGGCCCGTCCGCGAGGTCCCAGCCGACCACGCAGGTCAGCGTCAGCACGGTGAGGCCCTCGCCGAGCCGGGTCGCCTGGATCACGCACGGGACGTCGCCATGGGCGAACGTCAGCGCGCCGTCGTCGTCGACGTGCACCTCGAGGTAGCGCTCGAGGGACTCCTTCGCCTGCGTCAGCAGCTCCGCGGTCTCCGCCGCTTCGGTCGCGCTCATGACGACGACGCCTGGTCGACGGCGCCGCCGAAGCGGCGATCCCGCTTCGCGAACTCCAGGCAGGCACGCCACAGGTGCGTCCGGTCGAAGTCCGGGAACAGGGTGTCCTGGAAGACCATCTCGGCGTAGGCCGACTGCCACAGCAGGAAGTTCGACGTCCGCTGCTCGCCCGAAGGCCGCAGGAACAGGTCCACGTCCGGCATGTCCGGCTGGTAGAGGTACTTGCCGATGGTCTTCTCGGTGACCTTGTCCGGGTTCAGCTTCCCGTCCGCGACGTCGCGCGCGATCCGGTGCATCGCGTCGCCGAGCTCGGCGCGGCCGCCGTAGTTGACGCACATCGTCATGTTCAGCGCCGTGTTGTGCTTGGTCTTCTCCTCGGCCGCCTGCAGCTCCTTGATCACCGACGCCCACAGCTTCGGCCGCCGCCCGGCCCAGCGGATGCGCACGCCGATCGAGCCGAGGTAGTCGACCTGGCGGCGGATCGTGTCGCGGTTGAAGCCCATCAGGAACCGCACCTCTTCGGGGCTGCGCTTCCAGTTCTCCGTCGAGAACGCGTACACCGAGAGCCACTTGACGCCGATTTCCACCGCGCCGGCGGCGACGTCGATCATCACCGCTTCGCCGCGCTTGTGGCCCTCGATCCGCGGCAGGCCGCGCTGGTTGGCCCAGCGGCCGTTGCCGTCCATGACCAGCGCGACGTGCTTCGGGACCAGCTCGCGCGGGATTTCCGGCGGTTTCGCGCCGGACGGGTGCGGATCCGGGGCCCGCTGCTCGTATCGCGACGCCTTGCTCTCGCGTCCCCTGCGCAGCACTGCGAGCCTCCCTGGATGGGTGAAACCGATCTGGCCCGACCCTACTGCCCGGGCACCCCCTGTCCTTCGGGGGTCCGGGTGGCGGAGCCCCCGGCTCGGGGCGAAGCCCCGGATGTCAGCACGGTCTCCCGGGCACGTCGCTCGACCAGGGGCAGGGACCGGAGCTGACGCTCCAGATGCCACTGCAGGTGGGCCGCGACCAGGCCGCTCGCGTCGCGGCGGGTGCCCTGCGGGGTCGACTCGGCCAGCGGCCATTCGCCGTGCAGGAGGGCGGTGAGCAGGTCCAGGACCTCGGGCGCGGGGTGCACGCAGCCGGGCACGCGGCAGTCCTGGCACATCGAGCCGCCGGCGGCGACGCTGAACGCGGTGTGCGGGCCCGGCAGGCCGCAGCGGGCGCACTCGGTGAGCGCGGGCGCCCAGCCGGCGTAGGACATCGCGCGGAGGAAGAACGCGTCGAGCACCAGGGACGCGTCCCGCTCCCCGGCGGCCAGCGAACGCAGCGCGCCGCAGACGAGGAGGTAGAGCTTGAGCACCGGTTCGCCCTCTTCGGCCGAAAGCCGGTCCGCGGTTTCGGCGATCGCGCTGGCCGCGGTGTAGCGCTGGTAGTCGGCGACCAGCGGCAGCGCGAACGCGTCCACGGTCTCGACCTGGGTGATCACGTCGAGCGTGCGGCCGGTGTAGAACTGCACGTCGACGTGGCCGAACGGCTCCAGCCGGGCACCGAAGCGCGACGAGGTGCGCCGCACGCCCTTCGCCACGGCGCGGACCTTGCCGTGCCGTCGCGTGAGCAGGGTGACGATCCGGTCGGCCTCACCCAGCTTGTGCGTGCGCAACACCACCCCGGTGTCGCGGTAGAGGTTCACCACCCCGACATCGTCCCACCTTCGGGCGATGCCGGGGTGGAGCGCCCCGCGGAATCAGCAGTAACGGCCGCAGGAGGCACTGAACGCGATCAGCGGGATGATGACCGCGAACAACAGGACGACGCAGCTGATGCCACCCAGGATCGACGAGACCAGGCAGAGCGTCTTGGTGGTGCGCGACGCCTGCTCCGCCATCATGTAGTTGCCCTGCATCTTGTACGTGCCGACCTCGTTGGACTTCATGATCGCGAAGATGCCGAGGATGATGCCGCCGAGGAAGAGCGAGGCGATCGCCCAGCCCTTGTAGTCCTTGATGGCGTTGATGTCACCGCCACCACCGGGCATGCCGTAGCCGGGAGCGCCGAAGCCGCCGGTGGGCGGCTGGCCGTACGGCCCGGGCTGCCCGTACGGCGCCGGCTGGCCGTAGGGCGCGGGCATCCCGCCCGACGGCGGGCCGTAACCGGGCTGCTGCGGCTGCTGGCCGTAGGGCTGCTGCTGGCCGTAGGGATTGGTCATGAACGTGTACCCCCAATTACTCGTGAACGTCCGCCCGGGTCACCCCGGCGGTGGTGCGGGAAAGGCGTGCTTCAGTGGTTCGGCGGCTGGTTCGGCGGCTGGCCGAACTGGCCGGGGTCGATCTTCCGGGTCTCGCCGGCGTCGTCGTGCGCCTCGGGACGCAGCATCTGGGTGCGCTCGGCCTGCTCGTCGAACGCGGACCCGCCGCCGGCGGAGCCCGGGCGGAGCATCTCGGTGCGCTCGACCTCGTCGAAGGCGGAGCCGCCCGGCGGCGGGGCGAGCGGCTGGCCCGGCTGCGGCTGGCCGAAGCCGCCCGGCTGCGGGGGCTGCGCGAAACCGCCGGACGGCGGCTGCTGCGGGAAACCACCCGGCGCGGGCTGGCCGAAGCCACCGGACTGGGGCTGCTGCGGGAAACCACCCGAGGGCGGCTGGCCCGGCTGCTGCCCCGGCGGCGGGTAGCCGCCGGCGAACGCCTGCGCGCCGGGCTGGGCGAACGGGTTCGGCGCGGCCGAGTCGTCGGCCTGGACGACGACCGTGCCGACGATCTTGTCGGCGAGCGTCTGGGACTTGTCGTCCCACAGCGGCCACAGCCAGCCGATGTAGCAGAGGACGTTGTCGACGAAGTGCGCGAGGTCGCGCAGGAAGGCCATGCCCGCGCCGATCGGCTGCCCGTTGTCCTCGCGGACGAGCTTGATCTTGGCGACGCGCTTGCCCATCGACTGGCCGGTGTTGCCCTGCTGGATCCAGCGGTTGAACACGCACCACACGATCCAGCCGACCATGGCGACGAAGGCCAGCAGCGAGAAGACGAAGTTGAAGTGGAAGACCGCGCCGATGATGCCGATCACGAGGTAGACGGCCAGCGCGGGACCGAAGTCCACGAGCCACCCCACGGCGCGCTGGCCCCAGTTCGCGTAGTTCTGCGGTGCGCCGAAGGGAGTTCCCGCCTGGCCGAACGGCCCGGGCTGCCCGTAGGGCGCGGACTGCCCGTACTGCGGCAACGGCGGACCGGGCTGCGGTTGTCCGAACGGCTGCTGGCCGCCGGGCTGCTGCCCGAACGGCTGCTGACCGTAGGGATCGGTCATCTGGGTCTCCCCCTCGCTGGTCACTCCACCGCACGCTCCGTGCGGAACCGGGTGCGAATGTACGGCACTGGTCCGCGGGAGCGTACTCGGTTCACCTGCGGCCGCGCCGCCCAGGCATCCACTGTCCGGGTGAACCTGACGAGCCTCCGACGCGGTGCGTGGCGAAGCGGTTCCCGTCCGTCGAAATCAGACGTGCAGGCCGGTGAACGGGGCGAACGGGAGGTTGCGAACGACGAACCAGACGCTGAACACGACGCCGACGGTCAGCGGGGTCCAGCGCCAGTGCAGCCAGCTGTTCACCCAGCGGCCACGCAGCCGCCCGGCCGTCCAGGCGATCGTGCTCCAGACGAAGAGCAGGACGAAGACGAGCGACACGGCGTTGTAGTGCAGGGCCGCGGGAAGGTCGCCGTGCATCAGGCTGTAGGCCATCCGCATGCCGCCGCAGCCCGGGCAGTCGATGCCGAACAGCGCCTTGGTCGGGCAGACGGGGAGCCAGCCGCCGGGGGTGGTCGGGTCGCCGATCAGGACCGCCGCGCAGCACACGCCGAGCCCGCCCACGACGGCCATCGGGGCGCTGAGCGCGCGCAGCGTGGCCTTGGCGCCGCGGGCCGGGTATCCCGTGTAGACGGTCGTCATGGGACCAGCGACCAGAAGGAGGCGCCGACGAAGGCGAACATGACCACGATGAACACCAGGTAGAGCCCGATCAGGATGCCGGACGCGATCGCCGACCACATCGCCCACTTGCGGGCTTCGTCGGCGGCCCGGTGCGCTTCCGCGTGGAAGCCCTGGAACCACAGGGAGTTGACCTGGCTCGCCTTCACGATGGCGACGATACCCAACGGCAGGCAGCACATCACCGTCGCCAGGATCGCCCAGACCAGGTTGTTCTCCGGCGGCGGCCCGTAGTTCGGCTGCCAGCCGTAGTGCGGGTACTGCTGGTACGGCTGGGTCACCGGGTATCGCCTCCTGCTGCCGACGTCGTCAGTGGGACGCGGCGTCGTCGGTGAGCGTTCCGAAGAGCAGGACGACCGTCACGATCGCCGCGACCCACAGGACGGCGCCGGCGACCGCGGCGACGATCGCCCACCGCCGGGCGTCACGAGCCGACGCGAGGGCCGCGTCCTGGTCGCCCTGGGCCCAGAGCTTTTCGACCTTGGCGGCCTGGTAGATCGAGAGGGCGCCGAACGGCAGGCAGCACAGGATCGCGCTGACGATCCCCCAGACCAGGTTGGTCGCGGGCGGGGGCCCGGGGTTGTAGTCGGCGGGCGGCCGCTGCTGCTCGGCCACGTCAGAACCCGAGCCGGCGCAGCTGGCGGGGGTCGCGCTGCCACTCTTTGGCCACCTTGACGTGCAGGTCGAGGTAGACCTTGGAGCCGAGCAGCGCCTCGATGTTCTTGCGGGCGGTGGCGCCGACCTCGCGCAGCCGTTCGCCCTTGTGCCCGAGGATGATGCCCTTCTGGCTGGGCCGCTCCACGTAGAGGAACGCGTGCACGTCGATGAGGTCGTCCCGGCCTTCGCGGGGCAGCATCTCCTCGACGGTGACGGCGATCGAGTGCGGCAGCTCGTCGCGGACGCCTTCCAGCGCCGCCTCGCGGATCAGCTCGGCGACCAGCGTCTGCTCGGGCTCGTCGGTGAGCTCGCCGCCCGGGTAGAGCTGCGGACCTTCGGGGAGCCTCTTGACGAGCAGGTCCGCGAGCGCGCCGACCTGGAAGCCGTCCACGGCGGACACCGGGATCAGCTCGGCGAAGTCCATCACGCCCTGCAGCGCGAGGAGCTGCTCGGCGACCTGCTGGGGCTGCACGAGGTCGGTCTTGGTGACGATGCCGATCACGGGGGTGCGCTTGGCGATCTTCTGCAGCTCGGCGGCGATGAACTTGTCGC
Source organism: Amycolatopsis mongoliensis (assembly GCF_030285665.1). NCBI lineage: Bacteria > Bacillati > Actinomycetota > Actinomycetes > Pseudonocardiales > Pseudonocardiaceae > Amycolatopsis > Amycolatopsis mongoliensis. The sequence continues at coordinate 10,462,376 of NZ_CP127295.1, forward strand.
CGGGCCCGATCTTCTCGTTCGCCGGCACGCACAGGCCGACGACGTCCACTTCGGACCACGTCGTGTGCACGATGTCGTTCAGCCGCTCGCCGAGCAGGGTGCGGGGGCGGTGCAGGCCGGGGGTGTCGATGAGGACGAGCTGGGCGTCTTCCCGGTGCACGATGCCGCGGATCGCGTGCCGCGTGGTCTGCGGCTTGCTGGAGGTGATCGCGACCTTGCTGCCGACGAGGGCGTTGGTCAGCGTCGACTTGCCCGCGTTGGGGCGGCCGACGAAGCAGGCGAAGCCGGACCTGTGCTCCGTCATCGCTCGAGCACCTCGAGAACGGTGCCGTCCGGGGCGGCGAGGATGATCGGCGCGTACTTCGCGAGGTCGCGGACGGCGTGCACGGACGCGCCCTTGAGCAGTCCTTCTTCGCTGACGACGGCGGCGGCTTCGATGCCTTCGGCACCGCTGGACAGCGCCGCGGCGACCGCGGCCTGGAGCGCGGTGAGCTTGAACGACGGCTGGTCGACCGTGCCCGCGGCGTAGGTGCGGCCGTCGGTGTCGCGGACCGCGGCGCCTTCGGGGGCCTGGATGCGGGCGCGCGAGGACCGGGCGAGGGTGACCAGCTTCTGGTCCTCCGCCTCGAGGTCAGGCATGTTCGACGCTCCTGTCGCGTTCGTCGGGGTGGGGCGGGCGGGTGCGGCGCCGGGCGGTGCGGTCGGCCGGGTCGGTCATGGCGTCGGCGTCGGCCGGGTGCACGACCACCGAGGTGATCCGCATGCGGCCGCGCCGGTCCTTGCCTCCTTCGGCGAACAGCCGAAGGCCGGCGACCTCGGCTTCGGCCCCCGGTAGCGGGACCCTACCCAGTCGTTCCGCGAGCAGCCCGCCCACGGTCTCCACGCCGTGGTCTTCGAGGTCGATGCCGAAGAGCTCGCCGAGGTCGTCGACGCCCATCCGGGAGGAGACGCGGACGGCTCCGCCGTCGAGCTCCTCGACCTCGGGGCGTTCGTCGCCGTCGGACTCGTCGGTGATCTCGCCGACGATCTCCTCGAGGACGTCCTCGATGGTGAGCAGGCCGGCGGTGCCGCCGTACTCGTCGACGGCGATCGCCATGTGGTGGTGCGAGCGCTGCATCTCCTTGAGGAGCTCGCCGAGCCGTTTCGAGTCGGGGACGAAGGAGGCTTCGTTCATCAGGGTGTCGACGACGGTGCTCGAGCCGTCCGGGTCCATGTACGCCGACATCAGGTCCTTGATGTTGACGACGCCGACGATGTCGTCGACGGACTCGTCGATCACCGGGAGCCGGGTGAAGCCGGTGCGCAGCGCCAGTGCCAGGGCCTGGCGGACGGTCTTGGTGCGCTCGATCCAGACGATCTCGGTGCGCGGGACCATGACCTCGCGGGCGACGGTGTCGCCGAGCTCGAACACCGAGTGGATCATCTCGCGTTCGGAGTCCTCGACGACGCCGCGTTCCTGGGCGAGGTCGACGAGCTCGCGCAGCTCGACCTCGGAGGTGAACGGGCCTTCGCGGAAGCCCTGGCCGGGGGTGATGGCGTTACCGATGAGGATGAGCAGCCGGGACAGCGGGCCGAGGACCGAGCCGAGGACGCGGACGGGCCCGGCGACGTAGCGGCCGATGCGGTAGGGGTGCTGGCGGCCGAGGGTGCGGGGGCCGACGCCGATGAGGACGTAGCTGACCACGACCATGACGACGGCGGCGACGAGCACGGCGAGGCCGAGGGGCCGGAGCCGGGTGCCGACGAAGACGGTGACCAGCACGGTGGCGGTGAGCTCGCAGCTGAGGCGCAGCAGGAGCAGCAGGTTGATGTGCCGGCGCCGTTCGGCGATGATCGCGGCGAGGTGGCGGGCGCCGGGCAGGCCCATGCGGGCGAGGCCGTCGGCCCGGGCCTGGGACACGGTGCTGATGGCGGCGTCGGCCGCCGCGAACACGCCCGCGAGGAGCACGAGCGCGATCGCGAAGAGGAGCTGGACCATGGCTGACGCCTAGGGCGTTTCCCCGGCGGGTGGTTCGGCGGCCGGGGTGGTGGCCGCGTCGAGCCCGGCGATGCCGAGGACGCGGTCGTCGGTGTTGCGCTGGGCGTCGCGCTTCTGCAGGGCGGCGACGGCGTCCTGGTACTCGCCGAGGATCCGCTTCTGGAGCGCGAACATCTCGCGTTCCTCGGCGGGTTCGGCGTGGTCGTAGCCGAGGAGGTGGAGGCAGCCGTGCACGGTGAGCAGGTGCAGCTCGTCGATCAGGGCGTGGCCCGCGGTCTTGGCCTGGTCCTTGGCGAACGCCGGGCAGAGCACGATGTCCCCGAGCAGCGCCGGCGACGCGTCGGGCGCGTCGGGGCGGCGGGAGGAGTCGAGCTCGTCCATCGGGAAGGCCATGACGTCGGTGGGGCCGGGCAGGTCCATCCAGCGTTCGTGCAGGTCTTCCATGACGTCGAGGGTGACGAGCAGGATGGACAGCTCGGCGAGCGGGCTGACCTCCATCTTGTCGAGGGCGTAGCGGGCGGCCGAGACGATGGACGTCTCGTCGACGTCGACGCCGGACTCGTTGGCGATCTCGATGCTCACCGCCGGTTGCCCTTCCAGCCGTTGCCCTGCTGTCCCTGCGCGTCCTGCACGGCCTGCCACTTCTCGTAGGCGTCGACGATGTCGCCGACGAGCTTGTGCCGGACGACGTCCTGGCTGGTGAGCTCGGCGAAGTGGAGGTCCTCGACGCCGTGGAGGATGTCGCGCACGACGCGGAGGCCGCTGCGCTGGCCGCTGGGCAGGTCGACCTGGGTGATGTCGCCGGTGACGACGATCTTGGAGCCGAAGCCCAGGCGGGTGAGGAACATCTTCATCTGCTCGGGCGTGGTGTTCTGGGCCTCGTCGAGGATGATGAAGGCGTCGTTCAGCGTCCGGCCGCGCATGTAGGCGAGCGGCGCGATCTCGATGGTGCCGGCCTGCATGAGCCGCGGGATCGACTCGGGTTCGACCATGTCGTGCAGCGCGTCGTAGAGGGGCCGCAGGTAGGGGTCGATCTTCTCGTTGAGCGTGCCGGGCAGGTAGCCGAGGCGCTCGCCGGCTTCGACGGCGGGGCGGGTCAGCACGATGCGGGTGACCTGCTTGGCCTGCAGGGCCTGGACGGCCTTCGCCATGGCGAGGTAGGTCTTGCCGGTGCCGGCGGGGCCGATGCCGAAGACGACGGTGTGCTTGTCGATGGCGTCGACGTAGCGCTTCTGGTTGAGCGTCTTGGGCCGGATGGTCTTGCCGCGGCGGGAGACGATGTTGAGGCTGAGGACCTCGGCGGGCGACGCGTCACCGGTGGAGAGCATGCCGACGGTGCGGCGGACGGTGTCGGGTCCGACCTGCTGGCCGCCGGTCGCGAGCTGGACGAGCTCGGCGAAGACGCGTTCGGCGAACGCGACGTCGGCGGGGGTGCCGGTCAGGGTGACCTCGTTGCCGCGGACGTGCACGTCGGCGGCGAGGAGCTCTTCGGCGACGCGCAGGTTCTCGTCGCGGGAACCGAGCAGGCTCAGGGCGGCGGCGTCGGGAATGGGGAACCGGGACTGCGCAGCTTGGACGGCGGCATCCTCGGTCTTGGCGACGTCCCCGGGGGCGTCGGGTCGGGCGGCTCCACCCGGTACGGTTCCGGCCACGTGGCCTCAGGCCTGCTTTCTCGGTGAGGGAGAACGGACCCCACCGATGCTACTGGCACCCACCGACAGAACGCAGACGGGTTTCGGCTAATCAGCCCTCCCGGGCCCCGAAGAACCCGAGCGGCTCCCCGCCGAGCACGTGGGCGTGAACGTGGAAGACGGTCTGCCCGGCATCACCATCGGTGTTGAAGACGACCCGGTACCCGCTCTCGAGAACACCCTCGATCTCGGCGACCTTCCGGGCAGTCCGCGCGACATCGGCCAAAAGCCGAGGATCAGCGGCAGCAAGCTCCCCGAGGTTCCGGTACCGAGTCTTGGGCACTACGAGCACATGAACCTTCGCCTGAGGCCGAATATCCCGAAAGGCAAAGGTGGTCTCATCCTGGTAGACGACATCAGCGGGGATCTCCCCACCAATGATCCGCTCGAAGAGAGTCTCAGCACTGTCACCCATACCCATACCCAAACCCTACCGACCCCCCGCCCCACCACCGCGGCACCCAACGCACACGGAGCGGCACAGGCGGGGGGTCCGGGGGCTAGCCCCCGGCTGGGGATCTGGGGGTTTGACCCCCAGAAGACACAACGAACGCGAAGGGGCACCCGAGGGAGCGAAGCGAGAGGGGGCCGCGGAGCGGTAGACCCTGGGGGTCGATCTACCGCTACCGCGGCGGCCGCCGGACCGAGGGGGGAGGTGCCCGGCGGGGTCTGTGCTTTCCCAGTGGCGCGCCGAACCCGAAACGGTGTGTGGCGCGTTAGTAAACGAGAGTAACGGGTCGGAGTGTGATCGCGCCATAACTGGGCGCAAAATCAGGGGTCTTTTTTCCGGTGATCTTTTCACCGCCACCGGGTGGTCAGGGCGCCGAGCGCGCCGAGGGCGACGGCCGCGGCGGTGGAGGTGCGCAGCACCGTCGTGCCCAGCCGCACGGCTCGTGCGCCGGCTTCTCGCAGGGTGCGGAGTTCCTGGTCGGTGATGCCGCCTTCGGGTCCGACGACGAGGAGGAGGTCGCCGGTGTCGGGGAGGTCGAGGTCGGTGAGCCGGTCGGCGACGTCGGACTCGAGGACGACGGCCAGGGACATCGTGGCGGCGAGGCCGGCGAGCTCGCCCGTGCCGACGGGTTCGGTGACGTCGGGGACGTGGGCGCGGCGGGCTTGCTTGGCGGCGGCACGGGCGGTGGCGCGCCAGCGGGCGAGGGCTTTGTCGCCGCGGCTGCCGTCCTCCCACTTGGCGATGCTGCGGGCGGCTCGCCAGGGGACGATCGCGTCGACGCCGGCTTCGGTGGCGAGCTCGACCGCGAGTTCGCCGCGGTCGCCCTTGGCGAGGGCTTGGGCGAGGACGACGCGCAGGGCCGGTGGTTCCTCGGTCCAGCGTTCCTCGATCGAGAGGGTCAGGGCGGCGTCGCGGCCGGGCTGGACGGCTTCGACGACGCAGCGGGCCATGGTGCCCGCGCCGTCGGAGAGGACGAGCCGTTCCCCGGCGCGCAGGCGGCGGACGGTGGCCGCGTGCCGGGCTTCCTCGCCGTCGAGCACGGTCCCGCCGGAGGCGGGGACGGTGTCGGCGAGGAAGACCGGCAGGGTGGTGTCGGGCACGGGTCAGCGGTGGTTCTTGGCGCGCAGCTTGGAGAAGAGGCCGCCGTGCTTGGTGCCGTTGGACGCCAGCGTCGGGACTTCCTCGCCGCGCTGCTGGGCGAGCTCGACGAGGAGTTCGCGCTGGGCTTCGTCGAGCTTCGTCGGGACCACGACGTCGATGTGGACGTGGAGGTCGCCGCGGCCGTCGACGCGGCCGGAGGACCGCAGCCGGGGCATGCCCTTGCCGGTGAGGACGAGTTCGGCGTTGGGCTGGGTGCCGGGTTCGACGTCGAGCTCGTAGTCGCCGTCGATCAGCGTCGAGATGGGGACCGTGGCGCCGAGGGCGGCGGTGGTCATCGGGATGCGGAAGTTGCAGTGCAGGTCGTGGCCCTGCCGGACGAAGACCTCGTGCGGGGTCTCGTCGATCTCGACGTAGAGGTCGCCGGCCGGGCCGCCGCCGGGGCCGACCTCGCCCTGGCCGGACAGGCGGATGCGCATGCCGTCGCCGACGCCCGGCGGGATCTTGGCGGTGACGTTGCGGCGGGCGCGGATGCGGCCGTCGCCGCCGCACTGGCGGCAGGGGTCGGGGATGACCTCGCCGAAGCCGCGGCAGACCGGGCACGGGCGGGCCGTGACGACCTGGCCGAGGAAGGACCGCTGGACGGACTGGACCTCGCCGGCGCCGCCGCAGGTGTCGCAGGTCTTGACCGACGTGCCTTCGCTGGTGCCGGCGCCGCGGCAGAGGTCGCAGACGATCGCGGTGTCGACGGCGATCTCCTTGTCGACGCCGGTGGCGCAGTCCTCGAGGGACAGGCCGAGCCGGATCAGCGCGTCGGAGCCGGGCTGGACGCGGCTGCGGGGCCCGCGCCCGCGTCCGCCACCGCCGCCGGCCGCGCCGAAGAAGGCGTCCATGATGTCGCCGAGGCCGCCGAACCCGGCGAACGGGTCGCCGCCGCCCCCGCCGCGCGCGCCGCCGTCCATCGGGTCGCCGCCGAGGTCGACGATCTTGCGCTTCTGCGGGTCGGACAGCACCTCGTAGGCCGTGGTGACCTCGCCGAACTTGTGCTGCGCGTCTTCCGACGGGTTGACGTCGGGGTGCAGCTCCCGGGCCAGCTTCCGGTACGCGCGCTTGATGTCCTGATCGCTCGCGTTCTTGGCCACCCCGAGGATGCCGTAGTAGTCCCTCGCCACCGTCTCTGCTTCTCCTTCTGCTCTGCCCGGCTCAGCGGCCGGCCAGGATCTGCCCCACGTAGTTGGCGACCGCGCGCACCGCGGCGATCGTGCCGGGGTAGTCCATCCGGGTCGGGCCGACCACCCCCATGCCGCCGAGCACCATGTCCTGGCCGTATCCGATCGACACGACCGAGGTGCTGCGCATCTGCTCGTCCTCATTTTCCTCACCGATGCGCACCGTGATCGCACCGGGGTTGCGCGCGGCGGCCAGGAGCTTGAGCACGACGACCTGCTCCTCGAGCGCTTCGAGGACCTGGCGCAGCGAACCCGGGAAGTCGGCGACGTTGCGCGTGAGGTTCGCGGTGCCGCCGAGGACCAGGCGTTCTTCGGGGTGTTCGGCGAGCGATTCGACCAGGACGGTGGTGACGCGGATGAGCGCGTCGCGCAGCTCCCCCGGCGCCTGGTCGGGCAGCTCGGCGACGCGCGCGGCGGCTTCGTTGAGCCGCCGTCCGGACATGGCCGTGTTGAGCACCGACCGCAGCCGCGCCACGTCTTCTTCGGTGACGACGTCGCCGAGGTCGACCGTGCGCTGGTCGACGCGGCCGTTGTCGGCGATCAGCACCAGCATCAGCCGCGCCGGGGTGAGCGGCACCACTTCGAGGTGGCGCACCTTGGCGTTGGTCAGCATCGGGTACTGCACGACGGCGACCTGCCGGGTCAGCTGCGCGAGCAGCCGGACCGAGCGGCGGAGGACGTCGTCGAGGTCGGTGCCGCTGTCGAGGAAGGTGGTGATGGCCCGGCGCTCGGCGGCGCTCAGGGGCTTGATCTCGGAGAGCCGGTCGACGAAGAGCCGGTAGCCCTTGTCGGTCGGCACGCGGCCGGCGCTGGTGTGCGGCTGGGTGATGTAGCCCTCTTCTTCGAGCGTGGCCATGTCGTTGCGCACCGTGGCGCTGGACACGCCCAGGTTGTGCCGTTCGACGATCGCCTTGGACCCGACGGGCTCCTGGTTGGAGACGTAGTCGGCCACGATCGCGCGCAGCACGTCGAAGCGGCGCTCCTCCGCGTTGGCCACCGGTTCCTCACCTACCTCGCTCGCTGCCCGTCTTGAGTTTACGGAAGCCTGAGCGGGTCGTGCTCAACCCCGCCCACCGGGTAGGGGGCACGGGTGACCGGGGCCCGCCCCTCGACCGGATCGCGGAGTCGCTCTACCAGGGCCTCGCGGGCCGAGGCGGCGGCTCGAATGTCTTGAATGACTCATTCATGTCATCGGACGAGGTGAATGAGTCATTCAAGACACCGCCGCCACCCCCTCGAACGGCACACCCGGACCCCGCGCACCACCGGAGACTCGGGGACCCGGGCCCGGCGCCGGGTAAAGAATGCGCAAACGAATTCCCATGCATTCTTCCGCCATGAATTCCCGGCTTGAAGGGGGAACCGAAAAGCGGTTTGCTGCCTCTGATCCGCATGCCCTCCCCCGACTCCGAGGTCGCCGTGAACCGCATTGAACCCGCTTCGGCCGGAATGCCCGATATCGCCCGGCGCGCCGCCGAGGCGAAAGCCCGGCTCGAGCATGTCTCGGCGACCGCCTCGAGTGCCGACGGGGCCGTCACGGTCACCGTCAACACCAGCGGTGCGCTGCAGGAACTCACCTTCGGCCCGCGGGCGGACGAGCTGCCGCGGGCCCGGCTCGCCCAGGCCGTCCTCGCGGCCGCCAAGCGCGCGCAGGTCGACGCCGCCCAGCAGCTGACCGCGGTCATGGCGCCGGTCATCGGTGCCGACAGCGATGCGATGAATTTCCTCCGGGAACAGATCCCCGCGCCCGAATTGCCGGAAGAAGAAGCGGCGCCGCCGCGCTGGGAATTCACCGAAACGCCGCGGGAAACTCCGCCACCGCCGCCCGTGCGCCCGGCCCGGCCGCGCGCGGACGACGACGAGGACTTCGGCGGCCCGATCCTGCGCCGGGGGCTCTGATGACCGGCCAAGCGATGAAGGTCGACTTCGACGTCCTCGGCGGCCACGAGGACGAGATCCGGGAGATCGCCGACCGGGTGCAGCAGGCGGTCGAGGCCGCCGGCACCGCCGGCGCGCTCGACTTCGACGCGTTCGGGCTGGTCGGGCAGGTGTTCGCGCTGCCGATCCAGGCGTGGGTGGACACCGCCGAAAGCTTCCTGAGCGCGGCCGTCGAGGCCGGTCACGACGTCGCGGACCGGGTGAAGACCGCGCACACGGCGTTCCGCGACCACGAAGAGAAGACGAAGTGCCTGATCGAGGGCATCGGCAAGGAGCTCCCGGCATGACCGAGACGCAGGAGAACCCCCTGGTCGCGACGGCCGAGTCGCCAGGCGGCTTCTGGAGCGGCATGGGTGACGGCTCGAAGGGCGAGTTGGACAACCTCAACGCCCAGACCGGCGGCGCGGGCATCTTCAGCGACGCCGCCTCCACGCTCACCGACGCCCGCAACGGCGACTGGGGCAACCTCGCCATGGACGTCGGCACCGACGCCCTCGACCTGCTCGGCGCGGCGATGGACCCGCTCGGCACGCTGGCCAGTGCCGGGGTCGGCTGGCTGATCGAGCACATCAGCTTCCTCAAGGACGGGCTCGACAAGCTCGCCGGCAAGCCCGAGGCCGTCACCGCCAAGGCCGTGACCTGGACGAACATCGCCAAGCAGCTCACCGAGACGGCGGAGAGCTACGAACGGCAGGCCAAGAAGGTCCAGCAGTCCTTCAGCGACTGCGGCTCCGCCGAGGCCTACCAGCGGACGGCCGAGAGCTACGTCACCGTCCTGCGCGGCGCCGCGTCGCACGCCGGGGACGCGTCGACGGCCATGAACGTCGGCGCGGCGCTGGTCGGCACCGAGCGCGGGCTGATCCGCGACATGATCTCGTCGTTCGTGGGCGAGCTGATCGTGAAGGCCCTGGCCGCGCTCGCCGCGTCCTGGTGCACCTTCGGCGGCACGATCGCCGCGTTCATCGCCGACACGGTCGTCGAGGGCGGGGTGCTCGCCGAGAAGATCAGCACGCGCATCACGAAGGTCGTCGAGAAGCTGGAGAGCCTGGCGAAGGGCGCGGGCAAGTCGAAGGCGGCCCTCGAAGGCGCGGCGAACGCGCTGAAGAAGGTGGGCAAGGGCGTCGACAAGATCGTGGACAAGAGCGTCGACACGGCCGCGAACATCGAGCGCAGGGCCAACGAGCTCAAGCAGGCGGGCAAGGAGGCGAAGTCCGCCGAGGAGACGGCGAAGGGGTGGAACGACGCCGCCAAGGGGCACGTCCCGGGCCGCGAGAAGGTCGAAGGTCTCGGCGACCGGCTGTCCGACGACGGCCGCAGCTTCCTCAGCCAGAAGGAGTGGCGCGAAGGGGGCGGCAAGGTGCCCGGCTTCAACCTCGCCGACGGGGTCGGGGTGGGCGCCGAGGCGCGGCGGCAGGAGAACGAGCAGATCGACCGCTACCACGAGAGCCGGGAAGCCTACGAAAAGGAACACCCGGAGGGCGAAGGCGAGTGACCGTGGCCGGACAGGCGGAGGTGGAGCTGGCCAACCGGCAAGGCCGGCTCCACCCTTCGCAGCGCGGAAAAGTGCTCGACGGCTCCTTCTGGCTGGCGGCGATCTTCGCGGTCGCCGGGGTGGTCACGGCGGTGGTCGTCCCGGCCACGACGATCGACACGCGGTTCGGCGCCGGGCTCGCCTCGTCCAGCGCGGCCGCCGCCCTCGGCACCGCGATCCCGATCCTGCTCCTGGCCGTCTGGCTCGCGTTCGTCTGCTGGCGCCGGCTGGCCGACCTGCGGGCCGGGCGGCTGGTCGTGATCACCGGCTGGACACGCGACTTCGGCAGGCAGCGCCCCGACCCCGCCTGCCCGATCGCGCTCTCCACCCGGCTCAGCAAGGGCATGAACGAGCACTTCTACCTGACGGCGGGCGGCAAGGAGTTCCAGCTCTACTCGAAGGAGCTCCGTGCGCGGATCCAGGCGGAGCGGGTCAACGCCGTCTACCTGACCCCGCGCACGAAGCTGCTGATCAACGTCCTCCCGGCGTAGCGCCGATCGCATCGAACTCGGCGTCGGTCAGCTCGATGTCCGCGGCGGCGACGTTGTCCTCGAGGTGCGCGACCGACGAGGTGCCGGGGATCGGCAGCACGACGGGCGACCGCTTGAGCAGCCAGGCGAGCGCGAGCTGCGACGGCGAGGCGTCGTGCTCCTTGGCCAGCGTGCTCAACGGGCTGTCCGGCCCGGCGAGGGCACCGGTGGCCAGCGGGAACCACGGGATGAACGCGATGCCGTGCTCGGTGGCGTGGTCGAGGAGCGGCTCGGCGTCGCGCTTGGCCAGGTTGAAGAGGTTCTGCACGGAGACGATCTCCGCGGTCTTCTGCGCCTCCTGCAGGTCGGCGACGCTGACCTCGGACAGGCCGATGTGGCGGATCTTGCCTTCGTCCTGCAGCTTCTTCAGCTCGCCGACCTGCTCGGCGACGGGCACCTTCGGGTCGATCCGGTGCAGCTGGAGCAGGTCGATCCGGTCGAGGCCGAGGTGCCGCAGGCTCAGCTCGACCTGCTGGCGCAGGTACTCGGGCCGCCCGACCGGGATCCACTGGTTCGGCCCCTGCCGGGTGAAGCCGGCCTTGGTCGCGATGACGAGGTCGTCGGCGTAGGGGTGCAGGGCCTTCTTGATCAGCAGGTCGGCCACGAACGGGCCGTAGGCGTCGGCGGTGTCGATCAGGGTCACGCCCAGCTCGACGGCGCGCCGTAGCACGCGCACGGCCTCGTCCGGGTCCTTCGGGTCACCCCAGACCCCGGGCCCGGTGAGCTGCATCGCGCCGTACCCGAGGCGGGTGACCGGGAGGTCGCCGCCGAGGGTGAAAGTGCCTGAGTTCTTCGCGCTCATTCGTCGTCCTAACGTCGTTCGCGGGTCCCCCGGGGCTCAACCCGGCGGACCCGCGGACGATTCCCGGACTCAGGAGTTGCGCGGGAAGCCCAGGTTGACCCCGGCGTGCGAGCGGTCCGGCCACCGCGAGGTCACGACCTTCGTCCGCGTGAAGAAGTGGAACCCCTCCGGCCCGTACGCGTGGCTGTCGCCGAACAGGGAGTCCTTCCAGCCCCCGAACGAGTAGTACCCCACCGGGACCGGGATCGGGACGTTCACCCCGACCATCCCGACCTCGACCTCGTTCTGGAACCGCCGCGCCGACGAGCCGTCGCCGGTGAAGATCGCCACGCCGTTGCCGTACGGGTTCGCGTTGATCAGGTCCAGTGCGTCGTCGTAGGAAGCCGTGCGCGCCACCGACAGCACCGGGCCGAATATCTCGTCGGTGTAGATCGACATCTCCGGGCGGACGTGGTCGAACAGCGTCGGGCCGAGCCAGAAGCCGTCACCGGGGACCTCGATGCCGCGGCCGTCGACGACCAGTGACGCGCCCGCCTCGACCCCGGCGTCCACATAGGACGCGACCCGGGCGTGGTGCGCCTTGGTGACCAGCGGCCCCATTTCCGATTCGGGGTCGCGGCCGTCGCCGACGCGCAGCACGGACATCCGCTCGGTGATCTTGCGGACCAGCTCGTCGCCGATCGGGTCGACCGCGACGACCACCGACACGGCCATGCAGCGCTCCCCCGCCGAGCCGAACCCGGCCGACACCGCGGCGTCCGCGGCCAGGTCGAGGTCCGCGTCCGGCAGCACGACCATGTGGTTCTTCGCCCCGCCGAGGGCCTGGACGCGCTTGCCGTGCCGGGTGCCGGTTTCGTAGACGTAGCGTGCGATCGGCGTCGACCCGACGAACGAGATCGCCTTGACGTCGCGGTGTTCGAGGAGCCCGTCCACCGCCGCCTTGTCGCCGTGCAGCACGTTCAGCGCGCCGGCGGGCAGCCCGGCCTCGGCGAACAGCTCCGCGATGAACACCGCGGCGGACGGGTCCTTCTCGCTCGGCTTGAGCACGACGGTGTTGCCGCAGGCCAGCGCGTTCGGGACGAACCAGAGGGGCACCATGGCCGGGAAGTTGAACGGCGAGATCACGCCGACCACGCCGAGCGGCTGCGCGATCGAGTAGACATCGACGCCGGTGGACGCGTTCTCGCTGAACCCGCCCTTGAGCAGCTGCGCGGCGCCGCACGCGTACTCCACGTTCTCGATCGCGCGGGCGACCTCGCCCGCCGCGTCGGACTCGACCTTGCCGTGCTCGCTCGTGACGATCTTCGCCAGCTCGTGCTTGCGCGCGGCCAGCAGCTCGCGGAAGGCGAACAGCACCCGCGTCCGGCCGGCCAGGGACGTCCCGCGCCAGCCCGGCAGCGCCGCCTTGGCCGCGGCGACGGCCGCTTCGACCTCGGCGTCGCCGGCGAAGTCGACGTGCGCCCGGACCTGCCCGGTGGCGGGGTCGAACACCTCGCCCGACCGCGCGGGGGTCCCGGTGAACGGCTTGCCGTCGATCCAGTGGCTGATGCGGTCGGTCACGGCGCGCACTCCTTCGCTCGGGGCAGTTCCCCCGAGTCTCCGGGCGGGCGCCACGCCAACGCCATCGACAACGTGTACGGAGTCACCGTCCCGGCCGTACAGTCTGTCCCTGCCGATCAGACCCGAGGAGCCATGTACCCGACCGTCGCCGAGGTGCTCGCGCTGCCGGTGCTGCGCCAGGGCCGTCCGCACGTCGTCGCCGGCGTGGCCGGGCTCGACGCCCCGGTGCGCTGGGCGCACGTCGCCGAGGTCGCCGACATCGCGCACCTGCTGCGCGGCGGCGAGCTGGTGCTGACGACCGGGGTCGCGCTGCCCGACGACGGCCCGGCGCTGGCCCGCTACGTCGCCGACCTGGCCGGGGTCGGCGCCGCCGGCCTGGTGATCGAGCTGGTCCGGCACTGGAGCGACAAGCTGCCCGCCGCGCTGGTCGAGGCGGCCGAGAAGCACGGCCTGCCGCTGGTGACGCTCTCGCGCGAGACCCGGTACGTGAGCGTCACCGAGGCGGTCAACGGCCAGATCGTCGACGCCCAGGTCGCCGAGCTGCGCGCCGCCGAGCGCGTGCACGAGACGTTCACCACGCTGACGGTCGCGGGCGCCGAACCGGGCGTCGTCCTGGGCGAGGTCGCCCGGCTGACCGAGCAGCCGGTGGTGCTGGAGACGCTGTCCCACGAGGTCCTCGCCTACGACGCGGCCGGCACCGACCCGGCCGAACTGCTCACCGGCTGGCCGGCGCGGTCGCGGGTCGTCCAGATCGGCGAGCGGACCGGCTACCACCCCGGCTCGGGCTGGCTGGTCACCGTCGTCGGCGCACGCGGGCACGACTGGGGGCGGCTCGTGGTCGTCTGCGCCGACCAGCCGCCGCACCGCCACCGCGTGGTCGCCGAGCGGGCCGCGTCCGCGCTGGCCGTGCACCGGCTGGTCGCCAAGGACTCCGACGGCCTGGAGCGGCAGGCCCACCGGGCCGTGCTGCAGGCGCTGCTCGCGTCGCCGGCGCCGACGGCGGAGCTGCTGGCGCGCGCCTCGGCGCTGGCCGTGCCGCTCACCGGGCGGCAGCTGGTCGGGCTGGCGGTCCGGCCTCGGTTGGCCGGCAGCCGACCTGCCTTGTCGACGCCGCCGGTGCTGCGCGAGCTGGCCGAGGCGACGGTGCTGGCGGCGCGCCGCGCGAAGGTGTCGGCGCTGGTGGCGACCGACGACCTCGGCGTGCGGGCGCTGATCGCGCTGTCGCCGGAGGCCAACGCCGACGCTGTGCTGCACCGGCTCGCCACCGACGTCCACGAGGCTCGCGCCAGCGCGCCGGGCGTGCTCGCGGTCGGCACGACGGTGCTTTCGCCGGCCGAAGCGGGCCGGACGCTGCTGGAAGCGGGGCAGGTCGCGGCGGCCGCGTTGGGGACGGGGTTCGATCGGGTCCTGCACCGGCTGTCCGACGTGCGGTTGCGCGGCCTGCTGCACTTGCTGGCGGGCGACGAGCGCGTGACGGCGTTCGCGCACCGGGAGCTGGGCCCGCTGCTCCAGCGCGACGCGGCGTCCGGCAGCCGGCTCGTCCAGGCGTTGCGGCACTACTGCGAGCAGGGCGGCAACAAGTCGGCGGCCGCGGCGGCGGCGCACACGTCGCGGACGGCGTACTACCAGCAGCTCGCCCGGATCGAGCAGGTCCTCGGTGTCCGGCTGGAGGACCCGGAGACGATGCTTTCGCTGTACGTGGCCTTGCTGGCGGGGGACCTCACCCGGACGAGCGAGGAAGACTCACCCGGACGAGGAGCACAGTGATCGACCTCGGGCTGCCGATGGAACCGATATGGCCCTCCTCCCCTTCGCAGCCTGCCTGATGAGCTTGAGCTGCCTCGCCCCGGCGCAGCCGCCGGCGTCGACGTTGCAGCTGACCAGCCACGACACCGCCAACCGGATCGGCTCCGTGGTGCTGACGTGCGACCCGACGGGCGGCACCCACCCCAAGCGCGACAAGGCGTGCGCGGTCCTTGCGGGCGTCGGCGGCGACTTCTCGCGGATCCAGTCGCGCCACCAGATGTGCACGCTGATCTACGCCCCGGTGGACGTGACGGCGGTCGGCACGTGGCACGGCAAGCCGGTGTCGTTCCGGACGACGTACGCGAACCGGTGCGAGGCCGACCGCGAGTCGGACGACGTCTTCGCGTTCTGACGCGCGTTCGCGACACGGAACACGGATCGCCCGACCGGGCACGGCCTGCGCCTGGGCAGGCTGTGCCCATGCCACCTCCGTTCGCCACACCCCGAGCCCGGGCCCTGGACTTCGGCATGAAGAGAGCCCGGCTGGCCCGCAGCCTCAAGGTCCGGGAACTCGGCCGGTTGACCGGCTTGCTGCCCCAGAACATCTCCAACTGGGAGAACGGCAAGCGGGTACCGAAGATCGAAGAGCTCGCCACGATCCTCGGCGCGCTGCGGGTGGAGGCGGCCGAGCGTGCGAGGTTGTACGACCTGGCCCGCAACGCCAGCGAGTCCAACTGGCTCGAGCAGTACGGCCCCGGGATGGCGGCGTTCGCCGAGTACGAGCGCAGCGCGAGTGCTGTCGCTCAGTGGTCCCCGGGCCTCGTGCCCGGGTTGTTGCAGACTCCGGCCTACATCCGCGCTCTGTTCGCCGCCACCTCCCGTTCGCCGGCGGACATGGAGAAGCAGGTGATGTTCCGCCTCGCTCGCCGCGAACAACTGACCGGCCGGCGCTCTCTGCCGTACCAGGCTGTGCTCGGCGAATCGGCGCTGCGCCACAACATCGGCGGACCGTCGGCGATGGCCGAGCAGCTTCGCCATCTGCTCGCAGCATCCCGAGCACGCAACGTCTCGCTGCGCGTGTTGCCGGACAAGAGCGGTTACCACCCCGGGCTCTACGGGCCCTTCGTCCTCTTCGACTTCGAGGACCTGCCGCCGATCGTCTACCTGGAGCACTATCGCGGCAACGGTTATGTCTACAATCGCGATCATGTGGCCGACTACCGTGCGGCCATCGAAAGCCTGTCGGCCCTGGCGCTGAGCGAGCCCGAATCCGAACGGCTCATCCAGGGGGTGCTCGCCGAACTGGAGGCCTGAATGACCTGGCGGAAGTCCTCCTACAGCGGCGAGCAAGGCGAATGCGTCGAGGTGCGGCTCGGCGGTCTGTCGCAGATCCGCGACAGCAAGGACCGCGCGGGCGGGACACTCTCCGTCACCACTCGATCGTGGGATGCCTTCGTGGCCCGCGTTGGCGCGCGGAAGCCGCCGGGCCGCCCCCACGACGGCCCGGTGGCTTCCGCGCAACGTTTTTAACTACGCACAGCCCACGCCGGTGGTTCAACAACTGCCGAGAGTCACGTCGCGGGCGTTCGAGCGGCTGAGGTTCCAGGCGGGCCAGCCGTCCGGGGTGTCGCCGGCGAGGACTTCGCGCAGCACGCACGATCGCAGGGGTTCGGGCAGCCGCGCCGACACCACCGGGACGACGTCGGTGGAGAACCCCGCCAGATACCGGTGGTCCAGGGGTTTCCCGGCGGCCGCTCGGTCGAGGTTGGCGTCGGCGATGAGGCGTTCCGGGTCGAGGACGGCCAGCACCAGCAGCGCGGCGGCCGCGGTGCCGATCGCCGCGCGGGGCAGCCACGCCGAGCGGAGCTTGACCAGCGACGCCAGCACCAGCACGAACACCGCGCCGAACCACAGCTCGCAGACCTCGACCAGCAGCCGCAGGACGGTGAAGCCGTACGCCTCCTGGTAGGTCCACATGCGACTCAACGCCGACCCGGCGAGCACCAGGCTCAGCGCGCTCAAGGCGCCCAGCAGGACGCGCTGGCGGAGCCGGTCGGCTTTCGTGACGTCCGGGGCCCAGCGCAGCGCCGCGCTGACGATGGCCAGCGTCAGCACGGTGACGGCGCACAACTGCCAGAAACCGCCGCGGGCGTACTCGGCGGCCGTCAGGCCGCTGGTGCGCAGGACGTACCCGGTGCCGCCGAACAACACGACCAGCCGGACGCCGACGAACACGCTGAACAGCAGGACGAGGACGGTGAGCGGGACCGTCCACTCCAGACCGTACTCGGTCCGGTGTGGACGTTGCCCGGCCGCGCGATGCGGTGGGGCGGCGAGGAAGTAGCAGGCCCCGGCGACGAGCAACGCGAAGACGGCGAACACGCAACACCAGCGCACGAGGACGCCGACGCTGAGATCGGGGATGACGGCGTTGACGACGGCCGCGAAGGCGGCGTCGGCACTGGCGAGCAGCGGCACGAAGACGGCGACGAGCGCGGCGGTGGCCAGCACGGCGAGGCCGATCCGCCGGGCGACGCCGTCGCGGCGGGCGGCGAAACGTCCCAGCCCGCGTCCGGCCCAGGGAACGGCGCGAAGAGCCTCCAGCGGGACGGCGAGCATGTCGTAGAAGACGGAATTGACGGTCCGCTTGCCCACGACGGCAAGCGACCCGCAGACGACGGCGCCGAGCACGCAGAGCGCGAACAGCCACCCGGACGCCCGCACGGCCCCCATGCCGAGCAGGGCGAGGGCGAGGACGGCCCACCCGGCGTTGCCCCAGGTGAAGGGACTGGCACCGGCCCGCGACCGCCGATCGGCGAGGAAGACGGCGAAGGTGCCGGCCAGCCCGGCCAGCAGCCACCCGACCCCGGGGCGGTCGACGGGCAGCACGAGGGCAGCGACCACTCCGGCCAGCCCGGCGGCGGGCAGAACGGCGGGCGACAGCGGAACAACGGCGGACTTGGGCGGCGGAACCGTCCGCAGGAGGACCGGAGGAGCGGCCACGGCGACCCCACCGGCCCGGCCCCGGTCCGGGAACGCTGCGTCGACCCCGCCAGCCCGAGCTTGACCCGGGGACGCTGCGTCGACCCCGCCGGCCCGGCCTCGGTCCGGGGACGCTGCGTCAACCCCAGCGGTCCGACCTCGATCCGGCGACGCTGCATCGATCCCCCTGGACCGGGCTCGGTCCGGGAACGCTGCGTCGACCCCGCCGACCCGAGCCCCAGCGGCTGCCGAGCCGGAAGCAACGGGAGCCGCACCGCCTCCCGCCGATCGCTTGCCCCGCGGCATCCGCTTGTCCGCACCCGGGTCTCCGGGCTCACCGATCCTGCTCTTGGGCATCGTCTCCAACTCTCGTTCACGTTCGCAAATGCCATCGCCCGCACCATCCGCCCCAGCAGCCCCGATCCCGAAGGTCGCCCGCCGAAGCGCTCAGCCCGTCGGCAGCGTCACCCGGATCCGGCTCCCGACCCCCGCCGAGGGCTCCACCACCCCGATCGTCCCGCCGTGCAGCTCCACCGCCCACCGCGCGATCGCCAGCCCCAGCCCCGTCCCCCGCCGGACGGCCGCTCCCCCGCGTGAACCGCTCGAACACCCGCTCCCGGTCGGCCGGCGCGATCCCCGGCCCCTCGTCGCACACGTCGATGCGCACCTCGCCCGGCCGCACCTCGGCGAGCACCCGCACCTCGCCGCCGGCCGGGCCGTGGCGGACCGCGTTCTCCAGCAGGTTCGCCACCACCTGGAACAACCGCCCGCGGTCGGCGACCACCACCGCGTCCGCAGGCGAAACCGACACCGAGAACGTCACCCCGCGCACCAGCGCCGCCTCCGACACCGCCTCCGTCAGCAGAGAAGCGAGCGAGAACGAAGTCTTGTGCAGCGGGATGGCCCCCGCGTCGAGCCGCGACAGGTCCAGCAGCTCGTCCACCAAGTTCGCCAGGCGCTCGGTCTGCTGCAGCGCCGTCTTCAGGGTGGCGGGATCGGGCTCCTCCACGCCGTCGACCAGGTTCTCCAGCACCCCGTTCAACGCCGTGATCGGCGTCCGCAGCTCGTGGGAGACGTTCGCGACCAGCTCCCGCCGCTGCCGGTCCGCGTCGCCGAGGTCGCCCGCCATCTGGTTGAACGCCTGGGCCAGCTCGCCCACCTCGTCGCGGGTCGTCGCGCGGATCCGGCGCGTGTAGTCGCCCTTCGCCATCGCCCGCGCCGCCGCCGTCATCTCCCGCAACGGCCGCGTCATCCCGTGGGCCAGGACCTGCGACAACACCAGCGCCAGCACCATCGCCGTGATCGTCGTCTTCGGCGGCAGCCAGCCGATCTGCCAGTTGAAGAACGCGAACGCGACGCCGCCGGACGCCACCATCAGGATCGCCAGCTTCAGCTTGATCGACCGGATCCGGTCCAGCGGCCGCGGTACGAGGTTCACGATCCCGCCTCCAGCGCGTATCCGACGCCGTGCACCGTCCGGATGAGGTCCGCGCCGAGCTTCCGGCGCAGCGCCTTGATGTGGCTGTCGACGGCCCGGGTGCCCGCCGACGTGCCGTGCACGTCCCAGTCCCACACCTCCGACAGCAGCCGTTCCCGCGGCTGCACGACCCGCGGCCGCCGCGCGAAGTGCACCAGCAGGTCGAATTCGATCGGCGTCAGCTGCGCCGCGACGCCGGCCCGGGCGACGCGCCGCTCGTCGACGTCGATCTCGAGGTCGCCGAGCACGATCCGCGCGTGCGAGTCGGACCGCGACGAGCGCTCCACCCGCCGCAGCAGCGCGTGCACCCGGGCCGTCAGCACCCGCATCGAGAACGGCTTCGTCAGGTAGTCGTCGGCGCCGACACCCAGCCCGACCAGCATGTCCGTCTCGTCGGCGCGCGCGGTCAGCATGAGCACCGGCACCGGACGGCGGCCCTGGATCCGGCGGCAGACCTCCAGGCCGTCGAACCCCGGGAGCATGACGTCCAGCACGACCAGGTCCGGCTCCGACGTGGCGTCCGCTTCGACCGCGGCCGGCCCGTCGTGGGCGACCTCGACGGTGAACCCCTCGGCCCGCAGCCGGGCCGCGATCGACGCGGCGATGGTGGCGTCGTCCTCGACGACGAGCACCCGCCGCACTCCTGGTTCCATGGCCACGACCTTAGGGATCGGCGGTGGAGAGGGTCCGCGCGAAGTGTGGAGATCCTGTGGAGACGTTTCTCCCGCTTTGCCGGTTCGTGACGGCAAGATGTGTGACGCAGGTCATGCACCCCGACGCCGGTTCGCGCAATCGACAGTCTGCACTCCTGATCAGGGAAGAGTGAACAGTCTGCCGTTGCCCCGGTCACGACCCGGCGCGCAGGATTCCGCAATGGCGCCGACACCCGCAGACCAGCGCGTGCACGACGACGGCCGGGTCGAGCTCGACCCCGCCGACGTCCGGTCTCTCGAAGGCAGCCGGTTCTTCAACGAGGAACTGGCCCCCGTCCCCGTCGAAAAACGGACCTGGACCACCTACAACTACTTCGCGCTCTGGATGGGGATGGCCCACAACATCCCCAGCTACGCCCTGGCCGCGTCGCTGATCGCGCTCGGCATGAACTGGGTGCAGGCGCTGCTCACGATCACGATCGGCAACCTCGTCGTGCTCGCGCCGATGCTGCTCAACAGCCACGCCGGCACGAAGTACGGCATCCCGTTCCCGGTGTTCGCCCGCGCGTTCTACGGCCTGCGCGGCGCCAACCTGGCTGCGCTGCTGCGCGCGTTCATCGCGTGCGGCTGGTTCGGCATCCAGACGTGGGTCGGCGGCGAGGCCATCTACGTCATCCTCGGGCGCCTGCTCGGCTCGGGGTGGCGGGACGCACCGGTGGTCGCCGGCCAGCACTGGACGCTGTGGCTGTCGTTCGTGGTGTTCTGGATCGGCCAGATGCTGATCATCTGGCGCGGCATGGAGGCGGTCCGCAAGTTCGAGAACTGGACGGCACCGCTGGTGTCGGTCGGCTTCCTGGTCATGCTCGGCTACGTGCTGGTCAAGGCGGGCGGGCTCGGCCCGATCCTGTCCGACGGCGGCAAGCTCGGCTGGGGCCCGGACTTCTGGAAGGTGTTCGCGCCGGCCCTGATGGCGATGATCGCGTTCTGGTCGACGCTGTCGCTGAACATGCCGGACTTCACCCGCTTCGGCGGCAGCCAGCGCAAGCAGGTCCGCGGCCAGATCCTCGGCCTGCCGACCACGATGACGTTCATCGCGATCGTGGCCATCCTGACGACGTCGGGCGGGCACGTGCTCTACGGCGAGGACATCTGGGACCCGGCGCAGCTGGCCGACAAGTTCACCAGCCCGGTCGTGGTCGTCGTCGCGCTGGTCGCGCTGGTGCTGGCCACGATCTCGGCGAACCTCGCGGCCAACGTCGTCAGCCCGTCCTACGACTTCTCGAACGCGTTCCCGAAGAAGATCACGTTCGCGATCGGCGGCGGCATCACCGGGGTCATCGGCATCCTCATCCAGCCGTGGCGGCTGTACTCCGACCCGAACATCTACATCTTCGCGTGGCTCGGCTTCTACGGCGGCCTGCTCGGCGCGGTCGCCGGGGTGCTCGTCGCCGGCTACTGGGTCGTCAGCCGCACGAAGCTGAAGCTGAGGGACCTCTACACACCCGATGGGGTGTATTGGTTCAGCGGCGGCTGGAACTGGCGCGCGCTGGTCGCCACGCTGGTGGGGGCCGTGCTCGCGGTCGGCGGGGCGTACGGCGGGCCGTTCCCCGACGCCGGGCTCATCCCGTTCCTCAAGCCGCTTTACGACTACAACTGGGTGGTCGGCCTGGTCGGCGCGTTCGTGGTGTTTTCCGCCCTGGCGCTGCCGAATTCGAGGCAGTCCGCAACCTACGAGAAGGAGGAGATCAGTGAGCGTGGTTCGAGCCGGATTGATCCAGCAGCGGTGGACGGGTGACAAGGAGTCCATGATCAAGGCGGCGGTCGACCACATCGCCACCGCCGCCTCGCAGGGCGCCCAGGTCGTCTGCCTGCAGGAGCTGTTCTACGGGCCGTACTTCTGCCAGGTGCAGGACACCGACTACTACTCCTACACCGAAGGCATCCCGGACGGCCCGACGACCAAGCTCATGCAGGAGGTGGCCGAGCGCCACGGCGTCGTGCTGGTCGTGCCGATGTACGAGGTCGAGCAGCCGGGCGTCTACTACAACACCGCCGCCGTGATCGACGCCGACGGCACCTACCTCGGCAAGCACCGCAAGAACCACATCCCGCAGGTCAAGGGCTTCTGGGAAAAGTTCTACTTCCGGCCCGGGAACCTGGGCTACCCGGTGTTCGACACCGCCGTGGGCCGCATCGGCGTCTACATCTGCTACGAGCGGCACTTCCCCGAGGGCTGGCGCGCGCTGGGGCTGGCCGGGGCGAAGATCGTGTTCAACCCGTCGGCGACCAGCCGCGGCCTGTCGCAGTACCTGTGGCGGCTGGAGCAACCGGCGGCCGCGGTGGCGAACGAGTACTTCGTCGGCGCGATCAACCGCGTCGGCAAGGAACCGCTGGGCGACAACGACTTCTACGGCCAGACGTACTTCGCGGATCCCCGTGGCCAGCTCATCGGCGACGCCGCGTCCGACACCGACGACGAGGTCGTCGTGCGCGACCTCGACATGGCGCAGCTCGACGAGGTCCGGGACCTGTGGGCGTTCTACCGCGACCGCCGCCCGGACACCTACGGCCCCCTCACGGAGGCCTGATGACCACGCTGATCAAGGGCGGCCAGGTCGTTTCGCCGTCGGGTGCGGTGACCGCGGACGTGCTCGTCGACGGCGAGACCATCGCCGCCGTCGGCGTGCCCGGCACGCTCACCGGCGACGAGACGATCGACGCCACCGGCAAGTACGTGCTGCCCGGCGGCATCGACGCGCACACGCACATGGAGATGCCGTTCGGCGGCACGCATTCGGTCGACACGTTCTCGACCGGCACCACGGCCGCGGCCTGGGGCGGCACGACGACGATCATCGACTTCGCCGTGCAGGCCAAGGGCACATCCCTCTTGTCCACTTTGGACAAGTGGCACGGCAAGGCCGACGGCAACTGCGCGATCGACTACGGCTTCCACATGATCGTCTCCGACGTCAACGACCAGTCGCTGAAGGAGATGGAAGCCTGCGTCGGCGCCGGGGTCGGCAGCTTCAAGATGTTCATGGCCTACCCGGGCGTGTTCTACTCCACGGACGGCGAAATCCTGCTGGCCATGCAGAAGGCGCGCGAGATCGGCGCCACGATCATGATGCACGCGGAGAACGGCATCGCGATCGACCAGCTCGCCGCGCAGGCGTTCGAGGCCGGGAACATCGACCCGGTGCAGCACGGCCTGACCCGGCCGCCGGAGCTGGAGGGCGAAGCGACGTCACGGGCGATCCAGCTCGCGAAGGTCACCGGCTCGCCGCTGTACATCGTGCACCTCTCGGCGTCGCAAGCGCTTGCGGCCGTGGCGGAGGCGCGCAACGACGGCCAGAACGTGTTCGCCGAGACGTGCCCGCAGTACCTCTACCTGTCCATCGAGGACCTGGCCAAGCCGGACTTCGAGGGCGCGAAGTACGTCGCGTCGCCGCCGCTGCGGGAGAAGTCGCACCAAGCCGACCTCTGGCGGGGCCTGCGGACGAACGACCTCTCCGTGGTGTCGACCGACCACTGCCCGTTCTGCTTCAAGGACCAGAAGGAGCTGGGCCGCGGCGACTTCCGGGCCATCCCGAACGGCATGCCGGGCGTCGAGCACCGGATGGACCTGCTGCACCAGGGCGTCGTCGCGGGCGAGCTGACGCTCGGGCGCTGGGTCGAGACGTGCTCCGCGACGCCGGCGCGGATGTTCGGGCTGTACCCGCGCAAGGGCGTCATCGCGGCGGGTTCGGACGCGGACATCGTGCTCTACGACCCGTCGGCGACCCAGACGCTGTCGGCCGAGACGCACCACATGAACGTGGACTACTCGGCGTACGAAGGGTTCGAGCTGACGGGCAAGGTGCACACCGTGCTTTCGCGCGGCCGGGTCGTCGTGTCGCCGGACGGGTTCACCGGGTCGACGTCGCACGGCAAGTTCCTGTCCCGCGAGCTGAACCAGTACCTGAACTAGGAGCGCGCGATGGACTTCGGGATCGTGCTGCAGACGGACCCGCCCGCGCGGGACGTCGTGCGGCTGATGAAGGACGCCGAGGACGCCGGGTTCCGCTACGGCTGGACGTTCGACTCCTGCGTGCTGTGGCAGGAACCGTTCGTGATCTACTCGCAGATCCTCGCCGCGACCTCGGCGATGATCGTCGGGCCGATGGTCAGCAGCCCCGGCACCCGGGACTGGTCGGTGCTGGCGTCGACGTTCGCCACGCTCAACGACATGTACGGCAACCGGACCGTCTTCGGCATCGGCCGCGGCGACTCCGCGCACCGGGTCGTCGGGAAGCCACCGTCCACTTTGGCCACGTTGCGCGACTGCATGCGCGTGGTGAAGGACCTCGCCGAGGGCCGCGCGGTGACGATGAACGAGAAGACCGTGCAGATCCCGTGGATCCGCAACGGCCGGCTCGAGATGTGGATGGCCGGGTACGGGCCGAAGGCGCTGAAGACGGTCGGCGAGCACGCCGACGGCTTCATCCTCCAGTGCGCGGACCCGGCGATCGCGCGCTGGACGATCGGTGCGGTGCGTGACGCCGCGCGCGCGGCCGGCCGCGACCCGGGCGGCATCACGATCTGCGTCGCGGCCCCGGCGTACGTCGGCGACGACCTGGCACACCAGCGCGAGCAGCTGCGCTGGTTCGGCGGGATGGTCGGCAACCACGTCGCGGACCTGGTGGCACGCTACGGATCTTCCGGTGCGGTGCCGAAGGAGCTGACCGACTACATCCGCGAACGCGAGGGCTACGACTACAGCCACCACGGCAAGGCGGGCAACCCGTCGACGGAGTTCGTCCCGGACGAGATCGTCGACCGGTTCTGCCTGCTGGGCCCGGCGTCGGCGCACGTGGAGCGGCTGCAGGAACTGGCGGAGCTGGGCGTGGACCAGTTCTCGCTGTACCTGATGCACGACGACCGCGAGGCGACCTTGGCGTCCTACGGCTCGCAGATCATCCCGAAGCTGACAGCCTGACGCGAAAGCACCGCGTAGGGCCCGCCCTACCCCGGTTCCGGGGGTGCGCACCAGCGCGCCCCCGGTCCCGGCGGCGGGACGATCGGGGCCATGAATTCTCCGAAACTCCGTGCTGCGCTGGCTCTGGGGGCCGCCACGCTCGCGGTGGGCGCCCTCGCCCCCGCGGCCACGGCGAGCCCCGCCGGAATCGTCTGGGAATCCGCGTGCGCCGCCGGGTACGAGTGCGGTCACCTCGACGTCCCGCTGTCCTACCAGGACCCGTCCGCCGGCACCGTGTCGATCGCCGTCGGCCGGTTGCCCGCCACCGACCAGGCCCGCAAGCTGGGCACGATCTTCTTCAACCCCGGCGGCCCCGGCTCGTCCGGCCGGTTCGCCCCCGCGTTGACACCCGAGCTGCACCGGCGCTTCGACATCGTCGGGTTCGATCCGCGCGGCGTCGGCGCGAGCTCGAAGATCCACTGCTTCACCGATCCTTCGCAGCTCGAGGTGCTCCAGCGCGCGCTGGGCACGTTCCCGCTGACCCGCGAGGCCGAACAGCGGCAGATCTCGGACACGAAGACGGTCACCGACCTCTGCGAACAGAACGCGGGCCCGCTGGCGAACCACCTCTCGACCGGCACGATCGCCCGCGACCTCGATCGCCTGCGGGCGGCGTTCGGCGAGCCGAAGCTGCGGTACTACGGGAAGTCGTACGGCACCTACCTCGGCGAGACCTACGCGAACCTGTTCCCCGGCCGCGTCGGATCGCTCGCGCTCGACGCCGTCGACGATCCGGCGCGCTGGGCGAGTGGTTCCGGCCCCATGAGCTACCGGCTGCGCGGCTACGAAGACGGGCCCCGCGCGATCGAGTCCTTTTTGGACGCTTGCGCGGCGCGCTGCACCTTCGGCTACGACGAGATCCTCGACCGGCTCGAGGCCGGCCCGATCACGGTGACCGACACGACCGGCCACCAGGTCGCCGTCACCTACCAGAGCGCGATCGCCACGATCCACGCCTACCTGACCGACGCCCAGGCCGCGCCGCAGCTGGCGGCTTTCCTGCAGGCGCTGGCGGATCCGGCGACGCGAGCTCCGGCTTCGGCGGGCGGCCCGCCGGACGTCGACTCCCTGCTGGGCGGTGGCGCGACGCTGTGCTCGGACGCGGCGAACCCGCGTGATCCGGCCGTCTGGTGGGATTTCGCCCGGCGCGCCGACCAGGTCGGACGCGGTTTCGGCCCGTACGACGTCTACAAGACGCTGCCGTGCGCCACCTGGGACGTCTCGGACACCGGCCGCTACGCCGGGCCGTGGAACCGCCCGACGGCGCCGATCCTGCTCCTCGCCAACCGCCAGGGTGACCTGGAGACGCCGTACGCCGGCGCCCAGCGGACCGAGAAGCTGCTGGCCAACGCGCACCTGCTGAGCCTCGACACGTACGGCCACGGTTCGCGCGGCAAGAGCGCGTGCGTGGACGCCTCCCTCGACAGCTACTTCGTCGCCGGTTCGGTGCCCGCCCGGGGCGCGCTCTGCGCTCCGGACCGGGGGCCCTTCGGCTGAAGGTCCTTCATCGCCGCTTCGGGGGTCACCCGGCCCGAAAGGACGGCAGCGGATGGCCGGGCCTCCGGCCCGGCCATCCCCGGATCACTCGCCGGTGTCCTCCCCGGCTTCCTTCTCGGAGGTCGGCACGTGGTCGACCTCGATGGTCCACTCCTTCGCCAGCGCGGCGATCGCGCCGATCGCGGTGACCACCGGCGCGGCGATCGCGGCCACGACGCCCGCCGTGACCGGGATCTCCATGACCGTGTGACCTTCGTCGTTCTTGACCCGGATCCGCCGCACGTTGCCCTGGTGGATGAGCTCCTTGACCCGCGTGACCAGCTCCTGGCCGCGGAACCGCTCGGTCTTCTTCGTCGTCCCGCTGTCGACCGTCATAGTGCGTTCCTCCTCGATGTCGGGGGCTTACGCACCCAGTCTGCGCAGGTCGGAAGGGCCGCCAGAAGAGCTGATCGTCCCTGCTCGCAGGAGGAAAGTCCCCCGCTACGCTGACCTCGTCGTCGCCCGGAGCGGGCCCGAAGGTTCGGCGAGGAGTCGGTCATGCGGACAGAGGACCCGGTGGTGCCGACGGGGTTCGATCGCACCCTCACGCTCAAGGACGGACGTGTCGTGCACGTGCGGCCGCTCGTCCGGGCAGACGCCGCGGAGCTCGGGGAAGCGATCCGGAACGCGGATCCCGCGACGCTGTACCGGCGGTTCTGCGGCACCCCGCCGCGGGTCACCCCGCGGTTGCTGGAGCGCCTCACCGACCTGGACTACCAACGCCGGTTCGCGCTGGTGGCGCGCGACACCGACGGCCACGGGGTCGCGATCGCCCGCTACGGGGCGACCACACAACCCGGGGTCGCCGAGATCGCGGTCGCCGTCGACCCGGCCTGGCGCCGGGTCGGGCTGGCCTCGGCGCTGGTACACATGCTCGGCGAAGCCGCGCTCGCGCGGGGGTTCGACCGGTTCACCGCCCTCTACTTCGCCGACAACCTGCCGGTCTCCGAGCTCCTCGACGACGCCGGGGGCCGGCGCGTGATCGCGGCGGGCGTCGCCGAGGCCGAAGTCCAGCTCCGGCGGAAGGACCCGCTCGAGCCTCCGGCGGCCACTACGTCGCCACGCTCGAAAGCGTGAACGTGCTCGACAGGCCGATCAGGAGGTCGAGGACTGCGGAGGCCGGCAGCAGGTCACGAGCCCGGTGACGCAGGCGGTGGCTTTCTCCCGGTGGTGCGCCGCAGCCGGAACCCGGCGAAGCTGACGAGCAGCAGGACCAGTCCGGCGGTGAGGACGAGCAGGGCACCGCCCACCGCGCCACCGGTCAGGTCCCAGATGGCTTCGGGCACGGCCAGGGTCACGGCGACCACGCCCGCGACGAGCAGCACCCAGGTGCGTTCGCGGCGAACCAGGGCGAGGCAGGCAACGCCCAGGCCGAACGTGAGCAGGTAGGCGACCCAGGCGGTCCCCTCCTCGCCGAGCGGCTGCTGGAACCCGAAGACCGCGAGCGCCAGGCCCGCCCCCAGCCCGAGCAGCCGGTGCGGCACCACGTGGCCGAGCGCCAGCGCGGCGACGAGCAAACCCCCGGTACCCACGCCGAGCCCGCCGTTGAGCGGGGTGACGCCGACGGTGGCGTCGATGCTGAGAAGAGTCGTCGCGGCCAGGAACCCGGCCGAAGCCAGCAACCCCGGCACCGACGGCACGAGAAGGTACCCCGCGACGGCCGTCAGCAGGCCGGCTCCGCAGGCGACGGCGCCGGTGACGATGTCATCGGGAAGCGCGACGGCGATGGTGACGGCGACAGCACCGGCACCGAGCGCGAACAGCGCCCCGGCGACCCGCCCCCGCGCCGCCGACCGGCTGCGCGGCCCGGCGGCGACGGCCCCGGCGGTGAGCAGCACGACGGCCGTGGCACCGGTCACGAAGGTCCGGGCGAACTCACCCCAGTTCCGCCACGAGGCGGCGACCAGCAGCACGGCCCCGACGAGGACCAGGCCACCACCGAGGTAGGCGGCGACCTCCGCCCAGGGAATCCGCAGCCGGCGCGGCGCGGCCGCCTGCAGCGCGCGTTCGACCTCGCCGGCCTGGGCCGGGGACAGCACCGAATCCCCGACCAGCCGGTCGAGCACCTCGCGCACGGACGGTTCTCGCGCCATGCGGCCAGTTTCCGGCGCGGCGGGCGAGCCAGGACAGAGCCACAGGACCCCGGCGAAGGGACTTTCTTCCCGGTTTCCCAGTCGACGAGGGACTGCAGTCGCCGTCAAACCTTCGCCAGTACACCCACTTCCGCGTTTCTTGTTTCCTGATTCACCTTCGACCGAATTCCGTAACGGACGGAAGTGAGCCACCGACCCAGGCAGCGCACCCTCGTGACCGGACGGCGAATCTTCACTTTCGAGATCCGGACCAGTTCCCGCACAGAACGGCACCGGCATGGACATCGCGGAGCGCGCGCAAGCACTCGCCCTGAAGATCCGCAAGCACAAGGACGGTATCGAGACCGAAGAGGCGACCAAGAACGCCTTCGTGATGCCGTTCATCAGCACTGTCCTCGGGTACGACGTGTTCAACCCGGCCGAGGTGATCCCCGAGTTCACCGCCGACGTGGGCACCAAGCGGGGCGAGAAGATCGACTACGCGATCGTGCACGACGGTCAGGTGCAGGTTCTCGTCGAGGCCAAGAAGATCAACGATCCGCTCCGCATCGAGCACGCTTCCCAGCTTTTCCGCTATTTCGCCGTCACGAACGCCCGGATCGCCATCCTGACGAACGGCCAGGTGTACGAGTTCTACACCGACCTCGACGCACCCAACCGGATGGACGCCAAGCCGTTCCTCGTGCTGGACTTCGCCGACATCGACGACACCCTGCTGCCCGAACTGGCCAAGCTCACCAAGGAGTCCTTCGACCTCGACTCGGTCATCAGCGCCGCAGGGGAACTGAAGTACATCGGTCAGCTGAAGCGCATCCTCGCGGCGCAGTTCAAGGAGCCCGAAGACGAGTGGGTGAAGTTCCTGACGACCCGGGTGTACGAAGGATCGTTCACCCAGCGAGTCCGTGAGCAGTTCGCCCCGCTGGTGAGCAAAGCGACCCGCCAGTTCCTGAACGAGCAGGTCAACGACCGGCTGAAGAACGCGCTCGGTGGGCCCGACTCCTACGTGAGCGTGTCGAGCGGCAGCGCTGCGCAACCCGAGCAGCCGCAGCCCGCCGCCGAGGCCAAGGTGACCGACGACAACGAACGAGTGGTCACGACCGAGGAAGAACTCGAGGGCTACCGGATCGTCCGTGCCATCGTCTGTGCCGAAGTCCCCGCCGCCCGGGTTGCCGCGCGCGACACCAAGACCTACTTCGGCGTCCTGCTGGACGACAACAACCGCAAACCGATCGCCCGGCTCTGGTTCAACCGGTCGACGAAGTACCTGGGCGTGTTCGACGAGAACAAGGTCGAGACCCGGCTGCCGATCACCACGGTCGAGGACATCTACCAGCACGCGGACCATCTGCGGCAGACGGTGGCGAGGTACCTCACGCGGGTCGCGACCCCCGAACCCGTGACGCCCGCTCAGTCCACCAGCGCCTGGTAGACCAGCTGCCGCAGCTGCGACCGCAGCCGGTAGGTGCTCGACGGCAACAGCTGCGTGTAGAACCCCACCGTCACATCCTCGTCCGGATCCACCCAGAACGCCGTCGAAGCCGCCCCGCCCCAGGCGAACTCGCCCGCCGAGGACAACGTCCGTGCCTTGACCGGGTCCTCCAGTACCGAGAACCCCAGCCCGAACCCGTGCCCGTCGAAGGGCATCTCGGCGAACAGCGGGCGCCCGTACTCCTCCAGGTCCACGTGGCCCGGCAGGTGGTTGCTCGCCATCAGGGAAACCGTCCGCGGGGACAGCAGCCGCACGCCGTCGAGTTCGCCGCCGCGCAGGAGCATCTCCGTGAAACGCCAGTAGTCCGCGGCCGAGGACACCAGGCCGCCGCCGCCGGAAAGGCAGTCCGGGCGGGAGGTTCCCAGGCGGCCGAACGCCTCGTTCCTGACCGCCCGGCCCGAAGCCGGGTCCGGCACGTACAGCGAAGCCAGCCGGGACACCGAGGAAGCCACGAAACCCGTGTCCGTCATGCCCAGCGGCGAAAAGATCCGCGAGGCGAAGAACTCGTCGAGGGACTGGCCCGAAACCACTTCGACGACGCGCCCGAGGACGTCCGTGGCGATCGAGTAGTTCCACTCCGCGCCCGGCTGGAACAGCAGCGGCAGCGAAGCCCACTGCTCGCAGCAGGACGCCAGGTCCGCACCCGGCGGCGTCCCCCATTCGAACCCGGCCTTGCGGTAGATCGCGTCCACCGGGTGGCCGTGGTGGAAGCCGTAAGTCAGGCCCGCCGTGTGGGTCAGCAGGTGCCAGACGCGGATGGGCTCCGTCGCCGGCTCGGTGTACGGCTTCAGTGCCGACCCCTTGACGAACACCCGCGGCGAAGCGAACTCCGGCAGCCACTGCGAGATCGGGTCGTCCAGCTCCAGCAGGCCCTCTTCGGCGAGGATCATCGCGGCGACCGACGTGATCGGCTTGGTCATCGAGAAGATCCGCCACAGCGTGTCGGTCTCCACCGGCGTGCCCGCTTCGACGTCGCTGTGCCCACCGCGGCCGAGGTGCACGATCCGGCCGTGCCTGCTCACCACCGCGAGCCAGCCCGGCAGCCGACCGTTCTCGACATACCGGTCGAAGTGCGCGTCGACCCGCTTGAGCCGGTCCGCGTCGAACCCGGCCTCGGCCGGCTCGACGTCCACCTTGAGGTTCGCCATGCGGCGAGGTTACTTCTCGCGGGCCCGTTCGGCCGCCTTCTCCTCACGCCAGGCTTCGTCGTTCTTCCCGAGGCGCCAGTACCCCGAGATCGACAGCAGCTCGCGCCGCACCCCGCGCTCGTCGAGCAGGTACCGCCGCAGGTCGCGGACGAACCCCGCTTCGCCGTGCACGAACGCCTGGACGACGCCTTCGCGCCACGGCAGCTCCCGCACCGCCGCGGCGACGTCGCCCCCGGACGAGCGGTGCAGCCAGGTGATCTGCGCGTCGGCCTTCGTGGCCAGCGGCTGCTCCTCGTCGGCGTTCTCGACCAGGATCACCGCGTGCGCCGGGACGCCGGGCGGGAGCGCTTCGAGCGACGCCGCGATGGCCGGCAACGCGCTTTCGTCCCCGGCCAGCAGGTGCCAGTCCGCCTCGGTGCCCGGCGCGTACGCGCCCCCGGGGCCGGACAGCAGCAGTTCGTCCCCCGGCTGCGCCGAGGCCGCCCACGGGCCGGCGATGCCCTCGTCACCGTGGTGGACGAAGTCGAGGACGAGCTCGCCGGCCTGCGGGTCGAACGCCCGGACGGTGTAGGACCGCATCCGCGGCCAGTGCTCTCGCGGCAGCGTGGCCCGGCACTCCTGGACGTCGAACGGCTCCGGGTACTCGACGTCCGGGACCTTGAACAGCACCTTCACGTAGGCGTCGGTGAACGCGTTGGGCGTGAAGCCGGCGATGCCCTCGCCGCCCGCCACGATCCGGATCATGTGCGGGGTCAGCCGCTCGGTGCGCAGCACCCGCAGCCGCACCGCGGGACGCCCGGACCGACGGGGTGCTTCAGCCATTCGACAACTCCAACGAGGGTTCCGGCACTAAGGCTTACCTAACTCAGCCTACGCGCCGAAATGAGCCGTCGCCTACTCAGGTGTGGCCAGTTCTTCGAGCATCCGGGCGAAAGCGACAGCCGTCCGAGTGCGGAACCCGAGGAAGAACCGGTTGGCCAACGGGACTCCCCAGCGTCCCCGGGTCGCCGCGTTGACCACCCGGTGCTCGACCCGCGCGCCGCCCGGATCGGCCGTGACGCGGTACTCGCCGCGGTACCACCAGCCGCCCTGCACCGCGAGGAACCCCCGCTCGCGGTCGACCTCCGTCCGCATCGGATAGCCACCCCCGGTCACCCGGCGCCGCACCGCCTCGAACACCTCGGCCGGCGGCCGTGCGACGACCCCCGACGCCTCCGCAAGCGTTTTCACCCGCGCGGATCCGAGACGCGCGTGTTCTGGAACGCCGTGATCAGCCACTCGCCGTCCTCCTGGACGAGCACGAAGCCGACGGTCGACTCGCGGCCCTCGTCCGTCGTGTCCGCCCCGGTGAGCGACGAACCGCCGCCGGCGACGACCACGGCGACGTCCGGGCGGACGAACCGCACCTTCGCCGACGCGCCGAGCTGCCCGGTCAGCTTGGAACCCTTGAGCGGCCCCTCGAAGAGGGCGCGGTGCGAGCTCTCGATCGCCTCGCGACCGGGGAAGTTGAGCCCGAAGAACGTGACGTAGTCCGCGTCCTCGGTGAAGAGCCGCCCGTACGCGGCGGCATCTCCGGAGTTCCAGGCCTCGGCGAGGCGGTCGAGCACGGCGCGGACGTCGGCTTCGGCGGTGGTGGTGGTCATGAGGTCCCCTTCACGAACGCTGTTCGTTTGACGAACACCGTTCTACATACGAACAATGTTCGCGTCAAGTACAGTGTTCGCGTGACCGTTCCCCCACCGCCGTGGCGCAGCACCCCGCGCCGCCGTGCCGCGAAGCCCGCGCTCTCGCAGGAGCTCGTCGTGAAGACGGCGCTGGCGATCCTGGCCGAGGAAGGCCTGGACGCGGTCACCATGCGGCGGGTCGCGCAGGAGCTGGAAACGGGACCGGCGTCGCTCTACGCGCACGTGGCCAACAAGGACGAGCT
Source organism: Amycolatopsis mongoliensis (assembly GCF_030285665.1). Lineage (NCBI taxonomy): Bacteria > Bacillati > Actinomycetota > Actinomycetes > Pseudonocardiales > Pseudonocardiaceae > Amycolatopsis > Amycolatopsis mongoliensis. Next base: position 10,495,252 of record NZ_CP127295.1, read on the forward strand.
GGCGGAGCTGATGCTCGACGCCGTGCTCGCCGAAGCGCCGATCCCGGAGCCGGACCCGGCGCGCTGGGACGAGCAGGTCAAGGAGCTCGTCCGCGGCCAGATCCGGGTGATGGTCGCCCATCCCGGCATCGCCCGGGTGGCGTGGGACATCGCCGTGCCCGTGACGCCGAGCTCGCTGCGGCAGGGCGAGGCGATGCTCGCCCTGCTGCGCGCGGGCGGCCTGACCCTCAAGCAGGCGACGTTCGCCGGCGACGCCTTGGCCCTCTACGCCAAGGCGTACGCCTACGAAGCGAGCGGCTGGACGTGGGGCGACATCGACGAAGCCGAGACGGCGAAACGCGGCGAGCAGATGGTGGCGTACATGCGGTCACTGCCCCCGGACGCGTTCCCGAACATGCTGCACATCGGCGAGTTCTTCTCGGCCGAGACCGCGACCGAACGCCTCGAGTTCGCCCTCGACGTCTACCTCGCCGGCCTGAAGGTCCTGGCAGCGAAGAACTAGGGGCGCAGGACGATCTTGCCGCGCGTGTGCCGCTTCTCCAGCTCGCGGTAGGCCTCGCGCACTTCGTCCAGCGGGTAGACGCGCGCGATCGGCACGTCCAGGAGTCCCTTGCCCACCAGCAGGCTCAGCTCCCGCAGCACCTCGGCCGACGCTCCCGCCATGTTGCCATCGGTCTTCACGTTGTACTTGGCCGCCGCCTCGTAGTCGATGATCGTGTCGATCCGCCCGGGGTGGATCCCCAGGTGCAGCGCCAGGTCCACGTAGCCGGAGCCGAAGGTGTCGACGAACGCGTGCACACCGTCCGGCGCCGCTTCCTTGATCCGGTCGAGAACGCCGTCGCCGTAGGACACCGGGATGACGCCGAACTCGCGCAGCCAGTCGTGGTTCGCTTCCCCGGCCAGGCCGATCACCGTGGCCCCGGCCAGCTTCGCGAGCTGGACCGCCAGCGATCCGACGCCGCCGGCGGCGCCCGAGACGACGACCGTGTCGCCCTCACGCGGGCACACCGCGGCCACCGCGGCGTAGGCGGTGGTGCCGGCGACGAACAGCGCACCGGCGGCCTCCCACGACACCCCGTCCGGCCGCGGAGTGAGGTCCGAAGCCTCCGCCACGACGTGGTCCGCGTGGCTCGAGCGCGTGTGCACGAAGCCGATCACCTCGTCGCCGACCGCGATCTCCTCGACGCCGTCGCCGAGTTCCGCGACGACGCCGGCGAAGTCGCTGCCCTGCCCGGACGGGAACGTCGCCGGCCAGCGCTCGTGCAGGAACCCCCGCCGGATGGCGGCCTCGCCCGGGTTGATCCCGGCGGCGCGGACCTCGACGAGCACCTGCCCCCGTCCCGGTGCCGGCCGCGGGACGCTCTCCACCCGGAGGACGTCCACGTCGCCGTACTCGTCGAACCTGATCGCGCGCGCCATGGGCCCTCCTCGAAGTCGTTGCTCGATACAAGCAACGACCGGGTCCGGCGATTTAATCCCGTCAGCCCGCCAGGCGCCGGACGACGCCGTCGGCCAGCAGCCGCCCGCGGTCGGTGAGCACCGCGCGGCCCCGCGAGTCCAAAGCGGACGGATCGAGCAGGCCTTCGGCCGCCGCCGCCCTGGCCTCCGCGAGGCCCGGCTCGTCCAGCACGTCCAGCGGAAGTCCTTCGGCGACGCGCAGTTCGAGCATGATCCGCTCGAGGTGCTGGTCGTCGTCGGTGAGCACCTCGCGCCCGCCCGCGGGCGAGTCGCCGGCGGCCAGCAGCGCGGCGTAGCGCGCCGGGTGCTTGACGTTCCACCAGCGCACGCCGCCGACGTGACTGTGAGCGCCCGGCCCGGCGCCCCACCAGTCGTCGCCGCGCCAGTAGCCGAGGTTGTGGCGGCAGCGGGCGGCGTCGGAGGCCGCCCAGTTCGACACCTCGTACCAGCGCAGCCCCGCCGCCGACAGCGTGGCGTCGATCATCTCGTAGTCCGCGGCCAGCACGTCGTCGTCCGGCGCGGGCAGCTCGCCGCGGCGCACCCGGCGGGCCAGCGCCGTGCCCTCCTCGACGATCAGCGCGTACGCCGACACGTGGTCGACGCCCGCGGCCAGCACGGCGTCGAGCGTCGCGAGCAGGTCGTCCGGGCGCTCGCCGGGCGTGCCGTAGATCACGTCGAGGTTCACGTGCTCGAACCCGGCCGCGCGCGCCTCGGCGGCGGCCTTGCCCGGCCGGCCCGGGGTGTGCACGCGGTCGAGGATCTTCAGCACGTGCTGCGCGGCCGACTGCATGCCGAGCGAGACGCGCGTGTACCCGGCTTCGCGGATCCCGGCGAAGAACTCCGGCGACGTCGACTCCGGGTTCGACTCCGTCGTCACCTCCGCGCCGGGAGCGAGCCCGAAGACGTCGCGGACGGCGCCGAGCACCGAGGCGAGACCGTCGGCGCCGAGCAGCGACGGCGTCCCGCCGCCGACGAACACCGTGTCGGCGGCGGGCGGCACGACCAGCACGCGTGCGGCGAGCTCCAGCTCGCGCCGCAGCCCTTCGAGCCACGACTGCGGCGACGAGCCGGAGTCGAGCTCGCCCGCGGTGTAGGTGTTGAAGTCGCAGTAGCCGCAGCGCGTCGCGCAGAACGGGACGTGCACGTAGACCCCGAACGTTCTGCTGCCGAGCCCCTTCAGCGCGCTGTCGGGCAGCGCCGGGTCGATCGGGGTGGCGGGGTCGGAACGCAGCACGGGCACCCCCCGATTGTCCCTTACGACGCCGGGAGGTTCGCCGCCGCCCAGTCCGGGTCGGGCGCGATCATCTCGATGACGTCGAGCAGCACACCGTTGGGATCCGCGAGGTAGAAGTGCCGCTGTCCGTACAGCTCGTCGACGACCGGCGTGACCAGCTCCACACCCGCCGCCACCAGTCGCTTCGCCTCGGCCGCGGCGTCGTCGACGACGAGCCCGAACATCAGCCCCGACGTCTCCGGCGCGCGGTAGGCCGGCGGGACCGACTCGTGCCCGCGCTGCACGAAGCTGATTTCGTAGCCGGGCGCACCCGCGTTGATGCTGGCGAACCAGTCCAGCTCGACCGTGACCGGCAGCCCGATCACGTCCCGGTAGAAGCGGGTGGTCGCGGCGACGTCGTCGACCAGGTACCCCGCCCCGAAACCCTTGACCTGCATCCCCAGTTCCTCTCGTTCAAACCACTCTATCTGTAGTACTCTAACCATAGTGGTTTGAAGCGGGCAAGGAGGAACGGGTGCGGCAGAACACCGAACGGCGGACCGCCCTGACGGACGCGGCCATCGAGGTCCTCGCCCGGGACGGCGCGCGCGGGCTGACCTACCGCGCGGTGGACACCGAAGCCGGCGTGCCGCCGGGGACGACGTCGAACTACTTCCGCGACCGCGACCAGCTGCTGGCCGAAGCCGGTGAGCGCGTGCACGTCCGGCTGTCCGCGCCGGAGGAGGTGGTGGCCGATCCGCGGGCCGAAGAGCCCTCGACCGGCCGGGTCGCCGCGCTGCTCGGCGACCTGATGACCCGGCTGACCACCCGCCGAAGCTCCTACCTCGCCCTGCTCGAACTGCGCCTGGAAGCGAACCGGCGCCCCGGGCTGGCGGCGGCGCTGACCTCGACCGTCCGGGAGAGCTTCGAGCTCAGCGCGGGCTTCCACGAAGCCGCGGGACTGCCCGGCGGGCGGGACGAGGTCCTGCTGCTCTATCTGGCCCTGACCGGCCTGACCGTCGAGCGGTTGACATTGCCGGAAGCTTTCGCCGAGTACTCGGACGCGCAGGTCGTGGGCCTGCTGGTCGACCGCATTCTCCCAGGCGGGTGACCCTGCTCCCAGTATTCGGGCAAGCTTGGATCACATCGTGGACGCGTGGCACGCTGACGCCGTGACTCGTGCCGGTGTTCTCCTCGTGGCCCGCCGCCACGTCGACCTCCTGCGGGTCGCCAGCGCCCTCTGCGTACCCGTTCGCTGACTCACCGATCGCCACCACCTGCCACGAACCTGGACAGCCGGCGTCGGAGGAAACCCGCGAGCCGGTGGTCCTCCGCTGCCACGAAAGCCTCTCGGAGGACGCCGCCATGGCCACGCCCACGCGCCAGACCCCCGCCCGCCCAGCGCGCGCCAAGCAGAAGCGCGGCGAGGGGCAGTGGGCGCTCGGTTACCGGGAGCCGCTGAACCCGAACGAGCGGTCGAAGAAGGACGACCACCCGCTCAACGTGCGGGCGCGGATCGAGAACATCTACGCCCACCGCGGGTTCGACGCGATCGACCCGGGTGACCTGCGTGGCCGGTTCCGCTGGTTCGGCCTCTACACCCAGCGCAAGCCGGGCATCGACGGCGGCCGCACCGCGACGCTGGAGCCCGAAGAGCTCGACGACCGCTACTTCATGCTGCGCGTCCGGCTCGACGGCGGCGTGCTGAGCACCGAGCAGCTCACCGTGCTCGGCGAGATCTCGCAGGCGTACGCGCGCGACACCGCCGACATCACCGACCGGCAGAACATCCAGTACCACTGGATCCGCATCGAGGACGTCCCGACGATCTGGGCGAAGCTCGAGAACGCCGGCATGACCACGATGGAGGCCTGCGGCGACAGCCCGCGCGTCATCCTCGGCTCGCCGGTCGCGGGCATCGCGGCGGACGAGGTCATCGACGGCACCCCGGCGATCGACGAGATCAAGCGCCGCTACATCGGCAAGCCCGAGTTCGCGAACCTGCCGCGCAAGTTCAAGACCGCCGTCTCCGGCCAGCCCGACGTCGCGCACGAGATCCACGACGTCGCCTTCGTCGGCGTGGACCACCCGGAGCACGGCCCCGGCTTCGACGTCTGGGTCGGCGGCGGCCTGTCCACCAACCCGATGCTCGGGCAGCGCCTCGGCGCCTGGGTCCCGCTCGACGAGGTGCCCGACGTCTGGGAAGGCGTCATTTCGATCTTCCGCGACTACGGCTACCGCCGGCTGCGCTCGCGGGCCCGGATCAAGTTCCTGGTCAAGGACTGGGGCGCGGAGAAGTTCCGCCAGGTGCTGCAGGACGAGTACCTCGAGCGTGAGCTGATCGACGGCCCGCCGCCGGCCGACCCGGCCGTCCCGATCGACCACGTCGGCGTGCACCCGCAGGTCGACGGCAAGTTCTACCTCGGCGCGGCACCGATCGCCGGCCGCGTCTCCGGGGGCACCCTGGTCGCCGTCGCCAAAGCCGCCGAGCGGGCCGGGTCCGGCCGCGTCCGGCTCACCCCGCAGCAGAAGCTGGTCGTGCTCGACGTCGCGAAGGAGCAGGTCGAGACGCTCCAGGCGGAGCTGGCCGAGATCGGGCTGGAGACGAAGCCGTCGCCGTGGCGGCGCAGCGTGATGGCCTGCACCGGCCTGGAGTTCTGCAAGCTCGCGATCGTCGAGACGAAGGCCCGCGCGCAGCAGCTCGTCGCGGACCTGGAGAAGTCGCTCGCGGACATCCAGGACGGCCTCGACACGCCGGTCACCGTGCACCTCAACGGCTGCCCCAACTCCTGCGCGCGGATCCAGACCGCGGACATCGGCCTCAAGGGCCAGATCGTCACCGACGCCGACGGCAACCAGGTCGAGGGTTTCCAGGTGCACCTCGGCGGCGGGCTCGGCCTCGACGCCGGGTTCGGCCGGAAACTGCGTGGCCACAAGGTGACTTCGGGCGAGCTGACCGGGTACGTCGAGCGCGTCGTGCGCAACTACGTCGCCGGGCGCGAACCCGGCGAACGGTTCCCGCAGTGGGCCGCGCGCGCCGAGGAAAGCGCCCTGCAGTGACTTCCCCCGAACGCGCGGTGCCCTACCACTGCCCGTACTGCGGCGACGAGGACCTGCGGCCGGAAGAGAACGGCGGCTGGCTGTGTTCGGCCTGTCGCCGGGTTTTCTCGGTCAAGTTCCTCGGCCTGTCCCTTCCGGAGGTTTCCCGATGACCGCCACCGCCGACTACAAGACCCTCGCCGAGCGCGCTTCGAAAGAACTCGCCGACGCCACCGCGGACGAAGCGATCCGCTGGACCGTCGAGACGTTCGGCGACGACTTCATCGTGGCGTCCAACATGCAGGACGCCGTGCTGATCGACCTCGCCACGAAGGTGAAGTCCGATGTGGACGTTCTCTTCCTGGAGACCGGCTACCACTTCCCGGAGACCATCGGCACGCGGGACGCCGTCCAGACGGTCTACCCGGGCGTGAAGATCGTCAACGCCCAGGCCGGGCAGAGCGTCGCCGAGCAGGACGCGGAGTACGGCGAGAAGCTGCACGACCGCGACCCGGCGCTGTGCTGCAACCTCCGCAAGGTCGTGCCGCTGCGCAAGACCCTGGCGAACTACTCGGCGTGGGTGACCGGCGTCCGCCGCGTCGACGCGCCGACCCGCGCGAACACCCCGATCGTCACCTGGGACGACCGCAACGGCCTGGTGAAGGTCAACCCGATCGCCGCGTGGACCGACGACGAGTTCAACGGCTACATCCGCGAGCACGGGATCCTCGAGAACCCGCTGGTGTCGATCGGCTACCTGTCGATCGGCTGCGCGCCCTGCACGGCCCGCGTGGAGCCGGGCCAGGACCCGCGCAGCGGCCGGTGGGCGGGTCAGTCGAAGACCGAGTGCGGACTGCACGGCTGATGTCAGACACCGAGGGACGCATGACAACACTGGAACCCGCTACCGATGCGGCACAGGACAACTTGGCCGCGCTCGAATCCGAGGCCATCCACATCTTCCGCGAAGTGGCAGGCGAGTTCGACCGGCCGGTGATCCTCTTCTCCGGCGGCAAGGACTCGACGCTGCTGCTGCACCTGGCGATCAAGGCGTTCTGGCCGGCGCCGGTGCCGTTCCCGCTGCTGCACGTCGACACCGGGCACAACTTCGACGAGGTCATCGAGTTCCGCGACCGGGTCGTCGAGCGCCACGGCCTGCGCCTGGTCGTCGCGAAGGTCCAGGACTGGATCGACGACGGACGGCTCGAGGAGCGCGCGGACGGGATGCGCAACCCGCTGCAGACCACGCCGTTGCTCGACACCATCTCGGAGAACAAGTTCGACGCCGTGTTCGGCGGCGGCCGCCGCGACGAGGAGCGCGCCCGGGCGAAGGAGCGGATCTTCAGCCTCCGCAACGCCTTCGGCCAGTGGGAACCGCGCCGGCAGCGGCCCGAGCTGTGGAACCTCTACAACGGCCGGCACCGCCCGGGCGAACAGGTCCGCGTCTTCCCGCTGTCCAACTGGACCGAGGCCGACGTCTGGAACTACATCGCCCGCGAGAAGGTCGAGCTGCCGTCGATCTACTACGCGCACCAGCGCGAGGTGTACCTGCGCGACGGGATGCTGCTGGCCGAAGGCCCGTGGGGCGGCTCGCGCCCCGGCGAAGAGGTCCGCGAGCTGACCGTCCGCTACCGGACCGTCGGCGACGGGTCGTGCACCGGGGCGATCGAGTCCACCGCGACCACCGTCGAAGACGTCATCGCCGAGGTGTCGGCGTCGCGGCTCACCGAACGCGGCGCCACCCGCGCCGACGACCGGATGTCCGAGGCGGCCATGGAAGACCGCAAGCGTGAGGGGTACTTCTGATGAGCTCGCTGCTTCGCCTGGCCACGGCCGGGAGCGTCGACGACGGCAAGTCCACTTTGGTCGGCCGGCTGCTCTACGACACCAAGTCGGTGCTCGCCGACCAGCTCGACGCGGTCACCCGCGCGTCCGTCGACAAGGGACTGTCCACTCCGGACCTGTCCCTGCTCGTCGACGGCCTGCGCTCGGAACGCGAGCAGGGCATCACCATCGACGTCGCGTACCGGTACTTCGCCACGCCGAAGCGGTCGTTCGTGCTGGCGGACACGCCCGGGCACGTGCAGTACACGCGCAACACGGTGACCGGCGCGTCGACCGCGCAGCTGGCCGTGCTGCTGGTCGACGCGCGCAAGGGCGTCATCGAGCAGACCCGGCGACACGCGGCGGTGCTGGCCCTGCTGGGCGTGCCGCAGCTGGTGCTCGCGGTGAACAAGATCGACCTGGTCGACTACGACGAGGCGACGTTCACCGTGATCGCGAAGGAGTTCGCTTCGCACGCCGAAACGCTGGGGTACCCCCAGGGCTCGGTGCTCGCGATCCCCGTGTCGGCGCTTGAGGGCGACAACGTCGCGACGCGCTCGGAGCGGACACCGTGGTACAGCGGCCCGAGCCTGCTGGAGCACCTGGAGGACGTGCCGGTCGCGCCCGACCCGCACGACTCGGCGCTGCGCTTCCCGGTGCAGTACGTGATCCGCCCGCGCACCCCGGAGTACCCGGACTACCGCGGCTACGCGGGCCAGATCGCCGCGGGCACGGTCCGCCCGGGCGACGAGATCGTCGTGCTGCCGCAGGGCATCCGCAGCCGCGTCGAGCGCATCGACACCGCCGACGGACCGCTCGAAGAGGCCGGCGCCGGGACTTCGGTGACGCTGCTGCTCGCCGACGACATCGACATCTCCCGCGGCGACCTGATCGCCGCCGCGGACGCGCCGCCGCGGATCACCGACGAGATCACCGGCACGCTGTGCTGGCTGTCGTCGAAGCCGCTCAAGGCGGGTGCGCGCGTGCTCGTCAAGCACGGCGCCCGCACGGTGCAGGCGCTGGCCGGCGAGCTGCACGCGCGGTTCGACGAGCAGGCACTGTCCAGTGTGGACGCTCCGGCCACGCTGGAGCTCAACGACATCGGGCTCGTCACGCTGCGGCTGGCCGAGGAGCTGGGCGTCGACGACTACGGCGTCAGCCCGCGCACCGGCGCGTTCCTCGTGATCGACCCGAAGGACGGCGACACCCTCGCCGCGGGCCTGGTGGGTGAGCGCTTCTCGTGACGCCACCCCTGGTCGCCGTCGCGCACGGCAGTCGTGATCCCCGCTCGGCCGCGACCGTGCGGGCGCTCGTCGACGTCGTGCGCGCGCAGGCGCCGGGGCTTTCGGTGCACGAGTCCTTTCTGGACCTGTCCTCACCCCGCGTCACGGACGTGCTGCGCTCGTTGTACGCGTCGGGCCACCGGACGGCGATCGTGGTGCCGCTGCTGCTCGGCAGCGCGTTCCACGCGCGGGTGGATCTGCCGGCGCTGATCGACTCGGTGACGGCGGAGTGCCCGGGCTTCCGCGTCCAGGTGTCGGACGTGCTGGGTGCCGACCCCGCGCTGCAAGCGGTGGCCCTTGACCGGTTGGCTTCCGCGCCTCGCCGGCGCGGGACGGGCGTGCTGCTGAGCGCGGTGGGCTCGTCGAACGCGTCGGCCAACGCTGTTGTCGCTTCCCTGGCCGCACGCTGGGAAGAGCGGCTGGGCTTTCCGGTGAGCGAGACGTTCGCTTCCGCGGCCCAGCCGGACATCCCCGCGGCCGCCGCCCGGTTGCGCGCCCGCGGCGTGCGGCACCTGGTCGTGGCGTCGTGGTTCCTCGCGCCGGGCCTGCTGCCCGACCGGATCGCCCGGCTGGCCCTCGAGGCCGACCCCCGGGCGTTCATCGCGGAGCCCCTGGCCGACGACCCGCGCGTCGCCGACGTCGTCATCAGCCGGTACGCCACCGCGGTGAGCGGACTGCTCCGCCAGCGCGTCTAGCTGCCGGCAACACCGCCAAAAGGCGAGTCTTATTCACATTTGCGGTCACCCTGCGCGCATGGCAACGGTAAATCCTTGACGCGCTAGTTAACTTGCCGGTAACTCTCTAAGCGCTGCGCGGCTTTCTTTCCTCCCCTCCAAAACCGCAGGTAGGTGGATACAGATGAAAGCGCTTCACTTTTCCTGGCTGGCTGCCCTGACGGCGGCCGCGGTCCTTCCGATCGCCCTCGCCGCCCCGGCTTCGGCGGCCACCACCATCGCCTTCGACTGCCAGGCCAACGCACCGATCGTCGGGCCGCAGCAGGTGTCGCTCAACCAGGACGCCGACGTCACCGCGCCCGCCACGGTCGCGCCCGGTGGCGCGTTCGACGTCGTCATCGACCCGGCACCGAACACGGTGCCGAGCCAGGTCAGCGGGAACACCGTCAAGAACATCAACACCTTCGCGCTGAAGTTCCCGATCCCGGCGAACTCGACCTACGTCGGCGCCGACCTCACCGGCGGCTCCGGCCTCGGCTCGACCGCACCCACGATCGCCGTCGCGAACGGGGTCGCCACCTTGAGCTTCCCCGGCCCGATCGCCGGGGGTGCCACCTTCGAACTGCCCACCGTCACCGCCCACCTGACCGCCGGCCAGTCGGGCACCATCGAGACGAAGCTGTCCGGCACCAGCTACAGCGACCCAGGCCTGACCTTCAAGGCCGTGGCGGGCACCATCATCGGCGACATCACCGCGCCGACGGCCTGCTTCCCCAACCCCAGCCCGGTCTTCACCACGACGACGATCGGCTGACCGTCCGGGCCACCCCGTGGGGCCCACACCCACGGGGTGGCCCGCGTAACAGCGGCGGCGCGCGGCGAGTGTGCAAGGGTGTCGGTCATGGCTGACGAACTGGTGCACTACGACGTGGTGGGCGGCACCGCCACGATCACCCTGGACTCCCCGCACAACCGCAACGCGCTTTCGGCGCAGCTGCGCCGCGAACTGTCTTCCTCGCTGGCCGCCGCGGCGGCCGACGATGCCGTGCGGGTGATCGTGCTGACCCACACGGGCCCGGTGTTCTGCGCGGGGATGGACCTCAAGGAGGCTCGCGGCGCCGGCGCGGGCGACCAGGGCGTGAACGAGTTCCCGAAGATCCTCGAGCAGCTGTGGACCAGCCCGAAGCCGGTGGTCGCCCGCCTGGCCGGCCCCGCCCGGGCAGGCGGCATCGGCATGGTGGCGGCGTGCGACATCGCGGTGGCCGTGCCGGAAGCGACGTTCGCCTTCTCGGAGGTCCGCATCGGCGTGGTCCCGGCGGTCATCTCGCTGACGGTCCTCCCCCGGCTGAACACCCGCGCGGCGCACGAACTGTTCCTGACGGGCGACACGTTCGACGCGCGCCGCGCGGTGGAGATCGGCCTGCTGAACTCCGCGACCTCCGATCTCGACGCCGAAGTGGCCCGGTTCGTCAAGGCGCTGGCGGCGGGCGGGCCGAAGGCGCTGGCCGAGACGAAGGCACTGCTGAGCCGCCCCCGCCCGGCGACGCCGTCGGAGGGGTTCGAGGAGATGCTCGGGCTGTCGGCGAAGTTCTTCGCGAGCGAAGAAGGCCAGGAGGGCATCCTGGCCTTCGCCCAGAAGCGCAAGCCGAACTGGGTCCCCCAGGACTGAACCGCCCCAATGTGGCGTTGGTTGCGTCCCACGCACCCAATGTGGCGTTCGGTGCGCCCCACGCACCCAACGCCACATTGGGGCGCTGCTGCCGAAGGCCACTGCCGAGCGCGACCGCCCCCGGCCGGTCATCCGCACGGTCAAGCCCGCGGGACGCCGCTCAGGCGTCCGGCAGCACGACGGTGAGCCGCCACGAACCGGCGCTGCGCCCGCTCGGGCCGAGCGCGCGCTGCGCGTCGGAGAGCACGCTGCGGATCGCCAGGTACGTCTTGGGTTCGGCCTTGCGCAGCGCGTCCGAGCCCGGCCAGATCAGCACGTGCTCCCCCGGCGGCAGCCAGGAAAGGTCGGTCAGGCAGTCGTACAGCGCGTCGAGGTTGTGGCCGAAGTAGTCCGGAAAGGACAGTGCGGCGGCGAACGCGCTCAGCGTGCTGGCCTTGTCCACGGTCGGGTGCGAGTTCACCAGGTGCGGGTACGCGCCCCGGCCGAAGGCCTCTTCCGCGGCGGCCTTCGCCTGCTCCGAGGCGCTCATCGGGCCGGGTCCACGACGACGAACGACGCGTAGTGGTCGCCGGTGTAGTACAGCTCGTGCGCCTGCCCCGTGATCAGCCGCCGCGCGCCGCGGTCGGCACTGCCCGGGGTCTTCACGGTGTACTCGTGGTAATAGCCGGACTTCTTGCCGGGCAACCGCTTCTCGCGGTTCTCGAACACGACGTCGTCGTTGCGCGGGTACGGGTACGGCCCGCCCTTTTCGATCAGCTTCCACGTGTCCCCGGCCTGCGGGGGCAACGCCGAGAGCGCCTTGACCGGCAGCCCGGAGTCCGCGCCCGGCACGGCCGCACCGCCCTTGGCCGGCGCGCTCGCCGACGTGCCCGGCGTGCCGCTCGGGGCAGGGGTCGCCGGGGAGCCGTCGCTGACGACGTCCTTGACCAGCCAGCCCCCGAGAACCAGCACGAGGAGCCCGATCAGGGCGGCGGTGATCCGCCTTCGGTTGAACATGGTGCGCCAGCCTAGGACGGGGTGTCGGAGCGGTCGTCGTCACGCCCGGGCGCGAGCCGGCGGGCGAACAGCCCGACGAGCTTGTCGAGAACCCACGCGGCGGCCAGGCACAGCGGCACGACGACCACCATGACCAGCACGAACTGGACCGGGAACCAGGCCTGGGCGAGCCACAGCTCGACCCCGTCCCACCAGTCGGCAAGCCCGTTGAACACGGTGTGAGCCTACGCGCGCTCTGCTGCCCCCGCGTGCCAGGGGCGGTACGTTGCAGGACATGTTCGCCGTGTACGCGCAGGAACCCAACGCCGACAGCCCCCTGGACTCGCTCGTCGTCGGCGAGCGACCCGAACCCGATGTGCCGGACGGCTGGGTCCGCGTGCACGTCAAGGCGGCCAGCCTCAACATGCACGACCTCTGGACGCTGCGGGGTGTGGGGATCAAGCCCGAGCAGTTCCCGATGATCCTCGGCTGCGACGGCGCCGGGACCCTCGACGACGGCTCCGAGGTCGTGCTCCACTCCGTGATCAACGCGCCGGGCTGGCAGGGCGACGACACCCTCGACCCGAAGCGGACGCTGCTCACCGAGAAGCACCAGGGCACCTTCGCCGACCAGGTCGTCGTGCCGGCCCGCAACGTCGTCCCGAAGCCCGCCGCGCTCAGCTTCGCCGAGGCCGCCACGATGGGCACGGCGTGGCTGACCGCCTACCGGATGCTCTTCGTGAAGTCGGGGCTGCGGCCGGGCCAGACGATGCTGGTGCAGGGCGCCTCCGGCGGCGTCTCGACGGCGCTGGTGCAGCTCGGCCGCGCGGCCGGGTTCCGGGTCTGGGTGACCGGCCGCAGCGAGGAGAAGCGCGCGCTCGCTTCGAGCCTCGGCGCCCACCAGACGTTCGAATCGGGCGCCCGGCTGCCCGAGCGCGTCGACGCCGTGTTCGAGACCGTCGGCAAGGCGACCTGGTCACATTCGGTCAAATCGCTCAAACCGGGCGGGATCATCGTGGTCTCCGGCTCGACCAGCGGCCCCGACGCGAACGCGGAGCTGCAGCGCGTGTTCTTCCTCCAGCTGCGCGTCGCCGGGTCGACCATGGGCACCCGCGACGAGCTCACGGACCTGCTCGCCTACCTCGACCTGACCGGGGTGCGACCCCAGATCGGCGCCGAACTGCCCTTCACCGAGGCCCCTAAGGGGTTCCGGGCGATGCTCGACGGCGACACCGCCGGCAAGATCGTCTTCACCCGCTAGAGGGCCGCTGAGCTGGGCGGATCACCTTGTTCCGCCCGGCTCGCCATCTGGTGAATCTCTAACGTACTCAGTTCGAGATCTGGTCGTTAGCACCTAAAATCGACCAAAACCCAATGCCCGCAAGCTAATCTGTAGTCATGACCGCAACGAAGCGGCCCGCCTCGGCTGGACCGGGCGGCCGGTCCAGCAGCGACCCGGACCCGATCCGGGTCTCCTTCCGGCGTTACGCCGGCGTCCGCACCCGCGTCCTGGAGGTCGGAGACCTCACCCCGGACCCGGAACTCCCCCGTCGCTCGCTGCGCCGCCGCGCGGCCACGCCCCACGTCCGGCCGAGCGCGCCGCGCCTGGTGCTGCTGCACGGCTACTGCGACAGCGCCGACACCTGGCGCCCCGCCCTGGAGCAGCTCGCGGCCGCCGGGATCCCCGCCGTCGCGGTCGATCTGCCCGGGTTCGGGGACGCGCAGCCACTGCGACCCGGCCCGATGCTGCCCCAGCTCGACGCGTTCGCCACCGCCGTCGTCCGCGAGCAGGCCGTGCTCGGCTCGGTCGTGCTGGCCGGCAACTCCCTCGGCGGCACCATGAGCCTGCGCGCGGCGCAGAACGGCCGCCTGCCGATCTCCGGCGTCGTCTCGATCGCCGCGCCCGGCTTCGTCGACTCGTGGCTGATCCGGACCGTCGCGCGCTACCCGCTGCCGCTGCGGCTGTACTCGGCGCTGCCGGTCCCGGTGCCGGGCTTCCTGGTGCGCAAGGTCGCCGAGCAGGTCGTCCCGCGGCTGCTCTACGCCGACTCCGCCGCGGCCGACGCGCTGCAGGTGCAGCGCTTCACCGCGCTCTTCCCGGACTACCGTGCGACCAAGAGCCGGCTGGAGCAGGCCCGGCAGCTCGTCGCGGAGCTGGCCGACGCCTACCGGCTCGAGTCGGTGAAGGTGCCGCTGCTGGTCGTCGCGTGCGGCAAGGACAAGCTCGTCACCGCCGCGTCCGGGCGTCAGCTGCACACGCTGGTGCCGCACAGCAGGCTGCTGGTCCGCGAGGACTGGGGGCACTGCCCGCAGCTGGACGACCCGGTGGAGATCTCGGAGCTGCTCACCTACTTCGCGGCGAGCGCGGTCCGGACCACCCAGGCCAAGCGGGCCGCGGCGACGGCGTCGGAGACCGTGAGCGAGGACACCGCGGCGGGCTGACGCGCTCAGGCTGTACCCGCGCGGAGTTGGCGGTAGGTTCCCGCGTTGGGTCCGTGATCCGGGCCCGTCCACCGCGACGTTCGGGAGACGATGACGTCCGCTCCAGGAGGCTTGGGTTCCAGCTCCGGCATCTTCCGGCGCAAGCCGATCGACCAGATCCAGGACACTTCGGAAAGCGGTGGCCTGAAACGCACCCTGGGCCTGTGGCAGCTGACCGCCATCGGCATCGGCGGCATCATCGGCGCCGGGATCTTCGCCCTCGCCGGCAGCGTCGCGCACGGCGACGACTCGGCCGGCATCGCCGGCGTCGGCCCGGCCGTGCTGATCTCGTTCCTCATCGCCGGCGTCGCGAGCGCCGCGGCCGCGTTCTCCTACGCCGAGTTCGCCGGCCTGATCCCCAAGGCCGGTTCGGCCTACACGTACGGGTACGCGGTGCTCGGCGAGGTCGTCGGCTGGTTCATCGGCTGGGACCTGCTGCTGGAGTACACGGCGATCGTCTCGGTGGTGGCGATCGGCATCTCCGGCTACTTCAGCTTCCTGCTCGGCCAGCTCGGCCTCGACCTGCCCGCCTGGATGCTCGGCGCGCCCGGCACCGGGCCGGGCCACAAGGTCGACCTGTTCGCCGCGCTGCTGTGCCTGCTGATCGCATACCTGCTCAACCGCGGCATCCGCAGCGCCGCCCGGGTCGAGACGGTGATGGTCGGGATCAAGGTCCTGATCGTGCTGGTGGTCATCCTGGTCGGCTTCTTCTACGTCAAGACGGGCAACTACACGCCCTTCGCCCCGGCCGGCTTCGGCGGCGCGGTGACCGGCGCGGCCACGGTGTTCTTCGCCGTCTTCGGCTACGACGCGATGTCGACCGCGGCCGAGGAGTCCAAGGACGCGCAGCGGCACATGCCCAAGGCGATCCTCTACTCGCTGGCCATTTCGATGGTGCTGTACGTGCTGGCCTGCCTGGTGCTGACCGGCATGCAGAAGTACACCGAGATCGACCCGAAGAGCGGCTTCTCGACGGCGTTCAAGTCGGTCGGCCTCTCCGGGCTGGCCACGGTGATCGCGATCGGCGCCATCGTCGGCATCCTCACCGTGCTGTTCACGTTCCTGATGGGCGCCACCCGCGTCGGCTACTCGATGAGCCGCGACGGCCTGCTCCCGGCGTGGTTCGGCAAGACGAACCAGAAGCGCCAGGTGCCGAGCCGGATGACGTGGATCCTGGGTGGCGCGTCCGCGATCATCGCCGGGGTGCTGCCGATCGGCGAGGCCGCGGAGCTGACGAACATCGGCATCCTGCTCGCGTTCGTCGTCGTGTGCGTCGCGGTGATCGTGCTGCGCTACAAGCAGCCGAACCTGCCGCGGACGTTCAAGACGCCGGGCATGCCGGTGGTCCCCGCGATCGGCGTCGTGTTCTCGATCTGGCTGATCACGTTCCTGCAGCCGGCGACCTGGATCCGGTTCGCCGTCTGGTTCGCCATCGGCATGGTCATCTACTTCCTCTACAGCCGGCGGCACTCGCTGCTGAACCGCACCGGCGTCCAGGTCGAGAAGACGGACTAGTGGCGCGCGGCTGAGGGTCGTCGACACCGGCCCGGCCCTGGTCCGGCGACATGAATGAGTCATTCATGTCGCCGGACGAGGTGAATGGGTCATTCACTGCATCGCGGCCGGAGCCTGCACGGGCCGGGGCTCTCACGGGCGCAGCAACGCGCGACACTAACGGAGCCGGTCGAGGCGGGCGGCGGCGTCGCGCGCCTCGACCTTCAGCCGTTCGAGGATGACCGCGGCCGACGCGTCGTAGGCGAGCGGATAGGTCTGGCCGGCCCACAGCGAGATCGCCTCCGGGTCGCCGGCCTTCGCCGACGCCTTGCGCACCGGGCCCGCGAGGTGGTTGAGCTGCGGGTAGGCCGCGGGCGCGCCCTCGGACAGCGCGTCCATGAACTTGTTGACCAGCCCGCGCGCCGGGCGGCCGCTGAAGGCGCGTGTGAACGCCGTCTCGCGCTCGGCGAGCGCCAGCGCCTTGCGGTGGGCCTCGGAGGTCCCGGCTTCGTCGGCGCGCAGGAAGACCGTGCCCAGCTGGGCGGCGACGGCTCCGGCGGCGAGCACGGCGGCGACGTCCGCGCCGTGCACCAGGCCCCCGGCCGCGATCAGCGGCAGGTCGACGCGGGCGGCGACGAGCCGCAGCAACGCGAGGACGCCGTACTCGGCGCCGCCGCCGGGCAGGTTCGCGTCGTCGGTGAACAGGGAGCGGTGCCCGCCCGCTTCGAAGCCCTGGAGGACGAGGGCGTCGGCGCCGAGGTCCGCGGCCCGCCGCGCGGCCTCCGGGGTGGTCACGGTGACGACGACCGTGCTGCCGGCCTCCTTCAGCCGCAGCACGTCCGACGGCGAAGGCGGCCCGAAGGTGAACGACACCACGGGAACGCGCTTTTCGAGCACGACGTCCAGCTTCGCGGGGTACGCGTCGTCGTCCCACTTCGCTTCGCCGAGTTCGACGTCGTACTCGCGGGCGAAGGCCTGCAGGCGCTCGCGGTGCGCGGAGACGTCGGCGCCGGTGTCGGGCTGCGGGACGAACAGGTTGACGCCGAACTCTCGGCCGGTCAGCTCCCGCGTGCGGTCGAACTGCGCGGCGAGCGCCGCGGGCGTGAGCATGCCGGCCGAGAGGAAGCCGAAGCCGCCGGCCTCGGTGACCGCGGCGACCAGCTCGGGCGTGGTCGGCCCGCCCGCCATCGGGGCGGCGATGACGGGGAACGTCAGCTCGTCGAACATGCCCCGACCCTAACGGTCTCAGTCCGGCAGCAGCATGGTGTAGAGCTTCTTGATGCGTCCGTCCTCGACGAGGGCGACGTCGATCCCGCGCACGACCGGCGGCGCGCCCTCCGGGCCGAAAGCCCAGGCCAGGTGGCCCAGGTCGTGGTTGACCAGCACCGGGCCGGCCGCGGAGAACACGAATCCCGGCGACTGGTCCAGCAGGCCCTTGGCCTTGGCGTCCAGCTCGTCGTGCCCGGCCGCCACCCCTTCGGGATCGGCGAACGTGACGTCGGCCGCATAGGTCGCGGCGATCGCCTTCGCGCGGCGGCCCTCGTCACGTTCGTTGAAGACCTGGAGCAGGTTGGCTTCCATCAGCTCGGCCACCGTCGCCATCGCGCACCCCTTTTCTCGAGCGGACCGGCCGCCATATTACGTGAAATGTCACGCAACCGGGGTCAGGGGTGGTCGTTCGGCCGGGGAAGGCTGCCGTGCTCGACCAGCGCGTCGTAGACGCGCTCGAGCGAAGCGGCCAGCCGAGGCATCTCGCCGGGCTCGAGCGCGTCCAGGAAAGCCCTGCGCACGAACTCGACGTGGTCCGGTGCGGCTCGGCGCAGCGCCGCCCAGCCGGCCTCGGACAGCACCACGTCGACGACCCGGCGGTCCTCGGAGTTGGCACCGGTTTCCACCAGACCGCGCTCACGCATCCGCTTCAGGTGGTGCGAGAGCCGGCTGCGCTCCCAGCCGATCCGGATCGCGAGGCCGGTGATCCGCATCCGGCCGCCGGGCTCGCTCGTCAGGGCGACCAGCACGTGGTAGTCGGCGAGCGAGAGACCGCTGTCCTCGCGCAACTGCCGGTTCAGCTCGTACTCCAGCCGGAGATGCACCTTCATGTACGCGTACCAGACGGCCGTCTCGTCGCCCGAAAGCAGCGCGAACGGCGATCCCGGCTCGAAATCCCGCGTCACGGCGCGAGCTTAACCACCCACTCTGGTCTAGACCATCACGGGCGGAAATGCGACGATCCGGGCAGGCGCGACGGCGATGTCGCGCCCTTCCCGCCAGGAGGTCCCGGTGAAGACTCCCTTCGCGCGGCGGCTCGGCCGCGCGCTCGCCGTGCTGGCTTTGATCGGCGCCAGTACGACCGCCGCCCAGCTCACCCCGGCCGCGGCGGCGACGCCGGCGCTGCAGTCGATCGTGCCCGTGCCGGCTTCGGTGACCCCGGCGGCCGGAGTCGCCTTCCCGCTGGTTTCGACGACGAAGATCGTCACCGAGGCCGGCTCGGCGCCGGCCAAGGACGTCGGCACCTACCTGGCCGGCGTGCTGCGGCCGTCGACCGGCTTCGCGCTGCCGGTGTCCGACGCCCCGGCGTCCGTGCCGTCCGACAGCATCGCGCTGCTGCTGAGCGGCGCGCCCGCCTCCGTCGGCGCGCAGGGCTACCAGCTCGTGTCGACGGCGTCCTCGGTCACCGTGCGCGCCCAGACGGCCGACGGGCTCTTCGCCGGCGTCCAGACGCTGCGGCAACTGCTGCCGGGCCGCATTGAAAGCCCTTCGCTTCAGACGGGCCCGTGGACCGTCCCGGGCGCGACGATCGTGGACTACCCGCGCTTCGGCTACCGCGGCGCGATGCTCGACGTCGCCCGGCACTTCCACCCGGTGTCGACGGTGAAGCGGTACATCGACGAGCTCGCCCAGTACAAGATCAACAACCTGCACCTGCACCTGGCCGACGACCAGGGCTGGCGCATCCAGATCGACAGCTGGCCCCGCCTGACGACGTACGGCGGCAGCACGCAGGTCGGCGGCGGCGCGGGCGGCTACTACACGAAGGCGCAGTACACGGACATCGTGAACTACGCGGCTTCGCGGCACATCACGGTCATCCCGGAGATCGACATGCCGGGCCACGTGAACGCGGCGCTGGCGTCGTACGCGGAGCTGAACTGCAATGGGGTCGCGCCTGCTCTGCGCACCGACACGGCGGTCGGCTACAGCTCGCTGTGCATCTCGAAGGACATCACGTACACGTTCATCGCCGACGTCCTGCGCGAACTGGCGGCCCTGACCCCGGGCCCGTACATCCACATCGGCGGCGACGAAGCCCAGTCGACGTCGGCGGCGGACTACGTGACGTTCGTGAACAAGGTGCTCCCCCTGGTGGCGGCCACGGGCAAGTCGGTGGTGGGCTGGCACGACATCGCGAAGGCTTCCCTGCCGGCTTCGGCCAGCCCGCAGTTCTGGGGGACTTCCACTTCGGACTCGGGGGTGTCGACGGCGGTTTCGCGCGGCAGCAAGGTGATCCTGTCGCCGGCGAACAAGGCGTACCTGGACATGAAGTACAACAGCTCGACCCCGATCGGCCTGTCGTGGGCCGGGTACATCGAGGTCCAGGACGCGTACGGCTGGAACCCGGGGTCGTACCTGTCGGGGGTCGGCGAGTCCGCGGTCCGCGGGGTGGAGTCACCGATGTGGACGGAAACGGTGGTGACGCCGTCGGACATCGACTACCTGGCGTTCCCGCGGCTGGCCGCGCATGCCGAACTGGGCTGGTCACCCTGGTCGACGCACGACTGGACGGCGTTCCGGACCCGCTTGGGCGCGCAGGCCCCGCGCTGGGTCGCGCAGGGAATCACCTTCTACCGGTCGTCGCAGGTTTCGTGGGACCCGGGCGGGACGACGAACCCCGGCACGTGCACGGACCCGGCTTGGAGCGCCTCGCAGGTGTACACGGGCGGGAACGTGGTGTCGCACAACGGTCACAAGTGGACGGCGCAGTGGTGGACGCAGGGCGAGGAGCCGGGCACGACGGGCCAGTGGGGAGTGTGGACCGACAACGGCGCCTGCTGAGCCGGTCGCCGGGCCCGCCACGCGGTGGGCCCGGCTCCGGCTGTGCGGACGGTCAGCACCGCACTGCACCCGGTGAAACCGGACCACCCGGCGACCCCGGCGGGCTAGGTTTGGGGCATGAGCGTTGATCTCGAGCAGGTGCGCAGCCTGTCACTGCAGGAGAACGGCCTGGCCACCGTCGCCACGACCCGGGCCGACGGCACCGTCCACTCCTCCGTCGTCAACGCCGGCGTCTTGGCGGACCCGGTGACCGGGGCCCCGGGTGTCGCGTACGTCGCCGTCGGGCGAGCGCACAAGCTCGAACTGCTGCGGCGGGCCGGGCACGCCACCGTGACCTTCCGCCGCGGCTGGAACTGGGCCTCCGTCACCGGCGCCACGCACCTCATCGGACCGGACGACCGCGACCCCGCCTTCGATGCCGCGGGCCTGCCGAAGCTCCTGCGCGACGTCTTCATCGCCGCCACCGGCACCCACGACGACTGGGACGAGTACGACCGCGTGATGGCCGAAGAGCGGCGGGTCGCGGTGTTCGTGACCGCCGACCGGATAATCGGCAACCCCTGACCCGCCCCGCCCCAGGAGTCGTACCGTTGCCCGAGTCCCCCACCCGCGTCACCACGCCGGTCAAGGTGCTGATCGGCGTCCTTCTCGTCGCCGACGCCGGCTTCGGCGCGGCTCTCGCCACCGGCCTGGTGCGCGGCCTCCCGCCGTGGCTGGTCGGCGGCGCCTACGCGGCGACCGTGCTCCTCGCCGTCGTGGCGTTCCGCGTCTCTCGCGCCCTCAGGCTCAAGCGCGGCCTCGAGGGCCTGCAGGATCTCACCTTCGGCGAGGACGGCCTCCGCGTGCCCGCGGGCACGCTCAGCACACGGCTGGTCCCGTGGTCGCAGATCGCCGACATCTCCACGCGCCGATCGGCCCGCTTCGGCGACGGCTACCTGCGCGACGCGCTCTGGGTCGACCTGGTGACCGGCGAAGGCGTCGAGAGCTCGGTGCAGCGCTACACACCCCGCGGCCGGCTCGCGCCGGCGCCACCGCAGCGACGGCAGTTCGAGCAAACGGCCATCCTCGACCCTGCGCTGTTCGACGCGGTGGTCGACCGGGTCCGGAAGGAGCTGCGCCACCGGCAGCTGCACGCCCAGCTCCGCGGCACGCCCCGCATCCGCTGAGCGGCGGTCAGCCGAGTCGACCCAGCAGCTCCTTCGGCACGATCCGCACCGGGAACGGCCGCTCAGCCTCGAACGGTTCGTCACCGGCCGCCTTGCCGACCTGCTGGTAGTGGCCGTCTTCGTCCAGCTCGAACACGGTGAGCGCGGGCTCGACCGGATCGATCACCCAGTAGCTGGGAGTGCCGAGCCGCTCGTAGACCGCCTTCTTGGTGTTGAGGTCATGGATCGCCGTGCTCGGCGACAGCACTTCGACCGCGAGAACCGGCGGTACCGGGAGGTCCTTGTCGGTGAAGTCTTCGTCCCGGCCGACCACGACGTCCGGCTGCAGCTCGATCTTGTCACCGTGATGCACCGCGAACGGCGCGACGACTACGTCGAACTCAGGCGGGCAAGAGTCGACGAGCGTTCTCCAGAGCCATACCGCGATCGTCTGGTGTCGTCTTCCCGGAGCAGGGGTCACCAGGAGCACGCCGTCGATGAGCTCGTAACGTCGGCTGTCATACGGCATCCCCCCGAGGTCGTGCACCGTCAGGGAGCCCGAATCGGCGGGAGGCTCGATGTCTGCCATGACCGTCATGGTGCTCTCCTTTCGCTCTTCGCACCAGAGCACACCAGAGGGCACCGACAGAAACCGCATCGAACACGGGTTCGGCGCCCACATTCACGCGGAGGCGTGAATATGGGCGCCACTGTCACATCACTGCGACACTTACTTCTTGTTCTTGCCTGAGTCCTCAGTGGACAGTGCGGCGACGAAGGCCTCCTGCGGAACCTCGACCCGGCCCACGGTCTTCATCCGCTTCTTGCCTTCCTTCTGCTTCTCCAGCAGCTTGCGCTTCCGCGAAATGTCACCGCCGTAGCACTTGGCCAGAACGTCCTTGCGGATCGCGCGGATCGTTTCGCGGGCGATGATCCGCGAACCGACCGCCGCCTGGATCGGGACCTCGAACTGCTGGCGCGGGATGAGCTCGCGCAGCCGCGTCGCCATCCGGTTGCCGTAGCCGTACGCCGCGTCCTTGTGCACGATCGCCGAGAACGCGTCCACGGTTTCGCCCTGCAACAGGATGTCCACCTTGACCAGGTCGGCGACCTGGTCGCCGGCTTCTTCGTAGTCCAGCGACGCGTAACCGCGCGTCCGCGACTTCAGCGTGTCGAAGAAGTCGAAGATGATTTCCGCCAGCGGGATGTTGTAGCGCAGCTCGACGCGGTCCTCGGACAGGTAGTCCATGCCGAGCAGCGTGCCGCGCTTCGTCTGGCACAGCTCCATGATCGTGCCCACGAACTCCGACGGCGCGAGGATGCTGACCTTCGACACCGGCTCGTGCACCTCGGCGATCTTCAGCCCGGTCGGCCAGTCGGACGGGTTCGTCACGACGACCTCGCTGCGGTCTTCGAGCACCACGCGGTAGATGACGTTCGGCGCCGTCGAGATCAGGTCGAGGCCGAACTCGCGCTCGAGCCGGTCGCGCGTGATCTCCAGGTGCAGCAGGCCGAGGAAGCCGCAGCGGAAGCCGAAGCCCAGCGCCACCGACGTCTCCGGCTCGTAGTCGAGCGCCGCGTCGTTGAGCTGGAGCTTGTCCAGTGCCTCGCGCAGCTCGGGGTAGTCGGAGCCGTCCACCGGATACAGTCCGGAGTAGACCATCGGCTTCGGCTCGCGGTAGCCCGCCAGCGCTTCCTTCGCGCCGTGGCGCTCGGACGTCACGGTGTCGCCGACCTTGGACTGCCGGACGTCCTTCACGCCGGTGATCAGGTAGCCGACCTCGCCGACGCCGAGCCCCTTGCTGGGCTTGGGTTCCGGCGAGATGATGCCGACCTCCAGCAGCTCGTGCGTGGCACCGGTGGACATCATCTTGATCTTCTCGCGCGGCGTGATCTTGCCGTCGACGACGCGGATGTAGGTCACGACGCCGCGGTAGGTGTCGTAGACCGAGTCGAAGATCATCGCGCGGGCCGGCGCGTCGGCGTCGCCCTGCGGTGCCGGGACCTGCTTGACGACCTCGTCGAGCAGCTCGCCGACGCCCATGCCGGTCTTGGCCGAGACCCGCAGGACGTCTTCCGGCTCGCAGCCGATGATGTGGGCCAGCTCACCCGCGTACTTGTCCGGGTCGGCCGAGGGCAGGTCGATCTTGTTGAGCACCGGGATGATCTGGAGGTTGTTCTCCAGCGCGAGGTACAGGTTGGCCAGCGTCTGGGCCTCGATCCCCTGCGCGGCGTCGACCAGCAGGACCGCGCCTTCGCACGCCTCCAGCGCCCGCGACACCTCGTAGGTGAAGTCGACGTGGCCGGGGGTGTCGATCATGTGCAGGACGTGGTCCTGCCCGTCGACCTGCCAGGGCAGCCGGACGTTCTGCGCCTTGATCGTGATCCCGCGCTCGCGCTCGATGTCCATCCGGTCGAGGTACTGAGCGCGCATGGCCCGCTCTTCCACGACGCCGGTGAGCTGCAACATGCGGTCGGCCAGGGTGGACTTGCCGTGGTCGATGTGCGCGATGATGCAGAAGTTCCGGATGAGCTCCGGAGGCGTGAAGGTGGTGTCGGCGAACGTCGTCACTCGAATGAGTCCTCGGAAAGTCGGGGATGGCCACCTCTATGCTCCCATGGCGCTCCGGGTGCGGGTGGGGGTCATCCCCGATGCGGGCTCCCGGGATCCGTGGTGCCCTCGAAGTATGAGCACTTCGCACCAGCCGGCACCCCCTCCCCAGCCGGATCCAGGCGGCTTCGGCCGCGTCCTCGACCGTGCCTTCGGTCACCCTTCGGGAGCGCTCGGGCGCCTCGGCGGCTGGGTGATGGCGCGGGGCAACGCCGCCACCGAGCAGCGCATCGTCGACCTGGCCCGGATCGAACCGGACGAGACCGTCCTGGTCGTCGGTCCCGGCCCCGGCGTCGGCCTGGACGCCGCCGCGCGGCTGGCCGGGCGCACCATCGGCGTCGATCCCTCCCCCGAGATGCTCGGCCTCTGCCACGAGCGCTGCGGCGACCGCGCCGAGCTGCGCGAGGGGTCGGCGGCGCACACCGGCGAGCCCGACGGGTCCATCGACGTCGTCCTGACCGTCAACAACGTGATGCTCTGGGACGATCGCGCGGCCGGGTTCGCCGAGCTGGTCCGGGTGCTGCGCCCCGGCGGGCGCCTGCTGCTGTCCGCGCACGAGAAGTGGCTGCCCGTGAGCAGGCACGTCCTGGCCGACGAAGCCGCCGAAGCGGGCTTCGCCGACCTGCAGACCTGGACCTGGGACCCGCCCGGCTTCGCCGCGCTGGCCGCGCAGCTGCGGGCCGTCAAGCCCGCCTAGCGGGTGTCCGTGCGGATCGGGTGGCCCTCGGGCACCTCGACCAGCACGATCCGCGTGCCGTCCGGGTCGGCGATCCAGGCCTCGTCGAGGCCCCAGGGCTCGCGCTGCCCGTCCCGCACCGGCTCCAGGCCCTTCGCCTTCAGCTCGGCCAGGGTGCCGGCGAGGTCCCGGACCTGCATCCAGAGCACCAGATCGGGCGACGAGCCCGTCTCGCCCCGGCCGGAGACCTCCAGGGAGCCGTGGCCGAGGAAGAACACCGTGCCGCCGGGGAACTCACGCTCCACGGCCAGGCCGAGGGTGTCGCGGTAGAACGCCGTCGTCGCGTCGACGTCGCGCGGGCGGATCAGCAGCCGGCTCTTCAGGACTTCCATCCGACCATCCCTACCGGACGCGCTCAGGCGGCCGCAATCGCGGCGATCCCGGACAGGACGATCACCGACCCCGCGAGCCGCCGCACGGCGTCGCGCTCGCCCAGCACCAGCCAGGCGGCGAGGCCGCCGAGCACGATGCTCAGCTCCCGGGCGGGCGCGACCAGGCTGACCGGCGCCATCGTGAGGGCGAACAGCACGAGGATGTAGGCGATCGGCGAAAGCAGCCCGACGACCAGCACCTCGCGGCGTTGCTCACGCCAGATCCGCGTCACCTCGGCGCGGCCGGCCAGGGCACCGGGGGCGAGCAGCACGCTCTGCAGGACCGAGCCGAGGCCGAAGTAGACGACGGGTGGCACGCCCAGGCCGGTCACCGAGTGCGCGTCCCAGAGGGTGTAGCCGGCGATGACGGCACCGGTCAGGAGGCCGTAGCGGATGCCGGCCTTGACCGCATGCGGGTCACCCGTCTTGCGGCCCGTGCTGATCACCAGCACCCCGGCGATGACCAGGAAGGCGCCGAGCAGCCCGAGCCAGCCGGGGCGTTCGCCGAGCACGAGGACGGCGGCCAGCACCGACAGCAGCGGCCCGGTGCCCCGCGCGACGGGGTAGACGACGGAGAGGTCGCCGACGCGGTACCCGCGTTGCAGCACGATGCCGTAGGCGATGTGCAGCACCGACGTCACCACCGCGGCCACCAGCCAGCTCCACTGTGGACGCTGCGGCTCGACGACCAGCAGCACGACCGTCACCGGCAGGAGCACGACCGCGGAAGCCGTGTAATAGAGCCAGACGAACTGGGTGCCGCCGGAGGAGATCCGCTTCGCGGCCAGGTTCCACGCGGCGTGCACGACGGCGGCGACGAGGACGAAGGACAGGGCGGTGGCGTTCATGGGACCCTTCGGGTTTTCGCGCGCGCGAAAACCGGGTCCTCCAGGCTTTTGCCCCGTCAGATGAACGGCCGGCCGTCCGGGCCCGCCGACGGTGCCGCTCGGACCAGTCCCGCCGGTCCTGGTTGTGCGGTGCTGGGTGCGCGGACCGGCGACGGAACCCTAGGCACTACCGCCGCCCACCGTACTCCTGGTGATCGAGACGGCGCAGGTCCCGCCGGAGGCCGCCGCGAGCCCGGCTGTTAAGGTTGTCGCTCGTTGCCGTGCGGCATTCCGTCATGGAGGAAGCCCGCTCTCGCGAGCGGGGCCACTCGAGCGCGGCGGCGAATCTCACCGAGTGAAACAGGAGTTGCCCTATGGCCAACATCAAGTCGCAGATCAAGCGCATCACGACGAACGAGAAGGCGCGTCAGCGCAACCAGGCGATCCGGTCCTCGGTGAAGACCGCGATCCGCAAGGTCCGCGAAGCCGCCGAGGCCGGCGACAAGGCCAAGGCCGTCGAGCTGCAGCGCGACGCCGCCCAGAAGCTGGACAAGGCCGTCTCGAAGGGCGTTCTGCACGCCAACCAGGCCGCCAACAAGAAGTCGGCGCTGGCGAAGCGCGTCAACGCGCTCTGAGCTGGTTGATTTCTGGGAAAGCCCCGGCTTCGGCCGGGGCTTTCTTCATGCCCGGGTCAGCGGTCGCCCTTGGCGGCCGCCACCTGGAGGACCGCACGTTCCAATGCGTAGCCCGGGTCGGCCGCCACGCCCTTGACCTCGGCGTTCAGCCTCGCCACGACCCGCATCGCGGTCGCGAGGCCGTCCTGGTTCCAGCCCCGGGACTGGCCCTGGGCCTTGCGGATCTTCCACGGCGGCATGCCCAGCTCGCCGGCCAGCTGGTTCGGGTTGCCCCGGCCCGCACCCGAGACCCGGGCGATCGTGCGGACCGCGTCGGCCAGCGCGTCCGCGACCAGGACGTGCGGGACGCCCAGCTGCATCGCCCAGCGCAGCGACTCCAGCGCCGCCGAGCGGTCGCCGCTCACGGCCTTCTCCGCGACCGCGAACCCGGTGACGTCCGCGCGGCCGCGGTGGTAGCGGCGGACCGCTTCGGCGTCGACGGTCCCGCCGGCGTCCGCCACCAGCTGCGTCGCCGCAGACGAGAGTTCTCGCAGGTCGGAGCCCACGGCGTCGATCAGCGCGGCCACCCCCGCGGGGTCGATCTTGCCGCCCGCCCGGCGCACCTCGTGCCGCACGAACTGCTCGCGCTCGGCCGGCTTGGTCAGCTTCGGGCACTCGGTGACCTCGGCGCCCGCCTTCTTCAACACCGCCGGGAGCGTCTTGCCCGCCTTGCTGCGGCCGCCGCCGGTGTGCACGACGACCAGCACGATGCCGTCCGCCGGGTCCTTCAGGTAGGAAGCCACGGCGTCGGCCAGTTCCTGCGAGATGTCCTGCGCCGACTCCAGGACGATCACGCGGCCTTCGCTGAACAGCGACGGGCTGACGAGTTCGGCCAGCTCGGGGGCTGTGAGATCCGACACCCGGACCCGGGTCAGCTCGGCCGTGGCGTCGATCGCCCGGGCCGCGGCGAGCGCCTCGCGGACGGCGCGCTCGATCAGCAGTTCTTCCTCGCCCAGGACCAGGAGCAGCGGGGCCGGGGCGGTGGCTTGCGCGGTCACGGAAGGATCCTCTCACTTGCGGTGTCGTGCGCCCGCTCCGGTGATGTCGAGCGGCCGGCGTGGCACGGCGTGAGCGCCATGTCGTACGGTGTAGCCGAGGCAGCCGCCCCGGATCATCCGGCGAGCGCGCGCCGACAATCGAATACCGCTCATCCAGAGGGGCAGAGGGAACGGCCCGACGAAGCCCCGGCAACCGGCGTACAGCCCGTCATCCCGCGATCGCGGGGTAGCTGACGACCACGGTGCCAATTCCGGCCCGCTTCGGCGGGGCAGATGAGGAAAGGAACCTCGCGATGACCGCCACCCTCGGAACGACCTCCACCACGAAGACCCCGGATCTCGGTCCGGCCGTCGAACTGGTGTCGAAGGAAGAGGGACACCGGCAGCCGCTCGCCCCCGAGTTCGTCTCCGCCGAGGACTTCTCGCCGCTCGAAGTCGCCTACGACTTCGGCCGCGTCCGCCGCGAAGACATCGAGGCCGGCCCCAAGAACATCTGGCGCTACAAGAAGCTCCTCCCGGTTCCGTCCAATGTCGAGGAGATCCCGAACACCGAGCCCGGCGCCACCCGGCTGATCCGCGCCGACCGCCTCGCCAAGGAGCTCGGCCTCAAGCGCGTGTGGGTCAAGGACGACACCGGCAACCCGACGCACTCGTTCAAGGACCGCGTCGTCGCCGTCGCGCTGGCCGCGGCCCGCGAGTTCGGGTTCGAGGTGCTCGCGTGTCCGTCGACCGGCAACCTGGCCAACGCGACGGCCGCCGCCGCGGCCCGCGCGGGCTGGCGGTCGGTCGTGCTGATCCCGAAGACCCTCGAGCGCGCCAAGATCCTCACCACCGCGGTCTACGACGGCGACCTGATCGCCGTCGACGGCAACTACGACGACGTCAACCGCCTCGCCACCGAGCTCGCCGGTGAGCACCCGAAGTGGGCGTTCGTGAACGTGAACGTCCGGCCGTACTACTCCGAAGGCTCGAAGACGCTGGCCTTCGAGGTCGCCGAGCAGCTCGGCTGGCGCATCCCGCCGCAGGTCGTCGTGCCGATCGCCTCCGGTTCGCAGCTGACCAAGGTGGACAAGGGTTTCCGCGAGCTGGGCCAGCTCGGTCTCGTGGACGCCAGCCCGTACAAGGTGTTCGGCGCTCAGGCCACCGGCTGCTCGCCGGTGTCGGCCGCGTTCCGCGCCGGCCAGGACGTGGTCCAGCCGGTCAAGCCGGACACGATCGCCCGCTCGCTGGCGATCGGCAACCCGGCCGACGGCCCGTACGTGCTCGACATCGTCAACCGCACCGGCGGCGCGATCGAGGACGTCAGCGACGAAGAGGTCGTCGAAGGCATCCGGTTGCTCGCCCGCACCGAGGGCATCTTCACCGAGACCGCGGGCGGGGTCACCGTCGCGACGGCGAAGAAGCTGGTCGAGACGGGCAAACTGGACCCGGACGCCGAGACGGTGCTCCTGATCACCGGTGACGGCCTCAAGACCCTCGACGCGATCGAGAACCACGTCGGCCCGAAGGCGACCGTGCCGCCGTCCGCCAAGGCCGTGAACGAGGCGCTCGGCTACTGACCTCCACCGCCGGGGCGGGCTCTGCCGCCCGCCCCGGCCTTCAGCGCTTCGGCGGGCCACGCGGCTCGCCCCGGCGCGCTACCGTCGGGCCTGCCGGGTCGCCGACCACCGCGGTGTCGCCGTCCAGGTCGGTTCGGGTGACCAGGGCACCCAGCGCCGCCAGAGTGTCCATTGTGGACTTACTGGGGTGCCCGTAGGTGTTTCCCGCGCCGACGCTGACCAACGCCACCCTCGGCGCCACTGCCGCGAGGAACGACGGCAGCGAGTAGCGCGAGCCGTGATGGGGCACTTTCAGCACCTCCGCCTTCAGATTTCCGATGTCCGCCAAGAGATCCGCCTGTGCCGCCAGCTCGACGTCGCCGGTCAGGAGCACCCGGCCGGCCGGCGTCTGCGCTCGCAGGACCACCGAACTGTTGTTGATCGTCGTGCCGTCCTGCTGCCCGGCCGAGCGAGCCGGTACGTAGCGCGGGCCGAGCACGTCGAGCGACAGCCCGGCCCACGCCAGCCGCTCCCCCGGATTCAGCTCCACCAGCGGCACCCCCTGCTGCCTTGCCTCCTCCGCGACCTGGCGCCACGCCCACTCCGGCGCCCGCCCCGGGCCGACGGCGATCCCGCCGACCGCCCGGCCGTCGAAGACCGACGCCAGCCCGCCGATGTGGTCGGCGTGCAGGTGGCTCAGCACCAGCAGCGGGATCCGGTCGACCGCCAGCCGGTGCAGGCACTCGTCCACCGGCCCCGGCTCGGGTCCGGTGTCCACGACGACCGCCCGGCCCGGCTCGGCCGTCGCCAGCACGACCGCGTCACCCTGCCCGACGTCGCACTCGACCATCGCCCAGTCCCGCGGTGGCCATGCCGGTGCGAACACCCGGACCGGCACGAACACCAGCAGTACGCCGACGACCAGCACCGCCATCACCAGCCGCACGCGCCGGTGCCGGGCGGCCAGCACCAGCACCCCGAGCACAGCCGCGGCGAGCAGCCCGCCCGTCCAGCCGCCGGGCCACGCGACGACCGCACCGGGGGCCCGCGCGCCGTGGCGCGCCACGGTGATCAGCCACCGCGCCTCCGGGTCGGCCAGGTGCACCAGGAGCTTCCCGGCGCCCGGCCACCAGGCGCCGATCACCGTCGCCAGCACGCCGAGCACCGTCGCCGGAGCCACCACGGGCGCGGCGAGGACGTTGGTCAGCACCGAAACCAGGCTCACCGAACCCGCCATGCCCGCGAGGACCGGCGCCGTCACCAGGAAGGCGGCCGCCGGGATCGCCAGCCCTTCGGCGAACCCCGGCGGGACACCGCGACGAGCCAGCGCGGCGGCCCAGCGGGGCGCGATCAGGACCAGCCCGGCCGTGGCGAACACCGACAGCGCGAACCCGAAGTCCGTCGCCATCGCCGGATCCGTCACCACGAGCACGCACACCGCGAACGCCAGCGCGGGCAACGCCGAGCCTCGCCGGCCCAATGCCAGGGCCAGCAGCGCGACCCCCGCCATCACCCCGGCCCGCAGCACGCTCGGCTCCGGGCCGACCAGGACGAGGAACCCGGCCAGGCACGCGCCCGCGGCCACCGCCGACAGCCGCGGCCCGAGCCGCAGCAGACGCAGCAGGAGCAGGACCGCGCCGCACGCGACGGCGAGGTTTCCCCCGCTGACCGCCGTCAGGTGGGTGAGCCCGGCGGTGACGAACTCCTGCTCGACCCGCGGCGACAACCCGCTCGTGTCGCCCAGGACCAGACCCGGCAGCAGGCCGGCGGGTTCGTCCGGCAGGACCTGGCACAGGTCGTGGAGTCCGGCGCGCAGCCCGGCCGCGGTCCGCTGCCACCACGGCGCCGGCCCGGGCTCCCCCGGCGGGCCGCGCACGGACAACACCGCGGCCGTCAGGTCCGAGCCGCGCGGCGGCATCAGCAAACCGGTCGCCGTCACGTCCTGGCCCGGCAGCAGCGAACCCCAGTGCGCGACCGGCGCCAGCAGCAGCACGCGTCCGGACGACGTGACCGGCCTGCCGTCGACCGACGCCGTGCGGACCTCGGCCGTCAGCACCACCGACCGGGCTCCGGCCTGCTGATCGGCATACCCCGCGCTGCGCACGGGCTTCGGGCGCTCGGCGACGACGACCCGCATCGACGCGGGGAGCCCGTCGGCCGAGGCCGCACGAAGATCGTCACGCTGCGCGTCCCGGATCCGCCAGGCGACCGGGCCCGCGGCGACGAGTCCCAGCACCAGCAGGGCCGCTGCCACGCCGAGCAACCGGGGACGCCCACGCGCCCGCCAGAGCACCAGTCCGGCGAGCACCGCCGAGGCGAGCCCGGCGGCGACGGCCGTCCACCAACCCAACAGCAGGCCGCCGAGTGCGGCGAGCCAGCACGCGAGCGCCGCCGGGACCAGCCGCATGTCCTGCCGGGTGTCGGTCGCGGGAAGGGTGCTCATCCGACCGTCACCTGCTCTCGCAGCTTCTCGAACTTGCTTTCCCCGATGCCCGGGACGTCGCGCAGCTGCTCGACCTTCGTGAAGCCGCCGTGCTCGGTGCGCCACTGGACGATCCGCTGGGCCGTCACCTCGCCGACGCCGGGCAGCGTGTCCAGCTGGTCGGTACTCGCCGAGTTGAGATCGACCTCGGCGCCCGCCGCCGCTCCGGCCGCCGCGGCGGCGGGCGCCGGGATCCCGACCGCCAGCTGCTCCCCGTCGGTCACCCGGCGGGCGAGGTTCAGCGCGCTCAGGTCCGCGCCGGGATCGGCGCCGCCCGCGGCCCGCAGCACGTCCGCGACGCGGGCGCCCTGGACCACGGTGACCAGGCCGGGTGACCGGACGCGGCCGATCACGCTGACGACGAGGCCGGACTGGGGTGTGGCCCGGGCCGAGGCCTCGCTCGCCGGTTTCGCGCTCGGCAAGGCGGGCGGTGGCTCGGGGGTCGGCGGGCCGCCGAAGAGCGCGACCGAGCCGAGGACGATCACCACGACGGAAACGAGGACACCGGCGAACGCCCACCGGCGGCGGCCGGCACCGGCCGGTCCGCCCGGCAGCCAGCGCCGGACCAGCCGGCCGCCGGGCCCGACCGTGCTCGCGTCGGGCGAGAGCTGGTCGGCCAGCCAGGCGAGC
This sequence comes from Amycolatopsis mongoliensis, assembly GCF_030285665.1. Classification (NCBI taxonomy): domain Bacteria; kingdom Bacillati; phylum Actinomycetota; class Actinomycetes; order Pseudonocardiales; family Pseudonocardiaceae; genus Amycolatopsis; species Amycolatopsis mongoliensis. Next base: position 10,527,427 of record NZ_CP127295.1, read on the forward strand.
CGGTCGTTGACGGGAGGGCCCGGATCCCGGGCGGGCTGCTCGAACACACGATCGACGTTAGGGCTCGCGGGGAGGCGTCCGACAGGGGTGCCGCCGCGTCCTGTGGACAACCGGGGTGATGTGGACGGATCCACCCCGCACGGGCCGGGAACGGCCGTTTCCGTCGTACCCGGGTGGCATGCTGGAGGGTTCGGCGCGCCGGCGGCTGGTGTCGCGCATCTGAGGTTCGCCGACAGCGGCCCGGCCCTGCGCGCCGAAGTGGCGTCGGGTGCATCGGACCTGGATCTGCCGAGGGTCGCGGCGGCTGGTCCGGCGACATGAATGAGTCATTCATGTCGCCGGACGAGGTGAATGAGTCATTCACTGCGTCGCGGGAGGGGCTGCACGAGTCGGGCTCTCATGGTGCAGGTTCCAGCCGCCCCGAACGGCAAACACCTTGCAACGCGCGACACTAGCCGCGGAGCGGAACCGTCCGCTGGACGACCACCCCGAGCACCCCGGGCCCGGTGTGCGCCCCGATCACCGCGCCCAGCTCGGAGACCACGCAACCCGCCGACCGGGGCACGGCCTCTTCCAGCCGGTTCGCCAGCTCGACCGCCCGTTCCGGCGACGCGAGGTGGTGGACGGCCAGCTCGACGTCGTCGTCCCGCGCGGCTTGGGCGGCGAGCTCGACCAGCCGCGCGAGCGCCCGGTTCATGGTGCGGACCTTCTCCAGCGGCAGGATCCGGCCTTCGGACATGTGCAGCACCGGCTTCACCGCCAGCGCCGTGCCGAGCAGCGCCGCCGCCGGGCCGATCCGGCCGCCGCGGCGCAGGTGGTCGAGCGTCTCCACGACGAACAGCGTCGACGAGCAGCCGGCCGCGGTCACCGCGGCGGCTTCGACCTCGGCCGCGTCCGCTCCGGCGGCCGCCGCGGCGGCGGCGTGCAGGGCGGCGAACCCGAGCCCCATCGCGGTGGTGCGCGAGTCGACCACGCGGACCCGGTCCGGCCCGACCTCCTGCGCCGCCAGCACCGCGGCTTCCCAGGTGCCCGACAGCTCGCGCGAGAGGTGCACCGAAACGATCGAGTCGGCGCCGTCGGCGAGCGCCGCGCGGTACTCCTTGACGAACTCCGTGGGTGTCGGCCGGGACGTCGTGACGATCTTGCGCTGGCCCATCGCTTCGGCGACCGCCGCCGGCCCGGTCTCGACGCCGTCGAGGGAGACCACGCCGTCGACCAGGACGTGCAGCGGCACCACCCGGACCGCGTGCCGTTCGGCGAAGCCCTCCGGCAGGTGGGCGGTGGAATCCGTGACTACGGCGACCGACACGCCGTCAGCCTACGTGGCCGGGGGCCAGCACCGGCGCCATCAACACGGACATCGCCTCGCCCACCGCGGCGTGCCCCGGCCAGCCCCAGTGCATGCCGTCGGGGTTGCCCGCGCCGCTGAGGACGTGCTCCCCGACGACGGCTTCGAGGTCCAGCAACGGAACCCCCGCCCGCGCGCTCCACGCCGCCATCGCGGCCGCCGCGGCGGGGCGCGCGGTGTGCACGTTGCCGTAGGCCGCAGCCCGGTGCACCGACGGCAGCATGCCGAAGATCGGCAGCTCGGGCCGCAGGACGCGCAGCGCGCCCACGGCGGTGTCGAGGTACTGCACGGTGAGCTTCGCCGGCAGCACCGTGGGCCGGCCGCGGAACGCGACGGAAAGCCGAGGCTGCGCGGCGAGGTAGTACTTGCGGACCACGCGACGCACCGGGTCGGGCCGCAGGTACTTGAGTCCGGTGCGCAGGTAGGTCGGCAGCGGCGAGGGCAGCGTGTCCATGCTGCCGACCGCCAGCACGACCGCGTCGACGTGGTGGAGGTCGGCCCAGACACGCGGGTCGCCGGTCAGCGACCACCAGGCGTCCCGCGCCGTCCAGCCGATCCCGGCGACCAGGTCGGCGGTGCCGCCCAACGCGGCAGCCGCCACGTTGGGCCACAGCCGCGGCTCGTCCGCGGCGCAGGGTCCTTCGGGACCGTGGAAGCTCAGCGAATCGCCGAACACGAGCAGGCGCGGCCCCATCGGCTAGCCGTGCATCCCCGCGTTGTAGGCGTGCAGCCGCCACTTCCCATCGCGCAGGCCCAGCTCGACCCAGTGGCAGTTCGAGATCCCGCCGAGCGACGGCCAGATCTCCACCGGCAGGTTCACCAGCCGCGCGGTGAGCGCGGTGATCAGCCCGCCGTGCGCGGCCAGCAGCACGGTGTCGCCCACCGAGGAGTTGGCCTGCTGCAGGTCGGTGACCACCTCGCTCGCGCGGTCGGCGACGTCGAGGCGGTTCTCCCCGCCGGGCGGCGCCCAGGTCGCGTCCTTGCGCCAGCGGTCGCGCTCACCGGGGTAGGCCTCGTCGACCTCCGCGCCGGTGAGCCCCTGCCACTCGCCAAGGTGCGTCTCGCGCAGGCGCTTGTCGATCCGCAGCGGGACGCCGATCGCGTCGGTGAGCACGGTGGCCGTGTCGGTGGCGCGGCGCAGGTCGGACGCGATGACGAGGTCCGGGGAGAACCGGGCCAGCGCGGGGACCGCGAACCGGGCCTGGTTCCAGCCGACCGGGGTCAGCGCCGAGTCGAGGTGCCCCTGCATCCGCCCGGCGGCGTTGTAGTCCGTCTCGCCGTGGCGCCAGAGCACGAGCCGCCGCGGGCTCACGGGACGTCCGGGTCCTCGTCGGCGGTCGACTCCTCGAGACCGGCCACCTCGATGCGCGGGCAGTCCTTCCACAGCCTTTCGAGGCCGTAGAACGTGCGCTCCTCGACGTGCTGGACGTGCACCACGACGTCGACGTAGTCCAGCAGGACCCAGCGGCCCTCGCGGGCGCCTTCGCGGCGGACCGGCTTGTGCCCGCTCTCCCGCAGCTTCTCTTCGACGTTGTCGACGATCGCGCCGACCAGGCGCTCGTTGGACGCGGAGGCGATGACGAAGGCGTCGGTGATGACGAGCTGCTCGGACACGTCCAGCACGACTACGTCGCTGGCCTTCTTGTCCGCCGCCGCGTGTGCGGCCGCTACGGCCAGCTCTCGTGCCTCGGACGTGGCTGCCACGGTGCTCCTTCACAGATCGGGTTCGCCCGAGAAGGGTACCCGCCGCGACCAGGGGCGCTTCAGTCGCGCTTCCGGTAGAGATCCTTCTTCGCGATGTAGCGGACGACGCCGTCGGGAACGAGGTACCAGACCGGCTCCCCGCGTTCGACGCGGTCGCGGCAGCCGGTCGAGGAGATCGCCATCGCGGTGACCTCGACGAGGCTCACCTTGCCACTGGGCAGGTGGTGCGAATTGAGCCGGTAGCCGGGCCGCGTGACCCCGATGAAATGGGCGAAGTCGAACAGCTCGTCGGCCTTGTGCCAGGTGAGGATCTGCTCGAGCGCGTCGGCGCCGGTGATGAAGTAGAGCTGGTCGTCGGGGTACTCGGCGTGGAGGTCGCGCAGGGTGTCGACGGTGTAGGTCTGGCCGCCGCGGTCGATGTCGACGCGGCTGACCGAGAAGACCGGGTTGGACGCGGTCGCGATGACCGTCATCAGGTAGCGGTCCTCGGCCCTGGTCACCTTACGGCTGGTCTTCTGCCAGGGCTGGCCGGTGGGGACGAAGATCACTTCGTCGAGCCCGAACCGGGACTGGACCTCGCTGGCCGCGACGAGGTGGCCGTGGTGCACGGGGTCGAACGTGCCGCCCATGACCCCGATCCGCCGTGGTGACATGACTCGGGAGCCTATACATCGCGCGCGCGGTACGTCGGGTGCTGTTCACCACCTCGCCCGACCCGGGCAACGAATGTGATTCAGATCACATAACCACCCGTATTCGACACGAACGGTCCGTTCGCGCCGCCGCCGATTCCCGGTTCGTCGGTGCCATGGGGTAGACGTGGGGCGTGGACACGACCAGCACCACCCCAGCACTCCGCGACCGCGCCGAGACCCTCCTCCGGGCCCTGGCCGGCGATTCGGCGAAGCTGCGCGAAGACCAGTGGACCGCCATCGAGGCCCTGGTCGCGCAGCGGCGTCGCGCGCTGGTCGTGCAGCGCACCGGCTGGGGCAAGTCGGCGGTGTACTTCCTGGCCACGGCCCTGCTGCGGGAACAGGGCAGCGGGCCGACGGTCATCGTCTCGCCCCTGCTCGCCCTGATGCGCAACCAGATCTCGGCCGCGGCCCGCGCCGGGATCCACGCGGCGACCATGAACTCCGCGAACCCCCAGGAGTGGGACCAGGTCCAGGCCTCGGTCGCGGCCGGCGAGATCGACGTCCTGCTGGTCAGCCCCGAACGGCTGAACAACCCGGACTTCCGCGACAACGTGCTGCCGAAACTGACCGCGAGCACCGGGCTGCTGGTGGTCGACGAGGCGCACTGCATCTCCGACTGGGGGCACGACTTCCGGCCGGACTACCGGCGGCTGCGCACGCTGCTGGGCGACCTGCCCGACGGCGTGCCGGTGCTGGCGACCACGGCCACGGCGAACGACCGCGTCGTCACCGACGTCGCCGAGCAGCTGGGCCTCGGCACGGGCACCGACACGCTCGTGCTGCGCGGCAGCCTCGACCGCGAGAGCCTGCGGTTGTCGGTGTGCCGGCTGCCGACGTCGCAGGCGCGGCTGGCCTGGCTCGCCGAGCACCTGGCCGAGCTGCCCGGCTCGGGAATCATCTACACGCTGACGGTGGCGGCGGCGCACGACGTCGCGTCGCTGCTGAAGGACCGCGGTTACCCGGTGGCGGCCTACACCGGCAAGACCGACCCGGCCGACCGGCAGGCGGCCGAGGACGACCTGCTCGGCAACCGCGTCAAGGCCCTGGTCGCGACGTCCGCGCTGGGCATGGGGTTCGACAAGCCGGACCTCGGGTTCGTCGTGCACCTCGGCGCGCCGTCGTCGCCGATCGCGTACTACCAGCAGGTCGGCCGTGCCGGACGTGGCGTGGAGCGCGCCGAGGTCGTGCTGCTGCCGGGCGAAGAGGACCGCGCGATCTGGGCGTACTTCGGGTCGCTCGCCTTCCCCGACGAGCTGCGGGTGACCCAGGTGCTGAACACGCTTTCCTACGCCGACCGTCCCCTTTCGACGGCCGCACTCGAGCCGTCGGTGGAGCTTTCCCGGTCCCGGCTGGAAATGGTGCTCAAGGTCCTGGACGTCGACGGCGCGGTGCGGCGCGTGAAGGGCGGCTGGACGAGCACGGGCGAAGACTGGGAGTACGACCGCGGGCGGTACCGGCGGGTCGCGGAAGCCCGGGAACGCGAGCAGGACGCGATGCTCGGCTACCTGGGGACCGACGGCTGCCGGATGGAGTACCTGCGGCGCCAGCTCGACGACCCCGAAGCGGCGCCGTGCGGCCGGTGCGACAACTGCACCGGCAACCACTGGGACACGACGGTGGCCGACGACGTCGCCGAAGCGACCCGGGAAAGGCTGCAGCGGCCGGGCGTCGAGGTCGCGCCCCGGAAGCAGTGGCCCACCGGGATGTCCTCTTTGGACGTCCCGGTCTCGGGCCGGATCAGCGCCGACGACCAGGCCGAGCCGGGCCAGGTGCTCGGGCGGCTCACCGACGTCGGCTGGGGCAACCGGCTGCGAGAACTCGTCGGGCCCGCCGCGCAGGACACCGACGTCCCCGATTCGGTGTTCAAGGCCTGCGTCCAGGTGCTCGCCGGGTGGCAGTGGGCGGAGCGGCCGGTGGCGGTGGTGGCGGTGCCCTCGGAAACGCGGCCGCGGCTCGTCTACAGCCTGGCGACCCGGCTGGCCGAGATCGGGAAGCTGGACTTCCTCGGGGCGCTCGACGCGGACGGCCCGCCCCCGCGCCAGGCGAACAGCGCGCAACGGCTGGCCGACCTGTGGAAACGGCTGAGCATGCCGTCGGATCTGGCCGGGACTTTGCCGTCGGGGCCGATTCTGCTGGTGGACGACGTCATCGACACCGGCTGGACGATGACGCTGGCCGCGCGCCTGCTGCGGCGGGCCGGGGCGCCCGCGGTGCTGCCGTTCGCGCTGGCCAGCACGGCGTAGGAAGGAGGGCCGGACTCCGGACGGTGGGAACCTTTCGCACCGCGAACGAATGTGGCAAAGTCCCGTTGCACCTTCGGGTGACATGGAGGCCGCCATGACCGAGTCCGCCGTGCAGGTGACCCACCGTCACCGGATGCCGGTGCGCAAGCTGTTCGCGGCGAGCGCGGGCAATGCGCTGGAGTGGTTCGACTGGACGATCTACGCGACGTTCAGCATCTACTTCGCCAGTGCGTTCTTCCCGGCCGGCAACGACACGCTCGCGCTGATCAACACGTTCGCCACCTACGCACTCGCGTTCTTCTTCCGCCCGCTCGGCGGAATCCTGCTCGGGCGCTTCGCGGACACGCGCGGCCGCAAGCCCGCCATGATCCTCACCATCTTGCTCATGGCCGGCGGCTCGGTGGCGATCGGGCTGCTGCCGACGTTCTCGCAGGTGGGCTGGCTGGCGCCGATCCTGCTGCTGCTCGCCCGCGTCGCACAGGGACTGTCGCTCGGCGGTGAGGTGTCGAACGCGTCGGCCTACCTGGGCGAGATCGCGCCGCCGGAGCGTCGTGGCCGGTACTCGGCGTTCTTCTACATCTCGACCGGGACGGCCGTGCTGATCGCGACCGTGCTCGGGTTCCTCCTCTCCCGCGGGCTGGACAAGGCGCAGCTCGCGTCCTGGGGCTGGCGGCTGCCGTTCCTGCTGGGCGGCGTCTTCGGCCTGGTCGGGCTGTGGCTTCGCCGCAGCATCGCCGAGACCGAGCTGTTCGAGCAGACGAAGACCAAGGCGCGGAAGCTCGAGCGGCCGCTGCTGACGACGCTGACGCACCACCCCAAGGCCGTCGGCAGGCTCGTCGGCTTCACGATGCTCTCGACCCTCTGCTACTACACGTTCTTCAGCGCGCTGACGTCGTTCGCGGTGAAGAACCGGCACGCCGACGCGGACGCCGTGTTCCTCGCGCTGTCCGTCGGCACGGCGTTGTTCATTGCCCTGCAGTACCCGATGGGCGCGCTCGCGGACCGGGTCGGGCGGAAGCCGCAGCTGCTCGTCTGGTCGGGGGTGACCGCGCTCGTCGTCGTGCCGCTGTCCACCTTGATCGGCCCGAACATCGGCGGCCTGCTCGTCGTGTTCTGCGTCGGGCTCGGGCTGTACACGGCGATGACGTCGATCGCGCCGGCCATCATGAGCGAGCTGTTCCCGACCGAGCTGCGCGGGCTGGGGATCGGCGCCTGGTACAACCTGACCGTCGCGATCTTCGGCGGCACCGCACCGCTGCTCATCACCGTCTTCGGCGCGGTTTCGCAGACGCTCTACTTCTGGTACGTCGCGGCCGGCGCGGCGATCGCGTTCGCCGTCATCCTCACGCTGCCCGAGACCAAGGGCAGCGAGCTGCGGTAAACCCTTCGTCACCGGCCGGTCACGCTCGCTACGCTGCGGGCTCCAAGACCGAGCCGAGGGAGGGACACCGTGCAGACCGCCGACGTTACCGAGGAGCTGGCGCGCCGCGTGGTGGGCTGCCGCGGGCAAGGCACTGCAGGTCGAGCTGACGCCGGAGCAGGCGCTGATCCAGGCGTCGCCGCGCGAGGGCGTCGACTACCAGGGCAACCTCGCGATGAGCCTGGGCAAGCGGCTCGGCCGCCCGCCCCGCGAAGTCGCGACGTTGATCGCCGGCGCGCTCGAGCTGGACGGGATCGCCGACGCACCCGAAGTCGCGGGTCCGGGCTTCCTGAACTTCGTGCTGCGCAAGGACTGGCTGGAGACCCGCACCGCCGCGCTGATCGGCGACCCGCGTCTCGGCGTGCCCGAAACGACTGAGCCGCGGCGGATCGCGCTGGACTACAGCAGCCCGAACGTCGCGAAGGAGATGCACGTCGGGCACCTGCGCACGACGGTGATCGGCGACACGCTCGCGCGCCTGTTGCGCTTCGCCGGGCACGAAGTGCTGCCGCACAACCACCTCGGCGACTGGGGCACGCCGTTCGGCATGCTCATCGAGCACCTCCTCGACGTCCCGGCCGGGGACCGCGCCATCGCCGACCTCGACGCGTTCTACCGCGAAGCGCGCCAGAAGTTCGACGGCGACGAAGCGTTCGCGACCCGGGCACGCAAGCGCGTCGTGCTGCTGCAGAGCGGCGACGAGGAAACCCTGGCCGTCTGGCGGGAGCTCGTCGCCGAATCGACGCGGCACTTCGACGAGGTCTACGCCCTGCTCGGGATCACCTTGACGGACAAGGACATCTACGGCGAGAGCTTCTACAACCCGTACCTCGCCGCGGTGGTCGACGACCTCGAGCAGGCCGGGCTGACCGAGGTCAGCGACGGCGCGGTCTGCGTGTTCCCCGAAGGGTTCCGCAATCGCGAAGGCGACCGGCTGCCGCTGATCGTCCGCAAGCGCGACGGCGGCTACGGGTACGCCGCGACCGACCTGGCCACCGTCCGGTACTGGACGGCCGAACGCGGCGCGACCGACCTCCTCTACGTCGTCGGGACCCCGCAGGCGCAGCACTTCGCGATGGTGTTCGCCGTCTGCCGCACCGCCGGCTGGCTGACCGGGCACGCCGAGCACATCGGTTTCGGCACGGTGCTGGGCGCCGACGGCAAGACCATGCGGACCCGGTCCGGTGACACGGTGAAGCTGGCCGACCTGCTCACCGAAGCCGTGACGCAGGCCGCCACGGTCGTCGCCGAACGCAGTGAGATCGACGCGGCGGGGCAGGCCGAAGTCGCCCGGGCGGTCGGCATCGGCGCGGTCAAGTACGCCGACCTCTCCGGCGACCGCGAACGCGACTACGTCTTCGCCTGGGACCGGATGCTCGCCAAGGAGGGCAACACGTCGGTGTACCTCCAGTACGCGCACGCGCGGACGCAGTCGATCCTGGGGAAGGCGGGCGGAGTGCCCGGCGGTGCGGAGATCCTGCTGGACGCACCGGCCGAACGGGCGCTCGCGCTGAAGCTGCTCAGGTTCGGCGAAGCGCTGAAGGCCGCGACGGACGGCTACGCGCCGCACAAGCTCTGCACGTACCTGTACGAGACCGCGGTCGCGTTTTCCCGCTTCTACGACGATTGTCCGGTCCTCAAGGCGCCGAACCCCGAACTGCGCGCGTCCCGCCTGAGGTTGACTACGCTGACCTCGCAAACGTTTGCGCTCGGGCTCTCCCTGCTCGGCATCGAAGCGCCCGACCAGCTCTAGCGGGAGACCACTGTGGAACTACCCGGCGATCTGCTCGCTCTGCTGCGCGAGCCCAGCCTCTGTTTCCTGTCGACGGTGATGCCCGACGGCTCGCCGCAGCTCACCCAGACCTGGGTGGACACCGACGGCACGCACATCCTCGTCAACACCGTGCTGGGACACCAGAAGCAGCGCAACATCGAGCGTGACCCGCGGGTGGCGCTCAACGTCGCCGACCGCGACCGGCCGTCGCGCTACTACGCGATCCGCGGGCGCGTGCTGGAGATGACCGAGGACGGCGCGGCCGAGCACATCGAGAAGCTGGCGCAGCGCTACCTCGGCGGCCCGTACCCGTGGTGGGGCGGCCGGGACCAGACGCGGCTGCTGCTCACGATCAAGCCGGATCGGATCACCCCGGCGTGATCATCGTGGCCGGCTGGCTCGCGGTCGCGCCCGAGGACCGGGACGCCTACCTCGAGAGTTGCGTCGAGGCCGTCCGTCTCGCGCGGGAAGCCCCCGGCTGCCTGGAGTACGCGCTGGGTGCCAACCTGCTCGACCCCGGCCGGGTGACCGTGTACGAGCGCTGGGAGTCCGATGAGGACCTCGAGCGCTTCCGCGGCGCCGAGCCGTCGGACGAGCAGGCGGCGCGGATCCTCGACGCGTCGGTGGCGCGCTACCGGATCTCGGCGGTCGAGGCGCCGTGATCGGCTAGCAGCGCCACCAGTTCATCGGCCAGGCCGCGGCCGACCGGCTCCCGCGTCGCGAGGAGCCGGTACCAGAGCGTGCCGAACACGACGTCGATCACCGTGCCGGCGTTGACTCCCGCGGGCAGTTCCCCGCGCTCGCGGGCGCGGTCGACGATGACGCCGAGCGCCTCACGGCGGCGGTTGAGGAAGTCTTCGCGGAACCGCTTGCCGAACTCGGGATCGATCTGCGCCTGCGCCATCAGCGCGCGCAACGTGTCCGCGACCTGCGCTTTCTCGCCCAGCTCGAACGTGCTGTCCAGGAACCCGCCGAGGTCGGCGCGGAAGGTCCCCTCGTCGGGGATCGGCACGTACAGGTCCGCCTTCGTCGCGAGCGCGTCGAGCAGGACGTCGGCCTTCGACGGCCACCAGCGGTAGATCGTCTGCTTGCCGACGCCGGAGCGCGCGGCGATGCCCTCGACGGTCAGCGCGCCGTAGCCCGCCTCCGCGACCAGGTCGAGCGTGGCGGCGAGGATCGCCAGCCGGCTCTGTTCGCTGCGCTTGCGGCCGGGACGGGACTGGTCGGTCATGGGATCCGATGGTAGCGTCAATTTCGAAACGAGACGTACCGGTTCGAAATGGGGAACGAGCATGAGCATCGCACTTGTCGCCGGCGGCACCTCGGGCATCGGCCTGGCGACCGCGCGACGGCTGCAGCGCCAGGGTTACGACGTCCACGTCACCGGGCGCGGCAAGGAGCGCCTCGACGACGTCGCGGCGAGCGACCCGCAGCTCACCGGGCACCAGGCCGACGGCGGCGACGCCACGGCGATGGCCGCGCTGGCCGAGACGCTCGGCACGGTCGACGTGCTGGTGGTGAGCCTGTCCGGCGCCGAAGGGATGGGGCCGATCGCGGAGCTGGACCTGGCGATGCTGCGCCGGGCCTTCGACGCGAAGTTCTGGGCGCACCTGACGACGATCCAGGCGGTGCTGCCGCACCTGGCCGAGGCCGGGTCGATCACACTGCTGGGCGCGATCAGCGCGCACGCGGCCATGCCGGGAACGGCGGGCATCGGCGCGCTCAACGCGGCGGTGGAAGCGCTGGTCAAGCCGCTGGCGGTCGAGCTGGCGCCGCGGCGGGTGAACGCGGTTTCGCCGGGGGTCGTCGACACGGCCTGGTGGAGCGGCTTCCCGGCGGAGATGCGCGAGGGATTCTTCGCGCAGACGGCCGCTTCGATCCCGTCGCGCCGCGTGGCGACGGCGGACGACGTGGCCGAGGTGGTGGCACTGGCGGCGACGAACCGCAACCTGAGCGGCACGGTCCTGGAAGCCGACGGCGGCGCTCGCCTGGTCTCGGTCGGCTGACGCGAATCGCGTGATCAGAGAGGCATCACGCGTGTCCGGAAGGGCATCGCGCGTGATTGGGAGGGCATCACGGTGATGCCCGCTCAGTCACGCGAGATGCCCGCCGGATCACGCGAGACGCCTCTCGGATCACGGGTGATGCCCGCTGGATCACGGGCGGGGTCAGCGGCGGAGGGGGACCAGGTCGTCGGCGTGGACCACTTCGCGGCGCTGCTCCTCCGGGAGCTCGTGCGTCGACCGGCCGACCAGCTCCGGCAGCTCGGTCGCGTCGAACGCCACCACTCCGCGGGCCACCGCGCGGTCCTTCGCGTCCACCAGGTCGACCACGTCGCCGGCCTGGAACTCGCCCTCCACGCCCGTGATCCCCGCGGCCAGCAGGGATCGGCGGCGGCGGACCACCGCCGTCACCGCGCCGTCGTCCAGGCGGAGCTTGCCCGTCGTGTCCGCCGCGTAGCCCAGCCAGAACCGGCGGGCCGACAGGCGCGTGTCCGCCGGGGCGAACGCCGTTCCCGGGGACGCCGTCGTCAAGGCCGCGGAGGCTTCCGAAGCCGCCGCCAGCAGGACCGGGATGCCCGCGCCCGCCGCGGTGCGGGCCGCCGCGAGCTTCGACACCATGCCGCCCGTGCCGAGGCCGGAGCTGGACATGCCGACCGAGATTCCGTCCACATCGGACTCCGAGAGGACCTCGGTGAGCTTGCGGGTGGCGCCGTCGCGGGGGTCGCCGTCGTAGAGACCGTCCACATCGGACAGCAGGATCAGCGCGTCCGCGCCGATCAGGTGGGCCACCAAGGCGGCCAGGCGGTCGTTGTCGCCGAACCGGATCTCTTCCGTGGCCACCGTGTCGTTCTCGTTGACCACCGGGACCGCGCCCAGCGCCAGCAGCCGCGAGAACGTCCGCTGCGCGTTGCGGTAGTGCGACCGGCGGACGACGTCGTCGGACGTCAGCAGCACCTGGCCGACCGTCAGCGAAAACCGCCCGAACGACTCCGCGTACGCGTGCGCCAGCGCCAGCTGGCCGACGCTCGCCGCCGCCTGCTGCGTGGCGAGGTCGCGAGGTCGCTTGCCGAGGGACAGCGGGGCCAGCCCGGCCCCGATCGCGCCCGATGAGACGAGCACGATCTGGGTGTCCCGGGCGACGCGGTCCGCGATCGCGTCGACCAGCGCGTCCAGCCGGGCCACGTCGAGCCCGCTGCCCGCGGTGGTCAGCGCCGACGAACCGACCTTGACGACCAGACGGCGGGCGGACGCGATGGCTTTCCGCGTGCCGCTCACGCGTCGAGGTCCAGGTCGTCGCCTTCCGGCTCGTCCGGGCCGTCGCGCCGGATCCGGCGGGCTTCCTTGCGCTCGGCCGCGCCGACCCGGTCGTGGTTCTCGAGGCGGACGTCGGTGCCGCGGCCGGACAGGTGCATCGCGACGCTGGGCGTCGACGGCTCCCACTCGAACTGGACGTCCCCGATCGTGACCGGGCTGCCCGGCCGCGCGCCGAGCTTCGCCAGCTTGTCCTCGACGCCGAGGCGGTTGAGCCGGTCGGCCAGGTAGCCGACGGCCTCGTCGTTGCCGAAGTTGGTCTGGCGGATCCACCGCTCCGGGCGGGCGCCGCGCACGATGAACGCGCCCTCCTCCTCGGGGTCGACCTCGACGGTGAACCCGGTGTCGTCGACGGCGAGCGGCCGCAGGACGATCTTCTCCGGCTCCAGCACCGGCTGCATTTCGCGGTACTGCTCGACCACCTTGGCGAGCGCGAAAGTCAGCTCCCGCAGGCCCTTGCGCGACGCCGTGGAGACCTCGAACACCTGCAGGCCACGGGCTTCGAACTCCGGCCGGACGAACTCGGCGAGCTCGGCGGCCTCCGGGACGTCGATCTTGTTGAGCACGACCACGCGCGGGCGCTCCTCGAGCTTCCCGCCGAGACCCGGCGTGTACTTGGCGAGCTCGGCCTCAAGAGCGTCCACATCGGACACCGGGTCGCGGCCCGGCTCCAGCGTGGCGCAGTCGACGACGTGCACCAGCACCGCGCAGCGCTCGATGTGGCGCAGGAAGTCGAGCCCCAGGCCCTTGCCCTCGGACGCGCCGGGGATCAGGCCGGGCACGTCGGCCATCGTGAACACCGTCTCGCCGCCGGTGATGACGCCGAGGTTCGGCACCAGCGTGGTGAACGGGTAGTCGGCGATCTTCGGCTTGGCCGCGGACAGCACCGAGATCAGCGACGACTTGCCGGCGGACGGGAAGCCGAGCAGGCCGACGTCGGCGACCGAGCGCAGCTCCAGCACGAGGTTGCGGGCCTCACCCGGCTCGCCCAGCAGCGCGAACCCGGGAGCCTTGCGCGCCTTCGACGACAGCGCAGCGTTGCCGAGCCCGCCGCGGCCGCCCTGGGCGGCGACGAACGTGGTGCCCGGGCCGATCAGGTCGGCGACCATCTCGCCGTCCTCGGTGAACACGACGGTGCCGGACGGCACCTTCATCACCAGGGTCTCCCCCGCCGCGCCCGCGCGGTTGCCGCCCTGGCCCATCTTGCCGCTGCCCGCCTTGGCGTGCGGGCGGAAGTGGAAGTCGAGCAGGGTGTGCACGTTCGGGTCGACGACCAGCAGGACGTCGCCGCCGTTGCCGCCGTTGCCGCCGTCCGGGCCGCCGAGCGGCTTGAACTTCTCGCGGTGCACCGAGGCGCAGCCGTTGCCCCCGTCACCGGCGGTCAGGTGGATGACCGCTCGGTCCACGAACCGGGACGCCATGACTTGCCTCACTTCACTCAACGAAAGGGTACGAACAAAACAAACGAGGGGTGGCACCGGATATTCCGGCCCCACCCCTCGTCAGAGGTCTAACGACGACCGAAGGCTCAGGCCTCGGCCGGCACGATGTTGACCGTCTTGCGGCCACGCTTCTCGCCGAACTGGACCGCACCGGTGGCCAGCGCGAACAGCGTGTCGTCGCCGCCACGGCCGACGTTCACGCCGGGGTGGAACTTGGTGCCACGCTGGCGGATGAGGATCTCGCCCGCGTTGACCTGCTGGCCGCCGAAGCGCTTGACGCCGAGGCGCTGCGCGTTCGAGTCACGACCGTTGCGGGAGCTGGACGCACCCTTCTTGTGAGCCATAGCTCAATCCTCTTTCTTGCGAAGATCCGGAGAAGTTCTTACAGGGAGATGGCGGTGACCTCGACGCGGGTCAGCTTCTGCCGGTGACCCTGACGCTTGTGGTAGCCCGTCTTGTTCTTGAACTTGTGGATCCGGATCTTCGGACCCTTGGTCTGCTCGACGACCTTGCCGGTGACCGAGACCTTCGCCAGCGCGTCGGCGTCCGTGGTGACCTCGCCACCGTCGACGTACAAAACGGCGGGGAGGATGTGCTCGGTGCCCGGCTCGCCCTCGAGCTTCTCGACCTCGACGACGTCGCCGACGGCCACCTTGTACTGCTTGCCGCCGGTCTTGACGATCGCGTACGCCGACACGGAAGTCTCCTGCATTACTCGACAATGGGTGGGGGCTTGCGCAACCGGCCCACCTGATGGAACGGGTGGTCCAGGACTCGCGCAGGCGACCTGCTCTGGTGGCAGGCCGTACTACAGGTTACGTGGGGTGCCCCGGTGCGTTACCACCGGGGTCCCCTAGTCGTTCACTGGCTCTGGTCGGACGCGTGCACCGGCGGACCCGCCGGGCGCGACGCGGCCCGGCGCGACCGGCGCCGGGTGGGACGCGCGGCCGGTTCGGGCACGCTGACCTCGGGTTCGGCGACCGGCTCGGCGGCCTCCGAAGATCCGGTGACCGGCTCTTCGGCCGGCTCCGGCGCCGAGGTCCGCTCGACGGCAGGCTCCTCCAGCGGCACCGGGGTTTCGTCCGCCTCGGTGGTCACCGGGACATCCGCGACCTCGGTGGCCGGCTCGGCGACGGCCTCCGAAGACGCCACGGCCTCGGCCGGGTCGGTCACCTCCGGGACGGGCCCGGTGCCGTTCAGCGCGCCGTGGTCCTGGTCCTTGGCCGCCTTCGAGGCGTTGGCCACCGCGGCCACCGCCGACGCGACCGACGCGCGCTGCTCCGGCGGCGGGACCGCGTGGACCTCGGCCTTGGCGGCCTCGGCCTGCTCCTTGGCGGCCTCGTCGCCCTTGCCGCGGCCCCGCGACCGGCGGGAGCTCTTCTCCCCGCCACCGCCGTTGCCGCCACCGCCGGTACCGCCGTTGCCGTTCCCGCCGTGGGAGTGCGCACCGCCGCCCGTGCGCTGCACCTCGGTCGAGACGAGCACGCCCCGGCCCTTGCAGTGCTCGCACGGCGTCGAGAACGCCTCCAGCAGGCCCGTGCCGATCTTCTTGCGGGTCATCTGCACCAGGCCGAGCGAGGTGACCTCGGCGACCTGGTGACGCGTGCGGTCGCGGCCGAGGCACTCGGTCAGGCGGCGCAGCACCAGCTCGCGGTTGGACTCGAGCACCATGTCGATGAAGTCGATCACGATGATGCCGCCGATGTCCCGCAGCCGGAGCTGGCGGACGATCTCCTCCGCCGACTCCAGGTTGTTGCGGGTCACCGTCTCCTCGAGGTTGCCACCCGAACCGGTGAACTTGCCGGTATTGACGTCGATCACCGTCATCGCCTCGGTGCGGTCGATGACCAGGTAACCGCCGGAAGGCAGCCAGACCTTGCGGTCGAGCGCCTTGGTGATCTGCTCGTCGATCCGGTGGTCGGCGAACGCGTCGCCGGTGCCGGTGTAGCGCTTGAGCCGCTCGGTCAGCTCCGGCGCGACGTGCCGGACGTAGTCGTTGATGGTCTCCCAGGAGCGGTTGCCCTGGATCTCCAGCTTGGTGAAGTCCTCGGTGAAGAGGTCACGCACGACCTTGACCAGCAGGTCCGGCTCTTCGTAGAGCATTGTCGGCGCGCCGCCCTTCTTGCCGGAACCGGCGGCGGCCTTCTCCTTGATGACGTCCCACTGGGCCTTCAGGCGGTCGACGTCGCGGCCCAGCTCCTCCTCGCCGATGCCCTCGGAGGCGGTGCGGATGATGACGCCCGCGTCCTCCGGGACGATCCGCTTGAGGATGTCCTTGAGCCGACGGCGCTCGTTCTCCGGCAGCTTGCGGGAGATGCCGGTGGCACCGCCCGCGGGGACGTACACCAGGAAGCGGCCGGGCAGCGAGATCTGCGTGGTCAGCCGGGCGCCCTTGTGCCCGACCGGGTCCTTGGTCACCTGGACCAGCACGGAGTCGCCGGTGGACAGCGCCTGCTCGATCTTGCGGGCCTTGCCCTCGAGGCCGGCGGCGTCCCAGTCGACCTCACCGGCGTAGAGCACGGCGTTGCGGCCGCGGCCGATGTCGATGAACGCGGCCTCCATGCTCGGCAGCACGTTCTGGACGCGGCCGAGGTAGACGTTGCCGACGATCGAGCCGGAGCCCGACTGCGTCACGAAGTGCTCGACCAGCACGCCGTCCTCGAGGACGCCGATCTGCGTCGAGTCGCCCTTCTCGGCGACGACCATCGTGCGCTCGACCGACTCCCGGCGGGCCAGGAACTCGGCCTCGGACAGGATCGGGGCGCGGCGGCGGCCGGCCTCGCGGCCGTCGCGGCGGCGCTGGCGCTTGGCCTCCAGGCGGGTCGACCCGCGGACGCTGCGCACCTCGTCGCGCGCCGGGCGCTCGCGCTCGGCCTGCTCGGCCTTGGCCTGGCGGACGTGGGTGACGGTGTTGGGCGGGTCGTCGGTGGTCTCGGCGTCGTCGCCGTCCGAGCCCTTGCGGCGACGGCGGCGGCGACGGCGCTTGCTGCCGCCTTCCCCCTCGTCGCTGTCGTTGTCCGACTCCGCGGCGGCTTCCTCGGCCTCTTCGGTGTCCGCTTCGGGCTTTTCGTCCCCGTTCCCGGCGCGGCTCTTGCGGCGCGGCTGCTCTTCGGCCTGGACGTCTTCGTTCTCGGCCTCGTCGCCCCCGTCGGCGCCCTTGCCGCGGCCACGGCCGCGACGGCCCCGGCGGCGACGGCGGCGGCTGCCGGCGTCGTCACCCTCGTCGTCCCCGGCGTCGAGGGCCGACGTGGTGTCTTCGGTCTCCTCTTCGACCGCCTCGAGTTCGGGGCGGGATTCGGGGCGGGCCTCCGGACGGGCTGCCGGCTCCGCGAACGGGTCGGCGGGCTTGCGGGCCGGCTTGACGGCCGCGGGCTCCGGCGGCAGGAAAACCGGCGACGGCGCGGCGAACACCGGCAGGTGCGCGCGGGTCTTCTGCCGCGGGCGCGGCTTCTCGGCCTCCGCGGCCGGCACCTCGGGCACCGCGGAGCGGCTCGGGGCCGGCTCGGCAGGCGCCTCGGCGGCGGGCTGCGGGGCCTGCGCGGCGGGCGCGTCGCCGGCGTCGGCCGGGGCGAAGGTCTCCGCCACCTTGAGCGCCACGTCCCTGGTCACGCTCGACTGCGCGCTGCGCACGGTTTCGCCCAGCTCGGCGAGCTTGGCGAGGACGTCCCGGCTGTTCTTCTCGAGCAGCTTGGCCAGCGCGTGCACCCGGATCCGGGCGGGCAGGTCGGCCAGCGGGCCGCTCGTGGGTGTGACGGGATTCCCGCCGGTCTGCTCGGCGGGTGTTTCCGCGTTCGACATGTGTCTCCTCCGCCCCCGGGCGCGTCTGCCGGTGCTCACCGGCAGGGACGCGGCCGCGCAGGGGCCCCTTTCTGTTCGTTCCGCCGTGGTGGTCACCAGCGACGGGAATCCTGGCCCGACGACCGGGCGCCGCGCCACCGCATCCGGCGGCGCGCAACCCGGTCAAAGGTCTGCTCGGAGTTGTGCGTCGGCACTCGCGGCCCCCGGGCCGCCCGCCACGTCGTCCAGCCGCCCGGTTCGCGGGCGGCGACGCGCGTCGTGCTGTTCGTGCACATCACCGGGCCACAACGCCGCAGGCAGCACCTCTCACGTGCGCCCCGCGGCCCAGCGGCCACCCCGAGTATCCCACACCGGGTGACTGCTCCGGTGTACTCGGTACCTCCGCCCACGCCGCCGGGCGCGCCGCGGGCCCACCGGCCGGGGGAACTTGGCCGCAGCGCTTGTCCGCCGGGCACGGGGTGGCTACCGTGCGGCTCGGGGTGACCGGGATCTCGCGCACCGGCACCCGCGGTTCCTGCATCCGGTGGGAGGTCCGGTGTCCCTGCTGGCGCGGCCCCTGCGGGCGGCCGTGTGCACCGTACTGGTGCTTTCGGGATGCGTCACCGCCGGTCCGGCGGCGGCCGACGAGCCCGGCTGCGGTCACGGCCGGAACCTGCGCTACGTCGTCACCTTCGACCGCGGCACGTCCGAGTCCGCCGCCCGCGCGCAGGTCACCGGCGCGTGCGGGGCCACCACCGTCTACTACCCGCAGATCGCCGTCGCCGTCGCCACCTCGGGCGACCCGGACTTCGGCGGGCGGATCGGGCTCGACCGGGCGTTCAGCGCCCAGGCCGAGCGGCTGGCCGCGCAGCGCGCCACCGAGGTCAGGCCGCAGCCCGCGCGGGCGACACTGCCCGCGACCGACCCCGCGAAGGTGCCCACCGCCGACCTGAGCGACCGGCAGTGGGACATGCGGATGATCAACGCGGGCCGCTCTCCGGCAGCCCCGGGCGTCTCCGGCGGCACCGACGTTTCGCACGGCAGCCGGGACGTCGTCGTCGGCGTCCTCGACTCGGGCATCGACCCCGGTCACCCGGACCTGAGCGCCGCCCTCGACCGCGACGACTCCGCCGGCTGCCTGACCGGCGCCCCCGACCGGTCCGAGTCCGCCTGGAAGCCGACGACGTCGGTGCACGGCACGCACGTGGCGGGGATCATCGCGGCGGCCGACGACGGGCACGGCGTGACGGGTGTGGCGCCCGGGGTCAGGGTGGCGTCGGTGAAGGTGATCGACGACCGCGGCTACGCGGACCCGGAGGCCGCGGTGTGCGGGCTGATGTGGGCGGCGTCCCGGCACATGCGGCTGACGAACAGCAGCTTCTTCGTCAACCCGTGGACGCTCTCGTGCATCCGCGGCGACGACCGCGGGGTGGTGCACGAAGCGCTGGCGCGCGCGGTCGAATACAGCACGTCGGCGGGCACGCTGAACGTCGCGGCGGCGACCAACGAGGCCGTCGACCTGACGCCGGCGGCGCGTTCCGGCTCACCCGCGGCGGGTGCGGGGTGCGAGGCGCTGCCGGCCGCGCTGCGGGACGTCGTCGCGGTGTCCGCCGTCGGCTCGGACCGGGTGAAGGCGGGCTACAGCTCGTACGGGCTGGGCGTGATCGATGTCACCGCCCCGGGTGGTGAGACGGGCGAGTGCGTGCTTTCGACGGTGCCCGGCGGGTACGCCCCGCTGTGCGGGACGTCGATGGCCGCGCCGCACGCCACCGGGGTGCTGGCGCTGCTGGCGTCGATGTACCGGGACGCCGGGCCGCGGCAGCTGCGGCGGACGCTGGACGCCCAGGCGATGCCGATGCCGTGCCCGGCCGACTACGACCTCACCGGGGACGGGACCCAGGATGCCTACTGCGCTGGGTACGAGGGGTTCAACGGCTTCTACGGGCACGGGATGGTGGACGCGCTGGCCGCCGTCGCGCCGCGGGGACGGCCCGATCCGGCCCGCTGAGCCGCTCCAGGCCGTGCGGGAAACCAGGACTCGCGTGGTTGCAGCCGGGACTCGCGTGATCGGAGGCGGAACTCGCGTGATTGGCGGGGCATCGCGTCATGTCAGGAGGAGTTTGGCGATGCGGCGGGTCGAGGCCCACAGGCCCACCGCGCCCAGGACCAGCAGGTAGGCCAGGTTGACCAGCATGCTGCCGGACAGCAGGCCCGTCGCGAGGCCGCGCATCAGCTCGATCGCGTGGTACAGCGGGAGGCAGCGGACCACCCACTGCAGCGGCTCCGGGTACACCGACAGCGGGAAGAACGTCGTCGCGAACAGGAACATCGGCATCAGCCCGAGCGCGATGTAGTCGAACTGGGCCGTCGACCGCAGGAACGTCACCAGGGCCATGCCGATCGCCGAGAAGGCCAGCCCCACCAGCAGCGCCGCCGGGACCATCAGCAGCGCCCACCACGACGCCAGCAGCCCCATCGCCGCCGCGATCGCGAGGAACGCCACCGCGTAGATGCCGCCGCGGGTCATCGCCCAGCCGATCTCGCCCAGCGCCACGTCCAGCGGGCCGATCGGCGTCGCCAGCATCGCGTCGTACAGTTTCGCGTAGCGCAGCTTGAAGAACAGGTTGTACGTCGACTCGAACACCGCACCGTTCATCGCCGACGTCGCCAGCAAGGCCGGCGCCACGAACGCGACGTAGCCCATCGGGCGGCCGTCCGGGCCGGCCACCTCGGTGACCAGCTTGCCGAACCCCACCTGGAAAGCCAGCAGGTACAGGAACGGCTCGGCCGCGCCGGACAGGAACATCAGCCAGCCGGCGCGGGCGACGCGCACCGACCGCTCGACGACCATGCCGGCGCGGCCCGCGTACAGCCCGGGCGGCAGGATCCGCAGCAGCAGCCCGGCTCGCGCCGGTGGGGCCTGGACGCTCACCATCAGACCACCAGCCTCCGGTAGAAGGCCCGGTGCGCGACCGCCCACCCGGCCGCGAACACCGCCGCGAGCACCGCGAAGTGCCCGAGCATCGCCCAGCCGCCGACTCCCCCGGCGCTCACGCCGCGGGCCAGCTGCGTGCCGTGCCACAGCGGGGAGAGCCAGGCCAGCCAGCGGATCGCGCCCGGCAGCTGCGAGATCGGGAAGAACGTGCCGGAGAACAACGTCATCGGCATGACGACGAAGCGGAAGATCAGCCCGAAGCGCTGGCCCTCGTCGAACGTCCGCGCCGCGAGTGCGGTGATCGGCGTGGCGCAGGCGAGTCCGGTGACCGTGCCCACGAGGATCACCAGCAGCACGCTGGGCCCGGCCCAGGCGCCGAAGAACAGCGCGACGAACGCGTAGATCGCGCCGGCGAGCGTCAGCCGCAGGGTCGTCCAGATCAGGTGGCCGCCGAGCACCTGGCCCGGCGACACGGGGGTGGCCGTGACGGCCAGGTAGTCCTTCTGCCACTTGAACCCGGACAGCACCGGGTAGCTCGAATCGCCGATGCCCAGCTGCGCGGCGCCGGCGGCGAGCAGCGCCGGGGCGATGTACTGCAGGTACGACAGGCCACCGGTGACCACGCCCGGCCGCACCTGCGAACCGAAGCCGAGGCCCATCGCGGCGAGGAACAGCACCGGCTGGAGGCCGGTGGAGTACAGAGTGGACACCCAGTGGCGGCGGTACCAGGTCCAGTACCCCTCGACGCGCAGCCAGGCACCGTGCCACTTGCCGACGACGCGGCCGGTGGATTCGACGGTGGTCATGGCCGCCTCCGGGACACCCTGACGGGATTCATCGGCGAGTGCTTTCCGCGAGCACGGTTCTTCCCCATCCGAGTCAGTCCACCAGCGTCCGGCCGGTCAGCCGGAGGAACACGTCCTCCAGGGAACTGCGGCGCACCAGGCTCGACAGCGGCCTCAACCCGCGGGAGTGCGCGTGCTCCAGGGTGTCCTCGCCGTCGTCGCTGTAGAGCAGCACCCGGTCGGGCAGCACCTCCACCCGCTCGGCGAGCCCTTCCACCTGCTGGGCCGCCGCGACCTGCCGGCCGGTCGGGAACCGCAGCTCCACGACCTCCCGCGTCGAGTAGCGGCTGATCAGCTCCGAGGGCGAGCCCTCCGCCGCGATCCGGCCGTGGTCCATCACCACGAGCCGGTCGCACAGCTGCTCCGCCTCGTCCATGTAGTGCGTCGTGACGATCAGCGTCGTGCCCTGCTCCTTGAGCCGGAACAGGCGGTCCCACAGCAGGTGGCGGGCCTGCGGGTCGAGGCCCGTCGTCGGCTCGTCGAGCAGCAGCAGCTCCGGGTCGTTGACCAGCGAGCGGGCGATCGTCAGCCGGCGTTTCATGCCGCCCGAGAGCGGGTCGACCTTGTCGGCGGCCCGGTCGCCCAGCTGCGCGAACTCCAGCAGCTCGTCCGCCTTGTGCCGGGCCGCCGCCCGCGAAAGCCCGAAGTACCGGCCGTAGATCAGCAGGTTCTCCCGGACGGTCAGCTCGACGTCCAGGTTGTCCAGCTGCGGCACCACCCCGAGGCGCGCGCGGATCCGCGGGCCGGCGACCTCGGGATCCAGCCCCAGCACGCGAAGGTCGCCGTCGGTGCGCGGGGACACGCACGCGATCATCCGCATCGTCGACGACTTCCCGGCGCCGTTCGGGCCCAGGAAGCCGAACGCCTCCCCGCGCCGCACCTCGACGTCGATCCCGCGCACGGCCTCGAACTCGCCGAAGCGTTTCACCAGTGCCTTGGCCTGCACCAGCGCCGGTTCCCGGTCCTCCGATTCGCCCACGCCTCCGACCATAGGACCGGGCACCGACAAAAACCGAACGGTTTAGGCCCGGACGGTCACGACCAGCGTGCTCGTCACCCCGTTGACCGTCACCGAAAGCCGCGCGACGCCCGGCCGCAGCGCCGTCAGGACCCCCGAAGCGGGGTCGAACGCGACGACCCCCCGGCCGGCCGTCCAGTCCGCGCTCACCGGGTACGACACCGGCACGTCCCGGGTGCCCTGCCGCAGCGTCGCGCGGACGTCGGCACGCTCACCGGGCGCCAGCGAAGCGGGCCCGGTGAGCGTCAGCGAGTCGACGTTCGGCCGCGTCTCGAAGCGCACCGGCTGGGCCCGGTCCGCCGGGTCGACGCGCAGCAGCGTCCAGCCGACGAACCCGCCGTCGCCGGGCGCGGCCGCGGGCGCCTTGCCCGAGTTGCCGTTGACCAGGTACGGCACGCCGTCCACCCGCGACAGCGAGAACACGCCCGCGTGCGAAGCCACCGAAGCGGCCGGTTTGCCGGACGCCTGCTCGAACCCGGTCAGCCACTGGGTCAGCAGGGTGGCTTCCTTCCGGTCGCCGAGCTGGGAGTTCCCGGTCGGGCTCGGGTCCTTCACCGGGTGGTGCATCGCGACGACGACCCCGCGGACGGACCGGTCCGCGGCCGCCGAGTCGAGCGCCGAGCGCAGCATCCGGACCTGGTCGAACCCGCCGGCCCGCAGCGAGCCGCGCGAGGAGTCCAGCAGCACCAGCCGGATGCCGTGCACGTCGACGACCTGGTGCGGCACACCGAAGGCGGCCTGGAAGTTGGCGAGCCCGTTGCCGCCTTCGGCCTCGTGGTTGCCCGGCACGTAGTACCAGGGCGCCTTGCCGTCGAGCTCGTCGGTGATCACCTGACGGGCCAGCGCGAAGTCGGGTGCCGTGCCGCGGTCGACGAAGTCGCCGTTGATCAGCACCAGGTCCGGTTTCGCCGCCACGGCTTCGCGCAGGGCGCGGCGGGCCTGCGCGACCAGCGGTCCGGCCGGGTCGTCCGCGGTGAACTGCGCGTCGCTGACGACCGCGACGCGCAGGCCGCCGGCGAGGGTGCCGTCGGTGACCAGTGCCGGGTCGTGCGGCGCCGGGTCGGCCGGCACGGCCGTCGTCGGCGCCACCTCGAAGGTCAGGTCGTCGAACACCAGGTGACCTTCGTACTGCTGGTCCGGCACGTTCTCGACGGCGTAGAAGCGCGCCAAGCGTTGCCCGGCGGGCAGTCCGGCCGGGACCGCGGCCGTGACGTACCGCCAGCCCGTCCAGTCCACGCTCAGCGACAAGTCCACAATGGACGCGACGTTCGCCGCGTCCCGCAGCTCCGCCCGCAGCCACGCGCCCTTGCCGTCGCCGTTCACCCACAGCCCGATCTTCTGCGTGCCCGCCGGCACGGGCAACGCCGCCGACGGCGTCACGTACGCGGCGCGCGTGGCGGTCGTGCCGGTGAGCCGGTAGTCCAGCGCGAGACCCTGGCCGCCGTCCCGGCCGGGCGCCGCGGACAGCGCCGCGCCGACGACCGCCGGGAACACCGTCGCCGTCCAGCCCGCCGGGCCGTCCAGCGGCGACGCGACCTGCGGCACGGTCCCCACCGAGGCGCCCAGGTGCGTGGTGAGACCCGCCGCCGTCGCGGTGATCGCGCTCGCGCCGGACGCGGTCAGCGCGGTCACCTCGTACCCGTCGCCCGACGGGTCGACCCGCAGCACGGAGTGGTCGTAGTCGAGCTTGACGTCGTCGGGCTCCAGCCAGGTGCCGTAGCCGTCGGCGTCGTAGCCGTAGACCTGGAACGTGCTCTTGGCGCCCGCGGCGGACAGCGCGACCTGCTCGGTGCTCGTGCCGAGCCGGACCGGCTTGCCCAGCACCGAAAGCGCCGTCTTGCCGGACGCGCGTCCGGAGCGCGCGACGACGTCGACGCCGCCCGCGCCCTGGCCGGTGACGACCCCGCGGGTCACCGTCGCCCGCCGGGGGTCGGAGGAGCTCCAGCGCGGATCGGCGGCGACCGCGGCGCCGGTCTCGTCGTGGCCGTCGGCGACCAGGTGCCGGGTCAGGCCGGTCAGCACGCGGTTCGCGTCGCCGGCCGTCACGGCGGGCGCCGGGGAGAACGCCGTGAGCTTGCCGCTGCCCGGCACGGTCGCGAAGCCGATGCCGTTGGGCACCAGGCGTTCCCCGCCGTCGGACGGCGTGTTCCGGACGCTCGGCGCGGGTTCGCCCTCGGTGCGCGCGAGGAGCGTCGACGAGCCGCCGCCGTCGAGGTTGATCGCGTCGTCGGCGCCGAGGCTCTTCATGTGCCGCGCCAGCTCCAGCTCGGTCATGCCGCGGCTGTCGGCCTGGCGTCCGTCCACAGTGGCCAGCCACAGGCGCTTGCCGTCGGCGGAGAAGCCGACCGCCGTCCGCGGGTGCATGGCCACGTTGTCGACGGGCTGCACGACGCCGTCGCGGAGCAGGACTTCGTTGCCGCCCACGGCGACCGCGATCTTCCCGGCGTCCGAGCGCGGCGCGTACGTTACGCCCACCGGGTCGCCCGGCTTGAGCGACGCGAGGGCGTTCGCCCCGGCTTCGCGGGCCAGGAGCAGGGTCGTGCCCGCCGCGATCGGGCCGTCGGCCGGAGCGTCGCGGACCTGCGTGACGACGCCGTCGCGCAGCTCCACCTCGACGACGCGCTGGGCCCCGGCCACCGACGTCCGGCGCCCCGAAGCGCCCCACAACGGCGTGTAGACGCCGATCGCGTCCTGGCCGAGGACCGGGCTGTTGAAGTTGGTGGCCCGCACCGTGCCGCCGGGCAGCGTCACGGTGGCTTCGAGGAAGACCGAAGCCAGCTGCGCCTTGCCCTCGTCGGTGATCGAGGCGGTGTAGTTGTGGCCGGCCGCGGGCGCGGTCTGCAGCAGCCCCTGGTCGATGCCGACGCCGATCGGCGCGCCGGTGGCGTTGATGTCGAAGAAGTCGCCGTTCACGCCGGCGACCGCGCCGGTCCGCGCGAGCTGCTGCGAAAGGGGCGTGCGCGCGGAAACCGTGCCGGGGCTCAGGTACGTGGGCTTCAGGACCTTGCTGCCCAGGTCGACGGCGAGGGTGTCGCCGCGGATCCAGCCCGCCGGGTCGAACCGGTCGAACTGGGTGAGGTTCAGCCCGGGCGCGACCTCGGTGGTCGCGCTGCCGGTGACGAGCCCGTCGTCGGGGTCCGCGGCGGCGAACGTGGCCGGACTTTGGTGGTCCGACGAGGCGGCGGGCGCGGCCTCGACCGGCGGCGTGCCGAGCGGTGCCCGGAGCGGGTCGGCGTGGGCGGGAACGGCGAACGCCGTCGCCACCAGGGCGAGGAACGGCAGCGCAATGCGTGACTTCTTCACCAGGTACCCCAGTATCGAGTGAGAGTGAGCCGGACCAGCACAGCGCAGTGGCACGGCCGGGGGAAGACTTCCCGGTGAACGCCGCCTGAATGGTCTAGAACACCATCAGGGGGTCAGGGGCGCTTCGAGCAGCGCGGCCGCGGCGGCCCCGTCGACGCGCGGGTCCGGGCCGGTGCGCTTCCACAGCCACAGCAGGAGGTCGCGGGCGGGAGCCTCGACGGACGCGCCTCCGGCGGCCGGGCCCAGTGCGGGCGGCTCGCCGGGGTGCACGGTCCAGACGTCACCCGTGTCGGTGGCATGCAGGGTCACCGGGCCGGGCAGCCGCGGCACGGCGTGCCACCGCGTGACGCGCGGCAGGAGCGTGCCGAGGACCTCGTCGACGCCGTCCGCGGCCACGGCCGGGTCGAGCACGTGGTCGCTGCCCGAGTCGGCGAGGTGGACGGCGGTTTCGTGGACCTGGCGGCGGAACCAGAACGCCTTGGTCTTCTCGGTGCCGCCGAAGTGCCAGCACCGGTCTCCGGGGGTGACCTGCTCGAGCGCGTCGAGCAGGATTCCGGCGCTTTCGGCGTACCAAGCGGCCAGGTCGGCGCCCGCGCCGGTGTCGAAGTCCTGCGGCTGCACCTCACCGGTGGTGACGACGGTGGCGGCCCAGCGGTGCACGTTCCCGAGGTGGGTGCCGAGGTCGGCCAGCGTCCAGCCGGCGCAGTCGGGCACCTTCGCGGCCGGGTCGCCGGTGCGCAGGACCTCGGCGAACGCACCGGTCAGCTCCCGCAGCACAGGGAGGTAATCGCGGGCTGGGAACGGCATCGTCGTCACGGGTGCTCCTGGGGAGAACCGGGGCCACGCGCGGGCGTGGCCCCGGTGCCGGTCACAGGTCGGGGAACCAGAGCTTCAGCTCGCGCTCGGCCGACTCCGGCGAGTCCGAGCCGTGGACCAGGTTGTACTGGGTCTCCAGCGCGAAGTCGCCGCGGATGGTGCCCGGGGTGGCCTTCTCGACCGGGTCGGTGCCGCCGGCCAGCTGCCGGAACGCGGCGATGGCGCGCGGGCCCTCGACGGCGAGCGCGACCAGCGGGCCCGACGTGATGAACTCCAGCAGGTCGCCGAAGAACGCACGCTCCTTGTGCTCGGCGTAGTGCTCCTCGGCCAGTGCCTGCGGAACGGTCCGCAGCTCGAGGGCGGCGAGCTTGAGGCCCTTGCGCTCGATCCGCGAGACGACCTCGCCGACGAGGCCGCGCGCGACGCCATCGGGCTTGACGAGGACCAGCGTGCGTTCAGTCACGACGGTGTTTCTCCTTGGTACGGGTGCGTGTCGGTGCGCGTGAGCGTAGCCGACCCTGCTCAGGTGACCGATTCGCCGGTCGGAATGCGGTCGGCGGCCACTCCGCGACGCCGACCCGCGCGTGGTCGCCTGATGCAGTGAATGACCCATTCACTGCATCAGGCGACATGAATGAGTCATTCACTGCGTTCACACCGAGCGTCGGCCCTGGCGGGCCGGAGCGGACCTCAGCGGCCCTGCGGGTGCAGCTTCTTCGACCACAGCGACGTCCCGGTGGCGTCCCTCAGGTCCACCGTCAGGTCCCCGCTCACGCCGTCGATGTTCAGCTCGCCGAAGTGCTGGAAGCCGTCGATCGGGGCTGTGTTCGCGGCCGGCGGGGCGTGGACGAACACCGCCTCCGGGCCGAACGTCGGGTCCAGCGCGTTGGGCCCGAACGCGCCCGCGTTCAGCGGCCCGGACACGAACTCCCAGAACGGGTCGAAGTCCTGGAAGGCCGCCCGGTCCGGCGAATAGTGGTGCGCCGCCGTGTAGTGGACGTCCGCCGTCAGCCAGACCACGTTGCGGACGCGGCGGCGCTGGATCTCCCGCAGCACCCACGCCAGCTCCGTCTCGCGCCCGCCCGGCGCGCCCGGCAGGTTGTTCGCCACCGCTTCGATCGCGGTGCCGTCCGGGACGACCAGGCCCAGCGGCATGTCCGCCTGGACGATCTTCCACGTCGCCGTGCTGCGGCCGAGCGCGTCGGCCAGCCAGCGGGCCTGCCGGTCGCCCAGGATGTAGCCCGGCTTCGTCTGGTCGGCGGTGTTCGCGTTGCGGTAGGTCCGCATGTCCAGCACGAAGATCTCGGCGCGCGCGCCGTAGCGGAAACTGCGGTAGACGCGGCCGTCGACGGCCTGGCGCGAGTCGATCGGGTGCCACTCGTGGAACGCCTGGTACGCCCGCGGCGCCAGCACGTCGACGCGCTTCTCCGTGTAGGCCGGGTTGTCGAGGATCTTGCCCGGGTACCAGTTGTTCAGGACCTCGTGGTCGTCCCACTGGACGTAGGCGGGCACCTGGGACACGAACCGCTTGAAGTTCTCGTCGAGCCGGTTGTAGGCGTGCTGGCCGCGGAACTCGTCGAGGGTCTCGGCGACCTTGGACTTCTCCGCCGTGACGACGTTGCGCCAGGTCCGGCCGCCGGGCAGCGCGACCGTCTCGGTCAGCGGCCCGTCGGAGTACACCGTGTCGCCGCTGTGCAGGAACACGTCCGGGCGGCGGGTGGCCATCGCCGAAAAGATCGTCATGCCGCCCAGCGCGGGGTTGATCCCCCAGTTCTGGCCGACGACGTCGCCCGACCACAGGATCCGCGTGTCGCGGCGGCCCACCGGCGCGGTGGCGAAGCGGCCGGTCAGCGGCTCGCTCGTGGTGCGTCCGTCGAGGGACTCCGCCGTGACGCGGTAGTGGTACTCGGTGCCGGGCGCGAGGCCGGCGACGCGGACCTGCCCGGTCCCGCCGGTCGACGGCCCGGCGAGCGGGCCGGGCACCCGGCGGGCATGCCGGAACGAGGGGTCGCGCGCGATCTCGACGACCAGCCGCGACGGCCGGTCGGCCCGCGACCAGACGATCGCCGAGCCGGGCGTGACGTCGCCGGACTGGACGCCGTGGGTGAGCACCGGCCGGTCGCCGCGCAGCAGCGGGGTCGCGGCGAACGCCGTCGAAGGCAGCACGAGAGTGGCGGCGGCGCCGGTGAGACCGGCCTTGAGCAGCGTGCGGCGGGAGTGGTGGGTCGGTTCGGTCATGCGCGGTTTCTATCCCGCCGCGGCCAACGCCGGTTTGCGCGCGGGTGAACGACATCCCCGGGTTTTCCCCCATGTCGGCGCGCCGTCGCCATCGGTAGCGTGGCGACCACGACAAGGGGGTCAGATGAGACGATTCACGAAATCCCTCGCCGTCCTCACGGCGGCGCTCTCGATCACCACACTGGGAACCGGCCTCGCGGAAGCGGGCCAAGAAGGCACCGCGAAGGCCGTGCTCCGCTACACCGAGCACGGCGTCCCGCACATCGTCGCGAAGGACTTCGCCGGGCTCGGCTACGGGTACGGCTACGCGGCGGCGACCGACAACATCTGCGAGCTCGCGAACATCTACCTCACGGTGAGCGCGCAGCGGTCGAAGTACCTCGGCCCGGACGGGGACGGCTACCCGTCGCTGTCCGAGGCGAAGAACAACCTGCACAGCGACCTGTTCTTCCAGCAGCTCAACGACTCCGGCGTCGTCGACCGGCTCGTCGCGCAACCCGCGCCGCAGGGGCCGCGTCCCGAGGTCCGCGAGATCGTTTCCGGCTACGTCAAGGGTTTCAACGCCTACCTCGCCCGCACCGGCCGCGCCGGCATCTCCGACCCGGCCTGCCGCGGCGCCGGCTGGGTGCGGCCGATCACCGAGCAGGACTTCTACCGGCACTACTACGCCATCGCGATCACCGGTGGCCAGGGCGTGGTCACCGAAAGCCTGTTCACCGCACCACCGGCCGGCGCGACACCGGCGCCGGGCACGGCGGGGCAGCTCTCCGACCAGGTCCGGAAGGCACTCGGCGGCAGCGGGCTGGGCAGCAACGGCATCGCGATCGGCGCGGACTCGACCGCGGCGGGCCAGGGCAGCGTCCTGCTCGGCAACCCGCACTACCCGTGGCAGGCCGGGCGGCGGTTCTGGCAGAGCCAGTTGACCATCCCCGGCCGGTTCGACGCGGCCGGCGCGAGCCTGCTCGGGATGCCGTTCATCCAGATCGGGCACACCGCCGACGCGGCCTGGACGCACACGGTGTCCACGCCCGTCACGTTCGGCCTCTTCGAGGTACCCCTGAAGCCGGGTGACCCGACGACCTACCTCGTCGACGGCAAGCCGGAGAAGATGACGTCCCGCGACGTCACGGTCCAGGTGCGCCAAGCCGATGGCTCGCTGAAGCCGGCCCACCAGACGTTCTGGTCGACGCGGTACGGGCCGGTGATGGGCGACTTCCAGGGCGTTCCGCTGCCGTGGACGGCGAAGTCGGCGTACGCGGTGCGCGACGCCAACGCCACGAACATGCGCGGCCTCAACACGTGGTTCGAGCTCGACCAGGCCCGCAGCACGGCCGACGTCGTCGGTGCCCTGAGCCGCAACCAGGGCGTCCCGTGGGTCAACACCATCGCCACCGACCGCGCGGGCAACGCGCTCTACGCCGACATCCAGGTCGTCCCGCACGTCACCGACGAACTGGCGAAGACGTGCAGCACCCCGTTGGGGCAGGGCACGTTCGAGCAGGTCGGACTGGCCATTTTGGACGGTTCGAAGTCGGCGTGCCGGTGGGGTTCCGACCCCGGCGCGCTCGAACCCGGCATCTTCGCGCCGTCACGGCTGCCGCAGCAGCAGCGCCGTGACTACGAGCTGAACGCCAACGACAGCGCCTGGCTGGCGAACGCCCGCGCGCCCATCACGGGGTACCCGCACATCGTCGGGGACATCGGCACCGAACGCTCGCCGCGCACGCGGGAGGCGCTGCTCACCGCCGAGAAGGGCGGGTTCACGACGGACTCGATGAAGAAGATGCTCTTCGCCGACCACAGCCTGTTCGCCGACCTGACGGCGGCGGACCTGGCGAAGCTGTGCGCGTCGTTCCCGGACGGGCAGGCGCCGTCGTCGTCCGGCCCGGTGCCGGTCGGGCCGGCGTGCTCGGCGCTCGCGAGCTGGGACCACACCTACACGCTCGACACGCGGGGTTCGCTGCTGTTCCAGCGGTTCGCCGCGCGGCTCGGGCCGGTGGACCGCTTCACGGTGCCCTTCGACCCGAAGGCGCCGCTGACCACGCCGAACACGCTCAACACGGCGAACCCCGACGTCCGGAAGGCCTTCGGCGACGCGCTGGTGGAGCTGCGCGCGGCCGGTCTGCCGCCGGACGCGCGGCTGCGCGACGGCCAGGCGGTGACGCGCAACGGCGAGCGCATCCCGATCCACGGCGCGCAGGGCTTCCTGGGCGTGCTCAACGTGATGACGCCGGTGTGGGACCCGGCCCGCGGCAACGTCGAGGTCCAGCACGGGTCCAGCTACATCCAGGTGGTCGGCTTCCGCGGGCGCGCGTGCCCGGACTCGTCGACGTTGCTGACGTACTCGCAGTCGGCGAACCCGAGGTCGCCGTACTTCAGCGACCAGACGAAGCTCTACAGCCGGGGTGAGTGGGTGAAGGACCGCTTCTGCGAAGCCGACATCCTGCGCTCCCCCGCGCTGCGGGTCGTCGTGCTGCGCTGAGCCGGTGCAGTGAATGACTCATTCCTGTCGTCCGGCGACAGGAATGAGTCATTCACGGCGTCAGGTCAGGGCTGGGGCTGCTGGCTCGCGAGGGTGCCGGCCGCCATGCGGCGGGCGACGTCCTTGCGCAGCCACAGCAGCCACAGCCAGATCGCCAGGAACACCACGCCCAGCACCGCGATGGCGGGCAGCCAGAACACCAGCGCGATCAGCACCACCTGCAGGCCGAGGACGACCGGCACGGCCCACGCCTTCTTGACGAACCCGCACAGCACGACCAGCACCAGGGCGACCGCCAGCACCGTCCAGCCGGTGCCCGTGCTGATCCCGCCGCCGAGCTTGTTCACCACCGGGAGCGCCAGGGCGACCGTGATCGCCTCCATGATCAGCGTTCCCGACATCACGCCGCGAAAGCCCTTCATCGGGTCCTTCGGCTTGGGCGCTTCCGAGGCCTGGGGGGTCTCCGGAGTGCTCACGCCGGCTCCTTCCCGAACAGCGTGCGCGTCTCACCGGCGGTGACCACCGAGCCGGTGACGAGCACGCCACCGCCCGCGAGGGGCTCTTCGGGGTCGTCGCTGGTCTCCACGAGCGCGATCGCCGTCTCGATCGCCGTCTCCAGGTCGGTCTCGGCCACCACCCGGTCCTCGCCGAACACCGAGATGGCCAGCTGGTTCAGCTCCTCCAGCGGCATCGAGCGCGGCGACGAGTTGCGCGTCACGACGATGTCGGACACCACCGGCTCCAGCGCGTCCAGGATGCCGTGGGCGTCCTTCTCGGCCATCACTCCGACCACCGCGACCAGGCGGCGGAAGGCGAACTCCTCCGCCACGGTCGCCGCCAGCGCGCGGGCACCGTGCGGGTTGTGCGCCGCGTCGATCATCACCGCGGGGGCCGCGCGGACCCGCTCCAGCCGGCCCGGCGTCTCGACCTCCGCGAACGCCTCGCGCACGGCCTCGACGACCAGCTGCTTGTCCTTGCCCGCCCCGAAGAACGCCTCGACCGCGGCCAGCGCGAGCGCGGCGTTCGCGGCCTGGTGGGCGCCGTGCAGCGGCAGGAAGATCTGCTCGTACACCCCGCCGAGGCCCTGCAGCTTCAGCATCTGCCCGCCGACGGCGATCTCGCGCTCCAGCACGCCGAACTCGCTGCCCGCGCGGGCGACCGCCGCGTCGACCTCGACGGCGCGTTCCAGCAGCACCTTCTGCACCTCGGGGTCCTGCTCGCCGATCACCGCGACCGAGCCGGCCTTGATGATGCCCGCCTTTTCGCGCGCCGCGCCGAGGATGTCCGGGCCGAGGTACTCGACGTGGTCGATGCCGATCGGCGTGATGACCGCGACGTCGGCGTCCGCGACGTTCGTGGCGTCCCAGGCACCGCCCAGGCCCGCCTCCAGCACCGCGGCCTCCACCGGCGCGTCGGCGAAGGCGGCGAACGCCATCCCGGTGAGGATCTCGAACTTGCTCATCGCGACGCCGTCCGCGGCGGCACCGTCCACCATGGCCACATACGGGGCGATGTCGTGCCACAGCTCGGCGTAACGCGCGGCGGAGATCGGCCGTCCGTCGAGCGCGATCCGCTCGGTGACCAGCTGCAGGTGCGGGCTGGTGTAGCGGCCGACGCGCAGGCCCATCCGGGTCAGCAGCGAGTCGATCATCCGGGCCGTCGAGCCCTTGCCGTTCGTGCCCGCGATGTGCAGCACGGGGTAGCCGTGGTTCGGCTCGCCCAGCAGCTGCGTCAGCGCGGAGATGCGGGTCAGCGACGGCTGGATCTTCGTCTCCGGCCAGCGCTGGTTCAGCTCGGCCTCGACGGCCATCAGCTCCCGGCGGGCCTCGGGCCCGTCCGGGCTGCCGTACGCCTCGGGTTCGCCCTGGTCGTCGAGCTCGTGCAGCTCGGCGTCCTCGGGCACGCTCAGGTCGGGCACCGGGCCGGTGGCGAGGTTGTCGCCCAGCTGGCCGACCCCGCCGATGCCGCCGCGCGAGCCGCCGCCCACGTCGAACGCGGTGTCCCGCGCGTCCAGCTCCGGGTCGTGGTCGTCCGAGTCCTCGTACCCCTGGGCACCCAGCTCGTCGACACCCGCGAAACTGTCCAGATCCGACAGGTCCGGCTTTCGACCTGTCTCATCCTGCGGCACTGAATCTCCTCCGGCCTGGGGTTTCGCACTTGCCTTCCGAGTCTACGTGCGTGAGGAGGTGGCACTCTCGACGCATGCCGTTCAACCACAACGACCACTACCACCCGCTGCTGCTGGACCTGCTGCCGCCCGGGCCGGGGATCGCGCTCGACGTCGGGTGCGGCACCGGCCGGTTCGCGCGGCGGCTGGCCGCGACCGGCATGGCGGTGGAGGCGGTCGACGTCTCGGCCGCGATGGTCGAGGCGGCGGCGGGCCTCGGCTCGCCGGGGCCGGGCGAGATCGTCTACCGGCAGGCCGACGTCACCACCGACCCCCTGCCCGAGGCGCACTACGACTTCATCTCGTGCCTCGCCTCCCTGCACCACATGCCGTTCGAGACGGTCACCAAGCTGCGCCGCGCGCTGGTGCCCGGCGGCGTGCTCGTGGTGCTCGGCCTGGCCCACCCGAGCACGCCCGCGGACTGGGCACAGGCGATCGCGGCGGTCCCGGTCAACGCGCTCGCGAAGCTCGTCGTCTACGCCGGCGAGCGGCTCAACGGCGGCGGGGAGGACGGCCCGAAGGCCCCGGTCGCCGACGACTACCCGACCCTGGCCGAGGTGCGCCGGGAGGCGGCCCGGCTGCTGCCCGGGAGCACCGTCCGGCCGTTGCTGTTCTGGCGCACGCTGATCACTTACCGTGAGCACGGCGACGGTGACCCGACAGGCGGGTGAAGTCCGCCCCCGAGCGGTCCGGCGCTCGCTAGATGTGGAGGGAGCGTTTCCGGAACAGAACGGGGTCTTCATGCGCAACACCCGGCTGCTCGTCGCCGTCGTCTCGGCAGCCACTCTGCTCGTCACCACCGCGGCCGCCGCCTCGGCGGCACCACGGTTCCACCACTACGTCGCCCTCGGTGACTCCTACACCTCCGGGCCCTTCATCCCGGTGCAGCGGCTCGACCCGCTCGGCTGCGGCCGGTCGACGGCGAACTACCCGTCGGTCGTGGCGGACGGGCTGCACGCCGGCGAGTTCACCGACGTCAGCTGCGCCGGCGCCGACACGGGTTCCATGACCCGGCCCCAGCAGGTGCCCTTCAACGGCACCAACGCGCCCCAGCTGGGCGCCCTGCGCATCGACACCGACCTGGTCACCCTCGGCATCGGCGGCAACGACTTCGACGTCTTCGGCCGGCTCGTCTCGACGTGCCCGGGGCTGCGGGCGGGCGACCCCACCGGCAACCCGTGCGAAGAGCACTTCACGAGCAACGGCGTCGACACGGTGAAGACGGCCATCGCGAACATCGAGCCGCGCGTCGAGGCCGTGCTGGCCGCCGTCCACCAGCGTTCGCCCGGCGCGCGGGTGCTCGTCGTCGGCTACCCGCGGATCGCGCCGGAGCGGGGCTACTGCCCCGATGTCCTGCCGTTCGCCGACGGCGACTACGCGTGGCTGAGCCGGGTCGAGAGCGACCTGAACCAGGCTCTCGCGGACGCGGCCTCGAACGGCGACGCGGAGTTCGTCGACACCTTCGGGCCGTCGCGCGGCCACGACGCGTGCGCGCGCGGCGGCTCGGCGTGGATCAACGGCAAGGACCAGAACGTCTTCGAGGCGGCCGCCTACCACCCGCTCAAGGCGGGGATGGCGGGCGTGGCCGCGGTCGTGCTCAAGTCCCTGCGCTGACCCGCGCCGCGCCGAAGGCCCTCGATGGCCGTCGGCGCGGCCGGTCAGGCGTGTTCGCCGACGAAGTCCAGCACCAGCCGGGCGAACTCGTCCGGCAGCTCGGCCGGGGCGCCGTGCCCCGCGTCGATCGTGGCGGCGCGCGCCCCCGGGATCGCGGCGGCCAGCTGCCGCTGCTGCTCCGCCGTGACCAGCCGGTCGTGCGCGCTGCCGAGCACGAGGACGGGCGCGGCGATCTTGCCGAGCACGGGCCGCAGGTCGACGGTCCGGTCGGTTTCGGTCTGCCGGTCCGCGCCGGGTTCGATCACCGACTCGAGGGTCTTGACCAGCTGTTCGTTGCTCTCGGCGGTGGCCTGCTCCCAGTAGCGCGGGCCGAAGGCCATCAGCGGGAGCATGCGGGCGAAGGTCCCGGTTGCGAGCAGGTCGAGCCAGTGGCGGAACTCGGCGTCCTGCCGGACGTCGGTGACCGGCCACGCGGCGTGCAGGACCGCCGAGCGCACGCGGTCCGGGCGGGTGCCCGCCAGGTGGGCCGCCACGATCCCGCCCAGCGAATGGCCGACGACGTGGGCCGCTTCGACTCCGGCGTGGTCCAGGACGGCTTCGGCTTCCACGGCGAGGTCCTCGACGCTGACCGGGCCGCCGTGGTCGGTGGTCCGCCCGGAACCGGAGAAGTCCATCGCCAGGACGGTGTAGCGCTGCGCTTGCGCCGCCAGCGGCTCCCACTGCTCGCGGGAGGCGGCGGTGCCATGCAGCAGGAGCAGGGCGGGGCCGTCGCCGGTCCGGTCGTAGTGGACGACGGCGTCGCCGTTCTCGAGCGTCACTCGTACGTTCGGCATCGGCGTCCCCTTCAGGCCGCGATCGCGCGGAGGGCGGCGGTGAACGCGCGCGGGTCCTCCTGGTGCGGGAGGTGGCCGCAGCCGGCGATGACGTGCACCCGGGCGCCCGGGGTCGCGGCGGCGCAGGTCCGCGGGACTTCCAGGGGGATCTCGGGGTCGAGCTCGCCGTGCAGGTAGGTGATCGGGACCGCGAGCTGCGGCAGGCGCGGCCGCGGGTCGTAGGTCGTCACCTCGGTGAACAGCGCGTCGATGTAGGTGCTCGAGTCGACCAGCTGCCGCACGGTCCAGTCGACCAGCGCGGGCGCGACGCCCGGCGCGAACCAGTTCGGCACCCACCCCACGAGCGTGCCGAGCGATCGCCGGCCATCTGTTCCCGCAGGTCGAGGACCTTTTCCCGCATCGCGGCCGCGGGCCAGTACCCCGGTCCGTCGACGGCCACCACGCCGGCGACGAGCTCGGGCCGGGCCAGAGCCAGCTCGGTGGCGAAGACCGCGCCGAACGACGAGCCGACGACGACGGCCTTGCCGATTTCGAGTGCCTCGATCACCGCGGCGATGTCGGCGGTGTTGCCGGCGATCGTGTTGCCGGTCGCGGGGCGGTCCGAGCGGCCGCAGCCACGCCAGTCGAGTGTGACGACGCGGTGGCCGCGGACGACGTGCGGAGCAGAGTCCGAAACTCTCCGTCGTCCTCAGCGGAGCTGCGGCGCTCCCGAGGCGAGGAAAGCAGCTCGTCG
This sequence comes from Amycolatopsis mongoliensis, assembly GCF_030285665.1. Lineage (NCBI taxonomy): Bacteria > Bacillati > Actinomycetota > Actinomycetes > Pseudonocardiales > Pseudonocardiaceae > Amycolatopsis > Amycolatopsis mongoliensis. Next base: position 10,564,128 of record NZ_CP127295.1, read on the forward strand.
ATACTGACGCCGAAAATGCGCTCAAGCAGTCTCACCGTGGCTTGCTGGGGCCGCCCGAGCGGTTTGCCGCCATCGCCACGACCTGACGCCAGCCGCTTGAGGTGCCGACTGCTGAGCGTGCCGGGCTCGCCGCAGTCTCTGGCGAAGTTCGTCGCGAACCGTGCGAATTCCTCGAACGTCTCTCGCCGCTCCCGGATGAGCTGTTCGAGCACAGTGCGCGAGGGGTGCGGCTCCTGCTCATCGCTCATGCTGCGCTCCTCAGTTCTCCGATGGCCCCGCCAGGGCACTGCCGTGGCCCTTCCAAGACCTTTCGACGAAATCATTCTATCCGCCACGCTGATCTCAGCGTTACCGGCCATTGCGGCTGGTCAGAGCAACGGGCGAGCGGAGTGGACGATGAGCAAGTCGGGCAGGACGGAGCTGGCCGGCGACTTGTATGTGACGTGGAGTCGATGCCTTACCGACGAGCACGATCACGCGGTCACGGATGAGGAGTTTGCACGCGGAGTTCGGCAGCAATGCGGGCAGTTTGCCGCCTTGTGCGGGCACCGGTTGCTGATCGCTTCAAGCCTCATGCCGCCCGGTCCGCCGTGCGTCCGGTGCCGCGCATACCTGGCAGCGCGCGCCACTTTGCGAGACGCGAACGAACGCCTGGGGACACCGAGGCGCAAAACACGAGGCTTGCGGAGTCGGTTCTTCCGGCACGCACGATCGTCCGCTACCACGTCCCCTCAACGTGACGGCGGACCCGAGAGTTCGGCGGGGACGGGCTGCGCCCCGATCGCGCCCGTTCCCGCCGAACGCCACGCGCGGCGAGGCGCACAATGACGGTTCGCCTGTTGCTCGGCCGCCCACGCCCCGGCGTCGTGGGCGAGACGCGTCGCGTCGTCCACGTATTCGAGGCGCCATCGCAGAACACCCCGCCGGACCGGTTGACCGCCTTTTGCTCGGCATCGTTCGGTCCCGGCGAACTTGAATTGCTTGATCGTCCACTAGGGATGCCTTGCGAGTCATGTCTTCGGCTGACTCCGACCCCCGAGCCCCAACTTCCGCTTCCCAACGGTTCATCAGAGACTTGACATGACAGATGACATTTCGGTTGCCCCGGCAGAGGATCAGGACTTCGAGCGGCTGGCACGAGAACTGAAGCCCGGCGAGTCAATGACCGACGACGACTGGGCAGCAGCTAGTCGCATCGTGAATACCTACTGGCCACGATTCCGTCCACCTCGTCCACTGCCGGAGAGATGGCTTTGACGCAGCAGAATGAACTGCAACACAGCTGGCCAAATTGCACCCTTGATCGTCAGCTGCTCGCGCCCGTTCGCCTGTTCATCGTAACTTTTCTTGTCGACATGAGGTGGCGCGAATTCCAGTTCGTTTGCGAGTCCATCGAAGTCAAGCGAAGCAGCTTTGAATACCACGTGGATGTTCTCCGCCGCGAGCGGATCTTGCAGACTCGCCGGGAACGAGGTCGCCGGATGTGGGTACGCCTCTCTTCGGACGGGTCTCGACGACTGGTGGACCACCTGGAAGCCACTCAAGCAATCGTCACACAGGCAAGAGAAATACTTGCCGCAAGCGTGAATCAGGCGCAAGTCGGCCCTCCGCGAGCGCTGCACGACACTCCTATCGAGCGCTCCGTCTTGACCCCAGAAGCAGTAGTCCACCTGGTTGATCGGTACGAATCCGGAGCCGCAATCGAGGCAATCGCGAAAGAGGCAGGATACAGCTACCGCCGCACACGAACATCGCTGATAGAAGCAGGAGTAAAACTGCGACCTCCGAGGATTCAGGTTCCACCTTGCCCGCCGGGATTTGTCAACTTGTATCAGAACGGCGCGTCGATCCGAGTGGTGTCTACTCGATACGGCGTCAGTTACAACCAAGCACGCAATATGTTGCTTCACGCTGGCGTGACATTGCGGCCCCCCGGACAGCCCAGCAAACAAAGGCGGCGTCGATAGCTTGGAATCGATTCCCAGGGGACCCTCACTGCTCGCCGATCAGCGATTGCAGCGCAACGCCCTACTATTGAGTGCTTGGAGCTCCGGCAAGACGATTGTGGAGCTATCACGCGAGTTTGGTCTTTCACCGAACTGGACCGGAGCATTGCTGCGCAAGCTTGGCGCCGACGTGCCGGAAACTGGGCGCGGCATAAAGTGCCACTTGGACGAGAACGAGGTCGTCGATCAATATGAGAGCGGCCTTACGATCCGCGAGGTTGCCGTGCAGAGCGACCGACCTCACGTGAACGTGAGAATCGCCTATTTAGACGTCTGATTATTTAGTCGCAGTAGGAGTCACTTGGACAAGCGATTTAATCGTCCCAGTTACCGGGGGAACCAGAGTAGCGTGCGGCGGCTGGGATTTATCGATTAAATAGAAAACGACCCCGATCGCAACTATGATAACGAGGACACTCCCTGCCAGCAAGCCATACCGTCTTGAGCTATTCACTTCTCAGCCTTATCCGAGTCGATATAGTGGGGGGTGAGTCATTGTCACGACCCACCCCCCCACTATATCACAGTTCAGGCTACCCGACTACTTAGATGCGACTGGCTTCAGATGTGAAGACGTCGAGGCCAAAGCGGTCTTCTGCGACTATTACGCCTCCTACCTGAGCCCCAGCGGAAAGGGATCCAGTCAGAATAGGGCCGCCACTGTCGCCGGACTGCACGATCGAGCCGCCATCACCAGATGTTGCGCGGTCAATGCCGCAGACTAGGTCTGCTGCGTCGGTGTCTATGCAAATATCTACGGCATTGACCGTCGCACCGCGACACACGTACCCTGTGAATGACCCGTTTGTGCAAACGCTCTGACCGACCGCAAACTTGATCGAATCGCTAGTCTCGGTTGTGGCGACGTATTCTTCGAGATTAACGACATCGGAGGTGTACTGCTGGTCGGAAAGCGCGACGGATGCCTTAATATTCGCGAAATCAGGGTTGCCATTTCCGTCAATACTCAAGCTGACGGTACCGAGAATGTCGGTGTAGTAGGCGATACTGGCAGCTTGGTCGTAGTATCCCTGATAAAATGTGGCGCCTGTCGGTCCACAATGCCCTGCGGTGACCACTTCGGTCAACGACTTCCGGTGCATCGCGGTAGTGCACTGATAAATAGTGTTACCGTTGGGGTCAAGCGTGAAAATGCGAACCGCGGAGTTGTATGCCGCGAAATCTAGGAGTCGGCTCGGAGATTTTGCTTGCTCAAGCATTGCAATCGAGCTTTTACTCACTTTCTGAAGTTTTATCGGCTTCTCCGAGGTTGTCACTTTCCTTGCCGTTATCGGCCGACTACCAGAAATAACCCTAACAAGTCCCGATCCGTAGCGATCGCGTAATGCCAGAACGTCTTTGTCGGATGGATCGGCAATCTCGATTACGACCTGATTGGTATCTTCGTCAATGTGCCAGGCAGCTACTCGACCGTCAGCGATATTCTTGTTCTTGACGTCGGCTGCCACTTGCGACATGACAGATTTGAGAATGTTTCGGCTCGTGCTTTGCTTTGTGACCTCCACTCGAATCGAGGAGTCCGCGACCGAACTCGTCCTATTTACAGTGTTACCGTGAAAAAGTTGATTTAGGTTCTTGGTAGCGGCGTCAACGTCAACTGCACCGAGAATGTAAGTATGTCTCACTGCGTCGAAACGTAGACTTGAATACAAGGTCGAGTTTCCGTAAGCCGCGCTTACTAATGCCTGCAATTCGTTTGCGGGAATATCAACGAGATTCGAGCTTGCAACTGTCGTTGCTGAAGCCAACGAAGCCCCGGAGACTAAAGAACAAAAGGTCGCAAGGAGAAGTGAAATAGTCCTCTTGTTGCGCTTACGCATTACACCCCTCGTATTAATTTGACACGCGTCGTTGAGATATAACGACAGATAAGCTTATTTGCTAACCCTAACCGTTGACATCTGCCAGGCGGGTGATCTATTCACATAGTGCATCTATAGCAGGGGTAAAAATTGCTTTACGATCCGCTAATTGACCTAAAGTGCTACGTCGTTCGGCGCAGCGGTCATACACTCATGCCGCGTTGATACACCTGTACTCACGTGGACTGCCAGAGTTGAGCCGCCCGACGCTGTAGACACAGCATCGGGCGGCTCCTTCTACGTCCGGGCCTGGAACAGGGCGGTTCGTGGCGGAGCACGGCAGGATGGACGGGACGGGAGTACCTGCCCGTTCTGGTGATCGTTTTTGCCAGCGCGGGGAGACCACATCGGGGTCTGGAGTGACAAAGTGGATAACCGCAGGTCAGCACTTGATCTAGAGCGCATTAGAAGATTCGTGGTTGTGGCCGAGGAGCTGCACTTCGGGCGGGCGGCGGAGCGGCTGCACATCGTCCAGCCGGCGGTGAGCCAGCAGGTGCGGCGGCTGGAGCGGGAGCTGGGGGTGTCGTTGCTGGCGCGGACCACGCGGGCGGTGTCCCTGACGGAGGCGGGCCAGCGGTTCCTGCCGCACGCGCGAGCCGTCCTGGCGGCGGCCGACCGGGCCGCGGACTCGGTGGCGGAGTTCCGTTCTTCCGGGCCCCTGGTCCGCTTGGGCACGAGCGAAGGCCTGGGCGATCGGCTGGACGTCCTGCTGAGTGCGTTCGCCCGGCTCGCGCCTTCGGCGTCTTTGGAGCTGGTCCACGCACCGACCGCGCAGCGGCTCCAGCGGGTCCGCGACGGTTCGCTGGACGCGACGATCGTGCGAGGCTCGTGGCCTTCCCCGGATCTCGACTTCACTCCTTTGTGGACGGACGAGGTGTGGGTGGCGTTGCCCGCCTCTCACCCCTTGGCTTCCGCTTCGGAGGTTTCCTTCGCTTCACTGGCTTCGCTGCCGGCGCGATTGAGTCCTCCCTCACGAAACCAGCCGTTGTACGACCTGGTGGTTTCGTGCTGCCGCGAAGCGGGGTTCGAGCCGGTGCTGGGCAAGGAGTTCACGACGGCGCAGGACACGTTGGGGACGCTGGGTTTCGGGCGTCCGCAGTGGACGGTGTTCTACCGGGCGCACGCCAACCTGCTGCCGATCCCGGGAGTGGCTTTCCGGCCGTTGGTGGAGCCGTCGCCGCGGATGCAGACGTACTTGGCGACACCGTCGGACCGGCGGTTGACCCCGGAACTGGTGGCGTTGATCGAAGCGGCGCGCTCCATCGAGCCCGGCTGAGTGAGTGTGTAACAGCCGAGGCGGCGCGAGCGACCCCCACCGCGTGCCGGAAACCTTTGAGATGGACCGCGTGGACCGCATCGCCGACATCCTGTACGGCGTTGCGTCGGGCGGAGGGGTGATCGAGTACGTCCCGCTCGGCAGGCGCGTCGGCGTGCAGCCAAACCACCTCGGCCACTTCCTCGAGCAGGTCTCCGCCCGTGCGGCCGACCGCGACGAACCGTTGTGGAGCGCGCTCGTCGTGTCGAAAGACAGCCGGCTGCCGAGCAGCGGGTTCTACGTCCTCGCCCGGCGGCTGCGCGCCGAGTACGTGAACCTCGATGACCAGGAGTTGTGGAAGAGGGAAAAGGAGCGGTGCTACGCCGCCGTCCTCCGCCCGTGACCGCCGGATCCCCCGACTGAGCCCGGCACCTCGGGTGGAGGAGGTACCGGGCTTGGTCAACAACCTCAGGAAGCGGGAAGCGCCGCCAAGCGGGCCGTGATGCGGTCGATGTCCGCCGCCGCCGTCTCCTTGCGGACTTTGATCTTCTCGATGACCGGGGCCGGGGCCTTGGCGATGAACGCCTCGTTGCCCAGCTTCCCCTCCGTCTGGGTCAGCTCCTTCCGGGCCGCCGCGAGGTCCTTCTCCAGCCGCTTGCGCTCCGCGGCCACGTCGACCGTGCCCGAGAGGTCCAGCTCCACCGTCACCACGCCGTCCGCCAGGGCCACCTCCAGGGACGCGCTGGCCGCGAACTCCGGGGACGGCGCCGTCAGGCGCACCAGGGACCGGACCGCCTCTTCGTGGCCGCCCTCGTAGCCCGCCAGCCGGGCCGCCACCTTCTGGCCCGGCTTCAACCCCTGGTCCGCGCGGAAGCGGCGGATCTCCGTCACCAGCTTCTGGACGTCCGCGATCCGGGCGTCGGCCACGGTGTCCGCGTAACCGGTGGCGGGAGACGGCCAAGCAGCGACCACCAGCGACTCGCCGCCGGTCAGCGCCGTCCAGAGCTTCTCCGTGATGAACGGGACGAACGGGTGCAGCAGCCGCAGCACCGTGTCCAGCACGTGCCCGAGCACCGACCGCGTGGCCGCGACGCGCGGCTCGTCCCCTTGGTACAGCTGGACCTTCGCCAGCTCCAGGTACCAGTCGCACAGCTCGTTCCAGGTGAACTGGTAGAGCGCGCCCGCCACCTTCGCGAACTGGAAGTCCTCGAACAGGCCGTCCACTTCGGACACCAGTGCGCTCAGGCGGCCCAGGATCCAGCGGTCGGCTTCCGTGAGAGAAGCGGAAGCGGGCAGCGGAGCGGCGACCGAAGCGCCGTTCATCATCGCGAACTTCGTGGCGTTCCACAGCTTCGTGCAGAAGTTGCGGGAGCCGGCCGCCCACTCGTCGGCCAGTGCCATGTCCGCGCCCGGGTTCGCGCCGCGGGCCAGGGTGAACCGGGTGGCGTCCGCGCCGTACGCGTCCATCCACTCCAGCGGGTCGATCACGTTGCCCCGCGACTTGGACATCTTCTTGCCCTGCGCGTCGCGGATGAGACCGTGCAGGTAGACGTGGTCGAACGGCTGCTTGCCGTCCATCTGGTGCACGCCGAACATCATCATCCGGACGACCCAGAAGAACAGGATGTCGTAGCCGGTCGACAGCACGCTGGTCGGATAGAACTTGGCCAGATCTTCCGAAGCAGAAGGCCAGCCCAGCGTCGACATCGGCCACAGGCCCGAGGAGAACCAGGTGTCGAGGACGTCCGGGTCCTGCGTCCAACCTTCGCCCGACGGCGGCTGCTCGTCCGGGCCGACGCACACCACTTCACCGCCGGGGCCGTAGAAGACCGGGATGCGGTGACCCCACCACAGCTGGCGCGAGATCGTCCAGTCGTGCATGTTGTCGACCCAGTCGAAGTACCGCTTGCCCAGCTCCGGCGGGTGGATCTTCGTGCGGCCGTCGCGGACCGCGTCGCCGGCCAGCTTGGCCAGCTCCTCGACCTTGACCCACCACTGCAGGGACAGCCGTGGCTCGACGACCGTGTCGCAGCGCGAGCAGTGGCCGACCGCGTGCACGTACGGGCGCTTCTCGGCCACGATCCGGCCGGCCTCCCGCAGCGCGGCGACGACCGCCGGGCGCGCCTCGAACCGGTCGAGCCCCTCGAACGGTCCCGGCGCGGTGATCTCGGCGCGCTCGTTCATGATCGTCAGCATCGGCAGGTCGTGCCGGCGGCCGATCTCGAAGTCGTTCGGGTCGTGCGCCGGGGTCACCTTGACCGCACCGGTGCCGAACTCGGGGTCGACGTGCTTGTCGGCCACGATCGGGATGCGGCGGCCGGTCAGCGGCAGCTCGACCTCGGTGCCGACCAGGTGCGCGTACCGCTCGTCGTCCGGGTGGACGGCGACCGCGGTGTCGCCGAGCATCGTCTCCGCGCGGGTGGTGGCCACCACGATCGCGTTGTCGCCGTCGCCGTAGCGGATCGAGACGAGCTCGCCGTCGTCGTCGTTGTGGTCGACCTCGATGTCCGAGAGCGCGGTCTGGCAGCGCGGGCACCAGTTGATGATCCGCTCGGCGCGGTAGATCAGGCCCTCGTCGAAGAAGTTCTTGAACACCGTCTGGACGGCCTTCGACAGGTTCTCGTCCATGGTGAAGCGCTCGCGCGACCAGTCGACGCTGTCGCCGAGGCGCTTCATCTGGCCGAGGATCTTGCCGCCGTACTCGGCCTTCCACTCCCAGACGCGCTCGACGAACTTCTCCCGGCCCAGGTCGTGGCGGGACAGGCCTTCGCCGGCCAGCTGGCGCTCGACGACGTTCTGCGTCGCGATGCCCGCGTGGTCCATGCCCGGCAGCCACAGCACCTCGTAGCCCTGCATGCGACGGCGGCGGCTCATCGCGTCCATCAGGGTGTGGTTGAGGGCGTGGCCCATGTGCAGCGAACCGGTCACGTTCGGCGGCGGCAGTACGATCGAGAACGGCGGCTTCCCCGACGAGGCGTCGGCCGTGAAGTACCCGGCCGCTACCCAGCGGTCGTACATCGGTGCTTCCTCGGCGGCCGGGTCCCAGGCACCCGGAAGGTCGGTGGTCTGCTGCGGAGCGTTCTCGGTCACAATGGACAAGTCTACGAACCCGTCACGGCGGGTCACCCAGGGGGAAGGCACTCTCCGATGGCACAGCCTCAGCAGCCGCAGGATCCGGACGACCGGCGCCTGGAGACGCACCCCGACCTGATGAACCCGGACTGGCAGAAGTACGCCGAGCGGGACGCCTGGCTGGGCGCGAAGAAGGACCTCAGGAAGCGCCGCAAACGCGAGCGCCGCACCGGCGGTCACCAGCCGGGGCACAGCCGCTGGCCGGGCGTGCTCGCGCTGCTGCTGGTCGTCGTCCTCGTCGTGGCGGCGATCGTCGTGCACCAGATCCAGGGCGTCGGCGTCAACGAGGACCCGTTCCTGTTCTTCGGCTCGTAACGCCCGTCCCCCGCTGCCGATGATCAGGCATCGACGCTGGGGGAAGCACATGGACGACGACAACCTGCTCGACTCGCACCCGGACCTGATGGACCCGGAGTGGCGCAAGCACGCGCAGACGGACGCCTGGCTGGGCGCCAAGAAGGACCGCAAGCAGTTCCGCAAGCAGCAGAAACGCAGCTCCCGGAAGCCGCACCGCCGCTGGTGGGTACTCGGCGTGCTGGTGGCGATCCTCGCCGTGACCACCACGGCGATCGTGCTGGTCGGCCGCCGGTCGCCGGCGCGTGAAGCGATCCCGGAGACGCCGAACCCGACGCAGGTGGCGCAGTACGCCCACGTCGACCTGGCCCAGCCCTACGCGAACACCCCCGCCCAGAACTGGACCAAGGGCATCGGCGGCATCACCTCGCCCACCGCGGCCGCCATCGGCCCGTTCAAGGCCGACGCGGTCGCGAACGCCTACGCGCAGGCCCGGCAGGCCATCACCGCGGCCCACCTGGACCCCGCCGTGCTCCAGGCGCACGACCCGAAGGCCTACCTCGCGCTCTTCGCCCCGGACCAGCGCGAGCAGCTGGCGCCGAGGCTCACCGAGAAGCCGGCCAAGGACAAGGCCGGCTTCGACTCCTACCTGACCGAGATCGCCGACGGCTACCACCTGCTCGACGCGGGCCCCCGCACGTTCGGCACGCTCACCGCGCACGCCGGCGAGAAGCCCGGTGAACTGGCCGTCGACGCGAAGTACGTCATCGCCTACGCCTTCGACAACGTCCACCCCGATTCGCTGACCAGCCCGAACGAGATCGTCAGCTTCCTGCGCGCGGACGAGACCTACGTCGTGGCCACCGGCTCCGGCGTCGCGAAGTCCAGCCGGGGGCTGTGGATCGACGGCGGTCAGAGCGCGACTTCGTCGGTCGGCTGCGCCGCCGCCCGGGAGGGCTTCCTGGCGCCGGGCTACGCGAACCCGCAGACCGGTCCGGCCGCCGGCGACCAGGACGCGCCCGGCTACTACGACCCCAAGTACCCGGTGCCGACCCTCGACGACTGCCACTGATCCCTCCCGCGCTCCCACCAGGAGTGCGTCACATCCAGATGCACAGTCTGGACTGTACAGTTAAACTGTGTGCATGGGCGAAGTACCCGCACACGTGGCCGAGAGCGCCGGCTGGATCCGCGCGGTCGTCGCGCAGCTGCACCGCCGGCTGCGCCAGGTCGACAACGCCGGCATCCTGACGCCGTCGCAGTCCGCCGTGCTCAACCGGCTCCACCGCGAAGGCCCCGCCACCCAGGGCGAGCTCGCGGCCGCCGAGCACGTCCGGCAGCAGTCGATGGCCGCCACCCTCGGCGTCCTCGACGAGCTCGGCTACCTCGCCCGCACCCCCGACCCGGCCGACCGGCGCCGCGTGGTGATCAGCCTTTCCGAGGCCGGCTCCGGCACCGTGCGCGGCATCCTGCAGCACCGCGACGAGTGGCTGGCCCAGGCGCTCACCGACGCGCTCTCCCCGCCGAGCTCGACGCCGTCACCCGCGCGCTGCCGCTGCTGCAGCGCGTCGCCCAACACTGAGGGAGTTCTCACGAGCACCGTCACCGCCCCCGCGAAGTTCGGCGCCCGCCTGGTCACCCCGTTGGTGGCCGGCGCGGTGCTCAACCCGATCAACTCCACCCTCATCGCCGTCGCGCTCGTGCCCATCGGCCAGAGCTTCGGCGCCGGCCCCGGCCAGACGGCCTGGCTGATCTCGGCGCTCTACCTGGCCACCGCGGTCGGGCAGCCGGTGGTCGGCCTGCTGGTCGACCGCTACGGCGCCCGCCGCGTCCTGCTCGGCGGCGCGACCTTGGTGATCATCGCGGGGGTCGCGGGCATGATCCCGCTCTCCGTCGGCTGGCTGACCGGCGTGCGGGTCGTACTGGGCCTGGGCACGTGCGCCGGGTTCCCGGCCGCGATGGCCGTGCTGCGCCACCACGCCGAGGCGACCGGCCAGGGCGTGCCCGCCCGCGTGCTGTCGGTGCTGTCGATGTCCGCGCAGACGGTGATGGTGATCGGCCCGACGCTCGGCGGGGTGCTGATCGGCCTGTTCGGCTGGCCCGCGATCTTCGCCGTGAACATCCCGCTCGCCGGGCTGTCGCTGGTGCTGGCCCTGCTGTGGGTGCCGAAGGACGACCGCGGCGCGCGCACCGCGACCCCGATCGACGTCCTGGGCATCGCGTTGTTCTCCGCGACCCTGCTGGCGCTGCTGTTCTTCCTGATGAACCCCGGCGCGGACCTGTGGCTGCTGGCCGTCGTCGCGGCGTTCGCGGCCGCGTTCACGCTGGTCGAGCTGCGCCGCGGCACCCCGTTCCTCGACCTGCGGATGCTGGCGGCCAACGGCGCGATCCTGCGGACGTACCTGCGTCAGGCCCTCAGCTTCATGGCCATCTACGCGATCATGTTCGGCTACGTTCAATGGCTCGAGACCGCGCGGCGCCTCAGCGAGGAGGCCGCCGGGCTGATGCTGCTCCCGATGTCGGGCACGGCGGTGTGCGCCGCCGCGTTCTCCGGCCGCGGGTCCGGCATCAAGGCCCGGCTGGTGACGGTCGCGGTGGCCCTGGCCGGCGGCTCGGCCCTGCTGCTGTTCGTGCACGACGGCACGTGGATCGGCGCGCTGCTGGCCCTGGCCGCGCTGTTCGGCCTAGCGCAGGGCCTGACCAGCGTCGCGAACCAGACGACGCTGTACCGGGAAGCGCCGGCCGAGCAGATGGGCACGGCGAGCGGCCTCTTCCGCACGGCCCAGTACCTCGGCGCGATCGTGGCCTCGACGCTGATCGCCCTGTGCTACGGCCCGCACGCGGACTCGGCGGGGTTGCACCGGCTGGCGATCGCGCTGATCGTCATCAGCGCGGCGCTGCTGGCGGTCACCGTGCCCGACCGCGGGCTGCGCGTGCGGGTGTGACCACCCCCTGGTCGCGTCCTCGATCATCGGGGCGCACCATGAACACATGACCCGTGAAGCGCCGGCGCAGGATGTGGACGAGGCCCAGCTCGAAGTGCACCAGCCGAAGAGCTGGGCGGCCGGGATACCCGGCGTCGCCGTGTCGCTCGCGCGCAGTGTCGAGCAGATGGGCACCGGCCGGACCGTCAAGGCACTGCGGCTGCTGAACCAGCGCGAAGGCTTCGACTGCCCCGGCTGCGCGTGGCCGGAGCCCCGCGAGGCCGACGGCGAGAAGCGCAAGCTGGCCGAGTTCTGCGAGAACGGCGCCAAGGCCGTCGCCGAGGAAGCGACGAAACGCCGGGTCGGGCGCGAGTTCTTCGCCGCGCACCCGATCGAGGACCTCCGGGGCAAGACCGACTACTGGCTCGGCCAGCAGGGCCGCGTCACCGAGCCGTTCGTCCTCCGCGAAGGCGCGACGCACTACGAACCGATCACCTGGGACGACGCGTTCGAGCTCGTCGCCGGTGAGCTGAAGGCGCTGACCGACCCGAACGAGGCGATCTTCTACACCTCGGGCCGCACCAGCAACGAGGCCGCGTTCCTCTACCAGCTGCTCGTGCGCTCGTTCGGCACCAACAACCTGCCGGACTGCTCCAACATGTGCCACGAGTCCTCCGGCGCGGCGCTGGCGGCGACGACCGGCATCGGCAAGGGCTCGGTGAGCCTGGCCGACATCCACCGGGCCGACCTGATCGTCGTCGTCGGGCAGAACCCGGGCACCAACCACCCGCGGATGCTCTCGGCGCTCGAGGAGGCCAAGGGCAACGGCGCGAAGATCATCGCCGTGAACCCGCTGCCCGAGGCCGGGCTGATGCGGTTCAAGAACCCGCAGAACGTCCGCGGCGTCGTCGGCAAGGGCACGCCGCTGGCCGACGAGTTCGCCCAGATCCGCCTCGGCGGTGACCTCGCGCTGTTCCAGGCCGTCGGCCACCTGCTGCTGGCCTGGGACGAGGAGGCGCCCGGCGCGATCGTCGACCGCGACTTCGTCGAGCGGGTCACCGACGGCTTCGACGACTACGCGAAGCACCTGCGGGAGATCGACTGGCCCGAGGTCGAGCGCGCCACCGGGCTGCCGCGCGAGCAGATCGAGCGCGTCGCGCGGATGATCGCCTCCTCCGAGCGCACGATCTACTGCTGGGCGATGGGCCTGACCCAGCACAAGCACGCCGTGCCGACGATCTCGGAGATCGCGAACCTGGCGCTGATGCGCGGGATGATCGGCAAGCCGGGCGCGGGGCTGTGCCCGGTGCGCGGGCACTCGAACGTCCAGGGCGACCGGACGATGGGCATCTGGGAGAAGATGCCGCAGTCGTTCATGGACGCCCTGGCCGGCGAGTTCGGCATCGAGGTCCCGCGCGAGCACGGCTTCGACACCGTCGACGCGATCCGGGCGATGCGCGACGGGCGCGGCAAGGTCTTCTTCGCCGTCGGCGGCAACTTCGCCTCCGCCACCCCGGACACCGAGGCGACCGAGAAGGCGCTCGAGTCGTGCTCGCTGACCGTGCACGTCTCGACGAAGCTGAACCGCTCCCACGTCGTGCACGGTCGCACCGCCCTGATCCTGCCGACGCTCGGCCGGACCGAGCGCGACGTCCAGGCCAGCGGCGAGCAGTTCGTCACGGTCGAGGACTCGATGTCCCAGGTGCACGCCTCGCGCGGGCGCCTCAAGCCGGCGAGCGAGCACCTGCTCTCGGAGGTCGCCATCGTCTGCCGGCTGGCCGAAAAGCTGTTCGGCGCCGGGCACGCCGTGCCGTGGCGGACGTTCGAGACCGACTACGACCTGGTCCGCGACCGCATCTCCCGGGTCGTGCCGGGCTGCCAGGACTACAACCGCCGCGTCCGCGAGCCGGACGGGTTCGTGCTGCCGCACGCACCGCGCGACTCCCGCGAGTTCACCGGCACCGCCAACGGCAAGGCCAACTTCACGGTGTCCGAACTGGAGTACCCGAGCGTGCCCGAGGGCCGGCTGCTGCTGCAGACGATGCGCAGCCACGACCAGTACAACACCACGATCTACGGGCTTTCCGACCGCTACCGCGGGATCGAGAACGCCCGCCGGGTGGTGTTGGTGAACCCGGACGACGTCGCGGCACTCGGCTTGGCCGACGGCTCGATGGTGGACCTGGTCTCGGAGTGGAGCGACGGCGACCGCCGCGCGCCGTCCTTCCGGGTGGTGGCCTACCCCACGGCCCGCGGCTGCGCGGCGGCGTACTTCCCGGAGGCCAACGCCCTGGTGCCGCTGGACTCCGTCGCGGAGAAGTCGAACACGCCCGTGTCGAAGGCAATCGTGGTGCGGCTCGAACCCCGGCCCTGAAGCTCAGCCCCGGTAGTCGCGCTGGAGCGTGTTGGTCATGTCGGTGACCACGGCCTGGACGTTGTCGAGGGTCGCCGGCGGGATCAGCGCGGCCTCCGTGCCGCCGTCGGCGATGGCCAGGCCGAGCACGACGTTCCCGGTGCGCACGGCGGCCCACTGCTCGGAGAACCCGGACTCGTCACCGACGCCGGTGGCGAGCCGGACCCCCGAGTGGTCGGCGAGCGCGTCGGTCATCAGCCGGCTGGCCTTGGTCGCCCCTTCGTCCGCGTCGGAGTCGGTGAACCGCACGACGGCGATGGTGACGAGCCGGTAGTCCTGCATGTTGGGCTTCCCGCCGCCGAGGTCGCGGGCGAACAGGCGCTTGCAGGTGGTGAGCTCGTTGCCCTCGGCGGAGCGGTCCTGGGGGACGACCTTGGCTTCGGCGGTCTTCGCCGAGTCCGGCGGGACCTCGACGGTGCCGGCGGCCAGCTGGGAACGCGCGTTCGGCCCCGGCAGCTTGCAGGCGTCGATCGGTTCGGGGTAGTGCGCCGAAGCCGAGGCCGACTGGCACCCCGCGCACAGGACGGCGGAAGCGAGCACCGGAAGAAGCCACCCTCCGCGGGCAACGCTGCTACGCATAGGTTCGGGACTTTCCGTATTTCCTGAAATTGACTTTCCGGGTTGCCGCCGATCCGGTGATCTTTCCCGGCCCGCCGCGCGGCCCGGCCGCCGACGGTCACCGCACACTGCCTCACCAGGAAGGCAGCGTCAAGACCACTCACCCTGGTGGTCCGCCGTGGTCCGGTCGACGGAAAACGACCTTGCGGCGCGATGCGGAAATTATTCGCGCAATTTCGCGGAACCCGAGGAAAAGCCGGACATCCGATTGCCGCGCGCGATCAATTCACGCAGACGACCCCGTCCGAGGTGATCGGCGCGTCACCGGCGGCCGGGGCGCTCCCGCCACCGGTCGTCCCGGGGCCGGAGTACACCGACCCGAGCACCACCTCGATGTGGCCCGCCGGCACGGCCGCGGACTCCTGCGTAGCCAGCCCGCCCAGCAGCTTCGCGACCTCCGCACCCCGCTGGGCGAGATCGGCGCCGAAGCGGACCAGGGACGTCCGCCGCGAGGCGGTGTTGCCGGTCGTGCCCCTGGCGAACCCGTGGTCGGCCAGGAACCCGGCCACGCGGGTGGCGAGCCCCTCCTTCGGGCCCGCGTTGGAGACGTCGACGGTGACCGGGGCGGCGGCCGGTGCCGCGGGTGCCGCGGTCCCGACCATGGCCGCCGCGAAGGCCTTCACCGCGGCCGGGTCCACCTGCACGGCCGTGGCCCGCGGGTCCTGCGGGTCGTACCGGTAGTCGCGGTTGACGACGGGGATCGTGTCGAACTGGATCCCGCCGCCGCTGACGCCCCGCATCTGCGCGACGAAGTCGAGCAGCTTCCACGAGTCGTCGAGCACTACCGAGCGCTTGACGGCGTCGATCAGGTCCGAGAGCTTCCCCGGGTCGGTCAGCGTCCCCGCCGACAGCACCTGCCGCGCCAGCCCGGCGAGGAAGACCTGCTGGCGCCGGACGCGGTCGAAGTCGCCGCCGACGAGGTGATCGCGCTGCCGGACGAAGGCCAGCGCGTCCGCGCCCGCGATCCGCTGCGGCCCGGCCGGGAAGTCCGCCCCCGAGTTCTTGTCCTTCGTGGCCTGCTTCAGGCAGACGTCGACGCCGCCGACGGCCTTGCTGATCTCGTAGAAGCTGAGCAGGTTGACCTCGGCGAAGTGGTCGATCTTGACGCCGGTGAGGTCCTCGACCGCCTGCCGCGTCGCGCGCCGCCCGGCGGTGAGGGCGGCCTGGTCGATCTTCGCCTTGTCGGTCTCCCCCGCGTCGCGCCGGCGCTTCGCCTCGGCGGCCTTCGCCCGGCCGAACGCGGCGTTGATCTTCCCCCTGCCCCCGGGCATCGACACGTAGCTGTCGCGCGGGATGGAGAACGCTTTCACGTCCTTCGTGCCGTTCGGGATCCGCATCACGATGAGCGTGTCGGTGAGGTCGTCGCCGTTGGCGCCGACGCGCAGCTCGCGCAGGACGGCCGGGGGAAGCGGTTTCCCCTGCTGGTCGGCGCGGGAGTCCCGGCCGACGAGCAGGATGTCGAGCGAGCCGTCGGCCGGCTGCTCGCCCGGCGAGGTGCCGCCGTCGGCGTCGATGACGCTGTCGCGCGTGACGTCGTCGAGGGCGTGGAGGTTCGTGTAGCCGTAAGCGGTACCGCCCAGGACGGCGAAGGCGAGCCCGGCGACGGCGATCTTCCCCAGTAGGTGCACGTCCTACCGACGCCGCCGGGCCCCCTCCCGCTGCACGGGTGACTCAGGTCACACCAGCCCGCGATCAGCCGAAGAGCTGCACCAGCTTCAGGAACAGCTGGTACACGCCGTAGGCGAAGGGCAGCACGACCCACGCCCAGGCCAGCACGATCAGCGGCACGCGGTTCGGTTTCGTCGCCGGTTCCGTCATCACGCCTCACTCCTCGCGGCCGCGCCCGAGGTGACGGGCTCGTGGAACTTCTCCTTCACCGGCCGCACCAGTTCGTTGGCCACGAAGCCGACCACGAGCAGGCCGATCATGATGTAGAACGACGTCGTGTACAGGTCAGGGCCGGACTTGCCCGCCGACTTCTCGCTGTCGGCGATCCGGTTGACGATCAGCGGGCCGAGCACGCCGGCCACCGACCACGCCGTGAGCAGCCTGCCGTGGATCGCACCGACCTGGAAGGTGCCGAAGAGGTCCTTCAGGTACGCCGGGATCGTCGCGAACCCGCCGCCGTAGAAGGAAAGGATCACCATCGCGCACAGGATGAACACGAGCTTCGACGAGTTCTGCGTCAGCGCGATCACCAGGTACAGCGCCGCGCCGACGCCGAGGTAGGTGCGGTAGATGTTCTTGCGCCCCACCAGGTCCGAAGTGGACGACCAGACGAACCGGCCGAGCATGTTGCACAGCGACAGCAGCGCCACGAACCCGGCCGCCGCTGCCGTGCCGACCGGGGTCGACGTGTTCTTGAAGAAGTCCACGATCATCGGGGACGCCTTCTCCAGGATGCCGATGCCCGCGGTGACGTTGAAGCAGAGCACGACCCACAGGCACCAGAACTGCGGCGTCTTGATCGCGTTGGCGGCCGAGACGTTCGCGGTGCTGATCATCGCCTTGCCGTGGTCGGTCTTCGGCGCCCACCCGGCCGGCTTCCAGTCGCCGGCCGGGACGCGCACGAGCAGCCAGCCCATCGACATGAACACCGCGTAGACGACGCCGTGCACCAGGAGCGCCGTCGCGATCGTGCCGGTGGTCGGCGAGGTGCCGAGCATCGACGACGACCACGGCGAGGCGATCAGTGCGCCGCCGCCGAAGCCCATGATCGCGATGCCGGTGGCCATGCCCGGCCGGTCCGGGAACCACTTGATGAGCGTGGACACCGGCGAGATGTAGCCGATGCCGAGCCCGATGCCGCCGATCCCGCCGTAGCCGAGGACGACCAGCCAGAACTGGCCGGTCGCCACGCCGAGCGCGGAGACGAGGAAGCCGCTGGCGAAGCAGCACATCGACACGAACATCGCCCAGCGCGGGCCGTTGCGCTCGACGAGCGTGCCGCCGAACGCCGCGGACAGCCCGAGCATGACGATGCCGAGCTGGAACGGCAGCGAGCTCTGCGTCCCGTTCAGGTGCATCGTCTTCTCGAGCGGAGTCTTGAACACGCTCCACGCATAGGCCTGCCCGATCGACAGGTGTACCGAAAGGGCCGCCGGCGGCACCAGCCAGCGCGTCCAGCCTGGGGGTGCCACGATCCGGGAACGGTCCAGGAAGCCGAGAGCCATCGGATCCCTCCGTAGAGTGGGGATGATGGAGGGAATGTATTACTAAATACCCGGTGTTGCACCATGCGAGTGTCAAACTTTCCGGCGGAGAAGGGTGTGGGTCATGGGCAGGGTGACCGTGCGCAGGCCGGTGCGGAAGATCTCCGCGGCCGGCGACCGCCGCCGCCCCGACGCACTGGCCGCCGAAGAGCCCCTGGAGCTGCGGGTCGGCGGCAAGGCGCTGGCGGTGACCATGCGCACGCCGGGGCACGACGTCGAACTGGCCCACGGCTTCCTGCTGTCCGAAGGGGTGATCGGCGGCCGCGAGGACATCGCCGTCGCCCGCTACTGCGACGGCGTCGACGACCAGGGCCGCAACACCTACAACGTGCTGGACATCGCGCTGGCACCCGGCGTGCCGCCGCCGGACACCGGGGTGGAGCGCAACTTCTACACCACGTCTTCCTGCGGGGTCTGCGGCAAGGCCGCGCTCGACGCGGTCAAGCTCAAGACCCGCTTCCCGCCGGCCGAAGCGGCGTTCGCGGTGAAGAGCGAGACCCTGTCCGCACTGCCGGACGCCCTGCGCGCCCGGCAGAAGGTGTTCGCCAGCACCGGCGGCCTGCACGCGGCGGGCCTGTTCACCCCGGACGGCGAGCTCGCCGTCGTCCGCGAAGACGTCGGCCGGCACAACGCGGTCGACAAGGTGCTCGGCTGGGCCGTGGTGGAGAACCGGATCCCCGCGCCGGGGCTCGGCCTGCTGGTGTCCGGGCGCGCGTCGTTCGAACTGGTGCAGAAGGCCGCGATGGCCGGGATCGGGCTGCTGGCCGCGGTGTCCGCGCCGTCGTCGCTGGCGGTCGAGCTGGCCGAGGAGAACGGCATGACGCTGATCGGCTTCCTGCGCGGCGACTCGATGAACCTCTACACCGGCGACCACCGCTTGCTGACCTAGCGCCCCAATGTGGCCTTGGTTGCGTCTGACGCACCGAAGGCCGCCTTGGGTGCGTCAGACGCACCGAAGGCCACATTGGGGCGGGTTACGCGGTCTCGACCCAGTTGCCGTGGAAGCCGTTGGGCACGCGGTCGGGCAGGTGGATCGCGGCGACCGTCTCCAGCGTTCCCGCGTCGAGCAGCGTGAGATCGCTGCGCTGCGACGCCGGGTCGAAGACGAAGCCCATCAGGACGCCGTCGTCCTCCGCCGCGTCCGCGTGGGACGGCACGAAGACGAACTCGCCGGGCTGCCGTCCCGCACCGAACGCGCGCTCCTGGCGCGAGCCCGTGTGGAAGTCGTGCTTGAACAGCGAGCCGCCCGGGTTCGCGCCGCCGTCGGCCGACATCGCGTAGCCGTAGCGGTGGCGGCGGCCGACGAGCCGCTCGTCCACCCGCGGGAACTCCTGGCCGCGGTCGTCGAGCCGCTCCTCGATGACCTTGCCCGCGGCGAGGTCGACGGTCCAGCGGTCCAGCGTCGGGCCGCCCTCGTCCGGGCCGTGCAGCTCGCGGTCGAACATCTTCGGGTGGCGGACGACGTCGAGCACGATGCCATCGCCGTCGTCGTAGGCGTTGAGCGGGTGGAAGACGTAGCACGGCTCGACCTCGAACCACCGGACGTCGCCGTTGCCGCCGTCGCGCGGCATGACGCCGATCCGCGCCGGGTACTTCGGGTTCCAGCGGTACGGCAGGCCGCCGTTCGCGCCGATCTTGCCGGCCATCATCGCGGTCACCGGGTCGGGCACGCGGACCTTGCCGACCATGGCCGAGAGCACGAGCTTCGCCGGCGTCCGCAGCGCTCCCGGCACGTTGGCGGCGACCGCCGTCCCGGCGTCGAACGTCACCGGCAGGTCGTAGAACACGACGTGCTCTTCGGTCAGCGAGAAGTCGTGCATCATCGGCGACCCGGTGACCTCGACGTCGACCGTGCGGCGCACGCGGCCGCCGGCGTCGATCACCGAGTACTGGACCTTGTTGCCCATGCCGAAGAAGTACGACACGGCGTGCAGCTCGCCGGTGCGCGGGTCGCGCTTGGGGTGGGCGGTGTAGCCGCCGGGCAGCGTGCCATCGAAGTCGCAGCGGCCGACGGTGTCGAGCTCGTCGGTCAGCTCGTAGATCGGTGCCCCGGCCTCCACCAGCGCGAGGGTCTTGCCGGCGTGGCCGATGACGTTGGTGTTGGCGCCGAGCGCGTCCAGCCCGCAGAAGCGGCTCGCGTCCTCACCGCCGAGCACCGCCGCCACGGCCGGGTTGCGCACCCACCGGTTGCGGTACCACTCGGCCTTGCCGTCGCGCAGGCGCACGCCGTGGACCATGCCGTCACCCATGAACCAGTGGTAGGCCGCCGGGTCCACCTCGGACAGCGGGTTGGGCCCGTTGCGCAGGTAGCGGCCGTCGAGGAAGCCGGGGATGCGCCCCGTGACGGCCAGCTCGGTGATCGTGTGCTCCCGGCTGACCGGGGCGAAGTTGCCCTCGAGGAACTTGTTGCCCATGCCTGACCCCTCCGAAGCTGCCATAACTCGGTTATGACACCATTTATAACAGGGTTATGAGATACTGGCAAGCATGAGCCCGAAACCCCGCGCGAACGACGTCAAGGAGCGGCTCGTCGAGGCCGCCATCCGGCTGCTCGACGAAGGCGGCCCCGAAGCCCTGCAGGCCCGCAAGCTGGCCGCGGAGATCGGCGTCTCGACGATGGCGGTGTACACGCACTTCGGGGGCATGGCCGCGCTGGTCGACGAGGTGGCGCGCACGGGGTTCGTGAGGCTCAGCTCGTGGCTGGCCGGGGTCGGCGAGACCGAAGACCCGGTCGCGGACATCTTCAGCCTCGCCCGGACCTACCGGCAGGCGGTCGCCGAGCAGCCGCAGCTGTTCGCGGTGACGTTCGGCCAGTCCGCGCCGGGCGGCAAGCGGGCGACGCTGTCCGACCTGACCACCGAGGAGGGCCGCGAAGCCGCTCAGGAGGGCCTGGAGGCGTTCGAGCACATCGTCCGGGCGACCGAGCGGGCCATCGAGGCGGGCCGGTTCCGGCCCGCCGACAAGTACCAGGCCGCCGCCCAGCTGTGGAGCGCGCTGCACGGCTTCGTCACGCTCGAGGCCTCCGGCCACTTCGGCGCCGGCGAGCAGGGAATCGACCACATATTGATACCCCTGGGGATCACCCTGGCAGTGGGTCTCGGGGACACTGTTGAGCGGGCGGAACGCTCGACCGAGGCCGCGAAGGCGGCTTGGCGAGCGAAAACCCGAAACGCCGGGCAGGGTGGGAACGACTAACCCGGCGACAGGGGCGCGAGGGGAACGCGGAGTGGGTGCGCGGCGTCCTAGGAGCAGCAGGCGGGGGACGGAGACAGGTGAACGACGAAAACGGGGAGCGCGGCGAGGCCGAGCCCCAGATCCCGGCGGGGGCGGCGGCCGTCCGGGACGCCCGGCGGTGGCTCAGCCGCCGCTCGGTGCTGATCGCGGGGGCATCCGGGCTGGCCGTGGGCGGCCTGGCCGTCGGCACCGCGACCGGCAAGCTGCCGTTCAGCCAGGCTCTGCAGCGCACGTCGGGCGTGACGTCGTCGAACCCGACGACCCAGCTGGGCAGCACCCGCGTCGAGCGCGTCTACTCCCAGGCCCGAGGCCGGATGGTCGACCTCGTGTTCATCCTGCCGTCGAAGACCCCGCCGAAGGGGCTGCCGATGTCGCTCATGCTGCACGGCCTGCACGGCAACGCCCGCAGCGCGGCTCCCACCGGCACGCTCAAGCAGCTCTCCAGCGACGTCGCGCGCAAGGCGGTCCCGGCGTTCGGCTTCGTCGCCGTCGACGGTGGTGACAACTACTGGCACGAGGTGCACCCGGGCGACGACCCGATGGCGATGCTGCTGGAAGAGGTCCCGCAGTGGCTGCGGGCCCGCGGGTTCGCCGGGGACACCGGGCAGCCGTTCGCCTGCACGGGCGTCTCGATGGGCGGGTTCGGCGCCCTGGTGTACACCCGCCGCCGGGTGGAACGCCGCCAGCCGCCGGCCGCGGTCGCGACCCTGGCCCCCGCGCTGATCCTGTCCTGGCAGGAGATGGCCAAGCGGCACATCTTCACCGGCCTGAACGACTGGACGGCGCTGGACCCGCTGCGGCACGTCGACGAGACGAAGAGCGTGGCCAACGGCATCTGGTGCGGCACGGAGGACCCGTTCATCACCGGCGTCCGCCGCTACATCGACGCGGCCCGCCCGGCGGTGGCCCACACCGCCCACGGCAAGCACGGCGACCCCTTCAACCGGACCGTGGTGCCGAGCTTGATCAGCTTCCTGGGCAAGCACATCCCCCGCAAGGACTGACCGCGAAGGCCGGGGTGCGCGGGATCAGCAGCTGAAGTGGACCCGGGTCGTCGTGCGGCCCGGGACCCAGTACGTCCGGACCAGGTCCGCCAGCCGGTTCACCAGCAGCAGGCCACGGCCGCCCAGCGCCGCCGCGGCCGGCGGGATCCGGCCCGCCAGGGGCTCGGTGATCGTGCCCGTGTCGGTGACCTCGCCGACCACCTGGCGTTCCTCCGCCCACAGCCGGAGCACGCCCGCGCCGCCGCCGTAGAGGATGCTGTTCGTCGTCAGCTCCGCGAGCGCCAGGGTGAAGTCGTCACGCCGGGGGCGGCGCAGGCCGTGGCGGGCGGCCCAGCGCTCCGCGAACCCGCGCAGCGAGGCCAGCTGCCCGATGTCGAACTTCCGCTCGACCGCCGACGCCGGCTGTTCCAGGGGCCGCATGAAGTCCGCGCGGGCTCCGTCCGGGTCGAACCGGGGGCTGACGAACGGCCCGGCCGGCCCCCACACCTCCGGGTGGGTGCGCTCGGCGTCGGCCAGCGCGTCCGGCGGCAGCGCCGCGGTGTCGTAGGGGCAGAGCACCGCCAGGTCACGCCCCGCGAGAGCGTGGTTGAGGAGCGCCTCGTGCAGGACGCACGCCGGGTACTCGGCTCCGGAGCGGTCGCCCCACATCGGCTCGGCCACGATCCGCACCGGGCCCGCGTGCTCGCCGGCGAAGGCGAGCAGGACCGTCGGCAGGATCGCACCGGGGTTGCGGCCCACCCGGCACATGTCGGTCAGCCGCACTTCGCGGGCCCGGTCCGCCAGGGCCTCCTCGATGAGCTGCAGGTTCCGCGCGGGGACGGCGACGGCCACGGGTTCACCCCGGTCCAGACCGTCGAGCAGGAACGGAACGACGCCGCCGAGGTACTCACTGTCACCGCCGTAGAACAGTGCCGGATGCCGGAACGGGATCAGGGCACCTACCACGGGAGCTTGCTACCCGGAGACGACAGGGCGCAAACGCTTCGAACGGAGGAAGTTCACTCCACCCAACGGCCGACGACCGAGATCAGCCAGAAACCGACCACGGTCGCGACGGCGAACAACAGCACCCAGTTGACCAGCGGACGCCGCTCGGTCACCCCACGGGCTCGCCAGAGCGCGTAACCCGCCACGACGAAGAGCGGCAGCGGGATCAACGGCAGCGGCGACAGGCGGGCCACCACGGCCACGACACAAGTGCCGGCGCACACGGCCAGCACGCCCATCAGCACCCGGTGCAGCCACGGGTACCGGTCGAACGCGGACGCGATGACGCGTTCGCTCAGCTCGCGGAACCCGAGGACCGGGCCGGCGGGCACCGGCGCCGGTTCGGGTGGCGGCGGTGCCTGCACGCCACCGGCGGGAGCGGCGCCCCCGCCGGTGACCGGCATAGAATCAGCAGTCATTCAGCTTTCCTGTCGGGTCTCCGGGCCGCGTGGCCCGGAGACGCCCGGCCTCAGGCCGACTTCTCGCCGCGCTCGCTGCGCGCGCGCCGCGTCGGCTGCCGGGCGACGATCGTCGGGTTCACGTTCTCCCGGACGGTCTGCTCGGTGATCACGACCTTCGCCACGTCGTCGCGGCTCGGGATGTCGTACATGACCGGCTGGAGCACTTCCTCCATGATGGCCCGCAGCCCGCGGGCACCGGTCCCGCGCAGGACCGCCTGGTCGGCGATGGCCTCGAGCGCGGTCTTGGTGAACTCGAGCTCGACGTTGTCCATCTCGAAGAGCTTCTTGTACTGCTTCACCAGGGCGTTGCGCGGCTGGGTGAGGATGCTGACCAGCGATTCCTTGTCCAGGTGGTTGACCGTCGCCACGACCGGGAGCCGGCCGATGAACTCCGGGATCAGCCCGAACTTGATCAGGTCCTCGGGCATGGTGTCGGAGAAGACGTCACTCTCTTCGATCTCGGACTTCGTGCGGATCTCCGCGCCGAAGCCGAGGCCACGCTTGCCGACCCGCTCGTTGATGATCTTCTCCAGCCCGGCGAACGCGCCGGCCACGATGAACAGCACGTTCGTCGTGTCGATCTGGATGAACTCCTGGTGCGGGTGCTTGCGGCCGCCCTGCGGCGGCACCGAGGCGGTGGTGCCCTCGAGGATCTTCAGCAGCGCCTGCTGGACACCCTCGCCCGACACGTCCCGCGTGATCGAGGGGTTTTCGCTCTTCCGGGCGATCTTGTCGACCTCGTCGATGTAGATGATCCCGGTCTCGGCCCGCTTGACGTCGTAGTCCGCCGCCTGGATGAGCTTGAGCAGGATGTTCTCGACGTCTTCGCCGACGTACCCGGCCTCGGTCAGCGCCGTGGCGTCCGCGATCGCGAACGGCACGTTGAGCAGCTTCGCCAGCGTCTGCGCGAGGTAGGTCTTGCCGCACCCGGTGGGGCCGAGCATCAGGATGTTCGACTTGGCGAGCTCGACCGACTCCTCCTTGGAGTCCTTCGGCCCGGCCTTGTCGTCCGCCTGGATCCGCTTGTAGTGGTTGTAGACCGCTACCGCGAGGGTCCGCTTGGCGTCCTCCTGGCCGATGATGTACTGCTCGAGGAACTCGTGGATGTCGGCGGGCTTGGGCAGCTCGTCGAGCTTGACGTCGCCGGCCTCGGCCAGCTCCTCCTCGATGATCTCGTTGCAGAGGTCGATGCACTCATCGCAGATGTAGACCCCGGGGCCGGCAATGAGCTTCTTCACCTGCTTCTGGCTCTTCCCACAGAAAGAACACTTCAGCAGGTCTCCGCCGTCACCGATCCGTGCCATGGCCGTTGACCTCGTCCCCTCCGGCGCGGGTTTCCGCGCCTGACGTGTGTTGCGACGGTGCGACCCCCGGTCACGGACGACCGAGCGGAGCCTCACGCATTGCCACTGACGGTACCCGTCCGATGCCGTGGGCGGGAACACCCACAGGCGCCGGGAGCACGTCAGAGGACGACCCTAAACCAGAGTGCCGGTGTATGTCGTCTTCTCGACACACACCGGCCTGGCGGATCTACAGAGCCGACGCCTTCCGGTACGGCAGCACCTCGTCGATGATGCCGTACGCCTTGGCCTCCTCGGCGGTCAGGATCTTGTCCCGCTCGATGTCGTTCCGGATCTGGTCCGGGTCCTTGTTCGTGTGCTTCGCCAGGATGACCTCCATCTGGCGCCGCACCCGCTGGATCTCGTTCGCCTGGATCTCCAGGTCGGAGACCTGGCCGTAGGTGCCCTCGGTGGCCGGCTGGTGGATCAGCACCCGCGAGTTGGGCAGCGCGTAGCGCTTGCCCGGGGTGCCGGCCGCCAGCAGCACCGCGGCCGCGGAGGCGGCCTGGCCGAGGCAGTACGTCTGGATGTCCGGGCGGACGAACTGCATGGTGTCGTAGATCGCCATCAGCGAGGTGAACGAGCCACCCGGCGAGTTGATGTAGAGCAGGATGTCGCGGTCCGGGTCCTCGTGCTCGAGGTGCAGCAGCTGGGCCATCACGTCGTTGGCCGACGCGTCGTCCACCTGCACGCCGAGGAAGATGACCCGCTCTTCGTACAGCTTGTTGTACGGGTTCGACTCCTTGACGCCGTAGCTGGTGCGCTCGACGTACGACGGCAGGATGTACCGCGACTGGGGAGTGTTCGGAGCCCGGAAGTCACCCGGGAGCCTGAAGTTGCTCATGATCGAGTCTCCTGTGTGCTTCGCGCTCAGTTCGAGCCCGGACGGGCGATGTCGGCGGTGAGGACGTGGTCCACGAACCCGTAGTCCTTCGCCTCCTGCGCGGTGAACCAGCGGTCGCGGTCCCCGTCCTTGATGATCTGCTCGACCGTCTGACCGGTCTGGTCGGCCGTGATCTTGGCCAGCTCCTGCTTCCACTTGTTGAAGAGGTCGGCCTGGATCGCGATGTCCGACGCCGTGCCGCCGACACCGGCCGAGGGCTGGTGCATCAGGATCCGGGCGTGCGGGAGCGCGTAGCGCTTGCCCGGCGTGCCCGAGGAGAGCAGGAACTGCCCCATCGAGGCCGCCATGCCCATCGCGTAGGTCGCGACGTCCGGGCGGATCAGCTGCATGGTGTCGTAGATGGCGAACCCGGCGGTGACCGAACCGCCCGGCGAGTTGATGTAGAAGCGGATGTCGGACTCGGCGTCGTCGGCGTCGAGCAGCAACAGCTGCGCGGTGATCCGGTTGGCGATCTCGTCGTTGACCTCGGAACCGAGGACGACGATGCGCTCCTGGAGCAACCGCTCGAACACCGAGTCGGTGAGGGTGAGCCCTGCGGTTCCGGTCCGCGCCTCGGGCGTGTGCTGCGTCACGTCTGCCTGCCTTTTCGCCCGCGGCGGCCCGGTGCTGACGGCCGCCGCTGTCGTTTCAGATGCTTGAGATCTTGTATCCGACCCTAACGAACTCGGGCGGTGCAGAATGCCTGACACCGCCCAAGTTCGCTCACAGCTTCACTCCGCCGGAGTCTTCGCCGCCTCGTCGGTGACCTGCGTCTCCTGGGTTGCCTCGTCGACGGCCGGCTCGTCGCTGCCGAACAGCTCCGAAAGGTCGACCTCGGAACCCGAGCCGTCGGTGACGGTCGCCTTGCGGACCACGGAGGCGAGCGCCTTGCCGCGGCGGACGTCGGCGTAGATCGCGGTCAGCTGGCCGGACTGCTGGGCACGCTGGACGTACTCGTCCGGGCTGATCCCGAAGCGCTGGGCCTGGTAGATGATCCGCTCGGTCAGCTCGCCGTCGTTGACCGAGACCTCTTCCTTGTCGGCGATGGTGTCCAGCAGCAGCTGCGTGCGGACGGCCTTCTCCGACTCGGTGCGGGTCTCCGCGTCGAACTCCTCCAGCGTGCGGCCTTCGGCCTCGAGAGCCTGCGCGAACTGGGCCTCGTCGTGGTCGAACGGGTGGATCGCGTCGTGCTTGCGGTTCTCGATCTCGGAGTCGAGGACCTTCTCCGGGATCGGCACCTCGGTGCGCTCGAGGAGCTCCTCGAGCACCTTGTCGCGGGCCTGGACGCCCTGCTGCATCTTCTTGACGCGGCCGAGGCGCTCACGCAGGTCGCCCTTGAGCTCCTCGATCGTGTCGAACTCGCTCGCCATCTGGGCGAACTCGTCGTCGGCCTCGGGCAGCTCGCGCTGCTTGACGGACTGGACGGTCACGGTCACCTCGGCGTCCTTGCCGGCGTGGTCGCCGGCGACGAGCTGGGTGGTGAACGTCTTGGTCTCGCCGGCGTTCGCGCCGACGATGGCCTCGTCGATGCCGTCCACGAGCTGGCCGGAGCCGATCTCGTAGGACAGCCCGGTGGTGGCGGCCTCCTCGACGGCCTCGCCGTCGACGGTCGCGGCCAGGTCGATCGAGACGAAGTCGCCGGTCTCGGCCGGGCGCTCGACGCCGGTCAGCGTGCCGAAGCGGGCGCGCAGCTCGTCGAGCTGCTCGTCGACCTCCGCGTCGGTCAGCTCGACGTCGTCGACGGTGATCGCGAAGCCTTCGAGGTCGGGCAGCTCGATCTCCGGGCGCACGTCGACCTCGGCGGTGAACTCGAGGACGTCACGGTCTTCGAGCTTGGTCACGTCGAACTCGGGGTTGCCGAGCGTGCGGACCTCGTTCTCGCGAACGGCCTCGATGTACTTGGCCGGGATGGCCTCGTTGACGACCTCGTCGAGCACCGGGCCACGCCCGATCCGGCTTTCCAGGACGCGAGCGGGCGCCTTGCCGGGCCGGAAGCCCGGGATGCGCACCTGCTGGGCGATCTTGCGGTAGGCGCGGTCGAAGTTCGGCTTGAGCTCGTCGAACGGCACCTCGACATTGATCTTGACTCGCGTCGGGCTCAGCTGCTCGACGGTGCTCTTCAAGGTCTTCTCCTCGAGCGGTAACGATTGTGGTGGACAATCCTGCGGAAATGGCCCCGGTCACCTGCAGACCGGGACGTCCGAGTCTAGGCCAGGGGCCATCGCCGCCGGGGCGGGGGCCACCTGCGGCGTCACGACCCGAGCATCCGGCCGATCACCCAGCGCATCTGGCCGCTCGCGTGCTCGGCCGACCCGCTGGGCTGCACCAGGTGGGAAAGCAGCAGCCGTATGAACGCCTCCACCGCCACCGCCCACTCCGACGCCGTCAGCGAGACCTCGGGGTAGCTGCGCGCGAACACCGCCGCGACGGCGTCGACGGCCCGGCCGAGCACCGCATCGGACCGGGAGGTCAGCAGCGGGAGGAAGTCGTCGCGGCCGCCCTGCGGGCCGCCGAGGGCGATCTGCAGCAGCGGGTTGGCGCGGGCGGCTTCGAGGCTGTGCCGGAACGCCGCGGTGACGCCGTCGACCGGACGGCCCGGGTGCGCGGCGGCGTCCGCGGTCACCCGCTCGACGAAGCGGTCGGTCTCGCGCAGCATCAGGGCCTTGGCGAGCTCGGCCTTGGACCCCAGTTCGTTGTAGACGGTCTGCCTGCTGACGCCGACCTGCGCGGCCAGCTTGCCCATCGTCACGGCGGCCCAGCCGTCGGCGCGGATGACGTCGGCCGCCGCGGCCAGTAGCTTCTCCCGGGTGCGCGCCGGAACCGGGTGGGTGACCGCCTTCACACGGCGAGCTTACCCGCGGGTTCTGTTCCGCTGGCCGACACCTTTTTTCGAAGCCTGCTACAACGTTTACAAACCCGGATGAGTTGTCTACGGTGACTCCCGCCTGGCCAGGAGCTTCTCGACCGAGGAGACCGCTCGATGTCCGTCGCCGTCACCGAGCAGCACGGTTCCGTCACAGTGGCGGCGCCCGCGACCGGGGTGGCCACCGCCCGCGCGGTGCCCTCGCCCCGGATCGCGCTGCCCGCCGTCTCGGTGCCGGCCTTGCTGCTGTTCGCCGGCAGCGCCGCGCTGTGGGGCACCGCCACCTGGCTGCTGCTCGCCGGGCTCGTGCCGCCGGTCGTGACCGTTCTGCTGAACACCGTCGCCACCTTCGCGATGTACACGGTGGTACACGAATCGGCGCACCACTCGGCCGGGAAGCTGACCTGGGTCAACGAGGCGCTCGGCCGGCTGGCCGTCCCGTTCGTCGCGGCGTACGCGTCGTTCCCCTCGCTGCGGTACGTCCACGGTGAACACCACCGCCACACCAACGCGTCGTTCCGCGCCGATCCGGACGCCTGGACCTCCCGCGGCCCGCGCTGGCAGCTCCCGCTGCGCTGGCTCACCCTCGACTTCTCCTACGCGCGCTGCTACTTCGCCCGGCTGCGGTCGCGGCCCCCGCACGAGCTCGCCGAGACGCTGGTGGTGCTGGCGGCCGCCCTGTCGGCCGCGGTGGCGCTGGTCTCGGCCGGCCACGGCGTCGAGCTGCTGTTCGTGTACCTGCTGCCGCAGCGGCTGGGGCTGGGCCTGCTGGCCTGGGTGTTCGGCTGGCTGCCGCACCACGACCTGCCCGCCGAGGGGCCGCGCGGCCGGTTCGGCACCACCCGCGTGCGCGTCGGCCTCGAGCGGCTGCTGACCCCGGTGCTGCTGGCGCAGAACCTGCACCTGGTGCACCACCTGCACCCGGCCGTGCCGTTCCACCGGTACCGGCGGGTCTGGCTGGAGAACCGCGAGGCCTACCTGGCCCACGACGTCCCGATCGGCACCGCCTGGGGCCGGGACCTGACCGCGGAGGAGTACCGGGTGATCGCGGGACTGGACAGCGAACCCGACGTCGTCGTGCCCGCGCCGGCCCCGCCCCCGCTCGGGCCGAGCCGGTTCCACCGGTTGCGGGTGCGCGAGATCAGCCCGCTGACCGCGGACGCCGTCGCGATCACCTTCTACGTCCCGCCCCAGCTCGCGGACGAGTTCCGGTTCCTCCCCGGCCAGCACGTGGCGGTCCGCACCGTGCTCGACGGGCAGCCGGTGCGCCGGACGTACTCGATCTGCGCGCCCGCGACGTCGGGCGAGCTGCGGATCGCGGTGAAGCGGCGGCCGGGCGGCGCGTTCTCCGGGTTCGCGACCACGACGCTGGCCGTGGGCGACTTCCTGGACGTGCTGCCGCCTACCGGAGGGTTCACGCTCACACCCGATCCTTCGCGGACCGCGCACTACGTCGCGCTCGCCGCGGGCAGCGGCATCACGCCGGTGCTGTCCATCGTGGCCAGCGCGCTGTCCGCCGAGCCGCACAGCCGCGCGACCTTGTTGTACGTCAACACTTCGGGCGCGACGACGCTCTTCGCGCGCGAGCTGAGCTCCCTCGCCGACGGCTTCGGCGGACGGCTGCACGTCGTCCACTACCGGACCGACGAGCGCGATCCGGACCTGCACGCGCACCGGCCCCGGCAGTTCGACACGCTCGGCGAGGCACTGGCGATTTCGCACGAGCGGTACCAGCGCGGCCGGCTCGACGGGACGCGGCTGCGTGCCCTGCTGCAGAACCGGCTGCACCCGGCGAAGGTCGACGAGTGGTTCCTGTGCGGGCCGCGCGGCCTGATGGACCTGGCCCGCCGGACGCTGGCCGACGCGGACGTCCCGGACGAGAACGTCCACTTCGAGCTCTTCCGCGGTGCGGCACCCCTGCGCGACCCGGCGGGCACGCCGGCCCGGGTGGCGGTGACGCTGGGCGGGACGACGACGTGCGTCCCGGCGGAAGCCGGCGAGACGGTGCTGGACGCGGCGTTGCGGGCCGGGTTCGAGGTGCCGTACTCGTGCACGGGCGGCGCGTGCGGCACGTGCCTGGCGACGCTGCGGCAGGGCCAGGTCGACATGGACGTCCGCCACGCGCTGACGGTCGACGACGTGGCGGCGGGCCGGATCCTGACGTGCCGCTCCCGCGCGACGACCCCGGAGGTCGCGGTCGACTACGACCGCCGCTGATCCCGACCTCTCCGCCCGACCCAAAGCGCCCCAATGTGGCGTTGGTTGCGCCCCACGCACCCAATGTGGCGTTCGGTGCGCCCCACGCACCGAACGCCACATTGGGGCGCTGGGGAACCCGGGTCAGCCGGTCCGGGTGGGCGCGCCGGAAGGCGGGGTTCCCTGGCCACCGCCCGGCAGCTGGCCCTGGCCGCCGGTTTGGCCTTCCGTCACCGACGTCGCCGTCGCCGTGTCACCCGACTCCGTCGCCACGACCGTGATCGTGTCGCCGGTCGCCAGGCCCGTCGCCTGCTCCGACGTGATCGTGTACGTCTTCGAGAACCCGTCGTCGCTCTTCGCCGTGAGCGACGTCGCGCTCAGCGCCGTCACTTCGCCGGTCTGCATGATTTTCGTGACGTAGCCACCGTTTCCGTCCGAGGACACGTACTCGCCGTGCAGCGCCGAACCCAAAGCGCCCGCGCCGCCCTGCATGCCGCCCGGACCGCCCTGCATGCCGCCCGGACCGGCGGCGCTGTCGGTCGACGCCGAAGACGACGAGGCGGCCCAGATCGCCGCTCCCCCGCCGGCCACGATCGCCACCGCGACGGCGCCCGCCGCGATCTTCTTTCCCGGCGTCCAACCCGGCCGCGGCGGCGCGCCCGGTGCCGGTGCCGCGCCCCACGTCTGGTCCGGAGTGGACGGTGCCTGCGGTGTGGTCATGGTGGTGCTCCTTAACGAGATCCTTCGGTGCGATCCACGGTGGAGCCGCTCGCTGTGTGCGGACTGTGCCTGCCGTCAGCCGTTCCTGTGACCGGAGAAACCGGATATCCGCGACCGGCCGGTCACCGCACAGCCGCCTCACAGGCAGCACACAACCCGCACACACGGCGCCGACGGACGCTTTGCCCATGGCCGCGCGAACCGTCCCGCCGCACCCCCGCCGGGGGCGCCTTTCGCTGCGCGCGAAGCTGACCGGCTCGATGGTCGTGCTGCTCACCGTCGTGTGCCTGATCGTCGGGGTGGTCAGCGAGTTCGCGCTCGACCTGTTCCTCACCCGCCAGATCGACCAGCAGCTCTCCGCCGCGGCGACGCGCTCGCTCGTCTTCGCGAGCAACGCCGCGCAGCAGCGCGGCGGGCCGCAGCCGCAGCCGGACGACCAGGCCGGCGAGCACCCGCTCGGGCAGAACGTCGGCACGGTGAGCGGCACCTTCGACGGGCAGCGGCTCGTCCACGACGACAGCATCTCCGAGCACGGTTCGCGGCTGCACCTCACCGCGGCCCAGCAGGCCCTGATGCTCTCGGTGCCCACCGACGGCAAGCCGCACACCATGTCCTTCGCCGACCTCGGCGAGTACCGCCTGATGGCGCTCCCGGTCGCCGGGACGTCCGACGTCGTGGTCACCGGCCTGCCGCTGAAGCCGGTCACCGACACGCTGCTCACCGTCGGGCTGATCCTCTTCGGCGTCGCCGCCGCGGGGGTGCTCGGCGCGGCGTTCCTCGGCGCGTTCGCGGTCCGCCGGACGCTGCGGCCGCTCGAGCGCGTCGCGGCCACCGCCGGGCGCGTCACCGAGCTGCCGCTCGACCGCGGCCAGGTGGCGCTGTCGATCCGCGTCCCGGAGTCCGACACCGACCCGCGGACCGAGGTCGGCCAGGTCGGCTCGGCACTGAACCTGATGCTCGGCCACGTCGCGCAGGCCCTGGAAGCCCGGCACGACAGCGAACTGCGCGTCCGCCAGTTCGTCGCGGACGCCAGCCACGAGCTGCGGACGCCGCTGGCCGCCATCCGCGGGTACGCCGAGCTGGCCGCCCGCGGCAGCGCGCTGGTGCCACCCGACGTCGCGCACTCGATGCACCGGATCCAGTCCGAGGCCGTCCGGATGAGCGCGCTCGTCGAGGACCTCCTGCTGCTGGCCCGGCTCGACGCGGGCCGCCCGCTGGACGTGCGCGACCTCGACCTCACCCGGCTGGTCGCCGACGCCGTCGGCGACGCCCGTGTCGCCGGGCGCGAGCACCGCTGGCTCCTGGAACTGCCCCCGGACCCGGTGCTCGTGTTCGGCGACGTCCAGCGGCTGCACCAGGTGCTGGCGAACCTGCTGGCCAACGCCCGCACGCACACGCCGCCGGGCACCACGGTGGCGACCTCGCTCGCCCGTTCGGCCGACGGCAGCGCCGTGCTCACGGTGACCGACAACGGCCCCGGCATCGCGCCGGACCTGCTGCCGGACGTCTTCGAGCGGTTCGCCCGCGGCGACTCGTCGCGCTCCCGCACCGCCGGCAGCACCGGGCTCGGGCTGGCGATCGCGTGCGCCGTCGTCGTCGCCCACCACGGCACGATCGAGGTGCACAGCCGCCCCGGCCGGACGGAGTTCGCGGTGCGCCTGCCCGTGGCCGTGCCCGCACAGCGAGTGCACAGCATCGGCACAACCCGGCCCCAGCTGGAGACCGGAAGCTGATCTCATGACCTCTGTGACATCCGGGGCTTCGCCCCGGGCCGGGGGCTCCGCCACCCGGAACCCCCGAAAAGCCGCACTCGCGTCGCGCGAAACCACCGCCGTGACCCCCTCGCCGCCCGCTCGCCGGACCTGGCACCAGCCCGCACTGGCCGTCCTGCTGCTCGGGACCGCCGTGCTCTACCTCTGGGGCCTCGGCGCCTCCGGCTGGGCCAACGCCTTCTACTCCGCGGCCGCGCAGGCCGGTTCGGAGAGCTGGAAGGCGCTGTTCTTCGGCTCCAGCGACGCCGCGAACGCGATCACCGTCGACAAGACCCCGGCCGCGCTGTGGGTGATGGGCCTCTCGGCGCGGGTGTTCGGCGTCAACGCGTGGAGCGTCCTGGTGCCGCAGGCGCTGATGGGTGTCGGCTCGGTCTGGCTGCTGCACGCGACGGTCAAGCGGACCTCCGGCCCGGCCGCCGGGCTCGTCGCCGGCCTGGTGCTGGCGCTGACCCCCGCGGCGGCGCTGATGTTCCGGTTCAACAACCCGGACGCGCTGCTCGTGCTGCTGCTGGTCGCCGGCGCCTACTGCGTGGTCCGCGCGTGCGAGAAGGCGAGCCCCCGCTGGCTCGCGCTGGCCGGGGTCGCGGTCGGGTTCGCCTTCCTGGCGAAGATGCTGCAGGCGTTCCTGGTGCTGCCGGCGTTCGCGGTGGCGTACCTGGTCGCGGCGCCGGTGCCGCTCGGCAAGCGGCTGCTGCACCTGCTGGCCGCTCTCGTCTCGACGGTCGTGGCGGCGGGCTGGTACCTCGTGGTCGTCGCGCTCTGGCCGGCCGCCGATCGGCCCTTCATCGGCGGGTCGCAGACGAACTCGCTGTGGGAGCTGGCTTTCGGTTACAACGGCTTCGGCCGGATCACCGGCGACGAGGTCGGCAGCGTCGGCGGCGGCGCCGGACGCGGCTGGGGCTCGACCGGCCTGAGCCGGCTGTTCGGCAGTGAGATGGCGGGCGGGATCGCGTGGCTGCTCCCGGCGGCGCTGCTCGCGCTGGGCGCCGGCCTCTGGTTCACCCGACGCGCGCCGCGCACCGACCGCTCCCGCGCGGCCCTGCTGCTGTGGGGCGGCTGGCTGCTGGTGACGGCGCTGACGTTCAGCTACATGGGCGGGATCATCCACCCGTACTACACGGTCGCGCTGGCACCGGCGATCGCGGCGCTGGTGGGCACGGCGGCGGTCCAGCTGTGGCGCCTGCGGTCGCGGCCCTCGGCGTCCGGCCTGCTCAGCGGTGGCGTGGCTCTGACGGCGCTGACCACGTACCTGCTGCTGTCGGGATCGACGTGGCAGCCGTGGCTGGCCCCGGCGGTGCTGATCGGCGGGCTGCTGGCGGCAGTTGCGCTGTTCTTCTCGGTCCACCTGACCCGCTGGGCGGCGTCCGCGGTGGCCGCGTTCGCTTTGGTCGTCGTGCTGGCCGGATCCGGCGCGTACACCGTGGCGACCGCGGCCACGACCCACAGCGGCGCGATCCCGTCGGCCGGCCCGTCAACGGGCTTCGGTGGCGGCCCCGGCGGCTTCGGCGGCGGCCCGCAACAGGGTCGCGGAGGCGGTTTCGGCGGCGGCCCGGGTTCGCTGCTCAGCACGACTCTTCCCGGGGCCCAGCTGACGGCGCTGCTCCAGCAGGACGCGGCGAAGTACACCTGGACGGCCGCGACGGTGCTCTCGAACGCGGCCGCGGGCTACCAGCTGGCGAGCGGGGCACCGGTCATGCCGGTGGGCGGGTTCAACGGAACGGACCCGTATCCGACGCTGGCGCAGTTCCAGCAGTACGTGGCGAGCGGCCGGATCCACTACTTCCTCGGCGACGGCATGACGATGCAGGGCAGCAGCGGCTCGGACGCGGCCCGGCAGATCGCGGAGTGGGTGGCGTCGAAGTACCCGTCGACGACGGTGGACGGGGTGACCGTCTACGACCTCACCGCAGCCGCCTGAGCACCGACGAAAGCAGGGTCAGGGCCGGATGACCTGGTCAACTCCGTGCCGCCTCCGGCACTATGGAAGTACCCGGAGAACGGAGCTTCTGCAGATGACCGAGCCCCACGTATGGCGGGCCCGATCCGCAGATCTGATCCCGTTCGCCGCAGCCCTCGGCGACGGCGGATTCCTCATCGATCGCTGGATGCGCCAGCGGAATGATCAGGGCATCCTCCTGTTCGCGTGGCTCGGCCCCCGCCCGGCCGGCTCGGTGTACCTGTGGCTGGAGGAAGCCGAAGAACCGCCGATCCGCCGGCACCTCCCGGGGGTCGCCCTGCTCACCCACCTGCAGGTTCACCCGGATCTGCGCAACCGCGGCGTCGGCGCGGCCCTGGTCGGCGCGGTGGAGCACCACCTCGTCGAACTCGGCCACGAGCGGGTCGCGCTGGCGGTCCGCACGGACAACCCGGCCGCGGCCCGGTTGTACGACCGGCTCGGCTACCGGGACTGGGGGCATGGCACGGTGACCTGCTACGCGCAGGTGACCTTGCGCAACGGCGGGGTGCTCGAAGTGCCGGAACGCTGCTACGTCCTGGTGAAAGACCTTGGCGTGATCACGCCGGCACCGCGGAGCGAGCCGCGGGCGATCGGCGCCGCGAACCCTTGTTGATCCGCCCGTCGATGCCCGGCTGCGCGAGGTGGGCGATGCCCAAGGTCACGAGCGCGTCCTCGATCCCCAGGCGGCCGCGGTGGTCGCGGCGGAGCTCCCGGATGTGCTTGCGCCAGCGCACGCAGTCCGCCTGCCAGGCTCGCAGGTACTGGACGCACAGGTCCGGCGTGATGAGATGACTGCGCCCGATCGACGCCTTGAGCGCGGCGACCATCCGGGCCTTCTGCGCGGGTTCGATGCCCGAGGCCTGCACCCGGTCGATCGTCGTGCGGATGATGTCCCGCCGCGCGTTGAGGAACTCGCTCCAATAGGGCTCGGTGGCGTCCGCCAGCCCTCCGCCGTTGTCCAGCAGGCCGAACACGCCTTCCGCGAGGGTGTCCCCGAGCTCCTCGCCGCGCGCACGGCGGGGATCGTTGTACGGGTCGTAGCCGTATTGGAACGCGGTCCCGGTGACCGCCGACGGGCGCAGCCGCAGCCCGTCGAGCAGGAAGAACCAGTCCTCGTTGTAGATGTTGGGAAAGAACGACGAGAACGCCGATTCGCCGACCGCCAGCGCACCGCCGCCGATGAACACGTCCTGAGCTGCGCCGACGTCACGGAGCGCGTGGCAGACGACCGAGTTGTCCGGCATCCCCGCGTTCGCGAGCCCGACGACCGGATACCCGGAAAGCAACCCCGCCGCGGCGGCGAGGTCGCTCGGGTTCGGCAGCGTGATGTCGTCGTCCAGGAAGAGGATCCGTTTCCAGCCCGCGAGACTCGCGAGGAGCAGGCCGAGGTTGCGCTTGAGGCTGGTGTCGACGGGCCGGCGAAACCGGCCGAGCCGCAGCAGGTTGTCGGTGGCGAACTCGGGTACCACCTGTTTCGGCAGCTCGTCCAGGTCGATGGCCGTGACCCGGACGCCCTCCCGCTTCGCCGCCAGGGCCGCGCTCGAAGCGTTGGCACGCATGCTGCACAGCAGCAACAGGTGCGCATCCAGCTGCTTCGCCGCGGTGATGGCCTGCTCGAGGTAGGCCGCCGGGCGTCCGTTGGGCACCACGATGGCGTCCAGGGGCGCGCGCGGAGCGTCCTCCGCGGCGACGTGGGTCAGCAGGTTCTGATGGGACTCGTGCTGCCGCGCGTTCATGCGGCAGCCTCGGGCCACTCGTGCAACCGGTTCTCCTCGAGAGTCCAGTCCGGGGTCAGGCCCTGCCCACCGACG
This sequence comes from Amycolatopsis mongoliensis, assembly GCF_030285665.1. Classification (NCBI taxonomy): domain Bacteria; kingdom Bacillati; phylum Actinomycetota; class Actinomycetes; order Pseudonocardiales; family Pseudonocardiaceae; genus Amycolatopsis; species Amycolatopsis mongoliensis. The sequence goes on from NZ_CP127295.1 coordinate 10,601,096, forward strand.
ACAGGCACCCGGCTGATGATGCTGAAGGATTCCATGTCGCCGAACCGCTCGCGAAGGTAGGCGGTGTTCCGGTCCAGGAACCGGGTGTCCGTCAGCGCTCTGACCGCGCCCAGCGTTCCTCGACCGTACATGCCATTGCACACGGATACCGTGCGCTTCCGGTTGAACGGAGATACGCCCCGATAGAAAAGCGCGACGTCTTCCAGCAGGTGTCCCTGCTCATCGAGCTGCGGCTCGATGAGCTTCGACTGGCCGTTCTCCTTGACACGGAACCCGCCGTGCGCGCCGGCAGCTTCGCGGCCGACCTGCTCCACCGGGAGTTCCACCCGCTTGATCACGTCTTTCGTCACGCTGTTGAAATCGACCCCGCCGAGCAGGACCAGGTGGCTGGTGTAGTCGTCGGGGTCGAGCTTGCCGCTGGTGCGGAAGGTGACAGGGTTCTCGGGGTTGCGCGCGCGGATGTGGCCGAACAGCTCGATCAATGCGTCCGGGTCCGCGTAGGTGTAGAGCGACACGAAGTCGGCGCTCTCGGGGTCCGCGTAGCTGAGGTGCCGGCGGTACTTCTCCGGGAGCTGGGCACAGACGATCGTGATCCGCTGGTCGTTTTCCTCGAAGGTCCAGAAGTCGGTCACCGCGGCCTTCGCCGAGACGGGTTCGTTGCCTTCCCGCAGCCACAGCAGCTCGTCCAGCAGATCCTTGCGCCGGTCCCGCTCCTCGTCCGTCAGTTCTTCCAGTGGGAGGATTCGCAGGGACTCGCCGTCCCACGAACGCCGCGTCGCGAACAGCGTCGCGTACGCCTCGAGCCGCCGGGCCGGCGCGCGGGTCGGCTTCTGGACGTTCTCCCAGGACGAGATCAGCGAGATGCTGAGCCCGCCGAGCGCCTGGGCCAGCTGAGCTTGCGTGAGCCCGGCGTCGGGCCACTGCTCCTCGCGCAGCCCCTTGAGGCGGCGGGCGAGCGCCCGCGACGCGACTGGGGACACAGCCTCCGCCACCCTTCAGTAAATTTCAGTAGTGCGGAAAGTGGCCTGATAGTACTCCCGGGACCTAAAGTCACGGTCGGCGACCTGCCGAAGCCGGGACTGAAACGTTACGTCGACCCGAACTCCTCCGCACCAAACGGGTAACGCCGATTCAACCTTGTTGTTCCAGGGTACTCCACCCCCTACAGTGAACTTGACTGAACTTCAGCTTCACACCTGAAGGCAGGGAGCGGGCCATGGACACTTCAGCTGACATACCCCGGCACCGGGCCATCGTTGCGGTCGACATCGAGAACTCGACCAAGCGGACGAACTCGGTGCGGACCCAGCTCCGTAATGTCCTCTTCCAGTTGCTCGACGAGGCCCTCGCGGCCGGCGGGATCGGCAAGAAGCACCGCGACCCCTTCGTCGATCGCGGCGACGGGGCGCTGTGCCTGATCCGGCCCTTCGACCAGCTGCCGAAGACGCTCCTGCTCACCACCGTCGTCCCCGCGCTGGGGGATCTGCTCGAGAAGCACGCCGAAAGCCGGCCCGAGCTCGCCTTCCGGCTGCGCGTCGCCGTGCACGCCGGTGAGGTGCACCGCGACTCGCGCGCCTCCTACGGCGAGGACGTCGACATCGCCTGCCGGCTGGTCGACGCCCCCGAGCTGAAGCGGCTGCTGGGCAAAACGACCGCGCCACTCGCGCTCGCCGTCTCGCAGGAGATCCACCGCGCCGTCGTGCGGCACGGCTACTCCGGCATCGACCGGTCCGCCTTCACCCAGCCCGTCCACATCAAGCTCGGCGAAGAACGACTCCGCGGCTGGCTCTACACGCCCGAAGTCGGCGAGCCGGAGGAGGGACTGACCGCGTAGGGACCGGAAGCGAGGTGGGACGTGGAACCGACGGGATTCTGGGCCGACCTGGCCCCGGCCGATCGCCGGATGCTGGCGGAGTCCGCCACGCGGCGCACCTACCCGCGCGGCGGGACCCTCTGCCGGGAAGGCGACCGCTCCAGCGTCGTGCTGGTGCTGCTCGCCGGGCACGTGCGGATCGTCCACGGGACGCCGGACGGGCGCGAGGTCGTCGTCGGGGTGCGCGGCACGGGGGACGTCATCGGCGAGCTGGCCGCGATCGACGCGCAGCCGCGGTCGGCGACCGTCGAAGCGCTCGACGACGTCGAGGTCCTGGAGGTCCCCGGCGACCGCTTCGCCGCGCTGTGCCGGACGCGGTCCCGGATCTCCTGGGCGCTGCTGCTCGTGCTGTCGACGCGGCTGCGCTCGGTCGGCCGTCAGTGGCTGGAGGTCGGGGGCGGCGCCGCGGCGCGCCGGGTCGCCGCGCAGCTGATGCAACTGGCCGTCCAGCACGGGGTTCCCCACGGGCGGGACATCCGGATCTCGGTACCCGCCACGCAGGCCGAGCTCGCGATGACCGCGGCGATCTCCCGCGAGTCCTGGGCGCGCGCGACGCGCGACCTGCGGCGCCAGGGCGTGATCAGCACCGGCAGAAGACAGGTGACGATCCACCGACTGGCCGAACTTCGACGACTGGCGAGCTGAATCCCGCCTTCTGTGTCAGCTGACACACAGGGTGCGGCGCGCCGGAGGTTTCCTGGATCCACGGGCAGAGGAGGGCATTCATGGACCCCTACATCACCGCACCGCGCCAGAGCCGCTGGCGCCGGGGCGTCTACGCGGCCGGGCTCGTCATCCCGTTCACCGCGACCCAGATCTGGGCACTGCTGGTCCTGCTTCGGCTGGCACCTCTCGACGGCCTGGTCGGCCAGGCCTTCGTGCTGGTCCTGCTGGGGTCGGTCGTCGCGATCTGGGCGGGGTGGCGCTGGACCTGGCGGCTCGGCCGGGACCGCGACCGCCGGCCCGAGCCCGCCCCGAAGACCCGGATCCCGACATGACGCCGGGGCTGGCGATCGTCGCGGCCCTCGTGGCCGGCATCGCCGCCGGACGTCTCTCGCGCCACCTCGGCGGCCTTCTGCGCCGCCGGCTCACCGGAAGGAACACGGAAATGACCAGCAGGCAAGCGTCGTTCCCCGCCCGGCTCTACCACTGGCGGTGGGAGATCCTGGCGGTGACGCTGCTCCCCTACGGCCTGGTGACGTTCGCCCTGTGGGCCGGCCCGCTGTGGGCGTCGGGGGTCTTCGCCGCCGCACTCGGGTGGGCGCTGCTGCGGCGCCGCCAGGTGCGGGCCCGGATCCAGGCGGTCCGGTTGCAGCACCGGCTGCGGGCGGCGTTCCCGCTGCTGCGCCTGCCCGGCGGCCGCCGCCCGGCGATCCTGTGGTCGCGCCCGCGCGGTGGCGACATCGTGGTGTCGCTGTTCGGCCGCGAGGCGTTCGAGCACCTGCACCGGAACCGCACGGTCCTCGCGGCGGCGTGCGCGGTCCCGGAGGTGTACGTCGACCGTCACCCGAAGTACGCGAGCCTCGTGACGCTGACGATCAGCCCGACCGAGGCCCCGCGTGAGCGGGCGGTGCTGCCGAGCAACGTGGTGCCGTTGCGGGCGCACAGCTAGACACCCAGCACCTCGGTGAGCAAAGTGGACAGTTCACCGCCGTGCCACGAACTGGCCGAGAACCGCTCCTGGGCGATCCCCCGCCACGGAGCGGTTCCCTCGGTCAGCCGCTTGTCCTCGGTGAGCGTCCCGATTTCCTGCACCGCAACGCTTTCCGCGCGCAAGGTCTTCTCGACGACCTTGACGTCCTCGGTCCGGACCACCGCGACCAGACCCCAGTCGCCCCACGTCTGCGCGAGGTCGAACGGGCGCAAACCGCACTGGGCGGCCACTTCGGCCAGCGGTTCGTCGAGTTCGAACTCGCCGGTGACCGCCGCGCCGAGCCCGTTCGCCTCGCCCAGCGTGCGGACCGTGGCGAACAGGCCGTCGGAGACGTCCATCGCCGCCCGTGCGTACCCGGCCAGCAGCTGTCCCGCCTTCAGCTGGGCCGTCGGACGGCAGGCGCGCTGCCAGATCTCGTCTCGGGCCGCCGCCGGCAGCGTCGCCCGTCCGGTCTCCAGCAGAGCCGCGGCCCAGAGGTAGCCCGGCGAACCGACCAGCAGCAGGCGGTCCCCGGCCTTCGCCCCGGACCGCCGCAGCCTGCTGCCCGGAGCACACCGCCCGATGGCCGTCGCGGTCAGCTGCCCGGCTCCGTCCCGGATGTCCCCGCCCGCGACCTTCGTGCCGTGCTCGTGGCAGCAGGCGTCGACACCGTCGAGCAGGCGCTCGAACTCCCGCACCGTGGTCGTCTTGGGCAGGGTGTAGTTGACGACGAGCCCGAGCGGTTCGGCTCCGGCGGCGGCCAGGTCGGACAGGTTGATCGTGGCCAGCAACCAGCCGGCGTGGAACAGGTCGGGCTCGCGCAGGATGTTGACCACCGGGGTCGGGCAGCTGTCGGTGGTCGCGACGAGCTCGCTCGGCGTGTCCACTTTCGCCAGGAACGCGCTGTCGTCGCCGAAACCTTCGGTGCCGCCGTATCTCGGCTGGAGTACTTCTCGCTGGATCCGCTGCTCACCCAGGTCGCCGAGGCGTTGCTCAAAGCTGCCGGACATGATCCGCCAATCGGGACGCGACGACCGCGTGGTCGCTCGAGTAGTTGTGCGGCATGGCGCCGTAGGGCCGCTCGCTCCCGGTCGAAGCGAACAGCATCAGGTTGCAGATCCGGGCGCCGGGGTACATCAGCACCGGGTGCCGCAGGTGGTTGACGATCTCCAGGGTGAGCACGGCGCCGGTGTCCCGGCCGAAGCCCGGGCTGACCTGCCCGCACAGCACCACGCCGATCCCCAGCCGCGCGTAGTCGCTCGTGCCGTCGACGAGACCCGCCAGGTTCTCGGAAAGGCCGATCTTCTCCAGCGTCGGCGCGAGCACGACTTCGCCGGGCTCGACGACCAGGCGCCCGCTCGCGTCCAGCGCCTTGGGGGCCAGCTCGGGGTGGGTCGACCGGTCCGCGACGTCGACCGGCCCGTGCGTCTGCAGGGAGAAGGCCTCGTGCCCGAGCCGCAGGCTGAGCGCGGCCGGCCGGATCAGCGCCGCGTCGAACGGGTCGACCCACAGCTGCCCGGTCTCGTACGCCCGCCGGATGGCCCGGTCGGTGAGGATGCCGTGCTGGTCGGGCTGCACGGACCTCATGGTGCGACCCCGCAGTCCAGCTTCGCCAGGACGGTGGTCACGAGCTCCTCGAAGTCCGCTCGCGTGAGGTCGAAGTTCGGCTGGTCGTCGCTTTCCCCGGGCTCGCAGTAGACGACGGTGGTGGACGTCCGGCGGGGACCCTGGACCACGACGGTCGCGGTGAGCCCGGCGTCGACCGGCCGTACCGTGTGGACGATCGAGGTGTCGCAGGTGTAGACGTCGCCGCTTTGGACGTGCGGCGAGGCGCGGCGCCTGAGCCGGACCTCGCCGTCGGCGACCAGGGCGGCCGGGTTCGCGGGGTCGGCGCCGTAGCGGTACCGGCGGAACGGCTTGCCGCCGTCGGCGGTTTCGGCGAACTCGACCATGTGCATCCCGGTGCCGGTCAGCACGTGGGAGGCGAACTCCCAGCGGTGGCTGTGCGGGTTGGACTCCCCGCGCGACACCGTTTCGCTGCGCGGCCAGACGTGGAGGCGGACGCGGAACTCGGGCTCGACACCGGTGTGGAGGACGATCTTCGCGAAGCCGTTGGGATGCCAGTACGAGCGTTTCGCGATCTCGGCGACGGCGGTGGGGGCGTCGGCCAGGTCGCGCAGCCACTCCGCGAACTCGCCGCGGTGGGCGCGGATGTACTCCGCGGTCGCCCGGAGCTGGTCCAGGCCGGGGCGGGAGCCGTTGCCGCGCAAGGCTTCCGCGAGCTGTCGCGGGAACGGGTGGTCGCCGTTGACCACCGGAGGTGTCGTGCTCATCGTGCGGGGATCTCAATCTGCGGCTGATGGGGGGCGGAACTGCGGCGCCGGGAAGGCCAGCGCGACCGCGCGCAGAGCCGTCACGGCGTCCAGGGTCATCCAAATGGGCAAATCGCCACTGCCCCAGGCCCACAGGCCGCGCGAGGGTTCGTAGCGTTCCCAGAGGGAATTGAGCGCGCGGCTCAGCCTGGCCACCGGCACTTGTGGCGCCTCGGCCAGCGCCTGGAGGACCCAGGCGGAGGTGAAGTGCTTGATCGTGACCCGCACGTCCGGCCGGCCGTCCGGCTGGGGCAGTGCCAGGTCTTCCGACACGCCGTCGTCGGGGTGGACCCGCTCGATGAGCCAGCGGGTGCCGATCTCGGCGGCTTCCCGGACCTCGTCGCTGCCCTGCCCGGAGCGCAGCAGCTCCCGCAGGGCCACCACCGCACGCGCGGTGTGGGCGGTGGACGGCTCCGGCGCGACCAGTCCCTCTTCCTTCTTCTCGCCCCAGAGCGGGACGCCGTCGAAGTCGAGCCGGGCCGCGAGGAGGTCGTCCGTCAGGCGCCGGGTCAGCGGGGCGTCCGGCCCGAGCCGCACCGACGTGCGCAGCGCGGCGGACAGCAGGAACGGCCGCGTCCGGGTGCGGTCGTCGAGCGAGTGCTCGAGGTGGACCAGCCCCTCCTCCGCCGAGAGGATGGTGCTGGCCTGGAAGAGCGCGCCCACGACCGCGGCCGTGACCTCGGGTCGGCGGCCCTCGGACCGGCCCTGCCAGCCGAAGTCGGAACGCTTGCCGTAGAGGTCCGTGACGACGGCATGTAGGTCGATGTAGGGCTCGCCTACCACGACCATGGCCGAGATCCCGTAGGCGGTGGCGAGCGTCGTGTGCTTGCCCCGCTTCTGGAGGTTGTGCCGCCAGCCGACCGCGCGACCGTTCTCGTCGCGGATCAGCTCTTCGGCGAGGCTGGCGCCGGCGCGGCGGAAGACCTCGAGCAGCGAGCCGCCGGTGGTCAGGACCCCGGCGGTCGCCGGCCCGGGCGAGCGGGCCGCGTCGGTCATCTCGACCAGGGCATTCGCCGCGCGGAAGTGATCGTCGAGCAACCGGGCGTTCTCCGCCGACGGCAGGTACCGCCCGGTCTCCCACTGGGTCAGGTTCGCGCGGCTGACCCCGACGATCCGGGCCACGTCCGCCTGCGTCTGCCCGGCAGCCTTGCGCAGCCGGCGCAGTTCGGCGCCCACGTCCTCGGCCGTTACCACATCAGTATCTATCGGCCGCGGTGCGGTCGATCTAGAATGTAGGTAAGCATTCGACACCAGCCTTACCTACTCACGTAGGCGAACGTAGGGAGGTGACAATATGTGGACACAGAGCGCACTTTATCCCATCGGCGACTCTTTGTTGGTGCGGACTGGGGTCGACTCGCCCGAACGGGTTGAAACCCCTGCTCGCGGACCCCCTGTTCGCCGCAACGGACGCAACCACGCGCACCTGGGGCACTACATAACGTGCCCGGCGGCCTCCCCGAGCCGCCCGTGGGCGCCCTTGCCGGGCCGCCCGTCCGAGTCCGAGCGGTACTTCCGGGGGTGTCACGATGCAAGACCACAACCTACCTACGTCCCGCGCACGCGGTTGGTTCGACCGGCTTCTGCACCGCCTCGGCGAGTGGTTGTTCGCCGCCGAGGAAGACGCCCGCGCGACCGCGCGCGGCTGGGAGGTCCGCCGCGGGCCCCGAGGCTCCCGGACCTACCGCGATCCCCGCTGGGACACCGTGCACGCCTGCGCCTCCTGCGGCGGCCACGGGATCCAGCCCTCCGACGGCACGGCTTGCCCGGGCTGCGCCGGAACCGGAGTCGTCCGCCGGGCACCCGCGACCGCCGTCCCGGTCGCCGACGGCTGCGAAGGAGCACGGTCATGACCCACGAGATCCCTGAATTGGCCCGGCAGCTGGCCCCCGTCAAGCGGCCCAACCCGGTGCTGTGGCTCTACCACTGGCGCTACGAGCTGCTCGCCGTCACGCTCCTGCCGTACGCCCTGGTCAACCTCGTTCTCTGGCTCGGGCCGGTGTGGTCCGTCGTCGCGTTCGTGGTGGCGTTCAACTGGGTGTTCTACTGGCGCGCGGCCCGCCGCCACGTCCGAGGCCGGCTGCGCGCGATCGTGGTCCAGCACCGCTTGCGCACGGCGTTCGCGAGCGCCCGCATCTGCACGGTCGACGGCCGCCGCCCGGCGATCCTGTGGACCCGCCCGGTGGACGGCGACATCGTGGTGTCGCTGTTCTGCCCGGCGGGCATCGGGTTCGACCAGATCCATTCCCGGCGTGAGGTGCTCGCGGACGCGTGCTTCGCGACGGAGATCTACGTGGACCGGCACCCGAAGTACGGGGCGCTGGTGACGTTGACGATCTGCGCGAAGACGGCCCGGCGCGAGCCCGGTCGCGCGGTGTCGCCGGGCGACGTCGTCCCGCTGCGAGCACACAGCTAGCGACCACCCCGGGGCGTGAGTGGTAATTCGGGTCAGAACCCGAATTACCACTCACGACCGGCGCGGCGCACAGCAACCGCACAGGGCGATCACACGATCACCAAAGCGGGACCGGCGACCGTAGGAGGCATGACAGCCACCGCCTCCGCAGCACGGCCCGGGACCGTCCCGGTCGATCTGGCCGGCCCGCAGCCCGTCCTCGACGTCGTCATCCCGGTCTACAACGAAGAGACCGACCTCGAACCGTGCATCCGCCGGCTGCACGCGCACCTGGCCGAACACGTCTCCTACCCCTACCGGATCACGATCGCCGACAACGCGAGCACCGACGCGACGCTGCGGGTGGCCGAAAGACTCGCCCGGGAGTTCCCGGAGGTGGCCGTCCACCACCTCGACGAGAAGGGCCGCGGCCGCGCGCTCAACGCCGTCTGGCGGGCCTCCGACGCCGCCGTCCTCGCCTACATGGACGTCGACCTCTCGACCGATCTCGCCGCGCTCGCACCGCTCGTCGCCCCACTCCTGTCGGGGCACTCCGATCTCGCCATCGGCAGCAGGCTCGCCCGGGGCGCGCGGGTCGTGCGGGGGCCGAAGCGCGAGTTCATCTCCCGCGCCTACAACCTCATCTTGAAGTCGACGCTCGCCGCGAAGTTCAGCGATGCGCAGTGCGGCTTCAAGGCCATCCGCGCCGACGTCGCGCGCGAGCTGCTGCCGCACGTCGAGGACACCGGGTGGTTCTTCGACACCGAGTTGCTCGTCCTGGCGCAGCGGGCCGGGCTGCGGATCCACGAGGTGCCCGTCGACTGGGTCGACGACCCGAACTCGTCGGTCAACATCGTCAAGACCGCCACCGCGGACCTCAAGGGCATCGCCCGCGTCACGAAGGCCACCTTCACCGGCGAGATCCCGATCAGCCGGCTGCGTGAGCAGCTCGGGCGGCAGCCGATCGGCGTCGAGGCACCGGGCGTGCCGCCGCGGCTGGTGACGCAGCTGGTGCGGTTCGCCGCCATCGGCGTCAGCAGCACCCTCGCCTACCTCGTGCTGTTCCTGCTGCTGCGGACCGCCGTCGGCGCGCAGCCGGCGAACTTCACCGCGCTCCTGGTCACCGCGATCGGGAACACCGCGCTGAACCGGCGGCTCACCTTCGGCATCCGCGGGCGCGCCGGTGCCGGGCGCCACCAGTTCGAAGGGCTGATCGTGTTCGGCCTCGGGCTCGCGCTGACGAGCGGATCGCTGGCCCTGCTCAACGGATCCACCACCCCCGGCCTGGTCCTGGAGATCACCGTGCTCGTGCTGGCGAACCTCGCCGCGACGGTGCTCCGGTTCCTGCTCCTGCGCGGCTGGGTGTTCAACCCGCGCCGCCAGGCCGCTACCCAGAAGGAGTACTGATGACCGCCGTCCTGTCCGACCCGGTGACGCAGGAACCGCGTCACCGCAAGGAATCCGCCGCGCACGCGCCACCGCGCTGGGTCCGCCCGGCCGTGTTCGGGCTGCTGGCCGCGACCGCCGTGCTGTACTTCTGGAACCTCACCGCCTCCGGCTACGGCAATTCGTTCTACGCCGCCGCCGTGCAGTCCGGGACGCAGGACTGGAAAGCCTGGCTGTTCGGGTCGCTCGACTCGGGCAACGTGCTGACGGTCGACAAGCCGCCCGCGGCGCTGTGGGTCGCGACGGCCTTCGCCCGCGTCTTCGGGTTCTCCAGCTTCACCGTGCTCGCCCCGCAGGCGCTGATGGGGGTCGCCTCCGTCGGGATCCTGTACCTGACGGTGAAACGGACTTCGGGTCCGGTCGCCGGGCTGACGGCCGGTGCGATGCTGGCGGTCACCCCGGTCGCGGCGCTGATGTTCCGGTTCAACAACCCGGACGCGCTGCTCGTGCTGCTCATGGTCGCCGGCGCCTACTTCGTCGTGCGCGCCACGGAAAAGGCGAGCCCCCAGTGGCTCGCGCTGGCCGGCGTCGCGATCGGCTTCGGCTTCCTGACGAAGATGATGCAGGCGTTCCTGGTGCTGCCGGCCTTCGGGCTGGTCTACCTGATCGCGGCGCCGACGTCGCTGGGCAAGCGGCTGCTGCACCTCGGCGGCGCGGTCGCGGCGCTGGTCGTCTCGGCGGGCTGGTACATCGCGCTGGTCGACCTCTGGCCGACGGCGTCGCGGCCCTACATCGGCGGGTCCGAAGGGGACAGTCTGCTCGAACTCGCCCTGGGCTACAACGGTTTGTCGCGCATCTTCGGCGGCGGCGACGGCAGCGGGCCCGGCGGTGGCGGTGGCATGGGCGGCGGGAACACCGGCTTCGGCGGTGCTTCGGGCCTGTTCCGGATGTTCGGGCCGAGCTTCGGCACGGAGATCTCGTGGCTGCTGCCCGCCGCGCTGATCGGGCTGGTCGCCGGGCTGTGGTTCACGCGGCGCGCACCGCGCACCGACCGGACGCGGCTGGCACTCGTGCTGTGGGGCGGCTGGCTGGTCGTCACGGCGCTGGTGTTCAGCTACATGAGCGGCATCGTGCACCCGTACTACTCGGTCGCGCTGGCCCCGGCGATCGCCGCGCTGGTCGCGATCTCGGGCCGCGCGCTGTGGCAGGGCCGGGCCAACCTGGGCCCGCGGGCGACGCTGGCCGGGATGGTCGTGGCGACGGCGGTGTGGTCGTTCATCCTGCTCGACCGGACGCCGGACTGGTTCCCCGCGCTGCGCTGGATCGTGGCGGTGCTCGGGGTCCTGACCGGGACGGTGCTGGTGATGGGCGTGCCGACCGTCCGCAAGGCGGCCACGGTCGTCGCGGCGGCGGTGGTCCTGACCCTGGGCGTCTCCACCGCGGCGTACGGCGTCGAGACGGCGTCGGTCGCGCACAGCGGCTCGATCCCGACGTCGGGACCGACGTCGAGCGCGATGGGCGGCGGCATGGGCGGAGGTCCGGGCGGCGAGGACTCGTCCTCGAGCGCGATCGGTGCGCTGCTGGCGAAGACGACGACGAAGTGGGCCGCGGCGACGACGGGCTCGCAGAACGCGGCTTCGCTGGAACTGGCCAGCGGCAAGGCGGTGATCGGCATCGGCGGCTGGAGCGGCTCCGACCCGGCGCCGACGCTCGACGAGTTCAAGGCGTACGTCGCGGCCGGCGAGATCAAGTACTACATCGACGGCGGCCGCGGAGGTGGCCCGGGCGGCGGCTCGTCGGAGATCACCGCGTGGGTGACGGCGAACTTCACCGCCACGACGGTCGACGGCCAGACGGTCTACGACCTGCAGAAGTGACGCTCGGGGCCCGGGCTTCTTCGGAAGCCCGGGCCTTTCACGCGATCCCGCGGGCTTCGCGAACCAGCGTGTCGTGGTGGGCCCGGCGGAAGACCGTCGTCTCGACGAGCGCCTCGAAGTGCCGGTACCCGCCCAGGGCTTCCGCCTCGTCGAACGCCTCGGCCGCGGCGGCGGTGCCGTAACCACCGCAGCCCGCGACGATCACGACCTCCGCGGTCTCCGGGGCGAAGGGGTTCGCCGCGCGGATCACCAGGCCGTAGTCGACGCGCGGGTCACCGGCGTCGTCGTAGCGCGGCGAGGCCGCGAAGCCGGACTTGCGGTCGTAGACCGACGAGCCGTGCTCGGCGAACCCGAGCGAGAGCACGCCGTCCAAGCGCTCGAGAACGCTGCCGGTCAGAGAATTGCCGTCCGGGCCGCCGATCAGGATGAGGTCCTCGCGGATCTGGTCCTCCGTGAGCGCCTCGGCTTCGACGAGCCGCACGGCCGACCCGAGCTGGGCCTGCAGCTCCACCGCGGCGAGCAGGTCTCCCTTGCCGACCACTTCCGCGTGGTCCCGCACACCGAACACCATCAGCGGCCGTGAGTCGTGCGACGCTGCGCCCATCGTCGGCTCCTTCGGTCGTGTTACCGAAGTCGTCGCAGGTCAGCGGCTCGTTACGGCCGGGGCCGCAGGTGGTGACCGACGTCCCCGACGAGGTCCACCGTCGCCCGGCGCTCGGTGAATCGCCACCCGTCGGCGGAGCGGGTGAACCGGTCCGCGTACCGGCCGGCGGCGTAGGCCCGCCCCGACGCGGTGTCGCCGGAGACCTCCAGCGCGACGTTCGTCGTCACGTGCTTGGTGCGCGGAGTGCCGTCCTCGTACCCGATCACCGTGTCGCGCAGCATCCGCGCGACCTCGGCGCCGCGGAAGACGAGCGCGCGGAGGTCGCCCACGGGAAACGGTCGTACAGAGAAAGTATGGAAACCTTCCGTACCGTGGCGGCGACGGCGGCAGGGGGCCGCCGACGGGGGTGAATCCATGACGCTCGATCGCCGGAACCTGCTCAAACTCGGTGCGGGGGCGGCCGTCGCGGTCGCGGGCAGCGGACTGCTCACCGGCACCGCCGAAGCCGCGGCGTTGCCGCCCGTGCCGGGCATGCTGGGCGACCGCAAGGCCAACGAACTCTGGTACCAGCTCGACGAAATCGCGTTGTACCACCCGGCCCAGGAGGTGCGGGACGCCTACGCCGTGCTGTTCCCGTTCATCCAGCAGAACGCCCCGGGCGGCCTGCCCGCGAAGTGGCGGGCCCTCAGCCTGGAACCGGGCTACCCGCAGAACTACGCCGAGTTCGTCCAGCCGATCGAGCAGCCGCTGAGAACGCTGTCGGCCTTGCAGCTCGGCAACTTCGACCGCTTCTACCGCGGCGACGAAGAGGCCTCACGAGAGCCTTCGCGGCGTTCGGACAAGGGATCCTGTTCGATCCTCGGCGCGCCGAGGTCGAGTCCGAAGTGCACACCATGGACGGCGATCCGCCTTCGGGCTACCACTTCTGGCACTGCATCCAGCGCGCGCAGATGCTGCTGGGCATCGACCGCCACCGGTGGGCGCGGATCGACCCGCTGCTCGGCTTCGCCTGGGCGCTGCAGTCGATCGCGAAGCCCGACCACCGGCACGTCAACCCCGGCCTGCCGCGCGAGCAGGTCCGCGCGCTGGCCCGGTACTGGCTGCCACGGTCGCCCGCCGGACTCGACCGCGACTTCCGCTCGTCGCCCTACCCGGACAGCACCCGCTGATACGCCGCCTGCAGCACCGGGCCCGGCGCGATCCCGAGCCGTTCGTCGAGGATCCGCCGGCCCCGGTGGTAGACCGCCACCGCGTCCGCCGGCCGCCCGCTCGCGCAGAGCGCGGCCATGAGCAGCGCCCGCGCGCGTTCCCGCAGCGGGTGCGCGAGCACCAGGCCGGTGGCGTCCGGCACCGCCCGCAGGTGGTCGCCGGCCGCCACCTCCGCTTCGATCCGGCTCTCCAGGACGGCCAGCCGGAGCTCCTCGAACCGCGCCGACTCTCCCGCGCGAAGCGGTTCGGCGATGCCGGCGAGCACCGGGCCGCGCCACAGGTCGAGCGCCGCGCCGAACAACCCCGCCGCGCGACTTGCCGCGCCCGCGCGCAGTGCGTCGTGGCCGGAAGCGGCCAGCCGCTCGAACTCCTCCGCGTCGACCGTGCCGCCGTCCGGCGCCAGCAGGTACCCGCCACCCGTCCGGACCAGCCGCGCGGGCCGTCCGAGTCCCTTGCGCAGGCGGGAAGCGTACGTGCACAGCTGCGCGTCGACCGTCGACGGCCGGTCGCCTTCCCACAGCAGCGAGACCAGCCGCTCGTCGGGCACCACCCGGCCGCGGGCCAGCAGCAGCGCCGCCAGCAGCGTCCGCGGCTTCCGCCCGCCGAGCACGGCCGGGCGGCCGTCCGCGCGGATCACCGTCAGCGGCCCGAGAATCCGGAACTCCATGCCCCACCCCGTTCCCAAGGTACCCGGACCGACACCGCGGGCACAGGAAAGTCTCAGACGGACCACAGGTTCGGCGCGGATCATCGGGACAGAGGGATGAGGAGGCCGCGATGATCACGACACGTCCGGGTTACCCGCGCTGGCACACCGCGAGCGCCCAGGGGCCGCGCTCGCTCAACGCCGACGCCGTCGGGGCGTACGCCGCCGCCGGCGGGCCCGGCATCGTGTTCGCCCTCGCCGACGGCGTCGGGGACGATCCCGCCGCCGCGCGGGCCGCCCGCATCGCGTCCGCAGCCGCCGCCCGCACTCCGGTCCACAAAGGACCCGTCGAAGCCGTGCTCGCCGCGCAGCGCGCGGTCCGCGAGCAGACGGCCGGGGACGCCGTGCTCGTCGTGGCCATGCCGGCCGCGCACGGCGGGTACCGCATCGCCTGGGTCGGCGACGCCCGCGCGTACGCCTGGGACGGCACCACGCTCGGCCGCCTGACCACCGACCACACGCTCGCCGAGTACTTCCGCGCCCGCCACCAGCCGGTCACCCCGCGGATGGAGCACGTGGTCACCACGAGCGTCCGCACGGCCAAGCCGGAGGAGATCGGCACGGCGGAGACCACGAGCGCGGGCCTGCTCCTGACCAGCGACGGCGTCCACAAGCCCCTCACCGGCAGCGGCATCCGCGCGGTGCTGGCCCAGCCGGGCACGGGCGCGGCCGAGCTGGTCGAGGCGGCCCTCGCCCGCGGGGGCTCGGACAACGCGACCGCCGTCTACGTCGAACCCCTGGAGGCCGACAGCACGACGGTGCGATTTCCCGTCGCCGCGTGACCCGGGTTAACCCCGCTTCAGCTGCCGGTACTCGCGCAGCACCAGGACGATGATCACGACGTCCAGCGCGGCGAAGAACGGCAGCGCGATCGAGTGCGTGTGGATCGCCCGGAAGATCTCGTAGACGACGAACGCCGACAGGACCAGCGCCGCGACGGGGTACGCGCGCACGATCTTGCGCGCCAGTGCCCACACCAGGCCGAGCTTGATCAGGCCGTGGGCGAGCAGGTACGCGACGGCGAACGTCTTCGTGTCGCCGTGGAGGAAGTTCTCCGTTGCCGACTCCAGGTGCCGCGCGAGGGTGCCGGCGGGGTCGCCCAGCAGGTCGCGCGTGATGACCGCGTGGGTGAACCCACTGACGGTCGAGGCGGGGATGAACGCGAGGACCAGCGCCCCGGCGACCTGCAGCGCGCCGTCGAGCCCCTTGATCGCGATCGCGACCCGGAAGAACTTCTCGGTCGCGGTCGTCTTCGTCTCGGACATGCCTCCAGCTCAGCACGAACGGCCGGCCGGCGCACGGGGAGCCCACCGTCGATCCTGGTCAGCGGCTCTCCGCAGCCGCCGAAGTCTCCGCGCACACGACATCCTCCGCGAAGGTGACCGCCGCCTCGGCCGCGTCGCCGCCGAAGACCGGGCCGCTCGCGTACAGGCCGTCGATGATCACCATCACCCGGTCGGCGAGCCGGCCGGGGTCGGCGGCCGAGGTCTCCCCCGCCAGCTCCCGCAGCCGGGTTCGCGCCCGCACCAGCTGGTCCACCGCCACGCGGTGGGCCGGGTGCCGCGGCTCCGGGAACTCCGCGAGCGTGGCGCGCAGCGGGCACCCGCGCGAACCGGGCCGGGTCGCGCGCACCCCGACCTCGCGCACGAGCTCCACCAGCTGCCGCTCCGGGGCGGCAGCGGCCGCCTTCGCACCGGCCAGGAGGACGTCCCAGGCGGCGCCGCAGCACCTCAGGTACGCCACCACCAGCTCGTCCTTGCTCGCGAAGCAGGTGTAGAGCAGGTTCTTGCCGCACCCGCACTCGTCGATGATCCGCTGCAGCCCGACGGCGTGCACCCCGTGCCGGTCGAACAGCCGGGTGGCGGTTCCGAGGATGCGCTCACGGGCGTCCGGCGTCGGCATGCGGGGATGGTAATGGCCTCCCCGGCATCCGGGGAGGCCATCACGCGGTCACATCGCCGGCGGCGCCGACTTCGTCCCCCAGCTCGTCGGGGTGTCACTCAAGCGGAACTGGATCTTGCCCGCGCGGAGCAGGTCGGCGTGGGAGATCCAGCTGCGGTCGTAGCCGCGGTGTCCGATCTGGACATCCTTTGTGTACTGCAGCTTCGCCGCGCTCGCGCCGGGCGCCTCGATCTCGATCTTGCGGCCGCCGGCCGGCCGGATCTCGACCTTCTCGAACATCGGCGTGCTGAGCAGGTACGTCCCGGAGCCGGGCTGGGCCTCGAAGACGCCCGTCATGCCGAAGACGAGCCACGACGAGATCGTGCCGAGGTCGTCGTTGCCCGGCATGCCGTACGGCGTGTCGGTGAAGAGCGTCCGCGCCGCGCGCAGGACGGCCGACGTCTTCCACGGCGCGCCCGTCCAGCTGTACATCCAGGGTGCGTGCAGGTCGGGCTCGTTGTTCGGGTTGAAGGCGAAGTTGTTGTGGTAGTCGTACGCGCCGTGGACCCAGGAGTCCTTGGCGGCCTTCGCCGGGTCGGTGAGCAGCAGCGGCATGTCGAAGAAGGTGTCGAGCCGCTTTTCGGCCTGTCCCGCACCACCCATCAGGCCGAACAGCTTCGCGGTGTCCTGCTGGGCGAGCCACTGGTACTGCCACGGTGTGCCCTCGTGGAAACCGGTGGACTGGGCCGGGTCGGGGTCGCCGACGCCGGTGCCGTCCGCGGCCTTCGTGCGCGGGAAGCCGGTGAAGCCGCGGGATTCGACGCCGGTGTCCCACAGCTTGGCGAAGTTGCCGCAGCGGCCCTCGAGCGTCTTGGCCTTGTCGGGGTATCCGAGCCCTCGGGCCATGGTGGACAGCGCGCAGTCGGCGAGGGCGTACTCGAGGGTCGCCGAGCCGGCCTGGCGGGTGTCGCCGTAGGTGTAGCCCGGCAGGTCCTGGTAGCCGATCCAGCCGTTCTTCACGTAGGTCGGGTTGCCGTCGCGGCCACGGAAGATCGACTGGTCTTCCGGGACTTCGTTGGCGTTGCGCCACAACGCGTCGAAGAGCTGGCGCGCGGTCCGGTCGTCGAGGAGGCCGCGGCGGTAGTTGTCGACCACCCACGGCGTGACGGGGTCGCCACTCATCACGTTCGTCTCGCCGCCGGCCAGCGCCCAGCGCGGCACCCAGCCGCCGTCCTGGTAGATCTTGAGGATCGACTTGGTCATGTCCGCGGCCTTGTCCGGGTGCAGGAGCGCGACCAGCTGGTTCTGCGAGCGGTAGGTGTCCCACAGCGAGAACATCTGGTAGTACGTGTCCCGGCTGCGGTGGACCCGGTCGTCGAAGCCGCGGTAGGAACCGTCCACATCGGACCCGACGGACGGGTGCAGCAGCGACCGGTACAGCGCGCTGTAGTAGGTCCGCTGGTCGGCGGTCGTCCCCCCGGCGACGCGCATGCGGTTCAGCTCGTCCTGCCAGGTGTCGTGCGCCTGCTTCCCGGCCTTGTCGAACGACTTGGGCTGCTCGGCCATGCGGTTGAGGCGAGCGCCGTCGACGGAGGTGTAGGAGAGGCCGACGGAGGCGCCGACCTGGCTCTTGTCGGTGCCGAAGCTCAGCCACGCGCCGGTGCGCTGGCTGCCGAGCTTCGCGTCGCGCTGGTCCGGCGTGAGCTTGTTGTCGGTCCAGGTGCCGAAGCTGGTGAACTTGCGGTCGAACTTGGCGCTGAAGAAGACCTTGTACCGCTCCTTCTGCGTCTCCCAGCAGAAGTTGCCGCCCTGCAGCCAGCCTTCGACGGTGTCGTCCCCGACGACGTGGACGTCGCCGGCGTAGGTGTAGCCGTTGCTCTCGCCGACCTCGATGAGGACGTTCTCGCTGGTGGCGCCACTGGGGAAGGTGTAGCGGTGCTGGCCGGTGCGCTGGGTGGCGGTGAGCTCGGCGTCGATGCCGTTGTCGAGCTTCACGCCGTAGTAGCCGGGTCGGCGGGTCTCGTTCGCGTGGCTGAACTTGGCGCCGTACTGCGCGGGATCGCTGCTGGTGACGGCGCCGGTGGTGGGCATGAACCGGAAGTTGCCCATGGTCTGGCAGCCGACACCGGAGAGGTGGGTGTGGCTGAAGCCGAGCGTGGTGTCCTGGGCGTAGTCGTAGGACGCGTACTTCTTGAGCTGGGTGTCCGGGCTGAGCTGCACCATCCCGAAGGGGGTGGTCGCGCCCGGGAAGGTGGTGCCGTCCCCGTTGTTCCCGATCGAGGTGTCGACGAGGGTGGTGGGGTCATCGGCGAACCTGCTGCTCGCTTCGGCGGGGGTCGCGAGGGCGATCGCGGTGGCTCCGGCGAGCATGGTGGCAAGGACGCGCGTCCGCGTTCTCATCCGTCTCCTCCTGACAACGTTGTCACATATCCGGTGTGATCCTTTCCGTTGTCCGGTGGACAAATCAACCCCCAGGGTCGCCGGCGCCCCAATGTGGCGTTCGGTGCGTGGGGCGCACCCAATGTGGCGTTCGGTGCGTCTGACGCAACCAACGCCACATTGGGGCGCACGGGCTGAGGGGTTCACGAATGGTGGATTCCGGCTGAGAGCGTCGCGAACGGACCGTTCGCGACGCTGTGAGCTGGCGTTTTGCCGAGAGTTGTGGCGAAGCTGGGTGGATGACGAGGGGAACCTGGGCACGGCATCCACTGGTTGCCGGCCACAAAGACAATCCGGACGTCGTACGGACGGCCGAACTCGAGGAAATCGGCATGCCCCGGAGCAGCATCTACCGACGCTGCCTTCCCGGCGGCCCGTGGCAGCGGCTGTTGCCAGGAGTCATCCTGCTGCATCCCACCGAACCCACCAGCGAGCAGAGACTGCAGGCGGCGCTCATTCGAGGCGGCGGATCCGCTCTGCTCACCGGACTCTGGGCGCTTCGAAGACACGGGCTCCGGCACTGCCCGGAGCCCGACGACGTGCACATCCTCGTGCCCGACGAAAGGGAGATCACCAGCACCGGTTTCGTCCTGGTCGAACGAACGACCAGGTTGCCCGGCCCGATCCTGCGAAGTGGGATCCCGGTCGTCCCGGCGTATCGGGCAGCGCTCGACGCGACCCGTCGGATCCGCGACTTCGACACCGTGCAAGCAATCCTGGCGGAAGCGGTCCAGCGCAAGCGTTGCACGGCGGAACAACTCGACCGGGAACTCCAGCGCGGCAGCCAACGAGGCTCGGCGATTCCACGCCGTGCTCTGCAGGCGATCCTCTGCGGAGCCGAATCAGTCGCCGAGGCCGATGCGTGGGAGATCTGGAAACTTGCCGGGCTGCCACCCGCGGAGTGGAACGTCCAGGTCTACGACGAGCAGGGCAAGTTCGTCGCCAAGCCGGACGCCTGGTGCGACGACGTCGCTTTCGCCTGGGAGATCGACTCGCGCAAATGGCACAGCGAGTGGGACGACTATTCGAGCACCCTCGATCGGAACGCCCGCTACACGGCAGCCGGCATCGCGTTCCTGCAAACGTTGCCGATCCGGCTCCGGACCCACCCCGACGACGTGATCGCCGAGCTTCGTGCCGCGTACGCGGCGGCCGAGCAACGCCCACGTCCACCGGTCAGCCGACGCCCGTAGCCCCCGGGCAAGCGCCCCAATGTGGCGTTCGGTGCGTGGCACGCACCGAACGCCACATTGGGTGCGTCAGACGCAACCAACGCCACATTGGGGCATTCGGGGGCAAGCCGAGCCGGACGGGACGGGGGCGGGCTCAGATCTGGTGGGTTACGTGGCCGCCCAGGATCGTTGCCGTTACCGGGAGCGCTCGCAAATCCGTCGGGGACAACGTCGACGGGTCCGCCGCCGTCACCATCAGGTCCGCCGCATCCCCCACCGAAACCCCTCGGCGGCCGGAAGAAGCCGCGGCCAGCGCGTCCGCCAACGGGATCGCCTGCTCCGGGTGCCAGGGCGGCCGGTCGTCGTCCGTGCGCGAGACCGCCGACGCGATTCCGTCCCACGGGTCCAGCGGGGCCACCGGGGCGTCCGAACCGAACTCCAGCCGGGCGCCCGAGTCCAGCAGTGACCGGTACGGGAACGCCCGCGACGTCCGTCCGTGCCAGTGGCGGTCCGCGACGTCGCGGTCGTCCGGCTGGTGCGCCGGCTGGACCGCCGCGATCACGCCCAAGGCCGCGAACCGCCGGATGTCGGAGGGGGAAAGCAGCTGCGCGTGCTCGATCCGGCCCGCGCAGCCGACCTCCTCGAACGCGTCCAGCGCGATCATGTTGGCCTGGTCGCCGATCGCGTGGACCGCCGGGGTCAAGCCGTGCGTGGAAGCCCGCGCCAGCAACGGAACCAGCGAAGACGGCGGAAGTTCCAGCAGCCCCGGCGAATCGCCGCCCGGGTAAGGGTCGTGGCAGTAGGCCGTGCGGGTGTTCAGCGAGCCGTCCACGAAGAGCTTGAACGGGCCCACCGTCAGCAGCCCGCCGGAATCCGGGAGCACGTCGCCCGTGCGGTGGCCGCGCTCGATCGCCTGGTCCAGCAAGTACCGCGCGATCACGCACGAGATCCGGGCGGCGGGCGTGCCGCGCGAGAGACGGCGGGTCCAGTCCGCCACCGTGTCCGCGTACTCGTAGTCGACGATCTGCGTCACGCCCCGCGCCGCCGCCGCGGACACCGCTTCCGCCACCCACGCGTCCTGGACGTCGACCGCCGCCGTCGGCAGCTGGGCCGTCGCGCTCATGCAGTCGTTCTCCAGCAGCACGCCCGTCGGGTGCTCGCGGCCGATCAGCTTCAGCGCCGCCGGGCTCAGCCACAGCGTGTGCAGGTCCGCGCCGAACAGCGCCACCGCCCGACCGGGCAGCGCCCGCTGCAGCAGGTCCTTGTGCGGCTTGTCCGGCCAGAGCGCGTCGCGGAAACCCGCACCCACCACCAGCTCCGACTGCTGCGCCGGCGTCGCCAGCAGGTGCGCCAGCAGCAGCTCGATCGCCTCCGCCGCCGACCGCGCCGCTTCCAGCGGGATCCGGCGGCGGAACGTCGCCCACTGCACGAGGTGGGCGTGCGCGTCGACCAGGCCCGGCAGCAGCGTGCCGCCGTGCCCGTCGACGACCCGTGCCGCGAACCCGGCCGAGCCCGGCTCGGTGATCGCCGTGACGCGGCCGTCGTTCACACGGACGTCCGCGAGCTCCCCGCCGAGCCCCGGCCGCACGCGGCGCAGCAATAGATCGTCCATGCGGACAACCTTGCCAGCCCGACCCCATCCGGGTGAAGCACGGCGTGAGATGGGAAATAGCTGGGTACCAGCTAGCGTTGTAAGCATTGGCAGCCGTCGCCCGCCGAAGGGTCAGGGCCGGTCCATGGGCGCCGCCTTCACAAGCCGCGCAGGGTTCGACTCCCTCGGTTGCCGCCGGAGATCCGTGAATGTCGCATCGAGGGACTCTGAGTCCCTCAATGCGACATTCACGGCCGTTCAGCCCACCGGCATGTCACGACGCCGCAACGCCGCCAGGCCACCGATCCCGGCCACCGAGGCGATCACCACCAGCCACACGACCGGCGCCACCGTGAACGTCCCGCCCGGCAGCCGCGGCAGGTGCGCGAAGGGCGAGATCCCCAGCACCGCCTCGTTCCACTGCAGCGCCGATCCCACCAGCGACAACAGCAGGAACGCGCCCAGCAGCCCCCACGCCGCCGCCGCGAAGCGCGGCAGGAAGCCGATCAGCGCCGCCGCCAGGCCCGCCAGCACCCAGACCGCCGGCAGCTGGGCCAGCGCCGCCGGGACCAGCGAAGCGCCGCTCCCGTACGCCAGGCCGGTCGCCCAGCCCGTGACCGCCAGCACGACCGCCGAGCCCAGCACCGCGAACGCCAGGTGCGCGAGCGCCCAGCCGATCCGGCCGACCGCCGTCGCCAGCACCGGTTCCGCCCGGCCCGCCGTCTCTTCCGCACGCAGCTTCAGCGTGGCCTGCACCGCGTACCCCGCCGCCGCCAGGCCGAACAACGTCATCGTCCCGGCCAGGTAGGCGTCCATCACCCCGCCTCCGCCGCCCATCCGCGCGAGGACGTCCGCGACGGCCTTGTTGTCCCGCATCATCTCCGCGACGTTCTGCGCGACCCCGCCCATCAGCAGCCCGATCAGCGCCAGGCAGACGGTCCAGACCAGCAGCGTCCCCCGCTGCAGCCGCCAGGCCAGCGCCAGCGGAGACCGCAGCGACGCCTTCGCCGTCGCTCGCCCGAGCCTCGCCGGGAGCAGCGCCGCGCCGAGGTCCCGGCGCGCGGACAGCGCGACCGCCAGCGCCACGAGCAGGCCGGTGCACGCGAGAGCGAGCGCCAAGACCCACCACTGCTCCCCCGCGAACGGCCGCATCCGGTGCGCCCAGCCGATCGGCGACAGCCACGACAGCCAGCCGGCCGAGCCGCTGCTGTCCCCGGCCGCCCGCAGCAGGAACGCCAGGACCAGCCCGCCGATCCCGATCCCGCGCGCGCCGCTCGCGCCCCACGTGAGCTGCGCGGCGACCGCGCCGACGCCGGTGAACACCCAGCCCACCAAGGAGAAGCCGAGACCCAGCGCGAACGCGCCCGCGGCCGGAACGCCCTGCGCGGCGACGCCGAGCCCGACCACCAGGCCGTACCCCAGGCACGCGCCGCACGCGGCGATCACGGCGGCCGCCAGCCCGGCGTGCCGCCCCACGACGGTGGCGCCGGTCAGCTCCCGGCGGCCGGCCTCCTCCTCGGTCCGGGTGTGCCGGACGACGGTGAGCAGCGCGATCAGCCCGACGACGACCGGGATGAACCCGCACTGCCACGCGAGGAGGTTCCCCACCGACGAGCCGTACAGCGGGCCGTTGCGGACGACGAACGTCGCGCTCGTCACGTTGAGGTCGTAGAAGCGCTGCCGCGACGCCGCGTCGGGGTAGGCCGCCTCGATCGACGACAGGTACCCGATCGGCGCGACCGCCAGGCAGACGATCCACAGCGGCATCAGCAGCCGGTCGCGGCGCAGCACCAGCCGCAGCAGCGACCAGGTCGCGGTCATCGCGCCGCTCCGACCGGTTCGTCCTGCTGGTAGTGGCGCAGGAACAGCTCTTCGAGCGTCGGCGGCCGGCTGACCAGGTTCCGCAGCCCGGCCCCGGCCAGGTGCCGCATCACGTCGTCCAGCGCGGCCTGGTCGACGGCCAGGTGGACGTGCGAGCCGTACGAGCTCAGGTCGTGCACGCCCGGCAGCGAAGCCAGGTCCGCGGGGACGTGGGCGAGCGAGGCGTCGATCGTGATCCGGCCCAGGTGCCGCAGCTCGTCCAGGCTGCCCGACTCGACCGTGCGCCCGGCCCGGATGATCGTGACGCGGTCGCAGAGCGCCTCGACCTCGGACAGGATGTGCGAGGACAGCAGCACGGTCCGCTCGCCGCGCTGCCGTTCCTCCGCGACGACCTGCCGGAACACCTCCTCCATCAGCGGGTCGAGCCCGGACGTCGGCTCGTCG
Source organism: Amycolatopsis mongoliensis (assembly GCF_030285665.1). NCBI lineage: Bacteria > Bacillati > Actinomycetota > Actinomycetes > Pseudonocardiales > Pseudonocardiaceae > Amycolatopsis > Amycolatopsis mongoliensis. The sequence goes on from NZ_CP127295.1 coordinate 10,624,499, forward strand.
AGCACCAGCAGCTCCACATCGGACGCCAGCGCCGCGACCAGCGCGACCTTCTGCCGGTTGCCCTTCGAGTACGTCCGGCCCTTCTTGCGCGGGTCGAGGTCGAAGCGCTCGACGAGCTCCTCGCGCCGCTTCGGGTCGAGACCGCCGCGCAGCCGGCCGAGCAGGTCGATGACCTCGCCACCGGTGAGGTTCGGCCAGAGCGTGACGTCGCCCGGCACGTACGCGAGCCGTCTGTGCAGCTCGGTCGCGTCGGTCCAGGGGTTCCCGCCGAGCAGGGTGGCGCGGCCGCCGTCGGCCCGCATCAGCCCCAGCAGGATGCGGATCGTGGTGGTCTTGCCGGCGCCGTTCGGCCCGAGGAAGCCGTGCACCTCGCCGGTGTGGACGGTCAGGTCGAGCCCGTCGAGGGCTTTCGTCCGGCCGAACGCCTTGGTGAGGCCGTCGGCGGTGATCGCTTCGGCCATCGTCATTCCTTCCGGTGGTAGGAGGCCAGCGCTTCGCGGGCCTTTTCGAGGACTTCGGGGGTGGCGAGCGGGTTCATGAACAGGTGCCCGGCGGCCATCGACATCCGCAGCATCGCCTCGTGCGTGCCCGGCTCCTCGCCGAGCGCGCGGGCGACGTGGTCCTGCAGGATCATCAGCCCGCCGGTCATCGCGGCGAGCGCGGCGGCGACGCCCCGCGGGTCGGGCATGTCCATGCCCTGCTCGCGGAAGTAGCGCTCGGTGCCGTCGACGATCTCGGTGAACTGCGCCGCGGCGGCTTCGGAGCCGTCGATCATGGCCCGCCCCAGGTAGCGCCGGAAGAGCAGCTGGCGGGCGTCGAACGTCGGGAGGAACCCCGGGTTCGCGACACCCTTCGCCAGCACCTCCTCCTTGAACTTCAGGAGCTCGTCGAAGACGTGGGTGTCGCACGCTTCGCGCAGGCCGTCCTTGGAGCCGAAGTGGTGCCGGATGAGCCCGCCCGACACCCCGGCCTCCTTGGCGATGTCCAGGATCGACGTCTTCTCCATGCCTCGTTCGGTGAACAGCTTGATCGCGGCATCCCGGATCCGGGCCCGTGCGGTGAAGTCTTCGGTGCTCATGAACTTCCTATACGTGCGTGTAGTCGACTACACGTCAATATAGCTCGCTACACGCACGTGTAGCAAGAGTGGACCGATCACCCGTCCGCGGCACATCCGGTGGCCTCCTAACCGGGCAGCGGATTAGGCCATTCGGCCCGCGACCAATTGCGGTCGATGGGCTAACTGTCTGATTGCTGAGGAAGATCTCGCGTTGTGTACTTCTCGGACGCATCTCTTCATGAAGGGTCGTTCTCAGTGACACAGCACAGATCGCGCTGGAGACGGCGGGCCGGGATCACCGTCCTCGCCACCGCACTCGGCGCCTCCGTCCTCGGCGTCGCCGTTCCCGTGGCGGTCGCCCAGCCGGCCCCGCCGACCTCGGGCGCGGCCGACGGCAAGACCCTCGACGAGCACGACCGCGCGCTCGTCGCCGAAGCCGAGAAGGCCGGCAAACCCGACGTCACGCTGCTGATCGCGGCCGAGAAGGGCCAGACCGGCGCGGCCGTCGAGCAGCTCAAGGCGCTCGGTGGCGTCGTCCAGTCCACCGACACCAAGCTCGACTACGTCAAGGTCACCATCCCGCCCGAGAAGGCGGAGAAGGCCGCGAAGCTCAAGGCGGTCAACGCCGTCGACGTCGACGGCCTCGTGTACCGCGACGACCCGAAGCCCGACGGCGCGACCACCCCGCTGCCGCAGCCCGCGCCGGGCAAGAACACCCCCCGCGTCAACCCGTACCTGCCCACCGGCGACACCTACGCGGCGCAGTTCGGCCAGGTCCTGCCCAACTGGGACGGCAAGGACACCACCGTCGCGGTGCTCGACTCCGGGGTCGACCTCGACACCCCCGCGCTGGCGACCACCAGCCACGGCGAGCGCAAGATCGTCGACTGGTACAACGCCAACGCCACCAACTCCGGTGACGGCACGTGGGTCAAGCAGTCCACCCAGACCTACACCGGCACCTTCACCTCCAACGGCAAGAGCTGGACGGCCCCGGCGACCGGCGGCCCGTACACCTTCGGCGTGTTCAGCGAGACCGCCGGCGACCTCGGCGCCGCGGACAGCGAGACCGGCGGCGACGTCAACCGCGACGGCGACCGCGCCGACTCCTGGGGCGTGCTGCAGGACAGCGTGACCAAGGAGGTCCGCGTCGACCTCAACGGCAACGGCGACTTCACCGACGAGAAGCCGATGACCGACTACGCCAAGAAGTACGACGTCGGCTTCTTCGGCACCGACAACCCGGCGACCGACATCGCCGAGCGGATGGCCTTCGTCGTCCAGACCGACAAGGCGGGCTACGTCGGCATCGGCATCGCCGGCGCCGAGCACGGCTCGCACGTCGCGGGCATCGCCACCGGCAACGACCTGTTCGGCGGCAAGATGGACGGCGCGGCCCCGGGCGCGAAGGTCCTGGCCGTCAAGGTCTGCCTCACCGGCAGCGCCTGCACGTCGTCCGGCCTGGTCGACGGCGTCGTCTACGCCGCCAGCCACGGCGCCGACGTCATCAACATCTCGATCGGCGGCCTGCCGGCGCTCAACGACGGCAACAACGCCCGCGCGGAGCTCTACAACCGCACGATCGCCGAGTACAACGTCCAGATCTTCATCTCGGCCGGCAACAGCGGCGCCGGGGCGAACACCGTCGGCGACCCGTCGGTCGCGTCGGACGCGATCTCGGTCGGCTCGTACATCACCAAGGAGACCTGGCTGTCGAACTACGGCTCGGTCACCCAGAACGCCGAGTCGCTGCACCCGTTCTCCTCGCGCGGCCCGCGTGAGGACGGCGGCTTCAAGCCGGACATCATCGCGCCCGGCGCGGCCATCGCCACCGTCCCGCGCTGGGAGGCGCCCAGCCCGGTACCCGGCACGTACACCCTGCCGGCCGGCTACGCGATGCTGCAGGGCACGTCGATGGCGGCGCCGCAGGCGACCGGCGCGGCGGCGCTGCTGGTGAGCGCGTACAAGGCGACGCACAACGGCCGGCGGCCGCCGGTGGCGCAGCTGCGTTCGGCGATCAAGTCGACCGCGCGGTTCGTGCCGGGCATCGGCGCGTACGCCCAGGGCGCGGGCCTGTTCAACGTCCCGGCCGCGTTCGTCGCGCTGTCGCTCAACCCGAAGCCGGACGCCGTTTCGACGTCCGTCGAGGTGCACACCGCGCTGTCGGGCCTGCTGGCCACGCCGAACACCGGCGTGGGCATCCACGACCGCGAAGGCGTGACCACGGGCAAGGCCTACACCCGCACGTACACGATCACCCGCACGACGGGCTCGGCCAAGCCGGTGCCGTACTTCGCGCGGTGGACCGGCAACGACGGCACCTTCTCCTCGGCGTCCACAGTGGTCCTGCCGCTGAACACCCCGGTGAAGTTCGACGTCAAGGTGAACCCGAAGAACACGGGCGTCCACTCGGCGCTGCTGTACCTGGACAACCCGCTGACCATCGGCATCGACGTGCAGACCCTCAACACGGTCTTCGCGCCGCAGGAGTTCACCGCCGGCAAGGGCTACCAGGTCGACGTCGCCGGCAAGATCGCCCGCAACCAGGCGACCAGCTACTTCGTGCGGGTGCCGCAGGGCGCCAGCGCGCTGAAGGTGGACCTGGACGCGGGCGCCGGCGCCCCGGGCAAGGGCCAGGTGCGGTTCCTGCGCTACGACCCGACCGGTGTCCCGGCCGAGGCGAGCACGTCCACGACGTTCTGTTACCTGCCCGACGCCGGCGCCGGCTGCCCGGGTGGCACGCCGACCAGCCGGACCGTCGCCAACCCGCTGCCGGGCGTGTGGGAGATCGTCGTCGAGGCGCGCCGGACGTCCGATGTGGACAATGCGGCGTACAAGCTGAGCGCGTCGGTGCTGGGCACGGCGATCACGCCGAACCCGGACACGATCGCGTCGGCGACGCTGGGCCAGCCGGTCGCGCGTTCGTACACCGTGACGAACACGCTCGGCGCGTTCACCGGCAAGCTGAACGGCGCCACGCTGGGCAGCGCGAAGATCTCGCGGCCGGCGATCGCCGAAGGCGCGCAGCAGCAGTACCAGATCGCGGTGACGCCGGGCTCGACGTCGCTGACGGCCACGATCGGCAAGACGTCCGACGTCGGCGCCGACCTGGACCTGGTGCTGTACAACTGCACGAGCGGCTCCTGCGTGCAGGCGGCGGTCAGCGCGGACGGCGACTCCGAGGAGTCGGTGACCGTGGCCAACCCGGCCGCGGGCACCTGGGTCGCGCTGGTCGACGGGTACGCGGTGCCTTCGGGCACCACCGAGTACGACTACCTCGACGTGTTCACCAACCCGGCGTTCGGCTCGGTCGCGGTGACCGACGCGAACGCGGCGCGCGCGTCGGGCAGCTCGTGGACGGTGCCGGCGACGGTGACGGCCACGGCCGCCCCCGCGGCGGGCCGGGTCCTGCGCGGTCAGCTGACCGTGCAGACCGACTCGGGTGTCACGGTCGGCTCCTCGCTGGTGCTGGTCAACTCCGTCAGCTAGTCCCGCTCAACGGAAACCGCCCCGGGTTCGCCCGGGGCGGTTTTCGTTTACCCGGAGGCTTTCCTGGTGGGTTTCCGACGCAAGTTTGCGTATGTCCGGTGAAGTATTGCCCTCGCTCGGTTCTCGTCCGTATCGTCTGGACCACTCCCAGCCCGCAACGGCGCGACGAGGGGTTCCCATGCGACGGTTCACGACGATCTTCGCCGCCCTTTTCCTCCTGGTGGCCACCCTGACCGCACCGGCCGCGCACGCCGCCGCGGCGCTCTCCGGCCGGACCCACCTCTTCTACTACCCTTGGTACGGCGCCGGTTCCGGCGGTTACCGCCACTGGCAGCAGGGCGGGCACACGCCCCCCGACGACCTCGGCGCGAACTTCTACCCGGTGCTGGGCCCGTACGACTCCGGCGACTTCGGCGGGGCCGTCGAGCAGCACATGCGCTGGATCGAGCAGTCCGGTGCCGGGGTGCTCGTCTACAGCTGGTGGGGTCAGGGGTCCTATGAGGACGGCCTGGCGGCCGGCGTGCTGGAAGCCGCGGCGCGGCACGGGATCGAGGTCGCCTGGCACCTGGAGCCCTACAGCGGGCGGACGGCGTCGTCGACGGTGGCGGACATCGAGTACCTCCTCGGGCGCTACGGCTCCAGCCCGGCCTTCTACCGGGAGGGCGGCCGCGGGGCGTTCTACGTCTTCGAAAGCCTGCGCATCGCGGACTGGTCGCCGTTGGACCAGGTCCGTTCGTCGGCGATCGTCCTGGCGCAGACGACCGACACGAGCAAGGTCGCGCACTTCGGCGGGATGTACACCTACGACGCGATCGCCGGGGCGACGGCACCGGGCTGGCGCGAAGCGGGCGCGTACTGCGAGGCGAACGGCCTGGTGTGGGCGCCTTCGGTGGGCCCCGGCTACAACGACGATCGAGCGGTCCCCGGCAACACGACGCCGACGCTGTCCCGTGACAACGGCGCCACCTACGACCGCGAATGGCAGAACGCGCTGTCCTCGAACGCGGACTGGGTTTCGGTGACGTCGTTCAACGAGTGGCACGAAGGCTCGGTCATCGAACCGGCCCGCTCGTCACCGCCTTCGCCGGCGTACGAGACTTTCGCCGGTGCGTATGGGACTTCCGGTGCGGCGTCGGAAACCGCTTATCTGGACCGGACGCGCTACTGGGCTTCGCAGCTCTCCGGGCCTTCGGTGAACCTGGCGCTGAACAAGACGGCATCCGCGAGCGGGTCACAGGGTGGGTATCCGCCGGGCAACGCGGTCGACGGAAATGCTTCGAGCTATTGGGAAAGCACGAACAACACGTTCCCGCAGACCTTCACGGTGGACCTGGGCGCCCCGGCCACGGTGGGGCGGCTGGTGCTGAAGCTGCCACCGTCGTGGGGCACCCGGACGCAGACCATCGCGGTGAACGGCGGCAGCCCGGCGGGGTACGTCTTCGACCCGGCGCACGGGAACACGGCGACCATCACGCTGCCGGCGACGCCGGGACAGTTCGTGCGGCTGACCTTCACCGGCAACACCGGCTGGCCCGCCGGCCAGTTGTCCGAAGTGGAGGCCTACGCCTCCTGAGCCCGCGCCAGGAACGGCGCCGGGTCGGCCAGCACCCGGTGCACCACCCGGCCCGCCGCGCCCAGCGTCGCGGCGTCGCCGCCGAGGCGTGACGCCGACAGCACCGGCGGTGCGCCCCGGAGCCCGCCGAGCCGTGCCGCCAGCACCTCCGACACGGGACCGGACAGCCACGGGTACAGCTGCGTGAAGATTCCGCCCAGCACGATGCGGTCGAGGTCCAGGAGGTTCACCGCCGACGTCAGCGCGACGCCGAGGGCGCGGCCGGCCGCCGCGCACGCCTGCAGGGCGGTTTCGTCGCCGCGCTCCAGGGCCGCCAGCAGCGCGGGCACGGACGGGGCGTTCCCCGCGGCCAGCACCGCCTCCTGCCCGGCGAACGTCTCCAGGCACCCGCTGCCCCCGCACCGGCACGGTGGCCCCTCCGGCGCCACGACGACGTGGCCCAGCTCGCCGGCCAGTCCGCGAGCCCCGGAGAACAGCGAGCCGTTCACGACCAGGCCCGCGCCGATGCCGATTTCGCCCGAAACGTAGAAGAAGTCGCGCTCGCCGTCGCCGAACCAGAGCTCGCCCAGCGCCGCGAGGTTCGCCTCGTTGTCCAGCTCGACGGGGATGGGCAGCCGCAGCAGGTCGGCCGCGCGGACGTCCTGCCAGCCCAGGTTGGGGGCGCTGAACAGCACGCCGTCGCCGACCGGGCCGGACACCGCCAGCACCGCGCCCGCGACCTCCAGCCCGAGCCGGTGCGTCTCGGTCAGCGCCTCCGTCGCCAGTGCCTGCAGCTCGGAGAGGACCTTCTTCGGCCGTGAACCGCGGTTGTCGCGCTCGCGGCGGGCGGCGAACCGCACCCCGCCGGTGAGGTCGAGCACGCGCACCGCGAGGTAGTCGACGTTGATCTCCAGCCCCAGTGACGCCACGCGCGCCCCGCTGAGCACGACCGCCACCCCCGGCCGGCCGCGTTCGCCCGCCCGCGCGGGCCCGGTCTCGGCGAGCAGCCCGGCGTCCACCAGGTCGCCGACGAGCTTGCTCACCGTGGACTTGGTCAGGCCGGTGACCTCGGCGAGCGCGGCACGGGTCAGCGGGCCGCCGCGGCTGACCGCGCCCAGCACGACCTCGAGGTTGCGGGCGCGCATCGAGTCGTGCCGCACGGCCTGGGTCATCGCGTCCCTCCTGCGAAGCACTCTAACCGGCCTCTTGACGCCCGGGACCGCCGCGGCGCATATTTAGTCTACAACGTGAACTAAATGAAGGGACAGTCATGAGCGACTACGCTCCCCAGCCGGCCGACAAGTTCACCTTCGGCCTCTGGACCGTGGGCTGGCCCGCGGCCGACCCGTTCGGGGTCGCGACGCGCCCGCCGTTGGACCCGGTGGAGAGCGTGCACCGGCTGGCGGAGCTGGGCGCCTACGGCGTGACGTTCCACGACGACGACCTCCTGGCCACCGAGCCCGACCGCGACAAGGCGATCGAACGGTTCCGCAAGGCGCTCGCCGAGACCGGGCTCAAGGTCCCGATGGCGACGACGAACCTGTTCACCCACCCGGTGTTCAAGGACGGCGGCCTGACCAGCAACGACCGCGACGTCCGGCGGTACGCGCTGCGGAAGGTGCGCCGCAACCTCGACCTCGCGGCCGAACTGGGCGCGGAGACCTACGTCGTCTGGGGCGGGCGCGAAGGCGCCGAGTCCGACGTCGCGAAGGACGTCCGGGCGGCGCTGGCCCGCTACAAGGAGGGCCTCGACCTGCTCGCCGACTACGTCGTCGAGAAGGGCTACTCGCTGCGGTTCGCCCTCGAACCCAAGCCGAACGAGCCGCGCGGCGACATCCTGCTGCCGACCATCGGGCACGCGCTGGGCTTCATCTCGCAGCTGGAGCGCTCGGAGCTGTTCGGGCTCAACCCCGAGGTCGGGCACGAGCAGATGGCCGGGCTCAACTTCGTGCACGGCATTTCGCAGGCGCTGTGGCAGGGCAAGCTGTTCCACATCGACCTCAACGGCCAGCACGGCCCGAAGTACGACCAGGACCTGATCTTCGGCCACGGTGACACGAAGAGCGCGTTCTTCCTGGTCGACCTGCTGGAGAACGGCGGGTACGAGGGTCCGCGGCACTTCGACTACAAGCCGCTGCGCACGGAAGACCCCGCGGATGTCTGGGTGTCCGCGGCCGCGAACATGCGGACGTACCTGATCCTGAAGGAGAAGTCGGCGGCGTTCCGCGCGGACCCGGAGGTGACGGAGGCGCTGGCGGCGTCCCGGGTCCCGGAGCTGTCGACGCCGACGCTGGCCCCGGGCGAGTCGTTCGACGACCTCCTGAACGACGAGTTCGACCTCGACGCGGCGGCGACGCGTGGTTACCACTTCACGCGCCTGAACCAGCTGGCCCTGGAGCACCTCCTCGGCGTCCGCTGAAAAGCCGTGAATGGCACATTGAGGGACTTAGAGTCCCTCAATGTGCCATTCACGGACTTCTAGGACACTGTCAGGGTGTCGACGTCGAACAGGGAACCCGCGCCGCCCCGGAAGACCAGGTGGAGCGGGCCCGAGCCCGGCGTCACCGTCGCCGAGACCGTCTGGAACGTCTCCCAGCCGCCCGTGACGGGCACCGTGACCGTGCCCAGCAGGGTGCCGGTCGCCGAGCCGTCGCGGATCTCGATCGTGCCGCCCGCGCCGGCGGAGGACACGACCGCGCTGAACCGCGTGATGCCCGCCGTGCTCACCGAGGCGTACCCGGCCCAGTCGCCGTTCTCGATGTAGCCCAGGGTGTTCCCGCCGCTCGCCGGAGCGTGCGGCGCGATCTGCACGCCCGAGCCCGACGTGAACGACTCACCCTCCACGGTGGTGGCCGGGGAGGACCCGCAGTCCGCCGGGACGACCCCGGCGGCGTACCGGATCCCGCCGAGCAGTTCGGTCCGGAACGCGGTGTCTGCGTACGACTCGATCGTGTGGCCGAGCCCGGTGTAGAACGCGCGGCCCGCGCCCTGCGGGTGACACCACGTGATCGGGTGGTCAGCACCCATCTCGCCGCCGGTGTAGCTGGACTCGTCCAGCGTCTGCAGCACGTGCACGTTGCCACGCGGGTTCGTCCGGTAGTTGTACAGCTCGTCCGTCCGGGTCCAGACCGCCGGCAGGTGCGCCGTCGCCGGGTGGGTGCCGTCCTCCGTCACGAACCGGGCCGCCTGGATCGCCGGGTGGCTCTTGAACCAGGCGCCGACGAGCGTGCCGTACCACGGCCAGTCGTACTCGGTGTCCGCCGCGGCGTGAATGCCGAGGTAGCCGCCGCCACCCTCCACATAGGACTCGAACGCCGCCTGCTGCGTGGCGTCCAGGACGTCACCGGTGGTCGACAAGAAGATCACCGCCCGGTACTTCGCCAGTTCGGTGGCCGTGAAGACCGAAGCGTCTTCGGTCGCCGTCACCCCGAACCCCTGAGCCGCGCCCAGCTCCCGGATCGCCTGGATCCCGGCCGGGATCGAGTCGTGCCGGAAGCCGGCCGTCTTGGAGAACACCAGCACGTCGTACGCGGGATCGACCTGGGTCGGCATGGTGCTCAGGCTAAAGGTGTCGATGTCGAACAGGGAACCGGAACCGCCGCGGAACACCAGGAACAGCGGCCCGGACCCGCTCGACACCGACGCCGTGACGGTCTGGAACACCTCCCAATCCCCGGTCGAAGGCACCGAAACCGTGCCCAGCAGCGTCCCGGTGGCCGACCCGGACCGGATCTCGATCGTGCCGCCGGCGCCGGCCGACGACACCCGTGCGGTGAACGTCCGCGCGCCCGCCGTGCTCACCGACGCGTATCCGGCCCAGTCGCCGTTCTCGATGTAGCCCAGGGTGTTCCCGCCGCTCGCCGAGGCGTGCGGGGCGATCTGGACCCCCGAACCGGACGTGAACGACTCCCCTTCGACCGCGCCCGCCTGGGTGGCGGTGGTGAAGGTGAACGCGTCGACGTCGAACAGGTTGCCCTGCCCGGTGACACCCTTGAACACGAGGTACAGCGTGGTCGTCCCGGACGGCCGGTTCGCCAGGTTCGCCGTCACGGTTTGGAACGTGTCCCAGTCCCCGGTGTTGGCGACGGCCGCCGACCCGAGCAGGGTGCCGGTCGGCGAACCCGCCCGGACCTCCAGCGTCCCGCCGGGGCCGCCGGACGACACACGCGCGCTGATCGACGTCGCGTTGCCCAGCGCGTACGGCGTGAACGAGATCCAGTCTCCGTCGTCGGTGTACCCGACGGTCCGGCCGCCCTCCGCGGAACCGTGGTCGGCGAGCTGGATCCCGGACTGGGCCGAGAAGTGCTCACCCTGGCGGTGCCGCGGCTGGAGCTTGTGGACGCTGTGCGACGTCAGCCCGCCATTGTCGGTGTACTGCGCGTCGAAGACGCCGAAGATGTTCGCCGCGGCGTCGTGCTCGCCGTCGACCGGGACGGCGATCGAGCCGCTGCACCCGGTCTGCTGGGTGATCTGGTGCTGGTGGCTGTCGTGGCCGAGGAGGTAGGTGACCTTGACCTTCGAGCAGTCGAGCGGCCCGTCCTCCGGGTCGCTGCCGGTCACCTGGAACGGCACGGTGTCCCCGAAGGAGAACAGCTGCCCGTCCGCCGGCACCCCCAGGGAGATCGACGGCGCGGTGTTCCCGACCGTGACGACCAGGCTCGCGGTGCCGGTCAGGCCCTCCGGATCGGACACCGTGAGCGTCGGCGAGTAGGTGCCGTTGGTGGTGTAGGTGTGCGCGGGGTTCGCCGACGTCGACGTCTGACCGTCGCCGAAGTCCCAGCGGTAGCTCAGCGCCCCGCCTTCGGGATCGCTGCTGCCCGCGGACGAGAAGGTCACGGTCAGCGGGTTCGGGCCGGACGTCTTGTCGGCCGCGGCTTTCGCGACCGGGTTGCGGTTCGTGCCGGCGAGGTACTCGATGCGGTGGAGCGCCTGGTTGTCGTCGCCGGTGCCGTAGTCGAGGACGTACAGGGCGCCGTCGGGACCGAACGCCATGTCCATGACCTGCGTGCCGGTCCACGGGAAGTCCTCGATGGTGCCGCGGCTGCCGTCGGCGTTGACGGTCACCGCCTTGATCCACTTGCGTCCGTACTCCCCGGCGAAGTACTTGCCGTCCAGGGACTGCGGGAACTTGACCGTGGACGTCGAAGCGGCGTCGTAGCGGTAGACCGGACCGCCCATCGGCGACTCCGAGCCGCTGCCGAACTCCGGCGGCGAGCCCTCGTCGCCGGCGTACTTGATCCACGCGGGCTTCGGCACGGGCAGCTTGGCGAGCCCGGTGTTGCGGAACGAGGAGTTCGTCGGGCCGCCGGCGCAGTCGTACTTCGCGCCCGACGGGCCGCTCGGGAACGTGAAGTGGTTGTACGTCTCGGTCGTCGTGTTCGAGCCGGTGCAGTACGGCCAGCCGAAGTTGCCCGGCTCGGTGATCCGGTCGAACTCGACCTGACCCTGCGGCCCACGGTTCGGATCGGTGACGCCGGCGTCCGGGCCGTAGTCGCCGAGGTAGACGACGCCGGTCGGTTTGTCGACACTCATCCGGAACGGGTTGCGGAAGCCCATCGCGTAGATCTCCGGCCGGGTGTTCGCGGTCCCCGGCGCGAAGAGGTTGCCCGACGGGACCGTGTACGTCCCGTCGGCTTGCGGGTGGATCCGCAGCAGCTTGCCGCGCAGGTCGTTCGTGTTGCCGGACGAGCGTTGCGCGTCGAACTGCGGGTTGCGGGTGGTCCGTTCGTCGATCGGCGAGTAGCTGTCGGAGGAGAACGGGTTGGTGTCGTCGCCGGTGGTGAGGTAGAGGTTGCCGGCGGCGTCGAAGTCGATGTCACCCCCGACGTGGCAGCACTGGCCGCGGTCGTTGGCCACCTTGAGGACGACCTTCTCGCTGGCCAGGTCGAGGGTGTTGTCGGTCTTCAGGACGAACCGCGACAGGTGCAGCTCGCCCTTGAACGGCGCGAAGTCGGCTTCGGTGCCGTCGGTCGGCGCGTCACCGTCCGGTGTGGACAGCCGCGGTGAGTAGTACAGCCAGACGTAGCGGTTGGTGGCGAAGCCGGGGTCGGCGGCGACACCCTGGAGGCCTTCTTCGTCGTGGGTGTAGACGTTCAGCTTGGCCGCGACGGACGTCGCGCCGGCCGCGGTGGTGACGCGGACGGTGCCGTCGCGGGAGGTGTGCACGACCGAACGGTCCGGCAGGACGGCGAGCGACATCGCCTCGCCGAGCTCGGCCGCGCCGGTGGCGAGGGCGACCTGCTGGTAGTCCGCGGGCGGGATGTCCGCTCTGGCCGGAGCGTCGACGGTGAGCAGGAGGCCGGCGCCCAGGAGCGCGGTGCCGAACAGCCTCGCCCACTTCGGTGGGGACGGAGACATGCCTGTTCCTTCCTGATTTTGAGCGTGCTTCGCCCCGGTGTGGCGCGAAGCCGGTTTCGATCGCCTTCCGACGGGGCTGGCGGTCACCCGCTGAACAGAAGCGTTGATGCGTGCGTGAGCGGTCTGCCGCGGCTTGTCGTGAGTGGTTAGGGCGGTTAGAACCGCCCTAACCACTCACGACGCTGGCGGCAGGGTGCGGCACCCTTACGGTTTCGAGGAGAAGGCGGCGTCGAACGCCGCCGTGGGTGGGGTGAAGTTGAGCTTGCGGACGAACTCGAGCGCTTCGGGAGCGCCGATGAGCCGGTCCATGCCCGCGTCCTCCCACTCGATGGAGATCGGGCCGTCGTAACCGATGGCGTTGAGCATCCGGAAGACGTCCTCCCAGGGGACGTCTCCGTGGCCGGTGGACACGAAGTCCCAGCCGCGGCGCGGGTCGGCCCAGGGCAGGTGGGAGCCGAGCCGGCCGTTGCGGCCGTTGAGCTGCTTGCGGGCCTCCTTGCAGTCGACGTGGTAGATGCGGTCCTTGAAGTCCCACAGGAACCCGGCCGGGTCGAGGTCCTGCCAGACGAAGTGCGACGGGTCGAAGTTCAGCCCGAACGCCTCGCGGTGGCCGATCGCCTCGAGCGTCCGGACCGTGCTCCAGTAGTCGTAGGCGATCTCGCTCGGGTGCACCTCGTGGGCGAAGCGCACGCCGACCTCGTCGAACACGTCCAGGATCGGGTTCCAGCGGGCGGCGAAGTCGGCGTACCCGCGTTCGATCATCGACGGCGGCACCGGCGGGAACATCGCCACCGTGTGCCAGATCGACGACCCGGTGAAGCCGACCACAGTGGACACTCCGAGCTTCGCCGCGGCGCGGGCGGTGGTCTTCATCTCCTCCGCCGCCCGCTGCCGGACGCCCTCGGGCTCGCCGTCGCCCCAGATCCGGGCCGGCAGGATGGCCTCGTGCCGCTCGTCGATCGGGTGGTCGCAGACGGCCTGGCCGAGCAGGTGGTTCGAGATCGCCCACACCTTGAGGTCGTACTTGGCCAGTGTCGCCAGCTTCGCCTGGACATAGCCGTCTTCCGCCACCGCTCGATCCACTTCGAAGTGGTCACCCCAGCAGGCGATTTCGAGGCCTTCGTAGCCCCAGCCGCTCGCCAGCTCGCACACCTCCTCGAACGGCAGATCGGCCCACTGCCCGGTGAACAGGGTCAACGGTCGTGCCATGTCTGACCTCCTGGATGAGTCCTACTCGGTACGGACCGCCGCTAGCAGCAGATCCTTGACTTCGGTGGCGTGGATCTTTTCGCGCGCGAGCGCCGGATCGGAGCACAGCAGCACAGGCCCGTCTTCGGGAGAGTCGGGCAGGCGCCCGTGGCTGCCGCGCACCGGCGTGGGGTCGAGCGGGACGACCTGCATCGAGTAGCGCAGACCGAGTTTCTTGCGGACGAGCGCGGACGCCGCCTTCAGCTTCACCGCCGGATCGTCCGGGTCGAAGAACAGCTCGGCCGGGTCGTAGCCGGGCTTGCGGTGGATCTCGACGGTCTTCGCGAAGTCCGGCGCGCGGTCGTCGTCGAGCCAGTAGTAGTACGTGAACCACGCGTCCGGCTCCGCGATCGCGACCAGTTCGCCCGCGCGTTGGTGGTCGATCCCGATGCTCGCCTGCCCCGGACGATCCAGGACGACGTCCACACCGGACAGTCCGGCGACGATGTCCCGCACCCGCGGGATGTCGGCGGGGTCGGCTACGTAGACGTGCGCGACCTGGTGGTCCGCCACCGCGAACGCCCTTGACGTCCACGGGTCCAGGTACTCCATGCCGGCCTGGACGTACACGCTGAGCAGGCCCTCGCGACGCAGCGCCCGGTTGATGTCCACCGGCCGGCTCGCGTTGGTGATGCCGTACTCCGAGAGCGCGACGACGGTGTGCCCGCCGGCGGCCGCGAAGTCCAGCAAGGGCTTCAACGCGGTGTCGATCTCGCGCGCGGCAGCTTCGGCCTGGGGCGCGTCCGGGCCGAAACGCTGCAGGTCGTAGTCCAGGTGCGGGAGGTAGACGAGCGTGGTGTCCGGCTGGTCTTCCGCCATGATCTTCTGCGCCGCGGCGATGATCCACTTCGACGACGTGATCGCCGCCGTCGGCCCCCAGTAGGTGAACAGCGGGAACTCGCCGAGCGCGCCGACGAGCCGGTCGTGCAGCTGCGGCGGGTGGGTGTAGGCGTCCGGGGACTTCTTGCCGTCGGCGTGGTAGATCGGCCGCGGGGTCACCGTGAGGTCGACGTCCATGCCCATCGCGTACCACCAGCAGACGTTGGCGACCTTGTGGCCGGCCTGCGCGCGGCGGGCGGCGTCCCAGAACTTGTCGCCCTGGACCAGCTTGTTGTGCTGGCGCCAGAGGAGGATCTCGCCGAGGTCGCGGAAGTACCAGCCGTTGCCGACGATGCCGTGCTCGGCCGGCTGCAGCCCGGTGAGGAAGGTCGACTGCACCGAGCAGGTCACCGCCGGGAACACCGTGTCGAGCTGCGCGGTGAAGCCGGGCTCGGCCATCCTGCGCAGGTTGGGCATGTGCGGGAGCAGCCGAGGCGTCAGGCCGACGACGTCGAGGACCAGCAAACTCATTCCGTAACCTCTTCCAAGCCCAGTTCGATCAAGGAACGCCGCGCCCAGTCGAGCTCGGCGGCGATGCCCGCGACGAGCCCGGCGTCGTCGGCGGGTGCGTCCGGGAGCACCTGCCAGGTGTAGGTCTCGACCTCGACGTGGTCGGTGCGCGCGGTCGCGCCGCCGAACAGCTCGGCCAAGGTCGCGGCCAGCACCGGCCGGGTCGAGGTCAGCGGCGGCGCCGGGTCGGCGTGCAGCGGCACGTGGAAGTGCACCCGCCACGGCGCCTCGCCGGGCAGTCCCCCGGCCAACGCGAGGTCCAGGTCGTCGGCGCCCGGTGGAGCGCTTTCGTTGCTCTGGTGCAGGAACCGCGGTTCCACGAACGATTCCAGGGCCTTCCGGGTCGCGGGATCAGCGGGGCTCGCGGCTTCCAGTGCCGCCGACGCCTGGAGCTTGACGACGTCGAGCCCGGCGGCCGCCAACCGCCCGAGCGCGGCGCCGGGGTCCTCGAACCCGACCGCGAGGTGACAGGTGTCGAGGCAGACGCCGAGCCAATTCTTGTCCACTTCGGACAGCAACGCGGCCGCCTGCGTCGTCGTCTCGATGACGCAGCCGGGCTCGGGCTCGAACGCCACGCGGACCGGACGGTCCTGCCTGGCCAGCCCCTTGGCCAGCAGTTCGAGCTGGCCACCGTCGTCCCGCCACTCCGTGCGCCACCCCAGCGGCAACGTCGAGACGCTGCCGCGGACGGCGTCCTCCGGCATCAGCTCGGCGAGCAGCCGAGCCAGGTCGAGGGTGTACTGCGTCCGCTCGGGCGTCGACCAGTCCGGCCGGTACACCTTGTGCTTGACGACCGGGTCGTGGAAGCCCTGGTAGGGGAACCCGTTGAGGGTGACGACCTCCAGGCCGCGCGCGGCCAGTTCGCCGCGGAGCCGCGAGACCGCCGCCGGGTCGGCGACCAGCTCGCTCGCCACCGGGCGGGCCAGCCACAGGCCGAGCCCCAGCCGGTCCACCCCCAGCCGTTCCCGGACCGGCTCGCCGAAGCGGGCCAGCTGGGTGAGCACACCGGCGAGGTCCTCGGCCTGGTGCACGTTGGTGCAGTAGGCGAGGTGGACGGGCGTGCCGTCGGGGTGCCGGAACCTCACTTGCGCGCACCTCGCAGGATCGAGTTGCCCGCGAACTCGGCAGGCGCGGTGTCCGGCTCGAGGTCGAGCCGCCCGCTCTGGCCGTAGAACTCGACGGGGTTGCGCCACAGCACCCGGTCGACGTCGTCCTCGGTGAACCCGGCGGCCAGCATCGCGTCGCCGGTCCTGCGGGTCTTGAGCGGGTCGCTCTTGCCCCAGTCGGCGGCCGAGTTCACCAGCACCTTTTCGGTCCCGTATTCGCGCAGGATGGCCACCATCCGCTCTTCGTCCATCTTCGTGTCCGGGTAGATCGAGAACCCCATCCAGGAGCCCGACTCCTTGACCATCGCGACGGTCATCTCGTTGAGGTGGTCGAGCACCACGCGCTCGGGTGCGATCCCCGACTCGCGGACGACGGCGATGCTGCGCTCGGTCCCGGCGGCCTTGTCGCGGTGCGGGGTGTGCACGAGGGCGGGCAGGTCGTGGTCGATCGCCAGCGCGAGCTGCGCGGCGAACGCCTCGTCCTCCTCCGCGGTCATCGAGTCGTAGCCGATCTCGCCGACCGCGACCACGCCGTCCTTCTCCAGATAGCGCGGCAGGAGGTCCAGCACCGGCGCGCACCGCGGGTCGTTGGCCTCCTTGGGGTTCAGCGCGATCGTGCAGTGGTGGGCGATGCCGAACTGGCTCGCGCGGAACGGTTCCCAGCCGACGAGCGCGTCGAAGTAGTCGGTGAAACTGCCGACGTTCGTGCGGGGCTGGCCCAGCCAGAACGCCGGCTCGACGAGCGCGCGGACGCCGGCGGCGTGCATGGCCGCGTAGTCGTCGGTGGTGCGGGAGCTCATGTGGATGTGCGGGTCGAAGATGCGCATCAGGCGTCCTGTTCGGTCAGCAGCGGGAGGAGGTCGGCGGGCACGTCGCGGCCCGCGGCGGTGCGCTCGGCGGCGAACGACCGCATCATCCGCAGCAGCTCGTCGTCGGTCCGGCGGTCCAGCCCGGCCACCTCGGCCAGGGGGATGCCCATGAAGACGCACTTGAGGACGCCGTGGCGGTAGGCCGCGTCGTCCAGGTGGGCGGCGGCGTACTCCCCCATCGCGGCGGTGACGAGCCGGGGGTCGTTGGTCCGCAGCGCGTCGGCGACCAGGTCGAGCCCGGCAGCTCCTGTGTCCACAACGGACAGTCCACGGAGGACGGCCCGTTTTTCGGCGGCGTCGCCGTAGCGGTAGAGGTCGGGCATCTCGGCGGCCGCACCGGGTGCGGCCTGGAGCAGCCGGACGCGAGCGACGTCGTCGACCGTCCACCCCGGCGTGTCCGACGGACCGCGGCCGACGCGGCGGCCGACGCCGGGGAACAGCGTGCGCAACGCCGTCGCGTCGGTGGCGACCTTGCTCAGGGCTTCGTCGAGCCAGGCGTTCACGCCGTCACCGCCTTCCGCAGGAACTCCAGGGACTCCCGCGCGATCCGCGGGGCTGCGTGGCTGTCCCGCGGCAGTTCCACCGCGACCAGCCCGCGGTACGGCGACAGCGCTTCCAGCACGGGCGGGAAGTCGATCTCGCCCCGCCCGAACTCCAGGTGCTCGTGGGTGCCGCGGCGCATGTCGTCGATCTGGACGTTCACCAGCCGCGGCAGCGCCCGCCGGACGCAGTCGGGCACCGACGCGGACTCGTTGCAGCGGCAGTGCCCGATGTCCAGTGTCAGGCCGAACCGCTCCGGGTCACCCAGGCGCCGGGCCAGCTCGAAATAGCCGTCGAGGTCCTCGACGAGCATCCCCGGCTCCGGCTCGAAGCCGAGCTTGACGTCGTGCTCGTCGGCCGCCTTGAGCACGTCGGCACACCCGTCGGCCAGCTGTGTCCAGGCGTCCTCGGCGGGAAGCTCGGCGGGCTTGGTCCCGCTCCAGAAGGAAACCGCTTCCGCCCCGAGGTCCGCGGCGATCTCGACCGCCCGGGTCAGGAACTCGATGCGCACGGCCCGGTCGGGGTCGAGGAACGTCGGCGAGTGCTTGCGCCACGGGTCCAGCAGGAACCGGGCCCCCGTCTCGACGACGACGGCCAGCCCGAGCCGATCGAGGTCCGCGGCGACTTCGGCGGCGCGGCGGGCGAGATCCGGCCCGAACGGGTCGAGGTGCTGGTGGTCGAGGGTCAGCGCGACGCCGTCGTAGCCCAGGTCCGCGAGGACGCGCAGGGCGTCGCCGAGGCGGTGGTTGGCGAAGCCGTTGGTGCCGTACCCGAACCTCATGTCGGCGACACCTTCCGGCTCAGCGCCCGCGCGATCGGGAACGCGGCGGCGACGGCCAGCGCCGAGCGCCACGCCCCGGTGCGGGCGATCAGCCCGGCCTGCAGCGGGATCATGCCGTGGATGCCCGCGCCGACCGCCCGCCGGATCTTCGGCGCGGCCGGGTCGCGGACGGCGTCGTACTGCGCCCGCCCGGTGGTCACCGCGTACGCCCCGAGCAGCGCCGAGGCCAGCGGGCCGACGCGGCCGGCGGCGACGCGCACCCCGGCCGTGGCGGCGAGGGTGGCCGCCGGCAGGGCGGGCTTGGCACCGTCCACTTCGGACCTTGACAACGTCGTCACCGCGTAGGTGTGGGCCCCGACGGTCAGCGCCGCGGGCACGGCCGCGCGAGCGCCGCCCGCGCCGAGCAGGACGTCGAGCGCGCGGGCCGCGGCCATCGCGGCCGGTCCGAACACGGTCTCCTTGAGCACGAAGTCGTACGCCCAGACCGTCGCGGCCAGCGGCAGGGCGACGCGCAGCGCCCGTTTCCCGCCGGCGGCCGCGGCGATGCCCAGCCCGCCCGCGGTCAGCCCGGTGGCGACGCCGAGCGCGGTGCCCGGCTTGACCCGGCCGGACGGGATCGGCCGCTCGGGCCGTTCCATCGCGTCGAGGTAGCGGTCGGTGTAGTCGTTGAGCGCCATGCCCGCCCAGTAGAGGCAGACGGACGCGCCGGTCAGAGCCAGCGTCCGGCGGCCGAACGGCCAGCCCGAGGCGGCGGCCCCGGCGACGGCGTCCCCGGGCACGGTCAGCGCCGCGGGCGCGCGGACGAGTTCGACGAGCGCCTTCACCGGTTCGCCCACTCACGCAGGGCCGCGTACTGCGACGCGAGGTCGTGCGGGCCGTCGCCGACGGGATCCTTGAAGAAGAACCCGAACTCGGCCACCGGGCCGGCGACGCCGTCGCGGCACGCCTTGCCGGTCAGCCGGGCCAGGTCGAGCACCAGCGGCGCGGCGAGCGCGGAGTCGCAGCCCTGCCAGGTGAGCTGCAGCGTCATGCGCGTGCCGAGGAAACCTTCGAACAGCACGTGGTCCCAGGCGGTCTTCCAGTCGCCGAGCGCCGGGACGTAGTCGATGTGCACTTCCCCGTCGACCTCCCGGCCGAGGTTCTGCGCAAGCACCTGCTGCTTCGACGCGTTCTTGCTCGACGCCGCGCCGGGGTCGGTGAGCGTGGCACCGTCCCCGCCACCGAGCAGGTTCGTGCCCGACCAGGACAGGACGTTCAGCGCGCGCTGGGCGAACATCGGCGCGAGCACCGACCGCAGCAGCGTCTCGCCGGTCTTGCCGTCGCGGCCCGCGTAGGGCTGCCCGGCAGCGCGGGCCAGTTCGTCGAGCGCGGGCAGCCGCGCGCCGGTGGACGGGGTGAAGTCGACAAAGCCACAGCCCGCGCGGAACGCGGCGTAGGCGTACAAGGCGCTGGGCGGCAGGACTTCCAGCGCATCCTCCAACGCGGCCAGCGACGCGTGCGCCGGGTGCGGCGCGCAGGGCGGTTCGGTGGAGGAGACGTTGAGCACGACGACGTGGTCCAGACCCTCGCGGAACTCGGTCAGGTCCGCGACGATCCGATCGACCGCCGGGCGCCCGCCGCCGGACGGCGCCGGGCGGAGCCGGGATTCGGCCGCTTCCAGCTCGGCCGTGACCGGGCCGGGCAGCGTGGCCGGCAGCACCCCCGCCGCCGCCAGCTGGTCCGCCCGCTTGACCAGCGGCGTGCCGACGACGTCGTGGCCTCCGAAGACCAGGTCCCCCAAGCCGGGCAGCGCCGCCCCGGCGAAGTCCGGCAGCTCGGTCACGCACCCCGTGCGCGCGGCGAGTCCCGCCCGCATCGCGGCGGCCCCGGCGACGGCCGTGGTGGCCACCGATCCGCGGGCTCCGATCAGCCAGACACCGATCTTCCCCATGTTTCCTCCCTGGTCAGTGGTTCAGCCCGCGCCCGCCGCTCGTTCGCCGGGCGCGCCGAGGCCCACCCCGTGTCCATCGGCCGGCGGGGGCAGGCGTTTCCCTTCGGTCATCCGCTGTCCCTTTCCGCCTGCACCGGCACCAGCGCCGGGTCGTCGAACACCGCCTGCAGCGCGACGTGCGCCCCGCCGCGCGCGGCCGCGGAGAACCCGAGCCAGGACAGCTCGACGCGGCAGCCCCCGATGCGAGGGGCGATCACCCGGGCCTCCAGCTCGGTCATCATCGGGCCCAGCAGGTACGGGCCCAGCTGGGCGAAGTAGCCGCCGAGCAGCACCACGCGCGGGTTGAAGACGTTGACCAGCACGGCCGCGCCGACGCCGAGGCCGGTGCCGACCTGCGCGAGCGCGTCGAGGGTCCGCTTGTCCTTCAGCTGGGCGCGGCGGCGGATCATGTCGAGCCGCTGTTCGAGGTCGAGCGACGGGTCGTGCACCGGGTCGGCCGGCGACGCGGCGAGCCGCAGCATCCCGGCCAGCCCGACGAGCGTCTCCCAGCAGCCGCGGCGCCCGCACCCGCAGACGCGGCCCCCGGGATCGACCTGGATGTGCCCGACCTCTCCGGAAAACCCTTCCGCACCACCGAGCAGCCGTCCTCCGGAGATCACGCCGCCGCCGACGCCGATCTCGCCGGTCAGGTACACCAGATCGGCGGTCCCGGCGACGCTGCCCATCGCGTACTCGCCGAGCGCGCCGAGGTTCGCGTCGTTGGCCGTGCGGATCGGGAACGACGGCGGCCCGAGCCGCCGGGTCAGCCGCTCGGTGATGCCGCGGACCACCGGGACGTCGGTCCAGTGCAGGTTCGGCGCGAAGGCGACGGTGCCGCTCGTGACGTCGACCAGCGCCGGGATGCCGACGGTCACGCCGGCCGGCACGACCCCGAGCCGCCGGCACTCCCGCAGCGCACGCGCGGTCAGCTCCGCGCCCGCGTCGAGCACCTTCGCCACCGGAAGGGCTTGGACGTCGAGCGCCACGCGCTGTTCGAAGAGCACGGTGCCGGTGAGGTCGAGGGCGAGCGCGGTCAGGTAGTCGACGTTGATCTCGACGCCGATGCCGCCGACGCCGCGGCCGTCCAGCTCGACGATCGTGCCCGGGCGCCCGACCGCGCCGGCGCGTTCGCGCTCGCCTTCCCGCGCCAGCCCGCGCTCGACGAGTTCCGAAACGAGGCTCGAGACGGTCCCCTTGTTCAGCCCGGTGTCCGCGGCGATCGCCGCCCGCGAGCGGGGTCCCGCATCCCGCAGGTGCCGCAGCACCAGCGCCAGGTTGCTCCGGCGGACGGCGGCCTGGTCGGCCGGGCGCACCGGTTTGAGCGAAAAGGAGGAGTCCACGCCGACACCACCCCGGTTCGTCTGGTGGTTCAACAAATTAGGTGCGGCGAAACGATCGGGTCAACGGCGCCTTTCGTGGACAAAAGCCACAGAAATCGTTCTGACCAGCGAAACTATCGAACGCGGCCAGCAAAAGGGTCCCACGGATGGAGCAGGGGTTAGGGCGTGCACCCGCCCGAATCCCACCGCCGAACGGGACCGACTTCCGTCGTGTACCGCTGACCGGGACGCAGGAACTCTTGCCGCGCAACGACGCGAAAGTGCCGCGACAGCACCGAAACTTTCCGCAAGCGCCCCAAGGTGGCCTTGGTTGCGCTCAACGCACCGAAGGCCGCCTTGGGTGCGTTGGACGCACCGAAGGCCACCTTGGGGCGCTCGGGTCAGGGGGTGAAGGTGAGGGTGCCGAGCGCGGCGACCAACGGTGCCAGTTCCGGCAAGGACTCGGCTTCGGCGAGGGCTTCCGCCAGTGCCGTGTCGTGGGTCGGACGCGCCGCCGTCAGCAGCGTCTGGCCCGCCGGCGTCACCTCCGTGTAGATGCCCCGGCGGTCGTCCGCGCAGAGGTAGCGGGCCAGCAGCCCGCGGCCCTCCAGCCGCGTGACCAGCCGGGTGGTCGCCGACTGGCTCAGCACCACCGCGTTGGCGAGCTGGTTCATCCGGAGGTGGAAGCCGTCCTGGCGGGCCAGCGCGTCGAGCACGCTGTACTCGCTCACCGACAGTTCGTGGTCGCGCTCGAGCGCGCGCTGCAGCCTGTCCTCGATCCGCGCGTGCAGCGCGGCCAGCGTGCGCCAGCCCTGCGCGCGGGCTTCGACGGCGTCGTCGTCCAGTGACACGGTTCACCTCTCCCGGGCTTGCGCGTACTCCCTTGCACGCTGCACTATCAAGCCTGTGCAATATACGGCGTGTGCAACTATATCGGACGCTCGTAGTTGCTCACGCCCACAAGCCTACCCTGGAAGAAGGAAGTCCATGCCCGCCGCTCTGCTCGCCCTCGCGATCAGCGCTTTCGGGATCGGCACCACCGAGTTCGTGATCATGGGCCTGCTGCCCGAGGTCGCGGCCGACTTCGGCGTCTCGATCCCGTCCGCAGGCCTGCTCATCTCCGGCTACGCGCTCGGCGTCGTCGTCGGTGCCCCCGTGCTCACCGCGCTCGCCTCGCGGGTCCCGCGCAAGACCGTGCTGGTCGCGCTCATGGGCCTGTTCATCGCGGGCAACGTGCTCTCGGCGCTGGCCCCGAGCTACGGCCTGCTGATGACCGGCCGGGTGGTCGCGGCCCTCTCGCACGGCGCGTTCTTCGGCGTCGGCTCGGTCGTCGCCGCCTCGCTGGTCGCCCCGGCCAAGCAGGCCAGCGCCATCGCCCTGATGTTCACCGGGCTGACCGTGGCCAACGTGCTCGGCGTGCCCGCCGGGACCGCGCTCGGCCAGGCCTTCGGCTGGCGCTCGACGTTCTGGGTGGTCAGCGCGCTCGGGGTGATCGGCGCGATCGGCATCCTCGCCCTCGTCCCGCACCAGGAACCGCACCCGGACGCGGGCCTGCGCGGCGAGCTCGCCGTGTTCCGCCGCCCGCAGGTGTGGCTCGCGCTGGCCATGACCGCGCTCGGCTTCGCCGGGGTGTTCGCGTCCTTCACCTACATCGCGCCGATGATGACCGAAGTCGCCGGTTTCTCCGGCGGCGCCGTCACCTGGCTGCTCGTGCTGTTCGGCGCCGGGCTGTTCGCCGGCAACCTGCTCGGCGGCAAGGCCGCGGACCGCAAGCTGATGCCCAGCCTGTACGTCATCCTCGCCGCGCTGGCGCTGGTGCTCGTCGCCTTCGTCTTCACCGCGCACGCGAAAGTGCCGGCGGCGATCACGATCGCGTTGTTCGGCGCGGCCGGGTTCGCGACGGTCCCGCCGCTGCAGGCCCGCGTGATGGCCAAGGCCGAAGGCGCCCCGGCGCTGGCCTCGGCGGCGAACATCGCCGCGTTCAACCTCGGCAACGCCGGCGGCGCGTGGCTCGGCGGCCAGGCCATCGGCGCCGGCCTCGGCTACACCGCCCCCAACTGGATAGGCGCGGTGCTCGCCGCGGCCGGCCTCGCCGTCGCGCTCGTCTCCGGCCTGCTCGACCGCAAGGCCCCGGCTAGTTTCGAAGCCGGGGAACGGGTACCCGCCCGATGAACCTCCCACCGAAAGGAACCCTCGTGACCAGCGTGCCCGTGATCGAACTCAACAACGGCGTGCGGATGCCCCAACTGGGCTACGGCGTGTTCCAGGTCCCGGACGACGAGACCACCGCCGCCGTGAAGGCCGCCCTCGAAGCGGGCTACCGCAGCATCGACACCGCCGCCATCTACGGCAACGAGAAGGGCGTCGGCCAGGCGATCGCCGAGTCCGGCATCGCCCGCGACGAGCTGTTCGTCACCACCAAGCTGTGGAACTCCGCCCAGGGCTACGACACGACGCTCAAGGCCTTCGACGAGAGCATGAAGAAGCTGGGCCTGGAGCAGCTGGACCTGTACCTGATCCACTGGCCGACGCCGGAGCGCGACAAGTACCTCGACACGTGGAAGGCGTTCGAGAAGCTGCACGCCGACGGACGCGTCCGCGCGATCGGCGTGTCCAACTTCCAGCCCGCGCACCTCGAGCGACTGCTCGACGCGGCCGACGTCGCCCCGGCCGTCAACCAGATCGAGCTCCACCCCTACCTGCAGCAGCAGGAGGTCCGCGAGTTCGACGCGAAGCACGGCATCGCGACCGAGGCGTGGAGCCCGCTGGCCAAGGGCGGCTCGCTGCTGGGCGACCCGATCGTCGCGGACCTGGCGGTCAAGCACGGCCGCACGCCGGCGCAGATCGTGCTGCGCTGGCACCTGCAGCTGGGCAACGTCGTGATCCCGAAGTCCGTGACGCCGTCACGGATCGCGGAGAACTTCGACCTGTTCGGGTTCACCCTCTCGGAGGAGGAGCTGGACTCGCTGACCCCGCTGGACCGCGGCGAGCGCACCGGCCCGGACCCGGACACCTTCAACGCCGCCTGACCCGCACCCCCGTCGTGAGTGGTTAGGGCGGTTAGAACCGCCCTAACCACTCACGACGAGCCGCGGCAAAGCTCATTGCTTGCGGGCGACTCCGCCCAGGGTCAGGAAGTTCAGCTCGCTCAACGGGTGGATGCGGGGCCCGTCGGGCCACCATTCGTGCAGGTAGACCAGCCCCGGCCGGAGCAGCTCGGTGCCTTCGAAGAACGCCGTGATCTGCTCCCGGGTGCGGTGGACGCTGCCCAGCCCGGTGCCCTGGAAGCTCGTCTCCAGCAGGCGCGCCAGTTCCTGGCGGGGCGAGTCCTCTTCCGGGTCGAAGTGGTGCGTGAGCAGCAGGTACGAGCCGGGCGCGAGCGCCGCCACGTACTCCGCGACGATCGACTTCGCGCGCCCGTAGTCGTCGATGTGGTGGACGATCGACGTCAGGATCAGCGCCACCGGCCGGGTGAAGTCGAGGTACTCCTTGACGACCTCGTCGGCCAGCGTCTCCGCCGGGCGGGTCAGGTCCGCGCCCGTCACGTGGGTCAGGTAGTTCTCCTCGAGCAGCGCCCGGCCGTGCACCTGCACGACCGGGTCGTTGTCGACGTACACCACCTGCGCGTCCGGGTTGTACCGCTGGGCCACCTGGTGGGTGTTCTCCGCGGTCGGCATGCCGGAGCCCAGGTCGAGGAACTGGTCGATGCCGCGTTTCCCGGCGAGGAACCGGACCGCGCGCACCAGCCAGTCGCGGTGCTCCTTCGCCATCGTGTGCGCGCCGGGCGCGATCGCCAGCAGGCGCCGCATCGCTTCGCGGTCGACCTCGTAGTGGTCGTGGCCGCCCAGCAGCGCGTCCGACAGCCGGGCCAGGCTCGCCTTGGAGAAATCGAGGGACGCCGAGCCTCCCTCGGTTCCGGACCGCAGGTCGCCAGGCGTCATCGACTGTTCTCCCTCGTCTGTGGCGCCGGCCCCTGCCCCGGGCCCGGCCACCTTTGTCCGGCAACGGACAGTGCTCAGACTACGACATGCCGTTCACCAAGTGAACCGGGCCGAAGGGCCTTACCTGCCAGGGACTATTACCCGATTCGCACTTCGCGCCAGTTGTGTCCGCCGTCGGTGGTCCGGTACAGGGCGGAACCGCCGTCGGCGTCCGGCTGACCGTCGACGACGACCCCGACGCCGCCGCCGGGGAAGTCGAGATCGGTCAGGCAGAGCCCACGGTCGGACAGAACTGTCGTCGTCCAGGTGCGGCCGCCGTCGGCCGTGCTGTGCAGGAACCCGGTGCCGCCACCTTCGGCCGCGACCGTGGCCGACATCGGCGACGCCGCGGCGAAGCCCTGCGTGATCCCCGCGAAGGGCGCCGCGTCACCACCGCTGAACGTCCCGCCGAGCTTCGCCGCGTGGCGCAGCTGCCGCTCGGTCGACCCGGGCTGCGGCGAACCGGGGCTGCTGCTGCACAGGGCCACGACCTGCCGGTCGCGGACCCCGGCGAGCGAGGCGACCGACCCGGCCGGGCACGGCGGTCCGGCCGGGGTGAAGCGGACGCCGTCGCGCGAGGTCCAGTACTTCTCCGTGCCGTAGTCCGCGCCGAGCGCGACCTGCAGGCCACCGCCGACGGCCAGGTCGCCGTAGGTGATCCCGCCATCGACCGCGAAGCCGGGCACCGGGACCAGCACCGGCGAGCCGGCGGCGCCGGAGTACAGCCGCGTCGAGCCGTGGCCCTCGCCGTAGGTGGTGAGGACGGCGAAGACCCGGCCGGCGGTTTCGGTGATCTTCGAAACGTAGTAGGGCTCCCGCGCCCCGGCCAGGCCGACCGGGTGCCAGCTCGCGCCGCCGTCGCGCGTGGACAGCACGTGGACGCCGTCGCTGACGTACCCGACGCGGTCGCCGGCGAACGTCAGCGCGACGTGGTTGTGGTTGTCCGGCAACGCCATCGGCGGCGCGCCGAGGCGCCGCCAGTGCGTTCCGCCGTCGGCCGTGCCCAGCAGCGCCGGGCACCACGACTTCCCGCAGGGCGAGTAGCCGAGGACGTACCCGGTGGCGGGGCTCGTCCAGCTCGTCGATGCGGGCCGGAACCCCCTCGGGACAACGGTTTCCGCCGTCGCGGGCGAGACCACCACGGCCAGGAGGGAGAGGACGGACGCGAGCAGCGCCGGGATTCTCATGATCACCTGGACGTGCCGCGCGGGAGGGGGTTGCCCCTCCAGCGCGAGGTTCCACCGCGCGGCTCAGCGCGCGGCGGCCAGCCGGGCGTCGAGCTCGGCGAGGTCGGCCACGAACCAGACGTTCCGGCCGCGGTTCGACTCCCGCACGACGTCCCGGAAGGCCGTGCTCGCCTCGACGTGCCCGCCGACGTCGCCGAGCAGCACCAGCCGGAAGCCGTACTGGACGATCTTCGAGAAGAAGTGCCCGATGAGCTTGGTGTGCATGTCGAAGAACCGGGCGGGGAACCGCTCGACCGGCACGACGAGGACGTCGACGGCCTGCCCGTAGGTGGCGCCGACGAGGTCGACGGCGTCTTGCTCGGTGGCCAGGTCCGGCCCTTCGGCCGGCACGAACCACACCCCGGTGCCGTGGCGCTGGTCGATCACGATCCTGCTCCCCTCAAGAACTTCACGGTGGACTCCGCCCAGCCGGGCAGGAAGTGCCCGGCGTCCTCGGCCAGCCGGACGTCGGCGTCCGGCCGGGCTTCCCGCAGCTTCGCCGCGGCGTCGCGCTGGTCGAGGAGGACGTCGTGCGCGCCGAAATGGGCCTGCACCGGCATGGCGAGTTCGCGCAGCCGCTCCACCGGGAAGACCGGGATCGGCTCCAGCCGCGGCTTGAAGTGCTCGAACGTCGCCAGGGTGAACTCGCCGATCGCGCGCCGCGCCGGGTCGGCGGGGCTGCCCTTCGCGACCATGGCCAGCGAACGCCGCCGTCCCCAGGCGCCGAACAGGCTGTAGGCGGCGAACCCGAGCAGCGGCGCGACCCGGCGCCGGCCGATCCCGGACGGGTTGACCAGCACCAGCGCCGCGACGCGCTCCGGACGGCGGAGCGCGTAGTCGAGTGCCCACCAGCCGCCCAGCGAGGTGCCGAGGAAGGCCGCGCGGGGCAGTCCGAGCGCGTCGAGGACGTCGTCGAGCCACTCGGCGTAGGCCGGCGACCCGAGCGGCGGCCGCGCTTCGACGGTCCGGCCCGGCTCCCCGGGCGCGTCGACGGCGTGCACGCGCAGGTGTCCGGCGAGCGTCGCGATGTCGGGCAGCCAGTGCGCGGCGGTGCCCCCGGAGCCCTGCAGCGCAACGACCGGCGGCGCGCCCACCGGACCGGAGACCACGGCGAAGGTGTCGCCGAGGCGGGTCTCGAAAGTGCGCGTTTCGGACGGCACCGGCCAGTCTTCGAGGAGGGCGTCGTAGCGCCGACGGACCGCTTCCGCGCCTTCGGCCGAGCGGTAGACGGTGGTCACGACAGGCCTTCGGTGAACGAGGCCACGAAGCGCAGCAGCTCGGCGCCGGCGGCGAGGTCGCCGAGCACGATGATCTTCATGGTGGCGCGCTCCTTGTCGTAGATGGTCTCGACGCGCAGGGGCCGCTCACCCCCGTCCCGCGGCCCGTTCACCGAGGCGACGACCACGGTGGCGATCCGGTCGGCCGTCGCCCGGTCGACGCCGCTGACCTCGGCGACGCTCGAAAGTTCGGCGACGGGCCGGTCCGGCCGCGGTTCCGCCACCGGCAGCCCGGTGAAGGCCTCGAGATCGTCGGCGGCGATCCGGTATTGCTTGCCGATCCGGACCGCCTTGAGCCGCCCGTCCCGCACGTAGTTCCGGACCGTCCGGACGTGCAGCCCGAGCTTCGCGGCGACCTGTTCGACGGAGAAGACCTCCTGCGCCATGACCCTCCTTATGTTCCGCAAACTACCCTACCATGTCAAGAGTCAGGGAAGTTTGGGGAACATGTGGTTCGCTCGCCCGGGTGACGGGTATCCCCCGGTGTTGCTCCCGCTCGCCCAGGTACGTCCACATCGGACAGTCGAAAGGACGGCGACGTCGATGCCGTATCCCCCGCCCCAAGAACCGTACGAACCGCCGTACGAACCGGCTCCGGCCGAAGAAGTCGTGGAGCGCACCCACCCGCGCATCCGGATCGTGCGCACGGTCAACGCCCTCATCCACCTCGTGCGCGGCGTGTTCGCGCTGGTGCTCGCCGTGCACATCCTGCTGGTGTTCGGCGAGGCGAACGCGGCTAACGGCTTCGCGCACCTCATCTCCGAATGGTCGGCCGGCGTCTCCCTCGGCCTGCGCAACCTCTTCACCCCGGACAACGAGAAGTTCCGGGTGTTCTGCAACGACGGCCTGGCCGCGGTCATCTGGCTGGTCATCGGGGCCGTGCTGACCGACGTCATCACGCGCATCGGCGCACCCGGCCCGAGGCGGGTCTGGTACCGCCGCCGCAGCTACCACGGATGACGCGAAAGAAGCCGCCCCGGTCACGACCGGGGCGGCTTCTTCGTGCGCTGCGTCAGCCCTGCGGCTGTTCGACGACCGGCCGGACGGGCTCCGGCTCCGGCTCCGCCGGGACCTCGGTGGCATCGGCGGGCCGGGGAGCGGGAACGCCCTGGGCGGCGACCACGTCGAAGTGCTCCCGGCACCAGCGGCCGTAGCGGCGTGCCTGCACTGTCATTGCGTCCACCTCCTCTCCACGGGCGATCCTGGTCACATTCCCAGCGTCCTCCGCCGGGGCGCCGAAAGCCAACAGATTTAAGCCGGACTTAAGGACACGACCGGATGAATGTCCACAAAGGACGTCAGCCCGCGAACTCCCGCACGACCGTCCGGCAGAACGCCGGCAGGTCGTCCGGATTGCGGCTCGAAACCAGGCCGTTGTCGACTACGACTTCTTCGTCGACGACCGTGGCGCCGGCGTTACGCAGGTCGGTCCGGATGCTCGGGAACGACGTCAGCGTCCGGCCGCGTACGACATCCGCTTCGACGAGCGTCCACGGACCGTGGCAGATGACGCCCACCGGCTTGCCCGCGCGGACGAAATCACCGACGAACTTGACCGCTTCGCCGTTCGTCCGGAGGTTGTCGGGGTTCATCGTGCCGCCCGGGAGCAGCAGCGCGTCGAAGTCGCCGATGCCGACGTCGGCCACCTTGCGGTCGACCGTGAACCGGTCGCCCTTGTCGATGTCGCCGTTCATCGCCTGGATCTCACCGGTGTCCAGCGACACCAGCTCCACCGTCGCGCCCTCGTCGAGGACGGCCTGGCGCGGCTGCTCCAGTTCGACCTGTTCGACTCCGTCCGCGGCCAGGATCGCGACGCGGCGTCCTTGCAGTGCGTTCGCCATGAAACTTCCTCCGTCGGGATCGATGCACGAAGGAATTACCCCCTCCGGGGGCGGTCAAACCCAGTCCACACAGGACATCCGGTCAGTCGGAGCACTCCACGGCCAGCACCGCGATGTCGTCGTGGGCGGAGCTGCCGAGCCAGTCGCGCACGGCCTGGCGCAGCCGCCGCACGACCTCCCGGGCGGGCTGGCCCGCCGCGGTCGCCAGCACCGCGCGCAGCCGGTCGTCGCCGAACAGCTCCGTCTGGTCGTGCCGGTTGCGGGCTTCGGTGATGCCGTCGGTGTAGAGCAGGCAGACGTCGCCGCGTTCCAGCCGCACCTCCGCCTCGGCGAACCGGGCCTGCGGCGAGATCCCGACCAGCGTCCCCGGGACGGTGACCTCCTCGACCACGCCGCCCCGGCGGACGATCAGCGGCGCCGGGTGCCCGCCGGAGGCCAGCGTCAGGCCGACGCCGCCGTCCGACGGCCGGGCCGTGCCGAGCACCAGCGTGGCGAACCGGCTGCTGCCGCCGGCGATGAGCAGCTCGTTGAGCAGCCGCAGCAGGGTCCGGCCGTCGCGCTCGACCATGGCGAGCGCGGTCAGCGCGTGCCGGACCCGCCCGGTCAGCGCCGCGGCCTCGGCGCCCTTGCCGCAGATGTCGCCGAGCACCAGGAACGCGCTGCCGTCGTCGTGCGCGAGGACGTCGTAGAAGTCGCCGCCGACCGCGAGCACGCCGGCAGCCGGCTCGTACCAGGTCTCGAACCGGGCGCCGTCCAGCTCGGGCGGGTCGACCGGGCGCAGCGTGGTCTCCAGGCCGCGCGTGGCTTCCTCCTGGCGGGCGTAGCGCTGCGCGTTGGCCAGCGCCGTCCCGGCCGCCTTGGCGAACTCGACGACCGCCCGGCCCTGCTCGGCGCCGAACTCCGGGTCGGCCTTGCGGCCCAGCAGCAGTGCACCGGTGACGCCGGAGCCGCTGTTCGGGCCCAGCGACACCACCGCGACCTCGGCGTGGCCGGCGAACCGATCGGCTACGACCGACGGCAGGGTGGCGACCTCGGGTGCCGGAACGGGGGCCACCTGCGGCTTCCCGGTGGCCACGAACGTCGCCGCCAGCACCGGCGCGACCTGCGCGGGGACCCGGCGGATCCGGCCGTGGCCGTGCGCCGACGGGCGCTCGCAGCTCCACCACTCCCAGCGGCCGCGGGTGGTCGGCAGCAGCACGAAGACCGTCTCGGCCAGCGCGGACGCGGCCAGCTCGGCGATCACCCGCGCGGTGCCGTGACGCCCGCGCGCGGCGGCCAGCCGGGGACCGGCCTCGGCCAGGAAGTCGCCGACGTGCCGCTGTAAAACGTCTTCCGCGGGCACGGTCCAGGCGTGCCAGCCGCCGGGCAGGGCGCGGATCCGGGCCGGGCGGCGGTTGCCCGCCACTTCGACGTGGCCGACCACCTGGCTTACGGGGGTCCGGGTGGCGGAGCCCCCGGCCAGGGGCGAAGCCCCTGATGTCGGAGTTTCGGCGATCGGGTGCAGCCGCGGCTCGGCGCCGCCGGTCAGCGTGTGTGCCGCCGGGTTCGCCCAGCGCAGCGCGCCGTCGGCGTCCTGGAGGAACACCGCGTCGCGCACGTCTTCGAGGACGGCCCGCCCGAAGGCGTCGAAGCCCGGCGGCGCGTCCTCACCGGTCATCGGCGGCAGGGCCGCCGAGGCCGGGGCCGGACGTGACACCATGCACGGACCTCCTGCCTCCGGACTGCTATCGCACGGTTACCGCGTGAGCGGGCGGACTGGCTCGAAGTGTAGGGCGAATCATGACACGCTGGGTCGAGGACCATGGCTGGCGCATGCGTGGTGGAGAGGGTCGGCACACATGACAACGGAATCCCAGAGCGAGGCGGCGGCGCTGGAGCGGCTGCTCGTGGCGGTGCGGGATCTCGGGGACGGCAACTTCCGCCGGCGGCTCGTCCCGCACGGCGACGGCATCTCGGCGCAGCTCGCGGTCGCGTTCAACGACATCGCCGAACGCAACCAGCGGCTGGTCAGCGAGCTGCTGCGGGTGCGCGCGGCCGTCGGCCAGGACGGCAGGCTGAGCGAGCGGCTGGAGGCCGAGGTCGGCCCCGGCGGCTGGAGCACCGCCGTCGACAGCGTCAACGGCCTGGTCGAGGACCTCACGCGGCCCACCATCGAGCTGGACCGGGTGCTCGGCGCGGTCGCCGAGGGCGACCTCTCCCAGCCGATGACCCTGACCCTGGACGGCCGCCCGCTGCAGGGCGCGTACGCCACGCTGGCGAAGACGGTCAACGGCCTCATCGCGCAGCTGTCGAGGTTCGCCGCCGAGGTGACGAGGCTCTCCCGCGAGATCGCGGGTGAGGGACGTCTCGGCGGCCAGGCGGTCGTCCCGGGTGTGTCCGGGACCTGGCGCGACCTGACCGACTCCGTCAACTTCATGGCCGACAACCTCACCGAGCAGGTCCGCAACATCGCCCAGGTCACCACCGCCGTCGCCCGCGGCGACCTGACCCAGAAGATCAACGTCGACGCCCGCGGCGAGATCCTCGAGCTCAAGAACACCATCAACACCATGGTGGACCAGCTGTCGTCGTTCGCCGACGAGGTCACCCGCGTCTCCCGCGAGGTCGGCTCGGACGGCAAGCTCGGCGGCCAGGCCCAGGTCCCGGGCGTCGCCGGCACGTGGCGCGACCTCACCGACTCGGTCAACCTGATGGCCGACAACCTCACCGACCAGGTCCGCGGGATCTCGCAGGTGGCGACCGCGGTGGCCAACGGCGACCTGACGAAGAAGATCGACGTCGACGCCCGCGGCGAGATCCTGCAGCTGAAGAACACGCTCAACACGATGGTCGACCAGCTCTCGGCGTTCGCCGGCGAGGTCACGCGCGTGGCGCGCGAGGTCGGCAGCGAGGGCAAGCTGGGCGGCCAGGCCGAGGTGGCCGGCGCGGCCGGGACGTGGCGCAGCCTCACCGACTCGGTCAACCAGATGGCCGACAACCTCACCGACCAGGTCCGCAACATCTCGCACGTGACCACGGCCGTGGCGAAGGGCGACCTGACCCAGAAGATCACCGTCGACGCCCGCGGCGAGATCCTCGAGCTCAAGACGACCATGAACACGATGGTCGACCAGCTGTCCGCGTTCGCCGACGAAGTCACCCGCGTCGCCCGCGAGGTCGGTACCGAGGGCCAGCTGGGCGGGCAGGCGCAGGTCCCGGGCGTCGCCGGCACCTGGCGCGACCTCACCGGGTCGGTGAACTTCATGGCGAACAACCTGACCACCCAGGTGCGCAACATCGCCCAGGTCGCCACCGCCGTCGCGCGCGGCGACCTGACGCAGAAGATCGCGGTGGACGCCCGGGGCGAGATCCTCGAGCTCAAGGACACGCTGAACACGATGGTGGACCAGCTGTCCGCCTTCGCCGACGAAGTCACCCGCGTCGCCCGCGAGGTCGGCACCGAAGGCAAGCTCGGCGGCCAGGCCACCGTGCCCGGCGTCGCCGGGACCTGGAAGGACCTCACCGACAACGTCAACTTCATGGCGAACAACCTGACCGACCAGGTCCGGAACATCGCCCAGGTGACGTCGGCGGTCGCGAAGGGCGACCTGACCCAGAAGATCTCGGTCGACGCCCGCGGCGAGATCCTCGAACTCAAGACGACGCTGAACACGATGGTGGACCAGCTCTCCGCCTTCGCCGACGAAGTCACCCGCGTCGCCCGCGAAGTCGGCACCGAAGGCAAGCTCGGCGGCCAGGCCACCGTCCGCGGCGTCGCGGGCACGTGGAAGGACCTCACCGACAACGTCAACGTCATGGCCACCAACCTGACCGACCAGGTGCGCAGCATCGCCACCGTGGCGGCCGGCGTGGCCAACGGCGACCTGTCGAAGAAGATCTCGATCGACGCCCAGGGCGAGGTCGCGGCGCTCGCCGAGACGCTGAACGGCATGGTCGAGACGCTGCGCGCGTTCGCCGACGAGGTCACCCGCGTCTCGCGCGAGGTCGGTACCGAAGGCATCCTCGGCGGCCAAGCGCGCGTCCCCGGCGTGGCCGGGACCTGGAAGGACCTGACCGAGAACGTCAACTTCATGGCGCACAACCTGACCAGCCAGGTGCGCAACATCTCCCAGGTGACCACCGCGGTCGCGCGGGGCGACCTGACGAAGAAGATCGACGTCGACGCCCGCGGCGAGATCCTGGAACTCAAGACCACGATGAACACGATGGTCGACCAGCTCTCGGCGTTCGCCTCCGAGGTCACGCGCGTGGCGCGCGAGGTCGGCACCGAGGGCAAGCTCGGCGGCCAGGCCGAGGTCGACGGCGTGTCCGGCACCTGGCAGCGGCTCACCGAGAGCGTGAACCAGCTGGCCGGGAACCTGACCACGCAGGTCCGCGCGATCGCGCAGGTGGCGACGGCGGTGACGGCGGGCGACCTGACCCGGCACATCACGGTCGACGCGTCCGGCGAGGTCGCGGACCTCAAGGACAACATCAACCAGATGATCGCGAACCTCAAGGAGACGACGAGGACCAACCGCGAGCAGGACTGGCTGAAGACGAACCTCGCGCAGCTGTCGGGCCGGATGCAGGGGCACCGCGACCTGGCGTCGGTCGCCGCGCTGATCCTGTCCGAGCTGGCCCCGCTGGTCCGGGCGCAGCAGGGCGCGTTCTTCCTGGCCCGCGACGACGACCGCGACGGCACGGTGCTCGAGTGCATCGCCGCCTACGGCCTCGCCCAGTCGCGCGCCGGGCTGCGGTTCGCGATCGGCGAGTCGCTGATCGGGCAGGCCGCCGTCGACCACCGCACGATCCTGGTCCAGGACGCGCCGCCGGAGTACGCGCTGGTGTCGTCCGGGCTCGGCTCGGCGTCGCCGGTGAACCTCATCGTGCTGCCGGTGCTGTTCCAGGGCGAGGTGCTCGGGGTGCTGGAGCTGGCCTCGGTCAACGAGTTCAGCACGGTGCACCAGGACCTGCTGGAGCAGCTGCGGCACACGATCGGCGTCAACGTCAACACGATCCTGTCCAACTCGCGGACCGAAGCGCTGCTGACCGAGTCGCAGCGGCTGGCCCAGGAGCTGCGGGCGCGGTCGGAGCAGCTGCAGGCCCAGCAGGGCGAGCTGCGGCGGTCCAACACCGAGCTGGCCGAGAAGGCCGCGCTGCTGGCCCAGCAGAACCGCGACATCGAGGTCAAGAACAGCGAGATCGAGCAGGCGCGCCAGGAGCTGGAGGAGCGTGCCGGGCAGCTGACGGTGGCGTCGCAGTACAAGACCGAGTTCATGGCGAACATGTCGCACGAGCTGCGGACGCCGCTGAACAGCGCGTTGATCCTGGCGAAGCTGCTGTCGGAGAACCCCGAGGGCAACCTGACGGAGAAGCAGATCCAGTTCGCGAAGACGATCTACGCGGCCGGGTCGGACCTGCAGCAGCTGATCAACGACATACTGGATCTGGCCAAGGTCGAGGCGGGCCGGCTCGACCTGCAGATGACCGACATCACGCTGCCGGAGCTGGTGGACTACGTCGAGTCCCTGTGCCGGCCGTTGACGGCGGACAAGGGCCTGGAGTTCGCGGTCCACATCGACCCGCCGGTGCCGGGCAGCGTCCACACCGACGAGCACCGGCTCCAGCAGATCCTCAGGAATTTGCTGTCGAACGCGGCGAAGTTCACCGACGAGGGCGGCGTCCGCCTCCACATCCGGGCGGCGGACCCGGCGGAAGTCGAGCAGGAAGCGCTCCGGAGCGCGCCCGGCATCATCGCGTTCGCGGTCGAGGACACGGGCATCGGGATCCCGGAGGAGAAGCTGGCGGTGATCTTCGAGGCGTTCCGCCAGGCGGACGGCACGACGAGCCGCAAGTACGGCGGAACGGGCCTGGGGCTGAACATCAGCCAGCAGCTGACCGAGCTCCTGGGCGGCGAGCTGCGGGTGGTGAGCGAGCCGGGCGTCGGTTCGACGTTCACGCTGTACCTCCCGGTGGCGGCGGCCAACCTGGTGGACCCGGCCGTGACGGCGCTGTCGTCCCCGCGGCTGCCTCCGGTCCCGAGCACGGTCCTGGTGGCGGCCCCGGACGTGACGCCGAAGCGCTTCCACGGCGAGAAGGTCCTCATCGTCGACGACGATTTGCGGAACGTCTTCGCGTTGGCGGCGGTCCTGGAGCAGGCGGGCCTGGAGGTGGTCTACGCGGAGACGGGCGTGGACGGAATCCGGGCACTGGAGCGCAACGAGGACACGGCGCTGGTGCTGATGGACGTGATGATGCCGGAGCTGGACGGCAACGCGACGATCGCGGCGATCCGGGCCGAGGCGGCCAACGCGGACCTGCCGGTGATCGCGGTCACGGCGAAGGCAACACCCGAGGACCGCGCCCGCACCCTGGCCAGCGGCGCGGACGACTACATCACGAAGCCGGTGGACACGGACAAGCTGCTGGACGTCATAGCGGCGTCCCTGGAGGCGGACGCCGCGTCGTTTGGAGCGGGTGACGGGAATCGAACCCGCGTAGCTAGTTTGGAAGACTAGGGCTCTACCATTGAGCTACACCCGCGTGCCCCCGGAGGTACCCGGGTGCGAGGTCAGCTTAGCGTGACCCGCTAGGCTGACCACACACCCCCCTGGGGGTGCCTCGGGATGTGGCGCAGCTTGGTAGCGCATCCGCTTTGGGAGCGGAGGGTCGCAGGTTCAAATCCTGTCATCCCGACCGGAAGGGCTGGACCTGCGGGTTCAGCCTTTTTCGTGTCGGCCGATCCGGCTCGGGAGCCGGCACCGCGCTCAGTGACGCTCCTATTCGAAGGTGTGCCCGTGCGCAATCGGGTCCTCGGGCCAGTTTTCCCAGCTGAGCAACCATCGATCACCGAGCGACTCTGACGCCGCCGTCCAGACCCGCGACGGCAGGACCCTGACCCACTACCTCCGTGCACGCCCCCGCCGACTCCACCTGTTCGGCGAGTTCCGCTGTCGGGGCAACGGCTGCCGCTCGCCCGTCCCACCGAACTCGCGCACGCCAATTGCGAACTGCAAATTGCAGAACCTGATTCAGTGCTCATTTGAGCACCGGTCACAGAAAATGAATTCCGAAACATATTGCAGTACAGGAAAGAAATTAACGAGCTGAAATGAAAGTTGCTCCGAACGGCCGTACTTGAAACTGCCGCCGACACATAACGTCACATGCCTGCACAATTGACCCGCCGGATGGACGAACCCGGGTCCCCGAGCGGTCGATTGTGGACATAGCTCATGATCGCCCTACTGGAGGACAGCTTTCCCATGACGATCGATCTGGCGTTGAAAGAAGCGATGAGCATTCCCGGCGCCGTCGGCGCGACCCTCGTCGACTACGACAGCGGGATGTCCCTCGGTTCCCTGGGCGGTGGCGACTGGCTCGACCTGGACATCGCGGCGGCGGGCAACACCGAAGTCGTGCGGGCGAAACTGCGCGTGATGTCTTCGCTCGGTCTCGACGACAGCATCGAGGACATCCTCATCACCCTTCGCCGCCAGTACCACGTGATCCGGCCGCTGTCGGCCCGCGGCAACTCCACCCTGTTCCTCTACCTCGTGCTGGACCGCGAGCGAGCGAACCTCGCGCTCGCCCGGCACAGCCTCAAGCGCATCGAGACCAGCCTGTCCGTATGACGAGTGCCGACACCCACAGCCAGCCCTCCCGCACACCCCTGCCGGTACGCAAGCCGGCACCGGAAACCGGCGGCCCACCACCGGACCGGGCGGTCAAGCGCCCCCCGCTCGACTCCGACCAGACGCTCGAGGTACTGCACCGGATCCGCGAGCAGCTCGACCAGGTGGCCGGGCTGCTCGTGGCCACCCACGACGGCCTGGTCCTGGCCGACGACACCAGGGCCGTCGAGGCCGACAGCGTAGCCGCGATGTCGGCGGCGGCCGTCGGGCTCGCCGCGCAGTTCACCGCCCAGGCCAGGATCGGCGAGTCCCGCAGTGCGATGTTCGAAGGCAGCTCCGGCTACGTCTGCGTCTTTCCCGTCGAAGGGTCCCTCCTCCTCGTCGTGTTCGGCCAGCCGGACATCACCATGGGACTGTTCACCCTTGCCGCCAAACAGGCGTTGACGCTGTTCCGGCACCACCTGCCGGCGCCGGGCGGGGCACCTCGGACGCGGCTGCCGGAGTAGCCGGCCTGTCGCGGAACCGGGTCCGCAGCTCGCCGAGACGGTCGACCCGGCTGGTGAGCACGGCGGCGGGGTGGCGCGGGTGAAGATCAGGTGGCCCGGCCCACCGCCGAGAGCCGGGCCACCAGTCCCGCCCCGGTCAGCGCTGTGCCCCGGGTTCCCGGGCCGTTGACGGGACGTTACGCATCCGATCCCTCGGGCGACTATGTCATCGACCGGAGGGGCCGGGGCCCCTCGTACCGCCCGGCGAGGAGCGCACAGATGCCCAACGTGATCGAGAAGATGGTCAACAAGGTGCTCGGCAAGGGGACGACCGACAATGCGGCGGACCCGATACCGACCGGCGCGGCCAACCTCACCCTCGGTACCGCGTTCATCGGCGCCGTGACGCTGATCGTCGACAACTTCACCGGCTGGAGTTCGAAGCTCCTCGGGCCCGACCCCGGCTCCGGTTCGCAAGCGGCGCTGGCCATCGCGATCATCGGGGCCATGGCGATCGTGTTCGCCGCGGACCTGCTCGCCCGCGGCTATGCGTCGGCCCATGCCGCACCCGCGGCGTCGAAGCCCGCCGAGAGCTCGGGCGTCACCGTGTCGATTCCCGAGCTCGCCGCCGCGGACGAGGGCAACTGGCAGGTCGTCCAGGTCGACGGCGACCGGCTGCTCCTGGTGAAGAAGGGCGAGCCGCCGCAGTGGTACCCGATCAGCAAGGTGCGAGGCGAGTAGTACCGCACCCGGACCTCGCTACGACGAACGCACCCGAGCCAGCCACGCGGTCAACGTCGAGGCGATCAACCCCGGCTGTTCCTCCGGCGTGTGGTGGCCCGCCACCACGGGGTGGTGGACCACCTCCAGCGACGCGAACGTCTCGGACATCCACTCCAGCATCGGCCGCGTCAGCATCGTGTCGGGCCCCGGGTCGAACGTGATCAGCAGCTTCGGCACCTCCCGCGACGACGCCAGCCAGCCGTCGAACTTCTCGATCCGGGCCACCACCTCGGCCGGTGAGCCGCCCAGGGGCAGGGACCGGGCCCAGCGCAGCAACGGGATCCGGGACGCCGGTGTCGGATACACGTCCGCGTACTCCGGGGGCAGCATGACCTCCGGAAGATCGGTGACGCCCGGCGCCTTGAGCGCGCGGAACACCTCCGCTCCGGCCGCCGGGAACTCCTCCCACGTCATCGGCTTCAGGACCGCCTCGGTGAACGCCAACCCGCGAACCCGCGAAGGGTGCCGCGACGCCCAGTCCGCGGCCAGCGCTCCGCCCCAGTCGTGGCCCACCAGGACCACGTCGTCCAAGGACAGAGCGTCGAACCACCTCTCCAGGTAGCGCGCGTGGTCGTCGAACGAATACTCGATCGGCGGCCGGTCCGAGGCGCCCATGCCGATCAGGTCCGGCGCCAGCCGGCGCCCGGGGACCGACGGCAGCACGTTGCGCCACAAGTACGAGGACGTCGGGTTGCCGTGCAGGAACACCACCGGCGCACCGGTTCCGGAGTCCACATAGGACAGTTCGCTCACTTGAACACCGCCGCGTTGCGGGCCGCCCACTCCGAGAACGGACGCGGCGGGCGGCCCAGCACCCGGGAGACGTCCGGGCTCACCCGCTGCTCCGCCGGCGACGGCGCCCCCAGGATGTCCAGCGTGGCCTCCGCCACCTGCGCGGGCATGAAGCCCGACATGGCCGAGAACGCCTCCTCCCGCGTCTGCGGGACGAACCGCACCGGCTCCCCCAGCGCCTCTCCGATCGCCGCCGCCTGCTCGCGCGGCGTCACCGGCGCGGGCCCCGTCAGTTCGTACGTGCGACCCCCGTGCGAGGAGTCGAGGAGTGCGGCAGCGGCCACCGAAGCGATGTCCGACGGGTCGATCACCGGCAGCCCGACGTCGCCGAACGGTGCCGACAGCGTCCGGGACGAACGCACGCTTTCCGCCCACTGCACCGCGTTCGACGCGAACCCGCCCGGGCGCAGCACCGTCCACTCCAGACCCGAGCCACGCACGGCGTCCTCGAAGAACGCCGGGTGCCGTCCCGTTCCGACGCCCTGCGACGACAACAACACCACCCGCGCCCCGCCGACCTGCTCCAGCACCGGCTCCAACGGACCCCGGAAGTCCGGCGGCAGCAACAGGAACACCGCCGACGCCCCCTCGAAAGCCGGACGCAGGGACGCCGCGTCCGACAAGTCACCCGGAAACGGCCCGCGGCGGGACACGGCCCGCACTTGTTCACCCGCCGACTCGAGAGCCTGCACCAGCGGTTGTCCGACGTTTCCCGTCGCTCCAGTCACTACGATCATGCGAGCGACGCTACCTTCCCCGGTATAGTAGGTACCTAGAGGAAAGTATTGGACGGAGGCGCCGGAAGTGACCGAGACCACACCCGAGCTGGCCTGCCCGATCGCCCCCATCGTCGACATCGTCTTCAGCCGCTGGACGACACCGATCCTGTGGGCGCTCAACGAATACGGGCGCCAGCGGTTCGTCGAACTGGAGCGCCGCATCGCCACGATCACCCCGAAGGTGCTCACCCAGCGGCTGCGGCAACTGGAGCGCGACGGCCTGGTCACGCGCACCTACCACGCCGAAGTGCCGCCGCGCGTGGAGTACGAGATCAGCGACCTGGGCCGCAGCCTCGGCCCGATGTTCGCAACCCTCGCCGAATGGTCACCCAACCTCGACCGGGTCGAAGCGGCCCGCCGGGCCTACGACTCCCGCGGCTCCGCCCGGTAGTCCGGGACACCGGCCTAGGGCGAAACGTCCAGGTAGTCCAGGTTCGCCGGGCCGTCGGCCGTCGTCGCCGTGACGCGGACCGTGTGCGCCCCCGCGGCCAAGGCCACCGGACGCATCACCGTGCTCCACGTCGTCCACGCGCCGGTCGCCGGGAACGGCACGCCCGTGGCCACCACCGTGCCGTCGACCGCGACGTCCGCCGGGCGCGCCGCCGCCGTGCCGTTCGCGTAGCCGAACGTCAGCGCCGACGCCGGCCCGGTCACCTGCCACTCGACGTAGCTGCCGGCCGCGTTGGCGCCGTTGGCGAAGCCGGTCCCCGAGAAGCCCGCGTGGTTCGCGTCCACCGTGCCGCCCGCCGACAGGGTCGCCGACTCGGCTTCGTAGCGAGAGGAGCCACCGGCACGAGACACGCGGTACAGCACCGTCGCGTGCGAAGGCACCGACGCGCTGATCGTCCCCGAGGTGCTCCGGACCGCCTTGCTCCACAGGTCCTTCAGCGTGTACGACGCCGCGCCGCCGATGCCCGTCGCGGATGCCGTCGTGCTGATCGTCGCCGTGGACGCGGTTTCGTTGGACAGCGCCACCGCGCGATCGCCGTTGGCGAGCACCTTGCCGTAGACGACCAGGCCACCGTTCGAGCTGAGCACCGTCGCCTGCTTGCCCAGCGGGTCCTGGTCGAGCGCGATCACGTCGGCGTTCTTCAGGATCGAGAAGCTGTCGTCGGACACCTTGCGCAGGTCACTGCCGATCAGCAGCGGCGCCGCCATCATCGCCCAGAGGCTGAAGTGCGTGCGGTATTCGGTCGCGGTCATGCCGCCGTTGCCGACCTCCAGCATGTCCGGGTCGTTCCAGTGCCCGGGGCCGGCGTACTGCGCGAGGCCGCGGTTGACCTGCGCCTTGCCGATCATGCTCGACCACTTGTCGGAGATGTCGCCGGTCGTGCGCCACAGGTTCCCGACGGGGGCGGCCCAGGTCCACGGCTTGGTCTGGCCCCACTCGCAGATCGAGTACGCGATCGGGCGCCCGGACTTCGCGAGCGCGTCCCGCATCGCCTTGTAGCGCTGCTGCGCGTCGACACCCTGGTTGTTGCAGTTGTCGTACTTCAGGTAGTCGACGCCCCAGGAGGCGAAGAGGTTCGCGTCCTGCTGCTCGTGGCCGAGCCCGCCGGGGAAGCCGGCCTGTTGCACGTGTGCGTGCCCGCGCTGGTGTAGATGCCGAACTTCAGGCCTTTCGCGTGCACGTAGTCGGCCAGCGCCTTGATGCCGTGCGGGAAGCGTGCCGGGTCGGGGACGAGGTCGCCCTTCGAGTCCCGGTCCGGCAGCGCCCAGCAGTCGTCGATGTTCACGTAGGTGTAGCCGACGTCTTTGAGGCCCTTCGCCACGAAGACGTCCGCTACACCTCTGATCATCGTCTCGGTGAAGTCGGCCTTGCACTGCGTGGAGTTCCAGTTGTTGAACCCCATCGGCGGCGTGCGCAGGAGCCCGTTTTCCAGGGCGGCAGCCGGGGTCTGGCTCAGGACGGTGCCGCTGGCCGCGAGCGCGAACGCGGCGGCCGCGACCGCCGTGCGCCGGAGGAAGGACATGCTTGCTCCCTGGTGGAGACATCGGAGGTCTACACCAGTTAGTAAAGAGTCCTGCCTAACCGAGCGTCAAGAGATCATGTATCAGATATGAAATTGGGTTTCCGCTGGCCGGGACGCTATTCCGTCACCTGCCGGGCCGTCGCCATCGCGCGTTCGGTCTCCCAGAACGCCCGCATCGACGTGATCAGCCCGTCCTCGCCGACGCGGTAGACGAACACCCCGTCGGTGTCGACGCGGTAGCCGCCCGGCAGGTACGTCGTGATCGTCCCGACGTTGGCCACCTCGTCCCCCGCCGCGTGCGAATCGCGGATGGTGAACTCGAAGCGCTCCACGTTGGTGATCGTCTTGTCCCAGAACGCGCTGATCCCCTCGCGGCCGTGGTGCCCCTTGCCCTCTTCGTCGAAGAACGACGGGCCGACCGGGTCCTCCACCACCGCGTCCGGGGCGAACAGGTCGAGCCACGCCTCCTTGTCCCCCGCCGTCACCGCGGTCATCGAGGCGAACGCCGCGCGCCGCGCCGGTGGCTGCTCCTGCCCGGTGTCCCAGCTGACCTGCACGCCCATGGGAGTCACTCCTCGAACTTCGCGATGATCTCGGCCCCGAACTTGTGGATCGCTTCGAGCTTCGGCCCGACCGGCGCGTCGAACCCGACGCCGTCGAACACCCACGGCATGGTGATGATGTCGGTGACGCCGGCCTCGGCCTGCTCGCGATAGCCGTCGAGACCGAACTTGTCGATGCAGACGGCCTGGTACTCGAACGGGTCGTCGGCGCGGCCGCGCTCGGCCAGCAGTTCCTTCAGCCGCGCGATGGTGTCGCGCAGTTCGTCGAGCTTCATCATCGCCGACGACCAGCCGTCGGCGATCCGGGCCGCGCGCCGCAGCGCGACGTCGGTGTGGCCGCCGATGTAGAACGGCACCCGCTTCGGCGGCGCCGGGCTCATCTGGATCTTGTCGAAGTCGTAGAACTCGCCGTGGTACTCGACCATGCCGCCGTCGAGGATCAGCCGGAGCACCTCGATGGCCTCGTCGACGCGCTTGCCGCGCCGCTCGAACGGGACGCCGCAGTACTCGAACTCCTGCGGCAGCCAGCCGACGCCGAGCCCGAGGCCGAACCGGCCGCCGGTGAGCACCGATGCCGAGCCGACCTGGCGCGCCAGCAGCACCGGGTTGCGCGAGCCGAGCTTCAGCACGGACGTGTAGAACTCGATGCGGCTGGTGACCGCGCCCATGGCCGCGGTCGCGACCAGCGGGTCCACCCAGGGGGTCTCGGCGGTCCAGAACCGGCTGCCGTCGGGCGTGTAGGGATAGTCTGTGGACACCGTCTCGGCGTAGAAGAGCGAGTCCGGCAGGGCGATGGACGCGAAGCCCGCCTCTTCGGCGGCCTGGGCGAGTTCGCCCAGCTGATCAAGCGGGTTCATCGCGATCGACAGGGTGAACTTCATAGCACGGAACTATAACGTGTTCTAGTTTCTTCGGCCAGCCCGCGCGGTGTGCCTGATCACTTGCCGGGAACCCTCCGCGTAACGTCCGCGTTGTCCGAATCAAAGGTGACTTCCGGTCAC
Source organism: Amycolatopsis mongoliensis (assembly GCF_030285665.1). Classification (NCBI taxonomy): domain Bacteria; kingdom Bacillati; phylum Actinomycetota; class Actinomycetes; order Pseudonocardiales; family Pseudonocardiaceae; genus Amycolatopsis; species Amycolatopsis mongoliensis. The sequence goes on from NZ_CP127295.1 coordinate 10,668,494, forward strand.
CGGGCACCGAGTTTCTGGGAGTGGTCCATGGGCACCGCGATCTTCCTGATCGTGCTCGTCGTCGTGATCGTCGGTGGCGGCCTCTATTTCTCGCGGCAGCGCGCCGCGGCCCGGCAGCGGGAACTCGACGACGCCAAGGCCGACGCGCGGCGCCTCGTCGAGCGGCTCGGCGGCCAGGTCCTCAACCTGAACGGCAACGACACCGCGTCCCAGCAGGCGATGGCCGACGCCGCCGAGCGCTACAACGCGGCCGGCTCGCAGATGGAGCAGGCCCGCACGATCGAGCAGGCCCGGCTGGTCAAGGAGACCGCCATCGAAGGCCTCTACTACGTCCGCGCCGCGCGCACCGCGATGGGGATGGACCCCGGCCCGCAGCTGCCGGAAGAGGCCGAGCGCGAGCGCGCCGGCAAGGTCACCGAGCGCCGCGAGGTCGACGTCGAGGGCCAGCACTACGCGGCCTCGCCCGACGCCGGTCAGGACACGCCGTACTACTACCCCGGCGGGCGCGTGGCCGGGCGGCCGGTGCCGCAGGGCTGGTACAGCGAGCCGTGGTGGAAGCCCGCGCTCGTCGCCGGTGCCTGGGGCCTCGGGTCGATGTTCCTGTTCAGCGCGATGTTCTCCGGCATGAGCGGCATCGCCAGCGCCTCGGCCTGGGAGTCGGGCTACGACGCGGGCCAGCAGGACGCGCTCGAGTCCGGTGACATGGGCGGCGACGGCGGAGGCGACTTCGGCGGCGACGGCGGCGGCGACATGGGCGGCGGCGACTGGGGCGGCGGAGGCTTCGACGGCGGCGGGTTCGACGGCGGGGGCTTCGACGGCGGCGGCTTCGACTTCTGACCCTTTGAAAGCCGTGAAGGCCTCCTTACCGGCCATAAGAGCCGGGAAGGAGGCCTTCACGGCTTTTGGGCGGCGGCGGTCAGGCAGGCTGGCAGGTGGGGCACCAGTAGAGGTTGCGGCCCACCAGCTCCGAGTTCGCCACCGGCGTCCCGCACACCAGGCACGGCTGTCCGGCGCGGCGGTAGACGTACACCTCGCCGCCGTGGCGGTCCACCCGGGCCGCGCGGCCCATCGCCTCCGGCAGGTGCTCCGGGCGGACCGTGTCGATCCGGCCGACGCGGACGCCGTCGCGCATCAACGTCACCAGGTCGGCCCACATGTCGTCCCACAACGCCCGGTCCAACGAACGTCCCGGCGTCAAAGGTGCGACGCCGTGGCGGAACAGCACCTCGGCGCGGTAGACGTTGCCGACGCCCGCCAGCACCGCCTGGTCCATCAGCAGCGCCGCGATCGACGTCTTCGAGCGCGAGATGCGGGCCCAGGCCTGCTCGGGCTTCGCGTCGCGGCGCAGCGGGTCCGGGCCCAACCGGGACTTGATCGCGTCCGCCTGGTCGGGGGACAGCAGCTCGCAGCGGGTGGGCCCGCGCAGGTCCGTCCAGTGCGTCCGCCCGGCCAGCCGCAGCCGGACCTGCCCCACCGGCTCCGGCGCGGGCAGCGGGAACTCGCCGAACGTGCCGTAGAGGCCCAGGTGGATGTGCACGATCCCGTGTGGACCGTAGTCGTGGAAGAGGTGCTTGCCGTACGCCTGGGCGCCGACGAACACCTGACCGTCCAAACGGGACGCCTCGGTGGCGAACCGGCCCTGCGGGCTGCTCACCTCGACCGGGGCGCCGGCGTACCGGCGCTTGTGCAGCCGCGCGAGCCGGTGGAGCGTGTGCCCCTCGGGCATCAGGCCTCCGGCAGCGCCGGCGGGGTCCCCGTGCGCTCGTAGTCGAGCAGCTGCTGCACGCGGCGGGCGTGCCGCTCCTCGGGCGAGACCTCCGTGGCGAGGAAGGCTTCGACGATCTCGATGGCCTGCTCGACGGTGTGCATCCGGGCGCCGACGCCGATCAGCTGGGCGTGGTTGTGCTCGCGGCACAGCTTGGCGGTCTCGACGCTCCAGGCGAGGCCGGCCCGGGCACCGGGGACCTTGTTCGCGGCGATCTGCTCGCCGTTGCCGGAGCCGCCGACGACGATGCCGCGGCTGCCCTCGTCGGCCACCACGCGCAGCGCCGTCTCGACGCAGAACGCCGGGTAGTCGTCGGCCGCGTCGTAGACGTGCGGGCCGATGTCGGTGACCTCGTGGCCCTGCTTCCCCAGGTGGGCGACGAGGTGGTTCTTCAGCTCGAAACCGGCATGGTCGGATCCCAAGTAGACACGCACGGCTGGGAGTCTGCCACCACGGCCGGTTTCGGGCATGCTCCGGGGGTGGGCATCTGGGAGCAATCGGGGTACGACGTGCGGCTCGACTGGGGTGGCGAAGGCGTCGCCGCCCTCGGCCGGGAATGCGCCGTGCTGGTCGTCGTCGACGTGCTTTCCTTCAGCACCACCACGGATCTCGTGGTCGGCCACGGCGGCCGCGTGCTGCCGGTCCGCTGGCGCGACGAACGCGGCCTGGCGCAGGCGCGCGCGGCCGGCGCCGTGATCGCGGGTGAGGGCGCGTTCACCCTCAGGCCGTCTTCTGTGACGGAAATCCCGCCCGGGACGCTCCTCGCGCTCCCCTCGCCCAACGGCGCCACGCTGTGTGCGGCCGCCGCCGCGACCGGCGCGCGGGTCCTGGCGGGCTGCCTGCGCAACGCCTCCGCCGTCGCCGCGAAGGCGCTCGAGCCGGGCGGCCCGGTCGGGCTCGTCGCCGCCGGGGAACGCTGGGGCGTGGACATCTTCGGCCACGGTGACACGTTCGGCCCGCTGCGGCCGTGCGTCGAGGACCAGATGGGCGCCGGCGCGATCGCCGCCGCGCTGGCCGGGCACGGCTTGTCGTTGTCGGCCGAAGCCGCGCTCGCCGCCCGGTCGGTCGACGTCGCGGCGCTGGCGGGCTGCGTGTCCGGCCGCGAGCTGACCGAAGCAGGCCACGGCGGGGACGTCGAGCTGGCCGCGCGGCTCGACGTGAGCGATGCTGCACCGGTCCTGAGCGAAGGAGTACTGGCATGAGCGGGCGCTGGATCGAGGTCGCCGACGGCGTGCACGCGCGCCGCTACGAGGAGCTGGACCTGACCGTCGGGCTGGTGGTGGGCGCCGAGCGCTGCCTGGTCGTCGACACCCGCGGCGACCTGGAGCAGGGCGCCGAGCTGGCGGCGGCCGTCCGCGAGCTGACGCCGCTGCCGTGGTCGGTCGTCTTCACGCACGCGCACTTCGACCACACCTGGGGCACCGAGCGGTTCACGCCGTGCGCGGTCTGGGCGCACGAGGGCTGCCGCGCCGAGCTGACCGAGTACGCCGAAGACGCGCGCGCCAAGTGGATCGCCTACTACCGCGAACAGGGCAAGGCGGAGACCGCCGACGCCATCGCGCGCACCACGTTCGTCGTGCCCGACCACCTGTTCACCGACCGGACGGAGCTCGACCTGGGCGGCCGGACGGCGGTGCTGCTGCACCCCGGCCGCGCCCACACCGACCACGACGTCGTCGTGCACGTGCCGGACGCGGGCGTCCTCTTCGCCGGTGACATCGTCGAGAACGCCGAACACGGCTTCAGCGCGTTCTCCTTCAGCTCCGAGTCGGACCTGACGGCCTGGCCGGACACCCTCGACGCGCTGCTCGCGCTGGAGCCGCGCGTGATCGTGCCCGGCCACGGCGAGCCCGTCGACGCCGACTTCGTCCGCTACCACCGCCACGGCCTGCACGAGCTGATCGCGCTCAAGGCCGGGGTCGGGCGCGGCGAGACGACCGAGGTGGCCGCCGTGGCCGCCTCCCGCTACCCCAGCGACGTCACGTTGGCCGCGCTGGCCACTCCCTAGTCGAAGTTCAGCTCGCCCGTGCGGGTGCGCTTGAGCTCGAAGAAGTCGGGGTAGCTCGACAGCGCGACGGCGCCGTCGAACACCTTCAGCGCGTCTTCGCCGCGCGGGATCGAGGTGAGCACCGGGCCGAAGAACGCGACGCCGTCGATGTGGATCGTCGGGGTGCCGACGTCCATGCCGACCGGGTCCATGCCCTCGTGGTGGCTCTTCTTCAGCGCCTCGTCGTACTCGGTGGAGTCCGCGGCGTCGTACAGTTCGGCCGGCGCGCCGATCGCGGCCAGGGCTTCCTTGATGACCGCGTCACGGTCCTTGTTGCCCTGGTTGTGGTAACGGGTGCCGAACTCGGTGTAGTAGTCGCGCAGCACCTCTTCGCCCTTGAGCTGCGCCAGCGCCACGGCGACGCGCACCGGGCCCCAGCCCTTCGCCAGCAGCTCCTTGTACTGCTCGGGCAGCTCGTCACGGCCTTCGTTCAGCACCGACAGGCTCATGATCCGGAAGTGCAGGTCCAGGTTGCGGTGCTTCTCCACCTCCAGGATCCAGCGCGAGGTGATCCAGGCGAACGGGCAGATCGGGTCGAAGTAGAAGTCGACCTTCGTGGGCTGCTCGGCAGCGGTCATCAGGTACTCCTGTGCGAAGTCAGGTCAGGTCCGGGGGCGGGCACACCCCCACACAGCGGGCCAACACCCCCGGCCCCGGGCTTGTTCCCCATCGCCCGCCACCCCGTCCCCATGATTGGATGCGGGGAGTTGAAAACCGATACCAACGACCAGAGGTGCCTGTGCCCGCCCCCAACCTGACCCGCGACCAAGCCAAGCTGCGCGCGGACCTGCTCGACGTCACCGGTTACGACATCGAGCTGGATCTCACCGACGGCCACGGCGGCCCCGGTGAGAAGACCTTCGCGTCGAAGACGACCGTCCGGTTCTCCAGCGCCCGGGCCGGCGAGCGGACGTGGGTCGACATCGTCGCCGACCGCGTGCATTCGGCCACCTTGAACGGCGCGGACGTCGACATCAGCGCCTACGTCGAGGACAAGGGCATCGCGCTGGCCGGGCTGGCCGAAGCGAACGAGCTCACCGTGACCGCCGACTGCCGGTACATGAACACCGGCGAGGGCCTGCACCGGTTCGTCGACCCGGTCGACGACAGCGTCTACCTGTACACCCAGTTCGAGACGGCCGACGCCAAGCGGATGTTCGCCTGCTTCGACCAGCCCGACCTCAAGTCGGTCTACCGGCTCACCGTGATCGCGCCGAAGGACTGGAAGGTCATCTCGAACACGGCGGCGGAGTCCGCCGAGGAGACGCCCGAAGGCGCCGTCCGCACGGTGTTCAAGGAGTCCGAGCGGCTCTCGACCTACCTGGTCGCGCTGATCTCCGGGCCGTACGCCGAGTGGCGCGACGAGTACACCGACGAGCACAAGACGATCCCGCTGGGCGTCTACTGCCGCGCGTCGCTGGCCGAGCACATGGACGCCGAAAAGCTGTTCACCGAGACCAAGCAGGGCTTCGGCTTCTACCACCGGAAGTTCGGCACCCCGTACCCGTTCTCCAAGTACGACCAGCTGTTCGTGCCCGAGTTCAACGCGGGCGCGATGGAGAACGCCGGCGCGGTGACCTTCCTCGAGGACTACGTCTTCCGCAGCCGCGTCACCCGCTACGCCTACGAGCGGCGCGCCGAGACGCTGCTGCACGAGATGGCGCACATGTGGTTCGGCGACCTGGTGACCATGCGGTGGTGGGACGACCTGTGGCTGAACGAGTCGTTCGCGACCTTCGCGAGCGTCCTGGCCCAGGCCGAGGCCACCGAGTACAAGAACGCGTGGACCAGCTTCGCGAACATCGAGAAGTCGTGGGCCTACCGGCAGGACCAGCTGCCTTCGACGCACCCGATCGCGGCCGACATCGTCGACCTGCACGCGGTCGAGGTGAACTTCGACGGCATCACCTACGCCAAGGGCGCGAGCGTGCTCAAGCAGCTCGTCGCCTACGTCGGGCTGGAGCACTTCCTCGACGGCCTGAAGGTGTACTTCGGCAAGCACGCCTGGGGCAACGCGACCCTGGCCGACCTGCTGGGCGCGCTGGAGGAGGCGTCCGGGCGCGACCTGTCGTGGTGGAGCGCGCAGTGGCTGGAGACCACCGGGCTGAACTCGCTGAGCCCGCGCTACGAGGTCGGCGCGGACGGGACGTTCACCTCGTTCGCCGTCGTGCAGTCCGGCGCGAAGCCGGGCGCCGGTGAGCTGCGCACCCACCGCGTCGCCGTCGGGATCTACGACGAGGACGGCTCCGGCAAGATCGTCCGGACCCAGCGCGTGGAGCTGGACGTCGACGGCGAGCGCACCGAGGTGCCCGCCCTCGTCGGCCGGCCCGCGGGCAAGCTCGTGCTGGTCAACGACGACGACCTGACGTACTGCACGATGCGGCTCGACCCGGCGTCGCTGACGACGCTGATCGACCGGGTCGCCGACATCACCGAGCCGCTGCCGCGGACGCTGTGCTGGTCGGCGGCGTGGGAGATGACCCGCGAGGCCGAGCTGAAGGCCCGCGACTTCGTCACGCTGGTGCAGCGCGGCATCCACACCGAGACCGAGGTCGGCGTCGTCCAGCGGCTGCTGCTGCAGGCCCAGACCGCGCTGAACTCCTACGCCGAGCAGGAGTGGGCGGCTTCGCGCGGCTGGCCGGCGTTCACGACCAGGCTGCTGGAGCTGGTCCGCGGCGCCGAGGCGGGCTCGGACCACCAGCTGGCGTTCGTCAACTCGCTGGCGGGGTCGGTGCTGGACGACGCTTCCCTGGCGGTGCTGGCGGGCTGGCTCGACGGCTCGGCGCCGCTCGAGGGCCTGACGGTGGACACCGACCTGCGCTGGCGGCTGCTGCACGCGCTGGTCGCCCACGGCAAGGCGGACACGGCGGAGATCGACGCCGAGCTGGCCCGCGACAACACGGCGACGGGCCGCCGCCAGGCGGAGCGCGCCCGCGCCCTGCGCCCGACGGCGGAGGCCAAGGCCGACGCGTGGCAGCGCGCGGTGTACGACGACGAGCTGCCGAACGCGGTCAGCGACTCGCTCATCTCCGGCTTCTCCCACCCGGGCCAGAAGGCACTGCTCGGCTCGTACGTCGCGCAGTACTTCGAGGTGATCGACGAGGTGTGGCAGCGGCGGTCGAGCGAGCGCGCGCAGCCGATCGCGATCGGGCTGTACCCGTCGTGGGCGGTGGCCCCGGAGACGGTGACGGCGTCGGACGAGTGGCTGGCCGGCGGGCACTCGCAGGCGCTGCGGCGGCTGGTTTCGGAGGGCCGGGCGGGGATCGTCCGGGCGTTGGCGGCGCGGGACTTCGACGCGCAGTCCTGACTCGAGCGCCCCAATGTGGCGTTCGGTGCGTCTGACGCACCGAACGCCACATTGGGTGCGTCTCACGCAACCAACGCCACATTGGGGCGCTCGAGACCTGCGCCGCACGTGAAAGGGCCCCGCACCTCAATCGAGGTGCGGGGCCCTTCGCGTTTCTGCGTCAGCGGGGCGCGGGGCCCGCCTGGTCGGACAGCATGCGCAGCGCGTTCACCAGACCGTTGACCAGCCCGCGCACCAGGTCGCCCTCCTTGAAGGACGCCACCATGCTGGCGATCGCCAGCTTGGCGCCGCGGTCGGGCAGGCGGACGTACGCTGCCTTGCCCGTGACGATCTCGATCACGCGCTCGCCCGGGGAGACCGCGATCAGGACGGAGTTCGCCGGGTCGTTCGTCGTCGCGTGCAGCTTCTCCGCCGCCGAGCGGCTGTCCTCGCCCAGCTCGCCGAGGTACAGGCTGAAGTCGAGGCCGGTCTCGCGGCTCGCGAACGTCAGCGCCTCGTCCAGGCGGGCCAGCTGGCGGGTGTTGAACGGGCTCGTCGGCGCGGCCGGCTCGTACATCTTCGCGGCCGACACGCGGCCGCTGGACGTGAGCCCCTCGCCGTAGCCCAGTTCGGACTCGTCGACGCGCTTCGTCAGCTCACCAGTTGCCACGAGCGCCTCCTGCCGCGGTCGGGGCGCCCTCGGGCGCGCTGTTCTCGGTACCGGCGTGCCGGTGCCCCGCGCCGACCCCCTCGGGGTTGGCGCTCCACCACATGGCCGGGTAGTCCCAGGCCTGGCCGGACCGGTGCCGCGGGGCACCGCCGGACCTGCGCCGGAGCGTCAGCAGCCCGGCGAGGCCGTAGATGGCCAGCGGGATCACGGCGAAGACCACGATCGTCTCGACAACGTTCACGGCGCTGAGCGTATCGGATGACCTCTACGGCCACCGCGCGCGCCGCACTCGACCGTTCGTCGTAAGCCGCGTGCCGTCCGCCGCTTGGCTCGCGGCCACTGGAACGTTGGGGCGAAGACCGTCGGGCCGAAAGGTTGCAACTCAACGTACAGGCGGCCGCACCCGCCGCTGTCGTCTTGTCGCAGCCTTGAAATCCTCGTAGCTTTTTCACCTGTACGGGCCTTGCGCCCCGCTCCCCAGCCCCAGCAGGTAACGCACCGGTCCCAGGAGGCCTTGCCATGAACAGCGTCCAGACCCCCGCACAGGCGATCACCGAGGCCTTCTCGTCACTGAGCGAAATCGAGTTCGTGCCCGGAACGCGTGTGACGGCGGGCACAAGGGTTACCCGCGGTACACGCGTCACTCGCGGTACACGCGTGACGGCGGGAACGCGCGTCACCATGGGCACCCGGGTGACGGCGGGGACGCGGGTCACGCGTGGCACGCGGGTCACCCGGGGCACCCGCGTCACGATGGGCACGCGCGTGACGGCCGGCACGCGCGTCACCTGCGGCACCCGCGTCACGCGAGGCACGCGGGTCACCCGCGGCACGCGCGTCACCATGGGGACCCGCGTCACCTGCCAGAGCGACTACGCGCTCGCCGCCTGACCCGTACTCCAGGGCCGCACGCACTACCTGAACACGCGCATGCACCCGGCTCGCCCCGGCCGCCGCAAGGCAGCCGGGGCGCCGTTACGTCCGGGGCTCCGCAACCCCCCGATGAGCAGCTAGGCGGCGGAGCCCAGATACGGCCGCCAGAGCGGATCGGCCTCCTTGGAGTGCGCGAGCAGCCGCCAGTGCGGGCCGTGCGGGGCGCGCGGGACGACGCGCAGCCGCCAGCCGATCTCCGAGAGCAGCCGGTCCGCCTTGCGGTGGTTGCACTTGGCGCAGCAGGCGACGCAGTTGGTCCAGGCGTGAGGTCCGCCACGGCTGCGCGGGATGACGTGGTCGATCGTCTCGGCCCGCCCCCCGCAGTAGGCGCAGCGGTACCGGTCGCGGTGCATCAGCCCGGCACGGGTGAGCGGCACCTGCGCCCGGTAGGGCACGCGCACGTACGTGCTGAGCCGGATCACCGAGGGCACCGGCAGCGACACCTTCGCCGAGTGCAGCTCGATGCCGCCGGGATCGCCGTGCACGACTTCGGCCTTGCCGCACATCACCAGCACCACGGCCCGTCGCAACGGCAACGCGGTCAGCGGCTCGAAGGTGGCGTTGAGCAGGAGAACCCGGCGCCGGCCCCAGGCCGGGGCAGCCGGATCCCGGCCTCTACTACGCTGGCCGGGCGGGCGGGTAACTCCCCCTGGGCGGTTCCCCGGCCCGGCCGGGACGGCTCCGCCGGATGCGGAACCCCCCGGATAGGCGCGCAGGACCACCTCTGGCGTCTCGGCGGCCATGGCTTGGCCGGAGACGCCGCGGGGGCTGGGTTGTCGGTCTGGCACTCGACCACCTCCAGGGGCGTAGGCATAGTCGACCACAGAACAGGCCCCCAGCGCACGTGTGTTACAAGACGTGTCACATCCGCGCGACCCAACATCCACTTACAGTTGGGCTCCCCGACCTGATCGGAAGGATGATCGAACCCCCGTGTCCCTTTTGCTGTCCTCCGCCAAGACGCCGTGCGTCGACGACCTGAGCACCCTGTGCTCCCAGGTCTACAAGGCCACCGGGAACGAGTGGCTGGCCGGCTCGGCGAACTGGCTGCTGACCAAGCCGCTGAAGATCCTGATGATCGTCGTGATCGCGTTCGTCGTGCGGCTGATCCTGCGGCGGCTGATCAACCGCGTCACGACGCTCCCGAAGTCGAACGGGAGACTGCCGGCGCTGCTGCGGCCCCTGCGCGAGCGCGCCCCGGAGGTGCTGGGCTCCGCCATCATCGAACGCCGCCGCCAGCGCGCCCAGACCATCGGCTCGGTGCTGAAGTCGATGGCGACGTTCCTGATCTACGGCCTGGCCTTCATCCTCGTGCTGGGCGAGCTCGGCCTGAACCTCGGCCCGATCATCGCCTCCGCCGGCATCATCGGCGTCGCGATCGGGTTCGGTGCGCAGAACCTGGTCAAGGACTTCCTCTCCGGCATCTTCATGATGGTCGAGGACCAGTACGGCGTCGGCGACGTCGTCGACATCGGCGAGGCGACCGGCACCGTCGAGGCGGTCGGCCTGCGGATCACCACGCTGCGCGACCTCAAGGGCACGGTCTGGTACGTCCGCAACGGCGAGGTGCTGCGCGTCGGCAACTCGAGCCAGGGCTTCGCGGTCGCGGTCGTCGACGTCCCGCTCGGCTACACCGCGGACGTCGAGCGCGCGACCACCGTCCTCGGCGAAGCGGCCTCGACCGCGACCGAAAGCGACGCGCTGAAGGACAACGTCCTGGAGCCCCCGGAGATGCTCGGGGTCGAGAGCGTCACCCCGGAGGGTCTCCAGCTGCGCCTGACCGTGAAGGTGCGGCCGGGCAAGCAGTGGGCGGTCCAGCGGGCCCTGCGGGCCCAGCTGCTGGCGGCCCTGGAAGAGGCCGGGTTCGACCCGCCGCTCGGCCGGCTGTTCCCGAACTCCGTCTCCTCGGTGGCCGAGAAGAAGTAGCGCCCGCGGGCCGGGTCGTGAGGTACCTCACGACCCGGCCGGCGTGGTTACGCTGGGAAACGGGTTCGCGACCTTCCGGCGAGGGCAGGACCGGGCGTCGGGAACCCGCACCCGGAGGGCAAAATGGAAGGCGTGTCTGCAGTGAGCGAACCGGCGAACCTCTACGAAGCAGTGGGCGGCGAACCCACGTTCCGCCGGATCATCGCGCGGTTCTACGAAGAAGTCGCGCGGGACGAGATCCTGCGCCCGCTCTACCCCGAGGAGGACCTCGGCCCGGCCGAGGAGCGCTTCCGGCTGTTCCTCATGCAGTACTGGGGCGGTCCGCACACCTACTCCGACCGGCGCGGGCACCCGCGGCTGCGGATGCGGCACGCGCCGTTCAAGATCGGGCCGATCGAGCGCGACGCCTGGCTGCGCTGCATCCGGATCGCGGTCGACGAGGAGCACCTCGAGGAGCCCTACCGCGGGCAGCTCTGGGCCTACCTGGAGACGGCCGCCCACAGCATGATGAACAGCTTCGTCTGATGAGACCGGAGCCGGGAGGTTCTGCCTGGTGGCAGGACGCGGTCTTCTACCAGGTCTACGTGCGCTCGTTCGCCGATTCGGACGGCGACGGCGTCGGGGACCTGGAAGGCATCCACTCCCGGCTCGGTTACCTGGAGCTGCTGGGCGTCGACGCGCTGTGGCTGACGCCGTTCTACCCCTCTCCGATGGCCGACCACGGCTACGACATCGCCGACCCGCGCGACGTCGACCCGATGTTCGGCACCCTCGGCGACTTCGACGTGCTGCTGACCGAGGCGCACAAGCGCAACATCAAGGTCACCGTCGACGTCGTGCCCAACCACACCAGCAACCAGCACGCCTGGTTCAAGTCCGCGATGGCGGCCGCGCCGGGCAGCCCGGAGCGCGACCGCTACATCTTCCGCGACGGCGTCGGCCCGACGGGCGAGGACCCGCCGAACAACTGGGTCAGCGCGTTCGGCGGCCCGGCGTGGACCCGGGTGCCGGACGGCCAGTGGTACCTGCACCTGTTCGCGCCGCAGCAGCCGGACCTCAACTGGGCCAACCCGGAGGTCGCCGCCGACCTGGAGCGCACCCTGCGCTTCTGGCTCGAACGCGGGGTCGACGGCTTCCGCATCGACGTCGCGCACGGCATGGCCAAGCCGCCCGGTCTGCCGGACATGGACCCGCGCGCCGACGCGCTCGGGCCGAGCCACTACTACGACCCGCGGTGGGACTACGACGGCGTCCACGAGATCCACCAGATGATCCGCAAGGTGCTCGACGAGTTCCCGGACGCGATGGCCGTCGGCGAGATCTGGGTGACCGACGAGGAGCGCCTCTCCCGGTACCTGCGGCCCGACGAGCTGCACCTGGCGTTCAACTTCCGCCTGGTGCTGACCCACTTCGACGCGGACGCGATGCGCACGGCCATCCAGCGCTCCCTAACGGTGCCGGCGAAGGTCGGCGCGCCCGCGACCTGGACGCTGGGCAACCACGACGTCTGGCGGCAGGTCAGCCGCTACGGCGGGGGCTCCGCCGGGGTGCGGCGCGCGCGGGCGATGGCGCTGGTCGAGCTGGCGCTGCCCGGCACGGTCTACCTGTACAACGGCGAGGAGCTGGGCCTGGCCAACGTGGACATCCCGCCTTCGGAGATGGCCGATCCGCGCGCGAAGACGAGCGGGGCGGAGTTCGGGCGGGACGTCTCCCGGGTGCCGCTGCCGTGGGAGGGCGGCCTGCCGCCGTTCGGGTTCTCGCGCAACCCGCGGACGTGGCTGCCGATGCCGGCGGACTGGGCCGCGCTGACGGTCGAAAAGCAGATCGAAGACGCCGATTCGACGCTCTCGCTGTACCGCCAGGCGATCGAGCTGCGGAAGACGCACTCGGCGTTCAACGGCGAGGAGCTGGAGTGGTACGGCGCGCCCGCGGGGTGCTTCGCGTTCCGCCGCAAGGGCGGCGGGCTCGTGTGCGCGTTGAACACGTCCGCGAGCCCGATCGCGCTGCCGCCCGGCGAGGTGCTGCTCTCGAGCAGTCCGCTGGTCGATGGGAAGCTCCCGGCCGACGCGGCCGCCTGGCTGGTTTAGAGGGGCACCCACCGGCCGGGCTTGACCACTTCGGCCGCCTCGGGCGCGGGGCCGCGCGCGATCTGGTTGACGCGCTGGTGCGACAGGCCGACCAGGTCGGCGATCGCCCGTTGCGGGATCTGCCCGTTCAGCGTGGCGACCAGGCGGGCACGGACCCCTTCCCGCCACTGCGCGACCTCTTCGGCGACCCTTTCCGCCTCCTGGTACTGCAGGACGAGATCGGTCGCGTCCGCGTCGTCGAACTCGTAGCACCACCGGAGGTGGAACCGCTCGGGCGGGAGGCCGGTCAGGTTCGCGACGATCTTCCGCATGCCGGGGTCGACGTCGCCGAACTGCTTGAACTCACCCGCCGCGCCGTCGAGGCCGTCGGTCACCTTCGCGGTCCACAGTCCGGCTTCGCGGGTCACAGCCACGGTGAACGCCGGGAACCTCATCAACTGGCTCACCTCCGGGAAGGCGCGGACTGTAACCAATCGGTCACGAGCCTGTCAACTGCCCTGGTCGCCGGAGCCGTCGTCGAAGGCGCCGCTCGCCAGCCACGCCACGAGGGCCGCGGCCTGGAGGTAGGGCGCCGCTCGGGCGGCCGCCCGGCCCGCCGCTCGCGTGCGGCCCCACCTCTCAGGACGCTCGGCGCGCTCCGGCGCCTGCTCCCCCGGCGGACGGTCACGCCGCCATGGAGACTCCTCGGTGCGGACTTCGTCGAGGAACTCCGCGGTGGGGTCGTCGTCCGGGGGCATGGCTCCAGCGTGCCACCGAAATCCGGCGCACGCCCGCCACGCAAGAACTCCGTAATCAGAACAGCAACGGCAGCAGCGCGTGCCGGCGTCGGACGATGGCGCCGTACCGGGCGTCCAGGCGCAGCCACGAGTCCGTCGCCGTCACGCGGACGACGTCGCCCGCCACGTCCGAGTCCACGAAGCCCATGCCGGACATCGCGAACAGGCAGCGCATCTGGACCTTGACCTCCAGCGTGCCGCCGCTGACCGTCAGCACCGCCTGGTCCATCAGCGACGCCGGCGGCGTGCCGTGCGGACCGGCGTTGTCCCGGGCCAGCGTCACGCCGCGGTCGGCGAGGTCCGCGACGACGCGCGCCGGGAGCTCGTCGACCAGCTGCCAGCGGCCGGGCGGCGGCAGTTCGCCGTGCCACAGGAGGTCGCGGGCCGGGCCCGGGTCCATCTTCGGGCCGCCCGCCACCGTCAGCGCCGCCAGCAGCTCGTTGCCGGACACCGTGACGTCGCCGGGGGTGACGTCCCCGGCCACCGCGCGGGTGGCCAGGCACTCGAACGGCGTGGCCGTCCAGGCCTCGACCACGCCGTCCCCGCGCTGCCGCAGCCGGACGGCCGTCTGGCCGTCCAGCCGGACCGCGCGGGCGACGAACGCACCGAGGGTCTCCCGGTCCGCCGCGTCCGGTACGAGCAACTCAGGCATCCGCGAACCCCTGCTTCAGAAACTCCGACTCGGGCGGGGTGAGCCTACGCGGCCGCAAAGCGACCGTGTCGTACGGCGCCAGCACCGTCTCCGCCGTCACCGCGACCGGGTCGGACCCGGCCGGGCCGGTGTGGACGCGGTAGGCCAGCGTGAAGCTCGCCGCGCGCAGCTCCGTCAGGTCGATGCCGACGCGCAGCTGCTGCCCGGACACCACGATCGGCGCCTTGTAGGCCACCTCCAGCTTGACCACGACGATGCCCTTGGGCAGCTGGTCGAGCCCGGCTTCGACGGCGCCTTCGAACAACAGCGGGATGCGCGCCTCTTCGAGCAGCGTCACCATCTTCGCGTGGTTGATGTGGCCGTAGACGTCCATGTCCGTCCAGCGCGGGCGGACGTGCGCAACGTAGGTCACCGCACCGTGCTCCGGATCTGCCGGGCCGCCACCGAAAGCGTCGCGAGGTCGAGCCGGCCGGACTTGGTGATCTCGTCCAGCGCGACGCGCGCCCGCTGCAGCCGCGAGGCGTTCGTCTTCTCCCACTGGGCGATCTTGGCGTCCGCGGACGAGCCGGGATCGCTGTGCCGCAACGCGTCCAGCGTGATCGCCCGCAACGAGCCGTAGACGTCGTCGCGCAGCGAAAGCCGGGCGAGCGCGTGCCAGCGGTTGCCGCGTTCGAGCGCGCTGATCTCGGTCAGCATCTTGTCGACGTCCAGGTGCGCCGAAAGCGCGTAGTACAGCTCCGCCGTCTCCGCCGGGCTGTGCGGCGCGTCCACGCCGACCTGCTGCTCGGCGAGCTCGGCCACCTCGGTGACGTCGAGCAGGCCGTAGGTGTGCAGCAGCAGCGAGACCCGGCGGGCCAGCTCCTCGGGCACGTTCGCGGCGATCAGCTCGTCCACGTGCTTCTGCACCGACTCCGCCTCGCGGCCGCGGAGCAGGTCGCCGATCTTCGGGACCAGCTCGCCCAGCACCCGGCCGAAGCGCTTGATCTCCGACAGCGGCGCCAGCGGCTGCGGCCGGTTGGTGAGGAACCAGCGCGCGGCCCGGTCGAGCAGCCGCCGCGTCTCCAGCACCATCGCGTCGGCGACGTCGGTGTGCACGACGTTGTCGAGCGCGTCGATCTGCTTCCACAGCACCGGCAGGTCGAACACCTGTGTCACGACCGCGTAGGCGCGCACCGCGTCGGTCGCGGTCGCGTTCATCTCCTCCATCAACCGGTAGACGAACGAGATGCCGCCGCCGTCGACGACCTCGTTGGCGATCATCGTGGTGATGATCTGCCGGCGCAGCGGGTGTTCCCCGATCGCGTCCGGGAACCGCTCGCGCAGCGGTTCCGGGAAGTACTCGGGCAGCCGGGCCGCGAAGACCTTCGAGTCGGGCAGGTCGCTGGCCAGCAGCTCGCCCTTCAGCTCGAGCTTGACGTGCGCGAGCAGGGTCGCGAGCTCCGGCGACGTGAGGCCCTTGCCCGCCTTCTCCAGCTCGCGGAACTCGGAGTTGCTCGGCAGTGCTTCGAGCTTCCGGTCGAAGGCACCCGCTGCCACCAGCGCCTGGACCTGGCGCGCGTGCACCGACAGCATCGGCGCGGCGTGCGCCCGGCTGACCCCGAGGACGGCGTTCTGCCGGTAGTTGTCGGCCAGCACCAGCGCGCCGACCTCGTCGGTCATCTCCGCCAGCAGCTCGTTGCGCTGGGCCTCCTCGAGCTTCCCGGTCTGCACCAGGTGGTCGAGCAGGATCTTGATGTTGACCTCGTGGTCGGAGCAGTCGACACCGGCCGAGTTGTCCAGCGCGTCGGTGTTGATCTTGCCGCCGTTGCGGGCGAACTCGATGCGGCCCAGCTGCGTGAGGCCGAGGTTCCCGCCTTCGCCGAACACCTTGACGCGCAGCTGCTTCCCGTCGACGCGGATGGCGTCGTTGGCCTTGTCACCGGCGGCGGCGTGGGTTTCGGTCTCCGCCTTGACGTACGTGCCGATGCCGCCGTTCCACAGCAGCTCGACCGGGGCCAGCAGGATCGCCTGGATCAGGTCCATCGGCGCCAGCGCGGTGATGCCCTCTTCGAGCCCGAGGGCCGCGCGGACCTGCGGGCTGACCGGGATCGACTTCGCCGTGCGCGGGTAGATCCCGCCGCCTTCGCTGATCAGCGAGCGGTCGTAGTCGTCCCACGAGCTGCGCGGCAGGTCGAACAGCCGGCGGCGCTCGGCGAACGTCGACGCGGCGTCCGGGTTCGGGTCGAGGAACACATGCATGTGGTTGAACGCGGCGACGAGCCGGATGTGCTCCGACAGCAGCATGCCGTTGCCGAAGACGTCGCCCATCATGTCGCCGATGCCGACGACGGTGAAGTCCTCGCTCTGGGTGTCCTTGCCCAGCTCGCGGAAGTGCCGCTTGACGCTCTCCCAGGCACCCTTCGCCGTGATGCCCATGGCCTTGTGGTCGTAGCCGACCGAGCCGCCGGAGGCGAACGCGTCGCCCAGCCAGAAGCCGTACCGCGCGGACATCTCGTTGGCGATGTCGGAGAACTTCGCGGTGCCCTTGTCCGCCGCGACGACCAGGTAGGAGTCGTCGGCGTCGTGCCGCACGACGCCCGGCGCGGGCACGGTCTTGCCCTCGACGCGGTTGTCGGTCAGGTCGAGCAGGCCGGAGATGAACATGCGGTAGCAGGCGATGCCCTCGGTCAGCTGGGCGTCGCGGTCGATGCTCGAGTCGCCGGTCGAGGCTGGCGGGCGCTTCACGACGAAGCCGCCCTTCGCGCCGACCGGCACGATCACGGCGTTCTTGACCGCCTGCGCCTTGACCAGGCCGAGGATCTCGGTGCGGAAGTCCTCGCGCCGGTCCGACCAGCGCAGGCCACCGCGAGCGACCTCGCCGAAGCGCAGGTGCACGCCCTCGACGCGCGGCGAGTAGACGAAGATCTCGAACCGCGGCCGCGGCTCGGGCAGGTCGGGCACGCCGGCCGGGTCGAGCTTGATCGCCAGGTACGTCCGCGGGGTCCCCTCGGCGTCCGTGACGTGGTAGTTCGTCCGCAGCGTGGCCCGGATGACGGCCATCAGCCGGCGCAGGATCCGGTCCTCGTCGAGGCTGGTGACCTCGTCGATCATCGAGCTCAGCTCGCCGGCCAGCGCTTCGGTGGCGGCCTCGCGGTCGGCGTCGCCCAGCTGCGGGTCGAACCGGGCCTCGAACAGCCGCAGCAGCTTCGTCGCGACCTGGGTGTGGTTCAGCAGCGTGTTCTGGATGTAGTCCTGGGAGAACGCGCTGCCGGCCTGGCGGAGGTACCGCGAGTACGCGCGCAGCACGGCCACCTGCCGCCAGGTGAGCCCGGCGCGCAGGACCAGGCCGTTGAGCCCGTCCACCTCGGCGTCCCCGCGCCAGGCGGCCTCGAAGGCGTCCTGGAACCGGCCACGCAGCTGGTCGACCGCGTGGTCGTCGCCCTCGTCGAGCATCTTCTGGGCGACGCGCAGGCCGAAGTCGTAGATCCAGCAGGCACCGCCGTCTTCGCGGTGCAGCTCGTACGGCCGTTCGTCGACCACCTCGACGCCCATGGCCTGCAGCACCGGGAGCACCTTCGAGAGGGTGACGCCTTCCCCGCGCAGGTAGAGCTTGAAGCGCCGTTCGCCCGGCCCGGCGTCGGACGGCCGGTAGAACGACAGCGCGAGGTCGCCTTCGTCGGTCAGCGAGTCGAGGGCGCGCAGGTCGGCCAGCGCCTCCCTGGCGGAGAAGTCCTCCTTGTAGCCCTCCGGGAAGACGCTCGCGAAGCGCTGCCCCTGCTCGGTCGCCGACTCCTCGCCGAGGACACCGACGGCCACGCCGCCGTCCGACTGCTCGCGGCGCTCGTCGAGGACCGCCTCGACCATCCGGTCGTCCCAGCTGCGGACGGCGTCGTTCAGCCGTTCCTGGATCCGCTGTGTGTCCGGCTCCTGCCGGCGCGCGGGGTCGGTGTGGACCATGAAGTGCACCTGCGCGAGGACGGTCTCGCCGATCCGCGCGCTGTACTCGAGCTGGGTGCCTTCGAGCTCTTCGAGCAGGACTTCCTGCATCGCCAGCCGCGACCGCGTCGTGTAGCGGTCCTGCGGGAGGTAGACGAGGCAGGAGTAGAAGCGGCCGTACGGGTCGCGGCGCAGGAACAGCCGCAGCCGGCGGCGGTCCGACAGCGTGATCGCACCGGTGGTCGTCGCGTACAGGGAATCGGTGTCGGCGGAGAACAGGTCGGCGCGCGGCCAGTTCTGCAGCACCTCGAGCATCCGCTGGCCGGAGAACGACTCCATCGGGAACCCGGCGCGGTGGATGACCTCGCGGACCCGCTTGCACACCACCGGGATGTCGAGCACGTTCTCGTGCAGGGCGGTGGTGGTGAACATGCCGAGGAAGCGGTGCTCGCCGGTGACGTTGCCGTCGTCGTCGAAGGTCTTCACGCCGACGTAGTAGGGGTAGACCGGCCGGTGCACGGTCGAGGGCGCGCTCGCCTGGGTCAGCACCAGCAGGGTCGGCGAGAGCGCGGACGCGGCGGTGTCCGGGCCCGCGGTGAGGCCGCGGGCGGCGAGGCTGTCCTGGCGGAGCACGCCGAGCCCGGAGGCCAGCACCGCGCGCAGCGCCGGGTCGTCGGCGTCCGGGTGCGGGTTCTCGATCAGCTCGTAGCGGCGGTAGCCGAGGAACGTGAAGTGCCCGTCGGCCAGCCAGCGCAGCAGGCGGGCGCCCTCGGCGACCTCGGCCCGCGGCAGGTCCGGCGGGTCCGTCTCGAGCTCGCTCGCGAGCTGGCAGGCCGTCTGGGCCATCTTCTCGGCGTCCTCGACGACCTCGCGGACGTCCCCGAGCACGCTGGAGAGGCGGTTGTCGAGCTCGCGGGCGCGGTTCGGGTCGGTGACGAAGTCGATCTCGATGTACATCCACGACTCGGCGGCCGAGTTCGCGGGCGGCTCGCCCGGGTCCGCGCCGGGGTGCACTTCCAGCAGCTCGCCGGTCAGGTCGCGGCTGACGACGACGATCGGGTGGACGATCCGCTGCACCTGCACGCCGTCGCGGGCGAACTCCGCGGCGATCGAGTCGACCAGGTACGGCATGTCGTCGGTGACGACCTGCACGACGGTGGCTTCGCGGGCCCAGCCGTCTTCGGCGACGGTGGGGTTGAGCAGCCGCACGGCCGGGCGGCCGGGCATCCGGTGCTTGGCGAGCTGCAGGTGCGAGCGCACCGCCCCGACCAGATTGACGGGCTCGTCGCCGACGATCTCCTCGGCCGGGATGTGCCGGTAGTAGAGCCGGATGAGCTCCCCGATCTCCGGCGCCAGGCCGGCGGCGGAGTCGATCAGGTCGTCCCTGATCTGCTCCGGGCTGACCGAGGAGCGCGGGGTGCCGAATTCGGGTTCGGCGTCGGCTCCGGTTCCGGGTAGGGACGAGACTCCGGTCGAGCTCATTTGAGGCAACTCTCCAGTATTCGTGGGTGGCACCGCGCCGGTTCGGCGTTGAACTCCGGCGACCCCACACTAATGCGCCGCGGTCGGGGAACACATGAAGACCCGGGGGTTCCCCAGTGCCGGAAAACCCCTCCGGGCCAGCGGATTCGCGTGATCGGTCAAGCTACTGACGGGTTGCGTTCCGGGGCTTCGCGCGGCGCTGACCAGCCTGGCCCGGCGGGCGTTGCCCGACGTGGAGCCAACATGATCGGTTCAGCTGAGACGCGGCGGCGCCGTTCGGCGAACGTTGTCGGCCGGTCGGCGACGCCGGGGTGCGACGCATCCCACTGTGCCGGGGTCCCCGGCAGGTCGGCGACGAATAGGGGTGTCTCGCCGACACGGGGTCGGCCGGGTCCGGAGTGGGTGAGCGCTCCGGCACTTCGGCGACGGGTCCGGGCGGTTCGGCGCGGGGGTGAAACGGGGCCGCGCCGGGAGCCGGGCCTCCGTCAGTCGCCCGAGCCGTGGCGGCGGGAGTCCGAGACCTCGGCGCCGTGACCGTTGCGGCCGTGGCCGTTGCGGCGGCCGGTGTCCTTCGAACCCAGCTGCTTGACCAGCGCGGCCGCGCTCGCGGTGCCCGCCTGGTGCTCGGCGAGCGCGCGGGCCAGCAGGTCGGCGAGACCCGCGTCCGGCGGGGGCTCGTCCTCCGCGATGGCGCGCGCGTAGCTCTCCGGGAACGGCGCCGTGGCCGGCGTCCAGTGGCCGAAGTCCTCCATCGGCTCCAGCGACGGCGGCATCCGCAGCCGCGGCAGCCAGGGCTCGGCCTCGTCGCGGTAGTCCGGCACCGACGGCGGCTCGTCCTCCGGCCGCGGCGGCGGCGCGAGCTCCGGCTCGGGACGGACCTCGGCACGCTCCCGGCGCGGGCTTTCGGTACCGGTCTCCGAGGACTGCCCGGCGCCGGTTTCGCGCGGGCCTTCCGCGTCCTCCGCGCGGCGGCGGCCCCCGCCCGCGCCGCCCGACGACGAAATCCCCAGGCGGTCCAGCACCGACCGGGCGGCCACCGAGCCGTGCTCGGCGTCGTGCCGGGTCGAGGGCTGCGGTTCGCGCCGCGCCTCCGGCTCCCACGGTTCCCGCTCGGCGGCGGGCTCGGGCGCGAGCGGCAACGCCGGTGTGACACGCGTGGGCGCCGACTCCCGTTCGGCGGCGGTCTCCCGCAGCCGCGATTCGGCGAGCGCCGCCCAGGAGAACTTGGTCTTCCCGCTGTCGGCCGCGGGCTGCGGTTCCGGCTCGCTCCGGCGCTCGGCCGGCGGCTCAGGACGCCGCTCCGGCGGGGTACTCCGGACCTCGCTCGGCGCCGGCCGGACCGTCTCGGCCCGGGACTCCGGCTCGCGAGGACGGTCGGCTTCGGCTGCCCGCGCGGACCGCACCTCGATGGGGTCCGGCTGCCGGCGGCGCCCCGGCGCCGGGGCCTCGGACCGCACCTCGATCGGCTCCGCCCGGACCGGCGCCGGCCACCGCTCCACGACCACCGGCTCCGGCCGCACGCGAGGCTCCGCGGGCTCGTCGCGCACCGCCGGCATCACCGACGTCTCGGCCGCGTCCGCGGTCACGCGCGGCCGTTCGAACGACCACGCGGGCGCCGGCTGCCGCGGCTCGGGCTTCGGCGTCTCCTCGCGGCCGAACGACCAGGCCGGCGTCCGCGGCACGGGTTCGGGCTCCGGCTGCGGGGCGGCCGGCTCGGCCACGACCTCCGCGACCGCGGGCATCGCCGGCACCGCCGCGACGGCCGGCACCGGCCGCGACGGCACTGCCTTCAGCACCTCGTCGAGGTCCACCGACGCCGGCTCCCCCGTGCCGAACTCGCCCGCCAGCACGCTGCACGCCTGCCGCCGGGCCCGCGCGTGGAGCTGCTCGGCCGCCCGCGAGCGGTACAGGCACGCGATGGCCTCCTCGGCCTGTCCGAACCGCTCCTCCAGCTGCGCCAGTTCCAGCCACAACCGCGCGGTGACCGCGGACAGCCCGTGGCGATCCGTGCTCGCCACGGCTTCGCGGACCAGCTCGATCGCCGCTTCGCCCGCGCCCGCGGGCAGGTGGACCCGCGTCGCGACGGCCAGCCGCAGCCAGCCCATCGGCGCGACACCGGCCGCCCGCACCGGCTCCGCCAGGATCGGCTCGGCGATCTCGTACGCCATTTCGGCGTCGCCTCGGTCGAGCAGCGTGCTCACCAGCAGCAGCACCAGCCGGATCCGGACGAGGCCGCCGTCGTCGGCCGGGTTGTCGAGCTTCTCGAGGAAGCCCAGGCCGGTTCGGGCGGCGTCGGCCGCCGCGGTCAGGTCACCGTGGCGGCGCCGGTGCGCGGCCGTGCCGACGCGCAGCAGCGCCCGCACCAGCAGCTGGGAGTCGGCACCCAGGGACTCGTCGCCGAGGACGAGCTTGTCCGCCTCGACGAGCACGCGGTCCAGCTCCGACTTCCGCCCGATCTGCGCGAGGCAGCCGACGAGGTGGCAGAGCGCGGCGGCGCGGTGCACCGGCGACACGACGGGGTCGGTGAGCACCGGGCGCAGCGCGGCGAGCCCGGTCAGCGGCACGCCCAGGCTGCGGGCGCACACGGCGAGGTCGATGCGCAGCCGGGCGGCGATGTCGCCGTAGCCGGCGTGCTCGGCCGCGCGCAACGCCGCGACCGCGCGACCGACCGTGCCCGGCCGGTCGCCGAGCCGGACGCGCGCGGACACGACCAGGCTCTCGGCCCGGATCCACTGCTCGTCGGCACCGGCGGCCTCGGACAGCGCGGCGGCGCGCTCGCCGAGGACCAGCGCGAGCTCGGGCGCCCGCAGGTGCAGGGCGTCCGCCCGCTCGATCAGCCGGCCGACTGCGGAGAGGGTTCCCCCGGCATTGGCGGAGCGCCCGCTCTCTCCTCGCGAGAGCGGGCCCGTCCGGTGCTGCTTGCTGGCTTCCACGGGGAAACCCGCCCCCTCAGTCGCGGGTCAGCTTGCGGTGGGTGACACGGTGCGGGCGGGCGGCTTCGGCGCCCATCCGCTCCACCTTGTTCTTCTCG
Organism: Amycolatopsis mongoliensis; assembly: GCF_030285665.1. Taxonomy (NCBI): domain Bacteria; kingdom Bacillati; phylum Actinomycetota; class Actinomycetes; order Pseudonocardiales; family Pseudonocardiaceae; genus Amycolatopsis; species Amycolatopsis mongoliensis. Next base: position 10,691,064 of record NZ_CP127295.1, read on the forward strand.
TACCCTTCGAAGTTGCCCTCGAACCAGAACCACTGCGAAGGGTTCTCGTCGGTGCCTTCCCAGGCCAGGATGTGCGTCGCGACCCGGTCGAGGAACCACCGGTCGTGGGAGATCACGACGGCGCAGCCGGGGAACTGCTCCAGCGCGTTCTCCAGCGAGCCCAGGGTCTCGACGTCCAGGTCGTTCGTCGGCTCGTCGAGCAGGATCAGGTTCCCGCCCTGCTTGAGCGTCAGCGCCAGGTTGAGCCGGTTGCGCTCACCACCGGAGAGCACGCCCGCCGGCTTCTGCTGGTCCGGGCCCTTGAAGCCGAACGCGCTGACGTACGCGCGCGACGGCATTTCGGTCTGCCCGACGTGGATGTAGTCCAGCTCGTCGGAGACGACCTGCCACACGGTCTTCTTCGGGTCGATCCCGCCGCGGTTCTGGTCCACATAGGACAGCTTGACCGTCTCGCCGATCTTGACCACGCCGTCGTCCGGCTCCTCGAGCCCGACGATGGTCTTGAACAGCGTCGTCTTGCCGACGCCGTTCGGGCCGATCACGCCGACGATGCCGTTGCGCGGCAGGTCGAACGACAGGCCGTCGATGAGGACGCGGTCGTCGAAGCCCTTCTTGAGCTTCTCGACCTCGACCACGACGTTGCCCAGCCGCGGGCCCGGCGGGATCTGGATCTCCTCGAAGTCGAGCTTGCGGTGCTTGTCCGCCTCCGCCGCCATCTCCTCGTAGCGGTCTAGCCGCGACCGGGACTTGGTCTGGCGCGCCTTGGCGTTGGAGCGCACCCACTCGAGCTCGGTCTTCAGGCGCTTGGCGAGCTTCGCGTCCTTCTTGCCCTGGACCTCGAGGCGCTCGCGCTTCTTCTCCAGGTACGTCGAGTAGTTGCCCTCGTAGCCGACGACGCGGCCGCGGTCCAGCTCCATGATCCACTGGGCCACGTTGTCGAGGAAGTACCGGTCGTGGGTGACGGCGAGGACGGCGCCGGCGTAGCGGGCCAGGAACTGCTCCAGCCACAGGACACTTTCGGCGTCCAGGTGGTTGGTGGGCTCGTCGAGCAGCAGCAGGTCGGGCGCGGACAGCAGCAGCTTGCACAGCGCGACGCGGCGGCGCTCACCACCGGAGAGGTGCGAGACCCCCTCCTCGGGCGGCGGGCAGCGCAGCGCGTCCATCGCCTGCTCGACGGTCGAGTCGAGCTCCCAGGCGTCGGCGTGGTCCAGCTCCTCCTGGAGCTGGCCCATCTCCTCCATCAGGGCGTCGCTGTAGTCGGTCGCCATCAGTTCGGCGATCTCGTTGTAGCGGTCGAGCTTGGTCTTGATCTCGCCGAGGCCCTCCTCGACGTTCCCCCGGACCGTCTTCTCCTCGTTGAGCTCCGGCTCCTGCATCAGGATGCCCACGCTCGCGCCGGGCTGGAGGAACGCTTCGCCGTTGCTGGCCTGCTCGATCCCCGCCATGATCTTGAGAACGGTGGACTTACCGGCACCGTTCGGCCCGACCACGCCGATCTTGGCGCCGGGGTAGAACGCGGTGCTGACGTCGTCGAGGATGACCTTGTCCCCGACGGTCTTGCGCACCTTCTTCATGGTGTAGATGAACTCGGCCATACGCACGATCGTAGAGCGCACCTGATCGCGACCTGACGCCGGTCACCGTCGCACTACCGAAAGTCAGCCCGGGATCACCGAAACCGTCGGTTTGCCCGGCTCCCGGCGGGTCTCACCCTCAACCGGAAGTCGAGACTCAGTCGGCCCGCTTGCCGTCGGCGAGGTTCTTCAGCATCGCGTTGTAGGCGTTCAGCTCTTCGTCGCCGGTCGCCGCTTCGCGCCGGTCCCGCCGCTTCGCCTCGCGCTCGTCCTGGCGCGACCACTGCACCAGCAGCGCGATCAGCACGAGCAGCACCGGGAGCTCGCCCGACGCCCAGGCGATGCCGCCGCCGAGCCGCTGGTCGGTGAGCAGGTCACCGACCCACGGCAGGTGCAGCTGGCTGTAGAACGCCTGCCCGATGACGGTCTGCTTGCTCATCAGGATCACGCCGAAGAACGCGTGGAACGGCATCGCGGCGAACATCATCGCGAGCCGGCCGAGGTACGGGATCCGCCGCGGCGCCGGGTCGACGCCGATCACCGGCCAGTAGAAGACGTAGCCCGCGAGCAGGAAGTGCGCGTTCATCGCCAGGTGCGCCCAGTGGTAGTTCAGCGCGGTGTCGAACAGGCCGGAGAAGTACAGCGCGTAGAACGAACCGACGAACAGCAGCAGCGCGACCACCGGGTGGGTCAGGAACCGCGAGACCGGGGAGTGCACGAAGGCGACGAGCCATTCGCGGGGGCCCGGCGGGGAGTCCTTGCCCGCGGCCGGCAGGGCGCGCAGCGCGAGCGTCACCGGGCCGCCCAGCACGAACAGCACCGGCGCCACCATCGACAGCAGCATGTGGTTGCCCATGTGGACGCTGAACATCGCGGGCGCGTAGCGGCCGATGCCCGACGACGTCGCGATCAGCAGCACCACGCAGCCGACGATCCAGGAGACCGTGCGGCCGACCGGCCACGAGTCGCCGCGGCGCAGCAGCCGCCGCACCCCGGCGAGGTACAGCCCGCCGAGCACGAGCGCGAGGGTGCCGTAGACCAGGTCGAAGCGGGTGTCGAAGAGCAGCCGCCACACCGTCGGCGGGCCGTCCAGGTCGTAGCCGATCAGCAGCTCGGTGGTGGACGGCTGGGTGATCGCGTCCGCCGGTGGCGGCGTCCTGGCCAGCCCGGACGCGATCCCGATCGTGACGAACATGATCAGGATCTCGACCGCGGCCAGCCGCATCAGCTGGCCGCCGCCCTTGCCGTCGACGAGGTCCGCGACGCCCTTCCGGCGCTGCTGGTGGCCGAAGACGCCGAGCAGCAGCAACGCGACCGTCTTGGCGACGACCAGGAGGCCGTAGTCGGTGGTGAACAGGTCGTTCAGGCCGATCCGGACCAGCGCGTTGACCACGCCGGAGATCGCCATCACGATCCAGCACACCAGCGCCAGCCGCGAGAACCGCCGCGCGGCCAGGCTCAGGTGGTTCCCGCGCCGGTACCCCAGCGCCAGCAGCGCGACCAGGCCGCCGACCCAGAAGGACGCGGCGACGAGGTGGAACAGGAGGCTGTTGGTGGCGACGTCGTGTGAGCCGCCGCTGGCGGAGTGCCCGGTGACCGCGACCGGCACCAGCCCGCCGACGGCCAGGAAGAACAGCACCGCCGTCCAGCCCCAAGACAGCGCGAGCCGGCAGCCGAGCGCGACCAGGACCGCGATCAGCGCGGTCCACAGCCAGGCCTTCGGCTGCTCGATGGCGCCGACGAGGTCGAGCAGCGTCTGCGGGTCCAGGACCTCGCCGAACGGTTTCCCGGCGGTGTCGGCGGCGGTGAAGGCGACCGACAGCAGGGCCGCGCCGAACCACACCCAGGCGGCGATCCCGGCCGCGCGCAGGGCGCCGTAGCCCTCCGGGCCGAGCGTGCCGGACTTCTGCGGCGGCACCAGGAACGTGGCCAGCAGCAGCGACCCGACGCAGATCACCGAGGCGGCTTCGGACAGCACCCGCATGACCGTGATGCCGTACTTGGTGACCAGCCCCGGGTCCGGCAGGCCGGCGATGACGTAGCCGGCCCCGCCGGTGAGCGCGATCAGCCCGATCGCCACGACGGCGGCCAGCAGCACGCCGACCGAGAGCAGGGGCAGCACACCGGCCCGGCGCTGCGTGGGGACGTCGGTTCGCTCGGACACGCCCCAGAGGGTATGCCCAGCCCCGGTCGGGCCCGTGTGACGGGCAGGATGGGAGCGTGAAGATGATCCTGCTGCGGCACGCCGAGTCGCTCGGCAACGTCGACGAGCTCGCCTACACGCGGATCCCCGACCACGCCCTGCCGCTGACCGAGAAGGGCGAGCGGGAAGCGCTCGCGGCGGGGCCGGAGATCGCCCGGCTGCTCGACGGCGAGCGGCCCGCCGTCTACGTCAGCCCGTACCTGCGGACGCGGGAGACGTTGCGGCTGCTGGACATCGAGGCGTCGTGCGAGCGGCTGCTGCAGGAGCCGCGGCTGCGCGAGCAGGACTGGGGCAACCTCCAGGACCCCGCCGAGCAGGAGGTCCAGAAGGCGCGGCGCAACGAGTTCGGGCACTTCTTCTACCGGCTGCCCTTCGGCGAGTCGGGCGCGGACGTCGACGACCGCGTCGCGGCGTTCCTCTCGGACCTGCGCCTGCGCGACGAACATCACCCGGAGACGGTCCTGATCGTGTCGCACGGGCTCACGGTGCGGCTGCTCTGCCGCCGGCTCTTCGGCTGGAGCATCGAGCTGTTCGAATCCCTGTCCAACCCGGGGACGTGCGAATACCGCGTCCTCGAAGAGCAGGACGGCAAGTGGACGCTGGACCGCCCGTTCCCGCAGTGGCGGGACTCACCCGACGGGGAAACGCAGCTCTAGCGGCGCGGTCAGCACGACGCGGGTGCCCTGGCCGGGCGCCGACTCGATGCGCGCGGCACCGCCGATCTCGGCCATCCGGGCGTGGATGGAGTTCTCGATGCCGAACCCGGCGCGGTGCGCGCCGACGTCGAAGCCGGTCCCGTGGTCGCGCACGGACACCGTGACGATGCCGTCGTGTTCTTCGAGGCACACGACGGCTTTGGGCGTCTTCGCGTGCTTCAACGTGTTTCGCAGCGCTTCGCGGGCCGCGTCGTGCAAGGAGCCGACGACGTTCTCGGGGACGTCGGCGAGCTTCGCGAGCGGCACGAGGTCGACGCGCAGGCCCTCCGCCGTCATCTCGACCGCCAGCGCGCCGAGGCGGTGCTCGAGACCGCCCGGCTCGGCGGGTTCGTCGCCGTCGAGGCTCAGCCGCAGGCGCAGGGCGTGCGCGCGGGCGATGCTGCGGACCTGGTCGAGGCTGCCCACCGGATCGAGGGCGTCCCGGGGCGCCGGCAGCGCGAGCGACTCCATCACCTGCAGGACGGTGTCGTGCACGTCGCGCCGGTGCCGTTCGCGTTCGGCGGCGCGGCCGCGCTGCTCCCCCAGCCGGTGCGCGAACCGCATCGCCCCGGCGACGAGCAGGACGATCGCCAGCGCGGTCGCGGCGGCCGCGACCAGGGCGAGCACGATCCACGTCGCGGGCGCCGACGTGCCGGACACCACGGCCATGCCGTAGCGCAGGAGCACGGCACCGGTGATCGCGAGCGCCCCCGCCGGAGCGCCGCGCAGCAGCGTCCAGACCATGACCGTGCCCATGATGTTCGGCCAGGTCAGGGCGAGCAGGCCGGGTGCGTGCCCGGCGAACAGCGCCGCGGCGACGCTCGTGACGAGCGTGTACGCGGTGTCGGCGGCGAGCACCGGCCGGATGCCGGTGCTGCGGTGGAAGACCCAGGCCACCTCGGCCAGGTTCGGCACGAGGTACAGCACGATGGCGAGGGCGAGCACCGGAGCACCCAGCGGCCCGCCGGCCCAGATCGCCTGCAGGAACAGCGCGAGCCGGAACGCGACCGGCACGAGCACGAGCCTCGGCACCGCCCCCTGCACGAGCGGGAGCCCGGCTCCGCCGGCGAGCGCCCCCGCGCCGCCGAGCAGCACAACCCTCACGACGTCCTCCCCGGGTCAAGGCCCCTACCCTGACCAGCCCACCTGAACTCGTAACGTCGGCACATTCATTTCAGCTAACGACGCGCTCAGCTTGCCCCGCTCGGTTCCGCACTGTCAACGGGGCTTGGGCCGTAAGGGCCGCACAGGAGGAGACGCGCGTCCCTCCCCCGCGGATCCAGGTTCTTCGTCACGATTCGGCCGTCAGCGCGGCTTCCCGTTTTCGCGCCCGCCGGGCACCGAGGGCGGCGGGGAGGATCAGCGCGGCGACCAGCGCGACGAACCCGAACGCCACGCCGTAGCCCGCCACCTGGGCGATGCCGCCGACGATCGGCGGCCCGCCGAGGAACCCGGTGTAGGCGATGGCCGTGACGAAGCCGATCTCGCGCTCGCCGCCAGTCCCGTCGCCGCGTCTCCCGGCGTCGCCGGCGAGGCTGAGGGCCATCGGGAACGACGCGGCCAGACCCGCGCCGGCGAGCGCGAAGCCGGCGTAACCGACGGCGGCGACCGGGATCGCGGCCGCGGCGAGCAGCCCGGCGGCGGCCGAAGCGGACCCCGCGGCGAGGCAGCGGGTGGGGCCGAACCGGCGTTGTGCCCACGAACCCGCCAGCCGGGTCAGCGCCATGGCCAGCTGGAAGCCCGCGAACGCGAGCGCCGCGGCGCCCTGGCCGACCCCGCGTTCGGCCGTCATCAGCAAGGCGGACCAGTCCGAAGACGCGCCTTCCGCGATGGCCGAGCACAGGGCGACCGCGGCGAGCAGCCACAGCACCGGACGGCGGATCGGCGCCCGGTTCGGCACTGCTTCTTCGGCGTGGCCGGGCCGGCTGCCGGGGACCGCGCGGACGACGAACAGCAGCACCGCGACGGCGACGACCGCCGCCACGGTCAGGTGGCGCGCCGGGGACCACTCGTGGCCGGCGGCGAGGCCCGCGGCCAGGGAACCGGCGAGCGCGCCGAAGCTGAAGCCCGCGTGGAACACCGGCATGACCGGGCGGCGGATCCGGCGTTCGACGGCCACCGCGGCGACGTTCATCGCGACGTCGAGCATCCCGACGCTCGCGCCGATCAGGAGCAGGGCGCCGGCCAGCAGCGGCACGTCCGGCGCGAAACCGACCAGCACCATCGAGCCGGCCGCGCAGCCGGTGCTGCCGGCGACGACCACGCGGGCGCCGGCCCGTTCGATGATCCGGCCGGAGACCGAGGCGGCGGCGAGCATCCCGGCGCTGGCGCCGAGCAGGGCGAGGCCGAAGACGCCGGGCGAGGCGTGCACCTGCGCCGCCAGCGCGGGCGTGCGCGACGCCCAGGAGCCCAGCGCGAGGCCGTTGAGCGCGAAGACGACGAACACCGCGATCCGGTCTCGCATCGGTTCCCCCTTTCGTGGTCCCCAGCCTGACTGAAGCGCTTCAGAAAGTCCATGGCTAGACTGCGCGGATGACCCGGCGCCGCCGTCCGACGCTCGACGACGTCGCCTCGGCGGTGGGCGTCTCGCGGGCCACGGTTTCGAACGCGTACAACCGGCCCGACCAGCTGTCCGGCCGGCTGCGGGACGAGGTCCTGCGAGCGGCGGCGGAGCTCGGCTACGCCGGCCCGGACCCGACCGCGCGCAGCCTCGCGACCAGCCGGACCGGGGCGATCGCGGTGCTGCTGGACACGTCGCTGTCGACGGCGTTCTCCGACCCCGCGCTGTCCCTGACGCTGGACGCGCTGGCCCGGGTGGTCGATCCGCACGGGCACGCGCTGCTGCTCCTGCCGGGCGGTGCGGACGGCGGGCCGCCCGCCGCGCGCGTGCTGGCCGCTCAGGCGGACATCGCGGTCGCGTATTCGCTGGCCGACGGCGCCCCGGCGCTGGACTCGGTGCGGGCGCGGGGACTGCCGCTGGTGGTCGTCGACCAGCCGCTGCTGCCCGGCGTGGCGCGGATCGGCTGCCAGGACCGGCTCGGGGCGGCGCTGGCCGCGCGGCACCTCGTCGCGCTGGGGCACCGGCGGTTCGGGATCTTCGCCGCGTGCAGCCGGGTCGCGCCGGGCGGAGGTGCGCTGACCGCTTCTTCGGCGGCGTCGGCTCCGTTCCGCGACACGCGCGAGCGGCTGGCCGGGTACCTGGACGAGCTGGGCCCGGCGTCGGCTTCGGTCGTCGTCGAGGAGGCGGCCGGGCTCAGCGCGGAGAGCGCGCTGACCGGGGCGTTCGCGCTGCTCGGGCGGTCGCCGCGGCCGACCGCGGTGCTGTGCATGTCCGACCAGCTGGCGCTGGCGGTGCTCGCGGTGGCCGGGCAGCTCGGGATCGGCGTGCCGGACGAGCTTTCGGTGGTCGGCTTCGACGACAGCCCGCCGGCGTCGTGGTCGTCGCCGCCGCTGACGACGATCCGGCAGGACCTCGCGGAGAAGGGACGGATCGCCGGGGAGCTGGTGCTGGGGCTGCTGGCCGGCGGCTCGGTCCCCCCGCCGGACGAGGTGCCGGTTTCGCTCGTGGTTCGGGGCAGCACGGGTCCCGCCTAGCACTCCCTTTTCGCTCCCGCAAGACCGTTCGCGGATCTGTGGACAACCGGTTCCCGCCCGGGGATCCGTCCACAGATTCGAAATCGCGGGCTGACAAACCTTCCGCCGCCCGCCAATCTGGAATCACCAGTTCACCGCGGCCCGCGAAAGCCGCGAATCCAGAGGGGAAATCCACGATGTCTTCACGCCGTCTCCGCGCCCGGCTGCCGCACCTGCTGGTCCTGGCCGCGCTGGGTCTCCTGACCAGCGTCGGAACCGCTCAGGCCGCGCCGGCGCAGGCCGATCCGGGTTGCCAGAAGGGCGAGTTCTGCCTGTGGTCGACGGGTGACTACGGCGGTGCGGCCCAGCGATTCGACCTGCGCACCGCGAATCCCGGGGAATGCATTCCCCTGCCCGAGGGATTCACGGGGGCGTCATTCGCGAATCTGCTGACCCGGGACGTCACGGTGTACCAGAGCGAGGAATGCTCGACCGAGGGAGATTTCGTCACCTATCCGGGTGGTGGCACGTTCGTGCCGGACGCGCCTTTCCTGGTCCGCGGGATCCAGATCTGGGAGTGACCTCCGACCCGGGCCCGCACCGCCGTCCGCTCCACGGGGAGAGCCGGCTCGCGGCGGCGGCCGGACCCGACCGGGGCCGCTCCCCCGACAGCGGCCCCACCCCGTGGGCGCGCCCCGGCGGCGGGGCGCGCCCACGGGCTTCCCACGCCGAGTCTCGACGTGTCAGGCGGCGCCAGCGAGCGCCTCAGGCCGTTCACAGGGCCGGCGCGACCGGGCGATGCAGGGATTCACCGACGACGGGCGGCCGGACAGCTCAGCTCTTCTCCGGGATCAGTTCAGCCTGGGCCCGGCTTGCGGCCGATCCCGGCGGCCCCACCGTCCCGCGCGGTTCACGGCGGGAGTCCCGGCCACATCGCCGCCTGCGGGGGTCTCCGAACCGGCAGCGGCCCACTCACACCGAACCCCACGACCAGCTCTACGACCGCCGGACCGCCGGCCCAAGCCTGGGCCACCCACAACCACCCCGGACAAGCCCTTGGACCAGGTCACCCACGCCGGCCGCCTCGGGCGGTCGCCGCCCTCGGGCGGGTCAAGACGGGATTCGTGCAGGTGAGGCGACCACCGCGCCACCCGCGGCAGGCGGGCAGACAGCGGCGTGCGGACGCTCGCGGCGCTGCCTGCCCGGCCGCTGGTCGTGCGGGCGAGCGGGGTCGGGCTGGACACAGCAAGAGCCTTCTGATCGCCAGATTACAGGTTCGAGGCCCGCCGGGAAGCCCGTTCGGTCACCCTCAGCACCGCACCCGACACTCAAGGAGGTCTGCACCACGTTCTCGACGGCGCTTCCCCCGAACTTCCGAATTCCGTCGAACGAGACCTGAAACGATTCGCCGGTGTCGAACGATCGAGAGGATGGCGACGACTAAGCTGCCAGTGCCGGGTTACCGGCAGCAGCCGTCGGCGCGGGCCCTCGTAGCTCAGCTGGATAGAGCAAGAGCCTTCTAATCTCTAGGTCGCAGGTTCGAGTCCTGCCGGGGGCGCCACCAGGGAAGACGTCGTGCGCGGCTGCGCACGACGCACCCTGGCCACGTGACCGGCCCCGCATCGGGGCCCTCCTCGGGCAGCGCGGCGTATTCCCACTTTGGACGGTCACGGTCCACGGCTCCCCGCGCCGGAGGAGTCCGGAAGTCGCACCGTGCGAGCGGCCATGTGGCCCAACGGTCCCGACCGAACCCATCTCGAGACAACCTTGTTACCCGAACCGGTGAATCCGGCCTCAGGGTCTCCGCGGCCACGCGGTCACGCAGAGCAACAGGCCGTCACCCGACACGCCGCCCCGAGGGCGTACCCCTGCGGAGGACACCACCGCCGACGCCAGAACGAACTGCGCCGCCCGAGCCGTCTTCGACGAAGCCCGGCTCGCCGGACTGGTCCGACTGCACCTGCTGAAGCTGCGCCACCTCGGCACGCGACTGCAGGCAGACCAGACCACGACCGCGGCCACCCTCGCACGATCTGCCGACCGATCCTCACGCAACCCGGCACCGGTCAGCCGGCCCGCCCTGTCCACCCCCCTGATGCGCGACTTCGGTCCACATCGGATTCACCTGACGTCCCGGGTGGCGCCCGTCCTCACACGACCGATCTCCTCGATAACCGAAATGGACGCACACCCCGGACGTACCTTCCGTCCCCGACGGAGGCCGCGTGAGGCTCCGGCAGGACACATTTGTTCGCGTGAGCGATCACCGCTGATAGTGGTCAGGTCGCGGATGGCCGAAGCGGCCGAAGCGCCGGACACGCACGGTGCAGCCTGCGGACAGCGATGCGCCGGCGTGGGGGCACGACACGTTCGTGCGGGCAGCGAGCTGGTCAGGACCGGCCGGGCGCCCATCACGGTCGTCGGTCGAGCGGGTTCAGCGTCCCGCAGATCCGGGTGTCCGGGGTGGCGAAGACCTCTTCCGGCACCTCATCCGGGAACTGACGCGCCATCCAGGTCGGGATCAGTACACCGACGCGACGCATGCGGTGGAGCCGCAGCCCCGACCGAGCCCCCGCACCGACCTCGGCGAGGTACGGGTGTCGGCCTCGTACCCGCCGAAGTGCTTGGGGCGTCACAACTTGAACACCAGCGCCGGCCAGCGCCTCGATCGCCTCGACGTGAAGTTTCTCGCGCGTCGGGATCGTGGTGGCCAAGATATCCACCAAAGAAAACGGGCGAGAACGAACACCAAGTCGCGTGAGGCCAGGCCGGCGTCCACGGATGGTCCGGTTCGAAGCCTGCCCCCGGCCGACGGGCTCGCGCATCCTCTCGTTTGCGGGTCGGAGATCCCGGCGTTCGAAACCCGCCGGCATCGTTTCCGGACCACGACGCAAGCACCGCATTCCCAAGGATGTCAGCTCCGGACACCGATGTGATCCTCGATGACGAACCACGTTGGCCGAAGGGGATGAGACGACATGACTGCCGCCAGGAGTCTGCCCGCAGACGGCTACCCGCCCCCGCCCGAGCCGGGGCTGACGGCGGAAGAGGTCGTGGCGCGCGCGGAGCGCATCGCGGTCGATCTCGTCGATCGCCAACAAGAAACGGAAGAGCGCGGGTACTACGGCCTCGACACACACAACGAGTTCCTCAACGCGGGCTTCTACCGCTTGCTCGTGCCGCGACGGTACGGCGGCTACGAGTTCGGCCTCGACACCTACCTGCAGGTGGTGGCCGCACTCGCCCGCGGTTGCGGCTCCACGGCCTGGATGTACACCTTCGGCGCCTCCCACGCCCATGTCGCCGCGACCCTGTTCGGCCAGGCGGCGCAGGACGAGATGTTCGCGGGCGGCGACTTCATCTGCCCCGGCACGATCGGGCCGGTCGGGTTCGCCGAGCGGGCCGGGGACGGGGGCTGGATCGTCGACGGCACCCACCGCTACTGCTCCGGCTCCCCGTACGCCACCCACTTCATCGGCCACACGCTCGTGGCCGGCGCGGACGGCGAACAGCCCACCCCGATGATGTTCGTCCTGCCCCGCGACCGGTGGACGCGGCTGGAGGACTGGGGCGGGCAGCTGGGCCTCCGGGGCAGCGGTTCGCACAGCATCAAGATCGAGAAGGCACACATCCCGAGCCACTTCGCGCTGCCCGGAACGCACATCGGCCTGGTCTCCGTCGCGGACGGCGCGCCGGGACTGGAGCTGCACGGCAACACCATGTACGGCGGTGGCGTGCTGAGCATGATCCAGTTCCAGAACGGCGCACTGGCGACCGGCATGGTCGCCGGCGCCCTCGACATCTACACCCAGCTCATGCGCGACCGCACGACGATCTATCCACCAATCACCTCGCGCGCCCAGGACCCCGACTTCCAATACCACTTCGGCGAGGCCACCGGCCGCATCGCCACCGCACAGGCGGCCCTGGCGGACGGCGTGCGGCAGTGGCACGAAGCCGCCGCGCGCGGTTCGGCGGCGTTCACCCGTGAAGTGGACGTCAGGCTGTCGTTGATCAGCCGTGAAGCCGTCCGGCTGTCGTGGGCCGCGTTGTCCGAACACCTCTTCCCGACCGCCGGGTCGAGCGCGGTGCGGGTCGGTGAACGGCTCGAACGCATCTGGCGGGACATGTCCGCCCTGCAGAGCCACGCCGGGGTGAGCCTCTTCCTGGCCAAGGTTGCCAACCGGCAGCTGGCCGAACTGGTCTTCGACCTGGCGGGTGAGCGATGACCGAGTCCACGCGTCCGCTGACCGGGGCCGAGTACCTCGAGAGCCTGCGCGACGACCGCGAAATCTACCTCTACGGCGAACGCGTCAAAGACGTCACCGCACACCCCGCCTTCCACAACCCGGCGAGGATGACCGCCCGCCTCTACGACGCCCTGCACGACCCCAAGCACCGCGACATCCTCACCACCGCCACCGACACCGGCGGGCCCGACGGCTACACCCACCGCTTCTACACCACTCCCCACAGCGCCGACGACCTCGTCGCCGACCAGAAAGCCATCGCGGAGTGGGCGCGGCTCAGCTACAGCTGGCTGGGCCGCAGCCCGGAGCACAAGGCGGCCTTTCTGGGGACGCTGAACGTGAACGCCGACTTCTACAACCCCTTCGCCGACAACGCCCGACGCTGGTACCGCGAATCCCAGGAAAAAGTCCTCTACTGGAACCACGCGATCGTGCACCCACCCGTCGACCGCGACCGGCCACCCCACGAAGTCGCCGACGTGTTCATCCACGTCGAACGCGAAACCGATGACGGACTGATCGTCTCCGGCGCCAAAGTCGTCGCCACCGGCTCCGCCCTCACGCACTACAACTTCATCGCCCACACCGGGCTGCCGATCAAGGACCGCAAGTTCGCCCTGGTGGCCACCGTACCGACAGCGGCTCGCGGGTTGAAACTCATCTGCCGCCAGTCCTACGCGGCGGCGTCCACGCTCACCGGCAGCCCGTTCGACTACCCGCTCTCCTCCCGCATGGACGAAAACGACACCATCCTGGTGATGGACAAGGTCCTCGTCCCGTGGGAGAACGTGTTCATCTACGGCGACGTCGTGAAGGTGGGGATGTTCGCCGGGCACTCCGGGTTCAACGCACGCGCCTGGTTTCACGGCTGCACCCGGCTCGCGGTGAAGTTCGAATTCCTCGCCGGCCTCCTCGCCAAAGCCTTGGAAATCACCGGCGTCAGCGACTTCCGCGGCGTCCAAGCCCGCCTCGGCGAAGTCCTCGCCTGGCGCAACCTCTTCTGGGGACTCTCCGACGCCGCCGCCCGCAACCCCGTCCCCTGGCGCAACGGCGCCGTACTCCCCAACCCGAACTACGGCATGGCATTCCGCTGGTTCTCCCAGCTCGGCTACGCCCGCATCCGCGAAATCGTCCTCCAAGACGTCGCCAGCGGCCTCATCTACCTCAACTCCAGCGCACAAGACTTCCACAACGAAAACATGCGCCCCTACCTCGACAAATACCTCCGCGGCTCCCACGGCATCGACGCCGTCCACCGCGTCAAAGTCATGAAACTCCTCTGGGACGCCGTCGGCACCGAATTCGGCGGCCGCCACGAACTCTACGAACGCAACTACACCGGAAACCACGAAAACACCCGCGTAGAGCTACTCCAGAGCCAACTCGCCGACGGACAACTCGACAGCTACAAACAATTCGTCGACAACTGCCTCGCCGAATACGACCTCGACGGATGGACCGTCCCCGACCTCACCACCTTCGACCACCTCGGCAAGGCCGGCCGCGACCTCCTCAGCTGAACACCGGCCGAGCCGGTCCCCCGCCGCCAACGGATTCGACGGGCGCGTGCCCGTCGAATCCGTTGGCGTGCGAAAAAACCGCACCGGCAGGCACGCATGCTCGAAGTTGCCCGTACGTCCGCCGCGCCACCATGCTTCTCCACGCGAAACCCCTGCCGGAAATTCGACTGCAACGGCGTGATTCGCGACCTGGCCCGACACCTGGAGACCAGGGTGGTCGGCGTTCGTCCGGCGCCGTAGACAAGGGAGTCTGTTGTGGGCACAATCCATGATCTGAAAGTCGCACGCAGCGAAGAACCGTGGCTGACCATCGGCGACGCCGAATTTCGTTCACGGTTGATCGTCGGGATCGAGCAGTACGATTCGGTGACGGATGTCAAGAACGTGCTCGAGGCGACCGACGCCGACGTATTCATCACGACCGTCGACCCGGACAGCCGGCGCTCCAGCCTGCTGCTGTCGGACCTCGATGAAGCGCTGCCGCTGGACCAGTTCGTGTGGATCGGCACGACGTCGTTTTCCCGGTCGAAGGAGAGCGCGCTACGGACCGCCCGGATCCTGCACGATTCACTGGGAATCGACATTCTGAAGCTCGACGTGCGCGGCGAGGACAACACGCCGGACAATCGGCAGACGGTCGAGGCCGCAGCCGAACTACGCGCGCGCGGCACGCACCTGCTGCCGTTCATCCTGCCCGACCTCGGCGTCGCCCGGGAACTGGTGGACCTCGGGTGCTCGGCTCTGCGAGTGATGGCCGCCCCCGTAGCCTCCGGTCGCGGTATCGTCGACCCGGCGCCGATTCGCGCCATTATCGAGCAGTGCGACATCCCCGTCATCGTGGAAGGCGGTCTGGGCAGCGCGAAACACGTAGCGCTCGCCATGGAACTGGGTGCCGCCGCCACACTGGTCAACACTGCCCTGGTACGCGCGGGCAACCCGCTCAAGATGGCCAAGGCCATGCGTCACGCCGCCACGGCCGGCCGACTGGCCTACGAGTCCGTTCCCATGGCCGGAGACGCAGTGGCGGCGTGACTCGATGAAAACGCGTCAAGCCCAGGCCCGCTCCTCGCTCCCGGGCGAGACCAGGCAACGGCGCCGGGCGCTCGCCCTGCTGGCGGTGGCGACGGCGATCGGGAGCACCGGCCTCGCCGCCGGCGGCACGGCGGGCGCTCTGCTGGCGGTGGACATCGCGAAAGCGCAGGCGATGGCGGGTGTCCCGCTGGGACTGCTCGTCCTGGGCTCCGCCGCCGGCGCACCGATGCTCGCCCAGCAGGCGGCGATCGGCCGCCGGGTGCGGGGACTGGCGCTGGGCTACGCCGTCGGTGTGGCCGGTGCGGTGGTCGTGGTCCTGGCCGCGCTGTGGCAGAACCTGCCCCTTCTCCTCGCCGGCAGCTTCTTCCTCGGCGTGGCGAACTCAGCCGTGTTCATGTCGCGGTACGCGGCCATGGACACGGCCACCGCCGGCACCCGGGGCCACGCGATCGGCGTGGTCTTCGCCGCCACGGCGCTGGGCGCCATCGTCAGTCCCACCCTGCTCGGCCCGAGCGGGGCCGTGGCGAGGGCGATGGGCTTGCCACCCCTGGCCGGGCTGTATCTGGCGGCCGTGCTCGCGTTCGGCTTCGCAGCGGCGCTGCTCGCCACCCGGTCCGGGACGCTCGGGCCGCGGCCCGAGCCGGGGTACGGCTTCGTGGCCGTCCTCGCCGACACAGTGCGCCGCCGGGCGGCGGTCACCGCCGTCGGCGTCCTGGCCGCGACGAACTTCGTCATGGTCGGGGTCATGACCATCGCGCCGGTCCACCTCACCGAACACGGGCATTCGCTGGGCCAGGTCGGCGCCATCGTCGCGTTGCACGTCACCGGCATGTTCGCGGTGGCGCCCCTGACGGGGTTGCTGGCCGACCGGAAGGGGCCGGCGGGGGTGGCCCGGCTGGGCGGCCTGCTACTGGCCGTCGCCATGGTCATCGGCCTGTTCGTCGAACGCTCCGGCGCCCTCGTGATGACGGTCCACCTCCTCGTCCTCGGCGTCGCCTGGAACTGCGGAGTCGTCGGCGGCAGCACGCTGCTCGGCACTGCCGTCCCCGCCGAAACGCGGCCTCATGTGGAGGGCATCGCGGAAGTGATGATGGGGCTCGCCGCGGCCACCGCGGGGCCGCTGTCCGGCCTCGTGGCCGAGTTCGGCGGCTACCCGGCCTTCTGCCTCATCGGCACACCGGCTGCCGTTTTCCTTTTCCTCAGGAGGATTCCCTCGTGAAACTGCTGACGCTCAGTAACAGCTGCCCCCGGTGGGACGACGGCGGGCTGCTGCCGCGCTCACCGGGCGGGCTCGTCCCGATGCTCATCGCACTGCTCTCCGAACACGGCGGGCACTGGGTCTTCACCGCGCCTCCCGGCAGCCCGCCGGCCGGCTCCGTGTCCCTGAACGGCGGAGTCCGGCTGCATCCGCTGGACCTGGCCGAGGACGTCCGGCAACAGCACTACGACACCGTGTCCATCGGATTACTGCTCGGATTGCTGCACTACCTGCACGACACGTCCAGGCAACCGGTCGTCGACAGCGACATGGTCGACGCCTGGACGGGATACGAGGCGGTCAACCGGACTTACGCGAACCGGCTGGGCGAGCTGGCAGGCAACTCCGCGGACGAACTGGTGCTGATCAACGACCCGCACCTGATGCTGGTGCCGGAGTTCTACGCCGCACAGGGCGAACGCGCGAACCGGCTGGCGTACTTCCTGGGCACGCCGTGGTGCGAGCCGGACTACTTCTCGATCCTGCCGGCCTGGATGCGCACGAAACTCCTGGAGAGCCTGTTGCAGTGCGACGTCGTGGGTTTCCACGCGGGCCGCTGGGTGGACGCCTTCCTCGCCTGCTGCCGGCGGTACCTGCCGGACGTCACGATCGACGGCTGGACGGTCGGTCACCGGGGGCGGACGACGCGGATGGTCGCCGTGCCGTTCCCGCTCGACGTGGACGCGGTGGAGCGGGTGCGCCGGGAGCCCGCGACCGCTCGCTGGCAGGGCCGGCTCGCCGAGCTCGCCGGGGGCCGGCGGATCCTGACCCGGGCCGACCGGCTGGACCTCTGGAAGAACATGACCCGGGGTTTCCTGGCCTACGAGGCCATGCTGGAACGGCGTCCCGAGCTGGCGGGCGAATGCTGGTTCGCGTCCATCGCGACCGTGCCCAGCCGGGCGGCCGCCCGGCACGACGCGTACCGCGTGGAGAACGAGGCGATCGTGCGGCGGATCAACGAACGCTTCGGCAGCCCGGACCGGGAGGCGGTCTCGCTGATCTACCCGGGGACCGGCGGCGACTCGCGCAACAGCGTCATCGCAGCGCTCGGCATGTGCGACGCTGCGCTGGTCAACTCCACCTATGACGGTCTCAACCTCTTCGCCAAGGAAGCGGCTCTGCTCCTTCCCGACTCCGCGTCGCTCCTGCTGTCGGAGAACGCCGGCGTGTACGAGCAGCTCGGTCGGTTCGCCGTCCCGATCGATCCGTTCGACATCGGCGGGACGAGCACGGCGATGGAAGCCGCGCTCGGCGGGCGGAGCACACGAGCGGACGGGGCCGCCGGACGCCGGACGCTGCTCCGTGCGGAGAGCGCGGGCCGATGGCTGGAGGCGGTGTTCGCCCCGGCGGGCTTCCCGGGGGCAACGGGCCAACTCGGTATCGCCGTCTGACCGCGGCCCGTGCGGCCGGTGGACGGCGTTTCTCCGTCGTAGCTCACCACCGAGGGGAACCTCCTGCCGAATGCGGTGTTCCGGTCGCGGGCTGGAACCGTGCCGCTGCCGTTCGTTAGCGTTGGCGGCATGGGATCCCTCCTCGATGACCTCCTGGCCGTGTTGCCCGCCGACCGGGTGCTGACCGATCCGGATCTGCTGTCCGGCCACGCGCGGGACGAGGCCGATCTGTGCCCGGCCGGCACGCCGCTCGCCGTGGTGCGCCCCCAGGACACCGCCGAAGTCGCCGCCACGGTCCGCGTAGCCGCCGCCCATGAGGTTCCGGTCGTTCCGCAGGGCGCGCGGACCGGACTCACCGGTGCGGCCAACGCGACCGACGGCGCCCTGGTCGTTTCGCTGACGGGGTTGAACCGCATCCTCGAAATCGACCCCGCGGAGCGGATCGCGGTCGTCCAGCCGGGGGTGGTCAACGCGGAACTGCGCCGGGCTGTGGCCAAGGAAGGGCTCGCCTACCCGCCGGACCCGGGCTCCTGGGAGTCCTCGACGATCGGCGGCAACGTCTCGACCGACGCGGGTGGGATGTGCTGCGTCAAGTACGGCGTCACCGGCGAGTACGTGCTCGGGCTGGAGGTCGTGCTGGCCGACGGCGAGATCCTGCGCTGCGGCCGCCGGACCGTGAAGGGTGTCGCCGGCTACGACCTGACGCGGCTGTTCGTGGGTGCGGAGGGCACGCTGGGGATCATCACCGAAATCACCGTCCGGCTGCGGCCCGCGCCCCGGGAGGCCCGGACGCTCGTGGCGGTCTACCCGACGATGGCGACCGCCGGTCAGGCCGTGTCTTCGGTGATCGCCGCCGGACACGTGCCGAGCATGCTGGAGCTGCTCGACCGCACGCACCTCCGGGCGATCGAGGCCTACCGGCCGATGGGCCTGGACACCGAGGCCGCGGCGATGCTACTCGTCGCGCTCGACACCGGCGACGAAGCCGGCGCCGAACTCGAACAGATCGCCGAGCACTGCCGGACGGCCGGGGCGAGCGAACTCTACGTCGCCGGCGACG
Organism: Amycolatopsis mongoliensis; assembly: GCF_030285665.1. Lineage (NCBI taxonomy): Bacteria > Bacillati > Actinomycetota > Actinomycetes > Pseudonocardiales > Pseudonocardiaceae > Amycolatopsis > Amycolatopsis mongoliensis. Next base: position 10,709,620 of record NZ_CP127295.1, read on the forward strand.
CGGCCGAGGCCGAGGCACTGACCGCTGCCCGCCGGCTCGCCCACCCGGCAATGGAACACCTCGCGACGCAGACTTTCCCGGACGGCCGGGGCGGTCTGATCGTGGACGACGTCGCGGTGCCGCGGTCCCGGATCGTCGAGCTCGTGACCGGCGTCGAGGAGATCTCCGCCCGGCACGACGTCCTCGTGGGCGTCGTCGGCCACGCCGGCGACGGGAACCTCCATCCGGTCATCGTGGTCGACCTGGCCGACAGTTCCAGTTTGGACCGTGGACGGCTGGTGTTCGACGAGATCATGCGGCTGGGCCTGGCTCTGGGCGGTACCTGCACGGGCGAGCACGGTGTCGGGTTGCTCAAGCGGGACTGGCTCGCCGAGGAGCTCGGCCCCGTCGGCGTGCGGCTGCACCGGGCCCTCAAGACCGCGCTCGACCCGGCCGGAATCCTCAACCCCGGCAAGGTGATCGCGCCGGGCTGAGCGCAACCGAGGAGACGGCCCGGCTGACCGCGATCAAGAGCACGGTGACCGGGAACACCTCGCCGCTGTCGCAGGCCGCCATCGGCGGCGTGCTCGTCGAGTCCGGCCGCAGCCTGCGTGCCGCCAACCGCGACAAGATCGCGTTCCACCGGAACACCATGCGGACTCTGCGAGGAAGCGCAGCGTGCGGTGGAACGTGCCGAACGGCGGGTTCTTCGCGGTCGCGGACGTGCCGTTCCGAGCCGGCGAGAAGCTGTTCGAGCTCTCCGCGGAGCAGTCCCGCGTCCGGTGGACTCCGATGAAAATCTGCTACTCCGACGGCGGCCACCACGCACTGCGGCCGTCCTGCAGCTGGTGTCGCGCGTTGCAAGGTGTTCGACGTTCGGGGCGGCGGGAACCTGCGTCATGAGAGCCCGGCCCGTGCAGGCCCGGCCGCGATGCAGTGAATGACCCATTCACCTCGTCCGACGACATGAATGACTCATTCATGTCGCCGGACCAGCCGCCGCGACCCTCGGCAGATCCGGGTCCGATGCACCCGATGCCACCTTGGCGCGCAGGGCCGGGCCGCTGTCGACGAACCTCGGACGCGCGACACTGGCCTCAGGCGGCCGGCCCGGTCAGGCGCCGGCGCTCAGCCGCGCCCGGCGCTTCTCCAAGAAGGCCCGCTCCGTGGCGTTCGTGGCCAGGGTGATCGCCTGGTCGTAGGCGGAGACGGCTTCAGCGGTCCGGCCGAGCCGGGTGAGCAGGTCGGCACGAGTGGCGGGCAGCAGGTGGTAGCCCGGCAGCTCGAGCTCGGCGATGGTGGCGAGGGCGAGTGCGGGTCCGTGCACCTCCGCGACGGCGACGGCGCGGTTGAGCGCCACGACCGGCGTCGGATTGTGCTGGAGCAGCTGGTCGTAGAGCGCGAGCACCTGCGTCCAGTCGGTGGCCGGGCCGTCGGTGTGGACGGCGTTGATCGCGGCTTGCAGCTGGTACGGCCCCGGCTGCCCGCGGCGCAGGCAGCGCCGCACCAGCTCGTGACCTTCGGCGATCAGTTCGCCGTTCCACAGCGACCGATCCTGCTCGGCGAGCACCACGAGTTCCCCCGAGGGACTCACCCGCGCGGGACGACGGGCTTCGGTGAGCAGGAGCAGCGCCAGCAGCCCGAGCACTTCGGGCTCGTCGGGCATCAGCTGGGCGAGTGCTCTGGCCAGGCGGACGGCTTCGAGGCTCAGGTCCGTGCGCAGCAATCCACCCGAAGTGGAGGTGTAGCCCTCGTTGAAGATCAGGTAGAGCACGGTGAGGACCGGCGGCAACCGGTCGGGAAGCTCCGCTTCGCCGGGCACCCGGTAAGGGATGCCGGCGTCGCGGATCTTCTTCTTCGCGCGAACGATGCGCTGGGCGATGGTGGCTTCCGGGACGAGGTAGGCGCGGGCGATCTCCGCCACCTCGAGCCCGCCGAGCAACCGCAGGGTGAGTGCGGTTTGCGCGAGGGGGAGAGCGCCGGGTGACAGCAGGTGAAGATCAGGCGCAGCTGGTCGTCCCGCACGGGTCCCACCTCCTCCGGTTCGTCGGCTTGGTGCAGCAGCAGCGCTTGTGCATGGCGGGCTTCCCGCGTCGATTCCCGCCGCAGGCGGTCGATCGCGCGGTTGCGGGCGGTGGTCACGATCCACGCGCCGGGGTTGGGCGGCGGTGCCTCACCCCACTTTTCGATGGCCACGGCGAACGCGTCCTGCACGGCCTCCTCGGCGAGCCCGATGTCGCCGAGGAGGCGGGTCAGGGTGGCCACGCACTGGCCGTACTCCGCCCGGTAGACGCTGTCCAGATCCATGCGCTCAGGCCCGGTACGAATCCTCGAAGGGGCGCACCTCGATCGGGCACCCGCAAGCCAGCGCGCACTTCTCGGCCCAGACCAGCGCCTGGTCGAGGTCCTCGCACTGGATCACCCAGATACCGCCGAGCTGTTCCTTCGTCTCGGCGAACGGGCCGTCGGTCACCGTGGAGCTGCCGTTGCCGGGGTGGACGACCGTGGTGGCGTGGGACGGCAGCAGGCCACCGACGAACACCCACGAGCCTGCGGCCCGCATTTCGTCGGTGACCTGCCCCGTCCGGGCAAGGTGTGCCCGCAATTCCGTTTCGGACGGCGGCGGCGCGCTTTCGTCCATGTGAACGGCGAGCAGGTATTGCTTCACGAACGAACTCCTTCGAACCGGGGAATCAGACGTGCAGGCGCCGGGCGATCGCCGGGATGACGATCGCGGCGGCGACCAGGTGCGCGACGATCAGCAGCAGCCTCGTGGAAACCGCCGCGTCCACGACGAGGTCGGGGACCAGCGACAACGCGGTGAGCACGAGGGTGGTGCGGACGAACGCCGTGCGCGGGCTGCGGGCCTTCCGGGCGAGCACCAGGGCCAGGATCAAGCCCAGTCCCGAAAAGACCACGGTCAGCATAGCGAACCCGGAAAGCTGGATCGGCGCACCGTTGACGGCGAGGCTGTTCCCGGCGAGCTTGCCCAGCCCGGCGACGGCCGTGGTCGCGACGGCGGCGATGGCCGTGGCGGTCAGACCGCCGACCACGAGGGACTTCGTCGAGGTGGCGGCGGCGGTGTTGGTGGTCGCGGTGTTGGCGGTGACGGACAACGTGTGCCTCCGTGGTTTGGCGACCGGCTCTGTTCCGGTCTCTCATCATGACTACGAACGGACTCGACACCATTCGACACCTCCCGGAAAGAATTTCCTTCTCCATTTGGCGCCACTCGGTGTGAAGGGTGAACCGCGGGACGCGCCGACCCGCGGGGCAGCCTCGGGCGAGGTGGTGTTCACGGCGTACCGAGGCCGTCGGCCAGCCACCGCGCCGTGATCGCGACGACCTCGGCCCGCCGGTCCGGTGTGCCGAACCCGTGGTCCGCACCGCGGGCGGTGTGGAACCGGGTGTTGGGCCGGCCGGCCGCGGCCCGCCGCGCGATTTCGTACGACACCGAGGCGTCCTCGTCGCCGTGCACGACGAGCGCGGGCACCGAACTGGTGGTGAAGCACTTCAGCGGGTCGTAGTGCCGGAACTCGTCGAACAGCACCCGGCCGGCTTCGAAACCGCCGTGTAGGCGCAAAAAGCCCTGCGTCTCCAGCAGTTTCCGCTGGTCCGGACCGAAGTTTTCGTCGCCCCAAGGCAGTTCGGGATCGAGAAAGGTCCGCCGCAGGTCCAGCACGGGCGCCCAGAGCGCGAACCGGTCGAGGCGCTCACCCAGCCACGGCAGGGAAAGGGTGGTGGAAACCGCGCCGAAACTGGAGGCGACGATGGCGAGCGGCCCGCCGGCGCGGTCGAGCAGGTGTTCGACGGCGGCCTGCAGGTCGAGCAGCTCGCCCGCGATCGTCACCCCCCGGGGTGTCCCGCCGCTGCCGCCGTGCCCGCGGAAGGAGAACCGCAGCACGGTGAAGTCCGCGTCCGCCAGCCGCTCGGCGAGCGGGACGAACATCCCGCCGACGGTCATGTCGGCACCGAACCCGTGCACCAGGAGGACCGCACCCCGGTGTGCCCGTCCCACGACGGAATGGCGTACGGCTTCGAGCCGCACGCCATCCACGGACGTCAATTCCAGCTGACGCAATCCCGCTTCTCCCTGCCGCCCGGTGCCCGGAACGCCCGGGCACCGGGAGCGAATACCCGTTCCTACGCTGCTTGTTCGGTGGTCGGGGCAGTCTCGGCCACCGGATCGGTGGACGTCTGCTGCTGCGTCGTTTCGTCCACACCGCCGTGCGCGTTCGTCGCGTGCCGGAACGCTCGCAGGACGAGCACGCACAGTCCGGCGCAGAGCACGGCGCTGATCACGCCCACGACGTGCAGGCCGGACGTGAACGCGTCCCGGGCCGCGGCCAGCAGTCCGCTCCCCTGTATGCCGGGCAGGTGGTTGGCCGCGTCGACCGCGCGGTCGATGCTTTCCCTGGCCGCGTTCGCCGCGCCGGCCGGTACCGCGCCCAGCGAACCCTCCAGGTTGTTCCGGTACACGACGGTCCCGACCGTGGCGAGCGTGGCGATGCCGAGCCCGATCGCGAACTCGGTGGCCGTCTGCACGATCGACGCCCCGGAACCGGTCTTCTCCTGCGGCACCGCACCCATCGCGAGGTGGTTGGCGAGCGCCGCCAGCGGCGCGGTGCCGAGCATGACCACGCACATGGCGAAGAAGATCGTCCCGGGGCCGGAAGCCGAGCCGGTCAGCGTGAAGATCAGGTACCCGACGGCGGCGACGACCATGCCGCCCGCGATCAGGTAGGCCGGCCGGATGCGGTTGGCCAGCCGCGGGGTGGTCAGGCTGGCGACGATCATCAGCGCGTTGGGCCCGAGCAGCAGCAGGCCGGCGGCGAGCGGGGTGAGCCCGGTGACGTTCTGCAGGTACAGCGTGACGAGCAGGAGGCTGCCCGCGCCCACCAGTGCGGAGATGAAGAACATGATGACCGTCGAGCGGAAGATGCGGTTGCCGAACAGCCCCAGGTCGAGCAGCGGGTGTTCCAGGTGCCGCTGCCGCTGCACGAACAGCACGGCGACCGCGATGCCGAACACCAGCGCGCCCATCGGGAACCACGCCCAGCCGTCGCGGGCCAGCGCCTTCAGCCCGTAGACGAACGGCAGGATCGCGGCGAGGGAAAGCACCACGCTGACCGGGTCGAGCTTGCCGGCCGACGGGCTCTTCTGGTCCGGCAGCAGGCCGGGGCCGAACACCAGCAGCAGCACGATCCCCGGCACGGACACCAGGAACACCGAGCCCCACCAGAAGTATTCGAGCAGGACGCCGCCGACGAGCGGGCCGAGCGTCGAACCGGTCATGAAGCAGGCCGTCCAGATGGCCAGCGCCCGGCTGCGGTCCTTCTGCTCGGGGAACATGCCGGTGACCAGGGCCATCACCGCCGGCAGCACCGCGGCGCCCGCGACGCCGAGCACCGCGCGGGCCCCGATGAGCATGCCCGGGCTGCTGGAGAACGCCGCGACCACCGAGGCGACGCCGAACACGGTGGCCCCGGCGAGCAACTGCTTCTTCCGCCCGATCCGGTCGCCGAGGGTTCCCATGGTGACCAGGAAACCCGCGATCACGAAGCCGTAGATGTCCACGATCCACAGCTGCTGGATACCGCTCGGCGCGAGGTCGGCGGTCAGGTGCGGCACAGCCAGGTACAGCACCGAGAAATCCATCGAAACGAGAAACGTGGGCAGGCAGAGCAGCGCCAAGCCGAGCCATTCCCGCCGCCCGGGTGGGCGCCTCGTGTCTGCAGTAGTCACGACCTGATCCTGTCGTCGGCGCGCCCCCGAGGCGACGCGCTTTCATCCGGTTGTCAAGGCGACCCGGCCGGTCGCCTGCTCACTCGCTGAAGGTGGCCTCGACCTCGAGGACGATCTCGACCTGGTCACCGGCGAACACCTTCGCCCCTTCGGCCGCGACACCGAAGTCGATCCCGAAGTCACTGCGGCTGAGGGACGTCTTGCCCGCGAATCCGACGCGCGGCTCGCCCTGCATGCCCGTCGGGTCCACGCCGAGGAACTCGACCTCGATGTCCACCGCCTTGGTGATGTCGCGGATCGTCAGATCTCCGGTGAGCGTCCACTTGTCGCCGGCCGCGCGCAGGGCGGTGCTGGCGAACGTCATCTTCGGCGACTGCTCGATGTCGAAGAAGTCCTTGGTGCGCAGGTGGTTGTCGCGCATCTCGTTCGCGGTGTCCACGGAGGACAGTTCGATGGCCACGTGCACCGACGACACGTCCGCCGTCTCGCCGACCACGATCTCGCCGGAGAACTCGGTGAAGCGTCCCCGCACCCGGCTCATCAGATGACGCACGGAGAATCCGACCGACGAGTGTCCCGGGTCGATCACCCACGTGCCGGGGGTCACGCCGGGCAACGGGCTCCGGCCGGCGGTGTCCACACTTTCGCTCACAGTTCCTCCCAGATCAACGAATGCTGATTCCCCGCGACCGCCGGTGCGCGCACCGGCAGCCATCCACTTGGATTGTCACAGCCGGCGACCGGCTCCGTCACCTTCGTGATTGCCTCTCCGCGGCGGGCTCAGGCCGCCGAGGAAAGCGCGTTCTTCAGGCGTACGGGCAGGTGGCGGTGGCCGTTCATGATGAACGTGGGATACGGGACGAGGTCCTGGGGGTCGACAGCCAGCGTCAGGTCGGGGAAGCGCTCGAAGAGCGCCGAGAGGCTCGCTTTGCCCAGCATCCGGGCGATCCCCGCGCCGAGGCAGAAGTGCGCGCCGTGGCCGAACGACAGGTGCTCCTTGTCCGCGCGGGTGATGTCGAATTCGGCGGCGGAGGCCCCGTGCAGCGCCGGGTCACGCCCGACCGCGGCGTAGTTGATCAGGATCGGGTCGCCCTTCGGGATGGTGACACCGTCCAGCTCGATGTCCTCCACCGCGAACCGCAGCGGCAGGCTCGCCAGCGGCGCCTGCAGCCGCAGCACCTCCTCCATGACCTCCTCCCACGAAACCTGCCCCGACTTGACCAGCTCGAGCTGCTCGGGGTGGGTGAGCAGCGCGGTGACCGCGTTGTCGAGGAAGTTGATCGTGGTCTCCGAGCCCGCGCCGAGGATCGCGAAGACCGTGTCGGTCAGCTCCTGCTCGCTCATCCGCGAGCCGTCCTCGTCCCGGGCGGCGATCAGGTCGCTCGTGATGTCGGGGCCGGGCTCCGCGCGCTTCTGCGCGATGAGATCGGTGATCGCGTCACGCCAGCCGAGCAGCGTTTCCTGCGCCTGCTCGGGTGTGACGTTCGTGGCCACCATCAGGTCGATCATCTTCGCCGCCGCGATCCTGGCCTCGTCCGACATGCCGATCAGCTCGGCCACCAGCATGCCGGGGAGCGGGTAGGCGAACGCCGTCTTCAGGTCGACCACCTCGCCGGCGGCCAAGGCGCCGGCCAGGCGGTCGAGCAGCGTGTCGATCATCGCCTGCGCCTTCGGGCGGATCTCGTCCGGCCGGCGCGCGTTGAACGCCTTGCTGGTCAGCCGGCGCAGCCGGCGGTGGTCGCCGCCGAAGGTGGTCGAGATGTTGTCCATCGCGACCCAGCTGATCATCTCCCAGTCGGGCGGGACCTCGCCGTTGATGAAGGCCGGCCAGTGCAGGCGGGCGCTCTTGCTGACGTTCGGGTCGGCCAGCAGCTTCTTGCCGACCTCGTAGCTGCTGACCGTCCAGGCCAGCACGCCACCCGGCAGCTCCACCTGGGTGGCGGGGCCCAGCGGGCGCAGCCGCTCCGCTTCCGCGTGGATGTCTCGGCCCGTGGGGTCCAGGGTGAAGGGACGGTTCGAACTCATTGCGGTCTCCCGATTTCTTGCGATGCTCCGGCCGGAACAGGGAATGGCCGGGTGCCTGGAACGTCACCCCGGCCATTCGTGGTTTCGCATCTGCGGCCATCCGCAGTACTCGCCTGGTGGTACTACTGCTTCCTGGCGCAGAGGATCAGGTAGGTGACGTCCTCCGGCCCCAGGTGGAACGCCTCTCGCATCCCCTGCCGGATACCCTCGGTCATCTCCGCGCCGAATTCCTCGGTGAGCAGGCCGCTCACCTTCTCGAAGTGCTCGGTGTGGCGCTTGCCGGTGTTCACGTACACGCGGCGGCTCTGGATCCGCTCCTCGACCACGAAACCCGCGGACTCGAACGCCTTGATCCAGCTCTCCGCGGTCATGGGCTCGCGAGCCAGGGGGAACGGCTTCTTCAACGGCGAGGCATCCGTCGTCTTCGAGATTTCGGAAATGGCCACGCGACCACCGGGCCGGAGCACGCGGTGGAACTCGGCCAGTGCCTTCTCGAGGTCGAAGGCGTTGAAGAGCGACTCGAACGCGACGATCGCGTCGAAGTGGTTCTCGGGGAAGGACAGGCAATGGTAGTCGCCGGTCTCGAACCGGACCTGGCCGGAAACTTCGCTCGCGGCCGCCCGCGTCCGGGCCTTCGCGGCCTCGACCGGGCTGATCGTGATACCCGTGACCTCGACGCCGTACGCGCCGGCGATGTCGATCGACGCAGTTCCGGAACCGCACCCGGCGTCCAGCAGGCTCTCGCCGCGCCGCAGCCCGAGGGTGTCGACGATCTTGCGGGTGAGGCGCTCGGCGCCCACTTCCAGCGAAGCCTCGTCGTTGTCGTCGTACCAGTAACCCTGGCGCTGGTAGCCACCGAAGTACTTGTCGGCCAACGCGCTCGCGCCGTCGTAGAAGTCGGCGACCTCGGCCGGATTCCAGTTCAGTTCGCTCACGGAGTTCCCCTCTGGCGTCGAGTTTGACTACAGGATTTCAGCGTTCCCCCGGTGCGGCGTCTTCCCTGTTGCTGCACGTCGGAAACGCCGAATCCGGGGAAGCCAGCGACGCGCGCAGCAGTTCCCGGTACTCGGCGACCATCGCGACGATCGTGGATTCGTCGAACTCGAAGCTGTCGTACTTCACCACGCCCACCATGTCCCCGGCGGGATCCAGGTCGAAGTCCCACAGACTGCCGTTCGGTATTTCCGAGGTGTCCGTGGCCGACAACAGGCGACGGCGGAGGCCGGTGTAGCGGAGATCGCCGATCAGCTCTTCCTCGAGCGTCTGCGGGTAGTGGTTGACCTCGAAGGTGTTGACGACCCCGTGGGGGTCCATGAACGGTTCCATCAGGCCCGGGTCGGCCTGCAGCAGGACCTCGCGGAACGGCAGTTCGTAGCTGATGGCCTCCAGCAGCGTGGCGCGGGTCCGGTGCACCAGGTCGCGGAAGGACGCGCAGCCGGCGACGTCGGTCCGCATCGGCACGAGGTTGAAGAACAGCCCGACGGTTTCGTGGAACGCCGGCTCCCCGCGGCCGGCCATGAAGGTCGGAGCCACGATGTCCGTCGCCCCCGTCCTCCGGTGCAGGAACAGGTTGTAGCACGCGTAGAGGACCATGAAGGACGAGCTCCGCATCGACCTCGCCAGCGCGTTGGTGGCGCTGAAGAGCTGCGGGTCGAACGAGAACCTGTACACCGAGTAGGACGGCCGGCGGGCCGGCTGTCGCACCCGGTCGGTGGGGATGGTGACGAACTTCGCGCCCGCCAGCTTGGTCCGCCAGTATTCGCGCGCGACGACCGCGCGCTCCCCGGCCAGCGTCTCCTGCTGCCAGCTCGCGTGCTCGCCGTACTGCCGCATATCCGGCAGCCTGGGTTCGGCGAACCCCCGGCGGTTCGCGTAGCAGGTCGCGAGGTCGCGAAGGATCAGATGCATGGACCAGGCGTCGCTGACCGAGTGGTGGGTGACGAGCACGAGCACGGCGTCGTCGTCGTCGAACCGTCCCAAGCTGGCTCGCAGCAGTGGCATCTCGCCGATGCGGCACCGGTCGGCGCACTCGACCTCGTTGAGGAACTCGTGCGCGCGCCGCTCCCGGTCGGCTTCGGTCACCGCCGCGGAAAGGTCGCTGACCGCGAGACGCACGGGACTCGGCGGGTGGACGCGGCCGTAGGGCTCTCCTTCGTCCCGGACGATGAGCGTGCGCAGCCCTTCGTGGCGCGCCGCGACGTCGTCCAGGGCCGACTGCAGGGTGGCCAGATCCAGCCGGCCGCGCAGCCGCCAGCCCGCGGAGACGATGTTCCGCGGTCCGAATGCGCCGAATTCGTCGTTACCCTGGTCGAAAGCGCACATGAACGCCTGGCTGGCCGAAAGGTGCCGCCGGTCGGTGACGTCATCGGCGGCCGGGGACTCTTGTTCGAGGGTCATCGGACTGCGATTCCTCTCATATCCCGGTCGCCTCCCTGGAGGCGGTTTCTGCGGCGCGTGAGCTGTCCGGCTGCGGTTCATCGTGCCTGCCCGCCATGACGCGGTCATCTCGGTCCGTGCTGGCCGTCCCCGGCCCCGTGTCCGGGGATTTCTTCGAAATTGCTCAGGATCCGCTTCGGCGCAAGAATACGGGCAGGCTGCGATACTCTGGCGCGCGTATTCGGGAGAACACCCGCACAAGCCGGAAGAGAGAGCTCGAAGACCGTGAAACTGATTACCACGACGTGTGTCACCGTCGACGGCGTGATGCAGGGACTCGGCGCAGCGGACGAGGACCGTCGCGGCGGGTTCGAGCGCGGTGGGTGGCAGGGTCCGCTGTGGGACGGCGAGGCCGGAGCGTTCCTGAACGAAGTCTACGCGCGCGCCGACGCGTTCCTGTTCGGGCGCCGGACCTACGAGATCTTCGCCGGCTCCTGGGGTGCGATGGCCGCGGATCCGGGCGACAACGTCATCGCGGTGGCCTTGAACTCGAAGCCCAAGTACGTCGCGTCGAACACGCTGACCGATCCGGGGTGGGCGGACACGACCGTGCTCTCCGGCGACCTCGCCGCCGCCGTCGGCGAGCTGAAGGCCAAACCGGGCGGCGAGCTGCAGGTGCACGGCAGCGGCGCCCTGATCCGGTGGCTGCTCGACCACGAGCTCGTCGACGAGATCACCCTGCTCATCGCCCCCGTGATCCTCGGCCAGGGCCGGCGGCTGTTCGCCGACACCGGCCTCGACACCGTGCTCGAACAGGTGGAATCGCGATCCACGCCCAGCGGGATCACACTCCAGACCTACCGGCCCCACGGCCGCCCCCGGTACGCCAGGGCCGACGCCTGAGTGCGAAGTCTCCGGAAAAGAGATCCCCCGCGGTGTCGAATCGGTGCGGCGGCGTTCGTAGTAAGGAGTGAGGGCCGGTCCACGAGGGTCGTCCCCGAGCAGTGAGAAAGGAACCGCGATCATGAAACTGACAACCACCACGCAGATCTCCGTCGACGGCGTGATGCAGGGGAACGGCGGACGCCACCCCGAGCTCGACGGCGGGTTCGTGCGCGGCGGCTGGGCGAGGATGCGGTTCGACGAAGAATCCGGATCGTACGTCAACGACATCTACCAGCGCGCGGACGCGTTCCTGTTCGGCCGGCGAACCTACGAGTTCTTCGCCGGCTACTGGGGAGTGATCGAACCGGGCAGCAACACCATCGCCGACGCCCTCAACACGCGGCCCAAGTACGTCGCGTCGAACACGCTGACCGAACCCGGCTGGGCCGAGACGACCCTGCTCTCCGGTGACCTCGCGGCGGCCATCGGCGAGCTGAAGGCCAAACCGGGCGGTGAGCTGCAGGTGCACGGCAGCGGCGCCCTGATCCGGTGGCTGCTCGAGCACGACCTGGTCGACGAGATGACACTGCTCGTCGTCCCGGTGGTCGTCGGCGAGGGCACGCGGCTGTTCCCCGAGGCCGGCCTGGACACCTCGCTCGAGCTGGTCGAATCGCGTGCCTTCCCGAAGGGCATCGTGGCTCAGGTCTACCGGACCGACGGCCGCCCGCAGTACCCCTCCGAGTGACGAGGACGGCGAAGGCTCGGCGGAGACGTGGCAGTCTCCGCGAGCCCTCGTCCGGGCCCCGGCGCGACGCTGCCCCCGCAAGCGACGAGATGCGCCGCGGCCGGCACCTCCAGCATGCTGGCGAAGATGCCCCTTCCCGCGCGCCCGGCCGTTCACCGGGTTCGGCGCCGTGGCAGGCCTTCGCCCAGCGGCCGGACGACCCGGCGGCCCGACAGAGGAGACGGGACAGATGGCCAACCCGCTCGCAGTACCGGACGCTGACCACCGGCACCTCTCGCGAGAGCGCGGCACTCGCCCGGCGGCGCACGCCGAGTCCGGGGCGGGGGTGGCGCGGTGACCGAGCCGACGCGGCCGCTGACCGGGGCCGAGTACCTCGAGAGCCTGCGCGACGACCGCGAAATCTACCTCTACGGCGAACGCGTCAAAGACGTCACCGCGCACCCCGCTTTCTGCAACCCGGCAAGGATGACCGCCCGGCTCTACGACGCCCTCCATGCCCCGAAGCACCGCGACATCCTCACCACGGCCACGGATGCCGGCGGACCGGGCGGCTACACCCACCGTTTCTTCACCACCCCGCACAGCGCCGACGACCTCGTCGCCGACCAGAAGGCCATCGCCGAGTGGTCTCGCCTCAGCTACGGCTGGATGGGCCGATCCCCTGATTACAAAGCCGCCTTCCTCGGCACCCTCGGCGCCAACGCCGACTTCTACAACCCCTTCGCCGACAACGCCCGACGCTGGTACCGCGAATCCCAGGAAAAAGTTCTCTACTGGAACCACGCTTTCGTGCACCCGCCCGTCGACCGCGACCGGCCACCCCACGAAGTCGCCGACGTCTTCGTCCACGTCGAACGCGAAACCGACAACGGCCTCATCGTCTCCGGCGCCAAAGTCGTCGCCACCGGGTCGGCGCTGACCCACTACAACTTCATCGCCCACGACCGGCTGCCGGTCAAGGACCGCAAGTTCAACATCGTGGCCACCGTGCCGATGGACGCACCCGGCATGAAGCTGATCTGCCGCCAGTCCTACACCGCCGCCTCCGCCCTCACCGGCAGCCCCTTCGACTACCCCCTCTCCTCCCGCATGGACGAAAACGACGCCGTCCTCGTGATGGACAAGGTGCTCATTCCCTGGGAGAACGTGTTCATCTACGGCGACGTGGCCAAAGTGGGGATGTTCGCCGGGCAGTCGGGGTTCAACGAGCGAGCCCAGTTCCACGGCGCCACGCGGCTCGCGGTGAAGTTCGAATTCCTGGCCGGCCTGCTCGCCAAAGCCTTGGAGATCACCGGCGTCAGCGACTTCCGCGGGGTGCAGTCCCGGCTGGGCGAAGTCCTCGCTTGGCGCAACCTGCTCTGGGGCCTGTCCGACGCCGCCGCCCGCAATCCGGTGCCGTGGCGCAACGGGTCGGTGCTCCCCAACCCGGACTACGGGATGGCCTACCGCTGGTTCTCCCAGCTCGGCTACGCCCGCATCCGCGAAATCGTCCTCCAAGACGTCGCCAGCGGCCTCATCTACCTCAACTCCAGCGCCAAGGACTTCGAAAATCCCGACGTCCGGCCGTATCTGGACAAGTACCTCCGTGGCTCCCACGGCATCGACGCCGTCGAACGCGTGAAGGTCATGAAGCTGCTGTGGGACGCCGTCGGCACCGAATTCGGCGGCCGCCACGAACTCTACGAACGCAACTACACCGGCAGCCACGAAAACACCCGGGTGGCGTTGCTGCTCGGCCAGCTGGCCGACGGAAAGCTCGACAGCTACAAGCAATTCGTCGACAACTGCCTCGCCGAATACGACCTCGACGGATGGACCGTCCCCGACCTCACCACCTTCGACCAGCTCGGCAAGGCGGGCCGCGACCTCCTCGGCTGAGGTCCCGGACGGGCCACTCCCGAGAGCAGGAGACGGACCGGGCCCGGAGCTTTCCATCCGCTCCGGGCCCCTCTTCGCACCGATCGCCCCGGCGTCTTCCCCTGACGATCAGAGGCCGAAGGCCAGCAGCACGTGTCCCTTGTCCGTCGAATACTCAGGCCAGTAGCCCGACTGCACGTACACCATCCCGTTCGAGATGACCGCACCTCCGCCCGTGCCGGTGATCGCGCTCCCCATGCCCTCGATCCCGTTCACCCCGGTGAAGTTCCGGATCGTGTCGAAGGTCCAGAGCACCTGGCCGTTCTTGGCGTCATATGCCCGGAACTTGCCGTCGTTCGAGCCCTCCCACACCAGGCCGGGACTGCTGGACGCGGCCGGCCCGTGTGCGCGGACGCAGATGGCGGGATACTGCGCGGCGCCGCCCGTGGTGCAGCCGTCGGCGGGGTTCGGCGTCTGCCACCGGACGTCCCCGTTGGCCGGGTTCACCGCGAACAGCTTGCCCGGGTTGGCGTAGTACGTGGCAATGTAGAGCGACTTGCCGTCGTAGCTCGCGCCCCACTGGATGCCGCCCTGGCCACCGTTCGCCTGCGGCTCGCCGAGCAGACGGCGCCACACCACCTCACCGGTCCGCGCGTCGAACACGTGGTACACACCCGTCTTCTGGCCGACGCCCACCAGCGTGCGGTCGCCGGCGACGAAGACGTTCGGGGTGCCCCCGATGTCGTAGTCGTTCGCCGTGCCCTCCGCGAGGCCCGGGCAGTAACCGGTCGGATCCGGGTCCCAGCACAGCATCCGCCACGTGTCGGAGTCGGTGACCTGGTTCTTCCAGCGCACGCCGCCGGTCCGGGCGTCCAGCGCCAGCATCGTGTCGACGTCACCGCCGCTGCCGCTGTAGTTCTGGCCGGTGCCGACGTACAGCGTGCCGGTACGCGGGTCGATCACCGGCGAGCTCCACACGCCGACGCCGGACGGGCCGAACATCGGCGCGCCGCTCGGCCACGTGCCGATCCGCTTCGGCTCAGGCACCGTGTAGTACCGCCACTTCAGCTCGCCGGTGCGGGCGTCGAGCGAGTCCAGGTGACCGCGGAACGTGCAGCACGCATAGTCCCGTCCCGCACCGTTCTCCAGGCTGGACACGCCGATGTAGACCCGTCCTTTGTAGAAGATCGGTGAACTGGTGACGGTGGCGTACGGGTGCGTGTCGATCCGGGCGGACCAGCTCAACGCTCCTGTGCGAGCGTCGAGTGCGTAGAAGTAGCCCCGTGCGTCGCCGAAGTACACCTTGCCTTCCGCGACCGTGGGCGCGTCCCACACCATGATGCAGGTCGTGGCCGAGTTGGGCGGCCGGTCCGCGCAGTGGTTTTCCGGATCGACCGACTTCAGGTCGAACTCCCACTTCGCGGCACCGTTGCCGGCGTTCCGCGCGTAGAACTTGCCGTCCGACCCGCCGAAGTAGACCGTGTTGCCGACGACGGCCGGCTCGCTGCGCACGAACGTGCTCTCGGTCTTCGGGTAGGCGAACGCCCACTTCAGTTTCAGGTTCTTGACATTCCGTGCGTCGATGCGGTGCTCCGCCGCGGCGTAGCGGGACCCGAAGAGGTCCTTTTGCCACGTCGCCCAGTCACCCTCGCTTGTGGACTGTCCGGCAGCCGACACGCTGCCGGCCGTCGACGCGACAGTCAGGAGCACGACGGCGCCGAACGTGAAGAGTTTTCTTGCGCGTGAGAAGGACAAAGCTCACCACCTCAAGAGACGTCATCTGACCGCCGGCGACGGTCAGCGATTCGTTCTCTCGAATCCTTGACGGCGACCTGGGGTTCGCCATCCTCGAAAGTGCGCTCGTTCCCATCCTCCACTCAGGACCGTACGCCGGCCCGGCCGCCGCTCGACCGCAGTTCACGGGAAGTACCGGCCCGGCTACCGGTCGTCGGGAGCGGGACGACGGCCGCGGCGACGCGACGCGGCTCGGCATGTCCGGAGATGCCGGTATACCCCTGGCGGGTGATAGTCGAGACCCTGCGGCGATCCACACCTTCCGGCAGGCGAGAAGTCCTTGGGGACCACGAGCAACACCTCGACGCGCCCGCGCGGCACCTGCACCACGCGAGCCTGCCGGGTACTGCCCGAACTGCGCGCGCACCGGCCGGGACGCCTTCTACGGCGGCATCGACGTCGCCGGCACCGGCATCGAGCCCGAGTTCCCGCTCGAGCCCGACCTCGTGATCGACAACCACCCGCCGCGGACCGCGGCGGAGGCCGCCGGGCGGATCCCCGCGGCGCTCGAGAACGGATCGGCGCGGACGGTCCCTCGATGAAGATCGTCCTGCACATGCGCAGCAGCGGTTCGGACGGCACCACGCCGGTCGCCGGGCTGCCGATGCCGGCGAGGCACGCGAGACCGGACCTGGCTCGCGCTCACCGGAATGCCCGCGACCCGGCGGGCGTCGAACTCGCTCGCCTGCCCGGCGGCATCGAAGCCCCCCTCGCCCGGCTGCTTCGCGGAGCCCGCGCCGTTCGGCCGGGCTCCGCTCGGACCGGTCCCATCGCGTCGGCTGACGGCGGCGCGCTGCCGGGCGCCGGGCGGTTCGGCGCTCCCCGTCGATCACGGGTGTTCGGGCCGGACGAAAGCCGGGCGCGGGAGAACGAACGGTCAGGCCGTCACGGTGAGCGCGTCCGGGGTCACGGGCGGATACGCGAGGGCCGCCGCGTTGTGCCGGTCGAGCAGTGCCTGCGCTTCCTCCGTCGCCAGGCGGAACCGGCTCGCCGGCTCCGCTCCCGAGACCAGCACGTCGTGCATCGCCGCGATCATGACGCCGTTGACGCCGTTGAGGTTACCGAGCAGCGGACCGGCTCCGGCCGGCGTCCGGTTCGGTGAAGCGAGCTGTTCCGTCGCCACGCGGAAGCCGGGGAACGGCTCGGCCCAGTGCTCCGCCATGGCCTGCTCGTACGCAGGCAGGGTCAGCGGAAGGGATCGGTCCCGCATCCGCGTGATCGCGTGCTCCGGGTCGAGCTGGTGCTGAAGGAAAGCCAGTGCGCCGTCCTCCTTCTCCTTCGGCAGACCGGCGGTCAGGAAGAAGGACTGGCCGCCGAACGGCCCGCCGCTGTAGGGCTGGTCACCGGAACGCGGCAGGTGACCGGCGGTGAGCTCGAAACCGCCTTCGGCCGCCATGCCCGCCATGACGTCGCCGACCGCCGAGGAAGTGACCGCGAAGGCGACCTCCTGCCGGCCGAACGCCTCCATGCCACCGAAATAGTCGTTCAACTCTCCGGTGTAGTGGTAATGGCCGCTCTCGTGCATCCCCTGCCACCACTTCACGTAGCGGAGCAACTCCGGAGAATCGAGGAAAACCCGCGTGGACCGGCCGGTCCGGCCGTTGTCGCCGTTGCTGAACAACCCGCCCTGCCCGACGACCTCGCGGTGGAACAGCCAACCGTAGTTGGGCCAGGTGACCCCGTGCGGTGGCCCGTCCGCCAGCTCGGCGACCGCGCAACACGCGGCTTCCAGCTCCTGCCACGTCACCGGCATCCGGTCGATGCCGGCCCGCTCGAGCACGGTCTTGTTGGCGAAGAGGATGTTGCTCGTGACGGACGTCGGCATGGAAACCAGTTCGCCGCCCCGACTCCAGTAGTCACGCGCCGAGGGCATGAGATCGCCGATGACGACCGGTTCGCCGAGGATCTTGGCGCGGTCCCCGATCGCGCGCTGGACCGGCACGAACAACGGCTCGCCGTTGCGATCCCGCGTGTCGAGCGCCACCTGGGTCGCCGTGTAGACGTACTCGGCGAGGTCCGGCGGGTTTCCCCGCGCCACCGCTTCGGCCACCGCCTTCGGCAGCTCGCGGTAGTCGATCTTGCGGATCCGCACCTGGTACTCCGGGTGTGCCCGGTTGAACGACTCGGCCGCGTCCACTATCGGATTACCGAAACCCGGAAGCATGTCCTCTTCGGAATCTTCGATCTTCGCGCTGTCCCCGAGCCATGCCTCGATGACGATGGGCACGTCGGTTCCGGTCGAATCCGACACAGCATCCTCCGCAGTTCTCACGTTGCCGAGCCAGGGCTGCCTCTGGAACCGAGACTAACAGCCGGCACCGGAACGTCCCCTCTCTTGCCGTGCGGGCCGTCGCACTTTTCGAGAGGTACCCGGCATTTCCGCGTGGGACCATTCCGATTGCGTGCGCCCAACCGATCTTCGACGTGGCGAGCCGATCCGCATTCATTATCACCAGGAGGAAATGCTGATGGCGACCGGAGAACTGGACGAGATCGAGCAGTACGTGGTGGACGTGTCGCTCCGCGAGGACGATATCGCGCGCGAACTGCGAATGGCCACCATGCAGCTGCTCGCGCACGGCATGCTGGCCCCGCCGGCGGAGGGGCAGCTGCTCGGCTTCCTCGTCGGGCTGATCTCCGCCACCACCGTGGTGGAAGTCGGGACGTTCACCGGGTACAGCACACTGGCGATGGCCCGGGCCCTTCCCGCACACGGCCGGCTCATCACGTGCGATGTCAGCGCCGAGTGGGCCGACATCGGCCGGCCGTTCTGGGTCCGCGCCGGTGTCTCCGACCGCATCCAGCTCGAACTGCGACCGGCGGTCGAGACCCTGGACGCGCTCCTGGCCGACGGCGCGGCCGGCACCGTGGACCTCGCGTTCATCGACGCCAACAAGGACAGCTACTCCGTCTACTACGAACGGTGCCTCGAGCTGCTCCGGCCGGGCGGGTTGCTCGTGCTGGACAACGTGCTCTGGTCGGGCCGGGTCGCCCGGCCGGGCTTCAGCGACCCGGACACGGACGCGCTGCGGACGTTGAACGCCGCGCTGCGCGACGACAAGCGGGTCGAACTGAGCATGCTCCCGGTCTTCGACGGTGTGACGCTGGCGTACAAGCGCGCCACCGTCGTCACCGAACCCCGATGAACCCCGAACGGCATGTCATCCGGAGAGGGTGAGCAGAAACTGATGGACGGAAACGGAAACCGGGCGACGGTGTCGCCGATCCCGGGACGCGCGCGGCTCGACCCGCGCCGGCGGCTGGCCTTGGCCGTGCTGTGCGCGGCGACCTTCATCATCATTCTCGACGGTTCGATCGTGTTCGTCGCGGTGCCGTCGATGGCGAAGGACCTCGCGCTGACGCCGAGTGCCGTGCAATGGGTGCTCAGCTCGTACCTGCTCAGCTTCGGCGGGCTGCTGCTGCTCGGCGGACGCATTGCGGACCTGCTCGGCCGGCGCCGGATGTTCGTCGTCGGCGCCGCCCTGCTGGCCGTTTCGTCCCTGCTGTGCGGGCTGGCGTGGTCGGCGGAGGTGCTGATCGCGGCCCGGGTGGCCGAGGGCTTCGCCGCGGCGATCATGACGCCGACGGCGCTGTCGATCCTGATGACCACGTTCGCCGAAGGCCACGAGCGCAACAAGGCGCTGGGTGTCTGGAGTTCGGCCGCGGGCATCGGCGGCACCATCGGTTCGCTGCTCGGCGGACCGCTGACCACCGGGCCGGGCTGGGGCTGGATCTTCTTCGTCAACATCCCGGTGGCCGTGCTCGTGGTCGTGCTGAGCCCACTGGTGCTGCGGGAGAGCTACGACCGCGAGCGCGCCCGGACCTTCGACCTGGCCGGCGCGCTGACCAGCACGGCGGCCCTCGTCGGACTCGTCTACCTCATCGTCGACGCACCACAGGCCGGCTGGCGGAGCGGCCGGACGATCGGCCTGGGTGCCGTCGTCCTCGTGCTGCTGGCCGGGTTCGTCCTGGTCGAACGCCGCTCCGCCGCCCCGCTGCTGCCGCTGCGGTACCTCCGCAGCAAGGGGTTCGTCGGCGGCAACCTGGTGATGCTCGCCGTCGGCATGGCGGTGCACGGCGGGATGGGCGTGGTGATGACCCAGTACGCCCAGGTGGTGCTCGGTTACTCGGCCGTCCAGTACGGCCTCATGTTCGCCGTCATGACGGTGCTGACCGTGCTCGGTTCGACGCTCGCCGGCGGCCCGCTGGTGAACCGGTTCGGCACCCGTCCGGTCACGGTGGCCGGGCTGGTGCTGATCGGCTTCAGCTGCCTGAGCTTGACCGGGATCTCCGCGCGGGGCAGCTTCGTCGACGACATGCTGTTCGGCATGCTGCTGTTCGGCCCGGGGCTCGGCGCCGCGTTCGTCGCCGGCTCCATCGCCGGGCTGGCCGGGGTGCCCGCCGACGACGCCGGGATGGCGTCCGGGGTGAACACCGCCGCGTTCCACATCGGTGGTGCCCTCGGCATCGCGATCCTCACCACGGTCGCGGCCTCGGCGGCGACCGGACCGGATCCGGCCGCGGCGATGACCGCCGGCTTCCGGACCGCCTTCGCCGTCGCCATCGCCTTCGCCGTCGCCGGTGTCCTCGCCGCACTGTTCCTTCTCGGCAAACCGCGGAAATCCGCGACGGTGACCGCGATCACCGGCAAGGCGGGCCGCAAAGCCGCCTAGTGTCGCGCGTTGCAAGTTGTTTGCCGTTCGAGGTGTCGAGAGCCTGCGCCACGAGACCCCGGCCCGTGCAGCCCCTCCCGCGACGACATGAATGAGTCATTCACCTCGTCCGGCGACATGAATGACTCATTCATGTCGCCGGCCCCGCCGCCGCGACCCTCGGCAGATCCAGGTCCGATGCCACCTTGGCGCGCAGGGCCGGGCCGCTGTCAACGAACCTCAGACGCACGGCACTAGGAGCCGGGTCGCACAGCGTGAAATGCCGTCCGGTCGATCGGCGGACGACACTGGGCCGCGAAACCGGCCAGGCAGCGGCTTCGCCCGCGCAGCCGCCGCCTGGCCGGTCTGTCCGGTCCGGACGCTGCTGCCGGTGCGGCCCGACCATCCGGCAAGGAGAGACCGACGACCGAAGCGGCACACCTCGGTGACCGCGAGATCGTCGCGTTTGACCAGCAGTTCCCATCGTGCGTGCGGCCGAGACCGCGGAGCTCGGCGCGGACGAGTTCGAACCGGCCGTCGAGCGGCCGGCCCTGACCACGAACAACGTGACCTGCGCGCGTGGGGCGGCATCGCGCCGATGAACTTCCGGGACGCGTTCCCCACGCCGGACCCGGCCCTCGGCCGGCTCCCGGGGTGGGCTTCGTCCGGGTGACGCGTTCGAACCATCCCGGCTACGCGGCGGGCGACCGGTTCTTCGCCTACGCGCCGTCGTCGAGCCACCACGTGGTCCGGCCGCGACCGCCCGGGCGCGGGTTCCTGGACACCGCGCCAGGCCGGCACTTCGCGCACCCGTGGTACCGGACGTTCCGGCCAGCCGGTCCGGCGGACCACCGCGGCGACCGGCGCACCCTGCTCCGGCGCGTCCACCCCGCGTCGTTCCCCGTCGGCGACTTCGTCACGGGCAGGGCGGGCGACGGCGAGCTCACCGTCGTCACCTCGGCCTCGAGCAAGGTGGGCATCGGGATCGCGCACCGCCTGCGCAGCAACGCGAACGTGCACACCGTCGGCCTCACGTCGGACGGCGACTCCGGGTTCCACCGGCTTCGGCGTCTACGACGAGGTGGCCACCGACGATGACCTGCCCGGTGGCATGGTCCTCTGCGTCGACCTCGCCGGCCACTCCGAGGCCTGACCGCTGCACCGTCCTCACCCCCTGATCGGGAGTCCCCCGTCACGACGCTGCCGAGGTCCGCTTCGCGGACCTCGGCAGCGTCGTGACGGGGGATCGATCGGCACCGGAACAAAAGAGCGGGCGCCTGAATCACTCGCGGCGCCCGCTGGTCGTGCCGGCGGGACTTACGCGGCGCGGTCGGTGCGGTCGCCGGCCGGGACGATCGTCGCCACGGCCGGGGCGGGCTTGCGACGCGACGTGGCGAACCGCCGCATGATCGGCCGCTCGATGAACGTGAAGGTCGCCCAGGACAGCAGCAGGGCCACCGCGAACAGCAGGACCATCACCGCGATCGCGGTCGGCGTGCTCCAGTTCTCCCCCGCGCCCAGCCACTGGTGACCGGTGGCGATCACCAGGTAGTGCCACATGTAGAAGGCGAACGAGACCTCGCCGAGCCAGACCATCACCTTGCTGCCGAGGAACGTCCGCTGCCCCTCGACGTCGGCGGTCGCCGCCGCGACGATGAGCAGGCCGAGCGGCACGATCATGACCGCGGTGAACTGGTAGACCACGCCGAACAACGGGGTGACGAAGTAGGCGCCGACCGCCAGCGCGACCGCTCCGCCGAGCTTCAGCGGCACCCGCCTCCCGCTGAGCACGATCTTCGCCAGGAAGATGCCGAAGACGAACGTCAGCAGCTGCACCGGCGGGAGGTAGTAGGCGAACCACAGCTCCCAGCTGGTGAAGCCCTGGGGGAACAGCTGACCGCTCGGCAGCAGCAGGGCGAAGCTCGGGATGGAGATGACCGCGAGGGCCGAAAGGACCGTCCAGAACCAGAGCCGCTCCGGCCGGATCCGGTCGATCAGCCTGTTGATGAACGGGAAGGCGAAGTAGAACAACGCCTCGCAGGACAGCGACCAGGCCACCGGGTTGAAGGCGGCGCGGACGAAGAGGTCGGGATGCCAGCTCTGCAGCAGAAGCAGGTTCAGCAGGCCCTGCCAGCCCTGGCTGGCCGCCTTGCCGAAGCCGACCAGCAGGATGAGTGCGGCGATGAAGGTGAGCAGGTGGTTGGGGTAGATCTTGAAGAACCGCCTGCGCCAGAACTTCGGCGCCGTGTCCCCGGGCCGCACGGCCCAGGCGAGGACGAAACCGCTGAGCACGAAGAAGAAGGTCACGCCGGTGTACCCGCCCTGGGAGAACAGCACCTGCGTGGTCTTCTGCGCACCCGGTGAGGCGAACGGGTAGACGAAGGTCGAGTGGAAGAGGAAAACCATACCGGCCGCGATGAAACGCGCCCCGGTCAGCGACGGCAATCGCGACGGCACGTCACGTACCGTCGGTGACCCCAATCGAGGTACGGCTGGCTCGTGCGCCATTGATGCACTCCCTTGGTCGTGCTGGCTTGGGCGACGGCCTTCGGGACTTCCGTCGGCATTCACCCCAGTTACGGGTCGACCCGATTGTTCGGGTCGACCAACCTTTTCACGGCAAAACCCGGCCCTCACCTTCCATGATGCCCCGCACTGCGGGTGGCCGGCCGAGCACCGTCCGCGGTCGACAGTGGACGGACGGCGGGTCTCGCCGCAGCTCGCACTCACCGGGCAGTGCCACACTGCGCAACCGGTCCACTGCTCAACGTGCTATTTTCCAGGCATGTCCGGCGATTCCGGGCGTCGGAAAAAGACAATCACGCCGACCGTGTATTTCCGTCGATAATCACCATCCCACACCGCACGCAGAAAGAACGCTTCCGACTAGGGCGAATGCGACCATCCCTGAAGCCGGCCTCCTCTACGCCGGCACTGGGGAGCGAAATGAAATGCTGAACAGACGACGCGTTCTCACACTCGGCGGGCTGACCGTGGGCGGAGCGGCAGCCGGATTCCTTTTGCCCAAGGGCACGCCCGCGCACGTGCAGCCACTGTCCGACGCGCACATGGGCGGGCAGATGGCCGGGATGGACATGGCCGGCATGCTGCACCACACCGGGCCCCTCACACCCGAAACCACGCCGCCTCCCGTCACCCCGTTCACCACGGCCATGCCCGTGTCGCCCGTCCTGCGCCCGGCCGCGCGCAGCTCGACCACGGACTTCTACCGGCTGGCGATCCAGCCGGCGAACGTGGAGATCTTCCCCGGCACGACGACGCCGGCGCTCACGTACGGCGGCCTCTTCCCGGGGCCGACCATCCGCGCCCGCACCGGTCGCGCCGTGCAGATCACCTACACCAACGGCCTGAGCGAGGTCTCCAACGTCCACCTCCACGGCGGCCACACGCCTCAGGACAGCGACGGCTACTCGATGGACACCTTCGCGCCCGGAGCCTCGCGCACGTACCGGTACCCGAACCTGCAGCAGGGCGCGACACTCTGGTACCACGACCACGCGATGGGTTTCGAAGCCGATCACCTCTACCGCGGCCTGCAAGGCTTCTACGTCCTCGAGGACGACGTCGAGACGCCGCTGCGGCTGCCCTCGGGTGAGTTCGACGTGCCGATCATGGTGCGCGACGCGCACTTCGACGAGAACGCCGGCTGGGTCAGCGCCTTCCCGCGCGACACGGTGCTGACGAACGGGAAGATCCAGCCGTACTTCCGGGTTGCCGCGCGCAAGTACCGGTTCCGCCTGCTGAACGCCGCGAACGACCGGCTCCTGAAGCTGAACCTGAACGGCACCGAGATGATCCGGATCGGCTCGGACGGCGGACTGCTGCCCACGCCGGTGCCGGAAACCGAGCTCTCCCTCGCCTCGGGCGAGCGCACGGACTTCGTCGTCGACTTCGGCAGGTTCCCGGTCGGCAAGCAACTGGTGTTGTCCGATGCGAACGCCGGTCCCGTCCTGCGCTTCGACGTCGTGCGGTCCGCGCCGGACACCAGCCGCGTCCCCGATGTGCTGCGCCCGCTTCCCGCCATGCCCCCAGCGACGGTCACGCGTGACATCACCATGAGCTTCGACTTCACCGGCGCCACCCCGGTCGGCCTGATGAACGGGAAGGCGTTCGACCCGAACCGGGTGGACTACCAGATCAAGCGCGGCACCACGGAGCTCTGGCGGATCCACAACGGCGACGCCGCGCCCCTCGACCACACCTTCCACGTACACCTGGTGCAGTTCCGCGTCGTCGACCGCGGCGGCGCACCACTGCTTCCGGTCGACGCGGGGCGCAAGGACACAGTGTTCGTCACCGCCGGGAATTCGGTCGCGGTCCAGGCGACCTTCGGCGACTACCTCGGCAAGTACGTCTTCCACTGCCACTTCATCGAGCATTCGGTGATGGGCATGATGGGCCAGATCGAAATCGTGCCCTGATCCCGGCCGGCCCGGGAACGGCTTTCCGCCGTTCCCGGGCTTCGCCGCGTCTTGTCCACAGAGGATGGACGGTCGGCAACACAGGAGATGCACGCCGCGCGGAACGGCTGTCAGGCTTCTGCCGCGTTCCCGGGCCGGCCCGACTTCGGCCCCGTGATCGGTTTGGGGAGTGCCCATGAAGTTTCGCTTTCGTCCGGACGGCCGGGCCAAGCTCGCGGTGATCGCCGCCGCGGCCGCCCTGGTGATGGCCAGTGGAAGTGGTGCGGCTGCGACGACGAGCCCCGGCAAGCACGCCGGCCCGGCCGGCGACGGCACGGCCGTCACCCCGGTCGGCTTCCGGGTGACCCCCGCCGGCCGGCAGACCGGCCTGGGTGACCTGCCGCTCAGTGCGGTGTTCTTCCCGGACCAGCAGCACCTGGTCGTCGCGAACGCGGGCAACGGCCCGCAGTCCCTGCAGGTTGTCGACACGGCGACCGGCACGGTGACGCAGACGATCACCTACGACCAGCCGGAAGCCGTGTTCACGGGACTGGCGTTCAGCCCGGACGGCACACACCTGTACGTCAGCGGCGGTGGCAGCGACAAGATCCGCGTGCTCGGCGTCTCCGGTGCGCACCTCACCGAACAGGCGTCGATCCCGCTGACCGTCACCGACTCCGCCGGCCGGCAGGTCGACGCCTACCCAGCCGGTCTCGCCGTCACGCCGGACGGCGCCCGGCTCGTCGTCGCCGACCAGCTCGCCGACGCCGCGACGGTGGTCGACCTCGCCACCGGCCACGCGAGCACGATCAGCGTCGGTCACGCCCCGTACGGGGTCACCCTGGCGAAGGACGGGCGCACCGCCTACGTCACCAACCGCGGCGGCAACACCGTCAGCGTGCTCGACGTGAGCACCGCGACCCCGGCCGTGCGCACCACGGTCACCGTCGGCACCCACCCCAACCAGTCGGTCCTCGACGCCGCCGGGCGCCGGCTCTACGTGGCCGACGGCGACTCCGACCAGGTCAGCGTGCTGGACACGGCGACCAACCGGGTGGTGCGGACCCTCGACCTGGCGCCGTACCCGAACGCGCCGGTCGGCTCGAACCCGCTCGGCCTGACCCTGTCACCGGACGGACGCACCCTGTACGTCGCGAACTCCGGCAACAACGACGTCGCCGTGATCGACGTGGACCGCGGGCAGGTCACCGGGCTGATCCCCACCGGCTGGTACCCGGCGTCGGTGCTCGCCTCGGCCGGCAAGCTGTTCGTCCTCAACGCCAAGGGCCTCGGCGCCGGTCCCAACCCCGACGGTCCCAGCCCCTTCCTGGACACCCCCGAATCGACCATGGACCCCGCGTGGCGCGCCCAGTTCATCGGCACGATGATGGTCGGGACGCTGTCCACCATCACGCTGACCACGGACCCCGGCCGGCTGGCCGGCTGGACCCGGCAGGTCGTCGACAACAACGGGTTCGCGCTCGCCGACCGTGTCCGCGGCGGAGGCAACTCTGTCGTGCCCGGACGCGTCGGCGGCCCGACGCCGATCAAGCACGTGATCTACGTGGTCAAGGAAGCCCGCACCTACGACCAGATGCTCGGCGATCTGGGCAAGGGCAACGGCGCCCCGGAGCTCACCCTGTTCGGCGAAGCCAGCACGCCGAACCTGCGCGCGCTCGCGAACCGCTTCGTGACGCTGGACAACACCTACGCCAACGCGGAGGTGGGCACGCAGGGCTGGAGCTGGGCCACGGCGGCCAACTCCAACTCCTACACCGAGCAGACATGGGGAGCCACACCCCGCCGGCACACCGGCGGCACGATGCCCCCGGCCGCGACCGGTGATCCGGCCGTCGCGCCGAACCGGGATCCGGCCGGCGCGTACCTCTGGGACCGGCTGGCGGACAAGGGGATCTCCTTCCGCAACTACGGATTCGCCGTGGCGCCGGACCCGGCCGGGAAGCTGCGCGCCCCCGACCCGAAGCTGGATGCGCACACCGACCCGGACTACGTCGGCTTCCAGCCCGACTGCGCCGACTCGGCCGGGAGCTTCGCGCCGCAGGGCGGCAACAGCTGCATGCTGCCGCGCATCGAGGAGTGGAAGCGGGAGTTCGCCGGTTACGTGGCCGGCGGGAACCTGCCCACCGTCCAGTTCGTCTCGCTGCCCAACGACTTCACGTTCGGCAACTGGCCCGGCAAGCCGACTCCGCCGGCCTACATCGGTGACAACGACTGGGCGCTCGGCCAGCTGGTGGAGGCGGTCTCGCACTCGAAGTACTGGGCCGACACGGCCATCTTCGTGACCGAGAGCAACGCCCAGGCCGGCGCGGACCACGTGGACGCGCACCGCACCACGTCCCTGGTGGTCAGCCCGTACACGCAGACCGGCAAGGTGGACTCCACCTTCTACAGCACGGTGTCCGTGCTGCGCACCATCGAACTGATCGTCGGCATCAAGCCGCTGACCCAGTTCGACGCCTACGCCACGCCGATGACCAACGCCTTCACCGACTGCCCGAGCTTCACGCCCTACACGGCGACCAAGCCGAGCACGTCGTTCACGGAGGTGAACCCGCCACCGGCCGGTGGCGGCAACTGAGACACCTCCGGGGTGCGGCTCGCCCGAGCCGCACCCCGGTCGCGCAGGTGATCCCGCGGCTCGCGCACCGCATCGTCGAGGACGTCGGCGCGGGCCGCGGGTGTGATGCTTGACGTGGTTCACGCTCGTCGAAGGGACGACCAGGACATGGCAGCCGCCAGCAATGCGCCAGCGAACGACCCCGCGTCCCGGACGGGGGAAACCACGCGTCCGCTGACCGGGGCCGAGTACCTCGAGAGCCTGCGCGACGACCGCGAAATCTACCTCTACGGCGAACGCGTCAAAGACGTCACCGCGCACCCCGCCTTCCACAACCCGGCGAGGATGACCGCCCGCCTCTACGACGCCCTGCACGACCCTCGACATCGGGACGTGCTCACCACGGCCACGGATGCCGGCGGGCCCGATGGCTACACCCACCGCTTCTTCACCACCCCGCACAGCGCCGACGACCTCGTCGCCGACCAACAAGCCATCGCCGCATGGTCCCGCCTCAGCTACGGCTGGATGGGCCGATCCCCCGACTACAAAGCCGCCTTCCTCGGCACCCTCGGCGCCAACGCCGACTTCTACAACCCCTTCGCCGACAACGCCCGACGCTGGTACCGCGAATCCCAGGAAAAAGTCCTCTACTGGAACCACGCGATCGTGCACCCACCCGTCGACCGCGACCGGCCACCCCACGAAGTCGCCGACGTGTTCATCCACGTCGAACGCGAAACCGACAACGGCCTCATCGTCTCCGGCGCCAAAGTCGTCGCCACCGGCTCCGCCCTCACGCACTACAACTTCATCGCCCACACCGGGCTGCCGATCAAGGACCGCAAATTCGCCCTGGTCGCGACCGTGCCGATGGACGCACCCGGCATGAAGCTGATCTGCCGCCAGTCCTACACCGCCGCCTCCGCCCTCACCGGCAGCCCGTTCGACTACCCCCTCTCCTCCCGCATGGACGAAAACGACGCCATTCTCGTCCTGGACAAGGTGCTCATTCCCTGGGAGAACGTGTTCATCTACGGCGACGTCGTCAAGGTCGGTATGTTTTCGGGATATTCCGGTTTCATCGAGCGGTTCACCTTTCACGGTTGCACCCGGCTCGCGGTGAAGTTCGAATTCCTCGCCGGCCTCCTCGCCAAAGCCTTGGAAATCACCGGCGTCAGCGACTTCCGCGGCGTCCAAGCCCGCCTCGGCGAAGTCCTCGCCTGGCGCAACCTCTTCTGGGGACTCTCCGACGCCGCCGCCCGCAACCCCGTCCCCTGGCGCAACGGCGCCGTACTCCCCAACCCGAACTACGGCATGGCATTCCGCTGGTTCTCCCAGCTCGGCTACGCCCGCATCCGCGAAATCGTCCTCCAAGACGTCGCCAGCGGCCTCATCTACCTCAACTCCAGCGCACAAGACTTCCACAACGAAAACATGCGCCCCTACCTCGACAAATACCTCCGCGGCTCCCACGGCATCGACGCCGTCCACCGCGTCAAAGTCATGAAACTCCTCTGGGACGCCGTCGGCACCGAATTCGGCGGCCGCCACGAACTCTACGAACGCAACTACACCGGAAACCACGAAAACACCCGCGTAGAGCTACTCCAGAGCCAACTCGCCGACGGACAACTCGACAGCTACAAACAATTCGTCGACAACTGCCTCGCCGAATACGACCTCGACGGATGGACCGTCCCCGACCTCACCACCTTCGACCACCTCGGCAAGGCCGGCCGCGACCTCCTCAGCTGAACACCGCAACGCCGTCGTCCCGGGCCGAAACGCCCGGGACGACGGCGTTCAGGTGTCCGGCACAAAGAAAGTCCGTCCGGCGATTCCCTTTCGCCGGACGGACTTCGTCTTCGCGGGCCGGGTCGGCTCACCCGGTCTGCGCCGCGATGAACTCGGTGACTCCGCGCGGGCGCAGATCCAGCCAGTGCTCGCGGACGTAGGCCAGGCACTCGTCCCGGCGTCCCGGGCCGTGCACCACGACCCAGCCGTCCGGCGTGGCCGCGAAGGCCGGCCACAGCGAGTGCTGGTCCTCGTCGTTGCGCAGCACGGTGTAGTGGGCGTTCTGGTCCTCGAATGGGTTGGCCATCCGATCCTCCCTCCGGCTCAGGCCGCCGCCGCGGCGGCGTCGTCGAGGTGGTCGGCCAGCCCGGCCACCGTCGGTACGTCGAACAACACGTTGATCAGCAAGTCGACGTCGAGCTCGGTCCGGATCCGGCTGAGCAGCCGCATCGCCTGCAGCGACTGGCCACCGAGGTCGAAGAAGCTGTCGTCGATGCCGACCTTCGGCACCTCGAGGACCGAGCTGAAGATCGCGCACAGCTTCTCCTGCAGCGGCGTCTCCGGGGCCCGGAACGCCGACGCGGCTTCGAAGTCGGGCTCCGGCATCGCCTTGCGGTCCAGCTTGCCGTTCGACGTCAGCGGGAGCGACTCCAACTGGATGAGCGCGGCCGGAACCATGTAGTCGGGCAGCTTCTCCTTGGCGTGGGCGCGCAGCGCCCCCAGGTCGATGTCACCGGACTCCGGCACAACGTAGCCAACCAGCCGTTTCTCGCCCGACTCGAGTTCGCGCACCACGACGACGACCTGCGCGAGACCGGGGTAGCCGCTCAGCGCCGCCTCCACCTCGGCCAGCTCGACCCGGAAGCCCAGGATCTTCACTTGGCTGCTCGCCCGGCCGACGAACTCGATCAACCCGTCGTCGTTGCGCCGGGCCAGGTCGCCGGTGCGGTACATGCGGCTGCCCGGCTCGCCGAACGGGTCCGCCACGAAGGACTCGGCGGTCAGGTCCGTGCGGCCGAAGTAGCCCCGCGCCACTCCGCGGCCGCCGATGTAGATCTCTCCTTCGATGCCGTTCGGCACCGGGGACAGGCGGTCGTCGAGGATGTGGATGTCGACGTCGTTGAACGCGTCCCCGACCGGCACCAGCGTGCCGGGCCGGTAGGACGCGGTCAACGGGTGGTGGGCGGAGAACAACGAGCACTCCGTGACGCCGTACATCGCCCGGATCACGATGTCCGGGCACGTGTCCAGCACCCGGCGCACCGCGTTGGGCGCGATCACGTCGCCGCCGGTGAGGATCTCCGACAGGCCGGTGAACGTCTCCAGCGATTCCTCCGCGAGCACCCGGAACAGACCGGCCGTCAGGTGGATGCCGGTGATCCGCTCCCCCGCGATCAGCTCACGCAGCTTGGCCGGCTCCAGGCGCCCGGCCGGCGCGATGACGATCCGGCCACCGTGCAGCAGCGGCATCCAGATCTCGTAGGTGGAGACGTTGAAGGCGTACGGCGCCACCATCAGCACCCGCGCGTGCCGCGCAGGCGTCCACTGCGTGTTGAAGATCAGCCGCACCACGTCCCGCTGGGTCACGGCGACGCCCTTGGGGTGGCCGGTGGAGCCGGAGGTGTGGATGACGTAGGCCAGCTGGTCCGGGTGGATCGGCACCGACGGGTCGGTGGCCGGCTGCTCGGCGGTCGCCGGATCGTCGTCGACGACCACGACCGGCACGCCGCCCGGCAGACCGGCCCCCCGCGTGGCGGTGTCGGCCAGCAGCACCGTCACCTCCGCGTGGTCCACGACCCACTGCCGGCGGTCCGGCGGGTAGTCCTCGTGCACCGGGACGTAGACGCCGCCGGCCTTGACCGTGGCGAGGGTCGCCACCACCAGGTCGATGGACCGCTCCAGCAGCACAGCCACGCGGTCGTCCTGGCGGACACCGAGGCCGATCAGCCGGTGGGCGAGCCGGTTGGCCCGCTCGTCCAGCTCGCGATAGGTCAGCTTGACCGCACCGGCGGACACCGCCATCGCGTCCGGCGTCCGGGCGACCTGCTCGGCGAACCGCTCGGGGATGACAAATGATTCCATTTCCGTGTTCCCCATCCCTTTCCTAGCCCGCCAACGTGTCCGGGGTCTGCGGCGCGTCGGAGTCCCGGAACGCCCGCAGCGCCAGCGGACCGTCGAAGATGTCCCGCATACCGGAGACCCCGGAAAGCATCCGGGCGAAGTCGATCTTGCGCGGCCGCAGGCGCTTCGGGTCGATGCTCTGCTGCGCCGCTTCGAAGTAGTCCTCCTTGGACTTCGTGCGGTCGTAAAAGAACCGGACGAACTCCAAGAGCGAGTTGAGGAACTCGCGGTAGTTGCGTTCGTAGCGCTCGTAGAGCGCCGCCTCCTGGTCGGGGTTGCGCAGCGCGAGGTTGGCCGTCTCGAACAGGCCGAGCGAACCGCGCAGCGTCAGGCCGACTCCGGTGGAGAGCAGAGGATCGATGAACGCGGCCGCGTCGCCGACCAGCGCCCAGCCGGGACCGTAGAACTTCTTGCAGGTGTACGACCAGTCCTTGATCGTGCGGTATCCGCTCACCCGGGTGGCCGGCGCGGTCAGGGAGGTGATCTCGTCGGCCGCGGCCAGTTCGCTCGCGTGCAGCTCCTCCAGCGTCTTGCCCGACTTCTTGAACTCCTCGATGGGCGTCACGTACCCGACGCTCACCGTCCCGTCCGAGAGCGGGATGAACCAGAACCAGCCGTGCGGGCGGTTCTCGGTGAGCGTGTCGCCCCACCGCGTCCCGCTGTAGCGGTTGCAGCCCTGGAAGTACGCCCAGACCGCGAGGTTGCGAAGGTCGTTGTGGTACTCGATGAGGTCGAGCTTGCGCGGGAGCAGGTGCTGCTGGCCGGATGCGTCGACCACCAGCTTCGAGCCGACGGTCGTCGGCTCCGCGTCGCCCTTGCGTTGGAAGCGCACGCCGACCGCGCGGTCCCCGTCGAAGAGGACGTCCTGGACCGTGGCCTCCTCGATGACGAGCGCGCCCAGTTCGCGGGCC
Organism: Amycolatopsis mongoliensis; assembly: GCF_030285665.1. Lineage (NCBI taxonomy): Bacteria > Bacillati > Actinomycetota > Actinomycetes > Pseudonocardiales > Pseudonocardiaceae > Amycolatopsis > Amycolatopsis mongoliensis. The sequence goes on from NZ_CP127295.1 coordinate 10,741,506, forward strand.
CGGCCGAGCAGCACCGAGTCGAAGTCCGCGCGGCGGACCTGGAAGGTGTACTCGTACTCCGAGGCTTCGGTGAACCGGAAGTCCCAGGCCCCCTGGTTGCGTCCCCACAGCAGCGTGCCGCCGTACTTGCGGACGTAACCCATCCGGTCCAGCTTCTCGCGCAGCCCGAGCGCCTCGATCGTCGGCATCGAGCCGGTGATGAGCGATTCACCGATGTGGTAGCGGGGGAACTTCTCCTTCTCCAGCACGAGTACCTTGTGCCCCTGCTGTGCCAGCAGCCCCGCGGTCGCCGACCCGCCGGGACCACCGCCGATGACGACGACGTCGAAGTCTTCTGTGTCAGCCATGGTCGTGCTTCCTCCGTCAGTCACTTCGATTCCGAGTCCCCGGCGCGGTGCCGCTGGGTCTCGACCGCTTCGTACAGGGACTTGATGTTCGAACTGCCGAACGTGCTCGCGCCCGCCCGCTCGATGATCTCCAGGAAGATCGTGTTCCTCGGATGCACCGACTTCGCAAAGATCTGGTAGAGCTGGCCGTCGTGGTCCTCGTCGAGCAGGATGTTCAGCGCGCGGAGCTCCTCGACGCTGTGGCGGTCCGGTTGCACGCGCTCGGCGAGCAGGGTGTAGTACGCGTCCGGGGTGGACAGCAGCTCGATGCCGTTGTCGCCGATCTGCCGCACCGACGCGAGGACGTTCCCGGTGGAAAGCGCCATGTGCTGCACGCCGGCCCCGCCGTGGTCCTTCAGGAAGTCGTCGACGTGCCCGGACTCCGCCGCCGGGTCGGACTCGATCAGGGTCAGGGTGACCGCCCGCGACTTGCTCTGCACCACCTTGATGTACATGGCCTGGTCACCGGTCACGATCCGCTCGGCGAGCGTGAGGTCGAAGTCGAGGGCTTGCCGGTAGAAGTCGACGGTGGCGTCGATCTGTCCCGGCTCGACGACGACCGCGAAGTGGTCGACGGCGATCAGACCGGTACCGGCGCCGCCGTTGCCGGGCCTCGTGATCAGCCCGTGCGCGTCGTACGCGGCCGAGCCGGCCGGGCGTTGCACGAAGGTGTGCGTGACGTCGCCGAACCCGATGATCGACGCGGTCACCACGCCGTTGCGCTCGGACGGCGGTGCGACCGGGCGCGCACCACCGCGGACCGCCGCGTCGAACGCCTCCGCCGCGTCCGGCACCCGCAACCCGATGTTGGCGACCCCGTCACCGTGCCGCACGACGTACGCGGCGGCCGGGTGGTCCTGCTCGACCGGTTCGGTCAGCACCAGATCGATATCGCCCTGTCCGACCGCGACCGACCGGACCTGTCCCGGCACGTCTCCGGAAGTCGCACGCACCCCGCAGCCGTAACCGTCCACGAGCCACTCGATGTTCTTTTCGATGTCCTCGACGTAAAACTCGACGTAATCAACGGTCATGTTTTCGGACGCCCGCGCCCGCGATACCGTCACTTGTCCTCCAGAACCCGCCAGAGACGCTGATGTGAAACACTCCCATTGACGTTGACATCCGGTACGCGCGAACGCATCTTTCCGATTGCCGACGGCCGAGCGGAAACGGAAACAGCCCGGCGCGCCGGGTGCCCGCGGTGTCCCGGAGCACCCCGCGAACGCGTTCCGGACTTGCGCACCTCGGCCAGTGCTTCGTCGATGGCGGGCACTCCCTCATGGAGCAAATCGAAAATGGTGAAGTGCCCCAGCGGACTGTCGATCACCCGCAGGCGCGCGTCGCGGATCGCGGCCACGCCGGGCTCGTGGTTAGGGTCCATCGGCTGGAAACAGCCACGCATGAAACCGAGCGTGAACTTCTCGACCGAGGTGAAGACGAGCCGGCACAACATTTCTTCGCGGAAGAACCGACGGCCCGTGCCCGACATCGCGAAGGCCATCGCGTGCCGGGCCAAGCCGTGGCGGACGTCGTCGGAACCGGCGTAGGAACCGCCCGCGAACGCGGGGTCCGATCGCGGGAGCTCGGTGGGCACCTCGTCGGCGAATGACGGAGTACCGGGACGGGTCCACCGGCCGCCCCTCGCCGAGCAGGCCTTCCATCGACGCCGAGGTGCCCGGGTACCTGTGGGGCACGAGTACCGCGTTGTCCTTGGCCGCGTTCAGGCGGCCGTGCGTCCGGTACGCCGGTCTCGCACCGGGCAGCGTGTCCCCGCCGGCCAGGGCGAAGGAACCGAGTTCGAAGCGCTCGTGCGGTCCCCGCGCCGCGGCGGTGTGGTAGTCGCGGCCCATCCTGCCCTCCTCGGGGATCGTGGTGCCCCAGGGTTTCCCGCCGGCGCCCCCCGCGTCTTCTCCGCCTTTGCGCGGCGGAACGACTGCAGCACTCGAAAAGACTCCGGCCGACCGGCCGCGGCTACGTTGGTGGCACGGCACGAAGTCCGTTCCCGGTGGCCGGTACGTACGTGCGCCACCCGCGGTGGGGAGGATGAGCCACATGGCCAGTGCGGCCGAAGAACTCGATGCTGTCGTCGTGGGTGCCGGCTTCGCCGGGCTCTCCATGCTTCACCACCTCCGCGGGCAGGAGCTGTCCGTCGAGGTCTTCGATGCGGGTGCCGACGTCGGGGGGACGCGGTACCGGAACCGGTACCCGGCGCCCGGTGCCGGCCGCGTCACGAAAAGTGCGCGGTGACCGCGCGGCGGCCGAGCTGTTGTGCGGCGTGCCCGGGGCCGACATCGCGCAGCTCGCCCGCGAGCCGGCCGCGGCCGTGTGCTCGCGCAGGGGTGGGTCGGTGGTGGAGTTCGGAACGATCACGCAGTGGCTGGTCGACGTGATCGACATCCTGACCGGCGACCTCGACCGCCCCGGCGGCCCGATGCCGACGCGGACCGCCGCGCTCGAGGGGTCCTGCACCGGGCGGCCGTTCGAGTACGGTCGGTGGCACGGCCGCGTGAAGGGCTTCCCGGAGGTGCTCGGCGAGCTGACGACGGCCATGCTGCCGGACGAGATCGAGACACCGGACGAGGGGCAGGTCCGTGCCCTGATCGACCTCGTCGCCGACCACGCGGTGGCGGCGCCCGGCGGACCGCGGTTCGGGCGGGCGTTCGACCCGCTGGACTTCACGGTGTGCGTCGACCCGGACCTCACCGAGACCACCCGGCGGCCCCACGTGATCCTTCCGCCGCGCATCCTGCAGAGGCCGCACTACGACTTCCCGATGCAGATCGTCACGGCGCGGAACTACACCCGCTGCTCCCCGGCGGTGCTGCCGCTCGAGGCGGACCAGCGGTCGGAGGCGGAGATCCTGGCCCGGCTGACGCTGATCGCGGGCAGCGCGCCCATGCAGGTGCCCGGCTCGCCGGTCGGGGGCGTGGACGTCGCCACGCTGCGCGCCACGATCGAGGGCGACGACGGTCCGGAGCGGATACCGGACACCATGCTGGAGTTCGGTCCCTCCGGGCTTTCCCTGGCGAAGCTCGAGGAAGAGCCGAACGGCATCGACCTCGGCCCGCTCGAGCGGCGCCCGAAGGTACTGGTGTGCACGCCGTCCGGCAAGATCGAGCTCGCCCCGGAGCCGATCGTCACCGGCTTCGCGCGGCTGCGGGCCCGCCTGGCCGCGCCGGTCCCGGAGATGCTGCTGATCGGCCGGCGCCGGCTGCGGTCCGACACCAGCCGGCTGCCCGACGTCCCGTCGCCGGTCGACGGCAGCAACCCGCTGCACCCTGCACCCGAACCCGGCCGACGTCACCCGGCTCGGGCTGGGCGACCGGGCGGTCGTGCGCTCGTCGGCGGGCGAGCTGGTGGCCGAAGTCGAGCCGGCCGACACGATCATGCCCGGGGTCGTGAACCTGCCCCACGGCTGGGGCACACGGGCGGCTCGCAGCGCGTCGCCGCCCCGGCACCCCGGGGTCGACGCGAACGCGCTGACCGACGAGCTGGTCGTGGACATGCCGTCCGGCAATGCGGTCTTCACCGGCGTACCGGTCACGGTCAGCCCGTACGCACTCCGAGATAGGAGATCACCAATGGCGGAAAGCAAGCGGAAGTACGGCCTGCGGGCACTGGGGGTCTACGGCCTGCTCGTCGTGATACCGGTGCTGACCAGCATCGTCCTGCTCACCCGGGAGGACAAGGGGGCGGGGGTGGCGGCCAAGTCGGCGGCGGCCACCGGGCACCCGGTGGCCCAGCTGCTGCTGGCGATCGCGGTCGTCATCGCCGCGTGCAAGGCGGCCGGCTGGGTGATGCGGCGGATCGGCCAGCCGGCGGTGGTCGGCGAGATCGCCGCGGGGATCGTGCTCGGCCCGTCGGTGCTCGGGGCGGTCTGGCCGGCGGGCGCGTCGGCGTTGCTGCCGGCGGCGATCATGCCGCAGCTGAACGTGCTGGCCCAGGTGGGCATCGTGCTGTTCGTGTTCCTCACCGGGCTCGAGCTGAACACGCGCCTGATCCGCGGGCGCGGGCACCTGGCCCTGGTCGTCAGCCACGTCAGCATCGCGGTGCCGTTCGTGCTGGGCGTCCTGCTCGCCGTATTCGCCTACGCCAAGTTCGCGCCGCAGGGCGTCGGATCGCTGGCCTTCGCACTGTTCATCGGCGTTTCGATGAGCATCACGGCGCTGCCGGTGCTGGTCCGGATCCTCAAGGACACCGGCTTGTTCCACAGCCGCATCGGGGTCGTCGCGCTGACCTGCGCGGTGGTCGACGACGTCACCGCCTGGTCGCTGCTCGCGCTGGTGGTCGCGCTGGTCACCGCCTCGTCGTTGCTCGGCGTGCTGCTGACCCTCGGCCTGGCCGCGGCCTTCGCCGGCCTGCTGTACTACGTCGTTCGCCCGCTGATGGCGAAGTTCTTCACCCGGACGTCCGAGCCGGTTCTGCGCCGCCTCGCCCCGCTGGCCCTCGTCGGCGTGCTGCTGTGCGCGATGGCCACCGAGTGGATCGGCGTGCACGCGATGTTCGGGGCCTTCATGTTCGGCCTGGTCTTCCCGCGCGGCAACGTGGTCGAAAAGTGGTTGCACCAGAACGCCAGCGGGCTCACCACGGCGTTGATGCTGCCGCTGTTCTTCGCCTACAGCGGCCTCCGCACGAACATCGGGCTCCTCGGCGACCCCGCGCTGTGGCTGTGGTGCGTCGCGATCCTCGTGGTCGCGGTGGTGGGGAAGCTCGCCAGCGCGACGGTGGCGGCCCGCAGCGTCGGGGAGACCTTCTGCCGGGCGCTGCAGATCGGCGTCCTGATGAACTGCCGGGGCCTGACCGAGCTCATCGTGCTGAACGTGGGCCTGGACCTCGGGGTGCTGTCGCCGGAGATGTTCACCATGCTGGTGCTGATGGCGCTGATCTCCACGGCGATGACGACCCCGATGGCCGTGTACCTGGACAAGCGAGCGGGCCGCCGGGAAGCGGCCCGCGGGACACGCGTGCAGCAGTTCGACGAAGAGCTGCCGAAGGCCGCCTGACGGGCGACCGGGCTCGAAGACCGGACGGGCGCCGGCCGCGGTGTGGCCGGCGCCCCGTGTTCGCCGGGTGGCCCGGCTCCGCTGGGCACCGACGTCAGCCGGGACTCCAGGGTTTCGGCGTGGCGAAGCAGTCCCGCACGAGGCTGATCTGATTGTCCATCATGGCCCGGAGAGCCTCCGCGATGCCCGGCTCGGCGTCGTCGGTGACCACGAACTCCCGCGAGTATTCGAGGAACCTCAACCCGGCCGGTGACGTGGTGGGCCTCGTCAAGTTCACGGCCTCGATTCCGGCCAGTCGACCATCGTCGCAATGGTCGACGAGTACCGGGAGCTGCTGCGCGCGTCGCTCGAATCCCCGAATTCCGCGTTGCCGGGCAATGAATCGGGAATGACAGAAACCCCACCCCTTTCCGGGGTGGGGTTTCTCGTTCCCCTCTCGCCGCGATCACCCGGGTCACCAAGCCCGGCGCGCGACTTTCCTTGCCCTCGGGGCGCTTCAGCCCTTCAGCAACAGCGGGACTTCCGCGAACCCGTTGAAGATGAACGTCGGCGCGGGCTTCAGCTCGGTGGCCGGGACGGCCAGCTTGAGGTCGGGGAACCGCTCGAACAGCGCCGGCAGCGCGATCAGCGCCTCCATGGTGGCCAGGGCCGGGCCGAGGCAGCGGTGCCGGCCGTAGCCGAAGCCGAGGCTGCTCTTGTCCTCGCGGGTGATGTCGAACTCGTCGGCGGTGTCACCGTACTTCGCGGGGTCGCGGCCGGCCGCCAGGTAGTTGATGAGCACCAGGTCGCCCTTGGCGATGGTCACCCCGCCGATCTCGATGTCCTCGAGCGCGCAGCGGAACGGCATCGAGCCGACGGCGCCGTCCTTGCGAACCTCCTCGTCCCACGCCGCTTCCCAGCTCGCTTCGCCGGCGAGGATCGCGGCGAGCTGGTCGGGGTGGGTGAGCAGGTCGACGACCGTGTGGCACAGGACGTTGGCCGTGGTTTCCGTGCCACCGCCGATGAGCAGGTGCACCGAGCCGACGACCTCTTCGTCGGTCAGGGGCGCCTCGTCGTCTTCGGTCGCCTTGATGATGATCGTGGTGAGGTCGTCGCCCGGCTCGCGGCGCTTGGTCTCGACCAGCCGGCCGAGTGCCTCGTGCCACTGGTGGAGGTTGGCCTCGGACTCCTCGGCGGTGTTGTCGGTCTTCGCGTTCACCTGGGCGCCCTGCAGCATGGCCGCCTGGTCCTCTTCCTTGATGCCCAGCAGGTCGCAGACGAGGATGGTCGAAAGCGGGTAGAAGAACCGGCCCTTGATGTCCACCACCTCGTCGGCGGGCACCGTCGCCAGGTCGTCGAGGAGCCGGTGCACGATGCGCTCGATGATCGGCCGGGACTTCGCCACCTGGCGGTTGGTGAACGCCTTCGCGACGAGCTTGCGCAGCCGGTCGTGCTCCGCCCCGTCCCGGGTCTGCATGTTGTCCATGGCGACCCAGGTGAAGAGCTCCCAGTTCTGCGGCACGCGACCCGCCTGGTACTCCGGCCAGTTGTCCTTGGTGTTCTTCGCGATCCGGGGGTCGACGAGCAGCTGCTTCGCCTCTTCGAAACCCGTCACGGACCAGGCGGTGTACCCGCCGTGCAGTTCCACGCGGGTGACCGGGCCGCGGGCGCGCAGGTTCCTGTTCTCCCCGTGGAGATCGCTGCCGCTCCGGTCCAGTACGTACGGGCACTTGTCCATTTCTCACTCCACACTGCCGGCGACACCGGAAAAAGCCCTTTCATCATCCGCGCCGTCCGCACCGCGGGCGTCTCGGATGCTGCTCCGAATCGGCGCACCGGCGAAGTAGCCGGAACCCGCTGCAGCGCAAAGAGAAACCGGCGACGCCCCACGGGGCGCCGCCGGTTTCCGGTCGGATCACGGCTTCAGGACGCGGCCCACGTCCGGGGCCTGGGTTCCGTCCGCCAGGCTGCGGAACGCGTCGACCACGTCGGCGGGTCCCTGCCCGTGCCGGATGGTGAGCCAGGACGCCATGCGCCGCAGGTACCGGGTTTCCGCCTCGTGGTAGCGGGCGTAGTACGCGTCCGCGCCCTCCTCGCCGATGGTGTGGTCTTCGACCATCGGCGTGAAGAAGAGCTCCGGCTGCGGGTCGGGCAGCCCGGTCGGCGCCTGCTCGCCCGGGTCGGGGTGGTTGAACCCGATCAGGACACCCTGGGTCAGTGACGGCGCGAACTGCTGGTACACCGCGTGGAGCACCTTGGCCGAGCCGGTGAAGTCCACGAGGACGGCCGGTGCCGTCACGGTGGCCGACTCGAAGGCGTCGTAGGTGGCGACTTCGCCGTAGACGTCCAGGTTTTCGACGAACGACTTCTTGCCCTCCGACGTGATGCCCACGGTCGCGATCCCGGCCTGCCGCGCCCGCAGCTCCTCGACGAGGCCGATCGCCGTCTTGCAGGAGGCGCTGGTGACGATCAGCGACTTCGCGCCCTGGGCGGCCTGTCGTTCGACGAGGTCGGCGAGGGTGAAGGAAGCCGGGAACACCGGGCGCATCAGGGCGCGGAAGTCGTCCAGGTCGTCCGGCTCGCCGACGCTCTGGAAGGTCAGGTACCACGGGTGCAGGAAGGCCCGCTGCGGTGAGGTGTCGAGGAGACCCCGCGGCGTGACTTCCGCCTGCACGGTGTGGTGGCTCGCCATCGGCACGTAGCCGAAGTAGCGGCTGCCGACCGCGACGCCGGCGTTGCGGGATTCCGCGACGCGCACGAAACCCCAGACCGGAACCCGGCCGAACTCCGCCGGCGCGGGGAACGCGTTCCAGAAGGCGATGAGGTTCCCGGCACCGAACTTCGCGTAACTGACGTTGTTGGCGGTGAGGCCGAACTTCTCGACTTCGAGCCGGACCTCACCGGGCTGCAGCTCGGCCAAGACCGGAACACGGATCTCGCTCGCGGTGAAATCGTCCCGCCGGACCAGCACTTCCCAGTTTTCTCGCGTGGGCACTGCGCCCCCTTCGCGTTAGTAGTTCTACCTTCGCCGGCTCCGAATCCGCACGAAGGGGGTAGACCCTGAGCGGCCACGCTGAAAGCTTCGCGGCGGCCGGTCACCGCGGCAACTTCCTCGTTGCGGCCGTCCGCCCGGCCGGCGCGGGCTCCGGGCGCCGGTTCGGCAATGTGGAATACGTGGGTGCGGGGACAGCGCTGGTTGACTCGAAGGTGCCGCAGGTTGTACGAGCCCCGTGAGGAGAGTGCTGAGCCTTGTTCACCACTGACGCTTTTGCCGCACCGGCCGAGGGTGCCCCGCTCGGGGCGGCGACGATCACCCGGCGCGAGGTCGGTCCGCAGGACGTGCTGATCGACGTGGCGTACTGCGGGATCTGCCACACCGACATCCATCACGTACGCGGGGAGTGGGGGCCGCAGCCGTACCCGCTGGTGCCCGGCCACGAGATCGTCGGGACCGTCACCGCCGTCGGTGCCGAAGTGTCACGGTTCTCGCCCGGCGACCGGGTCGGGGTCGGCTGCCTGGTCCGGTCCTGCGGGGAGTGCGCGAGCTGCCGGGCCGGGCAGGAGCAGGACTGCGCGGGCATGGTCGGCACCTACGCCGGCACCGACGCCGACGGCACGATCACCCAGGGCGGCTACTCCGGGAAGATCGTGGTGGGCCAGGACTTCGTGCTCCGCGTCCCCGAGAGCCTCGACCCGGCCGGGGCCGCGCCGCTGCTGTGCGCCGGCATCACCATGTACTCCCCGCTGCGCCGCTACGGCGCCGGCCCCGGCAAGAAGGTCGCCGTGCTCGGGCTGGGCGGCCTCGGCCACGTCGGCGTCAAGCTCGCCGTCGCGATGGGTGCCGAGGTCACCGTGCTGTCCCAGACCTTGAAGAAGCTCGAGGACGGCCTGCGGCTCGGCGCGACGCACTACCACGCGACCAGCGACGCCGACGCCCTGGCCGGGCTCGCCGGCCGGTTCGACCTCCTGATCAGCACCGTCACCGCGCCGCCCGACGTCGCCACCCTGCTGTCCCTGCTGGCTCCCGGCGGCACCCTGGTCAACGTCGGCCTCCCCGCCGAACCGCTTGTGCTGCCCGCGTTCTCGCTCGTCATGGGCCGCAAGACCCTCGCCGGCTCGCTGTTCGGCGGCATCGCCGAGACGCAGGAGATGCTCGACTTCTGCGCCGCCCACGACATCACCGCGGACATCGAGCTCATCGCGCCCGAGGGGATCAACGCCGCCTACGAGCGCGTCCTGGCCTCCGACGTCCGGTACCGCTTCGTCATCGACACCGCCACGCTTTCCTGACCGGCAGCGACGGCGATCCCGGCCCGCGAGGGGACGGGATTGCCGTCGCGGGGCACCGGTCAGCCCGGCTGCACGTCGCCATCCGGCTCGTGAGGGGCGAAGACGACGCCGTTCGAGGTGGTCTGCGAGTGGACCATCCGCAGGGCCGCCGGCCGGGTGCCGTCGCGGAAGAGCTTCTTGCCCGAACCAGGTGCACCGGGAAGAAGACCAGCCGGTGCTCGTCGACGAGATCGTGCTCGATCAGGGTCTGGACCAGTTCGCCGCCGGGCCGATGACGAGCACCCGGCACACCGCTTTCGTCCGAAAGAATGCCAAGATCCCCGGCCCGCGAAGGACCGGGGATCTTGGTTCAGCTTGTCCGCGCCGGCCGGGCCGGCGCGGAACCACCTCATGCGTTCGCCGCGACCAGCCGGGACAGCCGGTGCACACCCTCCGCGATCTGCTCCGGCTTCAGGTAGCTGCAGGACAGCCGGACCGCGTGGTCGCCGCCGTCGGAGTAGAAGAACCTCATGGGCGTCCACAGAACGCCGAACTGCTCCGCGGAGAGCTGGAGCAGTTTTTCGTCGGCCGGGAACGGCAGGTCGACGACCGCGAAGAACCCACCGCGCGGCACGTTCCACCGCACCGGGCGTTCGCCGCGGCCGGAACGCGGCAAGTGCCTCTCCAGCGCCGCGAGCATGGTGCGCAGGTTGCTCCGGTAGAACGCGACCTTGTCCCGGTTGGCGGCGCGCAGACTGCAGCCCGATTCGACCAGGACGCCGCCGATGACGGCCTGGGAGATCGGCGAGGTGTTCACGGTCAGCATGCTCTTGACCGCCGACATCTCATCGGCGAGCAGGGTGTGCCTGCCTTCCGCGTCGACCACGGTCTGGTCGGCGACGAGGAAGCCGACGCGGGCACCGGGGAAGCAGGACTTCGCGAACGACCCCAGATAGATCACCCGTCCCCCGGTGTCCAGGGACTTCAGGGTCGGACGCGGCTCGTCGTCCAGTCCGAACAGGCCGTACGGGTCGTCTTCGAGCAGCAGCAGGTCCTGCTCGCCCGCGATGTCGAGCAGCGTGCGGCGGGTCGCCACCGGCAGCGAGATGCCCGACGGGTTGGAGAAGTTCGGCACGAGGTAGAGCGCGCGAGGGCGCTTGCCCGCGGCGCGGACCTCGCGCGCCACCCCGGCGACGGTCTCCGGGTCGAGCCCGGCGGGAGACTCCGGCACGGGCACCACGTCCACGCCGAGGATTCGAGCCGCGCCGGTCAGCCCGACGTAGCAGGGCTCCACCGCGAGGACGACGTCGTCCGGGCTCGCGCACAGCGCCCGCAACGCGATGATCATGGCCTCCTGGCAGCCCGCCGTGACCATCACCGACTCCGGTGGCACGACGATGCCCTCGTCGACCTCGAGCATCCTGGCGATCAGCGTGCCGATCTGGCCGTTGGTCCGCCCGTACTGGAGCAGCAGGCCGCGCACCTGCTCCTCGGAGAGCCCGCCGGCGCGGAGATGGTCCACATAGGATCCGAAGTACCGTTGCACGTCCTCCGTCGAGTAGAACCCGTCGTAGGGGCGGCCGGCGGCCAGGGAGATCGCTTCCGGGTACCGGCCCGCGATCTCGTTGAGGAAGTTCATCGAGGTCGCGACCGGGTCGGACACCGAGACGTGCAGATCGGCGCGGGACAGCTCAACCATGGATCTCCGATCCGGTGGCGGCCAGCGCCGCCAGCTCCACGAGCCGGGAGCCGACGTCGATGACAGGCAGGTCGCAGCTTGCGGTGATCAGCGGCAGGACGCTGGTGAAGTGCGTGCAGGCCAGGACGACGGCGTCGAGGTCGAGGCGCCGCGCCAGGCGCAGGGTCGTCGGCAGGTGCGAGGTGCTGAAGGCCGCTTCCGGGTCACCGGCCTCGATCCCGCGAACCAGGCCGGGGTCCGACACCCCGAGCATCCGGTGGCCGGGGCTGACCTCCCAGGCGGTCCGCTCGACACCGACGACGGCTTGCGCGTTCCCGGTGATCACCAACGACGAGCGCAGCTCCGGGAACACTTCTCGGTACACGGTGACGGGAGAGACCACCGGCAGCGCCGAGGCGTCGTGGTACACCACGGCGGACAGCGAATTGCAGAACAACATCGCCAGCTCGGTCCCCCGGGCGCGCAGCTCATGGAGCTGAGCGTGGAACGCCGCCGTCAACGCGCCGGGATCCCGGTACTGCAACGAGTCCTGCTCGTCAGGCGAGCCCGCCATGGCATACGGAGCCGTCGCCAGCCCCTTGGCTCTCAGCAACTCGGCCCCGAGGCCGGAGTCGTAGGGCGTGCCGGCGATGACCGCCACCGCGGGCCTTCCCCCGTCCACCATCATCGCGTCTCCGTCCCGCAGGCGTCCTCTTCGCCCATGGTTCCAGCCGGGACGGCGGCTGCCTTCCTCCGGAGTGCCCGTCGGTGGAGCGCGATCACCTTGCCCGGATTGAAGATCCCGTCAGGGGCGAGTGCCACTTCACCGCCCGGTGGATCTTCACGCCGTTCGAGGGCGGCATCGAGACCCGCGAACGGTTCCCGAACAGTTCGCTGATCTCCGTGCGGCATCGACCACGCTGATGGGAGGCAACGCGTGTGTCGACGGCAAGATCGCGGCGTGCCTGTCGGACGGCACGCCGGCCGAACGCGTGTTCCGCCGGCGAGCCGGCACGCCGCTGCTGAACCTCAGCCTCGACGACCTGATGGCGACGTGGTTCGCACGCCACGACCGCCGGACCATCATCGGGCTCCCGCCGCGCACCTCCGAGCGTGCCGCGGCGTGTCCCACCGGCAAGCAGGAAGACGCGTTCCCCCTTGCCCCACTGCGAAGCTGGGCCGGTCGACAATCTAGGAGGTCAAGGTGTCGAGCACCGATGTTCCGACGCGGGAGGAACTGGTTCGCCGCGTGGCCGAACTGGCTCCCGTACTGAAGAAGCACGCGAACTGGTCCGAGCAGAACCGGCGGGTGCACGACGAGTCCATCGAGGCGCTCGCCGAGGCCGGCGTGTTCAAGCTGCGCCGCCCGAAGCGGTACGGCGGGTTCGAAGCCGACACCCGGACGCTCGTCGACGTCGCCACCGAGATCGGCCGCGCCGACGGCTCGACCTCCTGGGTCGCTTCGGTGTACTGGATCCCCACCTGGATGGCCTGTCATTTCCCGGAGGCGGTGCAGGACGAGGTGTTCTCGACCCCGGACGTCCGCGTGTGCGGCACGCTCAGCCCGTCCGCGATGGCCGCACCGGTCGACGGCGGCGTCGTGGTGAACGGCAAGTGGGGCTTCATCAGCGGGGCGCTGCACGCACAGTGGCAGGAGATCATCGCGATCCTCGTCCCGCCCGAGGGCGAGCCGTACCCGATCATGGCGCTGGTTCCGTTGTCGGACCTGCTGATCGTGGACGACTGGGACACGGCGGGCCTGCGCGGGACCGGCAGTGTGTCGACGGTGGCGCAGGACGTCTTCATCCCGGCCGAGCGCGTGCTCCCACTACCCGCGGTGCTGGAGGGGCAGGGTGGTCCAGCCGCCTCGATCTACCGGTCGCCGCTGCTGCCGGTCGCCTCGGCGTCGTCGGTCGGCACGCTGGTGGGCATGGCGAAGTCGGCTCAGGACAGCTTCCTCAAGCGGCTGCCGGACCGCAAGATCACCTACACCGCTTACGAATCGCAGCGCGAAGCCCCGATCACGCACCACCAGGTGGCCGAGGCGGCGCTGAAGATGGACGAGGCGCAGTTCCACGCGCACCGGCTGGCCGGTCTGGTCGACACGAAGACCGCCGACGGCAGCCCGTGGAAGCTGGAGGAGCGCGCGATCGCGCGGGCCGACCTCGGCGCGGTGGTCCGGCTGGCCAAGGAGTCCATCGACATCCTGGCCGGGGCCTCCGGCGGCTCCTCGATCTACCACGGCATCCCGATCCAGCGCATCGCCCGCGACATCGCCGCGGTCAACCTCCACGCGCTGATGCACCCGAACACCAACACCGAGCTGTACGGCCGCGTGCTCTGCGGTCTCGAGCCCAACACGCTTTACATCTAGGGAGACTCCATGACCACGACCGAAAGCGGCACCGCCGCCGACCAGGCCGCGATCGCGGCCCTGACCCAGAAGGTCATCGCCGCGTGGGCCTACGGCGACGCCGACGGGTTCGCCGGTGTCTTCACCGAAGACGGCACCATGATCCTGCCCGGTATCTTCAAGAAGGGCCGCGAAGAGATCCGCGCGTTCCTGAAGGAGTCGTTCGAGGGCAACTACAAGGGCACCCAGGTCACCGGACGGCCGATCGAGATCCGCTTCTTCACCCCGGACTCCGGCGTCCTCATCACCCAGGGCGGCGTTCTCGGCCCCGGCGAGACCGAGGTCGCGGACTCCCAGTCGATCCGGGCCTCCTGGACCGTCGTGAAGCGGAACGGCGCCTGGCACCTGGCGTCCTACCAGAACACCCCGGCCAAGCAGCAGCTGCCGAAGCCGGGCACCGTCTGACCCCGTCCCACCCCGGAACCCGGGCCGCCCCTGGCGGCCCGGGTTCCTTCTTTCCCGCGAAGAAGACGCAGCCTCACAGCAATGCGGCCAGTCCCGCGTACCCGCCTTCCTTCAACCGCAGCCCGGAAGTCGTCGCATACGCCTCGTCCGCGCGGATTCCCAGCCCTTCCACCATCCGGTTCATGAAGTTGAACAGCGCGCACACCAGCACCGCGTCGTGCAACGCCCGCTCGTCCCAGCCGGCGGCGAACACGGCTTCCGCGTCGTCCTCGGTCATCCGGGAGGGCGTGCGGGTCAATTTGCCGACATAGGCCAGCACGGGACGGAGCTTGTCGTCGACCGGTGCCGAGTCGAGGTCCGCGACCGCGGCCGTCAGCAGCCCCTCCGGCACGCCGAACGCCTCCGCGGTGATCGTGTGGATCCCGTGGCAGTAGGTGCAGCTGTTCACCCCGGACACGTACGCCGCGATCAGCTCGCGCTCCCCCGGCGTGAACGGCGACTCGCCGCGCATCAGCACCTCGTGGAGGTCCAGCAGGTGCCGCGCCGGATCCGGGTTGGCCTGGAACACCTGCAACAGCGTGGTTTCAGCCGGCAGGGACCTCAGGTACGACATCGAAGGGATCCTTTCCGTCCGCCAGCCCGGCGGCGAGCTGGTCGACCTCGGTGCCGCGCAGCGCGCAGGCGGTCAGGTAGGCGATCGTCCCCGTGCCGGCGCCGGGCACCGCCGCCGCGACCAGCTCGAGCCGGCGTTCCCACTCCCGTCGCAGCGAGCCGGGTGACGACGTCGACGGCGGGTCGCCGAGCCGGTCGCGCAGGGCCAGCCAGTGCTCCCGGCCGGACTCCAGGAGCCCGCTGAAACCGAACTCGGCCGAGCCGTGCCGTGCCTGGTCGACGACCTGGGTCACCAGGGCCGGGTCGTCGGCGAGCCGGGCGAGCGCGAGGCCGGCGAGCAGCCGGTCGGCGTCCAGCCCCAGCAGGATGATCCCGGCCTCGGTGGCGGCGGGCGCGTCGACCTCCGGCAGGGCGAACCGCGAGTCCGTTCCGCCGCTTTTCCGGGGGTCCGGGTGGCGAAGCTCCCGGCCCGGGGCGAAGCCCCGGATGTCGTCGCGTTCAGACACCGACGACCGCCTCGGCCGGCGCGGCAGCCCCGCTGCGCAGCTGGCCGGCGATCGCCGCCGCGACCCGGGTGGTGGCGACGCGGTGGCCGTCGATGTTGCGGGCGGCCGGGCCGAGCACCATCCCGGCCCCGGCCCCGACCACCGACACGCGCGGCTCGCGGCGGTAGGACAGCGTGCGTTCGTCCAGGGACGGCCAGCCGTCGCGGGCGTCGACGACCTCGTCGGGCAGCAGGCCGGCGCCGATCGACGGCGTCGTGCCCAGCGCCAGCACGACGTGGTCGCCCGTGACCCGGCGGCCGCTCTCCAGCCGCAGCACCACGCTCCCGCCGACCGCGGGCGCGATCGCCTTGACGGCTTCGCCGCGGTGCACGACCAGGCGGCCCTCGGCTTCCGCGCGTTCGAGCAGCGGCCGGAACTCGAACATGATCGACGCGCGCCGGAACCGGCCCATCAGCTCGAGCCGCTCGGCCCAGCCGACGCCGTCGAAGCGCTTGCGGCCCTCCGGCCGGAAGAAGGTCGAGTTGACGTCCGCACACTGGTAGCGCTCGCCGGTTTCGCGGACCACCCAGCGCACTTCGCGCCCGGCCTCGAGCGCGCCGGTGATCAGGTGGGCCGCGGTGAGCCCGGCACCGACGACCACCTGGCAGCGCGCGCCCGACGGCACCGATTCGTCCCAAAAGGACACTCCGCGCGGCGGATGGCCGCCGCCCCACCAGGTTTCCGGCGCGGGACGGCGTTCCTCGCCGGGGCACAGCACGACGTGGCGGGCGGCGACGGAGAAGCGGTCGGTGTGCACGGCGACGGCGTCCGAACCGGGCACGACCTCGCGCACGGTCGCCTGCCAGGTCTTCTCCCCCACGTGGTGGGTGGTGACCAGGTGCGCGCAGTAGGCGTCGAAGACGTCGACCGGGACGACCGACCGGTGCCCGGCCTGCGACATCCGGATCTCGCGGCGCTCGACCGGCGTCAGCCGGCCCCAGTGCAGCCGTGCGAAGTCGAGCAGCTCGCAGTCGCGGAATCCCTCGACCCCGGGGTGGTGTTCGTAGGGCGAGCGCAGCACGCGCTGGCCCAGCAGGTCGATCCGGTCGAAGAACCGCCCGCACGGCCGCCCGGTGCGGTCCACCACGACGACGTCGGTCACGCCGTGGTGCCACAGGGCGGAGGCGACCGCGAGCCCGGCCGGACCGGCCCCGACGATCACGACGTCCGCGGCCGGCGCGGGCGACGCCCCCCGCGCCGGGAACAGTGGCGCGGGCGGACGCGGCCACGCGCGGCCACGCGGCGAGTCGAGCAGGTGCGGCTCCGGTACGAACGTGATCACTGCTCGCCCCGCCGCCGGCTCAGACCACCGTGACGGGGACGATCAGCTCCACCACCGGCCGCTGGCTCATCCCGTTGGTGACCAGCTCGTCCAGCGTCTGCTGGGACTGCTCGGCGCTGTCGGTGGCGATCGGGCTGTAGCGCGAGTAGAAGTAGGTCGGCTTGCGGCCGCTGGTCTCCATCGAGTACGTCTTCAGCACGGTCTCGCCCGGGCGGACCTCGCCGTCGTAGAAGGTGAGGCGACGCTGATCGGGGGTCATGAAGCTCTTGGAGAACTGCGGCGACATCAGCATTTCGTCGTCGAGGAACGTCGAGTCCTCGTCCATCACGGCCTGCATCGCGACCCACGTCTGGTCGGTCAGGTTGGTCTCGGCCTTGATGACCTGCCAGCGGCCGGGCTCGGGGAGGTTGACGCTCACCGAGACGTCGTGGTCGGTGGTGTCGATGGCGCCGGTGATCATGAGCACCCGGCGGCCGACGTCGGCGGTCCCGGTCATCTGCACGTCCCTCGCGCGCACGCGGCCTGAGACGTCAAGTCCTGGCAACTCGGGTGAAGACATGGTGCAGCCTCCTACGTTTACCCACCCCAGAAATAGCGGCCTGACCAGCGAACATACAAAGACTTTCACACGCCGAGATACGCTGTCAAGGTGAGGAATGCACGTCCGGCGAGCCGGTAACCGGCGAGCCGATCAGGGGAATGACCACCACTGAGCGCCGGTACGAGCTGGTCCGTTCGGCCCAGTGTTTCGCTGGTCCGATCACTCCGGACTCGACGTCTCCTGGGGTTCGGCCGCATCGACCCCGTCTTCGACCGCTCCGACATAGCGGATTTCGAACGCGGAATCGGCACGCTGCACCATTAGTTTCACGACCAGTCCCGGTTTCACCATGATGAGGAAATTGCCGGGATCACTGGGGTCGCCGAAAATGTCGTAAACGAGAAATGCGGAACCGTCACCGACGGCGAACAGGGCCTCGTAGACGACATTCCGCTCCGCCTGCGACGCCGACTCGGCCCAGCTTTCGAGAACCTCGAGGCCCGCCGTGAGCTGGAGGCGCATTGCCATCCGCCGGCCTCCCAACCGAACGTCGCAGATCGCCGTCACGCATGGTCCACCGTGCTGCGGTGACACTTCGGCCCGGACACCGTCGATTCTCCTGGGCCGGCGGTGGGGTGCTCATCTCCGAGCGTGCGCTCCGGCACCGTCCGTGTCCGGCGCCGGAGGCCCGCCGCTTCAGTTGTAACCGAGCACGATGTGCTCGCCGAGCTCCTCTTCGGCCGGCTCGGGCGGCTCCACCAGCCGGAGCCCGCGGGGCTCCTCGGCGGGTGGGGTCCAGTCGTCGGCCGGGACCGCTGCTGCTGTCATGGCGTTCCTCCGCTGTCGTCGGTGTGTGGGATCACCATGCGCCACCGGGGTCGAGAATCGGATGGGATCCGCTGACGTGCGCAGCTTTTGAGTGGTCGCGGCAGGGGTGGGAGGGGTGCACTGGAGGTTCCCCACTCGACGGCGAGGTGCGCGCATGGCGGAGGACCGGAAGACGATCGGCGGCGCGGCGGACCGCCAGCGCACGTGCGCGATGTGCGGAGCGGAGTTCAGGCTGGGCGATCGCACGGAGGTGGAGGCGTTATCGGACGGCGAGGTGCGGTACGTGGCGGTGCACCCGGGCCACACGACGTACTCCCCGAGCCGCGAGCGCGCGGCGGCGCGCCGGTTGCGGCGAACGCCGGGTCAGGCGGCCTGACCGGGCGATGCCTCCCGCCCGGCCCCGCGCCCGGCTCTCGCGCCCGGCACGGGTCGGCTCGGCCGCTGCGGGCACCGGGGAGCGCCCCAAGGCGGCCTTGGTCGCGTCTGACGCACCGAAGGCCACCTTGGGGCGCTCTGCGCCCGGCGACCGCGGCGGCCCGAGGCCCCGGCGGCCCGGCCGCGCCCGGGGAGGCGAGGCGCGGGCTGTCCGCGGCCGTGGGGTGGCCGCGGCAAGTTTCGTGAAGGTGGCCTTCACGGCGTTCGGCGCGAGCGCCAGTGGGATCAGCCGGGGTCAGTGCGGCAGGCCCGACATCCGCCAGGCACCCGCCCCGGGCCGCGGCTCCCGGGCCCGCCACGCCGGGTCCCCCCACACCGACGGCCCCGGGATCTCCGGTGACCGAACAGCCGAAACAGCGTGCAGGACCGCCGTCAACGCCGCCAGCTCGCAGTCGTCCGGTGCACCGTGCAGGACGCGGATCGCGGACATCGGGACTCCCTCAGATCGGCAGGTTGCCGTGCTTGCGGCCGGGCGCCGGCTTGCGCTTGTCGCGCAGCATCGCGAGCCCGCGGGCCACCGCGGCACGGGTCTCCGCCGGGTCGATGATGTCGTCGACCAAGCCGCGCTCGGCCGCGTACTGGGGATTCAGGTACTCCTGTGTGTACTCCGCGACCAGCTTCGCGCGCAACGCCGCCGGGTCGGCGGAGGCCGCCAGGTCGCGGCGGTACAGCACGTTCACCGCGCCCTCCGCGCCCATCACCGCGATCTGGTTGGTCGGCCACGCCAGCGACAGGTCGCAGCCGATCGACCGCGAGTCCATCACGATGTATGCGCCGCCGAAGGCCTTGCGCAGGATCACCTGGATCCGCGGGACCGTCGCTTCGCAGTACGCGTGCAGCAGCTGCGCGCCCTGGCGAATGATGCCGCCGCGCTCCTGCTCCACCCCGGGCAGGAATCCCGGCACGTCCACGAGACTCACCAGCGGGATGCCGAACGCGTCGCAGAACCGCACGAACCGCGCTGCCTTCTGCGACGCCGGCCCGTCGAGCACGCCGGCGAACACCATCGGCTGGTTGCCGACCAGGCCGACCACGCGGCCGTCGATGCGCGCCAGCGCGCACAGCACGTTGCGCGCCCAGCCCTCGTGCAGCTCGAAGAACTCGCCGTCGTCGGCGACCTCGGCGAAGACGTCCCGCATGTCGTACGGCTGGTTCGGCTCCACCGGCACCAGCTCCGCCAGGCGGGGCCGGTAGTCGTCCTTCGCGTTCGTCGGCGCGGTCGGAGGCGGCGGGTCGAGGTAGTTCGACGGCAGCAGCGACACCAGGTACCGGACGTCGGCGAGGCAGCTCTCCTCGTCGTCGTGCACCACCGTCGCGACGCCCGAGGCGCTGCCGTGGACGTCGGCGCCGCCCAGCTCCTCGTGCGTGACGCGCTGCCCGCTGACGGCCTCGACGACGTCGGGCCCGGTCAGGTACATCCGCGCGGTGTCGCGCACCATGAACGTGAAGTCCGCGAGCGCCGGCGAGTACGCCGCGCCGCCCGCGCAGGGGCCGAGGACGACGCTGATCTGCGGGATGACGCCGGACGCCTCGACCTGGCGGCGGAAGATGCCGCCGTAGCCGTTCAGCGCCAGCACGCCCTCCTGGATCCGGGCGCCGCCGCTGTCGTTGAGCCCGATCACCGGGGCGCCGTTGGCCACCGCGAGGTCGAGCACCTTGTGGATCTTCGCCGCGTGCGCCTCGCCGAGCGAACCGCCGAAGAGCGTGAAGTCCTGAGCGTAGACGAACACCCGGCGCCCGTCGATGGTGCCGGAGCCGGCGACCACGCCGTCGGTGTGCGGGTGGTTGCCCGCCAGGCCCGGGCCGGTCGCCTGGTGGCGCCGGTAGGGCTCGAGCTCGGTGAAAGAGTCTTCGTCGAGCAGCAGGGCCAGCCGTTCGCGCGCGGTCAGCTTGCCCAGCGAGTGCTGCCGCCGGACGGCGTCGAGCTTGCCCTCGTGGATGTGCGAGCGCAGCTCCTCGCGGCGCCGGCGCAGCAGCGACATGGCGGGCGGCGACGGCGGCGCCAGGTCGGCAGCGCGGGCCAACTCTATGACCTGCGCGTCCCCGGACGACGCCGAGCGGCCCAGCCGGCGGCGCCGGCCCCCATCGGGGACCGGCACCACCTCGGCGGCGCCGGCCCGCGCCGCACCGGACTCCTGGCTTCCGCTCACGCGGCATCCCTCGTCCGGACCAGGTGGTCCCGCTCGATCTCGGCGACGATGTCGGACCACACGATGCCGCGGCCCAGCCGGGGCATCGGACGGACCACGGCGTCCACGGCCGACGGGGTGTGGACCGCTTCCGGCTGCCGGTCACCGGTGTCCGTGCGCCCGGTGTCGCTGGTGGTCATGACAGGACCTCCTCGGTCTGGCCGGTCCCGGGGCCGGGACCGGTGGGAACTGCCGGACGCCGGCTGACGTCCGATGTGGACCGAACTGCCGCGCCCGCCTGCCGGACCGTGATCCGCCCGGTCGCGTGCAGCCAGGCCACCGTGTCGCGCACGGTCTCGCCCACCGGCCGCGCCGGCACGCCCCCGGTGGGCGCGTCCGCGGCGACGGGCACCGCCGTCGCGCAGACGTGGATCGCGCCGTACTGCACCGGCAGCGCCCACGGCCACCCGCGCTGCAGCAGGTCGGCGAACCGCCCCACCGGGTACAGCGCCCGCGGGGGCAGGAACACCGCCGGCAGCGCGCGCCCGGTCGCCGCCCGGACCGTGGCCAGGTACTCCCGAGTGCTGAGGAAGTGCCCCGGTCCGAAGAACGCGGCACCGGACACCTCCCCGTCGAGGAGCCGGGCGTGCAGCTCCGCGGAGTCGCGGACGTCCCCGACCGGAAGCCCGCGGCCCGGCCAGATCGGCGTCAGCCCTCGCAGCACGGCGCGCAGCCGGGCGTTCTGGTCGCCCAGGTGCGGGTCGTCCGGGCCGAGCAGGGCCGGCGGGTACGTGACGGCGATCGGCGCACCCGCCGACCGGTGCTGCCGCGCGATCCGCTCGGCCGCCGCCTTCGACGCGAGGTAGGGCTCCCGCGACGCGCCGAGCGGGCTCGAAACCCCGATCGACGGGGCGGTCGTGGGGTACAGCGCCCCGACCGTCGACACGTGCACGATCCGGCCGGTGCCCGCCCGGCGCGCGGCGGCGAGGACCACTTCGGTGCCGCGCACGTTCACCCGCCACAGCTCGTCGCGACGCCGGCTGTCGAACGTGTAGATGCCCGCCGCGTGCAGCAGCGCGTCCGCCCCCGCCACCAGCCGGCGGGCCGCGGCCGGATCCGTGACGTCACCCGCCACGACGTCCACTGTGGACGGAACGGTGGCGGGGTCGCGGGCGAGCAGCCGGACCCGGTGCCCCCGCCGCAGCAGCGCGGCGGCCGTGTGGGTACCCAGGAAGCCGGTGCCACCCGTGACCGCGATCAGCATGACCGTCCCTCCCTCAGGCCGCGCGGGCCTTCCCGTCGACCTGGTGGTAAGCGCCGCCGTAGAAGACCAGCGCGTGCTCGCCGGTCCCGCGGCTGGTGGCGAGCACCCGGCCCAGGAAGATCGAGTGGTCACCGCCCTCCACCACCTGCGCCAGCTCGCACTCCAGCCAGGCCAGCGCCCCGGTCAGCAGCGGGGCCCCGGTCCGGTCGCCCGGCGTGTAACCGACGGCTTCGAACTGGGCCATCCCGTCGGGCCGCCGCCAGTCGGCGAAGTACTTCGACGTCTCCTGCTGGTCCGCGGACAGGATGTTCACCCCGAACGAACCGGCGCTCACGATCGCCGTGTGCATCCGGGCCGCCTTGGCCACGCAGCACAGCACCATCGGCGGTTCCAGCGACACCGACGAGAACGCGTTGGCGGTCATGCCGTGCGCGTCCTCCCCGCCCGCCGTCAGCACCGTCACGCCGGTGGCGAACTGCGCCATCACCTGCCGCAGTCCTGGCTGGGGCGAGAGGCCGCGGTGTGCCGGCGACCTCCGCAGCCGCTTCAGCACGGGAGGATCCGATTCGTAGCCCACTTGTCAGACTCCCTTGCCGTTGACCGCGGCCGTCGCGTAAGGCGCCAGCGCCTCGCGCAGCTGCTCGGGGACCCGCGACGGCACGGTGGCCGTGTTGGGCCCGCGCATGCAGGCGATCCGCTGCCGTCCCCTGGCGACCAGCCGCTCGTCGCCCTCGGGGGTGAGGTGGACGTAGTCGAACGCGAACTGGATCTGCGTCGAGGTGAGTTCCTCCAGCCGCAGCCGGATGGACAGCTCGTCGAAGGCGGTGATCTCGGCGAAGAACTCGCACTCCACCTTGAGGGTGAACAGCTTGAGGTCGTGGCGGACCTCTTCGAGCACCGCCGGGGCCTTCTCCTTGAGGAACATCTCGCGGCACCGGCCCTGCCAGCGCACGTAGTTCACGTAGTAGACGTTGCCCACCAGGTTGGTCTCTTCGAAGCCGACCGTGTGGCGGATCTCGTAGTAGTCGGCCATCTTCAGTTCCCCTCTGCGTGGAGCACGGCGAAGACGATCGGATCGGTCCGGTCGTTGACGGTGGTCGACCAGGTGGCGATCCGCGCGCCGCCGGAGGCGAGCAGCGCCCACCCGTCGGCGTCGACCTGGCGCACGGTGAGGGCCTGGGTCATCGAGCCGGTCTTGCGGACGCACTCCAGTGCGCTCCAGACCCGTGTGTTGGCCACGCTGAGCGGTTCGCCGGTGTCCGCGGCCAGCAGCCGGCCGAGGGCGAGGAGCTCTTCGCCCAGCAGTCCGGCCCAGTCCTCTTCGGTGCGTTCGATCGCCGTCTCGATGTCGCAGGCGACCTGGTCGGCGCCGACGACCACGAGGGTCAGCTCCGAGGTGTGCGACGCGGTGACGTGCACGCCGTCGCACTCCGGCTTGCCGTCGGGACGGTAGTGGATCTCGACCGGCCGGTCGAGCGCGCGGCCCGCGGCGAGTGCGGTCTGCGCCCTCCGCTCGGCGATGCCTTCCGCCGGGCGGCCGGCCGGGTCCGGTTCGAGCACCACCGCCCGCGACCCGCCGAGCAGCCGTTCACAGGAACGCTCCACATAGGACCCGAGCATCGAGGGGACCCACGGCCCGGCACCGTCGCGCTTGCGGACCGCGCGCAGCTTCAGGCCTTCCCAGCGCTCGACCAGCGTCCCGTCCGGGTTGCGCACGTCGAGGTCGTAGACGTAGCTGTCGCCGTTCTGGGAGCGTTCCTTCGCGTCCAGCAACACGTACTCGTCGTGCTGGCGGCCGGGTTCGGCCAGGTACAGCTTCTCGATGCCCTGCGGCAGCAGCGTCGCGTCCGGGACGCAGCACTGGATCGCGTGCATCATCGCGTCCCGGGTGCCCGGGTCGGCCAGCAGCCGCTCCTGCGGGAGGAACGGGGCGAACCACTGGTGGTCGGCGCTGGTCGCGATCTCGGCGACCGCGTGCCGGGCGCTCGCCCGGCGGTAACCGAGGACCCGCTGGAACCGCTTGCCCTGGAACAGGACCGAGCCGTACAGCTCGCTGACCGGCTCCACCGGCACCGGCGGCAGCGCGACGTCGCGGGCGACGCGCTCGCCGATCTCCGTCGGCCGGGCGAAGCTCAGCCGCGCCTTGAAGTGGTCGGCGCTGAAGCCGGTCTCCTCGCTGCGGATCACGACGTCGACGGTGTCGGCGTCCCGGGCCAGCGTGGCCAGGCGGACCGTGGTCGACCCGCCCGGGGAGACGATGATCGGCCGGAGGAACTCGACGTCGGTGAGCACCGGGGTCCCGGTGCGGTCCAGCGTCGCCGCCGCGGCCTGCGTCATGGCCTCCATGCCGAGCACCGCCGGGAACAGCAGCTGCCCGTCGAGCAGGTGGTCGGTCAGGTACGGGTCGGCGCCGTCGGACAGGTCGGCCTCGGTGATCAGCTCGACGCCCGGGTAGTGCACGACCGCGCGGTCGACGAACCGGGTCAGCGGCAGTTCGCGCTTCTGGATCGGCAGCGTGGCCAGGCCCGACGTGCGGCCGCAGACCACCAGCACCGGCGGCGCGGCCGGGTCGGCCAGCACCTGGCGGAGGATGGTGATGCCCTCCTCGGTCGGGATCGGCGTGATGCCGTCGCGCATCAGGGCGGACACGACGCCGAGCTTCTCGCCCATGCCGGTGCCCGACCAGACCGACCACTCCAGCGCGATCGCCCGCGCCTGCGGGTGTTCCTGGCCGAAGCGCAGGGTCAGCTCGGTCATCCAGTCGTTCGCCGTGGCGTAGTGCGCTTCCCCGCGCAGGCCCGCCCGGCCGATGATGCTGCCGAAGGTGACCAGGAGCTTGACGCGGTCCTGGTCCACCGCGGCGAGCACCGCGTTGAGGCCGCCGATCTTCGGGGCGAGGGTCTTGCGGAAGCTGTCCTCGGTGAGGCTGAAGAGGGCGGCCGGCTCGTTGCGGCCCGCGCCGTGGAGGATCGCCGTGACCGGGCCGAGCTCGGCCTGGACCCGGGCGACCGCCTCGGCGATCTGCGGGGCGCTGGTGACGTCGGCGCGCTCGTAGCGGTAGCGGATGCCCGCCGCCTCCATGCGGTCGAGGTTCTCCGCCAGCTCGGTGTCGGTTTCGGGGTCGCTGCGGCCGAGCAGGGCCAGCTTGGCCCCGGAGTCCTTGGCCAGCGCCAGCGCGCTCTCCGCGGTGATGCCCTTGCCACCACCGGTGACGAGCAGGACGTCGGAGGAGTCCAGCGAGTCGCGGATCGGCCCGGCCTTGGGCGCCGGCAGCGCGGACAACCGCGGCACCGTGCGCCCGCCGTCGGCACCGTAGCGGGCCTCGGTGAAGTCCGTGGTCGCGGCGACCTCGCTCACCACGAGGTGCACGGTTTCGGCGATCGCGTCCACATCGGACGGCGACGGGTCGGCGAAGTCGATGATCGTCGTCTTCGCCGACGGGTCCTCGAGCCGCAGGGTCCTGGCGAGCCCGGCCGCACCGTAGCCGTGGTGCACGACCACGAAGCGCGTGCCGTTGGGGGCGGCCATGACGGCGCGGCCGGCGTCGAGGAAGAGACCGACGTGGCTGGAGTCGCAGTCCGCCGGCAGGCAGAGCAGCACGCCGTCGCCTGCTCCGGACGCGGCGAGCGCGGCCTTCAGCGGTTCGGCCAGCGGGTGCCGCGGCGTCGAGAAGACCTGCCAGTCCGCACGGCCGTTGCCCGGCGGGAGGTCCGCGCCGGGCCGCGGCGCGGGCACGTACTCGACCGCGAACGGCCGGACCCACGGTCCGACGCCCGGGGCTTCGCCGACGGTGGTGTCGGTCGGCTTCGCCGTCTGCGCCAGCTCGTCGATCATCTCGGCGAGCTCACCGAGGCACACCGTCGCGAAGTTCGGCATGCCCTCCAGCGCGGGCCGGCCCAGCGCCCGGGTGACGTCGTTGACCAGCTGCCCGACCGTGATCGACGACAGGTGCAGGTCGTCGAGCGGGTGGGTGTCGGCGGTGACCGCCTCCAGCGGCAGCTCGACGCGCTCGGCGGCGAGCTTGCGCAGCAGGTCCAGGGTCGAGCCGGAGTCGCCCTCGGCGGTCCCGGCGTCGGCCTCGGCGGCCTGGGCCCGCTCCGCGGCCAGCTCGGCGGCCAGCTCGCTGTCGATCGACGGCGCCGCCTCGCAGGGACTGGCCAGGAAGCCGAACTCGCCGTCGGCGGGCAGGGCACGCACGACGCGGCCCTCGAACAACGCGTCCACCGAGACCGGCGCGCCGAGGGCGAACGCCGCGCCGACGACCCGCAGCAAGGCCTGCAGCGACGCGTTGTCCGTGTCGATCGCGAGCACCGGCGTCTCCGGCGCGATCTCCTCGAAGAGCCCGGTAAGCACCCGGCCCGGGCCGACCTCGACCACCAGGTCGCTGCGCTCGGCGACCTTGGCGGCGGCCTCGCGGAACCGGACCGGCAGCACGATCTGGTCGCGCAGCAGCTCGGGCAGGTTCTCGGCGGCGTGCAGCACGTCGCCGCTGACCGTCGAGACGACCGGACGCTCCAACCGGGCGAAGCTGAATTCGCCCAGCCGCTCGGTCATGGCGTTCGCGGCCGGCTCGACGGCCGGCGAGTGGAAGGCGTGCGAGACCTTGATGCGGGTCGCGCCGACGCCCTGGGCCTTGGCCCGGGCGACGATGCGGTCGATCGCCTCGGCCGGCCCGGAGATGACGGTCTGCTCGGGCGCGTTGTACCCGGCGATGACGACGTCGTCGCCCAGGCCGAGCTCCTCGACGCGGCCGGGCGAGGCGGCGATCCCGGCCATCGCGCCGGTGCCGTCGCCGGTGGTCGTGGCCATCACCTTGCCGCGGACCTTCGCCAGCTCCAGCAGCCCGCGCTCGTCGAGCGCGCCACCCCAGTGCAGGGCGGTCAGCTCGCCGAGGCTGTGCCCGGTGGCCGTCGAAGCCTCGATGCCGAACGAGCGCAGCACCCGCAGCCCGGCCAGCGAACCGGTGACGATCCGCGGCTGGGCCACCTCGGTCGCGACCTGGTCGCCGGTGACCGGCAGTGCCGCGGCGCGGAAGATCTCGTCGGCCACGGCGAACCGGCGGCGCAGGGTACTGTCGCCGCCGCGCCCGGACCCCTGGCCGGGGAACAGGTAGCCGATCTTCGGCGCGGAGTCGCGGCTGCTCGCGAAGATGCCCTCGCCCGCGTCGAAGACCGAGTCCCCGGACTCCAGCAGTTCGAGCAGCTTCGTCAGCTTCCGCTCGGCGTGCTCCGGGTTGGCCGCGACGACCGCGGCGCGCACCGACCGGCCGGCCAGCTCGCCGGCCAGCTGGCCGGCGAGGTCGGTCAGCTCCGCGAACGACAGCTTGGGCACGACCTCCAGCGTCGCGGCGATGTCGCCGCGCAGGGTCGCGACGTCGTCGGCGTCGAACAGCAGCAGCTCGGCGTCCTGCCGGCCGGCCACCAGGGTGCGGGCCCGCTCGTCGAGCTCGCGGCGGCGGGCCGCGGTCGGTGCCTCGGTGACGGTGACGTGGGAGTTGATGCCGCCGAAGCCCATCGCGGAGACCCCGGCGCGGACCGGCTGGTCCTCGGGCCAGATCGTCGCGTCGCGCGGAACGTACATCCGCGCCGACGTGCCGGTCAGCGACTCGTGCGGCTCGTGGTGCCCGGTGGCCGGCGGGATGACCTGGTGGTACACCGCCAGCGTGGCCTTGATCAGGCCCGCGACCCCGGCCGCGGCCTTGGTGTGCCCGATGTTGCCCTTGATGGTCGACAGCGCGGCCGGCTTGGCCAGCGGGTCGGCGTCGCGGCGGGCGGTGGACAGCGCCTCGATCTCGGTGGCGTCGCCCAGCGCGGTGCCGGTGCCGTGGCCTTCGAAGTAGGAGACGGTCTCGACGCCGTAGCCAGCGCGGTCGTAGGCGCGCTTGAGGGCCAGCCGGTGCCCCGCGGCCTCGGGCCGGGTGATGCCGCCCTTGCCGTCGGAGGAGACGCCCCAGCCGCCGATCGACGCGTAGATCCGCTTGCCCTGCTCCAGCGCGTCGCTCTCGCGCATCAGGACGAGCATGCCCGAGCCCTCGCCGGGCCAGAAGCCGTTGGAGTCGGCGTCGTAGACCTTCATCTCGCGCTTGGCCAGCGCGCCGGTCTTCGCGAAGCCGATCACCTCGAACGGGTCGATCGAGAGGTCGACACCGCCGGCGACGGCGAGGTCGAGGTCGCCCTGGGCGAGCGCGTTGGCCGCGGTCACCACGGACAGCAGCGAGGACGAGCAGGCGCCGTCGACGGTGTACCCGCCGCCGGCGAAGTCGAAGTGGTTGCACACGCGCCCGGCGATGGTGTTCGCCAGGCCGCCGGCGAGGGTGTCCTCGTTGATCTCCGGGAACGGCTCCTTGTACTGGATCTCCAGTTCGCGCAGGAAGCTCGCGGTCTCCTCGTCCGCCCAGCCGCGGGCGGTCAGTGCGGCCGCGACCGTGCGGCGGACGTACGGCCAGCGCAGCCGCATGATGTTGGCGCGGGAGAACTCGCCGGTCAGGCTGTTGCCGATGACGACGCCGGTGTTCTGCTTCGGGGCGCCCTCACCCTCGGCGAACCCGGCGTCCGCGAGGGCCTGCGCGGCGACCTCGAGGGCCAGCCAGTGCGTCGTGTCGGTCGCGCGGAAGGTGCTGCCGGCGACCTTGTGCGCCACCCGGTCGAACTCGTAGCCCCGCAGCACGGCCGCCTTCTGCGCGTAGAAGCGGTCCGGCGCCTTCGGGTCGGGCGAGTAGTAGTCCGCCCGGTTCATCCGCTCGTCCGGCAGCCTGCGGAACGCCCGGCGCCCGGCCAGCACGTTTTCCCAGAGCTCCTCCGGAGTACTCGCGTCGGGGTACCGGAGACCGATACCGACGATCGAAATCCGCTCTACGCTCATGCCACCGCACTCCCACTGGCTCTCGAGCCCCGTATCACCGGAACCGTCAGGTCCCCGCTGTCCTCCGGCGCGGGATGGGGATCCCGCGTCCGGTCACTTCTCCTCGGGCCGCGGCGCCGCTGCCCGGTTCGCCCGGTCCGCCGGGCTGCCGGGTCCAGCATCTCCCGGCCACCGCGGACCCTCTTCTTTCTCCCTGCCCCGGCCCGCACGTCAGCACGCTGGGACAACGAGGCACTCCGTCTACTTCGGACTGTTCACGCGCCGAACTGGCCGGGCCGGCGGCCCTCGCCCGCCGGTCCGCGATAGGCCTGGGCGATGTCGAGCCACTGGTCCGCCAGCGTGCCCTTCGCCCGGACGTCGAGGTCGTAGCGGTGCCGGCGGCGGGTGACGAGCAAGCAGAAGTCCTCGGCGCTGCCGCTGACCCGCTGGGTCGCGTCGGCGGGCCCGAACGTCCAGAGCGCGCCCGAAGGCGCGGTGAGCTCGTACCGGAACTCCTCCGCGGGCGGCGTCAGGTTTCGCGCCTCGTAACCGAAGTCCCGGACCCGGACGGCGAAGCCCACGAGGTGCTTGATCCGGTCGGTGCGCTCCAGGCGCACGCCGAGCGCGTCGGCGACGTCTTGGCCGTGGCCGAACAGCTCCATCATCCCGGCGCAGGCGAGCACGTACGGCGGCAGCGGGTTCACCAGCCACGGCACCAGCCGGTCGCCGGGGACGGCGGCCAGCGCCTTGATCCCCGCGTCGCGCTCGGCGCGCCAGCGGCTCAGCAGCACCTCTACCGGGTCGTGGACGAACTCCTGCAGCGCGCCCTCGACCGCCTGCTCGAACCCGACGGAGGCGAGCGACTTCGTCAGCTGCACGAAGGCTTCCGGCTGCGCGGCCGAAAGGCCCGCGATCCGGAAGATGAACGCGAGGTGCGCGATCTGGTGCCGGACGGCCCAGCCCGGCGCCGGCGTGGGGGTGTCCCACTCCGCTTCGGCGAGGCCGGCGACGAGCGCGTCCACTTCGGCGGCCTCGGCGGTCAGGTCGGCGATCACGCCCGTGGTGTCGGTCACTTGTCTGTCCTCTCACCGCTACGACGTCTTCTCGTGAGCCGGCGGCCGCCGCGAGGAGGGGGTAAGGGAAGCCATTCCTCGCGGCGACCGCCGGCCGGCAGATCGGGGCCGCCCCGGGGCGGCGTCGCGAACCGGGTCGGGTTTCGGTGTGGCCCGGTGCTGCGCGCTCCGGCGGGCGATCTGTCCTTTTCGATCATCACCCACGCCGACCTGGGAAGTCTTCTCTTCGCGGGCGGTGCGGCAGCCGGTCACCGGCCGCCACGGCCGCGGTGAGAGCCGCCCACGACACCAGCTCCACCAGCCCGCGATCGTCTGTCCCCTCCGAACGGACGGCGGCGGCGTCGGCGGGCCCCACCTGGTAGGCCGCCTTGGCCGTGAACAGCGCCAGCCGGCCGGCCGCGCGTTCGGACCCGGGCAGCTCGGCGAGCACCGGCTCGGCCCAGGCGCGGCTCAACCCGGGCGGCTTCCCGTCCCAGGCCTTGACTTCCCGGCGGACGAGGTCGCGCACCCGGGGCGGCACCGAGCGTTCCCCCACCTGCTCGATCGCGGCCGTGGCGCGTGCGAAGGCGTCGGCCAAGGCGCTGCCCGGGGGCGCCCAGCCCGGACCGTCGGCGGAGGTCGCCGGGAGCAGGCCCAGCGCTTCCCCGGCCGGCGGCGCGGCCCCGGGTTTGAGCAGGGCTCCCAGTACCGCCTTGGCTTTCGCCCGTGCCGACGGCGGAACGGACTCCGGCAGCGGCGACGGGCCGAGGAACACGCTCACCAGCCGGTTGAGGTAGTGGAACGCCACGGCCACGGCGGTGAACTCGGCGGCGGTGCCGGCGGGCACGTCCGCGGGCAGCCGGCCTTCTCCGCGCGCCCACGCCGCCAGGGCCCGCGTGTCCCGGTCCGGGATGGCCCCGGCGTCGCCGGCCTCGATGGCCGCCGCCGCGGCCGGCTCGCCCAGCGAGCCGAGCGCCATGCCGTGCACCTCGACGCAGTACGGGCAAGAGTTCGCCGCCGACACCGCGGCCGCGACGACCTCCTTGTCGGCCCGGCTCGCCGTCCCGGCCGCGACCAGCGACTCCCGCAGCATCAGCCACGCGGCAGCGAGCACGTCCGGCGCGGGCGAGTGCAGCGCGACCGGCGGGGCGAGCATCCCGAAGTCCCGCTCCACCTGCCGGTAGACGTCTCGCACGAGCCCTCGCGCCCGCCTCGGCCGCACGGCCTCGACGTACTTCACGTCCCGCAGCGTCCGCCGCAGGGCGAACCGCACCAGTCCGGGCGCCATCGTGCCTCCTCGGGAAAGAGCGAACTCGTGTGCCGCAAACCGGAACTCGCGTGATCAGACCCGTGACTCGCGTGATCGGACGCGGTACGGCTCCGATCACGCGAGTTCCGGCTTCAATCACGTGAGATCCGTCCCCGGTCACGCGAGTCCCGGGTTTCGTGCCGGCGACGCGGCACCGTTTTCCGCGAGCCCCGCCGGAGTGCCGGTGTGCTCGACCGGCTTCGCCGGGCTTCGGACCGGCCGGCTTCGCGCTCCCAGATGCCCAGGAGCGCGAGTTCCAGGTAGCCGTGCATCAGGTGCCGGCCACCAGGTCCAGTTTGGACACCGCACGGCGGCCGGTGATCGAGCCGTCCGGCGCCGGAGCGCCGTACTTGACGTCGACGTCGCGGGCCTGCAGGGCCCGGACGATGCCCGGGACCGATCGCTCGGCGAGCGCGGCGACGGTCATCGCCGGGTTGACCGTCAGCGCGCCCGGCACCGACGCGCTGTCGGTGACGAAGATCCCCGGGTGGTTGCGCAGCTCGTGGTTCGGGTGCAGCGCGGACGTCGCCGCGTCGTCCCCGATCCGGCACGACGCCAGCGGGTGCACGGTGTACGCCCCGACGACGTCGTTGGTCCACGGCGCGACCTTCGCCAGGCCGTCCTTCTCGATGATCGCCTTGCAGTCGGCGTCCGCGAGCGCCCAGCCGCGCCGGGTGTTCTCGGTCGGGTCGTAGCGCAGCGAGCCACGCCCGAGCATCTGCTGGGAGATCCGGTACGCGTTGCCGGTGGGCGGCGGGGTGCCGAAGACGCCCTCGTTGTCGTCCTCGGTCATCAGGAAGATCGTCAGCCAGTTGGCCCACTGGTTGAGGATCTCCTTCTTCTGCGCCCCGTACCACCGTGGCTCCTCCCCGCCGGGCACCTGGGCGAGGATGGTGCCCAGCCCCGGCGGGAAGTACAGCTGCTCCAGCGAGTACCGCTCGTACTCCGGCAGCGACCCGTCGAGCTTGTCCCAGTTCGCGACGGTCGGGCCCTTGCCGATGTGGTTGGCGGAGTACACCGGACCGTCCTCACGGGACAGTCCGAGCACCTCGCGGACGCGGTCCTCGTCGACGATCGCGGTGTTGAGCCGCTCGCCGTTGCCGGAGAAGTACCGGCCGACGCCGTGCGGCATCGTGCCGAGCGTCGCCTCCGAACGCTGCAGGATCACCGGTGTCGCGCCGGCACCCGCGGCGATGATGACGACCTTCGCCTCGATCACGCCGGTGCCGGTGTGGATCCGGTAGTCCTCTTCGTCGATCAGGTCGAAGTGGACGCGGTAGCCGCCGTCCTCGGTCCGCTCGAGGCGCTGGACCTCGTGCAGCGGCCGGATCTCGGCACCGTGCGCCAGAGCCGCGGGCAGGTAGTTCGTCAGCATCGACCGCTTGGCGTCGAACCGGCAGCCGGCCATCATGAAGTTGCAGTTGACGCAGGTCCCGTTGTCCACGGCCACCGGCGCCGGGTTCGCGGTGCGCCCGGAGTGGTTGCAGGCCGCGGCCCACAGCCCGCCGGCGTAGGAGACGTCGGTCCAGTCCTGTTTGGACACCGGGAGCGACTCGTCGACCCGGTCGTACCACGGCTCCAGCGTGTCGCGGCTGAGGACCGAAGGCCACATCCGGCGCCCGATGCTGCCCTGGCGGTCGAAGACGAAGCGTGGCGCGCGCGGCATCGCGGCGAAGTACACCACGCTGCCACCGCCGACGCAGTTGCCGCCCAGGACGCTCATCCCGTCGCCGACGACGAAGTCGAACGCCCGGGTGTAGGACGAGCCGAGCAGGTAGTCGTGCTCGAAGTCGTTCGCGGCCAGCCACGGCCCGCGCTCCAGCACGGTCACCTTCGCTCCGCCCGCGGCGAGGTGGTACGCGGGGATGGACCCGCCGAATCCGCTGCCGACGATGACGACGTCGGTCTTGTCGATGGCCGTCATGCGGGACTCCCGGAAGGCGTGGTGTCGGGGTGGAGCTCGGCCAGCTTGCGGCCGTAGCCGTACTTCGGGAACCGCCAGAAGCCGTCGGCGTCCGGCGCCTGGTATCCCAGAGCCAGCAGGCCGGGGTGCCCGTCGCGGATGGCCTCGGCGGTGTGCCGGTGCGCGGCGCTGTCGTAGGCCATGTTGCAGAACAGCGCGAGGCTGACCCAGCCGTCCTTCTCCGGGTGCCCGGGCGTGGTCAGCCGCCGCACCAGCTCGCGGCGGTGCTCGTACGGCAGCGCGACGAACGGCGGGACGTCGTGGTCGAGCTCCAGTGCCACCTCGCCCGCGTAGATCTTCGCGTGGTCGTTGAGCGACTGCGCGAGGTAGGGCAGGCCGGCCGTGACGCCGGTCGCGTCGAAGTTCAGCAGCTCGAGCGCGCCCGCCGCCACCGACCCCGGGCCGGGCGCGGCCCCGGCGATCGCCCGGTCCTCCGGGAACCGCTTCTCCCCCGGCACGATCGTGTCCGCATAGGCCTCGAGAGTCATGTTCTTGACGCGTTCTTCTTCGGTGGCCTCGGGTTGCACCGGCCTACCTCCTCGTCGAATGTCCACAGTAGACTCAGGCGGCTTCGGACCGCCGCGTCCGCTCCCGGCGGTGCACGGTCATCGGCAGCCCGCCGCGCACCCGCAGCGACAGCATCGCCTCGGGTTCGACGACCTTGCCCGGCACCTTGCGCAGCTCCAGGTCCCGCGCCGCCATGGCGAGCACGAACACCGCCTCCATCACCCCGAGGCTGTTGCCGATGCAGAACCTCGGCCCGGCACCGAACGGGATGTAGGCGTACCGCGGCGGCCGCCCGGCCGGGTTGGCCGCGTCGAACCGGCCCGGGTCGAAGCGTTCCGGGTCGGTCCAGAACTCCGGGTGCCGGTGCAGCGTGTAGGGCACGACGACGACGTCGGACCCGGCCGGCACGTGGTACCCGCCGATCTCGTCGTCGGCTTGGGCGATCCGCGGCAGCAGCCACACCGGCGGGTACAGCCGCATGACCTCTTCGACCACCGCGACCGTGAAGGTCAGCCTCCGCAGGTCCTCGTGCTCGGGCAGCCGGTCGCCGAGCACCTCGACGGCTTCGGTGTGCAGCCGCTCGGCAACCTCCGGGTGCTCGTCGATCAGGTGGAACGCCCAGCCGAGCGTGCTCGCCGTGGTCTCGTGCCCGGCCAGCAGCAGGGTGATCAGCTCGTCGCGCATCCGCTCGCGGGACGCGCCCTGCTCCGACCCGGACGCGATCAGCCGGGACAGCACGTCCTCGCCGTTCTCGACCGGGTTCGCCAGCCGCTGCTCGACGAGCTCGTCGGCGATCCGGCGCAGGTCGTCGCGCGCGGTCCGGAACTCCACCTGCTTCTTCAGCGGCACCCACTGCGGGA
This sequence comes from Amycolatopsis mongoliensis, assembly GCF_030285665.1. NCBI lineage: Bacteria > Bacillati > Actinomycetota > Actinomycetes > Pseudonocardiales > Pseudonocardiaceae > Amycolatopsis > Amycolatopsis mongoliensis. Next base: position 10,775,809 of record NZ_CP127295.1, read on the forward strand.
CCATGCTCAGCGTGACCGCCTCGAACATGGCCTGGTCCTGCACGGCCTCGAACGAGTGGCCCAGCGTCTCGTAGCCGCCGAGCTCGGCGTCGAGCAGCGTCCTGCCGAGCACGCCGAGCGTCAGCCCGGTCATCTCGTGCAGGATCTCGACCGGCCCGTCGTGCTCGGCCAGCCGCTTGACCAAAGCGTCCACCTCGGACGCGACGACCGCGGCCTGCCGCGAGATCCGCTTGGGCTGGAACACCGGCTGGATGGTCCGCCGCTGCTGGCGCCACGTCTCGCCGTCGCTGGTGAGCAGGCCGTCGCCGAGGGCCCGGCGGGCCTCCTGCAGGCCGATGCCCTTGTGGTAGTTCGCCGCGTTGTCCGCGAGGACGTGCTTGGCCAGGTCGGGGTGGTTCACCAGGTACATCGCCTTGGGGCCGATGGCGATGCGGACGACGTCGCCGTAGGTCTCGGCGTTGTCGCCCATGAGCGCGAGCCGGTCGGTGAAGAGCTGCTTCAACAACCGGAACGTCGCCCGGCGCGGCGGCCCGGGCGGCGCGGTGCGCGCCGCCCGGGCTTCGTGCTGCGGACCGGTCATGCCGCGACGGGCTGCTCGTCGTCGCCGGCCTCGGTCCCGGCCGCCGCCGGGGCGAGCTCGAGCTTCGCCTTCTGCGCGGCCTGGTCCGCCTCGAACTGGATCCGCGCCTTGTTCGAGAAGTGCAGGCCCCACAGGAAGGCCCCGCGGATCAGGCACACGGTCGCGGTGGCCAGGAACAGCCCGTACGAGACGTGCACGGCGGTGAAGAAGCCGTACGCGAGCGCAACTCCGGCCCCGAAGGCGAACTGCGAGCCCCTCTTCGACGGCGACGTGCCCGGGTCGGTCACCATGTAGTTCGTGTAGAGCACGAACGCGATCCCGGTGCCCATCGCCAGCGCGCCGGGGATGGACGTGCCGAAGAGCCAGCCGCGGACGAAGGCCTGGATCACGAAGAAGCTCAGCCAGCCCGCGATCAGGAACATCCGGTTGGTCAGCATGGCGTTGAGCACCGTGCCCGAGATCAGGATGATCGCGACGATCAGCCAGCCGCCCCAGGTCGCGATCTGCTCGCTGAAGTGGTACGGCGGGGCGATGCTGGCCCACGGGAAGAACAGCAGGATGATCGTGATGCCGAAGTTCGACGGGTTCATGTAGTGCCGCATGCGGCCGTACACCGGCGCCTGCAGGATCCATTTGGCGCCGACCGCCACGACCACCCCGAAGATCATCACGAGGATCCGGTCGTTGACGTAGGTCAGCATGTTCAGCGCGAGACCGGTGATGTGTGCCGGCAGCAGGAACTCCATGAGCCCCTTGAAACCGTTGCCCTTGAACCGGACGGTCCGCCGGGTCACCTTGGCGTTGATGATCTCGAGCAGGATCTCCGTGGTGTACGCCGTCGCCAGCGCGACGAACGGGTACAGCCACGGCTGCTCGAAACCGAGGATCGTGTAGCCGATGATGTTGAAGATCGTGATCGACATCGCGAACCGCTTCAGCGCGGTGACGACCTTGTTCGTCCGTTTCGGTGGTGCGGTGTCCACTGTGGTCAGGGTCGGGGTGGCCATGCCGTCACATCTCTTCCTTGGCCGTGGTGCCGAGCTGGTACATGTGGCAGCCGGGTTCGAGCTTCAGGTCCTGCGTCCGCAGCTGCCCGGTCCGGTCCCGCCACTGCAGGTGCACGTCGAGCGGGCCGCTGACGTCGTGCCCGAGGCCGATCTGGACGTCGAAGCTGCGCCGGCCGGCCTCCCCGCTGCTGCCGTCGACCCGGCCGAGGTACTTCTTGCCGTCCGCGGTCGTCACGGTGACCTGGGCGCCGATCGCGGGCACGCCGGCCGCGGGCAGCGGGCCGGGCGCCACCGGGGCGTCGGTGGTCAGCTTCAGCTGCAGGTACTTGCCGGGGTTCGGGCTGTCGTTGTGGTAGAAGATCGGCTGCTCCCACTGCCGCGCCACCGCGAACTCGGGCAGGCCGTCCCCGTCGGTGTCGCCGACGGCGATCCCGCGGGTCGGGATCGGCACCGCCAGGCCCAGCTGCGGGCCGAGGTCGGTGTAGCGGCCGCCCGGGCTCTTCACGAAGAAGTGGAACGTCTGGTCGCCACCGATGTCGTCCCCGGCGCGGGCGTTCGGCCACCAGAACGGGTTGGACAGCAGGCCGTCGTTGGCCGTGGCCAGCTCCTGCAGGTTCGGCCAGCGGTTGACCTGGCCCTTGACGAACCCGGTCGCCTGCGCGATCTGGTTCTCGCCGCTGTTGTTGAAGTCCTGGATCTTGACGTCCCAGCCCCAGCCGGACCAGGCCGTGCCGTCCGAGCCGCTTTCGTCCTCGAACGGCGCGACGCCGTCGTTCAGCTGGCTGCGCAGGTCCTGGGCGTTCTTCGCGGTGTTCATGAACTGGAAGTTCGACTCTTCGATGCCCCACGAGGTGGTGATGTTGCTGACGAACAGGTCGTAGAGGCCGTCGTGGTTCAGGTCGCCGAAGTCGACGCCCATCCCCTTGAAGGAGTCGTGGCCCAGCACCTTCGACTTCGGGTCCGTGATGCCGCGGACCCCGGTGACCTCGCCGAACTCGATGTGCCCCGGCGAGGACTTGTTGTACAGGAAGTGGTCGTGCCCGAAGTCGTTGGCGATGTAGAGCTCCGGCAGGCTGTCGCCGTCGACGTCGGTCGCGCTGGAGGCCAGCGTCCAGCCGAGGCGCGCGCTCTCCGGGATGCCCTGGGAGGCGTCGACGAACTGGGCGCTCGGGTTCGCCCCGGCCGTGGCACCGGTCCAGCGGAAGATGAACTTGCCGCCCGAGTTCGTCGCGTGCGACATCGACTGGTTCAGCGTGATGCCGCCGTCGGCGTTCGGGTCCAGGACCTTGCTGTCCGGGAAGTAGTTGCCGACGAAGACGTCGACGTGCCCGTCGCCGTCGAAGTCGCCGATGGTGACGGAGTCGGTGTTCCACAGCGGACCGCTGTACTTGCCGTCCGTGCCGCGGTGGTTGCCCGGCACCAGCTCGGTCGGCTGGAACGCCGAGGCGTCGAACTTCGTGGCGTTGGCCTTCTGCAGGAACAGGACCGGCGTGCGGCCCCAGTAGTAGGCCAGGATGTCGGTGCGGCCGTCTTCGTTGAAGTCACCGGGGACGCAGCCCATCGGCGCCATGTAGTCCCACGTCGGCAGCGCCGGCGCGGGGTCGAGCGCGAACGGCGCGTAGCGCGGGCCCGAGTCCGGCGCCGGCGTGATGACGACCTGGTCGCTGCGCGGGTCGACCAGGCACAGGTCGTTGGCCTTGCCGCTGCCGCTGATGTCGTTGAGCGCGATCGCGGCGCCGACCGAGGAGATCCAGGCGGCGATGTGCTCGTACTCCTTGTTCACCGTCCGGATCGACTGCGACTTCTTGGCCGCGGGCAGCGCGATCGTCATCGGGGTGAAGTGGAACTGGCTCGCCATCGAGTCCTGTTCGGCGGCCGAGACGCGGGGCAGCTGCGCGACCGTGTAGAGGCCGAGGATCAGCACCAGCGCCACGATGCCCGCCAGCTGCTTGCGCAGCCAGCCGAAGGTCGCGGTCATTTCTTCTTACCTCCGTGGGTCAGCACTTCTTCGGCGATCCGCTGCCGCCAGTGTTCGAAGGCCGGGACGTCGTCGCCGTCGACGACGACGGCCGGACGGACCTCCTGGGTGATCGCCGCGGCCCGCTCGGCGGACAGGCCGCAGATCGCCTGGGCCGCCATCTCGGTCTCCGGGATCATCAGGCCCGAGCGCACCCGGCACTCGGCGGCGAAGGCGCTTCCCTGCGCCAGCGGTCCGTGGTGGATCCCGGCTCGGTCGACCAGTTCCGCCAGCTCGTCGGCGGTGACGCCGCACGCGTAGGTCGAGGCCAGCCCGACCCCCGCGTACAGGTCGCCGTGGCGCGACTCGGGGAACTCCTCGATCGTTTTGGTCACCAAGGCGACGTCGGTGCCGCAGATGAACCACAGAGCCCGGCCGATGCCTTGGTCGATGGCCCGCAGCGCGTAACCGTCGTAGCGCCGGTCCGGCCAGGAGAAGTTCCGATCCTGGTGCTGCTGCCGGATGTACTTGCCGGTCTTGAAGTACGCCTGGTGGAAGCCGTAGCCGTCGAGCACGAGCCAGCGCAGGAGCGGGTCGAACGCCGACGCCTTCGGCCACGCGAACCGCGGGAGCCGGGCCATCGCCCAGCCGACCCCGACGTAGATGATGTAGTCGTGCTTCTCACCGGGGCCGGCCAGGAACTCGGCGATGTTCGTGCTCTTGCCGAACGGCAGCCCGTCGAGGACGCCGTACCCCATTCCCGCGCCTTCGTAGGCGAAGCCGCGGTACTGCGGAGGAATGCGCTCGAGCCATTCCTCGGCTTGCTCGGCCGAACGCGCTTCGACCGCGTGCGCGTACCCGAGGAGGAATTTCTCCCCGATCGTCTCGAGTCGTTCCTGAGCGGCTGGGCTCTTCCGGTGGAAGCCCCGCTTCTCCAGCGACGTCTCCGAGACATCGGGTGTCAGGACGCGGCGCCTGAGCGTTCGCCAACCATTGCCCAACGCACTCTCCCCCTTAGGGTCGACCAGGTTCGGTTCTTTGCTTCTACGGTCACAGATTCGCTGGTCAGCGCTCTACTCCACGGTTGCCCGCGATCACCCCGCGGCTTCTTCAGCCCGCCAGCCGCCGGGCCGCCGGGTCGAATTCCGCGCGGATCCGCTGCCGCCACAGCTCGTAGGGCGGCTGCGGCCCGTCGTCGCCGTCGGCCTGTTCGGTGCGGTCCGCGAGGTCCTGCGCGCCCTGCACGGACAGGTCGGTGAGCACCCCGGCCGCGAGGTGGGTGTGGGCGGGCACGTACGAGGAGTACGTCCGCGCCTTCACCGCGAACACCACGCCCAGCGCGAGTTCGTCGTAGTGCTCCCCGGCCGCCCGGCGCAACCGGCCCAGCCCGCGCTGGTCACTGCCTCCGGCGAAGGTCGCGGCCAGCCCGACCCCGCTCCACAGGTCCGCGCGACGGTGCTCGGCGAAGCGCACGACCGCCTCGGCGACGGCGTCCGGGTCCCCGCCGTTGATGAACCACAGCGCCCGCCCGACCCCCTGGTCGAACGCCCGGCCGAAGTACTCCGGGCGCCCCGCCCACGGGTAGGGCTGCGGCTCGGCCTGCTCGTCGACCCACTTCTTCGTGTCGAAGTAGGCGCGGTCGAAGCCGAAGCCGTCGACGGCCAGCCAGCTCATCACCGGGTGGTAGGCCACCCCGGACAGCTCGGGCAGGATGTTCTTCCACAGTGGACGCGGCAGCCGCGCCATCGCGAAGCCGATCCCGATGTAGGTCAGGAAGATGTGCGGGCGACCCGGCCCTTCCAGCAGCGCGCGGGTGCGGTCGCGGCCGCCACCCGGCATGGCGTCGAGGATCGTGTAGCCCATCGTCGCGCCCTCGTAGGCGAACCCGCGCTGCTCGGGCTCGATCAGCGCCAGCCGGCGCTCGATCTCCCACAGCGACGCGCCTTCGATGGCCCATTCGAACCCGCACACGACCGCCTGCGGCACCGCCTCCAGCCGGGCCGTCGCGTCGGTGTGGGTGACCGGGAATCCGCGCTCGGCGAACCCGACGGAGGCGAGCGGCGGAGCGAGGAAACGCTTGCGGAGCACTCCGATTACGGTGGACATCGTCGTGGTCGTCCTTACTGTGACGTGGTTGCCGATCCGGCCGCAGTCACGGCCGGCAGCCGCGTGGTGACGGTTGCGTGCCACTCGGGGGCGGCCTGCCTTGGTCGGATCGGCAACTCGCGGGGGATCAGGCGGCTGCGCGCAGGTGCGGGCGCTGGGCGGCGAGCATGCGCTGGGTGAACGGCGACTGCTTCGACGCCAGCGTGATCGCGATCGGCGCGTCGGTCGGGGCCGGCGCGCGCAGGCCCATCCGGGCGGTGGACGGGCCGTGGGGCGCCACGGTCACGCCCGAGTAGCCGATCGAGAACCGCGGCCCGGCCGCGCCGGGCTGGTGCTGCGCGACGGCGATCGCCGTCCACCGCCCCGCGGGCACGCCGTGGATGGTCAGCTCACCGGAGCTCATGTTGGCCATGCCGCCGAAGGCGACCGGGCCGCACTGCGGCACCGTGTCGGCGAAGAGCCCGACGAGGGTGTCCGCGGGCGCGGAGCCGCGCGGCATGTCCAGCTGCATCGACAGCACGCCGGTGCCGTTCTGCAGGGAGGCGCAGCTGCGGCCGGCCGCGCGCAGCGTGCGCAGCGGCGGAAGCCGCTGGAACGTCGGCGAGATCGCCACGAGCAGCTCGGCGACCTGCGGTTCCCGGTACTGCGTCGGCGTCATCCCGACCGCGCGCGAGAACCGGCTGGTGAACGTGCCGACGCTGCTGTAGCCGACACTGCACACGATGTCGGAGACGTTCAGCGACGTCGTCAGCAGCAGCCGCTTCGCCTCGAACAGGCGCACGGCGGTGAGGAACCGGCCGGGTGTCACCCCGGTGGCGTCGGCGAACATCCGGGAGAAGTGGAACCGGCTGACGAACACCTCGGACGCCAGCTCCGCGAGCGTGATCGGCTCGAAGTACCGCTCCTGGATCGACGAGATCGCCTGCAGCACGGCGGGCCGGACCGACTTCTCGACCCGCTCGAGGGCAGGCACCCGGGGCGGATCGTCGAACTCGCTGTCGTATCCGACAGCCGCAATAGACCGCAACATCATCCGTCCAACCTCGAATTCCCCTGATGGCAGTTCTCCTGCTGCCAGGGAAGACGCCGGGCCTTGCAGGACGATCGACGAGCGATGGAGGGATCCCGGGCGAAACGCACCCGATCGGGCCACCCCGTCGCGGCCACGGGCGATCCACACCGGACAGTCCATGCGAAACGCACGGCGACGGCGTGCCGGACACCCGCCCACGTGATCCGCGGCGGTCCCGCCGCGCCCCCGCCTGGTCCGTTCCAGCGACGCCGCCGGGCGCTCAGGCCCAGGTTGGGCCGGATGGCGGACCATGCGGAACGCACGAAGCGAACCTGCGGAACGCACGGGGCCACGGGGCAAACGCACGTTGACTCTGGTGGGCGACTCACTGGTCGCCGGAGGGACGCTCTGTCACATTCGGATAGAAGCCCGGAGTCGGCCGTCCCCCGACCCGCGCGGCACGACTGGGGAGCGCGAGGACGCATTGATGACGCTGGAGGCCTGCCATGTACTCCGAACTGCCGCCCACGGAAGCGCCGGACGACGGTGGCGTGACGTTCACCGTCCTGGGCCCGCTGGAAGTGCTGCGTGCCGGGGTGGATTACGCGCCGACCACGCCGAAGGTCCTGCAGCTGCTCGCCGTGCTGGTGATGCGCCCGGGCAAGATGGTACACATCGACACCCTCATCCGGGAGCTGTGGTCGGACAACCCACCCCGGACGGTGCGGACGACGCTGCACACCTACGTCTACCACCTGCGCCGGTGCATCGACCAGAACCGGCTGGCCGCCGACGGTGAGAAGATGCTGTCCACCAGGCAGTCCGGCTACACCTTCGCCATCGATCCGTCCCAAGTGGACACCTATCGGTTCGTCCGGCTGCAGCAGCGGGGCCACGAGCTCCAGGACGCCGGCGACCACGCCGCGGCCGCCGACGCCTACCGCGCGGCGCTCGACCTCTGGTCCGGGCCGCCGCTCGCGAACGTCCACTGTGGACCCGTTTTGTCCGCCTACCGCACCGAGCTGCTGGAACAGCGCCGCAGCGTCCTGCACCTGCGGATCGAAGCCGAGATCACCAGCGGCAAGCACCGCGAGTTGATCGGCGAGCTGCGCTCGCTGGCCACCGGCAGCCCGCTCGACGAAGCCCTGCACGGCCAGCTGATGCGCGTGCTCGGCCGCAGCGGGCGGCGCTCCGACGCGATGGCCGTCTACCGCAGGCTCCGGTCGCGGCTGGCCGGCGAACTGGGCGTCGAACCGTGTGACGACCTGCAGGTGCTGCTCCGCGAGCTGATCTCCGAAGGGGACCACCGCTGATCGACCGCTTCCCCGGTTCCGGCCGCAAACTCATCGCCCCGCCCGAGAAAGAATTGAGGAAAGTCCGATGCCCGCTCCCATCACCCGCGCCTATGGCCAGTTCTGCGGCCTCGCCCGCGCTCTCGAGATCATCGGCGAGCGCTGGTCACTGCTGATCGTCCGTGACCTGGTACTCGGCCCGAAGCGCTACGACGAGCTGCAGGCCGGCCTGCCCAAGATCCCGCCATCCATCCTGTCGGCCCGGCTCAACGAGCTCGAGGCGACCGGCGTGCTCCGCCGTCGCGTCCGTGCCGAGCTCGACGCGGGCCTGATCTACGAGCTGACCCAGTACGGCAGCGAGCTCGACCACATCCTGCTCGACCTCGGGCTGTGGGGCGCCCGTTCGCTGCACCAGCCGGGCCCGGACGACGTGTTCACCCTGGACTCGGCGATCCTCTCGCTGTACACGACGTTCCGCGCCGAGGTGGCCGAGGGCGTGCAGATCACCTACGAAATCCGGTACGACGACCGGATGATCGTCCACGCACTGATCGAGGACGGCGCGGTCAAGGTCGGCGAAGGCCGCTTCGCCGGCGCGGACCTGGTGGTCAAGGCCACGAGCGGCGCGGCGATGCTGGACCTGATGAGCGGGCAGGTGTCCGCGGCGGAAGCGGTCCGCACCGGCAAGCTGGCGATCGAGGGTGACCTGGCCGACCTCGAGCTGATGGTCCGCCTGTTCCACGTCCCGGCGGCCCCGGAACCCCCCTCGGGCATCGTGGTCCGCTGACCGGTCGTGAGTGAGAAACAGGGTGGGAACCCTGTTTCTCACTCACGACCTCGGTGGTGCATGGGTTCCGTTCCCGGCGCGATCCGGCCCGCCCGGTTCATCAGGTACCGCCGCTCGGGCAGGCTCGCCGTCCGCCGCGCGGCCCGCAGGTAGTGCTCGCGCGCGCCCGGCAGGTCGCCCGCCAGCTCCAGCAGGTGCGCGCGGACCGCATCCAGCCGGCGGCCGACGTCGAGCTTCGCGTCGACCGTGTCCAGCAGCTCCAGCCCGCGGGCCGGGCCCGAGGCCTGGGCCACCGCCACCGCGTGGTTGATCGTGACGACCGGGCTCGGCATCAGTGCCCGCAGCACGTGGTACAGCTCGACGATCTGCGGCCAGTCGGTCTCTTCCGTGCTCGGCGCGGTGGCGTGCAGGGCCGCGATGGCCGCCTGGACCTGGTACGGCCCGAGCGCCGCGTGGCCCAGCGTCGCGTCCACCAGCGCCTCGCCCTCGGCGATCATCGCCGCGTCCCAGCGGCCGCGGTCCTGGTCCTGCAGCGGCACCAGCTCGCCGTCCGGCCCCGTGCGTGCCGCGCGGCGGGCGTCGGTCAGGAGCATCAGCGCCAGCAGGCCCGCGACCTCGCCCTCCCCCGGGGTGAGCGCGTGCACCGCGCGGGTCAGCCGGATGGCCTCCGTGGCCAGTTCGGCGCGCACGAGGTTCTCCCCCGACGTCGCCGCGTACCCCTCGTTGAAGATCAGGTACAGCACCTGCAGGACGACGCTCAGCCGGTCCCCGAAGTCGTCCGGCGAGGGCTCGCTGAACGTCGACCCCGCGGCGGCGATGCTCTCCTTGGCGCGGGTGATGCGCCGCGTCATCGTCGCCTCGGGCACCAGGAACGCGCTCGCGATCTGCGCCGTGGTGAGGCCGCCGACCGCGCGCAGCGTCAGCGCGACCTGCGAAGGCGGCGACACCGCGGGGTGGCAGCACAAGAACAGCAGCTTCAGCGTGTCGTCCTCGCCGGCGGGCTGCTCCTCGCCGGGACCGGGGACGACCGCGGAGCTCGCCGGCTCCCGCACGGCGACCGACTCCTCGCGCCGCCGCCGCGCGCTCTCGCTGCGCCAGTGGTCGGTCAGCCGCCGGGTGGCGACCGTGACCAGCCAGCTGCGCGGGTTGCCCGGGACGCCTTCGGCCGGCCACTGCTCGCTCGCCGCCAGCAGGGCCTCCTGGACGGCGTCCTCGCACGCGTCGAACTGGCCGTACCGGCGCACCAGCACGCCCAGCACCTGCGGGGCCAGCGGGCGCAGGAGCTCGGCGACCGGGGCGGAGGCGGTCACCTCACGAACCGGGGATCTCGGATTCGGCGTCGGCGAAGAAGACGATCTCGCGTACCTCGACGGCCAGGCCGTCGATGGCGGCGTCCGGGATCATCGCGGCGAGCTCGACGGCGCGCTCCTTGCTCGCGCAGTCCACGAGGTAGTAGCCGGCCAGGAACTCCTTCGACTCCAGGAACGGGCCGTCGGTGACCGCCGGCAGTCCCCCGCGCACCCGCACGACGGTGCTGTCGGCGACCGGCGCGAGCGCCTGAGTGCCGATCATCTCGCCGGACTCCCTGATCGTGCGGATGAAGTCCTGGTGCCCGCTCATGATGGCGTCCATGTCCTGCTGGGACAGGCTCGCCATCACGTCGGGGTTCAGGTACATCGCCAGCAGGTACTTCACGCCCGCGCTCCCATCGTCGGTGGCACGAACATAGCCGACCGCGCACCGCCGGGGGGCGCCACGTCGCAAGCGCGGAGTGGAGCCGCCGCGGGCCCGCCTGCCAGCCTGGACCCCCGGGCAGTCCCGGTTACCCGGACCCAGGAGGTTGGCACCGATGGCCGACGTGTTCACGGACCTGCAGACCGAGACCGAGGCGCTGGCCGAGCTGGCCGAGCGCCACGGGCGCGGCCCGGGCCCCGGCCCCGACCTCACCGGGCACTTCGCCCGGCTGACGTCGACCGCGCGGCTGGTCCGGCTCAGCGCCGAGAACCCGGGCGCCTTCGGCGTCACCCCGCAGATCTCCTACGACTCGCTCGACGAGGCGATCGTGACCTGGCTGATCGAGCAGCGGAAGGCCAACACCCTGCTCGCCTCGGCCCCCGCGAAGCCGGAGCTGCCGTGGAGCGACGGCCCGCTGCGCCCGTCGGTGCTCGCCGCGGCCGCGCTGACCGAGCTGTTCGCCTGCGGCCAGGACATCGCCGACGCGCTCGGCGTCCGCCCCCGGCGCGACGACGCGATCGGGCACGTCGCCTACTACGGCGTCCGGACCAGGGACCGCGCCTACCGGCGGCACCAGCGGACGCCGCCCGGGCCGTTCCGGTTCGAGCTGCGGGCGCCGTCGGGGACGCGGTGGGACTTCGGGCCCGAAGAGGCCGCCGACCGCGTCGCCGGGCCCGCCGAGGACTTCTGCCTGCTGGTGACCGGCCGCCGCCTCGCGGAGGACCTGGCGCTGACGTTCAGCGGTGGGCACACCGCCGAATGGCTGGAACTGCTGGAGAACTGACCGGCGTCACTCGAACGGCGCAGGATCGCCCGCGCCGACCCGCAGGATCTCCGGTTCGCCGGAGGAGAAGTCGACGACGGTCGTCGGCTCGACCCCGCAGTCGCCGGAGTCCAGCACCGCGTCGAGCTGGTGGTCCAGCTCCTCCTTGATCTCCCAGCCCTGCGTCATCGGCTCGTCCTCGCCCGGCAGCAGCAGCGTGCTCGACAGCAGCGGCTCGCCCAGCTCGGCCAGCAGCGCCTGGGTGACGCGGTGGTCGGGGATGCGCACGCCGACCGTCTTCTTCTTCTCGTGCATCAGCCGCCGCGGCACCTCCTTGGTGGCGGGCAGGATGAACGTGTAGCTGCCGGGCGTGGCCGCCTTGATCGCGCGGAACACCGCGTTGTCGATGTGGACGAACCGGCCCAGCTGGGCGAAGTCCTGGCACACCAGCGTGAAGTGGTGCCGGTGGTCCAGCTTGCGGATGGTCCGGATCCGGTCGAGCCCGTCGCGGTTGCCCGGCCGGCACCCGAGCGCGAAGCACGAGTCGGTCGGGTAGGCGATCAGCCCGTCGGCGCGGAGGATCTCGACGATCTGGCCCAGCGACCGGCGCTGCGGGTTCTCCGGGTGCAGGTCGAAATAACGTGCCATGACCGCAGAGCCTAGGGTCCGGGCCGCCGGCGGGCACGGCGGCGGGGGTCCAGGGGGGCGCGTCCCGGTCGCCACCGCCCGCGCGTCTCCCAGCTTGCGGTTCCCGGCCCGAACGCTGGGCCGGCCCGGGCCCCCGCGCGACACTCCGAACGGGGACCACACCAGGGAGGGCGTGCCATGACGAAGCTGACCGTGCCGGAGCTGGACCGGCCCCGGGGCGTCACCGCGGCGAAGTACCTGTTCGAGGGCCCGCAGGGCCGGATTTCGCTGGCCGACCTCTTCGACGGACGCCCGCGGCTCGCGGTGCACCACGCGATGGCCGACCACAGCGGCCCCTTCGATGTCGTGCCGGTCGCGGACATCGCCGCCGCGCTGCACGACCCGGACCTGCGGCTGGTGCTGGTCTCCCGCGCCCCCTACGCCAAGCTCGAGCGGTATCGGCGGCACTTCGGCCGGGACCTGCGCACCTACTCGGCGGGCCGCGCGTTCACCGCCGACTTCCCGGCCGCCCGGCGCCTTTCCGAAGCGGCGGGCGCCGAATTCTTCGACGACGACGAAGCGGGGCTCAGCTTCTTCGGGCAGGACCGCGGTTCGGTGCTGCACACCGGGTCGGTCGCCTTGTCCCGGCTGGACTTCCTGGGCTTGCTCGGCGTCCCGGACCGCCTGCGCCCCGGCACCGGCCGCCGCTGAGCGCGGCGTACTCCCAGGTCCCGTGCTGTCGTCCCGGGCAACTCGCGCCCGTTCGCCACGTCTTTCCGGTGCGGGGAAACGGCCCTCGCGTGAGCTACGATCGATCGGCAGCAGCACGCCCTGGCCGCGCCCTGTGGAGCGCCCGGCCATCGCCGAGACCCCGGGGGTTCCACTGATGTCTCCGGTCGCCGCGCTCGAGCCGGCCGCGGAGCTGTCCGCGACCGCCGAACCCCGCGGCACCACCGCCGCCGACCGGCGCCCTCGGCTGGCCACCTACCTCTCCGCGGCCATCATCGTCGTGGTCGTCACCGGGTTCGGCGTGATCGGCGTCGTCGGCCTCCTGCCCGCGTCGGTCGGCCCCTTCCGCGCCGGATACGCCATCGTGGCCGCCGTCGCGCTGCTGGCGATCCAGCTGCTGTGGTTCAGCCGCCCGTCCGCCCGGCTCGACTCGACGACCAGCCGGGTGCTGTTCGTGGTCATGGTCGTCCTCGCCTACGTGCCGATGCTGACCTTCGGCTGGCTGTGGGCCACCATGCTCGTGTACGTCGGCAGCGCCGCGCTCCTGGTCCTGCCCCCGCGCTACGGCTGGGCAGCGGTCGTCGTGATCGTGCTCAGCACCGTCGGGGTCTACCAGGTGTTCGGCGTGGCAGCGGCGCCCACCGTCTACAACGCGTTCGGCACGCTCTTCTACATCCTGGTCTTCTACCTGCTGTCCCGGCTCGCGCGGATGGTCCACGAGCTCCACGAGGCCCGCACCGAACTGGCCCAGCGCGCGGTCGCCGAGCAGCGGCTGGCCTTCGCCCGCGACCTGCACGACCTGCTCGGGATGAGCCTGTCCGCGATCGCGCTCAAGGGCGAGCTCGTGTCCCGCCTCATGCGCAAGTCCGCCGACCGCGCCAAGGCCGAGCTCGCCGAGATCACCGCCACCGCGCAACGCACCCTCTCCGACGTCCGCGCGGTCTCCCACGGCTACCGCGAACTCTCGCTGGAGAAGGAGTCCCGCACGGCCGAATCGCTGCTGTCGGCGTCCGAGATCGCCGTCCGGATCCACTTCGACCAGGGCGATCTGCCGGTCCAGGTCCGCACGCTGCTGGCCAAGGTGCTCCGCGAAGGCGTCACGAACGTCCTGCGCTACAGCGACGTCGAACACTGCGAAATCGACGTCCGGCACCAGGACGGCAAGGTCGCTCTCGAGATCGTCAACGACGGCGTGACGGCGGACGACCCGGCGCTGGCCCCGGGCAGCGCGCTGACGATCCTGCCCGACGAGGTCTCCGCGCTCGGCGGCACGGCGACCGCGAAGGCCGGCGCGGACGGCCGGTTCCGGCTGCGCGTCGAGCTCCCCCTGCCCGGCGGGCCGGGCGGCCCCGCCGCGCACGACACCGAGGAGCGCTCGGAGAGCGCGTCGAAGCAGATCCGCCGGCTGCTGCCGGTGATCATGGCGCTGATGGGCATCGGTGCGTTGGCGCACCTGCTCCAGCTGGCCCCCCGGCCGTGGGAGGTCGCGCTGGTCGTCGGCTCGATCGTGGCGTTGCTGGCCTTGCAGTTCTCGTACTTCAACCGGCCGTCGACCCAGCTGCGGTCCGCGCAGAGCTACGGGATGCTCCTCGTCCAGGCCTGCCTGATCTACCTCCCGCTGCTGCCGCTCGGCCCGCACTGGGTCAGCCTGCCCGGGCTGCTGCTCGGCAGCGCGCTGCTGGTGCTGCCGCCCGTCGCGGGCTGGGTGTTCTTCGCCCTCAACATCGCCGCCTACGCGGAGATCCACCGGGTGTCGGGCGCGGACCTCACGTCCACGATCTTCTACACCGCCGCGACCGTGATGACGAGCCTGACCGTGTTCGGGCTCCTGTGGCTGGTCCGGCTGGTCACCGAGCTCGCCAGCACCCGGCGGCGGCTGGCCGAGATGGCGCTGGCCGAGGAGCGGCTGCGGTTCGCCCGCGACCTGCACGACCTGCTCGGGATGAGCCTGTCCGCGATCGCGCTGAAGAGCGAGCTGACCGCCCGGGTGCTGCCCCTGGACCGCGACCGCGCCGCCGAGGAGCTGAACGAGGTCCTCGGCCTGACCCGCCAGGCCCTGTCCGACGTCCGGTCCGTGGCCAGCGGTTACCGCGAGCTGTCCCTCGACAGCGAGTCCCGCACGGCGAAGTCCGTGCTGGCGGCCGCGGACGTGCGGGTGCGCATGGAGATGCTCGGCGACGACCTGCCGACGCCGGTGCGCACGGTGCTGGCCGTCGTCCTGCGCGAAGGCGTCACGAACGTGCTGCGGCACAGCAAAGTGGAGAGCTGCGAGATCGCGATGCGCCGCACCGACGGCGGAATCTGCCTCGACATCGTGAACGACGGTGTCGAGCGGAACGGTGACGGGCCCGCGAAGCCCGTCGTGCCCGAACCACGTGCCGCCGCCGTACCCCGGGACTCCTCCCCCGGCAGCGGGATCGGCAACCTCTCCCACCGGGTCGCCGACCTCGGCGGCGAACTCACCGCCGGGGTCGAGCCGGACGGCCGGTTCCGGCTGCGGGCGGTCGTCCCGGCCTGAACCCTTCGCGCCGGCCCGAACCGCCGGCCCGGCGCGCGGACACCGGACGGCCGATCCGGCCACGCTGGTCTGGACCTCCGGTTCGGCTCCGGCCGCCGGTCACAGCCAGCCGGACTCCTCGGCGATGCGGATGGCGTCCACCCGGTTGCGGGCGTTGAGCTTCGCGACGACGGTCGTGAGGTAGTTCCGTACTGTCCCGGCGGAAAGGTACAGCCGGGCGGCGACCTCCACCGTCCCGTAGCCCTGCGCGGTCATCCGCAGCACGTCCAGCTCGCGGGCGGTCAGCGGGCAGTCGACGCTGTCCCAGGCGGCCAGCGCGAGGTCGCCGTCGACCATGCGGCGGCCGGCGAGCACACCCCGCACGGCGTGCGCCAGCTTGTCCGGGGGCGCGTCCTTGAGCAGGAACCCGCCCACCTTGGCATCCAGGGCGCGCCGCAGCGTGCCGGGACGGCCCAGGCTGGTGAGGATGAGGGTCCGGCAGCCCGGCAGGTGTTCGTGCAGCTCACCGGCCGCGGTGAGGCCGTCCTTGCCCGGCAGGTCGATGTCGATGACGGCCACCTGCGCCTGCTTGGCGCGCGCGGCGGGCAGGATCTCGAGCCCGGAGGCGACCTCGGCTACCACGTCGATGTCGGGTTCGAGCCGCAGCAGCGCCACCAGTGCTCCCCGCACGATGTGCATGTCCTCGGCCACCAGCACTCTGATCACGGGTGTGCCTCCGCACTCACGATTCCCCAGAAGCTCAGTTAAACATTCCGCTTGACGAATCGGTTGCACCATTCGGGCACCACTTTTGCGGCGATGCCGCGAAATGCACATGCACGGGTTAGGGCCAGGTTAAAAATGCCTACTCGCACCCGGTCGACTACCAGCCGTCACGGACGGACAGGGATTTCCGTCACTCGTGTCGGAAATTTTCCGGCCAGGTCGCTTGTGGACTTCCCACACCGCGAGCCGGCCGCGGCGGGCGCACTGGGCACCCGCCGCGACCGGCTCGAGGCTTCGAGAACTGCGCAAACGCGCATCAAGCCGCTTCGAGGACGTCGGCCCGGCAGAAGCAGGTGCCGCGGCGCCCCGGCACGGCGCCCGTGGAAGCCTCGATACTGAAGTGCTCGAAACGGTCGATCACGAGGTCCGTCCCAGCCTTTTCGAACTCGATCTCCAAATCGGTGAAAAGCGCGCGGACGTCGGCGGAAAACTGTGCGGACATGTTCTGCTCCCAGTGGCGAAGATGAATGCTTCACGTGCCATAAATCGTCGCCAACGGAGGCGGCATCAACCAGTGCCCGCATCATCGCCGTGATGTGGCTTACACATGGTCCGTGCGGTTACCGCAAAGACTCCGAACGGGCTAGCAAGTCCCTCGAACACCGTCGAATCACCGCGTTTTCGTCACCATGTGCGGTCACCCGCATCCCCGGTGCTACCACGGGTATGAGAAACGCACATGTGTGCACGGCCGGAGTGCCCGTTCCCCGCCGCGTTCACACCCCATGTGCAAAACGCATGCCCGGGACCGGTGAAATCCATCCGGACCGGTGCACAGAGCACTTAAGAAGTAGACGCCCGCCGACTTACAGTTTTGGTCGAAATCACATCCCCCGCACCGGACGCCTTCACCGGGAAGGTGCCCGGGCGGCATTGTCGACCGGGAGGGACGGCCACCATGGATGAGATCGTCCGGCAAGCCGTGGCACGCGCCATCGTGACCATGCGAGACAACCT
The DNA here is from genome assembly GCF_030285665.1 of Amycolatopsis mongoliensis. NCBI lineage: Bacteria > Bacillati > Actinomycetota > Actinomycetes > Pseudonocardiales > Pseudonocardiaceae > Amycolatopsis > Amycolatopsis mongoliensis. Next base: position 10,792,643 of record NZ_CP127295.1, read on the forward strand.
GGGGGAGCGGCTCACGATCGACGACCTCGCCCGCGCGGCCATGTTCAGCAAGTTCCACTTCACCCGGGTGTTCCTGCGGGTCACCGGGCTGTCACCGGGCCGGTTCCTGTCGGCCCTGCGGCTCGCGGAGGCCAAGCGCCTGCTCGCGACCACGGTCATCTCGGTGGCCGACATCAGCCACCAGGTCGGCTACAACAGCGTCGGCACGTTCAGCGCCCGCTTCAGCGGCAGCGTCGGCGTTTCGCCGTCGGGGTACCGGCAGCTGCGCGGCATGGCGCCGCGGGTCGCCGACCAGCAGGCCCAGCCGGGCTCCGGGACGGCCGTGCGCGGCCAGCTGCGCGTCGCGCCGTCGGCCGAGGTCGGACCGGTGTTCGTCGGGCTGTTCGCCGCCCGGATCGCCGAGGGCGCGCCGGCCAGGTACGCCGTCCTGCCCGGCCCGGGACCGTATGCACTGGCAGACGTTCCGCTGGGCTCGTGGTACGTGCTCACCCACGCCTACGGCTGCGGCGAGGTCGACGACCACACCCTGCGGCCCTACACCGGCCTCGCCGGCCCGGTGACCGTGCACCGCGGCGTCACGGCGAGCCTGGCCGACGTCCGGCTGCGGCCCCGGCACGGCTTCGACCCGCCGGTCCTGCTGGCCCTGCCCGACCTGCGCCGGTCCGCGGTGGCCCGCCCGATGGCGGTCTGAGCGCGGGCAATTCCGGGACACCGAATCCGCCGTCCGTTAATCCGCGGACGGCGGACGCACCCGGCCCGCGTTCCCCGCAGCCATTCGGCCCAGCGGCGCCGCCGTGAATTCCCGTCATTACCGGGTGAGTGCGCTTCCGCGAAACACCGGCGGGGGCCGGGCAATGGCGTACAATTGCGGTTCGGAGTCAACGGACTGGGGTGCGAGGTACCGTCGTGATCAAGGTGTTGCTGGCCGAGGACATGCACATGGTCCGCGGCGCCCTGGTCGCCCTGCTCAACCTGGAATCCGACATCGAGGTGGTCGCCGAGGTGTCCACCGGCGACCAGATCCTGCCGGCCGCGAAGGCGGCCCAGCCCGACGTCGCGGTCATCGACATCGACCTGCCGGGCAAGGACGGGCTGTCGGCGGCGGTCGAGATCCACGAGAGCCTCCCCGACGTCCACACCCTGATCCTGACCAGCCTCGGCCGCCCGGGCACGGTCCGCCGCGCGCTGGACGCGAAGGTGAACGGCTTCCTGCTCAAGGACTCGCCGTCGGACAAGCTGGCGAACGCGGTCCGCTCGGTCGCCATCGGCCGCCGGGTCATCGACAGCGAGCTGGCGCTGGCCGCCTGGGAGACCGACGACTGCCCGCTCACCCCGCGCGAAATCGAGATCCTGTCGCTGGCGGCGCGCGGACGCAACGTGGCCGATATCGCGGCGGAGCTGTTCCTGTCGGCCGGCACGGTCCGCAACTACCTGGCCGCGGTGGTCACGAAGCTCAACGCCCGCAACCGGGTCCACGCGATCCGCATCGCGACCGAAGCGGAATGGCTTTAGCCCCGGCCGGTTGAGGCTGACCAGCCAAGCACGCTAGCCGTCCGTCCGGGTACGAGTGTCGTCCCTCCAAGCACGCGTGCCGACCCTCCAGACACACGAGCCGCCCCTCCAGACACGCGTGCTGCCCGCCCGAACACCCCACCCCGCCCGGAAAACCGGCCGGGAAAGCGCTTACGCCGACAGCTCGTCCGGCGCCCGATGCCGGCGCACGCCGCCACACCCCACCGGGACCGCCGCCAGCAGCCGGTGCGTCCCGTCCGCACCGGACTCCGTCGCCAGCGTCCCGCCCAGCGACTCCACCCGGTCGAGCAGGTTGCGCAGCCCCGATCCCGAACCCGCGCCGCCGTCCGCGGGGCCGCCCGCGCCGTCGTTGACGATCTCCAGCCAGGCCGTTCCGTCCTCCTTGCTCACCGAGAACGCGCACCAGCTCGCCGTGCTGTGCCGCACCACGTTCGTCACCCCTTCGCGCAGCACCGCCGCCAGCGCGGTCGCCACCTCCGGGGGCAGGTCCTCCGTGCCGGAACGGGCCACCGTCACCCGGGTCCCGGCCGCGCTCAGCACCGCCGCCGCGGCCCGGCACTCGTCGGCCAGCGACAGCTCGCGGTAGCCCGCCGCGACCGTGCGGACGTCGGCCAGAGCGCGCCGCGACATCGTCAGCAGCTCGGCCAGTTCCTCCTTCGCGCGCCCCGGCTGGCCGATCACCAACCGGTCGACGAGTTCACCCTTGAGGGTGATCGCCGAAAGGCTGAGGCCGAGCAGGTCGTGGACGTCGCGGGAGAACCGCTTGCGCTCCTCGGCGATCGCGCTCCGCTTCAGCTCGCGCCGTTCCTCCTCGCGCTCGGCGATCAGCCGCGCGGCCGCACCCGCCCCGGACAGCGCCAGCGCCGCGATCCCGGCGGACACCGCGCCCGCGAACCCGGCATCGGCCGAACCCGTCGGCCAGGCGCAGACGAGCCCCGCCACGACGCACACCAGCCCCGCCGCGGGCACCGCCCGGGCCGGCCGGACGGCCAGCAGCAGACCCCCGGCGAGGAACCCACCCGCGGTGCTCCACAGGGCTCCCAGCAGCAGCATCGGCCCGTACGCGAGCAGGGCCTGGGCGGCCAGCGCCAGGCCGGGGCGGCGGACGCGGCCGTGGGCGAACGCGGTCAGGTGCACCCCCGCCAGCGCCGCCGCGCCGGCCAGCGCGAGCAGCCGCGGGGCCCAGGACTCCCGTTCGGCCAGGACCGGGAGCAACGCCGTCAGCGCGACCGCGGCGGCCGCCGCCACCGGACCGCCCGCGACGAGCGCGCGGAAGTCCGGCCGTCCGGCATCCCGCTCCGCCGGCGGCTCGGCCCGCACCCGGGACTTCCCGCGCAGCCGAACCGGATATGCCACGGCGCCTCCCACCTCACCCGCACCCCAGTGCCTCAAAGGTAACAGGGCGAACGGTTCCCGCGGAGGCGTCGCGCGATCAGCCCAGCGCATTACCGCCGGGGAAATCGAGCACGCACTCGCCGACGCTGACCTCGGCCGGCCACTCCAGTTTCAGTGAGCGGTCCACCCGGTCGCCCGCGTCGACCGGCACGGCGTGCGCGGCGAGTCCCATCGCCTTCGCCGTCAGGTAGAGCACCTGCTGCAACGCGCCGACGTGCACCAGCGTCGTCGCGTACGCGGCACTGCCGAGCACCCACGCGATCCGCGACATCCGCGCGGTCATCGTCAGCAGCACCGAGGGCCGGCGGTGGCTGCCCGCGCCGACCATCGCCAGGTCCAGCATGCCGTCCAGGACGCCGAGGTCGTCGTTGATCAGCGTCAGCGTGTGCCACAGCGGGTCGTAGTGGTAGATCCCCCGCGCGAGGTCCGCGCACCGGTTGATCCCGACGTAGATCTCCAGCTCGTACAGGCACGCGACGCTGAAGTACGGCCGCTGGGAAGCCTCGTGGCCGGGTCCGCCGGGCAGGTACGCCGGCCCGATCGAGCGCACCCGCGCGGCGCGGAAGAGGAACTCGCCCACCTGGTCGGCGGACAACGCGCGTTCGGTGACCTCGGGGCACGTGTGGTCGTGTTCGAGCAGCGTGGCCAGCGTCGGGTCGGTCGCCTTGAGCACCTCCGGGTCGGGGCGGTGCAACGGGAAGGTCGGGCCGGCGGTGAGCTGCTTGACCACCGGCGGCTCGGTGCCCGCCCGGTGCGCCTCCGGGTCCGGCGGGCCGCCCTTCAGCCACGTCCGGCTGCGGGCGTGGAACATCAGGTCGTCGGGCGACCAGACGGTCAGGTCGGTGTCGGTGTCCTCGGTGAACTCGGCCCAGTCGTCGGCCACCAGCACCACGCCCGCGGCCACCAGGAACGTGACGACGTCGGCCACGACCGCCTCGGTCAGCCCGGAGGTCTCGGCGACCTGCGCGACGGTCACCGGCCCGGCCAGCGACGACGCCACGGCCACCGCCGGCGGCCGCAGCAGCGCGACGCGGTACCGGGCGCGGGGCGACTCCAGCACCAGCCCGCCGCCGTCCGGGCGCATCGCCGAGTACCGCGACAGCTTGATCAGCCGGCCCGGCGGCACCACGTCGGCCGGGAAGACCGGCGCCTGGGTCACCGGGATGGCCGAGAGCAGCGGCCCGCGGCCGTCGTTGAGCGCGAGCGAGTGCACGACCGAGCCGGACAGCTGGTTGAGGACCCTGCGCAACGTCCCCGCCCACGCTTCGGCGGCGTTGCCCGCCGACGTGGCGAGGTTGCCCATCGAGATCGGGCCCAGCGCCATCCGGCCCAGCGACTCGCGGACCGGCCGGGGGATGTCCGCCAGCTCGTACTCGCCCCACCAGGTGATCGCGACGAGCGTGTCGTCGTCCCCCGCCTCCAGCAAGGTGTCTTCGGTGAGGGACCAGAGCCGGACGGTCTCGGGGATCCCCTCCGGGGGGTAAGCAGGCAAGGCCAACTCCTCAAGCAACAGCGAAAGACCGAGCCCCCGGGGGCGCTCAGAGGAACATCGGGAACGGGTTGAGCCGCTCGTACGGGGTCGGTGCGCCGAGCCGGCCCAGCCGGACCGGGACGTCGAAGAGCCGGCCCGGCGCGAACCGGGCCCAGAACGGGCGCAGCCCCGGCGCGAGCACCTTGGCCACCGGGATCCCGACGTCCGGGCGGGTCTGGTCGAGCACCAGCAGCTCCAGGCCGGCGCGGTCGAACACCCGGGTCAGCGCGTCGACGTCGTCCCGGACGTCGGCCCGGTTGACGAACCGGAAGTCGCCGGCGGCCCGCATCCGCTCGCCCGCCACGGGCCGCAGGTACGGCTGGTTCGCGACGGTGGCGCAGGCGAGCCAGCGCCGCGCGTCCGGGTCGTCGACGTCGGTTCCGGCGCTCCGCACGGCGGGCAGCATCTGGTTGAGCTCGGTCACCGCGCGGCGCACCGCGATCCGTGGGTCGAGGTGCGCGCCGAAGCCCATCATGATGTCCTCGTGCGGGCCGTCGATCCGCCGCGAAACCGCGACGGTCACCGGGATCCCCAGGTCCGACGTCACGTCGAGGACCCACATCTCGCGGCCGATCCCCGCGTAGCCGGTGGCCATCTCGTCCAGCCACGGGTCGGCGAAGGACGCGAGGTCGACGCCCGGCACCGGCGTGCGGTTGTACCACCACAGCGCCACGGCGTCGCGTTCGACGAGTTCCAGCGCGCCCTGCAGGATCGCGTCCTCGAGGCTGCTGCCCGCCGCGGTGCCGTTCGAGTCGGCGCGTACCCCGCGGGCCGCGCTCTCGCGCGGGATCCCGTAGTACAGGTAGGACGTCGGCAGCAGACGGCGGTGCCCGGCCGGCGTCCACACCGGCGTCCAGTCGACGACGGCGGCCGGGTCGAACGGCTCGGGGACGTGCTGGAAGGCGGCGTGCTCGGCGTTCCAGGCCGCGCGGCCGGCGTACTGCCGGTCGGCGAAGAGCATGCACGCGTTGGGGTGGACGGCTTCCTCGCCCAGCTCGTCGAAGGAGGCACGGATGCGCAGCTCGTCGCCCTGGAAGTTACCGGAGAACCGTTCCGCGGCCTCGCAGAGCGCGCTGACCTCGGCGTCGAGCGGGCTGACGCCCTTGCCGCCGTTTTCGCAGCGCAGCCCCGCGCGCAGAGCGGCCATCGCGGTGACACCGCGGGCGACGTTGGGCCCCGAGCGGTAGGCGTTGGCGAACCAGGGCGCGTCCGGGTCGCGCCGGATCTCCTTGATGATCCCGGTGACCGGGCTGACCAGGTGGCGGTGCCGCTCGAGCATCTGCGACGGCGTCGCCGTGCGGTGCCCGCCGCCCCCGGTGGTCGCCTTCTTGGCCGGCTGGAGCTCGACCGGGCGCACCGAACGCCACGTCACCAGCCACCGGTCGCCGCAGCGGGGACACTGCGGGCGGCGGTGCAGCTCGTGCAGCCGGCCCTGCAGGTCGAGCGTGTCGAGCGTCCACACGCACTGCTGGCCGTGGTGGCGGTACCCGGCCACCCACTTGGCCGCCTCCAGCGCGACGAGGTGCGCCGCGGCGGAGGTGAGCGGCGGCAGCGCCGGCATCGGGCGGCGCGCCGGGCCGGCGTGGCCCAGCTCCTCCTGCACGCACGCCTCGGCGTGCCGGTGGCCCCACAGCCGGTGGGTCAGGCAGTGCCAGCACGCCCCGTCCGGCTGCAGCACCGGGCCGATCCACACCTGCGCCCCGGACGGGCGGGCCAGCAGCCACGGCCGTCCGGCGCGGCGGTGCTCGGCGTCGATCCCGGCCAGCCGCGGGTCGAGGTAGTCGGCGCACAGCACGACCGACAGGTCGGCGGTGCCGGTGTCCGTGCGGACCACCTCGAGCCCCGCGCCGGCCAGCGCCCGCTCGACGGCGCCGGGGTCCACGCCGTCGGCGCTGTCGCCCACCGCGGTCAGCCGCACGGTGCCCCGCCGCGCGGCCACGACGTCGGCGTCGACCCCGCACGCGTCCCAGTAGGCCAGCGCGCGTTCGTCGCCCGGCAGCAGGTCGTCGGTGCCGGGGTTGCGCAACGTCACGAGCCCGGCGTCGACGAGCTGGGCCAGCAGCGCGGCGACCTCCTCCGGCGCCATCCCGCCGGGACGGCCGCGCAGCAGCCGGTCGAGGTCGTGGGTGCCGTCGAGCAACGCCGCGAGCGACTCGATCTTCGCGCCGCGCATCGCGATCACGCCCTGTTCGGAGAACAGGTACGCCCCCTTGCCCGCCCGGACCTCCGCGCGCAGGTGCCGCCGGAACGCCGGGGCGCGCGCCGGCACCGGGGCTTCCGTGGCGCCGCCGCCTTGCGCGTCCACCGCTGTCGTGCGCATGGGCCCTCCTGCCGGTCTCGGGCTGGGCGGGACGAGAGAAGAAAATCCTGCTCCACGAGAGGTCTACTCAGCCAGTGCTCGAAGCACCGGCAAGTCATGCGAAACGCATGGTTTGACGTGGAAAACGCACAGGGCACCGGTGTGTCGTTCACTGGCCGCACGCGGCGGGGAACCGTCACCGTAGACAGCGACGCCCGTGGCGGCACGGTGCGTCCGGGGCACCGTAACCGAACTCGCGGTCCCGCGCGAACCCAGGCGGCGCCCGGTCTGGCACCCGAGACAAGTGAGGACCCGAGTATGCCTACCTCTGCTCGCACCTACGGACAGTTCTGCGGCCTGGCCCGGGCGCTCGAGATCGTCGGCGAACGGTGGTCGCTGCTGGTCGTGCGTGACCTCATGCTCGGCCCGAAGCGGTTCACCGACCTGCAGCACACGCTGCCCCGGATCCCGGTCAGCATCCTCACGTCCCGGCTGAACGAGCTCGAAGAGGCCGGGGTGATCCGCCGCCGGGTGCTGTCGCAGCTGGACGCCGGGGTCGTCTACGAGCTCACCGAGTACGGCGCCGAACTCGACCACGTCGTGCTCGACCTCGGCCTGTGGGGCGCCCGCTCGCTGACCTACCCGAAGCCGGACGAGACCTTGACCCTCGACATCGCGATCCTCTCGCTCTACACGACCTTCCGGGAGGAGGCCGCCGCGGGCGTGCACGTCAACTACGAGCTGCACCACCTCGGCGGCGAGATGATCGTGCACGCCCTGGTCGACGACGGCTCGCTCAAGGTGTCCGCCGGCGCGCTGCCCGCCGCCGACCTCGTGATCGAGCCGCGGGGCCCGGCGATGCTGGACCTGCTCAGGGGCAGCTTGTCCGCACAGGACGCCATCTCCAGCGGCAAGGTCCGCGTCGAGGGCGACCCGGCGCACCTCGAGCTGTTCAGCCGGCTCTTCCACATCCCGCCGGCGCCCGACCGCTCGACGGGGCTGTCCGTCCACTGAGCGTGGCTCCGCCCGGCGGTGCGCAATCCGCCGGGCGTCGTAACTTCTCTTGCGGGATCAGCAATCCGGAGTAACGGAAGCCGCTCCGGCAACGGCTATCGTCGACGCACATCGTCGTCTTGGTGAACTGGGGTCTGTATGTCGACGTCCGAACTCGCCCGTCCGTCCGGGTTCCTCGGCGGGCTCAACAGCCGCTGGCACCACCGCGCGCTCGCCGTGTTCATGCTCATCGTGATCGCCCACTGGGCCGAGCACATCGTGCAGGCGATCCAGATCTACGGGTTCGGCTGGCCGACCGCGAAGGCACGCGGCGTGCTCGGGATGCCCTTCCCGTGGCTGATCTCGCAGGAATGGCTGCACTACGGCTACGCGCTCGTGATGCTGGTGTTCCTGTGGATCCTGCGCCACGGCTTCGCCGGCCGGTCGCGGCAGTGGTGGAACCTCGCGCTGGCCATCCAGTTCTGGCACCACATCGAGCACCTGCTGCTGTTCATCCAGGCGCAGAGCGGCTGGCGGCTGGCCGGGCAGAAGGTGCCCACCAGCATCATCCAGCTGCTCGTTCCCCGGGTCGAACTGCACCTGTTCTACAACACGATCGTCACCATCCCGATGATCATCGCGGTCGTTCTGCACCGGCGCGCTTCGGCGGCCGAGCACGAGCTGACCGGCTGCGTCTGCGGGCTGCCGAAGCCCGCCCTCGCCGCGTCGTGAAGCGTGCGCTGGCCCTGCTGGCCTTGCTCCTCGGCTGGCTGGTGCTCGGCGCCACTCCGGCTTCGGCCCACGTCGAGATCGTCTCGTCGACCCCCGGGGACGGCGCCCGCCTGAGCGCGGCGCCGTCCCTGGTGTCGGTCACCCTGTCGGAGAACATCGGCATCCAGCCGGGCTCGATCAAGGTCGTCGACCTCGAAGGCCACCAGGTCGACGCCGGGCCGGTGTTCCAGCCCGGCGAGGTCGCCGAACAGCTCGCGGTGCGGCTGAAGCCGAACCTGCCGGACGCCGGCTACCTCGTCGAATACGCCTTCGTCTCGGCCGACTCCCACCCGGTGCGCGGAACGTTCGCGTTCGTCGTCGGCAGCGGACCGCTGGTGACCTCGGCCGGCGCCGTGTCCGCGGCCACCGGCACCGACCCGGGCGTCGACTTCGCGTCGACGGCCGCGCGCTGGCTGGCCTACCTCGGCGTCGTGCTGCTCGGCGGGCTGGCGTTCGTGCTCCTGTGCCGCCCCGCGGCCCGCACCGATCCCCGCGCCCGGCGGCTGCTGCACTGGGGCTGCGGCCTCGTCGCGACGGCCACCGTCGCGGCGTTCGTGCTGCAAGGCCCGTACGCGGCCGGGCGGAACCTCGAGGCCGTGTTCGACACCGGGCTGCTGGCGGACACGCTGCGCGTCGCGTACGGCAAGCTGCTCCTCCTCCGGCTGGCCGCCGTGGCCGCGCTGGCGGTGCTGCTGCCCCGCCTCCTGCGGCCCGGGCTGCCGGACCGGCTGCGGTCCCGCCACGAGAACGCGGCCATGGTGACCGGCTTCCTGGTGCTGCTGACGTTCTCGGCCACCGGCCACCCGGTCACCGACCCCATCATGTTCGTCTCGGTCTCGGCCGACCTCGTGCACTTCGGGGCCATCGCCGTCTGGGCGGGCGGACTGGCCCAGCTGGCCCTGGGCCTGTACCGCCCGGCGCCCGGCGAGGACCTCGCGCCCGTCGCGGCGCGCTTCTCGCGCCTCGCGGCGGGCGCGGTGACCGCGATCGCGCTCAGCGGCGCCGTGCTGGCGCTGCGGATCATGCCGTCCCTGTCCACGCTCTGGACCACCCGGTTCGGCCTGCTGGTCCTGCTCAAGATCGCCGGCTTCGCGTTGCTCCTGGCGGTGGCGAGCCGGTCACGCCGCGCGGTGCGCCGGGGCATGACCGGCCCGGCGGAGGGCGCGACGAAGACGGTGACGGCGGACCTGCGCCGGCTGCGGCAGGCCGTGGCCGTGGAGGTGCTGCTCAGCGTCGTGGTGCTGGCGCTGGCGGCGATGCTGACGGTGACCCCACCAGGCGGCTGAGGCGCCCCCGCGGAAAGTCCGTGAATGGCACATCGAGGGACTTCAAGTCCGTGGATGTGCCATTCACGGACTTCGGCCGGTCAGACCCCCGGTGAGCGCGGCGGGGTGAACGGCCCCCAGCTGAACGCGGGCAGCCAGGGCCCCGGCACCGCACTCCACTCCAGGCCCGCCAGCTGGGCGGGCGACCGCCGCCCGGCCAGCGCCCGGTACAGCTCGTGTGCCGGAGCCGTCAGCGTCGCCGTGGGCCGGCCCGCGCCCGCCGTCCTCTGGGAGCCACCCGTCGTGCGGAGGCGCAGGGCCGGCAGCCCGCGGCCCGCGATCGAGCCCGAGAACCCGCGGACCAGCACCTCGAAGCTCGGTGCCCAGGCCGCGTGCTCGGCCGGCGGCGGCGCCCCCAGCGCCGCGCGCAGGTCCAGCTCGTGGGTGTAGGCGTCCATCACCATGACCTCGCCGCTGCGGCCGCCCGCCTCCGCGAGGCGCCGGTCGAGGTCCTCGCCGACGTCGTCCCAGCGATCGAGCAGCTCCGGGACCGTCAGCGGCCCCGCCGGCGCCGGGGGGACCGTGCCGCCGTGGCGCTCGAGCACGCGCTCGGCGATCCCGGTGAGGTGACCCAGCAGGTCGGTGACGGTCCACTCCGGACACGCCGGCACCGGGCGCCGGTGGACGCCGGCGCGGGACCCCAGCAGGGCGCGCACGCCGCGCCGCACCTCCGGGTAGCCCACGAAGTCCGGGGCCGGCCGACTCGCTGTCACGCGTCCCACCTCACCTGGCACGATCGGGGCTTCCGGCCCAGTATGCCCAGGTGACGGGCACGGCGGTTCTCCCCGCGTGCCGACACCGCCGACCTCGGGAGGTAGTGATCTTGCCCACTCTGTGGTCCACGCCGGCGCAGTGGGACCTGCTACCGCCGGTGCTGCTCGCGCTGGTGCTCAGCGTCGCGATCGGCCTCGAGCGCGAAGCCGGCATGAAGGCCGCCGGGCTGCGGACGCACAGCCTGGTCGGGGTCGGCTCGGCGGTGTTCATGCTGGTGTCGAAGTACGGCTTCGCCGACCTGCTGAGCAGCGACCACGTCTCGCTGGACCCGTCGCGGATCGCCGCGCAGATCGTGTCCGGCATCGGCTTCATCGGCGGCGGGCTGATCTTCGTCCGCCGGGACGCCGTGCGCGGCCTGACGACGGCGGCGACGATCTGGCTCACCGCCGCGGTCGGCACGGCGTCCGGCGCCGGGCTGCCGGTCCTCGCCGTCGGCACGACGATCGCGCACTTCGTGGTGACCCGTGGCTTCCCACCGCTGCAGCGGTTCGTCGCGCGGCACCGCCGCGAGCCACCGGTCGTGCAACTGAGCTACCTCGACGGCCACGGCGTGCTGCGCGCCGCGCTCGCCGTCTGCACCGGGCGGGGCTGGAGCGTGCACCACGTCGACGTCGACCACGAGTCGCTTTCCGAAGAGGGACAACGGATCGCGGTCGTGACGCTGCGCCTCGACGGCCGCGGTGATCTCTACGACCTCGCCGCCGAACTCGCCGAACTGCCGGGCGTCCGGAGCACGTCCACCGGCCCCGGGGAACCGCTCGACGAATGATCAGCCGCCCGGGCAGCGCGCGGGGGCGGGTTTGCGGCACACTGGGGTGGACGCGGAATTCCCCGGCACCGCAAGGAAAACGTGCGGCCGAGGAGAAACCATCCAATTCGGAGGTGAGGCATGGCCCCCGGCGGTGGCGAGGACGAGGCGCGGACGCAGCCCGGATTCGACCTGGCGTGGCGCGGTTTTCAGCGCGCGCAGGTCGCGGAGTACGTCGCGTGGGCCGAGGCCGAGATGCGCAGACTCGCCGCCGAACGCGACTCCGCGCGCCACCGCGTGGCCGCGCTCGCCGAGGACAACCGTGAGCTCCGGGTGAAGATCGACCGGATCAGCCGCACCCCGATCGAGCCGGACGCGCTGCAGGAGCGCTCGCGCCGGATGATCGAGCTGACCCGCGAGGAAGCGGCCGAAATCACCGCGCGGGCAACGGAAACGGCCGAACGCACCCGGCGCGAGGCCGAGCAGGAGGCCGTCCGGCTCACCGAGCGGGAACGCCGGCTGGTCGCCGAAGCCGAGGCCGAGGCCGAACGGCGGCGCGCCGAGCACGAGGAGTTCCTGCGCGCGGCCGAGCAGCGCCGCCGCGAGCTCGACGAGGCCGCCGCGCACCGCCGGGCCCAGCAGGAAGAGGACCACAGCCGCGCGATGACGATCCGCCGCGCCACCGCGATGCGCGAACTGGCCGAGCAGGAATCGGCTGCCCGCGCGAAGGCGGATCAGCTGGTCGCCGAGGCGACCCGGCGCAGCGAGGCCCTGGTCAACAACGGGGACCGCAAGCTCGCGGCCGCCGAGGCCGAGGCCGAGAAGCTGGTGACCGAGGCCACGAAACGCAGCGAAACGCTGGTCACGATGGCGGAGGCCAAGGCGGATCAGCTGGTCAGCACCGCCGAAGCCGAAGCCGAGAAGCAGGTCACGGCCGCGGAGGCCCAGGCGAAAAAGCTGGTCACCACCGCGGAGGCCAAGGCCGAGGACCTCGTCACCACTGCCGAAAACAAAACCCGGAAGCAGGTCGCGGCCGCCGACACCCGGGCGAAGAAGCTGGTCACCACCGCCGAGGCCAAGGCCAAGAAGCTCGTCACCACCGCCGAAGCCGAGGCCGAACGCCTCGTCACCGAAGCGACCCGGCGCGGCGAAGCCCTGGTCGAAGCGGCCGAACGCGAGGTCACCGCCCTCACCGAGGTCCGCGACAAGCTCCACTCGAGCCTCACCGGCTGCCGCTCCCTGCTGGCCGAAGCGGCCGTCGCCCTCGACGACCGGCCCGCGTCCTTCGATCCCGAGGCCACGCTGCCGATGTCGAAGAGAGTGCCCGTCCAGCGGCGCTCCCCGGCGGACCTCACCGACGCGGTGGGCTGATCCCTTGCCCGCCGGGCGGGCAGCCCCCATGATCGGAAGCTGTGAGGCGAACGAAGATCGCGCTGGTCGCGGCCTTGGCCGCGGGCGCACTCAGCGCGTGCGGTGACGGCTCGAGTGTCACGATCAACCTGTACGTCTCGCCGGAGAACAACCTCCAGCACGTCGTCGACGCCTGCACCGCGGCCGCGGGCGGGCGCTACCGGATCGTCTACCACAAGCTGCCGCGCAGCGCGGACGGCCAGCGTGAGCAGATGGTCCGGCGGCTGGCCGCGGAAGACCCTTCACTGGACGTCCTCGGCCTCGACGTCACGTGGGTGCCGGAGTTCGCCGAGGCCGGCTGGGTGGTGCCGTGGACCGGCGCCGCCGAGGCCGAGGCGACGCGGGACGTGCTCCCCGGCCCGCTTTCGACCGCCCGCTGGAACGGGAAGTTGTACGCGGCGACGAAGCACACGAACGTCCAGCTGCTCTGGTACGACGACCGGCTCACGCCGTCGCCGCCGAAGACGTTCGACGACATGATCGCCCAGGCCAAGGCCCTCAAAGCGGCGGGCAAACCGGGGAACGTCCTGTTCACCGGCGCGCAGTACGAGGGCCTGGTGGTCTTCTACAACACGCTGGTCGCGTCGGCGGGTGGGCACATCCTGTCCGACGACGGCAAGTCCGTGCTGGTGGACGACGGCGCCGTGCGCGCGCTCGAGGTGCTGAAGACCCTGACCACGGCCGGCGTCACCGACCCCTCGCTGGGCAACTCCAAGGAGGACGAGGTCCGGCAGGCGTTCCAGCGCGGGCAGGGCGCGCTGGAGCTGAACTGGCCCTACGTCCACGCGTCCTACGCCAAGGAGAAGCCGCAGGACCTCGCGCACGTGCACTGGGCACGGTACCCGTCGGTGGTGCCGGGACGCCCGAGCCGGGTCACGATCGGCGGCTTCAACCTCGCGGTCAGCACGTACTCGCCGCACCAGACAGAGGCGTTCGAGGCGGCGTTGTGCCTGCGCGGCCCGGCCAGCCAGAAGTACCAGGCGATCGAGGACGGCCTGGCACCGACCACGCGCTCGGTCTACGACGACCCGGCGCCGCTCGACCCGGCCGACCCCGGCTCGACCATGGCCGCGAAGTTCCCGATGAAACCGGACATCCTCGCCGCGCTGGCCGACGCCGCCGTCCGGCCGCTGACCCCGGCGTACCAGAACCTGTCGACGGTGATCTCGAAGGTGCTGTCCCCGCCGTCCGCGATCGACCCGCCGGTCACCGCGGCGGAGCTGCGCGAACGGCTGACCGACGCCCTGAACTCGCGGGACATCATCCCTTGACGTGGACCGTCCGGCGGGTGCTCGCGCTGGTCGCGGCCGTCGTGACGCTCGCCGCGTCGACCACCCTGGCCAACCGCGTGCTGCCCGGCTGGGCGTACCCGGTGTGCGGGCTGGTCGCCGCGCTCGTCCTGGTGGCCCTCGGCCGGGCCGCGGGGTGCACCTGGACCGGCCTCGGGCTCGGCACGCTCCGGCGTCCCGCGCTGGTCGGCCTGGCCGGGGCCGGGCTGATCGCGGTCGTGTTCGGGATCGCGCTGGCCGTGCCGGCGCTGCGGACGGTGTACGAGGACGGCCGCGTCGGCGACCCGGACCTCGGGCAGCTGCTGTGGCTGACGTGCGGCCGGATCCTGTTCGGGACGGTCCTCATCGAGGAGGTCGCCTTCCGCGGGGTGCTGCCGGGCCTGTTCGGCGCGACGGACGAGCGGTGGAGCTGGCCGCCCATCCTCTGCTCGGCGGCCCTGTTCGGGCTCTGGCACGCGCTCCCGGCGCTCGCGATCGGCCGCAACGCCGCCGTGCACGCGGTGTTCGGCTCGACGCCGGTGGTGGTGCTGCAGGTGCTGGCCATGGCCGCGGCGGGTGTCGCCGGGATCTTCCTGCACTGGTGGCGCCACCTGGGCCGGGGCGTGCTCGCGTCGGTGATCGTGCACTTCGTGACGAACGCCGGCGGCCTCACGCTCGCCGTGCTGGTCCGCTAGGACCGCACCAGGCGCGCGATCGCGTCCGAGGCTTCCCGGACCTTCAGGTCGGCTTCCTCGCCGCCGGCCGCGGCGGCCTGGACCACGCAGGTCGCCAGGTGTTCGTCGAGCAGCTCCAGCGAGAACGACTGCAGGGCCTTCGTCGCCGCGGAGACCTGGGTGAGGATGTCGATGCAGTACTTGTCCTGCTCGACCATGCGCTGCAGCCCGCGGATCTGCCCTTCGATCCGGCGCAGGCGCTTGAGATAGGCCTCCCGCTCAGTGCCGTAACCCGTCATCGCGCACCTGTTCCCCTCGTCGGCGTCCCTCTTCCTCGAGTATACCCACCGGGTGTATGGGCCCGGGCTTCAGCGGAACCGGCGCAGCCGGAGGCTGTTGCTGACCACGAAGGCCGACGAACACGCCATCGCCGCGCCCGCGATCATCGGGTTGAGCAGCCCGAGCGCCGCGAGGGGCAGGGCGGCGACGTTGTAGGCGAACGCCCAGAACAGGTTGCCCTTGATCGTGGCGAGGGTGCGCCGGGCCAGGCGGATCGCGTCGGCGGCGACCCGCAGATCGCCGCGCACGAGCGTCAGGTCGCTCGCCTCGATGGCCGCGTCGGTGCCGGTGCCCATGGCCAGGCCCAGGTCGGCCTGGGCGAGCGCGGCCGCGTCGTTGACACCGTCGCCGACCATGGCGACCACGCGTCCCTCGGCCTGCAGCCGCTTGACGACGTCGAGCTTCCCTTCGGGCAGCACCTCGGCGATCACTTCGCCGATCCCCGCCTCGGCGGCGATCGCGCGGGCCGCACCCGCGTTGTCCCCGGTCAGCAGGACCGGCTTCAGGCCGAGTTCGCGCAGCTCGGCGACCGCCTGGGCGGACGTCGGCTTGATCGTGTCGGCGACGACCAGGCGCCCGCGGACCTCGCCGTCCCAGGCCACGTGGACCACGGTCCCCGCGCTGCCGGCGTTCGTGGCGCCGACGAACTCCGCTCGCCCGGCGACGACGTCGTGTCCCTCGACCACGCCTCGCACGCCCAGCCCCGCGGTGCTGCGGAAGTCCGTGACGGCGGGGAGCGTGCCGAACCGCTCGCGGGCGGCGTCCGCGACGGCGCGGGCGACCGGGTGCTCGGACGCGGCCTCGAGCGCCCCGGCGAGGCGCAGCACCTCGCCGTCACCGTCGACGAGGGTCATCCGGCCGGTGGTGACGGTGCCGGTCTTGTCCAGGACCACGGTGTCGACGCGGCGGGTGGACTCGAGCACCTCGGGGCCCTTGATGAGGATGCCGAGCTGCGCGCCGCGGCCGGTGCCGACCAGCAGCGCCGTCGGCGTCGCCAGGCCGAGCGCGCACGGGCAGGCGATGATCAGCACGGCGACGGCGGCGGTGAAGGCTTTTTCGGGGCTCCCGCCGGTCGCCAGCCAGACGACCAGCGTGGCCAGCGCCGCGAAGACGACCACCGGGACGAACACGGCCGAGACCCGGTCGGCGAGCCGCTGGACCTCGGCCTTGCCGGTCTGCGCGGCTTCGACCAGCCGCGCCATCTGCGCCAGCCGGGTGTCGGCGCCGACGCGGGTGGCGCGCACGAGCAGCCGCCCGCCGACGTTGACGGTGGCGCCGGTGACCGCGTCGCCCGGGCCGGCCTCGACCGGGACGGACTCGCCGGTGAGCATGCTGGTGTCGACCGCGGAGCTGCCTTCGGTGACCACGCCGTCGGTGGCGATCTTCTCACCGGGCCGGGCGACGAAGACGTCTTCCACCTGCAGCTTTTCCACCGGGATCAGCTGCTCTTCGCCGTCGCGGAGCACCGTGACGTCCTTCGCGCCGAGGTCCATGAGCGCGCGCAGGGCCGCGCCCGCGCGGCGCTTGGAGCGGGCCTCGAAGTAGCGGCCGGCCAGGATGAACGTGGTGACCGCGGCGGCCACCTCGAAGTACAGGCTGTCGCCGGCCGTGCCCGAGCCGATCAGCTCGAAGCCGTGGCGCATGCCGATCTCGCCGGCCATGCCGAAGAAGAGGGCGTAGAGCGACCAGGCCACC
Organism: Amycolatopsis mongoliensis; assembly: GCF_030285665.1. Taxonomy (NCBI): domain Bacteria; kingdom Bacillati; phylum Actinomycetota; class Actinomycetes; order Pseudonocardiales; family Pseudonocardiaceae; genus Amycolatopsis; species Amycolatopsis mongoliensis. The sequence goes on from NZ_CP127295.1 coordinate 10,809,398, forward strand.
GAAGCGACGACGCCGAGCGAGATCAGCGTGTCCATCGTGGCGGTGACGTGGCGCAGGTTCACGGCGGCGGCGCGGTGGAAGGGCCACGCGCCCCACGTCACGACCGGGGCGGCGAGGGCGAGCGAGACCCACTGCCAGTAGTCGAACTGCCAGGCCGGGACCATCGCGAGCGCGATCAGGGGGAGGGTGAGCGCCGCCGAAAGGAGCAAACGCTTGCGCAGCGTGGGCGTCTCGTCGGGCTCCTCGGGCTCGGGGAGCCGCGCGGAGTACCCGGCGGCCTCGACGACGGCCCTGAGGTCGTCGACCGAGAGCTCGCTCGGATAGCTGACCAGCGCTTTCTCGGTGGCGTAGTTGACCGTCGCGGTCACGCCGCCGACCTTGTTGAGCTTGCGCTCGACCCGGGCGGCACAGGACGCGCACGTCATGCCGCCGATGGCGAGTTCGACGCTTTCTGCGGACCGCGCGGTGGTCATCGGGCTCAGGCGACCAGGCGGTAGCCGGCCTCGGTGACGGCCGCGGCGACGGCGTCGGCGGACAGCGGGGTGTCGCTGGTCACGGTGACGCGCCCGCTCTCGACGTCGACGTCCACCTGGCGGACGCCGGCGAGCTCGGAGACCTCTTCCCGGACCGACGTGGCGCAGTGCCCGCAGGTCATGCCCTCGACGGTGTAGCTCGCTTCGGTCATCAGCAGCTCCTCTCGTTCCCCTTCCTTTATACCCATCGGGGGTAGGGGTTCACTCGTGGCCCCCGCCAGACTCGCGGGATGCGGAAGATCTACGCGATCGGGATCGGTGCCGGGGACCCGGAGCACCTGACGGTGCAGGCGATCGACCGGCTCAACCGCGTCGACGTCTTCTTCGTGCTCGACAAGGGTGCGGAGAAGGCCGACCTGGTCCGGGTGCGCCAGGAGATCCTCGACCGGTTCGTCACCCGTCCGCACCGCATCGTGCTGGTCGCGGATCCACCCCGGGACCGCACGCCGGAGGACTACCGGGCAGCGGTGGCCGACTGGCACGCGGCGCGGGCGGCGGTGTACGAGCAGTTCCTGCGGTCGGAGCTGGACGAGTCGTCGACGGGGGCGTTCCTGGTGTGGGGCGACCCGTCGTTGTACGACAGCACGATCGCGCTGATCGAGGCGGTGCTGGCGCGGGGGAACGTCGAGTTCGAGTACGAGGTGATCCCGGGGATCAGCAGCATCTCGGCCCTGGTGGCCCGCCACCGGACGACGATGAACCAGATCGGGCGGTCGGTCCAGCTGACGACGGGCCGCCGGCTGGCGACGGGCTGGCCCCCGGACGTCGACGACGTGTTCGTCCTCCTGGACGCGCACACGACCTTCGACCGCTTCACCGACTCCGGCCTGACGATCTACTGGGGCGCGTACGTGGGCACCCCGGACGAAATCCTGATCTCGGGCCCGCTGACCCCGGCTCTCGCCACCCGGATCCGCGAGACCCGCGCCGCGGCCCGCGAACGCCACGGCTGGATCATGGACACGTACCTCCTCCGCCGCCCGGCCTGACCCGTGTCGCCCCTCCAATCACGAGCGATGCCTCTCCAATCACGTGAGATCCGCCTTCAATCACACGAGATCCGGCTTCGAGCACGCCAGTGCCGGCCCGAGTCCCGGCGGCGCGGGTGCTGGAAGGGTCGGCTCGCGTGTTTCAGGAGCCGACTCGCGTGATTGGGGAGCCGACTCGCGTGATTGCAGGGTCAACTCGCGCACCCCGACGGTCGGCTCGCGTGCCTGCACGGGTCGGCCAGCAGTGACCAGGACCGCCATCCCCGTGATCCAGGACGTGACTCACGTGAGTGAAGCCGGAACTCGCCCACCCGGGCAGGTCGGC